>NZ_KB893625.1:0-348289 GCF_000374125.1 Niabella aurantiaca DSM 17617
AGATTTGAGATTTGAGATTTGAGATTTGAGATTTGAGATTTGAGATCAGCCTGTTAAGATACAAAAACCCCGTCAATGCTGAACCTGAAACCTCAAATTGAGCCTGCCGCAGCCTAGTTCATCCGGGGATCGATCGGCGCATTGATGATCAGCTTATAATCGCCTCCCAAATGGGTGAGGATATTTTTCCAGAGCGCGTCGTCCTCTTTGCTAAAGAGAAACTCTTTGGTTGCCCGGGTAACGATCCATGTTTTTTCCTCCATTTCAAAGTCCAGTTGCCCTTCACCCCAGCCGCTATAGCCCAGGAAAAACCGCACTTTTTCAGGAGCGATGCGCCCGCTGGAAAGCAGCGTTGCCAGCATTTCAAAGTCACCGCCCCAGTAAACTCCCTGGAGGACCTCCTTTCCACCGGGGATCTCTTCCGGGTACTGGTGCAGAAAATGCAGGTTGTCCAGGCCCACAGGCCCTCCTTCATAAACAGGGAAGTCAAGGCCCTCAAAGCCCGGTACCAGGTCGCTCAGCGTATGAATGGTTTTCCGGTTCATCACAAACCCCACACTGCCGCCGGCATCATGTTCGCAAAGGAACACGACCGTACGCACAAAATTAGGGTCGTTCAAATGAGGATTTGCTATCAAAAAGGTACCACTTTCCGGCTCCATCTCGTGTCATTTATAGAATGATTACCTCCAATGCGCTATAAAAGCAAGTTAAAGTATAAAGGTAAACAGATTTATGGTTTTTACAGATGCGGATCGATGATTATATTTGCTTTTACCCAGTTTTAACGTTCGTGAAGAAATTATTTGTATTGATAACGGTCCTGATCTCACTGTCGCTTTTGGGGATCATCCTTTTCCAGGTTTCCTGGCTAAAGAATGCGGCCATCCTGCGGGAAGACCAGGTGCGGCAAAAGATCGACAATGCTGTAAATGAGGTAGGGCTGGAGCTGATCCAGTTCAAAACGCAATACAGCACCCCTTATAATAACGACATTCCGCTTTCTCTTTTGCCCCGGTCTGCACACGACTTCTTTAAGCGTAATACGATCCATGCCAAGATGAGCCACCAGAAACTGTACGATTGGATCCGGAAGGCTTTCGACCGCGCCGGCCTGGAGGAGCTGGATTTTGAGTTCATGCTGATGCTGCGGAGCGACCAGCCTTTTGACCCCGTTGAAAAGCAGACCCCGAACTATGTTCAGGCGAAGGCAGATACCATACACAATTACTCCGGGAAAGGGGTGGGGATCGTTGTTTCGAGCGGGTCCGCCTTCGAAAACCCGGACGAAGCACTGTTTGTAGTGGCGCTCGACTATAAGAAGCTCGTGTTACGCTCCCTGACGGGAAGCATCCTGCTGGCCATATTGTTCACGTTGGTGATCATTGCTGCCTTCTTCGTAACCGTTTATACCATGCTGCGGCAGAAAAAACTCGGCGAAATAAAGAACGATTTCATCAACAACATGACCCACGAGTTCAAGACGCCGATCGCTACGATATCGCTGGCGGTAGATGCCCTGAAGAACGAAAAAGTCGTCTCGAACCGGGAACGGATGTCTTACTTCAGCGGCATCATCAAGGAAGAAAACCAGCGGATGAACAAGCAGGTGGAGGCGATTCTGAAGGCCTCACAGTTTGAAAAGCAGGAAGTAGAGCTCGACAAGACTCCCGTGCATGTTCATGAGATCATAAAACTGGTGGCCGGTAAGTTCCTGTTACAGCTTCAGGAAAAGAACGGCCGGGCCGAGCTGGCATTGGGTGCATCCAATGACCTGATCAAAGGGGATGAAGTGCATTTTACCAACCTGGTCAATAATCTTATTGACAATGCTGTAAAATATTCCAAGGAAAATGTCCCCATCCATTTAAAGATCACCTCCTATAACTCGGGAGAAAAGCTCATTTTGAAGTTTGAAGACAACGGCATCGGGATGACCAAGGAAACACAGAAAAGGGTATTTGAAAAATTTTACCGCGCGCATACCGGCAATCTTCATAATGTAAAAGGATTCGGATTGGGGCTGAACTACGTGAAATCGGTCACACATTCGCACAACGGGTCCATTAAGGTAGAAAGCGCATTGGGCAGGGGCAGCATATTTACCCTGGAGTTTCCGTTAGATACGGATGCCGGGTAGCAACGCGGGAACATCGGTGCGCTGCGTTTTGCGCACCATAAAATCATTGAACGGGGATGAAAAGTGTATATATAATACTGGTATGCTGCATGGCCGGTTGCGCCGGAAGCGGAAATGAGAAGAGGACAAAGGAGGAGCCGTACGCATACACTTACGAGCCATCGCCCATTCATGATTCCGAAAAAATACATACGGGCGACACCATAAAGTTCGAGGGCACCTATTCCGGCCTTTTGCCCTGCGCCAGCTGCGAGGGGATCGAGACCACACTCACCCTGTATGCGGACCATTCTTTTCTGATGAAGGAGGTTTATAAAGGCGGGCAGCCGGACTCTTTCGTAAATAAAGGCAAATATGAGGTAAAGAAGAATATCCTGTATTTAAAAATGGATGGGGCGGGGATCGAGCGCCCGGTTATGTACACGGTCGGGCTCAATGCGCTCACCCAGCTGGATATGAACGGGGAAGAAATAAAAGGTGCATCGGCCGGTCATTATGTGTTGATGAAAAATTAAAGCAGGGTTTGATGATCCGGATGCCAGATACTGCTGAAATCCCCGATGATCGCCTGGTTGTCTTTAAAAGAAAGCCGTTCAATCTTCAGCAGGGCGATGTCTTCTTTCCGTACTCTCCGGTAAATCGGATATAAAGTGCCGCCTTTAGCGCCTGCCGGCTGATCGGGCTCATACTGATAGGGAGGATCTACCAGGGTGCCGCGCGGGTACATGATGCCCGGAACGCCCTTACCCCGGTAGTCGAGATCTTCCGGGTGCTCCAATCCCAGTGTATGCCCGTATTCATGCGCCGCCGTGGTTGAACCCGCGTACAGATTTTCGAGTTTAAAATACCCCGTGTTGCATCCCAAACCGTCTACAAAGGAAATATTGCCCTGTGCATACTCCTCGATCCGGAAATAATTATTCCTCGGATTATCGTTCCCCAGGATTTCTTCGGGCACTATCCCGGGCTGATAGTCTGCGGTAATGTAGAACCGGACCGGCCACGCTGCGCCTTTCAGCCAAACGGACCCGCCCGGCTCATTCCACATGGCTTCGATCTCTGCCCTGATCTGTTCGGTAAGCATACTGCCGGCAGCATTGCCGTAGGTAATGATATGAGAGTGGATCCGTATCGCCTGGTTATCGTATTCAATAATGCCCATGGGGGGAAGTTAAGTCAAATTTTTGGGATGAAGCTACTGAGGCGCTGAAACACTGAAGCCGCTTCTGCTCCTGTGACGAGGAGTGGTCCCAGACGTCCGGCAAACCATTTAACCGTTGCGTCCAATTAAACGGGCGGCCTGGCAACTAAGCGTTAAGCTCATCGTTTCAAAGGCCGGAAAGGCAACAAATAACTTTGGTGCTAAGCTGCAAAAGTTTCAGCACCCCGGCCTTTCTGTATTTGCCAACGAAGCTCAGAAGCACAGATCTTTTTATATTGCGACCCTGCTCCTGTCGCCATCTCAAACGGCAATATCCCTGTATTTTTTGTACGTTTGTTTTATGACAAAGAAAGAACGCTATCAATTTGTGATCCGTTATTTTCAGGAGCATATGCCCAATCCTGAAACGGAGCTGGTTTATGACAATCCCTACCAGCTCCTGGTTGCAGTGATTCTTTCTGCACAGTGCACCGATAAACGGGTGAACATGACCACACCCCTTATTTTTGAAAAATACCCCGATCTTTCCAGTTTAAGCAAAGCCACATTTGACGAACTGTTCCCGCTGATCCGGAGCATTTCCTATCCGAACAACAAAACCAAACACCTGATCGGCATGGCCCAAAAGGTTATGCAGGATTATGATGGTACAATACCCATGACGGTAAAAGAGCTGGTCACCCTTCCCGGCGTGGGAAGGAAGACGGCCAATGTGATCACTTCGGTAGTAGAGCAGCAACCCAATATGGCGGTGGATACGCATGTGTTCCGGGTAAGCAAACGGCTGGGTCTGGTGCCGCAAAAGCTGACGACACCGCTTGCCGTGGAAAAAGAGCTGATCAGGAATATAGCGCCGGCGCTGATCCACAAGGCGCACCACTGGCTGATCCTGCATGGCCGGTACACCTGCCTGGCAAGAAATCCCAAATGCCGGGAATGTGGGCTGCAGCAGGTCTGCATCTATTTTCATCAGCTGCTAAAGCAGAACGGGTGATTTATTTTTCGGAAATATATACTAAGCGGTCCCTTTGAGCGTTTTAGTAGTGTCAGACAGATAATGAAATGAAAAGTGCTGGTGAATGCTTCAGGCATGATGGAAGGGTAATGTCCGGGAAGCAGTCTTTATTACTTCGATATGGAATATGAGCGATCAAAGAACGGTACAACCTTCTTTTGAATATCCGGAATATTGATGATTTGAACGCCCGGGCAGTTGGAGCCGCAATAGCCGGGCGGTCATTTGAGAAATGATGCGGGACTTCTTTGAACTCCCGGTTACCACACAACAGTATTGGCATACAGATTGCTGTAAATTATCAGGATTTTGCAATAACGTTTTAGCGGATCTGTTGAAGCACGAATAGGTATTGCGGCCATGGATCAATTATATCAGGAGATTTTTTAAATGGATCGCGCCCGTTTACGGTGGCTCGTTCCTATATAGTTGGCGGCGGCAAAAGAACGGCGGTACCTGTTGTTGTACGGATCTTGCAATAACGTTTTTGCATCCGTAAGGATGGCCAGGAATGAAAAAGAGTGAATAGCTGTTGCAGAACACAAAGCCCTGTAAATCATTTTTTAATTATATATGAGAAGTCGTAAACGCATACCTGGGTTTATCTCAGGTGCATGCACAAGAATGCGGGGGTGTTTTATCGCAACCGTCTTATGGGGGGCAGCCCCGGCAGCAATGGCAAACACCGCGCCCGCTGCCGCATTACAGCAAACAAAGATAACGGTTACCGGAAAGGTTACCGATGACAAAGGCGCCGCATTGCCCGCGGTGACCGTTCAGGTAAAAGGAACGCGAACGGCTGTCATAACAGATGAGACCGGTGCGTTCACCATAAATCTGGAAAATGCAAACGCAACGCTGGTATTCAGTGCGGTGGGCTATACGAACCGCGAAGAGCCGGTTAACGGAAGGGCCGACCTGGGTACGATTGCGTTACAGCCATCTACCAGCACTTCCCTGGATGAGGTCGTGGTGATCGGGTATGGTACGGCAAAGAAATCGGATTTGACGGGGGCAATAGCCACGTTAAAGTCCGATAAGCTGATGGATGCCCCGGTACCCAATGTGACGCAGGCGTTACAGGGAAAGGTGGCAGGGGTGGAAGTAAGCGTAAACAACAACGCACCGGGTGCAGGTGCCAAGGTGCGCATCCGGGGTTTAGGCTCCATTAACTCCAGCCTCGACCCGCTGTATGTTGTGGATGGAGTGGTTGGTGTGGACGCCAACACCTTAAACCCCAACGATATTGCATCTATGGAGGTATTTAAAGATGCATCATCCACGGCTATCTATGGTGCCCGTGGCGCCAATGGTGTGGTCATGATCACAACAAAGAGGGGGCGCAGGGGCGGAACGCAGGTTTCCTATGAGGGAAATGTGAATGTGGCACAACTATCCCGGCATTTGCGCTCGCTAAATGCTTCTGAGTTTATGAAGGTATATAATGATGCCATTGCCAATGCAGACAAATTCAATCCTGATCCGGTAAACAGTCCCTATACACCTCCGCCCGCATTAAACCATCAGAACTATCCCGACCTGTTTGATGCAAACGATCAGCCGATCTATAATACCAACTGGGAGTCGGAAGTGTATAAACCGGCAACCTCAACCAGTCATCAGCTGAATTTCCAGGGTGGAAATGACAAAACAACTTTTGGGCTTTCATTGGGTTACCTGGATCAAAAAGGGATCATGACCCAGTCCTGGTTTAAACGGTATTCTGCCCGGTTTACCCTGGATAATGAAGTGAACAAGTGGCTGAAGATCGGGGGAAGCATTGGTGTTGTAAAAGGGTTACAACGGATGGTGTCCGATGGCAACGGGGGCCTGAATGTTCCCCGGATGGTGGCGGAAGCGCTGCCGATCCTGCCGGTGAAATACCCAGGCGGTGTATGGGCCGGCAACAGTGATATAGCGGGTATGGAAGGTGGCGCAAATCCCGTTCATATTGCAACGAACCGTTATTCGCTGAATAATACCGTTCAAACCCTGGGAAATACGTACCTGCTGTTCCGGCTTGCCAAAGGACTGGAGTTCAAATCTGACTTTGGGTATAACCTCAATAATCTGAAAAATAATTTCTATTCCGCAATGGACCTGCATAACCTGTCTATGGATGCGGGTGGGGAAGCCAATTTAAATACCTATCAGAATAGCTACTGGCAATCTGAAAATTACCTGACCTGGAATAAGGATTTTTCAAACGGACACCGGATGACGGCAATGCTGGGGGCCTCCTGGCAGAAATACAACCAGGAACGTCTCCGGGCAGATAACCAGCAGTTCATTGATGACATTTTCCAATGGCATTATTTACAGGCGGGCGCCGTAAGAAATGCTTCTGAATCCGAAGACTACCAGTGGGCGATGAATTCCTATTATGCAAGGGTGACCTATAATATCCAGAATAAGTATTTATTTACCGCTACAGGCCGTTATGATGGGTCTTCCAAGTTTGGTAAAAACAATAAATATGCCTTCTTCCCCTCCCTGGGTGTTGCCTGGCGGGCCTCTGAGGAAGATTTCCTGAAAAACAGCAATGTGATCAGTGATCTGAAAATAAGAGCGAGCTATGGAGCGGCCGGTAACCAGGAAATTGATCCGTATACTTCTTTACAGAAGATACAGCCCGGCTCTACGGTGCTGGGAGGCAACCTGGCAACCTCGTTGGTACCCACCAATATGGGAAACCCCGATCTGAAATGGGAAGTATCCTGGCAGGGTGATGCCGGTGTGGAACTGGGCCTCTGGAATAACCGGGCCTACCTGACTGCGGATGTGTATTCACGTACTACAAAAGACCTGCTATTGCAAACACCCATTCCCTGGTCTGGGGGATTTGATCAGGCCTATGTATACCGCAATATCGGGTCGGTAAGAAATACCGGGTTGGAGATCAGCCTGAATACGGTGAATATTGATCATCCGGATTTTAAATGGTCGACCAATTTCATTTTTGCCACCAACCGCAACCGTATCCTGCAATTGAACGACGGGAATGCGGATATTTTTCCCGGGCCTAACTTTTTAGGTCAAACAAATATTTTACGCGTAGGGGAAGCCATCGGTACCTTCTGGGGAAGAACCCGCCTGGGCACCTATAGTGAAGATGAGGCCGCTCTGGCGGCAACACAGAACCTGAAGCCGGGCGACCGGAAATACCTGTTGGATGAGGATGGTACGGAACATTATGGTGTGATCGGGAGGGCAAACCCCAAGTGGACGGGGACTTTTTCCAGCACCATAAATTACAAGGATTTCGATTTTTCCTTCGATATCCGTTTTGTGCAGGGAATGAATACCGCGGCCACTTTTAAGCATTCTACGGAAGACCGCCAGACGATCGCGAACAGCCTGGCAACGGTACTGGATGCCTGGACCCCGGAGCATCAGAATACCATGATCTCCCAGGTAAGGCCGTATAAGTTTGCCCAGGATTCCAAATTTGATACCTGGTGGGTGGAAGATGGTTCCTATATACGCGGTCAGAACTTTATATTAGGCTATTCGATCCCTAAAACCACTATTGATCGCTGGAACATTCAAAAGTTAAGGATCTATGCAAGTGTTCAAAATCTGTTCCTGAGTACCAAATATACAGGCTACGACCCCGAAGTCGATACGTACAATACAAGAGTAGGGAGTAACGGAACCTTTTCACAAAACCTCGATTTCTTTTCCTACCCGCGCCCGCGTGTATGGAATCTGGGGGTAAGCCTCGTATTCTAAAAATAAAATATGAACATAATGAAAAATAGAAAATATTTAGCAGGTGCGGCATTGATCTTATTGTTGGCATCCTGTACCAAATTCCTGGAAGAGAAGCCCACTTCCTTTATCACACCCGATTCGAAGCTGACCAGTGGCAAAGTAGCCCGGGCTTTTGCCGATGGCTGTTACCAGAATTTGAGCAAAGCCGTATTAGGTGGCCAGCCTTCCTCTTACGGGGGAAATACCTGGAATCTTATGGAATATATGACAGGGAAATCCGGAAGCGACCTGGGACAAACGAACTATACCACGTTCCAGAGCCTTGCATACAACAGCACTTCGTTTTATTTTGATACCTGGTGGCAATATTTATACAAAGGAATTGGAGCCTGCAACGAAGCCATTGTTTCCATTCCGAAGATCGTAGCCGGGGATTTAAGCGATGAGTCCAAAACCAATATGGTGGCAGAAGCCCATACATTGAGGGCGCTCTACTATTTTTACCTGGTGCGTATGTACGGCGCTGTGCCGAAGGTTACCGAACTGGCAACGAGTTTTGATCAGCTGAAATTGCCAAGAACGCCTGCCAAAGCTATTTATGACAGCATCATCATCCCGGATCTGCTTATTGCGGAAAAGTCTACCCTGGCCTGGCGGAGCGGAACGGGCACCATTTCCATGGGCGCCGTAAAAACGATTTTAGCAGATGTATATTTAACATATGCCGGCGCGGCCATCAACGGCGGCAATGAATATTACGCGGAGTCTGCAAAACGTTCGCTGGAGGTGATCAATAACGGAGGGTACAGTCTGTTTCCTGAATATACCGATATGATCAATCCGGCGAATAAGAACACGAAGGAGTTTATTTTGCAGGTACAGTATTCGGCTTCGGCAAACCAGAACAACCCGCTAACGCCGCTGACCATTCCGAACTACTCCGGCATCTCCAAATATTCGGATGAATACGGATCGGTGTATCCTTCCAAGCAGTTCATCGCGTCATTCCCCGCAGGAGATAAGCGGGCGAAAGAACGTCAATTTTTTTACAGCAGTTATCCCAGTGCCAAGGACGGTAAGGTGGTTACCTTTTCACATCCCTACCTGTACAAATGGTTTGATGTAAATGCAGTAACCAATACTGTTAAGTCCAATTTAAACTATACGTTGTACCGGTATGCGGATGTATTGCTGATGTACGCAGAAGCTTCCAACCGGGCAGAAGGTGCGCCAAATGTACGGGCGCTGCAGTGCCTGAATGCCATTCGCACAAGGGCACAGCTGGCGCCTTTTGCAAATACCGGCAAGGATGCTTTTGAAAAAGAAGTGTGGTCGCAGCGTTATTTTGAATTGTGTTTTGAAAATAAAATGTGGTTTGATATGCTGCGTACAAGAAAGGTACGCAATGATGTTACCGGCGCCTGGGATAATTTTGTCGGGCATAAAACAGTGTTCAATGCAACGTTCTCTGAAAAGCAATTGTTGTTCCCCGTGCCTAAACAGGAAACAGATGTGAATCCGAATCTGCTGCCCAATAATACCGGGTTTTAAAAAGCAGGTGTTCATGAAATAAAAAAGGGTCCGGTGCTGCCGGGCCCTTTTTTTATCCGGGAAAAACATTTACAAATAGCTAAGATCCGTTTTTGGCGTCAGCGCCAGCAATGTTTCATACATCAGCCGGATGGTATTTTCAATATCCTTTTTATGGATCATTTCTACTGTCGTGTGCATATACCGCAACGGCATTGATATCAGCACAGAAGGACAGCCGTCATTGGCATAGGCAAAGGAGTCCGTATCGGTTCCGGTGCTGCGGCTTAATGCCCGCCATTGCACCGGGATCTTATTTTTTTCTGCGATGTTTTCAACAAAGCTTAGGAGCTTGTTGTGTACTGCCGGCGCATAAGCCAGCGAAGGGCCATTGCCACACAATACATCCCCTTCAATATTTTTGTTGATCATGGGGGTGTTGGTGTCATGTGTCACATCGGTTACAATGGCAATATCAGGTTTGATCCGGCGTGCGATCATTTCTGCGCCCCGCAAGCCGATCTCCTCCTGTACGGCATTGACCACATACAAACTATAAGGCAATATTTTTTTATTTTCTTTCAGCAAACGGGCAACCTCGGCAATCATAAAACCACCGATCCGGTTATCAAAAGCACGTCCTACAAAATGGTCCCCTGCCAGCTCGTCGAACCCATCCTGGTAGGTAACCACGGCGCCTACGTGTATGCCCAGCGATTCGATCTCTTTTTTGCTGCGGGCACCACAGTCGAGCCAGATATTTTCTGTTTTGGGCTGGGTCTCATTTTCCTTCCCGATACGGGTATGAATGGCCGGCCATCCGAACACGGCTTTTACTGGCCCTTTTTTGCCATGAATAAAAACGCGCTGAGCCGGAGCGATCTGGTGATCCGCGCCGCCGTTCCGCTTCACGTAGATCAGCCCTTTATCTGTAATATAGTTCACAAACCAGCCGATCTCATCCGCATGCGCCTCGATGACCACTTTAAACGGCTGACCGGGGTTAATAACCCCCACGGCAGTACCGTACGGGTCTACAAAATGCGTATCTATATGAGGTGTGAGGTAATCGAGCCATAATTTCTGTCCCCATGATTCAAAACCGACCGGAGATGCATTGTTGATGTAGTTCTTTAAGAACAGCAATGCTTCATCTGTTAATACCGGTTTGGATGCCTTGCTCTTTTTCCCTTTTTCCTTTGTACTTGATTTAACCATAATGATCATTTAAGAGCACCAAACGTACATAAATTTTATTAAGAATCGGCGGGCAGGGGGAATTATCAGGCCTGGGAATCTGAAAATTTGTAAATGTGGGAATGTGAAAATGTGGAGATGTGTGAATGGGGGATTGCCTGAAATTTCAAACTTCACATATGGAAACTTCAAACCGTTAGGGCACGTGGATGTACTTGTGGAGCTGCAGGCTCAGCTCCCATTGCGGGTGTTGTTTAATATAATCTACAATGAGTGGGGTCATGGCAGCAGCCTTGCTCCACTCGGGCTGCAGGTAGAGCTTACAATCCGGGGATACCTGTGCCGCGAACCGCTCACCCCAGGAAAAGTCTGTTTTATTATAAACGATGATCTTTAATTCGTTTGCCCGGGGCAGGATCTCCGGCAGGGGTTGTTTGAATTTTTTTGGAGACAGGCAGATCCAGTCCCAGCTGCCGGAAAGGGGCGCGGAGCCGGATGTTTCGATATTGGTGGCGATCCCGTTTTCCCGGAGGGCGGTTGTCAGTGCTTCGAGCGGATGAAGCAGTGGTTCGCCACCCGTGACCACGGCGATGGGGGCGGCTGTTTTTTTCACCGCTTCCACGATAGCCGCAACAGACCATTGCGGATGCGCGTTGAACGGCCAGCTTTCCTTAACATCACACCAGGTACATCCTACATCGCATCCTCCCAGGCGGATGAAATAGGCGGCTTTTCCCTGGTGGTAGCCTTCACCCTGGATGGTATAAAAGTGCTCCATAACGGGATAGCAGCCGTTAAATGTTGCAGGGGTGGTATGTGATTTCTGATTTCTGATATCTATTGTCTCTTGTCTAACGTCTAACGTCTAATGTCCAATGTCTCTTGTCTGCCAAACCAGTTAAGAAACGGAAACACCATCCAGGTAGGTGGTGAACCTTGAACATTAAACCTTAAGCTGGCCTGTCGAAGCTTAATTCCGGTCGTCGCAGGCCCTGAAGGTATTCTTCATCAATGCTGCGATGGTCATTGGACCCACACCACCCGGAACGGGGGTAATAAAACTTGTTTTTGGGGCTACATTTTTAAAATCTACATCGCCTACCAGGCGGTGCCCCGATTTTTTAGTGGCATCTTTTATGCGCGTAATGCCCACGTCGATGACAACGGCCCCTTCTTTGACCATATCGGCGGTTACAAACTCGGGAATGCCGATAGCTGCAACAATGATATCCGCCTGCTGGCAGATCTCTTTCAGGTTGGCGGTCTTCGAGTGGCACAGCGTTACGGTACAGTTGCCGGGATTGGAGTTGTTGCTCAGCAGGATGCTCATCGGGCGGCCCACAATATGGCTTCTTCCGATCACCACGGCATGTTTTCCTTTTGTTTCAATTTTATGATGTTCCAGCAGCAGCAGGATCCCGTAAGGAGTAGCGGAGACAAAGGCATCTTTCTCTCCCAGTGTCATTTTACCAATATTTACCGGATGGAACCCATCCACATCTTTGGCAGGGTCGATGGTTTCGATCACCTTTTTTTCTGAAATATGATCCGGAAGGGGAAGCTGCACCAGGATGCCGTCCACATTCATATCTTCATTGAGCTCCTCGATCTTTTCCAGGAGCTTCAGTTCAGTAACATCTTCTTCAAAATGGATCAGCGTAGAAACAAAACCGATCTCATTACAGGTTTTTACCTTGGAGGCCACATAGGTTTCGCTGGCGCCGTTATTTCCTACAAGAATGGCCGCAAGGTGCGGCACTTTTTTACCGGTAGCTGCGCGCTGCGCCACGTCGATCTCAAGGGAATCCAGGATTACTTTTGCTGTTTCTTTTCCGTTCAGTAGTTGCATAGGCCGCAAAGGTAGCTAAAGTTTCAGGCTTATTGAAAACATTCCGGTCCTGATATCTGTCCGCGAAATAATTTTAAGCTCTTGCTGCATGGCGCAAAAAGCGGCGCCTGCCGGAAACGGTCAGCGAGGCCGCCATTTTGAATTGGGCCTGCGCCTGTTTGTGATCCAACAGCGAACGACCGTGTTTCCGGTTGTTTTTTTTCTAAAAAATGACTTGATTCTAATCAAATTTTTTAATTTTTTCGAAATTATTGTCCTCTACTCCAAGATATTGTAAATCAATATAAAACGTTAGCTATGCAACTATTTTACTTGTTAATTAACGTCTGTTAGCGTTTTCCTTTCGTTAAGAAAACATCAACAGTTTGTTAAAACGTTGTACTTTGCATGGATTATTTGGCTGACTTCTGGATGTGATTGACTTTATGACTGACTATATTTTCTATTAACAAAAAAAAATCCATGAGAAAACTTGTATTGCTATTAGCATTAGTGACCTGTTCCTTGCTGGTTTTTGCACAGACAAGGACCATAACAGGTACAGTTAAGGATGAATCGGGGAATGCCGTCCCCTTTGCGACCATCGCAGAAAAAGGCGCAAAAAATGCTGTTTCAGCGGATGCTGATGGAAATTTCACGATGCACGTTAAGGAAGGTGCAACGCTTACCATTTCGGCAGCCGGGTTTAACCCCATTGATAAAAGTACATTAGAAGACCTCAAAGAGATCGTATTGAACAAGGAGGGTAAGGAAACGATCGAGGAGGTGGTGGTTACGGCCGTGGGTGTAAAGCGGGCCGAACGTTCGCTGGGGTATGCTTCCACGCAGATCAATGCGGAACAGCTTACGGCCACCGGTAACCGGAGCGCCTTGAATGCCCTGCAGGGAAAGGTTCCCGGGGTGGAAATTACCTCTGCTTCCGGTGCCCCCGGAGCATCTACGCGTATCATTATGCGTGGTTTCAGCTCTTTGGGCGGATCCAACCAGCCGCTTTTTGTAGTGGATGGTGTACCGGTTAGCAACGGGCAGGTGGGGACATCCGATCTTAATGGCGGTCTGGATTTTGGTAACCGTGGAAATGATATTAACCCGAATGATATCGAATCGATCAATATCCTGCAGGGGGGATCGGCAACAGCCCTTTATGGTTCCCGGGCTGCATCCGGTGTGGTGCTGATCACCACAAAGAACGGGTCAAAGTCCAACGGAAAGGCAAGTGTGGACATTGCGTCGGCCACTACCTTCGAAACGCCGCTCCGGTTGCCGTTCATGCAAAATGAGTTCGGACAGGGCTGGTATAACCGCAGCACGGCAGAAGGTGGTGACCTGGCCGAGAATGGTAGCTGGGGTCCCCGCTTTGACGGGGTTAACCGTCCCTGGGGATTTGTGGTAGATAACCAGCAGCTGGTAAAACCCTATTCTGCATTAAAATCAAATGTGCGGGATTTTTTCGAGGTGGGTAAAACACTGAACAATTCGATCGCCGTAAAAAATGGTGATGAGAACAAGAGCTATTATATTTCTTACGGGAATATTTTGGCCGATGGGATCATGCCAACCGATGCGGATTCCTATAAAAGACATAACGTAGCATTGAGAGGGGCCAGCAAATTTTTAAAAATATTCAATGCAAGCGCTTCCGTAAACTACGTCAATAAATCCTCAAAATTTGTACTGACCGGTCAGGATCAATCGGTGCTTGATGGCTTGTGGCAGGCGCCCCGGGATATCAGTTTTGTGGATCAGGAGGACTATAACAACAAGTTTTACAATGTTGACAATTATTATACGCTTTACGCGCAGAACCCCTATTATGTGCTGAATGAGCATGGGAACCGGTTTGAAGAGAACCGTATATTCGGAAATTTGTCTTTGGACGCAAAAATTGCCCCCTGGTTAACGGCTACCTTTAAAGCTGGTAATGATGTTTCAAGCAGCGCTGGAAAAAGCTGGAGGGCCATTACCACATCCGCCCGGTCAAGCAGCAACGACGATGCCGGCAGGGTTATAGAGGCGTCTTATTTCTCTTCGGAATTCAACACCGACTTTTTCCTGAACATCAAACCCCATATCAACCAGGATTTCACATTGGATGCGATCGTGGGACATAACTTTAACCAGCGGGATGGCCGGACACAAACCACCCAGGTGATCGGTCTGGATATTCCGGGATTCTACAATTTGTCCAACAGTTCCTCCAAACCATTGGTTGCTGGTACCTTGTCCAAGCGCCGGCTGGTGGGGGTTTATGGAAGTGCAAATATCGGGTTCAGGAATATGCTGTTCCTGAACGTTACCGGCAGAAATGACTGGTCATCCACGCTGCCGGCGTCCAACAGGTCATTTTTTTACCCGGGAGCAAGCCTCAGCTTTGTGTTCTCTGAGCTGATCCCCAACAAAGATGTGCTGTCCTTTGGTAAAATCCGCATGGGTGCTGCAAGGACCGGTAAGGATGCAGATCCGTACCAGATCTTTGCGGTGCTGACCCAAACCGCGCTGGGTGACGGGTACCGTAACTTTAATTTTCCGCTGCCGGAAGGGGTCAATGGTTTTACCGTGTCGAACCTGATCGGTAACCAGAACCTGCAGCCGGAGATATCCACCGACTACGAGATCGGTGCGGATCTGAAATTTTTCAGAAGCCGGATCGGGCTGAATTTAACGGCTTACAACAAGACCATCACCAACCTGATCTGGACATCCACCATTCCTTCCACTACCGGTTTTACGGCGCAAACGCAAAACCTGGGTAAGATCACCAACAAAGGTGTGGAGGTTGCGCTGAACCTTATTCCCGTACAAACCGAAGACTGGAACTGGGAAGTGTTTGCCAACTACTCCCGCAACAAAAATGAACTTGTGGAGCTGGTAGAAGGATTGGACCAGATCTCCCTGGGCGGTACCGGATCGATCGGGTTTGTTGCACGCCCCGGAAACCCGCTTGGCTTGTTTGAAGGAACGGTTGTTGAAACCGATCCTAAGGGAAGAGTGGTGGTGAATGCCCAAGGGCTGCCGAATATGAGCGCAGAAAAACAACCCTTGGGTTCTTCTCCGAACAAATTCAGGATCGGAGGCGGAACTTCTTTAAGTTATAAGAACTGGAGCATGCGCCTCGTAGGTGATTACCGGAACGGCGGTGTGATGTACTCTCGTACTGCCGAAATGATGTATTTTACCGGTAATGCCATACAGACCACCTACAATGACCGGCAGCCGTTCATCATCCCCAACTCCGTGCAGAAGATCGATGGTGAATATGTAGAAAATACAACACCCATCGCCGGGTTTGATCATAATTTGAATGCGTATTTTAATCAGACCAATAACGCAGGAATTGGATCCGCCTATGTGTTGATGTCGAAGACCTTTTTTAAATTAAGAGAATTCAGCTTATACTATTCATTCCCTAAAGAGTGGATCTCCAAATCCTTTATCCGGTCTGTGGATCTCGGCCTTATCGGCACCAACTTACTGTTGTGGACGCCAAGCTCGAATCCGTTCACGGATCCGGAGCAAACAACATTTGGTAATGATATGGAGGCCGATTACGGTGACTTTGGTGCTGCCCCCACTACCAGGAGTATTGGATTTAACTTAAAACTCGGGTTTTAGCGAATTACTAACACTAAAAAGGAAAAAAATGAATATTAAGAATTATATATTGATCTTTATAACCGCAGGGGTACTGGCAAGCGGTTGTAAAAAGGGATTTTTTGATATCAATGTCAGTCCCAACAACCCGGCAGAGGCAACACCGGCCCTGGTTCTACCAAGCGGGATCGCCGGCACTGCATTTGTTTTTGGCGGGTATTACCAGGCGGTGGGTGCCTTCTGGACCCAGCAATACGCACAGTCGTCAGGGGCTTCCCAGTGGGCCGATTGGGAGTCGTATAACCTGACGAACAATGATTTTGACCGCCAGTTCACCACATTGTACGCCGGTGCGCTTTATGACTATAACTATGTAAAGGAAAAAGCCAGTGAAAAAAGCGACTGGAAGCTTTATGCAATAGCAGGTTTAATGCAGGCCTATACGTTCCAGGTACTTGCAGACCTGTATGATAAAATACCTTTTTCCGAAGCGCTCAACGGTGTAGGTACCCTGCAGCCCAAATATGACGACGGGCAAGCGGTATATGAAGGGTTGATCGGTATGATCGATGATGCGATGTCCAAAGATTTTTCAGCATCAACCGTTTCGGATCCCGGTGCTGCAGATGTTGTGTTCGGAGGAGATATGAGCAAATGGCGGCAGTTTGCCAATACATTGAAGTTAAAGATCTATCTCCGTTATGTGAATGTGGATGCAAACAAATACAGCGCCCAGATCAAAGCATTGCTGGCAGAGAACGATTTTCTGACAGAAGATGCCATGTTTAAATCGTTCAAAAAAGAAGAAACAGCGGCAAACCCGTTCTACAATACGTTTGTTGATCGGTTAGCCGGTAACGTGATCGCCAATACCACCCTTATGGAATGGCTGACAGAAAACAATGACCCCCGGAGGGATACGATCTATACGGCTTCCGAAACAGGAAGCACCTGGGCATCCCTGCATTCCGGTGACTATCTTACCGCTACAGGTACTATTAAAAGCTATGCAACACCCAGCATCCATGCTACCTACCCGGTGTACTTTTTTACCGCAGAAGAAACCTTGTTCCTGATCGCCGAAGCGGAGGCCCGTTACGGAGCTGCGGCCAATGCAAAAGATGCATTCGATGCAGCAGTGGAAGCGTCATTTGCCAGCTATGGGATGGAAGATGATGCCATTGTTTACCCGTACAACGGTATTCAGTCGATCATTGAGCAAAAATGGGTGGCGTCTACCAATAAAAGATCTCTGGAAGCGTTTTTTGACTATAACCGGACCGGGTATCCTGCAAATACCTTTACCAGGCCCGCAACTTCCATCTGGGCAAACGACGACCGTCCCAAGCGGTTCTTTTTCCCGGCAAGCGAGCAAAAATCCAATTCCAACACACCACAAAGGGTTGACCTGAACGTGCCTGTATGGTGGGCTAAATAATAAAAACCGAAGACATGAATAAGAAAATACTGAATATACTGATCCTTTTGGCGGTTTGCGTTACTGCGGTAACTTCCTGCACAAAAGATTCCAAAGGTGTGTCTTTTATGACGACCTATGCAGATATGACCATGAACGGGCCCAGCACGCTCTTCTGGGAGTTGGGAGAGGCTTTTGTTGACCCGGGTTGCGAGGCAAAAGAAGGCGAAACAGATCTTACCAGCCAGATCGCGGCCAAGTCGAATGTAGATGCTACAAAGGGCGGAATTTATAACATTACCTATTCTGTGAACAACAGCGATGGGTACCCCGCTTCCGTAAGCCGTACCGTTATTGTGTATGAGAAAAGCGCTCCTTTGAATGGGTATTATGATTCTAAAATAGACCGCGACAACGCCGGGGTAAAATCAAGCAGAGGACCCTTCAGCGTGTTGGTGTTTGGGGTTGGGAATAATGAATATCATATTCAGGATCTGTTAGGGCGCTGGTACGACCTGGGAAATAGCTACGGCCCGGCCTATGCCGGCCCCGGGGTGATCAAACTGAAAGGGGATAACACTTTTGAGATCGTATCTGCGGAACCTTTGGCATGGGGATACCCCTGTCTTTTTACCGATGTATCTACTTATACACCGGCGACAAAAACCCTTGTTCTGCATACAAGAATGGAAGATGTTGCAACGATGCTGTTCAAAGTCACACTGAACAATCCGTCACCGATCGAATAATGTTTTTGATAGCGGATCGCGGATGTGATCCTTAAGCATATTAGATTAGAACAGGTTCAACAGATCATTAAACACAATAAAAGCATACGAATGAAAACAATATATTTTTTGGGCGCCGCGCTGATTTTGTCCCTTGCCTTTTTCTCCTGCCAGAAGAAAGTGGAAAAAGAGTATAACTGGGCTTACCCTGTTGCCGGCGACTGGACGTTAAAGGCGGCTATCGGTGACCAGGTGGTGGCCGGTCCCTTTGAAGTAAAAATCTATAACTCTTCCTTTGGTCAGGACTCCATATGGCTGGATGATTATAACGGCAACTTCTACCAGATGAAGTTCAAGGCAAAAGTGGATATGTCAAATTTGACATTTGAAACCGGGGGGTCCAAGAATGCAATAGCAGGCTATGGCATTAATGTTAAGTTAACCGAAGGTAAGGTCATTAACAAGGACAGCATAGCATTTAAAGTGGAGTTTTCTGATGATCCCGGAACGATCTTTTCAGTCTCCGGACATCGGACCACTTCATATGATGAGTATATGCAGGATTAGCAGGATCGATATCTTTTCGAATGCCGGATAACCATAAGGTTACCGGATAATAAAAATAGGAGAAGGCTGTACCAGGTACCCGGTACAGCCTTCTTTTGCGGATGTCTTTCCCCTTCCCATAGGGCAAAGGGCAGCGATCTGTTTTATAATAGACCGGTGTTTATTTTAAAATATGTTTTTACAACGAACCGGGGTTCGTTGTTGGTAGAAGAGGCGAGGCCTTGCCTCTTGCCCTTTGCGTATATTTTTTACAAGCAGGCTTGTAAAAAGGCCATCTGCCTGTATATATAAACAACTCCGGAATTGATTCGGGGTTAAAAGCATGCGATAGTGTGGTGCGTTCCATGGGCACGGTGCATTTTCCGCGTGAAGATCGAATGTATAATGTGTTATCAGCTTCACTTTTCGCTGCCAATGACAAAGGATATGAGCCGCTGCCAATCCATCAGGCTCCTTTCTTTTCTTTACACCTTGTGCAGGTCTGCAGCAAGGCAATGTGGAGAAGCGGATCTGTGCAGTTCCGTTACTTGCCTGCTTTTACGGTTGACCATTAAATTCTTAAAACTAACTTGAAGCATATGCGATAGCTATCAGGATTTGCTCTGCTTTTCGTCCCCGATTGATCGGGAGAAAAGTGAAAAAGAAAGGCAGCGGCAGACCTTGAAATATTCCGATCTATCGAAATTGTTTGTCATTGCCGCATTCATTAGGCCCTATAAAAAACTATCCTGGCGGCTATGATGTCCTTTTCATTGTTAGCAGGGTCATATCCCGGAGTCGCATTGTGTAACAGACCCGTAACGGCCTGCCGGAGGTCCCATGATCAGCGGTTACTGCCATTCCCCACAGACCCATCGGGGCGCCTTCGATTCTTCAAAATAGGAGTTGTCCTGTTTTTTTCTTCATTTAAGGACAAAAATGCTTTGTCCTCTTATAAAAAAACATCATTTGTAAATTATTAATAAACAAACAATTGTTAGTATTAATATTAGAAATTATTCATTATTATTAACTTTTTTTTGATAATATTTTTTATAAGTGATAACTTGTTAGTGTTTTTTTAAAAAATGATCGGAACGAGATCGGTTGCGCTTTAATTATTTCTTAACAAAAACACATTACATGAGAAGGTTTTTACTTTTAATTACGTTGCTGCTTGCCGGCAACTTTTTGCTTTTAGCACAAACAAAGACAATAACCGGTACGGTTAAGGATGAAACGGGAAACCCTGTCCCTTTTGCCACGATTGCGGAGAAAGGAACAAAGAGCGCCGTATCGGCAAATGCTGAAGGTAATTTCAGTATCCGCGTGGGAGCAGGGGCTACACTCGAAGTTTCCGCTACCGGTTTTCAAACACAAACCGTAACAGCATCCCAGTCCCCGGTGGAGGTTACCCTGGCAGCGGGAGAGGGGCAGCTGATCGAAGAAGTGGTGGTCACTGCCCTGGGCATATCCCGCGAAAAAAAGGCGTTGGGTTATTCTTCACAGCAAATCGACGGTGCGGCCGTTAATGCCCGGCCTACCAATAACTTTTTAAATAACCTGTCTGGCCGCATTGCCGGTCTGGATATTAAGACGAACTCGAATTTCGGAGGTTCAACCAATATTGTGTTGCGGGGGATAAAAAGTATCTCCTATAATAACCAGGCTTTGATCGTGGTGGATGGTGTGCCTATCGCGAATACAAACCTGAATCTCCGGGATGCTGCCAGGGGAAGGGATGGAGTGGATTTTGGTAACTCCGCTTCCGATATTGATCCCAATAATATAGAGTCGATCAATGTATTGAAGGGCGCGGCAGCCACGGCACTTTACGGCAGCCAGGCCTCTAATGGCGCATTGATCATCACCACTAAGAAGGGAAAGAAGAATCAACGGCTTGGAGTCACGCTGAACACTACGTTCTCCGTGGGGGCTATTGACAAAACAACATTCCCCACTTACCAAAAAGAATATGGCGAAGGATACGGTCCCGTATTCAGAAATGTTGATGTGGACCAGGATGGAACTGTTGACAAGCTGGTACGCACAGGTGATGATGCCTCCTATGGTCCCCGGTTTGATCCCGGCTTAATGGTATATCAATGGAATGCTTTTGCCCCCGGTAATCCGAACTTTGGAAAACCAACGCCCTGGGTAGCCGCTGCAAATGACCCCAGCACGTTCTTTGAAAAAGCGCTTACGGCTGTTAACAGCGTCAACTTCAACGGCGGCGGTGATAACGCCACCTATAACTTTACCTACACCAACCATTATGAAACAGGCGTCATGCCCAACAGCCGTTTAACAAAGAACATGCTGAACGGTAATTTTTCCAGGGATTTTGGAAAAGGATTTAAGACTACGGCGTTTGCTACTTTTTTAGATCAGTCTGCTACCGGCAGGAATAGTGTCGGCTACGGAGACAATATCTTGACCGGTTTCCGGCAATGGTGGCCTATGAATGTGGATATAAAAGAACTGAAACAGGAGTATATGCGGGATCATGAGAATTTGACCTGGAACATGACTTCACCTCAAACGGGCAATCTGGTACCCGCCTTCTGGAACAATCCCTATTGGGACCGTTATGAAAATTATCCTACAGACGACAGAACAAGGGTATTGACCGGGGCCAATCTGAGTTGGGACATAACCCCCGATTTTAACATCCTGGGCCGTGTAACCATTGACTACTCTACCAGCAAACAGGAGATCCGGAAAGCAGTGGGCAGCCATTCCGAAGAGTTTGGAGTGGCGCAGGCGCCTGCCGGAGAGAGCTCCGGCTACTGGTTGTTTACCAATAAATTTTTACAGCAGACCTATGACCTGATCGGGACCTACGACTGGCAGATCAGCAATGATTTCAACGCCAATTTCTTACTGGGCGGAACATTTGTAAAATCCCACCAGGAAGATTTTGAAGCTTCTACAACCGGAGGGCTGGTCATACCGAAATTGTATACCCTGGGTAACTCTGTGGGCTATTTCCCGCCCATACAGGGAGATGTTACCCTGGAAAAAACGGGCTATTATGCGCAGGCCTCTGCCGACTTCAAAAAAACATTGTTCCTTGAAGGAACGGTAAGGAGGGACGAGTCAACGGCCCTGCCGGAAAATAACCGGGCGTATTTTTATTTTTCGCTGGGTTCCAGCTTTGTGTTCTCGGAATTGCTTAAGAAAAACGGAACGGCTGATTGGCTCGATTTTTCGAAGCTGCGTTTGAGCTATGCCGGCGTGGGGAACGATCTGCCCCCCGGCCTTCCGGGATTTAAAGTGAACAATGGCCTTATAGGCGGTTACCCGATGGCGGATAACAGTACCACTTATGTCGATTTTGAATCCTTAAAACCGGAAAGGCAGAAAAGTATAGAAGTAGGCCTGGAAGCCACGATGCTGAAAAAGAGAATTACACTGGATCTTTCCCTTTATAAAACAAATACACAAGATCTGTTGTTCAGCGTTCCCCAGTCCACGTCCACGGGGTACTCTTTTTCATTGGTGAATGCGGGAGAAACAGAGAACCGGGGGATCGAAATAGCGTTGGGGGTAACGCCTGTGAGGAACGAGAACTTTGAATGGAAAATGAACATCAACTGGGCAAAGAACCAGAACAAGGTGGTCGCATTGAACGAAGGCCGGGAAAACCTGCAGCTGGCCAACTTCCAGATGACCTCATTGAATGCAACAGTAGGCCAGCCCTATGGTACATTCCGGGGAACTGATTATGTGTACAAAGATGGCAAGCCGGTAGTGGATGAAGACGGGATCTATTTACAGGCGCAGGACCAGATCCTCGGCAATATTCAGCCTAAATGGATCGGCGGTGTTTACAACAAGCTGCAGTATAAAAACCTGTCATTAGGATTCCTCGTTGATATGAAGCACGGGGGCAGTATATTTTCCCTTGATCAGGCATACGGTCAGTCTACCGGTCTTTATCCCAATACGGTTGGTTTGAATGATCTGGGGAACCCGGTTCGCGCCTCCCTGGATGATGGCGGCGGAATTATTTTACCGGGTGTTAAGGAAGACGGATCGCCCAATGATGTGCGTGTAGATGCAAGTGCATACGGGGTTTTCGGCGGCGATGGCGCCTATCCGAATAAAGCCTTTATATACGATGCGTCCTATGTAAAACTAAGGGAAGCCAATATTTCCTATACGCTTCCCGCCCAACTGTTTAAAAGCGGAAGTTTTGTAAAAGGGGCCACCATCGGCCTGGTAGGGAACAATTTATGGATCATTCATAAAAATGTGCCCTATGCAGATCCTGAGGCGGGTACTTCCTCGGGAAATATTCAGGGCTATCAGAGCGGGGTAATGCCTGCTACCCGGGTTTTTTCATTCAACGCTAAATTGAACTTTTAAATCAGAAAAAAATGCAATCCATAAATAATAAACTCATTGCCGCAGTGCTTGCCACCATTTTAGTTGCCGGGTCGGGATGCGTGAAAGACAGGGCAGGATTTAACGATGACCATGATAAACCTTACCAGGTGGCTCCGTCCCTGCTCCTGACCAACGCACAAAAGGAGCTGGCAGACCAGGTAACAACGCCCGACGTAAACCTGAATGTATTTCGTTTTTTTCAGCATTACTGGACCATGACCACTTATTTTACTGATGCCCAGTTTGATTTTGCCGGAACAAGGCGGGTGCCGGATAATCACTGGACCGCGTTGTACGCAAGGGTGATCGGCAATCTGCAATCTGCCAGGGAGGCGGTGCAGGCAGAGGCAAAGCCGGCGGCCACTTCGCAGGAAGATTGGGACAAGCAGCAGGCCAATAAAATGGCGATCCTGGATATGCTGCAGGTATATGCTTTCCAGATCCTTGTGGATTCTTTCGGAGATGTCCCTTATTCAGAGGCTGCAGATGCGGGTGTGGTGCTGCCAAAATATGATGATGATGCGGCTATATATCCCCAATTAATTGAGCGGCTAAAGGCAGATCTGGGCCAGTTAGATCCTTCCGCTCCGTCATTTGGTGCACAGGAAGAATATATGCTGGGAGGGGATGTGGACAAATGGAAGCTGTTTGGAAATTCGTTGCTGCTTAAAATTGGAATAAATCTTTCTGATGTGGATGCTGGTTTGGCTAAGTCGGCTGTGGAAGCGGCAGTTACCGGGGGCGTCATTACACAGAACACGCAGAATGTTTCGTTTAAGTACACGGCTTTATCTCCGAATTTCAACCCGGTGCATGCAAATGTGATCGCCAGCGGCAGGAACGATTATATTATCGAAAAAACGATTGTTGATATGATGAACGGGTTGGCGGATCCAAGGCGGGCCGTTTATTTTACCCGGGTGGGCGGCGCGTACGTGGGCGCCGTATTGGGGGATGACGAGCAGGCATATGAAGATTTTTCACACGTGGGCGACCGGTTTGTAGCACCGGACGATCCGGGTTATTTGTTTGATGCTGCTGAAGTGAATTTTTATTTGGCAGAAGCGGCTGCCCGCGGCTTTTCGGTTGGAGGGTCGGCAGTGAATTATTACAATGCGGCGATCCGGGCTTCCTTTGGACAGCTTGGGCTAAGCGATGCGGATGCCACACTTTACCTGGCCAAACCTGCGGTTGCTTATGCTACGGCGCAAGGCGATTGGAAGGCCAAAATAGGACGGCAGGCATATATTGCAATGTTTAACCGTGGATTTGAATCCTGGAATTTTTACCGGCGGCTGGATTACCCGGTAATGACCGCGCCGCTGGCTGTGCCGGCGGCTGACGGCAAAGTGCCCGTGCGGCTTACATACCCGATCAATGAGCAAACCGTTAACGGGGCCAATTGGCGGGCAGCGTCCGAAGCGATCGGTGGAGATAAGTTGACGACCCGGGTTTTTTGGGATAAAAATTAACAGCATCCTTATAGGCGTCAAGGATCTTTGCCATCCGGTCATCTGTTGAATCAACCTCCGATCTTCTTTCCTGCAGGAATTGCAGCTTCTGCCGCAGCAGTTCGCTGCATTTTCTCCGCTATCTTTTGTTTATCAACGCCACGGGTAGCGGCGGCGCTTTCCTTTTTCCTGTGCAGCGAACAGGGTCTTCTCAAGGCCCCAGGTTTCATCTCGACAGCACCCGGTAAGCTCCGGCGGCCTTTTTCTTCCAGGGCGATCGGGTTGTGCGATACTCCAGGTAACAGGGGCAGCTCCCGCAGGCTTAGCTGTGTTTATTGTCGGAATGTTTTCATTATAAAGCATTTAGCAGGTTGAATAAGGGTCTACACAGTTTACACAGGCGATGTTTACAGCGCCATTGTAAACAAATCGACTGTAAACGAATTCGTTTACAGTGGCGTAATTCTCTGTGGATTTGTAAACAAAATGAAGCGGTGTTCATTCCGGGTCCCTTTCAGGATACCCGGAAAAGAAAATGAACATTGACTCCGGGTGCATACCGAATTGTCGTTGCAATGCAACTTGTTTCAGCATCTATGCATATTGTCGTTCGATAGAGGGCGAAACAAGTTCAGAATGAACCATAGGAGTGAGTGTTATCACCTTATTGATTTTGCTATGCAAATGAAGTAGTCGGGGGAGACATTGTGTTTATGGGAGTGCTGCAATTTGGAATGCGCCCGGCTTTGATGCAAGCCCTTTTTTGTTACCTTCGTTTCAAATGCATTAAAATGAGCGAGCAGCAACCCAATCAGTTAAATATAGAGATCTCTGAAGAAGTGGCGGAAGGTACGTATGCCAACCTGGCCATCATCACCCATTCGATGGCGGAATTTGTGATCGATTTTGTAAATGTAATGCCTGGAACACCCAAGAGCAAAGTAAAGGCGAGGATCATTTTCACCCCGCAGCACGCAAAACGCTTTATGAAGGCCCTGATCGAAAATGTTGAAAAATTTGAGGCCACACAAGGCGACATCAAAGACCTGGATGAGGTGCAATTACCCGTTAATTTTGGCGGACCCACGGCTCAGGCGTAGCCTTTCGTTTCATATAGAAGTTTAAAGCGTCGGGTTGGCTTTCTTTGCTAACAGATCGCAGGATGTATGCCCTGCTGAAAATATATATCCGGGGTGCATTAAGCCTGAAAACCGATCTTGCCCTTTAAATTGTTAGACCGGCAAGCGGCCATCAGGTATCAAAACGCCATTAACGTGAGGTGTTAAACCGGGAGCTTCTTTTCCTGCGATTGGTACCGGTTTCATAATCCGGCAGCGGGGGATCCGGTTGTTGTTTGATCCAGATCGCAGCGCTCCGGGTCATTTTTGGATTCTCTTTTAAGGTTACGGTCACGGATACTTTTTTTACAGAAGGTTCGCCGGGCAATACCAGGCTGTTGCCTTCAAACTTGCCATAATCGGATGTGAATTTAAGCTCTTTTTCCGTTAGCGGCCGCCAGCTGCTGTCGCTCATTCTCCCGTCTACGTTGATGTAATTGTGCGTGCCCTTTTTCAGACTGTCGGTGTACAGGTGTAAATGGATGCTTTCTACCCGTTGCGCATTCAGGGCCTGTACAGATAAAACCAGTAAAAGAATGATGCCGGTCTTTTTCATCTTTTGAAAAATTTTTACTCTTCCTGAAGACGAGGGCACTATTAAAAAGGTTGTGCCTCTGGTCGGGCTCCGGCTGCCTCCAGCAGGGAAGCTATTTTGTGATAACCCAGTTCCCGTGCGTGTACCAGCGGTGTAATGCCTTTTTTATCGGGGATCCGGGTGTTGCAGCCCGCGGCGATGAGCTCCGCTGCAACAGAAGCATGTGTTTCATCGCCTTCGCCCAGGAGGATCGCTTCCAGCAGGGCCGTCCATCCGGTATCGTTAACATGGTCGATGGGAAACCCGGGTGTTTGGGCCAGTAGCCGCACCGTTTCCAGGTAAGCTTTTTCGCAGGCCGGCATCAGCGCTGTGCGGCCATAACGATTAAAAATGTTAAAGTCGGCCCCGTGCTGCAGGCAGGCTTTAACTACATCTGTAAAACCCTGTGCGCCCGCATAGAGGAACGGAGTATAGTGTACCTGGTCCCGGGCATTGACATCTGCTCCGTAGCCGATCAGCAGCAATGCAGAGGGGCGGTCTTTTTTGTATAAAGCGTACAGGAGCGGTGTTTGTCCTTCCGGGTTGGTCATTTCGATATCCGTTTTGCGGCGGAGCGCTTCTGTGAGGCCTTCGGTATTGTTTTTATCAATAAGCCCGAAAAGATCTGTTGCTTTTGTCATCCTGCTTTTTTTATAAAATCTGCGGCACCGTAGGGTCGCCGTGCAATAATAGGTTGTTTTTGGGAGATGAAAGGGCTTCCGGGTTTACTGTCCGCCGGATTTATCCGGGCAGGCGCGGATTGTTTTTTTGATTTTACCGGCTAAAAGGAACCGCAAATGTCCCCTGATCTGCAAATCTGCAGCATTTAAAAACAGGACCTGTACCCGGCCGCTTCCTGCCGGCAGGTGCTTCATTAAAATATTTATTACGAACTTTGAACGATGCGGGTATCAAAAAAAGATGCGGATGTGATCGGGAATGCCATTGATCAATGGGAGAAGGAGCAGGTGGTGGATGCACAGCATGCAGCGCGGCTGCGGCAGTCTGTGGAGGTGCACAAAGATGACCTGGGGTCCTTTACCTTTTATGCGTTTGTGGCGGCCGTTTCCTGCGCCATCCTCGCCTTTGGCGCCATTGTGCTGGATGAAAAGTGGATCGAGCGGATCCGGCGGTTTTTTGCATTCTCCGAAGTGCTGATCGGCGTGGTCTTCCTGGCGCTTTCCCTTCTGCTTATCTGGTTTGCGAAAAAGAGAAAGCAAAGGCATCCCGATGCATCGCTGAGCAACGAGAGCTTCAACATCCTGGCGGTGCTGAGCCTTGGTGTGTCCATCACCTACCTTACCCGTGGCATGGGAAGCGGGTACCGGCTATATGGGCTGGTGGTGTTTGTGCTGGCAGCCGGCTATGGTGCGGTTGCCCGTTACCTGCAGTCAAAGCTGATCTGGGTATGTGCATTGTTGGCGCTGATCGTAAGCTGGGGCATCCAGACCTGGATCTGGTCCGGCCCGGAGCATGATTATTTCCTGGGAATGAATTACCCGCTGCGGATGACGGTCCTGGGAGTTGTGCTGCTGCTGACAATATGGTTTTTCCGGATGCAAAAGCGGGCAGCTGTAATACCGTTTTATGAGATCACCGCCTATTTTCTGTGGATTTTCTTTTTGCTTTCGGGGCTGCTTCTTTCTGTTTCAGGCAACCTGAGTTATGATGTCTGGAGCAACATCCGGCAAGGCAGGCTGTTCCTTTGGGCGCTGGGATACACGTTGTTGCTGGCGGTACTGGTGGTATATGCTTACAAACGCAAGGACGAGCTGTTCCGGGACCTGGTGCTGCTGTTCTTTTTGCTGAATATTTATACCCGGTATTTCGAGTACTTCTGGGACAAGACCAATAAAGGGATCTTTTTTGCGTTGCTCGCCCTTTCATTCTGGCTGATCGGGCGCAAAACGGAGCAGATGCGGAAGCGGTTTTTGTGAGAAGAGCAACAGAAGATTAAAACATCAACCCAAGCCCTAATATACCTCCTACAACCGTGTGCTCTCCATATTGCTGTGCTTTAAAATTCAGGGAGGGAACAAATGTTATAAGATCACTCAGGTAAACTTTGTATGCCACCCCCAGCTTCAGGAGCGCCCCCCCGTTAAGGAACGGACGGTGCGCAGCATGGCTGGTATTTAACGTAGGGGCATAGCCGGCATCCACAATAAACATAGTTCCGCTGATGCTGTTGCGGGGATAATAACGGAAATCGGCAAAAATGGGAAGGGTGGTAACCCGCGCACCCCTGGTTATCGTATCCTGTTCCGGTATATCTGTGAAGGGGCTGTATTTATAATGCGAAAACTGAAGACCGATGCCCAGACCCAGGGAAAACTGAGGATTGACAAAATAGCCGTTGATGGTGTTGATCTCGAACCCTGCTTTAAACCGGGTGTTCCCATCCTCCTGCATTGCCGAGTCGATGGACCGCACCACCTGGAGCTCCACGGGGGTGGTGATGTTAAAGTATCCTTTCTCCTGTTTGGTTTTTAACAGCTGTCCCTGTGTTGCTGATACCTGTATCAGGAGCCCCAGCAGCAGCAGCACACGGCTTGTAGATTGTAGCATGGCAAATCGTTTACGGTTTTTTTGATGAAGCGGGGGCCGGTCTCAAACGAGCTGCAGCAGGGTTACTCCCCGGCCGGTAACGGATCTGCCGGAAGTTGATCTTTCCGCATCCGTCTGTACCAGCAGCAGGTATGCTTTTAACCCCTTATTGGAACAAGTTTATGAAACGCAGCATATTTCTCTGAGTGTCACCCCTCATTAAAATTACATTATAGTTTTCTCTAATCAAAATAATGCAGCAAAAACATCGCATTTTTGTGGTCCAAAAATCAAAAAAAGATGTTTACCGCTGGTACCACCCGGAAGGGGTTCTTATTTTTCTGTTTCATCATGACCGGCCTGATGGCCGTAGCCCAGGATGCGGATTCGGTCCGTTTTGTAAAAGCACGCTGGAAAAAAGAGCGTATAGGCCGGGGCACAAAGCTGGTTACCCATCATTTCCGGGATAAGGACCTTTTTATGGCAAACCAGTTTATAGCGTATGCAGTCGTGAAGAACCACGGCCGGAAGCGGGGATTTCATATTGCCGCCGAAAAAAAACTGCTGAAGCCGGTATCTGTTTTTGCAAAAGAAGCCGGCGCCCTCGTGGCTATCAACGGCAATTTTTTTAACACAAAAGAAGGCGGCTCGGTAGATTATGTAAGAGTAGATGGCCGCGTGCTCAGCGGAAATCTGGTGAATGCCCGAGGAAAAATGAGCGTTCATCAAAAAGCAGCGGTTGTGATACAGGATGGCAAGCTGGCCATTGTGGAGGGAGGTGCCCGGCCCGGCTGGCCCGATTCCGTTCCAGCAGCTTCTGTTCTGGCCAACGGCCCCCTGCTCTTGCAGAACGCTGCGGATGCGCCGGTAGATCCGTCTGCGTTTTCGAAGAACCGGCATCCCAGAACCGCTGTCGGCATCACCAAAAAAGGAGCGGTGATCCTGCTGGTGGCGGACGGACGAAGCCCGGAAGCAGCGGGTTTAAGTCTTGAGGAATTGCGGAAACTGATGCGATGGCTGCATTGTGTTGCGGCGATCAACTTCGACGGTGGCGGTTCCACTACGCTTTGGACCCAAAAAAGAGGAGTGATCAACCATCCCTCCGATAATAAAAAATGGGACCATAAAGGGGAGCGCGCTGTAGCTAATGCGCTGTTTTATAGTAGATAAAGGCCATTGTTTCCAGGTTTGACCGGTGTTTTTCCACATAGTGCTCAATTTGAGAGGTCCAGATATGGAAATCTGGCGATTAGCGCTTACTTTTGCGCCTTGAAAATCGTTAAATAATTATGGCAGGTCAGTTAAAAGAGGTCCGGAATCGCATTAGTTCGGTACAAAGCATGCAGCAAATTACCAAGGCAATGAAAATGGTAAGTGCGGCAAAATTCCGCCGGGCGCAGGACGCGATCATTCAAATGCGGCCATACGCTCAAAAGCTGCAGGAAATGCTGAGCAATATCGTGAGCAACAATGACGGCGATACGGAAATTGCCCTGGCTGCCGAGCGACCTGTGGAAAAAGTACTGATCATTGCCATTACCAGCGACCGTGGCCTTGCCGGGGCTTTCAATGCCAATGTAGTCAAGCTGACCCGGTCCCTGATCCGGGAAAAATACCAGGCCCAGCTTGATAAAGGCAACGTGACCATCTGGAACCTGGGTAAAAAGGGATATGAAGCCCTCACCAAGGCCGGTTACAAAACAGACGATGCACACAGGGATATTTTCCTGAAACTTTCTTTTGAGAATGTGCAGAAAATAGCTGCGGAAGCCATGAAGGCTTTTGAAGAAAAAAAGTTTGATGCAGTGGAGATCGTGTACAGCCAGTTTAAAAATGCTGCCACACAGATCTTTACCGTGGAGCCCTTCCTGCCGATCCCGAAAGTGGAGAAAAAAGAAGGCGCTGTAAAAGCAGATTTTATTTTTGATCCCAATAAGGAAGACCTGATTGCCGAATTGATGCCTAAGATCCTAAACACCCAGTTGTTCAAAGCCGTATTGGATTCAAATGCTTCCGAGCATGGCGCCCGTATGACCTCTATGGACAAGGCTTCAGAAAATGCGAATGAAATGCTGAAGAACCTGAAGCTTTCGTATAACCGGGCAAGACAAGCTGCGATCACCACCGAGTTAACGGAGATCGTAAGTGGCGCAGCGGCATTACAGGGATAAAGTACTTGTTCAATGTTTCAGGTTTAAGGTTCCAATGTTGTTTGCCCTTAACTTTAAATCCTGAACGTTTAAACTTTGAACTTTTCATCATGGAAATAACCGGATTGATCCCGCATATTGAAGCATTGATCTTTGCAAGCGATAAGCCGTTGACCCCATTGGAGCTGACGGATCTGCTGAACAATGCGTTCGGTTTTATGGAAGATAAGATTACGCTGGATCAGGTGGAAGCATCTGTTGAAGGGGTGGTGGAAAAATACAATTCGGAATTTTACCCGTTTGAAGTGCGCGAAAGCGGCGGGGGCTGGCAATTTCTCACCAAAAAAGACTATCACAAAACGGTTGCCCAGATCAATGGCGATAAGTTTATGAAACGCCTGTCACCGGCAGCGCTGGAAACCTTATCGATCATTGCCTACAAACAGCCCGTTACCAAAGGAGAGATCGAAGCCATCAGAGGTGTAAGTGCGGATTATGCCATTCAAAAGTTACTGGAAAAAGAACTGGTGATCATCAGCGGCCGTAACGAAAAATTACCGGGTCACCCGTTGGTGTATGCAACCTCAAAGAATTTTATGGATTACTTTGGGATCAACTCGGCCGAAGAGCTGCCCAGGATCAAAGAAGTGCTGGCGGAGCAGGAGATCCTGCCCACCCCGGTAGACGAGGATGGGAATGCCATTGTTCCGGAAGAACAGGCCGGCGGTGATGCGGAACGTCCATTGGCGACCGGCGAAGATCTGTCTGCCGCGCAGGCGGGCGGGGAGCTGATGGAAGCCGGGGAGCCGGAAGCAGCGGGTGATGCCCTTCCTTCAGAAGCCGCCGCAGATGATGATGCCCCCCCGGTAACGACCGAAGCCGTAGCGGAGGTGCCGGAAATTGTGGAAGCTGCGCAGGAGGAGGACCTCCATAAGGCGGCCGACACCGAAAGCGCGGCGGCAGGAACGCAGCAGCAGGAAGATGATTCGGAAAAAACGGAGCAAGAATAAGCTGCTGCCCATACGATTATTTTTTATGCAGCAGTAATTTTACTGCTTTTTTTGTAAATAGCATCATGAGCGAACAATTAACAAACGAACAACTGATTCAGATTGCGAATGAATTTGGAACACCTGTATATGTGTATAATGCCGATAAAATTGAAAAGCAGTACCAGCGGTTGTGCCAGGCTTTCGACGGTGGCCGGGTAAAGATATTTTATGCGGCAAAGGCGCTCACCAATCTGAGTGTGCTTCGTTTTATTCATAAGATCGGCGCCAATGCGGATTGCAGCTCCATCAACGAAGTAAAGTTGGCGCTGCAGGCTGGTTTTGAGCCCTCGCGGGTGCTTTATACAAGCAACGGCATTCATTTTTCAGAGATCGAAGAAGCGCTGCATCTCGGCGTTTTTGTAAATATCGACAGCCTGTACAACCTTCAGAAGCTGGGCGAAAAATATGGAAGTCAGTACCCGGTAGGGGTACGGCTGCGGCCGAATATTATGGCCGGGGGAAATCTCAAGATATCAACCGGGCACGACCGGAGTAAATTCGGTATTCCTGTAGAACAACTGGCGCAGCTGCAGGAGCTGGTAAAGACCTATGGGATCCGGATCCAGAATCTGCATATCCATACGGGAAGCGACATTAAAGATGCTGATGTTTTTATAAAGGGCATTGATGTATTGTTCGACATCATTCCGCATTTCCCCGATCTGAAATCAATTGACCTGGGCGGCGGCTTCAAAGTGGCATACAGGGAAGGCGACCCGGTGATCGATATTGAAGCGCTTTCCCGAAAAGTGCTGGCTGCCTTTGATGCACATGAAGCGGCCCGTAACCTGGAAATATGGTTTGAGCCCGGTAAGTTCATGGTCAGTGAGTCGGGCTACCTGGTCACCTCCGTGAATCTTCTTAAAGAAACAGCTGCAACTACTTTTGTGAGCATCAACAGCGGGTTCAATCACCTCATTCGCCCGATGTTTTATGATGCTTACCACCGGATCGGGAACCTTACCCATCCGGATGGGGAGCAGCGGCCCTATTCGATCGTAGGAAATATTTGTGAAACCGATACGTTTGCCTGGGACCGCCCATTGCCGGAAGTACGGGAAGGCGATCTGCTGGTGTTCTATAATGCGGGGGCTTACGGGTATGAAATGGCATCTACCTTCAATTCGAGGTTTCGCCCGGCCGAGGTCATCGTGCGCAATGGCGGGGCCCGGCTGATCCGCAAAAGAGATACGCTGGAGGACCTGACGCGGAACCAGGTGGTGGTGGATCTACCCGGATAGCGGATAGCCTGGAAGAAAGGGGAGGTTAACAAAACAAAACCGTTGTATGGAAAAACAATCTCATTTCATACAAGTTGCACTGCTCGCATTGCCTTAGACGGGAAGGCTTAACCACAATGGATGCAAGACTTTCGCAAAATATTCCGATGAAATTTTCATTGCGATCGTTGCTGATTCATTGCGCGCTTAGCGGTTATATTTTAAACCGCAAAGTACGCGAAGTATTCTGACAGAACTTTCTTTGCTCTTGCTGGTCTTCTTCATCAACAAAGGATCATGGCTTATAAACGGCATGAGGCTGTACATAGAAACGACTCCAGCGTTTATTCCGGGTAAAAAGCCCCCTGCACTGCAGCCCGGCCAATAAAATTATACATTAAACCGGAAATGCATGATGTCCCCGTCTTTTACGGGGTATTCCTTACCCTCAATGCGCAGCTTACCTGCTTCCCGAGCACCTGCTTCCGACTTGTATTGCACAAAATCATTATAGGCGATCACTTCGGCTTTGATGAATCCTTTTTCAAAATCGGTATGGATCACACCGGCACATTGCGGGGCTTTCCAGCCGTTGTGGAAGGTCCAGGCACGCACTTCCTGCACACCTGCGGTAAAATAGGTATTTAATCCCAGCAGCCTGTAAGCAGAACGGATCAGGCGGTCCAGGGCCGGTTCGGTCATTTTGTATTCATCCATGAACAGCGCCTTGTCGTCCGGGTCATCCATTTCAGAGATCTGCGCTTCGATCGAATTGTTCATCACGATCATCTCGGCATTTTCGCTTTTTATGGCTTCTTTGAGGGCCGCTGAAAATTTATTCCCTGTATGCATGGAAGGTTCATCTACATTGGCCACATACAATACCGGCTTGTCGGTCAGCAGGAACAGGTCGGCGATCACCGCCTTTTCTTCCTTACTGATATCGAGCGAGCGGATGCTCTTTCCCTGCTCCAGGTGTGCTTTACAACGGTGCAGGATTTCCACTTCGACTTTAGCCTTGGGATCCGTTTTGGCTTGTTTTTCCTTTTTCTGGATCTGCTTCTCCACGCTGTCCAGGTCCTTTAGCTGCAATTCGGTGTCAATGATCTCCTTGTCGCTCACGGGATCGATCGCGCCCTCGTCGCGCAGCACGTTCTCGTCTTCAAAGCAGCGGATCACATGAATGATGGCATCCACTTCGCGGATATTGGCCAGGAATTTATTGCCCAGCCCTTCTCCCTTGCTGGCACCACGCACCAGGCCGGCGATGTCCACAATTTCGATCTGTGTAGGAACGATGCGCTCCGGCTGTACCAGTTCTGTAAGCACAAGCAGCCGTTCGTCCGGCACGTTTACCAACCCTACATTGGGCTCGATGGTACAAAACCGGTAATTGCTTGCCTGCGCTTTTGCACTGTTGCTGACTGCGTTGAATAACGTTGATTTTCCTACATTGGGTAGCCCCACGATGCCTGCCTGTAATGCCATACTGTGATAATTCTAAATTACAAATTCTAAGTTCTAAATCTCAAGTTCCAAATCTCAAACCCCAGACCTAAGCTCTTTGGACCTTGATTTTCCGGCCGCAAAGGTACAAATTCTCCGGCTCAATTTCTCAAATAAAGCCTAACTTCCCGCTTTCGATTTAAATTCATAATCTGACGAATTATGGTATTGAGCAGGATCTGGTCGGCTTTTATAATTGTAGCCATTCTGGTAGCGGCATTCAAGTGTTTCTTCCTGGGAGAAACGCAGATCTTTAGTTACATGATCAGCGGCAAGGCCAGCGATCCTGCCAACCCCTTAAAGCTGGATGGGGTGATCGAGACCTGCTGGGTGGCGGTAGAGATCTGCCTTAAGCTCATCGGTGTGCTTTGTCTTTTTATGGGTTTTATGAGCATTGCCGAAAAGGCGGGGGGCATCCGCTTTTTGTCGCGGATCATTGGCCCCTTCTTCTCAAAGATATTTCCGGATGTGCCCAAAGATCACCCGGCCATGGGGCATATGGTGATGAACTTTTCCGCTAATTTTCTCGGCCTGGACAACGCGGCCACGCCGTTTGGACTAAAGGCAATGGAAAGCCTGCAGGAGCTCAATCCCAGCAGGGATGTGGCCTCCAATGCCCAGATCATGTTTCTTTGTTTGCATGCCGCAGGGTTCAACCTCATACCAGTAAGCGTCATTGCCATCCGGGCAGCTCAGAACGCCTCTGATCCTACTGATGTGTTCATTCCCTGTATGATCGTCACTTTTGTAGGCACGCTCGTGGCGCTCATCATCGTTTCGCTCCGGCAGAAGGTAAACCTCTTTCAGCCGGTGATCCTGACCTGGCTGCTGGCGGTTTCCGCCGTCGTGGTAGCGCTGGTGCTGTACGTATCCTCGTTAAATGCCACTTCCATTCAGTCTTTTTCGGGTATGCTGAGCAGCGGACTGATCCTGCTGGTGTTCATTCTGATCGTGCTGGGAGGGGTGTATAAAAAGATCGATGTGTTCAGCGCATTTATCGATGGGGCCCGGGGCGGATTTGACACAGCCATTAAGATCATTCCGTATATCCTGGGCATCCTGGTAGCGGTAAGCATGCTGCGTACCAGCGGCACTTTTGATATGGTCATCAACGGTATGAAATACGTATTTCATGCCCTGGGCGCGGATACCCGCTTTGTAGATGCCCTGCCAACCGCGCTGATCCGGCCGCTGAGCGGCGGCGCTGCGCGGGGAATGATGGTGAGCACCATGACCACCTTTGGTCCTGATTCCTTTGCCAGTAAGCTCTCCGGGGTCTTTCAGGGCGCAGCAGATACTACTTTTTACGTGGTTGCTGTTTATTTTGGTGCGGTCGGGATCAAAAATACCCGGTACTCCATCGGAACCATGCTGATGGCCGATCTGGCGGGTGTCATCACAGCGGTTGGGATCAGTTATTTGTTTTTTACCTGAACTTCCTGTCTCCAAACTTGTTGAAAGGTGGTGAAGATGCCCGCCCGTTATCAGATCAATACCACATCCTTTGATCATTACTGGAAAAAAGGAGCCGGAGCACAGCTGTTATTGCAGCTGGGTTATACACCGGATGTCCGGGCGGCAGACCGCTTCCGGCATTTTCTGTTTGAATGGGACCGTGCCGGGGATGTGGTTGCGGACCAGCTGTATGCGAAAACAGGGTTTGTAAAAGCACAGGAAGCGCTGAGCGCTTATATGAAAAGCGAGCCGGTGGATCCGGAACCGAAACGAATTTTCGATCATTTTTTTGCGGGCATCGACCTTACTCCTTCATGGCTGGATCATGACAAAATAGACCGCGGCATTGAATTGAGCCAGCGTTCCGGGATCCCCGGGCTGCTGGTCCTGCGTAATTATTGTTTGATGGGCGGCTACGAATCGGCAGCCATCAATAAACCGCTGATCTATACAGGGGCCCTAAAAAAAGGTGCGGCAAAAAGATTAACGGAGACCACGCTTTTTTGGGTGAACATTACCCGCAAGGGAGCTTTTAAAAAAGGAGGAAAGGGACTGTATCATGTGATCAGCACGCGCTTTATTCATTCGTTCTCCCGGAGCAGCATCCTTGGTAAAACAGACTGGGACAACGAGCAGTGGGGCATCCCTTTGAATACCTGGGATATGCTGGCTACCCATTTGGGGTTCTCGCTGGTTTTCCTGACGGGCCTGCGCCGGATGGGATTCCGGCCGTCGGCGGAAGAGACAGAAGGACTTTTTCACCTGTGGAAATATGTTGGCTACCTGCTGGGGATCCCACTGGAGCTGCTGCCGGAGCAGGAATCAGAAGCCATCGAGGCCCTTTATTACTGGACAATGACGCAGCCGCAGGGCGATACCGATTCCGTGGCATTGGCACAGGCGCTGATCGGTGAAACCGTATCTTCCGGGTTTCCCCGGTCGCTGTTGCTGCGAAAACTGATGCAGCAGATACACTTATTTTATAACCATTTTTTTTTGGGACCTTACTCCTGCCGGCTGCTGCAGATCCCCAGACCGGGGATCGGGAACATCGCCTGCTTTTTTTTGTGGCGGTTAAGACGGATGGAGCGAAAAATGAACCGCCCGCAATTCCGGCAAATGGCCATCCGTGCAGGCGGAGCGCGCCAGGCAAATGCACTGGATATCTACCTGAAATACAAACGGCATTAAGCACCTGTTTAAGTGCCCTGGGCACAGCTCACTATGCCCTGAGCCCATGGCTTTCTGTTGTTCTTTTGGATGTATAAACGGGTTGGAACCCGTTCTTATACGAAAGTGATATTTTAATGAGCCCAAAAAGTTTCTCGCAAAGACGCAACGCATTGTTTTGATCTATAATAAATTTCACTATTGTATTACCGGATCTTTCGGGGCCATGCCTCTTTTGCTAAAATGATCGCTTATCCGCGTATGTTACAGATGGCGGCTACGGCGAAGCCCTAAGTAGCGGCGATAAAAAGCCGGTACCTCTTGTGACGATAAGGATTCTCCAGGGTCGTTTTTAAATAGTTCCTGAGAACCGGCCGGATGTCTTACCGGTACAAGCTGGTCATTACGGACAGGGAGCAACGGTATAAGCCTGTACTCCGTCTTTGCGGGTATGCAGGGTAGTATGCAGCATTCTGAACTGGCCGTCCTGGTCCCTTTTCAGCAACGCGATCCCGGTACGGTATTTTTGAAGCATAAAAACGATGGCCGCCTCTTCTGTGGCTTCGCCCCATCCTTTTATCCGGTTCAATTCGTTGACCAGGGCACGGGGAAAAGTGGGTTGATATGTTACTCCCTTGGCCGTATTGGTAATGCCTGCAACTCTTGGATAGCGCGTATTGAAATTTTTAGCGGCCTCCGGGTCGGTGATCCGCAGCGCATATGCGGTTCCATCAGGGAGAAGGATGAATTTTTGATAACTGCTGTCATAGGCTGTTGCCTGGTCAATGAGATGATACAGGTCCCCGCTTGACGGAGGCTTGTTTTCCGGGTGGTTGTGCAGGTCCGCAAAACGGTGCGCAACAAATGGCAGCGGGGCCGTATTGGCAGCACCATTGCTGACAGCCGACCGGATGATGTTCCCATGACGGTCTTTTCCAAAGGATACTGCATGCTCTTTTCCGTCGCCGGCTGCATGGATGATCTGGACCAGCGCCGCTTTACAGGTATCATGATCAAAAAGAAGGGTGGCGTTTGCCGATCCGGAACGGGTGCTGGGGCAGGGAGATGGGGGCAGTGTAAGGGCAGATGGAGGATGGCAGCCACCGGGAATGCAGGCTGCGTATAAAACCACTAAGGACCATAAGGAAACCCGTTTTTTCATATTCAGGACAGATGCCGTTGCATGTATTCAGCAATGTATTGCTCACTGCCGCTTTTGCTTTGGGAGAGGGTGCGTATGATCTTTTCCTGCTCGCTCTTTGTTTTGTTCTGGCTCAGTTTTTTCTTTCCCTCGATGGCAGTTGCCCGGATCTTAAAAGCAACAACCCCCTGGCTCATTTTGAGTTTAAAATCTTCCGGAAGCCGGTCGTATTGTGGTTTGTAAGCGCTTTCATAATGTTCTACCGTCCGGTCAAGCACAGCCCGTGTCTGATCCTGCTCCCGGATCAGCATGCCCTCTCCGTAAACATGAACGGCTATATAATTCCATGTGGGCACATTCAGCGCTTTTTCATAATGGACCGGTGAAATATAGGCGTGTGGCTCCTGGAAGATGACCAGTATTTTTTTATTGTGCGCGATCTCTTTCCATTGCGGGTTGGTTTTTGCAAAATGGGATATTAAATCAAATGAGGTCCCCTGCCGCTCAACAAGAAAAGGCAGGTGCGTGGCTGTAGGTAAACCATCCGCAGCGGCGGAAATGATGGTTCCGAACGAAAACCGCTCAATAAAGGAAAGGATCTCCTCCGGATCGTTCATGCGGTTGATTGCAGGGATATACACGGGAGTATCAGTTGTTGTTTTAAAAAAGCAGGGCCGGCTTGTGCCCGGCATACAAAGCACCGGGGGCAAAGGTAGCAGGTTTATTGTAATCCGCTGCATCCCCTTCATGTCAGACGCATTTCAATCTCCAAAGGTGGCCAGGCAGCGGCGTGCCCTCGAAACGTATGGAAAAAGACCTGCCTCAAAAGCAGTGAATCCATCCTTGGCCGGGAAGAAGGCAGGGCGGGGGAGGATTCTGTATCAATCGATATCACCTTACGTTTTTCCGCCTTGCCGGCCTCCAAAAAAACTTTTGACAGACTCTTTTTATAATGGCACCGGCTGGTCGTTCTTCGTATCTGTTTTAATGCGTTTGCCCTGTGCATCCTTTCTTTTTTGGCCCGTTTGCCGCGGCGGACCTGCATCGTTGATGGGTAAAGGCTGTTTGGGGAAAAGAAATGGTTAATTTAGCGGTTACGGTTGTTGCAGTGGGAACAATGGTTTAAAATATTCAATATGGAAAGCGCACATTTTTTGGAGACGCATTATATCAACAGGAGCGGCTGGCTGCGGGCTGCGGTGCTGGGCGCCAATGATGGTATATTATCCACGGCCAGTCTGGTCATTGGCGTGGCGGCCGCCACAGATCTGCGGAACCCCATTGTGCTGGCGGCCCTTGCGGGGATCGTTGCCGGTGCATTTTCCATGGCGGCCGGTGAGTACGTGTCGGTAAGCTCGCAGTCGGATATTGAAACCGCTGACCTGAAAAGGGAAAAGATGGAGCTGGAATCCATGCCGGAGGCGGAGCTTACAGAGCTGGCCAAAATATATGAAGGACGCGGGCTGAAGCAGGAGCTCGCGCTGGAAGTGGCAAAGGCGCTGACGCAGCACAATGCATTGGAGGCGCATGCGAAAGACGAACTGGGGATCAACGAGATCACACAGGCAAAACCGCTGCAGGCAGCGCTGGCCTCGGGGGCATCTTTCATTGCAGGAGGGCTGCTGCCCTTGCTGGTGGCGGTGCTGGCGCCGGTAAAATATATGGTGCTGACGGAATACCTCTGTTCCATTGTGTTTTTAGCCGTTACGGGTATGATGGCAGCCCGTGCCGGTGGCTCGGGTATTGTAAAGGGGATTTTGAGGGTTTGTTTCTGGGGAACCATGGCCATGGGGGCCACGGCACTGGTAGGATATTTATTTGGAGTGCAAACGGGCTAAGTCCCGGTTCCTGGTTGGGTTCCGTTTGATGCCTAATGAGGAGTTCTATGCTTGATTTTTATCACGTCGATGTGGCTGGTTGAAGGAAAGCTAAGGGGTAACAACGTGATCTTTGCTTTTACATTTAATATTTTACATGGCTGTTTTAAATTCCTCAGCGGGCTGGGGTTAATCTTTTGCCAATTCACTTTTCGTATCGTCCACTCCGGGTAGGTTTCCGCCTATTTTTGTTGATCACCAAATAGCAACCGGATGTCTATGAAAAAATTAACGCTTTCCCTTTTGTGGATGTTTTGCTCCACTATGCTGTTTTCGCAGGTGTACCGGCTGGAACCGGTATTTGCCGACAGGGCACGGACCACGTATCTCTCTTACTGGAAACTACTGGAGGGCAGCGCCGGAAAGGAAAAACCGAACACCTTCTCCCTCTGGGGGTACCAGTCCGATAAGGATAACTGGGCAACAGGGACCTATGAAGTGGAATATTTTAAGGGAAATGCAGCGGAGATGTACCGGTTGCTGAAGGATATTAATGTTTTTTCGGAGAAATACGGAGATGAGGATAAAGTGTTAACAGAGATCGAAGGGGTCCGCGTTCAAACATTCATCCGGATGGGCTTTAAATATACACTGGTATTTGATAAGGAAAACAGATCCGTTTGCATGTTTACCCGCAAGCAGTGGAAACATATCCTGGCTCAATTTGAATCCTTCTGTAAGACCAACCAGATCGGTTATGAACGCCGGTAGCGCTTATAAATTGCCGAGTATTGCGGTGGCTGCGTTAAGGACGTCATCATTTTTTGCGAAGCTTAAACGGATCTGTTTTATTCCGGGCGGAACGCGGTAAAAGGCGCTTAACGGAACCGTTGCCACTTTATGTTCGATAGCCAGCCACCGGGCAAAGGACACATCGTCCAGGCTGCTTACCCCGCTGTAATCAAATAACTGGAAATAGGAGCCTTTTGACAAGGCATTCAGCCTGAATTTTGATGACTGCATCCTGCTGACCAGCAGATCGCGTTTGGCCTGCAACATGATGGCCGAGGCTTCCTGATCCGCAATAAGCAGATATTTTGCCAGGGCGTATTGTGCCGGCGTGTTCACACTGAACCCCAGGTACTGGTGAATGGACCGGAATGCTTCTGTAAAGGCGGGCGCTGCTATTACAAAACCGATCTTCCACCCGGTAATATGGTACATTTTCCCAAAGGAATAGACAGACAGTACTTTGCCCTCCAGGTTCTTTTGGAGAAACCCGGGAATATGTTGCAGGCCATCGTATACAATAGTGTCGTACACTTCGTCGGAGATTACATAAATATCGCGGTGGCCGATGACTGCGGCAAGTTTGTCCCAATCGTTCTGCGCCCACACTTTTCCGCTGGGGTTGTGTGGTGTGTTGATGATGATGGCCTTTGTTTTAGGAGTAATGGAGTCGCTGATCTGTTGCCAGTCGATCTCAAAGTTCTTTTGCGCATCAAGCTGTACACGAACGGGGATGCCTCCGTTGATCTCGATGGCCGGCACATAGCAATCGAATGCAGGCTCAAGATAAATGACTTCATCACCCTTGTTCAAAACAGTGGTCAGCGCTGTAAAAATGCCGTAGGTGGCGCCGGGGGTAACGGTTACCCTGTCTGGCGCACAATAATTACTGCTGTATCTTTTATTAAAGGAGGAGGCAATGTTTTGCCGGAGCTCCGGCAGGCCGGGCATGGGCGCATATTGGTTGAATCCCTCTACCGTGGCTTCTTTTAACAGATCGCTTAATGCCGGAGCTATGGGGAAATCCGGCAGCCCCTGGGAAAGATTGTATGCATTTTCTTTCCGAGCAAGCGATGACATGGTCGTAAATATATTAACCGCTGCTGCAGAATGTTTGGATGGTAAGATCATTTTTTTTATTGGATATAAAATTCAGAGGAGTGTACACCGTTCCATTCGCGGTAAAACTGTGCTATAAAAAATTCCATGAACCGGTGCCGGTCTTCCGCCATTCGCTTTCCGGTGGCCGTATTCATTTTATCTTTTAGCAGGAATAGTTTTTCGTAAAAGTGATTGATCGTAGGCGCTTCGTTGTTTTTGTACTGTTCTTTTGTGTTATAGGTGGCTGGCGCTATTGCCGGGTCGTACAATTTCCGGTTCTTAAAGCCCCCGTAGTTAAATGCCCGGGCAATACCGATAGCCCCCAGGGCATCCAGCCGGTCTGCATCCTGTACAATATCCAGCTCAATGGTCTTGTAGCTACCGGATTGGTAGCTTCCTTTGAAGGAGATATGCCGGATAATGTTTTCCACCGCGGTGATCAGGGATTCGTCTGCCCGTTCCCCTGACAGGAACTCCCGGGCCATCTGCGGGCCCAGGTCTTCGTTGCCGTTATGGAATTTAGCGTCCGCAATATCGTGCAATAAGGCCCCCAACTCAACGATCAGGAGGTTGGCTGCTTCCTGTGCTGCTATATGTTTTGCCGTTTTCCACACCCGCTCAATATGGAACCAGTCGTGGCCTGCTTCTGCATGTTGTAACTGTTCCTGAACAAAAATGCGGGTCTTTTTAATGAGCTCTTTATGGTCCGCCATGATGATGATTCTGGAACAAAGATATTTATTTCGGGAAAAGACCTGGCGGACGGCTGCGCAACTTTTTTGGAAATGTTGTTTTGTTGTCCGCTTTCCGCTTTTCCTGCATTGTTAAGGAAGGGCACCCGATAAATTAAAGATCTTTGCTACTTTTGTCTCCCTGATGTTATTGCCAACGCATACAATCATAAAACAGGAAAGGACCAACATGGAATTAAAGGAAACAGTAAAAGCAGCAGCTGCTGCCATAAAAGAAGTAGTGACCGGTTACAGGCGACAGCTACACCGGCACCCGGAACTTTCGTTTAAAGAGTTCCATACATCGGCTTTTGTCAAGGAGCAGCTGGATCTGCTGGGCATTCCGTGGAAACCTATTGCCGGAACGGGGGTGCTGGCCCTGATAGAAGGGAACGGGGATTCAGACAAGGTGATCGCTTTAAGGGCCGATATGGATGCCCTGCCCATAACCGAATCCAATACCGTTGCATACAAATCGGTGAATGAAGGTGTGATGCATGCCTGTGGCCATGATGCACATACGGCTTCCCTGCTGGGTGTGGCGCATATCCTGCAGTTGATAAGGACAGCATTCTCCGGAACCGTTAAGCTGATCTTTCAGCCGGGAGAAGAGCTGTTGCCGGGAGGGGCGAAACAGGTGATCGAAGAAGGCGGGCTGACGGCGCCCCGTGCCGACGTTGTTCTGGGGCAGCATGTAATGCCCTGGATCCCGGTGGGAAAGGTAGGTGTGCGTACCGGTTTGTTCATGGCCTCTATGGATGAAATAAAGATCGAAGTGCATGGTAAAGGCGGCCACGGCGCCGAGCCGCACAAAGCGGTAGACCCGGTGATGATCACCTGTGCTTTGCTGCAGGCATTGCAACAGGTGGTAAGCCGCAATGCGCCCCCGCTGATGCCAACGGTATTGTCCTTTGGCCGTTTAAAGGCAGACGGCGCCATCAACATCATCCCGGACATGGTACTGATAGAAGGCACGTTCCGGACGCTGGATGAATCCTGGCGCGGGCAGGCCCATACGCAGATAAAAGAACTGGCCCAAAACCTGGTAGCCGGCATGGGCGGCCGGTGCACCATCGAGATCCGGAAAGGCTATCCGCATCTGAAAAATGATGAGGCATTCAGCTCCCGGGCAATCAGCTTTTTTGAAGAATACATGGGAAAGGAAAATGTACTGCCCCGGGACATCTGGATGGCGTCAGAGGATTTTGCCTATTACGGAAAGGAATGTCCTTCTTTTTTCTACCTGCTTGGTGTGCGTAATGAGGAGCAGGATATTTGCTCGGCGCTGCATACGCCATCATTTAATATAGACGAAGACGCCCTGGAGCTGGGAGCGGGGCTGATGGCCTATACGGCGCTCCGCTGGCTGCAAACTGCCTGAGCGCCTTGCTCATTCCAGAAACAGACCCATGAGGAGATTGTCGATCTGCCGGCCGCCGGGGTCCCGGATGTAATTTTTCTGGTATCCCGCTTCTGTAAACCCCATTTTTTTGTAAAGTGCTATGGCCAATCCATTGGTGGCATGCACATTCAGCCAGATGTTCTTAAGAATGCCTTTGGCCTTTGCCCAGCCGACTGCGGTGCGGATCAGTGCCGTTCCCAGGCCCACCTCCTGCCATTGCCTGCGTACCGCGATCCCCAGGAGGGCATTGTGCCGTATCTTGCTCCGGGATTCGCCGCTTAGCTGAAGGGTGCCGATGATCCTGTTGTTATATATGGCCACCAGCAGGAGGCTGTTGTCGCTTTCATTTAAAGAGCGGATCCACGCCTGCTCCTGCTGTTTGGTAAAATTAAATTCATTGACAGTGGAAATGAGGTACGGACTTTCCTGCAGGTAGCGCCACCCCGCTTCCAACAGGTCCTCCGCATCTGTTTTTATAGCTGCTCTTATGGTAATGGTTACGTTGTTTTTAAGCGTTACCGTAACCGGATTGATTTTCATGCCTAAAATTAACAAAGGGATGTGGTATGCGCATTCATTTAATATGATACATTTGTTTTTATATGAAGCGGCTGCACTGGATGCGCAATAATAAGGCCTGGGTACTGCTTGGCGGACTGGCCCTGATGATCAAGCTGGTCTCTTTTTTTCCGGGTGTGGTTGAAAAATATTACACCCGCGGCGTCTATGTATTGACTTCAAAGGCCCAGCGTCTGCTCCTGGGCTGGCTGCCATTCAGCGTGGGCGACCTGTTTTATGCTGCTGTGATCGTTTTTCTGATCATCTGGTGCATCCGCGCAATCCGCGCACTGCTGCACCGCGGACAGCGCAACGTCCGTTGGCGGAGCGGATGGATGCGGTTCCTGTTCGCATTGCTTTTGCTGTATGTTGTTTTTTACGCATTATGGGGACTGAATTACAGCCGGCAGGGCATTGCGGCACAATTTGGTCTTTCGGATCAAGAAGTGACCCGGCAGGACCTGGACACATTGGTACAGCTGCTGCACAACCGTATCAACAGGGATATAACACTGGTGCCGTTAGGGGAGCGGACCCTGCTGAGCGATCGTTCGCTGCTCTTTAAGCAGGCGGAGGATGCATACCGGATGGCGGAAAAGGCCTATCCTTTCCTGGATAGCCGGCCGGGGTCCGTAAAAGCATCGCTTTTTGGCGAGCTGATGAACTATACAGGTGTGCAGGGGTATTATAATCCTTTTACGGGCGAGGCACAGGTCAACACGACCATTCCTGCCTTCCTGCTGCCCTCTGTGGTGACCCATGAAATCGGTCACCAGGTGGGGTATGGAATGGAAAGCGAGGCAAATTTCCTGAGTTTTTTAACCAGCCGGCAACATCCCTCCATTCATTTTCAGTATGCAACGGATTTTGTAATGTACGCGTACGCCAGCGGGATGCTTTTTTTGATGGATTCCGCAAAAGTAAAACAGTACGACCGCACCCTTCACCCGCAGGTGCGAAAGGATTTTGCAGCGTACCGTGCGTTTTACAAAAAATACGAAAACCGGATAGAGGCCGTTATTGACTGGCTGTATGGAAGCTACCTGAGGGCCAACAATCAGCCCGCCGGAGAGCGGGCTTATGACGAAGTGGTCTTCTGGCTGGTGGGGTGGTACAAGAAATACGGGAAGGAGGCGATCTGACCGATAGATGATCCGGGTCCATGAATGGCTTCGTAGTTTTAAAATTTCGCAAAGATTTCGCCGGAGGCTTTATTTACGCGCTTCCTTTCTTAAATTTGGTAAAATTTCAGATCAATGGACGTATTGATTCGGGAAGAGCGCAGTGCAGATGTGGGGATCATTTCCGATGTGAACGAAGAGGCCTTTGGAAGGGCAGAAGAAGCGAACCTGGTAGACCTCCTCAGAAACAGCAGTGCTTTTGTTCCGGAGCTTTCGCTGGTAGCGGAAAAAGACCGGCAGATCGTGGGACATGTGCTTTTTACCAAAATTAAGATTATCGACAGCTTTAATCATTGTTTTGAAAGCCTGGCGTTGGCGCCTATAGCCGTCCGTACCCGCTTTCAAAGGCAGGGTATCGGGGCTGCCCTGATCCGGGCGGGACTGAGCAAGGCCCGGGAAATCGGCTACCTTTCTGTGATTGTCCTGGGCCATGAAACTTATTATCCCCAATTTGGTTTTCAACCGGCTTCCCGCTGGAATATCCAGGCTCCTTTTGACGTGCCCGATGAAGCCTTTATGGCGGCAGAGCTGGTGGAGTTTGGTTTGAAGAATGTATCCGGTATTGTGGTGTATGCCAAAGAATTTGAAGCGGTCTGATGCCGGTTGTAGCTAAAAAAAACAGCTCTTTTACAGGAAAGCATTTATATGGAACGTTTAATTATTGATATGGATGGCGTGCTGGCGGATGTGTACAGCCAGTTTCGAAAGTATGAAAAGGCAGAGCTGGGAATAGAGCAGGAAACAGCGGCTGCTATCGGGAAAGCGGAGCGGGAAGCGTTTAAAAATGCGGGAACCTATGTGAATACGCCTGGTTTTTTTCTCGAAGCCCCGGTCATGCCGGGAAGCGTGGAGGTGATGCGGCGCCTGAACCGGAAATATGAAGTATATATCGTATCTGCGGCTATGGAATTTCCTTTAAGCCTTTATGAAAAATACCAGTGGCTGCAGCAAAATTTTTCATTTCTCGGCTGGGAACAGATGGTGCTCTGTGGCTCCAAGAAGGTCATACACGGGGACATTATGCTGGATGATCATTTTAAGAATCTGGACCATTTCAATGGAAGAACCCTGCTATATGCCCAGCCGCACAACATGACGAAAGACCCCGGGAAACACGTACGTGTGGCCGATTGGCAGGAGGTGGAACAGGTCTTGTTGTGAGCATTAGCCTTCCAGACCCAGAATGACCTTACGGAGCAATAACAAGGCCTGCATGGTAGTGATCTCAATATTCTGCTCCCGGTCAAACCGGAGCTGCAGCAGCCTGGTAACGATCCGGTCCTGGTTCCCTGCGGCGATCCAGATGGTGCCTACCGGCTTTTGCGGGGTGCCTCCATCCGGACCGGCAATGCCCGACGTGGCTACCGCGTAGTCGGTGCCCAATTGTTGCAATGCACCTTTTACCATGGCTTCCACTGTTTCGCTGCTGACGGCGCCCTGCGTGCGCAATGTTGTTGCCGGCACCTGCAACAGCGCCTCTTTAATGATGTTGGAATAGGAAACAATGCTGCCATTGTAATAAGCGGAGGAGCCGGGCACCCGGGTGATCCAGTGCGCCACATTACCACCGGTACAGCTTTCGGCAGTAGCCACGGTCCTTTGCTGTTTCAACAGCAGGTGCCCGACGATTTTTTCAATGGGCTCATCTGTTTTGGAAACGACAATATCTTCCAGCAGCGCCGTCAGCTGGTCAAACTGTAAGCCGACCTCTTCTGTTAGTTGCTGCTCTTTGCGGCCCTGGCCGGTGAGCCGCAGTTTTACAATACCAAAGCTGGGCAGGTAGGCCAGCCGGATGTGCCGGGGCAGGGCTGCTTCAAAATCCAGCAGCCGTTCTGCCACCATGGATTCTCCCATTCCGGCGGTGAATGCTGTACGGTGCACGATGAACGGAAATTTAAAATGCTTCAGCAGCCGCGGCATCACCTCATCGATCAGCAATCCCTTCATCTCGTGCGGCACACCCGGTAACGAAACGAAGACCACGTTCCTGCCATCAACGCTTTTTTCAAACCACATGCCGGGCGCCGACCCCCGGGCGTTGTGCAATATCTTTGCCACATCCGGCACCTCTGCCTGCTTTTTGTTGCGCTCGGTAATGGGGCCGGGGCGACGGTACACTTCCCGGAACAGGTATTCAATATGCCGGGCTACATTGGGGTCCATCACCATTTTGCCGCCAAAGTAGTTGTTTAAAAGCGGCTTGGTAATATCATCTGCAGTAGGTCCCAGTCCGCCGGTAAGGATAATGATCTGCGCCTGCTTTGATTCTTCATTCAGCGCGGTTTCGATGTCTTCAGCATTGTCTCCGACCGCCACCCGTCGCCTGACCCAGATGCCTGCTTTGTTAAATTCCTGTGCAATAAAAGCACTGTTGGTATCAATGGTTTGTCCGATCAATAATTCATCACCGATCGTAATAATGGAAGCGTTCATGACAAAGTTTTTGCAAATATTCAACTTTTATGGATCAAAAAACAGATCAAAGACGGCGGTACGGTGATTACCCGGCTTTGATGGTTTGTAATGATACAAACCGGGGCCGTTATTTTTGCTGACCGGAAGGTTGGTATGTTGCCTTTCATTGTGTGGAAGCAGGCATGTGCGCCGGCCATTTATTTCAATACCTTCAGATAAATATTCCTGAAATCGATCGGCTGCCCTTCGCTTTGCAAGGCAATATAGCCCGAGGTAAGGGGTTTCCCGTCGATTTTCTGATCGGGCGCATACCGGTTCACCACCGGCCCGCCGATCTGGGGTTTGGAATACTGCATTACCGTATCGCCTTCAATGATGTGTGTGATCAAAGAGTCGCCATGTACGATCAGCTCGCCCCTGATCCACTGCCCCGGGGGATAGGTTTTCGAGGTGGAGTTGATGCAGTGCCGGGTATCCAGCTTGCCCTGATAAAAAATATGCGTACCCGGTGAGCACATATTGCCGGTGGTTCTTGGGTTGCCATCTGATAAGCCGGCCAGCAGCTGCATTTCGATGGAAATGGGCCAGTCCTGTTCTTTCGGCATGGTGCGCGGATCCTGCGAATGATACATGATGCCGCTGTTTTCAATGGTGTATTCCGGTGCATCGGTCCGCCATTCGGATTGCGGAAGAAAACGGTACTCGAATTTCAGGTGGTAGTGTGATAAAGGCGTTTTGTAGTAAAGATGTCCGTAGCGTTCGTTGAAATGATCATAGCCATCGTAACGTACTTTGATCATGCCGTCTTCAGCACGGAACGTACGGGCATAGTTGTCGCCTGTTTCATGGTGGTGGATCTTCACCATCCAGTTATCCAGGTTCCTGCCGTTGAACAGTGAAGTCCAACCTTCCTGTTCGGCCGCACGATGGCGGGATGTGGAGCAACCTGCATGGATCAGTATGAAGAAAAGTATTGCAAAGAAAAAATATCTGCTAAACATACAATAGTTTGGATAAAGATAGGCAATCGGATCTTAACATTGAAGGGGCGATGTCTGCAGGTTATCACTTTTGTAATATGCATCCGTCCTGCTTTTCAAGGCGTTTTGGGAAGCGTACTGAAGCTGCAGTGAGTGACACAAGTAAAGCCGGGAGGAGCACTGCAGCCGGAACCAAAAGATTCAGTATTCAAATTTTCGCAGCGTAGGGGCTTTCAGCCAGGTGGTGATCACTACGATCAGGGTCATGCCGCCGCCAAAAACGACGGAAGGGATCACACCCATTACCCGCGACATTACGCCGCTTTCGAACTGGCCGAGCTCATTGCTGCTGGTTACGAACATGCCGCTGACACTGCTGACCCTGCCGCGCATATGATCCGGTGTAAGCAGCTGCATAACGGTTCCTCTTACAACCACGCTGATGCCGTCGAGGATGCCGGAAACCAGTAGCGCTACAAATGACAGAAGAAACCATTTGGATAGGCCGAACAGGATGATGCAGATACCATAACCGGCCACTGCGATCAGCATTTTTTTACCCTGTGCTTTTTTCATGGGGGAGAAGGTAAGGGTAAGCACAATGATGATGGCGCCGATATCGGAGGCGGCATTGAGCCATCCGTACCCGAGCGGGCCTATTTTTAAAATATCGGAAGCGAAAACCGGAATAAGGGCCACGGCACCGCCAAAAAGTACCGCAAACATATCCAGCGCCATCGCAGCCAGCAGCGCTTTTGTATGGAATACAAAACGCAGCCCTTCCATTACGCTTTCCAGGGTCTTTTTTTCAAGATTGCCTTTAAACGGCGGTTTGGGCTTTAATTGTGTAAGGATCAGCAATGCCGTAAAGATCAACGTGGCGATCACCACCAGGGTATTGGTAATGCCATAAAGCGCGATCAGGAATCCGCCCAGCGCATGACCGGTAACCGAGGCGGAAAGCCAGGTGCCCTGGTTCCAGGTAGTGGCATTTTGCAGCAGGTGCCGCGGAACAATGATGGCGATCATTGAGTTTAACGAGGGGCCGGCAAAGGACCGGAGAATCCCCGTGAAGAAAAAAGTGCCATAAATGCACCAGGTAATATGGCGGATATGAAAAGTTTTTGCGGCTGTATCCGTGGAAAGGAACAAAAGAAAGCATGCGGCAAAGAAGTAGCCGGCCACAGACCGGAGCAACAGCTTCTTTTTATCGCTGATATCTACCTTGTGGCCCGAATAGAGCGCCAGGGAAAGAGCCGGGATCACCTCCGAGAGGCCGATCAGTCCAATGGCCAGCGGGTCTTTGGTAAGCTGGTAGATCCACCAGCCCACAACAGTGGTGATCATACGCATGGCGCATACAAACAAAAAGCGACCGGTCATCAGGTTCCGGTATTCGGGGATGCGTACCGCGCCCAGCGGGTCGTCTGTAACCTGTACAACAGGTGGTTGCTCGTTTTCCATTGAGGCAGCAAAGGTAATGAACGTTTCACGTTTGATGTTTAAAGTTTACCGGCGTTTTGTGCTCCCTTTTTAATGCAGGTTAAGGTTGTTTAACAGGCAGCTACTGTATAGAACAATTTGTCCGGAGAACTTAGGAGCTGATTTGAGAATTTGAAGATTTGAAAGTGTGGAAATGTGAGAATGAGCGCCCGGTATTATGTATGAAACCGGATCCGGCAGGTGTGAATAGTCGATGGAACACCGGGGATGAGATGGATCCAACAAATATTAAACGTTAAACCAGAAACGTGCCTGTGATCGGTGAATGCACCGGAGCTAACGTGAAACTTCAAGCCGTAAGCCTGAAATATTATCACTTAACTGCCGGGTACCTGATTTCAGCTATGCCGGAAGGGCAACCGGGTGTAGCCCGGGGGGATAGGGTTTGTTCAGCGCATTCACAACGATGTTCAGGTGCCGGTCGTTGGTAATGAAATCCGCCTGCGAAGCATCTACGAACAAAATGGGAAAGGGCAGTTGCCGGATGTACTGGAGATAAGTGTCCTGGATGCTTTGAAGGTAGGCATCCGGTATCTTTTGCTCGTAGGTGCGCTGCCGCTTTTTTATATTCTCCTGTAGTTTTTTTATGGGGGCATGAAGATAGATCAGCAGCTGGGGCTGTATCAATTGCTGCTGGATAATATCAAAGAGACGCTGGTACAGTTTGTATTCATCTTCCGACAGGGTTACCCGGGCAAACAACAGCGATTTGGTGAACAGGTAATCGCTGATGGTGAGCTGCTGGAACATGTTTTTTTGAACGAGCAGCTCCTGTAGTTGCTTGTACCGTTCCGCCATAAAGAAAAGTTCAAGCGGAAAAGCAAACTGCTGCGGGTTAGCGTAGAATTTTGGCAGGAAGGGATTGTCTGCAAACTCCTCCAGTACCAGGCGTGCGTTACAGCTCCTGCTCAGCGCCGTGGCCAGGGTCGTTTTTCCGGCACCGATATTGCCTTCGATGGTGATAAAATCGTACTGCATGTAACTGCCTGCAAAATAAGTACAATTTTGAGACCTTATATTTTTTTTACCGGGGAGGCATCCGTTGTTTGCAACAGCAATTGATGGATGGTCCGGTTCAGCTCCGGGTGGATCTGTTCCGGCGCAATTTCATCCAGCGGAGCCAACACGAACCGGCGCTCGGTCATCCGGGGGTGGGGCAGGGTTACCACCGGCGACTGGTACACGAGGTCATTGTACAGCAGGATGTCAATATCGATCACCCGTGGCCCGTATCGTTCTTTGCGAACGCGCCCCATATCCGATTCGATCGCTAAGATCATCTGCATCAGGGCTTCCGGCAGCAACGGTGTGGTTACAAGGAGGGCCTGGTTGTAAAAGTCGGGCTGGTCGGTAAGTCCCCAGGCGGCGGTTTCATAGATCGCCGAAATTTTCCGGACCGGGCCAATGCGGTGGCTGATCAGGTCGCGTGCCTGCGTCAGATGGGCCGCACGGTCGCCCAGGTTTCCGCCGATTAATAAAAATGCATGGTTCATTTGTAATGCGCTACAAGCCAAATATCTTTAATTTTGGCATTTCATCAAAGGAGATCTGTTTTAAATTCATTATATGCGTTCTTTTTTCAAAGTATTCCTCGCCGCTTTTCTGGCCGTCCTTGCATTCTGTGTCATTGCCTTTTTCTTTTTTATGGGTATGGCCAGCAGCGCAGTTTCCCGTGCCGTTCCGGTGATCACGGACCCGTCGGTATTGAAAATCGACCTGGCCGATGCCTATGTGGAAATTCCTTCGAGTGACGTACAATCGATCGTTCAGGAACGATCGCTGGAGGCCACACCGTCGCTGTATGATGTGATCCGCCTGATCAGGAAGGCGAAGACCGATGACCGGATCCGGGCGATCTACCTCGTAGCCAATGGAAATGCAAACGGGTTTGCCTCGAGTGATGAGATCCGGACAGCGCTGGAGGATTTCAAACGTTCGGGAAAAACGGTCATTGCATTTGGAAATACGATGACCCAGAAGGCTTATGCAGTGGCAAATATTGCAAATAAAATCTATGTGAGCCCCTCCGGGGACTTTGAATGGGTGGGGTACCGCGTGAGCTATCTCTTTTTGAAAGGGGCCCTGGATAAACTGCAGATCAACCCGCAGATATTTTATGCAGGGAAATTTAAAAGCGCTACTGAGCCGCTGCGCGCAGAAAAGATGACGGAAGCCAATCAATTACAGACCAGCGTTTGGCTGAATGACCTGTATGCCGACCTTTTGCAAAAAACGGCTGCTGCCCGGAAGCTGGATACGCTCACCCTGCACCAGTGGGCCAATGAGGGTGCTATCCTTACCCCACGGATCGCCGCCGACAGGAAGCTGATCGATGGGGTGCGTTACGATGATGAATTGCGGCTGGAACTGAAACAGCAATTAAAAATAGACAGCGCCGACAAGATCGATTTTGTGACCATCGGCCAATATGCACAGGCGAATAAAGATCTGGAAGGCAGTGGAGAAAAGATCGCCCTGATCTACGCGGCGGGCAGCATTGTGGATGGAAAAGGGGAGGATGGAGTGATCAGCGACGGTGAATATATAGATCTGTTACGCAAAGTGCGCCTGGATCCTTCCATTAAAGCCATTGTGGTCCGTGTAAACTCCGGGGGCGGCAGCGCATTGGCAAGCGACCATATCTGGAGGGAGATGAAGATGGCAAAGGCTGCCAAGCCACTGATGGTGAGCTTTGGAGATGTTGCAGCTTCGGGCGGGTACTATATGTCCTGTGCCGCGGATAGTATTTTTGCCCTGCCCGGTACGCTGACCGGGTCCATCGGCGTGTTTGGGGTCATTCCGGATATGAGCGCGTTCCTGAAAAACAAGCTGGGCGTTACTTTTGACGGCGTCAGTACGGGGCCGCTGGCCAATGCCGGATCCGTTGATCACCCCATGACCGAGCAGGAGAAGAAGATCGTTCAGGGCAGCATCGAACGGATCTATGATCAGTTTAAACAACGCGTGGCTGAAGGCCGGAAAAAAGACACGGCGTATATCGAAACCATTGCCCAGGGAAGGGTATGGACCGGATTGCGAGCAAAAGAGATCGGACTGATCGATCGCTTTGGGGGGCTGGAAGACGCGCTCAACGCAGCGGCGAAAAAAGCAGGATTAAAAACGTTCAGGGTAAAAGAATACCCTCGGCATGGGAGCCTGCTGGAGCGTCTCCTGGGAGTGAGCAGGAACAGCAGCGCCGCCACGATGGTGGGGCAGGAACTGGGGCCGGAGTATGCAACCGTGTATGAGCAGCTGAAATCGGTAAAACAAATGACCAATAGTGTGCAGGCACGGCTGCCTTTTACGTTTTCGGTCCATTAAAGGGGAGCAACAGGGACCCGCTACAAATAATAAAAAAGAAGGTTGAACAAACCGCAGATCAAGCAATCAGGCATCAGCATGAAGTATAACCAGTCAAGGGCCCTGTGGGCCATAACAAAAGCAAGTTTTAAAGCAATATTCAGTCAGCCGTCATCCCTTTTTTTCAGCCTGCTTTTTCCAATTGTGTTCATCCTGATCTTTGGGGCATTTACCGACCGGCCGGCCGCGGCAAGAACCGTGGCGGTCGACCCTTCCGGGGATACCACCGGTGTTCTTTATGACAGCCTGGTGAGCAGCGGGTTTATGAAACTGGTGCATTATCATGATACCGCTGCCCGCAACGAGGACCTGAGCAAAGGCAAGCTGGATGCCGTGCTGCTCATCCGGAACGCAAGGGATACGGGCGAAACGGCCCGGATATGGCTAAAGACCAGTGAGGTCGGCACGGCGGCCCTCCCGGGACTGGTGCGGGCCATTGACTATGCAGCGCTTCGTATTCAGCTGAATGCAGCGCACATAAAAAAGAACTATACCATACAAACACAGATCGTTCCCGGAAAAAAATACCGTTCCATTGATTTTGTACTGCCCGGTCAGCTTGGGTTTTCCGTCCTGTTCTCCACTTTATTCGGTATTGCCTTTGTCTTTTTTAATCTTCGCGAGCAGCTGGTCTTAAAACGTTTTTATGCTTCACCGGTGAAAAAGCTCAATATCCTGGTGGGCATCGGGGCCAGCCGGCTGTTCTTCCAGCTGATCAACCTGGTGGTGCTGATCCTGGTGGGGCATTTCTTTTTAGATTTCACACTGGTGCACGGGGCATTGACCTTCCTGGAAATGCTGGTGCTATCGGTGGTGATGTTGTTTTTACTGATGGGGGTAGGACTTATCATTAGCAGCATCGCAAAAAATGATACGGTGATCCCGCTCATGATCAATGTTTTTGGATTTCCGCAAATACTGCTTTCGGGTACCTTTTTTCCGATCGATGTATTTCCGAAATGGATGCAGCGTCTTTGTGAGTTGCTGCCGCTGACACAGTTCAATGATGCCATGCGCAAAGTGTCATTTGAAGGCCTGCATCTGTATGATTGCTGGAAAGAGCTGGGCTATCTGGGCTTGTGGATCCTGGTGGTTTATTTCACCGTTTCAAAAATTATGCGGTGGGAGTGAGGAATGGTTCAACGTTTCAGGTTCCAGGTTCAAAGTTCCAGGCCTGCTCCCTGAAAGGGAATACGCCGGGGACCGATGTTTAAGTTGAAGGTCTATCGTCTAACGTCTATTATCTAACGTCTAATCTAAGAACGCAAATATGAAATATATAAAGCTCTTATTTTTTAGTGCGATCATTCTTTTACTGGCCGTTACCGGTGTAACGCTCTTGCTGCCGTCGCATGTCCGCGTGTCGCGGGCAATAAACCTTTATGCGGGAGCCGACTCTGTACTCAGCGAGGTCGGGGACCTGTCGCGCTGGAAGAACTGGTACCCGGGTTTTGATACACTGCAACTGAAAGATGTAACAGTCGCGGGCGGAAGGGTTACAAGAGCGACGGTAAAGAACATACAGCTGGAGGTGACCACCAGTGCCGATTCGCTGGTTACCGTTCAGATGAAAAAGGGCGTACAGCCGGTGCTCAACAGCTGGAGACTGATCCGTTATGCGCATTCGGATTCGCTGACCCTTCAGAATTATATGGATTTTAATTTTAAATGGTACCCCTGGGAGCGTTTTTCAGGGCTGCTGGTAGACCGGTCTTACGGGCAGATCATGGAAGAAGGGCTGAAAAAGTTAAAGGAGAATGTACATTAATGGGCTACGGGGCCACGAAGGAATTCAATAATATAGTTTACGCCTGCAGATAAAAAATCTTAGTGTTTCTTTCTGCCTTTGGGACTTGGTGGCAAACAGACTTCAACCCCGGATGAATTTCAGGTTCCGCTGAATGCCGCTCAGTTTCGTGCGCTTGATGGGAGAATGCTTAAAGATCTTCCGGAATTGTTCTTCTGAAAAATGCTCCCATTCCCTCGTGGAAAGGTTGAGGACCTCCGGCAGGGGTGTAAAATCCGGCTGCTGGTTGGGCGTACTGAAACGGTTCCAGGGGCAAACGTCCTGGCAAACATCACAGCCAAATACCCAGTTTTGGAACCGGCCTTTTGCCTCCTCCGGTATCAGCGCTTCTTTTAATTCAATCGTATAATAAGAAATGCATTTACTGCCATCCACTACTTTACCGGGTAAAATAGCCTGGGTGGGACAGGCATCGATGCATTTGGTGCAGCTGCCGCAAAAATCTTTTCCGTAGGGATCATCATATTGAAGCGCCAGATCTGTGATAAGGGTAGCAATAAAATAAAACGATCCCGCGCCTTTTACCAGCAGGTTACCATTTTTGCCAATCCATCCCAGCCCGCTTTTCCGGGCCCATGTGCGTTCCAGCACCGGTGCAGAGTCTACAAACCCACGGCCGTTGACGGCACCGATCTGTTCCCTTATGTATTGGAGCAACGCGTTCAGCCGGGCACGGATCACTTCATGGTAATCCTGCCCGTATGCATATTTCGAGATCCTGGGTCCGTCCGTTTGCTGTGTTTGCTGCGGAAAATAGTTCATCAGCAGGGTGATCACCGACCGGGCGCCGGGCACCAGCTTTGCCGGGTCGATCCGCAGATCGAAATAGTTTTCCATGTACCGCATCCCCCCATGCATGCCTTTCGACAACCATTGTTCCAGTCTGCGGGCATCTTCATCCAGCTGCTCCGCTTTGGCGATACCACAATAGTCAAAGCCCAGTTCACGACTGTATCTTTTTATAAGCTGTGTATGCTGTGCGATCGGATCCATTTTGGTAAAATTACTGGCTTCCGGTAAATTAAACTTTAAATTTGTGATGGTTAAAAACAGATATATGAAAAGAGCCCGGCTGTGCTTCCTGTTAGCAGCAAGCTTCCTGTGCCACATTGCGGCCGGCCAGTCCGTAACCAGTCAGCAGCTGCCCGGCCAGGGGCAGTACGTATTGCTGATCCACGGAGGGGCCGGCACGATCCTGCGGTCAAAAATGACGTCCGGAAAAGAAAAAGTGTACCGGGAAGCGCTTGAGGCTGCTTTAAAAGCAGGATATGCAAAAATCAAAGACGGGCAACCGGCCCTGGAGGCGGTACAGGCCGCCATCCGGATAATGGAGGACAATCCGTTGTTTAACGCAGGCAAGGGAGCGGTGTTTACACACGGTGGGCGCAATGAGCTGGATGCAGCCATTATGGATGGAAACACGCGCAAAGCGGGCGCGGTAACAGGGGTAACCACCATTAAGAACCCGATTGATGCGGCAAGAGCAGTTATGGAACGGTCGGAACATGTTATGCTGTCCGGAAAAGGTGCGGAACAGTTTGCAAAACAATGTGGTCTTACGATCGTAAGACCAAAATACTTTTATACCGAAGAGCGATGGCAGGGGCTGCAAAAAGCGATCCGGGATGAGGCACCGAAAACGAAGGTGGGGCACCGTCAGCAGCAGCCGGGGACCGGTTTCCCGGATTATAAGTTCGGAACCGTGGGCGCTGTGGCGCTGGACCGGAACGGGAACCTGGCGGCAGGAACCTCCACGGGTGGGATGACGAACAAAAGGTTTGGGAGGATCGGTGATTCACCGGTGATCGGGGCGGGCACCTACGCCAGCAATAAAACGGCAGCTGTGTCCTGCACCGGCTGGGGCGAATATTTTATCCGGAATGTAGCCGCTTATGATCTGTCTGCGTTGATGGAATATAAAAGTATGCCGGTAAAAGAGGCCGGAGATGCAGTGATCACAAAGATCGGCAGCAGCGGCGGTAACGGTGGCCTGATCGCTTTGGACCGGAACGGAAATGCGGCAATGCCTTTTAATACGGCCGGTATGTACCGTGCGGCGATCACAAAGGATGGGAAAATAACGATCTTCCTGTACAACGATTAAGCAGAAGCTGCTTGCCGGCCGGCCGGGTTAACGGCAGCAGCCAGGCATGACAGTGCAGGACGGATGGGCTGCAGGTTTTGTATACCTTTAATTGCGTGTTTGTTATTGCCTTACCTGGAAGCTTGCCAAGGCTGCTACATGAACATCATATGAAACCGGAAGAAATAGAAATCATCGAAGGGCTGAGAAATGGTGATACTTCAGCTTATACAAGGATTTATGATTTGTATCACGAGCGTCTTTATGCTTTTGCGATCCGGTTTGTAAAATTGCCGGAGCTTGCTGAAGATGTGCTCCAGGAAGTATTTCTAACGCTTTGGCGTGTAAAGGACCGGGTAGACAGTACCCGTTCATTGCAGGCTTACTTATATAAGATTTCCAGGAACTGCATATTCAAGACATTGAAAAAAAATGCCCGGCAACGGGAGATCACCGAACGGATCAAAGTTATGACGGTGCCGCTCACCTTTTCCAATGAAGAACAGCTGCGCTGGAAAGAATATGAGGCCCTCCTTTCCGATGCCATCAATTGTCTTCCGGTACAGCGTAGGAAAGTTTTCTGCCTGTGCCGTGATGAAGGCAAGACCTATGACGGTGTTGCCCTTGAACTGGGGATCTCAAAGAATACCGTAAAGGAACATATGGTACTGGCCACCCGGTCCATCAAAAGCTATATGAGCCGGTATATCGATTTTCAGCCCCTGATCCTGTTTGTGTTCTTGTCATTTTTCTAAATTTTTTTTAAAAAAGAGCCCCCGTATCCACCCTGTTTTGAACGAGGGAGATATTATATTAATATTAGGAAGGGCTAAAGTGTATTGTCAATGGAAAAGGATACCCGTTATTATAGCGAGCTGATGCGCAGGTACGTCGCCGGCGAGTGCCTGCCGGAAGAGATTGATGAGCTGATGGAATTTATCCGTAGTCCGCAATCCGATCGTGTGTTGCTTGCCGAAATATACCGGCAGTACCATCTTCCCGAAGAAGCGCCAGCGGGTGCATCGATTACCAAACAGCAAAGCGGCCGCATACGGGAACTGCTGGAAGCGACGGCTGCGGCAGGGACGATTGCTAAAAAGCGAAGCTCCGTGAAACGCTACCTGCTTGCTGCAGCGGCGGTGTTCCTGGTGGTTTGGGCCGGGTACCGGTTGTACCAGTACGGGGAAACGCGGCCCGTTCAGGAGGCCATCGCCGGCAAAAAAGAAGTGCTGCCCGGCACCGAAAAAGCGGTCATCCATTTTTCAGACGGATCTGCGGTGCAGGTCGACAGTACCTCAAAAGGCGTTTTGTACAGCAGGAACGGCATTGTTATTTCCAGGTCGGATGATGGAGTGGTACAGTTCCGGGATTCCGGTGCCAAAGAGGAGGCGGTCCCGGAGCCGCTGTTTGCTACATTTACCACACCGGTGGGCGGCGCCTCCCGGGTCGAACTGCCGGATGGTTCAAAGCTTTGGCTGAATGCCGGTTCCACGGTCCGGTTCCCGGTATGGTTTTCGCAGAAGGAGCGCCAGGTACAGTCTTCAGGCGAAGTTTATTTTGAGGTATCCAAAGATGCGGCAAGGCCATTCCGGGTGATGTCCGGTAACCAGTCCGTGGAAGTATTGGGAACGCATTTTGTCGTGAACACGGGTACAGATGCTTCGGTGATCAAAACCACGCTGCTGGAGGGAAGCATTAAGTTATCGGGCGCGGGTGTTTCCCGCATATTAAAGCCGGGCCAGGAATCTGAATTTGTGAAAGGAAAAGGGGTGGTCAGCATCGCGGAGAAAAGCAACCCTGAGGCCGCGATTGCCTGGAAGGACGGCTACTTTGAGTTTGACTCGGCGGATTTTAAGACCATGGAAGAGCAGATCCGGAAATGGTATGATGTAGAGTTTGTATACGATCAGTTGCCCGATAATCTTTTTTATGGCAAGATCGAACGGAACGTACCGCTTTCGCGCGTGTTGGAGATGCTTGAAATTGTAGGCAATATTCACTTTAAAATCGAAGGGAGAAAAATATATGTAACAGAATGATCACCGGGCCATAAAAACAAAATCCGGAAGTGGGCCAACACTTCCGGCGCGTCAGGTCCGGATAACAAAGACAGGAGTCATATTATCTAAAACCATAACAATTACAAATGTATGAATTTTAAGATTCATTACATGGGCCGGGCTTTGCACCGGATTGCCCGTCTCATTTTTGCTTGTAAAGGAACAGAACCTAAAACTTTCTTAGCAATGAAATTAACCGTTTTGCTGGTTATCATCGCTTGTTTAAAGGTGAATGCATCGGCATGGTCGCAGCAAATCACACTGAAGGCTAAAAACGAGCCGTTTAAAACGGTGATAGAATGGATCGGCCGGCAAAGTGGCTATTCCATTTTAGCCGATGTACGGGAGATCCGGAATGCCCGGAACCTGTCTGTCAATTTGAAGGATGTTCCGCTGAAACAGGCTTTGGATCTGTGTTTTGCTGATCAGCCGTTTACCTACCAGCTGATGGACCGGGCCATCCTCATTACCAGCAGGAAACAACAGGTGGTGCCGCTTTCCTGGGTGCTGAACGGTAAAGTGATCAATGAGAAAGGAGAGCCGATCGCAGGTGCCTCCGTTTCCGTTATGGGCACCAGCCGCGGCGCTTCTACGGATCTTAACGGGAAGTTTATAATTGAGGTGGACGCCGAAACCGATTCGCTGGTGGTCACCTCCGTTGGCTATAAGGGAAAAACGATTGCCGTTGGCCAGGCGCGCAATATGACCATTGCCCTGGAGCCGGACCTGGAAAAGCAAAAGATCGAAGAAGTGGTAGTGGTGGGCTTTGGTACTCAAAAGAAAAAAGATGTGGTAGGCGCTGTTACCTCTGTAAGTCCGTCGGATCTGAAGATACCGGCCAGCAATCTGACGACTGCGCTGGCAGGGAGGGTGGCCGGTATGATCGCCTTCCAGCGGTCAGGGGAGCCCGGCCGGGACAATGCCGAGTTTTTTATCCGGGGCGTTACCACCTTTGGCTATAAGCGGGACCCGCTGATCCTGATCGATGGAATTGAGCTCACACCTACGGATCTGGCCCGTCTGCAACCCGATGATATCGCCACTTTCTCCATATTAAAAGACGCTACTTCCACTGCCGTGTATGGCGCGCGGGGGGCCAACGGCGTGATACTGGTAACCACAAAAAAAGGAGCTGTGGGAAAGGCCAAGGTCTCTTTGCGGGTGGAAAATTCGGTTTCTACCCCCACTAAAACGGTGGAGCTCGCCGATCCGGTCACTTATATGAAGCTGGCAAATGAGGCCCGGGCTACAAGAGGCAATATACAGCTGTTGTATTCGCAGGAGAAAATTGAACGCACGGCCGCACCGGGCGCCAACCCGTACGTATATCCCCAAAATGACTGGATCGGGATGCTGTTTAAAAGATATGCGGTAAACCAGCGCTATAACCTCAATGTGAGCGGTGGCGGCGGCGTGGCAAGATATTTTGTATCCGGCGCTTTTAATAAAGATAACGGCGTGCTGAAGGTGGACCGGCGTAACAATTTCAACAACAATATCAATTTAAAAAGCTATACGCTTCGCTCAAATGTGGATATTGATGTTACTAAATCTACCATGCTAACGGTGCGGCTCAACGGCAATTTTGACGATTATACAGGCCCGGTGCCGGGTGGCGACCAGATGTATTACAGCGCCATGCATGCCAACCCGGTGGCCTACCCGGCGTTCTTTCCCCCCGATTCCGCCAATATGGAAACCCGGCACATCCTGTTTGGCGGTACCGACCAGAATGGCCCGTTCATCAACCCCTACGCAGACATGGTAAAGGGCTACAGGGATTATTCACGCTCCCTGATGCTGGCACAGCTGGAGCTGAAGCAAAATCTCAATTCCGTAGTTAAGGGGCTTACCTGGAATACCATGATGAACACGAACCGCACTTCTTTTTTTGACGTGAACCGCTTTTATAACCCCTATTTTTACCAGGTAGCCAGCTACGACCGGGCAACAGATCAGTATATCCTGATGCCGCTTAATGAAGCAGAAGGGACCGAATACCTGGGTTATACAGAAGGCCCGAAAACCATTGAAACCTTCTTCTACATGCAGTCACAGCTGGATTATAACCGCACGTTCCATGGGAAGCACAATGTCAGCGGTTTATTGGTCTATATGCTGAACCAGCGCTTAAATGCCAATGCCGGAAGCCTTCAGAAATCGCTGCCCTTCAGAAATATCGGTGTATCGGGCCGTGCTACTTATGGTTATGACAGCCGGTATTATGTTGAGTTCAATTTTGGTTACAATGGCTCCGAGCGTTTCTCAAAAGAAAAGCGATTTGGGTTCTTTCCGTCGGCGGGTCTTGCCTGGACGGTATCCAACGAGCAGTTCTTTGAGCCCTTGATAGACGTGGTGTCGAATTTAAAGTTCAGGGCCACTTATGGCCTGGTAGGCAATGATGCCATCGGCAGCCCCGATGACCGTTTTTTTTATTTATCGGAAGTGAATATGAACAGCGCTCAAAGAGCTTATCGGTTCGGTCTTTTGGAATATGGTCCTATGAACGGTATTTTGGTGAACCGGTATGCAAATCCCAATATCAGCTGGGAAACATCCATACAGCAAAATTATGGCGTGGAGCTGGAGCTGTTCAACAGCTTGAATTTAAAAGCGGATTATTTTCTTCAGAAAAGGAAGGACATCCTGATGGACCGGGCCTATGTGCCGGCTACTATGGGACTTTCCGCGGTAAACCGGGCCAACGTGGGCCAGGCGTCTTCCAGGGGGATCGACGCTTCACTGGATTATAAAAAAACATTCAGTAACGACCTGTGGGTATCGGCACTTGGTAATTTTACGTACGCCACAAGCCGGTATGATGTGTATGAAGAGCCGGCATATAAAGATCCATACCGCTCGCACGTAGGTCAGCCTATCGGACGTGTGTTTGGGTATATTGCCGAAAGATTGTTTATAGACGATGCCGAAGCAGCCAATGCTCCCCGGCAAAATTTTATTGACGGCGCCATGGGGGGCGATATCAAATATCTTGACATTAATAACGACGGGCAGATCACGGAAGCGGATAAAGCACCGATCGGCTATCCCACCACTCCCGAAATCAATTACGGCTTCGGTCTTTCGTCCGGCTTTAAGAATTTTGATGTGTCCTTTTTCTTTAATGGCATTGCCCGGGAATCGTTCTGGATCAATGTAGCAGGTTTTGGCAGCAACGGCCAGTATACCGGCACCATGCCCTTTTTCAGGCAGACCCAGCTGCTCAAAGCCTATGCAGACAGCTATTGGTCGGAGTCCGATCAAAATGTATACGCGGTCATGCCCCGGCTGAGCGAAAAGGACGACCGCACCTCTATTGAGCAGGGGAACAATACACAGTCCAGCACCTGGTGGATGCGCAACGGCGCTTTTCTCCGGCTGAAGCAGGTAGAGCTGGGGTACACCCTTCCAAAAAGCATCCAGGATAAACTGAGAGCAAATAACTTAAGAGTTTATGTAAATGCGCTGAACCTGCTTACGTTCAGCAAGTTTAAAATGTGGGACCCGGAAATGGCGGGGAACGGGTTGGGATACCCCCTGCAAAAAGTATTTAACGTGGGACTGAACATAACGTTCCACTAACACTTTCTAAAAAACTGATAGCATGAAATTCTGCAGCATACAAAATATAAAGCCATTATACTGGGCGGTAGGGGTGATCGTATCGGTGGCGCTTAATTCCTGTAAACAGTACCTCGACATTGTACCGGACAATATTGCAACGATCGACAATGCTTTCGCTACCCGCACGCAGGCTGAAAAATACCTGGGCACCTGCTATTCCTATCTGTTAAAAGATGCCGATCCGAATTTAAACCCGGCTTTAACGGGAGGCGATGAAATGATTCCCCTGCAGAGCCGCTGGGGCCAGTTAGGCCGGATGTTCAACATTGCGCGGGGCAACCAGAACTTTGTAAACCCGATTGGGCAGGAGTACTGGGAGTCCTACTACAAAGCCATCCGCGATTGTAATATTTTCCTGGAGAATGCCCGGAAAGTGCCCGGGGTGCCCCCCATTATGAAAACTTACTGGATCGCAGAGGTGAAATTTCTAAAAGCATGGTATCATTTCTGCCTGGTACGGATGTATGGCCCCGTACCCCTTATAAAACAGAACCTGCCGGTAGACGCGTCGATTGAACAGGTAAAAATGTCAAGAAATACGGTTGATGAATGCTTCAGCTATATTACTGAGCTGCTGGATGAGGCAAAAGATTCGCTACCCGACGCCATTACGAACCAGGACCTGCTGGGCCGTATCTCCAGGCCGGTTGCATATGCCGTAAAGGCCCTGGTTTTGGTAACCGCCGCCAGTCCTCTATACAACGGCAATACGGATGCCGCCACGCTTGAAAATAATGATGGGACCCGGCTTTTTAATCAAACGGCAGATCCTGCAAAGTGGACCAGCGCTGTGGCCGCCTGTAAAGAGGCCGTTGATATTTGTACGGAACTGGGGTATGCATTGTATAACGTGCCTGCTACATATAAAAATGTAACCCTCTCCAATACCATGCGCACGCAATTGAGTATCCGGACATCGTTTACCGAAAGATGGAACAGTGAGATCATCTGGGCCAATACTCAAAGCTGGGCAGACGGCATCCAGTTCCATACGCCGCCCAAGTGGGATCCTGCTTTTCCTGATAATACCGTGATGTTGAATGCCCTGGATGCACCCATTAAAATTGCGGAACAGTTTTATACAAAAAACGGGGTGCCTATTGAGGAGGATAAAACATACAGCTATGACCAGCGCTATACGTTAAGGACGGCCACCGCTGCCGAGGGGCTAATGGTACGACAGGGATATACCACCGCTGCACTTAATTTTGACCGGGAGCAGCGTTTCTATGCCAGTCTGGGCTTTGATGGCGGCATCTGGTACGGGCAGGGCCGGTTTGACGACAGCAAGCCGCTCGATCTTTATTATATTTCTTCAAAGCGTGGCCAGATCAACGGGCTCAGCAACCCCGCCTATGGTCCGGTTACCGGGTACGCCATAAAAAAAGTAGTCCATTTTGAAAACACGATGGATCATACCACCCGGTACTCCTATGTAAACTATCCCTGGCCGCTCATACGCCTGGCAGACCTTTACCTCTTATATGCGGAGGCCTTAAACGAGGCGGGTGGCCCCGGTGCGGAAGCGTACCAGTACATAAACCTGGTGCGGGAACGGGCGGGTCTTCCTGCAGTTGAAACGGCGTGGACCAATTTTTCAAAAAATCCAGTAAAGTATACAACAAAGGACGGTTTGCGCAGCATCATTCACAGGGAGCGCAACCTGGAGCTGATGTTTGAAGGGCATCGCTTCTGGGATCTCCGGCGCTGGAAGGAAGGCATACAGGAGTACAATGCGCCCTTGCGCGGCTGGGACATAAACCAGAGCGCGGCTGCGGCTTATTACAACCCGGTTACTTTATATAATCAGCGGTTCAGCATTAAGGATTATTTCTGGCCCCTGTCGGAAGAGGAGCTGACGCGGAATACAAACCTTAAGCAGAATATCGGCTGGTAAACATCAGAAAAGTATTGAAATGAAAAATTTTCTAAAAATCAGTTTAATAGCAACAAGTGCTTTCCTCCTTGCCCGTTGTGGTAAGGAGCCCGTTTATAATTATACGGATGACAGCATGCCCCCTCCGGCACAGGTTACGAATATACAGGTAAAGCCCACACCGGGCGGCGGTATTATCACGTACAGCCTGCCGGTGGATGCCAACCTCTCTTATGTAAAGGCGGTTTATGAGATACAGCCAGGGGTAAAAGCAGAGGCCAAATCTTCTGTTTTTAAAGATACCCTCGTAGTATCGGGTTTTGGAGATATAAGTCCGCGGCAGATAACGATTTATAGTGTTGGGAAAAATGAAAAAGCGTCGGAGCCCTTAACAGTGGACCTGGTGCCGCTTACACCTCCCGTAATGCAGGTACAGCAATCCATCAGTCTTGAGCCTACTTTTGGCGGGGTGCGGCTGAGATACCGGAATCCTACCCGTGCAAACCTTGCCTTTACCTTGTTGTATGATACCACTGGGAACGGTGCATATAAAGAAATCAATTCGTATTACAGTGCACTCGATTCCGGCACTTTTTCGGCCCGGGGTTTTGATACCCTTTCAAAAAGGTTTGCGGTTTATGTCCGCGACCGGTGGAATAACCGGTCGCCGCAGGTAGAGGCGGTTATAAAACCGTTGTTTGAGCAGTTTATTCCCAAGACCACCTGGAAGGCCATGTACCTGCCCACAGATACCTACCAGTATGTGGAGTCGTTTGATCTTCCGCATGTATACGATGGTTCCTGGGGCATCGGCAACTACAATATTTTTGCTACCGTACATACATTGCAGATACCGCAATGGTTTACGCTTGACCTGGGTAAGACCGTTACGGCCAGCCGCATGAAAGTGATGCATTATCATGAATCGCCCTACGCAGGCGCCAGCGTTAAACAATTTGAGATATGGGGGTCCAATGATCCACCCGCCAATGGCAGCTGGGATGGCTGGAAGCAGCTGGGCAGCTTCGAGTTCATCAAACCCTCGGGACTACCACAGGGGCAGATCACAGAAGAAGACCTGACGTATTCGGTTGTAAACGGCGGCGATTTTGAGTTTACCGGCGACCAGGGCGCTTTCCGGTACATCCGGTTCAAGACCATCGCCACCTATGCCAGCTCCGGGCCTATCGGCCAGATCGTAGTTTCCGAGATCAGTTTCTGGGGAAAAATAGAGCTGTAATTATTATCCGTCAAAAAAAATGATTCATGAAGAATTTATTTTTATATATCCTGCTCGTAGCATGGGGTTGTTCAAAAATAGATGACAGTTATAAAAACCTTATTGAACCCGGCGGCAGGGTGTACGTGGAAAAAGCAAAAGCCGTGGTACGGCCCGGCTATAAAAAAGTAGCGATCGTGTGGCCGCGCGCCTCCGATCCCAATGTAAGCAGCGCCAAAGTGTATTGGAACAATTACAGCGATTCCGTTTCGGTAAACATCACCCCCGCCCAGGATACGATCCAGGTGCCCATTACGGGATTGCAGGAGCAATACTATACATTCATTATTAAAACCTTTGATAAGAACGGCAACAGCTCCGTACCCGTGGAGGTGAATGGCCGTGCCTATGGCGATGGTTACCTGGCGGCACTGACAAACCGTTTTGTTTCATCCGCAGCAGTGCAGGCAGATGTGTTGACGATCAATTGGGGGGCTGCTGCTGTTTACAACGGGGAAGTAGGGCTGCAGTTAACCTATAAAGATACCGCCGGCGTGCAGAAACAGCTTTTCGTGGGCAATACCCAGTCAGCCAGCGTTATTGATGATTTTGCGGCAGATACAAAATTTGAATATCGTTCTGTATTTCTTGCGGATTCCAATGCGATTGATACGATTTACAATACTTACGGTGCGATCAGAAGTATCAAACTGGATAAAACAAAATGGAGTGTTGTATCCTATTCCGATCAGCATAACGAGTCGGGCGGCGGCGCCGCCGCAGTGATTGACGGTACTGTTGCCACCCGCTGGCATTCGCAGGTTGGTGCAACATATCCGCATTGGGTGATCATTGATATGAGATCGGAGAAGACTTTAACACAATTGGGCGTTGAACGAACCATTAAAGATGCACCGAATGGCGACCTCAGGGGGCCCAACACGTTCCAGGTACTGATAAGCAAAGACAATATCACCTGGACAGACCTCGGCATTTTTAATTTTGACAGGTTTGCAAGCGGCGAGCAGTTTTATCCCATTACATCAGCCGTTTCAGGCAGGTACTTTAAATTTATAGGGCTTACCGGCGACGGGGATTTTATGGTATTGGGCGAATTGAGCGCGTATGTGGAGCGGAATATTTTTTAAGAAGATTACGGGAAAAGTGGGGATCGGTTACCTGGATGGCAATCGGAATTTTTTGGAAATAAAAACCGGCTCTTTTTATAAACCGTAAAAAACAGAAAAATGAAAAAGACGTATTTTCTTTGCCGCCCCCTGCTGGGCGCCGTATTTTTCCTTTTCGCCTGCAGTAAATCCGGGAACCCCGGTCAGGCAGGCGCTGATCCTCACCAGAAGGCCGTTGCTGAAAAAACCTCCAACAATGCCCTGCTGGCTGTTACAAGGTACCTGAGCGCCCAAAACGGGCCGGACGAAACAGCGGCCCTTCAAAACCTGATCAACCAGTCTGCTTCCGGCGATATGATTGTGATCAGGGCCGGGAACCACTATTTTACAGGAACCGTACATGTGAATAAAAGCGGGTTAACGATAAGAGGTGAAAATAATGGTACCGATCCAATCAATTACCTGCGCAAAGCACCGGCAGCACCGGGCCAGGGCGTTTCGGTTATAGATGTGGATGGGGGCATTATAAATACCGTGATCGACTGGATCTATATCGATGGTGGAAACCTGCCCGAGCCCGATATGCGCATTTTTGGAAATCAAACAAAGATCTATAACAGCCATTTCCGCAACAGCGGCCACTCCGGTCTGTTAATTCATAATGCAAACAATATATGGATCGAAGGCGTAAAAGCCTATTATAATTACATTGTGGGCATTTCGCAGTGGGCCAGTTCCGATAATACGATCAAAAACTCGCAATGCTATGAAAATGGAGGCGAGGGGCTTACGATCGATGGTGGCTCGCACAATTGCTTTGTAAATAATGTGTGGTTTTATAAAAATAATAAGAGCAGCCGGGGAGTAGGGGCCATCGGTATTGATCAGGCAAATGGAGCCAATATCTTTAATTGCACCATCGACCGGACCTACGGGCATGCCATCCGCTTTCAGAATAATTTAAATCAGCCGGATGACGGGTGCCAGGTGTATAACAACAACATTACGAATAATAGTGGTTGTGCCATCAGCATACGGCATCCGGCGCTGGTAACAAACTTCGGCCAGTGGGGCAATACGTTTTCAGGAAATACCGGTGGTACCCTTTGCACAGAGCCCTGAGCGCCGGGGCGATCATTGCCGGCGCATGATGGTACAGGACGGCGGGGAACTGTCTTTTGCGTAACTTTAGTGCAATACCTCTAATCATCACAGCCGGTCAGGCCGGACCCCTTATACATGAACCGCAAAAAGCGATTGGAACCGATCAGGAAAAAAGGAATCCAGCTATTATGTATGATTAGTTGCTTTCTTTTCTCATGCGCTGCCGCACAAACGGAAAGGGCAGCGTTGATCCCGCTGCCCCGCGAGCTAAGCTGGCGGAATGCAGTGTTTGATATTTCAGAGGCCAGGGCCGTTTATGTTTCGTCCGACAGTCTGCGACCACTGCTGGCCCGGTTTTTACCCGCCGGATTAAAACGGCTTCCTGTAAAAAAAGGGGTCCCCGGCAAACTTGCGGACCGCTCTGTTTATATAATGCTGGATCATGTTCCGGCGTCTGTTTGTTCCGACGAGGCCTATCAGCTGACCGTGTCGTCTGAAAACATATTGCTAAAGGCCAATACACCCCATGGGATCTTTAACGGACTGCAGACCCTGCAACAATTGCTGAAAGGAAATAAGGCCGGTGGCTGCGCTATCACAGATTATCCTGCTTTTTCCTGGCGGGGATATATGGTAGATGCAGGACGCAATTTTCAGTCGGTGAGCCAGTTGAAACAACAGATCGATATAATGGCCCGCTATAAGATGAACGTTTTTCATCTGCACCTGACGGAAAATGTTGCATGGCGGCTGCAGATAAAAAAGTATCCGCAGCTTACCGGCGCCGCATCTATGACGCGCAACAAGGGGCGCTTTTATTCCGTGGCGCAGGTAAAGGAACTGATCCAATATTGCCGGGACCGCCATATTACGCTGGTGCCGGAAATGGACATGCCCGGCCACAGTGAGGCATTTACGCGTGCGATGGGGTTCGATATGCAAAGTGGGCGCGGACTTGAAGTGGTGAAAAATATCATCAGGGAAGTGGCGGCGACCTATGACGTACCGTACCTGCACATTGGTGCCGATGAGGTACACATCACGAATAAAAATTTTGTTCCGGAAATTGAGGCGTTGCTGGACTCCTGCGGAAAAAAAGTGATCGCCTGGAACCCGGGAGCAGCCAAAAGCAATAAAACGGTGCAGCATTTATGGAAGGCAGAAGACCAGCATTATAAAAAGGATACCACCGGAAAGTATATTGACTCCCGTTTCCTGTATATCAGCGATATGGACCCGGAAAATACTGTGGTTACCATTTTTAACCGTGAATTTTTTGAGCGGGAGCAGGGCAATAAAAGTTTGCTGGGCGCCGAGGTCTGTTTATGGAGCGACCGGAGGGTTGCAGGTCAACGGGATCTTTTGGTGCAGAATGCGGTCTACCCGGCCCTCCTTGCCTTTGCGGAGCGGAGCTGGCGCGGGGGCGGCTACAGTGGGTACCATTTTTCCATCGGCACCCCGGAATCGGAAAGGGCGGAGGATTTTAAAAACTTTGAACGGCGCCTGCTTGCGCATAAGGAACAATATTTTTCCGGGCTTCCTTTTAATTATATGCAGCAAACCCATATCCGGTGGAAGCTTTTGGGACCCTTTAATAATAAGGGCCGCCTGGATCAGCCGTTCTGGCCCGAGCAGCAGCCCGGCTCTTTAAAAGCGGCGGCCGGTTTGCCGGTTACCGGGGGCACCGTCTGGTTATGGCATACCCATTTTCCGCTTACAAGCGCCTGGCTGTTGCATCCGCAGGAACAAACCACCTGGTATGCCTATACCCGTTTCCGGAGTAACTGTGCCGGAATTGTGGATTTCTGGATCGATACCAAGGACCAGTCGAAATCGGGTGCCGACGCCACACCACCTGCAGGAGCGTGGGACTATAATAAAAGCAGGATATGGATCAACGAACAGCTGGTCAGTCCTCCTGCGTTTCAATATGCCGGAAGAAAAAGCGGCTTACTTGAAGAGCCGCTGGCAGATGAGATGCATTATATCCGCCCGCCCCACAGAATAGCGGTTAAGAAGGGGTGGAACAGCATACTGGTAAAACTTCCGGTGGACCGATTTGACCCGTTAAAGGACTGGCAGGTACCTCCGAAGCTCATGTTTACCGTTATCCCGTTAAAAAAGGCGGCAGGCCTTAACCGGGAAACCAGGGAATGGCTATTTGATCCCGGGCCGTAAATGCGTGCTTTTTTCCGGAAGCAGCCGGTTTCCTGCTAAAATTTCATAAAACATTTATTCTGACTGAATTATAGTCAGGTTTTGGTGCAAATTCCTGACAAAATTTCCACAAAAAGCGGCTTGGATTTTGATTTGCTATGTAGAACGCAGATACAGGCAACTGATCCCGGGTGCGGGACACATCCCGGAATTCAAAGTCAGGCAACCGCCTGGATCTTATTAAATACAAATTATGAATTTAGGAAATTTTACAATTAAAGCAGCAGAGGCATTTCAACAGGCCCAGCAGTTGGCCTTTAATGCTAAAAATCCGAATATAGAAGTAGAACATATTTTAAAGGCGTTGCTGGACCAGGAAGATTCACCGATCGAATACCTGTTGAAAAAAAATAATGTAACGGTGAATCTGGTGCACTCCAAGCTGGATGAGTTGCTGGCAAAACTGCCTGCTACCGGCGGAGAGCCTGCCCAGCAGATCAGCCGGGATGCCAATAATGTCGTGTTGAGGGCAGGAGCCTCCCTGAAGCAATTTAATGATGAATTTATCACGCCCGAGCACCTGCTCCTGGCGATCGTGGAGGGGAGCGATGCCGTTGCTAAATTGCTTAAAGATGCAGGCCTTACCCAAAAGGGGCTGATCACAGCCATCAAAGATCTGCGGCAGGGGGGAACCGTGTCTTCGCAGACACAATCCCAGGAGTTCAACGCGCTGAATAAATATGCAAAAAATCTGAACGAACTGGCACGGCAGGGCAAGCTGGATCCCGTGATCGGCCGTGATGAAGAGATCCGCCGTACCCTGCACATCCTGAGCCGCCGTACCAAAAACAACCCGATCCTTGTGGGGGAGCCCGGTGTAGGTAAAACCGCTATTGTAGAAGGACTGGCACACCGGATCATTAACGGGGATGTACCGGAGAATCTTAAGTCGAAAGTGATCTATGCGCTGGATATGGGGCTGCTCATTGCCGGGGCCAAGTACAAGGGTGAGTTTGAAGAACGGTTAAAGGGAGTGGTCAAAGAGGTCAGCGGCAGTGACGGAGAGATCATCCTGTTTATCGACGAGATCCACACACTGGTGGGAGCCGGTGGTGGCGAAGGCGCGATGGATGCCGCCAATATCCTGAAGCCGGCGCTGGCACGCGGTGAGCTGAGGGCCGTAGGTGCCACAACATTGAACGAATACCAGAAATTTTTTGAGAAGGATAAAGCGCTTGAGCGGCGTTTTCAGAAAGTACTGGTAGACGAGCCCTCGGTAGAAGATGCGATATCCATCCTAAGGGGCTTAAAAGATAAATATGAAACCCACCATCATGTGCGCATCAAGGATGAGGCCATTATTGCGGCGGTGGAATTATCGCACCGGTATATCACCGATCGCTACCTGCCGGATAAGGCCATCGACCTGGTGGATGAGAGCGCTGCCAAGCTGCGGCTGGAAATGAATTCCATGCCCGAGGAGCTTGATCGCCTGAACCGGCATATCCGGCAGCTGGAGATCGAGCGCGAAGCGATCAAACGGGAGAATGATGATGAGAAATTAAAACAACTGAATACGGATATTGCAAACCTTTCTGTAGAGCGGGACACCCTCAAGGCTAAATGGCAGGAAGAAAAAGAGCTGGTAGAGAAGATACAGGCAGGAAAGGCAAAGATCGAAGACTATAAGATCGAAGCGGAAAAGGCCGAGCGGAATGGCGATTACGGCAAGGTGGCCGAGATCCGGTATGGTAAAATAAAAGAAGAAGAAGAACAGATCATCCGGTTTACCAAAGAGCTGAATGAAAGTGCCGAAAGCCGGTTGCTTAAAGAAGAAGTGGACGCGGAGGACATTGCCGAAAGCATTGCAAAAGCAACGGGCATCCCGGTTACGAAAATGTTGCAGAGCGATAAAGAGCGGTTGCTGCAACTGGAAGAGCACCTGCACCAGCGCGTGGTAGGCCAGGATGAGGCCATAGCCGCAGTGGCAGATGCCGTACGCAGAAGCCGAGCCGGGCTGCAGGACCCCCGTAAACCTATCGGCTCCTTTATTTTCCTGGGCACTACCGGTGTGGGAAAGACCGAGCTGGCAAAAGCGCTGGCAGAATTTCTTTTTGACGATGAAAGCATGATGACGCGTATTGATATGAGCGAATACCAGGAAAAACATACGGTGAGCCGCCTGGTAGGAGCGCCTCCGGGATATGTGGGCTATGACGAGGGCGGCCAGTTGACCGAGGCCGTACGCCGGAAACCCTACAGCGTGGTATTGCTGGATGAAATAGAAAAAGCGCATCCGGATGTATGGAACGTGCTGCTGCAGGTGCTGGATGACGGCCGCCTTACGGATAATAAAGGCCGGGTGGTCAATTTTAAGAACACCATCATCATCATGACCAGCAACATCGGCAGCCATATCATTCAAAACGCGTTTGAAGATGTGACCGAAAAGAATGTGGATGCGGCCACGGACAAAGCAAAGGCCGAAGTCATGAGCCTGCTGCGGGAAACCATCCGGCCGGAATTCCTGAACCGCGTGGATGAGATCATTATGTTTCACCCGTTATTGAAGAGAGACATTGTAGGCATTGTGAAGATACAACTGGAAGCGCTCAGGAAGCTGGTTGCCCAAAACGGCATTCAACTGGAGTTTAGTGATTATGCGCTGGAGTTCCTTGCCGAACAGGGCTATGACCTTCAATTTGGAGCCCGCCCGTTAAAAAGGCTGATCCAGAAAGAGATCGTAAACCAGCTGAGCAAACGGATATTGCAGGGCGACCTGGACCGGTCGCGGCCCGTTCTGGTGGATGTTTTTGATAATACGGTGGTCTTTAGAAATGAAAACCAGACCGGCAAAGAAAAATGAAATGAATGGGGCGCTTAAAACAGCCCCATTTCTTTAGCGGGCGGAAGCATGGGTTTTCCCCGGTAAGTGTTGATAATTAAATGTTTATAAAGCAGCCTGGCTTCATTGAAAGAAAAAATTTGTAAGAAGAAAAAAAAAATTATCTTCAACCGCTTTTTTGAGATATTTGTTGTATTTATGTATTGATTTTTAAAAGTTTAAAAATCGGTGCCGCCCATCCAAACCAGAAAAATTTTTTAATTGTATGAGCCTGAAGAAAGAAGCTGAAGAAATTATTGAGCCTAAAGATATATTTGTGGGCAAGAAAGACGCGCCCGTGATATTAATGGAATTTGGGGAATATGAAAGCGAAGAATGCGCCCGGGCCAATGAAATTGTAAAGCAGATTCTGGAGAACTATGAAGGTAAGGTAAAACTGAATTTCCGTCACTTTCCCCAAACGAGAATTCATCAGCGGAGTTTAAAAGCTGCGGAGTCTGCGATTGCTGCTGCGCAGGAAGGAAAGTTTTGGGAGATGCATAATGTGCTGTTTCAAAACAGGAGGAATCTTGGTACCACTAGTTTAAAATTACATTCAAAGGAGGCGGGTGTTAATAATAAGAATTTTCTTGAAGAGCTGGTAAACGGAACCTATGGATGGCAGGTACAGGATGATCTGAAATATGGGATCGACCTGGGCGTAAAAGAAGTGCCGACGTTCTTTGTAAACGGCCAGATGATAAAAGGTAAAACCACTTATCCGCTCCTGAGCCAGGCCATTGATGAAGCCCTCAAGGGAGCCAAAAAAAAGACCGGCGAAAAGGCAAAAGCAAAACCCAAAGCGGAGGCAAAAGCCCCGGCGAAAACAAAGGCAAAGTCAAAATGATTTTGTACGATCTTACGGCATTCTGCTATTTTCTTTTATAGGAATTGAGAACGGTCGTTCTTTTGCAGCGGACGATCAGTAAAAAGACGGATAATGGGCCGGAATCCTTTACAGTAAAGGGTTTCGGCCCGTTTTCGTAAATCGGGAGCCGCTTAATTGTTAAGCAAGGGCAGGGCCGGGAAGCCGGACCTCCATGGCGGCGGTGGTTTACCGATCCGGCGCTTTGGTTAAAAAAAATTCAAGAAACAATCGGAAATTTTTTTTTTTGTGCTGTACGTAAAAAAAATAAAGGATTAAATTTTTTTTATGTTGAATAAATGTGGATATTCGCTGTCCCGCGAAACTTTTTTTATCGTTATGAGAAGATGGTTTCTTGCTGGACTTTTAGGAGAAACATTATCGTAAATGCATCAATAAACTTGGTAACTTCTGATGGAGAAAAATGTCGAAAAAATCTGGTCTAATTGTTTAAAGATTATTAAAGACATTGTGGAGTGGCAGCACTATAAAACCTGGTTTGAACCGATAAAGGCAATCTCATTGAAAAACAACGTGCTGGTGATCCAGGTCCCCAGCCAATTCTTTTTTGAGTATCTTGAAGAACATTACGTAAATTTATTGGCAAAGACGTTGAAGCGTGAGTTAGGGAAAGAGGCCCGTCTGGAATACCGTATAATGGTGGATAGCGGAAACAGCAAAAACAAGCCGCTTACCATGGATGTTACCGGTACGGGATACAAAACCTATTCAAATAACGAAATGGATTTTCCGCTCGTGATCAATAACCCTGTAAAAAATCCGTTTGTCATACCGGGCATTAAGAAAATGCAGATTGACCCTCAGCTGAACATCAACTATACGTTTGATGCTTATATAGAGGGCGATTGTAACCGTGTGGCCCGGCGGGCGGGGAAAACAGTGGCGGAGAAGCCGGGCGCCAATTCCTTTAACCCCCTGGTCGTATATGGAGGGGTAGGGTTGGGAAAAACACACCTGGTACAGGCCATTGGTAATGAGGTAAAGAAAACGCATCCGAATAAAATAGTGCTTTATGTTAGTTCCGAAAAGTTCATCAATCAGTTTATGGACCATAGCCGGAACAATGCCATCAATGATTTTATCCATTTTTACCAGCTGATCGATGTACTGATCGTGGACGATGTGCAGTTCTTCAGCAAAGCGGAAAAATCACAGGATGCTTTTTTTGCTATTTTCAACCACCTGCACCAGTCCGGAAAGCAGCTCATTCTTACATCTGATAAGTCGCCCAAGGACCTCGAAGGGGTACAGGAGCGTTTACTGAGCCGTTTCCGCTGGGGGCTCAGCGCAGATCTTCAGATCCCCGATTATGAAACCCGCATCGAGATCCTGGAGCGGAAAATGAAGGCCGATGGCCTGGAAATGCCCAAGGAAGTGGTAAAATACATTGCCTACAACATCAACAGCAATGTGCGGGAACTGGAAGGAGCGCTCATTTCCCTGCTGGCCCAGTCGTCCCTGAACCGGCGGGAGATCGATCTTGACCTGGCAAAAAAAGTACTGCGGAACTTTATCAAATCCTCCAGCAAAGAGATCACGATCGATACCATCCAGAAAATGGTTTGCGATTATTTCAATGTACCCTACGATAAGCTCCTGCAAAAGACCCGCAAACGGGAAATTGTTCAGGCCCGTCAGATCACGATGTATCTGGCGAAGTCTTTTACCAAAAACAGCCTGAAGACCATCGGCGAACATTTTGGCGGCCGGGATCATACAACGGTCATCCACTCCTGCCAAACGGTGAAAGACCTGATGGATACAGACGCCGTTTTCCGTGAGAACGTGCTGGAACTGCATCAGAAGGTGCAGTTGGCAGCTATGTAAGCCCGCTGCTTTTCCGTGCCTGTTTTTTTAATGATTTTACCCATATTTTTTAGTTTATATAGTGGAGTTTCTCTATTTTTGCAGCCCTTGTAAGGGAATCAGCCGGTGAGGTGGATGAGTGGCTGAAATCAGTAGTTTGCTAAACTGCCGTACGGGTTAAACTGTACCGCGGGTTCGAATCCCGCCCTCACCGCAAAAAGATTATCAGATCTTGGCAGAAGGCCCGGAAATGCAATGTTTCCGGGCCTTTTTTGTCTCCGGTCCTGCCGGATTGGATAAAAAAGGCGCTGTTTAATAGTACACCGGTTTCAAAATTATCTTTATAAATATATGTCCGGTCAGTGAAGACACCATAACAGCCAACTTAAGAGTATGCCGTGCCTATAGCACTCTGCTGTTCCGAAGGATGTTCTGGTTCCGGAATAAATTCCGGGCGTTGCCGGATCATTCAGGCCGCCCGCCTTTTGTATCCTGGGTAATATTATAAGAGGCATGCCTCACCTCATGTGCCAATAACGAACCGAGATTCGTTGTAAAAACCTGCAATGAAAAGAGGAGAGCCATAGATTCGGACCATAAATTGACGGCTATGGTGAAGACATTGCCTGTGGTGCAGGTCATGATTGGGATCTCCATAAACCATTTTAAGAGATCACTCATTTTAAAGCTTGCAAATCGTTGCATAGTGAAGGGCTTCAAAATGTACCCGACGGATCCGGCCCGATTTGCTCCCCGTAAAAGGTTCAGCAGATGAACCGCTTGTCTTGAAAAGAGCGCATTTCGAAATTTGTACCCCCCCAATGAGCAGTTATATCTGAAAGAAGGTGCAAGATGAGCGTGCCTTATTAAAGAACTTGATGAAAAAGCTGCCAAAAGCTGATTGCAGTCAATGCTACCTGTCGGGAGAACCTGAAAATAAATGAGCAGGTCAATTGAACAATGATAAAATATTATACATAACTGTCAAGATGATATAGATATCCCGGACTACAACAAAATATCTTAGCAGCATTGAAATAATCGCATATGTAGCTACCGGATCTCTGAAGGCCACTGTCGGGTGCTGGGGTTTTCCTGTCAGGGATTATTTCAAAACACCCGGGTATTGGTGCTGCTCTGGCAGGAACGATGACTGCTATCCGGGTTATTCTTTAGTAAATAGAATAAGCAGATGGATTTTTAAAAGCCCTGGCGCTTAATGGAATTTCCACGTTCCAGACAGAAATACGTTTAATGATCGATAGAAAAATAGACCAATGAACAATAAGAAAAAATTTGTACCGGTAATGCTGACGCCTTTTCGTGAAGATGGCCGTATTGATTTTAATGGATTAACCCGGCTGACTGATTTTTACCTCAATAACGGGGCACAGGGATTATTTGCGAATTGCCAGTCGAGCGAGATGTTTGCATTAACACCCGATGAACGGCTAAACCTGGTAGCACATGTATTGAGCATTGTCGATGGAAAAGTTCCCGTTGTGGCCACGGGTAATTTTGGAGATACCCTGGAAGCGCAGGCCTCATTTGTTAGAAAAGTTTATGCATTGGGTGTACAGGCGGTTATATTGCTTACCAATCAATTGGTAAAACAGGATGAGCCTGAAGCTGTATTAGAGGCAAACATTCTGAGGTTACTGGAGTTAACTGCAAATATCCCCCTGGGTTTTTACGAATGCCCCGAGCCGTATAAAGTAGTTCTTTCGCCGCAATTGCTGGGCCGCGTGGTAAGTACAGGCCGGATTATTTATCATAAAGATACCTGCCTGGATATTGAACAGGTAAAGGAAAAAAACAGGCTTTCTGCAGGTGTAAAAGATTTTGCTTTATATGATGCCTATATGGCGCATGCGGTGGAATCTTTAAAATCGGGTTCCGTCGGGCTTTCCTGTATTCAGGGGAACTATTTCCCGGAATTGGTGGTGTGGTTGTGTGACAATTATGATGACCCCGCAATGGAAAAAGAAGTGGCGTTGGTACAGCAATTTTTCATAGATGAGATGGAGGTGATGCACAGGGACTACCCACAATCGGCAAAGTATTATTTATTAAAAAAGGGCATATTGATGTCTTCCCATACCCGTAAATCGAAGGGCAACGAAATATCTTACAAGACCATGGATGGTATCAACCAGCTGGAATTAAGGTACAGCAAACTGTTGGGACAGCTAACAGGAACGAAAGTAAATATTGGTAAGATCGTATAAAAATGTGCAAAAAAATTGAAAAGCGGAGGAATGAGATGAAGTTATTTTTGTGAAACGATTGATTGCAAATGGGTTGCCTGCTGTAGAGATATATTGAGAACGAAGCGCTTGTTTCTTATCATATGAATTTTAGTTAAATAAGATTGTTCATCCGGAAGCCAAGAATATGAAGCATTACTTAATTATATTTTTTTTGTTTTTTTCCATACCTTTTAATTCGTTGTGCCAGGATAATCCGTTAAAGACGATTACCGGGATTGTAACGGATTCAACTACAGGTGAGCGTTTAGCGGGCGTTGTGATCAGCCTGAGCCGCCTGCAATCAGGCAAGATCACGAATGGAAGGGGAGAATTTACATTTAGGGCAAGGCCGAAAGATACTTTGGTGTTTTCGCACGTTGGGTACCTTTCAGTTCGGGTGCCGGTAGACGACCAGACTGCTGTGGATGTTCAGATGGTGAAATTTGATACGGAGCTTGAGGATGTTGTTGTTATTGGTTATGGGCAGGTAAAGAAGGGCGATCTGACCGGGTCCGTTGCGGAAGTGAATGTCGATGATATAATGAAAGCACCGGTGCCGAATGTAGCTGAGGCATTAGCGGGGCGTGTGGCGGGTTTACAGGTATCCAGCGATGACGGCCAGCCCGGCTCCGAATCAAATATGATCATCCGGGGAGGCAATTCTTTAACGCAGAGCAATGCTCCTTTGTATGTGGTGGATGGTTTCCCGATAGAGGACTTTTCAATGGCATCATTGAATCCTGATGATATTGCCTCCATCAATGTGCTAAAGGACGCATCCGCTACAGCGATATATGGAGCAAGAGGCGCAAACGGCGTGATAATAATTGAAACAAAAAAGGGAGCTATCGGACAACCGGTTATTACATATAGCGGATATGCAGCTTTGCAAAGGGCCACAAAGCGAATGGAAATGATGGATGCTTATGAATTCGTAAAATATCAGCTCGAAATTAATCCGGAGATTATGACAGAAAGGTATCTTACAAATCCGGGAAGAACACTGGAAGATTATAGGAATATTAACGGAACTGACTGGCAGGATCTGCTCTTTCATAATGCAATCATGCAGAATCATAGCTTATCGTTACGGGGTGGGACCAACAAAACAAAATATGCTGTCTCTACGTCGGCCGTTGATCAGGAAGGAGTAATTATAAATTCCGGTTATAACAGGCAGCAAGGACGATTTACCCTGGATCAGACAATCAGTAAAAAATTAAAAGCAAGCTTAAATATAAACTATACAAGAGATAAAAATTATGGAGCTATTTCTTCCTCCCAGGCGAATTCTTCAAATGCCTATGCTACTTATCTGATGTATAGAACCTGGGGATATCGGCCGATTTCGACCGGGGGAGATGACCTGATTGACGATTTATTTGACGAAGAAGTTGATGGGGGTAATTCGGCGAGCAGCTTATTGACAATGAACCCTATTATTTCCACTAAAAATGAGATCAGGCAGCAGACCCGCAATAATTTGCAGGCAAACCTGGGGATCGATTATGATATCACTAAAGAACTGACGCTTAAGATAACAGGCGGGTATAATTACCGGACAACCAAAAATGAGGCGTTTAACAATTCGAAAACATATAGAGGGTACCCCTCTGCAGTAAACTTAAAAGGGGTAAATGGTTCTTATTCTAATACAGAATTAATCGACTGGGTGAATGAGAATACGTTGAACTATAAAAAAAGGATCAATAAGGACAATCAGGTTGACTTTACCGGTGGTTTTACCATGCAGGGAACATCGCTTGAACGGTATGGTTATGTAGCTACAAATATCCCTAATGAGGAATTGGGTTTACGGGCCATGGAATTGGGGCTTCCGAGCGCTGTTACTTCCTCTGCTTCCAAAAATGCATTGGTCTCGTTTCTGGGGAGGGCGAACTATAACTATAAATCTAAATATTACCTCACCGCTTCGATAAGAGCAGATGGGTCGTCCAAATTTTCGAAACAGAACCGTTGGGGGTATTTTCCCTCGGCAGGCTTAATGTGGCGTTTGGGCAAGGAGCAGTTTATTGAGAATACTCATGTAATCGATGATGCAAAAATCCGTATGACATACGGTTCTACGGGTAACAACCGGGTCAGCGATTTTGCAAGATTCTTCAGCCTGGATTTGTCGGATTATTACTCGTTTGGTAATGCAATCCCCGATTTTGCCGCTGTTATAGATAACATGGGAAACCCGGATCTGAGGTGGGAGCGGACAGACCAGCTGGATTTAGGGTTGGATTTTTCGCTTTTGAAAAATAGAATTCAGCTAACAATTGATGCATACGCCAAAACAACCAGGGATCTGTTATTAAGGGCAAATTTACCGTATAGCTCAGGATTTAGAAATGCGTATAAAAATGTTGGCGCTATACGAAACAGGGGTTTGGAATTTTCATTGGCTACAACGAATATAAGAACCAGGAACTTCAGCTGGGAAAGTAATTTCAATATCAGTTTTAACGATAACAAGATTACAGCTCTTTCTGAAGATCAACCCAATATTATATCGTCTGTTTCTTTTACGGGTGATTTTAACGCTACCCCTTTGTATATAGCAAAATTAGGAGGCCCTGCGGCCGCGTTCTATGGTTATAAATGGGGTGGGGTTTACCAGTTTGAAGATTTTGATCAGCAGGCGGATGGGTCTTATTTATTGAAACAATCGGTACCGACGAACGGGCTTGAAAGAACAGCCATCCAGCCCGGCGATTCAAAATATGTAGACCAAAACGGAGATGGAGTAGTGAACGAACTGGATTTGGTGGTGATCGGCAGAGGATTACCGATTCACTATGGCGGCTTTAATAATAATTTCACCTATAAACAATTTAGTTTAAATATCTTCTTGCAATGGAGCTATGGCAATGATATCATGAATGCCAACCGTATCGCTTTCGAAGGAAATTTTGCGAATCGCCAAAACCTGAATCAATATGCATCTTACGAAAACCGTTGGACGCCGGAGAACCCGACCAACGACATGTACCGTACAGGCGGTTTTGGGCCGAGGGGTATTTATTCGTCCAGAACGATAGAAGACGGCTCTTTTTTACGTTTGAAGACCGTGCAGTTGGCATATGCGTTTCCACAGAAAATATTGGGCAGAACGTTTAAAGCATTGAGCCTTTATGTATCGGGTCAGAATTTATATACCTGGACCAGCTATTCGGGAATGGATCCTGAAGTTTCTACAAAAAATTCCGTATTGACTCCGGGGTTTGACTACTCTGCTTATGCCAGAAATCTTATCACAACATTTGGGATAAAAGCAACCTTATAGTATAAAAAAATGATCTATATGAGATTGTCAATCGAAAAATCTTTACTGGCCTCTTTAATTGCTGCTGTTTTGCTGTCAAATATTTCCTGTAATAAGATGCTGGATATAAGCCCGGAAAAATATATTGTTAGCACCGAAACCTATTATGCAGATAAAACACAGTTGGAAACAGCGCTGAAAGGTGTTTACGCAATTTTAGCGAATGGAACATTATATGGAGGGGTGATTTTAGGACGTTTGGGCCTGGAAGCAGATGAAGGGTTCATTCATTACTCTGTTGACCGGAATACGATCTCCTATTATGAGGGTGTTGTCACCGATACGAAGATCTTAAGCTATTGGAGAGATCTGTATGCGGGCATTAACAGGGCTAATTTTTTATTAGCCAGCGTTGACAACCCCTCGATTGATATTGAAGAGACAGATAGAAATAATATCAAAGGACAGGCGCTTTTTTTAAGGGCATACTTCTACCTGATGCTGGCGACCCGGTTTGGCGGTGTGCCATTGATTTTAGAACCAAGCACCTCGGCTAAAATAGAAGACGTGCAGGTTCCGAGAACTCCGGTCAAAGAGGTTTACGATAAGATCATTGCTGATATGACACAAGCTGCGGATCTGGTCTATGACGTTTCGAAGGTCGAATCGGCAGGGAGGGTAAGTAAATCCGCTGTATGGGGAGTACTTGCAAGAACCTGCCTGTATGCTGCCGGCAATCCGGTGAATGATGTATCAAGATATGCGGAGGCCGCAAGCTGGGCGAAAAAAGTCATTCAGTCGGGTGAGCATGCGCTAAATCCATCTTACCGGCAAATATTTATTAATTATGCGCAGGACTTATATGATATTAAAGAAAGTATTTTGGAAGTAGAGTTTTATGGAAATGGCACCGGCATTTACTCCAATACAGGAGGGCAGGTAGGGCGCAACAATGGTATCCAGTATTCCGGATCTGCTGATTGGGGATATTCAATAGGAGCCATTCATCCCACTATTTGGCTGTATAATATATATAGCGATAATGATTTGCGCAGGGATTGGGCAATTGCCCCATACAGGTATAATGCAGATACGATTCAGTATTGGTCGCCGACCGCTAATGTGATGGGACGGAATAGCGGTAAATTTAGAAGGGAATATGAAACCTTGCTTCCTAAAAATGCCGCGACCACTCCGGAGAACTTTCCTCTTCTCCGGTATTCAGATGTTTTGCTGATGTATGCTGAAGCGTTAAATGAAGTGAACCATGCTCCTTTGCCGGAGGCGTATGAAGCGATGAATCAGGTGCGAAGACGGGCGATTGGAGTTGATGCAAATACCCCTGATCCCGCTGTGGATATAACATCTATGGATTATGAGGAATTTAAAAGTGAAATAAAAAAGGAGCGCGCAAGAGAGCTCTGCTTTGAGGCGCTTCGAAAAGATGACCTTATTCGCTGGGGTGATTTTGTGACCAATATGAAAAATGGATTGCTGGAAATACCTTCGAGTACGGCTTCCTATGTGACTTCGGCAGTTGTTTATTATACAGGAGCCACAGCAAGAAATGTATTATGGCCGATCCCTTCATATGAAATTGGTGTAAACGGCAAATTAGAACAGAATCCGGGATGGTAAGTTGTGTATTCAAAAAAACTGATATGAAATTTAAATATTATTTTGCAACCATAATCATCATACTGGGCATTTCGGTTTCCTGTAATAAAACAATGGAGGTCGCTGACGTAACATTTGAGGTCTCGGCTAATGGAACTACGGCGCATGTTGGAGACTCGATTGTTTTTAATTTTGAGGGAGAACCGGATATTATCAGTTTTTATTCAGGAGAAATTGGGAATTCGTACGACTATAAAGATCAGGATCGTATTGTGCCCACTGAGGCGGTGGAAATTAGTTTTTCAAGCCAGGTAAGAAGCCAGTCCGGAGCCTCAGCGTCTTACTGCCAGGACAATCAATTCCATATTTGGGTTTGCAGCGATTTGGATTTCACAGGGGCGGCAACTATGGCGGACTCTGCGGCTATTGTCCAGAGTGCCACCTGGACAGAAATAACAGACAGGTTTACATTGTGCCCGTTGGAATGTAGCAGTACCACTGCGTATCATGCTTCGGGTACAAGTGATATTAAAGAATTGTTTCAAGAAGGCAAACCGCTGTTTATAGCATTTCAATATGTGAACCGCCCTAATGTGGATAATGGCAGGGCTAATATATGGCGGTTTTCGGGGTTTCAGATGAATGCAACAAATGCAGTAGGATCCGGAACGCTGACGAATCAAACAAACGGAGGCTGGAAGCCTGTACTTATCGGAAATACATGGTTGTCCAACAGCTTCAGCGCTACAAGCTCGGTTGTAACTTTGCGGGGACCTACCACAAACGATATACCTGCAGAAATGTGGTGCATAAGCGACCCGGTTTATTTGGAAGATACGAATTTGGGACATGAGTATGGGGTAGGAATCAAGTCTTATGCCGATCCTGCTTTAAAAAGGTACGCACATCGCTTCTCTGCGCCCGGTGTGTATCATGTGACCTTTGTTGCGGCCAATTCAAATGTTGATGACAGAAAAGAAGTTGTGCGGCAACTGCAAATAACCATTGAGCCATAGATGCTGTATCCTGATTTAATTAGTTTAATATAAACATGATGGTTGGAAAAAAAACAAGAGTACTCCTGATCCTTTTTTTATTTCCCTTATTAGCCTGGAGTACCGTTACGCTGCCTTCTATTTTCTCAGACGGGATGGTTTTACAACGGCAATCAGATGTTGCTATATGGGGGAAATCTGATAGAAAAACGGTTTCGGTTCTTACATCTTGGGATAATAAGACTTACACGGTATCGGTTAACGATAACGGAGAATGGAAGACGCGACTTGCTACGGCGAAAGCCGGCGGCCCTTTTACCATTGAAATTATAGATACAGACGGGAAAATGATCCTGTCAGATATCTTATTGGGTGAAGTATGGCTGGCTTCCGGTCAATCCAATATGGAAATGCCTTTAAAAGGGTTTCCCAGAAACCAGGTTGTCGAAAACGGGAAAGATGTAATTCAGCAACCCACGAATGCGCACATACGTTTTTTTAATGTGGAGAATAAAAGCTGGGCAAAACCCTTAACTGCCGCTGCCGGTAAATGGTTGCAGGCGACGCCTGAAAACAAGCCTGCGTTTAGTGCAGTTGCTTATTTTTTTGCAGAAGAACTATATAAAAAATTAGATGTACCGGTTGCTATTGTGGAAGCAGACTGGGGTGGAACTATTGTGCAGGCATGGATGAGCGCCAAAACTTTAAGATCATTTCCCGCTGTAAATGTTAAACCGTTTGCGGATTCGGCTTATTCCAGCAAAAATGAACCGACCGGTTTATACAATGGAATGATCCACCCCATTGCAGGCTATGGTATCAAAGGTGTTATCTGGTATCAGGGCGAACAAAACCGGAATGAGCCGGATTTATATGGAAAGCTGTTTCCTGCAATGGTACAGCAATGGCGACAGGAATGGGGTATTGGTGAATTTCCTTTTTATTATGCTCAGATTGCTCCGTATATATATAAGACACCCGACAAACTTCCTGAGAGTTTAGCAAAATTAAAACCGTTTGTTCCCTATTTGAGAGAGGCGCAATTAAAGGCGGAAACAATCATCCCGAACTCAGGAATGGCCGTCTTAACGGATATTGGAGCAGAAGCGACTATTCATCCGCCGGATAAAGAGTCGGTTGGGAAACGGTTGTCTTTTCAGGCATTAAACAAAACATACGGGTTTAAAAATACCCCCTATTCCGGGCCGGTTTACAAATCGATGAAGGTAGCGGGAAATACAATTGTTCTGTCGTTTGATCATGCAGAAGGATTGTATCTGAAAAATGGAAGTTCTGTAAATTTTGAAATTGCGGGGAATGACAAAATATTTTACCCGGCCGAAGCCGTTATGAGCAGAGGAGCAATCAAGGTAAGCGCGGCGGAAGTGAGTCAACCCGTGGCTGTTCGCTACGCCTTTAAAGCATGGGCTATAGGAGACCTGTTTAACAGGGATAACCTGCCAGCCTCGTCGTTCAGAACAGATAGCTGGAGTGTGGGCGAAACAAAAAAGTCGGCTGTAAAAGTTGTATTACCCAAAAAGCCGCTGTTGCTAAGTTTTAGTTCCAAAGTGTGGCATAACCGGCAGCGAAGCCAGATGTACTTATACATATCACAGGATTTTGAAGGGAAGGCGGAATCACAGTATATCACTAAAGCTAAATGGATCAATATTACCGACAAGGTAAAATGGGCCTCTTACGGGAAGGATTATGTTCCATCAGGTAACATTGATTTATCCGGTTTTGTTGATGTGACAAAACCCCTTTATCTGGCTTTCAGGTATAAGACAAAGCCGGCAGAAAAAAAGAGCGATAAAATATGGTCAAAATGGTCGGTCACGAACATTAATATTAAAGCGGAGAATGGCAGCACTGTTTTAGTGGACCGGCGCTATACCAACTGGAACGTGGCTTTGTCCAGGGCCTATGAAAAAAATAACAGGGTGAGAACAAAAGAGAACCTGATTGAGTTTCTGGGAAACGATAAGGATAAAACAAAGAGCACCGTGGCGTGGGTTATTTCCGGGCCTTTAAAATATGAGTGACAGCAATGTTCGCGAACCTCAAAAATAAAAGATATGGTAATGCCGCATTACTGACCCTTCTCTTTCTGCTTTTTAAGGCAAATCTGCTTTGGTCGCAATATGCGTGTACGCCTGTAAGTGGCGCGCCACTTATGAATTTTACAGAGGGAAGAGTGGGCGTTATGTCGTTACCTTCCTACAGCGCTGTAACAATGGGTTTGGCGGACGTCAACGACGATGGGGTGGATGACCTCTGGATTCAAAGCACCAATGCATCCTTCAGGGGTATTTTTTTATATCTCTTTAAAAAAATGGGCAGGAATGGCGTTCCTGTTTTTTCTGAACCGGTCAAAATAAAAGCGCCTTTTGAAGATAAGGGTAAAAATAAGGGGATTGTCTTTCAGGATACGGATGGCAAAATTTATTCCTTGTGGAAATTTGGCAGCAATTTGAAGGTCAGTTTGTTCGATAAGAGAAAGGGCGGCTTCCAGCCATTTTTAAAAAATGATATTGCAAACCTGCCGCCGCGGGTAAGTGATTTCAGGTTATTGAAAAGCAATGGAAAATACCTGTTTGTTTTTGGTGTAATGAGTAAAGGCGTATTTGGCCCGGCAACCGATTGGCCAAGAGTTGTACCCTATACGCCCGAAGGGTTTTGGCCTTATCCGTTGCCGCAGGCCGGCATATATGTATATGAGACAAATGCGTGGAATGGTGCCGCTATAAAGGCGCTCCCCCTGACTTCTTCCGACCAGACCTATTATTCATTTGACGGTTTTTCATTTGTGGAGCAGGGTAAGAAAAGATTTCTTATCAGTGGATCCCGTTTGGGCAATATATATGCCTATGAAATGATAAATAATACGAAGTTGAGCAATAAGAAATATATTGTTGATGCAAGAGGCAATATGTATAGAAATGCGACGGTCCATTGCTTTGTCAACTATTTTAAAACGCCACAGGGGCAAAATGGTATCATAGCGCAGGGTGAAGGAGGTATTTATTTTTATTCTGATAAAAAGCGGCAAAATGCAAAAGGGAACCTTTTATTCGGAGAGCCGGTGCCGCTGCTGCAGGAGGATCCGTTACTTTACGGAGGGTCGCTTGTAGTTCCCACCCTGGTAGATTGGGATGGTGATGGCGTATTGGATATCATCTCCGGTACCTCATCTGGTTATATTTTGTTTTTTAAGAACAAAGGAACCAATGAAGTTCCTCAAATGATCAATCCGGTCAGGTTAAAGGCTGGTGGCCATATGATACATATACAGCCGGGTTACAGGGAAGACATCCAGGGACCGGGAGAGGCCCGCTGGGGTTATACCTGCCCCAATGTAGCAGACTGGAACAGCGATGGGTTGCCGGATATCGTATTGGGCGATAGTCGCGCAAAATTTACGGTATATATCAATGCCGGAACAAAGCGGGAGCCTAAGCTTAAATCGCCGAAGCCTATTTATTTCAAAGGCCTGGATATGTTTGGTTCATGGCGGGTAAGGCCGGGTGTAGGTAAATTGGGTAAAACAATGGCTTTTATCAATCAGGATAAAGAGGATGAACTGCATTTGTACTGGCAGATAGATGAATACAACGTCGCGGAGGGGGGCAAATTAAAGCTCGAAGATGGAAGTACGATCAAAGGCGCCCGCTTACCGGGAGGCGCAGTGGGAAGAACAAGAATAGAAATAGCAGATTGGGATGGCGATGGCGTGAAAGACCTGTTGCTGGGAACCTATGGCAAACAATCCATTCCGGAACCGGCAAAAGGTTATCCTTTTCATTTTCCTCAAAGAGGCGCTACGCCTTTGTTCCTGAAGAATATGGGAACGGAAGAGAAGCCCGTTTACGCGTATCCCAAACCCCTGCTTTTTAATGGCAAACCTATTTTGCATGGTGGGCATGAGTGCGGTGTGACAACTGGTTATTTCGGTCCGGGCAATACCCTGAATATGTTGATAGGTGAGGAAAATGGGAAATATATTTTTTACCAAAGAAAAGATTTGAGCTGGTAATGAAGCGGAGCTGTAAAATACATGATTGCTTAAGGAGCAAGGGATTGATGCTGTTAATATGCATGCTTTATGTATTGCCGGGGATGGCACAAAAAACTATGGATGACACACCTGTATTAACGAGTGGTGCACCTGTCAAAGGGAAATCACCGGGAGCGTTTGCATTGCCTTCTTTAACCGGCTATGTTATGGGAACGGCTGTTCTGGAAAAGAATCGGCCCCCGGCTTTGTTCCTGCAAAGCGATAAAAGAAATATCGGCACATATCTGTATTATTTTGAAGGATTTACTGACAAAGGAAATCCTGTTTACGCAGCACCCGTAAAGCTGGCGTTGCCCTTTCCGGAAACAGGTGATAAGCGTGGCACAATCTTTCAGGATGCGAACAACAAAATATGGGGTATTTGGCAATTCGGAATGAATCTTGTTATGGCTGAATTCAATAAAAACAAGCTTCGTTTTGGAGAAAAAAGGCTGATTGCAATCAAGGGGCTTCCTTCTGGTTATTCCGGTTTGGGCATAGGGCAGTTGCCAAATGGGAAAAAAGTGATGCTGTTTGGCATCAGTGAAAAAAGACCGGAAGGAGAAAAAGAAATGAAATTCGACAGTTTATATTACACACCTGAAGGTTTCTGGCCGGCAACATTACCCCGGTCGGGTATTTACGGTGCTTTGATAAATGATATTGCGGTCGCTGCCTCTGTAAAAGCGCGGCAATTATCATCGCCGGATGAAACCTACTTCAATTACAGCGCTATAACATTCTATAATGATAGGAAGGAAACCTATGCCATTGCCGGTACCCGGATGGGAAATATGTTCGCGTATAAAATCAATGGAGCTCCTTTTTCTGCAGAAAGGAAATATGTAGTGGATGAGAGGCATAATATCCTGCGTAGTCCTACGATTCATGCTTATGCCGGTTATGTGAAGTTCAACGAACGGCAGGAAGGGATATTGGTATCTGGCGAAGGAGGAATAGCCTATTATAAAAATACAGCCCGGAAAGACAAAAAAGGGAATTTGATTTTTAATGAGCCGATAGCAGTAATGCAAAGAAATCCTGAATTGTACGGTGGTTCGCTGGTAGTGCCGGAATTGACAGATTGGGATGGCGACGGGTTGCTGGATATTATCTCGGGTAATTCGGCGGGCTATATTATTTTCTTTAAAAATGACGGGTCGAATAAAAATCCTGTTTATTTGCCTCCGGTGTTTTTAAACGCGGGGGGTGAGGTGATTCATATACAACCCGGCTATCGCGAAGATATTCAGGGGCCGGGTGAAGCCCGATGGGGTTATACCTGCCCAACCATAACAGACTGGAATGAAGATGGTCTGCCTGATATTCTTACGGGCGATAGCAGGGGTAAGTTTATGGTTTACATAAACCGGGGAAGAAAAACGGAACCGCTACTGGAGCCTGAAGAATCTTTGTATGTAGGAGGGATGAATATGCATGGGGGCTGGAGAGTAAAACCCGGAGCCGGAAAGCTGGGCAACAGAATGGCCTATATTATTTTAGATAAGGATAATGAGTTTCATTTGTATTGGAGAATCGATGATTACAATGTAGAAGATGGGGGGAAGTTAAAGCTGGAAGATGGTAGTTTTATTAAAGCGAACCGCCGCCCCGGAGGGCAGGTGGGGCGTGCCAATATACATCTGGTAGATTGGGATTTAGATGGTGTAACCGATTTGCTTGTAGGAACAGGCCGGTCTAATGCTATTCCGAACCCCAAAACAGGGCTTCCTTATAACTGGGGTAAAAAAAATGAAGGGGGCGCCGTTCTTTTTCTGCGCAATTCGGGTACAGACAAAGCGCCTGTCTTCGAGTTTCCCAAAATGATGAAATATAAAGGGCGTGTAATGTTATTTGGCGTCCATGATTGCGCTCCAACGACGGGGTATTTGGGAGATAAGGGAACGCTGAATTTAATTGTAGGTATTGAAAAAGGTGTTTATATGTATTATCAAAGAAAAGATTTAAGCTGGTAATTATGAGGAAAATACAAATATTGGTTTTCGTAAGTACATTTTTGTTAAACGATGTACAGGCGCAAAAGCCCGAAGGTGCCCCCGGCGATTTTCAATTGCTGAAATATAATAACCCCGGTCTGGTGGTGGATTTAGGAGTGGGGCTTTGGGGCTGGCCTATTCCGCTGGATTATGATGGTGATGGTGATATGGATCTGCTGGTGTCCAGTCAGGGAAAACCCTATAATGGGATTTACCTTTTTGAAAATACCAGCGGGGATGCATTTCCTGTATTTGCCAAACCTAAATGGTTAAATAAATCGATAAAAGATATTCAGGTTTCCTATGTGGATGGCAGGCCAAGGCTGCTGATACCGGGCGCTGAGCTGACCGACTTTCTCAATCAGTTTGAGCGTCAAAAAAAGGACTTGTTTCCGGCAAAAGAAGTACTCAGGGATATAAAAGGAAAGAATCGTTTCAATCAGTGGAAGTATGTGGATTATGACAGTGACGGAGATCCGGATATTTTAATCGGGGTGGACGACTGGGGTGATTATGGATGGGATAATGCTTTTAATAGTAAAGGAGAGTGGACGCGGGGGCCTTTACATGGATATGTTTATTTACTGGAGAATGTGAATGGAACATATCAAAACAAAGGCCGGCTGCAGGTTAACGGAAAAGATCTGGATGTGTTTGGCGCGCCAACACCCAATATGGCGGATTTTGACGGCGATGGCGATTTAGATCTGATTTGCGGTGAATTTTTGGACAAGCTTACTTACTTTGAAAATATTGGTACGCGGGCCCGGCCTGTATTTTCAAAGGGGAGATATTTGAAAAATGAGAAGGGTGTTATTTCTATGGATCTGGAAATGATCATTCCGGTTGCTGTTGACTGGAATAAAGATGGGTTAACGGATTTGGTGGTGGGAGATGAGGATGGGAGAGTGGCATTAATAGAAAATACCGGTAAAGTGGAAAATAGCATGCCGGTGTTTAAATCGGCAAGATATTTTCAGCAGGAAGCAGCGGACGTAAAATTTGGTGCCCTTGTAACACCATTTAGTGTGGATTGGGATGGTGATGGAGATGAAGATCTGATCTGTGGTAATTCGGCAGGCTATATTGGTTTTATCGAAAACCTGGGAATGTATAATGGCATGCCGCGCTGGGCAAAACCGGTATTGTTGAAAAGTGAAGGAGAAGTAATACGCATTCAGGCTGGAAAAAATGGTTCCATACAGGGGCCCGCCGAAGCAAAATGGGGTTATACTACTTTATCTGTGGCCGATTGGGACGGGGACGGATTGAAGGATATAATTGTAAATTCCATTTGGGGGAAAATAGAGTGGTTTAAAAATACCGGCACAGAAAAAGCACCAAAGCTGGCTAAGGCACAGGGCGTAAAAGTAGACTGGCCGGGGAAAACCGTTCCCAAACCTTCGTGGATTTGGTGGAGCCCCCAACCTGGAACATTAGTAACACAGTGGCGAACTACACCGTTTGCGATAGATTGGAATAAAGATGGACTTACAGATCTGATTCTATTAGACACGGCGGGTTACTTGTCCTATTTTGAAAGATTTAAAAAGGGGAATGAATGGATGTTGAAACCCGGCCAGCGCATTTTCGAAGCGATCAATGGCTCCGTATTTGATCAAAGGCATTCCAGGGATTCTTTGAGCCCTGCTACCGGCTTGTTACAGTTAAATAATGGAAAATTTGGGCAAAGCGGACGGAGGAAATTTACTATTGCTGATTGGGATGGAGATGGCAAACCCGACTTTTTGGTAAACAGCATGAATGTATCTTTTTTAAAGAATGAAGGCATAAAAAACGGGAAAGTGCAATTGAGGGGCAAAGGAAAGACCGGCCAATTACGATTAGCCGGCCATGACACGAGCCCGACAACAGTGGACTGGCATAGAGGGCCTGAAAGAGATTTGCTGGTGGGCGCTGAAGACGGCTTTTTATATTATTTAAAGAATAAAAAGAATCAATAACAGCCGGTTCATGTAGGTCTGGCGGACAATAATGAATAAAAGGCCATAGCTTTTTTTAGGTTCGTAAGAGGCTGTTTTAAAATAAAAAATCTTATTTGAATACTTAAACGTATGACGCGGATGCGTTTATCCGGCCGGGCCGGTGAGCGCATCTGGTATCAAAGATCATCAAGGAGCAGTCATAAAAAGAACGAAGAAACATTTTTGTCTGATATTGCTCTTTGTACCTTGTGGATCCTTTTTGTATCTGCAGTTCCTATAGGGTCGTAGTTATCTTTTTGTTCACGCCATCCACCGTGAGCGTAATATCGATCTTCCCGTTTACAAGATCATTCCCTGCATTTTCTTTTAAGGATATTGCCGGAGCTTTACTACCGCTGTAGGGATACAGAATCGTAATAAATGTTTGTGTTTGCGCATCAGCCTTTGGTTTTTCAAATGCAAATAAGGGGCGTGGCAGTTCCTGGCGGTAGGAATAGGATACTTTTCCTTCTTCTTCTTTCAGCCGGATTTTATCTTTGTTCAGATTTTGAATTAATAAATTGTTGCCATCACTGTAGGTGGTATATACCCTGTTCAAGGCCTGGTCGTATACTGGGTTGCTGTCTTCCTTTAATACAAAATGGGCATCCAGTACACCGGTGGCCTTGCCGATGGCCTTGTCAATGATCAAAAAATATTTCTGATCAATAAAGAGCACGCTGCGCTGATGATCGAGCCCTTTATAGCTGGGATTGGTATAAGTAAGCAGATCCATTCCATTTTCTTTTTCTCCTTTGAGGGAATCAGAAGGGGGCCGTGCGGCTGTCTTCCATTTATCGAGGTGAGCCTTGGTGATGACCATGTTTTTGTTATCCAGCGTAAGGGTATTGTGAATACGGGTCTGGCGGTACCATTCGCGCATTTGCATAATGGCTGCATCACCGCTATATACGAAGGACCCGGCGTCGGGGGCAAAATTGCGGCCCTTTATCCAAAGCTCAAAAGTGCCGTTATCGGGCTGCGCATGAAATTTCCCGGGAGGGCTGGCTTTTAAAACCATTACGGTGGCATCATTGTTCCAGCCGTTTCTAAAGGTATAAAAACCGGCATCGGTAAGCCCTCGGGAAAGAAAAGAAGGTTGCTTTCCTTTTTTGCCGTCTGTTGCAAAGTATTGAATGACCACATTGTCCGGGAAAACTTTTGCCCAGCTTTTGTAGGATTTCAGCATTCCCCTTTTGTCCTGCATTTTGGCATCCCCATACATGGGGTAGGTATAGTCGGGGAAAGAAATGCTGATGGTTGCCAGGATCATTTTTTCTACGGTTTGTTTGTAACTGGCAGGAAATACATGATCCATTCCCGCTTCCTGGGCGGACCGTAACGCATTAATAAAGGTATTGATCATGGCCACGTGGTAGTTGATCGACAGTTCCCATTGCATACCATCGGCATACACCTGCTTTTTTATTTCATCGTTTAATACGGCAACGCCACTGTTCCTCCAGGTTTCGGCGGTAGTATATTCGGGAAACGAAGTGCCGGCCGTCAGTACCCGTTGCGCCTCAAAAAGACGATGGTTGCCTTCGGTGGCATAGTGGTGCGACAGGTAGTTGGTCTGATGCTGGTAGTTATTTAAAAATTCCAGTAAGAACGCCGGGGTGAAATTGGGTGAGCGGACGAATGCGGTAAAGGCGGCGCGCAGGTTGTTCAGTCTTTCTGATATTTCCAGCGCACGCCAGGCAAAACGGTCGTTGTCTTTTGACAGGCCCAGCGGGTTCTTTTTTGCCCAGTCGCTAAACTGCGCCATCCATTCCCGCGCATATTTTTCATCGCCGGTGGCCTGGTACACCTGCGCCATATCGGCCCACCATTTTACCCGGTGCAGCTGCCAGCGCACTTCATTATCTTTTACCGGCCAGTACTGCCAGTTAATGTCTTTTCCATAATCGAAATAGCCATATCCCTTATGCGGTTTAAAGTGGTGCAGCAGGGCGTTGTCGGCCGATTCTTTTGTTTGTTTGCTCACTTTATCTGATCCTGCAGTATTGCCACCCTTGTTTTTTTGCCGGTAATATTTCAAAAGTTCCGCGGCTGCATCCCTGTAACGGCCGGCATCAAAAGCCATTTTTGTTCTTTCCAGGCCTGGGTAGCCAAGGTTGACGATGTTAAAGCTTTCCTTGTTCAATGGCCCCTGCGCATGGGTGCTGCCCATCAGCAGCAGGAGCAGTGCCATGATCATTCCTCTTTTTGTTCCTGTTGTTTTTTTAAACGGCATTCTAATTCAGTTTATAAATTCTTATATCATCATGATAAACAATGCGGGTAAGCCCTTCCTGCAAACCGTACAGGCCCCATTTAATATAGCCAATGTTTCCAATACTGGGGTCGCCGGCAAATGTGCCATAATTGGTTCTTTCATCCACCAATTTAAAATTGTTTTCACCCGGCAGCTTCATATAGGTTTTAATGTAGCCGGTAAGGTCGGTTCGGGCCGTCCACTTTACATCTATCCTGAAATGGATCCATTGATTGTAATAGGGACGCACATCCGATAAAAAGTTATACACCCGCTCGTTGTCCACGTACCGCAGCCGTAGTGCATTTCTGGCCACGCGCATCTGCAGCGGCACGCCCGAATTGGTTTCCGCATTGCCGGATACTTTTAACTGAAAGATATTCGTTTCGTGGATCGGTTCGGTAACCCAGGGCGTCCAGTCCTTCAGGTACACGCTAAACTCATATCGCCGTACATCCCCCGGAGCAAAACGGCCATTGGGCTTATAGGCTGCTGTAGCGCTTTCGCTGCGCCAGGAGCCGTCAGAGTAATAACCGCTGTCGCCATATACTATTTTGTGGGCAATGGCGTAGTTGCCGGTTGCGCCCGGCGATACCAGGTACGCTGCATCCGCCGCTGTGGCGTTCGTAACCCCAATGTCCGGTATACCTCCGTTAAGCATACCATCCTCATAATTCATATCCATCAATAACCGGGACGAAGTGGCATTTTGCAAGGTAATGGTGTAGTTGTAGCTCTTGCCTTTTTCAAATTTGGCGCCTGCCGGGAAGGTCCAGGTATACGTACTGCCCGATGGCAGGGTAAACCGTACTTTTTTACCGGCTGCATCGGCAAGGGGCAGGAGGATGGCGGTTACTGTTTGCGTGGCACCACTGATGGTTACATTGGCCGGGACATCGGCAGCTGCTGTACCGGCGGAAAGCGAACCGCTGGCAAGATTAAAATCTGCCTGGGTATTTAAGCTCTGAAAAACGGCATCGAGACCATCAAGCGCAGCGCCGTTGCCCGATTGTACCGTAAGCGTTACCCTGGCCAGCTGGTGCTCAAAATTTAAACTGGGGTTGGCAGTGCTGGCCTTGCTAAAGTTGGTGGCGTTGCTGGAATACATCAGGTCGATAACCTGCGGGTTGCTTTGGTTGGCCAGGTTTATTTTGTAAATACTACCGGCTAAAGCAGGTTGGTATGGATAATACGCGCTGAAATTTACGCTGCTGCCATCTTCGGGGTAGCTGAGGGCATTGCCACCCTGAGCTGTAAAATTGCCATCACCTGTTGTGGTATATCTTTTATTGGCAGCCAGGTTAGCTCCGCCCGGAGCGGCGTTCATAAATACGCCAATACTGTCGTTCGTATCCCAGGTATTTCCATTGGCTTTGGTGACGGCTTTGTCATCTACGGCGGACGTGAACCGGATCACACTGCCCGTACCTGGTATACCAGCCCGGGCGTCTTTTTTTTGGCAGGCAACCAGGAACAATATCGCATAAAGCAATGTTGCAACCGGGTTTATTAACCGTTTATTCATTTGCAAGTAGTTATATCTTATAAAAATAGGAGTTAACCGCCGCCGGTACTTTTAAAAATGGTTAAAAGCCTTTCAATTTTGTCGAAACGGGCCGCCCCGGCTCTCAAAATAGTTTATCAACCCCTGCTGCCAGGTACCAGCCCAGGGTCCGGTAAAAAGGATGCGCCCATTCGTTTGCGGCTATGGGAATATAGCAGGAAAGCCCCGAAAAGGTATGGATGGGCTTGCCGAGGAAGCCGGGGGTATGCACCTTGTACAGCACCGTTTGGTTCATGGCCGTTTGTACAGTGGTGAGGTCAGCCGCGTCAAAATTTTTATTCAAAAAATCCAAAAAATCAAACCCCGCAGTAAGGGAATTGGAGTCAAAATCCAGTCGTTGGATCTCGCTTCTTTTGAAATCAGGGTAAGCAAAAGGATGGCCGTAAAACAGGTTTTTGGCCGCCTTTGCCAGCGCATCGAGCTCACTGGTTTTTATTAACGAATAAGTAGCGGATTGCAGGTTGCCGCTTTGAGACAGATAGTAATTATAGTAAGTGCCTGCCACCTGGCGCAGCCCCTGCTCCGGCGCGGCATCAAAGAGGTATTTTTCTACCAGGTTATAAGGCAGGCCCACGCTCAGTACTTCGGTGGGCGAGGCCAGTATATAGGTTGCTTTGTCTTTCAACTCATACATGACTTCCACCGATGCCATGGAGCAGGCATCAAAAACAAGGTATTCGAGGTTGTCGGGGAGTGCGGTTTTCAGGCTTTGCACGTCCATTTTGCTGCCGCCGTCATCGCTGAACGAACGCAGTGCCACGGTAGCCGTTTTGGGGAGCCAGTTGGTGGCATGGCTCCAGAGTATGGCGCCATAAGACCTGGCAGGATACAAAGATTCCATATCATTGAACACCATTTTCATAATAGCGGGGTCGGATGCATCATGGTCATTATATATTTTTACCTTGCGGCTGGTGATCTCGGGTCCCGTATCATGCGAAATTTCGTAGAGGCAGGGCTGCTGGCCAAAGATCTTGGCGTATACGATCAGCTTGCCGTTGATACCCGTAAATCCTTCCTCCATTTGATTGATATTGGTAAAGGCATTGGACGCCAGGCTGTTGTTGGCCGACATGTAGATCATTACTACTTTGGAAGCCAGGGGCTTTACATCGTTTTTGCGGCAGGAAAAAAGAAGCAGCAGCGGCACCCACAAAAAATATAAGATGAGCTTTATACTGAGCAACGGGTAAAAAAGTGATCGACTTTTCCTTATATTGAGCAAAGACGAAGTATAAAGGCGTACAAATTGATCCTGGACGAAGTATAGGTTCATTTATGGGTTGATGGATTTTTGAAACGGCTTTGTTTGGATGAAGTTAAGAAATAATTGAGCGTTGTAGCTATGAATAGATCCCCGGACACCGTGATTGTGCGGTTTTGAAAATGAAAGGAAGGCTTGATAAATTAAAAAAGCAAGGGCCATCCCCACGGACAGCCTTTGCTGAATAAAAGTTACTTTTTTGATCGGATGACTATTGGGCACCCTCCAGTTTCAGATCATCTATCCGGAAGAAGGTCCCGTTGGTTCCGGCTGCAGCACCTTTGTGCCCGGTGATTTCCAAAATGCCCGTTGCGCTCGCGGCTGCGGCGCTCAAGTCTATTTGAACGTCTGCCGGAGTGTTGGTGCCTGAAAAAACCGTGCTGGGAAAAGTATAATTGCTATTATTGTAGCTTACGGTAACGATGGTGTCCATATCAATATTGTTGGAAGCAGATGCCGTATTGGATGGCCCTATTTTAAAGGACAGCTTTAAATTGCTGAATCCGCTTGTATTGATCCCTTCTATTTTTAAATTTTGGTCCGGGCTGCCGCTAAAGCGTCCGGTATTACCGGGTGTGGGCATGCCATTGCCGGTTACTCTTACCTGGCCGCTTCCGCTAAAAGTTAATCCTACACCATTGTCGTAACCGGTGTAATTGGTAAAACTGGGGTTAGCGCTTGCATCCGCCGTTCCAAAGCTTTCGGTAAAGATCGTTTGTAAGGCAGGCGGGGGTATGACAACATCAGGATCCAGCGTGGTGCTGCCGCCGGGTACGTCTACCCAGTTGGTAATGGTAGCGGCGCCCAGTAATACCACGGTGGTGGAGGGGGCTGTGCCATTAAGGGCAACGGTATAACTGTGTTTCTTACCGGCTTCTGATCTGGCGCCGGCAGGCAGGGTCCAAGTATAGCTTACACCATTCAGGGTAAAGATTATTTTTTTGCCCGCTGCATCGGCTAGGGGCAGTAAAATAGCCGTGGCTACAGGGTCGGTACCGCCGGTTTCCATTTTTGCGTTAATGGTGGCAGGGCTGGCACCGGTGCCCAGTGTGCCTGTTGCCAGGTCGAAGCTGGCCGTGGTGTTTTGATCCTGCAGCTCGGCAGTTACGCCGGCTACGCTGGCCAGACCGGTACCGGGTTTGATCGTTATTTCTAATTTTGATAACTCGTGGGCAAATGCCAGGTTGGGCGTTGATGTGCTGGTTTTGCTAAAGCCGGTAGCGTTGGAGGAGTACATCAGGTCAATGGCGGCGGGGTTGGTTTGGGAAGCTACATTTACCGCATAGCTGGTGCCGGTTAAAGCTGCGTTATAGGGGTAATAAGCCAGGAAGTTTACAGCACTGCCATCGGAAGGGTAGGTGGTGGGGCCGCCTACTTCGGTAAAATTGCCATCGCCGGTGGTGGTGAACTGCTTGTTAGCGGCCAGGCCGGATCCGCCCGTTGCCGCATTCATAAATAGGCCGATCGCATCGTTAGCTTCCCAGGCGTTGCCCGTTGCCTTCGTGCCGGTATTGGCTCCAATGGATGAAGTAAATTGCAGTTTGTTGCCTCCGGGCGTGGTTCCGGGACCATTGTTTACATCATCTTTTTTGCAGGATGCAGTGGCTACCATCATCAGCCCAGCAGCCAATGGTAAAATTTGTGCCTTTTTGTACATCGTTTTTTAGTTTTTAGTTATTCAAATGGAGGGCGTTTATCAAACTTGTTTAAACTTATGTTATGATATGTATTTCCCGCAGGTAAGCGCCGATGGTCTGCTGATTCTCCGCGAAAATCAATCTGCGGGCATCTGCAATGAACATGAATCCGCGAAAATCAACGGGAACATTAAATCTATTCATCAAAAAAGAAAAAGTTTAAACAAGTTCATCGTTTTATCTTCTTTATTGCGGCATATTTTTTCAGCGCCTCCAGGTAGTAATAATCGGCGTAATTAATGGGTGTGTCTATTTCCGAATTGAACAGGAAGGCGCCTACGCTGTGTTTCAATATGAAAAAATGATTATCACCGGGAGCAGCCAGGTATTTATCGGACGAAAGTGATTTTAAAATATCCTCGGCATAATCAAAATACATTTTGCCATCTTTTACTTCGGTGCTCAGGTCCAGCAGGCTGCTGGCAATTACTGCTGCTGCCGAGGCATCACGCGGTGCACGCCCATCCTCGTCCACATCGTAAGCATTGTGCACATCAAAATCCCAAACGGGCACTTTGTCTTTTGGCATATTGGAGTGGTTCATGATAAAAGAGGCAATATGCTTTGCCTGTGTTAAAAACGCCGGGTTTTTGGTCTGGGCATAGCACATGGCATAGCCATACAGGCCCCAGGCCTGGCCGCGCGCCCAGGCGCTTTCGTTGGTAACACCCTGGTGGGTGCCCTTGCTCAGTACCTTGCCGGTAGTGGGGTCATAATCGACCACATGATAGCTGCTGTAATCTTTCCGGAAATGATTCTTCATCGTGGTGATGGCATGGGTACTGGCAATCTTGGTGTAGCCGGGCTGCTTAAACTGGCCGGCGGCCCAGTACAGGTACTCCAGGTTCATCATATTATCTATAATTACCGGGTAACGCCATTTGCCAAAGTCCCAGCTGCGGATAACGCCTGTTTTGGGACTGAAGCGGGCGGCCAGGTGCCTGGCGCCGTCCTGCAAAACCGGCAGGTAGGTATGGTCCTTGGTTATGCGGTACGCATTCCCGTAAGAACAATAGAGCATAAAACCCAGGTCGTGGGTATTGGTAAGATAACGTATGGAGTCCAGCGCCAGGGTAAAACGTCTGGCGGCCGTTGCCAGGGCCTTATTGCCGGTAAGCTCATATCCATACCAGAGACTGCCGGGGAAAAAGCCGGTTGTCCAGTCGCGGTAATTGGCCAAACGCACGGTACCACAGGTTACAGAACGTGGGTTTTGGCCGGGGGTATACACTTCGGCGGCTTTGGAAAGTTGTTCATCAATGTTACGGGTGGCGTTGGTAAACCAGGCCGGAGCCGTTTGGGAAAAAGAGGTTGCGGTAAAGGCGATGCCGGCTAAAAGGGCCGCTAATCGTTTGTACATAAAGGATAATTAAAAATGATTCAGTATAATGATCGACCGGCAATAAAAGTAGGGTGTTATAAAAGCGATGGCTTTCAGAAATGCATTTTTTTGTTTAAATTTTGATGAAAAACGGGCAACCGTAATGGCCGGTTGAATGCCTGCGATGGTTTTTCAGCAACATTGGAGCTGTTGCCGGGTGGATAACGGTGCCGCTGGCATTTTTGATATTGTAGCTATCCGCGAATAAGCAAAGATCAGCATTCTGAAACCGGGTGCCGGAAGGGCCTTCTGTTTAATTAAAAGGGATGTCTCAAAAAGACATCCCCTCTTTTAGCTGCATACGCTTTTATTTTGCGCCGGATAGTTTTACATCATCGATCCGGAAGAATCCGTTTGGCTTCGGATCGGCGCTCGTATAACCCTTGTTCCCGATAATTTCCACTGTACCTGTGGGACCGGCCGGCAGGGCGCTCAGGTCAATTTCGAAGGTATATATGCCCGCCGCGTTACTGCTATAGCTTATTGTGCTGGGGATCTGGCTTTCCAGCCCGGCAACGCCATTATAACTTATTGCAATAAGCTCTTTAAGATCCACCGGAACGGTAGCTTTTGCGTTAGTGGAAACAATACTGAACTGTAATTTTAAATCTGAATAGCCATCGGTATTGATGCCTTCTATCTTAAGATTTTGCTCGGTATTGGCAAACCGGGCGGTATTGCTCTCAAAACCGTTACCGCCGGATCTTACCTGGCCATTGCCGGTAATGGTTAATCCCAACCCGTTATCATAGCCGGTATAGCTGTTAAAGCTGGGGTTAGCGCTTACATTTGCCGTGCCAAAACCTTCCGCAAATACCAGTCGTTCAATAGGCTCGCCGATCACGGCATCCACTTCCAGCGTATTGCCCTTTGTAGCCGCAGCGCCCAGGGGGAATGCCCATTCCAGCACCTTGCCGGAATTGAGTTTAAAGGTGATCATTTTACCTTCAATCCTTTCGGGGATTACCAGGAACGTAACTGTATACGCATCGGCCTTACCGGCAACGGGCGTTACCACCGGTTTTATATCGGCGCTGACCTTATTTTCAAAATTGCCCGTTTTCAGGTTAAAACCGGCAGTGGCGGTCATCTCTTTAACCGTTACCTCCATGTTTTCAAAACTGGCCGGCTGGCGGGGCGATTTGGTAACGTGTACGACAACTTTGGCCAGCTGGTGCTCAAATTTTAAATGGGGAACGGTGTGGCTTTCCACGCTAAAATTGGTAACGGGTGCGGCATAGACCAGGTCTAACACATTAAAATCTGCCTGGTTATTCAGGTCCACTTTATATACTGAATCTGCACCGGCCTGAAAAGGGTAGTATGCCACAAAATTTACCAGGGTACCATTCGCAGGGTAGCTGATCAGCTCCCCGGTTTGAGGTGTCAGTGTGCCATCGGCGCCGGGGCTGTATTTTTTATTGCCCGTCACCACGACGCTGTCACTTAACCGGAGCATGGTAATACCCATGCTGTTGCCCGGCTGCCAGCCGGCCGTATCTATCCGGCTAATAGCAGTTTTGGCAAATACCGAGGTAAACAGTTCCGCTTTTCCGGTCGGCGTTACGGGGGTAGCCGGTTCCCATTTGGTCGGGTCGTCTTTTTTACAGGAAAACGCCAGTGCCATCCACAACAGCAGGCCCGGTAATAAAATTTTGGCTTTAAAACTCATTTTATAAATTTTTGGATCAGTGGCAATAATGGATAGTGAATCGTTACAAAAAATAGCGGTCCTTCAGAAAAAATTCCCGCCTCCTGACCCGGTAAAAGTAGCGTATAGGGAAAGGGCAGCCTTTCGATTTTTGATAATTCCCATTCAATTTTGTTGAAATGAGGTACTGGAAGACATGGATGTCCTCTGTTTTTCACTTTTTTCTGAGGTACCGCCCGCCAGCGGGCTCAGCGGATCGGCCAGGCGCAGCCCCCCTGACCAGTCCCGTCAAAACCCGGACTGGTTTCCGGTGCCCACTCATTTTCATCAAAATTTGAAGCTTTTTAGACGATATTGGAAGTGATTTTTCATGTAGCCCTATAAATTTGTTACAGATGTTTGCATAAATTAAAACAAACGACTGTTTGTGTGATCGAGAGGGATGATTGCGCTATTTCATCATTTATTCTGAAAAAATTAAAACCGGGAAATGAGACAATTTCTAATTTTATTGATGTTTTTGGGCGGGTTTGCACCTGTTTTTGGGCAGGGCGCTAAAACGATAAGGGGCAAAGTAACCAATACCGCCGGGGAGCCGGTTGTTGGTGTAACGGTTATGCAAGGCGGTAAAACCACTCTTACCAACAATAGCGGAACTTATGAGATCAATGCCGACCCCGACGGCGAACTTAGTTTTACCCATGTGGCCTACGAGCCCCGGAATGAAAAAATAAATAACCGCAGCCGGGTGGATATAACCCTCACGGATGCCAATAAAAGCCTCGATGACGTGGTGGTTATTGGCTATGGCACGGCCAAACGCCGCGACCTTACGGGGGCTGTTTCTTCCATTAACGGGGATGAACTGGCCAAGGTACCGGTGCAAAATGTGGCACAGGCTTTACAGGGCCGCCTGGCGGGTGTGCAGGTGAGTATGCCCGATGGGACGCCCGGGGCCGATCCCTCAGTTACCCTGCGGGGGGGCACTTCCATCAGCCAGAGCAATGAGCCGCTGTATGTGGTGGACGGGGTACCCCAACCCGATGGGGTTGGTTTTTTAGATCCAACCGATATCGAAACCATTGACGTGCTGAAGGACGGTGCTGCCAATATCTACGGCTCCCGTGGAGCAAACGGGGTTATCAACATCACCACTAAAAAAATAAAAGCGGGAAAGTTAAAGCTCACTTATGATAATTATGTAGGGTTTAAGGAAATTACCCGCACTATACCCATGCTGGATGCTTACCAGTACACCCTGCTGGAATATGAAAAAAGTGTAGGGAATGTTGTGGATGAAACGGCCTTCGAAAGAAGATATGGTAGTTTCGACTCGCTCGAATACCGGTACGGGGGCAAGGGGGTAAACTGGCAGGATGTTGTTTTTGGCGACCCCGTAATGAGCCAGTATCACAAGGTGGGCCTTAATGGCGGCAGCGCCGAAACCCGGTTCAACTTCTTCTTTTCCCGCAACAATGATGAAGGCGTAATGAAAAACAGCGGCTCGGTAAAAAATGTAGCCAAGCTGGGCATTAACCACAATGCCGGTAAAAACGTAAAAGTGGCTGCCACGGTCAATTATTCCGATCAAACGGTTACAGGGCTTGGTACGCAGGGAATAACGGGCTCAAACGGCCAGTATAACGGTCTCCAGAATATCTTTCGTTACAGACCTACGCTGGGTCTCCTGAGCAATGATGAGGAGTTTATTGAACTGGATGAAGATCCCGAACTGGAGGGAACCGCTCAGGGGAATATTTATCAAAACCCGGTTACCGCAGCCGAAAGCCAGCTAAGGGAACGGCGCAGAAAATTGTTCAACGCCAACGCTACCCTGGATTATAATATTGTGGAGCATCTCAGTTACAGGGGAGTAGTGGCGTTCAAAGACGGGAACACCAAAAATAAACGGTTTGAAGGTTCTAAATCCGCCTATGCGCGGCGCGACGGCGGCCCCAGCGGCTCTATCAGTCAAAGTAATGAATTCGGATGGAACTATAATAACGCGCTCACCTACAGCAACCGGTTTCATGAAAAGCATAAGCTGGATGTTACCCTGGGACAGGAACAGCAATATGATTACTCGGAAAGTTTTGGGGTCAATGCCCGGCAGTTCCCCTTTGTAAACCTGGGCTGGGATGCGCTGGATATGGCCAGTTTGTCTGATATCCCTACTTCCTATGCTGAGGATAATATGATGATCTCTTTTTTTGGCAGGGCCAATTACGGGTATGATGACCGCTACCTGTTTACTGCTATTATGCGGGCCGATGGCTCGTCCAAGTTTGCACCGCAGAATAAATGGGGGTATTTTCCCACCTTCCTGGCTTCGTGGAAGATCATCAATGAAAAATTCCTGAAAGGCAATACCGCTTTGTCTGATCTGAGATTAAGGGCCAGCTGGGGCAACAGCGGTAACAACCGGGTACCCAATTACCTGTCGTCCCAGGTATTTGTAAATGGTAATTACCCACTCAATGATAACAATACCGGTACGGCGTATCAAAATACCCTGCCCAATCCCGATCTGAAATGGGAAACCAATGTAAAAGCCAACCTGGGGCTGGATGTAGGTTTATTCAAACAGCGCGTTACGCTTACCGCCGAATACTACGATAACCGCTCCAAAGATCTGTTGTACAATACGGCCATATCCGGCACGGCCGGCTATACCAACCAGTTAAGAAATATCGGAGCCACTTCCAGCAAGGGCTTTGAACTTACAGTGGTTTCCAGCAATATTAAAAACAAGGATTTTACCTGGAATACCAATTTTAATATTACTTTTCCCAAAACCAAAGTACTGAGCCTGAACGATGGCGTAAGTTCCATTTATGCCCAAAGCTTTGCCAGCGCCAATGATTATCTGTTACAGGTAGGCTTGCCGCTTGGCAATATGTACGGCTGGGTGTACGATGGTTTATACACCGTAGATGATTTTAACTATAACCCCAATACCACCAATGCCAATGCCCGGTATACATTGAAAAACGGCGTACCGGTAGATGCGAATTTTAGCGTACAGCCCGGGTATTTAAAGCTTAAAGACATCAGCGGCCCCAACGGTGAGCCGGATGGCATCATCAATGATCTGGACAGAACCATCATCGGTAATGCCCAGCCTAAGTTTTTTGGCGGGCTCAACAATACGTTCTCCTATCATGGCTTCGACCTCACAGTTTTTATCAACTGGGTATATGGCAATGATATCTACAATGCCAACAAGCTGTTTATGTCGTCCCTTGTGAATGATTATAATAACGCCTTTGCTTACCAGGCCGATCGTTGGATGAGCATCAATGCCGCCGGCCAGAGGGTTACCGATCCGGCAGAGCTGATGGCGCTCAATAAAGGCAAAACGATTCCGGTATATGATGGCAGCGGTGCCGGCAACGGCCGTGCAAGGCTTTATGATAAAATGATCGAAGACGGATCCTTCCTCCGCCTGAACAACATCAGCCTGGGCTATAGCTTGCCCAAGCAACTGATAAAGCGGGCAAAGCTGAGCAATGCGCGCATATATGTAACGGCCTACAATCTTTATGTAGCCAGCAAATACACCGGATATGACCCCGAAGTAAGCGTGGTAAACAGAGGGGGACTTACACCCGGGGTGGATTTTGGGGCCTATCCAAGGGGAAAATCATTTCTGGCAGGGATAAACCTGGCGTTTTAAATAACATTAAACTGACTACAAAAAGTAAATATATGCAAGCGCAAAATATTGAAACAAAAAAGATCCCACTTCTGAAGAAAGCAACCTGTTGCGGATTGTTTTTTGTACTGATATTATTTATATCCTGTAAAAAGCAATTGGAAGAAAATACCTATTCCGTTTTTAGCGGTGAAGTCGTTTTTTCGGATGTTGACGGGGCAAAGGCAGCTACGCTGGGTGTGTACGAAGCAATGACAAGCCGTAATGGTGGGTATGGGCATTATCTTTCTATTATGTCCGACATTGATAATGATCTATCAAAAATAGAAGGGGCCGGTTTCTCAGGTGATCAGCGCACCCTGGGGCATTACAATTTTGATGCGCAGCACAGTATGGTTACCGGTATGTGGAATACGCTTTGGAATGGCATTAACCGGGCCAATATTGTCATTGACCGCATTCCTGAAATGGATTTGTTTACCAATGGAACGGCCGCTCAGAAAACAGACCTGAACCGGCTGCTGGGCGAAGTCAAATTTTTACGCGGATTTTATTATTCGGAACTGGTACGGCTTTGGGGCGATGTGCCCATCAGGCTGGTACCGTCCGCTTCTGGTAACCTGAACGTAAAAAGGGACCCCGCTGCCCAGGTGTATGAGCAAATATTTAAGGATATGAGCGAGGCTGCCGAACTGCTGCCCGCTGCAATGCCTGTTGACGAGCGGGTGAACAAATGGGCAGTTAAGGCGATGCTGGCAAGAGTTTACGTTTTTGCAGGAGGTTATGCCCTGCGGATGGATGGTACCATCAACCGGCCGGCCAACTACCGCGAGTATTATACCAAGGCCAAAGCGCTGATAGACGAAATAGTGGCGGCCAATGTATATAAACTGAACCCCGATTATGCGCAGGTATTTAAAAACCAGTGTCAGCATGTGCTGGAGCCCACCGAAAATATCTTCCAGGTAGCGTTGTTCGGAGTGTCTTCCGGCAACTCTGAAATCGGTAACTATAACGTTCCCGCTACCGTAACCGGAAAATATTTCAGAGGAAATACTTTTATTTATACCACACCGCTGTTTTACCAGTCATTCGATAGTTTGGACCTGCGGCAGGATTTTGCGGTAGCAACCTACAGGATCGATTCTGCCGGCGATCGGCAGCCCATATCGGTAACCGGGTCAACCAACCAGCAGATCTATCCCGGGAAATGGAGCCGGGAGTGGCAAACCAATGCGGCAAATGAAAAGGGGCAGACCAATATCAATTTTGTGATCATGCGCTATTCCGACCTGCTGTTGCTGCGTGCCGAAGTGGAGAACGAACTGAACGGCGGCCCCAATGCCATTGCACTGGATGCCATCAACCAGGTACGCCGGCGCGCTTACGGCCTTGGCCTCGATATTAAAAACAGGGTAAGGGTGTACTTAACCAGCGGCGGCGCGGGCTATACCTCCGGTGCCGCATCCTGGCCGGCCATTGAAATCAACGGTGGCAGCGGCTCCGGCGCTAAGGCAGCCGTAACCAGTGTGGCTACCTCCGGTGGTGTTACCCGTTTGAGTGGCATACAATCTACGTATACCGGCGCCGGCTATACCTCCGAGCCCACCGTTACCATTGCCGCTCCCTGGGATACTATGGCAGTGCCCCAATGGCAGCCCAATACCAATTATGTGGCCGATGCACTGGTGTCTTATGGCAACAATCTGTATACCGTAACCACAGCGGGTATTTCTACCAATACGCCACCCACCAATACAACAGGCGCTTCTCCTGCGGCAACGGGCGCTATATTTACCTTTTCAAAAGCAAGAGCTACGGCTATTGCCAGGTTGTTGCCGCAGCTTACCCAATCCGAAATTGATTTGGGCTCCGGCATGAGCAAGGAAATATTTTTGGACGCCATAAAGCAGGAACGCGCCTGGGAACTTTGTTTTGAAGGCCTGCGCAAAGCCGATTTAATACGCTGGGGTAACCCGGCCGACGGAACATCGGTGAAGCAGGTGCTTATGGAAACGGAAAACGCATTAAAAGCCATGCGCGGCAATTTTCCCTATATTGCCGGTACCACTTTTATTACGTTCAAGCATGAGCTGTACCCCATTCCTCAAAGCGAAGTAGATGCCAGCGGGATGGCTAAAAACCCGAATTGGTAAAGAGCGCTGTTGCCGGGGAGGTAAAGCTGCATCTGTGCCATTCGGGGCAGTATAAAGATATGGAGAACAGTAGGTGCCCATATTCGGTGCAGGAGGTTCCTGTGGTAAATAAAAGCGGCAGGTATGTTCTCTGATTTAGCAGGATTTATTTTTTAGCAAAAGAATGGATTGTGGCGTCCGTATGGATGCTCAATTTTCGAAATGAAACACAATATGACCAGATCATTGATAGCAATTGTAGCTTTATTGGGCATGACATTGTTTTTTACGGCCTGCGGGTCTTCAAAAACAGAAGCAGCCAAACGCCCCAATATTTTAATTATTATGTCCGATAACCAGTCGGCCGAACATGCCGGCTGCTATGGCGATAAAACTGTCCGGACGCCGAATATGGATAAAATGGCAGCCGGTGGTGTCCGCTTTACCAACGCCTTTTGCAGTGCTCCTTCCTGCACGCCATCCAGAGCGGGCTTCCTCACCGGCCAGGATATCTGGCGGTTAAAGGAGGGGGCCGATCTTTGGAGCATCCTGCCCATGGAGTACCAGCTTTATCCCGATCTGCTTGAGGCATCCGGCTACCAGGTCGGCATGCAGGGCAAAGGCTGGGGGCCGGGGAGTTTTGAGGCCAATGGCCGCAAACGGAATCCCGGTGGCAATATGTTTAACAGCTTTGAGGAGTTTCTGAAAACAAAAAAGAAGGATGCTCCCTGGACGTACTGGATCAGCAGCCACGAGCCACACCGTCCTTATGTGGAGGGGTCGGGCACGAAAGCCGGTATTGATTCAACTAAAGTAAAAGTGCCGGGCTATTTACCGGATGTGCCTGCTGTGCGCGGTGATATAGCAGACTACTACGCTGCGGTGGAACATTTTGACCGGGAACTGGGCCAGGCCTTGGACGAGTTGCAACAAAGCGGAGAGCTGGACAATACCATTATTGTTGTATGCAGCGACAATGGCTGGCAGATGCCGCGTGGCCTGGCCAACCTGTACGACTTTGGAACGCATGTGCCCCTCATTATTTCCTGGCCCAGGAAATTTAAAAAGGGAACCGTAACGGATCAATTGGTAACACTGAACGATCTGGCACCCACTTTTCTTGAGCTGGCGGGCTTGCCCATACCTGAAGCTATGACCGGCAAAAGCCTGTTGCCGGTGGTAGATGAAAAACCCGTGTCTGCCGGACCCGACAGGGATTTTGTGGTGCTGGGCCGCGAACGTCACGCCTTTGTGCGCCGGCATGGGATGGGGTATCCGGGCCGGGCGATCCGTACGAAGGACTACCTGCTGATCCGCAACAATGAGCCCGATAGATGGCCGGCCGGTGATCCGCCGTTTTATGGCGACATTGATCCGTATATGCTCAATTGGCCGGGAGAAACGAAGTATTATATTATGGAGCACAAGAACGACCCGGCAGTAAAACCATTTTTTGATCTGGGCATGGGCAAGAGACCAGAGATCGAATTATTCAATATAAAAGATGATCCTTACGCGTTGCACAACCTGGCAGACAACCCAAAGTATGCAATCATAAAAGCCGATCTGATCAGCAAAATGGACGCGTACCTGGTAAAAACAAAAGACCCCCGCGCCATTGGGGGCGATACGAAGGTATGGGATATAGCGCCCTATTTTAGTGAACCAGACAAAACGCCGCGCCCCAGCAAAGAAATGCAGCGGCGCTTTAAACTGGAACCGGCCTACGATTATTTGAAATAGCTCAATGATTATCCGGGGAAAGGATAAAATATAGGACGATGTGAGGCGGGAACGCTTCACATCGCTGTTTGCGGACACTTCGGGTAGTATTAACAGGTTCAATGAATAAAATGATAAAAAAACAGTTGCTATTTTTTTGTACGCTTGCATTACTGATTGCGGGAAGGATGATGGCCCAGCAGCGGCCCAATATTGTGCTCATTATTTCAGATGATCATGCTTACCAGGCCATCAGTGCTTATGGCAGCAAGCAGGTGCAAACACCCAATATTGACCGGCTGGCAAAACAAGGTGCTTTATTTTCGGCGGCCTATGTCACCAACTCGATTTGCGGGCCCAGCCGCGCCTGCATTCTTACCGGCGCATACAGCCATATGAACGGGTTTAAAGACAACGAAAATTCCAATTTTAACTTTAATCAGCCCAGCTTTGCAAAAGCATTGCAGGCTGCCGGCTACCAAACTGCCTGGATCGGTAAAATGCACCTGGGCGACAGTACGCCGCAGGGTTTTGATGATTACAGTATTCTGCCCGGCCAGGGAGATTATTATAATCCCTGGTTCGTGCTGCCCGGAAATAAAAAACAGCAGTTTCCCGGTTATGTAACCAATATCATTACCGATAGAGCAATTGATTGGCTGGCAAAGAGAAAGAATGATCAACCTTTTTGCCTGGTGATCGGACACAAAGCCACACACCGGACATGGATGCCCGATTTAGAAGATTTGGGCAGGTATGATAGTGTTGAATTTGAACTGCCCCATGATTTTTACGACAATTATCAGAGCAGGAAGGCAGCGGCGGTGCAGGATATGTCTATTGACAAAACCCTCCGGTTGGCGCAGGACCTGAAGGTTTATGATGGCTCGCCATTGCTGGGCTCGTTCCGGATCGATGGAATGACGCCCGAGCAAAAAGCGGCCTGGCATGCTTACTACGACAGGATAAAAGTCCGGTTTGATAAGGCAAAGCCAACGGGCAAAGATTTGGTAGAATGGAAATACCAGCGCTATATGCGCGATTACCTGTCTACCGCGGCCTCACTGGACAGGAATATCGGCAGGACGCTCGATTATTTAGACAGATCAGGATTGTCGGAAAATACGGTGGTCATCTACATGTCGGACCAGGGCTTTTACCTGGGTGAGCATGGCTGGTTCGATAAACGCTGGATGTACGAAGAATCTTTTAGGACCCCCATGCTGATGCGCTACCCCGGCGTTATAAAGCCGGGAACAGTTGTTAAAGATTATGTAATGAATATTGACATAGCGCCTACGCTGGTCAACATCGCCCATGCAAAAATGCCCTCAGGGGTGCAGGGACGATCATTTTTGCCCCTGCTGAAAAAAGATAAAAGTTACAGATCCCGCGATGCGCTGTATTATCATTATTACGAGAACGGCGAGCATGCTGTTTCGCCGCATTTTGGCATCAAAACAAAACGATACAAGCTCATCCGGTTTTACAAGCGGGTAGAAAGCTGGGAGCTGTTCGATCTGCAAAGTGACCCGAACGAGCTTCACAATATCTACGGCTTAAAAGCCGCAGCGCCGGTTGTAAAACAAATGAAAGCAAAACTGGAAGCCATCATAAAAAAATACAAAGATGCCGATGCGGAAAAGATCCTGAAAAGGGCGATTTGAGAGGTTGATTTTTCATCCCATAAAACACTGGCTTGGTAATAGAAAATGAATAGGAGGATCAATACGATGCCGGCAACTTATGCCATAGGAATAGACGTGGGGGGCTCATCCCTTAAATGCGGTGTGGTAACGCATACCGGGGAAATTGTACAGGACTTTTTAAAGCCGCTTGACGGAGCCCGCACAGAGCAGGAGGTAATTGACCTTATTGCTGAAGCCATCCGGCAATGCGCCGGCGCCGTTGACGGCAATGTGGCGGGTGCAGGGATTGGCTTCCCGGGTATTGTGGATGACAACAGGGTAATTGGCGGGGCCGATAACCTGCCTGGTTTTGAAGGCCTGCCTCTTGGTGAAATACTGAAGAAGCAGACCGGCTTTGATATCGTAATCGACAATGATGCCAATATGATGGGCCTGGGTGAACTGGTTTTTGGATCGGGCAAAGGCTGCAGTGATATTGTTTTTCTTACTGTTGGAACCGGCATTGGCGGGGCCGTGGTGATCAACGGGGAATTATATGGCGGCTACAAAAACCGCGGGGCGGAGTTGGGGCATATGATGCTGCAGCACAACGGCGCACCCTGCACCTGCGGCGCCAAAGGCTGCTTTGAGGCGTATGCTTCGGTAACCGCGCTGGTCAATAACTACCGGCAGATAAGCAAAGACACAGGCAGGGGTGTAAATGGCAGGTATATTGTGGAGCAATACCGGCTGCACAATGCCGCCGCCATACGGGCAATGCACCGCCATTTCGATTATATGGCCGCGGGCATTGCCGGCCTGGTCAATATTTTTAGTCCGCAAAAAGTAGTAATTGGCGGAGGCATCAGCGAAGCAGGCAGTTTTTATATCGGGGAGATAGAGAGAAGAGTAAGGAATACCGCCATGCCCGCAGCCCTGGCACATACGACCATTGCCGCAGCCATGCTGGGCAACCAGGCCGGCTTGCTGGGCTGCACGGCTAAAGCATTGAAAGATCATTTAATCATAGATACACGAGGATAGCAGGCTTTTTTTCTTCGCGTTTTTGTGCCATTGTGGCGACAAAAAATATACATATGAAACAAAGAAGTAATTTTCTGGTAGGGGTGATTTTATTAATATGGTTTGTTATTTCTTTTGTTACAAACATATTAGGGCCGCTGATGCCCATCATTATTGATACCTACAAGCTCAGTCTTACGATGGCCGCCTTTCTGCCGTTTTCTTTTTTCCTTGCTTATGGCATCATGTCCATCCCCGCCGGTATCATGATAGAGCTATTGGGTGAAAAAAAATCGATGCTCATTGCCTTTGCGTTAAACCTGGCCGGAGCATTGCTGTTTGCTTTCAATCCGCAATATGGCATGGCACTGGCTTCGCTGTTTATCATCGGTGCGGGCATGGCCATGTTGCAGGTGATCATTAATCCGCTTATGCGGACTGCGGGCGGCGAGGAGCATTTTGCTTTTTTCTCTGTACTGGGGCAGCTGGTTTTTGGTCTTGCTTCTTTTGTAAGCCCCTTTGTTTTTTCGTACCTGATGAAAACGCTGGCAGCGCCGGTGAACAACCCGCTGGTGAGCGCACTGGGAGGATTGGTGCGCGGGGGGCTGCACTGGACGGCGCTTTACTGGCTGTTTGCATTTATTTTTGCATTGATGCTTGTATTGCTGGCTCTTATAAAGATGCCACGGGTAGAACTGAAGGACGACGAAAAATCCGGCGCCGCAGCCGTATATATGGCCCTGTTAAAAAAGAGGGCGGTATGGCTGTTCTTTTTGGGTATTGTAGCCTATGTAGGTACTGAGCAGTCGCTCGCCAACTGGATGTCGGAGTTTTTAAAACGTTATCATCATGTAGACCCTACAACGGGCGGGGCGGGAGCCGTAGCTGCCTTTTGGGGGCTGATGACCATTGGTTGCCTGCTGGGACTGGCGGTGTTAAAATTGTGGGACTCGCGCAGGGTATTAAAAATAGCAACGGTATTGTCGGCCATTGCGGTAAGCATGGCCTTATTTGGAGGAAAGGACCTGGCCCTATGGAGCTTCCCGGCTGCCGGGTTTACAATATCGGTCATGTTCTCCATCGTGTTTTCGCTGGCGCTGAATTCCGTTACTGCGCACCACGGCTCTTTTTCAGGCATTCTTTGCTCCGGTATATTTGGTGGCGCATTGGTCCCTTTTATTGTAGGTGCTTTGGGCGATGTGGTCGGGCTGCGTTATGCGCTGATGATTTTATACATTACGCTGGGATATATTTTCTTTATTGCCGCTTATGCCAGGCCGCTGGTCAATAATCAAACCATCAGCAGAAAGAAGGAGGACCTATAATGAAACGGGATGCTGCCGTTAATTTGCGGAGATTAGGGATACAATGAAAATTTAAACAGGCTTGATGGAGAAGGTACCGATCGCCAGGGACCTGAAAAAGGGCGGTTTCTAAAAAAGTAATATACAAAATGACAATTTTATCCTTTCTTTTTTTGCTCTTTGGTCCGGCTACCCCGGTAGTAAGCCCGGCTACCGATACGCTTCCCGGCGCCGTGGTCGAAGAGTTCCGTCAATCGCCATTCCCCAACAATACGTCCATAAAAAATAATGCCCCCGCGCTGTTATGGACGTCGGAGAAAAAGAATAATGGTTCCGATGTGTTGTACAAAGTGTACCTCAGCAGGGACCCGGCGTTCCCGGAAGGGCAAACCATTGAAAGCGCGCGCCAGCGTTTTTGCTTTTTTAATCCCCATCAGAAACTGAACGAGGGTAAATGGTATTGGAAGTACGACATCATCAATAAAGATCAGATCACCACCCGCGGCAAATATTCCTTTGTGATTGAGCCCGGGGCTGCCGGTATGGTTACCCCTGATTTTAAAACCCTTTTGAGCCGCATACCGGCCACGCACCCACGGGTGATGAACCAGGGCAGAAGCCTGGCACAGATCCAAAAAGAGGCGCCGCAGCATCCGCTCTACAAAAAGATAATTGAGGCCGGCGAAAAAGCGCTGACTGCACCCATATACCGCGGCCCCGTGGAAAGCAAAGATCCGGCTACGGAAAGAGCGTTGAACCAAACCGGTAAGAAAGAGATCGACCTGTATTACCGCTTGCTGGAAGCCTATGTGCTGTCCGGCAACCCTGCGTTTAAAAAGGAGCTGCTGAACCGGACCGGGGTACTGCTTGCCTGGCCCACCAATGATCTTTTGGGATCGCAGGTTTTAATGGCTTTATCAAGGGGGTGCGATGTGCTTTACAACGAACTTCCGGCCGGTACCAAAAAAAAGGTGCTGACCGTTATCGACCGGCAGATCAAACAGGGGTTAAAAAAATGGCCCGGTCTTACCGAAGCCCGGCATGTGGACAATCATTTCTGGCAAATGGAGCTGGCCGGCAATTTTTTGGCGGCGCTGGCCACGGTAAACGATCTGCCCTCCAGTAATGAAATGCTGGAATATACGTACGAGTTATTTATGGCCCGGTTCCCGAACCTTGCTACCCAGGAGGGCGGATGGGCAGAAGGTATCGGGTATTTTGGCGTAAATAAATCCGCCATTGTGGATATGGCGCTGATGCTCAAAAAGTCCTGTGGTGTAGATGTGTTTCAAATGGGCTGGTATCAGAACCTGGCCGACTACTTTTTTTACTTTGCCCCTGTGGACGGAAGGATCTCGGGCTTTGGCGATATGCACGAGCGGGTGAATATTGGCAATGTGGGTCGACCGATGATGCTGGTAGAGGGGGAAGAAAACCAGGACTCCAAAGCGCTTTACCGCCTGTCTGCTTTGTTAAAAGCCGGTAGGCGAAACGGGCAAGCCGGCTACGAAAAACAAATGGCAGGGATTGAGCCCTGGTACCAGGTGGTGAACAACATACAGTTCAACCCTGATCAATATGCGCCGCCCAAAAATATGGAGCCCGGCAAGATGTTTAAAGGCGTGGGCCTGGCTGCTTTTCATACCAATGTGCTGAACAGCGGCAAAAGCACATCGCTCTACTTCCGGTCATCGCCCTTTGGCGCCAAGGGCCACATGCATGCCAATCAAAACTGTTTTAATATCTCCCGTAAGGGTGAGCCGGTATTCTACTCCACCGGTTATTATACTTCGTTTGCAGATCCGCATTCCCTTAGCGCGTACCGGCATACCCGGGCGCACAACGGCATATTGGTAAATGGTAATGGCCAGGCTTTTGGGCATGAAGGGTACGGATGGATCAAGCGCTTCATCAGCAGCGAAAGTATCGGCTATGTATGCGGGGATGCCACGATGGCCTACAGGCCTACGACGGACCCGCAATTTTTGGAGCTTTGCGCCCAAAATAAGATCCGGCAAACATCGGAGTTTGGTTTTGGCGATGCGAAGCTGAAGTTATTTGAACGGCATATAGCCTTCGTGCATCCCAATACGGTCATCATTTATGATGTGCTGGAATCGGCGCAGCCCTCCGAATGGACATTTTTACTGCATACCATGGAACAGCCCGAACTGGATGAAAACAACCGGTTATCGGTAAAGACCAAACAAAATTATGCGCAGGCATTTGTAACCGGGTCCGGCCCGCTAAAGGCAGCGCTTACCGACCAGTTTTTTTCGCCGCCGGTTGATTTTAAGAAGAAATATGGCGCTACCCCCAACCAATACCATGCTTCTTTTACATTGGCCCGGCGATCGAACGGGATGCGGTTTTTAGCCGTGCTTCAGCTAAACGATGACCAAAGCGGCATACAGGCTGTAAAACAGGCGGCACCGGGTGTGTATAAGGTGGGCAATATTGAAATAAAAGCCGAAATGGATGCTCAAAAGCCGGCGTTGCTGCTGGTGCGGACCGGTGGCTCCGTGCTCAAGGCAGGCAGAGACAAAACAACTTTAAGAGATAAAAAGGGGAAAATGACCAGCAGTGTCAATATGCCTATACCGGCCGTGGTGGAGTAGGTCGCGAAAATTCCGAAAAAGCGCATTGTGAGGGGATACAGCAGGGATACACGAGCGATACAGAACGGATACAGAGAACAGATCAGGATCGGTCAAAAGAACAAACCGGGGCTTAAATACTTCAACTTTGTATGAAAACAGGTTAGATTGAAGAATGCATAGAAAACGTTAAACAATAAATGCAAAAATGGATACCATCTGTAAGACTTTATATTATCTTATGACAAAATTGTTTCAGCTGCTGGTATGGATATGCTGCGGCACTGCAGCCCGGGCGCAAAATATGGAGCGACCCAATATCCTCATCATCATGACCGATCAGCAAACGGCCGATGCCATGAGCGTTGCCGGCAACAAAGACCTGCGCACCCCGGCCATGGACCAGCTGGCCGCCAACGGTGTACGCTTTACCCGGGCCTATTGTGCGCAACCGCTTTGTACCCCCTCACGTACCGCTATCTTTAGCGGCAAGATGCCTTTTGAAACCGGCTTTGTGGGCAATGCCCCTGAAAAGGACGGTCTTTGGCCCGATAGCTTGTTGATGATGGGGAAGATCATGGCGGATGGCGGATATAAAACAGGCTATGTAGGCAAATGGCATTTGCCCGTACCTGTTTCCAAAGTCAGCCAGCATGGCTTTCAGTATATTCAAAATACCCGTTTTCAGGATTTTAATGATGGTGCCACTCCTTCCTTCTGTGCCCGGTTTATAAAAGAAAATGCCAGACAGCCTTTTTTGCTGGTGGCTTCCTTTTTAAATCCCCACGATATCTGCGAGTGGGCCAGGGGAGAAGCGCTGAAGATGGATGTGTTGGGTGATGCCCCACCCCCGGAGGAATGTCCCGCCCTGCCCGCCAACTGGCGGAAGCCCGCCAATGAGCCCGAGATGATACGGAAGCAGCAGCGATCCAACGCGCGCACGTACCCGAGCATCGGGTGGACGGGCAACCAGTGGCGTCAATACCGCTGGGCCTATAACCGGCTGGTGGAGAAAGTAGATGCGCATATCGGGCAGGTGCTGTATGCCCTGAAGAAATATGGCGTGGAAAGGAAAACCATTATCATTTTTACGGCCGATCACGGCGATGGCTATGCGGGCCACAGCTGGAACCAGAAGCAGGTACTGTATGAAGAAGCCGCCAAAGTGCCGTTCATTGTTTCGCGGCTGGGCCAGTGGAAAGCCCGTACCGATGATATGCTGGTTTGCAACGGCACCGATATCATTCCCACTATTTGCGGATTTAGCGGTGTAAAAGTTCCGGCCTATTTAAAAGGACTGGATATAAGCAAGAGGATCGCCGGACCGGGTACGCTTTTGAGGGACACACTGGTCATTGAAACCGATTTCGCCGATAATGAGGAACTGCTGGGCATCAGCGGCAGGGCCGTTATTACCCGGAATTATAAATATATTGTGTACAGTAAGGGCAGAATCAAAGAGCAGCTGTTCGACCTCGAAAAGGACCCCGGCGAAATCAATAACCTTGCTGTGCAGCCCCGCTACAAAAAAGAACTGCGCACCATGCGCCGGTACTTAAAGACCTGGTGCAAAGAAAACGGGGATCCGTTTGCTAGCCATACATTATAGACGGAGGCGATCGGTTTTGGAGTCCTTGCGGCACTCCGTCTCCTGTTAGCGGGTATTGCCCCCGGAATGCATTCGGGAGTTGAAACAGGGATCAGGCCGCCGCAAATCATTGTAACAAGAACTCCCGGGAACCTGCTCGTAGCCGCAGTGCGGAAGGTGTCTTTTTTGGAAAAGACTTACAATGCCGGCGCGTTGCACCTCTATTCATCTGTGTTCGTTGCTGATAAGAGCAATGCTGCGATGCAGCTTTTGCCTTTGACCCTCAAATTCTTAAAATTAACCTGACAGCTATAGTGTTTCCACTGACCGGGAGCAGCAATAGTTTTGACACCGGCGTATTATCAGTGGCAGGCATAGGAGATGCTGAAGCACGGAAGGTTTATTTAACTTTTGTGCAGTGCAGTGGAATCAAAAAAATGCTTTTTTAGGGCGAAAATTATCGGGATGCATTGGTCCTGTAGTACCGGTTCATCAATTTTAAAACTCTTTTCATCAAAAGAGTAAGTAAAAAAGAGCTGTTTGGGCTTTATTTGTTTATGAAACAGATTGCATTGATTGCCATACTTCTTTTTACCAGCTTTTTGTTACTCCATGCCCGGCCCCCCGGATTAGGCGATCAGCAAATTGCCCGTATTTTTTCTTTGGAGAGAAAATACCTTCAAAATGCCTGGGATAGCGTAAAAGCCACCGGCCGTATGCCGCGTTCTCCGCAAAAGGGATTTCAGCCCATTGAGGATTGGACCTCGGGCTTTTATGCCGGCAGCCTCTGGCTGGTGTACCAGTTCACCGGTGACAAAACGATGCTTCAAAAAGCCCGGCAGGCCACGGCAATGCTGGAGGCTGATAAAGACCTGACCCACAATCATGATATCGGATTTATCATGTATTGCAGCTATGGCAATGGCTACCGCCTTACCAGGGATCCGGCCTACAAAAATATCCTCATTCATTCGGCGCGCACGGCCCTTACCCGCTACAATCCCCGGGTACAGTCCATCATGTCCTGGAACCCCCAGCCCGAACGGGATTGGAAGTTTCCGGTAATTATCGACAATATGATGAACCTCGAACTGCTGTTAAAAGCCACTGCCCTGGGCGGGGATTCCAGCTTTTACAGGGTGGCCGTGGCACATGCCAATACCACGCTCAAACACCAGTACCGGTCCGATTACAGCTGCTCCCATGTAGTGGACTATGACCCCCAGACCGGGGCCATGCGCAGGCGCGACTGGAACAATGGCAACAGTGATCCGGCCACCGCTGCCTGGAGCCGGGGCCAGGCCTGGGGCCTGTACGGTTTTGGCTTTATGTACCGCGATACGCGCGATCAAACATACCTGCAACAAGCCGATCATATTGCAGCTTATATTCTCAATCATCCCAATATGCCCGGGGATATGGTGCCCTACTGGGATTATAGTGCGCCGGAAATATCGGCCATGCGCGATGCATCAGCCGCGGCAATTACCGCATCGGCGCTTTTGCAACTGGCGCCGCTGTCCGTACATGGAAAAAAATACTTTGCAGCGGCAGAAAAGATTCTGAGCAGCCTCGCTTCGCCCGGATATTTAAACGAAACAGGAAAAGGCCTTTTCTTACTAAAGCATGCTACAGGCAACTATCTTCGGAAATCGGAACTGGATGCCGGACTTATTTATGCCGATTACTATTTTTTAGAGGCACTGCTGCGGTATAAGGAGCTGAAAAAAAAGTATAGAAGCGTGTAAATGCTTTTGTTTTCATCATAGGAACGTAGGGCGTCCTTATTAATTTTAACGGCTCAAACATTTTAAACAAAGACGGAAAAAATTGCCAATGAATATTTTACGGTACTATCCGGTCAATAAGACCCACTTATCTACATGGGTAGAAAAACAATTACTTCTCTTTTTCATGGTGCTGGCTACCACCGCGTCAGCCCAGCCGCCGCAGGGCAGCCCGGCTGAAAGAATTATCACCGGCCGGTATGGTTTTGAGGGGGAAACGGATATAAACGGCTGGTCGGCAAAAAATGGAGGGCTGAGTCTTTCTGCCGCGCATTATAAGGACGGGCGGCGCTCGCTGCAGTGGGACTGGAGCGAAGGCGCCACCCTGCAGGTGCCCTCATTAAAGGGTCTGAAAGAAGCGGGCGGGGTTTTTGAAGGTGGGCAGCCGGAAGTTTACGAACCTTCTTTTTATCCCAAAGACCGTTTTGGGGGTATTAAAATATGGCTATACCAGGAGAAACCGGCGGGCGGTCAGCTCATTTTCCAGGTAGGGAAGGATGTAGCAGCCGCGCAAAAAAATCCCAAATACCGTTTTGCCGTTAACCTCGATTTTACGGGCTGGCGCACGGTTTGGGTAGGATTTGAAGAAGATGCCAGTGTGCTCGGCTATAAAGGGAGCGATGAATTGAATGCCCTGATAGCTTACCCCCAAAATGTAAAGGAAAGGACAGGAAAATTGTTTATTGACCATCTTACACTACTCACATTTGTATCCAACAAAAGAAATTCCGATGCACAGTTTGTAAACCACAAACGTGCCGGCCTGCGTTCGGCCGATGCCTACGAAATACTGAAACCCTGGCAGGCATTTAACGCCGGTAACAATACCCAAACGATCGATACGGGGCTGCTGGCAGCCGGAAGCAGGCAGATCGCCGATCGATTGCAATTCTTAATACTGGGCGATGGTACCGATAGCTGGAAAGAGCGCTACAGAAATATGGGAAAAGACATGGAGGGCCGGATACGGGCGGCCAACAGCTTTTACGATAAATTGAACATACAAACCAAAAATGGATTTGTAACCGGTTTGCCCCTGTTTGGTATAAGAGATGAGCACCCTGCCGCTGAGGGGATGGTGTTTGAAAATGCCATGCAGCCCGTCTTGTTCCCGTTGGCAATGGATTATAAGCTCAATGGCAATCAGGCTTCCAAAGAAAAATTGCTGCGGGCCTTTGATTATTTCCTAGACCAGGGCTGGGCTGCGGGCAGTAGTATGGGTACCGTAGATCATGTTATAAAAATGGCACCCATTGCTGTTCCCGTTTTCTTGTTAAGAGATGAATTGAAGGCGCAAAACAAATTAAGACCAGAGGCGGATATGCTGGCCTGGCATACCCGGCTCGGTTCATTGCTGCATATCGATAATACCCATGGCGAAAACTCCGATCTTATACGCGGTGGCGCTATTGCCAAACTGGTAGCCATTTTACTGATGGACGATAATGCCCGGAAGCAACAAATGCTGCAGGATTTTAAACGCTTTTTGGATCATGCAACGGCTATAGCGCCGGGCTATAGCGATACGTTCAAGCCCGATTTCTCGATTTACCACCATCGGGGTACCTACCTCAACACCTATGGTACCAATGCTCTGAATACCCTGGCCCTCATGCACTGGTTGCTGCAGGGCACGCCTTATGCATTATCGGCGCAATCTACGGCCAATTTGAAACAGGCGCTGGTGCGCCAGGCCCAAATCGCCTACGGCGTAGAGATACACTACGGCGTGGGAGGGCGTTTTCCCCTCGGTAATAATTCGATCAATACATTTATTTTGCCCGCTTACGCTTACATGAGTATGCGGGGCAATACGGTGGCCGATACAGCAATGGGCCGTCTTTTCAATTATTTATACGGCATCACGGATCCGCAGGGCATAAAAGGGATGCTGTTCCCGGCGCTTACCTATTCGGGCACTTATGGCACTTTAAATTTAATGGCAGGCCTGCACCGGCAAATGAAGGACCAGGCCGCGAAGCCCGGCGATGGCGCCGTAGCAATGCCTTTTTCGGGTTTGTTCACCTATAGAAAGGGGAATGCCTTTGCCACTGTAAAGGGCTACAACAAATATGTGTGGGACTACGAATCGGGAGGGAAGAATGAAAATAACCTGGGCCGGTATTTAAGTCATGGCATGCTGATCACCGCGCAGGGCAATGAAAAAGACGGTTTTGCCGGGCTGGAAATGAACAATGGTTTCGACTGGAGCATGCTGCCCGGTGCTACCACCAAGATGCTGCCGGCGGATAAAGTGTTGTATTTTGCCAAACCGGATGAAAAATATATCGAAGGCAAACACCGGAATTTTTCCGAAAGCCGGATGGCCAGCGGTGTTCACCAGGAAGGGAATGGCCTGTTTGGCTTCGATTTAAGGGACGATGTTTTTCCCGATGAAGACCGGTCGTTATTTGATAGCAGTTTCCGTGCCCGTAAATCTTATTTCTTTATCGGCAATGAAATTATTTGCCTCGGATCCGGTATTCATAACCGGGATGGCCGTTACCACACGGTTACAACCCTGTTTCAATATCACACCAACCCGCAAAAGCCCAATTTTGTGAACGGTAAAATAATAAGCAGCGGAGAACAGAAAGCGGGCGGGGCCTGGTTTACCGACCAGAACGGACTGCAATACATTATCCCCGGAGGGCAGGATATTGTATGGAGCCAGAAACCGCAGGTTGCCTACCGGTCTGCCAATGTAGGCGACCAAAAGAAAATAGCATTGGCGAAGGGTGAGCCCTATCAGAAAATAGAAGCTACTTATACCAGGGCCTGGTTTGACCATGGTACGGCACCTCAAAACAAGGGGTACGAATACGAGATCCTGCTCAATACAACGGCAGCTGCGGCAAAGCCTTACCTGCAAAACAAGACCTACGAGGTATTGGAGAAAAACAACGCCGCTCACATTATCCGGCACCGGTTTGCCGGTATTACTGCCTATGCCATTTTTGAGCCGAACCGGTCACTGGCTGGTATTTTGCAAAGTACGGATGCGCCCCTGCTGGCTATGGCTAAAAAAGAAAACGACAGCAGCCTGTTGCTGACCATTGCCGACCCGGACATTCAGCAACCCAGGTGGGGGCACAATATGTCGAACATGCCCGACAGTATTAACAATACCTGGAACAAGGGCAGTGTGGTTACGGTTACATTGAAAGGCGAATGGTATCCGGCCCGGCATATTGTACCGCTGATCGATCATGAAATAAAGGATGGGAAAACCATCATCAGGCTCTATTGCCGGGATGGTGAAAGCATTGATGTGCCGTTGCAACAGCGCGTAGCTGGCAGCGGCGAAGTTGAATAAAAGAACAGCGATTACCTGGTAACAGGAAAAGTATTTTGAAAATGAAAAAGAAGATCCTTATACTGCTATCAGCATGCATGAGCTGGGGTTTATGCATGGCCCAGCAGAAACCCAATGTGATCATTGTATTGACCGATGATATGGGCTACAGTGATATCGGCTGTTATGGCAACCCGCTTATCAATACCCCTTTTTTGGACAAGATGGCCGGACAGGGTGTGCGGGCTACCAATTTTGTAACCACGTCGCCTACCTGTTCGCCTTCGCGCGCCTCGCTGATGACCGGCCGGTATTGCAGTCGGACCAACCTCAACTGGCCCATTGGTCCCGGCGATGAAAAGGGGTTGAAAAAGGCCGAAGTGACGATTGCCGAAATGCTAAAGCCAGCGGGCTACACTACTGCCTGCATTGGTAAATGGCATATGGGCGATCATGATGAATACCTGCCCAATAAACAGGGCTTCGATTTGTTCTACGGAATGCTTTATAGTCACGATTACAGGTACCCCTATGTGAAAACGGATACCACGATCAAAATTTTCCGCAATACTACCCCCGAAATTTATAAACCGCAGGACAGCGCGCTTACGGGCTTGTACACCGATGAGAGTATAAGGTTTATCCGGAAATCTGCTGCTGCAAAAAAGCCATTCATGCTCTACCTGGCGTATAATATGCCGCACCTGCCGGTCTACTGGAGCGCGCAAAAAAAAGGCCTGCATTCGGCAGGTGGCGCGCTGGGTAATGTGATTGAAGATATTGACAATGGCCTTGCCCGCGTATGGAAAGCGGTGGAAGCTACAGGACAGGCACGCCATACCATTTTTATTTTTACCAGCGATAACGGCCCCTGGATCAATGCGCCTGCAAGAATGTATGAAGATGGCTTTACGCGGCCTTATCATGTAGGTGCGGCGGGGATTTTCCGCGGATGCAAAGGGCTTTCCTACGAGGGCGGCCACCGCGTACCCTTTATTGTATACTATCAGGGTCATACCTTAAAAAACGCGGTGATCCGCACGCCCATTTCCAATATCGATGTGTTACCCACCATTGCGGCGTGGACGGGCGCAAAGCTGCCCCGGTACACGCTCGACGGCCAGTCGGTAAAAGAGTTGCTGACCCAGGAGCATTATAACCGACCGCACCGCCCCATTTATTATTACAACCGGGTGCTGGAGGGCGTAAAAGATGGCGAATGGAAATTACGCATTACTACCGACAGTACCGGAAATCCATTGCGCGAGCTGTTTAATTTAACCGAAGATCCATCAGAAAGAATGAACCGCTACGGCAATGCTGCTTTCATAAAACAACAGGCGCATCTGACAAAATTGTTTGATGCGTATCCTGATAAAAATGGGTTGTAGCGTGCTGGAACGGGTAACGAAATGCAAAAATGAAATCATAAAAAATGAGAAAGCAATATTTATTTACATTGGTAGCGTTATTTGTTCTTGCTGTGGCTGCCCGCTCACAGGAGGTCATCTTTGCAGGCTATTTTGATATTGCCAAAGGCTGCCCCAAAGGCACTGAGGTGACGGGTAAAATACACCTGGAGCGCAATAAAGATGTGCTTACCGATCCCGTTCCCAAAAGCTATCGTTTTGAAATTGTAAATCAAAAAGATGATTTGTTTAGGGTGGAAACGGCTTTTGATCCTGCCGGCCGTATTACGGGCGTGCTGGTAGCCGCGCAAAAAATAAAAGATACCGGTGATCAGCAATTGACGCTTCAGCTAAAGGACGGGGCAAAGACCCTTAACGAATTTTCCGTTATCGTAAAAGTAGTGGAAAAAACGCTTTGGCAGACCTTGTTTGAAAGATACAAGCCGGTAACGATTGGTACGCCAAGAATGTATGGGCGCAAGAAATTAAAAGATGCGGCCGTTGCCCAAATGGTGGATGAGCTGGAAGCAAATAACGGTGCGTTTACCGCCTTTCCTTTTTATCATAAAGATCCCATGACCTACAAGCCCGTAGGCAAAAGCATCGAGTACGATTGGGAGGCGGTGGCCAACAATATCGGTGGCCTGGGATATGCCTACGCTACATCAAAAAAATATGGCCCGCAGGGTAATGCAACAGAAAGAGTGCGCCTGAAGCAGGCGCTTTACAGTGCTATTAACGCCTATACCGAAGCGGTGCCGGTGGAGGGCCGGGATGTGATAATTGACGGCAAACCCATTGGCAACTGTACGGGCGATGGCTTTTCCAATTTACAGCTACATAAGATAATAGAAGTGCAGGTGGCCACCCATCAATGGAGTATTTCGGATGCGTTGATAACGCCGTTGGTGCAACTAATGCCCGATGTACTGGATGGTATAAAAAAAGGCGATAAACAGGCGCAGCGGGTGTATAATAACCTGGTGCGTTTTTATCAAACGGCGATGGCCGTAGCGCCCGGCCGCCGGAATATAAATGACCCTGCCGAACGTTGGGGCCAGATTACCGATACCCTGCGCTCATCGGGTGCCTGGGCGGATGCCAACCTGGGCCATCGCAGCCGCATGATGCTGGCCCTGCCTGTTATGTGGGCCGATTATAACCGCCCCATGACCTATGTGCAGTATTGGTACAGCGATTATTATAAGGACAAACCGTTTAAAGGATTTAGCCTTTCGCCGGGATGGAGCCCGCACGGAGTTGTATTTGATGTAGCGCGGTGGATGACCAAGTACGACCTGCCGGCCAGAGAGTATGCCCAGTCGGGCTTTCAGCCGGATGGAACGGTATCGCACCACGTGGGCGAGGGTACTGATGCGGCCATGGTGGCTTATGGCTTTGAATGGCTTACCGATGGTATTACCGGTTTCAACCAGTTTAAAAATACCGATTTCAAACTGGCAGATAAAAACTACCAGTTTCCTGTCGATCGCCTGTTGCATGTCTACCCTCAAATTATCTATAAGGGAAGGTTTGATTTCCTGGTATCGGGCAGAACTTTTTTATCGGACCTGAAAAAATTTATATCCAATACCTATTTAACAGCCGTTGAAGAATTAAAGGAATCGCGCAGCACCGATACGAAGATCAATGGTTTGGATGAACTGGAAAAAGTGGCCGATGCTATCAAAAAAAATAAATACGAATACTCGGGCACCGTTGCTTATTGGGTAAATCTTTTTTTGGTGCACAGGCGGGGGGAGCATGAAAAACCCTATTACGCCTCGGTAAAACTAAAGTCGGACCTCAATATAGGCGCCGAAGATTTTAGCAAGCCGCGCAAATCGTGGTATGCGGGCTATGGTATTTTGCCTTTGAGGGTGACCGGCGAAGAGTATTCGGATAAAGTATTGAGCAATATGGATTGGCACGCACTGCCCGGCCTTACCGAAGAATGGCGCAGTGATGCCATGCCCCTGGGGCACTCTTCGGCCTCTCTTGCAGGCAGGAACAAGGTGGGAGGGGTAATCAGCGATGGAATTTCGGGCATGGCTATTTACCATCACCTGCCCGGCGAAAAATACAGCGCCGCCACGGCCTATAAAACCTATCATTTTACCAATGATAAAATAGTGGCGCTGGGCAGCCATATACAGCGCCTTGCCGCCGGGCAGGGTAATGAAATTATAACCACTATCGATCAATCGACCTTAAACGGTACGCTTACTATTTATCACGATGGCAAAACAGAAACCATTAAACCAGATGCGTCTGTAAATAACGGCTTTGAAACCGATAAGCCCGTATGGGCGCATGTTGGCGAAAGAGGCTATGTTATTTTTCCGCAGGGCAGGCAAAAAATCATCATCAAGACCGGCAAAGAAATAAATATTACCGATAAGTCCATTGCCAACAACAACCCCAATTATATTATTGCCATAGGCCATGGCGCCAACCCCGCCGGTGCGGGCTATGCCTATGCGCTGGTGCCCAATGTTACAGCAGCCGAAATGCCCGCCGTTGCCGAGCGCTACACCAAAGAAGCATTATATGTAAAGGAAGAAAACGCACACGCTTTTTATGACAGCCAAACAAAAACCTGGCAGGCCGCATTTTTTAAGGCTGGCGAAATTACCATTGGCGGTACAACCATAAAAGCAGAGCAGCCCGCCCAGCTGATGCTGCGCGATACGGGCGGTGGCTGGAAGCTGACGGTAAGCAATCCCGTACCGGATATCAATAAGCAACAATTGATTTTTCATATATCTGCACCATTGAAAGCCGGTAAGTATGATTATATGCTCGGTGGCATTTATCCGCGCAAGGGCGAGTATGTAACCATTACATCCGAAGGCAGGGGGGCTAAAATAGTGGCAGAACTGGCCGATAAAAGAGATGACGCTTTTTATAATTATCAGACAGTGCTGTACAATGCAGCACCGGTGGGCGTGGAAATAATAAAATAAATACTATGAAATTTAAATATATCCTCTGCGCAGTTGTTATCGCTATTGTAGCTCCGTCCTTTGCCCAGCAGCCCGGTATTCTGAAATTGACGGCTGATAAGCTGCATGCCCGTGTGCGCGAGTGGCCCTATCCCGTAAATGGCATCACCGTGCCCACCAACGCTCCGGCGCTGATGTGGCCGGCCACCAATGGCAGACAGGTGGTATTGCCTATGGAAAGTGGCAGCGCAGTACCCCCGGATCCTGATATCGGGAATGTGCGCTACCAGGTAATACTGGCGCAGGATAAAAATTTTTCGGTCAACGTTATTAAAAGTACGTTACAGGCCTGGGCCGTGTACCCGCTGCACCAGGCACTGCAGCCGGGCCGCTGGTACTGGAAATATGGGTATACACTCAAAGGCAGCAATCGATGGACCTGGAGCCCGGTGTACGATTTTTTGGTAGATGCCCGGTATGCGGATGCCAAAGTATCGCCGCCGGTAACTGAAGTGCTGAAACGCAACGAGGGGCCACACCCGCACCTTTGGAATCTTCACCAGCTGAAAAATACTTTTTATGAAAATAACCGGAATAACCCCGAAGCTAAAAAGTTTATCGGGTTTGCGGAAAAGCTCATGCGGGAGCCACTCCCGGGCGAAGCTCCCATGCGAAAAATAGATACCGCGGGAAAAACGGGGAAGGAGTTGGACGGGTTAATGGACCGGATGTACCATGGTTTTGGCGACAAGGTCGGCAATCCCGTCCGCAATCTTTGTATCGCCTACTATCTGACCAGGGATCAGCGCTTTATCAATGATGCAAAACGCAGGGCGATGAACCTGGCTCACATGGATCCTGAAAAAAACTGGGCCACAAGAAGCGATTTTAATAATGGTGCGGTACTCGAAGCCATGGGCTGGTTTTATGATCTCGGGTACGATTATATCAATTCTGAAGAGAAAGCGCTCTTTAAAAAAGTAATGATCAAACGGGCACGTGAAATTTATGACCACCTTCCCAACCGTTTTGAATTGCATGTGAGCGACAACCATATATGGCAGATCACATTGCGCCAGCTGGCTATTGCCACCGTAGCCCTGATGGGCGAAGTGCCCCAGGCCAGGGAATGGCTGACGTATATATATGAAGTATGGAGCGCCCGGTTTCCTGTATTGGGCACCACCGACGGCGGCTGGCATGAAGGGAACGGCTATTTCCAGGTAAACTTCCGGTCCACTATTTACCTGTCGCAATTATTCAGCGATTTTTCGGGTGTGGATTATTTCCGGTTACCCTGGATGCAAAACCTGCCTTATTACCTGTTGTATTCCTATCCACCCGCAGGCACATCCACCGCCTATGGCGATCAATGGGAAAATTTGCGCAACGGCATGAATGCCGGGTATGCGTTGTTTGCCGATGCGCTCACATTTAAAATCGATAATCCCTATCTCAACTGGTATGTGCAGCAAATAAAGACGGCGCACCCTGGATTTTTTAAAGGAACCGATGACTACTTGTTTTTCCGCTTACTGAACTATGATCCCCACCGCAGGCTGCCCATAGCATCACCGAAGAACCTGCCCCGCTCCAGGACCTTTGCAGATATTGGCCTGGTGGCAATGACCGATGATCTTACCCGGGCCGGGGAAAATATCTGCAGCTATCTCATTAGTAATCCTTTCGGCTCATCCGGCCACGGGCATGCGGCACAAAACGCCTTTACCGTTAATTACAAAGGGAAAACCGTTTTTGGTGCCAGCGGGTACTACAGCAACTTCAGCGACAGGCATAACCTGTTAGACTACCGCAATACCCGCGCTTATTGTACCCTATTAGCCGATAGCTTAAGTCAGAGAATTGGGGAGGAAGGATATGGATGGATCCCCCGTTCCATCAGTGGGGTGCGTATCCAATATGCCCTGGGCGATGCCAGTAACGCCTATGGTAATATTGAGAGCGCTTTCTGGCTGAACCGCTTTGATCAAATTAAGGTGAAACCGGATGGGGCAAACGGTTTTGGCGATCCCGGCGTTACACTTTACCGCAGGCATATGCTCCAGCTCGATGGCGGTTATATTGTATTATATGACGAACTGGAAGCCAGGAAAACTGTAAAATGGACCACACAGTTTCACACGCCGTTTTACAAAATCACCGCTGATAAAACCGATCCGTCGGACAGGCAGCATTTTAAGGTCGTAACCGGTTTGGGGAACGTGAATGCAACTGTTTTTGCCAATGCGCCGCTGCAGATGGCCATTCATAATCAATTTGCAGAGCCTGCAGTAAACTGGATGAAGCTGACCGATGGGGATCGGTTGCGTGTATACACCGACCAATGGCACGCCGGTGTCACTTCGCCTGCGGCGCAAAGGTTCCGGTTCCTTACCGTCATCCAGATAAAAGAAGGGAGGCCCGAAATGATTAAGACCATTGGTAACAGCGGCGGCCTGTTGCAGCTGAATGCCGGCGGCTGGAACATTAAAGCCCAGCTGGATGGCGCTAAAGCGGCCCTGTTGCAGGTTGCCGACGGCCGTTCACTATTTGACTACGGAAGCAGCCACCTTAGTTTCTCCGGCAAAAAATACCGGCGGCAGACAGCCGGAAGCTCCCTGTTGCTGGAGCTGCAGAACGGCAGGCTGAGCAGGCAGGAAGCGGCAGATCAACTGCCGGAAGTGGCCCGGTATGATCGTCAAAAATGACCCGGTGGTTTCATCCTTTTGAGTCAATATTCGGCCCAATAGTGCTAAATTTGGTTTTCTCAAGAGCTCATGACCGTGGATAAAAAAATATATGTCTTTTATCTTGAATTATTACTGCTGCTGTTTTTTTGCAAGACGGGCACCGCACAAAATAATTTCCGGCATTTTTCAACCATATCGGTAGATAAAGGGTTGTCGCAAAGTACTGTCTGGACCATTACCCAGGATCATCTTGGGTTTATATGGCTGGGAACCAGGGATGGACTGAACCGGTATGACGGCCGTAGTTTTACGGTGTACAGACCCGCAAAGGACCATCAAAAACAGATCAGCTCCTATTACATCCGATACCTGTTTACCGATAAAAAGGGCACGCTATGGATCGGAGGTAACGGCGGCATCAACAGCTACAATTATTTAACGAATACTTTTGAAAGTTTTAATATCACGCCGGGGCCGGGTGAGTGGTTTATTTCTTCGATTATACAGGACGCGGAGGGCCGGATATGGGCCGCCAGTAATGCCGGTGAGCTTTACGGGTCGGATGCTTCTGGAAAAAAATTTATAAAAGTAGCAACCAGTGCCTTATCAGACATTAAGGAAATATACAGCCTGTCACTTTGGGGCGGGGATATACTCATGGGCTCGGACCAGGGATTGTTTCTTTATCACCCCGGTTCCAATAAAGTGGCCCCGGTACTGGCTGCCGCGGTTAACACCCGGGTCAACTGTCTTTTCAGGGATGGCGACGATATCTGGGCAGGTACCGAGGGCGACGGCCTGCTACAGCTAAACACGGCATCCGGCTCGTTTAAAAAGTATGTACACCAGGCCGGCGATCCCTCCAGCATCGCCAATAATAATGTAAGAAGCATTGCAAAAGACGAGGAAGGTGTTTTATGGATCGGCACGTTCACCGGCTTAACCATTATGAATGGCCCGGACCTTTTTCAAAATTACTACCACGACCCTAAAAATGAGTTCTCCATTGGACAAAATTCGGTAAGGGCCATTTATCGCGACAGGCAAAACGGCATGTGGCTGGGAACCTATTATGGCGGGGTTAGTTATTTTCATAGCCAGGGGGTTACCTTCAATAGCCTGAACCAAAATTCAGAACAGGCCGCTTTAAATGATAATGTGGTAAATGTCATCCGGCAGGATGGCGATGGCAATTTCTGGATCGGTACGGAGGGCGGAGGGCTCAATTACTGGGTGCCTGGTGAAAACAAAATACGCTATTTTATCAGCCGGGAAAATGCCCCCGGTCTCAGCTCCAATAATATAAAATCGATCGAGTTCACTGATGACGGCACACTGCTGGTAGGTACCCATAACAAGGGGCTGAATATTTTTAACCCCGCCACCGGCGCTAATAAAAACCTCCGGTATAATGCGGCAGACCCTAAAGGGATAGCAGGCGACATGGTATATGCGTTGTTAAAAGATCATGCCGGAAGGATCTTCGTAGGCACGCGCACCGGCCTGAACCTGTTTGACAGAGCAACGGAAACATTTACGCTTGTAGGAAAAGACAGCAGGGGTAAAAGCATCAGCTCCCCCGGGATTACCTATTTGATGGAAGATCGTAAAAAAAGAGTATGGATCGGCACCATCAATGGCGTCAATATTCTGGATGCCGGTAAAATGATTTTTGAGCAGCTGGACAACCACTCCCTGAGCAATGCCATCATCAATTTTATTTATGAAGATGGCCGGGGCCGGGTATGGGTGGGCACCCGCGATGGATTGAATCTGTATGACGAAAATAAAAAGTCCTTTGTCAGCTATAAAGAAAAGGAGGGACTGTTAGGGGGCAATATTAACAGCATTCTTTCAGACAACGAAGGCAATTTGTGGATTACGACAAATACCAGTCTTGTAAAATACAACCCCGATAAAAACCAATCGGTTCATTTTGATTCAAAAGATGGCTTGCAGAATAACCAGTTCAATATATATGCATCCTGTAAGGCACATGATGGGCGGCTATTCTTTGGAGGACTGAATGGCATTACTTATTTTTCTCCGCAAATGTTCAATCAAAAGCCCTTGTCCCTGCAAATAGCATTTACCGGGCTGGAAGTATTTGGACAGCTGGTTACGCCCAACGACAGCACCGGTATTTTGAAAAAGTATATTAATGATGTGGAGTCATTAAAGCTTCCCAATGAGTACCGGCAGTTTACCATCCTTTTCAACACCTTCAACTATATTTCCGATAGCCGCACCCGCTATATGTACAGGCTTGACGGGTTTGATAGAAGCTGGCAACAGGCAGAGGGCCTGCCCCGGGCTTCCTATACCAATCTTCAGCCCGGTTCTTATACGTTTCATGTAAAAGCCCTTGGCTCCCAGGGCGAGGAGAGCCCGGAAAGAACACTTTTAATAATCATAAGACCCGTTTGGTATAGAACGAACTGGTTTTACGCCCTGGTAGTGGTGTTTATTGTTGCCGCAGCCATTTTTTTATACCGCATTCTTACAGAAAGAATGCGCGCCCTTCACCAGTTGAAGCTGGAGCGTGTGAACAGGGAAAAAGTAAATTATATCAACAAGATAAAACTGGATTTTTTCACCAACGTATCGCACGAGCTCAGAACGCCGCTCACGCTGATCATGGCGCCCCTGGAGGAGATTTTAAAACAGCCCGATCCGGATAAAAAACGGCATCAGCGGCACGAGCTGATGATGCGGAATACGCGCCGCCTCTACAATATCGTGAACCAGCTATTTGAGTTCCGTAAAACAGAAATGGGAACCCGCAGGTTGCGGGTGGCAAACAATGATATGCCGCGGTTCTTGCAGGATATTTATCAATCCTTCAAGTCCCTTGCCGAAAAGAACCATATCGATTATCAAAATCAGTCGGCAACGGGAAGGCTGCAGTTCTTATTTGATAAGGACGCGGTTGAAAATATGGTATTCAACCTGCTCTCCAATGCATTTAAGTACACGCCCGATGGCGGAACGGTGGTGCTGCGTCTTGATGCCAATGCAACATATGCCATTATATCGGTATCGGACACCGGCAAAGGGATCGAAAAAGAGCAGCTGCATAAGATATTCGACCGGTTTTACCAGGTAAACGGGGAGGAGATGAACCTGGGCTCGGGAATAGGGCTGGCGTTTACCAGCCGCCTGGCCGAGCTGCATCATGGGTATATTGACGTTAAAAGCGAGCCGGGTAAAGGAAGCCGGTTCACGATTTACCTGCCTTTAAATGATGCCGCTTACGGGGAGGACAGACGGGTAGATGATATGGACCTTTCTGCCGGCAACGGATTGGAAACCGAAGCAGTGCCGCAGGCAAATCCCGGTGGGGAATTGCCTGTGGTTGCTCCGGCGAATGAAGAATCAATTTTGATCGTAGATGATAACCGTGAAATTGTTGAGTACATCAGGGGATATTTTATAAGCGATTATGCGGTGGCCGTTGCCTACAACGGTAAGGAAGCACTGGGAAAAATAGAAGAGCAGCAGCCTGACCTCATTATCAGCGATGTAATGATGCCGGAGATGGATGGTCTTAATTTTTGCAGGCGAGTAAAGCAAAATATTCAGACCAGTCATATACCGCTGCTCTTGGTAACTGCCAAAACCGAGACCGCACACCAGCTTAAGGGCCTCGATATGGGAGCGGATGACTACATCACCAAACCCTTTTCCATATCCCTGCTGGCGGCAAAAGTGCAGGCCATCCTGCGTTTGAGGAAAAGATTGAGGGCCTATTATGCGGACGTTAAAGAGGTAGAGCCGGAAAAGCTTACGTTTAATAAAATTGACCAGGAATTTCTGGAGAAAGCTGTGTCCATTATTGAAGACAACCTGGATGCCTATGATTTTTCTGTAGAAAAACTGAGCCGGGAACTGGGCATGAGCCGTTCCAACCTGTATCTGAAAGTGAAAGCCATTACCGGGGACTCTGCTACGGCCCTGATCAAACGCGTCCGCCTCAAAAAAGCGGCCGAGCTTATCAGGCTGCAAAAATATGCCGTGTCCGAAATTGCCTATATGTGCGGGTTTAATACACCCTCCTACTTCTCTACAGCCTTTAAACAGTTTTATGGCTGTATGCCTACTGAGTATCTTGAAAAACCAGATCCGGGTACGGCTTCCTGACGGAATGGGAATAACCGGTGGTGTATGTTTTGCTGTTCCGCCAAATAGAATTTCAATCAGTAATCCGCTGTAGCGGGTCTGTTTTCCAAACGGGTTGCCATTTTGGTACTTCGGTATGGATTTTTGCATTTTTTTTTGAAAGAGGTGCAAGCTGATCCGCTAAACCTGCAAATTGCCTAATCTTCGATTTGATGATGCGTACTGATGGCGATCCTGTTCCAGGCATTGATCGTAACGATCGCCATAATGATTTCTGCTATCTGGTCTTCGTTGAAAAACCGGCGTGCACGTTCATAAGTTGCATCAGTCAATCCTTGTTGATGAATGAGTGTGATCTCCTCTGTAATGGTCAAAACGGCTTGTTCTTCTTCGGTAAAGAATTTAGTCGCTTCTCTCCATGAGGCTATCAGAAAAATGCGCTGGATTTTTTCGCCGTTATGAATGGCTTCTTTTGTGTGCATATCTATACAATAAGCACAGCCGTTAATATACGAAGCGCGGATTTTGATGAGGTCCTTTAGTGTCTTTGAAATAGAAGTTTGTACCAGGTAAGCCTCTAAGCCCAACAGGGCCTTAAACGCCTTTGGTTGTCCTGTACCGGTAAAATCAATACGTTCCTGCATTTTCAATTTATTTAAGTGTTTAAAGAATATTTTTTATCAAGTCTGTTGTGGACGGCTGGTATTCATTGTCCGGGCCGTTTTTTGATCCGCTAATAAGAATGCGGCTGCACTCCCCACCCATACCGAATAATCCAGTGGTGCTTTCATGCCTAAAGAAGCGCTCATTGATAGAGCAAAGACCAGCAATAGAATGCCGGTAGCCGTTGCCGTCAATTTTATTTTAAATCCTGACAGTAACAGGATGGACAAAACAATTTCCAAAAAGGTAGCGGCGCAGGCTGCAAATTTGCTCAAAGCCGGAGAGAGAAAGAATGTAAGCTGTGCGGTATATTTCTCAAAATTTTCCCAGTTTCCCCAGGCCGAATTTTTGCCCCAGAAACCAAACCGGTCTGCGACGGCTGAAAGCATTGTTGCTGCTATCGCGATCCTTAAAAAGAGCTGGGGAAATGGTGTTGTCTTTTTGTTCATGTGAATCTTATGATTGATAATGCAAAGTTGAACACTGGCGATCAAAAAAAAATTAAACTGGTTTAAGAAATATTTTGCCTGCGTATTTCGCTCAGATACTCAGGTGTAAAACCGAGGTAGGATGCGATAAGGTACTGGGGAACGCGTTGTACAAATTCAGGATACATTTTGCTTAGACTAAAGTAGAATTCTTTTTTTGAAAATGAAAGATGATATTTTATCCGCATCTGGCTTGCTGCAAAGGCTCTTTGATAAATAAAACGAAAATAGCGCTCCATTACCGGGAACGCCTTTAGCAATTTTTCCTGGTTCGCCCGGCTGATGTATAATATTTCCGATTTCTCTACAGCCTGGATATAGAATGAGGTGGGCGACTTGTGTTCGTAGGCGCTATTATCTGTAAGCCACCAGGTTTCAATGGCAAATTCAGTAGTTTGCTCCACCCCATCGTTATTGATAAAAAATTGACGGAGGAGCCCCTTCAATACGAAGTAGTGGTACCTGCAAATTTGACCTTCTTTTAATAGGTTTTCTTTCCTGGCAACCGATCTGGTGTCAAAGTACTTCAATATTTCATCAAATTCCTTATTATTTACCTCGATGAATTTTGCTAAGTGTGTTCTGAATATTCTGGACATTGTTGTTATATTATGATGGCTTTACAAATCTACTGAATTACAAATTGGTCACCTGCTGTATCTGTTTCTCATAGCGAACGGACCGTAACCAGGCACGCGTACGGGGGCATGCGGTTAAAATCATGATACCTGATTTGGATGAGCCGTGCGCTTACGGATATGATCCGTTTTGGGAGTTAAGGCATTATTAATTATGATGACCGAGGAATATGAAGTATGAAAAAAACTGTAATTTGCAGCATGAGTATACTTAACTATTCTTCGATAGTTCCATTGTAAACTGCTTGCAGCAATCTTTAATTTATAAAATAGTCGAATGTGCAAATGGCCGACGAAGTTATTCTTTTAAGACGACTCTCAGAAAATGATGAGCAGGCATTTGTGGCTTTATACAAAAAATACCAGCCAAAACTGTCCAGATTCCTATATCCTTTTGCAAATGCAGATGACGCACCTGAAATTGTTCAGGACATATTTTTGAAAATATGGGAAAAGCGCGCGTCATTAATCTGTATCCGCTCATTTGAGCAATACCTGTACAGAATGGCAAAAAACCGGTTGCTGGACCTCCAAAAGAGTAATAAAGCCCGCCAGCAGAGGGAAACAGGAACGCCCTATAATAATAGGGTTCAGGAGGATGGATTTCAGCAGACTGAATACAAGGAGGTTTATACAAACGCACTAAAAGCCATAAGTGAGTTGAGCGAGCGCCAGCAACGGATATACCAGTTGCGCATATTTGAAGATAAAACACTGGATGAAATCAGCGAGCAGCTGGCAATCTCTAAAGCGGTTACCATAAAGCAGCTGTACCTTGCCACGCGCTTCGTGCGGCAAAAGCTGAGCCGCTACCAGGGCCTGGATCATTTTGTGACAGGGACTTTGATCATTTTAACCTCTTTTTTTTAAAAAAACTTTAAGACAACGTCCATGACCCGCTTGTGGCGTCGTCTTATATACAGTATTCTTCCTTATGGACTATGCAGTAATATTAGAGAAATTGGCAACTACCGGTGCATCAGAGCAGGAAATGAGCTTGCTTAGGGCCTGGTTGGATAGCCTGTCAATAGAAGCGTATCAGCAGGTCCTGGAGAAGTTTGAGTCACTTTTAACGGATCGGGAAGTAACAGAGCCTTTTAAAGAAGAATGGCTGAAAGAGCTCTTGCATGTCATCCATGAAAAGAGCGACGATAACGTTAAACCCGCTGTTTTTAAGCGTTACCGCAGGCAATGGATGGTTGCCGCATCGGTCGTTTTGCTGGCAGGTATAGCAGGCTATGCCTATTTTATACGTAAGCCTGTGATGCCGGAGCGGGAAGTGATTGCGGCTTCAAGATCTGATATTACGGCACCCGGGTCTAACCGGGCTACCATCACCCTGACAGACGGAACAACCGTGTACCTGGATAGTGCGGGCAACGGGCAGATCGCTATGTTGGGTAATGTTCAGTTATTAAAACTGGGCAATGGACAAATTTCTTACCAGGCTACCGGCAATAAAGTCGCTAACGGTTTGCAATACAATACGCTTACCAATCCGCGTGGCAGTAAAGTGGTGGATATCCGGCTCTCTGATGGCAGCCATATCTGGTTAAATGCCGGATCCTCGATATCCTATCCCGTGGCGTTTACCGGCAAGGTAAGGAAGGTGCAGCTCACAGGAGAAGGGTACTTTGAAGTGGCCAGGAACCCATTACAAAAATTTATTGTGGATTGTGATGGCATTCAGACAGAGGTATTGGGCACCCGCTTTAATATTAACAGCTATAAAAATGAGTCCGAACCAAAGGTGACCTTATTGGAAGGCTCGATAAAAGTAATCGCTGATATGGGCTCCCTGTCTAAAATTTTGAAGCCAGGGCAGCAGGCCGTGGGAAGCGACCTGAGAACGATTAACGTGCAGGAAGATAAAGTAATGTCCTGGAAAAACGGATACTTCAACCTGGAGGGGCTGGCTTTTACAGAGATAATGCATCAGCTGGAAAGATGGTATGATGTGGAGGTTGTTTTCCCTTCCGGGGTCCCGAATATTGAACTGTTTGGGAAAATTGGACGCGATCTGAGTTTGTCCGAAGTAGTAAACAGCCTTAAAGATATGGGTGTGTCGTGCACGATCGAACAGAACCGGCTGGTAGTAAAAAAATGAAATGACGATATCTTTTTCAAATGAATCACTTAAACGAATGTCTATGTCATGAAATGTTAGATCTACTTTGTTAGAGACAAAAAAGCCGGAAGCGCTCGCTACGCCTCCGGCAAAAAATCAAGTTGTCTCTAACAATTAAAATCCAGAGTATTCAACTGTTTCCATCAACTTAACTTACAAAGCAAATTTATGCGATTTTATGCATTTCGTGAGGCTATATATGCTTTGCGTAGAAAAAAAGTACTTCGGTCAGGACCATCTCCTACTTTTTACAATTTTTATAAAGAATTTTCAGAAGCTGTTTGTGAAAGACCGGTTGCTTTTACAGGCTTTTCCAGACCGGGTGCTGTTCCTGGATCGTTGAAAAAATTCCTACTTGTAATGAAATTGACCACTTTCATACTCCTGTTTTTATTTTTGCATGCACATGCAAGCGTTAACTCACAGACGGTTACCTTCTCCGGACATAATGTAACATTGAAAACGATATTTTCGGAGATAGAAAGCCAGACGGGATATACCGTGGCCGGTAATATATCCTTATTGAGAAACGCAGACCCGGTGACGATTCAGGCCAGAAACGAACCCCTGCAGCGGTTTCTTACAAGGTTGCTGACGAACCGGGAAATCGGGTTTGTTATCAGAAAGAAAACAATTGTGCTCTCAAAAAAGACACTGCTGCCTGAACGTCCGAAAGAAGCGCCCACCCCGGTCACCGCAAAAATTGAAAACAGCTACGCGTTCATAAAAGGAAAAGTGACAGACAGCACCGGCGCGCCTTTAGCACGTGCCTCGGTACATGTAAAGGGTACAGCGAATGGAACTCAAACAGACGAGCAGGGAAACTTTGCCATCGATGCGCAGATAGGGCAGGTGCTGGAAGTGTCATTTGTTGGCTATAACAGCACAGAGGTGGTTATAAGAGATCAGGGGCCGATTACTATTATCCTGTCTGTAATGGAAACCTCTTTGGAACAATTGGTGGTCATTGGTTACGGAACACAAAAGGAGCGGGATCTTACGGGGGCCGTAACAACGGTAAAAGGTGATGATATATCCCGCAAAAATGAAATGCAGCTATCAGTGGCATTACAGGGACTTGTACCCGGGGTTTCTGTTACCAGAAATAGTAGCATTCCGGGGTCATCAAGTACAGGAACGATTCGGGTTAGAGGTGTAACTACCATAGGTAATAGTGATCCGCTTATCCTGGTTGACGGAGTGGAGGTCGAAAGCATTGACCGTATAAACCCGAATGATGTAGAAAATATTTCTGTCCTGAAAGATGCATCAGCGGCATCTATTTATGGTTCCCGGGCTGCCGCCGGAGTCTTACTGATCACTACAAAAAAACCTAAGGGGAATGTTGTAAGTCTTGAATACACGGGCAATATTGGTGCGGTATCGCCTTCAAAGCTCCCTGAAAATGTTGATGTCATCAGATATATGCAGATGATGAACGAAGTGGCATGGAACGATGGCGGAAATACGCCTGGGAATGAATACTCTGTATATGGTGAAAATTTTATTGAAGACTATTATTGGAATAATAGTGTTGATCCGGACAGATATCCCAATATAGATTGGCAGAACCTGATTCTTAAAGATCATGCGCTGTTTACCCAACAGAATATGTCCATTAATTATGGTAACGATGTAGTTAAATTAAGAGCATCTGTAAATTATGATCATGCGGACGGGCTTTACGCTAACAAGTCGGACGAAAGAATATCGGCCCGGCTTAATACAGATATTAAAGTAAATAAATTTATAACGGCTAAAATCAATACGTATTACTTTTACGATTTTGATGAAAGCCCTATTACGAATCCATTCTCTTCCAGTTATAAATATGCCCAGATAGCAGTGCCGTATTGGTCTGATGGATATATCGCACCGGGGAGGTTAGGGGCAAATACATGGGCACGCATAAATTATGGAGGGTGGAACCACAACCAGAAAGACAATTTTCTGGGCAGGTTTGGCCTGGAGATAAAGCCGGTTAAAAACTTAACCGTTTCCGCGTATTTTTCGCCTTCTGTTTATAAGACCAAAGCTACGAATTTTCAAAAGCAGGTCTCTTATTATGACATAGATGACCGCTCGAAATTCGGTGGGTTGATAGATGGGAATCTTACAAATGGCCTCAGGGAATCCCGGCCGGAAATAAGGACATTGACCAAGCAGTTATATGCGAACTACGAAACCAGAATTAATTCGCAACACCATATTTCTGTGATGGCCGGATATGAGGATCAGTATAAAAGGGCGGAGTCTCCTCTTGTGAATACCGACCAGATGGTTCTTTCGGAATTCCCCTTTCTTGATCGGGCAAATTCAAATTATGTACAGGTTAGTGGTGATGCCAGCGAGGTGGCCTCCCAGTCTCTTTTTGGTCGGATGAATTATGATTTTGACAAAAAGTATTTATTGCAAGCCAATGTTCGTTATGATGGGTCATCCAGATTTGCATCACAATACAGATGGGGAATATTCCCTTCTGTGTCCGCCGGATGGGTTCTTACGGAAGAATCATTTATACAGAAGCTGAATTTAAGACCATTATCATTTATGAAGCTGAGGGCCTCATGGGGGGCATTGGGTAACGAGCGAATCGGAAATTATCCTTACCAGGCAATTATGAGCTTTCATGATGTATTATTCTTTAATGACGATAAAATAACCGCCAATACTTCAGCCTCGCAAACCAGTTATAGTATCAGAGATATTACCTGGGAGACAACGAACACCTGGAATATTGGATTCAATGCTGCGCTTTTTAATAACAGGTTGTCTCTTACAGGCGACTATTATAAAAAGGAAACACGCAATATGCTTTTACAGCTCGCTATTCCGAGGTTTATGGGATTTGGCTTACCCGATCAGAATGCCGGTGATATGCATACTACCGGATGGGAGCTGGGGCTGGGATGGCGGGATCAGGCCGGAGATTTTAGATATGCTGTACAAACGCATATATCGGACTATAAATCTATAATGGGGAACCTTTCCGGAATTGTGTTTTTAGGAGATCAGATCATCCGTGAAGGCAGTGAATTCAATGAATGGTATGGTTACCGTTCCGGTGGTTTATTTCAAACCCAAAGTGATCTGGATGCCTCTCCATTGCTGAGTGGTGCAGAAAAGCCCGGCGATGTAAAGTTTATTGATATTGATGGACCGGATGGGAAACCGGACGGCGTCATTGACCCCACACGCGATAAGACGCTGTTGGGCGGGTCTTTACCAAGATATGAATATGGCGGAACCATTAACCTGGGGTACAAGGGATTTGATCTCTCCGTTATGTTCCAGGGGGTTGGCAAACAGCTTGCAAGATTAACCGCTGATATGGCATATCAAACCATTGCCTGGTATACGTTTCCGTCTTTTGTGGACGGTAATTATTATAGTGAATATAATACCCCTGAACAGAATCTGAACGCTAAATTCCCAAGGTTATCCCAGATTGGATATAAAGGAAATAATTACAGCATGTCCGATTTTTGGTTGTTTGATGGATCTTACTTCCGGTTAAAGAACGTGAGCCTCAGTTATACACTGCCTAAACAAATTGTTAAACGGTTAGATGTTAAGGATATAAGGATTTTCGCAACGGTCTCCGATCTGTTTTCTCTTGATCATTATCCCAGGGGATGGGATCCGGAAGCATCTGCTTCAGCTTATATCGCTAGAACATGGACGGGTGGACTTTCTATTAGGTTTTAATTTAAGTCATGAAAATGAAGAAAATAATTAGTGTTTTAACAATTGCATCCATATTTTTCGGATGCCAGAAGCTGGATTTAAATCCATTATCGGAAGGATCCAGTGAAAATTGGTTTTCAAATGAACAGGAATTTGAATTAGCCCTGAATGATTTATATCGTCCGGAGTTATGGTATGTTGAGGCAAGCAGGGCATACAATCTGGATAGATATACCGATGACTGGAGTCAAAGGGAGCAATTATACGAATATGCGTCCGGCACCATTACAAGTGATTGGTCTGACTCTAAAGAAACCTGGATTAATACTTACAAAGGGATTTCCAGGGCGAACATTATTTTAAATAACATCGACAAGGTCAGGGGTACAATTCCGGAAGAAAAGCTGAATCAATTTAAAGGAGAAGCGAGTTTTTTTCGCGGGGCTTTTTATTCGTACCTGGTTTTCCTTTATGGTGATGTTCCTTTTCTGACAAAAGAAGTTACGATAGATGAAGCTTTTGCGATGGGCCGGACCGATAAAGATATTGTCTTAAAGCAAATTTATGCTGACTTTGATACAGCGGCTAAATACCTGCCCCCTCCGGGTTCGGGAGTACGGAGAATAACAGATGGAGCAGCCTATGCTTTTAAGGCCAGAGCTGCAACCTGGATGTTGGATTACGAAACAGCCCGGGATGCAGCCAAAAGTTGTATGGATCTTAAAGAATATTCTTTAGACCCGGACTATAGGAGCATGTTCCTCGCTTCTACGAATTCGTCGCCCGGGTTTATATTCGTGTTGCCCCAATCTATGGAACTGACCGGGACGGAAGCTTTTAATGCTAAATCCTTTGTTCCCCGTTATGCAGGCGGGAACAATGTTGCCCAGCCTTCCTGGGAGTTGTTTTGTTCCTACTTATGTACAGACGGACTTCCTGTCGATAAGTCCCCGCTTTATGACCCGGAGGACCCCTTTAAAAACAGGGACCCAAGAATTTACGAAACTATTGTAGAATTTGGAACTCCCTGGCTGGGGTATATCTATGATCCGGGAGTGGCCCAGACGCTGGAGATCGCTACCGGAAAGATGGTGACGAATAAGGAGTCTCAATTAAGCGATCAGTTTGCGGCCTATAATGGATTATGCCTGAAAAAGGGCGTTGATGAAACATGGGCTGATGATTATTTGTCTGATAACAACTGGATGGTGATGCGCTATGCAGATGTACTTTTAATGTATGCTGAAGCCAAGATGGAATTGAATGAAATAGACGAATCCGTTTTTGATGCTTTGAATTCAATCAGGGCCCGGGCATATAAAGTTCCCAAAACCGCGATAGCGCTTTACCCTTCTATTTCTGAGACGAACCAGGCAAAATTGAGGACGATTATCCGTATGGAGCGCCGGGTGGAATTGGCCTGGGAAAACAGGAGGTATTTCGATTTGATCCGCTGGAGATTAATGGAGATTGCAAATAAGCGGCCGGTTGTTGCCTTGCCACAAAAACCGGGTCTTACAGCTAACATAAATTCAGGAGATTACTTTTTTCCGAAAGGGGCCCTGCCAATTATAGAAGATAACGGTTTAGTTAATTTACAACCCATAATTAATACAGGTAAGGTACGAACGCCGGTGATCCGGGATTTCCAGCCGAAGCAATACCTCTGGCCGATACCTACTGAGGAGATCACTATTAATCCAAACCTGTTGCCCAACAACCCCGGCTACGGCGACTAAAAACGGATTGGATTAAAGACATGAATGTTCATTTAAAAATTAGAGAATATTATGAAAAAGGCGATGTTGTATTGTTGTTACATAGTGTCCTTTGCTCTGTCAATAACCATGCTATCCTGTAAGCGCGAAAGCATTCCAGGTTTAAGTGATTTTGGAAATGGCGTTCCTGAAAATGTGCAATTACTGACGTATGCCGGTGGTAGCATAACTTTTACCTGGAGCCGTATAGAAGAAGCTGCTTCCTATACTGTTCAGTTATTAAGTGCTCCGGACAGTGATACGCCTATCGAACAATATACCACTGTTTCGGGGGACGCTTATACATTCACCGGTTTAAACGAGATAACGGGGTATTATATAAGAGTGCGTGCTAATTTTAATACACCGGAAAATCCGGTTCGGGGAGATTGGGTATATGTTATGGATGGCCAGCAACGAGGGAGGATAATGCCTAAGTATGGTTTTGTAGCGCCCGACTTTGAAGAGCCCGAACCCCCTCCTGCAGTTGAACTTCAGTTATATCCCAACTTCCCCGAAGGATGGGAAGACGAAACCATGTCACACCTGGCAGCGTATGATGTCAATGGCGTAGACGAATTTCCATCGGGAAAATGGCAGTCGTCCCGGATTTACCGTAACGGGGGTTCTACTATTGCCCGGCATCCCGATGGTAAATACGGAATGTTGACGCAAAATAATCAGAATTCTGTTATGGGGATGAATTTCGACCTGCCTTACGGTGCTTCCAAACTATCGTTCTATGTAGGGCCAGCTACGAAAAATGACAATAACATGGGGGATTTTACGGTGGAATATTCTGTGGATTCCGGGAATTCCTGGACAGAGTTAGCTCGCTATACGCTTAGCGACGGCATTCCCTGGAACAGGGACTTCGACGACCCATCGAATTACAAGGAATATGAACTGGATATCAAAGTGCCCGTACGTTTTCGTTTTGTTCAGCATAGTGAAGGTGTAGGTGCGAACAGCCGTTGGACAATCGATGAAATTGCTGTTTACTACTGACACCGCATCTGGATTTTTAGAATAGGAAAAGCAATAAAAATTACTTAAAAAAATCAGTGTATTTATGTATTATAACAAATGGAGCAAACTACTTTTTATAACGCTGTTTTTGACTTGCTGTAATAGAGAAAAAGCAAATTCAAATGCGGGAGGAGGTCCGGATGATCCGCAGGATCCGGTGGTTATTGGGAAGACTTTGCCGGCCTGGCAGGAAGGATATTTGGATATTCACGCCATCAACACAGGGCGTGGAGAGTGTACGTTTCTTATACTGCCTGATGGGACTACTATGATGGTAGATGCCGCAAGCTCGCTTATTGAACCGGACTACGAATATCCACCCCCGCCGAAGAAGCCGAATGACAACATATCTTCCGGCAAAGCCATCTCCAACTATATAAAACATTTTTTGCCTGGATTCAATCAAAAACTGAATTATATCCTGCTCAGCCATTTTCATGCCGATCATATGGGAGGTACAAGTAATGAGATGCCGGTGGGACCGGGTGGTACGTTTCGAAAGAACGGTGTTACCGAAGTCGGTGTTGAGATACCGTTTGATTTGATTCTGGATAGAGGCTATCCTGAATATGATTATCCAATGGATAAAAAGACCACGGACTATGTAGCAAATCTTGTCAGGTTTATCAATTGGGCTAAAAGCACCCGGGGTGCCGCAGCCGGACAATTTGAAGTCGGGAAGAATGACCAGATAACGTTGAAAGTAAATCCATCAAAATACAGTGGGTTTGAGATTCGGAACCTTGCTGTCAATGGAAAGGTTTGGACCGGAAGCGGAACGGAATGGAAAAGTAATTTTCCGACAGATTTAAATGAACTAAATGCGGCTAAACCGGATGAAAATATTTTCAGTGATGTTTTCCAGCTCTCTTACGGCAAATTCAATTATTTCAGTGGCGGCGATCTCCAATATAATGGCAGATCGACAGATGCCTGGAAAGATATTGAAGAACCGATATCTAAAGTTGTTCAGAAAGTCGAAGTGATGAAGGCTAATCACCATGGAACTGCGAATGCGAATAGTGATGCGCTTTTGAATAAATTAAGACCGGATGTGGTGTTATGTCATGTGTGGAGAAGCATACAGCCTAATCCTGCCACGCTGGACAGGTTTTTTGCTGCTAACAATACCTGTAAGGTCTTTGCTACCAATCTTGATAATGAGAACAGGCAACTTTTGGGAGATCGGCTGGCTCATTTTAGAAGTACCGGCGGCCACATTGTCGTTCGTGTTAAACCTGGAGGAGATGAATATAATGTATATGTTTTGGATGATACCAACGAAAAATATGAGGTGAAGGGCATATCCGGACCCTTTAATTCCAAATGAAATAAAAAAATTCAGACTAAAAAACAAACAAATGGACATAACGTTTTCGTCCCGGTTTAAACCTTTAGATAAGGTTTTAGTATACGATGTATTTAATAATGGGTTAAATGGCTGGATGGAGATCATGCCTAACTTTTGTGAGGCGCCCGATTTCGGAGAAAGTCCGAGTATCGTAATTAAATCTCAGTGGCCGCCGGTAATGTTGAGTACCGCGACCTTTCGTTATCCCGGTTCACATGGCTCGCTGTCGGGGCAATACAGCTTAAAAGTTTCTACCAGGCCTATAGCGAATCCTTATGCCGCTCCACCTGCCGCTGGTTCTTTGGGGCAGGCAATAAAGCGGCTTTCATTTCACCATTTAAAACGTAAATACTTACAGTTCGAAATGTGGTTTGCCTATACTGCCGAACAGGACAAAGTGGATGGCAGCGGCCCACAGCCAGGTTTGCATGAAAGTTCCATCCGTTCATTTGGTTTTGGTTGGGATTTGCAGGAACGCGGCAACCGGTATTTCTCGGGTGTCCGGTACCTGAATTCAGTGGATGGCCGGCTTCAAAAAAAATGGCAGTTCATTTATCCCTCTTCAAAAGATGATAAGGATTGGGCCTTCGACACGGAAGGAGACTGGTGCATTAAAGGAGTAGATCCATTTTGGTGCGCAAAGCGATATCCGGATGGAAGACACGATGGCTATTTGGATGTGCCCAATGGCCAGCAGTCTTTGTGCTATAATGAAACGGATTGTAAACTCAACTGGCAGTATGCGCGTTTATTGATTGATACGGAGAAGCGCGAGTACATTGAAATGCAGTGCCAGGATAAAACCTTTGATCTGGGGCGCCATCCGATCTATTGCACGGCACCTTATGAGCGTATCGACGGATTGATGAATCCGTTAATGTGGGTTGAGACGGATACCAACCGACGTGTATTTCTTTATGTCGATTCGGTTGTTATTTCCCAGGAATAATCAATAAGCATTTAAACTAAATTAAAAATGAAACTATTTAATGCTTCACATGTTGAGCTGAAAAGAGATTTTACAGAAGATTTTCAAACCAATCCTCATGAAGGAGGCTGGGCCGATGAATGTATCTTTTTTATTGCCGTAGAGGATATGGAAGGAAAAGACGCCGCATTAAAGGCAGCAGTGGAAATTTCACATGATGGGGTGCACTGGGTGGCCGAAGGCACTGTGTCAGACACCATAAGCTCCCTGGGTTTGCATTTTGTACGTGTAAAGCATTTTGGAAACTGGTTACGGCTTAATTGCTCCATTACCGGCGAACAGCCCGTATTCCGCTTAAATATTCAGATTGCGCTTAAAGGATGATCCGGGCAATTGCCGGCATTGATTTTTACAAAAGATAATACGATAAACTTTCAGTAATGCAGTTAAATGAAAAAAATATTCCGAATTTGCACTCCGGTATTGTAAAACCGGGGTATGGGCGCGCTGCCCTCAGCCATGCTATCGTTCATATCGGCATCGGTGGCTTTCACCGGGCGCACCTGGCGTTTTACCAGGACCAGTTGTTAAGTTCAGGCACCAGTGATTGGGCTATCTGCGGCATTGGTATGAGACCGGAGGATGCCCGGATGCATGAAATATTGAAACGGCAGGATTTCTTATACACGCTTATGGTGAAGCACCCGGAGGGGCGATTGGAACCGGGAGTGATCGGCTCCATCACCGATTTTATACTTACTTTCCAACATCCCGAACAGGCCATTGCAAAGCTTGCAGATGCGTTTACAAGAATCGTATCCTTAACCATAACGGAAGGGGGATATAATTTTGATGAGCACGGTGCATTCATTGCAGATAATGCCAATGTACAATGGGACATACAAAACAGGAATGCTCCTAAAACTGTTTTTGGATTATTAGCGGCTGCATTACAGTTACGAAAAAGTAAAGGGCAGCCGCCGTTTACGGTCATGTCCTGCGATAATATTCAAAACAACGGGGATATGTGTAAAAGGATGTTGCTGTCGTTTACCCGGCTGTTTGATCCGGAGCTGGCCGGATGGATTGAAAAAGAAGTCGCTTTTCCGAATTGTATGGTTGACCGTATTACACCGGTAACCACCACCGAAGATATACAGAAGCTTCAGCAGCAGTTTGGTATTGAAGATGGTTGGCCCGTAACCTGCGAACCTTTTATCCAATGGGTGCTGGAAGATCACTTTCCCGGCGGAAGACCCCGGTGGGAGCAGGTTGGTGTTCAATTTGTAAAAGAAATAGCGCCGTATGAGAAAATGAAGCTCCGTTTGCTCAATGGATCTCATATATTATTAAGTGTGATCGGGTTGCTTTATGGGTACAGAACTGTTGATGAAGTACTTCGTGACAGCGATATCAGGGAGCTGTTAATAAGGTTCATGGCAACGGAGGTAATGCCGATACTTGATCCCGTAGAAGGAATTGATCTGAACGACTACCAGGATAGTCTGATCGAGCGTTTTTCAAATGCATACATTAAAGATCAGCTGACCCGGGTTGCTTCCGAAAGCACAGCCAAGATGCCTAAATTTTTGATTCCGACTGTAAAGGACCAGTTAGATCGGGGAGGCGATGCAGAGAAGGCCATTTTTGGTTTGGCAGCCTGGTGCGTTTTGTTCGAGCGGGAGGGGGAGCCAGGGTTCGAAAATGTACTGATAGACGAACAGCGGGATAAAATGAAAGAGCGGGCTATGAATTCAACGGAGGATCCATTGGCATTCTTGTCCCATACCCTGGTGTTCGGAGATTTAATGCAGAATGAAAAATTTGTAAAAATATATCAAAGTCATTTAGATCGCATCCGGACTCAAGGCATTCAGTCCGCTGTTCAATATCTGTTACAGTAATTTTTCAATAATGAAAGCATTCCTCTTACTTATTTTGATAACGCTTTTCAGCAGCTTATCCCCGTCATGGTCGCAGACCCGCTTTGTTGACGCATCAGAATTAACGCTCATTGGCAAAGCAATGCCCACAAAACACCCTTTTCACCGGGTGGATACAGCGGTGTATAAAGGCCTCACCGCTTCTGAAAATCAGCAGGCACGCTCAACGGCAGGAATGGCGCTGGTGTTTAGCACCAATTCCAGTTTTATTGATGTCCGGGCCCGTTATATTTGGGAGCACAGGAAAGATAACATGACGGGTATTGCCTCCTCGGGGTTCGACCTGTACATAAAGGATCATGGCCGATGGGTATATGCCGGAACGGGAGTGGCACAGGACCGGAACCGGGCGGTACGGATCGTTAATAACATGGACAGGACGCTGAAGGAGTGCCTGCTCTACCTGCCCATTTATAGCGAACTGGAACGCCTTGAGATTGGTGTTGGTATGGAGGCGGTTATTCAATCAATACCCAATCCCTTCAAAGTGAAAACGGTATTTTTTGGTTCCAGTTTTACGCAGGGTACGGCGGCAAGCAGGCCAGGCATGAGCTACCCGATGCAATTGCAACGCCGTTTGAACCTGGATGTTTGCAATCTTGGCTTTGCCGGCAATTCCAGGCTGCAGCCTTATTTTGCCAACGTACTGGCTGCGGTACAGGCGGATGCATTTGTATTTGATGCTTTTTCGAACCCCACTGCTGCCCTTATAAAAGAGCGGCTGGAGCCCTTCGTTGAAAAGCTGGTGAAAGCCCATCCGCATACGCCCCTGATCTTCGTTGAAACGATTCATAGAGGCAAGGCGAATTTTGACCAAAAGGTCAGGGCGGATGAGGCCGCCAAACGAGCCGTTGCGAGGCGTATAATGGGGGCGTTTGTGAGACGGTATACCAATGTGTATTTGGTTACCAATCCACTGCCGGCAGCGCAAACCGGCGATACCTCAGCAGACGGCGTACATCCTTCAGATATGGGGTATCAGCTGTGGGCGCAAAATCTCGGCGAACAGTTAATTAAACTGCTTCATCTCAAAAAGCAATAGAAAAGACCGGCTTGAAATGTAACCGGGAATGGTAAACAGAAATCAGGTGATTGAAATACCGCAGTTAGGATAGCGGTAAAAATGCATATGCAATATCTTACGCTTACAAGGACGGTACCTGTTGTAGCAGACTATGACGTGGTGGTTTGTGGTGGTGGTCCTTCGGGATTTATTGCGGCCATTGCTGCCGCCAGACTTGGCGCCCGTACGGCACTGGTAGAACGTTTAGGTTTTTTAGGCGGGATGGCTACCGCCAGTTTAGTGGCGCCTATCAGCGTATTCAACTATAATGGACGTCGGGTCATTGATGGGATTCCCTGGGAATTTATAGAAAGGTTGATAGACGTAGGGGGTGCGCGGGAAGAGAAGCCACTGGGAAATATCACTTTTTCGCCGGAGAAGTACAAGCTGGTGGCGCAACGCATGGTGTTGGAAGCAGGCGTTTCCCTGTATTTTCATTCTCATCTCACCGGTTGCAAAAAAGAAGGTAACCGGCTGACACATATTTACATCGATAATAAAAATGGCACAGAAGCAATAGCTGCAGGATATTTTATTGACTGCACCGGAGATGCGGATCTTTCCCATCAGGCCGGCGTTCCCATGCAGCCGGTTAAGTCAGAGCTTCAGCCGGCTACGCTCATCTTTATGTTGGGAGGTGTTGATACCGGTATGCTGCCAAAAATCCGGCATAGCGATCAGGGAGTGAATTATCATGATCTGGACATGAAACGGATATTCGAAGCGGTAGGGCAAAAGCAAAAGTTGCCCTTGTATGGCGGGCCCTGGTATTGTGGTGTGCTTGATGAAGGGCTGGTATTACTCAATATTACGCGTACTTACGCAAATATGGCGGATAACCGGCAGGCCTCGCAAACAGAGTGTTTGCTAAGAGAAGATGTGTTCACTTTTGTGGAATTGCTCAGGACGCATGTTCCGGCATTCAGGAATGCTTTTCTTGTCATGACGGCGCCCCAGGCCGGAACCAGGGAAACCCGCAGAATACAGGGGGTGCACACGCTTACGGGAGACGAGTACCTGGAGGCGACCGATTTTCCCGATGCTGTTTCCAGGGGTTGCCACCCTGTGGATATTCATTCTGCGGAGTCTACAAACCAGGTCTGCAAATTCCTGAAGGACGCAGCATTTGTACCTTATCGTTGTTTGATTGCGCCGGGCTATCCGAATCTTATTGTTGGCGGACGGGCGTTTTCTGCTGACGGGATCTCTTCGGCGTCTGTGCGGGTGCAGGCCTCTGTAATGGGGTTAGGGCAGGCTGCCGGTGTGGCCGCAGGGTTATGCGTACCGTCTGGCGCAGACGTTTCAGGCGTGGATATTGGACAATTACGTGCCGTACTGACAAACTGGGGCGCTAATCTGGAAAAATAGAAAGGCTTCACATATCATATTCACAGGGTTCATTACGAAACTTCAAACGAAATTATTAATGAAGAAAAAAAACTTTCCTTCCGGGAATGCTTTCGGAAACAGCTTGTCTAAACCAGAGCGGCGTCGCTGGATTATCATTACCATCATTTTTATCGCGGTGGTTTGTAACTATATTGACCGGCAGATCGTATCTGTGCTAAAACCCCTGATTAAGGATGAATTCAGTTTAGATGATTCAGGATATGCTGTTATAATAAATATTTTTACTGTTTGCTATGCGCTTTCATATCCGTTTGCAGGATGGCTTGTAGATCGGATCGGGACCAGGCTGACGATGTTTTGGGGTATCATCGTGTGGTCGCTTGCCTGTATCGGTGGTGGTATTTCGCGAACAGTAGGACAATTCGGGTTTTTTAGAGGCATGCTGGGCGTATCTGAACCTACCATATTTCCCGCCATGCTCAAAACGGTAACAGTTTGGTTCCCGGGTAAATTGAGGGGTACCGCAAATGGCATTTGCCAGGCGGGCGGTTCCATCGGGGCCATTGTTGCGCCGCCTTTGGTAGCATGGCTGGCGATCAGTTATTCCTGGCATATGGCTTTTGTGGTAATGGGTATCGTCGGGGCTATTATTGCCGTTCTTTGGAAACTGCTCTATAAAGACCCTCCCAAAGAAATATTGGAGGAGGCCTTACAAAGTACTGTAGCAAAAGATGCAGTATCTTTTTCCTGGAAAGAACTATGGAGAAGAAAAAGTCTATGGGGCGTTATATTGATCCGGTTTATCAGCGATCCGGTTTGGTATTTTTGTTTGTTTTGGCTCCCGGGCTATTTACAGGAAAAATCCGGCCTGTCGCTGGCACAGGTAGGCATGTTTGGATGGATCCCTTTTTTAATTGCTGATCTTGGCGCCGTTGGTACGTCCATCTGGTCCGACAAAATAGTACGTAAAGGTTCGGCTCCCCTTCTGGCGAGAAAGAAAATGCTTACCAGAATCACTTTCCTCTCCCTGCTTTGTGCTCTTACGCCCTTTCTGAACAGCGCAGCCCTGACCATTGCTATTTTTAGCATGGTGGCCCTGGTATGTGTAAGCTGGCTCTTTACAGCCGGTGTTGTTATTGCCGAATCATTTCCGGTACATAATGTTGCCAGTGTGCAGGGGATCGTGGGTGGTTTTGGCGCATTAGGGGCTGTATTGTTCAATTTCTTTGTCGGGAAAGTAATGGATGCCCCCGGCGCTGAAAAAATATTTTTTGTGATGGCGGTGCTGCATCCGATAGCCCTGTTGATACTCTGGAAAATTGTGAAGCCTGAGAAACCGGCCGCGGCTTAATAACCTGAAGCTCCGTTTGAGATGCCCAAATGGTGTATAGGTTGTCCAGGTTATTATAAGCGCATCACAAACGATATCTTAAGGCGGCTGGATGAACTTACGCGATGCCGGATCATGCATAGGATACTGACCGGTTTTTTGGACCTTGCGGTCAACGCTTGTTTTGTGAATTTAATTGTCTTATGTTCCGGGGACCCGGAAGCACGGATCCGTTAAAATAATGCAGATGAGAAAAAAGAAAGTAATTTGTTTTGGCGAAGTGCTTTGGGATCATTTGGTAACAGGCCGGCAAATAGGTGGTGCGCCGCTCAATGTATGTTATCATCTCTCTAAGACCGGCATAGATAGCCGCATTATAAGCCAGGTTGGCGCGGACAAAAACGGATTCGCGCTGCTCGAAAAGATCAACGATCTCGGAATCGATGCCCGCTATTGTAAATTGTCCGCTCAGCATCCGACTTCAACGGTTGAAGTTCTGTTGTCCGGCGACAAAAAGATAGTTTATGATATTGTTGATCGCGTGGCCTGGGATTTTATAGAAACAGATCATACCGTTATTGAAGATCTAAAAACCGCAGCCGCTTTTATTTACGGAAGCCTGGCAGCCCGTAATGCTGTATCCCGCAATACCCTGCAGACCTATCTCGGGCAGACGCCGTGGCCGGTTTTTGATATTAACCTGCGGGAGCCATTTTATGATCCCGGCCTGATTACACAATTATTAAGCTATAGCAAAACGCTCAAATTGAATGATGAAGAAGTTTGCATTTTGAGTGCCTGGTTTGCTTCAGGAGATGATGAACGGCAAGTGATCAACTACCTGTTCCAAAACTTTTGCAGACTTGAAGAAGTGATTGTAACAAAAGGCGCCGAAGGTGTTTCTTATTATGCCAGTCAATTTGAATTGCATTTAGCGGCAATGCCTGTTAATGTGGTTGACACGGTAGGAAGCGGAGATTCATTTTTGGTAGCCTTTATTGCCCGTAAACTGCTCGGGGCCTCAATTGATACATGTTTAAAAGAGGCGATTGTTCTGAGCGCGTTTGTTGCGACAAAGAACGGAGGGACGCCACCCTATCAGCAAGACGATCTTGATGGCATCAGATCTGCACAAAACAGTTCTTCATCAAATCTTGCTTAGCCCGGCGGGAGGCGATTATTGATAAGGCAGGAAAGCTAAATGCTGTTCAAATAGTAGATTTCGAGGCAGGACCTGTTTTTTTGAATTCATTTGATGGTATTCATAATGTTAAGATATTTAGCCGATATTTGCTAAATAAATTGGTAGATCGCCTGCCGGCTTTCCGGAAAACGGAATGATGATGCAGGGATCCCCAAAGACGATACAATAAGTAAAGAGCTATGCAGGATGGATTATGCAATAGTGGACATTGAAACCTCGGGTGGCAATGCGGCAGGCGGCGGCAGCATTACGGAAATAGCGATACGCGTTTTCGACGGGCAGACGGTTATTGACCGTTTTGAAACTTTAGTGAAGCCTCATCACCAGATACCGCCTTATATTGCACTGCTTACCGGTATTGATGATGCTATGGTACAGGACAGCCCTGGTTTTAACGACATTGCAAAGGATGTCTTTTCAATGCTCGAAGGCAGGGTATTTGTGGCACACAATGTTAATTTTGATTACTGCTTTGTGAAGCAGCACCTGGAAAGTGCGGGGTACCGTTTTAAGACGAACCAATTATGCACGGTACAACTTTCAAGGGCCATCAGGCCGGGACTGCCGTCTTATAATTTGAGCAACGTATGTAGCGCGCTGGGTATTGAGCTGACCAACCGGCACCGGGCCGGCGGTGATGTGGATGCCACCGTGGTATTATTTCAAAAGTTATTGCAATGGGACAGGGAAGGTATTGTGGCAATGCTGTTGGAAGGAGCTGCAGGAGCACAGCGAGGGATACCAGATGCCTTACAGGAAGATTTTGATCAATTGCCGAATGGCCCCGGCGTTTATTATTTTTATAATGAAGCGCGCCAGGTAATCTATGTGGGCAAAGCCAGGGATATAAAGAAGCGTGTGGCACAGCACTTTAAACAGCGCAATGCCAGCCTGAAGCGCCAAAATTTTATAAAAGAGATCTCTTCTATCAGCTGTGAACCCTGTGGCACTGAACTGATGGCATTCATACTGGAAGCCCTGGAAATAAAATGGATTTATCCAAAGCATAACCAGGCGCTGAAAAAGTATGAGCCCAAATTTGGCCTGTTTGTGCAGGAAGATCCGGATGGTTATGTCCGAATGAAGATTTCCGGGCTTGGGAAAGATGATCAGCCCGTTCAGGTATTTACAACGCGCCAGGGTGGTATGAATAAACTCCGGGAACTGACCCGGCGTTTTGGTTTATGCGCTGATCTATGCCGTTTAAGGCGTTGTGAATGCTGTGACTACATTGACAAGAAAAATAATTTGCTTTGTTCTGCTAATCAGCCACCGGCAAGGTATAATGAAAAAGTAGCACGCGCGCTTTCTTTTTTAAAAGAAGATACCGGTACATTTTATATTATTGATAAGGGACGGAACCGGGAAGAAAAGAGCTGTATCTGGGTGGAAAACGGAGCTTTTTATGGAATGGGATATATAGATAACAGTGCGGACATTTATTCACTGGAGGATATTAAAGATCACCTTACCCGGTACACGAATACGCACTATATCATGCAGCTGATTATTTCCTTTATATGCAAATATCCCCATAAAGTGGTTCCGGTTAACAGTAACGCATTTGCCTGATGGCTTTCTGGGGGAAGTTGTTAAAACAACGCAAGCTGTCCCATCGGCATTGGTGTAGCCGGGTACAAGGTCTTGGCTCCGGAAACGCTGTACACCGGGGTCTCTTCGTGCCGCGAGGCGACCACGATATGGGTTGTGGTTGCTTGCTGATGAAACAGGTCACGGACCAGGTCCGGGTTGTTGTTGTCGGCAGAAAGATGAGAGAGGAACAGGTGGCTCATGTGAGCTGGTCTGCAGGAAAGAAAAAGATCAAGCGCCTGTTTGTTGGATAAATGCCCCCGGCCGTCGCGGATCCTTTTTTTAAGATAGTAAGGATACCGGCCATTCTCCAGCAGTACTTCATCATAGTTCGCTTCCAGGAAAGCCGCATGACATCTTTTGAAATGGGTGCTGACGTTCTCGCAAACTTTCCCGATATCCGTAAAAATGCCGACACAGGTGTGCTCATCTTCCACGGTAAAGCTATGCGGGTCTGCGGCATCGTGATGTTTCAGGAAAGCATTGACCACGAGGGTGCCGATATGAACGGGCATTCCTGCAGTTAGTGGGTGTACCAGACCCGGATCCAGTTTAAGCCCTGCATGATGCAGCGTGCCTGAAGAGATGTGCACAGGGAGCTGATGTTTACGGGACAGGACTTCGAGGCCTTTGATGTGGTCGCTATGTTCGTGCGATATGAATATCGCTTTCACCTTCTTCATCGCCAGCCCCAGCCGGTACATTCTTTTCTCTGTTTCCCGGCAGGATAGGCCGGCATCGATCAGTACGGCCTCCTCATCGTTACCGATATAATAACAGTTGCCGTTGCTGCCAGAGTTAAGCGCCGTAAGATAGAGACTGGTCATGCTGCAAAATACTCATTTTTAGCCAAACGGATTCAGCGGCGGGCTCCATTGTATTGTGTTGCCGGTTCCGGCGGGATGCTAAAAACATCTCCTGCGACGGGTATTAAAAATAATTGGGATGTGTCAGCGGCATTCACAGGGTGGTTTGATCTGTTTGTAAACCGGTTGAACAAGGCGGTTGACCTGCAATACTCTTATAAGGGGGCTCAGATATCCGGGTTACGGATGGCCCGGTTATAAAGCCAAAGCGATGGAACAGATCCCGCAATAGCGAGAATAAAACTGCGTATGTCAAAGCCGTCGGGCACTCTCCAGCCGATCATGTTTCCGATCCAGCCGCCGATAAGCGCCCCTGCAATGCCGATAAGAATGGTTACGATCCCTCCTCCGGGATCTTTATGCGGATATAGTGCCTTGGCAACTATTCCCGCGATCAGTCCAAAAATGGCCCGGGATAACAGATCCATAATATTATTCTATTAGATGGTATAAAGGATGCGTGTTGTTTTTGAACGACCCGCCCGGACTGATCCTGTAAACCCGGGCCTATGGTGCTCCGTTTATGATACCCGTATGGCTCCCGGATCACTGCAGCGGCGGTGCCGCTTCGGCAGGGAACAACATACGGGCCAGGCTGTCTGCATGATCGCGGTGTATGGTGATGACCGGCAGTATTCCCGCGGCATAATCTTTAAGCGCCTGATCGCTTCCGGTTTGTATCTCACGCTGCTGAACCATGATCGCTTTATCGTGCCCTTGCAGCATGGCATAGATAAAAGCAGAATCAAATGCCTGTCCGTTTAAATTTTCCAGCATGGATAGCAGGTCCTTATGCTCCTGGTCGGTTTCGGACGGAAGATCGTAGCCGGCATTTTTTGCGATCGTCATCAGATCGGCCTGGGCCCTTTGATGATCGTTTACCAGCATTTCCCCAAAGGATTTAACATCGGTATTGCTGCTGCGTTGTATGGCCAGGTTGCCGGCGTTGATCTCGCCAAGATTGATGTAAGCCGTTTTTGATACATAGCTGGTATCGGGCTGGTCCGGGAGGTTGGGGCGGGCATTTTTGCTCCCGGTATAAAAGCCGCTCAGGAGTGCTATTGCCAGTCCACCCATGATCCATTTTGTTTTCATGGCTGTTGTTTTTATTTTAAATAGAGTCGATCCTGCAAACGGATATTGCAACGGATCTGTCAATAAGAAAACAATTTCTATGCCCGACCGGTGTGCCCTGCAAAAAGGAGGAGGTTGGGTAAAATTGTCGACAATCGGTAGCGAATTTTCATCAGGACCCCGATGGCAGGGATCGTTTTCTATGCCGGTGACAGGGCATGTTTTTTTGATTTTGCCGGAAATAGAGTGCCTGCTTGCCGCTAAGAAACTGTTTCATAATGAACGGTATCAAAATGATCTTTATAAATTAATGCCCGGGGTTTGCATCCAAAACCGTTCAGCTTATTAGAGCGATGATTTTTTTAAAAACCGTTCACGCAGGAAGACGCGTTCCGGTGCTTCTGATTCTTCATACTTCGTCATTCCTGGATGGTTCCCACGTTCAAATGGTTTGGGCCATTCGCCTGCCGGCAGCGAACCGGTACACCTGAAATAGTATTGCCGCTTCCCGGGCGGTCCTTTTATTATTTATTTACGCATTTCCATCCCTTTGGTAGGCTTTTTTTCAGCCGTTCCTTTTATAACCGCATTTCCAAAAAGCAAACGGGCAGGCAGGGCACGGGGTGCCGGATCGGGGCGGATTCAATGGTTTGAAAACGACGGGAATTTTTAATAAATAAACTGCAATTTTCGGCACGATTTTAATGGATAATCGTGTAATGATGGTGATGGACTTCAAAAGCACCTTTCAGACCCGATAATTTGTATGTTACACGTGAAGTTTTTCTTTACTGTAATGACAGAAGCATCCAGTTATAATCGTACCCTGCATCAGCGTTCCCTATTGGCATGCGGGCTTCTTAAAGCGTATTTCGGAGTAGTTATACAAACTCCGTCAGGGCATTCTTTGCCTGGGCATCGCTATTGAGAAAGTATGGATACGCATCGGGATTAAACACAAGAGAGATAGCATTATACTGCTCAACAGGATCCGGCAGATCCTTTTGTGGTGTGACCATAATGCAAAATAGTAAGCAGCGAATGGTTGAAAAAAACACGTTATAAAGTAGGTTGCAATAGCAACAAAACGGCCTGTCTTTTCTAAGACGGGCCCTTATTTTTAGATGGAAGAGCTGCGCATGACCCGTTATAAAGTTACGCAAATCCTGTTCATCCCGTATGAAAGATCATCGCGGGAAGATCTGATGTGTTGAAAATGGTCGCCTCGGTTTTTGTAAGACCTGTAATAAGTTGTTAATATTGGTCAGCAGAAAATCGTTAGGTGCCTGGTTGATAAGCGGCAGTGCCGCAGCGGGAATATGCAAAAACAGGTTTTGATGTCATTGCTATCAGATAATATCAATGCTATACCGTTCTTTTTACAATTCAGGTGCGTTTGTCCTGTGCGCCTGCCCGTTTGGTGCGCAGGCGTCAGATATTTTATCTATCTTGCCCTGCCAATGGATTCTTGTCGGGCAAACAGCAGGTATGGATCAACGGTGAAACCCGATGCGCCTGCGGGCCCTAAGAATGGGAGCTGAAGACGGGATCCCTGGTTACCCTTAATCATACTGTAAATGAAGATTGTTATAGCGCCGAATGCATTTAAGAACAGCCTCCCCGCGGCGGGGGTTGCGGCAGCATTAGAGGAAGGCATCCGGCTCAGCGGTTATGCCGGCGAGCTGAATTGCTGCCCGGTTGGGGATGGGGGAGATGGTACGGGCAGTCTGCTGGCGCAATACCTGGGAGCAGCGATCCTGCCTGCAGCGGTTGCAGATCCGTTGGGCAGAACAATAGACGCCTCTTTCGGATGGGTAAGGGAAACGGCAACAGCCGTTATTGAGCTGGCAGATGCTTCCGGTCTGCGCCTGTTGCTTCCCGAAGAGTACAACCCCCTTGTGGCTGATACCACCGGATGCGGGCAGCTGATGAAAGCGGCCCTGGACCAGGGTGCCGGTGAATTGCTGCTTTGTATTGGCGGCAGCGCCACGGTGGATGGCGGCACGGGGATATTAAAAGAACTGGGACTTCGGTTTTATGATGCGCAGGGGGGAACGCTGCAACAGTTTCCGAAAGACCTGGTAAAGCTGCATGCGATAGACGCATCGGCGCTGGACCCACGGCTGCGCAATACCAGGATCACCATCCTCTGCGATGTAAAAAATCATTTGTGCGGAGCAAAGGGCGCGGCCGCTGTTTTTGGGCCGCAGAAAGGCGCCGGCGTTGATGATGTCATGCTGCTGGAGGCGGCGCTGCAGCAGTTGCGGCAGGTCGTGATGCAATACGGCGGGAAGGATATGGATGCATTGGAATCCGGCGGGGCTGCCGGTGGCGTAGCGGCCGGTGTCGCAGCTTTTTGCAATGTGGAAATTGTAAATGGGATCGATTATTTTCTGAAGAAAATAGATTTTGAACAAAAACTGGAGGGGGCAGACCGGGTTGTGACCGGCGAAGGGTCCATCGACCATCAGACCCTGGAAGGAAAAGCGCCTTTTGGCGTGGCGATGATGGCAAAACAAAAAACTATTCCGGTGATCGGTGTTGCCGGAAGAGTACCGGAAACAACAGATCCGGAACTGCAGGCCTGCTTTCAATGGCTTTTTTCGATCAATGACCAACCCTTGCCCATTGAGGAGGCGATCCGGCAAACGCACCCCAATCTTGTAAAGGCGGGAATAAAGATCGGCAGGGAAGTACAAAAACAAACAGCGGCCGTTGCGTCATCTGTTTAACCCGTTACGTTATGGTACCGCTCTTTTTTTTAAAGTGCGCGCCACTCCCGCATCCTGTTTGTCTTTCCTTCAGTGAATGGCATTTAAATAGGAGCTTAAGTGGCTGATCATTTTTTTACGGAACGTATCCGGGGTCCCTTTTTTTAAGGTATTCAGCAGATCCCGGTGCGTGATCCCTTCGTTTTTTGGAGGAACAGCAGGTCCCAGATGGTATTCCCTGTATACATGATTGAAAAGGGGGATCAACATTTTTTGGAATTGCAGCAGGGTGTCGTTTCCAGAGATCTTATATAAGGTCGAGTGAAAGTCCACTTCGTATTTTACGAACTCGGCCATGTTGGCGGAGTGTTCTTCTTTATTGACAATAGCCTCCAGTTCTTTAATGCTCTCGGGCGTTTTTCGTTTGAACAAAATTTCACTGATCCCGATCTCCAGGATCAGCCGGAGCTCAAAAATATCTTTGAGTGTTTTTTCCGTCAGCAATTTGGGCGTCATGATCTTTTCCATATTCACAAAAAGACTGGGGCTGACGATGATCATGCCTCTGTTCTTTCTGCTTTCGATAATGCCCAGCGTTCTGAACCGGGACAGTGCTTCCCGGATGGCTGTACGGCTGACACCCAGTGATTTTGCGAGTTCGGTTTCCTTTGGCAGGGAATCTCCGGGCTGTAAGTTGGACTTTTCAAGGTAATCCTGCAACGTTTTCTCAATCTTGTCTACCTGGGTCAGGGTTTCTATTGGTTTTAAAAAGATTTCTTCCATATATAATGAATGGTTATGTAGTCAAACCTGGTAAAGGTATAATATTCTGGATTAAAAATTCGACATCTGTATATGAAAAGTATGACATATTTAAGATTCGGATAGGGGATCTTCCTGTTTAAGTCTTCTGATCAATAGTTTATATGCCCCGCTTCGCACCCGGATATCGGGATAAAATTATTTAAAGGTTTTTAACAGGCCGCCCGGTAGAGCTCAAAAATCATATGGCCGGGTTTTACCGGCAGACAGCCCGGGCCAGTCATGTAAAGGCGTTATGCCGGTAATATGAATCAAAGGAAAGCATAAAGCAGCTGTCTCCTGAAGCTGCTTTATAGCGTATTGTCGTTCCGAGCTCCGGCCCGGACGGGTCTTTCAGCATCTAGGGGCGGATAACCATCTTTAGATGCCGGAACAATCCCGGGCTTTGCATAGCCATCCGGTTAAAAAACAGGGCTACCCCCGTATAATGTACACCTTGCACAGGTCCGTAGTGCAGAGCGGCCGGGAAGACAAAGCTGGACAATTTCAGTGTCCGTTAACGCGGTACGCATCATGGGGAGCGAAAAATTATTTTTTCAAAAATGAATTTGTATTGAATATAATTGTACATTTGAAATATGTAAGACTTATTAATTTAATAACTATTCATACTTTATTTTTTATGAGAAAGACGATCTGCTTGTTTCTATTTTCTCTGTTGCTGGCGCAAAGCGATGCGCAAACATTTGCCAATGTAAAGGTCCGCTACCCGTATCAGCTGCTTTTCTCAACCGCGCGCGATAAAGTCAACCAGTTTTGCATCCCTTCCCTGGTCACTACCTCTAAGGGAACATTGATCGCAGTGGTTGATGCCCGCATCGATAAGCCGGGTGATGCCCCCAACAATATCGACCTGATGATGCGCCGGAGTGTGGACAATGGAAAGACCTGGTCGGAGATCAAAACAATTGTGGATTTTCCCGGAAAGAATGCCGCCGCCGATGCCAGCATGGTGGTGGACCGGTACACCGGGCTGATCTGGCTGGCCTATGATCGTTGTGAGGCGAACCCCCAGGGCCAGATGGGCCGCATCATTACCACGGAGCTCATCTATAGTAAGGACGACGGTCTTACCTGGTCCAAACCCCTGAAGCTGGATCACCTGATTAAGAATAAAAAATTCTGGCTGCAGAATGCACCCGGCAGGGGGCTTTATACTACTACAGGGATCATTGTATTTCCCATGTATGCCATTGAAGGGGAGTTTAACTATCCGGTGCGGAAACAAACGGTCCTGGTGTATTCCACCAATCACGGAAATTCCTGGTCATTGAGCAACCCGGTTGGAGATAATAACGTAGAGGCCCAGATAGCGAATCTCATGGGGGGGAAAATTTTGTGCAATATGAGAAGGCCGGACGGGGAAGGGTATCGGCAGGTATCCACCACTTCGGACCTGGGCCAGACCTGGACCCCTGTTTATACGGATTCTGTACTGATCGATCCGGGTTGTATGGGCAGCCTGCTGGACTGGCATACCAATGAAAGAGCATTGATCCTTTTTTCAAATCCCGCCGATACGCTGATGCGCCGCAACCTTGTATTACGGGCCAGTAAGAATGAAGGAAAGACCTGGTATAAGACTATTTCCATTCACCCCGGGTGGGCGGCTTATTCCTGTATGACGCAACTCGCCAATGGAAATATCGGGATGCTCTATGAGGCCGATCACCGGAGGGCCCTGCTCTATATTGAAATTCCCTATAAAGACCTGCTTTGATCTTGAAGCCGGTACGCGATAAATGATTGCCATATGAAAAGAAAAATGATCCTGTTGCTGGTCATGAAGCTACATGCCTTCCTCATCTGGGCACAACCGCCGGATCCCTTAAAGTGGTGGAACCCGGAAGAAAATACGTACCCCGTGATCGAGGGGAGGAGATGGCCCAATCATGAAATGAAATCCTTTTATAGCAGGTTACCGGCCCGTGCTGAAAAGCTGGTCAGAACACCGGTATGGGGCCTGTCGCGGAATGCGGCCGGACTGATCATCCGGTTTAAAACGAATGCAAAACAACTCACGGTCCGGTACGCGGTAACAAGCCGTTTGAATATGCCCCATTTTTCTTCAACGGGCGCAAGCGGCCTCGACCTGTATTCCTTAAATGCAGAAGGCCGGTGGAACTGGTCACCGGGCGGGTTTTCCTTTGGCGATACCATTACCTACCGGTACGATCTTAGCGGTAACGAGGGCGATCCCCAACGTGTTTTTGTACTCTATTTGCCCACCTACAATACCGTTAAATGGCTCCGGATCGGCGTGCCCCGGGAGGCGTCCTTTACACCGCTGGAAGCCCGGAAAGAGCGGCCGGTTATTGTTTACGGAACCTCTGTTACACAGGGCGCCTGCGCCTCAAGACCTGGTATGGCCTGGCCTTCGATTGTGGGTCGCCGGCTGAACTGGCCGTTCATCAACCTTGGCTTTTCGGGTAACGGTACTTTGGATAAAGAGATGATCGATCTGATCAATGAAGTAGATGCCAAAGCGGTGATCCTCGATTGCGTGGCCAATTTGCTGATAAAAAAATATCCGCTGGCAGAAGTGAAAAAAAGGATCATGGAATCGGTAAAAAGCATCCGGTCCAAACACCCGTTGACCCCGGTGCTTTTGGCGGCTTTCCCCGGCATTCATCCGGACCGGCTGGATAAAAAATGGGGGGCAGAAGTGGCGGAAATAAACCAGACCCTGAACGAAGCCTATGCGCTCCTTAAAAAACAGGGCGTCAAAAATCTATACCTGCTCACGGCCGGTGAAATGCATATGGGTTTTGAGGATACCGTAGATTATGCGCATGCAACAGACCTGGGGTTGCTGCATTATGCGCAGGCATTTGAAAAGGCGCTGCGTTCGATATTTAACAAACCAGCCGGTTACCTGGCTGCCGACTGATAAAAATTTACAGCATGTTTTCTTCCGGTAAAGGATTGGCACTTCTATCGATTTTGAAGGTACATGCAATAACGGATTATAAAAATAAAAACAAATACTCATGAAATCTCAGAAACTGGAAGGTGTCATTATTGCAATGCCTACCCCCTTATTGGAAAATGAGGACATTGACATTCAATCCTTACACGGGTTGATTGATTATTGCGTAGACGAAGGGGCGAACGGCATCATGCTGGCGGGAACAATGGGAGAGGGACCGGCCATGATCGATTCTCAAAAATACCTGCTGATTGAAGCAGCTATGGAGCATACCAAAGGAAGGGTGCCCATTTTGGCAACGGTTCCCTGCGCGTCTACCCGCAGGTGTCTCAAAGATGTGGAGGTGGCCAATCAGGCGAAGGTCGACTATATTGTCTGCACGTCTCCCTTTTATTACAAATATCCGGATCCCCAGAGTTTGATTGATCACCTTACCCGGATTGCCGAAAATACGGATGTGCCCATGATATTTTATAACGCTTCGGGATTTACCAATAATCCCGTAGATGTAGACACGATGGAAACGATCTTAAATATGGAAAAGGTGCGGGGCGTTAAGGATTCCAGTGCTAATTTCACCAATTTTGTAGAGCTGCTGCGGCGTTATCCGGATCGCTCAGACCGGCCCGGATGCATCATGCAGGGAGACGAGTCCGTATTTGATATCAGTTTGCTTATGGGAGCGGATGGTGTGGTATCCGGCGGAGGAATTACGTCGATCAAACTCCTGCTGGAATTATACAGTGCCGGCTCCGCTGGCGATAAAGGCCGGGCCATTGAATGCCAGCGGTTATTTTACCGGCATCTTTCAGAACTGTTAATGCCGAACCCGCAACGTAACTGGATGTTCAATATCAAGAAAAAATTATCCAGTATGGGCGTGATTCCGAATGCTTTTGCCACAGCGCCTTTTATGATGAACTCCTGACGGAAAAGCTGCTCAGGAATGAGCAGCATAATTTAGAAGTTAAAAACTAAAAAGAACCCAGTCAAATAGCTAATGGTAAGTAAATGTCATAAACTGCTTCCGGTACTGATGGTACTTGCTCCTCATTTTACCGTTCAGCAAAGTGCGGTGTTAACGGATACATTTCTATTTCAAAGGGCAAAATATATAAAACCATATGTGATGGAGGAAAAGCCAACTACCGCCGAAGTACAAAAAGCGGCATCCGGCGAAGGCGGGGCAGATGCATACAACAAGTCCACTGACCAGGACCGGCAACCCGGGACGATGCCTGCTGCCGGCTTTACGGTTACTGAGGGCATCGAACTTCCCCCGCAATTGAAGCGTGGGGGGCATATCGGCGGAACCATCGGCGGGAAGGCCGTTGTAGTGGGCGGAACAGATTGGAATGATACAAAAACAGTTAAACACTGGTTGCAGAATGCAGCGGTGTTCGATCGTGATAAATGGGTACCGGGGCCTTCATTACCCGGTCCGCTGGCCTATGCCATGTATGGATCCGATCCTACCGGGATCTATGTTGCAGGCGGCACGCCCGATGGAACGGTTTCGTCCCGCTCGGTGTACCGGTTGCATTCCTTGGCCCCGGGTGCAGGCTGGGAATTGCTTCCTCCCCTGCCCGAAGCGTTAAGCTATGGTTCGGGAGCCATGTTAAATGGAAAATTCTATGTTGCCTGCGGTACCAATGGCCGGGAGAAGAGCAATCATATGTGGGTTTTGGATACCCGGAGCACTGGTACGCCGGCGTGGAAAAAATGCCCGCCGGTACCCGGACCGGCAAGGACCCTTTCTTTGCTCGTTGCTGATGGAAAGTACCTGTATTTACTGGGCGGGCTGCGTCATGAAGAACCGCTTACGGTCCTGAAAGATGCCTACCGGTATGATACCGGGAATGGTACCTGGGAGCAACTGCGGGACCTTCCGTTGGAAGGGTACGCATGGGCAGGGCAGCCTGTAGATGCAGGTCATCTCCTTATTACAGGAAGGGCATACGGAAAAATTGATACAGGCATCTGGTTACTTCGTTTAAAGGATATGTCGATGGAAAAGATCGGGGAAGCCGTGGGGCCGGCCACTACCGCTCCACTGATTAAAATAAATAATAAACAATGGTGGCTGGTTGGCGGTGAGCCGGATGCCAATAAGAACAGGACCGGGAAGGTCACCATTATTACCTGTAAGTAGCAGAAGGCTGATGAACCGGGCCGTTATATTAAAAATAGTTGATGATACGGAACTTTAAAATATATCTATGGCTGTTGGTTTTGACGGGTGTGGGGCTGAACGGCAGCGCAGAGGATTTAAAGCCCGGGGAATATCTGCCCGGTGCGGTTTTGAAAGCTGCCGGGGGCTGCCCCGTACCCTCTCAGGAACAGATCCGCGCATTTTGGAAAAGAACGCTTACCGGGCTTTCCAGGGTGCCTGTAGCAGCACAGGTGAAAAAACTAAAGGACTCATTGCCCTATCAGGTATTTGCCATCACAGTACAAAGTCTGGACAGGATCCGTATCGCAGGGTATTTATCGGTTCCACGGCAGCAATCTGCAAAGCATGCCGGCTTTCCGGTGATCGTAAGTGCATCGGGTTACAGCGGCGATCAGGGCGTTCAGCTAAAAGAGTGTCTGAGAGGATATGCAATTTTGCAGGTATATCCCCGGGGGCAGGGCCCCTCTGAAAAATACTGGAAACCGGATGGTGATAAACTGTCCACGCATCTCAATACACCCGACGAAGCTTATTACCGGGGAGGGTATGCTGATGTGATCCGGATGATCGATTATGTGGTTTCCAGGCCGGATATTGACAGCAGCCATATTGCTATGGTCAGTTCCAGTCAGGGTGGAGGTATTGCCCTGGCCGTGGCCGCGCTGGACCATCGCATCAAAGCGGTGGTGGCCCATGTCCCTTTTCTTTGTAATTTTCGCATGGCCGCTGCTATGCCGTCGCTGGTAAAGGCACTGCTGGACCGGTCGCACAACAATAACGAACGGAGTTTGGCAACCCTGGATTATTTTGACCCCTTGCAGCTGGCAGACCGGATACAGATCCCGGTATTGATGAGCGCGGGTGGTGAGGACAAAACCTGCCCGATGGCTACCATTCAATCGGTATATGACCGGATCAGGAGCCGGAAGGAATTAAAGATCTATCCTGGTTTGAAGCATGAGCCCAGCCGGGATTTTTACGAGCGCTGGTGGCCCTGGTTAAAAAGTAATTTTGTATAACATTCATCAGGGATCCATCCCTGTTCAAGAAGCAGGTAGTCGTGAAAGTAAATAAAAATAGGCCGGTCGATTCCTTTCATTCCAACGGGATGGGCCGTCAACAAATGACCCAACCATTATTTCAAATCGTATCAATTTTTGATGCTGCGACGCTCAGCTGCAGCAATAAATACAATGAAGCAGCATATGGACGATAGGATAGAGATCTGCTCGGATGCGCCAGGTCTCCACGTGGTGATCCTTGCAGGTGTGCATGGCGATGAATATGAACCCATGCTTGCCGCTTCGGAGCTGGCACAGCGTCTGCCGGAACTGCTGGTTGCTGGAAAAGTGACGGTAGTGCCTGTTGTGAATCAAAGCGCCTACGGCCTGGCCGGCAGGTGCGGTGCCGATCAGCTGGACCTGGCCAGGATCTGCCCGGGTAAACCGGACGGATCGATTTCTGAAAAGGCAGCTTTTCGCATCAGCTCGCTGGTCAGGACAGCAGACTATCTGGTAGATATGCATACCGGAGGAATGGTACATGATATCTGCCCCATGGCGGGATATTTGTTACACCCGGATGCCGGCATTCTGGAAAAGCAAAAGCGAATGGCCCTGATGTTCAGCATGCCTGTTATCTGGGGTACGGATCCACTACCCAACGGAAGGACGCTTTCCGTGGCGCGGGACGCAAATATCCCGGCGGTATACCTGGAATATGGCGGCGGCAGCGGGCTCAGAAAAGAAGTAATTACAAAATACCTGGAGGGAGTGCTGAATTTATTGCGGGATCTGAAAATGATTGCAGGTGCGGCGGTTGTTCCACCCGTTGAAAAGATCTTTTGGGTGGAAGACTTTAACAATGACAGCGGATCATTTCAGTCGAAAATGCCGTCGCCTGCCGGTGGAATATTCGTAACGGCACAGCAGCCGGGTGCAATGGTGAAAAAGGGCGCGCTCTTTGGAAAAGTAGCCGGTCCGGAAACCGGCGGTGTGGTGGAAGTAGCAGCCCCCTTTGACGGGATCGTACTGGCCGTGCGGGTAGCAGTAAGGGTGCAGCCGGGAGATGCGTTAGGGGCGATACTACCCGTAACGGAACCGGGCATGCGTACTATTCAGAAAGGTATGGAACATGCGGGCGATCCTTTAACAACGTAATCAATAATTATGAAAGACCGGAAAGTAGCCATCATCACGGGGGCCGCGGGCGGAATCGGAGCAGCGACGGCAAAAAAATTTGCCGCGCATCATTTCAGGCTGGCGCTTGTGGATACGAATGAGCAGGCGCTGGATGAGCTGGCCCGGGATTTAGAAGAAACCGGGGAAACGGAGTATATGCGGTTCAGCGGGGATCTGGAGCAGGTGGAGCAGCTGGAAGAAATGATCTGCCAGGTTTTTGAGCATTGGGGCAGGATCGACGTTGTGATCAACAACGCCGCCTGGCGCTCGGTGGAAACGATGCGGCAGATCGACCTGTCTACCTGGGAAAAAACGGTACGGATCTGTCTTACAGCCCCGGCTTTCCTGGCCAAATGGGCAGCCGAAAAAATGGAGAACCGGAAGGAGGGCGGTGTGGTGATCAACCTGTCGAGCGTTATGGCTGGGCGGGCAGGGGGAACCAGTCCTGCGTATATTGCCTGCAAGGGCGCACTGGAGAGCCTGACGTATGAGCTGGCTGCCTTATATGGCCCCCGGGGCATCCGGGTAGTGGCTGTTTGTCCCGGCAATATCGAAACAAACCTCAGTAATGATTTTGTAGATGCGCAGGGGGGCAATATCAGCAGCGAGATCGTTCAGCAACTGAACCAGCAGGTGCCCTTGCAAAGAAGCGGAACACCCCGGGAGATCGCCGATGCCTGTTATTGGCTCTCAACGGATGAGGCTTCATTTATTACCGGCACCACCCTTGTTGTGGACGGTGGCTTTTCGCATAACTTTAATTCATATCAACTCAAAAAAAAGCAATTCCCCAAAGAGTTTTAAGATGCAGGGTATTTGGAAATATCATCAATGGCTTCCGAAGATGAAGGAAGAGAACCGGTTCACCCTGGGAGAAGGGAATACGCCGTTGATCCCCTCGCGGAGTATTGGCCGGATGCTGGGACTGGAGCAGTTGTATTTTAAGCTGGAAATGCTGAACCCTTCCGGTTCCTATAAAGACCGTTTTGCGGCCTGCGTAGTTTCGGATCTGCAGCAGCGGGGCGTGCCGTTTTGCATTGCCACTTCAAGCGGTAACACGGGTGCCGCCCTGGCGGCTTATTGTGCTGCGGCCGGTATTAAATGTTACATGGTGGTAACAGACGGCGCCCCTGCTGGTAAATTGCAGCAAATGCAGGTCTATGGAGCGGAAACCCTTATGGTCCGCGGATTTGGTTTGGATTCCGGGGTGTCTGCGCGCGTTATGGAAGGCTTAAGTGCCATTTGTGGCAAAGCAGGAACGGCAGTTCAGATAAGTGCCTACCAGTTCAGCCCGGCGGCCATGGAAGGGGTTCAGACCATCGCCTATGAAATAGCAGAGCAGCTGCCGGCTGCCGATGCGCAGGTGTTTTCTCCGGCGGGCGGCGGCGGGCTGACCCTCGCCGTGGGTAAAGGTTTTTCGAACTACGCAGCTGCTTTCCCGGATTTTAAGATGCCCCGGCTGCACTGTGTGCAACCGGTTGGCAATAATACCATTGCCGGTGCCTTGCGTAAGGGCGCGTCTGTGGCACAGGCTGTTTCCCGGAGCACCACAACCATCAGCGGTCTTCAGGTGCCGCATATCATTGATGGCGATGCAGTATTGCAGATCTGCAGGGCGTCGGGCGGCACCGGATACGAAGTGCCGGATGAGACGGTATTGGATTGCCAGGAAAAGCTGGCGAAAATGGAGGGGGTCTTTTGTGAGCCGGCAGGCGCCGTGGCGTTGGCCGGTGTGGTGCAAGCCCTGGAAAAAAAGGAGATCCGCGCCGGTGATCCGGTTGTGTGCCTGGTAACGGGTCATGGCTTCAAAGAACCGGTATCGGCTGCTGCAATTGCCGGAAGATCCTATGCGGCCAGCTTTGACCAGGTCGCTGATGTTTTTGGTTATATCCAATCCCGGATAAACGATTAAAAGATTAAATCACATGATAAAAAAGGTAGCGTTTAAAGGCATATGGCCCGCCATGTTTACACCGGTTGAAAAAAGCGGTGAGCCGGCCTACGATGAATTGGCCAAACTGGTGGAGCTGCTGATCAACCAGCAGGTGGATGGATTATACATCCTTGGGTCTACGGGTCAGGGGATCCTGTTTACGGAAGACCAGCGAAAAAAAATAGCAGCAATGGTTTGCAGATTGGCCGCGGGGCGGGTACCCGTGATGGTCCAGGTTGGGGCATTGACAACCGAAGTGTCGGTCCGTTTGGCAAAACATGCTGCGGAAGCCGGTGCCCGGGCTATTTCCTCGGTCGGCCCCATTTATTATTCGGGCAGTGCCGAATCCAGTTTAAAGCATTATCACCAGATTGCCCGTGCCACAAACCTTCCGTTTTTTCCTTACCAGCTGGGCAGTCATACCATTCCCGGTAATATTGAATCCTTTATTGACCAGCTCCTGGAAATACCGAATGTTCAGGGAATGAAGCTGACCACCACGCAACTGCTTGAGATCAGTGCCATACATAACTATGCTAAAGAAAGATTACTGTTGTTCAGCGGGTGTGATGAATTGTTTTGCCATGCCCGGCTTTGCGGTACCGTAGGCGCCATCGGTTCTTTTTATAATCTTTGGGCGGAGGATTGCAAACAGGTGATGGATGCTTTTACAGGAGGTAATTATCACCTGGCGCAAGCCTATATGCTGGCCCTTCAAAAGGCCGTGAACCAGGTGCTTCCCAATATCTGGACGTTTTTCAGAAAAGCCATGCTGCTTAAATATCAGATTGATATCGGCAATGCTAAAGCACCCCTGGGCAATACCAACGAAGATTGGCAGGACGAGCAGGTGATGGAAATTTTAGACCAGGTCGCTTCGGTTGCGGCAACGGCATCCCGGCCAGCTTAACGTGTTTAAAAAATAAAAAACGAATGAAAAAGAAAACAATCAACGGAGGCGGTGTCCCCAAAAGTTTTTTACCGTTTTCCCCGGCGATCCGGTCGGGAGACCATCTTTTTATTTCAGGGCAGGCCTCGGTAGATTCCGATGGAAATATAGTAAACGGAACCTTCGAAGAGGAATGCCGGCGGTCCTTTGAAAATTTCGGACGCATTCTGAAGGCTGCAGGCCTGGGTTTTGAGGATGTAGTGCAGGTTCGCAATTATGTAGGCCGCCAGGAAGACCTGGCAGCGTTTAACCAGATCTATAAAGAATATTTTCAGGAACCCTATCCGGCCCGGACCACCCTGATCGGCTGCCTGGGCAGTCTGCTGAAATTTGAAGTGGACGGCATCGCGGCGTTCTGATGAAAATGATCACCGCCTTCAAAGGCTCCTGTGTTCACTTACTTAAAACAAGCTGTATGAATAAAAACTGGTGTAGCTACATTAAAGGCAGCAGCATCGTACCGGTCATCTTACTACTGATGCTGCTTCCACCCTTATCTTCTGCGGGTCAAAAGCCTTTTTTTGAAAAGCAGATCCTCTCCGGGTATAACAATGCCGGATTGTATGCCAATGCATACCCGGTCATCGGACGGATGAACAACGGCCGGCTTCTGTGTGTGTTTGCGGTACTGCCCGACCATCAGGTCAAAAAATTAAGTATCGCTTTCTCGACATCCGACGACAACGGCATTCACTGGAGCAAGCCTGTTTTGTTATTCAATGATGCCCATACCAGCCACTCAGATCCCAATATGGTGATCGACGGCGACCGGGTACTGGTATTCTCTACAAGCGTCACCTTTCCCAAGCCGCCCAAAATTGACAGTACATTTATCATGATGCGGTCTACCACGGACGGACAGGATTGGACAAAAGAAGTGTTTATTAAAAAGCCGCACCGGTATATCTGTGGCAAGATCCACCAGGGACATCGTTTAAAGGATGGAAGCCTGATCATGGGATATTCATGGGATACCTGGGCAGAGCAGCGGATGCCGGCATCCACGGAGGGTGAAATGAACCTGAGATCAGGTGTTCTCCGGTCTGGAGACGGAGGTCGTACCTGGAAGCCGGGAGGGGATCTGTATGCAGCTGTAAAAAAGATCGCTCCGGGCGCCACTTCCGGATTGGGCGAGCCGGCCACGGTGGTGCTGAAAGATGGCCGGATCATGACATTGATGCGGGCCGGTGGCAGCAAATTGTACCAGGCCTGGAGCAGCGATGGAGGCCTTAGCTGGACGGCTCCCACACCTAGTACACTTACGGCCCATAACTCCCCGGCAGCGCTCTGGCGGCTCGATCAGTCGGGTGATGTGCTGGCGGTTTGGTCCAATGTTCCCAATGGGCGTAATGCACTGGCGGCTGCCTTGTCTTCCGATGGCGGAAAGACCTGGAGCTCACCAAAGCCCATTGCAAGATCGGATCGTTTCCAGGTGTCGTATCCTTCCGCTGTTCAGGCCGGGGACGGCACCCTGATCGCCGTTTGGCAGCAGGATATCGGGGAAGGAAAGCGGGAGGTTTGTATAGCCCGGTTCAACCGTGCCTGGTTGCTCAGCCGGGAGCCGCATTAAAACCGGATCGGGAAAGAACCGACTGCTTTTGCAGGAAAAGGGATCATCTGGAATTTGTTTGAATCAATAAAAAGGGATCATGGCGTTGCGTGTTGCATTATTGGGAATTTATCATGAGTCCAATACGTTCATCAGCGAAAGGACGGAGCTGGTTGATTTTGAAAAAAGTCACTGGCTGACAGGGTCGCGTATTTGCCGGGAATACCGGGAGGCCTTTCATGAGATCGGGGGAATGATCGAGGTGCTGGATCAGGAGGGCGTGGAGCTGATCCCGGTGATGTATGCCGAAGCTACGCCCGGCGGTATCATAACCGCAGCAACCTATGAAACCTTGCTCCGGCAGATGTTGAAAGAGCTGGCTGCCGTTTTACCCGTGGACGGCTGCCTGGTGATACCGCATGGTGCGGGGGTCAGTGAGCAGTACCGGGATATGGATGGCCATTGGTTAAGCCTGCTCCGGGAGCAACTGGGTGGGCAGGTGCCCATCATCGGCACGATTGATCCCCATGCTAATGTAAGCCCGTTAATGATCCGCTCTACCAATGCATTGATCGCCTATAAGACCAACCCGCATATCGATCAGCGGGAGCGGGGCAAAGAAGCCGCCAGGATGCTTGTTCAAATGCTCCGGCATCAGATCCGGCCCGTACAACAGTTGCTGCAGCTGCCACTGGCCATCAGTATTGAACAGCAATATGACCAGGTGGAGCCCTGCAAAAGTCTGCACGTGCTGGCGGAAGCAATCAGTAACCGCCCGGGGATGCTCTCTGTCAGCATTGTACTGGGCTTTCCTTATGCGGATGTACCGGAAATGGGCACTTCAATTATTGTGGTGAGCGATGATCAGTCCCAACAGGCCCAACTTTTTGCTGCGGAGCTGTACGATGACATCATCAGCCGCAAAGAAAAGTTTGTGGGAACAAAAAACGACATCGCAGCGGTTTTACCGGGTATTGAAAAATATCCCCGGCCGGTATTGTTGCTGGACATGGGAGATAATATCGGGGCGGGCGCCCCGGGCAACAGCACCTTTTTGTTGCGAGCCATAGAAGCTTTTGGAAAGTATACCTGCTTCATTTGCCTGCATGATCCGCAGATCGTCCGGCAGGCTGCTCAATACCAGCCGGGAGAAATCATTACCATAGAGCTTCCGGGGGGGCATGATCAGCGCATTGCCCATCGGGTAAAGCTTTTAAAAATGGCAGATGGTGCTTTTACGGAACCCGATCCCCGGCATGGGGGGCAGGTGCATTACGATATGGGCCCGATCGCTCTTTTATCGACCGGAAGCGGGAGCATGATCCTGGTGACCTCGCTCCGCATTCCACCGTTTAGCCTGAGACAGCTGACGGCCTTTGATATTGACCCGGCTTTATTTGACATCATTGTGGCTAAAGGGGTGAATGCCCCGATAGCGGCATACGCCCCGGTATGCCCCACGATCATACAGGTCAATACACCGGGTGTTACGCAGGCAGACATGACCTTATTTGATTTTCAGCACCGGCGCCGGCCCTTGTTTCCCTTCGAAATGATTTAAAGGAGTACGCATGAAATGGACTTCATATAAAACAGAGAAGATTGCAGACCTGCCTTTTTATACGGAGGGGCCGGCGGTAGACAGCCGGGAGGATTTTTATTGTACCACCCTCACAGGCGGCAGCATTGTACAATGGACAAAGGAACATACAATAAAGCACTGGGCCTCCTCTGCGGCGCCCAATGGCCAAATCATTGCCGGAAACGGCGATCATTTGGTTTGTGACGTCCGGCATCGATCCATTAACCGGTACAATGCGGCAGGGGAGCTGGTGCAAACCGAAATAGCAGGGACCTGCGCCGGTGTGGCCGTTTGCTGCCCGAACGATTTGATAATGGATGGCGCGGGGAATCTCTATTTTACAGATTCCGTCAGGGGCTCCGGAAAAGTTTTTTTTAAAGGGACGAATGGTGCTCAGGCAATACTGGCAGACAACCTGGATTATCCCAATGGGCTGGTGTTTTCGCCGGATGAAAAGATACTCTACGTAGCAGAAAGCTACCGGAACCGGATCGTAAAAATAGATATGGATCGGCCGGGCTTTACCGCTGCCGGCATTAAAGATTTTGTGCGCCTGCCGTGCCACCCCTCCGGAAAAGCGGAAGACAACCTGCCCGATGGACTGGCATTGGACCCGGAGGGAAATATTTGGGTAGCTCATTATGGGATGCAGGCGGTTCACCGGTTTTCACCCGGAGGCGAATTGTTGACTTCGATTGATACCACGATACCCCTGACCAGCAACCTCGTTTTTGCAGACGTCCGCACCGTTTTTGTAACCGGGGGATATGGTGAGCCCGGTCCTGGTGCGATCGTTAAAATAACCTTACAGCCGTAATATTAAATTGACAAGCATGATGGAATACTCGAAAATACATGGCTATGAAATTTCAAAACTGACGTTGGGCACAGTTGCCTTCGGACTGGACTACGGTATATCCAATACCGGCGCGAAGCCGGCAGGTTCCGATAGCTTTACCGTGATGTCCGAGGCCCTGAACGCGGGGATCAATAGCCTGGATACAGCCAGGGGTTACGGGAATGCTGAAGAATTGATCGGCGACTTTTTGGCAACCCGGAAGGAATACAAAAAGACCACGATCACCACCAAGTTCCGGATCAGCAAAGAACACCTGATCAGCAAAGACCGGCTCTATAAGGAAGTATTTGACAGTGTGCGCGCATCCTTGCGTTACCTGAAATTACCGAAGCTTCCCTTTTGCCTGTTTCATATGCCGGAAGGATTGCCTGTGGAAGATATACTGAAGACGCTGCCCGGTCTTCTGAACGATTTAAAACATGAAGCGTTGATTGACGTTTCAGGCGTGTCCGTTTATCATCCGGACCAGGTAGAATGGTTGATACCCTTCAGAGAGATACAGGCCTTGCAGGTGCCGATGAATCTGTTTGACAACCGGCTGATCCAAAAAGGCCTGCTGAAGCGGATGGCTTTGGAGAACAAGGCGGTGTTTATAAGAAGTGTTTTCCTCCAGGGTCTTTTTTTTATGGATCCGGATCAGTTAAAAGGAAACCTGACCAATGCCGCGCCGTATCTGGTCCGCTTACGGGAGCTTGCCGCTACAGCGGGCATGAGCGTTGCCCAGCTGGCTTTTTCTTATATAAAGGACCGGGAAGAAGTTACCAGTATCGTTTTTGGTGCGGTAACACCGGAGCAGGTAAGGCAGAACATTCATTTTCTGCGCTACGGCCGCCTGGATGAGAATATTAAAAGCGCAATTGAAAAGGAGTTTGGCACGGTCCCGGAAAATATTTTGATGCCGGGGAGCTGGAAATATTAGTATAGATAAAATCAAAAAATATGTTTCGAATTGATGGAAAAGTAGCCGTTGTAACCGGTGGCGCCGGTTTGTTTGGAAAACCCATATCCGGGGCGCTGGCAGAGGCGGGCGCCCATGTGGTCATTGCTTCCCGGGACCAAAAAAAATGTGATGCGTTTGCAGCGGGACTGAGGGAAAGCGGCCTCAGCGCTGTGGGAATGGCATTGGATCTTGCTTCGGAAGCTTCCATCCGGGAATTTGTGACCACTGTAGAACAACAATACGGCCGGATCGATATTCTGGTGAACAATGCTGTTTCCAGGGAAGGTATAAAGGATCTGGAAGATCTGACCCGGGAGGATATCGAAAAAAGCGCATCCATCAATACTACGGGTTTAATGCTGTTAACAAAGCATGTTGTAAAAGGGATGCGCGAAAGGGAAGACGGCAATATTATTAACGTCAGCTCCATACAGGGAGCCGTAGGCCCCCATTTTCCGGTTTATGGGAATACCGGTATGTCGAGCCCGGTCAATTATACGTATGATAAATGGGGAATGGTAGGCTTTACCAAATGGCTGGCCAACTATTACGGACGGTTCAATATACGGGCCAATTGTATCAGTCCGGGCGGATACGGTCCCGGGCTGACCGATACGGAAGGGAAAAAGGAATTTATAGAGAACTACAAACGCTTAACGCCCCTGGGACGGTTTGCGGATGACGACGATATCAAAGGTCCGGTTGTTTTTCTGGCGGCTCCGGCTTCCGCCTATATAACCGGGCAGAACCTGATGGTAGATGGGGGATGGACGAATTGGTGATCATTCAATAAAAAAAATATGGAAATACGTTCAATATCCGGAAAGCCCGCGCTGCCTTCGGGCGCCTGGCTCATAGTTGTACTTTTATCGGTTGGCGGCTGCTTAAATTATTTGGACCGTATCGTTATTACAACCATGCGGGCTTCGATTATAGAAGCGATCCCGATGACCGAAGCGCAGTTTGGGCTGCTTACGTCCTCCTTTTTATGGACCTATGGTATCCTAAGCCCTTTTGCAGGGTATCTGGCCGATAAATTTAATCGGTCCAGGGTGATCTGCCTGAGTGTTTTTGTATGGTCGGCTGTTACGTGGATGACGGCCTACACGACCACTTTTTCCGAATTGCTGGCAACGCGTATATTGATGGGGGTCAGTGAAGCCTGCTTTATACCAGCTGCATTGGCGCTCATCGCCGACTACCACCGCAACAGGACCCGGTCGCTTGCCACGGGTATTTTAATGGTGGGGATCATGACGGGGTCCGGCTTTGGTTTTGCCGGTGGGTGGGTTGCCGAAAAATATTACTGGAATACCATTTTCGTTTATTTAGGTGTTTTTGGAATTGCCTATACGATATTCCTTTTTTTCACGCTAAAGGATCTCCGGTCTGATACCGGCGAAGCCGGTGAAGCAGCAGCGCCAAAAGAAAAAGTTAATTTCAGGGAGGCGATCACTTCCTTATTTCGCCTGCGGTCTTATATCTTTATTTTAATCGCCTGGGGGCTGCTGGGTGTTGTTGCCTGGCTGGTGGTTGGTTGGCTGCCCACGTATTTTTTGGAGAAATTCAGGCTTTCTGAAGGCATGGCCGGTCTATATGCGACCGCCTATTTTTATGCCGTAGCACTGGCCGGTTTGCTTTTAGGAGGTTACTGGTCTGACCGCTGGAGCCGCACCAACCCCAAAGGCCGCCTGCTGGTTCCCATCATCGGCATTATGATGGGCGCTCCCTGCATCTTTATGTCAAGTTACCTTAACGTCCTGCCCCTGGTGGTGATTTGTTTTATGGTATATGCCCTGAGCAAATCTTTTATTGATACGAATATGATGCCGATCCTTTGCCTGGTCGTCAACCGGCAATACCGCGCTACTGCTTATGGGATCCTGAATTTCCTGGCCTGCATTATCGGGGGTATCGGTATTTATGCGGGAGGGGCCCTCCGGGATATGCAGGTGAATATGGATCTGATATTCCGGTTTGCCGCAGTGACCATGGTAATTGCATTGGTGCTGCTGCTGATGGTGAAAATAAAAGCAGAAGGTCCGCTGGAATAAAGCATAACACGTAAATTATTTTGTTTGTTGTGAGGAACCGGATGGAGAATGCTCATCCATCTGAATGTAAGGATCATCGTTATTCAATAAAGTAAAAAGTGGAAGCTTCTGCATTTAATAAAACAATTGGCCCGATCGGACTGGGTTGTGTGACCTTTGGCCGGGAAATTGATCGGGAAGCGGCGTTCCGGCTGATGGACTTCTCTTTTAAGCAGGGCATCCGTTTTTTTGACACGGCGGCTTCCTATGGGGAAGGGCGATCCGAAGCTATCATCGGGAACTGGATGGCCCGGAATCCGGAATATAAAGGGAAAACAATGGTGGCCACAAAGCTGAAGCCTCCTTATGAACCCACTCAAATGCTTCGATGCCTGGATGAAAGTCTGGAGCATCTGGGTATGGAGACCATTGACCTGTTGTACCTGCATTGCTGGGATGGCCGGGCAGAGAACCTGCAAACGCTGAAATGCCTGGAGGGGTTCATCCGGACCGGGAAAGTAAGATCTTTGGGCGCCAGTAATTTCAATGCGTTGCAGTTAGGAAAAGTGTTGCAGCTGCAGCTCGAAAACGGCTGGACGCCTTTTAGCTTTGCACAAAACAACCATAACCTCGCCGTCAGCGATATGAGCCGGGAGTGGTTGCAGCTATGCAGGCAGTACCGGCTCAGGGTTATAGGTTACAGCCCGCTGGGGGCGGGATTTCTGACAGGTAAATACCTGCATGGAGTGATGAACGGTACCCGTTTCGATATCATTAAAGGCCATCAGGCGATCTATTTTAATGAGCGGTCGCAAAGGCGTTTGAAAAGATTGCAGGAACTTGCGGCTCAAACGGGTCTTTCCCCGGAGCTGCTTGCAATGGCCTGGGCCGTTCACCAAAAAGAGGTAGATTGTGTGCTGGTGGGCGGCCGGACGGTTGCCCATATCGATAATGCGCTGCAGGCATTGCAATTTACCGATAGCGACCTGCTTTCCGGGCTGGAGTGCGATTAGCCGTTAGGGGCAAACCATAAAAATGAAGGAATATGAAAATAGTAATCCTGGATGGATATACGTTAAACCCGGGAGACCTGAGCTGGGATGAAATGAATGCCCTCGGCGAGGTGATCGTATATGACCGGACCCCATTGGAGAAAATTGTGGAGCGGGCTGCGGATGCGTCTGTTGTACTGACCAATAAAACGCCTTTAAACGCTGAGACGATCGAGCAGCTGCCTGCTTTACAATTTATCGGGGTACTTGCCACAGGTTATAATGTGATCGATATACAGGCGGCTGCTAAAAGGGGGATCCTGGTTGCCAACGTACCCGGCTATGGAACCGCCTCGGTGGCACAGCTAACCTTTGCCTTACTGCTGACGCTTTGCCAACGGGTGCAAAAACACAGCGACGGCGTAAAAGAAGGCCGGTGGAGCCGGTCGCCGGATTGGTGCTACTGGGATTATCCGCTGGTGGAGCTTTCCGGAAAAACAATGGGCATTATCGGTTTGGGTACGATCGGTAAAAACGTGGCAGACATTGCCCGAGCCTTTGGCATGCAGGTAGTGGCAATGAGCAGGGAAGGCGGCGGGGCCTCTGCCCCGGATGGTGTGGAGCGGGCGCCGCTAAAAGAACTATTGGCGGCAAGTGATGTGGTGTCCGTTCATTGTCCGCTGGTGCCGGAAACAAAAGACCTGATCAATAAAGAGCGGCTGGGCTATATGAAGCCTTCAGCTTTTCTCATCAATACCTCCAGGGGGCCTGTGATCAACGAAGAGGACCTGGCAGCTGCGCTGAACCGTGATCAGATTGCCGGCGCCGGTCTGGATGTGTTGTCCGTGGAGCCGCCTCAAAAGGAGCATCCGCTTTATACGGCAAAGAACTGCATCCTTACACCGCATATCGGCTGGGCCACCCGGGAAGCCCGGCTGCGACTGCTGGAGACGGCGATCTTAAATATTCAGGGGTTTGTCAATGGCCGGCCCGTGAACATTGTGAACGCAGACGGTCTGATCATGGGCCGGTATTGATTTTATTGAAATGCGGATCCTTTTAAATGATCGGTGAAACACGCCCGTGGCCAGTACTTAGGTTATTGTCCGCACTGCCGGGCAATAAATTTATAACCATCATTTTGATACCGGTTCATGATTCAATAAAGGGCTGTCCGGGTCCTGCATCTTTTCGAAAAAAAAATTAAAGGAATATTTTTTTGTTTCCGGGATTCCTTCTATATTTGACATATGTCGTACATATTTATTTAGATCTGTATTTCGATGAAAATTAAAAATTGCATATGAATTATTCCCGATCCTTTCAGCTGTTAGAGCGTGCAAAAAAAGTTTTAGCCGGCGGTGTTTCTTCCGAATTCAGAAAGTTTGGTTATCCTCATGCACTTTTTTATACGCATGGCCAGGGCAGCCGGATCTATGATGCTGATGGAAATGAATACCTGGATTTTACACTCAGCCAGGGGCCGCTCATATTGGGGCATTCGCATCCGCAGGTATTGAATGCGGTTACCGGTTATTCGGAAACAGGACAGTTGTTCGCCGGCCAGCACATCAGGGAGCTTCTTCTTGCGGAAAAGCTGAATCAGATAATACCGTCGGCGGAGCTTATGCGATTCTGCCTCGACGGATCGGAAGCCGTACAAACGGCTTTTCGCGTTGCCCGGGCCGTTACCGGCAGAAAAAAATTCCTGCGCTTTGAAGGCCATTACCACGGCTGGTTAGACAATGTAGCCTGGGGAATATCGACTCCGTCGGCGGAGCAGCTGGGCAGCAGGGAAGCGCCCGCCGCTTTTCCATGGTCGGAAGGGTTGCCGGAACACTGCGGGGAAGACTTTATCATTTTACCCTGGAACGATCCCGCCCTGGTGAAGGAAACCTTATCTAAACGCTATAACGAAATAGCAGCGGTAATTACCGAGCCGGTCATGTGCAACAACGGATGCATTCCTCCCGGTGAAGGGTTTCTTCAGGCGCTTCGTCAATTGTGCGACCAATATGGCATCGCCCTGATTTTTGATGAAGTGATCACCGGTTTCAGGACCGCTTTGGGTGGGGCGCAGCAATACTATGGCATTACACCGGATATTTCCGTTTTTGCCAAAGCTATGGCCAGCGGCTATCCTATAAGTGCTGTTGTGGGGCGGCGCAGCTGGATGCGGGTCCTGGAGGAGTCGAAGGTGATACAGGCGGGTACCATGAATTCCACGAACGCTACGGTAGCTGCGGCGCTTACGACCATCGAGGTGCTGGAAGCCGGGAATCCGTATAGCCGTATGTATGATCATGGGCAAAAACTTATGGCAGGTATCCGGGATGCTGCTAAAAGGTACAACCGGAATTTATTGGTACAGGGATTGGGTCCTATGTTCCACACCGGGTTCACAGATCTGAAAACCGTAAAGGATTATCGCGACACGCTGTCCTATGACCGGGTTAAGCTGGGAAAATTCGTGGCAGGTTTGCATGATAAAAATATCCGGATCATCGGAAGGGGGTTGTGGTATATCAGCGCTGCGCATACAGAGGCAGATATTGATACCGCTATTGAAACCGTTAGCCAGGTATTGCGCGATCTGTAACCATTCCGGAGTTTCCGCAATCAAGGATGGCGCTGTTTTTTAAAAGGATGCCGGATTGCTTTATGAACCGGGCAGATAAGATTCCTTCATATGGATCGTTTCTATTTTCGGATGGTGGCAGATAAGCCGGAGCTGTATCAAAAGTTTTCTATTTGGCATGCCGGACGCTCACCGGGATAGCCGGGCGGAAGTTCAGAACGATCGTACGGTTTAAAACGACTTTTGAATAAAGCTTCTCTATACTGCTTCGCTGATCCGTGTTACAGCATAACGTTCTTACCGGCTGGCTCATAGGTACAATCTACGGATTAAGAACGGTCATACGATTTTTGAGTCCCATAGGGGCGACATATTGAAAAGTTTAAACTTCATTAAAATAAACGAACGCCTGCAATGAATGAGAGATTTATTTATGGATTGAAGGAAGTAGGTATTAAGGACCTGGAGATCGTGGGGGGTAAAAATGCCTCTTTGGGGGAGATGATCCAGAATTTAACAGCCTTGGGAATTAATATCCCGGATGGCTTTATTGTTTCGGTGGCCGCCTACCGGTCCTTCCTGCGGTATAACGACCTGGAAAATGCCATCCAGGAGATCATTCACTCGATTGATTTTGATAATATCGAATCCCTCAGAAGGGGGGGCAACCGTGTCCGGTTCCTGATCAGTAACGGCCGCTTTCCAAAAGAAATGAGTGCCGAAATTGTAAAAGCCTACGAACAGCTTTCCGGCAATTATAATCAGCCATATACCGACGTGGCGGTGCGCTCATCGGCAACGGCTGAAGATCTGCCGGATGCTTCTTTTGCAGGACAGCAGGAAACTTTTTTGAATGTGCGCGGGCCGGCTACCCTCATGGATACGGTGCGGATGTGTTTTGCATCGCTGTTTACAGACAGGGCCATCAGCTATCGCGAGCGTTTGAACTACGACCAGTTTACGGTGGGGTTAAGCATTTGCGTTCAAAAGATGGTGCGCAGCGATCTGGGCGCTTCGGGCGTGGCCTTCAGTCTGGATACGGAAAGCGGATTTAAAGATGTGGTGGTGGTCAACGGAGCATTTGGCCTGGGTGAGCTGGTAGTGCAGGGGGCCATTTCGCCCGATGAGTTCATCGTGTTTAAACCGGCATTGAAAAAAGGCTTTCATGCCATCATCGAAAAAAAACTCGGGATCAAAGATAAGATGATGGTATATGGAGATAAGGCGGATGAGCGGGTGAAGATCATTTCCACGGAAGCCAGCTCCCAGCAACGGTTTTGCCTGAGCGATGACCTGGTACTGCAGCTCTCCCGGTGGGTTACCGATATTGAAGCCTATTATACCGGTATCCGGGGTAAATGGACCCCCATGGACGTAGAATGGGCCTTTGACGGGCTGAGCCGGCAGTTGTACATCGTGCAGGCAAGGCCGGAGACCATCCACTCCCAGGTGGACCATTCTGTGGTGACCGAATATCATATGCAGCATAGCGGTGATCCGCTTCCTGAAGTGCTGTTGAAGGGAATTGCAGTCGGGGACAAGATCGGATCGGGGAAGGTCCATATATTATATTCTTTGGATAAAAGGCTGATCGATGGACATGAGTTTGAAGAGGGAGACGTACTGGTTACGGATATGACAGATCCGGACTGGGAGCCCATAATGAAGAAGGCGTCTGCGATCGTTACCAATAAGGGAGGGCGCACCTGCCATGCGGCCATCGTAGCCCGCGAGCTGGGGGTTCCGGCCATTGTTGGATGTGGAGACGCTACCAGGGTCCTCGCCGGCAAAAATGAAATTACGGTGAGCTGTGCAGAGGGAGAGCAGGGCATCGTGTATGAAGGGCGCGTGCCTTATGACACCGTTCAGTATAACATCAATGAGCTGCCGGAATTGAACACGAAGATCATGCTGAACGTTGCGTCCCCCTCCATGTGCTTTAAGTTTAGCCATTTGCCCAACTATGGTGTGGGCCTGGCCCGGGAAGAGTTCATCATTAATAACTATATACAGATCCATCCGCTGGCCTTATTGCATCACAGGGAGCTGGGGGATGCGGCGCTGACAAGCGAAATAGAAAAGCGCATATTGGGATATGAAAATGAAGAGGATTTCTTTATAAAAAAATTGTCCTATGGTATTGCCAAGATCGGTGCGGCCTTCTATCCCAACCAGGTGATCGTGCGTTTCAGCGATTTTAAGACCAATGAATATTACAATCTCTTAGGTGGCAACCATTTTGAGCCGCATGAGGAAAACCCGATGATCGGGTGGAGGGGCGCCTCCCGCTATTATTCCGATGCCTACCGGGTGGCCTTCGGCATGGAGTGCAAGGCGGTCAGCATTGCAAGGGAGGAGATGGGCCTGGGGAATATAGCGGTCATGATCCCCTTCTGCCGTACCGTGGAGGAATTGATGAAAGTACAGGCGGTGATGAAGACCTTCGGATTGGAACGGGGCCGGAATGATCTCCGGTGTTATTTAATGGCCGAAGTGCCCTCGAATATTATACTGGCGGATGCATTTTGCAAACATATCGACGGGTTTTCCATTGGCTCCAACGATTTAACGCAACTGACCCTGGGGCTCGACCGGGATTCGTCGCTCGTAGCGCATTTGTATGACGAAAGGGATCCTGCCGTTAAACAAATGATCGCGCAGCTGATTCAGGTAGCCAAAAAGAACGGCGTAAAAGTAGGCGTGTGCGGGCAGGGGCCCTCGGATTTTCCGGACTTTGCCCGGTTCCTGGTCGAAAATGGGATAGACAGTATTTCATTGACGCCGGACTCTGTGATCAAAACAATAAAGGCGATGGCTTCCTGACCAATACGCTGATTTTGCTATAAACTTAAACAGATCATTTATGGATTCCATTAGAATTGCCGCCTCACCCGTTACCTATATCGGATGGGGCGCTCTGAAAAACCTCGGGGATGAGGTGGAACGGTATGGGAACGGCCCGGTGCTGATCATTGCGGATCCTGTGATTCAATCATTGGGACTGGTCGAAAAGATTGCCGCCCCGCTTCGTAAAACCGGCCGGCAGGTGACGGTTTATACAGACATCATTCCCGAGCCGCTTCTGCAAACCGCCGAGGAGCTGGTCCGGTTTGCAAGGCAGGGCCATTACGCGCTTGTCATGGGTATCGGTGGAGGCAGTGCCCTGGATATGGCCAAGCTGGCGGCGGTCCTTATCCGGAACCCGGGACCCGTGAAAGATTATCTGAACCTTACGGGAACCAAGGCGGTCACGAACCGGGGGATCCCCAAGATCCTGATCCCAACAACGGCCGGAACCGGAACGGAGGTGACCAATATTTCGGTAGTGGCTTTGGAACAGACCAAGGATGTGGTGGTACATGATCACCTGATCGCAGATACGGCGATCGTAGATCCGGAGCTTACGGTCACCGTTCCTCCGGCGGTTACGGCCGCAACCGGTGCTGATGCGTTGACCCATGCTCTTGAGGCATACCTGTCCGTAAACGCCAATCCCTATTCCGACGGGTTAGCGCTTCAGGCCATAAAGCTGACGGGTGGCTCGCTGGTTGCCGCAACAGAAGACGGAACGGACACCCGGGCGCGGACCCATATGATGTATGGCAGCTACCTGGCCGGTCTGGCCTTTTTCAGCGCCGGCGTGGGAGCGGTGCATGCCCTGGCCTATCCGCTGGGCGGCCAGTTCCATATTGCCCACGGAGCGTCCAATGCTGTTTTACTGCCTTATGTACTGGATCATATCCGCAGCAGCTGTGCCGGACGGCTTGGTACGATCCTGCAAACACTTGGAGACGATACCGTATACGGCAGTGAAGCGGAAGCTGCTTTTAAATGTGTACGTTGGTTAAAAGAGCTGATGCAGCGCATTGGCATACCCGCTACCCTGGGAGGGTACCAGATCCCGGAAACGGCGCTCCGCTCCCTGGCTGAAGACGGCATTCAGCAGAAACGATTACTGGCCCGGTGCCCGATGTCATTGTCTCATGAAGATGTTTACCGGATCTATGAAAAAGCGTTCCGGGGATCTTTTGCAGATCAGGCATAGGCATCGAAAGAAAATAAAAAATATTTATGGATATGCAATCGGTAAACCCCCTTAACGGGCAGATCATTCAAACGTATAAAGCGCTTTCAGAAAAGGAAATTGTTACAAAGATAACGGAGGCGGATGCCGCATGGCTGTTGTGGAAGCAGACCACTTTTCAGAAAAGGGCCTTATTGCTTTTAAATGCGGCCATTGTGCTTCGGAACCGGAAAGAGGAACTGGCCCGTTTGATGGCGCTTGAAATGGGGAAGCCACTAAGCGAAGGCCGGTCGGAAATTGAAAAGTGCGCGGTTGTCTGTGAATTTTACGGTGCCCAGGGCGCCCGGTTCTTAAAGGAGGAGCCGGTCCATACAGAAGGCCGGAAGCGTTGGGTATGTTTTCGTCCCTTAGGGGTCATCCTGGCCGTTATGCCCTGGAATTTCCCTTTCTGGCAGGTCTTCCGGTTCCTGGCACCGGGCCTGATGGCAGGTAACTGCGGCCTGCTGAAACATGCTTCCAATGTGCCCGGCTGCGCGTTGGCGATCGAAAACATCCTACTGCAGGCCGGTGCCCCCCCGGGTGTATTTCAAACATTACTGGCGGGCAGTGGGGCCGTTGCCGGCATCATTAGCCACCCGGTCATCAAAGGAGTGGCATTTACCGGCAGTACAGCAGCGGGGCAGCGCGTTGCCGGGGTGGCCGGGGCCTCCCTGAAAAAGGCCGTGCTGGAGCTGGGGGGCAGCGATCCCTATATCATCCTGGCGGATGCCGACCTGCAGCAGGCTGCGGAGGTCTGCGTGGCAAGCAGGCTGGTTAATAATGGTCAGAGCTGTATCGCCGCCAAACGGTTTATTGTATCGGAAGAGGTAGAAGCACCTTTTACGGCATTGATCCGGGAGAAAATGATGGCAAAACAAACAGGTGACCCGTTGCTGGAAAAAACGCAGCTTGGACCGATGGCAAGAAAAGATCTGCGGGATGAATTGCATCAGCAGGTCCTGGAAAACATCCGGGCCGGCGCTAAATGTATATTGGGTGGCAACATTCCTGCACTGCCGGGCGATCATGCCTTTTATGAACCCACCATTTTAACAGGGATCCAAAAAGGAATGCCCGCTTACCGGGAAGAGATGTTTGGGCCGGTGGCATCGGTGATCACCGTAAAGAACGACCGGGAAGCGATCCGCGTGGCGAACGATACCAGCTTTGGCCTGGGAGCCGCCGTTTTTACCAAAGATGCAGAACTGGCGGAAGCGATGGCCAAAGATCAATTGGAGGCCGGCAGCTGTTTTATCAATTCCATGGTACGGTCGGATCCCCAATTGCCTTTCGGAGGGATCAAACAATCCGGTTTCGGAAGAGAGTTAGGGGCTTATGGCATCCGTGAATTTGTCAATATAAAAACAGTGGTTGCGGAATAAGGTATAAGCCACCGGTAGTGATCTGGCTCCTTGTTCAGCCGGGCGATTAAAGAACCGGCGCTCTATCGTTCACATTATAATGATTCAAAAGCAATGAAAAAATTAACGACTCAACTCAGGTTTGCCTGGATGGTCATATTGCTGATCGGTCCGCTGCATGTATTGGCCCAGAAGGCGATTGATATCGGCAGCCGCCTGGAATTATTTGTGGATGACTACCTGATCGATACGCTGCTCGGCGGTGCGGAACTGAGAATGCACCATCCCGTTCCGGCAAACATCGCCCTGGTACATGATGCGCCCTGGGAGGGGAGCGGCAGTGGTTTCCATAGCGTGTTTAAGGACGGGGATATTTACCGGATGTACTATAAGGCATGGCAGCATGAAGGCAGTGCAGATACTTCCGGTGTGCATCCGTCCTATTGTGCCTATGCGGAAAGCAGGGACGGGATCCATTGGTATAAACCGGATTTGGGACTGGTTGCATTCAAAGGAAGCAAAAAGAACAATATCGTAATTACCGACGAAATGAGCGGTCACCTGAAGTCCAATTCCGGGCATCCGGCGGTCTTCAGGGATGAAAACCCCAATGCCGCACCCGACGCAAGATACAAGGCGCTGGTGCGGGGCGTTAAACCCCTCAGCACGATCGCCTATAAATCTGCAGACGGGATCCACTGGAAGCTGATGGGCGACCGGCCGCTGCTGACCGAAGGAACGTTTGATTCCCAGAACCTGGCATTCTGGGACCGGCTTAAAGGCGAGTACCGCATCTATTGGCGGTATTATTCAGAAGAAGTCCCCACGGCCCGCTTCCGGGGCAAACGCGCGATCCGGACGGCGGTATCAAAGGACTTTTTGCATTGGAGCCGGCAGCAGGACCTTTCTTACGGAGACGCCCCGGAGGAGGATCTCTATACCAGCCAGGTGATACCTTATTACCGGGCGCCCCAGATCTACATCGGCTTTCCGGCTCTTTATAAGGACCGGGGCTGGTCGGAATCCATGCGGCAGTTACCGGAGCTCAGGGAGCGGAAAATCCGCGCGGCCAAATCTAAAAAAGGCGGTAATAAGGATTCGGATACCCGTTTCGGAACGGTATTGACAGAAGGGCTCCTGATGGCCGGCCGGGATGGCGTTCATTTTAAAAGATGGCCGGAAGCCTTTCTTCGCCCGGGGATCGAGAGAAAAGGGTCCTGGACATACGGCGATAATTTTATCGGGTGGCAGATGGTGGAAACGAAATCGCCCCTGCCGGGCGCGCCCAACGAGCTGTCTTTTTATGTAAGTGAAAATTATTGGAAGGGGAGGGCCAGTGCGGTAAGAAGATATACTTTAAGGATCGACGGATTTGTTTCCGTAAACGCGCCAATGAAGGGGGGAACGGTCATCACCAGGCCTTTCGTCTTTTCAGGAGATCAACTGGTATTGAACTTTTCTTCTTCCGCAGCCGGAGATATCCGTGTAGAGATCCAGGATGTAAAAGGGAAGCCTGTAAACGGTTTTTCACTTGCAGACTGTGTGCCCGTATATGGCGATGCGATTGCGCGTAAAGTGTTTTGGAATGGTTCCGGAGATCTGTCTGTATTGCAGGGAAAACCTGTGCGGCTCCGTTTTGTGTTGAAAGATGCAGATTTATACTCGTTCGGTTTTCAACAAAGAAAAAAAACGAAATGAGGATCATTGGTATTTATGTTGTTGTGAATGGAAGTTGATAAGTGTTCCGTTCGGTCAGCAATGTTGTTGATCCGGCTTTATTGAAAAAATTTTCTGACAAAATGAGCCTGAAGCTGAAACGAAGAAGTACAACACGCCGGAAAGCGATCCTGATCCTGTGGGTGATCCTGGTTTCAGGAATGACCAGGATTTATGGAACGGAGAAACCGAATATTATATTAATTGTTGCCGATGATATGGGGTATTCGGATCTGGGATGTTACGGCGGAGAGATCAGCACACCCAATCTGGATAAGCTGGCCGAAGAAGGAATGCGGTTTGCCCAGTTTTATAACCAGGCGGTATGTGCGATATCGAGGGCTTCCTTTATTTCAGGCACCTATCCAAGATTCGGGACCGGCCCTTTTCTGAAGCCGGATATGGTGACTTTAGCCGATGTGCTTGCAACTGCGGGTTACGCAACAATTTTGAGTGGGAAATGGCATTTGGGTGATGGGGCTAATAGCCCGGTGAACCGCGGGTTTCAGGAGTTTTATGGGTTTGAAGCCGGTGCGGTCGAATATTTTGATCCGCTTCGCCGCGACCCCCCTTTTGTCAATCACAGCAGGCCGGCATTTTTTTTCATGCACAACCGGTCTCCGGTGTCGGCGGTTCCGGATCACTATTATGTTACCGATGCCATCACGGATCATGCGATCAGTCAGATTGAAAAATATACAAGGGCGCATCAGCCTTTTTTCCTGCACGTCGCATTTAATGCACCTCATTATCCGTTACAGGCGTTGCCCGGGGATATTGCAAAATATAAAGGCCGGTATGATGCAGGATATGAAGAACTGCGCAAAAAAAGATATGAAGGTGCCATTAAAGCAGGGGTGATTGACCGGAAATGGGACCTTCCGCCTACAGATAAGAAAAAAAGCGATTTTAAGTATGACCAGGAGGTAAGACCCTGGAGCATGCTCACACCCGGTGAGCAAAAAGCGGAATCGGCCAGGATGGAAGTATATGCGGCAATGGTGGACCGGCTCGATCAGAATGTAGGCCGGCTATTGACCCGGCTGAAGCAATTAAAGATAGAAGACAATACAATCATCATTTTTTTCTCGGATAATGGCGCCTGTGCCAGTGTAAACACCTCTCCGGAAAACATTGCACGGTATCATCAATACAATAAGGGGAAGCAACCAGGTGGAAGGGATAGCTATCTTTTTGCAGGGCCCGGTTGGGCAACGGCGCAATCCTCACCCTTCCGGAGGTATAAGGTCTGGACAAATGAGGGTGGGATTTCCACGCCAATGATCGTTCGCTGGAAAGGGCATGTGGCTGCAGGAACCTTAACCCAAACGCCTATGCACCTCGTAGATCTCATGCCCACTTTTATGGAACTGTCGGGAGCGGTTTATCCGAAGCAGCACCATGGTGTAAAGATCCTGCCTTATGAGGGCATTAGTATGATGGATGTATTGGAAAACAGACCGGTTCAGAAAGAGCGCGCGTTCGGATGGTACCTGTATGGCAATAAGGCATACAGGAAAGGGAAATGGAAAATAATATGGGGTACCGGTTCTGAAAAGTGGGAATTGTATGACATGGAAAATGACAGAACGGAAACCCGGGACCTTTCCGCCCGGGACCCCAAACGGCTGAAACACCTGATCTCCTTATGGGACAAATGGGCGGTCCGGAGTCAGGTGCCGGCAGACGATTCAGCGATGATCCAGCAGGGTTCGCGCATCATCAGGAACCCTGCAAAAACGCGGTAAACGGCCATCGGGGGCCGCATCCGTTGTCCGGAATTGAATAAATCGAAAAATTTTTGTGTATAAAATTTTTTTTATAATATTAATATGTATATTTGTTATATGTCATACATATGTTCTCTGTTTGAAAAATGAATGACATACGATTGCGTTAGGGATCCTGGATGAGATTACTGCTTGAAGAATAGGTGACGGACGACGACCGGTAACCAGCTTGTTTAAACAGAAGTACACTTCTTAAAATAAAATTCATGATTACGCTTTTCCATTCTTGCCATTGTTTCAAATCAGTTCTGTTACTGCTTTTGAGTATCGCATTTTCAGGAATACTGAATGCTCAGACAACGATTACCGGAACCATTACCAACCAGGATGGAGCGGTAGTGCCCGATGCGACGGTCAGCGTTAAAGACCTGTCGGTCACAACGAGTGCCACCAGCGCCGGAAAGTATTTTATAGTTGTCCGGCCGCAACACAAAATCCTGGTATTTTCATCTGTGGGCTATATTACGAAGGAAGTAAACCTTTCGGGAAAAACAGTAGTCAATGTGATATTGGAAAAGGATATTTCAAATATGAATGAAGTGATCGTAACCGGTTATACCGCTACCGCCAAAAAAGATCTGACCGGTGCTGTTGGTACCGTCAACGTGGAAGACATGCAAAAAGCGCCCGTCCGCTCATTTGAGGAAGCGCTGGCCGGCCGGGTAGCCGGGGTTCAGGTTACCTCCCAGAGCGGCCGCCCCGGATCGGCTATCGATATCGTGATCAGAGGGGTTGGTTCGATCAGCCAGAGCAACCAGCCGTTGTTTGTAATTGACGGGTTCCCGCTGGAGGACCCGGACAATAATATGATCGATCCCAATGATATTGAGACCATGAGCGTATTAAAAGATGCCTCTGCTACCGCTCTGTATGGTGCCCGGGGCTCCAATGGTGTAATTGTAATTACAACCAAGCGCGGCGTACGGGGCCAACCACGCGTGAACTACCTGGGCAGCTATGGCATCAATGAAACCACCCGGTATATGGACCTGCTTAGTCCTTACGAATTTGTAAAGATCCAGTCCGATCTCCCGGGAACCAATCCCTACCTCACCGACGGAAGGATACTGGAAGACTACCGGAATGAAAAGGGGATCGATTGGCAGGCCATGCTGTTTCAAACAGGATCGCAGCAGAATCATTCGGTCAGCCTTACCGGCGGAACGGATGGTACGCGGTACTCGCTCTCCGGCAATTATTTTGCGCAGGACGGTATCATTATCAATTCTTCGTTCCGAAGGTACCAGGGAAAAATGACACTGGATCAGACCATTGGTAAGCGTTTCAAAGTAGGTGGCGCTGTTCGCTATACCAACAACCTTACCAAAGGCGACAATTCGCAGGGCAATGGCGGGCAAAGCGCCTTATTTTATCAGGCCTTCAGCTACCGGCCCATCGCCATATCCGGCAATAATGTTCAGCTGTCGGAGGATCTGTATGATCCGGAGGGAAACGGTGCGGGCGATTACCGGGTGAACCCGGTTTTGTCTGAACAAAATGCGATCCGCAACAGCACCAGCAATAATGTTGTAGCAAATTTATACATCGATTATAAGATCGCCAAATACCTGAAGCTGGAGCTGCGGGGAAGCTCCAATAACAATTTTGTACGGGTGGAGCGTTTTAATAATTCCAAAACCAGAACCGGTGGTAAATACAGTCCCCAGGGGGTGAACGGAAGTATTTATAATTACCGGTATGATTATTACGATAATACGAATTTGCTGGATTATACCCGGAACTTTAAAGGGAAGCACAGTCTGAATGTGGTGGCGGGCATGGAAATGCAGATGCGTTATTCCCGGGCCCTGGGTTATTCGGCCACCCTCATACCGGAAGAGAGCCTGGGTCTGAGCGGGATCGATGCAGGAACGATCACTACCCCGCCGGTGAATTCCGTTTCCAAAAGCACCATGGCTTCCTGGCTGGGTAGTGTGGCCTATAACTACAAGAGTAAATATTACCTGACCGGGAATTTCCGGGCGGACGGGAGTTCCAAATTTATGAACGAGAATCAATGGGGCTATTTCCCGTCGGGAGCCGTGAAGTGGAAGTTCAGTGAAGAGGCGTTTCTCAAAAAGAGCAAATGGTTGTCGGATGGGAATATCCGGTTTAGCTATGGAACTACAGGAAATAACCGGGTAGGTGATTTTGACACTTATTCAAGAATTATTTTCAGCAACGCTGTAACTTTTTCGGGTGTTTTACAACCCAATAGTGCGGTCATCTCTTCTCTCCAGAACCCGGCGCTCCGGTGGGAAAGCACCACCTCCACCGATCTGGGTGTGGACCTGGGTTTCTGGAAGAACAGGATCACCCTTACCGTGGATCTTTATAAAAGGGCAACCGAAAACCTGTTGTTTAAAACCAACCTGCCCCCTTCGTCCGGCTACGGCAGTGTCATGAAGAACATTGCCAAGATATCCAACAAGGGGCTGGAGTTCACGCTGAAGGCCCACATCATTCAGCAAAAGCAGTTTACCTATACCTCTGATTTTAATATCAGCTTTAACCGGAACCGGTTAGAAGGACTTTCGGATCCGGACGAGACCGCGATCCTGACAAATATCGGTTGGGATCCTTATTATAACTCGGTTCCGGCATATATCGCAAAGATCGGAAGTCCCCTGGGTCAGATGTACGGTTTGGTGGCAGATGGATTGTACCAGTACAGCGATTTTGATAAGATGCCGAACGGATCGTATGTACTGAAGCCCAACGGGGTGGTCAATACATTCCTGCCCACGGCCTATCCGCGGCCGGGCGATTCAAAATACAAGGATATCAATGGCGATGGGGTAGTGGATGCAGATGACCGGGTGGTCATTGGTAACGGTTATCCGCTGCACACCGGTGGATGGAGCAACAATTTCCGGTATAAAAACTTTGATCTGAATATTTTCTTTCAATGGTCTTACGGGAACTCCGTGATCAATGCCAACCGGCAGTTCTTTGCAACCGGTCTGAACATTTATTTACGCAATACCATCATGCCCGGACAAAATGCGCTGGCCGAATTTGCCAACAGATGGACGCCTCAGAACCAGGATACCGACATCCCGCAGCTGAACCGGGCTTATTTTGTCTACAGCAGCCAGTTTGTGGAAGATGGTTCGTTTCTGCGGCTCAAAACGATCAACCTGGGCTACACGCTTCCCCAGCCATTGCTGAAACGCATTCATGCCAAATCCATGCGTGTGTATGTGGCTACTTCCAATATCTACACCTGGACCAAGTATAAGGGTTTTGATCCCGAACTTTCGGCCTTCCAGTCGGCCTTGTCGCCCGGGTTGGATTTTTCTACTTATCCGCGGCCGTTTACGATCGTAGCAGGACTTAATCTATCACTGTAAATTTTTGAAAATGAACAAGAGCTTATTTTCTCTTTTACTCGTCGGCATTTTGGGGATCACCGGGTGTAAAAAGTTCCTCACCGTTATACCCGAAGACTTTGTTGCGCCGGAAAATTATTTCAACAAGGAGCAGGATGCGGTCCTGGCCTTAAATGCCGCCTTTTTTGATTTGAAAGATCTGAATTTCCTGGGTGGTCTTTGGCTGGCGAGGGGTGTGGCCGATGCGGACGATGCCTATTCCGTTCTGGAAGGGAACTATATTGCCAATCATAAGGCTCCTACCAATGATGCGGCCTTCTCCAATCACTGGACGGCTGCATACCGGACCATCGAGAAATGCAATGTGCTCCTGGCCAATATTGACCGGGTGGAGATGGATGAAACGAAACGGTCGGTTATCAAAGGGGAGGGACTGTTTTTGCGGGCCTATTGTTACTTCTTCTTAGTAACGCAATGGGGCGCCGTTCCGCTGAAATTAGCTCCTACAGCTGACCCTACGGATATCCGCATTCCAAGGACACCGGTAGCCGAAGTGTACGATCAGATCCTCCGGGACATGACCTATGCGGAATCTGTTGTTCCCCCGGCTTCACAGGAACAATATGGAGCGGCAGATTATCCTTCCCGGTCTGCCGTGCAGGCCATGCTTGCCCGGGTTTGTCTTTCGATGGCGGGCGAGCCGCTGAAGGACGTGTCAAAATATGCGGCGGCCAGGGATTGGGCCAAGAAGGTGGTCGATTCCAAATTGCACTCCTTAAATCCAAGTTTTGAGGATGTATTTGTGAAGCTCATTTCTAATCAGTACGACAAAAAAGAAAGCATCTGGGAAATTGACTATGCCGATGTTCCGGGTCCCCGGCAATCCAGTTATATTGGTTACCTGGACGGCATCATCGGGTCGCCGGCGGATAGTGGTACCATGCTGGGGCAGGTGCATGCCACCCGTCTTTTGTACAACCTGTATGGCTCCAAAGACCTGCGGCGCGACTGGACGATTGCGCCCTTTATCTTTACGGCTACCGGAACAAAGACTTACTGGTCTTCCACACAGCTATACGACCGGTGCATTGGGAAATTCAGGCTGAATGTGTCGCCCATGCCGCGGGTCAATTCGAGATCGCCGGTAAATTTCCCCGTCATCCGCTATTCGGATGTGCTGCTTATGCTGGCGGAGGCGGAAAACGAGGTAAATGACGGCCCAACACAACTGGCCTACGATTGTATCAACCAGGTACGTGCCCGGGCTTATGGAAAATTGCTCCCCGGCGCTACGGATCCGACGGAAGCCGATCTGCCTCCCGGGCTGAATGAAGAATTGTTCCTTATCGAAATACAGGATGAGCGCGCCCGGGAGCTGGCTTTTGAAGGGCTGCGGAAAAATGACCTGATCCGCTGGGGGATATTTTTTTCCAGGCTGCAGGCAATGAAAGCAGACGTGAACGATACGGGGCAGCCTGCCGTGGTGGCCCGTCAAAAAACGAACATTATTAATCTGGTGGACAGGGCTACCGAAAAATGGCGCCTGTGGCCGATCCCTCCTAATGAAATTGCCCTGAACAGCGAAGTGACTCAAAATCCGGGCTGGTAATTTTAAAAAATGATTGTTTTATGAAAACATGGTTAATTTCTTTGGTGGCCTCCTTGCTCTTTTTTTCCTGCAAAAAGGCTTTTACAGGCGTGGAAGTGCCCGACCTGGAGATATCGATCGAATCGACAACGGTTGGAGTGAATGAGCCGGTGGTATTCAATCTTACGGGCAATGCAGATGTGGTCACTTTTTTTTCCGGTGCACCGGGAAGCGAGTACCTGTATAAGAACCGTACAACGCTTGATAACGCAACGCCGCAGCTGAGCTTTGACTCCTGGCGCCGGTACGGGGCGCAGGACGGCCTTCCGGACAATACCATTGCCCTGATGGTTTCGCAGGATTTTAACGGAACATATGACGCCGCTTCCATCAATAAGGCAACCTGGGTAGACCTGACCGATAGTGCGGCCTGGTCTTATGTGAAAGCGCCCAGCACCGAAACAACTCCTTCAGGGAACATCGACCTTTCCCGCTTTAAAGAGGTGGACGCGCCCATCTATATTGGCTTTAAATATAATGATCTCCCCAAAGCGGTTTCACAGCGGGCCTGGACCATTACCAACGTTCAGGTAAACAACGTGCTGGAGGATGGAACGGTTTTGAACCTGGCCAATAGTGCGGATATGTCCTGGAGCATTATCAATATCCTCAATGCTACCCGGATCTGGACCTTTAATGCTACCCAGATACAGATCTGGGGCGGGGCGGCCCAAACGGATGAAAACCTGGATTGGATTATCGGGAAGCCCATTTTCCTTAAGCGGATTGGAAGTGATAAAGGCGTCAGCATTAAAAATAATCCCAGCGTTCGCCTTACCGATTATACGTTTGCCGGGTACGATAAACCGGGGACATATAAAGTGACTTTCGAAATCGTCAATGCCAATAAATGGGATACCCAAAAGATCGTCAAAGAATATGTAATAACGGTTGAATAAACGGGTGGGGCAACAGCGATACATTGCCCGGAGCTCTTCCATTACTTTTTCCAACCTGTCCGGCTATCCGGACTCATAAAATCACACAAATGAAAATGAGATTAAAATTAGGCATGGTTGTTATCGGAAGCGTGATCTGCTTCATGACCTTCTCATGTAAAAAAGTATCCTCATTCAAATATCCGCCCTCATCGGTCAGTCTGTATGAAATGATCGCGGAGGATGACAATAATTTCTCGTTTTTTAAGCTGGCTGTGGACCGGAGTGGTTTGGGAGCGGAGCTTTCCGGGGGCAACTATACGCTGCTGGCACCCACAAACGCGGTGTTCTCACGTGCGGGTTTTAACGCCGGAATGCTGCAGGAGCTTTCCCTGGATTCGCTGACCCTGCTGGTTAAGAATCATATCATTTCCGGCGCGATGGATGAAACTGCGTTAACCGGCACCCAGGAGCTGACTGCATTAAGCGGCACAAAGATCCCCCTTCAGCAGCTGGGTAACCAAACCTATATTGCCGGTGCGGATATTACCAATGGCGATAATAAAGCGACCAACGGCTTTATGTATGTGATCAATACCGTACTGTTTAAAAGGAAGTCCATTGTAGAGCGCTTGCGGTCCTATGTTGCTGCAACCACAGACGCACAGTTTACCTATGTACTGGAAGCGCTCAAACGCGCCAGCGCCGGGGGTGTCGATTACCTGGCCCTGCTGGATGACCCTGCAGCTGCCTATACTTTTTTTGCACCCAACAACGGCGCATTTATCGACGGCGGCTATCCCACCCTGGCATCCGTTACCGCAGCGCCCGTAAACCGGATGGATGAGCTTATTAAAAGACACCTCGTTGACGGAAAGAAATATACCTCCGGATTTGATACCCTGCAGCCCGCCATGTCCCGGTCAGGTGCGCCGGTATATGCAGATCGTTTGAAGCCCGGGGCCAATACCTATAATTATTTCAACAGCATCAACGCCATCAGCGGCGCAGCCAATATGGAAGGGGGAAGCAGCGTGATTCATACCGTAAACGGGTTTTTGCCCCTGGCAACCGATCAGACTACCGGGGAACGGATCGCACAGGATACTTCGCTTACCTTCTTTTACGCCGCTTTACAAAGAGGAAGCGAAGCCGGTGAGCTGAACTTTGTGCAAATGGTGGCTGATGCGGCGGCATCTTATACCGTGTTTGCTGTCAACAACAACGGCTTCAGGAGCGCGGGTTATCCAAGCATTGCTTCCATTAACGACCAGGATCCAAAGGTGATCAGTGATATCCTGCGTCTTCACTTTTTAAATAAACGGGTCAACAATATCAATATCGAGGAAAACGGTAAAACCCCCACCTTGCTGTATGCCTTAAATGTGAATAATGAAATGAAGCCGGTCAACCTGACCGTGTCCTCTGCGGGCGGCTATAAAGTAAAAGGGGATTCCAACGTCAACACCATACCGGTGATGTCGGCTAATATTGTAACGACCAACGGTCTTTTAAACATTATCGGCGAGGTATTGACTCCCTGATGAACGGGAAAGCAGGGGGCTTTATTTTCTGTTCCATTTAATCCAATCATATGTTTCCTAAAATAATCCATACTTCATTTTTATCAGCTGTTGTCTTTCTTTCCGGACTATTGGGGAGTAACCAGGCGTATTGCCAGTATGCGGGTGCTGCATCGAAGCCCAATATTATTTTGATCGTTGCGGATGATCTGGGATATTCAGATCTTGGCTGTTATGGCAGCGAGATCCATACGCCCAATTTAGATCTGCTGGCAAAGCAGGGAATGCGGTTTACCCAGTTCTATAACCAGGCGGTCTGTAATATTTCGAGGGTCACTTTTTTAACAGGCCTGTACCCCCGGTATGGCAAGGGACCTTTATTGAAGAACAATATGGTTACGATGGCCCAGGTATTGCAGGGAGCCGGTTACGCTACGATCCTGAGCGGCAAATGGCATTTGGGCGGTGGGGCCACCAGCCCTATGCATAAAGGGTTCCAGGAGTTTTTTGGATCCATGATCGGGGCGGGCAACCATTTTGATCCCTCCCTGCCTGATCCGCCTTTTGTACACCACAGCGGTCCGCCGCATCCTTTTGTTCATAACGGAAAAGTGGTTACGCATGTTCCCGACGATTATTATACAACAGATGCCCAAACGGATTTTGCCATCCGGCAGATCCGGAAGAACGTGAAGCAGCACCAGCCGTTTTTTCTGCACCTGGCCTTCAATGCCCCGCATTATCCGCTTCAGGCCTGGCCGGAAGATATTGCGAAGTATAAGGGGCGATATGATGCGGGTTATGAAGTGCTGCGGAAAGAGCGTTATAAAGGAACGATCAAAGCCGGTGTGCTGAACCCGAAATGGGGATTGCCGCCCACCGATAAGCGAAGCGGGGCCTTTGCCTATGATCTGGCAGTGCCACCCTGGGATTCGCTTAGCCGGGAGGAGCAGCGGCATGAATCGGAAAAGATGGAAGTGTATGCAGCAATGGTCGACCGCATCGATCAGAACATCGGGCGTTTAATGGATTTTCTTAAGAGCAGCGGGATCGCCGATAATACTCTGATCGTATTTTTCTCCGACAACGGGGGCTGTGCCAGTATGATCACCAACCCCAGGTCGGTGGAGCTGAACAAGGCGTATAATAAGGGAAAGCCGATCGGCGGCAAGGATACCTATGAGCTTGCCGGTCCGGGCTGGGCTTCTGTAATGTCAGCTCCCTTCAGAAGATATAAGGTCTGGACCCAGGAAGGGGGGATCTCCACACCCATGATCGTTTGGTGGAAAGGTAAAATACAGCCGGGGGGGCTTACCAATATGCCCAGTCATATCATTGACCTGTTCCCCACTTTTTTGGATGCTTCGGGGGCTGCGTATCCGGAAACCTTTGAAGGAAAGTCCATTCTTCCGCTGGAGGGAAAAAGTCTGCTGCCCTTCCTCACCAGGCATCAAAAAATGCCGGAGCGTGAATTTGGGTGGTTCCTCTATGGGAACCGGGCGTATCGTAAGGGAAAATGGAAGGCCGTCTATGGAGTAACGACGATGAAATGGGAGCTCTACAATATGGATGCGGACCGTACAGAGTGTCACGATCTGGCCGGGAAGCATCCAAAAATAGCTAAAGAGCTGGAAGAGGACTGGTACAAATGGGCGGGCATCCGGGAGGTTCCGCTTGACAACAGCAGGTATTTGAAGAACTAAGGACTGGTAAGGCGCCGGCAGAACAGGCTGTACTTTCCCCGGACCACTTCACAAGAGATGTTTCCCGGTTTGATAAGAGGCGCAGATGGAAGGATCAGATGATCTGCTGTAAAACGGTTAATCAGCATATTTTTAAACAGGCTTTAACTACATCATAAATGAAACATTATTTTCTGCTTTTTTGCGTGATGCTTGCAGTTGCCGGCCATGCACAGAATAGTTCAGGAAGTAACAGGGCTATCAATGAAAAGTTTATCCTGACGCCAAAACCTTCGGCGAAGCCGCGCCTGAACAATGCGTTGGTATATGGCTGCCGGCCGGGGAATGCGTTTCTGTACCGGATCCCCTGCCAGGGTGAAAGACCCCTGAGGTTTTCGGCTAAAGGATTGCCGGCAGGTTTGACGTTAGATGAAGATTCGGGCATCATCCGGGGAGCGGCTCCTGCACGTGGAACGTATCGCATCGTATTGAAAGCAAAAAATAAAAAGGGGAAAGCATCCAGAACGTTTGAGATCATTTCGGGCGATAAAATCGGCCTCACACCACCCATGGGCTGGAACGACTGGTATGCGCATTACGACAGGATCTCAGATAAATTAATGCGCGAGGCGGCAGATCTGATCGTATCAACGGGAATGGCGGATGTGGGCTATGCCTATGTAAATATTGATGATTGCTGGGCGGTTTCCACACCCAATAACAAAGCGATGAAAAAAGATGACGGTACCCGTTATGGGACCCCCAGAAAACCCGATGGAACGATCCTCCCGAATGTTCATTTCCCCGACATGAAGCGGATGACCGATTACATTCATTCAAAGGGTTTGAAAGCCGGCATTTATTCGTCGCCCGGACCGCGGACCTGTATGGGTTTTACCGGCAGCTATGGCCATGAAAAGCAGGATGCGGAACAATACGCAAAATGGGGATTCGATTTCTTAAAATATGACTGGTGCTCTTATGGGAGCGTTGTGGGTAAAGACCGAAGCCTGGCTGCCTTTCAAAAACCATATAAGCAGATGGGCGATATTTTAAAGAACATCGATCGTGATATTTTCTATAATCTATGTCAATATGGTTATGGTGAATCATGGAAATGGGCGGCATCCATTGGAGGAAATTCCTGGAGAACGGCAGGCGATCTTGGGATAAAAGAGCTGGACAAGATTTTTGACATCGCCCTGCGCAATGCAAGCTTTCGTGAATACAACAAACCCGGTGAATGGAACGATCCGGACTATATTTCCATTGGTTATATCGGCAGCAACCAGGACAGGGGTGCGCCGAAGCCCACACCTATGGGCCCATGGTTGCAATATTCCTATATGTCGCTTTGGAGCTTAATGGCTGCTCCATTGTTTTATGGCGGCGATCTGTCCCGGCTGGATGATTTTACATTGGGTATTTTATGCAACCCGGAGATCATAGCGATCAACCAGGATCCTTTGGGCCAATGCGCCAGAGTGATCATGCATGGTGATAAGCAATTTATTATGGTAAAAGATCTATACGATGGTTCCAAAGCCGTAGGGTTATTCAACCGGGAAAAAAGACCGGTTGAAGTCAGGGCAACATGGGAAGAGATCGGCCTGCGGGGAAAACGGAAGATCAGGGATGCCTGGCGGCAGCGGGATCTTGGAACTTTTACAAATGAGCTCAGATCAACAATTCCCGCACAGGGTTGTTTGGTCGTAAAGATATCAAAGCGCTGAAAGCACGATCCTGCCCTGTTTGACCATCCGCTAAAAAGCTTTCAATAATGTTTTTTTAACAGGCTTAGAAATAAATAAGATCATTGATTAAAAACCAGAAGTATGAAATTGAGAAATCTTAAAACCACAATGTTCCTGTATGGATTATCAGGGTTGCTTACGATGACCACATTTGCCCAGCCTGCGGCGTCCGGGGGAAAACTGATCGATAACGGTAACCTGTGGATCCCCGGTAATGTTACGGAGCTGCCGGGTTTAAAGATGGGGCCTTTTGTCCGGAAAGAAGATAAAAGCATCGTGACCGTGGAAGGAACAAAGTGCCTGATCAGTACCAATGAAGGCAAATCCTGGAAGTCTTACGACATTTTTAAAGATCCCGCAAAATTTCATGTTTCCAATGAAAGGGCGCTGCTCAGAACGGCCAATGGAACACTGATCCTGGCTTTTATGAACGGAAGGGAAAAGAGCGGGTGGAACTGGAACAGGAAGATCTCCGATGCGCCGGGGGCCATACTGCCCACCTATGCGGTCAGAAGCCTGGATGGCGGGAAGACCTGGGAGGAGCCAAAGAAGCTTCACAATGAATGGACCGGTGCGATCCGGGATATGATCCAGACCCGGAACGGCAACGTGGTGTTTACCAGTATGATGCTGGCCCATAACCCCGGTCGTCATACCGTGCTCACCTATACTTCCCGTGATGAAGGCGCCAGCTGGGAACGCAGCAATATTATCGATATGGGAGGCATCGGAAACCACAGCGGGGTTACCGAATCAACTCTTGAAGAACTGAAGGACGGAAGGTTATGGATGTTAATGCGCACCAATTGGGGCAGTTTCTGGGAAACGTTTTCAGATGATGACGGCATTACCTGGAAGGATATCCGGCCCACCAGTATCGGTGCCAGCAGCTCTCCCGGTATGTTGAAAAGATTGGCCAGCGGCCGGTTGTTCCTGGTATGGAACCTGCGGTACCCCCAGGGTAAGGATTATTACCGGCTGCGCGGCGGAGACCGGCAATGGTCGGAAGTGGCCTCAAGCAATTACAGGGAAGAGCTGGTGATCGCTTTTTCCGATGATGACGGCAAGACCTGGACCAAACCCCGGATCATTGCTAAAACAATGAGGGCGAAAGATAAGGACATCTGGGATTCCTGGGTCGCTTATCCTTATGTATTTGAAGCAGCGCCGGGCGAAATATGGGTAACCACCATGCAAAGTAACCTGCGGGTAAAACTCCGGGAAAAAGATTTTGTGCAATAGCACGGACCTGGTGTAAGAAAAATGGCAGGGAGCTTATAATGGCCCGCACCACGGTCAGCCTCCTCACCGACGGGACAGTCAATTTATGAAGATCATTTTGCCACCGGTTCATTATAAACAGCCTGTTTATGGTTGATGGCCGTCCTGAGCTTCTGCCCGGACGGGTGTTTCAAAATCTGTCTTAAGGCATTGGAATAAACCCTGGCACAGGAATAAATTAAAAATAGAACACATGAAAACAGCGGCCTGTTTTAAGAAATGGATCCTTTTGTCAATGACTGTACCGGCTTTTTTTGCCGTGCCGCAATCACTGCCGGCGCAGAAAAAAGCGGCTCCCCCAAATATTGTCTTCATATTAGTAGATGATCTTGGCTGGAGCGATCTGGGTTATATGGGCAGCACCATTTATGAAACGCCCCATATCGACCAGTTCGCTGCCCAGGGCATGCATTTTACCGATTTTTATGCTGCGGGACCCGTTTGCTCTCCCACAAGGGCTTCCATATTAACCGGGAGGAACCCGGTGAATACGGGCGTCACTACTGTTTTGATTTCGCCGGACCAGGATGTGGATTATATGGCGCATCACCTGGCGTTGTCGGAATATACCTTGGCAGAAGCATTGCGGGACCGGGGTTATGCCACCGGACTTTTTGGCAAGTGGCATCTTGGCTACCAGCTGGAACACTGGGCTACGCACCAGGGTTTTGATGTGGCCATTGGTGGCGAAGCCTCTTATAATGCCTGGCAGGTCGCCTATCCCGATCGCCCTTTGCCGGTTCCGGCCAAACACCTGGGACAGTATTATTTCAGCCCTTATTATAACGTACATATGGAGGATGGGCCCGTAGGGGAGAATCTGGGAGATCGGTTGACCGATGAAACGATCCGGTTCATCGAATCGCGTAAGGACCGTCCGTTCTTTGCTTTTCTTTCTTTTCATGCCGTGCATACACCACTGGATGCGAAAAGGGAGGTAGAAGCAAAGTTCCGGAAGAAGATCAACGGACTGGGGCTGCTGGAGATCGATGAGAACCAGAACGGTTCCCGGAAATATCAGAACCTGCCTGAGTATGCCGCAATGGTGAACCAGATGGACGGAAATGTGGGCAAATTGCTTAAAAAGCTGGATGACCTGGGGCTGAGCGATAATACCATTGTTGTATTTTCGTCGGACAATGGTGGTAAAAGAAGTGTTACTTCCAACCTGCCTTTACGGGGTGGAAAGCATATGCTGTACGAAGGAGGTATAAGGATCCCGGTGATTGTCCGGTGGCCCGGCAACATTCAACCCCGTTCAATATCGCATACACCCCTGATATCCGATGATTTTTACCCGACCCTGCTCGATCTGGCCGGCTTGTCTCCGGTGACCCGGCGGCGGCCGGACGGCATCAGTTTCAAAAATGTACTGCTCGGGAACCTGGCCGGAACCAACCGCGGGGCTTTGTACTGGCATTACCCGCATGGACAGTTCCAGGGTGCCGTTCGCCGGGAAGACTATAAACTGCTCTATTACTATAAAACAGGGAAGACAGAGCTGTATGATCTGAAAACGGATCCGGGGGAAACAAAAAACCTGAGTAAAAAAGAGCCGGAACGCGTGGCTGTGATGAAAAAAGAGCTGCACAACTGGCTGCTCAAAAATAAGGCGAGGTTTCCCCGGGAGGGAATCATCATGCCTTGAGCGGCGCTTTTTGATGATAAGATGCAGGGATCGACAACCCGGCATAGGGCTGTATAAAAGACCCACGAAAAAGACGGAAACATTTAAATACACAATATTGTAAAATGAAAATCTATCTAAGGACGCTTCTCCTGCTTAGCATAGCAGGCCTCAGTATGGCAGGGTGTGGTACAAACAGACCGGCAACAAAACAATCGGTGAAGGATCCCCTGGATCTTACCATTGTTACTTTTGGCAATTCGGTAACAGCAACCCGGAAAACGATCAAACAGGTATTTGCCCAACGGCTGCCCTCGCTGTTGTCGCAGAAAGGCATTGCCGCAACTGTGATCAACAGCGGCGTTCCGGGCAGTCATACCGGCAGGTTGGCCGATAATGACGTGATCAAGGTGAAACATGCGCTGGAACGTTTTGATACGGATGTGCTGGATCATCACCCGGACCTGGTGATTGTGGATTTTGGCATCAATGACGCCGCCATTGATCCCCGGAAAGGCAGTTCCCGGATACCGTTGGCAGATTATAAAAGGAACATGGAGTATATGGTTACCCAAATGCAGGAACGAGGGATCAATGTGCTGCTGATGACCCCTAATGCCCGGGGAGGCAAGCAAAAAGACCTGTTAAATAAAACACTTTCCCGATATGTGAACGTGGTCAGGGGTTTGAGCAAGACCCATAAAACCGGGTTCGTGGACAATTTCCAGCTATTCCTGGACTATCCCTCAAAAACCGGCAAAAGTCTGGACAGCTTATTGCTGGACGGGATCCATCCCAATGATACGGGGCATGAAATGATGGCCGATCTGATTGTAAAGGAGATCGTCCGTATGTACCGCAGGCAGCTTTAAGAAACTCCTGCAATGGACTGCAGACCGGACTGCGCCGTTGTATAGCCTCGAACCCGGTCAATGGCGCGCTTTTAAAATATGACCGGGCCATTTGAAATCAAGTTGGAACCCTGATAAGATGAAAAATAGGAACGATAAAAAAACAGTGGATCATAGCCGCGAAGCATTAACAGTTCCCTGCGACGTTTCACGCCGGTGGTTTCTTAAGCATTTGGGCATTGGCATTACCGGTAGCGTGATCTTTAAAAGCGGGTATGGCCTGTGGGCAACCCCACATCCGGCGGTATCCTTTGTGGATCATTCCGCTGCAACGGGCAAGCTGCATTATTACGCGCACGATGCCGTGCTCGACGCTCAGGGTGTAATCGCACCCTGGTACAAACAGCCAAACGGGCAATGTGATTTCAGGGTAAGAATTGCAGCGGAGACTTTAAAAAGATATCCCTGGACGAATAAGGAAAATGCCATCGCTGCATATCCGCATTATTTATTCAGTGGCAAATGGAAAATCAATGATGCCGGGGAGATCAGTCCGCAGGATCCCGGGGATTGGATGAACGGTGACCTGGGACAGCGGAGTGTGAACGTTCTGAAAGGGATGGTAGATTATTATCGTTATACCGGTGATGCGGCAGCAATAAGCCATATGACTTATATGGGCGATTTTTTGGTCGATCATAGTTTGACGCCTGCAAACCATGCCTGGCCGGGTTTTCCGATCAGCGCGCCTGTTAAGGGCAAAGCCTATTATGATGCCAACCCGGAGGGAATGATACAGCTCGATATCAGCGCAACAATGGGTCATGCCCTGTTAAAAGCCTTTCAGGTTACGGGCAACCTCCGCTGGCTGAAAGCGGCCAAACACTGGGGTGATCTTTTTGCGGCGAAATGCAATAAGACGCCTGGTAAAAACCCATGGCCACGTTATGCAAATCCTGAGCACGCATTTACAGTGGAGAATGAAAGGAACAGACAGTGGCGCAAGGATCCGCGCTTTAACCGGCAAACAGGTGGTGTAACGATGGTGATGACTTTTCTGGATGAGCTGATACGCCTGGGTTATACCGGTAAGAACAATGACCTTGTAAAAGCCCGGAATGCGGGCCTTGCGTATGTAAAGGGGGTGCTGCTGCCGGAATGGACCCGGGAAGACAGCTTTGCACTGCATTTCTGGGATTGGGCAAACACCGTTCAGAATTGCACAACAACGGCGGATGTATCCATTTATATGCTGAATAATAAGGCGGATTTCCCCAACTGGAAGAACGATGTCCGGAACATTCTTACCTTGTTTTTGAACCGTACAAGCGCCAATCCTGCTTCGGTGGGCGATGTTTACAGCGGTGCCTGGGCCTATCCTGAATCCAGTCATTGCTGCAAAACTTCGTTGTGGTATGCCCCGTTAACCTTAGCGCCCGTATTCCTGCGGTATGGTGTTGAGGCCGGCGATGACCGGATGCGTGAGCTGGGTTACCGGCAGATGATCCTCCAGACCTATGATGGCCGGGAAAATGGGATAACCGAAGATCTGATTGATGGAGGAGTTTATGTAAATGGCACCTGGTTTAATATTGCCCATCCCTGGCCGCTTTTTTGGATACTAAACAGCATCGGCTGGGCGCCGGAACAGCTGGGGGCCAGTAAGGAAAATCACCTGGTGTATAGCAGCGCCACAGTAGCCAATATTGCATATGGTAAAGACCATATTGCATTTACCACTTTTGATGCACCCGGAAATACCCGGGCTGTATTGCGCTTGTCTTTTGTTCCGCATACCATCACTGCCGACGGAAAAAAGTTGCCTCTGCGCAATGATTTAGAGGCCAATGGTTTTACTGTAAAGCAATTGCCGAATGGAGATGCGATCATTACTGTAAGACATGACGGCTCAAAAAATATCATCATAAAGGGTGTCGATCAGCAACAAGTGCTTGCCGGCAGCAGGATTCAATGGGATGATCATTGGGAAAAGCAAAGAGATCCCTCTTCTTTTCAGGGAACGATAATGGTTACGGCAGTAAAAGATGCCGTCTTTGAAGCCAGGTTCAGCGGTAACCAGATAAGGCTGATCGGCCGCTTTGATCAGTATGGTGGTATAGCGGACGTATTTATTGATAATGAAAAACAATTGGTGCCGATTGATTTTTGGGGACCATCAGCACGGCACCGGCAGGTGCTGTACTATAAAAATGGTTTGGAGAATGACGATCATACGATAAAAGTGGTTGCCCGGGGCGCCGCCAATCCCTATTCAAAAGGAAAGAGGCTTTACATTGATCAGGTCCAGGCGGCTGCAGGAGCCAAAACGTTTAATTACCCAACGGCCACCGGACCGGCAGGGGCCCAGCGTATGATCTTCGGGTATGCCGGGCGTAAAGATTACCAGGATACGGCAGGTCATTTTTGGCGCCCGGGAACCGAAGTGGTCACGCGCGTGGGGCCGATGGTTGATACGGTTGCAACCTGCTGGTTTGTGCAGCCAGTAAAGGAACGTATTGCTGCGACCAATGATCCCGGCCTTTACAGGTACGGGTACCATGCGCCTGAATTCTGGGTGAATCTTACAGTAGGTCCCGGCGAATATAAGCTGCGTCTTAAATTTGCGGCAACCCGGGGCCTGGGCGACCGGAAAAACAGCTTTGACATACTGGTAAATGGAAAAATGGTCGCTGAACGGTTCGACATTATTTCGAGGGCAGGTAAGGTCAACACCGCAACAGATCTGGTGTTTAATAACATAAAACCTCAAAACGGGATCATCCGGGTAAAGCTAAGGGCAAATGATCCTGAAAATGGAAAAGCCTTGCTGCAGGCGCTGGAGATCAGCCCTCAGAAGCTGTTTAAAAACAATCCAGGAAAATCCGTATAGCCATTAAAAGATGCCTGCTTTTGATCGCATCTACTTAGGGCCGCCTTCTGTAAAAACGGGGTTCAACGATCATTTTTCAAAAGAGGCTTTAGCGACAACAACGCGCCTGGCGTTTATAAGGTAAATCAAAATGCTGTTCCTAAACAGTTTCTGAGAAATAGCAGCCTTTCGTGCTATAATTTTCAAAGTGACCTTCTATCAGGACAAATGCACCGGATGGACCGGCGGCATGCCACAGCGGGTATGTATAAAAACAGGTTTTCTTTATGAAACAAGGCCGGACAGGGCTGTATCAAACCGGCTTGTGATCCGGGAAGGCGGAACGCCGCATAGCCGATCCCTGATGCTCGAAAAAACATTTTTAATTGTATTTGTGACAATTAATGTTTTTTTACTAAATTTGACAGTAAAATAGTAGGATCCGCCATTGTTTGTGTTAGTTGATTGCTGCGCAATACTGGGTTTCTTGTTTTGACCAGCCCCTGTTTTGCTCAAACGGCGCTGATTGCGGTAAGGATCCATAACGGACCCGGGAACAGGTTGAATCAATAAACGTGTTTACATGATGAGAAAAATAAGTTTGATGCTTGTACCGGCAACGCTGATGCTTGCCATCCTGCCAAAAGAGGCCGGCGCGCAGAAAAGGGACTATGCGGTTCAGCCGGTCGTGTTTACAAAAGTGCACCTGCAGGACCGGTTCTGGCGGCCGAAAATTGATGTGAACGCCCATGTGACGATCCCCTATATTTTACAAATGTGCCGCAGGCACGGGCGCATTGACAACTTCCGGAAAGCAGCCGGTCTTATACCGGCCGGGGATCGGATGACCAGTTTCACATTTGATGATACCGATATCTATAAGCTGATCGAAGGCGCTTCCTATAGCCTTCAGGCGAAGTACGACCCGGTGCTGGACAGGGAGCTGGATACGCTCATAACCATGATCGGCAAGGCACAGGAGCGGGACGGCTACCTTTATACGTTTCGTACGGCAAACGTAAAGTACCCGCATGCCTGGATGGGGAATGCCCGTTGGCAAAAGGAAGAGGATCTGAGCCATGAGTTGTACAATTCCGGGCATTTGTTTGAGTCGGCTGTTGCCCATTATGAGGCTACCGGTAAACGGACCTACCTGGAAATTGCCATCCGGAACGCAGACCTTCTTGTTCGCACATTTGGTCCGGGCAGGGTAGAGGAATGGCCCGGCCATCAGATTGTGGAAATGGGGCTGGCAAAATTGTACCGCGTAACCGGGAACACCGGATACCTGCAGCTGGCAAAATATTTTCTGGATGTACGGGGAACAAAAAAGAACGCATACGCAAAAGAATACAGCCAGAGCAGCCGTCCGCTGATCCGGCAGACCACGGCGGTTGGCCATGCCGTACGTGCTACCTATATGTATAGCGGCATGGCGGATGTTGCGGCGCTTACAAACGATGACGCGTATCTGCATGTTATTGACGATATCTGGAAGGATGTGGTCTTCCATAAACTTTATATTACGGGTGGTATTGGTGCCCGGGGTAATGGAGAGGCCTTTGGCCCGGCTTATGACCTTCCCAATATGAGCGCTTATGCAGAAACCTGCGCCTCTATTGCCAATGTATTTTGGAATGAGCGGATGTTTTTGCTGCACGGGGATTCCAAATACATCGACGTGCTGGAAAAGACCCTGTATAACGGCTTGCTTTCGGGTGTGTCACTGAGCGGCGATCGCTTTTTTTATCCCAACCCGCTGGCCTCCACCGGGCAGCATGCCCGTAGTGCCTGGTTTGACTGTGCCTGCTGCATAACAAATATTGCCCGCTTCATGCCTTCCATGCCGGGATATGTGTATGCGCAGGCCGGCAATGAGGTCTATGTGAACCTGTATGTGGCAAACAGGGGGCGGATAAAGCTTGCTGGTGGAAACGTTGTGCTGGATCAGCAAACGGATTATCCGTGGAATGGCAGGATCACGGTGCATGTTGATCCGTTAAATAACCGGAACTTTATCCTGAAGCTGCGTATTCCCGGCTGGGCCCAGGAACAGGCCGTTCCGGGCGATCTGTACCGCTATGCATCCCCCGAAAAAATAAACCCGGTCGCGGTCCGCATCAATGGAAAAAAGGTTGGCTATACGCTGGTGAAGGGGTACGCTGTTATCCGCCATCAATGGAAAAAGGGCGACAAAGTATCGTTGGACCTTCCGATGCCGGTACGCAAAGTGCTGGCAAACGAACAGGTTAAGGCGGACGAAGGGAGATTTGCATTACAGCGCGGCCCGGTGGTGTATTGCGTGGAAGGAGCCGATCAGCAGGTGAAGCACGTAACAACGCTCGTTGCGGACATCGCGGACCCGTTTACTTCCGTTTATAAAAGGGATAAATTATCAGGCATTGTTGAATTGAAAGGAAAAGGATACTCGGTAACGTCCGGCACGGACGGCCGGGCAAAAAAGAAAGAAACAGCGATCGTGGCGATCCCGTATTACTCCTGGTGCAACCGGGGGGCGGGCGAAATGGCCGTATGGATCGCTTATACCCCGGCTCAAGACCTTACCGGAAATGGTAAATGATGGGACATTGCTTCTCTGTTTTAGGTTGGGTAGGGAAGGCTGCAAACAAGCCGTTTATACCGCCTTTCGAGAGGAAATTGTTTATGTATTCTAATAATTATAATTTGTTTTGACTTTTTGGGTGGTAGCAAACAGGCGGCCCCGATGGCGCTTTATGCAGCTTCGTTGATCCATGTTATCAGCATAACGGCCTTACAGGTTGCCCATCACTGAAGTGGTGAAAAGTGGCAATATGATCCGGGTATTTTTACACCGCAGCGGGCTAAAAACGGGCATGTATTGATCCTTTCAAAACTCCGGATTTTTGAAAGCAGGTCTGCGCCTTTATGCAGGAGATGATTACTTCCGGGCTTTATCTTTTGTAAATAAGCGGATTTTGTGCATCATCATTCAGTGGATCGCCCACTTTTATGCGTTGCAGATAATCGTCGGGCAAAATATTGGCCTGTCCGTTAAATACGTTGCCGTCGGGCATATAAGCGCAGGTCATGGCGCGGCGGAAGCCCGGGGTCATATTGGCATTGGCCCCATGAATGGTTAACCCGTTGTGAAACGAGCAGCTGCCGGCTTTCATGGTAGCCGCAACTGATTGGGTTTGCCTGAACTGCGGATAGGCATTAAAGACTTCGATCATGTTTTTGCCAATGCCCGGGTTTTCGAAAGCGGTTTCCCTGTATGAGCCAGGAATAAAAAACAGACAGCCGTTTTCCAGGGTAGCATCGTCAAGCGCCACCCAAATGGAAAGAGCCCGCCTGTCGTAGAAAGACCAGAACGGCGTATCCAGGTGCCATGCTGTGGGGTTTGCCCAGGGCCGCTTTATCAGCGCCTGATCGTGCCAGATGCGGATGCCATCCACTCCCGCCAGGTCCGCAGCCATTTTGCCAATTTGCTCGTCGAGCATCAACCCTTTTATCTTGTCATTGGTCTGCCAAAGGTTCAATAGCTGATCAAATACATTGTTAAAGTAGTCGGCATCCTTGTTAATGCCATCGTCCTCGCCGATCTTAACTGATTTTCCCGGCATTTTTTGACCGTTACGTTCTTCAACCGCTTCGGCTACCGCGCTTCGCCAGTATTCCAGTTCATCCGGAGCAAGAAAATCATCAATAACCACAAAACCGTTTTCCTGATAGTCCGCAATGTGGCGGGGAGTTAATGCATATTTCATTGTTGATCGTTTTTGGTGCAGTTCAAAATTAGGGGCAATAACATTTTAGTGCCATAGCTAAATTGATCCGGTTTATACACTTTCTGATATTTTATTTTCCGTGATTTTTATATTTTTTATGCGGCCATGATACCGGGAAACCCAGCAGGTACCTCGTAGTTATAAATAGAACGAAAGCGTGAATGCTCTATATAAGAAGAACTGGTAAACATTCAAAAAATGGCATCCTCAAAGACCGCATTATCCTTCCGTTCCCAGTCATCAGCCTTCAGCAGGATCTGGAACTGGGAATGCGCATCGGGCAAGCAAATGGGAACTCAACCCGTTGGGAATGGCGGCGTACGGGGCAGGGTATTTCCGGCTACCGGCCGGTGTCGTTGGTGGCACCTTCCCAGGTGGCTGTGTCGTGGGGATCGTTTTTCCGGGCACTGTCCGCTGTTGGCCCGTTCCCCTGATTTGTGGCAGGTTCGAGAGTGCCGCCGGTCTGCCCCGGCGTGTCCTTTGGCGGATTGTTACAGCTTCCATACAGGGCTACTGTGAGCGCAAAGATGAGGATCTTCATAAAAAATATTTTAATGTATCTATGCAGCAGCCAAATACCGTACCGGTAAACGCTTTGTCCGGGGAGATTGATGACAGGGGGGTATCTGCGGCGCTTTTGCGGGATGTTTATAAAAAAGGGAAATTATTGACGCATGTAGAATCATTGCAACACCCCTGCAGGGGCTCCGGTACATCCTCGCGTTATTTGTTCTTAAAATGTTTGGGTGAGATCCCCATGATCTTTTTAAAGACCCGGGAAAAATGATACTGGTCATCATACCCCAGGCTGTACGAGATGGTTTTGATGTTGTGCGCATTGTCCATCAGCATCTGGCAGGCTTTCTGGATCTTAAGCGTCGTGAATAAATGGATGGGGCTGGACTTGGCCTGCTTTTTAAACAGGGAAGAAAGATGCGACGATGACAACCCGACTGCGACGCTGATGTCATCCAACCTCAGCGGCTTGTCCAGGTTTTGCTTCATGAAATGGATGCACTGCTGGATGATATCATTCTCATTGGTGGACCGTTTGATCTGTGTATTTTGAAAAGAAGACAGGTAGGCATGCACACAGCTGCAGCTGTAAACGATATTGTCGGTATTGTTCATCAGCTCCAGGTGCTGGATGATGTCGTAAAAGATCAGCTGCCGCGATGTGCTTACTCCGGCGCTTGTGGGTGTTCCACCCTGGGCTTTCGTGAGCAGCTGGTAATAAAACGCGGCATCGTTGCCGGCAAAATGGAGCCAGTAAATGCTCCAGGGGTCCTTTTCATGTGCACCATAATGATGTGCCGCGCCGGCAGGGATGATGAAAAAATCATTGGGTTTTATTTCATACCGTTTATTGTTTAGAATATACCAGCCCCTTCCTTTGGTGCAATAGATCAGGATGTATTGTGCGCAGCCTTTCTTGCGCTCCCGCTCATGATCTGCCGCATTGGGGTAGTAGCCGATATCTGTTATATACAGGTTTTTACAAAAAATATGTTGTTCGCAGAATCTTAGTTTTGCCTGCGGCAGGATACAGGTCAACTGTCCTGCAAACCCTTCCATCTTTTTTTGAATATTTTCTGTGTTGAATGTCATGGAAGAACCGTTTTAACCGTGGGAACACCTGTTCCCGTTTGCTGTAAAAATATCTATATTTTTTATACTCGCTGCGGGATCGCAGTAAAAATAATCAGCAATTCCCGGGCTGTTGACAGGTCCTGATGCACAAAAGCGGATATGCGCTCCGGCCGGGAAGTGCATTTAAACCAGGGACTTTTGATAGAAAGAAGGCTAAAAGGCTTTTTCACAGCGGTTTTGAAGGGATGTGCCGCTTATACCGGCGATATGCGGGAGGAAGCGGTTGACAGGCAGAGCATAAAAAAATCCATTATTTTCCATGGAATATCTATTTCCTTGGCCTCCATTTTATTGGAATTTTACATTCATGGATGAAAGAAGAGTGGAGGAGGAAAAAACAGGTCGTCTGCAACACTGCTGCTATGTAATTGCTAACGAAGTTGCCGGAACCGGTTTTGCACTTTGATTTCATTTTTTGTCAGCGTATTAAAAGCGAGCAGACACATGTTTTTAATATAGGACAGGAACGGATTGTAATGTTTAGTATAAAAAATTGAATTCAGCTTGCTTTTAGATAACGGTTGGTCTTTAATCCAGATAAAACGTATGCTTCCGGCAGGCAGCAAAAACAGGTCGGCGACGGCACCTGCTTATTATTATTAAAACGGCTATTATGTTATTAAGATTGTTTTTTGCCTTCCTCCTGGTTGTTGCACTCGATGCTCAGGCTGTTAATACCCCAAGTGGTCTTACCGGCGCCTGGTATAAAAGGCAGCAGCCTGTTTCCGGTATCGTAACCGATCAGAAAACCGGGGCGCCGCTGACGGGCGTTACCGTTACCGTTAAAGGAACCGGAGTAGGAGCTTCATCGGATCAGGAAGGGCGTTATTCGTTGGCGGTGCCGGATGGGATCGGCAATGCGGTGCTTGTTTTTTCACTGGTGGGTTATCATACATTGGAGCAGCCGGTGAGGCAGCAATCGCAGATCAATGTGATGCTGATTGCTGAGCAAAAGGAAATGGACGAGGTAGTGGTAGTAGGATATGGAGAACAAAAGAAGCTGACGGTTACCGGAGCCATTGCAACCGTATCGGGAGCCGACCTCGTAAAAGCGCCCGTTGCCGGTATCAGCAATGCCCTGATCGGGATGGCCCCGGGCTTGCAGGCGGTTCAGACATCGGGGGAGTTTGGTAACGATAAAGCTACCATTTTTATCCGGGGTATGGCTACCCTCAACGCTGGCGGAAGAAGCCCCCTGATCCTTATTGATGGGGTGCAGCGCGATACCTACAATAATCTCGACCCGAATGAGATCGAATCCATCAGTATCTTAAAGGATGCCTCCTCAACGGCCGTTTACGGGGTACGCGGGGCAAACGGGGTGATCCTCATCACTACCAAACAGGGAAAAATGGGCCGGCCGCAGGTAAACGTTACGGCCAATGCCGCAGCTATACAACCCACCATTTTGCCCAAGTACCTCAATTCCTATGACTATGCCGTACTGCGCAACGAAGCCGAGCGGAACGGTGGTATTGCAGCAGATAAAGTAACCTTTACTGCTGAGGATCTCGAACTGTACAAATCAGGTGCAGATCCTGTTTTTCATCCAAGCAACGACTGGATCAATGAACTGATCAAACCCTATTCCTTTCAGCAATCTTACAATGCCAATATCTCGGGTGGAACGGAAAAGGTACGTTATTATACTTCGTTGGGTTATTTCAACCAGAGCGGGGGATACCAGCAACCGGAGCAGAGCCTGGGTTTTCCATATAAGCAGAAGTACGACAAGTACAATGTGCGGATGAACTTTGATTTTAAGCTGACCCAGGACCTGCTGATACAGGTAAAACTGGGGAACCAGATCACCGATAATACCATCCCCAACGGAGGCGCCTGGGCAGCCTTTGACAAAGCGGCCAATCGTCCGCCGATGACCAGCCCGGTATTCATTGATGGTAAATACATTGAGCGGGTGATTGGTCTTCCGGGCGCTGTTCCCAACTTTAACCCCTGGGGAGATGCCGGACCAACCAGCGCCTCGGGTGCCTTTTTAACCGAACAATATTCCAGCACGCTCAATACCAACCTCCAGATCACCTATAAACTGGACCGTATTACCAAGGGATTAAGCGTACGGGCCATGGGCGCATACGACAGCTATTACCTGAAAAATAAATCCGAAAGCAAGAACTTTCCCAAGTGGACGGTTATGAAAGATGCCAGCGCACCCGAAGGATACCGTTTGTACCAGAGCGCCGATGATGGTCCGTTTACCGGTATCTCGGAAGCAGTGGGTGATGCCAACAAATGGCGGAAAGTGTATACGGAGGCCGCCATCGAATACAAACGCGGCTTTAGCGGGCACAATGTTTCTGGTTTGGTACTGGGTAACTTTTCCCGTGAGGTGCGCCCCAGCCTGCTGTACAAGTTACCGCATGTGTACCTGGGGCTGGTATCAAGGGTAACCTATGATTATAAGAACCGTTACCTCACCGAGCTGAACATGGGGTATAACGGTTCGGAGAATTTTCCTGAAGGGAAGCGGTATGGCTTCTTTCCTTCCGTATCGCTCGGATGGGTACTTTCCAATGAACCCTTCTTCCCCAGGAACAGCTGGCTGAGCTTTGTAAAATTCCGGGGCTCTTACGGGGTGGTTGGAAACGATGAGATCGGTGGCCAGCGTTATCTGTATCTGGATCCGCCTTACAGCCTTAACAACGGGGGATACCAGGCAGTGATGTTCGGGAACCCGGGTGTGGATTTTGCCCGTTACAATGTATACAACGAAGGCGCCATTGGTAACCCGGATGTGACCTGGGAAAAGTCGAAAAAAATGGACATTGGTGCCGAGCTGAAATTCCTGGATGACCGCCTTTCTTTTAACGGGGACTATTTTGAAGAAAAAAGGGACAATATCCTCTGGTACCTGTCTACCGTTCCGGAACTGGTGGCCGCTTCTCTGCCGCCGGCCAATATCGGTAAGGTGAACAACCACGGTTATGAGCTGGAACTGGGCTATAACGGGCAGGCCAATAAGGTACAATACTGGGTAAAAGCCAGCTATGCTTTTGCCCGTAACGAGATCGTTTTCCAGGATGAACCGGATCGCAAATATGAATACCTGAAACGGACGGGCAAACCCATTCAGCAATATTTCGGGCTGACCTTTGATGGATTTTATAATTCCAAGGATGAGATTGATGATCCTGACCGGCCCAAATCCAAATGGGAGGGCGCCGGTCTGCAACCCGGTGATATGAAGTACAAAGACCTGGATGGCAACGGCATCATCGACGAGGATGATATGGGACCTGTCGGCCACTCCGACTGGCCGGAAGTAACCTACAGCATGTCTGGTGGTTTTTCCTGGAAAGGACTGGATCTGAGCATACTGGTACAGGGTACCGATAATGTATCGGCCAGCTTTGCATCGGCTGCCGCCTATCCTTTTGTGTCGTCCTGGGGTAGTGCCCAGCAATGGCATATGGAGCGCTGGACGCCGGAACGCTATGCAAACGGTGAAACCATCTCATTTCCAAGGGTAGAGGTTTCGCCGGATAAACAGCACAACTACCAGCCATCCAGCTTCTGGGTACAGGATGCTTCTTACCTCCGTTTAAAAAATCTGGAAGTAGGTTATCGCTTTACATCGCAGACGCTGAAGCGGATGGGTATGAGGAGCCTGCGTATTTATGTGAGCGGTAATAACCTGCTTACCAAAAGCCATTTCAAATACAGCAAGGACCCGGATGCGCGTGAGCTGTGGGGCCGTACCTATCCGCCCATGCGGGTGTTTAACGGAGGTATCAATCTTTCATTCTAGGGTTCCATTCGGTCATAAAACAAAAAATAATACGGATGAAACGAAGCATAATAAATAAACTGATGAAACAAACCGTTTTCAATAAATTGATTTTATGGAGCATTGCCTGCCTGCTGCTCGGTTCCTGTAACCGGTATCTGGAAAAACCGGAGAGCAGTGATATTAAGCTGGATGATGTTTTTGCATCGAAGGAGCGCAGCGAGCAATTCCTCTGGAGCGTATACCGCACCTGTTCTATCTTCGAGTTTCCCTATTACTGGGCTTCGGGTGAGAATGGCTATTACCATTACGGCGCTACCTATACCATTGTAGCGGCAGCAGATGATGAGGCCGATGCCTATTCCAATATCACCGGCGCGGAGGCTTTTAATAAAGGGAACTGGAGCTCCAGTGATATCTACTGGTATGAATTCCGCAGCGAGTTCTGTTATAAAGGCATACGCAATGCCAACATCTTTATCGAAAATATTGATAAATCACCTTTTTCAGATGCGGAAAAAGCTTCTATGAAGGCGGAAGCCGTGTTCCTGAGGGCATTGATGCATTTTGACCTGATGCAGCGCTTGGGCGGTATTGCTATTGTAGACAAGGTATTAAAAGTAAGCGGTGCTGAAGATATTCCCGAAGTGCGTATACCCCGGAGCACCTATGCAGAAACGGTGAACTTTATTGTGAACAGCTGTGATGAGGCCGCAAAAACCTTACCCAGCAGTTATGAAAGCAAATACAGAGGACGTATTGTAAAGGGCGCCGCACTGGCATTAAAAGCCCGTGTACTGCTGTATGCGGCCAGCCCGCTGTTCAACACTTCCCAGTCCTATGTACCGGTAGGTGATCCCAAGCTGCGCGAGCTGATCGGGTATCCCAGCTATGACCCCAACCGGTGGAAACTGGCAGCCGATGCCAGCAAGGCGGTACTGGACTGGGCGGCCAATGAAAGCGGCTGGTGCGAATTGTATAAAGGAAAGAGCAACGCGGTAGACCGTTATGAAGAGATCTTTATCAACCCCAGTGTAAATGAGATCATCCTGGATGCGGGCCTGATGGGTACGAACACCAATAACTACTTTGTCCGCTTTATGACACCGGGTACGGTGGTGTACACCGGGTCGGACCCGATCAATATCGGTGTTACATTCAATTTTACCAAGTTCTATCAAAAGGCGGATGGTACCGATCAGACCTGGGATGAACAGGAGGGCGTGGATTATCCGTATGCGCAATACCGGCAGAAATTAAAGGAGCTGGATCCGCGGTTCCAGGCGTCCGTATTTTATTCCGGGGAGGAATGGGCCAGGGGTACCGGTACCGTGTACCATTTTTATGAGCAGCATGGCAAATTACTGGACGCTTATAACGGCGTGGGTTTCCTCCGCAAATTTGTAAAAGGGGTAAGCAATGCCTCTAATCCCCCGCCCAAATGGATCACATTCCGGCTGGCGGAGTTTTATCTGAACTACGCAGAAGCATTAAACGAAATGAATGGAGACGGCGCCCAGGTTGTTTGGGCATTGAATGAAGTGCGCCGGCGGGTAGGCATGCCGGATTATACCTATACCAACCAGGAAGACATGCGTATGAAGATACGCCGTGAGCGGGGCGTGGAGCTGGCATTTGAGGAGCATCGCTATTTTGATGTACGTCGGTGGATGATCGCAGGTGATGAAGGTGTGATGAAAGGCGGTATGTACGGGCTGCGTTTAAAAGGCGGTACCAATCCTACTTACCGGCTGGAGAAGTTTGAAGACCGGGTCTGGAATGATAAAATGTACCTGTATCCGTTCAGGGTAAGTGAGATCAACCTGGGATATATCCAGCAAAACCCCGGATGGTAATCCTGTAACGATATAAAAAAGTACACGCACAAAAGGAATGTAATGAAAATGAAATCAGGACTATATCAGGCAGGAAGCGCCATGGCCATGCCCCGCCTCAGAATCGGGTTGCTGTTGTATTGCGGCTTCCTCTGGAATGCGGCGCATGCTCAATCGGTTCAGTATGATGTGAACCCCGACTCTTCGGTAAGAGTGGCCTATGGCACACTTTCCAAAGACCAGAGTAATGCGGCTGTTTCGAGCGTTGCGGGATCAGAACTGAAGAAAACGCAGACCGCTACCCTAACCAATGCACTGGCCGGAAAACTGACCGGGTTAACGGTTACGAATACCGGGGCTGCACCGGGCTTTGATGATCCTTCTGTTTTGATCCGTGGCCAGCATACCAGCCTCAATAATGGCATCCTGCTGATCGTTGACGGTATCCAGGTAAACAGCATCAGCTTTTTGTCGCCGGATGAAATTGAAAGTGTATCTGTACTAAAAGATGCTGCGGCGGTGGCCATGTACGGAGCAAGGGGTGGAAACGGGGTGCTGCTGGTTACTACAAAGAGAGGGACCATTTCCGATAAGCCGCAGATCTCCTTAAACATGCGATACGGCATGCAGTCTCCAACACAACTGCCTAAAGTGGCGTCTTCCTATGATTTTGCCCGTTTGTACAACGAGGCGCTTCAGAATGACGGCTTGTCCGCATTGTATACCAACGATCAGCTGGAAGGCTATCATCAGAAAAAAGACCCATATCTATACCCGGATGTGAACTGGATGGATGCGATATTGCGGAAACAGGCGCCCATACAGGATTATACGGTAAGCTTTAATGGCGGAAACCAGACCGCAAAATATTTTGTAATGCTGGGATTCCTGAACAACCAGGGATTGTATGCACATACCGATGGTGAGCACAACGCCAATATCGGGTACAACCAGCTCAACCTGCGCGCCAACCTGGATGTGAACCTGACAAAAACACTTTCGGCGCAAATAGGCATCGGAGGCAATATACAGGATCGCAAATTCCCTCCGGTAGCAACAGCTACCTTCTGGCAGAACATGCTTTCTTATGCCCCCAACCTGTATCCGGCAACAACACCGGATGGCAACATCACCGGAACGGCAGCCTTTCCATCCAATCCGCTGGGAGATCTGTTAAAAAGAGGCTATCAATCGCGGCACGACCGGAACATCCAGATGAATGTACGGGTTACCCAGCAGCTGGATTTTATGACAAAAGGATTAAAAGTATTTGGAGCGGTATTGTTTGATAACCTGTTGCAGAACCGTTATGATAAGACCCGCACCTACGCCTATTATGAGCCGATATGGACAAAGGGGGGCGGTGGTCAGGATTCTGTGTATTACCTGCAGCGGAGCCTGGATACGGACCTGAGCGTGGTAACCGGTGGCGATTATGAGAACAACCGGATCATCTTCCAGGGTGGACTGGATTACGGGCGCCGGTTCGGGGAACATGCGCTGGGCGGTATGGTGTTTTTTCAGCAGGATAAATATACCGTGTTGGGAAATGCATCTCCTTTTGCCATGCAGAACCTGGCCGGACGGCTGACCTATGGCTATAAGGATAAATATTTTGCCGAGGGCGTTTTCTCGTATAGCGGTCTGGAGAACTACGCACCCGGCAAGCGCTTCGGTTTCTTTCCCGCACTGTCTGCAGGATGGTTGCTGCATAAAGAATCGTTCCTTCAAAATGTAGCCTGGATCAATTATTTGAAATTACGTGCCTCAGCCGGCAGCGTGGGCAATGATAAAGGCTCCCCGCGGTTCAATTATAACCAGTACTGGGGTGTAGCCAGCAGCCAGGGTTATTATTTTGGAACAGGACAGAGCTGGTACAACGGTCTGGTGCAACTGGCCATGGCCAATCCGGACATCACCTGGGAGCGTGCCATGGTCTATAACCTGGGCGTGGATGCAACCCTGTTCAACAACCGGTTAAGCCTGACCGCAGATCTGTTTAAGGAAAACCGGAAAGATATACTGGTAGATCGGTCGGCAACCGGTTCTGCACTGGCGGGCTATACGTCGGGCAGGATGGCCAATTTAGGTAAAGTGAATAACGCGGGTGCTGAGGTTTCCGCTACCTACCGCAAAGAGGCCGGTGCCGTGAATTATTATTTTGGCGGACAGTTCTCCTACGCGCACAATACCATTAAAGAAAGCTGGGAAACACCAAAGAAGGAAGCCTACAGTTACCGGCAGGGGCATCCGGTAGGTCAGTATTTCGGCCTTGAGGCCATCGGCTATTTTAAAGATGAAAGTGATATTGCTTCGAGTCCGCTGCAGACATTTTCGATCGTTGCACCCGGTGATCTGAAATATAAAGACCAGAACAACGACGGTATCATTGATGTGAATGATCAGATCGCGATCGGGAAACAAAACTACCCGGAGATCAACTACGGGTTTCAGACAGGCGTGTCGTATAAAAATGTTTACCTGGACCTGTTCTTCCAGGGCGTGGCCGATAAAAGCGTATACCTGAACGGTTATTTGTTTCAGCCCTTCATCAACAATGCTAATATACTTGACTGGGCCGTTGACGGGCACTGGACCCCGCAAACGCATGCTACCGCTACCTATCCGCGGCTGACCACACAGGCCAATCCCAATAACTACCAGGCATCTACCTTCTGGGTGCGCAATGCTGATTTCCTCCGGTTGCGGAATGTGGAACTGGGATACCGGTTACCTGTGAACCTCGTAAAACGGGTGGGCATAGAGCAGGCAAAAATATTTGTAAGCGGCATGAACCTGGTTACCTGGGATAACCTGGCAGTAGATGTGGACCCTGAAATGCTGGGGCAGGGCTATCCTGTATTGAAATCCTGGTCTGCAGGTATTATGGTCAAATTTTAAAACGGACAACAGATGAAATTAATGAATATGAAACCGGTTTGGATCAGCTGTCTCCTGTTGCTGGTAATAGCGGCAAACAGCAGTTGTAAAAAATTTTTAGACCGTGAAGTGGAGTCCAATTATAAGGAAGATGAGGTGTTTGTAAACTATGACCGGATGCAGCAGGCGGGCATTGGAGTGTATGCCTTCCTGTACAACCGTTTTGGTTTCCAGCGGATCGATAACGCCATGCTGGCTTCTGCCTGCGATGAGGCAGATCATGCGGTACCGGCATCTGCTATCCAGAAATACAATACCGGAACCTGGACGGCCGTTTCCAACCCGGAAGATTGCTGGGCCTTTTTTTACCAGGGCATCCGCAGGGCCAACCTGTTCCTGGAAAACTCCGTCAATTACAAACAGATCGTCTATCGGGACACATTGGATCCTGCCAATAAAAGCAGTTATGAGGCCAATGTGAAAGACATTGCCTGGCTGCGTGCGGAAGTGCGCCTGCTGCGGGCCCTGTATTATTTTGAGCTCATCAAACGGTATGGCGGTGTGCCGCTGGTAGACCGGTCTACTTATACCGACGAGGAGCTGAAGCAGTTCAAACGGAAAACATTTGATGAATGTGCCAGCTTTATAAAAGCTGAATGCGATAGCGTATATCCGCAATTAAAAGATTCCTGGGTGGGCTTCTCCTCAGAGAAATGGAGGGGAAGGATCACACAGGGGGTGGCCCTGGCCCTGAAGGCCCGCGTGCTGCTATACGCCGCCAGTCCGCTGAACAATCCATCCAATGATGTTGAAAAATGGATCGCAGCGGTTAAAGCCGCACACGAAGTGATCGCATTGGGTAAATATGGATTACATAATAGCTACAGCGGCTTGTTCCGCCTGGGTAATGGTGCCGATGGCAACACGGAAGTGATCTTCGCCATACAGGGCTGGGCCCGCAATGATTTTGAGCGGATGAATTATCCGGTGGGTTACAGCCAGGGCGGAGAGGGCAGTACCTGTCCTTCCCAAAACCTGGTGGACGCATACGAAATGAAGGCCACCGGTATGGGGATCGGCGAACCCGGATCGGGTTATGATCCGGCCAATCCTTATGCCGGGCGAGATCCCCGGCTGGGTATGTCGATCCTTACCAATAATACCACCTTCAAAAACCGCCCGGTAGAAAGCTGGGTAGGCGGGCTGGATGGTTTGGGCAAGCTCAATGCCACAACAACGGGATATTATTTACGTAAGTTCGTTGATGAGGGGCTTGATCTGGAAAAGAACACCAGCAGTGTCCATACCTGGGTATTGTTCCGGTATGCAGAGATATTACTGGATTATGCGGAGGCCATGAATGAGGCGTATGGACCGGAAGCCTCCAGCGGGTACTCGATGACCGCAAAAGCGGCGGTGGACCGTGTACGGCAGCGCTCGGGCGTAGGTATGCCGTTGCTGCCGCCCGGTCTTTCAAAAGATGAAATGCGGGCACGCATCCGGAATGAACGCCGGGTAGAGCTGGCATTTGAAGAGCATCGTTTTTTTGATGTGCGGAGATGGAAGATCGCGGAGCAGACCGAGAACCTGCCGCTGATGGCCATGCAGATCACAAAGACGCCGGAGGGTACCTTCAAATACCTGGTGCGCAAAGCGGAAGACCGGATCTTTCAGCCGCGCATGTACTGGTATCCCATTCCGGAGCAGGAAGTGTTAAAAAGCGAGGGGAATCTTGCACAAAGCCCGGGGTGGTAATTTTCATTTATTCAAAATATTCTGTTTATGAAAAGAATATATAGTATACTCTTTATTGGTTTGAACCTGGTATGGTTGTTTATGGCCTGCAATAAGGCGCTTACATTTCCTGAAGGAGATAGTACGCCCTTGCCCGTGCTGGAAGGCGCCACTGCCCGTTTGCACTGGATCGGTCCGAAATACAAAGTAGCGGTACAGGCATTGATGAAGGACGAAAAGGGAATTAAAACGGTGCAAATGAAGAACGGCGAATGGCAGCTGGATACGGTTTTTAATGTGGGCGACCAGTCCTCGTTTTCCATACAGGACAGCTTTCTGGTACCAAAGGATCTGAATCCCACACAACATACACTGGAGTTCCGGATCACGAATAGTGAGGGTGGGTTGATCAGGAAATATGTAACGGTGGAGGACCTTTCTTCCGAAAATCTTATTGCCGGTTATAACCCGGATGAACTGCCGCCGGATATCAAGGTTGTAAAGCCCACGGTGACCAAATTCCTGGGATTCTCGGCCGCGCCCATTAAAGTTGATTTTGAAGCAACCATCAGCGACCTGGAAATTAACAGTATAGAGCTTAAACTCTGGGGTGAGGCGGCAGATGGCCAGCCGGTAGAGCTTTCCGAAACGATCAATCCCACGGATGAAGCCGCAAAAAAACAATATACATTGATAAAGAGCCTGGAGCTGCCCTCCGGCAAACCGGGATTGTACCAGTACATCATCCGTTCAACGGATGCAAGCGGTAACAAAAAAACAGTAGGAGGTGAAGTAAGTGTGGGGTATGTGGACCGCCTTTATTTATCTGATGCGCAGAATGCAGCGGAAGTGACCGCACAGGGATACGACCAGGCCGGGGGATGCAGGGGGATCGGTACCATTTACTCGATGAAAAAGCAGGGTAACAATACATTCCTGATCGATTATTATTATCCTGCTTCCGGAGCAGAGAACATCCGGTTCATCGCATTTCTGGGACCCAATAAACCCTTTAGTAATACCGGCGGTACGCAGGCCGGTATCAATTATACCCTGGATGGGGAAAATGTTATTGGTTCAAGTGCTGCAGCACCGGCTACGCTTACCGTTGATCTGCAACAGGCGGGCTTTAAATTACCGGTAACGCAGAAAGGCTACTATCATATTGCTGTTGACATGACCAAACGTACCATTAGCGCTACTCCATATACACCCACATTACCCATAGATGCGGTAAAATATCCGGGATGGTCCGATGCCAGCCCCTGGCAGTACCTCGCTGTAACGGGACCTACCGTTGCCGGTAGTGCGGGTGGCTGGACAGAAGCGACTACCTCACCCAAATTAACGAGGGATCCGGATAATAAATATTTATTTAGTGGATCCTTCCAGACTACGGGGGGGACGTCAAATATGAGCCTGAACGCGCCTTTGGCAGCTTTGGGTGGGGATGTATGGGGTAAGGGATGGTTTCGTCTGGCTGCAGCACGTGCTGCGATGAAAGATGATTATGGTGACCTGATCACCACGGTAGGAGCGGTAGGTGCCAGCTCCGGCGGTGCCAACTGGGGCTTTTCCACCAGTCCGGCAGGAACCTATAAGGCTTCTTATGATCTGGCATTGCAGCGTTTCAGGATCGTAAGAACGGGGAATTAAGTGGGCGATGGTTCTTTCCCGACTGATGGGCGCGGATTGTTTTCGCTGATCTTTTGCTCTTAAGCTTGACCCGCAGAATAGTTGCGATCTGCGGGATGCAGGTTCCGCTGCAGAGGTACATGTCTGCACGCGCTCTGCGACATAGACCTTAGATGACGAAGTTTTCAAAGAATAGAATTAACAAGCAATAATACGACAGTAAAGAAAACCTGGGTGTGCATTGGTATGGATGGATATGCTTTCTTAAGCCGGGGTGCATGTCCGCACGCGCCTCGCCCATGGACTTTAAAAAATGAACGATCACCGGATGAAATTTTTTAAGAACAGATCAGACAATAAACAAGCGATAAAAAGAATAGTAAAGAAAGCTGGTTGTGTGTTTGTATTGACGCATGTCCTCTCGCTTCCCTGGGCCTGCGACAAGCAGCCTGCGGGGGATGATCCCGGTGTTATTGCATCACCCGGAAAAATCATCGTAGAACTTTATCCTTTGCAGGAACAGCAGACCATTCACAGTTTTGGCGCTTCTGATTGCTGGACGGCAAAGTTTGTGGGCAGTTGGCCGGATGAACAGAAAAAGAACAGGGTCGCCGACCTGCTTTTCAGCATGGATACCTTAAAAGACGGAAGTCCTGCAGGCATTGGTCTTTCCTTGTGGCGGTTCAACATTGGCGGCGGCAGTTTTGAACAGGGTGCCGCAAGTAATATAAAGGATGAATGGCGGAGAGAGGAATGTTTTATGAGCGCGGATGGTGAGTATGATTGGAACAAACAAAAAGGGCAGCAATGGTTCCTGGAAGCCGCAAAGAAACGGGGCGTTTCTTATACGCTTGGTTTTTCACTGACACCTCCCGTTTTTATGACACAGAACGGAAAGGCTTATAATGCCTCCGGCGGCACGCGAATGAACATAAAAGATGGGATGATGGATGCCTATGCTGCTTTTTTGGCAAAGGTGGCCGGGCATTTCGGTTTCGATTTTCTAAGCCCGGTGAATGAGCCGCAATGGAAATGGGGAAAGGCAGACGGCGCCGGCCAGGAAGGTACACAGGCCGTGAATACGGAGATTGCTGAGCTGGTAAAGGCTATTGCACCAAAAATGGGAAATACGAGCACAAAGATCGTAGTGGGTGAAGCCGGGCAGTGGGATTATATCTTTGGCAAAAATGAAGAAGGCTGTGGCGATCAGGCCCGCCGGTTTTTTAAACCGGGAACCACTACCTATATCGGCGGCCTGCCCCAGGTTGCCCGTATTATCTCCGCGCACAGCTATTTTACCACCTGCCCGGATGATGCTGCAGTTGCTACCCGCCAGCAGGTGCGTTCTGTAGTGCAGCAACTGGCGCCGTTACAAACATGGCAAACAGAATTCGGTATCCTTGGTAATATCTGCAATCAATACAGCGGTGCACCGCGTAATACCGGTATCGATTACGGATTGTATGTAGCAAAAGTGATCCACCATGATCTTACGGTGGCCAACACCACATCCTGGCAGTGGTGGCTGGCCATGAGCCCTTACGACTACAGCGATGCCCTGGTATACATCAATGCTCCCTCCGGTAAGATCGATGTGCCGGGCAGTAAAACGGACGGGATCGTTTCCGGCTCAAAGCAGCTTTGGGCGTTCGGGAATTTTGCCCGTTTTGTACGGCCGGGGATGCAGCGGATCGCAGCAGTAACATCCGGGAAGGACGATGCCGGGAGCATCCTGGTATCCGCATACAAGGACAACAACACAAAGAAGATGGTTGTGGTACTGATCAATCCAAAGGAACAGGAGCAACACATACAATTGAAGGGGATGTCTGATCTGCCGCTTGCGCTGTATACCACAGATGGCACACAGAACCTGAAACATTCGGTAGCAAATGCCCGCGAAATACAGCTGCCGGCTAAATCGGTGGTAACGGTAACCGGGATCTACCAGTAATAATAAAAAAGTTTTTGAGCAAATGATGAGAAGCATTCCGGTTTATTGGATAACAACCTTGTTGCTGGGCATCGTGTTTACGACACAGGCGCAGCAGCATACACCTTTCTCCCGTAAAACCCTGGGCCTGGAAGGGGTGTGGAAATTTAAACTCGATCCCTTTGAAACTGGTGTTAACAGCAATGGCGTACAATTGCTGCCATCCCTGGCGGAAACGATCACATTGCCGGGATCTACGGACCAGGCGGGTAAAGGGTACAAGACAGAGGGGATGACCTCGCTGCGGCTGACACGCGCATTTGAATACAAGGGCATTGCCTGGTATGAAAAGGAGATCGAAGTGCCGGAGCAGTGGAGCGATAAAGAAGTGGAGCTCTTTCTTGAACGGGCACACTGGCAAACCGATGTATGGGTCAACGACCGGCCGGCCGGCAAGCGGGAGAGCCTTTCTGTGCCGCATCGTTATATAGTAACCTCGTTGCTGAAACCTGGTAAGAAAAATAAGATAAGGATCCGGGTCAATAATGATAAGATCTATGACATCGAATATGCGCACGCCATCAGTGCAGAAACGCAAACCAACTGGAACGGGATCATTGGTAAAATAGAACTGCGCGCTTCTGATAAAGTGCATATCGCCGATGTGCAGGCTTATCCCGATGCATCAAAAGGAATGGTAAAGCTGCAGGTGCGCATCCGGAATACCACCCGCAAGGCAGTGGAAGGAAGATTGGGATTTAGCGGTACCGTTGAACATACGGCAAAGCCACAGCAGGTGCCGGAAGGCGGGATCCGTTTTTCGGGAGCAGATTCCCTGATCACGGTTACGGCCGAAGTACCACTGGGCGCACCAGTTCAGTTATGGGATGAATTTAATCCCGCATTGTACCGGTTGCAGCTGACATTGAACGCCAGCGGAAATGCACAGCAATATAATGATGGAACCGAAGTGACCTTCGGCGTGCGTGATCTTGCAACCCAGGGTACCCGATTTCTTTTTAACGGCAAACCTGCATTTATCCGGGGCACGGTGAACTCTTCAGAGTTTCCGCTCACCGGTTATCCGCCGGCGGATAAGGAGGAGTGGATCCGGATCTTTACCATCTGCAAAAATTATGGATTAAACGCGATGCGCTTTCATACCTGGTGTCCGCCGGAAGCGGCTTTTGAGGCAGCAGATGAACTGGGCTTTTACCTGCAGGTAGAAAATCCTGACTGGCGGTTTACCATTGGTAAGGACAGCGCCGTAAATGGATTTTTGCGCAGGGAGGGTGAAGCCATCTTAAATGCCTATGGCAACCACCCGTCATTTATTATGTTCTGCGAGGGTAATGAACTGGTAGGCCCGGCCGTAAAGGAATTTCTTACAGCGCAGGTTACGCACTGGAAACAGTTGGACCCGCGACGCCTTTATACCGGAAGTGCAGCGTACCCGCTTATTGATGCGAATGATTATCATGTATTGTATGGTGCCCGGCCGCACCGCTGGAAGGAAGGGCTCAAAAGCCGGTTCAATGTAAAGGCACTGGATACCCGGTATGATTATTCGGATTATGTGGTCAGGAACAAAGTGCCGATGATCACGCATGAGATCGGTCAGTGGTGTGTGTATCCCAACTTTAAAGAGATTCCGAAATATACGGGTGTATTGAAACCGTATAACTATGAACTGTTCCGCGAGTTGCTGCGCGAGCGTAACATGCTGGACCAGGCAGAAGATTTTATGATGGCCTCGGGAAAATTCCAGGTCATCCAGAAAAAAGAGGAAGTGGAATCCTACCTGCGTACACCCGGGCTGGGCGGTTATCATATGTTGCAATTGAACGATTTTCCCGGTCAGGGCACCGCACCGGTAGGCGTGGTAGACATCTTCTGGGATCCCAAGCCTTATACAACAGCGGAAGCCTTCCGCAGGTTTCAAAATACCAGGGTACCTTTATTAAGAACGGATGGTTTTACCTGGACCAATGCACAGACCTTTACGGCAATGGCGCAGTTTGCTAATTTCGACAGTGCTGCGCTGAAAGACGTTACGGGTGAATGGTCGCTCTGTTACCAGGATGGCACCGTATATGCTTCGGGAAGTTTTGCACCGGCCGATATACCGGTGGGCAGCCCGTTCACGCTGGGAGAGATCGCCATTCCGTTGGATAAGATTGAAACAGCAGCACAGTTGAAACTGACGGTCGGTATCCGTGGTATGGGCTACAATAATGACTGGAATCTCTGGGTATATCCGCAAAAACAACCACAGGTGGATCCGGGTAAGGTGCTGATCGCAGATAGCTGGAATGAACGGGTTGCAACCGTTTTGGAGAAGGGGGGCAGTGTACTGCTGCTGGCCGATACCGCAAAAGTAAATACAGATGCGGCACCCGGGTTCTCGGGCATTTCCTGGAACACGGTGTGGTCCGGTATGCCGCCCAACCTGTTAGGGATCCTTTGTGACCCGAAACATCCGGCCTTACAGTTCTTTCCAACGGCCTTTCATTCCGACTGGCAGTGGTGGGACCTGGTAGCCCATTCAAGGCCCATGGTACTGGAGCATTTCCCGTTCGGATTCAAGCCGCTCGTACAGATGATCCCCGACTGGAACAATCCCCGTAAGGTCAGCCTGTTGTTTGAAGCACGGGTGGGTAAGGGTAAATTGCTGGTTTCAGCCATTGATCTGAAAAATCAGCTGGATCAGCGTCCTGTGGCAAGGCAATTATTGTACAGTCTGAAGAAGTATATCAGCAGCGATGCCTTTGCGCCAACCGAAGAGTTGGCTCCGGCCTTGTTGCAGCAGTTGTTTAAAAAATAGATCAGGACAAATTTTGAGAAGGATATGAAGAACGGTTTAAAGAACGTCTTGCTCGGCAGTTACCTGATATTGTCAGGGGTAATGCCAGCTCCGGTAAATGCACAGAAGCTGCACCGGTTAAAGCCCCGCCCGGAGGTGCAGGCAATCGTGTCAGAAAGTTTACAGGCTTCCGTACGCCAGTACAACTATTTAAAACAACAGCTAAAACCGGATCAATGGCCCCGGACCTTTGAAAAAGGAATGTTACAAACAGTAACACCTGCTGCCTGGACCAGCGGTTTTTATCCCGGCGGGCTGCTGTACCTCTATGAATTTTCGCAGGATCAGGGTTTATTGAATGAAGCGAAGGCTAAACTGGAAAAGATGGAGCCGCTAAAAACAATGACCGCACATCATGATCTTGGTTTTATGATGTATTGCAGTTATGGCAATGCCTACCGGTTGTTTGGCGCTCCGGAGGATAAGGCCGTCCTGGTACGCTCGGCGCAGTCGCTGGCCCGTCGGTTTGATCCACGTGTAGGCTGTATCCAGTCCTGGGACCAGGTAAAATCCCTGGATGGAAAACGGATCCTGAAATTTCCGGTGATCATCGATAATATGATGAACCTGGAATTATTGTTCTTTGCTTCAAAGGCAACCGGGGAACCGCTTTATAAAGATATAGCGATCAAACATGCGGAGATGACCATGAAGAACCAGGTACGTCCTGATTTCAGCTGCTATCATGTGGTAGACTATGATGTGGAGACCGGGGCTGTAAAGAGCCGGGAGACCCAGCAGGGCTTTTCAGATAACTCCGCCTGGTCGCGCGGTCAGGCCTGGGGTATCTATGGGTTCACCATGGTATACCGCGAAACAAAGGATCTCCGCTTTTTGCAGACAGCAACCGGCATGGCCGATTTTTTCCTGAACCATCCCAATCTGCCAAAGGACAAGGTTCCCTACTGGGATTTTAATGTGGGTCAGGCGGGCTTTGATCCGCCCTGGAACTTTGATCCGTTGAAATACCAGCCGGTGCCCAGGGATGCATCAGCGGCTGCGATCACCGCATCTGCATTGCTGGAGCTGGCGGGATACGTGGATCGTAAGACAGGCGAGCGTTACCAGCATGCCGCAGAAATCATGCTGCAATCGCTGTCGTCACCGGCTTACCGTGCAGCAACTGGGGAGAACGGCGGGTTCATCCTCAAACATGCATCAGGAGGCGTACCGGGAAATATAGAGGTGGATGTGCCCCTTATTTACGCAGACTATTACTATCTTGAAGCGCTTATGCGTTACCGGGCGCTCAAAAAATAAGAGGCAGTGCTTTTTTGAAGATCACAGAAAATAAGATATGCGCAGGATCAGTTTGAATATCGTTTTTATTTTATTGTTTGCCGTGGCGGCGCGCGCACAGGCAGATACCATACTGGACCGGTACAGCAGGTATTTGTTCCAAACCAGTGTATTGGCTGTAACGCATACAGGCAGCTGGATACGTACCCTGCAACCGGATGGGCGCTGGCCGGATATTGATTATAACGACAAGGAACCGGCCGCATGGAAAGTACCGGACCACCTCAAACGGATTCGTGATATGGCTTTGTGCTGGGGGGCTCCGGGATCACCGGACCGGAATAGTACCCGGCTGTTAAATGCAATGGAAAAAGCACTCGACCACTGGCTGTTGAGGCGGTACCAGAGTACGAACTGGTGGCACAATGAAATCGGCATTCCCCGCTATATGCGGGACATCATCATCCTGCTCCGCAACCAATTGAATCCGCAACGTATGAAAGCCGCGCTGGAAGTGCTGAACCAGCTGCGGGTGCACGAAGATTATCTTGCCGGTAACCTGGTTTGGTGTGCCGACCTGGGTCTGCATTACGGCGCGCTTACCGGTGATGAAAAGCTGGTGCAACGATGTCGTGCACTGATCGTAAAGGAGATCAAAACCGGAACAGGAGAGGGCATTCAGCCGGATTACAGCTTTCAGCAGCACGGCCACCGGCTGCAGATGTACCAGTATGGAAAAGCATTTTTGTTGGAGAGCCTGCGGGTGGCCTGGCAGTTAAAGGGCACCCCACTTGCATTTCCGGAAGATAAAGTAGCATTGCTTACCGGTATGATGCTGAACGGGTGGCAATGGATGGCCCGCGGTATTTATACCGTGCCGGGAACCATGGACCGGTCGGCCTCCCGTAAAGGTGAACTGGAAAGCGCAGATGTGCGGTCGTTGATCCCGTTTATGAAAGAGCTGCAACCTTCCAGGTCTGCGGACTGGGACCGGCTAAGTGCCGTTCAGAATGGGAAAGCGGGCTTGCAGGGCTTCCGCTATTATCCCTATTCAGATTTTGCTGCCTATCACCGGAAAGGGTTTAGCTTTTTTATAAAAACCATTTCGACCCGTACGCTGGCTACGGAATCCATCAATCATGAAAACTTAAAAGGCCGCCTTCTCAATAGCGGTGATGCCTACCTGATCAGGGATGGAAAGGAGTATACGGATCTGATGCCGGTCTGGGACTGGTCGCACCTGCCCGGGGTCACTGCTTTTAAAGGTGCTTACCAGGCAAACCGCCAGGCTTTTGCCGGCAGCGCGGGCGATTCCTTTTGCGGCGTTACAGCCATGCACATCATCATTGCCGACACAACAGGAAAACAATCACTGGAGGCGCGTAAGTTCTGGGCCTGTTATGGAGATAAGGTAATATGCCTGGCAGGCGATTTAAAAACAAATCAGGTTTCCGGTCCGGTTTACACGGCATTGGATCAGTGCCGCCTGCGGGGTCCGGTAACGGTCAACAGTCCAAAGCAGGTACTGCGGAGCGGAACAACACGGCTGGATGAGGTACGCTGGATCCATCATGCAGGATTTGCCTATATCCCGCTGCAGCCGGCGGCTATGGAAGTACACGCGGAGCAAAGGTCCGGCACCTGGTATGCGATCAACAATGCGGAATCAAAAGATACCGTGCGTGCTGCTGCTTTTATGCCGGTGCTCTTGCAACAACAAGGCCAGGCCTTTGGCTATGTATTAAGCGCTGCGAGGACGGCTGCGGAAGCGGCAAGGCTGGCCTCAAAACCGGATTGGAAAGTGTTGCAGAATGATAAAGGTGTACAAGCCGTTCGTTTTTCAGACGGCGTGGTCATGGCGGCATTTTATACCGGAGGTAAACTGATGCTGGATCAGCGGCGCTACCTGCAAACGGATCAGCCTTGCATGATGGTTGTTAAAAAAGGGAAACTATATATCAGCGATCCGTTGCACAAAGGTGTAACGGTAACAGTAGCGATCAATGATAAAACGCAACGGCTGCAGTTGCCGGAGGATGGTACTACGGTTGCTGTCGCTTATGAATAGATTTAAAAACAGAAAGATGAAAAACAGGATGACCCGTTTATTACTATTTGTTCTGGCATTGCACTGGGCAATGGCCGGTATGGCGCAGGCAGATCCGCAAACCTACCTGGAGGAGCTGAAGACCGAATTGAAAAAGAAATGGCCCGCGAACCGGACCATTAACCTGGTATTTCACGGGCATTCTGTGCCCAGCGGCTATTTTCAAACACCTGCGGTACATACGCTGGAAGCCTACCCGCACCAGGTATTGCAGCAATTGAAGGAGCTGTATCCCAATGCCGTTATCAATGTGATCACCACATCGATCGGTGGCGAAAATTCCGTGCAGGGGCAAAAGCGGTTTGAGAAGGATGTGCTGCCGCACCACCCGGATGTATTGTTTATCGATTATGCCCTCAACGACCGGGCCATTGGCCTGGAAGCATCCCGGATTGCCATGGAGAAGATGATCCGGAAGGCATTGAAGAAGCATATAAAGATCATCCTGATGACGCCTTCTCCGGATCTTACGGTGGATATTCTTAAGCAGGATAATATCCTGAGCCAATTCAGTCAGCAGCTGATACAATTGGCTGCAAAATATAAGATCGGTCTTGCAGACAGCTATGCTGCTTTTTATGATGAGGCCCGGAGTGGAAAACAGCTACGCGATTATATGGCGCAAAGCAATCATCCCAATGGAAAGGGACACCGGCTGATCGCAGACCGGATTATGCAATGGTTTTAAAATGGTAAGAAATCAAATGTCGGGCCGAGGTTTGTGTCCTCATGGTCGCCTGAGGGGGCTAAATGAAATAATATGAATAAAATAAGGTTGCGCCGGGTTTGTTGGTTGCTTGCCTGTTGTTTTTTGTTGAACACATTAAACGCACAGCATCTAAAGACCCGGAAAAAACTACGACGGGAGGTAGTGCGGTGTATGAATGAATCGGCTCAGCAATACAAGGTAATGCTGCAACGGCTGGATGCCGCCCGTTTTCCCGTAACCTGGTATGCTAAAGATGATAAACTGGTCACCAGCGGTTCCGAGCCCTGGGTGGGCGGCTTTTACCCCGGTGCATTGTTGTATCTTTTTGAGTACACGAAGGACAGCGCTTTATACAAGGAAGCTTTGCAAAAAATGAATGTGCTGGAAAAGGAGCAATACAATAAAACAACACACGACCTGGGCTTTATGATGTACTGTTCTTTCGGTAATGCGGAAAGGCTGGCGCCAAAGCCGGAGTATAAAGATATCCTGATCAACAGCGCACGGTCTCTGGCAAGCCGGTTTAGTGAAAAAGTAGGCTGCATCCGTTCCTGGGATTCGGATACCGGCCGGTTTATGGTGATCATTGATAACATGATGAACCTGGAACTGTTGTTTGAAGCTACAAAGATGACGGGCGATTCTTCTTTTTACCGAATTGCAGTGACCCATGCCAGTACCACCATGCAACATCATTACCGTCCGGATTACAGTTCGCATCACCTGGTGATCTACAACCCAAAGGACGGCAGCGTATTAAAAAAGCAAACGGTTCAGGGTGCTGCCGACAGCTCTGCATGGGCGCGGGGACAGGCCTGGGGTTTGTATGGCTATACCATGACCTATCGCGAAACCCGTGACCCGAAATATCTGGAACAGGCCCGGCACATTGCGCGGTTCCTGTTAACGCATCCACGTTTGCCGGCGGACAAGATACCTTACTGGGATTTTGATGCACCCGGGATCCCCAATGCACCAAGGGATGTTTCTGCAGGTGCGGTGATCTGCTCGGCCCTGCTGGAGCTGGCTACCTATACATCCGGAAAAGAGCGCAAAAGCTATATGACGGCGGCAGAAAAAATGTTGCAAAGTCTGTGCTCCCCGGCCTACCGTGCCGCTATCGGTGAAAATGGTGGTTTTCTTTTGAAACATGGTGTGGGTAACTATCCGAAAAATGCGGATATCGACGTGCCGCTGATTTATGCCGATTATTATTATGCAGAGGCATTGCAACGGTATTGGAAGCTGGGAGGAGGAAGATGATATTGGTCGTGCCTACGGCACTCTGGTCTCTTAGCATGTTTTAGTCTCCGGAATAAATTCCGGAGTCATATAACAGCAGGCCGATGGCCTTTGGTGGTGTGTTGGAGAAATGTTCACGACGGTGTGTAAATACAGTGAAGAGGCATCACCTCGTTTTAGTTTTTTAACAACGAACTTTAGTTCGTTGTTAACGGGCTGTAGTACAGACCGAGAGCCATAGGCTCGGATCATGAGTTTAATGCAAACTCACTGTTCTACCAGTCGATGTGATCCTCAAAACAAATAATGACCTGGGCTTATGGTACCTAATAGCAAATAGGTAAGGGTCAGAAACTTAAGCCAGTGCGGAGAACAAACCGCCCTGTATCGAGGTGTCGACGCGTGCGACGCAAGACTGCCGCCATGAGCACTGCAGCCGGGACAATAAAAAGCCCGCCGCTGCCAACGCTCTTTAACATCAAAAGATCTATCTTTTTCCGAAGATTAGCCATTGAAAGTGCCACAGAACGGTGCTATGTTTGAACACTAAATGCGAAGGATGCTTGCCGGACAGGAAGCCTGTATTTATAATGATTGATATTTTAAAAACACGTATAGCCGGAACCCTGTTGTGGATATTGCTAAGTATTTATGGCAATGCGCAGTCATCTGTGCGGGAGCGTATTGCCCTGCGGGGTAGCTGGGGTTTTCGTATGGATCCGCAAAACGCGGGAATGGCACAACGTTGGATGAATAGTCTGTTTGCAGAAACAGTGACCCTGCCCGGTTCCATGGCGCAGTGGCATAAGGGCGTCCGGAATACCCAACCCACCACACAACATTTAAATGCCCCCTGGTCCTATACAGGTAAGGCCTGGTACCAGAAATGCATCCACATACCGGTATCCTGGAACGGAAGAACAATAACGCTGAACCTGGAGCGTACAAAAGCTACATCCGTCTGGCTGGACGGAGTACTGGTGGGCAAAAGCCGGCTGCTATCTGCCATGCAGGTGATTGAGCTTGGCCACCCGGAACCGGGATTGCATACGCTAACGATCTGTGTAGACAATACGCCTTCACTCTTTGCTGTGGGCGGCTCACATGCCCTGAGCGCGCACACACAAACCAACTGGAACGGTATCATCGGCAATATCTTCATGGAAAGCCGGAACAGTTTTCAATTAGCGCGGGTGCGGGTAAAACCGAATGCAGATCAACGGCTGTTCCGGTTCAGCATCCAGTTAAGAGACGAACAAAAAAATCATAAGCCAGCCCGTATCAAAATAGAAGCATCCGCATGGAATACGCCGAAACCGCATCGGGCAAAACCGCAGTGGTATAATCTCGCTGAACAAACAACAGATCGTATGGTGATACTGGATTATCCGTTAGGTCCGGATGCCCTGTTCTGGGATGAATACCGGCCGGCACTCTACCGCATTACGGTAACACTGTATGATAAGAATAGCATTGCAGACCGGAAGACGTTAAATGCAGGGCTTCGAACGTTCCGTCCGCAAGGCACACAATTCAGCATCAATAACCGGATCACGTTTTTGCGTGGAAAAAATGAAAGCTGTGTGTTTCCTTTAACAGGATTTCCGCCCACTGCTACAGCAGAGTGGCAACGCCTGTACCGGATCGCAAAACAATACGGCATCAATCACTACCGTTTTCATTCCTACACGCCGCCGGAGGCGGCCTTTGAGGCCGCAGATATTGAGGGCATCTATATACAGGCAGAGTTACCCAACTGGTCCAATTTCAACAGTAAGGATAGTTTTCAGAACCGCTTTCAATATGAAGAAGGCCGGGCCATACTGGATGCTTATGGAAATCATCCATCGTTTGTGATGTTATCGCTGGGCAATGAACTGGCAGGGGATGAAACAGTGCCGGATAAAATGATAAAAGAATTACGGGCTTACGATGATAACCGCCGGCTGTATACGATTGGCACAAATGCATTTTATAACGACCCGCATCCGGGGCCGGGGGATGATTTTTGGGTAACGATGCGGACAGGTAAGGAAACCCCTGATGGCCGGTTTGATGTGCGGGGCGGTTTTGCCACAACGGAAGACGCCGGTAATGGAATTTTAAACACCATGCGCCCCAATACACGGCGCAATTACAATGAAGCCATTAAACCGTATCACCTGCCGGTGGTAGGACATGAGATCGGACAGTACCAGCTCTATCCGGATTATACAGAGCTCCCGCAATACACCGGAGTGCTTCAGCCAGCAAATCTCCGGATCTTCAGGGAGCGTTTGCAAAAGGCGGGCATGGGCGACCAGGCTGCTGATTTCTTTAAAGCATCGGGTATGCTGGCCGTACAATTGTACCGCCGGGAAATTGAGATGGCGCTGGGAACACCCGGTTTTGGGGGCTTTCAACTATTGGACCTGCAGGATTTTCCCGGTCAGGGCACCGCGCTGGTGGGTCTGCTGAATGCTTTTATGCGTAGCAAAGGGCTCATTACCCCGGAAGCGTTCCGGCAGTTTTGTAACGATCGAACGCTACAGGTGCTGATGGATAAATATACCTGGACCAACGAAGAGCAGTTCACAGCAGATATCCGGTTAGTGAATTACCGTCCGGAAAACCTTTCAGGGAAAATCGTCAGCTGGAACCTGACCGGACCGAAAGGCCAGGTGTTGGGAAGCGGGAAACTGCGGATCAAAATGGATGCAAGTGGGATCATCCCGGTCGGGAACATCCGTCTTTCACTGGGGGATATTACAACAGCCAAAAAGCTGATTTTGGAGGCGGAACTCGAAGGTACGGCTTACCGCACCAGTTATCCCGTTTGGGTATACCCAGCCAAACAGGAGCTGACCGTTCCTGCCGGGCTAATGGTTTCAAAAAAGCTGGATGACCAAATGTTAAGCGCATTACAGGCAGGGGCCAAAGTGTTGCTGTTGCCGGATCATGACAGGATAGAAGGAAAATCAGTGGGTGGTCAGTTCATTACTGAATTCTGGAACTGGAAAGTATTTAAAGAAGCCGCCGAAAAACAGCAACGGCCGCAATCGGCCGGTACGCTGGGGATACTTACCCGGCCGGAATTGCCGCTGTTTGACCATTTTCCCACGGAATATTATGCCAGCTGGCAATGGTGGAGCATTATCAAAAATGCGCGCCCGCTGATACTGGATGCCCTTCCGGCAGGCTATAAGCCGCTGGTACAGGTGATCGATAATATCGACCGCAACCATAAGCTGGGACTGATCTTTGAATGCAGTGTGGGAAGGGGGAAGCTGCTGGTATGCATGGCACCATTGGATCAGCTGAAGGATGATCCCGCTGCAAGACAGTTGTATTACAGCATGCTGCAGTATATGGCATCTGATCGCTTCCACCCGGTAACGGTATTAAATACCCGGCAATTAAAAGAGATTTTGTAATGAATGGATACTCCCAGTCCCACCAGTCGCCCTGTCCCGCAACCAGCCGCCCTGTATTGAGGTGCCAAAGAGTGCGACGCAAGACCGCCGCCATAAGCATTGCAGCCGGGGCAATAAAAAAACGCAGGTAGCTCAACCAGCCCGACCGCACTCAGCATCAGAAAATCTATCTTTTTCCGAAGATTAGCTATTGAAAATGCAGCAGGTCAGTGCTATGTTTGATCATAAATTTGCGGGTATGCTTGCCGGAGTCGGCCCAGGGCCCCGTACAGTTAAAGAAACTTTGTAAAGCGATGATAAAACGAATGAATATGTTATTACCAACGACCATGCGAACATTGTTACTTGGCTTTTTTCTTGTTTGTGCTGCCCGGACATACGCCCAACAGGAGCGCTCCCTGGCGGGTACCTGGAAACTGCGTCTGGATAAGGAAGACCGCGGTATAAAAGAAGGGTGGTTCCGTAAGAACGAAGGGCAAGCCATCACACTGCCCGGAACCCTGGATGATGCAGGTATCGGCGAAAAGATAAAGGTGGATACCAATGTGATGAATAAGGAAGTAATGATCCGGCTGACCCGCAAGCATACCTACACCGGGCCGGCCTGGTACAGTAAGCAGGTGGTGATCCCTTCCGGCTGGACGGGCAAAGTGATCCGGCTGTACCTGGAGCGGGTGATCTGGAATACAAGGGTTTGGGTAGATGGTAAGGAAGCCGGAACAGATGAGAGCCTGAGCACACCACATGTGTTTGAGCTGAGCAAATACCTGACACCCGGGATACACCTGCTGACGATCCGTATTGATAACCGGAAACAGCATGATATCTCTGTCAGGGATATGGCGCATGCGTATACGGATGGAACACAGATCATATGGAACGGTGTTATCGGCGCGATAAAATTAACGGCCCGCAACCGGCTGGCGCTGGGGCTGGTACAAACCTATCCGGATGTTGCGCAAAAAAAGGCGGGATTAAAAATAGGGCTGGAGAACCATAGCCCCCGTGCTCAAAAAGCAGTATTGCAGGCAAAAATATATTTAGGCGCCAACCGGCTGGTGGCTACCCGCAGGGTACCGGTTACGGTTGCCCCTGGAGCATCGGATGAAGAAATTGACTTGTCTTTGGGCCGGAATGCGGCGCTTTGGGATGAATTTGATCCGAATATATACCGCGTTGAGATAGCCATACAAACGACCGGCGGGCAACAGCTGGACAAAAGAGAAACCCGTTTTGGATTAAGAGCGATGACCAGCGATCAGCAGACCCTGCGCATCAATGGTCGCCCGGTATTTTTAAGGGGCACGCTGGAATGCAATATCTTTCCACTGACCGGGCATCCGCCGATGACCCGCGAAGGCTGGCTTAAGGTATTCCGTACCGCTAAAAGCTATGGACTGAACCACCTGCGTTTTCATTCCTGGTGCCCGCCGGAAGCGGCTTTTGAAGTGGCCGATTCCATGGGCTTTTACCTGCAGGTGGAGCTGCCGTTCTGGAACCTGCATGCCGGCGAGGATGCAGGCACCAACCGGTTCCTGGAGATGGAAGCGGAACGGATCAGCGAAACTTATGGCAATCATCCTTCTTTCTGTCTTTGGTCATTGGGCAATGAGCTGCAGGGCGATTTTAACTGGCTGCACGGGTTGCTGGGAGGATTGAAGCAGAAAGATAACCGGCACCTCTACACGACCACTACGTTTACATTTCAAAAAGAGCATGGCCGCTGGCCGGAGCCGGGAGACGATTTTTTCATTACCCAGTACACAAAAAAAGGTTGGGTAAGAGGGCAGGGGGTGTTTAATGATCATGCACCGGATTTTTCTGCGGATTATGCAGTTTCGGTTGAAGGGCTGCCCGTGCCGCTGATCACACATGAGATCGGGCAATATTCGGTGTACCCCAATCTGAAAGAGATCCGTAAATACACCGGCGTGCTGGACCCGCTGAATTTTAAGGCGGTCCGGAATGATCTCCGGAAAAAGCACCTGTTGCACCTGGCCGATTCATTTACGCTTGCCAGCGGTATTTTTGCCGCACGGCTGTATAAAGAAGAGATGGAGCGGGCATTGAAAACAAAAGGGATCAGTGGCTATCAGTTGCTGGACCTGCACGATTTCCCCGGTCAGGGTACCGCGTTGGTGGGCATCCTGGATGCGTTCTGGGACAGCAAACAGCTGGTGCGCCCCGAAGAGCACCGGATGTACAGTTCGGAGGTGGTACCCTTGCTCCGGTTCCGTAAGGCGGTTTATACAAGCGACGAAATATTTTCCGTAACAGCAGCGGTGGCCAATTTTAGCGCCGGCACCCTGAAGCAGGTGTCGCCGCAGCTGATCATTAAAGACCGTTCGGGGAAGATCCTGTTCAAAAAAGAATGGCAGACGGTCAGCCTGCCGGTGGGGAACAACAGCCAGGTCGGAGCAGCGGAGTTTGCGTTAAGTACGGTAAAAAAAGCGGAAATGCTTACCGTGGAACTGTTGCTCAGGGGAACCGCGTTTAAAAACGAATGGCGGATCTGGGTGTACCCTCCTTCAGTTGAAGAAGCTGCCGATAATGTATTTTTTACCCGCTCATTCACAGAAGCTCTGCAGTTGCTGGAGAAGGGCGGGAACGTATTGTTCAATCCGGATACCGCAGCACTGAAAGGGGTGAATGGCCGCTTTGCGCCGGTGTTCTGGAGCCCGGTACATTTTCCGGATCAGCCCGGTACCATGGGGATCCTGTGCAACCCGGCACATCCTGCGCTGAAGCAGTTTCCTACGGCATTTCACAGCGACTGGCAGTGGTGGGACCTGATCACTTCTTCGAAAACGATGATCATAGATTCGCTGCCTGCTATGAAACCGGTAGTGCGCGTGATCGATAATTTTTTTAAAAACCGTAAGATGGCCAATGTAATTGAGGCGCGTGTAGGAAAGGGAAAGCTGCTGATGACCTCTATCAATATTGCCGACGGGCTGGAACAGCGGCCGGCTGCGCGCCAGCTGCGTTACAGCCTGCTGCAGTACATAAAAGGGGCGCAGTTCGTGCCTCAAACAAGGCTGACACCAGAACAGTTGCTGTTGCTGAAAAAGTAAGCGGGATGTCTGCCTGTCTACTCAGCAATATCATAAGATCGTCCTTTGTTTTCATAAGGATATCCATTCTATTTCCCTTTTTATGTGCGCATCTTTGTGTTCCTAAAATCGCTTCAGTATGAAAAGTCAGTATCCCTTTAATACATCCTATATCATTGGCATCTCATTTATTTCCGCGCTGGGCGGTTATCTTTTTGGGTTCGACTTTGCGGTGATCGCGGGGGCGCTTCCTTTTTTAAAAGAGCAGTTCGGCTTTAACGAGGTACAGGAAGGATTTGCCACGGCATCACTGGCATTGGGATGTATTGCGGGGTGTTTGCTGGCAGGCCGGATCTCCGACCGCTGGGGGCGCCGGAGAGGACTGATGCTGGCCGCGGCCGTATTTTTTCTTTCCTCGCTGGCAATGGCCTTCTCGCACAACAGCGCATTATTCATTGCCGCCCGTTTTGCTGCCGGAATAGGAGTGGGAATGGCTTCTGTTCTGTCGCCGATGTATATTGCGGAAGTAGCACCCACTGATATGCGTGGCCGCATGGTAGCCATCAACCAGCTGACGATCGTGATCGGGATCTTTATAACCAACCTGGTCAACTATAGTTTGCGCAATGAAGGCGCAGATGCATGGCGCTGGATGGTAGGATTGGGCGCTGTGCCCTCCGCGCTCTTCCTGATAGGTGTATGCTGGTTACCAGAAAGTCCACGCTGGCTTGCCAAGGCCGGCAATCTGCTGCTCGCAGAAAAGATATTGAAGAAGATCGGTGGCGGGGACTACGCCACGCATACATTGGAGGCGATCCGGAAATCGGTCGCCGGCGATACGGCGGTGCGTTATAAAGATGTGTTCGGACGTGCCGTTTTTCCGGTGGTATTGATCGGCATCGGGCTGGCAGTATTCCAGCAGCTTTGCGGAATCAATGTCGTATTTAATTATACAGCAAATATTTTTGAAAGCGTAGGTTTTAGCCAGGACGATCAGCTGAAGCAAACGGTATTTATCGGCCTGGTCAATATGGTTTGTACCCTGGTGGCTATGTGGCAGGTAGATAAGCTGGGACGGAAGCCCCTAATGCTGCTGGGCGCCATCGGGCTCACCCTTCTGTATCTGGTCAGCGCCACATTGCTGAAACAAAGATCCGCTGCTGCTTCCTGGTCGTTACTGGCCGCCATCGGGCTGTACGCTATGACACTGGCGCCGGTTACCTGGGTGCTCATTTCGGAAATATTTCCCAACAAGGTAAGGGGCGCAGCTACCGCTGTTGCCGTGCTGGCCCTGTGGGCATCCTATGCGGTACTGACTTTTACCTTTCCCATACTGGCAAAAAACTTAGGAACCTACACGCCGTTCTATATCTATGCGGGCGTTTGTGTCCTCGGCTTTTTGTTCGTGAAATTCCGGGTAAAGGAAACCAGGGGAAAATCGCTGGAAGAAATGGACAAGGTTTTTTCGGGGCATTGATGATCATAACTTAAATGAATTTTCTACAATCATAAAAAGAAGACTATGGAAGTGCGTGCATGGCAGGAAACCGTGAAGATCCCGACGTATAAGACCGGGGAGCCGGACAAGAACCCGATGTTCCTGGAAAAGCGTGTGTACCAGGGGAGCAGCGGTGTGGTGTATCCCTATCAGGTGATCGATAAAGTGTATGACGAAAAAGAAGAGAAGGAGTGGACCGCCCTGTATCTTGAGAATGATTACCTGAAGGTGATGATCCTGCCCGAACTGGGCGGGCGCATACAGATGGCTTATGATAAGACCAATGATTATCATTTTGTTTATCACAACCGGGTCATCAAACCCGCGCTGGTGGGCCTGCTGGGCCCCTGGATCAGCGGTGGCATCGAATTCAACTGGCCGCAGCACCATCGTCCCACTACTTTTGACGCAACCGATTTCCAGATCCTGGAAAATAAGGACGGCAGCAAAACGGTATGGGTAAATGAATATGAGCAGATGTTTGGTACCAAGTGCGCCCTGGGTTTTACCCTGTATGCCGGCAAGGCCTATATTGAGCTGGAAGCAAAATTGTATAACCGGACGCCGTTCCCGCAGACCTTTTTGTGGTGGGCCAACCCCGCGGTGGCAGTGGACGAGCATTACCAGAGTGTATTTCCTCCGGATGTAAATGCCGTTTTTGATCATGGCAAACGGGATGTAAGTGCTTTTCCCATCGCAACCGGCACGTACTATAAAGTAGATTATTCGCCGGGCACCGATATCTCGATCTATACCAACATCCCGGTCCCTACATCCTATATGGCAGTGAACAGCGCCTTCAATTTTGTGGGCGGGTATCATCATCAGAAGAGGGCCGGCATCATGCATATTGCCGATCATCATGTAAGTCCCGGAAAAAAGCAATGGACCTGGGGATGCGGTGAATTTGGCAAAGCCTGGGACCGCCAGCTTACCGATGAGGATGGTCCTTATTTTGAGCTGATGTGCGGTGTGTATACCGATAACCAGCCGGATTTCAGCTGGATCATGCCCAATGAAGTAAGAACGTTCAAACAATACTTCATGCCCTATAAGCACATCGGGTATGTAAAGAACGCTTCTACAGACGCGATGGTAAATCTCGAAACCACCGCAGATACAGCAACAGTACAGGTGTATGTAACGCAGGAACGCAGGGTAACGATACGGCTGAAACAGGAGGGGCAGGAAGTTTTTACAGACACACTGGTATTGTCACCCCTTAAAAGTTTTGAGAAACAGGTCTGCATTGAGGCGGCATTCGACGCCCGCCGGCTGACAGTGGAAGTGCTGGATGTAAAGGGTAAGCTGCTGATCGCTTATACGCCGGTGGAACGCAATACGGAGGCCATACCGGACCCTGCAAAACCCATACTGCGGCCCGAAGCGCTTTCCACCAATGAAGCGCTTTATCTTGCGGGCCTGCACCTGGAGCAATACCGGCACGCAACGTATTCGCCGCTGGATTATTACCGCGAAGCACTAAAGCGGGATGCAACGGATATACGCTGCAACAATGCAATGGGCCTCTGGTACCTGCGCCGTGGCCGGTTTGAGACCGCTGAACCCTATCTTCGTGCGGCAGTGGAAAAGCTTACGGCCAGGAACCCCAATCCTTATGATGGAGAGCCGTTGTATAACCTGGGTCTCTGCCTGCGGTACCGGAACCAACTGGAAGAGGCAACAGACTGGCTTTATAAAAGCACCTGGAATGCTGCCATGCAGGACAATGCCTACCTGCAGCTGGCTTACATCAGCGGGCTTCAGAACAACTGGGAGACCTGCGCGGAATTTGCGGGGAGATCGGTTTTGAGGAATTACAACAGCCTGAAGGCTCGCCACATAAAGGCAGTGGCGCTGCGGCAGCTGCACCGGGAGGATGAAGCCGCCGCGTTGTTAAAGGAAACACTGGCCATTGATGTATTCGATTTTGCGGCCCGGTTCGAATGGAGCCGGCACCTGCAGCAGGAGGGAAACACCGATGCAGCGGAAAAAGAACTGCAGGGCCTCCGGCAGCAAATGCGCCACCGGTCTTATTCATTTATTGAAATGGCATTGCAATATGCCGCTGCGGGTCTGTACGAAGATGCCATGGCCTTTTTACTGCTGACGGCAGCCCATACAACGGATCCGCTGGTTGATTACTACCTGGGGTATTTTGCGCACCTGGCCGGCAGGGAAGAAGAGTCAAAAATGTGGTTTGGCAAAGCCTTTCAGGGAAGACCGGATGGTGTATTCCCCAATCGTATAGAAGATATCGCCGTGTTAAAGACCGCCGTGGACCTGGATCCCGCAGATTACAAGGCTTTATACTACCTGGGCAATTACTATTATGGAAAACGGTTGTATGACCCCGCGCGCAGCTGCTGGGAGCAATCGCTTGCGATCAACCCGGACTTTGCCACTACCAACCGGAACCTGGGAATTGCCTATTACAATAAGTTTGATAAGAAAGAGGAGGCGTTCCGTTTGTTCCGGAAAGCGTTTGACGCGGATCCGTCGGACTCAAGAGTGCTGTTTGAACTGGATCAGCTAAAGAAGCGGTTTAACACGCTTCCGGAGCTCCGGCTCTCATTCCTGGATCGATACCCGGAGCAGGTAAGGGAGCGCGATGACCTGTATATAGAATACATCACATTGCATTCGCTGCTGGGCCGGTTTGAAGAGGCCGGTGAGCTGCTGAAAGCCCGTAACTTTCATCCCTGGGAAGGGGGGGAAGGCAAAACCTCCGGCCAGCACGTACTCATCCATGTGGCGCGCGCGCGGCAGTTGCTGGCGGTGCGGGATCTGGATGGGGCCGCAGGTTTGTTGCAGCAGGCACAGGAATTTCCTGTTAACCTGGGGGAAGGCAAGCTATATGGTGCCCAGGAAAATGATATCTACTATTGGCTGGGTTGTGTGGAAGAGGCCCGCGGCAATTTGGCCGCGGCTGAGAGCTGCTGGGAGAAAGCAGCAGTGGGGCTGGCGGAGCCCACACCTGCCGTCTATTACAACGACCAGCAACCGGATAAGATCTTTTACCAGGGCTGGGCATTACAAAAATTAGGAAAGCATGAAGAAGCGGCACAACGTTTCCGGAACCTGATCCGGTATGGGGAAACACACCTGGAGGATACCGTTGCCATTGATTTTTTTGCCGTATCGCTGCCGGACCTGATGATCTTTGATGATGATCTGGACCTGCGCAACCGGATTCACTGCTGCTACCTGATGGCCCTGGGTTACCTGGGCCTGGATGACACCGTGCAGGCCGGACATTACTTTAACCAGGTGCTGGAGCTGGATCCGGCACATACCGGCGCCGCAATACATCGAAGCATGATGTCTATGGCTTAATATTAGCGAAATGTTATGATTGAATGAATTCTTTAAGGTTTGAAGCCCGGATTGCCACATAATCCGGGCTTTTTTTGCCGTCTATCAAAAATTACGGGTGCCTACCCGTAAAAATGACTTTTTTTTTAATTTTTAGTTATAAAGTTCCTATTTTGCGGTAAAGGATGCCGGCGATGGTCCATTGAAAGGCATAGAATATATCGAAGGGATCCTGCCTGCTGTAAAAGAGAATGATAACGATTGGTAGCGGCTATATATAGAATATTCCCCAGGTGGATCGAGCTTGGCGTATGTATGACCGGCAGAAGCGGCAGCGGTTCGTGCTTCATCGGCAAAAAGTCGTAGTGCATACATGCCTCCCGGTTTAAATGAACCGGAGACCACCGTTTCAAACGGATCATCCTTCAATAAGTGCTTGTAATTGAGTTTAGTGTATGCATAAAATTTGCTGATGGCATGACAAAGGCCTCCGTTGCATGATCCATACATGATGGGAGATAGACTTGTATTTACAAGGATCTGTGAGTTAATATTGGAGAACAAACCGGCGTCAGTTGCAACCTGTTAAAACAATATTCCGCCGATTTTGACACAGTTATAATTAGTAGAAAGCCATAATAACCAGGTGCGGTCGAATTGGGGATAAAATTAACGGTAACGTTACCGGAAAATGAACGAAATTGCAGATGCGAAGTATACGGGAACGGGCAGAAGAACATTCCGAAAGATATCGGATCAGGACGTATGCTGCTTTCGGGCGGTAGCGCAAATGCTGGAATGGATGTTGGATTCGGGCATCTGCCGGGGGGAGAAAAGAACATTGCCACTGCCTTTTGAGGCCATACCGGGCGAAGCTATTTTTATTTTTCAACGTTTAAATCATACAGATTATGAATGCCGCAACACTCGACAAAATGAGACAAATGAAACTGCTGGGCATGCACCAGGTCGTAACAACCGGTCTCAACGCCGAAAAATCCGGCTTATATACAGCCGATGAATTGATTGCCCAGCTCGTGGAGGCAGAATGGGACGACCGCCGGAACCGTAATACCGAGCAGCGGATCAAAAATGCCCGGTTCCGCTATAAAGCTGATATCAACGACCTTTATTATGATGTGGACCGAAACCTCGACCGGAATCAGGTGATGGAACTTGCCGATTGTAGGTTTATTGACAAAGGAGGATGCGTGCTCATTACAGGCTGTACCGGCATCGGTAAGAGCTATATTGCTTCAGCGCTGGGCTACCATGCATGCAGTCAGGGTTACCGGGTTATGTACCACAGTGCAGCCCGGTTGTTTGCAATGCTTAAAATGCGCAAGGCCGATGGCTCTTACTTCAGGGAGATGAACCGAATTGAACGGCAACAGCTGCTGATACTGGATGACTTTGGTCTTCAGCCCCTTGATGCTCAAAGCCGCACAGCACTCATGGAGATTATAGAGGACCGATCTGGAAAAGGTGCGTTGATCATTACCTCCCAGCTGCCGGTAAGCCAATGGGATGATGTCATTGGTGAACAAATAATTGCAGATGCGATTCTTGACAGGATTCTGCACCAGGCCCACCGGCTGGATCTTAAAGGTACCTCGCTGAGACAAAATTTAAAGCTTGAAGAAGCGCTGGTATCATAGACTGGCACCGGTTGGCTTTGACCGCATTGTTTAGAAACGTTCTGGCGGGCTTTGATTGCTTTAGCCATTAGTCAGTTAACGAGCGATTGAGAAGGTTGCCATTTTATGGAATGATTCGCTTTTTAAGGAGACTGCTTGAGTTCCGGATTTTTTTAACAGGAGCCCCGGCTGCTCTTTCATTTGAACGGTAGATGATTGCCAGAGAAGGTTTACAAGGCCGTTAAAATAGCTGCTGTAGTGATTTTGATAGCTGGCTTTTTTATTATGGGTCGGGCGGATGATCACCAGGGCAAACAGCCCGGCTCAATAGGATATCGCCCGGTGCTAACCCTCGTCAAATGGAAGCAAGGCAGCGCCGGGAACAATACAGGTCGGATGTACTATTGGAATAAATGAGATACCCATTGCGGTGTCTGCGGGGGAGCGATCTTTATACGGCTTCCACGATGGATGTCTTTTAAAGACAAACGTTTGCATAGAGATCTTCGGACCAGATTGAGTAAATTCGACAAAAACTACACATGAAAAGAGGTTGCTTCTGTATGACGGTACTGCTGTTCTTTTGCCTGTCCCTGACTGCGCAAAAAAAAGCGGTGATCCGTGAGCTGAAAAAAAGTTATGTGACCTATCCTTTCTCAGATCCGAACCCGGTTCCGTCCTTTGAAAAAATATATCCCTATTTCCGGTTTGATGGCTTTACGGCAACGCCTGTCCGGAAGGAATGGAAGGTGGTGCAACTGGAGAATGATTTTATCCGGGTGGAAGTGTTTCCGGAGATCGGGGGCAAGGTATGGTCTGCTTATGACAAAGTGCACCGGCGGTATTTTCTGTACAATAACCGTGTGGTAAAGTTCAGGGACATTGCGATGCGCGGTCCCTGGACCAGCGGGGGTGTTGAATTTAACTATGGGGTGATCGGCCATACGCCCAACACGGCCACTCCGGTTGATTACAAATTGAGCACCGCTGAAGATGGTAGTGTCAGCTGCATTATCGGATGCCTGGAGATGCTGACCCGGACCCGCTGGAATGTGGAGATCAAACTGGAAAAAGATAAGGCCTTTTTTACAACCCGCTCGTTCTGGTTCAATGCCACTGCTACGGACCAACCCTATTACCAGTGGTCCAATTCGGCGGTCTATGCAAAAAAAGACCTGCAACTGGTGTACCCCGGTACCGCAGCGATCGGTCACTCCGGTGAGGTGGTTCAGTGGCCCTATGATACCGCTGCCGGAAAGGATGTTGCGCAATGGAAAGAGAACGACTATGGCGGTTCCAAATCCGTTCACGTCATCAATAGTGGTAAGCCGTATTTTGGAGCATACTGGAAGGGGGAGGATTTCGGAATGCTGCATTATACGGCCAGTGATGAAAAGCTGGGGCGGAAAATGTTTTCCTGGGCCCTGAGCGATCAGGGGGATATCTGGAAGGAGCTGCTGACAGACAGTGACGGGCAATATGTAGAGATGCAAAGTGGCCGGCTGTTCAATCAGAACTCGATATCCAGCAGCCGGACGCCGTTCAAACAAACACAGTTCGTTCCCTATGGCGCCGATCAATGGACGGAGTACTGGTATCCCTTTGTCGGAACGGGTGGCGTTACAGATGCAAATGAGATCGGTGTTGCGGGGATCGACGGCGCAGCACTCCGGATTGCTCCCCTGGCTTTTATAAAAGATACGTTGTACATACGCGACCGGAAAGGAGCCGTGCTGTACGCACAGTGGGCGGAATTGCAACCGCTGGTCACCAAGACCTTTGAGGCGGGACTGTCTGCCGGTCAGTGGAAGGACGCCACCGTTCACCTGGCGGGATATACATGGACGGTGAATGATAAGGCATTGCAGCGACCGCTTACCGCTCCTGAAGATTTTAACTGGAACACCGGGTATGGATTGTATATGCAGGCACGGGATCTGACGGGACTGAAGAATTATCCGGAGGCGGAAATAAAAGTACGGCAGGCATTGGAGAAGGATAAAAATTATGTTCCGGCGCTGACCTTGTTGTCGCAGCTGCTTTATAACCGGATGCAATACGATTCAGCTTTTAACATTGCAAAGCGGGCGCTGAGCATCGACACCTACGATGCGGCGGCCAACTATTATTACGGATTGTCGGCGTTCAAGACAGGAAGGATCAATGATGCGATCGACGGTTTTGATGTGGCGGCTCTTACTTCGGGGTTCAGAAGTGCGGCTTATACACAAATGAGCAGGATCTTTTTTCTGCAGAAGGATTATACCGGTTCATTGAAATACGCCGAAAAATCGTTGCTCAATAACCGCCGGAATATAGAAGGGCTGCAGTTGAAGTACCTGGTCAACCGGATAACGGGAAAAGAAAATACAGCGGTCGAAAAAGTGATCGCAGCGGCAGAGCCACTGAATACATTCCTGTTGTTTGAAAAATATTACCGGGATCCGGGAGCCGCCGCCGCAAAAGCACTGGCCGCACCTATCCGGAATGAATTCCCGTACCAGACCTACCTGGAGCTGGCCATCTGGTACAACCAGCTCGGGCGTATCGAAGAGGCCAAACAACTGTTGACCTTGTCGCCGGATCATAATGAGCTGCAGTATTGGCGGGCCTATCTAAACCGGGATCAGGCTGCGGGTACCACCTATTTGGAACAGGCCCTTTCGGCGGACCCGGATTTCGTGTTCCCCTTCAGGGAAGAGTCGGGGCCGGTGTTCGACTGGGCAGCCAGCCATACAAAAAGCTGGAAGCCGGTGTACCTGCGTGCACTGCTGCACCTCGCAAAAAATAACCGAAGCGAAGCCCGGCAGTTACTGGAAGGCATCCATGAGCCGTTGACCTTTGCTCCGTTTTATATTGTGCGGGCCTCATTGGATGAAGATACCGCTTTACAACGCCGGGATCTGGAGCGTGCCAGAGAAACCGGCAACGGATGGCGGTATCAAAACTACCTCACGCGCTATTATCTCTCTGCCGGTGCGTATAATAAGGCATTACAGGTGATTGAGCCGTATTGCCGGAAGCATCCGGAAGATTATATCAATGGCATGTTGTATGTGCGGGCATTGATGCGCAACAACCGGTATGCGGATGCTAACCAGGTATTGCAGCAATTACAGATCCTGCCTTTTGAAGGGGCCGGGGAAGGAAGAAGGCTTTATGAAGAAACAAAGCTGGTGCTGGCACTGGAAGCGCTTGGTCATAAGAAGCACACAGATGCACTGCGCTATATAAAGGAGGCCGGGCTGTGGCCGCGCAATATGGGCGCGGGCAAACCTTATGACGATCTTATCGATAACCGGCTGGAACAGTTCTTTGAAGCGGTTGTCAGGATCAGCATGAAAAGAGAGCCGGAAGGAAGCGCCCTGCTGCAACAGGTTGCGGCTTCAGATAAGGCAGTAGCCTCTGTCAATACCCTGGCACAGGTAGCTGCGCTGGTATGGCTGAACCGGAAGGAAGCAGCAGCAGCGCTGTTTGACAAATGGGCCGCAGGCCAGAAGGATGCCGGCAGGGTACGTTGGGGAAAACGTTTCCTGAATGAGCCGCTGATTGGCCGGAAGCCGGATCTGGACCTGTTCACGCAGCTGGTAAGGACGATTACGGAAGCAGAAGACAGACCCTTGTTTTGACCGGCCCGCTCCGGTACCGTTTGTTCCGTAAGATACCCGCAACCGGAGGCCCGGGGCTTTAAAAAATGAATCAGACTCATCAATATAAAACCTGTCAAATTAAAAGATCATGATCAGAAAGTTATGGCTGCTGGCGATAGTTTTTTCGTTTACAAAAGGATATGGGCAACGTAGCGCAGACCTGTACCAGGTGGATGCACTGGAAAAGATATTCAAAGAAAGGGCCTATTTTCCCCCGCTTCAGGACGATACGATCCGTGCGGCGGCAGGAGAAACGGCATCCATTCAGCTGGTGCTGAGGGCCAACCGGCCGGTCAGGGGGCTATCATCCCGGGCGGTTTGTTTACCCGGCAATGCCTCAAAGCTTACCGCCAAAACGGGCTGGGTCACCTATGTGCCTGTCGGGCGAAGCTATACACCGGCTTCAAAAGACCTGCTGCGTTCGGTTTCCGGCTATTTCCCCGATCCGATCGTGGATGATACATTGCTGACGCTCGCCCAGGGGGAGATCAATCCCCTGTGGGTATCCATTCCCATACCGGCAACCACCGCGGCCGGCATCTACAAGATACAGGTAAGCGTAAACGGGCTGGTAAATGGGAAAAAAGAACGGTTCCTGCGCACGGTTCCGGTTAAAGTGTATCCCGTAAAAGTGCCGGAGACTTCGTTGTGGATCAGCAACTGGTCGGCTCATTTTAGTCCCGTATCGCTGGAGCTGCTGAACAAGGGAAATAAAGTAACCCTGTATTCACCGTTGTACTGGCAACTGCTGAAAGTGCATGCCGATATAATGGCGGCACACAACCAGAACGTGCACCGGATCTATGCGGCCTGGAATACCAAATACACGTTGCAAAACGGGAAATATACTTTTGATTTTGCCAACTTCGATAAGGAAGCGGAGCTGTTTGAAAGAGCCGGGGCATTGAAACGGATCGAGGGCGGCCACCTTGCCTGGAGGTCCGGGGCCTGGGATGATCCTTTTTTTGTAGAAGTACCGCTGGAAGACAATGAAGCAACAAGGAAATTGAAGCCGGGTCCCAACCCGTCCGCGTATCTGTATGGCATGCGGTCCGTGCTCCTGCCGGTAACCGATGCAAGGGCACAGAATTTTCTCGACCAGTTCCTGCCGGCTTTAAAAGCGCACCTGGCGCAAAAAGGCTGGCTGGAGAAATACATACAGCATATTTCGGATGAGCCAACGGCGAAGAACGCACCGTCCTATGTAGCCATCAGCAGCTATGTAAAAAAGTATTTACCGGGTGTAAAGATCATGGATGCCGTGCTTACTTCAAAAGAATTGAAGGATGGCATTGATGTATGGGTACCGGTGCTGGATGTGTTTCACAAGGATTATACCTTTTACCAGGAGCTGCAAAAGAGCGGGAAGGAGGTGTGGTTCTATACCTGTGTGGGACCGCGGGGAAACTACGCCAACCGGTTTATTGAGCAACCGCTGATCCAGACGCGGTATCTGCACTGGATCAATTATAAATACGGAGCCACGGGGTATTTGCACTGGGGGCTGAACTATTGGGGCGGACGGGACCCGCTAAGGGATGATGCCTCCCGCGACCGCGGCAAACTTCCTGCAGGCGACGCCAATATCGTATATCCCGGCTATAAAAAATTGTACACTTCAATCCGCTTTGAGGCCATGCGCGACGGGATCTATGATTATGAGCTTTTAAAGATGATGGAAAAAAAGGATGCCGCCCGGGCAAAGGGATTTGTAAACGACCTGATCATGAATTTCAATGCTTACGACAACAGCATCCGTTATTTCCGGAAAATAAGGAAACAGTTGCTGGAAGCGCTGGCGATGTGAGAATTTGAGAATGTGGGAAATGTGAAAATATGGGAATGATAAGGGACTCCAACATTAGACGATCTTAAGCCAGGTTCAATAATATTCAACTCATCAGAACCGACAATCCGGTGTACAATTTGAAAATTTGAACGACTGAGGCGGGAGTCATACTGAACCGGCATCAAAATTATTTTTATCCATTTATGGGCCGGGCAATGAGGACACTGCCCCAGGGCGCGGGCCAAGGTTTGTGGAGACACAAACCCTTTAACAGGAGAGCCATTTTAATAAAATAGATACCGGTCTATTATCAGATTCCCCTCAAAAAAACAAAATCCCAGGGATCTCAAACTGATAAGCAAGACACTGATAGCGAAAAGCTAACCCCTTAAACCTTATACATCCTGTTCGCAGAATTGATGTACTCCAGCGGATCAAAGGTTTTATCAAATGATTCCTGCAGCTCTTTCATCTTAATTTCCAGGTCCTTGATACGGCTTCCCAGTTGCGGGTCCGTACGGTATTTTTCAAACAGTTCCTTATACTTTAAGAGGTTCTGGCTGATACGGAAAGTGACCTGGCCAAAGCGCTGTTTCAGGGATTGTACATCGTTCATCTGTACATAAGCTGCCTGGCGCCATTCTTTGGGATTGGTTTTCTTTTCGTTGGCCACAAATTTGGCGGCTTCGTCCCTTACCCGGGTGAGGTATTGATAACGCCTTTCTGCATCGTTCTGCCGGGAAAAGTTGTTGTTAAAATCAGCCTGCGATATCTTTATGATGCCGAGGTTCTCCTTCAGCGACTTGTCATATTTTTTCTGAAGATCCTGCAGTTCGGCAGTAATGGCTTCCCATTCGTTTTCGATCTGGCCATTGTCAAAGTTAAACTGGCTGATCTTCATGGTAAGCGTCAGCATCTCTTCGCTTTGTGCCTTCAGCGCTTTTTCCTTTTTCCCAATATTATCAATATAAGTGGTCATGCTCGAAAACAGGGCGGACGTGATGGGGCCGGTAACCGGTACCCCTTTGCTAAAACCGCTGGCAAAGGTGAGCAGGTTGCTGGTTACATTCAGCACCGGGCTTTCCGTCTTTTTTTCCTTTACAAATGCGGCGTACGAATTGTACCATTTTGTGTAGCCGTCATAATTCATGGGGTTGCCGGTTTCGCTCAATGAATTAAAAAAAGCTTTGGTAGAATTAAAAAGGACCAGGGGTTTGATCTCCCTTTCCATGGAAATAAGATTGACCATGGCCGACTGGTAATTGGCCTGGAAGATATTCAGCTCATTTTGCTCGATCGCTTTTTGTTTTTCTTCCACTGCCTTCACCCGCAAAACCAGTTTGTCTGCCTTCTCCCTTACATCGTTTGACTGGTTAATGGACTTGTCGAGTGCCGACATCCGCTGGTCCAGCTGTGATACCGTGGAGTCGAAAGACTTGGTCTTTGCCGTAAAATTCTTCTGAATATCTGCCAGCACCTTGTCCCGCAGCGATTGGGCGCCGGTAACAGAGGTATCCTGCGCGCCGGCTGTTAATGAAAAATAAAGAACGCCTGTCAATACCGCAAACTTTTTCATCATGTAGGTTTATAGTTTTTAAATAGCATCCGTCTACAGATCCTGCAATATAAGGTACCTGCCGTTTGAGAAAAACACAAATAACCAGCCAAATTGGCCCTTTTTAGGAATACAGACAGGCAAGCCTGATATGGGATAACTGAAAATCAGTGGTTTAGCGCAAAAATAGGAAAAAGCAGGGACAATAAAAAACTCAGGAAAGAAGGGATTGCCGGAGCAGGAATTCCATTTGCCGGTTATTTTCCTCCAGTTTTTCGGCGATTTGTTTTTTCGACAGGTTAAATGTGTACAACTCCAGCCCCTCCATGATGGTTTGTCTGAGGAGGGCCTCTTCCCAGGGCTTTTGGATGTATTTGAACACCCTTCCTTTGTTGATGGCATCCACCACAGCATTGATGTCTGCGTACCCTGTAAGCAGCATCCGGATAATATCCGGGTAGTCATTTATAATGGATTCCAGAAATTCGATACCCGTGGTTTCAGGCATTCTCTGGTCGGTGATGATCAGATGGATCTTCTGTTCCTTTAATATTTGTAAGGCTTTGGCCACGCTTTGGGCCGTAAACACAGAAAAATCGCGCCTGAAACAGGCCTTGAAGGAATTCAGGTTATGAATTTCGTCATCAACATACAAAACGTTTGAATACTGAAGACTTTGCTCCATAATTTATTTTGGAATTAATTTGTGTAAGTTTGCGTCTATATTGTATAAATCAAAATTACTTAATATTTATGGAAAAAAGCGCAGCTGCTCATGAATCCGCTTGGCTGCAGGCGGCATCCGCCTCCGATAATGTTTACAGACCCTTGTTTTTCAGGATATACCACGAAGAAGAGCGGCAACGGTTTTGGGAACTTCGGCGCACCGTAAAAGACCTGACTATTTATGATCAGATCGCAAATCAACTGCTTGAATACATAAAGATTTCTTATTTTACAAGACTAAAGCCCGGCGACGACCCGGGCCGGTTTATGGAGGAAGCGCTGGGGGGGCTTACCCCGGAAGAATACGGGGTTTGGGTATATTACCCCTGGTCAAAAAAAATGGTGCACCTGCTGGATGAGGAAGCGTTCATTGCCGTGAGAACCAGCAGGAACACGTATAAGATCACCCCTGAGGAAAGGGATATCCTCCGGACAAAGAAAATAGGGGTCATCGGCTTATCGGTAGGCCAGTCGATTGCTTTTACGCTTGCCATGGAGCGGGTATGTGGTGCCCTGCATCTGGCTGATTTTGATGCCATTGAACTCAGCAATATGAACCGTTTGAATGTGGCGGTACAGGACATCGGGTTGAATAAAGCGGTCCTGGCTGCACGGAAGATCGCAGAGCTGGATCCCTTTCTGGATGTCCGCTGCTTCGAGGAAGGGATCACGGACGAGAATCTGGATGCCTTTTTTTCGGAGAACGGAAAAATTGACATCCTTGTTGAAGAATGCGACGGTATTGATGTAAAAATATCCAGCAGGTTAAAAGCCCGGTCGCTGGGAATACCGGTGGTAATGGATACAAACGACCGGGGAATGCTGGATGTGGAGCGGTTTGACCTGGAGCCGGAAAGGCCCATATTCCATGGCAGTATTGACGAAGGGATGGACACCGAAAAACTAAAAGGATTGTCAAATGAAGAAAAAATTGTTATTCTGGGCAAGATATTTGATCTTACAAAAATTTCTGACAGAATGAAAAGATCACTTGGAGAAATGAACAAAACAATAAATGCTTGGCCGCAACTTGCCTCTTCCGTTGTTTTGGGCGGAGCCATGGTTACGGATACCTGCAGAAGGATTTTACTGTCCGAGATACAGAGCTCCGGCAGGTATTATATTGATTTTAATGATTTAATAAAATAAGATACCGACCATTGGAAATTGTAATAAGAGCGTTCAGAGCTACTACTGACCCCGTTACGTGTTTGAATTTTATCGAAGGTCATCGTCGGCTGCTTGAATTACATTTTGGCATTGTTGCCATTACATCCAGCAATCAGGACTGGATGTATCATGATAACACATTTGTGATCGTTGCGGAAGATAAAGAAAGGACCAAAGTGTATGGCGGCGCAAGAGTTCAGATGGCAGACGGAAAACTGCAGCTGCCCATCGAAACAGCTATCAGCAAGTACGACCCGTCCGTACATACAATGGCCGGCCAGCCCGGGGTTTCGGAGATCTGCGGTTTATGGAATTCCACGGAGGTAGTGGGCTGGGGTATTGGTAGTTTTTTTATGAGCCGTGCCGGGGTGGCAGTTGCCTGTATGCTGAAGTCTACCAAAGTGCTGTTTTTGGCGGCGCCCATTACCGTAAGAATGGGTAAGCGAATGGGGGCGGAGATTGAAACATCGCTGGGCAACAACGGGAACTTTTTTTATCCCAAGGACGACTTTATAGCCACTGCAATGGCGATCAACGACTGCTCGGTCCTTTCGAAAGCCGATGAAAAAGAAAGAACCCGGATCTTTAATATCGTAGAGCGCCCGGTACAGCAAACACCGGAAGATGGTCCCAAAGGACAGCTGATGGTAGACTATCAGCTGGATATAACCGGCTAATGCAATGTATAAGCTGATAACCATATTTTTTTTCTCTTTTTTTTTCGTTCGCGCAGAAGGACAGCGTTTGACGAACATCGATGACAGTGAAAAAACATACCTGGTTACGCAAAGCCAAATTGAATACCTGGAAGATGGAAAAGGCCAGTATACGTTTCCGGAAGTAGCACAGCTGCCCTTTCAGTCCTTTAAAGGACAGGTGCCCAGTTTTTTTATAAGCCATTCTGTATTCTGGTTACGGATCCGGCTCCGGAACAACACCGATATTTCCCGTCTGTTGATCGCGCTCAATCATCCCACACTGGATGAGGTTCAGTTCTTTGCAGTAAAAGAGGATACAACCATTCTCGATTCCGTCACCATTTCGGAGGGGAAGCCATTTAACAGCCGGATCAATAAGAATCAGAATTACCTGTTTAATCTTTCCCTGGCAAAAGGCGGCGAGCAGCTGGTGTATATAAGACTGCGTGCAGGGGAACAGATACTCGTTCCCATAGAAGTGGGCGCCACCAAACCCGTTCGCGAAAGCCTGGCCATAAAAGACCTGGTCTTTGGTTTGTACACCGGGCTGATTATGGTGATGTTCCTGTATAACTTTTTCCTGCTTTTTTCCACAAAGGACAAAAGTTATTTTTACTACATCCTCTATGTGCTCTTCGTAGGGTTGAGCCAGGCCATGCTGCAGGGGTATGCCTTCCGGTTTTTATGGCCCAATCATCCGGCAATCAATACCTATGCCAATGTAATGATCCCGTTCTTCAACGGCATTGCTGCCGCAGAGTTTATAAGGCAGTTCCTGAACCTGAAACAGTTGTCTGCAAAGCTGAACCGGCGGATGCTGATCATTGAGGCTGCTTATTGTGTAGCCTTTGTGCTGAGTATTTTAAAACTCCAGCAGGAAGCCCAGGTTACAGTGCAATTTGTTGCGGCGGCCGGATCTGCTTACGTATTAGTGATGCTGAGCAGGCTGAGCTACCGGAAAATAAGAGTTGCAAGGATCCTGTTACTGGCATGGTCGGTATTCCTCTGCAGTGTGATCGTTTTTGTGCTCCGGAATGCCGGGTTGCTTCCTTACAATGACCTTACCTATTATGCGTTGCAGATCGGATCGGCAGTGGAGGCGGTACTTCTTTCCCTGGCGCTGGCAGACAAGATCAATACCTATCGCCGCGAGGAGGAGCTGGCCCGGAAGGAAGCGTTACGCGTTTCAAGAGAGAACGAGCAACTGATAAAAGAACAGAACATTGTACTGGAAAAGGAAGTAAAAAGTCGTACAGAAGAGCTGCAGCAAACCAACGAGGAATTGAAAGAAGCCATGAACCAGATCCAGCATACACAGGCAAAACTGGTCGAAAATGAAAAAATGGCTTCGCTGGGTCAGCTGACAGCGGGGATCGCCCATGAGATCAATAACCCCATTAATTTCGTAACTTCAAACATCCGTCCCCTGGAAGCAGATGTTACAGATCTGCAACAGGTGATCCGGAGGTACGAAAAACTGGATCTGTCGAAGGAGCTGTCCTCCCAGCTGCAGGACATCGAAAAGTATAAAAAGGAGATCGACCTGGAATATGTTTATGAGGAAATAGCGATCCTTCTTTCGGGGATAAAGGAAGGAGCGAACCGCACTTCAGAGATCGTAAAAGGGCTGAAAAGTTTTGCAAGGGTCGACGAAGCCAGCTGGAAAAGTGTCAATCTCAATGAAGGGATCGAATCCACGCTCCTGCTGGTAAAGAACAGTTTTCCGCAAAAATTTCAGCTGGTAAAAGAGCTGGGTAACATCCCCCTGGTAGAATGTGAGCCAGGTAAAATCAACCAGGTGATCATGAATGTTGTTACCAATGCCGTTCAGGCCATATGCGAACGAATGCGGAAGGAGCCGGATATCGGCATACTGACCATTAAAACCTGGGAACAGGAAGGGCAGGTAAAGATCAGCATCGGAGACAATGGCTCGGGGATGACGGAGGAGGTCCGGAACAAGATCTTTGATCCTTTTTTTACAACCAAGGATGTAGGGGAAGGAACCGGATTGGGCCTGTCCATCGTTCAGGGGATCATCGAAAAGCACAATGGCTCCATTCAGGTATTTACAGAAACAGGAAGAGGTACTACCTTTATAATTAGTTTACCCGTTCGCTAAAATACTGATGTTCCATGATGCCCGAAATTAATGTACTTTATGTAGATGATGAGCAGCAGAACCTCAATTCGTTCAAGGCTGCCTTCCGGACCAGGTACCGGGTCTTTACGGCTGTTTCTGTAGCTGCGGCGATGGATATACTGGACCGGGAGGAGATCCATGTGCTTATATCCGACCAGCGGATGCCTGAGATCACCGGCGTCGAATTCTTTAAAATGACCAAGGAACAATATCCGCATATTCCCCGGGTGCTGCTCACCGGATATACCGATATAGAAGTGCTGGCTGAAGCCGTAAACCAGGGAGATATCTATCGGTACATCACCAAGCCCTGGGATGAGCTGGAATTGCACAACAGTGTATTGAACGCATATGACCATTACAAAGCCAACCGTGACCTTCGGGAAAAGATCTCGGAACTTCAGAAAGCCAATGACGGGCTGAACCGGTTTGTGTACAGCCTGTCGCATGAGTTAAGAGCGCCCATCGCCTCCGCAACAGGCATTCTTGACCTGGTGAAGATGGAAGGCAAAATGGATGACTCAGGGGAGTACTGGAAGTTGATGGATGCCTGCATTCAGAAGCTGGACTACTATGTATCCCAAACGGTTCAGTTTTATAAAACGGCCCGTTTTAAAGTAGCGCAGGAGCAGATCCATTTTGAAGAGCTGGTGCGTTCCCTGATCGACCTGTACCGGACCTCCAATGGTACAAAGGGGATCCGGTTTGACGTGTCGGTTGAAGAAGCCCACGTCTTTTACGGGGATGTTTTCCGGATCGAGATCGTTCTTGCCAACCTGCTTTCCAACGCCATCAAATGCCAGCGCTCCGGGGAGCCCGATAAAAAAGTAGTGGTCCGGATCGTCACGGCAGACGATGGCGCCCGTATCACTGTAGCCGACAACGGAACAGGTATGGATACGGCAGAAACGGAAAAGATCTTCGATCCCTTTTTTAAGGGAGCGCAGCCCGGCGGTCTGGGGCTGGGATTGTACATCCTGCGGGAAGCGCTGGAAAAGCTCAACGGAACCGTAACGGTCGATTCCCGGAAAGGGGAGGGCACCGTATTTGAGATCTATATTCCCTCTAACCCTGAAAATAAGGGATAGGATGTGGTTTTCAGGATATCCCTGTCTACTTTTGCGTAAAATCAATTTTATGAAGCAGCACATTGTGGTACTTTGCATTTTTTTAATCATTACTTCCTGTACGATGCCCGGTAATACACCCGATAAAACAGATACTGCAAACACAGAGAATCCGTTGTTGGAAGAAAGTGCGCTTCCATATCATACCATTCCTTTTGATAAAATAAAGGAAAGTGATTTTGTACCGGCCTTTGAAAAAGGAATGAAGGAAGAACTGGCAGCGGTTGACAGCATTGCCGGTAACCCGGCCGCTCCTTCCTTTGAGAATACACTGGTTGCTCTTGAAAAAACCGGACGATTGCTGGACCGTGCCAACGCGGCCTTCAATGCGCTGACGAGCGCCAATACCAACGACAATCTTCAGAAGATCCAGGAGGCGATGGCTCCCAGGCTCTCCGCACATTCCGATTCCATCTACATGAATACAAAGCTGTATGAAAGAGTGGATGCCGTATTTCGGCAACGGGATAAGCTGAAGCTGGATGCTGAATCAAAACGCCTTCTGGAATATTATCACCAGAAGTTTGTAATGAACGGGGCCGCGCTTCCCGATTCTGCAAAGGCAAAGCTCAGGCGGCTGAACGAAGAGGAAGCCACGCTGAGTACCCGGTTCAGCAATCAGTTGCTGGCTGCCGGCAAGGCTGGTGCGCTGCTTGTAGCCGACAGGACCGCGCTGGCAGGATTGCCCGATGCGGAGATCCAGGCAGCCGGTGAGGCCGCAAAAAAAAGTGATCATGAGGGGCAGTACCTCATCGCGCTGACCAATACTACCCAGCAGCCCGCCCTTCAGTCATTGACCAACCGCGCTACCCGGCAAAAGCTTTTTGATGCATCCTGGACCCGCGCCGAAAAAGGCGACTCCAATGATACCCGGAACAATATATTGCGGATTGCAGCCATCCGGAAAGAAAAGGCCAGCATCCTGGGATATCCAAATTACGCGGCGTGGAAGCTTCAGGACCAGATGGCCAAAACACCACAGGCCGTGAACGCATTTTTAAGCCGGCTGGTTCCCCCGGCGCTGGCAAAGGTTGCCGCCGAGGCAGCAGATATAAAAGCAATGAAGACCCGGCAGAAAGATACAACGGAGCTTACGCCGTATGATTGGGATTTTTATGCCGAAAAAGTAAGAAAAGCAAAATATGATCTGGATGAATCGGAAGTGAAACCCTATTTTGTACTGGACAGCGTGCTAAAGAATGGTGTATTCTATGCGGCCACTCAACTCTATGGGATTACATTTAAGGAACGCACGGATCTGCCGGTGTACCAGGAGGATGTAAAAGTATACGAGGTCTTTGATAAGGATGGTTCGGCGATGGGCTTGTTTTACTGCGATTACTTTAAACGGGATAATAAAAATGGCGGAGCCTGGATGGATAATTTTGTAACGCAATCCAAATTATTCGATGCCCGACCGGTGATCGTGAACGTATGCAATTTTCCGAAGCCTGTAAAAGGACAACCGGCGCTGCTCAGCTTTGATGACGTAACCACAATGTTCCATGAATTCGGACATGCCCTGCACGGGTTATTTGCCAGCCAGATGTACCCTTCACTGTCCGGAACAAGCGTATCCCGTGACTTTGTCGAGATGCCTTCACAATTCAACGAGCACTGGGCGCTGGATTCCGCCGTGCTGAAAAACTATGCCCGGAGCTATAAGACCGGCGAGCCCATTCCGCAGGTATTGGTAGATAAGATCCGGAACGCCGCAACCTTTAACCAGGGTTATGCCATTACCGAATTGCTGGCTGCGGCCAGGCTGGATATGCAATGGCACCTGCTTTCTTCTGCAGACAGTGCCGTTACCGACGTAGATGCGTTTGAGCAAAAAGCACTTCAGAAAAGCGGTTTGGCCATTGCTGCTGTTCCGCCCCGGTACCGGTCCTCTTATTTTTTACATATTTGGGCCAACGGTTATTCTGCGGGGTATTATGCATATAGCTGGGCGGAGATGCTGGATCACGATGCCTACGCCTGGTTCCGCGAGAACGGGGGGCTCAAAAGGGAAAACGGGCAGCGTTTCCGCGATATGATCCTCTCAAAAGGAAATTCAGAAGACCTGGCCACAATGTATAAGGCCTTCAGGGGCAGGGAGCCGGACATTACCCCGTTACTGGAGAACCGGGGATTGGCTCCGGCGAAGAAATAAAGACTCCAAAGAGCAAAGGATCCGCAAAGATCACCGGGAGATACGGCTACTGAACATCTTAGTGCACGCTGTGGATCCTTTGCGTGTCCTCGTGTTTTAAACGTTACCGCAAAGCCATACAAAGGATTTGCAGGACCTCCTGGTGCCTCAGCCGCAACACGATCACCAATCTCCAAAATCAGCTACCTTTGAGGATCATCAAAATTTTGTTATGTCTGCAAAAGCTGATCTGTTTCAGAGCCCGGATTATTTTGAGCTGGATGCGCTTTTTACTGATGAGCACCGCCTGATCCGCGATGCCGTACGCACCTATGTAAAAAAGGAGATCACCCCGGTCATTGAAAAATATGCACAGGACGCGGCCTTTCCGGAACATATCGTAAAACAGTTGGGCGCATTGGGATGTTTTGGTCCAACCATACCGGCAGAATATGGCGGAGGCGGGCTGGACTATATCAGCTATGGCCTCATGATGCAGGAGCTGGAGCGGGGCGATAGCGGCGTGCGCTCTACCGCATCCGTACAGGGCTCGCTGGTTATGTTCCCCATCTTTGCTTACGGAAGCGAAGACCAGAAAAGTAAGTACCTGCCGCTGCTCGCCAGTGGCGAATGGCTGGGCTGTTTTGGGTTAACGGAACCGGACCATGGAAGCGATCCCTCCAGTATGGTCACGCATTTTAAAGAAGAGGCGGACCATATCGTGCTGAACGGGGCCAAAATGTGGATCAGCAACGCACCATTTGCGCAGGTAGCCGTGGTTTGGGCAAAAGACCCGTCAGGGATCGTGCGGGGGGTCATTGTAGAACGGGGTATGGAAGGGTTCTCTACCCCGGCTACCCATAATAAATGGAGTTTAAGAGCCTCCGCAACGGGAGAGCTGGTTTTCGACAATGTAAGGATACCCAAAACGAATATCCTTCCCGGGGTAAGCGGAATGAAAGGGCCGCTAAGCTGCCTGAACAAAGCCCGGTTTGGCATTGCCTGGGGCGTAATGGGTGCAGCGATGGATTGTTATGATACGGCGCTGCGTTATGCAAAAGAGCGGACCCAGTTCGGAAAGCCGATCGCTGCGTTTCAGCTGCAGCAAAAAAAGCTGGCCGAAATGATCACGGAGATCACCAAGGCACAATTGCTCAATTGGCGGCTGGCAGTATTGATGAATGAGGAAAAAGCTTCTGCGCAGCAGGTAAGTATGGCCAAGCGCAATGCCTGCAGCGTAGCCACGCAGATCTGCAGGGATGCGCGGCAGATCCTGGGCGGGATGGGGATCACAGGGGAGTACCCGGTCATGCGGCACATGATGAACCTGGAGAGTGTAATCACATATGAAGGTACTCATGATATCCATTTGCTCATTACGGGTATGGACATCACGGGGATCAATGCGTTTAAATAGGACGGAGTCCTGTTCAGGTTTTAAGTTCAGCGTTCAATGTTGAGGCTGGTTGCTTGGAACCTGGTTCTTGTCTTTTTTTTTGAGATTTGGTTCTTGCTTTTTTTCTTCCTGATTCTTTGAGCGAACATTTCATCATCCCCCCTGAATCCCGGATATTTGCTGTTTATTGATATTTGGATTTTAGAATTTAGCTATTATGCGTGTATATCTGATCGGTTTTATGGGAGCGGGGAAAACACATTGGGGAAAGATCCTGAGTAAAAAGCTGGAGCTGCCCTTTTATGATCTGGACGATCTTATTGTGGAATCCGAAGGACGGCCCATTACCAAAATTTTTGAAGAAGAAGGGGAGGAGTATTTCCGGATGAAGGAAAAGGAAATATTGTATATGATCACCGACAGTCATCCCAACCTGCTGCTCTCCTGTGGTGGCGGGGCGCCCTGTTATTTTAATAATATCGACTATATGAACCAGCAGGGCACCACCGTTTGGCTGAATACCCCCTTCGATATTTTACTGGGCCGGCTGCGGCAGCAAAAAGCGCACCGTCCGCTTTTAAAAGACCTGGATGACGAACAATTACAGGCCTATATTGTTAAAAAAAATAACGACCGGCGCATCTATTATGATCGCGCAAAACTAAAAGTAGACGACTGTCATATCCGGCCGGAAGAATTTGTAAAACAGATCATCGATGCATAAAGCATATCTTACATTGGGAGCAGCCCTGTCGGGGCTGGGTGTTATACTGGGCGCGTTTGGTGCTCATAAGTTAAAAGAGATCGCACCGGAGTCGGTACCTACGTTTCAGACCGGTGTGCAGTACCAGATGTACCATGCCCTTGCGCTGATCCTGGTTGCCATCCTTTTCGAAAAATATCCTGTAAAGCTCATGTCCTGGGCAGGTGCCGCTTTTCTGATCGGCATTCTGCTTTTCTCCGGGTCGCTCTATGCATTGGCCGCGCTGAAGGCTACCGGTAAAGTAGGCCTGGGCGGATTGGGAATATTGACGCCCATAGGCGGATTGTTCTTTATCGCCGGTTGGGTGATGTTGGTGCTTAGTGTACTCAATAACAAATAGTTAGAACCGGTTGGGTTGATGCTGATATTTGATTTTCTTCTGAAAGCCGGTAGATTGCCGCTAAAGGAGCGGCTCCTGGTTTAAAATTCCGTGTCGGGCACCTGTTGATACCTGGAGTAAGCGTACACTTCCAGCGCTCATTTTCATATTTTCACATTTTCAAATTCTCACATTAAACAGTAATAGTATCTTTGCTTTTATGGCGACTAAGAGTAAACCGAAGAGCAAAAGACCAACAGCACGGACGAGTAAAAATACAACAGGTACCTGGAAAGTTGAAAAAGAAGAAAAAGTTCAACTGAAGGCGTTAGCCCGGGACGAACGCACCTGGAAAATTGCCGGAACCACCTTCCTGCTGATATCTGTTTTTCTGATCATTTCCTTTATTTCTTACTTCTTTACCTGGCGGCAGGATTTTACCCAGATATCCCGGGGAAGCGAAATCCTGTGGGACCCGGATATCAAAATGATGAACCTCCTGGGCAAGCTGGGCGGGCTTAGCGCACATTATTTCATTTACCGGCTGTTTGGCATTGCAGCGGTTTTGATCAGCACCTTCTTTTTTGTAGTGGGAGTAAATCTTTTATGGCGGCGCAGGGTCTTTTCTGTATGGAGGAACCTCAAGTATGTGACCCTGGGAATGCTGGTTGTATCCGCAATTCTGGCGTATCTGTTGCCAAACGAAGAGTTTCGCTGGGGCGGCGGTGTTGGTAATATGATCGCGGGCTGGCTGACGGGCTCCCTGGGCATGATCGGGGCCGGTGCGGTGCTCGCCCTGATCGTGGTTGCCTATTTCATCTGGCAGTTTAATCCTGCTTTTAGCTTTCCCAAAAAGCTGAAGCGGCCGCAAACAGCAGGTGCCGTGGCTCCTGCGGGTCATGAGGGCGATATTCCGGAAGCGAAAGTGCCGGATGTACCGGAAACAAAAGGGGCACAGCTCATGATCGATACCGGCGTGGAGAAGCCCCAATACGATATTAAGCTGATCAATAAAGAACCGGGTGTACAGGCAAAGGAGGAAGAAGAGGGGTACGAGCGGATCACCGTTCTAAAACCCGAGACCCGGAAAGTCCCGCCCGTTGAAGCAAAAGAAACGCTGCAAGAGCAAACACAGGAGCTGGAATTACCGGTTACCAGCAAGTCCGTAAAGGCCGGGAAACCGGTTTTGGAAGAAGACCTCAAGCTGGAGATCAATTCCGGTCCCATTGCCCCCGCGCCTGCTACTGCCGCGGCAACAGCCCCTGCAGAAAAGAGTAAGGTGTATGAGCCGACGCTGGATCTGAAGCACTATAAAAAACCTTCCCCGGATCTGTTGGAATCGCACGGCAGCGAGCGGGTGGTACAGGACCCGGCCGAGCTGGAGAACAACAAAAACCAGATCATAAAAACACTGGCCAATTATGACATTGAGATACAGAAGATCAGCGCTACAGTAGGCCCTACGGTAACGCTTTACGAGATCGTGCCTGCAGCAGGTGTGCGCATTTCAAAGATCAAGAACCTCGAAGATGATATTGCGCTGAGCTTGTCGGCCCTTGGCATCCGGATCATTGCGCCCATTCCCGGCCGCGGTACCATTGGTATTGAAGTGCCCAATGCCCGCAAGACCATTGTAAGTATGAAAACTTTATTGGCATCCGATAAGTTCCGGAACAGTAGTTTTTCGCTGCCGATTGCGCTGGGAAAAAGGATCGATAATGAGAACTTTATTGTAGACCTGGCCACCATGCCGCACCTGCTGATGGCCGGTGCCACCGGCCAGGGTAAGTCCGTAGGGATCAATGCCATTCTCGTATCCCTGCTGTACAGCAAGCATCCGTCGCAGCTGAAGTTTGTACTGGTCGATCCCAAGAAGGTAGAGCTGAGCGTGTACAGCCAGATCGCCAATCACTTCCTGGCACGCCTGCCCAACGAAGAGGATGCCATTATCACCGACACCAAAAAAGTGATCAATACGCTCAATGCCCTGTGTATTGAAATGGACAACCGCTATGACCTGTTAAAGGATGCCGGTTGCCGGAACATCAAAGAGTACAATGCCAAGTTTACGGCACGCAAGCTCAACCCGGAGAAAGGGCATCAGTTCCTTCCGTTCATTGTGCTGGTGGTAGATGAGTTTGCCGATCTGATCATGACGGCGGGTAAGGAAGTGGAAATGCCCATTGCCCGTCTGGCCCAGCTGGCGCGCGCCATTGGTATCCACCTGATCATTGCCACCCAACGGCCTTCCGTAAACATAATTACCGGTATCATCAAGGCCAACTTCCCGGCCCGTATCGCCTTCAAGGTAAGCAGCAAGATCGACAGCCGTACCATCCTGGACGCCGGGGGGGCAGATCAGCTGATCGGGAAGGGGGATATGCTCATCAGTCTCAACGGGGAGATCTCCAGGCTGCAGTGTGCATTTGTAGACACACCGGAAGTGGATAAGGTGGTAGACTTTATTGCTTACCAGGAAGGATATCCGCAGCCTTTCCTGCTGCCGGAATACATTGATGAAAAAGATATGGAAAGCGGTGATTTTGACCTGGACGACCGGGATTCCCTGTTCGAGGATGCAGCCCGGCTCATTGTGGCCAACCAGATCGGATCCACCTCCCTGCTGCAGCGCAGGATGAAGCTGGGGTATAACCGTGCCGGCCGTTTGATGGATCAGCTGGAGCAGGCCGGTATCGTTGGTCCCAACCAGGGAAGCAAGGCCCGGGAAGTGCTGATCAAAACGGACGCAGAGCTGCAGGAACACCTGGATATGCTGGGTTAAAATCTGTTAAAAACTGTTAAACGCCGCAACCCGGTATCAATCTTGACGTCTAAGGAGTATAAAAATTATCAAAACAAATTTTAAAAAGAATATGAAGAAAGTATATGTAAGTGCGGTGCTTTTATTGGTGGCTGTCTTTTCCTTTGCCCAACAGCGGGATCCCAAAGCTAAGGCCATACTGGATGCCGCAAGCGCAAAGTTTAAATCCTACCAGACGGTAACCGCAACCTTTGCTTATGCCAGTCAGAATGCCCAGGGCAAGGTGATGGCGAAGAAGAGCGGAACCATTCTGATGAAAGGAGATAAGTTCAATATCAGTTTTGGTAATAATAAGATCTTCAGCGATGGCAAAACCGTTTGGAATTATGATCCGTCCAGTAAGGAGGTAACCGTTAACAATGCCAACAAATCAGAAAGCACCATCACCCCGCAAAAATTGTTTACAGATTTTTATAGTAAAGATTTTATGTATGTGATGGGCAATGATACCAAGGTGGCCGGTAAGCCGGTAAACGTCATCATCATGCAGCCCATCGACAAGAACAAAGCGTTCAGCCGCCTGTATCTTGCGGTTGATAAAGCGGCCAGGACCATCGCCAGTGCCACAATCGTGGAAAAAAATGGCAACCGTACCGTTTACAGTGTGGGCAGTTTAAAAGCGAACAAACCCATGTCTGATGCGCAGTTTTCCTTCGACCCGGCAAAGTATCCCGGCGTGGAAGTAGTGGATCTGCGATAAGCGAATCGGATAAATGAATCATAAAGTGCTCCGGGAACGGGGCACTTTTTTTCGACCATGAGCCGGCGGAAATGATCATTGGAAGCCGGAACGGCCGTAGAATGAGAGCGGATCATTCGTTTCTTTTACCGCAGCATGGATCAGTTTGCCGCATGGATCAGCTGAAGCGCTTTTTCGTAAAACTCATCCCGTCCTTCAGCCACTCCTTTTAGGGTGCGTTCCAAAGGTATGTCAGGTACAATACCTTTTATATGGTGTTTACTACCATCATGATTCTTTGCCACCATTCCCGTCCAAATAATGGTATATCCTCCCGGCAAATCGGCGGTATTAGCGTCGCCATTGGCACCGGCGGAGGGCTGGCCGATGATGGTGGCGAGTTTGAAATCTTTGATAAAACCCAGGTAACTTTCTGACAGGCTGCCAGCACGGCTATCCGCTATAAAAACAACTTTTCCGGTAACCCGGGGTTTCTTGGGTTTCATATTCCATCCGGAGCCTTTGAACTCGATATTTTCCTGGTCGGGATAAGCCGTCTGCGGAGTGAACAGCCATTTTGTATCTTCTTCCTCTTTTAGAAGATGGTAGATAAAGTCATTGTTGCTTTCCGGATGACCGCGGAAGTCGCAAATGATGCCCCGGGCTTTGACAAGCTCCGGCATCCATTTATCGATCGAATTCTGCAACACGGTACTCATATTAAGATAAAATAGATCGTTTTCAATTTTACTACTTGTTTTTTTCAACCGGTTCAGACTATTGTAATATTGCGCATCAGTAAAACTTCGTTCCAATTTTTGACGATGAAGCGCTCCGTCCTGTCTGAAGCTTATTTCCACTGTAGTGTATCGGGAACCGTCTAACAGTGTGGTAACGGCAGCGTATGATTTCCACTGTGGGGACCCGGAAATAGAACTCATTTTATCTTTGTAAACATCCATCACATCTTTCCCGTTTATTGTTGTAATGACCGCCCCTCGTTTTATTCCGCTGATGCTGGAGTCTAACACCTGGTCTACGACCACTTTTCCCTCCACCCAGGCTAATTGTAAGGGTACGTTATATGCATGAGTGGTGTCTCCCCATAAACCAACCCGCATGTGACCATCATTCAAAGGCTCCATAAGCTTTAACAAGGTTTGTCGAAATTCGAGTGGGGTTTTATCTGCAAACGACCTTTTGATCGCCTCGCTCAATAGTTCATCAGCGCTTTTGGACGCGTCTTCCCAGTAAGGGAAAAAATGTTTAAACAGATTCCATGAAATAGCAATGGCTCCCAATCTTACACCCAGGTTTTCCGCCGTTTTGTGCTGCTGATAAAACGCCGTTATTTCCTTTTTAAGCGCAACAAGCTTTGCACTATCTGCAACAGGAAAGGTATGGTTGGCGGTACCATAGAGCGCTATGGGAAAGATGACAGCTATATTTTTTGCAATGGATTTTTGAAGCGTGGTGCCGGGGGGGGGAATATGTTTATAGTTGATGGTGTTTATGTTTACTATGGAACGGTTGCGCTCCAATCCCCTAGGCTCACTTGCCACAGAAAGCACTTTGTTGTTTCCAAGGGTAGCCATTGTATACTTATATCTTTTTGCCGGGGCTATATTCCAATCCGCCGGAAGTGTACTGGCCCATGTTTCAAAATCTCCATTATTGATGGTTACCGGTTCCCATTGCTTTAGAACCTTATCATAGACAAATATCTTTATATCATCGAACCACACAGAACCCCTTCCTTCCAGCATTCCTCCAAGTATAATTTGACGGGCGTTTTTATCAACTGTTCCGGATACTTTGTAAACTGTCCATTCATTTTTTTTGGCAGGCTCACTATCGATATTATATGAAAGCCCGGCTCTTCCAGCCTTGTATATTTTGATCCGTAAATAACCACTGCCATCGGTAACATCCGCTTTCATTTTTCCTTCCATCCTGATCTGCTTCCCCCTTAAGCCGGAGGCGTCGATAACCTGTGTAAACAGCTCAGACCTTTCCGATGACTCGACAGAAGCTTCTATGGGACGGTTTATTCTTTTGCTGGAATAAGGCCGGCGATCATTGATCCCCACGCCCGTATGAAACCAAAATATGTTTTGATGATCCTGTGGCTTTTCGGGTGTGATGCTTGCAACGTTGAAATGAGGCTCGCGCCCCAGCTGAATGGACGGGGCGATGGGCATGAATAAATTGCTGAGGGTTCTAAGCAGTTCATCGTCTGAAGAAGCTTTTAGAACCTGGTGGGCGCCATAAACTGCAAACTGATTCCAGTTAATGGACGCCGCCTCGTCCGACGGATGAAAATGTCTGATATATCCATACAGCTTTGTAAAGGCTTCAATATTTTTTTGCTGTTGTGACGTTTGAGCGCCAACAGTCATTCCATGAAATAGCAGCAGGACGATAACGAAATTTTTCATTGGTAATCCGTTTTAGCCAGACATAAATATATATAGCGTTGCCTGAATGTGTTTATGGAAGAGTCTCAATGTATTGTTAATATATGCTTTGGCCCCGGGGGAATCGGTTTGCCTTTTATCCGCTGTTGCGCAAAGTAACGCAGCCGGTCTGCACACCAATGGCCGTGCAGGCTTTATGAATGATGAACAATCAGCTTACAGGGAATATGCAGGGTAGATGCGGGCAGGGGCTGGTCGGATTCGTTTTCGATATGTTTCAGTAACAGCGTTGCAGCGGCGATGCCCATGTCAAACGAATTTTCATCAATTGATGCGCTGGGCTTATGATCCAGGTATTGGATCAGCGGCAGGTTGCCGAACCCTACGATCGCTACCTGTTGTAATTTCTGCGGGTAATTTTCTTTGATGAAGCGGAGGGCGTCAAGACTGACATAGCTTTTGAATGTAAAAAGCGCCGTAGGCGGATCAGGAAGTGCAAACAGGGCTTCCATCACTTCGTCGGTTTGTGTAACAGAAAAGTCAATTTCCTTGACCAGCGAGGGGTCGTAGGAAATACCTCTTTTTTCGAGGGCCATACGGTAGGCTTCATGCCGGAGGTGGCTGGTGCCCAGCGCCTTTGGCCCCATCAGGTGCGCAATACGGCGATGCTGCTTTTTTATAAGATAATCAATGGCCAGTTCCGCTGCATGTTTATTATCCGTAACCACCGAGTCGAAGCCCGGATCGTTTAGCGAGCGCGACAGAAAAACCACCGGGATGCCGGTTTGCTCAAGCCGCTGAAAGAGCGCGGTTGTTTTTGTGTTCTTGGAAATGGCAATGATCACCCCATCCACACGGTTGCTGATCAGGTTCTGGATGATCTGCGCTTCTTTTTCCGTGTCTTCATGCGATTGGGCTACAATTACCTGGTATTTATTGTCGCCGGCAACCGCCTCCACTCCGTTGATGGCCAGTACATAGAACTGGTCCAGCAGGTCGGGGATCACCAATCCGAGCGTAAACGATTTGCTTTGCTTAAAATGCCGCGCTGCTTCATTGGGAATATAATTCCACTCGTTTGCCAGTTTTACAACCCGTTCTTTGGTAAGCGTGCTGATGCTGGGATTGTCGTTCAAAGCCTTTGAAACGGTAGAAACAGACATGTTGAGTTTTGCTGCAATATCTTTTATGGTAACGCCCTTTTTCACTGTTGATGATCTCAGATATTTGCTCAAAAGTTCTGAAAAATCCTGTGATTTTCAAAAAAAATATTTTTTATTCAAACGTTGTAATATTGGATTAGCGCCGTTTTGACGCTTCCGCTATTGAAAACCGATAGGATTAATGATATATTCGTGCTGTTTAAGAGAAAAAACTACTGAAATACATTGCAACGCCGGAGAGAAACGATTCATTGATTTTTGCTCGGCTTTAGATTAAAAAAAAGAAATATGACAGCGTTCGACCTTGCTGGTAAAGTTATTGTGATCACCGGAGCAACGGGCATTTTAGGAAAAGCTTTTATAGATGGTATCGTGGCTGCCGGTGGGGCTGTGGTAATAGCCGGCAGGAATGAAAAAGTAGCGAAGGAACGCGAGGCCCGGGTAAAAGCACGCGGAGGAAAGGCGCTGTCAATTATTGCAGATGTTACCAGGGAACCGGAACTGATTGCCGGCCGGGACCGCATCCTGAGCGAATTTGGGCGGATTGACGGTCTGGTAAATGCAGCCGGCGGTAATATGAAGAACGCCATCATACAGAAGGACATGGGGCTTTTTGACCTGGACATACCCGCCCTGCGCGAAGTGATCGATCTGAACTTAATGGGAACCGTATTGCCAACGCAGGTCTTTGGAAAAGTGATCGCGGAAAATGGCGGGGGCAGCATTGTCAATATATCTTCCATGGCCTCCCAGCGGGCAATTACAAGAGTGCTGGGATACAGTCTTGCAAAGAGTGCTATTGATGCATATACCAAATGGTTTGCTATGGAATTGGGAAACCGCTATGGAGACGCTGTCCGGATGAATGCAATTGCGCCGGGTTTCTTCCTTACAGAACAAAACAGAGAACTGCTGACGACACCCGGGGGTGGAGTGACCGAACGGGGTGCAGCTGTGGTGCAGCACACACCATTTAAGCGGCTGGGCGATCCGGAAGAACTGATTGGGGCATTGGTATGGCTGCTGGGCGATGCTTCCCGTTTTGTAACAGGAACCGTGATCAATGTAGATGGAGGATTCTCCATTTTTAGTGGGGTGTAAGACGGCCGTTTTCCGATATAAGGCTGCTTTTAATATAACGAATGCAATTTTAAGTATGAGAATTTTACGAGTGCATTGCTTGCTCGCGTTGGTCTGCGTGCTGACGGGGCTGAGTGCTACAGCAAACAGCAGAGCGTATCCACACGCTTGCGTTGCCGGGCCAGGTGAACCAACATTAGCTGCAGATTCCCTGGTTTCCGGCGTGGTAAAAAATGTAAAGAATGAGCCGCTGGAGGGGGCCACGATCCTGATCAAGAACTCCGCCCGCTCGGCACTGACCAACGGCAACGGCGAGTTTTCCATCCTGGCAAAAGATCAGGATACCCTCATGATTTCCTATGCCGGCTATGAAACCAAGGAAATAGCCGTCGGCAGCAGCCGGATCTTTTCCGTTACACTAAATACTGCCGGAGAAAATCTCTCCGATGTTGTGGTGGTTGCCTTCGGAACACAGAAAAAATCAGAGGTGGTCGGCTCCGTAACTCAGATAAAACCAGAGGAACTAAAGATCCCTTCCAGCAATCTGACCACGGCGCTGGCCGGACGTGTTCCGGGGATGATTGCCGTACAACGGACCGGCGAGCCGGGAGCCGACAATGCCGAATTTTATATACGCGGCATCACCACTTTTGGATATGGCAGAGGACCGTTGATCTTAATTGATGGAATAGAATCGACCACCAATGACCTTGCAAGAATTAATGTGGATGATGTGGCCAGCTTCAATATTTACAAAGATGCTACAGCCACAGCATTGTACGGGAGCCGTGCGGCAAACGGCGTGATCTCCATTTCAACCAAGGAAGGTAAAAGAGGCGCGGCGAGGATCTCGCTCCGGGCAGAAACCAACCTCTCCATGAATACACGGGATGTGGAACTTGCGGACCCGGTCACATATATGAAGCTGAACAACGAAGCGATCCTTACACGAAATCCGCTGGAGCAGGTGCTGTATTCGGATGAGAAGATCGATAATACAGTGGTTGGCTCCGGCTCCTACATCTTTCCTTCGACAGACTGGAGAAAGGAAATGTTTAAGGACCATACGGTGAACCAGCGTTTGAACATGAGCGTGAGTGGAGGTGGGGATGTAGCCAAGTATTATGTGGGAGGAACCTTTACCCAGGATAATGGCCTGCTGAAAGTAGACCAGAGAAATAATTTTAACAACAACATCAATTTCAGGACCTATTCGCTGCGGTCCAATGTGAACATGTTCGTTTCGCCCAGTACCGAAATGATCGTACGCCTCTCGGGTGTATTTGAAGATTACAACGGGCCGATTTACTCCGGCGGCGGTATGTATACAAGGGTTATGCGTGCCAACCCGGTACTGTTCCCCGCTTACTATCCAAAAGATTCGGCACACCGGTTTGTGAACCATATTATGTTTGGCAACTACGGCAACGGCGATTACCTGAACCCTTATGCTGATATGGTACGCGGTTACCAGGACCGTGGCCGCTCCAAAGTGGGAGCACAGCTGGAGCTGAAGCAGGACCTCAAAGCGATTACCCCCGGATTGAAAGCACGTGGAAGGCTGAGTACCGACCGGCATGCGTATTTTACCATTACCCGGCAATATCTGCCTTTTTATTATGGGTTGTCTAACTACAATCTCAGAGAAGGTACATACAATGTTTACCTAATCAATGAAGAAGAAGGAAGAGAGACCCTCGATTACGACGAGGGTACGAAGGAGATCAATTCAACCATTTACGGAGAAGCAGCGATCGATTATTATCGTACATTCAATGCCCGGCATACATTAAGTGGAATGGTCATCGGGTATCTGCAGGAGCGCCTCAACCCCAATGCAGGCAGTATTCAGCAGTCGTTGCCGTTCCGGAATATCGGTTTATCAGGAAGGGCTACTTACGGCTTTGACAACCGGTATCACATAGAGTTTAACTTTGGCTACAATGGCTCAGAACGCTTTTATAAAACGCAGCGCTGGGGATTCTTTCCCTCCGCGGGTATTGCGTGGACGGTTTCCAACGAGCCCTTTTTCCAAAATATAAAGGATAAGATCAACCTGTTAAAGTTCCGCGCTACTTATGGATATGCAGGCAAAGATGATATTGGCGATGCAAAAGACCGTTTCTTTTACCTGTCGGAAGTAAACTTAAGTAATGCCACCTATGGCTCGGTGTTTGGGAGAGATAACGGCTATTCCCGCCCGGGTGTTTCCATTTCCCGCTATTCCGATCCGAATATTACCTGGGAAACTTCGCGTGACGCCAACTTTGCAATCGAGTTAGGGATCTTAAGAAAGCTGAATCTGGTAGCTGAGTATTACCGGAGGAACCGGTACAATATTTTGCAGCAACGGGCATCCACACCGGCATCCATGGGTTTATGGGCACAGCCACAAACCAACATTGGCGCGGTTACGGGGCAGGGGGTGGATGTGGACCTGAGCTTTAACCATACGTTTGCCAACAATATGTTTATACAGGCAATGGCCAACTTTACCTACGCCTCTGCCAAATATAAAGTGTTTGAAGAGTACGAGTATCCCGGTGCCTGGTGGCGGTCGCGGGTGGGCTATCCCATCAACCAGCAATGGGGATACATTGCCCAGAGTTTGTTTGCGGATGAAGCCGAGGTAGCCAACTCGCCGGTGCAGGGTTTTGGTCAGTATATGGCGGGAGATATTAAGTACAAAGATGTAAACGGAGATGGAAGGGTCACCGAGCTGGATATGGTTCCGCTGGGCTACCCCACCACACCGGAGATTGTTTATGGATTTGGATTGTCTTTTGGCAATCAGCATTTCGATGTCCAGGCCTTCTTCCAGGGTGCGGGCCGAACCTCTTTCTGGATCGACCCCGAGGCCACTGCGCCCTTTAACGCTTATTATTATAACAATGATGAACGTTCTTCAGGAATCCGGTATGTGAACCAGTTGCTGCAGGCGTACGCAGACAGTTACTGGTCGGAGGATCACCGCGATCTGTATGCGCTCTGGCCCAGGCTGAGCACGTATCCGATCACGAATAATACCCAAACCAATTCCTGGTTTATGCGCAACGGTGCCTTTTTAAGGCTGAAGCATGTGGAGCTGGGGTACAAGCTGCCCCATGCATGGCTGAACAGGCTTGATATCGCCAGCGCAAGGGTGTATGTGAGTGGTATTAACCTGTACACCTGGAGCAAGTTCAAGATCTGGGATATCGAAATGGGCGGCAACGGCTTGCGGTATCCCAACCAGAAAGTGTATAACCTGGGACTATTAGTAGATTTTTAAACTCATGAAATTGTGTTAAGATGCGAAATACATTATTGATAGCAATTTTAATAACGTCTGTCATTACATCATGCAAGAAGTATCTGGATGTGGTTCCCGACAACATTGCTACCATCGACCATGCCTTTAATATGCGGCAGCAGGCAGAAAAATTTTTATTTACCTGTTACAACTATCTTCCCCGGCACAGTGCCATGTCCGGATCTGCCGATGAAAACCCGGCGCTGGGCGGAGGCGATGAGCTGTGGTTTCATAATTTTTATGTACCCAGCTCCTGGAATATTGCCCGCGGATATCAGAATGTGGTGAACCCGTATGATAATTTCTGGCAGGGATCGGGTGGGGGAATAGACCTTTATCAGGGCATCAGCGACTGCAATATTTTTCTGGAAAACATTGGCCGGACGCCGGATATGGAGCAGGGTGAAAAAAACAGGTGGATCGCTGAAGTGAAATTCTTAAAAGCCTATTATCATTTTTACCTTACAAGAATGTACGGCCCCATTCCGATAAAGAAAGTGAACCTTCCGGTGAACGCCAGTCCCGACGTGGTGAAGGTGCACCGTGATCCGGTAGACTCCTGCTTTAACTATGTAGTGGCGCTGATCGACGAAGCCATTCCGGACCTGCCGGAAACCATCGTAAATGAAGCTGCCGAACTGGGGCGGATCACCAGGCCGATTGCCCTGGCCATCAAAGCCGAAGTACTGGTTACGGCAGCAAGCCCGCTTTTCAATGGCAATACCGACTATGCGAATTTTAAAGACAACCGCGGCATTGCTTTGTTCAATACCACTTATGACCCCCAAAAATGGGTAAGAGCAAAAGAAGCCTGCAAAGCTGCGATTGACGCCTGCCATGCCGTAGGAAATAAACTCTACTACTATAGTCAGAGCAACCGGCAATACGATATACCCGATACCCTCAAGCTCCAGATGAACATCCGGAACGCCATGAACGAAAAGTGGAATGCTGAAATTATCTGGGCCAACACCAACAGCATGGTCGATAATTTGCAGATCCAGTCTACCCCCAGGGGGCTTGATCCTTCCAAGCGGGCTTCCAGGAGCACTTTGGGCAACTGCGCTGTGCCACTGAAAACAGCCGCAAAGTTCTATACAAAAAATGGTGTGCCCATTGATGAAGACAAAACCTGGGATTATAGCGGAAGGTTCGCACTCATCCAGGGTACCGAGGAATCAAAAAATTATCTGGTACCGGAATACACGACGGCAAAGATGAATGAAGGCCGGGAGCCACGCTATTATGCCGATCTTGGCTTTGATGGCGGCGTCTGGTACGGTCAGGGTAAGTTTGATGCGGCGGAAGATATGTGGTATGTATCGTCTAAAAAAGGAGACCCGGCTGCCAATATAGCAAATGACAGCTACAACATTACCGGTATCTGGCCGAAGAAATATGTGAACTATGTAAATGTGATCCAGGACAATACCTATGCAAGAGAGAACTACCCCTGGCCGGTGATGCGGCTTGCGAATCTTTATCTTTTATATGCGGAGGCGTTGAACGAGGCCGACGGACCTTCTCCCGAGGCGTACTCCTATCTGGATAAGATCCGGGAGCGTGCGGGTTTGCAGGGAGTGGTTGACTCCTGGGCAGCTTTTGCCTATAACCCCACAAAGCCTGCAACCAGGGAGGGCCTGCGGGAGATCATACAGCGGGAACGGACCATTGAATTAATGTTTGAAGGACAGCGCTTCTGGGACCTGAGGAGGTGGAAGACGGCTATACAGGAGCTGAATCAGCCCATTACAGGTTGGGATATCGAGCAGAAAACACCTGAGGGGTATTATCGCGAAAGACTATTGTATCAGCAGACGTTCAGTCTGAAAGACTATTTGTGGCCGGTACGTGAACTGGAGATCTTCGCCAATAAGAACACCGTTCAGAACCCCGGATGGTAATCTATAAATTAAAATCAAACGCACATACCATGGCAAAAAGATATGTATTTGTTTTAAGCGTTATTTGCTGCATTGGCCTGTTGTTCTCCTGCTCGCGGGAAAACTACATCAGTCCGATGGCTGACGATGGCAGCGCTCCTTCACCGGTTACCCAGGTGTCTGTAAAGCCACTGCCCGGGGCGGCCCTCCTGCGCTATAAATTACCGGCAAACGAAAACCTGCGCTATGTGAAGGCTGTTTTTGAAATAAGACCCGGTGTGCAGCGGGAAACCATTTCATCTTTGTATCAGGACAGCCTGGTGGTCGACGGCTTTCCGGATGTAAAAGAATACGAGGTAAAACTGTACGCTGTAAGTTTTGGTGAAAAAAGCTCCGAGCCTGTAACGGTAAAGGTCACCCCATTGACCTCTCCTTTGCAGGAAGCATACAATACTCTGCAGTTTGAGGAAACCTTCGGAGGAACCACCATAACGTTTATGAACAGCGGAGAGGCCAGCCTGGCAGTAACAATGCTGACACCGGATTCTACCGGAAAGCTTACGGAGATACAGACCTATTATACGAAATCCTTACAGGGCAAGTACTCCGTCCGTGGTTTTCCCAGTGAACCGCGTGTATTTGGCGCCGTTGTCAGGGACCGGTGGGGGAATCTTTCGGACACCATCAGGCAAACCATTACACCCGTGTTTGAAGAGCTGATCCCCAAAGACCTGTTCAAAAGTGTAGTATTGCCCACCGATGTGGTGGGGGGGCACGCCAACGCCTCCTGGACACTGGATAAGATATGGAACGACAGCTACGGAGCCGGTTCAACCCAGTTTCACACAAAGCCCGGTTCCGGGATGCCGCAATGGTTCACGTTCGATATGGGCCGCGTTTGCCTGCTGAGCCGGTACAAGTTTTACCATCGGGCCGGAAGCCAGTATGTATACCAGCTGGGCGCGCCAAAAAAATGGGAAGTATGGGGGAGCGTGAATACGCCCGATCCCTCCGGTAGCTGGAACGGGTGGGCAAAACTGATGGATTGTGAGTCCTACAAACCTTCGGGTGAAGGGCCCGTAACGGCGGAAGATGTAACCTATGCCGTTGATCAGGGAGAGGACTTTATTTTCCCCGAACAGGTTCCCGTAAGGTACCTGCGGTTCAAGATCAACGAAACCTGGGGCTTCCTTGACTATATATACATCGCTGAAGTAACTTTTTGGGGAGATGCCGATATCACCCCTTAAACACCGGCAATGACCGGAAAAATGATTTGTGAACTTAATAGGTTGTTCGGACAGCATCCGCACAACGGATATAAAAAACTAAGCGCATGAAGAAGATAGAACCATTGATATTGATCCTGTTCCTGCTTGCAGGGGGTGTTTTTTCAGGCTGCTCCAAAATGGATGATACCTACAAAGAATTCCTGGATTACGGGCAGCAGAAATACCCCGGGAAGCCGGTGAGCGCAAAAGTATCGCCGGGGTATAAACGCATGATACTTTCCTGGGCCAACTCATCTGACCCGAAAGTTACCAGGGCCATGGTGTACTGGAATAACCGAACAGACTCTCTGGAAGTGGCATTGGATCCTTCAAAGGACTCCACCTACCTGCCATTCAACAATATGCCGGAGGCTACCTATGTTTTTGAGATTTATACCTTCGATGACGAGGGCAACCGTTCGGTAAAAACAGAAGTGATCGGCAAAGTGTACGGCGATTTTTATAAATCAACGCTTTTGTCCAGACCCATTTACGATGCTACCGTTGTCAGCGACAGTCTCTGGATCGTGTGGGGCGGAATATCCGATACGGCGATCGTGGGCACAGAAGTGTTATTTAAAGATAAGGACAATGTGACCCGCAAATATTTTGTTGATAAATCGATCCTGCTTTCGCAGTTTCCCGATTTTCCACGGGGAACGATTCAATACAGGACTGTTTATGTTCCCGGTCTGTTTGCCATTGACACTTTCTATACGGAATGGATTTCGATGTACGTAAAAGGCCAGCGATATCCGTTGCCAAAAGACGGATGGATCGCAACGGCGTCCAGCTTTGATATAAGATCCGGAAACAGTTACCGGCCCCCTTCCAATCTTATTGACAATAACCCTGTATCGTTGTGGGTAAACCAGATCGCAGCAAATACAACGCCTCCCACAGCCCAAACCTATTATCCGCATTGGGCAGCCGTTGATATGGGAAGTACCTACGATCTTGAGGGTTTTATTGTACAACAGCGCAATACGGCAACCAACCTGGTAAAAGATGTGGAACTGTACACGAGCGCCGATGGGGAGCACTGGACCTTCCAGTTGAAATATACCCTTGAAAACAGGGCGTCCGCCGAGGCCTTCATCGATCTTCCGCAGGCAACCTCAGCCAGGCATATCAAACTGATTGCACTGAACGACTATGGCAATTCGAACAACGTTGCCCTGGCAGAGTTTGGAGCATATATCCGGTAAGGCAGATGGTACTGGAACCGGCCGGGTATTTGTAGCATATATAGCGCGTACCTTTAAACAGACCGAAAAATGCAACGGAGAAGGTTTTTGAATGATATGGGAAAAGGCACCATAGCGCTGGCTGCCGGAACCTCCGTTTGGAGCGGAGCAGCCTTTGCGGCCGCTTCAGGATTGGATAATGGCGGGCTTCCGAAGGCTCGCTCAAAGATGCCGGACGAAACACCACGGTTGCCCAGAGACCTGGAAAAGCTGGTGGGAAATACGGCGCTGCTGAAGAAGCCGGACCATTTAACGGTAGCGGCCTACCTGTTTCCCAATTACCATCCGTCGGCCATTCATAATAAATTGTATGGCGAAGGGTGGACGGAATATAACCTGGTGCGCAGCGCCCGGCCCTGGTTCCAGGGGCATCAGCAGCCGCGCGGACCACTGCTGGGTGAGCTGGATGAAAGCAAACCGGCCACCTGGGAGAAATACAATACACTTGCCAAACAAAGCGGCATTGATGTATATATATGGGATTGGTACTGGTACAATGGCGAACCGGCCCTGCACGAAGCCCTGGAAAATGGATTTTTAAGAGCTTCCAATGCGGCAGATGTACAGTTTGCCTGTATGTGGACGAACCATCCCTGGTACATTCTGTTCCCGACAGAGCAAACGGATGGAAAACCCGGTTATCCGCCCAGCTACCAGCCACCGGATGTGACGCTGGAAGAATGCTGGCGCAGTATGTCCTATATCATCTCGCGGTATTTTCATTTGCCCAACCACTGGAGGATCGGCGGCAAACCCGTGCTCTGTATCTGGGACCCCAACCGCTTGGAAAAAAATATCGGTATGCCGGCTGCAAAGAAACTGTTTGCAGACCTGCGCGCTTATGCAAAACAGCTTGGTCATAAAGGCATACACATTCATTCATCGGGCTTTTATACCCCCAACAGTAAAGAGGTGGGGTATGATACTGCAGGCTCCTACAATCCGCTGGATTGGACCACCCGGCGGTTTCAGCCGAAGGAGAACGAGATCTCGGACTATGAAGTGGCAGCCGCTGATGTAGCGTTTAAGCTTTGGCCGGAGCACCATAAAGATTTTAAAGTGCCCTACATCCCGGCACTGTCGCCGGGTTGGGATTCTACCCCCCGGTACATCATGCCCAAAAAGCGGCCGGCAATACCCAATCGTGATGAGTGGCCGCGTTGCGTGATCTATAACAACGAAAGCCCCGCCGCTTTTAAAGCCTTTGTGCAAGCCGCCTTTGCTTACCTGAATAAAAATAAAGAAGTGCCCGCTATCCTTACGATTGCCTGTTTCAATGAATGGACGGAGGGCCACTACCTGTTGCCGGACAACCGTTTTGGATATGGTATGCTGGATGCGCTCGCGGAAGCGCTTGAAATAAAAGGTACCCACCTGCTTCATGGAAAATAGAGGTAAGGGTGCTTTTCAAATGCGCGATCATGTATAAAAGAAGCCTTCAGGTGCCGGTTGCGTTATGCCGGAAAATATTGTTATGGATCATTTGGTTTTTAAATGGCCAGGGCGCGGTGTACGCTCAAAACGACGCCTCTCCGGGCTATACGCTTGCCTGCTATTATTTCCCCAATTATCATATAGATAAAAGAAACGAAGCATACCATGGAAAGAACTGGACGGAGTGGGAGCTGCTGAAAGCGGCCCGCCCGCGCTTTGCCGGGCACGATCAGCCCAAGAAGCCGCTTTGGGGCTATGAGGATGAAGCCGATCCGGAAGTAATGAAAAAAAAGATCGATGTGGCTGCATCCTTCGGGATCGATGTGTTTATTTACGACTGGTATTACTATGATGACGGCCTTTTTTTACAACAGGGATTGGAAGAAGGTTTCATGAAAGCGGCGAACAACCGCAGGGTGAAATTTGCTCTGATGTGGGCTAACCACGACTGGACGGATCTTTTTCCAAAGCGGATCGCAGCTCCGTACAAAGTGATGTACAAAGGGAATATTACGCCGGCTACCTGGGAGGTGATGACCGATTATATCATTGATCATTATTTTAAACATCCATCCTACTGGCAGATCAATGGCGCTCCGTACTTTTCCGTGTATGAGCTGGATAAGCTGATCCAGTGCTTTGGCAGTTTGCAGGCCACGGAAAAAGCGCTGCGGGCTTTCCGGAAAAAGACGATCCGGGCAGGCTTTAAAGACCTGCACCTGAACATTGTAAAACCGGTTTCACCGGAGGCCATCGAAGGGCTGGGTTTTAACTCGTTTACCTCCTATGCATGGATCCACCACATAGCTCTCAACGGCTTTCCGGAGGTAGCTTATGAGCAGGCCCGGAAAGATTATTTTAGCTATGCGGATAAAGCGGTGGCAACATTTCCCGTGCCTTATTTTCCAAATGTCTCTATGGGGTGGGATGCTTCTCCGCGCTGCGATCCGGACAGCACCTTTAAGAACCGGGGCTATCCCTGTACGCCGGTAATAACGGGCAATACGCCCCAGGCATACAGGAAGGCGCTGGAGCAGGCGAAGGTATTCGTAAATGCGCACCCGCGAACCAAACGGATCATTACCCTGAATTCCTGGAACGAATGGACTGAGGGAAGCTACCTGGAACCGGATGTAACGCATAAAATGAAATATCTTGAAGCCGTTAAAAATGTTTTTGGAGGAAAAGATGAATAGCAGAATGAGCAGCAGGAAGGCGATCCTAACGGGGTTGGCGGTGCTGTTTTTTCTATTGCCGGGGAAGTTGCTGCATGCCCAGGTAACCCTGACGGACCGGAGCTCCGGCGATAATGTTTTTCAGCTGGGAGGAGCAGGTGCGGTTCAGCTCTGTTATGATGCCGGGGATGCGGTAACGGTTGCCAAAACGGCCGGGTTGTTTGCGGAAGATGTTTATAAAGTAACAGGGCAGCGGATCCGCCTGGGAACTGCATTTAACGGTCGGGTTAAAAACGGGATCATCGTGGGCACGGTCAGCGGAAACGCGCTGATCCGGGAGCTCGTGCGGCAGGGAAAGATCGATGTTGCTAAAATGGAACATGGATGGGAACAATATGCTGTGGCAGTGGTGAAACGGCCGGTAAGAGGTGTGGAAAAAGCGTTGGTGATTGCCGGCAGCGACCGGCGCGGCGCAGCTTACGGGCTGCTGTCCGTTTCGGAAGCGATCGGGATTTCGCCCTGGTACTGGTGGGCGGATGTGCCGGTGAAAGAACGGCGGCAATTATTTATAACGGTAAGACCCTTTGTTTCAAAGCCGCCGTCGGTCAAATACCGGGGCATTTTTATCAACGATGAGGACTGGGGATTGCTGCCCTGGGCCAAACATACCTTTGATCCTGAATTGAAAGACATCGGCCCCAAAACCTATGCACGGGTTTTTGAGCTTTTACTGAGACTAAAAGCCAATTATCTCTGCCCGGCTATGCACGAAGCCAGTGGCGCCTTTAATAAATATCCGGAAAATAAGCGGGTAGCAGATTCTTTTGGAATTGTAATGGGATCGGTGCACCCGGAGCCGCTGCTGTTTAACAATGCCAGCGAATGGGATAAAAAAACAATGGGCGAATGGAACTATCAAACGAATAAGCAGAACATCCTGAAAGTGCTTGATAAACGCGTCCGGGAAAATTCACCATACGAAAATGTATATACGATAGCGCTGCGGGGTATGCACGACAAGGAGATGGAAGGGAATTACAGTATGAAGGAACGGGTGCGCCTGGTTGGGGAAGCGGTAAAGGACCAGCGGGCTATTTTAAAAAGACATATTGATAAACCGCTGGACGAAATACCACAGGCGTTTACGCCCTATAAAGAAGTGCTGGATATTTACAGGAACGGGTTGGAGCTGCCGGAAGATGTAACCATTGTATGGCCCGATGACAATTACGGCTATATGAAGCAGCTGAGCAATAAAGAAGAGCAGCAGCGTTCCGGCCGGTCGGGGGTATATTACCACGCCTCCTACCTGGGGTCTCCGCATGATTATTTATGGCTGAGCTCCACGCCTCCCAACCTGATGTATGAAGAATTGAGTAAAGCCTATAAGACCGGTGCCGACAGGTTATGGTTGCTCAACGCCGGTGATATCAAATCCTGCGAAGCTCCCGTAACGCAGTTCCTGGCGATGGCTTATCGTATCGATGACTTTAATTTTGAGACAGCGCCCCTGTTCCGCGCGCGGTGGCTGAGCGGTATCTATGGCGCCCGTTATTTTGAAACCTTTAAGGCGATCACGACCATTTACGACCGGCTGGCTTTTTCAAGAAAGCCTGAATTCATGGGCTGGGGTTATGAATGGAATGTAAACAAATATCCGCGGGAACGTCCTGCCGATACGGAATTTTCCTTTGATCATTACCGGGAGGCGGAGGACCGGATGGAAACCTGTAAACGCATGGAGGCAATGGCTGCAGAGGTTTGGACCCGGCTTCCGGAAGGACAAAAAGCATCTTTTTTTCAACTATTATACTACCCGGTAAAAGGCGCGGGACTGATGAACCGGATGTGGCTGACTGCCCAGCTGCAACGGCAGTATGTTGCGGAAGAACGGGCGGCCTCCAGTGATCTGAGGAGGGAAACCGGTAGATTATACGATAGCCTGCGGCTGCTTACAGGAACATACAATACCTTGCTGAACGGGAAATGGAACCGCATTATGTCATTGAGGCAGGGTATTACGGCTTCTTATTTTGAAAAGCCGCGCCTGGATTCGATCCTGCTGCCGGCAAAGGGCGTATTGAAGATCAAGCCCGAGGGGGCTATAGCTTCCGGCAGCGATCTGCCTACCTTTAGCCGCTTTTTTAAGAAGACACATTTTATAGAGCTGTACAATACGGGCAGGAAGCCCCTGCAATGGTCGGCGAAAACAGGAGCGCCCTGGATCCGGCTGAGCACAACGCGCGGGAGCGTGCACCGGCAGGAGCGGGTGCAGGTATCTGTAGACTGGGACCGGGTGCCGGCAGGAACCGGTGTTCAGGGCTTTGTGGAGATCCGGTCGGGAAATGAACACCGTACGGTTGCCGTATCGGTATGGAACCCGCAGCAATGGGCAGCAGATAGCCTGAAGGGGCTGTTCCTGGAGTACAATGGCATCGTGTCCATACCGGCAGCGCAATACCACCGAAAAGTGGAAAATGGCGCCATCCGCATGCAGCAGGTAGATGACCTCGGCTATGAAGGCCGGTCTGTAATGATGGGCGATCCCGTAGCACCGATGCAGGATCCTAAAAGAAGCGATGCGCCCAACCTGCAATACGATTTTTACACTTTTGGTCGCGGCAGGGTAAAAGTATATACCTATGTATTGCCGCTGTTCCCCCTCAGCTCCAACCGGGATTTTGGGTTTCATGAGTCTTCCAATGCACAGACAAAATACGGGATCAGTATCGATGATGGTGCCGTAGCGTATCCGTCTTCCTCTGCTTCTGAATATTCACAGCGGTGGTCCGAAAACGTGCAGCGCAATGCCGCCGTAAATGAGTCCATGCTTTACATCGATAAACCGGGTAAACATACGCTTAAGATCATCTGCGGAGATCCGGGGATGGTGGTCCAGAAAGTCGTGATCGATCTTGGCGGCATGAAATTTTCTTATCTTGGCCCTCCGTCAACAAGGATTCCATAATAAACAAACCAGATGAAGAAAAGATATCCTACAAACAGGGCGAAAAAAGGGCTCATCCTTTTCCTGTTTTTTTTAGGGCTGCAGACCGGCCCGGTACACGGGCAGCAGGGGGAAGCCCGCCGGCCCAACATCCTGCTGATCGCCATCGATGACCTGCGGCCGGAGCTGGGCGCGTATGGGAAAAGCTATATGAAAACGCCGCATATTGATCAGCTGGCCCGTGCGGGGCGGGTGTTCCTGAACCACTATGTAAATGTACCTACCTGCGGGGCTTCCCGTTATTCAATGCTCACCGGCCGCCTGCCGCAAAGACCGGCGGCCCTGCGAAATGATGCATTTGAAAAATTTACAGCGGGAAGGCCGGATGGGGAACAACCGGAGTCTTTCGTGGAATTGTTCCGGAGGAACGGGTACCTTACGGTGGGCATTGGCAAGATCAGCCATTCCCCGGATGGGAAAGTATATGGCTATAACCAGCCGGTATCCGACAATCCGGAACTTCCCAATAGCTGGGATGCTTTTTATTTTAACGCCGGCAAATGGCAAACGGGGTGGAATGCCTTTTTTGGCTATGCAGGAGGAGCCAACCGGCAGAGTATGAAAAACCAGGTGCGTCCATACGAGGAAAAGGAGGTGGCGGATACGGCCTATCCCGACGGCCTTACCGCCCGGCTGGCGGTGGAGCAGCTAACCAGGCTAAGCGGGCAGGCAAAACCTTTTTTGCTTGCTGTTGGTTTCTTTAAACCACATCTGCCGTTTACAGCGCCCAAAAAATACTGGGATCTGTATGAGGAAAGCAGGATCCCTCTTTCACCGTCTCCGGATATTCCGGGGTCTGTCAATGCAAAGAGCCTTCATAACAGCAATGAGTTCAACCAGTATAAAAAGGGGGAGGAGAAACCATCGCTGAAAGACCCTGTATCCGACGCTTATGCGCGCAAATTGCGGCATGCCTATTTTGCCGCTGTAAGTTATGTAGATGCACAGGTAGGAATGGTACTGGATGCGCTAAAGCAGGCAGGCCTCGATAAGAATACGATCGTGGTGCTGTGGGGCGACCATGGCTGGCATCTGGGCGACGAACGGGTTTGGGGTAAGCACACCCTGTCTGAATATGCCCTGCGCAGTCCGCTCATTATCCGGGTTCCGGGAATGCCTGCAGCGGGCAAACCTTCACAGCGGATCGCACAGTCGGTAGATATTTATCCTACCCTGCTGGAGCTGGCGCGGCTGGCACCGGAAGACACGCTGGACGGCCGGTCGCTTTACCCGGATCTTGTTCAGCAGCCGGGCAAAACCGGCGGATCGGTAGCCTATAGCTATTTTAACCGGGGGATCAGCGTCCGCACGGACCGCTATCGCCTCACAAAGTATTACCGGAAAGAAACACCGCTGATCGAACTGTACGACTACCGTAAAGATCCTTACGAAACAAAGAACGTTGCGGCGCAAAACCCCGCTGTTGTGGAGGCCTTGCTGCCGCTGGTGGAAAACAAAAAAACCTCCATTCAGCAATACTGGTAGGGTGGAAAAGGATGGTATCCGTTTTATTAAAAATATGTATCGTATTTTAAATGGGTTGAGGAGATACCATAGCCCTCAGCTTAAGCGAAAAGTAAAATTGAGGAGCGGCATTTATAGACCGGTCTTTATGCGGGAAATGCATCCTGGCGGGATGTGGCGATGGCTGCCGGCCGGGAGGCATGGAGTTTGTTATTTAAAGAACCGCGTCAAAGGAGAACGGGCGCCTGCTGATGGCCGTACGGACAGGTCGGGCCCGGTTTTATGCCTGATGTGAGATCCGCTCCCGAACGGGGCACTAAAAAGCTAAAAGCTAAAAGCTGAAGGCTGATCGCTCAAATCTCAATAACACACCTCCTGTTAAGGAAAAATGGTCAGGAATAAATAAGCTGCAAAAATAACCAGCAATACCACTCCGTACAGGATATTGGTTTTGCCCGTTACCAGCGACAGCATTACGGTAAAAATAGAAAGGATCAGCAACACTACGGATGTGGTATCAATGCCCAATAAAACAGGCGTATGGCTGAACAGGGTATAAATGGCTACCGCTGGGATGGTAAGCCCGATGCTGGCCAGCGCCGACCCCAGCGCCAGGTTCATACTGGTCTGCAGCCGGTTCCTGCGCGCCGCCTGAATGGCAGCAATGCATTCCGGCAACAGCACTACCATGGCGATGATGATCCCCACCAACGAATTGGGCGCGCCAATGGAAGCGACCCCTGCTTCTATTGAAGGTGAAAGCATTTTTGCCAGCAATACCACAGCGCCCAGACAGGCGATCAGGAGTACCAGGCTTGTAATGGTGGTCTTGTTGGAAGGAGGTGCAGCATGTATGTTTTCATTCTCCTTGCCTTCCGCATCAGCGGGCAGAAAGTAGTCGCGGTGGCGGATGGACTGGATCATGATAAAGCTGGCATAGATGATCAGGCTGACCACCGCGGCAAAGATCAGTTGCGGCTGTGTGTATTGGGGGCCGGGCTGACTTACCGTATAATTGGGCAATACAAGTGTTAAAACGAGGATGGCGGTAAGCGCTACCAGCGCCGATGTAGTCGAATGTTTGGTCACGAATTGCTCCCGGTATTTGGCGCTGCCGATCAGGATGCAGATACCGATAATAAAGGTAAGGATGATCATGATGGCGGCAAATACGGTGTCCCGCGCCAGCGCAGCGGTGTTTGTGCCCCCGGACGACATCAGGGAAACCAAAAGAGAGACCTCGATCACGGTTACCGCCAGCGCCAGGATAATGGTTCCGAAAGGCTCTCCTACACGGTGGGCCACTACTTCGGCATGATGCACGGCCGCCAGAACGCCCGCGATCAGCACCATACAAAGGATTATGAGGGGAAGCGTGCCCGTCATTGATCCCATGGTAAAATAGGCGATCCAGGCCAGGATGGGGGTCAGTAATGTCCAGATGGGTAACGACAGGTTCAATTTCATAGAAGATTGTTTAGGCAGAAGTGATGGCTTTCCGGATTTTGATCAGCTGTGCCAGCAGCGGCTCCAGGTGATCCAGCTGCAGCATATTGGCCCCGTCGCTCTTTGCAACTGCGGGATTGGGATGTGTTTCAATAAACAGGCCGTCGGCCCCGGTTGCAATGGCCGCCTTTGCAATAGTGCCGATCAGCCCCGGGTTGCCGCCCGTAACCCCGCCGGCCTGGTTGGGCTGCTGCAGGCTATGGGTGCAGTCCATCACCACCGGTACGTTGTGCTCCCGCATCCAGGGAATGTTCCGGAAATCCACTACCAGGTCCTGGTAGCCGAACGTGTTTCCCCGCTCCGTCAGGATCACTTTTTCATTTCCGGCATGTTTTACCTTATCTGCTGCAAACTTCATGGAAGGCCCGCTCAGGAACTGCCCCTTCTTGATGTTCACCACTTTTCCTGTTTTGGCGGCAGCTTCGAGCAGGTCCGTTTGCCGGCTTAAAAAGGCCGGTATCTGCAGCATATCTACGTATTCCGCGGCAATGGCGGCTTCTTCATGCGCATGAATATCGCTGACAGTAGGTATCTGATACCGGTCCTTTACCTGTTTCAGCAGTTTCAATGCGACTTCGTCGCCGATACCGGTAAAGGAATCTCCGCTGGTCCGGTTTGCTTTTCTGTAGGAAGATTTAAATACATAAGGAATACCCAGGTTCCTGCAAATACCCGAGACCTTTTCAGCCACTTCCATTACCAGCGGTTCACTTTCGGCCACACAGGGCCCCGCCAGTAAAAAAAAGTTGCCGGCTTCGTATTGCTGGCCCGCAAAAAGATCCGTTAAAAATTGTTCCATAACTGCAAATATAACCGGTAACAGGGCGTTTGACCAAACGGGTTTTTGGGTGGCAGATGATCGCTTTATGCCGTTGCGCAGGGTTTTTTGCACAAAAAAAATGCTATTTCAAACGATTGCGCAGTATCAGCATCCTGACGGATCTGCCAGTATATTTGCATTCTAAAAATATTGCTGCATGACAAAAGAAAAGATCCTGGTGATTGGAGCTTCCGGTCAGATCGGGGTAGAACTAACGATGGCCTTAAGGGAAATTTATGGAAATAGCAACGTGGTGGCCTCCGATCTGAGGGAGGAGAACCCCCTGTTAAAAGGTTACGGTCCCTATGTAAGCCTGGATGTGATGAACAAAGAAATGCTGCATGTACAGGTCATCCGCCAGAACATTACCCAGATCTATCTGCTGGCCGCCATCCTCTCTGCCACCGGCGAAAAAAATCCGGGTCTGGCCTGGCATTTGAATATGCAGGGTCTTTTAAATGTGCTGGACATTGCACGCGAAGAGCATATCAGCAAAGTGTACTGGCCTTCATCCATTGCCGTTTTCGGGCCTACATCACCCAAGCAATATTGTCCCCAGCAAACGATCATTGAACCGACCACCGTATATGGGATCAGCAAATATGCGGGAGAGTTCTGGTGCAATTATTATAATATGAAATACGGGGTGGATGTGCGGAGCATCCGTTACCCCGGTCTGATCTCTTATAAATCGGCCCCGGGCGGCGGTACGACGGATTATGCTGTCGAGATTTTTCACGACGCGCTCGAAGAGCAAAGATACACGAGCTTTTTGAGTGAAGATACCTACCTGCCCATGATGTACATGCCGGACGCCATCCGGGCTACCATTGAGCTGATGGAAGCCCCGGCGGAAAAGATCTCCATACGGACCTCCTACAATGTGGCGGGCATCAGCTTTTCACCAAAGGAAATTGCGGCGGAGATCCAAAAGCATATGCCGGATTTTGAGATGACCTATGAGCCGGATTACCGCCAGGAGATCGCCAACAGCTGGCCCCAAAGCATTGATGATACGGTTGCCTTTAACGACTGGGGTTGGAAACATGAGTACGATCTTGCTGCCATGACCGAAGATATGATGAAACACCTGCCGGAGGTGTTGGCCGGGAAATAACCCGGGATGAGTTTTGGAATCGGTCGCTTATTTTTTCTGCTCGTATTTCCAGTGCCGTCCTTTGCCTTCGGCGATCCATTCCAGTGCCGTGGCCATCCTTTTTTCGCGGGTGGCGGCCGTTTTGGCCCCGGTGATCCACTGGATGTATTCTTTGCGGTGCGAAGGCGGGAACTTTTCAAAATTCATCCGGGCTTTTTTGTTCCCGGATAGTGCTTTTGCAAAATAATCGGGTACCGGCAGTGCTGCCCGCAGGGATGTCGGGGCTTTTTTCAGGATGAAGCCCTCGTCGATCAACGTCATGGCTTCTTTTATAATGTCGGTGAGCGCCTTGTCTTTGGGGAGGTCGTTCACTGAGGTCAGTTTGCCCAGCTGCCCCATGGCTTTATCATCACCTTCAAGGACCTGGTAAGGTTTCAGCGACCGGATCGCATCGCCCAGCCAGAAGCCGAGAGATGCATGTTGCTTAAATGCCGCCATGCTGCACAGGATCTTTCCCTTATAGGAAAAATGCGGGAACGACCATTTCATCGTTTCTTCAACCTTTGGACAGGTCTGGCGCACCAGCATCCGTATATGCTTCAGTATGGGTTGGGCAAAAGGCAGTGCTTTAGCAATATATATATCATGCCGGGGATCCTGGAGTGCCATGCTGGAACGGATTGTTTCTTTACCGGAAGATACCAAAAAGCGAGGAGATCTGCAAATGGAAGGCCGTAACAGGTCGGCGTATCTTTAAGCATATTTGCGCATCAGCGGCTGGAGATTTAGCATGCATCCGGACCTGTTTTTTTGGACGTTTGCTCCAAACAGGTTATTTTCGGTAACGTTAACGGTGTTTGCCATCCGGTGGTATTCCTGAGGCTGTGCCCCCGGCTGGTGCATAGGAGATCTTGATGCCGGATTGTTGTATCCTACCGTATGTTTTTTTTTGAATGCCGGCAACGGCAAAAATATTGCATGAAATGAATGATCAGGATTATCGGGACCGGAAAAAAGCGGTTACCCCGCTGGTGATCGTAGGAGCGCTGTTTTTGATCATCGGCGCTGTTTCCTGGGTGAACGCCATTCTCATCCCTTATTTTAAGATCGCCTGCGAGCTTACGCATTTTGAGTCTTATTTCGTGGCGCTGGTGTTTTATATTTCCTATTTCTTTATCTCGCTTCCTGCCGGTCTTCTCTTGAACAGGATCGGGTTTAAAAAGGGCATCATGGTTGCCTTGTGGATCATGGCGCTGGGGGCCTTTGTTTTTATTCCCGCCGCCCAAACCCGCACTTACGGCGTCTTCCTTTGTGGCCTTTTCCTGATCGGGACAGGACTTTCGGTTCTGCAAACGGCGGTGAACCCTTATGTGACCATCCTGGGGCCAATTGAGCGGGCGGCGCAGCGCATCAGCATCATGGGGGTTTGTAATAAGTTTGCCGGTATCATTGCGCCCCTGGTCTTTGCCGCAGTAGTGTTAAAACCCGAAGACGCCCAATTGTTTCAGCAATTGCCGGGCATGATGGAAGTACAGAAGAACGCGGCGCTGGATGAGCTGATCCGCCGGGTGATCGGGCCCTATGCCGTTGTGGGTGCCGGCTTGTTCCTGCTGGGCCTGCTGGTGCGGTATTCTCCGCTGCCGGAGATCAATACGGCGCAGGAATCGGCAGCCGTAAGAGCGGCAAATTCAGGAAAGCGCTCGATCCTCCAATTCCCGCACCTGATACTGGGAGCCATTGCGATATTTGTGCATGTGGGTGCCCAGATCCTTTCCATTGATACCATTATCAGTTATGCAGGCTCGATGGGGATCGACCTGGTGGCGGCCAAGCGGTTTCCTTCGTACACCCTTTTTGCGACCATGATCGGTTATGGGATCGGCATCCTGTGTATCCCGAAGATCTTCAGCCAGAAAACGGCGTTGAAATGTTGTACCCTGCTGGGGTTTGTACTTTCGCTGCTGGTGGTTTTTACCGGTGGACGGGTACAGTTGCTGGGGTACACCGCGGATAGTTCTATCTGGTTCCTGGCGGCGCTCGGTTTTGCCAACTCGCTCATATGGGCCGGCATATGGCCCCTGGCAATCGAGGGCCTGGGCCGGTTTACAAAAGTAGGCGCCGCAGTGCTGATCATGGGGCTGGTGGGAAATGCACTCATGCCGGTGCTCTATGGATATTTTGCAGAAACGATCGGGCTGAAGGCCGCATACTGGATACTGATTCCCTGCTTCATATACCTGATCTTTTATGCGTTCTATGGACATAAAATAAGACGTTGGCATTATGCAAAAGCACCTAAAGATTATAAACGGTAAGATCATAACGCCCCGGGGCATCCTGAAAGGGCATACCCTGTACTGCATTGATGGCAAGATCGCCGCAATTACCACAAGCCACGAGGAGATGGACCCCTGCATCGAAATTGATGCCGGAGGTGCCTATGTGTCTCCGGGCTTTATTGATATTCATGTACATGGCGGGGGTGGGTATGATTTTATGGATAACCAGGTGGGGGAGTACATGCAGATCGCTGCAACGCATGCCCGGCAGGGCACCACTGCCATGAACCCCACCACGCTGAGCTGCGGCGCGGAAGACCTGGCGGCAACCATACGTGCTTATGAGCAGGTGGCGGGGGCAGACTATAACGGCGCCCGGTTCATCGGTCTGCACATTGAGGGGCCTTATTTTGCCATGAACCAGCGGGGTGCCCAGGACCCGCGTTACATCCGCAACCCCGATGAGCAGGAGTACAAAGCATTGATCGCATCCACCCATGTTATCAGGCGGTGGAGCGCAGCGCCGGAGCTGCCGGGAGCCATCGCATTCGGAAAGTATCTGCGGTCCAAACAGATCCTGCCCGCGATCGCACATACCGATGCTATTTACGAGGAGGTGGCGGCAGCATACCACCAGGCAGGCTATACACTGGCCACACACCTGTACTCCGCCATGAGTGGTGTTACCCGGCGGAACGCATTCCGGTATGCCGGGGTTGTGGAGAGCGCCTACCTTCTGGAAGATATGTTTGTAGAGCTGATCGCAGATGGCCGGCATCTGCCCGCACCGCTGCTGAAGCTGGCTTACCGGATCAAAGGTGCAGACCGGATCGCCCTGATTACCGACGCCATGAGGGCGGCAGGTACACGGGTAACAGAAAGCATGCTGGGTAGCCGTAAGGATGGGTTAAAAGTGATCGTTGAAGACGGGGTTGCTAAATTGCCGGACCATTCTGCTTTTGCCGGAAGCATTGCCACCTGCGATCTGCTGGTGCGGAATATGATGCAGCTGGCGGAAGTGCCTTTGGAAGAGGCCGTGCGGATGATGACCCAGACCCCTGCGGTTATTATGAACGTATCGGCTTCAAAGGGTTCCCTGGAGAAAGGAAAGGATGCTGATATCGTCATCTTTGATGAAGATATTCTGGTGCGCAAAACCATTGTTGGCGGAACCGTGATATTCAGTGCCGGTCAATCTGCATAGACCGGCTGTACGTGAAGTTTGGGATGCTGCAGGTGCGCAGATAGACCGCAGCTGCTGTACAAGGCATATTTTTATCATTAAAGTTAAAGATGATCAGTGCCTGCCTGAATAGGTCAGGCGGGCATCAGCAGCTGCTTAAAAAAAATAGCCGGCACCTCAGCGGCCACACAATAGGTGCATTTACCCTGCGGCAGGGCCGGGAAATATAAATTAACGGTATATTTGGTGGTAAAATTCAAATCAGATGAAGCCAGCCGGACGTATTGGTGTTAAGGAGATTGCAAAAATGACGAATGTATCCATTGCAACAGTGGACCGGGTATTGCACAACCGGCCGGGAGTTTCGCCCGCAACGGAAAAAAAGATCAGGGCGGTCATCCGGAAATATAACTACCAGCCCAATATCCTTGCGCGGACCCTGGCTACGCGGAAAACATTAAAGCTGGCGGCGCTGATCCCTGCTGTTTCCAAAGAGACCACCTATTGGCAGGCTCCCCTGGATGGGATTGACGAGGCAGAAAACGAGATCCGCCAGTTTGGTATTGCAGTAGAAAAGTATTTTTTTGATCTGAATGATGCGCAGAGCTTTGTGCGCCAGGCCAGGAAGATCCTGCGGAATAAGGCAGACGGGGTTTTGCTGGCGCCTCATTTTGCAAACGATGCAGAAACGTTTTCCCGGCAACTGGCAGACAAGCAGATCCCCTTTGTTTATATCAATTCGGATGTGCCCGGGCAGGAGAACCTGAGCTATATCGGACCGCATCTCTATCAGAGCGGATACCTGGGAGGGCAGCTTGCAGATTTTATCGGCGGGGAAAAGAGTACATGTCTCGTGGTGAATATCTCCAGGATCCCGGACAGCTACTACTATCTGTTAAAAAAGGAAGAAGGCTTCCGGGCCTATTTTGAAGGACGCAACAAGGTAAAGATCCTTAAGACCGATATCCAGAAAACAGATTATCCCTCTATAAAAAAAGAATTGACTGCCTTGCTGAACACGCATAAAATAGACCTGATCTTTGTAACCAATTCGAGGGTATTTTATGTGGCGCGGTTCCTGGAGGAAAGGGGGATGGAACATATCCGGCTGATCGGGTTTGACATGATCGACCGGAATATCCGTCACCTGGAAGAGGGCACGATCGACTTTCTCATCTCGCAAAAGCCGAGAGAACAAGCCTACCGGGGCATATTGGCCCTGTACAATAAACTGATCAAAGGGGCGGATGTAGAGAAGCAATGCTTTATGCCCATCGACATCATCACAAAAGAGAATTACCGGTTTTACACTAACTGACGGAACCGGTATTAATTGTCTTTGCTATATTAAAAGGATCAGGATTGCCCAAACAGGTTGGCTACAGCTCCTTCCAGCATCGGGAACTTTTCGATGATGTAATTTTTAACGGCTTCAACAGCCTTCAGTGCCTGATCATCGTTGAGATTGGCTTCTGCCTTTAGTTTGTCGATTAATTCCTGCATATGAACGGTTTTATATGAAGCAGCAAGATAAGAAAGACCCTATATCCCGCAAAAAAAATCGTTCGGGCGTACAATGTACAGGTCTTTGAAGGCCTTAAAAGCAGGAAGCCTTTTAATGAATAGCAGCATCTGTGGAGCAGGCCACATTGCTAAACTTCACGATCCATACATTACGAAAATCCCGGTCACCAAAGGCGGCCGGGATCCGTTAAAATATATGTCAGTACATATACCCGCAGAGGCGGATAAACTGCTATGCTGCCTTTACAAGGCCCATTTTGCTCTTATCGAACTTACGCCGTGCGTATTCCCGGGTAAGCGTGAACTGTGTTTCCGAAGCAGAGGGCAGCTCGTACATGGCATCGGTTAAAATGCTTTCGCAAATGCTGCGCAGTCCCCGTGCTCCTAATTTATATTCCACCGCTTTATCAACCATGAAGTCCAGGACAGCAGGTTCTATTTTCAGCTCAATTCCCTCCAGTTCAAACAGCTTATTGTACTGTTTCATCAGGGCGTTCTTGGGTTCTGTCAGGATCGCACGCAGCGTGCTGGCATCCAGCGGATCCAGGTGGGTTACCACCGGCAAACGTCCCAGCAGCTCGGGGATCAGCCCAAAGGTCTTCAGGTCCTGTGCATTCACAAAACGCAGCAGGTTCTTCTTCATATCTTCCTGCTCGTCCTTATCTACGTTAAACCCGATGGTATTGGTTTGCACCCTGCGGGCAATGATCTTGTCCACCCCGTCAAAGGCACCGCCGCAGATAAAGAGGATATTTTGCGTGTTTACCTTTATCAGTTTCTGATCGGGGTGTTTGCGTCCTCCCTGCGGGGGCACCAGCACGTCCGTACCTTCCAGCAACTTCAGGAGGCCCTGTTGCACCCCTTCACCGCTTACATCCCGCGTAATGCTGGGGTTATCGCTTTTACGGGCCACTTTGTCCAGCTCATCGATATAAACAATGCCGCGCTCGGCCGCTTCCACATCATAATTGCATACCTGCAGCAGGCGGGTCAGAATACTTTCCACGTCTTCGCCCACGTAGCCGGCTTCGGTAAATACCGTGGCGTCCACGATTGCAAAAGGAACATTCAGCATTTTAGCAATGCTCCGGGCCAGCAGGGTTTTTCCCGTACCGGTTTCGCCCACCATGATGATATTGCTTTTCTCTATTTCGACATCGTTATGAGTATCAAGGTCCCGGTTCTTTTGCTTCAATCTTTTGTAATGATTGTAAACGGCCACAGCCAGCACTTTTTTGGCGTCGTTCTGGCCGATTACATAGTCGTCCAGGAAGGTTTTGATCTCCATGGGCTTCCGGATGGACTGATTGAATCCACTGACACTTTTGGTGTCTTCCCTGAAATGGAGCTCCTGGTTAATAATTTCCTGTGCGTGTTCCACACAGTTTTCGCAAATATGGCCGTCCTGCCCGGCGATGAGTATTTCTACTTCATCCCGGTTCCTTCCGCAAAACGAACATTTTAACACATTATCCGGCATAGTCCGATTATTAAAGATTAAGGTGCAAAGTTAAAAAAATCGCTGTGATTACAGCGATTTTCCTGTTTTTATGATTTTATTCTTTCTTTTTGCGATACGTTTACAGCTGATCCACAATCTGGTCTGCAATTCCATAGGCAAGGGCCTCTTCTGCGTCCATCCAGTAATCGCGATCAAAATCGCGCAGGATATCATCCACGGTTTTACCGCAATTTTCTGCCAGTATCTGTGCCCCGATCATTTTAACCCGCTGAGTCTGTTTTGCTTGTATCTCCAGATCACTGCTCACTCCGCGAATGAATCCGCCAAGGGAAGGCTGATGGATCATCACCTCTCCGTGGGGATAAATATAGCGTTTTCCTTTTTCGCCACCGCTGAGGAGGATGCTGCCCATGGACGCGGCCAGTCCCATACAAATGGTACTTACCGGGCTCTTGATCATCTTCATGGTGTCATAAATGACCATTCCGCTGGTAACCACTCCACCCGGACTGTTGATGTAAAACCGGATCTCTTCGCCCGGCTTGTCGGCATCCAGCAACAACAATTTGGTGGTGACCTCCCGCGCGCTTTTGTCGTCCACCACACCCCACAGGTACACCGCTCTCTTATCAAAGAACAGCCTTTCCAGGCGTTTGTTCAGCATCATCAGGTCGTCTCTTTTGTCTGCGGCTTCTTTAGGCTCCTCTTCTTCGCCTTCACCATCACCATCAAAACGAAATGGTTTTAGCCATTTATCTTCATTTAAATTGGATATCATGTTTTATTTTTTTAGTTGATAAGTTGATCCGTTGATCCGTTGATCCGTCTAAGCAGCCATAAAAATCATGCTGTAAACTTTTCAACTTGTTAACTGTCCTACTTTTTTTTCTTATTCACCAATAGTACTTCATCCACAAAGCCATATTCTTTTGCTTCGATAGCGGTCATCCATTTATCCCGTTCAAAATCTTTTTCGATCTGTTCAATGGACCTGTCGGTATGATGGTTCACGATTTCATACAATTCTTTTTTCAGTTTGCGGATTTCGTTCACCGTGATCTCGATATCGCTGGCCTGCCCCCCGATACCACCGCTTGGCTGGTGCATCATAATGCGGGCATGCTTTAAGGCCGCCCTTTTACCGTGGGTTCCTGCCCCGAGGAGCACGCAGGACATGGAGGCCGCCATACCAATACAGATGGTGGCCACATCAGGGGTCACGTACTGCATGGTGTCATAAACACCTAAGCCGGCGTAAACACTACCACCCGGGCTGTTGATATACATATTGATGTCCCGGACGCGATCCGTACTGTCGAGGAACAGCAGCTGGGCGGTTACGATATTGGCCACTTCATCATTGACGGGATAGCCGAGGAAGATGATGCGGTCCATCATCAGCCGGCTGTACACGTCCATAACCGCTACATTCATGGGCCGTTCTTCAATGATATTGGGCGTTAATGCCGTTACCAGATGATTACCATAGCTGTGCAGGGTATTGCTTGAAATACCCCGGTGCTTTACCGCATATTTTTCAAATTCTGAGTTATAAGTCATAATTATCCTGTGTTACAAGTTTAAGTAGATCACTGTTATTTTGCCCGGCTGCTTTTATACTCCGGTCATTAACAAACAGTTTTTAAAAGTAATCAAATATTTCTCCATTTACAAAATAGGGGTTTTAAATGTCAAGTTGGCTGATTTGGACCCGGTAAATTCGTCATATATACATGTTGACCGGGGTATCCGGTTATTTTGGTAACGATTTCTTGATGGAAAGACTGCCGTTTAATTCTTAAAATTGAAATAACTTTAACCAAATCCTGAAAAATGAAACGGAAAGACTTTCTTAAAATAGCGGCACCGGCGTTTTTACTGCTGGCAAATGGAAACGTTGTGCGGGCGGAAGAGCAGGTGAATGAACTGCTGAAAAAGAAAAAGCGGCTGCGTTTTGCCATTGCTTCCGATCTGCATTACGGGCAACCAGGCACGGATTATGACGTTTTTTTAAAAAACGCGGTAACACGGATCAACGGGGAACATGCCAAAGTTCCTTTTGATTTCTGCATGCTCAATGGCGATATTGTGCACAATGATCCCGTGCATTACCCGGCGGCAAAGCAACATATTGAGCGGCTGAAAATGAAGTACTATGTAACGCCGGGAAATCACGATATGGTTACGCCGGAACACTGGGAGCGTATCTGGAACCAGCCGGTGAATTATGATTTTGTGGTGAATGGTACCGTGTTCCTGGCGGGTACTACCTCCAATGAAAAAGGGGAATATATCTGTCCGGACCTGCAATGGATGGAGCAAAAGCTGGAGCAGCATAAGAAGGCCCGGAACCTTTTTGTGATCGTCCATATCAATCCCGCCAAATTAACCACACATGGGATCGACTGCCCCGAGTTCCTGGCATTGCTGAAACGCTATAAGAATGTAAGAGCCGTCTTCAACGGGCATGATCATGATGAGGACGGTATCAAAAAGAAGCTCGATATCCCCTTTGTTTTTGATGCGCATGTGGGTGGTAACTGGGGCACCTCGTACAGGGGGTTCCGGGTAGTGGAGCTGCTGGAAGACAGCCGCGTACTTACATACGTGCTGAATCCTATAGAGCGGCTGAACGAAGCGCGGCTTTAGCATCGCCTCACAGGAAATGCAACCCATAGCAAATGGCTGACGGCGGCGCGCAAATACGGCCACCGGTTATTTATATGGCTTCAGAAGAGGGCCATGCAAACCGTTGTACCGCTTCAACCGGTATACCGTGCATCTTCTCCCGTAGCTGATCCGGGGGGATCAGGATGCTGGTAAACGGAAGCACGGTGCCATTGGTCATATAGATCTTGTATACCGCAAAATCGCGGATGGGGCTGCGCGTGTTTGGTTGCCCTTTTAGCTCAATTTTAAGGATGTCCTGCTTTTTATATCTGGTTTGTTGTTCTGCTGTTCCAAAATAAAAGTCCGGCAGACCTTTGGAGCATATGATCACCGTGTTTTTATCTGTGCGATAATACCTGTAAAGCAAAAGAAGGTTGAGGCCTCCGCCCAATGAAAAAAGAATAAAGAAGAACACGAATAAAAAGACCTGTGTGCCCGTGCTATCGTAATTCCGAATATCGGGGAAAATAGTTCCGATAAAAAATATCCAGATAAAAATATAAAACAGGGTGCTGCCCCTGGAGATCATCTGCCAAAAGCTCAGGTCCTGTACCGAATAACGGAAGTCCCTGGTTTGAAAGTGTTCCTTTGTATTTCGAAAGAAGTTTTTTTGAAGATGAAAGCCTTCAGGCGGGTTATCGGATAACGCAAAGAATGTTGTAAGCGCACCCGCGACATCCTCCGGTTTCTCAAGAGTTTGCTGGTAAAGCTGTCCGGCCGAATTGCAATAATATGTAATATATTTGTTGTTGTAAAAGAGTGCCAGTTTCAGATAGTTACCCCGGTCATCCTGCACCACCATTCCGGGCCCTGTATGCCCCACAACAAAATGAAGCCTTTGATCTGTCCAGGGATACTGATGGATCAGCGCCATCGTTTCCCGGAGGTAACGCGCAGCGATCCCCGTGAATTCGCCTTTTTCAAAATCCCGGAACTGTAGTTTACTGGTCAGACGATTCATACCAGTTTAAAAATACGAAAGAAGCCGTTCCTTTTGAGAACGGCTTCTTAAACTTCTTGTATCGGTTAATGGTGATGATGCTGGTGCTCACTGACCATTTTGGAAAAGTCTTCCACGCTGATGGAGGTTGCTTTAGGTTTGATCTTTGTTTCGGCCCATTCAAATACCTTTTGGGATTGCAGGCGGTTGTATGCGTCGTCCACATATTTGCGGTCCCGCATCATCCGGTCAATATAATCATTTACCCAGGACTGATCATCTGTGGCCCCCATGGCACCACCCATGTATTGGAACAGCTGCTGTTTGGCAAAATTGCGGATCTCGTCGGGCGCTACCTGGAGATTGTTGTCGGTAACGATCTTTTCCGTGATCAGCGTCCACTTCAGCTGGTTCAGGAACGAAGGCATTTCTGCTTCGATCTCCTCGGATGTTTTTACGGGCTGTTTGTCTTCACCTTCCTGTGCCTGGTTGTTTTGCGTGGTCAGCCAGTTCTTCAGGAAGGCTTCGGGAAATTCAATGCTGGTATCATCCACCAGCTTATGGAACAACTGGTCATGGATCTGGTTGCGGCTCTGTGAAGCCCAGTAATTATAGATCTCGTCTTTGATCCGTGCTTTGAAATCCTCTTCGGTCTTTACATCGCCTGCAGGATACAGCTGGGTAAAGAACTCTTCGTTCAGCTCCTTTTTTTCCAGAAGGCCAACTTTTGTGATGGTAAGCTTAAAGGTCTTGTCCTTTGTTCCGGCATCGTCCTTGTTCAGCCCCAGGTCCTGTGCAATAAAATCCAGTTCTTTTTCTTCAAATGCCCCGCCCAGCTTGATGTTGATGCTGTCTTCCGCTTTTTTCCCCATCAGCTCTTTTCTAATCGCAGGAGCGAAGTATTTCACCAGCAGCGAGTTGTCTTTTTTAATGCCTTCTTCAACCTCGTTTCCATCGGCATCGGTTTCAGTAAAAGTTACATTGACTACGTTGTCGTCTACTTCCACGGTTTCTTTGTCTTCCATATTACCATACCGGTTTTGCAGGCGCTCTACTTCCTCGGTCACCATGGCATCGGTAATATCGATATTGTAGCCGGTAATATCCGTTTTGGCCAGATCCAGCATTTTGAAATCGGGCTTCAGACCTATTTCAAAATGAAAATCATAATCCCCGGGCTGACTTACATCCAGTTTGGACAGATCATTTTCCAGGGGAAGGGGTTGGGCAAAAATATCTACTTTATTGGTATCCAGGTAGGATACAATTTCTTTATCAACAGACCGCAGCACCTCGTCCATAAAAAGGGAGGGCCCGTACATTTTCTTTATCAGACCTGCGGGCACTTTTCCGGGACGGAAGCCGGGAATATTGGCTTTTTTGCTGTATTCTTTTAGTGCTTTTTCGAATCCGGGTAAATAATCCGTTTTTTCCAGCTTTACGCTCAACTTTTCGTGAAGGGGGCCAATTTTTTCTTGTGTAATTGTAGCCATTTGTGTTGTTTAATGTTTAACAGTTTAAAGCCCGCCTGACCGGACGGGCAGGTTTAAGGTTGTTAACATTAAACCTCAAGCTTTAAACTTGTATCGTCCGGATGAAGGGACTCGAACCCCCACACCTTGCGGCATCAGATCCTAAGTCTGACGTGTCTACCAATTTCACCACATCCGGATAAGAACTTTATTTCGGGCTGCAAATGTAGTGTATTCTGCTATAAAAAAGCAGTTTCCCCGGAAAAAATACAGGGAAGCGCGGGAGCAGCATGGCCGCCGATGGACTGATTTTAACTCCGGGATTTAAGAGCCTGTTTAAAATTCATTCAATGGCTTTATTATGGCTGTTTTGGGCTGCGACGGCGTTAAATTTTTCGCCATAGTGACCTACTATGCCTGCTCTCGAAAGCATTCGGGATGCCTTGTTCCCCCCAACACAGATCTGTGAACCGGCGCAAGAGATATTCATAGGATAGCAAATAACGGGTTTAAAGAATCAGGGCTGTTTAAGGAATATGGTTTTTTGTAAAAGGGCATTCACCTTCTTTAGCTTTTCGCTAAACAGGGAACCGTCAACGGCAGGATCGATGCGTTCTACATAAACCGTGGTGCCATTTAATACCAGTTTTTTCCGGCTGTTTTTTTTCGTATTTTTTATGGTGCTCATATAACAAATTTAATAAATTCTTTGGACAAAAAAGGCCAAATATGAAGCAACGATTTTAGGATTGAAAGTCAGCTCATTATATAGCTGGTCGGCTTTCACAAGGCCGGTAATCTTAAATTCTTTAGTAAATTCCGCGTAATACATTTTCAAAATCCGCTGGTAAAGTCTCATGCGTTCCGGGGTGCTCCCGGTAAAGATTATTTTGATACCCGGTCTTAGCAGGGTAAACGCCTTCAGGATGCGTACAACGGTTGCCAGTACTTTTATGATATCCCCGTTGTTGGAGATCACAGCGTCATCGATTGTTCCGTCCGGGCACAGGTCGCCAAAGCCCAGGTTGTAAATATACGGTGCTGCGGTTGGAGAAAATTCAACAACTTTTTCTAAATCGGTTTATAGCGTTAGCGTGCTACAGTTTAACAAAATTACGAATATAATAGTATAAATATATAAAAAATTAACAAGCTGTATATTCCTTCGTAAATTTAATGAGGCTCCGGATAAGAACAGCGGATATTACGCTGCGCGCCAGAATTTCTGTAATTTTAGCAGGAGGAAAGAATCGTTAAAAAGAAACAAGGAAGGGGAGTGTGTCCATCATTGCATGAAAACTGTAGAACAAAAACCTAAATATAGCCTTAACGAAGAGCAGGAAAAAAAGCTGATCCTGAGGGAGTACCGGGCATTACTGCGCGCGCTTAAGGACAAAATAAAACCGGGCGACAAAGACATTCTGCGGCGGGCTTTTGAAATGGCTGCCGACGCGCACAGCAGCATGCGGCGAAAAAGCGGCGAACCCTATATCCTGCATCCGATCGCTGTGGCAAAAATATGTGTGGAAGAGATCGGGCTGGGCGTGCGGTCTACCGTGTGTGCATTGCTGCATGATACCGTCGAGGATACCGATATCACACTCCAGGATATCGAGCGCGAATTTGGTTCGGAAATAGCGCGGATCGTGGACGGCCTGACCAAAATTTCGAATGTCATCGATTCTTCGGCTTCCCAGCAGGCTGAAAATTTTAAGAAGATCCTGCTGACGCTTACCGACGATCCCCGGGTGATCCTGATCAAACTGGCCGACCGCCTGAACAATATGCGCACGCTGGACAGCATGAAGCGGGAAAAGCAACTAAAGATCGCTTCGGAAACGGTGTATATCTTTGCCCCCCTGGCACACCGTATGGGCCTGTACAGCATCAAAACGGAGCTGGAAGACCTGGCCATGAAATACCTGGAGCCGGATACCTACAAAGAAATTGCAAAAAAACTGGCCGAGACCAAGCGCGACCGTACCCGGTACATCAACGAGTTCATCAAGCCCATCAAGGAAAAGCTGGAAAAAAATAAGTTTGACTTTGAAATATACGGCCGGCCCAAGAACATCCACTCCATCTGGAACAAGATGAAAAAGAAGGGCGTGACCTTTGAAGAAGTGTACGACCTTTTTGCCATCCGGATCATCCTGAACTCTCCGCAGGAGCGGGAGAAGGAAGATTGCTGGAAGGTCTATTCCCTGATCACGGATGAATACACCCCCTCCATTGAACGCCTGCGCGATTGGGTGAGCAATCCCAAATCCAATGGCTACGAAGCGCTGCATACCACGGTGATGGGCCCCCGGGGAAAATGGGTGGAAGTACAGATCCGCACAAAACGGATGAATGAGATCGCGGAGAAAGGACTGGCCGCCCACTGGAAATACAAAGAGGGCAGCGCCAATGAGAACCGCTTTGATAAATGGTTCCAGCAGATCCGCGAAGTGCTGTATAACCAGGACGCTGACAGCGTGGATTTTTTGCAGGATTTCAAAATGAGTTTTCTCACCGAGGAAATTTACATTTATACCCCCAAGGGCGATATCAAAATGCTGCCGGTAGGCAGTACCGCGCTGGATTTTGCCTTTTCCATTCATACGGCCATCGGTGCCAAAACGATCGGCGCCAAAGTCAATCACAAACTGGTCCCCATCAGTTATAAGCTGCGCAGCGGCGACCAGGTGGAGATCATTACCAGCAATAAACAGACGCCTTCGGAAGACTGGCTGTCGTTTGTAGTGACTGCCAAGGCCAAGGCCAAAGTAAAAGAAGCGCTTAAGGAAGAAAAGAAAAAAGTAGCGGATGAAGGCCGGTATACCATTCAGCGGAAGCTGGAGGGAATGGGGGTATCCGTGCAGCAGGCGAACCTGGATGAGCTGGTGCAGTTCTACAAGCTGCATTCCAACCTGGAGCTGTTCTACCAGGTGGCGATCAAAAATATCGACCTCAAAGAACTCAAGGAGTTTAAGGTGATCGGCGACCGGATCGAATATCCGCGGCCGGTAAAAATTGTCCAGGAAAACAAAATAGAAAGCCATACCCCGGCACAGAATAACAATAAGCAGGACACCGAACTGATCATTTTCGGGGAAAGCAGCGATAAGATCATGTACCACCTGGCCAACTGTTGCAAACCCATCCCGGGAGATGACGTTTTCGGGTTCATCACCACGGGGAAGGGGCTGGCCATCCACCGGACCAATTGCCCCAATGCCCCAAAACTGCTGGCTAATTACGGGCACCGCATCGTAAAGACTAAATGGGCGAAGAACAAGGAGATCTCGTTCCTGACCGGTGTCCGGATCATCGGTATGGATGACGTGGGTGTGGTGAGCAAGATCACCAGCCTTATTTCCGCCGAGCTCAAGATCAATATCGCAGCCCTGACCATCGAAGCTTCTGAAGGGTTGTTTGAAGGGAACATCAAAGTATATGTACACGATAAGGAAGAACTGGATGAGCTGGTGAACCGGCTGAAAGACCTGGATGGCATTGAATCGGTGGAACGGTACGATACGGAGGACCTGCCGGCAAAGTAAGCGGAGAAAAGAAAAATATTGAACGTAAGAATGCAAAAGAGCAACGGGGTTTTGGACCCGGGATGCAGCAGCAACCGGATCTCCGTGCTTTCCGATTTGATGTTTTACATTGGTTATGCTGAATTTTACCGGGGATACGATGAGGGTTTAACTAACAACTGGTGGTTTGTTTATGATGCTATCCGTTTTTGAGGCAGGGGGCTTCCGCGTAAAGCGTTAAACGCTCCGGAATTGCCGTTCCGGAACCTTAAACATGAACCCCCAAAAACGGCTCCCGATCCTTGAGAGCTTCCCCGTTAACTTTTAAACAAATCAACTTGTAAACTTTCGCCTTCAAACCTCTATTTTTGCAGCTTTAAGATAATAAAAAGTTCATAATGATAGATGTTATTCTGGGTCTGCAATGGGGTGATGAGGGCAAAGGCAAGATTGTAGACTTTTTTGCAAAGGACTATGACGTAGTAGCACGTTTTCAGGGTGGCCCCAATGCCGGTCATACCCTTTACCGGAACGGAGAAAGGCTGGTGCTGCGCCAGATCCCTTCCGGGATCTTCAATGAAGGAAAGATCAACCTTATCGGTAATGGGGTGGTGCTGGATCCGATTTCCCTGGAAAAGGAATGCGAGCAGCTTACAAAATTTGAAGGCGACCTGAAGAAAAATCTTTACGTAGCGGAGCGTACCAACCTCATCATTCCTACGCACCGGGCATTGGACAAAGCATCGGAGCTGGCCAAAGGCAAAAGCAAGATCGGTTCTACCTTAAAAGGAATCAGCCCGGCCTATATGGACAAAACCGGCCGGAATGCATTGCGGGTGGGCGACATCCTGAACCCCGACTTCAGGAATATGTACGAGGCGCTGAAAGAAAAACATTATATACTGCTGAACTCCTATGGTTTTGATGAGGATATCAGCCAGGATGAGGCCGACTTCTTTAAGGCCATCGAATTCCTGAAAACACTGAATATTGTAAACGGTGAATATTTTATCAACAAGCTGCTGAAGGAAGGAAAAAAGGTACTGGCCGAAGGCGCCCAGGGCAGCATGCTGGATGTGGATTTTGGCACGTTCCCCTTTGTAACCTCTTCCAATACGATCTCTGCCGGTGTGTGCAGCGGGCTGGGCGTGGCGCCGCAGCATATCAAAGAAGTGATCGGTATTACAAAAGCATATTGTACGCGTGTGGGAAGCGGCCCCTTTCCTTCGGAGCTGGATAATGAGGACGGTCAGCGCCTGCGGGATATTGGTAAAGAATACGGAGCCGTTACCGGCCGTCCCAGACGTTGTGGCTGGATCGACCTGGTTGCCCTGGATTTTGCCTGCATGATCAACGGCGTTACCCAGCTGGTGATGACCAAGGCAGATGTGCTGGACCATTTTGAAAAGCTGGAAGTTTGCACGGCATACGCGCTGGACGGACAGGAGATCCGCGAAGTACCGCTGCGCCTGGACCTTGCCGCTTATCAGGCAAAGTTTGAGGCCTTTGATGGATGGCATGCCGATATCTCCGGGGCAAAATCCTATGAAGGATTGCCGGAAAAAATGAAGCAATACATCACCTTTATCAATGATTATCTTGGGGTTCCTGTAAAGTACATTTCCAACGGTCCGGAAAGGGAACAATTGATCAAAATTTAATTCATAAAAATCAGTTTAAAAAATTTGGAGAATTAAAAACTTCGATTAAAATTTACATTTTCATTTATCAGATTTTATTAGGTTATGGCAAAATCAAATAAGTCAACTGGAACAGACAAGAAGACAAGTGCAGGAAATGCGCCTGCGGAAAAAGCGTCCTCAAAACCGAAGAAAAAAGAGGATGAATTAGAGGATGAAGAGGATCTTTACGAGGAGGAGGAAAAAACGCCCGCAAAAGGAAAAAAAGGGAAGGCTTCAAAAAATGATGACGACGATGATGAGGATGATCTTGATGATGTGGATGATGATTGGGATAAAGTGGAAGATGATGAGGATTGGGACAAGGATTTTGAAGAATTTGACATTCCGAAATCCAAATCAAAATCGGGTGGCAAGGGTAAGAAATCGTATGATGAGGACGAAGAGGAGTTTAAACCAGACGAGGAGTTCGATGACCTCTTCGGCAACAATGATGATGATTTTGATGACGACGATGATTTCCGGTAAGGATCATCCGGCAGAATTTAATAAGAAACATTGGATAGTGAACTGATAGCAGGCCAAAGTTTTCCGCTCGACGACACGGTCTTCATAAAGACAAAAGTGTTAAACTGGTTAAGACGGTTTAACACTTTTTGCTTTTTGGACTCCTGTGAGTTTCCGGATGGAGATTTTGATTTTCTTGCCGGGGCCGGCATCCGGCGGCAGATCACGCTTTCGGGTCATGAGGCGCTGGAGCGGTTTGATGCATTGGTAAAGGAAAAAAGGCAATGGCTGCTGGGCCACTGGAACTATGAACTGTATGCGGGAACAGCCGGGCCGGCTTCTCAAAACGAGAAGGCAGTAGATTTTCCCGGAGGCTTCTTCTTTGAACCGGAATGCGTGGTCTATGCAACCGGCGGCCGGCTTTTTATTGAGGGGCAGGATCCGGCGGCCGTTTATAAAGAGCTGTGCTGCGAGGTAGCGATCGTACCGCGGCCACCGCATTTACAGGAACCCGTCCGCTGCCGGGTAACAAAAGAAGAATACCTGCAAACCATAAAAAAGCTGCAGGAACATATTCACCGGGGCGACTGTTATGAGATCAACTATTGCGTGGAGTTTTTTACGGAAGGTGCGGCCATCGATGCCCCGGATATCTACCGCCGGCTTGCCGCACATTCACCCAATCCTTTTGCCGGTTTATACCGGCTGCATGGCCAGTGGCTGATCTGTGCCAGTCCGGAAAGATTCCTGAAAAAAAAGGGGGACCAGCTCATCAGTCAGCCCATCAAAGGGACCCTGTTGCGAAGCAGGACCGACGCTGCGGGCCTGCAGGAAGAACAGGCGCAGCTGTTTCAAAGCGAAAAGGACCGGGCGGAGAATGTAATGGTAGTGGATCTGGTCAGGAACGACCTGTCCCGTATCTGCAGCGAAGGATCCGTACAGGTAGATGAGCTTTTCGGGATCTATAGCTTTGCACAGGTGCACCAGATGATCTCAACCGTTTCCGGGACGCTGCGGGAGGGCGTTACTATGGCTGATATCCTGGATGCCACCTTCCCCATGGGCTCTATGACCGGGGCGCCAAAGATCCGCGTGATGCAGCTGATCCGCCGGTATGAAAAAACGGAAAGGGGTATTTTCTCGGGGGCGCTGGGCTATATACGGCCCAATGGCGATTTTGATTTTAATGTAGTGATCCGGAGCCTGATGTATAACGAACCGGCGGCATATCTTTCCTATAAGGTCGGATCGGGGATCACCATTTACAGCGACCCGGAAAAGGAGTGGGAAGAATGCCTGTTAAAAGCCAAAGCGATCCGGGCAGTACTGGAAGGCCGGGCGTAAACAGGCTGGTAGACCGCTACCGGTTGTTTTCAAACTGTTTTACCGCCTGCAGGAGCGGCTCCTTGCAGGACTCACTCACCGGGATCTCGATATTGCCCAGGCATACAAGATCCCGTTTGATGACCGTGATTTTTGAAAGCGCCACCAGGTAAGATTTGTGCGTGCGTGCAAAACTGCCCCGCGGCAGTTTTTCCTCTATGGCCTTTAGGGTCATGCGGGTAACTACGGGCCGGGAAGCGGTGGAAAGGTGGATCTTGATATAGTCTTTCAGTCCTTCCACATACAGAATGTCGGCGATCACTATTTTAACAAGCGTATATTCCACATTTACAAAAAGGTATTGCGGTGCGGGCGCTGTACCGGTATTTTTTGCTGTTTTAAGCTGAAATAATTCCTGTGCACGGTTGCAGGCCTTCAGGAGCCGTTCAAAAGAAAAAGGTTTTAGAATATAGTCCACCACGTTGAGGTCAAAACCCTGCAAGGCATATTGCTCATAAGCGGTCACCATAATGATCATGGGCGGGTGCTCCAGCGTATGGAGGAACCGGATGCCGTTTATCCCCGGCATCTGTACATCCATGAAAAGGAGGTCGATCGGTTCGGTCTGCAGATACCGGGAAAGTTCTAATGCATTCTTACAGGTACGGATCACTTCAATATAAGGAACCTGGCCCAGGGAATCCTGCAATAGTTCCCTGATCAGCTGTTCATCGTCCACGATAACGGTCCGTATCATCATAAATCCAGTTTTAAGTACACATGAAATTCCCTTTCGCTTTGAGTGATCTGTAGCGCATGTCTTTGAGGATACAGCAATTCCAGCCTTGCGGTTACATTGGCCAGCCCCACACCATGGCTTCCTTCTTCTGTACTGTTCTTTTGAGCCGGCAGGTCATTTATGATCTCAAAATGCAATTGACCGTTGATCACTTCCAGGCGGATAAGGATCCGCGCTCCGTCGTCCTGTTGGGCTCCGTGCTTGAATGCATTTTCTGCAAACGGAACCAATAGCATCGGTTCTATCTGGTAATGATCTTCCGTTGCCGCTATCTGGTCCTCGATCCGGAGCTCATTCCCAAACCGTAATTTTTGTAATGAAATATAACTTTTCAGATGCCCGGTCTCCTTTGAGAGCGCCACTTTTTTCCCCTGTGTATCATATACCATGTAGCGCATAAATTCCGAAAGGGTGAGCAGGGCCGGCTCCAGCTGCTCCGACCGCTTCCGGGCCAGCGACACCAGGTTGGTCATTACATTAAAAAGAAAATGCGGGCTGATCTGCGATCGCAGGAATTTTAATTCCGTCATGAGCATTTCGGCTTCTCTTTCTTTTTGCTGTTTTTCAAACCGGATGCGGTCGATCACCTTCCTGTAAACGAGGCTGAGGATGAAGATGCCGATGGATGGGGCAAACAAAAACCGGTAAACCGCGCGGTTCTGCAGCAGTGCCGGATAGCCGGTTCTGAGCAGCATGAATTTGAGCACCAGCGATAAGATGATCAGCACAAGGGCCGCGGGTATATAGAGCCACCAGCACCTGCGGTTCAGGTATTTTGGAACCAGGTAGAACGCATTGGTGTAGAAGACAAAGAGATGGATGATCCCAAAGAGGGTAAATACGACACCGGGCAGTACCCCGATCCTGTATTGATCGCCGGCGGAGCCGATGATGTAAGGAAGCAATAAAAAGGCGCTCCAGATCAGGATATGAAGGATCCCGTTGATATGTTGTTTGTGGATGGTCATTGTTGCTGTACAAAGGGCGCTGTTTAAAGCTACAAAATTTTTAAACGCCGGGTACTGTTCGGCCTTGTTAAAAATGACCGGGACATTCCCGTTTGAGGCAATGCCCCGGTCAGTGCAACCGGTGATGGGAAGGCCGTTCTTTTAAGGCATCCGGTTTCCCCTGTAATAGTAGCCGGAATCCACCGGGTGCGGGTCCTTGCAAAAACCGTTATGAAAACGCGATCCGCCTGCCCGGAACCTGAAGGCAACAATATTCACCGCGATAAAACCCACCAGTAGCAGGATGGCTGAGATCCTGGTAAGAAGGGTAAGCGTTTTGTTACCGGAAAAAGAACCGAAAACATAACCGATGACCAGCACAAAGCAGGCGATCAAAAGGATGCGGCTGATGATAAAAAATGTAATAAACATGACGTTTGTTTTTAAGGTGATGAATGGCCACAGACGCCGTTTTTCCGGCGGAGTGGTATTGCAGAACAAAAGTAGCCCGCGGGCGCAGGGAGCGGGGCGCTGTGTAGACCAACGGGGAAATTGTTGCGACAAAGAAGGCAGCGGGTGATACAGCAGGGGCACCGGGTTTATGAAATGCCTGTTCCGCACCGGTAATAAGCAGCTCTGAAAAGAACGATGGCGCCACAGGCGTACAGGATACTGATCAGGGCAACGCCGGCGGCCATCATCAGGAAATAACCGGTGAAGAATATAAGCAGCAGGATGCGTATAGAGTGCTTTAATGTGGTCAGCTTTACAAAACTGATGGCGGTCAAAAGCAGGAGGGTTGAAAAAGCGTAGAACCCAAATGCCAGGGCATTGCCGGCGCTGATGTGCGCAGGTGCCAGGAAACAGAGGAGCCCGGCTTCCGGAAGGACCAGGAACAGGCTAACGAGCGCGTATTGCAGGAACCGGTTTGCCAGCGATACCGGCAGGCCCCGGTAAAAAGAGAGATAGTGCTCTTCAAACATACGGAGGCGATTAATGAATACGCCGTTGGCCAGCACGCCAAAGCTGAAAAGCAAAAAAGTAAGCTGTATATCATCATTGGTAAGGCGATTGTTCACCGCCATGAAATACAGCAGGGTACCGGTGAATAGTTTGATGCCCAGCCAAACGAGCTTTTGTGTTTGCAGAACTGCCCGGATCAGGATCTGTGGATAAAGGGATACCCGGTACATCCGGAAGAACCGGATCCTTCCGGTGCTTCTTTCAGGGTGGTTGAGCGCATAAACATGCCATGCAGGCAACAATGAACAAAAAATGATCAGGGCGCACAGCACAATGCCTGTTGAAGGGAACAAACGCAGGCAGAAGCCCTCGGTAATGACCAGGAGCATATAAAAGATTTGCGGTAAAAGCAGCACAAAGTCGGTAATGAAAAAAAGCAGGTATTGCTGATGGCGCGGAAGGTTCCGGAAAATAGCCATAAACTGGTAGGGCGGCTGCCGGAGGCACCGGGCAATAAACACGGCGCATTTGCGTGCATACAGGATCCATAGCAGCAGCACGGCTGCCAGAAATGCATTAATACTTAGTAAAGCCCTGATGAGCCCGTAGTGATATTTAAAAAGCCCTGCGCCGTCTACCGTTCCTACAATAAAAAAGAACATGGTGAAAACGAATACAAAAGTGCCGGCATTTTCCCGGTAAAAGGGTTTGATCAGCGACCGGTAAAATATACGGAACGGGGGTTTCAACAGACAAGGGTTTGATGATTTATGAGCAGTTCCCGGCAGTTGGAGCGCAGGTCCGGCCCGGGGTCCTGGTGCGAACTCAGGATAAAAGAGCGGCCCTGTTGCCGGTGGCGCTCCAGGATCAGCTGCACCAGGGCATCGCAGGCGGGAGCGTCCAGTGTAATAAAAGGCTCGTCCAGCAGGATTAGCTCCGGGTTGCCGGTGAACGCCAATATCAGGGATAGTTTTTTGAGCATACCGGCGGAGTATGTTGCAGTTTTGTTATACATATAGGAATCGGCTCCCAGCAAACGGATCAGCGTTGTGAGGACATCACTGTCTGCATCCCTGATCTGCCGGTACAGCGCTATCAGCTCATTTCCCGTTAAGAAGCCCGGGTATAAGGGCTCCGCTTCTACCCAGCTGGTCTGCCGCCGGTAAGCCAGGGGAGCAGACCGTTGTGATACCGAATTAACAATGATGTTTCCCTGGAAGGGGATCAGGCCCGCGATCATTTTTAAAAAGGTTGTTTTGCCGGTTCCGTTCCCACCCTTAAGCCAGTAAATGCCTTTGTTGAGGCGCAGCAGCGGGATGTCCAGGATCAACTGCCGGTTGTACCGCTTTAGAATATTTGTCATTTCCAGCATGCAGTGCCATTGTATGCGATCTAAGTTATAGAATCGTACGCTCCTGTTTTGTTAATTTTTTCGGCATATAAAAAAGCCTCCCGTTGCCGGAAGGCTGATGAGTCTTTTGCATCTGGCACCGTTTACTGAACGGGATTGCCCTCCTTATCTAAAAGAACAATATGGAACTGCTCCTTTGTTTGGGGGCTCAGCCACGTCTGGTCTCCCACCAGCAGGATGATCATGTTGCGGGGATCGGCCATCTTTGACCCTGCAAGCCGGTTCAGCTCATCGAGCTTGAAATCTTTTAAGATGGCCGTTTGTTTTGCGGCAATATCCCTGGGCAGATGGTATTCTAAAAGATCCCTCAGGTAATAGGCCTTCTGGTAACCGGTTTCATACTTACGGGCCTCGCTCTGGAGCTTGGCGCTCTTGGTAAAATCCAGCTCCTGCTGTGTAGCACCTTTGTCCCGGTATTCACCGATGATGTGCAGAACATCGTGCAGTGCGCTGTCGGTTGCAGCGGCTTTGATGCCTGAGTAGAAGGTATAGGAACCTATGTACTTATTACCGCTGAAATAGGAGCCGGCGCCGTAGGTCCAGCCTTTTTCTTCCCGCAGGTAAAGATTCAGCCGGCTGTTGAACACGCCGCCCAGCGGGTAGTTCGTGATGCCGGACTTGTAATAGTCGCCCGTTCCGTCGAACTTCATACCGGTCCGGCTTCCGATCCGGAACTCGGTTTGGGCGGATTTCGGAAAATCAACAATATAAAGGGTGGGTTTGCCGGTCATTGCAGGACCGGGTTTAAAATCGGGCAGCCGTTTTACCGCCGGTGCTGTTTTTGGCAGTTTGGTCAGGAATGCTGTTTTGGCCTGAATCTCCTGCTTCGGGATGTCGCCGATAACGATCACCTCGGCGTCTGTAACGGAAAAACTCCGGGCATAAAAGTTTTCGATATCCTGCAGGGTGATGCCGGCCAGTGTTTTATCGGTACCGTAAAAGCTGCGGCCAAAAGCGCTGTTCCCAAACAGCAACTTGCTGTAAACAGCGGAAGCCACACTTGCCGGCCGGGTCAGGTTGTTTTTGTAGCCTTCGATGTACTGGTTTTTGAGCCGGTTAAAGGCGGCTTCGGTAAAGCGGGGCTGCAGGATACGTTCTTCCAGGAGCGCCAGGGTTGGTCCCAGGTTCTTTTCCAGGCTGCGCACTGTAATATTGGTAGCATCGGTGGCAGCGTTAACGGAGATGGAGCTGCCCAGCAATTCCAGCTCTTTGCTGAAGTCTTCCGCAGAGCGCTGTTTTGTATCTTCATTCATCATCGCAGCAAACAGTGCCGCCAGCCCGCTTTTTTCAGCGGGTTCGGCAAGCTTTCCGCCACGGATGCCGATGATGATATTTACTACCGGTATTTCTTTAAGCGGGCTGCCAATATAGTGGATGCCGTTTTTTTGTTCTTTCCAGAACTCGGGGGCCGATACCGCAAGATCGTTTCCTGCAGGTGGCATCTTGCTCCGGTCGAAATCATCTTTGGCCTTATTGTAGGTGAGCGCGGCATAGCCGTAGTCCGGGGTGGTATAACCGCTTTTGTCGATCGCATATTTGGAGTCACCCGCAATATTGTCCGGATCGTCTTTGGTGGCCACACTCAATCTTACGGAGCCTTTTCCCCTGATGTATTTGTGATAAGCATTCATCACATCCTGTGGCGTAACGGAGCGATAGTTTTCCAGGTACTTTGTAATAAAATTGGCATTACCGGTAAACGTGTAAAAGGATGCGAGGCGGGATACTTTGCCGCTTACGGACTCCAGGCCGTAGATGGTTTGGGATTCGATACCGGATCTGAATTTATCAACATCGGCCTGTGTAACCCCTCTTTTTTCAAAATCAGCAAATACCTGCTTTACGACTTCATCCATCTCTTTGAGGGTTTTGCCTTTTGCCGGGGTAACACTGACGGTAAATTCGCTTGCCAGCTCCGACCCCATATTATAGGCACTGGCTCCCAATGCCTGCTGTGTTTTTACCAGCTTCTGGTAAAGCAGCGAGTTCTTTCCCTGGCCAATGATCTCTGCAAGGCAGTCAAGGGCGGCTTCTTCCTTGGTGTACATTTCCGGTGCGGGGTACACGACCTGCAGGCGGGGCAATTTGGCGTACTGGTCTACCATGGTAACATAGCGGTCCTGGCTCAGCGTGGGGATCATCGGTCCCATATTCTTTACAGCCGGGCCCGAAGGAATGCTGCCGAAATATTTTTCGACCATCTTTACCACCTCGGCGGTGTTCACATCGCCTCCCACCGTCAGCACGGCATTATTGGGACCATACCAGCGTAAAAAGAAATTTTTAAGGTCGTTGACGTTGCCCCGGTTCAGATCTTCGATGTACCCGATCGTCAGCCAGGAATAGGGGTGACCATAGGGATAAAGATTTTTACTGGTATTTTCAAATACCAGGCCGTAGGGCTGGTTGTCGTAGTTTTGCCCCCTTTCATTTTTAACTGTAGCGCGCTGCACTTCAAATTTCTGCTGGGTCACGGCATCCAGCAAAAAGCCCATCCGGTCGGCTTCCAGCCACAGCATTTTTTCCAGCTGGTTTTTAGGAACGGTCTCAAAATAATTGGTGCGGTCGCGGTTGGTGGTGCCGTTCAGTGTTCCGCCGGCTTCGGTAATGATCTTAAAGTGCTGCTCATCACCCACATGATCCGAACCCTGGAACATCATGTGCTCAAAAAAATGGGCAAATCCCGATTTCCCGATCTCTTCCCGGGCAGACCCCACATGATACGTAACATCCACATGCACCAGCGGGTCGCTGTGATCTTCATGAACGATCAGGGTAAGCCCGTTGGGAAGCTGGTAGCGGCTGTAAGGAATGACCACGTCGTTATCGCTGGCGGCTACCTTTTCCATAAGCCGGGCCTGCGAAAAGACAAGGGTGGTAGCGCATAAGGCCGTCAGGAGGAGGAACAGTTGTTTCATAAGCATGAAAAATTTAATTTAATTTGAATGGGGTTCTTTTATAACAAGCATCTGTTTAAGAATCCTTTTTAAAAGTAAAAAAGTTCTGCGTTAAAACAAAATGCCGGGGCAAAAGATCCGGCGGGAGAGAAAGCTTTCGCCACAGGTTCGCAGATTATTTTTGGCTTTTTATACGAAGTGATATTTTAATGAGCCCGAAAAGTTTCCCGCAAAGACGCAACGGGGCAAAGACGCAACGCATTGTTTTGATCTATAATAAATTTCACTATCGTATTACCGTGGATGGTTGCTGCCGGCCTGCGAATCAGCGGCATTCGGAACAGGATTGATTGCAGGTCCGTTCTGTATCCGGCAATAAAAAATCCACAGGACACAATCCTGTGGAATATCGGTAATTAAATCTCAAATTGCACACTCAATTCCTGTACTCGGGATTAATGAGCATCTGAATGGATTCATTCAGCATCTCATTTTTCTTTTCGAGGAAGATGTTTATTTTTTCTTCGGGAAGTTTCAGCTGGTAGGTACTGTTGGATGCCAGTACTTTATCCAGGCTGGGATTCAGCTTATTAAAGTCGGCCAGGCTCATTTCCAGGTATTTGGCAATGGCTTTTGCATTATAACGTCCGCTGATGGTCTGAACGGCTACGTTCTGCTGGGTGGCTTCATCTTTTACGGTCTTCATCATTGCCAGGGCCTGTTCCCGGGAAACGGTCGTTACACCACCCTGACCTTCCATGATATAATGGGTGGCAATAAATTTCTTTACATGGTTACGGCTTTCTGCGGGCAGGTAATACTGGAGGTCCCAGAAATCATTGCTGCCGGCTTTATTGATGGCTGAGTTTACACGTCCGGGCCCGCAATTGTACGCCGCTACTACCAGCAGCCAGTCCTTGTATAAGTTAAAAAGATAGTTCAGGTATTTGCTGGCAGCCTGTGTGCTTTTCAGGTAATTGGTCCGCTCATCCCGGCCACGGGAAACGTGCAGGCCCAGCCCGCGCGCTGTTGCCGGCATAAACTGCCAGGGCCCAACGGCTCCGGCCCAGGAAACGGCCGATGCTTTCAGGTTGGATTCGATTACTGCGAGGTATTTGAGCTCTTTAGGAATATTGTTCTGGGAAAGCACATCGTCCATCATATCAAAATAAGGTCTTGCCCAGGATCTTAATTCTTTAAGATCATCCGCATGACGGTCAATATAATCTTTTACAAAACTGATGGCTTTGGGATTCAGGTGCTCCGTTTTCATCCCTTTAAAACTGGCCGTTTTGAGGTCTGCGTTTTCGAACAGATCCTTAAAGCCTGCTTTTGGATCTGCTTTTACCAGCTGTTCTGCCGGTGCAGCGGGCGCCGCTACCGTTTCCTTTACGGGGCTCAATTGTGCATGCACCGTGGTCATGGCGCAAAGCGATGCCACTGAGCTGCCGATAAAAACGATCAACTTATTCCGGGTCATTATTTTTCTGTCGTGTTTTAATAATTTGTGCTTTAATAAAAAACGCAGTCTGGAGTGTAGGCTCTAAGATAACGAAGCTGTGCTTAAATTATTGTTGCTAAAAGACAGCAAAGATAGCTCTTTAAACGGAGCCGCCATTAACTGGACGCCAAAAGGCATCCCGTTGGTTGGATGGGTAAATAACGGGAGGGAGATGGCCGGAATACCGGAGAGGTTGGCCATAACGGTATATATATCAGCGATATACATCGCGATGGGGTCCTGGGCCTTTTCGCCGATCTTAAAGGCCACAGCGGGGGAGGTGGGCAAACAAATAAAATCGAACTCCTTGAAAATCAATTGTAAATTATTTGTTAAAATGCGCCGTACTTTTTGAGCCTGGGTAAAGTAGGCGTCATAGTAGCCCGAGCTTAAAACAAAGTTTCCCAGGAGGATCCTTCTTTTTACCTCTTTTCCAAATCCTTCGGAGCGGTTCTTTTTATAAAAATCGTCCAGTTCGGAAAGATCGCTTCCGGCCGAACGGTAGCCGTATTTGACACCATCAAACCGCGAAAGGTTGGAGGAGGCTTCGGCTGTGGTCAGTACGTAATAGGTAGGAACAATATAGTCCAGCAGGTCAAAGTGTACCGGGGTAATGGTGTGGCCTGCGGCTTCCCAGCTGCTCAGCTGGTTTTTAATGGCCTTGCCGATCTCAGGGTCCAGGCTTTCATGTTCGAGGGCTTCGGGAAAATAAGCGATCTTATACGACCGATCTTCTTCAAGGTCCTGTACATAGGCCGGAACCGGCTGCTGCGAAACGGTGCTGTCGTATTCATCCGCGCCGGAGATCACTTCCAGCACCAGGGCCGTGTCCGGGATTGTTTTGGCAATGATCCCGATCTGGTCAAAAGAAGAGGCATAGGCGATCAGTCCGTACCGGGATACCCGCCCATAGGTGGGTTTCAGCCCGATGATGCCGCAAAAATCTGCCGGCTGTCGCACAGATCCGCCGGTATCGCTTCCCAAGGATACCATGCAAAGACCTGCCTGCACCGCAACGGCCGATCCGCCGGAAGATCCGCCCGGGATCCGGCTCTCGTCTGCCGCATTCAGCACTTTGCCATAAACGGAATTTTCGTTGGTAGACCCCATAGCAAACTCGTCGCAGTTGACGCGCCCGATGATGATGGCTCCTTCGGCCAGGAGCCGCTCAACCGCCGTGGCAGAGAACACAGATGTAAATCCTTCCAGTATCCGGGAAGCTGCGGAAACAGCATGTCCTTTATGACAGATCACATCTTTAAGCGCCACCACAACCCCATGCAGCTTTCCCTGCGGGGCAGGCAAGGCATCTAAAGCGGCCGCACGCTGCAGCGCTTCGTCAGCATATACTTCAATAAAGGCATTGAGGTGCTTGTTTTCTTCAATCTTTTTCAGGTAGGCCTCAACAGCAGCTTTACAGGAGGTCTCCCCGTTTTGCAGCTGGGCTTGGTACCGGGCAATAGAAATAAAGTCCTGCAAAAGAAAATCGCTTTTGTAGTCAGTTATCAGATGTTAAAAAACCGGGTCTTATTCCTGGGTGGAAGAGGCGGGTCTTTTCGGCTCAGACGAAATCGTATTGGCGCTCTCCTCGATCTCTCTTTTTACGTTGTCTTTTGCGTCGTTAAACTCGCGAACGCCCTTACCCAAACCTCTCATCAATTCAGGAATTTTGCGACCTCCGAATAACAACAGCACAATAACCATTATGATAATGATCTCGTTTGTACCCAACGCACCCAATAATTGAAAATTTGCCATGATCTGTAAAAATTAGTGTTCAAATATACGTTTTGTATCGTAATCTGAACGATTAAATATAAGTTTGAAGATTTCTTAAGAATATTACGTTAAAAAGTTGCAATTGTTCTGAAAACACCGCGGATTTTTGATATTTTTTATCAGCGGCAGGTATTGGGTTTATAAGGTATGCCGGAGACGGGGTTTTGCTGTTTTTTTACAGAACGGGCAGACGGTAGGTACGGATATAAAAAATCCCGCCAAAGCGGGATCTGAATATATTGGAATCTGTTGTAATTAAGCTTTTTTTGCCGCTTTTGCAGCAACGGCCATGCGCTTTTCGCGGATACGGGCGCTTTTACCAAAACGCTCTCTTTGATAGAACAGTTTTGCACGGCGCACCTGGCCTACTTTGTTCAGCACGATGGAGTCGATATTGGGGGATGTAAAAGGGAACAGCCTCTCTACTCCAATACCGTCAGAGATCTTTCTAACAGTGAAAGTAGCAGTGCTTCCGTTTCCCTGTTTTTTAATTACATCTCCTTTAAAAGACTGGATCCTTTCTTTATTACCCTCGATAATTTTATAATTAACGGTAATGTTGTCGCCGGCTTTAAAAGCAGGGAAGGTCTTTTTGGGAGTCAGTTGTTCGTGTACAAAATCTATAGCGCTGCTCATAACTCTGAATTTTTATTCCCGATTTTTTATTATCGGGATGCAAAGGTAGCAAGGAATTTAATATTTTCCAAAAAAAAGAGCAGATATTGCTGCGTCCGTTTTCTACAGGCGCTTCAGCATATCAACTGTTTGGCTTTCAATAGATTCATTTCTTTTTTTGATGACCCGCCTGCCAAAGAGCAGCACACAGAGGGCCGTAAAGGCGCAAAATGCCATGATGCCGCCCATAGGCACTGCGGTTTCATTATGGAACAGGCTTACCATCACCGTGCTCAGGGCGCCCACTGCCATCTGGATGCCGCCCAGCAATGCAGAAGCGCTGCCCGCATTCTCATGAAAGGGTGCAATGGCCAGGGCAGAGGCATTGGGAAAAGTAAATCCCTGACAGGCCAGGAATATACAGCAGAGCAGGATGCTGCTGTACAGGCCCCACCAGCCCAGGGCAAAACCGGTCAGCAGTAAAATCCCGGTAAGGGTCTGGAAACCCACCGCTCTTGGCGTTATATATTCGCTGGAATATTTTTTCAGGATCCGGGCATTGATCTGAGTGGCGGTGACCAGTCCGGCGGCCACGATGGTGAAGATCCAGCCATAGACTTTTTCGCTTACCCCGAAGAGCTCCATAAACACATGGGGGGAGCCGGCAATATAGGCATAAAGCCCGGCTGCCGTAAAAGACCCCGCAACGGCATAGGTAACAAATTGCCGCTCTTTAAATACCATCCCGAATTTTCCCAGAATGGCCCGGGGATAAAGGGAATAGTGCGGGTCAGGTGCTTTGGACTCGGGCAGTAAAAAGAGCACCATCGCGAGGATCACCGTTCCGATGATGCCCAGTACCACAAAGATCGACTGCCAGCCAAATGCGGAAGCAAGGTAGCCGCCTGCCGTTGGGGCAATGATGGGAGATACGCCCACCACCAGCATCAGCAGGGAAAAGATCTTGGCATTTTCCTTTACATCAAAGAGATCCCTTACAATGGCCCGGGAAGCTACCATGCCCACACAGCCGCCAATGGCCTGTAAAAAACGCAGGCCGATCAGCATTTCAATGGAGCCGGCGAACACACAGCCAAAGGATGCCAGTATATATAAGGCCATGCCGATATAAAGCGGCCGTTTACGCCCGTATTTGTCCAGCAGCGGGCCGTATAATAATTGTCCTACGGAAATGCCGATGAAAAAACCAGAGAGGGTCAGGGATACTTTGCTGACGTCTGTGTGCAGGTCTTTTGCAATGTCCGGGAAACCCGGGAGGTACATGTCGATGGAAAACGGGCCGATCGCTGATAATAGTCCGAGTATTAATAAACGGATAAACCTTTGCTCCTTCATAAATCAGGAGCAAAGGTAAGGCTAAGGTTATGGAAACGGGAGATTAAATTCATGAGACCGGTTTGTTAGAAGCTGTTTAGAAATAAAATTTTGATGCTCCCTATAAGCGCCATCCGGCGCATCGTTGTCGTTAAAGCCGCGCTTTAGCGCGGCTTTAACGAGGCCGTAATTTCATAAGTGCCATCAGCACGGATCATTATGCCCCGAGCCCATGGCTCTCTGTTGCTCTTTTGGACGTGTGAACGGGTTGAAACCCGTTCTTGCCGGATCTTTCGAGGCTATGCCTCTTTTGCTAAAAGGATCGCTTGCCCCCGCTTTTTATAGATGACGGCTACAGCAAAGCCCCAAGCAGCGGCGATAAAAAGCGGGTACCTTTTAATGGTTATACGGATCCTCCCGGATCGTTTTTAAACGGTTTGTTAGAAACTGTTTAAAAATGAGTCTGCAAAAAATAGTAATGCTGACTACTCCCCGCAGATCAGCAGCTATTAAACGATAAAACGCTGCCACTAACAACCGGATATATGTAAAAGGGTCTTACGGATTTTACAGCCTTAAAACGATCCAATACAAATCTGTGAAAATCTGTGTCATCAGTGAGCTTAAAAAACGCAAAAACCGGATTGTTAGATGGAATGGCGCAGACCAATCGCAGAAAAGAGCTCATTAACGGGGATCTGCGAAGAAAATCCGCGAAAATAACCGGCTGTTTCGGAAATTTATTTTTAGAAAGCTGCTTAAAAAACAACGCTAAAACCTACACCAAGTGTGTTCAGCGCTTCCCCGCTAAGGCTGGTGGTTGCCGCAAAGATTTTTTCCTTTGCGTTATTCGCTGTACGGTTTTGGGTATAGTTCACCGCAAAGATATTGGGCAGCATCAGCTCGATGCGGGCCCAGTCCAGAACGCTGTATGACAGCCCGGGGGTAAAGCTTAGCCCCGCTGCATCCTGCGTATATTTAATATTATTATCCAGGTTTACCTGGTCGTTGGAACGGGCATAGCCCAGTGCAGATTCCCCGAAGAGCTGGAAGGCATTGCTCAATGGTTTATATAAACGGTTAAACACCCCCACGGAGAAGCCGGAGTTTCCCGACGTGGCAGTATAGGTTTGATCGCCGAAGAGGTAACCGCCCTGCACCCCCCAGAGAACGTTTGGTACAAACGCATGACCGATCTTCAGCTGCGCGGCTCCCGATTTTGTATCGTTGCCGGCGCTGTACTGGTTGTTATTAAAATAAAAGCCTCCCCCGATGAGGGTTGATCCCTTGCCGGTTTGGGCATTGCTGTTTATAAAGGCGCAAAGAACAAGTGCAATGGTTATAAATATTTCTTTTTTCATGATGGAATTTTAGATAGTGGAGCACAAGGGTAGCATGTGCCTGAAGAATGGGTAGCTATTGATGAAAATTGGGGTCAGAAGAGGAGCGTGAAGCCAAGCCCCAGCAGGTCGGCGGTACTTCCTTTCAAACTGGTGCTTACTGCAAAGCTGTTGTTTTTAGGTTGCGTGTCTCCCCAAACGGGCCGGGCCCTTATATAGCTGGCAGAGAGGATGTCGGGAAGCGACAATTCCAGCTGCGCCCAATCGAGGATCTGGTAAGAAATGCCGGGAGCAAACCCAAGCCCTACCTGGTCTATAGTAGCTTTTCGATCGTCGTAAGGCAGTGTGGATCTTGTATGCGCATACATCAACGAGGATTCACCAAAAAGGTTAAAGCCTTTACCTAAGGGTTTGTACAGCCGGTTAAAAATACCTCCGCCATAGAGGGAACCATGCGTACGGGGAACGCTGGAAGATGACCGGGTGACGGAATGGCTGAAAATGCCGAAGATGCCCCATACGACGTTCTCAGAAAATGCCCGGCCTGCTTTTATAACAGCCGTCCCTCCACCTGTTTTACCGGTGGTGTCATTGTTTTTGCTGGTGAACGAAATGTTTCCTCCAATAAGTGTGGATCCTTTTTCTACCTGGGCTGTTGCATAAAAATGACCACCGAGCATCAGGGCCATCATGAGCAGTCTTGTCTTCATAATTCAGTTTTTAAAAGGTTAATGTCAATTTTTTATAAGGCTCCGAAAATACGCAGGGCCATTCAATTTAAAAACCGGTTTAACGATTGTTTATTACAATAAATTGTCAAAAGAAACATAAGCAGGCCATGATCAGCGGCACTGTTGTTAGCCGATAAAAAAAGAAGACTTCCCGTAAGGGAGGTCTTCTATAATCATTATTTCAGTTACGGTTACCGTGCTACGTTCACCGCTCTTTTTTCGCGGATCACGGTTACTTTGATCTGGCCGGGGAAGGTCATTTCCGTCTGTATCTTTTGAGCGATCTCAAAAGAAAGCTTATCGCTGTCCTGGTCGCTTACTTTGTCCGATTCAACAATAACGCGCAGCTCACGGCCCGCCTGGATGGCATAGGCCTTTTCTACACCCGGATAGCTGGTGGCCAGGTTTTCCAGGTCTTTGATCCGTTGCAGGTATTGCTGCATGATCTCCCGGCGTGCGCCCGGGCGTGCACCGCTGATGGCATCGCAGGCCTGTACAATGGGCGAGATCACATATTGCATTTCTGTTTCATCGTGGTGCGCGGCAATGGCATTGACCACGGCAGGGTTCTCGCCATATTTTTCCGCCAGTTTTGCCCCCAGCAATGCGTGGCTCAGTTCCGATTCTTCATCGGGTACTTTACCAATATCGTGCAGCAGGCCGGCGCGCTTTGCCAGCTTGGGATTAAGCCCCAGCTCCGAAGCCATGATGGCACAAAGGTTGGCCGTTTCCCGGCTGTGCATCAGCAGGTTTTGCCCGTAAGAAGAGCGGTAGCGCATACGGCCCACCATTCTTACCAGCTCCTTATGCAGACCGTGGATCCCCAGGTCGATCACCGTACGTTCACCGATTTCCATCACCTGCTCTTCGATCTGTTTGCGGGTTTTTTCCACTACTTCCTCAATGCGGGCCGGGTGGATCCGTCCGTCCGTAACCAGGCGCTGTAAGCTCAGCCGGGCAATTTCGCGCCGCAGCGGGTCAAAGCAGGAGAGGAGGATGGCCTCCGGAGTATCGTCTACTATAAGATCCACGCCCGTAGCGGCTTCCAGGGCGCGGATATTGCGGCCTTCGCGACCGATGATCTGGCCTTTTACTTCATCGCTTTCCAGGTTAAAAACGGTAATCGAGTTTTCAATGGCCTGCTCGGCAGCCGTACGCTGGATGGTTTGTATAATGATCTTGCGTGCTTCTTTGTTGGCTTTTTGTTTGGCCTCATCAATGATCTCCTGCTGCAGACCGATGGCCTGGGTCTGGGCCTCGTTCTTAAGGCTTTCTACCAGCTGGCTTTTGGCTTCTTCGGCAGAGAGGCCGGCAATTTTTTCCAGGCGGCGGATATGCTCTTCCTGGTGTTTTTCCAGCTCGGTCCGCTTTTTGTTCACCAGTTCAATCTGGCGGTTCAGGTTTTCCTTGATGGCGTCGTTTTCCTTGATCTGCTTTTCCGCATTGGACTCTTTCTGGTTCAGCGATTGTTCTTTTTGTTTGATGCGGTTCTCCGTTTCGGTCAGTTTCCGGTTACGGTCGTTCACCTCTTTTTCGTGCGTGGCTTTTAGCGAAACAAAACGTTCTTTGGCTTCCAGCTCTTTTTCCTTCCGGATGGTCTCTGCTTTTAGTCCGGCTTCTTTAAGTATGGTATCTGCTTTTAATTCCGCTTCTTCAATTTTTTGTCTTGTATTTTTAGCAAAGATCAATTTACCTAAGAGAACGCCCAATACCAGGCCGCCCACGATTAAACCAATTATTAAGGGATCCATTAATGTTCATTTTTTGTTTTTCTTTTCAGAAAAGATTCTATAATTCGTTAAACTTCAGTGCCCTACGGATCGTTTCATTTATCCGGAAAGGCGTAGCGGCGAAGATACAAAAGCGGGAGCAAAAAAATACACCTTTAGATAAACTAAATTATGTGCTTAAAAATGAGTGTATTAGCGGTTGTGTGTTCCCGGTATCCGTTGGGGCATTTGCAGGATGGCGGATCCGGCCGGGTATATAAGGAAGAGGGAGGCCGGCGCAGTTTTCCCCCGGCCCCTGTACTGCCTGCAAAAAATAAGCGGTAAATTTGCAACCGTAAAACGGCCCCGGCGGGCGCAAAAAAAAGCGACTATGTCCATAACAAAAGAATCCGAGCTTACCGGTATGCAGCAGGCCGGCAAAGCCGTTGCCCATACATTAAAACAAATGATGGATCATGCCCGCCCCGGCATGAGCACCAAAGCGCTGGACGATTACGGGGCAGCCATCCTGGCCGGTTTGGGCGCCCGGCCCGCGCCGCGGCTCACCTATGGGTTCCCCGGCTGTGCCTGCATCAGCGTTAATAACGAGTTTTGCCACGGCATCCCTTCCCACAAGCGCATCTTAAAAGAAGGCGACCTGGTAAATATTGATGTGTCTGCGGAGCTGAACGGCTTTTGGGCAGACAATGGCGCTTCCTTTCTCCTCGGGAACGACATCCATCAGCATCAGCAGCTGGTAGCCGCCTCCAAAGCCATATTAAAGCAGGCCATCAGCCACATTAAAGGCGGTGTAAAAATTGCAGACATCGGCCACCTGATGGAAACGGAAGCCAAAAAGAGCGGCTTTAGGGTCATCAAAAACCTGGGCGGGCACGGCATCGGCCGCAGCCTGCACGAGCAGCCGGAGGCATTGCTGAACTACCGGGACCGGTTTGATCAGCGGCGGTTTAAAAAGAACTCCGTGGTAGCCATCGAAACCTTTATATCCACCAGCTCCACCTATGCCACCGAGCTCAGCGATGGCTGGACGCTGGTGGGCAACAAGGGCGGCTATATGGCCCAGCACGAGCATACCATTATGGTAACCGGCGGCAAGCCCGTCATCCTAACGGAAATGAACGGCATCTTTAATTAACACCGGTATCGCTTCACGCTTCATTAATCAACTGTGTTTTTTTATTAGCCTGGCTGCAGTGCCAGTGGCAGCGGTATCCCGCTGAAAGCGGGACCACTCACTTGTGCTGTGGTACATGGGGCAGCTGTTTAGCGGCTGTCTGCCGTGGCGGATCGCTGCGGCGGCGCCATGCAGGGCAGCAGGCTGTTTATGGAGCGCCAGGTGTGGCCGGTGCGTTGTCCTTAGCTTCATTGCGGATGGTGTGCCCAGCTCCGGCCCTGTATTGGTGGTACGGGAGTTTTCAGACCCCCGTGGTTACAGCGTTCAACAATGCAGTAGACTTTGTAACAATTTTGTTACAAAGTCTACTGTTGCAAAATGTTTTATAACAAAAACTTTTGTAACCAGTGTAATTACGTCCCCAGGCCCGCTTGTTAAATGCCTTTGTTAAGGAATATATAAACCACCAGGATGCTTGTTCATAAATTGCAAAAAATAAGTATATTAGCCAAACAACCGGTTGAAAGAGTGAAACTGCTGTAGCCCGGGAGCCAGAACGGTTGCGGAAGACCAAAGATTTTTAACCAGGAAAGCGATTGCATCATCCTGTTACAGCAACAACAAACCAGTAAATCCTTAATCACTACTATAAATCCGCAGTTATGAGATATTTATTAATGGCGATCATCCCATTTTTAGCAGTCCATGCCGTTGCTCAGACGGAAACGGTGAAAATTTTCAGGAAAACGGAATATAGCAATGGCAACTTCTACCGGCAGCGCTACGACACCATAAAAGTAACCCAGGAGCCGGTTGACATTTATTTTTTTAGAAAACACTTCAACTTTCCCTATTACCTGCCCGGTAAGTTTACAGACGAAGCGCTTAAAAACAGGACCATATCCGTTTGGCGAAATCCAAATGGCAAAAAGGAGGATAAAGGTAATTGGGAAAACACGTACACCTACGACCATCTGGGACGTGTCACCAAATATACCTATTCAGGTTGCTTCTTATGTTCAAGCTTCCCTTACAGCTACAGCGTAACCTACAATGCAAAGGGACAGGTTGAACAACTTAACGAAACAATTAATAGTATAGATAGCTTCAGGTTCTACTATAACAACCAAGGAGATATTGTAAAACTTGAAAAATACGTATTGGGCAAATTACAGACGGAATTGGTAAACTGACATACAGTGGCAGGGGAAATAGTTGCTCCCGGCAGCAATCAGCATCTTTATACAGATAATTAAAATAATTTTTATGGCCCCGGCGGCAGCGGTACTGAGCCTGTCCCGCTGAAAGCGGGATCGCACTCTTGTGCTGCAGTGCAGGTGGCATCTGCTTGTTTGTTGTTGGGACAAGGATGACTGGTGATACGCCGGAGTGTCATCGGCATAGCCCGTAGGCGCACCCGACCATCCTGCAAAATCCTCCGGTTCCCACCAATGCAGCGCGTGCATCGCCATCTCCAAAGGGCCACCGGCCGGCAGATCACTATAACACCGGAATTTATTCCGGAAGCCCAAACCGGCTATGGAGCGGGGGAGTGCCATCGGCACGGCCCATAGAGGAACCGACATGTCCGCGGGATCTTCATGTTCCATCAACGCTGTATATGCACCACCTGCAAACAGAATTTTAAAAAACTGCAAAAAATGAATACATTAGCAGCAACAATAACCATTTAAAACAACTGTATGAGACGTGTGCTGGCAATAATACTTTTATTCTTTAGTATATCTTCTATAAACGCTCAGAACTGTCTTACACCTGCTTATTACGGTTTCACAGGTGTTGACTTTAATCCGGAATGGATAAAGAAAAACAGCATAATCAAGATCATTGAAAGGGAATACATTGATGATGATACTACAAAACTTGGACTAGTCAATTATCTGTACTTTGATTCCCTGGGGTATATCAGCAAAGAAATAAGTGGCCTCCGAGACCCTAAAACAAATCTGCCTTCAGAAGCCGACTATTTTTCTATAAGATACTACACGTATGAAGTGAAAAATGGCTTTTTATATCAATTGGAAACAATTGTAAGAAAATATGGTGAAAAAGGGTTGCTCGAAAAACAAGACACACTTCCGCTTTCAGTATCCATGATATACAATCCTCAACGGCTTAAAGAACGATTTGAGAATAAAAAGCTTGTGGCAACCTATACCTATAATGCAGATCGCTGCCTCTCTAAAATAGAAGAACCGGGTATACAAACGATCACCTTTACGTATAAAGAGGGTAAAATGTACTCAATAAAAAACACAATGTCTAAAGAGTATTTACAATTTTATGCAAACGCAAATAGGGAAAGAGAATTGGTTTATAATTCTTATGGTCAGATTGAGGGAACGAGCAGTACTGACGGGTTTTCTCATAAACTTTATTATAACCATTTGGGTGAAATGATCAAACAGGAAGATTTTTCGAAAGGCAAGTACTCTGGTAAATACACGTTCGAGTATATCAGGAAAAAATAATTGGCAAAGCAACTGGTATTAAAGCGTTACCAAATGAAACACCAGGTGCATCAGCACCGGCGCAGTGTTATAAGATACCCACCCGTCCTGCCAATGCAGCACCTACACCCTCCCCCCAAAAAAAGGGGCACCGGCCCGGCAGATCACTATAACACCGGAATTTATTCCGGAGGCTAAAACCGGCTACGGAGCGGGGGAGTGCCAAAGGCACGGCCCATAGCATCGCCCTCATCTCCCCCGTCCCACCAATGCAAGTATATACACCACCACCCACCGTATTTGCAAAGCAATACCCCCCTTGCGGTTTTCCGTAAAGCGGCTTTCATGCAGGGGAATACATTTGCATAAACCGCGAGGGTGAATTTTTATTAATTGCAAAAAAATAAATATATTAGCAAAGCAGCCGGTATTTGAAAAACAGGTACCATTGAAAAACAGAAAATCAAAAACGGTCGCCCAATAAATAAAGTTTTTACTATTTCATCAAAATTCAAAAGTTGTACAAAAAGACAACTTTTATTATCTTTGCAACGGCTATGGAAGAACCAAAAATCAGACATATCCATCTGTATAAAAACTATTTTACAGATTTCTACAGTAAGCTAACCCAAAAGGTAAAAGACAAGATAATTTGGACGTTTCGATTAATTGAAACAATAGAACAAGTTCCTGCCGATTATCTTAAACATCTGGAAGGAACCGATGGGCTTTATGAAATAAGGGTACAGGCAGGAAATGATATTTTTAGGATCTTTTGTTTTTTTGATGAGGGGAAATTAGTGGTTTTGGCCAACGGTTTTCAAAAGAAAACTCAAAAAACACCCAGGGCTGAAATAGAAAAAGCACTTAAAATAAAAAGGGAGTATGAAACGTAGCTGGATAGATTTTTTTCACACAGGAAAATAATTATTTATGAAGTTTCCTGCCCCCGTCCGTACCGGCGGGCGGGCGTTTGGTCAGGCGGGCATCAGACCACTAAAAAATAAACGAATGAAAACGAAGAATAATTTAAAATCGCTCGACCAATTTGTTGACGAACAATATGGGAAACGGGGCACCAAAAAAAGAGACCGGTTCGAAACCGGGTTTGAGGCATTTAAACTGGGCTTTTTGCTGCAACAGGCCCGTATTGAAAAAGGACTTACCCAAGAGCAATTGGCTGAAAAAATTGGAACCAACAAAGGCTATATTTCCAAAGTAGAGAACAATATTAAGGATGTAAGAATATCTACCCTGCAAAAAATTGTAGAATTGGGGCTAGGCGGGCATTTGCAGTTGTCTATTAAAATTTAGTTCCAACAATAAAATAAGCGGCCTGCAAAGGCCATTTTTCAATTTGGGTAGCTGCCCTCCGCGCGCTTGAGCCCCATGTTTCACCAATACAGATATGCGTTATGCTAACCCCCAAACGCCTCAAATTTTTGCAACAATTTTCTCTTACGGGTTTCCTTAAAAATGTTTTTTGTTAGCCTATATATATTAGCCCAGCGGCAGTGCCGGTGGCTGCTTTGTTGCCCGCCCGGACGAGCCATTCGGACGGGTGTCACTCACTTGTGCTGCAGTGCAAGTGGCGGCTATTGAGCGCCCATCCGCAGATCTGCCCAATACCGGTACCAACTCCCAAAGGGCCATTGGCCCGGCAGGTAGTTACAACACCGGAATTTCTTCCCGGGGCCAAAACATATTCCGGAGCGGGGAGTGCCATCGGCCTGCCCGCCCGCCCGTGCCGGTACGGACGGGGATGACCTGACCGGCCGGGCGGGCACGGCCCATAGCGGCGCCCGCATGTCCCCTGGTTCCCCGTCCCACCAATGCCGGCATATGGTTACAAAAAGCATTATTTTAGCATAACAACAAATAACAAACGAAAACATTCATTAAAAAACATTGCAATACAGCTTAGATATGCGGCCAGTGATAATAAATATCATTTTATTTTTTACAGTGGTGACCTGTTATGCGCAGGTTGATACCAGTCCTTCCTTTGATTTCAATAGAAAATATTCGGTTCCCGAATTGAAAAAGGACTTGGCCATTTTAAAAGACAGTCTGGAAATTATTCATCCCGCGCTTTACAGATATATCAATAAAGCCAGCTTTGACCAGGCATTTAAGAATGCAGATAAATTTATAGACCGGCCATTAACCCAAACAGCGTTTTATACCATTGTTGCGCCCTTGGTTAGCAAGGTAGGCGACATTCATACAACAATAGAGCTGCCCGAGGAATCACATAGTTATTTAGCAACAGAAAGTAAGCTATTTCCTTTTGACGTGCGAATTGTTGACAAAAAGGTTTATATAGCAAGCAATAACAGTGCTGACAGCAGCATCAGGGCGGGAAGCAGGATTTTGAAAATCAATAACCAACCGGTTGACGAAGTACTAAGAAAAATGCAAAGCTGTTTTTCAGATGAGGGCGCAAATGAAACCTTAAAATTGAAAAGGGTGGAACAGCGATTTGCCTTTCAATATCATTTGAATTACGGTTACTCTAAGGCTTTTAAAGTAGAATACACATTTAACAATAAGCCGTCACAAACTAAAACAGTTCGCGCGGAGCCCTTCTCCGTAATAAAGACAAGACGAGGTGAAAATCAACAAAAGTTTCCTCATTTAAAATCGCTGTTTCCGCAGGCCCCTTACCTTGCTTTATCTATTGATGCCCCAAAAAATATTGCTATACTAACAATCAAGTGGTTTCAAAATGATGTTTTGCGGGAAGCTAATGAACAATTCAGGCCATTTATCGATTCCGCCTTTGCTGAAATAAAAGAAAGAAAAATTAATAACCTGATCATTGACATTAGAAATAATGGAGGCGGAGAAAGCGAAAATGCAAGTTACCTGTATGCTTACCTCACAAATAAACCGTTTAGATTTCTCTATGCGATGGAAGCCAATCAAAAAACCTATGATGAGGATAGAGAAAGAGGGGTGAAATACACATTTGTGAAAAACACAGGTAAATATCATACCAGTGATTCCACCACCCCTTACCAGCAATTTTTTGGGCTGGGTTATCAATCGTATAAGCCTAATAGCTTTTCAGGGAAGCTGTATGTTTTAATAGACGGCCTTACCACGTCTGCCGCGCCGCAATTTGCATCATTGGTAAAACAAAATAGGAGGGGAATTTTGATTGGCGAAAACGCTCCCGGTTCACTATCGGGAGGTTCCGGCAGAGGCTATAGCTATTTTTTGTTACCCAATTCCGGGCTGCTAACAATGATCTCCAGGTATCGTTTATACTTAGTTAGTCCAGCACAAAAAACTAAGGACAGGTGTGTTACTCCTGATTACAGGCCCGCAAAATCCTTTAACGATCTCCTTGGGGGGGTGATAAAGACCTTGAATCTGCTATAAGGCTTATATCGCTCACCGGCGCAGGTCTTTGATATGTGCCCGCCGTCACTGAGCACCAATCCCGGATCTGCCAGCCCCGCCAATGCGGTACCCGCGCCCCAATACCGGAACAACCCACATCAAAGACCATCGGCCTGGCCACGTCTTTACAACTCCGGAATTTATTCCGGAAGCCAAAACCGGCTACGGAGCGGGGGAGTGCCATCGGCACCGCCCACAGCATCGCCCGCATGTCCCCCAGGTCTCCCAGTCCCACCAATGCATGCATATACACCACCACCCGCTGCATTTGCAAAGCAATACCTCCTTTACGGAAATCCGTAAAATGCCAGCTACCGCATTTCATAGTTTCGTGCAATAAAAAAAATACTTATGATTATGATGTTCGCGAAATTTCGAGTTAGCACATTGCCCATATTTTTTAAACTGTTCATGCTGCTATTTTTTCTGGGATCTTGTAAGAAAGCAACCAATGACTTGCAAAAGCAACCGGAGTCCACTCCAACAGTTTTTGCTTACGAAGTTCATTGCGATTTGTGTAATATAACTTATAATGATTTAAATGGTGAAAGCAGGACTGTAAGAAATAATACCGGTAAATGGAGTTTTAATATCCTGGGGAAAACACCATCAAACCTCAAGCTAAGTGTTGTCACAACTTTACCGGGCTATCAGTCTATTCAGGCATACATTCTGAAAGATGGGGAGGTGGTTTATGGAGATCTTGGCTATAATCGTGCAGAGATTACCTACAGTACGGTTAATGGTAATGGCACCTCTAGTTTCGGAAGTTATATACCGTCAACTTCACCAGGGGGAAGCGATCAAAATGGAGGTACTTCTTCGAGTTCGTCTGTATGTGGTGCAAAAAACAAATCAGGGGGATATTGCAAAAGAGTAGTTGCTGGTGGCGGCAGATGCTGGCAACACCGGTAATTGGGAAGCAATAGTGGTAGAGCCATTCGCGTAGCGATCTTCCGGTATCTGTAACAGTGTCATCCTCATATCATGGGTGAGCGGCTGTAGTCCAAAATCGCCAAAGATCCATAAAGGCGTTTTTGACAGCTGGTTGAGTAATTTGATATAGGATCCGTTCAGGCGCGCAGCGGTAAGGGCCTCAACAAAACGGTTCATAGAAAAATAGATAGCCCGGTACCCCGGCATCGCCGCAACATAGCATCGCCGCCGGACAACCGCCGGTTGCCGTTCTTATAAGGGTTTCCGGAACTTTTTTTTGAGTGTGTTTTGCAGACTTTAAATGGCTGCATTTTTTATGTGAGTGCCAAACGGCCTTCAGTATTACCCATCAGCGACTAAGACACTACCCCCTTACGGTTCTCCGTAAAAATGCTTTTTTGTTGGTATATAAATATTGTCCCGGCTGCAGTGCGTATGGCAACGGTCTTGCGTCGCACTCTTGTGCTGTAGTATCCCGATAGCTATCGGGAGCATCGATATCCCGCTGAAAGCGGGATCACTCACTTGTGCTGCGGTGTCCCGATAGCGATCGGGAGCATCAGTTTAGCGCCCCGTGTCCCGCGTCCTCCAAACGTAAATACGTGCCCCATTTCCCCCCGGTCCTAATGTCCCCCAATGCAAGTACACGCCGGCCCACCCGCCCGATCCTTCATATCTTAGCAATAATCTCCCTTACGGGTTTCCGTAAAAATGTGCTGCTGTAGAGGAATATATTTGTACAAACCGCCGGAGATGGCTTTTAGTAAATAAAAAAAATATGTATATTAGCAAAACAACCATTTGGAAAAATTAAACTGCTAAAGCTCGAAAACCAGAACGGTTGCGGAACTATTAAAATTTTTAACTAATAAAAACTATTATATAGCCGTATTTAAGCGTTTACAAACGACTATAAACGTTTAGTAATTGCAGAATCGGAAAGTTACAAGTAATCGTATTCAACACTATACTCCTTTTAACACCCATTCAATCAAAAGCATATGGATTTCAAAAGTTGGCTTTTACATACAAAAAATGAGGAACCTGATTTAGAGGTATTCATCACAAAACTGGAACCGTTTTTCACAGATGCAGGTTTTAACGGACTTGAATTTGAAAAGAAAATCAATATAGGCTTACGGAAATTTGAAAATGACATCGATGAACTATTAAAACCTGAAATCAATGTTGAAAATCAATAAAATCACAATTGAAAACTTTAGAGGAATCAAATCGCCAGTGATAATTGATTTTATTAAAGGAAGGAATGCAACATCAGCATTAATTTATGGACGAAATGGAACAGGGAAAAGTTCAATTGTTGACAGTTGGGAATGGCTCATAAATGCTAAAATAGAATATTTAACCAAGGAAGGTGTATCAGAAAGAGATTACCCCCATAAACTAAGTAATGGGGATAATGTCTATATAAATGTAGACTTCACTCATCCAGCAATAAATTCAGTGAAATCTATTTTTAATAAATCGAAAATTACAGCACCAATATTTTCGGGGCAATATTCTGATTTTAAAACACATACAGTATATCCGAATTATTTAAGGTATTCTGACCTTCAGGAATTTGTTTTTAAAACGAAAGGAGATAAATACAAATACATCGCAAAGTTTTTCGGACTGGAAAAGTTTACAAAAAACCAGGCAGATATACAAGCAAGCTCGACAAGGATATCAAATCTGTTACAGCAATTTCAAACTCAACTTTCCGAAAATAAATCAATAATAAACAAAATAGCTGGCGACAGTGACGTAAACGATTTATATGTATTGGCATTCATAAATGAAATTGCAAAGAAGTATAACATAAAAGAAATTGTAGACTTTAAGGAAGCATACAAAGTAAAAGACGCACTTTCTAAAATTGTACAGTCTAACCCAATAGCAGCCGAACTTGCTGAATGGAAAGCTTTTCAACATAAATTAAATCAGTTTTATTCTTTACCTAAAGCCAAACAGAATTGCATCGATATTGAAACCGTATTCCAAGAATTGAAAGAGGATGAGGCAAATATTACGAAATTAATTCTTCTAAAATTATATGAGGCAGCAACGGAGACACTTTCAAAGTTAGACGACAAGTCTATATGTCCTGTATGTGATACTCGATTTGAAGGAGACCTAGAGCAACACATTTCCCAAAAGCATAAGGCATTAGAGGAACTTAATAAAAAGAAAATTGACTATATAGCAAAAAGAGAGGAACTGATTAAAAAACTAGAACTCATTCTCAAAAAAATTGGAATCATTCAAGCTGAGTCGGGAGAAAAAGTTTTAACAACGCTAAATACCTTTTTTGTTGATATAGCAATGTTGTCAACACAGGTGCCACTTAGCATTGCAGAATTAAAAAAGGATCTTAAAGACCTGGAAGTATTAGGTTTAAGTACACAAGAAGACATTGTAAAAATCGATTCGATAAGCAACGACGAAGTCGCTAACAAAAAAATAGTTACTGATAAAATTAATGACTTGTCAGAGGACGAAAATACCAAGAATCTAGCCACAGATCTTGGAAATATTATTCAAATAATAGCAGCATACACAAGTTTCCTAAAAAATGATAAAAAAGTTACTTACCTCACAAGTATATGCACACAACTTGATTTGCTATTTGCAAAGCTAACTACTCACATTCAAACACAAATTCAGGATACATTTTCTGCCATTCAAACTGATGTAGTCGAGTGTTACAATTTTTTAGAATCTACTAATCAGTTTCTAAAGAATCCGGAAATTAAATTGGTAACAGGCAGAGATAAGGCGGTTGAATTAGAAATTGAATTTGTCAATGAGAAAATCTCACCAGCTTATAAATTTATGAGTGAAAGTCAAGTAAATAGTTTTGGGTTAGCGATTTTTCTTTCAGCCGTAAAGTATTTCAACGATGAATTTAAATTTATAATACTAGATGACGTAGTGAATAGTTTTGATTCATTTAAAAGGCCTAGAGTATCTCAACTTCTTGCTGCAAAATTTAATGATTTTCAATTTTTAATACTTACACATGATCAAATATTCTTTGATACAGTTCAAAAAGATTTTCCGCAATGGAATAGATACAAATTTGCAAGTTGGGATTATACCACAGGGCCAAGATGTATTTTTTCCAACAACTATAGTGAAGAAATTCAAAAGTTAATTGACGATGATGATGCGATAGGTGCAGGACAAAAATTGGGTAGATATCTTGAAATGATTTTCGGAATTGTAAATCAAAATTTACAAACACCAATTCGCTATAAACTCGAGAATGTTTATACTCTTTCGGAATTTTATGACCCATTAGTCAAAAGGTTCAAAGACAAACTTAAAATGCCCAACAAGCAACACAAGCTTTCCAAACTATTTACCGAATTTGAGCAGGGAACAATTTTCAGAAATTACTGTGCACACTATAAAAACGAAGCAAATCAATTTAGCTCGTCAGAAATAGAAACGATCTACAAGAAGTGGCTTGAAATCGAAGCTGAAATTTATTGCCAAACTTGTAAGTCATACTGCCACTATGAAGTTGTTGAAAATGTTGAATATGTTAGGTGCAACTGTGGAGCATTAAATTTAAAAGACGAGGCAAAATTTATTTGAGAAAGAAGTTGAAGTTTACAAAAGATCTCGACGAGTATTCCGTTCAAACGCCTGCTGCCAACAAAAGTATTTGCCAAAGCAACGCCGGACTGCCAATGGATTTCCTGAGTTCGTCAGTTATCAACAATTTAAATAGGAAAAAACAGTATGATTTTTGATTGAGCGTACTGATGTGTAAAGTTTTTTAATTATATGAATGACAGATTTCAATATAGATTGTCAAAAGACCAAAAATGGGAAATAGCTCAAAATCTGATTGATATATTGCAAAAAGACGCGAGTATAACTGACCCAACGAGAAGCTTCATTTGCAATTGGATTCTTACAGGTCCCGGTGAAAAAAGGAAGGCTTTTTTTGATGTATGGGACATTGTTTTAAGGAGCTACTTCCCAAAGACGAACCCGATTTTGTTTCGGGCGTGCGAAAGATTATCCAAAAAGGGGAGAATAGCAAGTTTTACCGGGCGATTAGAATGTGCAAGAAGATTTAGCGGAGGCAGAGGCATATTAATAATTTGTGACACAAAGGAAGCACTTAGATTTGAGAAGAAATTTTACATGACTGGTAAGTTTAAACATACATTTTACCCTCTCGGTTATGTATTGGCAAAAGCGAAAGATTCCGGAGGATGGGGATTTCCTGAAAGAATATTGAATGAGTACATAGGAGAAGACGAATACATTATGAGAATTGATTTAGCGAATATCCACAGCTTCAGATGGGTGAAAAATGATTTCTGAAATTTTGTTTTTTTTACATAATAAACGAATTCATTCCTCCACCTCAAATTCAAAATCTAGCAACTTTTTGGGATGAATACCTATTCTTTTAGCAAGTTCAAGAATGGTTAGCATTTGAACATTAACTTGCCTTTTTAAAAATCACTAGTTTTGCTGTGATCAACATTTATCTTGCGTTCTTTATAAATACCTGAGCTCTTATTATAATAATTGCATATGACACAAAGCCTATCGACAGACCTGAAGGGATTTTTGGAAAAGGAGACAACACAAACTTTTCTGAAATCAGTGCGGCAGTTTATTGAGCTCCTTGAAAACGGAAGTATCGACAAGGGGAAGTTTTATAGTTTGGCTCATACGGCCTTGATTGACCTTTATGCTGCGGGCAATAAACTTGAGCGAATTGGATTAAAGTATTCGTCAGCTGAAAGTAATTTTGACCGGGATACAATTTTTGAAAATAGGAATATTGGGCTTATTTCTGAACTGGGAGTAGAGGCTTTTTATTGGGAAATTTTTGATCCAGTATATTCAGAAAAGGATGGCAGAGAGGCAACGCAAGGCTGGCTGGTTGACGACTTCGCAGACATTTATCACGATCTAAAAGTTGAGCTATTAAAAATCGATACGATTGGAACGGATGAAGCGGTTGAAGATGCTTTATGGCAATTAAAGTGGGGATTTACTCATCACTGGGGACAACATTGCATAAATGCATTGAGATATTTTCATTATTTACACTACGGCGGCAAAGAGACATTTTGAAAATAGTCTCTATACAAATCAATCCTCAAACTCAAGGACTATCAATTTTTAGAATATACTTCTGAGGCTAAAATTATTCGGAAAAAAAATCTTCTAGTTCAGCATCCAAAGCAATAGCCAATTTAACAAGCGTAAGAAATTCAATGTTTTTTTGTCCATTCTCTATCCTGCTAATTTCGGTTCTGTTAATTCCGGAATTAATTTCCATATCGAGTTGTGTTAACTTTTTCTGCTCCCGAAGTTTTCGGAGGCGCTCGCCCAAAAGGGTAATTTCCTGATTGTATCGCTTTTCAAGTTTATTCACATTTTCAAGGTCCGGCAATGTTAAAAAAAATAAAGTGAGTTATAGCTCACATTTCATTTTCTATCATTATATTTGTACTGAAATAATATTTTTGCGATTACTTCATAATAATATTTGAAGCATTCGCTTTGAATCTCGCTTTTGAAACCTGAGAAATTTCTAAGCACGCGAGATGATAAGATGAATGGCTCACGACCTAGGCGTGGGCTCTCTTATCCGCGTGCTGGGCTTCTCAGGGCCTCAAAAGCGGTAAGTTGAGCGCCACGCCTTTTTTTGCGCGGTGCCCGGCCAAAAACCTATTTGATATGAACAATGCCGTTGCTACACCCGCACCCAACACCAACCCCTGTTTTAACGAAGCACAGTGGCTGCAAGTACTGTTCCTGCTGGCAGATACCCAAAGCTGGCTGCAACAATTGCAGGAGGGGCTTATAGGGCAGTTGCCGGTAAGGAACCGTAAAAAACTATTGCGCAAATGCTGGTACCTAACCGCAACAGCCCTGGCGCATATATTAGAGCGCCATTATTATAAAGTACCCCGCCACCCGCTGGCCAGTAAGTTTACGCTACCCATCCCCGCTATTGCCGCCGCCATACGGGATGCTTACCAGCAGCCACCCGCGCCTATGCCAGATAGCGATCTGCTGCAACGCGTGTGGGATACCGGCGCACCGCTGGGCTATGATACCACCGGCCGCGTGGTAAGCGTGCTTACCGTCATCAGCACCGCCGCCGGGGAAATTGTAACGGCTTTTCCGGGTACGGTAGATCCGCGGGCGGAGCGGGGTAACCCCGTTTCGCCACCCTGAAGATCCGCCACGTAAAAAAGAAATGTTGCGTTACCTGCAGATGACAGCCGCTGTGATCCCGTTCCGGAGCAAAGGAAGAAAAGCCCACCCGATGAAAAAGAATCAAAAAGGTGAACGTGTTTTCTCTTAGAAGGTCGTCCGCCGGGCAGTGAAAAGGGAAAGCAAGCGAAATGGCGGCGGCGGATAGCGAGGCAAGTGTGTGGCCCGTCGCCAAAGCCTGAAGCGCCGGTTTCCCTGGTCCCGCCCCCCGCGGAGAACAAATGGCGGGATTCACCTCCTGGCGGACAAGATTTTTGCTCCACTTTTCATCGATTGGAAAAGTGGAAAAAGAAAAAAATAGAATATCGATTATGCACGTAAAACCTGCAGGGTTTCTTTTGATAGGCATAGAGATTCCTCCGCTACGCTGCGGCCGGAATGACGAGAAACAATAGTTCACCTAAAAACAAAATCCATGAAAAACAAATCCCCAAAAGATCCGTTTAAAACCCATTGCTGGGCCTACACCATAGTTGCCGACCCCTATCAGGTGTTTGCAGAATGTTTCATTTTTGCAGACATCGGCTCTGTAAAAATGACCATCCGGCAGGTGCTGTGCTCCGTAGACCGCAAAAAAGTGCATAAAAAAGACGAACCGGCCTCGGTGCTCAACCTGTTTAATGCAGTTAATTCTGTGATCCTTGCCGCTTGGGAGCTGTACCGGCAAAAGAAAACGTCTGCCCTTAAAATTGAGCCGGGGCAGTTTACAGATAAGCGGCTGTATGCCCGCCCCGGTACAAACTGTGCAGAATGGGACTACCTGCCCAAAAACCTGTCCGCCGGGGAGTATCAGAATCCCTATAAAGTATTCAGCCGTTTTTTTAAGCACGGGGATGCAGTACAGTGGCAGCACCACATAAAAGAAGTATTGAATTATGCGCTATCCAGCTGTACCAATGATTGTGAGCTGGATCTGTTAAAGCTGTATTTGCAGTTAACCCGGCTAATGGAAGCCGCGCATTTAATAGATGTGCGGGAGGTATTGCATATAGGCGGGCATCTGAAGCCGGCGCTGGTAAAGGAGGGGTGAGGGGGCTGCTTTATCTTGTCATGGTGAGCCTGACGAACGATGCTTGTGTGGGTCGCCCTGACCCGAACCCAATGTCGTAACCCCGAGCGCAACGAAGTGAAGCCGAAGGGTCTCGCGATTGCCGTGGCCTTCTGTATAACAGGGCCGCTTCGGCTACTCCCGCTATCGCGGGATTCGCTCAGCATGACGCGAGCGTGCTTGTAGTCCGTCACCCTGACCGAAGCGAAGCGGAGCGGAAGGGTCTCTGGATTGTCGGGACCTTCGGTATTGCAGGGATGCTTCGGCTACTCCCGCTATCGCGGGATCCGCTCAGCATGACGTAAGCTATGTTTCGTCACCCTGAGCGGAATGTAATGAAGCCGAAGGGTCCCGCAATTGTAGCGACCTTCTGTGTTACAGAGATGCTTCGGCTGCTCCCGCTATCGCGGGATCCGCTCAGCATGACGTAAACTATGTTTCGTCACCCTGAGCGGAACGGAGTGGAGCCGAAGGGTCTCACGATTGCCGTGGCCTTCTGTATAACAGGGATGCTTCGGCTACTCCCGCTATCGCGGGATTCGCTCAGCATGACGTAAACCCTGTTTCGTCACCCTGAGCGGAATGTAATGAAGCCGAAGGGTCTCGCAATTGTAGCGACCTTCTGTGTTACAGGGATGCTTCGGCTACTCCCGCTATCGCGGGATTCGCTCAGCATGACGCGAGCGTGCTTGTAGTCCGTCACCCTGACCGAAGCGAAGCGGAGCGGAAGGGTCTCTGGATTGTCGGGACCTTCGGTATTGCAGGGATGCTTCGGCTACTCCCGGCCTTCGCCGGGATTTGCTCAGCATGACGTAAAGTATGTTTCGTCACCCTGAGCGGAATGTAATGAAGCCGAAGGGTCTCGCAATTGTAGCGACCTTCGGCGTTACAGAGATGCTTCGGCTACTCCCGCTATCGCGGGATTCGCTCAGCATGACGCGAGCGTGCTTGTAGTCCGTCACCCTGACCGCAGCGAAGCGGAGCGGAAGGGTCTCTGGATTGTCGGGACCTTCGGTATTGCAGGGATGCTTCGGCTACTCCCGCTATCGCGGGATTCGCTCAGCATGACGCGAGCGTGCTTGTAGTCCGTCACCCTGACCGCAGCGAAGCGGAGCGGAAGGGTCTCTGGATTGTCGGGACCTTCGGTATTGCAGGGATGCTTCGGCTACACCCGCTATCGCGGGATTCGCTCAGCATGACGTGAGCCCTGTTTCGTCACCCTGACCGAAGCGAAGCGGAGCGGAAGGGTCTCTGGATTGTCGCGGCCTTCGGCGTTACAGAGATGCTTCGGCTACTCCCGCTATCGCGGGATTCGCTCAGCATGACGTAAACTATGTTTCGTCACCCTGAGCGAAACGGAGTGGAGCCGAAGGGTCTCACGATTGCCGTGGCCTTCCGTATAACAGGGATGCTTCGGATACGTTACACTTCGCTCAGCATGACGGAAGTATAATTATTCAATATAAAAGACTATATATCTCCTTAGAAATTTCCTCATTAAAAACCTTCCAATCCGGGTTCTTTTGTGCGATCAATTGTTCTTTCTTTTTCCTAACCCATCCTTTCAGCTGTTTTTCCCGTTCTATAGCCGAATTGATTGTGTCGAACCACTCGTAATAAATGAGGAATGTTACATTGTACTTGTCGGTAAAGCTACCGGGTGTTTCGTGGTGTTCATGTTCCCATAACCGTGCCCGGAGATTGGACGTGACGCCGATATAGAGGACCGTTCTTGTTTTGTTTGTTAGTATGTATACGAAGCCTCCTTTTTGCATGATACAAATTACTAAAATAATTTTGTTTCGTCGCTCCGGGCGGAATGCAATGGAGCCGAAGGGTCTCAGCGTTGTTGAACTTTTCGATGTTACAGGGATGCTTCGACTGCGTTACACTTCGCTCAGCATGACGTAAGCGTGATTATCGTTTCGTCACCCTGAGCGCAACGGAGTGAAGCCGAAGGGTCTCACCGTTGTTGGACTTTTCGATGTTAGAGGGATGCTTCGACTACTCCCGCTATCGCGGGATCCGCTCAGCATGACGTGAGTGTGATTTTATTTCGTCACCCTGACCGTAGCGAAGCGGAGCGGAAGGGTCTCTGGATTGTCGGGACCTTCTGTATTATAGGGATGCTTCGGCTACTCCTGCTGTCGCTGGATCCGCTCAGCATGACGTAAACGTGATTGTAGTCCGTCACCCTGAGCGCAACGGAGTGAAGCCGAAGGGTCTCACCGTTGTTGGACTTTTCGATGTTAGAGGGATGCTTCGACTCCGCTGCGCTCCGCTCAGCATGACGTGAGTGTGATTTTATTTCGTCACCCTGACCGTAGCGAAGCGGAGCGGAAGGGTCTCTGGATTGTCGGGGCCTTCTGTATAACAGGGCCGCTTCGGCTACTCCCGCTGTTGCGGGACCCGCTCAGCATGGCGTAAATAAGTTCCGTTCAGCACGGCGCGAGTGTATTAAAAAACAAACCAGCGGGAACAAATCCCGCTGGTTGCACAGATGCAGACAACTTGCTGCCTCAGTTTATCCATACTACTATACCATAACACACGCCTCTTCCTCTGCCTGTTCTGAAATCGTTTCTGCAGCTGCTTCCGTTTGCGGCAGCTGCTTTATCCGCCGCTGACCAGCCAGCAAAATGATCAGCGCCAGCAACCCGCTTGCGGCAATAATAATGGCCACCGGTGCGGGTGTGCCGTTGTCGAAAACGCCCGTAAGGCCCGCGGCCAGCGCACCCAGCCCCATTTGCAGGGCACCCAGCAATGCGGAGGCACTCCCTGCCTCCTTACTAAAAGGCAGGATGCTGAGCGCTGCTGTATTGGGAGAACTGATGCCCAATGTGCAGAAAAGGAGAAAGATAACGGCGATAGTGCCATACAGTCCTAAAACGCCGGTGGTAATACCCGCCAGCAGTACAAACCCGATGATGGTCTGCAACAGGATGGACGCGGTGACCAGCTGCTCACTCGAATATTTTTTTAATAAGACCGCGTTTAACTGGCTGCTGCCGATAAGCCCCGCCGCAATAACGGCAAAGATGGCGCCGTAGGCGGTTTTGGATACACCAAAGTATTCCATAAATAAAAAGGGCGAGCCGGAGAGGTAGGCAAAAAGCCCCGCAAAGGAAACGCCACCCGCAAACGCATAGGTAAAGAACTGCGGATTTTTTAATACCCCGCCAAAGGCGTTGAGTATGGGCCGCGGCTTTAAGGATACGGATGCATCCGGTGCCCGGCTTTCCCGGAACCGGAAGATAACGGCGGCCAGCGTGGCGGCGGCGATCAGCGCCAGTATAATAAATACATCCTGCCATTGATAATAGGCCACCACGTAGCTGCCAAAGGTAGGCGCCAGGATGGGGGATACCCCTAACAACAAAATGAGCAGGGACAATACTTTGGCATTATCCTGAAGCGGGAACAGGTCGCGGGTAATGGCCCGCGGCGCTACCATGGATACGCAGCAGCCCAGGGCCTGGATGAACCGCAACACAATCAGCGCCTCCGGTGTACGCACCAGCACACAACCAATAGATGCGGCAATGTAAATGACCAGCCCGATGATGAGCGGGCGTTTTCTGCCGTAACGGTCCAGCAGCGGACCGCTGATCAGCTGCCCTATACAAAGCCCTATAAAGAAGCTGGACAAGGAATAGGAGATGGTATTGATGGAGGTATGCAGGTCGGTTGCCATAGCCGGAAAGCCGGGCAGGTACATATCTATGGAAAAAGGACCAATAGCGGTCAATAAGCCAAGGATGGCAATGAGTACCACCCTTGTTCGCTTATTGGTAATATCTGTTGTTTGCATAACGCTTGTTTTTTATGCCACTGAAGCACAGATGTTTTTAATACTTCAACAGCGGTCAGAATGCTTTAACTGCCTCAATTGGTAAAAAACCAAAGATATCAGTGTTTAGCGTCCTTGTGGTAACTATAAATGACGCTGTGCTATTGCTACTGAAACACAGAAGCACAGATTTTCTTGATGTTGCAGCAGCGGCTCAATTGCCAGACTCTTCAGTTGTCTTAAATGCCCCAAGCTTTCAGTGTCTCAGTGCCTCTGTGGCACTATTTCCATCCGCCGCCCAGTGAGCGGTACAGGTCTACCGAAGCGCTCAGCTGCAAACGGTGAATGTTGGCGAGGTTGAGCTCCGACTGTAATACATTGGACTGTGCGGAGAGCACCTCTATATAATTGGCCATACCGCTTTTAAACAGCAGCCGCGCATTTTTTATAGCCAGCTGTAAGGTATCTGCCTGGTTGCTGGCAATGGTCTTTTGCTCCTTTAATTTTTCGGTGGCTACCAGGGCATCCGATACTTCGCCAATGGCGGTAAGTACGGACTGGCGAAACTCCAGCACCGATTGCTCCCGCTGGATCTTTGCCGTTTCCAGCTCCGTCTTTAACCGGCGCTGCTGAAACACGGGTTGGGTAACATTACCCAACAAGGTACCAAACAGCGATGCCGGTATATTGAACCAGTTGTTGGACAAATACGAGTTTAACCCGCCCTGCGCGGTGATGGACAGGCTGGGGTACATATTGGCCTGGGCAATGCCGGCCTTTGCATTGGCAGTGATCAGCTCCATTTCCCTGGCGCGCACATCCGGCCTGCGGCTAAGGATGGCGGAAGGAATGCCGGGTGTTAACCATTGCGGCACATCGGAGTTAAAAAGTCCCTTGCCCCGCTCCACCGGGCCGGGCAGGCTGCCGGTTAAAATGCTTAAGGCATTTTCCTGTATGGCGATGTTCTGTTCCAGCTGGGGAATAAGCAGGGCCGTGGATTGCTTTTGCGCTTCCACCTGCTGCACAGCCAGGGTGGTTACCTCACCTGCGTTGCGTTGCAGCTGGGTAAAGCGGAGCGTGCTGTCGGTTAATGCCAGGTTCTTTTTGGCAATGTTCAGCTGCTCATCCAGCATCAGCAGGTTGTAATAGCCCTGTGCAATGCTGGCTACGATCTGCGTCTGTACGGCTTTTGAAGCCTCGTAGGTTTGCAGGTAACCGGCCATGGTAGCTTCCTGCTGGCGGCGGATCTTACCCCAGATGTCGGCCTCCCAGGTAAGGTTAAGGGCGGCATTAAAATCTTCCACATGCTGCTTTTTTATAAAGCTGCCGATGCTTAACCCGTTTAAACTGTTGTTGGACGGGTTGGTGGTTTGCCCGGTAACGCTAAAGCTGAGCTGCGGCAGCTGTAACAGTTTGGCCTGCTTTAAGGTTTGCTCAGCTGCGGCTACGCGTTTTAGCGCAATCTGCAGGTCGTAGTTATAACCGATGCCCTTGCTGATGAGGGTTTGCAAAGCAGGGTCTGTAAAGAACTGCTTCCACTCCACATCGGCAATGCTGCTGGTATCGGCCGTGGCCACTGCGCGAAATTCCTGTGGCAGCGCTACTTCCGGGCGTTTGTAGGCTTGTCCTACTTTACAGGAGGCCGCCGTAACCAATAGTGCGATCACCGGCAGCAGGTATTGTAGGGAATATCTTGTTTTCATATTTAAATAATTCATAGTTGATTGATCCTTTTTGATGCGTTTCTAATGATGCTGTTTATTCTCTGTCGTCATGCTGAGCGCAGCGGAGTCGAAGCATCTCTGTTTTATTTGATAGCCTGTTATTTGTGAGACCCTTCGGCTCCACTTCGTTGCGCTCAGGGTGACGGAACGATAATCACGTTTGCGTCA
>NZ_KB893625.1:348489-458878 GCF_000374125.1 Niabella aurantiaca DSM 17617
GCTGAGCGGAGTCGATGTATCCCTGTGTTATTAGACCGATCGATATCTGAGAGACCCTTCGGCTCCACTTCGTTGCGCTCAGGGTGACGGAGGATAATTACACTGTCGTCATGTTGAGCGGAGCGAAGCGTAGCCGAAACATCTCTGTTTTATTTGATAGCCTGTTATTTGTGAGACCCTTCGGCTCCACTTCGTTACGCTCAGGGTGACGGAATAAAATCACACTCACGTCATGCTGAGCGAAGTGTAACGTAGCCGAAGCATCTCTTCGGATTAAGAGGCCCTTCGCCAAGTTCAGGGTGACATTGCTCTTTGTCATAGCGAGCCTGACGAGCCACGAACTGCTATCCCAGTTCCCAATCCTCATCATCATCTGCTCTTTTTGATACGATCTTTTCCTGCAAATACTGGAAGATGATGTACAGCACCGGAATAATGAATATACCCAGCAACACACCCGTAAGCATGCCCCCTACGGTACTATATCCAATGGAGTGGTTACCGATGGCGGAGGCTCCTTTTGCAAATACCAGCGGCAACATACCCACGATAAAGGCAAAGGAGGTCATCAATATCGGGCGCAGGCGCAGCCTGGAGGCTTCCAGTGCCGATGCCACCAGGCTCATCCCTTTTCTTCGCCGCTGCACCGCGTACTCCACAATAAGGATGGCGTTCTTGGCCAATAGCCCGATGAGCATGATCAACCCGATCTGTACATAAATATTATTTTCCAGTCCGGCAAAGCCGATGAACATAAATACCCCCAGGATACCTGCCGGTACGGTAAGGATCACTGCCAGGGGCAGCACATAACTTTCGTACTGGGCCGCCAGCAGGAAGTATACAAAGATGATGCTGAGCAGGAAGATGTAGATCTGCTGACTACCGGCGCTCCGTTCCTCACGGGTAATGCCCGTCCACTCGTACGAGTAGCCTCTCGGCAGGGCTGTCTTTGCCGTTTCCTCAATAGCGCGGATAGCATCCCCCGTACTAAAGCCCGGTTTGGGCACCCCGTTAATAGTAACCGCATTAAAGAGGTTGTTACGGGTTACGGTTTCCGGACCAAATACCCGTTTCAGTTTTATCAGTGTTTTAACCGGTACCATTTCCCCCTGGTTGTTCTTTACAAAGATACCGTCCAGCGAAGACTGGTCTTTACGATAGGGGATATCTGCCTGCGCCATTACCCGGTAGTATTTACCAAAGCGGTTGAAGTCGGATACAAAGCTGCTACCAAAATAGATCTGCATGGTCTGCATCAGCTCGCTTACGGATACACCTAATTGTTTGGCTTTTATAAAGTCCGTTTCAATGGTATACTGCGGGTTGCCGGCGGCAAAGGTGGTAAAGGCATATGCGATCTCTTTACGCTGCATCAGTGCACCGATAAAGGCTCCCGCGGTATTGCCCAGCTTTTCCAGCGGACCATTGGTACGGTCCTGCAACATAAATTCAAAACCACTTACGTTACCAAAACCCTGTACCGTTGGGAAGTTAAAGAAGAAGGTATTGGCATCTTTTACGGAGGTTACCTTGCCGGTAAGTGCCGCAGCGATCTCATCGGGATTTGTCAGCTTGCCGCGTTTGTCTACATCCTTCAGCCGGATAAAACCTGCGGCATAGGGAGAGGCACTGGCATTACTGATGAAGTTCAATCCATCAGCTACCCAAAGATTGTTTACCGATTCTTCTTTTTTAATGATCTGGTCGATGGCTTCTGTTGCTTTGTGTGTACGGTGCAAAGAGCTTCCCGGAGGTGTGTTTACCGCGTACAGTACGAAGCCCTGGTCTTCCGTAGGAATAAAACCGGAGGGCGTTCTTTTGATCAGCCAGTAACTTACTCCCGCGATAAGTATCAGCGCACCGATGGCGACCCATTTCCGGCGGATGAGGAACTTTAAACTACCGATATACCGGTTGGTTAATGTACGGAAGCCGGCATTAAAGGCCATGAAGAAGCGGGCCATAAAGCCTTTCTTTTCGTGCGGATGTCCTTTTTCGCCCGGCGTATGCGGGTTTTTGAGGAACAGTGCACAAAGCGCCGGACTCAGTGTTAACGCGTTTACCGCGGAGATGAGGATAGCGATGGCGAGTGTGAAGGCAAACTGCCGGTAGAACACACCTGCCGGGCCCTGCATAAAGCCAACGGGTACAAATACCGCCGCCATTACCAGGGTGATGGAGATGATGGCACCGGAGATCTCGTTCATCGATTGCACCGTGGCCTTGCGCACCGGCATGTCCTTATGCTCCATTTTTGCGTGTACGGCTTCTACGACCACGATGGCGTCATCCACCACAATACCAATGGCCAGTACCAGCGCAAAGAGCGTTAACAGATTAATGGTAAACCCAAATAGCTGCAGGAAGAAGAAGGTGCCCACAATGGCCACCGGCACGGCAATGGCCGGTATGAGCGTGGACCGGAAGTCCTGCAGGAAGATGAATACCACGATAAACACCAGTATAAAGGCTATGATCAATGTTTCCCGTACCTGGTGGATGGAGGCATCCAGGAACTCCTTGGAGTTGTACATGGTAACGGGTTTGATGCCTTTGGGCATAGTGGTATACAGTTCTCCCAGCTGCTTTTCTACTTCTGTAAGGATCTCGTTGGCATTGGATCCGGCGGTTTGCAAGATCGCAAAACCGGAAACGGGCTTCCCGTTCAGGCGGTTATTGGCATTGTAGGTAAAGGCACCAAACTCCACACGGGCCAGGTCTTTGAGCTTTAATACGGAGCCATTGGCGTTTGCTTTTACCACGATGTTTTCATAATCCTCGTGCTGGTTCAGTTTGCCCTTGTACTTTAATACATATTCAAATACCTCATCACTGTTCTGACCCAGCCGTCCGGGAGCGGCTTCCAGGCTCTGGTCCCGGATGGCACTTAATACATCCTGGGGCGAGAGGTTGTTCGCTGCCAGGCGGTCCGGTTTCAGCCAGATACGCATGGAGTAGTCCTTGGCACCAAATACCTGGGCCTGGGCCACACCGGGGATCCGCTGTATCTGCGGGATCACGTTGATCTTAAGATAGTTTTCGAGGAACAGTTCATCATACTGGGCACTGTCTTCACTGTAAAGCCCGGTAAACATGATAAAGCTGTTCTGCACCTTTTGGGTGGAAATGCCCGACTGCACTACTTCCTGTGGGATCTGGTTCACGGCTTTGGATACGCGGTTCTGTACGTTTACCGAAGCAATATCGGGGTCGGTGCCCTGTTTGAAAAATACGGTAAGGGTCATGGTACCGTCGTTGCTGGAGTTGGAGGTCATATAGGTCATGTTCTCCACGCCGTTAATGGCTTCTTCCAGCGGGGTGGCCACAGAGCGCGCCACTACCTCACCGTTGGCACCAGGATAGGTGGCGGTAACCTGCACGCTGGGCGGAGCAATGTCCGGGAACAGGGTAACAGGGAGGGCAAAGAGCGAGAGAATACCCAGCAAGAGCAGGATAATGGAAATAACCGTAGATAATACGGGTCGTTGTATAAATTTCTTTAGCATGATATGGAGTTGTAAGTATGCTGTGCGTAAATAATGGGGTAAAAGAATCCCGGAGCGGCAGGGGCTGCTGCTTTTTCGGGGCTGCTTTTACAGCGGAGTGCTGTTCCGCAAAAAATATGTAGTGTAAAGTTTCCCGCAGAGCACGCAGAAAAACGCTGATAACAACGGATGCTTTGCGGGCATCTGCAGCATCTGCGGGAAAATCTATTCCGTTAGATCGGATTCGCCTTTAACACGCTGTCGGCCGAAACCACCTGGGGTTGTATCTGTACACCGTCTTTTAAATTACCGGTGCCGGAGAGTACGATCTTTTCGCCTGCGGAAAGTCCTTTGTTTACAAAGTAGTAGTAGGAGGTTTTACCGGAAACGGCAATGGGTTTGCTGGTTACCTTGTTGCTGCTGTCTACTGTAAATACAAATACTTTATCCTGGATCTCGAACGTGGCTTCCTGTGGTACCACCAATACTTCATTAAAGAGCTGTGGCAGGCGGATCTTACCTGTGTTACCGCTTCTTAATATTTTATTGGGGTTGGGGAAGGCTGCGCGGAAGTTGATGGCGCCGATGGTTTTATCAAACTGCCCCTGAACCAGCTCTATCTTTCCTTGCTGCGGATAAATGGTATTATCGGCCAGCAGCAATTCAACAGAAGGAACGTTCTTCAGTTTCTGCTCGATGGTTTCGCCCGGGTATTTATTTTTAAAGGCAATGAAGTCGGGCTCACTCATAGAGAAGTAGGCGTACATCGTGTTCACCTCGCTGAGCACGGTAAGCGGCTGTGTTTCCCCGCGGCCTACCAGGCTACCGGTTTTGAACGGGATGCTTCCGATATAACCGCTCACCGGCGCTTTGATCAATGTATAACCTACATTGATCCGCGCGTTGCCTGCCATTGCTTTGGCCTGTGCCAGTGCGGCGGTGGCGGCATTGTAGTTGGCTTTAGCGGTCTTCAGCTGCACGTCGGAGATTACGGCGTTATCTACCAGTGGTTTCAGCCGGTCCAGGTCAACCTGTGCTTTTTGTACATTGGCCTGTGCCGCCAGTATGTTGGCGCTTGCGTTGTTCAGCGCTTCGTTGTACAACTGCGCGTTGATCTTAAATAACGGTTGCCCTGCGGTTACGTAAGCGCCTTCGTCTACGTAGATCTTCTCCAGGTAGCCGTCTACCTGTGGCCGTACTTCTACATTTACCTTTCCTTCCAGCGAAGCTGAAAATTCCTGGTAAACGGTTACGGGAGATACGGGTGTGCCCATTACAGGCAGGGCTGGCGCCTGGTTTTGCGGCCCGGGGTTTGCTGAGCCGTTTGTGCAGCTTTGCAGCGATATAGAAAGCGCAATAAGCGCGGGTACAATAATACTTGTGTGGATGGTATGGTTGTTTGCTTTCATCTGTAGAGTTGTTTTTTGAGTCAAAGAAATATAAATCCTGCCGGGGTACATACCGGAGAAAGGCGCCCAGGGTATTGCCGGGGCCAGTGATCCTGTTTATAGTGCAATTCCTGCGTATTACGGGAAGACAAACCATTGCCCGTTGTCATCCTAAAACGGAATACACTAAAAAATAATTGCTATTTGAATTGTTGTCTTTTTTGGCTTAAAGATTTTCTATAATGTTCACTACCATTTGATCGAGCACCGATACGTTCATTGTTTGCGGCACATCAGCGCTCCTTGCGATCATGATTGAAGTAAAACCATGTATTGCCGACCAGAATGCGTGCGTTTTATAACACGCGGATTCAATATTGGTTTTCTTTTCAATGATTATTTTTTTTATGATTTCATAAATTATATCCTGTAAGGCTCCAAATTCTGTTTTCATTTTTCCCTCTCCGCAGCAGGGCATGCCCACCCCAAACATGAGTTTGAAATAGCTCCGGTTCCTGAGCGCAAACTTCCAGTAGGTATCTACCAGTGCTTTCAGCTCTTCCCGTGGCGACGCTTTTTTTGAGATGGCTTTGTGAATATTTGACAGCAGCAGTTTAAAACCGTCCTGCGAAATCTCAAAAAGAATGGCCTCCTTGTTGGCGAAATGATCGTAGATCACGGGTGCGCTGTATTCGATGGCATCTGCGATCTTTCGAATGGACAACGATTCCCAGCCTTCATTCTTTACCAGCTGCAAGGCTGCATCGATGATCTTCTTCCGGATCATTTCTTTTTCTCTCAATTTGCGCTCTGCTACACTCATAAAAAATAAATTTACCTAACAGTGTTAGCAAAGTTAACGGTGTTTTGAAGCTACTTCCAAATTTTTTTTGAAATGTTCGCGGCCCAAACGTTTGTTAGTGCTGCACCGTTGATAGCTGCTTTCTTAAAGTATTGTAATTGTTGACAAAGCGCATGTGCCTGATTAATACAATTCCTTGAAAAAGGTAACCTGTTTTTTTATCCGGATTTCAAAAGTAAGTCAAAAAACTAATAAACCAAATAAATACTTTGTTTATTTTCTGTAAAATAATCGTGTAAAAACGCGGCCTGTTTTATTTGGAGGCCCGAAGCTAAAGCGGGGTAGTGACAACTGTATGTCAGGATCGGTTTAAAGATATATTTATCAGATCAGTTTTTTCAGAGCGTCTGCATTGGGTAATACTTTTTTTAACCGCGCGGGCAACTGTTTGCTGGTTTTGTATGTGGCAACACCCATTGCCTTGTGTATGGTCTTAAAGGCATACTCCACCACTTTGTTATTTTTTTCTTTGCAGAGAATAATGCCGATACTGTTTTGCTCGTGCGGGAGCTTTACCTGGTCATCCAGCAGGTTTAAATAAAAATTGAGCTTGCCCGCATATTCGGGTTTGAACCGGCCCCTTTTTAATTCAATAGCTACCAGGCATTGTAATACCCGGTTAAAGAAAAGCAGATCGGTGAAAAACTCTTCGTCATCTACCATCAACCGGTACTGTGTGCCCATAAATGAGAACCCTGTCCCCAGTGACAGGATGAACTGTCTTATATTGTTGATGATCTTGCCCTCAAGAACCCGTTCATCGTCCGCCGGACTGATATTGATAAAATCCAATAAATATTCGTCTTTAAAAGCGTTCAGCGCATGGGTTGCGATTGTTTTGGGCAGCGCTTTCCGGAAATTATTGGGCAGTTTCCCTTTCTGATAATATAAGCGGCTTTCGATGTGGTGCTGTAGCAGGGTTACCGTCCAGTGATTGGTTACCGCCAGCTGCATATAGTATATGCGTTCGTTCAGGTCTTTGCATTTGTTTATAAGCAGGATGTGATGCGTAAAGCTAAGCGCTGTAAAAATGCTGTTGATGAATGAAGGCGTTAATTGGGCAGTTGACGACTGCCCAATTAACTTTCCGGGGAAAGAAGCGTGTTGTCTCTTTTTAGGAGGGCCGGGCAATTGGGCAGTTAACGACTGCCTAATTGCGGAGGCTTGATAGCATTCGTAAAATTGGCGCATGTTTTTCAGGCTCCTGTAGGAGAAGCCACGAAGCCCCGGCAGCTCTTTTTGCAGGTCTGCAGCAATTTGTTGTAATACTTTATGGCCCCAGAAGGCCGTGGTCATTTTTTCCTGCAAACTATGGCCGATGGTGTAGTATAACAAAAGCAGTTCACGATTGACCAGCTTTGCGGCCTGATAACGGCTTTGCAATATTTGCCTCTTTACTGTCTGTACAAATTGCAGGTAGGGTTTTTGGGGTTTCATATAGGTTTTTTTAGATGAACGGTTAGCCGCCGTTCAGTGAATGGGCATTTTCATGATTCATTAACGTGATAAAGTTATGTAAAAAAATGACTATATGATAATAAAAGCTTATGCGTTGTGCTTTTCTGTTGGTTTTTCATCTGTATCAGATAATAGTAATTTTACCAAAAACAACATTGTTTATATGAAACATCCCTACCTGATCCTGGCCATCATCTTAATGGTAACATTACTGTTGATTTTTGACCGGCTGGAGTTGAAAGACAAACGCAAACAGGCAGACACGGGCCTGGAAGGCCGATCGGATGGTGTATTGCCGGGTGGAGAAAATTTAAACGATAAGTTGATCGTTGTGGAAGATATTGACGAAGGTGACCTGATAAAATTCGTCCGGGATTTTTTTGATTTGTATCGTAACCCAAACTATTCATTCGTTCCGGTGTTAACAAAAATGGAGGAACGGGCTTTTGCGATAAGATTTCCTTACGATATTGATTTTGAAACTTATTGCCGTTTTGTTCATTATTTAAATTGTCCCCCGGGCGATGACCGGCATTTTAACGCGACCGGTTGGACCATTGCGAGGGATACCGATGCGAGGATCACGCGCAGGATTGCAGATAAGCCCATAATGCTGTTTGTTGCAGAATCGGATCATGAAGACGACACCATTTCATTAACAACTGTTGAGAATATCGGTTACGAACTTGATTTTGGAGGAGAAAAACGCCAGCTGGATCATCCCGGTAAGAGCTACCATCAGCCGCCGGTGACGATAGGCGCTTTAGCGCATAAACCGCATATCGAAGTGTTTTATAGCTGACCGGTAGTCGTTGATCTTACCACGAAGGGGGCTTTTAGAAACGGGAGTGGGGAGCCGGTTAATTTATAGCCTTTTTCATAATGAACCACTGTCTGACTTTTCCATCAACCCGTAACACAGCCTGCTGGTTAAAACGGTTTATATAAGCTTCTGTAACGCGGTTAAGCTGTTTGTTTCGTTTTGCGCTGCGTTTACCAATGACCGTGACCACTTTTGTGTCTTCCGTTATCGTTTTCCCGATCCCGGGATCCAGCCATTTCCCCTGTGCGTCGGTTTCGGTATAGCCTCCGGAAAATGCAGGGGTAAGGATGCTATCGCTGAATGCTTTCCATTGCTGCTCTGTCACCTGGCCGCCGCCGGGTATATTCCGCCCAAAGTAAAGATCGGTGCGCTGCGTGGTAGCGCAGCCTGCCAGCAAGGCAACGGCCATCATCACAGCAGCTATCTGTTTAGGAACGGCCATTTTTACAGTAAGATGAATTATGAGCGCAAATTTAACGGTTAATCAGGTAGCGCTGTAATATCGCCATATTTATCGATAGGAACGCGGCTGATATTGAGGTATATTTATTGCAGCATTATTGATGCCCAATAAACATACCATGACAAAACCAGTTTTAACCGATAAAGATTATAAAGATGCCGCCCGTGCGCTGGGTGCAGAAGTGGCGGCTGTTAAAGCGGTTGCCGAGGTAGAATCCGCAGGAAGCGGGTTCCTGCAAAGCGGTGAACCCAAAATATTATTTGAGCGACATGTTTTTTCGAAACGGACGGGCAGGCTTTTTGATGAATCGCACCCGAATGTATCCAACCCCACACCCGGGGGATATGGCACAGTGGCCAGTCAGCATAAACGCCTGCAGGAGGCCGTGACGCTGAACCGCGAGGCCGCATTGATGTCGGCTTCATGGGGCAAATTCCAGATCATGGGATTCAATTATGCATTGGCGGGATTCAATACCTTGCAGGAGTTTGTGAATGCCATGTACCGCTCCGAACGGGAACATCTGATGGCATTTGTAAATTATATCAGAAACGTATCGCTGGATGATGAACTCCGGGAACACCGCTGGGCCGATTTCGCGCGGAAATACAATGGGCCGGATTACCGGAAAAACCGCTACGACGCAAAACTGAAAGTGGCGTATAATAAATTTGCAAGAGAATAGGTATGTAAATGAAAGACCCGGGCTTTTGTACCCCGGACCGGATTTAGGAACCGTTCTAAAAAATATAAGCCAACCTTAATCCCAGATTATGTTCGTTTACATTGGCAGGGCGGTCCTTTTTATCAAACCGGGAGCGGCCAACCTTTACTGCCATATCAAAATGCTTTGCAAACGTATATCCAAGAGAAAAATAATAAGTAAAGCCTCCCGGTATTTTTTCTCCGTTGTTGCGATCATGCACGTCGGTGGCAAAAGTATAGCCCATGGCATCCTGGCCATATAGGTTTTTGATAACCGGTAACGGGTATTTGATGACGGCCAGCACCGGGATGGCCGTATATGTTATATTGCCGGTAGGAACCAGCGGTCTGGCGCTGATGCATTTCAGAAAGCCGGTGTTCAAGCCCAGGCCCAGTCGTTCTTTTACCCATACTTCGCCCTGCGCAGAAACACCAATGCCCCAAAAAGGCAGATCGTGGTTGAAAGAATGGAGCAGTTCGGGGCCGGAATTTACCCTGATGGTTTGAGCACCTACCGTATTGGTAATGACGAGGAGTGCCAATAATAAATATAGTTTTTGCATTAGCATGACTGGGTTATTGACCTTTTAATAATATGAAGCTACTGCTCATACAGCTCAACCGGCAATCCATCCGGGTCCGGAAAGAACGTGAACTTTTTGCCCGTATATTCATCTACCCGAACCGGTTCCACTGCAACATCCTTTGCCTGTAGTTGGCGAACGGCTGCTTCTACATCTGCTACCTCAAACGCCAAATGCCGCAAGCCGGCGGCCTCGGGCCCTGTTACGCGTAGGGGAGGGGCCGGGAAAGAAAACAGTTCTACGAGGTACTGATCATTTAAGGCAAGATCCAGCTTGTAAGAGTTCCGTTCGCTGCGATAAACCTCCTGCACGATCGTAAATCCTAATATTTCTGTATAGAACTTTTTTGAGCGTCCGTAGTCGCTGCAGATAATAGCAATATGATGCAGTTTTTTTAAATTCAGCATAGTGTCTGTTTCGCCTGATGCCTTTGACGGTTCTTTATTTTGTAACGGTAACTCTTACTCCCTCGCTATGTGCAGTAAACTCCGGTGCGTACATACACTGGATGCTGGTGATTCCATTACTGAAGTTGCCGGCAACCGTTGCAAACAGGTTGTATTCAAAAACATAAGTGCCCCTGGGTAAATAACCAAAGAAGAAGTTGGTGCTGGCGTCTTTGGTGGTTTCATAATAACCCAGTCCATCCTGCCATTTATAGGAACTGAGTACATTTACCGGCTCAAAGCTGCTGGCACGCATATCCTTCATATGCACGTATTCCATATCGCGGTCTGTCCGAAGTTCTACACGCACTTTTATTTTATCGCCTACTTTTATGGTGCCACCCTCGGCTATGGGTGTTAATACCGGTCCCCGGTCGCTGTTGGTTTCAATAAATAATTTTTTGCTGAGCTTTAAGGGCGTCTCTGCGAAAGTGATCTTATCCAGGTCTTCGAAGTACTGCCAGTACAGGCTGCCCCAGGTAGGCAGGGTGCTGCCTTGTGCGGGAATACCTGACGGGGGTGTTACAGAAACGGTAACGGAGCCCATTGAAGGCCGCACTTTTTCTCCGGGGATGACTTTCTTAAAATAACCCGTTCCGGCTGCTGTTTTTTTCAGTGCGGATTCCACTTTTTGCCCTCCCAGGTCGATGGTTACTTCCGGGGTTACGGATAACCATTGGGTTCCCTCCAATAACAGGGCATAACAAGCTTCTGCGGTGGCTTTAGTGCTTTCCCAGTTGTTGGTTTGCTTATTTTTCAACAGCCAGGTCCGGAGGTCGTCTGCTGTTCTTTTATCTTTCGCAATTTCGTCAAAAGCCTCGATGATCAACGCCTGGCGTTCAATAGGTGCTTCATACCACCACCAGCTGCGTGCGGCATCCTTATAATACATGCCCCGTTCTTCATTATTGATAGCCGTTTCCTGCAGCGACTTTAAAATAGCTTTTGGAGTAATAGCGTCTCCTTTGCGGTGCAGCGCCAGGGCGGTCATGCCCTGCATGTACTTATTGGTTTTTGTCCAGGTTTTAGCCACCCGACCGCTGAAATAAGCCACAGCCTTTTCTGCTTCCGGCGCTATTTTGATGTTGTTGAAAAAGCTTCGCATGTATAAATACTGGATCACGTAATAGGAGGGTATATACTCGTTCAGCTTTGTTTTGTTCCGGATGAGCACGTCGTATGCTTCCTTTATCTTTCTGTCGAGGTAAGGAAGCGCCCTGTTTACCACGTTGTCCAGCTTTTGCGCCTGTGTTTTTTCAACGGCGTTTAATTTTCTCAGATGACCGATCCCGGTTACGATATATTGGGTCATGTATTGATCGTCCCGGCCCCCTTTAAACCACACGAAACCGCCATTCGGACTTTGCAGCTGGCTGAGCTTGTCGTAGGCTTTGTTCAGTTCGCTGCTCATCCGTAACAGGTCAAACAGCAGGGCAAGGTTCTTTTTTTGTTGTGTTTCATTTTTGGCTTGTAATACCCAGGGCGTTTCTTCGAGCAATACCGCTTTCAGTTCCTGGTTTTTCTGCAGATTGCTCCATAGTGCCGTAGTGTCCAGCGTTTTCCAAGAGTCAAAAACCTGTTTGATCTTCGGGGAGCTGTTGGCGATCAGCGTGGCAAGGGAGTTGGCATAGTAGCGGTTCCAGGTCTGCTCTGCACATTCGTAAGGGTACTCCATCATATACGGCAATGCCTGCACTGCAAACCACGCAGGGTTGGAAGTGTATTCTACCGTGAGCGCCTGCGTAGTGAGGGTTTCATTGCTGCCGCTTTTGAGCAGCTTATCGAAACTGAACTTTTTGGAGCCGAAGCCGCGTAGCTGAAGCGGCAATGTTTCGGTGACCAGCATACGGTTGGTGAGCACGGGAAGCATATTTTCTTCACCGTCGCTAAGAGCGGCTGTTCCGTTATTGCCGGTAATTTTTGCCACGATGCGCCAGGTAACCGGCTTGCTGAACTGGTAGGGCACTTCAACAGGAAAGCTAACGGACTGGCTTTGTCCGGCAGCAATGGTGAAATATTGCTGTGGAATGGCATTTTTGAACCAGCCGTCTACCGGTTCATTGGTGGCAGCATCAACTAATTGTAGGGTGGCAATGCCGGTGACTTCCTTTGAAGAGCCGTTCACCACTTTACTGCTGAGCTCCATCTTATCTCCTTCCCGCAGGAACCGTGGCATGTTAGGTTGCACCATCAGCTCTTTTTGAGTAACGATCTCTTTTGAAGAATAACCCAGGGCCAGGTCCTTGGTATGCGCGAGTGCCTGAAACTTCCAGCGGGTCAGGGCTTCCGGCATCGTGAAGGAAAACCGGATATTCCCCTTGGCATCAGTTTTCAGATCAGGGAAGAAAAAGGCGGTCTCGTTCAGATTCTTACGGATCTGTGTTTCCGGTACCCTACTATCAGGAGGAGTGAATAAATCGGGTTCCTTCGCTTCCGTAATTCCATTACCGGCGTCCATCGCTGCCTGGGGCGCTGGTGCCACCATCTGGCTGACGGATCCTGCAAGGGCGCTTTTCTTTTGTATGCCATAACCGACCACTACGACTTCCTCCATGGCCGGGGCGTCTGCAACGGGGTCGGTCCGCCTATCCGCATCAGCGCCCCAAAAACCCGGTTTGAACAGCTGGTCATATTGTTTGTCAAAGTGCTGGTATTTGTAGTAAATGGTGCCCTTGGTAAGCGCCTGCACGGCCATGAAATTAACACCCGTGTTCCAGCTGCTGTACCGGTAACCGGTCTGCCAAACAGCAGGCAGCTGCCACTGATGCCCGTAAAACTGGTCAAGCGATGCATCGTACATGCTGGCAAGCATTTCGGCTGCTACTTTTTCTCCTTTGAGACCGCTCACTTTTACGCTCCACTTTTCTTCGGCGCCTGGTAGGGTTTTGTTGCGGAAGGTTTCATAGGTGATGCGAAGTGCCTTGTTGCTCCAGGGAACATAGATCCTGTTGTTACTGCTAAAGATCCGGTTGTTTTTTACAAACATATAGTGGACGTCGTATCCTCCGCGGTCTGCTTCTGAAGCGCCAAAAGGGAAGGACCTTATTTCCTGGTTGAGACGGGTATAAGTGTAGCTCGTCTGCCCCTTATTTGTTGCCTGTACCAGGAATACGTCTGGTGCGGAGCTACCGATGCCGATGGTTGTTTTTTCGCCCGGCTCTATTGCTTTGGGAGCAATGCTCCACAGGTATTGAGGGCGGGCCGGTGTCTTTTGTGGTTGTTCGTATATTTCCGTATAATGAATGTCTTTTATAAGATTGCCTTCTTTGTCTTTTGCTGTAATTTCCACAACATAAAAACCAGGGGCCGGGGCAGGTTCTGTCCATACAAATATTCCTGTAGAATCGGTAATCCCCGACTGGAGCATCCCTTCTTTTTCTTTTTTCCAGCTGGCCGGCTGGTCTTCATCCTTATAAATATCGTTGGGGAAATACCGGATATATGCTTCCTTCGTCATTACAAACTGATCGGGTTTTTCCCAAAAGCGGGGCCGTAATAAACGCTGTTCCGGAACGAGTTTCGTAAAAGACACTTGTACATTGGCTTTTTCCCAGCTGCCGGCCATATTTTCTGTCCGGATCCACAGCGTCTTTAATTGTGGTGCTGTTAACCGGTCGGGGATACGGGCTTTTATCAGTAATGATTTATAACCGACGGAGATCGATTCCTGACCGCTCCTTACTTCCCCGTTTATATCCGTAATGTCTGCATAAATATGGTAGTCAAATACCGGCTCTGTTTTCGGATCGATACTTTTGTCGGGGATGGCAGTAAAGCTGATTTTGAAGGTGCCATCCGGCCCTGTAGTGGTTTCTTCCTGTGTTATTTCCATTTGTTCCTGGCGCACCGGCCACCAGTGACGCGCGAGGATCCAGGGATAGGGGAAGCGGGCCCGGCGTACCACCCGGTATTTTACGGCAGCACCGTCTATGGGGTTACCGGCATAGGCCCTGGCTGTTCCGGTAAAACGAATGGTTTCACCCAGCTTATAAGTGCCGGTTGGCTTTTCAAAATCTACAAAGAACTTTGGCCGTTTGTATTCTTCCATTTTAATATGCGTGCTGCCGTTGGGAGTGGCAATGCTAAAATCGCCGTTCAGGCCGCCCTCCGGTAGTTTGAAAGTGCCGTTAAAAGAGCCAAATGCATTGGTGCTGACCTCCATATCTGCAACCTTCTGTCCGTTGGCATCAGAAAGGGTTACAGTTGTTTTAAAGCCGGAAATAATGGATGACCTTTTTTCAGCAGGATCATAACTTATGGCAATGCCTTTAAAATAGACGGTTTGTCCGGGCCGGTAGAGGCTCCGGTCTGTAAACAGGAATACCGATGTCTGTTTCTTCTGATCGGCAGGTTCGTAATCATTATAATAATAGTATCCATAATTGGTTTCGTCCATAAAGAAGCGCTCCTGGTTGCTGGTAATGTCCAACAGATAGTTGCCGCCTCCCCGGGTTTTGCTTCCCGTATTGCCGGCGGTATATGTGAAATGTCCGTTTTGATCGGTGATGGCATTGCCTGCCCGGGTATTTTTGTAAGAGCTGGTCTTATAATCGTACTCTTTTTTCCAGATGGTGACGGCCGCCGCACGGATTGGCTGGCCGCTGTTGCGGTTTAGTACGAAGAAATCATTCTTGTTATTTACATAGCTGATAGTTGAAACATAGGTCAGCTGAAAAGCAAGGATGTTCTTTTCCCGGGTAAAGTCTTTGTTTAATGACGAAAGCACATAATACTCGCCGGCCGGCAACCCATCCGCCTTGATCTCGGTGGTATGTGCACGGTGGTCGTCTGATGCCGGCAACTGCTGTTCCCATTCTTTTACCGCGGGTGCAGCTATGAGACGGCTCCAGTATGCCTCCCGGCCATTGCGGTCTTTGATGGCTGTTTTCAGTGCTGGCGTGGCTTTGATCACGCGGAGATGGACCGCGGGTGCATTGGTATAAGCAATCAGTATCCGGAACGGGGCATCCGGAACGTTGACCTTTTCCAACCGGAAGCTTAGTGCCGGCTGTTTTATTTGCTCCAGCAGATTGGCGGCGTTCACACTGCCTTCGCTTTTTTCTTTAGTGGTCGTAATTTTTTGAAGAAGGGTTACGGCTTTTGCCAGGTCCTGGTTTTGGGGGTCTTTGCTGTTGGCAGGCAATTGGGCCTGCTGGGAATGCCATTGCGCTATCAGGAAGCGGGCCTGTGTAGCGGTGGAATTTGCCGGGTGTTGCTGAGCAATCTGCTCCAGGGCCGTGTTATACAGTGCTTCCTTATCCGGATGCACGGCATTTTGATGCACAAATTGCGCCCGGCTGATATCGGCATCGATCAGGGCATCCGGGTTCCGGTCGTGCAAATGAAAACGGATCAGTTCCTGATAAAGCAGTAATGCCTTATGCGTCAAGGATAGGGAGTCCTTTGACGGAAAGGCTGCTGTTGCAAAAGCTTCAGCGGGAGCAAATGCTTTTTCCTGGTCGATCTCAAATTTATAGGCCGGTTGGGTTATGGTGCGCTCTGCGCTTTTAAAATAGTCGAGCGCCCGGAAGGCCAGGAGGTCATACAGGGTGGGGCGCAGGTAACGGGTATTGCCTTTTGAGATCAGTGCATCATATTTTTCCGGTTTTGTTTGTTGTAATTGTTTTTTGTTTTTTAATGACTCCAGGTAAAGACTGCTGATCTTTCTCGTAAAGTCGTCAATGGTCCAGGTGGCGGGATCTGCTTTTTCAAAAGCGGTGGTATTGGTGCGGTTGTATAGCCGGAAGCGGTTGCGGTTAAAATAATTCTGGTAAACGCTTGCCAGGTAGCTGTTGAGCAATGCTGTTTCCACACCGTTGCTCCCTGCAATTTCTTTTTCCAGTTCGGCAATGCCGGTAAGCTCATTGTTTTCCCGGTTCTGATCCTGGAGCCGGTTCATATAGATCAGGGCTTTTACCCGTTGTGCTTCCTGGTGATCCGCTTTGGCCCGGGTATATATTTGTTTTACCGTTGCGAGTGCGGATGCGGGCAATCCTTTATTGATGTGATCTTCGGCGGTGTTCCATTCCGCTTCATAGTTTTTAAGGGTTTGAGCATTGGGTTTCATACATACAAACAGGATGATCAGTAATAAAAAGCCGCGGTTGCCTGGGATCTTCATATAAAAAGTTTATTGATAGATGCACATTGTGTAAAATTACATAAACAATGGCCAATTTAACGGAGATAACGGAAAGCCGGTACCGGACGCAACATCCGGTTGGGCGGCGGCGTCCCGACTGGGGATAATATTTGGCCAATATATGCGACAAATAGCCAGCGCTTTTTTACATTTGCACTCTCATGAGGAGGACGTTAGAAGACACATACAGGCATAAGGGATTAAGAAAAAAACTGATAGAGGTAATAAAGGAAAAAGGAATTACAGATGAAACGGTGCTGGAAGCCATGAACGCCATTCCCCGCCATTTCTTTCTGGATTCAGCCTTTGACGATGTGGCCTATGAAGACCGCGCTTTTCCGATCGGGGAGGGGCAAACGATTTCACAACCCTATACGGTAGCCTACCAGTCGCAATTGCTGGAAACCGTGCCCGGACAAAAAGTGCTGGAGATTGGTACGGGCAGCGCTTACCAGGCGGTAGTGCTGGCAAAGATGGGCGTTAAGGTGTTTACGATAGAGCGCCAGAAAAAATTGTTTGAAGAAAATAAGAAATTTACCTATTTGAAGCAGTTCCCGTTTATAAAATTTTTTTATGGGGACGGTTACCAGGGATTGCCTACCTATGGGCCTTTTGACCGGGTGATCATTACAGCGGCAGCCCCGGAGATCCCGGAAAAATTGCTGGAGCAGCTGAAGCCGGGAGGCATGATGGTGATACCCCTGGGAGCCGGTAATGTACAGCAAATGCGGCGGATCCATAAACAGGCGGACGGTACCACAAGGGAAGAGCTGTTTGACAATTTTTCGTTTGTGCCAATGCTTACAGGAAGAAACTAAATGATAAACCGTGAGTGAACAACAGGCAGGCAGGCTGATAAAGATCTTTTTCACCGGGATGCTGGTCAGCTTTCTGGGATCACTTCCATTGGGCACGCTCAATATAGCAGCAATGCAGATCGCCATCAGCGAGTCCGTTAAAAATGCACTGTTGTTTTCCCTTGGCTCGCTGACGGCGGAAATGGTTTATGTACGTCTTTCCCTGGTAGCGATGGACTGGGTGCGCAAGCAGGAGAAGATCTTTCGCCTGCTGGAATGGCTTACCTTGCTCATTATTGTAGCGCTTGCGGTTTCCAGTTTGTATGCCGCCATGCATCCTTCACAGGGAAAGAATGTGATCCTGAATAACAACCTGCCTTCTTATTTGCTGGGTCTGACAATGAGCGCCGTAAACCCGGTACAGATCCCATTCTGGTTTGGATGGAGCACGGTATTGTTTACCAAGGGCGTGCTGAAGCCCCGGACCTCATATTATAATTTTTATATTGTGGGGATCGGCCTGGGAACGCTTTTGGGTAATTGCATCTTTATATTTGGCGGACGGCTGATCGCCGGTAAGATCCAGAACAACCAATCGCTGATGAATTACATCATCGGCGGTGTTTTTATAGTAACGGCGCTGATACAGGCCTGGCGAATGTTTGTGAAGAAAAAAGACATCAGCGCCAAGCTGCATGAAACGGAAAAGTAAGGGCGTTCTGTTTAGAAGCATCATGGAAGTACATTGGTTGCCGGTTTGTTGCATGCATCCGCTCCTGTATTTCCTCTTTCTTTTGTTAAAGGCATTCTCACTGTAAATGATCATTACCCATCGCCGCAGGGCTGTGATGATAGATCCCGCTCATTTTTACATCCATGCTATTCGGATACAGAGCGCTTCATTTTCCATAGCATTACAGTATTGAGATGAACGCGTTTGAATCAACACGTACTACATGAACAGGCACTCCATGGTCAGATTGTTCTCCTCCTGGTTGGTGTAACAGGCATTCTGCTTTACCCCATAGGTTGTGATCAGGGTTATGAATACGGCTTTGCGAGTGTTGGTGCGTTCCCTGAAAACGTTTGATTTGTTGGCTAGTTCCACAGCATATTGTTTGCTGATAGAAAATTCAGTCCGGGAAAATTTGATCTCACAGATATTGATACAGCGGTCCGCCCGGTCGATCAGCAGGTCGATCTGTGCGCCGGACCCCATATTGTTGCCGGTTTGTATCCAGGAGAGCCCGGTGAGCACAGGGGTCCTGTTGAAATCGGGAGCTTACAGGGTCTGGGTCCAGCCATCCCGGTCGTCGGGACTGAACTTCCAGGGAGCAAAGTTATTTTCTACATTGCTGAACATGGCATTCCACTCCTGGGGAGCATTGCTTTCCTCCATTACCAGATAACGGCGTAGCTGAAGAATGATGTCGAGCGGATTGATGCTTACCGGGCACTCCTGTACGCAGGCATTACAGGTGGTACAGGCCCGCAGCTCTTCTACAGAAATATAATCGTGCAGCAGGCTTTTACCATCGTCTTTCCATTCCTTTTGCCCGGCAATGCTCTTGCCAATTTCCTCTGCCCGGTCGCGGGTGTCCATCATGATCTTCCGGGGCGACAGTAATTTGCCGGTAATGTTGGCAGGACAGGCAGCACTGCATCGCCCGCACTCCGTACAACTGTAAGCATCCAGGAGATTCTTCCAGCTCAGATCGGTAATGTCCTTTGCGCCAAACCGGGTAGGCGGGGTGGCATCGGCCGGTGCCAGCTCCGGCTGCATGGCATACAAAACCTCGTTCTGCACTGCGGGCATGTTTTCCATTTCGCCCATGGGTTTCAGCCGCGCATAATAGGCATTGGGAAATGCCAGCAGGATGTGCAGGTGTTTGGAAAAAGGGAGATAATTTAAAAATGCCAGGATGCCGATGATGTGCAGCCACCAGCAGGCACGCTCAAGTAATTCCAGGGATCCGTCAGACAGTCCGCCGATCAGCGGCTGGATGTATTGCGATACAATAAAATTGCCGGTGAAGTGGGTAGCATAATGTTCCACGCCACGGGATTGCAGCAGGGTGTCGCTGGCGTTCATGGTGAGGAACAGGGCCATCAGTGCAATTTCGGTAATGAGGATGTAATTGGCATCGCTGCGGGGCCAGCCATTGAGATCTTTGCTCAGAAAACGCCGGATCTTCAGTATGTTCCTCCGGACCAGGAAGATGGCACAGAAGGCCAGTACTGCCAGCGCAAGCAGTTCAAACGCATTGATCAGGAATGTATAAAAGCTCCCCAGGGGGGCGGCAAACAGGCGATGGGTGCCCAATACGCCATCCAGGATGATCTCCAGCACCTCAATATTGATGATGATAAATCCCGCATATACGAAGAAGTGCAAAAAGCCCACCAGCGGATTGCGGAACATTTTTTTTTGCCCAAGGGCCAGCAGCAATACATTCCGCCAGCGTTGCCCGGGCTGGTCGTCAATAGCCTCGTCACGCCCCAGGTTGATATTGCGGCGGATCTGCGCTATTTTTTTCGAAAAAAATACAACGGCGACAATAAACAGGAGTACAAATAAAATTTGTTGAGCAATTTGCATGGGCATTCAGTTACAAAGCGCTAATTTACGGCTTCCTTGACAAGTAGAGGAATTTTGTAAGCAATTTAAACGAATCGCAGGTGAAAAAATATCTATTGAACGCGGAAACCGTAGAAAAAAAACTGCAGCGGCTGGCATTGGAACTGATTGAAAATAACCTGGGTGTACAGGAGCTGATCCTGGTAGGGATTGAGGAGCACGGGGTGGTGCTGGCAAAGAACATCCAGCAGCTGATCCGGGAAAACAGCAGGATCCCTACCGAACTGCTGACCCTGCAACTGAATAAGAAAAAACCAACCGATATAAAGCTGAGCAGGGAAATGGATTTCACCGGGAAAGTGATTGTACTGATCGATGATGTTACCAACAGCGGCAAGACCCTGCTCTATGCATTAAAGCCGTTCCTGGATTACCATCCCACCAGGATCCAGACGCTGGTGTTGGTAGAACGGACGCACACCTTATTCCCCATCTCACCGGATTATAAAGGCATATCCCTTGCTACCACGCTTCAGGATCATATTTATGTAGAAGTAGATGGAGATAAGGTGACGGGCGCGTATCTCGCTTAATTTAAAAGTTTGAGGTCTAAAGTTTCTGGTTGGATTCCGTAAGGAAACGGGTGTCCTTCACTATTGACCATTCACCATTGACCCGCCCTGCTTCACACGATCCGGAAGTGGCTTATGAAAACACCTTTGCCAGGAATTTCTTCATTTCTTCCCAGGAGGCCTTATCGGCTGCCTCGTCATATTGGATATCCAGTTTGTACTTTTCGCCGATGGCTGTTGCGCCCGGGTTGGTAAAAGCGTGCTTGGCATTCGGATATCCGATGAACTGCATATTGGCATTTGCGGCTTCCATTTCTTTTTTAAAATCATTGATCGTACCTACCGGCACAAAAGAATCGGCATCGCCATTCAGTACCAGGATGGAAGGATATATATGCCCTTTCCGGGCAGTAATGCCATAGTTCTCCAGACCACCGTGAAAACTCACCACGCCTTTAAGCTGCTCACCAAGGCGGGCCATATTCAATGCCATTGAACCTCCAAAGCAGTACCCGATGGCAGCAATTTTAGCAGTATCGGCCTGGGGGTATGATTTTGCAATGGCCAGGGCATTGTCAAACCGCTCCTGCGCGAGCTGGGGGTTTTTGTAATACTTCATTGCTTCGTTGCCGGCATCTTTCGGATTGTCCAGTACCTTGCCTCCTCCATACATATCCACCACAAGGGCAAAGTAACCCAGTTCGGCAATTTGTTTTGCCCGGTCCTTAATGTAGTCCGTAACGCCCCACCATTCCGGAATGATCAGCACGACGGGTTTTTTCCCGGCGTTTGCGCTGTCATAAGCCATTATGCTGCTAAATGTCTTGATCCCGTCTTCGTATTCCACCGGCTCGGTCTTCACATGCGGTAGCTCCCGTGCCACGGCAGCATTGTTTGAGCCGGCCGAATCCGGTTCCGTCCCGGCCGGCGGGGTTTTATCGGTACCGCCGTTACAGGAAACCAGGATGAAAAAACCACAGACTGAAAACAATGTGGCTATTTGTTTTAGGATCATAGTAGAAGGTTTGTCTGAATATACGAATAAAGATTTTAATTGAAGTACCGGATGCAAATTTATTCCAAAAGCCACAATTTTCCCTTAATAAAATTGTATCTTGCCTGTGATTCCGGATGGATGTGTATTTCGCGGATCTGAGGGTGAACAGCAGATAAAAATGAAAAGAATTATTGTTGCAATCGACGGTTGGTCCAGTTGTGGAAAAAGTACACTGGCAAAACAGATGGCCAAGGAACTGGGGTATATTTATGTGGATAGCGGAGCCATGTATCGTGCAGTAACACTTTATTTTTTAAGAAATCATGTAGACTGGGAGGATGTAAAAGCCGTTGAGGATGCGCTGGAGAATATTGAGCTGGATTTCCGGCAGAATGAACAGAATGGCGTTATAGAGATCTACCTGAATGATGAAAATGTGGAGTACCTGATCCGCGACCTGATCGTTGCGGAAAAAGTAAGCGAGGTGGCTGCCGTAAAAGCGGTGCGGGAGTTTGCCGTGGCCCAGCAGCAGAAGCTGGGAAAGAAGAAAGGGATCGTAATGGATGGCCGGGATATCGGCACGGTAGTATTTCCCAAAGCAGAGTTGAAAATATTTATGACGGCGGACAATGCCGTTCGGGTGGAACGGCGGTTTAAAGAGCTGGTGGAAAAAAATCCGAATGTAACGATTGAAGAAGTGGCGGAGAATATCCAGATGCGCGATTACATCGATTCGAACCGTGCGGTAAGCCCGCTGCGTCAGGCAAAAGAAGCGGTTCTGATCGACAATACAAACCTGACCCAGGAAGAACAACTGAAAAAGGCATTAAAGCTTGCAAAAAATATAACGGGATAATTGGCCGCCCTCCCGGTTCCTTTCGGTAAGCGGCCTGGTGATCCCTGAACCGTTAAATTTCATTTACATGAATACGCGCCGTGATTTTATTCAGAAAGTAGGAATTTCTGCCCTGGGGCTATATGCATTTCAGGGTCTGGGTGCAACCGTTTTGTCCCCGTTAAAGCATGCAGCAGCCAATGGTCCGGTATTGCGGGTGGCATTAATGGGGCTGGGTGGTTATGCTACCCGTGTTGCCGAATCCATGCAGCAATCAAAACGTGCAAAGATTACCGGTCTGATCAGCGGTACGCCGGAAAAACTAAAAACCTGGGGAGAAAAATATGGCGTTCCGGAAAAGAGCCGGTATAATTATGAGAATTTTGATGCCTTAAAAAACAATCCCGACATTGATGCGGTATATGTCATTACGCCGAATGCCCTGCACCACGATCAGGTGATCCGCAGTGCCCGGGCCGGCAAACACGTGATCTGCGAAAAGCCGATGGCGCTGAATGCAAAGGAGGGAAGGGAAATGGTGGACGCCTGTAAAAAAACAGGAAAGCAGCTGCTGGTCGGGTACCGGATGCATTTTGAACCACTTACTCTGGAAGTACACCGGATGCGGACGGACGGGGAGCTGGGGACGATCAAATTCTTCCAGGGGCTTTCGGGTTTCCGGATCGGTGATCCCAAACAGTGGCGGGTAAACAAAGCCCTGGCGGGTGGCGGCGCGCTGATGGATATCGGGATCTATGCCCTGAATGGTTGCCGTTATATGGTGGGGGAAGAGCCGGCGTGGGTGACCGCGCAGGAAACAAAAACGGATCCCGTAAAATTCAGGGAAGGCGTAGACGAAACCATTACCTTTCAGCTGGGATTCCCCAGTGGTGTAATCGCATCCTGTCTTTCCTCGTATAACATGAATCATCTGGACCGGTTCTTTCTGAATGGCGAAAAGGGGTTTGCCGAGCTGCAGCCTGCATCAAGCTATGGCCCTATTAAAGGGCGCACGCATAAAGGCCCCCTGGATATAGCAACGGACCGCCCCCAACAGGCCGTTCAGATGGATGAAATGGCTGCGATCATCCTTGATGGTAAAAAGCCCGTGATCCCGGTTGATGGGGAAGAGGGGCTGCGTGACCTGGTGATCATCGACGCCATCTATAAAGCGGTCAAAACCGGAGGAAAGGTTCAGCTGGCCTGAGCCACCCTTGTTACTACAATCCCGGATCGATCCGTTTGTACGGAACCCTTATTGCTTTGGGCCGGTAATGGTCCGGATTCATACGCCCGTGATTACAGGTGCTGACGCAGCGGTCATACCCGTTAATGCAATAGGTAATGAGCAATGCATTCTTGTCGCTGAACTGGGGATGCGCATTGGCTATATAGAAGAAGGGATAATGCCCTTGCAGGGTATCATCCAGCATCCATACCGCCTGCCTGTTGGTAAACGGGCCATAAGGGTGGTCGCTTACAGCAGTAAAGATCTCCTTTCCCTGGTCACATCCCACACTGAAGGCGGTGGTAATGAGCACATATTTATTCCGGATCTTACAAACATTAAAGCTGGAGGTGAATTCGGAGTGGATCTTCTGCACCCGGGCAATATCCCTGCTCCATCCGGAACCGGTATAGTATTCCCAGGGCTGATCGATGGCGCCGGCATGAAACCGGGCAACAAAAAGGTCGTTGCCCATTCCATTGTTCTTAATGCCATACAGGTAGCAGGTGCCATTATACTCCTTTACCAGCGCATTGGTGAAAACGATACCGTTCTTTGCAGCAAGCAGCCGGTAGCGGATGGTTGAAAGGTCCTTTTTAGGCATAGCCGCAATGTAGCTGGAGTCCACGCTTTCGAAACCCCACATGCCGCCCGCAGCTGTTTTATGCAGCCGGTTCAGGAACACATAGACCGAATCCCCGTTTGCATAGCCGCAGCCGGGCCAGAACCAGTAGTGGTTGTTGCTGCCCAGCGAAAAATAAGAAGGCTGCTTCCGGTTGCCGGTATAGGTTTTTGTATGCGCGGGATATTGCTGATCCATAGTAAAGACGGCATTTCTTACCTGGAACAGGCAGGGTGTTGTTTGGGAAACCGTGTCCAGATCGTCGATATGGCTGTCGCCAAAGGTCCACAATGAAAAGCCGTTTCCCATTGGTATAGAGTAGGCCCCGTCGCCGGCGATCCATCCCGAGCTTTTTTGAAAATATGCGGTGAACAGGTGGTCTTTCCATGTGGTTGAGCCCTGTTGGGCCTGGCAAAACAGGTCGGGCGGGAAAATACAGGTCAAAATGCCGCATGCAATGTACAGTAACAATTTCATGTTAATCGGGGGAAGGATGTAGAATAAGTTTAAAGTTAAAAAAAATGTTCGCAAATGTCAGGAATGATATGTTCAACGGTTAATTTTATAGAAAATTATAACCGATGCCTATCAGAATGACGGACGACCCCAATAGCGGGGATAATGATTTTAATGATGACAGTGGCGGTGGCTCCCGCCCCGGAGGTGGCGGAAACGGCTTGTTTGGACTTTTGCCGCTGCTGCTGGGATTGTTCCGGGGAAAAGGAATTATTTTACTGCTGGTGATTGCGGCAGGTGTGTATTTCCTGGGCGGCCGTGGCGGCTGCAGCAATATCGGAGGCCTCAGCGATGCGGCGCAACAGCTGTTTTCGCAGAGCGGTTACAGCTACAGTCCGCAGGAATTTAATAAAGCGAAGATCTACGAGGGACTGGAAGAGAACAATAATAAGAACCCGTTGCCCGAAGCCGTTTCTTTATTGCGCTTTGCGCCCCGGCGGGGCGACCAGGGGCAGCAGGGCAGTTGCGTGGCGTGGAGCAGTGCCTATGCGGCACAGACGATTTTAACGGCAGCGGCAACCGGCAAGGATCCCAATACGATCGCCTTCAGCCCCTCTTATTTATACAACCAGATCCGGCTGGGCAACGATTGCCAGGGCTCTTATATACAGCGGGCGATGGAGGCAATGCGGACCAATGGCGGCGTTCCATTGCGCGACTATCCTTATGATGACCAGGATTGCAGCCGGACACCGGGTGGCGCGGCACTGCAGGAAGGGAGGCAAAACACCATTCACGGATTTACCCGTTTAACGGAGGGCGATCATCTCAACCAGATCAGCGTAAGGGCCGTAAAGGAACATCTGTCCAAAGATGCGCCGGTCGTGATCGGCATGCTGGTGGGGCAGAGCTTTATGCAGGACATGATGGGCCGCGACCTGTGGCAGCCGCAGCAAATGGACCAGGCACAGGTAGGCATGGGCGGGCACGCGATGTGTGTGATCGGTTATGATGATCGAAAATACGGCGGCGCCTTCCAGATCATGAACAGCTGGACCCCCCAGTGGGGTACCAACGGTGTTGCCTGGGTTCGCTACGGTGATTTTAAAAATTATGTCCGGGAAGCCTACGGCATTGATCCCCTGCCCAAAGCAGCCAATGTGGCGGCCATGCCGCTGGAGTGCAATGTAGGACTGGTCAACAATAGCACAAAGCAATATATTAAATTAAGATCCGGCGGCACAAACGCCTTCCAGACCGTAACTCCGATAAAAGTGGGTACCCGCTTTAAGATGGAAGTGAAAAATACAACGGAATGTTACATCTATATTTTTGGACAGGAAACCACCGGCGGCAGCTATGTGCTGTTTCCTTATCTGAAACCGGGGCAGGCCGTGTCCAAGCATTCGCCCTATTGCGGGATCACCGGGTACCGGTTGTTTCCTAAATCGGAATCCTTGGAGGCCGACAACCAGGGGAGCAAAGACCAGATCGCGATCGTGGCCAGTAAAAAAGAGCTCGACTACAATAAGCTGAATGACGCCATTACCGCCAGCACACAAACTACCTATGCCGGCAAGGTAAACGACGCATTACGGGGTGTGCTGGCACCGGGCGCCACCTACAGCACTACCTCCGATGGCCGTATTTATTTAAAGGCAACAGCAAACCCCGGTCAGGCAGTAGCCACCATCGTGGCCTTTGATAAAGTACCCTGATCCGGAGGCATGAATGCTTTTGGCAGCTGAATGGTTGCCGGAAACTGTCTTCCCCCGATCGCAGTCCTGACAGGATTTGTGCAAACTTCTACCGGTACCGTGAAAATATTTCCTGTATTGGTATGGAAAACTTTGTAGGCCGGTGTCTTTAAATGACCGGCGGGTATCATTGCGCCCGGTAAAATGAAGAAATAATGATCAGGGTATTGGGGGTTTTATTATTGCTTAGCTTAGTGACGGCCTTTGGATACGGGCAAGCCTGGGGGTATGCAAAAGGCAAACCTGTATACAGGAATATCGATTCGGCTTACAGGCATAAGGATTCGGTTTACAACCTGGAACTGTCCCATAAGAATGTGGTTCCGGAGAAACTGAAACTGATTGGTGAGATGCCCAATATCGAATTCTTATTTATCAGCAGCAGCAGCCTGTCCTATCTGCCGGAAGAAATATTCAAATTAAAAAATGTGCGCCGGCTGGCATTGTGGGGCTCTTTCGAAACGATCCCCAAGGGGATCCGGAATTTTGAAAAGCTTGAACTATTGAGCATGCCCCGCAATGGGATCAGGGAAATCCCGGATTGGATAGGAGCGCTGAAAAATTTACAGGGCTGTTATCTTCCCCGGAACCAGATCGAAAAAATATCCGGAAAGATCGGCCTTTGCAGAAAGCTCAGGCATTTAAACCTGAGTAAGAACCAGATCACCCATATTCCCGGAACCCTGGCACAATTAACTGGTCTGGAGCAGCTGGAACTGGACGGGAACCAGCTTTCCCATCTGCCCGAAGCCATTACCACGCTGACGAAGCTGACCAAATTATCCGCTTCCAATAATCATCTTGTTGCTCTTCCCGGTGAAATTACCCGTCTCCGGGCACTGGATACATTACTTCTTCCTAATAATCGAATCACAGAGCTTCCTGCCGGATTGGACCGGCTGGTGTCGCTGAAGCTGCTGGATCTGTCTTTTAATCCTTTAACGGATGGAGACTTTGCCCTGCCTGCTTCATTAAAAGGGTTCCTGCTTGTGAACAGCAAATTGGCGGCCTTCCCCGAATCGCTAAGGTATTGTCCGTTGCTTGAAGAATTGTGGATCGTACAGTCGGGAGTTCAGTCCATCCCTTATTGGCTGCCCGGGCTGAAGAATTTAAAGGAACTCAATTTGCGGGGGAACCGTATTACGGGCCTTCCTGTTTTCCTCAATGAAGTTCGCACACTGACGGCAATTGACCTGGCCAATAATTTTATAGATTCGATCCCGTCCGGGATGCTGGAACTGCCCTCGCTAAAGCGGCTGGATATTTCGTGGAACCCCGTACGGCATATTCCTGACGCGCTGCCACGGTCAAAGTCGCTTCAATATTTTAGTGTGTCGAATACAAAGATCTCCCTGGAAGAATGCAAACAATTCATAAAACAGGTGCGTGGGCGTATGCATATAGAGCAGAACATCGTTTATTTTATTTCGGATGAAAATCACCCCTGCTATCCGGGAAACGAAGCAATTATTGAGGAAGCCGGGGAACCGGCACGCATGGTGATTACGGCTAAGAAAGAGCCGGATGTATTTACAAAAGCAGAAATGTTGCCGGCCTTTATGAGGGGCGACAGCGTCATGTCGGCTTTTTTTAACAGCCATTTGCTGTTTCCTCAATTTGGTCCGGCTGCTGCAAACCCGGGATCATTTGCAGATACGGTCATATTGAGATTCATAGTGCATCCGCGTGGAGGGATATCCGGGATCAGGATCCAGTTATATAAAACTGCGGCCGCAAAAGCAGAAGCCGTGCGGCTGGTAAAGCTTTCCTGCCCTTACTGGCGACCGGCCGTTCAGGGTGGCAGGGAAGTGAAAGCATACCGGACTCTGGCCCTTATATTCCGTCAGGTTGATGAACGGGAAAAAACACTGACCGTGGAAAAATTGCCTTATTGACATCATCGTGGCAATTGAAGCGGGTTACTACTTTTTTACTACCTGTATTTTTAGCAATATTGCCTTAACTTCGCCCTTGTTTGAAAGGCTACAGGTAATGCAACCGGGTTGCCGGCTGCTTCTCTAGGATTTTCGGACAAATGACTATCGCCCTCAACATTACGTAGCTGAACCCATAGAAAGATACAGAAAAATTGAAAACGTATTTTGAACAATCCTCAATACGGGTTTCAAATTTTGACCCACGGTTTTCTCCTGTGGTTGATCTGCGTGAAATAGCAGGGCGGGTTGGTTAAGATGTAATCGGACAATGATAAGGTTGACCAAAAACAGCTGTTATTGTGACGGTCTTTAATTGCCGCTAATTACAAACGGTTTCGGAAACTAATTGTTAAGGCATTGTAAATGCTTATGTGCGTTTTTTTGGCAACAAAAGCGCATCAATGAGCATATGACATAAATGGATAAATGCAACCAAAATATGTGCTGGAATTACCATTTTCAGGAAGGGACAGCGTTAAGAAAAATCTATTGTTTTCAAAGTTCTTGTTGAAAGGTTGAAACAATGGTCTTTAATGAACAGGCATGCCGGTATGGACGGCTATATATTCAATGAGCAGGGGTTGTGGTATTGCTAAAACGGATGGGCCCTGCCGTCTTCTGTTTGGGAGGAGCCATGGTACAGAGGCAAAAGAAAATGTGTTGCAGATGATCCGGAAGAAGACAGCAGGAATAGCCCCCGTCCTTTTATTGATTTCGACACTGTCGGATTGTAATTATAGAGAGGGTGCCGGATCTGTATAATATCGTGTAAATTATGAGCAAAATAAGAATAGCCATTTTAGCAGATGAGGATTTGACCGGCAGTGCGCTTGTGCGGTTACTGAACCGGCAGGCGGAGATGGAAGTGGTGGGCACTTTTAAAGACGGAGCATCGGCGCTTTCCGGTATTGAAAGACAGCTGGTGGACGTTTTACTCTTTGATATGCATTTGCCCGGCATTTCAGGTATTGAGGTGGTGGTGATGTTAAAGGAACGGTATTCAAAAATGGAATGCATCGCGCTGACTGACGCTGATGACGAGTGTGCAATATTCAACGCACTGAATGCAGGAGCTTCTGGTTATCTGCTCAAAAATATTGATCATGCTGTGGTGGCAGAAGCGATAAAGGATGCACATAACGGCGGATTTCCCATGAGCAGCATGGTGGCACGGAAGGTGATCAATAAACTTTTTGCGGTGCATCCACCGGGCTTGCGATCCGAAAAGCTTTCCCAGCGGGAAAATGAGATACTGCTGCAACTTTCGAAGGGATGTCGCTATAAAGAAATAGCTGCGCATTTTTTTATCAGTGTGGAAACGGTGCGCACGCATGTCCGGAATATATATGAAAAGCTGCAGGTTAACTCAAGGGCCGAGGCCATCAGGAAGGTGAAGGACAGTATGAACAAATATATGCAACATATATAAGCAGAGAAGATGATGTACTCCGAACGGAATGCAAGGTTGGAAATACTACTCTTTTACCATTTTCATGTATTGATGCACCGTTTATCTTTGCACTGCAATCGGATAAATATTAAAAACTGCTGTGCAGCTGGAAATTAAGCCCTCTTCGCTGCAAACAAGTATCCGGATATTTTTAGAAACAAAGAGCTATTGACATTACCCAGACGGATCAGGATGAACCGGTTCGTCTGCGTTGAATGCGCGCGGTAATTTTGCGCTTTGGAATTTTTGATTAGCCCTCAAAAACCAGTGCAAGTTTATTACCAGGATTTTTATGATGTTGGGAACGACCTGCGGTGGCAATGTATGGGGAAGGGGATCCCGGATACCGGGACCTTCTCTTACTGCCACTCGCCGAAAAGGTGCAGCCCGGCTGCGTTGTGTTGGTGCGCCCTGTTACGGTCATCATGCTGATCACAATGTTTTGTAGCCTCATTAGCTGGTGTGCAGGCGGATAGGGATCAATAGCGGAAAAAGAGATGCTTTTTTATTAACTGCTTAAGTAGTCCTGATAACATGATACATTTAGATTTACCATTTGTGAAACGGATCACAAAGTCCATGATCGTGCTGGATGTGATCGTGCTGGGTATTTATCTGTCCATGAAAATGATGTCGATAAATATCGGTCTCCAGGTGATCCTGTCTACATTATTGCTTCAGGGGATCACCTGGTGTGGCATTACGGACTATTTTAATTGTTACAGCAATCTTTTTTTTAAAGAGTCCACGGTTGTGTTTTCTGATACGTTCAAAGTGTTCATATATTATTCTGTATGTTCCTGCTGTGTTTGTTTGTGTACGCTTTTTAATGTATTGCTTCCCCGGGAGATCGTATGGTTCATCTTTAATTACCTCCTGTTCTTTATCAGCTATATTATCCTCAGCCGGTTGTGTTTTTTCTCAATCCGGAAATACTGCCGGGAAAAGGGAGGGATCGTTCAGAATTTTGTTTTTATCGGCGGGTCTGATTCGCTGCAGGAAGTCATGCGCCAGATGAGCGAAGACCGTTACCTGGGATGTCACTGTGTTGGCTATTATCATACGCATCAATTGGACTACCTGCCGCTTACTTATCTGGGAGATTACAAACAGCTCGAGGCTGCCGGGGATGCGCATGCGCAGTCGGAGGCCGTGATCAGTTTGTCCGCACTGGGGGTAGACGAAGTGAAACGTTTTTGTGAGCGGGCGGAGAACTTCCTGATACGTACGCGCTTTCTGCCGGAATTTTTAAGTGTGGGGAAGTCCGTGGTCGTACATAATATTGGCAGCTTTCCGGTGCTCAGTGTGCGGAACGAGCCATTGGAAAAGGAAGGCAGCTCCCTGGTAAAAGATATTTTTGATTTTGCTTTTTCTTTCCTGGTCTGTGTTTTGGTATTGTCCTGGCTGATCCCCATTATAGGGCTGCTGATCAAACTGGAATCCCGTGGCCCTGTGTTCTTTGTGCAGGACCGTTCCGGGAGAGGCGGCACGGTATTCAAATGCTTTAAGTTCCGGACCATGCGGGTGAACGCTGCAGCAGACAGCGTGCAGGCGACCAGGGGCGATGCCCGGATCACAAAGGTGGGTGCCTTTTTACGGAAGACCAGTTTGGATGAGCTCCCGCAATTTATAAATGTATTGAAAGGGAATATGTCTATTGTGGGACCAAGACCGCATATGCTTTCGCATACGAAGAAGTTTGCAGAGGTGATCAGCACATTTATGGTCCGGCACTATATCAAGCCCGGTATTACCGGCCTGGCGCAGGTGAGCGGTTTCAGGGGTGAAACCAATGAGCTATGGCAGCTGGAAAAACGGGTGGAACATGATATTACCTATGTGGAGAACTGGAACATCCTGCTGGATCTGAAGATCATATTCCTGACGGTCTGGAATATGGTGCGGGGAGAAAAAAATGCGTATTAATCGGATTGGAAATATTCAATATCAAATTCTTTAAAAGCAAACAACAAATGAAGCGACTGTTAATTTTATCTTTTTCGATTCTGAGTGCTGTTATGGTGTATGCGCAACATGGGAATGACGCCTCCTCCCATGAAGGGCGGCGGTTCTCAGCGGGCATTCATGTGGGAACACAGGGGTTTGGTATCAATGCCGGTTATCAGCTTCATCACCGGTGGGTGGCGGTGCTGGCTACCAGTTACGCGCCTTACGGTTATACGGCTACCCGTACATTGGGGAAGAACGCGTATGATATAAAAATGAAAGAACAGCTTGGCAACGTGCAGGCCCTCATTGGCTGGAAGCCTTTTTCAGGGGTGCATACGGGCCGTTTTTTACAACGGTTGTATATCCAGGGGGGCGTTGCTGCTTTTTATAAGGAGGAGGCAAATGCTACTGCAAAACCGAAAGAAGATTACCAGTACGGCGACATCATCATAAAAAAGGAGGATCTGGGAAAAGTGAATGCGCAGGTAACATGGAATAAGATCGCGCCTTATGGCGGCCTTGCATTGCGTGGACTGGAGTTGGGCGGGCGTTTTGCATTCAATGCGGACCTGGGGACCTATTACCTCTCAAAACCACAGGTGCACATGACTGCAAACAACCTGTTGTCTGAAAATGTTTCGCAGGAAGCAGCTGTTCAAAAAAATCTGAGCGACTACCGGTGGTTGCCGGTATTGCAGGTGGGTGTGGCGTATCATTTTTAACGAGTAACAAAAACACAGATAATGACAAAAAATCGTATTTCGTTTATATTGCTGATGTTCCTGGCGGCGGTTGGTATGATCGTGGCTTGCACGAACCCTTTTAAGGACCTGGAGATCTCTGTTAATAGCAATGTTTTTAAAAACGTGGTAAATCTGGAAGTGAGCAGTAGCGCCGGTACATCCTTGGACAATGCAACCATTAGCATCAGCGGCCCTGACGCCGGAAAGATCTATAATGCGGAAGGGAAGAAGGTATTTAAGGTTACCGGTGGGTTTTTGTTCCTGGCAGTAGATCCCAATGTGGTGATCAGCGAGCAGGCCCCCCTCAATGTGAATGTGGCCATTAGTGCGGCAAATCACCTGGGCGTACAGATCCCGGTAAAAATAACCGGCAGTGAAAAGATTGCAATGCGCAAAGTAGTGCTGTTGAATACAACGGCGTCCTCCACTGAAATGGCGATAAAGAACACTTCCGTGGCGCTTGCTTCCGATGGAACGCCTGCTGCTGACGTAACGGTGAATATCCCGCCTTCTTCCGGATCTTCGGAATCCGCTACGATCATGATCCCTGCAGGAACACAGTTCCGGGATGCCAATAACAATGTGGTTTCCGGAACCGATCTGAAAGTAAGCATGATCGTTCCCCAAACCGGTTCGGAAAACCTGGCCGCCGTTTTCCCGGGAGGCACCGGTCTGACACAGCCGGCAATACAAACAGCCAGTGGTACCAGCGCCGGTACGCTGCTGCCGGGAGGAATGTCTGAGGTGAGCTTTACGTTAAATGGCACTTCGATAACAAATTTTTCTAAGCCAATTGACCTGGACATCATTCTCGATCCGGATTTTATTAACCCGGGAACCGGTCAGAAAGTAAAAGCCGGCGACAAGCTGGGCATATTCAGCTTTTCCAGCAATGACCCGGTTTGGAAACAGGAGCAGGAAGCTACCGTGCAGTCTTCCGGTGGCAAGCTTACGGTGAACTTTTCCAGTTCACATGCAACCTGGTTCCTAGCCGGCAGTTTCATAGAGGGATGCGATAACGATTTGAAAATAAAATTAACGGCCGACTGGTTAGGAAACGGCATCACGCACCCGGTGACCGTAAAAGTATATTCTGCTGTAGATGATCATGCGGACAAGTTACTGGTGCAAAAAAATATAACCGCATCAGACGGATCTGAACTGAGTTTTGATAATTTACCCAAGGCTCCGGTTATCATTAAAACCTTCGATGTGGATGAGAACCAACTTTCGGCAACGACGGTCGCTGATCCCTGTAACGGAGGGTTGCAAACGATCAGCATGGCCGCTTCACCGGTTGCCGGCAATCCGAAGACCACCATGCAGCTGTATGTTCGCTGCCCCAACCAGGCGCAGCGGGTGAATGTATTGCCTACATTTTATTTGTATTATAAAGTGCATGGGCAAACCGGGTACAAGCTATTGGGCATAGTAACCAACGGGTATATCTCCACTACGCTGCTGGATCCCGGGAAGAAATACGATTTCAGAGCCGTGTGGGGTGCTACGGTGAAGGATGTAAATAATGTGACAGTGAAAGCAGACAATACTGCTACCGTAGGTGATAACCCTGCAGCCGGAGAGATACTGGGCACGAAAGTAGGCGCCACGAATCTGGAGATGCTGCGGGAAAAATGTAAAGAAGCCGGATTATGAGCCGTGTTCGGAGGAGGAAAGTAATAACGTATAAAATAAACAGCACAGAGGGAGATGACTGCTCAAGGGTAGCATCTCCCAAATTTGCTTTACAACGTTGAAAGAATATTGGTATTGTTGTTTGAAGTTATTATTTTTGCGGCATCAAAAAACTAATGCCCTCCAAACACTGCTTTGTTTTCCGTTTTAGCACGTGTTAATTAAAGAATGACTTCCATCGGGAGTTGTATCAAAGGCTGTCTGATGCCGGCAGGCTACTGAGCATGGTGGCCGCGGTTGTCGATATGGGTCTGATCGTATGGACCCGGATGGCCGGCGTATGCGGTGGAAGTATTGACTGTATTTTATGTATAAGATCAGAAGAATAGGCATGCTGTTGCTCGGGGCTTTCATCCTGGGACTGACGGCCTGCAAAACGTACCAGAAGGTTCCCTATTTCCGGAACATTCCCGCAGATAGCGCAACCTATGCCCGGGGCAGGATCATTCCTACAGTAGCGTATCAGGCTCTGAAGATCAAGCCGGATGATCTGCTGGGCATTACGATCAGTACGCTGGATAACAGTACGGCGGTGTTAACGGAAACTACCGCCAGGCCGCAGAGTGCGCCGGGTGCGGCGATGATGCCACAGGCGGGCAGCGGTTTTTTGGTTAGCGCAGCCGGCACGGTAGAACTGCCGCTGCTGGGTAGCCTGCTGGTGAGCGGATATACTACCGAACAGGTCAAAGAACAGATACGGGCACGTGCAGCTAAGTACTATAAAGACCCGGTGGTCAGTGTCCGGATCATGAATTTTAAGGTAACGGTATTGGGAGAAGTAGGCCATCCCGGAACCTATTTTGTGAGCGGGGAGAAAGCTACATTACTGGACGCATTGGGTCTTGCAGGAGACCTCACCATTTATGGTAACCGGCGGAATGTACTATTGCTGCGTGATTCAGGAGGGAAGCAGAAATCCATACGCTTTAACCTGAACGACGGGCAGGTCCTTACATCGCCCTATTTATACCTGCAGCAGAATGATGTGGTATATGTAGAGCCGGGCAAAGCAAAAGCGGCGGCAAACAATGCGGCACGCACACAGACCATTGCCATTATCGGTTCGGCCATATCGGTGCTGATCGTGGCCTTAACAAGGTTCCGGTAGATGGATGAACGAACCGGCAGATAAACGAGACCAAAACTATTTCAGGACTATCATTCATTTATGCAAAGAGAGAACAACTGGGACGATGACTTTGAGCTTGAGAAGCGTGGCGAGAACAAGGCTTTATTGCGTTTCATCGGCCGTGTACGGGCAAGCTGGTACTGGTTTGTACTGTGCGGGATCATTGGCTTTTCAGGCGCCTATGTTTATCTGCGTTACTCCCTGCCCAATTATAAGATCCATGCCAAGCTGCTGGTATCGGATGATAAAAAAGGCAGTAGCCTTTTACAGAATACGGCCCTCAGCGAACTATCGGGTCTTATGGGTGCAAAGAGTTCGGTAGACAATGAAGTGGAAGTACTGAAGACTGCCGACCTGATGCGGGAGATGGTCCTGGCAGAAAAGGCATATATTTCGTACTTTAAAGCGGGCACCGTGCACAGCGTGCCGGTCATGCAGACGCCTTATGCCATAACGATAGAAACCGCGCCGGATTCCATTCAGAAAACCAATTCCTTTGATATTATTCCTGCTGAGAAGGATTTTATAGACCTTCAGGATCCGGATACCACACTTCGTGTGGCATTGGGGAAGGCCTTCTTTCTGGGGGGAACGGGAATGATCCGTATAAGCAGGAATCCGGAGATACCTTATGGCCCGGAGCGCTACGGATTTACAGTTTCCCCGGTACGAAAAGTAGTAGGAGGGCTGAGCGAAGCGCTGACGGCAGAAGTAACGAATAAGCAGGTTTCCACGATTGATCTTACTTTACAGCATCACCTTCCCAAAAGGGGCGAGCAATTGCTGCGGACCCTTATTGATAAATACGTGGAGCGCAATCTTAACGATAAGAATGTGATCGCTGATTCCACCCTGGCCTTTATCAATGCCCGCCTGGAAAAAGTAACCGAAGAGCTGGCAGAAGTCGAGGACCGCATTTCCGGGTATAAGAAGGAAACAAGACTGGCTGATATTTCCCAGCAAAGCAGGATCTTGCTGGAAGGCGCTGCAGACTTTACCAAAGACCTGGCGCAGTCCGACGGTCAGCTGGCGGCCCTGGATATTGTTTCAGACTATTTGAAGGATAGGAACCGCCCCCGTGTGGTGCCTTCTGCCTTGCTGCCGCAGGATGTGACGTTTAGCGGCCTTACCGCACGGTATAATGACCTCATCCTGCAACGGGAACGGATGCTCCTATCCAACACCGAGGAAAACCCGCTGATAAAGAACGTTGACGGGCAAATAGCGGGATTGAGGCAGGATATGATCAATAACCTGGCCAATACCCGCAATCAGCTGGAACAGGCGCGCCGGAGCCAGCAGCAGCTGGCCAGCCGTTTTAACGGGCAATTGAACCAGGTGCCTTCTATTGAGCGAGGCTATATTGACCTGGCACGTTTGCAGCAGATCAAACAGGCACAGTATATTTTTCTGCAGGAGAAATGGGAGGAAACAGCGATCGGCCGTACGGCCAATGTATCCAATTCCAAAGTGATTGATTCTCCCAAGCCGGAAGAACTGCCTTTTGCACCCAAGCGCAAAATGATTTATGCTCTTGGGCTTTTACTGGGACTGGCCCTGCCGGTTGCGGTGTTTTACTTAAGAGACCTGCTGAATGTAAAAGTTAGGGGAACCGAAGATGTACAGGCTGCCACGGGCCTGCCGGTATTGGGAGCCATCGCGCATTCCAAAGACGGCGAACAGGTAGTAGTGGCGCCGGGATCACGCTCGGCGATCTCCGAGCAATTCCGGGCGATACGTACCAATCTGGAGTTTTCGCTGAACGGAGGAAAGACCATCCTGTTTACGTCTTCTATGTCCGGCGAGGGTAAATCCTTTGTGGCACTGAACATGGCGATGAGTCTGGCGCTGCTGGATAAAAAAATATTGCTGATGGAGCTGGATCTGCGCAAGCCCAGTATTATTCCCAAGTTAGGATTGGCACAACATAAGGGCTTTTCCAATTACGTGGTGCGCCCGGAATTAAAGATCGGGGATATCATTGTTTCCTCCGGAATACATGAAAAGATAGATGTATTGCCTGCAGGAGCGGTTCCGCCGAACCCGGCAGAGCTGATCGTGAATCCCCGAGCATCGGCACTGATCACCGAAGCAAAACAACAGTATGATTATGTGCTGATCGATACGCCGCCGGTAGGGATGGTAACGGATGCGCAGCTGTTGGCGCGTTATGCTGATGTTTGCCTGTTTATTGTACGCCAGGGATATACTTATAAAGACCAGTTGCAGATACCCGGAAACCTGGCGAGGCAACAGAAAATGAGATCCATACAGATTTTGATCAATGATATAAGGTCCGGAAAAGGTTATTATGGAGGCTATGGTTATGGATACGGATATGGTTACGGGTATGGTTACGGCGATTATACACAGGAGATCAAAGCCCGCCGGCGCATGTGGCGGTTCAGGAAAGGAAAAAAGGCCGGGCGCCGGGCGGCGGCTGATAATCGTTGACGGCTTTTATAACAGGTACAGGAAACAGCAGCTTCGTATGGGTGGGCAGACTTCTTATGATGATTAATATTCGAATGAGTTTTGGAAAATAGCAACAAAAAAATAGCAAAAAATACCCTGCTGCTTTATTTCAGAATGTTTTTGACAATGGGAGTGAGTTTATACACTTCCAGGATAGTGCTGAATGTTTTGGGAGTAAGTGATTATGGCATCTATAGCGTAATAGGGGGTGTTGTAGCGCTTTTTGTTTTCTTAAACGGGGCGATGTCGTCCGCTACCCAACGGTTCCTGGCAGTTGATATTGGCAGGGAAGATTGGGATAGCCTGCATAAGACGTTTAATGTTGCTTTAATGATTCATATTGGCATCGCCTTCATTATTTTATTGATTGCGGAAAGCGTGGGTCTCTGGTTTGTCCATCACAAACTGGTAATACCGGCCGATAGGATAGCAGAAGCCAATTTTGTTTACCAGTTTTCGATTTTGTCAAGCATTATTACCATAACACAGGTTCCGTTTAATGCAATTATCATAGTTAGAGAACGTATGAGTGTTTTTGCACTCATCGGTATTATCGAAGTGCTGCTGAAGCTGTTGATTGTATATCTGCTGTATATCTCTTTATTTGATAAGTTAAAAACGTATTCGGTGCTTTTGGTAATGGTTGCCTTTTTGGTTTCGACCATCTATAAGATTTACTGTGTGCGGAATTTTAAAGAGACGAAATTTAAATTTTTTACCGATGCGGCAGTTTATAAAGAACTTTTGACGTATTCGGGATGGAATCTTTTCGGGAATGTGGCGGCGGTGGCAAAGGGCCAGGGAACCAATATATTACTGAACCTTTTTTTTGGAACGGTTGTCAATGCTGCTTATGGTATTATGGTGCAGGTGCAGGGCGCCATTGGGGGATTCGTTCAAAATTTTCAAACGGCCATTAATCCCCAGATTTATAAAAGTTACGGACGTGGAGACATTCAAGCGGTGCAGCAGGTCATATTTAAGAGCTCGAAACTTTCTTTCTTCCTGTTGGTCATCCTCGTATGCCCTGTAATATTTAACATTCATTTTGTTTTGACCTGGTGGCTTAAAAACCCACCTGCATACGCAGAGGCCTTTGTGATCCTGATATTGGTGAACCTGACTATTGAAAGTATTTCTTACCCTTTGATTACGGGTGCCCTGGCTACCGGTAAAATAAAATGGTATCAGATCATTGTCGGAACTACGCTGATTCTTAATCTTCCGGTTAACTACTTCATATTCCGGACATACTCCGATCCGGTGTATTTTCTTTACGTGGCGATCCTGCTGTCCTTCATAACATTGGTTTTTAGAGTGCTGTTTCTTAGAAGAATGCTCCAGTTGAATGTTGGCGCTTTTTTCAGGGAAGTTCTTTTGCCGGTAATGATCATCTCGTTTTTATGCTACGGTATTTCCTGTTTAATGGATGCCTGGATCGGCAAAGCAGAAAATTTCATGCAATTACTTTATGAAAGCGTTTTTTTGATATGTATGATCGGAGTGCTGGTCTTTTTTATTGGATTGTCCGCATCGGAGCGAACATCGGTTATGAGGTTTGCGAGGAAAAGGATGGCAAGAAATATAAAATATGAATCTTTTTAAAGGTGAGTTTTGTACCGGTTGTGGATTGTGTGTGTCGGAATCTGAGCAGGTAATAAAAATGGATTGGGATGAATACGGGTTTTTAAAACCGGTTACATTGAACGGGTACATTCCCGAAGAAGCAATGAAGGTTTGCCCTTTCAATCCCGAACCGGAAGCGGCAATAGCAGATGAAGATAAACTGGCTGATATTTATCTGGGAACAGCGAATCGATTTGATCCCGGGATCGGCCGGTTTGAAAATACTTATATTGGATATAGCCGGAACGACCGGTCCATCTCCTCTTCCGGAGGAATAGCAACCTATATTTTTGAGCAGCTTTTGCGGTCAAAGACCGTAGATCATTTATACATTGTAAAGGAAATGAATGGTACGTACGCGTATCAGTTGTTTTCAAACGTAGGTGACATACAAAGGATTTCAAAGACAAGATATATCCCGGTTACACTGGAGCAGCTGTTTGTGAAAATTGAGCATATTGAAGGGAAAATAGCTGTGTCCGGTGTTGCCTGCTTTATAAAGGCAATAAGATTAAAGCAATATTATCATCCGGAGTTAAACGATAAAATCCATTTCTTAATCGGGATCATTTGCGGAGGCTGGAAAAGCCGGTTTTTTACGGACTACCTGGCGCAAAGTTCGGGGATTGACGGGCACTATCATGGCCAGGAATACAGGATTAAGGATGTAAACAGCACGGCTTCGGATTATTCCTTTGGGGCATATGATGATAAGAGGGCCTTTTATCAGCTAAAGATGTCGAGGGTTGGAGATATGTGGGGATCCGGGTTGTTTAAATCAAGGGCCTGCGATTTTTGTACAGATGTACTGACTGAGCTGGCAGATATTTCTTTAGGAGATGCCTGGCTGCCGGAATACCGGCCGGACGGGATGGGCAACAGCGTGATCGTCACCAGGACCCTGCTGGCAGATCGATTGATCAGGGAGGGGATAGAGGGCAATGGTCTTTGTGTTCAGCCGGTTGATAAAAATAAGATCATAGAATCCCAAAGGCCAAGTTTTTCTCACCGGCAAGACGGCGTAAAGTTCAGAATGCGGATGGCAAAACTGCAGGGGCATGTCTTGCCGTATGTCCGGAGAAGAGTTTTGAAACCGGTATCGGTCTTCTATGGTATCGTTCAGCTGCAACGGGCGATAACGAGGGGCAGAAGTTTGAAACAGTGGCAGGCTGCTCCTTTTTCAGAAGTATTTAACAGGAAGATGAGCGGGGCATTGAAAAGGTTAAGGCTTGTAACGAAGATCTATCATCGAATGCGAAAATTAAAGAGATTATGAAAATTGGTATTCTTACACTTCCGTTGCATGGCAACTATGGAGGGAATCTGCAGGCATTTGCGCTCATGAATTACCTGAAGTATGCCGGGCATGAACCTGTTCTTGTTGGTTTGGCTGATGAAACGGCGCACGGAAAAAATCTCAGGTCCCGGATCAAACGATCTGTCCGGAAAGGTGTTGGCTTCATTCCCCTCGTAGGTGAAAAGATCCTTGCAGCGAGAAACGTGTACATGCATTCCGAATATTTTATTGAAAAATATATCCGGCCCCGGACGCGTGCTATAAGGAAGAAGGATGACTTTGAAATATTGAAGCAGTATGATTTGGATGGTTATATCGTAGGTAGTGACCAGGTTTGGCGGAAGGAATACGCAAGGACCTCAATCAGGGATTATTTCCTGGACTTTGTAAAGGATGAAACGAAATTGCGGATCGCTTATGCGGCTTCTTTTGGAGTGGATGCATGGCAGTTTGACCCGGCGCTGACTTCGGACCTCAAAGCCCTGATCCATAAATTTGATCTGGTAGCAGTAAGAGAAGACTCTGCTGTTCAGCTATGCAAACAGCATTTTGATATAGAAGCCGAGCATGTTATCGATCCTACAATGTTGCTTCGCAAAGATGAGTATGTGGCACTGATTGCCAAAGAAAATGCCCTTCAAAGCGCGGGTGATTGTATGGTGTACATGCTGGATGACGGCGAAGGTAAAAAAGAGCTGGTCGATAAAATCGCCGGGGATGGCGGATTTCGCTGTTTTGCGGTAAACGTGCAAACCAAAAACAAAAGGGCGGCAATTGCTCAAAGACGGTATCCGCCGGTAACATCCTGGCTGCGGGGGTTTATGGATGCAAAATTTGTGATCACGGACTCTTTTCATGGGATGGTCTTCTCTATATTATTTAATAAGCCTTTTATCGTGGTGGGCAACCGGGAAAGAGGACTTGCCCGTTTTGCTTCCATAGCGAAGATGTTTGATCTGGAGCACCGGGTATTGTCATCGGTAAATGATTATAACACCGGATTATTAAGTCAGCCGATCAATTGGCTGGAGGTGAACGAAAAACTGGAAATATACCGCGAGAAAGCTGCCCGGTTGCTTCGTACTCATTTAAATAGATAATGCAATAATGACCCCGGTATTTTCCATAATCATACCTGTTTATAACGCAGAAAAGTATCTGATCGCATGCCTCGATAGCGTTCTTAAACAGTCTTTCGACGATTTTGAGGTGTTACTGATAAACGATGGGAGCAGCGATATGTCTGGCCGGATCTGTGATACATATGCGCGGAAGGACCGTCGTGTAAAGGTGTTTCATAAGCAAAATGGCGGTGTAAGCTCAGCGAGGAACCTCGGGTTGGATCAGGCCGGCGGAGCATGGCTGTGCTTTATAGACAGCGATGATCGTGTGGATGAACACTGGCTTCAGAAATATGCGGAGCATCTTGATGCCGATGTGCTGTTTCAGGGAGCGGCAATTATATATAATCACAAAACGGTTAAGGTCGCATTGCAGGACGCTTTTGGCGGTGGCCAGGAGAAGGACGGTATCGTTGCATATTTGGAAAATATACAGGGAGCTTTGCTGAACAGTACATGGAGCAAATGCTGCAGAGCTTCTGTTGTTAAGGCTCATGATCTCCGGTTCCTGGAAAATTGTCATCTTAGCGAAGACCTGATTTTTATTCTTCAGTATTTGACGGTAAGCAGCACCGTCCGGAGCATTGATCATTGCGGGTATCATTATTATAAAAGGGAGGACGGGAGTTTAACGAGCCGGAAACATCCCCCCGAAGCATTGTTGCAATGGAAACAGGAGGTTATTAAAGCATTGGATATCTATTGTAAAGGAAACAGGAAGAACGTTGTTTTTAAAAGTGTAAGTACTAAAGAGTTCTCTTACCTGTCCTTTTGGCTGATCGAAAATTTTAACCGGATCAATTATTCATTGCGGACTGATTACTATATGCTGTTCCGGAGTCTGGGAAAATGGGTTTCGATCTGTTCTTTATCGGCTAACCGGTATATATATGCATTGAATGGCAGGCCCTACATCCTGTTTGACCGTTTGCTGTTGGTCTATTCAAAAACATATTTATTCGGCAGGGGATGGATTCAGGGAGTGTTTAAACGATAGAGGTTATGTACGATCATGTAAGAGTTGTATATATATTGATCAATCTGCTTAACGTTATCGTTATGATCTATTTTGGTGTGCACATGTCCAAAACGGCCAGCAAAAGAATGTACTGGCAGTATGCCGCCTTCCCGATCATTTCATATTGCATATGTATGGGGCTGCGGTTTGGGCGAATGATTGATTATAATTTGTACGCTGATCGCTATCATGAGTTAGGGAAGAGTCTCCAGGAAGGAGGGTATGAGCTTTTATTCGGTTTGACAAACAGTGTGATGTTCCGCCTGGGACTGCCGTATCAATGCTTTATTTTATTGTGTAGCTTTTTGCTGATCTATTCTTTTGTCTTTCTGTTGAAAAGTTACAGAAGGGCCGCTCCCTATATGTTTGTGATCTTTCTAATTGAAGCATATAATGCGGAGAACTATATCCGGTGGTATCTTGGCATTTCTTTTTTTCTGCTTTTTGTGGCTTTTTTGCATAAAAGCAGGTATTGGAAATGCGCCGTGTTTGGGGCTGTTGCTGTTTTGTTTCACATTGGAATGCTGCCATTAATAGCGGCGTGTTTGGCGCTGTGCTGGTTGCGCAGGAGTGTTTTGCCGCCGGTTATAGCCCAGGTGTTATTGGTGATATCTGTATTTATTGGCAGTATTCAGATGCTGGGTTTTTTAGAACCCTATATTAATTTTTTCGGATTTGATCAAAGGTCAGCTTCCTATGCAGATAATTTTGGACAGCTGATAAGCGGGCAGTTAGGGTCAATAGGCGTCAGGGATGAGTTGCGTTGGAGCACACAGATCAGGAAAATAGCAGCGTATTCCTTTCCGCTGTACATTATTCCGCAACTGCTGAAAAGGAATAGGATCCGGTATCTGGATGCAAACCTTTTTATGATTGGCATCCTCATAGCGCCCATATTCGGGCAGGTGGAAATACTGGACAGGTATGGCAGCGCATTTTTGTTATTCTCCATAATGGTATCAGGGTATTCCTATTATTATGTTTTGTCAAATTACAGACGGTACAGTATTTATATGCAGTTTTTTTGCGTAATTAGTTTGTTCGCATATATATACCCCGTTTTTTCCGATATGTTCAATAGAACGGAATGGTATCAGATGTTATTCATATGGGATGCAGATGGAAGGGAAAAGCTTCCGCTATATTATTTTTTAAAGTAGGAGCGTGTTATTATGCAGTTGTGCCGATGACGATCGTTTCACTAAATAAAACCGATAAATGAATATTCTTCACTTGCTTTTTTCAATGAAAACAGGAGGGATAGAGACCATGCTTGTGGATATTGTGAACACGCAATCGTTACAGCACAGCATCTCTGTTGCGGTTGTCAATGATGAAATTGACGAATCGCTGGTGGCGAAACTGCGGCCCGACGTACGATTCTACAGGATCAACCGGACCCGGGGTAGCAGATCGCTGCGGTCGGTAATCAGAATCATCCGGCTGAATGACATCATTTACAGGAATAAATACGATGTCATTCATTGTCATTCACATTCCGTAGTTAAGCTGCTTTGGCCGGCGTTCCGGAAAAAGTCCATATTGACGTTGCATATTACGGATATTGACTCGAAGCACTTTGGAAAATACAGAAAGATATATGCTATTTCCGGTGCTGTGGCGGAGGATTTAAAAAGGCGGACCGGAGTGCATGCGACCGTGATTTGCAATGGGATCGATATGAATGGTATTTATGAAAAGTCGGATGACTTTCCCGCAACGGGGGAGCAGTTCAGCATTGTACAGGTGGGCCGGTTGGAGACCGAAAAAAAGGGACAGCATGTTTTGATAGAAGCCATATCCCTGCTGAAGAAAAAAGGCGTGCAGCAGATTCATGTAGATTTTATTGGAGAAGGCGTTTCCTTTGATTATTTGCAGGAGCTCGTTAAAAAGCTGGGGGTGGATGCCCAGATCTCCTTTTTGGGGCTCAGGGACAGGGACTATATTTACAAGCATTTAAAGGATTATGACCTGCTGGTGCAGCCTTCTTTTATTGAGGGATTCGGGCTAACGATTGTGGAGAGCATGGCAGCCAAAACACCTGTTCTCGTTTCTGACATAGACGGACCAATGGAAGTGATCGCCAACGGAAAATATGGTATTTGTTTTGAAACCGGGAGTGCACCGGATCTTGCGGGTAGACTTGAGGAGTTTATTAAGGATGACCGGGATAAGATAACGGAAGTTGCCGAAAACGCCTGTGAGCATGCTAAAAAGCACTACAGCATTCAACGCACCGCTTCGGATTATTTGAAAGAATATGAACGTGTATGATCGTATGAGTTCCGGTGGATGTTTTTGGATTAAAAAAAATATTTGTACTGTATAAAATGAAATAATATAGATATGAGTAAACGCATTCTTGCTGTTGCATCAGCAGGCGGGCACTGGGTGCAGCTTTTGAGGTTGGTGCCGGCTTTTGAGGGTCACACAGTATCCTTTTTATCCACAAAAGAAAATTTTGAAGAAATGGTTGCACCCCACCGGTTCTATTTTGTGCGGAACGCGACGCGCTGGAATAAGTTAGGGGTCCTGCGTACTTTCTTCCTGGTGGTGGGCATCGTGCGCAAGGCCCGGCCCGATGTAATTGTTACCACCGGCGCGGCGCCCGGTTTGCTGGCAATCATTGCGGGCCGTTTATGTGGAGCGCAAACGCTTTGGATCGATAGTATTGCAAATGCCGAATGTCTTTCGCTGAGCGGCAAAATAGCATCGGTCTTTGCACACAGGGCGCTTACACAATGGCGGGACCTGGCCAATACTAAATTTTTATATGAAGGAAATATATTATCATGATATTACTAACGATAGGCACACATGAGCCGTTTGACAGGCTTGTTGAGGCGATGGATGTTCTTGCGGGAAAAATTTCCGGGGAAGTGATCGCTCAATTATCCGATACGGAATATGACGTAAAAAATATGGAAGTATTGGGATTTGTTCCACCAAAAATATTCGAGCAGCTATTTAAGAAAGCAGACCTCATTGTAAGCCATGCCGGAATGGGGACGATCCTGTCTGCCTTTGAATTTGAAAAGCCGATCATCGTTTTCCCGCGTCTGGCTTCATTAAGGGAAACGAGGAATGAGCATCAGCTGGCGACTGTAAAAAAGCTGGAAGCAATGGGCTACATAAATGTGGCCTATAGTACGGAACAACTGGAAGATTTGGTGTTAAAGGGCGCCAGAGGCGAATTGAGCCCCCTGCATCGTATTGGCAAAGTGGCTTCGTCCGGACTGATTGATGCCGTCCGGCAATTTGTGAGCAACGCCTGATCATACCAGATCGGGGAAGTTTAAACTAAGAATGTAATTAATTATTAGGAAAATACATGAAAAGGATCGCAGTTATTGGTTTGGGTTACGTTGGATTGCCGCTGGCCCGTTTGTTTGCTACAAAATACCCGGTTGTCGGTTTTGATATTAATCAGCGGCGTATTGATGAATTGCGTGGAGGAAAGGATCTGACGCTGGAGGTGGAAGCGGATGCGCTGCAGGGTGTTTTAGTTCAGGAAAACCCGTATTGTGGGGATGAAAAAGGTTTGTACGTGTCCAGCCAATTGGCCGATATCGAAGATGCTGATTTTTACGTAGTGACCGTACCTACCCCGGTTGATAAACATAACCGCCCGGATCTGACACCGCTTTATAGAGCTTCGGAAACCGTAGGCAACGTATTGAAGCAAGGGGATATCGTTGTATATGAATCAACCGTTTACCCGGGGGTTACCGAGGAGGAATGTGTTCCGGTATTGGAAAAGGTATCCGGGCTCCGGTTCAATAAAGATTTTTTTGCCGGGTATTCGCCGGAGCGGATCAATCCGGGAGATAAGGAGCATACTGTTGAAAAGATATTGAAGGTTACGTCGGGCTCCACCCCGGAAACGGGCCGGAAGGTTGATGAAGTTTACAGGTCCGTAATTACGGCAGGAACGCATCTTGCCCCTGCAATTAAGGTTGCCGAAGCTGCTAAAGTGATCGAGAACTCGCAGCGGGATATCAATATTGCTTTTGTCAATGAGCTGGCAAAGATCTTTAATATACTGGGGATAAATACGCAGGATGTACTGGAAGCTGCGGGTACAAAATGGAATTTTCTGCCGTTTAGGCCCGGCCTGGTAGGAGGGCATTGTATCGGCGTTGATCCGTATTATTTAGCTCAAAAAGCGCAGGAGCATGGGTACCATCCGGAAATTATTCTGGCGGGGCGCCGTTTGAATGATTCCATGGGAGCTTATGTTGCAGCGCAGGTAGTAAAAGCGATGATCAAAAAGGGGATCAATGTCAATGGCGCGGAAGTGCTGATGCTGGGCATCACTTTTAAAGAGAATTGCCCCGATGTACGCAATACGAAGATTGTGGACGTTATTTCGGCACTGATAGATTATGGCATTCATATAACTACATTCGATCCGCGGGCAGATCCGGTAGAAGTACTTCATGAATATGGCATCGAAAGCACAACGGAACAGCCTTCAGGTAAATTTGACGCGCTTGTGTTAGGAGTGGCGCACAGGGAGTTTTTAAAGATAGACCTGACGAAGCTGAAAAAGGAGAAGGCGGTTGTGTATGACGTCAAAGGAATACTGCCGGAGTGTGATGATAAATTATAAAAGCGGTTTGACGGCGCTGCAAAGGCGATGCATTCCAAAAGAGAACAGATGATGATCAATTCAAAAATATCGGATCAGGTGCTTACGGTTGCCCCGGCATATAAAAATTACCGCGGTGGTATTGGTGCAGTAGTAAATGCCTACAGCATGTATTTTTACCCCTTTCATTTTATTGCGACCTATCCCGAAGCAAAAACGAAATTCAAACTGGGATCATTGCCCATATACGTATATGCCTGTTGCCGGGTGGTCGTTAAATTATTTCTGAATAAGCAAATACGCCTGGTACATATACATACAGCGGCAAAAGGCAGTTTTTATAGAAAATATGGTGTTTTTTTACTATCGAAATATCTTTTTAAGCGGAAAGTTATTTTTCACAGCCACGGTTCTGAGCTGAAAGATTTTTACCAGAGAAAGGCGGGCATGACAAGAAGGATGTTCAAACACTTTATGAATCATGTAGATTGCATTATTTGTCTTTCGCCCCAATGGAAAATGTTTTACGAGCGCTGTTTTGTACCAAATAAGATCGTGGTACTGGAAAATATTGTAGAAGAACCGCAGCGCTGCGCGGTAGCACCTTCTTCCCCCGATGCACCTGTTTCTTTCCTGTTTCTTGGCCTTATCGGCGACCGGAAAGGCATCTTTGACCTGATCGAAGTGATCCGGAAGCATCATAGCGAATTAAAAGGTGCTGCAAAATTTTACATCGGCGGAAACGGTGAAGTGGAAAAGCTGAATGGAATGATTGCGAAATATCAATTGCAGGATATGGTCACTTATATGGGATGGGTAGATGGTCAGAGAAAAAAGGATCTTCTCCATTCGTGCGATGTTTACGTGCTCCCTTCCTATAACGAAGGATTGCCTATTTCGATACTCGAAGCCATGAGTTACAGCAAACCAGTGATCGCTACCACTGTAGGGGGAATACCTGAAGTGGTGGAAGAGGGCCGGAACGGTTTTTTGATCGAACCCGGCAACAAAGCGGCCCTGTGGGAACGGATCAACCATTTGATTCAGTACCCCGAACAGCTGAAAGGCATGGGTGAACGGTCTTTCGAAATGGTGAAGCCCTATTTTGCAGGAAATGTAATGAAAAAATTGCAGGCCCTGTATGTTGAGCTTTTGGAAGATTGATAATAATGGGAGCATTTATTCTTCCTCCTCATACCCCAGTAAATTCAGGTCTACCGACTCCAGCCCGCTGATGCCATCGATGGAACCGCGGATATGGGTGGCGTTGAGCAATACTTTTTCCAGCTGCTTTTCGCGTGCCTTCCATAAGCGCTCCATGGCATCCCGTTCTTTCTGGATGGAGACCTTCATGCTTAAAAAACCTTCCCGTATGGCTTTCCATTGTTCCGAAAATTCGGGACTGGTCAGGTAGGCATAGAGCAGGTTCATTTTATCCCCTTTATTTTCCTGGCTTTTGGAGGCATTGAAGATCTTTATGATCCCATCCCGCAGTACACTGGCCAGGGCCTTTGCTTCGCTAAAATTACAGATCCATACCCCTTCTTTTTCGCCGAAGCGTTCCATATCTTTCGGATAACGACGGGTGACCAGAACGGCGACGTCCGCACCCTGGCTGCGCATATCGGCTTTTAATTTCTCGATCCAGTCGCCGCCGAAATTTTCGGCCCGCTTGCTCTCCCAGATGATCTTGCCGCAGGCAATGCCCAGGTTGTTGCGGATGGTTTGGATCGAATCTGCCCCGCGCACACCTTTGCCTACCTCCTCAATGAGGTCAAAAGGGAAGGCTGTTGCCAGCATTTCTTCCAGCGCCAGTTCCTGGCTTTCGCCTTGCAATTGCATGGAGCCCTGCTCGGCCTTGCGTTGCATTTCCGCCGCCAGTTTCTTTTGCTGTTCCAGCTGGGTTTCCAGTTCCTTAAGCTTTAATTGATATTCGCTTTCCTTTAGCGCCGTCTTTTCATTCTCGATCCGCCGGAGCTCTTCTGCCAGCTTTTCCCGTTCTGCATTTAATTTCTTTTGAACGGTGATCTCCAGCTCGGCCTCCCGGGTTTTAAACTCCTGTTCTTTTCTTAAAAAATCGGCTTCTTTTTGCCGGGCCTGCTTTAGTTTTTCTTCGCTTTCCTCCTGTGCCTTTTGCAAGGTACCGATGCGGTTTTCGAAGTCGGTGCTGATGCTTTTGCGCAGTTGCTCCTCCAGTTGCTGGTGCAGCAACTGCTTTTCATTGGTCAGCTTTTGCTGCCACAGCTCCTCTGCTTTGGTTGCCTCCTGCGCTGCTGTTTTTTTCAGCAGTGCGATTTCCTCGTCCTTGTTCTTTTTATAGTCCTGCATTTGCCTGCGCAGGGTATCTTTTTCTTTTTCAATGGCATGTTTCAGCTCATCGGTAAGCGCGGCTTCGATCGGGAACTCATATTGGCAGCTGGGGCACTTTATCTTTGTAGGCATAATTTGCTTGTTCTGTTAACCAAACTTACAAAAATAAAAAAAACCACACTGGTTTCCCAGGGTGGTTTTTGACGGACCGGACTCCTTTTAATCAGGCTTCCTGCTTTTCTGCTTCGATAGCTGTTTTTTTGTTGCCCATCAGTTCCCTGTTGGTGGCAACCCAAACATAAGTATTGCTTTTTATCGAAGGAGCAACATAAGCCTGGGGCGGAGTAGGCGTAACTGTTGTATCTTCTTTTTTGTCTTCCTTTTTGTCCTCATTTTGATCCTGCTGCATTTGTGTAGAATCTGTCGTCACAACAGTTGTATCGGTTTTTGTGCTGTCTACCTGAGCAAATGCACTTCCGCTGATTACGGTTGCAGCCAACGCCACCATTACTGTTTTTGTAGTTCTTTTCATGATTAAAATTTTAATAAAAAATATAAATAACAAAGGTTTACTTACTTGCTTAAACGCCGGATAAATAATTTATATGATACAGGATTTGTTAATAAATAATGTAAAAAAACATTAAAATGTTTTTGCCTATAGCCCAGTCCTGTACACGGTTTGAAGGCTCTTGGCATATAACCTAAAGAGCATGGAAATGTTCTCGTTTCAGATGGAAAAACTGCAAATACAATACCATGCCCTGACAATAAATAAGAAGAAAATGTTAATGTGGAAGGTGGTAGTGCTAACTAATTGGGATCAACAAAAGTAAATATGGGAATAAACTGTCAATAGTCGGAAAATCATAATTTCCACTCAATGATCTGGTTCTCCCATTCGGAACGGTAGGGGGTATGGACGCGGATGTAGTTGTCGGTGTAACCTTCCATCATGCCGTTTTTGTTGTGGTTCTCAAACAGTACTTTTCGGGTTTGCCCCGCATGTTGCTGCTCAAAATATTGCATTTTCATATAAGACAGGTTTCGTAGCATTTTGTTCCGCTCGTGACGTACCTGTACAGGAACTACCGGTTGAAGGGTGAGGGCGTGGGTATTGGCCCTTTCCGAATAGGTAAAAACATGAAAATACGATACTCCCAGCTCATGCAGGAAATCATAGGTTTCCTTAAAATAGGCATCGGTTTCACCGGGAAATCCAACGATCACATCCACTCCGATGCAGCAATGCGGCATTAGGGCTTTGATCCGGCCCACCCGGTCGGCGTACAGTTCTTTTTTATACCTCCTGCGCATGGCGGCAAGAACCGCGTTGCTGCCGCTTTGCAGGGGAATATGGAAATGGGGCATGAACTTCTTGCTGTCTGCAACAAATTCAATGATCTCATTTCCCAGCAGGTTGGGTTCAATGGACGAAATCCGGAAACGTTCAATGCCTTCCACCTGGTCCAGCTCCTGTATGAGCCTGTAAAAATTTTCGCTTCGGCTATTGAGGGCAGCAGAAGCATTGCCATCAGGCCCTTTGCCAAAATCTCCGAGATTGATACCCGTCAGCACAATTTCCTTTGCTCCGGCGGTGGCCAGTAATGCTGCGTCTTTTACAACGGCATCAATGGCTGCGCTGCGGCTTTTTCCACGGGCCATGGGGATGGTACAGAAAGAACAGTTATAATCGCAGCCATCCTGCACTTTCAGAAAGGTCCGGGTGCGGTCATTAATGGAGTAGGAGCTGTGAAATCCGGTTACTTCCTCAATATCACAGCTGCATATTTTGGCCGCATCGTTTTTCGAAAGCTCGCGGATATGCTTTACAATATTGAATTTTTCAGCGGCACCCAGCACCAGGTCCACGCCCGGGATGTCCGCAATTTCTTTAGGCTTCAGCTGGGCATAGCAGCCGGTGATCACTACCATGCTTTCCGGGGCCTTGCGCTGGATACGGCGTACAAGCTGCCGGCATTCCTTGTCGGCATTGTCGGTTACCGAGCAGGTGTTGATCACATAGACGTCTGCCACATCCGTAAATTCCTTTTTCTCAAACCCTTCCTGTTCCATTAACCGGGAAATGGAAGAAGTTTCTGAATAGTTGAGTTTACAACCAAGCGTGTGGAAGGCCACTGTTTTTACACCCTGCATAAAGGCTGCAAATTTACGGAAAATTAGCCGATAGGATACTTTTGAGAACTGTTGAGAAATATCCGCTTATTATTTTGCCATAACCCGCTATTTTTGAAGGATTAAGAGCTATGTTTCGGTTCATTTATACGATCTATGCAGCGGTGGTCTTCCTGGTCATTATGTTGCTTATCTTTCCGCTTTGTGTTATTGCGGCTTTCTTTGGCAGGATAAGGGGCGGCAACATCATTTACGGGCTTTGCACGGTTTGGGCGGATCTTTGGTTTGCGCTGACGGGCATATGGGTAAGGAAAACGTACACCACGCCTTTTGACCGGAATAAAAAATATATTCTCGTTTCCAATCATATCTCGTACCTGGATATTCCGGTTATGGTAAAGGTTTTCCGCAAGCCGATGCGCGCCCTGGGCAAGGCCGAAATGGGGAAGCTGCCGGTCTTTGGCTTTATCTATAAACGGGCAATTGTGACGGTAGACCGCCGGTCGGCAGAAGGGAGGGCAAAGAGCATTCGTATTTTACGGTCGGTGATCAATAAAGGAATCTCTATTTTTGTTTTTCCGGAAGGGACATTTAATGAAACCGGCCGGCCTTTAAAAGATTTTTATAACGGCGCCTTTAAGCTGGCGCTGGAAACCCGGACGCCGGTGCGGCCCGTGCTGTTCCTGGATACCTACGACCGGATGCCTTATACACGGCGGTTTTCTTTGAACCCCGGGCGCTGCCGGGTGGTATTTTTGGACGAGGTGCCCGTAGAAGGCTGGACGGTAAAAGATCATGAGCAATTAAAGCAGAAGGTTTTTTCCCTGATGGAGCAGAAACTGATCGAGTATAATGTTACCTGGGCAAAGCAATAACCGGAATAAAGGGAGGAGCGCATGAAGAATGAATTACCGTATCACCAGTCAGCCGTTGCAACGGACTTTGCCGAAGTGGTCATCCCGTTGGCGCTGCCGCTGAATTATACCTGGGCCATCCCGGAGCACCTGAAAGCAACGGCCATTGCGGGGTGCAGGGTAGAGGTCAACCTGGGAAGATCCAAAAAATACGCCGGTGTCATCAAAAGGGTGCACCGTACACCGCCTGAATTTTTTGAAGCCAAAGAGATCGTCAATGTGCTGGATGCAACGCCTGTGGTGTTTGAATGGCAGCTGAAGCTTTGGGAATGGATCGCGCGGTATTATATGTGTACCGAAGGGGAGGTGATGGCCGCTGCCTTGCCCGCCCATTTTAAACTGAGCAGCGAAACCATACTGGTATTCAATGAAGAAGCCGGGGATGATTTTACGGACCTGGATAATGAAGCGTTCCTTGTTGCAGAAGCGCTGCTGATCAGGAAGGAGCTGAAGCTGTCTGAAGCGCAACAGATCCTCGACAGCAATCATGTATACCCGGTGGTGAACCGCCTGATCCAGGGCCGGATCTGTTATGTGTGGGAATCCCTGAAAGAAAGTTACAGCCCTAAAAAGGAGACCTATGTTTTGCTGCATCCCGATTATGATAACGAAGCAGCATTGGAAAAACTGCTGAATGAGGATCCCAAGCTGCAACGTGCCGGAAAGCAAATGGAGCTGCTGCTCGGGTATCTCCACTTTCAGAAAACGGAGGGTACCATTACCCGGCAGGCCCTGCTGAAGAAAACGGGCGCCAGTGAAGCACAACTGAAAGGACTTGCCGACAAAGGCATCCTGCTGCTGGAAAAAAGAACGGTAGACCGTATCCCGGCGCTGCCGAAAGATATCCGGATCAATTTTGACCTGTCTGCAGCACAGCGTACGGCTTTAGAAGGCATCCGGGAGGCATTTGGCAAAAAAGATGTATGTCTGTTACACGGGGTTACCTCCAGCGGAAAGACCGAGATCTACATCCACCTGATCGAAGAGCAGATCCGGAAGGGGAGACAAGTGCTTTACATGCTGCCCGAGATCGCGCTGACCTCGCAGACCATCCGCCGGTTGCAGCGTCATTTCGGCGGACATATAGGCGTGTATCATTCGCGGTTTTCGCAAAATGAACGGGTGGAGATCTGGAATAAGGTCAAAGACGGGTCCTTAAAGATCGTGCTGGGCGCACGCTCCTCCCTGTTCCTGCCTTTTCAGGACCTGGGAATGATCGTTTGCGATGAGGAACAGGATACTTCCTACAAACAAATGGAGCCGGCACCGCGCTACCATGCCCGGGATGCGGCCATTTATTTTGCCTCCCTGTTCCGGGAGTGCAAGGTACTCCTGGGAAGCGCCACCCCGTCTTTTGAATCTTACAGCAACGCCGTCAATGGAAAATACGGACTGGTATTGCTGACGGAGCGCTTTGGCGATATGAAGCTTCCGGAGATGGAAATCGTGGATACCCGCCGTTACCGGGCGAAGGAGTTTGCGGAAACCATCCTGTTCCCGCCGCTTGCGCAAAATATCCGGGATGCACTGGAACGCGGGAAGCAGGTGATCCTCTTTCAAAACAGGCGGGGCTATACGCCTTACCAGCGCTGCAATACCTGCGGATGGGTGCCCCAATGCAAATACTGTGATGTATCGCTGAATTATCATAAGGTATATAACAAATTGGTTTGCCATTATTGCGGTACCAGCTACCCGCTTATGGTTACCTGTCCGCATTGCGGCAACCATGATTTTATTCAAAAACAATTTGGAACAGAACGTGTGGAAGAGGCGCTGCAGGAGCTCTTTCCCCGTGCCCGGGTGGGGCGGATGGACATTGATGCGGTACGCGGAAAACACGCACACGATCAGCTGATACAGGCTTTTGAGCAACAGAAGCTGGACATCCTGGTGGGAACGCAGATGGTGGTAAAGGGACTGGATTTTGAGCATGTGGAGCTGGTGGGTATTGTGGATGCAGACGGGATTCTTTCCTTTGCGGATTTCCGGGTAAACGAGCGTGCCTTTCAGCTGATGGAGCAGGTGAGCGGGCGCGCCGGCCGCAAGCATGGCACCGGCAGTGTACTGGTTCAGACAACCCAGCCGGAGCATCCGGTGCTGCTGCAGGTACAACGGCATCAATACCGGGCCTTATTTGATGATGAACTGCCGAAACGGGAACAGTTCGGCTATCCGCCTTATACAAGGCTGATCCGGCTTACTTTTAAAAACAAGATCAAAGATGTGGTACAGAATGCCGCAGCCTGGTTCGCTGCGCGTCTTCAGGACCGTTATGGCAATTATATTACAGGCCCTTCTGAGCCGCTCATTAACAAAGTGCGCAATCAATACCTGATGGAACTGCTGCTGAAGCTGCCGCGCAGCAGCCGCCTGATCGGGCAATGCAAGGAAGACGTTCTTTACCAGGTGGCCCTGCTGCACCAGGAGAAACGGTATCGATCTGTAGTGGTGATCCCGGATGTAGACACATTGTAACGACGACAGCAGCCAGGAGCTGATCCTGAAATCTCCGCCCGGGTGAAAGTACAGGGTGACCGTAAGAGTGCCCTCACCACCATCATTGGTCTTGTTGTGCAGGCAGAACATTCAGAATGAGCATCCTCTGTAAACAGGCTTTTTGGGTCACTGTGGCCAGAGGCCGTTCGTGTATTGGTGGGTGCTAAAAGCAGGTCTCTCTGCCATTGCTGGTGTTTTTACCGGCGACCAGGCTGGCAATATTTTGAACGATGGTATCCGGAAGATGAATCAGCCCAAATAAAGAGGGTGCCTCAATCGGAGACACCCTCTTTGGTCTTGGTTGATGACTAAAATCGGTTAATTCACTTTTACCATAAAAACATAGTCCTGGATCTTTTTCGTTTTTTGTGTACGATTGAGATTTGTTATCGAGGACCGGGTATTCAGTTTTACATTTTGAATGGAGGAATCGGTTTTCTCTTTTTCCTTTACTTCATTGAGGATATTATAAAGGTTCCTGGATCGGATGAAGAAGGCAACACCTTCCTGGTCCTTCTGGCGGCCGTTTAAAACCCCGATCACATCGCCTTCATCATCCAGTATCGGGCTGCCGCTGTTGCCGCGGTTTGCCGAGATCTGTATCTGGCAGCTCAGGGTGTCGCCGTTAAACCCGGTCTTTGCGCTCAGGTAACCCTGGTTATAAACGATGTTCTCGTCCTCCCTCGGGTAGCCCAGCGTGAACACCGGTTCTGCCAGGTCGGCCATTTTACGTGAGAATCCGTAGGGAACCGGTGGCAGTGGTTTAAAATCTTTGTCGGTGATCTTGAGCAGGGCAATGTCTCTTACCGGATCCGCATACACTACTTCCGCAAAGTATTCAACTCCTGTAGAGCTGGCCACTGCTACATTCTGCGCGTTCTGGATCACATGGGCATTGGTAACCAACAGTCCCTTATTGTCAATAATGAACCCGGTGCCGCCGGAGCTGTAGGTGATTTCCGGGGTTTTGGCATCGGCGCCATGGCTGTTCTTAAGGTTGTTGATCTCTTCGGCCTGTTTCCGTGATTTATTTTCGAGGGAGCTGAGGTTTTTGCTTAGTTGTTCGATCCGGACATTATGGCTTTTAGGCGTTACCGACCAGAGAATGGCAGAAACCAGTAAAGCAGTAAGTCCTGCGATCGAAGCGGCGATGGAAGCCACTCTTTTGTAACGGTTGTACAGGTACGCCAGCCTGGCTTTCCCTTTAAGAGCGGGGGAATCAATTTTTCCCTGGGTGGCCAGATCGGTATGGATCTCGTTTAAAGAGGTATGGAATTTTTGCCATTCATGATAGCGGTTCATGCGCTGCATAAACAGCGTATGCGTTACTACCAGCTGGTCAATTTCACTGTCGGCTTTTCTTAGATTTTCAAAATGTAACCGTTCATCAGGGCTCATTTCCCCGGAGATATACCGCTCCACCGCTTCCGTCAGTAAAATATTGTCATGCTCGTGCATTATCAGACTACTTTTTATATTGAGAAAAGAATATTTTTTTCAACCGCATCAGGCACTTATACTTTTGTGTCTTCGCATTTTCGGAATTCGTATAGCCAAAGGCCTCCGCTATTTCCTGCATGCTCTTTTTCTTAAAATAAAAGGCCTCCAATAAACTTTTACAAGGCTCGCCCAGGTGCTGGATGGAATGATGCATCAGAGTGTAATCCTGATCCTTTTGCGCATGCGCCTCCAGGTCTTCATCCACTTTTACCAGGTTGCCGGCATCGTTCCACTCCTCGGTAAACCGGCTCTGCTGCTGCAACTTCTTTAACCATAGCCGTTTAGCTACCGAGTATAAATAGGTTTTGATCTGGCAGTTGAGTTCAAACGTCCCCGACCGGGCCTTTTCAAAGAGGACCACCATCGATTCCTGGAAAATATCCCGGGCATCATCGGCGGTACCATTATTATTGACTACCAAAGCCTGAATGAGGTTGTAATGCTGTTTGTATATTTCTTCGGTTGATTTCTTATCATTGCGCGCTAAACCCTTCAGTAGCAATATTTCCTGTTCTAAGATCGTCTCTTTCACGCTTTGTACAATTTATAATACTTTTTTTTAAAAATAGTAACCCTTTGGCACTAAGAAAAACTTTTTTGTGACGAAGCAGGTTACCTTTTCTCAATTTTTGTATTAATTCGAAATTGTTTAATCCAAAAATTAAAGTAATGAAAAAACTATTTATTGTTCTGGCAATCAGTTCTGTAGGTTTTGCAGCCTGTAACAGCGGCGCAGAAGGTGAAAATAGCGGCGATACAGCTGCTGTAGCCCCCATCGACACTACCAGTATTGCTCCTCCTGCAGTAAGTACGGACACCATGGTGAACCTTGATACCAATCAGGCAGCACCGGTTGACACTACCGCAAAACAGTAAGTGATCTATATTCGGCAAATAAAACAGGGCCATCCTCCTTTGGGCAGGGTGGCTTTTTTATTAAGTGTTCTTTAAATGCTCTTCGAGAGCCCGAAGAGCATTTAGAGCATTGTCCGGCAAATATCATACCTTTGCGGACTCATTTTATTAAAAATATTTTAGTGGTTACATTTGAATCGTTGGGAATTGAAGAGGGACTGCTTCAGTCATTGGAGCAGATCGGGTTTCAGACGCCTACTCCAATACAGGAACAGGCAATACCGGTTTTATTACAGGGAACAAAAGATTTTATCGGACTGGCGCAAACGGGCACCGGCAAAACAGCCGCCTTCGGGTTGCCCCTTTTACAGTTGATTGATCGATCCTTCTCCTCTCCCCAGGCATTGATCATTTGCCCAACCCGCGAGCTCTGTTTGCAGATTGCCAATGACCTGCAGTCCTTCCGGCAAAAGCAGGCGCATATCGGCGTTACTGCCGTATATGGCGGTACAGCCATCAGCCAGCAGATCCGTGAAATAAAAAGAGGAACACATATTGTGGTGGCAACGCCGGGCCGCCTCATCGACCTGATCGAGCGAAAGGCCATTCACCTGGATGATATCCACTACGTAGTGCTGGATGAGGCCGATGAAATGCTGAACATGGGCTTTAAGGACGATATTGAGTTTATTTTAAAAGAAACCCCCAATCGTCAAAGTACCTGGTTGTTCAGTGCTACCATGCCCAAAGAGATCCGGCAGGTGAGCAAACGGTATATGGAAAACCCGTTTGAAATCACGGTTGGGAAAGCCAATTCCGCCAACACGAATATTGCGCACCAATACTACCAGACGCAGCATATTAACCGTTATGAAACGTTAAAGCGGATCATTGATTTCAATCCGGGTATGTATGGGATCGTTTTTACCCGGACGAAGGCCGATGCACAGCAGATCACCGAACAGCTGATCCGGGAAGGATATGATATTGAGGCGCTGCACGGCGATCTTACACAGGCGCAACGGGATAAAGTGATGGGGCGTTTCCGCGAAAAATCGCTGGAACTGTTGATCGCTACCGATGTTGCCGCGCGGGGGATCGATGTGCAGGGGATCACGCACGTCATTAACTACGAGCTTCCCGATGATACGGAAGTGTACACGCACCGGAGCGGAAGAACCGGCCGCGCCGGTCTCAGCGGGATCTCCATTTCTATCGTAACGCCAAGAGAAGTTTACCGGTTGCGGCAAATTGAAAAGCTGATCAACACAAAGTTCAACAAGATCGATATTCCTTCCGGTAAAGATGTGTGCCGGAAACAGTTCTTTCATTTTATCGACAAGATGCTGAAGGCCGATATCAGCCATGGCGAATATGAAGCCTATGTACCGGTATTGCAGGAAAAATTTGAAAATGTAAGTAAGGAAGAAGTGCTGCAACGCGTGGCGGCGCTTGAGTTTGACCGGTTTTTAAAATACTATGAGAATTCGGCTGACCTGAACCTGCGCAATGACCGGGGCAGCGAGGACCGAAAGGGTGGGCGTGGTCAGGACCGGGGCAGCCGCAGCGGCCGCAGTTTTGGCAACGGGCAATACCAGCGCCTGTTCGTGAACCTGGGTACCAAGGATGGCTTTTATAAGGCCAGTTTCCTCCAGTTTATCCTCGATATGAGCCGTCTGAGCAAAGATGACCTGGGCCGCATCGACATGAAGGAAATGAACAGCTGGGTGGAGGTGGATGCTGCATCGGCCCGGATCATGATCAAAGCCCTGGATGGGAAAAACTACCGGGGCAGAAGGATCCGTATGAACGATGCGGAAACCGGCGGCGGACGCAAAAAAGGATAGGGGTCAAAAGAACTGTTTATAGTGAGAAGTAAAATGCATAACATTTCACTGCTCACTTTTTTTATTCCACCACGCATTCCAGGTTTACGGTAATGCTGGCTGTTTTATTCTTGGAAGACGTATTGAAAGTGCCTCCGTAACTGTAATCTTCGTTGCTGTTCTTTCCCGTGATCTGAAAAATGCCCATATTGGCTTTTACCACATTACCCAAAGCGCCGCCGGTATTTTTGGCAATGGTTTCCGCCCGTTTCCGTGCATCCTCGGCTGCCTTGGCCAGCAGGTCCAGCTTCAAATCCGCCAGCTTGGTGTAAAAGTAAAGCGGCTCCGGTGAGTTCAGCTCGATCCCTGTTTCGATCAGTTCGGTAATTTCCCGGGAAAGAGCCTCTACCTTCGCAATATCGTTGGATTCTACCTTTACGTTCTGTGTTAAGTTGTAACCGCCGAAAGTGGTGGTTGTAGACCGGGTTTCCTGGTTATAGTTCGAGTGGAAGATCTTATCAATTTTTACCGAGGAAAAGATCATCTGGTTGGGCTGAATGCCTTTTCGCGTGAGGTAGTTTTTTACATTGCTTTCATCCTGCTTCAGCTGCGCATAAGCTGTTTTCAGGTCAAAATCGGTGCGGTTATAGCTTCCGTTCCAGGCGATCAGATCGCTGGTGAAATCCTTTTCTGCACTGCCCGTTACCCGTATGGTCTGCCGGGTCCTGAATTTATATTTATAGGCACCGGCCACGATAAACCCGGCCAGTATAATGCAAATACCGATGATCACCAGCCCGGTGAAATTACGGTTTCCTGTACCGGCTTTTGTTGCTGTGTTTTCAGTGTCGCTCATAGAACTAAGATAGGAAAAACGCGGGATCCGGCAAAAAAGAGGGCACTGTTTGCACATCCTCTTACTACCGGCTGATTGTGAGTGCGTTTTTGGCGCTGCTTTTTTTTCACAAATAATTTGCACCGGGTACTGTTATCTATTCACCGTTTTTGCCGTCTTACTGGTAGAAAAACAGAAAGAAATGAAAAGCCGTATCATAAAATTTTTGGGAGTGGCTGCAGTGGTTGTTCTCGTGCTGGCAGGTTGCGGCCCTTCTGCACACGTAGAAACCTCCCGCAATGCAAATTTCAGCAAGTACCGCACGTTTGCATGGGCAGAAAAAAGAGACCGCCGCGGGCATACCGGCAGCCGCACCATGATGGAAAATCAGGTCCGGGATGCTGTTTCCGGCAGGCTGGAGTCCCGTATGGGATGGCGGCAGGTGGCGCGCAACCCGGATGTGATCCTGAGTTATGACGTTTTGGTAGAACGGGGATCGCGCGTGGCATCGGATCCGCGGTACAGCTGGGGCGGTTTCCGTACATTCTACAACCCGTACAGCCGCCGGTTTTATAATGTGTACTATCCTTCCATGTTTATGGGGTACGACAATTATGAAGTGCCTACAAAGGAAGGAACGATTACCGTTACAATGGCAGATGCCCGCACGGACGAAACGGTGATGCAGGGCTGGGCCTCGGATGAGGTAAACAGCCGCCGTCTCTCCGGGAGGGAGATCGACCGGATCGTGGATGCGATCTTCCGGAAATGGGAGTCGGGCTCAAGAACCGGCCGGTACGACACCCGCGGAAGAAATTCCCGCTACGGCGAACGCTAATGGTATTTTAAAGAGAGTAGTTTGGTTTGGTAGTTACAATGGGGCCTCTGTTATTTTTAGCGGGGGCCCTCTTTTTTGTTTCAGGTTCCACGTTTTGTTCCAACCCGGAACTTTGAACTTTAAACCTGAAATATCAAATATCCCGTTCCCGCAACAGCTGGTCCAGGTCGAGCTCATGCGTGTACATTTCCAGGCTGCCGTCCGCTTTTTGCGGCCAAAGCTCCCGGGGTTTATCCCAATAAAGTTCCACACCATTCCCGTCAGGGTCATCCAGGTACAGGGCCTCTGATACACCATGGTCTGCGGCTCCGGTCAGGGGATAATTTTCCTGCATCAGCCGGTAAAGGATATTGGCCAGGTCCTTTCTTTCCGGATAGAGAATGGCCGTGTGAAAAAGACCGGGAGCTTTCACCGGTGCGGGAGGAGCGTCTTTACTGTACCAGGTATTCAGACCGATGTGATGGTGATATCCGCCGGCAGAAATGAAAGCTGCCTGGCTGCCATACAGGGTCGTGATCTCAAATCCCAGCAGCCCGCAATAAAAACCGATCGACCGCTGCAGGTCGGAAACTTTCAGATGTACATGCCCTATTTTTGTTGCGGATGGAATTTTGTAATCCATAATTTATGTTTCAGATTTGAGGTCTGAAGTTTCACGTAGGATCCGACTTCAGACTTTAAACCTCCCACGCAAGTGCGCTGGCTCCCAGGATAGCGGCATCCGCTTCCTTCAGTTCGCTGAACACCAGTTTTACCTTATTCTGAAAAATGGGCAGCAGGTTCTTTTCCATATGCTCTTTCGTCGGTTTCATAATATAATCACCTGCTTTGATCACTCCTCCGAAAAGAATGATGGCTTCCGGCGAGGAGAACATAATAAAATTGGCGAGCGCTTCTCCCAGTATCTGCCCGGTGTACCGGAACACTTCCTTGGCTGTTTCATCGCCTTTCTCCGCCAGTTCATATACCGCAAGGGAGTCGAGGTTTTCCTCGGGAACATCGTTCAATGCGGAGTGAATATTTTCGGCTCTTAATTTTTTGGCGGTAATGGCAATACCTGTAGCGGAACAGTACGCTTCCAGCGATCCGTGTGCGCCGGTGCTCCAGTGCTTGCGTCCTCCCGGACGTACAATGGTGTGCCCCAGCTCACCTGCAAATCCGTCGTGACCATAAAGCATCAGCCCGTTGGCCACAATGCCGCTTCCCACACCCGTACCCAGGGTGATCATGATAAAATCTTTCATGCCCCTGGCAGCGCCATACATCATTTCGCCCATGGCTGCTGCATTGGCATCGTTGGTTAAAGTGCAGGGAATGTTAAATTTTTCGCTCACCATCTTTGCAATGGGGATCACGCCTCTCCAGGGCAGATTGGGCGCATATTCAATCGTACCGGTATAATAATTTCCATTGGGTGCACCCATGCCGATGCCTTTTATGCCCAGCGCGTTATTTTTGTCGATGATCGGCTTCATCGCTTCATAAAGTCCTTCAATAAATAACTCAATGGTAGGGTAAGCATCCGTTTTTATATCTCCTTTGTCCAAAATCTCACCTCTGTGATTCACGATACCGTATTTGGTATTGGTACCGCCTATATCGATCCCGATCGCCAAATCATTTGACAAGTCTAAAAGTCCCATATCATATACATTTTTTACGTATTAATGTCCGCCTCCGGAAGTTTTTACATCATAATCGATGCCTTGTTGTTTCAGAGCGGTTTTGGCCCTTATGGCATAGAAGGCAAGATACGCAAAGCAAGCCACACCAACAAAGTATGAATACTGAATGCCCAGGTGCTCCGGGGCGGCCAGCCATCCCTGGAGGAGGCTTACAAAGCCGCCGCCCATAATCATAAGGATGAGCAGGCTGGATCCCTTATTGGTAAACCGGCCCAAACCGGCAATGGATAATGTAAAGATGCAGGGCCAGAGCGTAGAGCAGAACAGGCCCACGCTGATGAAGGCGTATACGCTGGTCATTTTGTCTGCAAAGATCCCGATCAACAGGGCAACGCCCCCCATACAGCTGAAAATAAGTAACTGACGGGCGGGATTGCCCTTACTTAGAATGTCGCAGGCAATGAGGCCAACGATCAGGAGCGCATAAATATAAAAAGGAGTGATGTCGTGATTGGCGATCTTGTTCACCAGCAGAAAAACGGTAAAGGCAATATAAGGCATCAGGAAACGCAAAATGCTTTTTGCACCTTTTGAAAGGTCAAAGGCGCCAACGGACCCGGTCCAGCGCCCGATCATCAGACTGGCCCAATAGAGTGATACGAACGGCGCTATTTTATCGGTAGGCGTCTGCAGATGCTCTTTCATAAACTCCGGGAGGTTAGCGGCCGTGCTGACTTCCACACCTACATATAAAAAGATGGCGATCATACCCAATACCAGCTGCGGGTATGCAAAAACGGAAGTGCGGATCTGCGCAGGAGAATCCATGGAAACCGAAGTGTCTGCGGGAGCGTCCTGATCCAGCGCATCCAGATCGATCTTGTTGGGCACGGAAGAAAATCGGAAAATAACTGCAACGATCACAAAGGCCAGTCCTAAGATAAGATAGGGGACTTTAATGCTCTGGATATCGGCACTGGCACTCGATGCGGTAACAGATCCGAAAATGGCAAAGCTGACAACAAGGGGGCCGATGGTTGTACCAAAATTATTGATGCCGCCGGCAAGGCTCAGCCGCTGGGAGCCCAACTTGGGATCGCCCATGATGATGGCGAGCGGATTGGCCGCTGTTTGCTGTAACGAAAAGCCAAGTCCAACAATAAAGAGTCCGATGATAAATAAGGGGAAAGATTCTTGCTGTGCGGCGGGATAAAATGTAAGCGTGCCCAACGCTGAAATGATCAATCCAAGGGAGATGCCATTCTTATAACCGATCTTTTGCAAAAGATCCTTTCCGATGAGGCTGCTAATCAAAAGGAAGATCAAAGAACCAATAGTATAGGCAACATAAAATGCAAAGGAAACCATCTGGGACTGTACCTGGGTTAAATGAAGTTTTTCCTTGAACACAGGGATCAGGATATCATTACTGGCAGCAACAAAGCCCCAAAAGAAAAACACAGTGATGAGCGTTCCAAATTGGGACCACCTGGTCGTTTGATGACTCATTTTAATCGTTTATTATTTTATCAGGAAGTAAATGTAAATAGTTATCATCTAAATAAAAATTTTAATTCTTTCCCTTTCAAATTATATTTTCATTTATAAATAATGCTTACATTAGTAACGGAAGAAATCAGTATTATGGAAATAATTCATGTGTCAGCGGAGTGTTATCCCATGGCGAAAGCGGGGGGATTGGGGGATGTTGTGGGCGCCCTGCCCAAGTACCAGAATGAACTGGGGCATATCGCCAAAGTGGTGATGCCCATGTACCGGACAAAGTTCCTCTATCAGAATGAATGGGAGCTGGTGCATGAAGGGGGGCAGGCCCTGGGAAGCGAGTGGTTTAAATACAGTGTGATCAAGGAAAAAACGAATAAGCTGGGGTTTGATCTGTACTTGGTAGACATCAACGGAAAGCTGGACCGGGAACGGATCTATGGCTACGAAGATGATACGGAGCGCTTCCTCTGCTTTCAGCTGGCGGTTTGCGATTGGATCGGCCGCTGGCAGCACCGGCCGGACATTATCCATTGTCATGATCATCATACCGGGCTGATCCCGTTCATGGCGCGGCATGCCTATGCCTTCCGCTATCAGCTTGGAAGTGTGCCTACCGTATTCACCATACACAACGGCGAATACCAGGGGCAGTTCGGCTGGGATAAGCATTACTACCTGCCTGCCTACGATTCCTGGAACTGGGGATTGCTGGATTGGGACGATGCCATTAATCCCATGGCCTCCGCCATCAAATGCGCCTGGAAAGTGACCACGGTAAGCCCCAGTTATATGGATGAGCTAAAGCATTCGGCAAACGGATTGCAGGATCTTTTTGAATATGAAAAAGGAAAGAGCATCGGCATCATCAACGGGATCGATACGGCTGTATGGGACCCGCAGACAGACGGCTTTATTGTAAAGAACTATAACAATGAGCTGGTGGTACAGGGGAAGGACAAAAATAAAAAAGAGCTGGCCGCGCAGTTCGGACTGGATGCGGAAAAACCACTGATCACTTTTATCGGCCGGCTTGTTGGAGAAAAGGCCGCCGATCTGCTGCCCGACGCCATCGGCCAGTCGATTTACCAGTACCAGGGCAAGGCCAACTTCCTGATCCTGGGCTCCGGTGATCCGGAGATCGAAAACCAGCTGGACCAGATGAAGCACCGGTTTAAAGGGTATTTCAATGCATACATCGGGTACAATGAGGGGCTAAGCCACCTGTTGTATGCAGGGTCCGATTTTTTGCTGATGCCCAGCCGTGTGGAACCCTGCGGGCTGAATCAGCTGTATGCATTGCGTTACGGCACCGTGCCGGTAGTGCGGAACATCGGCGGGCTGAAAGATACCGTTGTAGATTACGGCGATCCGGGCGGCTTTGGTATCAAAATGGAGCAGTCCAGTGTGGGGGATATCGCTTACTCGGTTGGCAGGGCCATCGATCTGTACTCCAATAAACCGGATCTTTACAATACCATGCGTGGCAAAATGATGACCATTGATCATGGATGGGATATGTCCGCAAAACAGTACCTGCAGCTCTATGAATCGCTTCAGCCAGGGCAATAAAATAATAATACCGGTATTACCAATTCCTGTTTATATTTATAACACCAAGCAATTTTAAACTATTCTATATGTCCATTTCAAATCAGATTATTGCTATGATCTTAGGCGGAGGAGCAGGATCCAGACTGGCACCGTTAACCAGCACCCGTTCTAAACCGGCTGTGCCCATTGCCGGAAAATACCGGCTGGTTGACATCCCGATCTCCAATTGCATCAACTCGGATATACACCGGATGTTTGTGCTGACCCAGTTTAACTCGGCTTCCCTGAACAGACATATTAAAAATACATACCGGTTCAGCGCCTTCAGCACGGCGTTTGTAGATATACTTGCTGCGGAACAAACGCCGGACAATCCTACCTGGTTCCAGGGTACGGCAGACGCGGTCCGTCAGAGCCTGCGGCACCTGGGGCCTTTTGCCAGCGACTATGTGCTGATCCTTTCCGGCGACCAGCTTTACCAGATGGATTTTAATAAAATGCTGCAGCAGCACAAAGAAAGCGGCGCGGAAATATCCATTGCCACCATACCGGTAGGCGACCGGGAGGCTCCGGAGTTCGGGATCTTAAAGACGGATGAAGAGAACTATATCAGTTCTTTTATAGAAAAACCATCAAAGGATATCCTGGCAGACTGGGAGAGCGATACCGGAGCGGCCATGCAGCAAAAAGGACGGAACTACCTGGCCTCAATGGGCATCTACATCTTTAACCGGAAGCTGCTCGAATCGCTGTTGTTGAAAAAGCATCCGGAAGCTACGGATTTCGGTAAGGAGATCATCCCGGCCTCCATCAGCGAATATAAAGTGGCCAGCTTTCAATATGAAGGCTACTGGACCGATATCGGGAACATCTATTCCTTTTTTGAAGCCAACCTGGAACTGACCTCCGATATCCCGGAATTTAATCTTTTTGACAATACCAAGTCCATCTTCACCCGTCCCCGTATGCTGCCGCCGGCAAAGATCAGCGGCACCACGCTGGAGAAAACGGTCATTGCCGAGGGATGCATCATCAATGCATCGCGTATCGAACACAGTGTGATCGGCATCCGCTCCCGTATCGGTTATGGATCAACCATCGTAAGCTGCTACATTATGGGAAGTGATTTTTATGAAACGATCGAGGACCTGAGCCGGGATCAGAACAAGGGGATCCCACCCATCGGTATCGGTAAGCGCTGCTACCTGCGTAATTGTATTATCGATAAGAACTGCCGTATCGGGGATGATGTGCGGCTGAACGGCGGCACACATCTGGAGAATACAGATCATGAGCTCTATACGGTAAAAGACGGGATCATTGTGGTAAAAAAAGGAGCGGTGCTGCCCAGCGGCTTTGTAGTTTAAACGATACAAATAATTTTAAATCAGTCCATTGAAGTTGTTTGCGTAGCGTGTTGCCTCTGTAAAAAATAGTTCCGGGACACCTGTTTTCTTTGGACAGATACGGAGGAAGCGCATCATTACTTCAGTCATGGCGGAAAGATATTTACAGGGATGCTCCTGTAAACGGGGTTGTACCAAAAGACGATACCGGCCTTTGCTGCAACCCCTTCGTTAAAAATAAATTTTAATGTGTATTTAATACATATTAAATTTGCTGTTTAAATCCGGTTGCTATGTCTGTTACAACAAATGATACCAGGCCAAAACTATCCCTGGCAGAGATTATCAATATGAGCGTTGGGTTTTTCGGGATCCAGTTTGGTTGGGACCTGCAGCGTGCCAATATGGGAAGGATTTACGAAAACCTGGGAGCGAACCCGGACCAGGTGCCCCTGCTGTTCCTGGCCGCACCGCTTACCGGTTTGCTGGTGCAGCCGGTCATCGGCTACCTGAGCGATAAGACCTGGCACCCCCGATGGGGCAGAAGGCGGCCTTATTTTATGATCGGCGCGTTGATCAGTTCGATCGCCCTTGTGTTTATGCCGCACAGCAGCGCTTTGTGGATGGCGGCGGGGCTGCTATGGGTGCTGGATGTTTTTGGCAATGTGGCAATGGAGCCCTTCCGGGCATTTGTGACCGATAAATTGCCGGACAGCCAGGTGAACCGGGGATTCATCATGCAGAGCCTCATGATCGGGCTTGGCGGGAGCATTGCCTCCGCACTGCCCTGGCTGATGAAAAATATATTCCATTTTCAGAATACAGCAGTACCCGGCGAAATACCGGAAAACGTGCAATGGTCCTTTTACCTGGGCGCCTTCTTCTTTCTGGCCGCTGTACTGTACACGGTGTTTACTTCAAAAGAATACCCACCGCAGGATCCCGTAGAAAAAGAAACGACACAAGGAACCTCTAAAGGTTTTTGGGGAGGCTTTAATGAGATCATGCATGCGCTGGCAACGATGCCCCCCAAAATGAAAGTGATCTCGCTGGTGCAGTTTTTTACCTGGCCGGGCCTGTTCCTGATGTGGTTCTATTATACCACGGCTGTTGCGGTAAATGTATTTGGCGGCAGGGATGCCGGCGATCCTGTATATGCCGCCGGTGCGGATTTCGGCAGCCTTACGCTGGCCTATTATAGTGTGGTGACCTTCCTGTTTGCGCTGGTTTTACCGGCCATAGCAGACCGGCTGGGGAGAAAAGCCACGCACGCGCTGTGCCTGCTGGCAGGCGCGCTGGGGCTGATCAGCGTGGCCTGGGTCACCGACAAATACATGCTGTATGCCTGCATGACCGGTGTAGGCATTGCCTGGGCCAGCATTCTGAGCATGCCTTATGCAATGCTGAGCGGCGTATTACCCAGGGATAAAGTAGGCATCTATATGGGGATCTTTAATTTTTTTATTGTGCTTCCCGAGATCATTGCTTCCCTGGGTTTTGGCTGGCTGATGCGCAATGTACTGCATAACGACCGGTTGCTGGCGGTACAGGTAGGTGGCGGCTTAATGATCGTTGCGGCGGTTATTTGTTTTTTGTTTGTCAAAGAGCGGAAGGATTAGGGGTTTGAAGTTTCAGGTTGGATCCGTTGTTGGATACCCGGTGGACGGTTTTCATGCCAGTACATTTCACTTTTCAATAATGACATTTCATAAAGATAAACGATAATGAAAAAGCTGGTTTTATTCCTTTGTATGAGCATGATGCTCCGGTTCGCCGATGCACAGTATGAACTTTACCCTACCAACTGGTGGGTGCATATGAAATGGAACAAGGTACAGGTGCTGGTGCGGGCAGCGGGTAAAGACCTGAAAGCACAAAAAGCTTCGGTTCAATATCCCGGTGTGAAGCTGGAAAAAATTTCACGGTTCGAAAACCCGCACTATATGGCGTTGGACCTCGTGATCAGTCCGGAAGCACGCCCGGGTGTTGTAAAAATAAAGATCGGTAATGATGTCGTGTTGTGGCCGCTGGATCGCCGCCGCCCGGGCAACGGTACCGCTTTTGCAAACGGGGCTACTTCGGCTGACCTGATCTACCTGATCATGCCGGACCGCTTCAGTAACGGGGATCCGTCGAATGACCGGGTGGCGGGGATGCGGGATCAATCGCTGAACCGGGATTCGGTTTTTGAGCGGCATGGGGGCGACCTGAAAGGGGTAGAGGATCACCTGGATTATTTAAAGGACCTGGGGGTGACGGCGATCTGGCTGAACCCTGTCATCGAAAACGATATGCCCAACCGTACAGAGCATGGCTATGCATTTACCAACCATTATAAAATTGACCCCCGGATCGGCGGTGCTGCTGCCTATAAGGAACTGGTCGGTGCCGCGCATGCAAAAGGGATGAAAATGATCCAGGATGCCGTGTACAATCATACCGGTCTGGAGCACGTATTGTTTCGCGATCAGCCGGACAGCAGCTGGTTTCATCGCTGGCCAACGTTTACCCAAACCAATTATAAGGATCAGGCGGTATTTGATCCTTACGGTTCCCGGGCCGATAAGAAAATAATGGAGGATGGCTGGTTTGTTCCTTCTATGCCGGACTGGGATCAAAGCAACCCGTTTGTGCAGACCTTTTTGATACAACATGCATTATGGTGCGTGGAGGAATTTGGTATCGATGGCTGGCGGGTGGATACCTACGCCTATAATGATCTCCGGTTTATGAACCGGTGCAACCAGGCATTGTATGACGAGTATCCCCGCATCAGTATTTTCGGCGAAACCTGGGTGCACGGTGTGCCCAACCAGAGCTATTTCTGTCAGAACAACTATTCCATCCCTTTTAAAAGCAACCTGCAGGCAACCACCGATTTTCAGACCCTGTTTTACGGCATCATCCCTGCGGTGACCCAACCTTTCGGCTGGACGGAGGGCGTGAATAAGCTGTACACCACGCTGGCGCAGGATTTTGTGTATAAGGACCCGATGCGCCAGGTGATCTTCCTGGACAATCATGACCTCGCCCGTTTTTATTCTGTTGTTAATGAAGATACGGCCAAATATAAGCTGGCCTTTGCCTGGCTGCTTACCGGAAGAGGCATTCCACAGATGTATTATGGCAGCGAGATCCTGATGGCGGGCACTACTTCACCCAATGATGGATACGTACGGCTTGATTTTCCCGGTGGATGGAAAAGCGACGCGCAGAATAAATTTACAGCGGCGGGGCGTACGGAAAAAGAAAATGCAGTATTCAATTATATCCGGGCACTGGCTCAATACCGGAAGCGTTCCTCTGCTATTGCCGGCGGAAAGCTGTTGCAGTTTGCTCCCTACGACGGCATATACGTTTATTTCCGTTATGATGCACAGCAAACCATCATGTGCGCGATGAATACGAACAGCAAGCCGGTAACCATTGCTACCGGCCGCTTTTCGGAAATATTGCAAAAGTTTTCGGAAGGCGTTGATGTTGTCAGCGGCAACAGGATCCCGCTAACGGATTCCCTGACCCTGAACCCGGTGTCGAACCGGGTGCTGGAACTGCGGTAGCTTTGCACGCGTAAAGTCCCGGTTTATATCCGGTGGTATAGACCATTGGCACGATCGGGGAGGGCGATTTATGAAATTAAACGGGCCTGTCTCTTTTACATTCCCCTAAACGAGCGGTTAAAATATCGATCTGCTATTGAGGCCCTGCTGTTCATTTCCAAATTTTCACATTTCCACATTTCTACATTTTCTAAAGAAACGTCTGCCAAATAGTCGGTTGCAGGTATTTAGCTCCATCTTTTCCCCAGGACTTGCTCAGTTCCGTGAGTGCCTGCATGATCTCGGTATCCGTTTTCTTTTTGCCCTTTGCAGGAGGCGCGATGTTGCCGGTGGTAAGGGTTATGGAGCTGGCCACCCAGCTTGTGTACAGGCGGGGCACGGTTACACCCAGGATCATTCCCGGTAGCCCGTGTAATCCCATGGGGCCGCCGCTTACGGTGATCTCATCTGTATAATAGGCGAAAACATAAACGCTGTCGAACAGGATGGCGGTGGCTTTCCGGCAATTGAAACCTGCAATAATGCGCTGGTCATTGGGGCTGATCTTCCATTGGATGGCAGCCAGGGCACCGGATATCAGATAGTTATCGTCGATGACCTTTAAATTGGTAAAGGTATTTTGGGCGTAGTTGTTATACCAGATATTGTCTTCCTGCCCGCGGGAGAACCACATCGGCATTTTCTGCTTGTCGGCCGTACGGGTAAATTTATACAGCCCGGCCTCCTCATTAAACTGGTAGGTATAATAATTTAAGCTGAACTGGGGGATCTTGTCTTTTAGCTGCGCCCAAAAACCGTTGTCATCCTGATCGGTTTCAAAACGGCTCATTTCCTTTTTCTGGTTTTTTCTAACCTCGTATTCGATCGTTCCGCTGGTGATGAATTTTTGAGCCGTTGCGTCCAGCACGATCAACAGGGAGCACAGAAATAATAGCTTTTTCATTTTTTGTGTTTCATTATTTTGATGCCGGTGCAGGAGCGCTGCCGGATTTGGTAATATTCCAGATAAACGATACCATCCAGAACCGTTTTAACACCGTGCGATAAGACTCGGTAAAGCTGGATGACGAGAAATTCCTGTTGTAGCTTCTGCTCTGGTTCAGGATATCATATACAGCGGCCCTTGCTTCAAATTTGTTTTTAGCAAATTTTTTGGTAAGGTTGGCGTTCCATTTTATATAGTCATTATTGCCGGGATATTTGGGATCTTTCTGTTGGAAATAGGCATCCATATCGGTGCTGAGGTCCAGGTTTTTTACAATGGTCCACCTTCCTGAAATATATCCGCCGCTGGTCCAGTAATGGATGTTGGAAGCCTCGTTTGCGGAGCTTACCGAGGTATTATAGCCCACCCTTGGGTTGATCCGGAAATCATATTTCTCGTCCTTGTTTTTGGATACAGAGAACTCAAAATTATAGCTCCGGGTATTGGTGGTGTTTTTGGTGGGTTCCCCGGTGAGGCCGGCTGCTGCGAAGTCTACATTTTGTGCCAGCCGGAACTGCGGTCCGAAGCCGAGAAAGATATTGGGGCCTCTGAGTTTTATATTATAATCCAGGTTAGCGCTGAAATCATAGATGCCATTGGAATTTACCGTCTGGTAAGTACGTATGGAGTCTTTAAACCGGCTCAGATCCACAAAGGCATTTCTTGTGAAATTATAACGGGCACTTGCCCAGATCCCTCTTTCCTTCAGCATTTTCCAGGAGTTGTACCAGAGGCTGAAGCCATGGCGGAATGAGGGGATCAGGTCCGGGTTCCCGATCCGCTGGTTCAGCGGGTCCGTATTGTCGCGTACCGGCTGCAGCTGTTCCAGGGAAGGCTCATTGGTTGCGCCATAATAGTTGAGGTAGAGGTTCTCGGAAGGCCGGATCTTATAATTGAAACTGGCGCGCGGGTAATAGTTTATAAAATGATATTTCCGCTCCGCATCCAGCGTCCGGTCCAGCTGCTCATAGCTGGTAAAACCGGTGGTGGTACCAAAAGAGAAGTTGTATTTCTTTTTGGTTAGCCGGAAGTTCAGCCCCGGGCTGTTTGAAAGCGTATTATAAACGAAATCGTTGCTGAGCGAATCGATCTGGTTGGTGTAAGCGCCACCTGCGTTGGCATTTACGATCCGGTCATTTGTACGGTTATTGATGCCCAGGGCATAGCTCAGTTCGAGGTAAGCATCCTTCATCAGCGGTTCGGTGTAGGCTATTTTTGTATTCAGGTTGCTGGACTCGTTATTGCTCAGCGTGCGCTGGTCAATGATCTTTTGCCCGGTAGAATCCCCGTTGGTAAAATAGTCTACGTCGGAGAACTGCAAACCGTCTGTTTTTGCTTTATTATAGGCAAAGGAGGTGTTGATGGAAAGGGTGCGGGATGGCTTTTTGAATTTATGCATCCACAGCAGGCTGGTATTGAAATTGCTCCGGTCGCTCTCCGATGTTCCATGACTTTTGTTGGTATTCAGGAACCGGCCCAGGGTATCGGTGTATTCCGTATGGCCGGAATAATCCGAACTGGAATTGTTTTGATTGCCCCGTGCGATCCATTTCAGCGTGTTGGCCGAATCCAGCTTTATTTCATAGGTAAGATTGATATTCTGTTTAAAGGAGGAGCTATAGGAGTTCCGCTCGTTGTTGACCAGCCAGGTGGTATCGCGCCCGTTCAGGTTGATGAAATTTCGGGAAAAACTGCGGTTGTATGCCGGCGCGTTGATCTTGGTGAATTTGTACCCGGCATTCAGGCTGTGTTTGTCCTGGTTAAATTTATTGCTGTAGTGGAAGCCCCCGTTCCAGTTGGTAGGAATGCCATCGCTTGAGTTATAGTCATCTCCCCCGGAGTAGAACATGATGGATCCATCCCCGCTCATTTCGATATTGTCGCCACTGCCGCCGTATTTATTCCGGTCGTCCCAGTTCAGGTTGAGCGTACCGGTATTGCTCATAATGCCGTAGGCGGCAATTTTGCGTTTGCCTTTAAAGGCATTGATCATTGCCGCGTTGTTGAATTTGTTCCCGGTACCGGGGTCCTCGTTCCTGCCCAGGCCGCCACCGGCTTCAATTTTACCAAAATAGCCCTTCTTCTTGTCTTCCTTCAGTTTCAGGTTGATGGTTTTTTCCCGTACACCGTCATCAATGCCGGTAAATGTGGCCTGGTCGCTTTTTTTATCATAGACCTCCACTTCCTTTACAATATCTGCACGCAGGTTTTTAGTGGCAATGCCGGGGTCATTTCCAAAAAATTCCTCTCCATCCACCAGCACGTTTTTCACGGTTTCACCCATCGCTTTTATCTGTCCGTTCCGGTCTACCTGTATCCCCGGCAGTTTACGCAGCAGCTCCTCTACGTTGGCGCCCTCCCGCACCTTAAAGCTGTCGGCCGTATATACCGTGGTATCGCCTTTGATGCGGATGGCCGATCCGCTTTTGACCACAACGTTCTCAAGCATCTTGAGTTTGGAGAAGAGCTGGATCGTTCCCAGGTCAAGCGGGGCCTGCGCCTGCAGGGTTATATTGTCAAAGTAATCTGCAAAATAGGGATGGGTGACCATCACGATGTATTTCCCGGTATCAAGGCCGGAGATCTGGAAATTCCCCTGTTTTGAAGTTCTTGTAAATTTAATGAGCGTTGAATCTTTTTGACTGAGCAGGGATACCAGGGCATTGGTCAGGTCCCGCTGTTCAGTGGTGTCGGCCAGCTGGCCTTTGATGGCTCCGCCTGTTTGAGCATTTGCTGCCTGGTAAAGCGTGGCAAACAGTGCAAGCAGAACGAGTAGTTTAAATCTCATGAATGTGTTTTGATGGGATGTTTTATATAGAATAATCGCTATTGTTTCTTTTTTGTTACAATCCTTTCGGCGAAAATACGAAAATATCGTATTGAAACTAAGTTAATAGTTGTTTTAAATGCATAAACTTAGTATGAAGCGGCACGTGCGGACAGGTCCTACGCAACAAAAAAAGTAATATGCATCTGTTGTTTTGTTTTGATCCGGCGGCATGGTCCTGGTTTGTTGTCATATTTCATGATTGGTCGGGTATTTTTTTCGGTGATAAAAAACCTTTAACGCAAAAATGATCCTTTTCCATAAATCCCGGCCGGTTAAGCTCTTTAAAATACGTTAAAGTATATAAAAATGTGATGAATGATGAAAAACCCCGGTTGAAGGGGCTGGTATATCATAAAGCGGAGGACCGTTTATACAGTAGTTGTTCGCTATTGAAGGCAGTAAAAAAATGCGATCCGGCACGTCAAAATCCTGCCGGAAAATTCCTGAAAAATGTTGTACATTGCTGAACAACTGTTCATATGTCCATTGATATAAAAAAAATCCAGGAAACCTTTGAAGCTGCAAATTATATTGATACCTCCGGGCCGGTGTGGAACTATTCCCTGCTGACGGATGAAGACATCCGGAATTTTCAGCAGGGGACGCATTATACATTGTATGAGAAGTTTGGATCGCACTCCATACAGGTGAACGGAGAATGGGGCATGTATTTTTGTGTGTGGGCGCCCAATGCGCGTTTTGTATTTGTGACCGGCAATTTTAATGACTGGAACAAGGTTACCCATCCTTTAACCGCAAGATGGGATCAAAGCGGGATCTGGGAAGGATTTATACCGGGCTTTCAGCTGGGGGAACTGTACAAGTATCATATCGTTGGTGCGCACAATACGGTAACCGATAAAGGAGATCCTTTTGCTCATTACTGGGAGTTACGTCCCATGACGGCTTCCATTACCTGGGACCTGCATTACGACTGGAAGGATGCGGTGTGGATGAAGGACCGGAAGCAGCACAATGCGCTGAATGCGCCCTGGAGTGTGTATGAAGTGCACCTGGGCAGCTGGCAGCGGCCAGACCCCTCGGATGAGCACTCTTATAATTCCTATGACCAGCTCATTACGAGGCTGGTTCCTTATGTTCAGGAGATGGGCTTTACGCATGTGGAGCTGATGCCGGTGACGGAATATCCTTTTGATGGGAGCTGGGGATACCAGACTACCGGTTATTTTGCACCCACTTCGCGGTTTGGCGATCCGCAGGGTTTTATGCGGTTGATAGATGCTTTTCACAATGTCGGCATCGGGGTGATCTTGGATTGGGTACCCTCGCATTTTCCCTATGATGCACATGGCCTGTATCTGTTCGACGGCGAGCATACGTATGAATATGCCGACATGCGCAAGGGGTATCACCCGGATTGGAACTCTTATATTTTTAATTATAAAAGAGGGGAGATAAAGTCGTTCCTGATCAGCAGCGCGCGCTTCTGGCTGGAGCAGTTTCATATCGACGGGCTGCGGGTGGATGCGGTCAGCTCGATGCTGAAGCTGAACTACTCCCGGAATGAAGGCGAATGGGAACCCAACGAGTTTGGTGGCGATGGGAACCTGGAGGCGATCGCCTTTATCAAGGACCTGAATGAAACCATTTACCGGGATTTTCCGGATGTACAAACGATCGCGGAAGAGGCCACCGACTGGCCGGGCGTTTCCCGGCCTACGTTTGAAGATGGCCTGGGCTTTGGCATGAAATGGATGATGGGCTGGATGCATGACAGCCTGGATTATTTTAAGCTGGACCCGGCACACCGCCGGTATCATCAGAATGAATTTACCTTCAGCATGATGTATTACTATGATGAAAATTTTATGCTGCCGATCAGTCACGATGAAGTAGTGCATGGCAAAAGCCCGCTGATCTATAAAATGCCCGGCGATCTCTGGCAGAAATTTGCCAACCTGCGTTTGTTCTTTACTTATATGTGGACGCACCCGGGCGCTAAGCTGCTTTTCATGGGATCGGAGTTTGGGCAGACCACGGAATGGAATTACAAGTCGGAACTGGACTGGTCATTGCTGCAGCATGCCAGCCACAAAGGGGCGCAGGCCTGTTTGCGCGCACTGAACGCGGTCCTTGTGCAGGAGCCGGCCATGTACGTTAACCAGTTCAATACAGAAGGTTTTGAGTGGGTAGACCTGGAACACCGCGCGGAAAGCGTAATGGTGTATAAAAGAAAAGGCAGAAAGCCGGAAGAGGATCTGCTGGTGTTGCTGAACATGACCCCCGAAGTGCATTACGACTGGGTGGTAACGGTCTCCGGAAAAGAATATACAGAAGAGCTGTTTAACTCGGATAAGCGGGGCTACGACGGCACGGGTGATGTGTTTAATAAAGACATCCGGACGGAGCTGCTGAATAAAGAAATAAAACAATATAAGATCACCATCAACCTGCCGCCGCTGGCAGGGATCATTCTGAAATAGGATCCTGTTATTCCGGCAAAAGCGGAGAGCGGAAGTTCGATATGGGGTAATAGATATTAGACAATAGATATTAGACAATAGATATTAGACAATAGATATTAGACAATAGATATTAGACAATAGATGTTAGATATTAGACTATAGATAACAGATGTTAGAGATTAGATAACAGGCAATAGGCAATAAGTACATCGGGCATCGCCCGGAAGCTTTTGAGAATTGAAATGCAACACAAACCTTAAACCGCAACTGCCCATCCTGTCTGGTGATTTTTAATGTGTTTTATCCACACAATTATTCACGCACCCGTATTTTATAGCGATTTCTTATCATAATTCACTTATTTTGCTAACCGTTAAATAAAGCGTATGAGTTTTGAGAATTTTAAAGTGCCCTATGAGGTTGATAAGAATTATGGAAAAAAGGTTGCTTACTTCTCCATGGAGTATGCCATTCATCAGCCATTAAAGATTTACAGCGGCGGGCTGGGTTTCTTATCCGGATCGCATTTCCGGAGTGCCTATGAATTGCGGCAAAATATGATCGGTATCGGTATTTTATGGAAATACGGTTATTATGACCAGGAGCGGAACCAGGACCAGACACTGGATGTAGCCTGGAATGAGAAGATCTATAGCTTTTTGGAAGATACGGGCATCAAGTTCCAGATCATGGTGCATGATGCGCCGGTATGGGTGAAGGCTTATTACCTGAATCCCGAAACATTTAAAACAGCTCCTTTGTTTTTGCTGAGTACCGATCTTCCGGAAAATGATTATGTATCCCAGACCATCTGTCATAAACTGTATGATGCAAACGTGGCTACCAAGGTGGCCCAGTTCATCCTGCTGGGGGTAGGCGGCGCCAAACTGATCGACCTGCTGGGCTTTGATCCCGAGATCTATCATCTGAATGAGGCGCATGGTCTTTCGGCAGCATTTTACCTGTACCAGAAATATAACCGGAATCTGGATGAGGTAAAACGGCGGCTGGTATTTACCACGCATACACCGGAGGAAGCAGGTAACGAAAAGCATGACATCTATCTCTGTCATAAAATGAGCTACTTCTGTGGATTGGGCGTTGAAGAAGTAAAGACGCTGACCCGCGATTATGGCGACCAGTTTAACCACTCGCTGGTGGCCCTGCGTTTTGCACATGTTGCCAATGGGGTTTCAAAACTGCATGGGGAAGTTTCCCGCGAGATGTGGGGGAAATATGAAGGTATTTGTCCTATTGTTTCCATTACCAATGCACAAAACTGGAGTTACTGGGCCGATAAGCAGATGTACAAATTCAAGGATGTGGGCGATAACTACGGTTTTGACGACCGCAAATGGTTCCTGAAGAAAAGGGCGTTTGAAATTGTGGCGGACCAGACGGGAAAATTGTTCGACCCAAAGGTCTTCACCATCGTTTGGGCCAGGCGCTTTGCGGGTTATAAAAGAGCCGGGATGATCGCATCGGACCTGCAGCGTTTTAACCATCTGCTGCATAATACGGAATTTCCTGTTCAGATCATCTGGGCCGGTAAGCCTTATCCAATGGATTTTCCGGCGATTTCCGAATTTAACGAGCTCGTGCATTTAAGCAAGAATTACAGGAATGTGGCCGTGCTTACCGGTTATGAGCTTGGATTGTCGAAGCGGTTAAAACAGGCTGCCGATGTATGGCTGAACAACCCGCGTGTGCCAAGGGAAGCCTCCGGTACCAGTGGGATGACGGCCGCCATGAATGGTGCAGTGAACTTTTCCACGGATGACGGCTGGATCCCCGAATTCATCAATCATGGGCACAATGGGTTTGTGGTGCCCAAGGCCGATTATGAGAATATGCATACACACGAGCAGGATGAGTATGATCTGAATCAGCTCTACGAGATCCTCACCAAACAGATCATCCCCCTGTACTACCAGGATTATAATACCTGGCGCCAGATCATGAAGAATGGCATGCAGGATGTGCGCTGGCAGTTCGAAAGCAATCGTATGGTGCACGAGTATTATGCGCTGATGTATAACGCGAACTATTAGCGCCGCAACGGATCAATATTTTTCATTTCCCGGGTGTCTTGCCGAGGAGACGCCGAGGTGAAAGATGTTATGGGTATTTACGCTCCATTTCCCGGCCTTTCGTTTCCATTTTGTGTTTCATGATCTGGTTGTATCCGCCGAAGGAGCTGCCCCAATGGGGCGCCTGCAGGCCTTTTTCCCAGCGCTCCAGCTTGTGCAGCAGGTCTTTTACGATCTCCGGATGCTGACCGGCCAGGTTCCGGGTTTCGGAAATGTCCGTTTCCAGGTCAAAGAGCAGGATCGGGTCCGACTGTACGCGGATCAGCTTCCATTTGCCCGAACGTACGGCTGCAGCAACACCCCTGCGCCAGAAAAGGGCCTGGTGCGGGGTTTTGGTGGAATGAAGATAAGGGAGGAGGTTGACCCCGTCCGGCGCATCGGACGCTGTTCTTTTTGCATGAGCGGCGGCCAGCGCGGTGGGCAGGATGTCCAGTGAAATGACCGGTTTGTTGTAAACCGTTCCGGGGCGGATCTTTTCCGGCCATTTCATGATGGTAGCTACCCGGATACCACCTTCCCATTTAGAGCCTTTCATGCCGCGCAGGATGCCGTTATCGGAGGCATTATTGGTAGCACCGCCGTTATCGTTGATAAAGAAAATAAGCGTGTTGTTTTCGATCCCTTTTTCTTTAAGCGCCTGCAGTACCGTGCCGATCCCTGCGTCCATAGAAGCCATCATGGCGGCATAGGTTCTCCGGTCCCTGTCTGCGATCGTACGAAAACGATCGAGGTCTTTTTGTTTGGCCTGTAAGGGAGTATGAACGGCGTTATAAGCGAGGTACATGAAAAAGGGGCGGGCCTTGTTCCGGCTGATAAAGTCTACCGCTCTTTGGGTGAACATATCTGTGAGATAAGTTATTTTTCCCTCGGGGATAATGGTATTGTTATCATAGAGCGCATATACATCTTCCCGCGGTGTTTTATAAGGAAAGAAATTCCGGTGCCCTTCCCGGAACCCATAGAATTCATCAAAGCCGCGATTGAGCGGGAAGTATTCCTCCGCATTTCCCTGGTGCCACTTGCCGATCGCGATGGTGCGGTAACCGCTTGCTTTCAGCTCATCGGCCATCGTCTTCTGATTCCGGTCGAGCCCCATGTCGGCTTTCGTATAGCCCGGAGAGGGTTTACCAGACATATTGTGCTCGAAGCCAAAACGCTGTTGGTAACGGCCGGTAAGAATGCCCGCTCTTGACGGCGCGCATACCGAGGCCGATACATAGGCATTGGTGAACCGGACGCCTTCTGCTGCCAGGGCATTGATATGAGGGGTAGGGATCTGCGTGCCTCCGTAGCAGCCAAAATCGGCATAGCCGCCGTCGTCGCTTACGATAACAATAATATTGGGCTTCCGTTGCTGTTGTGCGGCTGTCTGAAAGAAGGCGAACAGACCGATGATCCAGATCCAGTGGTTTCGTTTTATCATCTTTTATTTTTAATAGTTGTACGGATGTTTTCCTGCCGGGATACCGATTGACCCGCATAGGCACCTCCGGGCAGGGGGATGACCAGCTGTTGTGCCCCTTTCGGCGTACGCAGCTCCAGTGTTGTTGTTTTTAACTGCTGGGTCGGATCTGCAACGCTTATCTTTATGTTGCCGCTATGCAAGCCGCAAACCTGTACCATGCAGGGCTGCGCGGCTGTCAGCTGCACGTCTCCGGATCTGATGCTCCCGGGGGTATAAAAGACCGCCTGTATGATTCCCAGTTCCTTTTGTGCTACCGCCTGCAGCTCCTTTGTATTGCTAAGGATACGGATGTTTTGTTTTTTATATGTTTGCAGGGTTTTTCTGCTGATCCCCGGTACCACAATATATTCATAGGAGGCGTCGCGGGGCATCCTTCCATGGCCGATCCATAGTTTAAATACGCGGCCCTTTACTTCCCCTTTCTGGCTGTAATTGATCTGCGACCAGTTGCCGGATTGAATGGTATTTGCAACAAAGATGTTTTGTGCACCCGGGAAAAGATAGGCAATACTGTCGTGCCATACCCATCCGGCATGTGTGAAGCCGGCCTTTTTGCCCACCGGCAGTACCCGGCCGTTATTCTGAACAAATACATCGCCGTTGGTCCAGGCCTGGTTGATGGCTGTTGTAATGGTTTGAGGAGCGCCGCTGGTAATGCCGGCGCCCAGGCAAACGATCTCCTGATCAAAAAAGAACCAGGATTTTTTTGCGCCGACGCCGTCGTAGTTGAGCGTATATGCCGTTACGCCATACACGCTGTCCGTTACACCGCCGGTAAAATCAGTGCTCCCGTAAATACCCCAGTCTTTTTTCATGGTAACGGCCGTGTCGTAATTCCTGGCGGTAACACCCGGGATCTTGTCCCATTCCCAGGCGGGCATAATATTTAAGTATTCATTGCCCCGCCGTACAAGGTTTACAGATCCGTCCGGAAGAACGGTACCCAGCATGTTTTCGCCGTTCCCGCTTTCGGTGCGGATGGTGCGGCCGGACACGGTGCGTACATTAAAGGAATATCCGGGCCGCAGATGCAGCGTATAATCGCCGCGCCAGAAATGCGTGTGGCTGGGAACTATTTTGTAAGAAGGCGGCTGCTGTTGGAGCAATCTTGCTTTGATTGCCGCCAGTTCCTGCGCCCGGTCAGGGCTTACGGAAAGAATATTGCTGAAAAGACCGGCAACATCATTATCGTCTGCTATTTTTGTTTTATCAAGCCCATTGGGCCTGGAGATCCCGCGTCCTTCTATATTGTAATCCGTATAGCTGCTCCGCAAGGTCCTTGCAAATGTGTTAAAGAAATAGTGGTCCAGCAGCCTGCGTTTGGTTTCCGGAATGGCGTATCTGGTGCCGGCAAGCCAGGAGGCCACGCGATAGGAGCCGGTCAGGAATACCAGGCCATAGCTGGAGATTTGCAGCTGCTCCTTGTGCTGGAGGTAAGAATAGTCGTTTTGCAGTCCTTCTCCGGTGGTGAATGCGATCGGCTGAAAGGCCTCCTGTACGGCGGTCTGCAGCAGGTGCCCGTTCCTCCGAATGGCGGCCCGGCAGATATTGTGCAGCGCAATGTCCAGCTTATTTGCCCCGGTGAAGTCGAATGAAGAACGGGTTTCTTCCATGATCTTTAACGCTGCTTCCTGCAAGGCGGAAGGGAGTTGCTTTTTTCCAAACTGCATCATTGCAAGCAGCTGCCCCATACGTTGGGGAGTATTGATGTCGTTGTGCCACCAGTTATTACTCCTGGGGCTGACGCGGCACCAATATTGCAGTCCGTTGCAGATCAGGCGGAACAGGGTCTCATCCCCGGCATAGGCGCTGCGCGGGTTGGAATAGCCGGCGGCAAATAACCGGATGCGGTCCAGATGGGTAACGGGAAGCCATAGCGTGGCCGACCGGTCATCGTACCGGATATCGGGCCAGCTTCCGTCGCTGTTCATACGGTCTTTGTAGGCCTGTATGCCTTTGGTGATCTGAGCATCGGTTGTTTTATCAAATACCTCCCTGCTGATGCGCGCCAGGATGGTCAGCATCTCATCCTGAGCCATAGCCGGTAAGAATGATATCAGAAAAGCTGTTAGTAAAACAATTATTTGCTTATTCATTTTTACGCGGATTTTTGTGTAACGGCTTTAGCAGGGACCTTCTGTGTCATTCCCGCCGGTGCTGTTGCAAACACAAAATACCTATAATTATTTCATGTTTTTAAAACGGAGCAGCGCTTCCAGGAAATAATAGTCTGCGTAAACCAGCGGAACATCCACCTCGCTGCTGTGCGGAATGCTGCCTACAGAATGCTTCAGCAGAAAATGGCTGTTGGTTCCGGGGGCGGCAAGGTACGCCGGGCTGCTTAGTGATCTCAGCATGGCGATGGCAAAATTTTTATAAGGCGTGCCGTCCTTGCCCAGGTAACCTTGCATTTCCAGTAGTGCTGCGGCGGTGATTGCGGCGGCAGACGCATCCCTCGGTATATATTTAAAATCGGCCGGATTGTAGTTCCAGTCTGCTTTGTAGCCGGGTTGCCCTACATTGAAATCCCAGTAAGGGATCTTGTCTTCCGGCAGGTTCGGGTGGTTCATAAAGAAATCGGCCATTTTCTTTGCGGTGGTCAGGTACCGTTTATCCTTTGTTTCCCGGTACATCAGGGTAAAACCGTAAATGCCCCAGGCCTGACCACGCGCCCATGTAGAATTGTCGGCAAACCCCTGGCAGGTTTGCTGGTGCAGCATTTTGCCGGTGATCGTATCATAGTCCACTACATGATAGGAGCTATAATCTTTACGTATATGGTATTTCATCGTTGTTTCGGCATGGGCGATGGCCACTTTCCGGTACACCGGATCTCCGGTTACTTTGCTGGCATAAAATAGCAGTTCGAGGTTCATCATGTTATCGATGATGACCGGGAAGAACCATTCCGTTTTGCCATCCCAGGATTTGCGGTAGTTCCAGGATTTGATCGACTTCACCACGGGGTTGTAGCGGGTGATCAGCGATTTGGCAGACTGGACCAGGATCTTTTTATAGGAAGCCTCCGGTACAAACTTCAGCGCATTTCCATAGCTGCTGTACATCATAAAGCCGATATCATGGTGCCGGGTATTGTATTGATTGTTTTCCAGGCTTTCGGTCCATCGGATGGCCGCCTTTTTCCATTGTTCTTTTTTTGTGAACTGATAAACATTCCATAAACATCCGGGCCAGAAGCCACCGGTCCAGTCGTCCACGGTGTCGTAATGCACACTCCCGTCCGGGTTGCTGGTCCTGGGATATTGGTGCAGGTTCCCGGAAATGGCCAGCATATCCGAGTACTGGCGCTCTGCCAGCCGGAACACAAAATCGAATTCATTTTCTCCTGTTTTTTTCTGGGCAGATCCGCACAGGCTATGCAGGGTAAGGAAGAAGAGCACTGCAATACTTCCACATTTTCTGGTAAACATATTTCTGTATTAAGTTTTAAAATTTTGTCAGCAAGTGGCTGTCAGCAAAAGCAGCTGCAAATTGCGGAATGATTTTGTGGGGCAGGGGGGATTTCTTATTGAAATAGGGGTAGAAATATATTTCCCGGTCAGCGCATCCTGTACGAAGAGATGGTATAGGATGCCGGGAACTTTAGATGTATTTGTCCTGCGCAGCAGCAAAGAAAAACAACACTGATAAAAAAATACCCCTATTTTGAGATATTTGCACCCCTTGCAAATAAAACGCCGAAGTTAGGTTTGCGTTCAAGTAACCATCCTCTTCCGGATCAAAAGGGTTGGTGAAGATTTTTGCGAATGGTTGCATATGATTTTCCCGGGCGGGGTGCCATAGTATCGTTGTTTCTGTTGCCCGGAGTATATAACATTTTTGTGATTGGAAATGGTGCATGCGGACACGACCCGGGGCGAAGGACCGGTCTGTGCAGGCACATGGCAGAAAAAATGTAATGCACGGTTGTTTTGACCACGGGGCGCTGATGATTGTTTTTTGTTCATCTTAATTTATACTATTTATTAAAAAATTGTTGCTTATGATACGTTGTTTGCTGGCATTGGTGTTGCTTATGGGAGTAAGTTCTGTAAGGGCACAGCAGGTATTGCTTCATGGTGTGGTAACCGGTGCCGATGGGGCGCCGCTATCGGGAGTATCGGTGAAGATCAGCGATCTTCCGGGTGGGACCACTACGGATGCAGAGGGTAAATATACCATCGGGCTTCGGGACAGGAAGGCCGTACTTATTTTTTCATTTGTAGGATATTTCACACAGGAGCTGTCGCCCGGCTCCGGCCCTGTTTTAAATGTGCAGCTTCAGCCCGGTGAAACAACGGGTCTGGATGAAGTGGTGGTTGTGGGATATGGGACCGTTAAAAAGAAAGACCTTACCGGTTCCGTGGGAAAAGTGAATGTAGCGGATATGAATAAAGCACCTGTCCGCTCTTTTGACGAGGCCCTGGCAGGGCGTACGGCCGGCGTTCAGGTTTCTTCTAACGACGGGCAGCCCGGCTCGGGTATCAGTATTGTGGTAAGGGGGAACAACTCCATTACACAGGAGAACTCGCCCCTGTATGTAGTGGACGGGTTTCCCATTGAAAGCCCCGATAACAATGCGATCAACCCCAGCGACATCGAGTCGATCGAAGTATTGAAAGATGCATCGGCAACGGCTATTTACGGAGCAAGGGGCGCCAACGGTGTGATCATGATCACCTCCAAAAAAGGAAAGGAGGGGCCTCCGGTGCTTCAGCTGGATGTTTCTTACGGGTTCCAGGATCCTACAAAGCGGATGAATATGATGAACCCATATGAATTTGTAAAATACCAGCTGGAACTGGATACCAATTCTGTATCCAGCGGCACCACGCTCACGCCCAAGGAAGTATATCTGAGAGACGGGAAAACACTGGACAGCTATAAAAATATGACCGGTACCGACTGGCAGGACCTGGTAATGAAGCGGGCTACCATGGCCAACTACAACCTGGCGCTTAGCGGAGGCTCCAGGCAAACGAAATATGCGGTTTCGGGATCCATCCTGAATCAAAAAGGAGTACTGATCAATTCAGGTTATAACCGTTACCAGGGCCGGGTGGTGCTGGATCAGTCGGTCGGCACCCGGCTTAAAGTAGGCATCAATACCAACTATACCTACCTGGTGCAATCAGGCATGAGCCCCAGTGAAGGGGGCGGTTCCTCTACAAATAAGATCTTTGCCTCCGTATGGGGCATGCGGCCGGTATCGCCCAATGTGGATGGCGACCTGGAGGATCTGCTTTTTGATCCCAGTATTGATCCCGCAAATGACTACCGGATAAATCCGGTGATCAACCTTGAAAATATTGTAAGAAAGAACCGGACAAAGAATCTTGTGGCGAATGTATATGCCGAATATACATTGCTTCCCGGTTTGAAATTGCGGGTGACAGGAGGGCTCAATGACCGGCTGGTCCGCTCGGAATCCTTCAATAATTCGAATACGCAGTTTGGGAACTCCCGGACAATAAACGGGGTCAATGGATCTTTAGCCTTTGCACAGACCAATTCCTGGGTGAATGAGAATATACTTACCTGGAATAAATCGATGAACGGACATTCGATCAATATGGTTGGCGGGTTCACCGCCCAGGGGGGTAAATCTTCCGTATATGGTATGAGCGCAATTCAGCTTCCAAATGAAAGCCTGGGGATCAGTGGGCTGGAAGAGGGCACCGTTCAGCCGTTGACAGCCAGAAGCTCATTGTGGAACCTGGCCTCTTTTTTAGGGAGGGTCAATTATAGCTACCGCTCAAAGTACCTGCTTACCGCCTCCTTCCGGTCGGATGGCTCTTCCAAATTTTCGGAAACCAATCACTGGAGCTATTTCCCCTCGGGGGCAGTTTCCTGGCGCTTTTCGGAAGAAGGGTTCCTGAAAGGGAACGCTGTTCTGTCAGACGGTAAGATCCGCATTGGTTACGGTGTTACAGGTAACAACCGTGTGGGTGACTTTTCTTATTTAACCACTTTTGGGTTGCCGGTTGGGAGCGGATATGTTTTTAACAACAGCTTTATCAGCGGCATTGTGCCCCTGGCGTTGGGCAATAGTGATCTCAAATGGGAAACCACCGGCCAGTCGGACCTGGGCCTCGACCTGGCGTTTTTTAAACAACGGGTGATGCTGACGGTGGATGTGTACCGGAAAAAAACAACGGACCTGCTGCTGAACGCGAACCTGCCCAATTCTTCCGGCTTTGACGTTGCGTATAAGAACATCGGCAGCGTGCAGAATGAAGGGCTCGAAATCACCCTGGAAACAGTGAATATGAAGAAAAAGGATTTTTCCTGGAGCAGCAATTTTAATATTTCCTTTAACCGGAACAAAGTGCTGGGGCTGGCCGAAAACCAGGAATCGCTGGAAAGGCCGGTTAACTGGGATAACGGCTGGACGTCTACCTCCGCGTATATCGCCCGTCTGGGTGGCGCTCTCGGGCAGATGTATGGTTATATCTGGGATGGTGTTTATAGCTACGATGATTTTGATCGTACCGGATCGGGGGGCTATGTGCTGAAGGACAATGTGCCCACCAATGGCAACACGCGGGAAAAGATACAGCCGGGTGACATCAGGTACCGCGATATCAATGGCGACCTGAAAGTGGATGCCAAAGATTACACGGTGATCGGAAGGGGGTTGCCGGTTCACTACGGCGGGTTTTCCAATAATTTCACCTATAAGAATTTTGATCTCAATGTATTTTTCCAGTGGTCCTATGGCAACGACGTGTATAATATCAATAAGCTCATGTTTGAAGGTCGGAGCTCTCTGGCATTTAACCAGTTTGCTTCCTATGCCGACCGGTGGAGCCCGGGGAATACGGATTCAAAACTTTACCGGACAAAGGGCTATTTTGGCGGAGGCTATTCTTCCTACCTGGTCGAGGATGGATCGTACCTGCGGTTAAAAACGGTAGCGCTTGGCTATAATTTTAACAGGGCAGTATTGGATCGGATCCGGATAAAAGGATTGCGTGTGTATGCGGCAGCGCAGAACCTGATCACCTGGACCAGATATACCGGGATGGATCCCGAGGTGAGCGCCTATAATTCTGCGCTGACGCCCGGGTTCGATTATTCTACTTATCCCCGTTCGCGCACCATCACCTTTGGAGCAAAAATCACCTTCTAATATTTAAAACTGGATTGTATGAGAGTTATATATATATCGTTCTTCGTATTGCTGGCTACCGGTTTGGGCAGCTGTAAAAAATTTTTAAATACCAAACCCACCGATGCGCTGACCGGTGAGGAGTATTACAATACGGAGGCGAAAATAATGAACGCGCTGGCGGGTGTGTATGATAAGCTGGGCTCAGGCACCCTGTATGGCGATTATCTTTTTTCTGAATGGGACGCCTGCACGGACGATTCTTATTATGCACGGTCGTCTGCTGCAACAGGTATTAACGTTTATAATTTTGATTTTACGAATGACCGGATCCGTAAGTTGTGGCAGGATTGTTATATCGGCATTGAACGGGCCAACCAGTTGATCGCAAATATTAACCTGCCCCCGATAAGTGAGGACAAGCGGACCGTGATCCTGGGAGAGGCCAAATTTTTGCGGGCATATTACTATTTTTTGCTGGTGACCCGTTTTGGCGGGGTGCCACTGGTGCTGGATCCGGTGACCTCGCCCAATAACCTGGAGGTAGTCCGGGCCTCCGACAGGGAGGTATATGAGCAGATCCTTAAGGACATGAAGGAGGCGGAGGCGGCGTTGCCCTTGTCTTCCGTGCTCGGATACCCCAGCCGGGTATCAAAAACGGTAGCGGAAGGAATATTGGCCCGCGTATGCCTGCATATGGCCGGTGCTCCACTGAAGGACCAGGCAAAATATGCCGAGGCGCTCAGCTGGGCAGAAAAAGTAAAAGTATCCGGCGAGCACGCGCTGAATATTGACTATAACAGCGAAGTGGCAACCAGCGCCTATAGCCAGATCTTTATCAACCATTCCCAGGATATCTATAATGTAAAGGAGAGCATGTGGGAAGTGGATTTTAAAGGGTTTAACGGCGATGGCTATAATGAGTCGGGCAGGGTGGGCAATACCATCGGCATTGCTATGACCAGCACCACTTTTCAGAACGATACCGGATATTGTTACGGTTTTATCAAAGGAACGGGCCGGTTGTTCAAACTATACGGTGAGGGCGACCAGCGCAGGGAATGGGCGCTGCAGCCCTATAGCTATAATGGCAAGACCGGCGCCCGGGTACCGATTGTGACTACCGCTGCAAATATGTACAGCCGGGATGCTGCAAAATGGAGAAGGTCCTATGAGAACCTGCGGCCCAAAAATAAAAATACAGGCCCTACCAATTTTCCGTTGCTGCGCTATTCGGATGTATTGCTGATGCTGGCAGAAGCAGAGAACCAGGTGAACGGTCCAACGGATGCCGCTTATAACGCGGTCAACCAGGTGAGGAGACGGGCCTATGGTGTTGATCTGTTGGCCCCCAGTGTAATGGCCGATGTGCCCGCGGGATTATCGAAAGACGCATTCCAGCTTTTTATTGAGGACGAGCGTTCCCGGGAGCTTTGTTTTGAGACGCTGAGGAGACAGGACCTGATCCGCTGGGGCAAATTTCTTACGGCAATGAAAGCTGTGAGCGCGGATATGACGGCAAATGGCGGCGGTGTTAAATATGGGGCGTTGGGGGGGAGCAATGTTTCAGAGCGGAACCTGCTTTATCCCATCCCGTCGGGGGAGATCGCGCTGAATAAAAAACTGGTACAAAATCCCGGATGGTAAAGCAGCCAATACTGGTATCTTTATAAATTGATTGTCCGGTCAATGAGGGTGCCGTCTGCGGCGCGGGCTATGGTTTCCGGGTTTACAAACCATTTGCGATGATACACATTTTAGTAAAATGAATACCGGCCAATATAAAAGTGCAGATCTTTAGCTATAAGATATGAAAAAAGCGATCTTCTTATCTTCCCTGGTTTTCTTCTGTTGCAGCATGGGCTTGTGGGCGCAGAAGAACGGCAGCAGGGAGAAAAATGAAAATATAAAGACACAACAGGCGGAGGTCGCCCGGACCGACGAGCCGGTTGCTTCTTATAAGCGGACCACCCACCCGGATGCCCAATGGTATCCGCAGGCGGGCTTTGGTATGTTTATTCACTGGGGCATTTCCTCTGTAAAGGAGCTGGAGCTTTCCTGGCCGATGATGGCCGGTACACAGATCGGCTGGCGGCCGGCGAACGACCGGTTGAGTGCAGACTCCGTTAAAAAAATAATGGAATCAGGGGATTACTTTACCGGCCATGATTGTAAAAAGGACAATAGCTGCATTACGCCCAATGAATACTGGGCAATGGCGAAGGATTTCAATCCAAAAGACTGTGACCCCGAAAAATGGGTAAAAGCAGCTAAGGAGGCCGGTATGACCTATGCTGTTTTCACGGCAAAACACCACGATGGGTTTGCGATGTGGCCCAGCGCATATGGAAACTTTAATACAAAGAATTATTTGGGAGGCAGGGATTTTGTGAAGGAGTTTGTGACCGCCTGCAGAAAATACGGATTAAAGACCGGGTTGTATTTTTCGCCTCCGGACTGGTATTTCGATGGTGAATACCGGAACTTTATGTATTATGGTGTGGGCAGGGATTATCCGCACATACCGGTATTGGACCGGGACTTACATCCAGGAACAGCGGTAAAAACAGCAGAGGAAAAGCAGGCCCATTATCGCGAAGTAGCGGCTTTTGTAAAGGGACAGGTGGAAGAATTGCTGACCAACTACGGCAAAATAGATATGATCTGGTTTGACAAAGATGGGGTTCCGGTTATTCCTGCGGGAAACGCAGCCTGGAAGGAATGCATTACCATGGAGCGGGTGCATCAGCTGCAGCCGGGCATTATTGTAAGCCCAAGGCTTTTTGGTTATGGCGACTATCATAGCTTTGAAAGTGATAAGAACTTTCCCGTGATGAAGCAGGACGGCTGGGCCGAGTTTTGTACAACCGCTGCTACCAGTGGCTGGGGTCATACAAAGGCGCCCCTGAAGTCTACAGCCCATCTCCTGAATTACCTGGTACGATCCAGGTCTTTCAATACCAATATGCTTCTGAACTACGGCCCCACAAAAGACGGGGCCTTTACTGCTGACATGTATCAGAGTTTGGCAGAAATTTCCGGCTGGATGAAAGTGAACGGCGTTTCTGTTAAAGGAGCGCGGGCGCTCGATGCTCCGGAATGGGCATCGGTGCCGGCCACTAAAAGAAAAAAGCACCGTTATTTATTTTTGCTGGCTCCCGTAAATGGAGAAAGGGCTGCGGAAGAGAAAGTAGAATTTTATACCGGCGGGGCGGTTAAAAGAGTATCCTTACTGGGGCATAGCCAGAAGCCCGGCTACAAAATCGAAGCAAATAAATTGATTGTAGATGTACCTGTCGGTATGAGAAGGACATTGCCATTGGTAATTGATGTAGAATTGGAATAGCAGCCGAAATAATTTTTTATGAAGAGGATCTTAATTATCATTTGCATTGCGCTGTTCTCTGCAACGGGAAACGGCCAGCAAAAATATTACGACTTTAATTCGGCGATACCGGCCAATTTCTCATCGTCGAACGGTAAGCTCACTTTAAGTGGTGAGCACACCAAGGATGGGGAACAAGCTCTGAAATGGGTGGTGCAGAAGGGCGCCGTGCTGATGGCTGACGAACTGGGCATTCCCCTTGCTGACATCGGCAGCCGGAATGCCGGATCTGCGCAGTTTTTTATTTACAGTCCCCGTATCTCCGGCGATACATTGGTCTTCCGGTTTTACGATAAGGCTGGTGTGATGCAACGGGAAGGCCATATGCTGCTGAATTATAAAGGATGGCGGGATTATCACCGCAGTTACCGGTTCGATTACAATAGAGGCAATGAGCTGCCCGGGTTTGCATTGGACCGGATGGAGATCCGTTACCAACCCCGCGATCCTGCTGCTGCTATAACCCTATACCTGGATGCTTTCCGGGTCATTGGGGATCCCAAAGACCGTTACCCCGGACCGCATATGCGCATAGACCGGGAACAGTTTGCGGGGAAGGCGGCTGAAATGCTCGGTGAATATTTGCATACGCCGGATATTGCGGTGGCTGCTGCGTCAGCACAGGAATTGCTGGATGCTCAAAAAGTAAAGCTGTTTTATCCACGCAGGATTCCACCGGTAAGCGCATCTAACCTTGCTGCTGCCAAAAGCTTTGTGACAGCCTGTGCCATCCGGCGCAACACGGATCATACGATCACCGGCAGGGGGCAGCTCTTCCTGGATCATGAAGATACCCTTTTACAGGCGTCCAGGTATTGCGCTTATTTATCAGAAGCCGCAATCCGGAACGCCGACACGGATGCGAAAAACAAATTGATCGATCTTGTTTCGTATTTACTGGATCAGGGCCTGGCGGAAGGCGGACGGTTGTTTTTGCACCTGGGACACTACCGGCATAGCCTGGGCTTTCCGGTAGGATTTTTAGAGGGGATGTCGCTATATCCCGACAGTATCAGGAGTGAAGTGATAAAAATGCTGAAGTGGCAGATCGGGTATAACCGGATCTATAGCCGGGGACCGGTAGATCCCAATACGGATTTTATGCATCTGAGATCGGATTTTTTATTTGAGCTGGCAGCATTGGCCCCTTCTCCGGGGAGCTGGGTGAGCGATCTGAAATGCATCTCCCGCTACCTGGGGCTCTTTGTGCATTTTACGGAAGGCAGTGCGGATGGATTGAAAGTAGATGGCTGTGCTTTTCATCACGGGGCGCACTACCTGGGCTATATGTATGCTATGGGTACCTATGTGGACCGGATCTATTCATTGAAAAATACGGTATATCGTGTCAGTGCCGGTGCTTACCGGAATATCTCTTTGCTTTATAAAGCATCGTATTTACAGTCATCCGCGGGAGCCATCTATGCAAATGCGGCTTCGGGAAGGAATCCTTTTTCAGGCTTTCCCATACCGCGCAACAAATTGGAGAAGTTGGTGGAGGTAGGGGGAGACATCCTGGGAGGGCTGTATGATCCCGAACTGGCAGCATTTTATAATTATATATTCCATACCCGGAAGTACCCCGTAGCACAGACAGCGTTCGACGGCTATTACCAGTACAATTACGGACAGCTGGGCGTATTGCGCAAGGACAACTGGGTAGCGGTGATGCGCGGCTTTACCAACCGGTTATGGGGCACTGAGATCTATGTTACTGAAAATCGGTATGGCCGCTATCAGAGCTACGGTTCCCTGGAAGTGCTGTACAACGGGGATACTGCTGCTACCGGTTATCCCGCCCAGGGAGGCAATGGCTGGGACTGGAATGTGGCGCCGGGCACAACCACCGTGCATCTTCCGTTTTCCGAATTACAGGCCAAACAGGGCAGGGCCGATGAATACAACGAGAACAGTTTTGCCGGTGCGTTGTCGTTGGGTAAGGACGGTATTTTTGCAATGGATTTTGTGGAAAGGGCGGGGAATAAATACAGCCCGAATCATATGCAGTTTCACAAGTCTGTTTTTGCTTTCGATGGCATCCTTGTGTGCCTGGGCAGTGGGATCCGTTCTTCGAACACTGCGCATACAACGGCAACGAATTTATTCCAGGCGGTATCTGCATCCGCCAATCCTCCTGTTTATATAAATGCTCCCCGGGCAATAAAAGAGGATCATTACGATCAGAGGGTCTCCACGGAAAATAAGGCCGCATGGTTGGTAAACGGTCAGACCACCGGCTTTTTTGTACCGCAGGGCGGTGGTACCATCGTAGTGGCAAGAGGCCTGCAGGATGCTCCCGTGGAAACAAGCCTGACGGGTACACCTACGGTCAGGTCCCGTTTCAGCAAAGCATATATAGATCACGGAACCGCCCCCGGTAATGCGGGCTACTGTTTTGTGGCGGTGCCGGGTACAACGCCAAAGAAAATGGAATTGCTTTCCGCCCGTTTTGCAAGCGGTAAAATATACCGGATACTCAGCCGGACGGATTCATTGCATGCGGTGGCGTATTTGCCCGGAAAGCTTACCGCTTATGTTTTTTTCGAGGCGAATGACCGTGTGAATATCGGAGTGGTCAAACGTGTTTCCGGCAGGGCATTGGTAGGGATAAAGGAGTCGGGGAATGGCATCACCCTTACCATCAACAACCCGGACCTGAATGCGGTGGATGCTATTGCAACAAAATGGCGATCGACAGAGTATCGTGTAAGTTTGCAGCTGGAGGGGAACTGGACTGTTGCCGCGAACCCTTCCGGCGCCCGGGTTGTTTGTGACGGAGGTACCACGACCGCGGGTTTTGTTTTGAAAGACGGACGACCTGCCACACTGAAACTACTTCGTGAAGGAACCGGCGGATCTGTTTTATTAAACTGAATCTAAAGTAATATATGAAGAAAGCATTTATTTTGGCTGTCCTGGTTTGTTCCTGTTGCAGCCCCCGCCTGTGGGCACAGAAGACGAAAAACCGGCAGGAAGACGAAAAAGTGAAGATGCAGCATGCGCAGATCGGCATCACTGAAGACCCGGCTGCTTCCTATAAACGGACCACCCATCCCGGAGCGCAATGGTATCCCCGGGCAGGCTTTGGCATGTTCATTCATTGGGGTATTTCTTCCGTAAAAGAGCTGGATCTGTCCTGGCCGATGATGGCAGGCACACAGATCGGCTGGAGCGCCCATAAGCCGTCGCAGGACTCGATGGACCGGTACTTTGCAGCCGCGGACTTTTTTGCCGGCCACCGGTGTAAGCTCAATGGCACCTGTCTTACACCCAACCAATACTGGGAGCAGGCTAAAGACTTTAAACCGGCATCCTGTGATCCGGACCAGTGGGTAAAACTGGCAAAGGAGGCGGGGATGCAATATGTGGTGCTGACCACCAGGCATCACGACGGGTTTGCCTTATGGCCCAGCAAATACGGAGATTATAATACCCGGAATTACCTGGGTGGAAGGGATTTTGTGAAAGAATTTGTTACTGCCTGCCGGAAATACGGCCTGAAGGTTGGATTGTATTATTCTGGTCCCGACTGGTATTTTAACCGGGAATTCCAGAGCTTTCTTTATTACGGTATCGGGCGGGACTACCAGCATGTCCCTTCGGTAGATGCCAGCCTGAAGGCACGTACAACGGTTAAAACTGTGCCAGAACAACAACGCCACTATGAGAAAGTTGCGGCCTATATCAAAGGGCAGGTAGAAGAACTGCTGACGAATTACGGCAGGATCGATATGATCTGGTTTGATGGTGCTCCAAATATTCCCAAAGGGAATGCAGCATGGAAACATTGCATTACCATGGACCGCATCCATGAGCTGCAGCCGGGCATTGTGGTGAGTCCGCGGTTCTTTGGATATGGAGATTATAAAACGCTGGAAGGTGATAAATCGCTGCCATCCGTAAAACAGCCGGACTGGGCCGAGCTATGCGCTACCATTGCCGACCCGGGATGGGGTTATACCAGGGCCCCCCTGAAGTCAGCGGCATATGTATTGAATCAGCTGGCTGTTTGCCGTTCCAATAATACCAATTTCTTATTGAATTTCGGCCCCACAAAGGAGGGCGTATTTTCAGCGGGTATGATCAGCCGCCTGCATGAGATCGCCGCCTGGATGAAGGTAAATCATGCGGCTGTTACCGGTACGCACGCGCTTGGCGATCAGGAGCAGGCTTCGGTACCGGCTGCTGCCCGTGGCAGGCACCGGTACCTGTTTGTAATGCCGGCCGTTCCGGATAAACTAAAAGCACCGGCCCTGCCGTTAGCGCCCGAGACCGTTACGTTCAAAACGACGGGGGCGGTGGCAGCAATAAAACTGCTGGGAAAAAATGTTCCGGTCGCATATACGGCAAAAGACGGAATCGTTACCATCCGGATCCCTGCCGGGATAAGATCACGGAACGGGGATGTAGTGGATCTACTGCTGAAATAGCTATCGCAGCTCCCGTGATCAATAATGTGCGGCACCGGGGGCCGGCTGAAAAATAGGTGCTTAAAAAGATATCGGGCATATTGTAGTATATTTCAGATCCGGCAGTTGCTGGATCTGCATGCGCCTACCCGTTAATATACTCCGATGGTGTTTGGCCAAAGAACTTTTTAAATTCCTTACTGAAGTATTTACGGTCATTGAAACCCACTTCCCAGGCTACTTCGGCGATATTGAATTTATCATTGCGTAGCAGCTGGGCGGCTTTTTTAAGCCGGAGCGATTTAATGAATTCGCCGATGGGTGTTTGCGTGAGGGCATTGAATTTCTTATACAGAACAGCGGTGCTCATTCCTACTTCCCGGGCTAGGGTAGATACATGGAACTCCGGGTTGTTCAGGTTTATTTCAATGACCTCCATAAGCCGGTCCATAAATTTCTTATCGACGGTTCCTATTTCTGTCTGTGTTGGCTCCAGGAATATTTTCTGACTGAAATGCTGCCGCTGCGACTCTTTCAAGCGCAGCAGGTTCTTGACGTATGACTGGAGCACTTTAACGCTGAATGGCTTCGTAAGATAAACGTCAGCCCCGCTTTCCAGGCCTTCCAGCTGCTGATCAATGCTGGTTTGCGCCGTAAGCATGATCACCGGGATGTGGCTGGTGCGCGCATCGTTCTTGAGTTGCCGGCAAAATTCGTTGCCATTCATTTCAGGCATCATTACATCTGTAACGATCAGCCCGGGGAGCTCTTCAACAGCCGTATTCCAGCCGGCTCTGCCATCAGCTGCTTCCAAAATAACATAGTCTGTATTCAGGCAGATACGAAGGAAATCCCTTACTTCTGTATTGTCTTCTATAATGAGGATCGTTGTGTTCAATAGTTTGCTGGTTTTGAAAAATGGTCCTGGCCTCCTTTCAAAGATACAAAAAAGCAGGTTTTATTTTCCCGGCCGGCCTTGCCGCGGGTGCTGGTAAAACGGATGCTGCCACCATGCAGGGAAACGAGGATCTTTGATAACGCCAGCCCGATGCCGGTTCCGGTTTTTTTATTACCCGCGGCATCTACCTGAAAGAACTGGGTAAAGATCTTCTCGCTGCTTTCGGGCGGGATGCCTGCTCCATTATCGCAGATGCTGATCCCGGCGCCTTCGTTTTCCTGTTTTTTGAGCTGCATGCAAACCCATCCGCCCGAGGGTGTGAATTTAAGGGCATTTGATAACAGATTGTAAAAGACGATCTCCATATAGTGCGGATCAAAATAAAGGTCGATGGATGGCTCTTCAGCCAGGAATCGGTACCGGATGCCTTTTTCGGAGGCCATAACGGCAAATTTTTCGAAGACATCCCTGCAAAAGGAAACGAGATCGTTCTTTACCGGGTGCAACCGGGTGTACCCTGAATCGGCTTTCATAAAATCCAGCAGGTTGTTGGATAATTTTAACATGCGGTCGGCGTTGGACTTGATGGATGACAGCAGTTTCTTTTCCGAGGCAGGGTCAAGATCATTTTCAAGCAGCATTTCTGCCGGCCCCATGATCATGGTAAGCGGCGTTCTGATCTCGTGCGAAACATGCGTAAAGAAATCGGTTTTCATTTGCTGCAGTTCCCTTTGTTTGATATTCAATGCGTGCTCGTATTCCAGTTTTCTTTTCAGCGCTGCCCGGGATTGCAGGAACCAGAATACCATTCCTGTTGCCGCCAGAAATACAAGTATGTACAGGGTGTAAGCCCACCAGGTCTTCCACAGTGGCGGCTGAATAGTGAACCGCGCCATTTTTTGAACCTTGTTCCATACGCCATCATTATTGGCTGCTTTGATCAGCAGCGTGTAGTTGCCCGGCGGAAGGTTGGTGTAAGCTGCGGTATGGGTATAAGTATCGTTCCAGTGCTGATCGAACCCTTCCAGTTTATAGGCCGACCGGTTTTTTTGGGGTTTGATAAAATTAAGCACTGCGTAGTGGAGCACAAGGTTGTTTTGATCGAAGGGGAGGGTCAGGTGCGCCGGTACCTGTTTTAAGGAGTTGAACGCCTTCGACGGAGCACCGTTAATGATAATATCAATAAGCGCTACCGGAGGGGGCACCGGGTTCTCCTCAATTTTCCGCGGGTCAAAGGACACCAGTCCGTTGTATCCCCCGAAGAAAACCGTATTGCTTTTGTCGATATAACAGGAGTTGTAATTAAATGCCTGTCCGGGAAGTCCGTCCTGCGTATTATAGGCTTTGAATTCTTTCCGGGAAACGTCCAGCCTGCAGATGCCGTTGTTGGTGCTGATCCATAAATTGTTTGCTTCATCGGCAACAATACCCACTACCTTGCTTCCGGATAAGCCGTCCCGGGTGGTAAAGGTTTGCAGTTGGCCGTTGGCCGGGTTGAAAAAAGAGAGCCCCGAATAGCTTCCGAACCAGATGATATGATCCCGGTCTTCTGTGATGTAGTAGATATAGTCCGAATACAGCAGGGAATTGGTATTGGCTTTTGTGTAATGAATAAGCCTGCCGGATGTGGCATCCAGCACATTCAATCCTTTTTTGGTGCCGATCCACATATTGCCTTTCGCATCCCTGTAAAGATGGGTAATGGCATTGCTGGTGAGTTTCCGTCCGGGATAGGCCTGTTCAAAGGTTTGAAAAGTGCGGGTTGCGGGGTTGTAAATATTCACACCCGCCTCTTCATTGCCGATCCAGATCCGGCCTTCCCGGTCCTGCTCAAGTGTGATGATGTCATCGGCATCCGGAGGTGCATGGATATTGGTTTGACGGATGCGGGTAGCCGTTTTGAGCACCGGGTCAAGAATATTGAGCTCCCCGTTAAAAAAACCAACCCATATCCTGTTTCTTTGATCCAGCAACATGGCCTTGATCAGGTTGGAACTGATGGAAAACCTGGATGCGTCATTCTTAAGATGGGTGAACCGTTGTGCCGACCGGTTGAAATAATTAATGCCTTCCGCCTCTGTTCCGATCCACAGGTTGCCGGAGGCGTCGCTGAGAATGGAGCTGATGATGTTGCTGCTGACACTGTTTTCATTCCGGTTGTTTTGATAAATATTAAACGGGGTCTGATACCGGTTCGTCTTATTGAGGCCCCCAAAAAAAGTACCGATCCAAATGTTTTCCTGCTGATCCTGGAAAATGTCGTGGATCGAGTTGAAGTTAAGGCTTTGCGGGTCATCCGGGTCATTGACGCAGGAGTGCATGGTTTCTGAAGCGGGATTGTAGATGCTCAATCCCTTAAGCGTACCGATCCATATACGGCCATCTTTTCCGCAACGGATCCTGCGTATGGTATTGGACACGATACGCTGTCTCCGCTCGTTGTTCTCAGCAGTGTAATGCCGGAGCAGGTTTTTTTGAGCGGCGAAGAGATAGATGCCATCGTCCTGTGTGCCCACCCATAGTTGCTGATGCCGGTCGCAGGCGATGGTGCTTACATTGATATGCCCTTGAATCGATACGGGGCGGATCTTTTGACCCTGGTCCAGTTCCCTGCTGGGAAACAGGTAAAGGCCCGACGCCGTTCCAAGTAAAATATTGCCCGATGAATCGCAGCCGATGCTTTGGATGGTTTTCAGGAGATTGTTGGTGATCACCGAGCTCGTCCCGATCTGCTCCGTTTTAAAATGTTGCGCAGGAGTGATCATGTTGAGCCCCCCGGTAGTGGCGATCAGCACCCGGTCGGGATCAAAAGGGAAAATGGCTTTGATGGTATTGCCGGCAAGTTTTGTGTGCGCGGTGAGGAACGACCGGAAGAAATCGGTTCCGGGGAGATGCGCGTAGAGCCCGTTATTGGTGCCGATCCACAGGTACTTTGATCCGGAGACCAGTGAAGTGATCTTGATATTGGGGTTCATCGGGTTCGATTCGTAAAAAGACCGGTATATCCGGATGTTTTTGCCGTCATAGCGGTTGAGGCCGTCCATGGTGCCCGCCCAAAGAAAGCCCAGGGCATCCTGGGCAACCGACAATACGGATCTGCTGGATAGCCCTTCTTCTACCGTAAGATGATCAAAACGGATCTGTTCCTGCGCCCGGAGCATGAGGCTGCAGACGGATATCAGGAAAATAAAGCAGGGCTTATTCAAAGCAACCAGCGGGAAGCGGCAGAAACGCGTCATTCGGGGAAAAACCATCTCTCCAAATATAATCCATATTTGAGGATAGTGGTATCAAAACAGGGCAAATACACTTCAAAATCTTTCAACCGGTTCGGGGTCTTCCCGGAGCCTATACCAGCAGGAAATTTGCGGCCACCTGATCCGTAGGGATGGTGTCGTTAAAAAAGCCGGTGATCTTTTCGATCACCTGCTCTACCAGTGCGTCCGGGCAGGAAGCGCCGCTGGTCATCAGGATCCTGACAGGGGTATGATCCGGAAGGAAGTCCCGGGTCAGCAGTTCCTGCCGGCTGTGAAAATTATAGTGCAGGATCTTGTCCCGGCTCAGGATCTTTTCAGCGCTGCTGACAAAATAAGTAGGAAGCTTTTCTTCACAGAGCTCCACCAGGTGCGATGTGTTGGAAGAATTATACCCTCCCACTACAATGGCAAAATCGGCCGCGGTATGCAGCATCTGGCTTACCGAGGTCTGGTTGTCGTTGGTAGCGTAGCACAGGGTATCCCGGGTATCGGCGAAGTGGTCCGCCAGGGTTTCTTTTGTAAGCCCGTATTTTTCGATCATGACCTGCTTCAGATAGTCGGCGATCGCCTGTGTATCGCTGGCCAGCATGGTGGTCTGGTTGACCACACCCAGGCGGTCCAGGTCTTTGGCAATATCAAAGTTTGCGCTGTATTGACCTTTGAATTCTTCATAGAAGTCCTCCGCAGGCTTCTCACCGGTGATGTATTTTGCCAGCTCGATGGTCTGTGCCATGTTCTTTACCACTACGGAAGGGGCATTAAAAGCAGCATGTGAAAAAGTGGCCCGGGTCTCTTCATGGGTCGGTTTGCCATGTATAACGATGGCATATTCTTTCCGGGCAATGACCTCACTCCGGTTCCACACTTTTTCCACAAAGGGGCAGGTGGTATTGTATTTTTCCGTGTGAATGCCAATGGTGTTTAATTTTTTTTCGATCTCCAGGGTCGTGCCAAAGGCAGGGATCAGCACAATGTCGTCGGGGGTCAGGTCGGCAAAGGGAATGATCTGCCGGCCATGCGTATCTTGCAGGAAATGGACGCCGCGCGAGAGCAGGTCTTTGTTGACCTGCGGATTGTGGATCATTTCGCTTAATAAATAGATCCGTTTGCCGGGGTTCTGATCGATGGTCCTGAAGGCGATCTCAATGGCGTTTTCCACACCATAGCAAAACCCGAAGTGCCGGGCCAGGTAGATCTGCACCGGGCCGAAGTCCAGGAAAGTGGGCGAAAAATCCTTTTTCAGCTTGTCTTTTTCCTTACGTTTTCTTTTTATTGCGGATATCAACGGGCTCCTGTAAAAAACAGGCACATCAAACTGCTTCATGCGGCAAAATTACTCCATATCTTCTAAAGCGCCGCATCCGGGGAAAATACGATCTGAGACCGGGCAGGCAGTGTTTCAGTTATACCGTTTGACGTTTCACGTTTAAAGTTCAATGTTTCAGGCCCCAGGTTCCAGGTTGGTTTCTGTTCGCTGCTCGATGGGCATTTCTCAATTCCATGAATACGTTTCAATTGGTTGAATATGGTTGAAGATGTGCGCTGATCGATGAACATTTCGTAGTTCCGGGCTCAGAAAGCTGAAAGCTGACCAGATCTTTCATCCTGTTGTCTCGTCTAATGTCTATTATCTATCGTCTATTGTCCGGCGTTCTATGTTTAAAGTTTTATGTGGATCCCGTTTGGTACCTGGTGCGTATTTCTCCGTTCCCGGTTCTTAGCTGATGGCTGAAGATTGAAAGCTCAATTCAATCCTAAAAGCTAAAACCTGATCGCGGAAATCTCAAAAAAACATTTATCTTCAGACAAAAGAAAATAACATGAGCAAATGGTATGTACTCACAACTTTGCTTTTGATAACAGCGGCCTGTAAGCTGATGCCCAGGGAGGACAAACAAGAATCAGGAGAAGGATCAAAAACAACAACAATGACGACCACAGACTGGAAACATACAACAAGTATTTATGAAGTGAACCTGCGGCAGTACACCCCCGAAGGCAGTTTTGCTGCTTTTGCGGCGGCGCTGCCCCGGTTAAAGGATATGGGAGTTGGTACCCTTTGGCTGATGCCCATTACGCCGATTTCGAAAGAAAAGATGAAAGGCACCCTGGGCAGCTACTACGCCTGCGCCGATTATACGGCCATTAACCCGGAGTTTGGCACTTTGCAGGATTTTAAGGACCTGGTAAAGCAGGCACATGGGATGGGCTTTAAGGTCATCATCGACTGGGTAGCCAACCACACCGGTTGGGATCATGTGTGGACCCACTCGCACCCGGATTATTATTTAAAAGACAGCGCCACCGGTACCTTCAAAACGGCCAGCGGCATGGATGATATTATCGAACTGGATTACAGCAACCCTGCGCTGCGGAAGGCGATGATCGATGCCATGAAGTTTTGGGTAACCGGGGCAGATATCGACGGGTTTCGCTGCGACCTGGCTTCCTGGGTGGAACTTGACTTTTGGAAAGAAGCCCGCCCGCAACTGGATGCGGTGAAGCCCCTGTTCTGGCTGGGTGAATTTGATGAGCTGGAAAACCCGGGTTATGGCCAGGTATTTGACGCCAGCTACTCCTGGAAGTGGATGCATCAGACCGAAGATTTTTTTAAAAAGAAACACCCGCTTTCGGGGTTGTATGACCTGCTGCTGCAATACAATGCCATTGGCGATTCCAGTATGCGTGCCTGGTTTACTTCGAACCACGATGAAAACAGCTGGAACGGAACGGAATATGAAAAGTACGGCGACCTGGCCAAACCGCTGGCTGTGTTCAGCTGCACCTGGAACGGGATCCCGTTGGTATACAGTGGCCAGGAGCTTCCGCTGAAAGAAAAACGCCTGCAGTTTTTTGATAAAGACCCGATCCCGTGGCCGGCAAAGGATCCAGGACAAACAGAGGGGCTGGAATTGCATAACTTTTATAAAGTGCTGCTGCAGCTGCATGCCACCCATCCTGCGCTGCGGGGGGGCGATCCGGCCGTTACCACCTTCAAGCTGACCACCACGGCCGACGACCGGGTATTTGCTTACCTGCGTAAGAACGGTGCTCATGAAGTGCTGGTGGTACTGAATTTTTCCGGCACTCCGGACCTGCAGGTTGATATCACGGATCCGCATTTGAACGGTTCCTTCAAAAATGTTTTCTCCGGTGCCGTCAGTGATTTTTCTGCTGCAAAGAGTGTCACATTGCCGCCTTACGGGTTCCTGGTCTGTACAAAATAGGCCGCTGCAACAGATGTTTTGTCGTTACTGTTCCTGCAGCCCTGAGGTATGTCACATTTTATATGATCACCCCGGTATCCGATCAGGATGCATTTTCGGGGCGGGTATCGGACAGGAACCTGTTGAGATTCTTGCAGCGCAGTGTTCATTTATTCCCTGCGCTTCATAAAAAAGGTTTATAATCCTGACCCGGCACCGGGCAATTGGATGCAAATCCTTATATTGCAAGTATTGTTCCCGGAAATAAAAACCAGATAAGATGAAATGTCCCAATTGCAATGAAACGTTATTGATGACCGAGCGTCACCGTGTTGAAATTGATTATTGTCCCGGCTGCCGGGGTGTATGGCTGGACAAAGGGGAACTGGACAAGCTGTTGCAGTTTGCTGGCGACGAAAAAAGCGTACCGGCTTCCAAAACGCAATACGATGATGAGCAGGCGGGGCGTTATACCGGTCATCGCGATGATCAAAAACATCAGCAGTATCCGCGCAAAAAGAAATCCTTTTTGTCGGATTTTTTTGACTTTGATTAGAAGGGATTCCCCGGATTACCTGCGGTTGCAGAGGTCCCGGATGGACATGCCAGGGGGCTTTATGGTACCGGCGGAATATTAGTGTTCCGGCCGCAAAAAATATCTTTATAGAAGGAAGCAATTGATGTTCCCTTATTTCAACAGATCTCTGTTTAAATCAGAATAACTCCCTGGATAGCATCCGGGGAATTAACGCTCCGGGAATGGGGCGTTTCGCATTTTTGAGGGGTGACATAAAAATGCCCCGCAGGTAGGCGAGGCGCTGAATGTTTCCTTGATCAATTTTGGTCTTTGACAGAATTATTTCTTATCTTTGTAATAAGAAATTTGGATCGGGGTGTCCCCAATCGGAATGAAGCCGGAGTGATCCGGCTTTGTTTTTTTAAGGAAATATTTTTAATCCATAACGTTTCCCGCCTTTGCCATAAAATTTACTTTTAAATACTTCAAAGGAAGGATTTAATCTATCGGGTTCCAAGACATACCTGGCTATGGGGTAAGCAATAAGGTCGGCCAACTGCAAACCATTGATATTTTGTGTTTTTGCTTTAAACTGAATATTCAGGTTGTATGCTTTTAATCTTGCAGACGAAATATAAGCAGTGCCCCTGGATAAAATACGCTGAAAATGCTCTTGTAATTTTCTGTCTTCCTTTTTTCCTCTTTTTTCAATGATGATGTTAACTCTTTCAATCTTATCCATTAAGGTATCCAGGTAGAACACAGTTCTTTCGATAATAAATGACAAGCTTATTTCATATACATCGTCCGAAATTTTGCCATAACGTACAATATACGCCTCCTTCTTGATGGCGGAAGAAATAATTGTATAATTGGTATTGGAAATGACATGATCCAGTTTTTCGTAAAACTGCTTTTTTAATTCCAGGTCAAACAGGTACTTGAACTCTTTTTCACATTTACGTATATCTCGGGAATGAAAGATAACATGGGAGTTATGCCAAATGTCCTCTTTAATTTTATTAAAACTTTTGCGAAGTGTTTCATAGTCGGCAGAAGAAATAACAATTCCACAAAGTAAAAACACGGGAAAGCTGAGGTTAAGATTACTTAATCCATGGTCGCCACTTTCATCTATAAATAAATTGTAGATCATAAATAACCTGATTCGCTATGATTTTTGCATTCCAATATAAAGATAGCATGAAAATAAATAAAATAAAAAACCCCCATAAAGAAATATATACTAAATTTGAAGATCCATAAAGTTAAAACAGTATATATTGACTTTATGGATTGCGAATTGCTTTTAGATTCAATAAGAGAGGTTTGAAGCCTCTCTTGCTTGTATTATGGGCATAAAAAAACCTCCTGATTGTGGACAAGAGGCGACCCAAATGTTTTCACAACGGAATCATCCTTATTGTGAATTGCTTTCAGGTACAAATATAGAATATATCTTATTGAGTAAAATACGGAAAACCGTAAAATATTTTGAATTGACTATTTAATTTTACAAAGATCAATTATAAGTATATGAGAAGGAATATTTTAGGCCTCGATCTTGGTACTACTTCTATCGGCTTTGCCAAAGTTATTGAAGATGATGATTACCAAAACTCTTCTGTTGAGTTGATTGGTGTTCGGGTAAACCCGCTAACTACTGATGAGCAAACTAATTTTGAGAAAGGCAAGCCTGTTTCAGTAAATGCCGACAGAACCCTTAAAAGAGGCATGCGCCGTAATCTTGACCGTTATCAGCTCCGGAGGAATAATTTAATTGAGATATTGAAAGCGAATAATATTATTACAGCAGATACAAAACTTGCCGAAGATGGAAAGAATACAACGCACTCCACTTATGCACTAAGAGCTTTGGCTACTACAAATGAGGCTCCCCTCGATGCTTTTGCAAGAGTGCTTTTAGCTATCAATAAAAAGCGTGGTTATAAAAGCAGCCGCAAAGCTAAAAATGAAGATGAAGGGCAACTGATTGATGGTATGGCCATAGCCAAAAGATTATATGAAGAAAACCTTACCCCGGGTCAGCTTTCTTATCAGTTATTAAAAGGAGGAAAAAAATACCTGCCCGATTTTTACCGTTCTGATTTGAATACCGAACTCGACAAGGTATGGGATTTCCAAAAGCAATTTTATCCTGAAATATTAACAGATGAGTTTAAAAAACACCTGGAAGGAAAAGGACAGAGAGCTACATCGGCAGCATTTTGGGGACAATACGGTTTCAATACGGCAGAAAATAAAGGTAGCAGGGAGGAAAAAAAACTGAAAGCCTATCAATGGCGCAGCGAAGCTGTTGCTAAGCAATTAGCAAAAGATGAAGTAGCTTATGTAATTACAGAGATCAATAACGACTTTAATAAATCCAGCGGCTACCTGGGAGCTATTTCCGACAGGAGCAAAGAATTGTTTTTTAATAAACAAACTGTTGGTCAGTATTTATTCCAACAACTGAAACAGAACCCGCACACCCGCCTTAAGGGACAGGTTTTTTATCGTCAGGATTACCTGGATGAATTTGAAACGATTTGGGAAACACAGGCAAAGTTTCATCCACAACTAACACGCGAACTAAAGGAAGAAATCAGGGACGTTGTTATTTTTTATCAACGTAAACTAAAATCACAAAAGGGGTTAGTTAGTTTTTGTGAATTTGAAAGCAGGGAAATTGAGGTAGAAAAGAATGGCCGTATCACAAAGAAGCGAATAGGCCTGCGTGTCGCACCCAAATCATCGCCGTTGTTCCAGGAGTTTAAAATATGGCAGGTATTAAATAACCTGGAATTCAGAAATAAAAGCACGAAAGAAGTTTTTGTACCAGATATGGATGCTAAGCAGCAGCTGTTTGACGAGCTTAATATTAAGGGAAATTTGTTAGCAAGCGATGCCATAAAAATTTTAGGGTACAAATCCAAAGAATGGGAAGCGAACTATCACACACTGGAAGGTAATCGCACTAATAAGGCGTTATACGATGCCTATCTTAAAATTTTGGAGCTGGAAGGGTATGACGAAGACTTGCTGAAATTAAGTGGCAGTGATGATATTGATGTTTCCAAAATTGAAAAGCCTGCGTCGGAAATCAAGCAAATGGTGCAGTCTGTTTTTGACGTTTTGGGCATTAATAGCGCTGTCTTAGAATTTGACGCTGAAATGGATGGTAAAGAATTTGAGCAGCAACCTTTATATCAATTATGGCATTTATTGTATTCCGCAGAGGATGATAACAAGAAATATTTACAGGAAGATATTTTCACATTTGGTAACAATGATATTAGTTTGAAAAAGAAGCTAAGCGGAAAATTCGGTTTCAAGCCGGAGCATACAAAAATCTTAGTGAACGTAGCCTTAGGCGATGATTATGGTAGTTTGAGCAGCAAGGCTATGCGTAAAATTTATCCGTTTATCAAAGAACTTACTTATGACAAAGCCTGTATAGAGGCTGGTTACAGGCACTCGGCTTCTTCGCTAACTAAAGAAGAGATAGACGCCCGTCCTTTGCAAAAGCGTTTGGATTTATTGAAGAAGAATGAATTACGTAGCCCTGTGGTGGAGAAAATTCTCAATCAAATGGTTAATGTAGTCAATACCTTGATTGATGATGAAAATACTCGGCGAAAAACCCTGGGAGTATCGGAAGATTTTTATTTTGATGAGATAAGAATAGAGCTGGCCCGTGAATTGAAAAAGAACGCTAAGGAGCGGGCGGAGATGACAACTAATATTAATGCAGCAAAGCAATTACATGAAAAAATTGTCAGAATACTGCAAACAGAATTTGGAGTTCCCAATCCCTCCCGAAACGATATTATCCGTTATAAACTGTACGAAGAACTGAAGAATAACGGCTACAAAGATCTATATACTAACACCTACATTCCTCGTGAAATTTTGTTTAGCAAGCAGATTGATATAGATCACATTATCCCTCAAATGAGTTTATTTGATGATAGCTTTTCTAACAAAACGGTTGTATTTAGGAAAGATAACCAGGATAAAGGCAACAAAACAGCCTATGATTACATTCTTGGCAAGTACGGAGAACAGGCATTGGAAGAATATATGCTGCGCATAACCGGTCTTTTTGAATCAGGTAAGAAAAGTAAGGAAGAGGGAATCAGCAAAGCTAAATTCCAGAAATTACAAAAACGTCTTATTGATATTGGCGATGGCTTTATAGAAAGAGATTTACGGGAGAGCCAGTATATTGCCAAGAAAGCTAAAAACATACTTCACTCTATTTGCAGGCGTGTTGTGTCAACAAGTGGCGAAATTACAGCAAGATTGCGCGAAGACTGGGGCCTGGTAAATGTGATGCAGGAGATTAATCTTCCAAAATTCCGTGCATTAGGCTTAACAGAAATGATTGAGAAAAGGGACGGCGGTCAGAAAGAACGTATTACAGATTGGACTAAGCGTAATGATCACCGCCACCATGCTATGGATGCTTTAACTATTGCTTTTACCCGTCATAGTCACATACAGTATCTGAATCACCTGAATGCACGTAAAGATGAGGCTAATAAATGGCATCCGGTTGTAAGCAAGATTGAGGAGAAAGAAACGGAACTGGTTTATGATGACCTCGGAAACCGGAAAAGAAAATTCAAAGAGCCAATTCCCGATTTCCGCGAAGTGGTAAAAGAGCACCTGGAAAATGTGCTGATTTCGCATAAGGCTAAGAATAAAGTAGTTACTAAAAACAAGAATAAGATAAAGACAGCCAAAGGGGAGAAAATAAAAACGGAACTTACTCCGCGTGGACAACTGCACAAAGAAACCATTTATGGCAGGTATCGCTATTATGAAAGCAAAGAAGAAAAAGTAGGACCAAAGTTTGATAAGGCCACAATTCAAATGGTAGCTAATCCTCTGTATAAAAAGCTGCTGCTGGACCGACTTGCAGAAAATGAGGACGACCCTAAAAAGGCGTTTGGTGGCAAGAATACGTTAAGCAGAAATCCAATTTTTCTTGATGAAGTCAGACAAGAAGTTTTACCTGAAAAAGTGCTGCTGCGTTGGCTGGAAGATGATTATTCCATTCGCAAAGATGTAACACCTGAAAGCCTGAAAGACGTAAAAGCCATCGACAAGGTTTTGGACGAAGGGGTAAAAAAAATACTGCTAAAACGTCTTGCAGACTTTGACAGTGATCCAAAGAAGGCTTTTTCCGATTTGGATAAAAACCCCATTTGGTTAAATGAGGTCAAAGGTATTTCCATAAAGCGTGTTACTATCAGTGGTGTTAAAAATGCTGAGGCCTTGCATCACAAAAAAAACCACCTCGGCAATGATATTTTGGATGAAAATGGAAAACAAATACCAAGCTCTTTCGTGAGCACTGGTAATAATCATCATGTAGCCATCTACCGAGATGCAGAGGGGAACTTGCAGGATAGAGTTGTGTCGTTGTTTGATGCGGTACAATTAGTCAATGCAGGAGAAGCTGTCATCGACAAGGCATTTAATCAGGGAATAGGTTGGCAGTTCCTGTTTACAATGAAGCAAAACGAAATGTTTGTATTCCCGAATGACCAGATAGGATTTAATCCTAAAGAAGTGGATTTGCTTAATCTTCAAAATAGAAAGCTGATTAGTCCGAATTTATTTAGAGTTCAAACAATCTCAGTTGTTAAATATGGTAATAATACAATAAGAGATTTTAAATTCCGACACCATTTAGAAGCGCAGCTTATAGATAAGAAAGAGTTACAGGGAATAGCTTTTCAGCAATATAAGAGTTTACTGCCTTTGGAGCATATTGTGAAAGTTCGCTTAAATCATTTAGGTCATGTTGTCGGTGTAGGAGAATACTAAAATGTTTTGCCATGGTCAAACGCACCCTATACTTCGGTAACCCTGCCTATCTAAAAACCAAAAACGAACAGCTTGTTGTAGAACTAGCTGATACCGGCGAGGTAAAAACGGCCGCCATTGAAGATATAGGAATGCTGATCCTGGATCACCAGCAGATCACCATTACACACAGTGTGATTGCCAAGCTGCTGGCGAACAATGTGGCGCTGATCACCTGCGATGATATCCACCTGCCTACGGGTCTGATGCTGAGCCTGGATGGGCATACCCTGCAAAGCCAGCGCTTTCAGCTGCAGATTGATGCTTCTGTGCCGTTAAAGAAACAGTTGTGGCAGCAGACGGTAACAGCTAAAATACAGAACCAGGCCAACCTGCTGGCAAAATATCGCATTCCCCATAAAACATTATTGACCCTGGCGGCCAGGGTAAAAAGCGGCGACAGTGATAATTGCGAAGCGCAGGCAGCTAACTATTACTGGAAAAATGTGTTTCCCCTGTTTCCTGGGTTTAAGCGGTTCCGGGAAGGGGAGCCGCCCAATAATTTATTAAACTATGGGTACGCGGTGCTACGCGCCATCGTGGCAAGAAATCTGGTGGGCAGCGGCCTGTTGCCTACGCTGGGCATTTTTCACCGGAACCAGTACAATGCCTATTGCCTGGCCGATGATATCATGGAGCCTTACCGGCCTTATGTGGACCAGCTGGTGTATGACATTGTACGGGGTAATGGAAAGTTCCTGAATATGACCCCTTCCATGAAGCAGCAATTGTTAAGCATTCCTGCAATGGACGTCATTATTGATCATGAAAAGAGCCCGTTGATGAACGCGGTACAGCGAACGACGGCGAGCCTTGCTAAATGCTTTGAAGGGAACAGCCGTAGGCTGCTGTATCCTGTATTGTCTCCTTCATTCGTTTAAAATGAATTTTGAACGGTTAAATGCTTATCGGATTATGTGGGTGATTGTGATGTTCGACATGCCTACGGAAACCAAGATTGACCGGAAGCGTTATGCAAAATTCCGGAAGCAGATCCTTGACGATGGGTTTAATATGTTCCAGTTCAGCATGTACATCCGCCATTGCATGAGCCGGGAAAATGCAGAAGTGCATGTGCAAAGAGTAAAGAAGATACTGCCGCAAAAAGGCCATATTGGCATAATGTGCATTACCGACAAGCAATTCGGGCAGATGGAGATATTTAACGGGAAAGAAGCGGCAGAGGCGCTGGTTCCTGCGCAGCAATTAGAACTGTTTTAGGGACTGGTAGAATAGCACAAAATGAGGGTATAGAAATTAAAAAACGGGCAAAAAGCCCGTTTTTTAATCCTGTTGACAACCTGAAATCCTTTGCTGTTACAGGTTTTGACAAAACGCGTTGTCAAAGACCAAAGGTAATTTGAAATTGAAAGCAATTCACAACCAACAGTTGTTTGCA
>NZ_KB893625.1:459648-530459 GCF_000374125.1 Niabella aurantiaca DSM 17617
GTCAAAGTATTGCTGCATTGTCATAATTGATGGATTTGTTTCCTGAATTTACCCATTATCTCAAAATATTACCGCGAAAATCTGAAATGCACCCCATGATGACAGCCGTGAAGTTTTAAAAAATAAAAGTTGTAATTTTGTACTGTACTCAGCAAATAAAGGCCCCAGGCTTTACCTGGCAAGCGTTTCTTGTTGAGTATTTTTTTATAGCTGCCTGCGCTGAGTTGCCGTGCGCCCGTTTTTGATTAAGATCCGGCCGGTAACTATCTTTATTCTCAAAAGATCAACTGTATGCTGGAGCATTTTCCATTTTACCTGGCACTGATCGTACTGATCGTTCTGCTGATCATGCTGGGCAACCGGATAAAAGTGGCCTATCCTATATTGCTGGTGGTAGCCGGGTTATTGATCAGCTTTGTACCGGGTGTTCCGGCGCTGAAGATAGACCCGGAACTGATCTTTATTATTTTTCTGCCCCCATTGCTGTATGAAGCGGCCTGGGCCATCTCCTGGAAGGAGCTTTGGCGCTGGCGCCGGGTGATCAGCAGTTTTGCCTTTGTAGTGGTCTTTCTTACCGCTATGTCGGTAGCTTTTGTGGCCAATCATTTTATTCCCGGTTTCTCGCTGGCCCTGGGATTCCTGCTGGGAGGCATCGTTTCGCCGCCGGATGCCGTAAGTGCCGGTGCGATTGTAAAATTTGTAAAAGTGCCCCGGAGGATCTCCTCGATACTGGAAGGCGAGAGTTTGCTGAACGACGCCTCATCCCTTATTATTTTGCGCTTTGCCTTGGTGGCCGTTGGCACGGGGCAGTTCATCTGGCACGATGCGGCCCTGAGCTTTGTATGGATGATCATTGGCGGCGCGGGCATCGGGTTGCTGGTGGGCTTTGTTTTTATGAAGATGCACCAGCGTCTGCCTACCGATGTAAACATGGACATCATCCTTACCCTGGTTGCTCCTTACGTAATGTATATGGCTGCAGAGGAAGTGCACGGTTCCGGGGTATTGGCGGTAGTGAGCGGCGGGCTTTTTCTTTCGGCACAGCGGCACCGGTTTTTAAGCGTTTCCTCCCGCTTGCGGGGCGAAAATGTGTGGCAGAGCTTTGTATTTCTCCTGAACGGATTGGTGTTTATGCTCATCGGGCTGGATCTGCCGGAGATCATGGCCGGACTGCGGAAGGAGGGGATCGGTTTTTACGAAGCCTCCGGCTATGGCCTGCTCATTACCGGGGTGCTGATGATCGGTCGGATGCTGGCGGCTTTTGGGGCCGTGGTGGTTACGAAGATCGCCAGCCGGTTCATTACCGTGGCCGATAAGAACCCGGGAATGAAAGCGCCATTGCTGTTGGGCTGGACGGGTATGCGGGGTGTGGTTTCCCTGGCTGCGGCCCTGTCGGTACCTGCCGTCCTGGACGATGGATCTCCTTTTCCGCAACGGAACCTGATCCTGTTCATCACTTTTGTGGTGATCCTGGTAACGCTGGTGCTGCAGGGCCTCACACTGCCGGGGATCATAAAAAAACTGAAGCTTCCCGATTACCGGGACCACCTGCCGGAGGAGGAGATGGAAGGCTGTTTCCGGGCGGCACTTGCCCGGGAGGCGCTGAATCATATACAGGAACATTACCCCGGTGAGCTGAAAAACAGCCCGGTGCTGCGGCTGCTGGCAGATCAATGGCGGATCGATGTTGAAACGGAGGGGGCTGTGCATTACTCCGGGCCGGTACGCAGGATCTGCCGCGAAGTGCTGGAGCGGCAGCGCAGGTGGCTGCTGGACAAGAACAGGAGGGAGCAGCGGCTGGATGAGGAAACCGTCCGGAAATTCCTGCACTATATCGATATGGAAGAAGAGAAATTAAAAGCAACATAGTATGCAGGCAAAACCGGGTACCGTGGTTTGGCCGCAATCTTTATGAACCGGTATTTACAAACAGCGATAAGAAATGTACGATGGAACTGATCAGACAATTGGGGCAATACCCCGGCCGCGAACGGAAAGGGTTGTTTTACCCGCTTTCCAATTATAAGAACGGGCGGTTTCAAAACCTGCTGCCCACACCGGCATTGGCCGAAGGAGAAAGCATGATGCGGATCTTCTGGAAATTCTTTCAAAAGATGCCGGATACTGTGCCCCGGTATCCCCTTCCTTTTGTACAAACGGATCTGCAGCATTTGAGGCCGGAGGAAAATGTACTGGTGTGGTTTGGACATAGTTCCTATTTTATACAGCTGGATGGCATGCGTTTTCTTGTAGATCCGGTATTCAGCAACAGTGCTTCGCCGCTGCCCGGTTCGGTAAAAGCATTTGCCGGTACCAATCATTACCAGGCCGCAGATATGCCGGATATCGATGTGCTGTTCATCTCGCACGATCATTGGGACCACCTCGATTACAAAACGGTGCGCCGGCTGGAACCTAAAGTGAAGACCGTGGTCTGCGGATTGGGCGTGGCGCAGCATTTTGAATACTGGGGCTGGGACAGGGAGCGGATCATTGAAAAGAACTGGTTCGACCATGCAGATCTCGGAAACGGATGTACGGTTACCCTTACGCCGGCAAGGCATTTTTCCGGCCGCCGCCTGTTTTCAAGGAACAATTCCCTCTGGACCTCTTTTGTACTGCAGACGCCCTCAAGGCGGATATTCCTCGGCGGCGATAGCGGCTATGGCCCGCATTTCAGTGATATTGGCGACCGGTTTGGCCCTTTTAGCCTGGCGATACTGGAATGCGGACAATACAATGAAAAATGGCCCTATATCCATTCCCTGCCCCAGGAGATCTTAACAGAGGCCCGGGCGCTGAAAGCGCAGCGGGTGCTGCCGGTGCACCACTCCAGATTCCGGCTGGCACAACATCCCTGGTACGAACCGCTGGAGCAGGTAACGGCATTTGGTGAAGCCGAAAACTATCCGGTCCTCACTCCGAAGATCGGTGAAAAAGTGAACCTGGACCATCCGGACCAGACATGGGAGAAATGGTGGGAGGAAGATGGGCTGCGGAATTGAAGCGGTGCCCTTCTATCCGTTCCCGTGTATATAATCTTTCAAATGATTGATGGTTTCCTTTTGTTGTAAGATGGTTTCTTTGACCACATCGCTGATGGAGATAATGCCTGCCAGCTGTGCATTGATGAACACGGGCAGGTACCGGATGTTTTTATCGCTCATCAGCTCCATACAGTGCTCTACGGAGTCTTCCGGGGAAATATGGGGCAGCTCGGTAGACATGATCTCTTCCACTGTCGTATCGGAGGAATGTTTTCCTTTCAGGATCACTTTCCGGGAGTAATCGCGTTCGGTAATGATCCCCAGGTAATGCTCCCCGTTTTTGACAACGAGCGCTCCAATATTTTTATCGGCCATCAATTCCAGCGCCTGGTAAACAGACGTCGAGGGCACAATGCTGATCGTATCATGCCCTTTACGGGCAAGAATGTTGGAGACCTTAGCCATGATAGCGATGATTTAGATCAGCAATATATTAAAAAAAGCGGAGAATACCTAATCGGGCATAAGCGATGAAACATCCTGTTCGCTGCTCGATGAACATTTCGTAATTCAGGGTTCAATGCTGAATACTGATAGCAAGTAGTTCCATGTTTCCACCTCATTGCCCGGTCTAATGTCTATTATCTATCGTCTATCGTCTATCGTCTATTGTCCAAAGTCCCAGGTTCCAGGTTGGTTTCCGTTCGTCGATCGATGAACATTTCGCAATTCAGGGTTCAATGCTGAATACTGATAGCAAGTGGTTCCATGTTTCCACCTCATTGCCCGGTCTAATGTCTATTATCTATCGTCTATCGTCTATCGTCCAAAGTCCCAGGTTCCAGGTTGGTTTCCGTTCGTCGATCGATGAACATTTTCGCAATTCCATGAATGTGTTTCAATTGGTTGAAAAGGTCTAAAAGCTAAATACTAAACACCAGGTTTACGTAAAAAGCATCTCGATTCTCAATTCTCAAACCTCGCTTCCCAACTCCTCCCGGCTGTAATCTTTGACCACATTATAAAGCGTGCCCCGCTCCACCGGCTTGCGTTTGGCCTGGCGGATCAGCACTACGAGGTCCTGTGTAGACATGGAAGGGGTCTGTTCCTCGGAGCCGGCCATGGAATAGATCTTCGTGGTATCATCAATGGTGCCGTCGAGATCGTTAACACCAAAAGCAAGTGACAGTTGCGCATTCTGCCGGCCAAGCATGGGCCAGTAGGCTTTCATGTGCGGAAAATTATCCAGGTAGATGCGGGCGATGGCATAAAGACGCATATCCTCCACCAGCGTCGACTCCGGCACGTGGCTCATATCGTTGTCCTTATTGCGGAATTTGAGTGGAATAAAAGTATTGAACCCGCCGGTTTTGTCCTGCAGTTCCCGCAGGCGGTGCATATGATCCACCCGGTCGGCAAAACTTTCAATATGTCCGTAAAGCATGGTGGCATTGGTATGCATGCCCAGACGGTGTGCCGTTTCGTGTATCTGCAGCCATCCGTCAGCATCCACTTTGTCCGGGCAGATCTGCTTGCGGACTGCGTCAGCAAAGATCTCCGCACCGCCACCGGGCAGGCTTTCGAGTCCTGCTTCCTTTAGGTATGATAACCCTTCTTCCACGGTTTTCTTCGCCTTGCGGAACATATAATCCAGCTCCACCGCGGTAAAGCCTTTGATATGCAGCTCCGGGCGGTGCGCTTTGATCTTCCGGAGGAGCTCTGCAAAAAATTCCAGGTTCATTTTCGGGTGAACGCCCCCCACGATATGTACTTCGGTAACCGGCTCGGCATCGTATTTTTTCACGATATCCATCATCTGGTCCAGCCCCAGCTCCCACGCTTCATCCCGGTGTGCATACAGCCTGCTGTAACTGCAGAAATTACAGGTGTAGATACAGGCATTGGTAGGCTCGATATGGAAATTCCGGTTAAAGTAAGTGCGATCCCCATGTAATTTTTCACGCACAAAATTGGCCAGGGACCCCACAAAGCCCAGGCTGCCTTTTTCGAACAGGAGCAGCGCTTCTTCATTGGTGATGCGTTGGTCAGTGTAAACTTTTTGAGCGATATGTTTCAGATCGGTGTCTTCAGGTAAAATTGAGGTCTCTATCACTTCCGTCATGCTGCTGATTTTTTTGCAAATTTAGCATTTTATGGCCACTGAGCCACGGAATCACTCTGTATTGAACGGGAACCGCAACCTGCGCCAGGGACGGGCAACGATCGCAATGGAGGGGGAAGCTGCTGTTGAACATCTTCGCGAACCTGCCGGGATCCCGGTTTCAACCTGACAAATTTGCCCGCCGGATTAGCGAAACTTCGGGGTAAATAATTATCTTCAATTGCTGTACGATGTATAAAGCAACTAAAGTTCGTCTATGAGCATAAAACTAAGATTGACCATCATCAATTTTTTACAGTTTTTTATCTGGGGCGCCTATCTTACGTCTATTGGAGGGTATATGTACTCCACCCTCCACTTCAAAGGAGAGCAGATCGGGACCGTGTTCTTAACATTGGGGATCGCGTCTATCTTTATGCCCCCGGTACTGGGCATTATCAGCGACCGGTGGGTGAATGCGGAACGGCTCCTGGGCCTGTCGCATATCGCAGGGGCCGGGGCGCTGTACTACACTGCTACCTTAACGGAACCGGCCGGAATGTTTTGGGGAATGTTGCTCGTCTGCATGGCCTATATGCCAACAATATCATTAAATAATGCCGTGGCCTATCATGTTTTAAAGAATAACGGGCTGGAACCGCAAAAGGATTTTCCTCCTATAAGAGTGTGGGGGACCATCGGGTTTATTGCAGCGATGTGGCTGACCGATCTGTTTCACTGGACGCTTACCAACGGGCAGCTGATCTTTGCGGCAGGGAGCGCGCTGGTAACCGGCTTTTATTGTTTTACCCTGCCTCCCTGTAAACCGGAGAGCCAGGGACCCCGGTCGCTTGCGGCGGCATTTGGCATAGATGCATTCCGCCTGTTTAAGATACCCAAGATGGCGATCTTTTTTATTTTCTCAATGTTCCTGGGAGCAGCGTTGCAGATCACCAATCAATGGGGTGTGCCTTTTATTGATCATTTTAAATTTGACCCGGCGTTTGCAGATACGATCGGGGTAAAGTATCCCAATATCCTCATTTCGATCTCCCAGATATCAGAAACCGCATTTATCGTAACCATCCCTTTTTTCTTAAGAAAATACGGGATCAAAACGGTGATGTTGATGAGCATGTTTGCCTGGTTCCTGCGTTTTGGTTTGTTTGGGGTGGGCGATCCGGGCGGAGGACTGGTATTTCTGATCCTATCGATGATCGTATATGGGATGGCCTTTGATTTTTTTAACATTTCCGGTTCGCTTTTTATTGAAAAAGAGGCTCCTTCAAAAATACGGGGGAGCGCCCAGGGGTTGTTCATGATGATGACCAACGGCATCGGGGCCATGATGGGGAGCTTTGGAAGCGGGTGGCTGATACAGCACTATACCCGGAATGAGTTAACGGACTGGAGAACGGTCTGGTTTATCTTTGCGTTTTATGCCCTGGTGATCGGGATGCTTTTTGCGCTGGTATTCCGGTACCGGCACAACCCCGAAGTAGTGGCAAAAGAGGGAGTGAACAGCCGTTAGCGGTCTTTTGTCAGGCATTTTACCTGAATTGACATTTTCTGCACAACTTTTTGTCAATATTGCCTGTTATCTAAATGGGAACTAAATTTGTTATTTGTTTCAAACAATTAATCAACTAAAATATTTGGAAATGGCAAAAGAATTTAATGATTCCAACTTTCAGGCAGAGGTTCTGGACTCCGATAAATTAACGGTGGTGGATTTTTGGGCGGAATGGTGTGGCCCCTGCCGCGCGATCGGTCCGGTAATTGAAGAATTATCAAAAGAATATGAAGGAAAGGTGAATATCGGAAAAGTGAATGTGGATGTAAATCCCCAGGTTTCCATGAATTACGGGATCACTTCCATTCCGGCTATTTTGTTTATTAAGAACGGCCAGGTGGTAGACAAGCTGGTGGGCGCACAACCCAAGGGCAATTTTGTAAAGAAAATTGAATCGCATCTGAATTGATCCCAGCGGCTGGTACATAACTAAAGCTCCGTGATGGTTTTCACGGAGCTTTTTTATTAATTTTACAGGGCAATGCCAAAACAACTCGCAAAACAGGAATACGGCAGTTTACAAAAATAAACACCGGGGAGAACGCGGCCCCGGAGCAGGCATGTCGAGGCTGTTCAATGCTGCATTATCAATGCTGATGGCAAGGCGTACGGGGTGGCCCATAGCATTTGCTTCATACAGGGTAGCTACCTTTCCTTTTTTAAAGGAAACAGCAGGCCCGTTGTAGACCCTGTCTTTTAATTTTGCCGTTGGCAATACCCGCGGCCGCTTTGGCGGAAGCTTTTTAAGTGTAAAGGTGATCCTATTTACCCGCTAACCAGGGTGGATTTGCTGTATGAACTGCTCAATTGGCCGTCTGAACTGTAATTTTGGTGTAGGGGGCTTGTATATATACGCTAAAGAATGAGGCCCTGCAACAGGGGAATACGCATTAAAAATTATAAACGGTGTGACAGTAAAGGGTAAAAACAACTAATTTTATCTATTATGGGACCCTTGTGCGTATTTCAGAACATCGATTTTTTTGATCATCAATAGTGAAACATTTATCCATCAAAGATATTGCACGGCTTGCGGGTGTAGCGCCTTCTACCGTTTCATTTGTTGTTAACGGAAAGCACCAGGAAATGCGCATCAGCGAAGAAATGGTCCGGCATATCCAGTCTATTATCAAAAAGACCGGCTATATACCCAACCGGGCGGCCGCAAGTCTTCGTACCGGGAAAACGCATGTGATCGGCCTGATCGTGGAAGACATTGCCAATTCCTTTTTTGCATCCCTGGCCAAATCGGTAGAAAAGGCCGCTGCAAAAGTGGGCTACCGGGTGGTGTACGGGAGCACCGAAAACAATGATGGCCGGGGAAATGACCTGATCCAGTTGCTGGCCAAGCAGGTCGACGGGTTTTTGATCGCCCCGTCCATTGGTATGAAAACCAGTGTGCAGGCCTTAAAAAAGAGCCGGAAGCCCCTGGTGCTGATCGACCGTTATTTCCCGGGGGAGGAGATCCCTTTTGCGCTGGTCGATAACTATGCCGGCGTGCGTAAGGCCACTGAATGCCTGATAAAAAAACAAAAGAAACAGATCGCCTTTGTAAATATCGCCACAGAGCAGGTGCAGATGCAGGAGCGTGAACGGGCCTATGTAGAGGCGCTGCAACAGAACGGGCTTTTTCAGAAAAAGCTGTTGCTGCGGCTTCCGTATTACCAGGATAAGGCGCAGTATGAGCCGCGGATCCACCAGTTCCTTCGGAAACACCCGGAGATCGATGCCATGATCTTCGCTACCAACTACCTGGGCATGTTTGGCATCAAAGCATTAAAGGACCTGGACATTGCCATTCCAAAGCAGGTTGCTGTTTTTAGCTTTGATGATACCGATCTTTTCCGGTTTTCCTCACCCGCCATTTCCGTGATCAGTCAGCCGGTGCAGGAAATTGCCGGTCAGGCAATGCGGTTGTTGCTGGAACAAATGAACAGCGGGGCAAAGAAAACCGAATCCGGGGAAGGCGTCCTTGTTCCCCCGGAACTCATTTTGCGAAATTCCGTTTAAAAAAAATTTTGTTAATTGATGGTAACGGTTTAATTTTAGATTGCAAAAACGATTTAGCCCTCCCGATGTATGAAGAACCGAAGAATGAATGCGTAACGTTTTAGCCGGGGAGGTCTTGTTTCTTGTTAGGTTGTTTGACCAGGAAGGATCATTGCCGTTTTTTTCAGATAGCACGTTTGTTGGTTAAAGCGGAATCCTTTTGATCCGTCTTCGTTGCAGCAGGAGCAATGATGACTGTCTGTTTGCCGTATGGCCTGCTGCATTTTTCGCATTAGTAAACCAAATATCAATCATTTTCTATGAAGTATTTATTGTTGCTGTTAGCAATCTGTATTGCTATCTGTCAGGGGAAAGGATTTGCGCAACAGACGGATCCGTTAAAAAGGGTAAAGGGGATTGTACAGGACCAGCTGAATACACCCGTGCAAAATGCAAGTGTACAGGTAAAAGGCGGCACCACAGGAACGCTTACGGATAAGGACGGCGCATTCAGTATCACGGTTTCCGGTGAACAGCCGGTGTTGTTATTCTCTGCCGTCGGCTACCAGGCACAGGAGATACAGGTAACGGGTGATTCGAGTTTGATCGTAACCCTGCTGCCGGCGGCGGCCAACGCCCTGGAAGAGGTGGTAGTGGTTGGATACGGTACTCAGAAGAAGTCATCGTTAACGGGAGCGGTGTCTTCCATCAAAGGAGAGGATATCCGGACCACCAAAAATGAAAATCCGCAGAATATGCTGACCGGTAAAGTACCGGGTGTGCGCATCGTTCAAAAAAGTGCGGAGCCCGGGGCCTTCAATAATGTGTTCGATATACGGGGCTTTGGATCTCCTTTGATTATCATTGATGGCGTTCCCCGCTCCAATGCCGATTTTCAGCGGATGAACGCGAACGATATTGAGGACATTTCGGTATTAAAAGATGCTTCTGCTGCAATATACGGTGTGCGTTCGGCAAACGGGGTCGTGCTGATCACTACAAAAAAAGGGCATAACAATGAAAGTGTACTTTCTTACGATGGAAACTTTACCTGGCAGTTTCCCTCGGGGTTACCCAAGACGGTGGATATTTATCAGTACCTGACCTTGCGCAATGAAGCTGCGCGCCATGCGATCATCGGCGGACCGGGCAGCCTTGTGTACGGAGACGACGTATTTGAAGAATACCGGACGGGGAAACGAAAGAGCTATGAATGGTACCCGCTGGTTTTTGGAAAGTCTGCGCCCCAATCCCAGCACAATTTAAGCGCAACCGGTGGCAATGAGAAGTTCCAGTATTATATCGGAGGCGGGTATCAGAACCAGGGAAGCTTTTTCCGGACCAATGATCTGAACTACAACCGGTATAATCTGCGAACAAGCATCACCGCAAAAATTGCCAAAAGGTTTACGCTGGATGCCGGTGTAAACCTGATCACAGAAACGATCAACCAACCCTATCAGAGCGCCTGGTGGATCATACGCGGTTTCTGGAGGCAGGGCCCCCAGATCGCCCCTTATGCCAATGATGACCCTTCCAAACCCTATCATGGACTGATCGAAGGCGATAACCCCATCTCTTTCATGAGCAAGGATATCAGCGGGTACCGGGTATATAAGAACAGCTGGGTGCAGCCCGTGCTGAGTTTGCGCTATGATATCCCCGCGGTAACCGGGCTCTATGCCAAAACGCTCTTCAGCTACGATTATTCCATCTCCAACCGGAACTATTTTCAAAAAGAATACAAACAATACCGCTATGACGATGCCGCACAGGAATTTTTGCCTCCCTTTGTAAGACAATCCCCCGACCGGATAACGCGCGAAGCCTATTTTTATTCCCAACTCTTAAGCCAGACCTCTTTAAACTACAGCCGGCTTTTTAACAGCCTGCACAAGATAGACGGTGCGCTGATTTGGGAAACCCAAAAAAGGGAAGGGGATAATTTTATCGCACAAAGGGACCTGGCGCTGCCGCTGCCCTATTTGTTTGCAGGTGTGCCGCTTAACCAGGAGGCAAAAATGAACACCGGTTCCGGGGATCTTTATGAGTTTACAAACCTGGGGCTGGCCGGCCGGATCAATTATGCGTTCAACAATAAATACCTGGCAGAATTCCTTTTCCGGTATGATGGGTCATCCAAGTTCAACGGGGGATATCAATGGGGATTCTTTCCCGGGGGATCCATCGGCTGGCGGCTTTCGGAAGAAAATTTTATTAAGAATGCAACAGCACTGGCATTCATCAAACAGTTAAAGCTGCGTGCTTCTTACGGGGTGATGGGTGATGACGGAGCGGCGGCCTATCAATGGGCAAGTGGCTATAACTACCCGTCGGGTACCGATGCCCGGAACTTTACCGGGGGGTATATTTTTGACGGCAACTTTATTGCCAGTGCCAGTAACAAGGGCATCCCCAATACGGAGATCACCTGGTACACCTCGCAATCGTTCGATGCCGGTGTTGATTTCCTCGGCTGGGATGGGTTGCTGGGTTTTACATTTGATTATTTTCAACGGAAAAGGGAAGGACTGCTGGCAAAAAGAAATGGCGGCATTCCAACCGTTGTAGGGGCGGCGCTCCCCGATGAAAACATCAACAGCGATCTCAGCTTCGGGTATGATTTTGAGGTAACGCATAACCACCATATTGGCGATCTGGCGTATAGTTTAAAGGGGATCTTTTCCTTTACCCGGGTAAAAGCGCTTTATGTGGAACGGGGTCCCAATGGCAGCTCTTACTGGAACTGGCGGAACAATCAGAACGATCGCCTCCAAAACATCTGGTGGGGCTATACGGGCAACGGAAGGTTCGAATCCTGGGACGATATCTGGAACAGCCCGGTATATATCGGGCGGGGCACATTGCCCGGCGACTACCGTTATGAGGACTGGAACGGTGATGGGGAGATCAACGATCTGGACCGGCATCCCTTCCAGCTGAGCTCAACTCCCTGGATCAACTATGGCTTCTCCGCCAGCTTTTCCTATAAAGGCGTCGATTTGTTCTTCCTGCTTCAGGGATCGGCCCTTTCAACCGTGCAGTACGTAGAGCAGTTGTTTCAGCCGTTATGGGGCAATAACGAGTCCGGGGCCATGGTACAGTTCATGGACCGGTGGCACCCACAGGATCCCCAGGCCGACCCCTATGATCCCGCCACGGTGTGGGTACCCGGTTACTACGGCTACACCGGCACGCTGCCGGATGGCGGTTCTTCGTATAACTCGGTCAATGGTGCGTATCTCCGTCTGAAAACGGTGGAGCTGGGGTATGCGCTTCCGGAAAGGTGGCTGAAAACGCTGGGCGTAAAAAATACCCGTTTTTATGTAAACGGGTACAACCTGCTTACAAAAACAAAAGTGAAGTATATAGACCCGGAACATCCCAGCGACACATATGGTTACCTGTATCCGCTGAATAAGACGGTATCTGCCGGCTTAAACGTAACATTCTAAAAAGCACGCTATATGAAACTGAAATATTTTTTGTTCATACTATTGGGGATCGGCAGTATTACGATCTCGTGTAAAAGCTACCTGGATGTGCCTCCTAAAAATATTGTGAACGAATCGGATCTTTTCTCCAATTCGAAAGGAATGTCCTTATACCTGTCGCGTATGTACAGCCAGATGCCTTTTGAAGATTTTAAGTATTCACCGGCGCGGCAGTTCTTTGACGACTGGCTCGTTACGCCCGGTACCAACGAAGGGTCTTCCCTGGGAAGGGATGCAGGGGAAGCAATGACATCTGAAGGCTGGGCCCGCAATGGCGCTTATTGGGTACGGGCATTTAATTTGTTGAGGGATGCCAATACCCTTCTGGAGAATTTACCCGCCTTTAAAACGAATTTTACCGATGCTGAGTTGAATGAATATATGGGGGAGGCGCATTTCGCCAGGGCAATGGTCTTTTATGCATTGGCAAAAAGGTATGGCGGAGTACCCCTGGTGACCAAAGTGCTGAAATACCCGGAGAACCCCGCTGCACAGTTAGAAATACCCCGGTCAACTGAAGAAGAAACGTGGAACCAGGTGCTGGCCGATTTTGACGAAGCTGTCGGGCTGCTGCCCGAAACCAGCCCGGTTAAAGGATATGCCAATAAGTATGTGGCGCTTGGGTTTAAATCGGAGGCCATGCTGTTTGCCGGGTCGGTGGCCAAATACAACCGGATCACGGGGTTTGGCCAGAAAACGAAAGTGCGGGTGATCGGGTTTGATCCGGCAACTGCCGCCGCTACCTCCAAAAAATATTTTACGGAGGCCTATAAAGCGGCCGATGCCATTATCCAGTCCGGAAAATATTCCCTGTACAAAAAGAAATGGGCGGCCAATGATAAAGAAGCACAGTACCAGAATATGGTGGATATGTTTTTTGACGCTTCCAGTACCGAAAATATCTATACCAAAGATTACAAATACCCCGACCTGCCGCATGGGTATGATGCCTATAACATTCCACGGCAGCTCATGGGGGGAAATGGTTATTCGGCAGGCAACTGCCCGACCCTGGATTTTGTAGAGCTGTTCGACGGGTTCCCGAAAAACCCGGACGGTACGATTAAAGTGCTCGATGCCCAGGGAAAATATGTTTTATACGACAAGGTAACGGACCTCTTTGCAAATGCAGAGCCGCGGCTGCGGGCCAATGTTATTTTGCCCGGCGATGTGTTCAAGCAAGAGGCAATAGAGATACGCCGGGGTATCTTTACCGGAAGTGTCGCCGGCGGGATCGCTCCGCTGCGGGTCGTGAACGGTGCAACGGATTATTCATTTGGAGGACCACAAACCTACAACCAGGTGGATGCTTACACGGCAAAGGGCGCATTTTCCGGAAAGAAGTCCTTATTTCTTTCGCAAAACGGCACCTCCCATGAAGTGGTTACCTTGTTGGATGGATCGAAGATGAATGCCGGCGGTAAAAGCGGTCCGTTCGGAAATTCGGATATGACTGCAGCATTTACGGGGTTTGTTGTCCGGAAATGGTTAAACCCCAACATGCCGCAGGCCCTGGTGCTGGAAGCGAGGTCGGACCAGTCTTTTATCCTGATGCGCTATGCTGAAGTGTTGCTGAATGCAGCAGAAGCTGCATCGGAACTGATGCTGGCAGGCGAAACAACTTCAGAAGGCGATGATTTGCAAACGGTGGCCTATAACGCCGTTAAAGAGATCCGGGAACGGGCGGGTGCCAACCCGCTTGCCGGAGCGGGAGATGTGCTGGGGATACCCGGCCGGAACCTGATCCGGAAAGAACGCCGGAAAGAGCTGGCGTTTGAACACAAGATCCTTTGGGATATACGCAGGTGGCGCACGCAGCACTCCGATGTGCTGAATGGTTTTACTCAGGCAGACGGGGCCTATTACAGGGGGCTTTATCCGTTTTACGCTTCTGCGGTCAACAAATACTTTTTTGATGCGGGGTTTGAAGAAGCCCGGAAGCGTTTCCGCATCACGGAGCAGGAATATTACTTCATGATCCCTTCAGGCGAGGTAACAAAGAGCCCGGTTATTGATCAGCAACCCGGCAGATAACTGAAAATTATATAAAAGACAAAGTATGAAAAGAACGCTTTATATCATAGGAGGACTTATCCTTTTGGCGGGGACGGATGCCTGCACCAAGCTGGATAATTACCCGGAGCCCAAAGAAACGCTGAAAGGAACGGTGGTAGATGTGGCTACCGGCGAGCCGGTGTTGACGGACCAGGGCAGTGAGGGTACAAGGGTACGCATGCGCGAGCTTACCTGGACCGCATCCGAACCCGAGAATCTTGATTTTTTTTGTATGAAGGAGGGCATTTTCCAGAATACAAAAGTGTTCCAGGGCACGTATAATGTACGGGTGGACGGTGCATTCATCCCATTGGTGCGCCTGAATGCCGACGGCGATACACTGGCCAATGAATCGAAGACCCTGGAGATCAAAGGGGTAACCGAGCTGGAGTTTAAGGTACAGCCGTTTCTTAAGCTGGAATGGGTAGGTACGCCTTCCGTGGCGAACGGGAAGGTGACTGCCACAGTAAAAGTAACAAGAGCCGTAAGCCCGGCAGATTTTAAGGCAAAGATCGGCCCCATGGGTAATTACAGCGACGATGAACTGAACGAGATGCTGCAGGTTACCGACGTGCGGCTATTTGTGAGCCAGGTGCCCTATGTGGGTTACCGTGAATGGGATAACCGGTATTCGACGATCGTTAATTACGCGGGCAATGCGTTTGAGGCGCTCCTGGGCCAGCCGGTAACCATTACAACACAAGGTACGATCCCCGCGGGCAGGACCGTATTTATAAGGGCTGCCGCAAGGATTAATTATGCCACCGAAAATATCAAGCGACATAATTACAATGCTGCGGTAAGGGTCGATATTCCCCGATGACCCGGCTGCAGATGATAAAAATATTTTAGCGTAATGAAACGTATTTTGCTTTTTTGTTCTTTGTGCATCAACAGTATCTATGCACAGGAAAAGACCGCCTTCCAGATCGCTGCCCCCTGGAATGCGGCCTATGATGTACGGTCGGATGTTGCTATTGTATACGGGGTCAATGATGCCGGCGGCAACTTTGAGGAACGGGTAAAGGGATGGCGGGACAAAGGATACCGGGTACATTTTATGACGGGTATCGCCTGGGGGCAGTACCAGGATTATTTTAAAGGCCGCTTTGACGGGAAGTCGCATTTTGACGAAGGACAGGTGCAGCGGAACGGCGACACGATCTGGCACGGCAGGGACGTGCCTTACATTGTACCGTCGCAAAATTATCTGAACTATATTAAAACCCATTTGAAACGCGCCATTGATGCCGGCGTTACCGCCATTCACCTGGAAGAACCGGAGTTTTGGGCAAGGGCAGGCTACAGCGCGGCCTTTAAAAAGGAATGGCAGCAGTACTACGGCTCGGCGTGGCGCCCCCAGCATGAATCTCCGGAAGCCACTTACCTGTCTTCCAAACTCAAATATCACCTGTATCTGAATGCTCTGAAAGAGGCTTTTTCCTATGTAAAGAGCTATGCCAAAAGCCAGGGAAAAGTGGTGCGTTGCTATGTGCCTACCCATTCGCTGCTGAACTATTCTTCCTGGCGGATCGTAAGCCCGGAAGCAAGCCTGGCCTCCCTGAAAGATATGGATGGCTACATCGCACAGGTATGGACCGGCACCTCCCGGGAGCCGGTCTATTACAAGGGGGTAAAAAAAGAGCGGGTATTTGAGAACGCCTTCCTGGAATACGGCTCCATGGTTTCCATGACGGCGCCCACCGGAAAAAAGATGTTCTTCCTCACTGATCCCATAGAAGACTGGCCGCGTACCTGGGACGACTATAAAAAAAATTACCAGGCTACCTTTACCGCGCAGCTGCTGTATCCCACGGTAGCAGATTACGAGGTAATGCCCTGGCCCAACCGGATCTACCTCGGGCGGTTTAAGCTGGAAAACGATACCGTCCGGCATCCTATTTCAAAAGCTTATGCCACGCAGATGCAGGTAATGGTGAATGCGTTAAATGAAATGCCATTGTCCTCCAATAAGATCAGCGGCAGTCATGGCATTGGCATCCTGGTTTCGAATTCCATGATGTTCCAGCGTTTTCCCACGCATGCCGGGTATGAAGATCCCCAGCTTTCAAACTTTTATGGGATGGCCCTGCCTTTATTAAAGAATGGCATACCGGTTGAAACGGTGCATATGGAAAACCTGGAGAACAGCAATACCCTGAAGAACATCCGGGTGCTGGTAATGAGCTATGCCAACATGAAGCCGTTAAAGCAGCAGTATCATGAGGCGTTGGCCCGGTGGGTGCGGGCAGGGGGAATATTGATCTATTACGGGCGCGACAATGATCCTTTTCAGACGGTAAAGGAATGGTGGAACAGTAACGGGTTGCAGTATAAAGCGCCTTCGGAAGACCTGTTCCGGTTGTTAAATATCGGGGAAGGACAGCAGGGGTTTGTAAAAGCGGGTAAGGGTTGGGTGGCCGTGAACCGGATGGATCCGAAAGAGCTGGTATTGGAGGCGGGGCAGGACGAGGCATTCCTGCAGCTGGTAGCGCAGGCGTACAGCCGGTACGCGCATGCGGGGGAGCTGGAAATGAAAAATCATTTCCTGTTAAAGCGGGGCCCTTATGTGATCGCAGCAACGCTGGATGAAAGCACCGGCCCGCAACCGTTGACCATTGACGGTCCGGTGGTGGATCTGTTTGATCCGGAGTTACCCGTTTTAGCGCGCAAGGAGGTTTTGCCCGGGCAGCAGGCCTTTTTATACGATCTGAAAACCATCAAAAAAGGCCGGCCAAAGATCCTGGCAGCTGCGGGGCGGGCCTATAATGAATCTTATCAGCGCGGGCAATACAGCTTCCTGTTGAAGAGTCCCACCGGTACGGTGAATGTGATGCGGATCTACCTGCCATCGGCCCCGGGTGCCGTTACCCTTACAAAGAATGGTGCAGCCACAGCGCTGTTGAAAAAGGACTGGGATGCCGGTTCCCATACGTTATTGCTTCAGTTTGATAATGACAGCGAGGGCATCCGGGTGGCCATACAGTTGTAGCTTTTTAAAAAATAATGTTACGGGGGATGCATGAAACGTCCTTTATACTTTCTCAATAATGTCCGGCCGGCCGTATTAAAAAAAAGTATTGTAGTGAAACTCTTAAAAGAGAATGGTTGACACCCGCTTCCGCCGGTGCCTGTGCAGTAAGAACTGATGCATAGACCCCTTCCCGCTTTCCCGTCTAAGGATAGATTCGCTGCTTTTGAGCCGGGTCTTTCCTGGATACTTTTCGAAGCTGCGCCGCTGCCGGACTGCTTTGAAGATGCAATGCGGCTGCTCTGATCCGAGAATTGTTTGGTACCTTCAAACATTGTCCATAAGTTTGCTTTAACGATTAAATTGGCATATGAAGCGCTTTGCTGCTATTTATTTACTGACTATGGTTTTGATGAGCACTGTAGATTTGCGTGCCCAGGTGCCGGTGAGTTTTGCTACCGAACTGGAACGCCTTTCCAATCTGCAGCTCCTGCCCCGGTATATGGAAGGCACAGTGGTAAAACAGGTTTCTTCCTACGATACTACCGGGGGAAATGACGATGGTTTTGGAGGAAAATATTCTTACCTGAGGAAGGAAGCCGGCGGCCTGGTTATTTTTGATCACGAGGGGCAGGGCGTGATCGAGCGCATCTGGACACCGACGCCCACCGATGATACCCTGGATTTTTATTTCGACGGAGATACCCGCCCTGGTCTGTCCATCCGTTTCAGAGATCTGTTCAATGGCACCGTGGCGCCCTTCCTGAAACCGCTGGCGGATCATAAAGTAGGCGGCTTCTACAGCTATATTCCCATTCCATATCAAAAAGGCTGTAAGATCGTGTTCCGGGGAAAAAAGATCCTGTTCCACCAGATCCAGTACCGCACCTATGACGGACTCTACAAGGTGCGCACCTTTAAAAAGGAGGATGCAGGCAGGGAACGCCAACGATTGCAAAAGGCCGTCGCATTGTGGGCAGATCCCGACCGGGATGTCCGTAACTTTTATCCGGCAGCTCCGGCAGTGATCACCAAAAAATTATTGCTCAGGCCCGGTAGCTCAGCCGTGGTGGCCGCGTTGCAGCAGGGCGGGCGCATCCTGGGGCTGGAGCTGAAGCCTGCTGCCGCTTTTAACGGCATCTGGAAGCAGCTGGATCTGAAGATCACCTGGGATGATGAGCCCGGCCCTGCGGTATGGGTTCCCGTTGCTGATTTCTTTGGGTTCGCTTACGGGTCGCGTTCTATGGAAAGCCTGTTTTTGGGCGCTACCGGTGCAAAAGTGTATAGCTATATTCCTATGCCTTTTGACCGGAAAGCAAAAATTGAGCTGGTATACCGGAACGGCTATAAAGACCTGCAGCCGGTGGAGCTGTTTGCAACCGTTTCCTATACGTATGAAAAAAGGAACGCTGCAAAGGAAGGCCGGTTCTATGCCCTCTGGAAAAACGAACATCCGCCGTTGGGAGCGCCCTATGTTTTTTTGGAAGGGCAGGGGAAGGGACATTATATCGGCACTTTATTGCAGGGGCAGGCAACCGATTTTACCAATTTTACCGAATTCTTTGAGGGCGATGATGCTACAACGATCGATGGCAGCATGACCCTGCACGGTACCGGTTCCGAAGATTATTTCAACGGCGGCTGGTACGCGCAGCCCGGGGGATGGGTGGAGCGTTTGGGTGCGCCGCTGAGCGGTTGCCTGGATTATTCGTTGCCCCTGGGCAGAACGGGAGGCTACCGGTTCTTTTTGACCGATAAAATGCCGTTCCGTAAAAGCATCCTGCATACCATAGAACATGGTCCGGTCCGCAACAACCGGCTGGTGCAATACACGTCCGTTGCGTTGTATTATGCAACAGGACCGATTGCACGTTCCGTTGCACCGGATAATGAGCGAACCCGGGTATGGGTACCGGACACGGTTACCTTTTATACACGGCTGATGCGGCACCTGACCTATAACGGTAACCTGCAGCTGCAGCAGGGTGCGGCCGCGCTTACCGGAAAGGACAATGCCGTTTTAAATATCAATGTATCGGAAGTGCCCCGGGGAAAGTACCGGATCTTTTTACATCAGGTAAAGGCGGCAACCAACCAACTGGAAGTACGCATCGCGGACGCGGTGCGGGTACAGGACTGGCGATCCGTAGCTGTTATCGGCGGTAACCAGCCGGTGAGCCTGCTGATCGGTGAGGTGGAAATAACCGATGCATCCATACCGGTGAGCGTGCTCTTCCGGAGCGGTGATCCGCAACCCGGGCTGGTATTTGACCGAGTAATGTTTGCAAAAGAAAAGTAAGCAACTTTAGATAAAAATAAACGGAGCGGGGAATATTTTATTCAGTCAATAATTCCAATTTTTGTAATTTGGATGATAATCGATTGTTCTTATGAAAAAGGAAAGAGCAGAACAACGGCAAACAATCATTGTTTAAAAGAGCTTCATGATAAAAAAACGTGTATCGTTGAAGGATATCGCCCAAAAAGTAGGGGTGTCCACTGCATTGGTGTCCTATGTGCTGAATGGAAAAGAGAAAGAGGCCCGGGTGGGAGAGGCCGCAGCCCGGAAAATAAAAAAGGTGGCGGCGGAAATGAACTACCAGCCCAATTTGATTGCCCGGGGGCTGAAGTTCGGGAAAACGCATACCATCGGGCTCATTGTTGCGGATATCTCCAACCCGTTTTTTGCCATGCTGGCCCGCATTATAGAGCTGGAGGCGCAAAAGCGCGGGTACACGGTACTGTTTGGCAGCAGCGATGAGCAGCTTGAGAAATCCCAGAACCTGATCAATACATTCCTGAACCGCCAGGTAGACGGGCTGATCATTACCCCGGTAGCGGGATCGCAATCCCAGATCGAAGAATTGCGCAACCGGGGGATTCCCTTTGTTTTGATGGACCGGGGGTTTAGCGAGATGGAGACCAATGTAGTAGTTACGGACAATCATGATGCCATGTACAATGCGGTTCATTTACTGATCCGGAACGGGTATAAGAAACCGGGGATCATAGCATATGATACGCCGCTGACGCACATGACGGACCGGATTGCGGGCTATAAAGATGCGCTGAAAGATAACGGCATCCGGTTCAATACAAAATGGCTGGCAAAAGTGCCCTACGGAAATTATAAAGAGCATGTGACCACTGCACTGGAGCGGTTGCTGGATGCAAAAGGACGGGTGGTGGACTCGCTGGTCTTTGCAACCAACAGCATCTCCGTACAGTCGCTGAAAGTGATCCATGCCCGGGGAATAAAAGTACCCCAGGACCTGGGAGTGATCAGCTTTGATGAAAGCGATGTATTTGATTTTTTCTATTCGCCCATTACCTACATTAAACAGAACCTCCAGGCCATTAGCGAAAATACGGTCCAGTCGCTGATGCAGGCGATCGATACCCGGGCGCGCAAGTGCATCCGTGTTACCGTACCATCGGTAATCGTAAAGGGTGAAAGCAGCAGCAGCCGGCGTGAAGGCCGTAACACATGATGCCGGCAGTCCTGCGCAGGAAGATATTTTACGAAGACATGGTGTTCTGAACCGCTATAGAATAAAATTGGTGGTTAAAAAGAAACCCATTATTTTTGCTTAAACGTATAAGCTTTTCTGTTTACGATTGTTCATTAAAAAATGTCAGTATGAAAAAAATTGGATTTTTGTTCCTGTCTTTTCTTTTTGTTTGCCAGGGTTTTTCCCAGGAGCAATTCAATGGTCTGGATATGAGTCTGGGGAATTTGTCGCGTCTGTCTGATGCAAAGACCCGTTCCATCAGTCCGGAAAATTTTACCGGTGAAAAAGGAAAAGGCGGCATGGCGGATCCGGCCAGGGACAAGGGAAAACGTAATGTGGCCAACGCGGCCAATGAGGCACGCGAGCTGGGCAGGGGTTGGAAGGTGAACCCCTTCATCATCATCGAACCCGGTGAGACCTTTACAATGGCAGATATTGCCGGTCCCGGAGCCATTCAGCACATCTGGATGACACCGACCGGAAATTTTAATTTTTCGATTTTCAGGATCTACTATGATGGGGAATCGGATCCTTCCGTGGAAAGTCCCGTAGGACCCTTTTTCGGTATGGCATGGAACCAGTTCTCCCCGCTGAATTCGCTGGCGATGACGGTGAACCCGGGCAGCGCTTTTAACAGCTACTGGAAGATGCCGTTCCGGAAGAACTGCAAGATCACCATGCAGAACATCGATACGCAGCCGATGCGCTTATATTACCAGGTGGATTATACATTAACAGATGTGGGATCCGACGAAGGTTATTTTCATGCCCAGTACCGCCGCAGCAAACCGAATATGACCTCCCTGCATACCATCCTGGATGGGGTAAAAGGAAAAGGACAATACGTAGGCACGTATATGGGCGTAGGTGTTACCAATAACGGATGGTGGGGAGAAGGCGAAATAAAATTCTATATGGACGGGGATGATGATTATGCAACGATCGTGGGAACCGGGACGGAAGATTATTTCTGCGGCTCCTATAATTTTGAAAATAAAAGGACGCATCAGTACCAGGAATTTTCAACCGCCTATGCCGGGCTGCACCAGGTGCTTAAGCCGGACGGGCTGTACGGGTCACAAATGCGTTTTGGCATGTACCGCTGGCATATTATGGATCCCATACGATTCGACAAAGAGCTGAAAGTGACCATACAGGATCTGGGCTGGAAATCGGGCGGCCGTTACCTGCCCCAGCATTCCGACATTATTACGGTAGCTTACTGGTATCAGACAGAACCGCATAAAAAATTTCCCAAATTGCCGGATGCCAATATACTGGAGGTGAATTAAGGAACGGCCGGCTTTATCCGGGGTTTGAGATCTGGGTTTTGAGATTTTTGAGGGTCTTGGGGTCTCAATTGATTGCTGAAGGCTCAGACCCGGGATTCCGCACAATAAAAAATGAACATATGGAAATAAAGAATACACTTATTGCGATGGCTGCCGTAGCCGTATTGGCGTCCTGTAACGGCGATACAAAAACGCCCGGTGCCACATCTGATTCAAAAAAAACAAATACCGGTATGGAAAACCACGGGCAGGGAAGCTTTGGATATGATGTGCAGTTTTTGCAGCAGAAGGACAGTGGGCTCATCGTGCTGAAAAGCAACGATGGCGCCAGCCAGGTACTTGTTTCCCCGCGTTATCAGGCAAAAGTGTTCACTTCATCGGCAGACGGGCTGGCCGGTAAAAGCTTCGGGTGGGTGAATTATAAGGCATTTGAAGGGCCGGAAGATGCGCATATGAATGCCTATGGCGGCGAAGACCGCCTGTGGCTGGGGCCGGAGGGTGGCATTTTTTCGTTGTACTTTAAGCCCGGTACAAAAATGGAATTTGAAAACTGGAAAACACCGGCGCCCATTGATACGGAATCCTGGACACTTGAAACGTCCGACGGATCTTCGGTTTCCATGAGCAAGGAAATGAACCTGCAGAATTATGCGGGTACGCAATTGCAGTTGAAAGCAATACGCCAGGTGGCACTGATTGGCCGGGAGGCCATTGCCTCCGATCTGGGAGTAGCGTTGGGAGCCGGCATCAAATCGGTGGCATTCAAAACGGTCAATAGCATTACCAACAGCGGGTCACAGGCCTGGGATGAAAAAACAGGTGCCCCCTGCATGTGGAACCTCGATATGTTTACCCCATCGGAGCAGTGCATCATCGTGATCCCCTATAAGAACGAAGCAACGGGGAAGGTGGCTACTACTGATTATTTTGGAGAGATCCCCAGGGACCGCGTCCACTACAGTAATGGCCTGCTGTTCTTCAAAGCAGACGGGAAGTCGCGGAGCAAGCTGGGCATTCCCCCGGCGCGGGTAAAAGATGTTGCCGGCAGCTATGATGCAGCCGGTAATGTGCTCACCATTATTAAATACGATGTGGACCCTGCGGGAAAATATTTAAACCAGGAATGGCGAACGGACCGGGAGCCCTTTAGCGGGGATGCGATGAACGCTTATAATGACGGGCCACTGGAAGACGGCAAACAGATGGGACCGTTTTATGAAATGGAAAGCGTTTCTCCTGCAGCCTTTCTGAAACCCGGAGCCACACAAACGCACCGGCACAGCGTATATCATTTTACCGGCGACAAGGCCGTGTTGAGCGCGATCGCAAAGAAAGTGCTGGGCGTATCAGTGGAGGAAATAGAAAAAGCATTTAGCAAATGACCACGGGTTAATGGGGTCAGGGCGTTTAACCGGAACAATTTGAAAATGTAGGAATGTGAGAATTTAGGAATGTGGAAGTGTGGAGACCGATGGCTACCGGGAGCAGGCATAAAACCGGATCCCATCTCAAACAGAACAGGCTGTCTGCCATCCGGCGTCGATCATCCAGTGCCCCGCATCCAGTATTTAGTATGATAGTATCCAAAATCCAGTATCCAGCATCTAATATCTAAAGTCTAATAGCTATAAAATGGCAGTAAAAAGAAAATTGCAAAAAAATAAATATCCCAAAATAGGGATCCGTCCCATTATTGACGGGCGTTTGGGGGGGATCAGGGAATCATTGGAAGAAACAACGATGGGAATGGCCCGGGCAGTGGCTGCCTTGTATTCAAAAAAGCTGACCTATCCGGACGGCAGTCCCGTAGAGTGCGTTCTTGCGGACAGCTGCATTGGCGGGGTAAAAGAGGCGGCCGCTTGTGCGACGAAGTTTGCCGCAAATAATGTTGGACTTTCTTTATCGGTAACGCCCTGCTGGTGCTACGGCTCGGAAACCATGGATATGGATCCTTCCGTACCCAAGGCTATCTGGGGTTTTAACGGTACCGAACGCCCGGGAGCCGTGTACCTGGCCGCCACCCTGGCTGCGCACAATCAGAAAGGATTGCCCTGCTTTGGTATTTATGGCCGGGATGTGCAGGATATGGGAGACACATCGATACCGGGTGATGTGGAAGAAAAGCTGCTGCTTTTTGCAAAGGCCGGCATGGCCGTGGCGATCATGAAGGGCCAGTCTTATCTGGCCATCGGATCGGTATCAATGGGCATTGCCGGATCGATCGTTGATCCGCAGTTTTTTCAGGAGTATCTGGGAATGCGCAATGAATATGTGGATTCCTCCGAGATCCTGCGGCGCATCCAGCTGGGCATCTTTGACCCGGAAGAGTTTAAAAAAGCCATTGCCTGGGTAAAGAAGAACTGCAAGGAAGGAAAGGATCATAACCGCAGGGAAAAAATAAAATCAAGAAAAGAAAAGGACAGGGACTGGGAATTTGTTACCAAAATGACCATGATCATGCGGGACCTGATGACCGGCAACCCCAGGCTGGAAGCGCTGGGATATGCCGAGGAAGCGCAGGGGCACAATGCCCTGGTCTCCGGATTTCAGGGACAGCGGCAGTGGACCGATTTCCTGCCGGACGGCGATTTTTCAGAAGCGATACTGAACTCCTCCTTCGACTGGAACGGCATCCGGAATCCTTATATGGTGGCTACCGAAAATGATTGCTATAACGGCGTATCCATGCTGTTCAATTACCTGCTGACGAACGCGGCACAGATCTTTGCCGATGTGCGCACTTACTGGAGTCCCGACGCTACGGAACGGGTATCGGGCTGGAGACCCGATGGCCTTGCGCAGGATGGATTCATCCATCTCATCAATTCGGGCTCTGCCACCCTGGATGGCACCGGTCAGCAGTCGCGGAACGGTAAGCCCGCCATGAAGCCCTTCTGGGAGATCAAAGAGAAGGAGGCTGCAGCCTGCCTGGCAGCTACTACCTGGAGCCCCTCCAACAGGGATTATATGCGCGGGGGCGGCTATTCCTCCACCTTTCTTACCCGGGGCGGCATGCCGGTAACCATGTGCCGCTTAAATCTGGTAAAAGGGCAGGGGCCGGTATTGCAGATCGCCGAGGGGCACACGATCGATCTGCCGGAAAAGGTACACCAGGTATTGAATGAACGTACGGACCGGATCTGGCCTACTACCTGGTTTGTACCCAATCTTACCGGCAACGGCTTTTTCAGGGACGTTTATTCGGTAATGGCCAACTGGGGGGCAAATCACGGAGCCATCAGTTACGGGCATATCGGGAACCAGCTGATCACGTTGGCTTCCATGCTCCGCATTCCCATAGCCATGCACAATGTTCCGGAAACGAAGATCTTCCGGCCATCTGCGTGGGGTGCGTTTGGAATGGATCCTGAGGGCGCCGATTACCGGGCCTGCAATGTTTATGGCCCGTTGTACGGATAAAGCGTATAGGGTTGTTAGCTTATGGTTTGAGATTCCTGGTTCAATGTTTGCCGCCGGATCTATTTCACTTTTTGCGGACCACCGGGGCGGCCTGTGATTGAAAATTGTTGAAGGCGGTTGAGGGTTGCAGATGCTGTTGGCTGAAGACTCATTGCTGTAAGCTGGGCCAGACTGTAAACAAAATTTACATTTTTGTAGTTTATATTAACCGGGGCGAACAGGATTCTGCAAAAAATATGTATTTTACCGCTTTGTATAGGATAGGTGCATAGGTGAATGGTCAATGGTTGCTATGTTTGGTGGAAGCCGGAACCCGCTGCGAAGCAGAACCAGGAACCTGGAATCCGGGCGCTGTATCCTGCAAACAACGATGAGTATATAACAACAAAGAATATTTTATCCAACTTACACAATCGACATGAGCGAAAAGAAATCACTTTTTATCAGGGATGGTATTAACTATGCGGCGCCGTTTGCCGCCATCAGCGCCTTGTTCTTTCTTTGGGGGGTGGCGCACGGGATGCTGGATACGCTGGACAAGAATTTCCAGGAAATGCTGCATTTAAAAAAATGGCAATCCAGCTTTATCCAGTTCTCATTATACGGCGCCTATTTTTGTATGGCCATGCCGGCCGCTATTTTTATGAAAAAGTACGGCTATAAAAGAGGGGTGATCTTCGGATTGCTGCTTTTCTCCGGTGGCGCATTGCTGGCGGCTGCTACGGCCCCGCTGGAATCCTTTGTATGCTTCTTATGCTGTCTCCTCGTAATTGGTGCCGGCCTTACCACGCTGGAAACCGCGGCCAATCCTTATACCACAAAATTGGGTCCGCCGGAAACTGCGGAGCGCCGGATCAACTTTTCTCAGTCGTTTAACGGATTGGCCTGGGTAGTAGGCCCGCTGATCGCTTTATATGTGTACGGTAATCAAAGCCATGTAGAGGGCGAAAAAATGATTTCCATCGTATTGCCGTTTGCTATTATCGGCCTTGCCGTATTGTTGGTAGCGTTTATTTTTACGCGCCTGAAGTTGCCGGAAATAACCGAGGAAGATGAGCTGGCGGCGCACGGTCACGGAGCCTCTGCCACACCCGGCGATGATCCCGAAATTTTATCCGGAACTGAGCAGGTCACTACAGGATCTGTGTGGGACAAGCGGCATTTTAGATTGGGCGTGGTCGCGCAGGCCTGTTATGTAGCAGCCCAGACCGGTGTGTTCAGCTACCTGATCAATTTTGTTACAGATCATGATATGTCGCCCCGGTGGGATACAAAGTACGGGCCCTATTTTTTGTCGGTCGGTTTTGCTTTATTTATGCTGGGAAGGATCACCGGCAGTATGATGATGAAGTATTTTAAACCAACGAAGCTCCTGGCGCTTTACACGCTGGCCGTATGCGTTCTGCTGCCGGTGGTTTCAGCCGAAATGGGATGGCCGTCACTGATTGCTTTATACGGTGTTTTCTTCTTTATGTCTATTATGTTCCCCACCATATTTGCGCTGGCTATAAAAGGGATGGGGACGAGTACCAAACGGGCTGCGGCGTTCCTGGTAATGTCTGTTGCCGGTGGCGCCATATTCCCACCCATTATGGGGGCCATATCCGATACTTTTGGAATGGCAAAAGGGTTTCTGGTACCGATCCCCTTATTCCTGTTCATCCTGTATTATGCGGTAAACGGGTATAAGGTAAAAGCACAGTATTAGGAGCGGGTTAAAGACATTCGCATATAAAGGGCGCGGTTCCATCCGGCGCCCTTTTTCGTGGCCCCGCTGATCGTATATTTCACAAAACTTATATTATTTTTTTGTTGCGTATAAAAAAAACACTATTTTTACTTAAACGATTAAGCTTTTGCGATTGTCTTGAAAGGTGCAGCAGGAAAAAGCCGGATTTAAGAAACTGTTTGGATGAGGTGTATCCTGTATTTGTCGTCGGGATATATAATTTAAACGATTAAGCAAAGAATCTTGAACATTTTATTCATAGCGGGCATGCCCGGTCATCTTTTTAATCTTCTATAGTTATGAGCCAAAAACGAAACCTTCCATTTGACCGCTCTTTACAGCGGGGCTGCTTAATGGTTTTATGGAGCGTTTGCCTGCTGATGCTTTACCGGCAGGCAAGCGGTAACGACCGAACCATAAGCAACAAAACGAGTGCGCTACAGGACACGGTGCCTTTAAGCAGCTGGGTGCTGCATGGTGTTGTTACCGATGAAAACAGCAAGCCCCTGCCGGGCGCATCCGTTAAGATTGCAGATGCGGAAAATAAAGGTACTTCAACAGATTTGAGCGGGCGGTTCATGCTCGAAATGGACAACGTTGCCGACAGTATTGAAATTTCTAACGTAGGGTACATTACCCAAAGGATGTTGCCGGGCGGGCAACGGAATGTGGCCATCACCCTCTACGTTGATGAGGTAGCGCAAAAAATGAACGAAGTGGTAGTGGTAGGTTATGGAACGCAGAAGAAAATTACGGTTACCGGTGCCGTTTCATCCGTGTCGGCGAGCGATATGCAGCGCGCGGCGGTGCCTTCTTTGTCAAATGCCATTGGTGGCCGGCTGCCCGGTATTATTACGCGGCAGAGCAGCGGGGAACCGGGCTACGACCAGGCCTCGGTATTTATCAGAGGGCAGGCTTCGTTTTCAGGTGGCAACGACCCGTTGATACTGATTGACGGGGTAAGAGGCCGGGATATGAATAATATTACGGCGGAGGAGATAGAAAGTTTTACCATTTTAAAGGACGCGTCGGCCACCGCCGTGTATGGTGTGAGCGGTGCGAACGGCGTAATACTGATCAATACCAAAAGAGGTAAAATAGGCAAACCAACTGTTAGTCTGCGTTCAGAAGCTGCACAGCTTACGGCATTAAGGATGCCGGAGTATATTGATGGTTATGAATATGCCAGCCTGCTGAATGAAGCCCAGCGTCATATCGGCATGACGAATGTATCCTATACCGATGAGGACCTGCAAAAGTATGCGGATGGCAGCGATCCTTATTTACATCCCAATGTGAACTGGACGGATATCATTCTTAAAAAACATACCTACCAGACCATTCACAACCTCAACATATCCGGCGGTTCGGAAATGGTGCGTTATTATACCAATGTGGGCTTTTTGATGCAATCGGGGCTTTATAAGGAAGACGGGCTGAATAAGTTTAACACGAATTCGAATGTGAAACGCTATAATTTCAGGTCGAATATTGACGTAAAGTTTTCCCAAACGTTTAACCTTACGGTGGGCCTGGGCGCCATCATCCAGAACGGCCATTATCCCGGTACCCCCATGCCGGATATCTTCGGCGCCCTGGGGGTCATTTCCCCGATCCAGTACCCTGTAAAAAATCCGGACGGGTCCGTGGCCGGCGGCGCTTCGTATCTGGGCCGCAATCCTTATGCACTGGTTACGCAAAGCGGCTATTCCGACCAGGCCCGGCATACCCTGCAAAGCACGCTGGCCGCCAAATGGGATCTGTCACGGTTGGTTACCAAAGGACTGTCTCTTAATGGCCGGTTTGCTTATGACTATTACAATTTCAGCGGCATTGACCGGATTAAGGCCTACGAGATCAAGCAGTATATGGGCAAGGACCCTGTTTCGGAGGAAGACAAATATACGGTGGTGCGCGAAGGCGGTAACCTCGGTTATTCAAAATTTGTCGCTAATAATGACAAGGGCTCATACATAGAAGCCTCCCTGAACTACCAGCGTACCTTTAACGGTAAACATGACGTAAGCGGTTTATTATTGTTTAATCAGAAAGAAGATACATACCAGGCAGCTGCTTCGTCTATTCTGGCGTTGCCTTACAGGAGCAGGGGCTATGCCGGTCGTGCCACTTATGCTTATGACAACCGGTATATGATGGAATTGAACATGGGGATCAACGGTTCCGAACAGTTTCCCCCGGATAAACGTTATGGCTTCTTTCCCTCTGTTTCCGCCGGCTGGATCGTTTCCAATGAAAAGTTCTGGAATGTAGACTGGATGAACCAGCTAAAAATAAGAGGCTCTTATGGTAAGGTGGGTAATGACCGGATAACGCCGGCTAATAACATCCGTTTTTTATACCTGACAACAATAACCAAAGATGCCAATACTGCCTGGTTCGGCAGCAGCCAGCAGGGATATAGAGGCTATGACGAAGGTCAGATTGGGGTTACGGACGTTACCTGGGAATCTTCCTTCAAAAAAAATATAGGCTTTGATGCGGAGCTGTTCAATATGCTCACGTTGCAGGTGGATGCATTCAGCGAAAGGAGAAAGGGGATGCTGATACGAAGGGGAACCATTCCTTATGTGGCGGGATATTTTTCATGGATTGTTCCTTTCGGTAACCTGGGGGAATCAAAGAACCACGGTATAGATGCCAGCCTGAAGTTTCAGAACAAACCCGCCCCGAATCAGGTGTATTATTCGTTCATGGGCAATTTTACGTATGCGCATAATGAGGTTATAGAAGATGATAAGCCGCTAAGGGAAGGAGTACCCTATCAATCTGCAAAGGGCCATTCCATAGGTGCGCCTTATGGTTTGCAGGCAATAGGGCTGTTTAAGGACCAGGAAGATATCGACCAAAGTCCGGCGCAGCGGTTTGGCCCGGTACGCCCCGGGGACATCAAGTTTAAAGACGTGAACGGCGATGGGCTTGTGAATGCTGACGATTACATATTTCTCGATGGCTATCCGCGCACGCCCGAAATCGTATATGGCTTTGGCGGGACCGTTGCCTGGAAAGGGGTGGATGTAAGCGTATTTTTTAACGGCGCGGCCAGAACGAGCATCTTTATCGTTGGCCCGTCCATTTTCCCCTTCCAGAGAGGCCCGGGCAGCTATAATATACTAAAGGAATACTATGACAACAGGTGGACGCCGGATAACCTGGATGCCCGCTATCCTGCGGCCACGCCCGAAAATAACGCAAACAATTTCCAGAATTCCACCCAATATATGCGGGATGCTTCGTACCTGCGTTTGAAAAACGCTGAAATCGGTTACAGCCTGCCGGAGCTGGTTGTGAAAAGGTACAAGCTGAAAAGCCTCCGTTTCTTTATAAATGGTACCAACCTGTTAACGTTCGATCAGTTAAAGTTTCTTGATCCGGAGTCTAATAACGGTACCAATAGCGGGGATTACAGCAATATTAACCTGTACCCCCTGCAACGGTCTCTGAACTTTGGGTTACAGGTCAATTTTTAATTAATGAATATATTTAAAAATATACTGATGAAAACAAAACTATTTATACCGGGGCTGCTCCTGATCATCTTAAGCTCATGTTCAAAGTTCCTGGACAAGACACCTGATGAAGATCTTACGCTCAAAGATGTTTTTGTGAGCAGGCTGCATACCGAGGCCTTCCTTACCTCCATGTATGCCGGCCAGGAATGGGATATTAACCCCGTAGACCCTGGGAACAGGGCGCCCTGGACCGGATCTTCCGATGAAATGGAAATCACTTTCCCGGGCAGCTATGTGCATTATTTGAACAATGGCGGATGGAACTCCCAGAATATTTTAGACAACTGGCAGTTTGCTTATCAAACCATCCGCAAGGCCAACCTGTTCCTCGAAAATATAGACCTGCTGCCTTTTCAGGATGGCTATACGCAGGAGAACAAGAACTCCTGGCTGGGGGAAACGTATTTTCTCAGGGCCTATGATCATTTTATGCTGTTCAGGCTCTATGGCGCCTTTCCCATAATGGACAGGGCATGGAACACCAGTGATGACTTTACAACCATTAAAAGATCGCCGGTAGAGGCCTGCGTGGATTTTATTGTGAAAGACTGTGAGAAGGCCATAGAGCTATTGCCCATTACCGTATCCAGCGACAAGCTGGGCCGGGCCACCAAAGCTGCTGCGCTGGCACTAAAGGCAAGAGTGCTGCTTTATGCCGCCAGCCCTTTATTCAATGGCAATAATGACTTCAAAAACTTTAAAGATCCGGACGGTGTCAACCTGTTCCCGCAAAGCTATGATGCCAATAAATGGAAGATAGCAGCCGATGCGGCAAAAGCATGTATTGATGCCTGTGAAGCCGGAGGCTATGGTCTTTATACGGCTACCGGTAATGATCCCTTACAGAACTATACAAATATATTCCTGCAAAACCATAACAAGGAAGTGCTGTGGGCGACCAATTACCAGGCTTTTCAGCACCTTGAACGCTGCTCCAACCCATTGAGTTATGGTGGTTATTCGATCATGTCCGTATCCCAGCAACTGGTTGACGCCTACAGGGATACCCAGGGTCGCGACGTGATCACTGGGTATAATGCAGATGGTTCTCCGATTATCAATAGCCAGACCGGGTACACGGAAACCGGGTTTACGGCTGCTGCAGGAAAATACTGGCCTGCCGGTGTAAGCAATATGTATATAAACCGGGAACCCCGTTTTTATGCAAGTGTTCACTTTTCAGGGCAAACCTGGAAAAATACGACGATACAGATGTGGTATTCCGGCAAAGACGGGGCTTCTAAAAATGCTTCGGACTTTTCTAAGACCGGGTATGTATTGCGGAAGTTCTCCAACCCGCTGATCAATATTGTAACCAATACCGGGTGGGATCTCAAAACGTTTATTTATTTCCGCCTGGGCGAACAGTACCTGAATTATGCTGAAGCGTTGAACGAAAGCCAGGGACCGGTGGAAGACGTGTACACGTATGTAAATGCCATTCGTAACCGTTCGGGGCTTCCCGATCTGCCGGCAGGGCTTTCAAAGGAGGATATGCGCACCCGGATCTGGCAGGAGCGTAGGATAGAGCTGGCTTTTGAAGGGCATCGTTATTTTGATACAAGAAGATGGAAGATTGCTGCAACCACTAATAGCGGCAATTTATACGGGTTAAATATAACCGCTGGTAGTTCGGCAACCGACGCGTCTTTTTATAAAAGAACGGTTGTGGAGAAGAGGGTTTTCCTGGCACCCCGGGATTATTTCTGGCCGGTGCCGCAGTCTGAGCTGGACAAAGACCGCAATTTGCAGCAGAGTATGTACTGGTAATAAAACGAGCCGGTTGAATACTTCCATCACTATAAAACTATAAAAATGAAAAATAAAATAATTTTTATCATAGCCTGTATTTCAATGGCCCTCGTCTCCTGTGATAAATATTACAGCGGTATTGAAGACCCGGAAATATACAAGAACGTGTATATGCCGCGTGCTGCTAATGATTCTACCGTAGTAGCCGTTACAAGGGATGAGGCCGTCTTTGAATTAGCTTATAGCGCCTACCTGGGTGGCGTTGAAAATGCAGCGGGCGATATCAATGTATCATTTAAAGTGGATGAAGCTGAAGTAACGGCTTTTAATGACAGGCATGGAACAAATTATCCGTTATTGCCTGCCGCCAATTACTCGCTAAGCGCCGCTTCTGCCGTTATACGTACCGGGGACCGCAGCACGGATAAGTTGACGCTGACCGTTAAGTCGAATGAATCCCTGGCATTATTTAAAACCTATATATTGCCCATAAGCATACAATCCGTAGATGGCGGCGGAAGCAGGATTTTGCCGGAATATGCCACTACCTATTACCTGGTAAAAGTAGGGCAGCCGGAAATACTGAACCTGGGCAGCAACTGGGGAGGGATCCTCAGCATCGGGCCTAAGAATACGGTGATTTCCAATGATAAGAATAACCTGGATATCCTGATGTATCTGCCCAATGCCGAAGGTATATATAATCAGCCGCCACTGCACATCGGCGTCAACTGGAAAGACTCGGAATCTTTTTACTATGTGAGTGAAAATTCAATGGTTGTAAGAAACTATCCGTACTGGGCAGGTTTGTTCCGTTTTAATATGTATCCTGAAAATATAGTACAAAACAATCCCAAGCCAACCGAGAATATCATCGTATCGATAGCGGACTGGAATACGTTTTGGCAGGGAGATTTCTGGGATAAGTACCTCATTACTCCCTTTGGCGATTACCTTTTTACCAGGGATAATGGCGGCAGTTTGTGGCGGCAGCCGATATTCTCCAAAATAGATGTGAACAGGACGCAGGTAGCCACAGGGTTTAATTATACACAAATAGCGGCGTATCCTTCCACCAACCCCAATGCATTGATTTGTGTGAATGCGGCCGGTGATTTATGGTATTATCCTGTGAACGGAGGTGTGCCGGGCGCCGGAAAGAAAGTAGGAACGGGCTGGAATGTGTTCAAGAAAATTATCGTGAGAGGGAACGAAATACTGGCGCTTGGACAAACGAATGGTGTATATGCGATTGCTTTTGATCCGGATAAAACATACTTTTTCTAGAAAACTGCCTGAAAAGGGGCCGCAAAAAGTAGTAATGATGATTATTTCCCGCAGATTGGAGGATATTAAAATAAAAACGCCGCCACTAACAGCCGGCTATATGTAAATATGTAAAAGAGGCTTACGGATGGCACAGACTTAAAACGATCCCATACAAATATGTGAAAACCGGTGCCATCAGTGAGCATAAAAAACGCAAAACTGGATTGTTAGATGGAATGGCGCAGACCAACCACAGAAAAGAATTCATTAGCGGGGATCTGCGAAGAAAATTAGCGAAGATCAGCGGGAAAAATAACCGACTGTATCAGAAAGATCTATTTCTAAACAGCTTCTGAAATATGATACAACAATTTAAAATATCCATGCTGTCGGGCTATTGTATATTAGGGATCCTTTTCTACTCCTGTAGTAAGGGATCCGCTCAAAAAGATCCCGTGCCGGATCCGCCTGCCGCAACCGCTCAGCCCATTTACCAGGCAGATCCCACTATTTTTCTTTACCAGGGGAAATATTACCTGTATGGCACGGATGGAAGTACACCGGATAAAGGAATCAGGGCATATGTATCGCCTGACAAAAAGAAATGGGAACCTTCAGCGCGGCCCGGGGGAGGATTTGTGCTGACGGTGGGTGAATCCTTTGGCACCAAAGGCTTTTGGGCACCGCAGGTATGGTATCGGAATAGTAAATTTTATATGGCCTATGTGGCCAATGAGCAAATTGCCATAGCTATCTCGGACAGCCCGGAAGGCCCGTTTTCTGTAAATGACCCCATTGCCTTCGATCAGAAAAATATAGATCCTTATGTTTTTTTTGATGATGACGGGAAAAAATATCTTTATCATGTAGACATTACCAACGGCAATAAAATTTATGTAGCGGCGATTAATGATGATTTTACCGCCATTGATAAGAGTACCCGCGCCTTGTGTATAACAGCAACAGCGCCGTGGGAAACGATACAGGCAAGGGTTACGGAAGGGCCTACCGTCTTAAAGCATAAAGGGGTCTACTACCTGGTGTATTCTGCCAATCATTTTGAGAACCAGCAATATGCAGTTGGTTACGCTACGGCTTCCAACCCGATGGGCCCCTGGACAAAAGCGGCCGAAAACCCGATATTGAGCATGGGCAATACGGGCAAACCCGGTATCGGGCACGGCGATATATTTGCGGATGCTGATGGATCTATGTATTATGTATGCCATACTCATAATGCCATGGATAAAGTGTCACCCCGCCGTACGGCAATGGTCAAAGCAAAATTTGTGGCCAGCTCCGGTGGCGCAGATAAATTAGTAATGGATACGGACAGTTTTACCTTTTTGAAAACCGGGAAGTAGCAGCGCACATAAATACAAGGGAGGATGATAAGCCCCGGTGGCGGTGATGCATACTATTGCTGATGGTGCCCGGGCTCATGTGAAGCAACCCATAAAAGAAACAGGATAATGAGATATCTACAGTTTGTGAAATGCTCAGGCGGTATTTTGGCAGGGATACTTTTGCTGCTGCAGGCATGTCGTAAAACGGAAGCCGGCGGGCAGCCATCCATAACAATTGCAGAAGATACGGTGTATGCAGGTAAAAGAGCCGCGGTATCTGCTCTTATCCAGCTGCAAAATGTTCACCTTATCAAAGAGCTGAAAATTCAGTTAGAAACGACTCCCGGTAAATTCTCGGAATACGTTCGGATACCGGCTGCACAGTTATCGGATCGGTACGATTTCAGGTTTGAGATCCCTGCTGATAAACGGGATGTCTACGTTTTTTTAATTGTGGTGATTGACCAGGGCGGGAAGCCTATTGATACCAAAAGACTTTATATAAACACGCAAACCGGCCTGCTTCCGGTTAAGTTGACCCGGATCTCCCGGTTAACGGGTGTCCCCCTGGCAGGCGAAAAAATGGCCAATCCTGCTCCAACAGCGCAATGGAACATCGGAGGAACAGACCTGGGGATCCTGTGGGATATGGAGAACGGCCAGACGGGTATTTTCTTTGGAGACACCTATGGAAATGATTTCAAGCCGGTGGGCGGAGGCCCCGGGGGTGCCGGTCAATGGAGATACAATACATTGGGTTTTTCAACCGATGCTGATCTGGAAGATGGTTTATCTATCGATTATATGGCTGCTGAACCAGGGAATGATAACTTTGCCCGGCAAATTATTTCCAGGTCGTCCAATGGCTATACCGCCATTCCTTCCGGAGCAATTCATGTGAAGGGGGTAGATTATGTGCACTACTGGGATTTAAAATCATGGGATGGGTTTGTTACCAATTTTGCTTCGTTATATCAGTCTGTGGATCATGGTAGAAACTGGACCCGGTGTACATCCGTTTATTATCCCGGGGGCAGTAAGTTTACTTGTGCAGCTTATGCCAAAAAAGATGGCTATGTTTATATAGTAGGTACCAAAGTGTTAAGAGGAGCGCTTCCATATCTGGCCCGGTGCCGGGAGCAGGATATGCTGAACCAGCCGGCCTACGAATACTGGAACGGAACACAATGGATATTGAATAATGAAGCGGCGGCAACACCGCTCTTCAATGGCGCTATGGGGGAGGCATCGCTGACATTTAACCGGTATTATAAAGTATGGATGTTAACCTACCTGGGAGATCGCGATCTGGAGATCCGTTATGCTCATGATGTCAGTGGCCCCTGGTCCGGACCCAATGTACTGGTCAGCACTTCGCTGTACCCGGCCTTATATGGTGCATTTGTGCATCCCTTAAGCACGGGAAAGGAAATCTATTTTAATATGTCACAATGGGTGCCGTATAATGTTTTTTTTATGAAAGCCGAACTGGCCTTTATAGAGTAAAGGCCATCCCTGAAAGAACAGGATATTTTATAATTAAATAAGCAGATGAAAAATGCGGTTGTTCTGGATTTTTATTTTTATGTGCCTTTATTCGTGTATCCATGTGAAGGAACAGCGGAGTTTCTTTGCAGCGGCTGCAGTGGAGCCGGTTGGAACAGATACGCAGAGTGACGGCGACCTGTGGCCTGCTGCCTGGTCCGATGATGACCAGCTTTATGCCGCCAATGGAGATGGAAAGGGGTTTGACCTGGACGGGGAATGGGACGATATTGTGGTGAATCGGATCTCGGGGATGATCGCAGACAATAGCCTGTCCGGCATCCGGCTGGCCTCGGGTAACCAGGTGGCGGATCTGTTTTTGGATACGGCTCAATATAACCGGAAGCCTACCGGGATGATCTCCGTAAATGGCATTTTGTACCTGGCCGTGCAGCACTTAAATAAAAAAGGGGAACGCACATTTAATGAGGTCCCGGTTGCCAGTATTTACGCTTCAGCTGATAAAGGAACGACCTGGAAAGGCGCCGGTCATCCTATGTTCATCAATCATGGGTTCACCACGATCATGTTCCTGGATTATGGGAAAGATAACCGGGATAATGTTTTTGATCACTATGTATACGCATATGGGTTAGATAGTAACTGGCGGGATTCTTATCATGATATTGTACCGGACCCTCAACGGCTGTACCTGGCCCGCGTTCCCGGGGATAAGATACTGGACCGGTCTGCCTGGGAGTTTTTTTCAGGCACCCGGGGCAAGCGCGTGCAATGGTCGCCGGATATTTCCGATAAAAAGCCGGTATTGGAGGATCTGCGCAGGCGCTATCCGGCCAACAGTGTACAACCCGGATTGAGTAAGGATTTCAGTGTGATCTCCCAGGGATCGGTTGTGTATAACAAGCCGCTGCAGCGGTATATTTATACTTCATGGACAGAATTCACTTTTGAATTTTATGAATCACCACGCCCCTGGGGTCCATGGAAATTGTTTTTTTCTTATGATTTTGGTCCGTATCCGTGGACAGAAAAACAGTATGGCGGATATGCCGTCGTAGCGCCCTCCAAATTCATTAGTGAAGATGGGCGGATGATGGGACTGGTCAGCAGTACGTTTTCGGGCGGTGTAAAGCACTATGATTTTGCATACAGGAAATTATGGCTGGTTCCCTATCTAAAAAATCAAAAGACCCGTGCAGGGCGTTCTGACAGCAATATCGTAGCGAATCTTCCTTGGGATATCGTTACACCACTCTTGGGCGGAAGTCTCCGGAAGGGTTACTTGTCTTTTTTAAATGATACCGGCCTGGAGCAGGAGGCAAGCCTGAACTGGCCCCGCCTGGAAAAGGGACAGGAATATTATTGGGGATACAGCTTCAGCAGACCCTGTCGTATGAATGAGCTGGTGTATTATTCCGGAACGGCGGATACGGCGGTTAAAGGAACGGCGGACGATGTACGGGTGCAGGTCCGGAAAAATTTCAGGTGGAAAAATGTAAAGGCAAAGATCAGGCGTATCCCTTACGTGGATGTGCATCCATCCGCGGGGAGTAAATATATTATAACCTTTAAAAGAATTTCAGGAGACGGTATCAGGATCGTTGGCCGGCCGGGTAAGAACAGCTTGCTTACGACGATCCGCGAGTTAGCGGTTTTTAACCGGTGATATTTTTATTTTTAACTAAATAGTTGGCGTATGTTAGGAAGAGCGGGTATGAAATATTGGATATGGGTACTTTTTTTTCTGGTGAATCATTGTTGCTCAGCCCTTGCGCAAGGCAATATGCCGGTGGGGTTAAAGCGGTATATCAGCAATATCCGTTCTTCAGGGTTGGACACAGCGGCGTTGGATATTGTTTACAGCAAAATTGAAAAAAACATATATAAAGTTCAGGTATCGTTGTATCTGAAAGAAGATGTACAAACAGATCACTGGGAATTCTCCATCCGGCCTGCGTTCCGGCCCCGTTTTAACTGGGCGCCGCACCTGACTCCTGATAGCAATCATGTAATTGCCCAGCATGTATTCCGGGCGCCGGCACTTATTGTTACGGACGCTTCGCAAATGCTCACCGTTATACCCGATCTTGACCTGCTGCAAAAAGGCAGCGCAGTACCCTGGTATATGGATATGGATGCCCGGGAAAACCGGTTGGTGCTGGGTATGGGCGAAACGGCTATAAAGGAGCATGTGCTTTTTACAAGGAAGCCGGGAGCAGTGTTCCCAAAGGGCCGGGTTTCGATCGGTTTTTATTGCATTGTTTCGGATCAGCAGGAAGCCATCCGGAATCCGTTTCAGCAAGCCGTTTCCTTTTTATGGAAAAAATGGGGCAGCCCGTTGTTCCGGAAAGGAGAACCGCTGCAGCATGCAGGGCTGGAACCGTATGTAAAGCAAACCTACGAATGGGCATTTAAGAACTGGCGGCCTGCGGTGTGGCAGGAATTTGAGCTGGACGGTAAAAAACTGGGTGCGCCGGTATTCATCGTTAATACGACCCAAAGCCCGAATTATAAAGGGATCCCCAATCAGCGGGAATTTCTTTCCATATGGAACCAGGCCTGGTTTAATTCCCTGCGCTCTGCACAGGGGCTGTACCGGTACGCCGGAAGAACCGGCAACGATTCGCTGATGCGCTACGCATTGCAGACAAAAGAGCTGGCGCTTTCTTTTCCACAGCATGATGGCATTTTCCCATCGGTAATAGCTACAGAAATGGAAGAGGTTACGGTAGATGGAAAAAAATACAGGGGTTCCAAAGGCTGGGGCACCCGTTATTGGGGAAACTCGAACCGCAATCCCTATACCTGGGACGCCCGCAAGGCGCCTTATCATATTGCGGATATGAGCTTCACAGCCTACTGGATGTTGGTTTGGTATGATGAGCTGGAAAAAGATAAGAGATTATTGCAATATGCCCAACGCTATGCCGATGCGCTGATCGGGTTACAGGATGCCAGGGGCTTTTTCCCGGCCTGGCTGGGGCTGGATGATCTGAAACCGCTGCAGCACCTGAATCAATCGCCGGAAACCAGTATTTCGATAACCTTCCTGTTAAAGTTGTATGTCCTTACGGGTGACCCGCGGTACCGGAGCAGTGCTGTAAAGGCCATGCATGCGGTGATGGAGGATATTGTGCCCGAAGGCCGGTGGGAAGATTTCGAAACCTACTGGTCCTGCAGCCGCATCGGCGCTGCTGATTGGGTGGGACGTAAAATACCGCGCAACAATATGTACAAGCAGAATAGTTTTTCCATATTCTGGACAGCACAGGCGTTGCTGGAAATGTTTCAGATTACCAAAGAAAAAAACTATCTTGTTGCGGGTCAGCGGGTACTGGACGAATTGCTCCTGTGGCAGGCGGTATGGCAGCCCCCGTATATGGCCGTGCGCACCCTGGGCGGCTTTGGAGTGATGAACGGAGATGCAGAATGGAATGATTCACGGCAGAGTCTTTTTGCAGAACTGATCATCCGGTACGGAACATTGCTCCGCCGTCCGGACTACCGCCAGCGGGGCATTGCCGCCCTCAATGCTTCCTTTGTGATGATGTACACCCCTCTGAACCCGGGTACCATGCAGCAGTGGCAGGCCCGGTGGCCTTTTTTCAACAGAAAGGATTATGGGTTTATGATGGAGAACTACGGCCACAATGGGAGTACCAACGCGCAGGGGCTGGGGATCGGCGAGTTTACGATATATGATTGGGGCAATGGCGCGGCAGCGGAGGCCTATAACCGGATCCTCGATCATTACGGACCGGGCCTGTTCAAAAGCGGGCATGCAAAGTGACCCGGCATCCGGAACAGGTAGTGTGATGAGCAGCGGTTTTGTTGTTCCGGAAGTGATCCGGAATGCCATGTTTAAACGATTAAATAAGGCATTGATAGTATGCACAGTTCGCTTAAGGAGTTTTTGGGAGAAGCCGCGGGCACCTTTATCCTGGTGTTTTTAGGTTGCGGGGCTGTTGCCGTTTCGATTTTATTCGATTGGCTGCCGCATATCGCCGCCATTGCTGCGGTTTGGGGTGTCGCGGTCGTGATGGCCATTTATGCCGTGCGACCGGTATGTGGTGCGCATTTTAATCCCGCTGTAAGCATTGCCATGACCATTGCCGGCCGGTTTCAAAAGCGCAAACTGCTGTTGTATTTTATAGCGCAGCTCTTTGGGGCAATGGCAGCTGCGCTCGTTCTGTATGCGGTCCTGAATGATCCGATAAGGGGTTATGAAGCGGCGCATCATATTTTCAGAGGAACGCCGGCGTCGGTAACCACTGCCCGGATGTTTGGGGAATTTTATGCGCCCTACCCGGCCTTGCCTGCCATGCTTGCAGAAGGTACGGGCACTTTTTTATTAACGGCTGGTATTTTTATGGCTACCCATGAGCAACCTGGTAAAAAGAACAGGTCAAAATGGGCGCCGGTAGCTATTGGCGCTGTGCTGACACTGCTTATTGTTCTTTTTGCCTCCATTACCCAGGCGGGCTTTAACCCGGCGCGGGACTTTGGCCCCCGGCTGGTTGCTTATTTCGCCGGATGGCGGGGAGCCGCATTTCCTGTTCCGGCAGGTGGCTTTTGCTGGGTATATATACTGGCCCCGTTTGCGGGTGCCACGCTGGCTGCGTTGCTGTACAATTATTATTTAAAACGGTCTCCGCGTGCGGAGCTAAAGATAAGATATGAAAACGAATAGAGTAAAACTGATCTTCGTGGGGGGCTTTCTGGGTGCGGGTAAAACAACGCTTTTGCAGCAGGCTTCCGCATTGCTTGCCGCCGGCGGACGATCCGTGGGCCTCATCACCAATGACCAGGCAGATGCGCTGGTAGATACCCATCTTTTAACGAAGCAGAACAGCATGACCCGGGAGATCAGCGGCAGTTGTTTCTGCTGCAACTATGAGGGGTTTGCCGGGGTGCTGAGCGAGCTTGCGGGTCGCCATACGGCGCCGGATGTGATCATTGCCGAGCCGGTGGGCAGTTGTACCGACATCTCCGCCACACTTTTACAGCCACTGAAAAGCCAGATGCAGGCAGTAATAGAGCTGGCGCCCTTTACTGTACTTGCCGATCCGGAAAAACTGGAGCGCATTCTTGACGGGGACCCGGCAGATCTGCACCCGTCTGCGGCCTATATATATCGCAAGCAACTGGAAGAAAGCGATAGGATCCTCATTTCAAAAACAGACACTATAAGGCCCGAACGGTTGCAGGTATTGACGGAGAAAGTAAAGCTGGCCTTTCCGGACCACGAAGTGGGGACCATAAGTGCCCGCAGGGGAACCGGCGTGAAGGAATGGCTGGATCAGGTACTGCAAGGCACGGTTTCCGGAAGCCGGATAGCGGCGATAGATTATGATGTTTATGCAGAAGGTGAAGCGGTGCTGGGATGGCTCAATGCATCCGTTTTGCTGCAGGGAACGGCGGTAGATTGGGACCGGTTCCTGGAAAACTATTTTCACCGCCTGAATGCGCTGCTGGGAAGCCCGGCAGGGATCGGGCATATCAAGATCCTGATCGAAGGTATGGGAGACCGGTACTGCATCGGGAACCAGACCGGCGCCGGGCATACATTGCAGTTCAGGAATTCGGCGGGGATCAGCAATATTGCACAGATGACCATCAATGCACGGGTAGAGGCTGACCCCGCAGCGCTGGAGCAGATGGTTTTTGCGGCATTGGCGCAATCTGCAGAAGGCGGACTGTTTTACGAGATCCGCCAGTGCCGGTCGCTGCGCCCCGGCTATCCCCGGCCCACACACCGGTACAGCCATGTGGTATCCTGAATGACACCGATCGTTTGACATAAAAAGAACCATATGAATAAGGAAACAGGAAGAAGATCGTTTATTAAAAAGCTGGGCGTTGGCGGATTGGCTGCTGCGTCCGGCATCACGGTGGGCGCCGTTTTACCGGGAAAAAATGCTGGTGCCGCCGGTGTCGGTGCCGCAAAGAGGCTGCCCGCTGCGGCCAGGGCATACAATGCTGATTATGAGGAGGAGCACCTCAACCGGGTAGCATTCCCGGTCGGCGGGCTGGGCGCCGGTATGTTTTGCCTGGAGGGTACCGGTGCTGTTTCGCATATGTCGATCAATCATAAGCCGGAGGTTTTTTTTGAGCCCCAGGTATTTGCCGCCCTGTCTGTAAAAGGAGCAACGCCTGTGGCCAGGGTGCTGGAAGGCCCGGTGCCGGAGTGGAAGATCTTTGGTCAGCGGGGAACAGGGAACGGCGCGGGGGGCACCAGCTACGGGCTGCCCCGTTTTAGCAAGGCGTCCTTCCGGGCGCGGTTCCCGTTCGGCACGGTCGCATTGGAAGATGAAGAAGTGCCGGTTACCGTAAAGATCAATGGCTGGAGCCCTTTTATCCCGGGCGATGAAGACCACTCCGGTCTGCCGGCGGGCGCGCTGGAATATACTTTCGTAAACCGGTCACCAAAAAAAATAGAGGCGGTGTTCTCGTATAATGCGAAGAATTTTGTGGCCCGGGGTGAACGGGGGCGCATCCGGAAAATGGACAATGGCTTTATCCTTTCCCAGGAGCCGGGTAAGGACAAACCGTTTACCCAAACCGATTTTGCCATCTTTACTACCGCGGAAGAGCGGCCGGTGATCGATTATTGCTGGTTCAGGGGCGGCTGGTTTGACCCGGTGACAATGATCTGGAATGTCATTGAAGCAGGAGCCACAAAGGACAATCCGCCCGCAGCATGGGACGCTCCGGGTGCATCGCTGTTTGTTCCGTTTACATTGGCGCCAGGCGCACAAAAAACGGTCCGCGTCCTGATGGCCTGGTATGTACCGGAATCGGACCTGCGGATACAGGATAAAGGCCCCGACGGGAAAGAGCATTGCAACAGCGCAGCATGTTGCATCAGCCCGGAAGTATCGGGGCTGGATACATTTGTAAAGTTTACCGGCGAAAAATACAAGCCCTGGTATGCATCCAGGTTCGCAGATATACAGGCCGTGGCCGGGTACTGGCTGCAGCAATATGAAACCCTGAAAAAAAAGTCCGCTTTATTTAAAGACGCATTTTACAGCAGCACCCTGCCACCCGAGGTGATGGAAGCGGTTGCCGCCAATCTTACCATCTTGAAATCGCCCACCGTATTGCGCCAGTACGACGGGCGGATGTGGGCCTGGGAGGGGTGCAGTGATGAGAACGGGTGCTGTCACGGAACCTGCACACACGTTTGGAATTATGCACAGGCGATCTGTCACCTGTTTCCCAGACTGGAAATCGGGCTGCGGAATACGGAGTTCTGCGAGGACCAGAGCGCCGGAGGGCATCAGACCTTTCGCGCCAACATGCCCATCAGCCCCGTAAAGCACGATTTTCATGCTGCGGCCGACGGGCAGCTGGGCGGGATCATGAAAGTGTACCGGGAATGGCGCATCAGCGGGAACCAGGCCTGGTTAGAAAAAATATATCCGCTTGTAAAATGCAGCCTTGATTATTGTATTGAAACCTGGGACCCGATGCATAAAGGCGTGCTGGAAGAACCCCATCACAACACGTATGATATCGAATTCTGGGGGGCCGATGCCATGTGCACCACCTTTTACCTCGGGGCGCTGCAATCCATGATCAAAATGGGACGTTTTCTTAAAGCAGACATTTCGGTCTATGAGTCGTTGCTGGAAAAAGGAAAGACCTTCCTGGAAAGCCAGCTGTACAATGGCGAATTCTTTTTTCAAAAGATCCGGTGGGAGGGATTAAAAGCCCGGAACCCGGCTGAGGCACAATCCTTCGGAGGCGCCTATTCCAAAGAGGCGGTTGAAATCCTGAAAAAAGAAGGCCCGAAATATCAATATGGCAAGGGCTGTTTGTCGGATGGCGTCCTGGGAAGCTGGATCGCGGCCGTTTGCGGGCTGGAAGACCCGGTTGACCGCAATAAGATAACCAGTCATCTTCTTTCGGTACACCGGTACAATTTAAAAAAGAGCCTCAAAGGGCACGTGAACCCGCAGCGGCCGGCGTATGCGCTGGGAAATGAAGGCGGGCTGCTGCTGTGCACCTGGCCCAGGGGTGGAAAACTGTCCCTGCCCTTTGTGTACAGCAATGAAGTATGGACGGGGATCGAGTACCAGGTGGCTGCGCATTTAATGATGATGGGAAAAGTGGAGGAAGGCCTGGAGATCGTACGGACCTGCCGCAACCGGTATGACGGAAAGATCCGGAACCCCTTTAACGAGTATGAATGCGGGCACTGGTATGCAAGGGCAATGTCGAGCTATGGCATGTTGCAGGGGCTTACAGGGCTGCGGTACGATGCCGTTGATAAAACGGTATACATCGATTCAAAGATCGGTGACTTTACCTGCTTTATTGCGGCCGCTACGGGGTTTGGGACGGTGACCTATAAGAATCAGAAAGCCCGGCTGACAACCGTGCACGGCAAGATCGATGTAAAAGAGATCAGGATCGCAGGATAACCATTTTTTAAAATGTCCCGGTCTGTCAGGTTAATTTTTATGAATTTAATGGTCAAAGGCAAAGCAGCAGTGCACCGGTAATATAAGGCTGCTCCAAAAAGATTCCCCCTGTGCTGCGGCTAATACGAAATTGAATTATAATTTAGGTCGATATTTTCCCGTATAATGCGGATGTAATAGCCGTTTAGACCAACAGAATGGGTCTTTTACGGATATCCGATCGGTATAAGAGCAGGTCCCCGGGAGTTACGTCTTTTGATCATCAACAGAAGGTATCGGCTGTGGTAAAAATGCTGCGGGGATAAAATCATTAGCTACAATGCAGGGATTGAAATTTATTTTATTGCTGCCGGCCATCGCGGGTGCTATGGAATTGGCCGGGAGCAGGGCGATGACGGTACCGCAGCAACGGGATCTGCTGCCTATTAATGTCAAAAGGATCGCTCGTGTTACCGGTTCGGGCGACGCTGGAGCGCTATTGCCGGATCCGAACAGGACCGCTCTTGCTTATAACGTAGGCGGTACCGATTTGGGCATCGCATGGAAAATGGGTAATGGATCTGTGGGGCTGTTTTTTGGCGATACCTATGGCAGCGATTTCAGACCTGGTGGCGGAGGGCCGGGAAACGCGGGCGGCTGGCGTTCGAATGTGCTGGCTTTCTCAAACGATAAAGATCTGTCGGACGGGCTCGCTTTCGACCGGATGCTTACGGATGCGGGGAAAACGGAAGCAAAAGAAGTTATCGCCAGCCGTCATGATCCGGATTGCAAAGGCGAGCATACCATGATCCCAACGGCAGCCATTCATGCCGGCAATGCCGATTATGTACACTGTATGAACATTCATTGCTGGGAGGTGCCCGGCCGCTGGAAAACGAACTATTCCGGGCTGTTCCGGTCTGCGGATCTTGGAAGAACCTGGAGCCGTTGCCACAGCGTGCGGTTCCCCGGCGGAAGTAAATTTGCCCAGGCGGCTTTTGCAAAGCGTAATGGGTTCGTTTATATGCTGGGAACGCCCACAGGCCGGCACGGGGCCATTTATCTTTTACGGGCAGGGGAAAAGGATCTTGCTTTTCAGTACCGGTATGCTTACTGGAATGCAGACCGGGGCTGGGTAAAGAACAACGAGGCCATGGCAACACCCGTCATCGAAGCTCCGGCAGGGGAGATGTCGGTGATTTATAATGAAACATGGCAGCGATGGATCATTACCTACCTGGATGTGAGCAGGAAAGCGCTGGTACTGCGCGATTCAAAGGAGCTTCAGAAGGGATGGAGCAGCCCCAAGATACTGGTGCCGGCTTCCGACTACCCGGGTTTGTACGGATCATTTATCTATCCCACAGCAACCGGTGAAACACTTTATTTCCTGATGTCCGTATGGAAGGACTACAATGTATTTTTAATGCGCGCAGACCTGAAGCTGGCAGACGGCTGAATGAACGGGCCTTCGTCTCTGGCCCGGCACATTTCCGGATCCCATGGCATTTTCTGTTGCCTTTTTTGAGGAACTGCCTGCGGAGCGGCGGGGTGAAGACAACACCCGCCGTGGCGCCGGCTGTGATGCATGGTTGTAACTCGTTTACGGACAATTAGCTACATTTGCAGACTGAACTGATTATTATTTTTATGACGGAAGAGAATAAAGCGGAAGAAAAAAAGAGCCTGAATTTCCTGGAGGAGATCGTGGAAGCGGATCTGGCTGCAGGGAAATATAAGACGATCATGACCCGGTTTCCCCCGGAACCCAATGGCTATTTACATATTGGCCACGCAAGCAGTATTTGCCTCAATTTTGGGCTGTCCCTGAAATACGGAGGCGGCACGAACCTCCGGTTTGACGACACCAATCCCGTAACGGAGGAAACGGAATATGTGGAGGGCATAAAAAAGGATATCCGGTGGCTGGGCTTTGACTGGGCAAACGAATTCTATGCTTCGGATTATTTTGAGCAGCTGTATGCTTATGCAGTAAAGCTGATCAAAAAAGGACGGGCCTATGTAGACGATAGCAGCAGTGAAGAAATTGCTGAGCAAAAGGGAACGCCCACCCAGCCGGGTCACAGAAACCGGTATGCAGAGCGCACCGTGGAAGAAAATCTGCAGCTGTTTGAAGAAATGCGGAATGGCAAATACGCCGATGGCGAAAAGGTATTGCGTGCAAAGATCGACATGAGCGCTCCGAACATGATCATGCGTGATCCCATTCTGTACCGCATCAAAAAGGCGCATCACCACCGCACCGGCGATCAATGGGCCATTTATCCCATGTACGATTTTGCCCACGGACAAAGCGATTCCATCGAGCAGATCACCCATTCGATCTGTACCATGGAATTTGTGCCACACCGTGAGGTGTACGACTGGCTGATCCGGGAACTGGAAATTTATCCGTCACACCAGTACGAGTTTGCCCGCCGTAACCTGAGCCATACGCTGACCAGCAAACGGAAATTGCTGCAGCTCGTGACCGAAAAATATGTTTCCGGCTGGGATGACCCCCGTATGCCTACCATTGCGGGGCTGCGGAGGAGAGGCTATACACCGGAAAGCATCCGGGATTATTGCGAGCGTATCGGAGTAGGCAAAAGAGATAACCTGGTGGATGCCGGAGTGCTGGAGTTTTGTGCCCGTGAACATTTGAACAAAATTGCCTTGCGCCGGATGGTGGTGTTCGATCCGTTGAAGGTGGTGATCACCAACTATGCCGGAACAGGAGAACAATTGCATTCGGAAAACAACCCGGAAGATCCGGCGGGTGGCAGCCGTACGATAACGTTCAGTAATGAGCTGTATATAGAGCGGGACGATTTTATGGAGGACGCTCCAAAGAAATATTTCCGCCTGGCGCCAGGGAAACAGGTACGTTTGAAAAGCGCTTATATCATTCAATGCGATGAAGTGATAAAAAATGCTGAAGGTGACATCGTGCAATTGAACTGCTCTTATTTTGCAAACAGCAAAAGCGGGGAAGATACTTCGGGCATATCGGTAAAGGGAACCCTGCATTGGGTAAATGCCAGGGACTGTTTTTCCATACAGGTAAATGAATATGACCGCCTGTTCACCGCGGAGGATCCGGCAAATGCAGAAGGGGAATTTACGGATTACATCAATGAACATTCCCTGCGGGTGGTGGCAAACGCGCTGGCAGAACCGGCATTAAAAAAAGCAGGCCCTGAGGAACGCTTTCAGTTTTTACGGAAAGGATATTTTACGCTGGATCCGGGCAGCACGCCGGAGCAGATGATCTTTAACCGCACGGTTACTTTGAAAGACAGCTGGGCCCGGGCGGGAAAATAACAGTCATAATTACTAAATAACAAATTACAGATCACAGATCTCCTTGCGGATTGGAAAAACAGGATACGTCCGGCCGGTCGTTTTATAACGATCTATTAAATTTACCGGCGAAACGGGTGGTTTAAAAAAAATTGATTAACTTACTTTAGTAAACTATTTCTAAACTCCTTAAACTTTGATTATGGAACTAAATGAACTCTTGTTAAATGAAGATGAGTTTCAGGTAACGCGCGTTACGGAAAATGAATATTCAGAAATGGATGGTGACGGCGCAGACGGTGACGGCAGTGATGGCGATGGGTCCGATGCTTCCGACGGAGATGGAGGAGCAGACGGCGATGGCGGCGCGGACGGCGACGGAAGTGATACCGACGGATCGGACAATGCCTGATAAAAATGAATTTCGTGAAAAGCTGCGGCATCCTGTATGCTGCGGCTTTTTTATTATCTTGTAGCATAAATCTTTCCCGGCTATGACCACATTTTTTGATAACATCATTGCTCCCTGTTCCGTCGAATCTTTTTTTTATACCTACCATGAAAAAAAGATCCTGCATGTTCCGCGGAATGATGATGCCTATTACCGGTCTGTGTTAACGGCTTCGGAAATATCGGCTTTCCTCGACCGGCAGGATATTTTTTATCCGTCGCTGCGCGTGGTGAAGGATGGGAAGGAAGTGCCTTCTGCATCCTATACGCTGAAGGGAGTGCCCATCGGGCATCACAAACGCGATGGGATCATTCATACGGAAAAAGCGTTCGCGTTGTTCAATGAAGGCGCCACCCTGGTGATCCAGGCTGGCCAGCGGTATTTTGACCATTTGTCGGGTTGTTGTATGGAACTGTCCGGAAAATTTAATGCGCCGGTCCAGGCAAATTTATACATCACGCCCAACCGGTCGCAGGGCTTTAACCCTCATTGGGATACGCACGATGTATTTGTGCTGCAGATCTCCGGAACCAAGACCTGGCACCTGTATGGTTTTGAAAAGGAACTGCCCACAAAGAACCAGGGGTTTGTGAGCAAAGGGTACAATAAAGAACCGGAGCAGACCCTGCAACTGAGCCCCGGTGATTTTTTATATATTCCGAGGGGATACGTGCATGATGCCGTGGCAGACGACGGCATTTCCGCCCATATTACCATCGGGATCCTTTCCTTTACCTGGATCCGGTATTTTTCCGAGCTGTTAACGCAGCTTGAAAATGAAAAAGCGTTCCGGGAGGCGGTTCCTTTCTGGCGCAACGACCTGGACATACTCATCGGGGAAAAGACAGAACTGCTGAAGGAAACGATTGGCCGGCTGGCCCGGGCGGAGGCGTTGCAGCAGCTGGATAACCAGTACCGGAAAATGCAGCCCCAGAAGATCCACGGCTATTTTGACAACCTGTTGCAGGTAAAAAAGCTCCGGAAGGATACGGTATTGCAGGTGAACAGGAATGTGTTCTATGAGCGTGGTGAAGCGGATGGACAGTGCTTTGTGAAATGCTTTGGTAAGACCATTTCATTTTCCCGTTCTTTAAAGCAGGCGATTGATCATATATTTGAGGCCGAAAAATTTACCGTGGCGGAGCTGCCGGGTGAGCAACCGGAAGACACCCGGATGGCCGCTGTGACGCAGCTGATCCGGGAGGGCGTGGTTTACGGCGAGGATTATCATTCATAAACAAAAATAAATACGATCATTGAATAAGACAGGCACCCGGCACGTTTTCTTTTGCAGCGCAGCATCCAGGTATTATAAAGAGGATATCCATGGCTCAGCTGCCAACTATAACGGGTTCATATTGCTGGAGCACAGCGATCCGTTTCCGGAGAAAATGGACCAGGCGCATTTTGATCCCAATTTTATAGCCGGTCTTCAGGTCCTGGCAAAACAGAAAAAAGCAAAGCTCCTGCTGATCCGCAACCGGAAGACGGACTTTAAGAGCTGCCGGCTGATCTATGTGGATTGCCTCCGCCAACGCTACCTGACCCTGCACTCCACGCTGGCAGATGTGGCCGCCATCCGGCTGGAGTATTATGTGAACAGCCCGGATACGATCTGGGAAACTGATCCCTTTTTTGTGGTGTGCACCAACGGGAAAAAAGATAAATGCTGCGCGAAGTTCGGCTTCCCGGTATTTAAGTTTATCGAAAATCATGACCGGCGTGTTACTGTTTTTGAAAGCACCCATGTAGGAGGCGACCGTTTTGCCGCCAATGCTGTATGCATGCCTGCAGGGATCTATTATGGGCGGGTGATGGTGGAGGATGTGGATGCCATCCTGGAGGCCACCGAGCGGCAGCGCATCCATTATCCCAATTACCGGGGACTTGCCACACGCTCTTTCCTGTACCAGTCGGTGGAGTGTTATCTGCGGGAGCAGCTGCAGGACTTCTCCACTTCTTTTGATTTTACCATTGATGTACAGGAGGAGGAAGAGGAGCGTTTCTATTTCCGGGTTACGGCAAATGGTGTACATTATGAGCTTCGCCTTTTAAAGAAAGTGATCCCCTATCCGTATTACCTCACCTGCAAGTCGCAAAAGCCGGGAAATATTACCAAGTATTTATTAGAGACCTTCGCTGAAGCAACCGGCTCTTCCGCGACTCGTTGAGGATCCGCTCTTTCCTTCGCCGGTACGCTGCCAGCAGGTTCTAAGTGTTAACGTATATCACGAACGCAGATCCGCTCAGATTCATGCGCGTTTATCTGCGATGCCATCAGGGCCCATCCTGCCAGCCTGCCCGGATGACCTGGACGGGCTGCGCGGTGGTCATTTGATACTCCGGACCGTATAAATCGTCGGGAAATAATTAAACCCATCTGTAAAAAAAACGGGGTTCTGCAATCATTTTAACGAAAGAAGCACGGCCTCGAAAGATCCGGCAAGAACGGGGTTTCAACCCGTTTATAAGTCCAAAAGAACAACAGAGCGCCAGGGGCCCGGGGCATGATGAACCGTGTCCATGACACTTATGAAATTACGGCCTCGTTAAAGAGATTGTATTAAAAGTTACTTTATAGCATGTTGTCATTCTGAACGGCCGCAGATGTTCATTGGCCGACAGTTATTGCCTTTTGAGCCATTCATGAGCGCAAGCTACACCGGGCAGCGCTATCTTTACCGGGTTGTTGTTTTTATCCGTTCCGGTGTTCCCGGGCTTTCGATGCAGAGGGGGAAGAGAGATCAGGGAGCACCGTTCATTGGGACTCGATAAATAAACATAAGACTATAGGCAAACACTTGGAGGCAAAAAGGGCGTTCCGGTTTATACGGGAACGCTTTTTCGTTTCAGCTCCTTCCTGCGCGGCATCCGGGCGCATTACATTTCTAATGTGTCGGGATGGGTGCGGATCCGGGTGGCCGCTTCGGGAATAAAAATGCAATGCACTCCCTTTAATCATTATCAGGATATTTAGTACATTTAGCGGGATGAATGGTCCGGTGATCAAAAAACTCAGGATTGTAGCGATTATACAGGAAACGGCAGATGCAAAAACATTTGTTGTGGAGCCATTGGAAGGATGGCAACCGGTTTACAAACCGGGGCAGTTCCTGACACTGGTCTTTCAAAACCATCTCGGCGAGCAACGGCGTTCCTTTTCCATTTCTTCAAGCCCGGTCCTGGGCGAAGCCCTTGCATTTACCGTAAAAAAACTGGACAATGGCGAGTTTAGCAGGTATCTGATCTATAAGGCCAGGACCGGTGACCTGTTGAAAACCTCCGGCATCAGTGGTTTTTTTGTGCTGCCGGAAGATGTCCGGGGAAAGCAATTTTGTTTTCTTGCGGCGGGAAGCGGCATTACACCCTGTTTCTCCCTGATCAAAACACTGTTGGCTACCACGGGCGAAAAGGTCATGCTGCTCTACAGCAACCGCTCCCCGGCGGATGTCATTTTTTATGAGGCATTGAAGCAATTAAAAGAACGATATTCCGACCGGCTGCTGATCCACTTTATGTTCAGCAACCACCCCCAGATCTTACAGAAGCGGCTCAGTCATTGGGTATTGACACACCTTGTGAAGCAACACCTGCCGGAGCAGATCCTTAGGAATAGCCTGTTCTATATCTGCGGCCCTTATGATTATATGCTTATGGCCGGCATTTCGTTAAAGAGCAACGGTGTAACAGGAAAGCAGATCATTAAGGAGGATTTTTATCCGATGCCCCGGCTGGTGAAGCCCAAGCCGCCGGACCTGGGTGCGCACCGGGTTACCATCCGGATCGGTGGGGTTCTGCATCAGCTGGTCGTGCAATACCCGCATACGATTACGGCCTCGGGCAAAAGGGCGGGGCTTGAGCTGCCGTACAGTTGTGAATCGGGGCAATGCGGCAGCTGTGTGGCCACCTGTACTTCCGGAACCATCTGGATGGCGTACAATGAAGTACTGACGGATGAAGAAATTGCAAAAGGGCGGGTGCTTACCTGTCAGGGATATCCCGTGGGAGGAGACGCCACCATTGTTTTTGAATAATGCGGGTATCCGGCGAAGAAAAACCGGATTTCGTCTTATGATTTCAGGGAGTTTATCGAATAGTTGCCCTTAACTTTTTTTTAAGGATTAACTTCACCCTATGCTAGGGAGAAACATTGACTATTTCTAAAATGCTAAAAGCGACCACGGCTAACTGCTTTTGTTTCCTTGCTTTTCAATTCCCGACCAGTTTTTACAATAATGAACCATGTTGTTACCCATGTGCAGGGTGACTCAGCGATCAGCTTTCAGCCTTTAGCATTTGAAGTGCTGCGCTCGCTGCACTTTGGTTGCTGCGGAAGCAGGATTACAGCTTTGCCTGGGAGGAGCTCCAGACGATAGAGTCTCTTTGTTGCTGCTTTTTCAGGACCTCCGGAAGCCAGGAGGCGAGGTGGCTTTTCAGGCTGTCGGGAGAAATGGTCAGCGCTGCCGGATCTTCAGCAAGTTGGAACCAGGGCCTTGCCTGTCCGAACGGGTACTGCCCAAAAGCAATGACCGGGGTTCCGGCGGCTATCTGCTGATTGTTTTTCAGGATCCATTGCTCCGCCCAGCCATACAGGAACCGGGCATCCCGCTCCTGCAGCCGCATACAGCTATGCGACGCCGGGTAGCCCGGAAGCGCATATTCGTGAAAACCGATCCCCCAGGTATTGTGCACATTAAAATTCCATTGGAGCACCCACTCGTCGTCGATGGTACTGGTCGTTTTCCGGGCTTTCCAGTTGGCAAAGTATAAATGCTCCGGTGTTGGTTTGGTTTTGCGACCCGTATTGGTTTGACCGGTTAAAACCAGCCTGCCGTTCTCATACGCAGCAAAGGTTTGTGTGCGGAGGGAAAAGAGCAGGATCTTATGGACCCCTTTTAAGAAGGCCGCTTCTTCCGGGAAAGGAAGGTAGGCCGTGCGGGGCAATGAAAAATCGCTGGGTACCAGGATGCTGTCCAGCCGACGGATATGAACGGAGTCGGTGCGATTGATCGCAATTAAAAGGTCAAGATGCCGGGCGCCTTCAAAACTGTCCTTGAGGGTTTGCCACTCCTTTTTTTTCATAAAACGGTAGGTGAGGCGGGGGCGCTCCGGTACCGGCTGTTTTTTGATAACGGTGTCTTTTTGTTCAGGCAGCAGTTCGGCGGTCCGTTGTTTCTCCATTTGCTTGCATGCCACGGCGAACAGGCAGGCGATGGAAGCAGTTATTATCCTGAGGTTCATTTTTGAATTATTGCAACGCAATATCGTGAAAAAAATCATAGGTAAAGGATCGGGGCGGTTAATTCTTCCTCACCAATTGTAGGGATGAAATCAGAAATCTGTATATTCGTAACGCATGCATACCATTTTTTTTGCAGTATGCACTGCACCCTTATAATCATTCACATTAAATAAAGATTACTATATGAAAAGAGAGAAATTGCGTGTCGGTATGATCGGCGGGGGCAAGGATGCCTTTATCGGGGCTGTTCACCGTCTGGCGTTCAATATGGATGGATTGATCGAATTGAGCTGCGGAGCACTCAGTGTTCATCCGGAGGTTGCCCGTGAATCCGGCGAGCTGCTTTTTCTGCCGGAAGACCGTATTTATATGAGCTACGAAGAAATGATCCGGAAGGAAAGCCAGCTGCCGGCAGATAAGCGCATTCATTTTGTGTCGATCGTAACACCCAATTTTGTGCATTTTGCCCCGGCAATGATGGCATTGGAGCATGGTTTTAATGTGGTCATCGAAAAGCCGATGGTGTTTAGCCTGGATGAGGCAAAGCAGCTGCAGCAGAAAGTGCGCGAAACCGGGCTGATGCTCTGTCTGACCCATACCTATACCGGCTACCCAATGGTAAAACAGGCCCGGCAGATGGTGGCGGAGGGTGCTTTTGGTAAGATCCGGAAAGTGTATGTGGAATATCCCCAGGGCTGGCTGAGCCGCCTGTCTGAACGTGAAGGAAACGCGCAGGCCGCCTGGCGTACAGATCCGAAGAAGAGCGGGAAGAGCGGTTGTATGGGCGACATTGGTACGCATGCGGCAAACCTGGCAGAGTACATCACCGGTCAGAACATATCAAAGCTATGCGCTGATCTGAACACGATCGTGGAAGGGCGTAACCTGGATGATGACGGTGCGGTGTTGCTGAAATTTGATCAGGGTGCTTCCGGTGTGCTCATTGCCAGCCAGGTAGCTGCAGGCGAGGAAAATGCGCTCAGGATCAAGGTTTATGGTGAAAAGGGAGGGCTGGAATGGCACCAGCAGGAACCGAATACCCTGTTGGTAAAATGGCTGGATGCCCCCACCCAGGTATATCGCGCCGGCAGCGGATATCTTGGCGACTATGCTAAGCACAATTGCCGCACTCCCGGCGGGCACCCCGAGGGCTACCTGGAAGCCTTTGCCAATCATTACCGGAATTTTGCAACAGCCTTGCAGGCCAAACTGAATAATGAAACACCCTCAAAAGAAAGTCTTGATTTCCCTTCGGTAGATGATGGGGTGCGGGGAATGGCATTTATCGACAATGTGGTGGCTTCCTCCCAGTCGGATCAGAAATGGTGGGATTTTAAAGTTTAAGATATTGCGATCTGAGTTTTCAGCCTTCGGTCTTCAGCAATTGTTGCTGGGCTGAAGGCTGATTGCTGAAATCTTGTTTCGCGCGGCGAAGCCAGGGAACAGCGAACGCAGGCCGTTTTTGATCACCGTACTAAGGTATTTCCCGGGTTATAGATCGTACTTGCATTCCGGGTGGCAGTGTTGTTTAAAAAACTGTAGTTGGTGATTGTGGTCGCATGCTGCCCCGGCGATTGGTTAAAAAGGCGCCGGTATCAGCGCCATCTTATGACCGGGCATCATTTCGTAAAGGTCAGGCACACGGTATAGGATCATCGGATTCCCGTTTGCCCCGCCCGGTTTTTTGCAATCCATTCATTTATAATACCCGCAGTGTTAAAAGATCCTGTGATGCAACAGGCAGTGCCGGATCATCGAAAATTACCCGCAAATTTTTAACGGCCTCGAAAATGTTTCCGTAATTTTGGGTCCATCTGATTTTGTAACTTTTGCTTTCAGACGGATTATGCAGAGGAGAGTTCATGGTCTGTTTCTGTTAAACGATTGAGATCCGGTCCCGGCATTTTTATTGCTTTGGGGTATTGCAGATGCTCATTGTTTTATTGATCAGATCGTTCGGTCATTGGTAATGTATAAGCCCAGCATAGAAAACGGAACGGGATCTTTTTGGAGTTGCTGAGCCATCTTCCATTTGAGTATGTATAACGAGGACAAAAAATTATTAACAGAAATTGCAGCAGGGAGAGAGCAGGCGTTCCGGCACTTATTCAATAAGTACCACCAGCGGGTAGGAAGCTATATCGTACAGATCACCGGTTCCCGGGAACTGGCGGAAGAGGTGGTACAGGATGTTTTTTTGAAATTGTGGATGAACCGCAGCACGCTGGAAACGGTAAACAATATCGACGCCTATTTATTTGTTCTGGCTAAAAATCATGCGTTAAACTACCTGAGAAAACTGGCCCGGGAATTAAAGCAACAGGAAAAATGGAAGAAAGACCCGTCGGCAGCGCCTGCCGCGGACGACCTGCCGGAAAACGCTTACTACCGTCAGCTGGATGAGGCCATTGACCAGCTGCCGCCCCAGCAAAAGAAAGTGTACCTGTTAAGCCGGCATCAACGGCTGAAATATGCCGAAATAGCGCAGGAGCTCAATCTCTCGCGGGAAACCGTAAAAAGCTACCTGCGCATCGCCACTGCTTCAATAACGGCTTATATGACGCAAAACTCAGATGTAATTGTATTGTTCCTTGTTTTTCTTATCTTTTTTTAAAGGAGGTACCCCCGTTTTGGGGTTACGGAATGTCTTATAGATGTAGCTGTGGGAAAATTTATTAAATCAGATTCAATGGATGTGTCAAAGTCAAGATTTGCGTACCTTCTTAACAGTTATCATACAAAAACGGCTACCGACGCTGAGTTGCAGGAACTTTTTTATTTATTGGATGAAAAGAAAGAGAAGGATCTGACCCGTTTGCTGCTTGATGAATGGAAAAACCAGCCGGCTACGGCAGCGTTTGAGCCGGCAGAGAGTGCACGGCTATTGGATGCGGTACTGGAAAAACAGCGGCAGGAACCATTGGTCCGCAATGCAGGCATGGAGAGGAGGGTACTGCTCCGGCGACTGGCCGTGGCGGCGATACTCCTCATTGTGGCAGGCCTGGGCGCTTATTTTATGATGCGGCCGGCCCCGGGAAAGCCCGCACAGAATATTGCGCGACAGCCGGTAAAGGAAGATGCCCCTCCCGGTGGCAACAGGGCAACACTGACGCTTGCCGGCGGAAAGACCGTTGTGCTTACGGAAATGAAAAGCGGCGCGGCGGTGGTTCAGGGTAGCTGCCGCATTACCAAAACAAAGGACGGTCAGCTGATCTACGAGTCGTTGGGAGCCGCCGGTCCGGAAGTTGCAGTAAATACCCTCACGACCCCGCGTGGCGGCCAGTACCAGGTAGTGCTGCCGGATGGCAGCAGGGTATGGCTGAATGCAGCTTCTTCCTTACAATACCCCACTGCGTTTACTGGCACGGAACGTGTGGTAACACTGACGGGGGAAGCGTATTTTGAAGTGGCAAAGAACCGGGCAATGCCCTTTAAGGTAAGATCGGGGGGCGCTGATGTGGAAGTGCTGGGAACGCATTTCAATATTATGGCATACCCGGAGGAAGGATCAAAAAAAGTGACCCTGCTGGAGGGCGCTGTTAAGATAAGAGCAGCGCAGGCCAGCCAGGTGCTCCGGCCCGGCGAGCAGGCTGTTTTGGACGACAGGGGCGGAGCCAAACTGATCCGGAATGCAAATACGGAGGAGGCGGTCGCCTGGAAAAGCGGGCTGTTCCAATTTGATAATGCCGATATTCCCACCATCATGCGGGCGATCGCCCGGTGGTATGACCTGGAGATCCGTTTTGACGGTCCCGTTCCTTCCAAACGGTTCACGGGCAGGATCTCGCGGAATGTAAAGGCTTCGGAATTGTTGACCATTCTTAAATACAGCGGTATCGATCTTAAAATTAAAGGGAAGACGATTGTTGTAATGAGCTGATAGCCGGTTTAAAGTTTTTTTTATCCATGAAATTAACTTGTGTCATCTCTATTCTGTTAGTCACTTCTATATATTCCAGATCCTATGGTCAGACGATAACGCTTTCGGCAAAAAAGATCTCAATAGAACGGGTCCTGCTGGCTATAGAAAAGCAAACCGGGTATCATTTTTTTTACAATAAACAGGAAATTGAACGGTCAGGCCCCGTATCCATTAACGTGCGCAATGCTTCCATCGAAGCAGCGCTCGATGAATGTTTGCGAAACCTGCCGTTGACCTATAAGATCATCAATAAAACGATTGTTATAAAAGCCAGGCCGGTATCAAAGCCGGAAGCGGTGCCTTCTTTAAAAGTGGAAGGGCTGGTGACCGATGAACAGGGTAATGTGCTCCGGGGCGTAAATATAAGGGTGAAAGATACCGCCGTGGGAGCGGTTACGGATGAAAAGGGCCGTTACGCCATTCTCATACCGGACAAACAGGGCATACTGGTATTTACGCATATCGGGTTTAAAGAACGCGAAGTGCCGGTAGCTTCCCGGGCGGTGATCGATGTTTCCCTGGTCCGGGAAGTGCAGAGGCTCAACGAAATTGTTACTATCGGCTACGGCGGTGTCCGGCGCCGGGACCTCACCGGATCGGTAGCTTCTGTGAGCATGGTCGACCTGGAGAAGGCGCCCGTGCGCTCGTTTGAAGAAGCATTGGCCGGCCGGGTGGCAGGGCTGACGGCCCGGGTGGCGGATGGGCAGCCGGGTGCTCCTGTAGCCGTCACGATCCGCGGCAATAATTCCATTACGCAGGACAATTCGCCGTTGTATGTGGTGGATGGCTTTCCCATGGAAAACCCCGACAACAATGCGATCAACCCCGCGGAGATCGAATCGATAGAAGTGCTCAAGGATGCTTCCTCCACGGCTATTTATGGCGCCCGGGGAGCCAATGGGGTGATACTGATCACCACCAAAAAGGGGAAGTACGGGAAACCGGTGGTGGTGTTCAATACCTATTATGGTTTTCAGGAAAACAAAAAAAAAATGGCGCTGATGAGCCCCTATGAGTTTGTAAAATATATACAGGAGCGGAACCCGGCCTATGCCGATTCTACCTATTTAACGGAAGGAAGGGACCTGGACTATTTTCGCAATATAAAAGGAACGGATCTTCAGGATACGCTCCTGGGCGCCCGCCCGTTCCGGAATTATTTCCTGTCATTAAGCGGCGGCTCGGCAGATACCCGGTACAGCATTTCCGGTTCCCTGTTTAACCAGGATGGGATCATCATCAACTCGGGTTATAAGCGTTACCAGGGACGCATCCGGATCGATCAAAAAGTGCGCGAAGGACTGACAGTGAGTGTCAATGCCAATTACAGCCACCTGGATCAGTATGGCACCAGCCCCACGCTGGACGGGAACGGGTTCTTCTCGGGCAGCCTGCTCTACAATGTGTGGGCTTTCCGGCCTGTTCCGGGAAGCGGGATCGGTGAAGAAGACGATGCGGGGCTAAACGACGAGGATTTTATTTACACCTTAAATGGCTTTAACCCGGTAAAGACCGCAAAGAACGAGCTCCGGCGGAAGGTATCAAATATATGGACGGCGAATGGGGAGGTGACGTATTCGTTTGCAAAATATTTCCGGTTGAAGATGACAGGCGGGATCACCCGGACGGTGGGCCGGAGCGAAGCGTTCAATAACAGCCAGACGCCGCAGGGCAGCCCCCTCACCAAGTCGGGCAAAGACAATGGGGTCAGCGGTTCCGTGCTGTACCAGGAACGGCTCAGCGGGGTCAATGAGAACACGCTGTCGTTCGACCGGAAGATCAGCACGGCCCATCAGCTGAATGTGTTGGGTGGGTTTACCCTGCAGGGCACAAACACTTCCGGCTACGGGGCTGCGGCCAATCATATACCCAATGAAGCGCTGGGCATTGCCGGTATCGACGAGGGGATCCCCGTATCCATTGATGCAACATCGTCCGCTTATACACTGGCCTCTTTTTTGGGTCGGGTCAATTATGCGTATCGATCCAGGTACCTGTTTACGGCGTCGCTCCGGGCGGATGGCTCTTCAAAATTTGCACCGCAGAATAAATGGAGTTATTTCCCTTCAGGCGCCATTGCCTGGCAGCTTGGCGAGGAGGATTTTATCAGGCCCTTATCTTTTATTTCCAATGCAAAGCTGCGTTTTAGCTACGGTGCCACGGGCAATAACCGGGTGTCGGACTTTGCCTATCTTTCGAGGATCGGCGTTCCCGCTTCCGGCGGGTACAGTTATGGCGATGCGCCCGTTCCCGCTGCCCGGCTGGAAGAGCTGGGTAACCGGAACCTGAAATGGGAAACAACGGTACAGGCGGACCTGGGACTGGACCTCTGGCTGTTTGATGAACGGGTTTCGCTGGTGGCGGATGTATATAAAAAAACAACCTCCAACCTGCTGCTGGATGCTGCGGTGCCCGGTTCTATCGGGTTTACTTCGGTGTTTAAAAACATTGGCAAGGTGGCCAACAGCGGTTTTGAGCTGACGCTGAATACGGTCAATATTTTGAACCGGCATTTTAGCTGGAACACCAACTTCAACATCGCTTTTAACCGGAACCGGATATTGGCGCTTTCGGAGGGCGAGGATTTCCGGCTTACTACAGCTTCCTGGAATACATTGACATCCAATGTGCCTTTATATATAGCAGCGGTAGGACGGCCGATCGCCTTATTTTATGGTTATATCTGGGACGGGAATTACCAGTATGCCGATTTTGATGAAACGGCCCCTGGTGTTTATAGCTTAAAAGAAGGAGTGCCTGGTTATAGTGAAGCCATACAGCCGGGCTTTATCAGGTACAGGGATCTCAACGGGGACGGAACGGTCAACCGTGAAGATGCCACCATAATCGGCGACCCGAACCCCGGCTTTACGGGCGGGCTCTCGAATAACTTTTCTTACCGGCACTTTGACCTGAACCTGTTCGTTAATTTTTCGTACGGAGGGGATGTCTTCAACGCAAACCGCATCATCTTTGAAGGAGGGGGGTACAATAACGGGCAGAATATGTTTACAGCTTATACAGACCGGTGGACCCCGGAAAACCAGAATAACCGGTATTTCCGCAGCAACGGCGCAGGCCCTGATAATCTTTTGTATTCCACACGCGTCGTTGAGGATGGTTCTTATTTGAAACTGAGAACGGTACAGCTGGGGTACCGGCTTCCGGAAAAAATAACGGGCCGGATGGGGTTGCGCAGCCTGCGGTTCTATGTATCGGGGCAAAACCTGTACACCTGGTCAAAGTATGAGGGCTTTGATCCCGAGGTTTCAAAATTCGGCAATTCCGCATTAAGGCCGGCCTTTGACTATTCGGTATATCCATATGCCCGGACGATAACGTTTGGCCTCAATGTTTCGTTCTGAATGGGGTACGGGCCTCGGGTTTCGCGGCCGTTTTTTATTTTACCGGTCCTGCGGCAGCGCAGGGTGACCGGGTATGAATTTGAATTTTTTGAAAATGAATGAGGATAAAAAATTGCGTGTAAAAAAATGGGTGCTAATGGTGCTCATCGGCAATATGCTGCCGATGAGTCCGGTCGTTGCGCAGCACCGGAAGGTATTGGAAAGCGATGTATGTATTTATGGCGGAACCTCCGCAGGGGTCATTGCAGCCTATACGGCGATGAAGATGGGAAAAACGGCGGTTCTGATAGAACCGGGCAGGCATTTAGGAGGATTGACCTCGGGTGGGCTGGGTTATACGGATATCGGTAACAAGTACGTGGTAACCGGTCTGGCGCGGGATTTCTACCGCCGCATCGGTGCGCATTACGGAAAACTGGAGCAGTGGATATTTGAGCCGAAAGTTGCGGAAAGTATTTTTAATGATTATGTGCGGCGGGCGGGTTTCCCGGTGTTATTTGAACGCAGGATCATCCGTGCCGGCAAAAAAGGGAACCGCATCCATACCATTACGCTCGAAAGTACCAGGCGGGATTCCGGTCAGCTGACCGTTCGTGCAAAAGTATTTATAGACTGTAGCTATGAGGGCGATCTGATGGCTGCTGCCGGCGTTTCCTATGCGGTTGGGAGGGAAGCGAACAGCAGGTATCAGGAAACGATCAATGGTGTTCAATTGATGGAGGGCCACCAGTTTCCGGATGGGATTGATCCTTACAAAATACCGGGAGACCCCGGAAGCGGCCTCCTTTGGGGCATCAGCACCGGCTCGGTAGCGGTCCCGGGTGCCGGCGATAAAAAAGTACAGGCATATAACTATCGCATTACATTGACGAATGTACCAGAGAACAGGCTCCCCATCGGCAAACCGGATCGTTATGACCCAGCCAGGTATGCATTGCTGCTCCGTTTAAAAGAACGCCAGCCCTGGAAGTCGCTGAAAGATATTTTTATCTGGAGCCGGATGCCCAACGGAAAAACCGATATCAATAACAGGGGTGGCTTTTCTACGGACCTGATTGGGATGAACTGGGCATATCCGGAGGCGGGTTATGATGAGCGCGCCAGGATCCAGCAGCTGCATGAAGATTATACCCGGGGGCTTCTGTATTTTGTGGGGCATGATCCCCGGGTTCCGGATTTTATCCGTGAAGAAATGAAACAATGGGGCTACCCTAAAGATGAATATATGGATAATGATAACTGGACACCGCAGCTCTACATCCGCGAGGCCCGCAGGATGGTTGGAGCGCTGGTAATAACCCAGCATCATTGTACCGGCGAGCAGGTGGTTACCGATGGTGTGGGCATGGCAGCCTATACGATGGATTCGCATAACTGCGACCGGCAGGTGGTGAACGGGATGGTGAAGAATGAAGGGAACGTGGAAGTGGGCGGTTTTGATCCTTACCCCGTCTCTTACCGGGCCATTACACCCAAACAAAAAGAAGCTTCCAATTTACTGGTGCCTGTTTGCCTTTCCGCATCGCATATCGCTTTTGGCTCCATACGGATGGAGCCGGTCTTTATGGTGCTTGGGCAGTCGGCTGCGGTGGCTGCCTGCCTGGCGATCGATCAGCGTGTTCCGGTACAGCAGGTAGATGTAACGGGCATACAAAAAGAACTGAAGCAGAACCCGCTTGCGGATGGCAGCGCCGCTGAAATACTGATCGACAATGAGGACAGCACCCAGGTGGTGATCCGGGGCGATTGGGAAAGAAAAAAACGGGGCGGTTACGGGCCATCCTACCTCCTGGGCCGTTCAAAAGCAGGAGTACCGCCGTCCGTCCGGTTTATACCAGGTGTTAAAAAACAAGGCCCTTATCAGATCTATGCTTATTTTCCAAAACTGAAGAACACCGCCATCCAGACCGTTGCCCGGATCCATGATGGGAAAAGCGAAACAAGAAAAACCGTCGGCGCATCCGATGTACAGGTGCAGGGCCAGACCTCCGGCGAATGGGTGGCCCTGGGAACCTATGTGCTTACACCCGGGCAAAAAGCGTTTGTTGAATTGTCCGGCAGCACCCCGGTTGCCGATGCCATCCTTTTTGTGCCCGGCAAATAAATATGCTGATTTTTTTTAAAGGCCGATACCCCCTTTTTAACAACCGGAGTTGTCTATTAAATATCAGCTGGTTTTTGCAGCAGGCAAAGCCTTAAGGGATTTGCTGTTGCGAAAGCAGGGACCCGCTGTATTTCAAGATTAGATAATTCCGAATCAATTAAGCCAGGGAGTATGATCAGACGGTTGTTTGGAAAACAAAAAAATAAAAGGAGCCGGCGCGCGCTCCCGTTGCAAAAGGCAATTTTTCTTTTTTATACGGTAGTCTTTTTGAGCGTATCGGCCATGGCCCAGAACGGGGCTTTCCGTGTCAGCGGAAAAGTGACCGACAGTACCAGCCAGCCGGTTGCGGGGGCAAGCATCGTGGAGAAAGACGGGAAAGCTGCGGCCACAGCGGATGCCGGCGGCGCGTACAGCATTACGGTTTCTTCGCCGGCCGCAACATTGGTATTCAGCAACGTGGGGTATAAGACCCTCGAAATTGCAGTAGATAAACATGCCACCATTGATGTGTTGTTGGAGAAGGATGTGGTCAATATGAATGAAGTGGTGGTTACGGCGCTGGGTATTTCAAGGAAGGCAAAAAGCCTTACCTATTCCACGCAGGTCGTCTCCGGGGAGAGGCTCACCCATACAAAAGATGTAAATGTGATGAACAATCTTGTCGGAAAAGTATCCGGGGTGCAGATCAACCGGAGCTCTTCCGGTCCCGGGGGGTCGGTCAATATCGTGCTCAGGGGGCTGAAATCTCCCAGGAATAACCAGCCGCTTTATATTGTGGATGGATTACCCATTACCAATACGGAAGGAAGCGGTCCTGCAGGCGCGCTGGGCGGGGCAGTAGACCGGGGCGATATCCTAAGTACCCTGAATGCAGATGATATTGCCTCGGTAAACGTTTTAAAAGGCGCGAATGCCTCTGCGTTATACGGAAGCCAGGGAGCCAACGGCGCCATCCTGATAACAACAAAAAAAGGCGTGGCGGGCGTCAGCCGGATCGATATCTCCAGCATGGCAACTGTTGAAGAAGCGTTCTACCTGCCTCGGCTTCAGTTCACCTACGGTCAAACCCCCAACCCCAAGGGCGGCGTATCTTATAATGAAGAAAGCTGGGGCCCAAAAGGGGCGTACAAAGATCATGTAAAGGACTTCTTTAATAAGGGGGCTACACTGATCAACAGCATCGCGCTGAGCGGGGGTAATGATAAAATGCAGAATTATTTTTCCTATGCCAATATCACCAACAAAGGGATCATGCCAACCGAACGGTTTAAGCAAAACACCGTTACCTACCGGAATACGACCCGCTTTTTTAATAACCGGCTCACTTTTGACGGCAGCATCATGTACGCCAGCCAAAAGATCCACAACCGCGCCGCATCCGGCCTTAACTTCGGTGTTCTTGCCGGCTTGTATATGTTCCCCCGGGGGCTGGATTTTGAGGACTTTAAGAACAACTACCAATACCTTTCGCCCGAAAGGAATATATACCTTCAGAATTGGTTCAACATAAATGCTGCAGGGCAAACAGGCACCAACGTTTCGCAAAATCCTTACTGGGTGCTGAATAAGAACCCAACAGATCAGTCGCGGGAAAATATAATTGCTACGGCCTCTTTAAAATATGCGGTCAATGACTGGCTGAACCTGAGCGCCAGAGGAACACTGAACAAAATGTGGAATAAATTTGAGCGCAGGGTGTACGCAGGAACCCAGGGCGCTTCCTCGGGGCAGATCTATACCGACCCCGATAACAGTAAACTGGTATTGCTTCCCGATAACGGGCGGTATATGCGGGATGAAGGTTCGGGGCAAACGATGTACGGAGACCTGTTGTTAAACGGGCAGAAAACGTTGGCAGATGATATGGAGCTTGGGTTTACCCTGGGTGCGTCCATCAATGATATCCGGAGCTCCGGGTGGTCGATCGACATCCGGAGAATGAACACTGCAAACGCCTTTTTATTAAACAATATTTACCGCGATCAGCCGATCACCAATTTCAGGGAATCATTCAGCAGGCAGCAGGTGCAGTCGGTATTTGCCTCCGCCAACCTGGGTTATAAAGAGCTGCTGTACCTGGACCTCACAGCAAGGAACGACTGGTCTTCCACCCTTGCCGGCACGCCTAGCGAGAAGTCGGGGTACTTTTATTATTCTGCCGGCATCAGCACATTGCTGAATGAATTCATAAAAATGCCCTCCTGGGTCAACCTCGGCAAGCTGCGCTTCTCTTATGCTTCCACGGGCAACGGGGTACAGCAATTTACCAGCATGATACCGGCGGCTAATTTTGGCAGTGGCGAGATCAATGTGAACAACTCGGGTATTTTTAATAATGAGCCCCTGAAGCCGGAGTTAAGCAAAAGCCTTGAGCTGGGGCTTGAAGGGCGTTTTATGGATAACCGGTTGAGCCTGGATGCCGCGCTTTATGAATCCAATACAAAGAACCAGTTCTTTTCTTTCCAGGGTCCGGTCGGGATGCTCAATACCACCCTGTTTATCAATGCCGGCAATGTAGAAAATAAGGGGATCGAAATTGCCCTGGACTATAAAGTGATCCGGGGTGAGCGGTTCGAATGGAATACAGCCTTCAATTATACGGCCAACAGGAACAAAGTGCTGGAGTTGAATCCCAAGCTGGGGAATACCTACCCGATCGGTTCCAGCTATAACGTGCTGAGGGTGGGCGGTTCTTTTGGCGACCTGTGGGGTCCCAAATTCTTGAGGAATGATAAAGGGCAGATTATTGTAAGCAACGACAGTGTGCCGATGACGGCCCCTGCCGGGTATCTGGGTACGTCAAACCCCAGTGCCATCGTGGGGTGGGTGAACCGGCTGAAGTACAAAAAGCTGCTGCTGTCTTTTACGATCGATGGCCGGTTTGGAGGAAAGGTGGTGAGCAATACACAGGGGTTCTTAAATGCGTTCGGGTATAGCCAGGAAAGTGCGGATGCACGGGAGCAGGGTGGCGTTGCGATCAACGGGGCACGGCAGGACGGCACGCCCGTAACCATGGTGCCGGCGATAAAGTATTATCACGGCATCGGCAACAGGAATGGCATTGCCGAAGGGCAGCTGTATGACGCCACCAATATCCGTTTACGCGAGCTGTCGCTGGTGTACCAGCTTCCCCTTGCGTCCAAATTCATTAAATCGGCCAGTGTGGGCCTGGTAGGCAGAAACCTGTTCTTCTTCAGGAACGATGCGCCTTATGACCCCGAGGTGGTAACCACCACGGATGAAGGTGGTTCCGGGTTTGACATCTTCGGATTGCCTCCTACCCGCAGTTATGGTCTTAACTTAAAATTAAGGTTCTGATATGATTTTGAATTCTGACAATCTTAAACACCGGTGCCCGTTTAAAAACAGTACAGGGGGGGTAACTGTGCTCATCGTAATGCTTCTGATGTTTTCGGCATGTACAAAGAACTTTAAAGAGATCAATACCAATCCGGCGGGTCTTACGGATGAGCAGGCCAATGGCGATTATACATTGGTGGCCTCATTCCTGCAGCAGGCACAGCGCACGCTCATTGCAGATAACCCGGCTGCGTATCAGCAAATAGGAAATTTTAATGGCGACAGTTTCAGCGGCTTTATGATGCCACCCTCACCCTTCCGGTCCAACGCCTACAACACCACTTATAATCTTATTGAGCCCTATTGCGCCTCCAGTTTTGTGAACCGGTACCAGACAGTGATGAACCCTGCTTATAAGGTAGTGGAAATGGCCCGCACTATTCCGGATTACAAAGACCTGGATGCACTGGCGCGTATTTTAAGAGTAACGGCCATGAACCGGGTGACGGATAAATTTGGTCCCATTATTTTCAGCCGGTATAACCAGGCCGATGACGACGGAACCGTGCATTACGATACACAGGAGGATGCGTATACCTTCCTCTTCAGCGACCTGGATACTGCCATCAAAACGCTTGTCAGCCTCAAAGAGGCGCCTGTTTCTCCCCAGATGCAGAAAGCGGATCTGGCCTATACCAGCGATAACTATAGAAACTGGCTGCGTTATGCCAATTCACTGCGCCTGAGAATGGCGCTCCGTATTTCAAAAGTGGCGCCGGAAAAAGCTAAAGCGCAGGGCGAAGCAGCGCTGGATCCGGCGAGCGGTGGCCTGCTCACGGAAAACGGCCAGAACTGCTTTATAAAATTGCTGACAACACACCCGCAAACGACCATCTCCAATGACTGGAGCGATATAAGAATGGGGGCGTCGATGGAATCGATCCTGTCCGGGTTCGAAGATCCGAGGGTAAGCGCTTATTTTTTACCCGCTAAGGATGCGGCGGTTGCCGGGCAGTTTAAAGGCATCCGCTGCGGCATCAACATTGATGCAAAGTCGCGTTATGAAGGCTATTCCGCTTTGGTGCCGCTGCCGCCGAAGATGCAGATGATGGTGGCTGCAGAGTCCTGGTTCTTAAAGGCGGAAGCCGCTTTAAGAGGCTGGGCAAATGCAGGAGATGCCGCAACGGATTACAATACCGGCATCGACCGGTCTTTTGAACAGTACGGGCTGAGCGATAAAGTGACGGCCTATAAAAATAATGCCATCAATACGCCGGCGCCTTACACGGATCCCAAGGCAATGACCCCGGGGCAGAATGATGTGGATGCCGGCTCACCCTACCTGAGCACCATAACGGTTAAGTGGGAGGAAGGAGTGTCGAACGACCGCAAGCTGGAACGGATCATCACCCAAAAATGGATCGCGCTTTTCCCGGATGGAGAAGAAGCCTGGGCGGAATACCGGAGAACGGGCTACCCGGTTCTGTTTCCCATTGTGTTAAACAACAGCGGGGGCATCATTCCTACCATACCCGGCATCCGGCGTTTGCCCATCCCCCAAAGGGAATATAATACCAATACCAACGGCGCCAATGAGGCCGCGACGATGCTCAATGGCCCCGACAATGGCGCTACAAGGCTTTGGTGGGACCTGGCAGATAAATCGTTTTAATGAGCTGGAAATTACCCGGGATGATTTGAAAAATGATTTTTATTTATGTGCGTTATTTTTAAGCGGCCGGCCGCATTACTGAAACCTGTTCTTCTTTTTTTATGGATCACGGCGTATGCGGTGCTGCCAGTCTTTTCGCAACAGGAATTTGACGGCATCCGCGGCACCCGGCACTGGATGCGGTTTTCGGATGCTCCCAATGCGTTATACCATCACCTGGCCCGGCAGGCTTACGGTTTTTTGGAAAAGCGCAGTCGCGAAGTGGCTGCCATCGGCTCCCTCGAGGAATGGAAAAAAAGACAGCAATGGATCCGGCAGGAGCTGAACCGGGTTGTGGGGCCCTTTCCCCCGAAGACAGCGCTCAACCCCGTTATTACAAAAGTGGTGCAGAAAGACGACTACCGGATTGAAAACGTCGTGTACGAATCGCAGCCCCGCTTCTATGTTACGGCTTCGCTTTTTATTCCGTCCGTTTTAAAGAACGGGAAGGCTCCGGCTATTATTTATTGCAGCGGGCATTCGGAAAGTGGTTACCGGGCGTATCAAAACATTCTTGTGAACCTTGTTCGGAAGGGCTTTATTGTATTGGCATTTGACCCGGCAGGACAGGGTGAGCGGTTACAGTATTATGATCCGGCAACGGGGAAGTCCCGTTTCCAGTATCCTTCTTATGAACATTCTTATGCCGGTGCCCAGGTATTCATGACCGGAAGAAGCCTGGCGTCTTATTTTATATGGGACGGCATCCGCGCGGTAGACTACCTGCTTACGCGCAAAGAGGTGGATACCGGCAGGATCGGCATTACCGGGCGGTCGGGTGGTGGCACGCAAAGCGCTTTTATTGCTGCGTTCGATGATCGCATTAAGGCATCGGCGCCGGAGAATTATTTTACAAATTTTACGCGGCTCTACCAGTCGATGGGTCCCCAGGATGCGGAACAGAATTTTACCGGTGCTATCGCACATGGGCTGGATATGGCGGACCTGCTGCTGGTGCGCGCGCCAAAGCCCACACTGATGCTCACTACCAGCCGCGATATGTTTCCTGTACAGGGTGCAATAGAAACGGCCGGGGAAGTAGCGAGGTTGTACCGGGCGTATGGCAGGGACCGTAACTTTCGCCGGGTGAGCGATGATGCGCCCCATGCTTCCACAAAAAAGAACAGGGAGGCGATGTATGCTTTTTTTCAAAAGTACCTGGATAATCCCGGCGATCCCACCGACGAAAAAGTGCCGCCTCTAAAAGACGCGCTGCAGGTGACCGAAACCGGGCAGTTGAGCACCTCCCTGAAAGGAGCTACGGTCTTTAGTTTGAATAAGCTGACCGCGGAAAAAGAAGCAGCGCAATTAGAAAAAAAACGCAGGAACGGGAACGGCAATTTCGCGGACCGGATCCGGTCCGCGAAAATACTTTCGGGTTACCGGCCGCCCATGGAAACGGATACGCCTGTTTTTACCGGCCGGGTACAGCGGCAGGGATATGTAATGGAAAAATATTTTGTGAAAGGAGAGGGTGCGTATGTGATTCCCTACCTGCTCCTGAAACCGGATGCGGCTACTGGCAAGGCGCTGATTTTCCTGAGCCCTTCCGGAAAGATAGACGGATCAGGGGAGGGCGGGGAAATGGAATGGTTTGTCCGTAAGGGCTTCACCGTGCTGGCTCCGGATCTTATTGGTACCGGTGAAATGGGGCCGGGAATCTTTAAAGGCGATTCGTACATCGACAGCGTATCCTATAATAGCTGGTTTTCGGCGTTGCTGATCGGAAGAAGCATTGTGGGTATACGGGCCGCGGATGTGGTAAAGCTGACCGCCTTGTTAAAGAAGGCCGATTTCGGGGAAGTATATGGGTTGGCAAAGGGCGCAATGGAGCCGGTGTTGCTGCACGCTGCAGCTTTTGACAGGAACATTGGCGGGGTTGCGCTAACCGGGCATTGCCCGTCTTATCGCGCCCTGGTTATGAAGGAAGATTATGATCCGGCGTTTCTTCAGAACGCGGTGCCGGGGAGCATGGGTGTTTACGACCTTCCAGACCTGGCTGCAAGCCTGTTTCCGCGAAAGCTGCTGCTGGCGGGCGTGGGCGCTGAAGGCGATCCGGCTTTTGGGCAGGACCTGTCCGTTATTAAAGCGGCCTACGGCAAAGACCGGGATTTGAAAAAACTTCAGGTTGTTCCCGGCGATGTGCTGAAGGAACAGGCAGCAGCCTGGGAGCGCTGGATCGGTGATTGAGGAAAGGACTTGCAACAGCTGTTGTCAGAATGCTGTCAGCCTTCGTTTAAAGTGAATGCTCGTTTTGTCCGACGTGACGGATCGGCAACCGGATATTATTTTAAACCCTGAAACGCCCGTCCGGTCCGTTGTGCGGGCGATAGCTTCGAATGATTTTATAATATTTTTTGTCTCTGTTATTCATGAATGTTTCTACCATAACCGTCAGGTTATGACCCGATCCTATGGCTCTCTGTTCGATATTATGCTCCTATACAGCGAACTGGAGTTCGCAATTGATGGTTGGCCG
>NZ_KB893625.1:530944-1139839 GCF_000374125.1 Niabella aurantiaca DSM 17617
CTTCGAATAGAATCCATAAGGCCATCAGCCTGCTCCCTGTTTCAACTCAGGAATCCATTCCGGAGATAGGACAAGTTAATAGGAGCCGGAGAGCCATAGGCACGGTATATTTCAGGCTGCGGGATCTTCTGACCTGGTTGTATCTGCATCATAGCCGTTAGCCGATGGCTCTCTGTTTTGTGTTCTCTCCTATACAACGAACTGAAATCCGCAGTTGATGGTTGGTCGGGGCGATGCCTCTTGTCCTTCGAATAGATTCCCTAAGGCCATCGGCCTGCTCCCTGTTTCAGCTCCGGAATTCATTCGGGAGACAAGGCAAGCTAATAGGAGATGGAGTGCCGTAGGCACGGTACATTTCAGGCTGCGGGATCTTCTGACCTGGTTGTATCTGCATCATAGCCGTTAGCCGATGGCTCTCTGTTTTGTGTTCTCTCCTATACAACGAACTGAAATCCGCAGTTGATGGTTGGTCGGGGCGATGCCTCTTGTCCTTCGAATAGATTCCCTAAGGCCATCGGCCTGCTCCCTGTTTCAGCTCCGGAATTCATTCGGGAGACAAGGCAAGCTAATAGGAGATGGAGTGCCGTAGGCACGGTACATTTCAGGCTGCGGGATCTTCCGCCCTGGTTCCTGCCCCCGGGAATCAGAGGAATACCATATACCGGTCCATCTGTTTTTTATAAATAAAATTTAATAAGAATACCCCCCTTTTTATTTCAGCCGGTGTCTTATAAATGAATGTTGTTGCAGCGTTTTGCTCAGACAGCATTATTAACAGGTTGCATGGTGAAAATCAAATTGTATTTATTGGTCGTATTATTCCTGCCGGTTTCTTTTACTGCGAAGGCCCAGGGTGTCGGCGGCGTTGTGCCGGTATCCACACAGACCTTATATAATCTAATCCCAAGGCCTGTGGAGCTGAGAACACGAAATGGGGAAGCCGTTCATCTGACACCGGCAACAAAAATCAATGCGGCGCCCTTCTTTGCGGAACAGGCCGTTTACCTGAAGGAGCAGCTTTTAAAACAATGTGGCCTGGCCCTTCCCGTAGAGACCGCGGCCGCGGCGGGCGGCGAAAACGGGATCTGGTTACAAAGGGATGCTTCTGTAAATAAGATGCCCGGTGCTTACGTGTTGGAGGCAACAGAAGAAGGGGTGATCATCCGGGCGAATGACCGGCCGGGCATCATCTATGGCATACAGACACTGCTGCAGGTGCTTCCGCTTTCAAAGGCCGGAAATATTGCGCTTCCGCTGTTCACGGTTACGGACCATCCCCGCTTTGCTTACAGGGGAATGCATCTGGATGTGAGCCGGCATTTTTTTTCAGTGGCTTTTATCAAAAAGTATATTGATTATTTATGTCACTATAAATTCAATGTATTTCACTGGCACCTGACCGACGACCAGGGCTGGCGCATTGAAATCAAAAGCTATCCCAGGCTGACACAAATAGGGGCATGGCGCGATTCAACCCTCCTGGGACACAGCAAGGACCGGCCTGCGCGGTATGATGGCAGGCGGTACGGCGGGTATTATACGCAGGAGCAGGTACGGGAAATCGTGCGCTATGCAGGCGTCCGGGGCATTACCGTCATTCCGGAAATTGATGTGCCCGGTCATTGCCGGGCAGCCATTGCGGCCTACCCGGAGCTGAGTACCGGCCCGGACAGCAGCTGGACCGTTGCCACCGAATGGGGCACCTTCAACCGGCTGAACAATGTTCTGGCGCCCACTCCGGCCACATTCCGGTTCTTGAAGCAGGTCTTTAACGAGGTGGCCGCCCTTTTTCCGGCACCATATATCCACATAGGGGGTGATGAATGCAGTAAAAAATGGTGGCAGGCAGACAGCGCTACTCAGGCTTTTATCAGGGCGCATGGTTTAAAAGATGAGGCGGGGCTTCAGGCATATTTTGTAAAGCAGGTGGTCTGTTATCTTAAGGCCAGAGGCAAAAAAGCCATGGGCTGGGAAGAGGCGGCGGCGGGTGTGAACGATACATCGCTTGTTGTGATGAACTGGCAGGAGAAAAAAAAGAAAACCGGGCCGGGAAGGCATAAAATGATCATGACGCCCATCGCACCGCTGTATTTTAACTGCTATCAGTCGAAACGAAAAGACACCCTTGCCATATTCGGATATAACAGCCTGGAAGCGGTGTATGCGTATGAGCCGGTTCCCAAAAAAATGAACGGGCTGGATAGCGCGGATGCTGTATTAGGGGCACAGGGAAACCTGTGGACGGAGTATATCCGGTATCCGAGCACGGCGGAGTATATGATCTTTCCAAGAATGACTGCATTAAGCGAAGTGTTGTGGTCGGAACAGGGCCATAGAGATTTCCGCGATTTTAAAAAGCGTTTAAAGATGAACGCGCTGCCAAGGTATCGTTTCTGGGATGCCGGTTATTTTGGCGGTGATGAATAGCGGGCCTGCCGTACAGACGGGCAAAAAAGTATTATCGGATTTTAAAGTTTAAGATAGAATGATAACTGCGTTAAAAAAAATGTTGTGGTGTTTGGGCATTTGCCTGGCTGCGAAGGCCGCAGGAGCAAAAGATTTTTTGATCACCGATTTTGGCGCCCGGAGCGGGGGCGGGTTTATAAATACGGTTGCCATCAACAAGGCGATTAGTGCCTGTTATAAAAATGGGGGTGGCCGGGTGATCATCCCCGCCGGGGTATTTAAATCCGGTACCCTGATCCTGAAGGATCATGTGGAGTTGCACCTCGAAAGCGGCGCTGTACTGCTGGCCGGCACTAACCGGGAAGATTTTCCGCTGCAGCCGCGCCCGGCCTACCGCTCACAAAAGGATGCAGGAGGATGGCGGGCGCTGATCTATGCCAATGAAGCATCCGATATTGCCATTACCGGCACCGGCACGATTGATGGCAACGGTGCAAAGCAGGAGCCGGGCCCGGATGCAAAAGTAAAAAGCGATCTGGATGGCCGGCCCCGTAATATCCTGTTGATCTCCTGCCGCAGGGTAAAAGTAGAAGGCATAAGGATGCTGCATTCCGGTATCTGGAACCAGCATTACCTGGATTGTGAAGATGTACTGGTGAACCAGGTAAACGTGTACAACCATGCCAACCGGAATAATGACGGCATCGACATCGACGGATGCCGGAGGTTCACGCTTTCCAATTCGGTTTTTGATACTGATGATGATGCCGTTGTATTGAAAAGCACCGGGCCGGCCGCGTGTGAAGATGTGGTGATCACCAACTGTATTGTTTCAAGCTTCTGCAATGCCATAAAAGCCGGTACCGAATCAACCGGGGGATTCAGGAATATCTCCATCTCCAACTGTATCATAAAACCAAGCCGGCATAACGCGCCGATATTTGGCATGCCCGGGGGGATAGCCGGCCTGTCGCTGGAGTTGGTGGATGGCGGCGTAATGGAAGGCATCAGCATCAGTAATATAACGATCGAAGGCGTACAGTGCCCCCTGTACATCCGGTTGGGAAACCGGGCGCGGAAGCATATAGAAGAGGCACCACAGCCGCCGGTGGGTAGGATGCGCAATATTGTGATCAGCAATGTTGTGGCGTACAATACCGGCAATTATTCCTCATCCATTACGGCGATTCCGGGGTACTATGTTGAAAATGTATCGCTCTCCAATATACAGTTCCATAACAAAGGAGGGCTAAGAGCAGGTGGCTTTATCGGGGATGCTGCAAAGGTGCCGGAAGATGAAAAAGGATATCCGCAACCTACGGTGTGGGAGGAGCTGCCTTCATCCGGCCTGTTCATCCGGCATGTAAAAAACATCCAGGTCAACGGGCTGATGCTCCGGTCAGAAGATCCGGATCCGCGCATACCGGTGATCGCTGTGGATGTAAACGGGATAGAGATCCGGAACACCGGCCAGATAGATACGCGGGAAACCCTGCCTTTTTTCAGGGGCTATGGTGTTACGGACGCGGCTATAGACCGGCCGCTGGGGTGGAAGCACCCGGTTGCCGAGCTTACAGGCATTGAAAAGAAAAAAAGAGGATCATGATAAGATACACACTGTTGATTTTTACAATTTGTATAACAGCTGGGCAGATACAGGCACAGCAGCAGTCCCGGAAGGGAGGTAAACCCAATGTCATCATCATCAATATGGACGATATGGGGTATGGGGATACAGACCCGTATGGGGCCACGGGCTATACCACGCCCAATTTTGACCGCCTGGCAAATGAAGGGATGCGGTTTACCCATTTTCATGCAGCCCAGGGTGTCTGCAGTCCTTCCCGGGCGGCCTTGCTTACCGGGTGTTATCCAAGCCGGATCAGCATGGGCGGCGGCGCCATCATGCCCTGGAATAACAGGGCGCTCAATCCCGCTGAAGAAACCATTGCCAGCCTGTTGAAAAAAAACGGGTATGCCACCTGTATGCTGGGTAAGTGGCACCTGGGCAATAAAGCCCCGTTCTTTCCCATTCATTACGGGTTCGATTATTTTTACGGACTGCCTTATTCCAATGATATGTGGCCGGTAGACTATAAAGGAAGACCGGTGACCGATACTTCCGATATGCGTCACCGGTTTCCCCCGCTTCCAGTACTGGAAGGCGATAAACAGGTAGGGACCATCCGCACGCTGGAAGATCAGTCGGCGCTGACTACGGTGCTGACCCAAAAAGCGGTGCAGTTTATTGAGAAAGCGAAAAATAAACCCTTCTTCCTTTACCTGGCGCATCCCATGCCGCATGCTCCCATTGCCGTATCGGCAAAGTTTAAAGGCAAAACGGAGGCCGGCTTGTTTGGCGATGTCATCAGCGAAATTGATTGGTCGGTTGGCCAGGTAATGGAGGTGCTGGAACGGACCGGCCTGGCAAAAAATACCTTGCTGATCGTTACCAGCGACAATGGCCCCTGGCTTTGCTTTGGTAACAATGCCGGGTCGTCGGGCGGCCTGCGCGAAGGCAAGGGCACGGCCTGGGATGGGGGTACCCGGGTGCCTTGTTTCATCCGCTGGCCGGGCAAGGTAGCAGCGGGCAGCATCTGCAACCAGCTACTGACCAATATGGATATTTTGCCTACTGTGATGGCAGCCACCGGTTCGGTGCTGCCGGAGAAAAAGATCGACGGGCTGAATTTCCTGCCCCTGCTTACCGGTAAATCACCGGTTACCCCAAGGGAGGTCTTCTATGTGTATTTTGATGTGAATAACTTAAAGCTGATCCGGTATAAGAACTGGGAGCTGGTGCTGCCGCATAAATCCCGGACCTACCAGGTACCTCATGGCAAGGATGGCGACCGCGGGCCAACGCCGGTGGTGGATGTGCCGATGGCCCTGTACGACCTGGTGCATGATCCGGGTACCGTATATGATGTACAGGATCAATATCCCGAAATAAAAGAGAAGATGCTGCAATATGCAGAAGAAGCGCGGGCCGATTTAGGCGATAACATCACCCACCGGAAAGGCAGGAACGTGAGGCCGGCAGCAGTGGTTCCTCATTGATGCTTCCGGCGGAAAACAAAAACAGAAAATCTGAATGATAAAAAACAAAAGCCGATCGGCGATCAAACCAATTGCAATGAACAGAAAATCTTTTATCTTAATCGTCCTGCTTCTTTCCCTGTTTTGTGTCAAAAAGAGCATGGCACAGGCAGTGATCAGCGGGAAAGTGACATCGGCAGCAGGTCAGCAACCGCTTGCCGGCGCAACGGTTATCCTTAAGGGCACGGCTATCGGTACCCATACGGATGCCGCCGGCGCCTACAGCATACAGGTTCCGCAGGGAGGGGGAACGCTGGTCTTTTCATTTACCGGTTTTGAAATGCAGGAAGTTGTGCCGGGCAGCCGGACGGTGATCAATGTATCCTTAACGGCAACCGAAAGCCAGCTGAATGAAGTAGTGGTGATCGGGTACGGAGAAACCCGGCGGAAGGATCTGACGGGGTCCGTGGGTTCCGTTAAGATGGCCGATCTTCAAAAAGCGCCGGTCCGGTCCTTTGAGGAAGCGCTTGCCGGGCGTGTGGCTGGTGTTACCGCCAGCTCGGATGATGGCCAGCCGGGCGCATCGGTCAACATCGTGATCCGGGGAAATAATTCCCTTACCCAGGACAATTCCCCCCTCTACGTAGTGGATGGCTTCCCGATGGAAAACCCGGATAATAACGCGATCAATCCCGCGGAGATCGAATCGATCGAAGTGCTCAAAGACGCTTCGTCCACCGCTATCTATGGTGCCCGGGCCGCCAACGGTGTGATCCTGATCACTACCAAAAAGGGAAAGATCGGGAAGCCGGTCGTTAATTTCAATGCGTATTACGGGTTTCAGCAATACACCAAAACAATGGAATTGATGAGCCCTTATGAGTACATAAAATATGTTTCCGAACGGAACCCCGCTTATGCAGATTCTACGTATCTCACGGAGGGTAAGACCATCGAAGATTACCGCAATATAAAAGGTATTGACCTGCAGGATTCCCTGCTGGGCGCCCGGCCTTTCCGGAACTATTTTCTTTCTTTAATGGGCGGCTCCAATGCCACTAAGTACAGTGTTTCCGTTTCGGCATTCAACCAGGATGGTATTATTGTCAATTCGGGCTACGACCGGTACCAGGGCCGTTTAAGGCTGGATCAGAAAGTGAATAAGCACCTCAATACCGGTATCAATGTTAATTACAGTTACCTCAACCAGTTTGGCACCAGTCCATCCCTGGGGGGAAATGGTTTTTTCTCCGGCAACCTGCTCTACAGCGTTTGGGCGTTCCGGCCTGTAAGAAGGAACCATATGGATGAGGCGGAAGAGAACCTGGAAGATGAAGAATTTCTTGCTGTTTTGAGTGGGTTTGATCCCCTGAAAACCGCTAAAAACGAATGGCGCAAAAGAATATCGGAAGTACTCACGGCCAATGCCTATGCCGATTATTCGTTTGCCCGGTATTTTAAATTGCGCCTCACCGGCGGGCTCACCAAAACAAAAGGCAGAAGGGAGACCTTTAATAATACCCAGACACCGCTGGGAAGCCCCCTCACCAAGTCGGGCAAGGATAACGGCGTAAGCGGTTCTGTGATCTATAATAGTTTAACAAGCTGGGTGAGTGAGAATACGCTTACATTTGACCGGATGTTAAGTGCGGCCAGCAAGCTGAATGTACTGGCCGGGTTTACGATGCAGGGCACCCGCATATCCAGTTACGGGGCAGCCGCCAACCATATACCCAATGAGAGCCTGGGCATATCCGGGATCGATGAAGGCATACCGGTTTCCATTACTTCCACATCCTCCGAATATACCCTTGCTTCCTTTTTGGGAAGGGTGAATTATGCCTACCGGTCAAAATATTTGCTTACAGGGTCCTTACGGGCCGATGGTTCCTCAAAGTTTGCCGTACAGAACCGGTGGAGCTATTTCCCTTCCGGAGCGGCTGCCTGGCGCCTGAGCGAAGAGCCTTTCATGAAAGGAGCCGGCTTCATCTCCGATGCCAAAATAAGGGTCAGCTACGGAACAACGGGTAACAACAGGGTGTCGGACTTTGCGTACCTGTCGCGCGTGATCCTTCCTCCCACCGGGGGCTACAGCTATAACAATACGCCCGAAAACGCAGCCGTACTTTCCGAGTTAGGGAATGTGAACCTCAAATGGGAAACCACGGCACAAAGTGATATCGGCCTGGACCTGGAATTATTCAAAGGCCGGATCGCGCTGGCAGCAGATGTTTACAGGAAAATTACCTCCAACCTTCTTTTAGATGCAGCGGTGCCCGGGTCCATCGGTTTCACAACAGCGTTAAAGAATATAGGAAAGGTACGCAACCAGGGGCTGGAGCTGACACTGGGTACAAAGAATATCGTCAGAAAAGATTTTAGCTGGAGCTCGGATTTTAATATCTCCTTTAACAGGAACCGGGTACTGGCATTATCGGACGGCGAAACCGACAGGAAAACAACGGCTGCCTGGAATACCCTCACCTCCAGTGTGCCGTTGTACATTGCAGAAGTTGGAAAACCCATTGCACTGTTCTACGGGTATATTTGGGAAGGCAATTACCAGCTGTCCGATTTTGACCAGGACAATGCGGGGGCTTATAAACTCAAAGCAGGCCTGCCGTCCTATGGGGCTGCAAATGCTATACAGCCGGGAAATATCCGGTACAAAGACACGAACGGGGATGGTGTGATCAATGCGGATGATGCTACGGTGATCGGTGATCCGAACCCTGACTTTACAGGGGGTTTCTCCAATAACCTGTCGTACAAGAATTTCGACCTCAATATATTCTTTAACTTTTCCGTGGGAGGTGATGTATTCAACGCAAACCGTATTATTTTTGAGGGAGGGGGATATAATAACGGTCAGAATATGTACGCTTCCTATGCAGACCGTTGGACGATCGACAATCCGGGCAACAAATATTTCAGGGCAGGTGGCGGCGGGCCGGATAATCTTACCTACTCCAGCCGGCTGGTAGAGGACGGGTCTTATTTAAAACTCAAAACGGTGCAGCTGGGATATAATTTTTCACCCCAGCTGATCCGCAAAATGAACCTGAGCGCATGCCGGCTGTATGTGTCGGCGCAGAACCTCTACACCTGGACGAAGTATGAAGGGTTCGATCCCGAAGTTTCAAAATTTGGCAGCTCAGCCCTACGCCCGGCCTTTGATTACTCCGTGTATCCCTACGCCCGGACAATAACATTTGGGTTAAATGTTTCATTTTAAAATTACGTTATGAATAGAACGATGATAGCGGTGCTCATACTTCTTCTTGCAGGCGTTCCTTCCTGCAAGAAATTCCTGGACACCAAACCGACAGATTTTTTTGTACCCGAAGAGTATTACAATACCGAACAACAGCTGAATGAAGCGCTGGCAGGGGTGTACAGCTCATTGACTACCGTGGCCACCTATGGCTTGTTTATGTCTTTTTACGAGGTGACCGGAACCGATGAAGGGTTTTATAAACTGAATACCGCCGTTCCGCACCCCGCGAATTATAATATTCTGGAATCAGAACCCAAGATCAATAATACCTGGAACAATCTTTATGATGGGATCAACCGGGCCAACAACCTGCTGGCCAATATCAATAAGCCGGAGATGGATGAAGGCAGAAGAAATGTGATCAGGGGCGAAGCGCTGTTCCTGAGGGCCTTTATGTATTTTCACCTGGTGAGCCTGTGGGGAGACGTGCCCCTGCTTTTAGAGCCCACCGTGGACAGCCGGAAGGTGAACAACCCGGCAAGTCCTTCCAGGGATATATATGAGCAGGTGATAAAGGATATGAAAGAGGCACTGCCGCTGGTAAACGACTATACCACCAATGGCACACCGGTCCATATCTCAAAGACCGCCATCCAGGCAATGCTGGCCAGGGTATACCTGAAAATGGCGGGAGAGCCGTTAAAAGATATTGCTAAGTATGCCGAAGCCAGGGCCTGGGCCGACAGTGTGATCCAGACGCATGTGCATAATCTGAACCCCGATTATCAGCAGGTCTTTATCAACGAGTCTGCCGATATTTTCGACAATGCCCATAAAGAAGTGTTATGGGAGATCGATTTTTATGGCAACAATATGGGCACCGAACGGCTGGGCGGGCGCTGGTCTATTTACATGGGGGTAAGAAATACGGATAAGGATGTAGGGTATTCCTATGGCTATTGCGGTGCAACCGCTTACCTGTACCGGTTGTTTCAGCCCGGCGATCGGAGAAGGGACTGGGCGATAGCACCATATAGTTTGGTGGGCAATAAGGGAACGGTGCGGGCGATCATGCCACCCACAGATATCTATACGCGCACCGAAGGCAAATGGCGCCGGGAATACGAAACCGTGCTGCCCCTGAATACGGAGTACAGTCCCACCAATTTTCCGGTGATCCGGTATGCGGATGTGCTGCTGATGTTTGCCGAAGCCGACAATGAGTTGAACGGGCCCACGGCGGAGGCCTACAATGCCGTAAATGCCTTGCGGAGGCGTGCTTATGGATTGTCGCCCAATGCGCCGGCCGCTTCCGTTTCAGTGGTCAGCAGGATCGATCTTGCTGCAGCAGGCAATACGGGGTATCTCAAAACAGTTACTGTACTGCCCGTAACCCTCTCGGGGGGCGGAGGTACCGGGGCCAAAGCGATCGCATCGGTATCGCCCAATACGGGTAAGGTAACGGGTGTGGGCATTACCGATCCCGGGACGGGCTACACGGGCATTCCTTCTGTGACCATTGGTGAACCCTGGCAGGCTAATACGGCTTACCAGGCAGGAGTACAGGTATTTAACGGCAATAACCTGTACACGGTAACCACTCCCGGGAGCTCCACAACAACTCCGCCCACGCAAAAATCGGGCGACTCCGATCCGGCCATTACCGGAGCTGTTTTCCGGTATGCCGGTCTGAAAGCCACCGGTACCGCAAGCATTGCTACCGGCACTGTAGATGTGGCAGGGCTGGACCAGGATTCCTTCCGGGACCTTATCCGGGATGAACGCGCCCGGGAGCTTTGCTTTGAAGGACTGAGAAAGGCAGACCTGATCCGTTGGGGAATCTTTATACCGCGCATGAAGGAGATCGAAGCGGACATGACAGCCACCATGCCCGGATCATTGAAATACGCGGTAAAAGCCTATACCAATGTGGCTGAAAAACATAAGTGGTTCCCGATCCCTTTGAACGAGTTAACCCTGAACAGGGCGATGGAGCAAAACGCGCTCTGGAAATAAAACAGCAGGGAGATGGAATGGGGATGTTTAAGTACGGGAACAAAGCAGCAGGAGCAGGGGCCGTTATTACAGCTCCGGTCGGTGCCGCTGCCATAACCGTCAACTTAAGCGAAACGCAAAGCTTACGACATTGATCCGTCTGCCTGAGATGTACCGTGCCTACGGCACTCTGTATGGTATTAGCGGGTTCTATCTCCGGAATGAATTCGGGAATTGAAAGAAGGATCAGACCGATGGCCTTGTGTGTTGCGTTCGAAGGGGTAAGAGACATCGACTCGACCAACTATCAACAGTGAACTTCAGTTCGCGGTATAGAAGGATAACACGGAGCAAAGAGCCGTGGGCTTGGGCCATAAGTTGAAGGCTATGATGTCTTCACTGGCCGGAAAATAAGGTCTGCGGCGGGTTTGGATGGGGAAAATAAAATGATTTTTAATGGAGCCTTAAATAATGAGAACGATCAGCACTTCGATAATAGGGATCCGGGCAGCGGCCATTGTTGCAGCCTTGTTCTTTACAGGCGCTATCCACATATCCGGGCAGCGTGTAACGGACCGTGTATTGCGGGCGGATCTTGAGAATTGTCCCGGCCTTATTGCCCTGTGGGATTTTAAGGAAAAAGCGGGGCATGACCGGGTTTCTTCCGGCAGGAAAAAGTTCCGCCTGAAAGAACGGGGCGGCAGCATCCAAAGAGTACCGGAAGGTCCTTTGTCAGGATACGCCATCGCGTTAAACGGTGTCCGTTATTTATCGATCCCTTATACAGCAACCGGCGCGCTCAATGTGCGGAATAACGCGGTTACGGTGATCGCCTGGGTAAAATGGTCGGGGTCAGGCGTCGGCTTTGTGGCTGGCATGTGGAATGAATACCTCGATGGCGGCAAAAGGCAATACGGATTGTTTGTAAACCTGCCGCATTACAATGGGGGCAACCAGGTCTGCGGCCATATTTCCAAAACGGGAAAAGCGACCCCTCCGTTCCCATATTGTATTGAATATTCGGCAAGCAAGCAGCTGGTGCCCAAGGCGGAGTGGAGCTGCGTGGCGTTTACCTATGATGGCAAATACATCCGGTCTTATTTAAACGGGGTATTCGAACGCCGCGGGCCGGAGCAGATCCGCCATACCCGGGGATTTGAAGGGTATCCGGACGGACTGATACAGGTTAAAAATCCCTATTATTTCCCAGATGGGATCGGGGATAACGGTTCCGAATTTACCGTGGGGTCGGTTCAGCTGACCGGCGGAGCGGGCAACTTTTTTAAAGGATTGATAGGCGGCCTGGCGGTATTTGACCGGGCACTGACCAATCGTGAGATGAGCCGGTTGGCCATTGTTCCGGGAGATTAAAAAACAGGATTGAATGGTTAAAAATAATGAGCTATATGCATTATAAAAAGAGAAAAAAAAGAACGGGTATTGTAAAAACTATTGTTTTTACTGCGGGGATCTGTAGCCTTGCTTTACCCGGATTACTAAATGCCCAGGGCGCCCGGAGGCTCCCTTATAAGACAATAGCCAACGTAAAGCCGAGGAATATTATTTTTATTCTTTCGGATGATCACCGGTATGATTTTATGGGTTTTACCGGGAAGGTTCCGGGTTTGAAAACGCCCAATATGGACAAGCTGGCCGGCGATGGCGCGCAGTTTCAGAATGCTTTTGCAACGACCGCCCTTTGTTCTCCCAGCCGGGCCTCCATCCTTACCGGGCAGTACGCCCACACCCATACGGTAGTGGACAATGCGGCCCCGGCACCCAAAAGCCTGATCTTTTTTCCGCAATACCTCCAGGAGCAGGGTTACCAGACCTCCTTTTTTGGAAAATGGCATATGGGCGGGGATAATGATGATCCCAGACCCGGGTTTGACCATTGGGTAAGTTTTCGCGGACAGGGGAAATACTACAATCCGCTGTTGAACATCGATGGAAAACATGTGCAGTATAAAGACAGCAGTTATGTTACCGATGTATTAACGGATCTGGCGCTTGACTGGCTGAAAAAAAGGGATCAGCAAAAGCCCTTCTTTCTTTACCTCTCGCACAAGGCGGTTCATTCAACATTCCTGCCGGCGGCGCGCGACAGGGGACGGTACCGTAACCTGCGCCCTGCCTACCCGGTATCGATGTTCAGCACTACCACTGCGGCGAGCAAAAAGTTTTCCAAAGGCATCATGCCGGACACTGCGGGCACCATTTTTAATTATAAAGATATACCGCAATGGGTGAGGGCACAGCGTTACAGCTGGCACGGGGTGGATTATATGTACCATGGCCAGACAGACTTTGATCAGTTTTACCAGGATTACCTGGAAACGCTGATGGGGGTTGACAAAAGCATTGGTGAAGTGCTGGATTATTTAAAAGCGAATGGCCTGGATAAAGAGACTTTGGTGATCTATATGGGCGATAACGGTTTTGCATTTGGAGAGCATGGGCTCATCGATAAACGGACGGCCTATGAAGAATCGATGCGCGTGCCGCTGCTGGCGCGCTGCCCGGGCCTGATAGCGCCCGGCACAAAAATAAAACAGATGGTATTGAACATCGATATTGGCCCCACCATCCTGGAACTGGCCGGCATCCGCGAGCCGGCGCAGATGCAGGGTGCTTCGTTTGTACCGTTGCTCCAGGGAAAGCCGGTACATTGGCGCGATAAGATATTTTACGAATATTACTGGGAGAACGAATTCCCGCAAACGCCCACCCAGTACGCGGTCCGTACGGATGCGTACAAGTTCATCCGGAGCCAGGGTGTCTGGGACATTGACCAGCTTTATGATATTCAAAAAGATCCTTATGAGGTCAATAATCTGATCCGGGATCCGGGTTTGCAGGACCTGGCAAAAAAGCTGAATACGGATCTGTGGAACTGGCTCGACAGCTCCCGGGGTTTATACATCCCGTTAAAGCCCATAAAACATAAAAAGGCAGATCATTTATACAAAAATACATGGTAAGGTATAGCTGACGGGGCGGATGGTGCAACCCCGTGGTAATGGAGCATGACAAGGTTGTTTCTTCCCTTTTGCAAAAAAGGGAAGAAACCCTGCGGGGGAGCTATATGCCGCGGGCAACGCTTTCTATCCGTTTTAACAGTCGGGATCCGGCCCTGGTCCGCTGGCTTATGCAGGCGCGGCGACTGTCAACTTAAGTAGTTCCTTTTGGCTGCAAAATCAATGTAATAATGACATATACGGTTACGGTCATCCTGAACTTGTTTCAGGATCCGATGGAATCATTCAAAAGACGCCGAAATAATTCCGATCGTCATCGGGGCGGCACGACCAGAGAAAGATTGATCCTCAAAATAGTAGCATATCTGTCATTGGGAAATGAAGTTGTCAGACAGCAACCGTATTCATTAAAATTTAAACATACAAGTATGAAAAAAATGAACAACCGGTTCAGCGCTATGGGATATATAGTGCTGAGCTTTTGTGCCGCTGCCTTTTTAATGGCATGCTCCCGCCCGGGAACCGTGGATGAGGGCCCGCAGCCGGACCTGCTGATCCCCGAGATCTGGGTCAATGATGTAGGGGCTATCGGCTCGGACACCCTCAATGACACCTGGGCCTTTCAAAAAGCCATCGATTCCATGGCCGGCCTGGGTGGCGGGGTGGTACGGGTAAGAACCGGAAAATACTATATTGATGTGGACACATCAATAAAGATGAAGAGCAATGTAACGCTGTATATGTACGACACCACGCGCAAGCTGATCGCGAAGCCTACCTATTCCGGCAAATATCATGTGATCCTGGTTGATACTGCGCATGCCGTAAAGATTATGGGTGGAATGATTATCGGTGAGCGTGATATTCACCTGGGCGGTACCTGTCCCGGTAAATGTGAGCAGGGGTATGGTATAGCGATCAAGGGAAGCAATAATGTTAAGGTAACACGTACCCACATTACCAAATGCTGGGGCGATGGTATGATCGTAAGCGGTTCTCCGACCGCAGCAAGCACGAATGTAACCTTAAAACGTGTTGTTTGTGACGGGAACCGCCGGCAGGGAATGAGTATATTCCGGGTGAACGGGCTGGTCATTGACTCCTGTGCCTTTCTGAATACGGCCGGTACCGCACCACAGGACGGCATCGACATCGAGCCCGATAAGGACACGGCACAGAATATTACCATCACAAATTGTGAGTTCGGATACAACGCCGGCAATGGCATTGAAATGAATGCCAAGCTCACAACAACAGCGGTTATTAAAGATATTACGGTTCAATACAATACCATCCATCATTCCAAATACGCAGGCTATATCCAGCATACGGAGAATGTGGTGTTTGATAACAACACGTTCCGGAATATTCAATATGGTCCGCACCTCAAGGCGAATGATTGCACGGGCTGTACCTTACAAACGACGGATGATCCGGAGTGATAAGAAGCCTCCGGGCTTTTTGCCCTCCCTGCTATTGGCAATAAAAAGCAGGGAGGGTTTATTCGTTTTCAGAACAGGGCCTCTGTTATCACTGCTGTAGTAAGAACCCGGCGACGCTGCCGATAACAATAATATAAACCGTGCTTAATCTTTTCATAAAGAGCGTCAATGCGAGGCAGAGCGCCAGGACCACCGCGCCGCGCCAGGTTTCGAGGGAGGCGCCCAGCAGATGCAGTCCTACTACGGCAATGATCGAAACCGAAGCAGCGCTTAATCCATCCAGGAAAACCCGGAGCCGCTGGCTTTTCCGGGCCGACGAAATTAACTTGTGAAGAAAGAAGGAAATGAAGAAAGAGGGCAGGAAGATGCCGGCAGTGGCCCACAGGCCGCCCGCTACCCCATGGACCAGGTATCCTGCGAAAGTAGCGCTGGACAGGATCGGTCCCGGCGTGATCTGTCCAACGGCAATGGCGTCCATCAGCTGCTGGTGCGTTAACCAATGATGTTTTCGGACAATGGATTCATCCATATAGGCAAACAATACATACCCGCTTCCATAAAGGACTGCGCCGATCTTCAGGAAAATAAAAAAGAGCTTCTCGCAGGAATAGGCATCCCCAAGCCGGAGAAGAAAGGGGCTGAGCGGTAAGGCTGCAAATGAAAAAGACCGGTCTTTAGGGCGGTGGATAAAGTAATTCAGCGCCCCCGCTGCAAGGATCAGCAATACTTCATTGATGCCGCAAAGCGATGCCGCAAACACCAGCAAACAAAGAAGCAGGAGTGTCCTGTTGCCGGCAAATGTGTTTTTGGAAAGCCGGATCACCGTTCCTACAACCAGCGCAGTGGTGGCCGGCCGGATACCGAAAATAAAGTGCTGAACGTTGGGTAGCGCGCTGTACCGTTGGTACCAATACCCGAACAGCAGGCAGATCAGCATCGCCGGAAAGATGTAGCAAATACCTGCGATGATCAGTCCCGGCCGTCCTGCACGCTCCTTGCCACAGTGCATCATGATTTCTACCGCATTGGGGCCTGGGATGATATAAGAGGTGCTTAAAACATCCATGAAATGCTGGTGGTCGATCCATTTGCGCCTGACCACCATTTCATTTTCGATCGTAGCCGCCATTCCGGCGATGCCTCCAAAGCCGATCGTTCCCAGTTTCAGGCTGGAGCAGGCCACCTCCTTCAGGTTTTGCAAACGGATGCTGCGATGATGGTCTTTCTTTTTTATGCACATACAACAGACGGCGTTATGAGATCCGGTTTATAAAAATCATTATTGACGGTGCAAATGTATTTTTTTATCGCATAGAGCGATGATCTGGTTGGATTACCAACGTGCAGCCATTAATCAGCAGTAATTGAATACGGCAGGATCGTAAAGCATGCCGGTTGATGCGTTTGTCCTGTGCAGCGCCCGGTTTTGTGATCGTACACAAGAAACGCAACGCATCCTGATCCGGCTGCAACCTTACGTCAATTGCGCTGCCAGCCTTTTTGCAGCAATGACCGCACCTTCCATATACCCCGCAAACGCCGTGGCGGTTTCTGTTCCGCAAAAAAACAGCCGTTCTTCCATATAGGGAAGCTGCAATAACGGATGGCCGTTATGATGATGGGGACGTTGAAAAACGGGGTTTCCCTGCAGGACGAACGCATCCGCCCATACCTTATCAAAATAACCGGCAGGTCTTTGCACGTTTTGTCCCAGCAATGGTTCCAGTTGCTGCAGCACCAGTTCCTTTCTGATCGCCTGGGGATAGGCGGCGGCACTACTGTTTAAAAACCCGGTAAAACCAAATTTATCCTCTTCAAAATTGGTATGGTCGTACATTTCGGTAATGATGCCTGCATGACTGTACAGCATACCGGAATAGCCTTCGGTTCTCCAGAATGGTTCGGTATATTCCAGTGTGAATTTTAGGGCGCCGGCCATCCAGGTTTGTACTTCCGGTAAGACGCGCTGCACCGCTTCGGGTAGCGCGGGGGTGAATTTTATTTTTGATGCGGCCAGTTGCGGCGGCATACAAACAACAATGTTGCCTGCTGCGCGCATCCCGCCATCGGCAGTTTTGACGAAAAGCTCATGGCCCGATGCGGTAATGGCGGTAACGGGCGCGTTGGTGACTATGTTTTCCGCCGGAAGCCCTTGCAGCAGCGCCGCGATCAGCGCCCCCGTTCCTCCTGCGATCCTGTAAGAAGGGCTTTCAGATGCGGGTACAAAAAAATGTTGCGGAGGTTCAAATGACCGGGTCTCAAACAGCGAGATGCCCTCCGAATATTGCGGGTACTTTTTCAGACCCAGGTTGTTGAGCAGCCACAACAGGTTTGGGTGCAGATCCGAGAACCAGGTAGCTCCCAGTTCCAACGGCGTATCCAAATTCCCTTTTATAGTTTGTATTCTGCCGCCCAGTCTTGATGAAGCTTCTAAAACCGTTGCAGGGATCCCCTTTTGAAATAATAACCAGGCCAGGGTAAGCCCACCCAGTCCGCCCCCTGCAATGATGATTTTTTCTCCCTTTTCCATCGTGCAAAGTTGCCGCGGGGATGTAAAAGGCCAATGGTAGATATCGGAAAAATCATGGTAATTATGCGCAATCACAAATATGCGGTATTTGCAGGGCGGTTTTGCCCGGCGGTATTTCGTATTTTAGCGGCGGAATGGCAAAAGGATCCGGGCAGGCCGTGTACCTGCCGTGGTAAACAGGAAGAACAGCAGGATCTCTTTCGGATGCGATCGCCACCGCTTCAATTATGGTAAAGAAAAAAGACCGGGTCATTACAGAGTATCACCTGAACCAGCACCGGCCCGATCAGCCACAGCTGGCCATACACGATCTTCGCAGTTATCTGACGGAACATCAAAAGGATACGACCAGGCCGCATATTCATAGTTTTTACCAGGTCATCTGGTTTAAGAAAGGCTCAGGGATACACTTTGTTGATTTTAAAGGACACCGCGTGCAGGGAAGCCTGCTTTTTTTTATCGCCCGGGACCAGGTACATTATTTTGATCAGCGAACGGATTATGAAGGCGTGCTGATCCATTTTAACGAGTTGTTCGTGGGAAGTAAAGACGGTGGGGTTGGTTTTCCGGCAGGGCTTGACCTGTTTGGCAATCCGTATCAGGCGCCTTTTTGCCCCGTTGATAAAGGAACAGCAATGCTGCTGGAAGCATATCTTCAGCTGATAAAAACAGAGCTGAACAATGAAGGGACCTTTGCCCGCGAAGCGTTATTGAGCATATACCTGAAAGCGCTTCTGATACAGGCGCAGCGCAGTAAAAATGAATTTGAGAAAAGGGCCGGCAACACTTCCTTTATGCCCGATGAAAAAAGACGACTGCTGAATCATTTTGTAAACCTGGTGGATCAGCACTATACAAAGGGGCTTACGGTGTCGGGGTATGCAGGCCTGTTACATATTTCTGCCCGCACCTTATCGGATCTTACCCGCCAGATCCTGAACAAAACACCGTCGCAGATGATACAGGAGCGGATCACTCTGGAGGCCCAGCGGTTACTGCTGCATTCGGGACTGAATATAAACCAGATCGGTTACCGGCTGGGCTTCGACGATCCTTCTTATTTTGTAAAGTATTTTAAAAAACATATCCGCCGGTCGCCATCAGCGTTCCGGAAGTCGCTTTCCTGAATCTACCATTTTTTTCGGATTTAACCATTTTTCAGAAGGGGCAGACCCTTGATTTTTGCAGGAGACCGCATCACATTTATAAATTCCCGAACTTTATTGCCGTTGTCAGCAGCGATATGGAGATCTGCCCGGCAGAGGAACGGTTGCAAATGATTGCAGATGCCATTCAGACCGGCCGGAAAATGAAAGATCCATCTCTGTAATGGACCGGGACAGACGTGATGAAGATCTGCCGGCAAGGCACCAGGTAAAAAAATAATATGAGTACAATAATGACCAGTAAGCGGTTCCCATGGATGTTCCTGTTCCTTTTTTTGGCGCCTCTTACTGCCCCGGCGCAGACCGGTCCGTCGATCATTCCGCAACCCGCGCACCTGCAGCTGACGGGCGGAAGTTTCCGGCTGGATCAAACGGTTGCCCTGATTGCCGGCTCCAGGGAAAAAGCGGTGCAGGACATCGTTCGTTTTTTCAGAACGGGCGTACGCCAGGTAAGCGGGCTTTCTTTAGCACCGGCAAACGGTGCTTCAAAGACCATCCGTTTTGAGATCGTAAAACAGGGAAACCTTCCGGAGGAGGGGTACCGGTTATCAGTAAAGCCTGCTGCCATTTTGGTTCAGGCGGCCGGTGCAAGCGGGTTGTTCTATGGAATGCAATCGCTGTTACAGACGCTGCCGGCCATCCGTACCAACCAGGAGATAGCGATCCCCTGTATGGAGATCGAGGACGCTCCCCGGTTTCGATGGCGGGGAATGATGCTTGATGTAAGCCGTCATTTTTTTTCACCGGAATTGGTCAAAGCATTCATCGACCTGTTGGCCACCTATAAAATGAACGTATTCCACTGGCATCTGGTAGACGGTGCAGGCTGGCGCATCGAAATAAAGAAGTATCCCAAACTCACACAGCAGGCTGCCTGGCGGATCAGTGATTATAACAAACCCTGGAACTGGGCCGGCATTCAATTTGATGCGGACCGCAGCAAAGCCACCTATGGCGGTTATTATACGCAGGAACAGATCCGGGAAATTGTAGCGTATGCAGCCCAGCGGCATATAACCATTGTTCCGGAAATTGAAATGCCCGGACATTCGGAAGCAGCATTGGCCGCTTATCCGGAATACTCCTGCCTGCCGCACCGGGCCTCTTTTCAGGACCCGGGCAGTTTTTATGGAAAAGATGCTGCCGCGAATTATTGTGCGGGCAATGACAGCGCTTTTGTATTTCTGCAGAATATTCTCAAAGAAGTGATGGCGCTCTTTCCTTCCAGGTACATACACATAGGCGGGGATGAGGTAGACAAGACCAGTTGGAAGCATTGTGTGCGGTGTCAGCGCCGGAAGCAGGTGGAAGGACTGAAGAATGAGGAGGAGCTGCAAAGCTATTTTATACGCCGTATGGAAAAATTCCTGTCGGCCCATGGGCGCAAGCTCATCGGCTGGGACGAGATCCTTGAAGGCGGGCTGGCGCCGGAGGCTACCGTAATGAGCTGGCGCGGTGAATCCGGTGGTATCAAGGCGGCACAGATGAATCATGATGTGGTTATGAGCCCGACCGGCCCGCTTTACTTTGACTACTACCAGGGCGACTCCGAAACAGAGCCCCCGGCGTTTGGCGGGTTCAATACGCTAAAGAAAGTATATAGCTATGAACCGGTTCCGGAAGAACTATATGCCGGGAAAGCGAAATATATTTTAGGCGCCCAGGCCAATCTGTGGACAGAGCAGATCCAGACCTTTGACCGTGTAGAATACATGATCCTTCCCCGGATGCTGGCCCTCTCCGAAGTGGTGTGGAGCCCGAAAACCGCCCGCAACTGGAAGAACTTTAACCAGCGGCTGCAGGCGCACCTGGTTACATTTGATCAAAAGGGGATCCGCTACTCCAAAGGCAATTTTAGGGTAGATATTAAACCGGAGATCAGCAACGGGAAGCTGATGGTACGGCTGGAAACCGAAAATGAGAACGGCACGATCTTCTATACCACGGACGGATCCGATCCCGGTACCGGCAGCCAGCACTATGAACAACCCTTTGCGGTAACCCGGTCCATCGTACTGAAGGCCGGCCTGGCCATCAACAACAGCATGGTACATGTGCAGCCGGCACAGCAGGTATTTACCTTTAATAAGGCAACCGGCAGAAAGGTGCAATACGCAATGGCCTATAGTAAGTATTATCCCGCCAACGGACCGGCAACGCTGACGGATGGCCTGCGCGGCACAAAGGATGCCGGCCGGCAATGGCATGCATTTAACGGCAGCGACCTGGAAGCAACGATCGATTTTGGCCAGCCCATAGAGGCCGGTCAGGTAAGCCTGGGTTGTCTCCAAAGCTATGGTCAATGGATCTTTTTTCCGCAATGGGTAAAGTTTGAAGTGTCCGGCGATGGCAGGAACTATACAGAACTGACTACGGTATCCAATACAGTACCGGTGGCCGATCCGGCGGTACAAACAAAAGATTTTGCCGCCCGCTTTGACCGGCGTTTATTCCGGTACCTGCGCATTACGGCAAAGAACCTGGGACTGTGCCCGAAGGGACACCCGGGCGAAGGCCAGGCTGCCTGGCTGTTCTGCGATGAGATCGTGGTGGAATAGGAGATCTTAAAAAAGATTTTTATAAACATAAACAATTTGCACATGCGTTCTCTTTCCCTGGCCCGCTGGTTGGCTGCTGTTTTTTTTACTTTACTGCTGTATCAGGCGGGGCTTGCACAACCGGCCTTCACCCGTTTGGGAAATGCACATACGCAGCCCTTTGACGACGGGTGGCTGTTTAAACGGTATGGGTTGCAGCCGGACGGTACACGGCTGGAAGAGCCATCGCAGGCCGAAACACCGGGCTTCGACGACCGGCACTGGCAACCGGTTTCTTTGCCGCACGATTGGGCCATTACAGGGCCCTTCCGCATAGAGCTGGCAGGTGAAACGGGAAAGCTGCCCTGGAGGGGCATCGGGTGGTATCGCAAATATTTTAACGTTCCTGCTGCGGACGCCGGTAAAAAAATATTTATCGATTTTGATGGCGCAATGGCCTACGCGGAGATCTGGCTCAATGGTCATTATGTGGGCACCTGGCCCTATGGTTATACTTCTTTCCGAATGGACCTGTCGTCGTATCTTTTATTTGGAAAGAAAAATGTGCTGGCGGTGAAGCTGAATACCGAAAAATGGGATTCCCGCTGGTACCCGGGTGCCGGCATTTACCGGCATGTATGGCTGGTAAAAACAGATCCGGTGCATGTGGATCATTGGGGTACCTATATTACCACACCGCAAGTAACGGCAGCATCCGCCAATGTAGAGGTGTCCGTAACCGTTGCCAACGAAGGAAAGAAGGCCGTAACAGCAATGGTGCGGACCGATATTTTTGAAGCGGGCAGGGGCAACGCGCTTCAAAAAAAAGTAGCTGTCGTTCCCAATAAGACATTGGTCCTTCAACCGGGAAAGAAAGATCCTGTAGCCATGTCGGTTACAATAAAGCATCCCCGGTTATGGAGTCTTAAAGCACCCCATCGCTACTTTGCCGTGACCTCCGTATGGGTGAACGGCAAGAAGACCGATACCTATTATTCAACATTCGGCATCAGGACCCTGGAGTTTACGGCAAGGAACGGGTTCCTGCTAAACGGGAAAAGGGTGCCCATCCAGGGTGTTTGTAATCACCACGACCTGGGAGCATTGGGCGCCGCCATCAATACCAGCGCGCTGCGGCGGCAGCTGGCATTGCTGAAAGAAATGGGGGTGAATGCCATCCGTACCTCCCACAACCCGCCGGCTCCGGAGCTGCTGGCCCTGGCCGATGAAATGGGGCTCCTGGTTTGGGATGAAGCTTTTGATGCATGGAAGCATGGCAAGAAAAAGAACGACTATAACCGGCTGTATGACGAGTGGCATGAGCGAGATCTCGTGGCCCTGGTGCGCCGCGACCGGAACCATCCTTCCGTATTTATCTGGAGCATCGGCAATGAAGTAATGGATCAACGGGATGTAGCGATGACCAAAGAGCTGGCGGACATCATGCGCAGGGAAGATCCCACCCGACCGGTTTCCAATGGCTATAACGATCCCGATGGAGGCAGGTCTTCGGGGGCGGTTCAGGGACTGGGCCTGATGGGGGTGAATTATTTTTTTGGACAACAGGCCAAATGGGATGCAGATCCGCGTTATGCCGGCATGCCCACTATCGGCAGCGAAACCTCCAGCTGCGTCAGCTCCCGGGGAGAATATTTTTTTGGAACGAACCGCAGGAACTGGCAGATCAGTTCCTATGACCTGGACCATCCGGGCTGGGGCTGCACGCCGGATGAGCAGTTCCGGACCAATGCAAAATACCCGCATCTTTTAGGTGAGTTTGTGTGGACCGGCTTTGATTATCTGGGTGAGCCGACCCCTTATGGTTCCGACGAAACCAATTTGCTGAACTTCAGGAATGATCCTTCAAAACGTGCTGAGCTGGAAAAGGCACTGGCTGAACTGCAGAAAAATAAACCGCCCTCCCGCAGCAGTTATTTCGGGATCATTGACCTGGCTGGGTTTCCAAAAGATCGTTTTTATCTTTATCAGTCGCATTGGCGGCCGGACCTGCCGATGGCGCATATACTCCCGCACTGGAACTGGAAGGAGCGTACGGACTCGGTAGTGCCGGTGCATGTATATACTTCCGGTGATGAGGCGGAGCTGTTCCTGAACGGCAGGAGCCTGGGACGTAAAAAGAAAATGCCTTCGAAAGACTTTCGCCTGGTTTGGGACCAGGTCATTTATACGCCCGGCGAATTGAAAGTGGTGGCCTATAAGAACGGCAAACACTGGGCAACCGATGTGATGAAAACGACCGGTGCGGCGGCAAAACTCGCTTTAGCCGCCAACGTAAAAAAAATAGCCAATGATGGAAATGACCTGGCTTTTATTACGCTGCGGGTGGAAGATCAGGAAGGGCTGACGGTGCCCGGCACGCATCCGAAGATCCGGTTTGTGGTGGAGGGCCCGGGAGAGATCGTGGCTACGGATAACGGGGATGCTACCAGCTTCGAATCCTTTCAAAGTCCCGAAAGGAACACTTATAATGGAATGGCACTGGTTATTGTAAAAGCAAAAAAAGGCGTTAAAGGAACGGTAACGGTAAAGGCCCTTTCAGACGGGTTGGTACCGGCAAAAACGACCCTTGCAGTGGAATAGCAACCGGTTGTACTGCGGCAGGGGCTTTTCTATCTGTAAAAACAAGAAACGGCATGCACATGAAGTCCTTATTTATATCTTACCGGCGAATATTATTTTTGATGCTGGCCGGGCTTTCCGCGCCGGGTATATGGGCACAAAAAGGCCCGCTTGCATCACCCGACGGGAAAGTTGTTTTTGGATTGCAGCTCAATGACAATGGCAGCCCGGCGTACCGGTTAACCTATGAAAAGAAGGCGGTGCTCTTGTCCTCATCATTAGGCGTTGATGGCTGGGCAGATGGATTGGATCTCAAAGACACCCGGTCCGTCCGGAACAATACGGATTGGAAACCGGTATATGGAGAGCGCAGCGTGATCCGGGATCATTACAATGCGAGGATCTACACCTTCGGGAAGAAGGAAGTGCCCAGTCAGCAGCTGCAGATCGAAGTGCGCGCCTATAATGAAGGTCTTGCTTTCAGGTATCTGTTTAAGGATTCGTTTCCGGATAAGCGCCTGCGCATTGAAAAGGATCTGACCACCTTTCAGTTGCCCGAAGGCACACTTGCCTGGTTCGCGGGCAGAGCCCAGGCTGCCTACCAACTGCTGCCGTTGAACAAGTGGCCGGGAGAAGCAGAACGCCCGCTTACATTGCAGCTCCGTAACGGACTGTATGCAGCGCTGGCCGGGGCAGGGGTGGTGGATTACTGCCGTACAAAATTTGTACTGGATGCCCGCAAGCCCAATACCATTGCCTGCGCCATGTTTGATGCGGTAGAACGCTCTATTCCGTTTTCCACACCCTGGCGGATGATCCTGCTGGCTGAAAAACCCGGGGCACTGTTGGAGAACAACGACCTGTTCCTGAACCTGAACCCGCCCAATGAAATAGCAAATACCTCCTGGATACGGCCGGGAAAAGTAATGCGCGAAATAACGCTGTCTACATCCGGGGCAAAGAAGCTGGTAGATTTTGCTGTAAAGCGGCATTTGCAATACATTCATTTTGATGCGGGCTGGTATGGCCATGAGTATGATTCCGCTGCCGATGCTTCCAGGGTCAATGTGGACCCCCTGCGCAACCCTGTAAATGAGCTGAACATGGAGGACGTGATCCGCTACGCCCGGCAACGGGGCATTGGCGTTTTTTTATATGTGAACCAGATCGCGTTGGCAAAGCAATTGGACCAGCTGCTGCCCCTGTATCACCAATGGGGGATCGCGGGGATCAAATTCGGTTTTGTAAACGTAGGCTCATATCGCTGGACGCGCTGGCTGCATGAGGCTGTAAAAAAATGCGCCCGGTATCAGCTGATGGTCGATATTCACGACGAATACCGCCCCACGGGTTTTAGCAGAACCTACCCGAACCTGCTGACGCAGGAGGGCGTAAGGGGCAATGAAGAAATGCCCGATGCTACCAATAACACCATCCTGCCCTTTACCCGGTTCTTATGCGGACCGGCAGACTATACCATTTGCTATTACCACCGCCCGGAATTAAAACCCAGCCTGGCGAAGACGCAGAATGCGCGTGTGCTAAAGACGACTTCCGCGCACCAGATCGCCTTGTCGGTGGTTTATTACAGCCCGTTGCAATTCATGTACTGGTACGACCGGCCGGAAGATTCGCGGGACGAACCTGAGCTTGAATTTTTTGACCGGGTCCCTACTGTTTGGGATGATACAAGAGTGCTGGATGGCGCCATTGGTCAATATGTGACGGTTGCCCGCAGAAGTAAAAAAGACTGGTTTGTGGGAAGCATTACCAACAACGATGCCCGGAAACTCCGGATCTCCTGTTCCTTCCTTCCTCCCGGAAAGAAATACCGGGCGAAGATCTACTACGACGATCCGGCATCGCCGGTGCGCACGAGGGTTTCTATAAAACAGGTAGTGGTAGATGCGGCATCCGTGATCGATACGCCGCTGCCGGCTTCCGGCGGACAGGCGATCTGGCTGCAGCCGGTAAAATGATCTTCCGGCAGGCCTGACAACAAAGACGGATGACCAGTGAGGGATGTCAGAAATCGCAACAGGATCCTTTTTAAATTTGTAGTGGCAATATCAATCGAGCTGTATACCGCCCTGTATCAGTCGCTGCTGAACGCGGTAAGAAGGCAATGCTGGGAGGAGCCCAAACAATTGTTTGCAGATGATATCACCCATAGCAGTTTCAGCCGGCCTGCCAATATGATGGCCATCCTGTAGGATGCCCTGCCTGCGGAAAAGCAGGCAACGCTTTTTAATAAAATTATTACCGATACCAGCCTGGTGCGGGCCACCCTGTATTACCGCTTTTATTTGTTCCGGGCGTTAAAGAAAACAGGCCAAGGCAGTGATTATTTAAAAATGCTGCAACCCTGGAAGACATGTTGGCGCGGAGATTGACTACTTTTGCTGAAAAGCCGGGGCCGGCACGGTCCGATTGCCATGCCTGGAGCGCCAGTCCGAATTATGATCTGTTGGCACTTGTTTGCGGAATAGAGCCGGCCAGCCCGGGGTTCCGGTCGGTGCGTATTGCTCCTGTTTGGGCAACCTGGAATAAGTAAAAGCAAAAATGCCGCGTCCGGCCGGTGAAATATCAGTAGACCTGGCCCGGTCAGCAAAGGGAATAAAAGGTGAAGTAATGCTGCCCCAGGATTGAGCGGGGTGTTTGCATATAAAGGGAAAATGCAAAAACTGAACCCAGAAAAAAACAGTATTAAATATGAATAAGCAATATATTGAAGCGGGGAAATAATATTTATCCGCTTCGTGAGATACAAACGGGCTTTTCGCCCCTGGCCTGTGCGGACACAGAGAAAGGGATCTTATCGACGGTTAGCGGAGCTTCGCAGGTGTTTTGTATAACGGATCATTGGGAAGTTTAGCGTCATGTAACGACCTTCATTTCTTAACGGTTCAATAAAAGCTTAATTAAAATTGTATGAATCCATATTTGAAATATTGTCTTTTGCTAATGATTTGTTGCAGGGGCCTTACAGGGTGGGCGCAGCAAAAGCCAAATATACTCTGGATCACCATTGAAGACACTTCGCCGGAGTTCATTGGCTGCTATGGCAATAAGACGGCACATACCCCCAATATAGACCAGCTGGCAAAACAGGGCGTCCGGTTTTCCAATGCGTTCTCAACGGGTACGGTTTGCTCTCCCAGTCGCACGGCGATCATTACCGGTGTAAAAACCTATTGTACGGGAACAGGGCATCACCGCAGCGCTTTCCCGGTGCCCGGGTTTATGAAAGGTTTTCCGTATTATCTGCAGCAGGCAGGCTATTACACCACCAATGCGGCTAAGACGGATTACAATATAAGAGAAGAGCCCGCCTATATAAAAGAGGCCTGGAACGAAAGCAGCGGAAAAGCAGGCTGGTGGAACCGGAAACCGGGTCAACCCTTTTTCGCGGTTTTTAATTTCAATGCATCGCACCAGTCCAATACCATGACGAACCCTTACGATCGTTATGTAAAAGCCGTTTTGAGTAACCTTGATAAAGAAGCGATCATTGCCGATGACGCGTTTGAAATGCCTCCTTTCTACCACGATACGCCGGAAATGAGAAGGGAAATGGCACGGGTGTACAATTCCCTTTCGCTCACCGACAAACAGATCGGGAAATTATTGGCGCGGCTGAAAGCAGATGGGCTGGCAGACAGCACCATTATCGTCTTTTATGGTGATCACGGGGAGGGCATACCCCGGGGAAAAACGAACGGTATCGACTTCGGTTTTCGGGTTCCTTTTGTGATCTGGTTCCCCGAGATGTACAAGCAGTTATCCCCCTGGGGCACGGGTATCGTTACCGATGAGCTGATCGATTTTACAGATCTTGCGCCAACCATGATCTCACTGGCCGGAGGCATAAAGCCCGCGCATATGACGGGAAGGGCTTTTTTGGGTGCCGATAGAACAAAAGCGCCGGAATACCTGGTGCTTTCTTCAGACAGGTCGGACAATGGCCCGGACCTGGTGCGGGCCGTAACGGATGGCCGCTATTTCTATGCAAGGAATTTTATGTCCTGGATGCCGCAATTGCGTTATATCCGGTATATGGAGATCGGCGCCATCAAGCAGCTGATGAGAAGTGATCTGGAGAAAGGCGCTCTGGATCCGTTGCAAAAAAGCTTGTTTGAGCCGAGGCCCGCCGAATTTTTGTTCGACACAAAAACGGACCCCTGGGAGACGCGGAATCTTTCGGCAGCAACGGATATGCGATCACGATTGCAGCAAATGCGTGGTCACCTGGAAGAAGAAATGCTTTCAGTCAAAGATATTCTGCTCCTGCCCGAAGGAGAGATGGATACCCTTTCAACATATACCACGCCGTATGAATATCGTTTAGACGCAAATGCATATCCCTTTCATAAGATTTATGCCGCGGCTTCGCTGTCCGGGTTTCGCACTGCAGACGCGCTGAAAAAGCAGCTGGCATTGTTGAATGATACCGGCAGGATCGTTCGTTACTGGGCGGTGACCGGCCTGCGCGCGCAACCGCTGGCTGCCTTAAAATCCCGTAAGGCCCGGTTGCTGCCGCTGCTGGATGATGTGTATCCGCCGGTGGCGGTAACGGCTGCCGCCATACTCTACGAACTGGATCAGGATGCCAAAGCGAAGGATTGCCTGACCCGCTATCTGCTGGGCGAAAATCAGTATTGGGCGCTGATGAGCCTAAATTTTTTGCTTTATAGTCATGATAAGAAACCGTTTATTGAACCGGTTCAGCAATGCCGTGCAATGCCGGGCAGAAGTTACGCTGCCAAAGCCGCCTGTATGGATTTCCTGGGTAGCCTGGATTTAGTGCCCAATGATTTCAATCACCGGGAATAGCAAATGACAGGATGATGAAACAGGGCGCGGGAACATGCGCCATGGCTGATGCTGAAATTTTTTGATGATGATCCGAATAAAAAGATACAAATGAAATTAACGCGTTCTGTTTGTTTTTTGTTTTTGACGTTTGCGGGCATGACCAGCCTGCGGGCACAGGAAACGCAGGTGAAATATTTATCGGGCACCGGTGCGGATAACACCGTTGACTGGGATTTTCTTTGTTCGGCAGGACAGCGCAGCGGTAAGTGGACCACCATTGCGGTGCCTTCCTGTTGGGAGCAACAGGGATTCGGCGCTTACAATTACGGGCATGTTCCGTTAAAAGACCGGTTGAACGAAACCGGCACCTATCGGTACGCATTTACCGTTCCGGAAGACTGGAAGCACCGGGACGTCCATATCGTTTTTGAAGGCGTGATGACCGATGCCGCGGTCCGTATCAACGGGAAGCCGGCCGGCCCGGTGCACCAGGGCGCCTTTTATGAGTTCCGGTATGCGATCGGTGACCTGTTGAAGTTCGGAAGCAGGAATGAGCTGGAGGTACAGGTGAAAAAAAATTCGGATAATGCTTCGGTCAACGAAGCGGAGCGTACCGCAGACTTCTGGATGTTTGGCGGTATTTTCAGGCCGGTGTACCTGGAAGCGAAGCCTGAGGTAAATATCCGGCGCGTTGCGGTGGATGCCAGAGGGGATGGGACCTTTGCTTCCGATGTTTATTTGACCAATTTCCAAAAGGCGGCTCAGGTACGGGTGAAGCTGACCCCGTTGCCGGTAAAGCGGGGCAGCGTGATGAAAGCGTCTGTTCTGACCGCGGCGATCGATGGGGCAACGGTACGCGTTGCCGGTAAGGTCCGCAATGTGCTGTCCTGGACGCCCGAATTTCCCAATCGCTATCGTGCTGCGTTCGAGTTGTTGGACCGGAAGGGAAAATTGCTGCATCATTATGAAGAAACCATTGGCTTCAGAACGGTGGAGGTGCGCGCGGAGGACGGTATTTATGTGAACGGGAAGCGCGTCCGGCTAAAAGGGGTCAACCGCCACACGTTTCATCCGAAGTATGGCCGCACTTCTTCAAAAGCCCTGAGCATCCGTGATGTGAATACCATAAAGGACATGAACATGAATGCCGTGCGGATGTCGCATTACCCGCCCGAGAAACATTTTCTGGATGCCTGTGATTCGCTGGGGCTTTTTGTTCTGGATGAGCTGACCGGCTGGCAGAAGCCGCCTTATGATGATACGACCGGGTTGAAGCTATTGACGGAGATGGTCACAAGAGATGTCAATCATCCCGGTATTATATTATGGGATAATGGCAATGAGGGCGGTAATAATTATAAGCTGGATGATGTGTTTGGTAAGCTCGATATCCAGCGGAGGGAGGTATTGCATCCCTGGCAGCAGTTCGGGAAATTCAATACTGCGCATTATATAAGCTACAATTACCTGGCACATGATAACCACAGCCGGCGAAAAATATTTTTACCTACGGAATTTTTGCATGGCCTGTATGATGGCGGCGCAGGAGCGGGCCTGGAAGATTACTGGCAGAAAATGTGGGATGATCCACTTTGTGCAGGGGGCTTTATCTGGGTCTATGCCGATGAAGCGTTAGAAAGAAGGGATCGGAAGGATAGCCTGGATACGGATGGGAACCATGCACCGGATGGCATCCTGGGGCCTTATCTTGAAAAGGAAGGAAGTTACTATACGGTCCGGGAAATATGGGCACCGTTGTTTTTTGAGAAACGATATATTACTCCGGATTTTAACGGGCAGTTTCATATTGAGAACCGGTACGATTTTACAAACCTGGATCAATGCCGTATAGAGGCCGGCTGGATCATCTATCCTTATCCCGGCCGGAAAGGAAAAACGACGACAAGCAAAACGGAACAGCTGCATGTCGTAGCCGGGCCGGGACAGAAAGCGGTGTTACAGGTGCCGCTTCCCCAGGACTGGCAGCAATATGATGCGCTGTTTATAAAGGCGACGGATCCCTATGGACGGCTGATCAATAAATGGACATGGCCGGTAAAAAAAGCGCAGCAAAGCATTACTGCAATGCTTCCCATAACCCATTACGGAGTCCCGCAGCTTTCGGATGCCGGCGATCACTGGCTGGCAACCATAGGGGCGCTTCAATTCCACTTTGATAAGAAGACGGCATTGCTCACCCGTGTAATGAGGAATGGTACGGTCATCCCGCTGTCGAACGGCCCGGTATTGATCAGCAGGGAGCAGATCTTGAAAAATGTAACGGGGTACAAACGGCAGGATACCGTGTACCTCTCGGCTTTATATGAAAGCGGCAACAATTTTCAATGGATCCTTACCGCCGATGGTCTGCTGCGGCTCGAAGTGAATTATGAGCCAAAGAACAATAACCTGTTTGCCGGTATTTCTTTTGATTTTCCTGAAAAGGAAGTGACCGGAATGCGCTGGCTGGGCAACGGGCCTTACCGTGTATATAAGAACAGGCTGAAAGGCGCTGCTTTCGGGCTTTGGGAAAAAGCATATAACAATACCATTACCGGCGAATCGGGTTTTGTATATCCGGAATTTAAAGGGTATCATTCAGGCACATACTGGGCGGAGATCGGCGCGGCAGCTGGCAAAGGCTTTACTGTGTATGTGGCATCGGATGATATCTTCCTGCGCATGTTTACCCCGGGTGTACCAAAGTTTCCGGGTAAAACCGCAATCGAATACCCGCCCGGTGATCTTTCTTTTTTACACAGCATCAATGCGATCGGAACAAAATTCGATACCCAGCAGGGGCCGCAGGCTGCGCTAAATCCTTTTAATGCAAATAAGCTTTACGGCGATTTATTACAGTTGAAACTGATCTTTGATTTTAAAGAATATAATGATGATAACGGACAAGCCCTTCAATAGCGGAACGCAATATATTGCCCACCTTTAACCCGTACCGGGCAGCCACCTCAACAAAAACAGCTTTCAGGTGATAGGCTACGGATCCCACTGTGTTGATGGAATGGTTCTGATAGTCCGGATAATGGGTGATGATCTTTTTAAAGAAATCGTCGAAGTTGGCAATGACCAGCTCCCTGCAATAGGGATCGTCAATATGGTCACCGGCAAACTCCGCAAACCGGGCACAATACTGGTTGGGCGTTTTTGAAGTGTACACTTCATTGATCAGCTGTTCGGGTGCCAGCTTGTACCGGCCTTCAAAATTTTTTTTAAGACCGTCCGGCATATCGCCCCTGATAAAGCCGGTAATGACCATCTTTCCAAGATGGGCCCCGCTTCCTTCATCGCCCAGCAGGAACCCGCCGGATTCGATATTGCAGGTGATCCGGGTTCCGTCATAGAGCCCGCTGTTGCTGCCGGTTCCCAGTATGGCGGCAAGGCCCGCTTCTTTTTGCAGCAGCGCCCTGGCGGCCGCCAGCAGGTCCGTTTCAAGAGAAATACCGGCATTGGGAAATATTGCCGCGATCCCGTTCTCCAAAACCGCATCGGCTTCTTTTGAGTAACCGGAACCGGCGCTGTAAAAGCAAACCTCTTTTATTTGATCGCGCTGCAGGGCCAGTGTGTCCGGCAGCGCTTTTTCTAAAGATTGTGCCATATACCCCGCGTCTACAAAAAAAGGGTGGTATCCTTCTGTTTCAAAATTAAAGACCGCCCGGTCATTGAGAAAACTCCAGGAGGTCCTTGTGGCGCCTCCGTCTGCAATCAGGATCATTGTTGTAGGTATTTTGAAAATGAAATCATCCGGTAAACTGTCAATCCAGTTGCATATAAAAACCGCAAAAATTCATTTTTACAGCCCCTGTGTGATTGATTTTTCGTAAACAATTGATTTTTAAAAAATTAATTGTATTTCTTATGCGGTCTCTAAAAGAATCGTTTCCTTATTTAGTCGGTTTGTTTGCGTAAAATAAAATAAATATCCGCAAAAATTCCGCAAAATAATTGTTTTTTCTACCTTTTGCAATTATATTGCGTATCGATTTTAGTTGAAAAAAGGACTAAAATACCACAAGATATAATGATTGCCGATATCACCGCTAAAATCTTATACTTAAACGGAAGCTGTAGTTTCTGTTGCCAAAAAATACTGCTTTGTGATCCGGAAAGAAGATCGCGCTGGTCTCCGGTTCCTGACTCCCTGGTCAAAAATTTATATTCAATATAGTAGTTTATGAAAAGAAAGCTTAGTTTATTTTCAGTAGTATGTTCCCTTTGTTTGATCGTATTTTTTTCCTGTAAGAACAACGACGGAAAACAGGGTTCAAAACCGCTGTATGCGGAACCGCTTACTACCGATGAGGCGTTGAAAAAGTTTGAACTGGACCCGGATTTTGAGATACAGGTATTTGCGGCAGAGCCCTATATTACCGATCCGGTGGATCTTGCTTTTGATGAAAACGGGATCGCGTATGCCATTGGGATGCCCGACTATCCTTTTCCACCCAAGCCCGGAGAAGAAAAGGGGAATGTGCGGGTGCTGCTGGATCTGAATAAGGACGGACGTATCGATTCTTCCGTCGTTTTTGCTGATAAACTTTCTGAAGCGACCAGTGTACTACCCTGGAACGGCGGGCTGATCGTAACAGCAGCGCCGGATATTTTGTTTTTGAAAGACACCAACAGTGATTATAAGGCCGATATAAAAGAGGTGTTGTACACCGGCTTTTACAAAGCCAATTCGGAAGCGCAGATCACCAGCCTGCGTTACTCGGTTGATAACTGGATCTATGCAAATAATCGCGGACAGGCGGGGGAAGTAAGCGCTCCGGATGAGCCCAATGTGTCGCCCATCAATATGCAGGGGGCCGATTTCCGGTTCCGGCTGGATCAGAAAAAATTTGAGCAGGAAACAGGCCCGGGGCAGTTTGGACAAACCATTAACGACTGGGGCCACCGGTTCTTTACGGAGAATTCCATCCACATCCAGGAGTCGGTGATCCCCTGGAGATACACGCATCGCATTGAATATTTAAAAAATCCAAGGGCGATCATCAATATTTCAGATCACGATCCCATCATGTATCAAAGAACCGAAACGCCGTACTGGCGCCAGGCGCGTACCGATGCGCGCAATGTGAACTTTAAAAAACAGGGTTCCAAGCAGATCGAATATGCAAGAGATCATTTTACCGGCGCTTCCGGCGGAACTGTGTATGATGCTGATGCTTTCCCTAAAGAGTTTTACGGGAATGTGTTCACCGGCGATGTTGCGGGCAGCCTGGTGCACCGGGATATTTTAACCCTGGATATGCAGAGCCCGGTATATACGGCTAAGCGGGCGGCGGGCGAAAAGGACCGGGAATTCCTGGCGACCACCGACTCCTGGTTCCGGCCTGTTGGCTTTACCGTAGGACCCGACGGGTACTTGTACGTTATCGATTATTACCGGCAGCATATTGAAACGCCGATGTCGATCCCGGACAGCCTGAAAAAAGATATGGACTTTATGCGCGGCAGTGATATGGGAAGGATCTACCGGATCGTGCCTAAAGGGAAGAAACCGGTCACCGACTTTGCAAAATTGTCTTCGATGACCGCGGCCCAGCTTTTACCCTACCTGGGTAATGGTAACCAATGGTACCGGCTGCAGGCGCAGCGATTGATCATTGCAAAACAGGATCAAACGGTCGTCGATGCCTTAAAGCAAACGGTGAAAACCACCAATAATCCTTTGGAGCGGCTGCATGCCCTTTATACCCTGGATGGATTAAAAGCCCTGGATGCCGCTGCTGTAAAGATCGCCCTGGCAGATGCAACCCCGGGTGTGCGGGAGCATGGTGTGATCCTGGCGGAACGCTATCCCGAGCTGGCCCCGGAGATCGGGCAGATCGCCGTTAATGATCCCTCGACAAGGGTTTCTTTACAGGCTACGCTGAGTATCGGAAATGCAAAGAACAAACAGCTGGTCAGGGATGTTTTGCTGCAGGTTGCTGAAAAGTATGGCGGAAGCAACCCCTGGTACAAAACGGCCATATTGAGCAGCCCGGATGGCAGTACTACGGCGTTCTTCAACGCATTGATGGACCGTAAAACGTTTTTTAATGAGTTTGTTCCGGATAAAGGGGCGCTGGTAGAAGATTATGCAAGCATCATTGCTGCGCGCAACAATTCCCAGGAAGTGGCATCACTGTTCAAGCAGATGGATGCCGCGGCACTGGCCGGTAACCCGGGATGGAAGTATGCCATCATCAAAGGTATGGGTAAAGTGTATCGTACCGGAAAAATCAAAGCAAGCCCGGCAACCTTATCCGCAATCGAAAAGCTGCGGACCAGCCCTGCAAAGGATGTTGCGGATACGGTAGCGAAATACCTGAAAATAAAGGAGGCAAAAAAATAGGGGGGTAATATTTTTACCAGGGCTGACCAAAAGCCGCGAACGAAAGATGAACCGGAAATCCGGAAAGTTATTGTTCGTCAGTCGTCGGGACTTGCTGTCTCATCACTTTATCAGGTAAAAAAGGACTGTTTAACGGCCCCCGGCGGCTCCAGGTTTTGGATGTCGTTCTGAGCTCCCGGTGGGACGGATGTTTCAGAACTCATCGACAGCGCCCCATCGCAAAATAGATAACCCGGTTCATCATTGATCTTAATTTGTTTGAAATGTATATAGGTCTTCGGTCCGTTTGCCTTTTTCTTTTTGGCCTTGTAGGCTGTTATTGCAGCAGCGCACAGGACCTGGGAAGCGGTTTTTATGATTATGGTGTTGCCTGCCCCGAAAGCAACGACAGGGGCGTAGTGGCCACCACCGGCGCCGGAGGAAAGAATGTTGTGCTGGCCTGGCTGTTTGATCACCGGGGCGGATATGGATTATTGTCCATCGATGTGGCTTCAGGGGCTTCACGCCTGTTTGATCTGCCGTTTCCTCCGGGCGATGCGCCCTATGCATCGATCTTATCTTCCGATAATAAATTTTATGCCTATTTCAACAATCATTTTGCGGCATTCGACCCGGTAAAAAATGAATTTACCTTTTCGCAAAAAGCTTTTGATGTTACGGCGATGGCTTTTACGGAGGACGATCAGGGCCTGATCTGGGCGGCCACCTATCCCAATGGCGGGCTGGTTGCCTACAATCCCAAGACCAGGCAGTTGGTGAATTATGGTTTTGTGAACAAAGAGCCCTGGAAGCAATATCCCAGGGCCATTGCAGCGGATGCGGATGGGTGGATATATATAGGGATCGGGTCTACGGAAACGCAGATCATTGCCTTTGATCCAAAAACAAAAGAGACCCGGAAGCTGCTGCAGGGAGATAAACGGCTGAAGGGATGGCCCTCCTTGTACCGGTCGCGGGATGGCGCCGTATATGGAACAGCATCGATGGAAGAAGGCGGGAAGCGCATAAAGCTCTCCGATGGAGTTGCGGTGTTTACCACTGAAGAATTTAAAGTGACCAACGAGAAACCGTATATCGCCGGAAGTCAATCTCTTTTTTATAAAAAGTTTCCGGACGGATCGGTTATCAAAAGCATCGATTTTGGTCTTCGCGAGCTGGTGGTGACCCATGGCGCCGGTGAAAAGAAAGTGAACTTTAAATATGCCAGCGAGGGAAGTCTTGTAATGGCGGTGGACGTAACCTTAGGTGGAAAACTGATCGGCGGTACTACATTCCCCATGCGGTTCTTTGAGTTTGACCCGGCTGCAAATACATTTAAACGTCACAAGGCTTACGGGCAGTTCAATGCTTCTGCGGCATTTAAGAATGCTGTTTATTTTGCTTCGTATCCATATGGTGCGCTGGTACAATACAATACGGATCAGCCGGTAAGCAATGATGGCACAGCGGCAAACCCCGTGGTATTGGGCGCCGATAAACAAAATGTTCACCGGCCGCACCGTGTTTTGGTACTGGATCAGCTGGGCAAAGTATTGATGACCGGTACGCCGGAGTATGGCTATACCGGAGGCGGCATGCTGATCTATAATAAGGGCGGGGGAACCATAAACACGCTGGCGGACAGCCAGCTGATCCCCGATCAGTCTACCATGAGTATGGCCGCCCTGGACGACCATAGGGTACTTGCCGGCACTACGACTGCGCCCGGTACCGGCGGTTTGAAAAAGGCGAAAGAAGCAGTACTGTATCTTTTTGATGCAAAAACACTAAAACCCATCTGGCAGGAACCTGTTTTCCCGGGTACCCAAACCTATAGTGATCTACACAAGGCCGGTGCGGTTGTATTTGGAATTGCAGATAGTCGCCTGTTTTTTGTTTTCGACCCCATCAAGCGGAGCGTTATCTATAAAGAGACGCTACCGGATGCCCTGGGCCCGGTGGTAACCGTGCAATCGCCGAGGGTATTTGTGAAGGATCCTTCTACCGGGGAACGCTACCTGATCTGCAGAAAGGGGATCTTAAAAGTAAACAGATCCTCCTATAAATTGGAAACCGTTGCCCTGTCGCCGGTGATGATCGAAGCTGGCGGCGCTTATTACAATAACAAGATCTATTTTGTGAGTAACTCCCATTTGTGCAGTTATCAATTAAATTAAAAGTTCTATGCAAGACAGACGTAAATTTTTGAAGCGATTTCTTTTTTCAGCAACTACAACAGCTTTCGGTGCAGTGCTGCTACAGGGATGTGGCAATAATGAGCAACCTGCCGAAAAGCCGGCGGAAGCACCAAAGACAGGCGAACCTGCTACCGTACCCGAGCAGCAGGGCAGCGCGATCATCGACAGCTCTGAAATGACACAGGAGGATTTTGACAAAAGGAAGAATCTCGGGTATGTGGAAAAAACACCGATGGAGGATAACCGCTGCGACAATTGTGCCCTTTATTTAAAACCGGAGGGGGACAGTAAATACGGTGGTTGCCAGCTGCTGCGTGGTCCCATATCCCCGGGTGGCTATTGCCCGTACTGGGCCGCAAAACAGGGATGATTGGTAGGCTTAATTTAACTGTGATAAATTAGTGAAAAAGCTCTTTACACTGATATCGCTTGTGTTTTTCATTTCCTGCGATTGCGTTGTTGCACAAGAAATAGATAAAAATACATATTTAGATGATCTTCCAAAGCGGAAGCCATTATTAGTTCAGACATTATTAGCGGACCAGGGCAGGCCTAACGGGATTATTGTTACGCCAGCTATACCTGGGTTTTTGGAACTGGCCAAAAAAGTACAATCTGCCATCAAAACTGCTGCCGGCGCCACCTTGGAGATTATTCCTGTGGAAAAAATAGCAAATTTGCGTGGTGAGCTGAGGGGATCAACGCCTGATAAAAATATGGTCGTTCTTGGAAACCTTCAGACAAACGGGCTGGTTGCGCATCTCTATTTCCGTGGTTACTGTGCAGTTGACAATAACTATCCGGGTGCAAATGCATATGTAGTGCAAACTGTTTCAGATCCCTGGGGTACCGGTGCTAACGTAATTGTTCTGGGCGGCAGCAATATAAACGGTATTAAAAAAGCTGCTACACGTTTCTGTGCAGACCTTCCTAAAGGAGCTACGTTGAATATATCCCGTATACTGAAGGCAGAAGGCATCAGGGATCAATCTCCGGATCTGACTGACGATGATATTGCAAAAATACTTGATAGGTCTACTGTTGAATTTATTGCCGGTAAGCATAACGGCCTCTTTCCTACTATTGCACAGGCGGCTAATGCCTACAATCTATATGGTAAAGAAGGACAGGCAAAGCTTTTTCGTGAACTGGTTTTTCTGGAATATGATCTTAGGGTCAATAAGCCGAACGACTTTGACAGCCCCTGGGGAAGCGGGGCCGATATGCAGTTTGCACCATTTATGACAGCATGGGATAATGTAGAAGAAAGCGGCTCATTAAGCGATGAGGATCGCCGGAAAATAATGGGTATTATGCTGAACTACATTCACTATTATGAGAAGTATGCATATATCCCCGCTTTCAAAACATCAATTATAAGACATAATCATCACACTTTCCCCGGGCAGGGTTTTTCTGCCGCAGGCCGGTATTTCAGTAAATATTATCCCGGTTATGCCGGTGGACCGAAATGGTTAGGCATGGGTGATGATTGTTTTCGGATACAGATGAGATCATGGAAATCACAGGAAGATTGTGGCGCCTACCTCGGGCTTGCCATGCGGCATATAGGCTATTATACAACAACGAGACCTGATTTCAGCTGGTTTGATTCGGGCTATGCAAAAATTGCCGGTGACATTCCCATTATGACGATGGATAACCTTGGGCGCCAATGTGCGTATGGAGATATGGCGGGTTCTAATCCGCAATCCCATTTTGCGTTATGGACCTTTCTGACTACCGTACAACGTGATGGCCGATATTCCTGGGCGCTTCTCAAAAGCAGGGAGACTATCAGAAAATCGCTTACTGAAAGGGATAGCTTACCTGTTAATGTGATCCCTGTTGAGCCGGTTGATTTGTTAGGTACCAAATGCCTGCCATTAGATTCATTGTTTTATGTTTCACTGAATGGAAAAGGAACTGTTCCCAGAGAACAGACTTTTGATAAAATATCGTTCCGGTCGTCTTTCGATCCGCAAAAACAATATATGGTCATTGATGGCATCAATGTTGGTTACCATGGACATAAGGATGGAAATTCAGTTTTAAGGCTATCAGATCATGGCCGCATCTGGCTGGCCGATGGAGATTATATAAAGTCTTCTCCCAAATACCACAATACCCTGCTGATCTTCCGTGATGGCCAGGCAACGGAAATGCCTCCATTCATTAAACGGGAACTGGTTGCCGATTTACCCCGCGTGGGTATGACACGCACCACCACCCCCGCTTATGGAGGTACTGACTGGACGCGTAGTATTATCTGGGACAAAGAACGCGCGTTTGTTTTTATTGACGAAGTAAAAGCAAACAGCGGGGAATCGTATAGTGTGCGCACATTATGGCATACGCTTGGAAAACCTTCATTTAAAAATAATACCTTTAGCCTGACACAACAGGGAGTGCAGTTTCATATTCAAAACCTGGATGGTTCCGGCTTGAGAAATTTCAGAGATGTTGCAGTAGGCAAAAATTGGACCGATTATCCATATGCGGATCCGATAGTTAATTCATTACAGCAAACCCGTACTGCTACCCTTAAGAAGGGGGATAAACTGTATGTGATGAATGTTATGAGCGCAGGCGCAGAAGGCAAAACCCCAATAAAGGCAGTAAGGGTAACCGAGGCGTCATTATTATTAGGTACCGGAAGTGCCCAGGCATTGATAGGAACAGGCTTTGTTAAACTGGCCGGTCTGAAAACAGATGCCAGGCTATACTGGATCACAAAAGAGCGCATTGTACTAGGTGGAGCCCGAACACTTATCCTGAAAGATAAACAAATATTTCAAGCTGCAGACTCCATATCAGCGGAACTCTCAGCGGACGGAATTACCCTGACAACAGATAAACAAACACAAATCACCTTTTATAATAATGCAAACGGTGGTATATTGCTGGATGGACAACCGGTTAGTGAGGTGAAAAGAGGCAGTAGCTTTATTGTTAGTATCGGTGCAGGAAAGCACCTTGTTAAAGGTATAAATTTGCCAAAACAATTTAATATACAGTTCCCCGAACCTTCACCGGTTACGGCTAAAGTTTCGGTTAACCTGGGCTCCGGCAAGATCGTTGAAAAGTATGCGTTCACTCCTGAAAAAGCAACTGTGTTCCGCCCTGCAGCTGCGGGTGAAGAAGGCTTGTATACTGCCGGAGGTGACGGAATGCTTTATGCCTTATCACCGGACCTAAAGGTGCGATGGAAATATAATGTGGGTGGCAATATTAGTGCAGTATGGGCCGGAAAACTGGAGAAGAATGCCGCTGAACGGATTGTTGCCGGAAATACCGACGGACGTTTTGTTGTGCTGGATCAGTCTGGCAAGGTTATATGGGAAGGTCAGATCCCTGTATACAGAAAAGAAAAGGCCGTTGTTTATTTTATGTCTGCCGATCTTAAAGGTGATAAAAACCGTTCACTGATCGTGGGTGCTGCCAACTGGTATCATTATGCTTACGATAATAGCGGAAAGGTTTTATGGAAGTTCTTAAGCATTCATCCTTCTACCACTGGTGCTGCAGCAGACCTTGACGGAGATGGCAGAGAAGAAGTAATTGCCGGCACCAGTTATTACAGCTGGCCCGCCATTACTTCTGATGGAAAACAAAAATGGACCGTCCGTGGCGGCCCTGGTGCGAATGCCGTAGCTGCAGCCGACCTATCAGGTATGGGAAAACTTACTACTTATATTGCCGGAGCTGACGGAAACCTTTATGCGGTAGAAGCCGATGGCAAACGCCGCTGGACCTATAGCACAGGTGACGGCGCTACAGCCGTTGGATTTATGGATGTAGATGGCGATGGGGAAAAGGAAATCCTTGTGAGTACGCTGAGCTCAAATATTGTGGCACTTAAACCTGATGGTAGACCGGTTTGGCGGCGTGACCTTGGCGAACCCGTTTTATCTATGGTACAAACTGATCTGAATAATGACGGCAGAATGGATATTGTAGTTGGAACTGATGACGGGCATGTTATAGCTCTGGATCAGAAGGGACAGCCCTTTGCACACTGGACTACCAGCGGGTCAATCAGCCAGTTGATAAGCCTTCCGAAAGGCGAGGTTGCTGTTAATACAAGCACCGGGAAAATGATTATATTGTCCATGGAGCGTTAACCAGGCGAATAAATATTATACGTGAACAATGTAGTCCCGTATAAGGAGTGATTATTAAATGATTAATTGGTACAAAGAATTTACTGTATTGTGGATGATATTTTAAAAGAAACAGGTTGTAAGAGGATCGCCGGAGAATGATAAATGACAGTGTAGTAATGACAACAGCTAGGACTGGTAATGTTTATTTCCACATTTGCTTTGAATAAACCTCCAGTTTAACGATTAACTTGAATTAATAATGCAAAAGACCGTTGTACTGAATATTGTAGGCTTATCAAAATCTGTTCTTCATCTGCTCCCGTCGCTTAACAGGTATGCAGCGCAGAACAACCTGAGCATAATAAAGCCTATGCTGCCCGCTGTAACCACAGCTGTTCAATCTACCTACCTCACCGGAAAGTGGCCGTCTGATACTGGCATAGTAGGCAACGGCTGGTATGATCATATCGATAGCGAAATAAAATTCTGGAAGCAATCGAACAAACTGGTGCAGGCGAAAAAGATCTGGGAAGCAGCAAAGGAAAGGGATGCCGGTTTCACAACTAGCAATATGTTTTGGTGGTACAACATGTATTCATCGGTTGATTATAGCGCTACCCCACGACCCAACTATCTTGCAGACGGACGTAAGCTGCCTGATTGTTATACGCATCCGGCTTCTTTAAGGGATAGGCTGCAGCAGGAGTTGGGGCCATTTCCGCTCTTTCAGTTCTGGGGACCGGGTGCAAATATTAAATCCTCACAGTGGATCGCTGAAGCATCAATAAAAACAGATCAGTTACACAATCCTACATTAACACTGATTTATTTGCCACACTTAGATTATTGCCTGCAAAAATTTGGTGCAGATGAAGCGCTCATAAAAGATGAATGCGGCAAAATAGATAAAGTGGCGATGCGGTTGATCAATTATTACCAGCAACAAAATGCGTCTGTCATTGTGTTGTCGGAATATGGCATTACCCCTGTTGACAACCCCATACATATAAACAGGATACTGCGCCGTAGCGGTTATATAGCTATAAGAAATGAACGCGGGCTGGAGTTGTTAGATGCCGGCGCTTCAAAAGCATTTGCAGTAGCCGATCACCAGGTAGCACATGTATACATTCAAGATAAAACACTGATAACCGAAATAAAAGGCCTGCTTGAAACCACGAACGGAATCGCCTGTGTATTAGATAAAACAGAACAATTGAACTATCATATTCATCATGAGCGTTCCGGCGATCTGGTAGTAGTGGCAGACAACAGTAGCTGGTTTACCTATTATTTTTGGAACAACGATAAACTGGCACCTGACTATGCAAGATGTGTTGACATACATAAAAAACCCGGTTACGATCCCGTAGAAATGTTCATGACTTCAAAAGCAAGGGCAGCCTACAAACTGCTTAGAAAGAAACTGGGAATACGTTATGTAATGGACGTCATTCCTTTAGATGCCTCTTTAGTTAAAGGCTCACACGGAAGCCCTTTTATCGCAGATGAGTACAAACCAATATTGATTACAAAAGATCTTTCATCAAAACAAGAGGTGGAGCCAACGGCCATTTATGATATTATTTGGCAACATCTGTAAACCCTGGGGTGAGATGATAATTAATAACATAGGAGCGACTTTAGAATTAGATCTCAAAGAAATATCATGCCGGGTAAAAAACTTGTGCGACACACAATCATCGCGGCCATAACGGATCTTTCATCTTTGAATAAATTACGACTTCATTTTGATCAAGTTGTATAAAACCAAAAATAGAAATTATACAGCTCAACGGTCCGCTAAAAGCGGAATCTGCAACTTTGTACTGAATCCAATAGAATTGCTTACCGGCATCGTGCCGTAACCGATTCCGGGCGTCCTTTTTATAATAGACCGGTATCTGTTTTATTAAAATGGCTGTCCTGTTAAAATGGTTTGTGGAGACATAAACCCTGGCCCGCGTTCTGGGGCAGGGTCCTCATTGCCGGGCCCGTAAATTGATAAAAATAATTTTGATGCCGGTTCATTATCAGGTCCTTTTTTGGATGATACCATTTTTAAGTGTACTTTAAATGTCCAATTAGTATGGGTTACACAAATTCATACAATTCAATTTGAATCAATGAGCGGGTGACTTTAGATTAATTATGTGCTCAATTGTTTTATTACCCATTTCATTTCCCTGGTAATGGAGCCTGCGATGTCTTTTTTCAGAGAGGCCGGCAATACCTCCCATGTGTAGGTCTCAATTTCCAGGTGTTGAGTAAGCGGCATCTTTTTATGAATGTTTAAAACGGTCAGGATATCCTCCTGTGTAGTGGATAACGGTGCTATTCTTCTGGTAAAAATAGGTACGTGGTAATGGATGCGCCATTCTTTAACCGGCGTAGTATCGATCTTTTTCAACGCCTCCGGCAGATCGGGATAGGATACCAGCTCATTGCCATCACGGCGGCCGATAACCTGGTGCAAATATGTGGGCTCCAAAAAATTCTTAACTGCGTTTACCAGGGCGCTTTTGTTTTCTTCTTTCCGGGTGAAAACCGCTTTCAGCGCAGCGCTGATCTGTATCTTCCCGACTTTGATCCCGGATCTTTGTAACAGGCGGATATTGGTAAAATGGTCTTCATAATTAACGGCGGCATGACATACATCATAACAAAGCCGGATATATTTTCTTAAAACGGTACGTGCCTTTGAGACCGGTATATCCAGTTTTTGACCCAGCTGGCTTGCGCCGGTTTGCATTAATACTTCTTTATACCAGTGGATAAAGGATTGGGTATTGGTTAAAATACCATCGGGCTCGGGCTCGATCGCGATAAAAATGGTTTTCCCGTATTTTTGATCCAGCAGTATCAAATGCTCCACAACGGCAACCAGGTTGGATGTTGACCGCTCTATGGCACGGGCAGTTGCTGCCTCTGTTTTATGCCAGTAGCGGTAGCTCAAAGGGGAGGTGGAAATGCTCCCTTCCATTTTTGCCGGTATCAATGCTGCCAATATGCCGGCCAGCCGTTTTGTGTAGGTTACCCGTTTTGCAGTGGTCCAGTCGGGAGCATGTACACTGTCTTTTACAACCGTTTGATGAAAGCCCCCGTAGGGAAATCCATTGATCGTGAATACATAGGCATTTTGCGCATCCAGCCATTGCTTAAACCGGGCGCATGCTCCTTTTTGGGAAAGCGTTTGGGCTGCCATTGCAGAAAGCCGCAGGCCGATACCCATAGCAGACCGGGGGCTGCATTTTTTTTTGACCTCCGGAAAATATTTTTGAAGCTGCTCAAAATGTGCAGCCCAATCTTCCCCGGAATGAATATTGCTGCAATAGGTAAGATGCCCGTAATCGGTGATCATGCTGTTTATACTAAAGAAGTGGGTTGTGAAACGGCTGCTAATTTTTTTGCAGCACACCGCATGGTCGGTTCGTCTATAATGGAAACATTACAGGTTTCACCAATATCTCTTAATAAAGGGATGGTCAATACCCCTCCCAGATGCTCCCTGAATTCGTTGAGCCCGTTCAGTAATGCTTCTGTGTCCTCCAGCAGGGGATGGGTTACCGGCAGGTTCAGGCCGGATAAGAGATCAAGGATCCTGTTGAGTGCATCGCTGCTTAAATAGCCCATCATATTTGCATACGTACAATCCAGCGCCATACCTATGGCAACGGCTTCCCCGTGTAATAATTTATAACCCGACATATGCTCCAGCTTGTGTGCGCTCCAGTGTCCGAAATCCAGTGGCCTTGATGAACCGGTCTCAAACGGATCGCCGCTTGCGATATGCTGTAAATGCAGTTTTGCACATTGGATAATGGTTTCCAGCATGGCGTCCTCGTTGCCTGCCGTTAAGGCAGGCGCTAACTGCTCCATCCGCTCGAAAAACCGGGCATCTTTGATCAGGGCTACTTTTATTGCCTCGGAGATCCCGGATATCCATACTCTTGAGGAAAGCGTTTTAAGAAATGCGCCATCATTGATCACCGCAACTGGCGTGGAAAAGGTGCCTAAGAAGTTCTTTTTGCCAAATGCATTGATGCTGTTTTTTACCCCAATTGCCGCATCATTCTGCGCCAACGTAGTGGTGGGAATGCGGATCAGTTTGATGCCCCTGTGTGCCACGGTTGCGGCAAACCCGGTTACATCACAAACCGCTCCGCCGCCGATAGCCACCACAAATGAGTGCCGGTCAATATTGTATTGATGGATCGCGTTGAGTATGGCCTGGTAGGCGTTGCTGCTTTCCTTGGCTTTTTCGCCACCAGGTATAATAAGAAAATGCGGACTGTTGCTGCCAGGCATGTTTTGATACAGGTAGTTTTTTATAGCGGACAGCAGCTGCGGATGCTGCGCGCCTACATTGCTGTCAATTACAAACAGCAGGGAAGGTGAAAACCCGCTGTTGGAGTGGGCGGATAGTATGTCTCCAAATGTAGGGTTGTCTGCATTAAAAACACCGGTAATGAAGTGGATATTGTAATGATAGCGTATTGTAAATCGTTGTTCAATAATCATACATAAAGTTATGTAACGGCAAAGTATTTTCCTAATAAGATTGAGATCGGCAGCAGGCAAAGAATGATGCCGCAAATAAGGAACTGGTGATGGATAGCGGCCCAGGTAGCATCTAAAAAAATGATGCTGAGCACGCCTGCTTTTACTGCTTTAATGATATTTTTTGCATAAGGATTCTGCCATGCCTTATATAACGGCCGCAGGATGCTGATGCAAAACGGCAGCAACAGCCAAAGCCCGGTATATACCCGGGTATAGCTGCTTTGGATGCACAGGATCATAAAAACGAGCAGGTAAAGAATAAAGGCAATGGCAAGGTTTTTCTTTTTACCGCCATGTACTTCATCCCGGCTGATGGTGGTGACCGCAAAAATGTAAACGAGCGGACCGATGCCCAAATAAATATTGGAGTACAGGACACCGGGCACCAGCGAGATGCCCAGCAACAGGTTCAGCCCCCTGCATGCCCCCATATTTAACGGACCCAGAATAGGGTGGTGCTTGCTTTTGTAGTCGTACAGCAGTGCACACGCAACAATGGCGAAGGTGACCATAAATGCCGTCGCATTGACCTGTGCGCTGCTGATCAAAGCGATCGCAAATAAAAGGATCCCGAACAGGAGTGCCGCGTTTTTGGATATGATGCCGCTTGGAATAACGCGTTCCGGCCGTTCGACCCGGTCTGTGTCGGCATCAAAAATATCGTTGAAAACGATGCCCCCGGCGTACAGGGCTGCAGTTGTCAGTAGCAGCAATGCCGCCTTGAAATAAAAGTTGGCGGGTCCGTCACCGTTGCTGTAAAACAGTACAATGCTGATGCCTGCCAGCACATCCGCCATAGCGGTGATCACATTGGCCGGACGGCACAGTGTTATGTAATGAAATAGCCGCTTCACATTAAGGATGCATTACTTTATAATGATGGAGTTTTTGTCAATACGGGGCTGTTGTCCGCCTCTTAAAACCGAGTTGTTCTCAAATTTTTCGGCCTGGTTGATGGCCATGCCATCGGCGAAATCGTGGGGGTCTATTTGCCCGCTTTGTCCAAATGCCGCGATCGCATTGCTATAGGTGACCGCTTTTATGGTTGCTTCAGGAATGCCTTTTTTCTTCATGAGCATGGCCGTTTTGGGAACAGCCAGGGGATCGCTGATTCCCCAGTCGGCAGCGGAATTGATCATGATGCGTTCGGCGCCATATTGTTTTACGATCTCCACCATACGTTCATTTCCCATTTTTGTAAACGGGTAAATGGTGAAAGCGGCCCAAAATCCCCGGTCTAATACTGCTTCCACGGTTTCTTCATTATTGTGGTCGATAATGACCATAGCCGGATCCAGCTGGTGCTCTATTGCAATATCCATGCTTCGCTGCGTGCCTTTCTTTTTGTCGCGGTGGGGCGTGTGCACCTGTACCGGTAATGCGGCTTGTTTTGCCAGCTCTAATTGTAACCGGTAATATTTTTCCTCCAGCGCTGTCTGGTCGTCAAAGCCGATTTCCCCGATGCCCACAACGCCTTCTTTATAAATGAAATTGGGCAGCACCGCCATTACCTCCTCTGCCAGGGCCTCATGATTGGCTTCTCTTGAGTTCAACCCGATGGTGCAATAGTGTTTAATGCCAAACTGGCTTGAGCGAAAGCGTTCCCATCCTAACAGCGAACTGTAATAATCGTTAAAGGTACCTACATGGGTGCGTGGCTGGCCCAGCCAGAAAGAAGGCTCGATCAGCGCTACGATCCCGTTATCCGCCATTGCCTGGTAATCGTCCGTGGTACGGGAGGTCATGTGTACATGGGGATCAAAAAAGCACATACCTTTTATCAGTTCCGTATCTACAGCGTCCGGGAGCTCCGTCCGTTTTTCAATTTCATTATTTCCGCAGCACATATCCGTTTGTTTGTTCTAAGAATTTTGATTTTAAAGTTTCTGTCTCTCCCGGAAAAAAGGGAGTGGTCAATCCCCATATTTCCCCGTCGATATCCCTTCCGGCGGCCAGCCTTTCTTCGGCATAGCGGAACAGGGAAGTGGCCAATGCCGGATTGTTCCTTTGTTGCAGACCATATACCCGGGCGAGGTCCTTGCCGGTGAACACGGCTTTTAAGATCATCTGGTTCCATGCCGCCTCCGGCAGCTGTTCGGAAGGATAATTGTTTTCCTGCATGATGGCGTCCAGTACGGTCCCCATATTGCTCCGGATGCCTTCTGCACAACGCGGTATCCATTCCTCTGCATAAGCATAAAAGGGCAGTGCTTTGTATAAAAGGGTGAGCTCTCCCAGATCTGCCTGCCGGAACAGCGCTTCTATGAGAGGAATGTAATCCTGCCTGCTGATCGCTTCGAGTTGCAGCAGCTGGTACAGCCTGGCCATATCCAGTATGCTCCAGCTGTTCCAGTTGGTTTGGGGAAAGTTCCCGGTTATGTAAATGAAGTGATCAGGGGTACTATCCGGTTTTTTTCTGGAGAACTTTCTTCCCGCCAGGGAAAAATTCCGGTTGATATTTTGTGGGGTCACGTCCTGGGCGATCAGCCAGTCAAAACTTTCAGCACCGCTTTCTTTCTGCAACAGTTCCGACAGCGTTGTGCGCAACAGGGCAATATTAAAGGAAAACATCCGTACCTGGTTAACGTGTTATAAAATAGTTGACGAGCAGGACCGCCACAACGATCAGCAAGCCAAAAAACTCCCTTGCCTTTTCGATATAGGGCTTGCTCGCTTTCATCGATTCTACCAAACTTGGTGCATTGTATTTTTGTATCCAGTCTTTTACGCCATCTTTTGAAAAGAAGATACTTACTGCATAACCAAAACAGAGCGCGGCGATTACGAGGTATGTTCCCGGAAAATATCTGTGAAATACAGCAAGTCCGCAAAGGATTGCCGGGATGCCATAAATGCTTACCCATAGCCAGGCATCCTTGTCGTTCAGGTTCACCCAGGCGAAGCCGATAAAGGCGATGCAGAAAAGAATATTAAAGATCAGTAAAAACATTTTTATAGAATTACAGCATACAAGATAAGATTTGACGGGGCAGTTTCCAAAAGCGTCACAACATTTTTATTTCCCGGGTGGCGCGTGTCTCCACAGGTTCCGGCCAACCGCCCTGATCGCTGCCTGCAGGTCAGGGAATATCGGTGCGGAAAACAGGATATATCCTTCCGGAACAGCTTTGTCTTTATTTTTTTGAGCTCCACGAAGTATGGGTGGCGATCTTAAACCGTGCGCCCTCTTCAAAGTCGTAACTGCGTTTTTGCACGCTCCCCGGCGCTGTCAGGCCCTTCTCTTTGCCGCCATTCCTTATCGTACTTACAAAAGTTGCCGGACCAAAAAATATCCGGGTGAATGTTCCTTCCTTTTTGACGTTCCGGATCCGGTAGCTTGCGTCGCGCGCTCCCGTTGTCTCGATAACGATCTGCTCGCCGATCAGACGTTTATCAATGGGCTGTTTTGCCGCTGCCAGTATCCATCCCTCGCCGCCAAGCCCCCGGTACATCTTTACAACCTTGCCCCCGATTGCACCGGCCGATTTGAGGTTTATTTTTTTATAGCTGAGCGATGCGCCGTTTACGAGAACAGCCCTGGCAGCATGGTTGTTTTGCTCCCGGATATAACCGATGGCACCGTTCATTGCAATGCCATTGGGCAGCTGCATCTCTTTTTTTGTGGAAGGATTGTATAACAGGTAGTCGGTAGCGCCGTTCATTTTCTCTACCCGGATGGCGATGGTTTCATCGTTGCCGGTATCCAGGCGCTGAACAGATCTGATAAATGGTTGATCCCGGTAAGGTTCAAGAACGGAGACAAAGCTGCTGTTCAGATCTGTGCCCGCTCGGTGCATCAGCACATAGCTGAGCTTTTTGGGGTTGCCCGGCTTATTTTGAGGAGGATCGCCGTCGGCCAGCGCCACATCATCGGCGGGGCTCATTGCGTGCATGCGGATATGAATATTGTCCCTGTCGGTTATTCCGCGGTATCCCGGTGCCGCTTTCCAGTCTACCATAAAACGGGCCGGCGGGCGTGTATCTTTTTTTATATGGTACAGGAAAGAGTAGCCGTAAGGAAATCCGGCGGCCTTGGTGCCTTTGGCGATCTGCTCACCGGCGTAAGTGCCTTTTTCCTGAACCTGGAGCCGGAGCCCGTCGGTGTTGACGGTGCCCGGGGGGCCGTGAAAACTGAAGACATGATCGTGGCCTCCCTTTACCCTGAAGATGTCGACAACATAGGCATTGCTGTCGACAGTGCCATTGCCGGTACCACCTACCAGGAACATGGTACGGCTGTATTCCTGTATATCGGGATAAGCTGCTTTCCCATCCAGCTCAAATACGCCAAACCCTTTTAACTGTTTAAACAGCCGGGTATGTCCTCCCCAAACGGCTTTTTGCGGCCGTTTGTTCACAAATACCAGATTGTGGGAAACAGAACTCCTGGTCCATTCTGTAACGTTGGGTATATTGGTTGCAAATTCCGGATAGCCATGATCCGGCGTTAGCCAGTGCCCGAATGCAAACAGGTCAAAATTCAGCATATCGCTGTGGGCATGATGCATGGTGCGCCCATAATTATTGGCTAAAGCGATACCAGATGCACCTGCGTCCGATTCAAGCAGGGCCAGCCCGAACCCGCTCATAAGATATCCGCCGATGGGGCGTGCGCCTGCCTGCTCTCCTAATTTTTGTATCTCCCGGTTTATTGATTCGGGATCTTCTGAAAAAATATCCAGTCCCAGTCCTTTTGCCGAATGACCATTTACGCGATAAGCGGCAACAGCGATGGCCGGATCCCGGGTGTACAGGTATCCCTGTGCCATAAATTTAGGATCGGCGCCCTGCAGGCTTACCAGCCCGGTTGATCCGGCATCTCCGATATTGGGAACGGCTTTGCCAAGAGCGGCCATGCGATAGGCGGCGGTATACGCATTTTTGAATTGCGGAAAATCGCGGAAAATATTATGATTCGTGTACCCGGGATAGGTCAGGAGCAGCGCCGCCAGTGCGGAAACGTGCCGGCCCCAGATAAATGCATAGCCCGGCGCGCCTTCATCGGAAGTGCCATCCCGGTCGAAGCGGTTAATCATCAGTTCGGGGATCGCCCCTCCATCGGGTGCAAACAGCCAATCCAGCCACCTGGTGGTGAACGGCTCGGTATTCAGCGCCAGGGCACACAATGCCACCGTATGCTGGTACATTCCCTGGTTGCCACGGATCCGCTGGTCCAGCACCGCCTGGAACGTGGTTTTCAGGATGCCCTCGTCAACATTGGCAACAAACAATTCCCGTGTGCCTTTGGGATTCGGCAGTTTGTATCGCTCGCCCTGGTGTTTAAGGAATGCATACAACGACGGATCATTTTGAGTGCCGCTCAGGATCTTATCATAAGCATCGGCAAATCCCTGTACGATTCCGGTTTCCCAGATAGAGCCTTCTATTTTTCCACGGCCCGTTGATCCGTCTGAGTGATACCATCCCCGGTCGGCATAGGGCTTCCAATCCATAGAGGGATAGAGGTCAGCGATCCGGTCTAACAAAATGGCCGCCTTATGGGCATAACGCTGATCGCCGGTGTACAGGAAAGCGTTGGCAAGCGCCGTTAGCCCGCCGTGGATGTACCGCCAGTATTTCCAGGTATAGTATCCGATGTATTTATAAGCCCGGCCGTTGTGAACGTAGCCAAAGCCGTTATCCACGCCATATTTGTGTAACGGGTCTTTGGGATCCGGATGATCGGTATTGAACAGCAGGCTGGTATCGCCTTTGGCGGGATCAAAGAGCCCGTGCTCATCCAGGGCGCTTTGATAATATTTGCCGAAATCGTTGGTCGGGAAAACGGATCCGCAGGAGGGACAGGTCAGTTTCCAGGGTTTTTTTTCGAAATCGGGATTGTAGGGGTAATTGCCGTATTGGAGGATCTGATCCCCGCAAACAACACATCCTACAAATTTGGGGCCTTTGGCAAATTTATCATATCCTACATCGATGGTCCTTGGCAGATCCTGGCCCGGCACCATTGCCCACAGGGCTTCATCGGTTTTGGCCAGCCAGGGCCGGGCATTTTTAACGGCTTCATTGAGCTGCTGCCGCGCCCATTCATATTTGTGGCAATTGTTCCGGAGGTTGCGAATGCGCGCTTCTGAATACTGTCCCCCGAAGATGCGCGTGGCATGCGCATGCTGTGCCGGGGAAGGGAGCAATAATGCCAGTAATGCCAATTTTAGCAGGAATAGTTTTTTTGCCATTATGCTTTTTGTTTTGCAGATGAATGAATGGGATCCTCTCCGTAATCCTGAAATGATCCGAAAATAATGTCTTTTTATTTGCAGCTCATGGTTCGTGGGGACAGGAACCACGGCGGCGCGGTGGCAAACCCCTTTTTTGTTTTGTCCCGGTCAATGTCCTCACCGACTGTATTGGAAATAAGCTGGTCGCTATTTATAATAAAAACTATTTTGCACGATCCGTTATAACCCCAGGAACTTTTTTGCATTACCGGACCGTAACAGCTCTTTTGTAACTGTACTGGCTTCGCTTTCCCGCAAGGCCTCGATCCGCAACATCCCGGTGAGGTAATCCAGTATGGGTGCATGGGTTCCAAAGGCAAAACGCCCGGTACCCTGTGTTTTTAAAAGATTCCCCAGGTCGTTGATCGTTCTTCCGGAAGTGTCCATCAGTACGTTGGCCTTGCGAAATAAGGCGGCGTCTGCTTCCTCCAGCTGCATGCTGTTGGTTACATTCAGGATCATGTATTTTGCATCAGGAACCGCCTTAATGATCGGGAAGATATTTTTTAAGGACCATTCCGGTTTGGGCGTATACGCTACATAGTCGATGTCCATCCAGGATCGCTGGCGGCTGTCGACCATTTTATAATTAAAAGCCACCGGCAGATCCATATCCCGCGCCTTTTTCACCAACTCAACAAGCGATGGGTCGTTTATTTCGTAATCGTGGTATTTCGGATATACGCGCACGCCCTTCATACCGAATTTTTTCACGCACTCCTCCAGGTCATGCTGCCAGCCGGCATAGGTGGGGTTGATAACGGCAAACGGAAGGAATCGGCTGCTGTGCTGCCCCAGTGACCTCAGCTCATCATACAGCTCCCGGTTGGCGGATTGAGTATTTTTATAAAAGATGCCATTCAGGTTGCTGATCACTGATAGGTGCACTCCAAATTTATTCATCCTCGCAAGGAGCGTTGCGCAGGTACCATACTGCAGCTGCATAAAAGGCCAGTGTCCTGTGTATGCGTTAATATCAATCAACACCTCTACCTCCTTTTTTTAAAAGATTATTATAATTATCGAAAAATATTTTTTGCTTTTGCCGCTCGGTTAGGTTGGCTGCCAGTATCTTCCCCACGCCCTGGTAGTAAGAATTGTCCGACGCAAAAAACAGGCGGTCTTCGCCAAGATGTTCAACGGCGAAGTCGATCATGTTTTCGGCATTGTTGCTTCCGGAAGTGTCTACATAGATGTTGGGGCAATCCCGGAATAGCTTACATTCATATTCCCAGTCGCCGCCCATACCGATATGGGCATATTGAAAGATGCCTTCGGGATAGCGCCGGGCGATCGCCACAAAGTCTTCGGGGATGGAAGTATTCGGCTGCTTATGGCCATTGTATTTCATCCGGTATCCGCCTACGCCGAGCTGGCACTCTCCGTGCGAATGGATGATCATCTTCAGGTCGATCAGCTTTTCGATGACGGGGTAATACCTGGGATCGTTGATCTTTACCTGGTAGTAGAGCTCTCCGGGGCCAACCATTCCCGCGTCAGTGCATCTTTTGATCTCATCTAAGGATTCCTGTTTGTAAACGGGATTCAGCACAAAGCCGCCGATCAGGTGATCGGGATATTTTTTGATGGCCTTTATGGTAAGATCATTGAACTTCCTGAATTGATCCGGCGTGCCGGGCATCACATCCAGGTATCGCGAAATGACCTGCCGGTCGATGCCCAATCGGCGCCCGTAATCCAGCTGTGTTTCCGGGCTGTCGTCCGTCCAGTATATATGTGCATGGGTATCGATCTTCCGGTATTGCATTACTTCCTTCATCAGGTCGTATGGCTGGGGGCCTGAGGCAGGCGTTGCTGCTGCTGCGGGTATGCCGGCCGCGGATTTTCCCGTTAAGCTGCCGCCTATCAGCATGCCCGCCATACCGGCCGCGCCCCGGGTAACAAATTTTCTTCGGTCAATATTCATGAGTGATGATGATTATTATTAAAAACCTGCGGTTGCTCCTGTTTTCTAAATAAGGAAGCATCCACCTGCTAAGATCCGAGCAATCCTTTTATATTTCCGGACCGCAACAGCTCTTTTGTGTGTTCGTCTGCCTCGTTTTTTCTCAGCGATTCAATGCGCAGCAGGCCGGAGAAATAATCCAGGATGGGGGAGTGGGTACCAAAACAGAATTTACCGGTTCCAAACTGTTTGAGCAGGTCGCTCCAGTTGGTCATACTTCTTCCTGATGAATCCATCAGCAGATCTGCCTTTCTGAAAAGGCTCATTTCTTCCCCGCTCAGCGCCATGCTGCCGGCTACATTCACGATCATATATTTTGCGTCCGGAACCGCTTTGACAATGGGTACTATATTTTTTAATGTCCACTCTTTATCAAGATCCATCCATGAGCTTGTCCGGCTGTCTACCATTCTCAGGCAAAAGGCAACGGGTAAGCCTTTATCGCGGCACATTTTCACCAGTTCAATACAGGGGAGAGCAGCGATGTCATAACCGTGGTACTGGGGATAGAGCCGGACCCCCTTCATCCCCATTGTGGTGGCGCATGTTTCAAAGTCATCGCGCCAGCCGCCGTATATGGGATTGATGACCGCGAAGGGAATGAACCGGTCGCGGTAAGCCCTTTTGCTGCGGATGGCATCCCGCAGCTCTTCGTTGGCGTGCTGCGTGTTCTTATAGAAAATGCCGTTCAGGTTGCTGATCACTGATACGTCCGTACCAAACTCCTGCATCCTGCCCAGCAGGGCTTCGGGTGTGTTGTATTCCAACTTCAGGAACGGCCAGTGGCCAATATATGCATTGCTGTCAATCAACATGGATACCTGCTTTTTTTAACCGTTTTGCAATATTTTCAAAAAAGATCTTTCTCCGTTGTGCATCCGTAAGGTTGGCGGAAAAAAGCTGGCCCACGCCCTGGTAAAAGCTATAGTCACAGCCAAACACCAGCCGGTCTTCACCCACATATTGCAGTGCAAAATCGATCATGCCGGCTGCGTTGTTGCTCCCGGACACTTCGATGAACACATTGGGTACGTTTTTCAGCACTTTGCAGGCATACTCCCAGTCAATGCCGCCGCCGATATGGGCAAACTGGAATAATGCTTCGGGATATCTTTTGGCAATGCGTGCGAAGTCTTCCGGCAGGGAAATATTCCTGGGTTCGGTAGGATATAGCTTTACGCGGGAGTGCCCCACCGGGGAGTGCATCATGATGTTCCAGTTGAGGTCGATGCATTTTTCAATGACCGGGTAATAGAGCGGGTCATCAATCTTTACCTGGTTGTAAAGCTCTCCCAGGCCCGTCATGCCGGCATCCCGGCAGCGGTCGATCTCTTCGAGGGATTCCTTCTGAAAAGCCGGGTTCAGCGCCACCGTACCGATAAACCTGCCCGGGTGCTCCTTCATACACTTTATGATGAAATTGTTCTTCGATCTGAAATCGTCGGGCCTGCCTTCGCTGAAGGGCCGGACAAAGTTGGAGATCATCAGCTTGTCAATACCGAGCCGGTCTGCAAAATCCAGGTTCACCTCGGTTTTGTACTGGTTTTCGTCTGCGTGGGCATGTGCATCGATCTTCCGGTATTTCAGCACTTCCTGCATAAAATCTCTTGTCCGTGCCCCGGTATCCGTGGGAGGGGCTTCCCGGCCGGTCGATCCCATCAGGAGGCTGCCCAGCATAAGACCTGCACCTGAGGTGACCGTATCCGTCATGAATTTTCTGCGATTCATTGTTGTGCGTTTATTTTACAGGCACCAGCCTTAACTCTCTCAGATCAAACATGGAGCCAGTATCTGCTGCGGCACCGGATTGCAATACCAGGGTTGTTGTGCCCGGCTGCAGCCGCAGGGCGCCTATCTTTTTTGTACGGTAGGTGTACCAGGATCCTGTTTTATCTACTTTGCCTTTTATGCGTTTCTTGCCTGCCGTCAGTTCGAACGATTTGCCTGCAACGGCATCCGCAACGGACCACACCTGGTAAACATCGTATTTGCCGGCTTTTGCAATATCTACGTTCCATATGGCTTTGTCCTTTGCGTCAAACCAGCCAAAGGCTCTCCATTCGGGCATGTATTTGATGCGGCTGCCTTCGGCGGCGGCCAGCCAGGATGATAAGCGATAGGACCCGTCTGCCTCCTGCTGAACCAGCTCCGGCTGATTACTGCCGGGTCTTTTGTCTTTGAATGCGCCGGGCATTAAGGCACCCACGGCGGTTATGATCATGTCTTCTACCCCGGGATCAAAAGGCGAGGGCTTGTTGTACCAGTACATGCTGCTTTCTGCTTCGTAACCACCTTCGCCGATCACACGGCGGGAAGCAATATAGGAGGGTACATCATTGGCGTAAGCGTTTACCCAAAGCCGTTCTGCACCATACTCGTTTTTAAGCCTTATGGAATAATCGACCACTACTTCGCCCGCCAGGTTCACCATTGCCATCTTATTGTCGAAGTTCCATACCTGCAGGGGATAATCAACAACGGGGGGAATGGCTTCGCCTCTTTCGAGTCTTTCAAGCGCAAGGCGTGCATAGTACCCTTTCACCGATTCATCTTTTGTCCATTCCACCAGCTCGCTTGCAGAAGGCACTTTGGAGAAGGGTAACCGGATCCATTTCATAGAGCCGGATGGTGGCGTAAGGAGCGGTTGCAGCTGCGCTGTTAACAGCTTGTCGATATTGTCGGCAATTTCTTTACCATGCTGCTGAACGTTTTCGAGGGCTCCGCGTGGCGAAGGGTTGGCGTCTCCGGCACAGCCCAATGCGATCAGCGCCGTTGTGCCGGGGTGTCTTGCCTCGATCAGCCGGTGTGCCTCCGCGATCCAGTCGCCGTGAATTTTGTGCTCCTCACCCCCCAGGGTTGTTCCATGACAGGCATAGTTGAGGAAAACGGCTTTCAATCCGCCGTTGGGGTCTGTTATTTTCAGTATGGGCAGCGCCAGGTCTACAGGGCCGTCTTTTGTGCGGCGGTTGGCGGCAAACTGCGCCTGTCCCTGCCCCCAGGATACGAGAGCGGGCTGGCGGTTGTTTAAGGCTGCTACCGCCAGGTCTTTCAGCTTTTGGGTAAGCAGTTCGGTATACCGGGTGATCTCGATGAGCTGCTTTAAGGCTAAAAGCGAATCGCTGAAGTGCCCGTTCCTGTATTGGAGGATATTGATCAGGTTGCCGACCTCGGGACCTCCGTGCGTGTGCGATGCATAAATCGCAATTTGTGCAGGATCGATCCCTTTTTCTTTTGCAAGGAAATCGGTGACCTTTTTAGTGATGCGCCATGGAATGCCTACCAGGTCTACGGTAATAAGGACGGTAGGGTGCTGCTCATCGCTGCCCAATGCGAGCGCCTTGGCGGATATGGGCTGCAATACGCTGTCGGCATCAGTGCTGAGCCGTGCCGCATACCCGGCCATCCGAATGGGAAATGGCGGTGTGATATCGGTACTGGCCACCCCCGCGGCGACGGTTGCCTGGTTGCCGGCTTTCTGGGAAAAGGAATATTTCCCCGGCAGGAAAACGGCCGCCATTGCGAGCGCGATGGACAAGGTAGCGGTACTGTTACGGATCTGAAAAATGATTGGCGCAAACTTCATACGCCGGTTGTTGAATAGATTGTGCATCATGTTTATAAAAACTTTTTTGAACCAATGTCGGATCCGGCTGTTTTACGGGCGCTCTGGTCTGCAATACAACCCTGTGATCAGGAACCGTTTTTCCCCGTATGTCTTTTTTTAAGCAGCACCTGCAGATCGTTATGAATGAAGGCTTTCCTTCTTTTTATTTCCGTTACCCCGGCGAGCCTGTTTATAATTTTAACCTGAATAATTTATTGGAATTGTCAAAAAATAGCTTTCGCTCAGCATTTTTATCCGGCACCAGTCTTTTGAGGGCCTGTATTGCCTGCCAGCCGGTGCAGGCTTTCCCGGTCCCTTCGGTATCCAGGCAATCGCTGCCGTATAAAAGCTTGTCCTGGTGGCGGTTTAAAAAGGATCTTGTAAAGTCCTCATCGCGTGTCAATGCAGCCAGTCCCGATCCGGCAGAGAGGTCGCCATAAACATTGTCGTACTTTGTCAGCAGCATATCCGTGATCCCTCCCGGGGTAACCTTCCCTTTTGGGTAGAGTACGTTCTGATTTGTGTGGTCTTTGTCGATATTGGCCCACCATGTTTGTGCGTGGCCGATAAAGTTCACTTTTTTGTATTTGCGAAGCATTTTATGCAGCCGTTCCAATCCCCATGTGTACATTTTGTACTGGAAGTGCATCAACACAGGCACTTCGTAGTCCTGCGCCAGTTTGTAAATGGCCTGCATCTCTTTTGAATCGCAATCCACATTGAATTTCAGCTCACCGATCACACAGGCTCCTAACTTTAAATATTTTTCTATTTCTTTTACGGCCCCCGGTGCATCGGGCACTTCATTGGCACCGAAGAAATAATGCTCCTTGTGCTGCTGGGCCAGCTGGTAGCAGGCTTCATTGGCTGTTGCCCTTACCTGGAGCCCGTTTGAAACACCATAATGAGTAGAACCCATACTTACGGGGTGGCCGGCGGGGAGCAGGATGGTATATGCGGCTCCCATTGTTTTCTGATGGGCCAGCAATGCCGCATCGCTCCGGTCTCCATAATTGGTGTGCTGGTGAATGTCGATGATCTTTTCACCGGGCTCATTGCTGAAGATCTGTTGCAGTACCTCGGCCTTCGCGGAGGCCATGGTAAAAAGACCGGCGCCTATAACCGACGATCGCTTTATAAAATCCCTTCTGGTTGATTTTTCTTTTCCCATAAAAAAATTACAATGAATGAACGGATCAGGAAAGGTGGTCCCTGTTGGTATAGATCTTTTCCAATGCATGGACAATGTCATCCATGTCTTCTTTTGTACCCAGCAAAATGGCTCCGGCGCTGATCACAACAACCGTTTCCGTTACTCTGTCGCAGGCGGGTAATTGCAGGCTGTCCCTGAAAAGATTTAATTGTTGCTTCGTGTAGCTCTTTTTGTAGCTGCTCAGTTCTAAGATATTGGTGGCCCACAGATCGTGCTGCATGCCTTTTATATAGCCGCTTGCGGGGATGCCCTCTGCACTCAGCGCTTTAAGGAATACCTGGCGGTCAACGTTATTGAAGGATTTTTTGTCGTATGTAAAGGCATATAGATAGTAACCGGAGCTGTTGCTGCCCTCGTATTGGAGTTGGGGCGTCAGGCCGGGGATGTTCTTTATTTTGGCGCTCAGGTAATTTGCGTTCTCGTTGCGTTTTTCAAAACGCTCAACGGCCTTATCCAGCTGCGACAGGATAATGCTGCCTTCAAATTCATTCATACGCATCTTTTGGCCGATGGTGGTATTCTGGCCCTTGCGGTTGGTGCCGTGGTTTTGTATGGTATATACTTTATCCATCAATGCGTCGTCGTTGCCGATGACCGCTCCGCCTTCGCCGGCGGCGATCTGTTTGCTGCCCTGGAAGCTGAAACATCCCAGCTGGCCGATGGTGCCTAATTGCCGGCCTTTATATTTGGCAAAATTTGCCTGGCAGGCATCTTCAATAACGGGTATCTTATGCTTGTTGGCTACGGCCATGATGGCGTCCATATTGCATGCGGAGCCCATGATATGCACCGGCATGATCGCTTTTGTGTTTGGAGTGATCTTTTGCGCGATCGCAGCCGCATCGATCTGGTAGCTCCGGTAATCCAGGTCTGCAAATATGGGCAAGGCCCTGGCGGCAAGTATTGCGGAGATGGTGCCAAAATCGGTGTAGGAGGAGGTAATGACCTCATCCCCGGGCTGTATGTTCAACGCATCCACGCAAACGCCCAATGCCTGCGTTCCCGATCCGGTGCCTACGCAGTATTTTGCCCCGGTAAGCGCTGCATATTTTTTTTCAAAGGTGGCCACAGTACCATGTACCGGGTTGCTGATCCTGCTCCAGGCACCGCTTTTTGTGGTGGCGGTGATATTGGCCAGCATATTGTCGTCAACGATCATTGCAGGCCAGTGTGGCCAGGGTTTTGTTCTGACGGGAGCCCCGCCGCTTATGGCCAACCCGGCGGTGCTGATTTTCGCATGCTGCCCGGCGAACGCAACGGGGGGGATGGAAAGTGCCGCTGAGCTTGCAGATAATACAGAAATAAATTTTCTGCGGGAGTATTGTTTTTTATTCATGGCAAGTTATTTTCAAAGTTATCGGGTTCGTATCTTATGACCCCGGATGGAATAATAGAGTATCATTAAATAACAGGGTGCTACGATCCAGTACGCTTTCTGGGGGTTATAGCTGTCTGCAAAATGACCATAAGCCAGGGGCAATAAGGCACCGCCGCAGATGCTCATGATGAGTAAAGAGGATCCGGTTTTGGTGAACCGGCCCAGGTTTGAAATGGCTAATGGCCATATTGCCGGCCACATCAGCGCATTGGAAAGCCCCAGCAGCGCAATGAACAGCACGGACAGATAACCCGTAGTAAACAAGGCGCAGAGCAAAAAGAGGATGCCTGTCAGTGCAGAATATTGCAACGCTTTTTCCTGCGACAGGAATTTTGGAATGCTGATGATGCCGATCAGGTACCCGATGAGCATGGCGGTTAATGTCATGCTCGTGAAAAATTTTGCGGTTACCATCGGGATCCCCTGGTATGATCCGTAGTCGATGATGGTATTGCCGGAAATGACTTCTACGCCAACATAGAGGAACAGGGTGAATGCGCCGATCAAAAGATGAGGGAATTGAAAAATGGACTTTTTACCCGTGGCGGCCTCCATGTCCTGTTCGTCCTGCTCCTCCTCAACCTCCGGCAGGCCGGAGTAATGGACCAGCAACGCCAGAATTAAAAGAACAATGGCCATGATCACGTAGGGGAGGATCACCCGGTGCGCCAGCGCGTTCAGCTCCGTCAGCTTCGTTACAGGATCCAGTTGTGCTATTTTGTGGCTGAGGGCATCGGTGTCCTTTAAAATAACCGAACCCAGAACAATGGGCGCAATAATGCCGGCAACGCCATTGCATACGCCCATAACGCTGATCCGCCTGGCCGCAGTCTTCCTCGGCCCCAGTATCGTTACATAAGGGTTGGAGGCTGTTTGTAAAATAGAAAGCCCGGCACCCTGCACAAATAAACCCGTTAAGAACACAGGGTAGGCGCGGGATAACGCCGCCGGGATAAAGAACAGCGAACCTACCGCCATTATCGCCAACCCCAGGGAGATCCCTTTCTTGAACCCGGTCTTGCGCAGGATCCATCCTCCCGGAAGGGCCATTACAAAATAGGAAATATAAAGCGCAAAAGCGACCAGGTATGCCTGTGTGTTATTCAGCTCACAGGCTAATTTTAAATATGGGATCAACACAGAGCTCAGCCAGGTCACAAAGCCAAATACCGAAAATAAAAGGCCGATAATAACCAGCGATCTTTTTATCGATTGTTGTTCACCGGCGGTTATTGTTAACGTTTCATTCGACATATATTGCAATTATCTGTTGTGTTCGCTGATCTTTTGATGAGGATCCTGCGCCGTGATTTTATGCACGGTGATTTTTCGAATTTAATGATTTCAGGGCATTTTGTACGCTGCCGTTCCGGAACAGCATTTCCTTTGCCATATCGTAATCACTGATGTCTCCCAGCCTCATGAGCATTTTTGTAGCCCTGTCGGTAATTTTATGATTGATGAGCTTTACATTCACCATTTGATTGTCGATGATCCGGCCCAGGCGTACCATTGTGGTGGTGCTGATCATATCGAAGATCATTTTGTGCGCTGTGGCGCATTTCATGCGGGTGCTGCCGGTGATGAATTCGGGTCCCGTGATCACTTCGATGGGGTACAGTGCCTGTGCGGCAATGGGGCTGCCGGGGTTGCTTACAATACACCCGGTTTCGATATGTTCCTTTCTGCATGTTGTGAGCGCTGCCAGAACAAAAGGAGTGGTGCCGCTTGCCGAAATACCGATCACAATATCTTTTTTGCTGATGCCTTTTTCGCGCAATTTCTCCCAGGCCTCGTTTTTGTCGTCCTCCATTTCTTCACGGGCCTCCACCAGGCGGTCTACGCCCCCTGCCAGGATCACCTGGAACAGGTCCGGACTAACGCCATAGGTAGTGGGTAGCTCGATCACATCCAAAACCGATAAGCGGCCACTGCTGCCGGCGCCAACATAAAACAGCCTTCCCCCGTTTTTTATTTTTTCCACGATCACTTCGATCAGGGCGTTTATCCGGGGAAGCTCTTTCTCTATGGCCGGCGCTACACTCTTGTCTTCACTGTTAATAAATCCTGTTAGCTCTTCAATGGACCTTGTTTCAAGATCCCGGTAGTTGGATGGCTGTTCGGTAATTCTATTCTGCATGAAAATCGTTTTGTCGGTTGAGTCTGCGGTTTTTGTGCGTTCTTTTATTGCGAATATACGCAAATTATAATTTGGAACTTTTTTTTGCGGTTTTTTATTCCGATAGATGCCTTTGCGGGATCAGGGGCGACGGCCGGGTACTTATGTACGTGGTCCTGCTGATGGCGCTGCGCCTGCCGGATGCGGTGATCACGATGGTTTTTAATATTCTTTTTTCTCCGTCCGGAACTTTTAAAATAAGGGGTTTTTCATACAGATAGTCCGTTTCCCGCGGATCCGTGTCATCCAGCGTATAAAATATCCGGGCATCTTTTACCGTGGGTTTTAAAGTTACCGTAAAGCTTTTTCCCTGAAACACGCGGTTATCCGCTGCGCCAATGGCCATCGGAACAAAGAAATGTGTATCGTTTTTTTTGTCGATCGCCCATAGATGCAGGGGAAGCCGGTCTTCGAGGAACGGTTCGTATTGCTTTTGGGCCACGGGGGTCCAGCAGCCTTCTGCAAATGCCAGCATCCGGGGCAGGATCATGTATTCCACTTTAGCCGGAGTGGCCATGTATTCGGTCCATACACAGGCTTCGGCCCCCAGTACATATTTTTTTTGCTCCGCCGTCAGGGCGTCGGAGGCTGGATTGTACTGGTATACTTTATTTAAATCGTTGAGACCCGGGAACCCGAGCGGCTCCTGTTCCGGTTTTGCCTGGTAATGGTCAAAATAGATATAGTCATTGGGAGCCATAATGACCTGGTGATGTTGTTGTGCAGCGGCAATGCCGCCTTTTTCGCCCCGCCAGCTCATGACAATGGCATTGGGCGCCAGGCCGCCTTCCAGGATCTCATCCCAGCCGATAATGGTGCGGCCCCTGCTGTTCACGAATTTTTCAATACGTTGTATAAAATAGCTTTGCAGTTCATGCTCGTCTTTCAGATGCTGGTCTTTTATGCGCTGTTGGCAGTATTTGCAGGTTTTCCACCGGGTCTTTGGCACTTCATCCCCGCCAATGTGAATGTACCGGGAGGGGAACAGTTCCATCACTTCGGTCAATACATTTTCAAGGAAGGTGAAGGTGGATTCCTTTCCGGCGCAAAATACATCTTCATAGATCCCCCAGCTTTCTATTGTTTTAAACGGACCGGGATGATCGCCGCAGGCAAGTTCAGGATAGGCGACCAACGCCGATATGCAATGCCCGGGCATTTCTATTTCCGGGATAATGGTAACGTACCTGTCGGCCGCATACCGGATCAGCTCTTTTACCTGCTCCCGGGTATAAAAACCGCCATGTGGAATGCTGTCATACCCCATGGGATTGTTCTGTGCGCTCCCCAGCAGTGTTTGAGCGCGCCAGGCACCTTCCCGGGTAAGTTTCGGATACTTTTTTATTTCCAGGCGCCAGCCCTGGTCCTCGGTCAAATGCCAGTGAAACGTATTCAGCTTGTATTGCGCCATCAGGTCGATGAACTTCTTGAGGAACGTAACCGGGAAGAAGTGCAGCGCTACATCGAGGTGCATGCCCCGGTACCCGAATCTCGGCTGGTCCTTAACGGTACCGGCAGGGATACGGATCGCCTGGTCGCCGGTAAATTCTGAAAGTTGTATTAGGCTCTGCAGGGCATAGAATGTGCCGGCGCCATTGCCTTTGATCAGAATGTTTTCGGGCCGGATCCTCATTTCGTAGCCCTCGGATCTTTCCGTTTGGCTGTTCAGGATAATGGTGTTGCTGCTGTTAAGGGAAGGGTTCCCGCCGGTGCGCTTCTCCGCGGAAAGGCGGAAGCCTTTTGCCTGGCGGAGGAATTCAATGTAAAGCCCTGCAATGCGTTTTGTTTCCTCTGAATCATAAATAAGAATGGTTTTGCTGTTTACCGTAAATTGACCCTCGCCTGTCACTACGGAGGCAGGGTAAGGGATGATGTTTGTAAAGCGGCTTGTCTGCGATCTTGCCGTGGTTGCAATCAATACCAGGAAAATAACAGGAAATAACTTGTTCATACCGGTTTGGGGTTAATATTTTCCGGATAAATATACGGATGAATGTCGATTTGCGTTTTGTGTGCGGTTTTGTGAAATAAAAATACGCAAAAACTACTCATAATGTGAAATTATTTTCTATATTCGTTTTCTGAAAGGCCGTAAAATGATTGCAAACGTTACAACACAGCTGAAATCTATTTTTTATTATGGGAATTATTGACAAAGGGAATCCTGGAAGGTTTGCCCGGTTATTACAGGTATTGGGACCGGGGATCATTACTGCCGCATTGGTCTTTGGCCCCAGCAAAATGACGATCACGTCCAAACTGGGCGCCTCGTATGGTTATGACCTGCTGTGGGCGGTAGTGACGGCTATTTTTTTTATGGCGGTATTTACCAGTATGTCGTCCAGGATCGCACTGGCTACGGACCAGTCTTTTTTATCCCTGATAAAAAAGCGCTGGGGAAAACCGGTGGCGGTGCTGCTGGGGATCGGTGTTTTTCTGGTAACGGCCTCGTTCCAGGCCGGAAATTCCACCGGGGTGGGAATATCGCTGGCGGAAGCCACCGGCGTCAATGCTAAAGTGTGGATCCTCCTTGCAAATGCCGGCGGCATTGCATTGCTGTTTTTTAAAGGATTTTATAAGATCCTGGAAAAGATAATGATCCTGCTGATCGTCATCATGCTGGGATCGTTTATCGTTACCTTCTTTTTGGCAAAACCCTCTGTGAGCAGCATTGCGGGGGGACTGTCCCCGGTTTTACCGGAAGGTTCCCTGGGATTGGTGATCGCGCTGTTTGCGTCGGCATTTTCCATAGTGGGGGCTTTATACCAGTCGTACATGGTGCAGGAACGGCGGCGGTTGTCGCCCGGTCTGCAACAACGGCCATCGGATAGCCTGCCGGGTATTTTGATCCTGGGCGTCATGGCCAGTATTGTATTGATCTGCGCGGCATCGGTTTTGCATCCCACCGGGGTGGTGGTAACCAATGCCACGGATATGTCGAAAACACTGGCGCCGCTGTTTGGCGAATATGCGGCCCACCTTTTCCTGATCGGTCTGTTCGGCGCCTCTTTTTCTTCGCTTATTGGCAATGCATCGGTGGGTGGAACACTTTTGGGGGATGCATTGGGTTATAAAGGGCAGCTGAGCTCGAATATGGTGCGTGTGCTGATCGCCCTGGTAATGACGATCGGCGCTTTTGTGGCATTGCGGTTTAATAAAGCGCCGCTGGAGCTCATCGTGCTCGCGCAAAGTGTTACCATACTCGTTGTGCCGTTTATTGGCATTGCCATGTACGGCATATCCAATGACCCCAAGATCATGGGTCGCTACGTGAATAAGCCCGTTACAAAAGTGGTTGCAGGCATCGGCCTCCTGCTGTTGCTGTTACTGGCCGTTATAAATGTTAAAGAATTATTTTTCAAATAAGCATATGAAATGCAGCATAAGGAAATATTCAGCATCATGGCCAAAAGAAAGGAATATGCGCTTATGCGGGGCTGCTAAAAAACCGGTTTATAAAGGATCGCCGCTTTGAACTTCCGGCTCTCTGCCTGAAGCACGAAGAATGGGATTTTTTGGTCGGCCCCATGTGATCCGAATCAATAAAAAGAAACACATGAATGAATTGCAATTGATCGAAGACGAATTGTATCAGCCATCAATAGCGCTGCTGGATGATCTGCGGGCATTGGACGGGGATATTATTTTTTTGGGAGCGGGTGGCAAGATGGGGCCCGGCATGATCAAGCTGGCCAGCATTGCGCTGCATCAGGCAAATATCTCCAAAAGACTAATCGCCGTTTCCCGGTTTAGTGATGCTGCTGCAAAAAAAGAGTTACAGGACCTGGGTGTGGAAGTGATTGCGGCCGACCTGCTCGATGATGCCCATTTACAGGAACTTCCGGATGTGAAAAATGTCATGTACCTGGCAGGAACCAAGTTTGGCACCAAGGGCAACGAGCCTTTTACGTGGGCCATGAATGCGTATTTGCCGGGCCGTGTTGCGGAAAAATACAGGAACTCGCGGATCGTTGCTTTTTCCACAGGAAATGTATATCCCTTTTCAAAGCTGGATCAGGGTGGCTTTTCAGAAGAAACGAAGCCCAACCCGGTAGGGGAGTATGGACAGTCCTGTTTAGGGCGGGAGCGCATCTTTCAATATTTTTCAGATGTGAACCAGACCCCGGTATTGATCTACCGGCTGAATTATGCCATTGACCTGCGTTACGGGGTTTTGCTGGAAGTGGGCAAATCCGTTTACAAAGGAGCGCCGATCGATATTTCGACGGGCGCTGTAAATGTGATCTGGCAGGGAGATGCCAATGAGATCGCGTTGCGGAGCTTTTTGCATTGCAGCACGCCGGCAAAAATCCTGAACGTTACCGGTCCTGAAACCATCAGCCTTACCTGGCTGGCAACGCAGTTTGGCGCCATCTTTGGCAAGCAGCCGGTCTTTACCGGGCAGGTACAGGAAACCGCCCTGCTGAGCAATGCCTCGGAGGCGCACCGGCTTTTTGGTTATCCGCGTGTCAGCCTCAAAAAAATGATCCGGCTGGTAGCTGACTGGATCAGCCTGGAGGGCAGGCAAATTGATAAACCCACCCATTTCCAGGAAAGACAAGGTCAATTTTAATGAATATCTGTTATGAGCTTATCAGGAACAATAAAAAAAAATTTGCAGGATGGTATTGCCATACCCGCGCATCCGCTGGCGCTTACGGCTGAACGGGCTTTTGATGAGGCTGCGCAACGCCGGCTGACCCGCTATTATCTGGCCAGTGGTGCCGGTGGGATCGCCATCGCGGTACATTCTACCCAGTTTGAGATCAGGGACCCCCAGATCAACTTGCTGGAAAAAGTGCTGCAGACGGCCGCCGATGAAATTGCCCGGAGCGGCAGGGAGGATTTTGTAAAGATCGCCGGTATATGCGGGCCAACAGACCAGGCGGTTCAGGAAGCCCGGCTGGCAAAAAAATACGGGTATCATCTCGGGCTGCTGAGCATGGGTGGATTGAATGCCCTGACCGAAGATGAGCTGATCGAGCGTACAAAAGCCGTTGCTGCCGTAATCCCGGTATTTGGGTTCTATTTACAGCCTGCGGTGGGCGGCCGGATCCTGAGCTTCGGGTTCTGGAAAAAGTTTGCCGATATCCCGAATGTGCATGCAATCAAAATCGCCGCATTTAACCGCTATCAGACCCTGGATGCCGTGCGGGCCGTCTGTCATTCTGAAAGAATGGATGAGATCGCGCTGTACACCGGTAATGACGATAATATCATTGCGGACCTGCTGACCACGTATCGGTTTAACATAAACGGCAGGGAGGTACAAAAGGATTTCAGGGGTGGCTTACTGGGACATTGGGCTGTGTGGACGCACCAGGCAGCTGCATTGCTGAACGCTATTAAGGAGTATAAGGCCGGTAATAAAGGGAATGCCGATGCATGGCTTTCAAAAAACATATCGGTAACCGATATGAATGCTGCGATCTTTGATCCGGCCCATCATTTTCACGGTTGCATCCCCGGTATTCATGAAGTGCTGCGGAGACAGGGCTTATTAAAAGGTACCTGGTGCCTGAATCCCGGTGAGGTATTGTCGCCGGGGCAGTCAGATGAAATCACCCGGGTGACCCAGGCCTACCCGGAGCTCGTTGACGACGATTTTGTGCGCACCTTTTTGCAAAATGACCAGCGTCCGGCGCATTCTAAAGAATCGCTATGAAAAGAAGGGCGTTTATTAAAGGCACGGCTTCCTTATCATTATTGCCCGTGGTCAAACCGTTGGCAGGCCTGGCAACGCAATCCCGGAACATGAAAATTAAAATTGATCATATTGCTTCTGATTTTGAACGGCAGCCGCTGGTGCGGCCTTTCGGATTTAAGGGCGGTTACCTGACGGAACTGTGGCAGGCGGTCTCTTTGATACAAACTGCTGCAAGCGGACCAAAGATCGGGCTTGCCACGCAAAGCGTTTTATATGGTGATCCGGCTATTTTTTCGGATCATTCGGAAAGTGCAGGAAACGCGTTGATGTATGCGTTGTCGGAAAGAGCCTTGCGGCTGGCAAAAGAAACACCTTTTCATACGCCGGTTGATCTTTTGTCCGATATTTTACCCGAAGTTACCCGGTATGCAGCGTCTGTTACGGGCAGGGGCAGCGCCAACCTTAATTTTATTTATAATGCCCTGGTAAGCGTAGACAATGCGGCATGGCTGGTATATGCATCAGAGAACAAGTGCCCGCATTTTGATGCCATGATCCCTGATGCTTACAAAAAACCATTGGGCCTCCGCAATCCGAGGATCGCGGTTATGTACCAGATCCCATATGGTATGCCCATGACGGACCTGGTAAACGCGGCGGAAGAGGGATATTTTGTTTTTAAAATTAAAACGGGTATGCCCGGAGACCAGGAGCAAATGCTGCGGTCGGATATGGAGCGGCTCGATTTGATCCATCGTACCCTGAAGGATTTAAGGACCCCTCAGACAAAAGACGGCAGGCTCATTTATACGCTGGATGCAAACGGGCGGTATGGGAAAAAGGAAAGCTTACTGAAGTTTCTCGATCATGCAAAAAAAATAGGGGCTTTTGAGCAAATAAAATTGATAGAGGAGCCGTTTTGGGAATCCAATAATGAAACGGTTGGGGATGTTGGGGTGATCATAGGCGCCGATGAAAGCGTACACACAGAGGCCGATGCGATAAAAAGAATTCAGCAGGGGTATAAAGCGATCGTGCTAAAAGGGATTGCCAAAACCCTGAGTGTGAGTTTTAAAATAGCAAAGGTTGCGTATGAACATCATGTGGCCTGTATGTGCGCGGATCTGACCGTGAACCCCCTGTTGCTGGACTGGCATAAGAACCTGGCAGCGCGGCTGCAGCCGTTTCCGGGCATCGGAATGCCCATGATCGAAACCAATGGCGATATGAATTATAAGAATTGGGATCTCATGAAAACGTTCCACCCGGTACAAAATGCATCGTGGCAGCAGGTAAAGCAGGGGGTATTTGAGTTGGACGACGACTTTTACGAGCGGAGTGGGGGCATATTCATGGGTACGGCGCATTACGAGCAGCTGTTTCACAGGAAGCAGGAATAGATGCTGGCGCGGAAATGGAAGCCGGTGCAGCACGGAAGATACATAATATTAAATCTGAAGAATATGAGTAATCACAAGGGCCGCAGGAACTTTATAAGGAATTCTGCCGTTATCGGGTTGGGGGCAACACTGAACTTTGAAAAAGTATTGCCTACCGTTTTAAAAGCTGAGGGCAAACCTGCCTTATTGGGCGGCGCTCCCCTTGTCAGCACACCCTGGCCCAAATGGCCGATGTGGAACAGGGAAACCGATGAGCCGCTTGTCCTGGAAGCCTTGCGCAGCGGGGTTTGGTCCCGTGCAAAAAAAGTGGCCTTGTTCGAAGAGAAATGGGCAGCACTGATCGGGGCCAAAAGGGCGCTGACTACCGTTAACGGAACAAATGCGCTGATTACAGCGGTGGCACAATCGGATATCGGGGGCGGGGATGAAGTGATTTTACCACCCTATACGTTCATTGCAACGCTTACAGCCATTCTTAATGCTGGTGCGATGCCGGTATTTGCTGACGTAGATCCGGACACATTCCTGATTGATCCGGAGGCCATAAAGAAAAAGATCACCCCCCGTACCCGGGCCATATTGCCGGTGCACATTTGCGGGTTACCTGCGGATATGGGCCCTATTATGCAGATTGCGAAACAGCATGACCTGGTAGTTATTGAAGATGCCTGCCAGGCATGGCTGGCTGAAATAAACCATAAGAAAGTGGGCACTTTCGGTCATGCCGGCTGCTTTAGTTTCCAGAACTCCAAGAACCTGCCCATCGGTGAGGGCGGGGCTATCGTAAGCGATGATGAGGTTTTTATGGACCGGTGCGTTTCCTATCATAATCTTGGGCTGCCGTATGGAACGGCCTCTGCACGCCCGGGCAGCAAGCTCCGGTTAACGGAGTACCAGGCCGCCATCGGGATGGTGCAAATGGAACGGCTTGTGCCGCAAACGGTCACAAGAAACGAAAATGCCCGTTATTTAAGACAACAGATGAACAATATAAAGGGGATCGTGCCACATATATTAAACGCCGGTGTTACACAGGCGGCCTATCATTTGTTCCCGTTCAGGTATGATCAGCGCCATTTTGCAGATCTTCCGAGAGCGCAGTTCATAAAAGCGTTACAGGCCGAGGGTATTCCGTGTTCCGGCGGATATACGCCTTTAAATGACATTAAAAACCTGGGCAATACCTTTGAAACAAAGAATTATAAAAAGATGTACCCTTCGTCCGAATTGAGTTACGAGCGGTTTAGGGAAAATAACCAGTGCCCTAAAAATGAAAGGCTTTGCCAGGAAGCGGTATGGTTGCCGCAAAATGTGCTGTTGGCCAATAAATCCAGCATGGATGTCATTGTTTCGGCCATTCAGAAAATTCAGAAGAATGCCGCAGCGATCCATAAAAATACATCAAAGTAACGTGAGGTTGGTGTCCTGGTATTTTATCAGGCTGGGATCATTGGGGTCCAGCTCCGTAATCAGGTAGTTTACCTGGTTTACATCGCAGATCTTGATCGTTTGAATGGTGTTTAATTTTTCAGAAATGGTTACCACGACCGCTTTTTTGGCGGAACGTATCAGCGCCTTTTTGGCTTGCACTACTTCCCAGTCAAGGTCGGTCAGGCCTTCTTCAACCGAAAAGGCATTTGCCCCCAACAAACACAGGTCTGCTTTTATTTCTGAAAGCTGGTTGATCATTCCGGATCCTACATGCAGGTTGGCATTTTTCAGCAATCTGCCGCCAATAGTGATCACTTCTATGTTGTCAAACTCAGAGAGCGTGATGGCAATTTGCGGGCTGATGGTAAAAAAAGTAGCTTTCATGTTTTTGGGGATCATTTTGGCCAGCTCGAGTATGGTAGTGCCCCCTTCGGTCAATACTGTTGAATTGTTCTTGATCAGCCTTAACGCTTTTTCTGCAATGATTTTCTTCGATTCCAGGGCATAGACCTCATTTTGACCGCTAAAAGGCGATACGAATGAAGGACCAACCGCCCCGCCATGTACTTTTACCACTTTTCCCATTTCCGCTAACTCAATAATATCCCGCCGGATGGTATCATCCGATACTTTCAGCTGTATGCTCAGGTCGGCACACAAAACCTTATTGTGCAGGTTGATCTCTTTTAATATGAATTTCTGTCGTTCGTCCTTGCGCATGGGTAATGATTTTAGTTAAGCATTCTTCATGTTAACAATCTATTTCTGAAACTGTTCAGTCTGATTTATTGTAAATATAGATTATATATTGGAAAACGGAAAAGCCCTGCGGTGATGCGGGCGGGCGCCATTTTCTGACCCGGGCTCCGTCCCGTCGGGCGCCCATCCGGGAGGGCTGCTCCGCCGGAACGGATCGTTCGCACCCGTCGTAATCTTTGTCGCAGGCGCTACTGCGGTAATAAAGTATACGCCCGGTTATAACGCCGGCTTTTGTAAGGGTATAATTTGTCCATTGCTCTTTTTGCTTTTGGCCGCTGCATCCATAAACGCATAGATCTCCAGCGTTTCCGCCGCGCTGACCGGTGCGGTGCCCGTATCAAAAAATTTGATGATCTCTTTTAGCAAAGGTTCGTAGCCATCATACCGGTCAACGTATACTGTAGCATTTTCGGCATGTACGATCCCTCCATAATCGTGCCTGCCCGCGCGCGTACCCCGGAAAACCCCGATCCGGCCGTCATTCCAGGTGCCTACCACCACATCAGCATCTGCCGTTGAGGTTTGGCTAACATGAACACACCCGATACCCATTAAGGTGTACAGCAGCTCCACGCCGTGTATGCCATACCAAAACAGGTCTGTGTGCGAGGCTTCAATGGTTGCCGGGCTGAAAGCGGTGGCGCCCAAAACCTTTCCATAGGTATGGGCACGCACTTTCTGTGCTTTTTCGATATACCGAAGTGAAGATGCTGAAAACATCGGGGTATTGTATTTTTTTGCCAGCTTATAGATGCTGACCACATCGTTCATTTTAGCGGCGACCGGTTTATCAATAAACACTCTTTTTCTGCTTTTAAAGATCGCTGTGGCCTGCTCCAGGTGCAGGCTGCCGTCGTTGGTCTCCAGCATTACGACATCGCAATTCTTCAGCAGCTCATCAACGGAGCCGGCAATGGTTACTCCGTTTTCTTTTGCCTCTTTGGTGTACTGGTCGATGCGGCTATAGCTGCTTGCTATTTTTTTGCTGCCATAGGGATAGGCCGTTGTTACATAATAACCATTGTATGCAGCCGTATGCTTTGCTTTGTTTAATGCTTTAATAAATTCTGAGGCATGAGAAGTGTCTAAACCGATGATGCCTACTCTGCGCAGATCCGTTTGGTGATTCAACATCGTTGTAAAGCCAGATCCGAATGCTGCATACAAACCTGCAAGACCTGTGGTTTTGATAAAATTTCTCCGGGTTGGGTTTTTGATCATATAAAAACAGTTTATGTATAATAAATTGATTTTTACAAAAAATGGCGGGCCGTCGTGCTCACCGGGATTTATTGGCTACAAGATAGTAGGTTTTTTTGCGTAAAAAAAATAAAAATACCGCAAATAAAACGCATAAAAACATTGTTTTTATAAATTTTGCCGCTATATTGCGTATAATATGCATTTTGAAACCGCTAAAAAGGTGCAGAAATGGATATTTGCTGAGTAAATGCGGATTTTTTTCAAGAGACACCCTTCATTACCGCAACCGGGCCCCGAACGCCAGTCGCAGATTAAATTCAGAGATCGATGAAACCCTGCTTGAAGCAGAGACGCAGCCATGGCTGTGACCTGCAGGGGCGGGCATATGAAAACACGCGGACCCGAGCTGTACCTGAACGGTATTTGCCGGCGCATGGTTGATCGTGGCCGGTGGGGTTTCTTTTCTCCCGGAGATGTATGTTTTACCTCTAAATAATTTCTATTTATGCGTATGCTGTTTATTCGATCGCTTTTCTGCGCCGGCGTATGGATGCTGGGGATTTCCGTACAAGGACAGGAGATCAGCGGCGTGGTGCGCGCTAAAACGGACAACCGGCCATTGGAAGGGGTTACCGTTCAGATCGCCGGAAAGCCGGGAACCGTAACCACCACAAATGCGGATGGCCGCTATCAGCTGAGCGGTGGCGGTCCTGCTGATTCGGTGGCGTTTTCGCACGTGGGTTTTGAACGGGCTGCCATTGTAATAGCCGGGAAACCCAATATTGATGTGCTGCTGACGCCCGTTAATGCATCCCTGGACCAGGTGGTGGTCATCGGTTACGGATCGGTGCGCAAACTGGATCTCACGGGCTCGGTAGGAACCGTAAATGTGGAAGATATGAAGAAAGCACCTGTACCTTCTTTTGCGCAGGCGCTGGCGGGAAGGGTGGCGGGCGTGCAGGTGAACAGCACCGATGGGCAGCCCGGCGGAGGAATGAATATCATGATCCGCGGGGCAGGCTCATTAACGCAGAGTACAACACCGTTGTATGTAGTGGACGGTTTTCCTATTGAAGACCTGGACCCCAATACACTGAATATGGATGATATTGCCTCCGTTTCCATCCTGAAGGACGCATCATCGACTTCCATTTATGGTTCAAGAGGCGCAAACGGGGTAGTGCTGATCCAAACGCGAAGGGGGAGGCCGGGAAAGCCCGAGGTTGCCATTGGCGGAACAATGGGGTTCCAGCTGAAACCACCGTTGATCCCTGTAATGAGTCCCTATGAATTTGTAAAATACCAAATGGAGCTGAATCCCAATTCCTTTAATACACCGGCCTATACCGCACTTGGAAAAACGCTGGACGATTATAAGAACGTGCCGGGCATCAACTGGCAGGACCAGGTGCTAAAGACCGGCAGCTACCGGAACTACAACCTGAGTGTGCGTGGCGGTTCGGAACAAACGAGATATTCGGTGTCCGGATCCGTATTTAACCAGGAGGGGGTCATCATCAATACCGGAATGGACCGGTACACCGGAAGACTTTCATTGGATCAGACCCTTTCGGATAAGTTTAAGATGGGCGCAAATGCGGCCATCACGCAAACTGATGTTTACGGTCAGCAGATCCGCTCTATTTATGGCGGCGGCAATGCCACTTCGCCCGCGCTGATCCGGGCATGGATGTACCGGCCGGTATCAGCCATCGAAGGAGAGGATCTGCTGACGGAGGACGCCGATCAGCAAGCGGTCAATGCCAGCGATTTCCGGATCAACCCGGTTACGGATCTGGAAAACCAGTACCAGCATACGATCCGTAACCAACTGCAATCGGATGCCTATGTCAGCTTTGCAATTACCCCCAACCTGGTTTTGAAATCCACTGCAGGCCTTATGCAGTCAAATGTGCGCCGGGAGCAGTTCTATAATTCCAAAACGGCACAGGGAAGCCCGCTGAATCCTTCAAACAAAAATGGTGTTTGGGGAAGCATGAATGATAACAATTCCAATAGCTTTTTTAATGAGAATACGCTGAACTACAAGACCACCATCGGACAGGATCATTCAATAAACGGCATGCTGCTGTTTGGCGTAAACCGGTACAAGACGATGTACTCTTCCTTTACCGGCATACAGCTGCCCAACGAGGCAAAGCGCATGGACGGACTGGATGAATCCTCAGGGGGCACGTTTACATCGCCCAGCATTTATAACACGGTCAATACAATGGTGTCGTACGCAGCACGGGTGGATTATAATTTCAGGTCAAAGTACCTGCTCACGGTCAATTTCAGGGCGGATGGCTCTTCCAAATTTTTGCAGCCCTGGGGCTATTTTCCCGGGGGCGCCATCGCCTGGAACATGGGCCAGGAAGGTTTTTTCCGTGAAGCGCTGCCATTCATCACCAACTCCAAGCTGCGGGCAAGCTATGGTCAGAACGGGAATAACCGTGTCGGCGATTTTGATGCATATGCAAAATTGTCGCTGAACAATACCGGGCAGGGATATTCTTTTAGTAACCAGGCGCCCACGCCGGCCGCTTATTTATCCACTCTGGGAAACCCCCAGCTGCAATGGGAAAAAACAGAGCAGATCGATATCGGTTATGAGATCGGGGTACTGGACAACCGCATCGGGCTGGAGGTGGACTGGTACCGGCGCACGGCTTCCAACCTGCTGCTGAATACGGATCTGCCGCAGAGCTCCGGGTTCGGATCGGCGCAGGTCAACATCGGCAGCCTCCGCAATACCGGATGGGAGTTCACGCTGCATACCACCAATATAAAAACAGAGGATCTTGACTGGACCAGCAGCTTTAATATCAGCTTCAATAAAAACAAGATCCTGTCGCTTGCCTATGGCCAATCGGCGCTGAGCAGGGTGCCGGCGTATCTTTCCCAGTTTGGACAGCCCCTGTTCCTTTCAGAACTGGGCAAACCGGTGGGAATGATGATCGGGTATATCTGGGAGGGAAATTACCAGTATGCTGATTTTGACAATCCGGCTCCGGGAGTTTACGTTCTGAAAAAGGAACTGTCTACCAACGGCACGGCACGCAATGTGGTGCAGCCGGGCGATATTAAACTGCGGGATCTGAACGGCGATGGCACCGTCAATACTTCGGATATGACCATCATCGGGCGGGGACAGCCGGTGCACATCGGCGGGTTTTCCAATAATTTAAATTATAAGGGTTTTTCCCTGAATATCTTTTTTCAATGGTCGTATGGCAACGATGTTTACAATGCCAACCGCCTATTGCTGGAAGGGAACAGTAATGGTTTTGCCAATATTAACCAATATGCCAGTTATGTTAACCGCTGGTCTCCGGACAATCCGACCAACGAAAATTACAGGACCAGAGGGCAGGGATTCATCGGTTATTTTTCGTCGAAGAATGTTGAGGACGGATCTTACCTGAGGCTGAAAACCGTATCGCTCTCCTACGCCCTTCCTTCCGCCCTCGTGCGGAAAGCATACCTGAAAGATCTTTCGGTGAACCTTTCTGCACAGAACCTGGTTACCTGGACCCGGTATTCCGGGCTTGATCCGGAAGTGTCTACTGCAGACAATGTGTTGATGCCCGGTTATGATTTTTCGGCATATCCAAATGTACGCACCATTGTGTTTGGTTTGAAAGCGACTTTTTAATCAACTTAAAAATATAGGGATGAAATACAAATATTTTTTACCCGTATTGTTGTTTACGGTTACCGGCCTGGGTTCCTGCAAAAAATTCCTGCAGCCCCGCCCTTCGGATTTCCTGAGCACCGACACCTATTACCAAACGGAGGAGCAGCTTGGTTTTGCGCTGGCAGGGGTGTACAATACGGTGGGCAATGGCGGCTTTTGGGGAAGTGCTGCGAATTATCTTCTGGACTGGGAAGCGGATATAGCCTATATGAACCGGCTTACGCTCAACGGTCCTTTTAATTTTAATTATTCTGCATCTGACCCCTTCATGACCTCCCTGTGGACCACACTGTGGGACGGCATTAACCGGGCAAATGTATTGCTGGAGCATGTGGACAAAAACCCGGACATCCCGCAGGCCACGAGAGAGCGGATAAGAGGGGAGGCGCTGTTCCTGAGAGGCTATTACTATTTTACGCTGGTGCAATATTGGGGTGGGGTACCGCTTAAGTTAGCGGCAACCACGTCGCCTTCCGAAGTGTCGGTGGCCAGGGCTACGGTAGCGGAGGTATATGCACAGGTGCTGGCGGATATGACAGCGGCGGAGCCGTTGGTCCGGACCATCCACGAGCTTGGTTTTTCCGGGGCGGTAAATCGATCCGCCGTGCGGGGGATGCTTGCAAAAGTGTGCCTTACCATGGCCGGTGAGCCGCTGAAGGATGTGGCAAAATACGAGGACGCAAAGATGTGGGCCAAAAAGGTGATGGATGATACCGAGGCCGGGCACAGCCTCAACCCCGGTTATGCCAACATCTTTATTACGCTCGCCCAGGATAAATATGACATTAAGGAAAATTTGTGGGAGGCGGCATTTTATGGGAATAATGCGGATCCTGCTACAATGGCCTTTGCCGAGTGGACCAACATCGGGTATATCAATGGACCGCCTTCCGCTGCGGGCTCTGCCACCGGTACTGCCGCGGCCTACATGAATATCACTGCTAAATTTTATAATGCCTTCGAGGACGGCGACCTCAGGAAATGGTGGAGCACGGCGCATTTCAGTTATGTAAAATCAGCGGTGAGCGGGGAAAAATTGCTGAACCCGTTGCCGGCCACAGAACGGGACAAGTGGTATTTGTATCCTGCAAAGTGGCGGCGCGAATACGAGGCCATTCCAAGAGGAACATCGGTGGTATCCGCCACAAATATGCCGATCATGCGCTATGCCGATATCCTGCTGATGTTTGCAGAAGCGGATAATGAAATCAATGGCGCGCCTACGGCAGCAGCTATTGCGGCGGTGAACCTGGTGCGCAGGCGTGCCTGGTCTACCGGTGTCCGGTCAATTGCTGTTACCAATGGCGGCAGCGGCTATACCAGCGCTCCCGCTGTAAGCATTGCGGCAGGTGATGGAGGCACGGCGGAAGCAACGGCAGTGGTGCAGGGCGGAACGGTAGTGGCGATCCATCTGAACCGCGATCCTTCGGGTGCCCGGTTCTTCAAAGAGGGCAGTTATACCAGTGCTCCTTCGGTAACCATTTCCGGGGGCGGCGGTTCTGGAGCTGCTGCAGTGGCAACGATCTACAAGGCCGGAGATGGAGACGTTCCTGCTGCCGCCCGCGCCTCCAAGGCCGCCTTCCGTTCCTTTATACAGGATGAGCGCATGCGGGAGTTCAATATGGAGGGATGCCGGAAGGCCGACCTGCTTCGCTGGGGGATCTTTCTGAAGGTGAACCAGGATATGGGGAACCAGGCACAGCAGGATGTACCGGGTGCAGGTTTTGTCCTTTCCTTTACACGGGCATCTGCCCGGGATGTGCTGATGCCGATCCCGGAGAAGGAGATGATCAACAATTTAAAGATGACGCAAAACCCAGGCTGGTAACTCTTCCTGGTTTCAAATACAGCAGTTATGAAAATTAAAAATCTGATAGCAGCAGCAGGCGTATTGCTTGTATCCTGTCAAAAAAAGCTTGCGGAAGTGGTAACGCCCGATTTTGATGTGACCGTTACCGCGTTAACCGTTAAGGCCGGTACGCCCGCCGTTTTTGGGTTCTCCGGCAGGGCGGCCACTGTTGCGTTTTATCCGGGCGAAATCTACCGGGACTATAATTACCGGAGCGGGCGGCGTGTGGATGTGGCAGGCAAGGGACTGGCGCTCAGTTTTTCGAACGGGGTGGCAGCAGGCAATCCCGCGGGAACGCAGGCCAACCAGTTCTCTATTCTGCTTTCTACAGACTTTGACGGAAACTATGCGGACCTGGCCGGCGTAAAAGCCGCTACCTGGGTGAACATAACGGATAGCTTTGCCCTGGCCACTTCAGCAACGATGGTGGCCACGCAGGCGGCCGATCTTTCGAAGTATGTTGTTGCGGGTAAGCCGGTTTATTTCGCGTTGCGGTATATCAACCGGCCCCAGGTTGCCAATGGCTATGCCCGGCAATGGATCATTGAAAACTTTCTGTTGGAGAGTATGGAAGCCCGGGTGAACGATGCGGCCGTTACGATAGCCGATCAGGCGCTTGCCGGTTTCAGGATCGTGGACGAGAACCCCTTGAACGCAAAGGCCCGTTCTACGGTTACCAACACAAGGGTAACGCTGTATGGGCCGGTGTACAAGGATCCTGCGGACCCCATTTATGACCCCGATAACCCGGTGTTTGACCCCCATAACCCGATCTATGATCCGAAGAGCCCGCAGTACAACCCGGGTGCGGTGCTGCCGGTATATATACCGTACGACCCCGCCAGTCCTTACAATGATCCGTATAGCGAGAACTGGGCGGTTTCGGCGCCCATCACTTTGGGCACGGTTGAGCTGGGAAAGGATTGGTCCATTCCTGTCCGGTCATCCGTTTACGGCGCCATGCCGGCTGCATACAGCTACACCTACAATATACCCGGCCAGTATGAAGCCGTTTTTGTAGCAGCAAATAACACGATCGAAGAGGAGGCTGTTGTGGTAAAAAAGGTGATCGTGGAAGTAACGCCATAGGAGGAGGAAAAGACCCGGTAATCTAAGTGATTCCGCAGCCCCTGAAAGGCCCTGGGAAAGGCGGGATATATCCTGCCATTTTTGGGGTATGAAGTCTTTCGTACCGGTAACGTACACGTAATTTTTTAAAAAAATATTTTTAGTGCCGAAACCCTGCGCAGCGTATTGATCCACAAGGCTTGCCGTTATAACCCAATGATTTTAAACAGAATAACGGGGCTACTGTGTCTACCGGATTAGTAGGGTAGTCGGTTTGTTTGCGTATAAAAAAAATAAAATCCGCAAAAAATCCGCAAAAAAGTTGTTTTTGATACTATTTGCTGCTATATTGCGTATAATATCGGTTATAAAACCGCTAAAAAACTGCAAAGATGACGATTGCCAATTGCTCGCTGAAATTTTCGGGGATTTTAACGTGTTCCCTAAAAATGATCCTTTTCATTCTATTGATCACCGGTTTTTACGAGGAGCATGTGCACCGAACCTGAATGTTTCTTTTACGCAAGTAATTTTTTCTAAAAAACGGGCCTTTATGTGTTTGATGATTCAGAAAAACACCGGGCATCATAAAACGGATAAAGGACAAAATAATTAAAAGTAAAATGAAAGAGCATAAAAATTACGCCAACTACCAAAACAATTGTCTGGCTTTTTTAAGGGCTTTATTGGGTTCCTTGTTTTTCTTATTGTTATTGAACCCGGGATACGGATTTGCCGCAAGCACCGTGATGGGGTATTACCAGAATGACAGGTCCATCACGGGACGGGTTGTTGATGAAACGGGAGTGGGCATTATCGGGGCCAGCGTGGTGATAAAGGGCACCTCAACAGGCACCAATACCGACATGGCGGGTAAGTTCACGCTTACTCTTCCCAAAGACAGTGCGGTGCTCGTGGTTACCTATGTAGGCTATGAGGACCGGGAGGTGCCGGTATCAGTGACAACACTGGAAAATTTCGAGATCACTTTAAAAGCGGTTACCAAAAGTGAGGACGATGTGGTGGTGGTGGCCTTTGGAAAGCAAAAAAAGGAAAGCGTTGTAAGCGCCATTACTACCATAGAACCTTCCAGTTTAAAAGTACCGTCGAGCAACCTTACCACGGCGTTTGCCGGAAGACTGGCGGGGGTGATCGCTTACCAGCGATCGGGTGAGCCGGGCCTGGATAATGCAGAATTCTTTATCCGGGGTATTACCTCTTTTAGTTCGTCCGGAAAAAAAGACCCCCTGATCCTTATTGACGGTATTGAAATGGAGACCAACGACCTGGCCCGGTTGAACGTGGATGATATTGCATCTTTCTCCATTATGAAAGATGCCAATGCTGCCGCCTTGTATGGCGCACGCGGGGCGAATGGCGTGATCCTGGTAACTACCAAAGAAGGTAAAGTGGATAAGCTGTCGTTCAGTTTGCGGGCGGAGCAGTCCAATTCCTATAACTCGCAATTGGTAAAGCTGGCTGACCCCATTACGTATATGAAATTGCATAACGAAGCGGTGAGGACCCGCGATGCAATGATAGACGTGCCTTATAGCCAGTCGAAGATCCGGGAAACAGAAGAAGGCATCAACCCGCTTTTTAATCCTTCTGTGGATTGGTATGACTATCTGATCAAGAACAAAGCCGTGAACCGGCGGGTGAATATGAATATGACGGGTGGCGGCCAAACAGTGCTGTATTACCTGGCGGCCAATTACCAGAATGACCAGGGCATCATCAAAGAAAGCCCGGAGAACCTCATCAAAAACAATATCAATATTGACAGGTTTCAATTACGCTCGAATGTTACCATTAAGTTTACGCCCACTACCACAGCCTGGGTAAGAGCTTATGGCTCGTTTGATGACCTGAGCGGCCCAACAAATGGCGGTGCGGCAGTATTTCATGCATCCCGGAATGCCTCGCCCGTGAGCTTCCTGCCTTACTATCCGGCAGATTCGGCCAATGAATTTACCAAGCACGTGCTGTTTGGAAACAATGTGGAAATGAATTTAGTGAATCCTGCAGCGCTCCTTGCCAGTAATTTCCTGGAGCAAAAGCAATCCATGATGCTGCTGCAGCTGGAAATGGAGCACAAGTTCCAGGGTGCTTTAAAAGGGCTGACAGCCAAGGGGATTTATAATGTAACGCGGAAGGCGCTTTACAGGCAGTCCCGGGGCTATGTTCCGTTCTATTATCTGCCGGCCACCACCCTCGACGGATCGTACCAGCTGATGGCGCTGAACCCCGATGCCGGCACGGAATACCTGAACTACAGTCCCGGTGCCCGGACAGTGGGGGCTGTCCAGTACGGGGAAATGCGCCTGGGATATAATAAAACCCTTAACGATGTGCACGATCTGAACGTAACCCTTGTAGAAACCATCCGGTCGGCCAGCCAGGTGGTTCCCATCTATCTTACCGATTATCTGCAGCTTCAGGCTTCGCTGCCGCAACGTAATTTATCCTCTGCCGGCCGTCTGGCTTATGGCTATGATTCGCGGTATTTCCTGGAGTTCAACTTCGGCTATAACGGGAGTGAGCGGTTTGCCAGGAAGAACCGGTGGGGCTTTTTTCCTTCTGTAGGCGCGGGATGGCTGATCAGTAACGAAGCATTTATGCAAAATGCAAAAGAAGTGATCAATACCCTGAAGATCAGCGCTACTTATGGTAAAGTAGGCAACGACCAGATCGGAGGCACCGCGACTCCTGCAGATGACCTGATCGACAACGTGGTGGACCGCTTCTTCTACCTGCCGCAGGTGGACATGAACGGAGAGGGGTATTGGTTTGGATACGACCGGGGCTATCGTTCCGGTATCACGATCGGCAGGTATGGTAATGACCTGATCACCTGGGAAGTTGCTAAAAAAACGAATATAAGGCTGGAGCTGGGATTGTTCAGGGATTTCACCCTGATCACCGATTTTTTTGGAGAAACCCGGGAAAATATCCTGCAACGGCGGGCGGATATACCTACCACCATGGGCCTGCGTGTGATACCCTGGGCCAATGTAGGGATATCGCAGGGAAAAGGATTTGAGACCGAGCTAAAATATGATAAAACTTTTGGGCCGGACTTCTCCCTGCAGGTAAACGGCACATTTACCTATACATCCAGCAGGTTCAAAAAATATGAAGAGCCCGACTTCAGCGATGTGCCCTGGAGGTCACGTGTAGGCTTAAAGATTGCCCAGCCCATAGGATTGATAGCAGAAAGGCTGTTCATTGACGATGAAGATGTAAGAAATTCGCCCCGCCAATTGTTTGGTGAGTACACCGCCGGCGATATCAAGTACAAGGATATCAACCGGGATGGCCAGATCGATAATAACGATATGGTTCCTATCGGCTATCCGACCGTTCCCGAAATTATATATGGCGGCGGATTCACAGCAATATATAAATCTTTCGATCTGTCACTGTTCTTCCAGGGTTCGGGCCGCTCCTCCTTCTTTATCAGCCCGGCCGATATCACCCCGTTTTTGAACAGGGGCCAAAGAGCTTTGCTGCAATATATTGCCGATGATCACTGGTCTGAAAATAACCGGAACCTCGACGCATTCTGGCCCCGCCTGTCGGAATATACCATTGATAACAATAACCAAATCAGCACGCACTGGCTTCGCAACGGGTCGTTCGTAAGGCTAAAATCGGGAGAGTTTGGATACACATTGCCTCAACGGTTAGCTCAAAGAGCACGCATGAAAAAGTTCCGCATATATGTGAATGGTACGAACCTCTTGTTATGGTCTAAATTCAAAATGTGGGATCCGGAAATGGCAGGAAAGGGATTGGGGTACCCGGTTCAGCGGGTGATCAACTTTGGTCTGGATATTAATTTTTAAATGAACGCTAAATTAAAATCACTTAAAATGAAGTCTGCTATTTATAAATTGTTATCGACCTTCAGCCATACTGCCGGAGCGGAGAAAGAGCAACTGGCTTTGTGTAAAAAATCGCGCCCTTATAGAAAGACGCTGCCCGCTATCCTGGGATTGTTTTTTATGCTGTTTGGAACCGCAGGTTGTAACAAGTTCCTGGATGTGGTGCCCAACGATACGCCTACGCTGGAGCATGCTTTTTCCAACCGCTCGGTAATGGAAAAATTTTTAAGGACCTGCTATTCCTGGCTGCCGGATCCTACTGACCCGTTCTATTATCCTACGTATTTTACCAGCAAGGACGAGTTTGATAACAAAGGTGAAAGCCGGGCGGGGAACTCGCTGGCCGGCCAGATCGCCCGTGGGCTGCAGAACAGCAATGTCCCGCTCCAGGATTATTGGTCGGGCTATGCCGACAGCAGGGAAAGCGCCGTACCCAGCTTGTATAAAGCCATTCGCGATTGCAATATCTTCCTGGAAAATGCTCATATACCAAGAGATATTACTGAAGAAGAGCGTACCCGGTGGATATCGGAAGTAAAGTTTTTAAAAGCCTATTATCATTTCTTCTTACTGCAGTTATACGGTCCCATTGTATTGGTGAAGGAGAACATTCCTGTTTCTGCCACACCGGAAGAAACCTGGGTGTACCGCGAGCCGGTGGATGAATGCGTGGATTACATTGCAGGATTGATCGATGAAGCGATGCCCGGGCTGCCGCCCGTATTGCCCGACCCCGCTACTGAACAGGGCAGGATCTCACAGGTAATAGCGCTGGGTGTAAAGGCAAAATTGCTGGCCACCGCCGCCAGCCCGTTATTCAACGGCAATACGGATTATACCGGCTGGACCGATAACCGGGGAAAACAGCTGGTGTCCACCACCTACGACCCCAGTAAATGGGAAAGAGCTGCCGCCGCTATTAAAGAGGCGATCGATGCCGCTGAAAGCAACGGGTTCCGGCTGTACGAATTCAATAAGCTTACGGGTGGCGCCAAAACCTTTGCCATGAACGACAGTATGGTGCAGCTGATGACCATCCGGAAGGCGATCACCGAAGACCTGGAGCGGAACCCCGGCACTATCTGGGCCACCCAGGAGCAGTTTGCTGATCTGAAAGGAAACTCGTCAAGATTGGGCCTGAACTCTCTCGGCAATATGCTAAAGCTGCTTTTTCCTCAAATGTATTCACAGGACCAGTCCTACCAGGCGCAGTATTTCGCGGCTTCCTGGCACATGGCAGAATTATTTTACTCCAATAACGGGGTGCCTATCGATCAGGACAAGTTTTTTGATTATGCCAACCGGTATAAGCCACGCCGGGCCATTGCCAGTGATCATCACACCAGCTATATACCCACCGGTGAGATTACAGCCTCGATGCACTTTTTCCGCGAGCCCCGGTTTTATGCTGACCTGGGTTTCGACAGGGGGTATTTTGAAATAGAATCCACGACAGATAATGGCGGCGCTTCGTTTGGGGTGTACCTTCGCCAACGATCGGGCGAGACAGGCCTTAACGGCTATGTGCCCAAAAAGATCATTGCTTTTGAAACTGTTAGCAGCAAGGGTGCAACCGGTAATCCATATAGGCCGTATAACTACCAGTTTCCCCTGCTTCGCCTGTCTGATCTGTACCTGCTGTACGCCGAAGCGCTGAATGAAGTAAAAGGAGCGCCGGATGGCGAAGTGTATGCATGGATCGATAAGGTACGGATCAATGCGGGGTTAAACGGCGTTGTGCAATCCTGGCAAACCGCAGCCCTGAACCCCACTGCACCGTCTAACAAGAACGAGATGCGTAAGATCATACAGCGGGAACGCCTGATAGAGCTGGCATTTGAAGGACAGCGTTTTTGGGACCTTCGCCGCTGGAAAACCGCACTTCCGTACTGGAGCCTGCCGCCCACGTTGTGGACCACTACCGGTAAGACCCCCGATGAGTATTATATACCGATGATAACCGGTCCGGCCCGTACCGTTTCTTTCAGGGATTATTTATATCCGATCGCACAGGCTGATATCCGGGCTAATGTCAATTTAGTGCAGACCTACGGATGGTGACCGGACTGAAGGATTTTATTAAAAATGATAACAGATTTCTTATGAAGAAGATAAATTTTATAATCGCGATAATGGTTTCGGGGCTGCTATTCTCCTGTCAAAGAGATGAAGAAAAAGTGCCCGGTGTATGGAATTCGGATCCTGTTGAAGTAGGTGCCATAACCCCTATAAACGGAGGCGCCACCATCGCGTACAGCGTGCCAAAGGACGACAACCTGTTGTATGTAATGGCTGAGTATGAGCGGAATGGAAAAGTATATACCGAAAAAGCTTCGGTATATAACAACGCCCTTACCATTGAAGGGTTTAATTTACCCGTAGGAGCAAAAGTAAAAGCTACTTTATACAAAGTGAATAAACAGGGCGAACGCTCCGCGCCTTCGGAGGTGGAATTTGAACCATTGGAAGGCCTGGTGAGCCTCGCGGAAAAATCGATGAAGCTGCAACCCGGCTTCGGGGGTATTGTTGCCAACTGGGATAACAAGGTGAGCACACCGCTGGGCATCCGGCTGCTGGTTCCGGATGAGATCAAAGGCGGGCTGAAGACCAAGGAAGTGTATTATTCCACGATCGGCAGCGACAAGCGTTCGTTCAGGGGGTTTGAGCCCGTGCCCACAGACGTTGCCGTAACTTTTGAAGACAAATGGGGCAACACATCGGATACCGTTTTTTATTCCACCACGCCTTTCTTCGAAACCCTGGTGCCCAAGCCCTACGCAGACTTCCGGTCCAATATTCCTTATGACAATATCACCAACCTTTCTGGCCGTACAACCAATACGCTGTGGGATAACATTGTGAACACCTCCGGTCATGGATGGCTGACCGCCAATGGCAGCAGCGGCTTATCCATTACTTTTGATCTGAAACAGGTGGTAAAGCTGAGCCGTATTATTATACACGGTTACCATATAAACTCAGTTTACGGACAGGTAAACATTCAGCAGTTTGAATTATGGGGCACCGATAAAATTGATTTTGCTAAATTATCGGACCGTCCCTACTGGCTGGATTCGTTAAGTGTACGCTGGGGGTCGCTCAGCACATCACCCTGGAACGTGGATCCCACTACCGAACTTCCGGCGAAAACCTTTAAAGACGACTGGCAGTACCTGGGCTGGCACGCCATACCCCGTTACGACCTGATGGTGCCACCGGATAACCAGGCCGCGCTCAATCTTGCCGCCAATGGAACGGAATATGAAATGCCGATCGACGCGAAGCCCGTCCGTTATGTGCGGCTCTTTGTACGCCAGGTGTCGAACCTGATGCCTCCGGGAGTGAACAATTATTTTTCGATGGGTGAAATTACCTTTTATGGAGACAATACGGTTCCTCAAAATTAAACGTACGCTCCTGGCACAATCTGCGTTTCCTTGCTGCTGGCAGCAGGCTAAAATAATCGCCCGCCGTGGTGGGCAAACTAAAAAATATACGGATGAAAAGGACAACTAAATTATTTTTTGCAGCATTCAACCTGGCGCTTTTGTTTGTTTTTCTTTTATCATCGTGCGATAAAATGGATGATATACAAAAAAAGTTTTCGGACAGGGAAGAGATCGTATATCTCGGCAAGGTGGATTCGGTAAAAGCTTACCCCGGCTTTGGAAAGGTGAAATTGGTATGGCAGATGACTGCGGACCCGAAGGTTGAGCAAACGATCATCTACTGGAACCTGCGCAGGGACTCTGTTGTAAAACCATTTAACCGCACGGCTGCGGGGCAGCAAATAGATTCCATCGTGCTTGAAAATATGCCCGAGGGGCCTTTGATCGTTGAGTTCCGGAATGTGAACTCCAATGGAGAGACCTCGCTGATCTCTTTGGCCAACGCAACAGTATGGGGCGAGGCATTTGCCGATGGATTGCGGGCCAGGACCTTGTCGACATTGGATTTCGACTACACCCAGTCTAAGTACAATTTAGTGCTGTCCCCCGCAACGTTGGGAGACAGTGTTGTTTATTCAGAGATAAAGTATACCACGAAATCCAATGAAGAAAAAAGGGTAAGGGTAGAAAGAACAGAGGATAGCGTTGCATTGCTTGATTTTCCGGATGGCGGCGCCCTGAGCTTCCGCTCCGTATTTTTCCCTCCCCAGGGCATTGATACCGTTTATGGTGCAGATAAAGTATTCAGGGCACCGAAAGCCATGTTTGACCAGGGAACAAAAATTGCCCTGGCCGGCAAGGCGGATAGCAGGTACTTTAATTTCAACGGAGATTTCTGCGAATGGAATTCGAACGGCGACCTGATCATATATACGGTAGCTGCTGACGGAACTTTGACAGAAAAAGAACAGCACCCGGCCATAGCTCCCCGGGCAACCTTCCGTGAGCTCTTTTTTTATGATGCAGACCGGTTCATCGCTGTTAAAACAGACAATAAAGTGTATATGTACCAGTTCGCAGGGGGTGCATTGAATCTCATAAAAACGCCCGCTGGTGCCGATGCGCTGGGGACGGGATTCACCATGCCTGCTTTTATTCCTGCAAGAGGATTCTTCTTTTCTCATGTTCCCGCCAGCGGCGAACTGAAAACATGGCTTGCATTTAACGATGCCACCTGGGGTGCTCCAAACGGCGGTACAGTAACCGCAACTATCAAGTTTCCTTACACGGTGAATACACTGCTTAACTATGAAACGCTGCTGGGCGTGGACACAGAAGGCTATTTACGAAGTATTCCCGTGCTGGCTTCCGGCTCCCTGGGATCGGTAAGCAGGTCGGGTATGGGATGGAGCAGGTTTACAAAACTGGTGAGCATTGGCACAAAATTGTACGGTTTGGAAGCCAGCGGCGATTTCTATGTGTTTAACAATTTTAATGCCGCCGACGATTTCCTGATCGTAAATTAAGATCCCGAATAAGTTGATCACCCAGTACAGCAGGTCGCTATCCTTTTTTATTTTTTACGATTCCTAATCTGAAACCGGAATGGCCATTACAAAATTCTTTCTGATTACAGCAGCCTTTTTAGCACCCGTTTTTTTGTCCGCGCAGCCGCACCAAAAAGAGAAGGAGCCGGCGAGTGCCGTTTCCTTGTTCCGGGATCATGGCGTTGCTTCCGCCTACAGTACCACCCGGGGAACCGTGGCCACCGTTGACGGAAACGGCCGGAACATTGTGCTATCCTGGCTTTTTGATGTAAGAGGCGGGTATGCGTTGTTGATGCTGGATGCAGCAACCGGCAAGAGCGAAGTTTTTCCCATGCCCTTCTCCCCGGGCGGCGATTGCCCCTACGCTTCGATCCTGTCTTCCCGGGGAAGATTCTATACACTTTTTAACGGGAATTTTGCTGAGTTCGATCCCGGGAAACGGGCCTTTACCTTCCACCATAAAACGACCCGGCAGATGGCCATGGGAATGACTGAAGATGACAAGGGGAGAATATGGGCGGTTACCTATCCCAACAGTGGCGTGGTATCTTTTGATCCCGCAACAGGAGTATTTACGGATTATGGGTACCTGAATAAGGAGAACTGGCAGCAGTACCAGCGCTACATGGCTGCCGATGACCAGGGCTGGATCTATTTTGCACTGGGCAATACCAATAGTCAGCTGATCGCTTTTAACCCCGGTACCCGGCAAGTCAATAAGCTCTTAAAACCCGATGAGAGAAAAAGAGGCTCCGCATACCTGTACCGGAACAAGGATGGAAAAGTATATGGGCAGGCCCTTGCTGATAAGAACGGTACCTGGTACCAGCTGTATAACGGCGTTATAAAAACGATCGGCACAGGGCATCAGTCAAACCCCAAGCCCATCATTACCGGCTCGCAGGCTTTACGGCATCTGTCATTTCCTGATGGCAGCAAGATCATCGGGTTGGATCTGATCGATAAGATACTGACGACAGAAGACGCTCATAATGGGAAGAAAAATGCCGTACATTTCGACTATCCATCGGAGGGATCCTGGGTAATGGGGGTGGGGGCCTCCCCAGACCACCGTTCGATCATCGGGGGCGGGTCTTTCCCCATGCGGCAGTTTAACTATGCCGTTGCTGATGATCAATGGAGCACAAGGGCGGCATTGGGACAATACAATGCGCTGACAACAAGCGGTCAGTATGTTTTTTTTGGATCCTATCCCAGCGGGAATCTTGTTATGTGGGATACTAAAAAAGAGTTCAAGGCAAATGGCGCGAAGGCAAAAGACAGCAATCCACGCGTATTGTATGAATGCACCCCTGTGATACATCGTCCGCACCGGGTATTGGTGCATACCGACGGTAAAACGGTTATTTTAGGCGGAACACCGGAGTATGGCTATACGGGCGGGGGATTATTGTTTTATGATATTTCTACCAATAAGCAGGTGCTGCTGACCGACGAGGATATCGAGAAGGACCAGTCAACCATGAGCCTCACCAATATTGCCAAAGGAAAAGTGCTGGGCGGAACCACCGTGGCTCCGGGAACCGGCGGGGAGCGGAAAGCGAACCTGGCACTCCTGTATATCATTGACCCTGTTTCAAAAAAAGTAGAATGGAAAGAGCCCGTAATCCCCGGTGTTCAATCATATACAGACCTGACAACCCGGAAAGACGGAAAGGTTTACGGGATTGCTGACCGGAAAATATTCTTCCTGTTTGACCCTGTGACAAAAAAGATCGTTTACCAAAAAGACCTCTTTAAAGAGTATGGCTACGCCGTTGGGGAACAATCGCCCCGCGTTTTTATAAACGGAAAGCAGGATGACCTTTATATCCTTTTTGAACATGCGATCGCGAAAGTAGATCATAAATCCGCAGGCATCCGGTTACTGGCAAAAACACCTCAGGCGATAAGAGCCGGCGGATGCTTCCTAAATGACCGGCTTTATTTTGTTTGTGGTTCTCATTTGTTTAGTTACGGATTGTAGCCGTGCCGCAGCTGGCGACGCCGGCAAAATAAAAAAGAAGATGATCCGGCAGTCTGGAACAAGGAAAAGGGTGTTAGAGCCACGCGGGGTTCATATATTTGTATTCTGAATAATGATGTTGAACGGGGATCCGTTGCAGCCGCTTGTCTTTAATCTTTTCTATCGAATCTAAAAAATAACTATCATGAGCAGTGCTTTCAACCGCAGGAAATTTATCAGCAATGTAGCAATCGTTGGCACAGGGTTGGCTATAGGCGCGCCCCATATCGTATCCGCCGGTACCGCAAAGACCCGGCCCGCCATCCTGGGCGGCCCCAAGGCGCACTCGGGCGCATTCCCGTCATGGCCGGTGGAGAATACCATCGAAGAAAAAGGATTGACCGAGGTCCTACAGAGTAAGAAATGGGGCCGGCTGGATGGCAGCAGGATGGCCAGGTTTGAAGCGGAATACAGTAAGCTGTTTGGAGTGAAGCACAGCCTGGGCGTTTCCAGCGGAACCAGCGCCCTTACCACTATCTTAGGGGCATTGGACATCGGCCCGGGCGATGAAGTGGTCCTGCCTGTGTACACCTTTGTGGCTACCTATAATGTAGTGGTGCTCAATTATGCCTTACCGGTACTTGTAGATACCGATATTGAAACCTTTCAGATAGATGCCGCTAAAGCAAAGGCTGCGATTACCGCGCAAACCAAAGTGATCATGCCGGTGCATATTGGCGGGTCGCCGGTAGATCTTGACGCGTTTGTGGCAATGGGCAAAGAGCACAATATACCGGTGGTTGAAGATGCCTGCCAGGCCCACCTGGCGGAGTGGAAGGGCATAAAAGTCGGGAATTATGGACTGGCCGGCGCTTTTAGCTTCCAGTCGTCCAAGAACCTGAATTGCGCAGAAGGCGGAGCCGTTACTACCAACGATGATGATTTTATCACCCGCTGTTATACCTTTCATAACCAGGGGCAGGGAGGAAGGTCTACCTCTTTTTCTACAGGCGTTGGTACCCGCGGCACCAACCTCCGGCTGACCGAGTTCCAGGGAAGCCTGCTATTATCCCAGATGACACGGGTAGCGGAGCAAAGTAACCGCCGCTGGGAGAACGCACAATATCTTTCACGGTTACTGAAAGAAATACCGGGCATTACCCCTGCAAAATTATATCCCGGCACCACAAGGAGTGCCTATCATTTATATATGTTCCGGTATGATAAGCATCACTTTGCCGGCTTAAGTCGTGAGAAATTCCTGCATGCCCTGGGCGCAGAAGGGGTGCCTAATTCGGCAGGGTATGGTCAAATGAACAAAAGCGATTATGTAACAGCTCTGGCAACCAATAAGCACTACCTGAAGATATATGGTGAAAAGGAAATGAAGAACTGGCTGGAGCGGAACCAATGTCCTCAGAACGACATGCTCACTTCCGGGCAGTCGGTATGGCTGTTTCAGAATATGTTGCTGGGAACAAAAAGTGAGATGGAACAGATCGCCGAAGCGATCCGTAAAATACAGCAATATGCAGTAGAGATCGCAAAGAAATAGCGGTTAATCCTGCTGCCCGCTGATGATCCGCGATAAAGCGGCTGCTATGAGCCGGTGGCCTTCATCATTGGGATGGATGCCGTCAGTGAACAGCAGATCAAGCGGTTGCCCCAGGGCATTGGTATAATCGTAAAACAGTTGCCAGGAATCTACCAGGTGCAGGTGTTTCCTTCTGGCAATTTTCCGGATCGCATCGGCGTAGGATTTTACACGGTCGTACCGGTACCGCTCAAACCTGCTGCCCAGCGGATTGGGGGTCAGCAGTACGATCTGTCCGCCCTGCTTCCGGATCCGGCGTATGAAATAGTTGATATTTTTCTTGAATTGTTTTAGCGGAATGCGGGAGGGGGTGCCGGGGCCTTTATCCTGGTAAGCATCGTTAAGCCCGAAGTTGATCGTTACCCAGTCCGGATGATGCTGTAAGACGGCCGTATCGAAACGGTCTCTTGCATGGATCACTTTCGCGAAACTGTTATCTTTGATGGACCCGCTGTGGCTGCTGGGTACTCCCGAGTTAATGACGGTATTGGCAATGCCGAGGCTGTCCAGTTTTTCATGCAGCCGCCGGGCATACACTTTTTGTACACCGGTTCTCGGAGCGGTGGTTGAATTTCCGAAAGCGACAATAGTTACAGGCCGTTGGTCTTGGGCGTAGCCCGGGGCTGCTGTAAATGCCAGCAGGAAGAGCAGGAACAATTTTTTCATAATGACAATTTTCGTGTACGTAAACGAAAGTATTCTAAAAAATGCAATTTTATGGTAGCCGGGGCACCGAAATTTTTTAACCTGGAAAAAAGAGTGCGGATAAACGGAAAACCCGGCACCGCGTTTAAGATCCCTAAATAATGAAAAACCTACAGCGAATGAAGCCGGTAAGAACGATGAAATATGAGGCTGCGGAAAAAGAGTCCCGGTCTGCAGCAAACAATATGATAGCTGAAGTATTTGACTCAGGTTTTGCTGAAGCACATGATACCTATAACGCAGTTACGGTTGCCAGCGACGGCAAGGTCTATTACGTGCTTTCATCTGAAAAGCATAACGTGGCCGGGCGTTTTTTTGTCTTTGACCCCGTTACGGAAGCCATCCGGCCGATTGGAGATCTTACGGATCTGTGCGGCGAAAGCGGGGCACGGGTCATTGCACAGGGAAAAAGCCATGTTGCATTTTATGAATATGCAGGAAAATTATTCTTTGCAACGCATACGGGCTATTACGAGCTGATCGACGGAATGGACCGCCTGGTGCGCAATCCGCCTGCCGGATATGGATTGTATCGGGGCGGGCATATCCTGTCTTATGATCCGGTGAGCGGCCGTGCAGATACGCTGGTCCTGATCCCGGATGGGGAAGGAGCCGTATCCATGGAAATGGATACCGCCCGGGGTCATATTTTTTGCGTCAGCTGGCCTACAGGCAGTTTTATTTTTTATGATGTGAAGAGTGGGGTGCTGAAAAATAAAGGAAGACTCTGTGGCGCAGGGGAAAATGGTATACCCGGACAGGATTTTCGCTCGTTGTGCCGATCATTGGTGGTGGATCCGCGGAACGGCAATGTGTACGCGTCAACCGCAGAAGGGGCTGTTGTATGTTATGATCCTTCGGCCGACCAGTTGTCGTACCTGGAGGAGATTGACTTGAGGAAGGATTATTTTGGAACCTATGATTTTACCCAACCCGGCAGTATGGCCTATAACTGGAGGAAGGTTTTCTGGCATCCGGGATCACAGGCAGTGTATGGGGTCCACGGCAATTCAGGATACCTGTTCGTTCTTGACCCGGAAGCAAAGGAGCTGCGGCTGGGACCACGACTGACATCCGGGCCATCGCAGCGCAGTGGTATGTATGATCAGTTTAGTTATGGCTACCTGGGCTTTGCCCTGGGACCCGATCAGGAAACCATTTACTATCTTACGGGTGGGCCGGTTTATGAGAACGGAACATTGCTGAAGGGGGTGCGTTCCATCGCCAAAGGCGCGGCGCGGGGACCCGAGAACCTGCATCTGGTTACCTACCATATTCCTTCGGAATATTACCAGGATCATGGGCCAGTATTTTATGCGGATGGAGGAAGACCTGCCTACGTCAACGCGATAGCGGTCAGTGCAGACGGGTATATTTACACGATCGCGCGCGTGGAACGAGAAGGCAAGATTGTTTCGGACCTGATCCGGTTCAAAAGACCAGGGAACACATAAACAAATTAAAAGATCATGATCAGAAAGGTATTGCTAATGGTAGCTGGTTTTTCTATCAGGGCGCGGCTTATTGCCGGGATACTGATACTGTTGCTGGCGGGTGCCTGCATCGCCGGTAAAAAGAGTAGCGGACATGAGGACCTGCTGATGTATCGCGGAAAAAAAATAACAACGGTTGACCAGTGGGATAAGAAGAGAAAGACGGTGCTGGCGCATATGCAGGAGGCAATGGGGCCATTGCCCCGGTTAAAAGGGCACCCGCCGTTCAATGCCCGTTTTTTAGACAGTGTTGTCAGCGGGTCCTATACAAGATATACGATAGCCTTCACGGTTGAGGCCGGGGAGGAGCTGCCTGCTTTATTGTATGTGCCCGCCGGGCATACGAACGGGAAAAGGATCCCGGCGGTGATCGCTTTGCATGGCACAGACCGGCTGGGAAAATTGTCGGTAGCAGGACAGAGCGCATTGGCCAACAGGGATTATGCAAAAAAGCTGGCGGCGCGGGGCTACGTGGTGCTGGCCCCGGACTATCCGGATTTTGGGGGTCTGGAACATTATGATTTTGATGGCGACCGGTATCAGTCGGGCACCATGAAGGGGATCTTCGACCATATCCGGTGCGTGGATTATTTGCAGTCGCTGTCCTTTGTAGATCCGGACAGGATTGCGGTGATCGGACATTCGCTGGGTGGTCACAATGCCATTTTCCTGGGTGCGTTTGACCAGCGGGTAAAAGTGGTGATCGCCAGCTGCGGGTGGACGTTGTTCCCTTATTATGATCTGGGGCCTGAAATGGAAAAACGATACGGTGGAAAATTAGGCCCCTGGGCACAAAAGCGATATATGCCCCTGCTAAAGGAGAAGTATGGGTTAAGGCCGGAGCGCATCCCGTTCGATTTTGATGGGATCATTGCCACCATTGCACCGCGGATCTTCTTCACCAATTCACCATTACAGGATGCAAATTTCAGTATTACCGGGGTAAAAGCGGGGTTGCAGGATATCCGTAAAATATATGACCTGTATCAGGCGTCTCATGCCCTGTATGCCGTCTTCCCGGATGCAGGGCACGATTTTCCTCAAGAGGCTACCAGGGCCGCATTTCATGTGCTGGACAGCGCTTTTGGCAGGTAGGATCTGCGATCTTTAGTTATTGCCTCTTCTTAAAAAGCCGGGAGTTTATTTTAGGGGTATATAAAACAGGGATGCCCTATATTGCGCAGGGATACTGTGCATTGTTGCAGTCCCGGCCGTTAAATTTATTGCTATATGCATCACTTATTTCCGAATCGCTCCCATACTGCAAAGCAGCTCCTCATGATGGCCGGCTGCGCTTTTCTTTTATGTGCCTGTGCTGCAAATAAGAAAACGGCGGCACCGCTCCGGAAAGTGGTAATGGAACTGGCTCCGGGACCAGACAATCCGCGGAACAGCGAAGGGGCTTTTATTACGCTGAAGGACGGCCGGCTCCTGTTTGTATATTCCCGCTATACCGGCACCCGCAGCGGCGACCATGATCCGGCTTACCTGGCGGGAAGGTATTCTCGGGACGGCGGAAAAACATGGACAACGGACGATGTAACGATCGTGCCAAGGGAAGGCGATATGAATGTGATGTCGGTATCCCTGCTCCGGCTTAAGAACGGGACGATTGCGCTGTTCTATCTGAAAAAGAATTCCACTACCGATTGCATTCCGCTGGTCCGCTTTTCAAAGGACGAAGCAAAGACCTGGACGGAACCGGTAGCCTGCATTACGGACCGCCGGGGATACTTTGTGCTGAATAACGACCGTGTCATCCAGCTCGGTAATGGAAGGCTGATGATGGCTGTGGCGCTACACGCTACTCCGGGCAAGCAGGGATGGTCGCAAAGAGCAGCGCTTTTTGCCTATTATTCAGATGACAATGGTCATAGCTGGAAGAGCGGGGCACAGGTGCCGGTTGCGGATGATGTCATTACGCAGGAACCCGGGCTGGTGGCGCTGAAAGACGGGCGGATCATGATGTTTATACGCACGAATGGCGGAGCCCAGTATGTGGCCTACTCGGCAAACGAGGGTGCTACCTGGAGCAATGCAGTACCGTATCATTTAAAATCACCTCTGTCGCCGGCCAGCATCAAGCGCATTCCTTCAACCGGGGATCTGCTGGCGGTTTGGAATAACAATGACGGCACCAACCCGCAGCTCCGGGGAAAGCGGACCCCGTTGACCATTGCCGTTTCAAAGGATGAGGGAAGAACCTGGAAGCATGTTGCTGATCTGGAAACCGATCCGGATGGCTGGTATTGTTACAGTGCCATTCACTTTTACGGGAGAAGCGTGCTCCTGGCCTATTGTGCCGGTAGCCAGCAGGCACGTACTCACCTGTCCATAACCCGGGTGGCAAAGATCCATTTAAGATCCCTGTATAAAAAATGAGGGAAGTGTTGCTGTCAGCTTGCTTTTCGCTTACGTTAACGGCTATAGTGGCGCTACAGGCCATGACCGGCGCCGGCCCCAGCGCTACAAACTAAAGACAGGCCGGGAATCCGGAAGACAGAAAGGCAGGGCCTGTCAATCTATAAGACTTGCGGCCTCATCACCTTGCCGGCCGGAAAATACTTTTAGTCAGCCCGCAATAAATCGATAAAGATCATTTTGATACCGGTTCATTAGTAGATCCGGGATCATATCGGAATGTTCATCCGTCCAGGAAATCAACTATCCGTTCAGCATCCTGAGGGGATCCCAGGTATTGATTTTTCGCGCGTGCGCGGGAGGAACGTATTGAATGGCATTGCACTACCCATCGCCCTGGAGATCAGATACAGCCGCTTTTGAAGCCCGGTTGATAGGAATAAGGCTTTCAAACAGGAGACGGGGTCAAAGAGACACCACGGGGCTGGTTTCCGAAGCAATAATTAATTCAATTTCATTTGCTTTAAAAATTTGCCGGTGCTTCTCTTCTATATCGGGATCTGTGATAATATAATCAATGAGCGATAATGCTCCGAGACTTGCCAGGGCCGTTTTGCCCATTTTAGTCGAATCTGCAACGAGATAAGTGGTCTCAGCCGCATCAATCATGGCCTTTTTCACAACGAGATCACTGATACTTGGATAAGTCAGACCAAATTTTAGAGAGATTCCGGCTGTGGCTAAAAAGAGCTTTTGAGCATTCAACCCTTTGAACGAGTCGGCCGCTTTTTGACCGGTCAGCGAGAGGGTCGGGGGCTTGAATTCACCCCCGGTTACAATGACTTCAATACCCGGCTGGGGCCCAAGGAGCAGCGCAATGTTTAAAGCATTCGTGATCACTGTTAAGCGCTGCTTCTTTCCCCTCAGTTTCTTGGCGATTTCTGAGGTAGTGGAACCCGAATCCAATATGATGGTGTCGCCGCTTTCAATCAGCTCAACACATTTTTGAGCAATGAGCTCTTTTTTGTCCAGGTTCTCCTGGTGGGAGAGCGTCAGGTCGCTGACCTGGGAGGGGACGTTTTTCAGGAAGGCGCCGCCATGTTCTTTGACAATCAGTCCCTCTTTCTCTAATTTTTCAAGATCCTGTCTGATGGTGACCTCCGTAACCTTGAAAAGTTTTGCAAGATCTAAAACCTTTGCAGATCCATCCTCCTGCAGGAGTTCTAAAATTTTGTCCCGGCGATGATAAGCGAGCATAATTTGTTTTTTCGAAAAAAAAAGAAAATAAACGTAATGGAATTATTAAGATTAATAAAAATTATCTGTCAAAGATAAACCTTAACGATTCAATTCGCCGTTTCTTTTTATTCAATTCAGCAAATTCATAGAAGGATCAGCTGACCGGCCAATTGAAACGGCCGGGCCGGGGGCAATTGTTTTTTTAAATTTTAGAGGCCGGGGTAACTAAATCCTGGTTGTTTATCAATGGTTTGTATGCATATTAAAGCAAATAACGGCAAGCCGTTGCCCGGGAGTCCTATAATTGACAATACACTGGTTTTGAGTGGTATATTCATTCGATAGTAAAAAAAGAAAAAAATAATTATTATTTATTTTCTATTTTTTACTATTTTCTTCCTTTGTTTTCTTTTTAATGTATATTTGTATGATTGGTTTTAGTTGCACCGATTGCCTTATTGGGTTCAATTTTTAAGTTGTTTTTGCTGATTTTTATTCTGATTTAATATGATTAAAGTTACGGCCACGTTTGGTGTTATTATTGGAAACCGGGATTTTTTCCCGGATAAGCTGGTTGCTGAAGCAAGAGTCGAAGTGCTTGATCTTCTGAAGGGGCTGAACATTACATCCATTCTGCTAAATGATGCGGACTCGAAGCTGGGCGGTGTGGAAACTTTTGCGGAGGCGCAAAAATGTGCGGCCTTGTTCCGGGAACACCGGGACGCGATCGATGGCGTTCTGGTGGTGCTGCCCAATTTTGGGGATGAAAAAGGCGTTGCCGAAACATTAAAGCTTGCCGGACTGAATGTGCCGGTTTTGATCCAGGCATATCCGGACGACCTGAATAAGATGGACGTGGTGAACAGAAGGGATGCCTGGTGCGGAAAAATATCCGTTTGCAATAATCTGTATCAGTACGGTATTCAATATACTCTTACCACGAAGCATGTGACCCGTTTGCAGGACGAGACCTTTAAAAGAGATCTTCTTGATTTTGCAGCGGTATGCCGCGTGGTAAAAGGGCTGAAAAAAGTACGTATCGGTGCGGTAGGTGCGAGGCCCACCGCATTTAATACCGTCCGTTATAGTGAAAAGATCTTGCAGCGCAACGGCATTTCGGTAACCACGGCAGATCTTTCGGAGATCCTGGGTGATGCCAACAAGCTAACCGCCGGTGACCGTTCGGTAAAGGATAAACTTGAAAAGATCCACGCCTATACTTCCGTAGGCAAAACACCAAATGAAAAGCTGGTTCAGATAGCGAAGCTCGACGTGGTGTTAGAAGCGTTCATGCAAGCCAATGCGCTGGATTGTACAGCCATACAATGCTGGACCTCTCTTCAGCAGAACTACGGGTGCAATGTGTGTACCAGCATGAGCATGATGAGCGAAAATATGTTACCAAGCGCCTGCGAGGTAGATGTGACCGGTACATTAAGTATGTATGCGATGCAGCTGGCAAGCGGCTCGCCAAGTGCGCTTGTAGACTGGAACAACAATTATGCAGACGATGATACGAAATGTGTGCTGTTCCATTGCGGTAACTGGGCGAAATCGTTCCTGCCGGATATCAGCATCAGCACCGCGCCCATACTGGGAACTACCGTGGGCACGGAAAATACATATGGTGCGCTGGATGGCCGCACGCCGGCCATGCCGCTTACCTATGGCCGCATCAGCACGGATGACTGTAAGGGCATCATTAAAGCCTATGTAGGAGAAGGCGATCTGACCAACGACGAGCTAAAGACCTTCGGCAACCGGGCTGTGGCGCAAATAGCCGACCTGCAGGGTTTAATGAAACATGTATGCCGCAACGGATTTGAGCATCATGTGGTAATGAATGCCAGTAAAACGGCCGGAATTTTGAAAGAAGCTTTTGATAATTACCTTGGCTGGGAAATTTATTTACATTCCTGATCGATAAATAATAACCGGGGTCTGCTCATTAAGAGCCACAGGTATTTCCGGTGAAAGATGTGAATACTTCATTTAAAAACAGAACAGCGGTTATGACCAGTAAAGAATTAAAACAGAAGTCCGTACTGTATCGCAAGAACATACTTAAATACATAGTTAAAGCAAAGGCCGGTCATACGGGCGGAAGCCTTTCCTGTACAGACATTTTAAATGTTTTGTACAATGAAATCATGAATGTGTCTCCCGGTAATTTTTCATCTCCGGATCGGGACCGGTATATTCAAAGTAAGGGACATACGGTAGAAGCATTGTTTGTGGTTTTGGCAGATAAGGGGTTCTTTCCTGAAGAGGATCTTGAAACACTTTGCCGGTATCAGTCACATTATATTGGGCATCCCACAAAAAAAGTTAACGGTGTTGAACAAAATACAGGCGCCCTGGGGCATGGACTGCCTATAGCAGTAGGTACCGCTATTGCCGGTAAGCTGGATGAAAAGAATTACAGGGTCTTTACATTAATGGGTGATGGAGAAATGCCGGAGGGCAGTAATTGGGAAGCGGCATTGAGTGCGGCGCATTACAAGCTGGATAATCTATGCGCTATTGTTGATAAAAATTCGTTACAGATCACTGCACCAACAGCAGAAGTATGCAATACAGATCCGTTGGATGAGAAATGGAAAAGTTTTGGATGGGCGGTAAGGGAAGTAGATGGTAATGATGTGGATGCGTTGAAAAATATATTAAAAGCATTGCCATTTGAGGCCGGTAAACCCAGTTTTCTTATTGCGGGTACAACAAAAGGTAAAGGGGTGAGCTATATGGAGAACGTTTTGAAATGGCATCACGGCGTTCCTTCGGCGGAAGAGTACGATCTGGCGGTAAGTGAATTAAATCAGACATTAATAGAGCTTTAGGGATGGAAAATATGGAAATGGGATCTTCGGCAGGGGCATTGAATAAAATGGAAAATAACCGGTTGGAAGGTTTGCAAAAACCGAAAGCAAACCTGGAAGTTTTTTCAGAAACCTTGCAAAGGCTTGCTCAAAGCGATAAAAATATTATGGCGGTCACCAGTGACAGCCGTGGGTCAGGTAAGTTGGTGCCGTTTGGAAAAAACTTTCCTCATCAGATCGTGGAAGTTGGGATAGCAGAACAGAATCTGGTAGGTGTTGCTGCCGGTCTTGCTTCTTGCGGGAAGAAGGTCTTTGCCACGTCACCGGCGTGTTTTCTTACAGCCAGGGCCCTGGAGCAAATAAAGAATGATGTCGCTTACAGTAATAACCCGGTGAACGTAATTGGAATCAGCGCCGGTGTGAGCTATGGTGCCCTTGGCAGCACCCATCACAGCTTGCATGATTATGCTGCATTACGTGCCATTAATAATATTATGGTGGTGGCGCCCGCTGATAATTGGGAAACTGCACAGGCGATCGAATGCGCCGCCAACACCGGGGAGCCGGTGTACTTAAGGTTCGGAAAAAAGGCCATGCCTGCTTCTCTGAAGCCGGTTAATGACGAAAAATTCGAGTTTGGAAAGGGGCGCGTGATCACAGAAGGGAACGATGTGCTGATAATAGGCTGTGGGGAAACCGTGTTGCCTGCCCTGGAAGCTGCCGGCCTGTTAAAAGATCTGGGAATTACCTGTTGTGTCATCAGCATGCATACCATCAAACCCCTGGATACGGATCTCCTTGCCAGGATGGCCCGGCAATGCAGCGCGATTATAACCGTGGAAGAGCACAGCATTTACGGAGGTTTGGGAGAAGCCTGTGCCGCTTATTTGATGCAAAACGGAATTTGTAAGCCATTTCAGATTATAGGCATACCTGATGAATACACCGTTACGGGGTCGCAAACAGAAATATTTAATCATTATGGAATTAATAAGGACGGAATTGCGGACGTTGCCCGATCGCTTTTAAAGTAAGGATGGGTTTATAACCGGAGCGATGAAGCGTGCGTACTTCGGGGAAGTCCTTCGGGCAATATCGCTGGTTGTTGTGCTGAAGTTGGTTTAATAAACAATACAACGAATATGAAAAAAATAGCGGATCATATATGCATTGCCCTGCTGGCGGTATTTCTTTTTGCGCATTGCGGGCAAAAAAGATCCTCGTCCAAAAACAGGAAAAAGATCGCGGTAGTGATTTCTACCCTTAATAATCCCTGGTTTGTTTTTCTGGGAGAAAAAGCTGCAGAGAAAGCCAGATCGCTGGGTTACGAAACGAAGCTGTTCGATTCGCAAAACAATTCGGCATTGGAAAGCGATCATTTCGATAATATTATTGTGGAGGGGTTTAGCGCTATTCTTTTCAACCCTACCGACGCCGATGGTTCGGTGGCGAATGTTCAAAAAGCCAAGGCCGCCGGTATTCCGGTATTTTGCATGGACCGCGAGATCAATTCGCTCGATGCAGCTACCTCTCAGATCCTGTCCGATAGTTATTCGGGCGCAGTGGCCATTGGCAAGTATTTTGTCCGGCAGTTGAATAAAAAGGGGAATTATGTAGAGCTGTTGGGCCTGGTGGGGGATAACAACACCTGGGCGCGGTCAAAAGGTTTTCACAGCGTGGCGGACAACTATAAAGACTTAAAAATGGTGGCCCAGCAAAGCGCCGACTTTGATCGCAACAAAGCCATGGAAGTAATGGAATCGATCTTACAGGCGCATCCGGATATTGACGGGGTCTTTTGCGGAAACGATGCCATGGCGATGGGCGCTTACCAGGCATTGCTTTCGTCGGGCAAGGCCGGCAAAGTAAAGGTATTTGGATTTGACGGAGCCGATGATGTTATTAGCGCTATCAACGCCGGAAAAGTAGCGGCGACCGGAATGCAGTTCCCGCTGGTAATGGCGCAAACAGCCGCCGGGTTTGCCGATGAATATATAAAAGGCCGAAAAACATTCCCTCAGAAGATACCGGTAGCCGTAGAGCTGGTTACAAAAATGAATGTGAGCGATTATGTGGCCTATGGTAAAAAGTAGATATATACGATCAACACGGGATGCCAATGAAGAAGATAATTAAATACGGCCTGCTTTTAACAGCAATGGTGTTGCTGGGGTACAATGCTGTTTATATAAGAAAGCTTAGCGATGTTGTGAACAGCCGGCCCGGTAAGTTCGACGCGAAAAGCTATGTGCAGAAACTATGGGCCGGCCGGTTGCAGGAAAAATTAGACAGCGCCATTGATGTAAATACTTTAAAAGAATCGTTACAGACGGACCCGGCGGATGGATTTGGCAAATACACGCACGCACTGGCAATTGGCAACTATCGTTATGCAATGGTAAAGGGTATTGCCATGGTGGATGTAGTAAAAGAAGACGAAGTGCTTGTTACCATACAATCGGCGCAGCCATTTAAGGCTGTTGTGTTAACTGAATTTGTGTACGGTAACACCCTGCGCGACGCATCGGGCCTGATCGACCTGCAGGCGTTTCCCAATACCGGCGACCTGAACGGTGTATCCGGGGAGCTGAATAAAAAAGTGCGGCAGGAGGTCATACCCGCTTTAAAGTCAATGCTAAAGCCTGGCAACAAAATTGAATTTACCGGTGCTGTAGAACTGAACAAAGCGCATCTTCGGTTTGATGATATAGAAATTGTTCCTGTAAGGATAAAACGTATTTCCTGATTATGCTGGTAGCGAAAAATATAACAAAAAAGTTTTCGGGAGTCATTGCGCTTCATAATGTCAGCCTCGAATTATACCCCGGTGAAGTAAACGCAATCGTAGGGGAGAATGGTGCCGGCAAATCCACACTTATGAAAGTATTGTCCGGCGTGCATACACAATACGACGGCGATATTTTTTTTTATGGTGAAAAAGTGCGGTTCGGCTCTGCCAAAGATGCGGAACGGGCCGGCATTGCCATCATCCACCAGGAGCTTAACCTGGTGCCGCAGCTAACGATTGCCGAGAATATTTTCCTGGGCCGGGAGTTGGTAAGCACCTGGGGTACGCTCGATAAAACACAGATGCGCCATCAAACAAAAAAATTACTGCAGCGGGTGAATTTGGAAATGAGCCCCGATACGGTTATTGCTGCTTTAAAAGTAGGGCAGCAGCAGCTTGTGGAAATTGCGAAAGCGCTTTACACCAATGCCGAAGTAATTATTATGGATGAACCTACTTCGGCCATTACAGATAAAGAGGTGGACAATCTTTTTACGATCATTGATGAGCTTAAAGCCGAAGGAAAAATCGTCGTATATATTTCTCATAAGCTCAAAGAGCTGTTTCTAAAGGCCGACCGGTACACGGTTTTGCGCGACGGTGCCACCATTGCATCAGGCAAAATGAAGGATATCGGGCAGGAGGAACTGATCGAAAAAATGGCCGGACGTAAAGTGGTGATTGAAAAGAATGTATCGGATGTTATTTATAATGACCCTTTGCTGGAAGTCAAAAATGTTTATTTAAAGAATAAGGAGAACGCGGGTAGTCACCTGGTAAATAATGCCTCGTTCACTTTACATAAAGGAGAGATTTTGGGGCTGTACGGGTTGATGGGGGCTGGTCGTACCGAACTTATCGAAACGATATTTGGATTGCACCCAAAGCGCAGTTCGGGCAGTATTGCTGTGGAAGGCGAACAGAAAAAAATACGGACACCCGCGCGTGCCATTGCATCGGGCATCATGCTGGTGCCGGAAGACAGAAAGTTACAGGGTTTGTGCCTGGATTTGGGGGTGCGGCCCAATATCAGTATTACGGTGTTGAAACAGTTAGAAGATGGCGGGCTTTTTCTAAACAGGAAGAGGGAGAGCGATTTGACAACGGGGTACATTAAGCAGCTGAATATAAAAACGGCTTCGCAGGAAACGCTTTCTAAGAAACTGAGCGGCGGTAATCAGCAAAAAATTGTAATTGCCAAATGGCTGGCAAAAAATCCCAAAGTATTGTTGCTCGATGAACCTACCCGTGGCATTGATGTGGGTGCCAAATCGGAGATCTACAAGCTGATCAAAGAGCTTGCCGCAACGGGAGTTGGGATAGTCGTTGTGTCGTCGGAAATTCCCGAAATACTGGCGCTGGCCAACAGGGTGCTGGTCATGTGCGAAGGGGAGATTGCCGCCAGCATGCCCATTGCCGAAGCCAGCGAAGCGGCTATGTTAACACATGCGATTCATAAAAACTAAAAAGCGGTATGATTGCCATTAATAATTCCTATAAACAACGCATTAAAAGTTTACAGTCTTTAATTGCATTGGTTTTGCTATGCTTGGTATTGACTGTACTTACTGATAAGTTCTTTACTGCCGATAATGGGCTTAATGTATTAAGACAAACGGCCGTCAATATCTGCATCGCTACCGGCATGACGCTGGTGGTGCTAACCGCAGGTATCGATTTATCCGTAGGATCTATACTGGCGCTGTGCGGTGCAGTGGCTGCAGGGTTACTAAAAAACGGGATCGCTATTCCGGCGGTTGATACCTATATTGGATTTACAGTTTTGGGGGTGGTGCTTGCTGCGATGATTGTTGGAGCGTTGTTGGGCTGGTTCAACGGGCTGGTGATTACAAGGTTTAATGTGCCCCCGTTTGTAGCCACGCTTGCCATGCTTACCATTGCAAGAGGATTTACCATGTTGTACACAAAGGGTCAACCCATCAGTAATCTTGGCCCGCAGTTTGCCTTTATCGGAGCCGGATCCTTTTTGGGCGTCCCCGTACCGGTGTGGATCGCTGCTGTGGTGGTGCTGATCGCCGTATGCATCACCCGGCAAACGCGTCTCGGAAGATATATTTATGCTATCGGCGGCAATGAAACGGCTGCGAGATTTTCAGGTATCCGGATCTCGAATATAAAAATGATTGTTTATGCGCTGGCCGGGGCAATGGCTGCAATAGGGGGTATCATTGTAACCTCGCGTTTGGATTCGGCACAGCCCAACGCGGGCACCAGTTACGAGCTGGATGCGATTGCGGCCGTGGTAATTGGCGGCACCTCGTTAAGCGGGGGGCGCGGTAGTATTTGGGGCACGGTAATGGGTGCTATTATTATCGGTGTATTGAACAACGGGCTGGTTTTACTGAATGTGTCTCCCTTCTGGCAGCAGGTAGTGAAAGGGTGTGTGATCCTGCTTGCTGTGATCATTGATAAAGCGAACGCAAAACAAGACTGATGAATACGTATATTTTATCCATAGACCAGGGAACCAGCGGTACCAAATGCATTCTTTTTAATAAAGAGGGGGCGGCCACCTGTACGGCTTTTGAACCCTTGAGGACCCATTACCTCGAATCCGGTTTTGTAGAGCAGCAACCCGAAGAGATATACCGGAATGTTTTGGCCGCAGTTCGCAATTGTATGCAGCTTTTTACAGCAGGCGGCGGCGATATCCACGAAATTAAAACCTGCGGTATATCCAATCAGCGTGAGACCTTTGTACTATGGGATGCCGGAGGGAACCCGCTGCACGATGCCGTCGTATGGCAATGCAAACGGTCGGTTGATATTTGTACCCGGTTGCAGGCGGCTGACCTCCGGGAAATGATAAAAGGGAAAACCGGACTCTTGCCGGATCCTTATTTTTCGGGTACTAAAGTGGCCTGGCTGTACGAGGAAGATCCTTTAATCAAAATGAAGATCGATGCCGGCGCAGCTTATTTTGGAACAATAGATACCTGGTTGTTGTATAAGCTGACCAAAGGAGAAAAATATTATACCGACTATACCAATGCTTCGCGCACGCTTTTCTTTAACCTGCACACGCTTGAGTGGGATGCAGATTTGCTGCAGTTATTTGGATTGTCAAAGCTGCATCTGCCCCGGATCAAAGCCTCTTCCGGCGATTTTGGGATGACCGATTTTGACGGGATTCTTTCTGACCCCATCCCTGTTAACAGTCTTATTGGTGACTCTCATTCTGCGGCGTTTGGAGAAGGCTGTTTTGACAAAGGGACTGCGAAGGCTACCTTAGGTACGGGCTGTTCAATTCTCGTAAATACGGGGAACGCCGTGTCGGTTAACGACGATGGGATCATTGATACCATTTGCTGGAGTACCGAAAAAGAAATATGTTTTGCCAAGGAGGGCATTATTGTTTCCTGCGGCTCGATGGTTGAATGGCTGAAGCATCTTGGGTTGTTTGCCAATAGCGCGGAAACCGATTTGATGGCCCGGTCCGTTCCGGATAATAACGGTGTGTTTTTAGTTCCGGCTTTTAGCGGGATGGGCGCCCCTTACTGGGATATGAAACGCAAAGCCGAGTTTACAGGGCTGACTTTTAGTTGTACCAAAGAACATCTTGTCCGGGCCACGCTTGAAACCATTTGTTTCCAGATAAAAGAAGTGATTGATTTTATAGAGCAAACAGGACAAATCAGGATCCGTTCATTATCGGTGAACGGCGGTATTACCGGTAACGGATTCGTGATGGACTTTTTGGCTACGTTATTGGCCCGGCCGCTTTTATCTGGCCGCAATAATGCTTCGGGGTTGGGTACCGCCCTGCTTGCAGGTTTAAAGGTTGGTCTTTATACAGATATGGATGATATCGGGGATTGCCTCCATACAAAGGAAATGAAGCAAGCTTCTTCAGCAGCCACCTATCATAATGATGCGTATTGTTTCTGGAGATCAATAATGGCGTTGAAGCGTTAAAAAAAACTTTCCAATAGCATCCGGTAATTGAAATGGAATGTTGTCAGGAATGAATAGTAGAATAAAAAATATTTTACCCGGCTTGAGAATTGCAGTGCTTTTCATTTTGCTGGGGACCGCTTTTCCCGCCCGGGCGCAGACAAAAAATCGTGTTGTTGTTCTTACGGACATCGGTGGAGATCCTGATGATCAGATGTCGATGGTCCGGTTAATGACATACGCGAATCAGTTGGAGATAGAGGGTTTAATAGCCACCACCAGTGACGGCCAGCACCGGGTGCAGCCGGAATATATAAAAAAGATTGTTGAGGCGTATGGCGCTGTGCGGGACAACCTGAGCATCCACGAGCCGGGTTATCCAACGCAGCAATATTTGGAGGAACATATAAGCGTTGGTTTCGCCCTGGACGGGATGAAGGGAGTGGGAAAAGGGATGGACTCCCCCGGCTCGGAACTATTAATTAAAGCAGTTGATAAAAAAGATGACAGGCCCTTATGGGTTTCGATATGGGGAGGGCCGAATGTTTTAGCCCAGGCGCTTTGGAAAGTAAGATCCACAAGAGGAAAAGAAGCGTTAACCCGTTTTGTAAGCAGGCTTCGTGTTTATGCGATCTCTGACCAGGACGATAGCGGGCCCTGGATACGAAAAGAATTTCCGGAACTGTTCTACATTGTTACACCGGGCATTAATGCGGGAGGAGGGTTTCATCATGCAACCTGGATCGGTATTGGAGGCGATAAGTTCCACGGGCGTTTTGGCGGTGCCGATTTTTCGGTAGTTACCAATGAGTGGCTGGATAAAAATATTCGGATAAAAGGCCCGTTGGGAGCGGTTTACCCGCATTGGAAATTTATGATGGAGGGCGACACACCTTCTTTTCTTAATTTACTGCAAAATGGGTTGAGTGATGCCGGGCATCCTGATTGGGGTGGATGGGGCGGAAGGTATGAACTATATATGCCGAAAAGGGAAAAATGGTTTTTAGGGTCCGAAACACGGCCAATATGGACAAATGCGCAGGACGAAGTATTCGGCATGGATGGTCAATGGCATACAACAGATCAGGCTTCAATATGGAGATGGAGAGATGCCTTTCAAAATGATTTTGCGGCCAGGATGGATTGGACGGTCAAATCTTATAAGGAAGCCAACCATCCTCCCGTACCTGAATTTGTGCATGGAGATAGAATGACCGCAAAGCAGGGCGACACTGTGCGGCTGGATGCTTCAGGATCTGCGGATCTGGATGGAGATGCTCTTTCTTATGAATGGTTCTGTTATGCTGAGGCTGGAACCAGGGGTATTTCGAATGCCGCGACCGGTATTAAGCAGGGGATTAAAAATTTTGATCAACCCAAAGCTTTTTTTGTGATCAGCAGAAATCGTGTGATGCCCCCGGGTACAGGTACGTTACATATTATACTGGCTGTAACGGATCACGGAGTGCCCAGGCTGACAAGGTATAAACGCCTGATCGTAGATGTTGTAGAGTAGCTTATGGTACGTTTTATTTCGATCTTCCAATATGCTCCGATGCAATGTTCCCGGTGAGTACGCGAAATATATCTGTGATCCGGGATTTATGGAGCAGTACCTAATTTTTTAATGTCTAAAATATAAAATGGATGCCTGTAAAGAATATTGTTATTTTATGTGTAACGGCGCTTATTGTTTGTCGGGGCCTGAACGCCCAAAATTCCAGGTATGAACCGGAAAAGAACTATTTGCGTAGTAATTGGAAACAATTGGCTTCGGGTGCGCCGGCTGAATGGTTTGCTTCAGAAGATGCCAGATCGGTTGCAGAAAAACTAATCCGTACACAAAAAACGATTGGGGGTTGGGGAAAAAACATCAATTATAACCGGTTAAATGCGTCTGAAGTTCAGGATCTTGAGGATAGGAGGGACGCGATCGGCGCAACATTTGATAATGGTGCTACCATCACTGAACTTAAATTCCTGGCGAGAGTTTATGAACGGTGTAAAGATGACCGGTACAAAAAGGCCATGGAGAACGGGATCCGGTATATTTTGACTGCTCAGTATAAATCAGGAGGCTGGCCCCAGTTTTTTCCTGCACGAAAAGGCGTTTCCTATTCGAGTCATGTGACCTACAACGACAACGCGATGGTCAATATCCTTGGGTTCTTAAAAAGTATCGATAACAATGAAAGGCCTTATTCCGCACTGGATTTGCCGCAGGATACAAGGCTGAAGATCAGGAATGCCATCGATAAAGGGATTGAATGTATTCTTAAATCTCAAATTATTGTAGCAGGGAAACCAACAGTTTGGTGTGCACAGCATGATGAAGTAACACTGTTGCCGGCTAATGCGCGTGCATACGAATTGGCATCCTTCAGCGGTTCCGAATCGGCCGGAATTACATTGTTCCTGATGAGCATTGCCGATCCTTCAAAGGGTGTTTCTAAAGCGGTTGAGGGAGCGGTTCGTTGGTTCTGCGATCATGAGATCCGGAATAGGAGGCTCAAAAATATGGTTACGGATGCCGGGGAAAAAGATATAATTGTAATAAGGGATTCAACTGCAGCGCCGTTGTGGGCCCGTTTTTATGATCTTGAAACCGGCAGGCCATTTTTTTGTGGCCGGGATGGTGTCAAAAAAGGAAGTATTGCCGAAATCGAATATGAGCGGCGGGTTGGGTACAGCTGGTATTCCGGTGCCCCGTCAAAGGTCCTTGAAAAATACGCAGCCTGGAAAGCCCGGAGGTAGACGCTCAACCAATGGATACGGTCGTTTTACCGGTTGTTATTTACAAAAGCAAATGAAATGATATTGTTATTTCTAAATTATTTTAATTCCGGAGGGGTGAAGGTATTCCTGTCTCTTATCGTTATAATGCTTTCGTTGAATGTATATGGTCAGCAACCGGTTCCGTATAAACCAAGGGTTCTTATCAGTAGCGATATTGGTGGCACAGACCCGGATGATAATCAGTCGATGGCGCACCTTTTTATGTATAGCGACAGGTTTGACCTCGAAGGTCTTGTTTCTTCTCCTTCCTTTGGGGAAGGATCGAAGGAAGAAATTTATTTAGCGAAATTGACTGACCCCTCTGAATCGGGTGTGGAGACAAATCTTGTGGCAAAGAAATGTAAAAACAGCTAACTCATAATGCTATGGATCACCAGTTATTTGAAAAATTTGAAGTTTGTGCAGGTATGATACAGCGGGTTTCTTCTATTGAGGCAAACAAAAATGATAAGAGAATTGTCTGCCAAGGCTTTTCCCGTTTTTTTGTTCTTCGGAGATTAAATCAGGCTTGAACAATGCAAAAAGGATTTCCGTCCGGGTCAAGTAAAACGACATAATCCGCATCTTCCTCGTATTGCCAATTCTCAATTTTTGTTGCGCCCAACTTAATCAATCGTTCTACTTCTGTTTTTTGGTTTTCGGCTATTAGGTCAATATGATGTCTTTTAGGTTTATCGGAAACCGTTAATTTTAACGACAATTGAAGCCCCTGGCCATTTTTGGGCACCAATATTGCGAAGTCTACATCGGGTTCCCGTTTCAATTCATAGTTTAGCGCTTCACACCAAAAAATAATCGCAGCATCCAAGTTTTTAACACCCCATACAATGGAAAGAATTTTTAGGTCCATATGCTAATTTAATCACATTCCCGTAATTCGGTATTGTCTAAATTTTTCATTCTGGGTCTATCTTTAGTTACAGGGGGCGGAAAAATAAGTTGCTTGTTCATTATATTGGGAGTGTCAACAATAATCGGGTTAAAGAGGTTTAATTAAAACTAACGGTTACGCCGGTTGAAAGACGTAAAAAATCATAATCTTTGAAATAGCCGCCATTGTTTGCATTTTCGTTGACGAAGGCATGAAAGTAGCGTGCATCAAAACGTAAGCCGACACGGGGCGTAAACATATGAATGATGCCGAGGCCCCCGGTTAGCGTCGGGTCTGTCTGTTTCCTGAAGAATGCTGACACACCGGGTTGGTGTGGGATTCCTTTGAACTGATCATGAATAACACCGGCTCCGGCGGTCGCGTACAGGCACCAGGCACCGTACGTTGGATTGCCCAGGTAATAGCGTTGCACCATGCTTATGGAGTACAACGTGGCGCTTGTATTAAGATCCACCTGGGTTGGTACGAGGTCGGCAACGTCTTTATCGCGGAAAAAGTGCCGATGCTGCTCAATGTCGAATTCGCAACCCAGATGCTGCCATGGGAAGAAAGCGAGCGACATGCCCCATCCAACGCGCCCGGGCTGAACGCTTCCAGCAACATTATTTGCCATGTATGGAGTGACAATGAAGCGTTTCATTTGAGGTAGCGAGATGGATTCGCTGCGCTGACGTAACTTTAGTTCGATCCCGCCACCGAGAAAAGTGCCGTCGAACTCCCCCAGGTTTTTCTTAACCTGCAAGTATGGAGACACCCATGGAAAATTAAATCGGATGCCGGCGATCAGGTTCATACCAAGACGACTTCCCTGATCATCAATATTCAAATTCGTAGGGGGAGCTTTCAACTTGAAGGAACTCAAATTCACACCAGTTCCAAGATAGGGCTTGATGCGGGATGTAAATGGAAATTCATACAGCAGGTTAATCCCTAAGTGATAGAGGGTCTGGTTCTCCGCAAAGACGTATTGGAAGGTTGGCTGGATTGTTAGTGGACTACCTGACGATGTCAGCCGCAGGCTGAGGCCAACATATGCATTATTGTTTTTGCTGAGTGAGACGCCTGCTTGCGGGCCAACCTGTACGCCAATATCTGCAGCCTTAGCGTCTTCGATCTCTTGGTCTTCTGATCCTTGATTAAGCGCCTGCGTTTTTTGAGCATGGGCCAAATGGATGACAAAGATGACCGGTAATAGTGTAAGTAGAAGTTTCATACTTGAAACATTTTTGTTTTAATCTACTTTGGAAAGGTGGTTACGATATTGTATCCGCCATTTTAGTGCTTTGTAGTCTGTCAGATAGCAACTGACCGTTAAACCTCATTACGGGCTGGGATTCTTCATTTTTTTTTGTTAAGCCTGAAAATTATTGTGCACTACTGTTTTGTTTATTGGGATTGTTTGAATATCTATGTAATCCAAAATAATACAGCAGAGAGACTATTAAAATTCTTAAAACAATGTTGGCAATTATTTTTGGACTGATCCCCTGGGTTGCTCCAAATGCTTCCAATAAGCCTGTGGCAGTGTGGAAAATGATGAATGAAATAACAATGATCCGCAATGCCTTTGCATCGGTAATCTTGCGGCTCTGAAACGATAGATAGGCGATTGCTAACTCTGCTGCCCCCAGGAAATAGCACAACAAAAATTGATCCTGCCCCATCTTAATGTCAACCGCACCTGGAATGGCAGCAGGGGCTGCGATAAGCACTACGGCAGCTGCAAAAGTTACAAGAGCATGGACAATGAATAATATTCTAAGGGTACTGTTCATTGAGCAATTAGGTTTTGATTAATTTTATGTTCTCTCTGTATTATATAGACGCAATAAATCGCCGGAACAAGTGTCAATAGCCAGGTGTACATTCCTGGAAAATAATAATGCCCTGTAGTAGGGAAATAGTAATTGGGCATATTCTTAACTAAAGTGCCACCAATATTTTGAGAAATGGCATTGGCATTTTCTGCCTGGATTTGCGGTTGGATGAATGGAAAAATAAAAAGTAACATTTCTGCAAATCGTGTCATCACAAACAGGATAGCGATGAACCCGGCAATGGGGTGTTTATACAACAGTCCCATAGTTACCAAAAATAATGCCCCTGATAAAATAACGATAACAATAAAGAAGGTAGATTCTGTCCATGCAAAATTGAAAATACGACTAATCGCCTGAGAATAGTTTCCTAAATATTCCTCAATCAAATGAAACTCAAATCCTGCTACAGTAGCTAAGAACGGAGGTAGGATCATTGAAGGCTCAATGGCGTTTTTTAGGTAAGTTGCATGCCAAAACCAATAAGCGAATATTCCGGGAATGCCAATAATTAATAATGGGGCAATGCCTATTGAAATATAGGAATAGGTAATTCCCGAGATCAAAATCACAAAAACCAGTATGGCAATTTTGGGTTTACTTTTCATAAATAATATTAGGGAGTTGGTTTTATTTTACCGAAAATTGTAAAAGGCATTATTAAAGAATGGTTAGTTGTTTATTGACGGATCTTGTTGCATCACTTTTATTTCTTTGCGAATGATATAGAACGTGTACCAGCTGGAAGCAACAGGAAGAATGGCAGTGTACATTCCCGGTGAATAGTAAGGGCCGGTTTCCATCAACGGAGAAATGAAATGTGAAAGTTCGGCTATCATCATGCCGAATAAAAAAGTGCTGCAAAGAAAATAACCAAAAGCGAATCGTTTCAGAACCAGTGCTGCACCCAATAACCAAACAATTGGCGCTGTAAATGCAGCAATAATTAAGAAATTATTTTGGGAAACTTCTAGGCCTGACATTTTAGAGAGCGTTGTCTCCACATGTATAGCATACTCTTCATATGCATGTATGATGAAAAAGATGATCGTAACGAGATAGGGAAGAATAAATTTATACGGATTGACAGGATTTTTGAAAGTAGTAAGCAGCCAGAAAATAAGCCCACCTATAAAACAAACAGAAAATAATATTCCTGCAAATCCAACAAAGTAATAACCTGTGCAAGCTATTAAAAGTATAAAAACCAATACATACCCGAAAGAAGTCCATCTGCTTTGCATACTGCAATATTATTGGACAAAGAAAAATCAAATAAACAGCAATTCTTTTGACATTTGGTAAAAAATCATTTTCGGGCCCTGATTCGGCTTAATGATTCTTGTGTGATACCCAGGTAGCTCGCCAGGTCGCCCAGACTGATGCGTTGAAGTAAAGCACTATTGTTTTTCAGAAAATTTTCATACCGTTCAGCCGCATCGCAGGACATCAGTTCGCTAAACCTTTTTATCATATTAGTATTGACCGTTGCAAACATACTTTTGTAAACTCCCGCTACAGCTGGATGAGAGGCAATCAATCTGTCCAACTCGGTTTTATTTAAAAAGAATACCTCCGTATTTTCGATAGCCTTGGCAAACTGGGCCGCATTTTTGTGATTCAGGAAACTCTCTAATGAAGTAAAATAAGTGTTTTCCGCAAAAAACCGAAAAATGACTTCCTTCCCATTTTCATTGATGAAATAAAATTTCACCAGTCCTTTTTTAATGAAGTAAAGGTTTTTACAAACGCTTCGATCATTAAAGATCAAATCGCCTTTGTTAAATTGTTGAGGTTTCAAAAGGCATGCAAACGCTTCAATTGAGGCATGAGCAAGGTCAAGGTCAAAATATTTCTTGACAAAAGATTTAATTTCTTCCATAGAACGATAACAGTTTTAAATTACCACTTTCTCTCAACTTTCAAAACGGAAAGACAATTCAAATCAATACCGGTTCAAATGATTCTCGTAACAGCCTGATCTTTTATGATTTTGAAAGTCACTGGCCCGAAGAGTTATTAAATTCAGATTTTGTCGAATTGTTCTGTCGTTTGTTAGTGTTTTCAGCCCTGCCAATACGATGTTATGGCAGGCATTTCATTTTCCTTTAGCTAATTTATATACAAATTCTGTTTCTTCATTTGTCAAGTCCCACGTTGAAAGTTCAGCGAGCACTTTGTCTGTGTCCTTTTTGCTTATGTCCCGCAGTGCATTGCCAATTGCCTTTCGCAAGTATTCACTGTCGTCCGATTTATGTTCGCTAATGAGTTGTATTGCAATTGTTGGATTGTCTTTAAAGTAAGGACGGTTTGTCCAAATGCGAAGCCCTTCAATAACTGCTCTTTTAACTTTGGGATTTTCATCCGCCAGCCACTTTTTAATTGTTGGCAAAACTTTTTTATAGCCGATTGTCTTGCAATAATGGTCAAATGCTTTTGCCAACATTTCTTGCACTCGCCAATCTTTGTCCTTTGCAATTTTTGTTTCAAGAAGTTCGAGAGCCTCGGAATTGTCAGTTGAAAGTTGTCCCAAAAGATAAGTTGCCAACATTCTGACTTGGTAAGTGTCGTCAGATAAAAATTTTGTTGCGAGGTCAAAATGTTTCTGTGTCTTGTCAGCCAAAATAATGTTACCCGCTTCAACAATATGCTTAAAGCCGTGTTCGATTTTCTTTATGTCGTCAATGAGTTTTTTCATTGTCGGAGAGTTTCGTTATACTTGCCACTAACATCTGGTGGCTTTGCGCAGGAGGGGGCTAACGAAGACGGAACTTTCAGTTTACCGTAAACCGAGCAAAAACCGCTTGAATTTTGCTAATTTAATTCTTTTCAGCAAAATTCAAGCGGTTTTTTTGCGGCAATCGAAGCCGTAAACGTCATTTTATCTCTTTATTTCCTCTTGCGCAAAACCGTTTGTTGCCTGCTGTTTTTTCATCTACTCACATTATTTTGAGCATTTACTTTATTCAGACAGCTATTTGCTATTTCATCAGGTTTGGGCGGATTTGCAACCAATTTTTGTATGGGTTTAATCGCCATTTCAACGCTCGCAAAATACATCGATAAATCGCGTAGATAAGTCGATAATTTACTTTGTCGAAACATCATATTGGCTAAACTACGAGAAGAGCCTCGTGCGGCCTCAACTCTTGGTTTTTGAGATTCTTCATAAGCCTTTAGTAAGGCTGCAAGATTGTTTTTGTCCGCATAACGCAACATTCGTGTCAACACCCAAGCCGATTCCATTGCCATTCCTGCGCCAATTCCTGCAGTTAGCGAAAAACCTGCCGCGGCATCTCCAAGCAAAACAGCTTTTTCAAAAGCCCATTGTGGACAACGGTAATCGTTTAATGGCCAAAAAATGGGTCTTCTGCATTTTCTACCGTATTTAAACAATTTTCAGTAAAGACAGACTGGTTCATTTGGGTTTCGATAGCGCTTCTGCGCGCAGTACGCTATGAATATGCTACAGGGGTATAAGTTTTTTAAAATTTCGACCGTTTTATCGAGCTCAAACGTCAAAGTACTATTAATCAAAAAATAATAGGGAAATGACAAATTTAAAGGACAAAGTAGCCGTTGTTTTTGCGGCATCAGGAGACATTGCAGGAGCAGTTGCGCAATCGCTTTGCGAACATGGAGCAAAGGTATATGTAACCGGTAGAAGCCATAAAAGCATAAAAGCGTTGGCTCAAAAAATCGGAACTAATGGCGGTGATGTTGAAGCGGTACAAGTTGATGCATTGAACGAGACTGAAATAAGCAGTCTTCTAAAGAAAGTTATATTGGAACATGGCAGGTTGGATGTAATATTCAATGGCATTGGAGCTACCTATGAGGAAATGGGAGGACGACCACCTACAACCGTTGCTACATTTGAACAATTTATGGCGCCGATTGAAAAGATTTGCGGTTCGCAATTTCTTACGTCAAGAATTGCGGCAAAGTATATGATAGAATCCAAGTCAGAGGGAACTATTTTATTGCTTTCGGCTCAACTATCGAAATCGAAATTCCCCAATGTAGCAGGTATTACTGCGGCCAGTGCCGCTATTGAGGGGCTAACTCGTGTAATGGCGGCGGAGTGGGGTTCGAACAACATCAAAGTTATTTGTATTTGCGCAGGAGCATTGATGGAAACGAAAAGGATATCCGGCTTTATTTCAGATACTGCCCGGAAGTATAACATACCGGAGGCCCAGATTATTGCGCAATACAAATCTTTCGATATAATAAAAGGAAATTTGACGTTGAAGCAAGTGGGTGAGACAGCCGCTTTTCTTGCCTCGGATACGGGTGTGGCTTTCAACAGTCATATTGTGGATGTGGATTGTGGCAAGATGAATGTGCTGTAGTAAACTATTTCGCTAATTTAGTAGTTGAGGATGTGCCGAAAGTATTGGTGTGGGAGCGAGAATCGGATAAACAAAAAAAATCCCCCTCCAAGTAGCCTGACAAAAAGAAGGCATGCCGGATTTTGACGCGTCCTCAACTCATTTATTTATTGTCCGATTTATGGAAAAAAATGACATTTTACAAGCCGCAGTATCTGGAGACATCAATGCATTTCAAACATTGTTTGCCGAATTTCAAACCCAGCTGAAATCTTACTTATACCGCCTGCTTACGGATAGAAATGATGTCGATGATTTAACGCATGACACTTTTATCAAAGCATTTACTAAAATATCAACTTTCAAGGAAGAATCTTCCTTGAAAACCTGGGTATTCAAAATCGCTACAAATCTCGCTTACGATCATTTACGCAGGCAAAAGCGGTGGTTGCCCGATGCTCAGGATAGGGCGGCGGATTTGGCAATAAGTTCAGAGGGAATGCGACAAGTTTTTTGGATGGTCCATGACAACTCACCTGCGGGCGCTTACGAAATGAGGGAACATATTGATTATTGTTTTACCTGTATTTCAAAAACGCTTCCTATAGAAAACCAGGTAGCATTGATTCTAAAAAATATGTATGATTTTCAGGTAAAAGAAATCTGCCTTATCCTCGAAAAAACAGAGGGGGTGGTAAAACACCTGTTAAACGATGCCCGAAATACCATGACCAATATTTTTGAACATCGGTGTGCATTAATTAATCAACAGGGTGTTTGCCACCAGTGCAGCCATATCAACGAAATATTTAATCCCAGGCAAAATCAGCAGGAGGAGTTAATGAAATTGGAGCTGGTAAAGGCATCAAAAAAGTATAACAGAGAACAACTTTTTGAGCTTCGGACACAGCTGGCCAAAGCAATTGATCCGCTCCACGCTGCCGGATCTGACTTTCATGAGGAAATAATGCGATGCCTTAGAACCGCAATCGGCGAAATCGATTTTTTTGACAGAATGGGCGACAGGATGAAGTAAAGACTTATTGTACTCCTTGCGTCAAATATTACAGGCGACAAGTTATCTCAAAAAAAGGGACAGTCCACTGTCAATGTTCGACATTTTTGCGACAGTTTGTCTGGCCAGAAAAAGCCATATCAAAAAAGAGGAAGCGGCTGTAGCCACTTTTAAAAAAACTTTATCCAAAAAATAAGCGATATCGTATGGCGCATCCCACGACAGTATCATGCAGTAAACCTGTACTTTGAAGACGAAAGCCGCTTCGGGTTGCATACCAAAAACGGGAAAGGGCTTACAATAAAAGGGGTGCAGCCCATTTGTCCTTTTCAACAGGTATTTAAGTCCACGTACCTGTTTGGAGCTTTTTCTCCCATCACGGGAGATAAAATGTCTGCTGGAATTACCCTGTTGTAATGCCCAAACATTCCGACTCTTTGTTAATGAGCCCTCTTTGGTCAATCCGGGCGAATATAAAATAATGATCCTGGATAATGGAGCCTTTCACAAAGCCAAATCATTAATCATTCCCGATAATATCGCTTTACTATTCCTGCCCCCATATAGTCCAGAGCTTAACCCGGCAGAAAAAATATGGCGTCATATTAAAAGAAAATTTACCAACCGGATATTCAAATCATTAGACGAGCTCAGCGCTTTTATTACGGAAGCCATCACCAGGCTCTCTGCCAATACCGTTAAATCAACCTGTGCCTTTGACTATATTTTTCAACACCATTTTTGGTCTAATTAAATATTCATTTTCGTATTAGGCTGGTACTTTCCCGCATATCCAATCGGTATAACTTGTTTTCCCGCTATCGTTCCTGCTGCGGTACAAAAATTCTGTATTTTTCTGAATTATTTTTTGATTTCAGAATTCCTGCATATATTTGAAATATGTACTACATATGTCATTTTTATTTCCGATGGTTTGTTGATTCGGGGAAAATTAATGGGGGGTAGTGGTGGGGCAAGGGCTGGTAGACAAAATTTGCTTGTTCAGGCATGGAACGAATGTTTCCTGCGGAGTTTATCAATTGGCATCGGTAAAAAGACTACAGCGATATTTTATCGTTCGATCGGATTGAGCCGGGGCGTTTATACCAGCTATGCAGGATATGAATATCAGCATTATCTGCAGGGGGTATGGTATATAAGTGCTGCATATACTGAAAAAGATATAGACGACCTTCTATTAATTGTAAAAAGCATCGAGAAACATGGACCCGTTGCGTAGCCAGGTTGATTTTACCAGTTGACCCGTTGACGGCCTTGCATGCATAAAAGATGTCGGTTTATATAAATGAAAACGGATAGGGATCGGATAAAATATTATTTCTTTCTATAGGGATTGACTCAAAATTATTAACGAAATCCTGTCATGAATAACAAATTTATACTTGAACTAAGTGAAGTAGGGATCAATGACCTTGAAATTGCGGGCATAAGAACGCATTGCCTGCTGAAATGATTCAAGATGCTACTGCAATAGGAATTAATATTCGTGACGGCTTTGTTGTTTTTGTTGCGGCTTACAGAGCCGGTTCTCAAAACAGGTTCAAACAGTTAACTCGCAAATAAGACATCCCAGAATAGCCGAATACAAGGTTCGTAATCAGGCGGCGCAGTAAAGCAAAGTAGTAGTACAGGGTATTGCAATAAGCGATCAATAGAAGAAATAACGAAATGACATTGAGACCGGTTCTTGCTTTGTAGATACTTCGGTGAAGCTGGATCCGAGACTGAATTTTGACCGCATCAATCCGGGTATGGCTGCGAACTGATTTTAAAGAATATAGGCGAATTGGTTAAAGGCAGAATCATATAAGAATTCAGGTACCTGATCTGTAAAAAACAAGTAAAATGCGTGCTCAATTTCATAAGCTTCCGTTACCAATGGAATCCTCCTTCTTGTTTATGTGCTGGGAGTGTGATTATTTTGATAAGCCCTGGCATTTTCATAAAGAATATGAACTTGTACTGATAGATAAAACCGAGGGGACGAGATTTATTGGAGATCAGGTAAGTTACTTTAAGGATGGCGACCTGATATTAATAAGTCCTAATACGCCTCATTTATACAGAAATCACGAAGCGTATTATCAGAATAAGGGACTGGTTGCTAGATCCATTTTTATACACTTTACGGAGGATTTTCTAGGCAAATATTTTTTTGATTTACCCGAGATGACATTAGTCCGGAGGTTTTTGGATAAATCATCATTAGGAATTGAGATTGGCGGGGACACCAATCAATATGTCAGGAAAAAATTATATGAAATGAAAAATAATTCTCCGGCCGAACGCCTATTAGGCCTGCTGGATATTTTGATCTACCTGTCAACCAGTAATGAGTTGAATTTCATTTTATCGAGCGGATTTACTGCAAACAAAAGTTACGATACCGATAAAATTAACACAGCGCTACAGTTTATAATGGAAAATTACACGCAGGAGATCTATATTGAGGAAATTGCGTTCAAATTAAATATGAGCATACCATCTTTTTCTCGATATTTTAAGCATCATACGAGAAAAACATTTTCAAATTATATATCGGAAATACGTATTGCGCATGCCTGCAGGCTATTAATAGAGGATAACTACAGTATTTCTGAAATTTGTTATTTAAGCGGATTCGATAGTTTGTCAAATTATTACAGGCATTTTAAAAAACAGATTGGTGTGATTCCGAAAGAATATAAGAACCGGTTTCTATCAATGGATCGATCTCAAATAAATAATGCCAGGCGCGTGAACGCTTAATAAGCGGTCGTGAGCGTAAATAAATGTTCTGCATTTTATCAATAATTAGTTCTTTCGATCTAACCTATGTTAAAAAAGTATTCATATTAGATAGTTTATCGAATATTTATAAGATTTTCAAATATTAGGTTTGTAGGGATTTAACAGAGCCTATTACAAAGGTCGTCATATTGAACGAACCATCGTGTCGCCAGGAAATATCAACACGAGAAGATGTGTAAATAAAGCACTGTCTTCATTTCCTTCAAAAACTTTCGGCAGACGGTCGATATGACGAGTATTAAGTTCTGAGACGAGTTCTAATCTTATTAACGAAGTGCCTGCCATGACGATTAAATGCGTTTCAAATTTTCGGGAGAAAAAACTGCTATTAATATGTATGTTTTTTATTTTTGATACTGCCAGCTTATTTGCACAACACCGAATAACAGGTGTTGTGCGGGATAAGACAAATAATAGACCCCTGGAGGGGGCTACCGTTTTGATATGGAATGAGGGCGTCAACGCTATTACCAATGCCGAAGGTGAGTTTAGTATAGTTATTCCAGACAAAGATATTACCCTAATAACATCCTTTGTGGGTTATACTGTAGATACAACGCTGGTGGCGAATGGGCAAGCCGGTGTTTTAATAGCTTTAAATCCATCTTTGACAAGTCAGCTGAATAATGTTGTCGTTATGGGATATACCTCAAAGCAGCAATCCCATATTTCCGGCTCTGTTGCCGTTGTTTCCGGCGAACAGCTTAATGATGTGACGTCAAACAATGTTACCAATTTATTGCAGGGAAAAGTTCCGGGTGTCATTGTTTCCAATGGAGCCGGAGGCAACCCTAACACGCCTCCGGCGGCGATCATACGGGGCTCCGGCTCTATTTCCGCTGGTGCTGCTCCGTTGTATGTTGTAGATGGAATAATTGGTGGCATGGTGAATCCCAATGATGTTGAATCGGTAACCATCCTTAAAGACGCTGCTGTTACAGGCCTATACGGCTCAAGAGCATCCAATGGAGTCATTATCATTACTACCAAAACCGGAAAAGGGAAGACGCGGGTTGATTTAAGTTCCAGAGTGGGGTTTAACAAGATTACCACTGGTCGCTTTGACATCATGAATGCCCAACAACTTTATGATTATCAGAAAACCTTTCTAAACCCCGCAGATTTCGACCGGGTACGCCCTGTCAGCCTCCTTCAACAAAATACTGACTGGTTGGGTATTGCCTTTCGAACGGGTATTACTCAAAACCATGCACTTTCTGTATCCGGCGGTTCTGAAAAAACGCAATTTTATACTTCGTTAAATTATTACCAGGAACAGGGAACCCTTGAGCACAATGGAACTCAAAAATATAACTTACGGACAAACATTTCTTATAAAATTAATGATAAACTTAAAATGCATGTAAGGTTTAATGGAGGCTTCGGTAAATCTGAAGAAGAGGCATCTGGAGGTATGGGGGCTTTGTACGGTGCGTTTACAAATATGCCCTGGGACAATCCATTCAATGCAGATGGATCGATCAGGATGGGAACAGAGCCGGGCTGGATTGGCCGGGAAAAAAACAATTTTCTGCATGGATGGCAGTATAATTTTAATAAAATGAAGCAGGCTGATGTGACCGGTGATCTGGTTTTGGTTTATAAACTCAGTCAACATTTTACCCTTTCTACCTTTAATCGTGCTGCTTATTCAGATTCTAAGAATGTTGTATATGCAGATGTTAAATCTAAAGCGGGACTAGCCGCTAATGGTAGTTTGGTAAATGTCTTTAATACCAGTAGCGGACTCATTACTTCCAACCGGCTTGAGTATCAAAATAATTTTGGAAAACATAATTTAGATGTGCTTGCCGTCGCGGAAATGGAAAGAAATTATTCGGACAATAACAGTATAACCGGCTGGGGTTTGCCAAGTGGCTTGGCTGTAATGGATGTGGCATCGACAATTTTGAATGCGGGCGGTAATACCGGTGAAAATGTATTCAGTAAAGAACTGGTACAGGCAGATTATAATTATGATAATCGGTACTTCGCTGTAGGATCTTTTATTAATGAGTCATCTTCCCGATTTGGTTCGAATAACCGGTCGGCCGGTTTTTATACCCTGTCAGGTGCCTGGATACTTAGTAACGAGAATTTTATGAGGGATCAGAGAATATTTGATCTGATAAAAATCAGAATGAGTTACGGATCATCGGGGAATGCGCAAATTGGAAATTATCAATCATTAGGGTTGTATACATTTTCTGCCAGTTACTCCGGGATAACAGCGAGCGTGCCGCTCCAAATGGCGAACCATGATCTCTCCTGGGAGAAGGCAAAAACGACAAATTTCGGAATTGACATTAGCCTTTTTGAACGGGTTTCGGTTTCAGTAGACTGGTACGACAAAACAACGGATGCGCTCTTATTGAATGTTCCATTACCATATACAAGCGGATATTCTTCAATTATTCAAAATGTAGGCTCCGTAAAAAACAGGGGGATTGAGATCAATCTCAATACAAACAATTTAACTGGTGCCCTGAAGTGGAGGACGAATTTTAATATTGCCTTCAACCATAACAAAGTATTGGCACTTTATCAGCATACCGATATCGTTTCCGGAAGCCATAACATTAGCGAAGGCCGGGATCTTAGCAGCTGGTACATGCGCAAATGGGTGGGTGTGGATCCAGAGAACGGAGACCCCTTGTGGGAAAAACTCGCCATAGATGCCGATAATCATTCAATTATTACCCAAACAAACTCTTATAATGAAGCAACCCAGCAGTTTACGGGTAAGGCCTCGCCAGATTTTACCGGTGGGTTTATAAATACTTTTTCTTATAGAGGGTTTGCTCTCAACGCCTTTTTTAATTTCGTGAGCGGAAACAAAGTATATAATGCGTCCCGGGAATTTTTCGACTCGGATGGGTCTTATCAAACCTATAACAGCATGAATCTTATAGAAGGCTGGACCAGGTGGCAAGAGCCTGGCGATGTTGCCACACATCCGAAGTCTGTTGAAGGAGGCAATAGGTTTTCAAACAGACCATCTTCAAGGTATCTGGAGGATGGGAGTTATATTCGATTGCGAAACGTTTCGCTATCATACCAGCTAAGTGATCAGCTTTTGAATAAATTAAGAATTAGTAATGCGCGCCTTTTTGTCAGCGGGGATAATTTATGGACGGGGACGCGTTTTTCGGGAATGGATCCTGAAGTGTTACTGAGCTCCAGTGGCGGAATTTCGAGATTTACGTATCCCAACAGTAGAAGAATAATAGTTGGTCTAAATGTTAAGTTTTAAACAGCCCGTATATGAAAATTATTTCAATTAAGATAATGGCATGTCTGATTTTGATCAGTTCGTGTAATAAAGACTTGCAGCCGTACGATAGTAAATCAGATGAGATGGCCTTAGCAACGCTATCCGATTTAGAAACGGCAACGATGGGTACATATGCCGGGATGATCGGACCGGCAAGTGAAACCTTCACATGGTATTATACTATTTTAAGCGAATATCCAAGTGATAACGTAGCTTTAGCCTCAAGCAGCACTAATCATATGCTGCAGGCATACGATTATAATCACTTTGCAGGTATGAATTGTACTACACAATTTTGGAGAATCTCATATAAAATAATTCATTCTGCCAATCGTGTTATAGAGAAAATTGAAGATGGGGCATCCCCTGAAACGGACCAGCTTAAAGGCGAGAATCTATTTTTACGGGCTATGTGTCACTTTAATCTGGTGCGGGCCTTTGGCCGCCCCTATACACAGGATTCGGGAAATAACCCGGGGGTGGTAATTAAAGATAATACAGCCAATGATCTGCCGGCGCGAAACTCCGTAAAAGAAGTCTATGATTTTGTTATAAATGACCTGCTAAAGGCAGCAGAGCTGATGTCGGTAAATAAAGATTCCCGGTTTGCTTCCAAAGAGGCAGCTTATGCACTTTTATCGCGTGTTTTTTTGTATATGGAGGACAATGAGAATTCAGCCTTTTATGCAACGAAGGTAATTGATTCAGAACGTTATCAGTTAGCAGGGGCGGAACTTTACAAAAAATATTTCACTGTTGTTCCGGAGCAGAATCCCGAAACAATTTTTGCCGTGCGGCATACGATTTCAGATCCTTATGGAATAGTTGGTATCATGTTCTACAACGATCCGGTAACCCGGGCTACGGGTTATGCGCAAATGTCCGCCTCTCTCACTTATGTCAATTTGCTGGATAAATATCCCCAGGATATCAGACATAGTTTTATTGAACCATTGTTAGATGCAAATGGTAATATCGAAGTGCTTTATGGCGGATTGACGCCTTGCTATATGGTGAATAAATACAATAAACAGGAGGGTATCGTTAATTTGAATTCGCCTGTTTATCTGCGATTAGCAGAAATGTATTTAAACCGGGCAGAAGCAAATGCTAAGATTGGGAATGAACAGGCTGCTCTTGACGATGTAAATAAGATCCGTATGCGTGCAGGTTTATCAGGTGCAGCCCTCTATACAACAAACGACTTAAAGGGTTTGAACAGTATATTGGAGGTGGTGTTGCAGGAGCGTAGACTTGAACTGGCGTTTGAAGGACATCGTGTTTATGATTTATTCCGGAATAATCTTCCGATGATTAGAAACTATCCTGGGTATCATGGTTTGGATCATTTGCATCAAACTGTTCAGCCTACTGATAATTCAGTAGTGTTTTTAATTCCGGAATATGAAATGAACAACAATCCGAATTTAACTCCAAACCCATTATGACCCTCAATGATTGTAAAGCTTATGAATATTCAATTTTTTTTAAGTCTGCTGCAGAAGAGTAAATTCTCTTTTCTGTCGGGGCAAATAGTGTACTGCCGAAGGATGATGTATCTTTTTGGACCTTTCTTGTTGATGGCTGTTTCAACTGCTGTATTAGGACAAGATCCCACTCCCTCAATTACAATCGAACCACATCAGATTGTTGTTACGCATCATGCGCATAAGCTTGCAGTGTCAATTGACTGCCCGTTCTTTGATGTGGGTGGGCAAATTATTGGGGGGGATGCTCCAATAAAGAAATTTGGCGATATTCGAAAATCAATGAAAGAACCCTTTCGCATTGCATACCCCAATTTGAAACTGAAGGGGGGCGGGCAAATTCAGGCAGAACTTTTTATTCAATGGTCGCCGAAGGAAAAGCTGCTGCATAAGTGGGTTAGTTATAGTTTATCAGAAATCAAAGCGCCTGTTTTGATTAAAGAAATAGTTTTAGACAGACTAAACGCAAAGGGACTTTCACTCAATTTGCCTGCGGCGCCGGGACAAAGTTATCCGGTATTACTGACTGGTTATTTTGCAGGAATTGAATATCCTGTATCTTCTGTCCGAATGGAATCGGAACAGGTGGTGATCGCTCATCAGCCGGGCCTCAGATTGAAACCGGGGGTAAGGTATCAAAGCAGGAAGGCCGTTTACGGCGCTACGCCGCCGGGGCAGGAACGAGCAGCGTTTCTTTCATATATTTCTGCTTACCAGCTATCGGGAAGCCGTGAATTACACGTAAATTATAACTCCTGGTGGACTTCTCCGGTGCCGTATTCTGAAAAGAATATTCTTGAGTTGATGGAAACATTCAACCAGAAACTGTATTTAAATGGCCATGAATCGTTCAATACATTTTGTATTGATATGGGGTGGTCCGACCCTAAAAGCATCTGGGATATAGATACAAACATGTTCCCGAAAAAATTCAATGCCATTCAGCAGGCTGCAAAGAAAATGAATACAAATCTGGGCTTATGGATATCGCCTTCTACTTTTTACGCTCCTGAAAGTGTTGATACCAAATGGGCGGAGCGGGAGGGATATGAGACTTTTAACGTGAAGTCAACCAGCCATTTTTACCCTATAAGATGCTGTCTTGCCGGTAAGCGCTATGGAACTGCTTTCAGGAATAAGCTGGTGAATATGGTACAGCGGTATGAGATCAAGCAGGTAAAGCTGGATGGATATAATTTTGTTTGCCCTGAATCTGATCATGGTCATGAACCTGGTAATTTATCTATGGAAGCAATAGCTGCCTCATTGATTGAAACCTGCTTACAAATACACCAAGTTTCACCTGAGACCTGGATCGAAACTACCTGTATGGGTTATAATCCCAGTCCCTGGTGGCTTTTCTATGCCAGCTCCGTTATCGGCACTTTTGGAGGAGATTTCCCAGAGGGACGCATTCCCAGTCCTGTTTACCGGGAGAGCTATACTTCTGCTCGCGATTTTTTTAATCTTCAGGGTGCCGCTCATATTATGACACCGATCTCCTCGCAGGAGGTGTTGGGCGTTATTCATCAAACATCAGAGTCTTTCGCCAATGATGCCGTTACGACGATTATGCGGGGCCATATGTTTCTGCCTTTATATGTTAATCCGAAATTTATGAACGCTTCACGTTGGAAAATGATGGTGGATATGATTACTTGGGCCAGGAATAATACAGCGTTCATTAATAATACGATCCCGCTTTTTCCCAAAACCTGGCAAAACGGGGATATACCCAAGGGGGAAAAAGATCCTTCTCTTATGCCTCGTGAACCTTATGGCTATGCGCATTGCAATAAAAATGAAGGGTTAATTGAACTTAGAAACCCTTGGATCGAAAATAGCGGGTACACGTTGAAGATTGATAGCAGTATCGGACTTCCGAAACAGGGTAAGAATTTGAATATTGTAAGTATTTATCCTGAGGTAAGAGTGTATGCAAAAAAACTGCAGTATGGCGATACCATTACTATTCCGCTTGCCCCATACGAAACGCTGGTATTATCTGTGACTGACAAAGCGTTGCCGAATGAACTTCCCCGGGTGACCGAAGCGCTTCGTGGATTTGACGCGGTTAAGATTAATAAAATTGATAAGACCCTTATTAAGACGACGGGCATAAATCATGTTGCAGATTCGGCTTCACCGGCAACTTCAATGGTCAGGCTTAGCATGGAGGGGTCTGTTAATATAGTGTCCACTAAAGCCGATTTGCTGATACTCATGGAGGGTAATAACGATGCTTTCAAACCTGAAGGAACCGTTTATATTAATGGGAACAAAAGGCCCTTGGTAACAACCGAAAACAGCAGGGTGTTGCCCCGATGGGGGGTCGGTAAAAAATACTGGACTTTTCTGAAGGCTCCTCTGTATCACGGGGAGAATGTTATTTCGTTTAAAATTGATTTACCGCGCTCATCGCCACAAAGAGTTTCCGTATGGGGGGTGGCTCATAAATCGGGCGGCAACGAAAATAACAACTATCCGAATGCGCTTCCCCAACCTGAAAATGTCTCTTTGGCGTCCATTAACCTGATCGAATCATTTGATACGGAAGCTGTTAATATGCGTTGAATATTATTAATTCGAAACTAAAAGAGATGAATCTAAATGAGAAAAATATTTTGGTTACCGGCGGTGGTGGTTTTGGGGTGGGAGAAGGAGTTTGCAAAGCGCTTTTGTCCTGTGGTGCCCGGCTTATTGTTAACGAAAAAGATCCGGAAAAAACGGCCAGGGTTTCTGAAAAATTTCCCGGCGTGCTGACTATTGCTGCAGACATCGCTAAAACATCTGAAGTCGCCTCCATGTTCGAACGTATAGAAAAGGAAGTGGGTGTTCTTCATGGCCTGGTGAATAACGCAGGAATAGGGCTGAGTAAGCCTGCGCACGAAATTACAGAACAAGAATTTGATCAATTATATCAGATAGATATCAGAAGTGTATGGCTGATCTCTAAATTTTTTATCCAACAGCTTTTAAAGAATGATATTACGGGCAACATTGTAAATATTTCGTCAGTCCATGCCCATTCGACTATTCCGGGACATGCCATTTATGCCAGTGCCAAATCTGCAGTTGAAGGGCTTACCCGGGGTATGGCGGTTGACTTAGGTCAATACAACATTAGGGTAAACGCCGTGGCCCCCGGTTACGTGCATGCCGAACAGAATTACGATCTTTTAAGGTCGGTAACAGATAACCCGGAGCAATGGGTGGAGAATATTATTTTAAAGGAACAGGTAATCCATACCGAAATTCAGCCCGAAGATTGTGGCTATACCGTTGGTTTTCTTCTTTCAGATTTAAGCAGGGCCATTACCGGACAAACCTTGTATGTTGATAACGGGAGCACTATTCAACTATTTGCATCATAGTCTATTTATATGAGGGTACATAAAATTGTTGTTTATGAAGTAATCGTTCCCGCCAAACAGGGAACCATTGATAGCGGTGATGTTAGCAGGCCACTGCATAAATTACCTGTTGACGCTAAACAGGGATGGAGCGTCCAGTTCGACGAATTGTCCAAACTGATTATTGAGCTGCAGTTAGATTCAGGAATTACAGGTTGGGGTGAATGCTATCGAAATCATAACAAGGATGTTGTAGCCGGGATCATCCAGATGCTTATCGGGAAAGATATAACAAGCCTGGTCTTGCAAAATCTGCCTTTTGCTTTTTGTAGGGAATATGATGGATTTGAATGTGCGATTTGGGATGCGTATGCTAAGATGCACCAACTACGGGTGGTAGATCTTTTGGGAGGCGCACTCAGGAATAAAGTAAAAGTGGGCGCCTGGTCGAGTCATCGAACCCGGACCGATGTAGGGGTTGTAGCAGGAAAATTCCATAAAATGGGGTACGATTGTATTAAGTTTAAATGCGATCTTCAGGATGATGTTGTCTCCTGGTGCGAGATTATCGCAGCAGAGGCGCCTGGCATGCAAGTGATTCTTGATCCGAATGAGCGTTGGGAATATGGGTTTCAGGCGCGGCAACGGATGGAGGCATTAGAAAAAGTGGGCAATATATTATGCCTGGAAGACCCGATACCAAGATGGAAAATCCAAGAGTATGCGGAACTGAAGAACTTTGCATCCATACCGATAGTACTGCACGTGGCACTGCCTTATATGCTGCAAGGGCAAAGAATACAGGACGCGGTTCGCGCGATTCAACTGCAGGCCGTTGATGGCTTCAATTTCAATGCTGGGCTGGCTAATTTCCAACGAATGGATCATATTGCGGCGGCGGCAGAATTGCCCTGCTGGCATGGCTCAGAAATTGATCTTGGTATACTTGAGGCGATGTATGTACATAGTGCGGCTGCGGCTGGCTCCTGTGTGTGGCCAAGCGATATTTTTGGACGAATGATAAGAACGCACGACCTGTTACGAACACCATTGCGTTTTGAACCACCGTATGTCTATTTACCGGAAGGCATTGGTTTGGGCATAGAACCGGATACAGATGCCATCGCACGTTATCAAATAAGTAAAAAAGAGTATAACTGATTATAATGATAAATCCATTCACAGGAAAAGATACGGATCGGGCCGCCATATGGGAAATGCTGGTAGCCCGGGATATTGAAGCTTTTGTAAAAGAAGACTGGTCAATGATTGCGGAAGATTTCATTGAAGAGAACTTCATTGGTATTGATGGACAGAATAAAAGTGATCCGGATGGCTGGGTGCTTAGTTTCCCGAACCTGGAAGCCTATAAAACAGAATGGCTAAAACAGGCAAAGATTTTTAATGAAGTGAAATGGGCCGGTGATCCCAAAGCCATGTATTTACAGGTGACTATTTTAAACGATATAGAAATTAGAGAAGATAAGGCATTAGCACATAAAAAGTTTATCGGCTCATTTGTAAAAGCCAATGGTGAAAGAGAGGTTGCGAACTGGCAAACGGTATACTACTGCCGTTGTATAAATGGAACCTGGAAAATTACCGGATTTACCGGGTACCTTCCTCATTTTACTGGTTCTGTTGCAGAAAAAATGGAACGGCAAATTCAATTTACAACACAGGCGGTACAGCATAAGACTGCCGGGCCCTATTCACCCGTGTTGATTATTGATCCAGCCAGACTGGTGGTTATTTCCGGACAGGCAGCTATTGCTGTAGATGGAAATATTGTTGGCGATACGATCGAAACCCAGGCAAGAAAAACGCTTGATAATTGTAAAAAGCAACTGGCATTTGCGGGATGTAGTCTTGATGACGTTTTTAAAGTAAATGTTTACATGAAAGATCTTGCAGACTGGCCGGTATTCAACGAAGTGTACAAAAAGTATTTTAATAACCCATTGCCGGTGCGAACAGCTGTGCAAACAGGTTTACTTGAAAAGCTGCTGGTGGAGATAGAGCTGTGGGCAATAAAAAAAATAGTTTCATGATTTGGGATCAGCTTACTTCTGCACAAATAGGGGCTCTGGATAAGAATATTCCGGTACTATTACCATTAACCGCTACCGAACAGCACGGTGGACATCTGCCGCTGGCAACCGACCGATTGATCGGAGAACATTTCGCACATTGTTTGCATACTGAAATGAGTGGCACTGTTTTGATTCTTCCGGCAATTAATGTGGGCTGCTCTGACCACCATATGGATTTTCCCGGTACTTTAAGTTTAACGCATGGTACTTTTTTATTGGTAGTAAAAGAAATGATTGTTTCGGTACTGCGACATGGGTTTAATAAAATAATTCTCCTCAACAGCCATGGAGGCAATCAGGGAATTATGAACGTAGTTGCCGAACAACTTGGCTATGAAAACCCCGGGACGCATATTGTGACCGTTACATGGTGGGTGCTGGCGCAGGAAGCATTGAGAAAAATTACAGAGACAGGCCCGGGTGGGACAGGCCATGCCTGCGAATTTGAGACTTCCCTTATCCAGCTCATTGCAAACCATCTGGTAGATAATGCAAGCATACAAAAAGGCCAGAATATGCCTGCATTCACATGGGCCGAAGGCGATATGCTTCGAGGGCCGGCAGCATCCTATTACCGCACCTTTAAATCAAAAACTTCCAATGGTATTTACGGAAACCCACTTAAGGCGTCCGCCCAAAAAGGCCAACAAATTACAACTACCGTAGTTCATGCGCTCAAACAAATAGTCATTGATATTTATAGAATAAATGAGCAGAACCTGTAATGTATATGCGGTTAAGCGGTACTTCTATAGAAAATTTAAAATTTTATGTCTTACTTGATTTCTGCGGCGATGGACCCTGTAAAAAATAGCAGACATACCTGGCAGATTGCAACGATTGGTGGTTTCTTTTTTATTTTCGGATTTATAACCTGGGTTAATGGTACATTGATACCTTACCTTACCATAGCCTGTGAGTTGAAAGAATGGCAGGCGTACCTCGTGACCTTCGCCTTTTATATTTCTTATACTGCCCTGGCGATACCATCCAGCAGGGTTTTACAGCTTACTGGAATGATTAAGGGAATGCGTATTGGGCTGGTTGTTATGGCGGGCGGATGCCTTCTCTTTGTTCCTGCAGCTTATACCCGGTACTACCCCTTATTCCTAATTGCACTTTTTGTAGTGGGTGCAGGCCTTACAATATTACAAACAGCTGTAAATCCTTATATCACACTGATCGGGTCTATTGATAAAGCGGCTCAGCGAATGAGTATTATGGGCATTTGTAATAAATTTGCCGGTATCATAGCTCCACTTATATTCGGGGCCATTTTATTAAAAAATGCGGATAGTTTAATTGTTGAACTTCAATCAATGGATGCTGTTGAAAAAAAGCTGCGTTTGGATCGGCTTGCCAAAGCGGTCATTCTGCCGTATCTCATTTTGTCAGGGTCCTTATTAGTTACCGCTTTCCTTATTAAATATGCTCGCCTTCCAGAGATAAGACCTTCCCAGTTGATCGGCAATAGCATTATTAGCGAGACAAAGAAATCGTTCCTTTCTTATCGTTCAAATTTTGTTTTTGGTTTCATCGCTGTTTTTTGTACGATGGGACTAGAGGTTATCGCCGGCGATACTATTGCGAATTACGGATTATACCAGGGGCTCAGTTTAAATATTTCAAAAAACCTTACCGCCTTTACGCTGGCCAGTACATTACTTGGTTATCTTTTAGGCGTAATTTTAATACCGAAAATTGTATCTCAACAAAAAGCTTATTTGTATTCCTCCGTATTGGGGAGTGGCGTTGTTATCCTCGCTGTTGTAACATCTGGTAGAGCTTCCGTAGCATGTGTGACTTTACTTGGCCTTACAAACGCCTTGTTATGGCCTGCGATCTGGCCGCAGGCACTCAGGGGACTATCAAATAAAACTCTTAACAACGTATCTGCCATATTAATTATGGGCGTTGCAGGTGGGGCAGTGATGCCATTGATGTATACCTGGTTGTCGCATTATACCAATAACAGAGTCGCCTATCTGATTTTGCTACCCTGTTATCTCTTTAACCTCTATTATGGTACTCGTGGCGTAAGAGAAACATCTTTTAAACATAAAATTTGATTTTAGTTAATTCATAAATGTCTAAGAATGAGTAAAAGATTTAGTAATAAAATTGCAATTATAACAGGAGGCGCAAATGGAATAGGGAAAGCCGTGGCATACAGGTTGGGAAAAGAAGGTGCCAAGCTGGCCGTGTTCGATTTAGATAAAGTATTACTGCAAAAGACGATTGAGGAATTTAAAAAAGCAGGAATTACAGCAACGGGATATCTGGTAGATATCAGCTATGAGAACGAGGTACAAAAAGCCGTTTTAGCCGTTGAACAAGAATGGCACCGGATAGATATTCTTGTGAACTCGGCGGGCATCGTGGGGCCAACGAATACAAAAATCACTGCCTTTACTACAGCTGACTTTGATAAGATTTACCAAATTAATTTGAAAGGAACATTTCTTATTACAAAATATACATTAAAAGCAATGGAGAAGACGGGTGCCGGCCGTTTATTGTTGATTTCTTCAATGGCTGGTAAAGAAGGAAACCCCGGCATGATTGGCTATTCTGCAACAAAGGCTGGAGTAATAGGGCTAGTTAAAGGAGTGGCGAAGGAATTTGCTGATACAAATATTACGGTGAACGGGCTTACGCCGGCTGTCATTAAAACTGCGATGAATGAAAATACATCGGCCGAACAATTAGCTTACATGACTGCAAAAATACCTATGAAAAGACTGGGTACAGTAGAAGAAGTTGCCGCTATATCTTGCTTTATTGTTTCTGATGAAAATAGCTTTTCTACCGGCTTTATTTATGATATATCCGGAGGAAGGGCAACATATTAACCAAGAGTAAACGGAATGAGAAATACTATTTGACGCACAAATCACCTAGTATGAATTGGTATTTTTCCCTAAGGACTTAAAATACGTTTAGCATATTTATTAATTAAAAAAAAAATTGTGAAACTAATCAGATTTGGGGACCTGGACAATGAAAAACCAGGCATACTTAGCGAAGATGGAAAGCGAAAGGATTTATCCCGGCATTTTACAGACTGGGATAGAAGATTTTTTCAAAATCAGGGTATCCGCCATTTAACAAAATTATTGGCGAGTGGCGTTGTTTTTCCCGATGTTCCGGAGGAAACACGCTGGGCGTCCTGTGTGGCCCGACCCGGCAAAGTAATTTGTATTGGATTAAACTATTCCGATCACGCAGCTGAATCAGGGATGGATATTCCGACAGAGCCAATAGTATTTCAAAAGGGAGCGAATACCGTAGTTGGTCCTTTTGATCATATATTGATACCGCGAAAAAGCAAAAAGACAGATTGGGAAGTAGAATTAGGGATAGTGATTGGAAAGAATGCCAGCTACCTGAATAATCCGGAGGAAGCCGGTGAGTACATTGCGGGGTATAGCATATCACATGACGTATCGGAAAGGGCTTTTCAATTGGAGAGAGGCGGGCAATGGACCAAAGGAAAGTCCTGTGATAATTTTAATCCATTGGGTCCGTATCTTGCCACACCGGAAGAAATAAAGAATGTACATGACCTTAAGATGTCATTAATGGTAAACGGCCGACAAATGCAGCAGGGCAACACGGCAAATATGATTTTTAATTGTTATTTCCTCGTACATTATTTATCCCATTTTATGACATTGGAAGCAGGGGACCTTATTTCAACAGGCACACCCCCCGGAGTAGGAATGGGCATGAAGCCCCCTCAATATCTGAAAGAGGGGGATGTAGTAGAACTTCAAATTGAAGGCCTTGGTAGCCAAAAGCAAGTATGTTTGCAGGGATAAGATTTTCAAGTGTTATTGGCGTCAGTAATTTATTTATAAAAATTCAGCATAGCGGTTTAAATGGCCCGGGGGCTAGACGATTTTGGCGGCCGGTCTTACTATGTGGAAGCCATGCGATCACTCAAATAATATCTGGGACCTGAAAATATTTGTTTAGCACCGATTATTCTCTACGTAAACGATAGAAAGCTGGCGAGGCCTTAGTTAGGAAGGGATTTAGCAGGAAAGGAAGGGCAAAGCCCGGCGTATCACTATTTCGTGAACCAGACCATTCAAAACGGAGACCCAATTGAAGGGTCGCAAAGGGTACAAAATATCGCTAAATGAATAGACGGGAAACTATAAAAATGTTAGGTCTTGGCGTTTTGCCGGCCGCACTTAATATCGATAAAAGGGCGGGTGTATTACCGGATGCCAACCCCGACTCCGATAGGGAGTATCACCTGGCTGTTTTTGGAGGAACTCCCGGCGGAATAGCGCTCACTGTAAGAGCTGCCCGTGAAGGGTTAAAGGTAGTTTTGATTAATCACAATCAGCATCTTGGCGGGATGTTTGTTAATGGCTTGGGCACCATGGATACACTATATAATGGAGCTCGGGCGCCAATTTATGATGAATTGCGCTACATGACTCATGATTACTACAGGGAAAAATACGGTAAGCAATCTCCGCAATATAAGGCCTCACTTCCTGGCTTTCCAAAAACAAGATTCGAATCGAATGTAATGGAGAAACTTATAAATGACCTCCTGGAGAAAGAAAACCTGATTACTGTAATTAAAGACTATTACCCCGTAAAAGTGTACAGAGCGGGGAAACTAATAGATACTGTTATTTTCAGCAACAAGAACGAAGTTGATACGATTACGATAGAAGCCGATGTTTTTGCGGATTGTTCTTATGAGGGGGACCTGGCAGTTGTAGCAAATACGCCGATGCGTATAGGCCGTGAGTCAAAAGCTGAATTTAACGAAGCGCACGCCGGTGTTGTTTACATGACGAAAGACGCCTGGCCTCCTTCGTCTAAAGCGATGAATCATATGGATCTGGGGATGGCGCGGCGTATGAATTTGTTTGTTTATAACGTATGCTCAGACCTCATTAAGCCGGAAAGCACAGGTGCCAGTCATGAAGCGATTCAGGCGTTTAATATGAGGACTACGCTTACCGATGATTCTAGTAACAGAATCGCAATCAAAAAGCCAACCAACTATGAAGCTGATCATATAAAAGCGGCTTTTGGTATTACAAACGATGCGGGTTTAAGCCTGCCTAATCAGAAAACCAGCTGGAATTTACCGGAACTAATGGGCGAACAGAATAACTACGTGCTCGGAAACTGGAAAGTTCGGGATCGTATTACGAAAAAATTCCGCGATATGACGCTGGCCTATCTGTATTTTCTTCAGCATGACCCGTCTGTGCCCGAAGCAATCAGAAATAAAATGCTGAAATTTGGTCTAGCCGGGAACGAATATATGGACAACGGAAATATGCCATACGAAATATATGTTCGGGAAGCGTGGCGTCTAGAAGGCCGTGCTGTATTTACGGAGCATAATGCCTTGCTATCAAAAGGGATTAAAAGAGCACCCATACAAACAGACAGCATAAGTGTTACCGAATGGTTTATGGACGCTCACGCATGCCGTGGGCTTACCTTACCCGGAAGCAAACCAGAAGGAGAAATTATGCTGAAAAACAAGACATTCCCGGGACAGGTATCCTGCGACTGCATCTTTCCCAAAGATATTGATAATCTGATAGTACCGGTTTGCCTCTCTTCTTCTCATGTAGGTTGGGGTACGATCCGGCTGGAGCCAACTTGGATGAGCATTTGTGAGGCGGCGGGGCATATAGTAGTGATGGCGATCCAAAACAAGGTGGCGCCCGCACAAGTAAATAAGGATAAGCTTTTGCAGTTATTAGCCAGTAAGGCCCTTATGATCACTTTTTTTAATGATGTGGAAGGCAGGGAGTACGCGCCATGGTACCCGGCTGTTCAATATTTAGGAACAAAAGGTTTTTTTGGTTCTTATAATGCGAAACCGCATGACCTGCTAACTCGGGCATTGGCAAGCGCATGGCTGGATCATACTGCCAGGCTGGCTAAAAATCCGTTATTGGATCCTATGAAGTATGCAGCTGGAATCTTCTCCCGGGAAAACCTGAAAAGTGATGGCATTACCGGAGCTGATTTTTCGAAAATGCTAAGCGAAAGCAATGATAGATCACCCCGTAAAATTTTGGCAGTGATGCGGAGCCTGAAAATAAATCCTAAGACTATGATTACCCGGGGAGATGCGTGCAGGGTGATTTTTGAGGTGCTTAAGGCATAACGGATTGCAACGAAGCCACAATAACCGGTAACTTTATGAATTCAAATAAAATGGTGTTTATTTATAAATATTCAATTATTCTGTTGGGTTTATTAGAAACATTCAATATGTGTTGTTCGGCCCAATTGCCTTCGCTTTCAAAGCCTGGTGAAGGGGCATATATTAAAGCGGAACTTATTTATCCGCTGAACAACCGGCCAGCACCACAAGCGCATGCTTCTACTATCGTCGAAACGCACTCAGGTTTGGTGAGTGCTTTTTTCTCGGGCACGCGGGAGAAGGATCCTGATGTGGGAATCTGGGTGTCGCGTAAGATCAGCGGTAAGTGGAGTTGGCCCATAGAGGTCGCCAACGGCGTCATCAATGACACCGTCAGGTATCCTTGCTGGAATCCCGTATTGTTTCGTCCGAAACAGGCTCCGTTAATGCTTTTTTACAAAGTCGGGCCCAACCCGGAAGCGTGGTGGGGGATGCTGATGACTTCCGACGATGACGGAAGAACATGGTCGGTTCCTCGTAAGCTGGGCGACGACAAAAAGATTGGCCATTTAATTGGACCGGTAAAGAATAAACCTATACAATTTAAGGACGGCACAATGATCAACCCATCGAGCATTGAAAAGGTTACCCTTAACGGAGAGATCGACTGGAGAGTTTATTTTGAAATAAGTAAGGATACAGGTAAAACCTGGGAGGTTATCGGACCAGTCAATGACGGTGTTGAATTTGATGCCATTCAACCGAGCCTGCTAGCTTATCCCGGCGGAAACATTCAAGCTATTTGTAGAACGAGGCAGGACCTACTCGCTCAAAGTTGGTCCACTGATGGGGGTCGGACCTGGAGTAAAATGACAGCACTTGATCTTCCTAATCCAAATTCGGGAACTGATGCCGTAACACTTAAGGATGGGCGGCAGCTACTCGTATACAATCATAGTACCAGAAAGGGGCCGGAGCCGAAGGGTAGAAATCTTCTAAATCTGGCGATCTCTAGTGATGGTATCAACTGGAAGCCGGTTATGACTCTTGAGAATGAGCCCATTCAGGACGGGTACGCTTATCCGGCGATTATACAGTCTTCAGACGGGCTGGTGCATATTACCTATACGTACAATAGACGGGCTATTAAATATATATTAATAGACCCGGCAAAGCTATAAATGGAGGCACTCAAAAAATTGAAATAACATGCGACAAAAACAGGATAAATAGTGAGGGCAGGCGCATTTTTACGGGAACCGGAATTTCGTGATGTAGGAAAAAATATGGCTGGTTTCAAAAGCCGCCATTTACCTTCGGTGAGAATAGTTTGGGCAGAACGTTTTGATACCGGTTCGGTATAATCTCCTGACCCCATATTCCGGCAATAGTGCTTCGTAAATGTTGAGTTCTCAAGCTCTCTTTCGTGCGTGAAAGGCGGAGAACCACAAACAATACCCAACCTTTGCACCTAACCAATTGATTTTAATAGAAAAAGGGCTGATCCAAATAGACCAACCCTCTGTTATTTTGGGAGAAACTCCCAATCGTAGCGGGATCGGGAGTTGAACCCGAGACCTTTGGGTTATGAATCCAACGCTCTAACCACCTGAGCTACCCCGCCATACGGAATTTAAAATCAATTACCGGGCCGCAAAAATAGTTATTCTTGCTGTAATTCGGAAATCAATTGATGAGTTTTCTGAAAAATGTTTTAACCGGCTGCATCTAAAATATCTTCCATGTAAACGGCGCTGTGACTCTCATTATAAACACATTTTCCGTTTTTGATCAGTAACACCTGGGGCGACTCGTGGCGGATGCTATAATGTGCTGCGATCGCATTGGACACATTACGGCAGGCGATCAGGTCCAGGTAATAGAAGTCGATCTCCGCAGGCAAGGTCCCTTTATTCAGCCGGCTTTTGACAACGCTACTGATGGAACAACGGGTACTGTGCTTAAAGATCAGCTGGGGTCTGCTGACCGAGGCACGATCGATATCCGGTAATTGTTCTTCTTTTTCGAGGAGGATCCAGTCCATTTTAAATATTGATTGCTGCCTGCTCTATTGCATATTGTGGAATACCTTCTGCACATCATCGTCCTGCTCCAGCCGCTCGATCAGCTTGCTTACTTCTTCTGCCTGTTCATCGGTCACCGGAACCGTGGTGCCGGGGATCCACTCTACTTCGGCACTGATGGGGGTAATGTTTTTTTCTTCCAGGGCTTTTTGCATATTGCCAAAATCAGTGAACCCCACACGTGCCACAAGGACCTCTTTCTCATTTTCATCGGTGCTCTCACCCAGCTCTTCCAGGCCGGCATCGATCAGTTCCAGTTCCAGCTCCTCCGCATTCAATCCCTCGGGATTTAATTTGAAAACGCCCATTTTAGTGAATTGAAAGGCTACGCTGCCACTGTTGCCCAGGGTACCACCGCCTTTATTGAAATGTGATTTTACATTTGCCACCGTGCGTACATGGTTGTCAGTGGCCGTTTCAACCAGTACGGCAACGCCATGGGGCCCGTATCCTTCATAGAGGAGCTCATCATAGTTCTCCATCTCTTTTCCCTGGGCTCTTTTGATGGCCGCTTCTACCCGGTCTTTGGGCATATTTACACTTTTGGCATTCTGCATACAGCGGCGCAATGCGGCATTGGTATGCGGGTCCGGACCACCGGCCTTTACAGCGATGGCAATTTCCTTACCAATACGGGTAAACTGTTTGGCCATACGGTCATACCGGGCAAACATAGTGGCTTTACGAACTTCAAATATCCTTCCCATAAAAATTTCTTTCTGACTGTGCGTTAATAAGGGTGCAAATTTATGGCTTCTTTGACGAAGTATAAAAAAACAGCCTGCTTTTACGGGCAGGCTGTAAAAATAATATGATGCGCTTACTGGTCAACTCCGGTTGCGGCAGATGTTTTGGACGACCGGTTTGCCAAAAAGAGCAGGAAGTGCAAAGCCGCAAAACCAACAGAGAAATAAAACAGGCCGGTATCCGGTACATTGGTGGTATAGTGATGGGCAAAGGCAACGGCCGCCAGGATCACTGCCATCACCAGTCCCGTATTGGAGACGGTACGGTAGCTGCTGCTGTCGTGTTTCCCCTTATTCAGGATGCTGTGTTTTAACCCAAAGAACAGATATACATCCATACCGATCAGCATCCATACGATCAGGCGGATCCAGGTATCAAACGGCAGGAAAGCCATCATGCCAAAACAAACGATCACGCCCAGGATGGGAACCAGGGGAACCAGGGGTGTTTTGAATGCCCTTGGGGCATCCGGGTTCGATTTCCGCAGGATGATCACACCGATGCAAACAAGGATAAAGGCAAACAGGGTACCGATGCTGGTCATTTCGCCTACAACCCTTCCCGGAACAAAGGCCGCGAACAGGCTTACGAATACCATAAAGAACAGGTTGGAACGGGCAGGTGTCCGGTATTTGTGGTGCACCACTGAAAAGAACCGGGGCAGCAATCCGTCGCTGCTCATAGAATAGAATACACGGCTTTGTCCCAGCAGCATCACCAGTATCACAGAAGCATATCCCAGCAGGATGGCTATAATAATGGTATTATTCAGCCAGGGGTAAGCCGGCTGGATCTTACCGGTTGCATCAGCAAGTCCCATATGGTCAATGGCGGTAGCTACCGGCGCCAGGTGATCACTTGAAGTGCCTTGTCCAAACTCCGTATAATGGGCCACACCAACCATCACATAGGCAAAAATAATATACAATACGGTACAAATAAGCAGAGAGCCCATGATACCGATGGGCATGGCCTTTTTGGGATTTTTTGTTTCCTGGGCGGCCGTCGACACGGCATCAAACCCGATATAGGCGAAAAAGACGACGGCTGCCGCGCGGATGATGCCCGACCAGCCGAATTTTCCAAACTCGCCCTGATTCTCGGGGATCAGGGGCTGCAGATTCTCCGGACGGACATATTTAAAGCCCACAAAAATAAACGTGAGCACAATACCCACTTTCAGGATCACAATGATCGTATTTACCAAAGCCGACTCGCTAGTTCCTTTGATCAATACCAGCGACATCAGTACGACAATGAATACTGCCGGGAGGTTCATCAGTCCATGTGTTCCGTCTGCGGCCGTGTCGAAAGGGGTCATCATCAAATGCTGCGGCAGCGAAACGCCAAAAGACGCCAGCAGCTTTGACAGGTAGCCCGACCAGCTGGAGGCAACGGTGGCTGCACCTACCGCATATTCCAGCACCAGGTCCCAGCCAATGATCCAGGCAATGAACTCACCCATGGTGGCATAACTATAGGTGTAGGCGCTGCCCGCAACCGGGATCATCGAAGCAAATTCCGCATAACACAGGCCGGCAAAAGCACAACCCAGCGCAGCAACTACAAATGAGATCATGATCGCAGGCCCCGCATAATTCGCTGCTGCCATGCCGGTGATCGAAAACAGGCCGGCTCCGATGATGGCACCGATTCCCAGGGCCACCAATGACCAGGAAGTAAGTGTTTTTTTTAACCCTTGTTCCGATTCCTCAGATTCAGCTAATAAGGCATGCAATGGTTTCTTGACAAATAATCCCATAAGATTGATTCTTTAATGAGTAGTTTATTTTTAATAAAAATTATACGGCAGTGAAAAGTAAGCAATAATACGCTTCCCGGATAAAACTTATTCCATTTTTTTGAAAATTATTAAAGGGGGGAGGCCCTTTTTCAGGCTAAACCTTTAGTTTTGGCAAATAACTACTCGACTATGAACAGAAGAAAAGCCGGGTTTCTTTCCATCATACTTTTTACAATTGCTGCTGTTTTCCATCTGATACATGAAGAGTGGGTTCCCATTCCCGGGGCAGTGCTTTTTGGGCTGCGGTGGATCGTGATCGCCAGCCTTATTGTATTTGCAGGATACAAAAGATCGCTCACCACCTGGATCTTCGTGGCCATGGCGATCGGCGTGGAGATCGGGGTAGACTTTCCTGCTTTTTCCCAGAACCTGAAGTTTTTGAGTACGATCTTCCTGAGGCTGATCAAGACCATTGTGGCCCCCCTGTTATTTTCTACACTGGTAGTGGGTATTGCCAGCCACAGCAACCTGAAGCAGGTGGGGCGCATGGGATGGAAATCTATACTTTATTTTGAGATAGTGACCACTTTTGCGCTGATAATCGGGTTGGTATTTATAAATATTACAAAAGCAGGAACCGGCATCGAAGTGCCGGAGGCATTATTAAAAGACCTTCCGCGTTCCCAGGAAAAAGTGCTGCAGCAGAAGGTGATCACCATTATGGACAGCGCCGGGATCGAGATGCCGCCGCACCTGATCGACAAACTGCCCGATCCTTCCGAAAAGACCTGGCAGGATCATATCATTGATATTTTCCCGGAAAACATCATCAAGTCCGTTTATGAAGGCAGTGTATTGCCCATCGTGGTATTCAGCCTCATTTTTGGAATATCGCTGGCAATGCTTTCCGAGAAGCGGAAAAAGCCGCTGATCGATTTTACGGAGAGTCTCTCGGAGACTATGTTCAAGTTCACGAACCTGATCATGCACTTTGCACCCTTTGGGGTGGGCGCGGCCATATCCGTTACCGTGGGGCACCTGGGCATTGATATTTTAAAGAACCTGGGGCTTCTTTTGATAACGCTTTACCTGGCGCTGATCGCATTTCTCCTGCTTGTGCTGGTACCCATTGCCCTGTTCGTGGCCCGTATTCCGCTGCGCAGGTTTATTCAGGCCATCAAGGAGCCGGTGTCGATCGCCTTCGCTACTACCAGTTCGGATTCTGCTTTGCCTAAAGCGCTGGAAAACATGGAAAAATTCGGTGTACCTCGAAAAATAGTTTCGTTCGTGATCCCCACCGGTTATACCTTTAACCTGGACGGGACCACGCTGTACCTGTCGCTGGCAGCTGTTTTTGTAGCCCAGGCCGCGGGCATTCATTTGTCGTTTGGGGAGCAGCTGATGATCGGCTTATCGCTGATGCTGAGCAGCAAGGGGGTGGCTGCCGTTCCCAGGGCCTCCCTCGTGATCCTGATCGCCACCGCGCATACCTTCAATTTGCCCTTGTGGCCCATTATGGCGATTTATGGCATCGATGAGCTGATGGACATGGCCCGTACTTCTGTTAACGTAATCGGAAATACACTGGCAAGTTGCGTAATTGCACGCTGGGAAGGAGAATTTGATGAACAAAAAGCCCGGAATTTTGTAGAGGATAATTAAAACCAAATAATGATCGAACTTTTAAACAGCTTTAGCTGGACGGATTTGTTGCAACCGCAGTGGTATATTGAGAATGGTGGCCTATGGCTTTTACTTTTTGTTGTTTTTGCCGAAACCGGCCTGTTTGCCGGGTTTTTTCTCCCGGGCGATACGCTCTTATTTATTGCCGGAATTTATGCCCATAAGATTGGGGAAGGCGCAACCGCGGAACCCGGGCTGACCTACCAGTTTTTAAAACTTTTTAATTTAGGACATATTCAGAATGAATGGCTGGATCTTGTGGTGCTTTGGGCACTGATCGCTTTTTGCGGGATCCTGGGCAATATGGTCGGATACTGGACCGGTCGCAAAGTAGGCCCGGCAATGTACCACTGGAAAGAGAATTTCTTTTTTAAACGCCGCTACCTGGAACAGGCGCATGATTTTTATGAAAAGCACGGCGGAGGTGCCATCATTGTTGCACGGTTCCTGCCTTTTATCCGGACCTTTGCTCCCATCATTGCCGGCATTGTGGGAATGAACCGGGCCAAGTTCACCTTTTATAATATTGTGGGTTGTGTAGCCTGGGTATTTTCGATGCTGTTTGCCGGGCATTTTCTTCAGAAGTGGTTAATGACCGCTTTCCAGTTCGACCTGAAACAACACCTCGAATACATTGTTTTGGGTATCGTGGTGGTAACGACCGCCCCTGTGATCATCAAGCTGATGAGCGGAAAGAAAAAGGCCAAAGAGAAGGAAGCTGCTGAAGCCGCGAAAAAAGCGCTGGATGCCGCAGCCGAAAATGTTGAATAATTTCATCTTATAGCATATTAGATAGAAGAACAGCCCGTGCAAACGGGCCGTTCTTTTTAAGGGAGGTTGTTGCCGGTTGTTTACACAACCAGGATTTCATAAAGTCTCCCCAGGTCCTCCCAGCCGCTTCGTTCCATAATGATGAACGGTTTTGCCTATTAGCTGAATTATTTATCTTGCAGCACCGCAAATACTATTGAATGAAATATATTGTTACAGCTTTTGCGATGCTGACAGCATCTGCAACATTGCTTGCCCAAAAGAGTATTTATCATAAAGACTGGATCGATTTTAATAAGAACGGTAAAAAAGATATCTATGAAGATCCGGGTGCTCCGCTGGAGTTAAGGGTCAAGGATCTGCTGGCGCAAATGACGGTGGAGGAGAAGACCTGTCAGACGGCAACGCTGTATGGTTATGGAAGAGTGCTGAAAGACGAGCAACCTACCCCGGCCTGGAAGAATGAGATCTGGAAAGACGGCATTGCCAATATTGATGAAATGCTGAACGGACTAGCCCATAACAAAAAGGCGCAAACGAAATATTCCTATCCCTTTAGCCGGCATGCGGAAGCCATCAACAATGTACAGCGGTGGTTTATTGAAGAAACCCGGCTCGGCATTCCGGTCGATTTTACCAATGAAGGCATACACGGGCTGAACCACGATCATGCCACCGCCTTTCCTGCGCCGATAAGCATTGGAGCTACCTGGAACAAGGGCCTCGTACGGCAAATGGGGCAGATCGTAGGCAGGGAGGCAAAAGCGCTGGGTTATACCAATGTATATGCACCTATACTGGATGTTGCCCGGGACCCGCGTTGGGGAAGAGTAGTGGAAACCTATGGGGAGTCTCCCTTCCTTATTGCACAGCTGGGAACGGAAATGGCTGCGGGCATCCAGGAAAACGGGGTGGCCTCTACCTTAAAACATTTTGCCGTGTACAGTATTCCCAAGGGAGGACGCGATGGCAATGCCCGTACCGACCCGCATGTGGCGCCCAGGGAAATGCACCAGTTATTCCTGTATCCGTTTAAAAAAGTAATCGCCCATGCACATCCGATGGGCATCATGAGCAGCTACAACGACTGGGACGGGGAACCGATAACCGCCAGTCATTATTTTTTAACGGAGCTGCTGCGGCAGCAATACGGGTTTAACGGGTATGTAGTGTCGGACAGCCGGGCCGTGGAATTTGTATCGGAAAAGCACCATGTGGCAAAGGACTACAAGGAAGCGGTAAAAATGGTGATGGAAGCGGGACTGAATGTACGTACGGAATTTGATTCGCCGGCAACCTTCATACGGCCGTTGCGCGAGCTGGTAAAGGAAGGGTCCGTGTCTGTGGAAACCCTGGATCAGCGCGTGGGGGAAGTGCTGCGGGTGAAATTCAGACTGGGGCTGTTTGATCATCCCTATGTGAAGGATCCGAAGCTGGCCAACCGTACGGTGGCTACAGAACGATCAGAGGCGGTGGCTTTGCAGATGAACCGCGAGTCGCTGGTATTGCTGAAAAACGGACAGCAGCTTTTGCCGCTTTCAACGGGGGAGTATAAAAAGATCCTGGTAACCGGTCCTCTGGCTGATGAAAAAGATCATGCCATCAGCCGTTACGGGCCCTCCAATAAAGAAGTGATCTCGGTGTTGGAAGGTATCCGGAACTATGTTGGCAGTCAGGCGGCGGTACAATACGTAAAAGGATGCGAAGTAGCAGATGCGACCTGGCCGGAGAGCGAGATCATTGAAACCCCGTTAACAAACGAAGAAACAGTGGAGATCAGCAGAGCCGTGGAAGCTGCAAAGAAAAGTGATGTGGTGATCGCCGTGGTTGGGGAAGACAACAAACGCGTGGGTGAGAGCTTGTCCCGCACCGGTCTGAACCTGCCTGGCAGGCAATTGAAATTATTACAGGAGCTGAAGAAGACGGGCAAACCCGTTGTGATGGTAATGATCAACGGGCAGCCGCTCACCATCAACTGGGAAAACCGTTACCTGGATGCCATTTTAGAAGCCTGGTTTCCCGGGCCGCAGGGAGGAACGGCAGTGGCAGAAGCGCTTTTCGGGGCCTATAATCCGGGTGGAAAGCTGACCATGACCTTTCCCAAAACGACCGGGCAGATCGAACTAAACTTCCCCTTCAAACCGGCATCCCATGCGGGACAACCCGGGGATGGCCCCAATGGCTACGGCAGAACGGCGGTAGTGGGCCCTCTGTATCCCTTTGGCTTTGGATTGAGCTATACCCGCTTTGAATATTCTAACCTTCAGGTATCACCTGAAAAGGGCAAAACGCAATCGGATATCCGGGTTGCGGTAGATATAAAAAATACCGGAGCGGTTAAAGGCGATGAAGTCGTGCAGTTGTATGTAAAAGACCGGGTGAGCAGCGTTACGGCTTATGAGTCTGTGTTGAGAGGATTTGAGCGGGTATCGCTGACTCCGGGAGCAACGAAGACCGTTCATTTTAAACTGACCCCGGATGATCTGTCCCTGCTGGATAAGCATATGGATTTTGTGGTAGAACCCGGGGAGTTTGATATCATGGTGGGCAGCTCTTTGAAAGACATCCGGCTTAAAAAACGTATTGAACTGGAATAAAGCCTGCAGCGTTTCAGGTTTAACGTTTCACGGCAGATCCGTTTTTATACATGGTGTGATGTTTCAAATCTCAAATGCACTGAAAAAAGCTGGTGTTCCGATGTTCCGGCCCCGGCTCTCCTGCTATGCATATTAATTTCGATAGAAATTTTTATTCAATACCTGTCCGTCCGGCAGGCGGGTTCTACATTCCCGGAAGGGTCACTTATTTCCACATTCTCACATTTCCATATTTTCAAATTACTAAGGCCGATGGGTATACCGTCGCCACTTTTCAATCATGGCTTCCATGTCCGGTGGCAGCGCACTGTCAAATAAAATTTCCTCATTGGTATCGGGATGCACAAAGCCCAGTGTTTTAGCGTGCAACGCCTGGCGGGGGCAAAGTTCAAAGCAGTTGTCTACAAATTGCTTGTACTTGGCATATACGGTCCCTTTTACGATCTTGTCGCCGCCATAGAAGTCATCATTGAAAAGGGGATGCCCGATGTGCTTCATATGCACCCGGATCTGATGGGTGCGGCCGGTTTCCAGGATGCACTGCACGAGGGTTACATAGCCAAAGCGCTCCAGTACTTTATAGTGGGTAACGGCCTCTTTTCCATGGTCGCCTTCGGGGTAAGCTTCAAATAGCTTACGGAAGCGCAGGTTTCTTCCCACATGGGCAACAATGGTGCCTTCGTCGGCTTCCAGGTCTCCCCATACCAGCGCAATGTATTTCCGGCTTACGGCGTGGTCAAAAAATTGTTTGGCAAGGGAGCGCATGGCCTTCTCGGTTTTGGCAAGCACCAGGAGTCCACTGGTATTCTTGTCGATCCGGTGTACCATACCAAAGCGGGGAAGCGTTTCTTCGGTTATGGCGGCATTCTCCTGCTGTAAATGATGGGCTACCGCGTTGATCAGGGTACCGTCCGGATTGCCGGACCCCGGGTGCACCACCATTCCCGGCTCTTTATTCACGATCAGAACAGCGGCATCTTCATAAGCAATGTTTAGCGGAATATTTTCGGGGAGGATCTCATTCCCGTCCGGCGCCATATCGGTGTACACAACGATTTCCTGGATGCCTTTTAATTTGTAGTTGGGTTTTATCTCCCTGCCATCCACCAGCACCATATGATTGCGGATCGCCTGCTGGATCTTGTTCCGGGTAGCGCCTTCAATACGGTTCATCAGGTATTTATCAATGCGATAGGGTTCCTGTCCTTTATCGGTCTTATAAACAAACTTTTCGTATAGCTCATCATTGCCATCGGTACCTGCCGAAAAATCGTCTGGTACTTCGCTTTCATTCATTGCCATTGCTTCAAATTTAGTAGACCCTGCCGGTCTGGTTTTTCTTCCACCTCGGGGAAATCATGCCTGAAAGACCGGTAAAGCCCCTTTCCCGCTGCAAATGTAAGACATCCGCCTTTCTTTGGTAATTTTGCATATCGATTATGAATTATCAGGAAGTATTGTTTAAGGACATCGGAACCGTTCGGTATAAAGAAGCGTGGGATTACCAGGAACGGTTATTGCAGGAAAATGTGGCTGTTAAAACCGCGTTGCGTGAGGCTCAGGATAAGGGAGAAACGTCAGGTGCCGAATATCAAACGTCAAACCATTTGCTTTTTGTGGAGCATCCGCATGTGTACACGCTGGGAAAAAGCGGGCATATGGATAATGTGCTGCTGAGCGAAGAGCACCTGGTAAAGCGGGGGATCGATTTTTTCCGGATCAACAGAGGGGGCGATATTACGTATCATGGGCCGGGGCAAATAGTGGGATATCCTATTTTTGACCTGGAAAGATTTTATACGGACATTGGCCGCTACCTGCGGAATATAGAAGAGGTGGTGATCCGGACCCTTTCCGGTTATGGTTTAAAAGGAGAGCGGTCGCCCGGCGAAACGGGGGTATGGCTCGATCCTTTCGTACGGGGCCGTGAGCGGAAGATCTGCGCCATTGGCGTGCGGACCAGCCGGTGGATCACCATGCACGGTTTTGCGCTGAATGTAAATACAGACCTGGATTATTTTGGGTTCATCATACCCTGCGGTATCCAGAACAAGCAGGTCACATCCCTGCAGAAAGAGTTGGGCCGGGAAGTGGATATGGAAGGAGTAAAACAGCAGTTAAAGACGCATTTTGAAGACGTATTTGAGATCCGCCTCCGGTATCAGTAAGGAGCAGGCTGCAGGCCGGTCTTCCTGTAATGCCGAACTTGTTCCGGCAGCTACGCAGCGGAATCGCTTCAAAGCACCGAATAAGCACTTTCCGTACTGAAATTAAGATCTTAAATCAGCTCATGGATGTTCCTCTTTATGTGAATCGAAATACGCTTTTTTCTTCTTCAGTATGATTTCACTTTCAGGCAGGTCCCGGTAGTATTGGGCCCATGTCCACCCGGAGTCTACCGATACGTTTAAATGATCCATTAAGGGACCCATGCCGATCTCCCTCCGCCAGCTATCCACTTTGCCGGGATCGAGGAGCGGCGCCAGCACTGTTTTGTGCTTATCAATAAGAAATTGCTGGGTGCCATATCGCTGTTTCATGCCTTTATCCCCGGCGATCCTGTCCTCCAGGTAGCCCAGGTATTTTGGTTCCAGTTTTTTATCGGCCACTGCCTGCACCACCATGCCCAGATATTTTTCCCGTGTTTTCAGATCTGCATGCTGAAGTACGGCCCAAACAGTGATTGAACCCTCAATACCAACCTGCTTTGGATGGGGCCAGCCTTTATGATCCAGGATGTAACGGATTGCGCGCTGGTTGATGGAATCTGCCTGGTGTATCTTTTTAAAGACGGCTTTTAGCTTTACAGAATCCAGATGATCTGCATTTATGATCGGCATAATTTCCTGGCGATAACGCTGATCTTCATAATCGATAGCTGCCAGTTGATCCATCATAGAAGGAGATGCATTGAAGATGGAGTGCATTTCTCCGGACCTTGTATGCGTGCAGGCAACTGCAAACCATAGGAGCGAAAGAGCCGCGAACAAATGAAAAAAGGATGCGCTTCTTTTCATATGGAATTTAACAGGAAAGTTATGAAAGGATTTCATAAGAAGCTGTTATCAATCTCCGGGATCTGATGTCTGGCGTCCAGCGCCCGGCATCTGGCAACATCAAAAAAAATCCCCGCCCAAATGGGCAGGGATGTATTTGTTATAGCAAAAAGTGACTATTTTTTGCGAAGGTTCGGGTGCGGAGGAGCTACGGTATTGGGTCCGTCCTCGCCCGGAGCCGCTGCACGGATGTCGACCGTGTTGCAATCTCCACCTTCCTGGCCGGAAGAGAAGATAAATCGATCTCCGCTGATGCCTTCTTTTTCCTGTAAGTGTGTGATCACTTTATTTACATGATCCCAGCTCAATTGCTGCTGGCGTTTGGTTGCCGCGCAATATCCAACCACTACTACTTTACAGTTGGGGTTTGCTCTTAATTTAGAAGCAACAACGGCCAGGGAAGCAGCCGCATCGGCAGAAAGCGTATTTGAATTGGATTTGAATGTTACGCCTGGTAAAGCTCCCAGCAGGGTAGCGCATTCAGGCTCGGCTACTTTGCAGTCGTCCGGGCAGGGGCATTTTCCAACACCGTCTGCATCTACCGGCTGGCAATAGGTCGGCGTGATGATCTCTTTATCTTTACAATCCGGAACGCCATCGCCATCAGTATCGCGGCTTACACCATGCGTATCAACCGGGCAACCGGCAGGGGTTTGCTCCTGGTCGAACTGATCGGTAACGCCGTCGCCATCTGAATCCGGAAGAACGATCTCCGGTACGCGGCGCAGTTCGCCATAAGCATAGTTCAGCGGGTTCAGCCAGTACAGGGGCTCGACTCTTTTCTTTTTAGAACCTACATTATAATTGATACCCAGGGTAAGGTAGTTCATAAAATCCTTATCCGGGCTGAGTGTACCCTGGTTGGTCCAGCGCTGGCCATCCAGCAGGTCGGAACCGTTAAAGATGATCCGGTCTTCCAGCGCGATGTTGAAACGCGGGCTCAAACGGAGCGCCAGACCTGCACCTCCTGTAACGGAAGCGGCAACGGAACCGGCAAACACATGCGAATAACGGATGCTCGGATCGGCTTCGATCGGCGTATCATACATATCATCCTGCAGGTCTTTCAGCTGTTTCAGCACATCTTTCTTGCTGGTGCCGTTGATGGAGCTGTAATCGTAGGCAGCGCTTTCAGCATCCCCCCTTACCTCATGCATGGCGTTCACACGGCCATCCCAGGTGGTAACGCCCAAACCTCCCAATACATAGAAGGTAGCGCCGGATTGAGGCTTGTAAAAGCGGATATTATGAACATTGGCGATCAGCTGCAGGCTCAGCTCCTGTACAGTGGTCTTGTAGTTATAATAAACATTGGGGAAGTTGATGGGATTCCATACGTTTCCGCCCGGCAATACACTATTACGCTGATAGCGATAGTACCAGGGATTCTGCATGCCGGTAAATTTATAACCGGAAGACGGACGCCAGTCCTGTCCCTTGGCAATGCCATACATATATTCCAGTCGCAAAGACAGGGTATGCCCCAGCGATTTCCGGATGTGGGCACCAAAACCGGGGCTCAGCATCTCAGAGCGTACATCCCCGTTTATGCTGAATAAACCGCCTTTGATACCAATTTCCCACATATCCCGCGGCTTGGGCGGGAAATCAGTCTCGCCGTTCACGAAATCACGGAATTGTTGTTGCTTTTTCTTCGAATAATACTGCGAATCAGTAACCGAAGCCGGCCCGTAGACGGAGTGGGGAGCCGTGTACGGATGAGTTGCACTTACCTGCGCACGCGCACTGCCAAAGGAGCAGATAGCTAAGGCTAAAAGGAGGGTTTTGGAATGGTTCATATTTTTGTGGTTTTGATATATTTGTCGGAGCAGCGTCTATCGCCTCTCCAAGATTTACAAAAACAATTGTAAATATATAATGACGTGCAAATATATGATTTATCGGACATTTGTTAAAAAATAATCAGGAAGAAGGTTATTTTTTTTCTTCCTGTTTTTTGAGGAAGGAAGGCTTGCGCTGTTGTCTGAAAAAGGAGGGCAGCAGATGGTCGCCGGCTTCTTCCGGAAGCAGGGATTTCCCCGGGCTTTTGATGCCGGATCCGGCCCCGCTGAAAATTCGGACATTATTAAAAACTACCGTTAGTTATAGAATATTTTTTAAATATTTATTTTGCAATTTGAATTTTCGTTTTATATTTGAGCCCTAAATGATACGCGCAACAAAATTTTATACCTGGTTTTATTTTAGCTTCTTCTTTTTTAGCGGAAAGCCGGGTGCATTTTTGTTGAAATAATTTTATACCAACATATTCAACATAAAAGAATCCCGGCGAAAAGGCCGGGATTTTTTTTATAACATACCAGTAGGAAGAAAAATGATAAGAGAAACAACTCAGGCAGGAACCGTGCATATGGCCATACAGGGCTATGAAGGAAGTTTTCATCAGGAAGCCGCCAACCTCTATTTTAAAAAACAGGTTACGGTAGAGTGTTGCGATACCTTTAAAGAAGTGATTGCGGCGGCAAAGGATCCGGACCGCACTGATGGCTGCCTGATGGCCATCGAAAATTCCATCGCCGGGAGCATTCTTCCAAACTATAACTTATTGCAGGGCAGCGACTTGCGGATTATAGGTGAAGTATATATGCAGATCAACCAGAACCTGCTGGTAAACCAGGATGTGGAGCTGGAGGACATCAAAGAAGTGCATTCGCATACCATGGCCCTGCAGCAGTGCTATGAATACCTGGACCAATTCCGTTGGAAACTGGTAGACGCGGAAGATACGGCGCTCAGCGCCCGTCATATAGCACAGCATAAGGCCCGGCACATTGCGGCAATTGCCAGTAAGCTGGCTGCTGAGCTTTACGGGTTGAAGGTCATTGCGCCAAAGATCCAGACACTGAAGAACAATTATACGCGCTTCCTCGTGCTGCGCCGCCGGGAGGACCTGCCGGCGGCGGCCGAAGGCGACAAAGCTTCCATTAATTTTCATACGGATCATTCCAAAGGAAGCCTGGCCAAGGTGCTTTCCATCATCGCAAAGGAGAAAGTGAACCTTACCAAGCTGCAGAGCTTCCCCATCCCCGGAACCCAGTTCCGGTACCAGTTCCATGCGGATATGGAATTTGAGCAGATAAATGATTTTGAGAAAATGATGGATAAGATAAAACCAGTGACCACCGGTTTAAAAGTATATGGCATTTACAAAAGAGGTTCATGGAAATAGCGAAAAGACTTAATGGAGTGGGGGAGTATTATTTCTCCAAAAAGCTGCGGGAGATCGACGGGCTGAACAAACAGGGGAAAAATATCATCAACCTCGGTATCGGCAGTCCCGATCTGCCGCCGCATCCGGAAGTGATCCGGACATTACAGGAAGAAGCGGTAAAACCCAATGTACACGGGTATCAGAACTATAAAGGCAGCCCGGTGCTGCGCCAGGCCTTTGCAGACTGGTACCGGAAATGGTATGGTGTGGAACTGAACCCGGAAACCGAGATACTGCCCCTCATTGGCAGTAAGGAAGGGATCATGCATATCTGTATGACCTATCTGAATGAAGGGGATGCGGCCCTGGTACCCAACCCGGGGTATCCGACTTACCGGAGCAATGTAACCATTGCCGGGGGAGTATGCATCAATTATGAGCTGAAGGAGGAGCACCGCTATCAGCCGGATCTGGAAGCGCTGGCTGCAAAAGATCTTTCCCGGGTAAAGCTGATGTTTGTAAACTATCCGCAGATGCCAACAGGGCAGCAGCCGGATGTGGAGGTGATGAAGGACCTGGTCGCTTTTGCAAAAAAGCACGGGATCTTACTGGTGCACGATAATCCGTATAGCTTTATCCTCAATGACCGCCCGGCCAGCATTCTCAGCATCGAGGGAGCAAAAGAGGTAGCGTTGGAATTGAATTCGCTCAGCAAGTCGCACAATATGGCGGGCTGGCGCGTAGGGGTTCTTTGCGGGGCGGCAGACCGGGTCAACGAGGTGCTGCGGTTTAAGAGTAATATGGACAGCGGCATGTTCCTGCCCCTGCAGCTGGCTGCAGCTGCGGCGTTAAGCCTGGGCCGGGACTGGCATGATGAAGTGAACGCGGTTTACAGGGCCCGGAGGGAAAAGGTATATGACCTGCTGGATCTGCTGGGATGTACCTATTCGAAGGATCAGGTAGGCCTGTTTATGTGGGCGGCCATCCCCCAGGGATATAAAGACGGGTATGAACTGGCGGATGCGGTGTTATATAATGCCGATGTGTTCATAACGCCCGGCGGGATCTTTGGCGATGCCGGCGACCGGTACATCCGCATCAGCTTGTGCGGGTCCATCGAACGCTTTGAAGCCGCCATCGACCGGGTAAGCGCGCAAATAGCGAAGATCAGAATTGAGAATTGAGAATCGAGTATTGAGAACCGGGCATCCGGTATCTGAGATCTATTATCTAAAATCTAAGGTCTAAAATCTATAGTCTAACGTCTGAAGTGTAAAGAACCAATGGTCAATCGTAAAAGAATCGCAATTGTAGGGGTGGGCCTGATCGGAGGATCGATGGCACTCCAGTTGCACGAGAAGAAATTGTCGTCCAGGCTGATCGGTGTGGAAGCCAGCAAAGTACACGCGGAGCAGGCGCTGGAGTATGAGCTGGTAGATGAATTCCTGTCGCTGGAAGAAGCCATAAGCGCGGCAGAGGTCATCGTGCTGGCCATTCCGGTGAACAAGATGGTGCATTTGCTGCCGCAGATAATGGACCAGGTAACCGACCAGATCGTTATGGATATGGGATCTACAAAGTCATCGGTGATCGATGTGCTGAAACAACATCCCAAACGCGGCCGCTTTGTTGCCACGCACCCCATGTGGGGAACCGAGTACAGTGGCCCCAAATCGGCTGTACGTGGTGCTTTTGAAGGAAAGGCGGTCATCATCTGCAACCCCGGTGAATCGGATGCCGATGCCCTGGGATGGGTGGAAAAAATGTATGCCAAGATCGGCATGCGCATTGTGGAAATGGAAGCCGGAGCGCACGATCTTCATGTGGCCTATGTAAGCCATATCAGCCACATCACTTCGTTTGCACTGGCCAACACGGTTCTGGAAAAGGAAAAAGTGGAGAGTGCTATTTTTGAAATTGCCTCGGCGGGTTTCGAAAGTACGGTGCGGCTTGCAAAGAGCAACCCGGATATGTGGGTGCCCATTTTTTTGCAGAACAAAGACAATATCATCGATGTACTGACGGCGCATATCGACCAGCTCACAAAGTTCAAGGAGTCGATACAGGAAAATGACCCCGGGCGTTTACAGGCATTGATCAACGACGCCAACAAGATCAAACGCATCATCAAATAAAGAACGAAATATATAATTTAAAAATTCACAGGAAAAAATGAAAACTCTTGAAATGACGGATAAAGAAAAAACACAACAGGTATGGACAAAACGTCCCATCGTTATCAGTGGGCCTTGCAGCGCTGAAACGGAAGAACAGGTAATAGCCACGGCACAGCGCCTGGCGGCAACCGGTAAGGTAGATGCACTGCGCGCCGGCATCTGGAAGCCAAGAACCAAGCCCGGTATGTTTGAAGGCATAGGCGCCAAAGGATTGCCCTGGATGCAGGCGGCAAAAAAGGCGACCGGCCTGCCAACAGCAGTAGAAGTGGCCACTGCAAAACAGGTAGAGGCGGCACTGACCTTTGACGTGGACATCCTGTGGATTGGGGCGCGCACCACGGTAAACCCTTTCAGCGTTCAGGAAGTAGCCGATGCCCTGAGAGGGGTTGATGTTCCTGTGCTGGTAAAAAACCCGATCAACCCCGACCTGGAGCTTTGGGGCGGAGGCGTGGAACGCATTGCCCGTGCCGGTGTAAAGGATATCGGGTTGATCCACCGGGGCTTTTCTTCCTATGGTAATACGCAATTCCGCAATGCGCCCATGTGGCACCTGGCCATTGAAATGAAGCTGCGCTTTCCCGATCTGCCCATCATCAACGATCCCTCACATATCTGCGGTAACCGCGACGGGCTGTTTGATGTGGCGCAAAAAGCGATCGACCTCGACTACGACGGCGTGATGATCGAGTCGCATATCGATCCGGACAATGCCTGGAGCGATGCCAAACAACAGGTAACGCCCGAGCGTCTAAAAGAAATGCTGGAAGCGATTGTCTGGAGAAAGGAAAGTAAAGAGAACTCTGAGCTGCAGGGCGGACTGGAAAAACTGCGCCAGCAGATCAACCACCTGGATGATGAAATGCTGCAGATCCTTTCCCAGCGGATGAAGATCGCTGATAAGATCGGCCAGTATAAAAAAGAAAATAACCTCACCATCCTGCAAACCAACCGATGGCAGGAGATCTTAGATAAAATGATGGCGAAAGGCGAAAAGCTGGGATTGAGCAAAGACTTCATCATGAAGTACCTGGATGCCGTGCATCTGGAGAGCATCAATCACCAGAAAAATATAATGGACGCACAATAGTTCACAGATCATAGTTCATAGATTATAGCGGATAGGGTTCCTTAAACTATGGTCTATGAACTATTCACCATTCACTATTCACTATTTATCATCAGGAATGGAAAAAGTTATAAAATTCTCAAATGCTTCCACGCATTTTTATTTTGACAGCTCTTTTAAGCAGATAACCAGGATCGCTGACAAAAGATCATTGGTGATCATTACGGATGAAAATGTTTTTAAGGCCCACACCGCTGCCTTCAAAGGGTTGAATGTGATCGTGCTGAAGCCAGGTGAGGAATACAAGGTACAGGCTACCGTAGACGAGGTGATCGATACCCTTATAAAAATGGAAGCCGACCGGAAAACCGTACTAGTGGGAGTGGGCGGTGGGGTGATCACGGATCTGACCGGCTATATTGCCTCAGTGTATATGCGCGGCATCCGCTTCGGGTTTGTGCCTACGTCTATCCTTGCCCTGGTAGACGCTTCCATCGGGGGCAAGAATGGTATTGATGTGGACCGGTATAAGAACCTCGTGGGCATCATCCGGCAGCCTTCCTTTATCCTGCATGATGTGGCGTTCCTGCAATCGCTGCCCCAAAGCGAGTGGGAAAACGGCTTTGCAGAGATCATCAAGCATGCCTGTATCAAAGATGCACCCATGTTTAAGCAGCTGCAGCAGGAGTCGCTTTCTTCTTATCAAAAAGACAAAAAGAAACTGAGCGGCCTGATCCGGCGCAATGCCCTGATCAAGACCAAAGTGGTACAGAAAGATGAATTTGAAAAAGGAGACCGCCGCTTATTGAACCTGGGGCACACCATTGGGCATGCCCTGGAAAAAGAATATGAGCTCATGCACGGGCAGGCTGTTGCCATTGGTACTACCTATGCCTGTCATATTTCGGAGCAAATAACCGGGTTTACTCAAACCGCAGCGGTGGTAGCGCTCCTGGAACAATACCGGCTGCCTACTTATGCCGGCTTCGACAAGCAAAAGGTGTTTAATGGCCTCAAGATGGATAAGAAACGCGAGAAAAAAGAAATGAACTTCGTATTGCTTAACAAGATCGGACAGGGGATTGTAAAACCCATTGCCATGAGGCAACTGGAAAAAATCATTAACAAATTATAAAAGTGATGAGCGATCTGCTAAAAGCTGCCCCGAAGTTTCAGGGGCAGATAGTTAGCTGAAAACTGACAGCTGAATGCTGAAATCTCAAATCTCAAATCTCAAATGAACAGAACCATACATCCTTCAAAATTAGCCGGTAATATTTATGCCGCAGCATCCAAAAGCTCCATGCAGCGGGCCTGTGCCGCGGCATTGCTTTCAATGCAAAAAGCAGTGATCAAAAATCCGGGGCACAGCAATGACGATATAGCCGCTATGGGTATCATCCGGTCATTGGGGGCAGTGATTACCGAAGTAGACCGGGAAACCATTGAAATTGAAAGTTCATTTTTAAACGACCCGGCGGCGATTGTTTCAAAAGAAGCTGCGGTGAACTGTGGCGAGAGTGGTCTGAGCATACGGATGTTTACCCCCATTGTTGCATTGTGCAAAAATGAAGTGACCATTAACGGAGCTGGCAGCCTGGTTACCCGGCCCATGGATTTCTTTGACCAGGTACTGCCGCAACTGGGAGTTTCGATCGTTTCCAATAACGGTAAACTGCCACTGAAGGTCAATGGCCCTTTACAACCCAGAGAGATCACGATTGACGGCTCTTTGAGTTCCCAGTTCCTTACGGGACTGCTGATGGCGTTTGCGGCCGTTCCTGCGCCGGACCCGGTAATCATCCGCGTAAACGACCTGAAGAGCAAGCCCTATATTGATCTTACGCTGAACGTCATGCAGCAATTCGGTCTGCGGGTTCCGGAAAATAACAATTATGAAACGTTCACATTTGCCGCGTCCCAACCCGAATCCCGAATCTCAAATCTCAAATCTCAAATAGACTACACGGTTGAGGGTGACTGGAGCGGCGGCGCCTTTTTGCTGGTAGCCGGTGCTATAGCCGGTGATATCCGGGTGCAGGGGCTTCAGCAAACCAGTACGCAGGCCGATAAAAAGATCATCGAAGCCTTAATGGCTGCCGGAGCCGGCATTGCCATGGAGGCAAAAGGGATCGTGCTGCATGCGGCGCCATTGCAAGCATTTACATTTGACGCGACGGATTGTCCCGACCTGTTTCCCCCGCTGGTAGCGCTGGCAGCAAACTGCAAAGGCATCACCAAAATAAAAGGCGTAAGCCGGCTGGCACATAAGGAAAGCGACCGGGGTGTCACCCTGCAGGAAGAGTTTGGCAAAATGGGAATCCGGGTAGATCTGGATAGCGACATCATGAGGGTACATGGCGGTGCCGTGAAAGGCGCGGTGGTGCATTCCCGGCACGATCACCGGATCGCGATGGCCTGTGCCACAGCAGCGCTGAGAGCGGATGGCCCTGTTACGATCGAAGAGGCAGAAGCGATCAATAAATCTTACCCCGATTTCTATGATCACTTAAAAGAGCTGGGGGCAACGGTTACCGGTGGGCTGGATTACAGAAATGCGCTGAACGAAACTTACTCAGATAAAAACGGGGAATAGGCAATGGTCAATGACTGATAGCTGACTGCGGGTAACTGACAGCTGAAGGCTGATCGCTGAAAGCTAAAAAATATTTTAACAATGAATGCATTCGGACAATTATTCAGGGTACAGATCTTTGGCGAATCACATGGTGAATGTGTGGGTATTGTAATAGATGGCCTCCCCGCCGGACTGGATCTTCCGGTGGAGGATTTCCTGCCGGATATGGAACGCCGCAAAGGAGGCACACAGAAAGGCGCTACACCCAGAAAGGAAGACGATATCCCCCTGTTTAAAAGTGGCGTATTTAACGGAAAATCCACGGGCTTCCCGGTGATGATCTATTTTGAAAATAAGAATACCAGGAGTGGGGACTACGAAAAGATAAGGAGCTTTCCCCGGCCGGGTCATGCCGATTTTGTGGCGCACAAAAAGTTTGGCGGTTTTGAAGATTACCGGGGTGGCGGGCATTTCAGCGCGCGTTTGACAACAGGCCTGGTGGCCGCGGGCGTCATCGCCAAAAAGCTGCTCCGCAATGTTTCCATAGAAGCGCGGATCGTCGAAATAGGCGGGGACCCGGATCCGGAAAACGGGCTGCAGAAAGCCATTGAGGCGAAGGACTCCGTAGGAGGGCTGATCGAATGCCGCGTAAATGGATTGCCCGTAGGATTGGGAGAGCCTTATTTTGATTCTATGGAATCGGTTTTGGCACACCTGCTGTTTACCATTCCTGCTGTAAAAGGCGTGGAATTCGGATCCGGCTTTGCCGCTGCAAAAATGTTTGGCTCCCAGCACAACGATCCTATAGAAAACAATGAAGGCAAAACAACCAGCAATCATGCCGGAGGAATTGTGGGTGGCATAACCAATGGGAACGAGCTGGTTTTTCGCATTGCCATCAAGCCTACGGCATCTACACCCAGGCCCCAGCACAGCCTCAACTGGGAAACCGGTCATATGGAGGATTTCTCTGTCAAAGGCCGTCATGATCTTTGTGTAGCCCTGCGCGCACCGGTGATTGTAGAAGCAGTTACCGCCATTGCCCTGGCCGATTTTATGATGCTGGCAGGAAGAATAGAGCGGGTTATAGGGGAATAACCTGTTGATAACTACCTGTTCCTTAACGGTAAATTGTTTTTTTGGCATGTTTTTTTATGGTAACTTTAAAGAACGAAAACTTTATTTCACCTTGTTAAAACAAAAAAACTATGGGTATCTTATCTTGGATCATTTTTGGATTGATAGCAGGTGCTATTGCTAAAGCCCTACACCCCGGTAAAGACCCCGGAGGGTGGATCGTAACGATCATCATTGGTATTGCGGGAGCCTTTGTGGGCGGATGGATCGGAACACAGGTGTTGGGTATTCCTATCAACGGGAACTGGTCGTTCAAGGGGTTTGCCTTTGCTATTTTGGGAGCAGTGCTTTTATTATGGATTTACGGGATGATCACCCGCAAAAAAGGGACCTGATGCCATCGCCGCTTATGGATGATATTGATCCCGCTCGCGTGGCGGGATTTTTTATTTTAGCGGACTGGCTTCCTTCGGATCTTTTCGTGGTTTCTTATTGATCGTTCTTTCCATGTGTCATCAGCCATCATCTACGCAGATCTGCAAAGATCCTGTTTCGCTGTTCCGGTATGAAGCATTTGCTTGGTTCTATCTGCGCAGATTCCATCTAATGATCCGGTTTTATGTTTTTTATGCTTACTGATGGCACAGACTTGCACCGATTTGTATTGAATCGTTTTAAGTCGGTGCCTGACTGTGAAATCCGTGAAGCCCTGTTACATATTTACATATAGCCGGCTGTTAGTGGCGGCGTTTTGTATTTTAATTTCTTCTGATCAGCGGGAAAAGCAGTGTTCCGGAACCCACAATGAGCACCGGGAATCGGGTATCCAACACCGGACATCAAAACGGACCCGGCCTGATTCCGGTCACGACCGGGAAAACGCTAAACCTGGAATAAACACAAGAGATCGCACAACTAACCCTGGCAGTTGTTTAATTTTCAAAAACCACCGTCTTATTCCCGTCTACGATCACCCGGTCCTGTAATACCAGCTGCAGCGCTTTTGCCAGCACCGATTCTTCGATCTCTTTGCCCAGCGTTACCATGTCTTTAATTGAATAGGCATGGTTTACCGGAATGATCTGCTGGGCAATAATAGGACCTTCATCCAGGGTGTCGGTAACAAAATGGGCTGTTGCCCCGATCATTTTTACTCCGCGTTCGTATGCCTGCCGGTACGGGCTGGCACCTACAAAGGCCGGCAGAAAAGAATGATGGATATTGATGATCCGGTGCGGGTGGGCTGCTACAAACCCGGGCGAAAGGATCCGCATGAATTTTGCCAGAATGATGTAATCGAAGGTATACCCCTTCAACACTGCAGATACCGCTTCTTCGAAAGCCTCTTTTGAAAGACCCTGGTGATCCACATAATGGAAGGGGATGTCGAATTTTCCGGTGAGCGACCGGAGCGTTTCGTGGTTACCGACCACACATGCTACTGAGGCGCCAAGGGTGTTGAAATAATTCCGCAGTAAGATATCGCCCAGGCAATGGTATTCTTTTGTGACCAGGACGGCCACTCTTTTTTTTACAGCAGTATTGATAAAAATAGAGCAATTGGATGGAAGCACCTTCAGCAGCTGTTCTTCAACCTGCGAAGCCTTAATGTCTCCGTCTGCGATTTCCAGCCGGAGATAAAAACGGTTTGCTTCAGCATTCACATATTCGCGCATGGAGATGATGTTGAGGTCCGCATCGGCCATCACTTTGGAAACGGCAGCCACCAGCCCCACCTGATCGGTACATTGTATTAAGATGATCATTTGCTAAAAATAAAACTATTTCACTTTAAAAATGTTATTGTATTTTCATTTTGGATTGCAATATAAATGTATGGACTGTAAGACCTTAAATCTTTCTTACGCGGAAACCGGCGCTTTTAGCAGGCTGGTACAGGAATATTTGAGTAAGGATGAAAAGCTGAAACCTTTTTATAATGCTTTTCCTGAAGCAGCAGCTGTTCCCAAACTCATTGAGCGAAGGGAAGCCGTAACCATCAACCGGGAGCTCCTGGTACAGGTATTGCAAAAACAATATGCAGGCGTTCCGGTATCGGACCAGGTAAAGGCAAACCTGGAGCTGCTGAAAAAGCAGACAACTTTTACCACGATCACTGCGCACCAACCCAATGTATTTACAGGCCCCCTTTATTTTATTTACAAGATCCTGCATGCCATCCGGCTTGCCGGGCAAAACAAACAGCAATATCCAGGTTACGATTTTGTGCCGGTGTACTATATGGGAAGCGAGGATGCAGACCTGGAGGAATTGGGACATCTTTTCATGAGCGGGCAGAAGCTGGAATGGCAGACGGATCAGACCGGCGCGGTAGGAAGGATGAAGGTTGATGCTGCCTTGCTGGAGCTGATCGGCCGGATAGAGGCGCAGGCCGGGGTGCTGCCACTTGGAAACGAGATCGCCGGGCATTTGAGAAGCTTTTATGAAAAGGGAAGGTCCATACAGGAGGCCACGTTTCATCTGGTGAACTTTTTGTTTGCTGAATACGGATTGATCGTGGTGATCCCCGACAATGCCAAACTAAAATCGGTGGCCATCGATCTGTTCAAAGATGAGCTGCTGAACAGCCGGTCCTCGGCGATGGTTGAAGAAACAGCAAACCAGCTGACGGCGGCAGGATATAAGGTGCAGGCGCATGGACGCGAGATCAACCTGTTTTATTTAACTGATGAGGGGCGTTACCGGATCGAGCGTATGGGTGATCTTTGGAAGGTAGTGGGCACCTCCTGGTCATTTACCAAAGCAGCGATCCTGAAAGAAACGGAGGAGCACCCCGAGCGATTTAGTCCCAATGTTATTTTGCGCCCTGTGTTCCAGGAAATGATCCTGCCCAATCTTATGTTTGTGGGCGGAGGGGGAGAGCTGGCCTACTGGATCCAGCTAAAAAAAATATTTGATCACTACGGGGTGCCTTACCCGCTGCTGGTATTGCGGAACTCATTTTTGCTGATCAACCGGCAACAGGCAGCAATGGTGCAAAAACTGGGCTTCCGGCCGGTACAGCTCTTCCAATCGCTGCATGATCTTAAGAACGATTGGGTACACGCCCATTCTGACAAGAACCTGGAAGTGAAAGAAGCCTTCAATGGTATGCAAGAGATTTACAATGGGCTGAAAGAACAGGCTGGTGCTGTGGATACTACATTGATCGGGCATATAGCAGCTTTGGAAAAAACTGCAGGAAAGCGAATCAGTGATCTGGGAAAGAAAATGCTTCGGGCCGAAAAGCGGAACAACTCCGATGCCATGAACCAGGTAACGAAACTAAAAGAGCAGCTGTTTCCGCTGAATAACCTGCAGGAGCGGATCGAGAACTTTATCCCGTTTTATGCCCGGTACGGGAGTGAATGGATCGCTATGCTTTATGAACATTCATTGGGATGGGAGCAGGAGTTTGTGGTATTAGAGGAACAATAGTCCACTACCGATACGGATCCGGTGCTTGTTTGAGATTTGATGTTTGAGGTTGCAGTTGCGGTTTTGTGCCTGGTGTTCGATTTTCTTTTGGAAATCCGGGATCCTCATTTTCGCACTTTCACATTCCCATATTTTCAAATTCAATGTATTCGTGCAGATCTCAGGCATCGAACCCATTGGGTTGCCCCGATTTCTTCAAACGTGCTGCCTTCTGCAGTACTTCGGCTTCCAGTTCGGTTTTATAATCTGCTACTTTCTTATAGATGACATCATCGGCAGCCCCGATGATCTGTGCAGCAAGGATGCCGGCGTTTTTAGCCGCATTCAGCGCAACGGTGGCAACGGGCACGCCATTGGGCATTTGCAGGATGCTGAGCACTGAATCCCAGCCGTCGATAGAGTTGCTCGATTTTACCGGAACACCAATAACCGGGAGTGCGGTGATGGAGGCTACCATTCCCGGCAGATGCGCCGCACCGCCGGCACCGGCGATGATCACTTTTAAACCACGTCCCTTTGCTTTTTGTGCATATTCTACCATACGCAACGGGGTACGGTGCGCAGATACAACGGTTACTTCATAATCGATTCCCAATGTTTTCAGAACAGCTGCTGCCGGTTCCATTACCGGTAAATCGCTGTCGCTGCCCATGATGATCCCTACCTGTATAGCCATAGTGCAAAGAACGGTAAAAAGAACATATCATGCGGCGGGGACGGGATATTTTTGAGGGCGGGATGCTGGATGCGCCCCCAGGTTCCGGTGCCTGATCTAACCGTAAACGCAAAGGTTTCGTGAAGATCGCGGCGGGGATATGATGGAACATTCCATCACTGCCAAAACAACGATCGTAAACGGTCTGATAGCTGATCCCTGAAGGCTAATGACTGGATGCTGATTGCTGACAGTTCAAATCTCAATCCTCAATTCTCTAAACAATTTTGTGTAGGTTTGAACAATGAATACTGAAACGTTTTTTCCCTCCCCGTCGATCCTTGACAACGACTTTTACAAGTTTACAATGCAGTGTGCCGTTACGCAGTTGTTCCCGGATGTGAAGGCTAGGTACTCGTTCATCAACCGGGGGGCACATTTATTCCCGGAGGGATTTGGGGATGCGTTGAAAGAACAGGTTGCCTTAATGGCAACGCTGCGGCTGACGAAGGAAGAACACCGCTATCTTGCCGCCAATTGCCCCTACCTGAATGCGGCGTATCTCAACCTCCTGGCAGGATATGCATATGATCCATCAGAAGTGACGATCACCCAGGAGAGGGGACGGCTGGAGGTTTCGGTAGAAGGGCACTGGTTCCGTACCATTCTGTGGGAAGTGCCGCTGCTGTTCCTGATCAGCGAGCTGTATTACCGGCTCACGGGGCAGAAAAGAGATACGGACGAAGCGGTGATCAGCAACACGATCGAAAAAACAGGCATCTATAAAGAGCTGGATGTGCCGGTGGCCGAGTTTGGAACGCGGCGCCGGCATTCATACGAAGTACAGCAACTGGTGGTGGATACCCTTACAAAACATGGCGGAAAAAGTTTTGTAGGAACCAGCAATGTGCACCTGGCCATGCGCTCCAAAACAAAGCCCATCGGCACGCATGCGCATGAGTGGTTTATGTTTCATGCCGCAAAATACGGATTCACCATGGCCAATGCACTGAGCCTGGAACACTGGACGGATGTGTATCGCGGAGATCTGGGAGTAGCGTTGTCCGATACCTATACCAACGATGTTTTCTTTGAACAGTTTGATAAAAAATTTGCAAAGCTGTTTGACGGGGTACGGCATGACAGTGGTGACCCGGTCGCTTACGCAGAAAAGGTGATCGCCCATTATCAAAAATTAGGGATCAATCCCGCCTATAAATTCATCATTTTTTCCGATGGATTGAATACGGAGAAGGTTGCAGGGATCACCCGTGCCACCAAAGGCAAGATCGGCATTTCCTTCGGCATCGGTACCAATCTTACCAATGATGTAGGACTGCAGCCCATGAATATTGTTGTAAAGCTAACGGCTGTTCAGTTTGATGACAGGAGATGGGTGTCTACCGTAAAGCTATCAGACGAAAAAGGAAAACATACCGGTCAGCCGGAAATGATCCGGCTGGCGAAGGAAGTTTTAGGCATTGAATAGCAGATATATATAAATTTAATTATATTAAATGCTTTTATTTAAGCTTTTCGTAACAGAAAAGCGCCGTTGTTGCTGTACCTTTGCGTTGTTTTTGTGGGAAAAGTCCGTTAACCGGACATTGACTCTCCGGGAACATCCTGTAGCTGCCGGATCTGGATGTTTCATCCGCCATATGATTCGTTTAGGATCATTTTAGACCCATATCTGATTTTTTGAGAATTAAAAAAGGGATTTTTTAATGATGAAGGCTTTTATTGCAAAAAAGATATTACCACTGGTATTTTTAATTGTTGCGGTGACAAATATTTCGTGGCGCGCCCCTGCCATTGCCCCGGCGAGGGAAGAGCTGAACTTTTTAACCCTGTACCGGATGCCTTTTGAATGGGGGATGAGCCGTTCAGATATGGTTTACGACAGCCTGCACCTGGATATGAAAGGGCTTTCTGAGAAAGCATTTGCCTATGCGCTCGAAGGACTGGAGGAGCTGAAGGGGGAAGGCAGGGTGCTCAATGATTCCATCATCACCATTGTTGACTTTGACCAGCCAAGTGTCAATAAACGGATGTACATCCTCGATCTTAAGAATTTTAAGCTGCTTTTTAATACCTGGGCGGCGCACGGGAGAAGGTCTGGCACATTGATGGCCACTTCCTTCAGCAATACCCTTTCTTCCAATAAAAGCAGCCTCGGTTTTTACCTCACGGATGAGCCTTACTATGGAGGCAACGGCTACTCATTAAAATTGAAAGGACTGGAACAGGGAGTGAACGACCGTGCAATGCAACGGGCTATAGTGCTGCACGGTGCCCCTTATGTAAGCCAGTCGAGCATCAATGAGCTCGGATACCTGGGTCGCAGCTTTGGATGTCCTGCAGTGCCTGTTGAGCTCAGTCATTCCATTATCGAAACGATCAAAGAAGGTTCCATACTATTTATCTACAGCAGCAGTTACCGGCCTCAATTCTTCTATGACCTTGGCTAATGCTGTTTAGCGGCCGTTTATCCCGTGCTTTTAAGAGCAGGGTTTCCTTTGCCGCTGGCGATCAGGTTGCACAGGCTCCCGGAAATATAGTCTGCCCAGGCATTCGAGCAGGCACTATAGCATTCTATACCAGGACGGAGTCCTTCATGTGTAAAACGAAGTTCCGTCCGGCCTTTTTGTTCCGAGATATCAAAACAGATCCGGGTGCCGTTCCATTCCGCGGGGTCCTGTAGAAAATTAAGCCGGCTGCGGGTAACGAGCCATACTACTTTTTTATCAGGGATCACTTCCGCTAATTGCTGCCGGGAGTAGTGTACATCGCCAAAGCGCACTTCAAAGATATCGCCCTCTTGCAGGGTTTTCCCTTCAACATTTTCCGTCCACCATCCCCGTATGTTGCCCACCGCATGGAATACCTCCTCCGGCGTTTTGTCGGTTATGATGGAAACGGTGAAATTGGGGTCTTTCATATATCGTATTTATTGAAAGATAAATAAAGAGGTGCTGTGAGTAATGTAAATGATGAAACGCATCCTGTTTAAAAGTCATTCTCAGACTGCCTGCATTTTCCATTTTTTGAGCAGCTCCTCGTTGAAGCCGTCTTCCCTGGCGTTGGGCGCTCCCTTACCGGTGGTGATGAGCTGATAAAGGCTGTTGCGGATATAATTGGTCCATGCGTCCCGGCAGATATTGTAACATTCATGTTGCGGTACCAGCCCCTCGTGGGTAAAGTGGAGCTCAGTTTGCCCATTCTTTTCGGATATGTCAAAAATGATCCTTGTGCCCTTCCATTCGCTCTGGTCTTTCACAAAATTGAATGAGTTGTCCAGGACCAGCCAAACTACCCTTTTGCCGGGGATCACTTCTGTTAGCTTTAACTTACAGATGTGAACGTCTTTATAATGATAAAGAAATTCGTCGTTCAGGTTTGCGGTTGGTCCCATGATCTCTTCACTCCACCATCCGCGCACGTTGTTGATGGCGTTAAAGACCTGCCCGGGCGTTTCGGTCACCCGGATCGCTGTGTTAAAATCGTTGTGTTGCATTGTTTCTTTTTTAGGTTTAAAAATGAGGCTTCTTCCCGATCCGGATCGATTCTTTTATTTCCGGGGGAACAGGAACAAAGCTATTGTCTTAAAAGTTTATGGCCGGTGTGTAAAATGGACTTTGATCGGGGGCGATTTGGACAAGTATGTAGTGTACCTTTGTAAAAACAATTTTTATGAAGCAAATAACCATTGTGGTGCCGGATTGCAGGGTCAATGTAAACACGATCGGCGGGGCATATGATATCCTATGTCAGGCCAACGAATACTGGAAGCGTGCCGGGCATCCTTCTTTATTGAACGTCGAGATCGCCGGTTTTGCACCAGAAGTAAGATCGCATAACGGTTACCTGGCCATCCGGCCGGTGGATATCCGGGAGATTCGAAATACCGACCTGGTATTGATCCCGGCCGTACTGGGTGAATATGAGGAAGCCGTGCAGCGGAACCAGCAGCTGCTTGAATGGATCCGGTTGCAATACAAGTGCGGGGCAGAGGTGGCCAGCATGTGCTCCGGTGGTTTTTTGCTGGCCGCTACCGGGCTTCTTGAAAACCGGGCCTGCTCCATCCACTGGAACAAAGTGGAGGAATTCGGGCGCATGTTCCCCGGGGTAAACATTGCAACCGGTAAGATCATTACGCACGAAAACGGCATCTATACCAATGGCGGGGCCTATTCATTTCTGAACCTGATGCTTTACCTTGTGGAAAAGCTGTTTGACCATTCCATCGCGATCATTTGCTCAAAGGTTTTCCAGATCGATGTAGAGCGAACCACGCAATCTCCGTTCACGATCTTTCAGATCCAGAAGGAGCATGGGGACGAGGTGATACGGGATGCGCAGACCTATATCGAAGAGCATTTGGATACCCGGATCTCTTTTGAGAAATTAGCCGTGCAACTGGCCGTCAGCCGCCGCAATTTTGACCGGCGCTTTATTAAGGCTACCGGTAATACTCCCGTAGAGTACCTGCAACGTGTAAAAATTGAAGCTGCAAAAAGGGAGCTGGAAAAAGGCCGTAAAACCGTACTTGAGGTGATGATGGATGTGGGGTATTCCGATGACAAAGCGTTCCGGGAGGTATTCCGGAAAATAACCGGGTTGTCGCCGCAGGATTACAGGAACCGGTATCAGAAAAGTGAATATACCGTTTGATCGATATTTGCTGCGGGACGTTGTTTGTTCACAGAAGCCACTCGGACAAGTCGCAAGCGGCTCCCCCGAAGCCCAACGGATTGGCACCAGCACAGCACCTCTGCAAAGAACAGGAAATGCCACGAAGGCAGAAAGGCCAAAGAAACACGAAGGCCTGGTATAAAAGCCGCGTGATGCGTATTGGATTGTGGTCTCCTTTGTCTGTTTTCTGTACTCTTTACTCTGGCGGCTTTTATCGACCTTGCGCTTTAAACCTGATCTCTGCGTATTTCTGCACTTTGCGGTAAAATAGAGATCGTGATATCAACACTGCGACCGTCGCGCCTTGGCGCCGCTGCGAGCGATCTTCGCGTCGTAGCGCACTTCCTCGGCGTCATTGCGGGAAACCTCTTTGTTCTGCGCGAAATAACATCCTCTTGTTCCATCAGCGGAATATGCTTATTTTAGTGCCCTCAAAAATGATTGTATGAAATGAACTACAAGCATCTTGCCTGCCTGCGGCAATGATGTTTTGGCGGATTCCATTTAACCATTCAAAAAAATAAACAGATGAAACCTTGCCATTTTTTGACGCTGGTGCTTTTTGCCCTGAGCTCAGTATTTCCGGGTCGCCTGTCGGCCGAAGTGAAGTTGCCGGTGTTGATCAGCAACAATATGGTATTGCAGCAAAAAGCAACGCCTGCCCTTTGGGGCACTGCGGGGGCCGGAAAAACCGTGCTGGTACAAACATCCTGGAATAAAAGGACCTACCGGGCAAAAGCAGATGCTTCCGGTAACTGGAAGGTAAATGTAAACACGCCTTCCTTTGGCGGGCCCTATACGATCCGTATTTCCGAAGACAATACCGTTACACTGGAGAATGTGCTGATCGGGGATGTGTGGTTGTGTTCCGGTCAGTCCAATATGGAAATGCCCCTGGCCGGCTGGGGAAAGATACAGCATTACGAGCAGGAGATTGCAAATGCAAGTTATCCCAATATACGGCTGTTACAGGCCATTCATGTTACGGCCAATCAGCCTCTGAATGAGCTCCGGGTACGCAATAACGGTTGGGATGTTTGCGCACCGGAGACGGTAGCTGAGTTCTCTTCCGTGGCTTATTTCTTTGCCCGGGAGATCTACGAAAAAACAAAGATACCCATCGGGCTGATCCACAGCTCCTGGGGTGGTACGATTGCTGAAGCCTGGACCAGTTATGAGACGCTGCAGCATATGGCCGATTTTGCTACTGCTGCGCGGGAAATAAAGAACACACCGGCTACAGATCAGCAGACGTTTGAGCGCTTGCTTGGAGAGTGGAGCCAGAAAAAACAGGAAGCCGATAAAGGCATGGTGAATGGAAAAGCGCTCTGGGCTGCGGCAGATCTGAACACTGCAGACTGGAAAACCATGGCGGTTCCCGGCCTGGTAGAGGACAACGGTCTGCCGGGTTTCGACGGAATGATCTGGTTCAAACAGAAAATAACGCTTCCCGCGAACTGGCAGGCGGAAGATCTTACGCTGAGCTTGGGGCCGGTTGATGATGAGGATATAGCCTGGTTCAACGGAGAGCAGATTGGCGCTACCAGCGGGTGGAATCAGGAGCGGGTTTATACGATCCCGGCAAGGCTGGTGAAAAAAGATGCAAACGATCTTACCATACGTGTAATGGACAACGGCAATGGCGGCGGCATCTACGGAACGCCGGCACAGCTTTTCATCAGGAACAGTGCGGGACAGAAGGCTGCGCTTTCCGGCAACTGGAAGTACAGGATATCCTACGCATTAAAAGACCTGCCACCGGCGCCGGCAAACCCCAACAATCCCAACCGGCCTACTGTATTGTATAACGCCATGATCCACCCGGTCATCCAATACACGATTAAAGGGGCCATCTGGTACCAGGGTGAATCCAATGCAGGCAGGGCCTACCAGTACCGGACATTGTTCCCTGCGATGATCCGGGACTGGCGCTCGAAGTTTCCATCGGGCAATTTCCCGTTTTACTTTGTTCAGCTGGCAAACTTTATGAAGCGGGCGGATCAGCCGGGATCTTCGGCATGGGCCGAGCTGCGGGAGGCACAGCTGATGACCACACAGCTTCCCAACACCGGCATGGCAACGATCATTGACATCGGCGATGCGAAGGATATTCATCCTAAAAACAAACAGGAAGTGGGCAGAAGGCTGGCGCTGATCGCATTGAACAGGGACTATAAAAAGAACATCGAATACTCCGGCCCTGTTTATAAAACACAAAAAGTAAAAGGTGACCGGATCCTGCTGAGCTTTGATCACGCTGCAGGAATGAAGGCTTCCGGCGGGAAGCTGACCGGTTTCGCCATCGCTGGTTCCGATCAGCAATTTCAATGGGCGGAGGCCGAAATTTCCGGAAATACGATAACGGTGAAAGCGCCCGGAGTAAAACAGCCCGTTGCGGTCCGCTATGCCTGGGCCGATAACCCGGATGCAAATCTGGTCAACAGCGCCGGGCTGCCTGCCAGTCCCTTCCGTACCGACCGGTGGGATGGAGTTACAAAAACGGCAAAATGATTTAGCGATTCCATATTCGTGGCTTCCTGTTCTGGATTTCGGGAGTTTAAAGTTTCAGGTCTCAGGTCAAAACATCATAGGAACCAGACCTCCCTTCCTGTTGTCTCGTCGGGTGTCGATTGTCGATTGTCCCGGATTTCGGCATTGACAGTACCTGATGAGCAGAAAGCCTGTATCTAATGTTTATTATCTTATTTTAAATGCTTACTTTGTATAGAGATTTAAAACCCGGTTCATGAATAAGCATATTACTTCCTGGTTCAGTCCGGCTCTGCAAAAAGAAATGCCGGTTGTCGCTTACGGGTATTTTGGAACGGTATTGCTACTGGTGCCCACTGCCGGCGCCGATTTTATGGAATACGAACGCTTCCGTTTGATCGATAGCCTGGCGCCGTTTATCAATGACGGAAAGCTGAAAGTATATTCGATCGACAGCGTAAATAACGAAAGTTGGCTGAACAAGGACATGAATAACTGGGACAAGGCACAACGACACGAGCAATGGAATGCCTACGTGTACAATGAGGTACTGCCATATATAAAAAATGAATCCGGCGCCGGTACTCCTGTATTTGTTAGCGGGGCCTCGTTTGGCGCCTTGCACAGCATGAATTTGTTTTTAAAACGGCCGGACCTGCTGGGCGGGGTTATTGCAATGAGCGGCGTATACGACCTTACCTACTATACAGATGGGTTTATGAATGATACGGTCTATTTTAACAGTCCCTGGCACTATATGCCCAACCTGACGGATGACGGGATTCTGGAGCAGATCCGAAACAGCCCGCACATCCACATCCTTACGGGGGCAGGGGCCTACGAGGACCCCCGGGCAGGCGGCGAGTTTGCCAAGATCCTTTATGATAAAGGTATTTATTACGAGTTTGACAACTGGGGTGAGAACTATAAACACGATTGGCCTACCTGGCGGGAGATGTTGCCGCATTATATCGGTACCCGGTTTTAAGCACCACTATAAAAGGACAATGTGAAGCGCAAAGGACATATTTCACGTTTGAGGTTTCACGTTAGATCCGTTTAATGCCTGATGTATGACTCCATTTCCACATCTTCAAATTTCCAAATTATCAAACGGGTATGTATTGTTTTAAAAGCGTATCGAATATTTTTCCGTCGATCATACGGGCTCCCATGCTTTCGAGGTATTCCGAGTAAACCTGGCAATCGATCAGCTGCACTCCTTCTTTTTTCAGGTATTCGAGATACCGGGCAAATGCGAACCGGGAAGCATTGCTGACAAGGCTGAACATGCTTTCTCCAAAAAAAACCTGCCCCAGGCGGATGCCATAGAGCCCCCCTATCAGTGCGCCGTCTTTCCAGACCTCGGCGCTGTGCGCATATCCCTGGAGATGAAGTTGCAGATATGCATGGACCACATCTTCGGTGATCCAGGTGCCATCCTGATTGCTGCGCCGTACTTTCTGACAGGAACGGATCACTTTTTCAAAAGCCTGGTTAATGGTGAACCCGAACGCATTTCTGTTCATGAGCGCGCGCACGGTCTTGCTTTTTCTGAATTCGCCGGGAAACAATACAAAGCGTGGGTTGGGGCACCACCAGAGCACGGGCGGTGTTTCATACCAAGGAAAAATGCCGGAAGCATAAGCCAGCAACAGCCGCTGCGGGTCGAGGTCGCCACCAATCGCAAGCAGTCCGTCTTTTTCTGCCAGGTGCACCGGCGGAAAATACAGTTCGTCTGATAGTGCAAAAATGGCCATTGGGGTAACTAAGCAACGAGCTCTTCGATCGTTGCCGAAATACCGCGATCAAGAATGGCGCTGCACATGGGCTCCAGGTCCTCGTACATGCCCTCTTTAACGGCGTATTTGCCTTTAAAGTGAATAATATAGGAGCATTGTTCTGCCTGCTCATAGCTATGACCGCAAACTTCCATAAGGGTTTCGATCACCCATTCAAAAGTGTTCACTTCGTCATTCCATACGATCAGTTGCCAGGAGGCCGCAGCTGCCGTCAGCACATCGGTTTCCGCTTCAGTTCTTGTAAACGGGCTGGTCTCAGAAAAGCTCATGACGCAAAGATAAATCATTCGGAATAATTGCTATTCCGGGTGCTTTTGGCCAGATAAACCCATCTGGGTTATGGAAGAGAAGTATTGCTCCATGTTATCTGATGAACGGCTGTATCCAAAGCCCGCCGGGTCTTGCTGTTCCGGAAATTAAGGATTGCTGCCGCACGGGGAAGCATCGTTCGTTATCAATAGATCCGGAGCGCAAGGTTCGATGACCGGTCATGCTGTCTGATCTCCGGATGGCTGAATACCGGGGCGCTGTTCTGGTAAAAGACATCCACTACAGGGATAAAATGGCCGTGTCTGTGTTAGAAAAAGTCTAAAAAAAGAAAGAAAACGTGAATATGTACGAAACACACAATGCCGTTCATGTAATTGTGGAAAAAATAACTGCGAATTTGAATTTAAAGCAATATTTTTATGGCGGAGTTGTTTCGCCTTCTACAAAGCATGATATAAGCCGCAGTAAACCCGGTAAATGACCAATTGGTTAAGGCGGCCCTGCGGGTTTTGTTTGCCGGAAGCGGGCAACGTTTCATGAACAGCTTCAATGATTGTTTATTTTTTCACTAACGATTTAACGTTTATTTTAAAAACAGTTTAATGGCAGAAAATAACACTTACGACGCTATTGTTATTGGCAGCGGTATTTCCGGGGGATGGGCTGCAAAAGAACTCACCGAGAAAGGGCTGAAAGTGATCATGCTGGAAAGGGGTAAGAACATCGAGCATGTAAAGGACTACGTCAATGCCGGCAAAGCGCCATGGGAGTTTCCGCACCGGGGATCCAAAACGCAGGAAATGATCAAGGATCACCCGGTGCTGAACCGCGATTACCCGCTGAATGAAACGAACCTCGACTGGTGGGTAGATGAAAAAGAATCGCCTTATACAGAGGTAAAACGTTTTGACTGGTTCCGGGGATATCATGTGGGCGGCCGCTCCCTGCTATGGGGCCGGCAAAGCTATCGCTGGTCCGATCTGGATTTCGAAGCCAATGCCAAAGACGGGATCGCCATTGACTGGCCGGTGCGTTATAAGGAGATCGCGCCCTGGTACGATTATGTGGAAAAATTTGCAGGCATCAGCGGAAACCGGGATGGCATCGGCCATTTGCCGGATGGGCAGTTTTTACCGCCAATGGATATGACGGTAGTTGAAAAAGACGTTGCATCCCGCATAAAGGACATTTATAAAGGACAGCGGCAGATGATCATTGGCCGCGTGGCGAATATTACCCAGCCATTGCCGGGACGTACCAATTGCCAGTACCGGAATAAATGCTGGCTGGGGTGCCCCTTTGGTGCTTATTTCAGCACCCAGTCCTCTACCTTACCGGCTGCTATGAAAACCGGTAATCTTACGGTAAGACCCTGGAGCATTGTTACAAAGATCCTTTACGATAAAGATAAGAAGCGCGCTACGGGAGTGGAAGTGCTGGATGCGGAAACCAATAAGACCTATGTTTATAATGCAAAGATCGTCTTTCTGAATGCCTCTACCTTAAACAGTACCTGGATCCTGATGAATTCTGCTACGGATATCTGGCCCGGCGGATTGGGAAGCACCAGCGGAGAGCTGGGGCATAACCTGATGGACCATCACCTGGGTGTAGGCGCGAGCGGAAAAGTGGAAGGATATGAGGACAAATACACTTATGGCCGCCGTGCCAACGGGATCTATATTCCGCGTTTCAGGAATTTGAATGGCGACAAGCGCGATTATCTCCGTGGTTTCGGCTACCAGGGCGGCGGAGGCCGGGGCCGGGGCAATACTTCGGCGGAAGAGATTACCATTGGAGTCGGATTGAAAGAGTCGCTGACCGAACCGGGCTCCTGGCACATGAATATTGGGGGCTTCGGGGAGATCCTGCCTTATCATGAGAATGTGGTAACGCTGGATCCCAATAAAAAAGATAAATGGGGTCTGAATGTGCTCTCCATCGATGCGGAATGGAAGGAAAATGAGCGGAAGATGCGTGTGGATATGAAGAATGACGCCATCGAAATGCTGGAAAAAGCCGGCGTAAAAGATGTAAGGGGCCGGGAAGGCGATGGCACCATCGGACGCGGCATCCATGAAATGGGAACCGCGCGTATGGGCGCTGATCCGAAAACATCGGTGCTCAATAAATGGAACCAGATGTGGGATGCTCCGAACGTTTTTGTGACCGATGGTTCGTTCATGGTATCTGCGAACTGCGTAAACCCCTCACTGACCTATATGGCATTTACGGCCCGGGCGGTGGATCATGCGGTAAATGAATTGAAAAAACAAAATCTTTAACCCAACAGGTCTGTACACTTGTGAGGTTTTTTAAAATCTGGCAGGCGTGCAGACCGACTAAAATACAAACAATGAACAGGAGAGAAGCTTTATCACGTGTTGGTATCTTGCTGGGAGGTACTGTTATCGGCGCGGAAGTTTTTTTGTCGGGTTGTAAATCCACCGCTACCAAGGCGGGTGCATTTTCGCCCGAGACAATTGCATTGCTGGACGAGATCGGAGAAACGATCCTCCCGACCACACCGGATTCACCAGGTGCGAAGGCCGCGCAGATCGGCAATTTTATGAAAACCATCGTAACCGATTGTTACCGGGAGAATGAGCAAAAGGCGTTCAACGAGGGTATCGATAAGTTTAATGAAGCCTGTAAGGCAAAATACAGCAAAGCATTCACCGAACTGTCTGCAGCAGAAAGGACCGAATTCCTGACCGCCCTGGATAAGGAAGCGAAAGAATTTGTAAAGACGGATACCTATAAAAAAGAGAAGAAGGCCTTTGATGAACAGCAGGATGCGTGGGTGAAAGCGGAGGAAGCCAAAAAGAATTTTGGTGCCGTAAAAGTAAAACAGAGCTACCCGCCACATTATTTTACCATGATGAAGCAATTGACAGTATGGGGTTACTTTACTTCCAAACCGGGTGCAACACAGGCGCTACGCTATGTAGAGACGCCCGGAAAATTTGATGGGGCCTATCCCTATAAGAAGGGCGACAAAGCCTGGGCATTATAGTAGAACGAACAGCACGCCGGCATATGCGGGCACTGGTTTATCATTATCTGCCGCAGATTCGCTGATCCTGCCACCGGCACAATTGGATCGTCAGCGGATCTGCGGCAATATATTTTAATTGATTCATTCTTAAATTTTCAATATGCATATCAACCGAAAAGAATTCTTAAAAAGGACCTCTGTTCTGACTGCAGGTGTTATGGCAAGCCAGCCATTGCTGGCCGGCGCCGGCAGGGTTAAAAAATATCCCATTTCGTTGGCAGAATGGTCCCTGCACCGGGCCTTGCAGAAAAAGCAGATCTCAAACCTGGATTTTCCCAGGATCGCAAAAAAGGAATTTGGTATTTCGATCGTGGAATATGTGAACCAGTTTTTTAAAGACCAGGCGGAGGATATGGCATACCTGAACCAGTTGCTTACCGTGTGCAAGGACAACGGTGTTACTAACCACCTGATCATGTGCGACGGAGAGGGCGAGCTGGGAAACACCAATGATGCAGCGCGCAAAAAAGCAGTAGAGAACCATTATAAATGGGTGCACGCGGCAAAGTTCCTGGGTTGTAAGACCATCCGGGTGAATGCTGCGGGCAACGGTACTGCAGAAGACGTGGCGAAAGCTGCGGTGGATGGATTAGGGCAGCTGGGCGAATACGCGGCAAAAGAAAAGATCAATGTGATCGTGGAAAACCACGGCGGCCTTTCTTCGGATGGAAAGTGGCTGAGTGGGGTAATGAATAGCATCGGTAAAAAGAATGTGGGCACGCTTCCCGATTTTGGAAATTTCTGCCTGAAACGTGGTGAAAACTGGAAGTGCCTGGAGGAGTATGACCGCTACCTGGGGGTAAAGGAACTGATGCCCTTTGCCAAGGGGGTGAGCGCCAAGTCTTACGATTTTAATGCCCAGGGCGATTGTGTAGAGACGGATTACAAGAAGATATTTGATATTATAAATGCATCCGGGTTTAAAGGAATCGTAGGGATCGAGTATGAAGGCAATGAGCTGAGCGAATACGATGGTATAAAGGCAACCCTTGCTTTGCTGAAAAAGGTAATGGCCCGATGAGGAACTAAATAAAGCCGGGTAACCGCCGGCAGCGCGATGAAAGCTCTGTGTTTTTTTTCGCCGCAAAGGCGGAAAGGCTCTGGTCTTCTTTAGAACTTCAGCTCTTCAGCGGCAGCTATAAAATTCTTAGTGTTGCCAGGTGTCTTCACGTCTTTGTGGCAGCTAAGAAATCCTTATAGGAACAGGTGCCGGATAAGGGAATATCCTTAAAAAAATCAGCAATACCGGCATCCAGCACCCTTATGATGGTAAGCAGGACCAGAAGGGGGGGGATGGCCCGGCCATTTTGCTCAGGTCTGCCCTGCCTGCAACATTGTTGATGGTAAGGCATTTATTTTTCCGGATCGCCTTGATCCGCTTTCCGATACCGATCAGATAATCTTCCATAACCCATTTTATGGAGCGAAAGTAAACAGGATTTTAGCTACTCAACTTTGAACTTGAAATCTGGAATCTCATGCCTCGATCAGCTCGCTCAACTCCAGCCAGCGCATTTCTTTTTCGTCCAGCAATGTACTGATCGTTCCGATGCGCCTGGATAATGCCTCCAGCTCTTCGAACCCGGAAGCACCGCCGGAAAGCTGGGCAGTGATGGTTTCTTTTTCCGCGTTCAGATCAGCGATCTCCTTTTCAAGCGATTCATATTCGCGTTTTTCTTTAAAGGATATTTTCCTGCTGACGGATTTTTGCACCGGGGCCGCCTGCGGCTCATTGGCGGCAGCAGCCTGCGGGACCGGGCTTTTTTCCTGCGCCCGGTATTGGGTATAGTTTCCCGGAAAATCTTTAATGATGCCATCGCCTTCAAAAACAAAAAGATGATCCACCAGCCGGTCCATAAAGTACCGGTCGTGGGATACAATCAGTAAACAGCCGGGGTATTCGCTCAGAAAATTTTCCAGCACCGAAAGGGTGGGAAGGTCCAGGTCATTTGTAGGTTCGTCAAGGATCAGGAAATTGGGATTGCGGAACAGGATGGACAGTAAAAGCAGTCTTCGCTTCTCCCCGCCGCTCAACTTGCTGATATACGTATATTGTTTATCCGGATCAAAAAGAAAAAGCTGTAAGAACTGGGCGGCGCTGAGGGTGCCGCCGTTTGCAAGCGGGAAATTCTCCGCAATATTCTTTACAAACTCGATTACCCGCATGTCTTCCTTCAGGAGCAGTCCCTGCTGGGAATAGTTGCCAAAAACGATCGTATCGCCGATATTGATCTTGCCACTATCGGCTGTATCCGCGCCTTGCAGGATATTTATAAACGTAGATTTTCCCGCGCCGTTTTTCCCGATAATGCCTACCCGTTCTCCTTTTTTAAAAGTGTAGTCGAACCCGTCCAGTATTTTTTTATCGCCGAAGGACTTATACACTTTTTTCATCTCGACGATCTTTCCTCCGAGCCGGTTCATTTTCATTTGCAGCTGTACCTGGTCGTCGGTTACCTGCTGTTTGGCCGTTTTTTCGATATTATAGAAATTATCTTCCCGGCTTTTGGATTTGGTGGTACGCGCTTTGGGTTGTTTGCGCATCCACTCCAGCTCGCGGCGGTAAAGGTTTTTAGCCTTGTCGATGGTGGCGTTTGTATTTTCAATACGCTGGGCTTTTTTATCAAGGTAATATTCGTAGTCGCCCTTGTGTACATAGAGCTCACTGTCTTCGATTTCCCAGATCTCCTCACAAACCGCATCCAGGAAATAGCGGTCGTGGGTTACAAGCAGCAGGGTAACGTTCTCCTTTCCCAGGAAGTGTTCCAGCCATTCTACCATACCCACATCCAGGTGGTTGGTAGGTTCGTCCATGATCAGCAATACGTGCTTGTGCTCAAAACCGATATCGATCAATGTGCGTGCCAGGGCCACGCGTTTTTTTTGCCCGCCGCTCAGCGTCTTTATCTTGTGATCGAGGTGGTGGATATTTAATTTGCCAAAGATCTGTTTTACTTTGGCGTCGAAATCCCAGGCATTGCGTTCTTCTAATTGGATCAGTGCCTGGCTGATGCGGTCTGCGTCGCCGCTTTCGCTGGCCAGCTCATATTCGCGAATGGCTTTTACCGTAGGATGGTTGTGAAAAAAGATATTGTCAGAGATGGTCAGCTCTTCCTCCAGGTCCGGTTCCTGCTCAAAAAGGATCACTTCTACATCTTTATGGATCCATAGCTTGCCGGCATCCGGTGTTTCTTTGCCCGCCAGTATTTTTAGCAATGTGGATTTCCCCGTACCGTTCCGGGCAACGATGGCCACTTTGTCGCCTTCCTCAATGTGGAACGAAATATCGGAGAACAGGGGCTGGATCCCGTAACTTTTTGACAGTCCTTCTGCTGAAACATAATGCATCCGGCAAAGGTAGGGAAGTTTGAGGGGAGCGGGAAGTTGATGGTGGAAAGCAGGAAAGAGAAAAGCAAAACGTTTTACTTTTCTCTGAACATATTTAGCAAACTCCCCTCAAACACTCCGGATCAATCCCCCGTCGATGGCGATGCTGGTTCCGGTAATATAGGCAGCTTGTTCCGAAGCGAGGAAGGCTACCAGGTGGCCCATTTCTTCCGGTTTGCCGAGCCGTTTCATGGGGATCGTTTCCAGCGCCTGTTTTTTATATTCCTCCAGCGGGATGTTCTTTGCAGCAGCTTCCCGCTCATAGAGTTCAAGGATCCGGTCCGTTTCAAAATTGCCGGTAAGGATGTTGTTCACCGTTATATTGTCTTTTGCCACCTGTGTGGCCAGGGTTTTGCCCCAGGTAACCACGGCAGCGCGGATGGTATTGGACAATGCCAGGGCCTCGATGGGCTCCTTAACGGATCGGGATGTAAGGTTGATGATGCGCCCCGAACCCCGGGCGATCATATTTGGAAGGGCTTTTTCCGTGGTGTACTGTACCGTCCGGAACAGCAGGTTGAATGCGGTTACATAGTCGGCGTCTTTTTTTTCGAGGGCGGTGCCCGGGGCGGGACCACTGGTATTATTCACCAGCACATCAACCGTATTGCCGGAAAAATAATGATCCATTTTGCTTTTGAATGCGTCGATATCCGAAAAGTCTGCGGCTATATACTGATGCTGCTGGTTTTCCGGCGTGGGCAATGCCCCTGCCAGCTGCGCCAACGTGGCTTCATTACGTGCCAGCAGAGTAACAGTGGCACCGTTCCCGGCCAGCTGCCAGGCAATGGCTTTTCCCAGCCCGTTACTGCTGGCGCCTACAAGAGCTTTTTTATTTTTTAATGAGCGTTGCATAAATCATTGTTGAAGCAGTGAACCGGGTTTTTTCAGAAGCGCAAAGAAACGGTCGAGGGTCGTACCCAGGCTTTTTTCGAAAGAGGCTTTCATGTCTTCCGGCTGTGGGTGCTTGTTGCTCCAGGTATTAAAATAATCCTGAAAGGCTTTATCTACCTGGGCCTGGCTGTACTGCCGCTCCAGCAGGTACATCCAGATTGCGGTTTTGATGTAAGATACAAGGCCGTAGTCTTCGGATGTTTTAAAATCTGCTGCGGGTTGCTCGATAACAGTTTGCATGGGGATCTGCGAAAGCGCAAAATAGATCCGCTCCTGGAACTGGTCAACCGGCAGTTTTTTGATCTCTTCGGGGATCGATTCCCGGGCAACTGAATTGTAGTGGTATTTTTCTGCTTCGTACCGGAACTGGTAATACGTGTTCAGTCCCTCATCCTGCCAGGTATGGGCCCGTTCATTGGAGCCCAGCATGCTCATAAACCAGTTGTGTCCCACCTCATGGGCGATCACGCCGTCCAGGTATTCGCGGGTGGCATCGGGGCAGGTGATCAGGGTGATCATGGGATACTCCATTCCGCCGCTTGAGTTATTTTTTGGGCCTTCAAAAGCCTGTACCGTAGGATATTGATACGCACCGATCCACCGGCTGTAATGATGAACGGCGTCTTTTACATAGTCGATGCTGTTGTTCCACAATGTGCCCGGCTGGTTATGGTAATAAGTAAAAGCGTCTACTGTTTTATCTTTTAGCTGTATGGTGTCATATTGAATGATGAGCCCCTTTTCGGCAAACCAGGCAAAATCCGGAACATTTTCCGCCGTATAGGCAAGGGTTTTGGAACCGGCTTTTGCGGGCTTGTAAAGTTTGGGCGGAGCGTTCCGTCCAATGGCATTCATGCTGCCGATGGATTTATACCGGGCCAGCTCCTCCTTATCCTGCAAAACCCCCGTAGCGCCTACCACGTAATCGGAGGGCAGGGTGATCTTCACATTGTAATCCGCATATTCACTATAAAACTCTCCCATATCCAGGTAGGGAAACTCATGCCATCCGTTCTTGTCAAACACGGCGGGTTTGGGATACCATTGACAAATCATAAATTCACCATCGGTAAAACCAGACCTCGAAAAATAAGAGGGAAGCTTTACACGGAAGTCGGTAGTAAGCGTGGCTGTGGCCCCCGGTTTGAGCGGGGTGGGGAGCAGCACTTTAATGATGTCGATGTACTCCGGGTTGGGATGAGGCTCTGTTTTTGCGGCCTTTCCGTCCACTTTAAAATTGAGCCCGTCAATGGAACCATAGGTGATGGCGCCCAGTTTTTCGCTTCGTGAAAGATCGTTGCGGATCTGTTTCAGCAAGGCCGTGGAGTCGTTCTTATAGGCATTGGGCCAGAGGTGAAACCAGATAAATTGGAGTGTTTCCGGTGAATTATTCTTATATTGAATGGTTTGTTTTCCGGTAAGGGATCGGGTCTTATCATTCAGCGTCACCTGCATGTCGTATTTCAGCTGCTGCTGCCAATAACCCTCCTGTGCAAAACCCACGGTAACAACAGCCGTGAAAATCAGCGTGAAAATTTTCTTCATTTACACATTTTTTTAAAGATAACCAAAAAACGGCGAGAGGGGTCATTTCGGGGAACGGTTTTAACGTTGTTTATGGAAACCGAGCGGTGAAGGGGAAAAAATTTTTTCTCCGGATAGGGGGAATGCCTGTTTTGGTTGTATTCTGTTAAGGCGCTATTATATTTGCATCCTGGAATGGGTTTGGACAGTGTTCAATACAAGCATGTTTTTGACCTCCATTATGAGGCCTTATACGGATATGCCTGCTCCATACTGCGATCGGAGGTGTACGCAGAGGACCTGTTGCAGAATATCTTTATAAAGCTTTGGGAAACCAGGGGTAATGTAAACCCCGTATCTGTAAAAGCATACCTGTACACAGCAGTGCGGAACGAATGCCTCAATCATCTGAAGCATAAAGGGGTACAGGCAACTTATGCGCATGCGGTACGGGTTACCGGAACGGACGCGGATAACAGCAACAGGGCCGAACAAAAGGAACTGCAGGAAAAGATCCAGGGCTTGCTGAACCGGCTGCCCGAAAAATGCGCTACGGTCTTTTATATGTGCCGCCAGCTGGGACTGAGCTACCGGCAGGTTGCTGCAGAATTGGACCTGTCTGTAAAGACGGTGGAGAATCATATGACGAAGGCGTTGAAGTTCCTGCGCGGAGGCCTGGCGGCTTACCTCGTAAGCGTATTGCTATTGTTTATTTATCAACTCTTCAATGTATAAATATGGAGCATAAACTGATCGCCTATTATGAGCAGACGTTGGATGCTTCGGAGCGGAAAGAAGTAGAGCGCTGGTTGCAGGAAGAACCGGCGCACCGGAAAATTTACGAACAAACCGTCCGTACCTGGCAGGTGTCCGGGTCCCATATGGATTATACTTATTATAATAAAGAGCGGGCCTGGGAAAAGATCCAGGCGCAGATCGCGCAGAAAGGTTCTGCCGGCACCCGGAGTGTCCGTATGCGGTGGTGGCGGGCGGGCGCTGCAGCGGCGGCGGTAGCCGGCCTGGTCCTGCTGTTTTTGCTGATCAGCAGGCCGGAGCCATTGCAGTTTGCAGCAACGGCGGAGATCAGGAAGGTCTATCTGGAAGACAGCAGCGGCATTGTGCTTTACCCCCATGCCGTATTGAAGGTGGAGCACGGGTTTAATCAAAAAAACAGAATCGTGCGCCTGGAGGGGGATGCGCTTTTTGATATTGCCCGGAACCCGGACAAGCCCTTTATCATTCATAGCAGGGATATGGATGTACAGGTGCTGGGCACTTCGTTTACCATACAGCAGCGCGCTGATTTTAACACGGTATTTGTACATTCCGGCAAGGTAATGGCTACATCCGGCGATCAACATATAACGGCAGTGGCCCGGCAGAAAATTGTAAAGGATAACCGCACCGGTCAGTTGCACCTCGGCACGATGGGTCCTGCCATCGACGAAGTATTGCAAACACAGACCATCCGGTGTAAGGATACACGCCTGGATGATCTGGCGCGCATACTGGAAGAACTGTACCATATAGAAATACAGCTCGATCCGGCCATTGCGGGTAAACGGATCACCAGCACCTATTTTTCCTACGAACAGCCGGAACAGGCGATCGAGAACGTTGCGCTGACGATTAATGCTACCTGGCAGAAAAAGGGAAACCATTACCTCATTACTAAATAGACCTTCTTGAAAAAGTATTTGTTTACCTTGCTGCTGTTTTTTTGGGGATCGCTTGCCATGGCCCAGCAGAAAATGCTGCAAAAAGTGATCTCTGTTGATTTCAGGAATATTACGATGTACGATGCGCTGATGCAGATCGAAGCCAGGGCCGGCTTCTATTTTTCCTACGACAACCAGTTTATCAAAAATCAGAAGCGGGTATCGTTCGCTGTAAGCAATAAGCCGGTGGCAGCGATACTGGACCTGCTGTTTGATAACGAGTATCAATACATCGTGCAGAACAATAAGGTGGTCATCCGTAAAAAAGAGCCGCCGTATATTGTGGTACAGGGCCGTTTTATTGATCATACGGACCAGAAGCCGGTGGCGTATGTAAGTGTTTATATACCGGAGTTGCAGATCGGGACCATGTCGGATGAACAGGGATCCTTCTCCCTCCGCATGCCCCTGTCGGCAAACATGACATTAACGGTGAACCGTGTTTCTTATTATGATACTTTATTGCATATAGATGGCAAAAACGACCCAATGCTAACCGTGCCGCTGGTGCCGCATATCATGGAAGAAAATGAAGTGCGGCTGACATCAGTACAACGGCACTGGCTGGCCCGGCGGCTGATCGGCACCCGGCAAAGGCTCAGCAGCATCAATCTTAAAAATTACTTTTATCAGCAGAAGTTCCAGCTGGGCGTCCTTCCGGGAATTGCCACGAAGAACGTATTGAAAGGTCAGCAGGAGAACAAGCTTTCGTTTAACTTATTGGGTGGCTATGCGGCGGAGGTAGATGCGCTGGAGATCGGTGGCCTGTTCAATATCGTACAGAAGCATGTCCGGTCCGTGCAGGTTGGTGGATTGGCCAATTTTGTGGGCGGCAGCGTGCATGGTGTGCAGGTGGGCGGGCTGTATAATTATGCGGGCGATACGGTAAGCGGATTGCAGATCGGCGGATTAGCAAATGCCGACAAGAGCGCCATGACCGGCTTGCAGATCACCGGTGGGTACAACAGTACCGGTGCCTTCACCGGTCTGCAGATCGCCGGTATTGCCAATAACGCGCAGAGCGTACAAAAAGGAATGCAGCTGTCAGGTATCGTGAATCGCACCACCGTTTTTGAACAAGGCCTGCAACTGTCCGGGCTGGTGAACGTGGCAACGGAAATGAGCCGCGGTGCCCAGGTTGCCGGACTGGTGAACCGGGCAAAGAAGATAAATGGCTTTCAGCTGGGGCTGGTGAACCTGGCAGATACGCTCAGGGGCATTGCCATCGGACCATTCAATTATCACCGCAACGGCAAGCATGCTTTTTCGGTTTCGGCACAGGAGAACGGCCAGGTTAATGTTAGTTACAAATCCGGGAACCGGTCTTTATATAATATTCTTCAGCTGGGTTGGGTGCATGCCGGCAACCCAGGCGGCTACTACCTGTTTGGTTACGGACTGGGCAGCGAATGGACGCTGAAGCGGAAGATAAAAATGGCCACAGAACTGGTGAGCCTTTTTTACACCACGGCCAAAGAATTTAACACCAATTATGATAACGTCTGCTTTCAGCCGGTGCTGATGTATCAGGTGCATCCCAAACTGCAATTGTTTGCCGGCCCCCGGCTGCAGTATCAGCTTACGGGAAGCAATGACGGCCAGGATGCCTATACCAATTTTCGCCGGAATATGATCACCCTGAACGAAAACAGCCGCAATCCGCTAAGCCTGGGCTGGACCATCGGGATGAATCTTTTTTAATGACAGCATAGGGGTAATAAGGCTTTAGGATGTATTAGAGGGATACATTACTAAAGACATGAAAATTAAACATTCAATTTTACTACCCGTATTTGTTATTTCCGGTTTAAAGCTTGCTGCACAGGAGCATGCAGGCAAATCGGTGCACCTGGGATTGGTAACCCCCATCAGTACACAGGGCGTGCATGCCCGCGATATAAGTCCGGCCTTCGCCTTGCATGCATTGCAAGGCGTGAACCGGGATAATAAGGGCGTATCTGTTGCCGGGTTGTATGCCACGCTTTACGGAAGCAATCGCGGGGTAATGGTCAGCGGGCTGGTCAATCAGGTTAAAGGCTCAAACAAAGGCGTAGCCATTGCGGGGTTGGTGAACACTTCCCGGAACGGAAGAGGATTGCAGCTGGCCGGGTTGCATAACCATGATGCCGGCAACGGGTTTATACAGATAGGCGGCTTAAGCAATTATAGTCATTACAGCCTGTTGCAGCTGGCTGGCCTGGTCAACACATCGCGGCACGCCGGAAATCAGATCGCAGGCCTGGTGAATAAGGCCCGGACTGTCGAAGGAGTTCAGCTATCGGGGCTCATCAATATCGCCGACAGCTCCCGGTATCCCATTGGCATTTTAAACTTTATCAGGCATGGTGAAAAGCAGATCGGGTTGCAGGTTTACGATGATGTATCGGCAAGCCTGGTATTGCGTACCGGAAGTTATAAAACTTATGGTATCGTTGGGGCCGGGCTGGCAAAGGACCGGGGCCGGACCGTGCTTCAGATGGAAACCGGGCTGGGATACCGCATACCTCTGACCAGGGGGATACGGGTGAATTCGGAAGCCGTGCTTATGGCACGCACCGACGTTCATAATTTTATCAGGCATACAGAATCATTGAGAACACTGCTTGGAATAAAGGTCACACCTGCTATAGAGCTCACTATCGGACCAGCCCTGTATATTACGGATCAGTCGGATTCTGAATTGTTCTCCGGGCATTATATCTGGAAGATCAAAAAGCGGGAATCCGTGCTGCTGGTTGCCCCGGGAGCCATTGCCGGGATCAATATCCGTCTCTAATTATTTAATCAATCATTTATAAAAATCAAAACGAAAATGAAACAGATCCTACCATTATCTCTTATGTTGTTAATGCTAGCCGCTTCCCAGGGTTGTAAGAAAGTATATCCGGACGGGCCGGCAGTAAGGGAAACGCGGAGTGTAACCGGGTTTGATAAAATTGAAACAACGATTAGCGGTCATGTGGAATATACGAAAGGGACAGATACAAAAGTGGAAGTGCTCGCCGCCGATAATATACAGCGGTATGTGATTACAGAAGTGGTAGACGGGAAACTGGTGGTCCGTACGCCCAATAATGTGACCATTAAAAGAGGAAGTGTAACCGTATATGTGACGGTGCCTGAACTGAAAGCAATAACACTTACAGGCAGCGGCAATTTTACCGCTTTGGACGCAATAACGGCCGGTTCCATGGAGCTGAAACTTACCGGCTCCGGCAATATGTTCCTTGCAAAATTGTCGGCTGCGTCGCTGAAAACACAGATCAGCGGCAATGGTGATGTGACGATCAACGCCGGGCAGTGCAACAGTCAGGATGTAACGCTTACCGGGAGCGGAGACTATGATGCGCATCAGATGCAGAGCAATGAAGCAAAGCTCCGGCTTACCGGTTCCGGCGATACCAACGTATGGGCAACGGATCATTTGAACGTAACGATCACCGGCAGCGGGGATGTACGTTACGTGGGCAACCCTGCAGTTTCGGCGGCGATCACCGGTTCCGGAACAGTTAAGGGATTCTGATATTTTTTCCGGAACGCGGCGCTTTATTGTATAAGCACCCGTCAGGCAGGTATTCTGTTTCTTTCAAAAATGTGTTAAGCTCATTTAAACGGTTCCTTAAAAAGTGTTAATGATAAAATCCTGTTGCCGGTTCACAAAAAAAACCAACATCTTACCATGAAAATTATACGGCTCAGGCACTATTGTTTTTAAAGGGTTGCCGGCGCTGTTATGTTTGTAAAAAATAGTTTATGAAAAAGATACTTTTTTTGATGTCGCTGTTCCTCTGCGGCAGTCTGTTAAGCGCAACGCCTTCCGGCGATTTTAAAATGGTGAAGACCTCCAATGGAATTGCCCTGTATGAACGCTGGGTAATGCATAATGGCAATAAGGTGCGGGAGCTGAAAGTTTCGTTTGAGGTTGCCGGCGCGGGATTGACGGATGTGGTAACGCTTTTGAAAGATGCTGCAAAGGGAAGCCGCTGGAACGTAAAATCGAGCGCGTATAAAATAGCCCGCACCCGCGATGAGCATGTATGGCTGAACTACATCCGGTATGCGTTGCCCTGGCCTATGGAAGACCAGGACTGCAGCTTGAAATACTTTTACTATGCGCCCCAGGCACCGGCCCGTTCCAATACCATTTACTTCGAAAGTGTCCGGCACCAGGCCTATCCACGGTTGAAAAATGTGACCCGCCTGGAAGGCACTTCGGGCAAATGGGTGATCGATCAGCTGGCGCACAACCAGTCCCGCATTACCTACCAGATCCTCACCAATAAAAGCGTTACGGTCCCACGCTGGGTTTCTGATCCCATTGTGTATGACAATATCCTTACCACGATGTCCCGTTTTAAATCATTGCTGCAACAACAATCTTAGATCATGAATAAAAAGTACACGCTGATCACGGGGGCCAGCAGCGGGCTGGGGAGCGCCTTTGCGCTTAGCTGCGCCCGTCTGGGTATGAACCTGGTCCTGATCGCGCTTCCAGGAAGCGCCATAAAAAGAACGGGCGAGGAGCTGCGCCGCCTCTATGGGATCGATGTCCGTATTTTTGAATTTGACCTGACCAACCGGGCGGCATTTGAATCGCATACGGCAATGATCAAAGCGATGTTCCCGGTCAATTTCCTGATCAATAATGCGGGCATGGGCGGAACAGTGTCGATGCTGGACAGCTCGCCGCAGCTGATCGATAAGATCATCCAGCTCAATATCGCTTGCACGGCGTTGCTTACCCGTGCGTTATTGCCCCGGTTGCTGGAGCATGAACAGAGCTTTGTATTGAATATTGCCAGCATGGCCGCGTTTTCACCCATTGCCTATAAAACGGTTTACCCCGCATCGAAGGCATTCGTTTCTTCTTTTTCACTGGGACTCCGGGAGGAAATGCAGGCACAGGGCGTATCGGTGAGCGTGGCCTATCCTGGGCCGATCATGACCAATTCCAACACCTCACAACGCATCCTGATGCAGGGGTATAAAGGGCGGCTGGGACTGTTTTCCACCGCAGACCTGGCCAACCGGATCCTCCGGCAAACACTGGCCGGCAGGGCTGTTATTGTTCCCGGCTGGTGGAACCGGCTGAATCAAAAGCTGATGGGCATTCTTCCATCTACAGTCAAAGTACGCCTGATCTCCGGGGCAATCAGACGGGAGTTGCAACTAACACATTAGAAGATGTCAAAAGTATTGATTACGGGTGCCAGCGGACTGCTGGGTTATAATGCCGCCCTTGAGTTTAGCCGGAACGGCTTTGAAGTACGCGTGCTGATCCGGAGATCGGCAGACACAAGCCTGTTGAACGGCCTTTTTTGTGAGTGGTACTATGGAACCATAGAAAACGCCGCAGACGTGGAGGAAGCGGTTGCAGGCTGCGATTTTGTAGTACATACCGCTTCGCTTACGGGGCAATGGGGGATCAGGCGGAGCGCCTATGAAAAGGTGAATATCCGGGGAACGGAAAATGTTATCCGGGCATGCCTGAACCAGGGCGTAAAGCGGCTGATCTATATCAGTACGGCCAACACCATGGCACCGGGAACGCTTGAGGATCCGGGTACGGAACTGAACCCTTTTTCGCTCTTTAAGATCAATTCCCCGTACATCAACACGAAATACATTGCTCAGCAAAAGGTACTGGAAGCCGTGGTGGAAAAAGGATTGCAGGCCGTGATCCTAAATCCCACATTTATGATCGGGGCACATGATCTGAAGCCCAGCTCCGGCCGGCTCCTGAAATATGCGCTGAACAAAATGTTCCTGTTCTATCCTCCGGGGGGAAAGAATTTTGTACACGTCGGGGATGTAAGCCGCGCCATCGTTGCCGCGTGCCGGCATGGAGAAAACGGTGAATGCCTGCTGATTGCCGGGGAAAACCTGAGCTACCGCGAATTTTTCAGAATGGTGAACCGGCTGGCCCGGCAAAGCCCGGTAATGCTGGGCATTCCCCGGCTTCTGCTGAAAGCGGGTGGGCTGCTGGGAACGGCGATCGGCCGGCTAACAGGCAAACGGTTAAAGCTGAACTATGCATCGGCCTATCTCTTATGCCTGCATAATTACTATTCGGGGCAGAAAGCCTCACGGGCACTTGGGCTCAGCTACACCCCGGTTTCTGTTGCCATTGAGGAAGCGTTGGAATGGTTCGATAAAAACAACAACACCCGTATATGATATTAGGCGCCATCATATTCCTTTTAAAAAAGATGAGCCGGCAGCAGCTGGAAGCGCTCCTGCAGCATCCCATGGTGAAGTATATTGCGCGGGTCGTGATCCTCTATGGCTTCAGCGTGGTGTTCCGTTCGTTTGATATGTCATTCGCCAATGCTGCGGGTTCTTCGTTTTTCCGGGAGCAATCCTTCAGCCTGATGTTTGTATCGCTGGGGCTGCTGATCTGGGTAGGCGGGGAGCGTCTTTCCCGTTTCCTGCAAAAGCGCACGGTCAAAAAAAGATTTCCCTATACCATTGTGCTGCTTTGCCTGGGACTGATGCTGTTCGGTGTTTTTGCAGCCTTCCTTTTTGGCCTTACCTATTCTTTTTTTGATATTTATTTTTTTAACAATTACGAAGCCTGGAAAAGCTTCAGCCGGCTGAGCTATGATCTTATTTTCGGCGCTTTTATCTTTTATCTTCTGATATTGAGTTTTAACGGCATCCTCTTTTATTATAAGAACTGGCAGGAGGCCCGGCTAAATGCGGAACGGCTGAAAAGAGAAAATATGCAGGCCCGGTACGATGTGCTGAAAAGCCAGATCGACCCGCATTTCTTTTTTAATTCGCTGAGCGTTTTAACAGGGCTGGTTTATAAGAGCGCGGATCTTTCCGCAGAATACATTACCCAGCTTTCAAAGTGCTACCGGTACATTCTTGACCAGAAAGAAGAAAACCTGGTTTCACTTCAGACCGAATTGTCTTTTCTGGAGTCCTATTTGTTCCTGATCCGCATCCGGCATCAGAACAGTATTTTATTTCATATGGATGTACCCTCCGAACAGCAGCAGCATTCGCTGCTTCCGCCTTCGGCCCTGCAGATGCTGGTGGAGAACGCGGTAAAACATAACCGGTTTGCGGCAAATGCGCCCCTGCATATCCGTATCCGTTTTACCGACGGGCACATCATTATTTCCAATGATCTCCGGAAGCGCAACGGGATCCGGTTTTCCACGGGTATTGGCCTTTCCAATATCCGGAAAAGATATGAACTAATCACCGGCGAGCAGGTGGAGATCCGGGAAACCGGCGAGAGTTTTGTGGTAAAATTGCCCTTTCTGCCGGAAGCATTGAAAGACCAGTTTTAAACATGCATACAGATATGAACATTGTAATATTTGAAGACGAAAAACTGAACGCAGATCGCCTGGTGCAATTGCTGGGCGGACTGGTGCCCGGGCTCCGGGTGCTCGGGATCATTGAATCGGTTGATGAGGGCAAAAAATGGCTGAACGACCCGGCAAACAATGCCGATCTGGCGTTTATGGATATACAGCTTTCCGATGGCAATTGTTTTGAGCTGTTTCAGCAAACGGAAACCCGCATGCCGGTGATCTTTACCACGGCGTACGACAAATTTGCATTGCAGGCCTTTAAGGTGCACAGCATCGATTACCTGATGAAGCCGATCGACCGGGAAGAACTGGAGCGGGCGCTACAGAAATTCAATTATCTTAAACCTCAGGTCAGTGCGCATCCGGCCCTGGATCTTTCCCGGATCGCCGAAGCGTTCTACCGGCAGGAAAACACACGGTTCATTGGCAGGGCGAACAACCAGATCGTTTATGTAAAGTCGAAAGATATTGCCTGTATCTGTTATGCCGATGGAATTACAAAGGCGGTGACCCACACCGGGAGAAAAGTACCGTTGGATTATTCGCTGGACCAGATGGATAAGATGCTGAACAAGACCCTGTTCTTCCGCATCAACCGGAAAATGATCGTTTGCATCGATGCCATTGCAAAGATCAACAGCTACTACAACAGCCGGCTCATCCTCCAGCTCAGTCCGGATGCGGATACCGATACGGTGGTAAGCCGGGAGCGGGTGGCCTTGTTCAAGAGCTGGCTGGAAGGCCGCGAGGCAGGGGTAGTTTGACGTTTGAGATTTGAGGTTTGTAGTTGGGCCCGGTTTTATTGCCTGGTGTTGGATTTTCTTTCAAAAAGTCCGGGATCCTCATTTTTATATTTTCAAATTCCAAATTGTTTCCGGTTTGCAAAAAACCTTACCAGGAACATACCGGCAAGAACCCCCCCGATATGTGCCGCGTACGCAACACCCGACTGCTCGCTGGCCCCGATCGTATTGACCTGGCTGACCACCTGCATCACGATCCAGAGCCCCAGGGTGATGACCGCCGGCACACGGAAGGTGAACAGCAATGCCCAGATACGGATCCTGTTCTTTGGAAAGAGCACCAGGTAACCACCCAGCACGCCGGAGATGGCACCGGAAGCGCCCAGGCTGGGAATGAGCAGACCATCTTCCAATACCAATGCCATAAACACATGCGAAAAGGAAGCCAGCACGCCGCACAGCAGGTAAAATACCAGGTACCGGAGATGCCCCATCGCATTTTCAATATTATCACCGAAAATCGACAGGTAAAGCATATTGCCCAGGATATGCGCAATGTTGCCATGCATGAACATGGCGGTGAAAATGGTCGTATAGACCGGCACCGGGGAGGGCCCGAGGTCATTGGTGCCCACGATGTCGGTACCGGTAAGGATCTCACCCGGCACGGTGGAGTAGCGCATCAGGAAATCGATATTCGTTCCCAGTCGCTGGTAATAAATAAAAACAAAAATATTGATGGCGATTAACAGGTAGTTGATATAGGGAGTAAGCGTGCGACCGGAATTGTCGTCCCCGATTGGCATCATAACGGATAAAGTTTAAAATTAACCAATAGGTTATTATAAGGAATATGCGATGATGATGCAAAGTAGGATAATTAGCCCTAAAATCAAAAAGGGCTTATAGCGGCTGAAGCGGATCGACTGACGGATCTCGCGGCTCTTTTTTCCGATCAGGATACGGCTTTCTGCAGGGGCCAGGATCTTTTCCATCTGCTCCAGGATACGGAGCTGGTCTTCCGGATGTAATAAGAAAATACTATCAGCCATCCATTTCACCATTTCCCGGTTAATATCCTGCTGGTGGAACTGATTCAGTATATCGATTTTAGCGGGGCTGATCAATTCCTGCAGCGTGGCATATACGCCTCTTTTATCCACCCGGTACACGTCGTAATGAATGAGCTGCTGGTGCACGCTCAGCAGGTCTTTCAACAGTTCCGGAGGCGTCGTAGCCGTTTTTTCCATGGGTGCCCCCATCGATTGTTGCAGCCAGCGTTCCTGAAGGTATTGTGTCTTCAGCTCCGGCCGGGTAAGCGTGTGATAGGCCTCCTTGATCAGGCTGAAATGCGCCGCCGCATACAGATTAGAGGGGTTTTTGTCGGGATGATACTGGTGCGCCAGCTTCCGGTAAGCCATTTTTATTTCTGCAATGGTGGCCGAAGGAGGAAGTCCCAGTATTTGATAATAATCCTTCAATAAAAATGACAGTTTTAATGCAAATGTACAGGGATCCGGGTTTAGAAGCGGTTAGGAGTCAGCTTTCAGCGATCACCCATCAGCAGGGCCTGGAGCTGCGAAATGCGCATCGGGCGGCAAATGGGAACCAAAGCTTAAACCTCAAACGTTAGTCCCGGAACATTGAACGACCTGAACCAAAGGCGTTAAACGGAAATGTTAATAAATTTTACTTAAATTTTTCATAACAATTGTTAGTTTGCCCGCTGTTTGCCAACTTCAGAAGTAAATTACCGTCTAATAAATTAAGAGAAAGCAACAGCACCAAATGCCTGCCGCCTCGGGTAACAATTTTAACTCAAAACAAAATAATTTTCAGACATGAAACGACTTATTACCACATGGAGCTTTGGTTTATTCCTGGCGTTGGCTTTGTCGGTTTCTCAGAGGGCCGCAGCTCAGCCAAGGGTTGGGGTAAGCATTAATTTTCAGACATTCTATGATGAGCTGAGCCCTTATGGGGAATGGATCGATTATCCGGATTACGGATATGCCTGGCGCCCACGCGTAGGCGGCGATTTCCGGCCCTACGCAACCAATGGCCGCTGGGTCTATGCAGATGGAGACGACTGGATGTGGGCCTCGGATTACGATTGGGGCTGGGCACCTTTTCACTATGGAAGGTGGTTCTATGATCCGTTTTACGGGTGGATGTGGGTGCCGGGCTACGAATGGTCTCCGGGCTGGGTAGCGTGGAGGGGTGGCGGCGACTACTACGGGTGGGCTCCGCTGAGGCCGGGGATCAGTATTAATATAGGTTTTGGCAATTATAACCCGCCGTACGATTACTGGACCTTTGCCCCCTGCCGGTACATGGGGTCGCGCTACATCAACCGGTACTATTATCCTTACCGGAACAACGTGACCATCATCAATCATACCACCATCATCAATAATTATGGTGGCAGGAATTACCGGGGCCGGGGATACTACTCAAACGGACCGCGCCGCACGGATGTAGAACGGTATGCCGGACGCATCCAGACCGTCAGGGTACGGGATGCAAACCGCCCCGGACGCACTTCCGTAGGCCGGAACGAAGTATCTGTATATCGCCCGGCTGTCCGGAGGAGCAGCGAGAACTCCCGCTATACTCCGAGGACAGTACAGCAATACAGCAGGGACGCTGCCCGGGTTGACCGGAGCAATACGAACCGCGGCAGCACCGCGGCAGGAAGAAGGAGCGATGCCGTACGTGAGCGGTATGGGAACCGGAATTCAGGAACAGAAAACCGGGATGCAGCCGGCGAACGCAGGAGCAGCAATAGCACCGGTGTATCCGGACGGCGTGCAACAGGCACACCGGCGAACCGCACCACCGGTGATGCAGCCGCTGACAGGAGAAGCGACCCGCAAAGACAGCGCCGGGGCAACCTGGAGAATGCGCGCAACAATGACGCAGCAACACGGCAAAGAGAACAACAGATACGCGATCAACGGAATGAGACCCGCAACCGGAGCGATGCACAGCAAGTTGAGCAGATGCGCCGCCAGCGCGACCAGCAGATGGATGCGCGCAGAAGTCAGGAAAATGCACAACGGGTAGAGCGGGCGCGCCAGCAGGAGCAACAGGAAACTGCCCGCCGCAACCAGGAGAATGCACAACGGGCGGAACAGATGCGTCGCCAGCGCGATCAGCAGCAGTCAGAAGCACGGCGGAGCCAGGAGAACACGCAGCGTATGGAGCAAATGCGCCGGCGCGAAAGTGCACAGCGCCAGGAAGCATCCCGGAGCCGTGAAGTACAGGTACAGCGAAGCGCACCTGCAAGAAGTGAGAGCGGCGGTTTTTCGAGGGGGAGCGGGTCACGTGGAAATGACGGAAGCAGCCGCGGGCGTTCTGAAGGCAGAAGAAGATAAGGAGGGAAGGGCGTATAACATTTTATAAATCCGTAAAATGTTATGCACCTGGTGGGAGAAGATTTTAAGATGGGTAAGGTTTAGTTTTCATAATTTAAAGTGTATGAGGTCAGCCCCGGAAACGGGGCTGATTTTTTCTGGGTGGCCCGGCATATTAATCAGCAGGAATGGGCCAAAAGAAACAGCTGCTATATATAGGAATGCGATAACAGATTCTCTTTTTAGGGTGACCCCCAAGCCGCTATTGTAATACTGTTCCGGAACTTCGCATTAGCGCCGAGGTGAGAAGAATCACTTCACGAGGAAGCATCCTGAAGATCTTTTTTCCCGTTAAAAAGTATAGCGATTAAAAATAAGTAAGGGGCAAAGGCGCAGTGCGCCCGCTCCTTTTTGTACCCCGGAGTGCCTAAAGATCTTGCCAGCAGAGCCGCGGTAATATTGAGCACCAGTCTGTACCAACCGTGCCCTGTTACCGGTGCGCCGCACCTCCATTGTCGTTACTGCCATTGGCTAACAGGATCGGCGCTGTGCTGCAGCTTCTGATAGCAAAACTAACCTGACATATATGCAAAGTCCGGGACTATTTTCTCTTCTTATCCGGGTCTCCTGAAAGGGACCTGATAAAGTATGGCTATTCCATATTCTCTTCATGATGGATCAGCTTTCCGTCCAGCGTCATTCCCTGGATCACTACCCGGAAGGCGTCGGTGACGTCGTTGTTATAGAAGGACACCATTACCTGTTTCTTTTTGGGGTCGATGACCACATTGGGATTCCAGTAAATGGTGGTGCGCACATCTTTATCCGCGTCCGGAGCCACAAACTCGCTGTAATACTTGGGTACGTAAAATTCCCTGATGGCAGTATAGCCTTCAATACGGCTTGCAGACATGCCTTTCCCGGGCTCGGGCTTCACATCATCACCGCGCCGGGTATAGATGGCAATGGCCCCGTTGGCACCATTGGATCCACCCATAAACGGCGGACGGAATGCTTTGATATAGGCTATGTCATTCACATTAATGGATGAGGCAAAGCTCACATCCGCAGGCATTTCATCAATATAGATCTGAGGGGCGCCACCGCGCCAGCTTAAGGACGCATTGGAGCCGGATCCGGAGATCTGGAGTCCCGCCACTTTTCCTTGCAGGTAGGTGAAAATGTCCATTGCGCTTTTGGCGAAGGGATCGTTCAATACATCTAACTGAACGGAATTCATATCGCCTTTAAACAGGCCGGAAGCATATTTATCGTCCAGTATCTGGACCGGCGTTTTGGTTTTAGCAGCAACGGTAACAGCTTCCAGCTCCTTATACCTGTTTTTTTCTGCAATGGCATTGGCCGCAGCGGCAAGCCTGAGGTGGTAGGCGCTTCCCGCCGTATCTGCTTTCAACAAGCTTTTCCATCCCTCTCCCGGATCCGGCACCCGGAGTTTGTCCGGCATGAACTGGACCATTGATCCGTCGAGCGTTTTATCCTGTATCTTATAGGCAACCCGTGCAGTGTCAAAGAATATGGACGATGGATCATTAAAGCGCCCGTCCTTTGTAATGGGCATCATCAGCACTTTACCCTCTGTATCTTTTTGTTTCATCATCACAATAATGGAGGAGGCTGGTGAGATGGAGGCTGGCATGATGCCTGCCAGTTTCCCGGAAACAGAGATATAGGCGGAGTCCCTCGGATACCGCACGGCAGGCAGCTCGCCGGCGATCAGTTGCTGCCAGTTAAAACGGCGCCAGCCATTGGTAAGCATCACCAGATCGAGGTGCTGCTGTGTAGTCAGGGAACTGTCTTTAAAGTAATAAGCCGGGTTGTACACTTTTCCCTTCAGTTCGCCGGTGAGCATCAGGCCCGAAAGGATGTTTTCCGTACTGTCTCCGCCAATGGCCAGGTCGGTAACGGCGATGGACAGCGAAGCGGGGACTGCCTCGGACAGCGAGATGATGAGCTCATTTCTTCCACGGTGGCTCAGTCCCCAGTGTTCTACCTCCATCATCGCGGGGCGGGAATAGGCCTGGTTGTTATCAACATAAGTGATCCTTTCCGCCAGTGGCTTCCAGTTCTGATCGAAGACCGTGATCGTTAAAATGCCATAAGGCAGGCTTTCCAGCGGAATACTGCCGGTGACCGGACCCGGTTTTATGGCCCTGCTGATATTGAATATGGCATGCTGGTACATCGTGCCGATGATGTGTACACTATCGGCACCGGCCGCAGCACTGGCCAAAACTTCAAAGTTCCGTTTGCCGGGAGCAAGGGCAATTTTTAAAGCGACCCCTTCGGCTTTTATTGCCGGGAGCGGTGTCGTGTATGCCGTCTTCTTGTCGTCCTTCCATTTGGCGGTATATTTTGCGTTGGGTTTGGGAATAAGCAGGATATATCCCATGCCGTCGTGCATGTTCCGGATACTGTCCACAAACTTTCCTGCTTCATCCACCACGGTACCCGTGATCTTTACCGGGTCGCCAAAAGCGTCGACCGCTTTATAAGCAATTTTGTTCTGAAGGCCGGCAATGGCGTCTCCGCCCTCGGGAAAAAAGGTCAGCGTGGGTTTCAGGTCGGCGCCTGTTTTGTCCGGTGCAGGTGGTGCATTGTTTACAACCGGTATCTTTTTCGTATAGAGAAAGGCGGCATCAAAGTTCAGCATCCAGCTGGTATAGGCTTTTACGGTGAGGGACTTGCCCGTATAACCGACCGGAAGCTCAAACTGGCCGTTGGTCATGCCATTCACCAGCGGGCTGGTCGTGTGCTGCAGGATCTTCCCTTTATCATCGATCCAATCGATATAAAAGGTCTTGCTGGCCTCAGCCGGCGCAATTTCTGCCAGCAGGTAGGCCTTAAACCAGATGGTTTCCCCGGGAGAATAGCTGCTCTTGTCGTAATGAATATAAGCGCGTTCCGGGGTAAAAGAACTTGCAAAACGCTCAATTTTTCCCATCACATCCTGTGCGTTCAGTGACGCAAATGCACTGCCGAGGACCAGCAACAACAGGAAGTTTTTTTTATAACAGGCTGAATGCTTTAATCTTATCATCATAGTAAAGGCGAAAATTAAGATTTGTACCGTAATTGCAGGCACTTCTTACCCCCAATTTTATGATAATTTTAATGAAGCGCCAGGATAAATGAGTATTTTTACCGGGAACAATGCCGGATTTCAATTATTTGCTTACCTTTGCATCCCGTTTGAAAAAACGGAAACATTACTGAAGAGGTTCAAAAAGGGTGGCGCCCGGGCGTCAACACCTCAAAGGTATCACAAGAAAATAAAGGTAAAAATGCCTAAAGTAAAAACAAACTCCAGTGCAAAGAAACGTTTTAAAGTAACGGCTACTGGTAAGATCACCCACCAAAAAAGTTTCAAACGTCACATTCTGACCAAAAAATCAACCAAGCGTAAACGCGGTATGCGGATCGACGGTGTTGTTGCAAAATCCAACATGAATTTTGTACAGCGCCTATTGCGTTTAAAATAAGCGATTGCTTGATTCTTATTTTATCATTTACAATTAAAATTATTCAGATATGCCACGTTCAGTAAACTCCGCAGCTTCTAAAGCCCGCAGAAAAAAAATATTAAAACAAGCCAAAGGCTTTTATGGCAAACGTAAAAACGTATTTACCGTTGCCAAAAACGTTGTAGAAAAAGGGATGACCTATATGTATGTGGGTCGTAAATTGAAGAAAAGGGATTACCGTGCTTTATGGATCGCGCGGATCAACGCTGCCGTTCGTGAAGAAGGCCTGACCTACTCCGTTTTTATCAACAAGCTGAAAGAAAAACAAATTGACCTCGACCGCAAAGTATTAGCGGATCTGGCCATGAACAACCCCGAGTCGTTCAAGGCGCTGGTTGCTTCTGTTAAGTAAGCTGTTTTTTTACAATACTGTGAGCCTGCCGGAAACGGCGGGCTTTTTTGTGGGTTGCGGTCCTTGCGGATCCCTGGTGCACTTCACGGGCTAAGTTTAAACGCAAGGAGGGCTAAAAAAGGAGTGATAAAGAAAGCAGTATTTTCTGGTGCGTCATAAAGAAGTTTTGATTGCTACGGAATTAAGGAAATTCTAATTGAGGACAGGACGATGCTGGGATCACTACAGGACGCTTGACCGGCTGTTGCTCCGGGTTAAAAACATTTTCAACTTTTCAAATTGGCCAATTGCATAATTCAGTAATTTAGCGGGCAATTTTAAAAAAACTTAAAAGCTGCCGGCATTCACCGGATTTGTTGAGTAATGAATAATTCATACTTAGGCTTAGTAGACCAGACCTTTAACTTCCCGCAGGAAGGAATTGAAGTAGAGGGCGGGTATTTGAAATTTAACGGCATCGACCTGAAAGCCCTGATCAAAAAGCACGGCACTCCCCTCAAGGTCAGCTATCTGCCCAAGATCGGGATCAACATCAACAAGGCAAAGCAATATTTTGCCACGGCAATGAAGCGGCACAAATACGAGGGAGAATATTTTTATTGCTACTGCACCAAGAGCTCGCATTTCTCTTTTGTAGTTGAGGAGGCGTTGAAGCACAATATCCATCTGGAAACTTCTTTTGCTTATGATATCGATATCATCAACCAGCTTTATAAAAGAAGGAAGGTCACAAAGGATATCAATATTGTTTGCAACGGCTTTAAGCAAAAAGCCTACACCTCGCGCATCGCAAAGCTCATTAACAGCGGCTTTAAGAATGTGATCCCGGTGCTGGATAATAAGGAGGAACTGCAGATGTACCGGCGGAGCATAAAAAGCAAAGAGCCGTTTAAGCTGGGGATCCGCATTGCAGCGGAAGAGGAACCTACTTTTCCCTTTTATACCTCGCGCCTGGGCATCCGGGCCAAAGATGTGCTGGAATTTTACGTGGATGAAATCGAAGGGAATGAGGAAAAGTTCCAGCTTAAGATGCTCCATATCTTTTTAAACAAGGGGATCAAAGATGATATCTATTACTGGAGCGAGCTGCGCAAAAGCATCAACCTTTACTGTCAGCTGAGAAAGATCTGTCCCGAGCTGGATTCCATTAACATCGGCGGCGGTTTTCCCATCAAGCACAGCCTGGGTTTTGAGTACGACTACCAGTTCATGATCAACGAGATCATCAGCAACATCAAATCTGCCTGCAAAAAAGCAAAAGTGCCGGTACCCAATATCTACACCGAGTTTGGCAGCTTTACGGTAGGGGAGAGCATGGCGCATATTTACAGCGTGATCGGCGAAAAGGTACAGAACGACCGGGAAACCTGGTACATGATCGATTCTTCCTTCATTACGACCCTGCCGGATACCTGGGGCATCGGTGAGCGCTTTTTAATGCTGCCGATCAATAAATGGAACAATGAATACCAGCGGGTGGTATTGGGTGGCATTACCTGCGACGGGCATGACTACTATGATTCCGAAGAGCATATCAATGAAGTATTTCTCCCCAAGATCAAAAATGATAATGGGGTTGGTGGTTTGGGCGTTCCGGCCATTGAAGCCACGCCCAAAAATGCGGAAAGCGATGCGGAACCCTTATACGTCGGTTTTTTTCATACCGGCGCTTACCAGGATCAGATCAGCGGATATGGGGGCATCAAACATTGCCTGATCCCCTCGCCCAAGCACATCATCCTCGAATACGATAAAAACGGCAAATTGATTGAATGGGTATATGCCAAGGAGCAGTCTTCACAAAGCATGCTGAAGATACTGGGGTATCTGCGGTAGGAAAGATCGCACCCTGTAAAGAGCGGCAGCTGTATCCGGCGTCCATTAAATCACAAATACCGGTTCATTCCGTAATCCTTTTATAGGTTTTATATCCATCCATGTCCACCATACATTTGGGAGCCGCAATGGTAAGTACCGGACTGACCGGATCGGAAATACTAATTGTGGAGCTGAGGTAGAAGAGGGGGAACGAAGTACTCGATTTTTTTGCATTTTCTATTGATGCTACGTCCTCAAAAAGGAATGTTTTTTCGGCGGCAGTGCTACCACAACGGTAATCATACCGAATGTTATAGGTGCCTGTGAAATAAACAGTATCGCTTCTGATCCGCTCGTATTGCCCGTTCCTCCGCAGTGTAAGGATTTCGGTGGTATCCGGCTTTCGCGGGTCCACTCCGCAGGTGCCGCAAACAAATACGGTAAGTCTCCAAACTCCGGCAAATTTTTCGTAGTTGCTATCGATCGCTTTTGTTGTATCTGTCAGGTATGATTGATTGATGATCACCTTTGTTCCGATCCCGGTTTTTACACCAGGCTCTTTTTGAGATTGAGGTTGTTCCTGTGTTGGAGTGCCTTTTTCACAGGCGTACAGGCCCGCAGCCAGGAGGAAGAAGAGCATCAATTTGAATTTCATTAGTTTTAGTATTTATTTGACAGGATCCGCGGTTAGGATATGTATTGCAAATATATGATATATGGGCCATCTAATAAGAAGTATGAAAATAAAACGAATATACCCGCTGCTGCTGACCACCGTCATTATTGCCGCCTGTAGCCGCAATACGGCACCCCTGGTAAGTACATTGCATACGGAAGCCCTGCATCATAAATGGGAGATCCTGGAGATGAGCGGACAGTATCCGGAGAAGAAAATGTTCCTGGACCTGAGGGATGTAGCCCGTTCCGGTTTTATATCCGGGAGTGATACCCTGGTACTGACACCCAGGTTTGGTCATCACCAGCGGATGGAGCTGGATATGAGCCGGTCGCTCAATATGATCCACTCCAATGATGCTGTCTACCGGCAATTACTGAAGAACGTATACCGTTTTTCAGTAGACCCCGGCCAGATCAGCCTGTTCGACAGGCAGGGACGCCGCCTCCTTAGAGCGGGGATCGCTGATGATGATGAGATGGATGATCCCGCACGTAAATGGAATATTATAAAACTGATCAATGCTCCGTCAGACAGTCTGATGAAGCGGCAGGCTTTTATTGACCTGACCAGCCTGGAGACCTCCAGGGCTTTTGTAGGCTGTAACCAGATCCGTTTTGTGACAAAAACGCGTGGCGCGCCGGCAATGACATTCAGCAATATAAACAGCGCGAATGGTGATTGCAAAACAGCTGGGGATCTTGAATACATTCTTGCCAAAGCACTGCCCCTGGCTGCAAAATACCAGGTGATCGGCAACCGGCTGAAGCTGTTTGATAAAGAGGATGTATTGCTGTTGGAGGGGGTGGCGGATGCCGGGAAAAAAGAGCCTCCGGCCGGTAGCTGGAACCCCCTGCGCAGGGAATGGATGCTGAAAAAACTGGAAGGGGCAGATGGCGCTCTGGTGATAGAGTCACGGGCCTCTATTAACCTTACGGATCTCGCGCGTACCGGCGGGATGGCCGGCTGCAACAAGGCCGTGTTTGCTACCAGCACCGGGGCGGGGACGGAAATCGGCTTTTCTTCAATCGCCGCCACCAAAAAATTCTGTGCGGAATTTATGAAAGTGGAGAACGCCTATCTGAAAGTGTTGCCGCAGATCCGTTCATATATGATCAACGGCCATTTTATAAAATTTAAAGATGCCGCAGGAAGGATCCTGGCAGAAGGCGTGGCAGCGGATTGGGATTGATCCCAGGTTGAAACATTCTTTATTTTACCGGATCGGATAACATGGTGATGTTGCATTTACAGGATATTTCCCGTTCAAGCAATTAAAACCGGCAATATGAGAAATGTCCATCCTTTTTTTCTTTCAGCCTTTGGACACTGTTTTACTGTAGGCAAATAGAGAACCGACTCCATAGCCCCTTACTGCAAAAATCCGGGTTTTTTACACGCATGCCACAATTAATCCACATTTAAGGTGATTCAAATCGATTTTTTGTGATATTTTCTTACCTTTGCAGCCTTAAATTCCATTTTTTTGCTCAGACAGGTATTTTTATTTTTTAAAGTATTGAAAATGAGCAAAGTGGGGTTTTAAAATAAATAATTTCAACTATAGCAAAATCATGGCAGATTTAAAATTTCAAAGGAACTTTGGTATTGCCGCGCACATCGACGCTGGTAAAACCACTACAACGGAACGTATTTTACGTTACACCGGTATGATTCACAGGATTGGTGAAGTACACGAAGGTGGTGCTACTACCGACTGGATGGAGCAGGAAAAAGAGCGTGGTATTACCATTACTTCTGCTGCCGTTAGCTGTAAATGGAACTTCCCTACTGATAAGGGTAAGGCTACAAATGCAACTAAAGAATATTCTTTTAACATTATTGATACTCCGGGACACGTGGACTTTACCGTAGAGGTGGAGCGTTCCATGCGTGTACTGGATGGTCTGATCGCTTTGTTCTCTGCGGTTGACGGGGTAGAACCTCAGTCGGAAACCGTATGGCGCCAGGCAAACCGTTACCGCGTTCCCCGGATCGGTTTTGTAAATAAAATGGACCGTTCCGGTGCTGATTTTCTGAACGTGGTAAAACAGGTTCGGGAAATGCTGGGTGCAAAAGCGGTGCCCCTCCAGCTGCCCATCGGCGCAGAAGACAATTTTAAGGGAGTGGTGGACCTGATCAAGAATATCGGGATCATTTGGGATGATGCCACAGAAGGGATGACCTATACGGAGATACCGGTTCCTGATGATATGAAAGAGGAAGTGGAAGAGTGGAGAGCACACCTGATCGAAGCTGTTGCGGAATATGATGATCAGCTGATGGAGAAATTCTTTGAAGATCCGAATACGATCTCTGAGGACGAGATCCATGAGGCCATCCGTAAAGCAGCCATCGACCTGAGCATCGTTCCGATGATGTGCGGTTCTTCTTTCAAAAATAAAGGCGTACAAACAGCACTGGATGCGGTTTGCCGCTACCTGCCTTCTCCTGTGGATGTTGAAGCCATCGAAGGTCATGACCCCGATGATCCTGAAAAAGTATTGACCCGGAAGCCGGATGCAAAAGAGCCGTTTGCTGCATTGGCCTTTAAGATCATGACCGATCCGTTTGTGGGCCGCCTGGCGTTCTTCCGTTGTTACAGCGGTCACCTGGATGCCGGTTCTTATGTGCTGAACGTAAGAAGCGGTAAGAAAGAGCGGATCAGCCGTATCATGAAAATGTTTGCCAACAAGCAAAACCCGGTTGATTTTATTGAAGCGGGTGATATTGGTGCGGCGGTTGGATTTAAAGAAATTAAAACAGGGGATACCCTTTGCGACGAGAACCACCCGATCGTTCTGGAAAACATGTTTATTCCGGAACCGGTGATCTCCGTAGCGGTGGAGCCTAAAACACAGGCCGATGTGGATAAAATGGGTATGGCCATTGCGAAGCTGGTAGAAGAAGATCCTACATTGCGTGTAAAGACCGATGAAGATACTGGCCAGACCATCCTGAGTGGTATGGGAGAGTTGCATCTGGAGATCATCATCGACCGGATGAAACGTGAGTTCAAAGTGGAAGTAAACCAGGGCGCGCCCCAGGTAGCTTATAAAGAGGCTTTCAACACAACCATAGAGCACAGGGAAACCCTGAAAAAACAAACCGGTGGTCGTGGTAAATTTGCAGATATCCAGTTTAGCCTGGGGCCGGTGGATGAAGACTGGAAGAAAGAGAACCCCGACAAGAACTACCAGTTCGTAAACGACATTTTTGGTGGTGCTATTCCGAGAGAGTTTGTTCCCGCTATCCAGAAGGGTTTTGAAACCTCTATGACCAATGGTGTGCTGGCCAACTACCCGGTAGACAATATGAAGATCCGTGTATTTGACGGAAGCTTTCACGCGGTGGATTCGGATTCTATGTCGTTTGAGCTTTGCGCCAAGCAAGGCTTCCGCGAGGCTGCCCGTAAAGCAAAACCTGTGCTGCTGGAGCCCATCATGAAGGTAGAGGTAACCACGCCTGAACAATACATGGGTGATGTGACCGGTGACCTGAACCGTCGTCGTGGCATGATGGAAGGTATGGATACCCGTGCGGGTGCGCAGGTGATCAAAGCCCAGGTGCCGCTGAGCGAAATGTTCGGATACGTAACGCAGCTGCGTTCGCTGACTTCCGGCCGTGCTTCCAGCACCATGGAGTTTTCACATTACACTCCGGCTCCTACCAATATTGCCGAAGAAGTGGTTGCAAAAGTGAAAGGGAAAGTAACTGCTTAATAACAGTTACCCAATGGAATAATGAAGCCCCGGCTATGGCCGGGGTTTTTTAATGGGGGTTGCTGATGTGTTTATTTTGGAGTACATTTAATAACAACAATTAAAACAGGCAATGGAGATCATACAGGAGGAAGACGGAAAAAAGGGCGTATTTAAGGCCATCAGCGGGGAAGTAGTTGCCGGGGCCATGACCTATGTTTGGGCCGGTGATGCAAAGTTTATCATCGATCATACGGAAGTGAACCCCGCATTTGCCGGGCAGGGTGTGGGCAAAAAACTGCTGATGAAGGCGGTGGATTTTGCAAGGAGCCGCAAGGTAACGGTCATTCCGCTTTGTCCTTTTGCGCGGTCTGTGTTTGAAAAGCTAAAAGAGATCAGGGATGTTCTGTCTCTGTAGAAGATGGGTACTTAAAACGCAATGGCTTATGAAATGTTTTGCGAACCACATACTCGGGTATCTGTATCTTATGATTATCGACCAGGACAGAAAAGAAAAAATCTGCTTCAATTTTTTCATCCCTGAGAAAAGAGGGCTTCCATTTCCGGAACTTCATAATGCTGTTATAAACATACCTTTCAAGCAGCGTATCGTTAATAGTGGAAGCAACGTTCAGGTTTAGCAGGTCCTTTTGGGTGCCGATCTTCAGGCCAACGATCAACCATTGATCTTTGGGGGATAAAGAGCAGGTGTCAAATGTCGCCTGTAGACTATTGGTAAGTGTTGACAGCCAAAAAACATCTCTGGTATGCCTGTTATAATCACCCGGACAGGTAATTGAACTTTGAATCAGCTGGAGAACTTCGTTCCCGTAGTATACCGATAAGCCTGTATTAGGTGTTTCAGTATAGTCTTGGTCATTCGCCCTTGAATGGATATAGTTTCCATCTTTGTATAATTCTTCAGAGACCGGCTTCCTCGCATCAAGGTTCGAGAAGGTCCAGAAGCCGGATCTTTTCCCATTGATCAGGTTCCCCTCCGTTTCAAATTTTATACAGGCAGAACGTTTGCTGAATGCCGTTTTAAAATGGCCGTTCCCGTCTTTTACGATCTGCCTGTTGTCTGCTGTAAATGCTTCCATAACCAGGGGAAACCCATTTTCATAGAAATACACTTTTTGCGGGATCCCGGTTGGGTAGTAAAATCTCCAGGTCCCGGTTCTGATCCCTTCTTTATATTGTCCCTCTTCCTTTAATTGTCCGTTGGAATAATAGTATCTGGCAGGACCCTCCAGACTGCCGTTCTTTACTATAGCGTCCAGATATACTTTCCCATTCATAAAGTAATCATGAAAACGCCCGGTCACATTAAGATATAGAGGGTCTAATTTACCTACCCTGTAATAATCTGCGCAACGTTTACCTGTTATGCCTCCGAAGCAACTGAAGTAGATCCTAACGCTGTCAGAAGCGTAGACCTCGGCAAAATCGCCGATACTGAAGTTGTCCGGGAGCGTACCTTGCCCGCGGACGCTCCCTGTATTTAGCAGCAGCATTATCAAAATAAACAGGAAGGGACCTTTCATAAGTTATTGTTTGAATTGTATGATCTTTTTTACAAAACCGGGAAGGCTGCTGTTATTTACCGGATAATGGTTTAGTGAGAGCAGGAGGATCATGATCTGCTTGTTGACCGGCATAGATACATAAATGGAATAGCTCTCTTTATCATCGTCTATAAATGTAAGAATGCTTCCCTGTACCTGTTTATTATGGATCAGAAATTGAGCCTTCTTTTCTTTAACCTTATATCCCACGGCTTTCATAAAACCTACATAAGGCCTTTTTGTAGAAGGATATCGCCCTTTGTTATGGTAGCTCCATTCAATGCTCCAATCCTTACCCGCAACGCTGTGTTTTGTTTTTGCAACACAGGTGTCAGGAACAGCCATCGTTAGCGAGCAGAATGAGACGGAGTCAATAATAAATCCTTCCTGGGCAAATAACCGCTGATTCAAAAATAATAAAAGGAAGAGCGCTGTTGTCCGGTATGTGATAGTCTTCAAAATAATCATTAAGGTTTAGCCCAATGTCCTGGTCAGGTCACAAAGATAAAAAAAATACCAACAACCGGCCATTTAACAGGATTTTGCTTTTGGAGGCAGGATTGTTGTTGCACCCGCCGGATAAAATCCACAAATAAATGTATTATATTTATCAAAGGATATCGGCTATGGCTGAAATTGAATGATCGGGCAGGTAATGGGTATTAATTATTTGAGGGGTCAGTATTGGACCAGGCAGGGCAGTAGTAAATGGCCTGACCATGACTCCCGCAAAAAAAAACCGGATGCAGGGTTTAAACCCTTTTATTTGATTATATTGACCCCAAAAATCTCCGTACGAATATGGGCAAACGAACCGGCCGCCTCAGAAACGTAAATATTGTAAGGAAGTTTGTTCATTTTACGGTAGGATTATTTACATATCCGGGTATTGCCATCATGAACAAGCTGCGGATTCACGGGATGGAGCACCTTAAAGACCTTCCTTCCCACAATGTGCTGTTTGTGAGCAACCATCAGACCTATTTTGTGGATGTGATCACGTTCTTTCATATTCTTTCCGCGCACAAATGGGGGAAGAAGGATCGGTTAGGGGTTCCTTATTATTTTCTGAACCCCTATACCAGGGTCAACTATGTGGCGGCGGAGCAAACGATGAAGAGCAGCTGGCTGAGCCGGCTGTTTTTACTGGCTGGCGGGCTTACGGTAAAACGGACCTGGAACGAGCACAGTAATGAAAAACGCACAGGCCTTGATCCCTCCGATACGCGAAAGATTCAGCGGGCACTGGATAAGAACTGGGTGATCACGTTCCCGCAGGGCACGACCACTCCTTATGCCCCGGCACGAAAAGGTACGGCACTGATCATCAAACATCATAAGCCGATCGTGATCCCCGTGGTCATCAGCGGATTTTCCCGCGCATTCAATAAAACGGGCATTACCCTCAAAAGGAAGGGAACCCCGCTTTCCGTAACCTTTAAGCCACCCCTGCAGATCGATTATGAAGCTTCTGCCCTGGAGATCACCTGCCAGATCATGGATGCCATTGAGCAAAGCAAAGAGTATATGCCGGAGGTATTGCAGCATTGAGCAAACAGCGGTCAGCATCAACTGCTAATGGCCAATAGGCCTCAGGCAGGAAGCGGATTTAACGGGAAACCTTGAACTTTAACCTCAAACCAAAAAAGGTTACCGTACCCGGTTCAGCCGTATCCTACGGGCCATGCTGATCAATGTGCCGATAACGGTAATGATCACTCCGCCCCAAAGCAGGTTGATATAAGGGAATTTGTAAGCCTTTAAAGTGACATATTCCATTACACTGGAAGATTCTTTTACCCCGATCTGCGCCGAACCGTTGTGAACATCATTGAGCTGCAGCACCAGGCTTTGTGCCATAACAGTGTCCTGCGACTGGAACAATACCTGTCCCTTACCCTTGATGAGCAACAGGTCTGACTGGTAGGAGGGGCCGTTGATGGATTGTACTTTTAATGAGGCCGTATAGCCGGTATCGGACCGGTCAAAGTTCTTCAGCGGGAGGTTGTCTTTCCCGATCAGCTTTTCCAGTACAATAAATCCGCGGCTGTAATAGATGGTATCACCGGTCTTTTTGGTGCTCACGGCAAACTGGGCCGTGTCCCTATTCTTCGTCGGGTCCGGTAATGCCGAAACATAGGTAAATACATCATGATCCCAATAATGCCGGGCAGAAGGGTTGGCCATCAGGCCTTCATTTCCTTTGTAATTAATGAATGCATTCGGGTATAAGGTAAAGCTGTCTTCCGGTGATTTAAAGTGGATCTTGAAATAGGTGAGCGCTTTTTTGGGATGCGCAGAATCCCCTGTATAGGTTACTTTATATTGCCCCATTGTCATGGGTACGCCTTTAATTAATGTGAGATTTTCCCCAGAGATCTCCTTGCTTTCCTTTCCAAAGTCAATGGCAATGCCGCTGGTATTGTGCGACAGTACTTCTTTTTTTCCCGAAGAAAGCAGGATACCCACCAGGACCAGGCCAAAACCAAAGTGCGCAATAGAGCCACCGCTGTTCCGGATATTGCCTTTAAGGCTGGTGAGCATATAAGTGATGTTGGCCACAACGGCGTAAACACCCGCCACCAGGGCGATCCAGATATTGATCAGGAATCCCAGCCCTTCCTTATCATAGTTGATCTTTATGACCACAAGGATAAATGTAGCTACCACCGCACTGATCAGCGTAGGCAGGGCGATCTTCTTTAAAAAGATATTCCCGGGAGTACTTTTGTACCGGAAGTACTGGGCTACTGCTGTCAGCACACCAATGATGATCGCCACCAGCACCTGGATCTGGTTATAAGCAAATTCGCTATTCTCCCCCGGCGCGGTATTTAATTTGTAAAGCTTGTTGAAAACCGGCAGCGAGGTTTGAAAAATAATGATCAGTGAAGACAGGAATAAGACCAACGCCCCGATAAACATCCAGAACTCCCTGGAGCTGGCGCTTTCTTCTTTTTTTACGGCGGGTACCTGCTTGTTCATCAATACAATGAACGTGATGATGCCCGCGAGGATTACGTACAGGGGAAATCCGGGGATCACTTCGGCAAGAAAATAGGTGCCTATAGAAAGCGCAGTTGCCACCAGGGCAATGATGGCGCGCTGGCGGTTGGTGGTGGCTGCCACAAAAGGCATCAGCCATACAAACACCAGCAGGAACAGAAAGAGCTGGCCATTCATCCCGATGTCAGCAAACGCGTGAACCGATGCCTCGCCCAATACCCCGCTTTTAGTGAGGAAGGTCGAATAGAGTACAAAGATGAATTCTAAGCCGAAGAACAGGAAAGTGGCTCTCAGCGAAAAGCCGGTATGCTTGAAGACCAGCAAGGTGTGCACGCCCGCAACCAGGATCAGCCAGGGAACAAGCGACGCGTTCTCCACGGGGTCCCAGGCCCAGTAGCCGCCGAAGTTCAGCGACTCATAGGCCCATTTGGCACCCATCATGATCCCCAGTCCGAAGATGGCGACCGAGAAGAGCGCCCAGGGCAATGCTTTGTGGATCCATTCCTTTGTTTTTCCGGTCCACAGCCCCGCCATTGCATAAGCAAAAGGAAAGAGGGTAGAGGCAAATCCAAGAAACAGTACCGGTGGGTGGATGGTCATCCAGTAATTCTGCAGCAGCGGGTTCAGGTCGTTCCCGTCTTTGATCAGTGTCATATAATCCGGGCGTATAGGATTTGCGGTATCAAACCCCACGTGCATCACCGGAGCATTGTCCAGAACACCGGACTCTCGTAAGAGTATAAACGGATTGGAGCCGATCTTTACATCAAAAATATAAATACCCAGGATCATGGTAGCCAGGAAGAACTGGGCAAAACTAACGATCATCATTACCGGCGCTTCCCATTCCTTGTCCTTACGGATCACGATCAGCCCCAGGATGCAATGCCAGATGGTCCAGAGCAGGGTACTGCCTTCCTGGCCCTCCCAAAAGGCGCTCAGGATGTATTTCAATTCAAGGGAGCGGCTGCTGTGCTGCCACGCATATTTATATTCAAACAGATGATGGTAAAGGATGTGCAACAGTGCGGCAAAAATAATAAAGACAGAAGCGACTTCTATAATGAACGCACCACGGGCCAGCTTTAGCCAGCGGCGCCGGTCCTCAGGCACAAGGGCTTTTGTAGCTTTGAAATAACTGAAACTGGCCGCCAGGGAAGCAACAAGGGATACAATTACAAAAAAATGTCCTACTTGTCCGGGCAGTAAATCCTCACCAATGTAATTCATTCGTTTCTATTGTTTGCCCCCGGTAGCAGATGGCCGGGTATTAATATATGTCGTTTTTGTATCTCCCTGCGGAACGTGTTTGGAGGGATCCTGGTCTTTATATTTGCTCGGACATTTGGTTTGAATACTCTGGCATTCAAAAACATTGCCGGTATATTTTCCTTTCATCACCAGGCGCTCACTTAGTTCAAAGTTTTCGGGCTTGGGATTGTGATATACTACGCTGATCTTTTGACCCAGGCTGTCAACGGCGGTAAATGCCAGGTAGTTGGGATTTTTAACGGCGTCGTATTCCAACGGTTCGCTTTTGTCCCATTTGGCCATCAGATGCACAAATTTACCCGGTTTGGCCTTGGCTGTAGCCACCGTATCATAGGTGGTAGTGGTTTGTAGAAAGCTTACCAGAACAGCAATGGCGGCTGCCACAAGGATCAATAGAACGATATGAATTTTTTTCATTACCGGGGTTTAAAATTTTGGCAAAGGTACATCAATTGCCCTCATATTTTACACTAACATTACAATTGGGGAATTGTTGCAGCAACGTTAAAAAATTATTGATTGGTAGCCGCTGGGCATTGAAACACCGGGTATTGGCAACGATCGGAATGGGAGGTTATGGAATGTCATGGCTGCTTTGCGGGAAAACGTCATCCGCAAAGTCTCTGTGTTTCAGTACTTCTGTGGCTATCCGGTACATCAGCAGCAAAGTGGGCATAAAATGACTAATTTTGTAAAATGGAAAATAGCGTAGCAGAAGCACCGGTAACACTTACCGAAGGTGCTGTAAAAGAAATAAAAAGGCTGATGAGCTCTCCAGGGTTTGAAGCGGATCTGTATCTGCGTGTGGGAGTGAAGGGAGGCGGGTGCTCCGGGTTGAGTTATATGCTGGGCTTTGACAAAAAAGAGGCCAACGACAGGATATTTGAAGTGGAAAGTATCCCCTGCATTATCAATAAAGCCCATGAGCTCTATCTTGCCGGTATGGAAGTAGACTGGTCGGACGGGCTCAATAACCGTGGTTTTACATTTTCTAACCCCAATGCTTCCAGCACCTGTGGTTGCGGAACCAGTTTTGCCGTTTAAATGGATCGGATGCCCCAGGTACATTACAATGCCTGCCCGGTTTGCGGCAGCCCGCAGATCCGGCCGGTCTTTTTAGTAAAGGACTATACCGTTAGCGGTGAAGTATTTCCGGTAGAGGAGTGCCGGTCCTGTTCGCTGCGGTTTACCCAGGATGTCCCGGATCAGGAGTCGATCGGGCCCTATTATAAATCAGAGGATTATATATCCCATTCCAATACCAGCAAAGGGATCATCAGCCGGATCTATAAACGCGTGCGCGCCCGTACAATGCAGCAAAAGGCTGTGCTTGTAGAGCGGTATGCTCAAAAGCGCACGGGGCGATTGTTGGACCTGGGCTGCGGAACGGGAACTTTTTTGGATACGATGAAAAACAGGGGCTGGCAGGTGGCCGGCCTTGAACCGGATGCGGATGCACGCAGCATGGCAAAGCAACTTTATAACCTGGAAGTAGCACCATCACATGAGCTATACGAGCTGGCAGAAGACCAGTTTGACGCGATCAGCTTATGGCATGTGCTGGAGCATGTGCATGCGCTGCATGCCTATATGGACCAGCTGAAGCGTGTATTGAAACAAAGCGGTGTACTGCTGATCGCTGTTCCCAACTATACCAGCAGGGACGCCGATATTTACGAGCAGTATTGGGCGGCATATGATGTGCCCCGGCATCTCTACCATTTTTCACCGGAAGCCATGAAAGTGTTAACGGCACAACATGGGCTGCGCATAGAAAAATTGTTGCCCATGTGGTTCGACAGCTTTTATGTAAGCCTTTTGAGCAGTAAATACAAATACGGAACCACCCGTTATATCGGTGCGGGGCTTCACGGGCTTTCTTCCAATATCAATGCTGCCGGCAATACCCAAGAATGCAGTTCGGTGATCTATGTGATCCGCAAGGAGCAGAAAGGTTGAAAGCCTGAAACGTTAGTTCCCAAACTGCACCTCATACAATTCAGGCCAGTTCTTTCCCGTGATGTAGATCTTTTTGGTATCATGGTCGTAGGCGATCCCGTTGGGGACATTCTCTGCGTTGGCGGAGTCCTGGCTTTTTAAGCGGTCCCAGATGGAGGTCAGGTCAACTTTCCCCACCACCAGCCCGTTGGCCGGGTCGATCTTAAAAATAACGGGATAGGTCCATTTGTTTGCATAAACGTACCCGTCAATATATTCCAGCTCATTAATAGAGTCTACAAAATCACCATCCATGGTTATCGATTGTGTCCGGAGCAATTGAAAAGTGGTCGGGTTATAATAGTAAAGGTTGCTGGATCCGTCGCTTACGATCAGCTCCTTTCCATCTGTAGTGATGCCCCAGCCTTCGGTGTTGATGGGAAACTCCTTTACTTTTTTCATATCAGGAAGGGTGTAAACAAATACGACCTTTTCTTTCCAGGTAAGCTGGTAAACGGTATCGTTCAGTACCGTGATCCCCTCGCCAAAATACTTATCTGCCAGGGTAACGGTTTTTTCCGCTTTTCCGGTCTTCAGGTTCACTTTCATCAGCTCGGAAGCTCTTCCCTCCGGGGCATAAGACGCTCCGCCGGTACCTTCGTATAACTGCCCTTTATGGATCACCAGGCCTTGCGTAAATGAGCCCGTGTCGTGCGGATAGGTATTGATAACGGAAATGCCGATATTCTTTATGGTGTTTGCCGCAGGTGCATCTGTTGGCGAAGCGGGGGTTTTATCATTTTCATTACAAGAGATCAGCAATGCGATCAAAGCAATAGCCGGGAAAGAACAGAAATTTTTTTTTATCATAATGGATCATTTATCGCCGAAAGGCGGATGCAAAAATAAAGAAACTTCAAAAGAATGCAGCTCCGCTTCCCTGCTTTAACAAAGATTAATAAAAGCGGATCTGAACAAACTGCGATAAATATTGTATATTTTAGAATAATGTTCTGATTTTTGTATTCAGATCAGAATATAATTAAATTTAAAAATACAAATAATGGAAATAAACCTCGATGAAACGGACCTGATCATTTTGCGTTTGTTACAGGAAGATGCCCGGATCACTAATGTGGCGCTGGCCGCACAGCTGAAAATGGCCCCTTCGGCAACGCTGGAGCGGGTGCGGAAGCTTGAAGAAAAAGGAGTGATCCGGGGATACAGTGCAGGAATTGACCCACTGGCGGTGGATAAGGACCTGCTGGTTTTTATTTTTATTAAAACCAAAGACAGTTTTGCAGATGATAAATCTGCCCGGTCGCTGGCGGCCATTCCCCAGGTAATGGAAGTGCACCACATTGCAGGGGATGATTGTTATTTGATAAAGGCAAGACTTTCCAGTCCTACGGAACTAATGGAACTCAAGCGGTCGCGCTTTAGTAAGATCGCCAACATTGTCTCTATGCGTACCACGATCGTTCTGGAAACGGTAAAAGAATCTACTCACATTTCAATTGATTGATCTTATGACTCAGAAAAAAGCACCTGCTGTTCTGCTGGTGGTGCTGGCATTTGCCGCAGTATATCTTATTTGGGGATCGACCTACTTTTTTATTGAACGTGCGGTGAAGTTCATTCCCCCGATGCTGCTGGGTGGACTTCGTTTTGTTACGGCAGGCATCATCATGCTGGTATGGGTAGCGCTGAGGGGGGAGCGTGTATGGAACCGGTCGGCTATCCTGCATTCTGTGGCCAGCGGGGTGCTGATGCTTTTTGTGGGAAATGGAGCCGTTATATGGGCAGAGCAGTACCTGCACAGCTCTTTTGTGGCCATTTTCCTGGCGTCTGCGCCGATCTGGTTCCTGGTCTTTGATAAACCCAACTGGGCCGATAATTTTACCAACCGGTACACCCTGCTGGGAGTATCCGTGGGGCTGATCGGGGTTATTGCCCTGTTTTATGAAAAAATAACCGGGGATAACAGCAAACAGGGACTGGTGCCCTTACTGGCCATTTTTATCGGCAACATCGGATGGGTACTGGGATCCCTGTATTCGAAATACAAGGTAAAAGATGTATCGCCTTCGGTGAATTCTGCCTGGCAGATCCTTTCTGCAGGACTGGTATTTTTTATCATCGGTTTTGGAGACGGCAGTATTGCACGGGTAAACTGGTCAACCATTCCTGCCGAAGGCTGGGGATCGCTCATTTATCTGATCGTTTTCGGATCGATCATCGGATACAGCGCCTATGTATTCCTGCTCAGTGTGCGGAGTGCCGCCCAGGTAAGCAGCTACGCTTATGTAAACCCGCTGGTGGCGGTACTTTTGGGCGTATGGTTCAACGGGGATCATCTGACCACGTTGCAACTGGCAGGGTTGGTGATCATACTGGGGAGTGTATTCTTCATCAATCTTGCCCGGAAGGAGCGGGCAAGAAAACATACCCGGCTGCATACCCCGGAAGGACAGAATGACCGTGCCATGGAGCGCCGGAGTGCCTGAATGGAGACCGGACAGCATCATAAAATTCTTTGCAGAAATTGAAGCCGGCAAATCCGCTGATTGCAAATTATGATTATCTTACAAGCTGTAAAAATACTTGACTATGGATAATGTGATTCAGCAGAAGATCGATCAATGGTTGCAGGGCAATTATGATCCGGATACAAAAAAGGAAATTGAAAAGCTGCAGCAAGAAGACCCCCGGGAGCTGGAGGATGCGTTCTATCAGAACCTTGAATTTGGAACGGGTGGCCTCAGGGGTATTATGGGGGTAGGCACCAACCGGATGAATAAGTACACCGTGGGAATGGCTACCCAGGGCTATGCCAACTACCTGCTGCAATCCTGGCCCGGTGAAGAAGTGCGTGTGGCCATTGCTCACGATAGCCGCAATAACAGCCGTTTTTTTGCGGAAACGACCGCCCATGTTTTTGCCGCCAATGGAATTAAGGTATTCCTTTTTGAGTCGCTGCGGCCCACCCCCGAGCTTTCGTTTGCCATCCGCACATTAAAATGCCAGGGAGGTGTTGTTTGTACGGCATCGCACAACCCCAAAGAATATAACGGCTATAAGGCATACTGGAACGACGGGGGGCAGCTGGTGCCACCGCATGATAAGAATGTAATTAAAGAAGTGGAAAAGATCGCTTCGGTGGATGATGTGAAATGGAGCGGAGGTGATGCCAATATCACGCTGATCGGGAAAGACATCGATGAGCAGTACATCGAAATGGTAAAAGAGCTGAGCGTATTTCCTGATGTGATCGAAAAACAGAGCGATCTTAAAATTGTGTACACGCCCATACACGGTACCGGCATCACCCTGGTACCGCAGGTGCTGGAGCGCTTCGGGTTTAAGAATGTACAGATCGTAGCAGAGCAGAAAACCCCGGATGGGAATTTTCCCACCGTGGCCTACCCCAACCCGGAGGAAAAAGAAACCATGAGCATCGGGCTGGCAAAAGCCAAGGAGCTGGATGCCGATATTTTGCTGGGTACGGATCCGGATGCAGACCGGGTGGGCATCGGCATTAAGAACAACCATGGAGAATGGGTGCTGATGAACGGGAACCAGACAGCGGTGCTGGCCTTTAATTACCTGCTGGAAGCACGTAAGGAAAAAGGAATTGCGCAGCCCAATGACATGATCATTACAACCATCGTAACCACCGGTATGGTAGACGACCTGGCGGCCGGCTATGACGTACATTGTTACCGGGTGCTGACCGGCTTTAAATGGATCGCCGAAATGATCCGGGAAAAAGAAGGCAGGGAGCATTATATTACCGGGGGAGAGGAAAGCTTTGGTTTAATGATCGGCGATAAAGTGCGCGATAAGGATGCGGTGAGCGCCGTAGCCTTGCTTTGCGAAATGGCGGCGTACGAAAAGAACAACGGGAAAACCCTGTTTGATAAATTAATTGAGCTGTATATCAAGTTTGGCTTTTATAAAGAGAAGCTGATCTCCATTACCAAAAAGGGGATGGATGGCCAGCAGCAGATTGCTGCCATGATGCAGGACTACCGGAACAACCTGCCCAAAACGATCAACGGCGTAAAAGTAACGCGTGTGCTGGATTACCAGAGCCGTAAATCAACAGACCCACACACGGGTGATGCGGCAGAGATCCTTCTTCCCCAATCCAATGTGTTGCAGTTTGTGCTGGAAGACGGCAGCCTTGTGTCTGCCCGCCCCAGTGGTACGGAACCCAAGATAAAATTCTATTTCAGCGTAAAAGAAAAACTGGAAAATGCCGCACAGTTTGACGCGGCAGATCAACAGCTGAACGCAAAAATTGAGGGCATCATTGCGGATATGAAATTAGATTCGTGACCACAGGGTACCCTCTTTGAAGTTGCGGTCGGATTTACTCAATGTTTACACGGTTTCGATGTTCAGCTCTTGTTTCCGGATGTAGTGGGCCGGTTGAATGTGGTTAGGATTGTTGAATGTTGAGATCCGATCCGTGTTTATGCTCCGATCTCAAACCGGAGCTCTCAGGTCCTGTTCCTCAATTCTGACGGCTCATGGTTGTTAGCTGACAGCTTTATCCTTTGTTCCTTCTTCGCTCCAGCTGCCAATGCTGGGCCATCCCCAATGGTGCTCGTCTGCGTAGGCAAAATCGTGCTTATGCTTTTCCGGGATCTCTCCTTTGACCAGGGCGCCGGGCGGGATCGAAGGGTAGATCTCTTCAAACGTGAACATGGAGGTTAAACTGATCCTCCGGTAAACATGCGAACGCGTGATGTCCTGCATCCTGTTCAGTCCGGCAGCGCCCATCAGCTCAACAAATGTTTTTACGGTGTATTTATGGTAATTGGCCACACGCAATTTCTTATCTTCCACAACCAGCCCCTTTGTCAGTTTGGGATCCTGGGTGGCAACGCCGGTAGGGCAGCGGTTGGTATTGCATTGCAGAGCCTGGATGCAGCCAACAGCCAGCATCATGGCCCGGGCACAGTTGCAGGCATCGGCACCCAGCGCGGCCGCCCGGGCAATATGAAAGCCGGTCATGATCTTACCGGAGGCAATGATTTTGATGTGCTGCCGGATGTTCAATCCCCGTAATATATCGTCTACAAAAGCAAGTCCGTCCAGCAGGGGCGCCCCCACATAATTGGAAAATTCCTGTGGAGCTGCACCGGTACCGCCTTCCCCGCCGTCTACAGTAATGAAATCGGGATAGGTATCCTGGCTGATCATGGCCTTGCAAACAGCAATGAACTCGCTTTTATGGCCAATACACAGTTTAAAGCCGACAGGTTTGCCTCCAGAAAGCGCGCGCAGCTGCTTTATAAAAAGGATCAGCTCCTTTGGAGAACTGAAGGCCGTGTGAAAGGGAGGCGATTCTACCGTTGTGCCGGGTTGTATATGCCGGATGCGTGCAATTTCCGGAGTGTTTTTTGCGGCTGGTAAAATACCACCGTGACCGGGCTTGGCTCCCTGGGAGATCTTGATCTCGATCATCTTTACATTCGGGATCCCGGCTTTTTGGGCAAAAAGCTCCGGTGAAAAATTGCCCTCCTCATCCCGGCAGCCAAAATAGCCGGTACCGATCTGCCAGATGATATCGCCGCCTTGTTTGAGGTGATAGTCGCTCAAACCACCCTCGCCGGTATTATGGGCAAAGTTGCCGATCTTCGCACCCCCGTTCATCGCTTCAACAGCGTTTGCGCTCAAAGAGCCGTAGCTCATGGCAGAAATATTTAGGATGCTGCCGCTGTACGGCTGTTGGCAATCCTTGTTCCCGAATGCCACACGCGGATTGTGGTCGAGGGCTTTAAAGTTTTTGGGCGCAATGGAATGGCAGATCCACTCATAACCCGGGGCATATACATCCAGCTGCGTACCAAACGGCATGGTATCGTTATCCAGTTTGGCGCGTTGGTACACGGTAGACCGGTCGATGCGGTTGATGGGGCGTCCGTCAATATCCGATTCAATAAAGTATTGATAGATCTTCGGGCGCAGTTCTTCCATTACATAACGCAAACGGCCAAAGATGGGATAGATCCTCCGGATGGTATGTTTGGTTTGCAACATATCATAGTAGCCCATAACGGAAAGTATGAGCGTGATCCCGAATACAACATACCAGTTCTTGCTGATGTACCAGGAAAGAAGGAACGAAATGACCAGTATGATAATGGAAATGACCAGGAATGTACGCCTCATAAAAAAACAGGTTATGAATTCACCTGCGAATGTAGTAAGAAACGAACAATTATTAGTTTTTGGTTGAAAGCCTGTTTGAAGTTCCGGGCTGGGCCCCTGTTTTGTTGCGCATGGATCACAGGTCCTGTTAAGGTCCCCTTATTATGGCTCTTCGTGTTGAGCTGGAATTAGCTGGTCCGGCAGCTTGTCTGTTATCTAAAATCTATGGCCCGTCGTTTTTAAAAGTTTGCGTTTCTTTACTGGTGAGCTACCCGTAGCCAATGGCGCTCGGGTGACGGGGCTGCCTCGAGGGGCGATTTATATTGTTTCACGTCAGATCCGTTTCCTGTTTGACGTTCTATTGACAGATTTCCACATTTTCAAATTCTGAACTGATAACGCTTAATCAAACATGCCTTCATCCGCAAAACTATAATAGCCCTCATCGCTTACAATGATATGGTCCATCACCCGGATGTCGAGAAATTTTGCCGCTTCACGGATCTTGTGGGTAAGGAATGCATCGGCCTTGCTGGGTGAAAGATTGCCGGATGGGTGATTGTGTGCCAGGATGATGCCCACTGCGTTTTTTTCAAGTGCTTTTTTCAGGATCACGCGCGGGTCAGCCACGGTTCCGGTAATACCTCCTTTGCTCACCACTTCAAAGTGGATGGCTACATTGTTCTGATTGACGAAGATAACGGCAAAAACTTCGTGCTGCAGGTCTTTCAGCCTGCTCCGGAGGTATTCCCCGATCTGTTTACTGGTATTCATCAGTGGCCGTTGCAGCAGTTCACCGCTTTGCCTCCGGCGACCCAGTTCCAATGCAGCACTGATGGTTACGGCTTTGGCCTTGCCGATACCCTTTATTTGCATAAAGCTGGCAAGGGTTTGTTTGCCCAGTTCATTCAGGTTGTCGTTGCTGAGTTTGAGGATCTCTTTGGCAAGATCCAGCGCTGATTGTTCCGGCGTACCATTCTGGATCAGTAAGGCAAGCAGTTCAGAATTGCTGAGAGTGTGGGCTCCGCGATTGATAAGTTTTTCCCGGGGCCGGTCGTCCTTCGCCCAGTTCCGGATGGTATTCGTGTTTTTCATCGTCTAATTTACAAATTCTTCTCCGGTGAAAAAATTTTTTTAATGATCCGATTTTGCTTGGAATTTTGCCAAGGTTATTAATATCTTCGCCGCTCATTTAGTAACAAATGGAGTCCCCACTTTTCAATATGCATTCAGCCAAAATTTTTGCGGGTACGGCATCCCGTGCGTTAGCAGAAGAAATATGCCAGAGGTACGGCTGCCAGTTAGGGCAGATACATACGCAGCGTTTCAGCGATGGAGAGATCTATGTCAACTTCCTGGAAAGCGTTCGTGGCGATTATGTATTCCTGGTGCAAAGCACCTACGCGCCCTCGGACAATCTTATGGAATTGCTTTTGATGATCGATGCAGCCAAGCGGGCGTCGGCGTACAAGGTGATCGTGGTAATGCCTTATTACGGGTATGCGCGCCAGGATCGCAAGGACCGCCCGCGGGTAGCGATTGGCAGTAAGCTGGTTGCCAATATGTTAACTGCTGCGGGGGCCGACCGGATCATTACGATGGACCTGCACGCCCCTCAGATCCAGGGCTATTTCGACATTCCGGTGGATCATTTGGACAGTCATGCAGTTTTTATCCCATATGTAGAGCAATTACGGCTGGAAAACCTTACCTTTGCAGCCCCTGACGTGGGGGCAACCAACCGGATACGGGAAATTGCCACCTATTTTAACGCAGAAATGGTGATTTGTGATAAGCACCGGAAACGGGCAAATGAAATTGCCAGCATGCGGGTGATCGGTGAGGTGGAAGGCAGGAACGTGGTCATTATCGATGATATCTGCGATACCGGCGGTACACTGGCAAAAAGCGCCGGGCTGTTGATGGAAAAAGGCGCAACAAGCGTGAGGGCGATGATCACGCACCCTATATTGAGCGGAAAGGCCTACGAAAATATAGAGAGCAGCGTATTGAAAGAGCTGGTAGTGTGTAATACCATCCCGCTCCAGAAAACCAGTCCGAAGCTCCGGGTGATTTCCGTAGCCGACTTATTTGCAATAGCAATTAAGCACGCGTTTGAAAATAAGAGCATCACAAGCCTTTTTGTGCACTCAAATTTAAGAACGTCCAATCCTTAGTAAATTAAAACAATATCATAAATGAAAACAATTACAATCGAAGGACAACTGAGGACCGAATTTGGCAAAAGAGCCACCCGCCAGGTTCGCTCTCAGGGCGCTGTGCCTGCTGTAATTTACGGGGGTGCTAAAGAGATCAATTTCAGCGCGCCTGCAGCAGCGTTCAAAGGACTGGTTTATACACCAAACTTTCAGCTGGCCGAAGTAAAGCTGGACGGCGCTATGTACAGGTGCATTCTGAAAGACCTGCAGTTTGACAAAGTGACCGATGAGCTGATCCATGTGGATCTTTTGGAGCTTTCCGAAGACAAAAAAGTGATCGCTACCATTCCCCTGAAATTCACCGGCTCGGCAAAGGGTGTAAAAGATGGCGGACGCTTTGTATCCAAGATCAAGGCATTAAAAGTAAAAACGCTTCCTAAACACCTTCAGGAAGTGATCGAAGTGCCCATTGATGCATTGGAGATCAATGAAAACATCCGCGTGGAAGACGTGAAGGCCGAAAACATGGAGATCCTGAACTCTCCGCGTATTCCCATCGCTTCTATCGTAATGACAAGGCAGTTGAAGCAGGAAGAAGCGGCTGCAGCTAAGAAATAGTTTTTTTAATAAAGCATAAAAAAGCCTGCATCAAATTGATGTAGGTTTTTTTATTTTTGATATTTTTGATAAACGGGATGAAATATTTATTAGCAGGCTTAGGAAATATCGGAAATGAATATGCGCATACCCGGCATAATATTGGGTTTGATATCATCGCCGCATTTGTTCGCAAACATGGCGGGGAATTTAGAAGCGACCGACTGGCTTATGTGGCAGATGTAAAAATAAAAGGCCGTACCGGTATTTGTATTTGTCCAACGACCTATATGAATTTGAGCGGTAAAGCGCTGAAATTCTGGTTGGAAAAAGAAAAGATCCCTTTGGAGCGCTCCTTAACAGTTTTGGATGATCTGGCACTGCCCCTGTCGAAAATGAGGATAAAGCCTGCGGGGAGTGATGGGGGGCATAACGGGCTGAGGAGCATACAGGCATTGCTGAACACAACAGCCTATCCAAAATTAAGATTTGGGATCGGCAGCACTTTCCCAAAGGGGATGCAGTCCGAGTTTGTGCTGGGCAGATGGCAAAAGGAAGAAGAAGCAGTGGTAAAAGTCAAAATTGAAAAAGCGGTAACCGCCATTGAAATATTCATGTTTCAGGGCATTGAGGCTGCGATGAACGAAATAAATAACAAAGAATTTACGTTGTAATTAGACAGATTTAAAATCCTACTGTATTATGAAAATTATTTGTATCGGGCGAAATTATGCAGCGCATGCCAGGGAATTGGGCAACGAGATCCCTGAAGATCCCGTGGTGTTCCTGAAACCCAAGAGCGCCCTGTTGCGGCCTCACCTGCCGTTTTATTATCCCGAATTTACCAATGAATTGCACTATGAATGCGAGCTGGTGATCAGGGTTTCCAAGAACGGGCGGTACATCAACCGACGATATGCCAACCAGTACTATGATGCGATCACACTGGGCATCGATTTTACCGCACGTGATCTTCAAAATGAATTGAAAAAGAAAGGGTTGCCCTGGGAAAAAGCAAAGGCCTGGGACAATTCTGCCGTGATCGGGAAATGGCGGCCGGTAAATGATTTTGAGAACCCCAAAAATATAAATTTCGGGTTGTATAAGAACGAGGAGCTGGTACAGCATGGCAACTCTTCAAAAATGATTCACAACTTTGAATCGATCCTGTCGCATGTTTCCAAATACTTTACATTGAATATTGGTGATATCATTTTTACCGGAACCCCGGAAGGTGTTGGTGAAATTGTAACCGGGGATGCCCTTGAAGGAATCCTGGAAGATGAAAGTGTATTCCAGGTAACCGTTGAATAAAAATTACCATTTTATTTCGGTGTAAGAGAAGATACTGCTATTTTTGCAACAAGGATTCAAAAAATTGAAAAAGCGCAAGCGGATACATCATTTTCTGGGCTGGGTCATGCTGGTAGTATTTACTATGGGCATCACCCCAAAGATCTATCTGCATGATGCGTTTACACACCATAAAGATCAGCTTTTCAGCAGCGCCGGCAAACAACAGAAAAGCATAGGCGCTTTTGAGTACAGCTGCGGATTCATCAATATTGAAGGTACTGCTCCGTTCCTGGGGCCCGATTGCTTTACGGAACCGTTTGTGCCCCTGCCGGTAAATGAATGCCCGGTAGAAAAAACAGCGGACCTGCTTCACCGGTTTTTACCCCATGTTACCTTAAGAGGGCCTCCCTCCATCATTTAATAATAGAACAGCTGACTGCGGAACACACCGGTTAATGGCTTGTAAAAGCCACATTCTTCTATTTATTAAATGTAATGATGCAAAAAAAACTATTGGGACTTTTGGTCCTGCTACAGATCGTTTTTATTGGAAACGCTGCCCCGGTGATTGATGAAGAGGCCCCGGGCGGCTCACTTAAGGGCATTGTAACAGATGCTTTAACAGGACAACCGTTGCCGGAAGCAACTATTTCGTTCCCGGACTTAAAAGTAGATGTTACGGCCGGCAAGGACGGCGCCTACTCCATCCGTTCCCTGCCCAATGGCCGGTTTATGACAACGGTCTCTTATGTGGGATACCGGTCCTTTGTGGGAATGGTTGTGGTCAGCGGTGCCACCGTAAAGGATTTCAAGCTGCAGATGTCTGTGGTGGAGAATGAAGCGGTGGTGGTTACCGGGATGTCTTCATCGACACAGCTGAAACATGCGCCCATACATATATCCGTCCTGTCGCAGCGGCAGCTGCAACAGTCTTCGGGAACCGGACTGCTGGATGCCGTTGCCAAAGTGCCGGGTGTGTCTATCATCACTACGGGCCCGGCGATTGCCAAACCTTCCATAAGAGGGCTTGGCTACAACCGGGTGGTAACGCTGAACGACGGTGTACGGCAGGAAGGCCAGCAATGGGGCGATGAGCATGGGATAGAAATGGATGAATACAGCGCCCAAAAGATTGAGATCCTTCGCGGCCCCGCTTCGCTGATGTATGGGAGCGATGCGATCGGAGGCGTATTGAATATACAGACCAATATTCCGGTACCCGAAAATACGGTAAAGGCCAACCTGTCGGGCAGCCTGAATGGCAACAGCAATATGCGGGGAGGCTATGCCAATGTTGCCGGAAATATAAACGGGTTCAACTGGAACGCATACGGGAGCTTAAAAAGTGCCGGCGACTACCGGAACCGATATGATGGCAATGTGCTCAACAGCCGGTTCAACGAAAAAAATGTTGGAGGGTATCTGGGCCTGAACAAGGAGTGGGGATATACGCATTTGATCTTTTCAAACTTTAACCAGCATGTAGGGCTGGTGGAGGGCGAACGGGATGAGGACGGCCGCCTGGTTTTGGAAGGATACGACCAAAATAACGGGCAGCCGGAGGGCCGGAGTCCGCTGATCCCAAACCAGCATATCCAGCATTTTAAAGTGGCGCTGGATAATAGTTTTACGCTGAGCGACGGAGGTCGTATCACGGTATTGGCCGCCTTACAGCGGAACCAGCGAAAAGAGTTTGCTGATATAGAGCAACCTGCTGATCCCGAAGCCTATTTTGACCTGCGCACCTTCAACTACAGCGCAGCCTATCATCTTCCGCTGATCGGTGGCTGGAAAACCTCGTTTGGAGCAAATGGCATGAGCCAGCAAAATAAAAACAGGGCAGCGGAAGCCCTCATCCCCGATTACAGCCTGCTGGATATCGGTGTTTACGGCTATGCCTCCAAAACCATCAGCAAAGCCACGGTCAGCGGCGGACTGCGGTTTGACCACCGTGCAATGAACAGCAAGCAGACCTTTGAAGAAGGGGAAGAAAAGTTTCAGGCCTTTACAAAAAAACTGTCCAGTTTCTCCGGCAGCCTGGGACTGGCATACGATTTCAGCGATCAGGTTACGTTCAAGGCGAATATCGGCAAAGGATTCCGGGCTCCCAATATGGCAGAGCTGGCGGCCAACGGCGTACACGAGGGAACCTTTCGCTACGAGATGGGGGACCAGGACCTGAAAAGCGAAGACGCCTACGCATTTGACCTGGGCCTGGATGTAAATACACAGCATGTTTCCCTGAATATCTCTCCCTATTTCAACCAGATCAACAACTATATCTACTATCAGAAATTACTGGCCGGATCGGGGGGCGATTCGATGATCAACGAGGTGACCGCTTATAAATTTACGCAGCAGAACGCCCGCATACTTGGAGTAGAAGCCACATTGGATATACACCCGCACCCGCTGGATTGGCTGCACTTTGAAAACTCATTCAGCTGGACAAGCGGCCGGTTTGCCCGGGCAGTTGACGGGTCGGCCAACCTGCCGCTGATTGCGCCGTTAAGACTGCTGACAGAGCTGAGGGCCGAGTTTCCGGCGCAGCTGAAGGCATTCCGAAATTTTTATGCAAAAATTGAAATGGACAATGTAGCCACCCAGGACCGTTTCTTTTCCGGTTATCATACAGAAACAACAACGCCCGGTTATACGCTTTTTAACGCAGGGCTTGGAACCGACGTGTTTTTGGGCGGACAAAAAAGAGCCATAGTGGTTTTAGCTGTGAACAATATCGGGGATGCCGCTTATCAGCAGCACCTGAGCCGGTTGAAATATGCACCGGAAAATCCGGCAACCGGACGTACAGGGGTCTTCAATATGGGCCGCAATTTTACGGTAAGGCTGATCCTGCCTTTTGTGTGGAAAATAAAATAACGGCAGGCATATTTCAAATTGACGTCCTGTTCTGATAAGAGAACGGCAATCCGCTATAAACAGGCTTTTGGGCCAGACCGGCCGGCGGAAGTGTTCTTTCGCCAGGTGCCCACACCTGCTATTCCATCACAAAAATAGTATACAAAATCACAGATCCACAGATCTGTGATTATATTTGTTGTGGTCATCAACTTATCAGCATGAAGCAATTTTTATTTTCCATAATGGCGCTTGTTACTGTCATTGTAACGGGTGCGCAGGATCTTAAACCCTTTCGCGTCTATAACCCGGAAGCCAACGCCCGGGAAGATCTGAAAAAGGCGGCGGCGAAGGCGAAAGAGCAAAACAAGCACGTACTGGTGCAGATCGGAGGCAACTGGTGCATCTGGTGCGCCCGGTTTGACCGGTTCACAAAAACAGATCCGGTGGTCGATTCATTGTTGCGGCGCTCTTATGTGGTGTATCATCTTAATTACAGCAAGGAAAATAAGAACCTGCCTGTTCTTGCAAACTATGGATTTCCCCAACGCTTCGGTTTTCCCGTGTTCCTGGTGCTGGACCAGCAGGGCCGGCTGCTGCATATACAGAACTCGGCATATCTGGAAGAGGGGAAAGGATATAGCAGCGAAAAGGTTTCCGGTTTTCTGGTGAACTGGGCTCCGGACGCGCTGAAGCCGGAAAAGTATAAAGAATAAATTCTGAACAGATCCGCCATATGAAAGCCGTTACATTTTTTAAGATCTTAAAACATCCTGTAAAATTCAGGATGTTTTTGTTGTCAAAGCTGCCCCTTGCCTTGATCGCAGGTTTGCGCATCCGGGAGATCGACCCGCAAAAATGTGTGGTGTCTGTACCGTACGGGTGGATGAATAAAAATCCTTTCCGGTCTACCTATTTTGCGGCATTGGCAATGGCTGCGGAGCTGAGCACCGGTGTGCTGGCGATGGCAGCCACACTGGACCGCCCGGTAAAAGTGGCACTGCTGGTAGTAAAACTGGAATCAGAGTATTTTAAGAAAGCGACAGGCATTACCCTGTTTACCTGTGCCGACGGGGAAGCGTTAACCCATACCGTTCAACAGGCGATCGATGAAAACCAGCCGCAGCAGTTTACCGCGACTTCCACCGGTGTTAATGAGCAGGGTGTGCCGGTTGCTGTATTTCGCATTACCTGGTCGTTCAAGGCCAGGAGCTGAGAGATCCTGTGTTTCTTCCAGGTGAAGTTCAACGTTTAATGTAAGATCCGGTTTTATGCTTCATCAGGCCACTGGGGAGCTTCATTTTACTTTTCAACGGCGGGTTTAAGGTTGTTAAAAATTATTGGAAGTGCCTGAAGGCTGTCCTCTGATAGCTGAAGGCTGATAACTGATAGCTAAAGACTGCCCGCTGATCATTGAAAGTCCGAAAATGAATTAAAATGATGAACATTATAAAATTCTTTCTTTATCTTGTTAGATAATAATAGAATCGTATCCAAAAAATAAAGTAAACAATATGAAGATTGCTTTTCATGGTGCGGCCCAAACGGTTACGGGCTCAAAGCACCTGATCACCTTAAAGAACGGGAAAAAAATATTGCTGGATTGCGGGATGTACCAGGGAATGGGCGACCGCACGGATGCCCTGAACCGGGACTTCGGGTTTGTCAGCAGTGAGGTGGATGTGATGATCCTTTCCCATGCACATATCGATCATTCGGGCCTGATCCCCAAACTGGTAAAAGAAGGATTTCGCGGCCGGATATTCTGCTCGCCCGCAACAAAGGACCTGACCCATATTTTGCTTATGGACAGTGCCGAGATACAGGAAAGTGATATGCGGTTCATGGAGCGGAAAAGACAGGGCGCTTCGCCCGAACTGTTACAGCCGCTTTATACCATTGAAGATGCGAAAAAAGCAATGGAACTGTTCGAAGCCCGGGAATATGGTACCTGGTTTGATGTAACGGATGGCGTACAGGTACAGTTTACGGATGCCGGTCATATTATCGGAAGCCAATGTGTGCATTTACGGATCCGGGAGGAGGGAAAAGAAACCCGGATCACCTTTAGCGGTGACCTGGGCAGGTACCGGGATGTGATCCTGAGGTCTCCGGAAGTATTTCCGCAGGCCGATTACATCATCATGGAATCTACCTATGGCAACAGCTTGCATGAAGACATAAAAGATACCCCCGAGATGCTGCGGGAGTGGATCAATAAAATTTGCCTCGAACGAAAAGGCAAGCTCATTTTTCCTGCCTTCAGCGTAGGGCGCACACAGGAGATCCTTTATGCGCTCAACCAGCTCAGTGCGCAGAATCTGCTTCCGAAGATCCCGTTTTATGTAGACAGCCCGCTAAGCATTGAGGCAACGGACGTGGTCAAGCGCTTTCCCCAGTACTTCAACCGCCAGATCCAGCATGTGCTCAAAAATGATGATGATCCGTTTAGTTTCCCGGGGCTTACCTATATCAAATCGGTTGACGAATCCAAGTCGCTCAACTTTAAAAACGGACCGCTGGTGATTATATCGGCGAGCGGGATGGCCGATGCCGGCAGGGTAAAGCACCACATCAGTAACAATATTGAAAACTCACGCAACGCGATCGTAATGACCGGGTATTGTGAACCACACTCGCTGGGCGGCAGGTTGCTGGCCGGCATAAAGGAGGTAGGCATCTTTGGGGTGGAGCACCAGGTAAATGCCGAGATCGGCCAGATCAGAAGCATGAGTGCTCATGGGGATTATGAAGATATGAGCCAGTGGCTGGCCTGCCAGGATCCAAAAGCTGTAAAGCAGCTGTTCCTGGTACATGGTGAGCCGGATGTGCAGGTAGACTTTAAAAAGCGATTGGTAAAAAAAGGATTCGTGGATGTATTGATCCCGGAACGGCATTTTGAGGTAGGGCTGGCATAGGAACGGAATATCTGTTCGGTGTTGGGAATAATTGAGGCAGCCTTGCATGTGGGTAGGGGGATGCGGCTATACGCATGCCCGCTTTTTTATTGAGATCCTTTCTCATGATCTCTAATATAATAAGAAAGGTCGTGGGCCCGGATTTGTATAACCGGTGGCGACCAAAAAATCGTTATTGTCATGCTGACCTGAAAATTCGGGATTGTTTCAGCATCAAAAGCGATAACTGATTGCCAATAGATGCTGAAACAACCATCCGATGATCCGATGGCGCGTTTAGAACGGCAATCCACTATAAACAGGTTTTTAGGCTCTCCAAAGCGTGTAGACAACCCGTTGGGGGAGATCGGCACGATGCATTCCCCGCATAAGGATTCGTGTGTATGAATACTGTGCATATGCGTTGCTTTTCTCTTAAGTTGGCAGTTATAGTACAGATGCAAAGCACGGTGCTGGTCAAAAAACCATTATTGCCTTACTTTTGCACAAACGTTATCACAGTTGAAAAATGTTACCATTAAAACTATTTCGGAGGTTACAGGGCGCTCTCTGACAACCGTTTCGCGCGTACTAAATGGTTCCGCAAAAAAGTACAGGATAAAAGAAGAAACGCAAAAGCTTGTGCTGGATGCGGCTCATAAGCTGAACTACGCACCGAACCAGGCGGCGGTAAGTTTACGGCTTAACCGGAGTCTTTCCATCGGATTGGTCATACCTACGCTTTCCAATCCTTATTTTGCCGATGTGGCAAGCCTGGTAAGTCATTCGTTAAGAACAAAAGGATATTCCGTTTTGCTGATGGATTGCGATGAAAAGGAAGCTGCGGAAATTGAGGCGGTCAGATTGCTGGCGGCTCAAAATGTAGGAGGGGTAATCATTATTCCTTCGGGTTCCCAGAGCGCGCATATTGAGGTCTTGCTGAAAAGAGGCATTCCCGTGGTCTGTATCGACCGGTACCATGAGAACATACCGGTGTCCTACGTGGCAACCAACCATTATGAGGGCGCGTATGCCATGACGCAATACCTGATCAGTTGCGGTCATAAGCGCATCGCCTGTCTTCAGGGCAGTCATGCCGTAATATCCAATAACCTCCGGGTAAAAGGATACCGGGATGCGATGGGCGCCGGTAACCTGCCTGTTTATAGCGTTGCAGGGAATAGCTTTACACGGGAAAGCGGGTATATAGAAACAAAGCTGTTATTACAAAAAAAAGAAAAGCCTACTGCTGTTTTTGCCTTGAGCGACACCATCCTCCTGGGTGCTTTAAAGGCAATAAAAGAAGAAAATATAAAAGTGCCTGCCGATATATCCGTGGTTACTTTTGACAATTCTTCTTACCTGGATTTTTTGGCCTGCCCGGTTACCAGTATCGAGCAGCCGGTGGGGGATATTGCCAACATGTCTATTAAGTTATTGCAGGACAGGATAAAATCCCATAACCGGGAAGCAGCGGAGCAACAGATGAAGGTGCTCATTAATCCCAGGATCGTTTTCAGGCAATCGGTAAAAATGCACAAATAGTTGTTACACCCGATCCTGTCAAACAGGAATATTGCTTAAGGCAATTTACAACGTCTGCAGGCATGCGCAATGCAGGTATTGAAGTAAGGCGGCGGATTGCCGCCGTTTTCCGGTTGTATAAAATTTTCAACTCTCTATACAATATTACCATTATTTAATTCACACGAAGTTGATAAACAATTAGTTGTGGGATATTCCCATATTCCGGGACTGAACAGGCCTTTTTTGGGTTGGATTTTTTTTCTATTTTGCGCTAACGTTATCGCTAATGGATCGATAAAAAACCACAGCTTGAATATGAATAAAAGGGTCGTCATCATTGGTAGTTCAAATACGGATATGGTTGTCAGAACACCTCATTTCCCTGCCGGGGGAGAAACGCTGATGGGGACAGATTTCCTGATGAACGCCGGTGGAAAGGGAGCAAACCAGGCAGTAGCAGTAGCAAGATTGGGGGGAGAGGCTACTTTCATCTGCCGTACCGGTGATGATCTGTTTGGTAAGAATGCGGTTGAGCTATTTGCTACGGAAGGTATCAACACCGCCTATATTACCGAGGATGCGGGAACTCCTTCCGGTATCGCCATCATTACGGTGAACAATGCGGGAGAAAATACCATCGTTGTCGCTCCGGGCGCTAACGCGCAGTTGAGCGTGCCCCAGGTCGAAGCCGCGCATGAGGCCATCGCATCGGCTGGGTTTGTATTGATGCAGCTGGAGATTCCGATGCATACGGTTCTGTATGCGGCAAGGATGGCATTCGGGAATCGGGTGCCTATCGTATTAAATCCGGCACCCGCAGTGTCCCTGCCGGACGAACTCTACCAAATGATTTCCATTATTACACCCAATGAAAAGGAAGCCTCCCTGCTGAGCGGCATAACAATAGTTGACCAGGCAAGCGCGCGAAAAGCAGCAGCGGTTCTGGCCGGCAAAGGTGTTGGCACCGTGGTCATCACGATGGGAAGTGAAGGCGCCCTGCTATACGATGGCGGCGCATTTACCCATATCGGCGCTCCGGCCGTTGTAGCAGTGGATACGACCGCAGCGGGAGATGTTTTTAATGGGGCGCTCGTGGTGGCACTAAGTGAAAGAAAGGAACTTGCGGAGGCCGTATTGTTTGCCTGTCAGGCTGCTGCCCTGTCTGTTACAAGGTACGGCGCCCAGAGCTCGGTGCCTTACAGAAGCGAGCTGTCGCCTGTCGCCTGATGTCATTGAATTGTTTTTGCCATATATAAAAAATGAACCTGCTATGTTTATTGTACACAATTACACGCTTGCCGTAATTTTTTGTTTTATTACCATGCTGTGCTGGGGCTCCTGGGGCAATACTCAGAAACTTGCGGCACGGACCTGGAGGTATGAACTGTTTTACTGGGATTATGTGGTTGGGGTATTACTGTTTTCTCTAATTGCTGCTTTTACGTTGGGCAGTATCGGAAATGAGGGCAGAAGCTTTTTGGCGGACTTGATGCAAGCCAGTGGCAGTAATATGCTGAGTGCCTTTGTGGGGGGGATCATATTTAACGCTTCCAATATCCTGCTGTCGGCGGCGATTGCTATTGCGGGTATGTCGGTAGCCTTTCCGCTTGGGGTAGGTATAGCCCTGGTATTGGGAGTTGTGGTTAATTATATAGGTGCACAAAAAGGAGACCCGATGCTTTTATTTCTGGGGGTGACTTTGATCGTTGTTGCCATTATACTGAATGCGCTTGCCTACAGATCCAAAGGCGAAACACAAAAGAGCTCTTTCAAAGGGATCCTGATCTCAGTCATTGCCGGGGTACTGATGGCCTTCTTTTACCGGTTCATTGCGGGATCCATGGACCTGGATAATTTTTCGTCGCCTGCAACCGGAAAAATGACGCCGTATACTGCTGTTTTTATTTTTTCGACCGGGATATTTGCCAGCAATTTTATTTTTAATACGCTGCTGATGAAGCGCCCTTTCGTTGGTGCTCCTGTTTCCTATAAAGATTATTTCTCCGGAAATTTTTCAACCCATCTTACGGGCGTCCTTGGGGGCCTGATATGGGGGTTGGGCAATTCGCTCAACCTGATTGCTGCAGGTAAGGCGGGTGCCGCAATATCCTACGGTCTTGGACAGGGTGCTACGATGGTGGCCGCTTTCTGGGGTGTATTTATCTGGAAAGAGTTCAGAGATGCCAGGAAAAATGTAAATGGAAAACTGGCTCTGATGTTCCTGCTGTTTATCGCAGGCATCGTCCTGATCATTGCAGCCGGGAAATAGGATCGCGCTTCGGATCGACGCGCCTTACAGCGGGTCTGTAAAATGACTGCCCGGGTAGCGCTGACTGATTTTTTTGATAACGATGAACAACTTGTTCTTAAAATGAAAGGTTTATGAGATTTATTACGACAATGATCGCTGGATTATTACTGCTGGCATCTTTAGCATCTGCCCAGCAAAATGCGGTGCTGAAGAATGAGTATCTGTTTGACAAAGCACCTTTTGCTGAATGCCATGCCTCCACAATAGCGCAAACGCCCGGGGGGGTGGTTGTGGCCTATTTTGGTGGAACCAAAGAGCAAAACCCGGATGTGGAAATATGGGTGCAGCGGCGGGTGGCCGGTCGCTGGAGCGCGCCGGTTTCGGTGGCCAACGGTATTCAACATTCAAAAAAGAGATACCCTTGCTGGAATCCCGTTTTATTTCAGGTGCCCGGTGGCGAATTAATGCTTTTTTATAAAGTGGGACCAAGCCCTCAAACCTGGTGGGGAGAGCTGATCCGGTCAAAGGACAATGGTAGAACCTGGTCGGAACCCAGACGGCTTCCGGAGGATATCCTGGGCCCGGTAAAGAACAAACCGGTGCTATTGCCGGATGGCACGCTGTTGTGTCCGTCGAGCACAGAAGTGAAATCTGATCAGGGTTGGAAACTGCATTTTGAAATGACGAAGGACTGGGGCAAAACCTGGACCATCACAGAAAAGATCGATACGGCGTCGGCTGTTGATGCGATCCAGCCAAGTGTACTGTTCCACAAGGGCAACAGACTGCAACTACTTGCCAGAAGTAAAGATGATGGTGTGGTCACCAGCTGGTCGGATGATAACGGTGTTACATGGTCCAAAATGGAAAAGAACATCCTGCCAAATCCAAACTCCGGTACGGACGCCGTTACCCTCGGGGATGGCACGCAGTTGCTTGTATATAACCCCACGGGAAAAACAGCGAACCGGTGGGGCGGTATGCGCTCCCCGTTAAACCTGGCGATGAGCAGAGACGGCCTGCATTGGGAAAGTGTAGCAACGCTGGAAAGCGGAAAGGGTGAGTTCTCTTATCCCGCGATCATCCAGGGTGCAGACGGCCGGGTCTATATCACCTATACCTGGAACAGGAAGAATATAAAATTTGTAATCATTGATCCTTCCAAATTGAAAGGGAAATAAAAAAGAATAAATATGAAACAGCTTTACTTGTGTTTACTGGCAATCTCCTTTGGCCTTTTTGTTCAAAGTCGGGGACAGGTGCCGCTTAAAGTGATTTTTGATACGGATATGGGACCCGATTATGATGATGTGGGTGCTATGGCCGTATTGCATAGTTTCGCTGATCAGGGAAAAATCGATATCAAAGCGGTCATGTCATCCAATGCTTTTGATCTTACCGGTCCTACCATCCAGATCCTCAACGAATATTTTCATCGCCCGGGTATTCCCGTGGGTGTGCCCAAAGGCAAGGCGCTTAATTATAAATCTCCCTTTTGCTGGAATGAATACCTGGTTGCCCGGTATCCGGTCAAAAGAAAAAATTATGAGGACGCAGTTGCTTTATACAGAAAAGTATTATCTGAGGCGGCCGATAAAAGTATTACCATAATAACGGTGGGATTTTTAACGAACCTTTCGGATTTGCTGGATAGCAAGGCGGACTCCTCTTCAAACCTCACGGGGCGCGAATTAGTGGCCAGGAAGGTCCGGAATTTATATTGTATGGGAGGCCGTTTTCCCCAGGGAAAGGAATATAACATACGAAGGGATCCCCTTGCTTCTAAAAATGTAGTTGATAACTGGCCTGCTTCGATCTATTTCCTGGGCTTTGAAGTGGGGATAAAAATATTGACGGGAAAAGAGTTCCTTACGGATTATTCGATAAAGAACAGCCCCATAAAGGATGTGAATATCATTGTTCTTCCGCAGCGTGATGAAGATGCAAACGGCAGAATGAGCTGGGATCAGGCTACCGTGCTGGCTGCTGTTGATAACGAAAGAAAATATTTCAATGTTGTGAGGGGCGATTTTTTATTAAATGCCGATGGGGCTAATTCCTGGAAGGATAATGCTGAGGGGAATCATTATTATTTCACTCCGAAGGCTTCCATAGAAGCGATCACCAAAGCGATAAAACTACTGATGTACCGGTAGTAGCATAACGACGGCGGAAACGCCGGGAGATCGGAGAAGATCGCAATCGCGATGGCGTTTGCGCAACGGGAACCTTTGCTATTGTGTCAACCAGGCTTTTTTACATTTCTTAATCAGATATAAAAATGAAAATTTATTTTTCTAAACGGTTCTGCCTGCTGGGAGCCCTGCTGTTGTCAGGTACCCTTTACGGATATGCTCAATCCGTTTCAATTAGAGGAACGGTGATCAACAGCTCCGGGGAACCGCTAAAAATGGCAACAGTTGCCAATGTGAATTCAAAATCTAAAACGGTTACAAACGATAAAGGGGCATACACCATAAAAGGCGCCGAAAACGATGAAGTAGCGATCTCGTTTGTGGGATACCTGACCAGGGTATTCAGGATCACCCGGAAAGACCCGGTGGTCGATATCATATTATACCCGGCAGGCGATTCGCTCAATGAAGTGGTTGTGGTGGGGTATGGCGTTCAGAAAAAGGCGAATTTAACCGGTGCTGTTGCAGAAATAAAGGGCGCGCAGATCGCCAATAAAGTAGCTGTTAACCCCCTGGAAGCCTTGCAGGGAGAATTGCCTGGCGTTGTAATTACTCAAACGAACGGACAGCCGGGAGATGAAGGACTGGACGTAACCATCCGCGGGGCTTCTTCTGTAAACGCCTTTGCGCCCCTGGTATTGATCGATGGTGTAGAAGGCGACCTGCAAGGTATTAATCCGCAGGATATCGAATCTATTTCTGTTTTGAAAGATGCATCATCTGCTGCGATATTTGGTTCAAGGGCCGCCGGGGGGGTCATATTGGTGAAAACGAAAACGGGCACAACGGCCGGCAAGGCGAAAGTATCCTATTCCGGCCAAACAACCACGACCTGGCAGGGCCGCCTTCCGGACCGGTTGAACTCCTGGGATGAGGTAAGCCTTTCGCAATATGCCAATTCGAGGGTTATGAACCCGCAGACCCTGAATTGGCTGAAGAACCCCAATTTGAACGCCATTTTACAAAATGAAACAGGGATAGACTTTGCCGATAACACCAACTGGCTGAGAGTGGCTACCAAAGACTACAGCAGCATCAACAGGCATTCCATTAACGTACGGGGAGGAACAAAGCCCCTGAATTACATGCTGTCCGGAGGCTATTTTAACGACCAGGGATTCATGAAATACGGGCCGGATAATAATGAGATATACAATGTACGATTCAATCTGAATGCCCAGGTGAGTAAAAACCTTGCTGTATTTTTGGGGCTGAGTGATAATTATATCGAAAGGCAGGAAAATGCTTTTGGAAATAAATCGTTGTATGAATGGATGCTAAGGGTCAGGACAACCGGGCCCATATACTACCCTAAAGACGAAGATCCGGTTCCCAACCCGAGTGAATACGCCGGTTCAACAGGCCAGAATATTATTGATGTACAGAAAAACGGAGGTGTCCAGAAACAACAGCTCAATGACCTCACAGGGCAGCTACGCGTTCGGTTGTCAAATTTTGATTTTTTAAAGGGATTCTCGATAGATGTCACCGGGTCAAGGCGGTATCTGACAAGCAGTTTGAACAAATATTACCACCGGCTGGAATGGTACGTAAGGGGTGGTAAAAAGGCCCCGCGTGTTCTGGGACAAACGGATTATTTATATAAGCAGCGGAACGTGGCCATTACCGATAAATTTAATGCGGTTGCCAATTATGAGAAAACGGTTTCCCGCAATCATAATATTTCCGGACTGGCCGGGATTGAATACCTGAATTATCAGTTCGACAGGGTCTATACCCAAAAGAACTACGTACCGGAAAACCGGCAGTCATTAAATTTTGGAGAAGCGAGTTCCGCAAGTAACGGGGATCTGATAGAAACGGAAAAGCTCTTTTCAATCTTTGGGCGATTGAACTATAATTTTAAAGGGAGGTATTTGCTTGAAGGAAATATCCGCAAAGACGGCAGCTCGCGCCTGTCGCCCCAGAATCGATGGAAGACTTATGCTTCGGCATCCGCAGGCTGGGTGATCAGTAAGGAGGGTTTTTTCAGGGATCTGCTTCCCGTTGTCAATAATTTCAAGATCAGAGGATCCGTAGGACAACTGGGCAACTCGGTACTGCTTGGTTACTACGATTATCTGCCACTGATTTACAGGGGGCAGACCTATTTCAACGGAACAGCGCAGGATGCGTATTATATAAGAACCCTGCCTTCGGCGGATCTGACCTGGGAGGATATTGAAAATCGAAACCTGGGTATTGATCTGAGCATGTTTGGTAATAAGCTTTCTTTTGTTGGAGATATATACCGCAAGAAGAATGTTAATATGCTGGCGGCAGATGTAAATGTGCCATCAATGATAGGGGTAGGGGTTTCATCCAGGAATTCGGGAGTGCTGACAACGAATGGATGGGAATTTATGATAGCGTATCATAACAAAGTGCAGGCATTTAAATATAATGTTTCGTTCAATTTATCTGATAGTCGGAATATGCTTACGAAATATAGCGATGCCAATGTCATTTCCGAGGGAAATACAGCGCTGCTCGAAGGCTATCCTATCAATACGATCTGGGGATACAGAACCGACGGGCTTTTTCAGGTGGACCCGACAAACGCGGATAAAACATTTCAGATCGGTAAATCTGCTATAACGATCGGCGATCTGAAATATGTGAACCTGGATAAGGACCCGAATATCAATGGGGGGGATTACACAAAAGAGAACCACGGTGATCTGATCTATTATGGTACATCAGACCCGCGATATACGTTTGGCTTCAACCTTGGAGGGGAGTACAGGAATTTCAGCTTTAATATCTTTTTACAGGGCGTTGGCAAAAGGGAATTTATGGTGGGTGCTGAAACGTTGAACCCTACAAGCGGCACCCTGTACCAGCCGATGAGTTTTCATCTTGACTATTGGACCCCGGAAAATACAGACGCGTTTTTCCCAAGACCCCATTATACTTCGGGGGGATATAATTACAGACCGGCGGATCGCTGGATACAGGACGCAAAATATTTAAGGATTAAAGAAGTGCGTCTGCAATACAAACTGTTCAAATTGAAGCAATACTTCGACGTTTTTGAGATATACTGCTCCGGTAAAAACTTATATGAGTTTACGAACACCTGGAAGGTCTTCGATCCGGAATCCCCTTCCTTAACTACAACCACATGGTATCCCTATAACCGTTCGGTTACAATTGGTCTAAACTTAACCTTTTAATCAAAGAAACAATAGTTATCATGAAAATAAATTGGTTTAATATTTCGCTGATAGGGCTGTTGATCGGGAGCCTGCAGGCATGTGAAATAGATACCTTCCCTGAAACGAGTATCACAGAAGCGAATTTTTGGGTTTCGGAAAAAGATTTTCAGGGAGCTGCAAATCAGTTATACGCTTTGTTAAATGCCGAGCAGCTTGAGGATATGCGCGCGGATGACATCAACAACGGAAAAACCCCGGATGTTGTGAGCGCGGGTACCCGGGTGGCACCCGCTACGAGCAATGATTGGACAAGGCCCTATAATTCAATATTTGTTGCGAACAGGATCATAGAACATGCGCCGGCCATTTCGGGCGAGCTGACACCTGCCGAAGTAAAAATAATGCAATACGTATCAGAGGCCAGGTTTTTCAGATGCTATTACTATTTTAACCTGGTGAAGAAATTCGGAGATGTGCCTTTAATGACACGGTCTGCGGTCGATTCAAGAGACCCTGTTTTGTACACCCCAAGAACCTCCAGGGATTCGATTGTGCGGTTTATTTACCGGGACCTGGATTCGGCGATTCAATACCTGCCGCTTCCTTCCACGCAGGGAGTTGCTGAATATGGCAGAATTACCAAAACCGCTGCATGGGGCCTGAAAGCCAGGGCCGGTCTATACGAAGGAACGCGGGCAAAATACCATGGTTATAATGAAAATTATAAGGAACATTTGAAAATGTCCTACGAGGCCGCTTACGAAGTGATCCGGTCCGGGCAGCATGGCTTGTATAAAAATGGAGCCACCCCTTATCATGAGCAATTTTTATACGCAGGGGAGGGGCCTGCCAATAAAGAGAACATGCTTGTAAAAATATACGGGTATCCGGATAATATTTATATAACGAATAACTATCCTTATGATTACTATTACCGGTTTGGCCCCACCCGTAATTTTTTAAATTGCTACCTGAGATCGGATGGCACGCCGTTTATTGATAATGCTGGAACAGAACCCTCGTACAATACATACCTGGAAAACCGGGACCCGCGCCTGGCTCAAACGGTGATGAAGAATGGGGAAACGGGATATATCAACAGCGTTTTCAGGCCTTACCAGGAATCAAAAACGGCCTTCGGCTTTAAAAAATATGTACCGCTGAACAATATCCTGGATAATCCGAGCACCGTGGATATAACCTTAATGCGGTATGCGGAGGTCCTTGTGAGCTATGCAGAAGCAAAATATGAGTACAATGGCGCTATCTCCGATGAGGATCTGAATCTTTCGATCAATCAGCTGAGGGACCGGGTGCATTTTGTGCATCTTACCAACTCGTTCGTGGAGACTCATGGCCTGAACATGCTTGAAGAGATCAGAAGGGAGCGATCTGTGGAGCTGGCGTTTGAAGGATTCCGGTATGACGATATTATGAGGTGGAAGAAGGCGGAGGAGCTGCTGCCGGTGGAGCTACTTGGAGCCAGGTATAATGCGGATGATTGGTATTCGGGGGCTGATCCGGGTAATATAATCAGCAGGTTAAATGATGAGGGCGTCTTAATAATTGAAAGTAAAGACAACCGGTTCTTTAACCCGGACAGAGACTATTTATATCCGATTCCATATAACGACGTTGCAAACAGCAGGCAAACGTTAAAACAAAATCCTAATTGGTAATTAAAATTTTGTGTTTCATGAAAAAGATAATTTTTGCTATTGCAGTCTTGGTCGTGCTAACCCCGATGATATCATGTAAAAAAAAGTATATCAATTACCCGGATGGTTATGATCATATGTACTATGTATTTTTCGATTACAATTACGATAATCCGGCTAAGTATAATGCAAATCTCACCGTCAATATTAAAAGGAACTACGCCGAATTAACGCCTATTAAGGTGAAATTCATGTCGGAGTTTATTCGCGACTATGATGTGGCCGTCAAAATGTATGTGCAGCAATCGGATAGTTTTTATGTGGGCGTTAAAGCGACCACGATCAACCTGGCCCGGCCGAATGTGGATTATCAATTACTGGATTCAAATAATAGGGTGTTGGACCCCATTGAAGAGAACGGAACGGTCTGTTATCTGGCCAACTTTCCGCATGCTCAAAAAGGGGTGCAGACCTTTTATCTTAAAATGCTGAATAACACAGCCGACGATCTGAATAAGACCTTTTTCTTTTCCTTTACTCCAACTACGATCAACACGGGCGGGACCGAAGCAGAATTCATACAATCGGCAACCGTGAATAGGACCCCGGTTTATTCTGTATTGTCCTATTCCAGCTCCTATTTTCGCCGGTTTAATATTAATAAATAAAATGATGCATATTATGAAACCGATCCATAGAGCTGTATTCCTTTTTGCCTTTCTCTTTTCCTGCTACTCCATGAAGGCTGAAAGCGTTGCCACACTAAATTTGAACGGGTCGTATCTTGAAGTGGCTGGAAATGGTGCCATAGTGAAGAAAGCCGCCCTTATCCTGGATAAGGAAATATACGACCGGGCCGGCATTCATCTTCTGAACGCTCAAAAGGATGTGAACCAGATCCGGTTGGTAGTGGGTTTGGAGTCTGAAATAAAAAGGGCCTGCCCGGAAGCAGCCCCGTTATATCTGAATCTTCCCGGTGAGGATACCGACGGCTATAAAATAATGTATTCGGAGGTACAGAAATTGCTGATCATAAGCGGAAATGACGATCGGGGCGTGCTGTATGGCGTTGGCTATTTATTGAGGAAATCCGGAATTGCAAATAATGCCATCCTGTTTCATTATTCAGGGAATGTTTATTCCCATCCTGAGAAGGAATACAGGGGCATCGGACTTCGGGCAAATGTAAAATATGAATCCTTTGAAGACAGGCTCCGGTATTTTGATGACTATGTAAAAGATCTTGTTCTCTTTGGTCTGAATAGCGTGGATCTGACAATCGGATATAACCCGGAATATATAAAAACGGCAATGTCCTATGGTTTAAAAATAGGTATTGTAAGCTTTGATAATGGTAAAGACTTTGTCACGACTGAAGGTGTATATAATGAATTAAGAAAACGGGAGCAATTTTTTGAAGCCTGTCCCAGGATCGATAATTATACGATTAAATCCGGTGACCCCGGTAATCTTTCAGCTAAAGATTTTTTTGAGTTTACAAAAAAAGAGATCATCCTGTTAAAAAAATATCATCCGGAGGCAAAGGTTTGGATAGCTCCGCAGAAATTTAACGGTGGAACAAGATCGTATTTTGACGAATTTATTACGGAAATTCTGAAATACGATTGGATCGACGGCCTGGTTTATGGACCATGGGCCAGGTTTTCACTGGATGCGTACAGAAGCAAGCTGGGTGGATCAAAGTCCATCCGGCATTTTGTTGATATCGGACATATTTATAGTGCTCAGTATCCCATTAACTATTTGGATCTTCCATGGGCCATTTCGTATGGAAGGATCGTAATAAACCCGAGGCCGGTGGCGATGAAGAACATCCACGACCGGCTTTCAGCGGGCACCGTTGGATCCATTCAATATTCAGAAGGTTCGAATGATGATGTGAACAAATTTGTCTGGACCTCTTTAGAGTGGAACCCAGGTGCGGATATTGATGACGTATTGTTAGATTATAGCCGGTTTTTTATAGGACCTGGATATGCAGGTGATTTTTGCAGAGGACTGAAATACGAGGAAGCTTCGCTGGAAGGCCGGATCGATAGCAATCGCTCCGTTAATAAGGCATATGCTATTTTTGGCAAATTAGATGCGGATACAAAAAATGGATCTGATGTGTATCACCAAACGCGCTATAGAATGGGTTTGCTGAGAGCATTTTTTGATCAATACGTAAAACTCCGGTACCTGTATGAGACCCAGGTAGAGCGGGAGTTTGTCAATTATCTCAGGACCTCCGGCGGTGGGTTTAAAAAGGCGGTTGCGCTGGAAATATTGAACAGGGAGAACCCTTCATCTGAGTTCCGTTCCCTGAAGGAAAAGTGCCATAAACTTTATTCATTGGTTTATACGGGCGAGGAGGGGATGTGGACCGATGAAGGCCAGAAATGCATACTGAATGCTCAGATGGATCTGCCTTTGAATAACAGGGATTGGTATTTATACAAACTATCCGGATTTAATAATGAAGGGAAAGAAACTGCAAAAGAAGCGAAGATCCTGAAAGAGCTGAGAGCGGTGGCTTCTAAAGATCAGCGGGGTGCTTACTTTAATCTGGGCTCATTTGAAAACGGGCTGATCGAAGATGCCGGATCGGGTTACGGCGATGATCCTTATTACCTGATGCATCCTTATATCGGCTACGGCGTGCAGATGGATCGGTTCCGGATCACCCGCAAAGATTTTAATAACCGGCCCATCAGAAATGAATGGCTCACCCAGCTGGGCAGGTATTATGATGAGCCTTTACAGTTGGAGTTCCCGATAAAGCACCCGGAAGAGAAGTATAAGCTGAACATCACTTACGCCGGGGAAGCTACCCGCTATAAGGTAAAGGTCCGGTTGATTGCCAACGGCTCTTATGTGGTGCATGATTTTATGACCCTGTCGCCCGATAAGTATGCTTATCAGTTCAAGATCCCGCCCCGGTTGTATAAGGATGGGAAAATCACACTAACCTGGATCTGCGGGCCGGGCGAACGGGGTGTTAATGTGGCCGAAGTGTTTTTTGAGAAGGAATAACGCTGCCTCGGCAATTCCGGTCTTTTTATCTGTGGAAGAAGAGGGGTGGAGGATCGCCTGTATAATAAAGATGCCGGCAGGATGCGGGGTTTATGTCACTTTAACAAATGCCCGGATCTTTCGGAAGTTGTTTCAGATTTTTCAATATGTCGCTCCGATGGGGCTTAAAAATCGTATGACCGTTTTTTTAGCGGCACACGGCGCTATGGGCCAGCCCGGTTAGGGCGTTATGCCGGTAATATGGATCAACAAAGCAGCAGAAAGCCCCGTCGGGGCAGCCTGCTTGCCACCATCCGAAACGTTTAAACAACTCCAAAAACAGCATTATCCGGAAATGATTGAACCGACCTGTTTTTAAACAGTTCCCTGGAACGGATGGGTTTACAGGATCGTCAAGTTCAATACGAACGCAGCGAAAGCGGGTTCTGACCGGCCGTACCCGGTCTTCAGGAACCACCTGTAAAAATACTGGTTTTCCTGTATTTCCTGGTGTAGCAACGAGGGGTATTTTCGCATTAAAATGTAAACCATGCGAATGAATTACCCCGGCGGGTTCTTAAACCTGCGTCTTGCTGCGGCCCTTGTTGCGGTTATGCTGTTCTCCTGTAAAAAGGATGATACCATAAAGATCACCCCCCCGCTGAATGACAACTCACTGCCCTCCGCTGCGGTGTATAACGTAAAAATACTGGAAGGAAGCGATAAGAAGGTCCGCTTTTCCGTGGATCTTGCCCTGTTCAAGGATTCCAGGAATATGGAATATGGTTTTGACGCCCGGCATTTTTGGATCGATACCTTTCTGAATGCTTATGCCTTCAAAGCAATAAAGACTTCGCTGACTGGCGGAGGGGGAGCCTCCCGCTACGCTTCCATCATGCTGATGGACCAGAGCGGAAGCACCAACCAGACGGATCCTGATGACCTGCGGATCGATGCCGGCAAGATCTTTTGCTGGAATATGGGACAGGGCAACGATTCCTGGGTATGGTGGTTCTCTTCCGGCTATTATAAAATAGGCCCGGGCTTTACTTCCGATACGGCGCAGCTGGTGAAAGACGTGGAGCTGGTGCGCAACAAACCCAAGAATCAAACCCTGCTTTATGATTCGCAATATGAGTCCGTCAACAGCCTTTCCCAAAGTGCCACCAAACCTGTGAAGGCCTTGCTTACGTTCACAGACGGGCAAAACAATGCCGGAAGCAAAAGCAGTACAGCCGTGGTCAATGCCGCAAAAACAGCAAACGTACGTCTTTATAATATTGGATTGGGCGCGTCATCCGATGCGTACCTCTATGATCAGGCCGTTGCAACCGGTGGCGCGTTTATGTATGCAAAAGACGCAAAACAGCTGATCAGTATGTTTGGTAACCTGGGGAAATTGCTGGAGGGGTCGGCTAAATTCTATTCTGTGGAATGGGAGATGACGCCCGTGGGGAACGGTTCAGTTATTGGAAAAGGTGTCTACGATGTTGTATTGAAAGTAGTGACACCGTACAACTACACCATTGACGTTCCGGTTACGGTACGGTACCAGTAGAACGGGTCAGCGGAAACTTTCGAAGCGGTTTAATCTTGTTGAACCGCTTCTTTTAATTTTTGCAATACACCTGTCTGCAGCATTTTTTCTGCCACGTAGATCATATTGCAGAAGGCGGTGGCCTTTGAAATGCCATGACCGATGATGACCGGCTTTTCGATCCCTAATACAGGTGTGCCGCCATAGATCTCAAAATTGAACCGGTTTAAATAAGCATTTTCCAGTTGTTCATTCTGCGCGATATCATAGATGGACTCTGCCAGCTTTAAAATGATGTTGCCGGTAAAACCATCGCAGACCATCACATCCGCTTTTTCATTAAAGGTATCGCGGCCTTCAATGTTACCGATGAAATGAATGGCTTTGTTGGCTTTCAAAAGGGGATAGGCGCCCTGGGTCAGCAGGTTGCCTTTGCCTTCTTCTTCGCCTACATTTACAAGACCCACTTTAGGCTCCGGAATATCCAGGATGTGCCGGGCATAAACGGCGCCCAGGGTGGCAAACTGGTTCAGCTGCTCCGGTTTGCAATCGGCGTTCAGCCCCACATCGAGGATCAGGCCGGTACCGCCTCCCTGCTTGGGTATGATGGAGGAAATAACGGGGCGCAGGATCCCTTCAATGGTCTTCAGGTTAAACAGTGCACCCACCAGCATGGCACCCGTATTACCGGCGCTGATGAACGCGTCAGTCCGGTCTTTAGCCAGATAATGAAAGCCGGTGGCAATGGATGAATGCGTTTTTTCTTTTAACGCTTTTGTAGGGTGCTCGTGCATATCAATGACCTGGGTCGTGGGAACGATCTGTATGCGGCCGGCGGGTAGGTTTTCTTCGGTGATGATGGCATTCAGAAGGGCTTCATCTCCAAACAGGGTTAGCTGTACGTTGTTTTTGCCGTTATTTTCAGAAAGGTATTTTTTAATCCCTCGCAACGCTTCAAGAGGAGCAAAATCTCCCCCCATAGTATCAATTCCAATATTCATCATATACGGACTAAAATTAAAAATTCCAAATACATTACCAACCAAAGGTCGTCAATGAATTTGGAATGAACAAGTTAAGCAGCTCGGACTTAACGTTTTTTTTAAGCTTTTGAAGGCGCCTTTTCAGCAACAACTTTTCCTTTGTAGATCAGTTTTCCCTCATTTACATAAGCGCGATGGCGCACATGCGTTTCGCCGGTTGCGGCATCTGTTGTTAAAGTTGCCGAAGTGGCTTTATAGTGGGTTCTGCGTTTTGCGCTTCTTTGCTGGCTGTGCCGGCGTTTCGGATTTGGCATAACTAATGAAATTAAATAGTTCTAAATTATTTTTTTCTTCTTTTTACACAAACTTAATTGTCCAGGTCCCTGAATTTTTCCAGATCCTTCCAAAGAGGATTGTCCTCTTTTTTGGATTTGACTTCAGCATCCAGCTTATTCAGCATTTTCAACGCTTCGGAGTTGCACTGCGGCCCGTCCGCATTATCAAAACCACAGGTCTTGTGCATCGGGATGCTCAGATTTATGAATTCATAGATCCAGTCTTCCACATTCAGATGACTTTCCCCCCGGCTGATATAGTACACATCCGGATCATCTTCCTGGTCATTCATCAGTTCCGGCTCCTCCACCATTTTCACGGTAATGACGAACTCGTCCCACAGGTCCAGGGAAATGGTGTTGTTGCAGCGGTCGCAAACCACATCCAGTTTGCCACCCACTTCAAACTTCAGCATCATAAAACTGCTTTTTTTATCAAGCGACAGCTTTATGTGGGCTTTAGGATTTGTAAAGTCCTGCTGTTGAAATGCTTCAAAGAACCGGTCTGTTATTTCATAATTGAACTCATGAACTCCTGGTTTTAACCCCACAAAAGCAATATCATACACTCTTCTGTAAGCCATGGCTCAACTCCTCCCTTTATTTTGGGATGCAAAGGTACGTAATATATCTGAAACGGCCTAAAAAGACCTGTTCGGTTTCAAAAAACCTAATAGGTTTGACTATTGCCCGGCTACGGGAAAATGCCTAATTCTGCGTAAGTTGTAGCTACTTTATTGATAGCCACTACATAAGCTGCAGTCCGCATGTCCGGGATCCCCGGGTTGCTGCGCCATTCTTCCATAATTTCCCTGGTGGCGCCAATCATGGTTTCTTCCAGTCCGCTGTACACCAGGTCCACCTCGTCCGCTCCGTGCATAATCATTTTCCGGTTCTTTTCGGTAACTCTTTTTCCGGAAAGGCTTTCCAGCTCCTCCAGAATGGTGGTATTTACGTTCTCGGTGAACCGTTTTTCCAGGCGGCCGTACCGCACGTGGCTCAGGTTTTTCAGCCATTCAAAATAGGAGACGGTAACCCCGCCCGCATTCAGGTACATATCGGGCACTACCAGTACGTTCCTTTTCAGGAATACCTCATCGGCTTCGGGGGTCAGTGGGCCGTTGGCGGCCTCGCCGATGATCTTTGCATTGATCCGGGGCGCGTTGTTCTTGTCGATCACGTTTTCCAGGGCTGCCGGAATGAGGATGTCGCACGCAAGCTCCAGCGTTTCCAGCGAGTTCTTATGGTTCACAGCTCCGCCAAAATCGAGGATGGAGCCGGTCCGCCTCCGGTGCTGGAACACTTCCTCCACATCCAGCCCGTTCTCATTGCTGATGCCGCCTTCGTATTCGGCGATGCCTACAATGAGGGCGCCGGCCTCCTGAAAAAACTTGGCAGTGTGGTACCCTACATTACCCAGCCCCTGCACGATCACTTTTTTTCCGGCAACACCCGTGGCCAATCCCAGTTTTTGCATTTCCTCCGGCATATTGCATACTTCCCGGATGCCGAAGAACACGCCCAGGCCGGTAGCTTCCCTGCGTCCGCGTACACCGCCCTGGCTCACGGGCTTGCCTGTTACGCAGCCCGCGGCATCGATCTCCTGGGGATTCATGGCACTGTAGGTATCTACGATCCAGGCCATTTCCCGTTCACCCGTCCCATAGTCGGGCGCAGGCACATCCGTGGCCGGCCCGATGAAGTTTTTCTTGATCAGTTCGGATGTATAGCGCCGGGTTATTTTTTCCAGCTCATATGGTGTGTAATTTTTGGGATCGATCTTAATGCCGCCCTTGCCCCCGCCAAAGGGAACGTTTACAATAGCGCATTTATAGGTCATCAGCGCTGCCAGGGCCATTACCTCGTCCTGGGTTACCTGCATGGAGAAACGGATCCCTCCTTTGCAGGGCGTCTTATGATGCGAATGCTGTACACGGTAGGCTTCGATCACTTCAATGGCTCCATTCTCCCGTTTGATGGGGAAACGCATCCGGTACACCGAATTACAGGCGCTGATCTGTTCCAGCAATCCCTTGTCCCATTTGGTAAATCTGGCTGCTTTATGAAAGCTTTTTTCCACAGCCTCAAAAAAATTGTATTGGACTTCAGACATAGTTGATTATTTTCAAATTAGCAATTTACGCAACAGTTATCCGGGGGTGCTCTCCGGGATCAGTTCTGGTGCTCTTTCTCCAGTTTTTTCAGTTTCCGTTCTACCCGGAACAGATAGAGGAATATACCCAGCAGGATCACCAGCAATACGGCGATAACCACATAGATCCTTCCGTTGCTTCTCATAAGGGAATCGGCACCCGACTGCGCCATGGCCAGGCAGGGGGAGGATAGCAATAGTAAGAAAGCGAAGAAACGGTTGATAGCTTTTTTCATTTTTTTAAGAGCGATTTTTCTTTCAGTAAATTGATCCGGATCTTAAGCGTGGCGATCCAGACGCCCAGCAGAGCCCATCCGATAAACGCCGGAAATTCGACCATCCGCATTTGGGAGCTTACGTCATTGAAATTCAGGGCCGGGTTTCCTTCCTGGCCCGGGTGCAGACTGGGAAGCAGCCGGGGCACAATAAATATGGTAGGGAAGAGCATCGCAAAGGCAAAAATGTTATAGACCGCGCTTACCCTTGCTCTTTTGTCCAGGTCATTTATGGAATCTCTTAAGATGAGGTAGGCAAAATAGATCAGCAGGCCAACAGCGGTTCCGATCAGTTTAGGCTCCCGGGCAACAGCGCTGAACGACTGAAAGGCCGGGTTATTGGGGTCCGCCCAGGTGTAGCTGGCCCAGATGGCACCCGTAGCATAACCCAGCAACCCAAAGAAAATACCCACCGTAGCATAGTTTTTTGCAGCAATGTCATACTTCAGGTTCATCGTTCGCAGGTACCTGATGGAGTGCACCAGGGAACAGACAAAGAGCACCATCATCGCCGCCCACATACCCACATGGTAAAACAGGTTGCGACTGGTTTCTCCGAGAATAGGAAGATTGGGAACTTTAACAAGCAGTCCTGCTACAAGAGCGTACACCAACAGGATGACACAAAGGATTTTCCACCACGTTTTATACATATGCGAATCTTAACAGTACACCTTAGTAAAGTACTAAAACACAAAAGTAAGCGTAAAGTTGTTTCATAGACCAAATTTGCAAATTGCATAAAGAAAACAGAGTTCTTATAGAAATTCGGTAAGACTTGGAAGCCGTTCCCCGGTTTTGATCAACAAAAAATCAGAAATGCTGATCCCGGCCCTGGACGGAACGGTCCGGCTGCCGTTTTTGAGCAGGGGATCAGTCCCTCCATAGAAAAGGAAAGAGAATAACGGCGAGGATGGCCACCAGCAGATCCAGCGAAACAAGCAGGGCAATATCGTTCCACAAAATGGGAACGGCGGGGTTAAAGGCCGCGGTGGTGATCTTCATCAGTAACATCAGCTGCGGCACTACGATGGGAAATCCCAGTATGGCCATAATGGCTGCATTTTGCTGTGCCTTGGCTGCAATGGCGGCTAAAAAGGTAAAAACCATACTGAGGCTCCAGCCCCCCAGCAATACCAGGCCGGTGAAGGGCAGGACCTTCTGAACCGGGTTGCCCAGCAGCGCAAAAAAAAGCAGCAGGCTGATCAGGGACATCAGCAACATCAGCACCGAATTGAACAGCAGCTTGGCAAGCACAAAATGAACCGGAGCGGAGATGGTATAAAAATAAAGCATCCGTCCCCGGCTTTCCTGTAAAAAGCTTTTGGCCACCGCATTGATGCAGATAAATAACTGGATCACCCAGAAGAGCCCGTTCCATATATTGCCTTCCGGCTCATCAATCACCAGGAAGAGTACAAATACGGTTGCCGCTATGTATAGCAGAATGCCATAAAAACTGTACTGCTGCCTGATTTCCAGGAGCAGATCTTTTTTTATTAATGTTGCAATTGAGTGAAACAAGGCTTTAAATGTTAGGAGTTTAAACTTTATCAAAATAGCATTTACGGCAACGGGGTTCATAGGCATCTGTGGCGCCCAGCATGATCTGCTCTTCGTCCGGAATTTTACGGTAAGAATAGTTGGCGATGTTGCCGCATTTTACACAGATCGCATGGAGTTTGGTGATATAGTCTGCCTTTGCCAGCATAAAGGGCATCTGCCCGAACGGCTTCCCGGTAAAATCCATATCCAGCCCTGCAACAATAACGCGCACGCCCTGGTAGGCCAGCCGGTCGCAGACCTCCGGCAGCTCGGGATCAAAAAACTGGGCTTCATCAATGCCGATAACATCTGCCCCCTGTCCGAAGAGAAGGATCTTTTGTGAATTATCGATGGGAGTGGAACGGATGGCATTGGTATCATGAGATACGATGTCGTCTTCATCATAGCGGGTATCCAGTGCCGGCTTGAAAATTTCTACTTTCAGGTTCGCGAATTTTACACGTTTTAACCGCCGGATCAGCTCTTCGGTTTTGCCGCTAAACATGGAACCGCAGATCACTTCAATCCATCCGCGCCGGTCGCCTGTAAGATTCGGTTCAATAAACATGTTGTGTTTTTATTGTAATTACAACAATTTTTGGAGTGTTATTTGTATATTGCTATAGTTACATTCTGTCCATAATAGTTCAAAAGTAGGATAATGCAACGAATAGAAGCACTGATCGAAAAGTTAAGAACCCAGTTTGATAATAAGGCGGACCTGTCTCAATTACTGATCACCACTCAGATGATCCAGCGGGAGATCAATGGTGAAATGAAGGAGACGGCGGTCCTGGGCAGTAGCAGTGTGGCTGTTTTTGTACCCAATATGCCGGCGGTGAACAAGGGTGTGATGGTGAAAGATAAGCAGGGTAACGAAAAGGAATATTTTCAGCTGGACAGCATCAGCGAAGAAGAAACGGATGAGGAAGAGCTGCGGTTGCTGGAGTTGCAGCATGAGGCGGGGATGTACCTTCAGGGTAGTGAAATAGGATCCTTAAAAAAAGAAGATACCCGGGATAAGGAGCTGAAACATAGTTATTTCAATCCATTGGTTGAAGTTCCCACTCTCTTTCAGCAGGTGCGGAATGGAAAGCCGTCCGGAGGGGTGAAACAGCAAACTGCCATTGCGGAAGAGCCTGCTGAAAGCGTTTCATCAAAACTGATCAGCGATCTTACGAACGACATTACAGACCCCGATAAAGAACGGTTTGTGAAAAACCTGTTCAGAGGAGATGAGGTCATGTACAGCCGCAGCATCAAGACCATTAATAATTTTGATACCCTGGAGGAAGCGGAGTTCTGGGTAAAACGGGAGCTGAAGACAAAACTGGGATGGAACAATACCCGGGATGTGGAATACTTCGACCGGCTGCTTTACCGGAGATTTTCGCGGATATAATCGGATATGATCCGGGTGGCGCCGGTGTTTTCATGTACCAGCCTGCCCGCATTGGCACCTAACGCTGTACGTAACACGCTATCTTCTTTAAGTTTATTTATTGTTTCTATTAGCTGATCCTCAGTATTGTAGCTAATTCCACCTCTTTTTTTAATAAGTGCTTTGGCCTCAGAGAACTTCTGGTAGTTGGGGCCAAACAGGACCGGCCTGGCAAAAACGGCTGCTTCGAGGGTATTGTGGATCCCCGATTTATTGAATCCCCCGCCGATATAGGCTATATCTGCATAATGGTAAAGCCGTGATAACATCCCGATGTTGTCAATGATCAGTACCTGGCTTTTCAGCGAGGGCTGATCTTTTAACCGGGAAAAAAGGAGTGCGCCGGGAAACCGACTCTCTATTTCCTTGATGTGATCTTTATTAATTTCATGAGGGGCAATAATTAATGTTGTATTACTGCTGTTTAATTTCATGTATGCGGCCAGGTGCTTTTCATCGTCGGGCCAGGTACTTCCGGCCACCAGCAGGAAGGGCCGGTCACTGGTGAAGGTCTCTATAGCCGGTATGGACTCAAAACCGGAAGCGATCTGCTCCACCCGGTCAAAACGGGTATCCCCTGCAACTGTGATGCCGGTTGCCGGAATAACGGAAGCCAGGCGGTTTTTACTTTCATCATCCTGCACAAAAATATGGGTAAAACACCGGAGCATGTTCCGGTGAAAGCCCCCGTAAGGTTTAAAGAAAACGGAATGCTCCCGGAACAGCGCTGAGATCAGGAGTATGGGGCGGCCTGTAGCTTTCAATGCATGAAGCAAATGATACCAGTATTCGTACTTTACAAATATGGTCAGCACAGGTTTTACAAGATGTACAAAATCTGCAGCGTTGCGGCGGGTATCCAGCGGAAGGTAAAAAACCCAGTCGGCATAGGCGTAGTTTTTCCGGATCTCGTAGCCGGATGGGGAGAAAAAGGTGAGCAGGATCTTGTGGGAAGGATATTCCTTACGGAGGGTTTCGAGAATGGTACGCCCTTGCTCAAACTCTCCCAGGGATGCACAATGAACCCAGATCACCGGGGCCGTATTTGCTTCCAATGCGGCTTTCAGTCTTGCAAAAAGATCCTTTCTTCCCTGGATCCACAGCCGGGCCTTTTGATCAAACAAAGAGGCGATAAAAATACCGGCCCGGTAGCTGTACAGGAAAAGAGAGTAGAGTACTGTTGACACTTATTGTTTTTTGCAAATTTAATAGGGAAGGCCAAGTGTTGCAAACCAAATAGCAATACGCTTCAGGTTTGCAGCAAATTTAATTACATTTGCAACCCTATTAAAGTGATTTATATGAGACCTTTACATATGGTTGATACGCATTCGCAGTATCACAAGATAAAACAGCAGGTAGATAAGGCGGTACTGGATGTAATGGAAAGTACCGCGTTCATTAATGGCCCGGCGGTGCAGGAGTTTTCGGGCAACCTGGCCACTTACCTCGGTGCCAGCCATGTTATTCTCTGTGCAAACGGAACCGATGCATTGCAGATCGCGCTGATGGCCCTGGGACTGCAGCCGGGTGACGAGGTCATTACGCCGTCTTTTACTTATATTGCTACAACAGAAGTGATCGCTTTGCTGAAGCTGACCCCCGTTTTTGTAGAAGTAGATCCCAAAACCTTCTGTATCGATCCTGCCGCCATCGAAAAGGCCATTACCCCGCGTACAAAAGCGATCGTTCCGGTGCATCTCTACGGGCAGTCGGCTAACATGGAAGCCATTATGAAGATTGCCGGACAGCACAAGCTGTATGTAATAGAGGACAACGCGCAGGCGATCGGCTGTAATTTTCATTTTTCGGATGGCACTTCAAAGAAAACGGGAACGATCGGGCATATCGGCTGTACCTCTTTTTATCCCAGTAAGAACCTGGGCGCTTTTGGAGATGGAGGGGCGCTTTGCACCAATGACGATGCGCTTGCACATAAATTAAAGATGATCGCCAATCATGGCCAGCAAAAAAGATACTATCATGATGTGGTTGGCTGCAACAGCAGGCTGGACAGTATCCAGGCGGCTATCCTGAATGTAAAGCTGAACTACCTGGATGGCTATTGCGATGCGCGGAGGACCGTTGCCGCTTATTATGATGAAGCGTTTGCACAAACAGACCGGATCATCACCCCCTTCAGAGCCGCAAACTCGGATCACGTGTACCATCAGTACACCATTATCCTGGAGGGTGTGGACCGGGATGCATTTAAAACCCGGCTGGATGCAACGGGTGTTCCTTCGATGATCTATTATCCCGTGCCCGCACATAAGCAAAAAATGTTTGAACAGTTTGGCGTAGACGGGCTGGAGCTGCCACTTACAACGTATTTAACGGAAAGGGTAATTTCCCTGCCGGTCCATACGGAAATGGATGAAGAACAATTGAAGTTTATAACGGACACCGTGTTGTCCCTCATTTAAGATCAAAAGGCGGGCGATTGATGTACAAAGCATTATTGAATAAACAGGAAAAATTAGCCGTTATCGGATTGGGATATGTGGGATTGCCCATTGCCCTGGAGTTTGCAAAAAAGCTCTCCGTTATCGGCTTCGACATTAATGAAAAACGGATCGGCCAGATGCAGGAAGGCATCGATCCCAGCAATGAGCTGGAGTCCGGCGACTTTGAAGGGTGCGACATTACGTTTACCAGTTCCCTGGAAGTGCTGAAAACGGCGCGGTTCTTCATTGTAGCAGTACCCACACCGGTGGATGCGTCCAATATTCCTGATCTTACGCCGGTGCTAAAGGCGTCGGAAACCATCGGAAAGGTCATTAAGAAAGGCGACTATGTGGTCTTTGAATCTACCGTATATCCCGGGTGCACCGAAGAGGATTGTTTGCCCGTCATTGAAAGGATATCCGGCTTAAGGAACCGGCAGGACTTTAAGCTGGGCTATTCGCCGGAAAGGATCAACCCCGGCGATAAGGAGCATACGCTCAGCTCCATCGTGAAAGTGGTTGCCGGTTGTGATGCCGGATCGCTGGATACGATTGCGCAGGTTTATAGCCTGGTGGTAAAAGCCGGCGTGCATAAAGCCTCCTCCATAAAGGTGGCAGAAGCTGCAAAGGTGATCGAGAATACACAGCGCGATCTGAACATTGCCCTGATGAACGAGCTGTCCATCATTTTCAACATCATGGGCATCAATACCTTTGAAGTACTGGAAGCTGCCGGCACAAAATGGAATTTTTTGAAATTCCAGCCGGGGTTGGTAGGCGGTCATTGCATTGGGGTAGATCCCTATTACCTTACCTACAGGGCCAACCAGCTGGGGTACAATGCGGAGGTGATCCTCGCGGGCAGGAGTATTAATGACCGGATGGCCAAACACGTAGCCGAAAAAGTGGTAAAACATATCCTGAAGAGCGGTACCAATATTGGCGAGGCCGCTGTGCTGATCAAAGGGGTTACCTTTAAAGAAAATGTGAGCGATATCCGGAACAGCAAAATAGCAGATGTGGTGGCCGCGTTAAAGGAATATTCGGTGAATGTTCATATCGAAGACCCCCTGGCAGCTTCTGAAGAGCTGATGCAGGAGTACGGGTTCGGCCTGACCAGTGCCCCCGGCAATAATTATGATGCGGTCATTGTAGCAGTGCCGCACCGGCAATACACCGGGCTGGACGACGCTTATTTTTGCGGGATCACAAAAGAAAATGCCATTATTGCGGACATAAAAGGGATCTATCGGAATAAAATTCAAAACCGGAGTTATTTTAGTTTATAATGCCATTTACCAATACACACATCGAAGGACTGCTATTATTTGAACCCCGCGTTTTTGAAGACGCACGGGGATGTTTTTTTGAAGCATACAACCAGTCTGTTTTTAAGGAAGCAGGCGTGGATGCCCGCTTTATTCAGGACAACCAGTCGCATTCCACATACGGGGTGATCCGTGGATTGCATTACCAGCTAAAGCCCCATGCACAATACAAGCTGGTACGCGTTCTTGAAGGAAGAATCCTGGACGTGGTGGTGGATGTGCGGAAAGATGCGCCCACATACGGCGTGGTATTTTCCGTGGAGCTTTCTGCAGAGAACAGGAAGCAGCTGCTGGTGCCGCATGGATTTGCACATGGGTTCTCCGTTCTGAGCGCAACGGCAACGGTGCTGTACAAATGTGATGCCCTTTATCATAAAGAAAGCGAAGGTGGCATCATTTACAACGATGCCGGCCTGGCCATCGACTGGCAGGTACCGAAGGAAAAGCAGATCGTTTCGGAAAAGGACCTGCTGCTTCCTTCATTTAAAGATGCTGTAAATAATTTTTAATATGCAATCACCCGTTAAGGTGCTGGTGACCGGATCCAACGGACAACTGGGCTTCGAGATCAGGGAACTGGCAGCAGCATATCCGGATCTTGTATTTGATTTTACGGACCGGAGCCGGCTTCCCGTTGCGGAAGAAGAAAGCATTGCGCAGTATTTTGAGGAATTTCAGCCCGATTACTGTATCAATTGTGCAGCTTATACCGCTGTGGACCGTGCGGAGGCGCCGGAAGAAGCCGCGGTAGCGGAAAAAGTGAATGCCACAGCAGTGGCCTGTCTGGCCCGGGCCTGTGCTTCCGGGGGCACGAAACTGATCCATATTTCTACCGACTATGTTTTTGACGGCCGGGCAACGGAGCCATACAAACCATCGGATGCCACCCATCCGCTCAGCGTTTACGGCGCCACCAAACGAAAAGGCGAGCTGCTGGCACAGGAGCAAACCGATGCCGTCATCATCCGTACCGCCTGGGTTTATTCGTCGTTCGGAAAGAATTTTGTAAAAACGATGATCCGTCTGATGCAGGAACGACCGGCCATCAATGTGGTCAGTGACCAATACGGCGCACCCACCTATGCAAGAGACCTGGCCAAAGCCATTATCGACATCATCAGCGGCGACAGCTGGCTGCCGGGAATTTATCATTATACCAATGAAGGCGCTATCAGCTGGTATGATTTTGCCGTGAAGATCAGGGAGCTGACCGGGAGCTCCTGTACCATCAATGCCATTCCGGCCACAGCGTATCCGACCCCTGCAAAAAGGCCCGCATACTCGGTTTTAGATACGGCCACGATAAAAGAAGCCTATAAAGTTGATACACCCTACTGGACAAGTAGTTTAAAAGAATGCATCGAAAAGCTCAAACAGGAAAAATATTTTTTATAAAACATTGTTACAGTTAGTGGTTATTGATCAAAACTGTATTTATTTTTAATATTATGTAAATAAAAGCAGGGCCCCCTGTAACATTTGTTACCATTTTTTGTTTCTATAATTTTGTCCATCTCCTAATTAAACAAAAGTGTATGAAGCGGATCTTATTGGCCTTTCCTCTTTTTTTTCTCTTTTTAGTTGCGGCGGCGCAGGACAGTTCCAGGGTAAAATTCTCTTATAGCCAACGTCCGGCCGGTGAAAATGAGGTCCAGCTGATCATTACCGCTCATGTAACAGATCCGGGCACAGAGCTGTTTGGTATCCAGACCGCTCAGAACAAAGATGTGTACTCCGCCATTGTTTTTGATACGGCAGCAGCAAAATATTTAAAGGACAGTCTTTCAGAAAAAGGGAGCCTGCAGCAGCAGACCGATCCGGTGCTGAGTGTACCGGTTGCCTTTGTAAAAGATTCCTTGCAATGGATACAAACGGTAAAGCTTGAGAAAGGAGACAGTGCGGTTGTGAAAGGAGCTGTTACCTATATGTTCAAATCAGGGGAAACATTCGCTTCTTTTGAGGAACCTTTTAAATTTTATGTAAAGAACGAGGATGTTCCGGGAACGGCATCGGTGACGACCGGTGCAAACAATAGTGACACTGCAGCAGGCGGACAGTCACTGCTCTGGATCTTCCTGGGCGCCTTTGGCGGTGGATTGCTGGCATTGTTAACGCCCTGCGTGTATTCGATGATTCCGGTTACGGTAAGCTTTTTTACCAAACGCAGCAAAACAAAGGCAGAAGGCAGGAAGAATGCGCTGATCTATTCGGGATCGATCGTCTTTATATTCACGTTCATCGGTTTTTTGATCACCTTGATCTGGGGGCCGGCTGCTTTGAACAATATTTCTACAAACTGGATCTTCAACCTGTTCATCTTTATTTTATTCCTGGTATTCGGGATCTCGTTCTTAGGGGCCTTTGAAATTACATTGCCGGCCTCGTGGTCAACCCGGGCCGATGCCAAAGCCAATACGTCCAGTTTCCTGGGTATCTTTTTCATGGCTCTGGTGCTGGTTATTGTTTCCTTTAGCTGTACCGGTCCCATACTTGGGTTTTTGCTGCCCATCATTTTTAAGGGCGGTTATGTGGGACCATTGGTAGGATTCTTTGGTTTTTCGCTGGCCATGTCCATTCCCTTTGCGCTCTTTGCATTTTTTCCTTCCTGGCTAAACAGTTTAAGCAAGCCGGGGGGATGGATGAATTCAATAAAGGTCACGCTCGGGTTTATGGAGCTGGCGCTTGCCCTTAAATTCCTCTCAAATGCGGATCTTGCAAAGAACTGGCGGATCCTGGACCGGGAAATTTTTATCGTATTGTGGGTAGTGATCTTCTTGCTGCTGGGGTTATACCTGCTGGGGAAACTAAAGTTCAGGCATGATGATGAGTTGCCCAAAAATGATTTCGGATTGCCGTATCTTACGGTAACCCGGCTTTCCTTTGCCATTGCGTCCTTCTTTATGGTCGTATATCTCATTCCCGGGCTGTTTGGTGCGCCGTTGAAAGGCCTGGGTACGTTTTTGCCGCCGATGGGCACCCAGGACTTTAATGCAGATGACTTGCCCTCCGGAACGGATCTGAGGGCGCTCGGCGGCCGGACCGGAAATACCGGGGATACGGCACACTACGCAGATGGATTGCCCGGGCCGGTGAAATATGCGGCCATCATGAAAAAAAATGAACCGGCTGTGGTGGTCAATAACGGGCTTGTGACCTACTTTGATTATCGGGAGGCGCTCGAAGTGGCCCGCAGGTCAAAACGGCCGCTGATGCTGGATTTTACAGGGATCAATTGTATCAACTGCCGCAAAATGGAAGCCCAGGTATGGAGCGACCCGGAAGTGATGAAGCTGCTGAAGGAGCAATTCGTGATTGCTTCTTTATTTGTGGATGTGCATAATGGCGTGGATATACCCAAGGCAGAACAATATCCATCGAAGGAGCTTGGAAAAACGGTGGAAACCCTGGGAGAGCTGAATACCGATATACAACTTTCCCGTTTTGGATCCAATACCCAGCCTTTTTATTTCTTCCTGGATGGAAAAGAAGAGCGCCTGGCGCCGGATGGGTTTCCCTACGATCCGCTTCCGGATCTGAAAGGGCGCTTTAAGAAGCATCTCGAAAAGGTAATTGCAGAATATAAAAAAAGAAACGCTTAAGCCCGTATTATGGAGGATAAGACCACACCCGACAACGAAATGCGGTTCCACACCCGCAAATGGGTAAAACCGGAAGATCTCAACCCCAACCAGTCGCTGTTTGGCGGACGCTTGTTGCAGTGGATCGATGAAGAAGCGGCCCTGTACGCCATCATCCAGCTGGAGAATACCCATGTTGTGACCAAGTTCATATCCGAAATTAATTTTATTGCTTCACCCCGGCAAGGCGATATCATTGAGATCGGGATCATTGCCACCAAGTTTGGGAATACTTCGCTCACCCTGCGTTGCGAGGTGCGGAATAAGATGACGCAGGAGCCCTTCTTACCGTTGACCGCATGGTGTTTGTAAACCTCGATAAGAACGGTACACCCACGCCACATGGCAAAACGGCCATTACCTTTGTGGCAGAACGATTGTTAAAATAAGGGCTGTTTTACACCATTGCAGGGTGTTTCACCGGCAATGGATGCTTGCGTCACCCGGCAGCCGGATTTGGTGTATAGGCGCGGACCACCCTGGCCCAGGCGGGGTAAGTTCTTCAGACCGGTATCTTTTAAAGAAAACAACAGTTATGTATGAAAAAAATAATCGCGATATCCGGCCTGGTCCTCCTGTTTTCCGGGGTCTACGGGCAGAAAAAGTTTTCCGGAAATCCATTGTTCCCGGGGTGGTATGCGGATCCGGAAGGAGTGATCTTTGACAAAACCTACTGGATCTATCCCACCTATTCGGCGCCCTATGAGCGGCAGGTCTTTATGGATGCCTTTTCCTCAAAGGACCTGGTACAATGGACAAAACATGAAAAGATACTCGATACCGCAGCAGTAAAGTGGGCTCGGCGGGCACTTTGGGCACCGGCTATTATAAAGAAAGATAACCGCTATTTTCTTTTTTTCGGGGCTAACGATATTCAGAACGACCGGGAAACGGGAGGGATCGGTGTTGCCGTAGCGGCACAGCCACAGGGGCCTTTTAAGGATTATCTCGGGCATCCGCTGGTAGACCGGTTTCATAACGGTGCGCAGCCCATTGACCAGTTTGTTTTTAAAGATAAGGACGGGGCTTATTACCTCATTTACGGAGGATGGCGGCATTGCAATATCGCCCGGTTAAAAGATGATTTTACCGGGTTTATACCGTTCCCGGACGGCGGCGTTTTTAGAGAGATCACACCCGAAAAATATGTGGAGGGACCGGTAATGTTCATCCGCAAGGGCAAATATTATTTTATGTGGTCGGAAGGAGGGTGGACCGGCCCGGATTACAGCGTGGCCTATGCAGTGGCCGATTCACCGCTGGGGCCGTTTAAGCGCGCCGGAAAGATATTGCAACAGGATCCCAAAATAGCAACAGGGGCCGGGCACCATTCTGTGATACAGGTGCCGGGCCGGGACGAATGGTATATTATTTATCACCGGCGGCCGCTTGCTGAAAAGGACGGCAACTCGCGGGAAACCTGTATAGAGCGTCTTTATTTTAACAGCGATGGTACCATCAGGCCCGTAGTGCTTACGAACAGCGGGGTTCCGGCAAGGCCGCTGCGCTGATCCCGCCTCCTTTTTGCTTAAATGGCCCAGGCCAAATTAAGCAGGGACCGTTTTTTCATTTCTCTGTATCTTACCCGCTATTATTCAGCGCAATGAGATACAAAGCATTTATTTTTGATTTGAACGGGACCATCATTGACGACATGGCTTTTCATGCGGAAGCCTGGTTCAGGATCCTGAATGAGGAGTTAAACGCAGGTTTAAGCCGGGCAGTGGTAAGCAGCCATATGTACGGAAAGAACAGTGAGGTACTGGACCGGATCTTTGGCAGCAGCAAATTCACGGAGGCCGAAAAAGAAGCACTCTCCTTCCGGAAGGAGCAGATCTACCAGGAAGCCTATCTGCCGCATCTGCGGTTGGTACCGGGGCTGGACGATTTTCTAAAAAAGGCCGCATCAAAAAACATTCCCATGGCCATCGGTACGGCCGCTATCCCTTTTAATGTTGATTTTGTGGTAGACCGGTTGCATATCCGCCGGTATTTTCAGGCCGTGGTAACGGCCGATGACGTTTCGAAAAGTAAACCGGACCCGGAAACCTTTCTCACCTGCGCCCGGCTGCTGGATACGGCGCCTTCGGATTGCCTGGTTTTTGAAGATGTGCCCAAAGGGGCCGAAGCGGCTGCCAATGCCGGTATGGATACGGTTATCATTACCACGGGGCACGGGCCGGAGGAATTTAAAGAGCAGCGCCGGATCTTATGCGATATACCGGATTTTACGGACCCGCGTTTGAATGACCTGTTCTGAAAAGCATGCGTGAAAAAATAATTGTAATTTTTACAATTATTGCAAATAAATTGTATTTTTAATTTTTAAACGATCGTAGTCGATGAAAGAAGCATACGTGATCGGAGTGGATTTTGGTACGGATTCGGTTCGCTCCGTTATAGTAAATGCGTTAAACGGAAACGAGGTTGCGGCCTCGGTATTCCAGTATCCCCGTTGGAAACAGGGATTGTATTGTGTACCTTCAAAGAACCAGTTCCGGCAACATCCGCTGGACTATATGGAAGGGCTGGAGGCCACCATTAAAGATTGTGTACAAAAAGCGGGGGCAGCCGTTGCCGCACAGGTCAAGGGGATCTCGATTGATACCACCGGCTCAACCCCGGTAGCGGTCGACAAAAAAGGCCGGCCCCTGGCCCTGTCTGCGGAGTTTGCAGACAACCCCAATGCCATGTTTGTTTTGTGGAAGGATCATACGGCAACCGCCGAGGCGGCAGCCATCAATAAACATGCAGAACAGTTTGAGACCAATTACCTCCGGTATGTTGGAGGCATCTATTCCAGTGAGTGGTACTGGGCAAAATTATTGCGCATTTTCAGAACGGATGAAGCCGTCCGCAACCATACGGTAAGCTGGGTGGAGCATGCGGACTGGCTGCCTTTTCTGCTGACCGGCGGCGCGGAGGTGCAGCAGCTGAAACGGGGCGTTTGCACCGCGGGGCACAAGGCGCTCTGGTCCGAAGCTTTTAACGGATTTCCTCCCAATGAATTCTGGGCAACGCTGGATCCGTTGCTGGAGGGCTTTGCCGACCATCTTCCGTCCCGGACCTACGCGGCGGATGAAGCTGCAGGAACACTCTGCCCGGAGTGGGCAGAAAAACTGGGGCTGAGCACCAGTGTGGTAGTGGGCATCGGCGCCATGGATGCACATATGGGCGCTGTTGGCGGACAGATAGAGCCATATCATCTGAGTAAGGTGATGGGAACCTCTACCTGCGATATGCTGGTGGTGCCCCCGGAAGACCTGTTGGGCGATAAAACAGTTAAAGGTATCTGCGGTCAGGTTACGGGATCGGTGATCCCGGGTATGACAGGACTGGAAGCCGGGCAGAGCGCTTTTGGAGACGTATATGCCTGGTTTAAAAATGTATTGTCATGGCCCATGCAGCTGGTGAAAGAATCCAGTGTATTGACCCAGGCGCAGGCGGCAGCACTTATTGAAGAAACGGCAGCGCGGGTGATCCCGGAACTGGCTAAGGCAGCGGCGGCCCTGCCGCTGGAAGAAAAGGATGTGCATGCGGTGGACTGGCTGAATGGCCGCCGGACACCGGATGCCAACCAATTGCTGCACGGGGCATTGACCGGGCTCAGCCTGGGAAGCGATGCGCCCCGGATCTTTAAAGCGCTGGTGGAAGCCACCTGTTTTGGTGCCAAGGCTATTGTGGACCGGTTTGAGGAAGAAGGTGTTCCCATCAAAGGGCTGATCGGTGTGGGCGGGGTTGCCCGTAAATCGGCCTACATCATGCAGGTGATGGCGGATGTAATGAATATGCCGATCCGGATCCACCGGTCGGAACAGACCTGTGCCATCGGGGCTGCCATGTTTGCCGCAACCGTTGCGAGCATTTACCCGAAGGTAGAGGCAGCCATGGAGGCCATGGGGCAGGGCTTTGACCAGGAATATTTCCCCGATCCGGCAAGGCATGCATATTATAAAGAACGAATGGAGCAATATCATAAAATAGGTGCTTTTTTAGAACACAACAACCTGTAACAATGAAATACGAAGCGATCCGCCGGAAGGCATATAATGCCAACATGCAGCTTCCTGAACTGGGGCTGGTGCTCTTTACTTTTGGGAACGCCAGCGAAGCAGACCGGGAAGAAGGTGTTTTTGCCATTAAGCCCAGCGGGGTGGCTTACGCCGAGCTTACACCGGAAAAGATGGTGATCGTTGACTTTGACGGAAAAATGGTGGATGGATCGCTGAATCCCAGCTCCGATACCCAAACGCACGCTGTGCTGTACAAGCACTGGGAGGGCATCGGAGGTATTGTACATACGCATTCGACCTATGCAACAGCCTGGGCACAATCGCTGAGGGCCATTCCCATTTACGGAACCACCCATGCCGATTATAACATTGTAAACATTCCCTGTGCGCTGCCCATGGATGATGAAATGATACAGGGCGATTATGAAGTGCAGACGGGACACCAGGTTCTGAACCATTTCAGGGAAAACGGCTTTGATTACCGGGAGGTAGAAATGATCCTGCTGGGCAATCATGCGCCCTTTACCTGGGGAAAAAATGCGGCCAAAGCCGTGCACAACAGTGCGGTACTGGAGCAGGTGGCGCAGATGGCGTACCTCACCGAGCAGATCAATCCGCAGGTATCGCTGCTGAAAAAAGCCCTGATGGATAAGCACTACCAGCGCAAGCACGGCCCGCACAGCTATTACGGACAATAATAAACTATATCGAAAATATATGATCAATCTGGAGCAATTAGAATTGTGGTTTGTTACCGGGAGTCAACACCTCTACGGCGCCGATACCTTAAAGGAAGTAGCGGCACATGCACAGGAAATCGTCAATCACATCAACGGTACAACAAAAATACCGGTAAAGCTTGTCTGGAAGGATACGGTGAAAACACCGGAAGAGATCTCCTCGGTTTTTTCCGAGGCCAATTTCAGCGGGTCCTGTATCGGTGTGATTGCGTGGATGCATACTTTTTCTCCTGCAAAAATGTGGATCAACGGGCTGAAGATCTTTCATAAGCCCCTGCTGCAGTTTCATACCCAGTTTAACCGGGATATTCCCTGGAGCACGATCGACATGGACTTTATGAACACCAACCAGTCGGCACATGGCGACCGGGAATTTGGCTTTATGCTGAGCCGGATGAACAAGCACCGGAAGGTAGTGGTGGGGCACTGGAAGGACGACAGCGTTTTAGAGCGGATCGCGGCCTGGAGCCGGGCGGCCATCGGCTGGCACGACTGGCAGGGAGCACGGTTTGTACGCTTTGGCGATAATATGCGCTATGTGGCCGTGACCGATGGGGATAAAGTAGAAGCGGAATTGAAATTTGGCTACAGCGTCAATACACACGGCATCGGCGACCTGGTGGCCGTGATCAACCAGGTAGGTGTAAAAGAAACGGACGCGCTGGTACAGGAGTACCTGGATACCTATCATGTTGCCGTGCAACTGAAAAAAGACGGTGCACAATACCAATCGCTGGCAGATGCAGCGCGCATGGAACTGGGTTTAAAGCAATTTCTGGAACAGGGCAATTTTAAAGGATTTTCCGATACATTTGAAGATCTGCACGGGATGATGCAGCTGCCGGGGATCGCCGCGCAGCGCCTGATGGAGCAGGGATACGGATTTGCGGGGGAAGGCGACTGGAAAACGGCGGCGCTGGTGCGCGCAATGAAATCAATGGCGGTTGGCTTGCCCGGGGGGAATTCCTTTATGGAAGATTATACCTATCACTTTGATCCGGATGGCCCGCTGGTGCTGGGAGCACATATGCTGGAGATCTGCTCCAGTATCGCAAACGGAAAACCATCCTGTGAGATCCATCCGCTGGGGATCGGCGGTAAAGCAGACCCCGTCCGCCTGGTATTTGATGTAACGGGTGGTCCGGCGCTGAATGCCTCCATTATGGATATGGGCAACCGGTTCCGCCTGCTGGTAAACGAGGTAGAGGCCGTAGCGCCAACAAAGGAGCTGCCAAAACTTCCGGTGGCCCGGGTGCTCTGGAAGCCCTACCCGGATATGAATACCGGTTGTGCCGCCTGGATCCTGGCCGGAGGCGCGCATCATACCTGCTACTCACAAAACCTTACCGTTGAGCACCTGGAAGATTTTGCCGGCATGGCGGGTATCGAATTCGTGCGGATCGGTAAAGAAACTGATCTGTATCAGTTTAAAAACGAACTGCGCTGGAGCGATGTATATTACCAGCTCAACAAAAATTAATTTAATCCTGGAAAACGGGGTAATTAATTATTTTAGCAAACTTTTAAAGGAACATATTAACATTGCATGCATATGAATAATGAGTTAAGAGTATCAGACTACATCGTTTTTCTGGTGTATTTCATTATTGTGGCTTCTTACGGGTATTGGGTGTACCGGAAAAAGAAACAGGCCTCCGTTTCTGCCTCACACGACTATTTCCTGGCGGAAGGTTCTTTGACCTGGTGGGCTATCGGGGCCTCCCTGATCGCTTCCAATATTTCTGCGGAGCAGTTTATTGGTATGAGCGGAAGCGGTTTTAAGATCGGGCTTGCCATTTCTACCTATGAGTGGATGGCCGCTGCGACGCTGATCATCGTTGCCGTATTTTTTATGCCGGTGTATCTGAAAAACAAAATATACACCATGCCGCAATTCCTGAATCAGCGGTATAACGGAACCGTGGCAATGATCATGGCGGTTTTCTGGCTGCTGCTCTATGTAGTAGTGAACCTGACCTCCATTCTATTCCTCGGAGCGCTTGCCGTAAGCACCATTTCCGGCATCAATTTTTGGATTTGTATGTCTATGCTGGCGCTTTTTGCACTGATCATTGCGCTGGGCGGTATGAAAGTGATCGGCTACACCGATGTGATCCAGGTGTTCTTCCTGATCCTGGGTGGCCTGGCTACCACTTACCTGGCATTATCGCTGGTTGCAGACCATTTTAAGCTGGATGGTGTGATGAGCGCACTGGGAACATTGAAAGCAAAAGCAGACGATCATTTTCACATGATACTAAAGAAGGATAACCCCAATTACCTGGATCTTCCGGGTCTTACAGTGCTCCTGGGGGGCATGTGGATCGTGAACCTGAATTACTGGGGATGTAACCAGTACATTACGCAACGGGCGCTTGGTGCTGATCTGAAAACGGCCCGTTCCGGTCTGCTATTTGCAGGATTCTTAAAATTATTAATGCCCATTATTGTGGTGATCCCCGGTATTGCTGCATATATTCTGCACCAGGAAGGCGTTGTGGGCGGGGTCGATTTCCAGGCCCAGATGATTGAGCATGGGGAAATGAACCCTGACAGGGCTTACCCGGTATTGCTGAACCTGTTGCCGGCTGGTTTAAAGGGGCTTGCTTTTGCCGCGCTTACAGCCGCCATTGTAGCGTCACTGGCTGGTAAAATAAACAGTATCTCCACCATTTTTACGCTGGATATTTATAAAAAGCGGCTGAATACGGCGGCTACCGAAACCCAGCAGGTAAATGTAGGCCGGATCACCATCGTGGTAGCAATGATCCTAGCGATCATTATTTCGCCGTTCCTGGGTATTGATAAAAAAGGCGGGTTCCAGTTTATACAGGAGTACACCGGCTTTGTATCGCCGGGTATTTTTGCCATGTTCCTGTTGGGATTCTTCTGGAAAAAAACGACTTCTTCCGCGGCATTGTTCGCTACGATAGGCGGTTTTATTTTTTCTGTGGCCCTCAAATTTTTACCAGGCGTAATGGATCTTCAATTCCTGTCTTCCCTTGGTCTTTCGGTTCCCAATAGCGCCGGGGTTTATGAAATTCCCTTTCTCGACCGGATGGGGATCGTGTTTGTTTTGTGTATTGTGGGCATGTTCATCATCTCCAGGATCGACATTGCAAGGGGCGTACAGCCCAATGGTCTGGAAGTAGATACGAAAATGTTTAAAGTAAACTCGGGTTTTCTTGTAGGAGCTTTGATCATCTGTGGTATTTTAACCGCATTGTACACCTTGTTTTACTAAGGGACCCGGAAAATCTGCGATCGGTAAAACCCGGTTCCGGCATGCCGGAACCGGGTTTCTTTATTAAAAATTCCCGTCAATCGCGTTAAAAACAATATATTTAGTACTTCTTTTTCTGTTAAACGAAAAAAAATGTACATATGAAAGGTTCAGATTACCTGGTGTTCTTCATTTATTTTATCGTAGTAGCCTCCTACGGGTACTGGGTGTACCGGAAAAAGAGGCAGGAGAGCGTTTCGGCATCGCATGATTATTTTCTTGCCGAAGGTTCGCTTACCTGGTGGGCTATTGGCGCTTCGCTGATCGCTTCCAACATCTCCGCGGAGCAGATGATCGGGATGAGCGGTTCGGGATTCAAGCTGGGGCTGGCTATTTCGGCCTACGAATGGATGGCCGCGGCCACATTGATCATCGTGGCGATCTTTTTTATGCCGGTATATCTGAAGAACAAGATCTTTACCATGCCGCAGTTCCTGAGCCAGCGGTACAATTCCAAAGTGGCCATGATCATGGCGGTGTTCTGGCTGATGCTGTATATTGTGGTAAACCTCATGTCCATCCTTTACCTGGGAGCCCTGGCCATCAGCGGTATTTCGGGGATCAATATCACGTTCTGCATCCTGGCGCTGGCCATTTTTGCGATCGTCATTACCCTTGGAGGCATGAAGGTGATCGGATTTACCGATGTGATCCAGGTATTTTTCCTGGTGCTGGGCGGATTGGTGGCTACCTATATCGCATTAAATCTGATTTCCGGCGGTAAGGGTATTGGTGCCGGTTTTAGTATGTTGCAATCAAAAGCATCCGAACATTTTCACCTGATCTTTAAGAAAGACAATCCCAATTATATCGATCTGCCCGGGCTAAGCGTTCTGATCGGCGGTATGTGGATCGCCAACCTCAGTTACTGGGGCTGCAACCAGTATATCACACAGCGGGCGTTAGGCGCCTCGTTGCCCGTGGCCCGCAAAGGCCTGTTGTTTGCCGCGTTTTTAAAAATGCTGATGCCCATCATCGTGGTGCTGCCGGGTATTGCCGTATATTATATTGTAAAAGAGAACCTGGGCGGGATCACACCGGATCAGCTGCTCACGGCCTCGGGCGTTCAGGATCCCAACAAAGCCTATCCTGCATTGATAACCTTGCTGCCGTCAGGTCTTAAAGGATTGTCGTTTGCGGCGCTGACGGCAGCCATTGTGGCCTCCCTGGCGGGTAAGGCCAATAGTATTGCTACTATCTTTACGCTGGATATTTATAAGAAAGTATTCAATGCCAATGCCAGTGAGCGCAACCTGGTGAATGTGGGAAAGATCTCGGTAATCGTTTCCATGCTGTTTGCGGTATTGCTTTCCCTGATCGTTGGCGATGCCCTCATGGGCGAAGGCAAGCAGGGGTTCCAGTATATCCAGGAGTATACCGGTTTTGTATCGCCGGGTATTTTTGCCATGTTCATCTTTGGTTTCTTCTGGAAGAAGACCACTTCCAGCGCCGCGTTGTTTGCCACGATCGGGGGCTTTATCGCATCCGTGCTGCTGAAGTTTTTGCCGGGTTGGGTCGATCTGTCTGCCCTGCACCAGTTTGGCTGGTCCGTCCAGAATGCAGCTGGTATTTACGAAATTCCGTTTATGGACCGGATGGTGATTGTATTTCTGATATGCACCCTCGGTATGTACCTGATCAGTATGTATGAGCACAAAAAAGGCGTGGTCACAAAAGGCCTGGAAGTGGATACCGGTATGTTTAAGACTTCCACCGGTTTTGCCGTAGGATCCCTCATCATTGTGGCTATGCTGGTGGCATTGTATTCCGCGTACTGGTAACCTTATTTTATTTTAGTTGTTTTAAATAAGAGCGGGTTTTCCCCGCTCTTTTTAATTTTGGACCATGAACCACTATGAACAGATCGCTTTTTCAGAAATGCGGCGCTGGCAATTCAATATGCAGCGTACCCCTGGGTTATTGAACCGGCTTTCAAAAAGAACGCAGGATAAGATCAATGCGCTGATCCCGGAGAAAGTGCATAAGGGGATCACTGTGGTGATCAAACAAATGATCCAGGCTGTTTTATTCGGCGCCAAACATACTACTGCCCGGCCTTTAAAAGATGCGGTATTTATATTGCGGGAGCAGACGGCAAAAGAAAAAATAAAGTTCTACCGGAGTGCGGCTGCGGTGGAAGGGGGTGTAACCGGGGCCGGTGGTTTTTTAATGGGACTGGCAGATTTTCCGTTATTGCTGGCCCTCAAGCTGAAGCTGCTTTATGAGATCGCTTCGGTATATGGGTTTGATCTGAATGACTACCGGGAGCGGGTATATCTGCTGCATATTTTTGAGCTGGCCTTTTCGAGCACTGCCCACCGGAATGCGGTCTATCGAAAAATGGAGCACTGGAATACAAAGATGGAAGCGATGCCTGCGGATATATCCGGATTTGACTGGCGGCATTTTCAGCAGGAATACAGGGATTATATCGATCTCGCAAAAATGGCACAGCTATTGCCGGTGATAGGGGCGCCGGTGGGGTTTATTGCCAACTACAGGCTGGTACGGAAACTTGGGGTCACGGCCATGAACGCCTATCGCATGCGCCTCCTGGACGGGAGCAATGCGTAGCCCGGTCTGGGCGGCTTACCGGATTATGTTTAGGATATTTTAACAGGGGTGTAAACGGCCGCTGTCGTTTTTGAAGCCTATCTTTATGATTGAACAGTTTAGTATGACAAAACGATTTTATTGTATTCATGTTTTTTTGATTGGATTTTTTGCAATAGCCTGTACGGCCTCCGGCTCCCAGGAAAAAGAAGCTTCGGTTACGCCTGTGCCGGTGAAGGCGGTGGCACCGGATACGACCCGTACAGAACCCGAAACGCCGGCCGTGGCTGCTCTTGACACGGCGGAGTATGACAAACGGATGCGGGCGATCGCAAACGGGGATTCCACGGGACGCTGGCCGGTAAAAGCGCCCTATCCGTTACCGGGAGCGGTTTTTCCGTTCAATCGCGTCATTGCCTATTATGGAAACCTGTTCTCTAAAGGGATGGGCATTTTGGGTGAGTTGCCCAAAAAAGAAATGCTCCGTAAATTAAAGGGGGAGGTGGCAAAATGGGAAAAGGCGGACCCGGGCACTCCCGTATTGCCCGCCCTGCATTATATCGCCGTTACGGCACAGGGCAGCCCCGGAAGGGATGGTAAATACCGGCTGCGGATGCCTTTTCACCAGATCGATACCATTCTTAAATGGTCAAAAGAGATCGGTGCATTAACGTTCGTTGATATACAGGTGGGGCAGAGCACACTGCAGGAGGAGCTTCCGCGGTTTGAAAAGTATTTCAGGCTGCCGGATTTTCATTTAGGGATCGATCCTGAATTTTCCATGAAGAACGGGGATGCCCCCGGCAGCAAGATCGGAACGTTCAGTGCCGGCGATATCAATTATACCATTGACTATCTCGCGGAAATTGTGCGGGAAAATAAATTGCCTCCCAAAATACTGGTGGTGCATCGCTTTACCAACGATATGGTAACGGGGTACAAAAACATCAAGAAGGTTCCGGAAGTACAGGTAGTGATCGATATGGACGGCTGGGGCAGCAAGGCTTTAAAGACCGGAACGTACAATAGTTTTGTGTACCGGCAACCGGTACAGTTTACAGGGTTTAAGCTCTTTTATAAGAACGACCTGAAACGCGGCAGCACCGGCTTGTTTGAGCCGGGGGAGTTACTGCTGTTCAAACCCAAACCGGTGTACATTCAATACCAGTAGAAGCGTACGATACCTGTTAGGTTTCTAAAATCTAACAGGCATCGTATGCCCACTGAAATCATTTGAATTCAAAAGCAACTACGCTGTAATTGTTAAACGTAGGCACATACATCGTTTTTGTTACAGGATCATAGGCAAGGTCTGCTGTATTCATGATCCCCTGTACATCCAGCATTTTTTGCAGAGAGCCGGTTGGAGAGATATAATAGATGATGCCCGGCCAGCAGGTTACAATAAAATCACCATTACCGGCAGGTTCAAGCCCGTCGCCGCCCTGCTCCAGCCCGGAGGCGATCACCGTTTTGTTTTTATTCTTATCGACCTTCCACAGCTCTTTTCCCGCCAGTATATAAAGGTCGGTGCCCATTGCCTTCAGCCCATTGGCGCTGGTAGCTTTTTCGAGATACACCTCCGGCTCGTCCCCGGTTATCTTATAAACCTTGTTTTGCCGGGTATCGGATACGTATACCGTTCCTTTTTTATCAACCGTTACATCGTTCAGGAAAACCGATCCGGGAACAGGGATCGTCTTTACGACTTTTGATGCTTTTACATCAATGACCACCACATCGGTAATGTCCGCAACATATAAAAACCGCTTGTGCAGCGCCATTCCCTTGGGCGCATTCAGGCCGGCAATCCAGTTGAGGTCCTTTACCTTCCCGTTTTTATAAATGATGCCGACGCCGCCCTTGCCATCTTTTTCATTTCCATTCCCGTCGATCAGGGACACATAAAGTTCGTTCCTGTGCGGAACGGGCAAAACAGATTCGGGAACAGGTATGGAATCGGTGGTTCTCCACTGCTCAACAATGGTATGCTGCCCGTAACCGGTTACCGAAGCCATCAGGGCCAGTGCAGATATAAAAACAGATATGCGTTTCATTTTTTATGGTTGTTCGGGTGAAGGTAGCAAAAAAAAGCGATCGGGAGGAGTGCTTCCGGTGAGCGCGTAAAGTTACAGTCGCTGGTCCGCAGATTGATATATGAACACCTGCAGCATCAAAGAATGTTGGCATGCTGTCGGGATCCGCTACGATCCCGGAACGGCGCTCATTCATGTTTATCCCGTGTGAAGATCCTTCCGATATCTTTGCCAAGGCCCTCGAGATCCACCGTTGGATTGAGGAAATCATGATCGCTGACATAAAAGTCATCAGCCTCTGCCGGTTTCACCTGTATCGGGTAAATGAGGAGAAAATTGTTCGACCTGAAGTAGCGGTCGAGGTAGGTGAAGATCCTGTCCATATGCTGATTGTAGGAAGGGTATTGGGGACGGCTCAGCACAAAGGTGATGAGGTCATTTTTATCCGCTTCGCGCGACAGGATCAGGATATCTTCCCAATTGGTAAATTCATAAAAATGATAGGAGATAGGGTTCTTCTCATTCAGGTTGTACAGGAGAGGCTCTATGTTTTTTGCGGCAAAGAATTTTACCCCGCCGCCACAATGTTTGGCCAGCGTCCACAGGTTCGATAACCAATAGAAAAAGCCCGTTTCCCGTTCCGCATTTTTGGGAATGACGATGATGTTGTTCTTAATGGTAGATAAGGGCTGCACGGGATTGTAAACGTAGGTGGTTATTTTTTCGTTTTCAAGGATCCCGTTGATCAGGGCAAAGCTTTTGACGGAATTGTAAGGCTTGGTGCTGTAGCCCAGGATCAGATCGGTTATTTTGTTGGCCTTAAGCTCGCCGGTGATCCCGTTGGTGATGTTATCGTCATAGCGGATGATGTCGTGCACTTTGACGTCTGCGGAAGCGCCAGTTTGTACGGCCAGTTCCAGCATCTTTTTCCCGGCTTTGTCGGACTCGTCAGGCGCGTCGTGCTTGTTAATGATGTTAAGGGCATATACCTGGTCGGTATTGGCGGATGTTTTAATAGAGAGCGCCAGCTGAACCAGGTGCTCTGTTTTTTCCAGGGCATTGATGGCGATCATTATTTTTTCTCCTTCATCATCTCCGGTGGCGGCATCGTCCGTTTGTACCGCGGTTTCTTTGGCCAGCTCCTGCCCGCCTTTCTGAGCGGTGAGCGAGGCTATGGTACAGGTAATGAGGATCACCAGGATCGATCCGTTAAGCACGGCTTCATTGAGCAGGCGGATGGGCTCCCCGTCCGGCGTTTCGGATATAATGATGTTATAGCCAACCATTACCGCCGCCAGGGTAGCGGCTGCCTGCGCAATGCTGAGACCAAAGATCACCTGCAGCTGGTGCTTGTTGAGGCGGAATGTTTTGGTGGTGGCCCAGGCGGCCAGGTATTTGGCAACGATCACGCCCACCGTCAGCACCGCTGCTACCTTAATGGTTTCAATATCTTTTACAAACGCTTTAAAATCGATCAGCATGCCCACGCTGATCAAAAAGAAAGGAATGAAGAGCGCATTGCCTACGAACTCCACACGGTTCATCAGCGGCGATGTGGCAGGGATCAGCCGGTTGAGTGCCAGCCCCGCAAGGAACGCGCCAATGATGCCCTCCACACCGGCCAGCTCGGCCAGCACGGCACCCAGGTAAACCATCACCAGTACAAAAATGAACTGCGAGATCTTATCCGGAACTTTTTTAAAGAACCACCTGCCGATAATGGGGAACAGGAACAGCACGATAAATCCGAAAGCAAGAATGGAAAGCGTCAGCCGCAGCCAGAACGCGGTATTCACCTGGCCTTTGGTCATGCCTACAATTACGGCCAGTACCAGCAGGGCCAGGGTATCGGTGATCATCGTGCCGCCTACGGTGATGTTCACCGATTTGTCCTTTGCAACACCAAGCTTGCTGAGGATCGGGTAGGCGAGGAGCGTGTGCGACGAGATCAGGCTGCCCAGCAGGATGGAGGTCATCCAGTTAAAATGCAGCAGGTAATAGCTGGCAAGTGTGCCAATGATCATAGGGATGGTAAACGTGTACATCCCAAAAGTGATGCTCTTCCACTTGTTCTTTTTGAATTCGATCAGGTCGATTTCCAGCCCGGCCAGGAACATGATATAGAGCAGCCCCGTTGTGCCGGAAACCACAATGCTGCTGTCGCGGTCCAGTAACCCGAACCCATTGGGCCCGGTCAGCGCTCCGGCGATGATCAGCCCGATCAGGTGCGGGATCTTCAGCTTGTTCAGCAGGATGGGCGCCAGCAGCACAATGATGATCACGATCAGGTATTTTAAGATAGGATCGGTGACGGGGAGGGTAGCTTCTGCGATATTTAACAGCATATCGGGTATAAATTGGGTAAGGAATTATTGATTCTTTGACCGTTCCATATCTACCTTGAAGATGGTTTCACAGCCATCGGATTGGGTGATCAGCCGCTGACCGCTCATCTTGTTGAGCTGATCCACCTTCAGCTCTACCTGCATCAGGGCCGCAGACCGTGAGGTCTCGGCTTCAGGGGTAGAAAGTTTCAAGCCATTACTGGTAAACGTACCGGTGTAGATGCGGATCAGCTTATTGCCCTGCATGGCGCGGATCGAAACAACGGTGCCGCTCCCGCCGAGCAGCCAGTTCTCCTTCCGGATATCACCTACGGCGGAGCCCGTGCAGTTGGTTTGCGTACAAACCATGGTCACGTTCCAGCTTCCGGCAAGAGAGTCCGGCAGGGGAATGCCCGGCTCTGCGATCATCCGGCTTGCGGAATCCATTTTGGCCGCATATTTTCTTACACTGTCTTCCATCAGCCGGATCTCTTTTTCCTTGAGCATCACCGCCTGCTCGCGCAGGTTCAGGGCCTGCTCCCGCTCATCCAGCTGTTTTCGCCGTTCTTCAAAGCCACAGCCATACAGGCAGAGCAGGGATAAAAAAAGCCCGGTTATCATTGGTTGCTTCATAATCATATACATTGAGGTGAGATCACGCTAAGATATAAAAATATCTATAAACGGCGGGGTATTGCAAAGGAGGGGGTATCGCCTTCTTATTCCTGGGATGATGGCGGTTACGCGGATCAGAAAAATAGGACGCACCCGAAAAGGAAGAAGGACGAACGTATCAACCACCCGTATCGCCTTCTTCCGGTGCATTCAGCCCTGGGTTGCGATCGTGCACCGGATGTGCTGGTGCTGCGGGCTGTTTGTGTGGCCCGTAAATATTCCATTAAGCTGGAAGCAACTTGATCCGGCACAATGACAACCTGCTGAGTCATTATTGTTTTTTCCAGGTAAAACCTGTTGTGTCACTTTCTTATATCAATAGAAGAATGAGTTTGTTACCCCTGTTCCTTTCGGGGATGCCGGGGCCTCGGGTATCGCTGATCGACCGGCTTGTTGCGGTTCATTTTTTTTATTTCATAGCCTGTTTTTCAATGGCCCGAAGGGCATCACCGGTTATTGACCCCAGGCTTCTGCGTCCCTGGCGTATCCCTGTGTGCTTGGCGGCTCAAATCTTACTGCGAGGTTCGCGAAGGCTTACTCCGGCTGTATGCCCACACTGGTCCAGCCTCCGTCGATGACGAGGTGCTGCCCGTTGATATGCCGTGACCGTTCATGTACCAGGAATAGCGCGGCATGTGCAATGTCGGCTACCGTAGCCGGCCGGCCCCCGGGAGTGATCTTTTTCCAGGCGGCTTCATAATTTTTATCGGTGGTGGTGCGTTCGGTAAGTGTAGCCCCGGGGGCAATGGAGTTGATATTAATACCGTATTCCGAAAGCTCGATGACCAGGTTGCGCGCCAGCATTTCCAGCGCTGCCTTGCTCATTCCGTAAGCCACCAGTCCCTTATGGGCCAGGTGACCGGTAACTGAAGACATGAACAAAATAGAGCCGCCGCTGCCTTGTTGTCGCATCAGGCGTGCTGCGGCCTGCGCCAAAAAAAAGGAGCCGCCCAGGTTCACCTGCATCACCTTGTAAAAATCTTCAGGCGTGTAATCTAAAAACGCTCCGAATAATGTAATGCCTGCATTGGCGATGAGGATGTCCAGCCGGCCAAACCGGGTATGGGCTTCAAGCACCAGTTGCTGAATAACGCCTGTTTCACTGCAGTCGCCGGGAAGCGCATGGGTGCTGCCGGGATAGAGCTGGTTGATGGCACCGGTGGCTTTCAATGCCAGGTCTGCATCGATATCGTTCAATACAACGCGGGCGCCGTTCGCTGCCAGCTGCCGGCAAATTTCAAAACCAATACCTTGCCCGGCCCCGGTTACGATTGCTGTTTTGTTCGTAAAATCCATGTTGTGTTTTTGTACATTAATGAGAATCCTTTGCAACGCCGGCCCCGCTGCCGCCTCTTAAAAAATCCAGATCGGCTCCAAGATGTGCCTGCTGTACGTGGTGGGTGTACAGCTGCACATAGCCCCGTGTGGTGTGGGGTTGCGGCGGCTGCCATTGTTTTTTTCGTTCGGCCAGCTCGGCATCGCTCAGGTGCACGTGAAGGGTCCTGTTTTGTACATCCAGGGTGATGAGGTCCCCGGTTTTCAGAACGCTGAAATTACCACCCGCTGCTGCTTCCGGGGCTACGTGTAGTACAACGGTTCCGAAACCGGTACCACTCATGCGGCCGTCGGAGATCCGCACCATATCGGTGACGCCTTTTTGCAGCAGCTTCCGGGGTAATGTCATATTGCCTACTTCCGGCATGCCGGGATAGCCTTTGGGCCCCACATTTTTCAGCACCAGGATGCTGTTTTCGTCCACTTCGAGGCTGTCGTTATGAATACGTTGCTTATAATCCTCGATCGATTCGAAAACAACGGCCGGCCCTGTATGCTGCATCAGGTGCGCACTTGCCGCAGAGGGTTTTATTACAGCGCCGTCTTCGCAGATATTCCCGGTCAGAACGGCCAGCCCGGTTCCGGTATTGAAGGGCTGGCGGGTATTGCTGATGATGGATGCATTATAGCATTGGGCATTGTGATAGTTCTCGCCGATGGTTTTGCCATTGACCGTAAGCGCGTCTTTGTGCAGATGGGCGTCCAGTTCTTTCATCACTGCCGGCAATCCGCCGGCGTCGTAAAGATCCTCCATAAAGAACTGTCCGGAAGGCTGCAGGTTTACGATCAGTGGAATGTTCCGGGAAAGGATGTCAAAATCGCTGAGTTCCAGTGGCACGCCTATACGGCCCGCAATGGCCAGCAGGTGAAGGATGAAATTGGTGGAACCGCCAATGGCGGCATTGGTAATGATGGCATTTTCAAAAGCAGCACGGGTAAGGATGTCGGATGGTTTGAGGTCTTCGCGCACCATTTCCACGATCCTGCTTCCGGATTGTTGCGCCAGCACCTTGCGGCGGGCATCCACGGCAGGTATGGCGGCGTTACCCGGCAGCGCAAGTCCCAGCGCTTCTACCATGCAGGCCATGGTAGAAGCGGTGCCCATTACTGCGCAATGCCCATGGCTGTGGCAAAGGGCTTCTTCCATTTCCCGGAGCTGTGCTTCATCTACCGAGCCTTCCTCCAATCCGGCAGCAAGCCGCCACACATCACTGGTGCCAATGCTGGTGCCTTTGTATCTGCCGGTCAGCATCGGACCTCCGGAAACCACTATGGAAGGCAGGTTTACACTGCAGGCACCCATTACCAGTGATGGGGTGGTCTTATCGCATCCGCAAAGCAGTACCACTCCATCCAGCGGATTTCCGCGGATGCTTTCTTCCACATCCATACTGGCCAGGTTGCGGAACAGCATGGTGGTGGGCTTCATTAATGTTTCGCCCAGCGACATAACGGGGAACTCTACCGGAAAGCCGCCGGCCTCCAGGATGCCTCGCTTTACATATTCGGCCAGGTCCCTGAAATGGACATTGCAGGGCGTTAATTCGCTCCAGGTATTGCAGATGCCGATCACCGGCTTCCGGAACTCATGATCCGGGATCCCGTTGTTCTTCATCCATGCCCGGTAGATAAAACCGTCCTTCCCGGTACGGCCAAACCAGTTGTGGCTTCTGAGGTTTTCTGTTTCCATATTAAAAACGTCGTTATGCTGCAAGCTACTGTTTTCCTGCTGAAAAAGTTGGTTCCAGATCTCAATTCTGACAACAGACCGCTAAAGGTAGTTTGTGTAAAAGAGTGACTGGAGAGCCCGTTTACAGAAGGCTGATCGCGATATGTGTTGAAGATTGTAACCGGTTGAAACCTGATTCCCGGATCTGATAAAGAAGTATTTCCGAATTTCGCAATTTCAGATTCAACACTAAGAAGCTGTTTAAAAAGGATCCGGGAGCATCCTTATCATCACAAAAGGTACCGGCTTTTTATCGCCTCTCTTGTGGTTTCGCTGTAGCCGCCGTCTGTAACAAAACGAGGTTCAGCGATCATTTTATAGTGTCAAAAAAAGTGTATCAACATTATAATGATACAAACGGACTGACACATTCTCATTAGTGGCAACCGAAACGGTATCTACTAAAAAATGACACACGCCGGCTTGACACAAAAATAAAATGACCAATCATTATATCCGTATCTACACCGGGCAATAAAAAAGAGGCTGTATCAACCTCTTTAATGGCCTGCAGCGTTGTTCTTAAGAGCTAAATGCTGAAATCTCAAATCTCGATTCTCAAATCCGGTAGCTGACCACTAAAGGTAGTTTGGGTGACCGCGTGACCGGGGAAAACTTATTCCCGGATCCTCCTGAAAACTGAAGACCGATAGCTGACTACTACTGGCCCTGTGCCTGACTGTATGCTTTTTTGCCGTCCCATTCATTGAGCAGCTCCAGCGAACAGATCTTAAAATCGCCGCTAAGGCTCACGTACAGCCCGATCACATCCTGTTGCGTCAGCGGATGCTCATCAATGCTTTCAAAACGTACATTGTACTGGTTTACCAGGTTGGTATATACGGACCCTGTTGGCCATACCTGAGTACCGCGGTTGCTTACGTTCACGATCTTGAACTTTACGCCTGCATGGCGCTGGCATTTTTTTGCGATCACCTCCGGGAGTTCGGAACTTTCGATAAACAGGTCGACCCCTGCGATCTTTTCCTGGCTGGTTTCTTGTGATTCCAGCATTACATTCTTATCCAGGTGCAATACGGTGCAGGAGCTGGCCACGTCTGCCAGCTCGGGCTTGGCATTCTGTTGCGGTTTCTTGCCCAGGTTGGCGATAATGGCGCCGGCGAATTCCGGGGTGTTTACTGCCGGGATGGATTTGTTTCCGAAATCGCCGGTATGCACTCCCTGTTCCAGGGTATAGAGCAGGGCGTTCTCGATCTGTGCTGCTTTTTCCAGTAAACCCAGGTGGCGCAGCATGGCAATACCGCTCAGCAACAGGGCGGTAGGGTTGGCAATATTTTTACCGGCAATATCCGGTGCAGTGCCATGCACGGCTTCAAAAATGCAGATGTGGTCACCAATGTTGGCAGAGGGGGCAAACCCCAGTCCGCCCACCAGCCCGGCGCAAAGATCGGAAACAATGTCGCCCTGCAGGTTGGTGAGCACCACCACATCAAAATTATTGGGCTGAACCACCAGCTTCATGCACAGGTCGTCCACGATCACATCGTCGGCCTTCAGCTCCGGGTATTCCTTTGCAACTTCGTAAAAGCATTCCAGGAAAAGCCCGTCAGTGATCTTCATGATATTGGCCTTATGACCACAGGTGATCCTGCGGGCATTCTTCTGACGTGCCATTTCGAAGGCATAACGGATCACCTGCAGGCTGCCCGGCCGGGTAATAAAACGCCGGCTCAGCGCCACATCATGCGTCAGCATGTGCTCAATGCCGCCGTAAGTATCCTCGATATTTTCACGAACGATGGTAATGTCAATAGGGATACCGGCTTTACTGAATACCGTATCCACACCGTGCAGGGTCTGGAACACCCGTTTATTGGCATAGGTATTCCAGGTCTTGCGGGCCGTAACATTAATGCTTTTTACGCCTTTGCCTTTTGGTGTTTCCATGGGCCCTTTGAATAGGATACCCAGTTCTTCAATGGTCCTTTTTGCTTCTTCGGTCATCCCGTTGTTAAACCCTTTGTCAAATACCCATTTTCCCATCTCTACATACTCATATTCGAGGGGGACCTCAGCGGCTTTAAAAACAGTGATCACCGAGTCCATAATTTCCGGACCGATCCCGTCGCCTTTAGCTACAGCAATTTTCATGAACAGACTTAATTTACGTTTTAACGATTTTTTGCGAATTGAACTGAGTGCTATTGTTAAAGAACATTGGGTTTCAGACCCTAATAATTTACTACCTAAAAAAATTAAAAAGGTTGGCCCATTTAACAAGCTCAATAGTGGTGCAAAGGTAAGAGAATCTGCCGCCATAATAAATGCGAAGACCATTAAAAAATGCTATATTTACCAAAACTCCCATAAATGAGCAGTTTGATTTCAGCCGGTATCCATGTAAATGTTGAAGTATTCTTTCAGCCGGAATACAGCAATGCGTTACAGTCTGAATTTATGTTTGCTTATCGCATCACGTTGGAGAACTACAATCCTTTTTCTGTTAAATTACTGCGGCGCAGCTGGTATATTTTCGACAGCAACGGCAGTTACCGCCAGGTGGAAGGGGAAGGGGTCGTAGGCGTACAACCGGTATTGGCTCCGGGGGAAAGCTACCAGTATATGAGTGGCTGCAACCTGCGTTCCGAAATGGGAAAAATGAAGGGCAGCTACGAAATGGAGAACCAAAACAGCCACCAGCTTTTTTCTGTAGAGATCCCCGAATTTGAAATGGTTGCCCCGTCAAAATTCAATTGACCCTGTCCCGGATTTTTTTTAAATAAAAAGCTAAAAATATTAGTATTTATAAACTAATTTTTTTAGCTTTGTGTAAAACTGTTTTTATGCAAGTTATAGAATCCGTAAAAGCGGTGGCCGTTGCTGAATACCTATTGCTGATCACACCTCATGAAGATCTTTTCAACCGCATCCGGATGGAAAAGCAGGTTTTTTTTGAAAAGTACAAAGCTCCCGAGGCGATCCGCGGAAAACCCCACCTTACGCTGGTCCGGTTTACACAATTTGAGGGCGCGGAGGAGCGGATCCGTCAGAAACTCAGGAAGAGGGCAGCTGAGTGGCTGCCCTTCTGCGTGGAACTCGCCGGCTTTGGGAGCTTTCCTTCGCATACTATTTATCTCAACGTGACTACGCGGTCGGGCATTCAAAACCTGGTGAAAAGCATCCGGGCCGACAGTCAGGCGCTGATGAAGCTCGACAAAGACAACAAGCCGCATTTTATCCTGGAGCCGCATATTACCATTGCGCGGCGACTGAAGCCCTGGCAGTATGAAGCCGGATGGCTCGAATACCGGAATAAAAGTTTCAGCGGAAAGTTTATGGCCAATGCAATGACCCTGTTGAAAAGAACAGATGAAACGACGCCGTATAAAACAGTGGAACGTTTTGAATTTGCCGGCCGGCCTTTGCTGCCAAAGCAGGGGGTGATGTTTTAGGGGATTTGGGAATGGTGAAATGCGAAGGGTGAGAATGGGGTGAATGGGTAATAGTCAATAGCGCTCTCAGGAGCGGTTTAAAAACGATCCGGGAGCATCCTTATCGTTACAAAAAGCTGCCGTTTTTTTATCGCATGGCCTCGAAAGATCCGGCGAGAACGGGTTTCAATCTGTTTATAAGTCCAAAAGAAGAACGGAGAGCCAGGGGCCGGGGGCATGATGAGCCGTGCACATGGCATTTATGAAATTACGGCTTCCTTAAAGCCGGCTTTAAGGACAACAAAGCGCCGGATAGCGCTTATAAAGAGAACCAGGGTTCTATTTTTTAAACAGCTTCTTAGGCAAAAAACGAAATCTAACCGGAACCTGGTTGGAATTTGGAAATGTGAAGATTTGAAAATGGGCACCAGGTCCGGAACCGGTGTGACTTCAAACTTTAAACATTAAACCGGGAACAAAAAAAGCTACCATGGAAAAGAAATTACAACAGGACCATTTTAAAGTGGCCGTATCAAAAAAGGAAGAAGCACAGCAATACCTGCAGGGCAGGGGCGCGCAGATAAATACACCCAACCGGTTTCTTAAAAATGAAACAATAAAAGAACACATAGAGGCGATCGACGATTGGGAAGAGGACAACACAGGCACCCGTTACCTGGAGCAGGAAGCAAAAACGATCGTGAATAAAGTAGACAGTCCGGATGTGGGGATGGGCTACAGCATGAACGCGTACGCGGGTTGTGAGCACGGCTGTATCTATTGTTATGCCCGCAATGTGCATGAATACTGGGGATACAGCGCCGGTCTTGATTTTGAACGGAAGATCATAGTAAAAAAGAATGCTCCCCAGCTGCTGCGTAAACAGCTGATGCATCCGAAGTGGGAGCCGGTGCCCATCATGCTGAGTGGCAATACCGATTGCTACCAGCCGGCAGAAAAGAAATACCGGCTCACCCGGGGCCTGCTGGAAGTATGCAATGAGTTTAACCAGCCCGTGGGGATCCTTACAAAGAATGCGGGCATCCTGAGGGATAAAGATGTGTTGCAGGAAATGGCGAAGAAGAACATTGTAAGGGCAATGGTGTCCATTACCTCTTTTAATGAGGACCTGCGCAGGGTGATGGAGCCCCGCACCACAACGGCGTTGCAGCGGCTAAAGGTGATTGAAGAACTGAGCAGTGCCGGTGTCACCATGGGTGTAATGATGGGGCCAATGATCCCCGGCCTGAATGAGCACGAGATGCAACGCATCATGAAAGCAGCTTCTGAGCGGGGCGCTACCTTTACGGCTTACACTTTTATCCGGTTGAATGGCGCGATCAAAGTTTTATTTCACGACTGGTTGTATAAGAACTTCCCGGACCGGGCAGATAAGATCTGGCACCTGATCGAGCAGAGCCACAACGGCAAGGTGAACGACTCCCGCTGGGGTCTGCGCATGCGCGGCGAGGGAAATATTGCGCAGCTGGTGGCGCAGCAATACGCCCGGTATGGAAAACTGTACCGGATGAACGAAGGCGAAACCGGCCTCGACCGCAGTGCTTTCCGGCGCCCGGGGCAGCAGGGGACCTTGTTTTGACTGGCCTTGCTGCCAACCTGCCCCGGGGGTAGCGGTCCGTAACTGCGGCTGAGCGCTGCAGGCCCGGACTATGAATGAACGGCTGTAATGAAAACTGGACCACTTATGACCCGGATAAAGCAGTTGCCGGGGTGATCTTGGAATAGCGGACCCTGTTTATGATCCGCTATTTGTCACTGACAAGGGCAGACCGCCGGTCACTAAGGCCGGACCGGGCAACATTACTCAAATATTAAGAACTGCTTATAGTTTTCCACATTTTACGGGATAGGTGGAAAATATTTTTTATAGCCCAACGGACAGATTTTATAATTTACCGGGAAATTTCCTGTTGAACGGATTTTATGTGTGCACGATGGTGTGGTGTTTTAAAATAAGTAAAACCAGATTCATATGCAGAATAAAACAAAACAATGGAGAAAACTGACCGGTGAAAAAGTGACCGTCTATATTGAAGACGAGCTGCGTGGCGTGATCCAGCGTGAGCGCCGGATGGGCAGCCAGCTAAAGGTATGCATTGGTACCGACAGCCAGGTAAAGGGTGCAGATACGGAGTTCGCTACAGCCATTGTATTCATCCGTAAGGGGCGCGGGGGCTTTATGTACCTGAATAACGAAACAACACGGGAGAAAATGAGCATCCGCCAGCGGATGATGACAGAAGTGGCGCGGAGCATTGAAGTGGCCTATGCCCTGAGCGGTGTTTTTAATACCCATGAAGTGGATATGGAAGTGCATGTAGACATCAATACCGATCCGATGTATAAAAGTCACGACGCGCTGAAGGAAGCCATTGGTTATATTACCGGGATGGGCTTTGCATTTAAAGCAAAACCCGAGGCCTTTGCCAGCTCCTGCTGTGCCAATAAGGTGGTGCAGTAGGACGTTGTTTAAGATTTGACGGTTAATGTTTAACAGAAGCCTGCTGGTAGGCATGATGTAGGCTCTATATTTTCTATTTTCACCAGTTAACGGGGCCGGGAATGGGATATCCGGTATCCAAAGCCAGTATCAACCGCTCCTGACACGGTTCCGATCACTTCTACCGGGGATTGAATAGAAAAACCGGAACCTAAACGATCCGCCGGGTACGCTCCTTCATCAGCGCGATCGCCTGCTCACGGGTTTCAAACATATTGTTGATGTTTACGAGGTTATCTGCAAGTTTGTTGTATTGCTTGGTCATCAGGTAAATAAATATATGCAGGTAATGGATCCCGTCAAATACAATGGCCTTGCGGGCGGCAAACTCATCTTTGCGTTTCAGAAATTCGCCGGGCATTTCGGTATAGTGCAGGCCGGGCCTTAAATGATGAATGATGTGGTACCCGTCGTTCCAGCAAACCCGGTTGTAAGGAGTATTGATGCAGTTGATGGAATTGGTGTACAGATTTTCCGGGTCTGTATGGTCTATAAACGAATGCTGGGTCCAGTTTCCCAGCATCATCACGAAACGGGCAAAGAAGAATGGAACAACATACACCACCAGGGTGGCTTTCAGGTTGATGAAGCACATACCGATACAGAAAAAAATAAAGATCCACTCACCAAGTGTCAGCCGGGTATAAAGCTTTTTCCGTTTCCTGCGAAACAGATACTGGAAGGTTTGTTGAAAACCGAGAAAAAGAAAATTAAAAAAATAGGCAAAGAAACTGCGCAGGCTGTCCCGTTGATAGGCCATCGTACTGCTGGCATCGTCCTCGTTGTTGTTCTCTACATGATGCATGCCCATATGATGACTGAAATAGCCTTCCGGTGCGTGACCAAACAAGGGACAAATGATCCAGGTAATATAGTTGTGCGCTGCCTGCTGAAATTTAGGCTTGAACATCTTCCGGTGGCAAAGGCAATGGAACATCAGCCCGAACCGGCCTTTAAAATAAAACTGCGCCAGGTAAAAATAGGGGATCGCCACCGCCCACCAGACCCAGCCATTCAGCAAAGAGGTAAAGAGCAGCAAGGCAACGGGTACCACCGTAATGTGGATGAGGGTCAATAAATAGATAAAAGGAAGATCCCTTTTATCATTCATGAACTTCAGCCAGAAACGGTCGTAATGGCTAAACGACTTCTTGGGCTGATAAACCGGATCAGCCAGTGTGGACAAGGTTTTCATACCGGATATTTCAATGAATGCATATAGCAGCACGGCAATATAAGGAATCTTTTTAATGGAAGGCACCGCGGTGGTCGATAGAGAATGTTAAAGTATATTTGGCTTTATTCTTTGTTATCATAGGATTACATTTGTAAATATTAAAGGGTACTCCATGAGAATTGCTTTAGCGCAACAGAATTATCATATTGGCAACTTTGAAGTGAATACGGGGAAGATCATTGCCGCCGTTGAGCTGGCAAAAGAAGAAGGTGCTGATCTTGTGGTTTTTACCGAATTGTGCGTTTGCGGGTACCCACCCCAGGATTTCCTGGAGTTTGATGATTTTATTACCGCCTGCGAAAAGGCCGTGGATACGATCTGCAAACATACGGACGGTATCGGTGTACTGATCGGGGCACCCTGCAGGAACAAAAAACGGGAGGGCAAGGATCTTTATAACGCCGCTTTTTTACTGGCAGACCTTGAGGTGCGGGGTGTTGTACATAAATCACTGCTGCCCAACTATGATATTTTTGATGAATACCGGTATTTTGAGCCTGCCGATCAATGGCAGGTGCTGGAGTTCAGGGGAACAAAGCTGGCAATAACGATTTGCGAAGACATCTGGAACATGGGCGAAAATCCCCTCTACGGTGTTACGCCGATGGATCAGCTGATCCAATACCAGCCGGATATCATGATCAACCTTTCCGCATCCCCTTACAATTACGCACAGGATGTGGTTCGGAACAGTATTGTAAAAGCGCATACGCTGAAATACGGTATCCCGATGATCTATTGCAATACCGTGGGATCACAGACAGAAGTGGTGTTTGACGGGGGGAGCCTGGTATATGACCATGCGGGAGCAAAAGTGAAGGAATGCCTGTATTTTGAAGAAGATTTTTATGTTACAGACCTGGCGGCACTTCAGTCAGGCCAGGCGAAGGCGGCTGCAGAAGCCCCGGTCTTTTTCTCGGCCTCCGAAGTGGGGCTTGGAAAAAATACCCTGGAATATCTTGCCGATGATAAAAATATTGAAGAGATCTGCCAGGCCCTGGTGTTGGGGATCAGGGATTATTTTACCAAGATGGGGTTTACGCGGGCTATCCTGGGCGCTTCCGGGGGGATCGACAGTGCCCTGGTGCAGGCTTTGGCGGTGGCGGCATTGGGAAAAGAAAATGTGTGGGCCATATTGATGCCCTCGCAGTATTCTACCGGTCATTCCGTGGAGGATGCCGAACAGTTGAGCAGGAACCTGGGCAACCCGTATCATATTGTTCCTATAAAGAATATTTATGATGCATTTCTTGGAGAACTGGCGCCCATTTTTAAAGGCCTGCCGTTTAGCGTGGCAGAGGAAAATATCCAGAGCCGCAGCCGGGGCAACCTGCTGATGGCATTGTCGAACAAGTTCGGGAACATCCTGCTGAACACGTCCAATAAAAGTGAGCTGGCAACGGGCTATGGAACGCTGTATGGCGATATGGCCGGAGGCATCGGGGTATTGGGGGATGTGTACAAGACACAGGTATATGCCCTGGCGAAATACCTGAACCGGAACGGGGAGGTCATCCCCGGAAACATCCTTACCAAGCCGCCGTCTGCGGAGCTGCGCCCGGGGCAAAAAGACAGCGACAGCCTGCCGGATTATGCAGACCTGGATACCATCCTGGTGGAATATATCGAAGGAAGAAAAGGACCCCGGGAAATTGAAGCGATGGGATTTGATGCACAATTGGTAGACCGGATCCTGAAAATGGTCAACCGGAATGAATATAAAAGAAAACAGTTTTGCCCGATCATCCGTGTAAGCTATAAAGCCTTTGGTCCGGGCAGAAGGATGCCGGTAGTGGGAGAATATCTTTCATAGCGTGCCATTCACGACCCGGGGTTCATGGATCCGGCACCGGGAGCAGCGGAGGCGGGCAATGCGCAGACGCATTCCGGCAAGTTATTTGCAGAAAGGAGGTGGGGCGGGGAATAGCGAGTGGTGCTGGTGAAAGGATGGCAGATCCCAGATCAAAGATCACAAATCTCAAATCACAAATCTCAAAAATAATCATGGCAAAAACGGGAGAAGATATACGTCAGTTAAATGAAAAAATAGTTGGGGCCGGTTATTTTGTAGATGCCCTGCGTCAGGAGATCGGCCAGGTGATCGTTGGGCAGCACCACATGCTGGACCGGCTGCTGATTGGCCTGCTAAGCAACGGGCATGTGTTGCTGGAGGGTGTTCCGGGTCTGGCAAAAACGCTGACCATTAAATCGCTGGCAACGGCCATACAGGCAAACTTCAACAGGATCCAGTTTACACCGGACCTGCTGCCGGCGGATGTGATCGGTACACTGATCTATAACCAGCAGCAAAACGAATTTGTAGTGCGGAGAGGCCCCATCTTCGCCAATTTTATCCTTGCAGATGAGATCAACCGGGCGCCCGCAAAAGTACAGTCGGCCCTGCTGGAAGCCATGCAGGAGCGGCAGGTGACCATCGGTGATCATACCTACAAGCTGGATGATCCCTTCCTGGTGCTGGCAACACAGAATCCGCTGGAGCAGGAGGGTACCTATCCGTTGCCGGAGGCGCAGGTAGACCGCTTCATTATGAAGGTGATCGTACGCTATCCGGAAATGCAGGAAGAGCAGCTGATCCTGCGGCACAATGTGCAGGGCGAACAGCTGCCGCCGATCCGGCCGGTGGTCAAGATCCGGGAGATCCTGGACGCTAAAAGCCTGGTACGCGAAATTTACCTGGATGAAAAGGTGGAACGCTATATCCTGGATATCGTTTTTGCCACCCGCTACCCGGGGCGCTATCAGCTGGAAAAACTGGCACCCCTGATCTCCTACGGTGCTTCTCCCCGCGGCAGTATTAACCTGGCGCTTGCCGGGAAGGCGCAGGCATTCCTGAACAAGCGCGGATTTGTGATCCCGGAAGATATCCGCAGTGTGGTGTACGATGTGCTGCGGCACCGGATCGGGCTTACCTACGAAGCAGAGGCGGAAAATATTGCAGCGGAAAATATCATCGATGAAGTGCTGAAAGCGGTGAATGTGCCGTAGGAGGTGAATGGTCAATGGTGAACGGGGGAGAAGCGAATAGGGTGATTGCTGAAGACTGATAACGGAAAGCTGAAGACAAATACGGATCGTTCAAGTCTCGAATCTCAAGTCTCAAATCTCAAATCTCAAAAGAATCATTGCGAACGCGTGAAGAAATATTAAAAAAAGTACGGGAGCTGGAGATCAAGAGCAAGAAACTGGCAACAGAATTGTTCTCCGGGGAGTACCATAGTGCATTTAAAGGCAAAGGAATGTCCTTTAAGGAGGTGCGGGAATATACTCCCGGCGATGATGTGCGGTTTATCGACTGGAATGTTTCTGCGCGTATCGGGCATCCTTATAGCAAGATATTTGAAGAGGAGCGCGAGCTGACGGTAATGCTGCTGATCGACATCAGCCGGAGCGGTCTGTTTGGTACCTCCTACGGGCGTAAACGCGATGTTGCTGCGGAGATCGCCGCCGTACTTTCCTTTTCGGCCGTAGCCAATGCAGACAAAGTAGGCGCGGTGTTTTACAGTGATCAGATCGAAATGTACATTCCGCCCAAAAAGGGCCGGCAGCATGCATTGTTCATTGTAAGGGAGATGCTGGGACTGGAGCCCTCAGGTAAAGGGACCCGCACAGAAATGGCGATCCGGTTTTTGACCAATGCCATGAAACAGGGATGCATTGCATTTGTGCTGAGCGATTTTATTGATACGAATTACGAAGATGCCCTGCGTGTTGCCGGAAAGAAGCACGACCTTATCGGGATCAAGCTGTATGACCGGATGGACAAGGAATTGCCGGATGCAGGACTCATCCAGCTCTTAGATGCGGAGACAGGCGCTCTCCAGTGGGTTGACTCGGGAAATGCATATGTGCGCCGGAAATACGAAGAGGAATTTTTCCGGATCACCGCCTATTGTGCCGCCGTGTTTAAAAAGGCCAACAGCGACCTGCTGCATCTGAAGACCGGCGATGACTATATCCAGGTATTGCGCCGTTTTTTCAAGAGCAGGGTCAAAGGCAGTATTAAATAAAGAAGAAGATATCGGATGTTTAAGAAAGGAGCTTGGATCATTGGTTGGTTGTATCTGCTGACAGCGGGGATAAACACATCGTTGCTGGCACAGGAAGTATCGGTCAGTGCTTCGGTAGACAAAAACAAGATCCTGCTTGGAGAACCCGTTTTACTGACGCTGGAAATACGGGCACCGGCAGACAGCCGGATACAGCCGTTCCGGATCGACACATTACCGCATTTTGAATTGCTGTCGAAAGACAGCCTTGTAAAGGAGAACACCGGGGGGCAGCAGGTGATCCGGCAGTACTTCCGTATAACGAGCTTTGACTCCGGCCGGTGGGCGATTCCCCCGATCGTTCTGAGCTCCGGACCCAAAACGGCATCCATCTTAATGGACGTGGTCTTTACGGAGCCGTTTGATCCCAACCAGCCTTATCATGATATACAGGATGTTCGATCCATTCCATTCAAACTGAGCCAACAGTTTGAAAAGTGGTGGTACATGATCGCCTTGCTGCTGGTCATGATTACCCTGGTCACATACTATATGACGGGCGAGAAGAAACCCAGAGCCGAAGCAAAAGTGTATCGAAGTGCCTACGCAAAGGCCCGTCAGCAGTTAAAAGAATTAAAGGATGCGCAGGTGTCTGAGAGCCGTTTTTACGCCCGGCTGGTAGAGATCCTGCGGGCCTTTTTATCGGAACGCGCAAGAGTGAATTCCCTGCAGCAAACATCGGTGGATCTGGTGGAAAAGATCAGGCCGCTTTTTACGGATGAACAGCTGTACCAAAGCCTGGCGCAGGTGCTGTCCTTATGCGACCTGGTGAAGTTTGCGCGATACGATCCCGAAGATGCCGAAGCGCAATCCGCTTATGAGGTGATCCAAAAAGGAGTGGATCATATAGAGGAAGGCATACGGAATGCCGCTAAATCCAAAAAAGAAGAAGGCGCTGCTCCCGCAGGGGATGGGGCCGTAAAGAAACAATGATCTACGACTGGTTACAAAATATAAAATTTATCTGGCCGGAGAATTTTATTTTCCTGGCCCTGATCCCGTTTTTAATTGCCCAGTATATCAAGAACGGAAAACGGGGTAAGGGCGCCATCCTGACCTCCAGTGTACAATCAAAAATACCCGGCACTTTTAAGACCCGGTTCCGGCACCTTCCTTTTGTACTTCGCCTGATCGGCATTACCTGCCTGGTAACGGCGCTGGCACGCCCGCAGCACCAGGAAGAAATGTCGCGCAGTGAAGGGGAAGGCATCGATATTATGATGGTAATGGATGTGAGCGGCAGTATGAATACACCGGATGTAAAACCAAGACGGTTCATCGTTGCAAAAGAAGTGGCGATTGATTTTGTAAAGAACCGGCCTACGGACCGGATCGGGTTGGTTGTTTTTTCAGGCGAGGCATTTACCAAGGTACCGCTCACACCAGATAAGGCCACCCTGCTGAATCAGCTGGTTGAGCTTAAAGTAATGGATGGAGGCTACCTGGAGCCGGGCACGCTGATCGGGGAGGGACTGGCAACCGCCATAAACCGTATCAGCAAAGGCAGCAGCAAAACGAAGGTGATCATTTTGCTGACGGACGGCAAGGAGGATGCCCCGCCTACGCGCATCATCGATCCGGCCATGGCATTGGAGATCGCCAAGGCCAACAATGTAAAAGTTTATTGCATCGGGTTGGGGGTGAGCGAATTTACGGAAGAGCAAATGGCTTCAGGTGTCCGGAATTTCCTGGATGAGGACCTGCTGAAACGTATCGCCGGCCAAACCGGCGGTCAGTATTACCACGCCGTAGACAAAACCTCCCTGCAGGCCATTTATGGGCAGATCGATAAGCTGGAAAAAACAAAGGTAGAAGTGATCCGTTATAAACAAACCGAAGAGATGTTCCTGCCGCTGGTACTTGCTGCCCTGGGGCTATTGCTCCTGGAAGTGCTGCTTCGTTATACGGTGTTTAAGCGGTTCCCCTGATTTGCCGGTAAATGGTTTGATTTTTGCTGTAGTCCCGGATGGGGCGATGCTTGCTGTGCGCCATGCTTCTTTTAAAAACAGGGATCCGTTTTATTAAAATTGTGCTCCGGCAGCAGCCGTATAAAATTATTGTCCGGATGTTGGCGCAATTGGGGAGTTTTGGTAACTTCAGAAAATATTTTGTGATTGCGGAGAAGGAAAAGGTATTGATCCCGGCATTGTTTATTCATCCTTAAAACATAAATCATATGAAAGTAACTGCTGTATCAAAGTTCTTTGCCGAACTGATCGGGACCATGGTGCTGGTGCTTATGGGATGCGGAAGCGCTGTAATAGCGGGCGCAGACGGAACAACGGGTGTAGGCTTGCTGGGAATTGCTTTTGCCTTTGGATTAAGCGTGGTGGCAATGGCTTATGCCATCGGGCATATATCCGGCTGTCACATCAATCCTGCGATCTCTATTGCAATGGTGGCTGCCGGGCGGATGAAGGCCGGCGAGGCGGCTTATTATATTGCTGCCCAGATTATTGGTGCCATTATCGGTGCAGCGGTGTTATTGCTGATCGCCAGCGGCAAAATGGATTATATGGGTGGACTGGGTCAAAACGGGTACGGAGACTTTTCGCCTCAGAAGTATTCATTGCAAAGCGGGCTGATCGCTGAAATTATTTTTACATTTATTTTCCTGCTGGTGATCCTGGGGGCTACGTCTACCAAGAACATTCATGGCGGCTTTGCGGGGCTGAGCATTGGTTTGAGCCTGGTGCTGATCCACATTGTGGGGATCCCCATTACCGGCGTTTCTGTAAACCCGGCCCGCAGCATTGGCCCGGCATTGCTGAAAGGCGGCGAGGCATTGAGCCAGGTCTGGCTGTTTATTGTGGCACCCGTTATCGGGGCCGTCCTGGCAGCCGTTGTATGGAGCCTGCTGTTAGAGCGGCCCGAGCGGAAAGCTGCCTGACCCAAAAGCAGATGCCCCGGATACCCGGAAAGGCAATGAACAAAATTTTAAGTGAGCAGCATCGTGGTGCGGATCAGCGCACCGCGATGCTGCTGTTTGTTACAGGGGATACCGTTTGGAAATATGATTGATAAAATGGTGCAGCTGCCAGGCGGAGCGCCAGGGCCGGTCAAAAGATCAGGGCGATGCCCTTTTGCTATTGTAGCATTCCCAGCTGCTGCCAGAGCTGGAAAAAGCGCTGATCGCCCGGGTAGTACTTCTTGAGCGTTTCTGCATAGCGTTTTGCAGCGGCTGCATTGTTCTGCTGTAAATACAATACACAAAGCGCATAGTTGATGTCCGCATCTGCGGGCGCCAGTTGCAATGCTTTCAGATACTGCTGTTCTGCCGGCTGGTATTGCTGTTTTTGCTGCAGCAGAATGGCATAGTTATAATACACGCGGGGATTGGAGGTCTTCAGATCGATTGCTTTTTTTAAGCTTTTTTCAACGTTCTCCGGTTGTTGGAGTTCATTGTATAACAGCGCCAGGTTAAAATAAATACGGTCATTTTGGGGGTCGATGCGGGCGGCTTCTTCCAGCGTTTTTAAGGCTGCCTGGTTATTGCCCATGATATTGTAAACGGTAGAAAGGTTCAGCCGCGCATAATTCATCTGGCTGTCTTTTTGAAGACCTTTCAGGTAGAAGGAGGCTGCTTTGTCGTAATTCTTCAGCTTTAAATAATAGTCGGCAGCCATAATGTTGCCGGAGGCAAAGTCGGTCTGATAAAGCACGTGATCGTTCAGCTCCGCCAGCGCCTGGGTATAGGCGGTGCCCAGGCCGGCTATGAGGTCGGCGTCATTGGCGCCCAGCACCAGGTTGGCTGCAGCAATACGTACGGCACGTACCTTATCGGCAAGCATTTCCCCGATGGCATCCCGCCACAGGGCAGGAGTAAAATTGTTCAGACCAACCACGGCGCGATAACGTACCTGTGCATTTTTATTGTGAAGTTCCCGCAGTACACCGGCAACCGGGTTATCGTTGTTCGGCACACCCGCCAGGTAATGTACGGCAGTTGCCTGAATGATCGGCGGTGTGGCCGTGTCCCGGATCAGTTTGATCAGGTGCGCCTGGCTGCCGGCATCCATTTTGCTGCCGGGGATCAGGTCTTCTGCAAAATGATATTTCCTGGAAGGACCAAACCATTTGTTCACGGCCGCTTCTGCCCATCCTGCAGATTGGTTGGTATGGCAATTGTTACAGGCATTGGGGGTGCCGTATTTTACCGACAGGTCCGGACGGGGTACCCGGAAGGTATGATCGTGCCGCCAGTCGTTGCCCATATAGAATTTGCCGGGCATATGGCAATTCTTACATTCCGCGCCGGCGGTATTAACCGCGTGAAAGGTATGCGTGGGGGCATCGTATTTTTTATCATGGCATTGCAGGCAAACCCCGTTGCCCGCTATCAGCAGCTTACCGGTATGCGGGTTATGGCAGCTGCTGCATTTTACGCCCTGCTTATACATCTTGCTTTGTAAAAAGGAAGCGTAGGTATAGTCCTCGTCATCCGCCTGACCGTCTGCATGGAAGAATTCGGCAGTGGGAATCTCGGGGAGGTAATCATCCAGGATCTCATTGCTGTTCTTTAGATCGGCGCTGATGGTACCTTTGCGCGCATGACAGGGGAAACAGGTCTGGATCTCCGCCAGCTGACTGCTGTTTTTGGCGGCTCTCAGGTAAGAACCAGGATGTTTTTCCCCGTTTTTGTAATCGCTGCTGCCAATGTAATCGATGTGCTGCTTTGCCGGTCCGTGGCAGGCCTCACAGCTTACCGTAAGTACACTGTAAGTGGTATGATAGCTGTCGGTTTCGGTATTGTAGTTCTTTTTTAAATTGGTGCTGTGGCATTCAGCGCACATGGTATTCCAGTTTTGCCCGTTGCCGGTCCAGTGCAGCCAGTCGTTTGCCGCCAGCTTTTGCCCGGCGTATTGATGAAACCATTTTTTATCCTTGCTGTTCCACGATTGGCGGGTAGCCTGCATGCGGCCTTTGTCAAATGTTACTAAATATTGCTGCAAAGGATAGTAGCCAAATGTATATTTGATCTCATAGTCGTGATTCTTTCCATCAGGACCCTCGGTGTTGATAAAGAATTTTCCGTCTTTTTTAAAGAATTTTGAAGTAACCCCGTCGGCGGTGTAAGAGGCATTATTGAAATCGCCCAGTACGGTAGAATCATTGGCAGGCTGCATCGCTTTAAAATGATCAGAGAGTTGCCACTGATCGTGCTCGTTCTTATGACAGCTGATGCAGGCAGCATCGCCTACATATTCATTGGCGGTGCGACGCTCCTCTTTCTTTTTCCCCGGCTGCGAGCAACGGACAATGACCAGGCTGCCCAGGAAAAAGAGCAGGATGGAAAAAAGAACAAGAATGGTTTTTTTATGATGCGTCCACCTCATAGAGAACAAATATAGGTATCAGTTTTCAGCTTTCAGCTATCAGTTTTCAGCAATCGCCTATCAGTTGTTAGCAGCCGAGCGGACTGTTGATAGCTACAGGCTGCCCTTTACCCGCTCCTGGTTCACCAGCAAGTGGGCCAGCCGGGTAGGCTCGGGGATCCGGTACCGACCGCAGCAGGCCTTGATGATCTCCAGGCTTTGTTCCATGCTTACTTTATTGCCGGGCGATACGAATACAGGGTTGCAATTGGGTTTGGTACGTAAAACGGAACCGATCTGCTCCTGTTTATGAAACAAAGGTGACTGATCAAAACGGTGATTCCCCGGCTCCTGGTACACCCCGGTAAGCCGGGTTTTGGCGCAGCCGATGGTGGGCTGGTCCTTTATAATGCCAAAATGCGTGGCAATGCCCAACCGGCGCGGGTGTGCAATGCCGTGCCCGTCCAGTACCAGGATATCTGGCTTTAACGTAAGCTGCTCCCATGCTTTCAGCAGGGCGGGTACTTCCCGGAAGGCAAGCAGTCCGGAGATATAGGGGAACTGTACGGTGCAGGTAACGGAGGCATGCGTCTGCACCACCATCTGCGGGTATTTGAGCACAACGATGCCCGCATAAACGGTTGTTTCATATTTATTGAAAGAAATATCGGCGCCGCCAATATAACGGACCGGACCGGGAAAAGAAGTAAGGTCTATACGTTCGCGTAATTCATGTTGAATGGCTATGGCTTCGGAAGGGGTGAGGTTGTCGTAAAACTCAGGTGTGATCATGTAGTAAAGGTACAAGATCTTGCTGATCCCGTGGATCGGTTGTACCGGAGCCCTGTTTTTAACGCCGGGATCGTACATAGCGGGTGCGTGCTGTAAAAGTTGTCATACGCTGGTTGTAATTGAAAAATTTAATTACAATATTTTAATTACACTTTTTAAAATGCGACCCGCCGGGATGACCGGATCGGGGTAAAACTGCTAACTGTTGTCTGTAACCGGAAGCTTCACTGTAAACTCCGTGCCGGCCCCAAATTCACTGCGCACCCCAATGGAGCCTCCCTGGGCCTCGATCAGCTCTTTGCTGATGGAAAGCCCGAGTCCGGTACCTTCTTTTTTGGAACCGGGGATCCGGAAATAACGATCGAATATTTTGTCAATGTAAAATGGGGCGATGCCCTGGCCAAAATCTTTGACGGTGAACAGGACTTCGCCTTCGCCGGCAGTAACCGCTACTCGAATAAGTCCATTTTCGTGGCTGTACCGGATAGCGTTGGAGATCAGGTTGCTGAAGACCCAGGAAGTTTTATCGGCGTCCACGTTTAAAAAAGGCAGGTCTTTCGGTAACTGTACCTGTACCTGGATATTTCCGGCTGCTGCCGTAGTTTCATTGGCCTGGACCGCCTTGCCGATCAGGTCTCCCGGGCGGCACAATACCGGCTGCAATTGCAGTTTGCCGCTCTCCAGCTGGGTTACGTTCAGCAGCTCGCTGGTTATTTTCAGCAGGCGCGCTGCATCCTCCTGGATGCTTTCCACCAGCTCTTTTTGCTCGGGGTTTAAATTGCCGACCCGGTCGTTCTCGAGTAGCTGGGCGCTCATTTTTATGGAAGAGATCGGGGTTTTGAGTTCATGGGAAACCGTGGCTATAAAATTGGTCTTTGCATGATCCAGCTCCTTGAAAGGCGTAATATTTTTCAGGAAGATGACATCTCCCAGGTGCTGTGCCTCTTTTTCGCCGGTTGAAACAATGCGGATGGGAATGATGGCCTTGTCGAAATAGCTTTCCTTATTGTCTGCATATATTTTCAGCGGCTCATGCGGGGTTGCCGGCTCAAAGAAATCCCGGATCAGCATGCGGATCAGGTCGTTGCTTACAGCCAGGTCCTGCACGGGTTTGCCCAGTACGTCCCCGGGTTTTGTATTGGTGATGCGGGCGGCTTCTTCGTTGATAAAGATGACCTTTTTGGTTTCGTCCAGCCCGATCACGGGTTCGTGTATGTTATTGATCAGGGTTTCGACCCGCTGTTTCTCACTCATCAGCCGGGCCAGGTTGCTGTTGTTGTATTCCTCCAGCTTTTGTGCCATGGTGTTAAAGGCCCTGGCCATGTCGCCAAATTCATCGGGTTTGTTGTAATAGATCCGCTGGGCATAGTTTTTGGAAGCGATGCCCCGGATGCTGGTGGTAAGGGTTTTGATGGGGTTAGAGATCGCTGCCGGGAGATTCAGCAGCAGGGTAAAGGCGATGATGAAACAAAGAGTGCCGCTTACGGCGATCCATCCAATGGCTTTGTCGGCGGTCTTTCCTGCAATGGAACTCTTGCGCCGAATCGCCTGCATATTCAGCAGCATGATATCCGCCAGGTCTTTGCGGAGCAGGCGTAGCAGCAGGGTATCGCCGGGTGCGCTTTTAATGCGCTCAAAATCGGCAGTTACCCGCCCGGTGGCTTCCAGTTCGTTGGCCTCGGTGATGTTTTCCTTCTGGCGTTTTAGCTGGGCTTCAAATTTTTGCTGAATATGCGGCATCTGGATCCCCTCATCCAGCGCCAGCAACATTTCCCTGGAATAGGACACCGAGTTATAATTGGCTACCAGGATGTTCTTGGTATCTGCTGAAAGACGATTGATGTAAATGCCTGAAAGGATCGCCAGGAAGGCCACCAATGCAAAGAGCGCACCCAATCCCAGGACTAATTTTGTTTGAATACGCATTTTTTAATTTTTATACATCAAAGTTGTTTAAACTCCCCAGAATTCCGGTATGCCATATGACCATTTGCATTTTCTGCGGAGATTCCGGTATCAATAGTGAAGATTGCCATTCCACACCTGACAGGCCCTGAAGCAAGTCCGGGACCGTATTTGTGTTACACAGCAATACTTTTTCAAAAACGGACAGCCTCAGCAGCAAAAATAGAACAACATTAACTCAGGATCACCAGGTCGATCCGGCTATCGCCCAGTTTTTTTAAAAGATTGCTGAAAATACTGGTGGCTGCGATCACCTGCATTAAATTTAAATGGGGCTTGCCGATGCAAATGGTGGTGATCTTCCTGGCTTCTGCCTGTTCTGCGATCGCTGCTGCCACGCGGTCGGCCTTTATCTTGATGATCTCTGCACCCAGCTCCGTAGCCAGCTGAAAGTTATTGATGAGGTAGCGCTGTTTGTCCAGCCGGATCTTATCGGCACTCTCCGACGGGGTTTCTATGTACAGCACATACCATTTACTGTGATAGTAATTGGCCAGGCGTGCAGTTTTCCGGATCACGGTCTTCGACGTTTTTTCATTACTGCTGATGCAGGCCATAAAACGTTCCTGCTGCAGCGGCAGTTTGACCACTTCTGTTTCCACTTTCCGCTCTACGGCAGAAGCTACTTCTTTTAATGCCAGCTCCCGCAGTTGCAGGATATGGTCGTGTTGGAAAAAATTATTGAGTGCGGACTGGATCTTGTCGCTTTTATAGATCTTGCCTTCCTTCAGCCGGGTGATCAGTTCATCGGAGGGCAGGTCGATGTTCACGACCTCATCCGCCTCCTTAATGATGCTGTCCGGGATCCGTTCGGTTACGTTTACGCCGGTGATGGCCCGGATGTCGTCATGCAGGCTTTCAATGTGCTGAATGTTCACGGCCGAGATCACGTTGATGCCCGCATCAAGGATATCCCGCACATCCTGCCAGCGCTTGCTGTTGCGGCTTCCCCCGATATTGGTATGTGCCAGCTCGTCTACCAGAACAACCTCCGGACGCAGGTTGATGATGGTGCCTGTATCCATTTCTTCCAGCTCCTTTCCCTTGTAAAACAGCCTCCGTCGCGGAATTTCGGGAAGCCCTTCCAGCAGGGCGTGGGTTTCCGCGCGGTGATGGGTTTCCACATAGCCGATACGCACATCGATCCCGTTCCGCAACAGTATATGTGCCTCCTGTAGCATGCGGTATGTTTTCCCCACCCCGGCGCTCATGCCGATGTAGATCTTGAACCGGCCCCGCCTGCTCTTCTGAATGAGTTGTAAAAAATCAGCTGCTGCGTTCATGTTATGATGGTTTAAAAGGAAAACGCAAGTGAGCTTGTGATGGCAAAGTTATGATCCTGGTTTGGAAAGATGCGGCTGCGGCTGTGAAAGCCCCTGCCTTCGATCCGCCACATAAACTGGCCGGTGATCCTGTGGTCGATGTTAAGCGAATAGCCCAGGGTTTTAAATCCATGTCCCGCGTCTACAGGAATGAGCGCTCCGTGAGGGTCCGAAAAATATTCGCCCCGCAGTCCTATATTCCATTGGTCGTTGAACCAGGCAGCGATCAACACGGGGGCGTACCAGGTATTGTAGTCCTTGCTTTTGGGAGCTTTCTGTTCCGTGCCGATATCAAATCCGAGTGTCAGGGAAATATGCGGCGATATCAGGAACTGACCATACAGATCGTGGAAATACCGCATCCGGCGGATGCTGTCCGGCTGATCATTGCCAATGAAGGAGCTGCTGTTGAGCGTGATCTTGTCTGTGGGTTTGAACACCAGCTGGTGGCCCCATGCGGGGGTATTGTTCCCGTTCACCCGCTCGATGCGTTGCCAGCCGTTCAGGATCAGACCGCTGATGTACCATTTGCCGTTATCCGGGGTATAGGAGATGCGGGCCCCTGTTTCAAAATAAGGCGAGTTTTCTGCAGCCATGCTTCGGGTTAAAGTCTGACAATCCCTGCCAATAGCGCTTTCCCAGCCGATATGAGAGGGAAGAATGCCCGCATCGATCCAGAGGTTGCGGGCCTTTGAAAGTTTAAAGCCGGCATTGGCCTCATAGATGTTTTTTAAAGCACCTTTTTCGGCCGCCATATTATCGTTGCTGTAGGTGCCGGTCATTAAACCGATATTCCCTCTTACGCGGCCGGCGGTATAGCTGGCTTTAATGAGGGCAAGGTTTACCTGAACCGTATTATGCCGGTTGTAACTGTACAGGAACGATCGTTTCATATGGTTTGCCGGCCTTCCGAAATCATAACTGTAAAATACCTCGCCGTAACCGCTGATCTTTAAAGGCGGCACGGGGTTTTCTGTTTGAGCAATGGCCTTTTCCAGGGATATGAATGGGGCGACCAGTACCAGCCAGGCGATGTTGTTCCGGATTGTTCTGCTGTTCATGCGTTTTTGTTTTCCGAGTGAGAAGTTTGGAGTGGGATGTTTGCGGATCTCCGCGCGGCTTCCGGTTAAAGGGAGGCGGGGTGGTCATGGGATTGTTAAGGTTCAATGGGTCAATTGATCCAGGTCGATATTTAACTTTAGTACGTTTATTTTCTGGGGTCCCAGCAGTGGCCGGCTGGTATGCCGATGTACCAGCTCCTGAACGGCCTGTTGTGATAGTTTGCGGACTGCTGCGATACGGGGCACCTGGGCATTTGCAGCGGCAACGGAAATGTCGGGGTCCAGTCCGCTGCCGCTCGCCGTTACGATATCAGCAGGTATGATGGCGCCGGGGTTCTTTTGTTTAAAGTCCGTTACCCGTTGCTGTACCTCTTTCAGGTAATCCGGGTTATCCGGTCCTTTATTGCTGCCACCGCTTCCGGCGGCGTTGTAGGCTACTGCGGATGGCCGTGAGTTGAAGTAAATAACGCTGTCGAAACGCTGCCCGATATGGGCATAGTAGCTTTTGCCATTGCGGTCGGCAACCTTTTCTCCCTTCCCTTTTTCCGGTGTGCATCGGGCAAAGCCGGATAGCAGGAGTGGGTAAATGATCACGCAGAGGACCATCAGTGCAACGGTCAGGCGTATCGCGGGAATGATCTGTTGTTTCATTGTTGTGTTTTTGGGGTGAGATGAGAGTAAGATGTTGGGAGTGAGATGTTTTTAGTGAGAAGTTTACAGTGATAAGTTTATAATGAGATGTTGATTGAAGGTCGTTTTTAAAAAAGCAGACCTGTCAGCATATCGATGACTTTGATGCCGATAAAGGGCGCGATGATGCCTCCGAGTCCATAGATCAACAGGTTCCTTCGCAGCAGGGCGCTGGCGCCGATGGGTTTGTAGGCAACCCCTTTCAGGGCTAGGGGGATCAGTAGCGGGATGATGAGGGCATTAAAGAGCACGGCTGAAAGAATCGCACTTTCCGGACTGTGCAGCTGCATAATGTTCAGCCCCTGTAAGGAGGGGATGGCGGTAATGAACAAAGCGGGGATGATGGCAAAATATTTAGCCACGTCATTGGCGATGCTGAACGTGGTGAGTGTGCCACGGGTCATCAGCAATTGTTTCCCGATCTCCACCACCTCGATCAGTTTGGTGGGGTCATTGTCGAGATCTACCATATTTCCGGCTTCTTTTGCGGCTTGTGTTCCGCTGTTCATGGCCACACCAACATCGGCCTGCGCCAGGGCAGGAGCATCGTTGGTGCCGTCGCCCATCATGGCCACCAGGCGGCCTTCTGACTGCTCCCTGCGGATATAGTTCATTTTGTCTTCAGGCCTGGCTTCTGCAATGAAATCATCCACACCGGCTTTTTCGGCGATGAATTTTGCAGTAAGCGGATTGTCGCCCGTCACCATTACCGTTTTGATCCCCATCCGGCGCAACCGTTCAAAGCGTTCCTGTATGCCGGGTTTAATGATGTCCTGTAATTCGATGACCCCCAGCGCAGCATTGTCCTTTGCCACCACCAGGGGTGTTCCGCCATTGCCGGCGATGGCTTTTGTTTTGATCAGGATCTCCCCCGGAACCGTATTGCCGGCTCTTTGAACCAGTTTGGTAATGGCATCCATTGCGCCTTTGCGGATATGAATGCCGTTGACGTTCACACCGGAGCATCTGGTTTCTGCGGAGAAGGGGACCGGTTTATAGCTGCTGTGCCCGGCAAGGAACTGTTGCCGGGTATGCGGGATATAATTTTTGTCTTTAAGCAAACCGGAGGCCAGCTCCACGATGGACTTTCCTTCGGGGGTTTCATCGGTGAGGGAGCCGAGTATGGCGGCTTCCATAAAGTCCTGATCACTGGTGCCGTTGGCGGGCCAGAAATGAGTGGCCCTGCGGTTCCCAATGGTGATGGTCCCTGTTTTATCCAGCAGCAGTACATCAATATCGCCGGCAGTTTCAACAGCCTTGCCGCTTTTGGTGATCACATTTGCCCTCAATGCCCGGTCCATACCTGCAATGCCGATCGCAGAAAGCAGGCCACCGATCGTAGTGGGGATCAGGCACACAAAGAGTGCGATCAGGGCGGCGATGGTAATGGGCGTATGTGCAAAATCAGCAAATGGTTTTAATGTCGTACACACGATAATGAATACCAGTGAGAACCCGGCCAGCAGGATGGTGAGCGCAATCTCATTGGGCGTTTTCTGGCGGGAGGCACCTTCCACCAGGGCGATCATTTTGTCGAGGAAACTTTCACCGGGCCTGGTGGTAACTTTTACCTTTATTTTATCGGACAATACTTTGGTGCCTCCTGTTACGGAGCTTTTATCCCCGCCTGCCTCCCGGATCACCGGCGCGCTTTCGCCGGTGATAGCGCTTTCGTCGATCGTGGCGAGTCCTTCAATGATCTCCCCGTCGGTGGGAATGATATCGCCCGGTTCACAAACGAAAATATCATGGAGCTGCAGGGTGGAAGAGGGGACGATGCGAATCTCATTCAATGTCATTTCCCCAACGGGTTCTATTTTCTTAGCCGGGGTTGTTTCCCGGGTTTTCCGCAGACTGTTGGTCTGTGCCTTGCCGCGCGCTTCTGCAATGGCTTCCGCAAAGTTGGCAAAGAGCAAGGTGATAAAAAGAATAGCGGTGATGGTGATGTTGTAGGTGAGAGATCCCTGTCCTGCACGGTTACCGGCGATCCCGGTCCAGATGCAGACACCCAGCATCACCAGGGTGCCGGTCCACACCAGGAACATAACAGGATTGCGGAACATTTTTGACGGACTGAGTTTTACAAAAGATTCTTTCAGCGCTTCGATGAATTGATCCTTTTGAAACAGTGAAGTATGTTGCGTTTTCATTGTAAGGGGGATTTAATGGGGGTGAGAAGTGAGATGTTGGGGGTGAGATGTTGTTAGTGAGATGTTATTGGTGAAATGATTTTAGTGAGATGTTGTTGGCTATTCCTAAAATGTTATTAATGAGCGGAAGAATGTTGTTGGTGTGCCGGAACGTATTTGTTTTTTATATTATGATTAATTATATTCGATGAAATATTTAAACTTATGAAACCACACAAAAAATTAAATGCCTGGGCTGACAGCTTTGAGCTTGTTAAAGAATTGTATGCTGCAACGAATTCTTTTCCTTCCGCGGAGAAATTTGGCCTTGTTTCGCAGATTCGCAGAGCTGCTGTATCTGTTCCTGTAAACATCGCAGAAGGTGCTGCCTGAAAGAGTCCGAAGCAGTTTGCCTGGTTCCTGTACGTTTCGCTGGGATCGCTTACAGAACTGGATACGCTTATACTGCTCTGCGGATCCCTGGAATTTATTTCCCGGGAGGAATGTGACCGATTGGTTGAAAAAATGGATCTCATTGGTAAGATGATTTATGGATTGATTAAAAGTTTGGAGAAGTGATGGGGTGAAATGTTGTTAGTGAGAAGTTGTTAGTGAGAAGTTGTTAGTGAAAAGTTGTTAGTGAAAAGTGAGGTGAAAGGGAATAATCTGAATGTTCTACATCCTGCTTTTCACTAACAATATTTCACCGTTTATCCCATTCCAAAATACTCTGCAATTGGCCCCAGCGTTAAGGCGGGGAAAAAGGAGAGTGCAGCTACAATGATGATCACTGCAAATACCATGAAACCGAAGGTGGCGGTATCTGTTTTTAAAGTACCGGCGCTTTCCGGGATGTATTTTTTTGCTCCAAGAATGCCGGCAATAGCCACCGGGCCGATGATGGGCAGGTAACGGGAAAGGATCAGTACAAAACCGGTGCTGATGTTCCACCAGGGTGTATTGTCTCCCAGTCCTTCGAACCCGCTCCCGTTATTGGCGGCGCTGGAAGTGTATTCGTACAACATTTCCGTAAAGCCATGAAAACCGGGATTGGCAAGGGTGGAGGCCGTTTGCGAAGGCAGGGCCGCTGCCAGCGCGGTTCCGGTCAGTATCAGCAACGGATGCAACAATGCGACGATCATGGCGATCTTCATTTCGCGGGCTTCTATTTTTTTACCCAGGAACTCGGGTGTGCGTCCCACCATCAGCCCGCTTATAAAAACTGCAAGGATAATGAAGACGAAATAGTTCAGGATGCCTACACCGCAACCGCCGTAAAAACAGTTGGTCATCATGGCCAGTAGCATATTCATTCCGCTCAGCGGCATATAACTGGAATGCATGGAGTTGATGGAGCCCGTGGAGATCACCGTGGTCGCAATGCTCCAGTAAGCGGAAGCGGGGGCGCCAAAGCGTACTTCTTTTCCCTCCATTGCTCCCAGTGCAGGACTGACACCCATTGCGGTGATATTCGGGTTGCCGTTCATTTCCATAATGATATTAGGGATGCACAGCGCCAGGAAGCCGAGGGTCATCACGCACCAGATGGCCCATCCCAGTTTTCTCCGGTTGAGGAACTGTCCAAAAGCAAAGACCATTGCAAACGGGATCAGCATTTGTGCAATCATCTGCGTCATGTTGGTGAGGTAGTTCACGTTTTCGAGCGGGTGGGATGAGTTGGCCCCGAAGAAGCCACCGCCATTGGTGCCCAGGTGCTTGATCGGCACGAATGCGGCTACCGGACCGGTAGATACATAAGTGGTATCGCCCTGCAGGGTGATCATTTGCTGTTTCCCTTCAAAGGTCATCGGGGTATGATTCAGGATCAGGATCATACCGATAATGATGGAGAGGGGCAACAGGATCCGGGTAATGGATCTGACAAAAGCAGTATAAAAATTACCCAGGGTTTGCTGCGTGCCCTTCCGGAAGGCATGGAACACCGCGGCAGCAGCAGCCATACCTGTGGCAGCCGTTACGAACTGCAAAAACATCAGATAGAGCTGGCTGAAGTAGCTGACGCCCGTTTCTCCGGAATAATGCTGGAGGTTACAATTCACCAGGAAAGATATGGTGGTATTAAAGGCCTGGTCCGGCGTCTGGTCCGGGTTGTGATCGGGATTGAGCGGCAACCATGATTGGTTCAGCAGGATAAACATCCCCAGAAAAAACCAGATAAAATTGATGACCAGCAAGGCCGTCAGCTGTTGCTTCCAGTTTTGCTCTTTATGAGGATCAATGCCGCTGCACTTAAAAAGGAAGCGCTCAATGGGATTGAATACCGGATCTGAAAATGTGCGTTCGTTGGCGTACACCCGGGCAATATACCGGCCCAGCGGCAGTGACAGCAACAGGGTAAAAACAAACATGATGATAATGCCTGATATTTCTGTGTTCATTGTTTTCGAAGTTGTGGGTGAGAAGTGGAGAGTGAAATGTGAGAAGTGGAGAGTGAAATGTGAAATGTTGGAAGTGAAATGTGAAATGTGAAGCGTGGAAGGTGAATGTGAAAGATTGGGGCGGCTCTTTAAAACTTTTCGGGTTTGAGCAGTACGTAGCACATATAGATGAAAACGAGGATGGCGATGATAAAGAGTTCTGTCATTTTTTTAAGTATTGAATTGTTTGGGATGTGCCTATATTTTTTCGAAAAAGGAAATGGATCTGAAAAAAAGTATGAAGCAGCCGATGCCGGAAAGAATAAGAATACCTGTGTACATATGCCGGTAATTATTTTAATATTTGATGTCGATCCTTCTATGCCAAAAACAGATCCGGATTTCTCAGGTGCTTGCAGTCGGTTGATTATGAATTATTTGAAATGATCCAGGGTTTACGTGTATATGAAAAAGCCTATCAAAATGATAAGCCTGGTTCTCAAAATGAGTGGTACGTTGAAGGGTGTAAAGAAATGCGATACACGGGAGCCGCGAATGCGCCGTTCATTTCAATAAGAAAAAGATAGCTCCATGCCGCCCGGACGATGAACCGGCTAACGGTCATCTATGCCCGCTTTCGGGATTTCTTTTCACTGCCCGGCAAACCTCGTGTTGCCGTACCAGGCCCGGTCTATAATTTGTATTCGTCGATTTTCCGGTACAGCGTAGCTACGCCGATCTCCAGGATGCGGGCTGCTTCGGCTTTGTTGCCTTTGGTAAGTTGTAGTGTACGGCGGATATGGTTTTTTTCCATGAAGGCCAGCGACAAAGGATTTTCCGCGAGTCCCGCTTCCTGATCCCCGTATTGCCGGATCTCCAGCGACAGATCTTCTGCATGCAATTCATCGCCCTGCATCAGGATCACGCTGCGTTCAATGCTGTTCTTTAGTTCCCGGATATTGCCCGGCCAGTTATAGTTTTCCAGTACACGAAGTGCCTCTGTTGAAATACGGAGGTCTTTCCGGTTTGTTTTTTGCGCAAACAGACGGAGGTAGAATACGGCCAGCTCTTTGATGTCCTTTTTCCGTTCTCTCAGGGCCGGGAGCGTTATCTTAAAAGTTGAGATCCGGTAATAAAGATCTTCCCGGAACTGTCCGGCCCCGATCTCCTTTAACAGGTTGCGGTTGGTAGCAGCCAGCAGCCGCACGCTGATCTTTGTAGGTTTGGTTTCCCCGATCTTAATGAATTCGCCGGATTCGAGGACCCGCAGCAACTTTGCCTGGAGGTCGGCAGCCATTTCCCCGATCTCATCCAGGAACAGCGTACCATTATGGGCTTCCTCAAGTAAACCGGTCTGGTCTCTTACTGCGCCGGTAAAGGAGCCGGCCTTGTGCCCAAACAGTTCCCCTTCCAGCAGCTCGCGACTGAAAGCAGCACAGTTGATGGCCACAAAACTTTTGTTTCGCCGGTCGCTGGCCTCGTGTATGGCTTTTGCAAATACTTCTTTGCCTGTACCCGTTTCCCCGGTGATCAATACCGTGGCGTCTGTGGGGGCCACTTTTTTTCCCAGGCCGATGGCCTCCTGTATGGCTTCAGAATGTCCCATGATGCTGTCAAAAGAATATTTATTACCCAACTGTTGTTCCAGTTGCTGCACCCTTTTGCAAAGGATCACTTTTTCTATAGCCCGGTTTAATAACGGAATGATCCGGTTGTTATCGTCTCCCTTGGTAATATAATCGAAGGCACCGCTCTTTATGGCCTGTACGCCATCGGGAATATTGCCGTAAGCCGTCAACAGGATCACTTCTGTTTGCGGAGCCCGGGCCCGGATCTCTTTTACCAGGTCCACACCGTTGGCGTCCGGCAGTTTTACGTCACAAAGGACTACATCGGCAGCCGTTTTTTCCAGTTGCTTCAACCCGGAGCGGGCATCCCTTGCCTGCAACACTTCAAACCCCTCCAGGGTAATGATCCGGGAGAGGAGTTGCCGTAATTTTTCTTCATCATCAATGATCAGAACGCTGTGCTTCATGGTGTGAAACTTGGGGCAAAAGTAATGCAATAATTTACGGGTTGTTTGTTCAAAAAAATAATAGGTTTGCGGGGCAGGAGCTTCTGGTATAACTATAAAATAATTGTTTTATCTTTAAATCTGGCATATATTAGAATTGTGAGTGAATCAATACCAACTATAAAAGAAATAGCCAAGCGGCTGAACGTTTCTGTCTCTACGGTATCGCGGGCGCTGAGCGATCATCCCCGGATCAGTGCCAAGACTAAAGAGGCCGTAAAGGAACTGGCTAAAGCGCTGAATTATGAGCCCAACTCCAAAGCGATCTTTTTCAAACAGAAGAAAAGTTATGTGATCGGGGTGATCGTGCCGCATATTTATGAGGATTTTTTCTCAAAAGGGATCAGCGGTATTGAGGATACTGCCCTGGAAAACGGGTATACAATTTTATTTGGACAAAGCCATGACCGGATCGAGAAGGAACGCCAGGTGGTGGATGCGATGAAGAACCAGCGGGTAGACGGACTGATCATTTCCTTATCGAAAGAAACCAATAAAAGTGATCACCTGAAAACCCTGGATGCCTATAATATACCGGTGGTCTATTTCGACCGGGTACCCTCCCTGGCAAATGTGAATAAAGTGTACTGCAATTTGTTTGAAGGTACCGTGGATATGATCGAGTGGCTGTTTAAACAGGATCGCAAACGCATCGCATTTATCAACGGCCCCAACGCCATCATTGCCTCCAAAGAGCGGCTGGACGGGTATATTGAAGGGATCTCCAGGAGGAAGCTGAAGGTAGATATGCAGATGGTGGAGCAGACCGATTTTTCGGAGGAGGGAACGCATAAGGCGGTGGCCCGGCTGCTGGGATTGAAAAAGCCACCGGATGCGATCATTAGCTTTAATGACTATGTACACATGGATGCGGTTAAATATGCCCTGAAAGAACACGTTAAGATCAATGAGGATATATTGTTTGCCAGCTACGCAAATATATCCGTAAATAAGCACACTGCTTACCCCCCGGTTGTTTCCATCGACCAGTTCCCTTACAGCCAGGGTGAGGCTGCTATGAAAATGCTGATGGATATTTTGCAGAACAAATCAGATGAAGATACCGCTACAAAAGCGTTCCAGCACAAGGAAATTCCGGTTGCGCTGGTTTACAATTCATAAAATCGGTTACAGGGCAATCGTTTGCACCGGGTTTTTGAAAAAAAACTTAAACTTTATTTTATACATTTATCGCCTTAAACCAAATTATGGATAAAGTACTTGCCGGTTATGGGTTGAAGGAAGTTCAGTGTTCATTAAAACCTTTTGGCAGCGGGCTGATCAATCATACATGGGTGCTCTGTAACGGTGCAGAACAGTTTATTGTACAGAAGGTGAACAGGAACGTATTCCGGGAGCCGGAGGCGATCGCATGGAACCTGGCTTTTATTGATGCCTACCTGGAAAAACAGGATGAGGGATACTTTTTTGTATCACCGGTAAAAACGGCATCGGGGGAAACGATGTTGCATATAGAGGGCGACGGGTATTACCGCATGTTCCCTTTTGTAAAAGGGAGCCATTCCATCGATGTTGTAGAAGATCCGCAGCAGGCTTATGAAGCGGCGAAGCAATTCGGAATGTTTACCAGGAAGCTATCGGGGATCGATGTGGATGCCCTGAAGATCACATTGCCTTCCTTTCATGATCTTTCCCTGCGTTACGAGCAATTCCTGGAGGCGCTCGGCAGCGGTAACCCCCTGCGGCTGGCGGCGGCCACTTCTCTGATCGAAGCGCTGAAGGGGCATTCATATATTGTAGACCGGTTCCGGGAAATACAACGAAATCCGGAATTTAAGCAACGGGTAACTCATCACGACACGAAGATCAGCAATGTGCTTTTTGATGCGCACAATAAAGGTCTGTGTGTAATAGACCTGGATACGGTCATGCCGGGCTATTTTATCAGTGATGTGGGCGATATGATGCGTACCTACCTGTGCCCCGTAAGTGAAGAGGAAAAAGACTTTAGCAAGATCGTTGTGCGTGAAGATTACTACAATGCCATTGTGAAAGGATACCTGGAGGAAATGCAGGATGAACTGACGCAGGCCGAAAAGGCACACTTTTTTTACTCAGGGCTCTTTATGATCTATATGCAGGCCCTTCGGTTCCTGACGGATCACTTAAATGACGATCGCTATTATGGCGCCCGGTATGAGGGACATAATTTTGTAAGGGCACAAAATCAGCTGACTTTACTGGAGCGGTTGCTGGAAAAGCGGGAGGTGCTGGAAAAGTAGTTTTTCTATCCCTGGCGTTTATTTTTATTTTTTTGCGATTTTTCCCTTACTTTTGCAGCCGCTTTGTTTATAAGCACCGGGAAGTAGCGCAGGCCGGTAGCGCACCTGGTTTGGGACCAGGGGGTCGCAGGTTCGAATCCTGTCTTCCCGACTTTTTAGGATTTCAATTCCTATCAAAGCCTTACAAATCAAGATATTTGTAAGGCTTTTTTAATTTCAGCTTATCAAATAATCTCATATCTGCAACGGGATATGCTTTATAAAAAACGGGAAAAATCTGACCATTGGGTGATTATCCCCCTACGACACGAAACAAAATTAATTTTCACTCGACAGTTCCGGATAGAATCGCAATCCGGAGGTTACGGCACGATTCCGAAAGGGCACTTCTAACAGCTTTTGTGCTCGCCCGAACGTGTCATTCGGTACGGGCGGGCGGAGCGGCAGGTCCCGCCATGTTTATTCAACCCGGGGTGGGGTAGGACGCTCAGCTTCAGCATTTCCACGTCTTAATTGATACGGCACTATCTATTTGCTGCGGCGTAATTTTTACCCGGTTAAACAATATTCCGTACATCACCCGGGAGGTTACACCGGAGATTCTTTAAGGCCATTTGCAGGATATTGGAAACCGTCTGCGGTGCAATATTTAATATCGATGCGATTTCGTCCCGCGACATATTGTGGAAAAATTTGAGGTAAACCACCTCCTTTTGCCGCAGTGGGAGACCATTGAGCAGGGCGGTAACCTGGAGCGAAAGTTGCCGGGCCTGTTCTGTTTTGATCAGGCGCTCATCCACATAGGCGCTAAGATCAAATTTGTTTTCCAGGTAGGTAGCATCCTTAAAGTCAACCATCCGGATCTGGGGGTTAAGCTTCCGGTGCAACATTCTCCGGAAGGAAGAAAAGAGATAGGCTTTAATATTGACTTCTGTTGCCAGGGTGGCGCGTTTTTCCCATATATAAACAAACAGGTCCTGGACGGTGTCTTTCAGCAACGCTTCATCCCTGGAATATTTGAGGCCGTAATTGAACAGCTGCCAGAAATATTCTTCGACAATCAACCGGTAGGCTTTTTGATTGCCGCCGGTTGCAAGTTTCCATAATGAAGTAAAGGCTTCCAGGTCAGATGATTTTAATTTTTTGACAAAATCATACTTCCGTGCACCGTCCATATAAAGGTAATAACTGCAACAAAACAATTTCAATCAATGATTTCCCGATGACGAAGCGAATGTACATAAATGATATACCGTTTTGATTTCACTGATCTCAACCTGCCTGCAGACCTGCATAATGCAAATAGCGTAAGCTGGCATCTGGCAATTCCCTGCAATCCGGATCGCGATCCTGCTGATAAAGAGACACCCACCCCTGGAACATACCATAAGTTGGGGATGTTTATTTTTATAATGGATTGCAGGATCAAAGGTATAACAGATCGCTCAGGATTTGCAGCTTCAATCGTTATTTTGTTAGGATCCCAAACTTTAATAAAGAAAAGATATATTTAAAACATAAGAGAAACGGGCCTCCGTTTATGAAGTTCAGGCGGAGAGCTCTTTAATGGGGATGCAGCTGAAAATCGTTTTAACGGTCCCGGATAGCATGTTGCGGCGATCTTTACCTGTGGGGTCTTTAGGATCAATGCCCTGAAATCAGCGGTAATACCTGCATCGGGCTTCCGGGTAATCAGGGACACCTTATGGGGTCCGGGGGCGATTTTTATCGCCCCCCATTGGAGTTGACACCATTGGCGCTCATATACTTCTTTACGTTTTACCCGGTCGGGACTAGCGATAAAAGGCGGGTTGCAAATGGTACAAAGCGAATGCGTAAGAATGGCTGAATCGTCTATCTGTAACGCTATTTCTGTTCCGTTGGGAGAGCCCGAAACCGCGTAGTCTATAAGAACGGAGAAGGATTTTTCTGTGTTTGCAATAACCTTCCAGGAGATCGTATCCATGCCGGTACCCCAGTTTGTCAGCCAGTCATGCGCCCACCCATGACCTTCTTTGTATTTAGGCCCCCCCGAAAAAACGGCCTCATAAGCGGGTAGCTCAACCCTGTCACCATAGAGGGGAACAGGCCGTTGCATATTGAAGTTTTTGGAGCAATCCCTGAACCAGGCAAGGTAATCCTTTTTTAGTGTCTCCGTGATCTGCGGAAATTGACGGGAAATTTCTTCCTTTTGTGAAGGATCCTTTACCAGGTCATATAGCTCCGTTCCGTTTTTTTTGTAGATCAGGGCATAGGTATTGTTCCGCACCGAGCCGGTTGCCTTGCTCAGTGTGCTGTCATGACGGCCGGAAGACCGTGATAGTACCCAGGAGTAAATATTCCTGTTTTCAGATATTTTTTTCCCGGAAAGTAAGCCGGCCCGGCTGATCCCGTCTATGGAGGAATCGCTGTTTATTTTTAATCTGCAGAGATCCCTGAGTGTTGGAAAGAGGTCAATATGCTGGGAAAGATCGGCAACCTGTAATCCGCCTTTGATATGTCCTTTCCAGGTTACAAAACAGGGCACTTTGATGCCCCCCTCATATACAGAGCCTTTGATGTCCCGCAGTATTCCGTTGTAGCGATGCCCGTTGGGGCCGTTGTCGCTGAGAAAGATAACAATCGTGTTTTTATCAAGCCCGGTTTTTTTTAACATATGGGTGATCCGGCCGATATTATCGTCAACAGATGCACACATGCCATAGATGCCGGCCAGCTCGTCGGAAAGTCCTTTCTCTTTGTATCGTTTAAAATACCGGTCCGGTACCTGAACGGGCGTGTGGGGGGCATTATAGGCCAGGTAACAAAAAAAAGGCCGACCTGCTTTTTGCATAAATTGAAGAGCCCTGTCAGTGAGTACGTCGGTAATATAGCCGCTGTCTGTTTCAAAGTCCTGGTTATGCTGGTAACGGGTATTGAAGTAGTTGCTCCAGTGCCCGGCACAGAATCCGAAAAATTCCTGAAAACCCTGACCGTTGGGATCATTGGGATAGTGGGATCCGTTGTGCCATTTACCAAAACAGGCGGTGCGGTAGCCATTACTTGCAAAGAGCTCGGCCAGTGTATTTTCACCGGTGTTCATAATTTCCAGCCCGTTTGAAACGGAGGCGACTCCTGTCCGGAGGTGATGCCTTCCGGTGAGCAGGCTGGCCCGGGTGGGCGCACAGAGCGGACTTACGTAAAAATTGGTAAAGCTGGCACCTGTCTCTTTGAGCTGATCGATATGGGGTGTTGTAAGTACCGGGTTCCCGGAACCGGAAAAATCGCCCCAGCCCTGATCGTCTGTCAGGATCAATAACACATTGGGATACTGGGCATTAGCTTCTCCGGCTGCGAAAAAAAATAAATGAAACAATAAGAACAATCTGAACATCGCTATTGGTTTGATTTTAAAATAAGGCTATCAATTCTTAATTCTGTATAACTCTTCCCTTAGGCCCTTAACCCCGTAAGAGCAGTTGTTTTTCAATAAATACCATAATATTCCCCCGAACGTTAAATTTATTCGCTCCCAGATGGTATTGAAACGCCGGTCCGGTCTCTATTTTGGAGACAAGTGAATTTATGAACAAGGACTATCGGCATAGTACCATTGAGGATCTTATCTGGGATGAGGGTTTCAGGAGCTGGGTATTGCACCCCGATCCGGAAAGGGACCAGTACTGGGAATCCTGGCTGGCAGAGCACCCTGAGAAGAAGGAGCTGGCAGCATGCGCGGCGGAGGTCGTAAAGGCCTTGAAAACAGATGCCCCGGGTTATGAGCATGCAGACCGGCAGGCGCCGGTCGACGAGCTGTTCCGGCGTTTGAACAGAGGGCGCCAGGCCGGGGGGATGCTTAAAAAGCTGCACCCTGCTTTGGGATGGGTTGCAGCGGCGGCTGTTATACTGGTGGTGGGTATATTGCTGATCACAACAAACAGGAAGAGCCTGCTGAATATTGCACAGGTGGGTCATGCAGACAGCCTGGTTACATTTTATAACAGCACCAATAATACCCAGCTGATCACGCTGCCGGACAACAGTAAGATAAGCCTGGATAAAAATTCGGGGATCCGGATCAGTACGCTTTTTAAAACGTTGAAAGAACGGAAAGTGTATTTAACGGGGAACGCTTTTTTTGACGTGGCAAAGGATAAAACCCGCCCCTTCTATGTGTATACAGGCAATATTACGATAAGAGTGGTGGGCACCTCCTTTAAAGTGCTTTCCAATCATACAACGGGCAAGGTATCGGTGGATGTGCTTTCGGGGGTTGTAAAAGTATCTTCGTTAACCGAGAAGGGGCCTACCAAAAAGGTAGAAGAAGTAACGCTTACCCGGAATCAGCGGGTGGCCATCGAAAAAGCAAAGGAACCGGATGTGGGAATTGTGGAAAACCCGGTAGTGTCGGAGAATGAATTTATCAGCTTTAACTATGATGAAACACCCGTTTATACCATACTTGCCGACCTGGAACGGGGGTACGGGGTAAAAATACTTTACAATAAAGATGAAGTGCCCAATAAGGCTTTTAGCGGAAATATAGAAGGAAAGAGCCTGTCGGAGAAACTATTCATCCTCTGCAAAACGCTCGGTTATAAATACAGGATCGCAGACGGCAGCATCCTGGTGTTCTCAGGCAACGGCGAGCGTTAACACAATCATACACATACAAACAGGCTTGATATGAATACCAGAACACAGTATTTTATTTTTGGGATTGTCTTGTTTTTATTCCTGGTATTACCGGGCGGAAGGGTTTGTGGCCAGGCCAGTCTTATGGAGCGTAAAATAACCCTGGTGGTCAAAAATGAAAGCCTGAAGAAAGTATTGGGTTATATAGAAAAAAAACTGTCCATACGGTTTACCTACAGCAACAGCGAGGTAGATGTAAGGAAGGTGCTGACACTGGAAATGGTAAACAAACCCCTGGATGCCGTGTTGAAGAGCATTGCAGATAAAACAGGGGTGGCTTATGAGCTGGTGAATGATGTGATTATATTGCGGAAAGCGAAAAGCCCCGAGCCGTCGCGGAACAGTGTAATGATCACCGGGAAGGTTGTGGATGAGAACGGGGCCGCAGTGGCCGGCGCCACGGTTGCAGAAAAGGGAACCTCAATGGCCACTTCAGCCGCTGCAGACGGTAACTTCAGCTTAAATGTAACGGACTATAATGCTACCGTCGAAGTAAGTAATATCGGGTTTATGAACGCATCTGTGCCGCTGGAAGGGCAGAAAAGCCTGACGGTTGCATTACAGGCGGATGACCGCTCGATGGACAACGTAGTTGTGGTAGGGTATGGCTCCCAGAAAAAAAGCGTGGTTACCGGCGCCATTTCGAGCATTAAGGCCAGGGATATTTCGAACCAGCAGGTAACAAGGGTAGAGCAGGCCCTTCAGGGAAGAACGTCGGGATTAACCATAGCCTCTTCATCCGGGTCGCCCGGGGCGGCCGCCACTGTTCGGGTACGGGGCGCTACTTCCCTTAGTGACGGGGCTAGTAACCCGCTGTATGTGGTGGATGGCACCGTGATCCCCGGAAGCAACATCGATTACCTCAGTACCGGTGATATCGAATCCATAGAAGTCCTGAAAGACGCAGCTTCAGCAGCGATTTATGGAGCGCGGTCCTCTGCGGGCGTCATCCTGGTAACTACAAAAAAAGGAAAAGCCGGAGGCCTGGTAACCAATTACAATAACTACCTGGGCCTTCAGCGCCCCGCAAAAAGACTAAACATGCTGAACGCCACCGAATACGGAAAAATGCTCAACGAACAATCTTTGAACTCTGGGGGGAAGGTGATATTTGCAAATCCGGACAGTTTGGGCGCCGGTACTAATTGGCAGGATCAGATCTTTAACAACCATGCATTTATCCAAAGCCATGAGCTGAATCTTAGTGGCGGCGGCGATAGGTCTACTTTCTTTTCCTCTTTCAGCTATTTCGATCAGCAGGGCATCATCACCACCAGTATATCAAGCTATCAACGCTATTCATTAAGACTTAATTCTACGCATAGGATCCGCAAATGGCTCTCATTGGGGCAGAATCTGGGCTTTTCGCATACAAAATCCAAGGGAGTGGCTTTCAGCGCCAATACGGAATTCAACAGCCCGATGAGTGCAGCGATCAATTTAGATCCGGTTACCCCTGTACTGGTTACTGATGAATCATCCCTTACAAGACCACCCTATTCAACGCAACCTGATATTATTAAAGATAAAAACGGGCGGCCCTATGGTATTTCATCATTGGTATCCACTCAATTCACCAACCCCGTTGCGTATGTGAAGACCCGGGAAGGAAATTATGACTGGAGCGATGACCTGGTAGGCAACCTGTTTCTTGAGATGGAGCCTTTAAAAGGAATTAAGCTCCGATCCAACATCGGCACCAAACTCAGTTATTCGGGGAGTGAGGTCTTTACCCCAAAATTTTATCTTGCGGCGAATCAGATCAACACGGCTAATATATTTACCCGCATCCGCGATAAAATTTTTAATTGGAACCTTGAAAATACCCTCTCTTTTAATCGCCGGTTCGGGGCGCATGATCTTACACTTTTATTGGGTCAGGGCGCTTACCTGGATAATAATGCGAGCGGGTTAACGGTAACTTATGCGGGTATACCAGCCACAAATTTTAAAGATGCTACCATGAACTATAATGTGGCGGCTGATCAAAAAACAGCCTCGGGTTTTGAAGGGATCCTGCATAAAGTAAATTCCTTATTTGCGCGGGGGCTCTACAGTTATAACGACAAATACCTGTTCACCGGTATTATAAGAAGAGACGGGTCGTCCCGTTTTGGTCCCAACAAAAAGTTTGGATATTTTCCTTCTGCTTCTTTAGGATGGGTACTGAGCAAAGAACCGTTTTTCAATGTGCCGCAGTTTGGTTTTTTAAAACTCAGGGCTTCTTATGGGGTTACCGGAAATGACGTACTGGGTGATCTGCGTTATGCAGCTACCGTTTCTGGCGGAAGAAATTATGTGTTCGGGAATGATAGCTACCTGGTGGGCTACAGCCCTGATGCTCCGGCCAATGCAGACCTTCAATGGGAGGAGACCAGTCAGCTTAACCTCGGTTTTGACGCCCGTATCTTTACACATATAAGCCTGACCGTTGATGGGTTTCGTAAAGAAACAAAGGGCATCCTGATGCCGGTTGAGTTTCCGGCATACGTGGGGGCCACCGGAACAGGCTACGCCAATATCGGGAATATGGAGAATAAAGGAGTAGAGCTGGAGCTGGGATACAACAATGATTTTAATGGGTTTAAAGTAGATGTGAACGGTAATGTTTCTTACCTGCAGAATCGGGTCACTTTTCTTGGAGATGGAAAGCGCTATACAGAGGATGGCACATCGCGGCTGACCAGCAGCGCGTATCCGCTTACCCGGATCGCAACTGGTCATGCTATCAATTCATTTTATGGATTTAAAACAAACGGAATTTTTCAGAATCAGGCGGAAGTGGAAGCGTATACCGGCCCCAAGGGGAAGATCCAACCCAATGCCCGGCCTGGTGATTTCAGGTGGGCAGATCTGGATCATGACGGGACCATTACGGAAGCGGATCGCACTTTTATCGGCGATCCCACACCCAACTGGTCTTTTGGCGCTACCGTTAATGCAGGCTGGAAAGACTTTGACCTGCTGATCTTCGGGCAGGGTGTAGCGGGCAACCAGATCTTCCAGGGATTGAGAAGGCATGATGTGCTGCCGAATGCTAACTGGCAAACAACCGTGTATCAGCGTTGGCACGGGGAAGGAACTTCAAACAGCTATCCGCGTCTGACTAATAACGATACGAATAAAAATCTGTCATATCCATCAGTATTCTATCTGGAAAATGGCAGCTATTTCAGGATAAAAACATTGCAGCTGGGATACAATCTCAGCTCTTCCGGGCTGAATGGTATCGGTATCAATAAACTACGCCTGTACGTAAGTGGAAGTAACCTGGTAACGGTTACAAAGTACAGCGGTTATGATCCCGAAATAGGCGGAAACAGCTATGGTATTGACAGGGGAGTGTATCCCCAGGCAAAATCCTTCCTGATCGGATTAAATGTATCATTTTAAACGCTATGGTTATGAAACGGATCAATATGTTCAAGCTGTTTGCTGTATTTTCGTTGGCGGTAGCTGCTTCCTGCAACAAGAGCTTCCTCGATGTGGACCCTAAGGCTATCCAGCTGGAGTCGGAATTTTATAAAACATCGGATCAGCTCTTATCGGGTCTTATAGCGGCATATGATCCTGTTTCCTGGGAGGGGACTGCACCCTCATCCTACGCCAGCTTTATTTTTTTTGTTGCTGCCGGAGACGAATGTTATTCCGGCGGAAGCACGGCAACGGATATACCGCAGTTGCAAGCTATGAACAATTATACGTTGGATGCGGCAACCGGCCCCCAGCTCAATTTCTGGCAGCAATACTATACTGGCGTAGCCCGCTGCAATGTATTTATCAATAACGCTTCAAAGACGATAGACGGTGTACCGGATGCAGTCCGGAACCGGTATCTTGCAGAAGCAAAGATTTTAAGGGCCTATTATTATTTTACGCTGGTAAAAATGTTCGGGCGTATTCCTTTATATACGGTCCCGCTTGAAAAAAGTACAATTTATACCGTTAGCCAGGTTCCTCCTGAAACCGTATATGCACAGGTGGAAAAAGACCTCAAAGAAGCCATTGCAGAAACCAGCCTGCCGGATAAAGTACCGGCAGCCACAGAAGGCGGACGGTTTACCAGGGGAACAGCAAAAGCCTTGCTGGGAAAAGTGTACCTCTATGAAAAAAAATGGAGTGACGCAGCACAGGCGCTTTCGGAGGTGAACGGAACACCGGAAGCCGCAAATATTTATGGGTACAAACTGTTGGAGAACTATTCCGATATCTTCAGGCCCGACAATGAATTTAATGCGGAGGCCATTCTGGAGATCTGCCATACGGCCAAGGCTGGCTCGCGGGCCGGGGGACCCATTTCATCGATCGAGGGGATGATGACCTCGCTTTATGTAGGACCCCGCACCTATAACGGTCCCGTTTATACTTTCGGCTGGGGCGTATGCCCCATCATACCGGCGTTTTACGAGTTCATGCGTGCCGACCCGCGGTATAGGGCTACCATCGCCAACATTGATAGCCTGGTTGCCTTAAAACAGGCGTCATATGTACCTGGTTACCTGAATACGGGGAAATTTATACAAAAGTTTGCCCCCTTAAAGCAATTCCGGCCAACAGGAATTCCGGCGGCCCAGCTGAATTATCCTCAGAATTATATAGAAATACGGTTGGCAGATACCTACCTTATGGAAGCGGAAGCATTGCTGCAGAGCGGTGGCGATGCGGTAAGGGCGGCAACACTGCTCAATGCCGTCAGGGTCCGGGTGGGACTGCCTGCTGCGGCTGCCACGCTGGAGAATGTGTATAATGAGCGCCGGTTGGAACTGGCCACCGAGGGGCACAGGTGGTTCGACCTGGTACGAACCGGACAGGCCCCGTCCGTGCTGGCTTCCAAAGGTTTTAAAGCCAATAAAAACGAAGTATTGCCCATTCCGTTGTTTGAGTTGACCAATACGAAGCTGGTGCAAAATGCCGGTTATTGAATTTTAATTGCAAACAGTCATTTCAAATGGTTTGTGCGGATACCATAGCCGTCTGGATTTTTACCTCGGTCTATTGTTATGTCAACGGTACTTTTTCAGTAGTGGATGTCAGGCTGATTGTCACGGTGAGCCTGTCGAACTGTTGACGAAGCCACGTTTTTATTGTCCTTCGTCTTCCGATAGTTATCGGAACAGGACGACAAATATCCCGCAATTTTAAGGTCGGCATGACACTCGTATCAGCGGGTTCTATCTCCGGAATGATCCGAATGTTCGGATCCGGAAGCTGAAAGAGGGATCGGGCCGGTGGTCGTCTGTATTTTGAATGGCAAGAGGCATTGCCTCGACCAATCATTAATTGCGTACTTCAGTTCGCAGTATTAGAGGAAACCACGGAACAGAGAGCCGTAGGCTCGGGCCATAAGTTAACGGCCCTGGCGTCCTCCCTGACCGGCAATGGCTATAATCATTAAACAACCCATAAATAAATGCGCTTCAGAATATTTTTACTTTGGCTTTTATCCGGCGTTGCGTATGCATCGCATGCACAGCATGCTGCCGCCGTAACCACACAGAACAAGCGGTCCAATATTTTATGGCTGGTTACCGAAGATATCAGTCCCTACCTGAGTTTTTATGGCGACAGTACTGCCCTTACACCCAATCTTGACCGCCTGGCCAGGGAAGGAGTGGTTTATACCAATGCTTTTTCAACGGCAGGCGTTTGTGCACCCAGCAGGTCGGCCATTATTACCGGCATGTATGCCAGCTCTATAGGTACAGACAATATGCGCACCCTGGCCGATGTGCCCATACCGGGCATCGAGAGCTATTCCGCGGTATTGCCACCGGAGGTTAAAATGTTTACGGAGTACCTGCGAAAGGCCGGGTACTACTGTTCCAATAATGCCAAGCAGGATTACCAGTTTCAAGCGCCGCTTTCGGGTTGGGACGAAAGCAACAGGAACGCCCACTGGCGGAACCGTAAACCGGGCCAGCCTTTTTTTGCCGTGTTTAATTTTGATGTAACCCATGAAAGCCAGGTGTGGAAAAGAAAGAATAAACCCTTGCTGGTAGACCCTGCCCGCATAAAACTGCCGCCCTATTATCCGGAGTCCCCCGTGATCCGTAAGGATATGGCAAGAATGTACAGCAACATCATGGTGATGGATAGCCAGGTAGGCGTCATGCTGAAACAACTGGAAGAGGATGGCCTGCTGGAGCAAACGATCATCTTTTTTTACAGCGATAATGGTGGACCGCTTCCCAGGGGTAAGCGGGAGATCTATGAATCGGGGATCCACCTTCCTATGGTAGTGCGGTATCCCAACAGGGTAAACGCCGGTAAACGGGATGACCGGCTGGTCAGCTACGTAGACCTGGCACCCACCGTATTATCCCTTGCGGGCGTCAACGTTCCTGCTTACATGCAGGGACAGGCGTTTGAGGGAAAACAGCGGCAAAAGGAACGGCAATATGTATTTGCGGCAAGGGACCGGATGGATACGGCCTATGACAGGGTACGTACGGTAAGAGACCTGCAGTTTCAGTATGTGAAAAATTTTCAGCCGGAAAAGCCGTTTATACAAAATATCACCTACAGGATGAGTATGGACCTGATGAAAGAACTGCTAAGGCTGCACGATGCCGGTGGGCTGAATGCTGTTCAGCAGCTCTGGTTCAGGAAAAAGAAACCGGTGGAGGAATTGTATGATGTGATCGCAGATCCCGATAACCTGCATGACCTGGCGGGCGACCCTAAGTATGCGGGTAAGCTGAAAGAATTACGAGCAGTGCTGAAACAATGGATGCGGACTACAGGCGACAAAGGGTTTATACCGGAGCGGGAACTGATCCGGCAGATGTGGGGGGGAAAGGATGCCCCACCCGAAACAGCACCGCCGGTATGTACATTAAAAAAAGGACAGCTGATCCTGGAATCTCCAACCCCGGGCGCTTCACTATCCTGGCAGTGGGTGGACGCAGGAGCAGCACCGGTAAAAAACCACTGGAAGGTGTATAACGGGCCGCTTGAAGTGCAAAAGGGCAAACGCCTGGTGGCCATCGCCGAAAGGATTGGTTATATAAGCAGCCCCGTTATTACAAAAGACTTTTAACCCGGTGAGCAAAATAAAAAGACAGAACCACACAGGGTACCGGCTCCTCCGGTTGATGCTGCTGCTTTTTTGCAGCAGCGGGAGTATTACTGGAATCGCACAAACCACGAGGCCCAATATTGTATGGATCATGACCGAGGATATGAGCCCGGAGCTGGGCTGTTACGGGTATCCCTATGTGCAAACACCCAACCTGGACCACCTTGCGGAAGACGGAAAGAAATTTATACGTATGTTTTCAACAGCGCCGGTTTGTTCGCCAAGCCGTTCTGCCATGATCACCGGTATGTACCAGACAACGATCGGCGCGCACCAACATCGCAGTCACCGGGATGACGGATATCACTTGCCGGACCCGGTAAAGCCGATCACCGAGTACCTGAGATCGGCGGGTTATTATACATCGAATGGTACGTTGATTGGTGGTGGCGTGATCCGGGGAAAAGGGAAGACCGATTACAATTTCATGCTGGATAAAGAACCCTTTGACGGTTTTGACTGGGCCGCCCGCAAGCCCGGACAGCCGTTCTACGCCCAGCTGATGATACAGGTTACCCACCGCGGACCGGTATGGAAAACGGAGGTGCAAACGCATCAGCCGCAGATCGATGCATCAAAGCTGGTATTGCCTCCTTACTACCCGGATGATCCCATTGCAAAGGGCGACTGGGCTACTTACCTGGAATCGATCCAGCTGATGGATGATTATGTGGGCGGTATTTTAAAACGACTGGATGATGAAGGTCTTTCAAAGAATACGGTGGTGATTTTCACAAGCGATCACGGAAGGTGTATGGTCCGGGATAAGCAATTTCTGTATGATGGTGGCATCCGGATCCCGTTGCTGATGCGCTGGCCCGGACAGCTGCCGGCAGGATCTGTAGATACGGACCTGCACAGCAGTATTGATATTTCGGCCACCATTTTAAAAATTACCGGCGCAACCCTTCCCTCATATCTGGAGGGGAAACCCTTCCTGGGAAAAAATGTATATAAGCGGCCGTACATCATTGCCGCGCGCGACCGGATGGATGAAACCGTAGATAAAATGCGCTGTGTAAGAGGTCAGCGATTCAAATACATCAGGAATGATTACCCGGAACGACCCTACATGCAGCCCAATGCCTATAAAGAAAGACAGTATCCCGTATGGAACCTGTTAAAACAGCTAAAGGCAGAAGGCAGGCTAACGCCTGCACAGTTATTGTTTACCGCAGACCATAAACCCCCGGAGGAATTGTATGACCTGTTAAAGGACCCCGATGAGCTTCATAACCTGGCAGCTGACCTGCTGTATAAAGAGCAGCTGGAAAAGATGCGGAACATTTTGCAGGCGTGGGTAAAGAAGACCAATGACCAGGGACAATACCCCGAAAAAAAGATCTGGCTGCCGGAGAAAAAGAATACCAGATAGGAACCTGTCTGAGTTGTATTGATAGATGCTTTGGCTGCTCCCGCTCTCGCGGGATCCGTTCAGCATAACAGGAATATTGTTTCGTCACCCTGAGGAATGCAATGGAGCCGAAGGGTCTCCCGGTCGTCGGGTTGTCCGGTATTACAGGGATGCTTCCATGATTTTTTTTGCAGAGCATGGTAAGAAAGAACAACGGATGTCTCTCTATATACACAGCATAAAAAGAAAACGATCGTTGCCGGCTGTATCACTGCGGTTATTTAATAAAAACATATGAAATATTTAAAAACAATGCATGGCCTCTCTGGGCCCTGGGGGAGCACTGATGCTCATGTATCCGGTGCAAGGAAAAGACGGGCCGCAATCCTGTTTGTGTGCGGCTGTTTGTGTAGCCTGTTCATGGTGACAGTAGGCTATGGCCAACAGACTGCTTCCCGGGAAAAAAAAGGCGTGGTTAAATGGCATCCCGGGCATTATTATATGCTGGCGGGTAATGGCGGAGATGAAGCAGGTTATATGAAGCAGGTAATGGCCGAATTGCACGCAACACCCGCGCTGCAAGGCATACAGGTGCGGTTCTCCTGGCAGGATCTGGAGCCTTCAAAGGATCAATATGATTTTTCATCCGTAGATCGCCTGCTGACAATGCTTGCTGCTGAAAAAAAACGGATGGTGATCTTACTGCAGGTTAAATCCTTTAACCCCGACCCGAAGTATGCGCCGGTACCGGTATATGCCAGGGGGGCTGAATATTCCGGTGGTATGTTTGCCTTCAGTAGTGTTAATAAAACGGGGATCAGGGGCTATGGAACTCGGCTGTGGAATCAACAGGTATACAACCGTATGGCAGCGTTGATTAAAGCACTGGGAAAGCGGTATAATTCCAACCCCTGGTTTGAGGGCATCGGTTTTTCAGAAAGCGCCTTCGGGCAGCCTTATCCCAAGGGTTCCATTGCCCTTGCAGACTCTGCGAGATTTTATGAAAACCTGATGGGGCTCAACCGCGTTTTGCGCGCCGCATTCCCTAACACCATGACCTACCAGTTCGCAAATTATCCAAGAACGATCCTCAGCCCACTTATTCATACACTGGAAGAAATCGGCTCAGCGTTGGGTGGCCCGGATATTTTTCTTACAGACAGGGGCTTGCAGACGACGGCATCGCCCAAGGGAGCGTATCATTATTACCCGGAACTCTCTGGTATCATTCCGCTGGCGCCTTCCGTACAGCACGAGAACTTCAGGAATACACAGCACGACGGCAAAGGGTATCAGCCTACATTGCAACAACTGCTTTCCTTTGCAAGAGATACTTTAAAAGCAAATTATCTTTTCTGGACAAGGGATCTGGATTTTTATCCCCAGATACTTGAATTGCTGAATGCCCCCGGCCAAAGAGATCAACCGGCTGGAGGGCTTAACCCCGGCTGTCCGATTGCATTTAAGTCCTGTAACGGAGAGGAATGAAAAAATAAAAACTCAGGAAATGGTATGTGCAACCGGTTATATACTCTATTAAAGAGTAACGTTGCGAAGATGATTTTTTCGGAAAGCTTGCTGATAGGATTCTGCACTTTTCTTGCGGGATACGTTTTAATAGGTAATAAGAATAATTAGGTTATGGTTGCCGGAAACGGTACACAACAGGAGCGTTTAATGCCCTGATTAGGGTGCGGTAAGCAGAAGCGGCGCGACCGGGTCATGGGCTTATATATTTTATTAATCAAACAACATTGCAATGCAAATGAAAAATAAACAGAATGCAAATAAGAGTTCATTGATCTTGGCAACAGGTAAAAGCAGGATCACAAAATGGCACTTCATAGTATTGCCATGGATGATCTGCATTGTAATCTTATTGAACTGTTCCTGTGTCCGTACGTTCCAGGAAGCCGGAACCAGTCAGCAGCAGGCGGTTGCGGATGATACTCATAATATGATCCTTGCTGGTTCAGACTCGGTTAAATGGCACCCGGGACACTATTATACACTTATGGGGTGGGGTAAAAGCAGCCCATCTTATATGAACAAAGTATACGCTGAGCTGGATTCCACAACAGCTCTCCGTGGCATGCAGGTACGGTTTACCTGGCGGGAGCTGGAGCCTCTTAAGGATCAGTACAATTTTGCACTTATTGATTCGGAACTGGCACAATTGTCCCGGATCACCCAGGTTGCAGCAAAGAAAAAGCGACTCATTATCTTATTACAGATCAAATCCTTTACAACGAATACGAATGATCTTCCGGTTCCGGATTATGTAAGAGCTACAGGCGCTCCCTATTACGCAGGTGCCTATGCCTATGCGCCCTCAGATACCTCTGCTGCAGCAAGCGGTTATATGGTCAAATTGTGGGTGACATCTGTATTTAACCGGCTGGCTACCCTCGTGCAAAAGCTGGGGCAGCGGTATAATTCCAATTCTTATTTTGAGGGAATTGGCATTACCGAGACTTCGCCCGGAAAGCCTTTTCCGGCGGGCAGTGTGTCGGATGCAAACCTGGATGCATTTTGGCCAAAGCTGGAAGATCTGAACCAGGAGCTGCGCGATGCATTCCCAAATACGGTTACTTACCAGTTTGCCAACTATCCAAGGAATGTATTGACAACACTGATACCCGCTCTTGCAGGGATGGGAGCTGGCCTGGGGTGCCCGGATATCTTCCTGACCGATCCGGGGCTGCGTACCACAGGGGGAACGAAGGGGGTCTATGATTACTTTCCGCTGTACTCGGGAAAAATACCACTTGCTCCGTCTGTGCAGAATGAAGATTACCGGAATACCCAGCATGATGGGATGGGCTATCAACCCACCCTTACACAGTTGCTGAATTTTGGGAAGGATTCTTTGATGGCGAACTATCTTTTCTGGACAAGAGATCCTGTTTATTACAATGATGTGCTTACACTTTTAAATAATCTGTACCCCAATAGCCCCACGGGAGCATTGAAAACTGGGTGCCCGCTTTCCTTTTCGGGGAAATGTAAAACTAATTAGGCGAAAGCAAAATTGTATATGAGATCAATGCTATGTTATTTAAGAACCAAAATATGCTAAAGCAACTATTGACAGCAGTGCGGAAATCCAGGCATTTGGTGTACCAGGTATGCACTGTTTTTATGATACTGATCTCTTTGCAGGGATACGGAAGTGAAGCACACTGGTTATGGGCGCCGGTAAAAGGAGTGGTCAATGATGAAGCAGGCAACCCGGTAAAGGGTACATCGGTTGTAGTGAAGGGAACTTCAAGAGGAACCACCACCGGGGATGACGGATCTTTCCAGATAGAGGCATCCGCAAATGATGTGCTGGTTTTTACCCATAGCGGGTTTTTGCAAAAGGAGCTGAAGGTAACGATTACTGCCAGCCGGTTAGCTGTGGTGTTGCAGGCCAGGGCCGGAGATATGGAAGAAATTGTAGTGATCGGATATGGTACCATGAAAAGGAAGGACCTGACCGGTTCGGTTAGCAGCATTAAAGGGGATGAAATCCGGAAAGCGACCACAGCTACCCTCCAGGATGCTTTGCAGGGGCGTTTGGCCGGTGTGCAGGTAATAACAACCGGTGGTGCACCCGGCGGCGGTATGCAGATAAAAATAAGGGGCGGGAGTACACTTACCGCCGGTAACCAGCCCCTGTATGTGATTGATGGTTTTCCGCTGACGCCTTCTTTAAACCCCGACTACAATCCGCTCTCCGATATCAATCCTTCGGATGTTGCTTCGGTTGAAGTATTAAAAGACGCCTCCGCAACGGCCATTTACGGAGCAGAGGGAGCCAACGGTGTGATCCTGGTCACTACAAAAAAAGGACGTTCCAATTCCAAACCGGTTGTGGAGGCTGGTGCTTACTACGGAATATCAAAACCATTGGCCCCTATCCGTGTACTGAATGCCGGGGAGTACAAGGATTATAAGATAGAAGTGCTGACTCAAACCCCGGAACAGAGGGATGCCGTTGCTTCCTGGCAGGCCAAGGATCCTGCGACGGCTCATGTATGGATGGATGATATCCTGCAACAGGGTCGTATATACAATACGGATATCGGGGTAAGAGGGGGGGGCAACAACGGTACCACTTACAGCACCAATATGAGTTACTACAATGAGAACGGCATCATAAAAAAATCAAATTATGAACGGATAACAGCGAAGGTGGCGCTGGATCAGCAGCTGGGTAAAAAATTGCGGATTGGTGTAAAGATGTTTTACAGCAATATCGGTATGGACGGCTTTCTTCAGGAATATACCAACGCCAACTCCCTGTTTAAGCAGGCGCTGATGATGAGCCCATACTCACTGGGGATCCCCACGGATATTGTAACCGATTTTACTTCGGATAATGAACAAAATAATTTCGACAATAATCTCAGTGATCTGATCCATAAAGCAATAAGGACCCGGAAGCTGGAACGGATTCAGCCTGGCGTTAACTTTCAGTATAGGATCCTCAAAGATCTTATGTTTAATTTCATGTATGGACAGGACCGGCTGCGGACCGATTACAACACTTTTTATCCTGGAACGACCCGGCAGGGGTATCCCCTGGGAGAAGCGGAGCGGAACATGTCAACTACCGTTAACTGGTATCAGAACACCCGGCTGAATTACAACAGGGTCTTTCACAAGGCCCACCGGCTGGATCTGACAGCAGTGTACGAAACCAAGAGCACCAGCGATGAGGATTATCAGCAGCAGGCATCGGGCTTTGCTACCGATATCCTGGGGCTGAACAATTTTGAGCTGGCATCTGTCCTGCTTAAACCGGAGATCGCAAGGACCAAACAAAACATGATATCGTATGTAGGCCGGGCAAACTATGTATACAATGATAAATACATGGTATCTCTTACCTACCGGCGGGACGGTTCTTCAAAATTTGGTACCAATAACCGCTGGGCCAACTTTCCGGCAGCAGGGCTTGCATGGCGGCTGTCGGAGGAGCCTTTCATGAAAAAGCAAAGGATCTTCTCAAATCTCAAAATACGGTATGGATGGGGCATTACGGGCAACAGCCAGATACCGCCCTATAGTTCCCTTGCCGCGTATAAAATGGACGTAGGGGTGCACGATGATGTGGAAACGGTGATTGTCCCAGGTAATATCGGTAATAAAAACCTAAAATGGGAAACCACTACACAGAATAGCCTGGGGATCGATATCGGACTTTTGAACAACCGGTTCTCCCTGGTAGTGGAAGCGTATGATAAAATGACCCGCGACCTGCTGCTAAGTGTGCAGCTGCCCACAGCCACCGGGTATGCAACGGCGGTACAGAACATCGGATCGATACAAAACAAAGGCCTGGAGTTTACCGTGAACAGTGTGAACCTTCAGGGGCCTTTTCGCTGGACCACCGATTTTAATATCTCTTTCAATCGCAGCAAGGTGCTGAAACTGGGGCAAAGCTCGCGGCAACTCTATGGATATCCGCTGGCAAACGGAATGGGAAATAATATCCTTATAAAAGAAGGATACCCGGTGGGGGTGTTCTTTGGATATATCGGGGACGGCGTGTATAACACACAAACGGAGATCGACAATTCGCCGGTAAATAACGTGGTGCCCAAGGCCGGTGCCCTGCTGTTAGGCGAAATGAAATTTGTGGATGTCAACGGGGATGGGGTGCTGAACAGTTTTGACCAGGTGCCACTGGCATATACCGAGCCGCGATTTATTGCCGGACTGGTAAATAATTTTTCCTATGAGAATTTTGACCTTTCGGTTGTATTGCGCGGGTCTTACGGCAATGATATTGTCAATGGGAATGTGGGCGATCTGAATGAGCTCAACCTCTCCAATAATACATTGCAAGGGAATGTGACGAATATGTGGCGGCCAAAAAATGCGTTGCGGGATTATGTAGGGGTAACAAAAAACGGAAGAAGACCATACATGCACAGCGAGTATGTGGAGAATGGATCCTTTTTGAGATGTGACCGGATTTCTGTTGGTTATGGATTTTCAAAGAAAATGTTGATGAACATGCGCCTCAGCGCATTTCGGGTCTATTTCAATGTACGCAATGCCTTTTTGATCACAAAATACTCCTGGTACGATCCTGAAGTAAGCACTGGTAATGCACTGGTATTAAAACTGGCCCCCGGCGTAGACGCCGGTGCCTATCCCCGGACAAGACAATTCCAGGTTGGTATAAACTTATCCTTATAACATAGCATCACCGTATTAAATCCTGTAAAAGATGCAGATCAAAAAAAATATAAGATTCATAACTGCCGGAGTATTCACTGCAGTACTCCTGTTCTCCTGTGATAAGGATTTTCTTACAGAACATCCGGAATCCTTTCTTACACCGGGAAATAGTTTTGAATCGCGGCAAACGGCCCGGCTTGCGCTGGATGGTGTATATGAGGCGCTGCAGGATAAGGGCGCTAACCGGAAAGGGATCTATAGCTTTTTTGTGCTGGAAATGCTGGGAACCGATATTACAAAATGCTTTGCCGGTAATACAAACGGTGGCTTATCCGATTATTCCTTTACAGCGGCAAGTCCGCAGATTACATTTTACTGGGAGGAAAGCTACCAGCTCATCAACAGGGCCAACCTTTTCCTGGATAACATCGATAAGGTTGCTATGAGCGACGTACTTAAAAATAAGTATAAAGGCGAAGCGCTGTTTCTGCGGTCGCTTATTTATTTTAACCTGGTAAGGATGTTTGGGGATGTGCCGCTTCCGCTGACAAGTGCCACCACGCTGGACCCTGCGGTAATTCAGCTGCCCAGGAGCCCTGTAAATACGGTTTATGAACAGATCATCGGTGACCTGGAATTTGCAGAACAGCACCTGCCGGATAGAGACGAGACCATTGAGGAAGAAAAGTTCCGGCTGGGTGATGCCACAAAGGATGCTGCACGCACGGTACTGGCGCAATTATATCTGTACCGGGGTAGTATTGAAAAGCGGGACGGAAGGGACGGGAAAGCGGATTTTGAAAAGAGTAAAATCTATGCGCAGAAAGTAATCGATGCGCAGCACTATACCCTGGAGCCTTATTTTCCGGATGTATGGCGTAAACAGGATAATACCAATAGCGAGGTTATTTTTGCCGTTCGTTACAGGGCAGGTGCGGGAGGTGAAAATTCGATGATCGGCGTTTTCCTGGGTGTGCGGGGAGAACGGGCTCTGGGAGGGGCTACCAATGAGCCCTCTGTCGCATTGTTTGGTACTACTTATTTTGAAGCAGGTGACACCATACGGAGGAAATGGACAACGGTCCATGGCAATGGTATTACACGGGTAAATGGCGAGCCGGTAATTATTGAAACCACCAACAATCTGCAAAATGCCTGGGGCTATGGAAAATGGCGCCAGTTCCCGCTTCGCGGACCTTACCTGGGCGAATATGGTAACCAGGTGCCGGTATTAAGACTGGGAGATGTATACCTGGTATTGGCGGAAGCGGAAAATGAGCTCAATCATGGCCCTACCCAAGCGGCCGTTGATGCCGTAAACAAGCTGCGGCAAAGAGCCTGCAACAGCAATGCAGGCGGGGTACATGCGGATCTGCTGCCGCGGGTGCTGACAGCCAATCCCCAGCGGGTGCCGGATATTGCACTGGAGGATTTTAATTATGAAAAATTCCGGGAATACCTGTTTTATGAGCGGGCGCGGGAAATGGCGTCTGAATGGTCCCGGTATTTTGATCTGCAGCGCTGGGGTGTTTTAATAGAAACGGTGAAGCACGTGGGTTCCTATGTGAACCCGGTTACCAAAAGAACGGAGGTGACTTACCTGGCGGCGGGCAATATCAGCGAAAAGCATTATCTGCTGCCTATACCGGCAAAAGAAATACAAGCCAACTCCAAGCTTACACAGAACCCGGGCTATAACTAATTTAAAACTATCGAGCGATGAAAGTAAAAAAGATACTGGCAGGCTGGAGCACAATGGTGGTGCTCCTATGCTTTTTGCACTCCTGCAGCAGAGAGGCACCTGTTCCTGAAGTGGAGCTGAGCGCATCAAAGACAACGGTTGAACCGGGTGAAGAAGTGACGTTTACCGTCACAGGCGCGGCCGATGGACTTGCCATTTATACCGGGGATGCCGGACACGAATTTGAATTTAGCAAATATATTTTAACAAAAGATCAGGATATTGAAAAAGAAGTTGTCTGCCTCACGCAAAGGGGCTACGATAGCCTTGCAGCATCAGGGCTGCTGGAGGATTCCACGCTCGGTTTCATCAGGAGTCTCGTGGGCACCCGTTATAACGGGCTGAGCCATCCTACTGAACTGGTCCTGGAATTTACCAACTATGAGCTGCAGTACGATCCCCGTTTACCACAGCTTCAAGGTTATTTTACTATAGAGCATTTTACAGGAGCCCCCGCTTCAGGGTATGCTGCGGGTACCGCACTGGATCCGGAATCGGCGCCTGTCGTATATCGTTACTCATACCCGGAGGTGGGCACATATGCCGTTCGTTTGCTGGCGACGAATGTCGGCCGGAAAAAATTTACGCCGGATGGGTATAATAAGAACCGGGTTACCAACGAAAATGAATATAACAGGAACACACAGGTAAAAACGGTTACCATAACCGTGGAATGATCCGGCTTGTGCCGTTTCATCGCAGGTGGCGGGAATTATAAATGGATGACAGGGATTATGAACCTTGCATCTTTTGCCCAGTTTAAAATAATAGCATTGTATCAACGCTTTTTTATCACTTGTTTTTGGATGATGGTTTTTTCTGTTAACTGCTGCGGGCAGCTTAAAGAGCTGTTTATTGCCGATGATGATCATACCGATTTTATGTGGACGGCAAAGGAAACAGCATACGACAGCGCCATGGTGCAGATGCTGGACTATCATCTTCAACAGATCGATTCAACCAGGGCCTTTCCCAGCGATTTTCAGGCCCGGTTTAACTGTGATGGTGCTTACTGGATGCGGGTATATGAACGGTGCCGTGACACAATGCATTTTAATCGCCTGGTTGCAGCCCTGCGCAGTGGACATATCAGCGTTCCGCTCAATTACCTGGTAAGCACCTACGGCGCGCAGCCCACGGAGGCCGTATTCCGCGGCATGTATCCTGCGGGCCGGCTTCAGCAAAGATATAAAGTAGAACTCCCCATGGCCATCGCTATGGAGAACCAGACCCTGCCGCTGGGTTTGAGTTCGCTTTGGGCGGGGGCCGGTGCCCGCTATAGCTGGAGGGGTGTTTGTGCCTGCGCCAGCAGGTTGTCCCGTGCACAGCTACGGTACCGGCAGCATCAGCTATACCGGTATACAGGACCAGATGGCAGAAGTGTAATAATGAAATGGTACAATACAGGTACGCGGAATATGCTTCCCGGGGGGTATGCAGAAATGCGGGGTGTAAAGAAATCGGCTCATCCGTTGAAAGACATGGCCGGTGTGGTGAAAACGCTGGATCGTATGATTGGCAGGCAGCCGGACTCGCTGGGTTATCCCTATACTATTGCGGGCGCATTTGGTTATGGCTGGGATAATCTGGCTACCTATGCTTCACCTTATTTTATTAAAACAGCAAAAAATAATACAAACAATATCCGGCGGGTTCGGGTCTCCGATGAGGTGGATTTCTTTAAGGTCATCGAAAAAAAATATCCGCACTTACCGCATGAGTCGGTTAGCTATGGCAACGAATGGGATCTGTACAGCGCGTCCATGCAGGAGCCCACTGCGATCGTCAGAAGAGCTCTGGAAAAACTCCGGTCCGCAGAAGTGCTTTATACGCTCGCAGCATTGCAAAACAATGCATTCAGGCCTGTGCCCGATAGCGTGCAGCAGGCTGCATGGGAGGCATACGGCAAGTATTGGGAGCATAACTGGACGGCGGACGGGCCGGTATCCCGTGCAGACCGCGCCGCCTGGCAGCTCAGTCTGAGCCGGCAGATCGCTGCATATAGTGATACACTGTTCCATCTTGCGGGCAATGAGCTGGCCCGGCAGATCCCCGCCGGATCCGGGGAACGGTTTTATGTGCTAAACCCGCTGAGCTGGCAACGGGATGATGTGGCTGATATTGAGTACGAAGGAGCAGGACCGGTAAAAGTGATCGATGTGGTAACCGGTAAAGAAGCGCGCAGCCAGCGGATCGTAAAACAGGGAAGGTCTTACCTCCGGCTGCTTGCGGAACAGGTGCCGCCGGTTGGGTTTAAAGTATTTGATATGGTGCCGGGAAACCCGGCACCACAACCCGTAGCAGCCAGGTTTGAGAACGGTGTTTTTTTCAATGACCATTATGCGATCCGGCTTAGCCCCTCAGGCGCTATTACTTCGTTTATGGATAAACGGTCGGGGAAAGAACTGGTGAAACCCTTTGCCGGCCATTATTTCAACGACATCGGCGTTTCGGATATCCATGACGGGCAGCCCCTGTTTGCTGAAAATGCAGGCCCGGTGTCTGTAACCCTGCTGGCGCAGAGCACGGACCCGGTGGCGCATACGATACGGGTGACCCTGTTTACAACAATTGACCGGGTAACGATTGAAGACGGCATTCAGGAAAATTTTGGCGATGTAAAAACCTGGGCGTTTTCGCTGGATCTTGATCAGCCCGAAACGCATCATGAAGAGCTGGGTGCTATTTTGCTTGTCGATAAAAAAAGTCGGGGTGGGGATTATGCAGATCAGAATGCCCGTTACGACTGGCAGACCTTTAATCATTTTGCAGACCTGACAGACCTGCATTCCGGTCTGACCCTTTCCAACCTGGATTGCAGCTTCTTTAAACTGGGCAATAGTACGCCGGATTCACTATGCTCCGGCAGCCCGCAGCTGCAGGCGCTGGCCGGGGGACAGATCGACCGGTACCGTAAGCCTTACGGAGATTCCGTTGTCATGGGGATCTACAATCAAAACGGGCAAAAAGATTTTAGGTATCATTTTGCGGTAAAAGCACACTCGGCGCCATTTGATGCGGCAAATGCCATGAAGTTTGCACTGGAACATCAGAATCCTTTTATTACACATTGGGTAACCGGCGGGCAGGACATGTATCCGCTTTCTTATTCTTTTTTGGAGATCAGCGATCCCGGTGTATTGCTCTGGGGCCTTAAACCCTCAGAAGAAGGAATAAAAAAGGGAGTAATACTACGCACCTGGAACCTGGGCTCACGGCATACGAACGCAGACGTCCTGTTCGCCAGTCCGGTAGTGGGCGTCTGGCAAACAACTCATCTGGAACGCAACCTGCAACGGCTACAGGCATCGGGCAACAAATTTGTTGCGGGGTTTGAACCGATGCAGATCAACACCTATCGGGTTCATGTGAAAACGATCGGCGGAGCGCCTTCCAGGTGACAAAACGGGTCCGGTTTATAAATAAAGAGATACACATATGAAAAGAACAGGTATCATCATTTCATTGCTGGCTGGCGCTATTTTTTTTGCAGGCGCGCAGCCCCAAACCACCATAAGCAGGTTAAAAGCCGTTGCCGGTGCAAAGAAAATGAATATTGTTTTTATCCTTACAGACGATCACCGGTACGACTTTATGGGATTCACCGGGAAACTTCCCTGGCTGAAGACGCCCAATATGGACCGGATGGCCGGGGAAGGAGCATATTTTGAGAACGCCTTTGTAACAACCGCATTATGCTCGCCAAGTAGGGCCTCCATCCTTACAGGTATGTATGCGCATGTGCATACCATTGTAGACAATCTTGCGGGCGAACCTTCGGGTCTGGTTTATTTTCCTCAATACCTTCAGCAGGCTGGATACCAGACTTCTTTTTTTGGCAAATGGCATATGGGCATCGCAGACCCGTATCCACGCCCGGGGTTCGATCACTGGGAAAGTTTTAAAGGACAGGGTATCTATTACAACCCGGAATTAAATATCAACGGGAAGAAGGTTGCCTATGGGGACTCAGCATACATCACGGACCTGTTAACAGAACATGCCATTGATTGGCTGGATAAAAGGGATAAGGGCAAACCATTCTTCTTGTATCTTTCTCATAAGGCTGTGCATTCTCCCTTAGCCCCGGCAAAAAGACATAAGGGCTTGTACAAAAACAGGGAATACCGGTTGCCCTCTACCTATTATCAAACGCTGAACGATGACTACAAGACATTGCGCTGGCCGGAATGGGTAAAACAGCAGCGGTACAGCTGGCACGGGGTAGATTATCCTTACCATTCGCATCAGGATATCGGCGAAATCGTCCGGACCTATTGCGAAACCCTGATGGCCGTTGATGAAAGCGTGGGCACTATTATGGATTACCTGAAGAAAAACGGCCTCAATCAAAATACGATGGTGGTTTATATGGGCGATAATGGTTTTAGCTGGGGTGAACATGGACTGATCGATAAACGGCATTTTTATGAGGAGAGCGTAAAAGTGCCCTTTCTTGTTTACGCACCGGGGCTGTTAAAAGGCGGGAAGATTGTAAAGCAGATGATACAGAACATTGATATCGCCCCCACCATTCTGGAACTTGCCGGTCTTAAAAAGCCGGATTATATGCCCGGAAGATCTTTTATACAATTGCTGAAAGGAGATACCATGGGTTGGCGCAAAAAGATTTTTTATGAATATTATTGGGAATATGATTACCCGATGACGCCCACGGTATTCGGAGTAAGAACAGACCGGTATAAGCTGATCCGTTACATGGGTGTTTGGGATCAGAACGAATTGTACGACTTGCAGGAAGACCCCGATGAAAAAATGAACCTGATGGGTAAACCAGAGTATGAGGAGTTGGCAGGGCAGCTAACGGGAGATCTTTTTGACTGGCTGGAAACAACAAAGGGAATGCAGGTGCCTTTGAAGCGCACGGTTAAACATCCTTTTGGCGACTGGAAACATCCCGCACAATATTAGATCACAAAGAAATCTACCGGGCATGCGGGCTTGCGTTAGTATTGTACCGCGCTCAGCCGCCTGATTCCATGCGGATAAAAAAGTCTTTTTATATACCATGATGCATTCATTTACATCACGCATATTTTGCCTAATGACATGGGTGGTCTTCCTGACGGCCTGCAACGCAGTAAACAAAAAGTCGTCTGAACATTGGCCGAACGTCATTGTTGTTTATGTAGATGATCTGGGCTATGGTGACCTGGGTTGTTATGGGGCCACAGCCGTAAAAACGCCCAATGTTGACCAGCTGGCAGCGCAGGGCCTGCGCTTTACCGATGCACATGCAACGGCAGCCACCTGCACGCCATCGCGGTTTTCCCTGTTAACAGGCAGCTATGCTTTCAGGAACAATGCCGCGATATTGCCCGGCGATGCGCCCCTGCTCATCCGGCCGGGAACACCCACCATGCCCGGCATGTTTCAACGATCAGGGTATAAGACCGCCGTCATCGGTAAGTGGCACCTGGGTTTGGGCAATGGCACGCCCGACTGGAACGGGACGCTGAAACCGGGGCCCCTCGAAGTGGGGTTCAATTATTCCTTTATCATTCCGGCTACACTGGACAGGGTGCCCACGGTGTACGTGGAAGATCATAAAGTGGCCAACCTGGATCCCAGCGATCCGATCAAAGTCGATTATCAAAAAAAGATCGGCGACTGGCCCACCGGGCTGGAACGGCCGGACCTGCTGAAATTTGGCGCAGACACACAGCACAGCAATACCATTACCGATGGCATCAGCCGGATCGGGTATATGACCGGTGGAAAAGCCGCGCTCTGGAAAGATGAGGAAATGGCAGATAGGCTCATCCGGAAAACAGATACATTTATTGCAAAGAACCGGAAAGCCCCCTTCTTTTTATATTTTTCATTTACAGATATCCACGTGCCCCGCGATCCGGCTCCCCGTTTTAAAGGGAAAACAAAAATGGGCTCCCGCGGTGATGCCATTGTACAGATGGATGGGTCCGTAGGTGCGCTGATGAAGATCCTTGAAAAGTACGGAGTAGCAGATAATACCCTCATCGTATTTACCAGCGATAACGGCGGGGTGCTGGATGATGGTTACAGCGATGATGCTGTGCGGCTTGCCGGAACACACGACCCCGCAGGCGGGCTTTCGGGGGGTAAATACAGCGCTTATGAGGCGGGTACCCGGGTGCCGGCAATCCTATGGTGGCCGGGAAGGATAGAGCCCGGCACCAGTGCGGCAATGATCAGCCAGGTAGATCTTTATGCTTCCTTTGCGGCATTGCTGGGGGAGCCCTTGCAGGCCAATGAAGCGCCGGACAGCGAAAATATGCTGGAAGCGTTACTGGGACGAACCGCAAAAGGACGCCGGGTGATGCTGGAAGAATCGTTTACGATGGCATTGCGGGAGGGGCAATGGAAATATATTGCACCCCGGTCGGGCGCAACACCGGGCTGGCTGCAAAATAAAACCATACCCACCGGGCTTTCCGGACGCCCGCAGCTATATGATCTGGCCGGGGACATAAAAGAGCAAAACAACCAGGCTGCAGCCGATCCTCAAAGGGTAGCCGGGATGCAAAAGATCCTGGAGGATCTTTTACAAAAGCCAACAAGAAAAGGATATGTTCCCTGAAAAGGGGAACAAAAAAAATAAACGAAGCGTACCACTATCTTAAGTATGAAAAAATACAGGACCAGGCCCCTGCTGCTGGGGCTGTTGCTTACGGCTGCAATACAGGGCAGCGCACAGGTTCGCCCGGAGCTGGCGCCGCATCCGCCGATGGGCTGGAACAGTTGGAACTATTTTGGTAAGGAGGGCATCAATGAGAAAATTGTATATGAAGTAATAGACGCCATGGTAACAAACGGGCTCCGCGATGCCGGGTATCAATACGTGATCATTGATGGCGGATGGCGGGATGAAAAACTGGACAAAGACGGCCGTTTGCGGCCGCACCCGGTAAGATTTCCGAATGGCATTAAACCCCTTGCGGATTATGCGCATGCCAAAGGGTTGAAGCTGGGATTGCACACGGTGCCGGGTACGCATGACTGCGGCGGCAACCCGGTTGGCGGGTATGGAAAGGAAGCGCTGCAGGTGAAACAGTTTGCAGACTGGGGTATTGACTTTATAAAGCTCGACCTGTGCCGGATGAAAGAAGATCCCTGCAAACAATGTGCGATTGGGAGGACCGGCTGGAGCGAACCGACCATTAAGACGGTTTACAGTAAATGGAGCCGGCTGCTTCATCAGTGTGGGCGCGATATTGTTTTCAGCATCAGTGCCTATCAATTCCGGCCCTGGAATCCCGCGTTGGGGAATATGTCGCGGACCACGCGCGATATCCTGTCCAAACGAAACCCCTCCGGTGCCGTATTCAATGATGCCAGCCGGGACAACAGCAAAAGTTTTTTATCCGTGATGGCCTGCGCCGAGATCAACAATGCATCTGCAAAATATGCAGGCAACGGTTACTGGAACGATCCGGATATGCTGGTGACCGGCAACCAGGGACTTACTGCCGGTGAAGAACAGGCGCATTTCGCCTTATGGGCGATCATGAATGCACCCTTAATGTTGGGCAATGATCCCCGGAATATGGATCCCCGGGAAAAAACCTTACTGTTAAACAAAGAGCTCATCGCAGTTGACCAGGACCGGGCGGGGCAGGGGCGGCTGATGATAAAGAAACCCGGTTACCAGGTATGGAAGAAAGAGATGGAAGACGGCAGCGCTGTGCTGTTGTTGCTGAACCTGGATACAAAGGCGCAGCATCAGATCACTGTGCGGTTGCGGAAGCTGGGCATAAAGGGCAACACGGCCGCCCGTGATGTTATAGCCCAGGAAGACCTTGGGCTGTTCAGGAAGAAATGGAGCGCTCGCTTAGCCCCGCACACTTGCCGGCTGATCCGTTTTGAGAAGACGGGAAAAAGATAAAGTTCTGCAGTTTCGCAATTATGATTTTATAACTAGGCGGCCGACCTTTTACATGTTCCTCTGAAGGATAAAAAAACGGTATTTCTTACCTGGCGGAATTAAAAAAGGAATTGCGCCAAGGATTGAGCATAAGCGCGGCATTGCCTTTGCAGCCTTTATGGGACCGGCCCTTGTTACGTCCGACGGCTGGAAGCTGCGGTATTCTGCTCCTAAAAAAATTATACCAATTGTATTACCTGCCAAAAGATGGTAAGGAGCAGTACGATCTTTCTGCTCAAAGTCCTGGGAAATTAAAGGTACTGCAAAAAGCAGGAAAATGAAGGAAAATCAATCCCCAAACCTATTCAATTCTTTCGTACAATTCGCTGAATGGAACAACTTTGGATGGGTTGAACGGAATTTTTCAGGAGTATATTCGGTCCAGCTTTGTTAAAAATATCTAAAACAATAGTATAAAGGGTCATGTGTCGTCTCTTAAATAGGGGATTTCAGTTGCAGCGAGCTGAAATGATTTTCAATTTTTGATGTTTTATAACTTGCTATTGTAATGAAGCTTAAAATTACGATATTGATGGTTTTGCTTGTGGGCTGCCTGCTATTTTTCTTAACACCGGGGTGCCGGAATAGCTTTGGAAAGACCGCTGCAAAGAATAAGATCAGTTATAATTACGATGTACGTCCTATTCTTTCGGATAAATGCTTTGCCTGTCACGGTCCCGACAAAAACAAGCAGGAGGCAGGTTTACGATTGGATATTGAGAAATTTGCGAAAGCGCCATTGAAAGAAACCAAGGGGGCTTTTGCTATTGTTGAAGGGAAACCAGGGGAGTCCGAGCTGATTAAAAGAATTACTTCTACGGACCAGGCCTACCAGATGCCTACGCCGGAATCTCATTTAGGCCTGCTCCACGAGGATGAAATAGCCATCCTGACAAAATGGATTGAACAGGGCGCCCCCTACGAAAAACACTGGGCATTTATTACGCCGCAAAAAGCGCCTTTGCCTGAAATAGATAATAATGAATGGGCTATAAATGAAATAGATTATTTCATTGCAGCTAAAATGCAATCCAAAAATTTTGAACCCAATGAAGAAGCGGATAAGGAAACATTGTTAAAAAGAGTTTCATTAGACCTTACAGGCCTGCTGCCCGACCTGGCCCTGCAAAAAGAGTTTGAAGCGGATAAAACGGAAGCCAGCTATGAAAAAATGGTAGATAAATTGCTGGCAACCCCTCAATATGGAGAAAAGATGGCTATTCACTGGTTGGATGTTTCGAGGTACGCCGACAGTTATGGCTACCAGGATGATGACCGCCGAACGCAATGGCCTTATCGCGACTGGGTGATTTATGCATTTAACAAAAATATGCACTATGACCAGTTTCTTACCTGGCAGCTTGCGGGGGATATGCTGCCCGATTCATCGAAAGAAAAGATACTGGCCACCGCTTTTTTGCGCAATCATAAATATACCGAGGAAGGGGGCGTTATTCCCGAAGAATACAGGGTTGAGTATAACCTTGATAAAGTAAAAACGTATACAAAGGGTGTATTGGGCCTTACGGTTGAATGTGCACAGTGCCACGATCATAAATACGACCCTGTTTCACAGAAGGACTATTATAAAATGTTTGCATTTTTTAATAACAGCCGGGAAAAAGGACTGGAGGGCCTGGTAAACTCTCAGCCTGCCAAAACCCCGATTCTATACATATCGGATGATGATACTAAAAACCTGCTGACCTTTATTAACAGGAAAGACACGGGCATGCTGCAGGTATCGGTGATGGGAGAACTGAGGGACTCGATGCGTACCACCTATATCCTCGAAAGGGGCGTTTACGATCAGCACGGAGAAGTAGTTACCGCCGGGGCGCTGCCGGCTGTAATGGAGTATGACACGACCCGATACCCCAAAAACAGGCTGGGCCTGGCAAAATGGACCATCGATAAAAAGAACCCGCTAACGGCCCGTGTATTTGTAAACCAGCTATGGGCGCTGTTTTTTGGCAAAGGCATCGTAAAATCGGTAGGCGATTTTGGCATGCAGGGCAATCTTCCCACCCATCCTGAGTTGCTCGACTGGCTGGCTGCGGATTTTATGGAGCATGACTGGGATATTAAAAGGCTGATCAAGAAAATAGTAACCTCGGCCACCTACAGGCAATCGTCGGCAATTAAACAGGAGCATCTGGATAAGGATCCCGAGAACCTGTACTATGCGCGGGCCTCCCGCATCAGGTTGCCGGCAGAAACGATACGCGATGTAGTATTGGGCAGCAGCGGGCTGCTGGTGAAAGAAATTGGCGGCCCGAGTGTAAAACCTTATCAGCCGAAAGGACTTTGGGAAAGTGCCACTTCGGGAAGGGGATCGCTTCGGGTTTACCGGCAGGATAAAGGAACCAGTTTATACAGGCGAGGTATTTATACCTTTATTAAGTTGACCGTTCCGCCCCCATCCATGATCATTTTTGATGCCAGTAACAGGGATCAGTGCGAGGTGCAGCGTTTAAAGACCAGTACTCCATTGCAGGCGTTGGTGATGATGAACGATCCAACCGTTTTGGAAGCTTCGAGGGTTTTGGGGGAAACCCTTTCCGAAAAACAAAAAAACGCTAATGAAGCGATTACCACGGCATTTAAAAGAATTATTTGCCGAACCCCGAGTGACAGCGAGTTGGATATACTGAACAGGTACTATAAACAGCAGCTCGACTTATTTGACCAGGATCGTAATGCTGTTAAAAATGTAATAGATGTGGGGGAATATTCCCATAACGGAAGCGCGGCCAACACTGTAAAGGCAGCAGCGCTCATGCGTGTGATCAATATGATCTATAATATGGAGGAGGCTATTGTTAGAACCTAGGGTCATATCAATCTGAAATTGTCGCCACAAAGGCCCGTTCGTCCGGAAACCGGGCGGGCACCAGGTTTCTAAGTTTTTTGAGCATGAAAGAACCGTCACGATTCGAAAAAAAAAAGATATGGAAAAAGAACAGCTGGAACATGGATTAAATATAAATCGCCGCCGGTTTCTCACCAACCTGGGGATGGGTATCGGCGGGGCGGCCCTGGGAAGTTTATTGATACCCGATTTTTTTTCAGCAAAAGATGCAGAAGAGGCGATTGTTTCAGGCTTGCCGCATTTTGCACCCAGGGCAAAGCGGATCATCTACCTTTTTCAGAATGGAGGTCCCTCACAGCTCGAAACATTTGATCCCAAACCCAAGTTGCGGGAAATGCAGGGCCAGGATCTTCCCGAATCGGTGCGCCAGGGTCAGCGCCTTACCGGGATGACTTCGGGGCAATCGAAATTTCCCTTAGCAGGCAGCTTGTTTTCCTTTGATCAGTATGGTGAGCGCCGGGCCTGGGTTAGCGAACTGCTTCCTTATACGGCGCGCATTGTGGATGACCTGTGTATTGTAAGAAGCATGTATACCGAGGCCATCAATCACGACCCGGCATTGACCTTCTTTCAAACCGGGGCACAGGTTGGGAACCGCCCGAGTATGGGCGCCTGGTTGAGTTACGGTTTGGGAAGTGAAAATAAAAATCTACCGGCATTTTGTGTATTGCTTTCTAAGGGTAAGGGCAATGGCCAGGGCGTATATTCCAAACTCTGGTCAAACGGGTTTTTAGACTCTATTCACCAGGGCGTACAGTTTAGCAATGGAGAAAACCCGGTGCTTTATTTAAAAGATCCCGATGGTATGAGTAAGGAAGAGCGCCGGAATATGCTGGATCACCTTTCCGAATTAAATAATGAAGGCTATGACGAGGCGGGCGACCCCGAAATCAAAGCCAAGGTACAGCAATATGAAATGGCCTTCCGCATGCAAACTGCCGTGCCAGAAGTAACCGATCTTAGCAAAGAACCCGAGTCCATTATCAAGCTTTACGGCCCCGAATGCCTGATACCCGGTACCTATGCCGCCAACTGCCTGCTGGCAAGAAAACTTTCTGAAGGCGGCGTGCGCTTTGTGCAGCTGTATCACCAGGGATGGGATTCGCATGGTAACCTGCCTGAGCAAATGAGGGGGCAATGTATGGATACCGACCAGGCTTCGGCCGCTCTGGTAACCGACCTGAAGCAAAGGGGGCTGCTGGATGAAACCCTGGTTATCTGGGGAGGGGAATTTGGGCGCACCAATTATTGCCAGGGCACCCTTACAAAAGACAATTATGGTCGCGATCATCACCCGCGGTGCTTTACCATGTGGATGGCCGGTGGTGGCATAAAACCCGGCGTATATGGCGAAACCGATGAATTTGGGTATAATATTGTTTCCAATCCCGTTCACGTGCACGATTTCCAGGCTACCGCGCTTCATTTAATGGGGCTCGATCATGAAAAGCTGGTGTATAAACATTTGGGCCGAAGATACCGGCTGACCGATGTGTCCGGTAAGGTAGTAAAAGATTTAATTGCTTAACTAAAATGAGATGAACAGGAAAACCTTTCTTCAATATACCGCCCTGGGCACGATGGGCGCTTTATACATGCCGGAATGGTTGATTAAAAATAAGGTGATTTTGGGACAGGGCGATAAACGGTACAGGCTGGACACCAGGTGGAGCCGTGCCGATGTCTCGAAATACCCGGTAGACGATTGTCATGAAATGGTGCAGGACCGCAAAGGTCGTATTTTGCTGCTGACCAATGATACCCATAACAATGTTATTTTTTATAGTAAAAATGGTAAGTACTTAAAATCCTGGGGTACCGAATATCCCGGGGCACATGGGCTTACGCTCTTTAACGAGGGAGGGGAGGACATTTTGTTTATTTGTGATAATAAGCGGCACCAGGTGATCAAAACCACCATCGACGGCCGGGTGCTGCTGACATTGAAGTATCCTAAGGAAACCGGTAGTTATACCAGGGCCGAAGAATATATACCCACTGAAACAGCCATCGCAGACAATGGGGATATTTATGTGGCAGACGGGTATGGAAAAGATTTTGTGATACAGTACGACTATAAAGGCAAATACATCCGGCATTTCGGAGGCCGGGGCGCCAGCGCCGGGAACTTGTTAAATGCCCACGGGATATGTATGGACAGGCGCGTGGGTACGCCGGTTTTGATGGTAACCTCAAGAAAACAAAATGCATTGAAGCGATATACCATGGAGGGTGTATACTTAGATACCATTGAGCTCCCGGGCGCGTGGGTGTGCAGGCCGGTGATTAAAGACGATTATTTATATGCGGCGGTACTGAAAAGCAAATCTCAGCCATCCGGGAAATCGGGGTTTGTAACGATCCTGGATAGAAACAATAAAGTAATATCCAACCTGGCTGGCAATCAGCCTGAGTACATAGACGGCCGGTTAAAGGAAATGTATCAAACCGTCAATGCCTTTGAACATCCACACGATGTTTGCATAGATAATGAAGATAACCTGTATGTAGCACAATGGAATTCAGGGAAAGTATATCCTTATAAATTAGAACGGGTAGTGTGAAAATTATGAAGCAACAGAACTGGCAGCGTTTTTTTTTTAATGTATGTATTGTTTTAAACTGCCTTCTGGCAGTCTTGCTGATTTTTGGAAGTGAGTTTGTGGTTCCCCCTTTTTTGCAGGCATTTGGGAGGGCGCACCCCCTGCTGCTGCATTTTCCCATTGTATTGCTTTTGTTGGCTTTTTTATTCGAAATGCTGATCGTATCGCCCAAACAGATAACATTCCAAACGAGTGCAGACTGGATGCTGCTGGCGGCAGTATTGACTACGGTTAGTGCCGCTTTAATGGGATTGTTTTTGTCGAAAGAGGGCGGCTACGAAAGTAATGACCTGACTATACACAAATGGACCGGTGTGATGTGCGCGTTTATAAGCTTTACCTGGTACACGCTCAAATCGTTTATTAGAAAAAGCAAGCTATTAACTGCTGCTACCGGCATTTTTACAACCGTCATACTATTAATAGCGGGTCACAAAGGTGCGGGTATTACGCACGGGGAGGAGTTTTTGTTGTCACCGTTATTCGCAACAGCAGAAACTGCTGCTGACATTTCACTGGATGATGCGGTGGTATATACGCACCTGGTACAACCTATTATTGAAAAAAAATGCATGAGTTGCCATAATACTAATAAAGCCAAGGGCGAATTGATTATGGCAACCCGGGAACTGCTGCTGAAAGGTGGAAAAAGCGGGAAGCTTTGGGATACTTCGGCGGTTGATTTGGGTTTGATGATGCAACGGATTCACCTGCCGGCCGACCACAAAGAGCACATGCCGCCGGAGGGAAAACCACAGCTTACCGACGAAGAAGCGCGTATATTGTATTTATGGATAAAAGGCGGGGCCAGCTTTACTGCAAAGGTAACCGAACTGCCTGCAAGCGACTCATTAAGGTTGCTCGCAGCCACATTCTTCAAATCTGGGGATGCTGAAAAATATGATTTTGAGGCGGCCGATGAAAGTGCTGTCAGTCGTTTGAATACCGAATACAGGATCATAACTCCGCTCGCAACAGGATCGCCGGCGCTTTCCGTGAATTTTTATGGTGTATCGCAATTTAAAGGAGCCCAGCTGGCCGAACTCAGCAGTATAAAAAATAATATCGTTTCCCTTCATTTGGGTGGCATGCCGGTTAAAGATGAAGACTTAAAAACGATTGGCGAATTTGTGAACCTGCGGGATCTGAACCTGACTTTTACTAAAATCAATGGCGAAGGGCTGAAATATTTGTCCGGACTTCAACACCTCAGGCAGATTTCACTTTCAGGAACCGGGATCCATATCAACCGGTTAAGGCCATTAGCACAATTGAAAAATCTGAGGTCAGTAAGCCTGTGGAACACATCAATCGATAATAAGGATATGGCATCATTGAAAAATAGTTTTCCCCGTGTCAGCTTCGATCTGGGTTATAAAGGCGATACCGTAGTCGCTGTGTTAGCACCACCGGTTATAGATATTGATGAAGAAAAAAGAGTTTTTGATCAATCGCTTTCCGTGGTTCTTAAAAGCCCTGTAAGTGCTGCTAAAATCAGGTACACCACCGATGGCAGTGAACCGGACAGTATTAGCTCCCCTTTATATAAAAAACCGATCAATATAGATCAGTCGCTGATAATAAAAGCAAGAGCTTTTTTACCGGACTGGATCAGCAGTAAAACGGTATCTGTGAGTTTTTATAAAAACAGTATAAAGGCAGATAGTATTTATTTAACAACGCTTCCCGAGCAGAAATTTGTTGCAGATGCACGAAATGGTAATGCCTTTACTGATCAGCTTTTGGGAACAGCCGACGCCGGAGCTGCAAATTGGATTGGATACAAGCTCAACGATTTTGCAGCATTTTTGCTATTCAAAAAAGCTGTTGTTATTAACAGCATCACCTTCGGAACCCTTATTGATGTTTCGAGGACCATTTTTCCCCCGGCTGAAATACAGGTATGGGGCGGGGCCGACAGCGGTTCTTTAAAATTATTAGCAACCGTCAAGCCAGCCCAACCCACCGTTCGGCAGCCGCCCTATATTACAGGTATTAAGTGTATATTACCTTCGCAGCCGGTTAAGATGATCAAACTGGTGGCAAAGCGGGTTCTGAAAATACCTGTTCTGAAAAACCCGGTGCCTAATGAGCAGCAGGCCAGCAAGCAGCAACTTAAAGCGAAGTCCGCTAATAAGCAGCAGCAGCCTAAGGCTCCCAAAAGTAAAAGACCTAAAGCTAACCCCGCAGGAGTAATCTATTTTGATGAGATACTATTAAATTAGCGTTGGTCTAACGAGAGAATATAGGTGGCCATCATTTGAGCATCTTCTTTTGACAACCCGGGATGCGGCGTCATTACTGAATATCCCCAGCTTCCTCTGCCGCCGGAAATTATTTTGTTGGCGAGATATTCAATATAGGCCTGGTGCACGGGATACCTTTTGGCAATATCCATGAAAGCAGGCCCCTTCGACCTGTCTTTTTCCTTGTGACAGGACAAACAATCTGAATAGCCCACCAGCACTTCCCCTTTTTGAGCTATTGGCGCCGATATGCCATCATCCTTACCTGGAATGGTCTTTATATAATCGTTTGTTTTAGAAACAAGCTTTTCTTGTTTTGGTTGGTTGTTACAGCTGAATAAAGCTCCTGTGATAAATAGCAGACAGGCAATCAAAAATAGCTTTTTAGTGCTGTACATCTTATCTAAATTTCTGCGAAAGTATGGCATTGTTGTATATTGACGCATTTTGAATATATCTGTTTGAAAAAAAAATGGAGGTTGTTTTGATTTTTTTGTTTACGGTGCAAAATCAATGAGGCAATGATAATCAGACATCATTGCCTTGAAAAAGCATCGTCACTTAGTATATTTGAATAATGAATCTTAAAGCCGCGTTATAGGCCGCTTGTTCTGTTTTTTGCAGCAACACTGTGCGCACAATCTTCAAATGGTTGCATATATACTGTATGCAATAACCGTTCGAAGGTTTAAACAACGAATCAAATCTTTGTTATTCTCACATTACCTAAATATATTTTAATTTTATCTGTATTTGCTTCAGTTGTCGCCGACCAGTTGACAGAATTGATCATACTCGTTGTTTCTAATCCACAGCTGATACAATTTCCCCCATAAGCGAGCTTCATGTCTCTGCTCGAAATACTTTTTCGTTCATTCACAAATACCTCCACTGTACCATTTTGCACTGTCACTGTTACGTGAATTTTTGGTTTTCGATTGGTAAAATTGATAAGTGCATCACTTACTTTGGCACCTTCTGTACCGTTTTGCTTATTTCGGGAAGGCGTACCTTTTACTTCCATTGTGACAGCTCCCCTGAAGTTATTTGAATTTAGAGCTTCCTGTGCTCCCGATGCAAAGATGATGATCAGTTTTTCCCCGTTTCCATTGGTGTTTTCCCCGCCGTTATTGAGCATCTTCCGGGTGTTCAGGGTCAGGGTTGCCACACCCCCTGTCCGGGTAGAAAAATCAGTATCCGTGATCAGGTCAAATTCTAACCTGAAACTTTTAGGCAATGGATACGGCAATCCACCCGGGCGAAATTCATTATATCTCCCCAATTGCATCCAAATGCCATCATACCCATTGAGCTTGCGCACCTCCACATGCTCTTTGGCCTTGTTGAAAAACCAATCTTGTGGTCTTCCACCTGGAATATTATCCGAAAAGTCATCTGCGAAATAGGCATTTGAAGCATTCTTTTTAGAAGCAGGTTTTACGGCTGTGCCTTGTTTGTTTGCATGTCTGTAGCCGTCCAGACGTGTTTTCAATCCAAGTTCGTCAGAGGGAGTATAGGCTTTGCCTTTTATTTTATCGGGTGTAAAAAAGTAGCTGTAAATATATTCGTAATTCAGGTTCTGTGTCAGGGCGGTGTACAGTTCGTTGAGCTGTGTTCCGTTTTCTTTGGTAACGAAAGGATAATAGATCGTTACCCATTGCGGCTGCGCTTTTTTCATATTGTCCCAAACGCCAGGTGCCAGCTTGTACACTTTATAATTGTACAAGGGATTTCCATTTCTATCCGATTCGAACGGGTCCGAAAAATTAAACATATATTCATCCGATTGAATATTCCGAACGACAGCGGGCTCGTTCAGGTTGCTTTTATATTCTACTTTCAGTTCGGATATCGTTTGCCGGTATCGTTCATAATCCTGTTTTTTGCTTTGATTTCCGGACACAATCATCTGTGCCAAAGCTTTGTCGGACTTTTCCAACAATTCACCTTTGGTCACTTCCACAAACGGCAATTTATTATCAGGCGCAAGCATCACGGATTGGTAGTTGTTGCGAACGGTAATGAACTTTGAGGCATTTGGATGAACACCCACAGGCCGAGGATCTTTCTTCTGATGGACGTATAAATCGCCCGTTCCATCTGCCATCCAGGTAAAATAATAGTCGCCGTTTTTGTTGAGGAAAGCCATCGGGTGTGCACCCACGATCTGGTTAACGTGGATGTAGAACGGTGTGTTTTCTTCCGAAACGGGTTTGAAATTTCCCTTTTCGTCCAAATATTTGCCATTGCAGCAATAACTAACATTCCATACGTAGAATTTGACGCCATAACCCCAACTATCGCGAAACCGGGTGACCGTCCCCAGCCCGGCAACCGGGGTATAGGATTTTTTCATCCAGTCCACGAAATTATTTACGTGCTTCTCGATTATTTTCCCCTCGGAATCTGTCGGCGACTTCCAATGCCTGTCCCAATAGTTGTTACTCCACCAGCCGATTACGCTGTCCTGTATGCGCTGTTCTTTGGTTAGTTGCGCAAAACTGTCCGTAGTCCATACCAAGAATAGAAATATCAATATCTTTTTCATATCGCTAAGTATTATGTCTTATTACTTGAAGAGGTTGTCTATCCGGCTTTTGTCTGTCTTTGCACTGTCGTATATTTTAAACAGCGCTATAGCTTAAAAAAGGTTAATCGGCCCGTACGAGGTTAAATTCACCCGTAATGTTGTGCGCTATTGTACTTTTACATTCATCTGAAAATCCGGGTTTATCTTCATACAATATGCCGGAAAAAGTTCCGGTAACTTTTCCGTTCCACTTATTTTCATGCGTTGTAAATGTGATGGTCATGTTAGCGCATTTAATTTCATCATCACAACTCGGCCCGGGCAGTGGCGTTCGAATAATCTGATTCATGTCGTACACAGACTGCTGCGCACCTAAAGTAAATTGCGCTTCATCTTGCCCGCTTCCACCATGCAGGCAGTTCAGGGCCATCGTTCCGGTTGCAGCATTCTTGACGGACAGTGCAAAACTGCTGATCATACTACTGTTGTTTTCAACATGGGTACCGGTAATCGAAAACATATTATCATCGATAGCACAATTTGCAATTGCCAAATTATTGGGATCAGGCGGAATGCTGCCGTTAAATCCGTACTGGTAGTATTCATACGTAGTTCCGTCAACAGTAAGCAGCAAATACAAATCAGCATCCACTACTTTAATAGTACTGAGTAAGATCAGTTTGGTGGTCTTACCGTTATTCGTTGCATGGATGTCCACCGAAACAGTTACCGGGTTGGGGGACGGAATTTTATCGGGTGCTGTATAAGTCGCTTTGGATCCTGCCGGTTTTAAATTGCCTTGCCCGCTAAGCCGCCATTCTTTAAAATCGAGTCTGTAGTTTTTCAATTGCTCCATCTTTTCGGCGAGCAGAACGGGCAGCGGCGCTAAATCATCATTGCCTGCATTTTTTTTGTACAAGGGTGTAAGCGGTACCAGATCATCATCGGCTGCCGACTCCATTTTTTTAAATCCGTTTACATACAATTGCACCTGGCCCTTCACTTTTACTACAGAACTTTGCGGGGATAACCGAAAATCGATCAGTTTACCCGTAACCCAGTCGCTGAAATGCGTGGTCCTTACCGATAAGGTTTGGGTGGTTTCATCAGTTTGGGTATTTCTATCGCCCATCCAGGTGCCGTCGGCTTTTTGCGTAACAATCCAGGAAAGGCCGGGCTTCATATCACCACCATATTTTAGGGTAATGGTTACGGGCCTGGCAAAAACAGTCCCTTCCGGCGTGAGCCGAAATGCATCGCCCGCACCTAAGGGCGCCTCGTTGGTAATAGGCTGTATGCCGATAGTTGTATTAGCACTTAGTGCGCCGGCAGGAATATCAATGGATATTTTTCCGTCGGGCGACTGCACTTTTCCACCGGCAGTACCTACCTGTTGCGTATAGACGCTGCCCGTTGGCGTGCCTTTGGGTGTAACTTCGGGGGTGAGTGCAGAAAGATCAATGGGTGCCTCAGCATCCGGCGCGTCTGTTTTTGTACAGGAGGTCAGGCCAATCGTGAGGGCTAATAAATAAAAGTGAAGCTTTTTCATCTGGATATGTTTTAAATCTTTTTTATTGATTGATTATTCCTTCCTTAAGCCATTGTCCTGCAAAAACCGTAATCACATCGTTCACCTCTTTACTCGCCCTGTAAATAGCTTTCCACTTGAGGGTTTGGTTTTCATAAGCGGGGTTTACAAACTTTCTTTTAATACCTGTAACGGGTGCGTTAAAATGAACGGTAGCGGGAAGACTTATATACTCCTGCAAAAATGATAGCGGCTAAAATGAAAAAATGTTTCATCCGTTTATTCTTACTTGTTATAAAACGGATTCCCCCCTACAAAAACCAGTTCGCTGCCCGCATTGACTTTTTTGTCGAGAACACCGCTAAACGCTTTGGTGATTTTGCGCCCATCAGAATAATTGAGTATTAATGTAAAGTTTTTAATTTCATAAGTACCGTTTCCCGGCGCTCTCTGCGGGTCTTGGTTGGGCATCGTAAAATTGGTAACGAATGCGCCTTTATCGCTAAAATTGCCGTTCCTTTCAAACTGAATCATCGGCTGTGCATCGTTGGGGCCATATGGATAATTCCCGCTGGTCGACCAGCCGGGGATTCCGTTCACATATTTGCCGGAAAGCCGGACGCCATCCACAGAAGCCAGCTTATATAGGTGGTTGATATAGCCCGCTGTTTCCATTTCGGTATCGCTGATCCTGGTTACATTCAGGGTTTCATATTGATTGGTAAAGGTTCCCGAATTACCGTTGGATGTAAATGTCCCCCAGGTGCCTCCGGTTTGGCTCCTGGAGAAGTTTAAGAACCCTTCCCCCGGAAGCTGGTTGAAATAATCCCCACCCGGTAATATGACCATCCATCGCAAATTAGACCAGGTGCCGGATGATCCGGTTTTCTGACCCATCCATAGCTCGAAAGGTGCATCGTCTGAATTATTGTTATTTATATCGTCCCCTTTTGTGCAGGATGCTATTGCCGATAGGTCAACCAACAATACAAGAAGCAATAATGATTTCAGCATTTTTTTTAGACTTCCCATTGTAATTTTTTTTAAATTGTGTGTGAAATGAAGAATTGATTTCCGGATCTTTTCTTTACGTAAAATTGGAAATCTTTGACTTCATCAACAATCCCGTAAAAAGTGGAATTTCCGGTCAGGAAAAATCCCCCTAAAGAGGGATTGACCAACAAGTAAGCCCGTCGTAATTTGAATTATGAAAACTTGGCTTCTAATTCTTGTCTTCTGTATGCTTGCTGCCTCTGTGCAAAGTCAACTTAGGCAGGACAGCTTGTTGCTCGTTTTGAAATCGATGAAAGATGACGAAAGCAAAGTCCTGTTGCTCATTAAAATCGGGCAGGAATTTGAGAAATCGGATCTGGAAAAGGCAAAGTCCTACTACTTGCTGGCCCGTGCTTTGGGAAACAGGATCAACTACCCATTAACCGAAGTCAAGTTTGTCAGCAATTACACTTTTGCACTTAACATGCAAGGGAAAATTGATTCATCGTTGTATTGGAACCTGAAAGGTATCGAGGCTGCCCGGAAGCTAAATGACGATGAACAACTTGCCAAAGCTTATTTCAACACCGGGACATCTTATCAGTATTTATCGGACTACCCATTGGCTGTTGAGGTTTATCAAAAAGGGCTGAAGCTATTTGAAAAAATAGGGGACAAAGTATTTATGGCCCAGGCCTACGATATTTTACAGAATCTCTATTCTTCGATGAAACAGTACGATAAGGCAAGAGACTTCGGCAAAGCTGCCGTTGCTACCTTTCGGCAGCTAAACAATCCAAAAATGCTGGCCTATTCCCTCACTAACCTGGGGACTGTTTATGGAAGCATCAATCAAAAAGATTCCGCACAGCGCTACTTCAAGGAAGCGGAGCAAATTGCCGGAGAAATAGAAGACGAGGTTCTACTGTCTACTGTACAACTGAATCTTGGCGATGTGTATCTATGGAAAAAGCAGCTCTCAGAAAGTAAAAAATACAGTGAGTCCGCACTTGCGCTTGCTGTAGAAAACGAATTACCCGAAACCGAAACAATTGCCCTGCGAAGTATTTCGTACTGTTATATGTACACAGGAGATTGCGATAGTGCATTTCAATATGCAGAAAGAGCTTTGGCGGTTTCTCAAAAATACAAATTTCCCAAACAGACCATTTTAAATTTAAATCAACTGGCTTCATTGGCCTATCTTTCGAAAGACGTCTGGAAAGCAGAAAAATATGAAATACAGGCTAAAGAATTGCAGGATACGTTGTGGAACGAGCAATTACTGTTGAATACCATCAATACAGAAAAAAAGTTTGAGCTGGACAAAAAGAGCGCCCAGCTTGCTATTCAGCATGAAAAGATTAATCGCCAGCACCTGATAAACTGGCTGTTGATGATCGGCCTGCTTTCGCTGATTACCATTTCCGCCTTGGGTTACCGCAACTATAGCCATCGCAAAAGGATGCAGGAGCAACGTATCAAAGAGCTGGAAACCGAAAAGCAATTATTGGCCACCCAATCCCTGCTCCAGGGGCAGGAAGATGAGCGCAGCCGTCTTGCCAAAGACCTGCACGATGGGCTGGGCGGGATGCTGAGCGGTGTAAAATTAGAACTAGGTGCTATGAAAGGGAATTTAATCCTTACCGAAGAAAACGGCGCATTATTCAACAATGCGCTGCAGAAATTAGACCGGTCTATATCCGAGATGCGAAGAGTGGCCCATAACATGATGCCGGAAGCATTGATTAATCTTGGCTTGCAGCAGGCCATGCAGGACTACTGCGATAGTATAGGAAGCTCGGGTACATTTATTGTTAAAACAGAATTTCACGGCCTTGAACAAAGGCTTTCGGCCACGACTGAAGTAAATATTTACCGTATTGTACAGGAATTGGTAAATAATGCCATAAAACATTCCAAAGCGAAAGAAATACTGGTTCAGGTCATGCTTCATGAACGTTCACTTAGTATTACAGTCGAGGATGACGGTACTGGCTTTGATTCTGAAAAACAATCGTATACCAGCAATGGACTGCAGAACATTCGCTCCAGAGTAAATTACCTGCGCGGCCGAATGGACATTAAATCGCAATCAGGTAGGGGTACTTCGATATTGGTGGAATGCATAATTGAAGATAATGTATAAATTAAAAGTTCTGGTTGTAGATGACCATCCTATGGTACTGGAAGGCATGCAGGCGATGCTTTCGCAAATAGACTTTGTGCTGGTTACCGGCTTGGCCCGAAATGCCTACGAAGCAATGGAGCTGTTAAAAGCGGATATGCCTGATGTTGTGATAACGGATATCAATATGCCCGAAATAAGTGGGATCGAACTTGCCACAAAGATTAAAAAAGAATATCCTGTTATTAAAATCATTGCTATGAGTACCTTTAACGAACGTAGTTATATCTCACAGATGATTGCTCAGGGGGCATCCGGATACCTGCTTAAGAGCGCCTCGAAAGAAGAAATTGAAGAGGCCTTGCAAACGGCAAGCAGTAATAAATTGTATATGAGCCTGAGCCTGGAACTGAGTAGGAAGGAGCAACAGGATATAACCAACAGACCTACATTGACGAGCCGGGAAAAAGAAATATTAATCCTTATAGCAGAAGGCTATACCAATCCGCAAATTGCTGAGCAATTATTTGTAAGCCCTTACACCGTGGATAGTCATCGCAAAAATCTGCTGACCAAATTTGCTGTAAATAATACGGCGGGTTTAATAAAGTTGGCTGTAAAATATGGGATGGTATAATCGCATTGTTTAAAAGCGTCTTTTCGGGGGCGACACAAAGAAAAATCGGGTTTGACCCCTTATGGTCAGTAAGGACCTATTTTGGTATAAACGAAACTAAATACTACCGTTAGTTTTCACTCCACTCTACATTGGAAAAAGCAAACAGTATACCATTGCCATCCCGAATTGTCCCAAACTATTTTTTTAAGGTCGATAATAATTCATCCAATTGCTCAAAGTCTATCGTCATTCCTTCTTTAAAGCCCATCTCTATCTCTTTTTCGAGGTCGGAAAGCGCATCGTAGGTGAGCAGCATATCTACCCGCACTTTATGATCTACCGGGATAAAGTTGTTCTCCCATAAATTTTGTGGAAACGCAGGATTTATCGTACCGTTTTCATCACTGAATCCGCCTTTTGAGGCAAATGACTTTTCTTTTATGATAGAGATAAAATCGGATTTGCTCCAATGTTTTTCTCCTTCAGGGCTTACCATTGCATACAGCCACAATCCGCCCTCACGGAAATCCATTGTCTTGGTTTCGGCTTTCCAGGGTTTTGGTCCCCACCACTTGTCTAATAATTCGGCATTTGTCCACGCTTGCCAAACCAATTCAAGGTTGGCGTCAAATTCACGTTGAATGTGAATGGTTTTGTTTTCCTTGCTGACTGTAAAGTCAAATAATAAATTGCTGTTCACTTTTATTTGGTTTTTAGTGTTAATAATAGTTCGTCTAAGTTTCCCAGAGCCATTGTGAGCCCTTCCCTGAAGCCCATTTCAATTATCGTTTCAATCTCTTCGGGCTTTTCATGCGTTAAGGTGATATTTACGGTTGTGATGCCATTCTTTTCCGTGAAAATGTTTGTCCAAAATGATCGTGGCTTAATGTTGTTCCCGTTTCCGTTTTCATCACAAAAAGCGTCTAACCAAGACAACAATTTATTTGTTTCGATGGCTTTGTAATCTGCTTTACACCACAATTTTTCGTCCTGTGGGCTTACCATTGCATAAAGCCACATTTTGCCCACTTTCAAGTCCAATGTTTTGGTTTCGATATGATATGGTTTCGGCGCCCACCATTGGTCTAACAGTTCTGCTGTTGTCCAGGCTTGCCAAACCAATTCAAGATTGGCGTCAAATTCACGTTGAATGTGAATGGTTTTGTTTTCCTTGTTGACTGTGAAGTCGAATAGTAAATTGCTGTTCATTTATTTTTTTTTAGTGTTAACAGGAATCTGTCCAGGTTTTTAAGATGCGATGAAAAGCCTTTTTTGTGGCTGGTTGTAGCCATCTTTTCAAAAATTTCCAGGCTGCTGTATCGTTCAGTCATTGTTACCAAAGTTTTACCTTCAGTGTCGCTGAAAACAATGGTGCATTCAGTACTTGGAAAATCCGGATTAACAGTTCCGTTCTCATCACTAAATGCCCTCAATTCTGTAATGCTTTTTTTAGGCTCGATATCTTTATAATCATACCGGCTCCAATGTTTGTTTCCTTCGGGGCCTACTATTGCGTAATGCCAGAAACCACCCTTCCGGAAATCCAACGTTTTGGTTTCTGTCCTGTAAGGATTGGGAGCACACCACTGGTCGAGCAATGCTGCTGTTGTCCATGCCTGCCAGACCAATTCGAGGTTGACATCAAATTTACGTTGTATGCGAATGGTTTTGTTTTCCTTATCTACAGAAAAATCGAATAAGAAGCTACTGTTCATTTTCTTTGTTTTTTCATTGTTGCTAATAAATTGTCGAGTTGATTGAAACGGGTTTCCCATATTTTGCGAAACTGTTCCAGCCAATTATCTATTTCTTTCAGTTTGTCAATTTCAAGTTGGTAATAAATTTCTCTGCCTTTGTGTTCCGGTTTTATTAGTTCACATTCTATCAGAATGCGTAGATGTTTTGAAACTGCTTGCCTTGTAGTATCAAAGTGTTCGGCAATGGCGTTCGGCGTCATTGCCTGTAATGCAATTAGGGCAATAATTGCTCGTCTTGTCGGGTCTGCGATGGCCTGAAATATGTCTCTTCTCATTAATCTGAATCATTTTGATGAAACCAATCAGTTGCAAATATACGTGAAACCATTCGGTTTCTCATTTTTTCCCGTTCTATTCTCCGGAATATTTCGTTTTACAAAGAATGAATGCCCAAAACGAATATCCTGATGTGACATTTGGCCTCGGGCCTGATACGCATACCGGCAATTCTGCCTTGCACAGGATAAGCTCAAAAACCGGGTTTGCCGGTCAGGAATATGCGCGGGTAAATACAGGATCATTCTACAGGGAATAACAGAAGACGGCAGCGTTTTTTATGCGGATAAGATCATTATGGTTAAAGGCAGTGAATCGCAATGATTTTACGGACCCTGCATCCGGCGGGCAGAGTATGTTTTCTCTATATGGAGCATAACGGATCTGAAAACCTTCGCGCCGTACCCGGCCCGGACAGCCGTTTATACCGACTGGGTATCCGTGATAGACCAATTCCATCGGCACTATACGGGAACGTATCGGTCTGCATGATCATTCACTTTCATATTAGTTGTTGCTTTCTAAACTCTTCATAAAAGCAATGATCTCTTCTTTTTCTTTTTCAGTAAGACCAAGCTTTTCTCCGGGAAGTGTTTGATTGGGCAGCGATATTCGCAACCCTGCGGCGCCCCCGTTATTATAGAATTCCATTACCTGGTCCAAAGTTTCGTACACCCCATTGTGCATATAAGGAGCTGTTCTGTCAACATTCCGGATCGTAGGGATCTTGAACGCATGTTTGCAGGACTCAACACCGATCACATCGTAATAGCCCTGATCCGGGTCCAGCGTGGAGTCTGCCATGGATGCGGGGACGCCCAATACCTCGGTTTCGCTCACAACATATTTGGGTGGGGTGACCCCGTTGAATAAAGGAATAAAATGACAGGTGGCACATTTTGCTTTCCCCATAAACAGATTGAAGCCTTTCAATTCCTGTGCTGATAAAGCCCCTTCATTACCCCGCATATATTCGTCGAACCGGCTGTTGAGCTTTGTAAGACTACGCACATAAGACGCGAGCGCATTCGCGACCTGGTCCGGACTGATTTCTTTTTCAATTGATCCGGGAAATGCGTTTGCGAATAGCGACGTATATGATTTGCTCGCTGAAACATACCGTATGATCGCATCCATCGAACCATCCATCTCCTGTTGATTCCTGATCACATCACGCGTCTGGTCCTCCAGCGTCAATGCCCGCATATCATAAAAGTAGTTCGATTGCAGTGCAGCGTTGAGTAATGTTGGAACATTCCGTTTCAGCAGCTTTGCAGGATCGTGCAAAGCCGTATTCTTAGCCAGCCCGTCCGTAAATGCCTGTTGGGGGCGGTGACAGGATGCGCAGCTTCTGGTGCCGGTACCGGATAACGAGGCATCATAAAAAAGTTTTTTGCCCAATGCTACTTTAGCGGCAGTTGTATGAAATGAAGGGCCGGGAGAAAATGCATCCACATTGAAGGCGTCCGGGTCAAACAATGTTCCGGCTCCCTGCTTCAGCAACCGGTTGTAGCGGATTTTCGGTCCCGGCAAGGCTTGTTCCAGTTGTGCTATTCCGGTGCTGATCTTATTTGCGAAACGGGTAATGAATACCGCTCTGTCGAAGGAAGCAAAGTCGGAATGCTGGTGCAGGTACCCGATGGCGGTATCCAGGTCCTGTAATAAAGCCGTTTTGTTGTTTTTACTTATATAGGAGGATAGCATGTTCCGCATGCTTTTTAAGGATGCGGCCGATTCTTCCATACTGTTCAGGGAAAGCGCATTGTCAAACCCCGTAATGCCCAGGGCCACGATCCGGAATACCTCTAACTTGGCGGCATCCAGGATCCGCCAATCGGCAAGCGGATGATCGGCGAAATAACCAACCAGGTATTCAGTGTTGGTTATTAAATGCGCTACTTCGCTGATCAGTGCTTCTTTACCGGCAGCATTATACTCCGGATAAAGAAAGGGCTCAATTACCTGCAGCCCCACAGGATCAATGGCCCGTGCCAAAGAGGGGTCTAACAGGTCGGCATTCTCGATCTCCTGTACCGGCGGACCATTTAACCGCTCCGCCAGGTCGGCCGCAAAATATGTTGCGGCCCATTCAAATTCCTTGTACAGGGATCTTGATCTTAAAAAGGCCCGGCGAACCATGAGCGTATCTGCCGGCTCTTTGTTGACGGCTGCAAAGAAACTGTCTCTTACATAATCCCGGAAGGAAACGATCTGGTGGAAGACGTTTTCCCGGATCTCCCGTTCACGCCGGCCGGGCCGGGTTTGTGCTGTACGATCCGTATAAAAGGGGGTGAAGCTTGCAATGAATAGCCCCGTAAACAGCATGAACACTATGGCCATCTTTTTATGCATATTGCATCTCCTTCCTGGTCGCCAATATTTATTTAAAGACCAGGGCATTCCGGAACGGGCTGGCATTTTTATCCCGTTCGGCCAATGGCGTTATTCCCCATCTATGTTCTATAAATGAAAGAATGCTGACGGTTTCATATTGGGTGTGATCTACATGCCCTTTTTTAGCAAAGGGCCCTATAACAATAGCAGGAATGCGGCTTCCCGGGCCCCACCGGTCAATAACCGGGGGCGCTACATGGTCAAAGTAACCACCAAACTCATCATAAGTGAGGATCACCAGCGCGTCCTTTGCATTGGGCCCCTCTAATACGGCATTGATCAGTTTTACTGCCAGTTGTTCCGAAGAGTATACATCGGAGCTGCCGGGATGTTCGTCATTTCCCCCACCGGGCTTCACAAAAGAAACGCTGGGCAATGATCCTTCTTTCGCCGCCTTCAGGAAATCGTTTTGATCCTTCATGTGCTTTCTGCCTTCTGTTCCGTCTTCATAGTTGGTAAAATACAGGAAGGGCTCGTGGTTATAAGCAAAATTATTTTTTCTTCCGGCCACTGCATCGTCCCATCCTTCTGAATACCATGCCCAGGATACTCCTTTTTCACTCAGCCGGTCGCCAATGGTCGGCATCGTCTGCGAGGGCAGTAATTTGGAAATATCCGATTTGGCCGGGTATGGCTTGTTGCGGGAAAGAACATGGTTAACGGCATAGCCATCAGGTGTAACGATGCCGTCCTTTACCATATTTCCGTTATCGTCCAGTTTAGCGATCAATGATGCCGGGGCATCCTGCCAAACCGGGGCAGCTGCTGAAATTAAATAGACGTGGTTAAAATAAGAGCCGCCAAAGACGCTCTGGAAGAAGTTGTCGCACAAGGTGTATTTTTTGGCCATCGTATACAAAGGCAGCTTTTTAGTTGTATAATAGCCCATTGCCAGTCCTCTGGAATCGTTATATGCTGCAAACTGATCCATCTTTCCGCCGTGAATCTGCAACTGGTTATGAAAAAAACGGTGCGTAACATCCGGTGTTTTTTTATCAGATGGAACGTATTGGTCGATATTAAAAAGCTTATTGGGCAAATTGGTCGGGAATGAATTGTTCCTCGGGATCTCGGGCAGGTATTTATAGGGTATTCCTTTTTCGTCGACCTGGACAAAGTTTCCTTTTTGGGCATTTTTAATACCGTTCGCCCCTTTGAACTCACCATACAGGTTATCGAAACTATGGTTCTCCATATAGACCACCACAACGTGATTGATCTGGTGGATCCCTTCATCAAAGGAGATGGGCTGCCGTTGCGCCTTCCTGCCGGTTCCGCAACTATTGAGTCCCAGGATAACAAAGAGGATAAAAAAAAGCCGTTGTACTGTCATGCGAATGATTTTTAGAAAATTTAATTATAAAATGATCGGATGCTAACGCTGGTTACAGGTGTATCAAAATTACGGTAATCAGGAGAAGTACTGAAAAAAACGGTATCCCCCGTTGTAAAAATGATCCTGCCCCTCGTAAAACAAATGCAGTAGCGCTGTTAAAAAGAGCCATTATTATGAGCGCGGGTTACGGTGTTTATTTAAAGCATAAGACTTCAGCACCGAGCCGGGTCCTCTAATTGGCCGGCGGAAGCATTCCAAATTGTCGCTGTCATGCTGAATTTATTTCAGCATCTATGCCTGTTGTCGTTCAATAGACCTTGAAGCGAGTTGCCAATGACAGATTATTATCTAATTATTGGAAATGAATCATACTTTGGTCATGCCGTCCGAATGGCGATCGGGATTGTTTCGGCATCTATGCAAGATTCACGCGGATTCTGAAACCAGAATAGATCCCGGAACAAGTCCGGGATGACATCTTCAGGATGACCCAAAGCAGGTTTGTCATTGCGCCATTGATTTTGTGTTCACAAATGGAAAACTCAGGGTGACAGTGCGTTTATAGGAATGTGCCCTAAGCCCTGACCGGCCGGCCGGTTAAAAATTTATTTATATATTTACATGCAATACAACATGCATCCCGGTCTTTTATTTTTTTACCAGAATATAAAGGCGCTGAAATATTATCAGGTGCTGATCCTGAGAAAGACACCGCAAAACTGATCGATGAAAGATTATATGTTACTATTGTTTACCCTGATTGCTTCCCGGTGCTTCGCACAGGAAGCAATTACTGTATCGCATGTAACTCCCATGCCCCGTTTTATAGAGATCGTTTATTTCATAAACAATGATCCTTCCCCGGGATATAATAACCTGACCCTGAAGGATCGGAAAACCGGTATCCGGTATGTACTGGCAAAGCTCAAAAGAGGGATCTCCAAAGCTGAGCTGGGTGAAATTCCTGTAGAGCTGATGATCGAAAACGACGCATCCATAAGAAAAATACCTTTGAGATGAATAGGGTAACACTTGATTAGTATGATATTAAAATTAGCCATCATGTTGGTCCTGGCCGGTCTTCCCGGGGCCGGGGTTGATCCGGGCCCGCTCCCGGGTGAGCTGTTGATAAGCGGCCATTTTGAGGGTAATGAACCTTTCTGGAAGATGGAGATCACGAACAACCGGATCGTGTTGCAATGCGCCAATGATACTTTGCAGGATACCCTGTTACTATCCCGGAAACAGCAGCACAGCGAAACGTATGCTTTCAGGGGCAGGCATTTATTCGGTATCGTCAGGTACCCGGGAAGTGGGGGCTGTATGCTTGATATTACAGAAGAAGAAAAGCCTTCACACGAAATTTATTTTTCGTACAGAGGCATAACCTATATGGGATGCGGTAAATTGAAAAAAAAGTGAATGGCTATTGCGTTCATCGGCTCCTGAAAACATCCTTCTCCAGCCACCGGACTTTCAGATCCGGCGTTTGATCGGTCTGCTGGGATGCCCGGTCGTTAATATGAGATTGCAGGGTAAGGTTGTTAAAAAAATGATCTCCTTTTGCAGGTAAAGCCGGCAGCCGGAACTGCCCAAACCGGCGAACGATTTTCTATTACCGGATCATCCGATTATAGCGATTTCCTTTTGATGATCCTGGTCGGATTTCTTTTTACCACTATTTTATCTTCTATGATGGCCTCAGCGACTGTTTTTCCCATTGCTTCAAAATCGGTAGAAATTACCGTAATGCCTTCTTCGAGGATCTCTTTTACATCGGTATCGTTATAAGAGATCAGACCAACGTCGCGGCCCAGCTGCAGCTTCTTTTTACGCGCCAGCTTGATCAACGCCACATCATCTGTGTCGTACCGGCTAAACGTTACGTAGGCGCATCCTTTCTGGAAATTTGTTTCATCAATTTCTGACTGGATCAGGTAGGAAAATTCCGTTTCTGTACAATATCGCAAAAACCCCTCAATGACCAGCCGTGCATGAATGGCTTCGGAGTGCGCCACGAGGATCAGCCGCTTATATTTTACCAGTTCATTTTTTAATTTGTGAAGACTGTGATAAATATCATAACCATAATCCTGGTAGATGCAGCTGTAATTGCCCGTCAGGCCCTGCTGGTTCAGGTCGATAATGACCCTTTTTTTATCCGGGATCAAATTCAAAAGCGGCGCAACGTCTTCCTTAAGAAATGTGGCAATAACATAATGAGTATATTTTCCGATATTCTCCCGGATCAGTTTTTCAAATACCTGGTAGTTGTGGTGATGAAAATAAATATCAATATCGGCACGATTCTCCAGCTGGTTAAATAGGTTGCGATAAAACTGCTCGCGCAAAATATTCATTTTATCCAGCAACAAAAAAACACGGAAGGAGTGTGCAATATTTTTCTTCCGGACAAAATATCCTTTCCGGTAAACCGATTCGATAATGCCTTTCTCAACAAGCTCGCTCAACCCCTTCAGCAACGTTTCCTTACTCATTTTTAATTGCTGCTGCAGCTGCTTCAGGGAGGGGACCTGGTCACCAATATGCAAGGCATCGCTTTCAATCAATGAAATGATATGATCGGCAAGCTGACGGTATTTCATCTTTCCGTGCGAGTCTTTCCGTGTCCTGCTGACTTGTTGGGTTGGTAGTGGCGTCATTAAGAGAAATTTCAGCAAAAGTAATTAATCGACCATACAAACCAAACCAGTTAATAATTTATCATTGCCTGCCGGAAAGAAGGCTAACCGTCTGATTTTAAAAAAAAGGATCAAAATATTTTGTTTTCTGAAATTTTATATTATGTTTGCTAAGCATACCAGTCCAGACCAGACTATTTTTATTACTTTAACGATTGAATATGAAATTTGTACTCATCTTTTTTACATTTCTTTTATCTGTACCGCTGTGTTTTGGTCAGTCTGTAAAAAACATTGCGCTGACAGTGACGGATATGGAGGGGAGTCCCCTGCCTAAAGCGACGGCTGTTACTTCGAAGAGCAATAAGTCCGTTGTTGCCAACGATAAAGGATATTTTCACATAACAAATGTGATCGCGGGCGAATCGATTACCGTATCGATGATCGGTTATCTGAGCAAGACGATCGTAGTAGGCTCAGAATCTGTGGTAAAAATACAGCTGGAGGCAGCGAATCAGACCCTGGATGATGTAGTAGTGATCGGCTACGGCCAGGTGAAGCGGAAGGACCTTACGGGTTCAGTAGGATCGGCAAACGTGGAAGATATGCAAAAGGCTCCCGTTGTTTCTTTTGAAGATGCGCTGGCGGGCAGGGTTGCGGGCGTTCAGGTGACCACCAATGACGGACAGCCGGGGAGCGCGAGCAATATTGTGATCAGGGGCGGGAATTCGATCACACAATCCAATGCTCCGCTGTATGTGATCGATGGTTTCCCGCTGGAAAACCCAGACAATAATGCCGTTAATCCCGACGATATTGAGTCCATTGAGATCTTAAAAGACGCCTCTTCTACCGCCATCTATGGCGCGCGGGGCGCCAACGGGGTTGTTATTATTACCACGAAACAGGGAAAAGCAGGAGCACCCGTAGTAACGTATAATAATTGGCTGGGCATACAACAGCCGCAAAAGCGTATCCCGGTAATGAGCGCTTATGAATTTGTAAAATACCAGTCGGAACTGAGCTCCGCGAGCGCTGCCCAGCTTTATTTCCAGGATGGTAAAACACTGGAGAGCTACAGAGACGTACAGGCTGCCGACTGGCAGGATCAGGTGCTTCAAAATGCATTCATGCAAAATCATGGTGTTGCTGTGAGGGGCGGAACAACGGCAACCAAATACTCTTTAAGCGGCTCTTTTCTGGACCAGAAAGGCATTATGATCAACGGTGGTTTTAAAAGATACCAGGGAAGGTTCCAGATTGATCAGCGGGTTGGTAAAAATTTTAAGGTAGGCATCAATACCAACTATACATATTCTGTTAAGAACGGGCAAATCGCCAACCTTACCAGCGATGATCTCAACAGCAGCTCTGCCGGCAATGCATCTTCCTACCTGCTGTATAGCGCATGGGGCTACCGGCCCGTTACCGGCAACGGCAGCCTCGAAGATTTTATGAACGATCCTTTTGATGAGGATATGACATCTTCGGTAGACTTAAGAGTTAACCCGGTCATAAACGCCCGGAACGCGTATAGCTATGCATTTATCAAGTCGCTGTACTCGAATGCTTTTATGGAATATTCGTTCTTAAGGTACTTTAAGCTGAAAGTGAGGGGCGGTATAACAGAAACGGATACCCGTTATGAACGGTTTAATAATTCCAAAACGGCAGCGGGTAACCCGGCAACAGTATATGGTTCCACATACGGGATCAATGGTTCTGTATCCAACTCGGCTATAAGAAGTCTGCTGAACGAGAACCTGCTGACCTTTAACAGGGTGTTTAACAAAAGACACCGGGTAGATGCGGTAGGGGGCTTTACCATGCAAAGGAATTCAAGAGAGGCGAACGGCTATGTTTCTATTTTACTACCCAATGAATCTTTGGGTATCAAGGGGTTGGGTCAGGGAACGGTATTGTCAAAGAACTATAGCGGCTCTTACTCCACACTTGTATCCTTTTTGGGACGGGTGAACTACAGCCTCGATGCTAAATACCTCTTTACAGTGTCATTCAGAAGTGACGGATCTTCTAAGTTTTCGCCGGAAAACAGGTGGGGTTATTTCCCCTCAGGGGCCTTTGCCTGGAGTCTTGGCGATGAAGAATTCATTAAGAACATCCCGGCGATCTCATCTGCCAAACTAAGAGCTTCCTATGGGGTTACAGGCAATAACCGGGTATCTGATTTTGCCTACCTGAGCGTACTGGATCAGGAAGTAGCAGCAAACAGTACAAATACGAACAGCGGCTATTATTTTAACGGGGAATATATCAAAGGAACCGTTCCTACGGTTGTGGGTAATAATAAACTGAAATGGGAGCGTACCGGTAACCTGGATATAGGATTGGATGTGGGTCTGTTAAAAGACCGGATCCATGTTACCGCAGATTATTATTATAAAAAGACCAGGGACCTGTTGTTGGATGCTTCGCTGCCCACTTCATTCGGCTATCTGAGCGGGTATAAGAATATAGGTGTTGTGTCAAACAAAGGAATAGAGCTTACATTGAATACAGTTAATGTAGACACGAAGGATTTTACATGGACATCGGCCTTTAACATCGCGTTTAACAACAACAAGATACTGGAACTAAATGGCGATGAGCCGAGCATTACGACCCGTGTTACCTGGAATGCGAACTTTAATAATTCATTGCCTTATATAGCATTGCCGGGTCATAATGTTGCCTTGTTTTATGGATATGTGTTCGACGGGCTTTACCAGTTAAGCGATTTTAATCAGCTGGCCGATGGGAGTTACACCTTAAAGGAGACCGTACCGAATAACGGAAATGCCGCATCTACAATTCAGCCGGGGCATATCAAATACAAGGATATTAATGGCGATGGTATCGTAGATGCCAATGACCAGACGATCATCGGGAATCCCAATCCCATACATATTGGCGGATTCACCAATAATTTCCGGTATAAACAATTTGATCTGAATGTATTTTTCCAGTGGTCGTATGGCAATGATGTATTGAATGCCAACCGCATCGTGTTTGAAGGCGCAGAGGCCCGGACCAATCTCAATATGTTCCAGACCTTTGAAAACAGGTGGTCGATGGACAATCAGTCCAGTTTGCTGCCGGTTTCGAAAGGCTACGGCCCCAATGTGTACTCAGACCGGACAATTGAGGATGGATCTTTCCTGCGTTTAAAAACGGTATCACTGGGCTATAACCTGCCGTCGTCTCTGATGCAAAAGTGGAAAATGCAGTCCATACGCATTTACAGCTCGGCCCAAAATCTTATAACATGGACCAAATACACAGGGTTGGATCCGGAAGTATCTGTCCGCAATAAGGCATTAACGCCCGGGTTTGACTGGAGCCCCTATCCCAGGGCCAGAACGATCACTCTTGGTCTTAATGTAACATTCTAACGATAAAGCCTAATAAAATGAGAGTAAATAAAATTTTAGCAGCCCTGATGATTAGCGGAACCCTGTTCTCCTGCAATAAAATCCTGGATACTACTCCGCAGGATTTTGTAACGCCGAATCAGTATTATACTACGGAAGGCGAATTGCAATCTGCACTGGCTGGGGTGTACGACCGCTTAGGTGATGTTCGTATGTATGCGCAGGCAATGACCAGTTATATGGTGTTCAGCGACGAGTTTTTTATGAAAGGGCGCACAACGGGCATCCTTGCCAATATTATCGATGCGTCCACTTTGGAGATCAACCGGCATTGGGAATCTTTATACACAGGTATCGAGCGTGCAAATATGTTATTGGAAAATATTGACAATGCTGCCGGTGTCAGCCAGGAAAAAAAGAATGAGGTCAGAGGCCAGGCACTGTTCCTGCGTGCCTATTATTATTTTATACTGGTGGATGAATTTGGTCCGGTACCGCTGAAGCTCGCTTCAACGAAATCCCCGGAGGAAGAACCGTTGCCGGGAAGTCCTGTCAGGACCATTTATGAGCAGATCACAAAGGATATGAAGGAAGCTGCCACGCTGGTAAGATCTGTTACCGATTATGGTTATAATACAAGGATCACCAAAACCGCCATCCAGGGCATGTTGGCAAGGGTATATTTAACCATGGCAGGGTATCCGCTCCGCGATGTATCCAAATACAACGATGCGCGGGACTATGCAGACAGTGTGATTTCATCAGGAGCACACCGGTTAAATCCCAGCTTTCAACAAATATTTATCAACCATACAGCGGAAGTATTTGATGTAGGCGAATGCCTGTGGGAAGTGGAGTTTAAAGGCACGAATCAATCAGAGATCACGGAAGGAGGGATGATCGGTTCCTACAACGGCATTGTATGTTCCAATATCGATACCGGCTGGGCATATGATTATGTGCATGCTACTGCAAAACTGTATGATGCGTATGAACAGGCCGATGGCAGAAGAGACTGGACCGTAGCCCCGTTCCGCTTTGTAACAAGCGGCTCCACGGTGGTACGCACTCCCTGGCTGGCAACGCAAATATATGAGCGCAACCCGGGGAAATGGAGAAGGGAATATGAAACAACACTGCCACGGGTTCAGTTTTATACCGGCACCAACTGGCCGCTACTGCGCTATGCAGATGTGCTGCTGATGTTTGCCGAAGCGGATAATGCGATAAACGGTAGCCCGTCGGCCGAAGCATATGATGCCCTCAACCAGGTACGCCGGAGAGGATACGATGTTGATATTCATGCAGCAAATGCTGCCGTAGATGCCCCATCGGGAATGAGCAAGCAGGATTTCCAGGATTTTATTATGAATGAAAGGCTGCGGGAACTGGCGTTTGAGGGCTTGCGAAAACACGACCTGATACGGTGGGGTATTTATGTGTCTACCATGCAAAGCCAGGCGGGGATATATGCGGCAAACATACCAGCGGCACTGAGGGATCCTGCAGTGGCACAGGCGCAGCGTGTTACGGAGAGAAGCGTGCTGTTCCCGATCCCCAATAGCGAGCTGGCTACCAATTCGATGATCGATCAAAATGCCGGATGGTAATCAATTTATTAAGGTTAAATGAAATGACAATACAATGAATAGATATTTTATCCTCATAGTAGCGGTGCTGCTGCTCTCTTCCTGCCAGAAGCGTTATGAGCTTGTCACAATGGACACGGTTGCCGTTCAGCTGGAGAAGGACACTTATGCCGTAGGCGATACGGTTCGTTTTTTGATTAGCGGCAATCCGGACAATATGGTTTTTTGGTCCGGTGTACCCGGACATGTGTATGAATACCGCAACAGGACTTTTACGGAGGGCAATGTTCTTTCCCTTAATTTTAAAAGTTATTCTCAATATGGCCAGGTAGATCAGACCAATCTGAAAGTACTGGTATCAAATGATTTCACCGGGATCTATGATTCTGCGAATATTCGTTCGGCCACGTGGAATGATATTACCGACCGTGCTGTCCTGTCATCGGGAGCCGATCAGACCCCGTCCGGAGAGATCAGCCTGGATGATTTTGCTTCGGCCAATAAGCCGATTGCAATCGCCTTCCGCTATGTTACTTCAGTAGTAAAGCCGGCTACCACTCAAAACAGGTGGGTGCTGCGGTCATTTGATCTTAACAGCACCAACGCGGATGGAGACGTATCGTTACTGGCCAGTATGTCCACTGCGGGATGGACTTCCCGGAGTTTTGCAGGCACGTCATCAAACTGGGCAATCTCATCGTCTCAGTTGATCACTACAAGAAATTTTGCCGAACTGGATGATGACTGGGTGATCACCCGGCAATTCAATCCTAATAAAGTGTCGCCGGACCGGGGTGTTGCCATTAAGAACATTTCAGAAAATTTATCTGAATATACGGCCGTATATGACCGGCCCGGCGTCTTCAGGGTAACATTTGTTGTTACCAATGCAAATGTCAAAAGCCAGGTATCGGCAATAAAGGAATTTGATCTGCACATTACACCAACCCAGCAATAAAAGGATTTATTTTGAATATGGGTAAAACATTTCAATATTATTTGCTTCTTTTAACCACGGCGCTTACGGTGCACAGCACCACCTCGCTGGGCCAGAATAAAGACCTGCTTCAACTGAAAAATAAAAATCTGCAGGTAAGCTGGAGCCGGGGCAGGGAGGGATATGCGATTCAGGAATTGAAGGTCTTTACGGGGAATGACTGGTACCGGTTTCCCGAGCCGCTTGGCCGATATACCCTTCTTTATTCTCCTGAAAAGCCCGATACTGCGGCATTGCGCGTTACGGATGAACATGGAAAAGTCATTTCTTTTCCGGAGCCCGAATACAGGTATCTGATAGGGAAGTGGAGGGAGAGTACGTCTGCCGTTGCATTGAACCAGGCAGGAACGGCGTATTCTTTTTACCCTGGCACCGGCATATCCCGGGGGGATGCGCTTGTGTTTAAAAACACGAATGCGATTGCTTTTACAGAATCGGTATGGCAGCCGGATGCGGCAAATGGTAACGATATTGTGGTCCGTTTTTGTGTAAAGGCACGCAGGAATGGTTATTTTTCGATAGCTACGCCTACCCTGGTAAACGGGGACGCCCGCCGTTTTCAATGGGCGGTGATCCCGGGTATCTTACAGGGGAGCAGCGTGAACCACAATTTTGTGGATGCATATGCTTATGGCCACGGGGTTCCGGACAGGCCGGTGGTTGCGCGGGAACGGACTGCTTCCGCATTGACTTCCTTATTAACGAATAAAGATGGCATTACGCTTGCCGTAACTGCCGCTCCCGGTACGGGGCGGGATCCCTGGATCAAAGACCGGTCTACACAAAGTGACTGGCTGCTGGGGTTGTCGCTGATGAACCGGGAACGGGCGCTGACCCCTACCTTATACCATCCCGTCCTGGGAGAAAAGTATTCCTATCTGAAAGCAGGGGACAGCGTTGTGTTTCATTTCCGCTATACCATCCGGAAGGCAGACTGGTACACCGTATATCAGCATGTTGTAAATGACGTTTTTTCATTTGACAGGTTCCTGTCCTTAAAGCAAACGCGTCAATCCCTTTCTGACAGGGTGCTGCGGCTTTTGCAATATGTGAAGCATGACAGCACTTCCAGGTGGAGGACATTTGAATATAATGGGCTCACCATTGGAGCACAGGAATACCTGGGGGGTGTTTACGAATCCAGGAAGGATGCCATAAAAAATGCAGACTACGGCGCCATGTGGATGATGGCCGATATGACGGGGGATGCCGTTTTAAAAGATCAGCGGTTGCCGTATGCCTTGAATTTTAAACGTGCCCAGCAGCAATTAATAGATCCTTTCTTCAGAGGCGCTGCTGCCGGTCAGTATTACCTGCATGGCAGCAAACGCTTTACCGAAGAGTGGGGGCCTTATACAGAGCCGATCGCCACTACGTATTATTTGCTGATCGATGCGGGAAATATCCTGCTGTTCGACCCCGGGCACCCGGAATTGAAAAAAGAATTGCGCCTGGCCGCGGATTGGCTGCTGGGCAAAATGCATCCGGAGGGCTATTGGGAAATTGCGTATGACAATGCCACTCATAAACCTTTGTTCCGGGATGAACGTGATTACAGGCCTACATTTTACGGTCTGCTGGTTGCATACAGGATATTGAAGGATAAAAAGTTCCTGACGGGCGCGATCAAAGGAGCTGACTGGTTTGTTAAAAACGCGGTTGATAAGGGCTATTTTCTGGGGGTATGCGGCGATACCCGTTTTGCCCCGGATTTTGCAACGGGGCAGAGCGCGCAGGCCTTACTGGACCTGTTTGAGGTTACCGGCATGCAGCAATACAAAGAAGCTGCTTTAAAAGTAGCCCGCTTCTATACCACATCGGTTTATACGCACCCGGTTCCGTCCGTTAAAGTAAAAAAAGTAAAGGGGAGGGAAGTAAAGGACTGGGAGATCAGCCAGGCAGGATTGAGTTTTGAGCATGGGGGCATCATTGGGTCTGCCAATACCCACGGGCCGATATTGCTGGCCAGTCACGCCGGCATGTTTGTCCGGCTATACCGGTTAACAAAAGACCGCTTGTTCCTGAATATGGCACGGGCCGCGGCCTGGGGAAGAGATGCCTTTATTGATCCGCAGACAGGGGTGGCGTCGTATTACTGGAATGGAATGAACAACGGTGCAGGCCCTTTTCCACATCACGCATGGTGGCAAATAGGATGGATCATGGATTATCTGATCTCCGAAGCAGATATACGTTCAAACGGGCAGATCACTTTTCCGGCCGGGTTTATTGCACCCAAAGTGGGACCCCATCAAGCATATGGGTTTAAAAGCGGAACTATTTTTGGTACACCGGCAAAGCTGGTTTTAAAAGAAGGGAGCATCCATATGGACAACCCTTATATAGAAACGCTGACGGCGGTCAGTGATGATCAAAGAAGCTGTTTCTTCATATTGCAGAATAATAACATCCATGAACAATCAGTAAATATCTCCATCGATTTTTCTAAACTGTTTGCCGATGAGGCCGCCCCGGTATCTTCGATCGAATTATACAATAATGACGGCCGATATACTAAAATAAAGAAGGGCGGAAAACTTAAAGTGCATATCGGCCCGTGTGGTCTTAAAGCTATAAAAGTAAACACGAAATAGTGGCGGTCCGGAATATTGATGGTGTTGTGCGCAAATAAATTTTTCACAGTATGAATGGCGGCATCCGGCCGCTTAAGAATAGCGTTTTCTTACCGGAAGATTTGTTGAGGACCGGGAGAAAAAAGCTATAAGCATTCATTCGGGAACAGAGATAAGCGATCAAAAAAAATGTCAGTCATTTACAAAATATGGGCTTTGTTAGCGGTCTTCTGCCTTAGTAAGCAAACCCTGCTTTCACAAAATGATGTGTACCTGCTGGAAGCGGAAAGCTTTCAGTTCAAAGGTAAATGGATCACCGAGCGGGATAAGAACTGCCTGAATGGGTCTTTATTAAAATGCATCGGTGGTGAAAACGACCGGCTGTTGGACGCATTGAGCGTTCTGACCATAAAAGAAACAGGTACCTATACGGTTTGGATGCGAACCCCCGATTTTGCAGACAGGCCATCTACCCGGCAAATACAGCTATCAGTTGGCAGCCAGCTGATGGATCGTGCGGGGAAACATGGGAAAACAGGTTTTTACTGGGAAAGGGTAGGCTCCGTAAACCTGCGGCAAAAAGAAATTTTACTGCGGCTGCACAATTTTAATTACGGGCGTTGTGATGCTGTTTTACTGACAAAAGATGCGGCAGTTGATCCGAACAGTTTGTCGTTGGTCCAATTGGCAAAATGGCGGAAAAAACCGGCAGCGCAGCCTGTGTATGCGGATACACCGGACCGTTCAAGCGCCTATCTGCCGGTAACCGGTAAAGACACCGTTGTTGCATCCATCGAAAAGCACAATATACGCCTGGCTTTTGTAAAAGCTGCGGCGGCGAAAAATGCAATTGCCTGCCGAACGGAGGTGAAGGTCAATGGCCAATGGCGTCGCTTTCCCGGAGGGTTGGAGGATCATAAGATCTTCTTATTATATGCAGACAGTACATCGCTGTCGTTCAGCAAATACTTTCCTTCCTGGAACAGTAAGAAACGGCAAAGCTATTTTGTATTCGACGGCGCCAGGCAGCCTGTTGTAGCCGATGGCGATGATTTGGACCCTTTTAAAGCGGCGGATCTGAGCGAGGCCATACCCGTGGCGGTGCAGCAGGCAGATAAAGAGACCATCGCCGTTCATTACGTTACCCGTAATCATTCCGCCATTACCGGTTATTGGACCGTTTCGGAAAAAGGGTACCATTTAAACGTACGGCTGGTGTGTAAAACCGCCCGCGCCGGTTATTATAGTATGGCGGTTGCTGCATTCAGACCTGTTGCGGAAGCAGACCTGGGCAACGTAATGTTACCGCCGATGTATCAGTATAAAAGAGTACCCCCCAAACCGCAAATGCTTACCTCTTCTATGATGCAGCAGCCCCTGGCAATTACGGAAGCGCTTTTGAATGATCAGAAATGGGCCGTATTTATTAGCGGCGGCAACGCTATATTACCAAAAGACTGGGGAACTGCGGCGAATGCCACCATTGGCTTTTCGATCAAAAATCAGAAAAATGAGATCCAGCCGGTAGCGTTTGCACCGGTACTTGGAATGAAGGATTCCTGGTATGCAGCAAACGGATATATCGATAAAAGCTTTACACTTGGCCTGATGGCGGCAGGGTGGGAGCCGGCGCTTACCTATATTTCAGACAGTGTATTTAAGGTGACGGACTACCGCCGTCAAACACAGGTGTCGCTTACCAATACGGTCTTTAATATGATCGACCTGATCAATAATGATGCATATGGCGGATGGAGTGCAAAGCTTAAAGGTTTTTATGATATCGAAGGCAATCCGGAGACCGCACCTACGGTTGTTAATGCAACGCCGCTGGTGACCATGTCCCTTGCGGCCTTAACCAACAGCGAACAGCTGTATCTGACACGCGCATTGCCGGTTATCGAATATACACTTTCGAGAAGCGGTTACCGGTGGGCTACGGATATTGTTCCGACGGCTTACAATAACACCCTGAAAACGTTGGAATTAAACCCCTTTCGATCGCAGTTCACTACGTCCTATTACGCTGGGCTGGATCGTTTACTTGGCGGGCTCAATCCGTGGTTAAAGGAGATTGCGTTGCCAGGTGATCATCTCCGGCAGGCTACGGGCTATTCTACAAAGTTCATTCCCTGGATAGCCGCTTTATCAGCTTACAAGCTCACCGGTGCAACCAGATGGCTTGATTCGGCAAAGACTGGTGCGGATCAGTTTATCCGTCAGCAAGTCTATGTCAATACGAAAACGCCGCTGAGCCCAACGCCTTTTTATAACGCGTCTTTTTACGGCCCGTGGTGGAACCTGCTGGACCTCTATGAAATTACAAAGGATAAAAAGTACCTGGATGCGGCGGCCTATGGAAGCTTCTTTACCATTGCGGGCGTCCGGTCTTACCCTGCAGTAAAAGACAGCCTGATGGTGATTCACCCGGCTGGCAGGTTTGATGGCAATGACCGTATCTGGTGGAAGGGGAAACAGCAATACCGGCTGGGTTTTCCGAGAGTGCAGGACGACGCCCGGGAAAAGAAGGTTCCCGGCTGGCTGGTATCGCCCGTGGGGTTGGGATTTGAACAACCCTCAACCTATTATCTTACGGCAAAAGGGAAAAACGTGAGGCCGGTATTTATGAGTAGCTGGGCCCCCCATTTATTGCGGCTGTTCCAATACACAAAGAATAAGATTCATGAGACTTATGCCCGTAACGCGGTGATCGGCCGGTTCACCAATTATCCCGGATATTATGCTACCGGTTTTACCGATATCACCATGCAGCCGGATTTTCCTTATAAAGGACCCGACGTGAGCTCTATTTATTACCACCATATTCCTCCGCACCTGGCGTTCTCCCTGGATTACCTGATCACAGAAATGATACAACGGGCTAACGGGAATGTTGCATTTCCATACAGCAACCAGGAAGGGTTTGTATGGTTCGCCAATCGGATTTATGGAGGGGGCAAAGGCATGATCTTTGGCGACAAAGAAGCATCGTTATGGCTTAAAAAAGGGCTAATAGAAATCCAGAATCCGGCAATCAATTATGTTACGGCAGTTTCAAAGGACCGGCTATGGATACTGGTTTCCAGCGAAGCGCAAAAGGACGAACGGATAACGATCGGCTGGAATGCCAATGCAGGTACCGCGGCTAAAGGACCTTGCGCTATTTATGATGCACAGAATGTCCGGGAAGATCTTTCCTTTGAGAACTATCGTGTTTCGACAACCGTTCCGGCTAAAGGATTCAGGGCCATAAGTGTTCCTCTTGCTGCTTCCAGACCCAACACGGGCTATACGGCGTTGAAACAGGGCATGCAGGTCGTGGATGCGGGAGCACCCTGGGGAAAAGTTTTTTTGTTCCGTATCCGGTCTCCCTTTGGCTGGGATTCAGTTTATGGTTTTGCGGAAACCAGTCCTTTGAACGGGGCAGAGGTCCGTATAAGCTGCAACGGGCAAATGCAAACGATACCGGCATATCCTTACGAGTGGAGCTTTTACAAAATAAAAATGGAAGACGCGGCCAATATCTCCATTACGCTCAAAGACGCGCAGGGGAAAATAAAAACAGAAAAAATTGTACTAGATGGGAATTAAGCAATACCAGTTTTGTAAAATGGTGCTCGGGTTGGTGCTGCTGTTCATAACAGCTGGAGGCAATGCACAAACGGCTTCGGATGCCGATAAGATTGCTGCATCACAGTCGGGGGCTTCACCGCTGTTATTCAATGCCAGCATAAAAGAAATTCCATTGATCTCAGGGGGAAGCTTTTTTAATCCGGCGGAATGTACTGTCAGAAAAGGATTGCCCACTTTTTTTCGAAAACTGGATGGCCGGAAGCCGGTAACCGTTGCCTTTATCGGCGGAAGTATTACACAGGGTAATTATTGTTACCGTTTGCAAACAGCTAAATATTTGCAAACGACCTATGCACGGGTACCTTTTACCTGGATCAATGCCGGTGTATCCGGAACAGGTACCGATTTGGGCGCTTTCCGGTTAAAAGAGCAGGTCCTGGCTTTCAGACCGGACCTCATATTTATTGAGTTTGCCGTAAACGGAGCCTACCAGGATGGTATGGAAGGCATGATCCAGCAGGTGATAAAGAACAATCCTGAAACCGATATCTGCCTTGTGTATACCATTCTGACCGGGCAAACGCGGTTCTACCAGGAAGGAACCGTACCGGAGAACATCCGGCGGTTGGAAAAGCTGGCGGATCATTACGGCCTGCCCTCGGTTCATTTGGGTATGGAAGCCGCAACGCTTGAAAAAGAAGGCCGGCTGGTATGGAAAGGGGCGCAGGAGGAAGCGGGAAAGATCTTGTTTTCCAATGACGGCATTCATCCCTTGCGGGCGGGTGGAAATCTTTATGCGGCAGCCATTGCCAGGGGCTTTGCAAAGATGGAAAATCAAAAAGAGCCATTTCGGCACGTGCTGAAAGCCCCGTTAATAACGGCGGTTTGGGAGAATGCCCGGATGTACGATCCAAAGGATATCGCAACGTTCGACAGTCATTGGAAGATGATCAACACGGGTGATTCGCCATTTTTGAAAAAGTTCTCGAACTGGTTTAAGGATGTCGCCTACGCCGAAAGCGCTGGTGCATCCTTTAGCTTCAGCTTTAAGGGGGATCTGTTTGGTTTTTTTGATATTGGCGGACCGGAGGTTGGGCAATTGGAGTTTGAGATTGACGGCAAGCCGGTGCAGCTTGTGAAACGAACAATACCTGGCTTTACCTGCTATGAAGCCTCCGGAAGCGGGGGGGATAAAGCCTTGAACCGGTTTAATGTTTATTGCAATAACCGGTACCGGGGGCAGCACGACCTTATATTACTAAAGCCGGGCGTGCACCATGTTACCGTACGCATATCCCGGGAGAAAGCCGACAAAAAATCGATCCTGATCGCGGCCAGGTCTGAAGACATTGACCGGAATCCGGAAAAATATGACCGGACGGCTGTTTATATCGGCCGGATCTTATTACGGGGAAAGCCATTGAAATAAAATAATAATAGCAGGAGAAAAATAAAGACCGAATTATGCTAAACAATCGTATAAAAATATTCCTCATTTTGATCGGATGCGCCTGGTGCATTCCGGTAAATGGTCAGGCAACGGCCGGCAAGGATTTTAAAATTGTTTCAAAAGGGCGGGTATATCATTTTAAACCGGATTTTGTTGTTCTTTACAATGAAAAGGATCCGGAGCTGGCGTTAAAGCCCGCCGGAATAAAAAAGGTATCCTATAATGTTCCTACCTGGAAGGTGACCAGCGACAGCCTGGCGGATTACCAGCAGAAGGATGTAAGCAAAACGGTTGCGGGAGATGGGTTTGATGATAAGATCTTAAGAGGCGCCCGGCAGCGCAGGACGGCGAATATTTATCATGCGGGAACAAGCTATTTTATCACGGCAAAGACCATTACAGATACCCGGGACACGGTTGCGTTTATTTTTCCCGAGCATCCGGTGTTTACATTAAAAGCATGGATCCTCAAGAAAAGCCTGCCATATCCGCAAATACATTTTTTGCTGATCCCGAAGAAAGATGGATTTTACAGTGTAGGCTATACCGGTGCTCCTGCTTTCCGGATAAACCAGGTCGATGAATTGTGGCAGCCGCTAATATGGACGGAAAAACGGGCGCCTCAGCAGCCCTACCTTACACCTTCGTTTATGGCCACCATACCGTCTACCCTTGTAAATGACGGGTACAACTCGATAGGGGTCATGGCCGATTCAAAATATTTGCCGTTTCAACCATTGCCGCTGCTGACCAATAGCCAGTTTGGAATCGCGCTCGTCAATTTCAGGTCATTATTGCAGCCGCAGGTATTTGCTCCCATCCCCGGAGGCTTCAACTCCAAAATGACGACAGGCAACCGGTTTGGTTTTTCTATGAATCTGGTGGTAGAGCCATCCGGCATTACCGGTGCGTACGAGCAGATAGCCAAAAAGGATCTGGGTTTCAGGGACTATCGCACCAATGCTACTGTTTCCATGAATACCACTTTGGATAATCTGGTTGATTACTCTAAAACACACTTCGCGTGGTTTATCGATAGCCTGAAAGGGTTTGCCTATTCCACTGACGTTCCCGGGGCGGTAAAAAATGTTTCGAGCCTGAACCCACTTGAACTATCCATTGTCCGGGATGATAAGGAAATGTTTGAAAAACGTGCGTATCCATTAATGGAATTTATGCTGTCGCGGGAAAAATTCCTGTTTGCGCTGGACAGTACTCAGAAGATTCAGTCGCCTTCAAGAAAATTAAGAGGGCCGATCGCACCGCTTTCGGAGCTGGAGGTGTTGTACAATGTCTTTGGCAGGAATAATTCCTTTTACCCGGAAATGGCCAAAAAGGAATTTAACAGCTCCCGTATCCGCAACCTGGATGAGAAACAAAAAGGAAAGAACTGGGTAAATGCATTGTTCCTTTTTAAAATGACCGGCGATACGGCGTATCTGCGTTTAAGCAGAGAGCTGGCAGATATTTATTTGAAGCTGCGCGTGGACAAAAGAATTGAACAGTTCGGAGATCCCATGGCCAGCAGTAACTTTTTCTGGCCAACGTTTACCAATAACTGGTCGGCGCTGCTGGAATTGTATGAGCTGACGGGAGACGGCCGGTACCTGGCGGCCGCCCACGACGGTGCCCGGCATTATACCCTCTTTACCTGGATGGTTCCAAAGATCCCGGATAGCCAGATCACGGTAAATAAAGGCGGAAAAGCGCCGATGTACTGGTACCTGAAATCAAAGGGGCATCATCAGATGTATTATCCAGAAGAGCAGGTGCCCGCATGGCGGCTCTCAGAGATCGGGCTTACTCCGGAGTCATCCGGCACATCCACCGGGCATAGGGGTATTTTTATGTCGACCTATGCGCCCTGGCTGCTGAGGATCGGCTATTATACAAAAGATTCCTTTCTGATGAATGTGGCAAAGGCTGCGATTGTTGGCCGTTCAGAAAGCTTTCCGGGTTACCACATCAACACGGAAAGAACAACGGCCTATGAGAAGAAAGATTTTCCGCTGCATGAGCACAAAGATCAAAGCGTAAACTCTTTTCATTACAATCATATACTGCCTATGGCATCTATATTTATCGATTACCTTGTTTCCGATGCCTTTGTAAAAAGCCAGGGGAAGATCGATTTTCCCAATGAATACATAGAAGCCTATGCCTACATGCAAAATAAGATGTATGGAACGCAAAAAGGGAAGTTCTTTCAATCGGAAGGTGTGCAATTGTGGATGCCTGCACGGTTGCTGCGCATCGGCGATATCGCTTTAAACTATATCAGCGCAAAAAAAGGCGATACCCTTTTCCTGGCGTTTATGAACCAGTCGGCAAAAACGGTAACGACCGATGTTACGGTGAATCCTTCACTGGCGGTGTTGTCCGGTAGAAGATCCATCCGTCAACTTACCCCTTCTGCAGGGCAGCTGCCGGTCAAAGACAGTACGTTCCGGGTTGCCGTCGCCCCGGGTGGTTTGGCTGCCGTTGCCATTGCAGGCGCCCGGTTACAAACAAGCTTTCAGGACCTGATCCTTGAAAACAAAAAGGACAGGAGAAGCGACTATGCGCTGATCCGCGAAGGCGATGCCCGGGCTTTGTTATTTAAACTGGGCGCTTACGAGCAGCGGTTATTTGTGTTTCTGCAGGAAGATGACACAAAATGGAAGAAGGTCCGGTTGGTATATACGGTAAAGGGGGAAAAAGAAAAGGTGATGGATAAAAATGAGTACCCGTTCGAGTTTACGGCTCCCGTAGGAAAGGATAAGTCGGTCCGGTTCCATCTGGAGTTAACGGACCGTACCGGCAAAACGACACGGTCAAAAAGGGTGGTGTTGGGTGAATGATTGATAAAAGAAAATGAATATAAAATTTATCATCGTATTTGTATGCAGCCTTCTTTGTAAGGCTGGGTGGGGGAGCATAAAAGACCTCGTCCTGGAAAGCCCGTCTTCCGGGTTGCAGGTTCATGTGTTTCAAAAGGAAGGCAACGGCTGCTTTTATTCGGTGTTTTTGGATAAAAAGCAGGTGCTGCTTCCTTCAGCGCTGGGCATTACGGTGTCCGGAAAATCGTTGCTCGATCCTTCGGCGCCGGTAACCCTTCTTGGCAGCCGCGCGGTGATAGAGCCTTTGTCCCTGCTTAAGAATCATTTCAGAACACAAAACGTCCTGTATAAAAAGTATCGGGTGGGCATCGGCCGGCAGGTCATAGAGTTTGCGGTGTTTGACCAGGGATGTGCCTTCCGGTATCAATTGCCCAAAGGAACGCAACGGATAACCGGGGAGCAAACCGAGTTTGTTTTGAACGGCGATGAACGGGTCTGGTTTTTTGAGCGGACAAATGCATGGAAGCTGAAGTCTTATGCAGGCCTGTGGATGCAAACCCGCTGGGACAGCCTTGACCGGATCTCGCCCGGTGGCCCGGTACAGGGAAAGCCGGTTGTGGTACAGTTAAAACAGGGCGGGTATCTGTTTATTGCAGAAGCCGGTTTATATGATTTCAGCGGAATGCGCTTAACAGCCAAGCAGAACGGGCTTTCGGTGAACTTTACTGAAGGCACGCAGGGATTTACGGTAAACCATAAAGCGGCGGCCTACACCCCGTGGCGGGTCATTGGCATAGCAGCAGATCTTAATACGCTGGTGCATCAACCGATGATCGCGGCGTTGAACGAGCCGCCTGACCCGTCATTGTACCCCGAAACGGATTATATAAAGCCAGGCAAGGCTGCCTGGAGCTGGATCAGCAGGGATGCCCGTTACCTGGATCCTGAATCTGAAGAACGGATCATTGATGCGGCCGCTGAGCTGAATTATCAATATACGCTGATCGATGACGGCTGGGAAACCAGGTGGCAGCCCAAGTGGGATGTATTGAAGGAATTGGTTGACTATGCAAAGGCGGCAAAAATGGGCGTATGGGTGTGGAAAGATTCAAAGCAGCTGAAAGATACGCTCTATCGTAACCGGTTCCTTGATACCTTACACCGGCTGGGTGTGGCGGGTATCAAACTGGATTTTATGAACAGTGAAGCAAAGAAGCTGATCGATTTTGAAATAGATTTTTTAAAGGCTGCAGCAAGAAGAAGGTTAATGGTCAACTTTCATGGATGCCACGCTTCTACGGGCGAGTACCGCTCTTTTCCCAATGAGCTGACACGGGAAGGCATCCGGGGCATGGAGCTCAATATTATGAATGAGCCCATCCCGGCCTGGCATAATGCTGCCCTGCCATTTACAAGGTTTATAACCGGACCGGCAGACTATACTCCGGCCTTTTTTTCGAACCGGGGGGCAACGACACTTACGCATCAATTGGCCCTGCTTTATCTGTACGATTCACCCCTCCAGTGTATTGCAGAAAATCCCATAAAATTATTGAACGATAACCGGTATAAACCGGTCCTGCCCTTACTCAAACAATTGCGCACGACCTGGGACAGTACGCTCGTATTGACCGGAAGTAAAATTGGCGCGTGTGCGATCATCGCAAGGAAAGACGGGCATGATTGGTACGTTGCGGGTATCAATGGCCTTACAGAAAAAAATGAACAGCTGCTTGACCTGTCCTTCCTGCAGCGTTTTTCAGATTATTCCGCAACACTGATTACCGATGGGGACAGTTGTTTTAACCGTGAGTTTGTCCGGCCGGAACAGCTTCATAAAAAGCGGATTGCCCTGCTTCCCGCGGGCGGATTTGTTCTTTATTTGAGAAGGACCGCCAGGGGGCGGGCAGCGGCGTTTCATAGGGGCGATCAAAATTATAACATCGTAGAAAATAAAAAATGAAGATATGATACGTAGCGGTCATGAATTTAAGCGGGCATTGAAAAGTGAATTTCTTAACACGGACCTCGCCATAGTGGGCGGTGGCATGTCCGGCATATGCGCCGCAATAACCGCGGCAAGGCAGGGGCTGAAGGTAACCCTGGTGCAGGACCGGCCGGTATTGGGCGGCAATGCATCCAGTGAAGTGCGGTTATGGATGCTGGGGGCCACCTCGCATATGGGCAATAACAACCGGTGGAGCCGGGAAGGCGGGGTGATCGATGAGATCCTGGTAGAAAATATGTACCGGAACCCAGAAGGCAACCCGGTGATCCTGGATATGATCCTGCTGGATAAAGTGACCCGGGAAAAAAACATTACTTTATTGCTGAATACCGCCGTGTATGCGATAGAGAAAACGGATGCGGATTCCATTAAGGAGATAAAAGCCTTCTGCAGCCAGAATTCAACAGAGTACGCCATCAACGCACCGTTGTTTTGTGATGCATCCGGCGATGGGGTCCTGGGCTTTCTGTCCGGCGCGGCCTTCCGGATGGGCGCAGAATCGAGAGATGAGTTTCATGAGCTGATGGCTCCTGATGCTGCTTATGGTGAGCTGCTCGGACATTCTTTATATTTCTATAGCAAAGACACCGGGCGGCCGGTTACGTTCATACCACCGGCATTTGCTGTTGATGTACAAAAGGAGATCCCCCGTTTTAAGAGCTTCAATGCTAAAGAGCATGGCTGTAAGCTGTGGTGGGTGGAGCATGGCGGCCGGCTGGATACCGTTCATGATACCGAAAAAATAAAATGGGAGCTGTGGAAAGTGATCTATGGCGTATGGGATTATATCAAGAACTCCGGCAATTTTCCCGAAGCGGAAAACCTGACGCTGGAATGGGTGGGCATGATCCCGGGCAAACGGGAGAGCCGGAGGTTTGAAGGAGACTATATGCTGGCCCAACCCGACCTGATCGGGCAAAAAGTGCACAATGATGCGGTAGCCTACGGCGGCTGGTCGATCGACTTGCATCCGGCTGACGGGGTCTTCAGTGAGCGCCCTCCCTGCAACCAATGGCATAGCAAGGGCATTTTTCAGATACCCTATCGCTGCTATTACAGCCGCAACATCAACAATTTATTTATAGCCGGCCGCATCATCAGTGTAAGCCATGTGGCTTTTGGCGCTACCCGTGTAATGGCTACCTGCGCCTATGGGGCCCAGGCCGTGGCGGTAGCGGCAGCGCTCTGCCTGAAGCATGGCAAACAGCCCGCGGAATTATACCGGCAGGGATATTTGCCCGAGCTTCAGCGTGAATTGATGAAAACCGGTCAATACATTCCCGGGGTATCCTTGCAGGATGAGCAGGACCTGGCGAGGCGTGCGCAGCTTACAGGCAGTTCTGCCTTAAGATTTAATGGCTTCGACAGGAACCGGCTGCTGTTTAAACGGCTGACCGTTTCAGCGGCGCAGCTGCTGCCCCTGCCTGCCGGCAAAGTGCCGGTCTTCAGTCTCCCGGTCATTGCCGGCGCAGCAACCACTTTAAACGCAACCTTGCGCAGCAGCAGCAGAACAGGAAACTTTACCCCTGATGTAATACTTGCTGCCAGGGACATACCGCTCAATGCGGGACAGCAGGAGACCCGGATCGATTTTGAAACAACCCTCGATAAAGCGCAGTATGTATTTGTTTGCTTCGGGTTAAATGAGACCGTGGAGCTTGGATATTCGGAACAGCGCATAACCGGTTTGCTGTCGGTGTTTAACGGGGTGAATAAAGCGGTTTCCAATAATGGTAAGCAGGTGGCACCGGAACATTCGGGAGCCGATTCCTTTGAGTTCTGGTGTCCGCAGCGGAGGCCGGAGGGGCAAAACCTGGCGTTGGAGCTTTCGGATCCCGTTGCGGTCTTTGGGGCAGATAATTTATTGAACGGAACAGACCGCCCTGTTGCCGGGCCCAATGCATGGGTGGCCGATATACGGGATCCCGCCCCTTATGTGGAGCTGAGCTGGAATGAAGCGCAGCCGGTTAAGAAAATTAACCTGATATTTGATGCCGATACAGACCATGCTATGGAGTCGGTATTGATGACGCACCCGGAAACAGTGATGCCTTTCTGTGTCCGCAATTATTATATAGAAGATGATCAGGGTCGGGTCCTGTATGAAAAGAAAGGGAACTATCAGACAAGGAATGAAGTGCTGTTCGATCACCCGGTACCGACAAAAAAACTAAAGATCGTTTTTGAACATCCGTCTTCTGATGTTCCGGCTTCTTTGTTCGCGATCAGGTGTTATGCATAAAAGTGGTTGCGGCTGCGTGGGGAAAAAATGACCGTTGCAGCTGCGCACCAAAAACAGAAAAATTATCCGTGCCGGTAACGATCGGGACGATAAGCCATAAATAGTTGAAGTTATGATAGATACAGCCGTAGTCATTGTTTTTTCGGTTTTTATATTGCTGGTGGGCATCAGTTTTTCCCGCACGGGAAGAAATTTGAAATCCTTTTTTGCGGGAGGAGAATCCGTGCCCTGGTTCATAGGAGGGCTGTCCCTGTTCATGAGCTTCTTTTCGGCCGGTACTTTTGTGGCCTGGGGCGCCATTGCCTATCAGCACGGCTGGGTGGCGGTTACGATCCAGTGGACGATGTGCATCGGAGCCCTGGTTACCGGTCTGTACCTGGCCCCCAAATGGAAGGCAACGGGTAATCTTACCGCCGCGGAGTTTATAAAAGAGCGGTTGGGCAGCAAGGTGCAGAAAAGCTTTATTTATATCTTCACCATTGTATCCGTATTCATCAAGGGGTCTGTATTGTATTCGGTGGCCAAACTGGTATCTGCATCGCTGGGTTATCCGCTCATACCCGTTACGATCGTATTGGGCATACTGATGATCTCCTATACGGCTGTCGGCGGATTATGGGCGGTTATGGTCACCGATATCTTACAGTTTGTAGTATTGACGGCAGCGGTGATCATCATCATCCCCCTGGTTTTTAAAGAAGCGGGGGGCGTACAGCATTTTATTGATAAGGTGCCGGACGATTTTTTTCATATGGTCAATGGTGAATACACCTGGTGGTTCATCATCGCCTTTGCTATTTATCATATCTTTTATATCGGCGGAAACTGGACCTTTGTGCAGCGATATACCAGTGTAGACACGCCAAAAGCTGCTTCCAAAGTGGCCTATCTATTTGCCGCATTATATATTTTAAGTCCCATCATCTGGATGCTGCCGCCAATGGTCTATCAGTCGATCAATCCGGGTCTTACCGGGCTGGACACCGAAAATGCCTACATCATGGTCTGCAAGCAGGTATTGCCGGTGGGCTTATTGGGACTGATGTTAACGGGGATGTATTTTTCGACCTCCGCTTCCGCCAATACGGCCCTCAACGTAGTATCCGCAGTGTTCACCAACGATATCTACAAAGGCTCCATCAACCCCAACGCCAGCGATAAAAAACTGATGTTCGTGGCCCGGGCTTCGTCCTGGTTCTTCGGGATCTTTATGATCCTGATCGCCCTGGGTGTACCGTATATCGGCGGTATTGTGGAGTTTACCTTAAGTGTGGGCGCCATAACAGGAGGGCCTTTGTTGCTTCCGCCTATCTGGGCACTGTTTTCAAAAAAGCTGACCGGTAAAGCAACGATCTACATAACGATCATTTCACTGGCGGTAAATCTTTTGTTCAAGATGGTGATCCCATTCATAAACGGGTACAAGCTCTCCCGGGGTAATGAAATGCTGCTGGGGGTGTTGTTGCCTTTATTGTTGTTGCTGGTTTATGAGTTTATGATCAATAAAAAGAGCGGAGCCAGCCAGGAGTATATCGATTACCAGCGGTATAAGGCCGGCAAGAAAGCACATGCAACACAGATCAGCGCAGAAGAGCAGCAGGCGATCAAAGCACAGAACCGGTTCGGGTTAAAGATGATCGCATTTTCGTTGATGTTCATCGCCGTTCTTTTGCTCGTACTCGCCTTCATTACATCGAAAGGCAACGGATTGGTGACCGTTATAGCAATTGCTGTTATGCTGGGTGCTGTCATACCCTGGCGGGCTGCAAAGAAGTAGATGCTTTGGGAGGTTTTTTTAACCGCGAGGAACGCGAGGCAACCGGTTCGCAGCAAAATTTTAAAGGGATGCCGATTACATATTGCGGAAAACGAGTCGCTGCGCCCGCAGCTCCTTTGCAGCTCCGCGGGAAACATTACCAGATCTTATTTCTCTAAATCAGATTCCGTATGCATGGCACAGAGCCAGTTATCGTTTTCCTTTACCCAGGTTGAGGTGCAGGCGCATTTGAAGGAAGAGCGCTGTTCTCTCACAACATATTCCAATTCGATCAGGTAAGCGATCATTGCCATGCAGTCATTGATCGTTTGGGATTGGGCGTCGGAAATATCCAGGATCTTCAGTTGCCTGCCTTCCCCGGAATCGAACATTTTTTTAAAAGAAGCTTCATCTACGGTTCTTACACCATTTTTGCCGGCTACGATACAGGGAAAGCGGGTAAGGCTTTTTACGGTGTCAAAGTTGTGATGTTCCATTGCTTCCCAGTATTTTTTTTCAAGTTCCAGAATTTGAGTTTCCATAAAGTTTTTGTTTAGGGTATGGAGCACAAATATTGCTCCAAACAGAAGAGGGCCTGAATGCCGGCCCCTGTTGATCCCGGGGTTTTCCGGGCCAGGCACCGGCCAGGGCGGGGAATATTTTTGATCGGAAAATGTTTGCCGAGGAATTTTTATTAGTATTATTGTGCTACAATATTAAATAATGGTTACAAAACTTACCCCGATTCATAAAAAATCGATGGCGGAGCATGTGGAATTCAGCCTGCAGAAATATTTGAGGGAGAATGATTTTAAGGTTGGAGATGCGCTGCCCACCGAGCTGGAACTGGCCAACAGGCTTGGGGTAAGCAGAAATGTGGTAAGAGAAGCTTTGAGCAAGTTTAAAATGATGGGCATCATTGAGAGCAAGAAAAAAGTGGGTATGGTAGTGTCCAACCCGGATTTTGTGGGAACCATTGAAAAGCTGCTGCACCCGACCATCATGGATGACAGCACTCTTCAGGACCTGTTTGAGCTGCGGTTGGTCCTGGAAATGGGAATAGCGGAGCTGCTGTTTGCCCGCATTACCGGTCCGGATATCAAGGAACTGGAAGAAATTGTTGAAAAAGAAGAGAAAACAACGGAAAAAGGACCCTTCCGGATCAAAAATGAGATCGCCTTCCACGGCAAGCTTTATGACATTACCGGCAATACCACCCTCCGGAAGTTCCAGCTGCTGCTGTTGCCGGTTTTTGAATATGTGATCAAGCTCGAAGGTGACCAGCTCATATCGGGTGAAGTGAATCACAAAGGATTGGTCCAGATCTTAAAAAAAGGAACGATCGAGGATTTTAAAAAGGGAATGGTCAGCCATCTGCAGCCCCATTTTGACCGGATCAAGAAATAAGCTGCCGGCAAAGGACCTGCTGCCCGCCTGATAGCGATCCCATAAAAAAAATTTGGTGGATATAAAAATAATAGTCTACATTTGTTATGTAGAACATAAGAACTAAAAAAACGAATGCCTGCTAAAAGAATGAACCGGTTGCCGGGCGGATCTGTTGACGGTTGCTTACAGATGGCCCCTGGGGAGCACAGGACATTCCGTTGCCTGGTTATTTTTTAAATCGATTTTCGATACCGTTTATTTTTTAAAAATGCTCAGATTTTTGCTTTTTACCGCGTTGCTGATCCCGGCTATTGTATGCCGCAGCCAGGAAGGCCAGCCTGTGCAGAAGAACTTTGTAGTTCCGGTAGTAAAAGAAAGATCCTATACCAGTCTTATAAGATTGGCCGTTTCCTGCAGGGGCGGTACGGCTGCTCCGTTTCTGAAACAGATTACCCTGGAGATCAGTGCCGCAACGGATCTGGAAATGCTGGGTACTCTGAAGGTTTACGGGAATACCGATAGTACCTATTTGACCGAGGAAAAAGCGCTGCATGAAGGGTTGTACGGCGTTGCCGATCTGGCGCGTGCAAAAAGCCGCTCTGTTCTGATAAACGGGAATTTTCGTTTGGCGGAAGGGATCAATTATATATGGGTGGGGCTTTCTTTGAAACCATCGGCGGTAGTGGGCCAAAAGATCGGACTGCGGATCTCGGGGTTGACGGTCAATAACAAAAAATGGAAAGCGCCTTCCTCCCCATTCGCTACTTTTAGAATAGCGGGTGCGCTCCGCCAGATGATGCAGGATCATGTACACACTTCCCGCATACCGGGTCTGGCTACAGCCAGGAACGGCGACCTGCTGGCCATATACGATGCCCGCTATCAGTCGCGGCGGGATCTGCAGGGCGATATTGATATCGGGTTAAGCAGGAGCGTAGACAAAGGGAACTCCTGGCTGCCCATGCAGAGCGTGATCGACAAAGGTAAATGGGGCGGGTTACCTCAGAAATTTAACGGCGTATCCGATCCCAGTATCCTGGTGGATGAAAGAACGGGGACCATTTTTATAGCCGGTCTTTGGATGCACGGCGTCCTGGATGCAAAGGGCAGGTGGATCGAAGGATTGACCGACAGCAGCAATAACTGGAACCATCAATGGCGGGCACGGGGATCACAGCCGGGCTATGGTGTAAAGCAAACCGCCCAGTTCCTCCTGGTAAAAAGTACCGATAACGGAAAAACATGGTCGGAGCCGGTCAATTTAACCCGCATGTGTAAAAAAGAGGAATGGTGGCTTTGGGCGCCGGCGCCGGGGCGGGGGATTACCATGAAGGACGGCACGCTGGTCTTTCCCACGCAGGGCCGGGATGCTACCGGAAAAGCGTTCTCCAATATCACCTATAGTAAGGACGGAGGCAAAACCTGGGTCACAAGCAATCCTGCAACCGAAATCAGCACTACCGAATGCGCAGCAGTTCAGCTCTCCGATGGGGCAATTATGTTAAACATGCGCACCAATGCGAATAAAGGTATAACGGGTGAGGGGAACGGGCGTGCCGTGGCAGTTACGCATGATCTGGGAAAGACCTGGGTTGCTCATAAGACATCGCGGAATGCGCTTCCCGAACCGGTGTGCATGGCCAGTCTTTACAAACATACCTATACAACAAAGAATGGCGGTAAAAAAAACATATTGCTATTCGTAAACCCAGACTCCAAAACCCGGCGCGATCATATAACCTTAAAAGTAAGCTACGACGACGGGAATTCCTGGCCGCCTGAAAAGTTTATTGAGCTGGACGAACTGAGCGGAAGCGGGTACTCCTGCATTACCTCCGTGGACAATGATCATATTGGTATCGTGTATGAAGGCAGTCAGGCGCAATTGGTATTTGAAAAAATTAATGTACAAGAAATTACAGACTAAAATGAAGATACAAAAAACAACCGGGCTGCTGGCAGCCACATTTAGTGCATTTGACAACAATAAGGAGTTGCAGCTCGACCTGGTACCCCTGATTGTGGAACGGTTAATTGCAGATGGCGTAAAAGGCGTTTTTGTAGGCGGTACCAACGGAGAAGGGCTGAGCCTTACGCTGGAAGAACGCATGGCCGTTACTGAAGCCTATATAAATGCCTCGGATAAAAGACTAAAAGTATTTGCGCACGTAGGGCACAGTTCCATTAAAGAAGCGCAGAAGCTGGCGGCACATGCCCAGCGCGTGGGTGCTGATGCGATATCCGCTGTAGCGGCCTTTTACTTTAAGCCTTCTTCCGTGGAAAATCTTGTGGACTGCATGGCGCAAATAGCATCCGCAGCACCGGATACTCCCTTCTATTATTATCATATGCCGGCGGCTACCGGTGTTTCGGTAAGCGTGGTCGATTTTTTAAAGATAGGGGAATCAAAAATACCCAGTCTGGCAGGTGTAAAATATACCGCCGCCACTTTACATGAATACCAGCATTGCCTCCGGTATAAGGAAGGGAAATTTGATATTTTGTTTGGCTATGATGAATTGTTGCTACCGGCGCTGAGTATGGGGGCCAGAGGCGCCATCGGCAGCACCTATAGCTTTGCGGCGCCGATGTACCTGAAAATTATAGATCTTTTTGAGCAGAAAAAGCTCCGGGAAGCTGCAGCAGCGCAGTATGCATGTTGCCAGATGATCCGGGCACTGGGCTGGTACGCCCCGATACCCACGCAAAAAGAAATATTAAAAATGACCGGGCTGGACCTGGGAGGCTGCCGGCTGCCGCTGGTGGATCTTACCGGCGAACAGACTGAAGCGTTAAAGACGTATCTTGAAGAAATCTCTTTTTTTGATAACCTGGCTGATGCCCGGAAATGGATACCGGGTGATCCCGTAGTACTGTAAGCACGCTATGACAAAAAGTTTGATATGGATCTTTTTATTATCGCCTATGTTTTTGATCGCTCAGCAAACAGCGCCCTTTGCCCATTGGGATACGCTGAACAAAATTCCTGACCCCACCGGGTTTGCCGGCTCTTTTGCCGGTGTTTCAAACCATGCACTGATCGTTGCAGGGGGAGCTAATTTTCCCGGCAAAGGTGCGCCCTGGCTGGGTTCCAAAAAAGTTTGGTATGATGCCATCTATGTTTTAAAAGAGCCCGGGGGAAAATGGGAGCGCATGGGCCGCCTGCCCAAACCATTGGGATACGGGGTTTCTGTTTCCACAAAGGAGGAACTGATCATCATCGGTGGCAGTAATGAATCGGCACACTTTGCGGAGGTATATACTTTAAAATACGAGCAGGGAACGATCCGTACAGGAACATTGCCCTCCCTGCCCGTTCCATTGGCGAACAGCTGTGGTGTGCTGGCCGGTAATTGTATTTATGTGCTGGGAGGTCTTACGGGTCCCAACGATCCCGAAACCAAAAATATATTCCTGTGCCTGGATCTGAAAGATCTTCAAAAAGGCTGGGTGGAGCTTCCCCCGTTGCCGGGGCCGTCGAGAATGCTGGCGGTTGCTGCAGCCGTAGGACAGACATTTTTTGTTTTTAGCGGAACAACCCTGGAGAAGGGGGAACGGAAGTATTTAAAGGATGCTTACAGCTATGACCCAACAGATGGCTGGAAGCGGCTTAACGATATGCCCGGGGCTACTGTGGCCGCCCCGTCGCCTGCATACAGTAACGGGAAGGCCGTTTTTATATTTGGCGGGGATGACGGAAGCCTGGCTAAAAGCGATCTGCGGGATAAACACCCGGGGTTTTCAAAAGATATCCTGCGGTATGGTTTAAGCGATCAGCAATGGCAGGTGATCGGCAAGATCCCGGTGGTGATCCGCCCCAACGCTGTTGCGGCACCTAACCAGAGCCGGTGGGCCCCGGTTACCACCACACTGGCGGTATGGGATGGCCGGCTCATCATTCCCGGTGGGGAAGTGCGGCCGGGTACGCGAACGCCCAATGTGCTGTCGGTAAAATTAAAAGAGGTGCAGTAGCTTTTGGAGCACCGGCATACGGGTACCAGGGGAAGACCCGGCAAAGCGTTTTTATGTTCGATAGATGCTAAAATATATTTTATGAGGAATTTTTTCTTTTTATTGGTTTTTGTTAGCGCCTGCTGTTTAAGATCAAATGCACGGATTGAACTGCCCGCGATCATTGGTAACGGAATGGTACTGCAGCAACGGTCTTCCGTACCCGTTTGGGGAAAAGCAAAAGCCAACCATGTAGTAAAAATTAAGCCCTCCTGGGAAGCGCATACCTATTCAGTGCGCTCCGACAGCCGGGGGATGTGGCGGGCTTTGATCAAAACGCCGGCAGCAGGGGGGCCTTATACGCTTACCTTCACTGATGATGCGGCAATCGTGTTAAAAGATATTTTAGTAGGAGAGGTTTGGGTCTGTTCCGGGCAATCCAATATGGAAATGCCCATGACCGGTTACGCCAATCAGCCTGTATTGAATTCCAACGATGATCTTGTTGCGGCCGGGAACAAATTCTTAAGGCTCTTTCATGTTCCGCATGCTGTTTCACTTACGCCGGAAGATGATTGTGCCGGCAAATGGGAAGCAGCTGCCCCGGCTTCGGCTGCGGGTTTTAGCGCAGTAGGGTTCCGGTTCGCAAAAAGATTGCAGGAGCTGTTAAATGTTCCTGTAGGGATCATCCAGTCAACCTGGGGCGGCACGCCTATCGAAGCCTGGATGAATAAAGAAAGCATTCAACTTTTTGGCGGCCGCACAATCACGCTGCCGGCTGGCGCCGAAAAACCCGACCGGCTGAAACCGACCTGCCTGTACAATGGCATGATCAGCCCCGTACAGGGATACGGGATCAAAGGATTTTTATGGTACCAGGGAGAAGCGAATGTTCCCCGGCCATCGGAATACGCGCAGCTCATGCAGCTGATGGTGAACGGCTGGCGGAAAACATGGCAAGACGATAGTTTGTTCTTCTATTATGTTCAGATCGCCCCGTGGCATTATGGTGCGCGGAAAGATTCGACCCCTTATTTAAGAGAGGCGCAATACAACGCCATGACCAGGATTCCCAACAGCGGGATGGTGGTGAGTATGGACAAAGGCAGCGCCACTACCATTCATCCTCCCGATAAAACAACCATCAGTAACCGGCTGCTGTATTGGGCGCTGGGGGATGCGTATGGGATAAAGGGGATCGCATATCAAAGTCCTTACTTTGACAGGATGCGCATTAAAAACGATACCGTATCATTGACATTTAAAAATGCAGCCAATGGACTTTTTTCCACGGGCACAGCTATTGCCGGCTTTGAAGTGGCCGGTAAGGATAAAAAATTTTTTCCGGCAACGGCCCGGATCTTTAAGAAAGCGGTACTGGTGAAGAGTGAAAACGTAAAGGAACCACTGGCGGTACGGTATGCTTTCACGGACCTGGTGGAAGGTAATTTATATAACACGGAAGGATTGCCTGTGGCGCCTTTCAGAACTGATAACTGGTAGCCGGACCAGATTGATTTATCATAATGAACGATCATCATATGAAGACGAAGCATTTAAATCCGTGGATTGTTGTGGCGCTGCTCTGGGTTGTGGGCCTGCTGAATTATTTAGACCGGCAGATGCTGGCAACAATGCGTCCTGCAATGGAAGTGGACATCGCCTCCCTGCAAAGTGCAGAAAATTTCGGGATACTCATGTCCGTTTTCCTGTGGATATACGGGATCATGAGCCCCATATCCGGCGTGATCGCAGACCGGCTGAACAGGAAATGGCTGATCGTTGTAAGCTTATTTATCTGGTCGGCGGTTACCTATGGGATGGGGTATGCCAATACATTTGAAGCACTGAAATGGCTGCGGGCCATTATGGGTTTCAGCGAAGCTATTTATATACCGGCCGCCTTATCGCTGATCGCTGACTACCATGGTTCCAAAACAAGATCGCTGGCCATCGGCATTCACATGACCGGTTTGTATGCAGGGCAGGCACTTGGTGGCTTTGGGGCCACGATAGCAGAGGCGTACACCTGGCACAGCACGTTCCATCTGTTTGGGATCATTGGCGTCATCTATGCAGTGATCCTGGCGCTTTTTCTAAAAGAAAAAAGGGTGGTGGTTGCCGAGCAGGTGCCACCTGTAAATAAAGGAGGCTTTAAAGCATTGTCAGGCATTGCCTGGCTGCTGGGCAATCTTTCCTTTTGGGTGGTACTGCTTTATTTTGCCATACCCAGCCTTCCGGGATGGGCCACAAAGAACTGGCTGCCCACGTTGTTTTCGGAAAGCCTGAACCTGGATATGTCGGTTGCCGGGCCGATCGCCACCATCACCATTGCCGTATCTTCCTTTATAGGCGTTATTTTGGGTGGTGTTATTTCCGACCGGTGGGTACAGCGGAATATAAAGGCGCGTATCTATACAAGTGCCGGCGGTGTATTGCTGACGGTGCCGGCCATCATCATTCTGGGATTTGGCCATACCACTTTTGCATTGATCGCCGCCGGCGTGCTTTTTGGAATTGGTTTCGGCATCTTTGACGCCAACAATATGCCCATCCTTTGCCAGTTTGTTCCCGCAAGATACCGGGCCACCGGCTACGGGCTGATGAACATGACCGGGGTATTCTTTGGCGCTTTTATCACCAGCTTTTTGGGAAAATCCAGCGACGCCGGTCACCTGGGAAGGGATTTTGCCTTAATGGCGGGTGTTGTGCTGTTCGTAGTGGTGCTGCAGTTGCTGATATTGAAACCCAAACACCAGGAACTGCCTTAAAAAGGGGAGCAGGTCCCGGAAACCGATCATTTTTAAAAGGGAAAAATTTGGAAAAGATGAAAAAGCAAAATATATTTGTAGAACATTACTACAAATTTGATTGCTGGTGACGATTGAAAGATTGCTTTGTCATACAGGAGGCCATTGAAGGGATAATGGAAGGAAATTACGGCCGCCTGTGATCCGGAAAGCGGCGCAGGTTTTGGAGGGCGGTATCCGGAAAATTAACAGACTAAAAATTTGGTCAGCAATAAATAAAAAATAGTTTTGTAGAACATTACTACAAATGTTATTTGAAAAAAGGAATCAGGGCTGATTGCTTATTTAAAATAGAACAGGCCTGTACCTGTGGTTAAAGGTCTTATTATAACAGCAAATGTTTGCGTATGAAAATGTATAAGAAACTGCTTACTTTCTGGAGCAGCTGGTTCCTGTTCAGCCTGCTGTTTGTTTCGTGCACGAAGGAGCTGAATCAGTATTATAATCCCAAAAGCGAGCTCGATAAAAATATTATTGAAGTACTGGAGGCGGACGGACGTTTTTCGTTGTTTGTCCGGATCATTGATAAAGTAAATCTTCGGAAAACCCTGGGCAGCTCGGCCATCTATACCTGCCTGGCCCCGGCAGATGATCAGGTAACCCTGTATTTTTCGAAACTGGGGTACAACTCCATCGACCAGGTTCCCGAAGCCTTGCTGCGCAAGTATATCAATTACCATTTTATCAACGGGATGTATTATGAGTATGATATCAACAAGATCTATAACGCCGCTACATCGCTGATCGGGAAGAGCCGGGCTACAAATTTTACGACCCGCACAGAGGGGAATATTCCCGGCAAGCACATCCAGCTTTTTTCGTCGTCCTTTTTTGAGAACCAGATGAGTGATTATTTAAGCCTCTATCCTTCAGATAAAGGAGAAGCTTCTTTCATAGCGGACGGGGTAGTGATCTCGGAACCGGACATTGATGCCAGCAACGGTGTGATCCATGTGCTGGGCGCACCCCTGGAAGTAACGCTCCGGGCGGATGAAGCGCTGGCAGCAGATACTGAAACAACGATTTTCAGCTCCTGGCTGGAAAAGCATGTGCAATATGTGCTGGGGCAAAAGGATGAGTTTGGCTGGGTGGATACCACGTTGTACAAATCCTTCTCCTTTGGGCGCAACCTGGCGGATGAAGGCACCATTACCACACTCCTGGTGCCTACCAATGAAGCCATCAAAAAATACTTTGAACCGTATATGGGAGCGATCGACAATACGCTCGATTCGGTGCCCAAGCCGGTCATGTATTCGCTGATCCGCGCCACCATCGTGGATAATATCTGGTACCTGAGCGATCTTAAGCGGATGGACCCGGATTGGCGTACCCTGGCAGGATATACGCGCATGATCGCAGATGTGCCTTCGCTGATCACGGGTTCCGTTCGCGCCAGCAACAGTATCATCTATAAAGTCAATAAAGTATTGCTGTCTCCGGAAATGCACAGCGTGATGGGCGGCATTCTTTTAAAGTATAAAAAATTCAGCCAGTGGTACTGGATGGTTTCCAATGCAGGGGTGAACGAAGGGCTATACGATATACTCTATTACCAGCACAGCCCCAAAACCATGCTCATACAGTCCGATGAGGTATGGGGCGTTCCATTGGCGGAAGATCTGAACCAGAAGGACCTGGAATGGCGGAAACAGCAATGCAAAGCCGGTATTTTTAACATTGATGTACGGGAAGACGGAGGCTTTCGTAAACGGTTTTATCCCACCGGCTATGGATATGTGTATTATGAGAACGGGCGGTTCTATGATTATACAGGACACTCGGTGGGCCTGGTGTCTTCCGATCCGGAATGGAATGGCGCAAACGGGGCGATCTACCAGATCGATGGCTTTCTGAACCCGATCGACAAAATAAGCGACACCCTTACAGTGTACAATGTAATGAAGAAACAGCCGGACCTGTCCTTGTTCATTACGGCACTGGACCGTTCGGGTATTGCCTCACAATTAAGGTTAACAGGCTTTTTCAGCTATACGGTGCTGGCTCCCACAAACCAGGCACTTACAACAGCAGGGATCAACGTGGCGGCCATGAATGCGGATGCTGCCCGGGCATTTGTGCAATCCTATGTGATACCCAACCGGTATGTATTTACGGATGGAGAATTTAACGGGCAGATTGCCGATAAGAATAATGAAATGTTGCAGATCAATGGTGCCTGGCAAACGTTTACGGTTACCAACGGGGCAGGAAAAACGATCACGCCTGCCGTTGCCAATATCCAGGGAAACAATGGGGTTATTCATAAAGTGAACAGTGTATTTTAAAAACTAAACGATTGCAAAGGTTATGCTTGATAACTTTTTAAGAAAAGGGGTGCTGTTTTTTATAGCGATCATCTCCGGTTTCATTTTGAATGCTCAGGAAGAGGCCGTTATCAGGGGGATCGTGTATGATAAAAAAACAAACCGGCCGCTTGCAGATGTATCGGTCATGCTGGTAAATGCCAATAATCTTGCCCTGAAAGGAAATAAAACAAATACCGAAGGCAAGTTCGAGATCCGGAGCGCTCCCGGCGCAGCAAGGGTCGCATTTTCCAGTCTCGGGTACCAGACACAGGAATTTGCGCTTTCGGACAAATCCTTTTTTACCGTATATATGGCAGCCGACAGCGGTGCTATGGACGAGGTGCAGGTAGTTGCAGCGATCAAGAAGAAAGCGGACCTGGGCTTTTTGTCGATAGACCGGCGTGAACTGTCCAGTGCCATTGCTTCTGTGGATCTGGCCAATACGGACAAAATGCCGGTTACCAGTGTGGACCAGCTGTTACAGGGCATGGCCCCCGGGATACAGGTGGTGGCTGCAAGCGGGGATCCGGGTGCGGCGGCCAGTATCCGGATCAGGGGTATATCCAGCATCTCGGGGATGAACGATCCGTTGTGGATCGTTGATGGTGCGGAAATTATCGGAAACGACTACAAGGTGGCCAGCATTACCGATTTTGGGTTTAGCCCTATCGGGGACCTGGATCCGTCGGACATTGCTTCGATCGATATTCTCAAAGATGCTTCCGCAACCGCCTTATATGGTTCGCGCGGCGCCAATGGGGTGATCGTGATCCAGACCAAGAGAGGCAAAAAGGGAAAGCCCAAATTTCAGTTCAACACCAAATATACCCTTACGGAAGTGCCTCGTACGATCCCCATGTTATCCGGCGACGAACAGCGGATCTATTATTTAGAGAAGACCACGGGTGGTGTGGATAAAGGAACGACCCTGCCCGAGCTGCGGGGAGATCTTACCAGGACGGATGCATGGATCTTTAACAACAATACGGACTGGGTGGATGCCATCACACGGAAAGGATTCTATCAGCAATACAATACCGCTCTGAGCGGTGGGGGAGACCGGCTTAGTTACTATTGGGGGTTGGGTTATGCCAATCAATACGGTACCACAAAAGGAACCGGTTATGACCGGTTCAATACCCGGTTCAACCTGAATTATAATGTATCGGACCGGTTAAAGATCACAGCGGATCTGAACTATACCAATTCGCTTACGGATAAGCGGGGCCAGGACCATCCCATTACGTCAACGGATATCAACCCGATGCTTTTTGCACGGCAAACGCCTGCTTATTTCCCCATTTATTCCAGGAACGGGTTAAACTATTTTGTAGACAGGACAATAGGGGTTTCTTCACATTCGAGATACAACCCGCTGGCCATTATCGACTATTCTACTTATAATACCCGGGCCAACCGTTTCATGGCTTCCACTTCTGTAGATTTTAAGATCCTCAAGAACCTGGATTTCAGAAGCCAGGTATCGGCCGATTTCAGGGAGTCGGCAGATGAATATTTTTTACCGGGGTATGCCACGGATGCCATCCCCAATGAAGTATTGTACAATGCGGGTATGCAAACGGAAGGCTACCAGCTGATGATCAATAATAACAACCGGTTGACCTGGTCGGCCATCCGCAGCGGTGATCATCGCCTTACCTTTACGGGGGTACTTACCTACAACCTGGACAGGGACAATTCAACATCTCTGGAATATTATAACGGCGCCTCTCCCGAGTTAAAGTCCGCGGATGCGGCAGCCATCATCTCAAGCGCTACGGGCACCTATGGCACGCGTAAGTACCTGGGCATGTTTGTACAGGGGCATTATGCGCTGAAGGACCGCTATTTTTTAACGCTGACCGGAAAGTCGGAGGGCGATTCCAGGTATGGTGCAGACAATCCCTATTCGGTCTTTCCCGCAGTGGGCGCAGCCTGGGATATCAGCCGGGAATCCTTTTTGAAGGATGCCGAATGGATATCGTTTATAAAACCCCGGTTTGCCTTTGGGGTTACGGGTAATCTGCCCAATATTGATAATCTCTATGACATCGCATACGGTACGGGCACCGGGTACCTGGGAGAAACGTACACCTATCCGTCAAAATTTGCCAGCGACAATATCCGGGAGGAACGCACTTCAGAATACAACCTGGGGCTGGACTGGAGTTTTTTCAGGGACCGGCTGACGGGCCAACTTGATTTTTATTCCCGTACCACCAACAACCTGTTATTGCAGGAGCGGCTCTCCTCCACGCTGGGCTATGCTTCGGAGTACATCAACTTCGGAACGGTCCGCAACTCCGGATGGGAACTGGGGATCACCGGCGTGATTCTGAAGGGGGGCGAAAATAAGCTGCGGTGGAAGTCGTTCTTCAATATTGCTACCAACAAGAACAAACTCCTGAAGCTTCCTGAATTGTTTGATGAAAATGCATTTAGTGTCAGCCAGTGGGGCTTCACCTCCAAGCTTCAGGAAGGGGATGTGATCGGCGGATTCTACGGGTATCGCGCACTGGGCGTGTATTCCAGGGATGCCGATGCCATCCTGCGCGATGACGCGGGTAATATTATTTACGAGGCTGATGGGACCACTCCCAAATACATGCGGTTCGGATCGGTTACCGGCCTACAGCTGAAAGGAGGCGATATGATCTATGATGATGTGAACGGAGATGGGGTCATCAACGAGCTGGACCGCGTGCAGATCGGAGATGCCAACCCTCTTTTCTTCGGCGGCTGGAACAATACGTTTAATTATAAGAACTGGATCTTTACCGTAAACCTGCAGTACCAGACGGGAAATGATGTTATTAATGCCACGCGGTTATCCATGGAGCGGATGCTGTACTCGCACAACCAGTCCCGGTCCATCCTGTCCCGGTGGAGGCGGCAGGGAGATATTACCGACATGCCGCGTGCGCAGCCGGATAACGAGCACAATAGTGCGGCATCCACCCGTTGGGTAGAGGATGGATCGTATGTACGGCTGAAAACGGTTTCGCTGACCTACAATGCCGGTAAGCGTTTTGTGCAGCGGCTGGGACTGGGCATCCAGCAGGTGGGCTTTTTTGTAACGGGTTATAACCTTTATACCTGGACGCATTATAAAGGACTGGACCCCGAGGTGCCGATTACGGGAAGCGTGGCTTTGTTTGGTATCGATAATAGCGCCACTGCCCCCGCCAGGCAATTCACAGCGGGATTAAATCTTTCTTTTTAAAACTTGGCAGCCAATTGTACGATATGAATATAAAATTAAAATTGGGTTTACTGGGGATCCTTGTAATGGCAGGTGCATCTTTTTCCTGCAATAAGATCCTGGAAGTGGATCAGCCGGATAACCTGGTGCACAGCGAATTCTGGAAGAACCGGGATCAGGTATCCGCTTCGCTTACCGGGTTATACACATCCATCCAGAACAATGTTTCTTCTTTTCATGTTTGGGGCGATATCCGCTCCAGCCTGTATAAGCCGGGGTCCGGCGATGCATTTACGGCCAACCACCGGCAGTTCCTTTCGCAGGATCTGTACCCGGACAATACACTGCTGTCCTGGTCCTCCGTTTATAAATCGATCGGCTGGATCAATGCCTTCATAAAAAATGCACCCCTGGCGCTCAATACGGATCCCACCTTTAAAGAAACGGAATTGAACAGCATGCTGGGCGAAGCATATGCCTTACGGGCCTTGGATTATTTTTACCTGGTGAGGGCCTTTAAGGAAGTACCGCTGATCAAAGAGCCATATGAATCGGATAATCAGCAGGTAAATACGGCGGCGGCTGCTGAGGAAGAAGTGCTGGATTTTATTGAGTCGGACCTGGAAGTAGCGCTCAAGCAGTGCCCGGACGCTTTTGATGATGCCGATAAAAAATACGGGCGGGTAACGAAGAATGCGGTAAGGGCTTTGTGGGCAGATGTAAAACTCTGGAGAAATGATTACCAGGGCGTCCTGGACCTTTGCGCATCACTCGATCAACAGTATGCATCCCGGCTGGTAGGCCCGTTTGAATGGTACACGATCTTCAACCCCGGCAATTCGCCGGAAAGCATCCTGGAACTGCAATACAAGCCAACGGGCCCCGGCTCACCGCTGTATGGCTGGTTTGCCTATTATTCAGGTCCTGCATCTGCAGGCACCATGTACCTGGCTAACTCCGTAAATGTGCAGTTGGCCAACGAGGAGGTGTTGTATCCTACAACCTTACCGGAATATACCAGCTCGGATACGATACGCTATAAGGATTTTTCCGCCTACCGCAGGAGCAGCAATGTTTCCGGGAGTTTTGGGTCCGGCTGGGAAGTGTATAAATTTTTGGGGCAGCAGGCCTATCAGCAATCGTACCGCCCGCCCAATGACCGCCGGCTGGCCAATTATATTCTTTACAGGTATCGCGAAATACTCTTTATGAAAGCGGAGGCCTATGCAATGCTGAACCGTTATCCGGAAGCGGAGCAGATGCTCAACCTGATCCGGGAACATTGCAATGTTCCGTTATTGTCCACCGGCGAATCGGGCGAAGGCGTTGAATTTTTCTCCCGGCTCTTAATGGAGCGGGAGGCCGAGCTGGGTTTTGAAGGAAAGGAGTGGTTTGCTGCGGTGCGCATCGCAAGAAGACCGGGCATGGCCGATGCATTGCTCACTAAATCCGCCACCAATAATTCAATGGGCTATTCCTACCAGGTGATCAGGGCGCGGTTGCTGAATCCCGAAAGCTGGTTTTTACCTTATAATAAAACGGAGATCGAAAACAATCCGGCCCTGGTACAAAAGGACTATTATAAAAACAGGTAATGAAAATTATTAAACATAAGGATATGAACAGGTTTTATGTGTTAATAGGCGTGCTGATCTGTTGGGCAGCATTTTATTCCTGCAACCGGGAGCTGTCCGGGGCACGGTATGATTCCAATGATGAGATCCAGATCATGGATTACATTGACAAGCGGGAAGACCTGAGTACGTTCAGGGAACTGATCGATTATACGGGCCAGCGGAACCTGTTAAAGACCGCCGGCGCCTATACCGTATTTGCACCCAACAATGCCGCCTTCGAAGCCCTGTTTAAAAGCCTGAGCGCGGAAGGAACGCCGGTGACTTCTGTACAGGACCGGAGCAAGGAATTCTGGCTGAGCTATTTCCGTTATCACTTGTTGAACCAGAAGATCAATTCCAATGAATTTGAATTTGGTCCCTTACCCGTTCCTACCGTTTACCAGAACAAATACCTCATTGCGGATATGAGCGAATCCTACAGCTCAATTCGCCTGAACAATACAACAACCATTGTTGAGGGCAATATTGAATTGACCAACGGTTATATTGATATTGTCGATAATGTACTGAAACCCCCTTTTAACAGCGTCTATGAAACCCTGAAGCAAAGCGGGCAATACAATACCATGCTCGGTATTTTTGATGAAACCGGTTACACCCGGTATCTCAAAGACAGCATCATCACACTTTTTGTGGAATCGGACCAGGCACTGGCCAAGTCCAACTTTTCAAAAGAAGCCCTGCCCAATCTGGAGGAATGGGTAAAATATCATATTGTTGCGGACTCCGGTTATTTTCTGAACCTGATGGCGGGAAAGCGTTTTTACCCGCTCCTGGAGCGGCAGGCCTTAAGCTTCAATGTGGACCCGTACGGCCGGTATTATATCAACGAAGTATATCCTTTTAGCGAGAGTAAAACCTGGGGTATTGACCAGGTTTGCAACAACGGTATTTTTCATACGCTGGATACCTTACTCGAAATTGTGGATGCTGTGCCGGCCACCATTAGGTTTAACCTGTACCCGCCCGGCAGCCCCTACGGGCAGCAGAATATATTTACCGTGGCGCCCGCAACCATCAGCCTGAATACCGGCACTAAGAGCTATCACCAGAATAAAGAGGGCAAGATCGTGGCTTTCAATGCCACCCAGGTAGGCGATTACTTTTATATGACCGTGCCGGATGTGCCTGCCGGTAAATACCGGATCCGGATGATCCACCGGGGCGGCGGTACCCGTGGTAAATATATTGTCATCTATAACAATACGGTTGTTGATGAAATGGTCAATATGGCCAAGGCCGATGGAGCCTTTGAAGAGTGGGACTATCTTTCCTATAACAATTGCGGGGAAGTTACGGTTAGCGACAGGTCGGACGTTACGCTTTATTTTGCCTTTGCGGGGTTTGGCTCCAACTCCAATCCTTCCTACTGCTGTGACCTGCTGTGCGACATGCTTGAACTGATTCCGATAAAATGATTAATTAAACATTGCTAATGAAAGAGAATTCGAACGATATGAAACTTTTCAAATGGGTAGGTGTCCTCCTGCTTGTTGCGGGTTCATGGAATGCCCATGCTCAGGAAGTGGATCGCGATACGTTGAAGGTAACCGGAATGGACAAGCTGGGGATCCTCGATTCGGTTCCCGTGATGCCACTACCCCAGCAAAGCGATGCCCTTTCCTTTGCAGAGTTATTGTCCGGGACGGCGGGCATACACGTTACGGAATCCGGCGCCATCGGAGCAGCCCCGCAACTGATGATCAGGGGCGTGAATACGGTCAATTTGAGCGCAGGCCCGCAAATATATGTAGATGGCCTGCCCATTAAATATTCCAGATCGCTGGCGCCCTTCCTTTCTGTCTACGAGCCCACACGGTTTGGATTCCTGAATATTCATGACATCCAATCAGTCAGCATTTTAAAAGATGCTGCAGACCTGTCCGCGCTTGGCGGAAGGGGCGCTAACGGGGCCATTTTTTTGGCAACCGACCGCGGGGTATTCGGGGGAACCAAGATCGATGTGACCGCCAACACCGGCTTTATGCGGGCGCGGTATGATATCGATCATATGGACGGCGCTACATTTAAAAATTACCTGCAGCAATATCTGGCGGAAAACGGCGCCACGCCTGAAGATATAGCGGCCAACCCCGTATTCAATCCCTCGCTGGCACAGTATAATCAACATACAGACTGGATCAAAATGATCGACCGGCCGGCGCGGTATAACGACTATCATATAAAATTAAAAGGCGGCTCTGCGGATGCCAACTATATGTTCAGCATCGGCTATACCGGTAAGGATGAAACGCTGGAAGGGGCTGATTTTAACCGCACCACCATGCGCTTCAACCTGGATTATCACCTCTCGCAGAAATTTGAGATCCGCAATAATCTCAGTTATTCCAATACCGGATCGCGCTACCTGGAAGAAGGTACGGACTGGGGCATCCATCCCTTATTTGTTGCCGCATCCAAAGCGCCCTTTTTGGGTAAAGAGGCCTATAATGATGAGGATGTGCGTACCAACCTGCTGGCGGATGTGGATGTGCTGGGTAAAAGCAATCCCTGGGCGCTGGTGGATCGTATGAAAAATAAAAATGAAGAGAACCGGGTAGATGGTACCATCGCGGCAAAATGGCATATAGACAAAACACTGGCCCTGCAGTCCTCGCTGTCTGTGGGATATTATAATATGAAAGAGAACCAGTACCGGCCTGCCCTGGGCATTGTGCCGGATCAATACCGGATCCGCCAGAATGCCAACCGGAACTCCAGCGAGTTTACGCTGATCTGGAACTCGTTCCTGAACAAATCAGGAAATTGGGGCAACGCCGTTCAATACAATGGCCAGTTAGGGGCCTGGGTAGAAACGTATGAAGATAAGGCACTTTTTGGCAGAAAGGTGAATGCCGGCACGGATGACTATGAAACCTTAAAGCAGGGGATCGTGGACAGTGCGTCCAATGTGCGGTTCCGCTCCAATCTCAGCCGGTTCTATTTTTCAGGAACCGTGGATCTGTGGAAACGGTTGTATGTTGCCGCCAATGTTGCTGCGGAAGGTTCCTCCAATTTTGGGCCCGGTGGCCGCTGGGGACTCTATGGCGGTGGAAAGCTGCAGCTGGACCTGCTGGAACGCTCAAGGCCACACAACATCTCTCTGCGCGCCGGGTTTGGGAGAACGGGAAATTATGATGTGCGCGGTTATTACCAGGACAATTTATATTACGCGGTTCATTATTTTGGCTACGGCGGGGTTTACCTTGGCAATGTAGGCAATGACCAGATACGGCCGGAAGTTACGGATGCATTGGATGCAGGGGTCCGGTTCAGCCTTTTTAACCAGCGGCTGCAAATTGACGCCGGCTATTATCAGCGGGTTACCGATAACCTGATCACTTACCGGAGCTTCCCGGTGGAGCTGGGGCTGGACCCGCAGTTTGAGAACAGCGGCAGGATCGCTTCAAAGGGAGTAGAGGTAACGTTGAACGCAAAGATTGTAGAGGGACCCAAATTTTCCTGGATGATTTATGGCAATGCCTCCACGCTGGATAACAAGGTAAAAGAGCTGTACAACGGGGACATCATACGCACCCTGGGAAATGTAAGCGGTATTGCCCGGGAATCGGAAGGTATTGGTTCGTTTTATGGCTATCGCATCACAGGCGTATTCCGGTCGGCTGCCGAAGTTAACCTCAAAAAATCTGACGGTACTGATTATAAACCGGGCGACTATATCGTAGAAGACATCAACGGGGATGGAAAGATCAATGCCAATGACCGGCAGATAATTGGTAGCCCGCTGCCGGACCTCTATGGTGGTTTTGGTTCTTACTGGAGCTACAAGAGGCTTTCGCTTGAAGCCCGGGTTGCCTTCTCCTATGGCCAGGATATCTATAATAGCTTTAACCAGCAAATGCACTTAATGAGCGATTATTCCAACCAGTCGGTTGCTGTTGCCGGCCGCTGGCGATCCGGATCCGAGCCGGGAAACGGCATGGTGAGCCGGGCGGCCTATGGCGATCCTTCTTTTAACGGCATGGCTTCCGACCTGTGGGTGGAAGACGGGAGTTATACCCGGCTGAAGCTGCTGACACTGAGCTATGATGTGCCGCTGAAAAAAAGCACTTCGTTCATAAAAGGGCTGAAAGTGAATATTTCGGGAGAGAACCTGTTTACCTTCACTTCCTACAGTGGGTTGGATCCGGAAGTGGTATCGGCATCGGATGTGCTGTTGCGGGGTATCGATTTTGGCACGTCCCCGCTTCCGAAATCCCTGATTGTTGGTGTTAAAATTTCTCTTTAAGCGCAAAAACAAAATAATATGTATCAGGAGCAAACAAGCATACACAGAAGCGGATCAGCAGGTAAAAGGATGGGGCTGCGGTTCTTCGGGTATATCTGTTTTTTTGCAGGCGTCCTCCTGCTGGGGGGCTGCAAGAGCTTTTACGACGTGGATCCTTATTCGGTGATCAAGGAGGAAGATTTTAATAAGAACCGGGAAGACCTCAATGCCAGCGCGATCGGTATGTATGAGCCCCTGACAAAAGAAGTGCATAAGTTTTTGTTGTGGGGAGATGCACGGGCAGACATGGTTACAACCGGGCAGGCGGAGCCGGACCCTTATATCAATGAATTTGTTGCCAATACCATCAGTAAAGAAAATCCCTATACCAGCTATGCCGGTATTTATAAAACCATTGCGCGGTGCAACCGGCAGCTGGAAAAAGTTTATACCGTTGCAAGGCTCGACGATAAGATCCTCGAAAGGGATGCCGGTGCGTTCTATGCGGAGGCACTTTTGTTGAGGGCGTATTGCTATTATATACTGGTGCGGAACTTTGAACGGTTCCCCCTGATCCTGTCCGATTATGCCGAGCAGATAAAATATGTGGATCAGTCCGGCGACACCCTTATCCGCAAGACCCGGTCGTTGCCGGCAGATGAGATCCGGGGTACCTATTATTACCCCAAAAGCCGGGATGAAGTATGGGAGATGATCTACAATGATGCCCTTACGGTGCTGGGTATATTGCCGTTGAATTATCAGTGGAACAGGAACTCGCTTCCTGCTCAGGAACGCTATGGGAGGGTATCGCAGGTAATGGCGGCAACCTTTGCTGCGGAACTGGCCTTATGGCTGGGCAAATACCAGGCGGCTTCCGCTTTTGCCAATTCACCGGTAAGGAACTCCAACCATACCCTCAGCACTTCCGGAACCTGGATCAACCAGTTCACCGGTTCCTACGCCTCCCTGCATTCCCTGTTTTTGCTGGGATATAAGTATCCAAATAGTTTTGAAACAAACCGGTTGCAGGAATTTACCTCTTCGGTTGCGGGGGATGGCGGCCGGTATTATTTAAAGCCCGCCTCCACCGTGATCCGGAACATCTTTTCTTACGAAGGCGGCGATATCCGTACGGAGTTCAGCTATAAAGTGATCAATGGCGATACCGTGATCTGGAAATACATCGGACTGGATAATGGCATCAGTATGCGCCCCGGCTATCAGAGCGATGCCAGCTGGCCTTTTTACAGGAGTGCAGATGCCTTCCTCATCAAAGCCCTGGCCGACCTCATGCTGGAAGATTACGCCACGGCTTTCAATTTTGTGAACATGCTGCGGATAGCAAGAGGGCTGGAAGAGTTGGATCCAGCCCAAACGGACTACCGGAATAAGGAATACATGCTGGATGTGATCTTTAAAGAAAAAGCAAGGGAATTTGCTTTTGAAGGCAAACGTTGGTATGATCTCATGCTTTGGTCAAAGTTATCGGGTAAGAACCAGCTGGCCGCGGCGGTAGCATCCAAGTATCCTTCTCCCAAACGGGAAGAAGTGGAAGCACAGCTCCAGGATGAGGGCCATTGGTATATGTCCATCGATCCGCTGTTGTGGAAGTAAGATAAACGATTTTAAAAGCAGCTTGCCGGCAGGAAGCAGGCGGATTGTAAAAAAACTAATATATGGAACGGAGCATGATCAATGATTCTCAAATAAGAAAAGGAGTATATGCGCAATTCCATCAGATCAGAAAAAACATAAAAAATAAACTGATGAAAAAGATGGTCAGATTTATGACGCTGTCGTTGACACTTTTAGGGTTTGTTTTTACAACGGGCTGTTATAAGGAGCAGCACTTTGACTTTCCGGGTCCGTTTGAAGACACTTCATTTGTTAATGTGGTGGACTCACTGCCCTTTCCCTTTGATAAGACCCGGCAGGCCGGTGTGTGGCTGATGAAGGACAACGTGCCGGATTTCGGAAAGATCCTGTTTAAAGGCTATACGGACTACAGGCCCATGCACGATACGGTTTCCTGGGTACAGGAGCCCACGGGCATGCGGCTGATCCCCCACCGCAATTATTACCCGCTTACAGATGCCGATCATCTGGGAGGCGATCCCAACAGCTATAAATACAACTGGGCCTATTCCAAATATTTTGTACCGGTAGGAGCGGGCAAAAGTTTCTATATGTATGCTAAAGTCAGCTTCGGCACGTTTAGCGGCACGGCGGCCGGCCTGGTGCTGGGGGCCAGCTGGAGTACAGGCGGGGTATTCGTTTTCGGGATGGACGGCAACAGCAGCATTGCGCCGATGTTCTTTGTGGACCTCTACGGTACACTGGGGGCAACGGTAAGCCCGGACCAGGGATGGCCTACGGCCAATGAAGTGATCATACCTGGTGTGCCGGCAGAAATTGAAGTGGTGATCCATGATAACCTCTTTTATATAAAAGTGAATGGTACGCTTTGTTTCTTATTTAAGATTTCAAGGGAGGATCCATATTACTTTACGCCGCAGATCCGGCCCTGGCGGAACTTTGTAACGGTGCATGATTTTTATGTGGAAAGTTCCGATATGTATTCGGTGGATTATGCCCTGCACGAACATCAGCAGGATTACAACCGGATACAGGCGCCGGCCCTGGTAAAAGCCGGAAATGGAGACCTGTTGCTTTTTGCAGAAGGACGCTCCAACCCGGCCTCTGCGGAAGAACGGGTAGCCCAGAATACCATGCCGGTAGGCAACACGGATATTATTATGAGCAGGTCCGGCACCGGCGGGCAAACATGGGATCAGCAGGTGTCGGTCATTGCGGGTGCCGGCAGCGGCGATACCTATGGTTTTCCACAGGTAGTGACCACCTCCGGAGGTAAAATGATCCTGCACTACAGCAAGCTTACGACTACCAGCCTGAAGAACGGAAGCTTCAGCTACCCGGCGGAGCAGCTCTTATACCAGACGGTTTCTACGGATAACGGTCTGTCATGGTCGCAGCCCGTAAACATCACGGAGTCACTCAAGGATGTCAGCAAAGGCTATTTGAAAAGCAGCTCCGGCCACGGGATCGAATTAAGGTCGGCGGCCTATAAGAACCGGCTGGTCATGCCCCTGATCTATGGGGGTACTTCCATAAAAGTAGGATTGTCCGATGACCAGGGCGCCAGCTGGCGGACCAGTCAGCTGGTTGGCGGATCCAATATTACAGCCGGCTCGGTTGTGGAGCTTGCCGATGCCCGGTTAATGCTGATCCTGTCGCATGGGAATGCCTCTCCGCAAAGCAAGCTGGTATCCTACAGCAGCGACGGAGGGGAAACCTGGACGGCCCCGGTGCCGATTGCAGCGGGTGCGGCCACCTTGAGCAACGGGCATATGTACGCTGGCATTGCCGTCAGCAATCAGCAGGGGACCATTTATTTTGCAAATGCTACCGGAAGGCAAAAAGATCCCGAAACCTATAACGGGCCGAATTTTGGGATAACGCCGGTGCTGTTTGAAAGTACGGATAACGGCGCTTCCTTTACATCAACCGGTCCTTTATTTACCAGGACCGCTTACCGTGGCTACAGTGATCCCATTGGCAATATGGACGCGGTGTTTACCAATGACGGAAAATTGGTGATCGTGGGCGAAGGCGGTGTGGAAAGCCCGCAGGAAGGTATTGTAGTGTACCGGAGGTAACGGGATGCGGCGGTTAAAAAACGTTGAAAAGAATGGGATTTTTTCGCGTACAATTATGGAGTAGAAAAAATGCGCGGCCGGCCCGGAATGGTTTCCTGCTGCTGGCCTTGGCCTGCAGTACACAGGCGGGCGGGAGCCGCTTTGCCCTGTACCGGCAGCGGCCGCATGCAGATGCCTGCATCGCTTCCGGGAAGCCGGCCATGAAAACGGTCCGGATCTTTGCAGCACATACGGAAGGCTATAACACCTATCGGATCCCCTGCCTGGCCCGCGCAAAAAATGGCAACCTGGTCGCTTTTGCGGAAGGCAGGAAACATTCGGTATTGGATTATGGGGATATCGACCTGGTCTGTAAGATCTCGTATGATAACGGGAACTCCTGGTCAAAGCTGAAGGTGATTGTTTCAGAAGGGGAAGGCACCTGGGGCAACCCGGTTGCGCTGACCGATGAACAAAGCGGGCGCATCTGGCTTTTCCTTTCCTGGAATGATGAAAATCACAGTCAGCACGGAGGCCGTTTCAACGGGAAACAATTCATGCCCATCGACGCCTGGGGACAGCGAAAGCTTTTTACGACCTACAGCGATGATAATGGCCTGAGCTGGGCGCCGCCTGTTGACCGTACCGCAGAACTGGTACCACCTGCCTACAAGTGGGATGCGGTAGGACCGGGGATCGGTATCCAGGTCGTACAGGGAAAATACAGGGGCAGGCTGATCGTACCGGCCGGCCGGCGGAATATTTACAGTGATGACCACGGCGCCACCTGGAAATACCAGCTGATACCACCCGGTACCTTTGAGGGAACGGTTGCAGAGCTCTCCAACGGTCTGCTCCTGCGCAACGACCGGGGCGTGGGCGCCCGCTGGTCCGGGAGTCATACAAGGTTTGTTTCCCGGGGCAGCATAGAACAGGGGTTTGCCGCATTTGCTGCGGATCCGCATTTACCGGATCCGCGCTGTCAGGCATCGGTGCTGCGCTATGCTTTTTCACCCAATGTGCTGCTGTTCTTAAACCCGGCGCAGAGCGAGAAAGACGGAACAGCAAACAGGTGCCTGATGACGGTACGGATGAGTGAAGATGACGGGGCTTCCTGGAAATATGCCCGGCTGCTTTATCCGGAAGTAAACAGAGACAGCCTCTGCAACGGGTACGGGGGCTACTCCAGCATGATAAAAACAGCAGATGGCTTTATTGGAGCCCTGACGGAGTTTAATCATAACGTAAAAAAAGCACCGGTGGCGGAAAAAAGTTTTTCCATCGACTTTCACCGGTTTAGCCTGGAATGGGTAAAGCAATAAAATCCTCCGGCACAGCCGCACCGGAACCAGGAAATCAGAAACCGGTTATTTATGAAAGCAGGTACATTACATACAATACTACTGGCATTGATCCTCCTGGTAAGCGGGAGATCCTTTTCGCAGGTGGGTACAAAACCCAATATACTCTTTATAACAGTGGATGACCTGAACGACTGGACCACCTTGTTTGATCAGCGCAATCCGATCCGGATGCCCAATGTTGAGCGCCTGGCACAGAAGGGCGCTTTCTTTACGCATGCCTATGCTTCCTCGCCGGCATGCAATCCGTCCCGGGCTTCTGTGATGACGGGGACCCGGCCTCACAAAACAGGTATTTACGGCAACAGCTCGGATTGGAGAAAAGCATTGCCGGGTGCAAAAACAATACAGCGGTATTTTAAAGAGAATGGCTATTTTGTTTGCGGATCGGGGAAGATCTTCCATCATCATAACGACTGGGCATTTCATGATAACGCCTCCTTTGACGAATACCTTATGATGGCGATCAACGAACCGTATCCGCCCAAGAAGTTGAACGGCCTGGAAGGGTATGGCTCCCGGAATACGGATTGGGGTCCCTGGCCGGATGATATCCGGAAAACGGCGGATTTCAGAACCGCAGAATATGCGATCGATAAGCTGAACCAGCAATTTAACCAGCCCTTTTTCTTAAATGTGGGCATTTACAAACCGCATTCGCCCTTTTTTGCCCCCGGGGAATTTTTTGAAAAATACCCCACAAAAGATCTTGTGATGCCTGCGCTGCCGGCTGACGATACCAACGACCTGCCGGAAGGCGCAAAAACACTGCTGGGGCCCAGCGATTGGTTCTGGAAAGGAATGGTGAAGGCAGGGCAGCAGGCTCCTTCGGCCTACAGGGGCTATGTACAGGCCTACCAGGCCTGTGCCTCATTTGCCGATGCCATGATCGGGAAGATCATTGATGCGCTGGAAAGAAGCGCTTATAAAGAGAATACCATTGTTGTATTGTGGTCGGATCACGGTTTTCACCTTGGAGAGAAGCAGCATTTTGAGAAGTTTGCGCTTTGGGAAAAAACAACCCATATTCCCTTTGTCATTATTGCGCCCGGTATTACCCAACCGCATAGCGTGATCAGCAAGCCGGTTGATATGACCACTATTTATCCCACACTGTGCGAGCTGGCGGGTCTTAAAATTCGTGCGCAGGCGGACGGCTTCAGCCTGGTGCCCTTATTAAAAGATACATCAGTAAAAATTCCTCCGGCATTAATGACCTATATGAAAGGGAATCATGCCATCCGCACAGAGCAGTGGCGTTACATTCAATATGCCGATGGCCCGGAAGAATTATATGATCATCATCATGATCCCAATGAATGGAATAACCTTGCAGGAATAAAGCAGTACAGGGAAGTGTGCGACCGGCTAAAAAAGTTTGTGCCGCAGCAGCATGCAGCGCAGGTGGCCGATCTGCTATAGAAGGAAACGGGTAATGGTCTTATGATGTTATAGAAGTTGTATAAACTTCTGCTGAAGCGCTTCCTTTCGTAAAGAAATGTTGTCCGGGCGGGAGCTCAGTAAGACAATCTAAGGTATCGGCCCTTGATACCGGACCTGAACGGGCCGGGCGCTATTGATCGTTTGTTTACGGCGGCGTCGGGGAATGAATGGGCAGGACCGCTTTAATAAAAAGAATAACAGATATGATGATCAGCAGAATGCTCCTGGTAGCTTCCTTTTTAATGTTAAAGACCGCTGCAGCCGGAACACCGGTTCAGCAGCCACCCTATAACGTACTCTTTATAGCGGTGGACGACCTGCGGCCCAACCTGGGCTGCTATGGAGATGCAAAGGCCATCACGCCGAATATAGACCGGTTGGCCGGCAGTGCCCTCGTGTTTAACCGGGCTTATTGCCAGCAGGCGGTCTGCAATCCCTCCCGGGCGTCTGTTTTAACAGGCCTTCGGCCCAACGAAACCGGGGTAACCGATCTTATAACCCATTTCCGCGAAAAGAACCCCGATGTGGTAACACTGCCCCAGGCCTTTAAACAGGCGGGCTATACGGCAATGGGGATCGGGAAAATTTTTCACGGATCCAGAAGCACCCAGGATGAAGTTTCCTGGTCCGTACCATCGGTCCAAAACCTTTCGGTGCGCAGCGACGAATATTTTCTTCCGCAGAACAAAAAAAAGGGGAAGGCCGGATCCTATGAGTTTACCGAAGGTCCCGATGACAAATACCCGGATGGAAAAATTGCGGACGACGTGATCGGGGCGCTAAGAAATTTTAAGCGTAACGGTAAAAAATTTTTCCTGGCAGCGGGCTTTAAAAAACCGCACCTTCCGTTTTGTGCGCCTCAAAAATACTGGGACCTGTATGCGCATACGGATTTTTCCACAGTTGCCCATAAGGAGAAACCCCGGGACGCTCCGGAAATTGCCTTTCATCAATGGCAGGAATTAAGGGGATATTCCGACATTCCTGATGCAGGACCCCTGGCGGGCGATACAGCCGCAGCATTAAGACGGGCTTATTATGCCTGTGTAAGCTACGTGGATGTTCAGATCGGAAGGGTCCTGGATGAACTGGACCGCCTGGGCCTTCGGGAGCAGACTATCATCGTGCTTTGGGGAGACCATGGTTACCATCTGGGAGAGCAGGGGCTGTGGTGTAAATCCACCAACTTTGAGCTGGATGACCGAATCCCGATGATCCTTTCGGCGCCCTCCGTCCGTACGGCCGGTGCGGCCACAGATGCCATTGTAGAAGCGGTGGATCTGTACCCCACGCTTATAGAGCTGTGTGGTATCCGTCCGTCCCGGGCATTGAGCGGAAAAAGCCTGGTTCCGTTATTAGCAGACCCGGCCAGGAAATGGGACCACAAGGCCTACAGCCAGTTTTGCAGACCTTATAAAGCGATCACATCCGGCCGCCCCACGCATATGGGGTACACCGTCCGGGATCAGTCCTGGCGTTATACGGTTTGGTATCGTTTAAAAGATAATGTTATCGAGTCCCGGGAGCTTTACGATGTGCATCAGGATCCGGTGGAGACGGTCAATCTTGCCGGCCGCCGGAGCTACAAAAAGATCGAAGATAAATTGGGAAGGCTGCTTGAACAGTACCGGAACCGGAAATAGAAGACAGCGTTTTTAATAAATAATCATAAAACTTATTGAATGAAGAAAGGAAATCTGGTAATTGTAATGCTAATGAGTGCGGCCATTGCCCTTTGTGCTTATTCCTCCAAACCGGATAAGAAGGGGGGGCTTCAAAAGACCGTGCTTTGGCAGCAGGGAACGGGTAAATACAATAATTACCGGATCCCGGCGCTCATTGTATCCAGGAAAGGAACAGTGCTTGCTTTTTGCGAAGCCCGGGAAGGGGGCGATGCGGGGGATATCGATCTGCTGGTAAAGCGTTCAACGGACAATGGAAAGACCTGGAGCAAGGAACAGGTGGTATGGGATGATGGCTTCAATACCTGCGGCAATCCCTGCCCCGTTGTAGACCAGGAAACCGGCCGTATCTGGCTGCTGCTTACCTGGAACAATGGCAAGGATGGGGAGGCGGCTATTGTCAATAGAAGATCCTCCGCTCCCAGGATCCCCTATGCATGTTATTCTGACGATGATGGACGCACCTGGTCAAAGCCGGAAAGCCTTGCAAGCACCTGTCGCGACAGTTCCTGGGGCTGGTATGCGACCGGCCCCGGCATCGGCATCCAGGTCCGGAACGGCGTTTACAAAGGGCGGCTGGTCATTCCGGCCAATCACAGTTATGATGATCCTAAAGGCAACCTGAGAAATGGTCCTTATGGGTATGGCGCTCATGTGCTGTTTTCGGATGATCATGGCAAGACCTGGCGGAAAAGCGAACCCATCCGCCCGGGCTGTAACGAGAGCCAGGTAACGGAGCTTTCCGACGGCACATTGGTCATGAACATGCGTTCCTATAACCACAAGCAATCCCGGGCGATCTCCTATAGCAAGGACGGAGGCGCAACCTGGACACCGATAGAGCACGATCTTCAATTAGTAGAATCGGTTTGCCAGGCCAGCATTCTCAATTTCGGGCAGCAGGGAGGCCGGTCCATGCATTTGTTTTTGAACCCTGCTGTTCCGCTGGGCCGGACGCATCTGACGTTACGAACCAGTTTTGACGATTGTAAAAGCTGGAGCAACAGCAAGCTGGTTTATAAAGGTCCCGGTGGGTATTCCTCTCTTACAAAATTGCCCAATGGCTCCATCGGAATGTTCTTTGAGGCCGGAAGGAAGAAGCCGTATGAGAAAATGATCTTTGTATCGCTGCCACCCCGGGAGGTCTTTACACCGGGCGCCCTGCTCGGCGAGGAGGATCTCTGAAGAGTTGCAGGCTGTTCCCCGCTGATTTTTCGCTGATCCGGGGATTATATCCTTCTGTGTTCGTCTGGAGCATCTGTGTGCGATGGGGCTCCTTCTCTTCCGCGTATAGCTGCGCCATCTACGGGCTTTTTTTTCCGCTGATCTTCGCTGATCTTTCGCTGATCCGGCGGACTATATCCTTCTGTGTTCGTCTGTAGCATCTGTGCGCCATGTGGCAACTGTTCTTCTGCGTGTATCTGTGCGATCTGCGGGCTGTTTTTCTCCCGCTGATCTTCGCTGATCTTTCGCTGATCCGGGGATTATATCCTTCTGTGCTTGTCTGGGCATCAGTGCGCGATGGGGCTCCTTTTTTTCNGNNTATAGCTGCGCCATCTGCGGGCTTTTNTNCCGCTGATCTTCGCTGATCTTTCGCTGATCCGGGGATTATATCCTTCTGTGNTTGTCTGGGCATCAGTGCGCGATGNGGCNNCTNTTNTTCTGCGTNTATCTGTGCGATCTGCGGGCTGTTTTTCTCCCGCTGATCTTTTACGCGGATCTGTGCAGACTATTCTCTACTGTGATTATCTGTGTGAAATGATTACCTGTTCGGTTTATGTTTAAGATGATTTGCGATTGGGCCAACAAAATTTTACGGGGTTTGCGGGAATCCTTATTTTTGTCTAATTGTAATACAAATAAAACAATTAGTCATGTTAGACGGGCTACAGCCTATCAAGAACCTCTCGATGTCGGAAATGGTCGAGGTAAGCCTGCAGCAATACTTCAGGGAGAAAGACTTTAAGGTAGGGGATTCCCTGCCAACAGAGAAGGACCTGGCAACAACCCTTCAGGTAAGCAGAAGCGTGATCCGGGAAGCGTTGAGCAAATTTAAGATGCTGGGGATCGTGGAGAGCCGGAAAAAGACGGGGATGGTCATATCGAACCCGGATCTCGTGGGGACCATCGGAAAAATACTGCACCCGAAAATACTGGATGATGCCACCCTGCAGGATCTGTTTGAGCTGCGACTGGTCATTGAATCGGGGCTGGCAGACCTGCTCTATGTACGCAAGACCGAAAAAGCAGTGACTGAGCTGGAAACGATCGCCCGGAATGAAAAACCGGGTAAAGCCTTTGCCATCGATAATGAAATAGCGTTTCATGGCAAACTTTATGAGATCACCGGCAATCAAACGCTCAAGCGATTCCAGCTTTTATTATTGCCGGTATTTGCCTATGCCATGAGTATGAAGAAAAAATTCAAACCCGGAAGCGTGCGGCATATGGATCTGGTAGAAATACTCAAAAAAGGCACCCGCAATGATTTCAAAGAAGGGATGTTCGAACATCTGCATCCGCATTATACCCGGCTGGAGAAATAATTTTTTTTGGCATTGTACCGGGCCCTATATACGTTATGTAGGACAATAATATATTTTGCGATCATAGGAGTGGTCATTGCAGGTTGCTGTAAAAAATTTTTAATCGATTAACGATGCGTGCGATCTTATTGACAGGATTATTGCTTTATGTTGCCACTGGCCGTTCACAGGCTTTTGAAGAAACGGTCATCTGGCCATTGAACGATACGATTCATGGAGTGTACGAACATTTTGTATTTGGGCTTGCTTCAACAAAAAGGGGAACAGTACTGGCTTTTGCTGAGGGGCGTTTATCGCGCGGGGACGATAGTCCGCATCATATCATATTAAAACGAAGCACGGACAATGGCAAACACTGGGAGTCCTCCCGGGTGCTGGTCCGCAGTACCAAGGGAATATGCTATGCCAATCCTACCCCGTTGGTCGACCGGCAGACCGGTACTGTTTTCCTGTTCTATGCGCAGAATTTTAATAACGATTCTTCAAGAGTATATTGTATAACCAGCAGGGATGAAGGCGCCACCTGGTCCGGCCCCAGAGATCTGACGGCTCTGTTTGCCGGCGATCCTTTTAAAAGGCCCTTTCACCTTCCAGGTCCCGGACATGGCATCACCTTACGCAACGGACGGCTGCTGCTGCAGGTATGGCATCGTTATTCCATAAGGGTTCCGGAACAGGAGCGGAAATACGGCTCATCGGTCATTTATAGTGATGATCATGGCCTAACCTGGAAACCGGGGGGATATATACCGGGTGCGGGGCGGGTTACAGCCGGCGAGGCCAGGATGGTGGAGCTGCCGGATGGAAAAATATTTTTTAGTGCACGCGGCCGCTTCCTTTCGGTTGATTCAACAAAGCAGGGGCCGGTCATAACGCGGGTAGAGTCGCTGAGCAGTGATCAGGGCAGGAGCTGGTCCTACCCTCGGGAAAGTACCATTGAGCCTTTCACATCGGTCGATGCGGGAGTGGGACAGCTTTCGAAAGATGGCGTGCAGTATTTGTTGTTAAGCCGCCCCCTGGGTCCCAAGCGGGAAAACCTGGGTATCAGCTATAGTAAGGATCAGGGCAAAACCTGGTCCAGGCCGGTATTACTTTACAAGGGCCCCGCAAACTATTCGGATATCACCGTTCTTCCGGATCAGACGATCTTGGTGCTTTATGGCCGGGGCAGGCCCCGGTACGGTGCGATGGTCCGGCTCCGGTTAGCAGACATCCTCGTACATAATAAACAGTAGGTGGCTGTTGTTTTCCAAAACAGCGGTCAATTTACAGATCATCAAAAAGGGGTGCAGCTGGCTGCGAACGCATTTGCCGGGGTGATGGAGATCTGCAACCGGATTCAGGAATATCAAAAGCATGAAGATACAATTACTGATCATTGTCATGGACACCTGCCTGGTCCTCCCGCTGCTGTTTTCCGGTTTGGGATCGGTAAGAAAATAAAAGTGGGCTGCCTTTGATCAGGAACAGCCGGATCCGTTCCAGCCCCGTGCAGGATGTATACCGGTGTATGAACCGGGATAAAGCAGACAGCGCCGGCCATATGAGCTGGGATCTCACCGCGGTGTTGGTAGCCATTAAGGGATACCGGCCTTCCATACCCTGCGCCGGATCATGCATCAGCCCGTGCATCGGCTGCAATAGTATCCCGGTACAGCACCCCTAAAAAATAACGGGTAAAATATTTGGTGGTTGTCATAAAAGTTCTATTTTTGATATGTCTGACAATATTACAATTTTTAAATCAGATGTTATCTGCCGGGGTCACGGGATTAAAACCGGCTGCTTGCGCCGGTTGCAAGAATGACCGGAAGAAACTGGAAAAACGGGAGCGATGAAAATAAGATGCTTGTTTGTTGTCCTGCTAATGGGTTTGCCGGTGCATTTAATTGCCCAAACCCTTGTGCAGTCCGTATTGTGGCCACTGGGGATCGACTCGGCGCACCGGATCAAAGAACATTTTGTATATGGGCTCATCGAAGCCGGCAATGGTGATGTGCTGGCATTTGCCGAAGGACGCATCCAAAAGGGAGACGACCGGCCGCACCATATTGTATTAAAACGCAGTAAAGATAAAGGGAAGCATTGGTTGCCTTCCCAGGTGATCGTGGCAAGCACCGGGGAATCCTTCGCCAATCCCACGCCGGTTAAGGACCGGAAGACCGGGAAGATCTTTCTTTTTTACGCCCGCAATTTTAATAATGATTCCAGCCGGGTATATTATATCGCCAGCACCAACCAGGGGGAGCGCTGGTCGGCGCCGGTTGAAGTGACCCACCTGTTCGGGAACGATCCCCTCCGGCGGCCTTTTCATCTTCCGGGCCCGGGTCATGGAATAACGCTGGACAATGGCCGTATGCTGGTACAGGTATGGCACCGGTTTCCGGTGAAGAAAAGTGTTGGAGAACGGAAGTATGGTGTTTCTGTTTTGTACAGCGACGACCAGGGCCGCAGCTGGAAGAGCGGGGGATACCTGCCGGGTGTTGATTCCTTTACTGCCAATGAATCGCGACTGGTGGCGCTGGGTGGTTCCAAAGTATTGCTGGATGCGCGTTTGAGCGAACCGGGCGCTTTTGTGAACAGGGCACAGTCGGTCAGCACCGACGGAGGCCTTACCTGGTCCTGGCCCGTAAGGAGTTCTATCGATCCCTTTACTGCGGTGGATGCAGGGTTGACTTCTTTAAAGCACGAAGGGCACCTGTATATCCTGTGCAGCCGTCCGTTGGGCCCGGGGAGGAATGACCTTGCCGTGAGCTTTACTGCAGACGGGGCGAAGAGCTGGTCAAAGCCTGCGTTGTTATTCAAAGGTCCCGCCAACTATTCGGATATCGTGGTGCTGAAAGACGGCAGCTTTTTGGTGCTTTACGGCAGGGGAAAACCCCGGTATGCAGCAGTGGCCCGGTTTGACTGGAGATGGTTGCTCCATGCGTCCGGAACAGGGCCGGAAAAAAGCGGGCCCGCGGTGCTCTCAAAGTGAACAGAACAACATTGATCATCTTCAAATTTCAGACACAGGGAGTCGCCGGGAATGGGGCCGCTTGTGTTCGTATATCGATAATGCCGGAATATATGAAAAGAAAAATTTGTTGGAGCCTGCTGCTGCTAAGCATGACCGGCCTATTTTATTCCTTTGATACCACGGGTCCCGGAAAAGGAACCGCAGGGATCCGGTGGCTCGATATTTCGGGGGATACCTCAAGACAGGTGGTGGTTGCCCGCGGCACGGATGCAATATACCAGGGGCATGTCACTACGGTCTTGTTGCCCGGTACCCAAACGATCTATGGTGTGTGGACGATCGGGCACGGCGGGTATTGCGGTCCAATGAAACGCAGTGATAACGGAGGCGTAACATGGACCGGCCTGCTCAACGTTCCGTCTAATTGGCAGACCGTAAAAAATTGTCCGGCTGTTTACCGGCTGCCGGACGCCCGGGGCCATTACCGGCTGTTTGTCTTTGCGGGCAACGGGCCGGATGGAAGCATGTATCAGTCCGTTTCAAACGACGAGGGAAAGACCTGGTCACCCATGGTTTCCAACCATACAGGCCCCAATGTGATGCCCTTCTGCACCATCCTGCCCATTGAAGGAGGGAAGCGCCTGCTGGGAATGTCCAATACAAGAAGACCCGGGGAAACAAAGGAGAAGCGATCGAATGTGGTGACCCGGAGTTATTCATCGGATGGCGGATTTACCTGGAGCCCCTGGGAGATCGTATTGGACACAAACGGCTTTAAGCCCTGCGAACCGGAACTGATCCGCTCGCCCGACGGCAGGGAACTGTTGTGTTTGCTCCGGGAGAACCAGCAGCGCCGGTCCTGGTATATGCGCAGCAAAGATGAAGGCAAAACCTGGTCGGCGCCGCAGGTGCTGCCGGAAACATTATTTGGAGACCGGCATCAGGCAAAATACAGCAGCGATGGTCGTTTGGTGATCGTATTCCGCGACACGGGGAAAAACAGTCCCACCCGTAACCATTTTGTGGCATGGATCGGCACTTATGAAGATATCCTGAAGGGGGATCCGGGGCAGTTCCGTGTAAAACTATTGCATAGCTACAAAGGGGGCGACTGCGGGTACTCGGGGCTTGAGCGATTGCCGGGTGATACATTTGTGGCCACTACATACATTAAATACAGGCCTGGGCCGGAAAAGAATTCCGTCGTCAGCGTGCGGTTCAGGCTCCATGATATTGAAGAGCAGGCGAAGCGGCTGAAAAACGGGATGCTGCCGGAATGAACAGAACGGCGGGGCGCTCTTTTTATACGCGTCAAAAAGTCCTTTGTTACGAAGCGTCCAATGCTATGAATGTGATCAACTCCCGGGGCGGTTATCATGCGTCCTGCTTTATAACAACGATTCTTAACCATAACAATGTTTTCCATGCAGCAAAAAAAAATGCTCCTGACATTTCTGCTGGCAGTCTGCAACATCCTGTTGCTCCATGCCCAGCGGCAAACCGTAAGAGGCACTATTACCGATGCCTCTTCAGGAAAAAGACTATCTGATGTTACCGTAACGGTTGCTGGTACCAATACCGCTATAAAGACGAATGAAGAAGGACAATTCCTGATCAGCGTACCGGACCTGAACGGCACGCTCCGTTTCACCCACACTTCGTACCAGGCACAAAATGTTACGCTGAAGGGCCGTGCAGTATTGGACGTTTTCCTTACAGGCGACTCCCGAGAGCTGAATGAAGTGGTCGTTATCGGTTACGGAACGGTGAATAAAAAGGACCTGACGGGTTCTGTGGGCAGAGTGGACGTCAGCCAGATGGCCAAAGCCCCTGTTGCATCGATCGATCAGGCATTGGCCGGGAGAGTTGCCGGCGTAACGGTTGCCGCTACGGACGGGCAGCCGGGAGATGCGCTGAATATAGTGATCCGGGGCAATAACTCTTTAACCTATAGCAACGCTCCGTTGTATGTTATAGATGGGTTTCCTATGGAGGATTTCAACACCTCTTCCCTGAACATGAATGATATTGAATCCATAGACATCCTTAAAGATGCTTCCGCCACCGCGATCTATGGAGCCAGGGGCGCAAATGGGGTGGTGATCATTACTACAAAAAGAGGGAAAGCAGGAAATGCCCGGATCAGTTACCAGGGATCACTGGGAAGATCCGTTGATGGCGGGCACAAATATGAGCTGCTTTCTCCCTACGAATTTATAAAACTGCAACTGGAAATAGATTCCGCTAAATCGGCTCCTCTGTATTTCCGGGGCGACCGGCAAAACCTGGACGATTACCGGAATGTAAAAGGGTTCGACTGGTATGACAACATTGTAAGACCGGCGGTTTTTCAATCGCATACCATTAATGTGACCGGGGGGAATGCGGACACGAGGTATCTGGCTTCAGGCTCGTATGCAGGCCAGGATGGCCTTGTGGTAAACAGTGATTACGCGCGCTACCAGGCAAGGTTGAAACTTGATCAGAATATCAGCAAACGGATGCGCTTCGGAATGAACTTCAACTATGCCGATGAGAACCGGAGGGGGATCCGGCCCAGGGAGCAGGAAGGCAAGGCACAGGGTTCCGGCGTTTCACAAATACTCAATCTTTTATATCAGGCCTGGACCTATCGTCCCATAACCGGTCTGGACAGCATTGATCTTTCCGATGAAGACATTGACCCGGAAATAGGCGATTATTTGTTTAACCCCGTTTTGTCGGCCCGGAACCAAAGCGATATTAATAAAAGGAACACCCTTACCTTAAACGGATATCTTGAGTACGACATCCTGAAATCATTAAAGCTGCGGATAACAGGAGGCGTAAACCTGTTTAATGATAAAAACGAGATCTTTAATAATTCGCGTACACGCGGCGGAAGTCCCTATACCGCCATCGGGCGTTCCAATGGTCCCAACGGGGCGATCTTTCAGAACCAGGTAGTGAACCTTACCAATGAGAACAGTCTTACTTATGATAAACAGTTCAACAGGAACAACCGCCTGACGGCCACCGGTGTGGTGTCCGTTCAAACCCGGAAGGCGGCGGCTTTTGGATACAAGGCCAATAAGGTGCCCAACGAGGAACTGGGTGTAAGTGGCCTGGATGACGGGATCGTATATGATAAATCTTCGTCGTCTACCCGCTGGGGACTGGTATCCTTTACCGGAAGAGTGAATTATAATTGGTTTGGTAAGTATTTGTTTACGGCTACCATGCGGGCAGACGGATCCTCCAAATTTCCTCCCAACAGCAAATGGGGCTACTTCCCCTCGGGAGCCTTTGCCTGGAGGCTGGGGGATGAGCCGTTTATGAAGAATATGAAGGTCATCAGTGATGCCAAGCTAAGGGCCAGCTACGGATTAACCGGTAATAACCGCGTTCCAGATTTCGGATACCAGCAGCAATATGTATTGGGTACGTATTATTCGTTTGGCAACAGCCCGGCCGGCGCTTATTACTCCAATAACCTGGCAAATACCGCGCTGAAATGGGAAACGACCCGGCAGCTGGATGCCGGCCTGGAGCTGGGGTTCTTTAAGAACCGGTTGAACCTGGAGGTGGATTATTACCGGAAGCAGACTTATGACCTGTTGCTCAATGCCACCATCGCTACCAGTACGGGGTATCCCAGCGCTCTGGTAAACATCGGCCGCACGCAAAATACCGGTTGGGAGTTCACATTGAATACAACCAATATCCGTTCGAAAGATTTTAGCTGGGCTACGGATTTTAATATTGCCTTCAACCGTAACAAATTACTGGGGCTGGTTGGGGGAGAGGACATCCGCTATACGACGGTATCGGGCTTTAGTACCGGCTTTGGAAATCCGGCATGGATCAGCCAGGTTGGCGCACCGATCACACAGTTTTACGGGTTTATCTATGACGGGGTGTATCAGGAAAGTGATTTTGAGCCGGGTGCGAACACGCCAACAACCGGTGGCACACTGGCAACACCCGCCTGGGCTCCGGGGGATGCGAAATATAAAGACGTTACGGGAGATGGGGTCGTGGATGATAAAGACCTGATGGTGCTGGGAACCCCCTATCCAAAACACATAGGCGGGATGAACAACAGTTTCACCTACAAAGGATTTCAGCTGGATGTATTCCTGCAGTGGTCATACGGGAATGAATTGCTGAACGCCAACCGGGTCTTCCTGGAAGGGCTGAATGCCATCGCCCCTGGCAGGAATCTCCTGGCCGGTTACGCAGATCACTGGACACCGGAAAATACGCAAACGGACATTCCGAAACCAAATGCAAAAGGGATCAGCGGTATCTGGTCGGGCCGTTATATTGAAGACGCATCGTTCCTGCGGTTAAAGACGGTCTCCCTTGCGTATACGATTCCTGCCAAACGGCTGAAGCCTGTTAGATCAGCACAGGTGTTTGCACGGGCGCAAAATCTGCTTACCTGGACCGGCTATTCCGGGCCCGATCCTGAAGTGTCGACAAAAGGATTCGGTCTTACCTCCGGGTTTGATTTTTCTGCCTACCCGGTTTCCAGGACCTACGTATTGGGATTGAACCTGAATTTTTAAAATAATAAAAGCGATTAAAATGAGACGATTTGCCATTTTCATACTGACGATCCTGACGGTGGTGCTCATCCTGGGTTCATGTAAAAAGATCCTGAATCCTGTTCCCACTGATTTCTTGGATGCGCATACCTTCTATCAGAAAAAAGCCAATCTGGATGCCGCACTGGCCGGTGTTTATTCAGCTTTGGGTAGCAGCTCGTTATATGGGGAGACCTACCAGTGTTACATTACGACCGGTACCGAAGATGCATTGGTTTTTCAGGGTTCGATCGGTAACCCCAAGATCGGCTATTATAATGAAACGCCTTCGTATAATGAATCTACACGCATGTGGGCCAATCTCTATACGGGAATTAACCGGGCCAATGAGCTCCTGGAAAATATAGATGGACCAAAGGATATCTCGGCTTCTGAAAAGAAAATAGTGGAAGGTGAGGCGCGGTTCTTAAGAGCCTATTATTACTTTTTGCTGACGCAATGGTTCGGGAATGTGCCACTGCGACTTGTGCCGTCTGATACACCGGATCAGGGCGATCAGGCCTTTACACCGGCAAAAGAGGTCTATGACTTTGTAATTGCTGAAATGGAAGCGGCTGAGGTACTCCTGGAGGGGCAAACGGCTGATAAAACTGCCAATACAGAGCGGGTGACGCAGACGGCAGTGGAGGCGGTCCTGGCCCGGGTTTGCCTGTATGCGGCCGGGGAACCGATTAACGACCGGTCAAAGTATGAAGACGTGATCAAATGGTGCAGGAAAGTAATGAATTCAGGATTGCACCGGCTGAATCCGGACTACAGGGAAATTTTCCGGCTGCAGCTGAAAGACCAGTACGATAATGTTTCCCGGGAAAGCATCTGGGAGGTTGGGTTCTATGTAAATACGGCAGCGCCCGAAACGAACGCCGGTAAATTTGTACGTGTAGGCATCAAGTCTTCCAACGACCTGGTGGGGCGGAGCGACGGATGGGTGGCAGTGCACCCCCGGTCGTTCAGGGCATACGAGGGCATTGACCTGGTTGCCGGAACGGGCACCACGTCAACGGTTACCACGGATACCACGCCTGATTCCAGGAGGGACTGGAACATTGCGCGCTTCAAATATTCCGGAGGCTCTACAACCAAGCCCCCAACAAAAACGATGCTCTCCGCGGGGAATTATTGGGGCCGGTTTCCCGGAAAATGGAGGCGGGAGGAAGAAATCCCCCCGCATGACCCTACCAGGAGCCCGGCGAATATCCCGGTGATCAGGTATGCAGATGTATTGCTGATGCTGGCCGAAGCCGAAAATGAATTGAACGGCCCCAATGCCGAGATCGTGAACTATGTAAACGATATCCGCAAAAGGGCCTATGCAGAAGATATAAATGGCAAAATGTTGCGGGAGATCCGGATGACCAATGCCGGTTCGGGCTACAGTGCTGTGCCGGCAGTGACCATTTCCGGAGGGGGCGCTTCCGTAGCTGCTACCGCCCGGGCAGTACGGTCGGGCAGCACGCTGACCGGTGTTTACCTTACCGGCACGGGTGTGGGCTATACCTCGCTGCCGGTGATCACCATTTCCGGTGGCGGTGGGTCCGGTGCTACTGCCGAAGCGGTAGCATTGACAGATTATCATCTGCAGCCGGAGGACTATGAGAGCCAGCAGGCATTCCGGAAAATTATCCAGGACGAGCGGCTCCGGGAATTGCATGGTGAGTTCCTGAGAAGACAGGATCTGAAGCGTTGGGGAATACTGGTATCAACCGTAAAACAGCTTGCCGAAGATGCCGAGAAGGGGAATGCGGAGCTGCGGATCAACCCATATGCATCGGGCAGCGGTATTCCCGCCAAAGCACATTTTATATTGCCGGGAAGTAATGTATCGGCTAAAGATGTCTACCTTCCGATTCCCCTGAGAGAGATGATGTATAACAAGCTTGCCGTTCAGAATGAAGGATTCTGATGCAGGATCATACGCCATTTTATTATAGACGACTGACTGGAAAAATGATAATGATTTTAAATAAATAATTTATGGAACATGTACTTGCCCTGGATGGCGGTTTAAGCAAATTCAGCCCGCTTCGGAAGATTATTAGTTTTGATGATTTTGACAGGGGACTTTGCGGCTGGATCGATCTTCACCCGAACTATGTTGGGGAAAATTTTAATACGCTGCGTTACAGTCACGTTGATAAAACGCAGTGGGGGCCTATCATGCTCAGCTCGGCAAGTTTTCGTTTTGCAGGCACCCATGGTTCTATGGATGGAACCTATTCGATGAAGCTGTCAACGCGGCCGGTTGCGGATAAATATACCGCAGCTCCGGCACCCGGAAGTTTATCGCATGGCATCAAACGGCTTACCACACATCTGCCGAAAGGCCTCCGGCAGTTCGAAATGTGGTATGCCTATACACCTGAACAGGACCGGCAGGGATTGAGTGAACAGGCCATGCGGGCATTTGGGGTGTTTTTCGATATCCAGGATGATGACCACCGCTATTTTATCGGGGCCCGGTATTTAAATGCAGTGGATGGAGTGATGGTCCGGAAATGGCAGGTCTTCCAGTCAAAAGACGTAACCGACCTGGCCTGGGCATACGGTGTTGAGAACGATTGGTGCAAACGGGGAATTGATGCGATGTGGTATGGAGAGCGCCGGCAGGATGGATCCACGGATGGGTTTGAATGGGTGCCGGACGGATATCAGGATCTCTGCTACAATGAAAGCGATGACAAGATCAACTGGAGTTATTTTCGCTTGCTCATAGATACAGAGAAACGGGAATACGTAGAGTTGCAATCGGGCAGCACGGTCTTTGATCTCCGGGGTATGAAACCTACGCTTACCCCTCCGTATGCGCGGATAAAAGGGCTCTTTAATCCCGGTGTGTGGGTGGAGAATGATACAGACAGACGCGTATTTCTTTATATTGATTCAATCGTTATTTCAGGAGGGGATAAACAATGATGAACTTTCAGGCTTCGGCGGTAGAACGCCGTATTACAGTGACGCAGGACTTTGCCTCCCACCCGATGGAAGCGGGTTGGGCTTCGGAAGCCCTTTTCTTTTTGATCGTGGAAGAAGTATCCGGAGGGTCCGCTGCTTTGGAAGCGGCAGTTGAAATATCGGCTGACGGGATCAACTGGATCCCGGAGGGAACGGTATTTTCCCGCATTCAGGCACCGGGGCATTACGGCGTAAAAGTAGCGCAGTTTGGTAACTGGCTGCGGGTCCGTGGTAAGATAACAGGGGCCGGCCCGTCGTTCGTACTTTCAGTTCATCTTCATCTTAAGGGTTAAGACATGCACCGGATCGATTATATTATCCTGATCGTTTACTTTGTCGGCATTGTGGTTTTAGCGGGTTTTTTCAGCCGGTCGCAGCGTTCCCTTAAAGATTACCTCATGGGGGGCGGAAAGATCCCCTGGTGGGCGGCCGCGCTGGCCGGCATCGCAACAATAACCAGTGCCATTTCCTATATCGGTGCCGTAGGGTTGGGGTACAGTACCAATTTTTCATTTTTGCAATATCGTCTTGCGATACCCATTGCCGTCCTGATCATTTGCGTTGTGATCCTTCCGTTCTTTTTTAAGCTCAGGCTTTATTCCATTTATGAATACCTGGAAAAGCGATTCAATCTTACGGTACGACTGCTGGGCAGCGGGTTATTCATCCTGTTTAAAAGCTGTTTTTTAGCCATCGGGATCTATGCACCGGCGATTATCCTCAGTGCACTAACGGGTATCAATATGATGTGGGTAGTGCTGATCACGGGCGTCGTAACAACTTTATATACCATGGCAGGTGGTATGAAGGCGGTTATCTGGACCGATATTCCCCAGCTGATTATTAAATTTGGGAGCATCTTTGTGATCATCGCTATTGCGGTAATGAAGATTGACGGCGGCGTGCACACCGCATGGGACCTGGCGTATGAACACGGGAAATTTGAATTCTTTAATTTTTCAACGGACCTTTCAACACCCTACACCGTATGGAGCGGGATCATCGGCGGAACCTTTTTAATGGTGGCGCAATTTGGAACGGACCAGGCCGAAATGCAGCGCTTCCTGACCGTTGACGCGCTCCGCAAAGCAAACATCGCATTTATTGCGTCCCTGCTGGTGGCCACATTGATCGGGTTTTTGATCTTTTTTGAAGGAGCTGTCCTGTTTGCTTTTTTTCAAAGTAAGGGCATAACGAATATCCCCACCAACCAGGTGTTCATCCGGTTTGTTGTAGAAGAGCTGCCGGTTGGGTTTCGCGGGTTTCTGATAGCGGCACTTTTTGCAGCCGCCATGTCAACGATCAGCGGGGTGCTGAACTCACTGACCACGGTAACACTTTCCGACTTTTATAATCGCTTTCGTGAAAAAGAAGCCTCTGTCCGGCAGGCCCGGATCGTCACGCTGGCGTTTGGATTGTTTTCAACCTTGCTCGCTTGCCTGGGTGGTGTGCTGGGCAATCTGCTGGAGGCCGCAACAACGATCAACAATTTTTTTGGGGGCGCCCTGGTGGGCGTATTCCTGCTGGGTATGCTCAGCAAGCGGGCAGGGCCTAAGGGGGCGTTAGGCGGCTTCATTATCGGGTTTCTCACCGTGGTGTATGTCGCCTGTTTTACCCGCGTGGCCTATATGTGGTACAGTGCGTTCGGCGGAATAACGACCATCGTGGCCGGTTGGCTCATAAGCCGGATCTGCAAAGAAAAAGGAAAAAAAGTGCTGCCGGAATGATTCTTAGACAGATCTTCTTGAATGAATACGTAATACGCCAATCATGATAAAGATGAATTCAGGGGTAAAATATGCAATGTGCATTTTAGTGCTGCTGGGCGCCGCGGCCTGCAGTGTATCCGGACAGAGCAGGGAAGCTGGTATTCCTCATTCCGTGGAAAGTATCCTGAAATGGAATGATTTCAGGGGATACATCCGGCAGTTTAATGCAGACGATGATGAATCGGTGATCCAGTTCATACCGAATAGCGGGGCAGATGCATTTCTGAAAGACAATATACCCTATTTTAATTGTCCGGATAAAGGGTTTGAGCAGACTTATTACTTCCGGTGGTGGGTTTACCGGAAACATATACAAAAAACACCCGGAGGGTTTGTGATTACTGAATTTCTTCCGAAGGTTCCGCAGGCGGGGAAATACAATACGATCAGCTGCCCGGCGGCGCATCATTTTTATGAAGGGCGCTGGCTGCGGGATCCGGAATATTTAAGCGACTACGCTAATTTTTGGTTTAAGGGCGGAGGAAGCCCGCGTTCCTACAGCTTTTGGCCGGCAAATTCGATACTGGCGTTTGCCAGCGTGTACCAGGACAGTACCCTGGTTACAGCATTGCTGCCCTATCTGGTTGAAAATTACCAGGCATGGGAAAAAAGCAATTTATGCGCAGATGGGTTGTTCTGGCAGGCCGATTTAAAGGATGGAATGGAGGCGTCGATCGGCGGCTCCGGGAAACGGGCAACGATCAATTCCTATATGACCGGAGAGGCGATGGCCATTGCAGCAATTGCAAAAATTGCCGGAGATCAGGATCTTGCTGCGGTATTTTCAAAAAAGGCGGCACACCTGAAACAGTTGTTGCTCACAAAACTCTGGGATGCCAAAGCCGGGTTCTTTAAAACCCTTCCCTTAAGTAAAGAAGAGTTTGCCGGAATATCGGTTCCGGAACGATACCGGAGATCCTTTTCTTTATTTACCGGGGATGCCGGTCAGCTGGCAGATGTGCGGGAGCTGCATGGCTACACCCCCTGGTATTTTAATATTCCTGGAGCACAACAGTCCGTTGCCTGGAAATTTCTGATGGACACCGATGGCTTTCGCGCGCCATTTGGACCAACAACGGCCGAGCGCAGGCATCCGGGCTTCCGGATCTCCTATATGAGCGAGCCCTATATTTGCCAGTGGAACGGACCCGGCTGGCCGTATGCAACTTCGATAACGCTGAAAGCGATGGGCAACCTGCTGCATAATTATCGCCAGTTCTATGTTTCCCGGAATGATTTTATCCGGATCCTGGAAACCTATTCAAAGAGTCACCGGCTCATTAATGAGAAGGGCAAAAAGGTTTTCTGGATCGATGAAAATCTCAATCCTTTTACCGGAGAATGGTTGTCGAGGCAGATCAGTACCGCAAAGAGGGGCATCCATTATGGTAAGGATTATAATCATTCGGAGTTCTGTGATATCATCATCAGTGATTTAATGGGGATCCGGCCTTCTATGAAGAATGAACTGGTGATCGATCCCCTGATACCTGCCGGTTATTGGAATTGGTTTTGCCTCGACCGGGTCCGTTATCATAATAAAGCGATCTCCATACTCTGGGATAAGGATGGCTCAAAATATAAAAAGGGACGCGGTTTTTCCATCTTTATAAACGGCGTGTTAAAGCATCATTCGGCGTCCATACGCAAAGTGAGCATTCCCCTGTGACGAAAATTAAAAGTCCTCAATGTTATGCAAACAAAAATGGCTGCGATTAAAACCGGCGGGATCTTTCTTCATCTTTTTATAAGCAAAGGATCTGCCTGTTTCCGGGAATATGTGCAAAACGGGTTCAATGTATTCCGGATAGGAACGGTACAAAAAGCGGCGATCGCGGCTTTGCTAATGGTGCTGCTGTATGTTCCGGTAACCGGGCAGTCCATAAAAGCTGCCGGTCGGTTTTATTTTACGGATGATTTTGAAAAAACTACCAGGGGAGGCCGTTCGCAATTTTGGATTGAGGATCATACGGGAGACGACTGGAATATTGTAGCCCTGGCCAAAAACCATGTGTACGGCGTGCGGGCTACGGCAGAGCGGTCCTATTCCTGGCTGCATGTATTTGAGCGGGATGTGGATCTGACCGCCCGTTTTTACATAAAAGAAGCAGAACCGGAGGAGGCCTTGCTGGGTTTTTCGGTGCGGTTCAATTCAAAAGAAGCATTGACCGGCATTTGGTACGACCTGTCTGAAAAGCATTGGTATATCAGCGAGCGGCGTGGCCTGGATTTTACAGAAAGGGTGTTGGTCACGAGCCCGGTCGTGGCCCTGAAGCCGGGTGCCTGGCAGAAGGTGCGGATCATTGCCCGCGGGAACCGGTTGGAATTCTATTGCAACGATATGAAAAAGCCGCTGATGGTTACAGATGCGCTTACGCATGATTCGCCCGGAAGGGTGGCATTCTGTGCCCGGCAGGCGCAGGTGTATTTTGATGATCTGGTATTGAAGCTCCTCAGCCGGCAGGGCCGGGTAAACAAGGGTGTGCTGGAATACAACCTGAATCCGGAAGACGGGAAGTTCAGGGAAGGAGCGTCAGTCATTGAAAAAAAGAACGGTGAGCTGGTGTTATTGCACCGTTCCGAAGAATATCATTCAACCGACAGTGGCGCTACTTTCAAAGGTCCTTTTCCCATTACCTGGCCGTACAATAATGATGCGCACCACAGTATGCTGCGGCTGAGATCGGGCCGGATCATTAAAATGGTGGCCGAATACAATACCACCGGTAAACATGCATTTGATGCGCCACTGCGGTACCGGGCCAAAATATCGGAAGATGATGGGAAAACCTGGTCGGATGCCGGTGTTACCTGGAACGACTTTGTGCCGGATGCCCTTACCATGAACGATAAGATCACGCAGATGCCGGATGGCCGGATCTTTTTTGTAATTACACGGCGCACGCATGTAGATCAGCCGGCACGGGGACATAAGTCCGTAATTTATTACAGCGATGATGAAGGGAAGACCTGGAAGGAATCGGCCAACGATACAAAATCCATCACCAAGCTGGATCATTACTGTGAAAGCAAGGTCATTTATACAACGGATGGTAAATTACGGCTCTATACGCCCTGGTCGGAGGCGCCCGGTATCCATTATGCGGAATCCAGTGATAATGGGGTTTCCTGGAAAGGCGATCATCCGAGTGATTCCCTGAAGAATTCGAGGTCTTCTTTCGCGCTCATTGAAGACCCTTATGCTCCCAAACCTACATTCTATATGGTTTGGGTGTACGATGATCTTTACGCATCGCTGATCAATTACCTGCCGCGCGACCGGCTGGCGCTGGCCAGGAGTTATGATGGTAAGACCTGGGAGTACCTGATGGATGTGGAACGGTGGGTGAGCCCCAATGTAAAAGCCGGGCGCCGGGCCATTGTACAGATCCTGGATCCCAGTCTTACCGCCACCAAAGACTATTTATTCATTACCATTGGCCGGTCTGAGAAAGAAGGGAAGCAGGGCCACAATGAGCAGCGGTTACGCCTGTACCGGGTTAAAAAGGCAGACCTGGAACCCTACCGGGACTGGCCTTCCGTATATTGATTCCGGGGGCAGCGGTCCGCCTGTGTTTCCGGAAAGACCGGGTTCGCCCTTGCGGATGTTTCACTGTTGCCGGGCAACCGCAACGCTTTGAAGAGCTGACCGAGGAACGAGGCGGGCCCCAAAGCCTGTTTATCCTTGATTGTTGTTCTGAATTTATTTCAGCATCTATGCATGCCGCCATTTAACAGACCCTGAAACAGGAATGGATCCCGGAACAAGTCCGGGGTGACATCTTCAGGGTGACCTTACATTTATTTGAAATGCAACAATTTGGAAAGCACCCTTATTGGAAAGAAGGCCCGCAATGGCGGAGGTGTTGTTGCGGACAATAATGACCATGACCGGCACATTTTTTAAAGCGGTAAATGTTCAATAGTGTTATTTTTGTTACTTAAGTTGTTGAAACGATTACAAAAAGCCCCATATGATGCTGCGTCGAATCATACGTATTGCCTGCACCACAGGTCTGCTGTTCTTATACAGCCTGACAGGCTCTGTTGCACATGCTCAAAAAGCGCCCAATATTGTTGTTTTTATTTCGGATGATCTGAATCAGCAGGATGTCGGATGCTACGGCAACGCGGATGTGCACACTCCCAATATGGACCTGTTGGCAAAAGAGGGCATGCGCTTTACCCGGGCCTACGCGGCTTCATCGATGTGCACGCCCTCGCGCAGTGCGATCTTTACCGGGTTGTATCCGCACCGGAACGGATCGCAGATGAACCATTTTACGGTACGCCCGGGTATTGGAGGGCTTCCTCAGTTCCTGCAGAAGCTGGGATACCGCGTAGTCATCTCCGGCAAGATCGATGTATTTCCCCTGGCAAATTTTCCCTTTGAGGTCATTGGAAAGGAGTTTGGTAAATACGCCCCTACCGGGAACCGGGTAGACCGGAAAAAGGAAACGGTGCACATGATCGAAAAGCATTTCAGCGAAAAGCCCGACCAGCCTGTTTGTTTGATCGTGGCACCCTGGTTGCCCCACGTGCCCTGGTTCCCGCACAAGGACTTTGACCCTGCAAAAATAAAAGTTCCGCCTTACCTCGCTGATACAAAGGAAACCCGTGGCGCACTGGCCTCTTATTACCAAAGCATCAGCGCGGCAGACGATATGCTGGGAGAGGTGATGCAGGCCATTGACCGTGCGGGACAAACGCAGCGTACGCTGTTCATGTTCACTGCCGATCAGGGAGCACAGTTCCCTTCCGCCAAGTGGACGGTTTATGACAAGGGATTGCGGGTGCCCCTGATCGTACGCTGGCCGGGCCATGTATCCAAAGGAAAGGTCTCCGATGCATTGGTTTCTTTGGTAGACATTACGCCAACCCTGGTGGATGCAGGTGGTGGTGCGGCGGTGCCGGGGCTGGATGGACGATCATTTAAGCCGGTGCTGGATGATGTAAAACAGCAGCACCATCAGTTTGTTTTTGCAGAAACTTCGGTGGAGCCCCATTTCTGGTACAATTACACACCGGCACGGAGCATTATTACGGCGGATGGATGGCATTATATAAAAAACTATCATCCGGGTAAACGCTTTATTACCCACATTGATAAAGTAGAACGGAATGAGTTTTATTTCGATTCCTGGGTCAACGCGGCAGCACGGGATCCGCACGCCCGGTTTTTGCTGAACCGGTATAGTTATCGTGCTCCGGAAGAAATGTACCAGACAAAAGCCGACCCGGAGGAGTTTCAGAACCGGGCGCAGGAAGCCGGCCATAAAAATAAATTAGCGGAGCTCCGGGGCCTGCTAAAGAAAGAATTGTCGCGACAGGGAGAAACAGATGAAATGATCCGGCTTGGCTCGTTGCCCCGGTTTTTTGATCATAGTTATATGATCGCGCAAAATAAAAGCGCCTCCGATCTGTCGTTCAACAGGAAGCGTTGGGATCCGGATACACTCTACATTACCGCATATCTGACACAGATCGATAAGGGGGGCATTGTTTGTGATTACTTTGATAATTTTAAATTATTCGCGCATCATGGAAAAATAGGTGTCGGCCTGGAAGGGGATAAGATCCTGCAGAGCGCTTTACTTATGGATAAAGAGGGACAGCTGGTCTTCCGGTTGTCTAAGGATGGAGACCTGGTGGCGTTGTTTAACAACCGGCAGGTGCTCACTGCGAAATTGCAGCAGGGCCTTACGCAGATAAAAGGTGGGTATGTGACCTGTGGCATGTTACAGGGATTGAAGATGGAAGGACGTCTGCAGCCCTATCAGGGAACGATATACGACCTTCAGTTTACCATGAATCGGTTGGATCAGTCTCCATAGGCCGGCAACAGTCCCGTTTTTAATAGCGATCGTTTAGTGCCTGGTTCAGGTCTGACTGAAGAGAAAGATCGAAAATGCCCGGCTTCAGGCTTATGACCTTGCGGGCATAATCGATGTACTGGTCTTTCAGCAGCTTGTGCGATTGATCGCCCGCGCGTTTTAACGCTTTTAGCTTCAGGAAAAGAAGCGAAGCCTGAATTAAAAGTTCATCATAATTTGTTTTTTCCGTTATGGCATGATCGTTGTTCAAAACACCGTCTATGATTGCCCCGGAATAGCGCTCATGAATAACAGTCAGTGCATCCGCTGTTTTATCTGCTTCGATAAGTCCAAGCACTTTGCCGGCCAATGCCCTGAACAAGTCATTTAGCGGCCTTAAAAGATAATCTTTCCGGTACATGATTAAATGTACTAAAAATTGTCCGTACGGTCCTGTTGCCCGCAGAGCGCCATATGCTGACCGTTTATAAAAAAAGTGTGGATATATGTGTGATATATGATATATTTATGCTTCCCAACATTTTTTAACGGCTGCTTAAATCAAAAACTAACAATGAAAATTTTTATTTCTCTTGGATGGCTGCTATTGTTTGCAGTCTCCTGTCAGAAACAGGAAGCCCGTTTCTTTCCAGATGATCCTTCGATGGCTTCGCACAAACAGCAAATAGCAAAGGCTCCCCTTCGATGCGGCGTAAAATTCGTTGCAGCCAATGCCGGTGCACATACAAAAATGGCCGCAATACAGACGGCCCCGATGGCCTCCGTTCCTGCTGATGAACTATTGGTGTACCTGGATTTTGACGGGGCAGCGGTATCTCCCGGCCAGCCGGATGCAACGGGGTACAAATCGTCAATTATACTCCGGAACGGGAATTGCCCCGCTCCGGATCTGAGCAGGCAGCAACTGGATCAGATAGTAGAAAGAGTGGCGGATGATTTTTCACCATTCAATATCAGGGTTACTACCGACTATAATGCATTTTTGGCGTATCCGGTGGAAAACAAACAGATAACAATCCTTACTACACTTCCGAATGTTGTCGGATTTTCGAGCGGAGTTAACGGTGTTGCTCCGTTTTCGGCGCCCGGAGTACGGAAGCCTGGTGATCCGGCATTCGTATTTACGGTTCCCATAGGAGATAACCTGGAAGAGATCGCTTCGATTATTTCTCATGAGACGGGGCATTGCCTGGGGTTGGCGCATCAGAATTATTTTGACGATCAGTGCACGCAGATTGGAGAGTATCACCCCGGTATAGGGGAGGGACCGCTTTCTTTTTGCCCGATTATGGGAAGCGCGGACAAACGCGTCTCCAACTGGTATGCGCAAACCTGTATCAATAGTTTCTGGGGGGTGGCTCTGAATGATTTTGAATTGATCCACAAACAGGTCCGTCTGGTGGAGGATGATTATCCTGATTTTATAGAAAAGCATGCGGCGCTCACCAGCCCTTCTGTTACCGGTGTGCTGGGGGTTGAGGGCGATATTGATTTTATCCGGATGCATTTTAAAAAGCCCACGGTCCTGACGGTAGCCAGCGAAAATATCGATCTGAAAGTTTCTGTTTATACAAATGGCGGTAAGTTAACGGGAGTGTATAACGATCCCGACGATACCGGTGTAACCCTTCCCCGGCTGTCGGGCAACCGGATCCTTAAAGTAGAAGCTGTGGACAATGCGTATATGTCTTCCCGGTTCATGACCGGCAGGTATTATATCAATGGGGCAGGCATTTAGGCCGGGTGCACGTATCCGTCTGCGGATCAAAATATATTCCCAGGAACGGGAGCATTCCCAATTGTCGCTGTCATGCTGCGTTTTCCATTTGCATAGGAAACTCAATGGAGCCATGACAAATCTGCTTTGGGTCATCCTGAAGATGTCATCCCGGACTCCCGCCCGGATGACCGGTCGGACGGGTGTTCCGGGATCTATTCTTGTTTCAGGATCTGCCTAAATCATGCATCTATGCATATTGTGGTTTAATGGGCCCTGAAACAAGTTCAGGGAGACATTGCATTTATGGAAGTGCAACAATTTGGAATGCACCTCCATAAAACTGCCACACCTGCGCATTTTTACGGAAAACCGTATCTTTGCTGTTGAAGCCCTTTTAGTTAAACCATCATTGCATCAAAGGTCTGCATTGTATTCCTCGTCTTTTGGCCTTTAATGTGATAACCATAAAAAACAGACTTATGACATTGAACCAATTTCTGGCAGCTGACAGAGCTGAGCAGATGAAAGCCATATGGCGGACAATCTTAATTTCGGAGAAAACAGATACCGAATTTACGTACTCCCTTTATCAGCTTTTTGACTTTTATGTAGAGGTGAAAGTCTCCATCAAAGATAAAAAGGTCTGCAAGTTCGAGTGCTTTAGCCAGCCCCAGAACCGTTTCCAGATCATTTGATCCGGATCGGGATGCGGCATTCGGGTAGCGGGACCGTAACCGGAGAACAGCACAAAACAGGGTGCCGGGTGGACGCTTACAGGCATCGCTGCCCTATAATGACAATATAATTGTATCTTCAACAATTAACGGTTGCTCCCGTTGCCGGTGGGTGATGAAAGCAATGAAAAGTTTTATCGGGAAATTTAAAAAAGTAGGAGCCACAGATAATGACCCTCTGCATTGCGGGGTGCCGGAGACTGTTCGCATAAATGATAATAAGGTGAAATTAGCAGGTTTGTTTTTCGCTTGTTTGCTGATCGGGGGAATCGTAAATAATCCGTGCCATGCACAACCGGGCTTTGGGAAGACAACAAAAATAAATACAGGCTGGTCCCGGTAACGGTCGTCTTATAAACCCCAACTCTTCATCCCAAACATCTCACATTTAACTCCTCATCCACAACATCATCATGAAACAACTTAACAATTACCGGCCGGCAGCATGGATCTGCAGTTTTCTTTTACTGGGAGCCTGCAATACCGGGCCACGTCTGGCAAAGGACGGGTACCGGCTGGTTTGGTCCGATGAGTTCAACAAACAGGGAGCCGTGGATACGGCGGTCTGGCGTTTTGAGAAAGGATTTGAACGCAACCATGAGCTGCAGTGGTACCAGCGGGAAAATGCCTGGTGCGAGAACGGCCTGCTGGTGATCGAAGCACAGAAGGAAACAAGACCCAACCCCCGGTATCGGGAGGGGAGCCGTGAATGGCGTGATCAGCGGCCACAGATAGAATACACTTCCTCCAGCATTAATACAAGGGGCACAAAGAGCTGGCAATATGGCCGTTTTGTGATGCGGGCAAAGATCCGGACGGGAAAAGGGCTCTGGCCGGCCTTTTGGACCCTCGGTACCCGCAGGGAATGGCCGTCCAACGGGGAAATTGATATCATGGAATATTACCGCGGCGACCTGCTGGCCAATATCGCCTGCGGAACAACCGAACGCTATAAGGCAAAATGGTTTACAGTGAAAAAACCGGTTGCTTCCTTCGGAGATAAGAACTGGAGCGAAAAATTTCACATCTGGCGGATGGACTGGGATGAGAAAGAAATAAAGCTGTATGTAGATGATCAGCTCATGAACCAGGTGCCGCTGGATCAGCTGGTAAACCCGGATGGATTCCATCCCTTTAAGCAGCCGCATTATATCCTGCTCAATCTGGCCATCGGTGGCGATAATGGCGGCGATCCCTCGCTGACCGCATTTCCCAGCCGGTACCTGGTCGACTATGTACGGGTGTACCAGAAAAAATAAGAGGAACACCTGCCAGCGTGCACAGATATCTTTGAATGCAAAAAGGTGTTAAGGAGCGTGCCTGTTTGTGTATTCAGTGAGGAAAAACAGCAATATCAAAATGTACAGCACCTCTTCCACAGCTGCATCCCTGTAATCCGGAAAAGAAACTACATTTGCTGACTCAGAACCTGGTATAAAAAAGTTGAATTTGATGAAAAAACTTATTGGACTGGTTATGTTTTGCCTCATAGCAGGCAGTAGTTATGGTCAGGAAGCAAAAGATGCAAACGGCAGGCGGATGCAATGGGTGCAGATGCTGGATAAAGTGGTACGCCCTGTTTTTATGAACATGGCGGCAGACCAGTTGCGGAAGAATATGCCAAAGGAGATCTCCCCGGTGAGCGACAATCCGGACGCCCGGATCAAAGCCCAGTACCTGGAAGCGCTGGGGCGGGCATTCAGTGGCATAGCTCCCTGGCTGAACGCGGAGGGCGGCCCGGCGGCAGAAGTAAAGCTGCGGGACCAGTACCGCGCTCTGGTGATCGCTTCCATCAGCAATGCTACGGACAGCACCCGGGCAGATTATGTATTATGGAAAGGTGCGCAGCCACTGGTTGATGCGTCCTTTTTTGCGCTGGGCCTGGTGCGGGCGCCCTGGATCTGGGAGCACCTCGGCAGCCGGACGCAGCAGAATGTGGTCCGGTGCCTGAACCAGACACGTGCCACCATACCGGGATATAATAACTGGATCCTGTTCTCCGGCATGATCGAAGCATTTTTCCTCAAATATGGATATGCATACAACCCGCTGACCATTGAGTACGGTGTGCGTACATTTATGTACCACTGGTACACGGGCGACGGCCTGTTCAGCGACGGGGAGCATTTTCACAATGATTATTACAACAGCTATGTGATCCAGCCTTATTTGCAGGAGATCATCGGGATCGCTTATCAGAAAGGCGGCCGGTATAAACAGGAACGCGAAAAACTTTTGAAGATCAACGAGCGGTATGCGGAAATACAGGAACGTACCATTAACGCGGACGGCAGTTTCCCCGCCTATGGCCGGTCGATCGTGTACCGGTCGGGCGCCTTTCATCACCTCGCCAATATGGCTTACAAAGAGCAGTTGCCGGCATCCCTGGCACCAGCGCAGGTGCGCGAAGCCCTGTATGCCGTAATGCAAAAAACACTTGCCCCGCCGGCTACCTATGATAAGAACGGCTGGATGGTGATCGGGCTCAATGGGAAGCAACCCGGACTTGCCGATGTGTACAATAACCAGGGAAGTCTGTACCTGTGCACGGAGGTCTTTCTGCCGCTGGGTCTGGCGCCGGATGCGCCTTTCTGGAAGGATGCCCCCCGCGCCTGGTCGTCCAAAGCCATCTGGAACGGAGCCGACTTTCACGGGGATCATGCCGTAGACCTAAAGTAGCCCTCCCGATCCTCAAATCTCCCCCGGAGTTTCGGATCTGCGTCAGGATAAGAAATAGTATGTTGGGATAAAACATGCCAGTGCTTCAGTTTAGGCGCTTCATTTCGCGCAGATAAAATGCAGAGAGCTCTATCGGCAAATACAATGGAAAAGATCAGCGGAGATCCGCGGGAGATACTGCCCGCTGATCTGCGCTGATGAAATGCAGAGCGATCTATCGGCAAAATATAACAGAAAGATCTGCGAAGATCCGCGGGAAACACCGCCCGCTGATTTACGCAGATGAAATGCAGAGCGATCTATCGGTAAAATACAACGGAAAGATCAGCGAAGATCCGCGGGAAATACTGCCCGCTGATTTGTGCAGATGAAATGCAGGGAGCTCCATCGGCAAATACAACAGAAAGATCAGCGGAGATCCGCGGGAGATACCGCCCGCTGATCTTCGCAGATAAAATGCTGAGCACTCTATCGGCAAATACAACGGAAAGATCAGCGAAGATCTGCGGGAGATACTGCCCGCTGATTTGCGCAGATGAAATGCGAAGCGCTCCACCCGCAGGTAGAACGAAAAAGATCAGCGGAGATCCGCGGGAGATACTGCCCGCTGATTTACGCAGATGAAATGCTGAGCACTCCACCCGCAGGTAGAACGAAAAAGATCAGCGGAGATCCGCGGGAAACACTGCCCGCTGATTTACGCAGATGAAATGCTGAGCACTCCACCAACAAGTAGAACGAAAAAGATCAGCGGAGATCCGCGGGAAATACTGCCCGCTGATTTACGCAGATGAAATGCTGAGCACTCCACCCGCAGGTAGAACGAAAAAAATCGGCGGAGATCCGCGGGAAACACCGCCCGCTGATTTACACAGATGAAATGCTGAGCACTCCACCTGCAGGTAGAACGAAAAAGATCTGCGAAGATCCGCGGGAAACACCGCCCGCAGATCCGGGCAACGTTTACCTTTCTGCGATCCCAGCAGCGCTCATCCCCGTTTAAGTGACTTAGCCGGGCAGTTTTGGGAGCACGCACCAACCGGAACGTTAAATAAGGACCAAATGAGTAAAAGGCGCAACGCGCCGCAGATCTTTGTAACCAGGAGCGCGCCCCGGCCCCCGGCTGCAGCGCGGCGGTCATCTCATAGGCCAGCCTGTATGAATATCACGTGACGACCGGTAAAAGATGCGGTAAACCCGATTATTAATTGTAACTTTAACAATTGTAAAATGCACTTTAACAATCGGGTTGAAACAGGTGTAGCCAGAAGAAGGATGCATTGCTTGTAATTTTCTGCATATGAAACAAAAACTACAGATCCTCATTTTTTTGTTTTTAGCGCTCCGGGTACCGGCGCAGGACAAACTGTTCAAAATAGCAGTGGATAAGCCCGTGGCAGCCATTGCGCCCACGATGTACGGTGTTTTTTTTGAAGACATCAATATGGGGGCAGACGGCGGCATTTATGCAGAACTGGTAAAGAACCGGTCCTTTGAATTCTTCAGGCCATTGATGGGCTGGAAGGTGGAGCAGGAGCCGCACCGGGAAGGTGCGGTGCTGGTATTGAACCGGAAAGGGCAAAACACGAACAACCCGCGTTTTTTGCGGGTAACGCTTCAACCGGGGCAACGGCAGGCCCTTTCGCTCACCAATGAAGGGTTCCGGGGTATGGGGATCAAAAAAGGATTGTATTACGATTTCTCTTTTATGTATGCAAGCATGGAATCGGATATAAAGATCAGGGTATCATTGCGCAATGCAAAGGGGCAGGCGATCGGGGAAGCAGCACTGGTCCCACCCGCCACCGGGGGCGCCTGGAAAAAGCAGGAGATCCGGTTCGCGGCAACCGATACGGAAGAAAAAGCCCGGCTGAAGATCAGCATTGAAGGCAGCGGCGTCATCGACCTGGACATGATCTCTCTGTTTCCCGGCGATACCTGGAAGGGAAGGAAAGGCGGCATGCGGGCAGACATGGTGCAAATGCTGGCCGACATGAAGCCCGGCTTTATTCGCTTTCCCGGTGGCTGTATCGTGGAAGGTTTCGATCTTTCGCAGCGCTATCAATGGAAAAAAACGATCGGGCCCATAGAAGAACGGCAGCTGCTGATCAACCGCTGGAATTTTGAGTTTGCCCATCGCCCGGCTCCGGATTATTTCCAGACATTTGGCCTGGGCTTTTTTGAATACTTCCAGCTGGCCGAGGACATTGGTGCAGAACCCCTGCCCATACTCAACTGTGGTATGGCCTGCCAGTTCAATTCGGCCGAGCTGGTTCCGCTCGATCAGCTGGATCCGTACATACAGGATGCCCTGGACCTGATCGAATTTGCAAACGGAGCCGTTACCTCAACATGGGGGAAGATACGGTCAGATATGGGCCACCCGGAACCGTTTCATTTAAAGATGATGGGCGTGGGCAACGAGAACTGGGGCCCGCAATACCTGGAGCGGCTGCAGCTGTTTCAAAAAGCGATCAGTGCCCGGTACCCGGATTTTAAAATCGTTGCCAGCTCGGGCACGGGTCCGGAAGGGGAGCGGTTTGACCTGCTGAACCGTGGATTGCGGGCGATGAATATCGATTTTGTGGATGAGCATTATTATCAGCCTCCGCAATGGTTCTTCGGCAATGCAAAACGGTATGACTCTTATCCCCGTACCGCTACGAAAGTATTTGCCGGGGAGTATGCAGCCCATCCGGCCGGTGTGGCGCCGGAAAAAAAGAACAACTGGCTGGCGGCATTATCGGTAGCCGCCTTTCTGACCGGTGTGGAGCGGAATGCTGCAGTGGTAGAAATGGCATCCTACGCACCCCTGTTTGCGCATACCGAAGGTTGGCAGTGGTCGCCGGACCTGATCTGGGTGAATAATCTGAACGTATGGGGCACACCAGACTATTATGTACAAAAACTTTATTCATTGAACAAGGGCTCAAAAGTGCTGCCACTTACCATGAACGACGAAGTGGTGGCAGGGCAGGATAGTTTATATGCATCTGCTGCTTTAGATGAACACACCGGTGAGGTGATCCTGAAAGTGGTCAATGCGCTTCCGCGGGCACAATCCGTAAGCCTGTCGCTAACAGGATTAAAAAAACCGGCAACCATTGCCCGGTTAAGCCGGCTCCAAAGCAGCGATCTTTACGCGATGAATTCGGCGGAGCATCCCCGGGCCATTTACCCGGAAGAAATCGCGATCCCCTGGTCCGGCAAACAACCCTCCATAACCCTGATGCCTTATTCCTTTAACGTGATCCGTATAAAATGAACCGTGTACCCATGCCCATCCGCCGGAAGAACCGGCTGCGGTCTTTGATATTGCTTGCGCTCATCGCAGCGGGCAGCACTCTTTTTGCCCAGTCCCGTAAGGATGCTGCGCCCCGGTACAGCGCCTACCTTTTTGCCTACTTCACCGGCAACAGCAAGGCCGGAGAAGCGATCCGGTTTGCGGTCAGCGCGGATGGATATCATTTCAGGGCACTGAATGGCAACCAGCCCATCGTTGCTTCAGAAAAGATCAGTACGACCGGTGGTGTGCGGGATCCGCATATCCTGCGGGGCGCCGGCGGCCAAACATTTTATATGGTCGCCACCGATATGGTATCGGCCAACGGCTGGAACTCCAACCGGGCAATGGTATTGTTGAGATCAAAAGACCTGGTCCACTGGTCTTCTTCGGTGGTCAACATCCCGGAGACCTTTAAGACTTTTGAAAAGGTAAACCGGGTGTGGGCGCCGCAAACCATCTACGATCAGGAAAAGAAAAAATACATGATCTATTGGTCCATGCGCGCCGGAGATGAACCGGATGTGATCTATTATGCTTATGCCAATAAAGATTTTACGGCGCTGGAAACGGAGCCCGTACCATTATTCCATAACCCGCACGGCACGGCCTGCATCGATGGCGATATTGTTTTTAAAGACGGAAAATACTACCTCTTTTTTAAAACGGAAGGCAATGGTAACGGAATTAAAATTGCGGTTTCGGACCGGCTCACCGGCGGGTATACATTGCGCGACCGGTATGTGCAGCAGACCAAAGACCCCGTGGAAGGCGCCGGGGTTTTTAAACTGAATGATGGCAGCGGGTATATTTTAATGTATGATGTATATACGAAAGGACGCTACCAGTTTACAAAGACAAGCGATTTTGAGCATTTTAAAGTGGTGGATGAAGAAGTGTCGATGAACTTTCATCCCCGGCATGGAACGGTGCTGCCCATTACAAAAGAAGAAGAGGCCCGGTTAACGGGCAAATGGTTACAGCCGCAGGCGATCATTACATCCGTACAGGCAAAAGAGATCAGGAGGAACAATATTGTTTTTGATACGGCAGGGAAAAAATTATACCTGCCCGTGCTACCCGGTACGGCGCTGAAGCGGTTCGATCCGGAGTTTATAAAACTACCGGGCGTAACCACCATACCATCCGGACCGGTCGATTTTTCAAAAGGACCGGTGCGCTACCGGGTTTTAATAAATGGGCGACAGACGGAAACATTTACGGTGGGCCTGCTGCAGCATCACAATCCCGTATTGAACGGGTATTACGCCGACCCGGAGATCCTGTATGCCCAAAAAACAAAGAAATTCTATATCTATCCCACCAGCGACGGTTTTACCGGATGGGCGGGCAATTATTTTAAAACATTTTCATCTCCCGACCTCGTCAACTGGACCGATGAAGGGGTGATCCTCGATCTTCCAACGCAGGTAAGCTGGGCCAATCGCAACGCATGGGCGCCCTGCATCATCGAAAGGAAGATCAACGGGCAGTATCGCTACTTTTATTATTATACCGCAGCACAGAAAATAGGTGTGGCCGTGGCGGGGGATCCTGCGGGTCCGTTTGTGGATTCCGGCAAACCGTTGATCGCACAAAAGCCGGAAGGTGTCAAAAGAGGACAGGAAATTGACCCGGATGTGTTCACCGACCCGCAAACGGGGAAAAGTTACCTGTATTGGGGAAATGGCTATATGGCTGTGGCCGAGCTTGGTGAAGACATGATCTCCATCAGGCCCGGAACGGTAAGAGTGATCACGCCCGGTAAAACCTTCCGGGAAGGGACCTATGTATTTTACCGGAAAGGGACCTATTATTTCATGTGGAGCGAGAATGATACCCGCAGTCCGAACTACAGGGTGCGTTATGGTACGGCACCAACGCCGCTCGGCCCCATCCACGTGCCGGAAAATAATGTGGTACTGGAAAAGAGCGCAGCCGCGGGTATTTATGGCACCGGGCATCATTCGATACTGCAGCTGCCGGGCACTGATCGCTGGTACATCGTGTATCACCGGTTCACCTATCCCAGCGGTATTGCTATGGGAGAAGCGGCCGGTTATCACCGGGAAGTATGCATCGATACGCTGGAATTTGATGCCGATGGAAACATCCGGAAAGTAACGCCTTCGCATCGGGGCGTTGGCCCGGTGCATTTAAAATAGGACTGCTTAACCTCTAAACCGGTTCTTAAATCATGATAAAACGGATTGTATTCTTACTGGTAATCGTTGCTGTATGCAGCCGCGCTTTGGCAAATGCTCCCGATTCGGTCTGGCTTTTTGCCTACGCAAAACTGCAACAGGAAGGAAGGGACGGGCTGCATTTTGCCTGGAGCAACGACGGGCAAAGCTGGCATGCCATTGGCCCGGAGTTCGGTTTTTTAAAGTCGGACTATGGGCGCTGGGGCAGCGAAAAGCGCATGTTTCAACCGGTGCTGTTTCCCGGTACAGGAGGAACCTGGCATTGTGTATGGAACCTTACGGGCGATGCCGGACCGGTTGCCTGTACGGCTTCGCAGGACCTGGTGCGTTGGATGCCTCAATCTTATTATCCGGATCTGAAAGCGGTACCGTCTGTATCTGTACAGCAGGTGACGGCAGCAAGGCAGCAGCAGGCAGCGGCGCTGATACTGGGTGTGCCACAAAAGGGAAGCCGGCTTAAAGTGTCCTGGACCCTGGTGGATGGCTTGCTGAAAAAAGAACAGCTTACAGGGTACCGGAACCAGCTCTGGGGCGAAACTACCCGCGAAGACAGCATGCGGTTTGCGGCGCTGAAACCGGTAACGGTATCTATCCATCCGGAAATGGCCCGTTCAAAGAAGATCAGCAACCTGCTGATGGGCGTATTCTTTGAAGACATCAACTATGCGGCAGATGGCGGTCTCTATGCCGAGCTGGTGCAGAACCGGGGATTTGAATATGATCCCGCTGATAAAGAAAACCGCGATCCGGAATGGAATGCTAAAAAAGCCTGGAGCGTTTCCGGGAAGGGGCTGGAATTTACCATTGCTTCAGTTGACCCGATCCATTCCAACAATAAGCATTATGCAGTACTGCGTACGGATGGCTCCGGCGGCACGCTGATGAATGAAGGCTTTGATGGCATGGCTGTAAAAGCGGGCGAGCGGTATGATCTTTCCCTGTTCGCCCGGTCGCTTTCCGGAAAAAACAGTAAGCTCGCCGTGCGGTTGAAAACAAAAGATGGTACGGTGATCGCAGCTTCCGTGATCAACGGGTTAACACCGGTTTGGAAAAAGCAAAGCCTGGCGCTGGTGGCAACGAAAACCGTAACCGATGCCAGACTGGAACTCATTCCGCAGGCGGAAGGTGCCCTTGCGCTGGATATGATCTCATTGTTTCCGCGTAACACGTTTAAAGGCCGTAAGAACGGGCTGCGTGCAGACCTGGCGCAGCATATTGCAGACCTGCATCCCCGGTTTATCCGGTTCCCGGGCGGTTGTGTGGCGCATGGTGATGGCATCGAAAATATCTATAACTGGAAAAATACGATCGGTCCCCTGGAGGCCCGGAAACCACAACGCAATTTATGGGGCTATCATCAAAGCATGGGGCTTGGTTATTTTGAATACTTCCGGTTTTGTGAAGACATCGGCGCCGAACCGGTTCCCGTAGTGGCGGCCGGTGTGCCCTGCCAGAATTCGGCGCAGCACGGGCATCCGTTGGGTGGACAGCAATGCGGCATCCCGCTAAAAGACATGGACCGTTACATACAGGATGTGCTGGACCTGGTGGAATGGGCCAACGGCGATGTGCATACCCAATGGGGGAGGCAGCGTGCTGCCGCCGGTCATCCGGAGCCCTTTCATTTAAAGTATATCGGGATCGGTAATGAAGACCTGATATCGGATGTATTTACAGAGCGGTTCACCATGATCTATAATGCAGTGAAGAAGAAATATCCGGATATTACCGTGATCGGTACCGTGGGACCTTTCTTTGAGGGGTCGGATTATGAGGCAGGCTGGAAGCTGGCGTCCCGGCTGCAGGTGCCCATGGTGGACGAGCATTACTATGTGCCGCCGGGCTGGTTTATTTATAACCAGGATTTTTATGACCGGTATGATCGCAACGGTCCCGGGGTATATGTTGGCGAATACGCAGCCCATTTGCCCGGCAGGCCCAATAACCTCGAAACGGCGCTGGCAGAAGCCATACATCTTACGGGACTGGAGCGCAACGGCGATGTGGTCCGCATGTCGTCGTATGCCCCGCTGCTCGCAAAAGAAGGGCATACCCAATGGAACCCGGATCTCATTTATTTTAATAACAGCATGGTAAAACCTACCACCGGCTATTATGTGCAGCAGCTGTTCGGAAGAAATGCGGGGGATGTATACATTCCCGCTACCGTGCATTATTCCGATAACAACAAAAAGGTACAAAACCGCATTGCCTGGTCGCTGGTACGGGACTCCGCGAGTCGCGACCTGGTCTTAAAACTGGTGAACCTGTTGCCGGCAAGCGTTAATGTAGCGGCTGATCTGCAGGCCTTCCGGCTGGCGCCAATGGCAACGAAAACAGTAATGCAGGGTAACCCTGCCAGTAAAGAAGTGCTTCCTGTAACTACCACCATCCCGCTCAGGGAAGTGGAAGCCCTGACCCTGGCACCCTATTCGCTGACCGTGGTCCGGATACCGCAGCAATAGTCCGTTCCATGCGGGCAATTGCCGGAGTTCCTCCCCAATAATGCCGTAGCGCCAATGTCACCCTTGTGGCTGTGTGCGGGGTTTGTAATAATTGATGGACTTTTGATACAGCGCTATAAGTTCGGCCCATACATGGATGGCAATGGCCTTTTTGTAAACGTTCTCATAATCTTGCGCAGACCTCCAGGTCTGTACAGGAGTGTTGCTTAGCCTCAGGTTGTTTTGATATCCGGCTCGGGGTATGGAAATTCATGCAGGCCATGAGCGCCCGCGAAAAGCACGACTGAGTGCAGCATATACAGGTACTGATTGCGGTGCAGGAAATGTACCTTGCTGGCACTCAACCCATTATTTGTGCATTAAAGCCCGGATTATATCGGTTTTTTGTACGGTTCTTTCTCAATTATTGCGGCTTTGATTTTTTCTCTTAAATAATTTCTAAAGTCAATCTCTCCCTCTATTACTTTGACAAACTCTTCAAGATCAAACATGACCATTAGTGCGCTCTTTACCAATGCCTCTTTGGCAGCAGTTATTCCAGAAGCCGAATATCCCGAGGCCGAAATAAAAATACCATGAGCGTTGGTTCTGTGATAAATTCTTCCTAAATGTGAAAAAATATCATCGCTTCCTATGGAATCCTTCTTCCATTTCATTTCCACCAAAAAAATCTGATTGTCAATTTCAATTACTCCGTCTAGTTGTTCAATTATTCCGTCTCCAGGCTCTCCCAATCGTTTGAAATCATCCTTTATTAAAATCTCAAATACTTTGAAATATCCATTTAACACGAATTCTAATTTTTTTCCCCGTTTTTGAGCATTGTTTTCGTTAAAGAGAGAGAATAATTCATTTTTTATTTTGCTTAATTGTTCTGTTTTTTTTTGAATTTCTTCTATTTTCTTATGATGCTCTTTTCTCCTGAGATTTTGTTCATTTTCTCTTTCTTGTTTCATTCTTGTAAAAGAATCTTTTACATTAATCACTTTTTGGATTTCAGAAACAAGTCCTTTAGCCTTCAATTGATCGCTTTCCCAACAAGTGGAAAAAGCCTCAAATTCTGTTATTCGTTTGAGTATTTCTCTTCGTTGACGTAAGTATTTATCACTGTTTTGGTTAATTCTTTCAAGGATGACTCGGCAAATTTCATACTTTGATATTGCTTCAGGGTTTGATAAAACTTTAGCTGTTATATCACTATAAAGAGCTTCCTCTACACCAGCCCCATTGAAGAATGTTAAAACGGATTTTTTTGATCTATTAAGCAATGGAATAGTTTGAACAACTAAGTCAAATAAGTCAGGTGGGTAGTGATAAATATCATTCATTAGCGATTGGTTTTTCTTTTGATACTAATAATGAAGCAACTCAATACTTTGAGAGTAGCATGAGAGCCGTTTTTTCTTGAATCCTTGTGTCGGTATGACTTTTTCTAAGCATTGGCTTAATGTTTTTTTCTTTTAGAAAGTTCATACTGTTCGGCGTTTAAGGCCTTTGACTTATTTTCTCCTTGAATTAAGTATTTTGAAATTAGGGGGTGTAGGCTTAAATATTTTGTTCCTTTTCTGTAACTGATATTCTAATTTTTGAAACTCTCTCAGAGCTGCTATATCTATTGTCCCCGTAATCAATGAAACATTGTTTCCGCCCTTTATTTTTAAAATATCCTTTCTATACGTTTCCGCCGGCTGCGTAATCCTGCTGTCTCCATAATGTGAGGAGTTGACTTGAACAACATAACTATGTATATCTCGGGCAACTGATTCAATAATATTGGAAAAGTAGTTTACATCAGGATTGTGTTCTACTGTAGCAATAAAGTCAACGTGACCTCGAAATATTGCCCTTTTGCGGATGTCGGCCAGTTCAAAGCAATTAAATATGCTAAAGTGTATGTCATTCCATACATATAATCTTAATTGTTCATTTTCCATTTCTTTGAAAGGTATCTTTATTTTTCGGCCCTGTATTTCTTCAATTTCTTCAGGAGAGTAGTCCTTTTTTAGTCTAAAATCAATTAACGCATTCTGATATCTGTTGTAAGTAAATGGTAGTATTGTGGCGACATAGTTTAGCGCAAATCCTTCATTATTTACTATATGCTCTACTCCACAGCAAATCGCTATATTGTTTCGTTTGGAAAAAGACGCTAACATAGGAAGCCATTGAAACGGAATAGAAATCTCTGGGAAAATAATAATATCACACTTTTGAGTATGCAATGATTCATTAAGTAATTGATTGATTTCATCTAATCGTCTAAAGGAAAGGTTGGGTTTGCCCAGTAAAGAAGATTTGGAATTTTCAAAATCAATAACTGCATTAACCAACCCGATCTTTAATTTGTCCTTGACTTTGCCTGCTTTAATTTCTATCTTTTTCCCTTCATATTTTCTATCATTGACTTTTGCAAAAGGTTCTTCTTTTGGGTAAAATTTTCGATATGCATTTTCCGCATTTTGTGATAACTTATTCATGTCGATATATTTTCCGAATAAATAGTTATACTGGCTACTAAAATATTTCTTATTTAGTTCGCTTGGTTTAAACCAACTTTTCATTCCATAAAATAAGCATACTTCATGATAGTGAATGAAACGCGGGGAGTACTCGATTTTTCTTTTTGAAAAAGCAAATTTTGTTTTATCTGGTTTAAGTTGCTTGTTTAGGTAGTTGAACCCCTCCTCTTGCACGCAATAATTCAGTAATGGATAGTAGAGATAGTTGTGTCTGAAAAGGTTCGAACCAATTAAAGCCTTAGCTTGCTTTAGAACCAGCTCTATAGTAATGAACTCAAAGAAAAACGTGGTTACATTACTATAGCGGCTGTCTCGTAAACTGTCTATTATTGCATCATTAAAGAATGCGATATTTAGCGATGCTGCCATAGAGAAGCAATTGGTTAAATGGGTTAGCAGGCTTGCTTGAATATCCATGTATTCTGGTGCAGTAATTTTGCGTTCTCTGATTTTGATTCTAAAAATGTTTTCTATCTGATCTTTTGCAAATTTTATTAACTCGTCTTTCGCTGCGTTAACCACATAGAATGTAAATACTTTTTCCCAAAGTGCATTTAATTCTAAACTTCGTTTTCCTGAAAAAAAAGTAACAATCTTATCGTTAATTTCTTCAAATCGTTCTTTGGATAGTTTTTCGGCGGCTACTGTTGTTGAAATAAGTTTTGCAAGATGCTTAGATGCTCCTAATTTATCAGCATTAAACCCATCTATTGATCTAAGTTTATTAACAGTGTCGGAATAGGAGATTTTGTAAGAAGCATTCTCAAAACTTTCGAAAATATTCTTCGATTCAGGTTGGAATTTAAACTCGCTGCTGTTCTTTTTAATCTCCTTTTCAAACTCGTCTAGTAAATTGGCGCTTTCGCTTGCTAATAAGTGGTATAACTTTACCTTTTTTATCTGAAAGGGTAAGGCATTTTTTCCTATTTTAATATGGTATTCTGCATTAGCTCCATTTTTCTCTACAGCGACACCAGGATCTCTTCCCCAGATCCCATTATCAACCAGGAATTGGTCAATAAATGAGTTGACAGGTGACGGAGACTCCGGAAATATTTTTGGATTTGATACGACAAACATAATGTCATCAACATATCGTCCATAAAATTCGGGTTTTACTTTTTGAGTTATAGCATCATCAAAGTCCTTCAAATAATAATTAGCGAGTATGTTAGAAGATATTAGGCCAATCGGTATTATTCGTTTACCTTTCTGTTCTATTAAGTTTTCATCTTCTAGTAATTTTGAAAATGCTATATGAACTCCCTGAAGAAAATTATTGAGCCAATTAAATTCGGGATCAATATCTCTTATGCTGGCAAAATCAAGGTCAATAGAGTTGTAGTAGCTTTTTAAGTCTAAGCTTAAAATAGCTACATCAAGATTGAGTTGATGTAGCCCCTTTGCTTTTTTTATAGCATCATCGCGCCAGTTATTATAGCTAATAAAGTATTTTCTAAAAAGTTTGATTGAATTTTCTTCGAATTGATTATCATAATTCCTCAGCAATCTGTTGCCATAACAAGGGAAACTTAGTTTTTCGTCGAGTTTGTGTCCGATTTTCATAATCCATAAAATCGAGACAATATGGATTTCAATGGGACACAAAATGAATGGTGTTTCTTTTTCTATTACATATTCCCGAAGCTTATTGGCATTAGAGAAGTAAAATGCTTCATCTGCTAATAGCCCTTTATTGTCTTCAAAGTTTTTGGGCATCAAAGATGCTCTTATTGATTTATAATGCCTAAATATTCCCGTTTGGGGATTTTGTGCATAGGCGTTGATTTCATCTACCAACTTTTCCAACTTTTTAGCGATGTTTGGCCCTTCATATTCAGCAAGCGAAATACGCAATGGCAAAGAAAAATTTTCATGATACACATAGGATTTCAACTTCTTGTAGGCAGTTTTTACCTCAGTAATATTAGTTAAGGTCATACTTGAAATTATTGATTAAAAAAAGCCACTCAGGCAGTGGCTTGATTTGTGATAAAGATAATTGATAAATAATTTATTTTTTTTCTATTAATTTCTTTAACTCGACCATCATCTCATCCTTCTCCTTCAGCATCCTTTCATATAATGCCATCTTTTCCTCATGAAGTTTTAATACGGCGTCAACAGGGTTAAAAACGGGGTTGTGTTGAACAACAGCAGCTCCATCATGAAAGGTACTTGAAATGACAGTGATCGCCTGTTCCTCGTCAAAATTCTGAAATGCCTCAACCGGTATTTTCAACACAGCGGAAATTTGTTGCAGCAGGGGCGTATCAATCGTTTCTTTGGCTTCCAGCAGGGATATTTTCTTTTGGTTCCAGTCATCGCCCAGTTCATAAGCCAGGGTTTCCTGTTTAATGCCCAGCATTTCGCGAAAGCGCTTTACATTCCGGCCTTCGTGTATCTTTTTCTCCATAATTGCTGTATTTATCAATGGTTCAAATTTAGGGCTTTATAAGCAGTCAGCCACTGGTATAAAGATAGCTAAAATATCCCGCAAGCGGTATAAAATATCCGGTAGATAACTTGCATATCCCTGGGTGGTGGAGGTACTTTGTGCTGTTCTTATGACTCAAAAACACTAAAACCAACGCAATGAAAAACAAGGATCCCTTTTGCATGCGGGGCTGGGGCAGGGAAGGCATTACAGACCCCATCGAAGTATTTGCTGAAATTTTTTCTTATATGGATATGGGCGGCTGGCGAAGGCTCATAACAAAAATGGCAGCACATGCATTGTCCGGCAACATATACCGCCGGCGCGCGCCCGGCGATGTATTGGTGGATATGAAAGTAGTACGGTCTGCACTGATGGCGGCACAGGCGCTGCAAGGCGCCACCGGTAAGGATAGGGCCGTTATCCGGCAGGATCTGTGCTATCCGGGGCCGTATGGCGCGGGCAAAGACCAACGCCGGTACTGGGACGAATTTCCGCGCAACCTGTCGTTTAAAGAGTATGCCCATCCCTACCGAGTATTTAAAAAACGGTTCCGGAAGCGCCCGCTCAGCCATTGGATCAGCGATTGGGAGCAACTGGCAGCCGCCGCACTGAGTCCCTGCAACCTGGACGGAGAACGGTTGGTACTGCGCACCAGCACCGGCTTATTAAAACTGCTGGAAGCCGCACATGTAGCATGGACGCGGGATGGCGGTGGCGGGTTTGCAAAACAGCATGCCACCCGGCAACCCGAAGGGCAAACGAAACCGGCACCCACTTCTTAACCCTCATAAAACAACCATTATGGCCATTATTGCAACCATGAAAAACAGTGCGGTCCTTCCAAAACAGCGCCGCTTAAAAGTGTATGAAAAGATCATGATCTACAATGCCGGGTATCTGCGCAGCACCGTATCCCGTATCCCGGAAATACGGTTGATGGGCAAATGGCTGGCGGATGGCGGCTTTATGTCGGGCGATGCAATACGGGTTTCCGTAGAAGCCGGTAAGCTGGTGATTACGCGGGATGCGGATGGGGAGGAGGGGATGGAAGCCTCGGCGGGCTGACCAAAGGCCTGCTTTGTCCTGCCGGGGCATTTGCATAGCAAAATTAGCAGGGTGATGACATCATACTTTCGTCACCCTGAGCGCAACAAAGTGAAGCCGAAGGGGCTCCCGGTTTTCGGGCGTCCGGTATCACAGGGGTGCTTCGGCTGCGCTCAGCAGGACGGTAGTATAATTGATATCTAATTTACAGCGGATATGAGAGGTTGATCAATCCATTACGTTTCTTTTTCCACTTTTTCTTGGCAAAAAGTGGAGTAAAAGCCAAGGTTAAACGAATGCTCCGCCGTTTAACCGGCCACGCACTGCACATCCGGATCGAAAAGTAACGTTACTACTTTTTCTGAAGAGGTTTGGTTGAAGAACCTGCTGCCTGCTTGTTGTACAGCATTACTGCGCTGCTTTTTTACGGTAAGGCTTTTCTTTTGAACGTACATCCGCCACGTAAAAAAGAGGCGCTGCGTCACTTATTGATTGTTGTAGTTTCTATTTCAAGGTAATTATAGAAAAAGCCCACCCGATGAAAGTAAAACAAAAAGCGGAACGTACGCTTGCTTAGAAGGTAGTCCGCCGGGCAGTGAAAAGGGAAAACAAGCGGAATGGCGGCGGCGGATGGCGCAGGCAAGTGTATGGCCCGTCGCCAAAGCCTGTAGCGCCGGTTTCCCTGGTCCCACCTCCCGGCGAAGAACAAACAGGCGGGATTCACCTCCTGGCGGACGAGATTTTTGCTCCACTTTTCATCGCTGGAAAAGTGGAAATAAAAGATATACGACCTTGAAATATTCCGGCTTTTCAGGAACGAGTGGCATCGCCGCATTGATTAGGTTCCTCTATCAAAAAATCAGCACGGCAACAGCAGGATTGTACTTCTATACTAACATCATCGTCATTGACAGGCCAATGGCATGCACTGCTTTCGTCACCCTGAGCGCAACAAAGTGAAGCCGNAGGGTCTCCNGGTTTTCGGGCGTCCGGTATCACAGNGGTGCTTCGGCTGCGCTCAACACGATGGCAGTAAGATTGATCTTCTATACCTGGCATAATGGGTCATCAGCAGGGTAATGAAAGATTATTCTTTCGTCACCTCGAGCGCAACAAAGTGAAGCCGAAGGGTCTCCCGGTTTTCGGGCGTCCGGTATCACAGGGATGCTTCGGCTGCGCTATGCTCCGCTCAGCACGACGCTTGTATAATCCTTTTGTCAAGTTGAGTATTTGATAGTGAAACCTAATCAATGTGGCAATGACATCATATCCTTTCGTCACCCTGAGCGAAACAAAGTGGAGCCGAAGGGTCTCCCGATCTTCGGACAGTCCGGTATTTCAGGGATGCTTCGGCTGCGCTATGCTCCGCTCAGCAGGACGGTAGTGTGATTGTTCTTCTATACCTGACGTGATCTATCATTGGCAGTATTTGATAAGGAAACCTGGTCAATGCGGCAATGACATCATATGCCTTCCTCCTGATCCCGGTCCGGCAGCATACCCTAACCGATACAGAAAGGATATACGAGCGATACAGCCAGGATACAGCTAGGATATAGAAAGGATACAGAAACGATACAGAAAGGATATACAAAGAGGTCAGGAGTGATCAGGAGGGATCAGTAGGGGTCAGGAGGGATCAGGAGGGATCAAAAAAATAAACCGGCGCATAAAACTGCCAACTTTATAGCTGCAATATAGAAGCGGGGAATATGGATCCGGTTTAAAGAATGAAATGATGAGAAGCGTAGCTATGCCGATGGTGCCACCGGCCGCGCGTGACCGTTCCCGGAATCCGGAGCGCATCACCATAAAGCCTTTTGATGCCGCCCCGTGCTGTTATTCAAAAACGGCGGCTTTAACGCTGTTACTGTAAAGCGGGTATCCACAGGCGGTTCAATGGCCTCTGTACGCCCCAATATGTAGGAACATATGATCGGGGCCGGGTTTAACCGGTATGGGATGGACTGCCGGTCCGCATCTGTTTTGTAATTATTTACTTGTTAATCGTTTATGATCTTCCGAAGCATCCGGCACTGCTTTGTTCTACAACAACTGATGCCGTTTTCGGCCACATCAAAGCAGGAAGCATCGACATATGTTAAACCGGGGCATTGCTTGTCGGAACATTTTTAGTTCTGTAAATGATTGATAAACAGTTTAATTTATTTTTTTATAAAAAAAATTTTGTTCCGAAAAAAATAATATGTATCTATGTATGTACAATTGATTTTTTATTTAACCTTTGCCGGTCATTATGAACAAAAACTTACTGAGCTTGCTGAAGATAAGATGCAGCTATTGCTGTTTTCTTTTGTTACTGGGAAATATAGCTGCCGGCCAGGCTGTTTTCCGGGTCAGCGGTAAGGTGTCGGATACAAAAGGCCAGGCCCTCGCGGGTGTCAACATAATGATCAAGCATACGCAAACGGGAACCGTGTCCAATGCGGAAGGCATCTACACGATCGAGGTCCCGGGAAAAGCCGACACCCTGGTGTTCTCCTATGTGGGGTACGAGACCCGGGAGCTTGCGGTAAACGGAAGGAATACACTGGATATGATACTGCCGGAAGAAAAAAACGACCTGGATGATGTGGTGGTAGTGGCCTATGGCCAGCAAAAAAAAGAAAGTATGGTCAGCTCCATAACCGCCATCAATCCAAAGGAAATAAAAGGGCCTACCAGCAACCTCACCACCATGCTGGCCGGGCGTATTTCCGGGCTGATCTCCTACCAGCGCAGCGGAGAGCCGGGCGCTGATAATGCATCCTTCTTTATCCGGGGGATCACCTCCTTTGGCTCGGGAAAGCTGGACCCGCTGATCCTGATCGACGGGATGGAGTCCAGCACCACCGAGCTGGCCCGCCTGCAGCCGGATGATATCGCCGGGTTCTCGGTTTTAAAAGATGCGGCAGCGGCCTCCCTGTATGGAGCACGGGGTGCCAACGGCGTGATCCTGGTGACCACCAAAACGGGGAAGACCGGCGCCACCAAAATGAATATCCGCTTCGAGAATTCGACCTCATCCAATACCCAGAATTTTAAGCTGGCAGACAACATCACCTATATGCGGCTGTCCAACGAAGCGGCGCTTACCCGCAACCCCCTGGAGCGGCTGCCTTACAGTCAGAATAAGATCGATCATACCCTTGCGGGCGATAACCCCTACCTGTACCCCAGCAACAACTGGATCGATGCGCTGATCAAAAAATATACGAACAACCAGCGGCTGAACATCAACCTCACCGGCGGCAGCCAGAAGGCGCAGTACTATGTGGGCGCCACCATGAACCAGGACAATGGCGTATTGAAGACACAGCAGGGCAGCAATGTGAACAATAACATCCGGTTAAGGAGCTATGAGGTACGCTCCAATGTAAACCTGAAGCTGACGCCCACCACGGAAGCCATTATCCGGACCACGGGCAATTTTGATGATTACAACGGGCCGATCGGCGGTGGCGGCGCCATCTTCAGCAGCGCATTAAATGCCAACCCGGTTTTGTTTCCCGCTATTTTTCCCGCCTCGGATCTGCCAACCGCCAAACATCCGTTGTTCGGGAATGCGGCGCGGGGCTCTAACGGCGATGTATATGGCAACCCGTATGCGGCGATGGTATCCGGTTTTCAACAGTACAATACCTCTACCTTAAACGTACAATTGGAGGTAAAGCAGGACCTGAAATTTGTAACCCCGGGCCTTTCTGCAAGGCTGATGGTCTATACCAAACGCTATTCTTATTTCAGCCTGAACCGGCAATACAACCCGTTCTTCTATGCAGCCAATGCTTCTGTTACCGATCCCGGCGCATATACGCTCAGCCTGCTGAATGAGAAAACGGCCACCGAATACCTGAATTACAATGCGGGACCAAAGATCGTGAACACCACTACCTATGCAGAGGCAGCGGTGAATTATAACCGCACATTTAATAGTGTGCACAATATCGGTGGCTTGCTCATCGGCATTCGTCGGAATTATTTAAACGGGAATGCGGGCGATCTGCAATCATCGCTCCCGTTCCGGAACCAGGGATTGTCCGGAAGATTTACCTATGGGTATGATAACCGCTATTTGTTTGAAGGGAACTTTGGCTATAATGGTTCCGAACGTTTTGCCAAAAATAACCGCTATGGGTTCTTCCCTTCGGTGGGAGTGGCCTGGAACCTGGCCAATGAAAAATTCTTTGAAGACCTGGTACCGGTGGTCTCCAGGCTGAAGCTGCGGGCTACTTACGGACTGGTGGGCAATGACCAGATCGGGAATGCCAATGACCGGTTCTTTTACCTGTCGAACGTAAGCCTGGCTGATGACAATTATAAATATTACTTTGGAGAGAACTATGCTTATTCCCGCCCGGGCATTTCCATTTCCCGCTATCCGAATGACGAGATCACCTGGGAAAAATCAAAAAAAGTAAATATCGGCCTGGACCTGGGGTTGTGGAATGCGCTCAATATAACGGTGGATGCGTATAAGGAGCGGCGCAGCAATATCCTGATGCAGCGGGCCTATATTCCCACTACGATGGGCCTTACCTCCAACGTAAGCGCCAATGTAGGCGTGGCGGAGGGCCTGGGCATTGATGTGGCCATGGATTACAATAGAACCTTTGGACGGTCGTGGCTGCAGGCAAGGGGCACGTTTACCTATGCCGCCAGCGAGCTGCTGGTAAATGAGGAACCGGAGTATCCCGCCAACATGATGTACCTGTCGCGGGTAGGCCAATCGCTGGGGCAGGTGTACGGGCTGGTGGCAGAGCGCCTGTTTGTAGACGACGAGGATGTAAAGAATGCGCCCCGGCAGAATTTTGGGGAAGTAAGGGGCGGTGATATCAAGTACCGCGATCTGAACGGCGATGGTCAGATCACCAACCTGGACATGATCAACGGGCTGGGCTATCCGGTTACGCCGGAGATCATTTACGGCTTTGGCTTTTCTTTCGGGTTTAAGAATTTCGACATCAGTACTTTTTTCCAGGGCTCGGCAAGATCCTCGTTGTTTATAGATCCCGCGGCGATATCGCCGTTTGTGGCCGACGGCCCCAACCAGCACGGCCTGCTGAAAGTGATCGCCGATGATCACTGGTCGGAGGATGACCGGAACCTGTATGCCTTCTGGCCGCGGCTGGGGCTTACACAGAACGAGAACAACAACCAGCCCTCTAACTGGTGGATGCGCAACGGGGCTTTCCTGCGGATGAAGAGCGCCGAGATCGGCTACAATATCGCCGACAAAGGATTGAAAAGATACCGGATCTCCGGGCTGCGCATCTATGCAAACGGCAGCAACCTGTTCCTCATCAGTGCCTTTAAGCTTTGGGACCCCGAGCAGGGTGGCAACGGACTGGGCTACCCGGTGCAGCGCGTATTCAATTTAGGGATCAATGTTCAGTTATAATACTCCAAAATCTACCAATATGCATTCGTTATATCGTTGTTTGCCTTTATTAAAGATTTCAGCGTATCAGCGGTCCGTGTTGCTCCTTTGCTTGCTTATGGCAATGGCGGCATCCTGCCGGAAGGGTTACCTGGATATTGTGCCGGATAATGTGGCAACGCTGGATCACGCGTTCTCCAACCGTATGGAGGCCGAAAAGTATTTGTTTACCTGCTATGCTTATTTACCACAGGAAGGGCACCCGGATAAAAACCCTGCCTTTAGCGGTGGCGACGAGGCCTGGACCTACTGGCCCATGATCGAAGATTTTTTTTACCGCGATCCGTACCATATTGCAAGAGGCGAGCAGAACCGTGCCAACCCGTATATGAACTATTGGGACGGGTATGATGGAAAGCCGCTCTGGCAGGGCATCCGGGCCTGCAATATATTCCTGGAAAGTATTGATAAGGTGGCCGATCTTCAGCCCTACGAAAAAGTACGGTGGGTGGCCGAGGTCAAATTCCTGAAAGCTTATTTTCACTGGTACCTGTTCCGGATGTACGGCCCCATCCCGGTAATGGATACGAACCTGCCCATTGACGCTCCCCCGGCAGCGGTGAAAGTGTACCGGCAGCCGGTGGATTCTGTAGTGAACTATATCGCCGGGCTGATTGATGAAGCGGCCGCCGGCGATGCCAATACCGGTTTGCCATTGAAGATCACCAGCGCGGCTACCGAACTGGGGCGCATTACCAAAGTAGCGGCGCTGGCCATAAAAGCGCGGTTGCTGGTAACGGCGGCCAGTCCCCTGTTCAACGGGAACAATGATTTTTCCGGCCTGAAGAACAATAATGGCGAGGTGTTGTTCAATCCGCAATATGACGCCGGCAAGTGGACAAGGGCCCGGGATGCCTGTAAGGCGGCGATCGACGCGGCAGCAGCTGCCGGTCTGAGGCTGTATTATTTTAACCCGTCGATCATTGATGTGGATCATGCCACCCGGATCGAAATGAATATCCGCAATGCCGTTTGTGAGAAGTGGAACAGCGAGCTGATCTGGGGGCTGACCACGGGTGGCGATCCTACCTTCTGGCTGCAGACCTATGCCTGCCCGCAGCTGGATCCCAACCAGTTTAACATTAACCTGAAAGGCAAGCTGGCACCGCCCATGAAGATGGCCGAGTTGTTTTATACAAAGAACGGCGTACCTATAGAAGAGGATAAGACCTGGGATTATACCAACCGTTTTCATTTGCGCACCGCAACGGCTATGGATACGGGTATCCAGGAAGGCTACCGGACCGTAGGGCTGCATTTTGAGCGGGAGCCGCGGTTCTATGCCGATATGGCGTTTGACGGATCGCGGTGGTTCATGCGGAACGGGAACTACAACATTCAAAGTAAGCTGGGGGAGTATTCCGGCAAGAAGCAAAGCCGGCTGTATTCCGTTACCGGGTACTATACAAAGAAGATCGTGAACTGGAACCTCGTGTACAGCAATACCTCTTTACAGGTGGAATCCTATCCCTGGCCGGTAATGCGCCTCAGCGATCTTTACCTGCTGTATGCAGAAGCGCTGAATGAGTCGGGGAGCTCCGCTGCCGCACTGCCCTACCTGAACCAGATCCGTGCAAGGGCAGGGCTGCCGGCAGTTGAAGAATCCTGGCCGGCCTATTCAACCCGGCCTTCGAAATACCAGTCGGTAGAGGGGCTGCGGGAGATCATCCGGCAGGAGCGCGCTATTGAGATGGCATTTGAAGGCAGCCGGTTCTGGGACCTGCGCCGCTGGAAGACAGCGCCACAGGTGTTGAGTACGGCTGTTTATGGCTGGGACATCCTGCAGGAAAATACGGACGATTATAACCGGAGGGTGCTGCTTTACAATCCGCGGTTCATAGCGCCCCGTGATTATTTCTGGCCCATCCGGGAATATAACCTCCAGATCAATCCGAACCTGGTACAAAACCCGGGATGGTAGCGGCCAATAGAAATGATGCCTGTATAAAAAGTATTGAAATGAAAAAATGTATTTACCATAGTAGCCTTTTCCTGATCCTGCTGTTAGCCGGCGCCTGCAAAAAAGATGTGGCGGGCCCGGCATTGAAAGACGGCGTTGCCCCCGGCCCTGTAAGCGATGTGGCGGTCGAAAACCTGAACGGTGCAGCGCGGATCCGTTATACCTTACCCGGCGATGCGGACCTGTTGTATATAAGAGCCCGGTATGCCACGCGGCAGGGAGTGGTGCGGGAAACAAAAGTAAGTCGTTACAGCCGCAGCGTGCTGGTGGAGGGGTTTGGCGATACCAGCGCCTACCAGGTTTCCCTGTACGCGGTGGATAAAAGTGAGAACAGCTCCCCGGTGCTCGATGTAACGGTGCACCCGCTGGAACCGCCCATCTGGATCGTGCGCAGGCAGTTGGCATTGACGCCCGATTTTGGAGGCATTAACGTAAAATATACCAATCCCGGTGAAAATGACCTGGCCATCGTAGTACTGGCCAATGATTCGCTGGGACAATTTTCACCCGTTACCACCAATTATACCAATCTTAAGGCCGGCGACTTCTCTACCCGGAACATGCCGGATGTGCCCACCCGCTTTGGCGTGTACATCCGCGACCGGTGGGGCAACCTTTCGGATACGCTTACTACCCAGCTTACCCCGCTGTTTGAGGAGCTGCTGGACCGCACCAAAATGAAAGGGCTCACCCTGCCAACCGATGCCCCCCTGGGTTACAGCGGCAGTATTGCCGGGCTTTTTGACGGAAACCCCACCGGGGGCGGCTTCTATCATTCCGGGGATGCAGCCAGGATGCCCCAGTGGTTTACGTATGATATGGGTGTAACGGCCAAGCTGAGCCGGCTGGTATGGTTTATGCGTCCCGGCTTTTATTACACCCTGCACAACCCGAGGGAGGTGGAGATATGGGGGTCCAATGATCCCAACCCCGACGGGAGTTTTGACGATAGCTGGACATTGCTGACCACCTCCGTGCAAACAAAGCCCTCCGGTCTTCCGGAAGGGCAGCTTTCACAGGCAGATATCGATGCTGCACTGGCGGGGCATACGGTGGAGTTCCCGCTCAATACACCCAAGGTCCGCTATATCCGGTTTAAAACATTAAAGAACTGGTCCAACGGCACCTATGTGAATTTTTACCAGATCATGATGTGGGGCGATACCAAGAAATGATCCATTGTTAAAAAGAAAAAACGATACATGAAACCGATAAATCATCTGGCAGTTTTTGGGATACTGGTATTGGCGGTGGCCATGACTTCCTGCACCAAAACCAGCGGCGATGCCTACCGCAGGTACCTGGAGAAGGGGGAGATCACCTACCCGGGGCGTGTGGATACCGTTATTGTGCGGCCCGGGAATAACCGGATACAGCTTTCTGTAGTGCTGGGTAATGACCCGCTGGTAATGCGGCTGCATGTGTACTGGAATAATTTCCAGGACTCGCTGTCGGTTCCCGTGCAGCACACAGCCGGAACCGATACTGTTCAGGTGCTGGTGCCCGGGTTGGATGAAGGCAACTACAATTTTGCATTGTACACCTATGATGCAACGGACCATCAATCGGTGGTGGTCAATGCTTTTGGTGTGGCTTACGGGCAAAGCTATAGCAGCTCGCTGGTAAACCGTACGCTCAGATCGGTGGAGCAATCGGAGGGGAACGGTATCATACTGAACTGGGGGGAACCCGCAGGCGGGGAATTGGGCATTGATGTGGAGTACACGGGAGCCGGCGGGAGCCTTCAGAAAATTGTTGTGCCGCCAACAGACACCCGCACGGTGCTTCCGGATTACGAGGGACAGACGGCGCTTACCTACCGCTCAAAATACAAGCCGGATACGACCGCCTTTGAGTTTTTCTACCCGCCGGCTTCCACCATAACGCTGCCCGTATTTGAACGCCGGCTGCCCAAATCAGGATTTAAGGTACTGGAACTGCCAACGGATATACTGGATGGAGGCTATGGCTGGCTGCTGCCCTACCTGTGGGATGAAAAATACGACCCGCCCGGTTTTGCAACCCAATCCGTGATCCCCTGCTGGTTCACCATCGACTGCAGTGCAGCGGCAGCGCTTAGCCGCTTTAAGGTATGGCAGGCCAACGACCGGCTGTATGACCTGGAGAGCGTAAAAACATTTGAGCTGTATGGTAGCAATGCGCCGGCGGCGGATGGCAGCTGGGACAGCTGGACCCGGATCGGTGCTTACGAATCCATAAAGCCCTCCGGGCTTCCGGTTGGTCAAAATACCCCGGAGGATGTTGCCTATGCAAAAGCCGGGGAGGAATTTGCTGTACCGGAAGGAACGGAAAAGTTCCGGTACTACCGGTTTAAATTATTGTCCAACTGGGGCGGGGGCCATTTTATGACCCTGGAAGAAGTAACTTTTTATACACATGACCGGCTGTAGGGAAGCGACCGTAGAAACCGGCGATGCCCCTTCTTTTATTGCTGCATATAAAAAAAACAGGATGCGTTTTCGTTTACAATATTATCGTACGGTGCCGCTTATTTTGCTGCCGGCATTCATTTGTATGGGATTCACCAGGAACGCCTGCGGGGACCCCCGTACCGCCACAGGGAAAGCACCGGCGCTTTCAGCTGCGGGCCTTCCGGACACCATCCGGAAAGACGGGATCACCCTGGTCTTTGCAGACGGGTCGGCCGGTATGGATGTCCGTCAAAAACAGGAGCTGATCCGTACTTTTTTCAGGAACTATCCCTTGTTTATAAAGACCTTTAACCCAAAGGCCGCCCGGACCGTGCATTTTAAAATAGACTCCGGCTACACCGGTGTGGCGTATGCCGATGCAGGGAAAGGATCCGTGTGCTACAGCGCCGGTTATCTGCGCAAGCATCCGCAGGATGTGGATGTGGTCACCCATGAGATCATGCACATCATACAAAACTATCCTTCCGGTCCCGGATGGATCACCGAGGGGATCGCCGATTATGTACGGCATGTATACGGCGTGAACAATGCAGCGGCAGGCTGGGCACTGCGCAGTCCCCGGCCGGAGACATCCTATACAAACGGGTATGGTGATGCCGCGCGCTTTTTTGTATGGCTGGAACTGCGGGTAAAGAAGGGGATCGTTAAAAAGCTGAATGCCGCCATGCGCTCCGGAAGATATACGGACCGGTTCTGGATAAAAGAAACGCATAAGGATATCGACAGCCTGTGGGCTGATTATATGCTGCAGCCGGAGCTTTGATAAAGAGGTAGTTTTGATAACAGGAACCTGCCGGTGCGGAAGAAGTACCCGGCTTCAAATAAATTGGACGAATAAGGATGATTGATTTTTTGAGAACAGGTATGGTATGTTGGCTTGCTGCTTTATGCATGCATGCCGGTGCGCAGCAAAAGCAGCCCATTGACTATGTAGATCCCTTCATCGGGACCTCCAACTCGCGGTGGATGCTGTTTCCGGGGGCAACGATGCCCAACGGGATGGTAAAGCTGAGCCCGGATAACCAGCGCAGTGTGTGGCAGGGTGGGTATGAGTATTCCATCGGCAGCATCCATGGGTTCAGCCATGTGCATGGATGGACCATGGCCGGGCTGCTGACCATGCCGGCCAACGGTGACCTGGCCCTGACGCCCGGCCTGCCCGACGATCCGTTTAAAGGCGCCGGCGCCGGCTACCACTCCCGGTTCAGGCATGAGGATGAAAAAGCCTCGCCGGGCTATTATTCCGTATTCCTGCTTGACCCGCAGGTAAAGGCGGAGCTTACCGCAACCGAGCGTACCGGTGTACAGCGGTATTCTTTTCCGGCAGACAGCTCTAACCGGGTCATGATCCAGCTGAACCTGCCATCGGAATACGGGATCGAACTCAAAGACGCGCAGATCGTAAAAGTGAGCGACAGCGAAGTAGCGGGTTATGCCCGTACGGTTGCCGCGGGCTTTAATGATTATTGCCTGTATTTTGTTATGCAGTTCAGCAAGCCGTTCCGGTCTTTTAACGGGTTTACCGGCCGGGGCGTGCAAACCGGTGATACCGTAACAGCGCAGGATGGCATTGGGGCTTATGTAAGCTTTCCCATGGCCCGGCCGGGGCAGGTGCTCCTTCGTACCGGCATCTCCTTTGTGTCGGCAGCGCAGGCCAGGCTGAACCTGCAGGAGGAATTGAAGGATTTTGGATGGGATTTTGATGCCATTGCCGCGCATAGCCGCAGTGTATGGAGCCGTTTGCTGAGCACCATTATTGTGGCGGGAGGATCAGAGGAAAACAAAACGAAGTTCTACACCAACTTTTACCGTTGCTTTACTGCCAAGATGATCATGAGCGATGTCAATGGCAAATACCGGGATGCCTGCGAGCAGGTGCAGCAGCTGCCGAGGGGGCGCAAGGTGATGATCGGCGGCGATGCGTACTGGAACAGTTTCTGGAACCTGAACCTGCTGTGGAGCCTGAGTACGCCGGATCTGGTGGAACAATTGGTAGATACGCAGTTGGAGCTGTTTGAAAAGACGGGCTGGCTGTCCAAAGGACCGGCGGGCATTGAATACTCCGGTATTATGGAAGGCTCGCACCAGATGGCGCTGATGACCAGCGCTTACCGGAAGGGGATCGTAACCAAAAATGCGAAAACGGCTTATGCGGCCATGAAGAAGCATGTAACGGTAGAGCCACAGCCGCTTTGCGGCGGCAGCCCCGGCAATCCGCAGATATCCGTATATGCGGCAAAAGGGTATATGCCGGTTGAAAAAGGGGTGGCCTCCAAAACGCTGGACTACGCGTATGACGACTGGTGTGTGGCGCAGATGGCGCAGCTGCTGCACAAAGAAAAAGATTATCAGTTCTTCCTGAACCGGTCCGCCAGCTGGAAGCATGCCTTTGATACAACGCTCGGCTATGTGGTGCCCCGGAAGGCAGATGGGAGCTTTATTACCGGCTTTGACCGTTTTTCCGTCAATCATTTTATTGAGGGCAACTCCTGGCAATATTCTTTTTATGTGCCGCATGATGTACCCGGCCTCATCCGCCTCATGGGGCGGGAGCGGTTCTTAAACCGGTTGCAGGAAGGGTTTAAAAAATCAGAATTTCACCGTTTTGCAGCGCATGCCCTGGACCGCACCCAGGGCCAGTCCGCCGAATATTATATCAACCACGGCAACGAGGTAAACATGCAGGCCGCCTATCTTTTTAACTATGCCGGCCGGCCGCAGCTTACGCAGTACTATACCCGCAAAATACTGGATACCTTCTACGATGCCTCGCCTTATGTGGGCTGGAACGGGGATGAGGATGAAGGGCAGATGGGCGCCTGGTTTGTGATCAGTGCGCTGGGATTGTTTGAAATGAACGGTGGTACTGCTGCGGACCAGCGGGTAGATCTTACCAGCCCCCTGTTCCGCGAGGCACGCATCCGCCTGAACAATGCGTACTACAAAGGAAAGGAATTTGTGATCCGGGTGCACAACTATTCGCCGGAGCATATTTATATCCGGTCGGCAGCATTGAATGGCAAAACACTTAAAGGGAATTACATCCGTTTTAACGATATTGTAAACGGGGGACTGCTGGAGTTGCACATGACGGCAACACCCGACCCGCAGCCCTGATCTTTGGAATGATTAAAACCAGGAGTCTAAATAAAATTTATGAAGCGACTATTTTTATTGAACATTGTATTTTTAGTAGCCGCCGCACAGGCGCAGACGGGAAAACTGAATCTTGCATCCTACGCCGGCAGGGTAGCAGGAACCGGTATCAGCAAAAAAGAGCTGGCAGCACAGATACGGGCGGACGGGCGTTTGGATACCGTACAGGCCCGTGCTTTAAGGATATTGACCGGCTTTAATGCCGGCACCGGCTATGGGGAGATCTGGATCCGCGATTTCAATACTTTTATAAAGGGGTCATTAAAAGTGCGGGAACAAAAAGATGTAAAGGACGCGTTGCTCCTGTTCTTTAAGATACAAGGTACAGATGGCAATATACCCGATGGCGCCATTCATAAAAAGCAGGCCAATATCGGGTATCAATACCGTTATTCCAACCTGGCGCCGGACTGGGCCGCCCATAAGAACACGGTAGAAACGGACCAGGAATCCTCCCTGGTGCAGGCCGTAAAAAAATACATCGATGCCACCGGCGATAAAAGCATTTTGCAGGAAAAAATAGGCGGACAAACGGTATTGCAGCGGCTGGAGGCAGCGCTGAACTATGTAATGACGGATCGCTGGTCAAAAGAATATGGCCTGGTAAAAGGGGCCACCACCATCGACTGGGGCGATGTGCAGCCGGAGAAGGGCTGGGGCGTGGCACTGAATGATAAAACAAAATGGGCCATCGATATTTATGATAATGCCATGTTTGTGATAGCCATCAATGATCTTATCGCCATGACACCGGCATCGGGTGCCCTGCATAAAAAATGGGCGGCCACCGCCCGCACCATCCGGAAGAATATCCGCAAACACCTGTGGGATGCCGGAAAGGCGAAGTACCTTCCGCATCTGTATCTGAACGGCAGCCCGTTTTCGAAAGACTTTGATGAACGCAGCATTCTTTATACCGGCGGTACGGCCTGCGCTGTTCTTGCCGGATTGCACAGCAAAGCAGAGCTCCGGAAGATCAACGACCAGTTTTTACGGGCGGCGGAAAAAGAAAAATTTGCTACCATCGGCATGACGGTGTACCCGCCGTACCCGGTGGAAGAATTTCCCAATATGGCGGCCTATAACTACCAGAATGCGGGCGACTGGACCTGGTTTGGCGGAAGGATGATCCAGGCACTGGCGGCAAATGGTATGGTATTGGAGGCCTATGCGGAGATGAGCCCGATGATCGACCGGGTATTGCAGAACAAGGGTTTTTATGAATGGTACAATGTGCGCAACGGAAAAGCATCCGGTTCCGGCGATTTCAGGGGTGAGGCGGGGGTGTTGTATGATGCCATTGAGGTGTTGAGGAGCTGGGCGGGGAGGAAGTGAATGGGGAATGGGGAATGGTGAATAGTGAATAGGGAATAGGGAATGGGCAGTATATATTGACCGCATCCATGATCCCGGGGAAAGATCGGTGTTTCAATTGCTGATGGGGGTACTGCAGTTGAAGTGTGCGACGCAAGCAAAGCGGATAGCAGTGCAAAAGATGGTAACCCAATAAACGTATTTAATGAAGCCCGACACCTGAATCCGTGGCCTTCTGTATTCTGTTTGAGGGCAGGAGGCATCGCCCCGACAAACCATCAATCGCGAACTTCAGTTCGCAGTACAGGAGGATGACACGGAGGAGAGAGTCATCGGTACGGACCATTAGTTGACAGCCATAGTGTCCGCACGAACCACCTGGTCGTATTTGTTGAAGCGTTTGAATATAAATGATCTTATGAATAAAAATATTTTTCTGAAAACGTTACCGGCCGTTTGCTTTGCAGCAACGACGCTCTTTTGCAGCGCCCAGGACCGGGTGATCTGGAGCATTGGTAAAAAAGACAACAGCGCTGCGGAGTTTGCACTGGCACCCGGCCGCTACCAGGATTTTTTAAAAGAAGATTTTGGATGGGAGAACCGGCAGTACATCGTTGGCCGCTCCGATCCACGTAAAGACTGGCCCTATGTATTGCCTGGTCCGGCCGATGCCTGGGGCGGCACCAGCCCAACGGCCGGCATCCGCACACAGGTGCTGAATGTATTGTTTGATCTGAAAACGGTAGATGCAACACATGGCAGCACGCTCATTGTGGATGTATTGCATACCCATTTTAAACTGCCGCCCTATTTTAAAGTAACCGTGAACCAGCGCTCCTTCACCTTCCGCCTGCCAAAGGGAAGCAATGAAGCGGCACTGAGCGGCGATAACCGGGATGCGCTGAATCATGTCATCAGCATTCCGCTGACCGCAGCCGATCTGAAAGCGGGCGTAAATGAACTGCGGCTAACCAGCCTGGAAGGCTCCTGGCTGGTATTTGATGACCTGCGTATGGAGGGTGGAGGCACTACGCAACTGAACCCCGTGCATGCGGCTGCGCTGATCCGTGATGTAAAAGCTGCCCCCTGGCAATTGAATGCTGCTGTGCAACCGTTGCTGGTTGATGTGGCCCATACGGATGACCGGCCGGCGCTGGTTGTAAAGCTGGATGGTAAAACGATCCTTAATAAAAAAGCAGCACAGGGGCCTGCGATCATCGAAGCCCCGATGCCGGCTGTAACAAAAACGGTTAACAGTGTCTATACGGTTTTTGCAGATGGCAAACCCGTTGCTTCCGGTTCCGTTATGCGTGGACCGCAGCCGCTGGTGCAGCCATCGGATTATGTAAATACCTTCCTGGGTACGGCGCACTCCCGGTGGATGATCGCCCCGGGGCCCTGGATACCTTTTAGCATGGTAAAGCTGAGCCCGGATAACCAGGACGCCGGCTGGCAGGCGGGGTACGATCCCATATTTGAAAGCATTGGTACGTTTAGCCATGTGCATGAATGGACCATGGCGGGGCTGGGCATGCTGCCGGTGAACGGCCCGTTGAAGATAAAAATGGGAGACGCGCCGGCGTTGAAAAATGATAGCACGGGGTACCGGTCGCTGATCAATAAAGCCACGGAGGAAGCGCCGCTGGGTTATTATAAAGCCGACCTTACCAGCTATAACATCAAAGCGGAACTGACGTCCACCACCCGTTGCAGTTTTCAGCGGTATACTTATCCGCAGCAACAGGATGGAAGGGTAATGATCGACCTGAAGGTACCGGCCGAGTATGATTATAAGATCCTGAAGGCCTCGCTTACGCAGGTGGATGACCATACCATTGAGGGCTATAGTGTACAGCAATCGAAGCGGGTATGGTCTACCGATGCGGACCAGGATTATACCCTGTATTTCCGGATCGAGTTTGACCAGCCCATTAAAAAAATGGGTGGCTGGATCAATGATGCTGTAAGCGGTCAAAATCACCTGGAGGCGGAGCGCCCGGACCGGATGGGTTGCTATGCGGAGTTTGATACCCGCCGGAACCCGGTAGTACAGGTGCGGACAGGTATCTCTTATGTGGATGCGGCTGGTGCCCGAAAAAACCTGCAGCAGGAGATCAGCACCCCCTTTGGATGGAGTTTTGACGCCGTGCGGAAGCACAATATCCAAACCTGGAATGCGCTGCTGGGGCGCATTACCATTACCAGCGACGACAGCCGGGAGAAGATGCGTTTTTATACCAACCTCTACCGCAGTTTTTGCCGGAACACTTTTAGTGATGTGGATGGCCGCTGGGTAGATGCTACCGAAAAGATCCAGCAATTAAAAAAGCCGGGCGATGTAGCGCTGGGTTGTGATGCGTTCTGGAACACCTTCTGGAACCTGAACCAGCTCTGGAACCTGACGGCGCCGGAATGGTCTGCCAGGTGGGTACGCTCGCAGCTGGCCATGTACGATGCCAACGGCTGGCTGGCTAAGGGCCCGGCGGGGATGGAGTATATACCCGTAATGGTAGGCGAACATGAAATACCATTGTTGGTGAGCGCCTACCAGATGGGCATTCGCGACTATGATACGGAAAAATTGTTTAAGGCCGTAGTAAAAACGGCTACTTCAAAGCCGGAGCGCGTAGGCAATGGCCTGGCCGGTAACCGGGATATAGAGGCTTTTTTGAAATACAAGTACGTACCGGCAGACAAGGGCCGGTTTTCCAACACGCTGGAGTATGCCTATGATAACTGGACGGTGGGGCAACTGGCCACAGCCCTGCAAAAGCCGGAAGCTGCTCTTTTTAAAGATCGCGGCAACTGGTGGCAGCATGCTATTGATACGGCCACGGGTTATGCCCGCCTGCGGTACAGCAGCGGTGCATGGGAACAAAATTTTGATCCGTATAAAACAGGCGCCAACCATCATTATGTAGAGGGCAATGCCTGGCAGCTGACCTATTTTGTACCGCAGGATGTGCCGGCGCTTATACATGCCATCGGCAAAGAACGTTTCACCGGCCGCCTTACCAAGGGTTTTGAAGCCAGCGAGCCCTGGCGCTACAATGCCCCCGGCGACCAGTACTGGGATTTTCCGGTGGTGCAGGGCAACCAGCAATCCATGCATTTTGCCTTCCTGTTCAACTGGGCGGGCCAGCCCTGGCAAACACAGCGGTGGAGCCGCTCCATCCTGGACCGGTATTATGGTTATGGCGTGGCAGATGCCTACCTGGGCGATGAGGACCAGGGGCAAATGAGCAGCTGGTTTGTGATGGCCGCGCTGGGCCTGTTCCAGACAGATGGGGGTTGCAGCGTGGTACCGCAATATGAAATTGCCAGCCCGCTGTATAAAAAAGTGGTCATTGACCTGGGTGGACGTTACGGGCGGGGCAAGCAATTTGTGATCAGTGCACCCGCTGCCTCGCATGAAAATAAATACATACAGCGCGCCCGGCTGAATGGGCGGGTATTGAACAGCTTCCGTTTCCCCGCAAGCGAACTGCTGAAAGGCGGCACGCTGGAGCTGGAGATGGGCAGTCAGCCTAATAAGCAGTGGGGTATAGAGCGGTAACCAACTATTGCGTATTTTTATCCGAAACAGCGCAACATGAAAAAACTGATCCTGGACCTGGCCACTACCCTTGACGGATTTATAGAAGGTCCCAACGGGGAAATTGACTGGTGCATTATGGATGATGATATGGATTTTGAAGGGTTCCTCTCCGGGATTGACACTATTTTTTACGGCCGCGTCAGCTATGACCAATGGGGCAACTATCAGCCCCAAGCCGGTGCCTCTGCAGCAGAGCAGGCATTGTGGAAGGCGGTGCATTCAAAAAAGAAAGTGGTGTTCTCCACCCAACCCCGGCAGGATGATCGTGCCACATTTATTAGTGATGACATCGTGAACCGGGTTGCTGAAATAAAAAACCAGGATGGGGGCGATATCTGGCTGTATGGTGGCGCCGGCCTTATAAAAACCTTTATCCGGGAACGACTAATTGACACTTACCGCATATCCGTGCATCCCATCGCATTGGGCAGTGGCAAACCCCTGTTTGAAGACCTGAAACAACGGCTGGCCCTGCGCCTGGTTACAACCAATACCTTCCGCTCCGGCGTGGTACAGCTGATCTACGAGGCGGGGCAGTAATGTGCATAAATAAAACGACCACTAATGTGAAAGATGAACCTTTTGCGACGATAAGTATAGCATATTAGCAGCTCCGTCCCACCAGTCTCCCCGTCGCCCAAGGCACAGCATGCTCCCTCAAAAAATGTTGTTTCAATACTAAAAGCCATCTCAAAAAGTGCTTTCCCCAAATATCTTCGTAACTTTAAACCAAACACAACCTATGACACACCAAAAGCACCTTCATGACTTTATACCCCTGCATGGCGGCTACCGCCACCTGATCACTTTTCAAAAAGCCGGGATCATTTACGACGGCACCGTATTTTTTACCGGAAAGTATTTCAATAAATACGACCGCACTGTTGATCAGATGGTGCAGGCAGCCCGGTCGGGTAAGCAAAACATTGCAGAAGCCAGTATGGCATCCGGCACCTCAAAAGAAATGGAAATAAAGCTGACCAATGTAGCCCGCGCCAGCTTAGAAGAGTTGTTGCTGGATTATGAAGATTTTCTGCGTACCCGTAAACTGCTCCAATGGCCCCGCAGCCACCGTCTTTCCCAGCGCTTTGATACGCTCAACCAGACACCCAACGCCAGCTACGATACCTTTAAAAAAGCCATCGAACATGAAGATCCTGAGATCAGCGCCAATGTGCTCCGTTGCCTGGTAAAAGTAACGGTCTACCTGCTGGGCCAGCAGGTAATCGCCCTGGAAAAGGCCTTTCTCAATGAAGGCGGCCTCCGTGAGCGCATGACCCGCGCCCGGTTGCAAAACAGGAAAAAAGAATAGCCGCCCTATACCATAATATTAGGGGACAGGGAGACAGGGAGACATTGAGGCTTATCTCTGCGTCGCATTTGTCTCCCCGTCCCCTGAACAACTCTTGTTAAATTAAAAGTATTTAGTATATTTACAGTAAGCGCGACTGCGCCCCAACACCCCCAAAAATGAAAACACCCCCAATTGCACCCGCAATCTTTTACCGCTCGCAGGGAAACCATAAATTTAGCCTTTTAAAACAGCACAATGCCGCCGCCCCGCAAAGCAAGCTGTATAAGGAATCTGTCCATCCGCTTTAGCTATAACCGTTCCTTTAGCGGTAGCCAACCCTACCCGGATGCCGGCAGCTGGACCATGCACATGCGGCTGGATTATACGCTTTCCTTTTGGCCGGCGGGCATTACCGAGGCGGAGGCCGAGCTGCAGGAGCTCATCGTGCACATACATTTTGATGCCAAGTATAAAATTGATCACCTCAATAAATTTTTGGAGCCTTCCTCCAACGCCGCGCTGGCGCAGGAAAAAAGGGACAACAGCAAGGGCATTTATAAAAATGCGGACCTGCTTAAAATGCATGCGTATAAGGATGCCATCCGGCGCACGGGTGGGGCCTATGTGCTGTACCCGGGGCATAAGGACCTTACCCGCAAAGGTTTTCATGAAATACTGCCCGGACTGGGCGCCTTCCCGGTGCGGCCTTCCAAAACGGAGGATGGCACCGGCGCTTTAAAAGCCTTTATCCTTGCCATTATCGATCATTTTATCAACCGCAGTTCCCAGCGGGAAAAATGGGCCTACTATACCTTTGACGTCTTCAAGCAAAAGCCGGGGGAAGATAATATACTCAACGAGCCCTTACCGGAGCCTTATGGGGCCAACCGGGATCTGTTGCCGGACGATAGTTTTGTGCTCATCGGCTATTATAAATTCGCCGAGCAACTGGCCTGGATCCGGCAGCACCACCTGTACAATTTCAGGACCGGCAGCGGGGCAGGGGGCCTGGTGCTGGATGCGCCCGGTATTTGCTGTTGCATACCGCCGGGCAGCAGCAGTCCGACGAGCTGTGGAAAATCATTAGCAAGGGTCCGCAGGTCTGTTCCCGGCAGGAGCTGCTGGACAAAAACTATCCTTCCCCCACGCAATCGCATTACCTGGTCATTCGCCTGGCGCCCGTGCCGGAGCCGGAGTTGCACCACCTGCAATGGCACTTCAAGAACCTGCCCAACTATGCATCCGGCAGGGCCTCCGCGGTTCCCTTTACCGCCACCCTGGCGCAGTTCATGAAGGTGGTACAGAGCCGGGAGTAGCGCTATCGGCATCACAGCAGCGGGCTCTTTTTTTGGGCGTGCCCCCAACCCGCCCACGCATCAGGGCCCACACAGGGCCGGGGTCGGGCTATGCAGGGGTTCCGTGCTGCGCACCGGCCGCTGTTGGCGGCCGCCCTTTCTATCCCTCACGCGGGCATCCGTGCCATAAACCCGGTTAGTAAGTGAAGGAGAGTGAACCATTTTGTCACGGTGAGCCTGACGAACCGTTGACCAACGAATATTTGGTTTTTTACGGAAATCCGTAAAGAACATTAATTACAAGCGTATAGTTTTATATAAAAAACAATGTATATACGATGCAGGTTGTTAAAGCTTAATTCCAGATTTTTCCTATATTTAAAGGACCAAACAAATAAATTGACTATTTAATGAAACATCCAATTGCTGTACACAGCCCACCCTGTGTCTAGTTTTTATTATCTCCGTATTCCCTAATGATGTATTGGGAACGCGCTTTTATAAAAGATGCAATGCTTAGCAGATGCATAAACTACAGCCAGTATACCTGCATGGGAGGTTTAATAATTAAAATAAGAGTTAGGATTCTGCTTAATACATTTTAGAGTTACTCACCTATAAATTTCTGACAACAGTGTTATGATAAAATATTTCCCATATCATGAACTTACCGCTAATTACTTTGAAAATAATCAACAAATTTGGGATTTTTTTTCAAATACCATTAATAAAGAGGCACAGCTTAAAGAATTTAAAGTAAATCTCCTAAAAAATACATACCAATTTACCAAAGAGGGAGAACCCGAGTTATTTAATAAAGTTGCTATTGCAAAAGAAAAGCTTGGATTGACGGTTCCCGTATACCTTTATCAAGCTCAGCATGCTGAAGAAGTTAATGCAAGTGTCTTGTATTTAAATAAAGAGGTCTATATTATTTTTAGTGGTAGATTGTTGCAACTTTTGAGCGATGATGAGTTGCTTGCAGTTATTGGTCATGAGTTAAGCCATGTTTTACTTTATACACAACTTAATGGTAAAATTGAGGTGGCAGACAGGATTATATATGCGCTGGCTAATAATGCTGGGAGCTCTCCTGCTCACTTTGAATCGGCTAGATTGTTTAAATTGTACACAGAAATTTTTTGTGATAGAGGTGCATATTTAGTAACAGGTAATTATTCAGCTGTTATAATATCACTAGTAAAAGTTGTAACCGGCCTTACGTCTGTTAATGCGGACAGCTACATCAAACAAGCAGAGGAAATTTTTTTAGCCGATACACAAACGAAAGCCAACGGAGTATCGCACCCTGAAAATTTTATACGGGCAAGAGCTATTTGGCTCTGGCATAGTAAAGGTGCTGAAGCTGAACCGGAAATAAAGCAAATGATTCAAGGATACACGTCTATTGATGAGTTAGATTTATTTCAACAAAATCAAATGAGTTTGATCACAAAGGAGCTGGCGCAGTTGCTATTAAAACCGAATTGGATGCGAACGCCACATATTTTGGCCCTAAATCAGCAGTATTTTAACAGGACTGAAATAAACGAACAACTCAGCAAGGAACAACTAAAACTAGCAATAACTCCTCTCCATCCAAGTTTAAAAGATTATTTTTCCTATGTACTCTATGACTTTTCGATGGCTGATAAAGAATTAGAGGATGCGCCCCTGGGCCTTTGCTTTTCTCTTGCTGAGGAACTGTCTTTGGATGAGCAATTTTTAAATACAGTTAAACGAGAGAAGAAACTTACACAAAAAAAGGTACTCGCTTTAAAGAAGCAGGCATTATCTGTTCTGGAAGAGTTATAACTTATATAATACATAGCAATAGACATGACAAATACAACTTTTCAACAATATTTGCAATCAGCTTTTTTGTCGGGCCCAATGAGTACCGACGAAACCGTTGAATTTGTATTGGCTCTTTTTGAGGAAGTAAATAGTTTTCATGAAAATGGACAGGTGGGGGCATTTGAAAAGCCTGATACTGTTTTTTTGACAGAAGGAAGGCTTGATATTGACGAAAATTATACACACGAGCCGAGTAATAATTTAAATGAGATCAATGCTTTATTGGCAAAGGAGGTAATAAAGGGGTATGAAATTACAGGTCAGATACTGGTGGATCAGGATGTTTCCCAAAATACGGTTACTATTAAGAATATGCAGGTTCAGACTGATAACCTTTCGGAACTTAAAAGACCTGTTTACTTTCCAGGGTACCAGTGTTATGAGATGCGATTGAAGCATCATGACGCCCAAACTGATATTTTCTGCTTAGGCCTAATACTGGGCAGCGTTGTTATGGGGCTGGATTTATATGACGTTGATGACTTAAATAAATTTGCATCATACCGTCAGCAACCTGCCGGTCTTAATCCTCGGATGCATCCAACGCTGTGTTCTTTGGTTACAGAAATGACAGAGTTGGATAGAAGTAAACGGCTAAGGGATCTAGCGGAGGCCATACAGAGACTAAGGTTTTACAGAGATTATGACCCGCAGTTGCAAATAGATCTTTCTCAGATGGCGGAGTTACAAGTTCAAAGTCCTACCGATCGTAAAAGTTTTATATTATCGAAACTAAGGAACCGGCTTTTTGATAGCAGTAGGCGTAATCGAATGCTCTATTACAAACCGAATAGTCGGTTTGCAAACCTTACTATCAGCAGTGTTCCAATGGTATTACATTATCAGAGTATTAATCCACAGCTACTTTTTACCTGGACTGGCGAAATTTCTAAAAGAATTATTGCCACACAGGACCTGGATTTAAACAGATATTTGCGCTTTGAAGATCATCCATATCTAAATAGTCAATTAAATAGTATTCGGCAACAGAGCGAAAGCGATAAAAAAGAATTTGGCTTTAGTCAGTTGAAATTAGTGGTAGCCTATTTGCACTGGCATAATCTTAAGGAAAGTACAAGTGAGCGTATTCAAAGCCCATTGTTGCTGCTTCCGGTGGCGTTGGAACGTAAAAAATCTTTAAAAGAAGAACGGTTTGTTCTAAAAATTCTGGATAATGCGGCAGTAATAAATCCGGTATTGAGTAATTACCTAAAAGATCTTTATGGAATAGAACTGCCAGAAAGTATAGATTTTGATGATATTAGCATGGAGGAATTTTACAATGTATTACAATCAAAAATTAATGAAGCCAGGCAGGGAGTAAAATTGAATTATATTGATAAACCCAGGATAAAAATCATTCATAGTATTGCAAAGCAAACAATTAATAACTATCAAAAAAAGCTCAGATCAAGGAATAAAGCTGCATTTAATCATATTGAGTATAGCTATAGTGAGGATAATTTTAAACCATTAGGTTTGGAACTCTTCAAACACAAAATACAGCCTGTATTGAGCAATCTGGAATTTTTGCTGGAAAGTGATAGTGACAATACGCAACATTTTTCCAATCTGGCGGTGGCTAAGAGTACATTTGAAATTACGGATGGAGAGAATAACCCATATAGTTGAGACTTTGATATTTGCAATATTGTATTAGGTAATTTCAACTATAAAAAAATGAGCTTGGTTGGAGATTACAATACCATTTTGCACGATAATATTGATCACAATGTTTTCGAAGATATTTTTAGCAATAAACCCCGCAATCCCGCATCGCCAACAATATCAAACAATATCAAAGAATGGCATCATGTAATAGCTGCAGATCCTACGCAAAACAGAGCTGTAGCGCAAAGCAGGAGTGGAGAAAGCTATGTTATACAAGGACCTCCAGGTACAGGTAAAAGCCAAACGATTACAAATTTAATTGCTGACTTACTAATAAATGATAAAAATATACTTTTCATATGTGAGAAAAGAGCGGCTTTAGATGTGGTATATCACCGCCTAAATCAAAATAAGCTTGGGGAACTTTGTTGTTATATACATGACAGCCAGGGAGATAAAAAGGAGTTTTATAAAAACCTGAAATTGGTATATGACGATTTTGTAAATAATAAACTGAGTCTTTCTAAAATAGAAGCGTATCGAGCTGAAGTTTTGTTAAAGATAGAAAATCATACAGCTCTTTTAAATGAATTTCATTATCAGCTTAAATCTGATATAGAAGGAGGTGTTAGTATTCGATATTTAATTGAACGGTTATTAGCTTTACGCCAGGTGTTATTACCTGAGGTGGCAGATAAATCCATAGTACCCGGATATGGCAAATGGAAAGAATACGGTAAGGTAATTTTAGAATTAAGTAAAGCACTGGGTTCATCTGGTGCTGATGAAGTACTGGCCCATCATCCATTTGCAAATCTAAATAACTATATCCTTCGTGCAGAGAATCCATTTGCGCTTTTTGATAGTATCGTAGCACATGCCTATGAATCTTTGGAAATAGTAAAAGCGTTGATTAGCCAGTATAATATTTCAGCAAGCTATACTGACAGTTTGGAGCATATTAAAAACCTGATAGAAGACGCTGTTTTATTAGAGCCAATTGCGAAAAGCGGTAATTTAAATCTAACAGAATCATCTGGTGAGGCCGCCGCCCGCTTTGAGGAGGCATGGCAGCTTTACAATCAGCTGTATCGCAAGAAAGAGGATGCTATCAAAAATAATTCCAATTGGCTCAATAGATTTTCAAGACAAGACATACTACAGGCAATTCCTATTTCTGAAAGATATGAAAAGGCATTTTTGGGTTTTCTAAATGGCAGCTGGCGTCGTTTAAAGAAACGGTTAAATCAATCGTATGATTTTTCATCACATGCTGTAAAACCTTCGTATACAGATATTCTTAAACAATTGCAGGATGAATACAGCGCCAAAGAAGCGTTTGCCAACAATAAGGAAGAAGTGGAGCAGCGTTACCGTGTTGAAGATATAACGCAGATGAAAAAAAATATAGATGCCTTAAAAAATAAAAAAGGTGATCGCGAAGTTGATTATTTATTAGCACACGAAATGCCGGATGAATTGGTGCTAAAACTAAGCGAACTAAATAATGAATTGCAACAACTGGAGTTGCATTTAAAGCAATGTCTTTATAGTGTGCAAAACAAATCTGTAGCTGAGTTGAGGAATGAGTTAGCCACAATCAAAAGCAATGCTCCTGTTTTACGACAGCTGTTGCCCTATCTTCGAGAATTTTCAGAATTGCCTGTTGAGGTTCAGAATTTTATTAGGAAGATTCCTGTTAGTCCATCTCAGGCAGAAGCTATAATGGCTTCATGTACATTGGATGCCCTCTATAAAAATAACCAAACTTTTGCAACAATAAATCACGCACTACTACAGCGTACAGTTAGCGAAATTGAAACCGCATACAAGGAATTACTAATAGTTAATGGAGATTATATACGGGCAAAAAGAAGAGCAAAGTTTTTGAGACATTATGAATTAAGTAATTCGGCTGCGGCTCAATTAAGTCCGGATGAAAAGCGCTTTAAAAAGTCTTATGCTGAAGGAAGAAAGATATTGGAGCATGAAATGAATAAAACCATGCGGTACCGCACTATTCGTGAAATTGCATCTAATGAAAGCGGGCAGGTGTTAAAAGACGTAAAGCCTGTATGGTTAATGAGTCCGCTTAGCGTAAGTGATAGTTTACCGTTGGATGCAAGTTTCTTTGACGTGGTTATTTTTGATGAAGCCAGCCAGATTACATTGGAACAAGGTATTCCGGCATTGTTTAGGGCGCCTCAAACGATTATTGTGGGTGATGACAAACAAATGCCGCCCAGTAATTTCTTTAATGCAAAAGCAGAGGACCCAAATGATTTGGATACGTTTGAAGGGGAAAAGGAAGATGAAATCATAAGTGCAGATGCAGATAGCTTGCTTGTTCAGGGCGCACGAAAATTGAATAACACCATGCTTAGCTGGCACTATCGGAGCCGCCATGAGGAATTAATCAGTTACTCAAACCACGCCTTTTATGAGGGCGGGTTATTGACTATTCCTGACAAAAAAACACATTATCAGGTACAGCCTTTGTTAGAGGTTAAAGGCGCCGATGATGGAAAAATGAATGCAGATCTATTATTGAAGGGGGGTATTAGTTATCACTATATTCCTGGCGCGGTATATGAAAATAGAGGTAATCTTAGTGAAGCAAAATACATCGCAGAAATGTTGCGTAAACTATTATTGGATGATGTAAAAGAATCGATTGGTATCGTTGCTTTTAGCCAGGAGCAACAAAGTATTATAGAAACGGCTATAGAAGAACTGGCAATATCTGATAGGAATTTTGAGTCGGTATTGGATAAAGCTTTCAATCGTAATGAAGAGGGGCAATTTATTGGGGTTTTTATTAAAAATTTAGAGAATGTGCAAGGTGACGAACGCGATATCATTATTATGAGTGTTTGTTATGGTTTCGACCCTAATAAAAAAATGCTTATGAATTTTGGGCCTATCAATAAAAAAGGTGGCGAAAAAAGATTAAATGTAATTTTTAGCAGAGCAAAAAAGCACATGGCTGTGGTAAGTAGTATTCGATATCATAATATTACTAATGATTATAATCCCGGTGCGAATTACTTTAAACGCTTTTTGCATTATGCAGAGCTGGTAAGCACGGGAGATCTAAACGCTGCACAAATGATATTAGATACACTTGTTACAAATGAAACCAGAACAAGTGAAGGAAGAAGCAACTATTTTTTGGTGGCGAGTCAGGTAAAAAGGCTTTTGGAGAAAAAGGGCTTTTATGTAGATGAAAACGTGGGCCAAAGCACCTTCAAATGCTCTCTTGCAATAAAAAAGAATAAAACTGATGGAAATTACACACTAGGGATTCTAATTGATGATGAAAATCATTACAACAATGACAATGTTGTAGAACAATATTATCAGAAACCGGCTATTTTAAGAGCCTTTGGATGGCATGTACTAAATATTTATGCTAAGGATTGGCTTGAAGATCAAGAGCTCGTAATGCAAAGAGTGCTGAAGTTGTTGAATGGGGAAGAGTTGAACACACCTGAAAAGCCGGGTGTTAAACCTTCACATTTAGAAAAAACCGCTCCTATTGATGAAAATAGTATTTTTCTTTTGGCTCCGGAACAAGACAAATTTTGGCAGCTGACAATACAAGGCAATACTATAACCACAAAATTTGGCAAAATGGGAACGCCTGGTTTGGCTCAAGTGAACATTTTTGATACGGCAGAGCAAGCTGAAGCAATGAGGCAGGAGATGATTAAAGAATATAAAGAGAAAGGATATATTGAGGATGCTACAAGTTCAACTTCGGTTCATTCTTAAAATAGTTAATGGATAGCATGCATGCAGGTCCAATGTTGTTATTGTCGTACGTCATCCTGAGCGCAACGCAGTGGAGCCGAAGGATCTCCCAATTGCCCGACTGTCCTGCATTACAGGGATGTTTCGGTTGCGCGTTGCTACTATTTTATCTCATTTCTATGCCGCTCCAAATACGCATGATTTTCTACCGACAGGTTTTTAATGCTTTCCCGGCCGGTAACGCCAATTTTATCATAGGCGCTGGCGCGCAGCGCGGGGGAGGATGATTTTCCCATTGTTTTCAAAACTAATCAGGTGTTGGTCAAACAAGGCATCATACACCGGGGATAACAAAATGCCGTTGTGCACATCCAGTCGCTCTATATTGTTGGCATGGCGCCAGGGTACAATATGGGAAGCAATTAATATCTCGTGTTTTGTATAGCCGGTAACGGCACAGGCAAACCGCCAGCGATGCAATACGCTTTTGCGATAAGCGCCCTGACCAATACATGCTGCAAAAGCTTATCCCCAAAAAATCAGAAAGGATAAAATTCAATAATGCTGAAAGTGGTAAGACCTTAATTTTTCTCACGAACAACTTTCATCTTAAAGCAACTGAAATCGCACAACTGTATAAACACAGATGGGAAATTGAACGGTTCTTTAAATGGATTAAACAGCACTTAAAAATAAAATCCTTTTTTAATATTTCGAAAATTTACTTAACAATCACTTCCCGGATCACTTTTTGCCCCAGGGCCTCGTTCACCCGCTGAATGATCTTTTCACGCTGGTAGATCAGCTCATTTTTCAGCGGCGCCACCGTGGTAGCAATGATCAGCCGGTCGCCAATGATCTGCAGCTTATCTGTGTACCTTGCCACCGTCTTGCCCATGATCTCTTCCCATACATCGTCGATACGCAGCGCCTGTATGTCGCCTTTGATCCGGCTTTTATTTAAAAATTCGTTCAATGCTTCGCCTAAAGAATATTGTGCCACGGTTCACCTGTTTCTGCAAAGGTAGCTTATTAATGGAAGGATACAATGCAGTTCAGGCATTACCTCCAACGGTGAAGAAAACCGGCAGATGATTGCTTAAAATGCTTTACGGAACCCTTGTACTCATTGCGGTTTAATTGTTATGGTGATACATACCAGGACCCCAAGGGGCGCCGGAGCGGTCAAAGCCCGCATGGATTTACAGCCGGATGAATATTTTTCTTTTATAAAGAAAATAGCCCGCAAGCCAGCAAAGCAGCATAAAACTTACCGACCAGAGCAGGGAGGGGAAATGTCCCGTTCCCCATTGCCCGTAGGTAATGGTGTAGAGGTGCTTAAAGAAGGATTGCCGGTCGGCTGTATAAAAGCTGGAAAGCAGTATGGGCAGCACTTCGCTGAGCAGATAAATGAACAGGGCATTTTTGCCGAATACCTCAAAAAAGACCACACCGGTCCGTCTGCCTTTAAAATCTATACTATAGAGGATTGTGGCAATGATCAGACAGTCGAGGCCCGTGGTCAGGCATACGAAACTGCTGGTCCAGAGCTTTTTATTAACCGGGAAAACAAGATTCCACAGGTAACCTGCAGCCAATAACAAAAACCCGGCAATGGCTAGTAATGCCAGCATCTCGTAGCTTTTGGGGTTCTTTTTTATATGAAGCCCTGCCAGATAGCCAACGAGGACATTTACAATGGCGGGGAGGGTGCTCAGGAGGCCTTCGGGGTCAAAGGCATTTTCCAGCCCCTTTTTGTAAAGATGCGGCCGCGTCAATGTCAGGATATCCAGGCGGGTAGCGGCCGCTCCGTTTTGCGTATAATCTCCGAATACGGCAGACAACAGCCAGTATCCCAGCAACAGACCGGCCGCGGTGATCAGCACTGTTCTCCGCGACGAAAAATGGATGATGAGGGCTCCGATCCCGTAACAGAGGGCAATGCGCTGCAAAACACCCAAGATCCGCGTTTCGCCGATAGGGAAGGGCAGTATGTGATTTTGCGGATCTACTTTTACAAACGGCAGCCAGTACATCAGGTAGCCGATCAAAAAAAGCAGCAGGGTGCGCTTCAGGATCTTCATGATCACCTGCCGTGCCGGTTGCTGCTCCCATTTTGATTTTGAGAAGCTGATGGCATTGCCCACCGCAAACAAAAAGGAGGGAAAAACAAGATCGGTTAAGGTAAAGCCGTTCCATTGGGCATGGCGCAGTTCCGGAAAGGGATCCGGTCCGCCTGTATTAACGATGATCATAAAGCAGATGGTCAGTCCGCGAAAAATGTCGAGGGCAAGAAAACGCACCGGCGCAGTCTGGTTCATATGAATGGGGTTAATGGAAAACAGATCATTGCTCTAAGTTAATATGAAATGCCGTTGCTGCCAACTAAAGTTCCACCAGGTGCAGCTCTGCGCCGATGGCCTCCATATGCTGCATGATCCGTTCTTTATTGGTGTCGGTAATAAAAACCTGTCCATCCTTTTCGTGGCATACCTGACGCAGCAGGCTGCTGATCCGGTCTTCATCCAGCTTTTCAAAAACGTCATCCAGCAACAGGAGGGGCGTGAACTTTTTTTTGGCTGCCAGTACTTCCAGCTCTGTAAGCTTCAGGGCAAAGAGCAGGCTTTTCCGTTGACCCTGGGAGGCGATGTTTTTAAAAGGCTGGTTGCCGAGCTGGAGCGTGATGTCGTCCCGGTGAATGCCCAGGGTCGTGCGCTGCAGGGCGAGGTCTTTCTGCCGGGCGGCCTTAAGCAGCTCTTCAAAAGTAGCTTCCAGCAGGCGGCTTTCGTAAAAGAGGGAAAGGGGCTCTTCCTGTTGGGCAATTCCCGTGTACATGCGCTTTACCCGGGGCAGAAAAGCAACCAGCGTATCGCGCCGTTTATTGAAGATAAAGTTCCCTGCAGGGATCAGTTGCTCATCCAGAACGCTGAGCAATGATTCATCGAGGGTGCCCTGTTCGGCTGCAGCTTTCAGGAAACTGTTCCGCTGCTGCAGTAATTTATTATAAAGGATCAGCTGTTTCAGGTATTCGGGATCGAGCTGGGAGATCAGCGCGTCGATAAAGCCCCGCCGTTCTTCACTGCCGCCCGTGATCAGCACCGCATCATCCGGCGCAATGATCACACAGGGGTACCGTCCAATATGTTTTGAAAATTTATCGTAGAGCGCTCCGTTTACAGAAAATTCCTTTTTGCCGGTCTCCCGCAGGATGCAGGCGGCGTTCTCTATTTCACTGTTCTGCTCAAACGCCCCATCGATACGGAACCCTTTGGCTCCCTGCTGTACATTTACGGCATCCGTGCTGCTGAAATAGCTTTTGGTAAAGCAGAGATAGTGGATCGCATCCAGGATATTGGTTTTCCCGACTCCGTTCTTTCCACAGATGGCCACTACCTTTTTGGAGAACTGGAAGCTCCGGTTGGTATAGTTTTTAAACTGCAGGAGCGATATGGAGTTGAGCCGGAACATATGAGGTAAAGATAGAAAGATATTTCTTTATTTTTCCGGTAGGACAGTCGCTCCCGGGGCAATGGCTTTCGAAGGTCCGGGGATGATGAGGCACCTTTGGCATGGCTTATCAGGCGCGTTCTTCGCAGGATAGCAAACTTTTAAATGGATTCAAGCCTGTTTTTATAAATGCCCGCTGCGGCCGTGTTGCTTATAAATAAGATAGGTTTGCCTGCAATTGCTCCGGCCACCGTTCAATTTGCCGTTTTAACGGATAAGGGAACAAAAAGATCCTGTACCGGGCTGGCATGACCGTTACATTTTTTGAAAGGATCCGTTGCCCCTTTTTTTGATCGTTTTACAGGATGCAACCTAAACTCAATTGGATCCTGCTCCTGTTATTTCCAGGTAGCTCCATCGCCGGTATTTCACCTCCTTTTATGTTTGCAAATTGATAGGAGCCCAGGAGCTCGATGAACGGGGTCAGCTTCCTGTATTTCCGGCTGTAGGTGACATAAAAGCTGCCCAGGTATGATGGTGAAGTAAAAAAATAGTAATCCCGGTAAACGACGTTACTGAGGATCGTTGATTGTGACGCCGGCTGTTTCATTTCGCCGGAGAAGGGGATATAGCCATTTACAAGCAGCTTTGTTTTTAGCAGACCGGCTTTTTGTATCTTGCTGTAATAGGCCCCCGATAAACCAATGGTTGAGAATTGGCAGGCCGTTCGTAATCCTGTTGACCCCGTTGCTCTGAATAAATAAGAAACGGCACCCCTCGCATCTAGCTCATATTTGACAGCGCCGTCTTTTATATGTCCGTAACCGGCAATAATATGTGCCGATTCCCGAAAATACACATAATTATTTCCGGCGTATGTCTCGTTGAAATCATAACCATAATTATTGAAATAATCGAATTTCGCATGCCATGCTGACCGGGGATTTTGATATTCCCAAAACAGCGTTCCACTCCAGTTGTCCTCAAAAAAAGTACCGTAGGTATAGTCCTGTACCCCTGTTTGCGCCGCACTTGCCTGTTCTGAGAATAGGGATGTTTTCTTCTGATAAGCGATCAGCAGGCTAATGTTCCCCCAGCGGGTATGACTATTATACGATCCTGCCCACTGGCTGCCATCGGTCCTGGTGGTCAGTGCGGGAATGAAATCACGTACGCTTTGCTGGCCGTACGCTTCCTCCAGGTGTGTAACAAAGTCAACCGCTTGTATGTTATTCCTGTAGTTTTCGTTCTGGTAGTTGACCTGGGTCTCGGAAAATCCCCTGGTAAAGCCTCCCTGTATGCCGATGTAATGATCCGGAAGGAAGCGGTAGTTGACCGCACCATTTAAAAGCATACGGTACTTGAAATGCTCGGGTCGCGGATCATTTATGCGCCATCCATCATGCGTGTAGTAATCGATTCCCAGCCCTGTAAAGAGTTTATCGCCCGAAAAAGACCGGGACAGGTTCCCTTTCAGGTTGTACTTTATGATATCCCAGTTCCCTTTTTTTCCGGCATACAGGTAATAGGGGGAGGGATCGTTTGGATCGTACTTTAAGGTATAACCCACACTGTCCAGCTTTAATTTTGCATAGCTGAAGCTGCCGTTCACCAGGTACTTTTTTATTTTCGAAGTACCCTCTGAATAAAAACCATAAATGCTTTTCCGGGGGGCGTCCTGCGCCTGGATATAATTACCATTTTCAGCATTGTAATAGCCTTCAACCTTTCCATACGAGCTTGTATGGAGAAAGGGCTGTAAGACCGGTACCGCTGAAAAAAAAGTGTATCCGGCAGCGAAGTGCTCCGTTTGTGAATTGTGTTCTACAGAATCCTGCGCTGCTGATACGTTCGTTAAAAACAGTACCAGTACAGCAAATATTGTTTTTTTTTGAACGGCCATTTTCAGACATCTCTTTTACTAATTGTCAAACGTATCTGGTTGTGTAACGACCCTGTACTCAAAATCGTTGGTGGAATTATTGGTGTCTGTGTAGATCTTTCTTCCGTCTACTGTTTTCAGGATCTTGCGAACAATGGATTGTGAGCTATACAGCCCTCCGGGAGCGAACGTAACACCTCCGTCCAAGGCGGCCACAAGTCTCCGGGGATGCCGGTTGTTGATAATTGTATTCTGAACCTGCACGGCATCAATAAGCAGATCATTTGGTACCTGGTAATAAGTGGGTGTGGCGCCCGATATCTGATCAGCGGTCACGGTCGGGTCGGGATACCTGGGGTAACTTTGAGGACTGGCAGGCTCGCCAAATGCAGGGAAGGGTTTGTCGGACTTAAAGATAAAATAAGCCTCTCTTCCCGTAAGATCCAGGATCAGATCCCGGGCATTGTTCACATTTACAATAACATTCGGAATATTGGTATTGTCTACATCCGAGGTGAAAGGATTCGAGATGATATTGGCCAGGTACACTTCAAAATCGGCATTACTCAGATCGATGGTCTTGGAGGGGTCTTTTACGGGTATTGGATGGTTGTCCCGGTCTACATATCCGGCCTTGTGGTTTTGCGCAGTGGCGGCAATTACAATACTTTTTCCGGGGGCAACGGGATGATCGATACCGCTGCCCGGTATCCTGTAGAGGGCATCGATATAAATATACTTGCCCGTTGCTTCGGATTTTATTCCGGCAGGCATTCCCACGGACTTGCTCCAGTCGAATTGTTTATAAAGAATATCACTTTCGTTTGTAATGTAGTTACCGCTGGAAAGATCGATGTTCCGGTTATACGTTCCGGCACCGGCCGCGACTCCGAAGTACAGGCTGTCGGCATACAATGTGTCATTGGAATTATTGTAGATCTCGATGAATTGGTCCCTGAATAAGGCGGCATTTGGCCCGCTTCCTTCATAATACACCTGTTTGATTACCCAGTCTCCGATTTTGCCCGGTGATATGGTTAAATTCAGGGTATTATTGGTGGCGGCGTTCAGGGTTATTCCATTGAGAATACCATTAAAAGAAACGCTGTCCTGTGTGGTCACATCGCCGGTTCTGTTCTCATAGTCCTCTTTGCTCATTTTAAATGTTCCCTGTATCTCATACAGGCCAGGCATCATTCCATTGAATATTCCCAATCCCGTATCGTCAGATTTTTGATTGATGGTTTTACCGGTGGAGATGTTCTTTAATGCTATTGAAATGCCCGCTAACGGGAATCCGTAACCGGTATTGCTTTTCTCGTATCCGGCTTTAACAATGATGTTAATGGGCTGCAGGGATGGCTCGGATATATCCCTTTTACAGGAGGCGATGATGCATATTAAAAAGAATGCGATGGCGGTTTGTTTCATGTTTTTATTTTATTGTGAATTTTAGTTCTGCTCCATAAGAAGGTTGTCCGTTGTAATAAGAGTACCCGGTTGCAGTCTTTTCCCTCGGGCGCAGGTTAAAAATATTATAGGCATTGAAAGAAAATCTCAAAAAAGGCCCGATCTCTTTGCTGAGTCTTGCATGGATATTCGGATACACAAAGGAAGGGTTGTAGGTTGTTCTAAAAAGAGGAGCTGTTTTCAGCAGGTGCGCATACGCGGGCTGCCGGGCTTCTTCAGCGGAGAGGGGATGGTAGCTTAAATTCCTGTCGTAATATCCCACCGGATAAATGAAGGTGGGCAGCAGCTGCTGTTTGCTCACCCAGAAAATTTCCCCGGTCAGAATGATGGCCATCCGTAATTTGGGAATATGTGTACTGGATATCAGCGTCGATTTGATGGAAGTCCCTTTGCTCTCGCTGTTTTGAAATACGCCATATACGGCTTCAAGATCCAGCCGGGGAGGCTCCGGAATGTAAACAGAAGGGCTGTCGCTCCTGTAATAGCTGTAATAAAGCGCCGTATTCAAACTGAACGATGTTTGCAAGGCTCTTATTTTTTGCGTGTTCAGCATGATCTCGACGCCACTGTTCCTGGAATAGGCACCGTTTACGAGTTTACTCACCGTTCTCAGGTATTGATTGGCAGAGTCGGGGATCAGTTCGTAAGAAGGTTTTGTGCCGGGGCTGGTGATCGCACGGTACGCCGGCAGCGATAAGAAAAGAGGTGCAGACTGGGTAGTGAACCCGTCCTTGCTAATGGTTTTAAAAACGGAAAAAGACCATTGTACCGCTTTCTTTGCGAACGAAAACCCTGTTTCGAGGGTCGTGTTCTTATAAGGTTTGATCCTGAGATTCCGGCCCTTTACCACTTCTGTATAGGCCAGATAAATACTTTCATTTACGGATCCGTTGTAAACGTTCAGCAGCGGAATATCGAGGTAGCTGTCGCCCGGGTTTATCTGGGATATAGAAGGTGCTTTTGTGGATATCCCATAGGCGGTGTTCCAGCTAACAGACTTGCTGAGTTTGTAGTTCATGCTCAACCGGGGCGACAGGGTAAAATAGGCGTTTTGAAAATCACTCCTTATGCCGGTATTTAAACTGATGGGTTTTCCTAAAAAGGTTGTTCTTAGATCATTTTGTATATAGGCTCCTATATTGCTGTTCGCAGGGGTCTGATAATAGGGGCGTGGCCGGGTTTGGTCCGCAAAACGGGGTCTTCGGGGATCGATAACGATGCCCGGGCCTTTGTTGGCACTATAGCTATAGTTGGCGCCAATTGTTAGATTTGATACGGTTTTCCCTTTGGTAAATAGATTACCGGCTTCGATCCTTGCGGATGCATTCACCGGCTTGCCAATGATCTGCCGTACGGCAAGATAATAGCCGGGGATATAATATCCTTCATGAACACCGCTCTCAACAGCATCTGTTATGGCCTCCACGGTTGAAGAGTTCAGATAGTATTGATCGTAAGCATCTTGTTTTCCCCAGGAAAAACTTCCCTGAAGGGAGAGTCTTTTGATCCATGGTTTATGGAGCTTAAATTCGCTCCGGTTGCTGACGCTGAAATGTGTGTTCTTATACCGTGCGGAACGGTCGTCGGAAGCGTCGGGGTCTTCTTTGGTGGCGTCCAGGGTGGTATTGAAATCAAAGCTCAGGTTATTGCGGAACCTGTTGGCTTTTGGTCCCTGATAGGTCCATATGAATCCACTGGCAACTCTGTTAAAAGATTTTATTTTATTCCGGGGATCATCATTGCTGTTCAGGTAATTTAAATTGAAATTGAAGACCCCCCAATCCGGCGTGAGTTTAAATCCCTTCGTAAGCGCCACGTTCTGGGTGCCCTCATTATTGCGTAAATTAAGACTCCAGGGTGTGATGCCTGCCTGCCGGTCTATGATCACCATACCTGTTGTATAATCGCCATATCTTGCTGAAGCCACACCGGACACCACTTCAATGCGCTCAATATTTTCAACGGGGATCTCACGCAGGTCAATTCCGTTGTCTGCCCGGGATACCTTATTATAGGAGTCATACAGCGTACCATTCCGGCGTGCCTGCCTTGTCTCCGGTGGGTTGATCTGGTAAGCGCTCCCTCTTGTGGTGAGCCCCATCGTTTGCATGTTCGCATCATTGCTCCTCACGGCGTCGTCCATTACCACCGAAATACCAAATGCATTGTTCGTGGCTTCGATGCCGTTAAGGGGCAGCGCATTACGCATGGTCAATACCTGTGGCCCCTGGAGCGATACATTCGGTTTTAAAATTGTTTTTCCAGGTAAATAGTGAAGCACATTGGCAAGGCTTAATGATTGGGATTGTTCGATGGCCTCGCGGTCAAAAACGATTGATGAATTGGAGATCTTGGTTTTTTTGCGATAACTGCTTATCTCTACCTCCGGCAGTTTCAGGTTCAGGTCCAGTAAGAGGAATTCCTGGTAAACAGAGTACTCCTTTTTTCTCAGGATCCTTTCCGTATTTTTTTTCCCCGCATAGGAAACGGAGATCCGGATACTGTCGATCCCTTCAGGGATCGCGATGTTGAACCGGCCGTTTTTATCTGAAGAAGTGCTTGTTTCTAATTCACTGATGGTAATTGTAGCCGAGGGAAGCGGTTTGTTGTTCATATCAACGACGATGCCCGTAAGCGTCCATACCCGGCCGTTGCCATCATACTGCGCGGCAGATACCTTTTGAAGGCATATCAGCATCAAACCGAAACAAATTTTTAGGCAGTACGTCAATTTTCCAAACGCCGGTTAAGAAATTAGAAGATAAGTTTTGGATACAAACATACCATGGTATATACGGTTCCGCTTTCGAAATGCGGAAAATCTGGGCTGCAGAACGGAAAGCATGGCGGAGGATGGCTTCGATTCAAATCTTTTTATAATCTTTGCCTTTTATTATCAGCATGCGTATTCTTTTGATTTTTACCGGAGGGGCCTTGTGGTTTGTATTTTCTTCCTGGCTGGGAACGGGCAGGAGCACAGAAGCCGGCGCTGTTTATGAGGATACGATTGCGCAACTGTACCGCAGGCCTGTTTCGCAATGGCCCCGTCCTCTTATCGATTCCGGTGTAGTGTGGAAGGAGCTGGCGCCCATACCCAAAGATACCACCTGGCGGCTGGTGGAAACGGATCCCAAAACAAGGCTGGGTATGTTCTTATTCTTTGATCCGCGATTGTCCGGTTCCAGCCAGATATCCTGCAGCAGTTGTCATGACCCGGATCTTTCCTGGCAGGACGGCAGGGTAGTGGCACTGGGTAACGACCATCTGCAGGGCAGCCGCAATACACAGAGCCTGCTGAATGTGGCCATCTGGCCCAAACTGTTCTGGGACGGGCGCGCCAATGATTTTGAAACGCAGATGGTAGAACCGCTGAGTGCGCATCATGAAATGAACATGGATGTGCCCGCCCTGCCCGATAAGCTGCAAAAGATCCCGGGCTACCTGCCATTGTTTGAAAAAGCATTTGGAAAAGGAGCTGTCAGCTTTAAAAAGATCTCGGAAGCGCTGGCCGCTTTTCAGCGGACCATTAAAAGCCGTTCAACTCCTTTTGATGAGTTTATGCGGGGAAATTATAAGAAATTAAACGATCAGGAAATCGCCGGTCTGCACCTCTTCCGAACCAAGGCCCGTTGTATGAATTGTCACAATGGGACCTATCTCACAGATTTCAGTTTTCATAATATCGGTCTTACCTACTACAAACGGAAATACGAGGACCTGGGGCGTTATAATATCACCAAAGACCGGGCAGATGTTGGAAAATTCCGGACGCCCTCTTTAAGAGAGTTGAACAATACCCGCCCCTGGATGCACAACGGGTTGTTTCACAGCCTGGAGGGCGTCGTGAATATATATAATAGCGGCATGCCCCAGCTGCCGAAGACCACTGAACAGAAAGCAGACCCGCTGTTTCCCAGGACAGACCATCTGATGAAACCGTTGAACCTGAGTGCTGAGGAAAAGGCGCAGCTGGTAGCCTTCCTAAATACCCTTACCGGTGTGCCGTACCGTATGCGGCGGCCCGAACTGCCCCGGTAAGCCCGGCAAAGCCGGCCGGTTGACCGGTACTGATCTGAAGGGCAGCAATCGGAGCATGCAGCCCGGTGCACTGCAGCACAAGAGTGCGACGCAAGGAGGATGCCACCTGTACTACAGCCGGGGAAACAGGAACAATTGCTCCCCGCGTAAAAAAAAGCAAAAAAGGGGGGCAGCCTCCTTCGTAAGAAGGTAGAAATCAGAAAAATTCCCTTACTTTTGCTACTCAAATTTTTAGCCGTGGCAACAAAATTTTCAAAAGAAACCTACCTGTACTGGTATGAATTGATGCAGCTGATCCGCACATTTGAGCTTACAGCTGAGGAGAAGTATAAAATGGAAGGGAAGATCCGTGGTTTTTTTCATGCCTATGTGGGGCAGGAGGCGATTGCTGCGGGATGTATGACCGCTACCAAACCGGAAGATATTTTTATCACCGCCTACCGCGATCATGGTCTGGCCGTTGCCAAGGGTGTTTCTGTAGACAGCTGTATGGCCGAGCTGTATGGCAAAGCAACAGGATGCGCCAAGGGTAAAGGCGGGAGCATGCACTTCTTTGGAAAGGAGCAGCATTTTTTTGGCGGACACGGAATTGTAGGGGCGCAGATCGGCACCGGTACCGGCCTGGCATTTGCAGAAAATTATAAAGGAACCGATAACGTGGTGCTTTGCTTTTTTGGCGACGGTGCCGCACGTCAGGGCATCCTCCACGAATCGTTCAACCTGGCCATGTTGTGGAAGCTGCCGGTGATCTACATTTGCGAGAACAACAATTATGCAATGGGTACTTCTGTAGAGCGTACCTCTAATATTCACGACATTTATAAACTGGGCGCGGCTTACGAAATGCCGTCGGAAGTGGTAGACGGAATGAACCCGGAGACCGTGCATGATGCGGTGGCAAAAGCAGTAAAGCGGGCCCGGGAGAAAAACGGCCCTACCTTGCTGGAAATCAAAACCTATCGCTACAAAGGTCATTCCATCAGCGATCCGCAGAAGTACCGGACCAAAGACGAGGTGGATGAGTACAAATCAAAAGACCCCATTAACCTGCTGCGGAAAAGTATGCTGGATGGTCAGCTGGCAACAGAAGCACAGGTAAAAGAAATTGATACCCGTTGCGATGAAGTGGTGGCGGCATCTGTAAAATTTGCAGAAGAAAGCCCGTTCCCGTCGGATGACGAAGTGTTGAAAGATGTGTATGTGGATCAGGATTATCCGTTCATTGTAGATTAAAACTAACGCCTTAAATAATACATAGTAAAATGACAGATAAGCGAAATACAGAAGCTGTAAACGAGCATGTTGCGGATTCAAACGCTGTTGATACCTTAAGGGTGCTCTGGCTGAAGCACGGGAAAAAAATAACTATTGCCCTGGGATTGATCGTGGTTTTGGGAGGGGGTTATATGCTTTATAAATCTTTTGTACAGAAACCGAAGATCGAAGAAGCGCTGGACAAAAGCTTTAAAGCAGAAGAATACTTTAAAAAAGATTCCTTTAACCTGGCGCTGAACGGGGACGGGGTAAACCCAGGTTTTATTGCTCTTGCAAAAAAATACAGCAGCACGCCTACCGGCAACCTGGCAAATTTTTATGCCGGCGTTTGCTATGTGAAGCTGAATCAGAATGATAAAGCAGTCGCTTACCTGAAAGATTTTAAGACCGGCTCCAAACAGATCCAGCAGCGCGCCTATAAATTATTGGGCGATGCCTATGGAGATATGGGAAAAGGCGCCGAAGCGCTGGAAAGCTATAAAAAAGCGGCGAAGGAGTTTGAGGCTGATCAAACAGCCTGTGCAGAGGCCCTGTTTAGCGCGGCTTACCTGGCACAGCATGTGCTGAACAAAAAAGAAGAGGCCGTCGGTCTGTATAAGGAGCTTAAAGAAAAATATCCGCGCACACAACAGGGATTTGATGCGGATAAGTACCTGGCTCAGTTAGGTGTTTATAATGTAAATTAAAATGGCTACACAAGGAAACAGTTCTTTATATCATATTGACGCGGGCATTCTGAAAGAGAATGCCTGTGTTGTTTTAGTAAAAACAGAGTGGAACGCAGCGATCGTTGATGCCCTTGAGGCTGGCTGTAAAACAATATTCGAACAGTACAGGGTGCAGTATAAGACCCTGCTGGTACCGGGTGCCATAGAGCTGCCTTTTGCCATAAAGCGCTACTGGGAGCGGCATAAGGAAAACCAGGCCCCGGATGCTTTTATTGCGCTGGGCTGTGTGATCAAAGGCGATACACCGCATTTTGACTACGTGTGTCATGCAGTGACCGAGGGCGTATTGCAATTGAACCTGATGTTGCCGGTGCCCACCATCTTTGGGGTGCTAACGGTAAATAATGAAGCACAGGCGCTGGAGCGCATCGGCGGCGCACACGGTCACAAAGGAGAGGAGGCCGCCATTACCGCTCTCAAAATGATCCATTCCTGATGCTGCGGTATATGGCATTTATAGCGGGGGTGCTGCTGGCGGCGCTGACCGCCTGTAATAACGCGGCAGAAGGCCGGAAAACGGAGGCTGATACCGCTGCTGTGCTGACCCGTGTCCATGCGGATACAACGGACCGGAGCCTGCCTGCCACCGGTATAACCGCAGACCAGATCATGGATAGCCTGCGCAGGATCCCCTTTGTAGCGGAACGCGCGCATTTCATTGATTCCTTCAGCAACCATCAGCAGGGTCTGGCATTTTTATTGGATACCGTTTCCGGGAAAGAAGTTAATTTTAGGGTAGGTTATAATGGCGTTGAGCGTTTTGAAACCTATTATATATTTGTAGTAGATCCGCAAACATTTGATATTAAAATAGTAGAGCCTGTAAGCGGCGATGCAATGACCATTGCCGAATATCAGCAAGTACCGCAAAAATAAAATGAACGTACAGATTTTTATACCCTGTTTTGTAGACCAGCTTTACCCAGAGACTGGTTTTAACATGGTAAAAGTGCTGGAAAAGTTTGGATGCACCGTTAGCTATAATGCCCGGCAGACCTGTTGCGGCCAGCCGGCTTTTAATGCTGGCTTCCAGGATGAATCGAAAGCTGTTTGTTCCAAATTCCTGGAGGATTTTAAAGGCCGGGATTATATTATAGCTCCCAGCGCCAGCTGTGTGGGATTTGTGCGCAATTATTATCCTAAATTGTTTGACAATTCGTCTGTGCACAACGAGGTGAAAGCATTGGGGGCAAGGATCTTTGAGTTTTCCGAGTTTTTGATCGATGTGCTGAACGTGGCTGACACCGGAGCCGTGCTGAAAGGAAATGCTACGTACCACGACAGCTGCGCAGGGCTGAGGGAATGCAAGATCAAAGCCGGTCCCCGGACCCTGCTCTCCAATGTGCGCGGTCTGGTGCTGAACGAACTGAAAGATGTGGAAACCTGCTGCGGTTTTGGCGGCACTTTTGCTGTAAAATTCCCCTCCATCTCCATTAACATGGGTGAGCAGAAAGTAGAAAATGCGATCGCAACCGGGGCCGACTACCTGATCAGCACCGATCTCTCCTGCCTCATGCATCTGCAGGGATATATCGACCATAAAAAATACCCTATTAAAACCATGCACCTGGCAGATGTGCTGGCCAGCGGGTGGTAGGTAGCTGACATGGAACTGTGCGTATAGGAGATTTTCGATTAAAAATACTACTGTAATGAAAATTGCGGTTGCACAGATCAGACCTGTTAGGTATTTTGGTTTTTGACACAGATACGGAATCTGTCACTTCCAGGCTTCTGTGAAGGAATACAAATCGATTGCGGAAATGATATTTTCGTGCAGGGCGGCTAATGACGCTGCAGCATGACGCTCCTGATCCTATTGTTTATATTCCGGAACTAACTTATATTAGTATTTCTTAATTTAACCAAAAAACAATATGATCAATGGAAAAGAAAATTCTTTTGAATGAAAAGGACATACCTACCCAATGGTATAATATAGTAGCAGATATGCCCAACAAACCGCTGCCGCCGCTCCATCCCGGCACGCGGCAACCCATCAATGGGGAAGACCTTGCACCGCTGTTTCCGATGGAGCTGATCCAGCAGGAAGTTTCGGCCGAGCGCTATATTGATATCCCCGAAGAAGTGCGGGATGCGTACCGCATGTGGCGCCCCACACCATTGATCCGCGCAACGGGCCTGGAAAAAGCATTGGGTACGGATTGTAAGATCTATTATAAATACGAGGGCACCAGCCCCAGCGGTTCACACAAGCCCAATACGGCCATTCCACAGGCGTATTACAATAAAAAGGCGGGGGTGAAACGGATCATTACCGAAACCGGCGCGGGGCAGTGGGGCACGGCTTTAAGCTTTGCCTGCGCGCACTTTGGTATCGATTGCGAAGTGTACATGGTGCGGATCAGCTTTAACCAGAAGCCGTACCGGAAGATATTGATGAACACGTTTGGCGCCAAGGTATATGCATCTCCCAGCACCAACACACAGGCGGGAAGAAATGCGCTGGAGGCCAACCCGGATACGCCGGGCAGCCTGGGCCTGGCCATATCCGAGGCCATCGAAATTGCCGCCGGCGATGAGGATACCAAGTACTCGCTGGGCTCCGTGCTGAACCACGTGCTGCTGCACCAGACCATCATTGGCCAGGAAGCCAAAAAACAGCTGGAATATACCGGCGATTACCCGGATGTGATCATTGCCCCGCTGGGCGGCGGCTCTAACTTTGCAGGACTTTCCTTCCCTTTTATAAAGGATAAAATTGCAGGCAGGGAATTGCGTTGTATAGCCGTGGAGCCGGCCTCCTGTCCCAAGCTTACCAAAGGAAAATTCATGTACGATTTTGGCGATACGCAGGGATACACCCCGTTATTGCCCATGTACACGCTGGGCCATACATTTACGCCTGCCGCCATACATGCCGGGGGGCTGCGCTACCACGGGGCCAGCGTGCTTTGCAGCCAGCTGTTAAAAGACGGGTTGATCGAAGCCAGCGCCATCCAGCAGCTGGAGTGTTTTGAAGCAGGTGTATTGTTTGCGAAGGCCGAGGGCATTGTTCCGGCGCCGGAAGCCAATCATGGCATTGCACAGGTGATCCGGGAAGTGAATAAAGCTAAAGAAGAAGGTGTTAAAAAGACCATCCTGTTCAATTTATGCGGACATGGATTTGTAGATATGTCGGCTTACCAGGATTACTTTGACGGCAAACTGGTGAATCATTCGTTTACGGATGAAGAGCTGACCGCGGCCATCAAGGATATTGAAGCGCTGCAACCGCAATAGGATTATTAAACCATTTGGGAAGGCTGTGTCAGGAGCATGCGTGCGCGCCGTTCCGATACAGCCTGTCTTTGTTGCGGTGGTTTCCGGATGGTGCAGGTTTGGTTTTAACCGCAACGCTATGAGGGGCTGTTATACGAAAGTGATATTTTAATGAGCTCAAAAAGTTTCTCGCAAAGACGCAACGCATTGTTTTGATCTATAATAAATTTCACTATCGTATTAAATAACCTTGCGATCCCTGCGCTAACCCTTGCGGTTTATTGTTATTTCTTTAAAACAACGCGCCCTGTTCGCCTGCCTTATCCGGTATTTTTAAAGAGAGCCCAAATGTTTTGTTCATCGCGCGGGTGAAATGCGCTGCCAGCAGCGGCGACTCCAGTTCCACATTCTGGTGTACAAAAAAATACAGTTTCTGCAATCCTTCACTCCGCCATTTTTTGATCCTTTTGACCCAGCCGTTCAGCCGCTCCACGTCGGTAGGATGGTTGGCGCCTACATACCGCACAAAGGCGACCGGGGCGGTAAGCCGCATGTGGAGCATGTCCCGCCGGCCGGCAGTGTCTACAATAATATTGGCCATGCCTCGTTTTTCCAGCAATGTGCAGTATGGATCATTGATATGTTGGTTGGCAAACCATGCTTCATTCCGTACTTCCACTCCCAGTGGGATCCCCGGGGGAAATTGCTGCAGCATGGTTGCGAGGCGATTAAAATGTTCCGGTTTAAAATTATCATGCAGCTGCAGAAAGGCCATTCCCAGCCGGTCTTCAAAATTGCTGATGGCATCGCAGAACAGTGTTACTTCTTTTTGCACGTCGATCAAACGTTTATAATGGCTGATGGTATTGGTCAGCTTTGGAAAGAACCGGAACCCTTCCGGAGTTTTATCTTTCCAGGTCTCCACCTGTTTCCAGTCGGGCATTTTATAAAATGTGGCGTTCAGCTCGATGGCATTGAACTGAGTGGCATAATATTTTAGTTCGTCTTTTGTGCCGCGGGGATAAAACCCTTTAAGGTCGGTGCGGTTCCATTTAGCACAGCCCACATAAACTTCAAAGTCGGGCTGCTTCTTTGCTGCCAGCAGTATCCTTGCCGTATCCGGATGGTCTGCAGGAAGTGTAAAGTCGATGGAGCCGGGATTGCTTACTTGTCCGAATTTCATGTGGTAAAGAATGTGGAAATTTGAGAATTTGAAAATGTGAAAATATGAAAATGTGGGAATAGGGGATCCGGCTTTTTACCGTAAACTTCAAATCCAAAGAAAGTTCATTAAGTATAAACACGGATCTAACATGAAACTTTGAACTTCAAACCTGAAACAACAATAAATGCTATTCCATCATGCCGGCAATTTTTCTTCCAACGGAAGGTGCGAGGGCTACCCCCATACCGCTCATGCGCAGGGCACAGAATGAACGGTCTGAAAGCTGCTCCACCACCGGCATTTTTTCCTTTCCCATGGCCATGATGCCTGCCCAGCGATGGGTAATGGCCGGTCGCTGCCCGGGGATGATCATCGTGTATAAAAATGCTTCCAGCGCCTGCTGTATGGGCAGGGTAGTGAATTGCTCCAACGTATATTCTGTCTGGAAGGAGGTATTGCGTGCACCACCCAGCAAAATACGGTCGTTCAGGTTGCGGAAATAATAATAGCCCTCCTGGTAATGGAACGTGCCGGTGAATTTTAATCCTGGTACCGGCTCGGTAAGCAACACCTGGCCTCTTGCGGGTACCAGATCCACTTTTGGCAACAAGCGGTGGCTGAAGGCGTTGGTGCAATAGACCAGGCGTTCTGCTATCAGGTTGGGACCGTGAACTGTAGTCAGTTTTACACCATTGTTTCCTTCTTCAACCGCGCGTATCTCCGTAGACCAAAGAAAGCGGACCCCCATTTTTACGGCAAGCTGGTGCAGCGCGTTTACGAGCTTGCCCGGGTGCAGGCTGCCTTCAAACCGGTTTTCCACCAGGTGGGTGATGTTGGCAAAACCAAAATCGGGGAGTTGTTCATCCTGCTGGCAAAAGGTGGCCGGGGTTCCCGTAAGATCGTACAGCCACTCATTCAGCAACGGAAGGCGCTCCAGCACCTGTATATCATCCAGCAGTTCATAGCCTTTGCAAACGGTAAAATCGACCGCACCGTTGGCAAAGACCTTCTGGATGGTGCGCAGGCCTTCAAAACGCATCGTTAAGAGCTGCAATGCTTTTTCCTTTCCCATCGTTTCGATATCCGATAGGATCTCTGTGGGGCTCCCGAAACAGGCAAACCCGGCATTGCGTGTTGATGCACCGGCGGGGGTAATGCCCCGTTCGGCTACGAGGATCTTTTTTGAAGGAAATTTCTGCCGCAGGTAGATGGCCGTCCACAAACCGGTAAAGCCCCCGCCGATGATGATGATGTCCTGCGGTGCATAAAAAGCTTCCTGCTCCCAGATGCTTATTTGATGTTGCGGATTCCTGATTGTTCGTTATTTTTATAAATCATAAAAATACAACTTCAAACCGCAATTGGCAGCATCCTCATTTTTATATTTTACATTTAAGCAGTACATTCTACATTCTATATTTTAAATTCTACATTTCTATGGCTTATTGGCTTATAAAATCAGAACCCTTTAAATACAGTTACGATCAGTTGGTAAAAGACAAAAAAACGGTGTGGGACGGCGTACGCAACTACGCTGCGCGCCTGAACCTGCGCGCTATGAAAAAAGGGGATCTTGCTTTTTTTTATCACAGTAACGAGGGAGTAGAGATCGTAGGCATCGCGAAAATTGTGAAAGAAGCCTTTCAGGACCCGACCACCACGGATGAGCGTTGGGTAGCAGTGGAAGTGGCCCCGTATAAAAAATTTAAGAAAACCGTACCGCTTGCTGCGTTAAAGGAGCTGCCCCGGTTGAAGGATATGGACCTGGTGCGCCTGGGACGCCTGTCGGTACAGACCGTGAAACCGGAGGAGTGGGAGCTGATCCTGAAGATGGCAGGAGAAGGAACGGTTTAGGTTTGAAGTTTGACGTTTGGGTTCCTGTTTGCTGCTCGATGGGCATTTCGCAGTTCCGGAATCAATGCTGAATGCTAATGGCTGATCGCTGAAAGCTGTATACCTTCGAGTAAGAATGTCCATCTCAATACGCACATTTCAAAATTCGATTCCTGTTATAGTAATAAACTTACGATCGTTTGTTTAAATTTGTATTTTTGCGGGATGGAGAATTATAACAACCCGATCATTGATACCCTGCCCCATCATTTAAAACAATACATCGTAGCCCAGCATTACGGGCATTATACCCCCGTGGACCATGCGGTATGGCGGTATGTGATGCGGCAGCATTACAGCTACCTCAGGGATGTGGCCTATTATCCGTATATACCGGGTTTAAAAAGGGCCGGGCTTAGTATTGAATACATACCGGATCTGCAAACGATGAACGATCATCTGAAACAGATCGGCTGGGGCGCGGTTACAGTGAACGGCTTTATTCCTTCCCAGGCTTTTATGGAGTTTCAGGCCTACCGTGTGCTGATCATTGCGGCGGATATCCGTCAGATCGAACATATCGAATACACACCCGCACCGGATATCATTCACGAGTCGGCGGGGCATGCTCCTATTATCGGAGAGCCGGAGTATGCCGCTTACCTGCAGTTTACAGGGGAGGTAGGAACAAAAGCGATGAGCTCCAAACGGGATCATGAATTATTTGCCGCCATCCGAAAACTGGCTGTTTTAAAGGAACTGGCAGGAACTTCTGCAAAAGAGATCCGGCGGGCAGAGGAGGCGCTTTCCTTCATCCAGGGCGATATGGGTGTTCCTTCTGAAATGGCCCTGCTGGCCCGCCTGCACTGGTGGACGGTGGAATATGGCCTGATCGGCAGCCTGGAGCACTATAAGATCTATGGTGCCGGTTTATTGTCTTCCATCGGGGAAAGCGTTACCTGTATGAGCCCCTCCGTAAAAAAATTGAACTATACCATTGATGCGGTACACTATCCCTACGATATTACAAAGCCTCAGCCGCAATTGTTTGTGACCCCCGATTTTCAGAACCTGGTGCAGGTGCTGGACGAATTTGCAGATACGCTTGCCTGGAGGAGAGGAGGGATGTATGGGCTGCAAAAGGCGATCGACAGCGGGCTGTTATGTACGGCCGTATATCGTTCGGGATTGCAGGTATCGGGTGTTTTTGTTGAAACCGGTATTGGTGACGGTGCTTATATGGCCACCGGCGGCCCCACTGCACTGGCGTTTAACGGCCGGCAGCTGGAGGGACATGGTAAAAAAGATCACGCCCGTGGGTTTGGGTCGCCGGTGGGGAAACTGCGGGATCATGACCTGCCGCTGGAAGATTTTACCCTCGATGATCTGAAGAACGCGGGTATTGAAACCGGCAAAAATGCAAGCCTGCTGTTTCGTAATGGAATTGAAGTGCATGGAAAGGTAGAGGCGGTCGTTCTGCGGGACGGCAAGATCATCCTGATCCGGTTTTCGTCCTGCACGGTGATCGACCGGATTACGGCCCGGCAGCTGTTCCAGCCCGAATGGGGCATTTATGATATGGGGGTAGGTGCGGCAATCGTTTCGGTTTTTTCCGGCGCTGCAGATAAGGACGCTTATGAACAGGTAACCGTTGTACCCAAAGAAATGCCACGTTCAAAATACAGTACCGGAACGCTGGCCCTGCACCGGTTGTACCAGCAGGTACGGGACGTGCGCGAAGGCAAAGCTGGGCCGGAGCGGCTGCCGGAGGTCTGGAACAAGCTCCGCAGGATGCCTGTGGATGACTGGCTCTGTGCGTTGGAGATCTTAGAGCTGCTAAAAGACCGCAACATCTGCAGGGATGAACAAAAACAAATTGAGGATCATTTACAGCGGTTAAAAGGCCCCCGGCCCGGTCTTGCGCATCTTATTGATGATGGCTTGCATACCATGAGCCGGATCGCGGTAATACCGGGAGCGGAAGAAGGTTCTCCGGAAGGATAGCGACCTGTTCGGTTTTAAAAACCGAACAGGTCGCTACAGGTATTTTTTCAGATCTCTTTCTACATCCCGCTTTTTGATGCTTTCCCGTTTGTCGTATAATTTTTTGCCTTTGGCAAGCCCGATCTCGATCTTAAAAAGCTGGTTCTCGTTCCGGTAAATGCGCAGGGGAATGAGGGTATAGCCTTTCTCTTTTAATTTGGCCTGGATTTTTTTTATCTCCCGTTTTTGTAACAGGAGCTTGCGGTCGCGGTCCGGGTTGTGATTGTTTACCGTGCCATGCGAGTAGGGGGAGATGTGGAGGCTTTTGAGCCATATTTCGCCCTGGTGCACGATGCAGTAACTGTCGTTAAAACTGGCCTTGCCTTCACGCAGCGATTTTACTTCTGTGCCCAAAAGAGCCATGCCGGCCAGGTAGGTGGCATCGATGAAATATTCGTAGTATGCCGAACGGTTTTTTATGGATACCTGGTTGGACAAAAGATGTTGAAGTTTTAAAGTTTAAAAGTTGAATGGATTAAGGGTTGAAAGGTTGAAATATATGGGACCGCCGATCCAGGCCGCTATGCACTGGTGCACAAAAGTGCGCTGCCATTTGCAGGAAAGTGGGGACCATACAAATTAATTCCGGAAATGCCGGAGCACAACGGCCAGTTTATGCTTCAGGTCTTTCCGGTTTACAATAAAATCGAGGAACCCATGCTCCAATAGAAATTCACTGCGCTGGAATCCTTCCGGGAGGTCTTTTTTGATCGTTTCCTTGATGACACGCGGCCCGGCAAAGCCGATCAGTGCGCCGGGCTCGGCGATGTTCAGGTCGCCCAGCATTCCGAAAGATGCGGTGATGCCTCCGAACGAAGGATCGGTCAAAAAGGAGATATAAGGAAGCTGCGCGTCCGTAAGCTGCGAAAGCTTACCGCTGGTCTTGGCCAGCTGCATCAGGGAAAAAGCGCTTTCCATCATGCGGGCGCCTCCGCTTTTGCAAATACACATAAAAGGAAGCCGGTGCTGAATGCAGTGATCCACGGCACGTGCAAATTTTTCACCCGCCACACTGCCCAGAGAGCCGCCGATGAATGCAAAATCCATAGCGGCCACCACCAGTCCTTCGCCTTCCGCCTTACCCACGGCCACCCGCATGGAATCGTCCATATTGGTATTGCTCCAGAAATCTTCCAGCCGTTTCTTATAGGGCTTCAGGTCGGTAAAGCCCAGAAAATCCCGGCCGCGGATATTGGTAAACAGCTCTGTGTATTCCTGGTTGTCGAACAGGATATCGTAATACTGGAGACTGCTGATCCGATGGTGGTATCCGCATTTCGGACACACATACTGCTGTTCCTTCAGCTCGGTCTGCGTGGAAATATAGTTACATTCAGGGCACTTTGTCCAAAGTCCCTCCTGCGTTTCCCGCTTTTCGGATGTTTTAGTAAGAATACCTTTTTTGATTCTTTTGAACCAGCCCGCTTTATCTTTATCCTGACCAGCCCCGCTCAGGTCGGCATCAAAATCTTCAATCTCTTTGGACATATTCAGTTTCCTTATTTAATGTTTTGAGGAACAAATATAAGCATTGTTCATTTTTTACCAATTCGGGCCGCCGGGGGCGTGGTTGCGGCTCAGGTGGTAAGCCCCGCTTTTTTTGCCAGCCAGCTGTTTTTGACCGGGATGATCCAGTCGTTTTCCAGCTCCGATTTGTTCAATACCAGGTTGTTAAAATAAGGGGTATCCGGTGTGAGTATCCCGTGTTGCAGCGCGTAGGGCACCTGTGCCAGCGGTACCACCTCAATTTTGTTTTCTTTTACAAAAGCCAGGTTCTGACGGTTGAAAAAGTCTACCTGGAAGGTTTCACCCAGCTTTTTGATAAAGCGTACGGAACTATCTGTGCTGCAGCCGCTTACTTTTATCTGTGTTTCATCAGCGATCAGCACAACGAATTGTCCGAAGAACAGGTGGCCCTCCGCTTTTACATCATCGCTGTGGCTCATCCAGGAGCGGGTGAACTCCCCGATCAGTTCTTCTGCTTCCAGGGCTTCGGAAAGGGTCAATAACCGGCTGGATTGGTACACCCAGACCCTGGAGTAGGGGGAAAAGCCGGGATCTAAAAGATGTGTGTATGCTAAATTCATTGTTTTGTCTGTTTCCGGGTATAACGGGGAAAGGGCCCGTTTAGTTCAGTGCTGCTATTTTTTTAAGGGCCAGTAAAACGGACGCTCTGCTTTGGGAGCGGTTCCTGCATGGCCCGGGGGCAAAGACCGGGTGCCCCTTTGTCCAAAAACCTGTTTCAGCCATTTTGCGGCAAAACGGATGGGGCTGCCGGGCTTCCATTCGGTTACCGGCCCGTTTCCGTATTGCTTTTTTACCAACCCCGGCAACCTAAGGGCCTTCCAGATCCATTGTGGTGTGGCGCAGATAGTGATTTTTGAAATATTTGTAATCATAGTATCGATTTCCGGTAACGGCCTATTCCATTTCACGGGCAATGATCTCGGCAATGTCCAGCACCTGCACGGTGTCTTCTTTTTCAGCATTCTTAACGCCATCGGTCATCATTGTATTGCAGAACGGACAGGCCGCGGCGATCACTGACGCGCCGGTCTCGATCGCTTCCCTGCTCCGGTCCAGGTTTACACGGGTAGAGCCTTTTTCTTCTTCCTTGAACATCTGCGCACCTCCGGCCCCGCAGCACAGACCCTTGCTGCGGCAGCGTTTCATCTCTACCAGCTCGGCGTCCAGCATTTCCAGCACTTTTCGCGGTGCTTCATAGATATCATTGGCCCGGCCCAGGTAACAGCTGTCGTGATAGGTAATCTTTTTGCCTTTAAAGGACCCTCCTTCTTTCAGTTTGATCCTTCCTTCTTCGATCAGCTGCTGCAAAAAAGTGGTATGATGGATAACCTCATAGTTTCCTCCCAGCGCAGGGTACTCATTTTTAAGGGTGTTGAAGCAATGCGGGCAGGCGGTAACGATCTTTTTTATCTCGTAGCCATTCAATATCTGAATATTCTGGTAGGCCATCATCTGGAACATGAATTCGTTTCCGGCGCGCCGCACCGGGTCGCCAGTGCACATTTCTTCTTTGCCCAGGATGGCGTATTTAATGCCCGTTTTGTCGAGCATGGTTGCAAAAGCCCGCGTAATGCGCTGGGCCCGCTGATCAAAACTTCCGGCACAACCCACCCAGAATAGTACTTCAGGAGTTTCTCCCCGTGCAAACAGCTCTGCTACAGTAACAATACTCATTCTTCTATCAGTTCAATTGAGCACGAAGGTACGGAGGGAATGTTAGATATCAGACCGTAGATGTTATTTGAGATTTGAAAATGCATAAATAGTAACTGACACCGGCTGTCAAACGGGACCGGCCCCTGGAACTTTAAACCTGAAACCGGCAACCTGGAGCAGCCGCTGTTTCAGATTGTATATTCAGAATTCCCTACCGGGGATGAGATACCCTTATATTTGCCGATATTTTATAATGAGTGTAAGGAATTTTTTTAAGAGGATCGCTACCTGGGAGTTGTGGAACTTTAATGTGCTGTATGCTCCGATCAGCCCCGTTTGGCTTTGGTACTGTTTGCGCAGCCGGTCCTTTTGGTTCTTTACACCCAGCAATCCTACCATCGCTTTTGGCGGCTTTGAGGGGGAGGGCAAAAAGGAAATGTATGATCAGCTTCCTTCTGAGGTGATCCCCCTGACCATTTATATCCGCAACGGGATCCCGTTTGAAAGGGTGCTGACCAAGATACGGTTGTCCGGTCTGCAATACCCCTTTGTGGTGAAACCGGATGTGGGGATGAAGGGAATCCTGTTCCGGGTCATTGAGAATGAGCAGCAGCTGAAAAAGTACCACGACCGGATGCCGGTAGAGTATATTGCACAGGCCAAGATCGACTACCCGGTCGAAGTGAGCGTATTTTATTACCGTTATCCCTGGCAGGAGAAGGGGGTCGTTTCCGGCTTTATTCACAAGGAGTTACTGCAGGTGAAGGGCGATGGCAAAAGTACATTGAAAGAACTGATCGGGCAACATCCCCGGGCCCGGTACCGGCTTGAGGAGATGGAACACCGGCACCAGCACCGTTACGACCGTGTGTTGCCGGATCAGGAAGTGTTTTATCTGTCCTATGCCGGCAATCATAACCGCGGAGCCCGGTTTACCAACCTGCATGCCGAGATCGACGACCAGCTATTGGGCGTATTTGACCGGCTCAGCCATTATAATGAAAGTTTTTTTTACGGGCGCTATGATATAAAAGCGGCCTCGGTCGAAGACCTCAAGGCAGGAAAAAACTTTATGGTACTGGAATTTAATGGCGCAGGAGCAGAACCCAATCATATTTATGACTGCAATATGCGGCTGGGCGCGGCTTATAAAGTGATCCTGCACCACTGGAAGACCCTGTTCCTCATCAGCCGGTATAACTACCGGCAGGGTATTCCTTACTGGTCGTTCCGGAAAGGGAAGGCGTTCCTCCGTGCTTCCCGTAAGCATTTCAGGATACTGGAACAATTTGATTAACGATCAGCTGATCAGCTCCCCCGTTGTGAGCCGGTATTCTGCTGTTTGCTTACGAAACCGGCGCTTTTGGGCTTCTGGATGAATTTAGAATTGGTGGCCGCTGCAGCACCGCCTTTTTTGTCTTTATTTTTTTTATCTTTTTGACTCTTCTGATTGAGTAGTGACATGAGATGATCGTTTTCGTAAAGGTAACCGCAATCCGGCAAATGACCAACAGGGCGCGGCGTGTTTTGCCTTTATGAAATGAGCGGACAGCGGTACACGAGGAAGTCCATATCCGGCGGCTGTTGCCGAAACCCGATGCGCTCATACAGTTTTTGGGCGGTAAAGTTGTCTGTGGCGGTCTCCAATTGAAGGAACCGGGCACCGGCTGCCGTGGCAAACTGCATTGCTTTACGGATCAGCGCTTCCCCGACGCCGTTTTTACGAAAGGCTTCCTGAACGAACAGGTCGTTCAATATCCAGTTCTTTGTGGTTCTTACGGAAGAATAAGTGGGGTAGAGCTGGGTAAAGCCTACCGGTTGTTTTTTGCCTGTAATGTCTGCAAATGCCACAAAAATGACCGACTCATTGTTATGGAGACGGGCCTCTATGAACTGGCGGGCCCGCGAAATGTCTGAGGCCTGCCTGTAAAATACGCGGTACTGGTCAAAGAGGTGGATGACGAGGAAAGCTTCGCCGGGCTGTATCTGCCGGATCTCCATAAATGCTGTTTTAGACTGTAATTGATTTTCTGTAACAGGATCCAAATGTAATGAATTACCGGCTGCACGAGGGAGCGGGCTATTCCGCGAATGTTTTTTTGGTCTCTGAGGTGTGTACGCTGAAATACCCCAGTGCGCCCCCGGTCAGGTTGGACTGGGGATTACCGGGATTTACGGTGTTTCCCTGTCCCAGCGCGCTTTCTTTCAGCTGGTATAAATAGTCATAGGTCTGCTTGTTAATGCATTGCATTTCAACAATGACCTGGTCGTACTGATCGACAAAAGTGGGGGAGCTGCTGTCGGTAAACAGGTCCAGGAGCTCCAGCGTCATTTTATTTCCATTAAACAGCCGGTCGGTTTCAATAAAAATATTGGTGCTTTCAAACCCATCTACCGATAGAATAAACCGGTAATAGTTTTCTGTCCCGCGCGGATCTGAAAAAGTGACGGTAGGTATACGGAGTTCCCTTCCCAAAACGGTCCGGCGTGTAATGAACAGGGAATCGAATATGACTTTTGCGGGCATTGGGGAAGTGGCTGTGTAGGTTGCGCCATCCATTTGCACGGTTAAGGTATAATATTGCCCGGTGCGGGTAGTGATATGCCCGCCATACCTTCCGTTCTTAAAGCCATTGAGCAATACAGGAAGGCTGCCCTCGGGGGTGATCGAAACCGCAGCGCCGTCTTTTCCTGCATACACATTGGGGGCGTAAATGGCCAGTGTTCCGGAAATGAGAACGGCGGCGGAGTCTTTCCGGTCCGAAAGCGTTGCTTCGATGACGGCTGGTGGCGAAGGGTCTGCCTCAAACCGGGGGTGGATCACCTTTCTGCAGGAGGAGCCGGTGGTCATGAGGAAAAAAAGAATATAAACGGGTAGGTTACCGGGGTTTATAAACCGGATAAGCCGGGGAGATAACATTTTTCTGATCCGTGAGGACATAAACCGGGCCGGCCGGCGGTGGCATGTGTCCTCATGCGCTACCTCAGAAATAAAAATATTATGCACCGGATAAAATTAATCTTTTTCTTTTTAATTTAATTTATGTAACTTGCACCTGGTGTTTTTCATAGGTTAGCAACGGCCAGCTCTTTTCAGGGCAGGCCTTTTTTTATTTTTGCCATATCCGCAAATCGAATCGAAATATGAGAATAGCGATAGTTGGTGCCCATAAGGTTGGTAAAACGACATTGGCAGAAGAACTTCTGGAGAACCTTTCCGGATATGCACTCGAAATGGAGCCGTATTATCAATTAGAAGAATCGGGATATGAATTTTCAGAAATCCCTACGGCAGAGGATTTTCTTGAACAGTTTAATTATTCGGTCAAACTGGTTTCCAAAAGTGAAAGCAAGGTGATATTTGACAGATGTGTCATTGATATATTGGCCTATCTGCATGTTATTGATCCAGGCAAGAATATTGAATCATTATTTGACACAGCTCAAACGATCATTGCAGGAATCGACCTTCTTGTGTTTGTTCCTATTGAGGAACCGGATTTGATATCCGTGCATCGGTCAGATCAACCAAAACTCAGAAGCCAGGTGAATGATTTGCTACATGACTGGATGGGAGATTTAGGCATAGCGGCAATTGAAGTAAGCGGCACATTATTCAGCCGCAGAGACCAGGTAATCGCTAAAATTTCATAATAGTATCCAGTTGTCTTTTGTTATCATTGCCAATTTTTGCAAACCTATCATAAAAAGGTTCGGGTTTTGTACCATAAGATTCTCCTGTAAGGGACCAGGAAAGAGGAGCCCGGATGTCCTCTTCGGGAGACGACGTCACGGGAAGGGAATGCTGCGATCAAAAAAGCCGTAGCTGGTTGCCGCCCTGCTGAGGACCCGACTGCCCGCCGGACGAATCAAAATTAGATAGTCCAACACCTAACAGGCGTACTTTTTTGCCGGTAAGATCGGTCTTGTCCATAATGATCCGTACCGTGTCATACAAACGGCTGTGATCGTTAAAGGAGGTTACCAGCGAGTGACTGCGGGTGCTGATGATGAAATCATGAAATTTAAATTTGACCGTTACGGTCCGCCCCTTTAAGCCATAGCCGGAGAGGCGTTCTGCCAGCTTTTCCGTCAGCAATTCCAGCTCCCCGAGCATGGCTTCCTTTGTGGTCAGGTCTTCCTGGTAGGTATCTTCCACACTAACGGATTTTGTTTCCCTGTCGGATTCTACCGGTCGTTCATCGATCCCGCGTACGATCTGGTAATAGAATTTTCCTGGTTTTCCGAAATGTTGGACAAGTGCAGCTTCTGAAAGTTTTTTCAGATCGGCGCCCGAATGAAGTCCCATGTTCTTCATCTTGCCGGCAGTGACCTTGCCCACTCCATGAAACTTTTCAACCGGCAGCTGTTCCATAAAAGCTTCTATTTTGGAAGGGCCGATAAATGTAAGACCATCCGGTTTCTGCATGCCGGAAGCGATCTTGGCTACAAATTTGTTCACAGATACACCTGCCGATGCGGTCAGTGCCAGCTCTTCTTTTATCGCCAGCCTGATCTCTTTTGCAATTTCCAGGGCATAGCCGATGCCCCGCTTGTCTGCCGTTACATCCAGATAGGCTTCGTCCAGCGATAAAGGTTCTATGCTGTCCGTATAGCGATGAAAGATATCGTGTATCTGCCGGGACACGGACCGGTACACATCAAACCGGGGAAAAACAAAAAGGGCATGCGGGCAAAGCCGTTGGGCGGTCTTAGAAGACATGGCCGACCGGATGCCGTATTCCCGGGCCTCGTAGCTTGCAGTGGCCACCACACCGCCGCGCCCTTCCGGCGGTCCTCCAACCACAACCGGCTTGTCGCGGTATTCCGGAAAGTCACGCTGCTCCACCGAAGCATAAAAGGCGTCCATGTCGATATGAATGATCTTGCGCTGCAGCTTGCTGTTTTGGCTGCAAGGTAAGCATATCGCTTTGCTTTTGACACAACCGGCAGGCGCGCACGCAGCAGGGCGTGCGTGATCCCGGGGGGCGGATTGGTACCTGCTGTGGTGCCCGTTACGAAGCGGTTTTCACCAGGCCGACGCGCCGGTTCTTTGCTTTGTGCTCTTCCGAATTATTTTCAACCAAAGGTTTTTCTGCACCATAGCCAACCGCTTTTAACCGGGAAGCATCGATGCCGGAAGCGGTTAATTCGGCCTTTACCGTATTGGCCCGGCCTTCTGAAAGTTCCTTATTGTGGACGGGGCTACCGGTATTATCTGTATGTCTTTCAATGCTCAGCTTTAACGTCTGATCATGGTTCAGCGCTTTTGTGATCTCCTTTACAGCGTCTTTTCCATCCGGTTTCAACGTTGCTTTATCTACATCAAAATTGATATAGAGGATCGCTTTTCCTTTTTCGGCCAGTTCTTTTTCGATCTGGTCTGATTGAAGCAGCGTAATGGTCTGCTTAAACGGTTCTTTCTGCAGAATATTGACATAGCCGCCGGCACTATACCCGGCCAGCTGAATGTATATGTCGGCACCATCTGCCCGGTGGATCACATAAACTTTTATATTTTGCCCGGTGTAACCGATGGAGCCTTCTTCACCCAGGCAGGTTGCTTCGTTATGGTAACGGTCATATTCTTCCTGCGAAATTTTACCATCAAAAATCTTTACACCTCCAACAGCTTTGATGGCCTCCTCATAGCTCTTTTCAAAGTAGGGGAGCGACCAGTCGTTTGTGCTCCCGGATGCCATGGTAATATTACTCTTCCAGATCTTGCCTTCGATCGACGTCATCCGGCCATTGATGAGAAAGAACAACCGGTCAAACTTGCGCTGTATGGGTGCCCGATGAATTTTTCCAGCTTTTTGTTATCCTTTGCCCGGCGTAAACCGACGACATTGATCTCCGGCGTAAAAGCATCCTGTCTGATATCGGGTATAAACTCCGCCTGGCCCTGCGGATCGTTGGTGAGCAGGAATACCGGACCGATTGGCCGATGGTATAAGGTATAATTTTTATTGAACGAAGCCTTGTTGTTTTAATATTGGCCGGCGCAGCCGGAGCGGGCAGACATATAAGAAAGCTGAAGAGGCGGTCCCTTTTTAAAGCATTTTCCCAACCGGTACAGGTATTGCCTGTACCGGTTGAGAGAAAGATCATTTTTTGAGTGAACCAAGATGCTTATACGTGTTGATGAGCAAACCCGTAGGCGTTGTCTTCGAATCGACAAAAGCAAGCTCCCTGGCGTCAATACTGTCGGAAAATAAACGTTTACCACGGCCAAGCAGGACCGGGTAAGTGATGAGCACAACCTCGTCGGCCAGTCCCTGGTCAAGCAGAACGGAGGTCAGCGTCGAACTGCCTACAACGATCAGGTCGGAGCCGTCCGTTGACCCGAGATCGCGAATTGCTTTTACAACCTCCCCGCTCAGATGCTTTACCGGACCCCATTCCAGGCTGTCCGGCCTGTGGGTTACAATATATTTCGTTGCTGCGTTTATTGCATTTGCCATTGGGAAATCTCCGGCAGTCGGCCAAAAAGCGCTGAATATGTCGTAGGTGTGGCGGGCAAGCAGCAGGTCGAAGTTGGACCCGTATGCCTCAAAGAGCATAGCCGCCCCGGCCGGGCTTCGATAAGGTGTCGTCCATGCACCATAGGTATAGTTCCCATCATGTTCAATCACGCCGTCCAGCGAGATATGTTCGAAAATTCTGATCTTTCTCATTTTGTTTGTTATTTGATTCCAAAATTAAAGCGGATACGGTAGGTATATAAGGTGCAATCGTGACAACATGAGGGTGTTTTACTCATTTGCCTGGGGCATTTTTACAGACCCGTCCCGAATTGCCTGACGGCGTTATTTATGTGTAAGCGCTCCGCTTGTTATAAAATTTTCCCGGAGAAATGGGCATTCCTTACAATCATTGTTCAATCCGGGCGTATACTATTGAAATGATTCGACAAGAGAATGAACAAAGAGTGTCCTGGATTTTCATTTCTTTTGTCTCTGTATGATACCGGCAGAAAAGCAATTATCCGAGAAATCAGATCGGTTTGAAATGCCCGGATAAGTTGAAAAAAAGCAGAATTTAAAAGGTCTTGCCTGAAAGTATTGTATAATTTTATGGTTGTTCTAAATGTCAAATATGAAAAGATTAATAGTATTGTCATTGCCTTTTTGGTTCGCTATTAAACTATCGGCTGCCAATGATATGAAGCCGCTGCAGAAAAAAAGACCTAATATACTGTTCGCAATCAGCGATGATCAAAGTTATTATAGCACCAGTTTTGCCGGTTGTGGGTTTATAAAAACGCCGGCGTTTGATCAAATTGCCAAGGAAGGCATTTTTTTTGCAAATTGTATTGCAGCATCGCCGGGATGTGCCCCTTCCCGCGGGTCAATTGTCACTGGCCGTTATCCCTGGCAGAATGAACAGTCCGGACAGCATGCATCAAGTTGGATGAAAGCGTACGTACCGTTTGTTGATCTGTTGGATAAAAGCGGATATTATACGGGCTACACCGGTAAAGGCGTTGACCCGTTCCAGTATGCCAGGAATAAAAAAGATTCAATGTGGAGGACACAAAACGCGGCCGGAAGATCTTTCAATACTATAAAGTATAAAGCAGGTGATGTTTCAGATATACGTCCTGCTAAAGGGATCAGTAATATTAACTATTTTGAGAATTTTAAGGATTTTCTGAAAAAGAAGAAGGACGGCCAACCTTTCTTTTTTTGGTATGGAGCTTTAGAGCCGCATCGGGGATTTGAAAAAGATTCATGGCGCCGGAATGGAAAGCGGCTGAAAGATGTTAAAGTACCTGCATTTTTGCCGGATAATGGAATTGTCAGAGGTGATTTACTTGATTATGCCCTGGAAATTGAATGGTTTGATTTTCATCTGCAACAGATGCTGGAATACCTCCGGGAAAAAGGTGAGCTTGAAAATACGATTGTGATGGTAACATCCGACAACGGGATGGCATTTCCAAGAGCTAAAGCAAACGGGTATGAATATGGTATTCATATCCCTTTTGCGGTCTGGTTTCCAAAAATGTTCCCTGGGGGAAGGGTTGTTGATGATCCTGTAAGCTTTGTTGATATTGCTCCGACGATTCTCGAATTAACGGCTACCTCTTCGAAAGGAATGAGACCGATGACCGGGAAAAGTATTTTAAATATTCTTAAAGAACGGAAACAGGGAATTGTGGACACAATGAGAAGGTATGTTTATTCGGGTCGCGAAAGACATTCAGCATCCCGTTATCTTAATTGGGGATATCCTCAGAGAGTTATACGGAACAAAGAATTTCTGCTCGTTTGGAATATGAAGCCCGGGCGATGGCCGGCCGGTGATCCGCAACGCGTGGATCCGGTTCATAAAGACAGATTGTTGCCCAAATATGGTATCGACAACAAAGGTATTTATCATTCTGAATGGGCCTTTACAGATATAGATAACTCGCCTACAAAGTCATTTACCGTAGAGCACATGAATAACAAAGATATTCGTCCGTTTTTTGAATGGGCGATAGCCAAAAGGCCGGAGTTTGAACTTTATCATATTGCTTCAGATCCTGATTGTTTAAAAAACCTATATGGTAAAAGAACTTATACAGCTATACAAGGCCGGTTAAAAAGAGCGCTGATGCAGGAATTAACCAAAACACAGGATCCACGCGTAGTGGGGCCTGATCCTGAGATATTCGATTCGTATAAACGATATTCCGGGCCAATGCGGGAATTTCCGGAGCCGGAAGCAAATTCTTCTGCTTTGAAGCCGCCATTGCATTAAATTTGCGGATCTTGAAAAAGTGCTTCGGTTATATATTGATCCTTTTTGTATTGTTCAGCAGTATGCTGCCTTGCTCCGTCCTGGATGGATGTGAGGATGTGCACGCAACGGAGCAATCTTCTCGCCCGGCAAAGCACAATGATTGCAGCAATTGTTCGCCTTTTTCAATTTGTTCGGTATATCACGGTTGTGTGATCAGCCCGGCAAATACCGCTTTGGCTCTGCCGGCGGCGCATATCGTGCAGGCCTATCCTGATTTTTATATCAGAATCCGGTCAGACTATCACGCCCGTCTTTTCCAGCCTCCCAGGGTGTAAGCAGTTTTTTTTTAATAACTGTAATCCTATTTACTAATTTTTATTTTACTATAATAAAATGAAGAAATTATTATTTCTGAGCATAGTAATGCTATGTGCTTATGTATCGTATGCTCAAAATAACTTGACACTATCCGTTAAAAATAAAGAAGATAAAAGCCCGCTGCCGGGTGCAACCGTTGTCATTGAAATACCCAGGAAATCAGCAATAGCGGATAGCTCCGGACGGGTGACTATTGAAAATCTTCCTGATGGCAGCTATGTTGTTATCGTAAGCTTTGTAGGTTTTAAAGATGAGAAAATCACTATCACACTTCCACAAGCAGATGCCGCCGGGAATGAAGTACTGCTGGAACATGATGAGGAGGGGCATGAAGACGAGGAAGAGGTGGTGGTAACCAGCACCCGTATCAGTCGCACCATTGCCAATACACCCACCCGCACAGAAGTGATATCCGGCGAAGAGCTGGAAGAAAAGAGCAATATGAAACCGGGCGATATACGGATGATGCTGAATGAAAGCACGGGTATCCAGACCCAGCAAACCTCGGCCACGTCGTTTAATTCCGGTATAAGAATACAGGGGCTGGACGGCCGTTATACTCAAATGCTGAGGGATGGTTATCCGCTGTATTCCGGGTTTTCAGGCGGTCTTTCCTTGTTGCAGATCGCTCCCCTGGATCTGAAGCAGGTAGAAGTGATCAAAGGATCTGCATCTACGCTTTATGGCGGAGGGGCTATAGCCGGACTGGTGAACCTGATCTCCAAAACTCCGGGGGAGCATCGGGAGTTGAATTTCCTGGCGAACGGGACTACTGCCGGTGGGCTTGACCTAAGTGGTTTTTACAGCCAGCGTTATGGAAAAGCAGGTATAACTGTATTTGCTTCCCGGAATAGTAATAAGGCGTATGATCCGGCCGACATTGGGCTATCCGCTATTCCCAAATTTGAGCGTTATACCATCAACCCGCGTTTATTCCTGTATGGAAAAAGAACGACCGCTAATTTTGGAGTTACCTATATTACAGAAGACCGCACCGGGGGAAGTATGGACTATATCAAAAATGGAGCCCCCGGGTTTTTTGAAAAGAACAACACTGACCGGATCACTACCCAGCTGGACATTGCTCATAAACTTTCTGAAAATTCAACCCTACAGTTAAAGAACAGTTATAGCCGCTTCGACCGGCTGATCGCTATCCCTGATTACCAGTTTGATGGTCTGCAGCAATCCTCCTTTTCTGAACTGACCTGGAACCGGTCAGGAGAAAAGGCTGACTGGGTAATTGGAGCGAATGTTTTGACGGAAGATCTGAAAGAGCGCAAGCAGACCGATTTTCCCTTGAGGAACTATGCTTACATAACTTACGGGGTGTTTGCGCAAAATGCCTGGACGGTCTCGGACCTGTTGGTGCTGGAAACCGGTGTGCGCGGTGATTATATAACCAGCTACGGGTTTGAGCTGCTGCCCCGCCTGTCTGCTATGTTTAAGATTGCGCCTGCACTTACCACGCGAATCGGAGGTGGTTATGGGTATAAAACGCCGACCATTTTTACGGAAGAGGCAGAACGGATGCAATTCCGGGACCTGCTGCCGGTAGATGTCCGCAATGCCGGAAATGAACGGTCCGTTGGCGGCAACTGGGACATCAACTACCGCACTTCCATTGGAGCGGTGGGGGTAAGCCTGAACCACCTGTTCTTTTATACAAAGCTGCGCCGCCCGTTGGTACTGATAACCGAAGGCGATGGGACTATAGCGCTTAAAAATTCATCCGGTTACCTGGATACGAAGGGGATGGAAACCAATTTAAGATTTACCTACGGTGATTTTAAATTGTTTGTGGGCTATACGTACACCGATGCCAATACACATTTTTCCGGGGCAAAGGAATGGCTTCCTTTAACAGCCCGGCACCGGCTGAATAATGTGCTGATGTATGAAGTGGAGGATAAATGGAAATTGGGCCTGGAAGCGTACTATTACAGCAAGCAGCAATTGAGCGACGCTACCAGCGGAAAGCCTTATTGGATCACCGGTTTTATGGCAGAGAAGCTTTGGGAAACGTTTTCGCTGTTTGTGAACTTCGAAAACTTTACGGATACCCGTCAGACCCGGTTTGGCAGTATCTATACCGGAGCGATCGATAACCCGGTATTCCGGGATATTTATGCGCCATTGGACGGCTTTGTGGTGAACGGGGGAATCAAACTCCGGTTATAAACCTGTCGTTTTTATAGAGAAGCCATTGGAAAGCCGGAGCGGATCGACTTTATTGTGGATCCGCTTTTTCTACGTCCGCATAAACCTGAATCATATACCGGCTGCCTGGTGCATTTAAAAACAGTAAGGGCCGGGTACCTCCATCAAAGGAAGCCGTCACCGCATCCTGACACTTTTTCGACACATATTGTTATAAGTTATGATTTTTAGCCGGGGTTCAGGTCCCGCCCGGAGCGGATAGAAAGGTTTGCGCAAACGAGACTTTTTTCTTAATCGGTACACAGGTAAAAAAAGGGAAAAAACCGGTTAAAAGTTTTCTGTTATCGGCCATAAGCCGGGAAACGAATAGTTGATCCGGGCCCGATGCAAAAATGATCTGTTTTTCATGAATTACGTAAGTGTACTCATGATCAGGATCATTCCTATACCAACAAGCCCCCAGTAAACATAGCTAAAGAACAAGCCGTCCTTTAACCGGTGGTTTAAATAACGTCCCAGGAATATCGCCGGGATGGTGGTGATCAACGAGATTATAAAATAGGAGCCAACCTGGGCAGTGATAAGGCCTTTGGCAGCATAGCCGATCACGCTTAAAAGGCTTACCGGCAGAAAGTATGCCTGCAATGTGGCCCTGAAATGTTTTGCGCTCCATTGCCTCAGGTTCCCATAAACGACCAACGGCGGGCCGTTCAATCCATAGGCGCCTCCTAATATACCGGATAAAAGCCCGCAAATAAAAAGCCAGACTTTGTTGTCTTCTTTTAGTGTTTTATTGTTGTTGCCGAAAAGGGAATAGAGGGCGTAAAGTATAATAAGCAGCCCCAGACCTGCCTTGATCAATACCTCACTTCCGTAAATAAGGACCACGATGCCAACCGGTATTCCCGGAATTGCATAAAGGATGAGCCATTTGGCACTATTGAAATGAATTTTGTTATGGTCCTGGATCACTACTACAAGTGCAATGATGATCGATAACATGACCGATAAAGGCACTGCAATCTCTCCGGGCAGAAAAAGAAGAAAGAGGGGAACCGCTACAAGCGATTCACCAAAACCTAATGTTGACCGTACAAGGGAAGCAATGAAACTAATGATAGGGATTAAAATAAGTGTCAGGGTCATTCTTTTAAGATCTTCTTAGCTGCATATAGGATTTGTGTCTGATAGTTCCTGATATGCGCTAAATGTACAAAATTATATTGACGGCTGTCTATTACATTTATAGGATCGAATTAAGAGGGATATCTGAAGAAATACGCACTTGTCTCAAAGTACAAGAAAACAGCGATCGTCCGGGGGGATTTTATCAACGGTCATAGAAGTGTTCGGTTGCTTTGGGAGTGATTGAATGCAAAGGGGGAGGTAAAAGATTTACCACAAATGAGACTCAGTACTGTTGCCTCCGACTGGATACTGCCAACACTGCTTTGCAGCGTTATCTTGATAAAGTAGACAAGGCATATACCGGAACCTAAATTCAGGGATTCAGTTATTGCAAAGAAGGAAGAAAATAGAGGAAACCAGAGCTGCTCTTAGAAACTGTTTAGAAACGATCCTGGAGAATTCGTATAACCATTAAAAGGTACCAGCTTTTTATCGTCTCTACTTGGGGCTTCGCTATAGCCGTCATCTATAAAAAGCGGGGTTCAACGATCATTTTGGCAAAAGAGGCATGGCCCCGGAAGATCCGGCAAGAACGGGTTTCAACCCGTTTATACGTCCAAAAGAGCAACAGAGAGCCATGGGCCCGGGGCATAATGATCCGTGCCGATGGCACTTATGAAATTACGGCTTCGTTAAGGCCGTGCTAAAGCGCGGCTTTAACGACAACGACGCGCCGGATGGCGCTTATAAGGGGGACCAAATATTATTTTTAAACAGTTTCTTAGAAGCATGCATAAAGCAAAAGAGGCCCAAAGAAACAGAAGGCTAAGTGAATTCATCTCACTTCTCTGAAATAGAGCCTGATGGGGTGCATTCCAAATTATAGCAAGTCAAGCAGCTTTTTAAAAACCCTCAGTAGCCGTACCAATACTGCCGGCCTACAGCCCGTTTTCAAAAGCCAGGCAGCGCCCACCTGATAATCTCGTATGAAGATTTAGCTTTTAAATTGGTTGTGTAATTTTATTTCTTTAAAATATTCCTTCAGCGTGTGGTTTCCATATTCGGGGGCAATCATATCCCGTGATAAGACGGTTATAAAAAATTCGATCGGACCGTAGGTTTTGCTGCCTGTGCATGTTCTGATTAAAAATAAAAGGGATTTTGTAAGCCAATTCGGAATATGCGTGATCTTTGGTTTTTTAACGGCAATAGAAAAAGCAGTTTCTGCCATCTGGTTGTGCGACAATATTTCCGGTCCCCCGGCCAGAATTTCTTTCTCGCCCGATACTACGGCATTTACACAAACTGCAGCAAGGTCGGCGCCGTGGATAGGGTTCATTCTATGCTCGCCGTTTCCAAACAGATATATTCTTCCCTTTTTGGCCATTTCAAAAAATTCACCCATATCTGAGAAATAACCGGTGGGGCGAATGATGCAATAATCCAGCCCCGAATTCTTTAAAGCCCATACAAATTTTTCTTTTGCTTCGCAGATTTTAAGATGGGTTAATTTTTCCCCATTCAACACGGATATGTAAATAAATTTTTCCACTCCGTTCCGTTTTGCTTCTTCCAGCAAATTAAGGTTTGCCTGATAGTCAACGTCCATATACGTCAGCCCGTCCTTTTGCCGGGTAATTCCCACCGTTGATATCACGACGTCTATATCCCGACAACAATCTTTTAAAGCATCCCGGTTAGTTATTTCTGCTTTTATAAGCTCCAGCTTCGGATGTGCAAGGCATCCTTCCGGCAGCTTCTTTTCATTCCTGACAAGGGCTTTTGTTTCAAAGCCTTTACGCAACAGTTCTTTGAGAATGAACCCTCCCAAATATCCCGTAGCTCCTGCAAGCAATATTTTGCTCATATCTTTCAAATTTTATAAAGGTTGTCTCTTTATTACATTAATGGCTATATCCCTGCCCATTCCCTGGACCAGGGCGAGGTTTATCCAGCACATTCCAAGCTGTTCCTGTAGCGCAGCTTTGTCATTTCCGCCAAAATCGTAGCAATTGGCAAAGCCCAAATCCTTTGCCAGTTGCTTGACCACTTTTTTTGCTTTTTCGCTGTCGCCGGAAACAAAGGTGTCCAGTCCGGCAGGATTTGCTATATTTTCAAAACCTGTGTTGTTAAAGGCTTTTACAATATGCTTGCACCTGGTAAGACTGCGCAAAGCATCAAATGCGTTTTCAAAACCTTCCGGTTTGGCACGAAAGGCATTCGTGGGATCAATAATGATTTTATCTTTTGCTCCTTCTAAATGTTTCACCAAAGATGGCACAGCATCAGGCGGTACGGACAATACGATAACGGATCCTTTTGCAATTGCTCCAGGTATTGTATCAATCGAAATATTTCCTTCTGATAGCAGCTCTTTCTCTTTGAAACCGTCTACTTTTCTTACTCCTAAAAATATCTGATGACCTGCTTTTGCCCAGTTCCGGGCCAGTGTAGAACCAATATTTCCTGCTCCGATTATTGTTATTTTCATTTTTCTTCATTTTATTTGTTTATAAATATATAGTTAACACAACAACTACTTATTCAAAAGTTTATTCAGGATTGTTCATGATTTTATTCAGAACCATCCTGCATTGCTCAAGTTCGCCTTCTGAAATGCCATTGCAACATTGCCTTTCCGTTTCGGCGGCAATATCCAATAATTGCTTTTCAATTTTTTTTACGCTCTTGGTGAGAAACACTCTTTTGCTTCTTCGGTCTTCAGGGTTATCCACATTAATAACCAGTTTGTTCCGCTCCATATTCTTCAATATTCTCGTTATTCCGGGCTTATCTTTAAGGGTGGCTTCACATATTTCGGTAGGGGTTTGCCCGTCCCGGTCAAATAAGCAGACCAGAACGACCCATTGCTCTGATGTTAGCCGATGGCCCGCATTCAGGAGCTTTTGCTGCAAAACCCGGTTCATATACTTCCCGGTATTGTTGATATGATGCGCCAGTAAGTGTGCGATCTTCCTGTTCTGATGAAAAACGGGCTTATTTTTTTCCATAGGGTAAAGGTATAAGGTATAATTTAATTAACCAAACAACTAAATTTTTCAACAATGGCATATAGTCTTTTTTTCAATGAGCAAACAGGTAAGCATAGTTTCTTTTTCGTCAAAGAAAGGCCTGGCACATTTTGGGGCAAATAGTATCAAGCTATCCTACAAGTCCGGAAGCCACGAAAGACGCGAGCTTAGATTGCGAAGTAGTGAAAGCGCAATGTTCTGTAGATCAACGGCCGTACGCGACAACGGTGATATTATTGAAGGTGGCATTATTCCGTTTCTTAATTATGGATCGGGTTGAAAATTGTGGGATCAGACATAAATGTTAACGAGTCTGAATAGGGGAAAGTTAATATCTCTTACGCCTCTTGCAGCGGCTCTGAAGGCCTTGATTTTAGCGTTAAAAGATTCCAGGATACACCATGACGGGAAAGTGTAATTATTTAATTAATAAATATTCAGGAATATTCTCCCATCCTGAATAAGGAATTTCTGAATCATTTGAAATGTTCAGTTTTTGGTCTAAGTAAATTATAGAGATTTTTGGCTTTCGGGTAGAAAATTTAATCAGATAATAACTGCTTGTGTCAATATTGCCATAGCCATAAGAGTTAACGCTTTTAAAAGATTCACCTGCGTAATTAAAAGAAAAGTCTACCTTTACCCCAGCCTTAACTAGAGGTGAAATTTTAAGAACTTTGCCTGCAGTATATCTTGAATATTCTTTCAATTCGGTATTTTGGGAATAGTCATTAAGGATGCTTGCTATTACAATTAGACAAGCAATATAGATCGAATAAAATTTTTTAAAATGTCTTTTAATATCCATATATGCTGATGTTATATCCTTATGATATCCTTCTTTGTTAAACTGCGCCCAGGGAATACCGGAGCAGAAACTCGTAATCGCAGGTTAAGAGAAATGTGCGTTCAGTTCAGTCGTTATTCGCATTGTTTATTTTCTTGAAACCGCTCTTTGAATAGTGCTGGATCTTTGACCATTGACCGTTTTGTATTAACCAAATTTTTCTTTTGCCGCATTGACTCAGTATTCGGTTCTATGGCCATTACGGCACCTTTTGCACTGTCCGGGTAATACCAACTCTGTTTTAATGTGTCGTAATGATATCTTAGCTTTCCCCTGGCGGGATCAGCAATATAGGCGTATTGCGGATCTGCATGATAAATGACGACCATGTGATTTTTGCGCCAGTGAATGATAACCGGGAAGATATCGCAGGCGGGGCCACAATCGCTACTTTCCGATTGGTAGTGGAAACCGAAGTCCGGAAATGATTTTTTCAATATCAATATTTTGTTTGCATCCATAATGATCTCGAATCAACGGTGTCATATTAGCAATATTGTTCGGAGGACTGCCAACATCTGAGGTTGCATTCAGGCATTCAATGGTTTTAGTATTTTCTGTTCAAACTATCGATCCAACGCAGGCTATCCGGGTAGGGTAGGCCGTATTTTTTGAAGTCTTTTGGTAAAAGCAATAGCCTCAGCTCATTGTATTTTTTTGAGTACATTGCCGGTACATAGTGATTTACCAAAAAACGACCGACCGGTCCTATTACTGATGAAGAAGACGTGTATACTTCTTTTTCTGCATTTCTAATAATAATCCGGCACTTAAAGGAAGCATGCCAGCCTTTATATTCTTTATAATCTTTTACAATAAATACGTTCCTGATCAACTCACCTCTTTTTAAATCCCTTGCAACAGAAATCGCATGCACAATTATATAAGTAAAAAATGTAAACCCGCCTAAATAAACAAGTAAAACAAGGATTTTTTTCATTATTAATATTTTTATTGGCAACGATAATGCTTAATATTGATAGTAGTAATAATAGTTATCCCACATGACCTGTATAAGATTGCCGGCGTTATTTCCCAGGAAATCGCCTATAGCGCCACCTGTGCGTTGGCCAAGTGTATAATCCGGTTCATACTCACCCACATTACGGTTAAATCCAGATAAGTCGATCGGGAGAAAAATCCGCGACATTCCGGCAGATATGCACCCAAAAGGAGGGTATAAAGTGAGTTTTTGGTTTTAAAATGGTTGTCGGTAAATCGGATTTCGGAGCATACCCACCCACCAATGGTTGATGGGTGAAAAATCAATGATATTTCGGAGCAAGACCACCCAGCTCCAGCAACGAAGCAGGTTGGCGCAGAATGCACAACGCCCGGATTCCGGAGCATAACCACCCAGTCAGACACTCATTTTCATTATTGCTTTTTGTCAGTTGTTTATTCGCACAAATAGAATAAACAAAGCATGGCAGGAAAAATAACGAGAATGAGTAAGATAAAACAGTTACTACGATTACATCAGCAGGGCGTATCCAACCGGCAAATTGCAGCAACTTTAGGGCTGTATAAGGGTACGGTAAATAGCTATATTCAAAAATTAAATGCGGGTAAATTTTCCATAGAGGAACTGCTGGAACTGGAAGACCCTGTATTGGAAAGCAGGTTTAACGCCGGGTCGCCGGCATACCTGGAAGAAAGGTTTGAACAGTTCAAACTGCTGATCCCTTACCTGGAAAAAGAGCTCCAGCGTAAACACGTTACCCGTAAACTGCTTTGGCAGGAGTACAAAGCACAACATTCCGATGGATATGGTTATACCCAATTCTGTTTTCATTTAAACCAGTTAGCGGTTGTCCGCAAGGCAAGCGCTATCATGCACCACGATCCGGGCATGAAGCTCGAAGTTGATTTTGCCGGGGACGGCCTTAGTTATGTTGACCTCGCAACCGGGAAGCGATCAAAGTACAGGTATTTGTAGCGGCACTGCCGTATTCGGGCTACGCTTATGCGCTTGGGGTTCCTTCACAAAAGACAGATGATTTTCTCTACGCGCTCGGGTGCTGCTTAAAACACCTGGGCGGTGTGCCACAGGTGGTGGTGCCGGATAACCTGAAGGCCGCCGTGATTAAGGCAGACCGGTATGAGCCGGTGCTAAACCGCGTTATGGAAGATGTAGCCAACCATTACAGCTTTGCGGTACTGCCTGCAAGACCTGTCCGACCTAAGGATAAACCCACTGTTGAGAGAACGGTGCAACTCATCTACCAGCGGGTCTATGCCAAACTACGCAACCAGGTATTCTTCTCTCTTGCTGAGCTGAACGCCGCCATCAGCCAGACTGTAACAGCACTCAATCAAACCAGGATGCAGCAACACAGCTATAGCCGGCAGGAAAAATACCTGGCAGAAGAAAAAGCTTGTTTAAAACCATTACCCGGGTCCGGTTTTGAGATAAAATATTACGCCGACCTTACCGTAATGGCCAATAACTGTATCTATCTGGCACGCGATAAGCAATACTACTCTGTACCTTTTCAATATATCGGCAACAAGGTACAAATCATCTATACCCGAACGCTGGTGCGTATTTATAAGGGCGGGGCCTGTATCGCCACACACCAACGCGCCACCGGTGCAGGTTATACAACCGCTGTTGAACATTTTGCTTCCACCCACCAGCACCACATGCGACGCAGCCCGGCCTACTATATCGGCAAAGCCCATGAAAAATCTGCCAGCCTCACCCGGCTCATAGAGCGGATATTTGAAGTGGAGAAAATACCCGAGCTGGCCTTCCGCAACTGTGACGCCTTGTTAAGTCTGCAACGTAAGACCGATCCCCTTGTTTTTGAAAAATCCTGTCGCATTGCTTACGATAATGACCTGATGAGTTATAAGCGACTGGAGGCAATCATTACGCAGTGCGCGTTACTGGACGCTCAAAATCAAATGGCTATCCCTTTTCCCAAACACGGCAATATCCGGGGCAAAGATTATTATCAGTAAATTATTTTTTAACCCGTCCCGCCACTCAGCGGGATATTCAAATCAACATACATTATGGAAGAAGTAAAATCCAGTTTATTATCCTTAAAGCTATCCGGTATGGCGGTATGCCTGCAAAGTCTTCATGAAACAAGAAAAGTACACGAGCTCTCCCTCTCAGATGGGCTGCAATTACTTATCCAGGCCGAGAAAGACCAACGCTGGTCCAATCGGTATAGCCGCCTTATTAAAAATGCGGGCTTCAGATACCAGGCCACACTCGATCAGCTTGATGCCGGCAAACACAGAGGTATTGACGCCACTCAGATCAACACCCGGCCGTTGGAACATATTTAAAAAATGGCGAGGCGATACTCATCTCGGGATGTGCCGGTGTAGGAAAATCATTTTTGGCTTCTGCATTTGGACACCAGGCCTGCAGACAAGGGCATGCCGTTGCCTATTACAATGTTCAAAAACTAATGACACAGTTGAAAGTCTCCCGCCTGGATGGCTTGTTATTAAAATCAATGGAGCGACTTGCAAAAGTGGACTTATTAATTTTAGATGACTTTGGTTTAACCCCATTGGACAGTAACCAGCAAAACGATTTTATGGAACTCATTGAAGACCGCCATGCGCGCAAATCCACTATCATCGCAAGCCAGTTGCCGGTATCAGCATGGTTCGATGTCTTCCCCGAAGCAACGGTCGCCGACGCGATACTTGACCGGATCGTACACACTTCACATAGAATCGATTTAAAAGGAGACAGCTTAAGAAAAAAACGGTAAGTTTGTCAGGCTAAACAAAAAGCAATAACCCTATCACTGGGTGCATATCTCCGAAATCCCTGGGTGCGTATTACCGAAATTTACAGCCAAGAGGCGAAAATCTGTTTCCGAGATATTTTCCAAAATAATCCGCACCAACTCCTAATGTTATATTTTTATATCATATTGTTTTAGTATGTTCTGTTTAAGCTATCGATCCAACGCAGGCTATCCGGGTAGGGTAAACTGTATTCCTTGAAGTCCTTCGGTAGAAGTAATAGCCACAGCTTATTGTGTTTTTTGGAATACATTGCCGGTACGTAGTGGTTCACCAAAAAACGACCGGTAGGAACCTCTACTGACGAAGGTGATACCTTTATTTCTCTTTCCTCACCGTCTATATTAATTCTGCACGTGAAAGCGGCACTCAAACCTTTGTATCCTGCAGAATTATCTACAACAAATACATTTTGTATCCGCTTTCCTCTTTTTAAATCCTGTCTAACAGCAACCGCATGTGCAATTATACAAATAAAGAATCCAACCCAGCATAGATAAACAAGTGGAACAAGAATTTTTTTCATTCTATTACCTCCTGTTTAAACTATCCACCCATTTTAAGCTGTCAGGATAAGATAAACCACGCTTTTTGAAATCCTCAGGTAAGAGTAATAGCTTTAATCTATTATATTTTTCAGAATATAAAGCTGGAAAATAATGACCAACCAGGATACCGCCATTGCGGTATTTGATCGGAGTCATTGTTGTTATTGTACTCTCTTTATTGTTGAAAGGAAGTTTGCACTCAAAATACGCATTGGTACTTCCCAATGCAGAAGATATTTTTGCAACAAATACACCGTTTATTAAATTTCCATTTTTCAGATCTCTTGATGCCTGTATGAAATGTATAATGAGATAGGCGAATATGAGTAATATAGAAAAAAATACTATAGTAGGGAGATATTTTTTCATTGCTAATGATTTACAGGCTGAAAATAATAATAATTATAAAAGTTATCCCACATAAGTTGTGTTAAATTGCTTGCATTACCTCCTAGAAAATCCCCAGCAAGTCCGCCTGTAAAATAACCGATCGGAGAAAATTTATTGCCTAAATATTTACCAAAATAATCTCCCTCAATACCTAAACCAATATTTCTTATTACTTCAAATGTGCTGACATCACTAAAAAAGCCACGATATTCCCCATTCAAATTTGTATTTAGACCTTGTCCTATAAGATTTGACAAAAAAATATTTGATGGTAATATGAATTTTGAAAGCGGCGAAACAAAATTTATGTACTTGCCAACACCATCGCCATTCGCTTGACTTTGAGGAATTGCATACACTAATTGATTCGCTAAGTCTATTCCTGCCACCGATGCCCTCAATTTCCAAGTTCTGGCAAAATGATTTAGTATTTGTGGCCCATATGTTCTTGCCGCATTCAGGGCTATATTGCCAATGGCACCGGTGGCTGAAGCAATGGCGGGCACTGCGGGAAGAAGCAAAGGCGCAGTTACCAGCCCGCCGGCCATAGCCCCGGAAAAATTCCGGTAGTCGTTTTCCACCTGGTATAGGGCCTCAAACCGGGAGGAGTTGAAATTGGGATTTCCAAAGCTTTTCCACGCGGCTTCCACGCTCATGCCGTTTAGCCGGGCCTGCTGGTAGGCCCAAAGGGCGCGTTGTTCTGTTTTTGCAATATTCCCCGGTAGATAATCAAAAACAGGAGTAAGGCTGCTTATCGCTGTAAAAGGCCCGCTCCATGCGCTAAAGGGGACCACTGTTCCATCGTATCCCAGCACCACATCGCCTGTTGTGCCGTCTTTTAACAGCTGTGTGACCCGGTATCCGGTCCCCCGGGCTATTTGTGGGGATGCTGCAACTATAAATGGCAAGGATGCGATTAATGTATTTCTTGTTCTTTTTTGAACCACTTCTTTTTTGAACCTTTATAGCAGGGTACCATCATGACCGGGAAAGTGTAATTATTTAATTAATAAATATCCAGGAATATTCTCCCATCCTGCGTAAGGAATTTCTGAATCATTTGAAATATTCAGTTTTTGCTCTAAGTTGATTATTGAAATTTTCGGATTATCGGAAGAAAATTTGATCAGGTAATATCTGCTTGTGTCAATATTGTTATAACCATATGAGTCGGAGTTTTTAAAAGAGCGACCTTTGTATTTAAAAGAAAAATCTACATGCAATCCAGCCTTAACCATTGGTGAAGTCTTAATAACTTTTCCTGCGGTATATGTTGTATGTTTTCCCAATTCAGCACCTCGAATACAACCTCTCGATATACTTATTGCAAGTATTAAACCGGCAATATATAGCGAATAAAATTTTTTAAAATGCCTTTTAATATCCATATATTATATAGTATTGATTTCTTAAGGTTGAAGTTGGGATATTTATATTGATATCCAGCCATTTTCGGATCAGATTTTCCTGCTGATTGTTGTAGGGGTATTTTCCACTATTTTTTAATACCCATTTTTCTGCAAAACTTTGCAGCTTATAACCGCCATAACTAAAAGCCTGATCCATATACGCAGATCTGATATCTTTATTGTATCCGATTACCCGGAATCTGATTATATCAGAACTCAAGGGTACATAATCAAAAGAACTGGATACAATCCTCTCTGCTCCTGGTAATAAAAAGCCACCACTTAGAACATCTATTACATCTGTTTGTCTTATGTTACCGTCATTTGCAACGGTTTGACCAACGCCATTTATAAGCATGCGCCAGCCAGCGCCTTTTAATGTATTAAATCCAATAGCTCCGGCTCCACCACCAACAAAAAATGTGGGTCCGGTTAATGCCATATTGAAAACTGCGGTACCTGTAGCATCTGCAAGCTGCCCCATTTGTCGGGCAGCCCTTCGGCCCTCCTCCTCGTAGGGGATCCAGTTGTTATTATGTAAATAATAGTAATTATAATCTCTGTCCCTCTGAATTGAATAATGAGTGCCTGATGCATCCACGATTTCATACCTCCAGTAATCACCAAAGTTTCCGCTCACCGGGGATATTGACCGGTAGCCATAAGATCCACCTTCGTGCGCGTATCCTAGAGGGGCTCTGAGGTAGTTAAAACTTTTAAGCCATATAGCAACGGAAGAAGTGGCATTGGTGATAAACGGCTTCCCTTTTGTTCCTATAGTTACTTCTGCAAGAGGAGTACCTTCAAAATAATCCGGGGAGAATATGCTATAGCCTAAAAATTGCTGCTGGGCATAGCCTCCGTCTTTATAGTCCTCAACTCCGCTATATACATTAAATAATGGAACACCTATTGTGAGAAAGGTTTGTGCTAACTGTTCGTTAATGATTGTTTTACTCCAATCGGGCATTTTGAAGGAAAGGTCGGGCGCAATAGAAAGCGCTGCGGTCCTCCATAAAGAAGTTGTGCCGCCACTGCCAACAGAAAAAGTATTTCTATTATCAAGGGTCCCGCTCCCTACATTAAAACCATATAGATCCCGCAATGAATCAAATTTCAGTGATGTTATCCCCTGAATGTTCATATAGTCTTGAATCCCGGAATTGTACCTTGTTGCGAACTGGAAGAAGGCATCCCATGCGGCAAGGTTCCTTTCTGCCGCTTCGCGCTCCATGGCATCCAGCCGCGAAGTTGTTTCCAGCAGCGATTCCGCAGCATCCTCTGCCAAACGGTCCCCGTAAGGGTTGTACCTCCAGGATTCCCATCCGGGCATGTTCTCAAAAATAGCCATGATAAACGGATCATCCAGGTAGGCCTCAAAGTCGTAATTTTTAAATGCATTGTTTTCTAACTGGAATAATTGCGCGGAATACTGATTTAGCTTTTCAATATAGAAATCATAACTCCCGTAGTCTCCTTCCTGTAGTGCCGCCTCAGCGAGCACCTGGAAGCTACCGGAAAGACCGGCCAGGTTTTTATGCGTTTCCCAATAGTCGCCAGGCACCTGGTCCGCTTTATAAATACCGGTATAGGGCATATAAGAGGTGGAAATCGAGTACTCAATCGCTTCAATAAAGTAAAGATTAATATAGCGATCGCGGAGCCATTCAGATTCGGGAGTTATAAAACTAGGTATGACCGGGCCTCCCGTATCTCCAAGGCAATCAACGGCGTATACAGAATTGTTATATCCCGTTACTGCATCTCGATATTGAGTGTAATTATTGATAACATTTTGATATGCGGTATCGAGTGCGGCCAATACCAGGTTCCTGTCGTCTCTGCCAAGCCCATAGTCGGCATTGGGATCCATATAATCGTAATCATAGGTTAAATTGAGCAAATACTGGATGGTAGGATAGAATCCACCATATTGGCTTGCATCTGTATATGTTCCGTTATATGTAAAACCGGTTGCCGACTGGTATTGGTATCCGAGCTGAACAAGCATGTTTATTGCATCAGCTATAGGCGTGCCGAATTCAGAAAAGCTATCCTGGTAATTTTTCTGCGCCAATGCAGTGTCTATTTGGCTCGTATTGTACAGGTACATCTTCTTTTTCTTTCCCGTTTTCTCTATTGACCAGGTTGCGCCTATCGGGTTCCTTGTAAGACTGGTGCTTTCCAAATTAGCAAGGATGCTATACCGCAAATAAGTGTCTGTCTGATCCCATGGAACATCATTGCTCATTTGGTTAAACGCGGTATAGAGGTCACCAAGTGTTGTTATTGCTGAAATATCAATTTTATGATCTGTGAGATAGCGTAATGCGATTTTTGCTAACTCGTAATTTCGTTCTTTTGTTAAATCGCTGCTGGTCACAATGTAGTCAAATATGCTGTACAATTTATCATACAATATCCTGTTTTTTTGAATTTCAATTTTTTGGATTACAGCATTAATGCCCCAGTTGTCCTGTATAAATTTATTGGTGAGCTGGTTAAACGTATTCTCTGTGTTGAGGATATCTGTCTTAATGCCGTACTGTTCGAGATACTGGCGCATGTCAAAGACATTGTTAACCTTTATTTCGTTGACCATATCACGTCGAAATCCTGAAGGCGTATGCACTGGTGCAGTGGGTGTGGGAGCAGAACAACGGAAAGCATAGCAGTACTGTATTTGATGTAGTATATGTTAATGGTGCATTGAACTTACTTATAAAAAAGCAGAATATCTCTTTTATCTCCTTAATATTGAAATAAAGTATCTGAATTTTGAAATATTGTACAACTGAAGGACGCCAGAGAAATGCAAGTTGAGCTGGGAGTCATAAAGTATTTATTATAACCGCATAGACCTGCAAATGCAATGGGGGCTGTATGCCCATATTACGTATAATTACCGGGATGTGATGCCAATCACTTCTGATGGCGCTTACAGCACACCGGCATATAACCTGCTGAACGCAAAACTGTGCATCAGCCGGACCATTGCAACGCATTTCGGAGTGGATGTCTATTTTAGCGCGAACATTATCACAGGGGCACAGTATTACTATATGGTGTTCCTGAACCAATTGCCCGATGCTTATCTTCCGGCGCCTTATAAAACTCCTTTTTATGGCGGGCTGGGTTTGAAATATACTTTTTAAAATGGGAACATGATCTACACAGGGGCTTCTACTGAAAGCCTCTTGTGTAACTTTCAATACCCGACCATCGGCTCAAGTTCTATTTTTGCTTAAATATCTGGTGCGTCCGATCTGTTATCAAAAGCCTGTTGAAACAGTTTCCCTGGTAGAATATTATAGCTATCCATATTTTCCGATCGGCAGGAGCTCATGATACCGAAGCCGGCTTTGTCACTAAAATTCGTGACAGGGTTAAGTTTTCCGGACAGGGTTTTATTACTAATTTACATTTTGAATTTTATAATATAACCTATTTTGAAAATGAACTTAACTGCTGTTTATGAAAAAAAAATTAATTAATTTTTCCGGTCTCCTGTTGCTTTTTCTATTTATTTGCGTTGGATGTAATAAAGCCATTAATGAAAAGGCCGGTGATGATACTTCAACCGTTACGAAGAAGGACGTAAAAGGTATCGGCTACAAAAAAGGTGGTTTTGTTTTCAGTATGAGCAATTTACGTAAGATCACAAGACCGCGGTCGCTCACAGCCGCCCCTGTTATTCAAACCTCGCACTTGTATATGGTTTTCCAACCCGTTACAGCCGGGCATTACAGAGCGATAGAAGAAAAGAATATACCCACATATCCGTTTCCTTTAGCTACGGATTCCCTGGACGTCAGCAATCCGGATTATTCCAACTTGTACACTTTCCTTCCTATCAAGAACTCGGGAAATTTGCCCAACTGCCCTTATATAGTGTTGGATAGTGTTTGTCTGCTCAACCCGGAGTCGCCAACGGCTGCCCTTGCATACCAGGCAGCAGGTAAGGAAATTATTTACCGACCTAATGGGGATGACATACCACAGGAACCCGCCGATCCCTGTGATCCCTGGGAAGATTGTCCCATTGAAGAACCGCCGCCACCACCACCACCACCACCACCAGCACCGCCGAAGCCTGCCGACAACCGGTCTACTCCATTTAGCGTCGAATACGATAATTGCAGTATGAATACAGACGAAAACTATCCAAGTGGACGGATCACCGTAGAAGAAACACAGTGGGGAAATGGTGGGATAGCCTATGAAGGCGTACGGGATGTAAAGGTAGAGATCCTGGGACCACAGGGCCAGCGGGTTATTGCCCAAACCGATCGATATGGGTGCTTTAAAGCTACAGGAGCCATTAGGGGATTTAGACCTTTAATTGGACCACGGCTTCCGGTTATCCTGAACGTTATCTTTAAAAGTGATCGTAAAGAGATCAGAGGGATGAATAAAACAATTCCGGATCAATACACAAAACCACTATTACATATCTACGGTAATATTTCATACAGTATGAATAATGCCAACGTATCTTATGAGCGCCATACAAGCAATGAAGGGGATGATACAAAGTATTATGTTGCGGCAACGGTTAATAATGCACTGTATGAGTTTGATGAATATGCGGCAAACGACGGGATACTTTCACCTGGCAACGATTTGAAAATATTGGTAACTTGTTTTGCTGGATCAGCTTCCACACCGATGCTCAATGATCTGAAAAGCAGAAACGTATGGGATGCGGCTGCTGTCACTAACTACTTAAATACAAGAGTTGGGGGATTGGGTGGGATTTTAGCCCCAAGTGCGCCTGATATCGTTTTTGGATATGCTTATGTCGGTACATCATCTGCAGATTTCGCTACTGATAAAATAAAAGAAACTGCCTACCACGAATTTGCCCATGCCAGTCACTACCGCAAAACGACTACACAAATGTGGATAGACAATGTAAAGTATGTTGCAGACTATGGCGTGGGTAGTGGCAATCCTTATGGTCATGTTGGGGATCCGGGAGTGGAGCGAACTGATCTTATAGAAATGTGGGGCTATTTTATGGGCAGGGAGTATGCACACAGAAGATACGGGCCAAATGCGCATAGCGCAATCCTGGAGTATTATAGCGTGGCGGATGCCTCTCCCTCTACGTTTAATAATAGCTGGTATGCGGTAAATGAACACAGAAGTTGGATTGGGGTAAATATATTTGAACACGATCATATTCCCGCAGGATTCTTGCATGACATTATTGATAGCAATGTATATAACCAAAGGAGGGTGCCGGGCTTATTTGAATCAACTGTTGTGGCCGATACAATTGCAGGGTATTCAATAAGCCGCATTTATAACAATCTGGATGGAAGTACAGGATCGCCGGCGATTTTGATGAATAAACTTCGCAATTACCTTCCATTAGGCAATGCCACCGCCCATTTCGATCTATTAAGAAATTCTTATGGATACTAAAACCAATAAATTATTCGAACATGAAAAGGTTTTTTAATGTATTGTTTATTGTTTGTTGTTTGGGAGTCGCATCTTGTGGCAAAAGCTATGATGCCCACAAAACCGTTCGCAATAATTCTTCCCATCCTATAAAAATACTCATTTATAAGAGGCTTTATCCTGGAGAGATTAGTCGTACTCTTTCAATTCAACCTCAAAAAGAGGCCGTGATTGAAAATTTTTCGGGAGGTAAAAGTGGTCCGTATTACGAGAACGGAAAAGGTTGTGGTAACAGAGACTTTGACTCGATGACAATTGAAGTGGTCGATAATCTGCAACTTCGGGTCTCAAAGGATCTTAACAACAGTAATAGCTGGACATTTTCAAAACATTCCACTTCCAGGAGTATAGAAGAAGAATGCCGTGCAACGATTACTGACGCCGATATTGAGGATAAGTAGAAAGACTACCAGGTATATCAATAAATCATCTTCATTTGAAAAGCCATTGTACTACTGTAATTGTTATTTGTTTTTTGGGAATCACTGCATGCGGCGGAAACTATGATGGAAAAAAAACGATTCGCAATAATTCTTCCCATCCTTTAAAAGTACTCATTTACAAGAGGTTCCCTGTAGAAATTGCCCGTGCTTTTTCAATACAACCTCAAGGTGAAGCGGTGGTTGAAAGTTTTACTGGGGGCAAAAGTAGTCCTTATTACGGCAATGGGAAAGGTTGTGGTAGTAATGGCCTAGATTCGACTGTAATTGAAGTGATCGATAATAATCAGCTTGAGGTTGCAAAGGATCTTAATAGCACTGATAATTGGGCCTTTTCAAAGGAGTCGAATGCCAGAGGCGTTGATACAGAATGCCGTGCCACCATTACTGATGCAGATATTGTACCTAAATCAAATTAGATAAAGTTATAAAAATAGATCTCAACAACCCGGATTTGTGGCCAAGGACGCGAAGTGGAAAAACATCAAAAGGATATTACGCTGAATGTAGGGCCAATTCTGGAATATTTCACAAGTCCTGGAGCTCCTTCCTTTAGTAACAGCTGGTATGCTGTCGGTGAAAACAGAGGAAATGTTGGTAGGCCTATCTTTGAATGGGACCATATTCCGGCAGGATTTTTATACGATTTAGTTGATAATAATAATTATAATCGGAATATAACACCTGCGTTGAATGAATCCAATCCGGTGGTTGATACGGTTAGCGGTTATTCTATTAGTACAATATATAGTTATTTAGATGGGAGTACTTCATCTCCAGCTATTTTAATGAACAAACTTCGAAATAATTTACCCAACAATACCACTCCGATTAATACCCTAACAGCCTTTGATGCATTACGGAGTTCGTATGGTTATTAAATCGTAAAAAAAATCATAGTATGAGATCAACCTTCTTATTCCTGTCATTGGTTTCTGTCTTGTTCTTTGCTTGTGGCAAAACGTCAAATTCGAAAAAAATAGTTAGAAACTCGTCAACGAAGGATATTAAGATTTTAATTTTTGATAAGCCTTACTCCGGAAAAGAGCGGGAAAGTTATACAATCGAAGCAAATCATGAAGCGATAATAGTAAATCTTACGTCAAGAAGCGGACCTATGTACGCCAGCTTAGAAAACTGCGTTCTTTCAAAATATGACTCCGTTTCAATAATCGTTCCGGGTGACAATAGTGTAAGAGTTGTGAAAGATCTTACAAGAAGTGATAGCTGGATGTTTTCTAAAAATTCAAATATTAAAGGCATAGACGTGGGATGCCGGGCGACAATAACAAATGCTGATATTGTTTCTAAGTAGCGCTACTGATAGCAAAATACCGGTATAAAGAAAGTGTAAAAAATACACTTGAGATGCGGTACTGTTGCCTTTTTTATTCAATCTTTTAAGAAAATTCATAGCGCTACGGTTTTACGAGTGAAACCATAGAGGCACAATGCCTGTGCCGCTGTAGCTATAAAAGGGTGTGTGTCATTTAACCGGGAATGACTTTCTTTTCCTGAGGGGAAAGAATGAAAAAAAGCCAAGAAAAAGAACAGGAATAAAATTTTGCTAAAACGCTCTAAGCCTTTACCAGTCGGCGATACAGGCTGTGACATTTTGCCATAATCGAGTGTCAGAAATTTCTTTTCCGTGTGTCGTGCCGTGTGTCGTATGGTACTGTGCGGGCTCCGTTCCTGTTCCGTGCCGCCGGGCAAAAGTGTCAAATGTTGAGTGATTTTTTGCTGAAAAGCAGGCGGGGTGGGGGGTAGATGAGAATTTTTGCATTTTTGAGCGTTATTTCGCCCATGTGTCATTTTACTCATTTTTGTGTGTCTTTAGAGTGTCAGAAAATGAGAGCAAAAGCGTAAAAAACTGACACAAAAACGACACACGTCAATAAAAAGGCCTTGTAAATCAATTGATTACAAGGCCTTCGTGTGCCCCGGGCGGGACTTGAACCCGCACGGACATTGCTGCCCACAGGATTTTAAGTCCTGCGTGTCTACCAATTCCACCACCAGGGCGAAAAAAAAAGTTATCAGTTATTTGCTATGTATTATCAGTAAATCATTACCAATAACCTATAACATATAACGAATAACTTTTTCAAAGAGAGCGGAAGACCGGGCTCGAACCGGCCACCCCGACCTTGGCAAGGTCGTGCTCTACCAAATGAGCTACTTCCGCTTTTATAAGAACTTCTTTTATTGTTCCTTAAGTACCAGATTGTTAGTTACTTAAGGGGCTGCAAATATAAGCGATTTCTTTTTATTACAAAAAAAATCAGCAACTTTTTTTATTTATACTTTGGAGTGTACAGCGTGCTTTCCTGAATGGTTACTTTGGGCTTTTCAAATCTTTTGGTGTAAAGACGGTAACAACCACCCCAGGTAAACAGGATCAGACAGGTAAATGTCAGATAATATAAAAAAGCAGAAGTGGAAACCCAGCTGAATTTAAAATCCTTTTTCTGACTCTTTTTTAATTCTTCCCTGTATTCCTGTTCTTTTATTTGTTCAACGTCGTAATTCTGTTCCATTCTCTATCAGTAATATTGTGCCGCAAAAATAAGGATCTATTCATTAATTTGTCACTTCTTTGTCAACAATTTCGGAGAACTTTTTTTTGCCTTTGACAAAATGCGCCCATGCAATGTTCTTTTTCAACAGGCCAAGCAACGGCTTTTTTTTGTTTTTCGGAAAGATGCTTTTCTTTTGATCGGTCAGCATCCATTTTACAAAAGAAAGATGGGCGCTGGCCACTGCCACAAAATAACCACCGTCTCCGCCCAGCAGGCTTTTGAACGCCGAAATACCATCCAGGATGGCCCTCAGTACAATGACGTATAACCGTCTCCAGCCATACATATTTTTGTACATCATGATATGATTGTTCCGGAAATTGAGATAGGTCTTTAAGGAGTTGCCCCTGGGCAATGTGCCGCCCCCCACGTGGTAGACCACAGACTGCGGACAGGAGCTGATCTTATATCCCAATAGCTGGATGCGCCAGCAAAGATCGATTTCTTCCTGGTGCGCGAAGAAATAAGGGTCGAAGCCCCCCGCTTCATGGAATACTTTTGAGCGGATAAACAAGGCAGCGCCGCTGGCCCAGAATATAGGCGAAGGAATATCGTACTGCCCTTCGTCTGTTTCAGTAAAGTCAAATACCCGGCCTTTGGCAAAAGGATAGCAGAAATGATCCATCCAGCCACCGGCGGCACCGGCATATTCGAAGTACCGGGGATGATCGTAGGAAAGGAGCTTGGGCTGGCAGGCACCCAGTGAAACATCGCCCTCCAACAGATCCACGAGAGGCTTCATAAAACCTTCGGTGACCTGTACATCCGAGTTGAGCAGCAGGTAATAGTCTGCAGCGACCTGTTCCAGCGCCAGATTGTATCCTTTGGCAAAGCCGTGATTCTCCCCGAACCGGATGATCCGGATCCCGGGAAAGGACTGCTCCAGGTAGCGGACGGATTCATCCGTAGATCCATTGTCTGCCACAACTACCTGCAAACGGTCATAACGGGTTTGTACCACACCGGGCAGGAATTGCTCCAGGTATTTCTTTCCGTTCCAGTTTAAAATAACAATAGCGACAGACGGGATCATCATGGGCTGCAAAGATTCAAAAAATAATGTATGCAAATCACCTTCAAGCGGTTTTATCTTCAGCCGCCGGGTGTTTTTTAACAAAAAGGTGGTAAAGCTGAATGGCAGCGATCAACCCGTTGGAGATGATGATGGGCCATTTCCATCCCAGCAGGACCCCGTAGGCCACAAAAAATACGCAGCCGGCAAAATTAATAAGCCGGATTGCTTTCAGTTGTTTTGGAATAAATGAGATCACCAAAAGCGCCATCGCCAGGTAGCCAATATATTCAACGGATTCACTCATGGCGTAAAGTTATTTATTTGTAGCATTATTTTTGCTGCAACTTATTCCGGAGTCAGCTCCTCTACCTGAAGAATGGTTCAGACAAAGAGGGGAGGCTTAATAAGAAGATTCAATTTGCAGGAAAAATATGAAGTACATTTTACCTTTTTTGATGATGTTTCTGTCGTGCCAGCTGATGGCGCAATCGGGCGGTGTAGCGGTATATAAGGACCCGAGGATCGATCTGTTGCTTAAAAAGCAGGCGGATGTGAATAACTTCTCCACCCGTAATGCTGCAGCAAGAAGAACGGCCCCGGGCTACCGCCTGCTGGTTATCAGTACCAATAACAAAGCAGAAGCAATTGCCGCACGCACAAAGATCTATTCCAATTTTCCTGAACTGAAACCCTATATGTGGCACCAGTCGCCTTATTTTAAAGTGAAAGCAGGCAATTTTACCTCCCGGCAGGAGGCCCAGGCCTATCAGAAGAAGCTGGCAGCCTTTTTTCCCGGTGGTGTATTCTTAATGAATGATGTCGTGGAGGTAAGCCCGGAGAATAACCGGGAGGACTGACCCCTGCTTCAGCACATTTTTTCCAATGACCGGATTATCAGTTATTTTTGCCGGATGATTGATGAAATACAATTATTGGCAAAGCAGTACGCACCTGAAATGATCGAAGTGCGTCGTTATCTGCATGCGCATCCCGAGCTGAGTTACCAGGAATTTGAGACCTCAAAATATATTCAAAAGCAATTGACCGCTTTGGGAATCCCTTTTGAAGTAAAGGCAATAACCGGTGTGGTCGGATTGCTGAAAGGGAAAAACCCGGAGAAAAGAGTGATCGCGCTGCGTGCGGATATGGATGCATTACCCATCCAGGAACTGAATGATGTCAGCTACCGGTCCGTAAATGACCAGGTGATGCATGCCTGCGGGCATGATGTGCATACTTCCTGCCTGCTGGGCGCGGCAAAGATCCTGAATGCCACAAAGGATCAGTGGGAGGGTACCGTCAAACTGGTCTTTCAGCCGGGTGAGGAAAAAAACCCGGGTGGGGCAAGCCTGCTGATCAACGAGGGGGTACTGGAAAACCCCGCGCCGTCGGCCATTTTGGGTTTGCATGTGCACCCCGGGCTTGGCGTAGGAAAGCTTAGCTTCCGTGAAGGGAAGGTAATGGCCAGTGCCGACGAATTGTATTTTACCATTAAAGGGAAGGGAGGACATGCGGCCGCGCCCAACCTGTGTGTAGACCCGATCCTGATCGCCGCGCATGTGGTGGTGGCATTGCAGCAGGTGATCAGCCGGCGCAATAATCCGCAAAATCCGACGGTATTGTCCATCACGGCTATTAACGGGGGCACCACTACCAATGTGATCCCGGATGAAGTGAAGTTGAAGGGTACTTTCCGCGCTATGAACGAAGAATGGCGGTTTGAAGCGCACGAGATCATCCGGAGCTTTTCTGAAGGTGTGGTAAAAGGGATGGGCGGGGAGCTGGACCTGCATATTGATATCGGTTATCCCAGTGTTTATAACCAGGAAGCCCTGACGCAGCAGGCAACCCTGCTGGCAAAAAAATATGCAGGGGAAGAGCAGGTAGAAGAAACGGAGATCCGTATGGGCGCGGAGGATTTTGGGTATTATACGCAGCAGATACCCGGCTGTTTTTATCGCCTGGGCGTTATGAATGAAGAGCGGGGCATCACTGCCGGCGTACATACGCCTACGTTTAACGTCGACGAAAATGCGATTGAACTGGGCATGGGCATGATGGCCTGGCTGGCTATTGCAGCAGATTTAACAAAAATAAAAGCGTAATTCAGGCGTTCCCTGCATCATTCACAAAAAAGAACCATGTTAAAAGCTACAGCAGCCGGAGTCTTGTTTACCCTGTGTTCCCTTACAGCACTGGGACAGTCAAAAGACGATTCTTCAAAATCGGCCCGGGATTTTTTAATAGAACAGGAAGAAAGCCGCAAAGACCATCCGGATAATACCCGGAACAGGAAGCAGATCAAAAAAATTGAAGCTGCACCGGAGGGGAGCCAGTCATCAGCGACGGATGCAAAGAAAAAGAAGAAAAGAAAATGTTGTTTTCTTTTTTGCCGGAAGAAATAGCGCCTATTCCCGGAGCATGTTATTATAATACTGCGGCCGGAGTTGCACTTTTGGTATTGAGCTGAGGGCACGTGCCCGTGTGTTTGCTGTTGCTGCTTTTGGTATGGGAAGTCCATCAATAAGATATAAAGCTGCTTTTGTGCAATCTTCCGTAACATCGCCCCAGGATTTGTCTACCCCGTCGTACACCCTGTAGTCGGGCGTAAAGCCCTCAAAAGGAACCTGCTGATCAACACTGTTTTTTGTCATAAAGGAAACAGCCCAGAAAGTAACTTTTTTGAACAGGTCGACCGGAAAGAACCCTACCGGCTTGCCAAAAGTGTTTTGGTCCCCGATCAGCTTTATGTTTCCATTAAAATAGGGTTTCAGATCGTTGATCAGCAGTTCGGCAGAGGATGCTGTCTGCTCGCTTACAATGACGAACAGCTTGGCCGGATTGATGGGAAATCCTGTTATTACATTGGTTTTATTGAACGTTATGGTATTGGATTCGGGCTTGTAGTAGGTGGCGCTGTAGGAATGTCTTGTGCGCATTAACGTATAGTTCCCGGCCTGCAGGTTCTGGTTATAGTAATAGGTGTACATTTTTTTGCCATTGCTTACCGTAGCAGGCGCCAGGCTATTGGCCATGAAATCCTGGGTACGGGTAAAGCCTCCGTTGTTATATCTCAGGTCAAGGATGATATTTTTTACACCGGCATCGTTAAAGGTGCCAAGCGCCGTTTCAAGCGCCGCACGGGAATCTTCCAGCCGGTCAAAGAACTTATAGACCAGGTATCCGGCCTTGGTACCGCCGGGGGACTGCAACACTGTTGAGTAGAGCACAGATGCGGGTGTAAAGGAGCCGATCGATAAATCGAGCGTCACTTCTCCGCCGCCGGGCTTTTCAAAGGTCACATTTGCAGACTTTTTTGTTTGGCTATAGAACATGTCGTTCAAAGTGCCGATGGAACCGTTGTCATATTTTAGTATTTCGGTTCCAACCTTCACCATTTTCCAGCCCCGCTGCACGCCTTTTTTCCCGGCATCAGAATCGGGAAATACATAGGTGACAAACCATCCGGCAAAGTCGGGGTCATATTCGAAAGCGGTATATTTGGGAATACGTGCTTTCCAGCCCGATTTTATAAAGAATCCATAGCTGTTTTCCGGTTGGGTCGCCTGGCTGCCTGCTTCGCTGTCATAGTAGTCGGTAGCATAGCTGTACTCCTTATCCTGATCGTAGGAATTGGTATTCCGTACGGCTTCAATAGCGGCCTCGGCGGTTTCCAGGGCTGTTGTCTTTACGTATTGCCTTGGGTTGAAGGACCCGTAGGTGGTGCTCCTGATCTCGTTCCAGTAGTAGATCTCTCTTGAGAACAAATAGACAGAGTCAGCGATCCGCTGCAATTCTGTGCCATCAGCATCCGGTTTTACATCAAGGAGTTTGCTTTTATCTGTGCAGGAAGTGAGCAGTATTGTGCAGAGATAAACAAGAGCGCCAATAGAAAAAACACGCATAAGGCCCGGAATATTTGTGAAAAGATAGGGATTAATTAGTTTTTTTTTGTGAAAATTTTCATAACCTTCTCCGCTATCTGGCCGGGGGTTATTTCCTGCATGCAACCGGCAGCTCCGTGTACAGGACAGGACTTATTTCCAAAGACTGAGGACGGACGGCAGGGCAGATCTGTTTGAACAGCATTGTCGGGGTCCTGGCCCCATCCGTAAAAACCCAGCCAGGGATGGGTACCGCCCCAAACGGAAACGACCGGAACCCCGTAAAGGGATGCCAGGTGCATATTGGCAGAATCCATGGTCAGCATAACGTCCATCCGGGCGATCAGTTGCAGCTCTTCTGCAAACGGATAGCGGCCGGCGATCACCTGGATGTTCTGGTGTCCGGTTGCCCATTGCTCCAGTACCGGAGCTTCGGCCCTGCTGCCCAACAGATAAAGAGTATGGGCTTCATTGCCTTGCAGCAGGCGTACCACCTGCTCCATTTTCTGCAGTGGGTACATCTTAGCGGCATGTTTTGCAAAAGGCGCGATGCCGATCCGGAACGGAATATTGCCGACCTCGTTTGCTACCGGGTCTGACGGCTGACTGCTGATTGCTGATTGCTGATGACTGATATCTGTCGTCACTCCCAGCTTTGCAAATACATCCGCATACCGTTGAAACGTGGTCTTCAGCGGGCGCAGCTTTTTATTGCGGGGCCGGGTCAGCTCTTTTTTTTCTCTCCGTCCTTTATCGATGACCGCTACGGGGATGGCCCCCAAAAAGTTGCGGATGATCTTTGTGCGCAGCACATCGTGCAGGTCTGCAACCGCATCGAACGGGATCTCCTTCTTTAATTGACGGGCCAGCGTTAGCAGTCCGCTGATCCCTTTGTATTGCTCCCGGATATCGGCGCCGTAAAAGTGAAGCCGGTCGATATGCTCAAAAAGTGGTTTGTGGAAAGGCACCGATACCAGGGTGACCTGTAGTTGAGGATGCTGCTGTAGCAACAGTTTCAGGACCGGAACCGTCATGGCAACATCGCCCAGTGCAGAGAACCGTAAAGCCAGTATATGTTTGGGAGCCGGGGCCATTATTTTTTTTGCTGATAGAGTACCGGGTTCAGGCTTTCGTCGTTGTACATCTTCATCTGCCGGTACACTTTCATGTATTTTTTTCCTGTGACGATATCGCTGAGCAGCTGGTCGATGGCGGTTGAAAGGTCTTCCCGCTGGGTCAGCAATATGCTCAGTTTGGCGGTGCAGGCCTCCCGGTGTGCGGCGGAAGCCTCTTCGCGCGCGGCTTCCAGGTGCATATGATAGATCTTTAGCTCCAGGATGGACAGGCGGTCGATGGCCCATGCCGGGCTTTCGGTATTGAAGGATGCATCGCCGGCAGGTATTGTGTCGCGGTATTGCTGCAGGAACCAGCTGTCGATGTATTCCACCATATCCGTGCGGTGCTGGTTGGAGCGATCGATGCGCCGTTTAATTTCAAGTGCATTTACGGGGTCGATCTGCGGATCGCGGATGATGTCCTCCAGGTGCCATTGTACGGTGTCGATCCAGTTCTTTTCATACATCAAAGACTCCAGGGTGCCCTTGGCGTATGGGTTGTTAACGGGGGTATCCACGTCGTCCGTTTTATGATAATCGGTAATGCTTTGCTGAAAAATCAGGATCCAGTCTGCCGTGCGCATGATCAAATTTATTTTTGAATTAAAATCTCCCGCAAATGTAAGCTACCGGGATCAGATTGTGGTATTGGGAGATGGATTTGAAAATTTGAGAATTTGAGAATGAATGACCTTTTATGGATTGATAATGTACGCTCCGGTAGAAATTCATCTCTCAATTACAGGAGTCAAAAATCAAGTATCCAATATCTAATATCCAGTATCCTGAATCGCTCCCCGGCTATAAACCGGATCTGGCAGTAAACCTGAAACCTCAAACTTCCTCATAATTCAGGTCCTTATGAAATGTTTCCGGCAGGGTCAGTACCGCAATGGTGGAAATGGCCATCACGATCACAATGGTGATGATGGCGCCGTTTACGTAGCCTATATTACCAATGCCGCGTATTTCTTTAAAAAGCAGCAGGATCAGCGGAAGTAATCCGCGCACAAAATTGGGAATGGTAGTGGCTGCCGTAGCCCTGAGGTTGGTACCGAACTGTTCGGCTCCCACCGTAACAAAAATAGCCCAGAAGCCGATGCTGAAGCCCAGGAAAAAGCAAAGGGTGTACATCCACCCGGAAGACCCGTTCCATTGGGTGGTAAAATACAGCAGGATGGAGATAAGGGTTAACGCATAAAAGATATACAGCGCTTTTTTGCGGCTTTTCAGCCATTGGCTTACCAGCCCGATCATGATGTCGCCGATCGCCAGCCCGATATAGGCGTACATGATCGACCGGCCCGGATCAATATCTTCCGCAATGCCAAATTGTTTGCCGAATTCGCTGCTGAAGGTCACCAGGATACCGATCACCAGCCAGGTGGGCAGCCCGATTACAATACTCTTGACGTATTTGCTGAACCGTTCTTTTGTGTTGATCAGCATGGAGAACTGTCCCTTTTTTACATCGCTTTTGCGTATCCGGTCGTAAAGCCCCGATTCCAGCACTGAGATCCGGAGCAACAATAACAGGATGCCCAGCCCGCCGCCGATGAAATAGCAGGTCCGCCAGTGAAATTCTTCTTTTATCAAAAAGGCAATGGCAGCACCGAGCACACCAAAACCGGCAACAATAGAAGTGCCGATCCCCCGTTTTTCTTTTGGAAGCAGCTCGGCCACCAGGGTAATGCCGGCGCCCAGTTCACCCGCCAGCCCGATACCGGCAAAAAAACGAATAGCGGTATATTGCGTTACATTTTGAACAAAACCATTGCAAATATTGGCAATGGAATAAATCAGAATGGAACCGAATAATACTTTTACCCTTCCTTTTTTATCGCCCCAGATGCCCCAGAGGATGCCGCCGATCAGCAACCCGGCCATCTGTGCGGAGAGGATCCATTCTCCCTGGGTGGTGATCTCCTCCGGGGTCAATCCCAGTTCTTTCAGGCTGGGAATGCGGATGATCCCGAAGATCAGGAGGTCGTAGATGTCAACGAAATAGCCCAGCGCGGCTACGACAACGGTCAGGCTGAAAACAGAAGCCTGTTTTTGAACGTTCATAGAAATGGTTTATTTTTTGGCATCCAGTAAATAGTGTACCGCCAGCTCATATCCTTTTAGCCCGAGGCCAATGATGCTTCCGGCGGCCTTTGCGCTTACATGAGAGAGCTTCCGGAACTCTTCACGGGCATGCACGTTGCTGATATGCACTTCTACAACAGGCGTTTTTATCGATGCGATGGCATCGCCGATGGCTACGGACGTATGGGTATAGGCGGCAGGGTTTAAAATAATGCCGTCCGTTTCAAACCCGTATTGTTGCAGCGCACCGACCAGCTCGCCCTCAATATTACTTTGAAAATAATCAAAATGGACTTCGGGGAACTTTGCCCGGAGCTGCTCGAAAAATGATTCAAAACTGGCATCGCCATAGATGCCCGGCTCCCGCTTTCCCAGTAAATTGAGATTTGGCCCGTTAATGATCGCAAGCTTCATGTATTGCTTTTTTAGAGGGCTAATATAAACATTTGAGCGTGGAAACCACGTGTTTGGAATTGAAATTTTACTGGTGCCATTTAACCGTATGATTTGTGGAGTTATTTAGCAGCCTTCGTAGCGCCCTTTGCGGATTCTCTTCGGGCTTTGTGGTTAACGGGCAGCGCTTTGTTTTCTGGGGCGGGTCGTTTATTTTTAACCCAATCGTTTATAATGACCAATAAAAAAATAGGACTGCTGGTAGGAAGCCTGCGGGCCGCCTCTTACAGCCGCAAACCACCACCTGCGGCAGGCCATGGTATTTTTAAACGTGCCTGTGATGCAGCAGCCGGGAGCCTATCTGAGCAATATCACGGCCTGCTTCGGCGATCCTTCATCGGAAGACAGGAAGCGCCTGGAAAAATTCCTGGAAGATTTTCTGAATGCTTATGTGGAATGGATATCCGCCAGGGGAGGGGCGTAATCCTACATCTGGAACAGGGCCCGCAGTTCTGCGGCATCGATCGGCTTCATTTTGCCACCCAGGATGAGCCGTAGCTGCCGGCGGCGGAGCGCACCTTCAAAAAGCAGGACCTCCTTTTCGGTCACCGGTTCCAGTGCCGGTACAGGGGCCGGCTTCCCGTGGGGATCGAGGCCTACAAACGTATAATAGGCCTCATTGCTTTTATACCGGTAGCGGTTCACCAGGTCTTCTCCGTGTACCACCATATGGACTTCTATCGAAGAGTGAAACGCACGGGTGACTTTTGCCTCAATATGCACCGAGTTCCCCAGCCTGATGGGGTTCTCAAAAGAGATATTATCTACGGATGCCGTTACCACGGGAAGGTTGGCGTGCTTTTGCGCGGATAACGCAGCGGCAATATCCATCCAGTACATCAGGCGCCCCCCCATCAGGTTCCCAAAAGTATTGGTATCATTGGGCAATACCAGCTCCGTCATCACGATCAGGCTGTCTGCAGGATTTTTTGCCATTTCAGATTTTTTGCAAAAGTAGGAGGATACGGCTAATTTAGAAAACCCGGCGCAAATGGCAGGAAGAGCCGCTGATGCGCAGATCTGTGTCATAGTAGCTGCGGTATCGTTGAAATTAAAAATAATCAGCGGATCGGCGGTGTTTTATGTCCGGTATCGGAGGGGCGGTGGATATTACGTTCCTTCCTGCTCAAACGGTTGCACCCGGTCTTTTTTTTTGAAAATACAAAAGACGGCGGCCTTACCTTTGCCGGATATTTTAATAGGTTATATGCAAGAAGAAAAATTACCGGTATCATTCGATAATACGGAATTCGCATTTAAATACAAATCGGACGGTGAGTTAAGGCAGGCAAGGCTGTTGTTCTCCATGATGGGACAACCCGCGCTGGTAAAACTGGGTACCCGGCTTACTCCCTGGGCCATTAAAAATAAACTACCCATCAAAGGGCTGATACGGAGCACGATCTTTAAACAGTTTGTGGGTGGTGAAACGCTGGAAGAAACCGCAAAGGTTGCTGCCCGGTTAGGACGCTATAACGTACAGGTGATCCTCGATTATGGTGTAGAGGGTGGGGAAGATTCGGAAAAGGAATACGATCACGCTGCCGGGGAGTTCATCCGGGTAATTGACTATGCGGCTACCCAATCCAATATACCTTTTATGAGTGTCAAGGTGACGGGGTTTTCGCGGTTCTCTTTGCTAGAAAAGATCGACCGGCTGATGACCGCGGTCACCGGAACCCTCATCAAACGGTACCTGCAGGTGATCGATCAGCTGGATACTGCTGAAAAAGAAGAATGGCACCGGGTGCGCACCAGGCTGCTGCGCATTTGTGAACGGGCCGCTGAGAAAAAGATCGGTGTATTAATCGACGCAGAAGAAACCTGGATACAGGATCCGGTGGATGCGCTGACCATTTTAATGATGGATACTTTTAATAAGATGACCCCCATTATTTATAACACCGTGCAACTGTACCGGCACGACCGGCTGCAGTTTTTGAAGGACTGCCATGAAGCTGCCGTAGAGCGGAATTTTGTGCTTGCGGTAAAGCTGGTGCGCGGCGCCTATATGGAAAAGGAACGGGCCCGCGCGACGGAGAGGGGTTATTCCTCACCGATACAACCCGATAAGGCCAGCACTGACCGCGACTACGACTCGGGCGTGCAATTCAGCCTGGAACACCTGGAACGGATTGCGCTTGTGGTGGCTACGCATAACGAAAGGAGCAACCTTAAAGCGGTAGCGTTCTTGCAGGAGAACGGGCTGCCCCCGGATCACCCGCATGTACATTTCAGCCAGCTATACGGAATGAGTGATAACATCACCTTTAACCTGGCAGCTGCCGGATGCAGCGTAAGCAAATACCTGCCGTTTGGGCCGATTGATGATGTGATCCCTTATCTGATGCGCCGCGCACAGGAGAACACTTCCGTAAAAGGGCAGACCGGCCGGGAGCTGGGACTGATCAAAAAAGAGCTGCTGCGCCGGAAATAGCATGCATTTCAAATTCTGCAGATTTGAGCAGATACATAGATAAGTCGTCTTCCTGCCTGGATTTTAATTGATTAAGCCGGTTATCCCGTCAGCTTTGTCGGGAATATGGTTCCTTTAACGGATCTTCTTAACTGCTTTTTTCCTCAGGTATTGTTATTTGGTAAAATTGAAAGATAGATACCGAGGCAAATCCTGTAAGCCCTTCTCTGGAGAAGCCTAAAACAAATGGCATTCAGCCCTAAAAATGTAATCGATTTCATTATTTTGAAAAAATAACTATATTTATTCCTCAAAACGAGGACGGGTTGTTTGCAGAACGGTGAAGCGCGTTATTCTTATTTAACGATATTTTAAAAACCAATTTCAGGAATCATGGCGGATAATAACTACGATGCAATTGTGATCGGCTCAGGTATCAGCGGCGGATGGGCTGCCAAAGAGCTCTGTGAAAAAGGACTCAAAGTGTTGTTGCTGGAGCGCGGCAAGGACGTAAAACATGTAACCGATTATGTAAACGCCGGCAAAGGGCCTTGGGAGTTTGCGCATCACGGCAGTATGACCCTGGCGCAGAAAAAGCTTTATCCGAATCGCATCCGGGGATTTGGCCCTAACGAGATCAACCTGGATTGGTGGGCCAATGACACGGAGACGCCCTATACCGAAATAAAACAGTTCAACTGGTTCCGCGGCTACCAGGTGGGAGGGCGCTCATTGCTATGGGGCAAGCAGACCTACCGATGGAGCGATATCGACTTTGAGGCCAATGCCAGGGACGGTATAGCGGTGGATTGGCCCGTGCGGTATTCCGAAATAGCTCCCTGGTACGATCATGTGGAGCGGTTCATCGGCGTCAGCGGCAGCGTGGAGCATCTGCCGCAGTTGCCCGACGGACAGTTTCTGCCGCCCATGGAAATGAATGTCGTTGAAAAAGATATGGCTGCCCGTATCAAAGAAGCTTACAATGACCGGCGCCGCATGATCATTGGTCGTTGTGCGCATCTTACGGAAGCACTGCCCGGTCGCACCAAATGCCAGTACCGGAACAAATGTGATCTCGGATGCCCGTACGGCGGCTATTTCAGCACCCAGTCTTCCACGCTTCCTGCGGCCCTGAAAACAGGCAACCTGACCTTGCGTCCGTGGAGCATTGTAACCCGTATCCTGTATGATAAAGATCAAAAAAAAGCAACCGGAGTGGAGGTGCTTGATGCGGAGACCAACAAAACCTACGAATACAGATCGAAGATCGTTTTCCTGAATGCCTCTACCCTCAACAGTACCTGGGTATTGCTGCATTCTGCCACAGATATATGGCCGGGTGGCCTCGGCAGCAGCAACGGTGAGCTGGGGCACAACCTGATGGACCACCACCTGGGTTCGGGCGCCGGCGGCCGGGCTGAAGGATACGAGGATAAATATACATATGGCCGCCGACCCAATGGCGTTTATATTCCCCGTTACCGGAACCTGAACGGCGAAAAAAGAGACTATATCCGCGGCTTTGGATACCAGGGAGGCGCCGGCCGGGGACGTGGTACCCGGGCCGCCGAAGAAATAGCGGTGGGTACCGCATTGAAAGAAGCGCTTACCGAGCCGGGAACCTGGAATGTATGGATGGGTGGTTTTGGAGAAGTGCTGCCTTATCATGACAATGTGGTAACACTGGATAAAAACAGGAAAGATAAATGGGGCCTGAATGTGCTGGCTATTGATGCCGAGCTGAAAGAGAATGAGCAAAAGATGCGTAAAGAGATCATCAGCGATGGTAAAGAAATGCTGGAAAAGGCAGGGATAAAAGATGTGTACGGATTCGATAATGATGGCATCATGGGGCAGGGCATTCATGAAATGGGAACAGCGCGTATGGGGCTGGATCCCAAAACCTCCGTATTGAACAGGTGGAACCAGGTATGGGACGCCCCTAATGTGTTTGTGACCGACGGCTCGTTTATGGCATCGGCGGGTTGTGTAAACCCTTCTCTTACTTATATGGCATTTACTGCCCGCGCCGTGGATCACGCCGTTGATGAACTGAAAAAACAGAATCTATAATTCGATCAGAAAGGATGATCCCATCTAAAAATGAAACATTATGAACAGAAGAGAAGCGCTGGCATCCGTTTCGGTCTTACTGGGTGGCGCCCTGGTAGGTGCCGAAGTGTTTTTAGCAGGCTGTAAAAGCACAACGGGAAGCAGCAACCTGTTTGCCGCAGAAGATCTTGCCCTGCTGGATGAGATCGGTGAAGCCATTATCCCGGCCACACCCGGTGCCGGAGGTGCAAAAGCCGCCGGGATCAGCGCATTCATGCAAACCATCGTGACGGATTGTTATACGGAAATGGAACAGCAGACCTTTAAAGAAGGCATTGCAACACTAACGGAAGCCTGCCGGCAGCAATATAAAACAACATTCAGCAACCTGCCGCAAACGGAGAAGGCTGCATTTCTTACCGCCCTGTACGCAGAGGCCAAGGCCTTTGCTGCCACCGATGCCTATAAAAGAGCGAAGGAGGTATTTGATCAACAGCAGGAGGAAGCCGTAAAAGCGGCGGCCGCCCGGAATGATTTCGGCGCCCGTTATCTAAAAGCCCGTTATCCGCCGCACTATTTCATAATGATGCGGCAACTGACACTTTGGGGCTATTTTAGTTCGGAAACCGGCATGACGAAAGCCTTGCGTTATGTGGAAACACCGGGCCGCTATGATGGCGCTTATCCTTATAAGAAGGGCGATAAGGTATGGGCAATGTAACTGCAGCTGCCAAAGAGCTCCCGAAATACAAAGAATACACGGATACACAAAGGTTTTAAATCGCGAACGGGTCTTTTTGAAAACCATCGGGGCCGTAAGAATCGTTAAGCCGCATTCTAAATGCATCTTCTTTGGTTAACGTTTTAGCGGTCATTGGTTGCCACTATAAATCTCCTGCTTTGCGCCTTCGCAGCAGAAGAGGAACGGCTATACCCGTCTATTATCCGCCTTCCAGTTCCGGATCCGCTGTTTGATTTCCAGGGAGGGCAGTCCTTCTTTCAATGTGCTTTCGATCAGGGGTTGCAGCTCTTCATCCGACGCAAACCGCAGCGCCGCTATCTGGGAAAAGGATAATTGGCGTTCCAGGGATTCAAAATTTTCTCCCGTCAGGAAAAAATACCGATGCCGCATCTCCAGCACCACGATGCGGTTCTGAAGCGTAAGCGCGTAGTGCTGGCGCAGCATATAGGAAAGCCAGGTGATTACCAGCACCAGGATGGCCATAAAGATCCAGACGCTCTTTAGTGGAGGATCATGAAAGATCTGGTAAACCGCTGCGATCTCTAACAAGAGCAATACCGAGTAAAAAATAAAGTGATGTGGCACATAATAGCGTACGTGGTGATCGAAGTTTTGAACAGCCATGATCTTTAAAATTTGCTGTTAAGTTAACGGAAATTGCCCGGAGGGGGTGAAAATGGTACGAAGGAAAATTTTAACGTTTTCGGTTCCCTTTTTTAGAGCAACGTTCTTATCTTTGTTCTGTAATAAAAATAATTACAGAATGATCAACGGGCGTTTTGCAACGGTAATCCATATATTAACCCTGCTGGGCCGGGAGGAGGGGGAGCTGAGTTCTTCTTACATAGCGGGCAGCATCAATATCAACCCGGTACTGGTGCGCAAGGAGATCAGTATTTTACGGGAAGCGGGATTCGTTACTACCCTGGAGGGGAAGAATGGGGGAAGTCGCCTGGCGGTGGCGCCTTCAAAGATCCGGTTATCGGATCTCTACAAGGTCGTTTATAATGAAGGGCTGTTTGCCCATTCCCGGAATCTGCCCAATCAGCATTGCGCGGTAGGAAAGCGCATCAGTGCCATTATGGAGGGGTTAAATACGGAGGCAGAACAGGCCTTGCTGAAACGGTTCCATGCCATTACGATCAAAGACCTGCTGGACCGGGTCTGATTTTTTTTGACCTGAACTGTAATAATAAATAGTACAATTAAAAATAAAAAGTAAAAAAATGAAAATTGCAATTATCGGAGCTACCGGATTTGTAGGCAGTGCGCTTGTAAAGGAAGCTCTTGAAAGGGGGCATGTAGTAACTGCCCTGGCGAGGGATACGGCTAAGATCGGCGGCCTGACGGGACGCCTGACCTTGAAGAATGTGGATGTGGCAGATGAAGCGGCGCTGGCAGCAGCTTTAAAAGGGAATGATGTTGTGATCAGTGCCTTCAATGCCGGCTGGTCGAACCCCGATCTCTATACGGATTTCCTGGCAGGGTCCCGTCATATAGAGGCCGCTGTTGAAGGAGCGGGAACGCTGCGGCTGATCGTTATTGGTGGTGCCGGCAGTCTGTTTATCGATGGAAAGCAGCTGGTGGACAGCCCGGATTTTCCGCAGGAGTATAAAGCCGGCGCCACGGCGGCAAGGGATTATATGGAACGTCTGAAGACAAACCAGCTGCTGGAGTGGGCCTTTTTCAGTCCGGCCATCGAAATGCATCCGGGAATCCGGACCGGGCGCACCGGTCAGTTCCGGCTGGGTACCGATGCACCAGTTTTTGATGCCGGCGGAAAAAGCAGCTTGTCTGTGGAAGACCTTGCCGTGGCCGTGCTGAATGAGGCAGAACATCCGGTACATATACGGCAACGTTTCACTGCGGGGTATTGATGCCCCGGAAGGGTATTGGCAACGCTGCCCGGTCGTTGGGACAGCGTTTTTTTTATTTGTAGAAATTCAGCGGGTGATCAGTAATTTTGGAGTAAATGCCAGAGATGAAAAGATTATTGCTGTTTGCCGGATTTTTGTTGGCCGTTCTGAATGTGTCAGGACAGGATTCTGTCCGGGTAAAGACCCTGATGATGGAAGGCATCCGCCTGCATGACCAGGGTCGATACGCAGATGCGATAAAAAAATATGATGAGGTGCTGACCGCAGACCCGGCAAATATTGTAGCCCGGTATGAAAAGGCTTATTCGCTGATGGCATCAAAAAAGTATGAAGAGGCCATTGCACTGAGCCGGGAGATCATTGAGAACAAGCAGGCCGATACCCGTATGGTCGGCAACGCATACAGCACCTGGGGGTCTGCGCTGGATGAACAGGGCGAACATAAGAAGGCGCTGAAAATTTACAATGAGGGGATCAAAAGAGTGCCTGCCTACAATATGCTCAATTATAATAAGGCGATCACCTATTTGCGGATGAACGACACGGATGCGGGCATTCTGGAGCTGGAAGAATCGATCTCAAAAAATCCAGGCCATCGATCTTCTCATTTTATGCTGGGCAGGGTGATGCTGCTGAAGAGTAATAAAATTGCCGCCCTGCTGCCTTATATGACCTATCTGCTGCTGGACAATAAAACGAAGCGGGCGGAAGATGCATTGGGGGTCGTACGCGGATTGGTGGAGGGAGGTGTAAAAAAAACGGATTCGGGTAGTTATCACATTCCGGTCTCATTGGGTGCATTGAAAAAGACGGGGAAGAAGCCGTCAGCGGATACCGATTTTGAATCGATGGAGTTATTATTCGAACTTGGGGCGGCAACTGCTTTTTCAAAAACAAAGGATATGTTGCCGGCTGACCGCTTTGCAAGCCGGCTGGTGTCCTTTATCGGGCAGCTGGCCGCTCAAAAGGGACATAACGGTTTCTATGGGAAATTTTACCTGCCGTTCTTCAACGGATTGCACGAGCAGCAACTTGCTGAAAGTTTTGCGCATCATATTTTTTCCCCTTCCGGTAATGTGATGAATGAGGTCTGGATCCAGGACCACCGGCAGCAGATGGAGCGGCTTGGGGCATGGACGCAGGCATATCACTGGCCGGGTTCGGGGGTTTACAATAGCACAGATGTAAACGCAGCTAACTGATTGCAGGTAATTTCACTCTCAATGTTCGAATCCCAATTCTGATAGCCTGAAGGCTGAAAACTGATCGCTGATAGCTAAAGGAGGATTGCAGGTTGAAGTTCCATGCCAGATCCGGATCCTGAGCGTATAAGAAGAGGAGATCCCGCCTGGAAGGTTGAACCTCGAACAACAATAGGCGGCCAGCTACAGGTTTTAGCCAAAGATCGCACGCGTTTACTGCGGGAAATGCACCGGTTTTGCACAGCTCCCCGGGGACCGATTTCGGAGATGCTCCGATTATTGCTATCTTGCATCCATGCAGCAATATTTAGATTTATTACAACATATTTTAAATGAGGGAGTTGAGAAGACGGATCGTACCGGTACCGGCACCATCAGCACGTTTGGGTACCAGATGCGTTTTGACCTGCAAAAGGGGTTTCCTGTTGTGACCACAAAAAAGCTTCACCTGAAAAGTATCATTTATGAGTTGCTTTGGTTTTTAAAGGGAGATACCAATGTCCGGTATCTGAAAGAGCACGGTGTGCGGATCTGGGATGAGTGGGCGGATGCGAACGGGGATCTCGGTCCGGTATATGGTAAGCAATGGCGGAGCTGGGAGGGAAAAGACGGACGGGTGGTCGATCAGATTACCGACCTGATCCGGCAGATCAAAAAGAGCCCGGACAGCCGCCGTCTGATCGTTAGCGCCTGGAATGTGGGCGAGCTTCCGGAAATGGCGCTGATGCCCTGCCATACGTTGTTCCAGTTTTATGTAGCGGTTCCCAAAGATGTGGATGGGAAACCGGGAAAACCGCGTCTGAGCTGCCAGCTATACCAGCGCTCGGCAGATGTGTTCCTGGGTGTGCCTTTTAATATTGCATCCTATGCCTTGTTGACCATGATGATCGCACAGGTATGCGACCTGGAGCCGGGTGAATTCGTCCATAGCTTTGGTGATGTACACATTTACAGCAATCACCTGGAGCAGGTAAAGCTGCAATTGTCGCGTACGCCCTTTCCGTTGCCGCAAATGAAGATCAATCCGGCCGTAAAAGATATTTTTAATTTTTCATTTGAGGATTTTGAGCTGGTCAATTACCAGGCACATCCGGGGATCAAGGGGGTGGTTGCGGTGTAAATGATAAATGTAAAGCATAAAAGTTAACCTATGAAAGAAACGCGAAAATATGATCTGGAAGATCGGCTGGTTTATTTTGCAATTCTTGCGCTGAATGTTTGCGACATTCTGCGGTCAACAAAAACAGGAAATAATCTGGAACATCAGTTGTCAAAAAGCGGTACCGCGCCGGCATCGATGTACGGAGAAGTTCAGGCCGCAAAATCGCCGGCAGATTTTATTCATAAAATGAAATGTGCACTCAAAGAACTTCGGGAAACAAGGATCAATCTTAGAATTATAAGCGAAAAGCATGAGTCGGTGACCATTGCACTGCAGGAATGTAATGAATTAATTACGATTTTTGCAGCAAGTGTGTCTGCCGCCGGGAAGAATAGGGATCGATAGTTTTACATTTTAAATTCATTATTCAATATTTTATATTATGCTCATTTCTTTAGTAGCTGCCGCATCAAATAATAACGTTATTGGTAAAGACAACAAACTGTTGTGGTCGTTGCCGAACGATATGAAGCATTTTAAAAACGTAACCTGGGGCATGCCGGTAGTGATGGGGCGCAAAACCTTCGAATCTTTTAAACAGCCGCTGGCCGGCCGGAAGAATATTGTCCTCAGCACTAATAAAAACCTGAAGATCGATAACGCCATCGTCGCCCGCAGCCTGAAGGATGTGGAACTGCTGGTAAAAGAAATGGATGTAAAGGAGCTGATGGTGATCGGGGGCGGGGAGATCTATAAATTATACCTGCCGAAAGCCGACCGCATCTATCTGACCCGCGTGGATACAGCACTGGAAGGGGATGCCTTTTTTCCCGTTTTTGATCAGGATGCCTGGACGTTGACAAGTAAGCAGGAATACAAAGCAGATGAAAAGCATGTATTCGATTATACCTTCGAGCTTTGGGAGCGCAGGTAAATGCAGAATATTGAATAACCAGTATCCAATGTAAAAGTTAAAAGCACTCGTGTAATGTACGTTCCGGCTTATTCGGAGAACGGATTAAATATTTTACACTTTTACATTTTAAATTTTATATTTTACATTCCCATGGTATATTCTCCTTTAGTTGCCGCTTCAAAATATTTTAAATATTATATCCACGCCTCCAACAGCAAGGGACATGGCATGCATTCACCGTTTGTGTTTGAATTCATCACCAAGGTGATGAATGATTTTATACATTATCCCGATTATGATAAAATAGAAGGACTCCGGAAAAAACTTTTAAAGGATCCTGATGTAATCACGGTAGAAGACCTGGGCGCGGGTTCGTCAAAGACCCGGTCCAATGTCCGGAAAGTGGCTTCGATCGCTAAAAATGCAGCTAAGCCTGCAAAATACGGGCAGCTCATGTACCGCATGATACACCATTACGGCGCCAGGAACATCCTGGAAATGGGCAGTTCCCTGGGGCTTACCACCTCCTATCTGGCGGCTGCTGATCCGCAGGCCCGGGTGATCACCCTGGAGGGGGCCTCCGCTGTGGCTGCACGTGCACGCAAACATTTTGCTGTTTTGGGACTGGAGAATATTACGCTGGTAGAAGGAGATTTTGACGATACCCTTCCTGCAGTACTGGAAAGGATGCCGAAGATCGATTTTGCCTTTATTGACGGCAATCACCGCCAGGAGCCTACAGAACGTTATTTCAATCAACTGCTGCCGCATATCCATAATGACACCTTGCTGGTATTTGACGATATTCACTGGAGCCGGGGAATGGAAGCTGCCTGGAAGCATATTGTGGCTCATGAAGCCGTAACCTGTGATATCGATCTTTTTTATATCGGCATTGTGAGCTTCCGGAAAGCATTTAAGGAAAAACAGGGGTTCACCGTCCGGTTTTAGATTTCCCGGTCGTCGCTGTAAAATTTCTCGATCCGCTTATCGGGAATGAACCAGATGATCGCAACAATGGAATACAGGACTATGCCGATCCAGGTGGAAATAAAGCTGGCGCTGATGCCCGCAATATACAATATGCCCGATAGCTTTCCCTTTGAGTCGGCACCTACGGCCTGCGCCAGCTTACAATCCGGCCCGCCCGCTTTGATGAGCTCCTTCTGAAGGATCAGGTAGGCAACGGCAGCCATTGCCAGCACAACACCATATACAGCAACGGGCAGCGGTTGCGTATAATTTTTATCCATCCAGGCGGTGGTGAAAGGAAAGAGCGAAAGCCAGAACAGCAGGTTCAGGTTTTTCCACAATACGGCACCGTTTATCTTGTCAACCATGTGGAACATATGATGATGGTTGTTCCAGTAGATGCCTACATAAATAAAGCTCAGCACATAACTCAGAAAAGTGGGAAGCAGCTCCAGCAGGGAGTGCAATGTGTATCCGTCTTCGGGTGGGCGCAGCTCCAGCACCATAATGGTAATGATGATGGCCAGTACGCCATCGCTGAACGCTTCAAGTCTTGATTTGGTCATATAGGTATGAAATAAAGCGGCCGTACCCAAAGTCTCTATTTTGCCATGCCATGCCGTTCCGATCGCGATTTTGACATCTAAAAACAGTTACTCATCAATAGGTACTGAAACAAGTTCAGAACGACAATCCGTTGTAAAGCGACTTTTGATACGGCCGCTTCCGGTTAATTTAATGCAGCCAGAGCCGCTTCATAATCGGGTTCCGTGGTAATTTCGGGTACCTGCTCCGTGTACACGACTTCACCATTGGCATTGGCTACGATCACGGCACGACTGAGCAGGCCTTTCATTGGAGAATCGGCAAAAGTTACACCGTAATCATCGCCGAAATGCCCCCTGAAGTCAGACAGGGTCTCCACATTACTGATCCCTTCTGCGGCGCAAAAGCGGTTCAGCGCAAATGGAAGGTCCTTCGAAATATTGAGCACCACGGTATTGTCGAGCGCCGCTGCTTTTTCATTAAATTTTCTTACAGAGGCAGCGCACACTCCTGTATCGACACTGGGGAAGATATTCAGCACGACCTTTTTGCCGGCGTAATCGGCCAGTTTTTTCTCCGCCAGACCCGCATTCACCAATGTAAAGTCTTTCAGTTTACTTCCTTTTCCGGGAAGGGTTCCTACGGTTGTAACCGGGTTCGCCTTTAACATAATTTCAGCCATAGTATAAAATTTATTTTTTAATTTTTATTGTCACTCCCTACAAAGAAAGCAAATTTATCCGGAACCGGAACGGGTATGTTTTTTACGATTAAAATGCTTAACTTACCTGTTATAACCCTGGTTATGATCATCGGAGTTTTGCGGGAACCTTCTTTTGAAACAAGAGTGTCCTTACCGGCAGAGGCAGTTGCTGCGCTGGTGAAGAAGGATCTTACAGTGTATGTGGAGGCCGGTGCCGGTGAAAAAGCATACTGCAGTGATGCAGCCTATGAAAAATCCGGCGGGCAGATAAAAACGCGGGCAGAACTGATGGCTGTATCCGATGTGCTGCTTGCCCTGCATCCCGTTGAACCCTATCCGGTCCAGGGGCGGTCTCAGGTCTTTATCGGCATTTACCAGCCGTTATCCAACCCGGAATGGATGCGCACCTGTGCCCGGCAGGGGCATACCCTGTTTTCATTAGATATGCTGCCCCGTAGCACAAGGGCGCAACCAATGGACGTGCTGAGCTCACAAGCCAATATCGCGGGATATAAGGCGGTGCTGCTGGCAGCTGGGATCTATCCCCGCTATTTTCCCATGTTTATGACGGCAGCCGGAAGCATTGCACCTGCAAAAGTGCTCATTTTAGGGGCAGGTGTGGCCGGTTTACAGGCGATCGCCACTGCGCGCCGGCTGGGTGCGGTGGTTGAAGTGTTTGATACCCGGCCGGCCGTGAAGGAAGAGGTGATGAGCCTGGGCGCGAAGTTTATAGAAGTGGAAGGAGCAGCAGATGCCAGCGGGGCGGGCGGGTATGCCGTGGAGCAAACAACGGATTATTTTCAAAGACAACAACAGCGGATTGCCGAAAGTGCGGCCAGATCGGATATCATCATTACCACGGCACAGATCCCCGGAAAAAAGGCCCCGGTCCTGATCACAGAACCCATGCTCAACAGCATGCGCAGCGGATCGGTGATCATCGACCTGGCCGCGGCTACGGGGGGCAACACGCCGCTGACAAAGAATATGGAAACGGTGATGTACAGGGGGATCTCGATTGTGGGCAACGGAAACCTGGCTGCAACCATGCCCGCAGACGCCAGTAAACTGTATGGGAAGAATCTGTTGAATTTCCTGCAACTGCTATCCGGTCCGGATGGAAAATGGGCGATTCCCCTTGAGGACGAACTGGTGAAGGGGGCCTGTATCGTTTATAAAGGAGAAGTCATAAATGAAAGATCCGGGAACGTGCACGGGGGATCTGAGCCTCGGTGATTTTGGAAATCAGGGTTGGTACATATTTAACCGATAAACGTTTTGCAAATGATTTTTTTTAACTGGATCGCCGAAAATCAGCAGATCATTTACATTGTCATCCTCATGATCTTCGTGGGCATCGAAGTGATCGGGCATGTGCCGGGTGTATTGCACACACCGCTGATGAGCGGTGCCAATGCCATCCATGGGGTAGTGGTGATCGGCGCAATCATCGTAACAGGAAGGGCCGCAACAGATAACTACCTGGCGCTGATACTGGGCTTCCTGGCCGTGGTGGTAGGCACATTAAATGTGGTAGGGGGATTCGTGGTAACGGATAGAATGCTGGAAATGTTTAGGAGGAGAAAGTCCAATCTTTAAATTCTAAAAAGAGATCAGTTTATGCCTGAAGAAAAAAGATATGATTTAGAGCAAAGAACGGAAACATTTTCATTACAGGTCAGGGATTTCTGTTTAAAGCTAAAGGTCGATATCTTTAACAGGGTTTATATTTCCCAGGTCCTTCGGTCGGCAGGATCAGTGGCAGCAAATTATATTGAGGCCAATGATAATCTGGGAGATAAAGATTTAAAGCATTAGATCAGGATCAGTAAAAAAGAATAGAACTGAGCTGGAAAGAGACCGGCAGGTTCTGATCCGGGAGAGTGAAGAGCTAATGAAGACTTTTGCAGCTATTTTACGAAGGCTTGGTGGTTAAATGAGTTCCATTGCATTTAGAGTTTAGAATTTGATATTTCAACATAGATCAATATTGATTATATTTCATGAACTTACTTATCCTTTGCTACATATTATCCTCCGTAACATTCATCGTCGGCCTGAAAATGCTGTCGGGCCCGGCTACTGCGCGGAAGGGGAATCTTGTGGCAGCGGCGGGTATGGCGCTTGCAATACTTGGAACACTATTCTTATACAGGGATGAGGAAGGCAATGGGTTAGGGAACCTTCCCTGGATATCCGGAGCGATGGCCTTGGGCGCGGTAATAGGAGTTGTTGCAGCCAGGAAGGTAAAGATGACGGCTATGCCGGAAATGGTCAGCATGTTTAACGGCATGGGCGGGCTTTGTGCTGCGTTGATCTCGGTAGTGGAGTTTGATCATTTCCGGCGCCATTCGATCGTTGTGATAGAAGGAGCAACCGGAACTGGAACAATGATACCGGTTGGCCCGCTGATCATCATCCTGCTGGGAATGATCATCGGATCAGTTTCCTTTACGGGAAGTATGATTGCCTGGGGAAAGCTGAATGGAAAGATCAGGGACCGTACATTCCGCGGACAGCACCTGTTGAGCCTTTTGATCCTGCTGGCCATCGTTGCGGTTGCCGTTTGTCTGTTGTTTTGTTTTGCCCCGTCTCAAATGGGGGTCTTGTTTTACCTGGTCTTTGCACTGGCACTGTTATACGGGGTGCTCTTTGTATTGCCTGTGGGTGGGGCGGATATGCCGGTCGTTATTTCACTGCTGAACTCGTTTACCGGTGTGGCCGCAGCCTGTGGCGGATTTTTATATCAGAATATGGCCATGCTCACCGGGGGCATACTGGTAGGTGCGGCCGGAACATTGCTGACGATTTTGATGTGCCGGGCTATGAACCGTTCGCTGGTCAATGTACTGATCGGCTCTTTTGGAGGAAACCAGGCAAAGATTGCCGGCGGGACGGAGCAACGAACGGTTAAAGAGGTCAGCATACCGGATGCTGCGGTAGTAATGGGGTACGCCGGCCGGGTGCTGATCGTTCCCGGTTACGGGCTGGCGGTAGCCCAGGCACAGCATGCCTGTCATGAACTGGAGAAGCTGCTCGAAAACAGGGGCGTGGAGGTGCAATATGCCATACACCCCGTTGCCGGGCGCATGCCGGGCCATATGAATGTACTGCTTGCCGAGGCGGATGTACCCTACGAGAAGCTGCTGGAAATGGAACGCGCCAATGAGCTGTTTCCCCAAACGGATGTTGTGCTGGTGCTGGGCGCTAATGATGTGGTGAATCCCGCAGCCAAAACAGATCCTTCTTCACCTATCTATGGTATGCCGGTGCTGGAAGTGGAGCTGGCGAAAATGGTGATCGTTAATAAACGGAGCATGAAACCCGGTTATGCCGGGATCGAGAATGCGCTCTTCTTCAGTTCCAAAACATCCATGTTGTTTGGAGATGCAAAAAAAGTATTGCAGGACCTGGTAACCGCGTTGAAGAGCATCTGAGGATATGGGGGCGCAGCAATGTCACTGAATTGCAGATCTTCAGTCCCCTATTTTTATAAAAGCATATGACCAGGGTGATCCTGCTATTGGGGGATGGATGAAGCGCAACCGGCATTTCCCCCGGCGCTTGTATTTAAGATCGGGGATCAATGCAGATATGCGGTGATAACAGACCGGTCTTTGCAATCCATGCGGGCAAAGAGAAATGATCGGGATAATGTAGATAAATTTTTATTTTTGCGCTGTGCAATTACCATCTCGGTTCATCCATTCTTTGAGAGGACTTCCCGGTTTTGATGAGGCAGCATTTATAGACCTGCATCATTCGGAAGCGCAGGTAACATCTGTCCGGATCAATCCTTGTAAAATTTCAGAAATTCCCTTTACGAGGGGTCATACGTCCGTTCCCTGGTCCCGCTATGGCCATTATCTGTCCCCGCGTCCTTCGTTTACCTTTGATCCGTTGTTTCATGCGGGTTGTTACTACGTACAGGAAGCCAGCAGCATGTTTTTAGAGCAGGCCCTGCAGCAGGGCGCGGATCTTTCCCGGCCGTTAAAAGTGCTGGACCTTTGCGCGGCGCCCGGGGGAAAGACCACCCATATACAATCGCTCCTCCCCGCGAACAGTCTGCTGGTGAGCAACGAGGTCATCAGGAGCCGAACGGCCGTATTAAAGGACAACGTCATTAAGTGGGGTGCGCACAATGTTGCGGTTACCAACAATGATCCTGCAGACTTCTCAGTGCTTCCCGGTTTTTTTGACGTCATCATTGTGGATGCGCCCTGCAGCGGCAGCGGCTTGTTCCGCAGGGACCCGGAAGCGATCGGAGAATGGAGCGAAGGCAGCGTGGAATTATGCAGCCGGCGGCAGCAGCGCATCCTGGCAGACGTGCTGCCCGCACTCAAAGAGGGCGGAACCCTGGTTTATTCTACCTGCTCGTATTCGAAGGAAGAAGATGAGTACATCCTGAAATGGCTGGCGGAGGCAATGGATCTGGAAGGTATCGAGTTGGCAACAGATCCCCGGTGGGGTATTGTTCCCGTGAAGGAGGGAACCGCCTTTGGATACCGGTTCTGGCCGCACCGCCTGGAAGGGGAAGGCTTCTTTATGGGGGCCTTCCGGAAAAAAGCGGTCACTGGGAAACCCGAACGGTACCGGCCGGTGAACAAGACGCTTTCCGGAAAAGAGACCGTGGCGCTGAGCAGGTGGATCCTGATGGAAGGGTTGCGATTTGTTGCGTTTGGCGGCCGCATCTATTCCTGGCCTGAAGCGCTTTATGAATCGTTTGACCTTTTGGCGCAAAAGATGAAAGTTTTGTATTCGGGAGTGCTGACGGGCGAGCTGATCCGCAACAAGCTGATCCCGGACCATGCCCTGGCGCTGAGCGGACTGTTGCCCGGGCAGGTCATAAGAGCCGGGTTATCCCGCGAAACTGCCATCCGTTATCTCCAGCGAAAAGAGATAGATCCGGAAGGACTGCAAACCGGGTGGCAGGTGGCCGCATTTGCCGGTCAGCCCCTGGGATGGATGAACGTGCTGCCCAACAGGATCAATAATTATTATCCCAAAGAGCTACGGATATTAAAAGAACGGGCTCCGGATGAATAGGATTCCGGGCTTGCATTGTTACGGTTTATGCGGTTGGTTTTTTACCGTAATGATTGCAAGGTATTTCCAGGTTTATTTTTCTGGTCCTTAACGATTTCTTAGTGTATTTTGCGGTTCAATATGATTATAGATGTAGCGGCGCTTTCGCCATTAGAAAAACAGCACTACCTGCAGCACGTCATTGCACCGAGGCCGATCTGCTTTGCCAGTACGGTGGATGGAAAAGGCAATGTGAACCTGAGCCCGTTCAGCTTTTTTAACCTGTTCTCCACCAATCCGCCGGTGGTCGTTTTCAGCCCTTCAAGACGAGTACGCGACAACAGCACCAAACACACCCTGCAAAATTTAATGGAATGGCCGGAGGTGGTCATCAATATTGTTGACTATGATATGATACAACAGGTATCACTGGCCAGTTGTGAGTATCCGAAGGATGTCAATGAATTTATAAAAGCAGGATTTACTATGGAACCGGCATCGCTTGTAAAGCCGCCCATGGTGAAAGAAAGCAAGGCCAGAATGGAGTGCCGGGTAATGGAAATAAAACCCCTGGGAACAGAGGGCGGAGCCGGCAACCTGGTTCTTTGTGAAGTATTGCGGCTGCATCTCGATGCTTCCATCCTGAATGAGCATAAAAAAGTAGACCAGCGCAAATTGCAGCTGGTTGCCCGGCTGGGCGGAAACTGGTATTGCAAAGTGGGATTGGAAAGCCTCTTTGAAGTAGCAAAGCCCAATACAGAACTGGGCATGGGAATTGATGCCCTGCCGGCTGTTATTCGATACAGCTCCGTTCTTACAGGCAACGATCTTGGAGCGCTGGCAAATTTCAGGGAATTGCCGCAAAAAGACCCCGGCTTTGCTGATGCGCAACTGCAGCAACTCCTGAATCGGTTGCCCGGGGCGGAGCGTACCCTGGCCATTCATCAATATGCAAAAGAACTGATTCGGGACGGGAGCTTAAGCCAGGCCTGGCAGGTGCTGCTTCAGGCAATCTGATACCGGAGCCTCTTAAAAAATAACCCGCGGTGTACGCGCACAGTGCACCCTGTCAGAAAAATGAAACCGGGGATATCGATCACTGCCGGAACAAATTACCATTTCATTAACACCAATCATACAGCTTGTATCCGTATTTTTACTACGAAGATATTCGTTTTTGTTTTATCTTAAAACCCAGCTAATGAAAAAGAGATCAATTTTAAGGGCCGCTTTCTGGGCGTCCCTGTCGGCCACATGTGTTGCATCTTTATCCTTTATTCCGTTGCGGCCGGCACCACAGGCAGACCCTTCCTTTCCTTTTTGGACGGATACGGTTCCGGCGATCACAGAATTTGAAACCGGCCGGCTGGATGAAGCATTAAATTACGTAGATGAGCAGATCCGCAATGCCGCCGGCGAGGCCCGGAGCATTGATGCAGACCGTATTCAGCGGCAGATCGGAAAAGCAATGGCCGGCATTGATCTTGACCGGATCCAATCGGAAGTCCAGGCGGCCATTAAAAAGGTCGATTTTGAAAAGCTGAATAAAGACCTTGATAAAGCCATGGCCAGTATTGATAAGGCAAAAGTCGATGCAAGTATTGCCCGCGCCCTGGCCCCGGTCCAGAAAATTGATCAGGAGAAGGTGCGCAATGAGCTGCGTACAGCCCTGGAAGGGGTTCACCTGGATCAGCTGAAAGAGCAGCTCGAAAATGCAAAGCGCGATCTCCGGTTCCGGAAAAAAGACCTGGATCAGGAAATGAACCGCCTGGCTCCCGGGGTGAATGATGAGCTGCGGAACACCAGGAAGCAGTTACAGAAACTCAAAGATGCCTACCAGGAGATGGAGCAGGATGGGTTGATAGAGAAAGGACCGGATAACAGGATCCAGTATATTGAGGGAGACCTGTACATCAATGGAGAAAAGCAAACGGAAGAAGTGAGCAAAAAATACCGGCATTATTTCAGCAAAGAGACGAGGGGTGTTATGGTAAGGGTTTAAGATCATATGTTCTTGATGCATGCCTGTTTGTACAGACAGGCGAAAGCTCCTGGTGCAGCCGGGAGCTTTTTGTGTTTATTAACAGGGAGGAGCGGTTACTTTTTTCCGGTTGCTGTATTAACGGTTAAATGGAACACATTTGATACCAAAAAAAATGTAAAGCGGCGCACCCGGGAGCCTGCTGTATGATTGCTTTTGGTCCGTTTTGGATTGAAAAAACAGAGATCTTCATTACCTAAAAAAACAGTTTTATGAAACGCCTTTTTTTCGCAATAGCCCTATTGCCCTGGATATTATTTGCCTGTAAACAAGCCGGTCAGCAGTCTGCCGGCAGTGTCAACGCTGAAATGACCATAGAGTCATTAAAAACAGCGGATCCGTCTGAAGCTGATTTTAATACAGAGGGATACGCAAATATTGTAGAAAATGCCTTTGAAACAACGACGCAGCAGCCGTTATCCACTTTTTCGATTGATGTAGATAAAGCCGCCTACAGTAATGTCCGCCGCTTTCTTAATGAAGGAATACATCCGCCTGCCGGAGCGGTGCGGATTGAAGAGCTGGTCAACTATTTTGACTACGACTATGCCTCTCCCCAAAATAGAGACCCATTCCGTATAACTACAGAAGTTGCGGCATGCCCCTGGAACACCCGGCATCGATTGATGCATATTGGAATCAAAGGGAGGGAAATTCCCAAAGAGGACCTGCCTCCATCCAATTTTGTTTTCCTGGTTGATGTTTCCGGTTCCATGTTCGCTGAGCAAAAACTGCCGCTTTTAAAAAGATCGCTGTTGCTGCTTACAGATAACCTGCGGCCTGAAGACCGGGTGGCAATCGTTACATATGCGGGAAATGCAGGACTGGTATTGCCTTCCACAAGCGGGAAAAACAAATCGGGGATACGGGAGGCTATTGCAGGCCTGGAGGCAGGAGGCGCTACTGCGGGAGGTGCGGGGATACAACTGGCTTATCGGGTGGCAGAAGAGAATTTTATTGAAAAAGGGAATAACAGGGTGCTGCTGGCTACCGACGGCGATTTTAATGTAGGCGCCAGCAGTGACGATGCCCTGGTGCGGCTGATTGAAGAAAAACGAAAAACAGGGATCTTTCTTTCAGTACTGGGATTTGGAAGGGGGAATTACCAGGACAGTAAAATGCAGCAGCTGGCCGATAAGGGGAATGGCAATCATTCGTATATCGACAATTTAAGCGAAGCCCGGAAGGTGCTGGTGAGCGAATTTGGAGGAACGCTGTTTACCATTGCCAAAGACGTGAAGATACAGGTGGAGTTCAATCCGGGCAGGGTGCAGGCTTATCGCCTGATCGGGTATGAAAACCGGATGCTGCGAAAGGAAGATTTTAATGATGATGAAAAAGATGCGGGAGAAATAGGCAGCGGACATACCGTTACGGCCTTGTATGAAATAATACCCGTAGGCGTAAAAAATGAATTTTCAAAACCGGTAGATGATCTGAAATATCGACCGGTGGCTGAGAAGGCGGGATTTGCAGTTTCAGATGAAATGCTTACACTGAAGCTGCGTTATAAAAGTGTGGATGCAGACCGTAGTGAACTTATTACCATTCCCGTTGCAGACCGTACCATCGCCATAAACAGCACTACGGATAATTTCCGTTTTGCGGCAGCAGTGGCAGAGTTCGGTCTGCTGCTTCGGAATTCTGCATTCAGACAGCATTCAAGCTACGAACAGGTGCTGGAACTGGCAAACGGAGCAAGAGGAGCTGATGAGAATGGTTACCGGGAAGCATTTATCCGGTTGGTGAAGAAAGGGGCGGAATTAGCGGATGACGGGATCGTATTGAATGAGTAAACGCCGTTGTTTCAGCCTTTCGAATGTCTTTGCGGGTTCTTATTTTTACACAACAGGTGTTATCTTGTAAACTGTAAAAGGTTCTGAGCATGAATAAAAAGAAATTAGTGGTGCTTACGGGTGCGGGCATCAGCGCAGAGAGCGGAATAAAAACCTTCAGGGACAGTGATGGACTTTGGGAAGGATATGACCTTATGGAAGTGGCGTCGCCGGAAGGCTGGGCGCGTAATCCCGCGCAGGTACTCGACTTCTACAACATGCGCCGGAAGCAGGCGCTGGAAGCAGCGCCGAATGCGGCCCACTACGGTCTTGCAGAGCTGGAGCAGGAATATGAGGTGCACGTGATCACACAGAACATCGACGACCTGCACGAGCGGGCCGGATCCACCCATGTGATCCACCTGCACGGAGAGATCTTTAAAATGCGGAGCGACCGGTCCCTGACCCCATCCTATGAGATCCGGGGCGATATTCAGTTAGGAGACCAGGCGCCGGATGGCGGCCAGCTAAGGCCGGATATTGTATGGTTTGGGGAGGCGGTGCCCATGATCGTTCCGGCGTCGAAGCTGGCAGCTATGGCTGATATCTTTGTAGTGGTCGGCACTTCCATGCTGGTGTATCCCGCTGCGGGTCTGATCGATTACGTTGCGGAAGATGCTCCGAAGTACATCATCGATAAAGCCATCCCGGATGTACGCCGGTTTCCGCTTTTGCATACTATTGAAAACACGGCCACAGAGGGGGTAAAGGACCTGATGCAATTGTTGAAGGTGTGAGCTGCCGGCAATACGACCGCGGTAATTTAAAACGGGTTCATAACCGTTTGGACCCTTAAGTGACGCATGGGCACGCGCCAGGGCTGGGGCCACAGAAAAGAACTGCCTCAAAAGTATTTTTGCGGCGGCCGGTTTAAACAGCTAAAGCGCATATTTTTACAATTGAACCGGGCCGATCGGTCTTTGTATATATTTTAATCCGTTTGCCCTGTACGTCCTATCTGCTGTTTTTTACTGCCTGAAGGATTAATTTTGCATCCATAAAAAAAGATACCATGTATTTACGCCTGCGATTTTTTATTGTATTGTTGCTTGTTGTACGGGTGGTGGCTGCCCAGCAGTTTCAGCCGGGATTTGATGTAAAAGAATATGCCGCGTTCCTGTCGATGGCGCACTATGAAAGCAGCATTCCCGACAAAGCACTACGGGAAAAACAACAGGATCCCTATAAACTGATCTATAAGTCGCCGGAGGTAGGTATGAAAAATCTTTGGTGGCTGTATACCAACGAACAGAACCAGGCGGTGATCGTGATCCGTGGAACAGTGGGCGATATGGTAAGCTGGATGGAAAATTATTATTGCCCGATGATCCCCGCAACAGGTTCACTACAATTAGGCCCCGCTACTCAATTCAGCTACAAGCTGGCGGAAAGTAAGGAGGCGTATGTCCACGCCGGCTGGACCATTGGCATGGCCTACCTGGTAACGGATATGATGCCTAAAATCAAAGAGCTCTATCAAAAAGGTGTGCGCGACTTTTTTATCTTCGGGCACAGTCAGGGTGGGGCATTGAGCTACCTGGTAAGCTCTTATTTTTATTACCGGCGACAGGATGGGGCATTGCCGGCCGATATCCGGTTTAAGACCTATACCAGCGCGGCGCCGAAGCCCGGCAATATGCAATATGCATATGATTTCGACTTTATCAACAGAGGTGGCTGGGCCTATTCTGTTGTGAACGCAGCCGACTGGGTGCCGGAAACGCCTTACAGTATTCAGCGCGTTTCGGATATGAATACATTGAATCCCATTATTCATATTCCCGAGGACTTAAAAAAACAAAAGTTCTTCCTGCGGCTTGCAGGCAATTTCTACTATGGAAAGCTGAACAGGAAAACACGGAAGGCACAGCGGTCTTATACCAATATCCTGGGGCACAAGCTTTATAAACTTGCTGTGAGAAAAGCATTGCCGGGATTAAAAGAGCCCAGGTATGCGCCTTCCATGAGCTATATGCGGGCCGGAAGTCCGGTAGTGCTGATGCCCGATACTGCCTACTATCAGAAGTACGGCAGGGACGAAGCAGACAGGTTTGCCCATCATCATTTTGCCCCGTATCTCTACCTGCTGCAAAAACAATATGGAAAATAATTCCCTGCCCGGTACTGAAGAAGTGCCTGCTTTATTAAGCGCAGGGCGTTTTTCCCGGAAGCTGTTTGAAAATAGCATTTTGATTCCCCTTATAAGCGCCATCCGGCGCGTCGTTGTCGTTAAAGAGTTTGTATCAAAAGTCTTTCATTTGTCATGCCGGACTTGTTTCGGCATCTATTCGGCATCAATGCAAGATTAAAGCAGATCCTGAAACAGGAATAGACCCTGAAATAAATTGAATACTCAGAATGACAACATGCTATAAAGTGACTTTTAATACAATCTCTTTAACGAAGCTGTAATTTCATAAGAGCCATAGACACGGATCATTATGCCCCGGGCCCATGGCTCTCTGTTGCTCTTTTGGACTCGTAAACGGGTTGAAACCCGTTCTTGCCGGATCTTTCAGGGCCATGCCTCTTTTGCTAAAATGATCGTTGAACCCCGTTTTTTTACGGATGACGGCTACAGCAAAGCCCTGAGTAGATGCGATAAAAGCGGCACATTTGGTGACGATGAGGATTTTCCTGAATCGGGTTTAAACAGCTTCTTAACGGTTTATACTCCTGGTACGATACTATTTCTCCATCTTATAACACCAGCGAAACAGCTTTCCTTCAAAGTCAAACGGCGTGGTGGCGCGGGTAATATCCTTTATCTTATCTGTTTGCAGCTTGCCGGATTCCAGCACAAATTTTCGTGCATTGGTGCTGAAATACAGGATACCCCCCGGCGCCAGTATACGCAGGCAATCGTTGATCAGGGATACGTGGTCCCGCTGGATGTCGAGGATATCGTCCATCCGTTTACTGTTGCTGAAAGTGGGCGGGTCCATAATAATGAGATCATATGACTCCACGGGGACCTGTTTTATGTGAGCAAGCACATCCGCCTGCAGGAAGGTATAGGCCGGATTTGTAAGCCCGTTCAGCTGCAGGTTCCGCTCTGCCCACTGGATATAGGTTTTGGAAAGATCAACGGTGGCGATGGCGGCTGCGTTTCCGGCCGCTGCATAAACGGAAAAAGAGCCGGTATAGGCAAAGAGGTTCATGATCCGTTTGCCCGCGCTTTCCTGCTGCACCATTTTGCGGGTGACCCGGTGGTCTAAAAAGAGTCCCGTGTCCAGGTAATCTTCAAGGTTGACGATAAATTTTAATCCGTTCTCCTGTACGGTAAATTCACTTTTTGTAGCGTCTGTTTTCTGGTATTGCCCTTTCCGGCCGGGCTTCCGCTGGCGCAGCTTGGTATGGATCAGCTCCGTTGGAATGCCGGTGGTTTCCGAAATGATCCGCATAGTTTGCTGCATCCATATAGCATGTGCATCCTCATCCAAATGATGCCTGCGCTTGTATTCTGCCACATACACATGGTTTTCGTACAGCTCAATGGAAACCGGAAATTCGGGCAGATCATGATCATAGACCCGGTAACAGGTAACCCCTTGTTTTTGTGCCTGTTTTGAAAGATGCCGGTAAACTTTTGTAAACCGGTTGCGGAACATGGTAAACTTTTCTTCGTTCAAGTTTGTTTTTTTTGCGAAATTAGCCTTTTACAGGAATGCAATTTGCAATTGTTGATATTGAAACTACCGGTTCTTATGCTGCTGCGAGCGGCATCACAGAGATCAGCATCCAGCTGGTGGATGCCGAGGGTACCTTGCTGAACCGCTTTGAAAGCCTGGTGAACCCCCTGCAGGAGATCCCTGGCTATATCCGTGCGCTTACCGGAATTTCCAATGAAATGGTGGCCGGGGCTCCTCTGTTTGAAGAAATAGCCGAAGAAGTCTACACCCTGTTGCAGGATAAAGTATTTGTAGCCCACAGTGTCAATTTTGATTATTCGTTTGTCAAAAGCCAGTTGTCCTATTGCGGGTATGAATTAAATACCAGCAAGCTTTGCACGGTACGCTTAAGCCGCAAGATCCTTCCCGGGCATGCATCCTACAGTCTGGGCCGGCTTTGTGAGGCGCTGGGGATCCGGCATCTGAACCGGCACAGGGCGGGAGGGGATACGGATGCCACGGTAGCGCTGTTTCAGCTGTTGTTAAAAAAGGATACCGAAGGGCACATTCAGAAAAGCCTCAAAAGAACATCCGGGGAACAGGCATTGCCGCCAAATGTTCCCAAATCTGATTTTGACCAGTTGCCCTATACGCCGGGGGTGTACTATTTTCATGATGATAAGGGCAAGGTTGTTTATGTAGGAAAAGCGAAGAATATCCGCTACCGGGTAAGCAGTCATTTTAGCAACAATTCCACCGGAAGACAGCGGCAGCATTTTATGCGCTATGTGCATCACATCAGCTATGAGGAATGTGGTACCGAATTGATGGCCGCTGTGAAGGAGTCAACGGAAATAAAAAGACTCTGGCCGCGGTTCAATGCCTCCCAGAAAAGGCGGGAAGAATTATATGGCATTGTTTCCTATGAGGACCAGAATGGTTATTTACGACTGGGCGTGGACAAAATGATCCGCGGAAGAATGCTGCGCAGCTCTTTTCATCATATTGAGGGAGCAAAAGCATCCCTGCGGCAGTTGGTGCACGCGCATCATTTATGCCCCCGTTTATGTTTTATGGGAGCGGCGTTGTATGATGAAGAAACACACCAGGCGTTTTGCGCAGGCGCCTGTGAGAAAAAAGAATCTCCTGAAAGCTATAATAGCCGGGTATTGGAGGCGATCCGGCATTTAGAGGACCTTCCCTCGTTTGCGATCGTAGATAAAGGCATTCACCACGATGAAAGATCCTGCATCCTGGTTTGGAAGGGCTGCTTTTATGGTATGGGATTTATTTCAGGTGAGGTCAGGATAGAACGGCCGGAGCAGCTCCGCGAACAAATAACCCCTTATAAAGAGAACAGCACCATTACCAATATGCTGTTTGCCTATGCCAAAAGATATCCCTCAAAAATTATTCAGTTTGATCAGGTCACTTAAAAGGATGTCGTTATTTTTGCTCCCGGTTTTTTGGGGAAGATGTGGTCAGGAAGGTGAAACCCCTTTTGTTGATAACGACTGTTCATATTAAATTTAAATGTATCAATGATGATTAAAAAAACGGCATTGCTGCTGCCTCTCGTACTCATGATGTTCGCGTTTCAGCCGGTTAAGAAAAAGAAAGTGATCTTTTTCGGAGATTCCATAACCCAACAGGGCGCGGCACCCGGGGGATATATCCGGCTGATCGAAGGCCTGAGCAAGACGGACGGGGTATCAGATCAGTTTGAATTTGTGGGAAAAGGGATCGGTGGTAATAAAGTGTACGACCTGTTCCTCCGTTTCCAGCCGGATGTGCTGGATCAAAAACCCGATATCGTTTTGGTTTATGTGGGCATTAATGATGTATGGCATAAGACCTCTTCCGGTACGGGTACCGATTTTGATAAATTCGGAAAGTTCTATGATGCGATCATTTCCACGCTGGTGAAGCAAGGTATTCAGCCGGTAGTTTGTACGCCTTCTGTGATCGGGGAGCGGAACGACTGCTCCAATCAGCAGGATGGCGACCTGAACCGCTATGCAGGATGGATCCGGGAATACGCAGCAAAGAACAAGGTACCCCTGGTGGACCTCCGCAAGATATTCCTCGACTATCTGGCTAAAAACAACCCGGACAATAAAGAAAAGGGGATCCTCACCGTGGACCGGGTCCATCTAAATGAAAAAGGCAATCAACTGGTGGCTGATGCCATGTGGAAGGTGATCAAGTCCCTTGGGGGAATGTAAAATATTGAATGTAAAAGCTCAGGGCTTTACTATCCGTTCCGGGGGCCTCATTGCCGGCGAAAATCACTATTTCTACATTTTACATTTCTTATTTAATATTTGATATTCCTTCCTCTACCTCCGCCAGGTAATAGTTTTTCTTTCCTTTTTGTAGCAGGATATAGCGGTTGTGCAGCAGGTGAGCGCCGGTTACCAGCAGCTGCGCATCGCTCACTTTTTCGCGGTTCAAGCTGATGCCTCCGCCCTGGATCAGCTTCCGGGCTTCGCCTTTGCTGGAAGCCACGCCTGTTTCTGCCAGGAGGGAAACAATATCCATGCCCGCCTCCAATGCAGTCCCGGGGATACCGGCTTTTACAACGCCTTCCAGGCCTTCGAGGTCTTCGATGCTCATTTCAGATGCCGGCTTGTTTTGATTGGCAAACAACTTTTCCGTAGTGGCAACGGCTTTTTCATATTCCGGTATTCCATGTACAAAGCAGGTAATCTCCCTGGCCAGCGCTTTTTGAAGGAGGCGATCAGCAGGATTTTGCTGATGCCCGCTGATCAGCTCCTTAATGGCAGGCTCTTCGAGGAACGTGAATATCTTTATCCAGGATGCCGCATCTTCATCGCTGGTGTTGAGCCAGAACTGGTAGAACTGGTACGGCGTCGTCTTTTCCGGGTCCAGCCATACGTTGCCTTTTTCGGTTTTCCCAAACTTGGTGCCATCGGCCTTCCGGATCAGCGGACAGGTAAAGGCAAAGGCCTCCTTACCCGCCTTGCGGCGGATGAACTCGGTGCCGGTGGTAATGTTTCCCCACTGGTCGCTGCCCCCCATCTGCAGTTTTACGTCAGCCGTGGTATATAAATGATAAAAATCGTAGCCCTGCATCAGCTGATAAGCAAATTCGGTATAGCTGATGCCCACTTCGCCCTCAAAGCGTTTCTTTACGCTGTCCTTCGCCATCATGTAGTTCACCGTAATATGCTTTCCGGCATCTCTCAGGAACTCCAGGAAACGGATGTCTTTAAACCAGTCGTAGTTATTTACCATGACGGCGGCATTGGGGTTCGAAGGAGAGAAATCAAGGTATTTTTCCAGCTGATGCCGGATCCCCGCAACATTTGCTGCCAGTGTTTCCTCGTTGAGCAGGTTCCTTTCCTCACTTTTGCCGCTGGGGTCGCCGATCATACCGGTGGCGCCTCCAACGAGGGCTACCGGACGGTGTCCGGCTCTTTGGAGATGCACCAATAACAGAATAGGCACCAGGCTTCCGATATGCAGGCTGGTGGCAGTAGGGTCAAACCCGATATAGCCGGTGGTCATTTCCTTTTCCAGTTGTGCTTCGGTGCCCGGTATGATGTCCTGGATCATGCCCCTCCATCTCAATTCTGATATTATGCTCATAATTCTATAGCTCTTTAATAATGAGGTGCAAAGGTAGGCCATCCGTGCTATAAGAGCGAATGTTGGGGTATGGTTTTAGATACTTGGGCGAATAAATGACAGAACTGATCTAAAAAGCTATGTTTGTAAATGCTTTATGCCTAATTTCGTTGAGAATAATTGTACTTATCGGAAAATTGTAGACCCTAAACTTAATCTGATAGAATGAAAGCATTGAGATCATGCTTTTTACTGCTGTTTTTACTGGTCGCCCTCGTTTCAGGAGCCCAGTTTCGGAAGTATTCCAATGAATTCCTGAATATTGGCGCGGGTGCACGGGGGTTGGGTATGGGAAGTGCCCAGGTAGCCAGTGTTACTGACGGAACCGCCGGGTACTGGAACCCTGCCGGGCTGGTAAATGTTCAGGAGAACGTTCAGGTGAACCTGATGCATGCCGAATATTTTGCAGGTATCGGTAAATACGATTACCTGAATGTAACATTGCCTACAACCAGCTCCAAACGGACATTGGGGATCACGGCATTGCGCTTTGCCGTAGATGATATCATGAATACCCTGTTCCTGGTGGAACCGGACGGGTCACTGAACTATAACAATATTAAGTCTTTTTCATCGGCAGATTACGGGTTCCTGTTGTCCTATGCACAGAACCTCAAACAGACGGAAAAGAAAAACATCAATTTTGGCGTAAATGCCAAAGTGATCCATCGCAGCGTTGGGAGTTTTGCCAAGGCCTGGGGATTTGGCCTGGATGCAGGGTTGCAGATCATGCAGGATAAATGGCGGTTCGGCATCGTAGGCCGGGATATCACCACTACGTTCAATAGCTGGGCCTTTAATTTTACAGAGGAGGAAAAAGAAGCTTTATATCTTGCCCGGAATGAGATCCCTGTAAAATCTACCGAAATGACGTCCCCGCGCCTGATCCTGGGTGGTGCCCGTGTGTTTCCGGTCGGTAAAAGATCCGGGGTATTAGCCGAGGCGAATCTCGACCTCACTTTTGATGGAAGAAGGAATACGGTGGTCAGTGGCGATCCTGTGAGCGTCGATCCCAAACTGGGGCTGGAATACAATTATAAGGATGTGGTCTTTATACGGGGTGGGGTCAATAATTTTCAGAAAGGGCTTGCCGACGGTGATACCCTGAACCAGAAAAAGGTATGGATCTTTCAGCCAAGCGTGGGGGTGGGTTTCCGCATCCAGTCGCTCATGATCGATTACGCATTTACCAACCTGGCAAACCAGTCGAACCCGCTGTTTACGCATGTTTTCTCCCTTAAAATGGATTTCCGGAGGAAACGAAACGATAATTAATACGTGGCGAGAATGAAAAAACTGCTTACGATAGCACTATTGATCTTTTCCGTGGCAGCGGGCGCGCAACAGTTCGGCAACGAATGGATCGATTACAATAAAACGTATTATAAATTCAAAATAGCGGCAAACGGTTTGTACCGTATTCCGTCTGCAGCACTGGCCGCCGTTAACCTGGGCGGGGTGGATGCATCCCATTTTCAGTTATGGCATAATGGAGAAGAAATACCTGTTTATACATCGGTGGCCTCAGGCGCGCTGGGCTCCGGGGGCTATATCGAATTTTGGGGGCAGAAGAACGATGGAAAGGCCGACAATATATTGTACCGGATGCCCGATCAGCAGCTTTCGGATGCCAAAAGCCTGTTTACCGATTCTGCGGCCTATTTTTTAACCGTGAACCCGGCAGGTGGCAACAGGCGACTCATAAACACGCCCAACACGCTGCCGGTAGGTGCAACGCCCGAGCCCTATTTTATGTACCGGGCGGATACGGGTTTTAGCGAGCAGATTCACCTGGGTAAGGCCGAAGGCTCAGGGCTGGGTACCTTATATGTGGCCTCCATCGAAGAAGGCGAAGGCTGGACTTCTGCAGACATAAACGAAGGACAATCCAAAACGTTCCAGCAGCATCTTTATGCCTATACCGGTGCAGGTGCGCCGGCGGTGACGATCCAGATGAACGTGGTGGGCGCCAATATTGCAACAAAGAAAGCGCAGTTAACGGTGAACGGAACCCTGGTCTTTGACCAGTCCCTGTTTAATTTCGGATACTCAAAACTGTCAAAAACGCTGCCGGCCGGCATTCTCTCCGGGGGGGCTGAAGCTTTTTCAGTAACCGATGTAGCTACGGTTCCCAGCCGGATCCGGCTGGCCTCGCTGGCGGTGACGTATGCGCGGAAGTTTGATTTTGGCGGCGCCGCAAATTTCGCATTCAGCCTGCCCGCCCGCGGCTCGGGGTATTACCTGGAGATCTCCAATTTCAGTTTTTCCGGAGGTGCCCCCGTTTTATACGACCGGGCCAATGGCCGGCGCTATACAGTTGATGATTCCAACCCCACACTTTTAAAGGTATTTTTACCGGCCACTACCCAGGCTCAGGAGCTGGTACTGGTAAGCCGGGCTCCGGCAAATATGCGACAGGTGCCGGCACTGGAGCCCCGCACTTTTGTTAATTACAATGCTGCGCAGAACCAGGGAGATTACCTGATGATCACGAACCGCGCCCTGCTGTCCGGCAGCAACGGATCCCAGCCGGTAAACGATTATCGCAGCTATCGTGCTTCGGCTGCCGGTGGCGGATATAATGCGAAGATCTATCTTGTAGACCAGCTGGCAGATCAGTTTGCCTATGGCATCGATTACCACCCCTCATTGGTACGGAACTTTTTGAGATTCGCCCGGACCAGGTTCTCATCACAGCCCAGGCAGGTATTTTTGATCGGGAAGGGGGTTTCCTATGTGTCGTCAAGACTCTATCCATCATATGAGCTGGCCCCGCAACTGGCACAGCTCAACCTGGTTCCCACCTTTGGGTACCCTTCATCAGATGTGCTGCTGGCCGCCGAGGGAAGCAGCTCCCAACCGCTCACGCCCATCGGGCGGCTGTCCGTGGTTAACGGCAACGAGGTTGCGGTGTACCTGGAGAAGGTAAAACAGTACGAACAGCAACTGGCAACAACTTCTCCGGGCATCAGTGAAAGCGCATGGAAAAAAACGGCCATCCATATCGTTGGTGCCAATGATCAGGCTACACAGGACCTCCTGGAAGGCGATCTCCGACAACATCAAAAGATCATCGAGGGCGGGTTTTCCGGCGCTGTCGTAGAAACCTTTGTAAAGAACAGCTCCAATGTGTTGCAACAGCAGGTTTCCGAGCGGCTGGCCAGTCACATAAATTCCGGGGCAAACCTGCTTACCTATTTTGGCCATTCCTCGGCAACATCGCTTGGGTTTAATATGGAAGATCCGGGTAACTATTCCAATGCCGGAAAGTACCCGCTATTCAATATGATGGGGTGCAATGTAGGGGATATCTTTGGCTACACGCCGTCGCGGCTTTCCGATATTGAGACGGTTTCCGAAAAATATGTTTTGGCGAAGGACAGGGGATGCATCGGCATGATGGCCGGCACCAGCGTGGGCTATATTTCTACGTTGGATGTGTACAATACGCAGCTCTATTCTATTTTGTCGGGAAGAGATTACGGCAAAACGATCGGAGAATTGATGACCAATACGATCGCGGAAGTGTACAAACGGCCGGAAGGCGAGAGTGCCTTGCTGCAGCGGGCTCAGTGCGAAGAATACACGCTCAACGGCGATCCGGCGATCCGCTTGTATCAGCCTGATAAGCCGGATTATGCCATTGAGGACGCTTCCGTGAGCATTGCACCAAACTTTATTTCGGTGGCCGAAACAAATTTTGCAGTTAAGGTAAACATCAATAATCTGGGGAAAGCGGTAAATGAAAAAGTAGTGGTTGAGCTCAAAAGAACATTCCCGGATCAGTCTGTGAAGGTTTTCAGAAAAGATACGCTGGACCCCGTCCGGTATCTGGATTCCTTAAATTACTCGTTGCCGATAGATCCCGTTAAGGACAAGGGGCAGAACAGGATCACGATCACCATTGACCCGGAAAACACAATTGAAGAGCTCAATGAGGGGAACAACAGTACCGTAAAAGATGTGTTCATCTTTGAAGATGAAATCCGCCCCGTTTATCCATATACCTATGCGATCGTGAATCAACCCAACGTAACGCTGGCGGCTTCCACGGCGAACCCGCTTGCTACCACGCGCACCTATCTGATGGAGATGGATACAACGGCCTTATTCAGCTCCCCCTTTAAAATAGCACGCACTCAGGTTTCATCCGGCGGAGTAGTGGAATTTACTCCGGGAGCAAGCTTAAAGAACAACACGGTATATTTCTGGCGGGTGGCCAGCAAGCCGGACAACGGTGAGCAGCCCCACTGGAATACCGCTTCATTTATTTATATACAGGGCGACCAGGTTGGGTTTAACCAGTCGCATGTACATCAGCTGCTGGACAATACTTTTGACCGGATGAGCATTGATTCTGCCACCCGTAAAACAAATTTCAGGGAGGTAAAGCACGAGCTCGTGATCAAGGCCGCAGTATTTCCCACAGCCGGCGCAACCGCCAGTGATAATGCGGTTACGGTTGATGGCCGGGATTATATACGCAGTGTTTGCGGCGTATCCGGGATTATCTTCAATGTATTCGAGCCCAACAGCATGACGCCCTGGGTAAATGCCGAGGCAGGGCAGCCGGGGCGGTTTGGCAGCGATCCCGTATGTGGCGATAACCGGAAATGGAACTTCCAGTACAATATACTGGATGCCAACAAGCGAAAAAGTGCAGCCCAGTTCCTGGATTCGATCCCCGATGGCTATGTGGTGGTGTTCAGGAATATTTCAGGAGATGACTCATCTTCCAATACCTATGCCGATACCTGGAAAAATGATGCTGCAGCTTTTGGTGAAGGGAATACGATTTACCACAAATTAAAAGCCCAGGGCTTCGCAACGATCGATTCATTTTACCGGCCACGTGCATTTATTTTCACATATAAAAAGAACGACCCGTCCTTTACCCCGGCAACCACCTTTAGCGAGGGGATCTCCGATAAGATCGAACAGAAGGTCAATCCTTACGGGCCGGATTCGCTGGGCTATATGACCAGCCCTGTATTCGGCCCTGCCAAAGCATGGAAAAAATTGCAATGGAACGGCAATGAACTGGAGTCCGGCAGCGACATCCCTGCCATTACACTGACCGGCGTGAGTGAGAACGGGTCAGAAACACCGCTTCAGAACCTGGATCTGGCCAAACAGGAGGTAGACCTGTCTTCGATCAACGCCGTACAATTCCCCTACCTGAAGCTAAGCCTGGAAAATAAAGATGCCGTTTCCTATACCCCGTACCAATTCCGGTACTGGCGGCTGTTTTATACGCCGGGGCCGGAGGGGGCCATAGCTCCGAACCTGTATCTTTCTGTAAAGGATACGATCGATGCCGGGGAACCTTTAAATGTAGGTGTGGTATTTAAAAATGTAAGCGCGTTTAATTTCGACAGTATCAAGGTAAAGCTATCGATCCGGAATCAGAATAACGCAGAAACGCTGGTGGCGGTGCCCGATCAAAAAGCGCTTGTGGCCGGCGATACCATTAAATTAACGGTTCCGGTAAATCTGAAACAATTACCCGGAAAGAACACGCTTTTTGTTGAATTCAACCCGGTTGGCGCCCAGCCGGAACAATATCATTTTAATAATTTCCTGTACAAAGAGTTTCTTGTACGCGGAGATACGACCAGTCCCTATATGGACGTAACTTTTGACGGGATCCATATTTTGAATCGGGACATTGTTTCCGCCAAACCGGATATTCTGGTAAAGCTGACGGATGACGCCAAATGGCTGCTGCTGGATAACCCTGACCTGATCCGTGTACAATTGATCAACAAGAACCGGAATATTACCTATAATTATAAAGTGGGTACGGATACCCTTAAGTTTACCCCGCCATCCAATGGCGATGAGAATGCCGCCACGATGAATTTCAGGCCGCATATGGAAGACGGCGACTATGAGCTGCTGGTTTCTGCAAAGGATCAGAGCGGGAATGAAGCAGGCCAGGTGCAGTACCGGGTAGGATTCCAGGTGATCAACAAGCCCATGATCTCCAATATGCTCAATTATCCCAACCCGTTTACTACGGCTACCGCCTTTGTTTTTACGCTGACGGGGTCCGAAGTGCCTCAGAACCTGCGGATCCAGATCCTGACGATCACCGGTAAGATCGTAAGAGAGATCACCAGCCAGGAGCTGGGCCCGTTGCGCATTGGAAGGAATATTACAGAGTACCGGTGGGATGGTACCGATCAATATGGACAAAAGCTGGCCAACGGCGTGTACCTCTATCGTGTGATCACCAATCTGCATGGGAAATCGCTGGATAAATACAGGGCAAAGGACGACAATACGGATAAGTATTTCAATAAAGGCTACGGCAAAATGTATTTAATGAGGTAAGCAACATGGATAATAGTTTTCTTTATATCGATCCCGGAAGTGGCAGTTATCTTGTGCAAATGATCGTTGCAGCAGTTTTAAGCGGATTGTTTTTCTTTAAGGATATTTGGCAACGGGTCAAAAGCATCTTTACAAAGAAAGATAGTAAGAATGAAAATGAAAGTGATCAATAACCCGCAGGTGACATACTATGCTTGAGCTTCAAAGGGTGCCCGCTTCCTACCGGGATAGCAGCGGATTTGTTTTTGTCCACAATAATAATTATTACAGGTATCTCTCTCCTGAGTATATGGATACGTACCGCTTCTTTATGGAAAGCGGGTTGTATGGAACCCTGGTTCAAAAAGGGCTTTTAATAGAGCATGAGGAGGCAGACGAAATATTCCGTGAAAGGGCGCTGCCTGGAAGGTTTTTGCGCCCCAGGCAGTTAACAGTGATAACGTACCCTTATGAGTGGAGTTTTGATATGTGGAAGGATGCAGCGCTGCGCACTCTGGAAACAGCGATGGAAGCATTAAAAAAAGGAATGCTATTAAAGGACGCGACCCCTTTTAATATCCAGTTTGACAAGGGAAAACCTGTTTTTATAGATACGCTTTCCTTTGAAAGATACACGCCGGGTACTCCCTGGGTTGCTTACAGGCAGTATTGCGAAGGATTTTTAGCTCCCTTATTGATAATGAAGTATGTGGCCCCGGAGCTTGGTAAATTGTTTCAGCTGTACCCGGACGGGATCCCTTTAAGCCTGGTGAGGAAAATGCTACCCCGGAAGGCCTTTTGGAATCTTCATACCTACTTGCATATTTGGTTGCAAAGCAAGATCAGTACAAAATACAAAGGCGGACCAGGCAGGGAGGAAAATATGTCTGAGGGCCGGCTGCTGACATTATTGAATGGATTGAAACAATACACGGCATCTCTTAACCGGAAGCGGGAGGAAGGAGCGTCTGCCTGGCGACGTTATTACGATGATTGTCATACAGAGGAGTATTATAGCTATAAAAAAGAACGGGTGCTGCAGACGCTGCAGTCATTAAAACCATCCTCTCTGTTGGATCTCGGATGTAATACAGGACAGTTCAGCCTGCTCCTGCAAGAGCAGGATTGCAGGATCATTGCATTGGATGCAGATCATTCCTGTGTCAATGACCTGTACCGGCGTATTCAACAGCATCAGATAAGGAATATTACGCCTGTTTTGAGCGCGATCAACCATCCCACGCCGGCAATCGGGTGGAGTGGTGAAGAGCGCTCCGGCCTTACGGAGCGAATTAAAAGCGACGTTGTCATCGCCCTGGCGCTGATCCATCATCTGGCTATATCCGGAAACCTGCCTTTTCAAAAGATTGCATCCTGGCTGGCGAAGATCTCGCAACACCTGGTGATCGAATTTGTTCCCAAAGAGGATGAGAAGGTGAAATTATTATTGCAAAACCGCAGGGACATTTTTGGAGATTATACGGCAGCGGCATTCCTCAGGGAGTTCGAAGCCTATTTTACATTGGTGGACAGACATCCGCTTAGAGGCAGTATCCGGGAACTTTTTATTTTTAAAAGACATGACAAAATACCGGGATAAGCCTTTTCATCTTTTGCTCATTCCGGTGTTCTTTTGTTTGCATGGATGGGCAGAAAATTTTGATTTCATCTCCTTCGGCGACATCCTGCTCCTGAATTTTCAGGTTGTCCTGTCGTTTGTAATCTTCGCCGTTGTGCTCAGGATCCTCTTAAAGGATCTGCTGTCCGCGGCTCTTTTAACTTCAATAGGAGGGGTATTCTATTTGTTCTTTGGGGCCATTAAAGACGCGTTAGCCGGAACGCTGTCCGGCAGCTATACGTTCCTGTTGCCGCTGTTCCTGCTGTTGCTCATCATCTTTTTCTTTTTTATCCGTAGCAGGAAACCGCTTCTTATCAAACTTACGCGCTATTTTAATTTACTCTTTTTTGTATTGGTTGTTATTGATCTGGCAAGTTGTCTGGGACATTCTTTTAATAGCAAAAAACAGGTGACCAGCTTTGAAAAAGTTCCGGTAAATGAAATGTCTGTGTCAGATAAGCCGGATGTTTATTTTCTGTTGTATGACGAATATGCGGGCTACAAAACGCTCAGGGATAGTTTTGGTTTTAAAAATGATCTGTTCTATGACCGGTTATCGCATCTGGGCTTTTCGGTGGGTTCAACGTTTTCCAACTATAACAAAACGCCCTTTTCGATGGCATCGATCTTTAATATGGATTATGTGAAAGATGGCGATGTTGCCAGGCCGGTGACCACGGCGGTGATCCAGGATCGGTATAAGGAGATCCAGGAGGCAAGGGTTTTTGATATTTTTAAATCATTGGGCTACGAGGTCCGCAGCTATTCTGTTTTTACCGTAACGGGGAATAAGCCATTATCTGTAAATAGCTTTATACTCAATTCCAACCGCTTGATCGTGGATAAAATGCTGCATAACCGGGTCATAAAGGACCTGGGTTGGTGGTTTGTAACCGGACGGCACGCGGTAAAGTTTTTTCAGAATATATATTATGGCGATATCCGGCATTATAATGAAACCGTTGAAGAAAAAGTATTGGCATCATTAAATCCGCAGGTGGGAAAGCCCCGGCTGATATATGGTCATTTCTTTCTTCCGCATCATCCTTATTTTTATGATAGTCTTGGCCGGCCGAATGAAGGTATCGATCTTTTAAGCCCGGCGGTTAAGATCGATAAAGGACGCTATCTTTCCTATTTAAAATACAGCAATAAGCAGATCCTTAATGTGGCCCGCCGGGTTGTGGAAACAAACCCTTCTGCGATTGTGGTCATCATGAGCGACCATGGTTTCAGGGAGCTTAAAAATGATAAGAATACACCACCACTTGCATTTGACAATCTTTGCGCGATCCGGTTACCCAATGGGAACCGGGAGATCCCGTTTCCCCGTAGTGGGGTAAACCTCTTCAGGTATCTTCTTAATGCGGGGTATCATCAGCGTATTCCGTTTTTGAAAGATTCCGTTGTTCTTTTTTAACAAAGCGGCTCACCACCTTGCTGATGAAGGGTATTGCCAATATCAGTAGGTGCGGCACAATCGTAACCACGAACCGGTTATGCCAGTCGTCGCAGGTTAAGATCACACTGCACCAGACGGAAATGACCGCAACGATGCAAAAGCGGAGGAGCCCTCTGTTCATTTTGAACCAGCTGTATATTCCCATAGCCGCGAGCGGGTATAATAAAAAAAAGAAGCCCATGAGCAGCCCGTTGTGCACCGGACTAAAGTAGCTTCGGTAGACCCCGAAAAATGCGATTGTTCTGTTGAGCGCAAGGGGTGCAAACTGTGAAAAATTGTGCGTGATATAATAAAGAATACCGCCTAGGGAGTTTGGGTTATCACTCAGATTGGGCGCAGTGTGGTGTACCGGTACACCGCAAATGATCATATTTTCCTTAAAGGGAAGCATAAAATCCAGCTCTCCTCCGCTTCCCATGGCCCGGTCAAGGATCAGCCAGCCTGTAATGAACAGCGCAATGACGGCGGCTGACAGCACAAAACGGTTGCTGCCCCGGTTCAGTTTTGAGATCAAATAAACAAGCGTTGGAGGGATCAGCAACAGGCCGGAGGGACGGGTAAGCATTAGTAGCAGGAGGAACCCTACAATAATGGCGAGTGTTTTAAATGTAATACGGCGCTGCTTTAACAGATAGACCGTGTACAGTACAATAAGGCTATGGAACAACGACTCCGTTTGCAGGGCTACATTATATTGATGGAACGGGATACAGATCAGCAGAAGGGCGGTAGTGATAAAAGCTGTTTTTTTATCAGCAACGGAAATGGTAAACCTGTAGAACAAAGAACAGGCGAGTGCATTTACCAGTAAATGTATAAAAACGACGGTGCCAAATCCTAATTTAAGTTGAATGCAGAATGCAATAAGGAATATTTCTAAGCTGTAAAACCAGAAATTGGGTGAGCTGAAGCTACCTGTTTTTAAAAAGGTATGAGCTTCATGGATGTATTTGACCGCTTCGAAGTCGGTGCGGATTCCGTACTGGATCCATAACCCTGCCTGAACTCCAAGCCAGCAGAGGACCAGGATGGCGGTAGTACTTTTTGTTACGGGCTTGGTGTCATGTTCTGCTGTACCCCTCATTGCAGCATGTTTTTTTCCAGCTCCCTGCTCCTCAAAATATATTTCCCGATCACGTCAAACTCCAGGTTCACCGTATCGCCCGTTTGCAGCTGCCCCATATTGGTATGGGCAAGGGTATAGGGGATGATGGCTACTGTAAAGCGGGTATCGGTAATATTAAAAACAGTGAGGCTGATGCCGTTGAGGCTGATGGACCCCTTTTCGATCACCAGGGGAGCAAATTTTTGGTCGAACGCAAACGTAAACTCCGTGCTTCCGTCTTTTGGAACAACCGCCTGGCAAACGGCTGTTCCGTCCACATGCCCCTGTACAATATGACCATCCAGGCGGTCATTCAGGATCATGCACCGCTCCAGGTTTACCGTGGTTCCCGGTTGCCAGTTGCTCAGGTTGCTTACCGCCAGGGTTTCTGCCACCGCAGTTACCTGGTGCCTGTTCCGGGCAATGGCTTCCACAGTAAGGCAAACACCATTATGGCTCACGCTCTGGTCTTCCTTCAGCTCCGCGGAAACCGCACTTTCGATCCAATAAGTAAGATTGGTACCTTCTTCATGACGCGAAACCACGGTTCCGGTTGCCTCAATAATTCCTGTAAACATGCGCCAAATTTCCGGGAAGAAATTGAAAATTCGGGATTTAGGATTTGAAATTTGGTATTTTATATTTTTCCCCTATCTTTGCAATCCTAAAAAATGACCAAAGGAGGTATAAAAATATTTTATGTTAATTATTGATTCTAAAGACTGCGAAAACATTGATAAGGCTTTAAAGAAGTACAAAAAGAAATTCGAAAAGTCGAAAACTTTGTTGCAATTGCGTGAACGTCAGCATTTTACAAAACCATCGGTGAAGAGCCGCGGACAGCGTTTAAAAGCAATTTACAAGCAGCAGATCGCCAGCGGTAAAATAGAATTATAAAATAGTTGATATTTTATATAATATTGTAACCTCAAGTACTTACTTGAGGTTTTTTTTATGCCGGAACGGTTATCAGACCATATTGAACCCTTTATCAGCTATCTGAAGTTTGAAAAAAGATACTCCCGGCACACGGTAACGGCCTATTCGACCGATCTGCGTGCATTTTCAGATTATATCACGCCGGTTTACGGGGATGCGCCCATCGGGGAAATATCCTACCTGTATATCCGGAGCTGGCTGGCAGACCTGATGGAACAAGGGCTTACCGCCCGGAGCGTTAACCGCAAGATCTCTACCCTGAAGTCGTTCTTTAAGTACCATATCAAAGTGGGCACGATCGGGGAGAACCCCATGTTCCGGATCATAGCGCCAAAAACAAGTAAACGCCTGCCTTCTTTTGTGAACGAGCAGGATATGAAAACACTGAACGAAACGCTTACGCGGGCTACCGAGGATTGGAAGAGCCTGAATGCGAAAATGCTGATCCAGCTCTTTTATGGCACGGGAATGCGTTTGAGCGAGCTGATCCAGCTGAAAACGGACCAGGTGGATCTGAGCCGGAAACAGGTTAAGGTATTGGGAAAGGGCAACAAAGAACGGGTGCTGCCCCTGGACCTGGTACTGGTCGCCTCAATACAGGAGTATAACGAGCTGAAACGAAAACAGTTTGCAGATCTGCCCGGTGAGTTGCTGGTAACGGAAAAAGGGAAAAAGCTCTATCCCAAATATGCCTACCTGCTGGTGAAGAAGCACCTGTCGGCCGTTGCCACACTGGATAAAAAGAGCCCGCATGTGCTGCGGCACAGCTTTGCCACACACCTCATGAATAACGGGGCAGAAATAAAAGCGGTAAAAGATCTGCTGGGGCATGCAAGCCTCGCCGCTACCCAGGTTTACACCCATAATTCCATAGAAAAACTGAAAGACGTGTACCGGAAAGCGCATCCTAAGGCGCGCTAAAAAAGCGGTGCAAAAAAGGGGAGAAATTCTCCCAAAAATTAGCATTTAATTTTGGGAATCGATATCTTTTTTGATTAACTTTAGGCTAAAGAGCATCAGATCTTTGAAATAGGAAAAATATCGATTATTCACTTTTAAATTCAACTATCATGAATGTGAACATTCAAACGGTTAATTTTAACGCAGACAGGAAGTTGATTGAGTCAATCAACCACAAAATGGACAAATTAGCTACATTTCACGATCGCATCATTGGTACGGATGTCTATCTGAAGTTAGACAACATCGTACACAATATTAAAGATAAGATAGTAGAGATCAGGGTACAGGTGCCCCGGCATAGTTTCTTTGTAAAAACCACCAGCAAATCTTTTGAAGAGTCGTTTGAAAATGCTTTCGATTCTTTAGTAAACCAGGTAAAAAGACGTAAAGAAAAAATGATCGCGTAGATCATATCCGCAAAAGAAAAAATAACTATATATATTATCCATATTCGTTCAGCCCCGCCCCGGTTTTCCGGGGCGGGGCTTTTTATTGCTGATGCCCGGTTAACAAATGATTAACGGGGAACGGTGCCGCTAATGGCCCGGGAAAACGGTCTTAAGGCCGGAACATGAGCTAAAACACGCAGTGTTAGTTATTTGAGTATACTTTTTTGGTCTTGTTATCATAGTTTGGCACAGTTTTATGTATATACTAAAATAGATTTTTAATTCGGACTTAAAACGTATCTATTATGATGAAGAGAATTATACCTTTTGCAGTGATTGCAGTAATGTTACTGGCCGTAGCCTGCCGCAATACCAAGAAAGAAGACAGTACCGGCGCTATTCCCGTGCAGGATACCTTAGGACTGGCCGAGTATCAGAAATGGAAAATGGAAAATGAAGTGCGCAACCGCCTGGAGCAGGAACAGCAGGCTGAAGTGGCTCCGGCCGCGGCGGCCCCCGCACGTTCTTCCTCTGCGAGAAGCAGTTCAAGAAGCAGTGGCAGCCGGGGTACCACTTATAACAGTGGTGGAAACGGCGATTATTCTTCCGGCTCTGCAGGAACAACCGAGGCTCCGGCACCGGCTCCCCAGAAAAAAAGAATGAGCCACACGGCTAAAGGCGCAATCGTAGGTGCAGCTTCCGGTGCGATCATCGGTGCAGTGGCAAACAAAAAGAACCGTTTGGGAGGCGGTGTGGTTGGTGGTGTGATCGGCGCGGCAACCGGTGCAGGTGTGGGTGCCATTGTGGATAAAAAAGAACGTCAACGTAATGGCTATTAATGATTGAATAATACAAACGGTCCGGATGAATTTCGGGCCGTTTTTTTGTATTCATGATCATTGCTGACAATATATTTGTTTAAAGCTGTATTTATTAATCCTTAGAAAATAACTAAAATGATGAAACAAACATTAGGCCTGGCCCTGAGCATGGCGCTGCTGGCTGCTTGCAACAGTTCTGAAACCCGGTCGCCGGAAAGCGCCGCCGATTCTACGGGAACAGCTGTAGTTACTGTAGATACCAATGCGGTTGTCGCTCCAACTGCCGTTCAATACACGGATGGCGATGTGATCCTGAAAGAAGGAAAAGTGTATGTGTACACCAACGGAAGCTGGGTGGCTGCCGATAAAGAGATCAAGCTGGACAACGGCATCATCATTACCCCCGATGGAACGGTAAAGAGCAAGGACGGAAAAGTTGTGGTACTGCAGGAAGGAGAGTATGTGAATAAGTCCGGCGGCTTTTTTGACCGTACCGGTAATGCCATAGACAACGCATGGGACAAAACCAAGGAGGGGGTGTCAAAAGGGGCAGAAGCCACCAGGGATGCCACCCAAAGAGCGGCTGACGCTACAAAAGAAGGTGTGGAAAAAGGCGTGGAGGCTACAAAAGATGCCGCGCAAAAGACCGGCGAAGCCATTAAAAAAGGTGCAAAGAAAGTAGGAGATAAGACCAGGGAGGTCGTGGACGATATTAAAAAATAACCAGCACAGCATTTTCGATTATGTTTTGATGAAGGGGCCGGGCAACCGGCCCCTGTTTTTTTTTGAAGCAAAAGGCATCGCGGGATCCCGGGGAGCCGCCGCTTTTCACGTGTCGCTTATCAGTAGGTGAGAAGTGAACTGTTGAGGATTTGGTTCTCGATGCTTATTGCTCATGGGTTTCCGACTTCCACAGAAAATTCGGGGACCCTGGTATTTCGTATTTGGATGCTGAATACCGGATACCGTTGTAATCGCTCAGTAGAAATTTATTCATGGAGTAACGATCGCAAACAGTCTGATAACTGAAAGCTGAAGGCCTAGGCGGGATGCTGAATTCCTGGTCCTGATAACTCTGCCCGCGTTATGCCGGACTCCGCAATGTTTTGATCAATGCTGCAAATTCCTCCTGTTCGTAACCTGCTTCTTTTGCCCTTTTGAGCCAGTTTGCCGCAAATTGGGGAAACTCACTGTTGATGCCGCTTAGCTTTGCAGTGGACAGGATTCTTTCTGCAGCGCTAACGGAAATGGCGAGCGGGCTTTGCGATATCCTAAAATCACCGCTACTGATTACGGCACCCTCGTGTTTCAGAAACTCGCCCATACCGGGTGCTATTTCAGCAATAATATTACCATATTCCTCTACGTCAAAGTTCTCAGATTCAGCGATGAGTGCGCCATGAAAGAAACCGATGGCCGCTCCATAGATATAGGAAAGCGTAGCTGTATCAAGGGCGGCAGCAGCGGCAATATTTTTGCCAAGGTATTTCAAGTTTCCGCCCAAAATTTTTAGGGTGTCTTCAATTGCTGCATATTTTTCCGTATCGCCCGAAAACAATATGGTGGTATCGGGCTGTGCCATCTGTTCCGGCGCCACCTGTATAGCCCCATCCAGGTAATATGCCTGTTTATTCCTGAACCAGGCTTCACTTTGGCGTGCCTCCTGTGCCGTACCGGTTGTCAACTGTACAATGATCTTGCCATTCAACACTGTTTCCGTTTCGACCGCGGCAAAAAGTGCCGTTGCTATGGCATAGTTGTGCACGATGACAATGCTCAATGGGCTGGCTTCAACGGCCTCGTGTAGCGTTTCGACGAGTTTGGCGCCTTCTTGTACCAGTTGTCGTGCTTTTGCTGCTGTCCGGTTGAACACGGTAACTTCAAACCCTTTTTGCAGATAGAGCTGCGCAATTTTTATGCCCATAGGGCCAAGACCGATAACACTGATTTGATTTTTACTTGTTTCCATTTTGTCTTTGTGTTTTATTTATGCAAATGTAGATTGCACCAACCTGCGGTGCAATACGGGAAGAAGGATTCACCCAGGGAATAATTATTCCCCGAGGGATTTTGAAAATTATTAAATTCGCCGAAACGCGCATAATGAAGTATAATCGGAAAATTCCGGAAGACCTGGATTGTGGTATCGTGGTTACCATGAAGGTGCTTGGAGGAAAATGGAAGACCTGTATATTAGATGGTATTAACAAGGGTATGAAACGCCCCAGCGAGTTGCATCGCGCTATTGACGAAGCAAGCCCTCGCGTCATCAATATGCAACTCCGTGAGCTTGAAGAAACGGGCATTGTAACAAAGACGGTTTATCCCGGCCTGCCGCTCAGGGTGGAGTACCGTTTGACCGGATTGGGGATGAGCCTGCTGCCCATTATAACCCTTATTGACAAATGGGGGATAGAACATAATCACCTGGTCGAAAACCTGCAAGCATCGGCAGAAAGCTGACCGGATTCCCGTTGAAATGAAAATCATTGGCTCTTTGGAGCACTATTTTTAACGGCTAACCAAACAACGCAAACGCTTCTCTACTGTTTTGCTAAATTCGTTTTTGCTTTCCTGTATGCAAACCATCTTAAAGTAATTGCAATAAACACTGCAGACAGCAGCAGCAACACGTAATTTACGCCTCGCCAGCCTCAGAAATTGGGCACCCTGCCCGCAAAAAAGCTGGAAAGGCCGATGGACGGATACACCGTAAAGTCATGATCTTTTGTGTTCATCGCTGCGAATGGTTAGGTGAAATTTATCAAGGATGATGTGCGTGATGCTGATGCACCGGGGATGGCGCCTTATTCACATGCAGTGTAAAACGTGCCGTGTGCAATACTTCACCGGTTTTAAATTGTACCCACATACGGTACATACCTGCCTGGGGAAATACCGTATAATTGCCGTGTCCGTCCGCTTCCTGATGCAGGTGCTGAAAAACCATCAGAGAGCTGTTTACAACGATTAAATGAAAAACAGTTTCGTGCTGCACGCTCAGCGGCAAATGCAACTCCGGTCGCTGCGCGTCTACTGGCCGGAATAGCAGTCGTGCATTTTCTCCGATATGGATAGTGTCGGTGGCCGTTAGCATCTTCATTTTTACTGTCGATGACTGGCTGGTCGGGTATGCATGCTCATGGTGATGTGTTTTTGAGTCCACTTTTTTTGTTTTATCAGGTTTACAAAATAAATTTTGATAAGCAAAAATATGCCAACATGCACCGGCGACTGTTACGGAATTCTGGATTTGGTTTGTAAGATTTACACTTTCTCCGGTGGTGTTCTTTGTCTTCCCTGATTTGCTTGAAGAGGCCTGGGGTGGTTGCTTTTTGAACTGATTGCTCATTATTGCCGGCTGTGATTTGCTTTCCGGTTTTCCGCTGCAAGCCTTACGGTTTCGACTATCCTACGCTGGCGGGTTTCAGGTTTCTTTGCATTTTGTATCCATTCGAGGATGACTCTTTTTGAAGAGGGTGAAAATTTTTCAAAATGCCCGAAAGCCGAACGGTTCTGGTTAAACAACTCCTGCAAATCTGCGGGTACAACCAGGTTTTGAACATCCGTCAATGCATCCCAGGTTCCTGTTTTCTTTGCCAGGTCTATCAGCCGTTGCCCGCTTTGGGTCATCAGGCCAAGTTTTATCATTCTATCCGCCCGCTCTTTGTTAATGTTGCTCCAATTGCTTTGAGGCTTTCGTTGCGAAAAAGTCAGGTAGAAACTTTCCTTGTCCCTTTTTTTTGCTTTGCTGTCTATCCACCCAAAACATAAGGCTTCTTCCATAGCTTCAGCTATCTCAACGGATGGCGTTGAACTTCCTTTATGATACAGCACAAGCCATACTGAACTTTCTTTGTCGTGGTTGGCCAACAGCCAATTTCTCCATTCGGTCCTGTTCTTCGTCAAAACGACTTTTTTTCCGTCTTTGATTTCCATTAGTGTAGACCCGGTTTGTTGCTGGTAAGAATGTCCAGATAATGAATGTTTGTCATAATACCGAGAATATTTCCAAAAGGATCAACAACGGATGCGGTTACGAACGCTCCCTTGCCGCCGCTTCTATCATTTATAGGTTGATAGAGCGTTGCTCCCAATGACAGAAGTTTGTCGAGTGTCTCCTGTAGATTATCAACATGCCAGTAAACGACGGCCCCTCCGGGATTGCCGGTAGCTCCATCAGGAGCATATTTGCTGTCAATAATGCCCAGCTCATGCTGATAGTCTCCAATTCTAAATTCAACATAACCAGGCACTTTAAAATAGGGCGCTATCTTTAGAAACCCGGTGTACCATTGGGTTGCAGCTTCCAGATCAGCAGCATAAAAACTCAGGGTTGTTAAACCACGTAATGTTGTTTCCATATTGTGTGTATTTAAAAATTAATCGCTTTGAAAACAGTGTATCAACCGCTACTATTCAGGGGATGAACTTTATGCCTGACGCTGTTTAAGGAAGGTTTCTTTTCCCATTGTTTAAATTGATTTTTGACTGTATCTCTGCTTGTCTGATGTGTCAAAAATACCAAACCGTATCCGGGTGCCACTCTACATATGTTGAGCGGGACGAAAATATTTAAATCGTTCCCAGTTCTTTGCGTATGCGGCTTAGTTGCGTGGGGGTGATACTCAGGTGAGAGGCAATATACTGTAGCGGGATCCTTTTTTCAATGCCCGGATGTGCCTGAAGGAGTTTTAAATAGCGTTCGGTTGCCGTTTCCGTAAGCAATGAGATCTCCCTTTGCTCATTGTCTACAATCCATTTTTGTTCCAGGTAAGCAATATAGAGGTTTTTCAGCTCATCATTTCTACTGACCGCCGCCTTGGTCTTCAGATAAGGTAAGCAGAGGCTCACGGTATCTTCAATAGCTTGTAACATATACTCGGTTGGCACTCTCAAAATGAGTGAAAACCGTGTGCTGGCAAAATCATTTTCCAGGTAGATGTATTTGTTCCAGGTATTTCCCGCTTTGTCGATAAAATAGGACCTCAACGCGCCTTTGCATATAAAGTGAATATCATTGCCCAACCGGCCGCTGTGGAGCAATATGTCATCTTTTTTAAATTTCCTGAATTGAATAAACTGTTCCAGCAAGGCAAAGGTATTTTCGGATATGGTATAGTAATCTGAAATAGCCTTCTTAAACCTGGTTACATATTCAGGGTTTGGGTCTGCTTGCATAGTAACTTTTTTTGCCGGATATCAACACGCCGGAGACCATTATTGGATTCCGGCCTCAAACTTACTGATTATGTCAGATATTTTTATGGCTCATGTGATTCGCCAGGGTAGGAGCAACAGGTGAGATGTTGCCGGTGTTTGGTATTTAGTATTTGGAGCCCGGCCTGCCGCTGCTTTTGACATTTCATTTGTTAGCGGGTGAGAGGTGCAATGTTGATGGCTCAATTTTCAGATCTTGCAAAACGGGCAATGGTTCCCTTAGGGCCGGACAGATAAGCCGTTTTTGTTGCCCGGTCAATATAAATGGAATTGAACGGTTGGCCGGAAACGGGTCTCCAGTTCTTACCTCCATCTGTAGTTATATCCACCCCGTTCAGTCCGCAGGTTACCCAAATGCGTTGGTTCAGTGGTGCTACGGCGCTCCGGTAACCCCTGGGGCCATTTTCCGGCTGCCGGAAGGTGTTACCGCTGTCTTTGCTGATTAGCAGCACACTGTCGCTGCGGTTGGGATTCTGGAAATCGCCGCCTGCGATCATCAGCAGGGAGCCCATGGCTGCAATGCTGTTGGCGCCGGTGCTGGCGGTACCCTGCATCAGCGGGAGCCGGATAGTGTTACCATTATCAAAAAGCCGGGATGTGGATCCCCCGCTTGCCATCAGGACTTTTGTTCCTGTAACCGTGAGGTTGGTACCGCTGGCCGCAAAAAAAGCCTCCCCCGGCAGGGCGGTGGGACCGGGCCGGGGCATCCAGGTATTTCCGGCATCAGTTGTTTGTGCTATAAAGATTTTGCCAAGCACCGGATCTCCGATCACATAGCCTTTCTTCTGACCGGCAAAGATCATCGCATCTAAAAACATGGCTGTGTCCCGGTTTTCATATACGGTCTTCCAGGAGTTGCCTCCGTCGGTGGTTTTAAGGATATAGGCCGGGCTGGCGATGGCCATTACCAGGGCAGTGTTCGTATCCAGTACTGCTATGTCCCTGAAATCATTGGTCTCGAAACCAGGTACCTGCTTCCATTCCCAGGTTCTTCCCGCATCTGTGGAGCGGCCAATGTACCCGTTGCTGCCGCTGACCCAAATGGTATTCTTAACCCCCCCGATCCCCCGGAGGTTCGTGGGCCTTTCGCTGGCGATGATCTCCAGGTTTTGAGAGGTTGCTCCTAAACTGCAGGCAGATAAAAAAACAAAAAGCAGGCTTTTAAACATGGATGATCCTTTTTGACTTAAAGATACCGTGTTTCCGGGTGAATGGTTCCATGATTAGCAGAAGATCCGGCAATGTACGCATACGAAACTACCGGTCTGTTCTTAAAATGAGATAGCGCATGCAGTGTTGGCTATGTTCATTTACAATATGGTCGTGAATGGGGGAAATAAGAAGTAATGTGAAAGATCAGTTTGTAAAATTTCTCAAATTTCACAACACAACTTTTCACAAATTTGTGACAAGCTGTACGAAAAGCGCTGAAAATGTATCAGAACCTTTTGCTCACTGGGTATCCGCAACCAGCTGCTAGGGCTGCTGTTTCCGGGGCTTAAAAATGAACCTGAAAAAAACGGCGATCTGCTGACCGCTTGCGGCCGGCAGATCGCCGCTGTAAAACACAGCCCCCCTATCTTTTATGGTGATGCATCTTCATCATTTTCCCTTTCCATTTTTTCATGGCGGCGGAATTGATCTGCATGCCCAGGCTCATGGTCAGGTTACGGTTGGTAAAGGATGGAGCTTCATCGGAATTATTGGGTTTTTGTTCGATGAATCCATGATAATAATTGATCTCATGGTTCAGGTAAAAACCATCAAATACCCGTATATTCAGTCCCAGTGACGCATTGCCGCCCACATCTATTTTGGTGTTCATGGCCTTAGTGGTATATAGTCCGGCAAACGCATCCTCTTCTGTTTTCAGAAAAGACTTACCGCCTACCAGGAACTGTACCGATGGGCCAATGGTCAAACGCGGGCGTACCCGCTGCTCCGCACTGCCAAAATTGAAACTGGCAAAAACGGGGACCTTTATATAATTGGCCCTCGCGATCAGGCGGTTGTCGGTATCTTCATCTTTAAAAGTGGCACCCTGGCTGCTGAAAAAGGTACCGAAACCGACACCGGCAACGTCGGTAAAGTTATAAGTAGCGGTGCGGCCCAATTCAAAAGTAGGATGGAACTGGCGCTTGGCATCCTCCGGTTTATTGCCCACCGTCCAGCTATGTCCAAATGCGGCACGGTCGCCGATATTCCAACCGGTTTGAGCGGCTGCTCCCTGTGCTCCCGCAATGAACAGGACCCCTGCAAAAAATAAATGTTTCATATATAAAGTGTTATTTATGAATACAGCCGGCAAAACCGTGCCAAAAAGACTGATTCTGTAAGCTTTATGTTATGGCTCCCGGGCGCAAAGAGTGGCTTTTTCCATAAATCACCGTTTTTTATACCAACCAGGCTGCGCTCCGGCATCCGTTTTTTGAGGTAGTCCGGTTGCCGGCTCGGAAAAACATGGCAGAAAAAATGCCCGGTATTATATCTCTTTGCACACTGCCAATAGTTTGCTAATTTTGCAACCTTATTTTATTGAATTTTAGTGAATATGATCAATATTACATTTCCCGACGGGGCCAGGCGTGCGTACGAGGCCGGCGTTACCGCGCTGGATATCGCGAAGTCCATTTCAGAAGGACTGGCAAGAAAGGTAATTGCTGCAACAGTGAACGGAGCGGTCTGGGACGCTACGCGCCCGATCAACGAAGACAGTGCTGTGGTTTTACTGACCTGGAGTGATACCGATGGTAAAAAGACATTCTGGCATTCGACCGCGCACCTGATGGCCGAGGCAGTGGAAGCCGCTTTCCCGGGAGTTAAGTTCTGGGTGGGCCCTCCGTTAGACTCAGGAGGCTTTTATTATGATATGGACCTGGGCGACCGTAAGCTCTCCGAAGAGGATCTGGCGGCCCTGGAAAAGAAAATGAATGAACTCGCCAAACAGAATAACCCTTACCTCCGTAAAGATGTTCCGAAGAACGAGGCGGTACAATACTTTGCTGAAAAAGGCGATGAATACAAGCTGGACCTGCTTACCAACCTGGAAGACGGGAACATTACCTTTTATACACAGGGGAATTTTACGGACCTGTGCCGCGGCCCGCATATACCCGCTACCGGCATCATCAAGGCCATCAAGCTTACCAGTGTGGCCGGCGCTTACTGGAAGGGCGACGAAAAAAATAAAATGCTGACCCGTGTTTACGGCATCAGCTTTCCCAATCAAAAAGAGCTGGACGAATACCTGCAGATGCTGGAAGAAGCGAAGAAGCGGGATCACCGGAAACTGGGCAAGGAACTGGGTATTTTTACCATGGATGATGATGTGGGCCAGGGTCTGCCGCTGTGGATGCCCAATGGCACGATTATCATTGAGGAGCTGGAAAAGCTGGCAAAAGAAACCGAGGATGCCGCCGATTATAAGCGGGTGGTAACACCGCATATTGCCAAGGAAAGCATGTACCTGACCAGCGGTCACCTGCCTTATTACCAGGACAGCATGTACCCGCCGATGGAGGTTGACGGACAGAAATACTATCTGAAATCGATGAACTGTCCGCATCACCATAAGATATTTGCAGCAGAGCCCAAGAGTTACAAGGATCTTCCGCTGCGCCTGGCCGAATACGGTACCTGTTACCGCTATGAGCAGAGCGGCGAATTATTCGGACTGATGCGCGTGCGTTGTCTGCATATGAATGATGCGCATATCTATTGCAACAAAGAACAGTTTGGTGATGAGTTCCGTGCCGTAAATGATATGTACCTGAAGTACTTTAAGATCTTTGGGATCGATCGTTATGTGATGCGGTTGTCCTTGCACGATCCGGAAAAGCTGGGACAGAAATACATCAACGAACCGGAGCTGTGGCTCGAAACCGAAGCATTGGTAAGGAAAGTGCTGGTAGAATCCAATATCCCCTTTGTGGAAGTAAAGGGAGAGGGTGCTTTTTACGGGCCGAAGATCGACGTGCAGATCTGGAGCGCCATCGGCCGCGAGTTCACCCTGGCCACCAACCAGGTAGATTTTGCCCAGGGCCGGAGGTTCAATCTGCAGTATACCACTGCAGACAACGGGCATGATGTACCCCTGATCATTCACCGGGCACCGCTGGGCACCCATGAGCGGTTTATCGGGTTCCTGCTGGAGCACTATGCCGGAAAATTCCCGGTATGGCTGGCCCCCGTGCAGGTAAAGATCCTTCCCATCAGCGACAAGTTTGCCGCATACACCAAAGACGTGTACCGCGCATTACGCAGGGCGGGCATTCGTTCGGAAATTGATGAACGCAATGAAAAGATCGGGAAAAAGATCCGCGACACAGAATTGATGAAGATCCCCTATATGCTGGTGATCGGTGAAAAGGAAGTGAACGATGGTAAAGTGGCTATCCGCCGTCAGGGCAAAGGCGACGCCGGTATAAAATCTGTTGAGGAATTTATTGAGGGGATTAAAAGCGAGATTGAGAACAGGACGGATGCGGTATAGAGTTCAACGTTTCACGTTTAAAGTTTCAGGTTGAATCCGGTTTCGTGCTCGATGTTTCATTTTCACATTTCCACATTGTTAAGATTCCGGTGCTCCCCCTTTACATTTATTATTTTACATTTTATATTTTACATTTCAAATGAGTTTTACCGTAGCAATTGTAGGAAGGCCTAATGTGGGGAAGAGCACGCTCTTTAACCGCTTGCTGGAGCAAAAGAAAGCGATCGTTGATGACGTGAGTGGCGTAACGCGGGACCGGCAATACGGCATTAGTGAATGGAACGGTAAGACGTTTAACGTGATCGACACCGGGGGCTTTGTGCATGGCAGCGATGATGTTTTTGAAAAAGAGATCGCAAAACAGGTTTTGGTAGCGGTGGAGGAGGCCAACGTAATCCTCTTTATGACGGATGCGGCTACCGGCATTACCGATCTGGACGACTCTATGGCCAAAGTGTTGCGCAGGAGTACCAAGCCGGTTTTCCTGGTCATTAATAAGGTAGACAACAATGAGCGCCTGCTGGAAGCCAGCGAATTTTACAGCATGGGCTTTGACCAGGTATTCTTCATAGCGTCTGCCAGCGGCAGTGGAACAGGAGAGCTATTGGATGCGGTTACGGACCTGATGACGGAGGATGCCGGCATCGACGAGCATATTGCGGGACTTCCGAAATTTGCCATCATCGGCCAGCCCAATGTGGGCAAATCATCCCTGCTGAACGCGTTGATCGGAGAGGAGCGCACCATTGTGAGCAATGTTGCAGGAACCACGCGGGACACCATCCATACCCACTATAACCTGTTCCAGAAAGAGTTTGTGCTGATCGATACGGCCGGGATCCGCCGGAAAGCAAAAGTACACGAGGACCTGGAATTTTATTCGGTCATCCGTGCTATCAAAGCCATGGACGAGGCTGATGTTTGTTTATTGCTGCTGGACGCCGAAAAAGGGATCACCGCACAGGACCTGAACATCTTCAGCCTTGCGGCCAAAAAAGGAAAAGGCATTGTATTGCTGGTAAATAAATGGGATCTTGTGCAGGACAAGAAAACCAATACGGCCAAGGAATATGAAGACCAGTTAAAGAAACGGCTGGCTCCGTTTAGCGATGTGCCGATCCTGTTTGTGTCGGCCATGGAAAAAACAAGGATCTATAAAGCCATTGAAACGGCACTGGAAGTGTACCAGAACCGGCAGCGCAGGATCCCTACAAATAAACTGAATGAGGTCATGCTGAAAGCCGTGGAGGCGCATCATGCACCGGTGGTGAGAGGTCATGCCATCAAAATAAAATTTGTGACCCAGCTGCCTACGGTGGTTCCTTCTTTTGCATTCTTCTGTAATTTCCCGGATGATGTGAAAACTCCGTACCGGAACTATCTGGAAAATCAGCTGCGCAAGCATTTTGATTTCAGCGGTGTTTCCGTGCGGCTGTTTTTCCGAAAAAAATAACAATTTGAGCGGGTTACTTTCCGGGTATAACGGAATCATAAAAAAATAAGATCGTTATGAAAAATGGATTGAAATTGACCGCTTTGGGAATGATGTTGTTTATGGCTTCCTGCGACCTCAACTCGGGGAGCGGCACGGAGGCGAACAAGGACTCTTTATCCTCCGATTCGATTACAAAAGTTACGGATAGTACTACAAGGGCGGTTTCCGACAGCATTGCTGCTGCGGGTAAAGATGCCGACAGCTCGTTAAGAAGCCTGGGTGATTCTTTAAAAGCCGACCTGAAAAATGTAGCCGGCAAGGTAAAAGACCGCTCTGTGGAACTGGGAAGCAAGGCCAGGGAAAAGGCGCAGGAAGGTATCAATGCTGTAAAAGAAGGAGCTGAAAAGATCGGTAATGCTGCAAAAGCTGGTGTTGAAGCCGGAAAAGAAGCGTTAAAAAAATAAATCCCGCCGGATATAGCCGTCCGTTTGCCGGGGAATCAGCAGTGTTGTAACACCTGTATTGGCTTGCTCTTCATTTTTGCTAACCGCTTTATTCCAGTTTTTTTGGGTATTTGTTGCTGCCGTAGTTGTTGAGTGCGGCATCGCCGGCTTTCCAAAACACCGGGTCCGGATGGGTTGCCATTACTTTTGGAATGGATTTTGTCCTGCTGTTACCGGTTATTGATCATTTTTAAAACCCGGGATATGAAAAATAATAGGTTCCTTTTCGCGGCGATTCTTTTGATCGGCGCCTGTAATACTGCCCCAGATGCAAAGCAGGTCGACCTGGATTCATTAAGAGCCGATTCGTTGTGGAAAGTACGCATCGCCGATAGCATTAACCAGGCAAGGGGCTTTACAGAGGGGATAACGGATCCGGAAACCTCAGACGGAGATTCGCTGGGCATCGAAACGATCACCGGCGGGGTAAAGGAAGGATTGAACCAGGTACAGGAAGGACTGGATAAAGTAAAAAAAGTAACAGAAGCCGGTTCCAGGAGTGCGAAAGAGATCTCTGAAGGAATTAAAAAGACCTCAGATGCGGTTCATAAAACAGTAGCCGAAACCCGTAAGACCCTGAGCGGAGAGTAGTTTTACAGACTTCTATAATGACCCTGTAGCAAAATCAGTTTATTATCCGGCTGGTGGGAATACGGATCGTTGCACAGCTATGTTTTGTGCCTTCACAAACCATTCGTAATGATACGCATTTTAATCGAATTGATACTGGTTTGTTATGAAGCCATCCGGGGGGATAATGCCTGCATGAATCAAAAATGCCCCGCACCTTCAGGAAATGCGGGCGATCAGCTGTTCCACCGTATCCCTAAATTGTGCTGTTTCCCGCTGCTGTTCATTGACGAACGGGTTATCTTCCAGTTTGCCTACGACCGCTTCCATCTCAGCGGTGGAATCGTAAACCATTTTCCGGAAAGGGTTTTCATAGTCTTTTGCTTTTGATGTACAAACAGATTGTGCCATCCATTGCTTGGTATCTGCGGCGTCGCGGAGCAGCCGGTTCAGTAGCGGGAGGTTCACGGCCCCGGGCTGAAAGTTTTCCATTTCCATCAGGGCCGCGAGACCGTGCCGCAGCTTCTGGACCGGATACAGGAGCGCCTGTTCCTTATAGAAGGCATGCACCTGCGGCCATCCCTGCTCCAGCTTCCCGGCTTCAATATCCCGGATCAGCGTGTTTACGTGCTCTTCCGGTATAAGCTGCCCGCCTGCATTTAACCAGCTGGTCCGGCTGCCGGCTTCCGCAAAGAGGGCCTGGATGGCGGCAATGCTTTTGTCATTATTTTCCTGCAGGTACCGGATCAGCAGCAGGGTGCCATAGTATGCGATCATTTTTTTGTAGCGGATATAACCTTCCCGTACTTTGATGAGGTGCACGGGGCGGCCGGAGTTCTCAAAGTCCGTTGCCTGTACTTCTAACTGATCCAGAACAGGCGCATCGCTTTCCAGCAGTTCCTGTCCCTTTTGCTCGTATTCCTTATTACCGCCAACGAGCCGGTACTTTTGATAAAAAGCCTGCCCTGTGAACCGGCACAGCAGCTGCAGGGCAAGGAACATTTCATTGACCGTATCCGGCGCCAGGAAATCGTATTCCAGCAACTGCGCTTTTTCCTTTCGTTTATCCCGGTCGGCAAATTTGCGCTCATTACGGAGGATCGCATACATATTGTACAGGAACCAGTAGCCCGGCATTACCAGCAGCCGGTCGTGGTGCACATCATTGCTTACCAGGCAAAAAGGCATGGGAATATTGAGCTCGGCGGGATAATCGCCTTTGGCGATCATGGTGAACGAAGCAAATTTTGAATTGTGCTTGAGGCTTACGCAGAGCCCGGGCCAGAACCCCCGTCCGGCCTGCAATTCACCATCGGCAGCTCTTGAATTATGATTGGACCCGATGGTGGCGCCGGCAGCGATATTGCTTTGTCCCATTACCAGGGAAGCGCATAAAAAGGAATTATTATGGTGCTGTTCGTGCGCGGGAAACAGCAAGGTGTTCAAAACCTCACAGCAGGAAATGGTAGCGTTCTCCCCCAGATAGGAGTTGATCAGCCGGGCGCCATATTTTAACTGAGAGAAGGGCGCCAGGATGAAGCGCACGGCCTTTACTCCATAGAAGGCACGGCTGCCGGCTCCCATAATACCGTTCACCATTTCACAGCCTTCGCCGATCTGGGTTTTGGCGGTTTCATCCGAATTGATGGTAAGGTTCTTTAATTTATTGGCGCCTTTGATATAGGCATCGCTGCCGATCTTGACATCCTTTATGATATGCGTGTTTTTAATGACCGTTCTTTTGCCCACAGTGCCATAGGTACCCCTGTAGGTACCAAACTGCCGGTCGGTAAATGTTTTGAAGGCGTCCTGTAATTTTTCGCTGGCCCTGTATTTGGACCACAGCCAGGCATCCCCGGGAAGCATGCCGTCGAAGGGGATCACTTTTCTTCCGGCATTCTCATTGCAGATCTCCAGCCAGATGCGCACATCTTCCGGTTCGCCATCCTTGACGATACCGTTGCCAAATTTGCTGTGCGAGGTACAGGACATTTCATTGATGTTGATCAGTATGGCCTCGTCCGCGATGATGTAATGGCTCAGCATGCGCACATTATTGATGGCTACATTGTTGCCGATATCACAGCTTACGATCAGGCTCCGGTAGAGTCCTACCGGTGTACGCAGCTGGCTGAACTCTAAAAAATAAGGTTCCAGCTTACCGATGCGTACCAATCCAAAAAATGTGCATTCTTCAATAAGCAGGATATCGATCCCTTCCCGGACGAGCACCTGCGACCAGTTATCGGACCGGTTGCCGTTCGATTTTAGGATGGCTATTTCCTGCTTGGTCAGGGGGCGGTAGTCCGCTGCCGGGTTTTGTTGAAAACGGATATGGAATTCATCTTTTCCTTCCGGTAAGAATTCGCAGGGAATGAAATTATAACCCAGGGTTTCTACCGGATGTTTTTTTATTTGGTTCATGAGCGTATTTAGACGTTAGATATTAGACTTTAGATGATGGGCTCTTTGCGGCTTCGGGTTCAACGTTTCATGTTTCTGGTTTGATTGCGGTTTGATATTCCATGTATGGTCCTTGACCCCGGGGAGGAACGAACCTGAGACTTTAAACTTCAGACCTGGAACTAAATTATCATTCAACCGTAACGCTCTTCGCCAGGTTCCGCGGCTGGTCTACATTACAGCCCCTGGCCACACCAATATAATAGGAGAGCAGCTGTAAGGGGATCACCGCCAGCATGGGGGCTACGATCTCATCGGCTTCAGGAATGCTGATGGAGTCATTGCAAAGGGCACTGCTGGTTTCATCGCCTTCCGTAATGATGCCGATCACTTTTCCTTTACGGGCCTTGATCTCCTGCATATTGCTGAGGATCTTTTCATGATAAGCATCCTTGCTGGCAATAAAAACCACCGGCAGCTGTTCATCCACGAGGGCGATGGGGCCGTGTTTCATCTCTGCTGCCGGATAGCCTTCAGCGTGGATGTACGAGATCTCTTTCAGTTTTAAAGCGCCTTCGAGGGCAACGGGGAAATTATAGCCTCTGCCGAGATAAAGAAAGTCGCGCGCGTCTTTATATTTTTCTGCAATCTGTCTTATCTGTTCATGATGATTCAGGATCCAGGCTACTTTTTCGGGGATGGCATCCAGTTCCAGCAACAGTTTTTTATACCGGTTCTCATCGATGCTGCCTTTGATATAAGCGATCTTCAGGGCCATCATGGTCAATACCACCAGTTGTGCGGTAAAGGCCTTGGTGGATGCCACTCCGATCTCCGGTCCGGCATGGGTATAGGCACCGCCATGGCTGATCCTCGCAATGGAAGAGCCCACCACGTTCACCACGCCCAGGATGATGGCGCCTTTTTCTTTTGCTTTTTCGATGGCCACCAGGGTATCGGCGGTCTCACCGCTTTGGCTTACGGCAAGGATCACATCTCCCTTGTTGATGACGGGGTTGCGGTAACGGAATTCCGAAGCGTATTCTACTTCCACATTGATGCGGCAAAGCTCCTCAAAGATGTATTCGGCCACCAGGCCTGCGTGCCAGCTGGTACCACAGGCAATGATGACGATCCGGCTGGCATTGATGATCTGCTCGGCATACTGCTGGATGCCGGCCATAGTGATGGTTCCGTTTGCAGAATGCAGCCTGCCGCGCATGCAATCGAAAATGGTTTGGGGCTGCTCAAAGATCTCTTTCAGCATGAAATGATCAAACCCGCCTTTTTCGATGGCCGCCAGCTCCAGGTCCAGCTTTTGAACATAGGGGGTGATCTGCTCGTTGCCCAGGTTTTTAAGAATAAGCTGATCCGGTTTTACAATGGCAAGCTCATAGTCGTTGATGTATACTACTTCCTTGGTGTATTCCAGCATGGGGGAGGCATCAGAGCCAAGGAAATGCTCGTTTTTCCCGACACCGATCACCAGCGGGCTGCCCTTACGGGCGGCAATGATCGTGTCCGGGTTACTGGTTTCAATGAGCAGGATCACATAGGCACCGGAAACCCGTTTGAGCGCAATGCGTACGGCTTCCTCCAGGGAACAGTCGTTTTGCAGCCGGATCTCGTCGATAAAGTTCAGCAGCACTTCGGTGTCGGTATCGCTGGAAAAAGTGTATCCTTTTTTGAGGAGCTCATTTTTTAACTGGGCATAGTTCTCGATGATGCCGTTATGGATCATGGCAATGGCCCCGCTTTTGGAAAGATGGGGATGTGCATTCTTATCGTTGGGCTCCCCGTGGGTAGCCCAACGGGTATGCCCGATGCCGGTTGTACCCTCCACACTTTTGATTCCGATCGCATCTTCCAGATCTGCTACCTTTCCCTTTTTCTTGTAAATCCGGAGCTGGTCATTGTGCATCAGGGCCACTCCGGCGCTGTCATATCCCCTGTATTCCAATCTTTTTAAACCTTTAACAATAACGGGATACGCATCCCGCGTTCCGGTGTAACCGACAATTCCGCACATAATGTTTCTTGTTTTTATTAAAGAGGGCGAAAATAAACAAAATTTTGTGCAATCGATTGCGCAGCTTTATTAAAATATTGTTTAAAGAAGCGTGCCTTTTAACACCATATAAGCTACGGAAAAATAAATGATGATCCCCGTTACATCTACCAATGTGGCTACAAAAGGGGCTGAAGAGGTGGCGGGGTCCAGCTTGAGCCGTTTTAAAACGATGGGCAACATGGAGCCGATCAGGCTTCCCCACAGCACGATGCCGATGAGCGTAAAAAAGATGGTGATGCCTACCAGCAGCCAATGCTGTCCGTAATCATAAAGGTGCAGTTGCTGCCAGAGCATGATCCGCAGCAAGCCGATAGTGCCCAGGGTAAGACCCAGCAGCAGCCCGGAAAACAATTCCCGCCGCATCACCTGCCACCAGTCGGCAATGGTCACTTCGCCCAGTGTCATGGCCTGTATGATCAGGGTGGAGGCCTGGGAGCCGCTGTTACCGCCGCTGCTCATGATCAGCGGAACAAAGAGCGCCAGCAGGGTGGCCTTTTCAATTTCTACTTCAAAAAACTGCATGGCGGTGGCGGTCAGCATTTCACTGAGGAAAAGGATGATGAGCCAGCCCACCCGCTTTTTATATAATTTGATGAGGGCTATATCAAGATAGGGCTCCTCAAAAGCCTGTGTACCCCCCATCTTCTGCATATCCTCGCTGTACTCTTCTGTAGCTACCCATAATACGTCATCGATGGTCACAATACCCAGCAGCTTATTGCTCTGGCTGACAACGGGCAGGGCAATGCGGTTGTTCATTTTGAACACTTCACTGGCGGTTTCCTGGTCGTCGTATGCATTTAAGGAGATGACCCGCCGTTCATCCATCAGGTCGGACACCAGGGTTTCTGCTGGGTTCAGGATAAACTCGCCGATGCGGATATCATCCAGCAGCTCGCCTTTATGATTGATCACATAAATGACATTGATGGCGTCGCTGTTCTTTCCGTATTTCCGGATGATATCAAACACTTCAGCAATGGTGTTATAGGGGTACACGTACACATAATCCGGGTTCATCAGACGCCCGATGCTGTTTTCCGGATAGCCCAGCAGGGAAAGGGTGATCTTCCGCTCTTCCGGATCAAGCAGCTTGATGAGCTCCCGGACCCCGTTAGAGGGAAGCTCTTCAAGAAAGTCGGTACGGTCATCCGCCGGCAGGTCGTTCAGGAGCTCCGCCGCCTTGCTGGGCGGCAGTTTGTGGATGATGTCTTTTTGGTTGCTTGTTTCCAGCAGCTTAAACACACTGGCAGCCCGGTGCATCGACATATTTGCAATGATCTGACTGTCGTACTCCGGCATTTCGTAGACGAGGTCCACCACGTCGGTAATGTTCTGGGCATCTAAAAATTTTTTGATCTCCAGCTTGTCTTCCGTGGCGATGACCTCTTTGAAAGATTCTACCAATGTTTTATCTTCTTCTTCAAAAGACATGCGTCAAACGTACACAAAATTTTTCATTCCCTACGCAACGGGATGAACGAAAAGTTTTGCGGCATCGGGTGCTTCCGGAGGCCGGGTTTTTGCGGGGAATGCGCAAACTTTGCTTATTTTGCAGGCAATGCCTCCGGTCGGTTCGGGGTATATTATTTTTTGATTAAATATCAGGTCTTATTATTAAAAAAGGAGCAGTGTGATCGCACCTGGTTTGTACATAGCAGATACGGAACAGATGGGCCGGGGCGTATTTACAAGCGTGGCCATAACTGCGGGCTCGCTGATCGAAATTGCGCCGGTGATCGTCATGTCGGGAAAGGAGCGGGCGCTAATTGATCAGACCCTTTTGCACGATTATATTTTTGAATGGGGAACGGATAGCCTTCAGTGTGCCCTGGCATTGGGGTGGGTATCTGTGTACAATCATTCCTACACCGCCAATTGCGAATATGAAATGGATTACACCACCAATTCCATACAAATAAAAACGGTAAGAAATATCCGCGCGGGGGAGGAGCTGCTTATCAACTACGGAGGCAGCTGGGATGAGCAGAAGCCGGTCTGGTTTGAAGCGAAATAGGAGACCTGGGAATTGAGATTTGAGACCGGAGCTTTCTGATGTATGTGAGTCATCGGAACTTTACTTCAGGTCTCAATAATCCCGGATCGCATTACTTTAATGAGAGGGATGAAAGGATGGAAAATCGAATGCCGGGTGCCCTCTATGCCTCAGATCTCAAATCCGACGCCGTTACTCAAAATAGATCCGTACGGTCTGGTAAAGGAGCTGGTTTTGCATGATGTTGGACGACTGGCTGGCTTTGTCGGAGAATCCTTTTAAGCCGAAAAGCCCTGCGGCATTTCCCTTATTGATCGCGATCTCCAGATAGCCGGCACTGTTGAAGAGCGCCAGTTTATCCCCTTCGCGCACATCGGCATAGGATTCGCTGATCCGGTCGATGACCTCGTCCCGTTTAAATACGATCTTGAAACCACGCCCTTTGCGCTGCTGTTCGAACTGCTCCCGGGTTATGTTGACGATCACGTTTTCAAAATTGTCGATAAAAATGATCTGGCCCTCTATATAATTACTGTCTACCAGCGGCTGCAGGGGATTTTTTTCCCGGAAGCTGAAATCAGGAACGCCTATTTTTTGTATGGATTCCCCGTTCACCAGCCGTTCTACCGTTTTGGCCATGACCTCGGTAACGTACAGCGTGTTTTTTACGGCATTGCTGCTCAGCGGCACGCCGATAATGATGTCCGGTTTTTCTTCAAGGATCATGCTCAGCAAGCCGTTGTCTGCGCAGATAATGTATTGATTTTTATGAAAAGCCACCAGCAGGTTTTCCGGCCGGGTGCCAAAAAGATTGACCAGGATCAAATGGAAAGTGAATTCCGGGAAGTTTTTAAAGGCCCCGCGACATACATAGGAGGCCTGCGGAAAATTGAAGGGAGTAATATTGTGTGATATATCTACCAGCTGCAGATCTGCATTTACTTGTAACAATTGCGCTTTAACCGCTCCCACTAAATAGTCCTGGTACCCGATATCAGATGTTAATGTTACAAAATTCATTTCCTGTTCAGTAGATTCACTTATTTGTTGTTAAGGGTATATCCTGCAAAGTAAACGAGCATTTGTTACTTTATCAACTCTTTGTTTTTAAAGTAAAATTTGTGAACCAGTTTGTCAGCAAGCGACGGGAAAAATTTATTCAGAAAGACGGTTTCTTTGCCGGTAGCGGTCATTACAATGGTGCGCTTTTTGTTTTTGACCGCCTTCAGGATCCGGATGGCTACTTCGGCTGCGGTCATCATCTTCCCTTCATCCATGGGATTTTCCTTTTGTTTTTCGCCTTTATCATTCAGGGCGTTGTCGCGAATGCCGGAAGCGGTAAAGCCGGGGCTTACCCACATTACGTGCACCTGGTCATCCCGGAGCTCCGTCATCAGGCATTCGAGAAAACCCTGGAGGGCAAATTTGCTGGAGGAATAGCCGGTCCTTCCGGGCAGCCCGCGATAGCCGGCAATGGAAGAAATGCCAACGATGGAGCCTTTGCTTTGGATCAGCCAGGGCAGCGCCAGCTTGGTGCAATATACCGCTCCGTAAAAATTGATATCCATCAGTTGTTTGATCACCGCCACGTCCAGGTCTTTAAAAAGTCCCCGCATGCTGATGCCGGCATTATTGATCAGGACATCGATGCCTCCGAACACTTCCACGGTGGAGGAAATAAAACGCTGACAATCGGCCTCCGCGCTCACGTCTGCCACGAGGGTATGTAAGAAGGAAGAAGGATGTGCTGCCTGTAAGGCATATAATTTATCGTGATTCCGTCCGCAGGTTGCTACTTTAGCTCCAAATCTGAGCAAAACATCCACCAGGGCCCGCCCGATCCCGTCTGTTCCGCCCGTAACTACTACCACCTTATCTTTGTAATATTCGTTCATGCGGCTATTAAAATATTTTAACAAACCTACTTATAAAATATTAAAAAATAGCTTTTAATGCCTGTTATATGATACGGTTGCTGAAGAAAATACTATGGGTGTCCGTTTTGGGATTGACGACCGTTGCCGGCGCTGCCCAGTCCTGGGTACGGGTCAATCAACTGGGATACACGGAAAGGGATGTGAAGGTTGCCGTGCTGGTTTCCAAAGACGCGGTCGCCTGCCGGCATTTCTCTTTGATCGATGCGGCCACCGGCAAAGAGGTCTTTACCAGTGACCGGGTTCAGGCCTTTCCGGCCTATGCGGCGTTTAAAAGCGGGTGCCGGCTGAATTTCACGACTTTTCAAAAACCGGGAACATATTATATAAAGGCGGGAGATGCTGTTTCACCCGTATTCCCCGTAAACAACCGGGTGTACGACGGCTCTGCGGATTTTATCCTGAAATATATGCGGCAGCAACGATCCCAATACAATCCTTTTCTGAACGATAGCTGTCATACGGAAGACGGCTTTATCGTGTATCATAAAGATAAAGCCAAAGATTCCACGCGGATCGATGTGGCAGGAGGGTGGCATGATGCCTCCGATTACCTGCAATACCTGCCTACATCCGCCAATGCTACTTTTCAGATGCTGTTTGCCTATATGCAGAACCCGGCAAGCTTTGGCGACGCATATGATGCCAACGGAAGAAAAGGGAGCAATGGCATTCCGGATATTCTGGATGAGGCCAGGTGGGGGTTGACGTGGATGGTAAAGATGAACCCGGGAAAGGAGGAATATTACAACCAGATAGCGGACGACCGGGATCATCGCGGCATGCGGCTGCCCAATAAGGATACGGTACGGTACGGCCCCGGTATGGGGCTGAGCCGGCCGGTTTATTTTATTTCCGGCGAACCGCAGGGTCCGAAATACAAAAACCGGAGCCGGGGAGTGGCTTCCAGCGCGGGCAAGTTTGCCTCTGCCTTTGCCCTGGGTGCAAAGATCCTGAAATCCTATGACCCGTCTTTTGCAGGACAACTGCTCGAAAAAGCAAAAGACGCGTATACATTCGGGAAAAAATATCCGGGAAATAACCAGACCATTCCTTTTGGGGCGCCTTATTTTTATGAAGAAGACAATTATGTAGATGATATGGAGCTGGCGGCACTCGCACTTTATGAAACGGATAAAAAAGAAGGGTATCTGAAAGAAGCGATCGCCTTTGCCCGGCAGGAGCCTGTTACCCCCTGGATGGGAGCCGACACCGCCCGGCATTACCAGTGGTACCCGTTTTTAAACCTGGGACATTATTTTGGAACAAAGCAACCCGCGAACCGGGAGGAGTACCTGTCGTTTATGAAAGAGGGGATCGAACGGGTAAAGAAGCGCGGGGCCGGTAATCCTTTTCTGATGGGCGTGCCGTTTATATGGTGCTCCAATAATCTTACCGTTGCCCTGCTTACACAGATCAGCCTTTATAAAAAAGCCAGCGGGGATCACCAGTATGATGAACTGGAAGCGGCGCTTCGCGACTGGCTGCTGGGGTGTAATCCCTGGGGCACCAGCATGATCTGCGACCTGCCGGAAAATGGAGTGGCTCCAAAGGACCCGCATTCTGCATTTACACATCTGAACGGCTATAAAATTTCCGGGGGCCTGGTGGATGGTCCCATCTATGGAAGCATCTGGAACAAACTGATCGGCATCAGGCTTTATAAGCCCGACGCATTTGCCGCATTCCAGTCGCCCCTGGTGATTTATCATGATGACTATGGTGATTATTCCAGCAATGAACCTACCATGGACGGTACGGCAAGTTTGAGTTATTACCTGTCTCAGCAGCAAGCAGCGGCCCATCTTCACGAGAGGCTGGTTACCGACCGGGAAGGTGCTGTGATCGGAATGCCCGGAAAGAAAGTGTATCTCATCTTTTCAGCCCACGACAAAGGAGAGGGGGGCGCTTATATCAATAAGGTGTTAAAGAAAAACCATGTAAAAGCCAGTTTCTTTTTTACCGGCGATTTTTTGCGTAACCCCGCGTTCCGGCCCTTTGTTTTACAATTAAAAAAAGACGGGCATTATATAGCTTCCCATTCAAACAGGCATTTGCTGTACAATGATTGGGATAAACGCGACTCGCTGCTGGTAACGAAGAAGCAGTTTTCAGAAGACCTCCGGGAAGGGTACCGGACGTTAAAAGAAATGGGTATTGAAAAGGGCAGGTGGTTTCTGCCGCCCTACGAGTGGTATAATAAAACGATTGTACAATGGGCCGGCGAAGAAGGCCTGACGGTGATCAATTTTACCCCGGGCACCGGAACCAATGCGGATTATACATGGCCGGAGCAGTCCAATTATAAAAGCAGCGAACAATTGCTGGACCGGTTGAAAAAAGTGGAATCGGAAAAGGGGCTTGGAGGAAGTTTGCTGCTGATCCATTATGGTACCGACGAGCGGCGGAAGGATAAATTTTATAAGCACCTCGGAGCGATCATTTCTTTTTTACGGTCGAAAGGATACCGTTTGGACCGGCTTCCCTGATACCGGAGTAGCGGTGGTTTTTAGCAGGGTACGTTCCGTCATTTGGGATGTGCTGATTTCCATATGCAGAAAGTTTTTTTTGGGTTAAAAGCAACAGGAGTGCGGGGAAGAAAAGCAAAAAAAAATGAGAATCCCTGATTTTTTTTTGGAGCAATAAATTGATTCCCTTATTTTTGCACTCCCAAACGGGAAAAGGGTTGATTCCGTAGCTCAGTTGGTAGAGCAATACACTTTTAATGTATGGGCCCTGGGTTCGAGTCCCAGCGGGATCACAGAAAGGACGGTCAGCTTTGATCGTCCTTTTTTAATTTTTGGTTGCGGTATTTTTGATGGCCAGTAAAGTCTTTTCCATTTTATGCTAGCAATATTTGCGCTCATGAATCTTTAGCTCAGTTGGTTAGAGTGCTACCTTGACATGGTAGAGGTCACTGGTTCGAATCCAGTAAGGTTCACTGATTACTTTGAAGCCTTTAAAGTCTTTGATTTTGAAGGCTTTTTTATGTTCGGCTAAAATATATCCCATAAACGGGATCAAGTGAAAAAGTTGGGGGAATAGTAAAAAAGTGATTTTTTTGCTGGGGTATGAGTGAAGATCAATCAGAGACATTTAAGGCATTAGCGGGGTATTTTTTGCCGGCAGGTACGCTGGAATATTTCGATTTAGTTCGGGTATTAAAAGACAAGGAAGGGTTGGTGTTGTTTTTAGAAGAGCGCAACGAGCTTCCAGAAGAGTTCAAAGGACAACGCTATCATTCCAAAGGATTTTTACCGGAGGTACGTGTACAGGATTTCCCGATACGGGATCA
>NZ_KB893626.1 GCF_000374125.1 Niabella aurantiaca DSM 17617
CAACCCGTTTATACGTCCAAAAGAGCAACAGAGAGCCATGGGCCCGGGGCATAATGATCCGTGCCGATGGCACTTATGAAATTACGGCTTCGTTAGGGCCGTGCTAAAGCGCGGCTTTAACGACAACGACGCGCCGGATGGCGCTTATAAGGGGGACCAAATATTATTTTTAAACAGTTTCTTAGTAGCAAAAGCAATAAAAATCCCCAAAAATGTTATACACCATTTTTGTACTGCTGCCGGCGTCATCAGCGTTTTCCGATCAGCTGGTCAACCGACCATCCGCCACTTCCGAGGAGGACAATACCGATACCTAAGCCTATTGCGAGAAGGTGGTATTCAAAACCTTCGCCTTTCTGGTTTCCGAACCAGTTCATAAAAAATCCATGCTGCCAGTGATGGCCCATAACAATGGCCCCTGCCATAAGCAGGATCAGCAGGAGCGCCATAAAGCGGGATCCGAAGCCAAGCAGTAAAAAAAGCGGGGCAATAAATTCTATCAGAATGACCAGGATGGCAAACAGCCAGGGAACATTATAATCCTGCTGTAAATGATACAGGGTGTTTCGGAAGTTGGAAAGCTTTTGCCAGCCATGTGGGAGCATTACCAGGCCCAGGGTAAGCCGGAGGATTGCGGCAGCGATGCTGCCTGTTTGAACGGGAAATTCCATATTTGTTTTTTTAAATGATTACAGGAACAAAAATGCTCCGCTGCGCATTTAAAAAAAATGAAGCAGTACAAAAAAATTGCTTGAACTGGATTAAGATTTTTTGGCAGCAATACCATGACGGATCTTACTGAGAAATTCTGCAGTCATGCCCAGGTAAGCGGCCAGCTGGTATTGGGGCACACGGTGAACGATCTCGGGGTACCGTGCAGAAAAGTCCAGGTAGCGTTGTTCCGCGGTCTGGCTCATGGCCGCGATCACTCTTTTTTGCAGCATGATAAAGCTGCGCTGATACAGGATGCGGAAAAAACGCTCCAGTTGCGGAATGTTTTTAAACAGGAGCTCCAGTGCAGGTTTGTCAATCTGCAGCAATACGGTGTCTTCGAGCGCTTCAATATTGAATGTTGAGGGCGTATCGAATAAAAAGCTTTCGTTATCATTGAGCCACCAGCCTTCTATGGCAAACTGGATGATGTATTCCTGTCCGTTGTCGTTGGTAAAATAAGAGCGCAGGCAGCCGCTGGTCACAAAACTCAAAAAGCGGGACGCATCGCCCTCCTGTACCAGAAATTGCCGCCGCTTCAATTTTTTCTGGTGAAAAGCCACAGTGATCTGCTCCTCTTCCTCCCTGGTTAGCGGAACCAGCGCATGGATGTGTTGAATTAACAGTGGATGCATGTACACGCGATTGCCGGTTTAAAGATAAAGGAATTGCAGGAAGCCGGCTATTGAAACCCTCTATTATTTTGCATATGGAATAAAGGGATCATAAAAAGAGGATAAGCTGTATTTTTAGCCCGGAGAAGGGCCACCGCTGTTGTGCAAAATGGTGTTGAACAAATCTGGCCCGTATACAAATGGAAGAGATCCGGAGGCTTTTTGAAAAGAACGTGCAGCTGAGCAATGCTGACTGGGAGTTCTTTGCTTCAAAACTGGCAAGGCGGTCCGAGAATAAAAAAACACTGCTTTTAAAGGCTGGCCAGACAGAGCATTATTTGTCGTTTATCGAAAAAGGAGTGGTGCGTTTTTATATGGACCGGGAAGAACGGGAGCTTACCTTTTCATTTGCGTTTGTCAACGGGTTTGTAAGTGGCTATGACTCCTTCCTTACCCGGTCGCCTTCCCGCTACTATATAGAAACTCTCACAGAAACGGTGCTCTGGCAGCTAACCTATGATGATCTGCAGGAAGTGTACCGGCAAACGGCCATTGGTAACGCCATCGGGCGATATGCGGGGGAGGAGCTGTTCCTGAAAAAATCCCGGCGGGAACTTTCGCTGCTGAACGAAACAGCAGAACAGCGTTATCTGAATCTTTTTACCGAACAGCCTGAGCTCTTTCAGAAAATCCCTTTAAAATACATCGCATCCTATATTGGCATCACGCCCCAGGCATTGAGCCGCATCCGGAAGCGGATTTATTAACCCGGGTTCATTGTTTTCCATTTACCGCCAGCAGAACTTTGTAAAAAAAACAATGAAACCATTAATGATCCTGATCCTTGTATTTGTGGCCGCTCTTGTGGCAGGGAAAGTATTTCAGGGGCAGTATTCCCCCGCATGGTCCGGAAGGATCGCCATGACCGCCATGTTGCTGTTTACCGCCGTTGGGCATTTTGTTTTTACAAAGGGGATGTCGCTGATGCTTCCTGCCTTTGTTCCGGGCAGAACCGCGCTCGTATATATTACCGGCGGCCTGGAGATTGCGGCAGCAGTGGGCCTGCTTATTCCCGGTGTGAGGGTGCCCGCAGCCTGGTGCCTGGTGATCTTTTTTGCGCTGCTGCTTCCGGCAAATATCCATGCGGCCCTTATGCATGTGGATTATCAGAACGCTACCTTTAGGGGAAGCGGGCCCTCATACTTATGGTTCCGGGTACCGCTGCAACTGTTTTTTATTGCTTGGGTCTATTTGTCGGCAGTAAAGGCATAAACAGTTTATTTTTGTAATAAGGAACAGGGATCAGGAACGGATAAATTTTTAACCTCCGCTTATGGCGCTCCATATAACAAGGACAACCGCTGATGTGATTGAGCCGTTACGGGTACTTTTTCTGAATGAGGGCGGTTTCCAGTTCATCTGCAACAAATGCCATACTTATGGGTGGGCCGATCTTTATCTTTTTACAGCAAAGGGAGCTGCAGTAGGGTATGGTGCTGTGTGGGGGTCGGAAAAAAGAACGGATCGTGACACTATTTTTGAATTTTACCTGATCCCGCCTTACCGGGAAATTGCCGGTGATGTCTTCAACGCCTTCCGGCGCGTCAGCAATGCCACGCTGGTGGAATGCCAGACCAATGACTGGTTACTGACTTCCATGTTTTATGAAAGCACCCACGACATCCGGGCTGAAGCAGTGCTTTTTGAAGACGGCCATCGTACCCTGCTGATGGTGCCTGGTGTTTCGTTCCGCACGCGGGCGGCAACAGATGACATGGGCGATGATGATAGTACGCATGTGCTGGAACAAGAGGGGGTAATTGTTGCCAGCGGCGGATTGATGCTGAATTACAATATGCCGTATGCAGATATCTACACGCAGGTAAGGGAACCTTTTCGCCGCCAGGGTCTGGGAGCGCTGATCGTTCAGGAACTGAAAAATGAAGCGTACAGCCTCAACCGGATGCCGGCTGCGCGGTGCAATATTGATAACCGGGCTTCCAGGGCAACACTGTTAAAAGCAGGCTTTAAGATCTGCGGCTATCGTCTTAAAGGAACCCTCAAACCATAAAGGGCATTCTGCTTCGTTCGAACGAGGCGTTGCAGGCAGGCTGGAAGCAGAAAAAATTGTTTATGAGATCCTCCGGGATCCGGCAGGACGACGGGCAAGCGAACGATTATAAAAGGGACGTGGAGCGGCCCGAAAGCATGTTTATAGAAGCATTACAGTACTCTGGAGCAAACGGGCATAATCAGGTTAAGCGTGAATACCGTGGATTTTTTGTAAATTCGAAAATGGTGCGGAACAGAAAATGACACCGGAACCAGGCCTTCCGGTTTTTTTATGGTAACCATCAAACAGGCGTCAGGTATGCTGGACTCTCTTTGGGTGATCGGTCTTTACATTGTTTTATTATGCTGCAGCATTGCCGGAGGTATCTGGTATGCGGGGCGTTACCGGAAAAGATCCCGTTGGGAGAGTTCCGGTATCGAAAATTCCATTGTAGGCATATTCGGCCTGATCATTTCGTTCACGTTCCTCCAGGCGGGCAACGCCCACCGGGAACGGTATGCATATTTACATAAAGAAGCAAATAATATAGATGCCCTTTACCGCCATAGCAGGGAAATGCCCGACTCATTCCGGCTTTACACGAAAAATATGCTGCAGGAGTTTTTGAGGAATCAGCTGGCTTATGAGCGATCCGGCGACATCCGTTTTTTTTACAATGCCAAGGAACAAAGTGATGCATACTGGGCGGACCTGGTGGCCCTGAAAAAACAAAACGATCAGCCTGCGATCGATAAAATAGCAACGTATTTTGACCAGTTGCAGGATACCGTGTCGCTTTTTGCCTACTCCAACTATGAGCGGACGCCTGCATTTGTTATCTTCCTGCTCATCGTAGTATCCATACTGATCGGGTTTTTGGTCGGGTTTATGAATGGAGTAAGGGAAAAGGTCCACTATATGGTGCCGCTTATTTATTTTATAACGGTTTCGCTGACGATGCTGGTCATCAGTGATCTGAACAATCCCCGGCTGGGACTGATAAAGCCGAGCTATTATCATCTGCAACTAACGCTGGAATATATCCGGAACAACTAAACCCTATCCGGATAGTTAAAAACCCGGAACATCAATTGTTATGAATCATACGATAAAAAAACGCGGGCTGGTGATCATGGTAGCGGTCATTGCCTGGTTTGCGGTCATCCTTCAGCTTTACCTGATGTTTCAGAACACAAAGAATCCGCCGGGGGAAACATTGCTGCGCTTTTTTAGTTATTACACGATCCTTACCAATATACTGGTTGCGGTTTATAGTACCCTGCTGCTCCTAAGCCCATCAGGCCGGCCGGGAATGTTCTTCTTACGACCGGCTACCGCTACGGCTGTTGCCGTTTATATAACCGTTGTGGGTCTTGTTTATAACCTGGTACTGCGCCATTTATGGAACCCCCATGGTTGGCAATGGCTGGTGGATGAATTGCTTCATGTAGGGGTACCGTTGTTGTTTATCCTGTATTGGCTGATAGCTGTGCCCAAATCCGGGCTGCGTTACAAGGGCATTGGTGCATGGCTGATCTATCCTGCGGTATATGCTGTTTGTATCTTTTTCCGGGGAGCAGGATCCGGTTTTTATCCCTATCCTTTTGTGGATGTAGCATCGCTGGGCCTTCAGCGGACCCTGCTGAACAGTGTTGTACTGGCGGGAGGGTTCCTGCTGGTGTCTGCCTTATTTGTAGCGCTGGGACGGTTGCTATCCCGGAACCACCTATGATGAAAAATGGGTTACACTTTTACAACCGTCAGCCCCTCGTGGGTCAGCTCCAGACTTTCCATGGCCAGTTGCCCGGTTCCTGCATATAGAATGGGGCCGGTATATTTTACCGGGAAGGCGTTTTTGGCCCGCCAGATAACGATGGGCTCATGATTTTCATTCAGCAGCGAGATGGTGATATCCCTCCGTTGGATATTGTTCATTTGTTTGGTATTGATCCAGTCAAAAAAATCGTTATCTCCTTTGAGGATATTTCTTTTCAGGACGATGTTGGAGTAGCTGCGCAGGCCGGGTATCTTCCGCATCTGGTCTTCCGGGCTGGCGCCCTCTCTGAAAAGAACGGGTTCTATTTCAATATTCAGACCGGATATTTCGGCAAAGCCGGCGCGGGATCCGCCCCAGTCGGCCATAAAATGGTATCGGGAAATGGGTTGTGACATGATGTGCTGGTTTTTAGATCATTGATCAATGAGATCCCGGTGAGGATACAGGCTCAATGTACAACAAATGCAGGGCTGCTCCGATCGCTAATTTTATTGATAGGAACGCAACGCCTTGCAAATGGCGTAGATTTCTGCTGATTTGGTGGGACACTGTGACCGGTGCGACTCACACCAGAGCTAAGGGTTCCCCCGGTCTCCCTGTCACCCGCAAGCTGCTACGGAATCGCAGGACCCCAGAATTTTTGCTTCACGGGTAATTCTGCTGGAGGAGATAATAAATTTTTTTTAGGGTTTATATCTGTCAGAGGCATAAAGTCTTCAGCGTTTCAGTGGTAATGCAGCCACAGGTGAATGGCAAAAGATCCACGATAGGTAAGTGCTGGGTGAAGTCTAAGCGGGGTAACCCATTTGTTACAAGAATGACTTTCCGCAAAAGGTCGCCCGGTCCTTGGAACAAAAGCGTTGAAATGGGCCGAACGGCTTGCCCCTGCGGGCAACACACCCGGGAATCATCTTCCGGCTCGGGAAAATTAAAAAGCCGGTGCCAGACTTCGTACCGGCGCATTATTTGCTACCTTTACAGCATCATTTCCGCAAGAGGCCGCTCTATTGCGCTATTACCGGAAAAACCGTTCATTCATGGCCACCGTAAAACTATCTTTAAATACCGATCAGATCACGGAGGAGTTTTTTGAAGACACCAAGCTCCTGGGGATCGTAACAACGGTAAAGGATTACAAGTTTTGCTGGAACCTGAACAATTTACTGGAACTGGATTTCCGGATCAATCACGATATCGAGATCAAATTAAAACGGAAAAAACGGCTTTACTTTTTCTCGGTGTATGAATACCGCGATCCCAACAGCTCCCTTTGTCATTATTTATATAATAACCTGTACGATGGGGAATTTTTACTGCCGGAATTCAAACATCTCGATTTTTTGTGGCTGATGAAAAATGACACGGTAACGGATGAGTACCTGGAGCAGGTAAAAGCCTGGCTTCGGGAGATCCCCGGGGTACAGCTGATCACCGAGCTTACGAACGAAAAAATAAAGAATAAGGATTACCTGATCTTTTAAAAACAGTTATATGTGGACAGAAAACGACAACAAATTATACCGGAAGCTCACCTTTAAAGATTTTAATGAAGCTTTTGGTTTTATGACACGGGTGGCACTGGCCGCCGAAAAAATGGACCATCACCCCACCTGGACCAATACTTATAATACGGTAGAGATCTGGCTTTCGACCCACGATGCCGGGGATGTGGTTACGGAAAAGGATCATAAACTGGCAGAAAAAATAGATAAATGCCTTTAATATTAAAACTTTTAGAATTATGAGAAATATATGCCTGTTAATGGCCTGTCTGTTTGCAGGCATGCTCTTATACGCGCAACCTCCCGCAGGCGAAGCAAAAAAGGGAGATAGCTATGGTGAAAAGATCACTGCCCGCGGCGCGCTTTCGCTGAACGAACTGGCGTTGAAGCTCGATAAAAAAGATACCCTGAGCACTAAAATAAAAGGGACCATCCTGGCAGTTTGCCCGAAGAAAGGCTGCTGGATGACCATGGAGCTTCCGGACAGGACCAGGGTGCTGGTTAAATTCAAGGATTATGGCTTTTTTGTGCCCACAGCCATTGCCGGCAAAACCGTGGTACTGAACGGGGTGGCCCGTCAGAAGCTGGTTTCAGTAAACGAGCTCAAACATTATGCAGAGGACGCCAAAAAACCACAGGCGGAAATAGATGCCATTACGCAACCGGAAAAGCAGGTACGTTTTGTGGCTGAAGGGGTGCTGGTAATATAGCGCGGAATCACCTGTTCCTGCCCTCAGGACCACCGCGCAACCCTCCTGCTATGGTGCATCCGCTTATCCGGGAAGGTTTCCCGCTTCTCCGGGTAGCGGGCCCCACTATGTGCAAAAAATTTTCACTTCCTTATTTTTTGTTAGGAATCCCGTAATACACTACTTTTGCAGCCTGAAAACGGGCGTTAGGCCGTATTTCTATACAACAATGTATTAAATATCATTATTTATGCCGGAAATAAAACCAGACGAAATAAGTGCCATCCTTCGGGAGCAGCTGAGCAATTTTAATGCCCAGGCAGATTTGGAGGAAATTGGTACCGTATTACAGGTGGGTGATGGAATTGCCCGCGTTTATGGCCTTGGAAATGTAAGGTATGGTGAACTTGTTGAGTTTGAGGACGGTGTACGAGCCATTGCCCTGAACCTGGAAGAAGACAATGTAGGGGTGGTATTGATGGGTGAAGGCAAGGATATTAAAGAAGGATCTAAAGTACGCCGTACCAACCAGATCGCTTCTATTAAAGTAGGTGAGGGAATGGCCGGCCGTGTGGTAAACACGCTGGGACAGCCGATCGATGGTAAAGGACCGATCTCCGGTGAACTGTATGAAATGCCGCTGGAGCGCAAAGCCCCCGGGGTTATTTTCCGGGAGCCGGTAAAAGAGCCACTGCAAACCGGTATTAAAGCGATCGATGCGATGATCCCCATTGGCCGTGGCCAGCGGGAACTGATCATTGGCGACCGCCAGACCGGTAAGACCGCGATCGCCATTGACACCATTATCAATCAGAAAGAGTTTTTCAAAGCAGGGAAACCTGTATATTGTATCTATGTGGCCATCGGGCAGAAAGCATCCACCATTGCCGGTGTGATGAAGACCCTGGAAGACAATGGCGCAATGGAATATACCACCATTGTTGCGGCTTCCGCCTCTGACCCGGCTCCGTTGCAGTTCTATGCTCCGTTTGCGGGCGCTGCCATTGGTGAGTACTTCCGCGATACCGGCCGCCCGGCGCTGATCATTTATGATGATCTGTCCAAGCAGGCCGTGGCTTACCGTGAAGTATCCCTGCTGCTGCGCCGTCCCCCGGGCCGTGAAGCATATCCCGGAGACGTATTCTACCTGCACAGCCGTTTGCTGGAAAGAGCGGCAAAAGTGATCAACAACGATGAGATCGTTAAAGAAATGAACGATCTGCCGGATTCGATCAAACACCTGGTAAAAGGTGGCGGATCCTTAACGGCGCTGCCGATCATCGAAACACAGGCGGGTGACGTATCTGCGTATATCCCCACCAACGTGATCTCCATTACCGATGGTCAGATCTTCCTGGAATCTTCACTCTTCCTCTCCGGTATCCGTCCGGCGATCAACGTGGGTATTTCTGTAAGCCGTGTAGGTGGTAACGCACAGATCAAATCCATGAAAAAAGTTGCCGGTACCCTGAAGCTGGACCAGGCACTGTATCGGGAGCTCGAAGCGTTCTCAAAATTCGGGGGCGACCTGGATGCCGCTACCAAAAATGTAATTGATAAAGGAGCGCGGAACGTAGAGATCCTGAAACAACCCCAGTACTCTCCTTACCCGGTAGAAAAGCAGGTAGCCATCATTTACCTGGGTACCAATGGTCTGATTAAAGATGTACCGGTAAATAAAGTAAAGGAATTTGAAGAGCATTTCCTGCTGGAAATGGAGAATAAATACCCTGAAGTGCTGGCGGAGTTCAAAAAAGGAAACCTGCCGGAAGAAGGAGTGAAACAAATGGTGGAACTGTCGAACAGCATCATTCCCCAGTTTAAATAGACCGGTAAAAAATCATTTTTCCCAGGGCTGTCCTTTTGGACGGCCCTTTTTATTGGGAATTCCGCTTATATAAAAAGTTTCTGTAATTTAAAAGGCCGTCAATTTCTGCAAATGATCAATTTTTCGTACTTTTAGGCAACCTTAGACTATATAAATGAACGCGAACGGCCCTCTTATATGCTTATTGGTTGACGATAATAAAGTAGCGCGGGTTATTTTAAAAAAGATTCTTCTAAATATAAATAATGTAAACGTTGTTGGCGAATGCGAAAGCGCGCTGGAAGCCAAAAGTTTTTTAGAAGCCAATCATGTAGATATTTTGTTTTTGGATGTTGAAATGCCGGAAATGAGTGGTCTGGATCTGCTGAAGCTGTTACCAAACCGGCCGCATACCATTTTAACAACGGCAAAGGAGCAATACGCCGTTGAAGCGTTTGAGCTGAATGTGCTGGATTACCTGGTAAAGCCGTTTACACTGACCCGGGTATTGGCCGCTATTGACAGGGTACAGGAGCTGATCCGGTTTAAGCAGTCGCAGCAACCGGATGCCATAACGCCCAAACACCTGTTTATAAAAGAAAATAAGGTGATCCGTAAGATCAACGTGGATGATATTTTATGGATGGAGGCAAAAGGGGATTATGTGCAGTTTAACCTGCCCGACAAAATGTATATGGTTCATGGGAGCCTTAAAACAATTGAGGATAAATTTTCGCCGGATAAGTTTGTAAGGGTCCACCGTAGTTATGTGATCGCTATTGATAAGGTGGAATACATTGAGAACCGGCTTGTTTATATTAAAAATCAACCGATACCCGTTTCCGAGAGTTATAAGGATGCCTTGCTTGCAAAGCTGCATCTTTTATAAAAAACAGACAAACAATTAGCATACTGCAGCAGGGGAGTGCCCTACCTTGCCTGTGGAACGTAGCCCTGTCAGAAAAAGATACTCTTAACCGTCATAACAAATGGACAAAAATGCTGGCGATCATGACTGAGCCCCTACCAAATAATGCCGAAGCCCCATACAATAATCTTCAGTATTTAAGGGATCTGCTGGACCACGATATGAATGCGGTAAATGATATTGTGGCAGAGATAAAAGCGCAATGGAAAAAGGATCATCTTGAGTTGCAGCAAGCCGTGGATACAGGAGACGTGGCAGAAACAAGACGACTGCTGCACCGTATAAAATCTACGTTTTCACCATTAGGAGCGGGGCACCTTCTTTACCGACAGGTAGCAGACAATGGCGAAGCCTTCCTGGAAAAAAAGGGTACGCTGGAGGGCGATCATGCGTACTGGAAAAAACTGATCGGAGACATGGAACAAGTAGTGGAGGATTTGTCTAAGGAAACATCCCGTTAACGCATTAAAAGCCGGAACATCGATCCAAAACGGCGGCCACAGCAGCCTATCGCCGGATAAGGCGTTGGATGTCGCGGTCGGGTTTCAGAAAATTCATTTGCTGTACGATCTCCCGGGCGCGCTTTGATACTTCGGGCGACATGGGTTTTACCTTACGCTTTACCGGGTTGGGAAGCACCGCTGCAATGGCTGCCGCCTCAAAGGCTGTCAGTGATCTGGCCGGTTTATTAAAATAGGTTTGCGCCGCCTGCTCAATTCCAAAGATACCGCTGCCCATTTCTGCCACGTTCAGGTACACTTCCAGGATCCGTTTTTTACCCCAGATATTTTCGATCATAAAAGTAAAATAAGCTTCGAGGCTCTTCCGGATCCAGCCCCGGCCCTGCCACAGGAACACATTTTTTGCGGTCTGCTGGCTGATGGTGCTGGCGCCCCGGATCCTGCCCGGCTTCTTTTGATTGTACTCAATGGCCTTCTGTATCTGTGTCCAGTCGAAACCATTATGATCGGGAAACAGCTGGTCTTCCGATGCGATCACCGCCAGGCGGGCGTTTTCAGAAACAGCTGCAGCCGGCCGGTTCTGCTGGTGAAACCCGCGGCCATGTAACAGGCTGCCGATCTGTGTAAAAGTAATGGGCGGGTTCACCCATTTCAGCAGTACGATATAGATCAACTGGCCCACAAACAGTACAACAAATAATCTTTTGCCCCACTTCCATATGCCTTTCAGAACCTTCATCTTATTCAAACGGATCCTTTATTCATGCCAATCAAAAAGAGGCTAATTTCTTAATGATTCAAATACAGCCTCTTAACAAAAATAAGATTATTTGACCCCGGATATATGTTAAATGTATAAAAATACCAGGCGGGACAGCATTTTAGATCACCAGCCGTATGATGAGTGCGATACCAAAACACATCAGCACGAAACCGTTGATGCGGTTGAGCAGGTGAATATTGCGGGGGGTAAGCCTTGTGCGGATCTTATTGGCCAGCATTACTTTTGCAATGTCCGTGCCCAAAACAATGAGCAGCGCTGTTACAAAAATAACAATGCGTTCGTTAATGGTATGGGTAATGAAGGTGGTGGACGCCGTAAGCCAGAAAATAAAAATGCCGGGATTGAGCGTGTTCAGAAAAAATCCGGAAAGGAACAGCTGGAGGTAATCGCGTTTGCGGAAAACCGGTGGTGTTCTTTTGATGCGGTCACGGATCCGGATCTTTTTAAAGAAAGCATAATAAATACCCAGCACAATAAGGAAAGTGCTGCCAACGATACTGATGGCCACTTTTTGCGAACTGAGGCTGGTAAAGAACTGCGAAAAGAAATTACTGATAAAGGCCAGGGAAGTATCGCTGGCGGAAACACCGAGCACAAAGGCCAGCCCGCCCCTGTGTCCTACGTTAATGCTGTGCTTGATGACTGAGAAGAGTACGGGCCCTACTGCAATGCAGAGCAGCAAACCCATGGTTATTCCTTTAATAAAGGCTTCAATCATAATTGGATAACAATATAGCCGAAGTTTTTAAAAAGGGGATCAAATTTTCCCTGTTTTTAAAAAATTTTCCCAGTCAAGGAGCATGCGGCCCTTCATCACCCGGGGAAATTTATGCTGGCTGCCCAGTTTGCCTTTTAGCTCCATAAACTTCATAAATGTTTCCGGGGGCAATACTTCAATAAAGACTTCCTTTAAAGCACTGGTCCGTTCTGTTGCATAGTCGTCGTTGATCTCACGGAGCTTGTTATCTATAAACGCGATCAGTTCCTCATGGTTTACCGGATCGCTGGTGGCTACATACCAGCGATGCGCAAAATAGCCTTCATAGGGAAAGCCGATAACCGTGTATTCATGTATGCTGATGTTGAAGTGGTCATTGGCATCCTGGATCGCCCGGTTCATATTCTCAACGCTCAGGTGTTCGCCCACCAGGCTTAAAAAATGCTTGGTACGGCCGGTAATGATCAGCTCTGTTTTTTCTTTATCCAGGAATTTTATGGTATCTCCGATCAGGTAACGCCAGCTGCCGGCGTTGGTGCTCATCAAAAGGGCATATTCCTTGCCGATCTCCACTTCATCGATGAGCTTGGCCTCCGGATGATCCACCATTGTGCCCTCTGCATCAAAATTGCAATTATCAAAGGGTACGAATTCAAAAAATATATTGTTGTCGGTCACCAGCTGGATGCCGCGGTCTTCCTTCATTTTATACCCAATAAACCCTTCGCTCGAGAGGTAGTTCTCTACATAAACGATCGGTTTACCCAACAGTTTATCAAAGGACTTTTTATAGGGCTCAAATGCCACACCTCCGTGTACAAAAACGCCAAAATTCGGCCATATCTCGTGAATATTGGCCAGTTTATATCGCTCAATAACCATCTCCATACACATCTGGCACCAGGCCGGCACGCCTACAATATAGCCGATATCCCATTTGTGGGCATTGTCTACGATCTCATTCAGCTTCTGGTTCCAGTCGGCAATGGCAGCGATCCGGCCGCCGGGCTTATAAAAGGTCTGGAACCAGAACGGGCGCTTTTTTGCAAGGATGCCACTCAGATCGCCCGCAAACCAGCCGGCTTCTCCTTTTTGAAGGTTGGTAGCACCGCCGATGATCAGAAAATCTTTGGTCAATGATTTTTTATTCGCCTGCTTATAGCCGAAAACGCTGATCAATTGTTTGATATAGTTAATGGTATTGCTTTTCAGCAGGTCTTCCGTAACCGGGATGTATTTGCTGGAGGCTTCAGAAGTGCCGGAGCTGAGCGCATAGTACTTGATCTTTCCGGGCCAGGTAATATCGGGTTTCCCTTCCAGTGTTTTTACCCACCATCGTTCATAGATCTTATTGTAATCATTTACCGGAACCAGCTGCTGAAAGCTTTTTTCAACGTTTTTTGAAAGAAGGATCTCGTCAAATCTGTATTCCTGGCCAAATTCTGTAAATCTTGCCTTTTTTAATAGTTTTTTTAATACTTTCTGTTGCTGTGTTTTTGCATTACGCTTAGGAAGTCGCAGCGCACTGGCAATCGATCGCGGTAATTTAATATCTATTATTGATGCCATATTCTACTAACTACTGTAACCAGCAAAGATACAATTTTGAACGCCGATCTACTAATATAAACATAAACTGTACCGTTTGTACATATGTTCCTATCAATTTTAACAAAGCAGTATCAGCCAGTGCTTTGTACCATGCGGGAGCCGCTTTTTTTAAGGATGGAACAGCTTGTTGCCAGTCATACATGTTCCCCTCAAAAGCGGAGTACAAGGCCTGCAAGGTAACCATAAAACCGATAGGAACCATACAGTTGTTAGCGCCGCCCTGCAGCGTGTTTCATGTTTAAGGTTTAAAGTTCCACATCAATTCCCGTTTTGTGCCTGGTGCGGAATATCAACCGGCGGGAAGGCGATGGAATGGTAACGGATCTTTATTTCCGAATTCTCAAATTTCCACATTGTTACTTCAGCCGCCGGTAATGATGCTGCTACCACTGTAAAAGTGCAGCTGCCGGTGGCAGGTCTTACGTACGATCCCGATCAGGGCAGCGAAGCTCAGGTCCTGTTCACAAAGATATACCAGGGCACGGGGTTGTGCCCTGAGGATGGCGATCAGTTGCTTTTCATCCGGCGACAGGACGGTGGTGCGGGCGTCGTTTCCGGGCAAATGCTGCATCAGGCTGCCGGCGGATATTGCGGAGCCAACAATGATCCGGGAGGGGGTTTCTGCCGGAGCCTTCGTTTTCCGGGGGCGGAGCTTTCCGGAAAGGTATCTTACGCAAGCATGCGTCCAGATGCCCGGGTGCGCCAGCAGGCGAAGTCCGATGCGTCCGGGCCCCTTGTGGTGCTTGCTTACAAAAATGCCCATGGCTGTATAAAAGTTCTTTATATAACTCAGGCTGTTTTTTGCAGTGCTTTCTCCCTTGAAGTGAAGGATCGGCGGGGCGGACAGGTAGTAGTTTTTATACCCGGCTTTGTAAATACGGTAGCTGAGATCAATGTCTTCACCATACATAAAGAAGGCTTCATCAAAACTACCTGTTTTTTCAAGAACTTGCCGGGGAATGAGCATGAATGCTCCGGCCAGCACCTCGGCATACTGGTCCTGTTCCGCATCGAGGTGCCCCAAATAGTACCGGTCAAATATTCGCGAGCCGGGAAAAAGGCGGTGAATACCGGATAGTTTGAAGAAGGATGCGGATAAGGAAGGGAACCCGCGCTTGGACTCTTTCAAAAACAGGCCCTGACCATTGAACATGCGTATGCCAAGGGCCCCCACTGCGGGGTCCTGTTCAAAAACGGCCAGGGTTTTTTTGAGGCAATCTTCGGGAATAAGGGTATCCGGGTTCAGGAACAGGACAAATTCTCCTGTTGCACGGGCAAGACCCTGGTTACAGGCCTTGCCGAAACCGGCATTTTCCTTATTGGCAATAAAGGATACCTGCGGAAAGAGAGGCAGCAGATACTCCAGGCTGCCATCTGAAGAACAATTGTCAACAACAATGATCTCTGTGCTTATCTTTTCTGAAGCGTGCAGCACGGACCGCAAGCAATGCTCTAAAAAATATTTAACGTTATAACTGACTATGATAATGGAAAGGGTCATTTTAAAAAGCAGGAGCTGTGCACAAAAATAACTGAATTCCGTTCCGGATGATTTGAAAATTTGAGAGTGTGGAGATGTGAAAATAGGAATGCTGTAGCCACCCATCAGTTTTCACCCGTCGGCCTTTAGCAATAAAGGTCCGGCTGATGGCTAAATTGCTATCTTTGGCCCTATGTTAGCAACAGTTTTAGAAGAAGCAGTAAGGGCGGGCGCAGCAGAGCTGACCCGTTATTTTCAACAGTCGTTTTCCATACAACATAAGGAAGGTCGCAACAACCTGGTTACGGATGCAGATCATGCATCTGAAAAAGCCATCATTGAGGTGATCCGGCGCCATTACCCGGATCATTTTATTTTAACGGAAGAAAGCGGGGAGCTGGCGGGAGACCCGGAATATAAATGGATCATCGACCCGCTGGACGGCACCATCAATTTTGCACATGGATTGCCTCTCAACTGTGTGTCTGTTGGAGTAGAATATAAAAAGGAGATCATTTTAGGGATGGTCTACAACCCGCATATGAATGAGCTGTTTTTTGCGGAAAAAGGAAAGGGCGCAACCCTGAATGGAAAGCCTATAAAGGTGAGCATGGAAACAGAGGCGATGAAGTCCTGCCTGGTAACCGGTTTCCCGTATGTTTATATTCATATGGAAAACGGTCCGCTGCAGGTATTTGACCGCCTGATCAAAGAAGGGGTGCCCGTGCGCCGTCTTGGAGCCGCGGCCATTGATCTGTGCTGGGTAGCTGCCGGCCGGTTCGACGGGTTTTATGAGCACAAGCTGGAGGCCTGGGATAGCGCCGCCGGTTTCCTGATTGTGGAAGAGGCCGGGGGAAAAGTGACTGATTTTAATGGAGACAACTATTCACCCTACCAGCATCGGATCCTTGCAACAAACGGGTTGATACACGAAGAAATGTTGAATATTATTAACGACAATAATCCGTAAAGATATATGATGCTTTCTGATAATGAGTAGCAGTAAGCCGCCTTTATACGTGGAAAAACATTATTTTTACACGTATAAAGAGCGGGATATGAATGCGAAGCTGACATTGAATTTGAGCAAAGTGGTTATCGATCATGCAAAGGGGTATGCAAAAGATCATCATACAAGCCTTTCAAAGCTCATTGAAAATTACCTGGGGTCCTTAACAAAGAAGGAAAGTAAGAAGGCCAAAGTAAGCCCATTGGTGGAAAGCTTAACAGGTATTATTCCGAACGAGCCCGTAACCGCCGATCATAAAAAAGAATATTTAGCAAAGAAATATTCATAATGAAAAGGGTATTTATAGATACCAATATTGTAATAGACCTGCTTCAAAAACGGGATGGTTTTTATATGGAAGCACAGGAATTATTTACGCTCGGCGATAATGGGGGTATCCGGTTGTATCTTTCGGCTTTAACTATAGCAAATGCGCACTATATTTTATTGAAGCATTATAAGCCAGGGGAAGCTAAAAAAGTACTTGCAACATTTAAAGTATTGGTCAGTGTTTTGCCGGTCGATGATAAAATAATTGAGCTGGCACTTGCTTCGGATTTTACAGGTTTTGAAGACGCTGTTCAGTATTTTACAGCATTGGAACACCACATGGATGTCATAATAACCCGGAGTAAAAAGGATTTTAAAGGGAGCTCGATCCCTTTGCTTACTGCAAAAGAATATTTACGCCGTTAACAAAAACAATGAAACGCTGGTGATAAATCAGGAAAGCATATTTATAACAACAAAAGGGCTCCGATGCCGCGTCTTAAAATATGAGTACAGAACGTACAGAATTATCTGAACTGGGTGAATTTGGTCTGATTGACCATTTGACCAAGAACATAGAACTGCAGAATGTTTCCTCCCTGCTGGGCGTGGGAGATGATGCGGCCGTGATCGACCATTTTGGTAAACAGACGGTGATAACAACGGACCTGCTTTTGGAGGGCGTGCATTTTGACCTGATGTACACTCCCCTGAAACACCTCGGCTACAAATCCGTTGTGGTAAACCTGAGTGATGTGTATGCGATGAATGCCACGCCCACCCAGATCACACTGAGCATTGGCATCAGCAACCGTTTTAGCCTGGAAGCGCTCGACGAATTTTATGAAGGGGTCTATACCGCCTGTGGTCATTACGGGGTCGACCTGGTTGGAGGCGACACCACCACCTCACAAAAAGGATTGGTGATCTCCATTACTGCGATCGGTGAGGTGGCCCCCGATAAATTTGTAAAGAGAAGCACTGCAAAAAAAGGCGACCTGCTTTGTGTGAGCGGCGATCTGGGCGCTGCTTATGTAGGATTGTTATTTTTAGAAAGGGAAAAAAAAATATTCCTGGAGAGCCCAAAGGTTCAACCCGATCTTGAAGGGGAGACCTACGTGATCGGCCGGCTGTTAAAACCCGAGGCCCGGAAGGATATCATTGAATTTTTTGCAGAAAGCTCCGTCATGCCAACGGCCATGATGGACATTAGTGACGGGCTGAGCTCCGAGATCCTTCATATTTGCAAAGACAGCCAGCTGGGATGTGTATTGTATGAGGACAAGATCCCCGTAGCAGACGAAACCCGCAATGCCGCTTTTAAATTTGAGATCGATCCGACCGCCTGTGCTTTAAGCGGAGGGGAAGACTATGAACTATTGTTCACCGTGCCCCAGTCGGATTATGAAAAGATCAATAGCAACCCGGCTATCAGCATTATCGGCTACATGGCCGATGCCGGTGAGGGCGCGCACATCATTACCAAAGGCGGCAGCCGGCATGAGATCACAGCCCAGGGCTGGAACCCGATCCGGTAGCCAAATAATATTGCGTACCTGGTTGAGCTGAAATAAAAAGCATTGAATTTATTTAAAATTAAATCGCACACTGGCTACCAGTTGTCTTGGCCGCAGGTATAGTTCGCTATAAGAAAGCATGTAAGCGGAATTATACTGTCTAATAAAATGTTGGGCATTGAAAATATTATTACAGGTTACTGATAAATCAGTCTTGGTTTTCGGCATTGTAAAAGTGTATTTCAGGTTCATAAACAACTGATCAGTTTGGGTATAAAGCCTGGATATGTAGTATCTTGTGTACACTGATAACGTGTGGCGAGGCAACGGGAAAATAGTTATGTCCAAAGCATGGTTCTGAATGGTTGAGGTGTTGATCGGTTTCCCAGTGTAATGCGATCCTGCAATACTTAGATTATATCTGTATTCAGCACTAATCCAGTTGGAAGATGAGTTGATAACTTCGCCGGATGCACCATAGGGTGTAGAATAAAATTTCACAAACGCATCATTAATTAAACGATCCGATTTGCCGGAAACCAGAAATCCTGATAGTTTTAGAACAGTTTTAATTGTACGGAAATATTGAGATAATGACGCATTAAAGTTCATAGACCTTCTCCTATTATTAAGTTCCAGCATTTCGCTATACGCCAGACCCAAGGAATCATAACCAATTCGGTATAAATAATTATTATGACTTTGGGAATAGGAGCCAGAAATATTTGCAAACCTTGATTTCAAAGGGTTCTTAAATTTCAAATAAAGGTTTGCGGATTGCGCATAGCCCTCTGAAACACGGCGTGCTATAGAATGATCCAGGTTGTTATACCCGGTTAAAATATATCCGGTATATAATTGGGTTTGGCTGCCAAAATCATTATTGTGCCGCACATCACCACTTATCTCCCATTTTGATGAAATAGTATAGCGTATATTTAAAGAAGGATTTACTACAGTTTTACAGTCCTTTAGATCGGCATGGAAGAGTTTTTGGTCTTTCCATACCACATATTTGCAGGAATTGCGGATCTGATGCACAATGCAGAGCTGGGTAACTGTATCGGGGAATATGCCTAGCCTTTTCTTACGCAGGCATCCCCGGCGGGTGTGGTTACGTCATTTGATCCTACAGTGAGTAATAATGCTGCACACGCCGGCTGCCCGGCTACAGACCTAAGGGATAAAATAGTCACAGGGTAATTCGCAATAAAGACGAACAGCGCTTTTTAAAGAAGCTTCCGGCGATCATCGTTCCATTTGAGATACAGCTTTATGATATATAAGGTATAAATTGTAGTTTGCAATTATTTGATGGGTTATCATAAAAGCGGCTTTCTGCATGAAATGGTGGATCGGTTTATTTATAGGCATTGTTCTGTACTCCTGTAAAACAGGGAAGATGACCTTTAACCCCAATAAAAAGTTCAGTCCGCAACAGCTGCGCTCCGATTACCATCTTTTCCGGAACATCCTCGAAGAACGGCATCCGGGACTGTATTGGTACAATACGAAAGCACATATGGACCAGGCTTTTGATGAAGGGTTTAAGCAGTTAGGCGACAGTCTTACGGAGCAGGAGTTCCGCAGGGTATTGACAAAAGTGGCGGCACAGATCCGGTGTGGCCATACGTCTGTACGCGTATCAAAAAAATATACAAAATACCTGGACACGCTGAAGACAAAGGCTCTGTTCCCGGTGTATATAAAGACCTGGAATGATACGGTGGTAGTGGCCTATAATATTTTTAAGAATGACAGCAGTCTGATACGGGGTGCACAGATCGATTCCATCGGAAATAAGCCGGTAAAAGAGGTGCTGGACAGCTTGCGCAGCTATATACCGGCAGACGGGGGAAACCGCATTGCGCAGGACCAGCGGCTGAGCACCGGCACCTACCTGGGCGTCTTATATACCTGGATCTATGGCTGGCCGAAAAGCCTGAGCGTTCATTTTCGTGACAGTACCGGTATTGCGCACAAGCGCGTGATCCGGCCTTACCGGCCACCGGTGGATACCACCCGGAAAGCAGGTCCCCGTTCAAAAAGGAAACCACGGGTGCCGCGCCGCGAACGGCTGCTGGAGGAGCGGTCGCTGCAAATAGACAGCAGCGGCCTTTTTGCCACGATGGAACTGAACAGCTTTTCTGAGCATCTGAAGTTACGCTCGTTTTTCAGGAGATCCTTCCGGAAACTGCGCCGGCAAAAGATCCGGAACCTGATCGTGGACCTGAGAAGCAACGGGGGCGGGCGGGTGAATAATGCGCATCTTTTTATGAAATACCTGAGCGGACAACCATTTAAGCTGGCCGACTCGCTGTATGCTGTTACCCGCAGGTCTGCATACAGCCGCTATATCAGCGATGACTGGGTACAGAAATGGTTTATGCGTTTTGTAACGCATAAAAAGGCGGACGGCCGGTTTCATTTTACCTGGTATGAAAAGCATTATTTCCAGCCAAAGAAAAGAGATCATTATCAGGGCAGGACTTACCTGCTGAGCGGCGGCAATTCCTTTTCGGCCACGTCACTGGTGATCGGGGGACTGAAGGCCCGGGAAAATATTGTTATACTGGGAGAGCCTACGGGTGGCGGTGCTTATGGGAACAGTGCCTTATTGATCCCGGACGTAACGCTGCCGGCTACAAAAATACGGTTCCGGCTTCCCTTGTTCCGGCTGGTAACGGATAAGGATATTCCTAAAGACGGACAGGGCGTACAGCCCGAGGTTCCTGTGCAACCCACGGTTGAAGATATCCGCCGGGGGCGGGACTATAAAATGGAAAAGGCAAAGGAACTGATAAAAGCCCGGGATGGGGGCATTACGGAGTATTGAGCAGGCCGCGGATCTTCTCCGTCAATGTTTTTTCTGTTTCCGGGTTCCAGCCGGTTTGCGCATAGGCTACTTTGCCTGCTTTATCCAGGATGTAAAAATAGGGTGTGCCCGGTGCATGAAATTTCTTTTTGATCTCCTGGCCATCAAAAATTACAGGGTAGCTGATTGCATTCCGTTGAATATATGTTTCCAGGCTCTTTCTGCCGTCGGCGTAAATGCCAAAAACAGTAAAAGGCCGGGTTTTGTATTTCCCGGTAATATTGTTCACCGTCCGGATAGAGGCTTGTGCTGCCGGACAGCCGATGCCGGATAAATACAGTAATACTATTTTGCCCAAACTGCTTTCTGATGAAACGGAAGCTCCTTCCACCGTTATTCCGCTCCAGGCGGGCGCCGGTGTATGCTCACTTAAAAGCGCTTTCGATACATAGGGTTTAAATCCCTTCAGCACGGCGAGCCCCGAAAGATGATTGGTGGAAAGTTTATTGATCCGGATATTGGTATAGACGGCTTTCTCATAAACGTCGATAAATGTGGGTTCTGTAATACCCGGCTTTTGCCCCCAGCCGCTGGCCACATACAGCTGCATCAGGGGTAAATACGTTTTTTTATCAATGATGAGGGTTTGATCGGTGAAGTTTCGCCGGCCGTCAATGACCGAGTCGAAGCTGTTCACAAGAACCACATAGTACGCCTTTTGACGAATGACGGTATCTTTTCGTAGCGATATACAACCGGGTTTATCTGCAAGGAGCCTTTTTGCGGTTGACAGCAAGGCGCTGATACCGGAAATGGTTCCCGAATATCCGCCGGATCCGGGCTTGCGGGTATAGGTACGGTCTTCAAGATCATAAAAGTACATGGCGGAATCCGTTACGACTATCCTGTTTTTATAAAGAGCGGTACGGGTGGTTACATCTGCATTTTTTATGGTCCCTTGTTCATTAAAGAAAAAAGTGTACCGGCCATAAAGCGATGTGGTATCCGTATTGAACAGGCTTTTTGCTTCTTTTGTTTCTTCGAATTGCAGGTTTTTTGCGGTTGCAAATTTTGACAGCATTGTTTTTAGAACAGCAACTCCGTTCTTTGAGCGGTTTTGTGCAACGGCATTTTCAGCGCATACAAGCAGGAGCAATAAAAGGAAAAAGCAGCAAATTCTCATTTCCTAAAAATAATGCGGTCCGTTAAACGATGCTTATGCCCCCGGCCTGGTTTAACAAACATTTAAAAAGCCCCTTCAATTTTATAGACCCAGGCATAAGGGCTGGGATTATTGGCCGGGGTAATATGCGGTGCCCGGATCCGGATGCCGCCTTTGGTTGACTGGTAGCTGATCCTGTCCGGCACGCCCAGCAGTTGCACCTTTGCCGGTTGCCGGATGCCCTTAATGGTCAGCACTTCCCGCCATTGAGTGGCGATGGCATAAAGGGTAGCACCTTTCTTTGTAAAACGGATGGTGGAATCGGGTTGCTTCGGAGCCTCCCTCCAGGCCGTAGTACCATAAATAGCATCCCCGTTCACCTTCTGCCAGTCGCCCATATCCTTTAACCGCTGCTGCATGATCACGGGAATGGTGCCGTCTGCTGCTGGTCCAATGTTCAGCAGCAGGTTGCCTCCGCGGGAAACGATGTCAATAAGCATATGTACCAGGCTTTTGCTGGATTGGTATTGTTCCAGGTTTTCGTTGCGGTTATAACCAAAGGATTCCCCGATACCGCGGCACTCTTCCCAGGGCTTTTCCAGGCTTGCGGTTCCATGACCATATTCTGTGGTGTTGAAGCTGCCGTATTTTCTTCCGCCGCTTCCCCAGCGGTCATTCACCACCACCGTATTTTTTACCGGGGAGTCGTTATACAGCCAGGCAATGAACTCCCGGCTCCGCCAGATAGTGTCTGAGTGGTCCCATTCTCCATCGGGCCATACAATATCCGGCTGGTAGCGGGTTACCAGGTCCTTTAGCTGCGGCAGCATGTGCTGGGCTACATATTTTTTTACGTCTGTTTTGTACAGCGGGTTGTACCACTCATACAGCGAATAATAGAAGCCCATGTGCAAACCGGCGGCTTTCACTGCTTTCGAAAGGTCGCCGGCAAGGTCGCGGTGCGGGCCTGCATCCATCGCATTCCAGTTCCAGGATTCCCGGCTGGGCCAAAGGGCAAAGCCATCATGATGCTTGCTGGTAAGCACTACATATTTTGCCCCGGCATCTTTAAAGATCTGCGCCCATTTTGAAGGATCGAACAGTTCGGCCTTAAACATCGGCGCAAAGTCGGGGTATTTAAAATTGGGACCGTAAACCCGGTTCTGGAAGTCGACAAACTCTTTATGGATCTTCAGCTTGTCGTTGATCAGCCGCTGCCAGTACCACTCGGCGTAATTGCTGCCAAAGCCGTCGGCATTGGAGTTGGTGGCCCAGGCGGGAACGCTGTACAGCCCCCAGTGGATGAAGATCCCGAACTTGGCATTGGGGTACCATTGGGGGATAGGTCTCGATTCCAGCGATTCCCAGGTGGGCTGGTATTGCTGGCTGCTAACTGTAAGGACCATCAGCATTGCCGGAAGCAAGAATAGTCTGGACAGGACCGTCGTTCTTTTCATAAAGGCAAGTTAGGAAACCTCTGTGAGAATTTGAAAATGTGGAGATGTGGAAATTTGAAAAGGGAAATCCGTTACAGTTCGGTATTTTTCGCTCCGGCCGGGTCCTTTTCTATTTTGTAAAAAGGGAATGTCAATAGTTAATGGACAATGGTCTTTCGAGCGTTTGCAACGGTATCCAGCACTAAATGTTGAACCTTAAACGTGGAACGGTAAAAGGCATGTCGGCATCAGACCGGATCCGGTCTGGAGCTATGAACCTTAAACCTGGAACAAATATGCTAGAATGCCAGGGGGTATTGCTCACGGGCATCTGTATAAATGGCTCTGTAAGCATGGAACCGGGCCAGCGTAAACAGGATCGCCAGGGTACAAAACGCTGCCATGACCTGGTTGAACCAGGGAGCATGATTGATGTCGACCTCAAAACCGTTGACTGCCAGGTTAAAATAGAGATTGGGCACCTGGAAGAGGCCTGCAAAAACGGTAAAGCTGCCGGTGTGTTTTAAAGACAGCAGTTTTTGGGCCGGACGTTTAAACCGGATGCTCACAAAAAGGATGGCGAGAATGCTGAAGATGAATAAAAAGATGCAATAGGTTTTATAAACGGCCGATGCATCCTGTATGTTGAAGATCGGAACAGGGGCGCTCAGCAGCAGGAAGAGCAGCAGGGACAGCGCAACTTTTGGAAAGGTAAAATACGCTTTGAAATACTGAAATTCTTTTTTCCTGGAACTGCGCCGGGCTGCTTCTTCGCGTTGCTGCACGATCTTTGAAAAACCGGAGATCCCGAAAGCAGTGTAGGTTTGCCGGTGCGCTGTATGAAAATCCATGCCGGGGTCGGCAGCCATTTTTTCTTCAATGCCCGCGGCCAGATGGTCTACGATCTCCTGGCGCAGGTCGTAATAGCGGATCCCTTTCTTTTGGCAGAACTGATCTAATACCTGTATTTGGTGCTGGTCCAGCATCGTTTATTTTTTAAAAGCCAAAGGATAATTTTTTGCTGCTGTTTGATATAATTTTTTGTTTACACTGAAATCGCATAGCTCAAAGACCAGGTAAACACCACCGATCGTTAAGAAGAGCGGCGCTGTTAAAGCCACCGCTTCTATTTTTTTATTCAAAACAAAAAGGATGATCCGGTATGCGTTGAATAGAAAAAACAGGGTAAAATAAGGTTCCCAGTTCAGTCCGTACAGGAAGATCAGGGGCCTGCCGGGTTTAAACCGGTGGCGCAGATACCGCCGCTGTGCAAAGTGAACGAGGACGGAAAACAGCATAATGCATAAGGTATAAGTAACCCTGTCGGTTTCCTGTATCATCAATGCCGGTGTGGCTACGATGATCATTATGCATGCGCTCAGTAGCATATTGGGCAGCTGCATATAGCTGCGAACCAGTTCCCAGTATGCTTTTTTATGATTACGGGTAATGACCTCCCGCCGCTCGGCTATAATTTTTGAGAAACCGGGCATGCCAAAGTCTTTATATACGGCTTTTAATGCTTCATTGAAAGGCAGGTCCGGCTTTGCGGCCATTTTTTCTTCAATGCCCGCGGCCAAATGGTCTACGATCTCCAGGCGCAGATCGTAATAGCGAACCCCGTTCTGTTCACAGAACTGATCAAGTGCCTGTATCTGTTCTTCTGTCAACATCTTATGCCAGCTTTGGGTTAAAGATCAGTTGCAGGGTATTTTTAAAGGCCTCCAGCTCTATCATCGATCTCGCCTGTTCTTTTTTCCCTGATGTGGTGAGTGTATAATATTTGCGTACCCGGTTGCCCATATTTTCCATCTCCACTTCCAGTATGCCTTCAGCTTCCAGCCGGTGCAGCAAGGGATATAATGCCCCTTCGGTGATCTTTAGTTCCCCGGCAGTCAGTTCCTTTACCTTCTGCGTGATCTCGTATCCATACATACGGCCGTTTTCTCTCAACAGCTTCAGCAGGATGGGCTCCAGGCAACCTTTGTATAAATTGGATTTATTCACAGCGATCTTTTTCTTGTATAAAGATACATAAGAAATCAATACATAAGTAATTTAGGTATATTTTTTTAGTAATGCTGATGGATCGTAAACCCATCCGCATCCCTCCAGAAGGGGAATTTTGTGCGGACCTCCTCTAGTTTTGCTTTATGCAGGGTGATCGTGCAAACATCTTCCTCGTCTGCTTTATGATAAAGTATTTCGCCCAACGGATCAATAACCATGCTGTCTCCGCCATGATAAATGCCATTGCCGTCATCACCTACCCGGTTAACACCTACCACGTAGCATTGATTTTCAATGGCCCGCGCCTGCAACAGCGTCTTCCAGGCCAGGCTGCGCCGCTGTGGCCAGTTGGCCACATTGATGAGCAGGTCATATTCGGGGGGCGTTTCCGGTACGGCGCCGGGGTTTTGCCGGGCCCAAACCGGAAAGCGGAGATCGTAGCAAACCTGCAGGTTCACCTTCCAGCCATTTACAGATGCGATCAGCCGTTTGCTGCCCGCGGCATAATGCTGGTCCTCTCCAGCAAAGGCAAACCGGTGCCGCTTGTCGTACACGCCATATTGCCCGTTGGGCAACATCCAGACAAGCCGGTTAAAAAAATGACCGTCTTCCTGAATGATCAGGCTGCCGGTCAGGATGATCTTGTGCCGGGCGGCCATATCCTTCATCCACTGCACCGTTGGCCCCTCCATGGTTTCTGCCAGGGGTTCCGGCTGCATGGAGAACCCGGTGGAGAACATTTCAGGAACCACGACAACATGCGTTTTTCCGGAAATGCTTTGGATCTTTTGCTGCAGCATGGACCGGTTGGCTGCTTTGTCTTCCCAGTGCAGCCGGGTTTGTACCAGGGTAATGATCAGAGACATACAAAAAACCTAAAGGTCGGTTATTTTGAAGAAAGAAGCATTTCCGCTTCGTCTTTTTCCAGCTGCCTGCTGGTTTTGCGGCTGCCATTGTGGCTATAGCCCGGAGGACCAAAAAGGTAACCCCGCCGTTGTTTCCACGAAAGCCCCACAGATAGGACCACTTAAATGCCATATCAATAAGCCCGGTTGCCAGTGTCAGGTAAATATTGGTAAGGGTGTCCCGAACCGAATAGGCTTTTTTGTGAAAATGAAGGTTAGACAGCAGTACCTCCAGCCCGATTACTATCATGTAAAACGGAGTGGAAAACAGCAGCAGTATTTGCTCCTCGTATCCGTAGCGGTGCATGATCGTGTTATTTGATGGCCTGAAGCAGGGGCTGGAACAGGTCCGGCTCGTAGCCTCTCTGGATGAGGAAGGCGGCCGTTTTTTTCATTTTTACAAACCGGTTGCCCGTTCCCTTCAGGCTTTGCCATTTTTGCTGCAGCAGTCCGGTCAGGGTTTGTTCGTATGCTTCTTCATCGATCTCTTTCATCCCTGCTTTGATGCAATAGGGGCTGACCTGCTTTTGCTGCAATACCATTTTTATTTTATTGCGGCCCCACTTTTTCTGGCGGAAATGGCCGCCGGCAAAGGCTTTTGCAAAGCGCTCCTCGTTTAAATAGTTTTCTTCGATCAGGGCAGCGATTATGGCAGCGTGCTCTTTCTTCCACACCCCCAGCTCAAACAATTTATTGACCACATCACTGTGGCAGCGTTCACTGTAAGCGCAGTAATGCTGCAATTTTTTGAGAGCCTGTTCCGGCGAAAGCCGGATGTTTGACGTTTCCTGTTTCATGGCTATTCTTCCAGCCTTGCCGTACAGCCAAACTCGTTTTTCAGGTAGTCGTCATAATGGTCGGCCCGTTCAAAGAGACTCTTAAACTCTTCAACGCCCGATTCCCGGGTCATATCCAGGTCGTACAGCAGGCGGCTCAATACGATATTGTTTTTATTGCAGCTAAGCACCAGTCCGGTTGATTTGTTATTCTCCTGCAGCAGGTACTGGTACAGGGGTTTTATCCGGGTGGCCTCCAGGGGCATCTGGCAGAGGTAGGCATCACCGGCTATGAAAAAGTTATCGGAATTATAGCTGATATTGATCTTTGCTGATCCCTGCTTTACGCTCCATTGATTGGCGCCGTCGCGGGCCAGCCGCACATCTTTACCCAGATCCTTCAGGATATCCTCAATGAGCTTGGCAACCCCCATAAGCTCTGCCTCTTTTTTGGGGATCAGCAGCAGTGTTACCTCCGATCCGCAATTGGGGCAGTATTTGTTATTGTCGATGTTGGCAGCCGTTACCAGTGAATCGCAGCTGGGGCACCGGGTGGCTTCCTGCCCTTTATGCGGCAGGTACAGGTCGATGGCCTCCTGCAGGTAGCTGGCCGGGAGCGCAAATCCGAGATTGTCGCCCCCTTTAATAATAAAGGAGTTTACGCCAATGACATCGCCAACATAGTCTACCAGCGGTCCGCCGCTGTTTCCGGGATTGATGGCGGCATCCACCTGGATATATTTCAACCCTTCGCGGATGCGATCTACCTTGGAAATAACACCCTGGGTGGCGGAGTAGCTCAGGTTATACGGGTGGCCGATGGCAATGACATTGTCCCCGTCCTTCATGGCATCGTAATGACCGATGTTCACCTCAGGCAGATCAACACCCGAAGGGGGCTGCAAAAATGCCAGGTCGTGTTTGGTATCGGTATAGAAGACCCTCGAAAGCTGTTTTTCGAACAGTTTACCCTGTATGGTCACCTCGGGAGTATTGTTGACCACGTGGTTGTTGGTCACGATCAGGTCGTATGCTTTCAGGTAAAACCCGGTGCCCGTACCGGTTTGTGTGGCGATCTGGATAATGGCCTGCTGGTATTTATTGATGATTTCCTGCGTGTTCATAAATGTTCCGTTAATCTGTGGGCCCTATGCGGGTATGTCCATATTCAGTTTTTCTATTTGTGTGGTAAAACTGTAATTAAAAGCCAGCAGACCGGAAAAGTTCAGCCCTTCCGTCCTGAAGCTCATATACGGGTAACGTTCCTTCCACTGCCCTTCCACCATACGGATGTACTTTATGATCGCTTCTTCCCTGAAGCGTCCTGAGGCCGGATCATAATAGTCATCCTGGTATCCAAGCGCCCTGAAGAACGCCGGGTAGTTGACCTGCATGAACAGCCGCACCAGCAGGGTAATGGGTTTGGGAAGGCTGTAAGAATACTGGCAGTAGGATAAACCGTATTCCATCAGCTTATTGGCAAAGTACTCGTGCCCGTTATCCCGGTACCAGAGCATGTTCTCGTTGGCCTCATGGATAGCGTCTGCGGTTACTTTATGCACCTGTGGTGTAACAATAGAAAAAGTGTATTTGGACCGGAACAGGTTTTTAACGACCTCTTCCTTTGGCCTGGCCTGCAGTTCGCGTAATGCTTCGATCATTTCCCGGTTCTTATCTACAATGGAGCGTTCGTCCTTTTTAAAATAGATGGCCCCGATCTTCTCCAGCTGGTTCAGCAGCAGCCCTTCAGGGGTGACCAGGAAATCAATGCGATACACAAGGTTCAGCAGCAGGTATGAAATGCCGCCAGAGAATTTGTCTGCATCCACCTCCGCTATTTTTCCGAGGGTATCTGTAAGCCAGCTTTGCAGGAACTCATATTTTACATTTTTTTCCGCGTCGGAAAGCGGGGTAACATGCTCCTGGTCCACGGCTTCCAGATGGGTGAAGTCCTCAATTAAAAGATCGTCCTGCTTATCGGACTTTGTGGCCAGTTCCTTCAGGCCATAGTACAGCTTATTGGGGTTGGCCGTATTCAGGTCTGTATCAAACCGCATACAGAGCTCATTGTTGTTCAGCGCAAAACGGCTGTAATAAAGGCCAAAGTTCATTTCCAGCAAACGGCGCATGACCGGTATGGAGGGCTCGGGCATCAGCGCCAGCTTTACGTCTGCAGAGAGCCGGTTCTCCCGGATCTCACCCCGGATGATCTTGGAGCCCTGGTACAGCTCGAAGGTAGCAGTATCTCCATCCCGGCTGTAACGCACATTCTGTATGGCATCGTCCCGGAGGTAGTCAAAAAAGGCATCTACGGATGCAACGTAATTCTTTTCTTTAAACAGGTTATCGGCTTCTTTCCAACGGCGAACCTTTCCGGGAACTTTGTTGTTATCGGAATACCGGCCAAATTCCAGGGACGGGTTCCCCCGGGCGGCAGGCTCTTCTTTACCTCTGACCCAATTTAAAAATTTATTCAACATAGGCCTTTTTTTAAGTCGGGGAAGTTACTAAACCTTATCAAACTACCTAAAAAAATTTGCTTCGGGGTAAATCATCGCTTTTCCCCCTATATTTACCGAAAATGGGCATAGATTTTTCGAAACATTATCCAATAAAATAGTAGTTTCGCTACCATCATTTTGCTTAACAGGGAACAGAAACGTAAAAATTAATATATAACAGATGAAATTTATTGCATCGTCATCGGCTTTGCTGAAACAGCTTCAAAATATTTCAGGAGTCATTAATGCGAATAATGTATTGCCCATTTTAGAGGATTTCTTGTTTGACATTGATAAAAATCGTCTGACCATCGTGGCTACCGACCTGGAAACCGTTATGAAAACAGAGATGCAGGTAGAAGCAAAGGACAACGGCCGCGTTTGTATTCCCGCAAAGATCCTGATCGATTCCTTAAAGAACATTCCCGAGCAACCCCTCACGTTTAATATTGATAAAAATTACAGCGTTGAAATTACCAGCGATAATGGGAAGTATAAGGTAATGGGCGAAAACCCGGACAATTTTCCCAAGGACCCCACGGCTGATGATGCCTCCGGTTTTACGATGACCTCTTCCGCCCTGGTAACGGCTATTAATAAGACCCTTTTTGCCACCAGTACCGATGACCTGCGTCCGGCAATGACCGGTGTTTACTTTGAACTGGATAAAAAGGGGATCCAGTTTGTGGCTACAGATGCACACCGGCTGGTGCGGTATAAAAGAACCGATGTGAGCTCGCCCAATACGGATACATTTATTGTTCCGCGCAAACCGCTCAACCTGTTAAAGTCTGCCCTGCCGGACAATGAGGATGAAATCACCATCAACTACAATACCAACCATTTTTTTGTAATACATGGAACCACGCAGATGAGCTGCCGGCTGATCGATGCCCGTTTCCCGGATTATAAAGTGGTGATCCCCTCGGAAAACCCCTACAGGCTGACGGTTAACCGTACCGAATTCCTGGGGGCATTGCGCCGGGTAAGCGTATTCAGTAATAAAAGTACCTATCAGGTAGCGCTGAACATCAGCGGCAGCGAGCTGCAGCTGGCAGCACAGGATGTGGACTTTAGCTTTGAAGGAAATGAGCGCATGAAATGCCAGTACAATGGCGAGGACCTCGTGATTGCCTTTAATGCCAAATTCCTGATTGAAATGCTGAATGCTACGGATAGTGATGAAGTATATATGGAGCTGAGCACCCCCACAAAAGCGGGGTTGATCAAGCCGGTGGACCAGGAAGAGAACGAAGAGCAGCTGATGCTGGTAATGCCGCTGATGCTGAACCAATAAGGAAACATGATATTTTTTAAATCTGCCTTTGGGCGGTTGAGCCTGACTAATTTTTGCCGGCGGCGGGAGTGGTCAGGCTTACTTTATTAGAGCCTTCTATAATGATTACTACCCAAGTTTGTATCATCGGCGCCGGACCTGCCGGGACTACCGCGGCCTTACAATTGAATAAGGAAGGGATCGACTGCGTGCTGGTGGATAAGGCCGTTTTTCCGAGGGACAAAGTATGTGGCGACGGCCTGAGCGGAAAAGTGCTGACCTGCCTGAAAAAAATCGATCCTGCTGTGGCCGGACGCCTGAAGCAGGCGGGGTTTAAACTGAACAGCTGGGGGGTCAGTTTTATTGCGCCCAACCGCAGGGAACTGGAGGTGGGCTACCGTCCTGATTTTAACGCGCAAGATGAGCGGCACAAAGAAGTACCGATCGGGTATGTATGCAAGCGCCTGGATTTTGACCATTTCCTGGTTGAGGAAGTAAAGCAGTGCCCCCACGTACAGGTGTATGAGGGCTTGGCGATCGATCAATATATATTGGAAGATGACGGGTACCGGGTCAGCGATGGGAAGGATTTTACCGTAAGGGCAGCAGTGCTCATTATAGCCAACGGCGCGCATTCCGCCTTCACAAAAAAAGTGGCGGGTATTCATATGGAACCCCGGCACTATATTGCCGGATTGCGTGCGTATTATAAAAATGTGGAGGGAACACATGCCCAAAACTTTATTGAGCTGCATTTTTTAAAAGACCTGCTGCCCGGCTATTTCTGGATCTTTCCCTTGCCCAACGGCGAGGCAAATGTAGGAGTGGGTATGCTCAGTGAGGCGGTGCACCGGAAAAAGGTGAACCTGAAAAAGGAGCTGCTCCATATAGTAACCCATGATCCTGTGTTTAAAGAGCGGTTTAAAAATGCCCGCCTGGAGGGCCCCATTGAAGGATACGGGCTGCCATTGGGAAGTAAAAAAAGAAAATTGAGCGGAGAGCGTTACCTGCTTACCGGGGATGCCGCTTTTCTCATAGACCCGTTTACCGGTGAGGGGATCGGGAATGCCATGAACTCCGGCAGACTGGCCGCTCAACAGGCAGCCCGGGCCATTGCCGCCAACGATTATTCGGCAGCAGGACTGGCTTTATATGATGCGGAGATTGAGCGGGTCTTTGGAGCAGAGTTGCGGCTGAGCACCCGGCTTCAGAAACTGGTCCGGTATCCCCGCCTGTTTAACCTGCTGATCAATATCAGCGCACGGAATAAAAAAGTACAGGAGCTCTTATCCTGCATGTTTTATGAAGTGGACCTGCGGAAAAAACTAACAAAGCCTTCGTTTTATATCGGGTTGTTGCTCAATAAATAAAAACGGCGCTAATTTTGCAGTACTACTGTAAATTAAAAAGATCCTATGCTACAAAGAATGTTCCCGGGTATGTTGCTTTTAACAACGGTATTGCTGTTTGCCTGCAATTCCGGCAGGAACCTGAATACACAGGTACATAAAAGGGATGCAGACGGAAGGGAGACGAACATCAAATATCCGCAGCAGCAAACTGTAACGCCACAGAATATCAATATGTCCTATGATTTTGAACAGCTGTTTACTGCTGCGCAAAACAAACAGATCGACAGCCTGGTACGGGTGTTTGAAAAAAGCAACCTCATCGCTGTTAAAGTAATAACACTTCCGGCAGATAAGGTTACGGCCGGCTCGTTTGAAAACAATAATAAAAATCTCCTGAAAGAGTGGGCAGGTGTGCACGGCAATACCGATAAGGCTATGGTTATCTCCATCAGTAAGGGGTTGAATAAGGTAGCGATCGATTATGGCCCGTTTGTAGGTAAGTTACTATCCCGTGCGGAAGCCGATCAGATCATCAGCAATGACTTTTTGCCTGCGCTCCAAAGCGGGAACATTTTTGATGGCGCCTGGAAGGGGCTGAATGATCTTATGGACACCATACGCAGAAATATTCAGTAAACCGAAAGAGAGACCTGCTAGGGTTCTAAAATCTAACAGGTCTCAGGAGCCGGGAGGGGGTTTATAGAGCACCCCCAGAATCCCTTTGAGCTTGCCCTGGAATTTTTGTTGATGATATTGGGCCTTCAGCTCCTTTAAACAGGTAGCACAAAGACAATCTTCATATTGTTTACTGACAAAATCCCGTTCTGCATCATTCAGGATTACGGTACTGCATTGGCAAAGAAGAATACTGCCCACTTTGCATTCAAAGGGCTGTTTACAGCGTGGACAGTATTTATCTTCATGTTTGCACATATCTATTCCGGCACCGGAGCATTTACTTTTTTGCGTAATTTTTTTGCCGCCTGGATCATTGCGCTCAGCGCCTCGGTGGTTTCCTCCCAGTTACGGGTCTTTAAGCCGCAGTCGGGGTTCACCCAAAGCCGCTCCGCCGGGATATGGTCCAGTGCTTTTTCCATCAGCGCCACCATCTCTTCTTTTGAAGGAACGCGGGGCGAATGAATGTCGTACACACCCGGCCCGATATCGTTCGGGTATGCAAACGAAGTAAAGGCATCCAGCAGCTCCATTTGAGAGCGGGAGGTTTCTATCGTAATCACATCTGCATCCATGGCGGCAATGGAAGGAATGATATCATTGAATTCCGAATAGCACATATGCGTGTGGATCTGTGTTTCGTCCCGGACACCGCTGGCTGCAATGCGAAAAGCATTTACCGCCCAGTCGAGGTACTGCGGCTGGGCTTCCTTTCTTAAAGGTAATCCTTCCCGGATGGCCGGCTCGTCGATCTGTATGATCTTTATACCCGCTTTTTCCAGATCCGTTACTTCATCCCGGATCGCGAGCGCTATCTGGTTGCAGGTAGTGCTGCGCGGCTGATCATTCCGCACAAAGCTCCATTGCAAAATGGTTACAGGGCCCGTAAGCATTCCTTTTACATGCCTGGTGGTTAACGATTGGGCATAGGTAGTCCAGGCTACGGTCATCGGTTCTGTACGGAATACATCGCCGTAGATCACCGGCGGCTTCACACAGCGGCTGCCATAGCTCTGCACCCATCCGTTTTGGGTAAAGGCGAACCCATTCAGCCGTTCGCCAAAATACTCCACCATATCGTTGCGCTCAAATTCGCCGTGCACCAGCACATCCAACCCTATTGCTTCCTGCCATTGCACCGCCCGGGAGGTTTCTTCCCTGATGAGAAGCTCGTATGCTTCATCAGAAAGCAGCTGCTTTTTCCATTGAGCCCGCCAGGCACGTACTTCTTTTGTTTGCGGAAAAGAGCCGATGGTTGTGGTTGGGAAAAGGGGAAGCCGGAGTGTATGCTGTTGTTTTTCCTTTCTTACGGAAAACGGACTGGTTCTTTTTGCGTCTGCTGCGGCTATGACTGCAGCCCGCGCTTTCACCTGCGGCTGATGGATCAGCAGGGAAGTATCCCGGGCCCGGATGGCTTTTGCATTCTCTTCCAGGAGTGCTTTTGATAGAGCATCTCCGGGATCGCCGGCGATCTGTTTCAGCGCGGCAACCTCCGCCAGCTTCTGGCGGGCAAAGGCCATCCACTGTTTTATTTCGGGGAGGAAGCTTTTTTCACCGGCTTCCAGCTCCAGGTCGCAGGGCACGTGCAGCAGCGAACAGGAGGGGGCGATCCAGATGCGCTCCGGCCCGGTTTTTTGTATGGCTTTTTGGATCAGGGGCAGCGATCTTTGAAAATCATTTTTCCAGATATTCCTTCCGTCTACAACGCCTAAGGACAGCCCGGTCCTTCCATTTACAAATTCTGGAACGGCCAGTATATCATCCAGCTGTGAGGGACAGCGGACCAGGTCCAGGTGCAATATGTGCACCGGAAGCTCCAGGGCTGTTTTCAGATTTGCGCCCGGGCATTCGAAATAATTTGCCAGGATGATCCTGAGGTTGGGAAACCGCTGCCGGATGGCCGTATAAGTTGTTCTGAGGGCCTGCCGCTCCTTTTCCGTGAGGTCCAGCGCCAGGCAGGGCTCGTCCATCTGTATATAATAGGCGCCATGCTGATCCAGCCTGGCCAGTATCTCAAAATAAACCGGCAACAGGTTTTTCAAAAGATCGATCCGGTGAAACCCGGGTTCCTTTTCCTTGCCCAGCAGCAAAAAGCTTACCGGGCCGATCAGCACAGGCTTACATAGGTAGCCTTCCTTTTTGGCTTCAAGGAACTGGTGGAGCACCGTATCGTTAAAGAAGGAGAACTGCTGGTCCCTTTTAAATTCCGGAACGATATAATGATAATTGGTATCAAACCATTTGGTCATTTCCATCGCAGTAAGGTCGTACCCGTTTTTCTGGTATCCCCGGGCCATCGAAAAAAGCAGGTCCAGCGCGGACAATTGCGCTTTTTCAACAAGCGGATGAAAACGTTCCGGTATGGCACCCGTCATGATGCAGGTGTCCAGGACCTGGTCGTAAAACGAAAAATCATTAACGGGGATCAGGTCAATACCGCTCTTTTTTTGCAACTGCCAGTTTTGATTCCGGATGCTGCGGGCTGTTTGTTCCAGTGCTGCTGCAGCTGTTTTGCCGGCCCAGTACTGTTCGCAGGCCTTCTTCAGCTCCCTGTTGCTACCAATGCGCGGGTAGCCGAGATTGTGTGTTTGCATTTCTTTTAACTTTTTTAATGAAAGAATAAGCTAAAAGCCCTTGCAGGTTTCGCAATGCTACTGCGGTAAAAATAAAAAGGCAGACAGATGTGTGAGATCCGGCCGGATGTGAGGAAGCCTTTCCGGATAGTGAAGGAGAAGAATAAAGACATCGTGCAAACCATTGCTTCAAACCGCGAAAGCATTGTTTCATACAGAAAAGGCAGGTCTCCTGGCTTACAGCAGCTTTTACCATCCTTCCCATGGCGCCGGGGCACCACAGTGGACATACAGGGGTAAAACTTTCAATACTGTTTACAGTTGCGCGACAGCTCGTGACTTACACACGATTCCCTATTATCCTTAATTTTCATTAAGGACCTCTTCCGGTTGATGAAAAATGAAAGAACTTATCAGTCCTGCAAATTTAGCGGAAAGAATACAATTTCCGGGGAATGGGTGCCGGACATTTTTTCGCCATAGTGACCTGCTATGCCTGCAAAATTTGCCTTGTTTCGCTCCAAAATAGGTTCATAATAAATTCCACCGATGAAATTTAAACAGGCTCTAAAAGGACCGGGGCTTTTTTTATCCGTGATCCTGCAATAACTTTAAGGTATGAACTTTGTTATTGCGGCTACGTATGACAGCTATATTGACGCGCACCTGGCGATGGGGAACCTGCTGAGCGAGAACATAAACTGTTGGCTGAAAGATGAGAACACGATTGCCATTCATCCTGGGTTGATCAATGCCATTGGTGGTATTAAACTGATGGTGGCCGAGCCGCAGGCAGAACGGGCACTGGAAATATTGCGGAACACAAAGCGGCGGTACCAGGAGCAGAACCCCTGTCCCAACTGCGGATCTATAAACGTGGAATACATCAGTACTCCAAAAAAAGCGTCCAACTGGCTGGTAACTTTTGTGAATGTGGTACGGCATGGAGGAGCACAGATGGCTGTTGAAAAAGTATATCATTGCTTTGACTGTGGTTTTGAGTTTGAAGACGCCGGGAGCAATACAAAAACGTAATGGAATCGATCGTTGCATATTTTTCAACCCTGGAACAGCGTCCGCTGGAGCGTATGGCATTGCTGGTGGGCGGGCTTTTGTTGTTTTGGATCATTGAAGGGGCCATCCCTTTGTTCCGGTTGCAGTACCGGAAGTCGAAATTTTCGCATGCCCTGGTGAACTTCGGGTTTACGGTCATGCACCTGATCATTCATACCGCGCTGGCAGTATTGATCGTGCTGCTATCGGATTGGTGCCGTGCTGCAGATTTTGGATTGGTGTACTGGCTGCATGCAAAGGTGTGGGGAGCGATCGCCATCGGTGTGCTTGCGCTGGATTTCAGCAGCTGGCTGGTGCATTGGATCATGCACCGGCAAGCCTGGCTGTGGCGGTATCACCTCATCCACCACAGCGATAATAAGGTGGATGTGACCACGGGGCTGCGGCACCACCCTGGGGATAGCCTGTTGCGCGGCATTTTCTTCCTGCTGCTGATCTTTGTAAGCGGCGCTCCGATGTACAGTGTGATGATCTACCAGACCCTGGTGGTGATCACTACTGCGTTTACCCATGCCAATATCCGTCTCCATCCAAAGCTGGATAAGTGGATCAGCTATGTACTGATCTCCCCCAATATGCATAAGGTACATCATCACTGGAAGCAGCCGTTTACCGACAGCAATTACGGAGCGGTGTTTTCCATATGGGACCGTGTCCTGGGAACCTATAAAGAACTGGATCCTTCAAAGATCCGGTATGGATTGGACGGGTATTATGATAATGAAAAGGACGAGAACTTTCTGCTGCTGCTGAAGGACCCTTTTGTAAAAAAGAAATCTTCAAAATAAAAGAAAGCAATACTGAAAGAGGAGTAACGGAAACCTGGAAGAGTTTCCTACTTTTGAAAAATGAGGAAGCAAAAAATTATAGCAGTGATTCCCGCACGCTATGCTGCAACCCGGTTTCCGGCTAAGTTGATGAAACCGCTGGGCGATAAGCCGGTGATCGCGCATACCTACGAGGCAGTGGCTGCAAGCGGCTTGTTTAGCGATGTATTTGTGGTAACCGACAGCGATATCATTTTTAATGAGATCGCAACACGCGGCGGCAAAGCCATTATGAGCACTGCAGAACATGAAAGCGGAACCGACCGTATTGCTGAAGCGGTGAGAGATATGGACGTGGATATTATTGTAAATGTCCAGGGAGATGAGCCCTTTATGCAACAGGAGCCATTGCAGAAAATTGTAAGCCTCTTTGACACAGAACAGGTACAGGTAGGATCCCTGATGCGGAAATTTGCCTCGGAAAATGAAGCGCAAAACCCCAACGCGGTAAAAGTTGTGACCAATAAAGCGGGCAGGGCCCTTTATTTCAGCCGCAGCGTGATCCCTTACCGGAGGGATACAGACATCCCCGTGCCGTATTATCTGCACATTGGTGTTTATGCCTTCCGTAAAAATGCCCTGCTGGATTTTACCGGATGGCCGCCTTCTTTACTGGAACAAACGGAGAAGCTGGAGCAGCTGCGTTTTCTTGACAACGGAGTGGATATCTATTTGGCGGAAACCAGTTATGAAACCGTGGCGATTGACACACCGGAAGATCTTGAAAGAGCCATCACTATTTTAAATCAATAAAAACGATCATTATGTTGTACGGGATTTTGCTGATACTATTGGGGATCCTGGCGGTTCCTTCCCTGGTGCTTTCGAGGAAGCCGGAGGCAAAAGCGCTTTTAGACAAGATAACGCCCTACCAGGGCTGGATCGGAATTGTTTTTTGTATCTGGGGCCTTTGGGGCATCATTAGCGCGCTGTTGCATATCGGGTGGCTTTCCATTGTTCCGGTTACCTGGCTGTTGTGGCTGGCAACGGCGGGGGTAACGGCCGCACTGGGCTTTATTCTGGGCTATGGGCTGATCCAGCAGTATGCGCTTTCGAAGAATAAAGAAGCTTCGGAAAAAGGACAGCGGCTGCTGGAAAAGCTGCGCCCGCAACAAGGCCGGCTGGGTATTGCGGCCATTGTGATCGGTATTTTATCCATCATTGCTGCTATTGTATGGCGTATGCCGGTAGCTTAGCAGGGGCCGGTCTGCAGAAACCGGCGGGCAGGTTCCGGTTTGAGATACACCGGCGCGGGTCATTGCCGTTATGCGCTAAAAAGAGTATCTTTCCTCAATGAAGATGCGCCCGGAAAAATATTTACGCTATCTTTTCCTGCCCAACCTTTTTGAGCTGTTTGGTACCCAGCGCACCAAAGAGATCCTTTCTGTGAACCCCACCATTGTTCCGCGGCGGGAGGAAGCACAGCAGGTGGTCATCACAGCGTATTGCTACAATAAAGAAACGATAGAGGAGCGGAAGGATCTTTTACTGAACGAGGCGCTGGCGCTCAGAGACTCGGGAAAAATAGTCTGGATCAATATAGACGGGCTTCGTAAATCGGATGTGGAGGCCATCGGAAACTGCTTTGGTATTCACCCGCTTTTACAGGAAGATATCTTAAGCGTCAACCAGCGGGCGAAAATGGATGAAGCGGACGATATCCTTTTCAGCCTGATGAATATGCTCTATTACAACGAGCAAAAAAAATCCGTTGACCAGGAACAGATCAGCCTGGTACTGGGAAAGAATTTTGTCATTACCTTCCAGGAAGACCTGGACCGGGATGTTTTTACGGCACTCCGGGAGCGGTTGAAGCTGCCAACCAGTAAAACACGCACCAAAGAGGTTGATTACTTATATTATACGCTGCTGGACACCATCGTAGACCATTATTTTATTGTAATGGACAAGCTGGGCGATGAGATCGAAGACCTGGAAGAGGAGATCATCAAAAGTGCCAGCAAGCGCACCCTGGCCTATATCAATTCCCTAAGGAAGGAATTGATCGTTTTAAAAAGGACCATTTACCCGGTGCGGGAAGTGATCAGCGGCCTGATAAAAAGCGAAAACGAACTGCTTACGGAGCAGAATGAGCGCTATTATAAAGACGTGTACGATCATATTGTGCAGGCCATTGACCTGGTGGACAACTACCGGGATATGCTCACGGGCATGCAGGATCTTTACCTGAGCAATGTAAACCTGAAGATGAACGAGGTGATGAAAGTGATGGCTATTGTAACCTGTGTGCTGGCCCCGGCCACTGTTATCGGGGGCATCTTTGGCATGAACTTTAACGTGATCCCCCTGTCTAACCACCACTGGGGCTTCTGGATCGCAGTAGGTGCAATGGTCCTGATCCCGCTTTGGATGCTGCTGATCTTTAAGAGGAAGGGGTGGTTTTAGAGGACACTATGGAATTTTTCCGACCTGTGTCTTAAGAGAATAATAAAAAAACAATTGCTGTTCGTATTTGCGCTCTGTTGCAGTTATCCCCTGTTTGCCCAGGTTAGCTGGAATCATGTTCCGATACATTCGGTAGCCCCTCCGCGGTCTTATCACGAAGGATTTGAAACCCCGGCTTGTATTGACACTGCTCTCTGGAGCAGTTATTTGGACTGGGGCTTGCTTTTAGATAGTTCGAAAAGGAAGGAGATCCCTGAAGGGATCTATAAAATACGCATGCAATTTGCGGTGGATACTGGAGGAAAAATAGTGCTGGTAAAAGCGTTGGAAAACCCGTTTGAGCTGGGTGATCTTGTTCAAAAAAGGATAACCGCTTTTCCCTATAGATGGTCACCTGCTACCCGAAATGGCAGGACAGTAAAGTCGTACCACCGGGTAATGGTTGTATTTGATTTAAGAAAGACCAATCATTAGCATATCAGGAGCGGGGTGTTAGCTGTTAATAATGGACCGGTATTCATTTTTTTAAAATGTGTATCGCCTTAAATGGTTTGTAGATATACAAACCATTTAAGGCGCCAGGGTCAGTGTCCCCGCTGACTGGCATTAAGTTTATAAAAAGATGGCTGGTACCGGCTCATTATAAAAGCAAAGCGCTGCTATAGCAAAGTTTTATATTTTACCGGGAGATCGGAAACTCGTTTTAAAATCTGATTACAAACCGCTCAGGAAGGGATCTGTATTGGGGATCTATTTGACAGGAGAGGCTATTTCCGTTTATACACCGGTACCGTACTGCAGGGTTCTCCATACATCAGGCTTTTTACCACCGGCAATAATTTTAAGGAGATCTGTGCATAAGCTTCTTCTGATACCGGAATATCGCCGCAACCTTTGATCACCACACGCGCATCGGCAAATGTCAGGGCGTCTATGGCCTCAATATTTTTGAGCAGCCATTTGTTTTTAACGGCGGCTTCGTCACCGAGGGCTACGAACTTTGCTACCGGTTGCAGATAGCTTACAATAAGCATATAGGCCCAAAGCGGAATGATGGCATCTGCGGAGCATACAATACCCACCAGCTGGTTTTCATAGGCCAACCAGTCCTGCTCCTTCAGGGCACTGCGAAAGTCCTTTTCTCTAAGGATCATGCCCATAAAAAGATAATCTTTGATATCGAACAGTTTAACCGGATCTACGGGATAATACGATTCCAGGTTAAGCGTAATGATCCCGCTTTCCGCTACTTTATTTCTGATAACAGGCTCCATGATAATGAAACAAAGTTAAGCGGACTTCGGTTCACTTCCGTAACGGAAAGGTCAATTGTCTGTCCGGAAGTAGCAGGAACAAAAAGCCCGCTTCTGACAAGCGGGCTGTAAAAAAGATATGGAACGGTCGGTTAATAGAACTTACTCCTGTAGTCTTTAATGGTGGCTGCTTCCTGCAGTGCCTGCAGCGACTGGAACCGGGCCTGTTGTTTAGCCTGCATATAACGCATTTTGCGTATTTCATCCAGGTTTTGAGCGGGAGCCGGAGTGCTCATTAGATTGTCTACGCGTATCACATAAACGCTCTGTGACCCGGCGATCGCTTCCGGCACTACTTTTTGCAGGTTGGCCTTGTTAAAGGAAGCTCCGATCACTTTGGGCTCAAAGCCAACAGCAGAAGGTGTCTGGCCGTTAAAGCGGAGGCTGTCGGCGGTCTCTACCTGCTTTTTCAGTTTGGTGGCTACCGCTTCGAGGGTTGTGATCTTACCGATCTTGTCGCTGATGATCTTTGCTTTTTTCTGGTTTACCAGCAGGGGTTCTACCATCATGCGGGCTTTAGCCGGGGTCATGGTGCCTTCTTTATTGATCTCGGTAACCAATCCCACTACATAGTAATCGCCTACTCTTTCCGGTTGGATCACTTCTCCCAGGTCGGATTTGTAAATGCTTTTTACAAAATTCCGGGATGCTCCCAGGCCTTGGATCATAGCACCTGTGGGCGGAATATCGGTGGCGATAGACTTTAAAATGCCTTTTTCTGCCTGCAGTTTTTCGGCCGCGGCATTAAAGGTTTTCTGACTGGTGGCCTTAGCGGCAAACCGGGTGGCGGCATTGCTGGCCATATTATCGGTTTCCTGGCTGGCCTCGATCGGTTTGGTCACATAAGCGATCTTATAACCGGTAGTGCTGCCTTTGGTGCCCAGCACTTCAATAATGTGATAGCCGTAGTCCGTTTTTACAACGCCCTTGCTGCCTGCCGGGTGCGTAAAAATATAATCGTTGAAGGCGGGCGTCATCTGCCCGGAAGGCACACTTTCATAAACGCCGCCGGTTTGTACGCTGCCCGCATCGGTAGAAAACTTTGTAACGAGGGTATCAAAGTTAGCGCCGTTCTGTAAGGCTATGAATAAGCTGTCGGCCAGTTTACGCGCTGTGGCAGAATCTCTTAAAGGAATTTGCTGCCCGCTTTGGGGGTCCTGTGTGGTCAGCCCGATAAGGATATGCCGCACTTTTACAGTATCCGGCATGCTGGTGCTTGCAACGATTTTAGCCAGCGCATAACTATTCGCATCCACATAGGGTCCATATATATTTCCGGTGCCTACTTTAAGGATGGAATCCTTCATGGGCACCTGGATGCGATTGCTGCTGATAAAGCCGTCGTAGTAGTTATTGATGCCTTCGCTTACCAGGAAGTCTTTTATGTTATGGGCACTGTCGAAGGCCGGTTTCAGGTCCAGCAGGCGCTGCCGGGCCGCTACACTGTCTGCTCCGCTGGGCTGCGCATTAAAAGCCACATAGGAAATGCCGCGGTTTTCGTGTTGTTTGAAATCGCTTTTGTGCTTGTTGATAAAATCCTGTATATCACTGTCCGTGACCTTTACTGTTGAGTCCGGAATGCTGGTATAGGGTTCTCTTACAAAAGAGATCCTGGACATCAGGGCTTCGTCTGCGTTTTGCTTCTCCAGCATCCACTTTGGAAAATTGATGCTGGTGGTCAGCAGCGCATCGTATTTCTCGGCCTTGCGCTGAAGGATCAGCTGATCCAGGAACATGTTGATCTGTGCCTTTTGTTCCGGAGTACCTTTTGATTTGATCTGGTTGATCTGGGTTTGTGCGGCGACGGCATCAAATTTCCCGGTTTGCGGATCGGTAAATCCCTGTGCCAGCTCCTGGGGGGGATTGGCTCCAAAAAGCAGGTCGTTCAGTTCCTTCCGGCCTACTTCAAGCCCCAGTTTCTTTGATTCCTGCGAAAGTAAGATGCGCGACACTTCCTGACCCCAGGCCATTTCGTTGGCTTGCTGTGCGGAACCTTCGCCGTTGCTCATTCCGCGAGCCTGCATCATTTGTGTTTGTTGCTCCACCAGAGCGCTGAATTCCTGGAACTCAACTTTTTCTCCGTTAATTTTTCCTATGGTCCGGACATCCCCGGTAAAGAGGCTGCCTCCGTTCTCAAAAGCTAGCATGATAACAAATATGACCAACGCAAGCCCAATGATTACAGCCATCACTTTGCCATACTTGTCCTGGATCTTCTGTATTACTGACATGTTAAATAAGATAGTTAATTAAAAGGTTGGCAAAAATAGCGTTTTTAAAGATATCAACAAACTGTGGAAAAAACGCTGGAAACGGCTTGAAAACAGAAGATCCGGAAACGGAAGATGTTGTTTTTTAGCTTTTCCGGATCACTTCATATACATCATTCCTGCGATCTGACAGGTTTTTAACGCTTCCGAATTTGTGGAGATGCCGCAGCAGGTCGATGTCTACATCGCCGATCACGACCATTTCTGTATTGGGTGTGGCTTCCGCTTCGATGCCGTTGGAAGGGAAGGAAAAATCGCAGGGGGTCAGGATCATGGACTGGGCATACTGAATGTCCATATTTTGTACCTGAGGGAGGTTGCCCACATTGCCGGCGATCGCTACATAACATTCATTTTCAATGGCTCTTGCCTGGGCGCAGTGCCGTACCCGGAAGTAGGCGTTCTGCGTATCGGTAAGGAAAGGGACAAATAAAATATCCATTCCCTCATCTGCCAGCAGCCGGCTCAGCTCCGGGAATTCTGAATCATAGCAAACGAGGATGCCCACTTTGCCGCAATCCGTATCAAAGGCCTTTACCTGGCTGCCGCCCACCATGCCCCAAACGCGCTCTTCATCCGGTGTTATATGGATTTTTTCGTATTTGTCCACCGATCCGTCGCGGCGGCACAGGTATCCTACGTTGTAAAGCCGCCCATCCGCTACCTCCGGCATACTGCCGGTAATGATATTGATATTGTAACTGACGGCCAGGGCGACGAACCGGTCCCGTATCACCGCGGTATATTTAGAGACTTCCTTTACCGCATCGGCGGCGGAAAGATGGTTGTACTCCGCCATCAGCGGGGCGTTAAAAAACTCCGGGAATACGGCAAAGTCGCATCGGTAGCCGGAAACGGTGTCCACAAAATACTCCACCTGGGTCATCATTTCTTCCAGGTTCTTATAAAGCCGCATCTGCCACTGTACCAGCCCCAGCCGCACCACACGCTTGAGGGGAAAGGCCTGCTCGCTCCGGTCCTCATAATAAATATTGTCCCATTTCAGCAACACCCCGTATTCGTTCGACTGCACATCTCCATGTAAGTAGTTTTTTATGATGCGTACAGGGTGAAAGTCGTTGGCAAGCTGAAAGTCCAGCACCGGATCATGCAACTCCTTTTGCTTTACCTTCTGGATGTACTGGCTGGGGGTCATTTCCCGGGCGTAGTTATGGTATCCCGGTATCCGGCCGCCAAACACGATGCCTTTCAGGTTCAGGCGTTCTGCCAGTTCCTTCCTGTAATCGTACAGCCGGCGCCCCAGGCGCATACCGCGGTATTTGGGTTTTATAAAAACGTCGATCCCGTAAAGGATCTCGCCTTCCGGATCGTGCGAGTTAAACGAATAATTGCCGGTAATACTTTTATAGTTGTGCCGGTTGTTCACTTTTTTTTCATCTACAATGATCGAAAGTGCGCATGCAGCCATGACACCGTTTATATAGATGACCACCTGCCCCTCCGGAAAAAGATTGACCAGCCGGTTGATCTGCTCCCGCTGCCAGTAACTTTCCGGCATGCTGGGATAGCAGGCGATCATGGTTTCTTTAAGCGCGTCGTACTGGTCCTTTTCGAGTGTTTTTATTTCAATATTGATGGGGTCTGTCATACGAACAAATTTAATATAAATAATCCGCCTGTGGCCGGATGAGGTCCCGGGTATATAGATTGCTGCAGATGCACCGGAGAACGCGCTCTTCCCGGTCTGCGTATCGCTGGCCGTTGCGTCATTGCCTCTTTGCTTCGCTGCGTGAACCCGGACATTGTGCCCTTCCTGCAGCGAATGCAATCGGTTGTGCAGCCGAATCACCGGGTTTCACAATATATTCGCATACACACAAAAAAATTACGCTTTATGAACTGTTCCGCAAAAGGATTGCTTGCTGTGTTGCTGCTTTTTTCATCTGTTATCAATGCCCAGTCCATAACAGTGCCCACGGGTGGCAATGCATGGGCGTTGGAAAGAACCGGGGAGGGCATACGGGTCCGCAACAATGGAATTACCAACTGGACAAAGATCAATGAGGGCTTTACCGCTTATATTCGGGTAACACAGCCGGGAACCCTTAAAGTATGGCTGGAAACCGGTACTGTTACCGGTAACCCGGAAATTGCTGTTTCTATATTCAAACAAACAAAAAATGCGGTATTAAAAGGAGCGGGGCCTTCTTTTTATATTGGAGAATGGAGCATAAAGGACAGCGGCTATGTGCCGGTGGTGGTGAAGGGAATCAAAAAAGAGGGTTGTTGCTTTCCGGATGTAGTAGCGTTAAAGCTGGAAGGCACTGCGCTTACCGATAAAGCCAGCTATACAAAGAACAATGAAGGCAATTTCTTTCATTGGGGAAGAAGAGGACCTTCTGTACATATGGGGTACCAGTTGCCAAAAGATGTGGATGCGGAATGGTTTTATAATGAGGTAACCGTGCCGGCGGGCAATGATGTGGTCGGCTCTTATTTTATGGCCAATGGTTTTGGCGAAGGTTATTTCGGTATGCAGGTGAACTCTGCAACCGAGCGCCGTATCCTGTTTTCCGTCTGGAGCCCTTATCAAACCGATGATCCGAAACAGATCCCCGAAGATCATAAGATCAAAATGCTGAAAAAGGGTGAAGACGTTTATACCGGTGAGTTTGGAAATGAAGGATCGGGTGGCCAAAGCATCCTGCGGTATCCCTGGAAGGCGGGCACTACCAATAAATTCCTGCTGCATGTGGTTCCGGATGGAGATAGCCATACCGTTTATACAGCCTATTTTTATGATGGAGCAAAAAATACCTGGCTGCTGGTGGCCAGTTTCCGGCGTCCGAAATTGTCTACGTATTTGAAACGGCCACATTCCTTCCTCGAGAACTTCAGTCCCAACCAGGGGGATATTGAGCGCAAAGTGTTTTTCGGAAACCAATGGGTACGGGACACCAGAGGCAACTGGCATGAGCTTACCAAAGCGCGCTTTACTGCTGATAATACGGCGCGCGTGGGATACCGGAAAGATTATGCAGGCGGTGTAAAGGGGCAACAGTTCTACCTGAGGAATTGCGGGTTCTTTAATGATTTTGTTCCTTATGATACCATGGTAGAGCGCCAGCCCACCGGCAAAACGCCACAGGTGGATCTCGATGCGCTGCCATAGCAGGATCATCATATTTTTAACGCCATCTCTTTTTTTTAAGGGATGGCTTTTTTGATAATAGTATCCCTTGCTCCCGGTGTCCCTTGCAGGAAACATCGTGACCAAGGGCGTATCTATTCCTCGCCACGTTTCCCGCAGAGGACCCGGTGTCTGCAATAGTCTACCTACCTTGTAGAAATTTATTTTGTTGATAATATTTTAGCAATTACCTTTGCTTTGTCTTCACAGACAACTTATCAAGAAAGACTGAGGGAAATGGCCCGGGGAAGTCTTAGCAACCACCATCATAGGAGCGGTGCTACATCCATCCAAAAAAGGAAAGATAAGTGGTCGTCAATGTACCCGCATTGTCTTCTATCCGCGATTTTCTTTCCATAACCGATTTTTTAAACGGCAATTTTTGAACATGAACACAAAGATGCAATCATTGGGATATGGCTACGCGTCTTCCAATGGCCGACAGGCGAGCTGTCGTAACGTACAACTACTGCAACCCACCACCATGATGATGGAGTGCTGTTGCTGCTGCTGATCTTACCTGTTTTTTAATTCGTTTTTATTTAATTGACGGCCTGAAGCCGAACGGGACCCGTATGTTTCAGCCGCAACCATCCGAATACTTTAAAACATATACATAACGATGAATCAATTTCTAAGACAAATGATTTTTGCAGCGGTCTTTCTTTTACCTGTATGGGGTGCTGCACAATCTGCAACGATCACGGGCACTGTAGAGGAACTTCAGTCCGGCACTCCCCTGGCCGGTGTAACCATAGAAGTATCCGGAACCAACCGGCGTACGCTTACTAACGGGCAGGGAAACTTTTCGATAGCGGCCGGACCGCATGCCATCCTGCTTTTTTCTTATGTGGGATATGCCAATCATCAGGTGAATACCGATACCATACGGGGAAACCTGAGGGTACAGCTGCAAAGTTCCAATACCGCGCTCGACGAAGTAGTGGTAACGGCATTGGGTGTAACCAAGGCCAAAAAATCCCTGGGGTATGCCACGCAGGAGTTAAAGGCAAAGGATATTTCCGAAGCGAAGGAAACCAATATCGTAAATGCGCTGGCAGGAAAGATCGCCGGGGTACGTATCACCAATACCCAGGGAGATATGGGGTCATCCCGCATCGTGATCCGCGGTGAAACTTCCATTGCCGGGAACAATCAGCCGCTTTTTGTAGTGGATGGTATCCCGGTAGATAATTCACAGCTGGGCGCCGGAGGCTCGCGGGATTACCGCAATGCGATCGCGGATCTGAACCCGGAAGACATTGAGACCATCAGTGTGCTGAAAGGACCGAATGCCGCGGCGCTTTATGGTTCGCGTGCAGCACAGGGCGTGGTATTGATCAAAACAAAAACCGGCCGGGGCAAAAAAGGGCTGGGAATCACCTTAAATTCCAATGTGAACATTGCCAGCCTGCTGATCCTTCCGGAGTATCAGAATGTTTTCGGACAGGGCTCCGAAGGAAAGTTCAGCTATGTGGATGGCAAGGGCAGCGGTGATAACGATGGCGTGGATGAGAGCTGGGGCCCAAAAATGGATGGCCGGCTGATCCCGCAGTTCTATTCCAACGGGGAGCCGGTGCCTTTTGTACCGCATCCCAACAATGTGCGGGATTATTTCCGGACCGGCATTACTTACAGCAATGGCATCGCATTGGCCAATGCCGGCGATAATTATGATTACCGTATTTCTTACAACAATGAAAAGCAGCTGGGTGTGGTACCCAATAGTGAAGCGAAGAAAGACAACCTGTCTTTTAATGCCAACTATAATGTAACGTCCAAATTAAAAGTGGGCGTAAGCGCAAATTATATTCTGAATAATGCGCCCAATCTTCCGGGTGCCGGCGGTAAACGGGCTACCAGTACCATGCTCCAGTTTACCTGGTTTGGCCGGCAGGTAGATATCGGCCAGCTGAAGAATTATAAGGACGCCGATGGCAACGGCATTAACTGGAACAATAGTTATTACAGCAACCCGTACTGGATCGCCTATGAAAATACGGTAAGCCAGCGGCGGAACCGGATCATCGGGAATGTGAATATCAACTATACCATTCTCGACGGGCTCAGTGCCAACTTCCGTACCGGTACTGACTATTATAACGACCGTCGTAAGCTCCGGGTGGCGTATGGTACCAATGGCACGCCTTTTGGCTCTTACGAAGAAGATGCATATGGTGTAAATGAAAATAATACAGAAGCCACACTCCGGTATAATAAAAATATCAATGGCAACTTTAGCCTGGATGCCCTGGGTGGATGGAACGCGCGCACAAAAATTTATGAGGAAAATATCCAACAGGCGCCCCGCCTGGCAGTGCCGGATGTATATACCCTGGCCAATTCAAGAGATCCTCTGGTGTCTTCCAGTTTTTATTCCAAATCGAAGATCTATAGTGCCTTTGCATCCGCGCAGGTGGGATATAAGAACATTGCCTTTGTGAACTTAACGGCCCGTAACGACTGGTCATCTTCGTTGCCGGAGCAGAACCTTTCCTATTTTTATCCGTCGGTAAATGCCAGCCTGATCCTGTCGGATGCGTTGAACATAAGAAGCAATACGCTGAATTTTCTGAAACTGAGAGGCGGGTGGTCAAAAGTGGGGAGCTCCGCGGATCCTTACCAGCTGATCAATATCTTTAATTTTAACGCGCCTTTCCTCGGCAACCCGCAGCTGATCACTTCAACAGTTGATCTGAATCCCGAGCTCAGATCGGAAACGACCAACTCTGCAGAGGCCGGGCTGGAAGCGGCGCTCTTTAACAACCGGGTACGGCTGGACCTGAGTGTGTACAATACCAATAGCATTGACCAGATCTTAAAGGTAGATGTAACTGCCGCAACCGGCTATAATCAAAAACTGATGAATGCGGGTAAGATCAACAATAAAGGCATTGAAGTACAGCTGGGGCTGATCCCTGTAAAGAACAACGACCTTCAATGGAACGTAGATCTGAATTATGCGGCCAACCGGAGCCGGGTACTGATACTGGATTACGAACAGCGGCTGCAGAATTATGTACTGGGCTCCTACCGTAGCGTACAGGTGCTTGCTTCTGTAGGAAAACCCTACGGTACTCTGTTTGGGAATGCATACCTGCGGGATGCACAGGGCAATATCGTGGTAAACAGCAGCGGCATCCCCTTATCAGACCCCAATAAGAAGGTGCTGGGTAAGTTTACTCCGGACTGGGTAGGCGGTATCAGCAACAGCCTTACATATAAAAATTTCAGTGTTTCCTTCCTGGTGGATGCCAGCATTGGCGGATCCCTGTTCGCCGGCACCAACTCCACCGGCAGCTACACCGGTGTGCTGGCGCTTACGCTACCGGGCCGGGATGCGGAACTTGGGGGGCTTAGCTATTATTATCCTGATGATAAAAAGATCAATGGTACCAGGGCCGGTACCAGCGGGCCCAACGGGGAAACCGTGTATGACGATGGTATGATCTTTAAGGGCGTGACCGCCGATGGTCAGCAAAACACTGCCATTATACCGGCCTCCCAGTATTACAAAGCAGCCCGGAGCATTGAGGAAGAGTATGTGTACGATGCTTCCTATGTAAAGCTGAGGGAAGTAAAGCTGGGGTATAATCTGCCCGCACAGTGGATCCGGAAGATCGGTTTTCAGGGAGCATCCTTTTCTGTAGTCGGCCGTAACCTCTGGATCATTCATAAAAATGTACCGAATATCGATCCCGAAGTGGCCTTTAATACCGGCAATGCACAGGGGCTGGAGGATTTGACGCTTCCTACCGTACGGAACATCGGATTTAACCTGAACTTAAAATTTTAAAAACGGCAGTCATGTATAAAAATATATTTTCACTCGTTGTTATAGCATTTATTCTTTCGTTTACTGCCTGCAAAAAGAACCTGGCGGAGATCAACCGGAACCCCAATGCCGTGGAGGACCCACAGCCGGATTATTTGTTGACGGCGGCAGAAAAAACAGCTGCGGATAGTTACTGGGGCGCAGACAATAACTTCAATTCCAGTTTGCTGATCATCCAGCACTGGGCAAAGATCCAATATACAGAACCCGATCGCTATATCTTCAGCAACAGCAGCTTTACCTCGCTCTGGAACACCGGCTATGCGCAGGTGATCACCAACCTGAATACGATCATCCAGTTCCCGGACGGGAAGGCCAACGCTAATTACAAAGCCGTAGCAACCATTTTGCGATCCTGGATATTTCAGTTGCTTACAGACGCTTACGGGGCAATACCCTATAGCGAGTCCGGAAAGATCAAGCAGACCCTTACACCCGTATATGATACGCAGAAGGATGTGTACTTTGGTTTGCTCGATGAGCTGAAATCGGCCACGGCCACACTGAACCCGGCTGCCGGCAGTATTTCCGGGGATGTCTTGTATGGCGGTAGTCTGGATAGCTGGAGAAAGTTTGCAGGAGCGCTCCGGCTGCGCATCGCCCTTCGTATTACCGACCGCGAACCGGAAAAGGCCCGGGAAGTGATCAGCGAGGTAACGGCCAACCCTTCCCTGCTAATCGCCGGCAACGGGGAGGCCGCCCGGTTGATCTACGATAAGCCGCCCTTACAAAACCCGATGGCCGCCTGGTTTTCTACAAGGGATGACTACCGGGTGGGCAAAACCATCATCGATAAATTATATGCGCTGAATGATCCCCGTCTGGCGGCATTTGCTGATAAGCCCACGGACCCTTCTGTTACCAGTTATGTAGGGGTACCCAGCGGGCTCACCAATAGTGACGCCAACAACCTGGGGTTTTCAAAAACGTCAAAACCCGGTCTTGTGTTTTTCCGTTCGGATGCCAATCCTGCCGTGATCCTGAGTTATCCGGAGGTATTGTTTAACCTGGCTGAAGCTGCGGCGCGGGGGCTGTACAATGGCAATGCAGCAGATCTGTACAAACAGGCTATAACGGCCTCCCTGCAGCAATACCAGATCGCAGATAACACGGTGATCAATACGTATCTCAATCAGCCGGCGGTAACCTACAACCCTGCAAACTATAAGAAGTCCATTGGCGAGCAAAAATGGATCGCATTGTATGGTCAGGGACTGGAGGCGTTTGCCGAATGGCGCCGGCTGGATTATCCCCAACTGATGCCGGGGGCATCCGGGGTGCTGGATGGAAAGATACCGGTGCGGTTTATCTATCCGGGTACGGAGCAATCACTCAATGGGGTCAATTATAAGGCAGCCGTGGCCGCCCAGGGTACGGATAACCTGTTGACAAAGCTATGGTTTGATGTAAATTGATCATTTAATATCCGTTTCGTCACCTGGAATTTTCTATTAGCGGTGTAAAATCTACACGGCTATGGAGTCATCGCCTTCCATCATTCTGCGCATCATCCGGAAGCCTTCGGTAAGGGGCCGAAGAATGTTGCGGTTACCGGCCAATGCATCATACAATCTGTTATTGGCGGTGTAATTGAAAGATTTTCCGAATTGAAGGGTGACCCGGCTGCGCCGGCATGACGATCATTAAAACTCCGGACTCATATTTAAACTTCATGACGGACTTTGCAGTTCAACCAAATAACTGGAAACATTGTTTTAACTTCAACAGATCTAAAAGAACATGCGGAAAACATATTTATACCTTCTTTTTTCGTTCCTGGTGCTGGCCCCGGTGGCCGGCCGTGCACAGGGCATAAAGCCCGGTATCTGGCAGGGCGTGTTACAGCGGCCGGACGGGCAGCACATCATTTTTAATTTCGAATCGGCCACGCTGAAGGGCCGGCCGGTGTTGTACGTCATCAACGCGGGCGAGCGTTTGCTGGTAGATGCCATCCGGCAGAAAGGAGATTCCGTCTGGATACAGATGCCCTTTTTTGCCTCCGGATTTGCATTGCGGGTTGAAAAAAATGGAAACCTCAAAGGGGTATATATAAAAAATTATGGTACACGTAAGGAGGAAATTCCGTTCTATGCACTGCAGGGTGTGGCCGAGCGGTACCCGCTCACCAAACCGGCGGCGGTGGATATCAGCGGTCGGTGGGCCGTGTCCTTTAGCTCCGGCAATGGTAAGACGCTGCAGGCCATTGGTGAGTTTGCGCAGGAAGCCGGCGGCCGGATCACAGGTACCTTTCTGACGCCTTCGGGTGATTACCGCTACCTGGAAGGATCGGTGAGCGGAGATTCGCTGCACCTTTCCGGTTTTGACGGGGGACATGCCTTTGTATTTACAGCGCTGCTGAATGATAAGGACAGCATTCGCGATGCAGCAGTATATTCGGGGTTAAGGGCGCCGCAAAGCTGGACTGCCCGGAGGAATGATACGGCGGCGCTTCCGGATGAAAATACTTATACCAAATTAAGGGAGGGCGAGAGCCGGCTGAACTTCCGGTTCCGGTCTACCTCAGGGGAGTGGATCTCCATTAATGATGCCCGGTATAAAAATAAAGTGATCATCGTACAGATCCTGGGCTCCTGGTGTCCCAATTGTATGGATGAAACCGCCTTCCTGAGCGAATATTACACCCGCAACAAAGCACGGGGTGTGGAGATCATCGGGCTGGCCTATGAGCGTACCGGGGATTTTGAGGCTTCCCGCAAAGCGCTGATCCCTTTTCAAAAACGGTACAATGTAAAATATCCTTTCCTGGTAACGGGGGTTTCTGTTTCGGACGAGCAACGGACGGAGAAAACACTGCCCCAGCTGGAAAGCATCAGGGCCTTTCCAACATCCATTATAATTGATAAAAAAGGCAATGTCCGGAAGATACACTCCGGTTTTAATGGCCCCGGCACGGGGAAGCATTACGAGGAATTTAAAAAAGAGTTTGAGTCTTTTATAGACGGGTTGCTGAAGGAACCCTCTTAGAAACTGTTTAAAAACAGAGCCATTAACCATTAAGGCATTGAGCATCATTAGGCGGTTACAATTCTTAATGGATCTGAATTTCTTAATACCTGCCAGAACGATCATTTGGACAGGTTTTGGGCTTCTTAATATTTATATTCTAATAATTGAAATTTAAACAGCAGTTCTTAAAATTGCACCATCGCTTTGATCACGCCTGTGGCAGGGTTAAGCCAGCTCTCGAACTGTTCGGGCACTTCATCAAAAGCAACGGTATGGGTGATGTAGGTTTGCGGCCGGATGCTGCCTGTCTTCATATTTAGGATAACGTGCTCAAAGTCTTCCCTTACCGCGTTGCGACTGCTCATTAAAGTGCTTTCCCGTTTGTGAAATTCCGGGTGGCTGAAGGAAAAAGCTTCTTTTTGCAGACCGATCAGTACATAACGGCCTCCGTGCGCCAGGTATTGAATACCGTTGTTGATCGCCTTCAGGTTACCGGTAGCATCGACGACCACGGTAGGAAAATCACCATTGGTGATGGCTTTCACCTGCCCGATGGCATCCGCGCCTGACCCATTCACAACAGCATGTACGCCCAGATGCTCTTTGCAGAAACGCAGCCGGTCTGCATTGATATCCAGGGCAATTACTTGAGCCCCGGCTATACGGGCCAGTTCCATAGTGCCCAGCCCGATGGGGCCTGCACCGATCACCAGCACATACTCACCCGGTTGCACCCCGGCCCGGCGTACGCCATGTGCCCCGATCGCCAGGGGCTCTACGAGTGCCAGCTCATCCGCATTAAGGCCCTGACCCTGCAGCAGGCTGCCGACCGGCACCAGGATCTCTTCCCGCATGCCACCGTCGATGTGCACGCCAAATACCTTGATCGCAGCGCAGCAATTCGGCTTACCGGTCCGGCAGGCGATGCAGGTACCGCAGCTGAAATAGGGCATGATGGTAACGGTTTCGCCCGGTTCAAAACCTTCGGCTCCGCCGGTATCGGTCAATACTCCGGATAGCTCATGCCCCAGGATGCGGGGATAGCTGAAGAACGGCTGGGAGCCTTCAAAGGCATGCAGATCTGTACCGCAGATACCTACCCGCTTCAGGCGGATGCGGGCCATGTCATGTGTGGCTTCAGGAAAAGCATCTTCCCGGAACTCAAAATGGCCGGGGGCCGTGCAAACTAAACTTTTCATTATTTAAATAATTGTCAAAATAACAATTAACTGTTGAGTTGAGCAATTTTAGCTTTGAGCGATCAGCTAATAACTGACAGCTAAAAGCTAATCGCTTACAGGTAAGGATAATCCGCGGCGATCAGTCCGTCTTCTTTCAAAAGTTTCCAGAAATCGACGGGGATCTCCATATGCCCCATTTCTACATTTTTACGCACACGGGCCGGGTTGCTGCTGTTTAAGGCAATGCTTTTTACGCCCGGCACATGAAGTCCAAAATAAATGGCTGCCGCGGCAGGGTCGATCTCAAACGCGCGGCAGATCTCATAATAGCGGTCGCGCCACTGGTAATAACGCGCATGCTCCGGGTTGTTGCGATCCAGCAGGATGTAATTAAAATAATCGCTGCCCATCAGGAATCCGCCATGGAACACCGCGGAGTTAATAATAGCAATACCCTGTTGATACAGGCTATCCATAAATGCGATCAGGTCCCGGGGGTGCTGGTATATGGTAAAACTGTTGGCGATCATGACCCAGTCCAGTTTTACATCCCTGGCAATTTTTTCAATTGCCCTCCAGTCTTTAGCCCCGATGCCGATGCCGGCCACTTCGCCCTTTTCTTTTAGTTCGGTAAGCGCCCGGTATGCACCCAGGATATCCTCGTACCGTTTCCGGTAATCGGCATCGTCCGCGGCCGCTGCCAGGTATTCATCCGGGTCATGCACAGAAACCAATTGTGGTATATAACCGCCCAATAGCTCGTTTCCCTGCCGGAAACACTCTAAAATACCCTCGTAGCTGATCTTCTGCTCCGCATCATTCTTCAGGTTATGCCAGATACCTTTTTCAAAAGTAGGTTCGGATGTGATAAGCGGTTTTTGTACCCAGGCCAGTTTATTGCTGATCAAGACTTCGTTCCTGGCAATGCCCAGATCCTTCAGACATTTTCCCAGTTCTTCCAGGGCCAGCCCTGCACCATATTTACCGGCAGAATCAAACAGGGGAATATCCCCGGCCGGCGTAGCGGCAATGTATTCTTTTACAATGGCAAGTTTCTCTTCATAAGGCAATGCCCGGTACAGGTTGCCCAGCAGACTGGTTCCGGAACACACAACAGGTAACTTTATTTGCATGGGTCAAAATTATCTGAAATGAAGAACATTCATCATTCTATATTGGCGGATTTCTATATTTTATTAACCGGTTTTAACAGTTTGGAAGGGTGGGTGTGCTTCGCTTATTCTTCATTATGAAAATACAACTTATAAAACCGCCCTTTATCGTCCTCTCCATGCTCGATCATGTTCCGGTCGCCGTGGATGTAGATATGAAAATTCTTATCCAGTTTGATCACGCTTTTATAAGCCCGGTTCTGCCGTTTTACCGCTGCAGGTGAAATGGAGAAGTTATCCGCGATCTCAATATCCCGCTCGGCGGAATAGTGTTGCTTATAACGATCAAAGCTTTCCACGTATTCTTTATGGTGCAGTACTTCGTTGTTGAAGGTTTCCTGGTCAAAATGCTGTTTCTCTTTAAAGAAGCTGAGGCTCCGGTTCAGCAGGTCTGCCTGATCGGCCTTCGTCACGTTATATTGCTCCGGCAAATGATCCACTACATATGATTTGTACAAGGCCATGGTACTTTCTGTATTAAAATACTGGTCCTGCCGCTGCTGGATCCGCAGAAAGCTATCGGTCCAGTAACGGGCCTCCGGCGATTTATTTTTGGTATCCACAACGGAAATGATATAGCCGTTTTCCTTATCCGTATTAAAGATCATACAGCCTTTGTCCAGCTTGTTGATGTTGATGCCCTCTTCGCTTTCCACTTCAAACGCATCTTCTACAGGGAACACTTTTAAAAATGGCTCCTTGTTTTCCGATTTGAACAGCCCGATGGCGTCCACGGTTTCACCATTCAGCAGCCCTTCTTTAAAATACACCACGTAAAATTCCCCGCCTTTAATGCTGGGATGGGTGCCCTGGTTGTAGAGGTGCTGGGCCAGGTTTTTGGATTGGGCCAGGGTTTGCTCCGGCTTTTCAAAAATGGCGGAAACATAGTTCCAGGCCTCATTGGAGCTGATATGGCCTTCGGCGTAAAACTGGAAATATTCTTCCGACTTAAAAGGATTCAGAAAATAGCGGGTCATCAGTTCCTTCACTTCCGGGTCTACCGCCAGCTCTTTTTTAGAAAGCGTCAGGTACTCGTCTTCCGATTGATTGCCCACTTTATGTACGGCGATATGGGTGATTGCCGATCCTTCAAAATACTGCATGCTGCTGTTTTTAAAACGGCTGCAAAGTAATGCAAAACCCGGGAAACCGTCGCGGTAAGGGTTGAACATTTTCAACGCCTGTTATACCAATTTGCGGGGTTGAAAATCATATATTGTGCAATGTGCTGGTATTCCGTGTTATTACGGATAATGTGGTCGAAATAATTGCGTTGCGATATTTTGGCCCTGGACGCGAAATCATTCTCATACCAGCGAAACCACTTGGTAATGCCTATTTTAGACCCGCGGACGATGGGTCCGACTATTTGTGATGGGGAACGAAACGGGGAAACCCGTTGGGGCGAATCAATATCCGTCTCATTTTCGGGCGAAATGTTTTTCGCCTTACAGTTATTGCAATAATACCGTGAATGCGATTGGGCATTATTGCGGAAAATCACCAGGCCGGTTAATCCCCTCGCTTTCCTCCCCCAAAATTGTCGTATTTACACTGCAAAAACACGGATTTTATGGGCGAGCTTCGTATTGTAAAAAATCATTTTTGGGCAACTTTAAAAAAGGAGATACATATCATGCGGAACATAATCGTATCAGAAATGATCACATTGGATGGAGTGATGCAAGGCCCCGGAGGCCCGGAAGAAGATGTGTCCGGCGGGTTTAAATATGGCGGCTGGACAGCGGCTTACGGGGATGAGGAATCCGGCAGGGTCTTCCAAAAACAGATGCAACCTGCCGATTATCTTTTGGGTAGGAAAACATTTGAGATATGGGAAGACTATTGGCCACAACATAACGATTTCTGGCCGGCTGTCAATGCGGGTACCAAATATGTGCTGTCTGCCACCCGGAAAAGTTCGGATTGGAGAAACTCCGTTTTTCTCGAAAGCCTGGATGGGATCAGGAAACTTAAGGATACAAGCGGCCCGGACATACAGGTCTGGGGAAGTGGCAAACTCGTACAACTGTTACTGCACCAGGATCTGGTGGATGAACTCTGGCTCAAGATTTTTCCGGTGACGCTTGGTACGGGTAAAAAGCTGTTTGAAGACGGTCCTATTCCTGCAGCATTTACATTAACGGAGAGCACCATTAGCCCGGGCGGCGTGATTTTTGCTAATTACAAACGGGCGGGGGCGGTGAAGACGGGGAATGCTGGCGTGTAAAAGAACAGTTGTCGTAATCATTCGGATACCAACTGGAAGAAAAGCAGGATTGCTGTATAGATTTGCGTGATTTCGAAAAATATTAAGAGCGTAATGTGTTATCGGCATATTTGTAGATAGCCTTTATCCTAACAAATGATAATGGAAAACAAAATACTATTGCAGCCGACAGTGGTTGCTGATCTGGAGCAATTCTTTATCTTTCAGCTGGACAAAGAAGCCAATTACCTGGCGGCTTTTACTGCTAAAGATCCGGCAAACAAAACGGCGTATTTAAATAAGTACACAAAATTATTGAGCGAACCTACAGTGCATATGCGTACCATCGTGGTAGGCAATGCTATTGCCGGCAGTATCTCAAAATTTGAAATGGAGGGCAATGCAGAGATCACCTACTGGATCGGCCGGGATTTCTGGGGCAAAGGGATCGGCACCGCGGCGCTTAAGAACTTTCTGGTCATTGAAAATGCCCGGCCCATTTTTGGACGGGTTGCTTTTGATAATATCGGTTCTCAAAAGGTTTTGGAAAAGTGTGGTTTTGTAAGAACCGGCAAGGATAAAGGCTTTGCCAATGCACGGCAGCAAGAGATAGAAGAGTTTATTTATAAGCTGGCGTAATGGCATCGCATAAAATACATGGGTTCATCCGGGGGCGCTATCTGATATATCAAAGAACGATAAAGCTGCTGAATCGTTAATGCCCATAATCGTAATCAACATTGTTGCCGGCGGTACACGGAGCATCTTAAAGGCGGACTCCCTTTGAGAAAACCACTTATCCGGTGAACGTAGCCGGCACCCTATGTTGCAAGGGTAGCCCTGCCCTGCCGGCTTATTGGGTTATTTTCTTTATTTTTACGGCTATCTATTTAAAAACTACGACCCAAGCCTCGTTATAAACCGCGCTATTTATGGAATCACACAGCCTCCATTAATTGGGTTTAACCAGGCATACCGTTAAACAACAATGCAATGATAAACATGATGCCCCCGGCCAAAAAGCTTATGAAACCCTTCGTGTGCATGATCGTCCTGTGCCTGTGCCTGCCTTCGGCAGCGCAGGTGGTATTTTCAAAAGCCGGTTACCAGGCCGGCCTGGTGGGCAAAAAGGTAATTGCTGCCGATTTTAACGGCGATGGTAAGCCGGACCTGGCCATTGCAAATGGTTTCTGGAACCCGGCGGCAGATAATGGCGTAAACGTATTGCTCAATAAGGGCAACGGAGCCTTTAACGCAGCGGTGGTATACCTGCCGGGCAGTGAAACAAACGACCTGGCTGTTGGCGACCTGGATAATGATGGCCACCAGGATATCGTTGCAGTAATCGATACCGTAAACGCCCAGGGCGCCTTTCCGGGCGGGCAACTGGTGCTGTTGCGCAATAATGGCAGTGGCGTTTTTGCCGCAGCAGCGCATTACCCGATCGACAATAATATTTTAGCCGTAGCCGCCGGCGATTTTAACGGTGATGGAAGGGCCGATGTGGTGGTAGAAAAAGATGGGGACATCGTATCCGTTTATCTGAATACCGGCAACGGTACCCTGGCCGCCCCGGTAGCTGTTGATGCCGGTGGCACCCGGCAGCTGGCGGTGGCCGATCTTAATAATGACGGCCGCCCGGACATAGCAGCCGCCAGCGGAGCGGGTAACGCGGTTTCGGTAATATTCAATACCGGCAATGGAACCTTTGGCTCTCCTGTCCGCTACCCCGTGGGGCGGTATGCGCATTACGTTACCATTGCGGATGTGGACGGCAACGGGTATAAGGACCTGGTGGTATCCAATCGCGCCGATGGCTCCATATCTGTATTACGCAATGACGGCAGCGGAGCCTTTGGTCCGCAGGCCGTTTACAGGGCGGGGCAGAGCCCGTCAGCGGTAGCAGTGGGCGACCTGGATGGGGATGGTAATGCCGATATTGCCGTGGCAAACGTATCCTCAAGCAACCTGTCTATTTTAACCGGTAACGGCAACGGCACCTTTCGCACGGGGTATTCTGCGGGGCTTATGAGCAATCTATACTCGGTTGCTATGGCCGATTTTAACGGCGATGGCAAGCAGGACCTGGCCACAAATTCAGATATCAATGCCATGCATCTTTGGGTATGGCTCAATGCCGGCAGCTATGCACCCAATGCCGCCAATATCCTGTATGTAAACCAGGCGGTGGACCAAATGGCCGCGGGGTATACCGGCAACGGATCTTCCTGGGAAAATGCCGTTCCCGATCTGGCAGATGCGCTGCAATGGGCCGCTGCGCACAAAAGCAGCTGGACAACAAACGCCCCGTTAAAGATCTATGTAGCCAAAGGCCGGTACCTGCCGGGGTACACACCGGAGGATAACCATACGGACCCGGCCAACCCGGCCGACAGCCGGGACAGGGCCTTTTTGCTGGTACCCAATGTAAAGCTTTATGGCGGCTTTGACCCGGAAGGCGGCATTACGGAGCCGTGGCAGGCCCGTATTTTTGATGCAGGCGGCAGCATTTTAAGCGGCGATTTTAATAATAATGATGTGGTAAGCGGCAGTGGCGCCTCTTTAATTATTACCGGTAACAATGAAAATGCCTATCACGTGGTGGTGGCCTCCGGTAATGCCGGCAGCGCCGGTATGGATGGGTTTACCATCAGCGGCGGTCATACCAACAGTGCAAACCCTGCTTCAACAATAGCGGTAAATGCAAAGAACATTGTGCGGGGCGATGGGGGTGGCATGTACAGCGGCGAAGCATCGCCCCAGCTTACCAAACTTATCATTCAAAGCAATACGGCTGCTGCTAGAGGCGGTGGTATCTTTATTTGCGATGGTGCCCAGCCGGTATTTACCAACAGCCGCATCAGCGGCAATAAAGCGGGTAAGGGGGGCGGCATCGGCAACCAGAACACCGGCTCCCCTGTTTTCAGGAACCTGGCCATCAGCGGCAATAGCGCAAACGAGGGTGGTGGTGTGTACAATGCCAATGCCGCGCCTGTTTTTGCCAATGCTACGATTACCGGCAACAGTGCTGCTACCGGCGGCGGGTTCAATAACCGGGTGTTTGCGGCGCCCGCGGTATACAACAGTATTATATGGGGCAACCAAAAGAACGGGGATGCTGCCGCAGCCGGGGCCGATGTTGAAAACGCCCCCAATGCCTCCATCGTTGTAAAAAACAGCATTACACAGATTTTTAACACCGGTAATGGTGCGGATAATAACTTAACCGGTATTGACCCGCTTTTTACAAATGCGGCCAACGGGCAGTATACACTGCAGCCAGGCAGCCCGGCGCAAAACAGCGGCAGCAATGCATTGTATACCAGCGCTGGCGGCACCATCAGCAACGACCGCGACCTGGCCGACAACATACGCCTGTCGGGCAGCAATATCGATATGGGCGCTTATGAAAGTCAGAGTGTGCTGCCGGTATCGTTTGGCGTCTTTACCGCGGTTATAAAAGATGGCCGGCTGCTGGTAAACTGGAGCACGGAAACAGAAACCAATAATGATCATTTTTTAATACAGCTTTCTGCAGACGGCACGAACTGGCGAACCGTTCAAACGGTACAAAGCAAGGCCGCAGATGGTAACAGCAACACCTCGCTGGAGTACAGCAGTTCCATTCCGTTAACGGCATTGGGTGTAAGCGCCGGGTTCTTATTGCTGGGACTAGTGGTTTCCAGTCGCAAAAAAAAGAAAACGCTTATAATGGCAGCAGTCCTGCTTTGTGCACTGGCCTTCTCCTGCAGTAAAAGGGATATTGCCAAAACCATCGAAAGCGGTAAGCTGTTTGTACGCATCGTACAGGTGGATAAGGATGGCACGCAGCGGGTATCAAAAGTGATTCGCGCGGTGCAGGAGTAAATAAATACGCAATCGGAAGGCAGCCGGAACAAAGATCGCCACGGAATGCAAATGAACAAAAACTGATTTAGACGCACTACCCGGATTGTGGATTGAAGGGGTAGATGCCACCTGGGGATACACGCCGTGGCGGGGAAGTGCTAAGTGTTTTTACGCTGCGCCATTGGCGCAGCGCCGTGTATTTGTGACATAAAAATAGCGGTGATCAATTACATGCATACGGTGCACCAGGTACTACCGCAGCAGATCCAGCAGCACATAGATGAATAGCGCGACTGTTGCCACCGTGCCACAGATAAAAAAGCCACCTAAGAATTGCAGGTATCCGCTTTTTTTTTGCTTTAACGGGAGTTCATGTTTGAGGGACATATGCTTCTGTTTTGTTTCAGACATAAAGTTCCCCTCATGAACAGGCGTATCAAAGCGTAAAAGCACGGGTTTTTTACAGGGTTTTTACGGTAGCGCGATAAAGCTGTCAGCCATTAGCGGTAGACTTCTGATGGCTCAAAACTCAAAGCTGACAGCTCGCTTCTACAACGCCTCGATGCTCAGCACCACGCTGGAGCGGCTGGATGTTACATTGGGATTGAATCCGATGGTCATCAGAAAATCACCGCTGTAAATTTTGCTTTCATCGAGGGTGGTCTTTTGCTTGTCGTAGAGATTGAGCTCTTTTATCCGGTATTTTTTTGCGGGATCGAGCCCCTGTAATGGAATGGGGTTTACAGCGGCTTCGCTGATATACCGCGCGTTTGTAAGATAATTGAACATGACCGCCCGGTTTTTGTCCTTGTCGACAAACATCAGGGATGCAAGGTCTTTTTCATAAGGATTGGCCAGCCGGTACAGATCACCATGCCAGACGATATCCTTAAATCCGTTGTAGTTCTTAACCGCCTGCTGGCAAAAAGAGCGGTCTTCCGGCTTGAGCTCGTTGGCGCGGATGTCGAACCCAAGCTTGCCCATAGAAGCTACGTCCACCTTGTATTTTAAAGGTTGTTTTCCCCAGTCCGTCACGTGGTTGCACATGGTAATGGCCGGGTAGTAATAGGAGTAGTTCCATTGAATGAATACCCGCTCCAGCGGATCGGTATCATCGCTGAGCCAGAACTCGGTAAAGTATTTTAATAATCCGTAATCCGAACGTCCCCCGCCGCCGGAGCACAGCATCATGGGCACCGTGGGATATTTGGCGCGGATGCGTTGGAGTACCTTTTCAAGTCCGCGGGTGTATTCTACATACAAATGCGATTGCGGGATCTTGCTTTGCTCCAGGTATTTGGAGTGCCCGTTAAAAATGGGGGCGTTGCAATCCCATTTGATAAAAGCCAGGTCCGGGTTCTTTTTAAATAAACCATCCACTACACCAAACACAAAATCCTGTACCCGCGGGTTGGTAAGATCCAGTACCAGCTGGTTGCGGTAATAGATCTCCGGGCGCTTTTCTTCCCGCAGTACCCAGTCCAGGTGTTTTTCATACAATTCACTTTTTGGATTGACCATTTCCGGCTCGATCCAGATGCCGAATTTGATGCCTTGCTTCCTTGCTTCATTTACCAGGTAGGGGATACCATCCGGCAGTTTCTTTTTGTTTTCCTGCCAGTCGCCCAGCCCGGCCTTATCTCCGTTCCGGGGATACTTATTGGCAAACCAGCCGTCATCCAGTAAGAAAAGATCCACCCCCAGGTCTTTTGCTCCTTTGAAGAGCCCTACCAGTTTTTCCTGGTCAAAGTCAAAATAAGTAGCTTCCCAGTTATTCAGCAGGGTAAGGCGCTGGCCTTTTCCATCCAGCAACTGGTGATTGCGCAGCCAGGCCTGCAGGTTGCGGCTTCCGGTGCCGGTTCCGGTAAATGAAAGAGTATAGGTGAACCGTGGTGTTTCAAAAGATGTATCGGGCTGCAGATCGTAGGCCGACTGGTAGGGGTTAATGCCCGCCACCAGGTGCATTTTTTTGTTGATGTCGGTTTCAAACTGGATGGAGTAGTTGCCGTTCCAGGCGATCTGACCCAGCATTACCGTTCCACTGGTTTCTGTAGCAGGTGCATCCAGCGCCAGCATAAAATTGGGGGAGCCGATCAGGTTTTCGCGGGTGCCCAGTCGAGATTGGATGGTATGCATGCCCTGTTTCAGCTGTGTGTGCTCCGGCTGCATCTCTTTTGCCCAGCTGCCGTTATAGCTGGTGAGATAATAGTCCTTATTGTAAAAGTAAAGATTGGCAGAGGCGTATTTGTTCAGTGTTACTTTTCCTTTTTCCGTATGCCGGATCACGCTCCATTGCTCAATGACGTCTTCCTGCTTCCATGCCTTGAAAAAAAGATCTACATAAAACGGATAGACCGCATCTTTTAAAGTGATCTTTGTAAGTGTAGCGTCATCTTCATTGATGACTGTTTTGTTTTCATAACGAAGGTCAAGTGAGTTGTTCCCATCTGCGTGTACCACAGCAATGGCCGGCTCCGAGAAATTGTTGTCGATACCTGCCACTGTAAAGGCACTGTTGTTAGAGCTGCCGCCGTCGCCGGTAAGATGGTACATCCGGTCTGCTGCTGGATATTCTTCCGGCGCCTGTAATCTTTTTCCGGTATGGATGATCTTTAAATGATTGTTTTTGTCTGTTTGCAGCACCACGGCTACATTCCTGGTTTCGACGGGGATGGTGATCGTTTGAGCATATGCCGATCCGAAAAGAATAAAAACAGCTGCGATCAGTCCGGATATTTTTTTTGTAACGTTCATGCTAAAGGTTTAGTGAATTGGAATGAGTTGAAACAATTGTGCGTCCCTTGCGCTGGTATTCACCGGGAAGGTTTCCTGCTCTTTTTTCCAGGTGGCAATGGTCCGGCCTGTGAAAAAATCGGTCACGTTATAATTCCTGTTTTGCAAGCGCATCTGTTTTCGCGAAAATACGGTATTAAAATCCTGGCTTAAGCTAAAGTTCAGGGTGGATAACAACAGGGTGTCGCCGGGTAGATAAAAGCTGAGCTGCTGATCCTGCGAAAGCCCATCCGGTAATTTTAACGGATGAAAAGCCCGTGGATGTGAAAAGAAGCGGCACAGGGAAGCATTGTTCAGGTAGGTACGGCCTCTTGCCGCGGCGATGCTGTCCCTGAAATCGGTACCATCCCCCAGGATGCTTCCCATGGTGATCATACTGATAAGACGGGTGCGTACATCCTGCTCGGGAATGTCTGCATTCTTCTGAAAATTTTTCATTACCACCACATCCATATTGGTATAGGGCCAAAAAACACCCTGTGCCCATCCCAGGTGGGAAGCGCTGATCATGGAAGACGCCGTGCTTCCGTAATGCGGAAATCCCGGAAGGTCATCCCTGAAGTGGGAATAAATATCTGTGGAAAGAAACCGGGTATGTGCATACTGATAGGGGAATAAAGGGGAGATGGCCTGGGTGATAAAGATGTCCGGCCCCAGGATGGAATCGATCAGCGATTTCAGCATTTTCATACCCCTGTTGTAGGCCTGCATACCGGTGTGTACTTTCGGATCAAAGCGGGTGGTGGATTCCAGCGCGCCTGCGGATAGGAAATCGATCTTTAAGAATTTAGCGTTGATCGCTTTGGCTTTTTGCAGTTCACCAATGATCCGCAGGCGGGTGGCGGGATGCGTGGGATCCAGCGGGAACGCGCCAAAATCCCCGTTCTTATAAACAATGGTTCTCCCACTATTGTCCTTTAGTGTTACTTCCCGTATGGGCGTTTCGGTATATTGGAGCTTACCTGTTTCCACGGAGCTTTTCCAGGTCCACACAGCAAAAGGAATAAAATAGAAGCCCAGTCGTTGCCGGTGTTGCGCCGCATAGCTGCCGATGGAATGCAGCACGTCTTTTGTATAAATGCCCTGGTCGTAAGAATCGATGCTCAGCACGGTGCTGCGCTGCCTGGAAAAATTGGGGAGCGCTGCCAGGTAGTCCACGATTTTGGGAACGTCTGCGGGCATCATCCTTTTTTCGTATCCCAGAACGCCTTCCACTCCAAAGCTGTTCCAGTAAAAGGGGGCCGGATGTTTCCATTGCAGGGCGCCATTGAGCTGTACATTGGCGTGGGCATAGTGCTCGAAGGCCATTGTTCTGCTGAGGGAGGCATCCATAAAAACAAGCGGTGCAACAATGTGCATACCCTTCATGGCTCCGTGTGCCACCACATCGTGGGTGCCATCGTAGCCGCCGTACTCGGCCGGAAGCGTGGAATTGTCCGGTGTGGATGCCCCACCGAAAATTACCAGGGAATCCAACCATCCTTTGGATACAGATGCGCCGTAGCGAATGCCGGTTTTCCAGAAGTCATGATCCACCGCCCCCATAACAAACCCGGAAAGCTGCTCCTGGTCATAAAGGGATATGAATTCATAACTCGTTCCGGATGGCGGGTGTGATGGTTCCCAGCCGGCCGCCAGTATTTTTACCCAGTTGTCATTGTCGAACGGCACATCCAGCACCCGTGGCATATTCCCGGGGATATGTACGGAGCCGCTTGTTTCCGGCAGCACGGCAAGCGGACTGCTGTAATTGGATTCGAGCACTGCCCCGTTGAGGGATTGCAGTGCAGCGGTAAGCAACAGTCCCGGCCGGTCTTTGTAGATCCGGAGCTCCTGTGTCAGTGTTAAGCCTGTTATGCCTCCTTCATGTTTAAAGATAACCCGGAGGCCTTTTCCGGTTTTATCCCCGAATGCATTCAGGGACACCGAATGCCGAGCGAATCCGCTGCTTGAGACCGTTCCCTTTTTTTTGTCTTTAAAGAGGGCCGTGGTATTAAGAAGTGCCGTACCATTGGCAAAGCGATAGCTGATGGTGCCACTGGCCTTGTTTAAGGTTATCCGGCAGGTGGTTGTATGCATCACTGCGCTGTCCCTGTATTGCTGAACATCCTGGGCAATAATGACCGGGTAGCTGCCTGAAAGGAGCAGGCAACAGCAGAGCAGCCGGCTTTTTATTTTTTTTAATGGTATGCGCATGATTTTTTCTTATTGATAACCAGGGTTTTGATCGGCCGGGCTGATATCAGGATTCAGCTTGATCTCTACATCGGGTATCGGATACAGCATATTGGACTCTTTTACCAGACCTGTTTGGGCCGCCCATTTATTACGGGTTTTTACCAATGTTACAAATTTACCGGTACGGATCAAATCAATACGGCGCCAATCTTCTGCAAATAATTCCCGCATGCGTTCATCCATAATGGCGGTTCGGAACGCCTCCTGTGATAAACCGGTCCATTTCCTGTCTGCCGGAAGTGTGCCTCCCCAGGCCCTTGCGCGTACTTTATTCACCTCCTCCATCGCATCGCTCGTCCTTCCTGTTTCGTTCAGGCATTCAGCATAGGAAAGCAGTACATCGGCCAGGCGGAGCACGGGAATGTTTTTCCCCGAATTCCACATATTGTTAATTTGATCGGGCGCATGTTTGTCTGTCCTGAAATCTTCATACTTTTTTATATGTGGCGCCAACTCATCATAGTCTGTCCCTAAATCCTCCCATAGTACATATTTGAGATCCGGGGTCACACCATAATAGGTAAAGTCGTAACGGATCGCTTCTTCCCTGCGCTGATCGCCGGTCTCCCATACACCACCATCGTTCACCATGGAATAAGCATATTTGGTGGGTACCAGTTTGTCGTAACCGGAGTAATAGCATCCATCGCCAAAATAACCCTGAACGGCTCTTGAACCTATCTGGAACTGGATCTTGTTATTATTAGGGTATATGGGGCTGAACTGAAACTCAAAAATGGATTCCGCGGTATTGGGCGTATTGTAATCCCATAGGTTTTTGTAATCGGGTACCAGCTGGTAAAGGTCTTTCATTTTTTCAAAACATTCCGCTGCTTTGGCAAAATCACGCAGGCCGGTGGCAACCGGAGCAGACATGTAGGCCTTACCCAACATAGCCCAGGCGGCGCCATAGCTGGCCCTTCCGGGAGCAGGGGTCGGATTGCTTTCCTTTGGTATCCTGTCGGCCGCACGCTGAAAATCGGCAATAATAAATGCCCATACATCTTTGAGGGGTTGCCTGCGCGTTCCCAGTTCTGCTTCCCGGTCCATATCGCGGATCGGAATTTCACCCCAATACATTGCCAGTTGAAAATCAAGAAAACCACGGATAAAGGAGGCTTCTCCCAGCAGTTTTGCTTCCCGGGAACCTGCTTCCGGATTTTCTTTGCTCAAACCCTGTATGATCCGGGCCGCTTCGTTCACCGCAGGCCAGCGAAGATTCCATTGATTGGCGATGTGGTTCAGGCTGGAGTTGAGATTTGCATCATAGCGGTCCAGGCCACCTTTCCCGGGATCGCTCTTCATCTGGAATGCACCCTGTTGGGTCTCGTCGGTACCCATCATCATGATCAGGCTTTGTTCATCTGTGCGGATATTTTTCCAGTTGGCATAAATACCCTGGAGACTGGTCTCCACCAGGTCGGGATCCGAATATACCTGGCCGATGTCCAGCTTCGTTAAACTTTTTTCATCGAGGAATTTATTACAGGACAACGTGTATACACTTAAAGCGATCAGTCCTGCTACTACTATTTTGCGTTGCATATTTTACTATTTGAGGTTAAAGGCTGACATTCAGTCCAAATACAAACATTTTTACCGGCGGATAGCCGTAATCGCCGGTTTCAGGATCAAATCCTTTGTAGGGCGTTATGCAAAACAGGTTGGAGCCTGTTACATAAAAGCGCAGGTTGTTGAACTTCCATGCATCTGTTATTGTTGATGGCAGTGTATAAGACAGGGTTAATGCCGATAAGCGGAGGAAGGAGGCGTTCTGAATGAAATAATCTGTTTCCGAAGGGGAATAACGGCTGTAGCTGGTATTGCCGATCACCCGGGGGATCGTTGCGTCCGTATGCTCCGGTGTCCAGCGGTTCAGCAGGTCGGCGGATGCCATGCTTTCGCCGATGCTGCTGATCAGGCCTTCATAATAGCTGCTGATCTTCCTTGCCCCTTGCGCGTACGTAAAATTAGCGTTCAATTCAAAGGTTTTGTAAGAGAGATTGGTGCCAAAACCTCCATAGAATTCAGGATCGGTGCCGGCAACTACTATACGGTCGTATTCCTTGCTCACGATACCATCGGGTTTCCCCTCCGGTCCTGAGATATCCCTTGCAAACAGGTCGCCCGGGTTGATCGTTTTTCCATTAAAGTTCAAATGCTCCCATTCGGACCGGTTTGCTTCCGTAGCAATACCGGCAGCGCTCAGGGTATAGATCGTACGCACCGGTTTCCCGAGGAAAATATTGCTTTCCCGCTGTATTTCGTTTTCATTGATATTAAAGATTTCAGTAGCATCCGCATACAGCCTGGTTACCTTATTCCGGTCAAAAGAAATATTGCCGGACAGGGTCCAGTTCCAGTCGCTTGTTTGAACGATCTTGCCGGTTGCGGAAAACTCCATCCCTTTATTATTGACCCGGCCCACGTTTTGCCACTCGCGGTTATAACCCACCGTGCCGGCCAGCGAGCGGTCTAACAGCAGGTTGTCATTATTGATGTAGTAAAAGTCTGCTGTAATATTCAGCCGCGATTTCAGCAGGCTCATATCCAGCCCTATATTACTTTGCTTTTGCTTTTCCCAGGTAATATCAGGGTTGCCCCGGCGACCGTCATTCGCGATCAGTGCATTGCCATTATTGACAAGCGAACCATAGAGGGTCTGGAAGGCATAGTTGCCAATATCCTGATTGCCTACCACGCCGTAACCTACCCGTAACTTTAACTGGTCAAAAATATTTTGCTGCTGCATAAAGCTTTCATTGGTAATGACCCAGGCTGCGGAGACAGAAGGGAACACTCCCCATTGATTTCCGCGGGCGAACCGGGAGGAGCCATCATAACGTGCGGTACCGGTCAGCATGTACCGGTTTTTATAGTCATAAGTGGCGCGTACCAGGTAAGACATCAGGCTGTAGTTGTAGAAATCGGAACCCAATACCGATTTTTCAATGGCCGCAGCGCCTCCCAGATCGTGGTAAGAAAGGTCATCGCTGGCAAAGCGGTCGCCCTGCGCCTTGGTATAATTAGCGCTTCTTTTGCTGGCACTGGTGCCCACCAACGCCATTAATCGGTGATCGCCGGAAAAAGTAGTATTGTAAGTAAGCGTATTGTCCCACTGCCAATAAGTATCGCTCCAGCGTTCGTGTTTGGCACGGGCATCGCCGTTGTAGTGGCGAACCGCTTCCTGGATATTGTGCGGCGTAAACTCGAACCAGTTCTGTGCGCCATAATCCAATGCGTAAGTGGAGCGGAATTCCCATCCCTTAGCCGGGGTGATGGCAATAAAACTGGAAGAAGTGAGCCGGTTCCGGGAGCGGTCGCGCTGGATTTGCAGTGAGTTGAAGGGGTTGAAATCGTTATTGTTTTGTTCACCGTGCGCTTTGTAATAAAGCGTAAGATAATCGCTCGTGTATCTTGTAGCCGGGTCGCGATAGGGTGCAAAGTCCAGCAGGGGATTCGCGTTCAATGCTTTGTTATAGACATCATCTGAAGGAATGGCGTCCCTGGTGCGGGTAAACCCGGTGTTGGTACCCACTTTCAGCCATTTTTTTATATTGTAGTCGGCATTAAAACGGCCGGTATATTTATCCTGCCTGGTATTTTCGATCACCCCCTTGATGCCTGCATAACCGGCGCTCAGGTAAAAGGCTCCGCGCTCAGAGCCACCCGAAAAACCAAGTACGTGATTTTGCTGCAGACCGTTGCGGGTCACTTCATCCAGCCAATTGTAACTTTTACCGCTGTTGTAAGCGGCCATTTCCTGGGCAGAAAAATATTTGTTGTCTTCGTTTTTCAGCAGCACGTTGTCGATATAATCCTGGCGGTTGGCTCCGGGATTGTCTTTTAAATATCCATTGGCGTAAGCGTCCAGGCGCAGCTCGAAAAGCTGTTGGGCATTCAACCGTTCCGGCAACTGGGTGATCTTCGAAATGCCCGCCCAGGCATCATAGGTGATGCGTCCGTCGCCGCCGCTGCGTGCGCCTTTTTTAGTGGTTATCACAACCACCCCATTGGCGCCGCGGGAACCGTAAAGGGCAGTGGCCGATGCATCTTTTAGTACTTGCACAGAAGCCACATCGTTAAGATTCATCGCATTAAAGCCACCCTGGTTATTTTCCATGACCACCCCGTCCACCACAAAAATGGGAGTGGAGCCGGCGTTGATGGTGTTGGTACCTCTTATGCGTATGGTGGCGTCATCGCCCGGACGGGTTCCGGGACTGATGAATACGCCCGGCGCATTTCCCTGCAGGGCCTGGTTGATATTGGTTACCGGGCGCTCCATCAGCGCTTTCGTATTTACATCGGTAACGGCTCCCGTGAGGTCGGATTTGCGCATGCGTGCGCCTACCACTACCACTTCTCCCAGGTCCTCCGGCTGCAATACAAGAGCCACCTGCATGTCATTGGCAGCAGGTAATTCCTGTAATGCATACCCAACCGATTGAAAAAGAAGCGTTGCATTGGCGGGTGCGGAAATCGTAAAGGCACCGTGCTCGTCAGCAGCAGTTGCAACAGTAGTGCCTTTTACACGGACGGTAGCTCCTGCAACCGGACTTTTTGTTTGCGCATCTGTTATTGTTCCCCTGATGGTTTGCTGCGCATAAGACGGCAGCGTCAGGCACAGGGCAACGGCCGTAAGGAAAAAGAAAAGAGCTTTCTTCGTCATAAATAGGTGAATTTTTAAATGGATAATAGAAAAATAGCAAACCTTTAATCAAGCATTCAATCGATCATCAAAACCAGCCTTTGCAACAATCCGGCAATGGCCGTTTTCGAGATTTCTATGGATCCTTTTGTGCAAATCTATGGAAATTTTCTAAAACTGTACTATTGGTATAGAATAGTATAAATTTTCGCAGCGAAACCGGAAATATTGTTGTTTATTTGTCGTCAATAAATTTTGCCATGCGAAGCATCTATGATCAGATCCGGGAATTGGAACATGTACAGGGCCTTTCAAAGCACGAACGGCTGGTACAGGGTTTTATCAATGCCGTTAATGAAAAAGTGATTGTAAAAGGCGATATGCTGCCTTCTGTGAACAGTTTGATCCAGGAGTTGGGGTACGCGCGGGAAACGATTGCCAAAGCATATAAAGAGCTGATCAGCCGGGGGCTGGTGGAATCGAAAAACCGGATCGGCTTTTTCCTGGCGCGCGAAAATACGCGGAGCCAGCTGCGTGTGGCACTGGTGATCTTTGCTTTCGACAGTTTCCAGGAAGTTTTTTACAAAACCTTCCGGAACAAACTGGGGAAGAATGTGCATGTGGATCTTTTTTTCCATCATAATAATATTGAGATCTTTGAAAGCATTATCGACCGGATCCGTGGTAAATACGGTATGTATGTAGTGGCGCCGATACCGGATAAAAAGGCAGCGGAGATCCTGCAGACGCTGCCACCGGACAAGTTCCTGATGATCGACCGCTACCTGCCCATGAAAGGCGAATTTTCACACATCACGCAAGAGTTCTTTGATGCGTCCTATTCAGCATTCGCAGTGCTGGCGCCGGCGATCCGGAAGTATAAAAAGATGATCTATTATCATCGCCCCAATGCCGATACGCCGGAAGAGATCCTCCTTTCGTTTAAAAAATTCACAAAGGATTTCCGCATCAAAAGTGTGATCCGCCCGGAGTATATACCGGGTTCTGTTGAACCGGGCTATGTGTATTTTACGATCAACAATGCGGAGCTGTGGATGATGCTGAAGGATGCCAAGTCTCAAAAGCTGAAACTGGGAAAAGATATTGGCATCCTGTCTCATAATGATGAGATCGTAAAGGAGATCATTTTTGACGGAATCACGACCTATTCCACCAGCTTTGAAGCAATGGCAGAGAAGTCGGCCCAGTTTGTGCTGAAACGACGCAGGATACAGGAAACCCTGCCGACGGTCCTGTTGCGGCGGGGATCTTTATAAGCCCGCCCTGGTAACGGGTATATCCGGGCAAGGATGATCTGTGAACGCCATACCACCATTGAATGATAAAATAAACAGGTCAAATAACGGCTATGAGCAACCATCCGTTTATTGGTTTTTTTTCCTTGCTGCTGCTGGCGGCGGCGGTTTCCATTTATAAGACCCGGAAGCAGCGGAACAATACCTCTGTAGGCTATTACCTGGGCAACCGCAGCTTTAATTTCTGGATGATCGGTTGTTCCATTTTCCTCACCAATATGAGTGCCAACCAGTTCATTGGTGAGAATGAATTTGTATATACCACCAATATGTCGGTGATCGCCTGGGGCATGAGCTCGGTCCTGGCCATGATCCTGGTGGCGGAGTTTTTAATGCCGGTGTACCTGAAGATAGGAGCCGTGACCACACCGGACTTCCTGGCCCTCCGGTTCGACCGGCAAACCCAGCGGATGGTATCGGTTATCTTCCTGCTGAGCTACATCGTTAACCTGATCCCTACTGTATTGTATGGATGTGCGGTGGCCATGAACGGGTTGTTCCATATCGACGAGCAGCTGGGGATCAGCTATTTTGCGGCCATCCGCCTCCTCGTGATCTTTTTTGGCGTTGTGGGATGCTTGTACACGGTGCTTGGAGGGTTAAAAGCCATCACGATCACCGATGTGGTACAGGGCATCGGGATGTTGATCGCAGGTGTACTGATCACCTGGTTCGGGCTCCGTTACCTTGGAAGCGGTGACGTGCTTACGGGGATGGATCGCCTGCTGAACCGGAACAGGGAGCACCTGAATGCCATCGGACCTCCGGGCAGCGTATTGCCTTTTGGTACCCTGTTTACCGGTATGCTGCTGATCAATGTGTACTACTGGGGCATGGAGCAGTATATTGTGCAGGAGGCCTTTGCCTCCAAAAACCTGGCAGAAAGCCAAAAGGGTATTTCCCTGGCCTGTGTTGGAAAGCTGATCGCGCCCCTGCTGCTGAATGTGCCCGGCCTGGTGGCCCTGCAGTTGTATCCCGGCCTGGAGAATACCGCCGGGGTATTTCCAAAAATGGTCAGCGGTATACTGCCTCCGCTGCTGGTAGGCTTTGTGGCGGCCGTTGTTTTTGGCGGTGCGCTCAGTACATTCAATGCCGGTCTGAACAGTACCGGCACCTTGTTTACCATGAACCTTTATAAACCCTGGCTGGAAAAAAGGAATGTAAAGTTTACCGAACAGCAGCTGTTGCGGAGGGGTAAGTTGTTCCAGGTGGGCGTTATCCTTGCGGCCATTATTTTCTCACCGTACATCATGTTTTTCAGCGGCGGTTTTTACAATTACCTGCAAAAGGTAGCCAGCTTCTTCAGTGTACCGGTATTTACCATTATGATCATCGGGCTGCTTACAAAAAGGGTTCCGCCGGTTGCAGCAAAGGTGGGGCTGGTGTTCTTTGTGACGCTCTATGTGATCACCCAGTTTTTGATGGACCTTAACCTGCACTACCTGCATGTACTTGCGATCCTCTTCCTGCTTACAAGCCTGCTGATGCTGATCATTGGCCGCTTGCATCCCAGGAGTGAGCCGTTTCGCATCCCACGCTCGCCCGCGGTCAATACCCAGCCATGGAACGGAAGACATTGGTATTATGCCGTGTTATTGATCTTGATGGTCGGCATGTTCTTTCTTTTTTCACCGGCAGGACTGGCGAAATAGCCGGGAACCGGCCCGCGCTGCATACAACAGTGCTTCATTTTTCCCTTCCCGGATCAGAAGAATGTACCGTTTTTTCATAAGAATAGCCATTGACTTTGGGAGCGGCAGGATTCAATTTTGTAAAAGAAATCAAACGTCCATACCGATCATCAGGAATTTCATTTGCGCTTTTTAATCCCGGCGACTTAAAAAAATTTTTTCCTGGATCGTATTTTTTTATATATTTGATGTGGGATAGTATAGGATAGTATAGATAGCTATTGCCAATTATGCGGTGCTTGTATCAATCATTTTATTAATTGCTATAATATGACCAGACGATTTGTTTGCTTTTTGATAGAGCTTGTGACTTGTCCTCCTTTTAAGTTTTTGCTGCTGCTGTTTGCCCTTTTCCTTTCTTCAGAAATTGAGGCACAAACCACTACCATAACCGGTACTGTACGCGATACGTCGGGAAAAGTAATGTTTGGCGTTACGGTTTCGGACCTGAGCCGGAGCCGGACCAGTACTGCAACGGATCAGAACGGTAAGTTTGTACTGGATGTGACGGTAAATGATTCGTTGCTTTTTTCCTATGTGGGGTTTTCTGAAAAAAGAACGAAGGTTACAGAAAATGCGCAGGTGTTTGATATCGTGATGGAGCCGGTTATTGCCCTTGCGGGCGATGAGGTGATCGTTACGGCGTTTGGCCGCAAAGAACGGAAAGAGGCCGTCGTTGGGTCGGTTACCAGTGTGCAGCCGACAGAACTTAAAATACCCGCGAGCAATCTGACCACTGCGATGGCCGGCCAGATCGCAGGAATGATCTCCTATCAGCGCAGCGGCCAGCCGGGGCAGGACAATGCCCAGTTCTTTATACGCGGGGTAACCACCTTTGGATATAAGCAGGACCCGCTGATCCTGATCGACAATGTGGAATTATCCGCCAACGATCTTGCCCGTTTGCAGGTGGATGACATCGCCAGTTTTTCTATTTTAAAAGATGCCAGCGCCACCGCCCTGTATGGCGCCCGGGGTGCAAACGGTGTGATCCTCGTGAGCACAAAAGAAGGGAAAGAGGGGAAAGCAAAGATCAATTTCCGGTCTGAATATTCGGCATCGCAATCTACAAAGACCCTGCAGTTAGTCGATCCCATCGAGTATATGCACCTGTACAATGAAGCCACGTTGACAAGGGGTCCTGCCGCCGCCGTACCGTTTACACCCAATAAGATCCAGGGAACAATGGACGTTATGAATGGTGTGACCGGAAGCAATCCCTACGTGTACCCGGCGGTGGACTGGCTGGACCTGCTTTTTAAGAAGAGGGCAACTACCCAACGCAACAATCTGAGTGTAAACGGCGGCGGTAAAGTGGCGAAGTATTATGTGGCCGGATCTTATAATATTGATAATGGTGTATTGAAGCGGGATATCCGGAATAATAACGACAACAATGTAAAATTCGAAAATTATCAATTAAGGTCCAATATCAATCTTAACCTGACCAGGACCACTGAAATGATCGTTCGTCTTTCCGGTACCTTTAGCGAGTACAATGGCCCGGTAACTACAGACGGGTCTTTCGCTTCTGACCTGTATAATATTGCTATGCATACCAGCCCGGTGCTGTTCCCTGCTTATTATGAGCCGGATGCGGCCAATGCCAATACACAGCATATCCTGTTTGGAAATGTAGGCATCGGGGATGCGGGCCTGTCCAATAACAGTATTCAGTATAATAATCCTTATGCGGCCTTGCTCCGGGGACATAAAAACGCTTCTGAGTCGCGGATCTCTGCCCAGTTTGAATTGAACCAGAATTTTGATTTCATCACAAAAGGCTTGCGGTTCCGGGGGCTTTTTAATACGAACCGGTATTCCTATTTCACCTCCCAGAATGCGTACTCACCCTTTTACTACAATATAGCCTCCTATGACAAGGAAACCGATCAATACGCATTGGTTTGGTTAAACCCCCAGCCAACGGGGAATAATGTAGCTACGGAATACCTGACATATACTCCTGGTGGCACCAATATCAGCACATTTGTTTACCTGCAGGGAGCCTTGGAGTACAACCGGACCTTTGGTGAGCATACTGTTAGCAGCACAGTCATTGCGACACGGCAGCAAACCCTGTATTCCAATAAACAAACCTTGCAGGAAGCGCTTCCTTACCGGAACCTCGGCCTCGCCGGGCGGCTCACCTATTCCTTTTTGAGGAGGTATTTTGTAGAGGGTAATTTTGGCTACAACGGGTCTGAACGTTTTTCGGCCAATCACCGGTATGGGTTCTTTCCTACGATCGGAGCCTCCTGGGTAGTATCGAATGAAACATTCTGGAAGGGTGGTTTTGCAGACATTGTTACCCGGCTGAAATTAAGGGCCAGTCATGGTTTGGTGGGGAATGACGCCATTGGGTCCCAACGGTTCTTTTATGTTTCGGATGTTGGATTTAACCAGGGGAATTATTATGCACAGTTTGGTACCAATAACCAATATGAACGGAAAGGGCTGGTTATCCGGAACTATGAAAACCTGGATGTGACCTGGGAAACATCCCGGCAAACCAATTATGCGGCAGAGCTTACCCTTTTTAAAAAATTAAATCTGGTTGCAGAATACTACACTAATTACCGGTATAATATTTTGCAGCAAAGAGCCAACGTGCCCACCACCATGGGGCTTGAATCCGGTATAAGCGCCAACCTCGGCGAAGTGCGGTCCCACGGAGTGGATCTTTCGCTGGATTATAAGCAATCCTTTGCCGGCGGCGCCTGGCTGCAATCCCGCGCTAATTTTACCTATTCTTCCAATAAGTATATCAAGAAAGAGGAGCCCAGCTATAACGAACCCTGGAGGTACCAGGTGGGGCAGCCCGTTAACCGTTATTGGGGATACCTGGCGGAACGGTTATTTGTGGATGATATAGAAGCGGCCAACGCCCCGATACAAAGCTTCAGTACCAATGGCCGGCTTCCTCAGGGGGGTGATATCAAGTACAAGGATCTGAATGGCGACGGGCGCATCGATTACCTGGATCAGACCTTTATCGGCTACCCGACCGTACCGGAGATCGTATATGGCTTTGGTTTATCCGGAGGATATAAAGGCGTGGACCTTTCCGCATTTTTCCAGGGCCAGGCGAGGGTATCTTTTTTTGTAGACCCGTCGAGGGTAAGCCCGTTTATTCAAAGCCCCGATCAATATATTTACGGCAATACGCAGGTATTGACGGAGTTTGCCAACGACCACTGGTCGGAGGCAAACCAGAATACCTATGCCACCTACCCAAGATTGGGGATCAGCAGGAATGTTATAGAGAACAACGTTCAGAACAGCACCTGGTGGCTGCGCGACGGAAGCTTTTTAAGATTAAAATCCGTTGAGATCGGCTATACATTACCCGAAAGCATTTCGAAGAGAGCCTGGCTGTCCAATGCCCGTATTTATGTGAACGGGCTGAACCTGTTTGTATGGAGCCCCTTTAAAACATGGGATCCCGAACAGGGAGGCAACGGCTTTGCGTACCCGATTCAAAAAGTATATAATGTAGGGATCAATATAAATTTATAATTATGCGCTTTGTAATCTATATAAGAAAACAGTTGCCGCTCATATTATTGGGTGCATGTTGCCTTTCGCTTTTTTCCTGCAAAAAATACCTGGATATTGTTCCGGACAACGTGGGCACACTGGATTATGCTTTCCGGAATAAAAATGAAGCGGAGAACTATCTTTTTGCCTGTTACTCCACCATGCAGCGGCAATACAATGTTGTGGTCAACCCCGGGTTTACGCTGGCGGCGGAAGTATTGTACCCGACAGATCCCAATGGGTTCGGAGCATTGAATGAAGCCTGCTTCAGCCTGATCAAGGGCATACAAACGCCGTCCAACCCACTGATCAATTACTGGGATGGGGAAGGGGGCGCAGAACCGATGTTCCAGGCGATCAGGAGGTGCAACATCATGCTGGAGAATATTGATAAACCCATCGATCTGGATGCGCAGACAAAAAGCAGGTGGCTGGGGGAGATCAGGTTCCTGAAAGCCTATTATCACTATTTCCTGTTGCGGATGTACGGACCGATCCCCTTGATCAAACAGAACCTGCCGATCAATACTTCCGCAGAGGAGGCCAAGATAAAACGAGCTACCCTGGACGAGTCATTTGACTATATCATTTCGCTGCTGGATGAAGCAATCCCGGATCTGCCGCCAACCATTCAGAACCGCGCGCAGGAGCTGGGGCGTATTACCCGGGTAATTGCACTATCGTTCAAAGCCGAAGTCCTTGCAACTGCAGCAAGTCCGCTCTTTAACGGGAACCCGGACTATATGAACTTTAAAGATAAGGATGGCAGAAACCTTTTCCCTGCCGCATACGATGCCACAAAATGGCAAAAGGCTGCCGATGCCTGCAATGCTGCTATCGGGGAGGCAGAAGATGTGGGCATCAAACTGCACACCTTCATCCCGGTAGGAAACTTAACCAACCTGAACGATGAATTGAAAGAGGTGCTTACCCTGCAAACGGCGGTTACAGAAAAATGGGAGAATAACTTTGAAGTGATCTGGGCGCTGAACTATGGGTTCAACTATCAGAATTATGTAGTGCCCCGTATGACGGATAAGTCCGTGTCCAGCTCCAACTCCAATCCTGCCAGTTTCTCGGTGCCGTTTGCAACTACGGATCTGTTTTACACGCGCAATGGCGTGCCCATCAATGAAGACAAGGATTTTGACTATGCCAACCGCTATGCCACCCAGGCGGCTGATGACCAGGATAAGAACTACATCAAGCTGGGGTATGAAACGGCTAAAATGAATTTTGACCGGGAGCCCCGGTTTTACGCAAATCTTGGCTTTGACGGCGGCATCTGGTTTGGCAACGGAACAACGGATGGCAATTCCCCCAAATATGTACAGGGCCGCGGACCGACCGCCCTGGCCGGACCAAAAAGCGTTGGTTCCACCAACATCACCGGCTACTGGCCCAAGAAACTCGCAAACTATCTTACCGTGTATGATGAAACCTTTCAGACCGAAAGCTACCGGATGCCGGTGATCCGGCTGGCTTCCCTTTACCTGCTATATGCGGAAGCGCTGAACGAAGCGAGCGGCCCGTCTGCCACGGTGTACGAGTATATTGATAAAGTGCGTACCAGGGCCGGACTGCAGGGTGTTGTAAGCTCCTGGCAGGATCATTCGAAGAATCCTTCCCGGCCGCTTACAAAAGAAGGGCTGCGGCAGATCATTCACCAGGAGCGGCGCATTGAGCTGTGTTTTGAGGCACAGAGCGGATGGGATCTGAGACGGTGGAAAGAGCTGCAGGATGTGCTGAGCCGGCCGCTGCAGGGATGGAATGTGTACGGCGAGAGCCCGGCGAATTATTATCAGCCGCGCACCGTGCTGATCCCGGTATTCGGACAGAAGAATTATTTATGGCCGATTAAAACGGATGCAACGATCGTTAATAACAATCTGACACAGAATCCCTATTGGTAATAACAGCTACAATACTCCGATATATGAAAAAGAAAATAGTCATGCAGAACCTTTTTATCTGGGCAATGGCGCTGCTGGTTTTGGGTATATCCGCCTGCCGGAAATCGGCATCGAATAACGATCCTGTTTCAACGGATGCCTCCAAACCGGATCCCATTACAAATGTGCGGGTAGAGAATTTTAATGGCGGTGCCAATATCATATACAGTTTGCCGAATATACCCAACCTGTTGTATGTTTTGGCGGAATACAGTATCGGGGAGAACAAACCCCGGCAGACAAAGGCCAGCTATTATACCGACACCTTAAGAGTAGACGGTTTTGCGGAGAGTAAAGAATACGAGGTAACGCTTTATGTGGTAAGCCGGGCGGAGGTAAAATCGGATCCGGTGAAGATAAAAGTGAACCCGCTGACACCTAAGTTCGAATTGGTGAACAGCCAGCTGCAACTAAGCCCGGATTTTGGAGGGGTCAATGTCAGCGGGCCCAATAGCTTTAAGGCGCCTCTTTCGATGCATATTGTATATTTTGATGCAGCGGCAAACCGGTATGAAGAGAAAGATCCGGTTGCTGTTTCCACACAAGCCATCAGCTTTTCGGTGCGCGGATTTGAGTCGGCGCCCACAAAATTTGGCGTGTACACGACCGATCAGTTCGGCAACCGGTCTGACACGCTGTTTAAAACCCTGACCCCTTTGTTTGAAACGGCGCTGGATTATACCAAATACTATGAGTACAAATTGCCGAGTGATGCCTCCATCGGTTATGGCTGGGAGCTGCGTTATCTTTTTGACGGAAAAACAACAGAACCGGGATGGCACACGAATATTGCCCCTGTAACACAGGGCACCTGGGGCCTGGGCATGAGCGCAAAGCTAAGCCGGTTCCGGCTTTATGAACGGCTCAGCGCCGGCTATGGCTACCAGAATCCACGGGTATTTACGATCTGGGGATCCAATAAAACGGACCCTGCCGATATCGCGTTGCCCAATGCCGCCGTGCTGGGTGAAACACATGGCGACTGGACCAGTATGGGTACGTTTACCTACCCCAATCCTCCTTCCGGGTTGCCGCCTAACCAGGCCAACAGTCAGGATATGCAGTTTATGGCAGACGGGGTGGATTTTAATGTTCCGATCGACGCGATCCCCACACGGTTTATCCGGTTTGTAGTAAACCAGACCTGGGGGGGCGTGAGTTATACCAATTTAATGGAAATGACCCTGTACGGGAGTCCGCAGTAATTAAGTATTAAATACTATTGAGATGAAATATATCCATACGATCGTTTTATACACATTGTTCCTGAGCATTGGCCCTGGTTGTAAAAGATATGACAATGACTATTTAAAATATTTCGATGGCAGGGAGTCGGTATATCCCGGGCTTGTGAAAAAGCTTTCTTACAGGGCCGGCGATCTGAGGACCGCCATCACCTGGAACCCCAGCCCCGATCCCAGTATTATCCGGTATGTGATCAGCTGGAACAACGGGCAGGACTCGGTGGTGGTTCCGGCAAACTCCCATGACCCGGGAGATACGGTGTCCGTTACGATCCCCGATCTGAGCGAATACGTTTACACCTTTGTGCTCCGCTCCTACGATGATAAAGGAAACCGGTCCATAGGCCAGGAGCTCAATAATGTGCGGGTGTACGGTAACGCCTATACTTCCACCCTTGTAAACCGGAATGTGAATACCGCCAATCCGTATGTGTATGCGGACGATGGCACCCTGACCCTGAATTTTGCAAAGGCGGACACCAGTAATGTTGCCACGGTTATCAGCTACACGAATACGTCCAACACCACCGAGGAGAAAATATTGTTGCCCGGGGAAGACCAGCTCGTCATCAGCAATTATAAATCCGGTACCCCGGTTACCTACCGGTCGTCCTATAAACCCGAAGGCACGGCTATAGACACATTCAAAGCGGCGGCCGCCGACGATTTTCCTGCGATCTACCGGTTTGTTATATGCGACAAAAGCCGGTTCAGCCCGTTGTCCCTGTACGGGGATGGACGGTCATGGGACGACAGTTACTGGACATCGCTTTGGCAACTTTGGGATGGAGCCACAGCACCCCAGGGCTGGCAGGATTGTTTTCACAGCAACGATGCGAAAACGCTTCCGTATCCCCTGAGCTTTGACATGGGAGTCACCTACAACAGCCTTGCCTATATGGAAATGATCGGGAGGGACTGCTGTCATAACCCCATTGAATATGAAATATGGGGGTCTGCTACGCTTAACGTTCCCAACGTGGAAGGAAATGACGCCAGCTGGGGTACCCAGATGCAGGCCAGTGGATGGACATTGCTCAAATCCGTGAACCGGGCGGACAACGGGACGGCACCGTTTAAAGTAAGCCTGGCTGAAAATCCGCCGCCGGTGCGTTATATCCGCATCCTGATAAAGAAAGTTGCCAGCGGCGATCCAAAGTTCAGTAATATTACACAGGTTACCTTCTGGAACAGGGAATAATAACAGACCGGCATCCATTTTATTAAAATGGGGTGTTCTCTTTAATGGTTTGTGAAGACATAAACCATAATGACCTGCGCCACGGTCAGTGCCCTTACTGACCAGGTATAAAAAGATTAAAGAATAAAAAACGTTCAACAAGCAGTGATTTTTTTTAAACGACCTGGTGCAGGCGCCCGGAAAAAGCGGGCCTGGATCTTAATGGCATCTTTTTGTTTGCCGGTGTGTTTGTTTTCTCAAAAAACAGGCCCCCTCGAACTGTGGTACAACCAGCCCGCCAGCATGTGGGAAGAGACCCTGCCCCTGGGCAATGGCCGGTTGGGAATGACACCGGACGGAGGCATAAAAAAGGAAACCATCGTACTCAATGATATTACGCTTTGGTCCGGGTCTCCGCAGGATGCCAATAATTATGAAGCCCATAAATACCTGCCGGCGATCCTGAAGCTGCTGAATGAAGGGAAGAATGATGAAGCGCAGGCGCTGGTGAACAAACACTTTATTTGCAGGGGCCCGGGCTCCGGCGGCGCACAGTGGGGTTGTTTTCAATCCCTGGGTAAGCTGCAGATCGATTATGATTATCCGGGTGCAGCGGTTGCGGAAAGCCCTGCCCGTTATAAAAGGACCCTGGCGTTGAATGAAGCCCTTGCCACTACATCCTTTGAAGCTGGCGGCGTTACCTACCGGCGCGAATATTTTACCAGCTTTGGAACGGATGTGGCCCTTGTGAGGTTGTCTGCAAGCAAACCGGGAATGCTCAATTGCCGGATCTCGCTCTCGCGTGAAGAACGGGGAACAAGTGCCGTTCAGCGAAATATCCTGGCTTTATACGGGCAGCTGGATAATGGCACTGATGGAAAAGGAATGCAGTACCGTGCGGAAGTAAAAGCCGTACCGGAAGGCGGTGCCCTCACCGCCGGAGATGACTACCTGGAAATAAAGAATGCTACCGCTGTTACCCTGTACATCAGTGCGGGTACCGATTTTAAGGACAGGGCGTACAAGAAGACCGTGTCCGCACTCCTGGAGAAAGCAGCAGCGATCCCTTTTGATACCGAAAAAAAGATCCACCAGCGGCAGTTCCGGAAATTATTTGGCCGGGTGCGGTTCGACCTGGGAGATGGCGCCAACAGTGTGTTGCCCACTAATGGGCGGCTGGATCATTTTTATCAGCATCCGGAGCAGGATAAAGGCCTTGCGGTGCTCTTCTTCCAGTTTGGCCGGTACCTGGCCATCAGCAGCACACGGGTGGGGCTGTTGCCTCCGAACCTGCAGGGACTGTGGGCGCACCAGATCCGTACCCCCTGGAATGGAGATTATCACCTGGATGTAAATGTGGAGATGAACCACTGGCCGATGGAAGCGGTAAATCTTTCCGAGCTGAACCTGCCGCTGGCCGACCTGGTGCAGGGGCTGGTTCCCAATGGTGAGAAAACGGCCAAAGCCTATTACGATGCCGATGGATGGATCGCTCATGTGATCACCAATGTATGGGGTTATACAGAACCGGGCGAAAGTGCCTCCTGGGGATCTGCGAACTCCGGCTCCGGGTGGTTATGCGATAACCTGTGGACGCATTATGCTTACACGCTGGACAGGGACTACCTGAAAAAGATCTATCCTGTTTTAAAAGGGTCTGCTATTTTTTATAATGACGCGCTGGTAAAATATCCCGGTACCCGGTGGATGGTAACGGCCCCTTCGGTTTCTCCGGAGAACGCTTTTTACCTGCCCAACGGAAAAACGGCCAATGTTTGTATGGGGCCCACCATCGATAATCAGATCGTACGGGAGCTGTTCACCAACGTGATCGAAGCTGCACGGGTGCTGGGGGTGGATGCGGACCTGAGAAAAACGTTGAAGGAAAAACTGGCCCTGCTGCCGCCGCCCGGCCGCATCGGCAGGGATGGCCGCATTATGGAGTGGATGGAGGATTACAGGGAAACGGACCCGCAGCACCGGCATATTTCCCATTTGTGGGGTTTGTACCCCGGTACACTGATCACCAAAACAAAGACACCGGATCTGTTGGTGCCGGCAAAGAAAACGCTGGAAGTAAGAGGCGATGATGGTCCCAGCTGGACGATCGCCTATAAATTACTTTTCTGGGCAAGACTGCAGGACGGCCAGCGCTCGTTTAAACTGCTCAGAGAGCTTTTGAAGCCAAGGCTGCGTACGGATATCAACTACGGGGCCGGAGGCGGTGTGTACCCGAACCTGCTTTCCGCCGGACCCCCTTTCCAGATCGACGGAAATTTTGGCGCCACCGCAGGCATTGCTGAAATGCTGCTGCAAAGTCATGACGGCTACATTGAACTGTTGCCGGCAGTACCGGAGCTGTGGAAGACGGGCGGCAGTATAAGCGGACTCAAAGCGCGCGGCAATTTTACTGTAAGCTTCAAATGGAAGAACGGGAAAGTAACTTCTTATACGATTACATCACCGGTGCCCCGGAAAGTAAAAGTGAAAGTGAACGGGCAATTGAAAGAAATAACTGCCGCCCGTTTATGATTGGTAATAATGAACCGGTATCAACATGATTTTTATAAATTTATTGCCCGGTCAGTGCGGACACTATGGCCGTTAACTTAAGCGAAAAGCAACATTAAAACTTCTGTGTTTCCTATGTTTGCTACTGAAGCTCCGCAACACGGTCGTTTTATATTACGACCGTGCTTCTGCCACTATCTCAAGCAGGTCAAAAAAATTCAGTGTCCCGGAGTCGCGGTGGCGAACCAGGACCATAACCTGACGGCTGTTATAATTCCACTTCTATATGATGTTCCATTCCATCATCCTGAAGCGTGATGAAGGCGTCGGTTAAGGCCTGACCTTTTTCAATAAAACGGACCTTCCCATCCTTATTCCTGTTTTTTATGTAAAGGAAGTAAAAGGTCTTCCCGAACCGGTACCGGATCTCGTATTCTTCCCATGTATCGGGGACACAGGGGTCCAGGTAAAGCCGGTCTCCTTCCCGGCGCAGGCCGAGAATGGAACCAACGGACAGCTGATAGGTCCAACCCGCAGAACCCGTGTACCAGGTCCATCCGCCCCTGCCTTCATGGGGCGGCGCCCCGTAAACGTCCGCGGCCATCACATAAGGCTCCACCTTGTATTTTTCTACATCTGCAGCGGTACGCGCATGGTTAACGGGGTTGACCATAGAAAACAGCTCCCATACCCGGTCTTTATCTTTCAGTGCAGCAAAAGCCATGATGCTCCAGATAGCCGCATGGGTGTATTGCCCGCCATTTTCCCGTACGCCGGGCACGTATCCCTTAATGTAACCGGGGTAGAGGTCCGACTGGTCGAACGGAGGGGTCAGCAGCTTTATGATTTTATTCCTGCGGTCAACCAGGTGCTCGTTCAGGGCATTCATTCCCAATAAGCTTCTGTCTGGTTCACCACCGCCGGACAGGAGTGACCAGCTCTGTGAAATGGAGTCGATCTTGCATTCTTCGTTGGTTGCCGATCCCAGCGGAGTGCCATCGTCAAAATAGGCACGGCGGTACCATCCGCCATCCCAGGCATTCTGATGGATGTACTCTTTTAATTTTTGTGCTTCGTTTTTACAAATGGTGGCAAAATCCGCATCGCCATAGTCTTCTGCGATGACGTCAAAATGTGTAAGCACGTCGTAAAGAAAAAATGCCAGCCATACGCTTTCGCCTTTTCCTTCCGCGCCTACTTTGTCCATGCCATCGTTCCAGTCGCCCGATCCGATCAGCGGCAAACCATGGGCTCCGAATTTTAATCCGTAACGGATGGCATACTTGCAATGGTTGTACAAGGTTTCCCAGTGATTCAGGAATACCGGCAGGTCATAGTAGGACTCTTCATCGGGCCGCAGCGGCCGGCCGTCAATGAACGAGATATATTCGTCCAGTATTTCCTTGTCGCCGGTAGCGGTGATATACCTTGTGGCCACATAAGGGAGCCAGAGATAGTCATCGGAGCAGGTTGTACGCACCCCACGCCCGGTAGGCGGATGCCACCAATGCTGTACATCACCTTCCCTGAACTGACGTGAGGCTGCCAGGAGCAATTGTTCCCGGGTGATCTCGGGGGTAGTATGCATGAGGGCCAGCACATCCTGCAGCTGATCACGGAACCCAAAGGCACCGCCCGACTGGTAAAAGCCGCTTCTGCCCCAAACCCGGCAGGCCAGTGCCTGGTACAGCCACCAGCCATTGGTCATTACGTTCATAGCCTCATCCGGTGTTTTTACAACAACAGCGCCCAGGATGTGGTTCCATTGGTCGTGCACTTTCGATAGCGCTTCATGGGCAAAGGCGCTGCCTTTTATGTGTTCCACCAGTTCCCTTGTTTCCTGTTCGGTTTTGCCGGCACCCAACCGGAAAATGATTTCCTTTTCTTCTCCGGGGGCAAGCTGCACGAGCACCTGGAGCGCGGCACAGGGATCCAAACCGGCACCGGATCTTCCGGACAGGTGCTTCCTCGACAGGGCCTCGGGATTACGCAGCGTGCCATTCCTTCCGATGAACTCGGCCCGGTCGCAGGTAAAGGTTTGTTCATGGCCGTCGGTATCAAAAAAAGCAACTTTTTCCGCAAATGCCGAATTATACCGGTTACGGGCAAACAGGACTTTTGTCTGCGGGTCCTTATCGGCGACTACAAACATTTTGTTTTTGTGTACAAGATCGCCCAATACCCACTCTGTATAGCCGGTTACCGAAAGGCTCCGTTCATATTCGGTAAGGCTGCGGAGCCTGAGTACCACATATTTTACCGAGAGGTCCCGGTCTGCATAGATCCACATTTCTGAGGAGATGCCATTATACACCGATTCATATACAGAGTAGCCAAACCCGTGACGGGTCCGGTAGGGCAGTTTACCCGGCGCCGGCAGTGGTGTGGGCGACCAGTAAATACCGGAGGCCTCATCGCGGATATAATAGGCTTCGCCACACCGGTCGGAAACGGGGTCGTTTTGCCAGGGGGTGAGCCGGAACGCCTGGGCATTGTCTACCCAGGTATAGGCCGATCCGCTTTCGGAGAGCATCGAACCGATTTCTTTATTGGCGATGATATTGCACCAGGGCGCGGGTGATTTTTTCTGTTGATCGGAGATCAGAATGTATTCTTTTCCATCGTGGGTAAAACCACCGGTGCCGTTATTGAATTGCAGGTAGTCGGGCAACGCAATGGCCTGATCCGGGGCAACCCGGCCGGGTTTTGCGGTTACCTGTAAGGGCTCCGGAAGCCCTTTGGCCGGTTTCTTCTTTAACACCTGTTCGGCCAGGGTTCCTTTATCGTCATCAAAGATGAGGCGGGCAACGGTCTGAAAAAGGATGCGGTCCTCGTTTGAGATCTGATCGCCGGCCCGCACAAAGATGCCGCCGGGCTGATCCAGTACCCCGCCGCTGGTAGCCGTAATGAACCCGATCACCTGGTCCTGGAATACCTGCCGGTAAGATCCGAAGTCGTCGTTCCAGATCACAAGGTCTACCCGTAATCCTTTTAAGGACCAGTAGGAATGTGCCTTGATCAATTGCTTTACAAGGTCGATATTGGCGCTGTCCTTTACACGCACCAGTACAATGGGCAGGTCGCCGGATATGGCATAGCTCCAAAGGCCGGGTTGTCCTTTGAGATTGCTTTCGATAACGGAAGGCGTGGCCCGGAAGCTGTTGTTGGCATAAATAATAGAACCCGCGATAGCATTAAAAAGCTGGGCTTCCACTTCCGTGGCGTTGATCTGGCGCAGCAATACCTGGCTATGGGTCCAGGCCAGTTCAAATACCCGGTTCCGGATGTAGCGGTCCTGGTATTTGGCCAGCAGTCCTGTACAGATCTCTTTTGACTCACCAATGCCCATTACAAGATCAACGGTTATGGTCTGGCGGGCTTTTAAGATGATCCGGTGCCGGATGGAAACGATGGGATCCAGCACGGGGCCTTTTGTGCCTGATAGCGGCCCGTCCTGCTGCAGGGCTGCGGGGGCTGTTATGGATTGCCCGCGGCCGATAAACCGCATCCGGTCTGTTTCGTAAGATACCGATTCACTTTTTGTACCGTACAGCATGAGCGTATGGAACATCCAGGGCGGCGTGTCGTCCTTGGCCCGGGGTCTTCGGGAACAAAGAATGGCGCTGAGGGGCTCGTTGATCTCTGTTTGCACAAACAGGTTGCTAAAAGCGGGATGCGCTTCATCGGCTGCCTGGTCTGCCAGCACCGCCTCGCCAAAGCTGGTTACCTCGATGGTTTTTGAGGAAGCCGACCGGTTGGTGATGCGGATACGCCGGATCTCCACATCGTCTTCAGGTGAAATGACCACGTCCGTCTTTGTTTCAAAACCGTCATCTACCCGGCGGAACACAACGTGCCCCTGTGAAAAAACGGTTTCATAGGATTTGCTTTTTCTTAAGGCCGGCTGGTGTGTATTGGACCAGAAATGACCCGTCCCCAGATCCTTGATGTAGCAGAAGATTCCCCAGTTGTCGCGCGTGGTATCCTCCCGCCAGCGGTTTAAAGCGATCCCCTTCCACCGGCTGTAGCCACCCCCGCTGTTGCTGATCATCAGTGAATACCTTCCGTTGGAGAGCAACTGCGTTTCCGGTATGGGGGTATTTGGTGTGGTAAGCACCCGCATATGGGATTCGTGCGAGATGGTCTGCCGGTTAACGGTATCTTCCGTGTGCTCGTAAAAATTGGTGGAGCGTGGCGCTTTTTCCTGCAGCAGCAGCAAGGCCGACTGGAACTGGGGATCTTTAATAAAACGATCCTGCATCTTTTTGCCCAGCAGCAGGTGGGCCATAGAAAGAAAGCTCATCCCCAGGTGGTGCACCATAAATGATTTGATGATGGCATGCGTCTGGCCACGCGGCATGCGCGAAGGAGTGTAATCAATGGCTTCGTAAAAACCATAGCGGCCCTCGAATCCTTTTTGTGCCAATGCCCTGAGGTTATCCACCGCTTCCGGGGGGTCGATCATCAATGCCATCATCGTGGCATAAGGTGCAATGACCAGGTCATTGGCCAGTCCTCTTTTTAAACCCAGACCGGGTATGCCGAAGGATTGGTACTGGTAATGCAGGCTGGTATCTACCAGGTTGTAACCGGATTCCGAGATGCCCCAGGGGGCATTGCTTTTGCCGCCGTATTCGATCTGGTTTCTGACGGCGCCTTTATTGCTGCGGTCCAGCAGCGTATTTTCATAAGAGGGCATCAGCAGCTGGGGCATCAGGTACTCAAACATGGATCCGCTCCAGGATAAAAGTACGGGGTGGTTTCCCAGGTTGGTTACCAGGCGGCCCAGGGTAAACCAGGCGGTTTGCGGGATCTTGCCTTGTGCAATGGCGGCAAAAATACCCAGGCGCGCCTCGGATGCCAGCATATCGTAGTAGCTTTTATCTGCGATATCCTCGCTTATATTGTATCCGATGTGGAAAAGATTTTGAGATTTATTGTACAGGAAGTCATAGTCTACCGTGGAAAAGTCAACACAACTGTGCTTCATTTTTTCGATGCCGGCCAGGAAATTTTCTGCTTGAGTGGCACCCTCCTGCAGGCTTTTCAAAAGCTGGTCCAGTTGTCTGGTTTCTCCGGGATCAGCAGCGGTTTCCAGGTATTCGGCGATCTGGTCGGGCAATACCCGCTGCAGGTCCAGTATATTGTTAAGCGAAGGGGTTTCATGGAGCAGGTGCAGCCGCACAAACCGGGGAGCTACCGGAAGCAGCGTTGCCCAGGGACAGAAGGTACGGATGCAGGTGATGCTATCCGTCAGCTGTTTTTCCAGGCGCCCGATCCAGTTCAGCACTTCGGCTTTGCCGGCAATATCGTTACTGCTTTGCAGGGCCGATGCTGCTTCAAGCAGGGTGTTCAATTGTTGCAGCAATTCATGCAACGGGAGGGGAAAGGCTGCTTTCAGGCTGCCGGTGGTTTTGATGAGCACGGTTAGTTCCGGCGGGTTCTGTTTTTGAAGCAGGCTTTTGATCACGGATAAACTGTCCTGCAATCCGCCGATATGCTGCGCCTTGAACAGTTTTTCCTGCCGGACCTCTTCAAGTCCCTGCCGGAGCAGGATCAGCGCTGCAATAAAGTTGCCGCTGTCTACGGTGGAAACATATTTGGGTTGCAGCGGAACCAGGGATATGGTATCGTACCAGTTATAAAAATGTCCTTTATAGCGTTCCAGCGCCGACAGGGTCTCAAAGGTCTTGAAGGTCCGTTCTGCCAGCTTGTTAACAGACAGGTAGCCAAAATCATAAGCCGCAAGATTGGAAAGCAGGGTCAGTCCAATGTTGGTGGGTGAAGTCCGGTGCGCCAGCGATTCAATGGGATGTTCCTGGTAATTGTCCGGCGGCAGCCAATTGTCGTTTTCTGTTACGAAGTCCTCAAAATAGGCCCAGGTTTTACGGGCATAGAAATGCAGAACGTCCAGGTTCTTTGAGGAGAGGGCCACTGTTTTTTTGGTGGAGGGCCGGCTTACGCTCCAGGCTACGAACGGCCCCAGCAGCCAGGCCGCCAGTACAGGACCGGCGATCCAAAAGGCATCTGCATTGAAGAAAGTCAGCAAAACGGTAATGCCGGCGGGCAGGAGCACGGAGGGCCACATAAATAAATATGCATAGAAGATGCTTTTTTGCTGACTGCCGGATTGTTTGGAAGGCATCCATTGCAACAGCCGCCGGTGGGAGACCAGCATGCGCCAGTTGGCCCTGAAAATAGCATCGAGGTTTTTGACCGCCTCAAATGGCAGGCAGATAATATTGAAGAGGATGTGCGTGAGGCTGGTTATGGCATTGTCTCTAAGCTCAGAAAAATGTGCCCGCCAGTGCATGCTTTCCGGTTTATGAAACAACTGCCATGCAGTGGCGGCTATCAGCGGTACCAGCCAGGTAATAAAGAACAACAGGGTCCACAATTGCGGGTAGGGCATAAAAGCCCAGCCCATGATCAAAAAAGCGATCATGGCCGGGGCCACCAGGCTTCTGCGGATATTGTCCCATATTTTCCACCGCGAGAGGCTGGAAATAAAGTTCCGGCGGAGCTTGTTTTCTTTTCCGGGCACAAAGGGCGTTCCCCAGCTGGCGATCTGCCAGTCGCCTCTTATCCAGCGATGGCGGCGGCTTACATCGGCCCAATAGGTATCCGGGTATTCCTCAAACAGCTCCACATCGGTAACGAGGCCCGAGCGGACATACGATCCTTCCAGCAGGTCATGACTTAAGATCCGGTTGGGAGGGAAGGTATCTCCAAGTACCTGTTCAAAAACATCGATATCATAGATGCCTTTTCCGATAAAGGAGCCCTCAGAAAAAAGGTCCTGGTACACATCCGAAACCAGCCGTGTATAAGGGTCGAGGCCTGAATCATTGCTGTGCATTTTTGCATAAAAGCTGCTGCTGCTCCGGGGTATGCTGATCGCGGTACGGGGCTGCAGGATCCCGTATCCGTCTACTACACGGGAATGCTGTCCATTCAATACGGCCTTGTTTAGCGGATGCGCCATGGTAGCCACCAGCTTCCAGGCTGCTTCGCGTGGCAGCTGGGTGTCGGCGTCAAGGGTGATCACGTAGCGGATCTGTTTCAGGGAAGAAGTGTCTCCGGTGATCGTAATAAAATCGTATTGTCCGGCATCTCTTAAAAAACTGTTCAGCTCTGCCAGTTTTCCCCGTTTCCGTTCATGCCCCATCCAGGTTCTTTCCTTGGCGTTCCATTTCCTGGGCCGGTGAAAAAGAAAAAATTTGCTTCCGGTGCTCTCCTCTTTTACATAAAGGTGGTTCAATGCCTCAATGCGCTTTTGGGCATAGGCCAGCAAAGCTTCGTCTCCCGGCATCTTTTCCTGCGGGGCATCGGTAAAGTCTGTCAGCAACGCAAAATAAAGATACTCTTCGAGGTTCGCGAGATAGCGTACTTCAAGTTCGTCTACCAGCTCTTCAACCGCTTTTTCGCTTGTAAGCATACTGGGAACGGCTACCAATGTACATTGGGTTTCCGGGATGCCCTCCGAGTAATCCATTTTTGGAAGAGGGCGGGGCTTTATCAGCAGTGTTGCTGCCCAGTTGATGAGAATGATGATCACCTGGCTGAGCGCAATAAAACAGCAAAGGCCGAACAGCACGGACCGGTAGGCGCCCGCATCGTTCCGGTAACTATAGAAGGCGGCCCAGCAACTTAAAAGAAATGTAAGAAGCAGGGCGGAGCCTGCATAGGAAACGAGGCGGTTGTTTCTCAGAAGGTTCTTCAGCCGGTGCCTGGTGGTGATGCGCATCCCGGATCTGTGAATGAGCAGCTGCTGGCCTTTTTCGTCCACAAGATAATAGCCTACATGGTGCGTTTTTGCCGGCTCATTTTTTGCCGCGCTGTCTTTGGCCATGTCAATGGCCAGCTGTGCAACCTGGTATTCTTCCAGGGCGCTGTTTTTTCCCACCCATTCCACAATATGGCGGTACCGGTCGCGGGTAACAAAATCCATTTGCCCGTACACACCATCGATATCGGTGTTCAGTATTTTTTCAACAACGCTTACCTCTTCAACAAAAGAACGCCAGTCGGTGCTTTTGATCAACCGGATGCTTTCAATGGAATTCCGGATGGAAACCTGCTCGGTTGCCTGTTTCTGGTTTTCGGCATTCACGAGTTCAGCAGAAGAGTTTCCGGTTTCGGCCAGCCGCTCCTCCAGCCAGGTTAATGGCAGCGCCAGTCCCTGCCCCTTGCCCTGCAGCCGCCGGATGAATTCGGCGACAAAAGAGCTATCCATCCGCAGTTTTGATTTGGCCATTTCTGCGATGATGATGATGATGTCGCGCGGGTTCTGCTGTGCGGTTTCCAATAGCTGTTCCGACCAGTAAAGTGCTACGTTCTTATCCAGCCGGTCGATGGCCACGCGGGAGGCGATGCGGCGGATGTTTTCAATAATGGCCAGGCGCAGCATGATCGGAATGGCCCAAAGCTCGCCCAGGGTCAGGCGGGTTATGGTCTGATAGGATTCGATAAATGCCGTAAGGGTGGCAATACTGATATGTCCGTCGCTGTGCGCGATCAGCTCGAGGGCGATGTCGTACACCCGCGGAAATCCGGCGGACCGGCCCTTTGCCAGTATCGGCAGGGTTTCGCTGTAGCCTTTTGGCAGGTGGGTCCTTCCCAGGGCGATCTGCTCTTTGATCAGGTAATAGTTGTCCAGGAACCATTCGCTGGCAGGTGCAATGGGTTGTTTGGAATTGATAGAGTCGTTCAGCAGGTCATATACTTTTGCGATCACGTCTTCATTATCGTCAAGACGGGGAAGCACTTTATCCGGGGGATGGCCGGCTGCCACCACATGCGAGCGGGCCACTTTTTTACTGTGTTGCTGCATCTGGTCGTGACTGAACAACTCCAGACGGAACGGTTCTTCTTTTTGAAATTCGGGCAGGGACTCTCCTGTAAAGAACTCGCGCATGCGCACGACGAAATCATCTACGGGCTTCGAAATTTTCATAGCAATTCCTGATATAACGATTACAGACCTGAAATCGTGCGTATAAAGTTAATTTTTATCTTGTAGAAAGCGAAGGATAAAACAGCTGATTTTCCTGCACTTGCTGTACATAGGGTTTGTGGTCTGTTGAAATACATTCGTTTATAAACACCAATAAGCATGCCATGTAAAACTGGAGGGATAAAGGAACAAGAGATCTCTGCGTTTCTGCGGGGATAAAGATTTTTAATGAAAAAATATAATTTTACCGGTGAATCGGTTGTTATGAGGCATTTTTTTCAAACAATTATTTTGCTCGGTGTAGTGCAGGGATTTATTGTGAGCTGCCTTTTATTTTTTTCTTCCCGGCTGCGTTTGCCCAACCGGTTGCTGGCAGCGTTGATTTTTTTGCTCACCCTTGCCAGTTTTTGTCTATATGGATCATATATTGGCTGGTTTGGGTCAAAGTGGCTGAATTTATTGTCGGTCCTGTTTCCCATGATCGTGGTGATGCCCATCGGCCCCCTGTTGTATTTTTATGTACGATCCTTCCTGGAGCCTGGGTTTAAGATGCGCCGGAAAGAATGGTTGCAGTTTTTGCCGGCTATTGTGGACCTGGTCAGTCCGCTGATCGCCTGGATCTTTGTTCTGGGGGTGCAATGGGGGCTTCTCAAAGATGATTCCCGGCCCTGGACAACGGCCATGGATACCTATAATGTCTATTCCGATATTCCCCGGTGGATATCCCTGGCCATTTATACGGCCTTTACCTTCCGGTATCTTGCGGCGCAAAAACAAAAAGCTCCTGCCGGTTTCCGGTGGCTGCAGCAGGTAGCAGTAGCCTTTGGCGTGTTTGCAGGCATCTGGTTTATTTACCTGGTCCCCTACGTTATTCCGCGGTACACCGGCTGGATGCTGGACAACCTGGACTGGTATCCGTTGTATGTGCCCGTTACCCTGCTGATTTACTGGCTGGGTATTAAGGGGTATATTGTTTCCTGGCAGCAGCAGGCTGCGGAAAAAAGACAGTATGCTGCGCCGTTGCCGGAGCCGGTGGTGCATGCCACCATAGGATTGCTGAAAAAGACCATGGAGGAGGAACGGCTTTATCTGAATGCGGAGCTTACCCTGCAAAAGCTGGCGCAGCACACGGGTCTGACGCCTAAAACCATCTCCGCAGTATTGAACCAGCACCTGCGTAAAAATTTTAACGAGTTTGTGAACGGGTACCGTATTGCACTGTTCAAAGAGCGGCTGCTGGCCGATGAGGCAGGGCAGCTCACTTTTGCGGGAATAGCAAATGATTGCGGATTCAGCTCACCGGCAACCTTTCAGCGGGTATTCAGGCAGCTCACCGGCATGTCGCCTTCGGAATTCAGAAAAAATCATACGGCATCCGGGGGATAATATTACTCATATCCGGATTTGAGCAGGATTTTAAGCAGCTTGTTTGATACGGACCAGAGAGCTTTGCAGGAAAAAGACAATGTACATACTCCGTTATACGATCGCTCTATGGACGCTTTTCCTGTTTTCCTGCAGCGGCAGTCGTTCCGTTTCAGAAAGCAGACCCGTAAAAAGAACCGGCAGCACGTTATGGGATGCCCGGCAGCTGGCCTCTTTTGAGAAGCGGCTGGAACAGTTGCGGAAGCAGTACCATATCCCCGGCATTTCGGCCGGTATTGTAAATGAAAAGCAGCTGGTGTGGAAAAAGGGATTTGGCTATGCGGATGTGGAGCACAGGATCCGGCCGGATGAATATACGGTCTACCAGATCGCTTCGGTGACAAAGACCTTCGGGGCGATCCTGCTGATGCAGCAGGCAGAGGCCGGCACGCTCAGCCTGGACGACCCCATCAGCAAATACGGCATTAACCTGGGTGCGCGGTGGGGCAGTGACCCGCGCATCAAATTAAAGCACCTGATGACGCATACCGCTATGGGAAATACATTTAACGGTTTCAAACCCGGTTATGTATTCCGGTATAACGGCAGCTGGTACGGACAGCTGGGAAAGGCCATCGAAAAGGCTTCCGGTCAAAGTTTTGGAGCATTGTTGCGGGAAAAGATCACGATACCACTGCATATGAAAAATACGGTGCCCAGTACAGATGACAGTATTGCTTTTGCGCTAACGGGGTATGACAAGGCTGTTTTTTTGAAAAGGGTGGCCCGGCCCTACGACTGGAAACACCGAAAGCTGCACCCGGTAACGTTCCGTTATGGATTTAATCCCGGTGCCGGCATCATGAGCAATGTGGCGGACCTGGCATTTTATTCCGTGGCGATTGATGAACAACGTTTTTTATCGGACAGCAGCTGGCAGCGGATGACGACCCCCTATACCACACCCAAAGGAAAAACGATCCAGTACGGACTGGGATGGTTTGTAAAAAAATACCGGGGCATGAAAGTATTGTGGCACACCGGCTGGTGGTTCGGGTACTCCGCTCTTTTTGTAAAGATCCCCGAAAAAGACCTCACGTTTATCCTGTTGGCCAATTCGCAGGACCTTAGCCGGCCGTTCTACCATATTGTAAGACCCATTCCCGGGTTGGGCCTTGGATTCTTTAACCCGTTCCGGCGCAACCTGAACAAGACGTTGAAGGCATCAAAATTTGCTGTCGCCTTCCTGGATCATTTTGCAGATTGACCGTGAGCCCGGGTGTGGCATTGACCGATCATCCAGGCTGTTGGTGCGCAATGCCGGATGCATGCAGAATCAAGCCGCCTGGTCCGCCAGGCCGGAAAGGGCCTGTTCCAGGTCAGCAAGAATATCTTCTGCTGCCTCAATACCCACGCTCATCCGGATCAGCCCGTCTGTAATCCCGGCCTTCAGCCGCTCCTCCGGCTTCATAATGGCGTGGGACATGGATGCAGGATGGGAGATCAGGGTATCTACTGTGCCCAGGGAAACCGCACGGGTACACATGCGCAGGCGGTTAATGAATTGTTTGCCGGCGGCAATACCTCCCCGGAGCTCAAAGCTCAGCACAGCGCCCGGATGCCGCATCTGGCGGATGCTTAATGCATAATCGGGGTGCGTTTTCAGGCCGTTGTAGTTCACTTTGGCAACTGCGGGATGCGCATCCAGCCATGTTGCGACACGTGCTGCATTGGCGCTGTGCTGGTGCATCCGGAGGGGCAATGTTTTAATACCGTTAATGAGCAGAAAAGCATCGAAGGCATTGCTGTTTGCCCCCAGAAGCTTATAGGTCTTTACGGCTGTTGTCTGCATAAAATCCAGGTCCTTCCCTACCAGCGCTCCCCCGATGGCCGTGCCGTGGCCATTTAAAAATTTGGTAGTAGAATGATAGACGAAATCAACACCAAATGCAAAAGGCTGCTGCAGGTAAGGTGTGGCAAATGTATTGTCGATGCTTACTTTAATGCCCCTTGCCGCCGCCCGTTTACAAATGGCTTCGATATCGGTGCAGCCCATCAGGGGGTTGGTGGGTGATTCTATATGAATGAGCCGGATCTGCGGGTATTGGTCCAGGGCCTGATCCACGGCGTTCAGATCCGCCAGGTCTGTAAAACGGGTTTCAATGCCGGACCGGGATAATAAATAGGCAAAAAATTCGTGGGTGCCTCCGTAAAGGGCGGTATTGGTAAGGACCATGTCCCCGTTCTTCAGTAAAGAAAAGCAAAGTGTGGAGAGTGCGCCCTGGCCGCTGGCATGCAGCAATGCCTTTAAAGTCAGTGGGTTACCATCTCCGCCGTTCAGCCCGAACGCTTCGAGGGAGGCGATCAGTTTTTCCGCCGCTGCCGTGGTCGGATTGGCAAAACGGGAGTAGATATAGCCCGGTTCTGTTCCGGAAAAGCGGTTCATGCCCTGCTCGGCGCTGTCAAATACAAAGGTAGAACTGGCATAAATGGGAATGGCGTGACTGTGCAGGCTCCCTTCATCATAAACATTGTGGATGGCTGCGGAGCAGAAGTCTTCAAAACGCCGGGAAACTGTATTCATTCATTGTTGATTTTGACGAGACCGGAAGGTACAAATAATAACCGGTCGCAGCGAGCGGTGGGTTTAAAGAGCGCACATCCCTCTTTCCGGACGGGCGCATCCGTATTAAGAACGGGACAATTGAGGATCAAGGGGATGTGCCCGCCAGCCGGACTGTTCCGGGCGCAGCTCCAAACCCCGGCCGGGTCTGGGTTTTCACCCGTAATGGCGGCCATAGGCAAGGGGTGCCGGCGGGTTATTTTCCGGGAAAACGTCAATATGGAGATATTTATCTTGTTGCTGCCAACGATATGTTAAAAAGTGAAAATATATTTTGCAAAAACGTTTCAGTATGTTAAATTTAACAATTTATTAACGTTTTCAAACTTTAATTGATTAAAGAAGAAAATAGCCTTATATAGAACATCTTTTAATATTTTTTTTCAAAAGAACGTGTATTTATGAATCTGTTTATAAAACAATACACTGTTATTTAAATAATGAAGGCGTGACGACGTTGATTTGAAAAAATCCATCTTTCTGAAATTACGGCCTCAAAAAGGAAATGATTGTAGAATCAAAGCGATTATTTTATTTGCAATAGATTGTAATAAACCAAAAGTGTTTGGCCATATAGGTTTTGCTGTTTCCAAATACTGTCGATTTGTAATTTATTGGATTAAATCAAACTATTATCGTATGAGATTGATATGGGTATTTTTACTTGTATTCAGTTCTACTGTTGGATATGCCCAAACCAAGAGTATTTCTGGAGTTGTAAAGAACGCAGAAGACGGCGTCGTGCTTGGTGGCGTAACCGTAAGCATTGCAAATAAATCGTTACAGACAACCACGGATCAAAACGGTGAGTTTAAAATTGACGCGCTCGTTGGAGATACGCTGGTCTTTTCTTTTGTTGGCAAAAAAGAGCAAAAGGAAGTGGTCGGTACAAAAAGCATTCTGCAGGTACAGATGTACAACGACAAAAATGACATGGAAGAAGTAACGGTGGTGGCTTTTGGTAAGCAGAAGAAAGCCACGGTTGTAGGGGCCATCACCACCGTAAGTGCCAAGGACCTGCGCATACCGGCCTCTAACCTTACCAGTGCTTTTGCCGGCCGGATACCGGGTGTGATCTCCTACCAGTTGTCCGGCGAGCCGGGGGCGGACAATGCCCAGTTCTTTGTACGGGGGGTTACGACCTTTGGTTACCAGGCTGCACCCCTGGTATTGATCGACGGGTTTGAGTCGACCATGGACAACCTGGCCCGGATGCAGCCGGACGATATTGAAACCTTTTCCATCATGAAGGACGCCCTGGCCACCGGGATGTATGGTGCCCGCGGCGCCAACGGGATCATTATGGTTACCACCAAGGCGGGCCATGAAGGTCCGGTGGGCTTTAATGTACGTTTTGATGTAAACGTAGCCAGCCCGGTGCGGACGCCCAAAATGCTGGACGGGCCTACTTATATGAAGCTGTATAATGAAGCACGCATCACCCGCGACCCCAACCTGGGACCCTATTATTCCCAGCAAAAGATACAGTCTACGATCGACAACGAAAATCCGATGATCTTTCCCAATATCGACTGGTACAAGACCATGTTCAAGCCTTCGGCCACCAATATGAAAGCGAATGTAAATATTTCGGGCGGTGGCCAGGTAGCTACGTATTATGTGTCGATGGGGATGGACAAGGAAGAGGGCCGGCTCAGAACAGATCAAACCAATAAATACAGCAACAATATCGACATTCAGCGTTATTTTATCCGTTCCAATGTGGTCTTTAAGCTAACGCCCACTACAAAACTGGATACCCGGATCCAGGGCCGTTTTGAAGGATTAAATGGTCCCTATGTTTCGGCGTCCAACTTATTCCGGATGGTGATGTTCAGCAACCCGGTGGATTTCCCGGCGGTATATGAACCGGATTCGGCCAACCAGTTTACACAGCACGTATTGTTTGGAAGCAGCTTTGTGAATGGTGCTACAAAGGTGAACCCTTATGCGGAAATGGTTAGGGGCTACCAGGATAAGAACACCTCCGATATCACCGCACAGGCAACCCTGATGCAGGACCTCGGTATGATTGTAAAAGGCCTGCGGGCCCAGCTAAAGGCATCGGCCACCACCTGGAGCGAAAATACCGGTCTGCGTGCGTATAACCCCTACTATTACGACCTGGAATCGTACAACCAGATCACCGGGGTGTACAAGCTGTTTCCCCTGAACTCTACCAGCGGGCAGCCCTACCTGGGGAATATCATTCCAGTAAGGGATGCCAACGGGCGCTATTATTATGAACTGCTGTTTAACTGGGAGCGTACGTTTGGCCCGCACAGCCTGGCCGCTACAACGGTGGGTACAATGGAAAAGAACCTCCTGACCTCCGGCAGCAGCACTTCGATCTTTGAAGCGCTTCCCGAAAAGAATGTGCGGAACTCCGGGCGTGCCAACTATACCTACGACCGGCGTTATATGATGGAGTTTGGTTATTCGTATATGGGATCCGAAAAGTTTACCGGCGGCAAGCGCTGGGGTTTCTTTCCTTCCGTAGGTGCAGGCTGGTCCGTGTCTAACGAAAAATTCTGGGAGCCGTTAAAAGATGTGGTCAGCACGCTTAAGCTGAGAGGCTCCTGGGGCCTGGTGGGGAATGATAATATTGCCGCGCGCCGGGACCGCTTTTTCTTCCTGTCCGATATTACCCTCTTTAATGGTGCAACGGTTGTGGACAATGGTTACCGCTGGGGAACTTCATTCATGAACTCTTATGGCGGCTTCCGCGTGAACCGCTATGCCAACCCGGATATTACCTGGGAAGAATCCGAAAAATGGAACCTGGGGATCGACCTGAACCTTTTCAATGAAGCGTTAAAGCTGCAGACCGATTTTTACCAGGACCGCAGAAGCAAAATATACATGCGGCGTGAGAACTTTCCTGCCTCAGCCGGCCTGGAGGCGGCCATCAGCGGAAATGTGGGGGAGGTGCTGTCAAAGGGATTTGAAAGCTCGCTGAGCTATGAAAAAACCATGTCGAAGGATTTCTGGTTCTCTGCAAGGGCCAACCTTACCTATGCTACCAACAAGCTGGTAAGGCTGGACGAACGGAACTATCCGGACCAATACCTGAAAAGGCTGGGAAGCAATATCAACCAGCAATGGGGCCTGATCGCCGAGCGGCTTTTTGTAGACGAGTATGAGATCCAGAACTCACCCAAGCAGGATTTTGGAGACTACCTGGCTGGCGACATCAAATACAAGGACGTGAACGGCGATGGCATTATAAACGGCAACGACCGGGTAGCCATCGGCTATCCTACGGTTCCGGAAATACAGTATGGGTTTGGAGCTTCCATGATGTATAAAATGTTTGACCTGGGCTTTTTCTTTAACGGCAGCGCCCGAACTTCCTTCTTTATTGATGCAACAGCTGCAAGCTCGGAGGACCGGGCCGGGATCGCACCTTTTGCTTTCCGGAGAAACGCCCTGGCCATTATTGCCGATGACTACTGGAGCGAAACCGACCCCAATGTACATGCTTTCTGGCCCCGGTTGTCTACGTTCCCGGTAGATAACAATATACAGCAATCCTCCTGGTGGGTACGGGATGGTTCTTTCCTGAAGCTGCAATCGGTGGAGCTGGGATACAGCCTCAGACAGCTCAAAAGATGGGGGATCAAGGGCGATAGCCGCATCTATGTCAGCGGACAGAACCTGTTCACCTTCTCTTCATTCAAGCTCTGGGATCCGGAAATGCGGGATCGTGGGCTGGGATATCCAAACAACAAAAGAATTAATGTCGGGATTCAATTGACTTTTTAAAAAAAGGAACATGAAATTTTTTAATATTACTGTATTTGCGCTTTTGCTGATCACTGTTGTCTCCTGCAAAAAATATCTGGATGTGGTACCAGATAATACCCTGAAGCTGGAAGATATCTTTGATACAAAAACAGATGCCTGGAGCGCCCTCGCAAAGGCGTATAATTATATTCCGCGGGATGACAATACCCACTTAACCTCCTGGACCCTGGGCGATGAATGGCTGGGCCGGCTGGATCTGAATAGCAATACGACCCAGTTGCGGGCTATGCGCATTATGCGGGGGCTGCAGTCAATGACGTCGCCGCAGCTGGGGCTCTGGTCCGGCACCGAAGGCGGAAAGCCGCTCTACCAGGGCATTCGTCAAACAGACGTATTCCTGGCCAATATCGACAAGGTCAGGGATATGCAGGATGCGGAAAAAAACGACTGGAAGGCCCAGGCAAAAATGCTGAAAGCCTATTATATGTTCCTGCTGGTACAGCATTACGGTCCGATTGTGATTCCCGATAAAATGGCCACACCCGAATCAAAGCCGGAAGATCTTTTCCTGCCGCGGTCCAAAGTGGAAGATTGTTTTCAATACATATTGAAGCTGATCGATGAAGCGTACCCGGATCTTACCGAGCGGGCAGATGCGAACAATGCCGGCCAGATCGATAAGATGGTAGCCAAGGCCATCCGGGCACGGATCCTGCTGTTCAGGGCCAGCCCGTTCTTTAACGGGAACCGCGAATATTTTGGTGATTTCGTTGATCATGACGGCCAGCCGTTTTTCCCGGTTGAGTACAAACAGGAAAAATGGAAGGAAGCGCTTGATGCCATCGACGAAGCCATCACCATCGCAGAAGCCAATGGCCACCGGCTGTACAATTATACCCGGGAGCCTTATAACTACGACCGCGCAGCGTTTGCCGCAAATAGCGATAATATGAAAACGCTCTATAACCTCCGGATGGTGATCTGCGATCCGTGGAATGAAGAGCTGGTATGGGGTTATTCCAACATCGATTATTATAACCAGGGAGAGCTTGCCCATTCGTCGAATATACGGCTGCCTTCCGGCTATGAAGGCGTTGTCAATACGGCCGCATTTTCCTGGCAATGGATGGGCGCATCCTACCAGATGGCCGAGCGCTATTATACCAGGAACGGTCTGCCGATAGACGAAGATCAGACCTTTGACAAGAGTACTATGCATGAAGTATTGAATACGCCGGGGGCTGCTGATCCTGAATATGCACCGCTTGCGGGGATCATGCAGCCGGGTGCTCAAACCATACGGCTTTACATGAACCGGGAGCCCCGTTTTTATGCCAACCTGGGCATTACCGGCGGGTACTGGAGGGCACATACCCAACTGATCAGCACCATGATGTATTCGGGTACCGCCGGCGGGTTCAACTCATCGGTGAACCAAACCGATTATTTTGCGACGGGCATCGGCGTTCAGAAATTTGTGCATCCCGAGTCGCAATCGGGTGCCTGGCAGCGGACCATTAAATATCCTTACCCGCTGATCCGCATGGCAGACCTGTACCTGATGAAGGCGGAAGCCATGAATGAATTTTCAGGACCCAGTGCGGCCGTGTACGAGGAGATCAATAAAGTGCGCCGTCGGGCAGGGATACCCGACATACAGGTGGTGTGGTCCGATCCGAGTCTTTGCCGGAACCCGGGCAAACACCTGACCAAAGAAGGTTTGCGGGATATCATCTTGCAGGAGCGGTCCATTGAGCTGGCTTTTGAGGGACAATATTTCTGGGATATGATCCGGTATAAAAGGGCGGCCACCGTGTTCTCGGCCCCCATCCGTGGCTGGACCCACACCGGCACCAATGCAGCTTCTTTCTTTGTGCTGGAAGACAAACAACCCCGGCGGTTTACGATCACAGATTGTTTATGGCCGATCGACCTGAATGAGATGAATACAAATGGTAAACTGATCCAGAACCCGGGATGGTAGGACATCGTTTCAATGAAACGCATTTAATGAAAATGAGTATGAAAAATAAACTGATTATACCAATATTACTACTGATGCTGGCTGCAGCATGTAAAAAACAGGACCGGTTTGAAACGGAAAGCGGCGACAGTACACCGCCGGGCAAAGTGGTCCTGAAAGAATATACTCCCCTGTATGGCGGTGCCCGCTTTTTTTATTCGATACCCAAGGATGAGGACCTGTTGGGTATTGAAGCAGTGTATACCAACAAAAGCAACCAGTCGTTCACATTCATGGCATCCTATTTTATCGATTCGCTGGATGTATATGGCTTTGGGAGCATTGACGAATATACCGTGCAGTTGTATGCGGTAGACCGGTCGGGCAATAAATCGGAGCCACTGGATGTAAAAGTAACACCTCTGGAGCCGGCCTATACGAGGGTGGCCAAAACCGTGCAGGCCAAAGCAGGATTCAGCTCTTTTTTTCTCGACTGGCAGAATGAGCTGGAACAGAATGTGAATGTGTATGTGGAATATGAATTCCCGCAGGGCGGCACCAACCGTAAATTAACGACCGTATTCTCTTCCAACCTGCCGGCGGACAGAAAGTTTGTGAATGATCTGTTTTTAGGTCCCAATGAAAAGGTGAACGTAAAAGTAAAGGTGGAGGACATCTATGGCAACATGACCGAATTCATGGATAAGGGAACCCTTTCGCTCCTGGAAGATATGAAGATCCCCAAACAGAGCTGGACGATCCCCAACCCCAACGATTCTATCGGCGGAGTGCCTATGATGTTTGGGAACGGTTTGGAAGGAAGATCGCTCAAAGTAATTGATGACATCATCGACCGGGGCGATAATCTGAACTTCCTGCATACCCAAAGCCGCGGGCGTACCGGCAAAAGCTCGGATGGCAATATGCCCTGGAACTTTATCATTGACCTGGGAGGCTATTATCAGATCAGCCGGATCATTACCACACAGCGGCACTCCGGTGGCCTGGCCAATGTAAGCAGGGGACAGTACTACCGCACGGAAAATGTGGGTATTTACCGGACCTATATATGGGATGATGCCACCAGCAAATGGGATACCGTAATGCAATATACCATACCGGTACCGGCCGGCCTTACGGAACTGGAGTTTGTAAAGAAGGGTGAGGCCGGGGATATGGCCTATATGTATCCGGATAATCCCCAATATACCAAGCCAACCCGAAAGTTCCGGTTTGAAGCAGTAAAGGGGTTTTCCGGAAATTATACCCTGGATGATGCCAACTGTCTTTCAGAAATCACTCTTTATGGCAAAAAAGCGCAATAAATTTCAGCATTATGAGTAACAAAATATATATCTACCTGCTCTTCTGTTTAGCGATGGTATCATCATGCAGTAAAATGTATGATAACCTGGAAAAATACGCCGGCGAAACGGTGTATCCGGGACGGTTTGATACCATCGTCGGCCATGTGGGATTTGAGCGCGTGGAGATCGATCTGATGAAGGCCGGAAGGATCCCGGCCAGCCAGATAAGACTGGGTAAGGCCATGAAAACGGTTGTGGAATATGATGATAAGCAGCTTACCATCGATTCCCTGGCGTCATGGCTCAATATAACGGATCTTAAGGTATCAAAATTATACCGGTTCAGAGTGTACACCATTGATGAGAACGGGAACCGGTCGGTGCCCCAGCAGATCGGACTGATCCCCTATACCGAAACGGATGTGACGAACCTGGCAATGCCAACTCCCCAGGCGCTGACCTCACCCTCTTCAGCCATCCTGACCTGGCCAACAGGGATCTCTTCAGCCGTGTTGAGCTATTATGGTCTGGAATATTCCTATAAGGATAAGAACGGGGACATAAAGGAAGGACAACGCGGGCAGGATCCCCGCATCTTTATGGCCAACCTGGCCTCGGGTGCCATTGCTTCCATCGACCTCAACTATAAGATCATTCCCAAGATCAACGGCACCTCCATATTGGATACAGTGTGGGTTTCGCGGAAAGCGCAGGTGAGCATTCCAACAGGTTCCACTCCGTTTGCTCCCTTCGAACCGGCCATATTGTCGGCCAACGGGATCACTACGTTCACCGCAGATGCCGTTGCCCCGGTAGAGAAGCTGACCTTTCCGGTGCGCACGGGAAGCCTGCAGGATATCTTCTATTTTCAGGGGCTAAAAGAAATTGACCTGACCGGAGGCACGCTTTTTGAAATGACCGAGAACAGCTATAACCGGAATGGGGTTACCGACGTTATCGGTGGCGGCCCGATCGTTCCTTTTGCGCGCCGTATGGGCGATATGCCGCTTACCAGCGCGCAATTCCTGCTGGATCTGCTGGAGGTGGGTAAGCTGACCAAGGTGAAGTATCTTGCCAATTCTATGGGAATTGATGACCTGCTGGCACCGTATGTAAGCAGCGGGGTGGTGGAGATCGTAAGCAAACCCGATGAGGCGTTGATTCCCCTGCAGCCGTTCCTGCTGAATGGAGTCATTCAGGATGGAAACTGGGAGCTGGCTGTTGACGCTCCCGCGGCAACCTACCCGCCCGGGGCCGATTTACAGAATGTAATAAAAGCCACCGTGAAGAAAAAGAATGGTACGCTTGTGATACAGATCCCCAAGGAATACGAGTTTGATGTAGCCCAGTATAAATATCTGAAATTTAAAGTGTATGCGCCCCCCAAAGCTGTATTGTCGGGCACTTATGCCCCCTACCAGCGCCTCTGGTTCCGGTTTATGAATAATCTGTGGGCTTTTGGATCGGAGAGCAGCTACGGGCAGCAATACTGGGATTACGGCAAGGATGCGTACCCCATCAGCGATACGGATCTTGAAAAGTGGATCGATATGAAGGTGGATCTATCAAAAAGCGTAGATAAACACAACCGGGTAATTGTGATCAATATTGGCGGTGAGCCATCGCTCACGTTTGCCCCGGCTACAGATATTACCTATTATTTTGCCAATTTGAGGTTTAGCAAAGATTAAGTAAAACCGCAGGCCTTACAGATTTTTCTGCCGCAGTGTTTTGTCTGCGGCAGTTTTTTTGAGCACATGAGGCCCGGAACAATGCCGGCGGCCTACGCCGTTTTGAACAGATCCAGCAAGGACTCCGCCTTGAAATTTACTTCTGCGGTTTCCAGTAATTGAAAAAGATCTTCCAGCTCTTCCCGGTTCAGGATCATTCCGTAACCTTCCAGTGGTGTGGGTATGTAGATATTCTTCCGGCCGGGGCTTGCATCAAACGGGCTGTATTCCCGGTTCTCTTTTACCAGGGTATGAAATATATGAAGGTCCTGTGCGGTCATTGTCAGCAGGGTGGTTTGAAATGCCAGCTGAAAATGCCGGCACTCATTACAAACAATAAGGTAGCCGTGGGGGGCGTAGTAGAGTGTTTTAAAGTTGCACATGGGCTTTTTTTTCAAAAATATCGGCCCGTTTCCCGTTGGGGTTTCGAAAAAAGGAAAAGAAGTTACGCGATCGGGAAAAAGAAAAGCAGATATTCCCCGGATGTTTTAAGGGTCATCCGCGTCCTTATTACCGGATGATCATGGACCGGCATCAAAATGAACTTATAAAGTTATTGTCCGGTCGGTGAGGACGCCGACCGGGGCGCAGGCCACATAGTTTGTGTTCCGTCATGCGCTTTCCGCGCCGGTCACTTTTACCAGCACTACTATGGTTGCCGCTCCGGGAAAAGAAACGCCCCCACTACAGCGGGGGCGCACTTACTAACCTGTCTATATTCAAAAAATCATCCCTGCATTTCTTTGATCTTTTCACGGATCAGGGCTTCTACTTCCGCTGCCAGTTCCGGGTTATCCAGCAGCAGGGCTTTCACTGCATCGCGTCCCTGTCCCAGCTTGTCGTTGTTATAGCTGTACCAGGAGCCGCTTTTTTGCAAAATGCCCAGTTCCACGCCCATATCAATGATCTCCCCGGTTTTGGAAATACCCTCTCCGAAGATGATGTCAAATTCCGAGGCACGGAATGGCGGCGCTACTTTGTTTTTTACCACTTTTACTTTCACCCGGTTCCCGATGGCGCTGTCACCGTCTTTGATCTGGGCCGAACGACGAATATCGAGCCGTACAGACGCATAGAATTTCAGCGCATTACCACCCGTGGTGGTTTCAGGGTTACCAAACATGACCCCAATCTTTTCCCGCAGCTGGTTGATGAAAATACAGATCGTGTTTGTTTTTGAAATGGTGGCCGTAAGCTTTCGCAATGCCTGGCTCATCAGGCGGGCATGCAGCCCCATTTTGCTGTCGCCCATTTCCCCTTCCAGTTCGCTTTTGGGAACCAGTGCCGCCACCGAGTCAATAACCACAACATCCAGCGCCCCGGACAGGATCAGCCGGTCGGCAATTTCCAGTGCCTGTTCCCCGTAATCCGGTTGGGAGATCAGCAAATTATCTACATTTACCCCCAGCTTTTTTGCATAGCTGCTGTCAAAAGCGTGCTCCGCATCAATGATCGCACACATACCGCCTTTTTTTTGCGCTTCCGCTATCACATGGGTGGCAATGGTTGTTTTACCGGATGATTCCGGGCCGTAAATTTCAACAACACGACCGCGGGGCAGACCGCCGATCCCGAGCGCCGTATCCAGGCCGATAGAGCCGGTAGAGACAACTTCCTGGGTCGTTTCGGCTTTCTCATTCATCAGCATTACACTGCCTTTTCCGTAGTCCTTATCAATTTTGTCCATTGTAAGGCGCAGTGCTTTCAGCTTTTCGCTGCTCATGTCTATTTCCGTTGTTTTATCTGTTTTTGCCATAACCAAAATTACAATTTACCATTGTCCGTTCGAATGAATTTATCAACAATACAAAGCTAATAAATTTAGCAATACAAAGCTAATATTTTTGGACTTATTTTTGAATGAACTACTGAAGCGCAGAAACGCAGGGATGGGGCAGCGGTAACAGGATTGGAGCAGCAGGTTCCGGTGTTTTCCATCCCGATTGCCATCGTATGCGCGTCAGGATAAAAAAGACTTACCGTCATGAAAATTTCCTGGAAGTCAGTATTTGAGGTTGAAACGGATCGCAATGAAAATGAGGGGCTGTTTTAAACGAAAGGAACGGGCAAGGGGTTTGCAAGGTTTGCTAAAACATTGGGCTGCAATCTTCTTCCATTGCGGTCTTTGCGGATCCCCCGCGCGCCCTCGGGTTCAATTTTAATCACAACGATTTGGGAAACTAAAGGACGACTGGGACTTCCTGACTTTTCGGCAAAGATCAGGGGCTTTCTGAGTTCTGAAAATTAAACTGATGCCTGTGCGATTGTCATCAGGTTAAGGTTTCAGGCAGGATCCCTGTGCCTGATGCCGAATTCTAATTCCCACATTTTCAAGTTAACCCGCCACGATATTGGCAATAATGATGCCCAGGGTACCGGTCAGCAATCCGAAATAAACCTCCCGGGCGGTGTGGTCCGAAAGCAGCAGCCGAGCCGTGCAAACCAGCCCGGTGATCAGCAGCGAAACGATGATATAGAGCCCCATGCCCTGGCCGTACTCAAATCCCAGAAGGCATAAAAAGGACACTGCAGTGCCCAAAGCGATCCCATGCATACTTACCTTCATATAGATATTCAGCAGCAGGCCGATGGAGGAGGCCATGAAAACGCCCAAAGCAAAAACGACCATTTCCAGGGGCATTCCCTCAAGTCCCCGCCATACGTACCAGATCCAGAAATACCAGATATTACAGATAATGAAAGGAATGATCCGGTCTTTGCGTTCCTTGAGCTTTATGGAAGAAATAAATTTCAGGCCCCGTAACAACAATACGGACACGAGGGGGAAAAAAGTGTAATTGACAATGCCCTGTAACAGCACCATCAGTCTTCCGTCTACGGTAGTACCATAAAATAAGAACGGTTCCGTGTACAATAAAAAATAAATGACATATATCGGCACAAAAACGGGGTGGAAGATATAAGAGAGTAGGGTTGCCACAATCCGCTGCGCTTTTGGCTGCCGGCCGATTGTTTCCCGCAGTTCGTTATCGCTGTCTAAAACTATTCTGGAATCCATGTTGCAAAGTAAAGCATTCTGCTGGCGAAAATCGTTGCTTTTCTGCATCTTTATAGTAATATGAAAATGATGAGAAGGATACTTAAAGGGGTCTTCCGGGTGAGCGGTGCCGTTTTTCTTTTTATAGCCGGGTATTTACTAACCGAACGGATTCTCTCCCGCAGCGCCGTGGCGGAAAAGCCGGATGGCCTGCCTAAAACGGTTATGGCATTTATATGGTCAAATGGGGTGCATACCGATATCGTATTGCCGGTTACCACCATTTACAAATGCTGGAACCAGACCTTTCTCTATCAAAATACGATAAGTAAGGATAGCCTCTGCCAGTGGATCGCCATTGGCTGGGGCGATAAGGGCTTTTACCTGAATACGCCGGAATGGAAAGACCTGACCCTGAAAACGGCCTTTCAGGCAGCCGCAGGGCTAGGCGAAACCGCCTTGCATGTTACCTATTACCGGCATGTGCCGGAAAATGATCATTGCCGGAAATTGTTGCTTTCCAGTAACCAGTACCAGAAACTTATCCGGTATATAGAGGCTTCACTGGACCGGGATGCATCCGGCCGGCCGGTGTTTATTGCCACCAATGCGCAGTATAACCGGGATGACGCCTTTTATGAGGCAAAAGGAGCGTACAGCCTGTTTCATACCTGCAACAGCTGGACCAATAAAGGGTTGAAGGCTGCCGGGGCAAAAGCGTGCAAATGGGCAGCATTTGACCGGGGAATTCTTTACCAATACCGGTAAGTATCTTGTTTTCGACGACCGCGTACACCATATACGCGCCAGTACAGCGCACTGAAATGAAAAAATGTTATACACCCTGCCAATGGCTTTGCTGGAAGCCAGCTATATTTGTAGCATAAATTTTGTTTACTATTTAAATAAACAGTGAAATGATGCAGTTGACAGGCACTTTGGTTCAGGTATTGCCCTTGCAAAAAGGAATGGGAAAGAATGGGGAATGGAGAAAACAGGATATCATCGTGGAAACACAGGCCCAATATCCCAAAAAGGTTTGTATCTCCATCTGGGGCGACAAGATCAATGAAAGCCTGCTACAGGTTGGAAAGCCATTAACGATCTCGTTTGATGTGGAAAGCCGCGAGTACAACGGCCGCTGGTACACGGATGTAAAAGCCTGGAAGCTGGAACCGGCGGGTGGGGCCAACAGCGGTGGAAATCAATACACAGATAACAACCCGTCAGATACCTATACCGATCTGAATGACGGGGCTGATGATCTTCCTTTTTAAAAACACGCAGATCGTGATCCGCGAAGTGGAACGCATCTGAAGATTCAAAAACGAACAGAAGATATGAAGAAACAATGGCTATGGTTGACTGGTTGCGCTTTGCTGCTGGGAGGCATTATTGCCGGCTGCAATGGGTGCAAAGGCAAGAATGGGAAACCCGGTGCCGATGATGATACTTCCGGCATCGATATTTCGGAACGACATGATTCCATGCAGCTGATAGGAACCGACACGCTGAATGCATTTCAGATAACGGAAGCGAACAAGGACAGCGTTCTTTCGGCCACTACAAAAGCGATCCTTACCTTGTTTAAGAATAAAGAATACGCAAAGCTCGATTCATTCATCCACCCGCTGGAAGGCATCCGCTTTTCGCCCTATGCCACCATTGAGCCAGGCTCAGACAAAAAGTTCTCACGCGAAGCGTTCCGGGAGCTGATGACTACAAACAGGAACAAAAAAATAAACTGGGGTACTTATGACGGAAGCGGTAATGCCATCGTTCTTTCCCCCGCGGAATATTTTGGGAAGTTTGTATACGACGGCAATTTCCTGAGCCCCAAGCGGGCCGGTGTGAATACCGTTTTGGGAAAAGGCAATTCAGTCAACAATCTCCGGTCCGTATATCCGGGAGCGGAGTTTACAGAGAACTATCTGGGCGGAACCAAAAAGTACGGGGGAATGGATTGGAAGTCCGTACGACTGGTGTACAAACTCGAAAACGGCCGGTACTATCTGATCGCGATCGTGCATGATCAGTGGACCATCTGATTGGATCCCATTTCTTCAGCAGGGTTCTTCTATTCCTGCCCGTCCCAGTATTTGCTTGCGAAAACCCCATACGGATGTTCCGGCAACAGAAGCGCCCGGTGTTCTTTGGGGATGCGGTTCCGGCCCTTGTGGTCTTAAAGCCTGTACATCAGGTTGAGGGCTACATTCCTGGGCTTTTGTGGGTTTACAGTGCTCCAGCCGCCGCCATAGTATTCCTTATTGGTAAAATTGTTTACGTTAAAACCAACGCGGAATTTAGAAGCGTCATAGAACAGGGAGGCATTCAGTATGGTGTAGGAAGGGATCCGGAAAATACCCACTGCGTTGTTGTTGAGTGTAAGGTTCTCACTGGCATAGTTTCCTCCGAGGCCCAGCCCCAGTCCCTTCGCGGCTCCGGAGCCCAGTTGATACACTGCCCAGAAATTGACCAGATGCTCGGGCCCGGCCCAGAACGGACGGCGTCCTTCTTCCAGCCAGACATCGCCTTCGCGTCCCTTTAATATCTTACTATCGTTATAGCTGTAACCGGCGGTAACGGAAAGCCCGGTAAAGGGCGTCGCGTTGATATCCAGCTCCAACCCCCGGCTGCGGCTGCTTCCTCCCTGTATGGAGTTCCAGTTATTTATGGGATCGGGCAATACCTGATCGTCCACACGGATATCGTAATAGCTGACCGTGGACGTGAACCGGTCGCCGCCAAAATTGGTTTTGAGACCAAACTCCAGCTGGTTGGCATGTTCCGGTTTAAAAACCCGCACCTCACCGGGTATGGGATTGCCATCCTCGTCAGATACACCCGATGGAGCAATATTCCGGAAGCCGTTCATATAATTACCAAAAACGGAAACTTTATCCGGCAAGGGCTGATACACCAGTCCGAACTTTGGCGACAAGGCCCATTGATTGTAATCGTCATCCTGACTGGCGGGATCTCCCTTAGCATCAAAATAGTCTGCGCGCAGGCTTACCATTGCAATAAGAGACGGCGTAATGTTCAAAACGTTAGACACATAGGTACTGTAGGCATTGTCTTTTGAGGAAAAGTAGCCGGAGCCGGTACCGGCCAGCAGCTGGTCTACCGACTGCCGGGTCAGGTATACGGCCGGCAACTGTGTCTCTTCGCCGGTCTGGGCGTCAACATCGGTATAGGTCGTATCGCCCTGGGCGGTTACATTAAAAATTTTGTCCCAGCCGGTTCCTGCGCTGGTCATGTCGCGCCCGAAGTAGTCAACGCCAACCACGATACGGTTCCGCATAGTGCCGATGTAAAAATCACCGGTAAAGTTCTGCTGGATATCGGTGGTAGCAGTACGGGCATTTTCCTTGGAGATGAACAGCCCAAAGTTTCTTTCTCCGTTTTCATTATCGTACAGGTAGGTATAGTATCCGTTAGACTCGGATTGCCCGCGGGACAATATTGTTTGTGAGATCCAGTTGTGTGATAACTTATAGATCATCTGTCCCTGGAAGTTGAACCGCGGATTTTTTATGGAGAGGTCGTTACTTGTAAAAGACAGCTTATTATTGTAATTGAGGTCTTTCAGATCCTTGAACTGTAAGGGGGCATCTCTCCCCAAAAAGAGCATGGTCGGGTTTGTTTTTTCTTCCTGCATCAACTCGGTAACCAGCAGGAAGGACAGCTTTTCGCTGAGCTTATAGGCAAGGGTGGGCGCGAAGAAAAAGGACTTCCGGAATCCCTGGTCCTGGAAGCTGTTTTCATGCTGGTAGGCTGTGTTGATCCTTACCGCCGATCCCTTTTCTTTTGTAAACGGAAGATTAAGGTCTGCTGTAATGCGGTTCAGTCCGAAGCTTCCTGCAATATAGTTAAAGGAGGCGCCAAAGGTATCATATGGTTTTTTGGTTATATTATTCACCAGCCCGCCATAGCTGATCACAGGGCTGCCGAACAGTGTGCCGGATGGTCCTTTCAACACCTCAATTTTTTCGAGGTTGGCCGGATCCAGGTTCCCGTTGGTAAGCCCCGGAAGGCCGTTTACCATTGTAACCTGCGATTCAAATCCCCGCAACGTAAAATAAGAACCGCCATCGCCACCGCGCCCCGTCGACTCCCAGAGCCGGAAGATACCGGGCACATTTTTCAGCGCGTCGTCATACGTGGTAATGGTCTGCTGGCGGAGCAGCTCGGCAGAGATGGTATTGTACACCTGAGGGTTCTCCAGGTTTTTCAGGGGCATTTTTGCAGCATACTCGCTGGCCTGCTTATCCCTGCGGGCAGAGATGACAACGGTTTGCAGCTCTTTTTCATTCTCGCTCAGTACAAAGTCGACCACAGCCGTTCCGCCCGCCGTTATTTCCACCGTTTCTTCCCGGGTAGCCAGGCCGGTAAAGGAAACAGACAGAACATAGCTTCCGGGTGTAACGTTCCGGATCTCATATTGCCCCCTGTTATTGGCAACGGCCCCCTTTGCAGTGCCTTGCAGGGACACGGAAACAGACCCGGCCGGCTTTCCGTCGGATGTGGTGATCTTTCCTTTGATGTTTCCGGTGGTTTGCGAAAAAGCGGGAGTAGCCGATAAAAATAGTAGGGAAAATAGTAACGCGCAGCAATACCTGTTCATAACTGGATATCTTTTAATTTGAGCTGGCAAAGGTACTCTGCCTTGCTGCGGATGGTTTACGCGATCAGAAAATTGATTTACGAAATGGGGAAAAGATAGGGGAGGGAGTTGTTACCTTTCAGGGTCTCCTGCAAGGGACCGGGAAAGCGTTCTGAACCCGTGCGTCCCCCTCCTTCGGAGGCGCCATGAGAAGATCCGGACGGTTTGGGGAGACACCGCTGGAGTGCCTATACCAGCTCTTTCCGCAACCTCGCCACGGGAATATTCAGCTGTTCCCGGTATTTGGCCACGGTGCGGCGGGCAATATTGTATCCCTTTTCCTGTAACAGCTCTGTCAGTTTTTCGTCGCTGTAGGGATGCTTTTTACTTTCGTTCTCGATCAGGTCGGTCAGTATCTTTTTCACTTCACGGGTAGAAACCTCCTCCCCGCTATCGGTGCTCAGCGATTCGCTGAAAAAGAATTTTAATCGGTAAGTGCCAAATTCCGTCTGTACAAATTTGCTGTTAGCCACACGGCTTACGGTAGAGATGTCCAGGTTGGTCTTTTCCGCAATGTCTTTCAGGATCATGGGGCGCAAGGTGGTCTCATCGCCGGTCAGGAAAAATTCCTCCTGGTGGTCCATAATGGCCGACATGGTATCCAGCAGGGTATGCTGGCGCTGGCGGATCGCGTCAATGAACCATTTGGCAGCGTCAATTTTTTGTTTAATGAAGAGTACCGCTTCTTTCTGCTGCTTATCCTTTTTGGAGCCACGGTCATATTCCTTCATCATATCCCGGTAGCCTTCGCTGATGCGCAATTCCGGTGCATTGCGGCTGTTGAGGGTCAGTTCCAGCTTGCCGTTGTTGTTCATAATAAAAAAGTCAGGTACCACATAGCTCTCAGCCTTGTTGACCGCACCAATATTACCGCCCGGTTTGGGATTCAGCTTTACGATCTGCTGCATTACCTCCTTCAGCTCTTCCTCTGTCAGACCCAGTCCGCGTTGTATTTTTTCGTAATGTTTTTTGGTAAACTCGTCAAAGTATTTTTCAATGGCCAGGATGGCTTTGTCTACTTCTTTGCCTTCCTGTTTCTGGCGTTTTAGCTGCAGCAGCAGGCACTCCGTCAGATCCCGGGCGCCTACGCCGGCGGGATCAAATTGCTGGATCTTTTGAATGATGCTTTCGACTTCATCTACCGCGGTCTCTATATTCTGACGGAACGCAAGGTCATCTACCAGCGCCGGTGTATCCCTGCGCAGATATCCGTCTTCATCAATACTCCCGATGATATGCTGTGCGATCTGGTGCTCTTTATCAGAAAGGGAAAGCAGGCCCAGCTGATTTTCCAGCGTATCATAAAAGCTGGTCTCCGTTTTAATGGGTAGCTGCCGGTTTTCATCGTCGCCGTAATGGTCTTCACGGGTCTTGTAATCGGCGATGTCATCATCCCCTTCATGCACGTAATCACTCACGTCAATGGTATCGTAGTCGTCCTGTCCGCGATCCGAATCGTCCAGGGAGTCTGACCCGTCGGTAAATTCATCCTTCAATTCCCCGTCGTCGCTGTGCTTGCCCTCATCCAGCTCCAGTGCCGGGTTTTCTTCCATTTCTTCCTTAATGCGCTCCTCCAGGTTGGCCGTAGGCACCTGCAACAATTTCATTAACTGAATCTGCTGGGGCGATAGCTTCTGTAAAAGCTTTTGTTGTAGTGATTGTCCTAAAGCCATATCAAAAAAAAATCAGGGTGCGTCTCAAAAATCGAGCCGTAAATTACAAATATATCGTTTTGAATAGCAATAAAATATACCTGTTCCTCTAATTTCACCCAAAATTAACGATTAAATATTTGATTTATAATGGGGTGTACTAAAGATTCTTCAGGTTTTTAATAAAAAAACAAAGCATTTGTAAATTAACCGGGCGGCCAGGCAGGTTTATTGGAAACTGTTTAAAAAGCAGCAGGCGTCCGGTTTTCTAACGATTGTTAGGAAATGGCTACTTTTGTAGTTCCAATTTTTAAAAACAATTAACAGTCCGGACCATATTGAGGAAGAGTGGCCGTACCTGCAGCAGCGGATCGCGGAAGGCGATGAAATGGCGTTTACCCGTTTGTACGGTGTGTTTTACAAACGGCTGTATCATTTTTCGCTGTCGCTGGTAAGGCTCCCGGATACTGCCCAGGAGGTGGTAGAAGATGTTTTTACAAAGCTCTGGATCAACCGTACCCGGCTGACGGCTATTGCAAACCCCTCGGTATATTTATATGTAGCGGTAAAGAACCAGTCGCTCAACCGGCTGTCGGTTAAGGCGCGGGAATGGATCTTTTCCGGATTGGATGAAACCACCACGTCGGTTGCGGCTGTTGGCAGTGACCCGCTTTCGCAGCTGATGACCGCCGAAATGCTTAGCCGGGTGAACCATGCTATCGAACAGCTACCCTCCCGCTGCAAAATGATCTTTAAGCTGGTACGGGAGGATGGACTTCGTTATAAGGAAGTGGCTGAAATTTTGAATATATCGGTAAATACGATCGATGCACAGATGGCCATTGCGGTCCGGCGGATCAGCGAGTCGCTTGGCATCTCTAAAAATATCCGGCAAAAGCCCTTTGTGAAAAAAAAGTAAAAAAAATCCCTTTTTCTTTAGTAGATCATCAGCGCTGCGCTGTCCTTAAGTATATGGGCAATTGTTTGCCGTTTATACATGAGAAATGATGATTTCATATGGAATCTGATGGCGCGCACGATCTACGGAGAAGCCAGTGCGTCCGAAAAACAGGCATTGCAGAAGTACCTCGCAAGGAATCCGGAATTGCAACAGCAATATGAGTTGCTGCAGCAGTTGCTGCAGCGAACCCCGGGCAGCAGTCATACGATGCAGGATGACTATACGGAAGCCGTGCGGCTACTCCTGGTAAAAACGGAATCCCCTATTTTGTCCCCGCCTCCGGCCGCGAAAAAGACCCGCCAGCGGCTGCTTTATTATGGAGCGGCGGCTGCAGCGGTGCTGGCGCTGGCATATTGGGGCGTTAAACAGCTGCATACTCCCGCCACCAGGCCGGGATCGCCGGGTATTTATAAGCTGGCGTCGGCCGCCCCGAAAGGAGCCCGGAAACAGCTGCTGCTGCCGGATGGCAGCAAGGTTTGGCTCAATGGGGGATCCCGCCTGTTTTACGTAACGGATTTTAAAGGCGCTACCCGGGAAGTAAAGCTGGAGGGCGAAGCTTTTTTTGATGTGATCCATGCACAAACGGCAGAAGGAGCCAGGTGCCCGTTTATTGTTCATGCAGGCAACATTGATATAAAAGTGCTGGGAACGGCATTCAATATAAAAGCATATACCAATGAGCAGGTGACTACTGCCATACTGTACCGGGGTCTGATCAGCGTTACCAAGCACGATGGTGAGAAGAATTTTCAGCCGGTGCTGCTTTATCCCAATCAGAAGCTGGTAATCCCGAATACCCTCGTTGCCGAACCCGAACATCCGGTTACCGGCGGGCTGCGGGAAGCCATCAAGGTGGAGGCCATTGACAGCACAAAAGCCATAGAGCAGCGTGTGGAAACGGCCTGGATCTATAACAGGCTTGAGTTTCGGGGGGATGATTTTGTAACACTGGCCCATAAAATGGAACAGTGGTATAATATCAACATCCGGTTTACAGATGAGGCGGTAAAAGCACTGAGTTTTAATGGCTCCTTTGAGAAGGAGACCCTCGTTCAGGCCCTGGAGGCGTTAAAGCTTGCCAATCCGTTTGCTTATAAGATCGAGCATAACGAAGTAGTGATCAGTTCATTCCGGTAAGTGGCGGTGCCTGTTTGGAAGGAACGCCTGAGGGCCCGGGCCCCATATAAAGATGCGTTAACTTTACATGAAGCTATATGACGAATGCTTTATGTGATATTATTAAAATACATATTTATCACATGAGATGCTTAACAAAGAGGACGTTGTCCTCACAAACAAAAAAAGTTTTACTTGCTATGAAATTGACGATGCTGTTTCTGCTGTTCTTTACATTTCATATTCATGCCAGCGGTTTTGGGCAGCAGCGCATCCATTTAAAGGTAAAGAAAACCGAGCTGGCAGCAGTGCTTCGCTCGATTGAGGAGAAGACATCCTACCGGTTTTTGTACAACAATGATCTGCCGGCCCTGCGATCGAAAGTAACGCTGAATGCAAAGGCTGCAACGATTGAGGAGATATTGCCCATGCTGTTTTTTTATACGGATATAACGTACCGGCAGATGGCGAACAATCTCATTGTTATTAAGGCAGATCCGCTTGCCAGAAAGGATGTCACGGTCAGCGGTACGGTTACGGACAGTTCCGGTGCGCCTTTATCGGGGGTGTCGGTACAGGTAAAAGGGACCACGATCGGCACGGCTACGAATACGGAAGGCAGTTTTACCCTTTCGGTTCCGGAAGCCAACAGCATCCTGGTGTTTACCGCCGTGGGGTATGATGAGCAGGAATATCCTTTGAACGGGCAAAAGACGGTACAGATCCAAATGCAGGCTTCGCAAAAATTGATGGACCAGGTGGTGGTGATCGGTTATGGTACGGCCCGGAAACGGGACCTGACCGGATCTGTAGCTTCTATTAGTGGTGAAGAAGTAGCAAAAGCTCCAAATTTAAATCCCCTGAGTTCACTGCAGGGAAAGGTTGCAGGACTTACGATTAGTAACAGTGGATCGCCTGGCGCTGCTCCAACCGTCAGGATAAGGGGGGTGAACAGTACCAACAGTGCAGCGCCCCTCTATGTGGTAGATGGTATATTACAGGATAATATTGATTTCCTTAATCCTGCTGATATAGAAACGATTGATGTGTTAAGAGACCCTTCCTCAATTGCTATTTATGGATTGCGGGGAGCGAATGGCGTCATTGCAATCACCTCTAAAAAAGCAGCCCGCGGACAAACAAGGATACAGGTACAAAGTTCTGTTGGTATTCAGAAGGTAACGAACAAAATCGATGTTACAGATGCCGCAGGATTTAAAAAACTATATACAGCTCAGTTGGCTAATTTAAATGCCCAGCCTTTTGATTTTAAAAATTTTACGGCCAATACGGATTGGCAAAACCTTATTCTCCGGAAGGCCCTGATGCAAAACCATACCGTCAGTGTTTCCAATAGTGGTGAAAAATCTACAACGCTTTTCAGCCTGGGATACAATAATCAGGAAGGTGTTGTAAAGAACAGTGCCTATGAAAGAGTCGTATTAAGATTAAACCAGGAATTGAGAATTAACAAGAACATAAAGATCGGAGGTGATATAACCGGAACTTATTGGAACTTGGAGCCCACAGCAGTAAGTTTGAACAATGCAATATGGGCGGTACCTATTGTTCCGGTACAGGCAGATGCCGATACTTACTACAGTATGCCTTCTTTTCAGCGCGTGCAGGTAGGGAATCCGGTTGCCGCGCTCAACCGGGGAGACGGCACTTCAATAAACAGGGGGTATCGGTTTTTGGGAAGTATTTTTGCAGAGATCAAGTTCTTACAAAACTTTACATTTAAATCCATCTTTTATACCGATCTGGGTTTTAACAACACCCGAAGCTACTCCCCGTTACCTTACCGATATATTAATATAAATGAAACAGGAGCTCCGGACACAACGTTTGACAACACCGCAAGAACAAGCGTGTCACAGAGCCAGGCAGAATACAGGAAGTTTCAACAGGATTACACATTGACCTACGATAAAAATTTTGGTGGCGTGCATAGGGTTACGGCAATGGCAGGTCTTACATCCGTTTCAGAGTCGAACACTGCTATTGACGGAAACAGAAGGGATACTACGGTGGTTGTGCCCAATGACCCTGATTACTGGTACTTGAATGTGATCAACGGCAATTCAAATCCTGGTACATTTAATGGAACAGGCGGAAAAAACAATATACTCGGGGCATTTGGGCGTGTTAGTTATGCGTATAAAAACAAGTACCTGGTGAATGCTACTATACGGCGGGATGGAAGCTCTAAGTTTGCACCAGAAAACCGCTGGGGCAATTTTGGGAGTGTGGGTGTGGGATGGGTTGCGAGTGAGGAACCGTTCTTTGAGGGTATAACAGGAATTGACTTTCTGAAACTCCGGGGTGCCTGGGGTAAAATAGGAAATGCAAATGGCTTTGCAAATAATTTGTGGCAACCAGGCATCTCCAATGCTTCTACAGCAGTATTTGGCGACAACATTTATACTGCGATACAGGCGGCATATATTCCGGACCCCGACTTACATTGGGAAGTTGTGCGCGGGATCGATCTGGGATTGGATATACGGGCATTGGAAAGCAGATTGAGTGCAGAGGTGAATTTATATGACCGGACCACTTCCGATATTTTGACACAGCTGCCCATTCCGAACGATAGCCGTTTTTACTTTACGAACCTGGGTAAGATCACCAACAGGGGTATTGAAGTTTCAATGGGTTGGAACGATCACATAACCGAGGATTTTACTTATGCGATCAATGCAAACTTCAGTTATAATAAAAACGAAGTGAATTCGATCGGGGATAACATTAATTTTCAGATCCTGGGGAATGGAGGCGTGAACAAAACAGAAACCGGGAAGTCTATCGGCTATTTTTATGGATATAAGCAGGTTGGTATTTATCAGACCACAGCTGATCTGACCCGAATGCCGGCCTTGTCCAATTCTTTGCCGGGCGATATAGCATATGCCGACGTGGACAACGATAAGGTCATTACACCTGATGACCGGACTTATCTTGGGACCCCCTTTCCCCCATACAACTTCGGTTCCAGTATTACCCTGGGGTATAAGGGGTTTGATTTTCAGATAGACGGACAAGGTGTTGCTGGAAATAAAATATATACACAAAGAAGAGTGGCTCAATTTGCACCGCTCAATTATGAAAGTAACCGTCTAAATGCGTGGACCACTGCCGGTTCCACAAATATTGAACCCATTCTGGATAACTCCAGGGGTAATAACTATTTATTCAGTTCTTATTATCTGGAGCCGGGTGATTTTTTCAGACTCCGGTTATTGCAATTGGGGTACACATTTAATACCCGGCTGCTGGAACGGACATTTATCAAAGCGGCGCGGATTTATCTGAGCGGGCAGAACGTAAAAACATGGTCAAAGGTAACCGGATATTCGCCGGAAGCGCCTATTGGCAGTATAACAGGTGGTGGTGCGGATAACGGCACTTATCCTGTACCGGCGATCTATACTTTTGGTGTCAACGTTACTTTTTAAAGTTTAATAGTAAAAAACAGAGTTAAATATATTATCATGAAGAAGTATATTATTCATAATTACCTGCGGTGGATGCTTCTGCTGACGGTGCTATTCCTTTCTGTTTTAACAGGGTGTAAAAAGTTTTTGGATGTGGACAGGCAGGGATCTTATACAGCAGATGATTACCCTTATCCGGGAGGGTCAGGGCCATATGATCAATTTATCTTTGGCGCATACAATGATTTACGGAGTTATAATGTGCATGCCGATGGTTTTATTGTAGCAACCAGCATCCGAAGTGATGATGCAGATAAAGGGAGTACGCCTTCTGATGGAGGAACAGACGTGATTACGATGGATAATTTTCCGGTAACGCCAAGTAATGGCAGATGTAATTCCCTGTGGACAGGTTACTACGGACTTATCAATAAATGTAACAGTGCTATCGCCAATATTGACACAAATGCCACTATTGTAGCATCTGATGCGATCAAATTGCAATCCAAAGCGGAAGTGCGTTTTTTAAGAGGATATGCCTATTTTATGCTGGTACGTCTTTTTGGCGGGGTTCCCAAAATTGACACGGTATATAAAGACGTGGCATCAACACCATTGCAGGACCGGAGCCCGGTGGCGGAGATTTATGCATTTATTGAAGAAGATCTGAATTTTGCAAAGAACAACCTTCCGGCGGAATGGGACCGGTCTAAGTTCCCGGGTCGGATAACAAAAGGGGCGGCAGAAGGAATGCTGGCAAAAGTGTACCTTACTCAGAAAAAATGGGCCCAGGCCATGACGGAAGCGCAAAGTGTGATGAATTCCGGGCAGTATGATCTGTCCGTATCGTACAATACCGTATTTAGTGAAGAAGGGGAAAACAGCAAAGAGTCGGTATTTGAAGTTCAGGCTACAGCGTCTCCCACTGTTAGAGAGGCCAATGGTGTGCAGTATGCAAGTATTCAGGGAGTGCGGGGGCCGAATAACTGGAATTTAGGATGGGGATGGAATAGCCCCAGCGTGTTTCTGGTAAATGCATACGAGCCGGGAGATCCCCGGAAGAACAGGACCATATTTTTTGCGAGCACTGCTGCGGCAACGAACACGTCTATTTTTGGAGAAACAACACCAATTTATCCGACACAGGTCCCTAATGAGCGCTATAATCAAAAAGTATTGGGCAACCCTTCTTTAAGAAATTCGATTTCCCGGGGATGTTGGTGGATGAATGTACGGATACTGCGTTATGCGGATGTGGTTCTTATGTTTGCCGAGGCTGCCAATGAATTGGGAGGAGAGGGGAACATCGCTGCCGCCCGAACTGCGCTGAACTCAGTCAGGGCCAGAGCCCGGCAAGGGGCTGCAGCCGGAGTATTGCCAGATGTTACTGCCACAACACAGGAGGAGCTGAGAACGGCCATCCGGCATGAGAGAAGGATTGAGCTTGCTATGGAGCACGACCGCTTTTTTGACCTTGTACGATGGGGAATTGCAGCCGAAGCGCTCAACGCTTCCGGCAAGCCAAATTTTTCCGACGCCAGGGACGTGTTATTGCCCATACCTCAGACGCAAAGAGATCTGAATGGCAAGCTGACACAGAATCCGGGGTATTAACAATTATAAATAGGAATAAAATGAACTCAAGCTATAATGTGCAACAACTCATTACTGGTGGAATTTTAGTTTTATTGACTACGTTGACCGCCTGTAAAAAAGATGGCAATCCCAATAAATTGCCCTCCGTTTCGCCAAAAGATTATGAAGGGCTTGTAGACGGGTTTTCAAGCTCGGAAGAAATATATCCGGATAACCTTGTTGCCTACTGGTCTTTTGATGGAACCGCTACCGAACTTAAAAGTGGTACGTCGCCTGCACAGACTGCGGGCAACTCTTTTTTTGATGCCGGGGTGCGGGGGAAAGCGTTAAAACTAAATGCCGGCTACTTGTATTATGCAAAGCAATTTGGTGCATTTAAAAAGGGTAGCTTAAAAAGTTTCACGATAAGTGAATGGATACAAATACTGAATAATGGGACCAAGCGGACCATGATTTTTCAGATCGCCCGGCCAGGGATTTTTAATGGAGATCTTAATTTTCGCTTGAATACGCACTCTTTTCCGGCTTCCAATGTTACAGACTTAAAGATCAATCCCTATTTTGTTACTGTTAACGGAACGGGAACGCAGGATAATATTAATACGCTGAGAGATGCACCGGGGATGGCCAGCTATTTCCCATACGTTACGCCTCAGATTGGTGCAGACGTTTGGGTCCATCTCGTCTTAACATATAATGGGGCAACGGGGTATTTTGATATCTGGGCAAATGGGATCAAAGCCGGAGCCTATGCAAGTAGGGGAACAGGAAATAACCTTTTTACCTGCCACGAGCCCAACGAGGTCATTATCGGCGGTAACTATAATACAATACCAGGTATGGCTGTAGATGCCAATGCGGATTATGCTCCGATGACTGGAAGTATCGATGAATTGCGTGTGTATAATACTGTTTTGCCGGATGCTTTTATTAAAGCCTTGTATAATTTAGGGAAAGTAAAAAAATAAAATGAACACGGGAACTATCCGGCTTGTTTTTGAGAAGGGACATTCAACGTCTTACCCGGTTGAGGGAACACCGTGTTGTATCTGTTAGCGATGATATTTTTTGCATTAAAATGTGAAGGTATTGTTTAGAACCCGTATATTTTTTTATCTGACGCTCTCGATATTGCAAATTGTATTGTCGTGCAAAAGGCCGGTGGAAAGATTGCCGGGGCAGGAGGATGCTGTGGAGGTCCTGAGCGGGGATGTGGATGGAGTGCATTTTTTAACAGACTTAACAAATGTCCGGCTTACGCCGACAATTCGCTTAAGTTTTACACAGGCGATAGATCCCGCGTCCGTTTCTGCAATATCGCTGATGAAAGGAAAGACCCGGCATCCCGTCAGATACCTGATGGAGAAAGGGGATTCGGTTGTTATGATAGAACCCAGCATATCCTTGCTGCCTTTGGAAAAATATACGCTTGTAGTTGGAACACAGCTTCGGACAAGGTCTGGTGTGGGATCGGCGGCGGATTGGGTGAAGTATTTTGCAACAACAATTGATTCCTCTCGGAAGTTCCCTAAACTCTCTGAAGCGGAGTTGCTTACCAAAGTGCAACGGCAAACCTTCAACTACTTCCGTGATTTTGCACACCCGGTTTCCGGCATGATCCGTGAAGGATCAAAACATGCACCGGATATCGTAACCACGGGCGGAACAGGTTTTGGGGTCATGGCATTGCTGGTGGGCGTAGAACGGGGATTTATCACAAAGGCAGAAGGCCTGCAGCGGATCACCAGGATTGTGGACTTTTTAAAGAACACTGCGCAAACTTTTCACGGAGCCTACCCGCATTGGCTCAATGGCAGCTCCGGCGAGGTGATCCCGTTTAGCACGAATGATGACGGGGCCGACCTTGTGGAAACGGCATTCCTTGTTCAGGGGCTCATCTGTGCCCGGCAGTATTTTTCCGGGGCAGGGGAGGAGGCGCTGCTGAGAACAGCGATCAACGCAATAGCTGACAGCGTGGAGTGGAACTGGTTCCGGCAAAACAACCAGCAGGTATTGTACTGGCATTGGAGCGCAGATAAAGGCTGGGCTATGAATTTAAAGATACGGGGATGGAACGAATGCCTGATCACCTATGTCCTTGCGGCGGGCTCAAAAGATCATGCGGTTGCCAGGTCTGTTTACGATGAGGGCTGGGCCGGGAGCGGTGCCATGAAAAACGGTAAGTCTTTTTATAATATCCGCTTACCGCTGGGACCAGATTACGGCGGCCCGCTGTTCTTTGAGCATTATTCATTTATGGGGATCAACCCCAATGGCTTAAGCGATGCGTATACCAGTTATGAAGAACAAGCAAAGAATCACAGTTTGATCAATTATCATTATTGCAGCACCAATCCCCAAAATTATTTTGGTTACAGTGATTCTGTGTGGGGACTGACCGCCAGCAATACAAAAAATGGGTATGTGGCCAGCTCACCCACCAATGACAGGGGGTTCATTGCTCCGACCGCAGCTATTTCATCCATGCCCTACACTCCTGCGGAGTCGATGGCCGCGCTTAAATTTTATTATTATGTGCTGGGAGATAAACTTTGGAAGGCGTATGGATTTGTAGATGCTTTTTCGCTGGATGTGCTAAAGAATGATGGCGCCTGGTTTGATGACGCTTTCCTGGCCATTGATCAGGGACCCATTATCGTGATGATCGAAAATTATCGTACAAAGCTGTTGTGGAACCTGTTCATGAGCGCGCCGGAGGTAAAAAGCGGGCTGACGAAGCTGGGATTTGCGGGGTTTTGAGTTCTTTGAAAGATCTATTTCCTGTAATGAAAGCGGCATTGAAGAATATGTAAGCGCTTATCTTTGACAGCGTATACAAGGCGGTGTTCCTGGTCAATTCTTCTGCTCCAAAAGCCGGTTCAATCAGCTTTTGCTCTTTACCACGGTCATTTTTAAAGCTCTTTATGGCTCCATCGAGGCGATCTTTATTTGCTTTGGTGCTGGTCAGGTATTCCGTCTCTTCATAACTATTAAAATCGTCCGGCGATATCATTACCACGGTTTTACCACTGCCGGTCACGATCAGTGTATCATTATTATCATATACATTGTCGATACAGGATTTAAGATTTTTCCTGAACTCAGAAATAGTTGCTACTAACAGGGTACAATAATTTGTACAAAAAAGTGTACTTTTTTTATTAAAAACTGAAATGAAAAAAAGGATTACCGGTTATTGTTGTATCCTGCTGGCACTTACTGGTTTAGGTGCGCAAGGCCATAAAAACGGAAACCCGAATGCCGCAAGTTCGTACCCGGAAAGCGGAACGGGCATCTGGCTCACCAGGGCGGATCGGACCGCTTTGCTGGAAAAACAAGCAGGAATGATGATCCGTTTTGGAACGGAACACAACGATTACCCGGACCTGGATATCGATGATAACAAAAAATACCAGCAGGTAGAAGGGTTCGGATATACGTTAACCGGGGGCAGCGCACAGCTCATCAACCGGATGGATGCGGCTTCCAAAGCAGCGCTGCTGCATGAATTATTTGCAAAAGACGACCGGGCCATAGGGATCAGTTATCTCCGCATCAGCATGGGTGCATCCGACCTGGACGCATCGGTTTTCAGTTATAATGATCTGCCGGAAAGGAAAACGGATATCAGCCAGGCAACGTTCAGCCTGGCACCGGATAAGGCAGCACTGATACCACTGCTGAAGAGGATCCTTGCAATCAACCCGTCCGTAAAGGTCCTTGCAACACCCTGGAGCGCGCCGGTATGGATGAAAGACAATCGTAAAAGTATAGGCGGCAGCCTGCAGCCCGGGTATTATAATTCTTATGCCACGTATTTTGTAAAATACATCCGGGCCATGAAAGCGGAAGGGATCACCATTAATGCCATAACGCCACAGAATGAGCCCCTGCATCCCGGTAACAACCCAAGCATGTATATGACCGCCGAACAGCAGCGGGATTTCATAAAAAACAACCTGGGCCCTGCGTTCAAAGCAGCCGGGCTGTCCACAAAGATTATTGTGTATGATCACAACCTGGACCGGCCGGACTATCCTGCTGTTATATACAATGACGCCGGTGCCGCCAAATATGTAGATGGGGCCGCCTTTCATCTCTATGCCGGAGATGTGAACGCAATGGGGGCCCTGCACCATAGTTTTCCGGCGAAAAATCTCTATTTTACAGAACAGTGGACCGGTTCAAAAGGCAGCTTTGACGGAGATCTGCAATGGCACGTCAAAAACGTCATCATCGGCACGATGCGCAACTGGAGCAGAACGGCATTGGAATGGAACCTGGCCAATGATCCGTCGTATGGGCCGCATACGCCCGGGGGCTGTACCCAGTGTAAAGGAGCACTGACGATCGATGGTTCAGCTGTTTCCCGGAATGTTTCTTATTACATTATTGCACATGCGTCAAAATTTATTCCCGCCGGGTCCCTCAGGATCGGAAGCAAGGGTGCGGAGGGCTTGCATCATGTGGCTTTTTTACGGCCGGACGGTAAAAAAGCATTGATCGTTTTAAATGAAGCCGGTACATCTTATACCTTTAACGTCCGGTATAAAAATAAACGGGCGCCGGTTACCATAGCGGGGAAATCGGTAATAACGGCAGTGTGGTAATATAATTTTTATAAGAATATTTGAAACCATGCATATAACAAATTTTCGATTGCTGTTTTTAGCAACGATGATCGGTATCAGCAGTGCCCTGGTGGCACAGAAACCGGCATCCGTATCAAAATACGACATTCCTTACACCTTAAAGATCGATAAGGGTATCTCCGACTCTGCGCTGGTGGACCTTGTTCAGAAACAGACCCTGCGCTATTTCTGGGATTTTGCCCACCCGGTAAGTGGTATGGCAAGAGAGCGAAGCAACCAGTCGTTCAATTACGGGCAGGAGGTGGTCACCACCGGCGGCACCGGTTTTGGAGTGATGGCCATTGTTGCGGGGGTGAACCGCGGATGGATCGGGCGGGATACGGCAGCGCGCTTCCTGTTAAAAATGGTGAAATGGTTGTCGAAGGCAGACTCCTACCACGGCGTGTTCCCGCACTGGTACAACGGAGCAACGGGCAAAACCATTCCCTTTAGCCGCAAGGACGACGGCGCTGATCTTGTAGAGTCCTCGTTCTTATTGCAGGGATTGCTGTGCGTGCGCCAGTATTTTAACCGGGACCTTCCCGTAGAAAGAGATCTGCGCAACCGTATCAACGGACTGTGGAATGATGTGGAGTGGGACTGGTTTACCCGCGGCGGGCAGGACGTATTGTACTGGCATTGGAGCCCGAACAACGGCTGGGCCATGAACTTTCCCTTAAGAGGGTTTAATGAATGCCTGATCACTTATGTACTGGCGGGCTCAGCAGAACGGTACCCGGTGAGCCGGAAAGTGTATGACCGCGGCTGGGCACAGAGCAACTTTTTTAAGAATGGCAGGAAGTTCTACAACTACACCCTTCCATTGGGTTTTGATTACGGCGGCCCGCTGTTCTTTTCGCATTATTCTTTCCTGGGTCTGAGCCCAAAAGGGCTAAAGGACCAGTATGCCGATTACTGGGTGCAAAACCAACATCACACGCTGATCAATTATGCCTATTGTGTCGACAATCCGAAGGCATTTAAGGGATATGGGGAAAATTGCTGGGGACTTACGGCCAGCGATGATCCGGGGGGCTACGATGCGCATCAACCTTCGAATGATAACGGGACCATCACGCCTACGGCAGCATTGTCTGCCTTTCCTTATACACCGGAACAATCGATGAAGGCCCTGCGGTATTTTTACGGAACACTGGGCGACAGGATATGGACGGAATACGGGTTCACCGATGCTTTTAACGAAACGAAGAACTGGTATGCAAAAAGTCACCTGGCCATTGACCAGGGCCCCATTGTGGTGATGATCGAAAATTACCGTACCGGCCTGCTCTGGAACCTTTTTATGAGCTGTCCCGAAGTGCAGAATGGACTGAAAAAACTGGGTTTTACAAGTACTTATCAGAAATAAGCATGACAAAGCAAACGGCCCTTCCCTATTTAGAGGACGACGCATTGCTGGAGCTGGTGCAGCGGCAGACCTTTTCGTATTTCTGGGATTTTGCCCACTCCGGCAGCGGGCTGCCCCGGGAAAGGGATCACGAGCATTACAAGGATGTGATCACAACGGGCGGGTCCGGGTTTGGCGTGATGACCATTATCGTGGCGGTGGAGCGGAAATGGATCAGCCGGGCGCAGGCGATAATGCGTCTTTTGAAGATCGTTGCTTTTTTAGATAAGGCGGAGAACCATCGCGGGGCTTTTTCCCACTGGCTCAACGGGCGCACAGGAAAGACCATTCCGTTCGCAAAAAAGGATGATGGTGCCGACCTTGTTGAAACTGCCTTCCTTTTTCAGGGCTTGCTGACGGCAAGGCAATATTTTAACCGGCGGAATAAAGAGGAGCAGATCATCAGGGCCACCATTACCAGGCTCTGGCATCAGGTGGAGTGGAGCTGGTTCACGAGGGGCCGGGATGCCCTGTACTGGCATTGGAGCCCCAAACATCGCTGGGCAATGAATTTACGGATAGAAGGCTACAATGAGGCCCTGATCACCTATATACTGGCAGCAGCGGCGCCTAAACATTCGATCACTAAAAACGTGTATGAATGCGGTTGGGCCCGGAACGGTGCCATGAAGAACGGAAGATCATTTTATAAGACCCGGTTGCCTCTGGGACCGGATCTTGGCGGCCCTTTGTTTTTTGCCCATTACAGCTTTGTGGGGCTGGACCCAAACGGGTTGAGGGATGCGTTTGCGGATTACGGGAAACAAAATAAGGCCCAGGTAACGATTAATTACCGGTATTGTGCAGACAATCCCAGGGGGTATAAAAACTATGGAAAAAATTCCTGGGGGCTGTCAGCCTGTGATTATAAAAGAAGATACCGTGAGCATTCGCCGGTAAAAGACAACGGAACCATCTGCTGTGCAGCGGCTCTTGCCAGTATGCCCTATTTTCCCGAAGCATCCCTGGATGCATTGCGGTATTTTTATGAGGTGCTGGGAAACAGGATCTGGGGCCGGTATGGGTTTTCGGAAAGCTATAATGAAACCCGCAAATGGTACGCTACATCCCATCTGGCCATTAACCAGGGCCCTATCATCCTGATGATCGAGAACTACCGGAGCGGCTTGTTGTGGAAATGGTTCATGAAGGATAAAGACGTACGGCGTGGATTAAAAAAGCTGGGCTTTAAAAGCCCGCATTTAAAATAAACGATAGAAAAGGATTTGATCAGCGAATCAGCGGCAAATGAAGAACGTATCGATGGATTATTTTGTCTGAATAATAAGCCGCAGATGCCCGCCTGATTTATTCGGGCAGGCACTGATTAAGCCGTAGCAAGAAAATTAAATCAGCGAATCAGCGGCAAACTGAATACCCGCTGCAGACGTGCAGGTTAGCTGGGTACAAAAAAGAAGAATCGGCGATGGGATAAAGGAGTTGCAGTGCTACCTTTGATGTTCGGCTATGAAAAACAATTTTTGAAAATTAAAGCTAATCGTTATGAAAAAGAATTTTGATGAAAAGGAGTATCCCTGGCAGTCTGAAAGCTATGTACTGATTGGTATTGCAATGGAAATTCATCGGATATTGGGTAAAGGCTTTCTGGAAATTGTGTACAAGGATGCGTTTGAATATGAATTAAATAATCGGGGGATCTTTTATGAACGGGAAAAAGAGTATAGTATTTCATATAAGAACATCATATTGCCTCATCGGTTTTGTGCTGATTTTGTAATTGAAAACAAGATTATATTGGAGTTGAAATCAAGAAAAGGAATTGTGGAAGATCACTACGCGCAAGTGATCAATTATCTTGCTGTATCAAAGCTGCGATTGGGGCTACTGATCAATTTTCATGAAAAGTCGCTGGAATACAAACGGATCATATCGTCCGAGTCCTAAGCCGCAAATGCAGAAATTAGGCCGTGGAAAGAAAATTAAATCAGCGAATCAGCGGCAAATGAAGAACGTATCGATGGATTATTTTGTCTGAATAATAAGCCGCAGATGCGCAGATTATGCCGTAGAAAGAAAATCAAATCAGCGAATCAGCGGCAAGCTGAATACCACCGCAGGCGTGCAGGTTAGCTGGTTGCAAAAAAGAAGGACAGGCTATGGGATAAAGGAGTTGCGGTGTTACCTTTGATGTTCAGCTATGAAAAGTATTTTTTGAAAAAATAAAATAGAAACATGAAACGGATTTGTTTGCTTTTTGTATGGTTATCACTATCAGTAATGGGTGTTCAGGCGCAGACGCCACGGTTTTACAAAGACATCCAGCACTTTAAAGAACTGGACCGGCAGCAACCGCCTCCAAAGAAGGCCATACTGTTTATCGGTAGCTCTTCCTTTACCAAATGGAAAGATGTTGGCGAATATTTTCCCGGTTATACGATCATCAATCGCGGTTTTGGCGGATCAACGCTGAAGGATCTGATCTATTATTTCAATGACCTGGTGCCGGTTTATCGGCCACGGCAGATCGTGATCTATTGCGGCGAGAACGACCTGGCTAATAATGCAACGCCTGCAGACAGCGCGGTAAGCCGTTTTAAACACCTGCTCAGCCTCATACGGGGGTACAATAAAAAAGTGCCGGTGGCTTTTATTTCAATAAAACCAAGCCCGGTTCGTATAAAGTACCTGCCCAAGATGAAGGAAGCGAATGCCACTATAAAAGCATATATCGCAAAGCAGAAAAATACGCGCTACATTGATGTATTCCCGGCGATGCTGGGTGAAAACGGCCGTCCAATGCCTTCCATCTTCTTGAGCGACAGTCTGCATATGAACGCCGGCGGCTACGAGATCTGGCAGAAGATCATGCGCCCCTACCTGAAAAAATAATGCAGTATGACCCTTATGCAATATTCGATCGTAAAAGCCGAAGTAAAGGACCTGAAAGCACTTCAGGCATTTGCCCGGCACACATTTGCCGATACCTATGAGCAGTATAATACAGCGGAAAATATGCGGTACTATCATGAAGTGGTGTTCTCGGATACCGGCTTTGAGAACGACCTGCTGGGAACGGCATCTGAATATTACATTGCCCGGGAAGATGAAAAGATCGCAGGTTACATGAAGCTGAATATAGATGCGGACAAAGATGGGCCCGGAGGTATGGAGCTGGAACGGATCTATGTTTCCAAAGAGCAAAAAGGGCGCGGAGTTGGGAAGGCGTTACTGCAAAAGGCGGCAGAGGCAGGCAAAGCATACGGAAAGCGATACCTGTGGCTGGGCGTTTGGGAACGGAATAACGCCGCGCTTGGTTTTTACCAGAAACAGGGGTTTGAGCCGTTCGGTACCCATATGTTTATGTTGGGAACAGATGCGCAGCAGGATATTTTAATGAAAAAAAGTCTGAGGCCATGATAAGGAAAAACAAAATCCACAGGATCTGTAAAAGAGCAGGCATGCTGTTCCTGCTTACAGGGATCATGATTGCAGGCATCCATGCACAGACGGGGCGTGCGGGATCCGGTAGCCGGATGCATGCATTTATCAGCACTTTGATGAGCAAGATGACACTGGAGGAAAAAATAGGTCAGCTGAACCTGCCCAGCGCAGGGGAGTTTACAACCGGTACCGCTACCAATTCGGATATCGGTAAAAATGTAAAGGAAGGCCGGGTTGGGGGATTGTTCAATATCAAAGGGGTGGAAAAAATAAAAGCGATTCAGAAAGTAGCCGTCGAGGAAAGCCGCATGAAGATCCCCATGCTGTTTGGGATGGATGTGATCCACGGGTATGAAACCACGTTTCCCATTCCCCTGGGCCTGTCCTGTACCTGGAATATGAGCGCCATTGAACGATCCGCAAGGATCGCGGCCATCGAAGCCAGCGCAGATGGCATCTCCTGGACTTTTAGCCCGATGGTGGACATTGCCCGTGACCCACGCTGGGGAAGGGTTTCGGAAGGAAATGGTGAAGACCCCTACCTGGGTGCACAGATCGCAAAAGCAATGATAAAGGGATACCAGGGCGATTATTCTCAAAACACCAACATTATGGCTTGCGTAAAACACTATGCGCTGTATGGTGCAGCAGAAGCAGGACGGGATTATAATACGGTGGACATGAGCCATCTCCGTATGTACAATGAATATTTTCCTCCTTATAAAGCAGCGGTGGATGCAGGCGTAGGCAGTGTGATGGCTTCTTTTAATGTGGTGGATGGCATCCCGGCTACGGGCAACCGGTGGCTGTTAACAGATGTGTTGCGGAAGCAATGGGGGTTCAGGGGCTTCGTGGTAACGGATTATACGGGCATTAACGAAATGACCGATCATGGGATGGGCGACCTGCAGGCAGTGTCGGCCCTGGCTTTAAAAGCGGGAGTGGACATGGATATGGTGGGCGAGGGCTTTTTAAAAACGCTGAAGCAATCGCTGGAAGAAAAAAAGATCACGCTGGCGGAGATCAACGCGGCCTGCCGCAATGTGCTCGTGGCAAAATACAAACTGGGCCTGTTTACAGATCCGTATAAGTACTGCAACGGGCAGCGGGCTAAAACAGAGATCTATACGCCGGAGCACCGAAAAATAGCGCGGGAGATCGCCGCAGAAAGTTTTGTATTATTGAAAAATAAAGGCAATATGCTGCCGTTGAAAAAGGGAGGTAAGATCGCACTGATCGGTCCGCTGGCCGATGCGGCCAATAATATGGCCGGAACCTGGAGTGTGGCCACTGTGCAGAATCGTTCCGTTTCTGTGCTGAAAGGGTTGAAAGAAGCCCTGGGGAATAAAGCGGAGGTCGCTTATGCCAAAGGATGCAATCTTACAGAAGATGCTGCATTGGAAGAGCGGGTCACCATGTTTGGAAAAACACTGAACCGGGAACGGGATACGCGAACCCCGGAGGTCATGAAAGCAGAGGCGCTGGAAATCGCTAAAAGATCGGATGTGATCATTGCTGCCATGGGTGAGTCCGCAGAGTTCAGCGGGGAAAGCAGCAGCCGCACCAGTCTGGATATTCCCCGGGCACAGCAGCGTCTCTTAAGAGAGCTGTTAAAAACAGGCAAACCGGTAGTGCTGGTATTGTTTACCGGCAGACCGCTGACGTTGAACTGGGAACAAAAGAACATCCCTGCTATTTTGAATGTATGGTTTGGCGGTTCGGAGGCAGGTGCTGCTATTGCAGATGTATTGTTCGGAGATGTCAATCCCTCCGGAAAACTAACGATGACCTTTCCGCAGAACGTCGGACAGATCCCCCTGTATTATGCGCATCTGAATACCGGTCGCCCGCTGGAAGAAGGAAAATGGTTTCAGAAGTTCCGGTCCAATTATCTCGATGTTTCCAATGAGCCGCTCTATCCGTTTGGCTATGGGCTTGGTTATGCAGCCTTTACCTACAGCGATATAACGCTGAGCAGCAAATCGCTGAAAGGGGCGCAAACGCTGAAAGCAACCGTTACACTGACCAATAGTGGAAAATATGACGGTGCCGAGGTCGTACAACTTTATATCCGCGACCTGGTGGGTTCCGTAAGCCGCCCGGTAAAGGAGCTGAAGGGGTTTCAGAAGATCTGGTTGAAAGCGGGAACTTCAAAGACCGTTACTTTTCAGATAACCCCCGGAGATTTGAAGTTTTATAACAGCCAGCTGCAATATGGCTGGGAACCCGGTGCGTTTGAGATCATGATCGGCGGTAATTCCAGGGATGTGAAAAAGGCACAGGTGAACTGGGTAAAATAGAAAGGGATACCGGTCTGTTACCCGGTAAAGTTGGCTGCAAACAGGGGATAGAAAAATTGCAGACCGGCGCATTTCCAAACAGCCGGTACGGAAAAAAAAGACCGGGCGCAGGTTCCGGTGTAGTCATGGAAGGTAAAATATTATCAGTTTTAGCTAAAATTGTACCTTTTCTGTTGTGATTTATTTAAAAGCACAAACAATTCATTAGTGAAACACTAAACTTTAGTAAGTTTGGGAGAGCGAAAAGTGCTGTGTGGAATGCGGGTTCATATCTGTTTATATTTACAATAACAGGAATTGTTGATTGCTGAATACGATGCTTCATATTTTTCATAATAAAAAGATAGTGTTGGTTTTTGCATTGCTGGTGGTGAGCGGTATGGTTGCCTGCTTTACCAGTGGTTCAAAAAAAGTGGATTTTAGCACAGAAGTAAAGCCCATCCTCAATAAAAAATGCATCACCTGTCACGGAGGGGTTAAGGCCAAAGGAGGCTTTAGTGTACTGTTCCGGGAAGATGCGCTGGCGAAAACAGAATCTGGTAAACCGGCGATCATACCTGGTGATCCGGACAACAGCGAAATGATCAGGAGGCTGACCCTGAAAGACCCGGAAGAGCGGATGCCCTACAAGCACGAACCACTGAGCGAAGATGAGATCGGCATTTTGAGGAAATGGGTCAAACAGGGCGCTAAATGGGGCGATCACTGGGCCTACCTGCCGGTAAAGCAAACACCGGTGCCCGATGAAGATAATTCCTGGGTCCGGAATGATGTGGACCACTTTATCTATGAAAAGCTGGATGAGCTGGATATGCAGCCGGCTGCGCAGACCGACCCGTACACCTTATTGCGAAGAGTAAGCCTGGATCTGATCGGGATGTACCCGTCTGCAAAGGTTGCAGATCAATACCTGAAAAACAGCGATGATAAGGGCTATGAGCGGCTGGTGGATTCACTGCTTGCTTCCCCGCATTTTGGCGAAAAATGGACCTCCATGTGGCTGGATCTGTCGCGGTATGCCGATACGAAAGGCTATGAATCCGATGGCGGGCGCAGCATCTGGCGGTACCGCGACTGGCTGATCGACGCATTCAACGCCGATAAACCGTACGATGTTTTTTTAACCGAGCAGATAGCCGGGGACCTGTTGCCCAACGCCACAGACGCCCAATATATTGCCACAGCATTCAGCCGGAATACGATGACCAACGATGAAGGAGGAACGGATAACGAAGAATTCAGAGTGGCCGCTGTAATGGACCGGGTAAATACGACCTGGGAGTCGCTGCTGGGCACTACCTTTTCCTGCGTGCAGTGCCATAGCCATCCTTATGACCCGTTCCGGCATGATGAATATTATAAATTCATGGCGTATTTTAATAATACAAGAGACAATGATATCCCGGCGGAGTATCCCCTCATCCGCGAATACAACGACTCTATGAAACTGCAGATGACCCAGCTGATGGAATGGATCCGCACCAACGGCAGCGCGGAGCAGGCACGGCAGCTCTACCAGTTTCTCAGAACCTGGCAGCCGGTGGTGTATGCTACTACCGCCGACAGCCTGAAAAATGCGATCATCATCAACAAGAACGTGGCTTTGGGAATGCGCAACCATTCTCATGTACGGCTGAAACATGTGAAGCTGGATGATGCCGCGCAGGTGATCTGGAACTTTTATTCCAATAAGGCAGGAGGGCGGCTTACCTTCAGGAGCGATGCTCCCGACGGGCCTATGCTGGCATCGGTGTTGATTGAGCAAAAAGATGGATGGCGGAAGGTATCGGCGGAAATGCAGCCGCATACGGGTACGCACGATGTGTATGTAATCTATGAAAATCCTTCCTTGCCCGCAACATCGGAAGATATTCTGGGCGTATTTGAATGGTTTGGCTTCATTCCCGAGCTGCCGGCAAAAGGCAGTCCCGAGTATGCCGCCCGGAAACATACCTACTGGGACCTGCTGAATGCGCCGGTTACCACCACGCCGGTTATGATGGAAAATCCGGACTGGTTGCGACGCGAGACCCATGTGTTTGAACGCGGCAATCGCCTTACCCTGGGCAAGGAAGTAGAACCGGCCGTTCCGCAGTCGTTGCAATTTGCCATGCCGGCCAATGCACCAAAGAACCGCATGGGGCTTGCACGCTGGCTTACTGACAAACGGAACCCGCTGGTTTCCAGAACGATGGTGAATCGGCTTTGGGAGCAGTTGTTCGGAACGGGGATCGTGGAAACGCTGGAAGATATGGGCACACAGGGAATGCTTCCCACACACCGGGAGCTGCTGGACCACCTGTCCTGGAAATTCATGCATGATTATCAGTGGAGCATTAAAAAAGTGTTGAAAGAGATGGTAATGAGTGCTACCTACCGGCAGGATTCCAGGCTAACGGAACCGGTAAAAGAAAAAGATCCGGCCAATAAATTTTATGCAAGAGGCCCGCGGGTGCGGCTGAGCGCTGAACAGCTGAGAGATCAAAACCTTTGCATTAGTGGCCTGATGAGTAATAAAATGTATGGGAAGGGCGTAATGCCCTGGCAGCCGGACGGAATCTGGCTTTCACCGTACAACGCAGCCAGGTGGCATAACAGCACGGGTGAAGACCAATACCGGCGGGCCGTTTATACCTACTGGAAACGTACGGCACCTTATCCTTCAATGATCGCATTTGACGGGGTGCAGCGGGTATTGTGCACGGCAAGACGGATCAATACGAATACACCGCTGCAGGCGCTCACCACGCTGAATGATTCTGCCTATATCGATATGGCGCGGCATTTTGCCTTTCGCATGCAGGAGGGCGCCGGTGATCTGGCAGCACAGATCAAAAAAGGATACCAGCTGATGCTGTACAAACCGATAAAGGAAGATAAACTGAAAGTGTTTGAGGAGCTGTATCAGCAGGCATTAAAAGAATTTAAACCGAACCCGGGGAAAACAAGGGCTATGGCGGGCGGTCAGGGCGAAAAGGCAACGCCTGCGACAGCGGCCCTGGTGGCCGTTGCCAATGCCATGCTGAACCTCGATGAGGTAGTGACGAAAAACTAAGCACTGCACAAAAACGGATTAAAATGACAAAGAAAGATCTTATTGATCAGCGATTGGTCAGGGAGGCCGAACAAATGGTAATGCGCACCCATACCCGGCGCCACTTTTTAAAAGAAAGTGCCATGGGACTGGGCGCATTGGCCATGGGATCGTTGCTGGGCGGCTGCGGAGGCAAAACAAAAGCGGCCCATTCCGTTGTATTTGATCCGGCTCATCCGTTGCTGCCCAAAGCACCTCCTTTTATAGGAAAAGCGAAGAGTGTTATCTTTTTGCACATGGCGGGCGCACCTTCGCAGTTTGAGTTGTTTGATTATAAGCCGGAGCTGGCAAAGATGGATGGACAGGACTGTCCGCCTTCTTTCCTGGAGGGGAAACATTTTGCTTTTATTACAGGTGTGCCCAAAATGCTGGGCCCGCAGGCAACTTTTGCCCGGCATGGCCAGTCCGGGGCCTGGGTGAGCGAGCACCTTCCGCATTTTTCGGAGGTGGTAGATGAAGTTTCTTTTCTCAAGGCAGTAACCACCGACCAGTTCAATCACGCACCGGCACAGCTGCTGGTGCATACCGGAAGTCCCCGGCTGGGGCGACCAAGCATCGGTAGCTGGGTTACGTACGGCCTGGGTACAGAAAACCAGAATCTGCCCGGTTTTGTGGTGCTCACAAGCGGAGGCAGTTTTCCGGACGCCGGCAAAAGCGTGTGGGGCAGCGGTTTCCTGCCCTCCGTGTACCAGGGTGTGCAGTGCCGGAGCGAAGGCGATCCCGTGCTGTTCATAAAAGATCCCGATGGTATGAGCCGCGATCTTCGTAAGGCCTCCATCGAAGCGGTTAACAAGGCCAACATGCAGGAGTATAAAGATTACAATGATCCCGAGATCCTTTCCCGCATCTCCCAATATGAAATGGCGTACCGGATGCAGATTACGGCGCCGGATGTGATGAACATCAACGATGAGCCTCCATACATTCATGAAATGTACGGAACAAAGCCCGGCAAGGCCTGCTTTGCCAACAATGTGCTGCTGGCCAGAAAGCTGGTAGAAAAAGGGGTCCGCTTTGTACAGCTGTTTGATTGGGGGTGGGACGCGCATGGCGATAACGCCAGCAATGCGCTCAATATCGGCATCATCAATAAATACCGGAGCGTGGATAAACCGGTAACCGCACTGTTGCTGGATCTGAAACAGCGCGGATTGCTGGATGAGACCCTGGTTGTATGGGCGGGGGAATTTGGGCGCACGCCGATGATGGAAAACCGCAACGGAGCACAAAACCCTTTTAAAGGAAGGGATCATCACACCGAAGCGTTTACGATCTGGATGGCGGGAGGGGGCATCAAAAAAGGGCATACGCATGGAGAAACGGACGAAATAGGCTACACTGCCGTAAGCGGTAAAGTGGATGCTTTCGACATACAGGCAACCATCTTGAACCAGCTGGGATTTGATCACGAGCAGTTCACCTACCCCTACCAGGGACGGCCGTTCCGTCTTACCGATGTGGGTGGGAAAGTGATCCGCGAAATTATTGCATAAGGATAAGAACGATTGTAACGCATATGAATCAGAACAGGAGAAGTTTTTTAAAAACATCGTCTGCAGCGGCGATGGCAGGAATGTTTTTGCCGGCAGCGGCTTCCATCACCAAACCCGCCGCACTCAGCATGCCTGCAAAGCCCGGCTTCCGGCTGATCGTGATGGCCACAAACTGGGGGTTTAAAGGATCAACGGATGCCTTTTGCGCGGCCGCAAAAAAAGAAGGGTATGACGGCGTCGAAGTCTGGTGGCCGGCAGAAACTGCACAGCAAAAAGAATTGTTTGAGGCATTAAAGAAACATGAGCTCCGGGTAGGGTTTCTTTGTGGCGGCTACCAGCCCGGTTTTAAAGAGCACCTGGAGTATTTTAAGGGTGCGGCAAAGGCTGCGGCAACAAACAGCGCCCAGCCACCGGTGTACATCAATTGCCATTCCGGAAGAGACCATTTCAGCTATGAGGAAAATAAAGCCTTTATCGATTTTACCGGTTCACTTGCTGCACAAACAGGGGTCACCATCTGTCACGAAACCCATCGCTCCCGCATGTTATTTGCCGCGCATGTGGCTCGGCAGTTCATTGAAAAGAACCCTTCCTTAAAACTGACCCTGGATATTTCGCACTGGTGCAACGTGCACGAGAGCATGCTGGACGATCAGGAGGAAACTGTTGCCCGGGCCCTGGAGCGGACGTCACATATCCACGCGCGTATCGGTCATCCGGAAGGCCCCCAGGTAAACGATCCGCGCGCACCGGAATGGGCCGCGGTGGTAAAACAACATTTCGACTGGTGGGATGTGGTTGCAGAACGGAAACGGAACCAGGGGGAAGTAATGACCGTGCTCACAGAGTTTGGCCCGCCTACATATATGCCGGTATTGCCTTATACCCAGCAGCCCCTGGCCGATCAATGGGCCATAAACGTGCATATGATGAAAACACTCAGACAAAGGTATCAATAACAACATATGACCATTCTCGCTATTGTGGAAGTTTTAGGAAGATTTCACCCTGTATTGGTACACCTGCCTATCGGCATATTGCTGGTTGCCTGTTTGTTCCAGCTGTTTGTAAAACGGTTCCCGCTACTGCGGCCTTCGGTTCCGGTACTCCTTTTTTGGGGAATGCTGGCGGCTGTTGCATCCTGTATTACCGGGTATCTGCTGTCGTTAAGCGGCGACTACGATGCCGTGCTTACCAGGCGGCATCAATGGTTGGGGATCATTACAGCGGCGGCGGCTTTCCTGTTTTATATGCTGCACCGGCTTTCGTTAGCTTCCAGATATGCCAATCCAATGGCGGCTGGGGTGATTGCGTTAATCATGGTTACCGGGCACCTGGGCGGCTCGCTGACACATGGTACCGATTATTTAACAGCAGGGATGGATGATGCCGGTGCAGACCAGACCATGAAACCGATCCCCAACATCCAGGAGGCGGTGCTGTACACGGCGGTGGTGCAACCGATCCTGCAGCGAAAATGTTATAGTTGCCATGGAAGCAGCAAACAAAAAGGAAAGCTGCGTCTGGATGAAGAAAATTATATCCTGAAGGGCGGGAAGGATGGAAAGGCGATCGAGAGTGGCAAGCCAGATGAAAGTGCAATGATCAAACGGTTATTGCTGCCACTGAATGACGATGATCATATGCCTCCCAAGGAAAAACCCCAGCTCACCCCCAACGAAGTGGCGGTCCTGAACTGGTGGGTAAGTACCGGCAACAGCTTTACAAAAAAAGTAAAAGAATTACCGCAAACCGATAAGATCAAACCCGTACTGGCTGCGCTGCAGTCGGGCAGCGGCGGCAATGTGGCAAAAAGCGCAGATGTGCCGGATGCTGCAGTAAGCGCCGCAAGCGAAGACGCCGTAAACAAGCTGAAAGATGCCGGTGTTATGGTGGTTCCCGTTGCGCATGAAAAAAATTACCTGTCGGTAAACTTTGTTACCGCCGGCAATCAGGCACGGCAGCTGGTAAAATTGCTGGAGCCCTTAAAAAAACAATTGGTGTGGCTCAGGCTCGATGGCAGCGATATAGACGACGCCGCTCTGGCAGCGATTGCAAAGCTGGAAGGCCTTACAAGACTCTACCTAAGCAACACCGCGATAACCGATGCCGGTCTGCAACACCTGAAGCCGCTGAAACAACTGCAGGTACTGAACCTGGTAGGAACGAAGGTTACGGATAAAGGCGTTGCGGAGTTAAAAACAATGCCGGCGCTGCGGGCCATTTATCTTTACAAAACCAATATAAACAGGAACGCCTGGGTACAGCTAAAACGGGCCTTTCCCAAAACGATACTGGATTCAGGCGGCTATAACGTTCCTACCCTTGTAACGGATACTACATTGGTAACAGCAGATCAGCAGAAGAAATAGACTATAGTTGCTATGCGGCATCCAGGTAATATCCGATTTCAATAAAAAGGGCATCGAAGTAAAAATAAAAACCATAGCTGTCTCTTATTTTTCGGGGCGATTGCACCCCGGGCACTCCGCCGGCAGTTAATTGCAGATGCAATTGGTCAACAGCCGCTACACTATCAAGCATCCAGCCGACGTGAAAGCTTTTGGGATATACGACCGGGGCGTCCTTCTGCGCCATCAATACCAGTGTGCACCCGGCTGCATTCTTTAAAACTGCGATCTGGTGGTCGCCTTTGATGTCCACGCAGGAAAAACCGAAATAGGTCTCAAAAAAAGAAACTCCATTTTCGACATCGGAAAGAACAAGATTAAGGTGATTTATTGTCATGAATTAAATAGATTTTATAATCGAATAACTGTTCGTTTATTGGGTAAAAAAATCAGGGTTTCAGGGCCTCCAATACCGGCAGGAAAGCCTGTTTCAGCTTTTGTTCTGTCAGCGAAAACGGAAGGCCTGCCATACTGCTTTGATCCAGGTGAAATTTGATCAGCATGTAAAAGGGGCCATGTGCCAGTGACCAGAAAATTTCCAGGGGTAGCTGCCTGATGCTTCCACTGCGAACGGCATTTCTCACAAACAGGTTCATCGCTGTCCGGAAGGCCACCGGCTCAGGAACGTGATGCCGGACAAGCGGCGAATTTCGAAACTGCTCGAAAAAGCGGTATTCCAGGGGGTTTTTACAAATATTCTTAAAGCGGTTTTTCCATTGAAGCCATAACCCTTCTTCAAAAGGCAGGGTCTCCGAAAATCCCGTTAATGCGTCCCGCTCGAACTTTTCCTGTACACCGGCATATAATTTCAGCAGCAGGTCTTCCCGGTTTTTAAAATAGACGTAGAGGGTTGAAGGCGACAGGCCGGCTGCCCGGGCCAGTTTTTGCATGCTGAATCCGTCAAAGCCCAGCTTCACGATCAGCTCAATGGCTTTTTGCCGGATCCGGGCTTCTTTTGCGTCATCGCGGGGCCTCATCCTGCAAATATAATCGAATAATCATTCGATTAAAAATAAAAATGAGATACAAGGAAAACTGTAAATCGTCATAATTTTTGTAGCTTAGAAGCCAAATGCTGATAAAGAGAAGGATTCGCTTGTTGGTGCTGGGCATAGCCCTGCAGTTGGCTGCCCAGGCACAGTTGATCACAGCGGTTCCCGCGAAGGGATCCCCTGACGGTTTTTCGAACGAACGGCTGCAGTATATCGACCATGTTATTCAGGATTATGTGCACCGCAAATGGATCAAAGGCGCAACAGCCCTGATTGTACACAAAGGCGTAATCGTTTATAATAAAGCCTTTGGATACAGCAATGCCCAAACCCGGGTGCCTTTAAGAACCGATGCTATTTTCCGGATCGCATCTCAGACAAAGGCCATTACCAGTGTGGCAGTCATGATGCTTTTTGAGGAGGGGAAATTTTTACTGGATGATCCCATTTCCAGGTTCATTCCTTCTTTTGCAGACCCGAAAGTGCTGGACAGGTTCAATGCGGCAGATTCTTCTTATACTACGGTTCCTGCAAAAAGAGGCATCACCATCCGGGATCTGCTGACGCATACTTCGGGATTGGATTATGCACAGATCGGATCGCCGGCAATGAAAGCAATCTATGCAAAAGCCGGCATCCCCGCGGGGTTTGTGACCCATCCCCAAAAGCTGGCCGATGCCATTAACAAGCTGGGAACGCTGCCCCTGGTACATCAGCCGGGAGAGCGGTTCACTTACGGCCTGAACACCGATGTGCTGGGCCGCCTGGTGGAGATCGTTTCGGGCATGAGCCTGGATGAATTTTTCCGCAGACGCATTTTTGAACCGCTGAATATGAAGGATACCTATTTTCATTTGCCGGATGCAAAAAGACCGCGCCTGGTAAGCGTCGATACGGAGGATAAAGGAACAAAAGCCCTCATCCCCTGGTCTGACACCACGTTCCCCGGAATAACGGTTGACTATCCGGTAAACAACAACGGGTATTACTCGGGGGGCGCCGGCCTCGTTTCTACCACGGCAGATTACGCGGCCTTTTTACAGATGATCGTAAACAAGGGAGTCTTTAAGGGAAAACGCTTCCTGTCCCGGCATTCTGTTGAAATGATGACCCAAAACCAGATCGGTGACCTTTCCCTGGGTAACAATAAGTTTGGTTTGGGCTTTGAGATCACCACAGATAAAGGCTTCTTAAAGCTGGGCCAGTCCGCCGGCAGTTTTGCCTGGGGCGGTTTCTTTGGTACCACTTACTGGGGCGATCCCCGAGAGGAAGTGGTAGCGTTGCTGTTTGTGCAGCAGTGGCCATTTTCACATGGTGAATTGGGCGATAAGTTTAAAGCCCTGGTGTATCAGGCATTAAAGTAAAATCAAATACCATATCTTTTACAAAACATGAAACAATTTTTATTTCCTGCTGCGTTGCTGGCATTCCTGCTGGGCGGATGCAGCGCCCCGGCGAAGACACAACGTGCAAAAGAGGGGATAACCTTTGCGTCGAATCCCATCGTAGCGCACAGGGGAGCGTTTAAGAAAAACCGGCTTCCCGAAAATTCCATCGCCTCGCTGAAGCATGCGATCGCGTTGAACTGTACGGGGTCTGAGTTTGATGTACAAATGACCGCAGACGATTCACTGGTCATCAACCATGATCCGCATTATAATAAACTACCGATTGAGAAGACCCCTTATGCCGAGCTGATCAAAACACCTTTGTCGAACGGTGAGCAATTACCCACGCTGAGAACCTATCTCCTGGAAGGAATGAAGAACAACCGGTCAACCCGGCTGGTACTGGAAATAAAACCTTCGGTGATCAGTAAGGAAAGGGGGCAGCTGATCGCACAACGGGCGGTGGCCCTCGTACATGAGCTGGGCGCGGCTCGGATGACAGTGTACATCAGTTTCGATTATGATATTTGCAAAAAAGTGAAGGAGCTGGACCCCAAAACGCATGTACAGTACCTGAATGGCGATAAATCGCCGGAAGTGGTCAAAGCAGGAGGACTGGACGGCGTGGATTATCATTACTCCGTTTTTCAAAAGCACCCGGAATGGATCGCTCAGGCGAAGCAGCAACATATTGCACTGAATGCCTGGACTGTGAATACGGCAGCAGAAATGGACTGGCTGCTGGCAAACGGCTTTGAGTTCATTACGACCAATGAACCGGAACTGCTGACAGAGCGCATCAAAAAAACATCGGCTGCAAAAGGATGGAAGCTGGTATGGAGCGACGAATTTAACAACAACGGGTTGCCGGATGACCACAAATGGGGATACGACGTGGGGGGTAGCGGCTGGGGGAATCGTGAGCTGCAGTATTATACAAAGGCCGATAGCAATAATGCACTGGTTAAAGACGGAACGCTCCGGATCATTGCACATAAGGAAAAACGGGAGCAAAACACCTACACTTCCGCCCGGCTGATTACAAAAGGAAAGGGCGACTGGTTATACGGCAGGGTGGAGGTAAGCGCTAAATTACCGGCAGGCAGGGGCGTATGGCCGGCAATATGGATGTTGCCCACCGATTGGAAATATGGCGGCTGGCCCGCAAGCGGTGAAATGGATATTATGGAGAATGTGGGCTATAATCCCGATACGGTGTTCAGCAGTGTGCATACCAAATCATTTAACCATGTAATCGGGACGCAAAAAACAAAGGGTTTCTTTTTAAAGGATGCAGGAACAGCTTTTCATCTGTATGCTGTTGAATGGAATAAGGACCAGATCGATTTTTTTGTAGACGACCGGTTATTCTTTTCATTTAAGAATACCGGAAAGGGATTTGAAGAATGGCCCTTTGATCAGAAATTTCATTTACTGCTGAATATGGCTATGGGTGGCAATTGGGGCGGCAAAATGGGGGTGGATGAAAAACTGGACAGGGCCGTAATGGAAGTGGATTATGTGCGGGTGTTTCAAAAATGACACACCCAATACTCCGTTTTAAACCGGGTGGCTGCTCATGAGTCGCTATGACCGGAAAAGGGTTAACAATCTTAAACGCACAAATGAAAAAAATACTGTTTGTACTGGCAGCAACTTTATTATGGACAACAGCAGATGCCCAGGATCATGCATTGTTTCAGAAATTCAGGTTCATACAGAACGGAGATACACTGCCTTACCGGCTGCTGCTGCCGGAACATTATGATCCGCAGAAAAAATACCCTCTCGTATTGTTCCTTCATGGCCGTGGCGAAAGCGGCAGCGACAACGAAGCACAATTATTGCACGGGGCTGCGATCTTCCTTAAAGAAGAGAACCGGAAACAATTTCCCGCAATTGTTGTCTTTCCGCAAAATGCAGCAAAATATTACTGGAGTAATGTTCAGACCGTTGCAGACTCCAGTGGTAAACGGAGTTTTTACTTTATAGCGGGTGGAGAGCCGTCTCCCAGCATGCAGCTGGTGATGGCGCTTATGCGTAACCTGGACCGGCAGTATAAAATAAAAAAAGATCAGGTCTATGTAATGGGACTGAGCATGGGCGGAATGGGTACTTTTGAAATTGTCAACCGCATGCCCCATACTTTTGCTGCGGCCATTCCCATCTGCGGCGGCGCGGATCCCGGTATTGCCGGTAACCTGAAAAACACGGCGTGGTGGGTGTTTCATGGTGGTAAGGATGAAGTGGTATCGCCGGAGTATTCCCGGAAAATGGTACGCGCCATGAAAGCGAATGGAGTGCCGGTACAATTCACTGTTTATCCCGGGGCCGGCCATAACAGCTGGGATGCAGCTTTTGCAGAGCCCGGATTGCTCGGGTGGCTTTTTGCTCATAAAAGAAAGAATAATTTTAGCAAAACCTCCAACAATTGATTCCCGCCGATGTTAATTTATTATGAATTAGCAATTGATTAATGCCTGTTTGCATGATTCATGGATAGTTTTGCACGATGATAAATGGAGAATAGTTGCTAACACTCATTCGTTTTAAAATGAGAAAAAGGGCGCAACTTTTACCATTTATTTCATATCTTACAGGTATGAATGAATAAATAGTAGAGTGATGAAGAATACGTATCGTTTAATAGGATTTGTGATTTTGGGAATCGCTGCATCTGCAGTTACGGGTGCGGTATGTGAAGCGCGTAGAAGAAATGCGATGAAACGATTGCTGGATACCGCAAATGAAGGCTATGAAACCGCTCACGATATAATCTATCCCGGAAAGGGTACGCCGCGCCGCCGTTCGAAGAAACTTCGTTATGGCCCTATATATCCCGGAATGTAATGATCCCTCTGGGAAAATGTTACCAATCGGACATACCAAAAACGTAATTTTGAAACCATGCGTCGGTTTCTCCGGTTCCTTTTATTAAGGCCCGTTTTATGGGCGGCCAGAAAGTTTGATTCGAACCCTGATAAGGTCAGGATCTACGATGCGCTTACAAAGCTATTCAATCATATTTTAAACAACCCCGGGAAGCTTGGACCCATAGTCGATTTTGACGGACAATCGGGCAGGCTCATCATCTTTTCCGATCAGCACAAAGGAGCCCGTAACGGGGCCGATGATTTTGCAATAGCGGCGCCGGCCTATCTGGAAGCGCTGAAGTATTATAACGAGCAGCAGTTTTATTTTATAAACCTGGGAGATTGCGAAGAGCTTTGGGAGAATACGCTTTCAAAGGTTAAAAAGTATAACGAAACATCCTTTGCGGCAGAGCGGGCTTTTGTGCAGCGGGAAGCCTTTATAAAGGTGATCGGCAATCATGATCTGTATTGGGACAACGATCCGTTGGCAGGGATGGAGCTGGAAGCCGTGTACGGACAGAAGATAAAGGCCTGGGAGGGGGTTGTCCTGCGTACCCGGATCAACGGGGAACTCCTGCGTATTTTTTGTACACATGGCCACCAGGGAGATGCTAACAGTGACGGGAACTGGTTTACAAAATTTTTTATATCCAGGATCTGGGGGCCGCTTCAATCGTACCTGCAGATCAATACCAACGAGCCCTCTACCAATGCCTATAAGAAAACGGTGCACAACGAGATCATGTATGAATGGTCTGCGGAACAGGAGCGGATCCTTTTGATAACGGGGCATACGCACCAGCCCGTTTTTGAATCGCTGACACATATTGAGCGCCTGTATCGCCAGATGGATATTGCAAAAGGCCTTCAGGACGCAGGAACAATAAAAAAGATACAGGAAGAAACCCATCTCTACCAGGACCGGTTCAATAACCTGGTCTTTGATTACAAAGAAATGCTGCCCACTTATTTTAATACGGGTTGCTGCTGTTTTTCCGATGGCGACATTACCGGTATTGAGATCAGGGATGGCTTTATCCGGCTGGTAAAATGGGAAAGCAAGGGGCAAAGCCCCGGGAGGACGGTGCTGGAAGAAATGCCGCTTGTGGAGATCATGGACCGCATCCGGAAATAAATACTCACCAGATTCAGGTATGCGCTGCCGTTTTTCAGAGCCTTATCTTCAGCTCTAAATTTATGGATATGAACCGTCGCCGTTTTATTCGTGAAGGCACTTTGTCGGCCGGTGGGCTGCTGCTTGCCGGGTCGTTGCCGTTGAGCGGCTATTCCGTAAAAAAACCGCAGGTCATCATCATAGGCGCCGGTTTTGCCGGTCTTGCAGCGGCATTACGGTTAAAAAGAAAAGGAATTACGGTTACGGTTATTGAAAGCAGGAACCGCATCGGTGGCCGCGTTTTTTCTCACACTGTGGGCGATGACCTCGTCATTGAGCTGGGAGGCGAATGGGTGGGGAACTCACATACACGAATCCGGGAGCTTTGTGAGGAGTTTGGTCTGCCGCTGGAGAACAACCAAATGAATACCCATCTTGTGTACAAAGGGCAATACCATCCTGCCGGCAGCTGGGATTATAGCAGCGAATGGCGTGCAAAGTTTAAAAGCATTCTGGAAGCCTACCCGAATTTGAAAGAAGCAGATAAGCGGACGCTGGACCGGTACGACTGGTGGCGTTTCCTCGTGAACAACGGTTGTAGCGGCCGTGACCTTGATATCCGGGAACTGCTGGACAGTACCGACTTTGGAGAAAGCATCCGTCATGTTTCAGCCTTTGCGGCGCTGGCGGAGTATGCGGAAAGCAGTGAAAAAAATGAGATGGATCTTAAAATAAAGGGGGGGAATGCCTTGCTGGCACATAAGCTGCGCGGGGAGATCGGAATGGAGCATATTCACTGTGGTCATCATGTTGCGCATATTTCTCAAAAGAACCGGGTGGAAGTGACCTGCACCAATGGAAAAAAGTTTACTGCAGATAAGCTGATCTGTGCCATTCCTACATTTTCGATTCAGCGGATCAACTGGAGTCCCGGCCTGCCGTCCCCGCTTTCTGCCGCACTGAATGAACTGCAATATGCCCGGATCAATAAACACGCCCTGCATTTTTCCGAACGCTTCTGGAAGGAAGAGGCGTTTGATCTGGTGTCGGACCAATCGCCGCATTATTTCTATCATGCTACCAAAAACCAGCGCTCTAAGGAGGGAGTGCTCATAGCCTATAGCGTTGGTGATAAGGCGGCATCCAATGCCAATCAGACGGACGAGTTCCTGGCAAATGATGTTTTTCGTTGCCTGGAGCCACATTTCAGCGGTATCAGGTCCTTGCTGAAAGGACAGGCAAATTATTACTGGGGAAATGATCCCTATTCATATGGGGCCTATGCGCTTTATGGCATCGACCAATGGTTTCGGGTAATGCCGGAACTAAAGAAGAAATTCCTGCATACGTATTTTGCAGGAGAGCACCTGGCTGACTGGCAGGGATTTATGGAAGGAGCGATCAATACAGGTGAAGCTGCTGCGCATGCTGTGATGGGATGAGTCGGTATCAAAAGCCTGCATCCGTCATTTCGTATTCTGAAGCGAAGCAATCCCAAATATTTGAAACCCGAAGTCTTGAATTGTTCAGGAGCGGCTAGCCGTTCACCTTTGTAACCGGGAGCGAGGTGCCATTGTCTTAGCCGCAGCGCGGCGGTGATCTTTGCCGGAAGTCTGCGGGTAGATCGCTGTGTTACGGGTGTGCTGCAGCCTCCGGATGTAGATTCAGGGCTAGCAGGTCGTAGCATTTAACCTGGCGCAGACACAATAACTATCGGGAAGAGAAGACTCAATGTAGGGCATTTATGTATTTACCAGATATATTTTGACAGCGATTTTCCCGCTTTGGCATAGGCTTCCGAGATCCTCCAGCTCGTATCAAAATCAACGCCCATTACATCCCGGCCGGGAGCTTTGTCGACCGTAAGCACGGCAACAACATGGCCGCGGTTGGTGGTTTCCACAATGGTTACCGTTGCATCTATATACGCGTTCTTCCTCCAGGCGCCGACGTTGAGCCCCGGTTCAATAAACCTGGTATGGAAGATCAGTGTATATTTCGCCGTCTTTTCGTTTTTGAGTTTTGATTTTTCAAGGAACTGCTCCAGGAACTGGGGCTCATAGGCACGGGATCTATCCTGTTGCCAGGCCTCGGCCCATTTATCGCCTTTGCCGGCTTCTTTCTTATTGTACTCCTCTGTTTTCTTTGCAATATAATCGGCTTCTTTTTTAAATTTCCCGACGCTTAAGCCTTCATAATTGAATTCGATGTTCACACTGGTCTGATCTTTCAGTACCGAAGGGTCGCCTTCCGTTGTTTTGATCTTTTGGGAATAAGCGGTGGTCGTAATGGTTAACAGCGCTAATAAAAAGGAGAATCTCATAGAGTTTTATTTAAGAGTTAAAAATAGAAGAAGTTATCTTTTTGAAACAACAAGAAAACTGTGTTGTTTCCCGTGGTAGTGGTTGTAAATGATCACCTGGTCGATCGCAGTTTGTATGGTTCCCTTCTTTAGAAAGGAAGCAGGTATTTCCTGGTTTTGCAGGATATAGGTTGCCAGCCAGGTAGCAAAGGATGTAGCGGTCGGGTATTCACCGGTTGCGTGCTTAAACCGGAGCACAGGCGTTGATGGCAGCAGAGCCTCCAGGCCTTCATAAAAGAACCGGTACCGGTTATCTCCGTTTTCTCCCGACAGGAAAAGTGTGTTGGGAGTAGCAGGGTATTCCGTAAGTAGGGCCTGGAACCGTTCTTTTAGCTGCTGCAGGTCGGTAGTATGCAATGTTTCGATCGCTGCTATTTTTGCAAGGGCGCCTTCAGTCTTTCCGCTAAATAAAAAAAGAGCGGCGCCCTCGCCGGCAATGGTGGCCGGGTGGTCGGTGTCAAATAAACGCGCGTTGGTCAGCGTGGGATCATACCATCCTGCAAGCCGGTCGATATTATAATTGTAGGTTGATATTTCGTCCACGGCCCCCACGAGGTACACCCGCTCAGGATGGTCGTTCAGGAACATTTTTGCGTCCGTAAGGGCATTTTCAAAAGCCAGCCCGAGGTGTACATGGGTGGCATTGTAATTCCGGTTTTTAGTGATGAGGCTCAGTTGTCCGGCGATAGCATTGGGAGTACTTTGAACAAAATTGCCCGGTGTCAGCATGCCTTCCTCATAGTCGATGATCTGATTCAGGAACTTGATACAGTCTTCCATGCCTCCGTTTGCCGTTCCAATAATGATGCCGTCCGGTACGGTATCTTTTAGCAGGGGCAGTCCGGCCCCGACGCCCATGCGCACAGCTTTGCTCATTCTCCGCAACATGGCCGGGGGCACTCCTTCCAGCATGGGTTCCAGCGCGATCAGCTTTCCATCCACAGAAGCGATCACCTCCTCCAGGTTTACCGGGTCAACCGTATATTGAGGGGAGATGCAAAATTGCTGATGAATGTACACGGATGTAATTTTTTTGGCGCTAAGATAGGTAAACTTGGTTATCAGTCATTCGCTATTAGCGGTCAGTCTTCAGCAATCATTGTCTTCAGTGACGCTCTTATGTTTGTTTCTGGTTTGTTGTTTGAGTTTTTGATTGGGTCTGTGCGTCACTTCTCACTGATCACGAACAGGTTTTTAGTTTGAAACAGATGCAGTTTCTGCAACGGCTCCGGATACTAAAACTCTGAATACAACGATCTGGTCCCTGAATCTGAACTGATAACTGGTTTCTTATTTAACGAAACCATAAAAAAAATTATCCGTACTTCGTAGGGTTAAACAAAACAGGGGATATGAATATTTTAGTTACCGGTGCCTCACAGGGGATCGGGTTTGCTGTTGCTGAGATTTTTGCAAAAGAAGAAAACAGGGTGCTGATCACATCGAGGAATGAAGTACGGCTTTACCATGCGCTGGAAAGCCTGCAGACAAAATACCCCGGTACGGATCTTCGGGCAAAAGCGTTTGATCTTTCTGTTAAAGCGGAGGCGGTTGCGTTGGGGCAATGGGCGCTGCAGCAAGGGGTTCCGGACATCCTGGTGAACAACGCCGGTCTTTTTGAGCCGGGAAACGTAAGCGAAGAAGCAGACGGGGCTTTGGAAAGTCAGATGGCGACCAATCTTTACAGCGCGTATCATCTCACAAGAACGGTGTTACCGGCTATGAAGGAAAAAAAACATGGGTTTATTTTTAATATCTGTTCGATTGCCGGACTGCAGGCCTACCCGGGCGGCGGTTCTTACAGTATCAGTAAATTTGCCCTCAATGGTTTCAGTCAGAACCTCCGGGAAGAGCTGAAACCATACGGGATCAAAGTGGCGGCATTGTTTCCCGGTGCAGTAATGACGGCTTCCTGGGATGGCTTTGATAACAGCAAGCAGCGGATTATGGAAGCAACCGATATTGCGACTCTGATCGAAACAGCTACCCGGCTTTCGGATGCCGCTTGCGTAGAAAGTATTATCTTAAGGCCGCAATTAGGCGATTTATGAACGGGCCCGGACAGGCACCCGGATAAATTTCCTGTTTCTGCGGTGTGAACATAAAAAAGAGTCCTGCAAAGCGGGAACGCATACAAGCATACATGAAACGGTTTGGTTTACTGACGCTTTTGCTGGTGACCTCATTAGCAGTATTTGCCCAGCGGAATGTACTGGAGGCAAGGTTAAGAAGTAATATTTATTTGAATGTATATGCAAATAAAACGAATTGTTATGTAGGAGAGCCCATCATTGTAACGTATAAGCTGTATTCCTCGCTCGAATCGGTTTCGGAAGTAGTAAAAGATCCGGCTTTTGACGGATTTGAGTTCAGGGACCTGATCAGCTCCGGAGACGGAATGGTAAGCCGGGAAACCGTTAACGGGGAAAGCTTTGATGTGCATACCATCCGTAAGGTACAGCTTACGCCGATGGAGGCGGGAAAGCTGCAACTGGACCCGATGGTGATCAGTAACCGGATCAAGCTGACCGACGGGGCAGGCAACCGTTCTTCCATATTAGACGGGATCGATGAAAACATTCCGTTAAAGAACGGTGAATACCGGATGACGATTTCCTCCGTGCCTATTACCATCACCGTAAATAACCCGCCGGCCAATACGCCTTCGTTGGTATACAACGGGGCAGTGGGCGATTTTAAGATGAGTGTTCATCTTTCCAAGATCAATTTTACACCCGGGGAGCGCGGAACCTTGCAGATCACCATTTCAGGAGCGGGGGATTTTAGTCAAATAACACAACCTGATGTGGAATGGCCCCGGGGAATTGTGATTTACCCGGTCAATGTACAGGAACAGTACAACCGGAACAGCCGGACCGCCCCGGGCTCCAAAATATTTACCATACCCTTTACCATGGGAAAAGTAGGTACTTATACCCTTATGCCCATCCGGTTTTCTTATTTTGATGCAAAACAAAACCGCTACAACACGATCAATAATCCCCCTATTACCTTTTATTCGAGAGAACCGGGTGCTGCCCGCCAGGCTCCCGGCCGGGTAAATACGGAAGCCGAGCGGAACGATAATTTTGGGGCATTGCTGCTTGGATCGGGCGTTGTGGCCCTCCTGCTGCTGGTGCTGTTGCTGATCAGGCGATCTAAGAAGAAGCGGGCATCCCGCCAACCCGGCCCGCGGCAGCCGGCAACACCGCAGTCTTCTATTGTTTTGCCGGCACAGCATGCACCTGTAAGTATTCAGGAGCTGCTGCAGCCCGCCGAAGACGCTGTTTCCAAGGCGGGCAGCGCCTTCTATAGCCTGTTAAAGCAGGGCATGATACAGTTTTTTGAACAGCGGTACCAGGTGGCGGCGGCATTGTTCAATAAGGCAGCGCTAAAGGAAAACATGACCTTCCGGAAGGTTCCGGAACCGCTCCAGAACGAGGTGTTCAACACCCTTACAGAAATCGAAATGAATATTTATTCTGCCGGGGGAATGGATGGCGACCGGGCAAGGATGCTGGAGAAAACACGGGAAGTGCTGCGTAAATTGTAATTCGGGGCTATGTTGCACCGGCCGGCCAACCGGCTTATTTTATTTTTCCGGACCGCACCATCGTTACCTCTGTTTTGGTAATTCCGGTACCGGTATTACCGAAACTCTTTCTTATATAGGTAAGTACATCCGCAACCTGCTGGTCGGTAAGCGTTTTAAACGGGGGCATATTATTTGAATAGAACTCCCCGTCGATCTCTACCCGCTCCTGCATTCCGTTGAGGATGACCTTGATCAGCGGAGCCTTCTTGCCCGCAATACGGCTGGTGCCGACGATAGGCGGGTTTAAATTCGGCACGCCTCCTCCGTCCACCTGGTGGCAGGAGATGCAGAACTTCTGATAAAGGACCTTTCCGCGTTTCAGCGTTTCAACCGGTGATGTGGCCGGGACCACTTTTTTTGCTGTATAAGCTTTTTTGGTTTGGGCATGCACCGGAGCGATGCAGCAAAGCAGGCAGGAAAAAACAAGAATTTTTTTCATCGGATGAATGATAGCATTGTCAGTAGCCCTGCCCACCGAACCGGTAAAATGCATTCCGGTGGATAAACGGGAAGCCGATTATTTTTTATATTCAATTTTGTAAATGGTTCCTTTTACGTCGTCGGTCACATACAGGGCTCCATCGCTTCCCTGTGCCAGACCGCAGGGGCGGTGTTTTGCCTGTCTTGGAGAAAGCACTTCCGGAACGCCGGCAAAGCCATTGGCAAAGACCTCCCAGTCTCCGGAGGGCTTGCCATCTTTGAACGGAACAAACGCCACCATAAAACCTTCCTGTTTTTCGGGTGTCCGGTTCCAGGACCCATGGAATGCTACAAATGCACCATTCCTGTATTTTTCCGGGAATTGATTACCGGTGTAAAACAAAAGCCCGTTGGGCGCCAGGTGCGCAGGAAATGCAACAACGGGGCTGATGTACTCCGGGCTGCCTTCTTTTTTACCGTCACCCCCATATTCAGGTGCCTGTATATTTTTCTTCAGGAAAGGATCGTAGTAAGTGAACGGAAACCCGGCATTATCGCCTTTTTTGATCATATACATGCATTCTGCCGGCAACTCAGCCGATTGTTTTTGTGTGTACAGGTCCGGGAAAATATCGTGCAATTGGTCTCTTCCGTGCTGCATGACAAAGAGGGTATTGTTTTGCCGGTTCCAATCCATACCCACTACATTCCGGAGGCCTGTGGCATACCGGGTGCCTTCGGGATAGGACTGGTTCAGCTTATCGGCGCTGAATTGCCAGATACCGCCTGCAGAATCCAGCAGGGGACATCCCGGAATGCCCAGTGAACCGGGCTGGCGGTCTTTCTCCTGGCAGGAATTTAGCGGTGAACCGATATTGACATAAATATTGCCATCGTTATCCAGAACGATGGATTTGGTTTCGTGTTGCCGGCCCATTTTTAATCCGGAGATCACGGTCTCCGGTTTTTCCGGATGAATAACCTCGTTCTTATCATTCAACTGATACCGGAAGACGGCCTCATTGGAAGAGGCATACAAATATCCGTTCTTCAAGTAAAGACCGGTGCCGTTGTAATTTCCGAACCCTCCGGTGATGGTTGCCTTCCCATCGGGGCCTTCCTTTAAAACAAGAATGGCTTTTCCGTTTTTGGGCCGGGATAATTTTACATAGATGAGGCCTTGCGGCGTTACAACGATATCCCTTGCTTTTGCCGAACTGTCGATAATGGTATGCACTGTAAAGCCTTGCGGGAGCTTAAGCGGAGCGGGGGCCGTGTGCCGGCCGGGCCGGGGTTTTATTTTCCCGGAAGGCATAAAGGACATGCAGAGCAATCCACAGACAGCTGCCAGCAGCAGGGAAAATAGTTTATTAAGATTCTGTTGCATATAGAGAAGTAAAAGTGTAATTAAAGTCCAGCTTTCTGGTACAAAGAACATGCTGCAAATGACAAAATACTCTATAAAAAAAGTGCCGGTTATTTGGCTATCCTGTAAATTATTTTGGCTTTTTTATGAGCGGGGATCCATTTATTGAAAAGATGCGCTGCCGCTATTGCCGGTTAATTCCGGACGACCACCGAGCGCTGCAGTACGCCGGTATGCAGCCTGGTGGTTTTGAGTGCTTTGGACAGATCGCCGCCTTCCAGCCGGATATTGCCGGTCTTTTCTCCTTCGATCTCCAGAAAAACGGCAGCTTCCTTCAATACCCTTGCAGCGCTGATCAGAACGTCCCTGCAATTGCGGGCACGTACAACCGATCGGCCCTCCTGATATCCCCGGGCAGAGAATCCGAGGATCTCCACGTCTTCTGTATTGTCCATCACCACGGCCGGCCGGTGATCGGTGGCGGTTGTTTCCAGCCGTATATTGTGCAGGGAAAGTCCCTTTACATTCCGGGCAAACAGGCCATAGGAAGGAGGTGTACCGATCTCAAAATATTCTCCTGAGGAACGCGGCACCTCTGCTGCCGCTTCCACAGCCGTACCACCTCCCGGATAGGAAACCTGAACATCGCTAAATGAGATCGCTTCTATATAGTTGGCTCCAAAACCATTTAGTACAATGCAGGAGCGAAGCTCCCCGGGACGGTAGGCGCTTTGAAAAGCTGCGTCGGGCAAGGGTTGCGGAGTGGCAACCGTAATGCGGATATTGCTGAAGGAAATACGTTTTAATGAGCCGGGAGGCAGGTCCTTGTCTTTAATGCCGGATGACCTTCGCTCGCTGATACCCATATAGATAGGGCCCGTAACATTTTTCATGATAAGATTGGAGAACGTGATGTCTTCAAACCGGGAGCCGGGACTGCAGTTCATTTTTACAGGACAGCCAAAGGTTTCATAAATGGTGCAGTTGGTAATGGGGGTACATACCCGGCGGCACAAATACCACGCCGCCTCCGTTTTTATTACAGGGGTCAATGGCGGATTGCAGGGCTTTTGTATCTGGAGTTTTGCCGTTGCCCGCAGCACCAAAGTCTTTTATATTATAGATACCGGAGGCGCCGGTTTGCCCGTTGTTGTTCGCAGGCAGCCCGGCAGCAACAGGTTGTATTCCCGCCAGAAGGCCGGAACCCAGCGAAGCGGCGGTCATGCGGCCGAGCCAGTTTCTCCGGGAAATGGGATTTGGGTTCATGTGCTTGGTAATTAAAGAATAGCTGGTCAGAATATCCGGATCAGAGTCGAATGTGTTTGACCCGGGAAGCTGTAGAAGAACTGCAGCACCATGCGCCCGGATCAGGCGGTAAATTCCTTCTGATACATCATCGGGCTTTTGCCTGTAATGATCTTAAAGTATTTATGAAAACTGGTGAAGTTATTGAACCCGCTTTCAAAGCAAAGCCGCTTCAGACATTGATTGGTTTCAATCAAAAGTTTGCAGGCATGCCCCACTCTTAATTCGATCAGGAACTGGGAGTAGGTTTTCCGTGTGCGCGATTTAAAGAAGCGGCAAAACGAATTCGGGCTGATGTTGGCCACGTCTGCGATCTCCTCCAGTTTTATCTTACGCTTGAAGTTTTTGATGGAATAGTCAAAAACAGCTTGTATCCGTTCGTTATCGGTTGTCACACCATCCGGCTTAAAGCCAATGGAGGAAAGTGTAGCGCATTTTTTTTCTTCAGAGAGGATGGCCAGGGCTTCCAGCATGAGTATGATCCGCTGACTGCCTTCAACCGTCAGTAATTTTTCTAAAATGGCTGCTATTTCACGGCGGGCACTACCCATCACCTGCAGGCCCCTTCTCGACTTTTCCAGCAATCCCCGGATGCTGCCGTTCTCGGGCAGTTGCAGGAACTGACCGCCCAGAAACAGTTCACCAAAATGCGCTACGCGGACATCCGTGGTGCGGATGGAATGCTCTTCAAAAAAGGAGTCATCAAATTTCCAGTAATGGGGAAGATTCGGTCCGACAAGGACTACATCCCCGGAACGGAAACGCCGGATATTGTCTCCGATAAACTGAGTACCTTCCCCGCTTTTGATATGAATCAGCTCCAGTTCGGAATGCATGTGCCACTTATTGTTCACATGGGGTACCAGGTCTCTGCGGACACTGAACGAACGTTGCGGTTCGTTGGCTACTTTAAGTAACTGCGGTCTCATAGCTATAAGGATTCGTCAAACAATTGTTACTGCAACAAGCAAACAGGTAATGAAATTAGAAGTTTCGGTACGTTACCAGAAAAAAAACTACGCAATCGTTATCGCAGTTTTTTATCAGGAAGCCCGTTTCAGGCACTGTTTTTTTGTTTTTTACCGGGTTAAGGCAATTTCTTTAGATGGATTCAAAAAAAACCGGTTAGGGGAAAACGGCTAAAATAAGGGAACATCTTGCCAAGCAAACGGAACAGTATTAGGCCGGAGTTTGGTTTCTTTGTATTGTTTTTTTAAGATGGGAGTTGTTTCAACTTTTCGGATTCTAGCAAACGGGCTGCTCCGATGGGGCTTTGTGCAGTTTCGTTGATCCATGTTACCAGCATAGCGCCCTTACAGGGCTGGCCACAGGAGCCCTCTGCCGGTAAAAACCGGTCATACGATTTTTGAGCTCCACGGGGACGAAATATTAAAAGTTAAAAACAACTTCATGGATAAAAATCATTGCCATGAAAAAAAATTGGTTGCTTCTTACGGTCTTTATTTCCGGTATTGCAACGGCGCAGGTACCGCGGCTTGAAAAAGTATGGGAAACAGATACGATCATCCCTGTCCCCGAATCCGTTCTGCCCGATGCAAAGGCTAACACGCTTTATGTATCGCTGATCAATGGCGGGGGATGGGATGAGGACGGAAAAGGTGGTGTGGGCAGGTTGAGCCCGGACGGGAAACAGTTTGACGCTACCTGGATCGAAGGATTGGATGCGCCCAAAGGCCTGGGAAGGGTGGGCAATAAACTGTTTGCGGCTGATATCTCTACGGTGGCGGTCATCGATATCCGGAAAGGAATTATTGAGAAAAAGATCCCCATTGAAGGAGCCGCCGGTTTAAATGATATCACTACGGATGGCCATGGTGCTGTTTTTGTTGCTGACTCCCGGAAGGCCAGGATATGGAAGCTGGATAAGGGACGGCCGGTCCTGTACCTCGACAGTGTTAAAGGGGCGAACGGGCTGAAAGTGATTGGCCCGGATCTTTATTTTGCAGAGGGCAAAAAGCTGAAAAAAATAGATCCGCAAAAAAAAGTATCGCTGGTCGCAGAGCTGCCGCAGGGCATTGATGGTATTGAGCCCGTGGGCAATGGAAATCTTATTGTTACAGCCTGGAGCGGGTATATCTTTTATGTGACGGCTTCCGGTAATGTGACCCTGCTGCTGGATACGCATCTTGAAAAGATGAATACGGCCGATATTGGTTATGATCCCATAAAAAAGATGCTTTATGTTCCCACTTTTAATGCAAAAAAAGTGGTCGCGTACCGGCTCCTGCAGGAGGGAACGAACTGATCAAAACGAAAAAACGGCTCCGGGAGCCCCGGGCCGCTTTGAACAAGGTTGGCCGGCCGTCTGCCGGTTTAGTCCCTTCTGCCCATAAATATCGAAATATACTGCAACAACATTACCACAGCAGCCAGTGCGGCCACCACATAAGTGGTTGCAGCCCATTTTAACGCATCTTTAGCCATCGGATATTCCCTGTTGTCAGTAATATTGGTGTGATTGAGCCAGGCCAGGGCGCGCTTGCTGGCATCAAATTCAACAGGCAGTGTAATGAGCGAGAACAAAACGGTAATGGCCATCAAAACTATACCGGCCAGTAAAAGCGTATAGCTGCCGGAGGCTGCCAGCACCAGACCTGCCAAAAGCACCCAGTTTACGATCGTAGAGCTGAACTGTACGGTCGGTACCAGTTTGCTGCGCATCTGGAGCGGGGCATATTGCGTGGCATGTTGTACGGCATGGCCACATTCGTGGGCAGCCACGGCTGCTGCGGCTACGGTATGCCCCTCATAAACCTCGGGGCTCAGGTTGACCGTTTTTTTGGCCGGATCATAGTGATCGCTCAAAAAACCCTGTACAGAAGTTACCTGTACGTCGTAAATACCGTTTTCACGGAGCATTTTTTCGGCAACTTCCTTTCCGCTCAGGCCGGAAGACAGCGGAACCTTACTGTACCGGGTAAATTTGCTTTTTAAAATCATCGATACTACCATGCTGATACCCATGAATAGCAGCGATACCATCATAATTCCTGGCGTCATATTTTTTGATTTTTTTTATATACCGCAAATCTCTGTCCAACCGGCAAGATAAAGAAGGCAACCGACTTTTTGTCATGTAGATAAGTTTTTTTAAGGATATTTTAAAAGATGTTTTTTGAATAAATTATTAATAATCAACATATTATTTGTTTTTTACGGCCTGAAATTTCATCAGTTTTTAATTTCTTAACCCTCCGGTCCCGGAATTTGATTTTTTATTTCTAAGCCAGATTTGTACCTTAGTAGCAGAATTTAATGGGTTAGTAAGTATTAAGGTCAGTCGAAAGATTGGCCTTTTTACTTTTTGAGAATCGAGATCCGGGAATTGAGCACAAAGCTATTTTTGGATTTTGCCGGTCTCTTTCCTGAGGCCCGATTCTGAAATCTCAAATCTCAATTCTGTTATCTTTACGGCATGGCTAAGGTTAAAAAATCGTTCTTCTGTCAGCATTGCGGGTATGAAAGTGTTAAGTGGCTGGGACAGTGTCCTTCCTGTGCGCAATGGAACACATTTGTTGAAGAAGTGATCGATAAAGGATCAGACAAGACAGATTGGAATCATTACACCGGGGAAACAAAACGCAGCAATAAAACCATATCCATTCATGATGTGATCAGCAGGGAAGAAGAGCGCATGGTAACCATTGATGCAGAGCTGAACCGTGTATTGGGGGGAGGCATTGTTAATGGCAGTATTATTTTGGTTGCAGGCGAGCCGGGCATCGGAAAAAGTACCTTGTTTTTGCAATGCGGCCTGCAGTTTACAAATACAAAAGTTTTATATATAAGCGGAGAGGAAAGTGAGCAGCAGATCAAAATGCGCGCAGACCGGCTGGCTGCCGGCGGACTGAAGAAGGTGAATGAACAGTTTTTTCTGTTAACCGAAACTTCCACCCAAACCATTTTTCAGGAGATTAAGAAGCTGAAACCACAGCTTGTTATTGTAGACTCTGTGCAAACCTTGCAATCGCCGGTAATAGATGCCTCACCCGGAAGCATATCGCAGATCCGGGAATGCACTTCAGAATTTCAACGGTATGCGAAGGAGACACATACGCCAGTTTTTTTGATCGGGCATATTACCAAGGAGGGAAGCATCGCTGGTCCAAAGGTGCTGGAACATATGGTAGATGTGGTATTGCAGTTTGAAGGCGACCGGCATTATGCCTACCGGATCCTGCGTACCTTAAAAAACCGGTTTGGCAGCACGTCCGAGCTGGGTATTTATGAAATGACGGATACAGGTATGCGCGGTGTACTGAATCCTTCGGAAATATTGATCACCCAGAAAGAGGACCAGTTGAGCGGTATTGCGATTGCAGCAACCATTGAAGGGGTGCGCCCGCTGCTGATCGAAATCCAATCACTTGTAACGCAGTCGGTGTACGGAACGCCTCAGCGGACGGCTACCGGTTTTGATCTGCGGCGTCTGCAGTTATTGCTGGCAGTACTGGAAAAGCGGGGCGGGTTTCATTTTGGCGTTAAAGATGTGTTCCTGAATATTGCCGGGGGCATCAAGGTCGAAGATCCTTCCATTGATCTGGCGGTACTTTGTTCCCTGTTGTCGTCTTACGAGGATATACCCCTGGCCCAGACCATTTGTTTTGCAGGGGAAGTGGGCCTGAGCGGGGAAATACGGGCGGTTAACAAAATTGATCAGCGGATTGCTGAAGCAGAGAAGCTGGGCTTCGAAAAGATCATTGTTTCCAAATACAATCAGTCGTTAAAAAATACGAGCCGGTTTCATATTGAGGTCATCCGGATGGGCCGGGTGGAGGAGGTGTACCAGTATCTGTTTTAGATTTACCGCAACCAAAGCGGTTTGCTTCCGGTTCCTTCTTATATTTGGGAATAAGCTAAACTTCATGAACACCGTACAACGCGTTTTTGGCGCTTTTTTCCATCTCTTTTATCCGCATGTTTGTGCCGGCTGCGGCAGCGATGCACTGCCCGCCAGCAGTGAACTCTGTCTCTCCTGCCTGCACGGGCTTCCGGTTACCGGTTTTGAAAATCATCCGGACAATCCTGTTGAAAAGATCTTTGCGGGACGGCTTCGGATAGAGGAAGCCTGTGCGCAGTATTATTTTTTAAAGCAGTCGTCCATACAAGAGGTGCTGCATCAGCTAAAATACAGCGGCAACAGGGCGCTGGGACACCAGTTGGGAGTGCTCCTGGGAACTGCGTTAAAGCGATCGGAACGCTTTAATACCATTGACCTGATCGTGCCGATGCCGTTATTCAGCAGCCGGCAGCGGGAAAGAGGCTATAACCAGGCGGAGATCCTGTGTGCCGGTATTGCGGCCGTGATGGACCGGCCGGTTTGTAAGCAGCTGGTTTACAGAAGCGAACGGACTGCCTCCCAAACAAAAAAGAACCGGATCGACCGCTGGAACAATATGCAGGGGAAGTTTCGCATTGCGGACGGCACACCAGGAAGGGGCCGCCACCTGCTGCTGGTGGATGATGTGGTGACAACGGGTGCAACGCTGGAGGCCTGTGGCAGCGTCCTATTAGAGATCCCCGATGTGAAATTGAGTATAGCGGCCCTTTGCTTTGCCAGTGACTGAGGATGCAGGCTCCATTGTTTTAACGGGGAAGAATAAAAAAAAACCGGTTACCTTTAACGGATAAATTGAGTATATGAAAATTTTTTTAATGGCATTCATGCTGGCTGCAGGGATTGCGGCGAGTTCTATTTATGATTTTAAGGTAGATGGTCTGACGGGCGGCTCCATTAATTTCAATGATTTTAAGGGAAAGAAGATATTGGTGGTGAATACGGCCAGTAAGTGTGGCTACACCCATCAGTACGAAGGGCTGGAAGCGCTGTATAAAAAGTATAAGGACAAGCTGGTGATTGTGGGCTTCCCGGCCAATAACTTTAAATCCCAGGAGCCAGGCAGCAATGAAGAGATTGCTGCGTTTTGTCAAAAGAATTACGGTGTTAGTTTCCCGATGGCCGGTAAGATTTCGGTTCAGGGAAAGGATATGGCACCAATCTATAAGTACTTAATTGCTGAAGCGGAGAAAAAAGGAATAAAAGACCCGATCAAATGGAATTTTACGAAGTTTTTGATTGATGAAAAGGGCGCATTGATTACCGTGTTCCCATCGAAGGTAGAACCCATGAGTGAGGAGCTTTTAAGATACCTGAACTAAGTCGTCTATATATTTTTCCGGCAACAAGCAATTAATGGCCCCTATAAAAAGGGGCTATTTTTTTATATTCGCTGTAAAATAGTTTATGCGTACGCTGGCCATCGCTGTATTTATAAGTGCATTTATGATCGCTTGCAGCTCAAAAAAGGAAGCCGACCTGTTGGTATTTAATGGCACCATTTATACGGTGGATGCCTCCTTCAGCAAGGCGGAAGCGATGGTGGTGAAGGACGGCAGGATTATAGCACTGGGCACCCAAAGCGAGCTGGAACAACAATATACAAGTAAAGAGCAGTTCGATGCGAAGGGAAGATTTATTTACCCGGGTTTCATTGATGCGCATGCGCATTTTATCGCGTATGCAAACGGGCTTTCCGAGATGGACCTGGTCAATACATCGAGCTGGGAGGAGGTATTGCACCGGTTCAGCAATTATAAGACGGACGATACTACCAGCTGGATCATCGGGCGGGGCTGGGATCAGAACGATTGGCCCGTTAAGGAATTTCCTTCCAATGAGGCGCTTAATAAAATGTACCCCAACCGGCCGGTGTACCTGGCCCGTATAGACGGGCATGCTGCGATTGTCAATAACAGGGCGCTGGAGCTGGCAGGAGTAAAAGTGGGCGATACAATCGCCGGAGGCGAATACCAGACAAAGAATGGAGTGCTTACCGGCATCCTGATCGATAATGCCATGGATAAGGTTGCTTCCCGGATCCCCGGGCCATCCCTGGAGGAACGGAAAACGGCATTGCAGCAGGCGCAGGCCAATTGTTTTGCGCAGGGGCTTACCTCGATCCATGACTGCGGACTGAACCATGATGTAGTAGAGCAAATAGAGGCATTGCAAAAAAACGGTGCGTTAAAAATGCGGTTATATGTAATGCTGAGCGATGCCCCTGAAAATTACGATTACCTGCAAAAACGGGGGATCGTTAAAACGGATCATTTGACGGTACGGGGATTCAAATTATATGCCGATGGGGCGCTGGGGTCAAGAGGGGCCTGCCTGTTGCAGGACTATGCCGACAAACAGGGCTGGAAGGGCTTTTTGCTCAGCAGCCCGCAGCATTTCAATTCGATGGCAGTGCTGATCGCAAAAAATAAATGGCAGATGTGTACCCATGCAATTGGCGACAGCGCTAATCGTACCCTGCTGAAGATCTACGCAAAGCACCTGAAGGGGAAGAATGATCTGCGCTGGCGGATCGAGCATGCCCAGGTGATCGATCCAAACGATTTTCATTTTTTTGGTGATTACAATATCATACCCTCCGTTCAGCCCACCCATGCCACATCGGATATGTACTGGGCCGGCGACCGGTTGGGTGCAGACCGGCTGAAGGGCGGCTATGCTTATTTGCAGCTGTTGAAGGAGAACGGCTGGATCCCGCTGGGAACGGATTTTCCTGTGGAAGATATTTCGCCGCTGAAAACTTTTTATGCGGCTGTTGTACGTAAAGACGCGAAAGGGTTTCCGGCACCGGGTTTCCAGATCGAAAATGCGCTGACACGGGAGCAGACATTGCGGGGCATGACCATCTGGGCAGCGAAGGCCGCGTTTGAAGAACAGGAAAAAGGCAGTCTGGAACCCGGGAAGCTTGCTGATTTTGTGGTGCTGGATCGCGACCTGATGCAAACCCCGGAAACAGAACTATTAAAAACAGCAGTGTGGGAAACCTATTCCGGTGGGGAGAAGGTATTTGAAAAGAGATAAGACCTGTTAGGTTTAAAAAACCTAACAGGTCTTATCTCTTATTGCTATACGTCGTACGTTGTGGAAGCGGTATCACCACCTCTTCCGGTCCAGTTGGTATGAAAGAACTGTCCGCGGGGCTTGTCCGTTCTTTCGTAAGTGTGGGCTCCAAAGTAGTCGCGCTGGGCCTGTAACAGATTTGCCGGCAGGCGTTCCGTGCGGTAGCCATCATAGAAGCTGATCGCTGCATTCAGGCAGGGTACCGGTATCCCGTTTTGTATGGCTGTGGCCGTCACCTGTCTTAATCCACCCTGGCAGGCCTGGATCTTTTCTGCAAAGTACGGATCCAGCAGCAGGTTGGCGAGATCAGGATTTTTATCAAACGCTTCTTTAATATTGCTCAGGAAACGGGAACGGATGATGCATCCGCCTCTCCACATCAGCGCGATATTGCCATAATTCAGTTCCCAGTTGTATTCTTTTGCTGCCGCTTTCATCATCTGGTAGCCCTGGGCATAGGAAATTACTTTGGCGGCGTACAGCGCGTCTCTTAAATGATCGATGAATGCTTTTTTGTCGCCGTCAAAAGCCGGCGTGGGACCTGCGGTCAATACCCTGGACGCTGCTACACGCTCGTCTTTCAAGGCAGAAAGACAACGGGCAAATACGGACTCGGTGATCAGGGTAAGCGGAACACCCAGCTCCAGCGCCACGGTTCCGGTCCACTTACCGGTACCTTTTTGTCCGGCGGTGTCCAGGATCCGGTCGATGATGGGCGTGCCATCCGCTTCTTTATAGGCCAGGATGTCGCGGGTGATCTCGATCAGGTAGCTGTCCAGTTCGCCCTCGTTCCATTCTTTAAATACTTCGTGCATCTCGTCTGCGGACAAACCCAGCACATTTTTCATGATGTGGTAGATCTCATTGATCAGCTGCATATCGCCGTACTCGATCCCATTGTGCACCATTTTTACAAAATGACCGGCGCCACCGGTACCTACCCAATCGCAGCAGGGAGTACCGTCGGCCACCTTAGCCGCTATGCCCTGGAAAATGGGCTTCACTGCGGGCCACGCCTCTTTTGAACCGCCGGGCATAATGGAGGGGCCCAGTAACGCGCCTTCTTCTCCGCCAGATACACCGGTTCCGATAAAGTACAGGCCCTTGCTTTCTACGTATTTTACCCGGCGCTCGGTGTCCGGAAAATGAGAGTTCCCTCCATCGATGATAATATCTCCCTTATCCAAATGCGGAATCAGCAGCTCGATGAAGTCGTCTACCGGTTTGCCCGCTTTTACCATCAGCATTACTTTTCTTGGCGCTTTTAAAGAGCTTACCAGATCTTCGATCGATTTTGCGCCGTAAATATTCTTTCCTTTTGCCCTTCCGTTTACGAAATTTTCTACCTTATCAACGGAGCGGTTGTATGCGGTTACATGAAAACCCTTGCTTTCCATATTGAGGATCAGGTTTTCGCCCATCACTGCCAGGCCGATGACGCCTATGTCAGATACTGCATTCATAATTACGCGAGATTAATGTATAAACTAAAGTGATTAAATATTATAAATGCCCCAAATTTAACCCGCTGACGGGTTAAATCCAATTCCTTGCCGCTGATATCCGGTATAATTGCAAAATTTACAATTAACGGGGTGTTTTGATGATACTTTTTTAAGAAGCGCGGCGTTGTGTGGAATCGTTCGGGTTCAGGGTATCTTCTTCAGCAGGATCACAAAAACCGGGAAGTGGTCGCTGTAGCCGCCCCGGTACACATCGCCGGCATAACTGCGCAGGGGATAGCCTTTATAGGGGCCTATGTTTTCGATCAGGTCGTCTTTTTTGAAGATCGCATTTTTGTAAAAGAAAAAGCCGGACTGGGCCCTGTCCAAAAAAGCTTCTGAGATCAGGATCTGGTCAAAGAGACTCCAGGCATCCTGGTAAGCCAGCGTACCCGCTCCGTTTTTATAAAGCGCTGTCCACGGATTGTAGAGTTCCCCCATTTTTATTAGGTTAGCGTTTTCCGTGGTCTGTAATCCTTTTGTTACGCTGTGGTTGACGGGGTCGTCATTCAGATCGCCCATCACGATGATACGGGTCATGGGGTTGCGGCTGATCAGGGTGTCGATAAACCTCCGGATAGTCAACGCAGCTGCCATCCGGCCAGGTTCCGATTTCTTTTCACCCCCATAGCGGCTGGGCCAGTGATTTACGAAAACGTGTACCCGCTCGCCGTCGAGCAGGCCGGTTACCCACAGGATATCGCGTGTATAAACGGAGGTTTTTGCACCCCTCGGAAGCAGCACATACAGCGCCCTGCTTTTGAGCACGCGAAAATACCGGGGATTATAGAGCAGCGCCACATCGGCGCCACGGGCATCCTTTGAATCGTAGTGCACATACCGATAATTGCGGCCGGCAAGCAGGGGGTGCCGTACCAGGGCGTTCAGCACCGTGCTGTTCTCGACTTCCGATACGCCCAGCAGTGCCGGCCCGTCTGGATTGACATTGGTCCCGATCCGGGAGATGACCGTTGCCAGGCGGGTTGTTTTTTCATTGAAGACCGCGCCGGTATAAGCTTTTGTGCCGCGCGGCGTAAACGTTTCATCGTCGTGCTTTTCATGAAAAATGGTATCGTAAAAGTTTTCAAGATTGTAAAACGCGATGATGGCGGACCGGTAGGACCGGGGTTGTGCGGATGCACTGATACAGCAGCCGCTAATAACAGTCAGCATCAGCAGCAGTGGATTTTTTTTCATACAGTTCCAGGTTAGATGTTTAACGATGAGACCTTTTGGAGGTCCGTGTTTTTCAGAAGTAAATATACCAAAGATTATTTGTTTTTCTCGTAGGATCCAGGTTGGTTTTTTCACAGAATACACAGATTTGCGCAGACATGGAACGTCCTTTTCTGTGAAGGCCTGTGCCATTTTTTTGCTAATTGCGGAGAACTCTTTAATGAATAATCCGTAGATTTTGTCGATTGGTACAGACTCGCAAAGCCTTTTTCTATGAAGGTCTGCGTAATCTGCGTGCGCCCCCGCTTTTATTCATACGAAATTTGAAAAAAGTTCAAATAAAAAAAATTTAATATTCTATGTTTTTTTTATATTTACAGTAACCTATCAAAAACAATCGTAAATGAAAACCACCATCACCCTGATGCTTGCATTTATCTGTTTGTCCGGGAAAGCGCAATCACACCCGTTTATGACCGCCCGGGATACCATTCCGGAAACCGACTCCCCGGCCGGAGAACTCAAAAAGGAAACGGAGGATGAATTGCCCGTTATTACGCTTGATGAAGTGGATATGGACGGAAGTGGTACGGCTACGGTCTCGTCTGTTCTTTCTGCAGGAAGGAATCCATTTCTTTCCGCCGCTGCTTTTAGCTTTTCGTCCATGCGCTTCCGCCTGCGTGGTTACAATGCCGGAGATGCCGTTTATCTCAATGGAGCGGATTTTACAGGGCTGGACAATGGCTTTGTTCCCTACGGTTTGTGGTCGGGGCTTACGCATATAATGCGTTCCCGGCAAAACGCATACGGACTGGAGGCGGCCGGCTTTGCCCTCGGCGGCATCGGCCTGAACACGAATGTCGATATCAGGGCAGGAGCGCAACGGGCGCAAACACAGGTGGGCTATGCAGCTTCCAACCGGAGCTACCGGCACCGCTTTTTGCTGACGCATGGGTCCGGTTTTAATCAAAAGGGCTGGGCCTACAGCTTTATGCTCAGCGTCCGTTATGCCCGGGAAGGGTATGTACCCGGCACCTACTACCGTAGCCTCAGCTATTACGCCGGCGTTGATAAGAGAGTAGGTCAAAAGAACCTCTTTTCCTTTATTGCTTTTGGAGCGCCTACGGAAAGCGGCCGGCAAACTGCAAGTGTGCAGGAGGCAAAGGATCTGGCCGGTACCGATTTTTACAATCCTTCATGGGGTTACCAGAATGGGGAAAAGCGGAATGCCGCAGCAATGACGACGCTTCAGCCGGTTTTTATGGCAGTGCACGAGTACCGTCCCAATGCCAAAACGAGCTGGATGACCACCCTGGCTCACGCCTCCGGTAAACGGAAACTCTCCGGGTTCGACTGGTATAACGCGCCGGACCCGCGCCCCGATTATTACCGTTATCTGCCAGGGTATTATGCAAAAACGCAGCCTGCTACGGCGGACGCATTGCGGGACCTTCTGTCCGGAAACCCAGATTTGCTGCAGGTGAACTGGAACCGCCTGTATGAAGTGAACAGGGGAAATGTGGTGACCATCCACGATGCAGCGGGGATACCGCGAAACGATGTCAGTGGCAAACGGGCACTTTATATTTTGTCCAACCGGGTGAATGATCTCCGGCGGTATATTGCCGGTTCCGTGTATCGTACAAAAGTCTCCGAACGGCTGGGGCTTGCCGCCGGCATCAGTTACCAGCATCAGGTCAACCGGCATTACCAGGAAGTAAGCGATCTGCTGGGGGGCGATTTCTGGGTGAATATAAATCAGTTTGCAGAAAGGGATTTCCCCCGGGATCCGGGTTCTGCGCAATACGACCTGGATCATCCGGATCAGCTAAAAAAGAAAGGCGAGCAATATGGGTACGACTATGAGATGATCCAGAACCGGATGAAAGCCTGGATGCAGCTGGCTGCAACCCTGGATCATTGGGATCTGTTCTTTGGCGGAGGTCTTACATACACGCGGTTCTACCGGGAAGGGCTTAGCCGGAACGGTCTTTTTCCGGACAACTCGTATGGAGCATCTCCCCGCCAGCAATTTATAAGCCCCGGTCTGAAAGCAGGAGGCACCTACAAACGCAATGGCAGGAATTATTTTTTTATCAGCGGAGGTTTTTTCCAGAACCCGCCACTGTTTGATAATGTATTCATCTCGCCGCGGACTCGGAACACTTTACAGCACAACAAGCTTAAAAACGAAACGGCCTGGTCTGCGGAAGGTGGTTACAAAATCAAAAGCCCGCGCCTGAAAATTGGACTTACCGGTTATTATACGCAAATAAAAGATGCCTATGATGTCATGAGCTTTTATCACGATCAGTACCGGAATTTTGTGAACTACGCTTTAAGCGGCATACATACCGTTCATTTTGGCGTGGAGATCGGGGCGGAGGTCAAACTAAATGCCGGATTGAGTTTTAACGGAGCTGCCTCAGCGGGAAGCTATTATTATGATAGCCGTCCCTATGCGGTTATCACCATAGATAATGATGCTTCTGTACTGACGGAACAGGTAGTTTATCTAAAAAACTTCCGGGTGCCTTCGACCCCGCAGCAGGCGTACAGTGGCGGTTTTTTTTACCGGTCGCCCCGGTACTGGTTTCTCAGCCTTACCGGCAATTATGTTGATCATTCCTGGCTGAGCATCAACCCGATCCGGAGAACGATCGCTGCGATCGGCGATGCGGACCCTGCGTCGGCCGGTGTCCAGGAGCTCATTAGCCGGATGACCGCCCAGGAAAAGTTTCCGGCATCCTTCACGCTGGATCTTTTTGCCGGATGGTCAAAGCGGCTTCCCCGGCAATACAATATCCATAAGCGACCGGTGTACCTGGTGTTCAGTCTGGGGGTGAACAACCTGCTGGATCAGAAGAAAACCCGGTCGGGAGGTTTTGAACAACTCCGGTTTGATGCGGAAGACAAAGACGTTGACCGGTTCCCCCCAAAATATTATTATGCGTACGGCCTGAACTATTATGCCAGCATGATGCTGCGGTTTCAGTGACCCGGATCGGATGCATGTATTGTTAACAGAAAAAACAACTTCATGAAAACCTATTTCGCTGCCCCTGGTAAAAAAAACACGCTATTGCTTTGGGCATTTGTGCTGATCATAGCCTGCAATAAGCCCTTTGATGTACCTCCTGTAAATGCGGATCCCGATCTGCCTGTGAACATGACCATTGCGGCATTGAAAGAACGCTACCAGGGATATGGTATCTTTCAAAAGATCTATGATGACATCACTATCGCAGGTGTGGTAACGGCCAATGACCGGTCAGGTAATTTTTATAAGCAGATCGTGATACAGGATGAAACGGGTGGCATTCCTGTTTTATTGGATGGAAACAGTGTGTATACTTCATATCCCGTCGGCCGCCGGGTTTTTGTCAGGCTCAGGGGAATGATGCTGGGCGATTATGGAGGCACCATTCAACTGGGGCTGGACTCTGTGCGTGATGGCGGATACCTGAACCTTGGGAGAATTCCTGTTGCGCAATTCGACCAGTTTATTGTTAAAGGATCATTCGGCAATACAGTTGTGCCCCGGGTCGTAACGCCCGCAGAACTTTCAACTCATATAAAAGATCCCTTACAGAGTATGCTGGTGCAATTGGAAGACTGCCAGTTTGCAGACCGGGACACTTCCAAAACATATGCGGACCCTGAGAAGGGGGTGAGCGCTGTGAATTTTACCATCCGCAATTGTGAGCGGCAATCCATCGTTTTGCGTAATAGCAGTTATGCCAGTTTTGCTTCGTTAAAAGTACCTGCCGGAAGTGGTACCCTCACAGGCATTTACAGCATTTTCAATGCAACGCAGCAGCTTTTTATACGGGACACGGGCGATGTGCGGTTTGGGCGACCCCGCTGTGGCCAGGAGGAGCGGGTGCCCATAACCATTGCCGCACTGCGGCAACAGTACAAGGGGGGCGACCGGGCGTTGGGCCGTTATATTGTGGGGGGAACGGTGATTTCCGATCCCGGGTCCGGTAACGGGCCGGATGGATCGATCGTGCTTCAGAGCGGCAACAGGGGGCTGACGGTATATATGGGGGATGTGGCTTCGTATCATACCGGGGATTCCGTTGTGCTCCATCTCGGTGATGCCGACTCTCTGATCAATGACCACGGGTCGCTGAAGCTGAAGACCCATGTGGATTTTGAAAAGCCCCTGCCGGTTGCCACCGGACGTATTGTTCAGCCCCTGGAAAAAAGCCTGCAGGAGATAAATGCAGCATTGGAGCTGCCGCCGGGCGATGCGGGGAATTTTGAGTCGGTACTGATCACCATTTCCAGGGCGACCGCTGTCCCCGGTCTTTTTTCAGGCGGTCACACGCTTGCGGATGACGGAGGTTCCATTGAGTTGTACACGCAGGAGAATGCCCTCTTCTCTTCCGCTATGATCCCCTCCGGAGCACAGTCGTGGACGGGGTATGCCGGGCGGTTCGATGCGGCGAAGCGGTTTTATATAAGGAATACCGGTGATGTTACAGGATTTGTACCTGCGGCATTCTTTACCGCCCTGTTCCGTTTTCCGGGTGTATCTGACAAAACAGGTTCCGAAGATCCTTCTCCATTGCCGGTGGTCAGCAATTTGATTTTTTCACCCTTTAAGGCAGTTGGAGTAAGCGATCATTCGGGTGCCGCCGGGCGTTTTTCGTTCAGCAGCTGGCCTACCGGCGCGGTAAACGGATCGGATGCATTTAACGGCGCGGTTGATGCGGGTAAATACTATGAGGTAATGATCGGGCCTGCCGCAGGGACTATAATGAGCCTTTTTAAGATCACTTTTACCCTGCGGCGTTCCGGAACCGGAGTGCGGCAGGTAGCGGTACGTGCAGGTGCGGACCAGTTCAGAGAGAACCTTCCGGTATCTGTTGCGCCCGGGCATAAAAACCTGCAGGTCGTTGCGGACAATGTGCTCCAGGTGAGTGATGCTTCAACGGCGGATAATACCGGATGTGCGGTGATCATGGGTGCGGAATTTTTAGACCTGAAAGATCCGGTGGTCATCCGTTTTTATGGATTTAACAGCGAATCTCCGGGAGGTACTTTCAGCATCGATGATGTGCGCATCACGGGAAGTGTCCGTTAACTGCCCCGGCCGGGGGAAATGCAGCAGGTAGAATATTAAATAAGAAATGCAGAAAAGGTGATTCGTTTAGGCGTGAAGTTCATGGAACGACGATGGTACCTTTTTACTTTTTCATTTAAAATCTTATATTGGATATTTCAAATTTCTATCCTCCCTGTTTGCGGAGGTATCTGGTAAGGATCACGATGGTCTGACCTTCGATCTTTCCTTCAATTTGTTCTGTGTTGTCTGTTACCAGCCGTATGTTTTTTACAACGGTGCCCATTTTTGCATTCAGTGTAGAACCTTTTACATCCAGGCTTTTGATCAGCACTACGGTGTCCCCGTTCTGCAATACGTTCCCGTTGCTGTCTTTATGCAGGTCAACGGTGCCGTCGTCCTCGTGATCGCCGGTGGCTTTTGCCCAAGCCAGTGTTTCTTCATCGAGATACAACATGTCCAGGTTATCTGCTGCCCAGCTTTCGTTCCGCAGCCGGTTCAGCATTCTCCAGGCCGTTACCTGTACGGCAGGCACTTCGCTCCACATAGATTCGGAAAGGCAGTGCCAGTGTGTGGCATCCAGCGCTTCTTTTTTTTCGATCTGTGCTTCGCACTTGTCACAGATAAAGATCGTATTGGAAGCACTGTTCTGTGCTTTGGGCGCCACCTCATATGCGCTTATCGCTGCGGCGCTCCCACAAAGTTCGCATCCATTCTTGCTTCTTTCTGCTTGTTCGTTTGCCATGCTTTATTTTTTGCCGGCAAATGTAGGGTTTTCCTTATGTATTTGCAGCGGAGCCATAAGTTTCCTGGAGACCGTCATTGTGTTATGGTTTTGATAACCCGCGCCGGGTTGCCTGCGGCAAAGCTGTTGGGTGGTACATCCTGTGTTACCACGCTTCCCGCCCCGATCACGCAATGGTCACCAATATGCACGCCCGGCAGTATGGTAACATTGCCTCCTACCCAAACGCTGTCTCCTATGATAACCGCTTTTGCATACTCCTGACCAGTGTTCCGGTCGGCAGCCTTCATCGGGTGCAGGGGCGTATAGATCTGCACGCCGGGACCAAACATACAATAATGGCCGATGGCTACCGGCATGGTGTCCAGGATCGTGCAATTGAAGTTAAAGAATACATGATCACCGATCGTAATGTTCACCCCGTAATCGCAAAAGAAAGGAGCTTCAATGTATAGGTCTTTTCCCTGATGGGGGATCAGTTGCTTCAGGATGGAAGATCGCGCTTCCTGTTCCGGCACATCGCACCGGCTGTATTCCTGGCAAAGGCGGTGTGCCCGGCTGCGCAGGGCGTGCAGCTCCGGATCCGCGGGCGTATAAAGCACGCCGGCAAGCATTTTTTCTTTTTCTGTGCTCATTGGGTGATGATTTTAGTGTACCGTAAATATAGCAAAACCGGGAGGAGCAGTATTCATACCCGGTCTGCAAAAGAACAGGGTATCGTGTTTAAAGATTTGTATCTTTAGGTATGGTTACTATGAAAGACACGGAGATGCCTCCGATAGGTCGGTACATCAACCCGCTAACTGATTTTGGCTTTAAAAGAATATTTGGTTCAGCACCTCAAAAAGAGTTGTTGATCGCGTTCCCTAATGAGTTGTTCAAAGGCTGGAAGGTAGTACACGACCTGGTGTATAATCAGCAGGAAAATAACGGTCCTGTATTAGACTGATGGACCTATGCTATCTTAAAGACTGCAGAAGAAAAGGGAATAGCTGAAGGTAAGGCGGCGGTTGTTGTCAACCTGATCAACAAGTTTGATTTTACAGATGCGCAGGTCATGAATGCTGCTGAAGTATCTCTTGATTTTGTAAAAAAGATCCGGGGTCTCCTTAAAGAAGGGAAAATAAGATTTTCGAAATAACTAAAAAAGGACTGTCGCTATTTGTTTAGTGACGGTCCTTTTGTTATCGGGCCGCCGTTACCTATAAGGACTCTCAAAATAAGATGCCGTTATTATTTCCGGACAACCCCGTATTTTTGCCGGTTCTTTCGTGCATATGCAAAAAAAACATACCAGATTAAAGTGGGTGCTGGCAGGGCTGGCGTTCGCAATATTGTGGTCGTCCGCCTCCACGGCGACCAAAGTTGCATTAACGGTTTCCCAGCCGCTGGTCATTGCGGTAATGCGTTTTGGTGTGGCATCTCTGATCCTGCTGGTAATGGCGCATCTCATTCTTCGAAAGCCACTGCCGCAACGAGGCGAATGGAAGCCACTGATCATTTACGGAATGTTGAACATCACCGTTTACCTGGGGCTGTACGTGATCGCCATGCAACAGGTAACAGCCAGTATCGGGGCTTTAACGGTGGCTGTAAGCCCGGTTTTTATCAGCTTTATATCCGTGTTCTTTTTAAAGAAGCCTTTGTCTCCCCGTATTGTTCTTGCGATCTGCATTTGCCTCCTGGGCGTGCTGGTGGTAGCCTGGCCCCTGTTGGGGGGCGCTTCGGTAACACCCCTTGGCCTGCTGCTGCTGCTGGCCAGTATGCTTTCTTATTCGGCGGGCACCATTTATTTTTCTTCGAGGAGCTGGCATCAAATGCACCTGTTTGTAATCAATGGATGGCAAACTTTTTTTGGAGGCTTGCTCATGCTGCCGGTAGCCCTTTGTACTTATAATGAGGCCCAAAACCATTATACCTGGGCGTTTTGGGGAGGCACGGTGTGGCTGGCCATACCCGTTTCCATCGGTGCGGTGGTGCTTTGGCTGGACCTGCTGAAGCAGGATGCGGTAAAGGCGGGGATGTGGCTGTTCATCTGTCCGGTGTTCGGCATCATCATTGCTGCGCTCTGGGTGCATGATCCTATCGGTATCTATACCATCATCGGTGTATTGATGGTGTTGGCCGGCCTGGCCCTGAGCCAGTTCAGCAGGAATAAAACCAGTCATAAGGGCTGAGCTACCGTTCATCCATTTTTTTTTTAAGAGAACGATCTTTTTATAATTTTAGCCAACCTTTTATCAAGATCAATAGACGTTTGCACTCAAAAAGGTATTCCCATATTTGAGGCGCTATTATTTTATTAATGAATTCTAATATTTATTAATGTTATGTTAGCAAAACAGAATCTACTTTCATCGCAAAGCGGGAAGAGAAAACTATCCCGCTGCCTGCTGCTTTTATCAGCAATCTTTTTTTCGACCGGATCTTCTTTTTCCCAGTCGACGGGCACTACATTTACGGCGCGGCTGATGAACCTGGAAGCCGCTGTCAATGAAACCTTCCGGTACAACACGACGTTGCACAACGGGGCCAGGCAGGCCCGGATCTATGAATTGAAGGCGGGCGCCCCTGCCGGCTGGAGTGTAGCATTTAAGGTAGAGGGCAGCCAGGTGGCATCCTTCCGGCTGGACTCGGGCAAAACGCAGGATATCTCCGTAGAGGTGGTACCTTCGCCTTCAGCCCGGCCCGGTAAATACAGCATTCCGTTAAAAGCGGTATCCGGTATGGACACAGCGGCACTGACCATTGAAGCCGTGGTGAAGGGAGCATATGCCGTGGAGCTGACCACGCCCTCGGGAAGACTGAGTGACGAGGTAACGGAAGGCAGCAGTACGCAGCTGCACCTCGTTGTACGGAACAGTGGTACCATTGCACTTGATAACCTGGAGCTTTCTGCACAGGCGCCATCACAATGGGATGCTTCATTTGAACCTTCAAAGATTGGCCGGCTGGAACCGGGGAAAACCCTTGATGTGACGGCAACCGTAAAAGTTCCCAATAAGACCATTGCGGGAGATTATGTGACCAATTTTAGTGTCAAGAACCCGAACGCGAATGCCAGTGCTTCTTTTCGCCTGACTGTGGAAACTTCTCTTTTGTCCGGCTGGATCGGGTTGCTGGTGATATTGCTGGCAGTAGGCATCATTTATTATCTGATCCGTAAATATGGAAGAAGGTAATCATGGAATCTCCGATCATTGAACTGAAGGGGTTAACAAAGCGTTACCGTTCGCTCAAGGCTGTCGACAACCTGGACCTGACCATTTACAAAGGAGAGATCTTTGGGTTGCTGGGACCAAATGGAGCAGGAAAATCTACCACGATATTGATGATGCTGGGACTGACCGAACCCAGTGCCGGGATGGCGGTTGTGTGCGGGTTTAATGCCACCAAGAGCCCGATCCCCGTAAAAAAGAAAGTGGGATATATGCCGGATAATGTTGGTTTTTATAACAACATGACCGCATTGGAAAACCTGGTATATATTGGCCGGCTGAACGGTATCCCGGAAGGCGAAGTAAAAGAGCGTGCCCGGGATATGTTGGAGGATGTGGGCCTGGCGGGTGCTATGAATAAAAAAACAGCTACTTTTTCCCGGGGGATGAAACAGCGGCTGGGCCTGGCCGATGTACTTATCCGGCAACCGGAAGTGATTGTGCTGGATGAGCCAACATTAGGGATCGACCCGAGCGGGGTAAAAGATTTTCTGGCGCTCATAAAGCAGCTGAGCCGGCAGCAGGGACTAACGGTGTTATTGTCTTCACATCATCTGCACCAGGTACAACAGGTTTGCGACCGTGTAGGCATTTTTGTAGGCGGGAAGTTGCTGGCCGAAGGCAATATTGATACACTGGCCGGGAACCTCTTTGCCAGCGAACCTTTTGCGGTGGAAGTAACGGTTAAAGACCTGGTTCCTGCAGACCTTGAAACGGCATTGCTACAAATAGAAACCATCAAAAAGGTCCTGGTAAATGACCGGGTTCTGCAGATCTCCGGCAGCGCAGACATCACACCGGATATTGTGCGCTTTCTTGTTCATAAGGGTGTAGACATTATGGATGTCCGGCGCCGCTCTTATGGCCTGGATGAGATTTATGAACGTTATTTTGAAACCAATTTAAACGAAAACAGTTCCAGTGAAAAATCCAGCGGTTTATTTCAAAGGTCTTTTTTCAGAAAACGCAAGTAGCCGGAGCGCACAGACCGGCGACCGGCCGTTTTCCGTAATTGTGCGTAAAGAGATTGCAGATCATATACGAAGCTGGCGGTTTATCATACTGCTGGCTATTGTGTTGCTTACATTTTTAGGATCCATGTATGTTTCGCTGTCCAATATTTACAAGGCTACCACAAATGTGGAGGATCCTGACCGGTTGTTCCTGTATCTGAAGCTGCTGACGATCACAGATAACACCCTGCCGCCTTTTCACATTTTTGTGGGTTTCCTGGGGCCTTTGCTGGGCATTGGCCTCGGATTTGATGCGGTCAATGCAGAACAGAATAACGGAACACTGATCCGCCTGCTGGCGCAGCCGGTGTACCGGGATAACCTGCTGCTGGCAAAATTCACCGGCGCACTCGTGGTCATCAGCGCGCTTTTTTTATCGCTGGGTTTGCTGATGATCGGCGGCGGGCTCATTATTACCGGCGTTCGTATGGAACCACAGGAGTTCCTGCGCATTCTTTGTTTCATTGTACTCACCATTGTATATATTGGATTTTGGCTGAACCTTTCCATCCTGCTCTCTGTAATTTTTAAACAGGCCGCAACTTCCGCACTAACGGCCATTGGTATCTGGCTGTTCTTTACCGTTTTTTACCAGATGATCATGAGTCTTGTGATCAAGGCCCTTTTACCTGACCCGGCATTGCTTTTGCCGGAGGAGGTGGCCGGTTATAATCATACCATCATGACCTTTATGAGGTTGGTTCCCAGTCAGCTGTATGAAGACGGTACCACCACCCTCCTCATGCCTTCGGTAAGGAGCCTGGGGCCGTTGTCGATGGAACAGATGTCCGGTGCCATTCCCGCTCCGCTTTCGCTCAGGGAAAGCCTTTTAATTGTATGGCCTCAGCTATGCGGCCTGCTGGCAGCAACCCTGCTTTGTTTTGCGCTGGCCTACCATCGCTTTATGCGAAGAGAAATCCGCAACTGATTGCAGTGCCTTTATTGCACGCAAAAGTGCAGGAGTTCATACCAAGCAGCGGTTTTACAGGCAGCGCATTCCTGTTTCTGTGGCTTTATTTCTAATTTCGCAATCCGGGGCCTGTACCTTTGAACAAGACGGGTGTTGCATTGTTTTTAAAAATTTAAAGTAAAACGGTGCATCGTTCGTTTTCAATAAAGGCAGTTCGGGTCCGGTGTATCATCCCCCGCGTGTAAAAGTATATGACACAGAAAACAGCAGACGTCCATAAAACAGTAAAGCCCAGCATGTTTGCCATGCTAAAGCCCTACAGGAGGCTTGTTTTTGTATTACTGATCCTGGCATTGTTCAGCAATGGGTTAAATCTTGTGATCCCCAAATTGATACAATCGGCTATTGATGATTTTTCGCATCAGCGCTTTGAGATGCGGCGGCTGGTGCTTTACTTTTCAGGTGCATCGGTGCTGATCCTGGCGCTTACGTATTGCCAGAGCCTGGTACAGGCATATGTTTCAGAAAAAGTAGCCCGGGACCTGCGAACACAGCTGGCTGACAAGATCTCAAGGCAAACACATGCATTTATTCAGGATACCGGTCCAAATAAACTGCTCACCAATATTACCTCGGATGTGAATGCGGTAAAGATGTTCGTGTCGCAGGCCATTGTCAACATCATATCGTCTGTGGTGCTGATCGTGGGCACGGCAGTCCTGCTGCTCAGCATCAACTGGCGGCTGGGGTTGATCGTGCTCTGCGTGATCCCCATCATAGGGCTTGCCTTTATCTTTGTTTTCAGGAAAATAAGAACGCTTTTCAGGCGGTCGCAGGAGGTGATCGATAAGCTGAATAAAACCATCAATGAATCCATCCTGGGTGCGGCGCTGATCCGGGTGCTGAACGCGCAGTTCCAGGAATACAACAAGTTCATGGAAGCCAGCGGCGAGGCAAAAAATCTCGGACTTTCCATCCTGAAGCTGTTTGCCACGCTGATCCCGATCATTGTATTTACGGCCAACCTGGCGATACTTTCGGTAGTAGCGGTTGGCGGATATTATGCCATCGAAGGCTCTATGACCATGGGGGAATTTGCGGCCTTTAACAGCTACATTGCCATCCTGATCTTCCCCATTTTGCTGATCGGATTTATGAGCAACCTGATTGCACGCTCGTCGGCTTCCTATGGCCGCATCTATCAGGTACTTCATGCTCCCGATACGGAAACGGGGGGTAGTGTTGAGCGGCAGCTGGAAGGGAACATTGAGGTAAAAGGGCTGACCGTGCTCTTTGGTGAAAAAAAAGCACTGGACAATATTTCGTTCCGTGTGAAGGCGGGTTCCCGTACGGCCGTCATCGGGCCAACGGCTGCAGGCAAAACACAATTGTTCTATGCATTAACCACATTGATCAGGGCACAGGAGGGGGCGATCTATTACGACGACATCCCTTTGGAAACTTATAACCAGGAAGTGCTGCTCCGGCAGATTGGCCTGGTATTCCAGGATGCTATTATTTTTAATATGAGCCTACGGGAAAACATCGCCTTCAACGCCGGCGTTTCGGAAGAAGCCTTGCAAAAAGCGGTACGCACGGCAGAACTCTCTGATTTTGTAGCTACCCTTCCCCGGGGGCTGGATACCGAGGTAGCTGAGCGGGGTCTCAGCCTGTCGGGCGGGCAGAAGCAGCGGATCATGCTGGCGCGGGCGCTGGCCGGCAATCCGAAAATTTTATTGCTGGACGAATTTACTGCCCGGGTAGACCGGAACACCGAGCAACGGATATGGAAGAACGTAGCGGAGCATTATCCCGGCATTACCGTTGTTTCCATTACCCAGAACCTGGAACCGGTGGAAGACTATGAGCAAATCATCCTGCTGATGGAAGGGGAGCTGGTGGCGATGGGCACCCATGCACAATTGCTGCAGACCAATCCCGAATACAACCAGATCCTGCAGAGCCAGCAAAGCCTGAACAATTATCAAACAACAGAAGCGTAAATAAAATGCAGGAGCAACACGGGGATGAGCAAACGGATTATAACCTGGACACAGAACAAAAGAGTTCTGCAGGCGCGGCATTGCGCAAGATGTTCCGGTTTATGAGGGGAGAAAAAAAGAGCCTCCTGGCCGCTTTTTTTGTAATGATGCTGAATGCAGGTATTACCATGCTGACACCCTACCTGATCGGGTATATTGTGGATCATTTTATCCTTAAAAAGCAATATGGACCTTTAATGCAATACAGCGCATTGCTGCTGGGTATCTATGTTGTGTGGGCCGGTACCGAGTACCTGCAGGCCAAGCTGATGGGGAGTGTGGGGCAGCGCATGCTGTATCTGCTGCGGAACGAGGTGTTTAATAAGCTACAGCAATTGCCGGTTGCTTTTTTTAACAGCAACCGCTCCGGTGACCTGATCTCACGGATCAATAACGATACAGATACGGTGAACCAGTTTTTTTCCCAGTCGCTGATGCGGTTTATGGACAGTATCTTTTCCATGATCGGGGTAGCGGTGTTTGTATTATCTATTCACTGGAAGCTGGGTGCGGCGGCATTGTTGCCTGCTGTGCTGATCCTGCTTTTTGTACTGCTGGTTTCTCCCTGGGTAAAGAAAAAGAACGCGGCCAGTTTAAAGGCCAACGGCGGACTGAGCGCCAATGTACAGGAGGGGTTGCATAATTTTAAAACCATTATTGCTTTTAACCGGCGCGATTATTTCCGGGAACGTTTTCAAAAAGCCAACGAAATCAGTTATAAAACAGCGGTAAGTTCCGGTGTTGCCAACAGCCTGTTTACGCCCGTGTTCGGCTTTTTTTCCAACCTGGCCCAGCTACTGGTGCTGGGACTGGGTATTTACCTGATCCTTAACGGGCAGTTTACACTGGGTCTGCTGATCAGCTTTATGACCTATGTGCAGCTTTTTTACCGGCCGCTGCGCGAGCTGGCTGCATTGTGGGCCAGCTTTCAAACAGCGCTGGCGGCCTGGGATCGGATCTCTGTGATCCTTTCCCGGCGATCGAATCTGCCGGTAACGGATAAAAAGGCTGCCATGGCCCCGGCATCAGATACCGTTATGACCTTTAAGGATGTTTCCTTCAGGTATCCCGGTGGTAAGAACGTGCTGCATGGCATTAACTTTAATATGCAGCGCGGCAAAACCTACGCGCTGGTGGGGCCTACAGGGGGAGGAAAGAGCACAACGGCTGCGCTGATCGCACGTTTATATGACCCTTCCGAAGGAATGGTGCTTTTGAACGGGCAGGATATCCGTTCCTATACCGCAGAAGAACGTACCCGCGAGATCGGATTTATTTTACAGGAACCGTTCTTATTTACAGGAACGCTCCGGGAAAACATCCTTTATGGAAACACCGCATTGTATGGGCTGGATGATGCACAGCTGCTGCAGGCGATCGGTGATGCAGGATTAAATGACCTGCTCTCCCGGTTTGATGAAGGATTGCAAACCCGGCTGGTAAGTACGGCAGATGCCGTCAGTCTGGGGCAAAAGCAACTGATCGCCTTTATACGGGCCGTACTACGCAAACCTCCGATCGTGATCCTGGATGAAGCGACCGCTAATATTGACACGGTAACCGAAAAGATCCTGGAGGAGATCCTGGAGAAGCTGCCGGAGACCACCACAAAGATCATCATTGCCCACCGGCTGAATACGATCGAAAACGCTGACGAGATCTTCTTCGTTAATGCCGGCGAAGTGATCCCGGCGGGTACCCTCGAACATGCAATGGATATGCTGTTGCAGCATAAACGGGCGAGCTAAGGAGTAAGCGGTTTTTCAACACAGCAAAATATTTCAATTAAAAATGATGCATCCTTAGGAAGGACCGGAGTTGTTTGATGCGTTATAACCAACAGCAAGGGCGGTGCAAAAATGGTTTGAACAGCTCCACCTCTTCTAAGGGTACTGCATTACAGGGGAAGTCTATTTTTTTGAAGTGGGACAGGCAAAATCTGTTATCTTAAATTTCCCCGAATCTTTAATGGCTTTAAAGCCGCCCTGCACATCAACCACATTGTCAAAACCACGTGCTTTTAAAATAGAGGAGAAAACCATGGAGCGATATCCCCCGGCGCAATGCACATAGACCGGCTGGTTCCGGTCGATGGCAGCGATGTGATGGTTGATATAGTCCAGTGGCAGATTCTCTGCGCCCGCAACGTGCTCCGCATCGTACTCGCTCTCTTTGCGTACGTCTATGATATGCGGATTTTCAACAGCTGCTAAAGCGTCTGCCGGAATGCTTTCAATATGGTCGGTTTCTTTTCCGGCCTTCTTCCATGCTTCCATGCCGCCCTTCAGGTAGCCGATGCTGTGATCGTAACCAACGCGGGCCAGTCGTGTAACGACTTCTTCTTCGCGGCCTTCATCGGCAATGATCAGGATCTCCTGCCTCAGATCAGGGATCAGGGTACCTACCCAAACGGCAAAGCTGCCATCGATGCCAATATTGATCGAGTTGGGAATAAAGGCCTTTGCAAAGTCCTGCGGTGCACGGGTGTCCAGCATAATGGCCCCGGTGTGGTTGGCTGCTTCTTCAAAAGCATCCGGGTCCAGCGCATGATTGCCCCGTTCCAGCACTTCATCAACACTGTCGTATCCCTCAATATTCATTTTTACATTTTCCGGAAAATATTGAGGAGGCTCTGTGAGACCGTCGGTAACGGTAGCAATAAACGCTTCACGGGTCAGCTGGGGATTCAGGGCATAGTTCACTTTTTTCTGATGCCCCAGGGTGTCCGATGTTTCACGGCTCATATTTTTACCACAGGCACTGCCTGCGCCATGAGCGGGGTAAACGATCAGGTCATCCGGCAGCGGCATGATCTTATTCCGCAGGGAATCGAACAGCAGACCTGCCAGCTTTTCTTTTGTAAGATCTCCGGCTATTTTTTGTGCCAGGTCGGGCCGGCCTACATCGCCGATAAATAAGGTGTCTCCGGTGAAGATAGCAGTTTCCTTTCCCGCTTCATCCATCAATAAATAAACGGCGCTTTCCAGGGTGTGGCCCGGTGTATGCAGCACTTTTATGGTAACATCGCCAATGTGAAAGCGTGCTCCGTCTTCGGCAATATATGCATCATATCCCAGGTGGGCGTTGGTAGGGCCAAGAACGATCTGCGCGCCGGTTTTTGCCGCCAGGTCCACGTGGCCACTCACAAAATCCGCATGAAAATGGGTTTCAAATATATACCGGATGATAACCCCGTCCTTTGCCGCCCGGTCAATATAGGGCTGTACTTCCCGCAGGGGATCAATGATAGCTGCCTCTCCTTTTGATGAAATATAATAAGCTCCCTGCGCCAGGCATCCGGTATAGATCTGTTCTATTTTCATACACACTGTTTTAGGATGCAAAGATCGTCATTTATCATGAATCCCTGTTTTTGCCCATCTGCCCCCGAGAGGCATCTTTGTTTTTATATGAGGCGCACTAAAATATAGCGGGTATAATTTTTTTTATCCATCCGCGAAATTTTTTTCGTTTTTTCAAAAAGTAATTTATATTTGGTTATTGTATTTTTATTACTAAACCAAAGGACGATTGTATCGCTTTATCTGTTAAGGCCATATTTACAGATTGCATTGCCGGATTCTATTTTCAATTTTAAAGTTGATCCAACTTTTTGCTGACAATAGCTTTTGGGCATAAAAGGTTATTTAGCCGGTCACTGGCAAATAGTGACCCGGCTTACAGGGAAATGTATTTTATGATCGGGTGATCCTGGTATCGTCGGGACCATCATGGTATCTTATTGATTTGTTTAAGAAATTAAACGGATCCTCCCTTCACAAACGATTGGTTAGATAGATTTTTTTTAAATAAAAACTGACTCATGTTTAAAAATAAGAGCACCCGCTGCCTGGGTGGAATTTATTTGAGTAAGCGTTTACTGTTGCCGGCGATTCTATTGCTGCTACTTTCATCGTCGTTGTTGGCGCAAAACAAAGGCATCTCTGTTGACGGCAATAAAACGGTAAAAGAAGCTTTAAAGATCATCGAAAGTCAGTCTGCTGCACGGTTTATTTACGGTGAAGGGTTTTTAGATTATGATAAAACCGTGCAACTGAGTTTAAAGGATGCAACCATTGAGGAGGCGCTCAGGCAAGTGCTTGCCGGACAAAAGGTGCAGTATCTGAAACAGGACAATGGTGTTTTTATTTTCAAACCGGCAACGGATGCTCCTGAAACAGCTGTTGCTACGGAAACTTCGGGTAAAACACTGCTGGTACGCGGTACAGTGCAGGACAAGACGGGATCTGTTATGTCCAGTGTATCGGTAAGTATCAAGGGAAGCACCAACGCGGTCATTACCAATACAAAAGGCGAATTTAATATCCGGGCCAGCCTGTATGACAGCCTGGAGTTTTCTTTTGTTGGGTACAAGTCAAAAACGGTATTCGTGGCCGATACGAAACCGATGACCATCATTATGGAAGGGGAAGTGGGAAGCTTGAATGAGGTTTCGGTAGTGGCTTATTCCCGGCAGAAAAAAGCGAGCGTACTGGGATCGATAACAACCATCAAACCCGAAGAGCTGAAGATCCCCAGCAGCAATCTTACAGCCGCGCTTGCCGGCCGTGTGGCGGGAATGATATCGTACCAGCGGAGCGGAGAGCCGGGCAATGACAATGCCAACTTCTTTATACGGGGGATCACCACTTTTGGCGCAGATGCAAAAAAAGATCCCCTCATCCTGATCGACGGTATTGAGCTGGGACCGGACGACCTGGCACGGCTCAATACGGATGATATTAACAGCTTCAGCATTATGAAAGATGCCACCGCTACATCGCTCTATGGTGCAAGAGGTGCCAATGGAGTGATACTGGTAACCACCAAAGAAGGCCGGGAAGGAAAGGTGCAGCTCAGCGCAAGGCTGGAAAGCTCATTGTCCTCCCCAACAAGAAAAGTGGAAATTGCCGACCCGGTTACGTTTATGCGCATGCAAAATGAAGCGGTTAAAACAAGAGATCCGCTTGGTCTTGCTATTTATTCCGAAGAAAAGATCACCATGACCGAACGGGGCATGCATTCGGATATTTACCCTGCCACGGACTGGAATAAAGCCATGTTCCGGGATCAGATCATGAACAACCGGGTGAATTTAAGTTTACGGGGCGGGGGAAGTGTGGCCCGGTATTATGTGGGCGCCAGTGTAACCAAGGATAATGGGAATCTGATCGTAGACAAGCGGAACAATTTTAACTCCAACATCAAGCTGATGAAGTACCAGTTCCGGACGAATATCAACGTGAACCTGACAAAGACCACAGAAATGATCACCCGGTTCGCATCGACCTTTGACGATTATACCGGTCCCATCGATGGGGGAGCTTCCATGTACCGGAAAGTAATGCAAACAAACCCGGTATGGTTTAAGCCATACTACGCACCCGATTCCGCATTTGCTTATGCCAAGCATATCCTTTTTGGCAATGTTGATAATGCAAACTACCTGAACCCCTATGCGGAGGTCCTGAGAGGTTACCGGGACTACAGCAAGAATACCATGTTTGTGACCTTTGAGTTCAAGCAGAACCTGAAAGCTATTTTAAAAGGACTGACGGCACGCACCCTGATCAATTTTGACCGGTTCTCGGAATACAATGTTACCCGGGCCTATTTCCCTTTTTATTATAACCTGAAGTCCTTTGATCTCGTCAATGATACCTATACATTAAGAAGACTGAATCCTACATCGGGTACAGAAACCATCAATTACATGCCCGGTCAGCGGTTTATCAATAATGTATTCTATTCCGAAAGCGCTGTTGAATACAATGGCAGCTTTGGAAAGCATTCCATCAACGACCTGCTGGTGTTCACGATCCGCCAGGAAAAAAAGGGCATCGCAGAGAACCTGCAGATGTCGCTGCCCAGCAGGAATGTGGGCCTTGCAGGCCGCTTTGCCTACAACTATGATACCCGGTATTTTGCAGAGCTGAACTTTGGCTACAATGCATCTGAGCGGTTTGCGGTCAACAACCGCTGGGGTTTCTTCCCCTCCATCAGCGGGGGATGGATGCTTTCCAATGAAAAATTCTTTGAGCCGCTTACTTCCGTATTCAAGCAGCTGAAGCTGAGGGGGTCTTACGGGATGGTAGGCAACGATGCCATTGGCAGTTACCTGGACCGGTTTTACTATTTATCCGATGTAAATCTTTATGCACCTTATTTGGTAAACTGGGGGATCAATATGAATGAGAACCCTGGCGGCATCCGGGTGAACCGGTACGCCAATGACCAGATCGGGTGGGAAACGGCCTATAAGGCCAACCTGGGGCTTGAAATAAATATGGTGAACGGGTTTTCGTCCATTATCGAAGTGTATAAGGAGCGGCGGAAGAATATCCTGCTTGGCCGTATCATTCCTTCTACGATGGGCATTATACCGGATGTGAAGGCGAACCTGGGTGAAGCGGAAGGAAAGGGCGTGGATGTGGAACTGAATTATGATAAAACCTTCAGCAATGGCTTGTGGGTGAGCGGAAGGGGAACATTTACCTATGCCACCAATAAGGTGTTGAAATGGGAAGAGCCGGACTATTCCAACACGCCCTGGAACTCTCGGGTGGGCCATCCCATCGGCCAGGTATGGGGCTATGTGGCCGACCGTTTGTTTATCGACTCACTGGAAGTAAAGAATTCACCGTTGCAAACCTTTGGAGCCTACAGCGCCGGCGATATCAAATACCATGATGTAAATGGGGATGGCAAGATCAATGGACTGGATATGGTACCCATTGGCCATCCGACCACACCGGAGATCATTTATGGGTTTGGCACCTCCATAGGTTATAAGGGCTTTGACCTGTCCGTGTTCTTCCAGGGATCGGCCCGGCAATCGTTCTGGTTCAATATGCAAAATGTGGCTCCCTTCCTGGACGGAGATGCAAATGACGGAAGGATCGGGCAAAATTCCGTACTGAAGGTTTTTGCGGAAAGCTACTGGTCCGAATCCAACCGCGATCCTTATGCGATCTGGCCCCGGTTGTCAAATTACGCCCTCAATAACAACTACCAGACAAGCACCTGGTTCATGCAAAATGCCGGGTTCCTGAGAATGAAATCTGCAGAAGTGGGGTACACTGTTCCGAAATCATTTCTGCAGCGGTATCGCATCGCCAACCTGAGGGTTTATTTCAGCGGGCTCAACCTGCTGTCCTGGAGCTCCTTTAAGCTATGGGACCCCGAAATGGCGGGCGAAGGGCTTGGATATCCGATACAGAAAGTATACAATTTTGGTTTAAATCTTGGGTTTTAATAAATACGATCAATCATGAAGAACTTTTTTATGAAGCTGCTGGTTTTTGTATTGCTGGCGTCCGCAACCGGCTCCTGTGGCAAGTTTCTTGATGTGGTTCCGGACAACGTAGCAACACTGGATAATGCTTTTTCTGACCGGTACAACGCCACAAAATTTTTGGCTACCTGTTACTGGGGGATCCCGAAATCGGCGGGATGGAATGAGAATCCTGGCATGCTGGGTGCTTTTGAGATCACGCTGAACAAGGACCGGAGAAGCCAGGGGGGCATGCAGGCAGCGTTGGGGGAGAACAGCTCCACACAAAATCTGATCGACTACTGGGGCTCCAAAGGAGAATTTATCCGGTCGCTGTATGCCGGTATCCGGGATTGCAATACGTTTCTGGAGCGCATTGACGGTGTTCAGGATCTGAACAAATATGAAAAAGAGCGCATGAAAGCCGAGATCAAAGTGGTAAAGGCTTATTATCATTTTTACCTCATCAAGTATTACGGGCCTATTTGTCCGTTAAAGACCAACACGCCGGTGAATGAATCTACCGAGGGTATCCGGGTGTACCGCGAAAAAATTGATGACTGCTTTAAATATGTATTGGAACTGCTGGACGAAGCGATCAAAAGCAATGCGCTTCCAAAGGTCATTGAGAACCGTGCTACGGAGATCGGACGGTTTACATTGCCGGTGGCTCATTTCTTAAAAGCGCTGGTGTCCGTCTATTGGGCCAGCCCCCTGTTTAACGGGAATGGAGATTACAGCGGTTTCGTAAATCAAAACAACGAACCATTTTTCAACCAGACCTATGATGCATCCCGGTGGGAAGCGGCCGCTACAGCATGTAAGGAAGCCATTGATATTTGTACGGAAGCAGGGATAAGACTATATCAGAAATCCGATTTTCTGGCGGTTAGTTCCAAAACCACTTCAGATACCACACTTCTGATCAACACGCTGAGGAGCGCAGTAACACAAAAGTGGAATCCGGAGATCATTTGGGGCAATTCTTCTTACCCGGCAAACTGGGGCTACCAGATCGCGGCCATTACCCGGTTTGAGCAGGGAACCTCAACACCTTCGTCCAACACCGGTACCTTAAGCATACCCCTTTCAACAGTAGAAACATTTTACTCTGATAAAGGAGTGCCCATTAATGAAGATAAGACCTATCCCTATGCTACCCGCTACAATACAAGGATCGGAGATGATGCACATAATGTTCTGATCGCCAAAGGAGAAACCACGGCTTTGCTGAATTTTGACAGGGAACTCCGGTATTATGCCACTCTGGGCTTTGACCGCGGCCGCTGGTATGGAAACCATTACGACAATCTTCCGGAAAACGATATCGAGGCCCGTTACCCCAGGAACCGTTTTGGGGAATACTCCTCTGTATTCAACCCGGGAGAATACAATGCTACCGGCTATTGGCCAAAGAAACTGGTATCCATGAATACCACCTGGAGAGACGCGAACAGCGTATCGGAAGAAACCTATCCTTATCCGGACATGCGGTTCGCGGACCTGTTGCTGCTGTATGCCGAAGCACTTAATGAATCCAAAACGGCACCAGATGCGGAAGTGTACCAGGTGGTGGACCAGATACGTATCCGTGCGGGTCTGCAAGGTGTTTTGGAAAGCTGGAGCAACTACTCCAATCAGCCGCAAAAGCCAACAACAAAGGCAGGGATGCGGGAGATCATCCAGCAGGAAAGAAAGATCGAGCTGGCCTGTGAATCGTCGTACTATTGGGACAGCCGCCGGTGGAAAACGGCTGTCCGGGAACAAAACAGGCCCATTCAGGGATGGAATGTATATGCTTCTGTAGCAGAAGAGTATTATGCGGTAACCACCATCTATACACAGAAGTTTACTGTACGCGACTATTTTGCGCCCATTCCGCTGGACGATATAATCCGGAATCCGCAATTGGTACAAAATCCGGGGTGGTGATCATTTATTAATATTTGTAATCATGAAAAGTCATTTCTTTTTGTTGCTTTTAATTGTGAGCCTCTTTGCTGCGTGTACCAAAACAGGAAATGAACCCATTTCCGAAAGCCTGGGAAAACCGCAGCCGGTAACGGAGATAAGTGTTCAGAATTTACCCGGGGGGGCGTTGATCAGCTACAAGATCCCGAACCAGGAAGATATACTAGGTGTGAAAGCGGTGTACACCGTTTCCAACGGGAAACAGTTTGAATCCTCTTCCTCCTTTTATGAAAACAAGCTGAATGTTATGGGCTTCAATGATCTTGAGCCGCATGAAGTAAGCTTATATACGGTAAACAGGGCACAGGAACTGTCCGATCCCGTAAAAGTACAGGTGCAGCCGCAGGAATCGCCGATCAGCAAGACCATTAAAACAGTGAGCATCATCAGTGATTTCGGAGGGGCCCAGTACCGCTGGAAGAATGAGTTCCGGTCGCCCCTTACTTTTGAATTTTTTACCCCGGATTCCCTGGGCAGGATGCAGTTGGTACGTGTGATCACGTCCAATTCCGATTCTGCTATTCAAAGCATCCGGGGCTATGCGCCGGTGCCCCGGAAATTCAGTGTGGTAATCAAGGACAATTACGGTAACCGGTCGGATTCCCTCATGCCTCCATCAGGCCAGGTAACACCACTGTTTGAAGCAAAACTAAATAAATCGAGGATGACGGTAATGAAGCTGGCCAACGATCAGAACTTTACCAACTGGGAAGGAATGGATGGTTATATTATTGATGATGACCACAATACTTTCGGACACTCTCCCGCCAACTCACTGCCGGCGCCCTTTACCGTTGACCTTGCGGGGTTGGCGAAGATCAGCCGCATCGTGATCTTTCAAAGAAACTTCTCCAGCTCTTACTACAACTGGGGTAATCCCAGGGAATTTGATGTGTATGGCCGCGTGGACAAACCCTCGCAAAGCGGCGACTGGAGCGAGTGGACCAAGATCATGAGCGGCGAGATTGTGAAGCCCTCGGGGTCCTCTGGCGGTACGGTAACCGATGAGGATCTGCGGGTTGCTGAAAACGGGCATGAGTTTGTTTTTGGACTGGATCAGCCCCCGATGCGGTATATACGGATCGTTATCCGGTCTACCTGGGGAGGAACAACATTTACCCATCCGGCGGATGTGGATTTTTATGGTGAGCCAAAATAAAATATGTGTATGAAAAATCTATATAGCTTTTGCATCCTGCTGGTGCTTGCAGCAATCACTTATTCCTGTGATAAGTACACAGATGTTCATAAGGAATATATAAAGGAAGGGGAAATCGTATATGCTCCCAAGCCCGATTCGGTTGCCTTCATCCCCGGAAAAGGACGGTTAAAGATGCGGTTGTGGATGTATAATGGAGTGAATGTAAAAGAACTTGTGGTGTTGTGGAATAATCATATGGATTCTTTGGTGATCCCGGTGCAGTTTAATAAAGGGCGGGATTCCATTGAAGCCGATCTCGGCAACATGGCTGAAAAAACATATTCATTCGATATCTATTCTGTAGATAATTTTAGTAATAAGTCATTGTTATATACCCAGTTTGGTTCTTCTTACGGGGACCTCTACGCAGGCTCCCTGCTCAACCGGCGGGTAAAGGACCTGGTACTGACCGATGTGGAAGGGGCAATAGAATGGTATGCGGCCCCGCAGGGAATGATCTTTACAGAAATAAAATATACCGGCAAAGACGGCAGCCAGCATATCGTCCGGATGCCGGCAGGAGACTTTAATATTAACATCGACGTAAAAGCGGCAACCACATTTGAGCACCGGTCGCTCTATATTCCGGAATCAGAGTCCATAGATACTTTTTACACCGAATGGATAACCCATACGACTCCTTTCCCCGACACCTATCTGTATAACCGGGATGAATGGAGTGTTTTGGCCGTGTCTGACGAAACAGCAAGCGACGGCGGCGGTAAAAACACTTTGTTAGACGGAGATCTGGGAAGCTACTGGCATTCTCAGTGGGATCCGTCTAACACACCATTACCCCACTGGGCGGTCATTGATATGAGCACGCCTAAAAAAGTAGCGTATCTCGAAATATACAGGAGACCAGGCAATACGGATGCCAAAACGGTCCTGGTGTACCTGGGGAACGACAGTAATGCCGCATCGCCCAGCTGGACCCTCATCGGTACCGGCGTATATCCATCTACCGCAAGCGATAAGCTTACCATTAATTCCACTTCCAATATCACCGGGCGTTATTTGAAGCTGGTGGTTACAGAAAGCTACCGCGTGCCGTTCTCGAGCATCGCTGAGGTGTATGTTTACGGAAATTAGCAGCAATGTATTTGAAAGTGGAGTAAGGTTTTCCGCAGGGGGCTCACAGAAGTCACAGATTTTTGCAGCGGGCCTGTGCTGTTCCGTGGCCTCCGTGAGCAAACAACGGCACCCGCATAAGACCGCGGCAATTGAGAGTACACGTGTTGCTCACATTAAAACGAGTGGGAAATTTTACGTAGGTTTGTTTCCTATGCAATTCAAGGAGGTTATCGGCCAGCAGGTGTTGAAAAAAGAGCTTCCCGAGTTAATGAAGGAGAACCGGCTGGCGCATGCAATTTTGTTTTTAGGAAAAGAAGGCAGTGGGGCGCTGGCGCTGGCGCTGGCATTTGCACAATATATTGTTTGCGAACGTATCAGCAGACCACTTGCCGTGGCTGCGGGCCCCTCGCTCTTTGGAGACGAAATTCCTGCTCCTCAGCCGGATGCGCTCTCTTACGACTCCTGCGGTACCTGCCCGTCGTGCATCAAAGCCGCCGCCTTTGCGCACCCGGATATTCATTTCAGTTATCCGGTTGTAACCAAAAAAACCGGTACTCCCCCCATCAGCACCGATTATATTACGGAGTGGCGGGAGTTTTTAAAAAGTTATCCCTATGGCAATGCTTACGACTGGCTGCAATTTATCGGCGCAGAAAATAAACAGGGAAATATAACGGCGCAGGAGTGCAATGATATTATAAAAAAGCTGAATTTAAAGAGCTTTGAAAGTGAGTATAAGGTACTGGTGATGTGGCTGCCGGAGTATTTGGGAAATGAGGGAAATAAGTTGCTGAAACTGATCGAGGAGCCGCCACCAAACACCGTATTCCTGTTTGTGGCAGAAAATGAAAGCCAGATACTGGCCACCATCCTCAGCCGGGTTCAGCTCATAAAAGTGCCGCTGCTTGAAGATAAAGAGATAGAGACCGCCCTCACCGGGCTCAACCGTGCTGCCCCGGAAGCAGCCGCCCGCATTGCAGCGGTAAGCCAGGGAAATTATCATATGGCCTTGCAAATGATCCAGCATGCGGATGAAGACTGGCAGGAGCTGCTGCGCGACTGGCTGAATGCGATCATGAAAACCGGGCCGGTGGCTCAGTCGAAGTGGGTAGACGAGATCAGTAAGCTGGGCCGGGAAAAACAAAAGCAGTTCCTTCAGTATTTTAACCACCTCCTGCAACTGGCGCTCAAAATGCAGGTAATGGAGCAGGCCGGTGAAGGACATCCGGAAAAAGACCGGGATTTTGCAGCACGTTTTAACAAGATCACCGGGATGGAGCAGCAGGAAGCCATTATTGCAGAGTTGGACAATGCCGCCTATTATATTGAGCGGAACGCCAACAGCAAAATGCTGTTCATGGCACTGACCATTAAAATTTATCATATCATTAAAGACAAAATCGTATTTTTGAGTGAATGAGGTGTTGGGTAGGAGGAGGAATTGATTTTTTTTGTAACAAATGGGGTGTTGATGTTTTTGTGCGTTTCCGTGAATCGGATTTTTGCCGCTTATTAGCCAGATATATTATAACCGGTCGATTCTGACGGTTATTGTTGCTTTTTTAAGACCAATACGTTTGTTTGGCCTGGTATAATGGTACATCAAAAGTGCACAGAGCTCGGTTACCCTCCCTATAAAAAATTTAGAATGGGTTGTTCAAGTTGCGGTACCGCCACTGGTGGAAAACCAAATGGATGTAAAAGTAATGGCGGTTGCAGTACGGGTGGTTGTAACAGGATGAATACCTACGACTGGCTGCGTAATCTTCCGATGGCAAACACAGAAGATCAGTGCAATGTTGTCGAAATAAGCTTTAGCAAAGGCACCCGGAAGGACTTTTACCGGAATACAACGTTACAGTTATTTGAAAAAGGAGACCTGGTGACCGTGGAAGGTGTCAGTGGTTTTGATGTAGGGGAGATTTCCCTTACAGGAGAAATTGTACGGTTGCAAATGAAGAAATACGGGGTAAAAGAAGAGAACCCCGACATGAAAAAAGTGCTGCGCATAGCCACAGAGCGGGATCTGGACCAGCGCCGGATCAATAAAGACCGGGAGCCGGAAGCTGTGATCCGCAGCCGGGCAATAGCCAAACAGCTGAACCTGAATATGAAGATCAGCCAGGTAGAGATGCAGGCAGATGGCCGCAAAGCTACTTTCTTCTATATTGCCGATGGCCGTGTGGATTTCAGGGAACTGATCAAAGTATATGCCCAGGAATTTAAAGTAAAGGTGGAAATGCGCCAGATCGGTGCCCGGCAGGAAGCCGGTAAAGTAGGAGGGATCGGGAGCTGTGGCCGGGAGCTTTGTTGCTCCACCTGGTTAACCGATTTTAAATCCGTAAATACTACGGTTGCCCGCTATCAAAACCTCTCCATTAATCAAACCAAGCTAAGCGGACAATGCGGCCGCCTCAAATGTTGTCTGAATTATGAACTGGACACCTATCTGGATGCGCTTCAGGGATTTCCGAATGATTGTGACCATCTCCAGGTTGCGAAGGGGAATGCCTTCCTGATAAAAAAAGATATCTTTAAAAACCTGATGTGGTATTCGCTGCCAGATAGCAATAAGCAATACCCGCTGACCATTGAAAGGGTCCGCAAGATCAAATCGCAGAACCGCCAGAACATTGTGCCTGAGGAACTGGAACCGGTGGAAGTGACCAGCTCCAAGCCGGTAGAGGTAGAGCCGGAGTTTGTGGATGTGGTAGGCCAGATCAGTTTGCGGAGCCTGGAACGGGCCGACAGGAAAAAGCGCCAGCAAAAGAAAAATCAACAGCAGCAACAACGCTCACAGGCTACCGGGCAGAAGCAACATCCCAAACAGCAGCAGCCTGCAAAACAGCCGCCGCAGCCGCAACAAAAAAAGAGCGAAGGCGGACGTCCGCAGCATTCCCGGCATAAGCCCAACCGGCATAAGCAACCGGAAGGAAAAAAGCAGGGCGGAACAGATGCGTGATCCCTTTTTAGGGTGACTCTTCGACGGGGCATATAATTTTTCTGCATTATTTGCGGAAATCATCGTTTTATTTATTGGAGTTGTTTCCATTTTCCGGATGGTAGCAAACAGGCCATGGCTGTCTCCAAAAGTCTTTATTTTGAAGGACCGCTACTTTATGCTGCTTTGCTGATCCATGTTACCGGTATAAGGCCCTTACAGCGCTGGCTTATAGGGACCGTCTGCCGGTAAAATCCCGGTTTTTAACCGCCATCGGGGCGGATCTGTTGAAAAGGTCTGATCAACTTTATTGATAAAAGGCCCAGGTCCCGGTGATCGCTATCATATCCCTTTATTTTAAATGGCAGGATAATGTGGGACGCCGGCATCTTTTAAGTGATTAACTTTGCAACATAAAACGATCAAGACATGCTTAAGAGGATGCCCTTCGTGTTATTGCTGGTGACTGCCGTTTTATTATTCGTCGCCGGGCTTTTTACCAGGAATAAAGACTGGATAGATATTCACCTGTATGATACCATGTTTGTGGTCACGCAACGATATGTTTTGGGGATCGCTGCTTTTTTCCTTTTTTTGTTATGGCTGATGAATATTGCCACCCACCGGATCCTTTTTTCAAATAAACTGACCTGGTTTCACATCCTGGCCACCTTGGTGATCCTTTGTTTTCTTTTATGGTATGCATCTGTTTGCAGGGTTGCTCCGCCGCGCCGATATACGGCCGAAACAGCAGAGCCCGGTTTTCAGGATGTAAATGCGGTGCTTCTTTGCAGTATTGCAGCGCTGATCGTAGTTCAGCTGGTTTTTATCACCAATCTTTTGATCGGGCTTTACCGGAAGGCCACCCGGTAATCCGTCCTGTTTTTGATATTTCAGGAGCCGGTCAGGGCTTCAACCGTATATTTGCGGTCTAAAAAGTCATACAATGCCGGACAGAACCGTGGTGCCTCCCTTTGTGGATGCCGTGAATTTTCATTTACAGTTGCAGCCGTACCAGAAATACACCCTGAGGAACGGGGTAACGGTATATGCCATCGATGCGGGAACAGAAGATGTGTTACAGATCGAATGGGTATTTGATGCCGGAAACTGGCAGGAACAAAAAAACCTTCAGGCGGCAGTAACCAATCATTTGCTAAAGAACGGAACCGGGTCCAAAAGCGCTTATGAGATCAATGAATACTTTGACTATTATGGAGCCTATCTGAACCGGAACTGTTACGCGGAAACAGCAACGATCAGCCTGCATTGCCTTACCAAACATATTAAAGAGTTATTACCTGCTGTAAAAGAGATCATTGCCGAAAGCACCCTGCCGCAAAAGGAAATGGAAATTGCTGTGCAGAATATGAAACAGAAGCTGGATGTGAACCTGAAAAAAAGCAGTTTTGTGGCGGGGCGGCTGATAGACGTATATCTTTTTGGCGAAGACCATCCCTATGGCCGCTTTAGCCGGCATGAAGATTTTGACCTGCTGACAAGAGCCGACCTTCTGGCCTTTTACGAAGCATTTTACCGCAACGGAAGCCTGAAGATATTTATTGCCGGAAGGCTGCCGGAACAGATCGATCAGTTATTGGACCAGCATTTTGGAGATCTGCCCAACAACGTGGTAAAAAACCAGGAATTCGGCATTCATCCGGCAACCCGGAAAAAACATACGGTCATCAACGATGAAAAGAACAACCAGGGCTCGGTACGGATCGCCCGGCCTTTTTTTAACCGGCATCACCCTGATTTTTTAAAATGCCAGGTATTGAATATTGTATTTGGCGGCTATTTTGGAAGCCGGTTGATGACCAATATCCGGGAAGAAAAAGGCTATACCTATGGCATTCACAGTTATTTGCTCAATAACCGTTATGACAATGGGTGGATGATCTCCACCGAGGCCGGCAGGGAGGTGAGCGCTGCAGCAATAGAAGAGGTGTACAAGGAAATGACCCTGCTGAGGGAGGAGCCGGTTGATGCGGATGAGCTGCTGCTGGTCAAGAACTTTATGATGGGGTCGATCCTGGGCGATCTGGATGGACCATTCCATATTATCGGGCGCTGGAAGAACATCATTCTGAACGGCCTGAATGATGACTTTTTTGAGCGATCCATACAGAATATTAAAACTGTTACGGCAGCGGACCTTCAGGAAATGGCCAATAAATACCTGCACCCGGAGGCATTCTACGAGCTGACGGTGGTTTAGCGATCAGCTGTCAGCATCAGCCTTTAGCAATCAACGATCAGATTTGAGGCCCGGCCGATCGCATAACTGTCCAATTAATTGGGGCCATTTATGCCGCACCCGGGTTACAACAATTTCCGGCGCGCTGCGCCTTTGTTTATTCCCGCATAATGATCAGCATGATCATTCGGTTCTGATCGAAAGCTGACACATGACGCTGATTCCTGACAGCTGACCGCTGAAGGCTTATCCTTCGGTCCGGCAACCACGCGAATCCCGGTATTGACGGCCCGGCGGTCCGGTGAACGTTGCTATAACGGTGTTGCCACAAAGGAGATATTCACAGAAGAGGGTGCTTTTGTTATAAGGGCACCGTATTCAAATTTTCCTTCTGGCTGTGTAGCCAGGCCGCCAAAATTGACCCGGAATTCATATTGGACCGTTGTAGTTTTTATTAAATCGTATTGTATATCTGCTACCCGATTCGAATAGCTGTCGCTGCCGAGAAGTAGGGTATACCGGGTAAAATCAATATTTTTCAGATCCGGGTACCGGTCCAGGTCTTCCCCGGAAATCAGGGTATTCAGTTCTGCCTGGTTCTGAATGACTTTATGGCTGCCCTGGCTGATATTGCTTCTGTATAAGTGCATTACTCCCAACTTTTTCTGAATCGTGATTGGAGCGTTTTCCTCTTTTTGCTGTTGTTCTTTTTTACAGGAAGCTGCTGTTATTAAAAGCAATAAAGCAATGGTCGCGCTGGAAAATAATCTTGTTCGCATAATGATTAGTTTTTAATAATAACGCGTATCTTTTTTGAAACGCAACATTGCCCCGGAAGGTCAGTCCAGCAGCCATCCAAATCCCAGGGTATTGATGGCACGGCGCCCCCAGTTGATCACGGCAGGAATGGTTTTTCCCGCATAGATGCGCCGCACGTATACCAGGCGGAACTGGTCAGAATAATTTTGATAGTTGGCATCTTTTTCATTGGAGCCGATGAAGAACCTGTTGGAGATCACAGAACCGGTGAGTTCCCATTTCTCCGTATTATAACCGATCGCCCCTCTCAGGCTCAGGTTGGGGCTGAAATACCACCGCGTCCGCTGTTCATTGTTGACCGTTCTTTCGAAGGTCTGTGCCGCATCGCCGTTAACCGAAGCCACACCGGTAACAAAAAAATGCCGTTTTACAACGAACGTATGCGCATACCCGGCTGTGGGGCCAAACATGATGTAGCGCATATATCTTACGGATGCGTTCGGGAACAGGGGTGACAGGTTTGCCGGCACAAAAGCACTATCGCCTTTCGCATTGCCGTAAATAAACTCTCCCCCGATCAGGAAGGAGCCGGCCGATCGTTGCTGCCAGCTGTCGTACACAAAAGGCGCTTTTATCGAAAACCGGTCACCGTTCAGGATCTTACGGATGGTAGCGCCGAAGATCTGGGTCTTCATATCGGGGCGTACATAATAAGGGCCACTGGCAAAAGAAGGGTCCTGCTGCCCCCTTAAGTAAAATCCTTTGTTGATCTGAAAATGAAGATCGCCCAAAACGGATCTTCCGTTTACCGACATCTGAAAATTAGCGGATCGTGTTTTCCCTTTTTCTTTCTTATAGTCCGGATCCAGCGTGCCCAATCCTACAGAACCGCTTACCGACAGCCAGTCGTACCCGATGGACAGACCGAGCCGGGTAGGGCTGTTGGTAGAATATTTTAAGGGGAATGCCCCGTCTTTAGAGCGGGTAGCGTAGACGCTGTTCTTCTTCACCAGGAGCGGTCCCAGGGTCAGCCGGTGGTTGTAGCGCTCATAATAGGCCGTATCATAGGGGCTTGCGGAAGATATTTCCTGCGCAAAAACAGGAAATTGTATGCTTAGCAAAAACAGAGTGGCTATGATCTTCTTCATGTACAGGGTCCGGCAGGTTTTAATCGGTGATCAAAGTGTTTGCCATTGTCAAAGTAAAAATAGGTTTTTATACCAGTAAGACAAACAGTAAGCCAATTTTGGTGTGGCGGGCTGCTATGCCGGATTATGATTTATGGGTTCCTTCCAATCGGGCTAAAGTTGCGCGCATAGGGCTGAGTCAGCCGGTTGACCGGGATACAAAGTTTACGTTGATGTAGAAGACCGTATGATCAACCTTACAGAAAGCACCTCGTGTCAGACCCGGGGTGACAATCAGCACAACGTTTTACGCTTGGCAGAATACCCGTTTAGCGCACTTTAAAAAGTGCTCCATAGAAGAAAAAAGTCTGTTTAATGCGGTCCTTACGTCACGAGTAAAAGCCCCGGCTTTTACCAGCATTTCGGGTAGATAACATTCTTCTGATTCGTGGGGAAACGAATCAGGGGCGGGCGGCTGCGGTCCCGGGGATCTTCACGCGCCACCCCAGGAATAAAAATGTTATGCATCCAAAATTCCCAGTTATGAACGCGATAAATAGAAAATCCGTTAACTTAGTATATCTGTAATACTATTTGAACCAGTTACGGCTTTTTCCTCGGAGATACTTAAGAAATCAAGGTAATGTTAGCATAAAAAATGCCTATCCCCCTTAAATCAGATTATGATGTAGTTGTAATTGGTGCCGGCATCGGTGGCCTTACGGCTGCATCATTGCTCAGCAAAGCTGGCCTCTCGGTTTGTGTGTTGGAAAAAGAGCCGCATGCCGGCGGTTACCTGGCGGGTTTTCGCAGAAATGAGTTCCGTTTCGATACGGCTATTCACTGGCTCAATCAATGTGCTGCCGGTGGCGTTGTTGACATGATATTTTCAATCCTTGGGAGCGATTATCCCAAAGCCGTCACCCAAAAAAAAATCAGAAGATATATCGGCGAGCATCATAATTACTTATTAACCTGTAATCCTGATGAGTTGAAACAACAATGGGTCAGTGAGTTTCCTGAAGACCGGGAAGGGGTTGAGCGGTTTTTTAAGACAGCAAAAAAAATAGGGGCAGCATTTAACAAATACTATCGGGTGTTCAGAACGGAAGAAAGCATGGGTTATTGGGAGCGGCTTAAAAAAACGATGGCTTTCGCGCAGTTTGGACTCGCTTTTATTCCCTATCTGCGATTTTCCGGACCCAAGGGGTTACAAAAGGGGTTGAGTAAGTTTTTTAAGCAAAAAAAAATGCAGGATGTCTTTGCAGCAGACACGGAGCTTGTAGGCTGTCTTACGCCAATAGGATGGGCTTACTACAAAGATTTCCAGAGTCCGCCGGAAGGAGGGGGGCAGGTAATACCGGAATGGCTGAAACATATCATTCTGTACTATAAAAACGATATGTTTTTTAACTGTACGGTGCAAAACATAGTCTTAGAAAGCGGACTGGCAAAAGGTGTGAAATTCACCCATAGGGGAATTGAATATCTTGTAAATGCCAGATATATTATCGGCGCTATAGATGTGGAAACACTCTATGATAAGATGTTGCCTGCTAATACGATTTCTTCGGTATTTAGAAATAAACTTACACAGGCAGAACTTTACAGCAGCTCTATTACTATATCTATAGGGTTGGACTGCTGTCCGGGTCATTTGGGATTCAGCGAAGAATTGCTGCATCTTTCTTCAGGGGTCGGTAAAAATACCGATCATACTAAATCAGCGCCTTTTCTATCGGAAATATCCATTATTGCGCCTTCGGTAAGAGATCAGTCGCTGGCCCCGGAGGGGAAGGGAACACTTACTATTTATGCACCCGCATACATGGATGATAATGAGTACTGGCATACCGTAAAAGATGAAAAAGGTGGCCGTGTCCGCACAGAAGCATACCGGCAGCTAAAAACTGAAATTGCAGAAGCGATCATACAACATGTGGAGCGCATAATAGCGCCGGGGCTGCGCTCCCATATTTTATTTTACGAAGTGGCTACACCCATTACCCATTGGCGCTATACCGGAAATAAAAATGGAAGCATGATGGGCGCCAAACCCGGAATGGCGAATATGAAAAATAAGGTGGCACATTATCGAACGCCCATTAAGAATGTACTACTTGGAGGGCACTGGGCTGAATTAGGCGGAGGGGTGCCCATTGCCGTAAAAGCCGGATCTAATGCTGCTTTATTGGTTTTGAAAAAAGAAAACAAAAGGACATTCAGGGTTCTTGCCGATTATATGGATCGCAAAATTTCGATCGCAGATTTTTTTAGAAAAAATGTTTTTAAACCATATAGTAATAATTGGGTACGGAAGCCAACGCCGGCTGAGAGGGCATCAGGAAACAACAAAAATGAATCCTCCTGATTTAGAAAACCGGGGCTGGTTTTTTCCGATATCACGTTTAACAATCCGCTGAAGCATTGCAGTATCTGAACGGTATATAAAACCTTACCGGAAAGAATACAAATGTATTTTTGCCCGATGCTTTTGGGCACCCGCTCCACCCCCCGGGTGTGAAAAGGAGTAATTATGGAGAGTGATCATTGAAAAGACCACCTCATTCTTGGCTGAAGCGTTTGGGGCTGAGCCATTATTGATCCACCGTAATGCTACTCCTTAAAGAAGTGTTAGACCTTGACCGCCTTGAATATAATGATCTTTTAGCGCGGTCATCGAAAGCATTTTTATTTTTAGAGTGTGACCCGGCGATTTTTACAATTACATACACGTACGAATGGAAAGGAAGCTGTAAATTAAATTTCTTACAGCATATTGCTGTGTGCACGAGTGCAGGTTTATTTACAACGTTGACGCTGTGGCCTTTGGTCAAAAAATGAAAACGATTCGTTAGGTTTGTAGTATGACAATGGATCGGAAAGGCCTGGGTACAGATCAGTTGCAGGAAATGTACCGGCAATTGCTTTACCCGCGGCTGATCGAGGAAAAGATGCTCATCCTGCTCCGGCAGGGAAAGATCAGTAAATGGTTCAGCGGCGTTGGCCAGGAAGCGATTGCCGTTGGGGCCACACTGGCCATGCAGCCGGATGAGTGGATCATGCCCCTGCACAGGAACCTGGGAGTATTTACGGCACGCAATATGCCCCTGAGCCGGTTGTTTATGCAATGGCAGGGCATGCAGGAGGGGTATTCAAAAGGCCGGGAACGGAGTTTTCATTTTGGAAGCCGGGAACATTCTATCTGTGGCATGATCTCCCACCTGGGGCCCCAGCTGGCGGTTGCCGCTGGTGCTGCGCTGGCTTACCGGCTAAAAAAAGAATCCAGGGCGGTACTTGCCTTCAGTGGTGAAGGCGGTACCAGTGAGGGTGATTTTCATGAAGCGTTGAATGTAGCGGCTGTATGGGACCTGCCGGTGATCTTTCTGGTAGAGAATAACGGGTATGCATTGAGCACGCCCGTTCAGGAACAGTTCCGGTGCCTTTCCATTGCAGAAAAGGCCCGGGGATATGGGATGGAAGGTGTCACCATCGACGGAAATGACCTGCTCGCTGTTTATGATACCATCAAAGGTGTACGCGAATACTGCATCCGGTATCAAAAGCCCTATTTAGTGGAATGTATGACCTTCCGGATGCGCGGGCATGAAGAGGCCAGCGGAACCAAATATGTGCCCCCGGAGCTCTTTACTCTATGGGCGCAAAAAGATCCGGTTGCGCAATATGAACAGCAGCTCCTAAAAGAAGAACTGCTTACGGAAGATAAAGCAATAGCCATCCGGAGGGCACTGAAGCAACAGATCGAAGAGGAACTGGCAAAAGCGGAAGAGGGCAGCCTGCTGACGATCGATACGGCGGAGGAGCTGAGATCTGTTTACGCCATAGCCGGTACTGCCGGTTTGACAACGGATACCAACGGAATGCCGGCTACGGAGCAGCGGTTTGTGGAGGCTATACGGGAGGGATTGTTTCAAAGTCTGGAAAGGAATGAGGGCCTTGTGGTAATGGGTCAGGATATTGCAGAATATGGCGGGGCCTTTAAAGTAACAGAGGGACTGGCGGCTGTTTTTGGGAAAGAGCGGATCCGGAACACTCCCATTTGCGAAAGTGCTGTTGTGGGAGCTGCACTGGGCCTCTGTCTGGAAGGGAAGCGCGCCGTGGTGGAAATGCAGTTTGCCGATTTTGTATCCATGGGCTTTAACCAGATCGTGAACAACCTGGCCAAGACCCATTACCGCTGGGGGCAACCGGCCAATGTGGTCATTCGCATGCCCACGGGCGCCGGGGTAGGGGCCGGTCCTTTTCACAGCCAGAGCAATGAAGCCTGGTTTGCACATACACCCGGACTGAAAGTGGTGTATCCGTCCACACCTGCAGATGCAAAGGGGTTGCTGATGGCAGCGATCGAAGATCCGAATCCGGTATTGTTTTTTGAGCACAAGGCATTGTACCGGAGTATCAGCGGCCCTGTGCCCGGTGAACCGTATGCCGTGGAGATCGGCAAAGCCCGGTGGGTCCGGGGCGGTGAAGATGTAGCGATCATTACGTATGGGATGGGGGTGATCTGGGCGGAAGATTACGCTGCGGCGCATCCGGAGATCTCCCTGGAGATACTGGACCTGCGGAGCTTGCTGCCATTGGACTATGAGGCGATCCGGACCTCTGTAAAGAGAACCGGAAAGGTGCTGGTGCTGCATGAAGATACGCTTACCGGTGGCGTGGGGGCAGAGGTTGCCGCATGGATCGGGGAACATTGTTTTAACATGCTGGATGCGCCGGTTTTACGCTGCGCTTCATTAGATACACCCGTGCCGTTCAATGTGGAGCTGGAAAAGAACTTTCTGGCAAAGCAACGGCTGGAGCAGGCGGTGGAGGAGCTGATGGGATATTGAGGGGGAGATTTTAGGGGTGAAAAGTTGGAGTGAAATGTTAAGACTAGAATGTTGAGAGGGGACGGTGTTTTTACTTCAAAACTTTTCACTACTTGCTAATAAAATAAAAAAAATATGATCACGGCAACGCAATTCCTGTTGGAACGTATTAAGAAACACGTAACACTGACGGCAGCGGAAGAAGAAAGGCTGACGGAGGTTTGCCTGGTAAAACAAATGAAGAAGAAACAGTTCTTTCTTCAGGAAGGCGATGTGCAGCGCTATCTGGTGTTTGTGGTAAACGGATGTTTGAGAAGCTATTCGGTGGATGAAAATGGTTTTGAGCATATCCTTCAGTTTGCACCGCCCGGCTGGTGGATCAGCGACATGCGCAGCATGCTGGAACAAACGCCCGCTTCATTGAATATTGATGCCGTTGATGAAAGCGAGATCATTTTGATCAGCATTCCCGACCTGGAGCGGCTTTACCGGGAGGTCGCATCGCTCGACCGTTTCTTCCGTATCCTTTCTGAGCGGTCCATTGCCACGCACCAGCACCGGCTGATCGATTCATTAAGCCTTACTGCCAAAGAACGCTATACCAGCTTCTGCCGTCAATATCCCTCGCTGATCACCTGCCTTCCTCAAAAATTTGTCGCTTCCTACATTGGCATCACTCCGGAATTCCTGAGCAAAATGCTGAAGGAACCGATAAAAAAATAGTAAATGGAAGTGCGAAGGCGAATGATTGGTACAAACTTTTTCCCTGGATGCAGTACGACGCTGTTGCGGATATTTTCTCAAAAATGAAGGCCTGCGCTCCTGCTCTAGGTCTGGTTGCTTTATCGATTAAATACTCGGAAAAATATTGCAAAATCAGTTTTGCAGAAATGCAGGTGAAGGTATCGGTATCCGTAGAAAACAGTTTGAGGCACAGCAACTTCCAAAAGGCATCGCGCAAACGGTTGCATAAAAATAATTCCTGTAAATTTTTTAATTGGACAAACGTTTGCGCATCATTTTTCTTTGATTATATAATTTGTCCCTATATCTTAGCCTCGTTATTGGTTTTTTAATAAAACAATAACAAAATAAAATAGAGAGATTGATTTTTACTAATGATTAGCTGTTCCGAAAGTGAAAGTATTGCGCTGCGATAATTGAGAGCAATTCAATGAACAGAGACACGTCGGGTTTTTAGTAAGGAGCGTAGATTGTTTTTTTCAAAATGTATGTGCATTTTGATAGGGGAAGGTTTTTGTATGATTCAAGGAAAAAGTATTTAGAAACCAACTAATTTTTTCAATGGCTGTGAACAATTGTTTGAAGTATTTAAGAAGCTGGAGTTTCTTTGGGGTTTTTATCGTCCTGAGCCTTCCGGCTGCTGCACAAGACTCCCTGGTTGCAGATATTACGGACACATTACCCGTAGTTCCAACCACCGGCCTTGCGCCGTTACAGGTTGCTTCCTCTTTTAAAGGACATTCCATTAACGAAGTCCCGCTAAAGTATGTGGAACGGCAACCGTATGTATCGCTACAGCAGATGCTGAAGGGAAATGCAGCGGGTGTATATATACAGGAACCAAGCGGGGAGCCGGGAACGGAGCAGAACATCTTTATCCGTGGTATTTCCTCCCCCCTGCTGAGTAAAAGAGAGCTGTTTGATCAGCAGCCTGCCATATTCGTAAACGGGATTCCGATTATCCAGGACAACCCGTTCATTTACGAGATACAAAAGTATGATTTCAACCGGGAAGGGCCTGCTACCAACCTGCTGGCCAGTCTGAACCAGGACAATATTGAATCTATTGAGGTGATCAAAGACCCGGTTACCCTGTCTTCGCTGGGTTCTATGGCTGCCAATGGTGCGATCTGGATCACTACAAAGAACGCCCGGTCCGGAGAACGGAAGATCAACGTCAACAGTTATTTTGGCTATGCGCTGCAGCCTGATGTTTTTGCTACCAATGCTGCCCGGGAAAACCAGTTCCGGCAACCGTTTTACAACCGGTTTGGTACCCTGGAAGACCGGTTAAACTACCCGCCGTACCTGCGCGATTCCACAAACCGGGATTATTATGGTCCGGCAGATTGGGCCGATCTGTATTACGACAATGTGCCGCTTTATAACCTGGATGCCAGCATCAGCGGAGGATCTGACCGGGCGAATTTCCGTTTTCTGGGTGGTCTTACTAAGAATGCAAACCCTGCTGATAAAACTTCCTTTACACGCTATAACGGCTCTTTCTTTATCAATGTGGCACCTGTAAAATGGCTGATGATGTCCAGCATGCTGGGGTATACCCGGCAGGACCGCGACCGCAACAGGAATATCCGGGACCGTCTGGCAGAGCAGCGCTATATTCCGGATCTTACCAACCCGCTTACACCCAACAGCGCATTGTATGGCGCCTACCTGTCGCAATTCAATGATGCGTTTGATAAGAATACCAACAACCTGGTGCAGGGGTACATTGCTATTGCCGCTAAACCAACCGAGCAACTTACCTACTCCGGAAGGCTCGGGTTTGATTATAATGAGGGTATCCGTGATGTGTTCTGGCCCACGACCCTGCTGGAAGGAAATAACTTCGTATCGAACTATTTCGGATACAATCAACGGCTGGCGATCACCAACAGCGTAGCGTACGATTTTTATGTGGGTGCTACAGGTACCCTTACTTTAAAAGGAGGGCAGAATTTCGTATCGGATGTATATAAATACGATTATGCTTACGCCAACAATACACCCAATGATTTTACCAAGATCAACGTGGTGACCGGCGATCCGAACAAAGCAGATTATCTGACCCCCAGGGGGATCCTTGTAAATTATTTTCCCGGAAAGATGCGCTCAAGGCTGGTATCATTTTTTGGGAATGCGGTGTATTCTTATAACGAGAAGTTGAAGCTGAATGCTGTTGTGAGTCGCGAAGGCTCCTCCAATATGCAGCCAGACCAACGGTGGTTTACCAACTATTCTGCAGGCGTAGAATGGGATCTGAAAAGATCGCTGCTGGCAGACGCGGGGCAGCTAAGCTCCTTCCTGGTAACGGCATCCTGGGGACATATCGGCAAATTGCTAAGCGATGACCGCTTTAATGCCGGCCCCGCCTACCGCGTGGATATGGGATTTACCAATGAGCCGACCTTCGGATCCTATGCGGGTTTAGGCGGCCTGTCGCGACCTTATACTTCCGGATGGGTAGGATACGGCATACCCTGGGCCTATACCGATCAGCTGAATGCCGGTGTGCGGCTGGGATTGCTGGCTGACCGCCTGATGCTGGGGCTGGATGTATATAAAAAATCGGATAAGGATATGTTGCTGCCGGTTCCCGTAGCTTCCGAATGGGGATACACCGGTGCCTATAAAAGCGGTTTGGAAGTAAGCAATACAGGTCTGGATCTTTCGTTATCGGCGGTGATATTCCCGGCAAAGGAAAATGCGTTCAGCTGGCTGTTTACAGGCAACCTGAATTACAATAAAAATAAACTGGCAGGCCTGCCGGATGGATTGAGCGAGGTTACGATCGGAGCCACCAAGCTCGAGATCGGGAAACCCGTAGATGCATTCTGGCTGCTGACAAACAATGGGGTATATAATACGGATGCCGAAGTACCGGTGAACCCTTCTACAAGCAAACCCATTACCTATAAGGGCGTTGCCCTGAAAGCCGGCGATCCGCGCTGGCTGGATGTTAACGGAGATTATATCATCAATGATGACGATAAAACCCTGCAGGGGAACTACCTGCCAAAGATCAGCGGGGGCTTTGGAAGCGGCTTTACCTACCACAGTTTTTCGCTGGATTTCCAATGCTACTTTGCGCTGGGCAGAAAGGTGCTGAATCAGTACGCTTCTTCACGGCTGGATTTTATCAATACAGAGGCCAACAACAACATCAATTCGGTTAAGGAAATTACGTTTTGGGAAGAAAAACAGGATCTGACCGGCTATCCCATTTACAATCCGTGGAGCAGCGTGGTGCCTTACAGGATTGACCAGAACCTGTTCTTGGATAATGCTTCCTACCTGAAGCTGCGTTCCGTTTCAGTAGGATATGACCTGAGCAAAGGTGGTACTAAAACAACATTTGACAAATGCCTCATATACCTGACGGGAACCAACCTTTTAACGCTTTCCCCCTTTAAGGGCGATGATCCTGAATTGGCAAATTACAATGGCATTTACAATGGATACGGACTGCCGCTTCCCCGGTCGCTGATCGTTGGATTGAAGCTTGATTTCTAATAATGAATGTTCAAAATCTTATTATCAAAAGATAATTTATGAAACGGATTTTTTATATACAGGTATCTTTTATTGTAGCCGTTTTCGGAACTGTGCTGATGAGCGCCTGTAACAAACAATTAGAGGTGCCTTCTACCCGGCAGGCCTCTGAAGAAAACCACTGGACGCGGTATGAAGATGCCCGGGCAGGTCTGATCGGTATGTATGGGTTATTCCGGGCAGCATTGGCAGATAATAACGGATACTGGATCCTGGGCGAGTTGCGTAATGGCGATTTTCAGGCAGTGAGCCGTCCGGACCTGAAAGCCGTGGTGAGCGGCAACCTGAATGCTTCTTTTCCACTGATCAATGACGTAAGCGACTGGCGCCGGTTTTATGCCATCATTAATGCAGCGAATATTTTTATAGACCGCGCGAAGGGATGCCTGGCAGATACGCGTTATACGGAATCTTATTACAAGCTGGATGTGGCACAGGCACGAGCTATCCGCGCATTTGCCTATTATATGCTGGTAAGGACCTGGGGCGATGTTCCGCTGATCACGTCTACCGGCGAAGGCGATTTTAAAGCATTGCCACGCACCGATAAAAACACGGTATTGAGCTTTGCAAAGAACGAATTGCTGGAGGCATCCCAACGGTTGCCCTACCAGTACTCCATCACAGACCCGGATCTGGTATTTCCTCCGTTTTATTATGGCAATGCCTCTGCCGACTGGAAGAACACATTACTGGGAAAACTATCCGTTTATGCCATCCTGGCGCATATCGCAGCACTGCAGGGCAATTATGTGGATGTAGCGGTTTATTCACAGTTTGTACTGGACAATGCGAGCAAGGCCAGGTTGACAACGGTAAGTACAAGTGAGCTTACAGAAGATCTGTTTCTTTTTAGTACCTCTGAAGTGAGCTGGAACCAGATGATTGGCTTCAATTTTATCTATGAGCGCGGAGAGTCCAGCACTTCAGGGCATATTGAGCAGCTGACACTGGCCAATACCACCAAGTTCCCGATGTCGAAGCAGTTGCCCGATATTTATGTACCAAAGGACAGCATCTCGGTGCTGTTTCCCCGGGCTAACGGTAATGACGCCCGGTTTGGTTTTAATCCGGACAACGGCTTGCCGACAGAAGCGTATTTCGAAAATTACTCTTCGGCTATTCCTGTATTCAAAAAGATAAGGGTAGTGGCCGGTGGTAGCGGATCCGGTCAGTTTGCGGTATATAATTCTTCGATTGTCTTTACCCGGCTGGAAGAGATCGCATTACTGAATGCAGAGGCGCTGGTCATATTGGGAAGAGGAGAAGATGCATTGCAACGGGTAAATACGCTCCGGGCAAACCGGAATATAGAGGGGGTGATCTATACTCCCGGTATGGATGTGCTCAGCGAAGTTTTTGCGGAAAGAAGAAGAGAGCTCCTGGGAGAAGGCTGGCGTTGGTATGACCTGGTGCGGTACAATAAGATCAAACGGAATGATCCGGCGTTCAATGACCTGATCGATCGCGGGGGCATCTACTGGCCTGTTTCCCAGGCGGTGTTGAATGCAAATCCCAATATTGTTCAGAACCCGTACTGGAAGCAATAAGAAACCAAGATTCATCATTTGAATAACGATATTACAATGAACATCTATTCTCAGTTTATCAGAACATGCACCCACCCGCTTGTTGTTTTGGCGCTGGCTGCCTCCTTTTTCACCGCCGGCTGTTCAAAGGCGGATCAGACGTATGTGAAATATGAAAATTCTGCCGGCGCTTTTAATGGTAATGCAATTGAGTATCTGCAATCGCAGCCGGGCCTGTATGATTCCATGCTGCTGGTCATTGACCGGCTTCCCGGTGTTGCAGATTCGCTTCGTACCGGCAGCTATACGGTGTTTGCTACCAGCAACCGCGCCTATGCGATTGCATTAAAAAATATCAACGATGCAAGACGGGACTCGGTTCCGGCACTCCCCCCGGTTTCCTTCAGTACTATGGATGAGTCCGTTTTGGACAGCTTTTTTTGCCGGTACATCATTCCGGGCAACATACGTACACAGGAGCTGTACGACCGTGCAGACGGGTTGGAGCTTTCCTCCATGAAATATCGCTATAAAATGCAGTTGCAGCTCCGGGCCACCAATGCTTCGGGGTTTTTAGGAGGCGGTCCGCTGGCCATTTTACTCAGCGACAGAAGAAGATCTGAATTTGCAATAAACTGGGTGAGCGTATATACCAATACAGTAGATATTAAAACCAGTAATGCAACGATCCACATATTAGATCCGGGTCACAATTTTGGATTCGGAACGGATTTAATACAGGCATTAAACAGAGATTAAAATATTATCGAATGCGCAACAATAACGGAAAAGATATGTATTGCATTGTCAGCAGGAATACCGCTTATATGTTACTGTTTTTTATGGTAGCAATGACCGCTTGTAAGAAGCTGGTTCCAAAGGAAAGAACTACCATCGGGGGGGATTCCGGTTTTACCCTGGATACCTATGAGCCCATACTGGGAAGAACCACCTATTTTTCAGATAACTTTTACCAGGGAAGCACCACTTATCCCGCGGATTTTAAAATTATCAATGTGCGCCGGAGAACGGGAGAGCCTGCTCCGGAGCTTACGGATGCATTTCCGGTGAAAGTATGGAAAGCGGCCTATACAGGAGAAGAAAAATCAATCGCAGAAATTGAAGCAAAACGCCGGGAAGAATACCATTCTATTTTGGAAATGAGCCCGCACACAGGCGATATTACCTTCTGGGGCGCTGGTAAATCGGATTTTATATTTGCCCAGCCGGATTCGGGGTACCTGTTTGATGTGGAATTATCCAACTCCGGCGGCCGTCGTTTTTTCAGGAACCTGAAGCTGATGCCCATGAAGGAGATCCCCACGTTGCCTACCAATCTGAATGCGATGACCGGACAGCCGGTAGGTGAGAACTTCGGACTTTCTTTTATCGAAAATGTAACGGGCATCAAAAACAGTAGTCGCAATTTAGGGTTTAGCGATGTGGACGTTTATATCCGGAAGGCGAATCCCTCTACCCGGAATACACTGACGTTCCGGTTCCTGGATACCCTGTACCAGCCGATGAACCCGGCGATCTTTAACACCACCGATTGGGCGAACCTGGTACACGGCTTCAATATGAAGAAAACCGATACCTACGTGCAGTATGATGTGGCTTATCCTATCCCCCTGGTGAGCGTACCTACGAGGTACACCACTTCCGATGGCAGAACCGCAAGAGCGGCTTTTACCTGGTCGCGTATCGGGTTTGGCGGGGCACGGATCAATGCTTCCTTCGGACTGAATTTCGCTATATATGATCCCGGGGACTGGGAGATTGTTTTTGCATTTAAAAATGATGTGCCTAAAACAACGGATGACCTGTAACAGATAGTGGTCATGAAATTATTAAAATCAAAATCGATTGAAATGAGGTTATTTTTTTCGGTAATCGGAGTGTTGTTCATAACTGGGTTTTGGAATGCTACCAATGGGCAAACGAAGGTTACCCTGAAGGGGCGGGTTACTGATAAAGATCTGGGAACGGGGAAACCGGGGGTTACCGTATCTGCGGGCAAGCCGCCCGTGCCTGTTACCCAAACAGATGAGAACGGCGGGTTTACCGTAACGGTGAGCCTTGGTACCAACCTGTTGTTCAGCCATGCCGGGTATAATGTACGTGATTACAAAGTAACAGCGGCAGATACCAGTGATGTATTATATATAGAGCTGGAGCAGTCCGGCGCCAGTTCACTTTCGGAAGTAAGGGTGGAAGGGTACCGTACAAAGAACCGCGATGCGGCAACCGGTTCCAGTGCTACCATCAGCGGTAAGGTATTGCAGGATGTACCGGTATCCAACGTGGTTGAGCTGCTGCAGGGTAAGGTAGCGGGTCTGGATGTACAGAATAATAACGGTTCTCCCGGTGGTATGGGAACGATCAACCTCCGCGGAGCATCCAGCATCAGCATGACCTCCGATGGTTATTTACGGCCCACTTCTCCTTTATTTGTGGTAGATGGTACACCTATTGATGTAAACAGTGGTTATGAATACGGGTTTCAGAGTTCCGGTCCGGGCATCAGCCCCATCGCCCTGATACCGCCACAGGATATTGAGAAGGTGGATGTATTGCGGGATGCGGCAGCTACTGCACAGTATGGCTCCCGTGCCGCCTATGGTGTGATCGTTATTACAACAAAACGCGGGTTGTCCAAAGTGCCCATTGTATCCTACTCGGCCCAGTTTTTTACAAAAACACCACCAAAGCTGCGCCCGATCCTTGGCGGTAAAGAAGAACGGCTCAGCCGGATACAGGCGATACTGGATTATGATTCCTCCGCAGCATCGGCGCTGGCGCTGATCAACCGCTACCCTGCGCTTTCGGACAGTCTGAACCCCTATTATAACAATGCTACGGATTGGCAAAAGTATTTCTTCCGTACCACGCTCAACCAGGATCATACCATACAGGTTAGAGGGGGCGATAAAACTTTTAACTACAAAACCAATTTAAACTATTACCAGGAGGCGGGCATTATCCGCAATACTGGGTTCAAACGCTACTCTTTAAGTATGAATGCGCGGTACTGGCCGGTTGAGAACTTCCTGGCAGATATTTCGCTGCAGGGATCGTTGGGCCAGAAACAGGCGGGCAGCTCAAACACGATGGACCAGGATAAAGTGTATAACGCGATCCGGAGCTCTACCTTGATGCCGGCGTCGATCTACTCCGGAACAGGCGAAGTGTTCAACCTGGATGCCATCCGCAGCAATAATAAATCTGCCAACATACTGGGAACATTGAACCTGCAATGGGAATTTGTTAAGGGCCTCACCCTCCGGAACAATTTCAGCTATAATTTTAACTCCGGGACGGAAGATACATATACGCCTTCTTACCTGAATAATAACTCTTCTGAGGGGATCACTTATTCTGACAGAAGGTATGTGATCAACAATCGCGTATCACTCGATTTTGTAAAGATGATCGGGGAGGCATTCCAGCTTTCCGGGGGTGCGGTGAACGAGATCAGCACAGAAGGATTCAGAGCCTCAAGGAATGTACTGGTAGGATTTCCAAGCGATCAGATCGAAGGATCTATCGGTTACAATCCCATGCGTTCAAGAGGTGGAATCCTGGATAACCTGTATGACAAACGGATCGTGGGTAACCTGGGTTATCTTTCCTTTAACTATGACAAGCGTTATGTGATCGATCTGAACTATCGCCTGGATGCTACATCCTCCAACGGCCCGTCTGCGGGATATTTAAAGAACCCTTCCATCAGTGCCCGCTGGAATTTTCAAAAGGAAAAGTTCCTGTCCAATCTTGAATGGCTTTCATACGGGGCTGTCAGGGGAAGCTGGGGCCGTACCATTGCTCCCACAGGTGATATCTTCGATGTATATGGTAAATACATCATCGGCCAGCAGTACAATAATAACCCCACGGTGTTTATTGATTTAAACCGGGTTCCAAACGTGGCCTTCCTGCCGTTGACCACTACGAAAACCAACTTCGGAACGGAGTTCGGCTTGTTTAACAACCGGCTGGAGGTGAACTATGATACCTATTACGAAACAGTGGATAATGAAGGTCGGGAAATAGCCCTGCCCAATACCAGCGGCTTTGCCAAGAAGATGACCAATGAAACCAGTATGGCCAAATTCGGGCATGAACTCACGCTTACTTTGCGGGTATTTAGTCCGGAAAAGCCGGTGCAATGGACCGTGAGTGCCAATGGCGCGCTCAACCGGAAAGTTGTAACAAGACTGCCCGGAGGATTGAGAGAGTTTGTTTTTCCTGTTAATGACGGCGGGTCGAACATTCCGGTGGTGTACCGGCTGGGAAAAGATCTGACGCCTTTAATCTATTATAACACGGGTGTGTATGCAAGCACCGCTGATGTACCTGTAAACCCTGCCACGGGCAAGCGCATGCAATTGGGCAACCAGGGCTTTTATATGCAGGGGGGCGATCCCCGCTGGGTGGATGTGAACGGCGACTATGTGATCGATGACCGTGACCTGCTTCCGCTGGGAAATCCTTTTCCAAGAGCCACCGGTGGTATCTATTCCACGGTTCAGTATAAGGACTTTATGCTGGTAACACAGGTCAACTATACATTGGTAAGAGATATTCTGAACGAAGCAGCCGCCACGGAGCTGTCCAGCTATACGACCAATATTTTTGCCGGAGGTGCGGTGCCGCCCATTGAGAACTACAATTACTGGAAAGCCGATCCGGGAGAAAAGACCACCGGAACCGTAGGTGCTGTTTATCCCAATCCTTATGATTTCAGGAGAGCGGCCACGCTGGATCCTTTCCGCACCAACCAGTCGCTTTTCCTGGAAGATGGCTCTTACTGGAAGATAAGCCAGATCACATTGTCGTATAACTTTGCTCCTGAGTTTTTAAGAAGGTTCCGGATGACCAGTGCGCGGTTGAACCTCACAGCGGCAAACGTATATACTTTTTCCAGGTATACCGGACCCGACCCGGAACTGGTAACCAGCTTTGGACGTGATAAATCAAAAGGATATCCCAATGCCCGCACCTATTCCCTCGGTTTAAGTGTTCAGTTTTAATTCAAAAACAGAATTTGATGATTATGAAAAGAATTATATATAGCCTGTTGTTCGTTGCTGCGGTAACCGGCGTTACCGGCTGTAAAAAGTTTTTGAACGTGGATCCGCCCAGCGACCTCTCCGGTAACAACTTCTGGCAAACGGTAGAGGATGTGGAAAAGTTCACCAATGGGAATTATGAGCTGTTCCGTGAGGCGGTAACGCGGTTGAACATGCAGGCCGGGGCCGGTGATGCCGAGTATCCCTATCTTCCTTTTGCAGGTGAATTAAGAGGAGGAATGGTAAAAGAGAATACGGAGCTGGGCTGGGGCCGGGGTTATATTGCAGACCTCGCCAATAACAATATCCGCCGCTTTGTAGATTTTCAATACAGCGGGAACAACTGGAACGCCATCTTCAATCATAAACGGTTCACCCAATGGGATCGTTACTACCGGGTGATTGCGGCTGCCAATATTGCGGTTGACCGTATCGATGGGGTACCCGACCCGAACCTGACCGATCAGCTGAAGGCACAGTACAAGGGAGAGGCCGTTTTTATCCGTTGCCTGGCCTATTTCTTTATGGTGCGGCAGTTTGGAGATGTGGCCTATTATACAGAACCTTATTTCTCCGATCCCATGAAGCGGATGCCGATGGTGGAAGTGTTGAAGAACTGCATCACCGATATGAAATCGGCCTATAAAGGAATGGCATGGAGCTATACCGACCCCTTTTATGTGGGGATCCGGGGTATGCGCGGAGGAGCCATTGCCCTGATGATGGAGATGAATCTCTGGCTGGCAGGTTTTGACCAGGGGAATGCAGTCAATTATTATAATGAGGTCGTTGCCCTCGCCGACGAGATCCGTAATGAAAACGGCGGGGCTTATGAGCTGTTGCCCATCGGCCGGTACATCGAAATATTCAAAGGCCGCAGCAAAGAGAATCTTTTTGGAGTGCCTCAGAACAGGAACTATGGAGAATCATTCGGATGGAGCGACTTTTTTGACCAGGTAAAGTACGACCCGCTCCGGCCTACTTCGGCATCGATCCCCTACATGAGCTATACCGGCGATTTTATGAGGGCGCTTTATCCGGAAGGAGGAAATGATCAGCGATTAAGCCTGTGGTTCAATCCTGCCACGGCGTATGCGGCCAACCGGACCTTCCAGATGAAGAAGTTCCTGGTGACGGCGGATCCCAATTCCATTGACTTTAACAGCCGGAACGATGCCACGCAATGTATCTACCGGTATGCCGATATTTTTTTAATGCAGGCAGAAGCATACTCCGGTTTGGGAGATGAAGCCAGTGCAAAGGATATTGTGAATAATATTATACGGAAGCGCGCGGGGGCAGATCCGATCGCCGAAACAGGGGAGGACTTTAAGGAGCAGCTGTTCCTGGAAAGAGCCCGTGAGTTTATCGGTGAAGGGCATTACTGGTTTGACCTGGTTCGCACCAGAAGGATCACCGATCCGCGGTTCAAATACAGCTATCATTGCTCTGTAGACCAGTTCCGGCGCGGGGCATGGACCTGGCCGATCGACCGCGGTGCGCTCGTACAGAATCCGCAAATGACCTTAAATATGTATTGGGAACAATAATAAAGCATAAGTATATGTATAAAAAGTTTAAATGGTTCATGGTGGTGGTGGTGATGCTGATGGCTGGAACCTCCTGTAAAAAAGACTACTTTAAAGATACCGGTGTGCACAAAGGCGATTACGACGGCTCTGTGCTGGCATACCTTAAGTCCCGGCCGGAGTACTTTGATTCGCTGGTAAAGGTGATCAACTTTGCCGGTATGAACGATGTCTTTGAGAATGATCAGATCACATTCTTCGCACCGCCGGATTCCACGATCCGCAGTACATTTAAAATGGCAAACTTTTACCTGGACCAGGTGGGCTTACCGCATGTTGACCGGATCGAACAGATAAAGCCCGAGGTTTGGAGACAGATGCTGAGCCGTTATCTTTTCAAGGGAGCAAAGTCATTAACGGATTATCCGCAGCTGGACTTTGCCAATATCGCAGCATTTCCGGGACAGATCTATAGCTCATATGATGATCAGCTGATCAATATAGGCGCAGTGTACGGTTCCGGTGGTGGTGTTCCCTATGCAGGCTACCGGTGGCTGGCCATCTCCTATATCCCTTCGCGGTCCTCCGCAAGAGATCCGGCAACCTGGATCTCCTCCGCGGTGGCTACTACAAATATTCATCCGAAAAACGGATACATACATGTGTTGCAATATACTGTCGAGAGTATTGAGGGAAGCCAGTACACGGCGCATTATTTCGGATTTGATCCCTTTAATTTTCTTGAGGTCGCGCTGTCAAAGGGGATCGATAATTAAAACTATTCACCTTCAATAATTGGAAATAAAATGATATTTAAAAAAGAATGGGTTTGGGGGTTTATTTTAGCTGCTGCCTTTTCCGGTGCCTTTTCTTCCTGTAATAAATACAAGGTAAGCGAGGAAGCGCTCTATCCGAAAGCTCCTGCCACCCGGGTGAAGTTTGACGATGCCCCTCCAACACCGGCATTGGTTGCGGAGAGCGCAATTGTAACCGTAAAATTAACAGGGCTTGGAGGGAAGAAGGGCCAGTTCCGGTTTTATATTAACCAGGTGGAAGCCGAGGTAATGAACGTTACGGATGAAGAGGTGAGTGTAAAAATTCCGATCACCGCAAGTACCGGATCCTGTGCAGTGGAGATCGACGGAGAATTTTATTTCGGACCGGTGATCAACATCCGGGGGAAACTAAATATTGATCCTTCCTTTAATACGGGATCTTCCATTTCAACCGGCGGTACCAACCGCGGCGAAATTTCCGGTATCCTGAGACGTTCCGGTGGGAATTTCCTGATTTACGGATCGTTTGCAGATTATCAGGCTACATCAACCAGTACACTGGCGGTTAACGGACTGGCGGTAGTTGATGAAAACGGTGCTGCGCCAGCAAATGCAGCAAACCGGCTGGCGCTGGGTGCCATGGGGCTGGGTGGAGGAGCTTCCGTAAGTACAGCATTTGAAGATGGCAACGGAAGGCTCTTTGTAGGAGGTTTGTTCAATACCATGAATGAACAGGGGCCGCTGAACAATGTGGCCCGCCTCAATAGCAACGGCTCGCTGGATACGGCTCTTTTTGATATTGCCGGCGAGGGTGCGCTGCCTCAAAAATACGGGCCTACGTTTCACGGAGGCGTAGGAGGGGGCGTGCTGAAATTGTTTAGTACGGCTTCAGGAGTTATTGCAGTGGGCAATTTTAACAGCCAGTCAAGTATCCTTTATGAGCGTTCCACCAAAGAGAACCCTTATATCGACCGGGTGCAGATCAGCCAGGTAACCCGCATGCAGGAAGACGGGGTTATTGATTCTTCATTTAACCTGGATAAATCGATGCGTCCCGTTCAGGGGTATACCAACGCCAACGGTCTGATTTTTGACGCCATCCAGGCAGCCAATGGAAAGCTGCTGCTGGTGGGTAGTTTTACCACGTTTGAAAACCAGAGCGCCGGCCGTATTGTATGTATCGATACCGCAACGGGAAGAAGAGACCCTTCCTTTGTAGCCGGTGGGGCGAATGGCGCCATTAACCGCATTACCTATAATAAAAATACAGGAAAGATATTGCTGACCGGCAATTTTACAACCTATAACGGTCAGCCTGCCAATGGTGTTGTAATGATCGATCAGAATGGAATGGTAGACAATAGTTTTTCCTTCCGGAAAGTGGAAGAAGGGATTCCGAACTACGTGGGACAGCTGGATGACGGGAAGATCCTGGTATCGGGCACATTTAACAAATATGCCGGCGTTGTACGGCCCGGTTTTATGGTGCTGAACCCGGATGGAACGTTGGCTGTTGGGTATAACAATCTTGGCTTTTGTAATGGGTATATAAACGGATTTGTTGAATATTCGAGCGCTACGGACCCTACCATCCGCTTTGTAATGATGGTAGGCAGCTTTACCCGGTTTGATGGAAAACAAGTAGGGAATATTGTAAAACTACGGTTCCAGAATTAGTGTGAATCATTAAATAATAGCAGTTAACTATGCACAAATTTTTGAAAACCTCAGGTCAGTTAGCCGGTATCGTCCTGATACTCGTTGCAGCGGTTACTTTTTCCTGCAATAAGCCTTTTGAGGATAACCTGAGTAATAATATAACGGGAACCGATACCGTAAAGACCGGCTATAAAGTACTGTACGTCATTATGGATGGCGCCCGTGGCGAAGCATTCGGAGCTTCCGAACGCCCGGTTTTACGGGGCATGGAAGAGAACGGCGTTTATACAACGAGTGGCCTGGGCGATTATGAGCGAAAGGACAGTAGTTTTACAAATGAAAATGCATGGGCCAATATGCTTACGGGGGTTACACAAAGCAAGCACCTGATCAAAGGGACTTCTTTTGCAGGCAATGCACTTGATAAATACCCGACGTTTGTGAGCCGTTTGAAAACATTACGCCCTGATGTGCGCACCGCTGCTTTTGTTTCATCCACATCCTTAAAGGACAATTTGCTGGCGGATGCTACGGTATCGCAAACGCTGGCTAATGATGCTGCTGTTCAGAATGCTGTTCTGGCAGAGTTGGGAAACCCGGCTGCCGATATTTTGATCGCGCAATATAATGGTATTCAGCAAGCAGGCGATCAGTTTGGGTACGACAATCATGTACAGGGATACCAGGCAGCGATCCTGCAGATGGATAGTTATATTGGGGCATTAAGGGATGCGGTTGTTTCCCGGCCCGGTTTTTCGAATGAAAGCTGGTTGATCATTATAGCCTCAAGTGATGGCGGCCTTACAACAACCGCTCCTGCAGATGTTACGGCTTACGGAGATCCGCTCAGGAATGCCTATGTGCTTTTTTACAATCCCCGTTTTTCGACCCGGTTGGTAGAAAAACCGGCAAACACAAGAGGGAGTGGCGCTTATACCGGTAATGCCGTGCGGCTTTACGGAAACCCCAATACGGCAACTGGTGGCGGAGGAACGAATGTCATTGTTCAAAATAAGGCGGGCGAAACCAACCAGTTAGCTTTAGACCCCGGCCAGGGCCCCTACACTATGGAAGCAAGGATCAAGCTCAATCCCCGGCCGGATGGATCCTATAACTATTCGAACTCAGGTGGGATGCCCTTTTTGTCCAAAGCGCGGTACCGGTACAATGGAGACTATAGCGGTGTGAACTCCGGCTGGTCTATTTTCAGGAACGGGACCAATACCACGCTCTGGTTTAGAAGCGACGGGGCCGTAAGTGGTACAAGGATAGGTACGGAGTTTACTACGGCTACTGCAATCAATGATGGGGCCTGGCATTCCCTGGCCTTCACGATCTCAAAAGCGGGTACAAGTGTTTCCATAAAAGCCTATGTAGATGGCCTTGCAAGCGGATCACAGCAGTTGACGCTTGCTTCGGAAGCGGATGGCATCACTTCCGCTGCACCGCTTACACTGGGTTATAATGATAATATATTTGGCGGCACCAACTACATGGACATGAGCATCGCCGATGTCAGGATCTGGAGGGCAACATTGCCGGCAGATGTGATCTATCAATACAGCTGCCTTCCCGGCAGACCACCCGTTAGCCATCCTTTTTTCAGCTCCCTGGCCGGCTTCTGGGATGGAACTGTCGGATCCGGATCGGATAATATGATCCTGGATGAAACGGGTAATGGACGCAATGCCCTTGTAAATGCCAATAACGGAGGGAACATTCAATGGAAATCCTTCTCCCAGACAAGCAATAATCTTTGTCCTGCTCCGGACGACGCCTACTTTGCGCGGGTGCCGAACACCAGGGATATTCCATTGCAGATACTCAGATGGATGGGCATCAATAGCGTAACGGCCCCCCAGGTGGACGGCAGGATCTGGCTGAGCTCATTTGACAATTTATAATCAACTTATTTAAAAGAAATAAAATGAACCGGAGATTATTATTTAGCCTGCTGCTGACGGGTTTTGTTATAACTGCTTTTTACAGTTGTAAACGAAACTATGACTTTGGTTACCAGGATGGCTTTCCCGATCAGGGCAAGGACGGTGCTTCGGTAACGGTAGATACGAGTATTAAAAGGATTGATGTCAGCCGTTATGCAAAGGCGAGGGTGTTTCCCGGACTGGTTTGCTCGGATGAGCCGCGATTGATGGGCTATACGGTGAATATGGATCTGAAATATTTTCCGGCAGATAAAGACCAGCTGCGGATGAGTACCATACCGCAACCGCAGTTCAGTACCGGATTGTATGCGGCTCCCGGAGAACTGGTGATCATCGATGTTCCCGCTGGTGCGGGTTCGCTGGGATACCAGGTTGGCGCCTGGACCTATGATGCATCTGCAGTAGAGAACGCGCAGCGCGATCCGATCATTTTTACAAACAACAGTCTGGCCCCCGGGCGTAACTATTTACGGAACCCCTATGGCGGACCTATTTATATCATTGCCAATACTTCGTACGATGCTCCGGTGCCCATTACCTTCAGCAATGTAGTAAAGATGCCTGACTTTATATTGGGAGAAACCAATGAAGCAGAATGGAAAGCGGCAATCAGGAGCTCCTGCGTTCCCTGGCTGGAACTGCGCAGTAACAACCTCATTTTTACGGTGCCCCGTGAGTTTTGTGTATCGCGGAATATCAGTGATGTGGACGCGCTCATGAAACAGTGGGATGATGCCATTAATTATGATTACTACCAGTGGATAGGGCTTAAAGCCGTAACCTCCGGAGACGAAACCGTAGACCAGGCGCCATTGCTTCCCTGGAGGGCGGTATTGGATATTACCCTGCCTCCCGGTGCGGGTGGTGTATCCGGCTACCCTTTCCGGGCACAATACGGTTATGGGTGGTTTGACGAATGGACAGATCATGATTATATCAATAACGCTGCCAGCTGGGGTACCTTTCATGAGTTAGGCCATAACCATCAGCAGGGGCAGTACTGGAGCTGGAGCACATTGGGAGAAACTACCAATAACTTGTTCATCTTCAAAAATGCCCACCGGTTGGGAGTGTACCCCGCCAAGCATACATTTCCTACAGATGACCTGTTGCCAAAGATCAAGGATGCACTTTCATTTGCCGCAAAGACCGGGGATAAAAATTTTGATGGTTCCGATGCGCTTATTGCCGATCCTTTTAAAAGACTGACTCCTTTTCTGCAGATCTTTGATAAAATACCCGCAAACTGGGGCTACCCGGGGCAGGAAGATGGCTGGGGATTTATGACCGCATTGTACAAAAAATCCCGCCGTGCACCCCGGATCTCGACCAACGACCTGCAGAAGCATGATTTTGTGTATGAAACATTGTGTGAATATACCCGGAAGGACTGGCGGTTGTTTTTTGAAGCCTGGGGCATTAACCTGAGTGCGATTTCGCAGGCCCGTATGGCGCAGTATCCGTTAATGACGCAGAAAATATGGGAGTATAATCCTATTTCCAGGACAGGTGGGGACGGACATGTAGATTCGCGTGACCAATGGGCTGTAACCGTGTCGTCCAAGAACAATGACGGACAAGCCATATCGGCGGAACTGGCATTGATCGACGGAGATGCATCCACCTATTGGCATACGCAGTATAACCAGGCCCCTCCGCATATTGCTACAATAGATATGGGGCTTACTATACCCATTAAGGGTGTGAAGTTACAGCAGCGGCAGAACCAGCCCCGCCGGCATATTAAAAATGTATATATCGAATACAGCCTGAACGGTACAAGCTGGACCAAAATAAATGGGCCGGGATCAAATGGAAGGTTTCCCCTGGCAAGTATTTTTCCCATGCAAACGATCACCTTTGATACGCAGATATCCTGCCGGTTCTTCAGGATTACGGTTCCCTCAAAGGATGATATTTACTATACAGGAGGTGATCCCGACTGGAATAATGCCTGTTTAGCTGAAATAGATGTTTTAAAACCTTAAATGATTTAAAATGAAACGAGTCTTATATAGCGCCTTCCTGATTGTTTCTGTATTGTGTATGGCGACGTCGTGTAAAAAATATGCTGACCCCCCACCTTATTTTGAAGACGATATTGATTCAGGCAGTGTGGCCAGCCGCAGGGTGCTGCTCATCGGTATCGATGGGGCTGTTGCTACAGAATACAAAGAGATGGCGTTGCCTGCGTTAAGCGGACTGCTGGCGCACAGCAAATTTACCTGGGAAGGAATATCAGATGCGATTACGACGGATGCTGCGTCGTGGAAAACATTGATGACCGGTATTTCCTATGTAAAGCATCATATAAAAGACAGTAGTTTTATATACGAAGCGCCTCCCGGTGGTGATCCTCATGGCGGAGCACCTCCCAATTATCCGTCTTTTTTCTCATACATTCTTTCTTCCCCTAATGGGAATATGCGTACCTCGTTTATTTCATCCTGGGGTACGATGGTGAACCGGCTGGTGCCGGAAGCGCTGGACCAGGTGATCGCTACGGGTGACCAGGGTGTGAAGGATTCGGCATTAAGCCGGATCCGGAACGGTAATCCTGAGCTGATGGTACTGAATTTTGATTCGCCGGCAAAAGCTGGCAAGGCCGGGGCCTTTTCTGCAAGCGATGCGGGCTATAAAGATGCTGCTACAAAGGTTGACGGATACATCAATGAAATCATGACCGCTCTGAAAGCTCGTCCCGAATATAACAAGAAAGAGGAGTGGCTGGTGATTGTCAACAGTACACATGGAGGCATCGGGAACAGCTACGGCGGAAGCTCTTTAGACGAGAGCAGTGCTTTTAGCATTTATTATAATGAGAATTTTAAATCGCTGGAGCTTACTAAAGAAGGAGCTTATATTGGTGCTTTTTTAAGTGGTAACGGCAATACTGCTGTAAAGGCAGTGATGAGCGACCCTGATGCATATAACCCGGGCACCGGGCCAATGACCATTGAGCTGAAAGTGAGGGGAAGCAGGAAAAGCGGTAACTGGCCGGCATTTATTTCAAAAAAAGGACCTTTCGAAGGTACTTCCAGTTTGCTGGGGTCTTCCGATGCAGGATTTGTATGCTATTCCTCCGGCTCTAATGACGCCAATTTTGTGGTCAAGTCTGTTACCACCAGCGGCAATCCGAAATCAGAAGGCGGCTCAACAGCCATCCTGGATGGCAATAACTGGCATACGCTTTCCATCGTTTTCCGGCAGGACAGTGCGGGAAAGAAATGGTTTAAATTCTATAATGATGGTATCTACCAGGATGGCCGGGATATAACAGGCTATGGGGCTATAACAAGTTCCGCTCCGCTCGTATTGGGATTTGCAAGAGCGGATGATGCAGCCTGGTACACCGGTTTAAATGTGGCGGATGTCCGTATTTTTGATGTTGCACTTACGGGGCAGGAAATTGCGGATAATCTTTGCCTGGCGGATATGAAACAACATCCTAAATATGCAAATCTTACGGGATACTGGCCTTGCAGCGATGGTTTTGGCGACCGTTTTCTAAACCACGCTCCGGGTGCTGTGAATAAAGACTTCATCCTGAAGAATGCTTTTAGCTGGGCAAATGTTTCTCCGCTGCCTTGTAGTTTTGCCCCTATCAACGACCCCAACAAACGGTCGATGCAGCTTGCCAACTCCGGTGTTGCCAATACAATATTTTATTGGTTACGGCTCCCGACAAAAGACGCCTGGGGGTTTGAAGGAACAAAGTGGCTGCAGGATTATGAGATCGAGTTTATAAAGTAACACAAGGCCTGATATCAGAGGGTGTCTGAAAAGTCTGTTCGTAACGCATATTGTGATGTGTTTAGCAGGATTTTTTAGCCACCCTTTTTATTTGTCCGTGTGCGTGCGCCGCTTGTCCGTTTTTAATCCCGGCACGCTTTCGGTTTAAAAAGCGATTACCATTTTCAGGAGGCCGGTTGGAAGCATGTTGGCTGGGCGGCTGCCAATAGGCTGACGGCTTCATTGCCGCAATGCCCTGCCCGCCCTCTCGCCGGTATGCTGCCCGTGCTGCACTGTGATCTTTCCATTCACCAGCACATATTCAAACCCTGCAGAATAAGCGTGTGGCTTTTCAAAGGTCGCCCGGTCCTGTACGGTTGCCGGATCAAAAACGACGATGTCGGCAGCCATGCCTTCTTTGAGCAGGCCGCGGTCGGACAGGTTGAACTTTTGTGCCGGCAGCGATGTCATCCGGCGGATGGCCTCCTCGAGTGAAAGCACTTTTTCCTGCCGCACGTATTTGGCCAGCACCCTTGCATTGGTGCCATAGCCACGCGGATGGGGCATGCCCTGGTTCATGATCCGGATGGAGGCATCGCTGGCAAACATATCGTAAGGGTACTTCATGATGTACCGGACATCCCCCTCACCCATACCGTGAAAAACAGCGCTGGCGCCTCCATTCATCATGATATCCATTACCGTTTTTGCTTCTTCACGTGCCTTGTGCTTACGGCCTTTCATCCGGTTGATCTGCTCAATGCTTTTGCCGTTATAGCTGGTATCGGGTCTGTAATATGCCACTACCGCATAGCTGAAGTGCTTCAGTTTCCTTTGTTTCAGGCTTTTCAACATATCGCTGATCACGTATTTCCGCACTTCCGGCCGCTGCAGGCGTGCACGGATGCTGTCCTGGCCATCCGCCAGGGTCTCGCTGGGCAGCAACGTACTGATGGAGGTGCTGCTGGCCGTATAAGGGTATTGATCAATGGTAACATCAATGCCTTCCCTGCGAGCGCTTTCGATCATGGCTACGGTCTCTTTGCTCCGGCCCCAGTTTTGCTGACCGCTGAGCTTGAAATGGGAGATCTCCACGGGGATCTTTGCTTCGCGCCCTATTTGCAGCGCTTCACGGATGGCATCGGTTACTTTATTGCCTTCGCTGCGCATATGCGTAGCATAAACGCCATTGTATTGTGCCGCTACTTTGGCCAGTGCAACCAGCTCGCCGGATTGGGCATAGGTACCGGGAATATAGATGAGGCCGGTTGAAAAGCCCACGGCGCCATCTTTCATGGCCTGACCAACCAGGACTTCCATCTTTTTCTGCTCTTCTGCAGAAGGCCCCCGGTTGGCGCGTCCCATTACTGCTTTGCGTACATCATTATGACCAATGAGGGTAGCTACGTTTATCGAGAGTTTTAAAGAGTCCAGCCACCGGAAATACCGGCCGATATCCAGGTTTGAAGAACCACAGTTGCCTGCAACCACGGTAGTGACCCCGTCATAGATAAAACTCTGTGCCAGGGGATCTTTGTCTTCATCGCCCTCGATATGCGTATGCACATCAATGAAGCCGGGAGCTACTACAAGACCATTGGCATCAATAATGGTCTTGCTATTATAAGCAATATTTTTGCCAATGGCCAGGATCTTTCCCTGTGCAACAGCAATATCGCCGTAAAACCAGCCATTGCCGGTCCCGTTGATGATCTTCCCGTTCCGGATCAGCACATCGCAGGAAGGTTGTGTCCATACCTGCAACGAACCGAAGATGCAGACCGCCAGTAGTGGTATTTTATAAAACATAGCTGGTAAGTTACAAAAAAAGCTTCATTGCCGCCGGGGCTTCTGTGGCATTCCCCGCATCACAAAAGCAACGGATCGCTGAAGGATTCCTCACCGGTTTCTACTCTTCCGGCAAACCTCCGCTCAAAACGGTTGTCATTGCGCAGTAATACCGACAGATCATACCACCCATGACTCTTTTCCAGTACCAGCACCAGGCGCTGTGAGCCCTGGGGTGGCAGCTTGCGCAAAAGCTCCCGCTGCCCGTAGCTGTTATCCCTGACCAGGATATCCTGCTGCTGAGCCGAGTGATTGCGAAAGATCAGCTGCAACTGTCCATAGCGTTTACCGCGGGCAAGATCATACCGGCATTCAACCGAGATGCGCGCTTCATCGCTGTGCCCCTTTATTTCGCGGTAAAAACCATTGGGGCCAAATAGTGCCAGGTGATAATCCTTGTCAGCAAAACCGTTCAGAGGTACCGTATACCGCAGCTCTTCTCCCGCGGCTACAGCAAATGACCAGTTGCGGTTGAGGATCTTTTGGCCCCGGGTATCAGTATAGGGAAGATATGCGTATACCGAGAACGGACTGCCCATGGACCGGTCTTTAAAAACGGCAGTTGCTGCCTTTAGCACCAGCTGTATGTTTTGACGGTCTGCATCCAAATGGGCGTCGGCATACAGCTCGTAAGGGAGCGGGCTGGAAGGCTTTGACCCTTTTTCCTGCGCAAAATAATTTCTTGTTTTTTTGAAGTCGGCCCGGATGGCCCGGATGGCATCTTCTTTTAAAGGAGTAGCGCCTTCCGGTAGGGGACGGTACCGGGCTTCATCAATACGCTGGAGGTAGGCATCCCGTTTCAGGAACTCCGGCTGTTTTACAGTTTCGCCGTTATAAGGGCGGAACACGGAAGAAAGGTCGCCGCATACGGCACGTCGCCAATCGGAAAGATGCGGGAGCTGCAGTTTTTTCCCGGTCTTACGGGAGGCAAACTTTTCAATGAACTGCACCACAGAAGTGTGGTCAAAGACCTGGGAATTCACATATCCCCCGCGCGACCAGGGACTGGCTACCACGAAGGGTACGCGGTAGCCCAGCCCGATGGCGCCCTCCCGCGCATTTGCAGGAGTTACGCCTTTGAGGCGGACCTCGTCATCAAGGGTAACATATTCCTTATCGATATGGGTAATGCCGGCGGATACGGCGCCCGTTGCCGGATTCCGGAAATCCGGTGCGGTAAAGGGCGGCACATGATCAAAATAGCCGTCATTTTCGTCATAGGTAAGAATAAAAATGGTCTTTTTCCACAGCTCTTCATTATGGGTAAGGATGTCCAGTACCTCCGAAACATACCAGGCACCAAACCAGGGAGCGGAGGGATGATCGGAAAAGTATTGCGGCGCCACCAGCCAGGAAACGGCCGGGAGCTTTCCTGCTTTCACATCTTTCCGGAAGTTGGCCAGCACATCGGATTTGGGCACCTGCATGTTCCGTTTGGTACCCTGGTCGTTGTACTCAATGGTTTCGGTACGGTGATAGTCCGGATCAAAATCGTTTGTAGTAAAGGCATTGTCGTGCAGGGCCTGCTGGTCTTTGCCCAGGGGTTCGGCCAGCTCTTTGCGGCAACGCTCCAGTTCGGCTTCATAGCGCTTCCTGCGTTCGCGCAAACTGTTCAGTGCCCGTTTTACTTTCTGGTCATCCGGTTGCTCAATGGCCTTCTGCTCCAGCTGCGGCAGTTCTTTTTCAAAAGCTGCCAGCCGCTGTACCAGGTACTGTTCATACTTGCGGGAGCGGCGCACCCGGAACCGGGTAAACCATTCCAGCGGGTTATCGGTAAAATTACTCAGCCAGGCCTCCGCTTCGCCTTCCAGACCAGCGGGCAGGCTCAGTTCATTCTGGTATATCTTCCAGGGGATGTTATGTTCCTGCAGCAATTCCGGCAGGGTCTTCCAGTCGCTTTCGGCGCTGTAGTCTGATTCGCTGTTGCGTACCAGCGCCGGGCTGGAGGCCAGTCCGTCTTTGCGAAGTGTACCCGACCAGAAGTACAGGCGGTTGGGCGTTGTGCCGGTAAGGGAGGAGCAGAAATGCTGATCGCAAACGGTAAATGCATCGGCAAGGGCATAGTTGAACGGAATGTCTTCGCGGGTATAATAGCCCAGGGTCATGGGTTGTCCTTCAAACCCTTTATAGCCGGTCCTTTTAGCGATCAGCCATTGATCATATTGTCCGTTGTTACGTGCATCTACCTGGTCGCCCCAGCTGTGAGGGAGCCCGCCCATCCACGTAATTTTTGTTTGCTGCATATCCAGGCGAAAGGGCAGATAAGCATTCTTCTTTTTGTCGGTCTGCAGCCAAACAGGGCCGCCGTCGGCAAGCTTCAGCACACGGGGATCGTTAAATCCGCGCACCCCTTTAAGCGTCCCAAAACAATGGTCGAAGGAGCGGTTCTCCTGCATTAGCAGCACAATGTGCTCCGCATCTTCAAAAGTAGAGCCCTTGGCCGGGTTGATGGCCATGGCCTTTTGAATGGAGGCGGGAAGTACGGAGAATACCCCGGCGCTACCGGCCAGCAAGCTCGTCTTTTTTAAAAAGTCTCTTCTTGAAAAATCAATCGGCATGGTTGTAACAGTTTAAAGTTTGACGTTCAACGTTTCAACGAACTTTAAACATTGAACAAAAAACAGGTATGAGCCGTTACACGACACATACCTGCAAAATAGCTTTTATTGACTAATGAGAAAAATGGATGGTTATTGCAGCAGCCACATTACCTGATTTGCATCATCAGTGCCGCCATATTGCGATTGAATGGCAGCGGCTACATTGGTACCATTATTATCCAGTTCCAGCTGCGGGTAAAGCCATCGTACGGGAAACTTGGTAGCCGGAATATTTCGGTTGGTATTCTGATTTAAGACAAACGCAGGATAACCGGTACGCCTGTTTTCATACCAGGCATTATAATCAACACCCTGTAAAAAACCGGCAAGGTATTTTTGTGTAATGATCTGTTTGATCTGATTTTCCGGAGTGCCGGTAAGCACTACAGCGGCGGTTGCAGGATAGGCTGTGATGTAGGGCGCATCCATTTCCATACCGTGATTGTATGCCGCAGGGGTATGACTTGCCAGAAAGTTCATTGAACTCTGGATTCCTGCCGCATAGTACGATTGCGCACTGGTTCCGGTGATCCAGCCTCTTACCGTGGCTTCTGCCAATATGAACTGGATATCCCAGTAGTTTAAAAGCCCCACGGGCTCTGCATTAAACAGATCTTTATACCGTTTGTTGAATTCACAGAAATTTCCTTCATTTCTTGAGGATGTGGTGTTGGCAAAAAGATCGGAAGCCTCTATACTTACATAGGCATCCCAGTCGGAAGCTAAACTGCCCGCGAGGATCTTTGCCGGTGCCGGTTCTGCATAATAAAACAGCCTTCTGTCTTTTAGGGCTTTTAACGGAGTAATCAGTGTAGCGCCTACCATGGACTGGCCAGAAAAGGAGTTAAGCTGAATAGGCGTGCTGCTCCAGGGATACGCATACCCGGCAGAATTGACATACGTTACCGCGAAATTATCATCATAATTGCGCATGAGCGGCCGGTTGGCCACAATATCCTTAAACCGGTTTACCACATTCAGGTCCGCATCGCCGGTTTTTTTATACAACTGCATCAGCACCTGCAGCTCAAAGCTGTTGGTCAGCCGGCGCCATTGATCCACGCTTCCTTTGTAGATAAAATCGCCTGAAAAATCGGTACCTGTGGCAAACAACGTATTGGCGCTGTCCAGTTCATTCAGGATACCGATGAACACCGCTTTCTGGCTGTCATATTTGGGTTTTATAACGCCGTTACTTTCGCCTTTCAGCGCATCGGAGTAAGGGATGTCACCTACCTGCATGGTGAGCTGGTAAAATTGCCAGGCCCGTATGAAATGCGCCAGCGCTGTGTAGGAATTTTTTAAACCCTCAGGTTCATTGGCCGCATAACCAAGCATTGGGGCTATATTGCGCAAAACGCTCAGCCGTCCAAAACTGGTCCGGGCTATTTTATTGTATTGAAGATCTTCCTGCCGTTCCGTCCACAATACATACTTCGATAACATAAAAGGCCCGCAAAACCCTTTTGTGCTGGCAATATCATCGGATGTAATGGATGTAAGCATATTGGTAGCCAGCCACGGGGCGGTGGATGTGGTAGATGCATCGGGGTTCGCGTTGATGGCATCAAATTTTTGGGTGCACGATGTCCACACTATGGAGGTAACGAGCACGGCCATTATATATTTCAACATAATTTTCATTTGTGTATTTTTAGAAGTCATACGATCGCATTCACGTTATAATCCCAGTTTAATGTTCAGACCCAGCATCCGCTGTGAAGGCGCATTTAAATTTTCTGTACCAAGATCGGGATCAGAGAATGTGAATTTTGTCCAGAGGAATACGTTTTGCGCCGTTAAAGACACCGAAGCGTTTTTAATTCCGGATTTACTATAAAGGCTGGATGGGATCTTATAGCCCAGGGAGATTTCTCTTAGTTTAACAAAGGACTGGCTCTTTAACCCATGCTCATAGCTATCCGTATTATTCAGCTCCTGCATAAAGGCCTGGTATCCTACCGCTACATCATTGGGGGCAAATTTGCGGGTATCGGTAAGAATGCGCCCGTATTTATCGTAAGTAGCCTCTCCGGAAACCAGTTTTACACCCTCGCCCACATAATTGGTAAGCCCGTTCACTACCTGGTCGTACCGCCACTTGGTATCCGTTTCGGGGTTGGTGCCGCTGTCAAACATCTTGTTCCAGATATAATCATACATGATGCCGCCGATGCGCCCGTCGATACTGATGCCCACTATGAAATTGTTGATGGTGAAATTATTCACAAAGCCAAACGAGAATTTGGGATCGGTATAGCCCATATTTGCCTCATAAGGGCTCGAAGCCACCAGTCCGCCAACAAGAATGAGGTTGCCCTGCGGGTCTCGTAGCAAAGGCTGGGAAACATACACGTCTTTTCTTGCCCCTTTCTTTATCCAAAGTTTATCGGCTGAATAGTCCGGATCTAAATCAACATAATAATTGTGGTTGAAAGAATAGTTGATCAGGGAGCGCCATTCAAAATTATTCCGCTTGATAACAGATCCGTCTACGGTTACTTCAATGCCTTTTCGTACATATGTTTCTGCCGTATTAATTAGCGCTTCGTTGAAGCCCGAAGCCTGGGAGATCTTGGGTTTAATCTGTTGCTGATAATAGTACTTGTTGAAGTAAGCTAAGTCAACGTGCAGGCGACCTTTAAGAAAATAGGCTTCGGTACCTGCTTCCCAGGTTCTTGTTGCGGATGGCAGAAGGTCTGATGCCTGTAAATTAACAGGGTAGCTGGTGCTGGGCAGTCCCCATGAGGTAGCAGAGCTATATGTGCGGTTATTAGCATATACATCTGCGGGAGTCTTACTTTGTGTCCAGGATCCGCGTACCTTCCATAGATCTACGGCCTGGGGCATTCTGATAAATTGAGATAAAATGATGCTGCCTGCAAAGGAGGGGTAAAAATAGGACCGTTGTGCAACGGATTGTGTGGAGCTCCAGTCGTTACGTCCGGTGATATCCAGATAGACGATTCTATTCCAGCCAATAGAAGCCTTGCCGTACAAGCTGTTCACCTGCTTTCTCCAGGTGCCGAAGTTTGTTTTTATTTTGTCGACACCCACAGCGGTGGATGCAACGGCATTGGCCAGGGAGTACCATCCCGGAATGGCAAGGCCGTTAACGGTTTGGGCGCCCTGCTCCCTGTTAATATAATAAGTGATGCTTCCGCCACCCAGCAGGTTTATATCAAAATTGCCGACTTTTTTATCGTAGGTTAATATCAGGTCATTGTTGGTGCTGAAGCCCCACATCTGGTTCATACCATACATACCCTTACCACCATAATTCCAGCTGAATGTAAGGTAGTCCTGGCCGAATGTGCCTTTACTGGATCCACCCCGTGTAGAATTAATACCGGCAGGACTTTGTACGGTTTCTTCATTTTTATAAAAATCGTACCCGGTACGGAACATCAGGTTCAGATCTTTGGTGAACTTATAGTTAGCGGTAAGGCTGGCGTTGAGCTTATTTTTTTGAATACCGTCTAATTTTTCATAAGCAATCATATAGGGATTGTCATACCATTCGGTATATAGCCAGTTTTGCTGTTCATGAGGTTTTACCCAGTAGTCCCGGTACTGGCGGATGTCATAGTCCGGCCCTGTCCACATCTGTAACTGGTAAATATATCCCTGGGCGCCATAGCCCTGGCCCCAGATCTGGGGCGATTGTTCCCAGGTATAACCCATGCTGCTTTCCACACTGAATTTCTTGCCTATTTTTAAAGCGCCGCTCATCGTATAGTTGATGATGTTCAGCTTTTCGTTGGGAAACTGTCCTTTGTTGTAAATATGGTTGACACCTGCCCTGAAAAAACCGTTTTCTCCATTTTGGGTAACGGTAATATTGTTATTGGTGATGAGGCCGGTCTCCAGAAAGTTTTTCAGATTGTTTTTACCGCTTGACACCAGCGGCATCATCTCTTCCCGTTTGGTAATGGGGTTCCATTGTTTGGCACTGTCACCGATATCTAATTTAGGACCCCACACATAGTCGGTAGCGATCTTTCCGTCAAGACCATGGCCGTAAGAGGTTTGTATTTTAGGTATGGCCAGGAAGCCGGAGGCGATCATCGTATTGCTGTTGATATCGATAGACAAGCCACCGCCTTTTCCTTTTTTGGTAGTGATCATAATGGCGCCGTTAGCACCTTTATAGCCGTATAAAGCTGCAGCAGTAGGTCCTTTCAGCACGCTGATATCTGCAATATTATCCGACGGGATATCGCGCAGGGTCATATTTTCATAAGGCACACCGTCGATAACCAGCATCGGTTTTTCTCCCCGCAGCTCAATGGTGGGCGTAGCATTGAATTCGGTCGAGTTCTTGATCACCAGGCCGGATATCTTACCGGTGAGGGAAGTTGCTGCATCCACCCCTTTTACGGTTTGGATTTCATTGCCGCTTACTTTTTGTACCGCATAACCCAGCGCTTTTGCTTCACGCGTAATGCCCAATGCCGTTACCACCACTTCTTCCAGCGCACGGTTGGCCTCTTCAAACACTACGTTGATGGTTTGCTGACCGTTTACTTTTATTACCTGGGTGCCATAACCCACATAGCTAAAAGTGAGCTCATCGTATTCATCCACTTCAATACTGTACTGGCCCTTGTCGTTGGTAATGGTGGCTTTGCCTTTATTGGAGGATACCGTAGCGCCGGCAACCGGTTCGCCTTTCTGATTGGTTACCACCCCTTTTACCAGGATATTCTTCAGGATGTTCGCTTTTTCCCGGATCACGATCAGGTTATCGCTCATCTGCTGGTACTCCAGCCCCGTGCCGCTGAGGATCCTGGGCAGCAGCGAGAGTACCGGCGTGTTTTGGACTTTGATATTCACCATGCCGGTTTCATCTACAAGTTTATTGCTGAATACGAACCGGTAATCTGTTCTTTTCTGGATGGTTTTTAAAATGGTGGAAAGCCGGGCGTTCTCCAGTTGAAGAGAAACGGATTCCTGGCTATAACCGGTATGAGCCGCAACCTGTGATGCTGTTGCCAGCATCAGGGCAAGACATAATTTCATAAACAACAGTTTTTTGAGCAGCCGCCGGGGCCACCCATTCGAGTAAGCACATTTTTTCATACTTTTATTTAGTTTATTATTAAACAAGTGGAAGGCATTGTTCCTTCCATTTTCCATGGGGGAAATGGCCGCAATCCGTTTCTCCCTTTTTTGATTTTGCTCTTAGTGGTCCATCTTTTTTTATTTATATATAGTGATTTGGTTTCCGTCTTTTTTATAAGAAAAAGCGTACGAAAGCTGTAAGGCTTTCAATACTTCTTCGATCTGCTCGTGCTGGAATGCCGCCGTATAACGGTAATGTGCAACCTCGTTACTGGCAATGTTGATGGTGACACCGTATTTCCGTTCCAGTATGTTCCTGATCTCATAAAGCGGCTGATCTTCAAAGATCAGGAGGTCATCCACCCATGCTGTTTCTACGTTCTGGCTGGAATCATGATAAGCAAGCGGAACGATCACGGGCTTGGCGGGAACGGTATGTTCCAGGCTGTCGGTACCGGGAATGTCCATTACAAATTTTTGGTTCACCTCTAATGTCTTGTAAACAATATCATTGTTCCCCCTGGGAAGCAGGATCTGCACTTTGCCCTCCAGCAACGAGGTTTCGCTGTACCGGTCATTGGTGTAGGCTTTTACATTAAACCGGGTACCCACTGCCCTTATCTTATATTTTGCCACATGAACAATGAAGGGCAGCTCTTTATTGTGCGCTACGGTAAACAGGGCTTCGCCCGTCAGGTATACGTTCCGGTCGCGGGAACCAAAAGTTTTTGAAACCAGCAGCCGGGATCCGGCATTCAGTATCACTTTTGTGCTGTCCGGAAGCACAATGGTCTTGTGCTCACCGGTCCGGGATGAAACCGTTTCGCCCGATGCGGCCCCCGTTTTTGCTACCGGTAAAGGCTGTTTGGCCACTTCCCGGCTGCGCAGGAAAAGGCCGCCAATGACTAAAATAAGCGTTGCTGCGGCAACGACTGCCCACTTCTTCCAGCCGGTACCCGGGTGGAGTGCCGGCGTTGTTTTATAAGTCGGGGCGCTGCTGTTTTCACCGGAAGCCACATACAGTGCGTGTTCCGATGAATCCCTGGTGGCAGATAATTCGTTTTGTTTTTGCTGCAGCATGTATTTCAGCCCCAGCACCAGTTTGCGGGCTTCTTCTAGGGTTATCAGCTCTTCTGGGTGTTTCAGCAGGTAGTCGTCCCAAAAGGCGATATCCCTGGGATGCTGCTGCGTGCAGTATGCAATAAAGGAGTCGTCAATGACAAGCTCTTCAACTGTATAGGTCATATTTGTAAGGCCGGTTTCTATAACAGACGGCAGGGCTTACAAAATCTAACCGCTTTTTTTAACTTTTTTTTAGGGAAGAAGTATGAGGATAAAATTTACCAGCTTTTCCAGCACTGCATCTTTTTTGAGGTTTTGCCGTAGATGCTGGATCCCTTTGGACAGGTTGTTGTAAACGGTTTGGTGGGTAAGCCCCGTGAGGGCAACGATCTTTTCGGTGGAATATCCCTGGTAGTATTTCATGTAGATCACCCGCCGGAACCGCGCGGGCAGTTTTTTATAGGCAGCGGCAATGTGGTTGATCAATGCGGTATCGGTCTCCAGCTTTTCAATGATCTCCTGTGCGGAAGGCAGGTTAAACGTTTCGATCTCCCGGTAACTGCCTTTACGCTGCTGGCTCCGGTGCAGGTCAATGAGCCTTCTTTTAAAAGCGGTTACCAGGTAGGCTTCGGGGTTTTGAATGTCCTGGGAAATGTTCTTTTGTAACAGGTCAAGAAAAAACTGCTGTACGGTATCTTCTGCTTCCTGTATCGTATATCCAAAATGACAGGCAATGGCCTGCAGCTTTGCTTTGAAATCAGTGTACCAGGAATCGATCAGAAGCATGAGTCAAACTTACAGGAATAATCGGTAAAAGGGCAGCAGCGCTTTTAAATTTATTATTAACAGTTTGATCATACAGGAAAGGAGGATGCCTTCTAGAGCGGTACAAAGCGGAGCAGGGCGTCAATATTCCATTGTCTCGCTTCCCGTTAACCCCTCTTTCCACATAGGCGGTGGCAGCAATCCGAGCCGGAACCGCTCATAAGAACGCTTGATGTATTCGTGGAATGTATAATCATTGACCCGCTTGGTAAAGAGATAGCTGGGTTGATACAGCGTGATGAACACGTTAATGACACTGTCCTCCGTCATACCCGTGATCCGGCGGATGAGCGCCTTACTGAACCGGTAACGGACATAGCCATCCTGCTCGTCGGAGATCAGCTTATCCCGGAACCGGGTCAGCTTCCGCGTTCTTCTGAAACGGAAAGCATTGATGAGCTCATCGAGGTCAAAGGCTGCGCCAAAACCATCTGTTGCGGACATGGTGGATAGCCCTGGCTTTTGAAAGTCGAAATATTTCCTGTAGGTTTCCCTGTTCTCCAGCGAATCGAAGCGGTAATCCCGGTTCCGGATCTTTACTTCCGGAAGATCCGGGATGCTGATGCGTAGTGAAATATCAAAAGCGTAAGGGGTTGTAATGGTGGCTACCGGGAATTTGCGGGTCGGTTTATTCAGGTAACTGAACCAAATGGAATCCCGGGGCTGCACCAGGATGCTGTAGCTTCCGTCTGCACCGGTCATAGTACCCGCCCCGGAGCTGGTGAGCACCGAAACCAGGGGAACGGGTGTCCGGCCCAGGCTGTCGTAAACATTTCCTTTAATACGGACCTGTGCCTGTGCGTTCAGGCAAAACAGGAGCACTGCAGAAATACATATGGATTTTAATAAACTCAATATTCAATGCTTACATGGGGCATTATGGTTGCTGCCGGGAGTTACGCAGTTGCGGTATTGCTTCCCCAAAAGACCCGGCGCCCTCCTTGCTCCCTGGTTAAATGGAGTGCGCCCGCTGCGAAAAATGTTATGCCCGTTCTGCAGAACAGCAAAGCAATAAAAGAATTTGCAAAAACTATGATAAAGTATCGTCAGTGAACAGGGAATTGTCAATCGTCAATGGAGAAGTTTAATGTTTAACATTTGGGTTTGTTGTCCCGTTTTATACTTGGTTCAGGGCATCTATTTTCAAATTCATCAATTTTATAACTCTTTCAGGATCAAACGTTCTACGACGGGGGCAAAGTGCTGGTGCTCCAGGAAATGGATCTTTTGGGCCAGGGATTCAGGCGTATCAGATCCGGAAACCGGGCAGGTGGTCTGAAAAATAATGGCGCCGTGGTCATAGTGCTCATCTACAAAGTGAATGGTGATGCCGCTTTCCTTTTCCCCTGCCCTAATGACCGCCTCATGAACAAATTGTCCGTACATGCCCTTGCCGCCGTATTTTGGTAAAAGGGCCGGATGTATATTCACCATATGGCCGGGAAAGGCGGCGATCAGCGAACCGGGTATTTTTAATAAAAAACCGGCAAGAATAATAAAATCAATCCCTTTTTGTTGCAATAATTGAACAAATTCGTCTGACCGAAGCGAGGTCCGGTCGACCAGGAGCAGTTCAATTTTCTCCGCGGCCGCAATTTCCGTAACACCGGCTCCCGGATTGTTACATACGATCAGCGAAACGCTTGCAAAGGCGTGGTGCCGGAAGTGGTCGATCAGTTTCTGGGCATTTGAGCCTGCCCCGCTGGCAAAAATGGCGATCCTCTTTTTCATATATACTTTGATAATCAAAGATTTTACAATTTACCGAGTTCACCAAAAATCCTTTTATAAATAAATAGGACCAGGTCTGTCTGTATCAATTCAGGCGGGTATGGATATTTTTTGAACCCCCGGCGGGATAATCCGGAATGGAATGCTTTTTTATAAACAATGCGTTGCGGCAGGAAATGCATTGTAAAACAGGAGGCCCGGGAACGTCCGGGTATGCGCAGACATGGAAACAGCCCTAAACAGCTCTAAATCCGGGATTTATTCACGACTGTTTGTATGTGGATGCAAAAAAGTTGATGCAAATCAAGAATGATGCTAAAAGGGTGGATGTGAACAACTCTAACGAATACAAAACGAATGACTTTTTAATGACAAAGATTTTTTAAATTGAAAAATTTTGATCTAAAAATCGCTTGAAACACAGTCTGGTAGCGGGTTTAAAAAATTTATAAAATGTTGCTGTTTTGTTAAGCCCGACCCTTATTTTTGCAGTTGATCAGAGACATTTATCCACATTTTTAGATTTAATGCGTTTATGACTATTTCTAAGTATATAATTAACCGATTCTTCTTAATTATACTAACGCTTTTCACTCTTTCCTGGTTTAATACAATTGCTGCACAGGACGCTGATGGTAAACAATTGTTTATCAGTAAATGTCAGAGCTGTCACTCCGGCGATATGAAGACCGATATGACAGGTCCTCCCTTGTTTGGCGTTGAAGGCCAGTGGGAAGACAAAGCAAAGCTGCATGAGTGGATCCGGAATAACCAGAAACTGATTGCTTCCGGCTATCCCCAGGCCGTGGAGGTTTCAAAACTGAAGCCCACAGCCATGCAGACCTTCCCTGATCTTACTGATCCTCAGATAGATGCGATCTTAAAATATATTGATGAAAAGGGAAGCGGTAAATTGGATGCTGCCAAAGGCGGTGGCGCCGGCGCTGCTGGAGCGGCCGCAACTGCAGGAGATTCCAGCCAGCACCCCTTATTATATGGTATCATTACGCTGATCCTTGCACTGGCCGCCCTGATCCTGATCTTTATAAATAAGAATCTTAAAAAGATCTCAGACGATACTGAGGGCAAGAAAACGCCGGAAGCGGTTCCGTTCTTCCAGAACAAGATCTACCTGGCCACTGCAGCTATCCTTTTGTTCCTTGTTGGGGGGTATTTTACCACGAAGGCCATGATCAATTTGAACCGTCAGAAGGATTATGAACCCCGCCAGCCTATTTTCTATTCGCATAAAGTACACGCCGGCATCAACCAGATCAACTGTTTGTATTGCCACGGGAACGCATGGGAAAGCAAAACAGCGGCGATCCCTTCGGTGAATGTGTGTATGAACTGTCATAAAACCATTCAGAAATACAATGGCCCCGAACTGAAGGATAAGAACGGCAACCCGATAGATGGTACCGCAGAGATTGCGAAGTTGTATCAATATGCGGGATTTGACCCCCAGAACCCCGATGCATGGGATGCCAACAAGGCTAAACCGATCGATTGGGTAAAGATCCACAACCTTCCGGACCATGTGTACTTTAACCACAGCCAGCACGTAAGGGTGGGCAATGTACAGTGCCAGACCTGTCATGGTGAGATCACCGGTATGGATGAGGTACACCAGTTTGCCGAGCTGAGCATGGGATGGTGTATAAACTGTCACCGCCAGACCAAAGTGAACTTTAACGTGGATTCTACCAGCGGTAACCAGTTTTACAGCATTTACGAGAAGTTCCATAATGACATCAAATCTGGTAAAATGGACAGCGTAACCGTTAAAGATATTGGCGGTTTAGAATGTCAGAAGTGTCATTATTAATGTACTGATTTGAAAAAAGTGCCAACAGTCAATAAGAAAGCGGCGCCTTTTTCAGGTTTTCAAATTTTCAAATTTTCAAACAGAGATAAATGAGCAATAAATACTGGCAGGGTTTCGGCGAATTAAATGATTCCGAAAAGTTTCAAAAGAGGGTCGATGATGAGTTTCGCGATGAACTCCCTTTTGAAGATTTTGACAGTAAAGGTTTACTGGATGCGAAAGCTCCGAGAAGAGATTTCTTAAAATACCTGGGGTTCAGTACTGCAGCGGCCACACTGGCTGCAAGCTGTAAAACACAGGTCCGGGAAGCCATCCCCTATGGCAACAAGCCCGACAACCTGGTTCCCGGTGAGGCAAAATATTATGCAACTACCTATACACAGGGTGGGGATGCGGTTCCGGTAATTGCCAAAGTACGGGATGGGCGTCCCATAAAAATAGAAGGGAACGATTATCTTTCTGCCAGCAATGGCGGTACTTCAGCCCGGGTGCAGGCTTCTGTGCTGGATCTTTATGACATGCACCGCCTCCGGTTTCCCCAGCGCAAAGCCGGAAGTAAATTTGAAGAGAGCATGTACGATATATTGGATAAGGCGATTGCGGCAGAACTTGCCGGCGCCGGTTCCGTTGTACTGCTTACCAGCACCATCAACTCGCCCTCAACGCTGGACATTATTGCAAAAAATCCGAAGATCCGCCTCGTACAGTACGATGCGGTAAGCTATAACGGGATCCTCCTGGCCAACGAAGCATCCGGCTTTGGAAGAAAGGTTCCTACCTATAAATTTGACCAGGCGTCCGTGATCGTAAGCCTGGGGGCTGATTTCCTGGGTACCTGGCTGAACAGCGAAGAAAATGCAGCCGGCTATGCCAGGGGAAGAAAGATCGATGAAAAGAACCCGGTAATGAGCAAACACTACCAGTTTGAGTCCTTCCTGAGCATGACGGGGTCCAATGCGGACGAGCGGTTTACACACCGTCCATCGCAAACCGGAGCCGTGGCGCTGGCATTACTGGCGGCCGTGGGCGGCGGTGTTGCAGCCCCTGCAATTACGGATTCCAAACTGAATGCCGGCATTATCAAAGTAGCCAATGAACTGAAAACCGCTGCAGGCAAGGCCCTAGTGGTTAGCGGCAGCAATGATGCGAACGTTCAGATCATTGTAAACGCCATCAACAATGCGATCGGCGCTTACGGTACTACTATCGACTGGTCGCGGGCCGACCAATCCCGTAAAGGAACCGACCGTGAATTTTCCGATCTGCTGACCCAGATGGAAAGCGGGCAGGTAGATGTGTTGCTGATCCACGAGGCCAACCCGGTTTATGACCATTTCGCCGGCAAACGCTTTGCCAGCGCCCTTGCAAAAGTCAGAACAACCGTTTCCTTTGGTTACCGTATGGATGAAACCACGGAACTGTGTAAATACATCCTGCCTTCGCCGCATTACCTCGAAAGCTGGGGCGATGCAGAGCCCAAAACCGGTGTGTATAGTTTCATACAGCCTACTATTTTCCCGCTGTTTAAAACCCGTCCTTTCCAAACCTCTTTATTAAAATGGAGCGGCAGCGCCGAGGACTACGATACGTATGTAAAGAACTACTGGCTGCAGAAAGCCGGCGGCGAAGCTGCTTATCATAAGGCACTTGAAAACGGTGTGATCGAAGAAGCGGCCAGCGGATCCGGATCTTACAGCGGCGCAGCGGTTGCGGCAGCAGCTACAGCCATTGCGGCACATCCCGCAGGCGGAAAAGATGAACTGGTCCTGTATGAAAAAGTTTCCATCGGACCGGGTTATGGTGCGGTGAACCCCTGGTTACAGGAATTACCGGATGCGGTTTCCAAGGCCAACTGGGGCAGTTATGCGCTCATCTCTATACCCAAGGCAAAAGAACTGGGTATTGTAACCGATGTGGATTATGAATACTATCCGGACAAACCGGTAATTAAAATAAGCGATGGCAAAACAACCATCGAAGTGCCGATCCTCGTTACACCGGGGATGAATGCCAACACCATTGCAGTAGCCGTAGGCTATGGCCGCGGTGCAAAACTGGGCCGCACAGCAGCAGGCGTAGGGGTGAATACCTTCCCGTTTGCTTCTATGCCCGGGGACGGAAGCGGCATCCGTTATTTTGTTTCCAACGTAACGGTTTCCAACACCGGCAGAAAAGACAAGGTGGCACAAACACAGATCCACAACTCCTATGAAGGTCGTGTGGAAGTGGTAAGGGAAACCACCCTTGCTACTTATCGCCAGAAACCCAACGAGATCCTGGATTTTCGTAATAAACTGGTAGAGACCTATGCAAAGAGCACCGGCAATTTCAGAAAAGAAGCCACACTATACGGCGACCACGAGAAGCCGGGCATTAAATGGGGAATGAATATCGACATGAATGCCTGCACCGGCTGTAGCGCTTGTGTGGTGGCCTGTCATGCAGAAAATAATGTACCCGTAGTAGGGAAGAGCGAGGTTTTGCGTTACCACGATATGCACTGGCTGCGCATCGACCGCTATTTTGTGAGTGATGAAAAAGATCCGGATAACCTGAAGGGGGTGGTGTTCCAGCCGATGCTTTGCCAGCATTGCGACAATGCGCCCTGCGAGAACGTTTGCCCGGTTGCGGCTACCAACCACAGCACAGAAGGCATCAACCAGATGGCGTACAACCGTTGTATCGGAACCCGTTATTGTGCCAATAACTGCCCGTTCAAAGTGCGTCGCTTTAACTGGGCAGATTATACCGGTGCGGATTCCTTCCCCAACAACCAGGATCAGAAACTGGTGGGCGTGCTGGACCCGGTAGTACATCAGATGAATGATGCCGTAAGCCGCATGGTGCTGAATCCGGACGTTACTGTACGTTCCAGGGGGGTAATGGAAAAATGCTCCTTCTGTATCCAGCGTCTGCAGCATGCAAAACTGGATGCAAAAAAAGAAAATCGTCCATTGAAGGACGGAGAAGCAAAAACAGCCTGCCAGCAGGCCTGCTCCACCAACGCGATCGTGTTTGGGGATGCACGGGATGAGCACAGCGCGATCAGCCAGGTGCGGCTGAACAATCCCCAGCGGTTGTTCTACTCACTGGAGCAATTGCACGTGCTGCCCAATGTAAGCTACTTCTCCAAGATCCGGAATACGGATGAGATCATTGGTGGCAACGAACATGAGGCGGCAGGCGGTCATGATGAAGAGCATGGAGCAAAAGAGCCGGCAGCGGAAAAGCATGAAGAAGCGGCGCATCATTAAAAGTTGTTTTAAGTCCGGAGTTTGATGTTTAACATTAAACGCTGATATAAAAGAAAACGTAGAAGAACAAGGAAGGATGTTGGAGGCGAACCTCAAACATTGAACCTTAAACCATAAATAGTTATGTCACTAAACAGATACGAATCGCAAGTACGGGAGCCATTGGTGGAAGGAAGCAAGGATTATCACCAAATTACTGAAGATATATGCCGTCCGGTAGAGGCAACTCCCAGTAAGCTCTGGTGGGTTGGGTTTATCATTTCCGTTGGGCTGCTGATATTTGGTGTGGTATCCATTTATATGGATGTTACCTATGGTATCGGCCAGTGGAACCTGAATAAGACCGTTGGATGGGGCTGGGATATCACCAACTTCGTGTGGTGGGTGGGTATTGGTCACGCGGGAACGCTGATCTCTGCGATCCTGCTGCTGTTCCGCCAGGGTTGGAGAACAGGGGTGAACCGCGCCGCAGAAGCGATGACGATCTTTGCGGTGATGTGCGCCGGACAGTTCCCGATCTGGCACATGGGTCGTGTATGGAATGCCTTCTTTGTGGCACCCTATCCCAATACCCGCGGGCCTTTGTGGGTAAACTTTAACTCTCCGCTGCTTTGGGATGTGTTCGCCATCTCTACTTATTTTACAGTTTCCCTGCTCTTCTGGTACTGCGGTTTGCTGCCGGACCTTGCCTCTTTAAGAGACCGCGCAAAATTAAAATGGAGAAAATTCTTTTACGGGGTGGCGTCTTTTGGATGGACCGGCAGCACCAAGCACTGGCAGCGTCATGAAGCATTATCCCTGGTATTGGCCGGGTTGGCCACACCCCTGGTACTTTCCGTGCATACCATCGTATCCTTCGACTTTGCAACCTCGGTGATCCCCGGCTGGCACACCACGATCTTTCCGCCTTACTTTGTGGCGGGTGCGGTGTTCTCTGGTTTTGCCATGGTACAAACGTTATTATTGATAACCCGTAAAGTGCTGAACCTGGAAGAATATATTACCATGGAGCATATTGATGTAATGAACAAGGTAATTGTATTGACCGGTTCCATTGTGGGGATCGCCTACCTCACCGAGCTGTTTATTGCATGGTACAGCCATGTAGAGTATGAGTGGTTCGCTTTCCGTGAAAACCGGGTGAACCTGAACAGCCCCTATGGATGGGCTTATTATTTAATGATGGGATGTAACGTGTTGTCGCCCCAGATCTTCTGGTTCCGCAAAATGCGCAGAAATCTGCTGGTGACCTTCTTTATGAGCATCCTGGTAAATATCGGTATGTGGTTCGAGCGCTTTGTGATCATCGTTACTTCTATTTACCGCGATTACCTGCCCAGTTCCTGGAGCACGTATTATACGCCCACCATTTGGGAAATTGGATTTTACATGGGTACGTTCGGATTGTTCTTTACCTGTTATTTCCTGTTCTCCAAATTCTTCCCGGTTATCGCCATGGCGGAGATCAAGCACATCCTGAAACGCAGTGGTGACAGCTTTAAAGAGAACATGGAGAAGGATGAGAATGAAACGCTGGAATCGTTTGAGCATGCAAATGCGCATCACTAATAATCATTGCAGGTTTCAGGTTCGATGTTCAACGTTGATCCATAACCTGACAGAGTAAAACAGAAAGAAATAATAAGGTGCGGGATTTAAACGTAAAACGTTAAACCTCAAACCTGAAACAAAAAATAAATATGGCCATCAAGAAATTTATTACAGGCAATTTTTACGACGAAGCAGTGCTTTTTCCTGCGGTAAAAAAAGTACGTCGCGCCGGCTATAAGGTACATGATGTGTACACGCCTTTCCCCATCCACGGGTTGGATAAAGAACTGGGCATGAAGGATACGGATCTGCACATCGCCGGTTTTATATACGGTATTACCGGTACAACCACCGCCATCAGCTTTATTGGATGGGCACTTGCGCTCGACTGGCAGATCAATTTCGGAGGAAAGCCGTTCTTTTCCCTGCCCGCATGGATACCCATTATGTTTGAGCTTACGGTTCTGTTCTCTGCCGTAGGCATGGTGCTGACCTTTTGCTGGCTCTGCCAGCTGGCGCCTTTTGTAAAGAAGGATCACTTTAACCCGCGCAGTACCGATGACACCTTTGTAATGGCCATCGAGTGCACCGATAAAACAAACGAGGAAGAAGCGATCGCTTTCCTGAAGAATGCCGGAGCACAGGATGTGCAGGCACAGAGCCGGGAAACCGGATGGTGGTTTGGCCGGTACGACAGGGAAACGGTTCAGTTTGGTAAAAAAGTAGCGGCGGTATAAGCATTTATAGTTTGATGTTTATGGTTTGATGTTTTCCTGACCTCGAGCGGTAAATTTCAAACTTCAAAAAAATTTGATAAAAGGAAACATGAATAAGTACATAGTTATAGCAACGGTAGCCTTTAGCGCGGTAGTGGCTGGTTGCGGAGCAGACAGTAAACCGGGCCTTGCCTATATGCCGGATATGTTCTATAGCAGGGCGTATGAAACCTATGCTTCTACCGGCGATCTGGAAAAAGAAGGCGTCTTTTATAACCGGAAACCGGTACCCGGAACGGTAGCGCGGGGGGAGGATATGGCTTTTGCGTTCAATCTGACGCACGATTCTGTGGGCTACGCGCAGTCTGCACAATTAAAGAACCCGCTGGATTCTGCCGGCGCAGCCAAGATCGATATGAAAGAGGCCGAACGCCTGTACCTGGTTAATTGTGGCATCTGTCATGGCCCCAAGCTGGACGGGAACGGGCCCCTGTTTAACGGAGGTGAAGGCCCTTACACGGCAGCTCCGAAAGATTTTATGGCGGCAGATATGAAAGCGCTGCCCGTCGGTACCATGTTTTACTCCGTTACCTATGGCAAAGGCCAGATGGGCAGCTACGCCTCTCAGCTGAGCCCCAAACAACGGTGGGAGATCATCACATTTATTAAATCCAAGCAGGGCGTAGGAGCCGCTTCCGGAGCAGCAGCAGACAGCACTGCCAAAGAAGGCGCGGCCGGTGTGGCAGCAGATGCTACAGCAAAAAAATAATAACTAATTCACAGAACTATTAATATAAGATTCGAATGTCAACGTCAACTACGGAAAAATTCATACCTGCAAAAAGATATAACACAATAGCGGTCGCGTTAATGGTGATCGGTGTCATCGCAGCTATTTCCCTGTTTGTGACAACCGGTGGTGAGGGGAATCACGATAACCGTGCACGTTTTTGGGCCAGTTTGCTCCAGAACAGTGTGTACTTCCTGCTGGTGGTAAATGCAGCCATGTTTTTTATGTGCGCAACTACCCTGGCCTGGGGCGGATGGCAGATCGGCTTTACCCGTGTTACGGAAGCCATTGCCTCCTGTGTACCCGTGATCGGCGTTATTGCCCTGGCGATCCTGTTGGCGTTGTGTTTTGGAGACCATCATACGATCTACCACTGGACAGATGCAGAGCATGTGGCACATGATCCGGTTCTGGAGCATAAAAGTGGGTTTTTAAGCAAAGGCTTTTTTGCCATCGTAACCGTTCTTACGGTTGTGTTGTGGTCATTCCTGGGATGGAAGATGCGCCAGCTCTCCCTGAAAACAGATGAAGGCGATATCGTAAGCACACTGGAAAGAAAAAAGAAATTCGTTTGGAACAATACCGTGATGGCTGCGCTTTATATTGTGGTATTTGCATTAACGGTAATGTCCTCCATCCCCTGGTTATGGGTCATGAGCATTGATGCACACTGGTACAGCACCATGTTCAGCTGGTACAACTTCGCCAGCACCTTTGTGGCCGGGTTGTCGCTGATTGCCCTGTATGTGGTGTTCCTGAAGAACAATGGCTACCTGCCATCGGTAAATAAAGAGCACCTGCATGATCTCGGTAAGTTCATTTTCGCTTTTTCGATCTTCTGGACCTACCTGTGGTTTGCCCAGTTCATGTTGATCTGGTATGCCAATATCCCTGAAGAAACCATTTATTTTAAGCCAAGGGCTGAAGGAATCTACAGCGCGATCTTCTGGATGATGCTGATCATCAACTTTGTGGCTCCGCTCCTGATCTTTATGAGCAAGGACTCAAAAAGGAACTATACGATCGTTACGGTGGTTTCCGTGCTGGTGATCTTCGGGCACTGGCTGGATTATTTCCAGATGGTATTTCCTGCAGTATCACCGGATAAAGTGCCCATGATCCTGTTTGATATGGGTATCGGGCTGGGCTTTATCGGCATCATCATGTATGTGACCGGTAAAACATTGAGCAAATATCCATTAACGGCCAGGAATCATCCGTTTGTAAAAGAAGCAGTAATCCATCATACATAAAATGTTTAATGTTTAAAGTTTAAGGTTAATGAACGGTAAACCTTGAACCTTGGACCCCGAACGTTGAACTCGAAACTTTTGAACTGAATAAATAGAACAACATCGTATGCAAAACTTTTTAATATTCGCCATTTTAATATTGGGTTTTATCATCACCTTTCAGATCGCAAGGGCAAGCGAATTTGTTTCTGTGATCCGGGGTGAAGAAAAGACCAGGAAGCAAACCAATAAGATAAATGCCGCACTGCTGCTGGTATTTTTGATTGTTGGAATGTTTGGAGTGTACTGGACCCAACATACGCTGGGCGATAAAATTTTGAAATTAGGCACTTCGGCCTCCGATCACGGAATACTGGTAGACCGGATGATCAAATATACCCTTATTGCTACCGGTATCGTTTTTGTTGGAACACAAACATTGTTGTTCTGGTACTCCTTTAAGTACCAGGAGTCGGATAAACGTACCGTATATTATTTTCCGCATAATAATAAGCTGGAGCTGTTGTGGACCGTAGTGCCGGCCATCGTGCTGACCATACTCATCGGTTTCGGTATTGTTTACTGGTACCGGATCACCGGCGCTGCTCCGGCAAATGCCATGCAGATCGAGGTAACGGGCAGCCAGTTTAAATGGGAATTCCGCTATCCGGGCAAAGATGGCGTTTTTGGAAAAAAATATTATAAGAACATTGATGAGGCCAACGACAACCCTTTGGGCCAGATATGGGAAGACGCCGCCAATCATGACGATATTTATGAAAGTGGGCAGATACACCTGGTGGTTGGCAAACCGGTAAAGCTGATCATTGGTGCTAAGGATGTGATACACAGTGTAGGATTGCCGCATTTCCGCTTGAAAATGGACGCGGTTCCGGGCACACCCACCACTTTGTGGTTTACCCCGATAAAAACCACGAAGGACATGATAAAAGAAACCGGAAATGGTAAATTTGTATATGAAATAGCCTGCGACCAGATGTGTGGTGCCGGGCATACAGGGATGAGGGGCGAGATCATTGTGGAAACACAGGAAGAATTTGATCAGTGGATGGCTTCCCAGAAACCCAAATATGTACAAATGAAAGAAGCCGCGGCTGCTCCGGCTGCTCCTGCAGCTGCAGCCAAAGATTCTGTTGCCGCCCCGGCACCTGCCACCGCCGATTCAATAACGGCCGCAGGCGCTGCAAAAAAGGATTCAACAGCGAAGTAGTAATTTTGATAAAGAAAGATAGGTCAGTTTTTAAACGATAATTATGAGCGATACTTTACATATTCAGCATGAGGTTGCGAGTCATGGTCATTCAGGAGAGCCGCATATGCACCATCACAAGGAAACATTCATATCGAAGTATATCTTCAGTATGGATCATAAGATGATTGCAAAACAATTCCTGGTAACGGGTATTATCTGGGCCATCATCGGTGGACTGTTCTCGGTACTGTTCCGTTTGCAGCTGGGTTTTCCTGATCAGTCGTTCCCCATCCTGGAAACTTTTTTTGGCCGGTGGGCAGAGGGAGGAAAGATAAAGCCTGAGTTTTACTATGCGTTGACCACCATGCACGGGACCGTATTGATATTTTTCGTATTGACAGCGGGACTGAGCGGAACTTTTGCCAACCTCCTGATTCCTTTACAGGTGGGTGCAAGAGATATGGCTTCCCCGTTCATGAATATGTTGTCGTTCTGGTTCTTCTTTGCCGCCAGTATTGTCATGCTGTCTTCTTTGTTCACACAAACCGGGCCTGCTGCCGGCGGTTGGACGGTATATCCCCCGCTGAGCGCACTGGGGCTTGCTTCGCAGGGCTCGAAGAGCGGTATGGACCTCTGGATCATTGCCATGACCTTATTTGTGGCATCCCAGTTATTAGGTGGTCTGAACTATATTTCCACGATCTTAAATATGCGTACCAAAGGTATGTCTATGACACGGATGCCGCTCACCATCTGGGCCATCCTGTTCACCGCCATCCTGGGTGTATTGTCCTTCCCGGTACTGCTTTCCGGTCTGGTATTGTTGATGTTTGACCGCCACCTGGGCACCAGCTTCTACCTCAGCGATATCTTTGTTGCGGGGCAGGCCCTGCCCAATGAGGGGGGAAGCGCCATTCTTTATCAGCACCTGTTCTGGTTCCTGGGGCACCCCGAGGTATATATCATCATCCTGCCCACCATGGGTCTGGCGTCGGAAATACTTGCCATCAATTCACGAAAACCGGTCTTTGGCTATATGGCCATGATCGCGTCGCTGATGGCGATCTGTGTACTGGCCTTCCTCGTATGGGCGCACCATATGTTTGTAACCGGTTTGAACCCGTTCCTGGGATCGGTATTCGTATTGCTTACCTTGCTGATCGCCATTCCGTCAGCGATCAAGGTATTTAACTGGATCACCACCATCTGGAGGGGAAATATCCGCTTCACCCCGGCGATGCTTTTCGCCATCGGGTTTGTGAGCATCTTCATTTCAGGTGGGCTAACAGGGATCTGGCTGGGTAACTCCACGATCGATATCCACCTGCACGATACCATGTTTGTGATTGCCCACTTCCATATTGTAATGGGGGTATCGGCTTTCTTCGGAATGTTTGCGGGTATTTATCACTGGTTCCCCAAATTGTTTGGTCGGTTCATGAACAACACACTGGGCTACATCCACTTTTGGGTAACGCTGGCATGCGCATATCTGATCTTCTGGCCCATGCACTACCAGGGTATGGCCGGTATGCCAAGACGTTATCTGGACAAGAGCAGCTGGGTAAGCTTCAGCCAGTTCCACAGCCTGGATGCCATGATCACTGTTGCAACGATCATCGCATTTTCCGTGCAACTGATGTTTGTGTTCAACTATTTTTATTCCATGTATAAAGGAAGAAGAGTGCGGTCGCAGAACCCCTGGGGCGCAACCACCCTCGAATGGACCACACCGATCCACCCCGGACACGGGAACTGGGAAGGTGAGATCCCTGAAGTACATCGTTGGGCATATGATTACAGCAAGGACGGAAGAGATTTTATTCCGCAGACCGAGCCGGTGGGCGAAGATGAAAGTGCACATTAAGAGTGAATGGGCAACAGTACAAACCATTGACCATTCACTGTTAACTAAATAAAAAGAATTGAATAGATCTGAAGGGGGCGGAGTAAAGGATTTTCTCCAGTTGATGAAGCCCTCATTAAGTATAATGGTCGTTTTCAGCAGTGTGATCAGTTACCTGCTGGTACCGGATGTGATGTATGATTGGTGGAGGATCGCTTTGCTCTTTGCAGGTGGGTTGTTGGTAACAGGTAGTGCCAACACCATCAACCAGGTTGTAGAAAAGGACACGGATGCGCAAATGAAAAGGACCGCAAAACGCCCGATCGCTTCAGGACGGCTGACACCGGAGCAGGGTTGGGGGTTTGCCATTTTTACCGGCGCCGCGGGCATTTTCATTTTGGGGTATTATTTTAACTGGACAGCCGGGATACTGGCTGCTTTTAGCCTGTTTTTATATGCCTTTGTGTATACACCGTTAAAAAAGGTCAATTCCGTTGCCGTATTGGTGGGCGCATTTCCCGGCGCATTTCCCTGTCTGATCGGATGGGTGGCCGGGTTTGTTCCGGGGCAGCAGATCCATTGGCTGGGGGGGATCGTTTTGTTTGGCATCCAGTTCCTGTGGCAATTCCCGCATTTTTGGGCCATTGCCTGGGTAGCGCACAAGGATTACAGCAATGTCGGGTTTAAATTATTGCCCAGTGACAAGGGCCCCACAAAATTTACCGCATTGCAAACCGTAGTATATTCGCTGTTGATGCTTCCGATCACCATCGCCCCCTTTTTTGTGGGGATCTGCGACTATGGAACGGTAAAGGGAGTGATTGGCGGAGTGCTGATCATTGCGGCAAATATTTTTTTGATCGGAAGGGCCGCCACCCTTTATAATAAAATGGATGTACCATCTGCAAGAAAAGTGATGTTTGGCAGCTATATCCATTTGCCGGTGGTGCTGCTGGCCCTGCTACTGGCGAAGGCCTGATGTTTGATTGAGGATCGATAAGAAATGATATATGAACACAAGTATTGTGAGCGAACAGCAACATAGAAGACTACACCCCCACAAATTTGCACTGTGGGTGGCAATCGCGAGCATCCTTATGATGTTTGCCGGGCTTACCAGTGCTTTTATTGTAAAAAGCAACCAGTCCGGCTGGCGTACTTTTGTGCTGCCCAATATTTTCTGGATATCTACGGTGCTCATTCTGGCAAGCAGCCTTACCATGCTGATGGCCGTAAAAGCATTTAAAAGCCGGGGGCTGCAGCAATACCGCACCCTGCTGGGCATTACATTTGCGCTGGGAGCAGCCTTTGTTATTTGCCAGGTGCTTGGTTTTGAGCAGCTATGGAATAACAATGTGCAGTTCAAGGGCGCTTCCGGGGCAGGTCAGTTCTTTTATGCCATTGCCGGGCTGCACGCCGTACACGTTATTGGCGGTGTGGTGGCCTTGCTCGTGATCTTTTTAAAATCGATCGCAGGTAAAACCAAATCCTACGATGCCGTTCCTGTGGAAGTAATGAGCATGTACTGGCATTTCGTAGACCTGCTTTGGTTATATTTAATGCTATTTTTCATAATTCTGGGATAAACAACTTTACAAAATTGATCGAATCAAATATGGAACAGACAGTAACACATAATACCAAGTGGTGGAGCGGGGGCAAAAGTCCGTTTAACATAGAGTATGGGAAAATAATGATGTGGTATTTCCTGCTGAGCGACTCCTTTACATTTGGAGCCTTCCTCATCTCATTGGGTACCGTACGTTTTGGATTAAACTACTGGCCGGAGCCCAGTATTGTGTTTAATACCTTCCCGTTTGCGGGCCACGCAAACCTGCCGCTTGCCTTTGTAAGTGTAATGACCTTTGTGCTGATCATCAGTTCCGTAACCATGGTGCTGGCGGTGCATGCCGGCCATAACCGCGACAGGAAGGGTGTTGAGAAATATCTGATCTTAACCATCATCGGCGGGCTGATCTTCCTGAGCTGCCAGGCCTGGGAATGGACGCACCTGCTGACCGCTAAAAATCCTGTTCTGGTTGGAGACCATATTGAAGTAATGGCCCAGCGCAACGGTTTTAACCCCTGGGGAGAAATTGTGCTGCCACAGGATGTGGCCCCGGCTCTGGCAAAGACTTCTCCGGAAACACTGGCCACGCTGGTGCACGAACAACACCTTTCGCATGCCGGCCACGCAGAGCTGTTAAAAACACCCAAAGACCAGCTGATCCAGTTGCTTTCAAATAGCGAAATGGTGGTACGCAAACCCGGACCCACTGCTTTTGGCGGTTTCTTCTATGGCATCACCGGTTTTCACGGCTTTCACGTATCGGTTGGGGTGATCCTGCTTCTCATCATGCTGATCCAGACAAAAATGGGTGTGTTTGACCGCAAGGGCCACTACCTCATGATCGAAAAGATTGGTTTGTACTGGCACTTTGTAGACCTGGTTTGGGTATTCGTATTTCTGTGTTTTTACCTTATCTAAAAGGACAGGGGTCAAAAGGGGCTCCCCTTATTTTTCAAAAAGAATTAATATTAATATAAGCTATGAGCAATCATTACGATCCAACAAAAGATATATCGCCTTCTGCTGCCTATCCTGAAGTAAGCTTTACACATCATGCAGACGATGGTACGTTTAAAAAACGCGTAATCCGTACAACGGTGATTTTAAGTGTTTTGACGGTATTGGAATTGGCATTAGGATTTACCATTTATGCGCTGCATAAAGGTGAGCCCAGCCATGCGTTGCTGCTTTTTATAAAAGGGGTGGTTTGTATCTTAACCCTGGGTAAAGCCTATTATATTGTTTCGGTATTCATGCACCTGGGCGATGAGATACGGAATTTTATTATGACCATAGTGATCCCGTTGATGCTGTTTATCTGGTTCATTATTGCCTTCCTGGCAGACGGGCACTCCTATAAAATGCTGCGGAACGAATATGATCCTTATTTTAAAGAGTCCACAACGCCTTCCGGTCATCCGGTCATTCCTTCTGATGCACACAAATACAATAATCAGAAGGGGCAACGGCAGTAAGAAAGAACATACTTTAGATACAGAAGGACCGCTGAATGGCGGTCCTTTATAGTTGGCATTGTTTTCCCGTTTTGGAGCACCGGAACGAGTGCCGGCATAGCCCGCTTTCTGCGGATAAAGAGCACAGTATGATTGAGCATGCAGAAGATAAATACGAAAAAGAGCTGCGGATCATAGACCTGCGCAGGGCAAACGGATTTGCGCTCCTCACCGTTTTGATAGCACTCGTTATTTTTGGTATTCCCTACTACTGTATATGGAGCGGTCAGTTTACCCCGGACCATATAAAAGAAACGTTCAGGCATCTTACAACCCGGTACAAATACCTGCTGGTCCTGATGCCGCTGGTTATGGTGATTGCTGGCATTGTTTTTCACGAGCTGATCCACGGACTTACCTGGTCGCTGTTCACCCGCAGAGGCCACCGGTCCATAAAATACGGGATTCTCTGGAAGTATGCAACACCCTATTGTCATTGCAAAGAGCCGCTGGAAGTACGGCATTATGTGTTGGGGGCGCTGATGCCGGCCATTGTTTTGGGCGTATTGCCCTCGATAGCAGCAGTCATTACGGGGTGCTTTTATTTGTTGGTATGGGGTATTTTTTTCATCATGGGAGCTACCGGCGATTTTATGATCGTCCACCTGCTGCGCAATGAAGAAAAAGGAGCCCTGGTTCTGGATCATCCCAGCGAGGCGGGCTGTTATATTTACAGGGCGATCCCGGAATAGTTGCAGGCAACATCCCGTTTGAGCACTGGGGTGTCCGTTTGTATGGAGCGGCCGGGAACATAAAGTAAAATGAGACGAAAGAAGCCGTGTTTCAGCGGGGAGACAATTATTTTCCTTTGTTCCGGATGCGTTTATAAATGCGAATCGCCAGCATCAGGATAAAGATCAGCAGGATCATACCCACCAGGCCCCAGAGAACACTGATCTCCTTTTTTACAACGACCAGCATCACAATGGCAACCAGGAAAATAGTGGCCACCTCGTTCCACATCCGCAGCTGGTCCGATGTATATTTATAGTTGCCGGCCATTTGCTGTTTAAAAATACGGTGGAGGGAATAGTGATAAGCATATAGGAGCAGAACGAGCACGAGCTTCAAAAGCAGCCAGAACCCTTCAGGTTTAAAAAGCACTGCGGTCCAATTTCCCTTTAGCAATACCGAAAGCCCCATCACAAGCGTGATGATCGCAGAGGGCCAGGTGATACCATACCAAAGAGGTTTCATCATTTTTGTGAACTGGTGATGCAGCAGATCCCGGGCGGGCTGCGGCTGTTCGTTAGCCTCTACGTTATAGATAAACAAACGCGGCATATAAAACAGGCCGGCAAACCAGGTAACAACAAAGATAATGTGGACCGCTTTTAAATATAAATAAGCCAAAAGAGTTGTATTTAAAATAAAGAACCTGTTTTCAGAACAACTAAGATAGTCGCTTTCTTTGTTCCCGGGATCAGTTTTTTTAAAAAGAAGGGTTGGGGCCATTGCCGGAGCGCCTGTCTTAACCGATATCGATCACTGATCTTGAAACAGACCGGCGGCAATGGTTCTGTATACTTTTCCGATGCTGAACAAACCGGATCCCGGGAAAGGATGTTCTAAATGACCGGTATTTTTGATCCGAGAACGCTTTAAAAACATCAAAATATTATATTTTTTAGAGAAGAGTGCTTCGGCTCATTCCTTTTTCAGCCCTTTTTTTGTATTAGAATGAGAATATATATAATTTTGAACTCCTGAAAATCGAAAGCAGGAGCATTCAAAGTACGGTCTTCAAACATCCGGTGCTTCCGGTAGCTTTTCTCAAATCCGTGCCGGACATTAAAAATATATATGAGCACGCATGCAAAAAAGAAACTATAACTATTTTTTGCTTATTTTCTTTGCCTTTTTACTCGTTGTAAGTATCATTTTTACGCAAACGCTTACGGATAAAGCTACCCAGGCACTTCAAAAAGGAAACGTAGAGGCGGTAGAGACCTTTAAGACCAACAACGAAATGCAGCACCTGGTAAATCTCTCCTTTACCCTGCAATCCCGGTTTAGCCAGATGGAGAATATGAACGAGGTATTTCCGTTGGAAGTGCTGGGCGACTCGCTTACATTGTATGGGTATAATGCCAATGTGCTGAATGACGCTATAGCCCGCAAAGGAGATGTTCCGAATTTGGGCAGCCTGATGAATGCCGTAAATGCGCAGCTCAATATCTCCTATTCAATTCTGGATGCCCGGCAGCAGAAGGATTCGAAACTGCTGGATAGTCTTACGGGTCTGCTCACAAGGTCCAAGCCCGCGGAGAACGTGTACCACTACGGTGTTCTGGTGGAAAAATTCCTGGAGAACCAACTCCGGCAAACGCTTATCACCAACTCGGCGCATGCCAGCCAGCTATCAGCCTACAACCGTGTGCTGTCGATTGCTGCCGTCATTGCAGTACTGATCTTTACCACCATCATTGTCATCCGCCAATGGCAGCAGCTGGTGCTCATAAAGGAACTGCGGGTGGCGCGTGAGGCCGCTGTCAAAAGCAAGAACGCTAAGGATGAATTTTTGGCCAATATGAGCCACGAGTTGCGCACACCGTTGAATTCCCTTATTGGTTTTGGCAACCTGTTGTCGGATACGGCGCTCGATAATACGCAGAAAGAATATACGAATACCATTATTTCCAACGGGTACAACCTGCTGCATATAGTGAATGATATCCTGGACTTTTCTTCAATTGAGGCCGGCAAGCTCCGGATCAAACGCATTCCGTTTAACCTTCCGGAATTGTTTGAAGACCTGAAGCGCATGTTCTCCGCCATTGTAAATGAGAAAAAGCTCAGCTATCACTGGAATATTGACCCTCAAACCCCACAGGTAATAAAGGGAGACCCGGAACGCCTGAAACAGATCCTGGTGAACCTGATCAATAATGCCATTAAGTTCACCTCATATGGCGGTGTGCACCTCCATGTAGGTGTATTGCCCGTCGAAAAAGAAGAAACACATAAGTTGGTGTTTAGTGTAAAAGATACCGGGGAGGGCATCCCAAAAGAAAAGATCGATCTTATTTTTGAGCGGTTCGAACAGCTGGAGCAGATGACCACCCGTCAGCATGGCGGTACCGGTTTGGGACTGAGCATTGTGAAAAGCCTCGTTGAAGGCATGTGCGGATCGGTTTCTGTGAACAGCGAGATCGGTCTCGGCTCAAAATTCACGTTTACGGCTGTCTTTGAAAAAGCAGCAGAATTGCCCGTTGCCAGGAAGACCGGCAAGCTGTCTGCCGATTTTTCGGGGTACACGGCCCTGGTGGTGGAAGACAATGCGGCCAACCGGATGCTGCTCCGGCACCTGTTGAAGAAATACCATCTCCAAATAGAGCTGGCAGAGAACGGCCTGGAAGCGCTCGAAAGGATACAGCAAAAACATTATGACCTGATCCTGATGGACATCCAGATGCCGCATATGAATGGCTATAAAGCGATCTCCATCATCCGCGAAGAGTTGCACATCAGCACACCCGCCATTGCCATGACGGCGTATGTTATGGAAAATGAGATCAAACGCTGCTTTGCAGCAGGATTTAACGATTACATCTCGAAGCCCATCGAAGAGCCGGACATCATTGGTAAAATTTTGAAATGGATGCCCGTCCGGACGGGTGAACAGGAACGTTCCGGAATTGCGGATCCGGCCGGTGAGCTGGATTTTTTCCGGGATCTGTTAGGAGGCGATGAAGCCGTAATGAATGAATTGCTGGCGGAGATCCGGAAACAGTGGGTGTCCGATAAGGAAGCGTTGAGGACCGCAGCGGCAGCGGGAGATGCACCCGGCATGGCCCGCGTACTGCACCGTATAAAATCCACTTTTTCTGCCTTAGGGCCCAACCATCCGATCCTGCAATTGTTAAAAGAGCATGCGGAGGCAACAGGCAGCAATGCAGCGGAGATGAAGGACGAATGCGAGCGCATCATCAGCCAGATCGATCAATCAGGAAAAGTTGTATTTATATCATAAAAAAGGACCGGAGCTGCATGGCACCCAAACAACTCATAAAGGATACACTAAAGCAAAGCCGGCTGCATAAGACCATACTGCTGATGCTGGTTGCCTTATGGGTGGTATCGCTTACACTGATCCTTTGCCTGGTAATTAACTGGCAGCGCCAGCAACATTCGGCGCATGGACGCAATGCCCACAGGCACCCTTCGCTGGATGAGATGCTTTTGTCATTCAGGGAACTGAAGCTGGGCAACAATACGACGCTTATCAATTTGCAACTTAGGGAGGTCTCCCAGAAGAAGGCCAGTAAGGATACAGCAGATGAAGAGGTCATTGCTGATTACCGGAAAAAGATTTATGATCAGATGCTGGAGCAAAAGATCAGGGCCCGCCCACCTGCCAAACAAGACGGTTTCACCATTAAGCCTGTCCCTCAATAATTGACTATGAAATTATATTTGTTTATTTTAGCCATTCTGACTCTTACTTCCTGCGGCATGCAGAAACGACTGGCAAGCGCCAGGAACACCAGTGAAAGAACCAAAAAAATCGTACGTGATGAATCCGTTGAGCTGGATTCCATAAAAAAGATACTGGATGTGAAAGCAGGAGATCGCGCCATCGACAGTGTACTGAACAACGATGTGCAGCAGATCCTGGACAAGCTCAACGGTAACCTGAACAGTGCACAGCAGCTGGCCCTGATCGTTGATCTGGCTACCAAAAACAGCGCGACCTTCAGAAAAGGCATTTCCTCTTCGGACTTCCTCGCCAAGCTGCTCATTCTCGACTCGTTCAATACATCCCAAAGACGGCGTGAGAAGGTGTACAGCATGCTGAAAGAATCAGTAAGCACTGCAAAATACCAGATGTTCCATTATGCTGCATTCTTTGATCCCGGGGTGTACCGGATCCCGGAGTCCGCAAAGGTCACGATCCGCCGGCATTTTACGCCCATTGTTGATTCCCTGTCGCATCTTGCAAACAAGTATGCCGGCATTCCGCGCGAAGCGCGGATCGTATTTGTAGGCTATTCCGATTCCACGCCCGTTGTGAGGAACGGCCAACTTTATAAAGAGCTTACCCGGATCCTTAATAACGACAATCCTCCCCAAAAGGAAATGAACCAGTTATTATCGGATCTGCGGGCAAAAGAAATGGTGCGCAATATGAAATCGGTCCTGGACGCCAATACCGGGAAGTTTAAAAATTACAATACACTCAAAGTAGGATATGTGGCCTATGGCAAAGGGGAAGAATACCCTTCGGCGCATATCACGGATTATAAGCCCACCGATGAACGGCGGCGGATCGTGCTCAGTTACTGGACGGTATTGCCGCAGCTGGAGGGGTTGTAGCGGATAACACAGGGCAACAAAAAAAAGATATGACACCCATTGAGCAGCTTAAAGCTATTTTGACCGAACAATATATTACTGAAGACGGGGATGAGTACAGCGCTGAGCTTAAACAGGGCCTTACAGACCGGCAAATTGACAAGCTTGCAAAAGATCTTCCTATGAAACAGATTCCGGAAGTGATCAGGGAGCTGTTGAAATTTTCAGGTGGATTTGAGTTTAGCGGGCTTGATGAAGTAACTTTTGACGGCGTGGGAAAATTTGGATTTGAGCAATTTTTTCCAAATTCAGTTCAACTTGCAGGAGATGGTTTTGGAAATTTTTGGATTTTAGATGTTGAGAGAAATGGAAATTGGGGAAATATGTTTTATGTATGTCACGACCCTGCTGTGGTGGTAAAGCACTCGGACAATTTAGCCCAGTTTATTGAACACGTGAATGACTTCGGGAAGAATGGGAGCGAATCGAACCTTGACATCATCCACGAAAAAGTGGTTGGGGATAGCTGGAATAAGGATGACGGTTTTTAAAGCTTGAACATGCAAAGCAATCAAACGCTGCGATTTTAAAAAGTTTCGCATGTATGCTCCCGGATAATTTTGTGATTGCCGACCTGCACATCGGGTCCGGTGACGGTAAAGAGGAAGGGCAGTTCTCTTTTTTGAACAGGAACTTCAAATAACCTGAATCGGAAAATTATTGTATCGTTTCCTCAATCAGTTGCAGCACCGTATCCACCCAGAGCCCGCTGGTATTCATACAAGGGATATAGGTGTAAGATTCCCCTCCGTTTTGCAGAAAATCTTCTTTGCCGCGTACTTCGATTTCTTCCAGTGTTTCCAGGCAGTCGCTCACAAATGAGGGGCAAACGACCACCAGTTTTTTGACCTTTTCCTGAGGTAATTGGGGCAGGCGGACCTGGGTATTGGGTAGCAGCCAGGGATCGCGCCCCAGGCGGCTTTGATAGCTTTGTTGCCACTGCTCTTTTTTTAGGCCCAGTTTTTTAGCCACCAGCTCACTGGTAATGGTAACCTGGTGCCGGTAGCAGGTCGGATGGGAGGGGCTTGATTTAAAGCAGCAGTTTTCCACCTGCATGCAATGCTTCCCGGTGGGATCGGCCTTCAGCACATGGCGCTCCGGTATGCCGTGATAGCTGAACAGCAGCTGGTCAAAATCTTCCTGCAAATAAGGCCGCATGCTTTCCGCCAGTGCGTTGATATAGGAGGGGTGTTTGTAAAATGGAGGAACCACTTTTAACCGGAAGGAGTAATTGTTTTTTTTATGAGCGTCCTTCATATGTTCAACCGCCGTTTCAAAGCTGCTCATGGCATAGTGCGGATATAAAGGCACCAGGATCACTTCCTCCACATCCGGCATGCGCTTCAGCAATGCACTGTAGGCGGCTTCCGGCGTTGGATTGCCATAACGCATAGACAACTCCACCGGCATCTCCGTTTTCTGCTGCAGGGCCTCCTGCAATTGTCCGGACAATACGATCAGCGGGGAGCCTTCCTTCCACCAGATCGTTTTATAGGCTTCAGCCGACTTCGGAGCCCTGAAAGGTACAATGATCCCCCTGATGAGTAAAAATCGCAGCAGCCAGGGCTTGTCGATCACCCGTTTATCCATCAAAAACGCATTCAGGTATCGCCTTACGTCTTTTACTTCGGTAGAATCCGGAGATCCCAGGTTCATTAAAATTACTCCCGTTTTACGCATTTTTTTGCCGTATAAAATTAAGTTTTTCTGCCTGCAACAGGTAACACCCGGGATCCGGGCGCACCCCCGGCAAAAAGGATCACGATCGGCAAAGATACAGGTTACTTAAAGACAAAGGACCTGTCCGCGAGATTCAAATATCATGATAAAAATCATACTTTTTTTGAGGCCCGGTGACAAAAACGTGACGATACTACCACTTATCCTTTATACATTTGCGCCTGAATCATGTCGTTAGAAGAGTTTCATATCTCAAAGCAGGTTTTAGATCGTTTTTGTATCGCAGGCATCAACTATCATAAGGCCGACGCTGCAACCAGAGGGCTGTTTTCCATTACCAACGAAGCATTTACCACATTGGGGAAAAGCGCCAGGGCTGCGGGACTGAAAAGTGTCTTCGTGGTATCTACCTGCAACCGTACAGAGATCTATGGATTTGCGGAGTCTGTGATGCAGCTGGTAGAATTGCTGGTGCCCCATACAAATGGCGATAAGGCGGCTTTTTATGAATGCGGCTATTTTAAGAACGGAGCGGAAGCACTGCAGCATCTGTTTCATGTGGCCGCAGGCCTGGATTCGCAGATACTGGGCGATTATGAGATCCTGGGGCAGCTGAAAAGGGCTGTAGATACGGCACGCAACCAGCAGTTGATCGGACCAGTGATGGACCGGTTGCTGAACTTCGCCTTTCAGGCATCCAAGAAGATCAAGACCGAGACCAACCTGAGCGACGGAACGGTTTCCGTTTCCTTTGCGGCCATCGAACTGTTGCAGAGCATAAAAGGGATCGGACAAAAAAAAGTGCTGATCATCGGTGCCGGTAAATTCGGGGTCAACGTTTGCAAAAACCTGAACACCTATTTGCCGCATACATCCGTTACGATCATGAACCGGACGGATGCGGTTGCACAACAGATCGCAGCCGGCCACCAGGTGCATTTTGCTCCCTATGCGGATAGGGCAGCAGCTATTGAGGCCTCCGATATTGTTATTGTTTGCACCAATGCAAACGCGCCCACCGTAATGCCCGGGCAGGTTACTCCGGGGGCACCCAAGCTGTTCCTGGATCTCTCCATACCGGTCAATGTACACCCGGCTATCCGGAAAATGGACCAGGTAACGGTAATTGATGTGGACGAGATCTCCAATACCATACTGGACCGGACGCTGGCAAAACGCAAAGCGGAAGTGCCCCGCGCACTTGCCATCATCGGGCATTTTGAAAAAGAATTCCTGGGCTGGTTACGGGATCATCATTATGCACTGCATCTGAAAACCTGGAAGAACAAACTGCGCGAAATTGATTTAATGCAAACCTCCGTTTGCGAATTTTATAAGGATAAGGAATTGATCAGCGAAACAGAGCGGGTAATGCGTGCGCAGAAAGCGGTGAAGCAGCTGGCTGTAAACCTCAAGGTGCGGAACGACAAAGGCTGCCAGTTTATCAGCAGCATCAATGATTATCTGCAAATTCCCTAACCCGGAACCGTTTATGATCCGTATTGGTACCAGAGACAGTCAGCTGGCCGTTTGGCAGGCCACACAGGTAAAAGATCTCCTAGAAAGCTTAGGTACCCCCGCACAGCTGGAGCTGGTGAAGAGCGAAGGGGACCTGGATCTTGTAACGCCGCTTTATGCCATGGGAGTACAGGGCGTTTTTACAAGGGTGCTGGACACTGCCTTGCTCAACAATAAAATTGATGTAGCTGTACACAGTATGAAGGACGTGCCCGTCCAGCTGCCGGAGGGAATTGTGGAAGCCGCAGTTCTGGAGCGGGCTTCGTACAAAGATATCCTTGTGTTGAATCCGAACTGGAAGGCGCCGGGCTCAGGCATCAATGTGGAGGAACTTATAAAGACCATCGCCGAACCTGAAACCTTAAACCTGAAACCTGAAACTTCAAACCTGATCATCGCCACCAGCAGCGTACGCCGCAAAGCACAGTGGCTGCACCGGTTTCCGGGGCATACGATCGAAAACATCCGCGGAAATGTAAATACGAGGCTGCGCAAACTTTCCGAAAGCAACTGGTTCGGGGCCATCTTTGCGGAAGCCGGCCTTGAGCGCATCGGTCTGAAGCCCGCCGGCAGTATTGACCTCGGCTGGATGCTTCCGGCTCCTGCGCAGGGCGCCATTATGGTAACAGCACGGAAAGACGATGGCGCAGTGCTGCGCGCATGCAGTCGCATCAATCATACTGCAACGGCCTACTGCGTAAAAGCCGAAAGAGATTTTTTAAGCACACTCATGGGAGGCTGTGCCACGCCCATCAGCGCGTTGGCAACCATGCATCAGGATCGTATTCGCTTCGAAGGCAGCATTGTAACCCCGGAAGGGCTGGAAAAGCTGGAGGTGGACGGAACCTATGTCATTGGTGAAACAGCTGCTCCCGGAAAAGTTGCCGCCGAAAAGATCCTGGAAAATGGCGCGGGACGGTTAATCGCGAAAATGAATCATGAGCAATAGATCGCTTCATATTTTAAGTACAAAACAACTTGATGATGCGCTCATCCGGCAGGCCGGAGACGGGGTACAGCTGGACTGTATTTCGTTTCTGGAAATACAGCTGGTACCACCGGACCAGGTCCGGGTATTGCTGTCTGATGTGCCCGCTACTGATCAATCTGTGATCTTTACCAGCGCCAATGCGGTAAGGGCCGTAGCTGCGGCGCTTACCGCCGATCCGCAATGGAACGTGTTTTGTATAGAAGCCGCTACCAAAAAAAAAGTACAGCAGTTATTTCCCCGGTCAGCGGTCAGGGCATCTGCTCCCACCGGGGCACAACTGGTAGCACAGATCATTGAGCAGGCACCGGAACAGGTGGTTTTTTTTTGCGGAAACCTGCGCCTGGATACCATCCCGGACGGGTTGAAAAAGAACGCCATCCCCTGCAGGGAAAAAGTAGTGTATGAAACCATTAAAACCCCGGCTTCCATTGACCGGCGGTATGACGGGATACTTTTTTACAGCCCGAGCGGCGTGGAAAGCTTTTTTTCCGTTAATGATATTGCGGCCGCAACAACGGCAATTTCCATAGGCCCGTCTACAACTGCAGCGCTAAGAAGTTATACTGCAAATATTGCAGAAGCACCGCAGCCCGACATCGGACAAATGTTACAGTTAATACCGGATTGCAAGGGGCCGCAATAAGTTCCGGCGCGATCGACCCACTATTTGAATATGACGCAACAAGAAATAAAAAACGACTTGATTTTAAGGGCGCTTCGCGGAGAAGCTACGGAGCGAACGCCGGTGTGGATGATGCGGCAGGCGGGAAGATACCTGCCGGAATACATACAGCTAAGGGAAAAGTACTCTTTTTTTGAAAGGTGCCAGACCCCGGAACTGGCCTGTGAAATCACCTTACAACCGGTAGATATCGTGGGGGTTGATGCTGCGATCCTTTTTTCTGATATACTGGTGGTGCCGCAGGCTATGGGCATGGAAGTGCAGCTGGTAGAAAAGCTGGGTCCCCTGTTGCCTCAACCGGTGAAAGGTCCGGCCGACCTGCAACGGATCCGTATTCCGGATGTGAACGATTCCCTGCATTATGTTTTTGATGCCATCCGGCTGATCAAAAAGGAGCTGGACGGACGGGTGCCGCTGATCGGATTTGCGGGAGCGCCGTGGACGCTTTTATGCTATATGGTCCAGGGAAAAGGCAGCAAGACCTTCGACGAAGCAAAAGCATTTTGTTACCAGCAGCCGGAGACGGCGCATGCCCTGCTGCAAATGATCACCGATACCACCATTGCTTATTTAAAAGGACAGGTGGCGGCCGGCGCCGATGTGCTGCAGGTGTTTGACAGCTGGGGCGGATTGCTGGGCAAAAGCGATTTTGAAGAATTCTCACTGCGCTATATCCGCCAGATCGTGGCGGCATTGAAAGAAAGCGTTCCTGTGATCGTTTTTGCAAAAGGAGCCTGGGGATCGCTGGCAGAAATGGCCGCAACCGGGGCAGCCGGCTTGGGCATAGATTGGTGCATCGAACCACAGACGGCCCGTAGCAGGGCCGGGGATCATATTACATTACAGGGTAACTTTGATCCCGCAAAGTTACTGGCGCCTATTTCCCGGATCGAAAAAGAAACAAAAGAAATGCTGCGTGCTTTCGGGAAAGGAAGGCATATTGCCAACCTGGGGCATGGCATCCTGCCCAATGTGCCGGTAGACCACGCAAAAGCTTTTGTAAATACGGTGAAGGAATACATATTCTCTGATCTATAAAATCTTCTGCCTTGAACAGGATACCTTTTTTAACAGCGATGCTTATGTGCCTCTGGACGGCTGTTGCTGCACAGGAGTTATACATGCCCCGTAATATCCGGAACGCTGTAAAAAGGGGAACCCGTACCACAACCGGTGTGCCGGGAGAAAAGTACTGGCAGAACCGGGGTGTTTACGACATCGGCGTTACCGTAAACACAACAGAAAAAACGGTTTCGGGTAAAGAAAAGATCCTCTATTACAATAACAGCCCGGACACGCTTGCATCGGTGGTGATCCGCTTTGTAAACAACATCCACAAACCGGAGGCCCCGAGGGCCGGTCAGGTATCAAAGGATTTTTTGACCTCCGGGTTGGACATCCTGGGGTTTGCGGCTAACGGGCAGCGCTATACGATCAACAGTAATGACTGGGGTACTGCAAATAAAGTAACCCTCAGCACACCGCTGCTGCCACGGTCAAAGACCGAGTTTGAGATCGAATGGACTTATCCGCTTTCAACGCTCAGTGGCCGGGAGGGCCAAATAGACCCGAACACCTTCTTCTGTGCCTATTTTTATCCGCGGATCTCGGTATATGATGATTATAACGGGTGGGACCTGCTGCCACATACGGACGGTGGTGAGTTCTATAATGATTTTAATGACTATACAGTTTCTGTAAAAGTACCCACCAACTATGTAGTTTGGGCCACAGGCACCCTCGAAAATGCAAAAGAAGTGTTGCAGCCGGCGGCATTTAAACGCTTCCGCGAATCGCTGTCCGGCAATAAAGTGATCCATGTGGCTACTGCCAAAGACATGGAGCAGGGAGCCATAACCGATTTCAGCGAATGGAATGAATGGAAGTTCAGTGCAAGGAATGTAACCGATTTTACTTTTGCCACCAGCAATCATTTTGTATGGGATGCCGGCAGCGTGGCGCTTGCCGATGACGGCAAATTAAAAAGGGTAAGCGTTCAGGCGGCATACAAAGATACGGCTGCGGATTTCAAAAACTACGTGGAATGGACCAAGTATGCCATCCGGTGGTACTCGGATAACCTGCCGGGGGTTGCCTATCCTTATCCCACGATGACGGCCATTCAGGGATACGCAGACATGGAATATCCCATGATGGTGAACGACGCTTCGTTAAGAGATTGGATGGATTCCCGGCTTACCGTGGATCACGAAGTAGCACACACGTATTTTCCCTTTTATATGGGCATCAATGAAACCCGGTATGCATTTATGGACGAAGGGTGGGCCACTACCTTTGAATATCTGATCGGCATTTCAGAAAACGGAAAGCATGCGGCAGACAGCGCGTATAAAAGTTTCCGGATAAGGAACTGGATCAGCAATCCGGCAACGGAAATGGATCAGCCCCTGATCACGATGTCGTCACAGTTGTCAGGAGCTGGCTATGGGCGCAATTCCTATGGAAAAGCGTCCCTTTCGTATCTGGCTTTAAAGGACCTGCTGGGCGACGGGCTGTTCAAAAAGGCGCTGATCCGTTATATAGATACCTGGAACGGGAAGCACCCGGTACCCTGGGATTATTTCAATTCGATCAACGCCGCTGCAAAGCAGGATCTTACCTGGTTTTGGGAGAACTGGTTCTTTAGCAATCATTATATCGATCTGAAAGTAAAAGAAGCGCGGTCGGGCACGAACAATACCACCATCACGCTGGAAAATGCAGGCGGCTTTGCGGTTCCCTTCGATGTGATCATAAAACCGGAGAACGGAAAGAAGAAAAAATATCATTATACACCGGCGATCTGGAAAAGAAAGGAGCGAACGGTTACTTTTACGGTACCCAGCAGCGGCAAAATAGAACATGTGACCATTGACGGAGGTATTTTCATGGATGCCACTCCGGAAGATAATTCCTATTTGTTATGAAACGTTCATGGCGCTGATTAAAAAGTACTTTTTGGCCGGTAAGGTTTTGAGATAGCAAGTCTTAAGCAATTGACAGACGCCGCCTTTCCGTCTTCCCGGCTAATTTTTTGTTCGCAGCCTTTTGATCAGCCCCAAACAAAAAATATACGGATGAAAAAAGAAGAAACGAACACCTTCCGCCAGCAGTGGATCGAATACGTTTATGGTTTGCAGGACCGGATCTGTAAGGTCCTGGAGCAGGAAGATGGCCGGGCTGTTTTCAGGGAAGACAACTGGCAGCGGGGCGAAAACGGAAAGGGTGGTGGCGGTCATTCCCGGATCATGGAGAATGGCGCCGTTTTTGAAAAGGCCGGCGTGAATGTTTCCGTGGTCTACGGGCATATCACGGAGAAAATGCAGAAAATACTTTCCATTGCTCCTTCTATCGGGGAAGGGGTTGAAGGTGAGGCTGAAGGCACCTGGTTCGCCTGTGGCATCAGCCTGGTGCTGCACCCGGAAAATCCCTTTGTGCCGACCACACATGCCAACTGGCGCTATTTTGAAGCGCATGATGCAGACGGCACGGTAACGCATCGTTGGTTTGGGGGTGGTGCAGATCTAACGCCTTATTACCTGTTTGAGGAAGATGTGGTACATTTTCATACGAGCCTGAAGCAAGCGCTGGATCCGTTTGGAGAAGACCTGTACCCGAAATATAAAAAGCAATGTGACGAATATTTTTCCAATAAGCACCGGAACAATGAAATGCGCGGGGTGGGCGGTGTGTTTTATGACCATCTGTATCTGAACAACGAAGAAGAGGCGGCACATTTGCTGACCTTTCAAAAGGCCAACGGAGATGCCTTCCTGGATGCCTATCTTCCCCTGGTTCAAAAGCGGAAGAACACGTCTTACAATGTTGAAAACAAAAAATGGCAGGAGATCCGCCGGGGCCGCTATGTAGAGTTTAACCTGATCCACGACCGCGGAACGATCTTCGGATTGAAAACGAACGGACGCACCGAAAGTATTTTAATGAGCCTGCCCCCAACGGTGCGGTTTGTTTATAATTACGAGCCGGAGCCCGGCAGCCTGGAAGATAAATTATTACAGGCCTGTAAAAATCCGAGGGAATGGGCGGGAGATGTATGATGGCTGATTTTTTGATATCTGATGTATAAAAGTTAACTCATGGATAGAAAAGAATTACAAGACAGAACAAAAGATTTCATGTGGAGGTGATCAAACTTTGTGAAAACTTTCCAAGGAACGCGGCTGGTTTTGAAACGGCCAAACAACTCATACGGGCCGCCGGATCCGTAGGCGCAAATTATAGAGCTTCTGCGAGGGCAAAATCTCCAAACGATTTCTTATATAAGATAGAAGTTGTTAAAGATGCAAACCTGCAAGGCGGCAATGAACTGGATCAACTGGTTAAAGAAGCAAACGAATTAACCGCAATTTTTGCGGCTACAGATAAAACAAACAAGGCAAAAATTAAAAAATGATTTTTATGTCGATTCATGATAACGACCCTGTCGTATAAATAAAATACCAAACAGAGCACGTAAAAGATCATAAATCTGACATCATAGATCAGACATTAGAAAAATTATGATATTACAACATAGAAACCGGATCTTAAGAAGAAATGCGGCCATCCGTGACATGGTTGCGGAAACACAATTGCGTTCCAGCGATTTTATCCTGCCCGTTTTTGTTACGGAGGGTACCGATGTAGTGGAAGCCATCAGCTCCATGCCGGGCTACTTCCGCCGCTCTCTGGATAAAACCGTGGAAGAAGTAAAAGAGCTGTGGAGCCTGGGTATTAAAAGTGTGTTATTGTTTGTAAAATGCGACGATGCGCTGAAAGACAATACGGGGAAAGAGAGCTGGAACCCGGATGGATTGATGCAGACCGCTGTAAAAGCCATTAAGGATGCCGTTCCGGAAATGGTGGTAATGACCGATGTGGCCCTGGACCCTTATTCAGAATACGGGCATGACGGTATTGTGGATGTAAAGAGTGGCTATATCCTGAATGACGAAACAGTGGATGCGCTTACGAAAATGAGTCTTTCCCATGCCGCTGCCGGCGCGGATTTTATTGCGCCCAGTGATATGATGGATGGCCGTATCGGCGCCTTCCGCAAAGCACTGGAGGAGGCCGGGTTTTCAGGAGTGGGCATTATGAGCTATTCTGCAAAATATGCCAGCTGTTTTTATGGTCCTTTCCGCGATGCCCTGGATAGTGCCCCGGGCTTTGGTGATAAAAAGACCTACCAGATGAACTATACCAACCGTGCGGAGGCGATCAATGAAACCCTGCAGGATGTGGCAGAAGGAGCAGATATTGTAATGGTGAAACCGGCGATGGCTTACCTGGATATCATCCGCGAAGTGAAAAATGCGGTTACGGTGCCGGTAAGCGCGTATCATGTAAGCGGCGAGTATGCCATGATCAAAGCAGCTGCGGAGCGGGGCTGGCTGGATGAAGACAAAGCCATCCTGGAAAGCCTTACCTCGATCAAAAGGGCCGGTGCAGACCTGATCGCCACTTATTTTGCCAAAGACGCCGTTCGGTTATTACAATCCTGATATGATGCAAGCGATAACCATACCGGTAAACAAAACAAAGATTGTACGCTACCTGATCGGTGCAATATTGTTTGTAGTACTTGGGGCACTGTTTGTGCTGAAGCCTTTTTTGTTTATCAGGAGTGAGGATCCCACCGTCATTAAGATCATCGGGTATATCTGCACCGCTTTCTTCGGGATCGGGATTGTTGTTTTTGTTCAAAAGCTGCGAAATAAAAAGGACGGCCTGTTTATTGATGCGGACGGTATTACCGATAACTCCAGCGGTATCTCCGCCGGAAGGGTCTTATGGCGGGATGTAAAAAGTATCCGCCTGGAGCAGGTAGCGGATCAGCCAATCATCATGCTGGATGTAAAAGATCCCCTGTCCTATTTACAACGGCAGCAAAACCCCGTAAAGAAACGGGCAATGGAATTGACGTATCAGCTTTACAAAACACCCGTGGCCGTTTCGGCGCAGTTTTTAAATACCGGCGCTGAAGAATTGCTCCGGTTGCTGGAAAATGCTTTTAAGGAATTCCGGGGCCAATAGGCCGTCAGTTTTCAGAATTGAGTACCCAATATCCGGTATCAGCCTCCGGCAAATATGCGAGTGTCTTCCTTCTGAATTCTGAAATCTCGACTCTCAATTCTGAAAGCTCACAGCAAAACCCTTATTTTTATACAAACAAAACTCCATGCAAACGGCTTCTAAGAAAGTGATCAACGGGTGGGCTATGTACGACTGGGCCAACTCTGTGTACAATCTTGTCATTACCACTACTTTTTTCCCGATCTATTTTTTAGCAGTCACCGGAAGCAATTCCAACGATCATAAAGTAGAATTCCTCGGCAGGCGGTTTGTCAATTCCTCGCTGTATGACTATGTATTAGCGGTTGCGTATTTGCTGGTAGCCATTCTTTATCCCATTCTTACATCCATAGCGGATACCCGGGGAAACAAGAAAAATTTTATGCGCTTTTTTTGTTATATGGGAGCATTGGGGGCCGCGGTCCTGTTCTTTTTTACGGGGGATACGCTGGGCCTGGGCGTAGCAGCCTTTATGCTGGCTGCAATGGGTTATGCGGGCAGTCTGGTGTTTTATAATGCCTACCTGCCGGAGATCGCAGCCCCTGCAGACCAGGACCGGATCAGTGCCCGGGGCTTTTCTTTTGGGTATATAGGAAGCGTGATCATGCAGGTAGTAGGTTTTTTATTGATTATTTTGATGACGGATAAAGGGCTGGCCACACGGCTCACCTTTTTGCTGGTAGGCATCTGGTGGTTTGGGTTTGCACAGATCACTTTTGCCCGGCTGCCCCAATCGGTGCGGGCAGATAAGGTACGGAGCCGGGTTTTCCGGGACGGGTTCCTTGAAATAAAAAAAGTGTACCTCCAGGTAAAACAGATGCCGGTGTTGAAGCGGTACCTGCGGGGCTTCTTTTTTTACAGTATGGGAGTGCAAACCGTTATGTTGGCCGCTACCTTATTCGGAAGCAAGCTCCTGGGCCTTCCGGACGAGCGGCTGATCGTATCGGTGGTGGTGATACAGCTGGTGGCCATTGCCGGGGCCTGGTATATATCGCGGTTATCAGCCCGGTATGGGAACATCAAAGTGCTGATGGGGGTAATTGTTTTCTGGATACTGATCTGCATCGCCGCCTATTTCACCGCTTTGGTGGCTGAGAATGGCGGGAACGGCGAATACCTGTTTTATGGGCTGGCGGTTGCCGTGGGCCTGGTAATGGGAGGCATCCAGTCGCTCAGCAGGTCTACCTACGCCAAATTAATGCCGGATACAAAGGATACTGCCTCGTTTTTCAGCTATTATGATTTTACAGAGAAACTCGCCATTGTAATTGGTATCTTTGCTTTTGGCTTTATTGAAGAGCAAACGGGCAGCATGAAGAATTCTGTCTTATCGTTGATCCTGTTCTTTGCCATTGGCTTTTTCTGGTTGTACTCCGCGCTGATAAAGCAACGGAAGGGATAACCATCAGCCGTCAGTTTTTAGCCGGGCTCGCATGCGTCACCCGTTTTCAGTTCAGATCCGGGTGCGAACGACTGAAAACCAAAAAATATTTCACTTCTCACTTATACAAAACATGAACCTCTACACGATCAATTGCGGTCATTTTAAATTAGACGGCGGCGCTATGTTTGGCGTAGTACCCAAAAGCATCTGGAACGGGTTAAACCCGGCGGATGAGAACAATATGTGCAGCTGGGCTACCCGCAGTTTGCTGATTGAAACCGGCAACCGGCTGGTGTTGGTGGATTGCGGCATGGGTGATAAACAGAGTGAAAAATTCTTTGGCTATTATTACCTGCATGGGACAGACAATCTTGACCGGTCATTGGCGCAACATGGGTTTCACCGGGGTGATATTACCGATGTATTTTTGACCCACCTGCATTTTGATCATTGCGGTGGTGCAATAAAACAAGAAGGCGATCAGCTGGTGCCGGCCTTTCAGAACGCCGTTTACTGGAGCAATGAGGCGCATTGGGAATGGGCCATCCACCCCAATCCCCGGGAAAAGGCATCTTTTCTGAAAGAGAATATCCTTCCGATACAACAAAGCGGGCAGCTGAAATTTGTTACGGGTAAACAGGAGGGAGATGGCAGGCTTGCAACCGCGCCCTTCCCGGAGGGATTCTCCATTCGCTTTGCCAGCGGGCATACCGAGGCCATGATGTTACCCCAGGTTCGGTATAAAGGAAGGACCATTGTGTTTATGGCCGACCTGTTGCCTTCTCCGGGCCATATTCCCCTGCCTTATGTAATGGCCTACGACACCCGCCCCCTGGTGACCATGACCGAAAAGGAAATGTTTTTAAAAGAAGCACTGGAAAACGATTATATCCTGTTTTTTGAGCATGACCCGCAACAGGAGTGCTGTACCCTGCGGCAAACGGAAAAAGGCATCCGGCCGGACCGGTTCTTTAAACTGAGTGAGCTTTAGAATGCACTTTGAAAATTTGAAGATGTTGGAATGTGAAAATAAAGGTTCGTTACAACTCCGTGATCTGTTCTCTGGTTGATAACCACATCAGGCATCAAACTTATCCACAGCCATCAGCTTATCAGGTCAGCGGCTGAGACCCGCAACAGTCAATAGACATACGAATAGGAAACCGGAACCAACGTGAAACCTAAAACCTGGAATTTTAAACCTGCTCTTTATCCGTTAAATCAATTCTTTTTAATCAACGCCTTCATAGGGTTCTTTAACCCTTCAAAGCTGGTCATTTCGATCTTCACCTTGCCTACAATGATGGGGCTTTCCACGCGGATGGGTACCCGGTTGGCATCATCCGTAACCCATACGGTCATCTTTTCTCCGCCTTCAAAAATGGTTCCTTTAATGGTCAGCGGTTTGATCTTTATGGCCTTAAACTTTCCGTATTTGGTGGTTATGGTTTCCTTGCCCATATAGCGGATGTACATGGAAAAGATCTCGTTATCCAGGAACACACTAAAAGGAACTTTATCGCCGGGCTTCAGGCTGTTATAATCCACATTGCGGGCATAGAATACAGAGCTTACCACATCATGCACACAGGGCGGCACTTTAAAAGTACCTTCTTTGCTGACTGCAGTGTTCGCCGATTTGATAAAGCTCACGTTCTGATACTTTTTATAACCGCCTTCATTGATGTTGCGGATGAACCGGAGGGGCTGAAAGGTCTCTACGTCTACATAGGTTTCATAAGTGTCATTGGCCTTATAAGCCCACTCATAGGAAGAAAGCGTACGCCCGGTTCCGGTAATATGATACACGGAGCGGCCGTTTAGTTTTTCCTGTGTGGTAAAAAAGGATCCGGTTCCTGCCGGCACAAAAGCCCCGGCCACACTATATCCAACCGTAAATCCCACTTTTTCTCCAGCCTGGAAGGCCGTGTTCGGAATGGAGCACCCACCCGCTACGGCAGTAACCGCCGGAGGCGAAGGCACGGATGCATCCGTTGCCCGGTTGCCCGGGGCAAACAACAGAAAATACGGAATCAGAAATAGACTAAGCGTTCTCATTTTTGCTTTTAAATATTCTTTTAATACCCAATACCAAAACACTGCCAACCAATGCCGGTATGATCAGGTTGATTAACCAAATGCTTACCGAAGTTAAGCTAATACCCAATTGATTTGCGTTAAATAATCCTAATATTGTCAGGCTCAGGCTCCCCCGTATGCTCAGGTCTGTAAAGAGCGCTATGGTAGGAATGATGGCGAGGATCAGGAACAATACGCTCACCCCCGTCCAGGCCTGCCAAAAAGAAATATCCACTTCAAATAACTGAAACAGTAAAAAATACTGCAATATAAAGATAAAAAACCTTGTTACTGATAAAGACAGTAAACGGAGGAGTACCGTTGCATTAAACTGCTCCAGTGCTTCTATAGACCAGGCGATTTTTTTTCCCGAAGGCAGCCGGTTGATCCATTTTGCCATCCAGGAGACCCGGAAATAGAAGATCAGCAAAAGCACCGCACCCAGTGCCACAATGTAAAAAAGCGCATCCAGCCATAAAAGGGAAATGATCCGGGCGGCAACAATGGGCGCTTTCAGAAAATAAAGTGAAAAAAGCCCCATCCAGATGGTGACAAGTAACTGACTGGTATTGCTTACGACGGTAAGCGTTGCTGCTTTGATGCGTTTGCCTTCATCTACATAAAGGACCCGCCCTACATAGTCCCCGATGCTATTGGGCGTGGATACAGAAAAGGATACCCCGGACAAAGTGGCCTTAAGTGCACGAATAAAAGATACCTGCTGTACCCTCCGGATCGCCAGGCGCCATTTACAGGCCTCCACCATCCAGTTTAGGACCATTAAGACGATAACTGCTGCCAGGTAAATGATCTTTGCGCTGGTAAGCGAGGCCTTGATCTGCGCCCAGGATTCGGTAAGTCCTTCCTGCTGGCGCACCTGGTTGTAAATGGACCAGCACAACCAGAGAAACAGCAACGGCCCCAGGAAATAATTGAAGAATATTTTGATATTTTTGTTGATCTTCATGAATCCTTGGTAAAAATAGCATCCCCTTTGCAAACAGCCGCTAAAATAATACTCGGTATTGATCCTGGTACCCTCATCATGGGTTACAGTGTTATTGAGTGTACCCGTCAGAAAATACAAATGCGCGAAATGCATGCCATAAAATTTGCCGCCCGCTTAAACGGCTACGAACGGCTCAGCCAGATCCATGAAAAAGTAACGGAGCTGATCCATACATACAAACCGCATGAATTTGCCATAGAAGCGCCATTTTTCGGGAAAAATGTGCAGAGTATGCTCAAGCTGGGCCGGGCCCAGGGGGTAGCCATTGCTGCGGCCATGCATTTCGGGATTCCCATTACAGAATACTCCCCCCGTAAAATAAAGCAGGCCGTAACCGGCAATGGAAACGCCGCCAAAGAACAGGTTTGGAAAATGCTGCAGCAGATCCTTTTGCTAAAAGAAGCGCCGGAATATTTTGATGCCACGGATGCGTTGGCTGTAGCACTCTGCCATCATTACCAGATCAGCAGCCCCATAAAAGCCGCCGCCGGGTTTAAGGGTTGGGAAGACTTTATAAAGAAGAACCCGGATAAGATCCGGAAGTAATTCTTTCCCTGATGGAATGTTTACTAACTGATCCTGCCCGAATACCAATGGATCCTTGACTTTGACCTTTTTGATACGCAATATTTGTGTAACAAAATCAACAGAAATGAAAGCAATCTACACAATACTGCTCCTGCCCTTTATAACATTGTCGCTTTTTGCACAAAAACCCGTTACCGGGAAGGCGTTGCCTGTTTATAAATATGAAATCAACTTTGACGTAAGCAGCAAAACAGGCAGTTCGACTATTGGCACACCGTATTTAAGTCATGCCGATTTTATATTTCGAAGAAGTGTTGCGACACAGAAAGATAGTGTCAGGCATTATGAAGGGATTTTATTGGGTGTTGTAACGCCAAAAGGCGGCGATATAACGTTTGGACCAGGGTATATACAATCGTTATCAAAGAAATACAGGGTGGTAACCATTTCCGATAGCTCGGATATACAGGTGATTGCCTATGGTATTACACCAAAGGATAAAATTTTTTTTAAATATCATGTTATCGAGAACGATAAAAAAGAGCTGACCCCATGGACAACGCCCGAAAATTTTGAGCAGCAGTTTGAGGCCGAGCGCCCCTATGCCGTGTTGTGGAAGGGGAAAGCACTTTCGGAACAGATCTATGTTGAGGCCTATGATTCCAGGGATTTTGACAAAAGAGAGGGGGTGCTGCTAAACTGGAACTTAACCACAAAAGAGCTTCCCCGTGTTGCAATGTGGGCTTTTAGAAGATACGTGGAGAAAGGCGTGCAGATGCAGAGCGTATATAATTTTAGAAAAGATTCACTCAACAGCCCGTTTTTTTCAAAATTTAATACGGAATACAACTACCCGGAGGAGCTCCATTTCCGGCAAAATGATTTTGGAGAGATTGGAATTTACCTCGACCTTTTACCGGGAACATTTTATTCTGCCACTATAAAAGAGGTCGTCAATGACAGCATCAGCGAGTACCGCTATGCCACCTACAGGAGTGCCAACCCGCATCTATCAATACAGGAAGATGTGTTTGCTGCTCCGGGCAATTATGAAATTGAGATCTATAATGTTCATGGGGAAGAAGATGAAAGCGGAACAAAAAAGCAACGGATCCGGATCCCGGTAAAGGTATTTCCTCCACCTCCGAAGGAAACAACGTTTACACTAAAGCAGATTGTTCCCTATGCAGCAGCAGCTATCCTGGTAGCTGCTTTTGTGTTTTACCTGTATTACAGGAAAAACAAAAGAAAAATTGCTGGGATAGAAATGGAAAAACAGATCAGTAAGCTACGCCTGCAATCGGTCCGGAACCAGCTCAATCCACATTTTGTATACAATGCACTGGCCGGTATCCAGAACCTTTTGAACAAAAATGATAACAGACGGGCTAATGATTACCTTACCCGGTTTTCCCGGATATCCCGCCGGGTATTGGAGGATGCGGAAAAAGACCTGGTCACTATTGAAGATGAGGTTAAATTGCTGAACGATTATTTACAGATGGAGCAAATGCGTTTTGGGTTTGAATACTCCATCCTTGTGGATGAAACGATTGATCAGACAAATACCGAGATCCCTGCAATGCTTTTACAGCCTTTTGTAGAAAATGCGGTAAAACATGCCATGCCGGTCGTTGCCAACGGGAGCATCGGGATAGCATTTGAAAGAAGAAGCAAAAACATCCTGGTTAAGATCCGGGATAACGGAAAGGGGTTCAATGCCGCTACTTCCTTAGGTACAGGTTCTGCATTATCCAAAAACCGGATATCTTTATTGAATGAGGTGTACAGCAGTACACCTGTGATCCTGGATGTTCAGTCCGGGGAAAATGGTACCACTATATTACTGACATTAAACGACTGGCTGGCATGAATGCGATCATTGTTGACGACGAGGCACACAATATTGAAAATCTGCGAGGGATACTGAGCCGGTGTTTCCCGGAAATAACGGTATCGGGTATGGCGTCAACCATCGAAGCAGCAGCTGCGCTGATCACTTCTCAAACCCCGGACCTGGTATTTCTCGATATTCAAATGGGAAAGGAAACGGGTTTTGATCTCTTAAAAAGACTTCCCGGAAGAGCGTTTGAAGTGATCTTTGTAACGGCTTATGACCAGTACGGGATACAGGCGATCAAATTTGCCGCATTGGATTATATTATGAAGCCGATCGATGAAGCCGAGCTAAAGGCAGCTGTTGAACGGGCAATGGGAAAATGGAAGCGGAAGCAAAATTACCATCAGCTCGATTTTTTAATGAATCATCTTAAAGGAACGGGGAAGGCTCCCGCCAGGATCGCGCTTCCTTTATTCCAGGAAACGCGCTATGTGGCAGTAAACAGTATCATCCGCTGTGAAGCGCAGAATACCTATGTTTATTTTTACTTAAATAATGGAGAAAAGATACTGGTTTCACGGCCGCTTAAAGAGTATGACGAATTACTGGCTCCGGGCGGTTTTATCCGCTGCCATCAGACGCACCTCGTAAACCCTGCATTTATAAAAAGCCTGCTGAAGGAAGATGGCGGCTGTTTGCTGCTAACCAATGGAGAAAAGATACCGATATCCAGGGCGAAAAAGGATACTGTAAAACGGGCGCTGGGAGGATAAAGCCAAAATTGCCCTTCGGGTCAGCACTATCAGTCTCCTCGGTCTCCCCGTCACCCGAAAGCAACAAAGCAGCAATCTGCAATTGCCGGTATGGCACAATTTTTTTTATCACACGCAATCAAAAAACTCCTGACATACAGCTGTCACCAGCCCTGTTTTACTTTGTGTCAAAGGCCGGAAAGCCCTTTATTACGAAGATGCGAACATCCGTAGAAGTTTTTAAGACCAATGTAGTGAACAGGCCCGTAGCGGCAAAACTGGTAATGTGCCTGGAAGCGCTTTTGCTGCATGCAAAAGTGAATTTTGACCTGGAGGATTGTGATCATATACTGCGCGTGGAAGCCCCGCGAATGATCGATGTGGCATTGGTCAGGGACTGCATATTGCGCCACGGCTATGAGGCAGAACCGTTGCGATAGCCACCCTGGCATTCATTTTTTAACTTAACAAATATAAAATCATGACAAGACTGGAAATTTTGAAAAAAGATTTTGAAAACGAAGTAGCAACCACACGGAAATTTCTGAGCATTGTTCCCGAAGATAAATGGGATTGGAAGCCGCATCCGAAAAGTATGAGCCTGATGCAGCTTACCACGCATATTGCCGAGCTGCCCGGCTGGCCTGCCATGGCCTTTGATACATCGGAACTGGATTTTGCCGCGTTCCCTTATCAACCCACGATAGTAAAAGACCGTAAGGAGCTGCTGGATATTTTTGAGAGGGAAGTTGAAAAAACAGGGAAATACCTGAGTGATCCCGGGAATGAAAAAAAACTGGACGATACCTGGACGCTCCGGGAAGGGGATAAGATCTATGGTGTAAACCCCAAGCTGGATGTAGTACGGATGAGCATTAACCAGACCGTGCACCACCGCGCGCAACTGGGCGTGTTCCTGCGCCTGCTGGATATTCCCATTCCCGGTAGCTATGGTCCCAGTGCCGACGAATCGTTTTAAGCAGATAGACGGGATCAGACCTGTTAGGTTTTTAAAACCTAACAGGTCTTTTTTTGCCGGGATTTTCCTAATATTGTATATGCTTCCGCTTTGGCAAAAAGTTATTAAAAGTCCCACTTAATCTTCCGCATCCCTGCGGAAGCGCTACCTGTCTTTTGGGTGAGCTTTCCTGCATAATAACCGTTATCTTTTATTGGCAAATCCAAAAAACAGTGTATGGCGACCACCATTATTGAACCCTTTCGTATAAAATCGGTAGAACCCCTGCGGTTCACCACCGGAGAACAACGCCTCCGTATCTTAGCGCAGGCCTTTTATAATCCTTTTTTAATACGTGCAGACGATGTGCTGATCGATCTGCTTACCGACAGCGGCACATCGGCCATGAGCAGCCGGCAATGGGCGGCGATGATGGAGGGAGACGAGTCCTATGCCGGCAGCAGGAGTTTTTATCGCTTTGAAGCAGCAGTAAAGAAGATCACCGGCATGAAAAACATCATTCCCACACACCAGGGCAGGGCGTCGGAAAAAATATTGTTTACCATCACGGGCGGAAAAGGAAAATGTTTTTTAAGCAATACCTTGTTTGATACCACCCGCGCCAATATTGAATTTTCCGGTGCAGAGGGAATCGACCTGCTGACGGAAGAAGGGCGGCAGCCGGCTACCGTTGCGCCTTTCAAGGGCAATATCGACCTGGCTGCCATGGAAGCAACAATCCGGGAAAGAGGCGCGGGGCAGATTGCGATGTGCATCATCACCATCACGAATAATTCCGGGGGCGGTCAGCCGGTGAGTATGGAAAATATCCGGGCCGCAGGCAGGATCTGCAAAAAATACGGGATCCTGTTTTTTATTGATGCCTGCCGGTTTGCGGAAAACTGTTACTTTATAAAGCAACGTGAAGAAGGGTATGCTTCGAAATCAATACAGGAAATAGCGGGGGAGCTTTTTTCCTATGTCGATGGCTGTACCATGAGTGCTAAAAAAGATGCGTTTGCCAATATCGGCGGATTTCTGGCATTGAATGATGATGAACTGACGCAGGCATGCCGGAACCTGCTGGTGATCACGGAAGGGTTTCCTACGTATGGCGGGCTTGCCGGGCGTGATCTTGAAGCGATAGCCGTGGGACTGGAAGAAATTATAGATGAGCATTATCTGAAATACCGCATCCGCAGCATGGAGTATATCGGCGAAAAATTAGCGGCAGAAGGGATCCCGTTTGTAAAGCCAATGGGTGGTCATGCGGTATATTTAGATGCAAGGGCATTTCTGCCGCAGATTCCGTTGCAACAGTACCCGGGCCTGGCACTGAGCAATGCGTTGTATATAGAGGGCGGCATCCGCAGTGTGGAGATCGGTTCCCTGATGTTTGGAAAATATGCAGCGGACGGTTCATTGATCCCCGCACAAATGGAGCTGGTGCGGCTGGCCATTCCCCGCCGGGTGTACACACAAAGCCATATCGATTATGTAACAGAGATCATCATCGACGTATTTAAAAAAAGAAAGGAGCTCGGAGGGTATGAAATTGTTTATGAAGCGCCCCTGCTGCGGCATTTTACGGCAAAAATGAAGCCGGTTGGCTAAACCCGTGCCGTTGTCAAAACCTTACAGGTTGCTTACGATCAGTTCCTGTACGGCCTTCATCTCTTCGGGAGATAATTGCAGCTTGGGTTGCAGAAAATTTACGTCATTGGCATCATTAAGCGGGATGAGGTGCACGTGGGCATGGGGCACTTCAATGCCAACGACACTTACACCGCAACGATTGCAGTCGAAGCTTTTTTCGATCGCTTTTGCAACGGGCCTTGCAAATACCAGCAATTCCGACAGATAATCGTCCGGCACATCAAACAGGTTGTCTACTTCAATTTTGGGCACAACAAGGGTATGGCCCCTGCGCAGGGGCATGATGTCTAAAAAAGCAATGAATTTGTCGCTCTCTGCAATTTTATAAGAGGGAATATCCCCGGTGATTATTTTTGAAAAGATGGTCATGTCTATGATTTATTGTTTGGGAGCTTTTATAACAGGCTTTTAAGCCATTGGTCAAAGCTACAAAAAAACCGCCCCGGGTTGACCGGAGCGGCTTAAAAAGCTGAGAGCAGTACCGCTGCACAAGAGTGCGACGCAAGAAATGACGGGCGATGCACTGCGGCCGGCTGCAAAAAATCAGATCGAAATCTCTTCTATTTTAAACTGGATCACGCCTGCGGGCGCCTGTACATCGGCCACATCGCCGGGCTCTTTACCCAGGATACCTTTTCCGATGGGAGAGGTGATGGATATTTTTCCGGCTTTCAGATCGGCCTCCTGCTCGCTTACGAGCTGATAGATCACCTGTTTTTTTGTTTTGAGATTGGTGAGCTTCACTTTGGTCAGGATCGAAACTTTGCTGGTATCAATCGTAGATTCGTCTACCACGCGGGCATTGGCCAGCGCGCCTTCCAGCGCTGCAATTTTTGCTTCCAGGATCCCCTGGGCTTCTTTGGCGGCATCGTACTCTGCATTTTCCTTGAGGTCTCCTTTTTCACGAGCTTCTGCAATGGCCCGGCTGGCAGCCGGACGCTCCACACCTTTCATGTGCTGCAACTCTTCCTTCATTTGCTCTAATGTTTCCTTTGTTACATATTGTATACTCATATGTGTTTCCTTTAGAATAAACAGAAAAAAATAACAACGCCTCAGATCAGAACTGAAGCGTTGCACTACCTATATAAACAAATATAATTAAAAAGGATTACAATTCCTTTATCCCCAGCTTTTTTAACAGAACTGTAGCCATTTTCAAAAAGGCCTCATGACTGTAACCGGCAATATGGGGAGTAATGATCACATTTGATTGATTCAGAATCCATTGTAGTGTTTCTCTTTCCTCCGTAGTATAAGTATCCAGCTTTTCATTTTCCAGCACATCCAGACAGGCACCGGAGATCAGCCCCTGCTTTAACCCTTCTGCTAATGTGGGAGGGTGGATGACCTTACCCCTGCTGGCGTTGAGGATGATGGGTTTTTGCTGCATGGTCTTCATCAGCTCCAGCGTCAGCATTCCCTTTGTATCGGTGGTGAGCGGTACATTGAAGCTGATGGCATCGGAGTAACGGCATACCTGTTCCAATGAAGCTTCTTTTACATGGTCATGGGCAAAATCATTTTTGAATTTGTCGTAGGCAAGCACCGTTACATTAAACGGCTGCAGCAACCGGGCAAAGGCCCAGCCGGTATTGCCGTAGCCTATGATGCCCACCGTTTTTCCGGTAAGCTCGGTTCCCCGGTTCTCTTCCCGTTTCCAGATCAGCTGCTGTACTTCGGGAACGGCGATATTCATTTTATTCAGCAGCATCAGCAGCATGCCCAGGCTTTGTTCGGCAACGGCATTGCGGTTGCCCTCTGGGCTGCTGACACAAAGTATGTTTTTGCTTTGGGCATAGGGTACGTCGATCAGTTCCATGCCGCTGCCCAGGCGTCCGATCCATCGGAGAGCAGGGGCCGCATCGATCAGCGGCTTGTCAACGGTAATACGCGTGGTTAGTACCAGACCCGTAATGTCCTGCGCCTGCGCCATCAGCTCCTCGTAGGTGATCTTTGGCTGGTAGGAGACCTCAAATCCTTTTTCTGCAAGGGTTTCCTGTAGTATGGGGTGTGCATTTCCTGTAATGATCACTTTTTCTTTCATCAGTTTTTTTTTAGATATGGTGTAGATAAAAACGGCGGAACATTATTTCATTTTAAAGCTGAGCGCTGCAAAATCACCGACGGATAGCTGTTCGGCGCGCTTGTTAAAGATGTCGTCCTTTAATACGGTTTCGTCGAACAGGGGTTTTACCGCATTCCGGAGCATTTTCCTTCTTTGATTAAAGGCCGTTTTGACAAGCACGGTGAACGCCCGGGGCGATTTCATGGGTTCCACTGCTTCTTTTCTCCGGAGCCGGATCACCCCGCTTTTTACTTTAGGCGGCGGATTGAATGCCTGTTCGCTTACGTCAAACAGGTATTCCACACTGTAAAAGGCCTGGATCAGCACGCTGATGACCCCATAGGTCTTGGACCCCGAAGGGGCCGCTACCCGCAATGCTACTTCCTTTTGGAACATGCCGGTAATGACCGGTACCTGCTCTTTCCAGTCTAATAATTTAAAAAGGATCTGCGTGGAAATATTATACGGAAAATTGCCCACTACATGAAACGGGCCTTCAAAGGGGGCCGCCGCATCCAGGATGCTTTCGTGGATGATCTTATCCTTTAGCGCGGGATAGGCGGTAACAAGATACTGTATCTTTTCTTCATCCAGTTCTATGGCCTTAAAGGCGGTTGCAGGCAGTTCAATAAGATAACGGGTAATGGCCCCGCCGCCGGGCCCTACTTCCAGCAGTTGCTCCGGGCTTTCGGCGGCCACTGCTGCCACGATCTTTTTGCAGATGCCGTCGTCCTTTAAAAAGTGCTGCCCTAATGATTTTTTTAAAGTGTACATGCTGTAAAATTAAGCACTGCCGGCTTAAACGGTTTTTTTTGGCGGCAGGGCAAAGGCAACGGCCTCATGTTCGAAATGGCCTTTGTGGCTGCCATCACAAAACGGCTTGTTGGCCGACTTGCCGCAGCGGCACAGCGATATTACGGCTCTTCCACCCAGGTCATAGGAATTGCCTTCTTTGTCCACGATCTCAAAATCTCCTTCGATCCGCAGCGAACCGTTATTATTCACCGTAATTTTTGTTGTTGCCATAGTTTTTTATTAGCGGCAAAAGTAATGGAAATGGGATAATGTGCCGATTTGAGAATTTGATAATTTGAAAATGAAAGCAGGCATGAATGGTGATTTAGAGTGTTTAAAGGATATAATTCATAATGGATGCGGGAGGCGTTCCCATTCATTATGAATTATTCTTCATTTTCTGCATTCATGCCTGGTGCAGCCTATCTTTGAGCCATGATTAAAAATGTAATTTTTGATTTTGGAGGCGTATTGCTGAACCTGGATTTTAAGCGATCCTTTGCGGCTTTTGAAGCATTGGGTTTTGCTGATTTTGAGGACCGGTTTTCGCAATATGTGGCAGCCCCCATCTTTCAAGACCTGGAAAAGGGGTTGATTGCCGCACCGGCATTTTATGAAGGGCTCCGCAGCCTGCTGCAGCAACCGGTTCCGGATGTACAGCTGGAGCAGGCCTGGAACGCTATGCTGCTGGATTACCGGAAGCCCAGTCTTGATTTTCTGATACCGCTGGCGAACCGCTACAACCTGTTTTTACTGAGCAATACCAACCGGATCCATTATGAGCACTTTTCAAAAACGTTAAAGGAGCAAACAGCCTATCCGTCGCTGGAGTCTTTTTTTAAAAAGGCGTATTACTCGCACGAGATCAACCGTCGCAAACCGGATGCGGATACCTATGCTTTTGTATTGGAGGATGCGGGAATCGAGGCGGGAGAAACGCTGTTTATTGACGACAGCATTACCAACCTGCCCACGGCACAGGGGCTGGGCATACAAACGCATTTGCTGCTGCCGGAGGAGCGGATCGAGTTCCTGGAGCAGTTGCAATAATCAGCAGGCAGGCTGGTTTTACATTCCCGTAAGGAAACGGTTTGAAGTTTAAAGTTCGGGGTTGGGTTCCTTTTAACGCTTGAAATATGCTGCTTCACTTCCCGTTCCTGCAACATAGATCAAGATGTTGGCCGGAGGGAGGACCATATGGAACGGCAGTGGATCTTCATTTTCACGTTTTTTATTGGTCATACTGAATTGTAAAAGAAACGCCCCATTCCAAAAGAACGGGGCGTTATTATTTTTAAAGGGGGTTCTTTACCGCACCTTATAGATAAAGTCATTATTCTTGAATTGCTTAGCGATCGCCTTCAGGTCGTAGCTAACGCTGGCATCTACCATTTTATCGCCCATTTCCAACACAAAACCGCCAATGATATCGGGGTTAACCGTTGCTTCCAGCTCTATGTTCTGCTGGCCGGATACTTTTTTTACCTGGTCAACAATGTTGTTTTTTACAGCATCGCTCACCGGAACGGCTGTGGTCAGCTTTACGGTATGGATGTTGTTCAATACTTTGTATTGCTCAATAAAAGCCGGCAGGATCTCCGGAAGTATGGCTTCCCGGTTTTTTGAGATCAGCAGGTTGGCAAAGCCTTTGGTAAGGGGCCCGATGTGATTGCCGGTGATGGCATCCACAATGCTCTTTTTTTTATCGGCCTTGATAATGGGGCTGCGCAACAGGCTTACGAATTCCCTGCTTTCTTTGCACACCGCCTGCAGCCATTGAATGTCGGCAAATACTGCTGCCACCTGGTTCTTTTCTTTTGCCAGGTCTAACAGGGCTTTTGCATATCTGGAGGCTAAACGAGGATTGGGCATATCTTAAAAGTAGAATAACGAATATAAAATGTGAAATGTAAAGTGATTCCGAAACCGATTAGTTCAGTTTGATGGAATTTACCAGGCTATTGATATATTCTTCTTGTTTGTCCTGGCCGGCCAGTTGCTGCTTCAGCACTTTCTCGCTTACTTCGATCACCATTTTACCCACTTCGTTCTTTACATCAGTAAGTGCGGCCATCTTTTGTGCATTGATGGCTTGCTGTGCATCGGCAATGATCCGGCTGGCTTCTGTTTTTGCCTGCTCTTTGGCTTCGTTCACGATCTTGTCTTTTGTTTCGCGGGCTTCCTTGAGCAGTTGTGCTCTTTCCTCGCGGGCTTTTGCCAGGAGCGCCTCATTTTCGCTTTGCAGCTGGGCCATTTCCGCTTTTACTTTTTCTGCAGAAGCAATGGCGCCGGCTATGTTCTGTTCCCGCTCATTCAACATTTTAATGATGGGCTTCCAGGCAAATTTTTTAAGTACCAGGAATACGATGACAAAGGCCACAAATATCCAGACAAAGTATCCGAGATTGGGAGTTAACAAATCCATAATTGAAATTTAAAATATTTTATACGTTCATGGATCACAGATCATGAACTAAAATTGATGCTATTGATCCTGCAGATGAAGTGATTGCGACGCAACACTGCCGCCCCATGCACTACAGCCGGTATCAAAACAAAAGAGCTTTAAAAATACTGCATCCGCCGCCCTTTGCTTTAGATGCAGTAAAAGTTGGTGAAGCTATTACTTCAGCACAGCCAGCAGGCCTGCGATTACCGCAAACAGGGCAACACCCTCGATCAAGGCTGCAGATAAGATCATAGCGCCACGAATGTCGTTGGCAGCTTCCGGCTGACGAGCGATACCTTCAGTAGCGCCTTTACCAATTTGACCGATACCGATACCGGCACCAATGGCTGCAAGGCCAGCGCCTACGGCACCACCAAAGTGAGACCAGCTTCCGCTTACTTCCAACAAAGTGTTCATTAAACTCATGACTCTGATTTTATAGTTGATTTAAAAAAAACGTATTAATGATGGGCAACAATATCCTCTTCATAATGATGATCGCCAATGGCTTCACCAATAAATATGGCCGTCAGATTTGCAAAAATATAGGCCTGGATAAACGCTACCAGTATTTCAATTAAATAAATGAATACCGCGAATGCTATGGAAACAGGTGTAAAGGCAACCCCGGCAACCTGTGACATTTCGGTGAAAATAAAGATGAGGCTTATGAAGCTCAGGATTACGATATGGCCCGCGGTCATATTTGCAAAGAGACGGACAATTAACGCAAATGGCTTTGTAAAAACGCCCATCAGCTCTACCGGGATCATCAGTATCTTCACCGGAAGCGGAACGCCCGGAAACCAGAAAATATGCTGCCAGTAGTGCCCGTTGGTATTGAAGATGATCACGATAAAAGCAATAACGCCCAAAACCGCAGTAAATGCAATATTGCCGGTAACATTTGCCGCGCCCGGCAGCATTCCGAATATCGCATTGATGAGTATAAAGAAGAATATGGTTAATAAATAAGGAAGGAATTTTTGGTATTTAGGCCCCAGGTTGGGTTTGGCCACATCATCCCGTACAAAAGTGATCACCGGTTCGATGGCATTTTGCAGGCCTTTGGGAGCAGATGTAACACCCTGCCCGGTTTTGTATTTTTTGGCCATAGAAGTGAGCAGCCATACCAGAACGATCAGGGCAATGAAAAGCTGAACAACATTCTTGGTCATGGAAAAGTCGTACACCTTAACCGATTCGTCGGGAGCCCCGGCGGCGTCAACTGCTACAATTTTGCCATGCTCCACTTTGTAGCCATTGTATGCTTCCTGGCCGTGGTGGAAACGGGAGGACATGAACGTACTCAATCCGCGCTGGGGCGAATAAAGGATCACTGGCAGGGGAATGGTGGCGTGAAATTCAGAGCCGTCGCTCTTTTTCAGGGAGAAAAAGTGCCACTCGTGCGCATCGGCAATATGGTGCAGGATGGCTTCACCCGGGTTGAACTTCTCCTCTGTGGCCGCTCCTTCTGCATGCTCTTCATGCTGCGCAAAAACAGATTGTGCCGTAAACACCAAAAACAGGCTTAAAGCCGCTACCATAAAGGATTTGAACCATTTAAAACCCATACTGCTCTGAAATTTGCCGCAAAGATAAGGCTGAAACAGATAAAAAAGGGAATTTACAGGCGGTATTTAAAGTTTTTCAGCGGTAACCGGGCTCTTCGGGGGATTTTTTTGATCCGTTCCTGTTTGATAAAGCCGGTCTGGTCTTTGGGGCGGTTTAGGGCCTTTTTATCGGCGATGAGGGGGGTGATATAGAGGAAAGGGCCCTGATACCGTTTGGACGGGTATCGACGATGTTCTGGTTGGCACCCCTGTTGCCGGGTTGGGCCCTGCGAATAAACTGTCAGGTCTCTTACCATATATAAGACCTGGTATTTATCGGTATTTTCCCGATCCGTACCATACCGAATATTACCCGGAAGCGCTCCATATGGGCGCGGGCAGGATTTTTTCCTAAGCCGGTGTAAATCTGCCTCTTGCTGGGAGGAGAGGGGTTTCCTCGACAGGTCTGGTTCCCGTAAAACAGGCAACGGGACCCTTCTTCGGGATATTTTTTGCCGGTCACCACCGCCATTCACTGACGATCCCGGGGGCTGTTCATGAATAAAGCCGCCCTCAATTTTTTTAGAAGACGGCTTTCATATAAACCTATCGAACCTCCATGTTTGGATCAGGGTGTGGCTGCAGCCCTGCTTTTTACCACTGCCGGCCACTTGGGGTAGGCAACGGATACACCTTTGTTGAGGCCCATCACCATATTATCCTGAACATAATAGTAGAGCGGCCAGCCGTTATAAGCCAGCTGTTTTTTGCCCGAAGGATGGGTAATAACCGTAAATTTTGTTTTTTCTAAATAAGACGGAACGACTATTTTCTCCATTTCGTAAACCGGCCATATGCCTGCGCACCCTCCGGTACAATTGCTGGTGTTCAGTTTATCGTTGGTAAAAGCGTATAAAGTAACGCCCCGCGCATCTGTCAGATAGCGGGTTCTGCTGTTGCCGGTGATCACCTGGAGGGTAGAGTCATATTTTTTACCATCGGCGCCCACCAGTTGTGCGTTGGTCAGCATAATCGTATAATCGGGTTTGGCTACGAACCAGTTGTTGCCGATGCCGTCGCCCTGGATCTGGCCCGCGGCTTCCGGCGTATTGGTACCACCAACACTTGGCGCATAATAATACAGTGGCCGCCCCTTATAAGCCAGTTGCATGGCTCCGCCGCTGCCAATGGTGTCAAAATCGTTGATATCAAGCCCCTTATCGATGGTCTGGGGGGTAATGCCAGCAAAAAAAGTGGGCCACAATGCTTTACAACCGGCAGAAACACAGGTATTTACGGTAGCGGAGTCGTTGGCAAAAAAGTAGAGTGTTCTGCCATCCTTATCCACCAGGTAATCGCCATGCTGAGCGTTGGTGGCCAATTTTACCTGTATTGCCGGGGCAGGGGGCGTATAACTGTCGTCGCTGGAGCAGCCTTCGGCGGCAAGTATCGCGGCAAACAGGATCATACATTGCGGTAAAAATTTTTGCAGTTTCACTACACCTGCGAAAAAATACGGATTCATAATTTTTTGGTTTAAGCGTTAATTAAAAAGAAGAATAGGGATTTATCGGATCAGGAACCGGGCATTGTTTTGCTTTTTCTTTTGCCAACGGTAAAAACTCTTGAAAGGTTAAAGCCAAAGCGGATCTCCCCGCTACCCCAGCTGTCTGTAGTACCGGTGATAAAGGCTTTTTCATTCATTCCCGTGGCATTGGAAAAATGGAGCTGGAATACGTGTCCGCCGGTCTCAATATCAAAACCGAGCGACAGGGGATTTTTATAAAGCTCTTTGTTTAAACCGGAAATAACGTAGTGATAGTCTGCCACGAAGGCAACCCTTTTGGATAGTTTTAACCGGCCGCCGATCCCCAGTGCGTAAGTGTCATTGTCGTCCGTCCGGTCCTGCACCAGGTTTCTGTGCACATAGGTGGGCGACAATTGCAGGCTGAGCGCCTCGGTAAATTTCCGGCCAACGATGACCGTGCTGTAGTAAGCCAGGCGGTGTTTGGTATCGGTAAATTTTGCATCGCTGGGAAATTTTACGGTGGTGAGCGCACTGCCGGCCACCAGTACCACCGAAACCGGGGAAGCGCCTTTGGCCCCGGTGGCCTGATGGATCGGCCGGTATTTGATAAACCCGTCCAGCTCCTTGCCTTCGGTACTGCGGCCAACGCCAATGGTCAGGTCTTTTCCCAGGCCATAATCAAAACCCAGCCGCATGGCGGCCTCGTCCAGCCCAAACAGTTCTCCGATGCCATCGCTGACCCTTCCGAAGCGGTGCAGAATGCGCACATCCAGCACGTTTTTTCCAATGAATTCGATGGAATGGCCGTTGATGACCCGGCTCGATTTAAAGGCGCCGGTCACATATTCTTTTTGTCCCGTTCCTGCCGAATCGATCAGGCCGAGAAGATCGTTTTCCTGCGCCCGGATAACAGGGGCCATTAAAAGGAGAAAGATTGCTGTTGCTAAATATTTCATATGAGTTTGGTTTACGCTTGATGAGTTTATTTTAAGATGGAGTAGTTACAACGCACAACGACGGTGGCGGTTTTGGAGATCTTGTCGGCAACAATACGGGGTATGGCGATTTTATAATCGCTGATGGTTACCACAAACCGGGCTGTTGCCTGCACCGCAGTGCCGGATATTGTAAGACTGCCCGCGGTCTGCATCTCTTTTTTTACGCCATGGATCTCCATAGTCCCTTTTACCGTAACGGGGTAGGTACCTGGCTTTTGAAAGGAAACGCTCTGGATATTGGTGATCTTCCCTTTGAATGAAGCCCTGGGATATTTGCTGCTTTCCATGTAGTTCTCATTAAAATGCTCCTGCATGAGCGCCCGGCGGAATTCGAAGCCTTTTATCAGAACGGCAAATTCGATCTGGCCGGTTGCAGCGTCCAGTACACTGGCAGCGGTTTTATTGGTGGCCACAATATCTTCAAGGGCGGTACCTGCTTCAAACGAAATAGTACCGTTCTTGGTAAAATATTTTTGTGCGAATCCTGTTGCGGTGCACAAAAGGAAGCAACAAAAGACAAAGAAGCTTTTTTTCATAATAATAGTTTATGGAACAATACTGCATTTATTTAATACCACATCCATGAGCTTACCGGTGCACACCCCTTTGATGGTTACTTGCCGGCCGGTTGCCAGGTTTTTTACCGCTGCTGCCTCGGTATCGTAAAAGCTGCAGGTAACGGAAGCCATCGGGTCGCCGCTTTCGAGGAAAACAGTTGCCTGCCCGGTCGGATCGATCTTTATATCTGCTATTTTACCGGTAACCGAAATAATTTTTTCGACATATATTTTGTTTGCTGCTGCCTCGTCGTTGTTAAAAGCGGCTACCAGTTCCCCGGCCTCTGTTTTTATTTCGGCGGCCTCCGTTTTTACATCAGGTGGTTGCCGGGTATATTGATAGTAGGCATAGCCGGCGCCCAACAGGGCGATCACCAGCAGGAGCAGCAGGATCCGTTTTGCTTTTTTCATGCTATTAATTGTTTAAAGCGCCGCCATCGATCCAGCAGCCCAGGATTTTTTTCTCGGCCGCGGTCAGCGCAGGCCCGCCTTTGGGCATCCGGCTGTTGATAACGGCCGCATCTTTTATATTGCTTGCCTTTGCTTTTATCTGGTCGTAGGTTTGTAATGCAAAGGGGGCTATGCCTCCGGGTGTATGACAGTGCTGGCATTTGTCTTGGATGAGCGGGAGCACGTTGGCGGCAAATTTTGCATTGACGCCATCGCAGGAGTTTTCCTCGGGCTTCGGTTTGTCGATGGCATTTTCCTTATCGCCTCCACAATTGGCAAGGGTTAGGGCGATGAATGCAAACAGGATCCCTGTAGAAAAAAAATTCATTTTTTTCATGATGACAGATTTAAGTTGAATAAGAGGATTATATGTTAATTCGTTACTGCATTACAAGTCTTTTTTAATGGAGATCTGCGTGCCTATTCCCCCCAGGCTCAGGTTCCCGTACCCGATCTCGCCCATGGGTATTTTTACATACGGGGCTATCTGTACCGATACGTGATTCCATTTTTGCTCATAACCTACGGACAGATTGGCCACAGCATAGACACTTTTTCCCTTTCCGGATACATCCCTGTTTACCGGAACCGGACCGTCGCCCGGATCATAGTCGTACACATAGCTTTGCTTTACGATCACCGTGGGCGAAACGCCCGTACTTACGAACGCCTTGTTCTTTTTGGAGGCCACCACATCATACCGCACATTTACTGGCACATCGATCATGGTACAGGCCCCTTCTATATTGGACACTCTTGAAGACACCGGCTTTCCGTTGGGCGTAAAATCGGCATTGTTCACATCATAGGTCATGGATTCATACAACACGCCGGATTCGATGGAGAAACGTGACAGGCCGAGTTTCTTTTGCACCAGCACGCCTGCATTCAGTCCCGGCTTTTTCGAAACATCCCCACGAACCATCCCCAGGTTAGAGCCGGCCAGCAAACCAACCTGCCACCCGGATCTCGTATTGCTCCTGCCTGCTGTGGGTTCCGTTTGGGGGAACCGGTAATGATCCGGCAGGCCCGGTCTGGCGGGAGATGCTTCCCCCGGTTTCCGGCGCAATGAAAAATCCATCTTATGACGTCCGCCGATGCTGTCTGCAGGGGTCGCCCTGAGCGCTCCCGCCGGCTTTTTCGAAAAATCAAAGGCAGCCGGCTTCCGGGGAAGGACAACCCGGGTTCCGGCAAGGATGTCCGCAGGGGGCCGCTCCCCGACATTCCACTCCCGGTTGTTCTCTGTGTCGTTCCGGCTGTTGCCGGCATCGGCGGGCTCCTGCCTGGTTTCAGCGGCTGCGGGAGGGCGTGTGCCGGCAACCGGCGGCTGCAGGGTTATGTTCCCGGCCGGGTCGCCGGCAATATTGCCGGTAGGCGGCTTTGTACGGAACAGCAGCAACCCGGCGATCAGCGCCAGTACGCAGGTTGTTGCAAATTGCCAGGAAAACTTCGGCGTAAAAAAGTGGCCCAGTAACGCTGCGAGCCCGGCCCACCGCCCGCGTTTTTCGATGCTGCTGCCGGCGGGAAGCATTTTTGTTTTATAAAACACATCCCACGCGTCTTCCGGAACATCCGGCGGCTGAAAACGGTTGGCTGCGTCGCGAAAGAGCTTGTCCAACTCTTCATCGTTCATATGTGAAAACTTTTTACTCATTTAACTGCTCCAGCATCTCTCTGAGATTTTTACGGGCTTTTAGCAGGTTCGATTTAGATGCGCCCACTGATATACCCAATGTTTTTGCGATTTCTTCATGGCTGAAGCCCTCAATGGCAAACAGGCTGAAGGTGTTTCTGTATGCCGGGCTTAATTTTTGGATCAGCTTTACCAGGTCCGTGTACGCCATGCCATCGACCGGGCTTCTAAAGGAGGCTTCACCCGCCTGGTCGGACAGCGTATCCGTCCGTTCTGCTCTTCTTTTAGCAGATTTGTAGTGGTTGATGCCCGTATGAATCATTATTCTTTTAAGCCAGCTCATAAAAATCTTTGATAAAAGATCCGGATCATCCGGTTCCTGAAAATGAGCGATCCCTCTGAACACCCGAACAAATCCGTCGTTCACCACCTCCAGCGCGTCTTCCCTGGACGCCGTGTACCTGAAGCAAACGGAAAGTGCAAAACCAAAGTACTGCTCATACAACCGCTTCTGCCAGGAGGGAATGCCCAACTTACAGCCACCTACAATACTCGACAGGCTATACTCGGTCTTAGGAGGTACTGACAAACACTATGAATGAGGTTATGAAATGGTTTATATATAAATACATACAGCAATTTTCCAGGGAGGGTTGCCTCGGACGGAAATTTTTTTTTTGCTGGGAGGGAGCATGGGAAAAGACGGGTTTAAAGCGTTTTACACAGAAGCCTGCCGGGTTTCCTGCTGCTCGAACTGCATTTTATGCAGGCGTGCATAGAACCCGTTTTGCAGCATCAGCTCCTCATGCGTGCCCATTTCTACCAGAACGCCTTTGTCCAGCACCATTATTTTATCTGCCTTGCGGATGGTACTCAACCGGTGGGCGATGACAATGGAGGTACGCCCCTTTACGAGTGTATCGGTAGCTTTTTGGATGAGCAGCTCACTTTCCGTGTCGATCGAGGAAGTGGCCTCATCCAGGATCAGGATGGAAGGATCATACAACAGGGCGCGGATAAAAGAAAGCAGCTGCCGCTGCCCCAGGGACAAAGTAGCCCCCCGTTCTTTTACATTATAATCATACCCACCCGGCAGCCGCATGATAAAATCGTGCATATCGATCATTTTTGCGGCGGCAATGACCTGCTCCCGAGAAATGTGCGGATTCCGGAGGGTTATATTATCCAGAACGGAGCCGGAAAACAGGAATACATCCTGTAGTACCACCCCGATATTTTTCCGCAGGTATCCGGGCGATAATGTGTGAATGTCTGTTCCGTCTATGCGGATACTGCCTTTCTGGATCGTATAAAAGCGGTTCAGCAGGTTCGTAATGGTCGTTTTTCCACTGCCGGTATGACCTACAATGGCGACTGTTTGCCCTGGCTGAATATGGAAGCTCAGGTCTTTCAGCACCCATTTGTCGTTTACATAAGCAAAAGAAACGTCATCGAAATCAACAGCGCCCGAAACACGGTGCGCCGGGTCCTTATAGCCCCCGGCGGGCGGTACATCGGTATCCGGGTTATCCAGCACCGAAAAGATACGGTCGCTGGCGATAATGCCCATCTGAACGGTATTGAATTTATCGGCCAGCATCCGTAACGGGCGAAAAAGCAGGTTCAGGCAGAGAATAAAGGAAACGATCACCCCCTGCTGGCCCTGTTTTAACTCCAGGGCCTCCCGGGCCGTGTACCAGATCACCAGCCCTATCGACAATGCCAGCACGATTTCGATCACGGGGAAAAAGACCGAATAAGCAAAGATGGAGCGGATATTGGCATTGCGGTGTTGCCTGTTGATCGCATTGAATTTTTCAAATTCCTTTTTTTCCGCATGAAAGGCCTGCACCACGCTCATGCCGGACAGGTGCTCCTGAACAAAGGCATTGAGCGCTGCCACTGCATTCCTGACCTTGAAAAAAGAGCGGTTGATGCTTTCCTTAAAATAATAGGTGGCAATGATCATGATGGGGAAAGGAATCAGTGCAATGAGCGTGAGCTTCCAGTCGATCCAGAACATATACAGCAATACACAAAGGATCGAAAGCAGGTCGGCAATAATAGGGATCAGCCCATCGGAAAATATCTCGTTAATGGACTCAATATCGTTGATGGTACGGGTGGTGAGGGTTCCGATGGGCGTGCGGTCAAATTGCCGGAGATTCAATCGGAGGATCTTGTTGTAGACCGTATCCCGCATATCTTTTACTACAGCCTGCCCGAGCCAGGCCGTTGTAAAAGAAAAAGAAAAACGCATGGCTGTTTCTATGAGGATGATCACCAGCTGGATCAGCGTTACATATACAACCATCCGGGGTATGGAATGTGTGATGTAATCGTCTACCGTAAGCTGGATCAGCATCGGGCGTACCGGGGTGATCACTGCCAGAAGAATTGCCAGAATAACAGACAGGTAAAATTTTCTCTTGTACGGAGCCGCGTATTGAAAAACCCGCCTGACCTTTGAAATATCAAAAAAAGCTTTTTTTGAATCCGCCATGGGCCTGCAAGATAATTATTCTGGGCGCAATTTTTTTTAAAAAAGAGCCGTAAACTTGTATATCTTTCGTGCTTCAAAAAGAAATCTTATGGCATCCATAACACTGGCTATTGATATCGGCGGCTCCAAGGTAAAAGGGTGTACCCTTAATGAGCAGGGCGCCATTGTGCAGGAATATACCAAACTGCCAACCCCCGTTCCGGCCACGCCGGAAAACCTTGTGCACACGATAAAAGAGCTGGTGAAAGATTTCCGGTATGACCAGGTATCTGCCGGGTTCCCGGGCTATGTAAGAAATAATATTGTGTACACGGCGCCTAACCTCGGCTCCCAGTACTGGCATAAAATTGATCTGGCCAGCCTTCTGACAGCGGGCCTTGGAAAGCCTGCCCGGGTGGTAAACGATGCGGATATGCTGGGGCTGGGCTGTATTGCCGGGAAAGGCTTTGAAATGATGATTACCCTGGGAACCGGTTTTGGCACATCATTTTTCCTGGACGGGAAGCTTCTGCCCCACCTGGAGATCGGTCAGCATCCCTGCTTTAATAACAAGACGTATGACCAGTATATTGGTCAGCGGGCCTATGACGACCTGGGGAAAAAGGAGTGGAACAAACGGCTGCACGCCGTATTGCGGATCTTACAAACGACGTTCAACTATGACCATTTATTCATCGGCGGCGGGCTGGCAAAAAAAATAACGCTGGAGCTGAAAGAGAATATGACCATTGTTTCCAATATCGATGGTATCGATGGCGGGGTACGGTTGTGGAAGCAATAATTTGTTCCAGGTTTAACGTTCCAAGTTCAAATTAAATCCATTTTTGTGTTTTGTGCTGGATGTGTTTTTGAGGTTCAACGTCAAATGTCTGATAGCTGCGGAATATCGGACAGAGGATGTATCACCGGAAATAATGGAATCTTCATTTTCAAATCCACGCATTCTCACATTATTAAATATCTTCTTCGCCCGTTTCTTTTTTGTAGGCTTTGATAAACAGGGCTCCCAGGTTTTTATACGGGGGAATATAGTCCTCCATTCCGGTAATATGCGCAGCCGCCCTGAACTCCTTCCAGAAAGGGATCCAGTCAATGTCTTTTTTGTTACGCAATGTTTCCAGGAAGATCCGGATAAATGGTAAGTTAATATCCCGGTAACCGGTTTGCTTGGACGAAATAATGTGTGCGTCCGACGACCTCCTCAGGATAGAATCGATCAGGTTAAAGCCGCCGCAGGAGCCCATGAACACCACCCGGTTCGTAGGGCTTACATAGCCTACGCTGGTCATGGCATGATAGCTATGCCCCCTGTGGAAGGTAACGGTCGGAGACAGATTGTTTTTTTCAAGATATTCTTCCATGGCTGTTTGTGCCACGTAATCCTGGTCTTCTTCGTTGGGCAGCGGGCGGTTGGCATACACATAAACCGGTACCCCGCTGGTGGTCTTGGCCACTACAAATTTGCTGTTGCTCTGGTCCACCCTCCATTTAGGATCGTTTGTGAAAGTGCGCACGAAAATATCGAAGTCCATTCTCCCGTCCTCATCCCCGTAAAAGAACATCTGGGTGATGACTTCCCCCTTTTCATTGCTCAGCTTTGAAAACGGTACCGAGTAAACCGGTGGAATACCCAGGTCTTTGGTGAGGTTGACGTTATTGGCTGGGTTGGCAGACATGAACAGCTTGTAAAGAATGGTATAGATGGCGATCCCTCTTTGATTGCCGTTGCGCCGGTTCAGATCCAGGTTCTTCTTAATGTTCGTCAGCATTTGCTTTGCCAGGTCCGGGAGGGTTTCATAAAGGCTGGCATAGGAATCGGCCACATCCACCCCGTCTTCCAGCCCTTTGGATTTTTCCAGTCCGCTTGCAAAGGTTACCATCAGGTTGCGCGCATCATTATCATTCTTAAATGTCGAAAAAAAGTTTTTCAGCGTGTTATAGGATGCTGCCTGGCTGATGAATTTGCGGTAATGGTCAAATGTAAGGCTCAGCAGGAGCGAATCCCCGCGGTTGTTCATTTTACTCATCATCAGCGGGTACACGCCGCTCACGTAGCTGCTGGTATAGATCAGCCCATCCGTGAGCACTGCCAGGTAGTACAGCTCCTGTGCATTCAGCGGCTGCAAACACCTGAAACGAACAGCATTAGGCGACTCGTGCAGCCCGTTGATCTCAGAAACAAAGTCTTCTGCGGCTTTCCGTTCCAGGCGTTTGGTCAGTTCTGCAAATCCGATCGCAGTATCTCCGCTCAAGGCTCTTTTTGCATAATCTACCTGGGTGTTTACCAGTAACCGGTAGTATTTATAACGGTCGTCCTTGGCCGCATCCAGCTGGGCCGTAGTTATTTTGCCCTTTACCAGGTTATCAAGAAAAGGGAAGTAGATCTGTCCGCTTTTCTGTTGAGACATGGCTACCACCGTTTTTACAAAATTGTCATTTTGTATGGACCGGATCTTGTAACCCAGTTTATTATTGGCCTGGGCATATGAGTACAGTTGCTCCGGGTATTGCCGGCCCATCGTTTTGATGAGGCTGTCTGCCACAGGGGCATCCGGGTAGTCGGTAAGCGCTACAAAGGCTTTATGGGGATACTGGGTACAATATTTCACCAGCAGGATATCTTTTATTTGTTTGTAGCTGGAATTTTCCTCAAATATGCGGGGAAGGGTGGCGGTGTACACAATATCATAAGGAAAATAGGAGATATAGGACACCAGCGATTCTTTTTTCTGATTGGCGTCGATCAGTTTTTTATAAAGTGCGATGATCTGGTCAAAATGGGTGGGCCGCACCTCCTTCTTTAGCCATCCGCTGCGCATGTGGCTCAAAATGGCTACCAGACCGGAGAGATAACCCGTTTTCATCCGGTTATCGATGCCGGAATTGGTCTCAATTTCATACTGCAGCCAGTCTACCTTTGAAGTGACCGCTTTTGTAGCGATCTGGCTGGCACTTTCATTATTGTCGATGATAAAACGGTCATCGGCCTTGCCATCGCTGCCCAGCAACAGCTTTTGCTGTTTATTTATATTATCGTGTGAAAGCTGCCGGGTGATGGGAACCGTATATTCGGGTATATCGCCATCTCCGGTCTGTGCAAAAACCTGGGTTATGGATGCGATGATCAATCCTAAAACAAAAGCCGATCTTTTCATAAAAAAACATACTAAAAATTCATGAGATGCGCAAAACTACCCCCTTTTTTCGCAGTAAGGCAGTTTGCGGTGATCTTTTAACAAAACCAAGACGCAAAAAATCAGATATCGGTTTCCCCGGTCTCTTTTTTATAGGCTTTTATGAAAATAGCTCCCAGGTTTTTATAGGGAGGGATGTAATCTTCAAACCCCGGAACATTCGCCCGGCCTTTAAATTCTTTCCAGAAGGGGATCCATTCTATGTCTTTTCCCGTACGAAGTTTCTCTGTTAACAATAAAAAGAAGGGTTTGTTGATGGCGGTTTTACCAATTTGCTTGGAGGCGATGATATGAGCATCCTCAGACTTCCTTAAAATAGAGTCGATCAGATTAAAGCCGCCGCAGGAGCCCATAAAGACCAGTTTGGAGCTGGGCGACATATATTCGATGGTAGACGGCGCATAATAGCTGTGACCGCGGTGAATGGTAACGGTTGGATAAAGGTTATTTTCTTCCAGGTAGGCATTTAGTGCCCGCTGCGCTTTGTCGTCCTCGCCTTTCAGCTCATTCAGCGGGCGGTTGGCATAGATCGATACGGGATTCCCTTTCGTTGATTTGATCACCACCCATTGTTTGTTGCTGCGGTCGATCTTCCAGTTGGAGGGGTTGAACATGTTCAGAAAGCCATTAAAAATGTTGCGCCCGTCCTGGTCACCGTAAAAAAACACCTGGCTGATCACTGCTCCTTTTTCGTTTGCCAGGCTTTTAAAGCTGACATCATATACCGGGGGGATCCGCAATTCCTTGGTAAGGTCGATCCGGTTGGAGGAATCCGCCGAAAGGAAAAGATAATTCAGGATGTTGTAAATAGCTACTCCTTTCTTATTGCCTGCCTGTTTGTTCCGGTTGAGGTTTTCTTTTACATCGTTCAGCATCTGGCCGGCCAGCTCGGGGAGCGTTTCATAAACGCTGGCGTACGAGTCGGCCACGTCTACACCGTCTTCCAGCCCTTCTGTTTTCTCCAGGTTGCTGACAAAGGAGGTCATCAGCTTTTTGGTATCTTCTTTATCGGAAAAGGTGCTCAGAAAATTTTTAAGGGTATTGTAAGAGGCCGCCTGGCTCAGAAATTTCCGGTAATGATCAAAGTTGACGTTTTTCAGCAATTCATCCCCTTTATTACCGGCTTTCCGCATCATCAGCGGGTACACCCCGTTGGTGTAGCTGCTGGTATAAATAAGACCGTTGGTCAGCACTGCTACATAGTACAGCTCCTCTGCACTCAGCGGCTGTATCGCGCGAAAGCGAATGGCATCGGGACGCTCATGCAGTCCGTTGATGGGAGCAACGAATTCATCTTTGGCTTTTTGTTCCAGTTTGCCCAAAAGGCTCCTGTGACCGATTGCCGTATCACCGGCGGAAGCGCGCCTGGAATACTCAATCTGGGTCTGCACCAATAGCCGGAAATACTTTACCGGATTGTTCTTAACGGCATCGATATCCTTAATGGTCAGCTTGCCGGTAGCAATGAGGTCCAGGAAGGGAAAGTAGAACTGCCCGCTTTTGTTGTCGCTCCGGGCCATGCTCACGATGCTTTTTATCAGCGGATCGTCTTCTATGTTCTGGATCTTGTAGCTGAGTTTATTGTTGGCCTGTGCATAATCATAAAGCTGCTGCGGGTATTTGTGGGCCATTACCCGTATCAGGCTGTCTGCATGCGGAGATTCGGGGTTGGTCCTCAGGGCGGCGAATGTTCGTTGCGGGTATCGCTCGCTTAGTTTCAGCAGAAGCAGGTCCTTGGTATCGTTGTAGCCCGGATTGTCCTTAAAGACCCTGGGCAAAATAGCGGTATAGGCAATATCGTAGGGAAGAAAACGGATCACCGGTGCCACAGACCGTTTATTCCGGTCGGCTTCTATACACTTTTTATAGGTAGTGATGATCTGCGGCAGGTAGGCCGCATCCACCTGACTTCGTCTCCATCCGGTTTTTACGTAGCGGAGAATATCGGAGATCCCTGACAGATAATTTGCCTTAAGTCGCTGATTCATAGCGGGGTCTGACTCGATTTCATATTGCAGCCAGTCTACCTTTTTGGTAACGGCATCGCTTACGGCACTGTTTACCTGGCTGTCAGAAGAAACGTTGAGCAGGGCATCGGTCTTTCCATCGCTGGCCAATAAGGCTTTCTGGTCGGCATCTACCGTTTCATGCAGTTTCAGGCGGATCATGGCAGGTGTGTAGGCCGGGATGGTATCCACCACTACTTCAACGGGAGCCGGCTGGCGCTTTTTTTTTCGTTTGGATCGTCTTTGTGCATCTACTTGTACGGATAATAAAAGCAGTAAAAGAAAGGGTATCAGTTTCTTTATATACATAAAACACAAGTTACACGGCCTGTTTAAGAATATTTGGTTAAAATTCATGCAAAATTTATACCATGATACCAGACTGCTGAAAACGAGCTGTTTCCCGTGTCATTTTATGGTAAGCAGAAAATTAATTTATTATTAACTCTGCACAATCCGGATCGTTAAAAGCCTCAGATCAAAAAAATACGGTTAGGTTTGCTTTAAATTTCTGTTAAATGGAGCACAAGGGCTATAAAATACTGGTGGCGGATGACGAACCCGATATCCTGGATATTTTATCATACAACCTGATAAAAGAAGGCTATGATGTTACCACGGCCAGGGATGGTGAGGAAGCCATTGACCAGGCCAACAGGGTTAAGCCGCACCTGATCGTTCTGGATATGATGATGCCCAAGAAAACCGGGGTTCAGGTTTGCCAGGTACTAAGAGCACAATCGGCCTTTAAAGATACACTGATCATGTTTCTTACGGCATTGAATGATGAATCTACCCAGATCCGCGGGTTGGAAACGGGTGCCGATGACTATGTAAACAAACCGGTAAGCCCAAAAGTATTGCTGAGCAGGGTAAGCGCTTTGCTGCGCCGCATTCATAAAGAAGACAGCAAAGTTATCAAAGTAGGACCGGTGACCATTGATCCTGAGAAATTTGTGGTGCTGAATGGCGACAAAGAGATTATACTGGCAAAAAAAGAATTTGAGCTGCTTTACCTGCTGGCCTTAAAGCCCGGACGTGTATTCCTGAGAAATGAAATTTTAAACGCTATCTGGGGAAATGATGTAATTGTGGGAGACCGTACCATTGATGTGCATATCCGGAAAATAAGACAGAAGCTGGAGCTGGATTGCATTACAACGGTGAAAGGGGTCGGGTATAAATTTGAGGTATAACAGGATGCCGGTTTCCGGAATTATTTAATGGATTGATCATGTTTGACCCTAAAAACCTTTCTCCGAGAAAATTATCGTTCTATACAGCACTGGGTCTGGCCACTCCCATCAGTATTATCGAGTACATCCTGGAACAGAAATGGCAGCCCGCCGTTGCTTCGTTCTTTGTAGTGCTGGTTGGCGGCTACCTGCTGATAAGTTTTGTGCTGGAGCGGTTTATTTACCGCAAGATCAAAGTGATCTACAAGTTTATTTATCAAACAAAGGCTACGCGGCGCCAGGAAACTTATTATAAATACATCCTTCCCAAGAAAAGTCTTGACGAGGTGGCGGTTGACGTAGAGAACTGGGCCCAGGAGAATCAGCAAAAGGTGGCTACGCTGCAGGCTAATGAAGAATTCCGGAGAGAATTTTTACAAAATCTTTCCCATGAATTCAAAACGCCGGTTTTTGCCATCCAAAGTTATGTGGAAACCCTGCTGAACGGCGACATGACCGACCCCCTGATCAACCGGAAATTCCTGGAGAAAACGTCTGCCAATGTAGAGCGCCTTACCAACCTGTTACAGGATCTGGATGAGATCTCCAGCCTGGAGCGTGGGGAGATTACCATTGTGAAGCGGAACTTTATCATACAGGACCTGCTGAAGGATTCTTTTGAAAGTATTTCCATTAAGGCAGAGCAAAAGAATATACACTTCAGCATTAAGAAAGGCTGCGAGGCTCCGATTGTAGTAAATGCTGACAAGGAAAAGATCCGTCAGGTAGTGATCAACCTCCTGGAAAATGCTATAAAATATGGAAAGATCAATGGAAGCATCAAGGCCGGGATCTATAAAACGGATGACAAAAGGATACTGGTGGAGCTGAGCGATGACGGAGTGGGGATCACCGAAAAAAGCCTGCCCAGGATCTTTGAGCGTTTTTTCCGCACAGAAACAGGGCGCAGTATGGATGTTACCGGCAGCGGGCTGGGCCTGGCGATCTGCAAGCACATTATTGAGGCCCACCAGCAAACGATCCATATCCGCAGTACGGAAAATGTAGGCACCACCATCGGATTTACATTGGCGGCAAAGAAAGATTAATGTGGCAATGTGCTGATTTGAAAATTTGGAAATGAGGGATCGGAAGGGAAAAGGTAAAGGCCGATAGTCGATAATGGAAGCTACTTGCTAACGGGGATAAGTTTAACGGGTGTAACACTGTATCCTTTTTTTCTTAGTGCAGGAATCAAACAGGAGGGGTCTCCCAAAAGATGCCCGGCACCTACAACGATAAACGCATTTCCTTTTTTGAGTTCAGGGATCAGTTTTTTTAACCAGGTTTTGTTTCTTTCAACGTGAACTTTAACCGCCTTGTCCTTTAAAACATAGTCGAAAGTGGCAGCGGCATAATATTGTTTCATGGCCTTTACTACACCATAGTATCTGTCTTTTTTTAGTGCGGCGGAGTCAGAATGAGTTAACAGGTTAAAGGTTTTGATATATCCCACAATACTTCTTGTATAAAAATTGCCTGCCAGAACGCTTTGAGACAGGAAACGGGCGTCATCCAGTTGAAGTATGGGTTTTTTTGATGTGGCCATCAAAGCATTTATTGCTTCATCAAAATTGGGGGAAGCCTGCCGGTGAAGCCCGGATCTTATTTGTATTGAATCATAAATTATGTTTTCCAATACCCCAAGATCGGATACCTGCATTATCAAATTGGTATCGGCGACATTTATTATTTGTGAAGGCCTCTTTTTTAAATCAAAAGGTAGTTCAAAAAAATCATCTAAGTTAAAATGCCTTACAAAAAAATCATCAATCATTGCACTGTCCTTCCCAAACCATTCTTTGAATGACTTCTTGGGAAGTTCATTGAAAGAGGTAATAAATTTTTGAGCCTCAACACTATCGGCGAGGCCGAGGGTTTCACAGGCATAGAGCCTGCAATTGGCCAGCAGGTCCAGAATCCTGGTGAATTTGTAAACAAACGAATCGGCTCTTACGGGATGCATACTACCAAGGAGGTGAGAGGTATTGCCTGTTTGGGGATCGGTTATTTCCCACAATACGGATTCTGTAAGAATCTTTTTTTTGCCTTGTGCATGTATCAAAAAACTGCAGCAGATCAAAATGAACGTAAAGCAGGCTTTCATGTTATTGCAGCAAGTTTAATATTTTGAAAATATCAGTGAGCTGCAGTTGCCCCCGAATCCAAAGGAATTGGACATCACATACTGAAGCGGCTGTTTCTGGTAGGCCCGTGCCGGTGTAAGCCCGGTTTTTTCGATGGGTGTTTCAAAGTTCAATGAGGGGTACACTTCCTGGTGATGCAGGTTCAGGATGCTGTAGATGGCTTCAACGGCGCCCGCTGCACCCAGTGTATGACCGGTATAGGATTTGGTGCTGGAAAAGGCAGGTACCTTATCAAACAGGCGCAGCATGGCTACGCTTTCCGTTTCATCATTGTTTTCGGTAGCGGTGCCGTGCGCATTAATAAAATCAATGTCTTCCGGCCGGAGCCCGGCTGTTTGCAATGCACCCTGCATGCAAAGAAAAGGTCCGTCGGCGCTTTCTGAGGTAGAGGAAGGGTGGTAGGCGTCGTTATTGTTACCAAACCCTTTCAACTCAGCGTAAACGGTACGGGATGGTGCAATCGTTTCTTCTTTCTCCAGAACGATAAACCCCCCGGCTTCACCCAGGTTCAATCCCTTCCGGTTGATGTCAAAGGGCCGGCAGGGCGCATCTGAAAGGATCATCAGTGCATTAAATCCATTAATGGTGAATTTTGCCAGGCTGTCTGTTCCGCCGGCGATCACTTTTTCTGCCAGGCCGTTCTGCAGCAGGCGCGCGCCGTACATAAGCGCATTGGCAGAGGAGGAGCAAGCTGTATTGAATGTGTTAACAATTCCGCCAATACCGAAAAACGATTGCAAAAAGAGCGTGCTGGCACTGTTGGAGTAAGCGCTCAGATAGGGGCTGCCGGTGGGGGTACCGGCATTGGCATCGGCGTACATAGTATCGGTAAGGCACATGCCGCCTACGGTGCTGGCGCTGATGAGCGCTGTGGAACTTTTGCGCAGATCAGCACCGGATAGCCGGGCGTCGCTGATGGCCTCGTTCAGGGCGTGCAACGCTATAAGATCTGTGCGGGTTACTCCGGGGTATGCTTCCGGTTGCAGTTCCATCAGGGCTTCTGTACTTTTTTTGATTTCGCCAAAAGGAAGCGATCCTGCATATTTTGACCGGAGATGGGCTGCTTTTCCGATACCGGAACGCCCTGCTGTGAGCGACTGACGGTTTTCCGCTACCGTATTGCCAATTGCGGAAATAAGCCCTATGCCGGTAACTAAGATTCTGCCCAAAACGGAATGTTATTTTGTGCGGTGCTGTTCGATATAATCTACCATTGTATTTACGGTAGTTAATATTTTTCTTCCCTCTTTGGGATCCTGGATGTTGATGCCGTATTCCCTTGAAAGCATTACGATCAATTCAATGGAATCAATGGAGTCCAGTCCGAGGCCTTCTCCAAACAACGGCTCATCGTCCCTGATCTCTTCCGGTTTTACATTATTCAGGTTCAGAAACTTGATGATCTGTTCTTTTACCTGCTGTTTTAGTTGTTCTTTTTCCATTATTATTCTATATAAATAGTTATCAAAAATAAGCATCTCAGGTGGTAGTAACCACCTGTTTTATTCAGGTGCTGATCAGAAAAAATCAGTTTATGTTGCAGCGGTAAACTGCTTTAGGAAGCGGACATCATTTTCGCTGAATAAACGGATATCATTAATGCCATACTTTAACATCGCCGGCCTTTCTACTCCCATACCAAAGGCAAAACCGGTATATTTCTCCGGGTCGATGTTGCAGTTCTGCAATACGTTCGGGTGTACCATGCCACAACCCAGGATCTCCACCCAGCCGGTTTTTTTACAGATATTGCATCCTTTGCCTCCGCAAATAAAGCAGCTTACATCCATTTCGGCGCTGGGCTCGGTGAAGGGAAAATAGGAGGGGCGGAACCGCACCCGTACATCTTTGCCATACATTTCCTTTACAAAAAAATAAAGGGTCTGTTTCAGGTCGGCAAAAGAAACGTTTTCATCGATGTACAGTCCTTCCACCTGGTGAAAGAAGCAATGGCTGCGGGCACTGATGGTTTCATTGCGATAAACACGCCCCGGGCAGATCACGCGGATGGGCAATTTGCCCTTTTCCATTTCCCGGATCTGAGTATTGCTCGTATGTGTGCGCAGCAACCAGTCTACAGCAGCGTTTTCACCGGCGTCCACATAAAAGGTGTCCTGCATATCGCGTGCGGGATGGTGGGCCGGCATGTTCAGCGCGGTAAAATTATGCCAGTCGTCCTCAATTTCCGGTCCTTCCGCCACGGCAAATCCCAGGCGTTGAAAAATGGAGATGATCTTATGGCGCATGAGGGAGATCGGATGGCGGCTGCCCAACGGAACGGCATCGCCCGGCAGGGAAAGATCCGGCCGGGCATTATCTGCTGTGCTGCTTCCCCCTGTTGCTGCTTCCTTTAACTCGGCATACCGGGCTTCAGTAAATAATTTAAACTCGTTCAGCAGCTGACCGGCTTCTTTTTTTTGCTCGGCGGGCACCTGCTTCATTTCACCCATTACCTGCTTCACCCGGCCTTTGGAACCCAGCCACAGAATGCGGAATGCCTCCGCCGCCTGTTCGCCGCTGCCGGCAAATCCGGTGATTTCCTGTTTATAAGCGTCTAACTTTTGAATCAAATCCTGCATAGCGGACAAAGATAATTAAAATGCAGGAGGCAGGATACCGGTAATTTTGGGGAGTCGGAGTCCTTTCGGCGTTCTGCGTATACGGGGAATATAATGGTTTGGATGCCTGCAAATATACCGGGGACATTATTTTTCCGGAGTGATAAAAATGCTGTAAATTGATGACGAAACATGTTCTAACCATTAGAAATAAATGAAAGCACCATGCAATTAACTGTTATTCAACAAAAAATTTATGAAATAAGAGATCAGCGCGTAATGATGGATTATGATCTCGCTGATTTGTACCAGGTCGAAACCAAGCGGTTGAAAGAAGCTGTAAGAAGAAACAGAAAGCGTTTTCCGGAAGACTTTATGTTTGAACTGACCAAAGAGGAACAAGACGGTTTGAGGTCGCAATTTGCGACCTCAAACCGGGGAGGGCGGCGCTATGCACCTTTTGCGTTTACCGAGCATGGAGTGGTGATGCTGGCATCTGTATTAAACAGCGATAAGGCCATTGAAATGAATATTACTATCGTGCGGGCATTTATCGCTTTGCGGGAACTTGTCTTACACCGTGGGGATTTTTTGCAACAGCTGCAAAGCCTGCGTACCGAATTGGACCAGCGTATTGATGGGCATGATGCCCAACTGAACCAGATATATGAAGCGCTGGAGAATATGCTGGATGCGGAAGCCGAAAAGAAAGCTGAAGAGAAGGCTAAAGCGGAAGCATGGACAAACAGGGAACGGATCGGTTACAAATGAACGGGCTCCCCGAAAAACGCAATAAAAAACCCTCACAGGAGGTACCTGCAAGGGTTATTAAAAAGCTGTAGGGGGAGGGCTCGAACCTCCACGAGGCAGTTAGCCGCAACACAAAATCCGTGGTGGTCAACCCCGGTCGATCCCGACCGAAACCAGGACCGGCTCTATGCTGTGTTTATCCTGTGCTCCTCACCCCCGAGACAAGAGGGCATGTCTGCCAAAAATTTCATCACCCCACAGTGTAAAAGAACATGCTGTTTTCAGCGTTTGATAGAACAAAAATAGACAATCTCACCTGATCATTCCAAATAATTCAATAAAAATTTTGAAAATATAGAAAATGTTTAAATATTTGCAATGATTGTTAAATTATTTAAAATCAACATTGCCTAAATGAACAATAAATTAAATCTAGACAAACTCGATTTGCAGATCATCCAGCACATGATGGAAGATGCAGAAATCTCTTACGCGGATCTTGGTAAAAAACTTTTTGTATCCGGCGGCACCATACATGTGCGTATCAAAAAATTGCAGAAGGATGGCATTGTGAAAGGTACAAAATTAAATACAGATTTGAAACTATTGGGGTATGATGTTATTGCTTTTATCGGAATTTATCTGAAAGAGAGCTCCCTCTATGATTCGGTAGCTAAAGAATTGTATAAGCTGAAGGAGGTGGTGCGCCTTAATTATACAACGGGTAACTACAGCATGTTTGCAGAAATCATTTGCAAAGACATCAGCGAGCTCCGGAACGTACTGCATGAGAAACTGCAAAAGATCAAAGGCATAGAAAGAACAGAAACACTGATCTCTCTTGAAGAAAGCTTTTCCAGGAATGTAAGGGTGCTGGATTAGGTTGATGGATGGTTTTGGTGCTTTGTTCAGGTTTTGGTTGTGCACCGGAAGCGAACGATGATGGTTTGTCATGGATGCCCGGTTGGACAAGTGCAGCAATGGCGATCGCTTCGGTGTTGCGCAGCCGGGATCCGGAATCAGCATGCCCGATCCCTTTACAGCTTCCCTCTTACATTGAGCGCATCGCGCAGGCCGTTCCCAAAAAGGTTAAAGGCCAGCACCAGGATCATGATGGCAAAACCCGGGGCTAAGGCCAGCATTGGGTTTTGAGTGATGATGAAATTATAATTTTCCTTGATCATCAGCCCCCAGCTGGGTTGGGGCGGTTGTACGCCAACGCCCAGGAAACTCAGTCCCGCTTCAATCACAATAGCCGATGCAAAATTGGCGGCGGCGATCACCAGCACCGGTCCCATTATATTGGGCCAGATATGGCCGGCAATAATGCGTGCGTTCTTAAATCCGAGGGCCTTCGTTGCTTCAATATATTCCAGCTCGCGCACGGCCAGCACCTGGCCCCTTACGAGGCGTGCGACATTTACCCACATGGTCAGTCCTACGGCAACGAATACCTGCCAGAATCCTTTTCCCAGCGCCAGGGTAATGGCAAAGACCAACAGCAGCGTGGGGATGCTCCAGATCACATTGATGAACCACATGATACTTTCGTCTACCCTGCCCCGATAGAAGCCCGCAAGAGAGCCCAGGATCAATCCGATACTGATGGAAATGATCACGGTGATCATGCCCACGCTCAGGCTGACCCGGGTACCAACGATCAACCTGCTGAGAATATCCCTTCCATAACTATCGGTACCCAACCAGAATGTTTTGGTGACGATGGGCTCCGGAGCGAGCTGTGTTTTCGCAAAATGCATGTTCTCCGTAACGCCTTCGTCAATGTATTTGTCCACAAAAATGCTGTCTGCTGTGTACCGGTAGCTTGTAATGGGCAGATAGTCTGACTGGTCGGGCCGTCCGCTGAGCAGCCGTTGCAGGAAGCCGGCAGGTGCGGGCGTACGTTCCTTTTTGATCTTTAAAAAAGTTTGTTCCGTTCCCGGCCTGGCGCCACCGACCTCCAGGATGATGCGGTTTGCATTCGGAGAAGGGTCTTCTGCCAGGAAGTAGCAAAACACAGCTATGAAAACAGAAAGGAGGATCACACAAAGGCCGATTACTGCTCCCTTGTTTTTTTTGAGCCGTTTCCAGGCAGGCTGGTGGAAGATGGAAAATATCTGCATGCGTTTCAAATGTAAGAAAAAACAAAAAGCGCTTTATTTTACCCGCCGGCCCTTCCATTCATACCGGCCAAAACTGCCCAGGAACCCGGCAAGTATGGTATAGCCGATGTGCAGGGGCTGAAACAGGAAAAAATATTTTAACCGCGACCGTTTGTTGAAGAACTGTGCCACACTTTTGATAAACGGATACTCAATAATGGTTTTCAAAATCCAGAAACCAGGCAATACAAAAAAGAAGATGCTGTTTACAAACCCTGCAATAAGCAAGACGAGAAAAGAGGCGTTAAAAAGGTACACCAGCAGCAGCACTGCAAAAATACGTTTGTCGTCATAGCTGGTGGCCTTACTGGCCCAACGGATGCGCTGGTTAAAGAACGCACCCCAGGTGGGAGCGGCAGCAGTTTTTACGATCGCCTGTTTTGATTTCAGGTAAACAACTCTGTGCGGATACTGCTTCCATATCTTATGCATCAGCAGCATATCATCACCGGAAGCGATCCTGTCGATACCCCGGAAGCCGTTTACTTCGCCGAAAACGTCTTTGCGGTAAGCAAGGTTGGCGCCATTGCACATGGTGTGTATGTTCTTATAAACCGAAGCACCGGTAATGCCCTGCAATGTGAGAAAGTCCAGATCCTGGAACAGGTTGACCAGGCCTTTTTCTTCGTTAAAGGCAACAGGAGCTGCTATGAATACCGGATCCGTTTCGCTTATGGCCTGCGCAAAGCTCTGCAGCCAACCGGGGGGCGTGATGCAATCCGCATCGGTGCAAACGATCCAGTCGTGTTTTGCAGCTGCGATGCCGGTTTCAATGGCTTTTTTCTTATAAGAATTCATTTCCCTGCCGGTGAGCCGGATGACTTTTATAAAAGGGGCGTCCCTGTTGTCTGCGGCAAATCTTTCAGCAAGCGATGCCGTCCGGTCATCCGAATGATCGTCTACCACGATCACTTCAAAGAGGTGGGAAGGATAGGGTTGCTTTTTTATGGATTGCAGCAGGGGGAGGATATTTTCTGCTTCATTCCTGGCGGGAATGATGATGGTAAAAGAAGGACCTGTTACGGCCGGGGTGCCTGCTGCGGCCTGCGCGGGGATCTGCTTCCAGCTTCTGGTGTAGAACAGGATCAGGTACGCGTAAACGACAAACAAAAGAAATATAATGCCGGTGAGCCACATAGAGCGGCAAAGCTAAGTGATTCTTGCCGGGATGACGAAAACGGGAAGCGGATCGTCAAACAGAAAGCGCAGCCCCGATATCAAAAGGGGATCCCGCAGTGCTCCGTCAACTTAAAATGGAAAGGCGGGAACCGCTCTTTGTATTTGTTATCCGTAAGCTCAAATACCTGTATGGAATTTGTATCCGGGTCTGACATCAAACAGTATTTCACGCCGCAAATTCGTAAAGCGTGAACTGGGTATTGCGGTCCTTAAGCCGTGTGGTTGGGAAAATATTTCGACAATTAAAACAGGTGTTTTTGTAATATGGCTTTCGGGATCCGGATCTCCGCAGGCAATTAAAATATCCGGACGTACAACGTTGGCTTCATCAATGATCCAATCCTGTTCATATAAGACCCTGCAATAGCATCAGCTCCCGATCGCCTTCCCATCGTTTCCGGTCCTGGGCGGTAAAGGTAGGTATGTATAAATACCGGGGTCATTGTTGTAAGGGTACAAAATGTCTCTATATCACATTGGTATAGTCCCTTAATGCGGTTTGCACTGTTTTGTGATGCAGTAACCGGTGCCCGGCTTCCAATACCCGGGTTTTGGCAAATGCTTCGATGTTTTTTACAAACCGGGAACCACGCTTTGCGGGGATCACCTTGTCGTATCTTCCAAAGTAGAGCGCTACGGGGGTTTGTTTTTGAGCGATTGCTTTTTTTACCTGTGCGATATCCGGTCTGAAAAAGCGAAAGGCCGTCCATACCGTATAGAGCTTTTCCCGCACCTGTGGCTGGTGCAGGTGGTGGATCACGAACTTTTTAACGCCGGCATTGATCAGTCCTGTTTTATGAAGGATACCGGCAAACCTTATCAGCCATGCGGGGTGCTTCATGGTGCAGGCAAATAACCGGTTGCCCAAAAGGGTGTGCGAAGAAAACCAGTACCAGAAACTCATCTTCAGTCCGTCGGGGGCCAGCAGCAGCAGGCGGTTAACCCTTTGCGGGTAGTGCTGATAATAAGAAAGGCAGATACGCCCACCCAGGCTGAAGCCGATGAGGGTCAGCGGCTGTGTCGGAGAGCAGGACTCCGCTTCAAGAAGGATATGAAGGATCTCATGGAGCTGGTCCGGAGTAAAGCGGGAGCCTTCTTTCCAGCTGGTGTGCCCGTGAAAGGGGGCATCGATAGCCAGGATGGTATAACGGCCGCCACTGTTTTCCAGTATGGAAAAGGATGATGCCGACTCATTGAAACCATGAAAGCAGACCACCGGCTGCGGACCGTTGCCGGTGACGCTGTAGCTGATCACTGATTGTCTGTATAAAATATATTTCTGATCCAGATGCACTGATTAAAGATCCGGTGATACTGCAATTTCGCTTATTTTTTGCGACGGCGTTTACCCCGCGGACAACTGCTTTTTCTTTGTCATCTTTATTGACGGCGATCAACATCGAATTGTTGAAAGCAATACAAAAATAGACTAACTTTGGTTAGTTGTTAAAACAACTATATGTCAAACAACCAATTTAAAAAAAGTGAATTGTACAGCTTCATCACCGGTGTGGCCAGTACAGCCATTGCCCGGAGGTTGCAGAAGAAGTTCAACCAGGCAGACCTGAGTCTGACCATTGAACAGTGGAGTGTGTTGTACCATTTATGGAAGGAGGACGGCATCAGTCAGCAGGATCTTTGCAAGGCTACTTTCCGGGATAAGCCCAGCATGACCCGGCTGGTGGATAATCTTGAAAAAGCAGGGATGGTCCGGCGCATTCATTCAAAGGCAGATCGCAGAAAGAACCTGATCTTCCTGACGGAACGGGCCAAGGAGATGCAGGACACCTGTTACAGCTTTGCAGAAGAAACGGTGGAGGAGGCGCTTTCCGGGGTAAGCAATGATAAGATCGAGGTTTGCAAGGAGGTGCTGAAGATCGTGTACGAGAATCTGAGGTAGAGGAAATGGAGCCGTCGGGGGCAAGGTGCTGAAGCTGAACGCCCCGAAATTTAAAAAACTTTAAAAACAACGACAATGGATGCTGCTGTAAACAAGGAAGCCATTACCCATGGAGCGGAGTGGCTTGTAAAAGAACAGGTACCGGCGCAAACCTTTACGGCCAACGAATTTGATGAGGAGCAGTTGATGATCCGCGACCTGTGCAACCAGTTCCTGGAGGCGGAGATATGGCCCAACCTGGACCGGATCGACAGCATGGAGCCCGGGCTGATGAAATCACTGGTACAGAAAGCCGGTGAGCAGGGGCTGCTGGCCACATCCTTTCCGGAAGAGTACGGCGGGTTGGGGAAAGATTTTGTGACCTCCACTATCATTAATGAATACCTGGGTGCGGGGCATTCCTTTTCGGTAGCGATTGCCGCGCATACCGGGATCGGTACCCTCCCGATTTTATATTTCGGCAATCCGGAACAGAAACAAAAATACATCCCCAGGCTGATCACCGGTGAATGGACCGGGGCATACGGCCTTACAGAACCCAACAGCGGCAGCGATGCGCTCAGCGCAAAAACCACGGCCAAACTGAGCGATGACGGGAAATATTATTTATTGAACGGCCAGAAGTGCTGGATCACCAACGGTGGTTTTGCGGATGTATACACGGTTTTTGCAAAAGTAGACGGCGATCAGTTCACCGGCTTTATCGTGGAGCGGGGCATGGAAGGATTTACACAGGGCCCGGAAGAGCAGAAGATGGGTATTAAGGGCTCTTCGACGGTGCAGCTGTATTTTCAGGATGCCAAAGTACCTGTCGAAAATGTACTGGGCGAGATCGGTAAAGGACATAAGATCGCCTTCAATATATTGAACATCGGCCGCCTGAAGCTTTGTGCTGCCGCGTTGGGTGGGGCGCGCAAGGCCTTTAATACCTCCCTGGAATATGCGAAGACGCGCGAGCAGTTCAAGCAGCCCATTAGTAATTTTGGAGCGATCAAACATAAGCTGGCAGCAATGGCCATTGGGATGTTTGCCGCAGAATCTGCTTTATACCGTACTGCTAAATGGATCGACCGGTATGAACAAAAACTGCTGTCTGAAGGAAAACCCTTTAATGAAGCGCTGCTGGGCGCAGCAGAAGAATATGCCATCGAATGTGCCATGCTGAAGGTTTTTGGAAGTGAGCTGCTGGATTTTGTGGTAGATGAGGGCGTGCAGATCCACGGGGGCAATGGATTTAGTGCCGAGTATAATATTTCCCGTGCCTACCGCGACAGCCGCATTAACCGTATTTATGAAGGTACCAACGAGATCAACCGCCTGCTGATCCTGGATATGACCCTGAAACGTGCCATGCAGGGACGCCTGAACCTGATGGGGCCGGCAATGGAAGTACAGAAGGAGCTCATGAGCATACCGGATTTCAGCAGCGAGGAAGAAACACCTTTCGGAGAAGAACAAAAGCTGATCGCCAACCTTAAAAAAGCCATCCTGATGGTGGCAGGAGCCGCCGCGCAAAAGCTGATGATGAAAATCGAAAGCGAGCAGGAGATCCTGATGAACATTGCGGATATGGCAATGGATGTATTTCATGCGGAAAGCATGCTCCTGCGTACTGTTAAGACCACTGCAACAAAAGGGGAGGCTGCTGCTGCCGACTATGCAGATATGACCCGCGTGTACCTGTATGATGCAGCAGATAAAATAAACAAGGCCGGTAAAGATGCCATTAACGGTTTTGCCGAAGGCGATGAACAACGCATGATCCTGATGGGGCTGAAACGGTTTACAAAAGCACCACCTTTCAACAGCAAGGAGGCGCGCCGCCGCCTTGCCGATAAACTGATCACAACAGGTTATTATTATTTTTAATACCTCCGTATGAACAATGAGAAGGCGGGGCTTTGTCCCCGTTTTTTTATGTACTGCGGTACAGGCAAAACAGGCCGGCCGGCAAAAATTTTTCCATTTTTGGCAGAGCTTTTTATATTTGTCCTGTTTTTTAACTATTATGAGAACTACTTTACTTACAATACTGCTGTTTGTGATCTGCCTTTTTCCTGAGCTTGCAAGTGCCCAGGAAGAAACAAATCTGAAATTCGGAAAAGTAAGCGCGGCGGACTTTAACCTCCGGTCGCCGGTGATTGATTCCAATACCAGTGCCGTGGTGCTGTCTGATGTAGGAACATCAAGGATCGTAGGGAACAATGAAGGATGGTTTTCGCTGATCCATAAACGTACTACGCGGATCAGGATACTGGATAAAAAAGGCTTTGATGCGGGCAGTGTTTCTATTGACCTTTATACGTCTCCGGATGGCGAGGAAAAGCTTAAGGAGGTAAAAGGGATTACCTATAACCTCGAAGGTGGTACCGTGCAGCAAACGAAGCTGGAGTCTTCCAATATCTTTAAGGAAAGGGTGAACCGGAACTGGATCTCAAGGAAATTCACCTTTCCGGATCTCCGGGAAGGGTCGATCGTGGAATATACCTATACCATCGAATCCGAATTCTTATTCAATCTGCGCTCCTGGGAGTTCCAGGGCGATTACCCGCGGCTGTTTACACAGTATACCGTGTATATACCCCAGTTCTTTCAGTATGTTTTTTTATCCCAGGGATGGATCAAACTGAAAAATACCAAGAAGGATGTTTTTAAGACCTGGTCGGTAACGGAATCCAACAGCACTCAGGCTACAGAATATTACAGGCTGTCGGGTTATGAAACGCAAAATACCTGGTCGGCAACAAATGTTCCGGCGCTGAAAGAAGAGCCGTTCACCTCATCACTCGGAAATCATAATTCGAAAATCGATTTTCAGCTTTCTCAGTACCGGTTTCCCAATACGTCGCCCAAGGACATCGTGGGAAACTGGGCTACCGCCAGCGAGCAGCTGCTCAAGCACGAAAACTTTGGTGCGGAACTCACGCGGCCCAATTTCTGGCTGGGTGATGAGGTAAAGAAAATTACGCCTCAAAGCACGGGCAACCTGGAGGCTGCGCGGGCAATTTATGCATTTGTGCGGGATCATTTTACTACAACCCGGTCAGACGGATTTTATCTTTCGGATCAGACAACGCTGCGGGATGTATTCCGGAAAAAGAGCGGAACGGCGGCCGAGATCAATATGCTTTTGATCGCCATGCTGAAACAACGGGGCATTACCGCTGACCCGATGCTGTTAAGCACCCGCGGCCACGGATGGGCGAGTCCAAACTACCCCCTGCTGAACAAGTATAACGCTGTTCTGTGTGCCGCGCGGGTTGATGGAAAGTACTATTACCTGGATGCCACCCATCCCCGCCTGGGTTTTGGAAAGTTGCCGCTTGAATGCTACAATGGGCCGGCCTTTGTGGTCAGTCCTGCACCACGCAATGTAAGTTTTGAAGCAGACTCCCTGCATGAAAAAAAGACGACCCTGCTGTTCCTGGTGAATGATAAAGATGGAGGGATCAGTGGTACTTTTAGCAGTACCCCGGGTTACTATGAATCTGTTCAGATACGGGACCAGCTGGCAACAAAGGATATGGGTGCCTATTTTAAAGATATGGAAAAGTCGTATTCTTTTCCGATGAAGCTTTCTGAAACCCATATCGATTCTCTGAAGAATTTTGATTTTCCCGTATCGATACGATATAACGTGGACTTTGATCCGGGAACGGAATCCATGATCTACCTGAATCCGATGTTCAGTGAAGCCGTTAAGACCAACCCCTTTGTTTCTGCGGAAAGAAAATACCCCGTGGAAATGCCCTTTGCAACGTTCCGCCTGTATGTGCTGAACATGGAGATACCAAAAGGTTATGAAGTGGAGGAGCTGCCCAAATCGACACGTGTGATGCTCAATGGAAATGAGGGTATGTTTGAATACATCATCAGCGCTTCCGGAGGAAGGATCATGCTCCAGAGCAAGATCGACATCAAGAAGGCAAATTTTCTGGCCGAAGATTATCAGACCCTCCGGGACTTTTTTGGACATATTGCCAAAAAGCACAGTGAGCAGGTGGTATTAAAAAAAATTAAAGAGTAATGAACGCGTTTTTTTTCAGAGGCGTTTTTATTTTTCTGATCGCAGGCGTGTGGCACCTGCAGGCAAGCGCCGAATATCCCGTAAATGCCATACCTGAGGCACTGTTGAAAAATGCGGACCTGGTCAAGCGACTGGACGAAACCTCCGTTGAAGTGCGTGGTATTGGAAAGGCGGTATATCGCAGGCATTATGTTTACACCATTTTGAACGAGGCGGCTGAAGAATATGCGGAACTGGTTGTAGGGTACGATAAATTCCGGCTGATCAACGATATTTCCGGTACCCTGTACAATGCGATGGGAAAGAAACTGAAATCTGTAAAAAGGAAAGATATCCAGGATGGGAGCGGCACGGATGGCTCCAGCCTGATTACGGATGCGCGGTTCAAGTATCATAACTTTTATTATAAAGAGTATCCTTATACGGTTGAGTATGCCATTGAAATCACATTGAACGGTCTTTTCTCCCTTCCGGAGTGGATGCCGCAAAGCGGTCCGCAGATCGCTGTTGAGCGCAGCAGTTTCCTTTTTGAAGTACCGGAAACGTACAAGCTGCGCTATAAAATGTTCCATTATGCGGGTGCACCGCAGGTAAAAGAGGCCAGGAATACAAGGACCATTTCCTGGGCGCTGGATAACGTACCGGCCCGGGAGGAGGAATCTTTTGCACCGGAGTGGAACCGGTTGGTGACCCGGGTGCTAACAGCACCTTCTGATTTTGAAATAGGCGGTTATAAAGGGAATATGGATACCTGGCAGGGCTTTGGAGCGTTCATGACAGCACTTTACGCAGGGAGGGATGTTTTGCCGGCCGGCATCAAAACGAAAGTACGGGAGCTGACGGCCGGGTTAAAGACCCGGCGGGAAAAAATCGATGTATTGTACCGGTATATGCAGCAGCATTCGCGTTACATCAGTATCCAGCTGGGAATGGGCGGATGGCAGCCATTGGACGCAACCTATGTTGCGGAAAAAAAGTATGGCGATTGTAAGGCATTGTCGAACTATATGGTAGCCCTGCTTAAAGAAGCGGGCATCAGGGCATATACCGCATTGATAACCGGGGGAACAGAAGATAAGGATGTTGTGAGCGATTTTCCGTCTAACCAGTTTAATCATGTGATTGTTTGCGTACCGGATGACAAAGACACTGTCTGGCTGGAATGTACCAGTCAGACAGTGGAGCCGGGGTATATGGGCAGTTTTACCGGCGACCGGGAGGCACTGCTGATTGACGATGCCAATAGCCACCTGGTGCGCACGCCGGCATACCAGAAATCGGCAAATGTGCAAACCCGGATGATCGATGCCCGTCTGGATGCGAATGGTACGCTGGTAGCTGCTGTGGTTACCCGTTGTACCGGCCTGCTTCAGGATGATCTGCATGGTGTGCTGCACGGTCTTTCTGATGAGGAAAAACAGAAACGATTGCGGAATTATTTCTCGATCCCCAATTATGAGGTCAGCTCTTTTGGCTATGGGGAGGCGGGCAGCAATGATATTCCCGCCATAACGGAAAACGTGCAGCTGGTATCAAAGAACTATGCGACCATCACCGGGAAACGGTTGTTCATTACCCCCAATATATTGTCGGCAAACACCCGGAAGCTCAGCGATGTGGAGAAACGGGAGCATGAGATCGTTTATGCCTATGGGTTCAAAACCTCGGATACGGTTCTTATAAAGATCCCTCCGGGATATGCCGTAGAGGCCATGCCCCGGCCGGTAAAGGTGGAGAATGCCTTCGGGGAATATGAGATCCGGTTTGCGCTCCGGAACGGGGTCATCAGCATGATCCGCCGATACGACCGCAACAATGGCCATTTTCCTGCCGGCGATTATGAAAAAATGGTGACCTTTTATGATACGGTTTACCGGGCAGACCGGTCGCGGATGGTGCTGGTAAAAACGGCAGAATAACCGGCTGTTCCCGCCGCAGGGCCGTTTATGGAAGCGGCTTTTCCCTTATCTTTTTGAGGACGCGTTCACGATTCTTTCTGCAAGTGCGGGTACCTGCTTCCGGATGGCGGCCAGTACAAGCTCCGCAATTTTTCTGGCCCCCAGTTCTGTAAAATGGGTGTCGTCCGTTTTCCCGGACGGGTAGTTGGGGTGCTCGCCGGGTAAAAGATGCATGAATAACAATTTAGAATATTCGTCGCCCAGTTGCTGGTATAGCTGCTGGCTTTCCCGGTCGAGGTCGATGAGTGGGGTATGCTCCGATTGTGCTACCTCCCGCACAATGCCGGAATAGACGGCATGTGTTTCAGTTATTTTTCCGGAAACATCAAATTTTCTCCGGGCCACCGGCGTGATCAGTATGGGAATGGCTCCCCTGCCTCTGGCCTCTTTGATAAATTGTACCAGGTTACCTTTAAATTCCGGTTCGGGGGTATAAGTTCTCTTGGTTGGTACTTCATCGTTGTGCCCAAACTGGATCAGCACGTAATCTCCGGCACCCGCTTTATCTATAATGGACTGCCACAGCCCTTCTTTTTTAAAGGAGGAGGTACTTCTGCCGTTCTTTGCTGTATTGATAACGGCTACAGACGAATCCCAAAAATAAACAAACGGCATGCCCCACCCGGTTTCGGGAAAGGCCCTTTTGTCCTTGATGGCCATTGTGGAATCGCCCGCCAGGAAGATCTTTATTTTTTTCTGTTGTGCCGTGGGTATGAAGGCAGACAGGAACAACCCGGCCGCTAATACGAGAAGATTTTTCATCATGGATTAATTTACAAGACTGTTTATGTACACTTCAATATTTGAATAGTGCTTATCGATGATAAATGCAGTGCCGTCTGTGTGGCTGTTGGGATCAAGGTGGTGCGCCCGTTCCCATTCATCGGGGATCCCGTCATTATCGGTATCCACGGGTAAAGGCCCCTGTTTTAATACGGGCCAGGCGGAAACCGTTTTTTCAAAAGGCGTGCCGTGGGGGTAGTGGCCCTGAACATCAACCAGTGCTCCTGTGCGGTTCCGGACATTATTGACGATGCGCGCATCCAGGGTATCTCTTTCCGGGAGCCGGGCGCCTGCGTTTTCCAGCACCGCCCTGTACGCCTCCACGGAGGTTTGGTACGGAAGCTGAACGGCTTCAAAGGGCTTTTGCATGACCGCATTCTGCTTATCGGTTTCCGTTCCGTTGTTACCCATATGCACGCCCTTGTAATTGTCTTTTGTAATGTCCGGGGCACCGTCCACATGGTTTCCGCTGACATAATACCTGCCAAAGGGGATGTTTTTCTTTTCTTCTTTATAGGGGTTAACGATACGGGATCTTACCGACGGTTTGGTAGAGGGGCCATAGCGGAAATAATTATTCACAATGTTATAGCTGCCGCCCTCCCCGCCATAAATATTGTTACCGCCCCAGTTATAGATCACGTTATTCCGGAAGTCTGCCAGCTCGGTAGTGGCACCCAGCCTTACTCCGTTAAAGCGCGGATTGCGGCTGTTGCAGTGGGCAAACAGGTTGTGGTGTGCGGTAAAGTGGGCACCGCCCCAGATTCCGCCATATCCATGGTGCTCAAAGTCCTTATCGCCCTCTTCAAAGTGATACGAATAGTTGAGTGGTTCGGAAAGAATATTCCATTGCAGGGTAGTGCTGTCGCCCCTGTAAACGGAACATACTTCATCGGTGCTCCAGCTCATGCTGCAATGATCAATGATAATGTTCTTGCGTCCGGAGCTGCCCAATGCATCATCAGCGCCGGCCCCGTCCTTCATGCCGCCATTCTGGTAGCGGTCGCCCATCCGGATGCGCAGGAAGCGCAGGATGATATTATCTCCCGAAAGGACAACCGGCTGATCCGCCAGGCAAATACCGCCGCCCGGTGCAGTTTGCCCGGCAATGGTCTTACTCCCTTTAATATTCAGACGGCTTTTTAAATGAATGGTGCCTGAAACACGAAAGACGACGATCCGCGGTGCGGCGGAGCTGACGGCTTTTCTCAGGCTGCCTTCTCCGTCATCATTGAGGTTGGTTACCAGGTACACAGTCCCGCCTCTTCCACCGGTTGTATACTTGCCGAATCCTTCGGCCCCGGGAAAGGCAACGGCAGCGTTTTGCTGAGCGGTGCTGTTAAATGTTGCGATGATCAGGGCGGTCAGGAACAGGAGCTTCATATATGACAGGAGTTTGCAGGAATGGTTCTGTTTCGCAGCACCGGGCATGTTTGGCGGTACCCTGGAATTATGTAAATGCATTTTTGTTTCATATGCCGTGGACCGCGTTCCCCTCAGAAGAAATGCGGCAGAACATGCCCCGGAGCTGATCCGGTACCCTCAAAAAAAGGATAGGGTACAAGTTAGGATTATTTCAGGATCAGGAATCTGTTTCAGCCGGCACTATTTACGCAATCGTTGCCGGTAACGATTGTATAAATAAGTATATTCGCTTACCATTAAGAAAGGGTGTATGAAACTGGATGCCATTACCATAAAAGATATTGCGAAAGCACTGGGGTTGTCGGCCTCCACGGTTTCCCGGGCATTGCGCGACAGTTATGAGATCAGTGAAGAAACGAAAAAGAAGATCAGGGATTATGCAAATGAGAATAAATACCGGCCCAATCTTGCCGCTTTAAGCCTGCGTAAGGGCAAATCCAGGTCCATCGGGGTCATTGTTTCGGATATCGCCAATAGCTATTTCAGCCAGGTGATCGCCGGTATTGAGTCGGTGGCCAATGAAAAAGGCTATAACGTTATCATTACACAAAGCAAGGATTCTGCCGAGCGGGAACAGATGATCGTGAATGATCTCACTTCCCGGTCGATCGACGGGCTGATCATCTCCCTGGCAGCAGGAACGACGGACTACACGGTGTTTGAGGAAATGATCGAACGGGGCGTGCCCATTGTTTTTATAGACCGCATTGCCGAAAACATCGAGACGCATAAGGTAACTGCCGACAATTTTACCGGTGCTTATGAGGCGGTGCAGCACCTGGCAAAGAACGGCTACCGGAAAATAGCGCTGATCGCCAACAACCGGAACCTGTCCATATCCAGGGAACGTATAGAAGGATGCATCAAGGCTTTTGAGGAGCTGGGGCTGGAGCAGAACGGAAAATGGGTGCAGTTTTGTGCCGCGGGAGGCTCGGACGACCGTGAGATCGAGAAGGTCGTTTCCTCGCTGCTGGGCATGAAGAACAGGCCCGATGCCTTGCTGACATTATCGGATACGCTGTCGTTAAAAACGCTGCGCATCCTGAAGCAAAAGCAAATGAAGATCCCCGGGGATATTGGCCTGATGGGATTTTCCAACTTCAATAACTCCGAGCTGCTGGATCCGGCATTGTCGGTCATCTATCAGCCGTCTGTGGAAATGGGAAGCGTGGCGGCAAAGCTGTTGCTGGCAGATATAGAAAGTAAACGCCCCATTACCAGCTTTACCAAACAAATGTTATCAACTCGCATTATTACCCGGAAAAGTAGTGCGCCGGCACATTTATAAATCGCTTATTTTTGGGCGAATCAGTATTTTCTAAACGATAAAAAAAGCATGAAACAAGCACAATATGCCATGATCCATACCATGCGTTGGTACGGGCCAAAAGATCCTGTCAGTTTGAGTGATATAAAGCAATCCGGTGCTACCGGTGTGGTAACCGCCCTGCATCATATTCCGGTGGGGGAGATCTGGGAAACCGAAGAGATCAATAAACGGAAAAGTGAGGTGGAAGCTGCAGGATTGAGCTGGGAAGTGATCGAAAGCCTGCCCGTACACGAAGATATAAAAAAACAGACGGGCAATTTTGAACGGTATATCGAAAACTACAAGCAAAGCCTCCGGAATGTGGCGGCCTGTGGTCTGAAGGTGGTGACTTATAACTTTATGCCGATCCTGGACTGGATGCGGACGGATATCAACTATACCGTTGCGGACGGGAGCAAGGCGCTCCGTTTTGAAAAAGCGGCGTTCATTGCATTTGATGTGTTTTTGCTGAAACGCCCCGGGGCGGAAAATGACTATGCCGCCGCCGAACTGGAAAGTGCAAAAAGCCGTCTGGAGCAATTGAGCGAAGCAGACAAGGAAACCCTGTACCGCAATACGCTCCTGGGCTTGCCGGGAAGTGAAGAGCGGTTTACAGAGGAAGAGATCCTGAATGCGTTGAAGACCTATGAAGCGATTGATGCACAAAAGCTGAAGCAACATTTATTCTATTTCCTGCAGCAGGTGGTTCCCGTAGCAGAAGCCGCCGGTTTAAAAATGGCCATTCACCCGGATGATCCTCCCTTCCCCATCCTGGGATTGCCAAGGATCGTGAGCACCGAGGCTGATGCGCTGGAGCTGATCCGGGCAGCGCCATCCCCGGCCAACGGCTTGTGCTTCTGCACCGGTTCTTACGGCGTGCGTGCGGATAACGACCTGGCCGGCATGGTAGAGCGCCTGGGCGACCATATCCATTTCCTGCACCTGCGCAGCACAAAGCGGGATGAAGCCGGCAACTTTTTTGAAGCAGACCACCTCGATGGGGATGTGGATATGTATGCCGTAGTAAAAGCGATCGTAGCAACCATGCACCGCAGAGGGGTATCCATTCATATGCGCCCGGATCATGGCCACCAGATGCTGGACGACCTGAAGAAGACGACCTATCCCGGTTATTCGGCTATTGGCCGCCTGAGAGGGCTGGCCGAATTAAGAGGGCTGGAGCTGGGAATCCGGGGCGGTTTGTAACGCTCAAACCTGACAGGTCTTACTCTTCCCAATCGCCCAATCCTTTCCGGACCAGCACCATTTCTTCTCCTGTACAATCAATGATCGTGGAGGGAACCATACCGCCAATGCCACCGTCGATCACAATGTCTGCAAGATTCTGGTAATGCTCATGAATGATCTCGGGATCTGTATAATCTTCTACCAGCTCGCCGGGCAGGGTAGTGCTTAAAATGGGATGTCCCAGCTCGCGGATAAGTGCCTGGGTGATCTTGTTTTCCGGAACACGGATACCGACCGTGTTCTTTTTGCTGTGCAGGATCCTGGGCACCTGCTTGCTGGCCTCCAGGATAAAGGTGTAGGGTCCGGGAAGGTATTCCTTCAGCAGGCGGAAGGTGCTGTTGGAGATCTGTTTGGCAAAATCGCTCAAATGGCTCAGGTCTGCACAAACGAAAGAGAATTGTGCTTTTTTCGGGTCCACTTTTTTGATCCAGGCGATGCGCTCAATGGCCCTGGTCTGGAAAATGTCGCAGCCCAGGCCATAAATGGTATCGGTAGGATAAATGATGATCCCTCCTGTTCGCAGGCTGTCGGCTACCTGCCTGATCAAACGGGGCTGGGGATCTTTGGGATGGATGGAAATAAGCATACTGCAAATATCGGTCGATAAGTTAACAAGTTGATCAGTTTGCAGGTTTACAGAAGACCTTATTACCCCTTAAACATATTAACTTGTCAACGCTTCACCGCCATTAATGCAAATACCATGGGGATCTTGTTTCCCAGGTGTTGAATGCGGTATTTTTTTGGGGCTATTTCCTCCGTGTGCCGGAAGCAATTATAGGGTGAGTAATCAAACTCCTCAAACGCGGTAAGCTTAAGGCCATTGCGGAGGAGGCTGCTGAGGACCTCGGCGCTGCCGTGGTTCCACGTCACGTATTCCTGGTTCAGGTCCGCGTTACGGTCGGCATAAGTGCCGCTGTAGGTTTCGGTGATGGGCCCGGTATTAAAATAGTTATAGCCTATTTTATTAAACTCATCGTCAAACATCCAAACTACCGGGTGAAATTCGGCAAAAACAAACCGGCCTCCGGGTTTGAGAAAGGTTGCAATAACGGAAGCCCACCGGTCCAGGTCGGGCAACCAGCCAATGGTACCATAGCTGGTAAAAACGATGTCGAAGGTTTCGTTCAGATGATTGGGAAGGTCGTAAAGATCACAACAGATAAAGCGGATAGCTGTTTGCGTTTTGGCTGCCAGGTCATCGGCCGCTTCAATGGCTTTGTCCGACAGGTCGATGCCCGTAACCTGTGCGCCCATGCGGGCCAGAGAAATAGAGTCCAGCCCGAAATGACATTGCAGGTGCAGGATGCGTTTGCCGGCTATATTGCCCAGCAGGTTCAGCTCGATATCATTGAGCGATGAGGCCCCGTTTATGAAGCCCGCTACATCATAGAAATCAGATTCCAGGTGAAACCGCACCTTCTTATTCCAGGAGGCTTTATTAATGGCTAAGTAATCTTTTGCAGAATCCATCGTTTATGTTTTCTGATCTGTTATATTTCTTGCCGAACAGGATTGCCGGGCGATGAAGGGAGTGACACAACCGTTCCTGATAGCAATGCTGAAGCCCGGCACATAAAATCATTACTGTATGGTCCAGACTTCCTTACCACGCAACAGCGCATCCAGATTGGGCGCCTTGCGGGCTTTGGCATCCTCCAGCTGCAGGGCCATCATTTCCTCATAGCAGGGGCGATCTGTTTCATAGAACACTCCAAAGGGGCGGGGCAAATGGTCTTCCAGCGCCGGGTTGTCGAAAATGCGGGTGAGCAATTGCGCTTTAAAGATGTCCTTTTCATCATGTATCCACAGATCATCCGCGCTGTATCCTTCGCCCAGGGTTACCACCTGCGGTTTAAATCCATCCAGGCGGATGCCTTTTTTTCCTTCTGCTCCAAAGACCATGGGTTTACCGTGCTCTGCAAAAATGGTTTCTTCAGCTTTGGAGCTTTTTTCTGTAAAGATCTCGAAAGCACCATCATTGAAGATATTACAGTTCTGATAGATCTCCAGGAAGGAAGCGCCCTTATGCTGGTGCGTGCGGATCAGCATGGCCTGCAGATGCTTCGGATCCCGGTCCATGGTACGCGCTACAAAGCTGGCATCGGCGCCCAGTGCCAGGGCCAGGGGATTGAACGGATGGTCGATGCTGCCAAAAGGGGTGGATTTGGTGATCTTGTTCGCTTCTGATGTGGGTGAGTACTGGCCCTTGGTCAGTCCGTAGATCTGGTTGTTGAACAACAACACGTTTACATCAAAATTCCTTCTTAACAGATGAATGGTATGATTGCCGCCGATGCTGAGCGCGTCTCCATCACCGGTAACGATCCAGATGCTGAGCTCCGGGCGCGAAGCCTTCAGGCCCGATGCGATGGCCGTGGCGCGGCCGTGGATCGAGTGCATCCCATATGTATTCATATAATAAGGAAAGCGGCTGCTGCACCCGATACCGGAAATAAACACGATATTTTCTTTGGGGATACCCAAACCCGGCATCACCCGTTGCACCTGTGCCAATATAGAATAGTCGCCACAGCCGGGACACCAGCGTACTTCCTGGTCGGTTGCAAAATCCTTGGCTGTTAAGGCGGGAGTGATAACTTCAGACATGATCTTAAAAATAGGGTGCAAAGTTAATCATTCCGGTGGATTGAAACGGTTATTATAAAGAATGCTAACGACTGTTCATGACAGATGGGGCTGCTAAACCCTTGTTTCTGCTGATTTTTCCTAAATTGCGGGAAGTTGTCATTTATTTGTAAAACTTATTTTATGCGGTATAAAAAGATCTCCCTTGTCTTTACGCTCATCCTTTTGACCATTATGGTTGGCGCTTCCTATTCTTTTTACCGGCCGCCGCATAATTTAAAGGTATTGCCCCAGGATATTACGCATGAACGCCTGGACAGTATCATGGAATCGTTTAACAAAGCGCTGGGAGTTAAATGCAGTTTCTGCCATGCAAAGGGAAAGAACTCGGAGCGGCTGGATTTTGCATCCGATGAAAATCCAGCAAAAGAAGTGGCACGGAACATGCTCCGCATGACCATCGACATCAATAAAAATTATTTCCGCACAGATTCTGTGATCCACCCGGCATATTTGAACACGGTAACCTGCAATACCTGTCATAAGGGAGACGCTTACCCCGAGCAATAAAGATCCGGGAATAATGGCCTGAATGCTGATGGGGGGTGATCAGATCAGGCATCAGGAGAGCACCTGCGGACATTAGTAGCGAAAAACAATTTAAAAACGACACTGCGTAACCATATCCGATTGCGGAATTACTGATCCGCCAAAAAAGATAAGCAGCCATTTTTCTGTACCGGGTATTCCATTGCCTGCTTCTGTTGTTTTTGCTATGTGTACAAACGGGAGCAATAAAAAGACCGGATGTCATATAGATCTGCAAAACGCATCGGTACGAATATAAAAAAAACATAATGCATATTTGATATTTGTAACTACCTTTGTATTACAGAACGGATACTGCTCATGCAGCCTGGATGCACGCGCTTATGAGGGTTTTTTATGACCGGCAGGGGATGGATGGAAACGGATGTGTACGGTTTGTCCCCGGCGGACTGGCCACAGCGGCGTTGTGTGGCAGCACGGGGCGCATACGAGGGACGGGATCGGATTTTATCAATAACGCTAAAGCAAATGAAATATCAGCTTCGACTATTGCTTTTGCTGGGAATATTGTTTCCGGCAAATGGTAAAAGTGCCGGCAGGCCAATAGAATGTGGAGATAAGGCGCCTGCTTATTTTTCCGGTATTTTTTCAAACGTTGATAACGCTGTGCCTGGTTGGGTAACGGACCAGGCGGTATTTGAAAACATCCGGGCTACCCTGCATGATCATTCCCTTATTGTACACTGGATATCCCGGGCAGGGGAAAAAAGCAGTTGTTTTGAAGTGCAGGTATCGGAGGACAGCGTATGTTTTGCAAATATCGGTATCGTAAGATCCGGCACACCGGATGACAATGCTCCCGGTGCTACCCTGTATGAGCTTAAAGTGCCAACACGCAAATATGCCGTTTCAATAGGCGGTGCATTATTGGTTGCTGCCGCATTTTTCAGGATAAGCCGGAGGCGTATGGGGCTTGCATTATGCATCATGCTCACCTTGCTATCAGCCATTATCATTTGTTACCGCAGCAGTCAGATGATCGGGAGCTCCGGATCGATCCGCTTCGTGCGCATCGCGATAACGGATAAGAAAGGAGTGCGGTCTTATTCAGAAGTGGTAAAAGTGCATAAGGCATTAGCGGGCAAAATGAATTGAGGTCGGTGTTTCCCGAAGGGAATGCTGGGGATGGATTAGCGGAGTCTCCCGAAAGGGACTCCGCTAAGAAGAGATCCTGAAAGCAGTTGCCTAATTATAAAATAAACGATAACTTTCCTGAAACGAATAACGATGAAGCAGCTACCGACCTTCCTGTTCTTCTTGTTAACTCTAGCTACCTCCTGTACGGACCCCGGTCAGCACAACCGGTTAACAAAGGAAGAAAAGGAGCAGGGGTGGACATTGCTGTTTGACGGGAGATCTGCAAATGGCTGGCACCTGTATAATAAGACGGGCAGGACGTCCGGATGGATCGTTAAAGACGGCGCATTGGCGGTAGACACGGTAAATAAAACGGAAGTGAACGACCTGGTAAGCGACCGGGAGTTTGAAAACTTTGAGCTGCAGTTTGAATGGAAACTGGCAAAAAACGGGAACAGTGGCGTGTTTATCAATGTACTGGAGCGCCCGGATCTTACCACCGCATGGGCATCGGGCCCGGAATACCAGTTGCTTGATCCTGCGCATGCAGACAATGCCAACCCCGTAAAAAAGGCCGGCGCCCTCTTTGCACTGGATGCACAGGAAAACCCCGTGATGGCTAAACCTGGTGGTGAATGGAACCGGTCGCGTATAAAACAGGTAAACGGGAAGGTGGATTTTTACCTTAACGGCGTATTAACGGTGCGGGAAGATTTTATGGCTCCGGCATGGCAGGATTCTGTGGCCCGCACACATTTTAAGCGTTTTCCCGAGTTTGGCAGGCGTACCAGCGGCCATATTGCACTGCAGGACTGGGCCAGTGGCGTGGCGTTCCGGAATATAAAGATCCGGGAACTGTAAGTGAACCGGCAGAGGGAACGTCGTTGCTCACTGAATTTTTTGCCAAATCTCAGCGCCTGGCTTTTTCCCTGTCAGCGCCTCCAGTATATTCAATATAAATGCATGCCCTTCCCGGTGGCTGTCTTCGATGATCTGTTTAAGTGCCAGGTTGGATTGAAGAATGAATGTTGAGCCTTCCACAAATGTCCGATCGAAGACGTTTAGCCCGGATTTTGGCAATACCTTGTTAGCGGTTCGTTGTTTTTTTTAGTTTATTACTGCATTTATTTTAGCCCAAAGAGCATTATCAAACCCTGAGGTTGCAAAAGCAGGATTATTGGGATCGGCTGAATCGCCCATTCTTACAATTACCATTTTTTTGCTTGGGATGATGTAAAGTTTTTGGTCGGAAGCTCCCAATGCGGCAAACATATCCGAAGGTGCATTAGGAATTAAAGCTCCTTGAAAAACATCTTGCGAACCGGGTACCATATATTTTGATTTTCCGTTGAGCCACCATAAATAGCCATAAGATGGGTTTGTATTTTGTGAGGTATTGGTACTTTCGTTAAAATAATTTTCATTGACGATTTGTTCATCTTTCCATCTGCCTTTGCTCAGCGCCAAAAGTCCGAATCTTGCCATACTTCTGGTATTGCTGTGGTAAATTTTGAAGATGACGCCGAAATTCCAAAAACCTTCCATACCGATTTTGTTTTTTAGTTTTTCATTGAAATAGGTTTCAAAATCGCTGTTGGAGGCCTTTGCATCTACATCTATTAATAATTGAAAAACATTACTGTATGCCCATCTTGTTCCTGCATCTGCAACATAGGTGAGATTATTGTGTATTACTAATTGGCTTTCTGAACTTATTCCGGAAGTCATTGTGAGTAAGTTTCTTACAGTAATCATGTTTTCTTTTTCCAGGGGCATATTAGTCCAACCTGATTCTAAATAATCCGAAACCCTATTATTGATATTCAGCAAATTTTCTTGTTGTGCAATTCCCGTTGTTACAGATACTAATGTTTTACCTGCGCTATTCCATTCCCAATCTGTAGATGCGGTATGTCCATTGAAATACTCTTCCATAACAATTCTGCCGTTTACGAGTATCATAAACGATTTGGTGTTTTTTTGAGCGAGAAAAGTTTTCAGATCTTCAATGGCAGTTGTGTTCCAGCCCAATTGAGTAGCAGAAGTTGTTTCCCAGTCCGAACCCGTATTTGCAGGAAAATACATAGAAGTATCGGGTGTAATTGGTATGAGGTCGTCATTTTTTGTACAGCGGATCAATGACAACAGTACGAATAATAGTATGCTCATATTTTTCATAACTTGTGAATGTTATTTCAGACTTTGACTTCTGTTTTCTCTGAAAGTTGAATTTTAGAGTCGGAATTTATTCGTAGGGGCCTATCTACAATAACCGCTGGCGTTGAATCATTGGCGATGTGGCGGTATTTTCTGTTCCTTCTGCTTGGTACCGCTGCTGATTAAAGATACTATAAGGCAATCTTCTCGTTTTGATTCTTTATTGAATAATAAAGTATATCAGGGATGGCTCCGAAGTATTCGTGGTTGTTTTTCTTGGTCTTCTTTTTAATTAAATTGAGAAATCTGAATTTCATTTATGCTTATGTGGCATTGAATTAAATATGGCAGAAACCCGGCAAGAGTAGAATAAATCCGGACTTTTCTTACAAGGAGGTTGTTTAAACTTTTATAATCCTGCTAACCCCTCTGGCTTGATTAATTGTGAAACCATTCTTTTAACTTGTGGGCTTTATATAATTTTGCGCTGGCTGTGTCAGGGTCACTACACTTGCTGTCTTGTCGAAAGTCAAAATCGATGTCAATTATTCCCCTTTTTTTAATCCTCAATTCTGTCTTGATATTTTGGTTGGCGTGTCGGTTTTTACGCTTGCCTGTGACGGTTTGCAGATTTGCGATGGGCGGGCTTTTCAGCACAAATGTTGATATGAAGTACTGAACTTTCGACAACCACGAACCTGTCTGGGGAGCACGTCACCCCGCCTATTGCAGATGTGCTGTTAGCGGCTGTGATTATTTCTTTATCGCATATCCGCCATAAAGTATATTCATGTCGTTACTCTCAACCAGCCGGAAATTCTTTCCAAGATCAACAAAAGTCCATTCTCCTTTAGTCCGCCTTCTAAGAAAACTTAACATTTTGGGAATAGAAATATTCGGCTTAGAACCGACATGGTCTTTCCACTCCAATCCGCTTTTTGATAAAAGTTCTTTTATTTCATCCGGCTTGATAAACATTTTCCAAACATGCAGGTTGGGCGGCATGAATGCCCAGCGTTTCCATTCCTGCCATATTTTGATGGCTACCAGCTTGCTGATGAACGTGCGGTTCAATGTGTCATAGATGAAAACACCACCAGGTTTCAGCACTCTTGAAATTTCTGAAACCACTTTTGGCAAATCGCACACATGTTCTAAAACATCGCAACAGAATACAACGTCAAACGATTGATTGGGATAAGGAAGTTGTTCACCCGTGCCCTTCTCATATTTGATATTCAGTCCGCTGACTATTGCATGATTGGTAGCCGAGAGTATTGATTCTTCAGCAGGCTCAATGCCCGTAGTAGTAAATCCCATCTTGCAAATTTCTTCAGTCATTATTCCGCCTCCGCTGCCCACTTCAAGAGCGGTCTTTTCTTTGGGGTCTATATTCAGCTTCTTTAAAACACTACTCGCATAACTCACCCGCCATGGATTAATCGAAGTTTTCAGAAGATGCAATACAGAATCCGGCTTCCACCAGATATCGCCCTGTGTATTATAAACATCGTTATTAATCTGGCTATAAACCTTCTGAGCTATTTTTTCCATTTTTATACTTTTTTATAATGTTCAATCGCTTTTCCTTATTGCCGCTAACGGTCTGAGGCTTTGCGAGGGCGGGGATTTTCAACGAAGAGTTCCAACCGAAGCCGGGAACCCAAATATAACGAAAATATTTAAATTGAAACATGTTCGCCCCGCTCTTGCAAAACCCCTGTTAGCGGCTGCTGTGCTGTCATTCGTTGTTTGTTAATAATGATTTTAGTTCGTCGGTTGTCAAAGGCGGTTCTTGTTTATGTAACATCGAATGACAATTTGGGCAAACAGGAATTAAGTCGTTTATCGGGTCAAGTTGAGACGTTTTTCCGATTTGTGAAACTGGTGTCAAATGATGAACGTGTATAAACCCTTTTCCAATTTCTCCATATGTTTTCTCAAAGTCAAAACCACAAACCGCACAAATTGCTTTCCAATGTTTAACACAAAGCTAACAGCGAGTCCATGCAGGTGTGCATTGAAAATGGCAAAGGCAAAAAAGACGGGTATGTAAACCTGCCTGCCGGCGTTTTACAGGAGTTGAGGGCTTACTGTAGGGAATACGGACCGGAAACATCTTTGAGCTATGCTTCTACACAATACCCATGCATATCCTTTAAAAAATCATACAGCGATTTCATAGAAGGAATGGGTTCTGCAACCAGTAAAAACAGTCGTCCGGTTTGCTTTAAACGGGCCTTGTTGGTGCCGGTTTGTACGTATTGGATGATCTTCTGGAAGACGGCGGATTCAAAGTAAGGCGAGTCCGGGCGGTTGATGAAATGGCAGCGAAGGGTTTCATGCTTCAGGGTCATTTTTTCAAATCCCAGCTCCACAGCCAGCTTCCGGCATTTGATGGTTTCGAAGAGATCACTGACCGGTTCCGGTACCGGGCCAAAACGGTCCTGCAACTCCGTGTACATTTCGGCCAGTTCCGCTTCTGATTCACTATTGTCCAGGCGTTGGTACAGCGACAGGCGTTCTGTAATGCTCTCCACATAATCGTCGGGGATCAGGATCTCCAGGTCGGTATCAATGGTGCAGTCACTCACAAAATCGTCCTGCTTGCTGATCTCTTCCTTGAACAGTTCTTTGAACTGGGTGCGTTTTAGTTCGCGGATGGCCTCATCGAGGATCTTCTGGTAGGTTTCGAAGCCGATCTCTGCCATAAACCCGCTCTGTTCACCCCCCAACAGGTTGCCTGCCCCGCGGATGTCGAGGTCGCGCATGGCGATCTGGAAGCCACTGCCCAGTTCGCTGTGTTGTTCCAGTGTCTGCAGCCGTTTGCGCGAATCGGCGGGCAGGGTGCTCATCGGTGGTGCCAGCAGATAGCAGAACGCTTTTTTATTGCTCCGGCCCACACGCCCCCGCAGCTGGTGCAGGTCACTAAGGCCGAAATGATGGGCATTGTTGATGATGATGGTATTGACGTTGGGAATGTCGACCCCGCTTTCTACGATATTGGTGCATACCAGCACATCATAGCGGTGGTCGATAAAGTCGAGTATTTTTTCTTCCAGTTTGGCGCCCTCCATCTGTCCGTGTGCATAGCTGACGGACAGATCCGGGCAAAGCCCCTGGATCAGGGCCGCCATTTCACTAAGGCCGGCCACGCGGTTGTGAATAAAAAAGACCTGGCCGCCCCGTTCTGTTTCAAAATAAATGGCATCACGGATGGCGTCTTCGTTGTACACCTGTACTTCTGTTTGTATGGGCTGGCGGTTGGGAGGTGGGGTATTGATGATACTCAGGTCCCTGGCTCCCATGAGGGAGAACTGCAGGGTTCTGGGGATAGGCGTTGCGGTAAGGGTTAAGCAATCCACCGTGCTGCGCAGCACTTTTATCTTTTCCTTGTGGGCCACGCCAAATTTCTGTTCTTCATCGATCACCAGTATGCCCAGGTCTTTAAATGTTACTTCCTTTCCCAGGAGCCCATGGGTACCTACCAGGATGTCGATCTTTCCTTCGGCCAGTTTTTTCAGGGTTTCCTTTTTGTCTTTCGCCGATTTAAACCGGTTCAGAAAATCAACGGTCACCGGAAATTCTTTTAAACGGTCGCTAAAGGTTTTGTAGTGCTGGAACGCCAGTATGGTGGTGGGCACCAGTATGGCGGCCTGTTTTCCATCCACGCAGGTTTTAAAGGCCGCACGGATCGCGATCTCGGTTTTTCCAAAGCCCACGTCGCCGCATATCAGACGGTCCATGGGTGATTCGGATTCCATATCTTTTTTTACATCGGCAGAGGCCTTGCTTTGATCCGGGGTGTCCTCGTAAATAAAGGAAGCCTCCAGTTCCGTTTGCAGATAGTTATCCGGCGTATGCGCAAATCCTTTTTGTGCTTTTCGTTTTGCATATAATTTGATCAGGTCAAATGCGATCTCTTTAACCCGGGCTTTTGTCTTTTCCTTTAACCGCGTCCATGCATCGCTGCCCAGTTTGTTTACCCTGGGCACACTGCCGTCTTTTCCGGTGTATTTTGAGATTTTGTGCAGCGAATTGATATTCACATACAGCACATCCTTGTCCTTGTAAATGATGCGGACGGCTTCCTGTGTTTTTCCGTTCACGTCCATCTTCTGCAAACCGCTATACACGCCCACGCCGTGGTCGATGTGGGTTACAAAATCGCCGGGCTGCAGCTCCCTCAGGGTGCGCAGGGTGATGGCTTTATTCTTATTGTATGCCTGTTTTACCCGGTATTTGTGATAGCGCTGAAAGATCTCATGGTCGGTATAACAAACAATTTTCAGATCTTCGTCTGCAAAGCCCAGGTGTATAGCGGCGGAAACCGGATGGAACACCAGGCGGGCATCCTGGTCGTCAAAGATCGACTGGAGGCGCTGTAATTGCTTGGGATTCTCAGAAAAAATGTACAGGGCAAAACCGTTGGCTTCATGCGCCTTCAGGTCTTTGATCAGCAATTCGAATTGCCGGTTGAAGGCCGGCTGCTCGTTGGTATGGAATGCAAATTCCTTTGTAACCGGCCCGGACGCCTGCTCCAGGTGCACTACGGGCCTTGTTTCCAACGCAGCGGAGAAATCTTCTGCATTGATAAAGTCGCCGGTGCTGAGGTCTTTTTTTATCAATTTATCTTCTTCGCGGTTATCGGGGGGTGTGTCCGGCCGTTGTTGTTCCAGGAAGTGTTCCAGCTCTTCCGAATGTTCCTTTAAGCGTTCCGCACAAAGGGCGGCATCCTGTACCCAGATGGCTGTATTTTCCGGAAGAAAATCAAACAATGATACATGTTCTTCCCTGGCAAACTGTGCATCTACGTTGGGAATGATGGAAACCTGCAGCAGCTTGCGTTCGCTTAACTGGGTTTCGGGATCGATGATACGTATGGAATCGATATCGTTTCCGAAGAGCTCTATCCGGTAGGGTTTGTCATTGCCGAACGAATAAATATCCAGGATCCCTCCGCGCAGGGCAAACTGGCCCGGCTCATATACAAAATCGCTGCGTTCAAAACCGTACCGGTCCAGCTTTAACAATAGTTCTTCAACATTGAGCGGATCTGCGGTCTTCAGGTGAATGATGTTTTCCGCAAGGGTAGCGGACACCACCACTTTTTCAAAAATGGCATCTGCGTAGGTGACCAGCACTTTTTTATTTCCGCCCCCGGCAAGTTTGGTAAGGGCCTCTGTACGCAGCATTACATGTGATGCATTCAGCAGCCGGTAATTCCTGGTGGTCTTAAAGGAGGAAGGGAAGTAGAAAATATCCAGTGCCCCGGTGATATTTTCCAGGCTGTTCTGAAAATAGGCGGCATCTTCCGGCTCGTTGAGAATGATCAGGTGATTGAGTGCCGGCGTTTGTGCCATACAGGCTCCTACAATAAACTGGGAAGCGCTGCCCCGGACGCCGGAAAGCCCCAGCCGGGCGGGTTGAAGCATGGAAAGTTCGTTCGCTATTTGTAAACAGCGGGGGTCATTACCATAAAAATTCTTCAACACTTCCGTTTGCATCGGGGCGCAAAGATACGGCGAGTTTAAAAAAAATCCCAACGGGATTCGCTGCTGAAAATGCCGTTTGTCTTCAAATAATTGTAAACCAGGCAGTCCCGGGGCGGTGAAAAAGGATTGTGGCGTTGGTAATTCGTGCCCGTCAGCAAGGGTTTTACTGAAAATTCATTTATCTTACAAAGAAAAACGTTATGTCCCTCACTTGGCATACAGGAACGATTGTCAATATCATTGATGAGACCTATAATACCAAGCGGTATTTTATTCAGGTGGATGAAACGGACCGTTTTGATTTTACGGCCGGACAGTTTGTGACACTGGACCTCCCCATCCATGAAAAGCCCAATAAACGCTGGCGCAGTTATTCCATTGCCAGTGCCCCGGACGGCACGGCGGTGTATGAGCTGCTCATTGTATTGGTGGAAGATGGGCTGGGCACGCCGTATATGTTTCAAAACTGGGAAGTAGGCAGCAAGGTCACGTTTCGCGGGCCTTTGGGGGTGTTCACATTAAAAGAAGAGCAGTTACAACAGGAATTGTTCCTGGTATGTACAGGTACAGGGATCGCGCCTTTTAGAAGCATGCTGCACACGCTGGCATGGGAAAATGTGCCCCACAGGGATATTTATCTTATTTATGGCTGCCGTACGCAGCAGGACCTGCTGTATTATGAAGAAATGAAAAACCTGGAGCTGGAAGACTTTCACTATATCCCCACTTTGTCGCGGGAGGAGTGGGAAGGGAAAACGGGTTATGTGCATGCCATTTATGAGGAACACTCCGCTGGGAAAGCAGATGCGAGTTTTTTTCTCTGCGGCTGGAAGAATATGATCGATGAGGCCCGCCGCCGGATCGTGGAAATGGGGTTTGACAAAAAGGCGGTGCATTTTGAGCTGTACGGATAACCGCAACCGGGGAAATGTTCTCCTGCAGTTGTTGATCCGAATTTATTATATTTGCCACCCATTTTAACAGGACCGGGATCCCGGTTCATCCATGGCCCGGTAGTTCAATGGATAGAATAGGAGTTTCCTAAACTCTAGATACAAGTTCGATTCTTGTCCGGGCTACTTAACGAAATACAATGCCAAATGTATCTCGTCTATTTATGCCACTAACTGATGGAATGCCACTAAGTTATAGTTGAGCTGTTGGCAGTTAGATTTTATGCCAATTAAACGCCCTCGTTTTTTACAACAAAAGACATAAAATGATATAGGAGAGGGTATTAGCTTACTTTTTCATTAGTTCGATTTTCACTTAAGGATTTGCATGTTTCTCCCTTCCTATAACATTGAGCGATATGGTAAAAAAAATCCAATATCAAAGCTGCTTCCTTGTGATTCACCTGAATATCATTTTTAGCCAATATTGCAATAGCTCGCTCAGTTGATATTCTCCGGTCGGTGAAATGAGTAGGATTACGAACTGAACTATTCATTTTTGATAATATTGAGATTTTGGATACATTATTTTTGTTAGTGTGCTATTCAGTTCTACTGACATGTTGCCAGTGAGCGCATCAATTTTGCGTGGAGGAATTAAACTGATTATTTGTCTTTTATCGGCTGCGTCCATGTATTGATACCCCTGGAAAATATTTTCAAAGGATTTTTTTGCCTGCAGCGTTTGTTGCTTTAATCTTTTTAGTTTATCGGTCAATATGTTGAACTCCTTCTGGAGAATTTGGGAAACCGCCTGGTATTCCGTTTTTAATCCACGAAAATCATCAAAATCGAGCCTATCGGCAACAAACAGTTTTCTTGCTTTGGAAATTATTGTGTCCTGTTCTTCAATCTGCTTTAGCAATACAGTCCGATCATACAAATATTTCAGCCTATATGTGCTTGTATTAGTGTCCTCTAACACGAGGCTTAATAAGTCTATTGCGGCATCAGATAAAACAAAATCCTGTAGTTTCTCATAATAATTTTTATTGATCAACTCTGCTCTGAATCTTATTCTGCAAGGGCTTGAGCAATGATAATAGGGATATTTTCTGGTTACTACCCCCGAATAACTTCCGCGGAGTTTTCGGGAACAAACAGGGCAGATCAGATAGCCCACCAAGGGAAAAGTTTCCTTCACCTTGTTCAAAGTACTCATAACTCTTTTCCTGGTATTAATAACAGCTTGTACGTCATAAAACAATTTTTCAGATATCAATGGTTCATGTATCGCTGTTACCAAATGCTGTTCATGACCTTCTGATGAACATATAATCAATCCGCAGTACGCCGGATTCCGGATTAGTTTCCAAAAATTCGATCGCGAACATTTTAAGCCTTTGGAAGTAGCCATTCTTCTGACCTGTTCGATTGTAAAAGAGTTTTTCGCAAGCTGTTGAAAGCACCATTTAATAATTCCTGCGGCGGGCTGATTTGGGGCGATATATTTCCGGCCATCAGGTGCAGTTAGATTGACAAAGCCTATAGGCGCTTTACTGGGGTATCGGCCTAATAGTTTTGCTCTCCGAATACCATTTGCTGTGTTCAATGCCCGTCTTCCGTTTTCTGCTTCCGGTATTGAAAGATAAACTGCCAGCATTACGGAACTTTCTGGAACAGAAAAATCTATTGGCTGATCTATGGCCATTGCTGTAGTATGATACTTCCTCAATATTCCTATCATCTCATACCCAAGCTCAATATTACGGCTGAATCGATCCCACTTTACAAATAATATATTATTGGATTCTTTGCCAGAACTTTTCCTGATCTGAGCTATGAGTTTCTTCCATTCAGGGCGATTGAAATTTTTAGCTGAAAAGTCTTCCCGGAAAATATCTTTAACCTCAATGTCGTTGAATTGACAGTATTTTAATAACCGGTCTTCCTGTTCTGGTAGGGAATAGCCTTTTCGCATTTGCTCATCTGTACTTACACGCAGATATAAATAGGCTGATTTCATTGACTGAGAAATTTAGGGTTGATGTATCGTAACTTTATCCTGTTTTATTCAATATTGGTTCACAGTAAAGAAGCTCTATAAATATTAAATCTTTTGAAAGATAAAATAAAATTATCGGCTATAAAATGTTTAATTTTTCTATATATTTAAAATCTTCTAAGAAATTATCCGCGGATAACCTAAGATATTTTAAAAGAATATAATGAATTTTCACAATTTGCATTATTTGATTAATTAGCATAGTAAAATGGATGCCTTTTTAACACACAATAGTGTCATTGACGATTATCGCAGCTACCTGAAATCTTTTTTATCCATTGCCGACGTAAGGATTCAGGAAGAAGTGCGGGGATCATTTGAAGGAGCCGGATTTATTCCCGAACCACTCATTCAATTTAATCCGGCTTATGTAGAGGGGCAATCGTTAGCGGACCTGGCCAGGGGAAGTAATGGTAAAATTAATAGCCAGCTACCCCAGGCGCTTGGTAACTACCGATTATTTCATCACCAGGTAGAAGCGCTACGTTTGGGTATTGAAGGAAAAGGATTTGTCGTAACCTCTGGTACCGGTTCTGGAAAATCACTCACCTATCTCTCCACAATATTCAATGATATCTTGAACGCAGGCGCGGGTAAATCAAAAGGGATAAAGGCAATACTGGTTTATCCTATGAACGCCCTGATCAACTCACAGGAAGAAGAGATCAGGAAGTATGCAGACAATTATAAAAAGGCCTCAGATTTAGAATTCCCTGTCTCCTTTGCCAAATACACTGGCCAGGAAAAAGGAGAAGACAGGGAACGCGTAGAACAAGAAGAACCAGATATTATATTAACCAACTACATGATGCTCGAGCTTATCATGACAAGAGCATCCGAATCTTGGCTGCGCACCTCGATAAAGAAAAGCCTGAAGTATTTAGTATTTGATGAGCTGCATACTTATAAAGGGCGGCAGGGTGCAGATGTAAGTATGCTTATCCGCAGGATACACAATCATTGTGAGCAACCGCTTATTTGTATCGGTACCTCTGCCACCATGGCATCACAGGGTTCTCCTGAAGAAAAAAAACAAGCTGTGGCCGCAGTAGCTACCAAAATATTCGGCGCCGCCTATGCTTCAGCACAAATTATAGACGAACAGTTAAGAACCTGTACAGCAGGAAACCAACCCAATGCCATTGAACTGCGTAAAGCCGTGATAGCCGGTATTGATTCCAATGCGGACGAAACAGTTTTTGTGCAGCACCCGCTTAGCAACTGGCTGGAACTGAATATAGCCTTATGGGATAATCAAGGCAAGCTGGAACGCGGCGTACCCCGATCTATTCCTGCTATGGCGCAAGCACTGAAGACAGCTACCGAAATTGAGGATACACTTGCTAGCAACACCATTAAAGATCTTTTGCAATGGGCAGAAAAGCTCAATGAACGCAACCGGCCTTTTCGCAAATCCTATCTTCCCTTTCGCTTCCACCAGTTTATTGCACAAACCAGTACGGTAGCGGTAACCTTGGAATCGCGTGCACAGCGAAAGATCACCATACAGTCCGGGCGTTATGTAAAAGACGAAGAAGGGGAAAAATTACTCTACCCGCTGCTGTTCAGCCGCTACTCCGGCATCGACTTTATTTGTGTGGAAAAGGACACAAAGAACCAAGTATTAATGCCGCGCAACCCGGAAGCACCGATGGCCCTATACACACAAAAGGAACTAAAGGGTAATCAGCTCAATGAACACAACCTCCGTTTTGGTTACCTGTTGCTGGACGAGGGTGAAGCATTCTGGGATGATAATCTATTGGATCTGGCACCTGAGAGTTGGCTGAATAATGCCGGTACTGAATTTTCATCGTATTATGAATGGCATATGCCACAACCGGTATATTTTAATTCTGCGGGCCAATACTCGCATCAGCCTCTTTATCCGTTAAAGGGTTATTATCTGCCGGTAAAACTCCGGGTAGATCCAACAGCGGGCATATTTTACGAAGATTCGAAAACCAATGAAAATACAAAATTGATGAGCCTAGGGCATGAAGGTCGTGGTACCGCCACTACCATTATGTCGTACAGCATCGTAAAATCCCTACTGAAACAACAGGAGGAAATACCCGATCAGAAACTGCTTAGTTTTACCGACAATCGGCAGGATGCTGCTTTACAAGCCGGGCACTTTAACGATTTTATTGCTACAGTCCGCCTGCGGGCTGGCTTGTATCAAGCAACGCAAAAAAATATAAATGGCTTGGATATCAATAATATCGCAGAGCGGGTATTGGATGAGTTAAAATTAAAGGAGGCAGATTATGCTAACCCTAATTTCATCGGCAAAGATCCTGATTTCCCGGAGCAGGAAAACGAAAAAGCTATCTGCACTTATATTCTTATACGCATTTTCCAAGATCTGAAAAAGGGTTGGCGTTACACCTTGCCTAACTTGGAGCAAACAGCTTTATTAAAAATAGATTATAATAGATTGGATAAGCTGAGTACAATGGATGGGAAATTCCAGGGCATACAGTTACTGGATCAGGCTACACCGGAAAAAAGACAATATATACTGACCGAGCTCCTGAACTATTTCCGAACCAATTTTTCAATCCATCATCGCTTGCTGATTGATGAAATCACGGAAGCAGAAAACCTGTTGCGCAACCGTCTGAATGAAAATAAACTCTGGGCACTGGATCATAATGAAAAGATAGACCGTCCTACATATATGGTTTCAATGAAGCCTGGACGCAGCACCCAAAGAGGTGTTTACTTTGCATCGATGGGCGCACGTTCCGGTATTGGTAAATTTTTCAAACGTGAGTTTAGAGAAGCCGATATTCCCTGGCTAAATCAAAGTCAGTTCCGCGATTATATTGAACAGCTTTGCGATATATTAGTCAATACTACTTTTCTTATACGAAAGGAGAACCTGCGGGGCGAGCGTGGTATGATCAATGGTTATTTACTGCGTTCGGACTGCTTGAGGTGGAAGCCGGGTGACGGAAGCACCGTAGCTACAGATCATACCCGTATGAATGCCTACCGACCGCTGAATCTATCACCTAACCCTTTTTTCCAGACACTTTACCAGACCGATTTTCAAAAATTTGGCCGCGAGCTTATGGGCCGCGAACACACCGGGCAGCTCAGCGCACAAGACCGTATCAACCGGGAGACAGATTTCAGAACCGGTAAATTGGCCAGCCTATACTGCTCCCCAACCATGGAATTGGGGATCGATATTGCCAATCTCAATATTGTGCATATGCGTAATGTGCCGCCGAATCCCGCTAACTATGCACAACGGAGTGGCCGTGCGGGCCGTAGCGGGCAAATGGCCCTGGTCATTACCTATTGCTCCGCATGGTCTCCGCATGACCAGAACTACTTCAAAGACGCAGGCAAAATGGTAGCAGGCTCTGTAGTCCCGCCGCGCATTGACCTGGCAAATGAAGAGTTGCTGAGCAGTCATTTCAATGCCTATATACTTATGGAGCTGGCGCTTAAAGAAATGCGCGCATCCGTATCAGACTTGCTGGATACCAGTAACGATCAGCTCATTACGGTAAAACCAGGCATTATAGCAGATATAGAACACCGCATACATAGGCAACAAGACACCTGGATTACCGAATTTAAAAAGGTGCTCCAAACCATTGCCCCGGCTTTGAGCAAAACCTGGTGGTATACCGATAACTGGCTCGACCAACGAATCCACTCTTTTAAAGATCGATTTATTAATGCCTTTGATCGCTGGATCTATTTGTACAAGGCCGCCCGGAAAATGATAACCGAAGCACGTGCCATCCTGGATGATATTACTATTAAGCAAGACAGCGATTTATATAAAGATGCCAAAAGAAGACATGCTGCGGGCTTAAACCAACAGGAGCTGTTAACCACAAACAAAGAAATCGGAAGCGAATCAGAATTTTATGTTTTTCGCTACCTGGCCGCTGAAGGATTTTTGCCGGGTTATAATTTTACCCGCTTGCCAGTGCGGACTTTTGTAGGCTATAAACATGCCGGCCAGGGAGAATATATTTCCCGAGCCAAAGGTGTTGCGCTTAGAGAGTTTGCCCCGCAAAATATACTGTATCACAATGGCAGTAAGTACGAAGTAAACCGGATGAACTTGCTCAACCCGAAAGAGCAGCAACGAAAAATAAAAATCTCTCATGATACCGGCTATGCTTTTCTGGATGATGAAGCCGAATGGGCCAATAATGACCCAATAACCCATATTGAATTAAAAGGGAACAATATGGAGTATAAAAATACGCTCATTGAATTAAGTGAGACCGAAGCCCGGCCCAGAGAGCGGATATCTTGTATTGAAGAAGAGCGTTCTTCCAAAGGATATACAATAGAGGAATACTTCCATTATGCTTCGGGTATAGAACATTGCAAAGAAACTGTTGTCAAAAAAGCAGGGGCAGCATTGCTAAAGTTGATTTATGGCCAGTCCACCGATCTTATTTCACTCAACCGGCAGGCAAAACGCGCCACCAGAGAAGGATTTGCGCTGGATACCCGAAACGGTAAGTGGCTAACTCAAAAGGATCTGGAAGACCCAGATACGCTTGCCGCTAAAAGTGATGTATTACTCTTTGTAAAAGAAACAGCAGATACTTTATACTTGCAGCCCCTTGCCAATTTAAAATTACAGCCGGAACAGATCATCAGTTTAAGCTATGCATTAAAACGGGCTATTGAACTCCAATACCAGGTAGAAAGCAGCGAAATAGGGATCAGTATTATGGGACACCCTGATGCCCCTAACCTGCTTATCTATGAAGCAGCGCAAGGCAGCCTGGGCATATTATCGCAATTGATAACAGAACCCGTACAACTAAAAGAACTGTTTACGACAGCGTATAAAGCTATGCACTTTGACCCGGAAACACGCACGGAAACGGCTCATGGGAAAACATTGCCCCGCGCTTCCTACGAAGATTTGTTATCCTACTACAATCAGCGTCATCATGATATCCTGGACCGGCACGCTATAAAAGAGCCTCTCGAATACCTGATGGATTGTGAAGTATCGCAGTTGAATGATGGTAATGACTATGAACAGCAATACCAGGCATTGCTACAAGCCTATGACAGAAATAGCCATTCCGAGCTTCCACTGTTAAAGCATCTCTACCAACATAAGCTGGCGCTGCCTCATAAAGCACAAGTAAATATGAAAGATTTCTACATCAGCGCAGACTTTATCTACAATACTACAAATGGACCTGTGTTGATCTTTTGTGACGGAAGTGTGCACGATCAAGCCGAAGTTCAGTCACAAGACGCCCATAAACGGAATCTGCTCAAAGATGCGGGTTATGACGTACTCGTATGGCATTATCAAACGCCAATAGAAGATTTTATTAATACACGGAAAGACATTTTCAAAAAACAAGGATAAAATGCCCGCGACAACCGAACACAAGCCCGGCACCCTGGTGCATTATCGCCAAAGAGACTGGATGGTACTTCCATCCGACAATGATGACCTGCTTTGCATACGCCCCTTGGGCGGTTCCGAAGAAGAAACAACTGCAATTTATCTGCCATTACAACTGCCTTCTGAAAAAGTGACCTCGGCTAGGTTTCCGGAACCACAGGCAACCGATATCGGATCGTTTCATACGGCCAAAATGCTCTATGACGCCTTTCGCTTATCCTTTCGCAATGCTGCCGGTCCTTTTCGTTGCATGGGCAAGCTTTCCTTCCGGCCCAGGGCTTACCAGTTGGTGCCTCTGGTGATGGCGCTCCGGCAGGAAACCACCCGGCTTTTGATTGCGGATGATGTGGGTATCGGGAAAACAGTAGAAGCGCTTATTATCCTGAAAGAGTTTATGGAGCGCGGTGAAGTAAAGCGTTTTGCCGTTATATGCCCGCCCCATCTTTGTGAGCAATGGCAGCAGGAATTAAAAGACAAACTGGATATTGAAGCCGAGATTATACGATCCAGCACTGTCGCTATGCTGGACAGGCAATTGCCTGACGACAGAAGTGTTTTTTATCACATACCTTTCCAGGTAATATCCATTGATTATATCAAAGCTGACAAACGACGGGGTATTTTTTTAAACGATTGTCCGGAATTTGTAATTGTTGATGAAGCGCATACCTGTGCCTTGCCAGAGGGGTCAAAGAGCAAGACACAGCAGCAACGGCATTTTTTATTAAATGATATAGCTAAAAACAACGACCGGCAACTGATACTCCTTACTGCCACCCCACATAGTGGAAAGGACAAGGAATTTGCGTCCTTGCTGGGATTGCTCAGACCTGAATTCGACGGGCTGCAGTTTGATAAGCTGGAACAAAAACAAAGAGAAAAGATTGCCCGGCATTACATACAGCGTAAGCGCAAAAACATTCGCCACTGGCTCAATGAAGACACCAGCTTCCCAGAAAGAGATTCCAAAGAAGTAGGTTTTGCCTTAAGTAACGAGTATCAATACTTCTACAATAGCTTGTTACAGTTTGCAAGGGGTATTTCTGCGGGACAAACCCAAAATGAGCAGACCAAGCTATTACGTTCCTGGGCGGCGATTTCCCTAATAAAAGGCGCCATGAGTAGTCCGGCTATGGCCGTAGAAATGTTGCAAAAACGTAAAGAAAAGCTGGATACCCTTTCCCTGAACGACTGGACAGCAAGTACAGAAAGCAGTCTTAGTATTTTCGAGAACCTGGAACAGGTCGAAGATATGCCCCGCCAGGAATTGGTAGAAGCAATCGCTTCCACCACAGCAGAAAAAGCAAATGTAGAAGAGCTATACCAGCAGGCAGAAGCGCTATACCAAGCCCAATCCGATCAAAAAATAGACGCGACCATAAAACTGATAAAGCAATGGCTGAAAGAAGGATTTGATCCTATTATATTTTGCCACTACATTCCTACTGCAAACTATGTTGCTGAAAAGCTAAAATTAGCCCTGCCAAAGCATGTACACATAGAAGCTATCACCTCCGAGCTGGCCGATGAACAACGTCGCGAGCGAATTGAAATCATGTCCCGCTCGGATCGCCGGGTGCTCGTAGCTACGGACTGTTTAAGTGAAGGAATCAATCTTCAGGAGCAATTTACCGCCATACTACATTACGACCTTCCCTGGAACCCCAATCGTATTGAACAGCGAGAAGGCCGTGTAGACCGTTTTGGACAAGCGGCTCCAACCGTAAAAACATATATATTGTACGGAGAGAATAATGAAATGGACCTGTTCATTCTCGAAGTGCTCATCCGCAAAGTAAGAGAAATACAACGTTCAACCGGCGTTTCCATTACTATTGGTGCAGAAAGCAAATCCATTATGACCGAAGCCGCGCAAAGACTGTTACGCAGCGACCGGAAACATGGCGCTACCCAACAACAGCTTTTCCAGGATACGGAGGAGGTCATTACAAACGAACTGGAACAGGCCCGTAAACGAGGAGAAAATATACGCAGTATTTTTGCGCACGAAACCATCGACCAGGAGGCCATTAAAACCGACTTGCTGCAGGTGGATGAAGCGATCGGAGACTTACAAACCCTGGAACATTTTGTAAGCGGAGCAATACAGCAATTGGGTGGCGTTTGCCAACCGGACGGAGCAGATGGGTATAGGCTGCAATTGGATAATTTACCTACCCACATACAAGCTTGCTTTAAAGATCCGTCCCTGGTCAAAATCAGCTTTTCATCACCTACCCCCAAAGGATATACTTATGTAGGTCGCAATCATAAATTTACAGAATTGCTCTGCCAGTTTCTCATAGCGCTATCCTTTGAACCAAGAGATAGCTATGGTAAAATAGCCAGGGTATGCGAAGTGCAAACCAATAGCGTAAATACCAAAACGGTACTCGTTATGTTCCGGGTACGCAACGTGATCAAAGAAGTAAATGCCGCAAGAGAAAGTATAGCAGAAGAAATGTACCTATGGGGCTACAAAAGCGCCGATACTAAGATGGAAACACTTGACTTTGCAACTGCAAAAAACCTGCTGCTGCATGCACAAAGTTTAAGCAACCTTTCCCTTGACCGACAGCAGCAGGATATTGCTATGGAACTGAAACGCTTCGAGAGCCTAAAACCGCAATTTATGGAGCTGGCTAACCTGCGCGCCGATCAGTTGGTGGCCGCACATGGCCGCTTTAAAACACTGGTAGGCGGCCGGCGGTATGAGAAAGCTACCCCGGTATTGCCCCCTGATGTAATGGGAGTATACCTTTTAATGCCAAAACCCCAAGACCTGTAACCATGACATTTTCCGCTATTCATATACAAGGAAACATGATCAGCAGCGAAGTGCTGGATAAAATACGGACAGAAGACATCCGGTTCCAGGCTGCGAAAGATTTTAAGCTAAGCGCTCATACACCCGTAAGAGACGAGATCAGTATAGCCTGGTCCCTGGCTCTGTCACACTGGGAAGTATTTAAAAAGAAGAAAGAACAGCTTTCAGAAACAGATTCCGGCACCTCCGACACCAGGAAATACTGGATGCTGCCGTTAATGAACCTGTTAGGTTTTGAATTGAGCAGCGCCACGGCAGAAACCCTCAATAATAAAACCTATGCGATCAGTCACCGAGCGACTAACCTAGATGGATTCCCCATACATATAGTGGGCGTGCAGCAATCATTAGATAAACGTTCCGAAACCGGCGGGCCACGGCTTTCGCCCCATGCCCTCACCCAGGAATACCTGAATAACCAGGAACATCTGTATGCCCTGGTCAGTAATGGTAAATTTTTACGATTACTGAGAGATGCTACCCGCTTAAGTCGTTTCAGTTATCTGGAATTCAACCTGGAGCAAATCATGGAGGAGCAGCTATATGCAGAATTTGCGCTGCTGTTTCGCTTGCTTCATGCCAGCCGTATGCCGCAGAAAATGGATACCGGTGCCGATAGCATACTTGAGTATTACCACCAGGAAGCCCTTGCCCATGGCAGCCGCATCCGGGAAAAGCTAAGCGAAGCTGTAGAGCAATCCATCAAGGAAATTGCAAATAGTTTTCTGAAGCATCAGGCCAACGAAAGCCTGCGACAGGCAATAGCAGCGCATGCAATAACCGCAAAAGACTATTACATCAGCAATCTTCGGTTGATTTATCGCATTCTTTTTTTAATGGTTATTGAAGACCGGAAGCTGGTTTATCCTGAAACCAGGGATGCGGAACTGGAAGCCCTACGCAAAATCTATTACGCGAATTATAGCGTACAACGTATTACCGCTTTAGCAGGTAAAAAAGTATTCGTAGAGCCCGAAAAAAATGATCTCTGGCTATCGCTCCAAACCTGTTTTGCACTTTTTGAGCATAAAGAATACGGAAAGACACTGGGTATTGCACCCTTAGGTTCTGGATTATTTGCCCCCGAAGCGCTGCGCAGCCTTACCGGGCAGATGCTGAGCAACCAGCACCTGCTAAGCATACTACGCCGGCTCACCACATTTAAAAACGCGACTGGCCAATGGGTAAGGGTAAACTATGCAGACCTGGATGTAGAAGAGTTTGGTTCCGTGTATGAAGGGCTATTGGAATACGAACCTGATTTCAGCGCAGGGACCTTTATCTTTAAAGCGGGCAGCGGGCGACGGGATAGCGGCAGCCATTACACACCGGAAGAACTGGTAAAACCACTGATACAGCACTCCCTGGAACACCTGATACAAGAACGATTAAAAGTCTCCAACCCTGAAGCCGCGTTATTGTCCCTGAAAATATGTGATGTTGCCTGCGGCAGCGGGCATATATTGTTATCTGCCGCCAGGAAGATAGGCTTCGAGCTGGCGCGTATTCGCAGCGGAGAAGACCAGCCATCGCCATCCGTATTGCGTCATGCTATTGGCGATGCGATCCGGCATTGCATTTATGGAGTAGATAAAAATCCGCTGGCGGTAGAGCTTTGTAAAGTGGCCATGTGGCTCGAAGCCCATGAGCCGGGACAACCCCTCAACTTCCTGGATCACCACATCAAATGCGGCGATGCTATCCTGGGCCTGGCACATAGGGAAGAATTGGAAAAGGGTATCGCAGACGAGGCGTTTAAAACTCTTGCCGGCGACGAAAAGGAAATTGCCGCCGCCTTATTAAAAAAGAACAAGCAAGAACGAAAAAAATACAACGCGAGCAATACCGCACAGCAGTTGACCATTGATCAGCAGGTGGATACTACATTACAGGAATCCATGGCAGAATATAAAGCCTTTAGTCGATTGCCGGAAACTAGTCCTGAAGAAATTGCCCGTAAAGTAAAAGCCTATAAAAAATTCATTGACGGTAAAGGATATATTTTCCTGAAAGCCCTTGCCGATCTGCAGGTAGCTCAGTTTTTCATTCCAAAAACCACAAGCAACAAAGAAAAATTCGTTACAGATGCAGAATACAGGCTTATCCTAAGCGGGTATAAGAGTTGGCAAAGCACGCAGGTAGCCAGAGCCACCGTAGCAGCCCAGGAGCACCATTTCTTTCACTGGTTCATCGAGTTTCCAGAAGTATTTAGCGAAGGTGGATTTGACTGCATTCTGGGTAATCCGCCGTTTTTAGGCGGTCAAAAACTGACCGGTACCTTTGGTGACGCCTTCCTGGAATTTATCAAATACGAATATGCCCCAATTGGCGCCGTGGATCTGGTTACCTATTTTTTTAGACGCATATTCAGTATAATAAAAAAAGACGGATTCCAGTCCCTTATCTCTACCAATACCATTGCACAAGGTAAGGCCAGAGAAGGTGGCCTGGACGTTATTAAAGAAAGAGGCGGCGCTATTAACCATGCCGTAAGAAGTATGCGTTGGCCGGGTGAAGCTGCCGTAGAAGTATCGCTGGTGACCATTACCAAAAGAGCCTGGAACAAAAAGTACTTCCTGGACAACAAAGAGGTACAAACCATTACTCCCTATCTGGATGATTCCCTGGTGATAGGAAATCCATTTCCTCTGAAGCAGAATGCAGGCAAAAGTTTTCAAGGCAGCATTGTGTTGGGAAAGGGCTTCATACTCTCGCCAGATGAGGCTGAGGCGCTTATTGCCAAAGATCCGCGAAATAGAGAAGTTTTATTTCCCTATCTGAATGGTGACGACCTAAACAATGACCCACAGCAGCAATCGTCTCGTTGGGTAATCAATTTCTTTGACTGGCCGGAAGAGAAAGCTCGTAGCTATCCGGATTGTTTCGAGATTATAGAACGCCTAGTGAAACCAGAAAGACAGCGATGGAAATTAGATGAGCATGGAAATGAGATAGTAGGCGTCTTTGCTCTAAGAGGGGCGCGCGCTCTAAAGTGGTGGCAACATGCAGAAAGAGCAAGTGCCTTATATAGGTCTATATCTCAGTTAGACCAGGTCATGGTGGTTGCTAGAATAAGCAAAACGCTTGCGATGTGTTTTGTTGATCGTAATACAGTTTTTGCAGATGCACTTGTTGTATTTAATAATGAGCAATTCTCAATTTTTGGTGTTATGCAATCCACACTTCATAATATATGGGCTTGGAAATATTGTACAACAATGAAATCAGATTTGAATTATACACCTGGAAACGTTTTTGAAACATTCCCTTTTTTACAGTTTCATAACCAAGAGGACCCTGTGTTAATGCAGATCAGCACTCAATATTATAATTTCCGAAAGAAGCTGTTACAAGACACCCAAATCGGACTAACAAAAGCTTATAATTTAGTTCATGATGATTCTTTAAAGCAAATAAATGATATTGAGTATTTTTCAGATAAAGACTTTGAAAAAAAATTTGGCAAAGATTCTTTATGGCTTAGGAAACATCTACAACGTTTAAATGGCATTACATTTAATGAAGTTGTGACGTTTATACAAGAATTACGATCCTTACAAGTCAAACTAGATAAGACGGTCTTGCAAGCTTATGGCTGGGAGGATATAAATCTATTACATGACTTTTACGAATTGGATTATCTTCCCGAAAATGATCGTACCCGTTTTACAATACATCCTGACGCCCGGAAAGAGGTGCTCAAAAGATTGTTAGAATTAAATCACAGACAGAGTTTACATACTTAACCTTCTTTGGCGAATAAGTTAAACAAAAGCGCTCTCAATATTTTTTAATTAATCTTAGCTACAAATTAATCAATAGTTGATAAGTTCGGATAAATTTGTTGTCTTCTTGATGGTCAATCTAATTATGATGTAGCTCATGGTTCAATTGTAAAAGACGTTTTAGTATTTCTTTTCGGGCGTCAGGATGTATTGTAAAACGGGTACGATCATTCTCAGGTAAATATTCCAACTCATAGAAATTATGCCTTAATTGAATATCTTCCCACTCGTAAGCCTTTATAATATCTTTGTCGATAGCAATTTGGATTTGTCGAATCTGGATTAAATAGTCTTCTAGGTCGCCATTGTATGATTGACTATGAACTAAATTATATAAATCCGTTAGGCCAATTTGATTATTTGCAGTTATTGATTTTCTAAAGTCGCTTAGGGACTGTGCAAGTCTAACAGTATCTGCATTATTATTTCTACTAGGAAAAGGAAATGCTTCAAACGCCTTGCCTCCGGAATACCTCAGGGTTGCAGAACCCTTTGTAGAACTATGCTTCCAAGCCCATACTTCATGCACAACAGATGATAAAATAGCAAAATCAAAATATGTTTCGAACGCTATAACAACAATCGAATCCGTAAATATAATATTTCTGCTGGGTTGAAAATCTAGCAGTAAATGTTTTGTATTTCGATTGATTGCCATGACCTGGTCTAACTGAGAAATAGTCTCGTACAAGGCTGGGCGCTTCTCTCCATAAATCCACCACTTTTGTGGTAAAGGCTTTCGTAAAGCATAGGTTCCAACCAGTTCCTTTCCATTTTCGTCAACTTTCCAACGCTGTCTTTCTGGTTTCACTAGGCGTTCTATAATCTCGAAACAATCCGGATAGGTGCGCGCCCTTTCTTCACTCCAGTCGAAAAAGTTAATCACCCAACGAGATGCTTTCTGCTCGGGATTGTTATTCAGGTCATCTCCATTCAGGTACGGGAAAAGTACGTCCTTATTACGCAGATCTTTGGCAATAAGCGCTTCAGCTTCTTCTGGGCTTAACACAAAGCCCTTTCCCAGCACAATGCTACCCTGAAAACTTTTGCCTGCATTCTGCTTCAGAGGAAATGGATTTCCTATCACCAGGGAAATACGCTAAAAATGTTGCAAATCCTTGCAGTGCAGGCTTCTCCGTACTTTGGTTTGAAGTAAATTGATAAATTACACTTCATAAATACTTCAATAATATGAATACAAAGATTTCATACAGCTTCATTTTAAAACCAGAAACCAACAGGTCGGGACTTCACCCTGTATATATCAGAGCGTTCAAACAGGGTAAAAAAACGGAAATAGCCACCTCCGTAGCCTTACAAAAAGATGATTGGTCCGAACAAAAGCAGCGGGTAAAAAAGAAAAATCGGGCCCATGAAAAATATAATGCTATTCTGGATGCCTTTGATAAAAAAGCCTTGAAATATGTGCTGGATCACTTTATTCAGGAAGACACGCCTTTAACCTTGGGTCAGTTCAAAGACTATATGCTTTCAGTGGGACAGTCTGGAGAGAGTTTTACTGATTACATACTCAACTATCTGAACCAAAATAGATCACGTCTAAAGCTAGAGACCTGGTGGAGCTATAAATCACAAATTACCAAACTGTTGAAATTTAAAAAGAGAATCGCCTTCGCTGATATTACGGAAAAATTCATTAATGACTATCACCACTATATGCTGCGAGTACTCGGTAACAACGAAAACACAGCCAGCAAAAGTTTACGATCACTTAGAACTTTCGCAAATATTTCCATGCGGTATGGCTATATGAAACAAAATCCATTCCGATACATAAATATCAAAAAGGTAGATGGCAAGCGAGATTTTTTAACTAGAGAAGAACTCGGCAGATTATCCGAAGCTTACTGGCAAAATAAGGTTGCAGATGCAAAAGAAAGAGAGATTCTTCGTTACTTCTTATTTGCATGTTATACGGGCCTACGTTATTCCGATTTAAAAACACTCAATTACTCTTCGGTTCTTGAAAACAGTATTCAGCTTAAAATGCATAAAACAGGCTATCTTGTAAATATACCACTAACGCAAAGAGCAAAGCTAATACTTATCAGTAGTCAAAACAATCCATTTAATAGTATATTTCGTGTTTACTGTAACAAAGTAACTAATCGCATACTTAAGCAGATAGGCCGGCGGTATAATATACCCAAAAAGCTTACCTGTCATGTTGCTCGACATACCTTTGCCACAATATCGATTACCCTTGGTATTCCCATCGAGGTGGTTAGTAAACTGCTAGGCCACACAAATCTAAAAACAACCCAGGTGTATGCTAAAATAGTAGACAGTGTGAAAGAACGAGAAATGTCCAAATGGGATAAGTTATAACAGCTCACGTTTGTCTTTTCAAGGGCACTTCATTTTGATGACCTAAAATGAAAACCCCATACTTTAAATACCGCTATTTTGGCAGTCCGGCAATTCACAAAATTTCAAAAAATCTTCAACAACAGAGTTCGCTAATTTTCCGGTCCGCTCTACCAATTTTTTCCTATATAGGAAAATCTCACATAAAAATTAAAAAGCAACCTTGGTTTTCGTTTTTTATTTTTTGACAGCAAATTAAATAATTGATAATCAATTGTTATTAAGAAGGGATTCGGTCTTTTATACAAAATATATTTCATAAATAGTCTAAAATAAGATATTTTTGCGTCATGGAAACGCAAAAGAATTATTGGTGAAAGAAAGCCTCCCGGAGCTGAAAGGTTACTTTAAAAATGCGAGCAACAGAATACGCCCGAGAGTGCAGATGTTGCTGGTGATGAAGCAAAGCAAAACGATGCTGACCAAATATGAGTTGGCTCAGCAGGTGGGTGTTAATCACAACAGTATTACAGCCTGGCGCAAACTTTATGAAATTGGCGGTATAGCCACCATCCTGCAACACAACCAAGGTGGCAAACGCAGAGAAGTGATAGATGCTGCCACACATAAGGCTATAGAGAAAAGGCTTACCAACCCTAAGGAGGGTTTTCGCAGTTATAAAGAATTACAGCAATGGGTGGACGAGCACTATGTCAAAAACATCAAGTACATCACTGTTTTAAAACATGTGCAACAAAAATTTGGCGCAAAGCTAAAGACTGCTCGTAAAAGCCACGTTAACAAAGACGAACAAGCCGTAGAGACTTTTAAAAAAACTCCCATCAGCACTTCAAAAACACATTAAAAATAAAGACAATAAGTATAAATCCTTCAACTTATATTTTCAAGACGAAAGTAGATTTGGGTTATTTACCCGGGTAGGCAGGATACTTACAGCAAGGGGCATACAGCCTATATGTCCTTATCAGCATAAGTTTGACAACACATATCTTTTCGGTGCTTTCTCGCCCATCACAGGCGATAGCATGCTGTTAGAACTTCCTTATTGTAATACCGATATGTTCCAATATTTTTTAGAACAACTTTCTGTACAAAAACCACAAGAACTGCAATTTGTGATTTTGGACAATGGTGCTTTCCATAAAGCCAAAAGACTTCAGGTGCCTGATAATATCATCCTTATTTTTTTACCCCCTACAGTCCGGAACTTAATCCCGCAGAGCTTGTTTGGAAATTTATCAAATCCTTTATTACCAATAAAACATTTAAAACACTCGAAGAACTTTCTGATGAACTTACCAACATCATCAACATACAACTCACTACCGAAAGAATAATTTCTATTACTTCATTTCAATTTTATGTAGACACTTTTTTGACTAATTATGAATTATAAATAGTATTATTTGTTAATGTTAAGTGATTTTACCTTTCCCCTATATAGGATAATCTCACAATAGATTACACGGCAGTCTCTATTCCGAACAGGTTTAAAACCCTTTTTTCAATCTCGTTCTTTTTCGTGTGCTTCTATTTTTATCACTTTTTACGACTTATTATTGGACTTACAGAAACAATTATTGCATTTTAATAATCGCAATAAAGGCCTATTTACGTTCTCCTTTTTGTGTTGATACCCCGAATGGTTGTTCTCCAGCAGTTGCTGGACCTTAAAGTCTGTTTAGTAACAAGGGGTTCCCAATTCCCCTTTGCGGGCTCGTCAAGCAAACGGTTTATATTGATACCTCAATAAAATGGGTTTCTCCATATAGCACTTAGCTCGGACTTCTGTTCTTGGTAACAGGCAACTGAACTCCTCCATATTGACATCCTCTTCGGTCAGCATTAACTCGTCCTCATTCAGGATATCTTTCAACTTTTTTCTTTTGTTTTTCATGCCTATTGATTAGAAGACTCCCAAATTATAAAGATTACATAACTGAAGAGGTTACAACATTATATAATGTACATTATTATTTACAAAAATTGTTATTTTTGTAAAATATATTTATCATTATGAAAAAAAATAGATTTCAAATACTGCCTACCACGGCTAAAATACTAGCCGAATTTGGTGAAAACATCAAACTGGCCAGGTTACGAAGAAAGTTAAGTGCAGAGCAGGTTGCTGAACGGGCAAACATAAGCCGACCCACCTTACTTTCAATTGAAAAAGGTATGCCTGGCGTTGCCTTTGGCTCTTACGCACAGGTACTTTTTGTATTGAACCTGGAGAAAGATTTATTAAAAGTAGCAGTAGATGATACATTAGGAAGAAAATTACAGGATGCGGAGCTTACAGTAAAAGAAAGAGCTCCTAAAAAATGAACGAAATACACATGGCAACCAACATAAAAAAAGATATACAGGTATATGCACACTGGCAGGATTTACAGGATCCGGCAATCATGGGTACATTATCTGTTTCACCAGCCAAAGGCAAAGAATCTTTTTCCTTTGAATATGCAGATGTATGGCTAAAGTCAGGCTTTTCTCAAACGATTGACCCCGATTTGCAATTATATTCAGGCGCATATTATCCACGGGGGGATAAACCCAATTTTGGTGTCTTTTTAGATTCATGCCCCGATAGATGGGGCCGTGTATTAATGCAGCGCAGGGAAGCCGCAATAGCAAAGCAGGAAGGCCGGACAGTAAAAAAATTATTGGAATCGGATTTTTTATTAGGAGTATTTGATGGACATCGCATGGGTGCATTACGTTTTAAAGCAGAACAGAATGGTCCATTTTTAAATGATAATAAAGAAATGGCTGCACCACCATGGACATCATTAAGAGAATTGGAGCATGCAAGTTTGAAGCTTGAAGAAGACAACACAGACGACCCCGAATATGTAAAGTGGTTAAGTATGTTGATAGCTCCTGGTTCGTCATTAGGCGGTGCAAGGCCAAAAGCGAGCGTCGTAGATGCAGTCAATAATTTGTGGATTGCAAAATTCCCCAGCAAGAATGATGAAAAAGATGTAGCAGCATGGGAAATGACAGCAAACCAGCTGGCAATAAATGCCGGCTTAAACATAGCAGAAGGAAAACTTCAAAAATTCAACAATAAATATCATACCTACCTCACAAAGCGTTTCGATAGAACGGCAGATAATAAACGCATTCACTTTGCATCAGCAATGACATTATTGGGGTATATTGATGGAGATGATGCTGCAGGCGCAAGTTATCTCGAACTGATGGAATTTATATCAAAACATGGTGCCTCAGTAGAAAAAGATTTAGAAGAACTCTGGCGTAGAATCGTATTCAGTATATGCATAAAAAATACAGACGACCACTTGCGAAATCATGGCTTTCTGCTTACTAATAAAGGCTGGTTGTTATCACCAGCCTATGATATTAACCCTAATGAATACGGCAAAGGGTTAAGTATAAATATCACTGATACAGATAACTCACTTGATTTGAACTTGGCAAGAGAAGTAGCTGGTTATTTTCGTCTATCAGATAAAAAAGCGGATAGCGTAATCCACGAAACTTCAGGTGTCGTTAAAGATTGGAAAAAAATAGCCTCCACTTATAAAATATCAAATGCCGAACAGGAAAGGATGTCTGCAGCATTTATTTAACGTTATTATTGTAGCGGATAAAAGCTACAAAACTCTGATCAAGGCTTCTTTAAGCTCCTTTTTAATTGATCCTTATAGAAAAGTTATATGCCAGGTTGACGGTCTGGCAATTCACAAAACTTCAAAAAATCTTCAATAATTAAGTTCAATAATATGGCAATAGCCCACTCTGTTGTTCGTATGCCCGTAGAGTTTAGCTATGACGATTAGGTAAACAGAATTATCTGACTCTAAGTTTCAAAGACTTTGTTACAAATTCCATATCAATAGTCAATCGGTTCAATATTCAAATCATTTTTTTAACTTTAAAAGTAGCGTGAGTTAGAAAGTGGGTATTCTCCAGGAGATATTTTTAAAAAGCCTGAAGTGATCTGCCATTCAATTTATAAACAATGCTAATATTATCGCCAGGCAAATAAACCTTCAATATGAATTATAAAAGATGGTTAACCTATTGGAAGAAGAGTCTCGCGGATTCGTTAAGAGCCGATATTGAACCTGATAAGCTTCCTCATTTTGAAATAGAAGACTTTGAGATCCTGACGAATCGACTTTCTGAATTGGGACCTGTTAATGAACTCATCGACATTGAAGAAGCCCGTATCAATTATAAGAATGGTATTACAGATAATACGAGCGAAAAATGGGAGTTTATAAGAGAGATACAGGTGATCATTGCCCCTTTTAAATTAAGGTCTGTCGCAGAACACTTAATGAGCCCGAATGGTAAAAAGACCATATTTCCATTCTGGTACTATGCAATCGTAAACAGAAATGGGGAATTGAAAGTTCCTGAGGAACATTTTCCTGCTTTTCAACGTAAATATCTTGACCCTTTGGCGGATGAAAAAACTGATTTTATTTTTAGTTCAGTTGAGGCTGTTGACAAAGCCGCCGCATTGGGAAAAGAAGAGTATAAATCTTATAAAGAGTATATCATCTATGTTAAAGAGGTCTTTCGTTCCGCCGTTGATCAGGACGTTGAACAATACAGTACAGGAGTGTATGAAACATTGAACCATGCAGTAGTGCTGCTACCTGAGGAAGAGATTAATGCTGCTGTCGGTATCATTCAGCTGTACGAAAAAATCCTGAATGAAAAAAAGATACCGGCGCTGCTCCAGCGTTTTATTACGCTCAAAAACGATAAAAGTACGACACCGAAAAATGTATCAGAATTAATAGCCCTCAATATATTGCATCTCGGGCAAATGGGTTTTGATTTCCCCATTTCGATTTCTCAAAGAAAAAGTTTGTACACCTTTTTGAATGCTAACGATCAGGTTTTTGCAGTGAACGGACCTCCCGGCACCGGGAAAACAACATTGCTGCAAAGCATTATAGCAAATAAAATGGTGGAAAGTGCTATTGCAGGAGAGAACGCACCTGTTATACTTGCCTGCTCTACTAATAACCAGGCAGTAACCAATATTATTGACAGCTTTTCAAGGTCCAACACGAAAGAAGGTACACTTCAAGGGCGCTGGCTACCAGCTATAGAAGGCTATGCTACCTATCTTCCCGCAAATGGGAAAACAGAAGCAGAGCTAAAAGGTATTCACTATAAAAAGCTAAGTGGGGAGGGAATATTCAGTAAAATTGAAAATCGCGAATATTTGGTTGAAGCAAAGGACTATTATATGCAGAAGAGTGGAGCCTATTTTGGGGAAGAGCTGATAAGTGTAGATGAAGCTGTTATAAAGTTACAAAAGGAGATTCGTGCAATTAAGGCTGTTCTTGAAAATTCAACAGAAATATGGATGAATTATCTTGAAGCGGAGCAATTATTTACGAGAAGCTATTTATTTGCTGACCGGGCCGGTACCCACTACTTCAAGGAAACGATCCTGCATGAAGATCAGTTCAGGGCTGACATCACTGATTTGGAAAAGCTTGAACAGCGAATCATCGTTTATTTCAGGACGGAACCCTTTTTCAGAAAGTTGGGATGCTTTTTAGGAATTAAATCAGCAGAACGGAATAGGATCTCGGAAGTAAAAATAATCCTGAGAGGATCACTGATTGAGCTGACGGAAGATTTTAGGTTTACCAAAGCTGATATACTTGGATATATCGATACAAAAATTTTATTGGCTAAAACAATAATAAAAACTGTTGAAGAATGGAAATCCTGGAAATCGAAAAATACGATTAAAGGTAATCCTCCCAGGTCAGAAGAGGAATATTGGGAATTTGAATTGGCTAAACCAAAGAACCGGCAATCTGCCAATTGTTTTTACGACGAGTTGGATATCAGTTTAAGACATAAGGCTTTTCAATTGGCGTTACACTATTGGGAAGGGGCCTATTTGATACAACTGGACTCTGATTTATCCGATCCGAACTTTGACAAAAAAGGAATGAATGCCGTAATGAATCGTTGGCGAAGACAGGCCAAATTAACGCCTTGTTTTGTCAGTACTTTTTATATGGCACCGAAATTCTTCAGCTATTTTAAGTTTTTACAGAAAGGGGACGGCGGAAAGAATATTTACGACAACCCTCCTCTTTTAAATTTTATTGACCTGCTAATAGTCGACGAAGCGGGCCAGGTTTCGCCGGAGGTAGGGGTAGCGACTTTTTCTATTGCCAAACAAGCTGTTGTTGTTGGGGATATAAAACAAATAGAGCCGGTTTGGAATATTCCCAACAAAGTAGATATTGGAAATCTTAGAAAAGTTGGTTTGATCAAAAATTATGATGACCTTATTTATGAAGAAGAGTTTGACCCAAAAGGGTTTTTGGCTTCAACCGGCAGTATTATGAAGATGGCACAAAATGCTTGTAATTTCAAAGAAGAACATTTAGACGAAAAAGGAGTAATTCTTACAGAACACAGGCGATGCTTTGATGAAATTATTACGTACTGTAATGTATTAGCCTACAACGGGCTGTTAGTTCCACTAAAAGGAAAAGCACCTAAGGATCTATTATTTCCACCCATGTATTGTATACATGTAGAGGGGAGCTCTATAGTTACAGGAACAAGTAGACAGAATGAAAATGAAGTTAAAAGAATAATAGAATGGTTGGTAACATATAAAAAACAAATTCAGAATAAATATGGGAAGCTGGAAGATGCTGTGGGAATTATTACACCATTTGTAGGTCAGAAAAGATTGTTGAAAAACGCTTTAAAACAGGCGGGCTTTGATACCAATGTTTTGAAGGTAGGTACAGTCCACGCTTTACAGGGGGCAGAAAGATCTATCATCCTATTTTCAATGGTCTATGGAAAAGGAGACTCGGGCTCCATGTTCTTTGACAGGGATAATAAACCTAACATGCTGAATGTTGCGGTTTCCAGGGCAAAGGATAATTTTATTGTGTTTGCGAATACAGCAATATTTAATAAAAATGCGAAGACCCCTTCTGGCATTTTGGCTAAACATTTGACTTATGAAAAACAAGTGCAAGGTAAATAACTCATGAACATTTTTAAGAATGGTAAGTTAATCTGCATAAAAACATATTTATGAAATGAGTTCTAAACAGGTCCCAGCTCTCATTTGTTGGCATTTTGACAGTCTGGCAATTCACAAAACTTCAAAAAATCCTCAATAACTAAGTTCGCATCTTCTCCGGTCCGGTACTTAACGAAATACAATACCAAATGTATCTCGTCTTTTTACACCCCTAACTAATGGAATGCCAATAAGTTATAATTCGGCTTTGGGAGTTAGATTTTATGCCAATTAAACGCCCTCGTTTTTTGCAACAAAAAACATAAGATAATGTGGAAGAGGATGTTAGCTTACTTTTTCATTAGTTAGATATTCACTTAAGGGTTTATGCATCTCTCTTGTTATAACATTGCGCGATGTGATGAAGTGGAAGTTCATGGTGTGACGGAAGGATTGCTTTGACGAATTAAAAAAGAACCTTGTCTCTTAACAGCCTGTAGCGCTTCTGAATAGTCATCGTTCAATGATTATATTCTCTCTGTATAAAGGTCTATAAGAAGTGCTGCAGACGGTTAATGCCTTTAGCCAACAAGATATACAAACTTTTCTCAAACAGGTTTTTGGTTTTAGACAATCTCTCAGGGGAACTTATTAGAGATTTATTATCCCTGCTTTTCCAGCCACATTAAAATTCGAACAGCTGGTAACCGTTAACGTTAATGTCAGACATAGAAATGAGAAAAAGAAAATGGAAGTAACCGACCGCCAATTACATGCTGCTGCAGCAACCGCAACCATTATTATTTTAGAATTCAGATCCTCGTAAAATTCATCTAACGATATTTTTTTCACTTTAAAGTCTAACAAGTATGAAACACAAATTCAATTCGTTTTCGTGGCATGCGTAGGACTAGTGCAGCTCCCAGAAGTTACCTGGAAGCGCCCGGTAAAATTAACGATCAAAAAGTAGTGCAGTTGAAACATGACGTACGCGGTGTGCTTATGCCATTCATATGCGGTACTTTGTAGCCAATTGTAGCAAAAAAGACGTATCCGATGAATCCGGAATAAAAAAGGCATCGCAATGAAGGGTGATCATCGATACCTTCAATAAAAGAATTTGCAATAGCAAGAAATTATCAACAGAGCATAAAACAGGATAATATTTGATACTGTTATCAGGCTATTGGTGAATATTTTTACCTGTGCCAACGACATAAGAGCTGATAGGTAATTAAAAATAATGTGTTTGTGCAATGAAGGAAGTGTTTTCACTAAAAGAGGCAGTTGTTGCTGTAGTGTTGTCTGCTTTACTATTTACGAGTTGTGGCCGTCAACCCCCTCATGAATTGGTGTTAAATCTGCAAAAGAGATTGCCGGCAGCGGCAAATGACAGTGCTATAAAAACAGTAACCACCCCGCAACACTGGAAGGCAACCGAAACCGCCATTGTTATCTGTGATATGTGGGATAAGCATTGGTGTGCAGGAGCGACCCGAAGAGTAGTGGAAATGGCCCCCGCCATTAATGATTTTATTACCGCAGCCCGCAGTAAGGGCGTTTTGATTGTGCATGCACCGAGTGGCTGTATGAAATATTATGAAAACCATCCTGCGCGAAAAAATGCCACAAAGTGGCATGCCGCCAATACGAATTTTGATGTATGGAGGTATAAAACAGGACCGGAAGCGGGTTTCCAATGGCCCATTGATTCTGTAACACAAGGCTGTAATGATACACCTTATTGCAAGCCTGAAGATGTATGGACAAAAGAGAACGACCTTATAGAAATAAAAGATGAGGACATTATCAGTGATTCGGGTTCCGAGCTGGCTGCTGTTTATAAAAATAAGGGGATCCGGAATGTTTTGATGTTGGGCGTACATACGAATATGTGTGTTATCGGTCGTTCTTTTGCTATTCGCAGCCTTAAAGAGCAGGGGATAAATGTAGCCCTGGTCCGGGATCTGACGGATGCTATGTATGATTCAAGGCAGTGGCCCTATGTTTCGCATTTTACCGGAGTAGGCTTAGTAGTGAATTATATAGAGCAATATTTATGTCCTACGGTCGTTTCGTCTGATATAACCCATAAACCTGCATTCCGATTTAAGGAAGATGACAGGAAATAAAAGCAAATCGTCTGCAACACGGATATGAGTAGGCCGGTTTCAATAAGACAATTTCAGATTGCTATAGCTTGTATGAAGTTTTTAATACCGTTGCATAAGCCAGCGGAATCAATATTTTTCAGACCTTAAAATGTGCTCTAATGAATAAAGTTGTTATAAGTAGATTTTGTTGGATGTTATGCGCGTTCAGCAGTTTGTTTCTGAGTAATGGTATTAAAGCTGGCAACCCAAATGGTATTTCTATTATACCGCAACCTTCCAGCATCAGCGTTACAAGTGGTTCCTTTGTCCTGGAGCCTTCCGTATCTATTTATACTACTTCCAAAGATGAGGATCTGCAAAGTACTATAAAGTGGTTTCGTGATAAGGTGGCTGCAGCAACAGGGATTGTGTTGAAACAGGCTAAGGGTAGTAAATCCATTGGCATTCAAATAACGGGTCCATCAAATGCCCTGGGCGAAGAAGGGTATAAGCTGGAAGTATTGCCGGCAAAGATCAATATATCTGCGAGTGCTTCTTCCGGGGTCTTTTATGCACTGCAGACGTTGTTGCAGCTGCTTCCTCCAGACATAGAATCCCCCTCGCTTCAACAAAATATACCGTGGGTCATTCCTTGTGTTGAAATAACCGATTCTCCGCGTTTCAAATACCGCGGAATGATGTTGGATGTTAGCCGACATTTTTTTACAAAAGAGGAAGTGAAGCGTTATATTGATGAAATGGCCCGTTATAAGTTTAACATACTGCACTGGCATCTGAATGATGATGAAGGCTGGCGTATTGAGATAAAAGGGCTTCCTAAGCTTACTTCTGTGGGCGCCTGGCGCGTAAAGCGAACCGGCCATTGGGGTACTTTTATTCCACGTCTCCAGGGGGAAGAGCCAACATACGGGGGATATTACACGCAGGATGACGTGAAAGAGATCATTGCTTATGCAAAAAAGAAATTTGTAACCATTATTCCTGAAATTGACGTACCGGGTCACGGGTTATCCTTAATAGCATCGTACCCTGATCTCAGCTGTACACAATTGCCTTATGGCGTTAACGAGGGGCGTAAGTTCTATACAAGAGATGATAATGCTTTGTGCATTGGCAACGACACGGTATTTAGTGTGTTGAATACCATTTTCAGCGAAGTTGCCCAGTTATTTCCTTCAGAATATATACATGTTGGCGGAGACGAAGCTTACAAAGGATTCTGGCGGAAATGCCCGAAATGTCAAAGACGCATAAAAGAAGAAGGATTGAAAGATGAAGATGGTTTGCAGAGTTATTTTATAAAGCGGGTCAGTACGTTGTTAGCATCAAAAGGCAAGCGACTTATTGGCTGGGACGAAATACTCCAGGGAGGAATTGCTCCCAATGCGATCGTTATGAGTTACCGGGGTATGGATGGCGGCATCGAAGCGGCTAAAATGAAACACGAGGTCATTATGACGCCCGCCAGCCGTACATACCTCAATTTTTACCAGGGAGAAACCATTGTAGAACCGCCTGCCGGAGAAGCGATGTGCCGCATGCGGGACAGCTATACCTATGACCCCGTGCCAGTGGGCGTAGATCCTGAATTTGTGCTGGGCGGGCAAGGCTGCCTATGGTCAGAGCATATTCCCACATATCGGCATTTACAGTACCTGATGTGGCCAAGAGGTATGGCATTATCAGAAGTCTATTGGAGTAAGCCTGGAAATAAAGACTGGAAGCATTTCATCAATAAGGTGGAGCACCATTTTTTACGATTGAATGCTGCAGGTATTAAATACTCAACAAGTATGTACAATGTTATATTTCATACGCACCGCTTAAATGACTATGATTTTTCAATCGAACTCGCTACTGAAATTGAAGGATTGGATATCTATTATACATTTGATGAGACAAATCCTGATCCGTATGCTCAAAAATTTACGGGGGAGCCTATTGTATTTCCCATAGGTGCCACTCATTTGAAAGTAATTACATACAGAAACGGAAAACCGATAGGGGCCCAAATAAACATGCCTAAAGAAACCTTGTTAAAAAGACTCTAGGTGCTGCTATTTGCCTGTATAGGGCTGTTTCAATTTCCCGAAACAGCCATTTTTGTTTTATAGCTGATAGGAACGTGCCATTCAGCAGAGATCAGGAAAAAGAATAGAGCCCCTGTTCCGCTATATCATCTTGCGCAATTTATTGAGCGGATTCCGTATGAATGATTAAACAGGACTTGCCGGGTGGTTGCCGCGAATGTGCCTTCAACACTGTGTTTGGTAAGATATTATATCGACGCCGATAAATGGCTGCCGGCTTTTTGTGGATGATATGCAGAACTCTTGCGCTAACAATTCCTCTATTCATACGCAACCAAAAACAGCTCTTTATCGGGATATTCTCAACAATATTCGTGACCTATTTGCCGTTTTTCAGACAAATGGAAGCCCTTTGCGTACTATAAAAGATCCGTTATTCAGGATCGTCTTATGCACCACGCTACCGCAATCTTCCTGGTGCCGGGCGCATGATTTCGCAAGGCGCCCGGCAGCAAAATTTGTTTCACGGAACAGGAGTGATTATGCTCCCATGGCCTGCGCCACTTTTGAAGTTCGTTCTGTATGATCGTTATCTACCTGCACAACGGGTACAAACGGTTTCCCTTTTTCAATGCCGCTCAGAATATCCTTTGCTGCACAGGAAAAGTAGCGAAAGAAAATTTTTTTCCTAGCCTGAATTTCTATCACCGCCCCGGTATTCAGGAAGCTGTTAATATACTCTAAGCAAAGGATAATATAACGGAGCATAACACAATGGATTCATAGTAGTATTGTGGCGCAAAATATTTATACTTATGAGTCTAGGTTTAAAATTTGACCGAAAAAAAGGCGTACCCAGCTTTGCCGTAAAGCTGTTTTTTATTGGGTTGTTATGCTGTTTTTCAGCAGGTGTGGCGCATGCGGCTGTCACTAATACTGTAAAGGATACTTCAGATACCCGGGTTGCGGGAAGGGTTACGGATGCTTCCGGCGATCCAATGGTTGGGGTGAGCATCCAGGTAAAGGAAGGCGCAGCACATAAGGGGACGGTAACAAATAAGGAAGGAAGGTTTGTACTAAATGATGTGCCGTTGGGAGCTACTTTGGTTGTTTCCTACGTAGGCTATCAAACCATGGAAATAGCTGCAGAAGAAACAGAAATGAATATTGTCTTACAGGACGAGTTAAAAGAATTGGAAGAAACGGTCGTTGTCGGATATGGCCGGCAAAAGAAAAAACTGGTTACGGGCGCTACTGTAGAAATTAAAGGAGATGATATTAAAAGCAGGGCCACCTTATCTCCGTTAGCTGCCATACAGGGGCAGTCTCCCGGTGTCAGTATTACCTCAACAGGTGGTAACCCAGGTGCGGGTTTCAATATTAACATTCGAGGAGCCGGAACAGTGGGGTCTACCACACCGCTGTTTTTAGTGGATGGCGTGCAGGTTTCTGATATCAGTTACCTGAACGCTTCTGATATTGCATCCATTGATATATTGAAAGATGCTGCATCAACAGCGATCTATGGGGCTCGGGCTGCTAATGGTATTATTATCGTTACTACCAAAACTGGTAAAGCAGGCTTCTCCCAGGTTTCTTTTGATGGCTTTTACGGCATTCAGAATCCATCAAGAAAACTTAAAGTGCTTAATGCCACCGATTATATGAACATGATGGATGAGATGTATGTAAACAGTGGCTGGACCTCTTTATATACGGATCCATCTTTAAGACAACAATTGCTGAGTGATGCCAGTGGAGGAACAGATTGGATCGGGTTGCTATTGGCGAAAAATGTTCCTGTAAAAAATTATAGTGTTAATGTCCAGGGGGGTACTAAAACATCAGTGTACTCAATTTCCCTGTCGATGTTTGAGCAGGGAGGCATCGTTGGGGGGCCGGATCTGTCTAATTTCCGAAGAACCACTTTTACTGTGAATACGGAGCATAAGCTGTACAAGGACATCCTGGTTGCAGGGCAGCATTTAACCTATGTAAATTCAAAATCCACAGGCGGTAACTATACTATCCGGAACGCCATCCGGACGCCATCGATCCTGCCGAATATGGATAAGGATCATCCATCAGAATATTATTACAACAATACAGCGGCAGATGGTGGCGATAACGTGTACGGGCTGTGGTCAACCGAGATCACGAATCCTTATGCACTGATGATGCACGGTGGTAACAGTGTTAATAATTCAAATAAACTGATCGGCGATGTATACTTTGACATCAACCTGAGACCCGATTTGAAATTCAGGTCTTCTCTGGGTATTGAATATTTAGCGGGCAGGGGGCGTAATTACAATCCGGGTTATCCTGACCTGAGCGCGAATACCAATGCATCGACCTCGGTTTCTGCGGTGAACCAGTCATCGGATGAAAGTTTAAGTCAGTTGCTGGAAAACACATTAACCTATACGCCAAAAGTGGAGAAGGGGCACCATTTTAATGTATTGCTGGGTACTTCGGCACGTAAATATAATTATGAGTACCTTGGTGCGAGCAATAAAAATTTATTATACGAAGGGTTTGATTATGCGTGGTTAGACAATGCATCCGGTACCAGTACATCGGGTAGTATGGGAATGAGAAGCTACCCTTCAGAAGACAAGTTGTTTTCTTATTTTGGAAGAGTCAATTATGATTACAAAGGAAAAATAATGGCGACGGCCATTGTCCGTTCCGATGGATCTTCCCGGTTTGACAGAGATCACAGGAGAGGTGTATTCCCCTCTTTTTCTGCAGGATGGAATATATCCAACGAAGGTTTTCTGCAGGGGGTAAACTGGGTCGATTATCTTAAAGTGAGAGCCAGCTGGGGACAGAATGGAAACATGAACATTCCTGCTTATTATTACCTGGCATTGGTGAATTACAGTTATCCGTATGCATTTGGTCCGGATGGGAACCAGGCAGTTGGATCTGCATTAACCAACAGGGGTAATCCCGGTTTGGGCTGGGAAAAATCCCAGTCATCCAGTGTTGGTTTAGATGCACGCTTTTTAAGAAATCGCTTATCCTTGACGTTCGATGTGTATAACAAAACAACGAAAGACTGGCTTGTTTCCCAAAACCTTCCCGATGTATATGGTGTAAGTCAAACCTACATTAATGGCGGGAATGTAGTGAATAAGGGAATAGAGCTGCTGCTTTCCTATGCAGCTAATGCAGGAAAAGACTTCACGTATGCTGTTTCCGGAAACGTGGCCTTTAATAAGAACCGCGTGAGTGATATTCCCACAGATGATGGTATCCTGCATGGAGGCGCTCATACTTTATATGACGGGTCTGTTGAGGCTACAAGATCGCAGGATGGCTACCCCTTAGGATACTTCTGGGGTTATCAGACCAGCGGCGTATTTCAGTCAGCAGACGAGGTAAGCAACTATAAAAATAAAGACGGCATTATCATACAGCCGAATGCAAAACCAGGTGACCTGATATATGTGGACAGAAATGGCGATGGAGTTATTAATGCACTGGATAAGGATATCATTGGAAATGGCCGCCCGGATGCTATTTTTGGACTGACTGTAAACCTGGGATATAAAGCGTTTGACTTTTCTGTTGTAGCCAATGGTGTTGCAGGTAACCAGATCTTACAAAACTATATAGATCCCAACCGGAATTTCTGGAATATAACACAGGATATTTATGACGGGCGCTGGCACGGGGAGGGCACCTCCAACAGGTATCCAAAAATAGATGCTCAAATGTCGAACTGGGTTAATTTTTCTGATGCGTTTCTGTATAGTGGAAGTTATCTTAAGATCAATACCGTTACCCTTGGTTATGACTTTGCCAGATCTGTTATTAAGAAAAGGAATCTGAGTCAGCTTCGATTATATGTAACGGCGCAAAACCTGTACAATTTCACTTCATATAATGGTATGGATCCGGAGATCGGAACGGGGAGCAATGGCGTTGATAATAGTGAGGTAGGCCGGGATACGGGCCTGTATCCACATGCCCGGACGTTTTTGTTAGGTCTTAATGTGAAATTCTAAAATTTTAAAAATCACCTGATCATGAAATTTTTACGTGTTATACTTTTTATATTTTTTACAATAGCAATAATGACGAGCTGTAAAAAATCTTTTTTGGACAGTTATCCCGCTACCCAACAGACAGAAGCTACTTTTTTTGACACTTATGATAAAGTGTATGAAGCACTGGTAGGCTGTTATAATGGAATGCGGGGCTGGTCCAATGATGCAGGTAATTATGCCTATAATCTCGGATCAGAAATGAAATCGGATGATGCTTCCGGTGGTGGCGGTGTTTCAGATGGGATGACGGTACAGGTCGTAGACCGGTTTGATATCAGTATATCCCCGGGGGCTGTTGACATCTATTCTGTAGTATGGAAAGGCGCCTTTACCACCATTGCCCGTTGCAACAATTTTTTAAAAAAGGTGGACGATTTTGAATGGGATGATAATGGTGCATTTGCTACGGATCATTCTTTTAAGAAGGCTGGTGCAATAGCCGAGGCCCGTTTTATCCGTGCGTATATTTACTTTTGCTCAGAACAGTTGTGGGGACATTTGCCACTGCTCACCGAAACTACAGAAGATCCGGGCGCTCAGACCCAGGCTTCACCACAGGAAATTTATGAACTGATCGTTAATGATTTAAAGTATGCCGCCGGGAATCTGCCCCCTTCTTATGCTACTACTTTAAATGGAAGAATTACTAAATATGCGGCAGAAGCACTGCTGGCACGGGTGTATTTATTTTATACCGGCTACTATGGAAGAACGCAAATAGAGTTGCCAAGGGTCAACAAAGCGGAGTTTTTAAACCATATGTCAAATGTATTGACAGAAAATGAAGTAAAAGCATATCTGGAAGACATTATTGCAAATTCCGGTTGCCAATTGATATCAGATTTCAGAGCACTCTGGCCCGCAGGTGCTTCGGCGGCTGGTTTGAACTATATAGGCGAAATAAACAATGAGATCCTGTTCGCCATAAAATATGGGTATACCAATGGAACCAAATCTGTATGGACCTCAAATATTGGCGCCAGGAGTTATACCATGGCTCCTTATGGAAATGGCTGGAGCATAGCTATAGCTAACGGCTCACTATGGAAGAATTGGGATCCGGCGGATGTCAGAAAGGGGGCTTCTTTATTAAATGTACTGGCTGAGTCCAACACATTTAATGCCGCTCATCCTTATGACGATGACGTGGCCGGTCTGGATGTAAGAGAGTATCAGCATGTATTTTTTAAGAAATATCTGAATCAGACAAATGCAGAAGGTGTAACCCTATTTGGTATGAATACCGGCGATTTAAGCTCCATGCACAGCTCCCAAGACTTCTTCATTATCCGGTATGCAGATGTATTATTGATGGCCGCAGAATTGGGTATTGATGCGCAAAATAATTTTAACCAGGTCAGGAACAGGGCTTATGGAGGTAACGCTCCGTTTAAGGCAGCTACTTATGAAAACATTATGGACGAAAGACATTATGAATTTGTAGGTGAAGGGCTACGTTACTGGGATTTGTTGCGCAGGGGACTTGAGTACGCAGCAGACGCCATTCAGATCCAGGCGCCCGGTGTTCAGGCAAGAAATGCCCCCAGCCTTTATGGATCGTCCAACATCATCATAAAGCGCGAGCGGGTTATGGCTACTTACGGGCTAAGCCAGATTCCGGGAACCCAGGTAACCTTATCGAATGGGAAACTCATTCAGAACGAAGGATGGAACTAATGATGTAAAGATTCTTCGTAGAATTAGTAAAATACTTATTCGACCAGCCGCACAAAGGGATCTGCGGCTGGTTGTTTTATTTAATAGAACAAGGACCTTCATGCCAATAGAATACAACATAAAAGACTACCCATTATGGCGGAAACGGCGATTACACCGGCCAGCTTCCGCCCGAAGGCCTGCCGAAACCTCATTCGTATCTGCAGGCAAAAGAATTTTATCTGGCATACATTTTCCGGCTATACTCTAAAGGGCTTCGCTTATTTATTTTTCTAAACTGATAATAGAAATTAGACAAACTGTCAAACCCACAGGCATAGCCAATTTCCTTTATCGATTGCCGGCCCTGTCTGATCATTTGACAGGCCTTACTGATCCTGTATTCCGTTAAAAATTCAATATATGTTTTATTGGCCTTTGCTTTGAAATACCTGCAAAAGGATTCCCTTGTGAGGTTAGCGATCTGGGCTATTTTTTCTATTGTTATATGTTCATCATAGTTTTCATAAGTATAGTTTAATATACTTGCATAGCGTTCATCTTCTACAGGGTCCTGCGCATGATATTTCCGGTCGGAAAGCACCTTATAGTCTTTCAGGGTAGAGAGACTTTTTAATATTTCAATCAGTATGATCACCTTATCCAGCGGTACTGTTCGCCTAAAAAATTCTTCGAAAAGCGGGATGATATTTTCTTTAGCAGCTTCTGTAAAGCTTAAGCCATGTTTTGCGAGATGAAACAAATCATAGATGCTTTTAAATTCGGGGATGATATCTGTTCCATTGCCCAGGAAGTTTTCTTTGAACTGTACCACCATCGCCTCGGGTTGTGCTTCTTTTGTGTTGTTTTTGCAAAAGAATTGTGGTTCGTGCAGAAACGCATGCGGCGTATTTTTTCCTATGAGTACTAAGTCATTATCTCCAAACGCTTCTACAGAATCACCCACTATGCGGGTTCCTTTTGATCTTTTAATGAGGATCAATTCTATTTCGGGGTGATAGTGGCAGGTGTTGGAAAGCTTGCTTCCAAGTTCAATTTTTGAAAAAAAACTTTGATCTGAACTGGATGCTATGTATTTCAGGGATGGCTTGTGTTGCTGAAAAATACTCATGAGCTTAAGTTAAATCTTCAATTAAAATGGAAATCGATTTCCAATATACTAAAAAATAAATTTTCTTAAAAATTTATTTTTTAGTATATTGATTATTATTGGTTTATGATTGTTTTGTAATTTTTATTTTATATAGAATATTTTTATTTGGAAAACGATTTCATCATAAAGTTTATTATATTTACGCACCGGAAGAAAGTATTGCCCTGGCTTAATAAACTTTTAAAAAATGAATGTTCAGCGTTCCAAGGAAAAAAGGATCACCATACATGATATCGCCAGGGAAATAGGCATTGCGCCCTCTTCTGTATCAAAAGCGCTGAATAACTTGCCTACGATCAGTGACCGGATCAAGGTCCTTGTACGAGCCAAGGCAAAAGAACTGAACTATGTGCATAATTCAGGTGCGGCAAATTTAAGAAAGGGTACTTCCCAGTTAGTTGGGGTTGTTGTGCCAAGAATTAATGCCGCTTTTTTTTCTGATGTGATCGCGGGAATCGAGGAAAAATGTTTTGAGTACAATCACCGGCTTATCATCTGCCAGTCTGATGAAACATTTGTTCGGGAAGTGCAGGCTGTGGAAACTTTAATACAACAAAATGTGGATTGCATTCTTATATCGCTCTCGAAGGAAACAAAAACGAATCTTCATCTTAAAGAAATAGTCGACAGGAATATTGAGCTGATACAATTTGACCGAGTTGATGAAAGTTTTAAGAGCCACATTATTGTAAATGATAATGAGAAAGTTGCCTTGAAAGCTGTAAAGCATTTGCTCTCCCAGGGATATAAACAGATCGCTTACTTTGGCGGTGCTGAACATATACCTGCCTATAAGGAACGTAAAAAAGGGTACCTGGCGGCGCTTAAAAGTGCCGGCATTAACATCCCGTATCAGCATGTAGTAGATGATGTATCTCAAAAAGAACGGGCTTATATAACCGCCATTGAATTACTCAAAGGTAATAACCCGCCCGATGCTTTTTTTACGGTATCGGATCATGCTGCTTTAGGCATACTAAGTGCCATAAAAGAGCTGGGATTAAAGACCCCGGAGGATGTGGGAATTGTTGGCTTTGCAAACGAAACCTTTACGGAGGCCACCTGCCCTACCTTAACATCGATTGATCAGCAAAGCAGGAAAATGGGGCTTATGGCTTCTGATATTTTCTTTAAGAAATTTCGGGAAAAAGAAAAACAGCCCTCTTTAAGGAAGCAGGAAACACTTGTGATCAAAAGCACTGTGGTGATAAGAGCTTCTTCTTCCAGGAAGAAGTGAATTACATCAACACCGGATCTTGAATCCGTAGGTAAGAGATTCGGATTTATTGAATTTTTCTTTCCACTCAGATGGAATGAAAATCGTAAGACCTTTGGAGCTGTCATAGGACCATTTTAAAGGCTGTTCAAATCCAAGAAAATGAATGTTACTGCCCCTGGTGGGTTTTACCGTTTTTAAAATGAACTCCTCCCCGGGCCAATTGTAAGAGAACGCATACACAATGTTTTCGCTTTTTGCCCTGGTAAAGCGGATCTGTTCTCCTTCTTTCCATTGCGCCCCGGGGCGCGGGCGCGTAGCATAGATCCCTTCCCCGTTTTTGCGCAACCAGATGCCTACTTCATTTAGTTGCTCTATCGCTTTTGAATGAAACCTTCCATTCAGATCCGGTCCGATGCCTACCATGAAACTGCCTCCTTTTGAAGCTGCATCCACAATGTTTTTTACAACCCATGCAGCTCCTTTGTAATGTTCTGTATCTGGGTCATAAGAGAAAGTATCCCCCAGTGGATAGATTACAAACCATGGTGTATCTGTATTTTCTTTGTCGCCGGGTACAAAGCCTTCGGGAGTATAATAGTCGCCATAATTACCAATACCCCGTGCCCGGTACATCACGTCCGGCCGCAGCTTTCTTAAATGCATCAGTGTTTCCCTTAATTGAGGCCATACCCGAGGGCCCAGCCATTGATCCAGGCATATCATGCTGATGTCTCCATACCGGGTGATCAACTCTTCTAACTGTGTTCTGTGCCGTTGCATCATTCGGGTTACTTCTGCATCGGTAGGGTTGGGTTGTATGACCAGACCCGATTTCCGGAAATATTCCTGTGGGTTCTTAATTTCTGGTTGCAGATCTTTTCCAACGACGGCTATTTTTGAAGCATCGGGTACCTGGACCGGATGCTGATTATAGGGCCTGAAATCGCAGTCGTACCAATCCGGGTGGGAAAAGTACAGGTCTATCTTTAATCCCCTTTTATGCGCTGCTGCACATAGCTCCCGGACAACGTCCCTTTTAAAAGGGGTTTCCATAATGCTGAAAGCAACATTGCAATCTTCCATAACAGGTCCGCCGGGAGCCGTCCAGTTCATTCTTTTCTTTATTCTTGTTTTTGTGTCAAACATCGAAAACCCGTCATGATGTTTCGTCGTAAATGTAAACATCTTCGCACCCCAGTTTTCAAAGAGCTGTGTCCATTCATCCGCATCAAATCCTGTAGGATTCCATGTCTTATGTAAGTCCTGATAAGCCTGTCGTTCTGCAAAAGACATTTGTAAAAACGGCCAGGATTCCTGCTGCAGCTGAAGAATAGAGTACAATCCCCAGTGCAGACGAATGCCAAACTTCATGTCCAGGAATTGTTCATAAGCTTCATCAGAAGCCCATTTATAGGAAGCAATGGGTATGTCTTCTATGTAACCACAGGTGCGCTTATAATGTCCATCAGTAACGGGTAGGCGATGCGTAAAAGGATGCTGGCGAAAAGGAGCTGCAGTGCCGGCAGAAGGGAGAAAAGAGCCGGCCTTTCCGGTTATTAGGGCGGCGGCGGCGATCCGGGAATTTTTAATGATAAAATTACGTCTGTTCATCTGGAAATTATTTAACTGCGGGTTCATACATTAAAACAGGAGCTAAATAATCAACTATTTATTTAAGCAGGCTCCTGTATATTATCCAACGGATGCTGTTTGTTTACCCCGGAATGCACAAGCTGTCCCGCTGATTACAAAGATAAGCGCTGATTTTATTAGATTATTTCCGGGTGTAAGCGGATTAGGTAACATCAAAGAAGCTTATGATAATAATCAGTACCATACCTCCATTGATTGTTATTTCCTTTGTTTTTGATGGGTCTGATATTTAAATCAATGATCTATATAAATAAAGATGAAGATACAAAATAAAACGGCGATCATTACCGGAGGCACACAGGGTATTGGGGCTTCCACGGCACTGGAACTTGCTCAGAAAGGGTATCATATTGCCCTGGTGGCACGCCATTCCGGAGATGGGGCATTGCAAAAGGAGATAGAAAAAAAGGGAGTAAGCTGTCATACCATTGAAGCCGATCTGGGCCATGAGGACAGCTGTTCAAAAATTGCACAGGAAGTAGATGAAATGCTAGGAAATATATATGCGTTGATTCATTGTGCAGGAGGCGCTGCCCCCGGAAGTTTGCTAAACGTGTCCAGGGAAATATGGTATCAGGCTTTTGACATTCATATACACGCAGCCTTTCATTTAAGCAGATCTGTGGTTCCTTACATGAGAAAAAATAAGGAAGGCTTCATCACCTTTATTTCCTCTGCGGCGGGTATAAGGGGAGTAAAAAATGCATTGGCTTATGCCGTGGTAAAGGGGGCGCTTCCCCAGCTTACCCGCTGCCTCGCTTTTGAGCTTTCTGATGATAATATCAGGGTCAATTGTGTTGCTCCCGGCGTTATAAGAACGCGCTTTCAGGATTTTCTTACACCCGAGCAGGTAAAGAATAACCTGGAAAACAGGATTCCCCTGCATAAAGAGGGATCTCCGGATGAGGTGGCAGCCGTTATCGCAATGCTGATTGATAATGGTTTTATTACAGGAGAAAACATAATCATTGATGGTGGTATGAGTATGCGTGTGGTATAAATACACAACCCTGTATCCTTTTTATATTCCCGTACCCTGCTGTCTTTAAATGAATGGCAGGAGCGATAACATACTTTAAGATGAAAATCGAAAAATTAGAATTATTTGAAGTTCCGCCGCGGTGGTTGTTTCTTAAAATTACAACAAAAAATGGTATTACAGGATGGGGAGAACCATTAATAGAAGGACGCGCTGCAACGGTAAAAGCTGCTGTAGAAGAGCTTTCCGGTTATTTATTGGGTAAAGATGCCCGGAAGATTGAAGACATCTGGCAACTCTTGTACAGGGGCGGGTTTTACAGAGGAGGCCCCGTGTTGATGAGCGCTATTGCGGGAATTGATCAGGCCTTATGGGATATAAAAGGGAAGCTGCTGGGGGTACCCGTATACGAATTATTAGGAGGGGCGGTCCGCGATAAAATGAAAATATACGGCTGGATCGGGGGCGACAAACCTTCGCAGGTGGTGGAACACGCTTTAAAAAGAATGGAGCAGGGGTTTCTTGCAGTAAAGATGAATGCCTGTGCAGAGATGGAATGGATTGATACGCCCCATAAAATTGATGCAGCGGTGGCATTGATCGATGCGGTCCGAAATACGATCGGGTATGATAAAGGTCTGGGGATCGATTTTCACGGAAGAGTGCATAAGGGCATGGCGAAGGTTTTTATGAAAGAACTCGATTATTTGAAACCCATGTTTATTGAGGAACCGGTACTAAGTGAAAATGCTGATTCTTTTGCCCTGCTTTCTTCCTATACTTCTGCCCCGATTGCTGCTGGGGAACGCCTGTACAGCCGGTGGGATTTTAAACGGATATTTGAACAGGGGGCAATTGATATTATACAGCCGGATCTGAGTCATGCCGGGGGTATTACGGAAGTAAAAAAAATTGCAGCTATGGCAGAGGCCTACGATGTGGCCCTGGCGCCTCATTGCCCATTGGGGCCTATCTCTTTTGCTGCTGCGTTACAAATAGACTTTAACTGCATCAATGCTGTGATCCAGGAAACAAGTATGGGTATTCACTACAATGAGGATGCGGATTTATTGGACTATTTAACTGATCCGGAAGTGTTCCGGATGAAAGAGGGCTATATCGAAAAGCCTTTGTTACCCGGTCTGGGAATAGAGATCGATGAAGAAAAAGTTAGGGAAGCCGATCGTGAAGGGCACGCCTGGAAGAACCCGGTCTGGCGCAATGCGGATCAAAGTATTACAGAATGGTAAGGGCTCAAAATATAAAAGAAGATTGCTTACTCAGCTGTGATTGGGGCACTTCCTCCTTTAGATTGCGTCTTGTTGATATCCGGAATGGAAAAATAGCAGGAATTATCTCAACAAGACACGGTGTTTCATTCATTAACGAAAAACATAAGCAATGCACAGCGTCTGATCGGTATGCGGCGTATCTGACATATCTCCAGAGGTCCATCGACCGTCTTTCTGTAAAAATCAGAAATAATTGTACAGGTGTGCCCGTTGTTATATCCGGAATGGCTTCTTCCTCCATCGGGCTTAAAGAACTCCCTTATGCCCATCTCCCGTTTTCATTATCAGGATCTGGCATAACATCAACGTGGATTAAATCCGGCAAAAAAATAAGGCACGATATATTGTTAATATCCGGGGTAAAGATCGGGAATGATGTAATGCGCGGAGAGGAAACACAGCTTATTGGTCTTACAGACCTTGTTCCGTACAGTCATAGGAAACGCATCTTTATATTGCCGGGTACGCACAGTAAGCATGTGATCGTGTATAAAAACTCATTAAGGCATTTTTCTACATTTTTGACTGGAGAGGTGTTCGCTATTTTAAGAAGGTATAGTGTGCTCCGGTTTTCTGTTGAGGAACCCCAAAGTGAAATTACAAATGCACAACGGCAACTCTTTCTGAGAGGGGTATTGAAATCCAGGCATACGGATGTTTTACAAAACCTCTTCCAGGTGAGGCAATACGACCTGACCCGGGAATTTTCAAAAGCGGATAATTATTATTTTTTAAGCGGGTTGCTGATCGGTGCTGAGTTAAAAACCCTGGCAGGGGCAAAACATGGGATTGTATTATGCTGCGAAGGGCTGATGCATGATTTATATCGAAGCGCATTGGAATGTCTGGATTTAATGCAACATACTTATCTTGTTCCTTCGCATGTAATGACATCAGCGGTAGTACAGGGGCATATAAAAATTTTTAAGAAATCACGTATAAATTTCAGTTGTGGATAAACCCGGTTCGACAAATTTTTCCTGGTCGCTTTTCACTTCAATGCCGGTAATGGGTATCATGCGGAATATTGAAGCAGCTAAAGTAGCTGCTATACTGCCCCATTATCATAAGGAGGGATTAACCTGTGTAGAAATAACAATGAATACAGGGAATTGGAAAGATAGCCTGAAATTAGCGAGAGACCGATTCGGGGGAAAATTGAATATAGGTATAGGGACTGTTTGCTCGGAGAAAGACCTGGAAATGGCGCTGACCGCCGGTGCCCAATTTATCGTTACGCCAATTACGCATAGTCCGGTTATAGAACAATGCAAACGATTGGGAATCCCTATATTTGCGGGCGCTTATACGCCTACTGAAATATATACGGCCTGGAAGTCAGGAGCTACTATGGTAAAGGTATTCCCGGCCGTAGGCAACAGTATGGCTTATATTAAAGCCATTAAAGCGCCTTTTCCTGAAATAAAACTATTGCCAACAGGTGGTATTGATTTACAGAATTGTATTGATTTTATGCAGGCGGGGGCAGATGGTGTAGGCGTGGGCAGTGGATTATTTCCCGCGAAGTATATAAACAATGGTGACTGGGAGGCTTTGAGCGATCATTTTAAAGCATTTGCAGAAAAGATCAAATCCGATCGCAATGGACCAAATGAAAAAGAAACAAAGCCTTTTTATTAGAACAAATAAATAAAATACGATGACGCGTAACCAGGTTGATGAGCTACATCAAAAGCCTTTAAAGCTGCGCTGGCTAATGCTTTCATTTGCTTTCTTTGCTACTGTTTTTAATTATGTAGACCGGCTTGCTTTTAATTATCTGAGTGCGAATGGCTCTCTCAGAGAACTCATCCCCAATGATGCTTTTGGATATATAGCAACCGCTTTTTTTGTTGCTTACACGATATCGAACCTGATTTCAGGATTTGTAATTGATAAATTGGGCACGCGCCTCGGATATGCATTGTCTATGCTCGTATGGACCAGCGCTTCCTTGTTACATGCGTTTGCAAGAGTGCCGCTTCATTTTGGGATATGCCGGTTTTTACTGGGAATTGGAGAAGCCGGGAACTGGCCGGCTGCTATAAAATTATCCAGTGAATGGTTCAGCCGTAAAGAAAGAGCAACCGCTATCGGCTTATTTAATAGCGGAGCGGCTGCCGGTGCCATTATAGCCCCGCCGTTAATTGCATGGATGGCGATGCGCTTTGAATGGGAATTGACGTTCGTGCTTATTGGCTGTGTGGGGTATCTATGGATTATAGGGTTCTGGTTTACTTATTATACCCCTGGTAAACGGAAAGAAAAGTCAACCCACCGGACCATTCCCTTATTAAAACTGATCAGAACCAGGTTTGTTTGCTGGTTTACTATTTCTAAAATTTTTATGGATCCTGTATGGTACTTCATTACCTTTTGGATCGGAAGATACCTTGTAGATGTATATGGGTGGGATTTCAAAAAAATAGGCTGGTTTGCAATGATCCCCTTTATTGCTTCAGATATCGGGAATATACTGGGCGGTTTATTTACTCAGTATATTATAAAGAAAGGAGTACCTATAAGTAGAGCAAGAAAAATAGCAGCTGTTTCTTTTGGGTCCTTACTATGCGTATCACTAATGCTGGGGCCAGTAATCATCACGTCTCCATTTATGGCATTGCTCGTTTTAAGTGTAGCGGGATTTGGTTATGCCGCATACACTGCCAATACAATGGCATTTCCTGCAGATGTAGTTCCGGACAATGCTATTGCCTCCGTTTGGGGAATCGCGAGTGTTGGCGCAGGAATCGGCGGTGCTATTTTTCAGGCATTATCCGGTTCGGCTATAGAAGCACTGTCAAGATCGTACAATTATCATTTCGCCTACCACTCAATATTTCTTGTTTATGGTTTAATGGCTTTAATAGCCGTTCTTATCATTATTTTTGGCATTGGTACTATCGAGAAGGATACAACATTATAAGGATATCCTTTCTCTTTTATACAATTTGGTTTTTCCCGGGAGTTTATGGATCAATAGGTTCTGATAGCTTTGCAAGAATTATCGACTCGGCTTCGAGCAGTACTGGAACAAAAGACATAAAATAAGAGGAGTGCGTATTAGCTTGCTTTTTTATTAGTTCGATATTCGCTTAAGGCTTTATAAGCATCCCTCTTGTTATAACATTGCGCGATATAAGTAAGAAGATCTGATAGCACGACAATCCTGATGATGCCCCTGAATGGTATTTTTAAGCCAATATTGTTTCCGTTTATACGTTTGGGAACAAAATGATAGATTTGACCAGCGACGGTGAATATATTCATAAATTAAGAAAGATAATGGATAGAAATTTTCCGGCAATTACACCCGGATTACTTTATCATAATGCTTCGGAAATGATCGAGTGGCTCTGCCGGACTTTTGATTTTAAAAAGAAGTTGGTCATACCCGGAGATGAAGGAAAAGTCCTGAGCGCCCATCTGATTTTCAGCAATACCGCTTGAAAACAAAGTTTATGGAGGAAAAGGATATACCGTTAAAGATCCCGAAGGTTATACCTGGGCTTTTGGTTCTTATGACCCCTGGCAGACCTGATCACTGATTTTTTGGAGCAGCAGAAATCGTGTATCTGAATCATTATACCATAATAATTAAGAAGTCACATTATTGCTGTTTGGACAGTCCGGCAGGACGCAGCATTCCAAAAATGTTCAATAATGGAGGTTGTTGATTTTCCAGTCTGTGAGGCAGGAATTTTATGAAAGATCAGGAAAGGCCTGGTTTTTGGATCGGGCCGCTTTATTGATACTTTAATGCCAAATTATAGATCAGTTTTTTGTCGTATTCGGTGAGCACATCTTCTCTGTCATCTGTTTGTACATAATGATGCTTAAATGAAATAAAAGCGTTGGTTGGGTTACTGATATCGTAACCAATCATCCGGAGGGCCCAAAGCGCATTGAAGCCGGATGGGGGCGCTTTTAAATTATTTCGATCGTACCAGAACCCAAACCCGGCGTCGGCAAGCCGCTTCCAGGGAAAATATTTACTCGGATCATTTTTCCTGCCTGGCGCTATATCGGAATGCGCAATAAAATTAGACTGAGGTATTTTATACTTTTCTTTCAAATGGCTGAGTAGTGTCATAAGCGCCTCGATTTGCTTGTCACTATACCGTTCATCTTCCCCGTTATTGTCTATTTCTATACCCAAACTGCAGGAGTTCATATCTGTAATATTTCCCCATTTGCTTGCACCGGCATGCCAGGATCGTACATAGTCATTGAGCATTTGGTAAATGCTCCCATCTCTGCTAATAACGTAATGCGCACTTGATTCTTTAGAGGGCCTGCGTAAGGAGAATGTAAATAAAGTTTGCTCAACATTGTTTTGTGCAGTATGGTGCAATACAATGAAATTGGGTTTCCGGATATTAAAGTCGATCGCCGTATACCACTTGTCTGTATTTAAAGCGGGGTTCAATGTACTGTTTGGAATAGCTGAAATCTGGTCAATGATTAGTTGAATATTTTTGGAATAATCGTCTCTGGAATATGCTTTTTGTAAACTGTCTGCTTTATATTGAAAATATTGGGGGGAGTTATATATCAAAGCCGCTGGATTTAGACGGATCGTCTGGTCTTCAAATGTTTTTTTCTGGTTTATATTTTCCTTTATGGATGATGCTGTTGTTTTTCCCTCGTTTTCGCGTATCTGTTGTTTAGGTATTTTGAAAGCTGTCTGATCTTTTTGCGCCTGCTTTTTAGACGGCCCATTATTTTTTTCGGATATGTTTTTCCGATCTAAAACGTTTGTTTTTTTGGGAACAACTCCATACCTGCAGGCAACTGATAAAAGACAAAAAAGTAACGAACCGGACAATAGTATTTTGGTAAGCGTCGCTTTTCGTATTTATGAATGAAGTTATTAATTGTTACGCAATTTCATTACCGGTTTCATTTTTCCTGGTAAGATCTTCAATTCATATATCTCTGTCGGGCATTTTTTATTTTACAGGCACTGCCTGATGGACTGGCTGGATAAGGATACATGCGTCCGTCACGCTGGAATTTTTTATAGGGTTGGATGATTTTGGGAGGCAGTCCCTGTCTAAGTAGGTAACCGGCCCCGGTAGCTTTAGTTGGCGCAGGGAATCGAGTTCAGGATCTGATCATTCTTTGGCCGTTGCGGGAAGTCCTCCGTCGAGGCTGAGCCGGATGAAATGGTTTTCCAGGTGATTGCGCATGCCGTTCCGGAATTCTTCCGGCGTTCCTTTTTCGAGGATGCTGATCAATTGCTTGTGCGAAACAAATTTTTTGGGATTCAGGACCGGTGCAAATAACGAGCTTTTTTCAACATAATCGAAGATGGGCAACAGCAGTTTCTGAAACTTCATCAGTGTTTCATTATGGCTGATCTGGTATAATTTTCCGTGAAAAGCAATTTCATAGGAGGCTTCAAACATCCGGTTCCGGGTGGCAGCGGGTTCATTTTTTACGATCTGCTTCAATTCTTTTATATCGTTAACGGTAATATGCCGGAACAACAGGTCCGCCATTCCGATTTCGAGCACCAGCCGTATTTCAAAGATCTCCTTTAACGTATCATTACTAAGAATATAAGGGTTCATGCTTTTGGCCAGCGTACCGAAGATGTCGGGGTTGGTGATCACCGCTCCCTTTTTTTTCCGGCTCTCGATCAGGCCCATTAAACGAAGCCGCATTAACGCTTCCCGGATAACCGTGCGGCTTACTCCGAGCGTGGTCGATAGCTCCAGCTCCTTTGGAATGCTGTCGCCAACCTTCAGTTTGCGCTGATGTAGTAATTCAATAAGGCTTGCTTCTACCTTGTCTACAAGGCTCCTGTTCTCTATCGCTTTGAATATACGTTCCATGTTGATAATAATAGCGTAAAGTAAATTAATTAACGGCATATCGGGAGAAAATTTTTAAAAAATTTGGAAATTGGAAAATTGTCTGTATTTTTATTATGTTATACATAATACTTAAAACGATAAATTGTTTGTTATGCAGAAAATCTGCTCAAAATGTAGCTTGCTGATCCTGCTGATCCTCTTTGCGTTACCGGGATTTTCACAGGTGAAAATGACTACCGGATCGGTGCGCGATGAAGCGACCGGATCGGCCCTGGCCGGAGCAACCGTTACGGTTAAAGGCAAAACCACTACGGCCGTCGCTGATGACGGAGGCGCTTTCTCCATTGATGCGGGTGAAGGCGATGTGCTTTTGATATCCTATGCGGGTTATGCAACGAAGGAAATGACCGTAGGAAGGGAAAAGGACCTGGAGGTGCTTCTTGTTTCCGCAGCCACTTCCAGCCTGGATGACGTGGTCGTGATCGGCTACGGCACGCAAAAGCGGTCAAAAATTACGGGTTCCGTAAGTAAGCTGGATCCCCGGGTGCTGGAAACAGGTGTTCGCTCCAACCCCGCATCGGCGCTGGCCGGCACCATTCCCGGTCTGCGGGTACAACAAACCTCCGGCCGGCCGGGAGCAGTGCCCAATATCGTCCTGCGCGGGGGCACCAACTACAATGGATCCGGATCACCTTTGGTGATCGTAGATGGCTTTCTCCGCTCCGGTTTTAGTGAGATTAACCAGGATGATATAGAATCCATAGAGGTATTGAAAGACGCATCGGCAACAGCCATTTATGGTGCAAGGGCCAACAATGGCGTGATCCTGATCACCACAAAGCGAGGAAAAGCAGGTCAATCCAGCATTACGGTAAATGCCAAAGTAGGGGTGAACAAGCTGAACCTGCCGTTTACGTATCTGGATGCAGGGGACTATTTATATTGGTCCAGGCTGGCGGTAAAGACCTCGGGGATGTATGATGCAAGCAGGCTGTCGCAGCTGACCAATTCAGGTCCTTTTGGCACCGGGAATAAGTTCCTGGACGGGAGCGGAAATGTTATTGACGGCAATGTAAATTCATTGGGTGTCTGGAGCACGATGATCCTGGACAATACGAACCGCCATAAACTGAACGACGGGTGGCAAACAATGATCGACCCGGTAAACGGAAAGGACACATTGATTTTCCATAACTTTGATTATTCAAAATATGCACTCCGTTCCCGGGCATTAACACAGGATTATAATATCTCTTTGTCGGGGGGAAATGATAAGGGGAAATATTACGCAAGCGTAGGCTCCTATAATGAACAGGGGTTGCCTATAAACACGTTTTACAAGCGATTCACGTTTGTTTTGAACAGTGAGTATAAGATCAAACCCTGGCTGAGCGCCACTTCCAGCCTGAACTTTGCCGATGCCAAATGGCGCGATCCCGTAACCAATTCGGAGGGCAACTACCTTTCCCGTTCGCTGGGCGCTCCTCCTACAATGCGTGGATGGAATGAAAATGGTGATTTGCTGGTAGGCCGGGATTTTGGCGATGGTAACCCGGTGGTGAACGATGATAAATTCATCCGCAGGAATAATACCGATAAGTTTACAATGATCCAGAGTGTTAAAGTAGATTTTTTGCCCAACCTGTGGCTGAAAGCCTCCGGCAATTTCTTTTACAGTGAAGGGTTCTATGAAAGCTTCAACAAGGATTATCTACAAAGTCCCGGCAACTATAACCGGACCCGGAGCGCATCCGCTTCCTTTGGCAGGGACCTGAGCCAGACCTATAACGGGGTATTGAATTATAATACGCATTTCGGAGACAAACACAATATAGAGGTGATGGCCGGTTCTGAGTATTATGATATTTACAGCACGGGCGTATCGGCCTCCGGTTCGCAGGCTCCCTCCGATGATTTCATGGCGTTACAGTATGTAAAGAGGGATAAGGACGTGCAGCCCTCGGTTAGCTCTTCCCATGTGCGGCAGCGGATTTTATCCTTCCTTGGCCGGGCCAATTATGATTATGATTCCAGGTATTTACTGACGCTTACTGTGCGAAGGGATGGCTATTCCAAATTGATCAATAATCGCTGGGGAACGTTTCCGGGTATTTCAGCGGGCTGGAATGTGCACAAAGAGCATTTCTTCAGCTCCAATGTGATCAATACTCTTAAGCTTAAGGCAAGCTGGGGACAAAACGGTAATGTAAGCGACATCAGCGCCTATGGTCTGCAGGGAGGGTACAACACTACCCGGTATAACTCAAGTGCGGGCTATTTATTCTCAACGCCTCCTTTTCCGGATCTGTTATGGGAGCGTTCGTCCACATATGAATATGGGTTTGAGGCCACTGTTTTGAACAGGATCGACATCACCGCATCTTACTATAACAGAAAGACCAGCGACAAAATTTCGTCTTTTTCGCTGCCGGCCACCTCGGGTGTTACCTCGTTGACAACCAATAACGGCAGTATGCAGAATCAGGGTGTTGAGGCAGCGGTAAATTACCGGGCAGTAAGGAGCAATGACTGGCAGGTTGATCTTTCTGCAAATGTTGCCTACAATGCCAACAAGATCCTGAAGCTCCCCAATAACGGACTGGACAATAACCGCCAGGGGGGATTTCAGGTATATGACCCCCAAACCCGGCAGATTATCTGGGTAGGCGGCCTGCAGGAAGGGCAGGACCCCAATATTGCATACGCTTACCAGGTATCGGATCTGTACCGGACGCAAGCCCAGCTGGATGCCGATGGGAACAGGGTGGATCTGAACGGTGCAAAGGTATTACTGGGGCCTGGTAAATACGGCGCGCTTCCGGCTTCCGATAAAGGTAAATATTATCCGATAGCGCTGGGAGATGTTCAATGGAGCGATATCGATCGAAATGATACCATTGACTACCGCGACCGCGTATATATGGGCAGAACGGTTCCCCGCTGGACCGGTGGCTTCAGCGCCTTCGCCCGTTGGAAGAACCTTTCGCTGAGCGCGCGGTTTGACTATGCTTTGGGCTTTGTGAACTACGACGGTCCGAGAGCATGGTTTATGGGCAACGCACAGGGAACCTTTAATACCATTAGTGATGTTTATGACACCTGGACCCCCGAAAATGTGAATGCTAAATACCCCACCTATTACTGGGCGGATCAATTATTCAAGAATAACGTGATCCGGGAGTCCGATATGTTTTATCACCGGGGCGACTACCTGGCCATCCGTGAGTTGAATATTGCTTACGCATTGCCGGTAAACTGGGTGCGCACCATCAAAGGACAGGCGGTCAATTTTTCGCTGACCGTTCAGAACCTGGGATACCTGAGCAAATCAACGATGTACTCCCCGGAATCAGGAAGCATCGCCAACACTGCTGCCGGCAGCGGCGGTTACCCATTGCCACGCGTATTTATTTTCGGAGCGCAACTGACATTTTAATTTACATCAATATTAAAGCATGAAAAAGATACTTAACGCAATATTCCTGTTAACATGGATCGTTTCCTTTAATGCCTGCAGTAAGCTTGACCTGGGTCCCGAGGACTTTTATGCAAGCGGTAATTTCTGGAAAACCGCGGCCCAGGTAGATGGTGCCATGATCGGCATGCACAGCCAGTTAAGGGGAAACCAATTCACTTTTTTTACATTGGGTGAGCTGCGCGGCGGCCATATGAAAGACGGTACCGGCGCTACCGGAACATCTTCGCTGAATTCCGTACAGGTTATCCGGCAGGACATCCGGGAGTCTGCCCCTGGCATCAGTAACTGGGCCGGGCTGTACGGTGCCGTTTTCCAGGTGAATTTATTTATATACCAGGTGGAAAACGCAACATATTTATCAGATACCGATAAGAAATATTACCTTGGTCAGGCATATGGTATCAGGGCCTTCTATTATTTCCATTTGTTCCGTACTTATGGAAGAGTGCCTTTGGCAACAGAGCCCAAAGTAATGATCAGTACGCCAACATCTGCGGCTGACGCCTATTTAGCACGTTCGGCTACTGAAAAAGAAACATTGGATTTCATCAAATCGGATATTGACAGATCCGTTGCCAATTTCAACGAAGATCACACCGTCAAATTCCAGAAGGCGCAATGGTCGCTGGCTGCTACCCAGATGCTGAAAGCCGAGGTATATTTGTGGTCGGCCAAGGTTAAAACCGATGGGGCAGATCCGGCAAATACAGCGGCTGATCTGACCACAGCGCGGGCAGCTGTTGAGGATGCCTTAGCTCAGTGCTCGAAGCAAAATAATTTTGCGGATGTGTTTAAATATGCCAACAAGGGGAATAACGAAATTATTTTTGCACTCCGGTACCAGGTGGGCGAAGCTACGAATGCATTCAACCAATTTATATATGCACAAACCGACCCCATGGCAAGTTTTGTGACGGCCGGCGGCCTGCCGCTCACTTCGGATCAGGCGGGAGCCTCTGCTGCTGATCCCTTAAAAGTGGCGGGCGGAGGTACCATCATCCGCTATGAATACAAGTACGAGCTTTTTGCAAAATACGATACGGCCGCAGATGCCCGAGCAAGAAGCAGCTTCTTTGATTTTTATAAAGCTCCTGTGGCCGGTAATAAGTTTGTGAACCTCCGGAAATTCCTGGGAACAATGGACGGTACCAACCGCTCCTTTGCAGATGACTATCCGATTTACCGTTGGGCAGACGCCATGCTGATTCTGGCGGAGATTAAGAACAAGCAGGGGCAGGACCCGTCTGCAGAGATCAATGCGGTGCGCCAGCGCGGGTATGGAGCCAATGCGGCCCCGGTATATACAAATGGCAGTTTTGAGCAGAATGAGCTGGTTATTTTTGAAGAACGGGGAAAAGAATTAACGGCAGAAGGTACCCGTTGGTATGATCTCCGCCGGATGCAAAGTGCGAATGGCGATCCCCTGGCGTTCCGTAAGGATCTGCCGTTGACCGGTGTATTGGACAAAACAACCGAGGCTCATAAGCTTCTTTGGCCCATTGACAGGTCCACCATGGCACAGGATCCGACCATTGAGCAAAACCCCGGTTACCCCGGTACATAAAAGAAAGCGAACGGTCGGGGACACCGGCACCCGGCCGTTTAATCATTGTTTTATCGAAGATCAATACAATATGAATTTTACACACTTAAAAGGACTGATCGCTGCGCCTTTCACTCCTATGAAGAAAGACGGAAGTCTGAACCTTGAAATGATACCGGAGTATTACCGGTTTTTAAAACACAATCAGGTGATCGGGGCCTTTATCAACGGCTCTACCGGGGAAGGGGTTTCTCAAACCAAAGAGGAGAAAAAAGCGGTAGCAGAGGCCTGGGCCGAAGCTGCCCGTGGCGATGAAGCGTTTAAGATCATCAATCTTGTGGGCGGCACGTCTATGCGTGATTGCATTGAAATGGCCGAGCATACTGCCCGTACGGGCCTTTATGCGGTTTCCTTTACGGCGCCGTATTATTTTAAGCCCTTTACACCGGCGGCCCTCGCGGCGTGTTGCCGGGAAGTGGCCGCGGCGGCTCCCCGTACGGCCTTTTATTATTATCATATCCCGGTGCTGACCGGCTGCAATGTCAGCATGTACGATTTATTAAAAGCTGTTGACGGGTCCATTCCAAACTTTGCCGGCATTAAATATACGCATGAGGATTTTATGGATTTTCTTTCCTGCATGTATGTAGACAATGGTCGGTATGATATGCTTTGGGGACGTGATGAGAACATGCTTTCCGCGTTGGTTCTGGGTAGTTTTGGCGCTGTGGGCAGCACGTATAATTATGCGGCCCCCCTGTATCACCGGTTGGTAGCTGCATTTAAAAAGGGGGCATTGCAGGAGGCAAAAGATCTTCAGTACCGGGCTGTGGAGATGATCCGCCTCCTGGGTAAATACGGAGGCATCGCCACCGGGAAAGCGTATATGAAACTGGTGGGGATTGATTGCGGCGGCTTCCGGCTTCCGGTGTTGAATATGAGTGACACGGCCTTTGAAGCCTTCAAAGAGGAGGCGGCAGCTATTGGTTTTGATGATTTCTGTTCCCGGTACCCGGTTGCATAATTGTTCCGGTATGATGAAAAAGGCAATCCATTCATATGGTTCTTTATTAATAGCAGCTATGCAGCTTATCGCTTGTCATCCGCGGCATGAAGGCCAACCGGTATTTCAATGGAAGCAATATGCAGTGTTGCCTTCCTCAAACGGGCGAGCGTCGCTGGGATATGCCGGCCCGGCTGTGGGCATTCATCAGAACCTGCTGTTGATCGGAGGCGGAGCCAATTTTCCCAACGGAATGCCCTGGGCCGGTGGCAGGAAAGAATATTACAGTGAAGCGTATATAACCGGTATTGAAACGGACCCACCCACTTTGAGAAAGATCAGCCTGCCTTATAAGGTAGCGTACAGTGCAAACTGCAGTACTCCTGCCGGCATTGTTTGTGCAGGAGGCGAGGCCGGCGACGGGCCGTTAAATTTTGTACTGCTGGTTCGTTTTGATCAAAGCAGGCCGGTGATCGCCTTTTTGCCGGCCTTGCCGCTGGAACTTACCAATGCCGCTGCCGCCGCTATCGGAAACGACGTTTACATCGCGGGTGGCGAATCCCGGACGGCGGTATCTGCCCGGTTTTTTAAACTGAATTTAAAAGATACCTCCAAAGGATGGCAGCCGTTGCGGGATATTCCGCACCCTGTATCGCATACTGTTTTGGTTGCGATGCCTGAAAAAGGAAAAATTTTTCTGGCGGGCGGGAGAAAAAAGACACAGGGAGGTGTCAGTGACCTGTACCGTAACGTATTTGAATACGACCTTGTTACCAATCACTGGACGGAGAAACGCAGGTTGCCCTATGCATTGAGCGCAGGCACCGGCGCTATGATCGGAGACCGGTATATGGCCCTGTTTGGCGGAGATAAGGGCGTCGCTTTTCATAAAACGGAAGCGCTGATCGCTGCGATCAGCAAGGAACAAGACCCTGTTAAACAACAGGTATTGAAGGAAGAAAAGAACCGGGTACAAATAGCGCACCCGGGCTTCAGCAATGAGATATTATTGTATGATGTTGAAAACGATTTGTGGACGCTGGCCGGGAAGAGCTCTTTCAGCATTCCGGTAACCACAACGGCGGTAACAAAAGACCATCGCATATGGATCCCTTCGGGAGAAATAAAAGCGGGCGTGCGCACCCCAGTAATACTTGAAGTGACGATCAAATGAATAGAAGAATCCATACAACAGGAACAGAAAAACAAACCGCGCTCCGCGCATGGGTGGCCGTGGCGCTATTGTGGGGAGTGGCGCTGCTCAATTATATGGACCGGCAAATGCTCAGTACCATGAAAGCAGCCATGCAGGGCGACATACAGGAGCTGCAGTCAGCAGAGAGCTTTGGGTTCCTGATGGCGGTATTCCTGTACATCTATGGCTTTATGAGCCCGGTGGCCGGTGCTGTTGCCGACCGTGTCAGCCGCAAATGGCTGATCGTTGGCAGCTTGCTGGTGTGGTCGGCCGTTACGTATGGAATGGGTATGGCCAACAGCTTCAGCCAGCTGCTGTGGTTGCGGGCCCTGATGGGCGTTAGTGAAGCGTTATACCTGCCGGCGGGCCTTGCGATGATCGCGGATTACCATACCGGAAAGACCCGGTCGCTGGCCATTGGCATTCACATGACCGGGCTGTATGCCGGCCAGGCGCTGGGCGGATTTGGAGCTACGGTATCCGCCGCGTATTCCTGGCACACCGCCTTCCACTGGTTTGGTATCATCGGTATTGTTTATGCATTGGTGCTGACGCTGCTGTTGAAAGATATAAGAAAGGCTTCCACACCGGTTGCGGGGCAGCAGGAAAAAATACCATTGACCAAAGGCCTGGTATCGCTTTTTTCCAATATTGCTTTTTGGGTGATCCTGTTTTATTTTGCAGCACCCAGTCTGCCCGGGTGGGCTACGAAGAACTGGCTGCCTACCCTGTTTGCAGATGCCCTTCAGATCCCGATGGCGCAGGCGGGCCCGATGTCTACAATTACCATTGCGGTGTCCTCTTTTACCGGCGTTATCCTGGGAGGCCTTCTATCCGACCGGTGGGTGCAAAAAAATATCAGGGGGCGTGTTTACACAAGCGCTATCGGGCTGGGCCTTACGATACCGGCTTTACTGTTTTTGGGCACTGGACATAGCCTGCCGATGATCATAGGTGCGGCGGTTTGTTTTGGTGTTGGCTTCGGTATGTTCGATGCCAACAATATGCCGATACTTTGCCAGTTTGTTCCGCCAAAACTGAGAGCTACGGCCTATGGATTTATGAACATGACCGGTGTATTTGCCGGGGCAGCCGTAACACAGCTGCTGGGCCGGTTTACCGATAACGGACAGCTTGGATCAGGATTTGCCGTATTGGGTGGCATCGTGCTTATTGCGGTGCTCCTGCAATTACTATTACTAAAACCCCGGGTTCAGAACCTGGAATAAAAATCGAATAGAACATGAAATCAACTTTGCAATACAGGAATTCCGCTTTCACCGGTTGCATTGCCCGTTCAGGCAGATATTATATGATCGCTCTGGGAGCGGTCTTGCTGACCTTATTTGCTTCCTTACAAACACATGCACAAAAAGATGTGCCGGTTTTTGTGTCGGGCCGGGAGGGGCATAAGAGTTACCGCATCCCGGCGATCATCCGGCTGCCAACAGGAAAGCTGCTGGCATTTGCCGAGGGCCGGGTGCACAATGCCGGCGATTTCGGCGATATCAATATTGTGTTAAAGACCAGCGACGACCAGGGACGTAGCTGGAGCCCGGTAAACGTAGTGGTAGATGCGGAAACATTGCAAGCCGGGAACCCGGCACCCGTTGTGGACCTTACGGACCCGGAATATCCCGCGGGGCGGATCTTTCTTTTTTACAACACCGGCAATAATCATGAAGGTGAAGTGCGCAAGGGAAAAGGGCTCCGGGAGGTATGGTATAAAACCTCGACCGATGGGGGCGTTACCTGGAGCAGCGCCGTCAACATTACCATGCAGACCCACCGTCCTCATCAGCCCTCGGCAAACCCAGCCTACAATTTTTCCGAAGACTGGAGGAGTTATGCCAATACACCGGGTCATGCGATGCAGTTTGTGCGGGGCAAATACCGGGGGCGTATTTACGTAGCGGCTAACCATTCCGCCGGCAACCCCCAACCCCATTTTAAGGATTACCGTGCCCATGGATTTTATACCGATGATCATGGAAAAACGTTTCATATAAGTGAGAATGTGGACCTTGAAGGCGGCAACGAAAATATGGCTGCAGAGATCAGTAAGGGGCGACTGATGTTGAATCTCAGGAACCAGCAGGGAAATGTGCGTGCACGTTATACCGCAATCAGCAGCAACGGCGGGGTAACCTGGTACAATGAGCAATTTGACCGGTCCCTGCCGGACCCCGTTTGCCAGGGTTCGCTGCTGACCATCGGTAAAAGCTGGGGCAGGAATATACTGGCCTTTTGCAATAATGCAGACACAGTGCGGCGCAATCACCTCACATTGCGGATCAGCAAAAACGACGGTAAAAAATGGAAAAAGCACATACCGGTCTATGCCCTGGATCAAAAAGGCGATGTGACCGCCTACTCGGACATTGTAAAGCTGGGCCGCAGAAAGATCGGAGTGCTCTATGAAAGGAACAACTATTCAGAGATCATTTTTACTGCAGTTCAATGGTAATCCCTGAAAAAAAAAGGGCAGGCAGTCCTCTTATTGGAAAAGGTCTCTTGATCACGATCTTTTTATTGCTCTTCAATGTTGCTGAAGCAAAAAAGCAGCCCGTCAGGATCGCCTGCATTGGTAACTCGGTCACCTATGGGTGGGGGTTACAGGACCCCGGGACTACATCCTACCCCCCGCTGCTGCAGCAAATGCTGGGGGCAACATATCTTGTAAAAAACTTTGGACATAGCGGAGCCACGGTGCTAAAGAACGGGCATAATCCTTATTATAAAAGCAAAGCGTTCATAGACATGCTCGCCTTCAGGCCGGATATAGCAGTGATCCATCTGGGCCTGAACGATACGGATCCCCGGAACTTTCCCCGTTATCGCGACGAGTTTACCCCCGATTATAACTGGTTGATCGATACGGTCAGAAAGGTAAACCCCGGTGTGCGGATCTTTATCTGCAGCTTAACGCCCGTGTTCACCGGGCACAGCAGGTTCCTGTCCAGCACCTTTGACTGGTACTGGAAATTACAGGACCAAATAAGGAATATTGCTGTAATCGATCAGTTGCCTCTTATTGACCTGTACGAAGCATTGCATGACCGGCCCGATATTTTTACAGATGCCGCCACATTGCACCCCAATGAAACGGGTACGGCCATTATTGCCCGAACGGTGTATCAATACCTGACCGGAAATTTCGGAGGGCTGCAATTGCCTCCGCTTTTTACCCCGAATATGGTATTGCAGCGGGAAGAGCCCATCCGGATCTGGGGTAGGGCTGATGCAGGCACTACGGTATCCGTAAAATTTATGAACGCAGAACAGCGTATAGAAACCGGCTATGATGGTAAATGGCAGGTGACTTTTCCGGCGTCAAAAGCGGTGCGCTCGCCTCTGGAAATGGAGATCCGCAACGGGCAAAAAGCGATCCGGCTTCAAAACATCCTTATTGGAGACGTATGGCTGTGCTCGGGGCAATCCAATATGCACTTTCCATTGTCGCAAAGTACAGGAGCCGATAGCCTTTTAAACAGCGCAGACGCGTCACTCCCGTTACGCCTGTTTAAATATGAACCGTTAGCGGAAACCGACAACCGCGCATGGACCCGCCGGGAATTGGCACGGGCGAACAGCCTGGATTTTTTTTCAGGCAGCTGGATGACCAGTGGTAAAGCGGCAGCATCCGGGTTTTCGGCCGTGGGCTATGTGTTTGGTTCGGAAATCATGCGCGAGGAAAAGGTTCCGGTGGGTCTGATAGAAATTGCTGTTGGCGGCTCACCGCTGATTTCCTGGGTAAGCCGGCATACTCTCGAATCGTTGCCATTGTTTGCACCGGCCTTTAAAAACTGGAGGCAGTCCGACTACCTGATGGAATGGTGCCGGGAGCGGGCGGAGGTCAATTTAAAGAATGCAACCTCTGTATTTCAGCGGCACCCCTATGAGCCCGCCTTTAACTTCGAAGCGGCCATTGCAAAGCTGTTGCCCTTTTCTATTAAAGGTATTATCTGGTACCAGGGGGAAAGTGATGCAGAGAACGCAGAATTGTATCAAAAGCTCTTCCCGGTTTTTGTGAACGACTGGCGTAAAAAATGGCAGAAGCCGCTTCCCTTTTATTATGTACAGCTTTCCAGCATTAACCGACCCTCCTGGAATTATTTCCGCGATGCTCAAAGAAAACTGTTGAATGACCTTGATCATTCCGGGATGGTTGTTACCAGCGATCTGGGAGATACCGCTGATGTACATTATAAGAACAAGGTCCCTGTGGGGCTGCGGCTGGCGCGGCTGGCTTTGAATAAAACCTATAATAAAAAGATTACCGCGTCGGGTCCGCTGCTTCTTTCCGTTAAAAAATACGGGGATAAAGCCGTGGTCCGTTTTGATGATGCAAAGAGGTTAAAAACCTTTGACAATAAGCCATTGAGAGGATTTGAACTGGTAACGGATAAGGGAAGGTTCATGCCTGCGGAAGCACGGATAAAGAACAATAAGGTTCTCGTCCTGCTCCCTAAAGGCGTACCGGTCAAAAAGATAGCCTATGGCTGGGAACCTTTCACAAGGGCAAACCTGGTAAACAGCGATGCATTGCCTGCAAGCACATTTATTAAATCAGTAAAATAAAAAATTGTGGATCAAAAAGAACGCATACAGCTTAAGAATTTTTACGAGTCTCAATTATTAAATGATACCATTCCGTTCTGGTTTCCCCGGAGTCTCGATAAAGAATACGGGGGCTATTTACTGATGCGCGATCAGGATGGCTCGTTACTGGATGATGATAAAGCGGTCTGGATCCAGGGGCGTACGGCATGGCTGCTGGCCACCCTGTACAATACGGTTGAGCCCCGGGAGAAATGGCTGGAAGCGGCAAAAAGCGGCATCGATTTTTTGAGCAACTATTGTTTTGATACGGACGGCCGGATGTTTTTTCATATGACGCGGGACGGGCGCCCCCTGAGAAAGCGGCGTTATTTTTTTTCAGAAACCTTTGCGGTCATTGCATTTGCTGCCTATGCCAAAGCCAGCGGCGACGAGCAGGCTGCTGCCCGGGCAAGGGAACTGTTTACCCAATGCATCCGGTATGCGGAGGGAGAAGCGCCGTTGACCCCCAAATTTACAGGCACCCGGCCGGCTAAAGGGATCGGCGTGCCCATGATCATGATCAACACCGCGCAGCAGTTGCGGGAAACGATCGGAGATCCCCGCTGCGATGCATACATTGCTAAATGGATAAAGGAGATTGAACAGTATTTTGTAAAAGATGAGATACGTTGTGTAATGGAGCAGGTGGCTCCGGATGGCAGCATCATTGACCATATCGACGGCCGCACGCTTAATCCCGGCCATGCCATTGAAGGCGCCTGGTTTATTTTACATGAAGCCCGGTACAGGAATAATGATCCGCAGCTGATCGGCCTGGGTTGCCGGATGCTGGATTATATGTGGGAGCGCGGCTGGGACCAGGAAGAGGGAGGGATCCTTTATTTCCGGGACGTGTACCATAAGCCAGTGCAGGAATACTGGCAGGATATGAAGTTCTGGTGGCCCCAGAATGAAGCGATCATTGCCACTTTGCTGGCGCACCTGGTTACCGGCAACGAAAAGTATGCTTTATGGCACCGGCAGGTCCACGACTATGCGTACCGGCATTTTCATGATAAGGAAAACGGGGAATGGTTTGGATATTTGCATCGTAACGGAAGTATTGCCCAAAGGGCCAAAGGCAATCTTTTCAAAGGCCCGTTCCATCTGCCCCGCCAGGAGTGGTATTGCGCCCGGGTGTTAGGGGGCTACATCAAAACTCATTAAAGGCAACACTTTGCCGCAGAGCGCATATGCGACCTCTTTTATCATCAGCAATGCCGCCTTTAAACGGATGGGCAAGCGCTGAAAAGATACGCTTATGTGGGACAGGCTCTCAGATCGCTCCTTTTCTAGGAGGGCTGAAATACCTCCTGGAATTTATAAAAACATGATCGGCGTCTTTTTGGTTTGTAACAAGGCAACGGCTCATATAGGTTTTGCAAAACTATAGAATGGCAGTAATAAAAGTAACCATCTGGTGATAATTTAACAGATGGTTATAAATTTGCTGAAAGTTTCCGGATTGTAGTGCAGGATGTCTTTATAGCTTTATTCGCTAAATTGCAAAAATATGCGATACTTAAAAGGGAGCATTTATAAATAGATACGTGATATGGCAAGGAGAGTTCATCAGGGATCGGTTTACAATAAAGAACGGACGAAGAAAAAGCTGATCGATGCCGTTGGCAGGATCCTTATAAGGGAAGGGTTTCAGAATATTAAGGTCAATAAGATTGCGGCGGTCTCGGGGCTCTCAAAAAAACTGATCTATAACTATTTTGGCGGACTGGAAGGGTTGATCAAGGCGTATCTGGAACAGGTGGACTTTTGGAAAATAGAAGAACAAAAGCTTGACAATGGCGGAAAGTCTGCGCTCCCGGAAATCAGTAAAGATTTCATGTTTCAATTGCTCCGGGACGATTTTGAATATTTGTATGAATCTGCTGAAATGCAGAAGATCGTTTTGTGGGGGATCTCTGTAAAGAACAAGACCCTCAGGGAGCTCTCCGACGAACGGGAGGAGCTGGGAAAACGGGTTTTTGAAAAGGCGGACGCATTTTTTGAGAATTCGCAGGTCGATTTTAGAGCGACCGTCGCTATCCTGGTTTCATCGATCTATTATATGGTATTGCATGCCAAAACGAGCGGGAGCCGGATGTGTGGCATAGATGTGTCTACAAAAGAGGGAAAAGAGCGTGTGCTAAAGGCTTTGGAACGGCTGATCGGTCAAACCTACAAATATGCCGGATACGCCTTGTAGTGCCAGGCTGAATTATTGCATGCATCCTTTTGAGCAACTCCGGATCGCGACCGGCAGGAAGGATCAGAAAATTTGAGCATTCGAATGATAAGGATATGCCAAGTTTTTGTATGGACAAAAAATAGTCCCCTGTGGAAACAGGGGACGCAACCAAAACTAACTGCTTATGAGAAAATTGACTAACTTAATTTATCCTAAAAAAATCTCCGCTTAAACCAAATCTGGAAAATTACAGGCGTAACGCTGCAACATGATAGTGGTCTAAAGGGATTAGTTATAATACAAGTATGATGCCAAACATGCATCGTCATGCGACCATTTTTGCGGCCCTCCCGGTTTAAGAAAACCGGTCTGTTATTTAGTATTGTTCCTGCGTTTTCTATTTGTATTGCAAAATCGATGCAGCGCTGGTTCGGCGTCTTTTCCGGTTCCAGGGTTCATGTCCCCGGAAGAGGAGATTGTAAATCAGATCCATGGAAATACTTCACTGGCAGCCAGGCTGGCAATGCGGCATTATATTTGGGTTGGGATAAATGAAAAAACCGGCTGTCCGTTTTTTTACAAATGATTTTTTAACCCGTAAAATAGTTTTCTATGAGAAGCTTATTGTGGTTAATAGCCGTTGTCTGTATCATCGTATGGGTTTTGGGACTGATAGGTGTAGGCGGAGGCATGGGGTTAGGAAAATTGATACATGTCCTGCTTGTGATAGCGGTCATTGTTGTATTGTATAATATTATTTCCGGCCGTAAACCGGTTGATTGAGTGGGTACCTCCTGTACCGGGTGGCGCCTTTTCCAACACGGGCTACAAACTGTGGAAAAATCTCCCCGGTCTTACCGGGGATTTTTTTCTGTCGAAGCCTGCCGGAAAAAATAGCACGCCGCAGGCAAAGTCCTCCCTTAAAAGAGGGGTTACCTTCACAGCAAAGGAAAATTATTGACGCTGGTTTGTGTTTCCTCAATAAAGCGGGTTGCACCGTACCCGGCGGGCATGAAAGTTAAGCCGGTGGGGTGTAGCCGGCCGTGTTGAGGTCGGACATCTGGTCACAGCGGAAGGCGCTTTTGGTATTAAAATATATAAAGCGATGAACATTCTCGGTGTTGCGGCTCACCCGGACGATACGGAAATACTTTGCGCAGGTACGCGTATAAGATATGCACAGGAAGGGCACGGGTAACGATAGTTGTTTTTACAAACGGAAGCATAGGCTACCTGGTGATCAGGCCAGAGAAGATGGGCGCTATCGGGAAGACAGAAGCGCAGGCGACCGCGGATCTGATCGGGGCAAAACTGATTTGGCCAGATGTTGCTGAGGAGCAGGTTTTCCCGGACCGGGGGCACCGGGCCATTATGGTTGATGTACTTCATGAAGCGGATCCGGACGTTATCTTTAAGAAGAAAATGCTGCTTTGTCATAAGAGCCAGTTCAGGGATATGAAGGATCAGGCAAATACCGATATGCTTGAACTGATTGAAACGCAGTCAAAGTTCAGGGGCCTGACGGCAGGCGGTAAATACACAGAAGGATTTAACCGGCCGGAAACCTGCCGGCGGGGATTAACGCGGCGTATTTTGCCTTAACGGATCTGCTGTTTGCTTTACCGGGGTAGTAATTTGAAAGGCATTCCCCCGGTCTTAAAGTGATGTTTCTCATTTTCGCATGGATAAGATGTAGCGGACCATTGTTTTTGCATTTTCAAGGGAAAGTTCCGGATGAGGGGTCATCACCGCAGCTCCCCAGCCTCCGCTGCCGCCGCGGATGATCTTTTTTGAGAGGTAATCAATATACGCGTCATTTACAGGGTATCGTTTGGCGATATCTTTAAAAGCGGGGCCAACGGATCGCTTATCTTCCTTATGGCAGCTATGGCAATCGGAATAGCCTATTAATACCTCGCCTTTTTGGGCCGTTGTCAGCGGCACACTGTCACTTGGCCCCGGTATCGGTTTTATATAATCGACCGGTTTTCTGATGGCTTGTTTTGGCTCATTGCCACAGCTCAATGCATATAGAATAATGAATGACAGGATACCGGCCGGAACCAGTAATTTTTTCTTCCCGGGCATATCAAATGTACTGCTGCGTTTAAAAATGATTGCGGGATTCGCGGGTGCTTTCTTTCTGCACGGCAAATCCTGACGAAAGATACTGCTTTTTCCAGGTAACTGGTTGATGGCGCTTCAAGGTAAGATCAGGCCGGATCAATCTATGCAAACGAAAGCGAATGCAAGGATGGCCGGCAGGGCCTGTATGAAAAAGATCTTTTTTGAGGCGGAGAGGGCGCCATAGACGCCGGCCAAGATCACGCACCCCAGGAAGAAGAGCGCGATATTCCGCTGCCATACAGGATCGGATACGAGCAGGCTCCAGATCAACCCGGCGGCCAGGAACCCGTTGTATAGCCCCTGGTTGGCCGCCAGCGACCGGGTAGGTTTAAAGAGCCCGGCGGGGAGCGTTCTGAAAACTTTTTTTCCGGTAGTTTCCCAGGCAAACATTTCGATGTATAAAATGGCCAGGTGCTCCACGGCTATCAGCGCAATAAAGATCGTTGCAATTATGGTCATATGCATTTGTTAAGCAGATTAAAGATACAACAATCATTGCCGGGAGCAAACAAGAGATAAACAGCAACCCGTGGTCCTGTTGCGTACCGGAGGCGCGCCGGACAGGGCCATTCTGCGCGGTGTTTTTTTTGGCGTAACATTTTGGTAAACCTGGCTTTACAGTCCGGTAACCTCGCCCCGGTACTTTTGCGCAAATCGTATCAATTATGAGGCATCAAATAACACTGCTTTTGGCTGTTCTGTTTGTAATAGCCGGTTGCGACCGTAACAATAACGACGTCGTCCCCGAAGAGATCATCAACGAAGACCCTGCAACCTTTGCAGAAGTCGGTCAGCTTGATATCGGAGATGCGGGTGCGGCCGAGATCTCTGCTTATGATCCGGCAACGAAGCGCCTGTTTGTGGTGAACAACAGCGCCGGCGTTGAGAACGAAACGGCTGCAAATGTCATTGACGTGATTGATATCAGTAATCCTGCTGAACCAAAAAAGATCCACTCTATCAGCCTGGCACCCTACGGCGGAGCGGTAAACAGCCTCAGCGTTTTTGCCGGTAAAGTGGCCGGGGCGATACAGGCCTCCACAAAAACAGATAATGGAAAAGTAGTGGTATTCAATACTTCAGATTATAAGGAAGTAAAATCGATAACCGTAGGCGCCCTGCCGGATATGATCACTTATACACCGGACGGGCAGTATATACTTACCGCCAATGAAGGGGAACCCACCACGGAGGACTATTCGGTGGATCCGGAAGGCAGTATCTCTGTGATTGCCGTTAAGGAAAACTATGCCGTAACTACCGTGAACTTTGCATCGTTTGCGGATAAGCGGGCCGCCCTGGAAGCGAAAGGATTCCGGGTCTTTGGCAAGACCAATGATTTTGTGAAGGACATTGAACCGGAGTATTTAACGGTTTCCTCCGATTCAAAAACGGCATGGATCACCCTTCAGGAAAATAATGCCATAGCAAAGATGAATATCGCTTCCAAAACCATAACAGACATTTTTCCACTGGGCTTTAAGGATTACAATGTTACGGGCAATGAAATAGATGTAAGTGACGAGGATGGAAAGATGGAATTAAAGAACTGGCCGGTTAAAGGCGTGTATATGCCCGATGGTATTGCTGTAACCGAGGTAGGCGGTATCCCTTATTTATTTACTGCCAATGAAGGGGATGCCCGTGAATGGGGCGACTTTGAAGAACCTGTGCGAATCAAGGATGTGCAGCTGGATGCCGCGGCCTTTCCGGGGGCGGATGCGCTTCAGGCAAAGGCGGTACTGGGCCGCCTGAACATCACAAAGTTCCTGGGGGATAAGGATGGCGATGGTGATTATGACGAGCTGTATTCTTTCGGGGCCCGCTCCTTCAGTGTGTGGAACGGTATTACGGGTGCCCAGGTTTATGACAGCAAACGGGAGCTGGATGAAAAAGTGATGGAAGCCGGTGTGTATGATGATAAACGGAGCGATGATAAATCCATAGAGCCGGAAGGTATGGCCATTGGAAAAATAGGTACTACACCTGTTGCATTTGTAGGAATGGAGCGGGTGGATGCCGTTGCCGTTTACGATATCCGCAACCCACAGCAGCCGAAATTTTTACAGCTTCTGAAAACCGGGGATGCCCCGGAGGGTGTCATGATCATTCCGGCAAAAGACAGTCCAACAAAAAGATCATTGCTGGTAGTAAGCAGCGAAGACGACGGGGTGGTGAAATTGTTTAGTCCCGCCGGCTGATAAAGCGGGTACGATCGCAGATACGGATGACATACTTCCCGGCCTAAAAATAAATAGTTATTTTTACCGTTATATTTTTAGATCAACGACAGCATGCATCTGTATTTAGCGCTATAAATGCAGGATGTGTTCCTTTTAATCATCTTGACCCTCTATTCGTTCTATGATTAAGAAAGTAATTTGTAGTGTGGGTGTGATCTTCTGTCTTCACACAGGGCCAGTTCACGCGCAGGATCGGTTGGCTACCGACACGATCGGCTACTATCGCAGGCAGATCGACACCCTGGATCATCAGCTGATTGATCTGCTGGGACAACGCATGAAGGCGGCACGTGCCATTGGTATCTATAAGCTGGAGCATAAGATCGGGGTGGTCCAGTCCGCACGTTTTGAAGAGGTGCTGGAGGCTGCGATCCGTCGTGGCGGGGCCCTGCAGCTTTCAGAAGCATTTGTGCGCGCATTGTACAATGAAGTGCATAAGGAAAGTATCCGTCAGCAGGAATTGCTGCGGGCTGAAAAGAAAGAGACCGCCCGCTAATGATGTGGAAAGGAGCCGGTTCTGCTGTATAAAAGAAGCCGCTACACCAGGTTTAATTCGATGCTGACAACCGTTCCGTTGCCGGGTTCGGACCGGATATCCAGCTGCCCGCCGAGATAGTTGACCCTGTTCTTAATGTTTTTTATTCCCGAACCTTTTATCCGGGAATGCTCCTCCTGAAGAAACCCAACGCCGTTGTCTTCGAGGGTAATAAAGAACCGCCCTCCGTTCTGACTGCACTGGAGAAGGACCTCGCTTGCCTGTGCATGCTTGATCGTATTGGACAGGAGCTCCTGGATGATGCGGTAGATATGCACCTGTTTCAGCCGGTCAATTCCCGGATCAATGCCGATCGGCTGGAAATCGATCCTGAATCCTTCTTTGATATAAAAACCGCAGAGGTCTTTAAGGGCGGTAACCAGCCCGAATTCGATCAGCGACTGGGGCATCAGGTTCCGCGCCACGCGCCGGAGCTCCCCTACCGAGTGGTCCAGCTGTCCCATGATTTTATTGAAAGGTCCGTCGCCGGAAGGGGCAAGATTGCTCTTTGCCCAGGAAGAGAAGTTCATTTTAACGCCGGAGAGCAGTCCTCCCAATCCGTCGTGCAGGTCTCTTGCGAGGCGCTCCCGTTCCCGTTCTTCACCCTCCAGGATGGACCGGGTAATGGTCAGTTGGTGCTGTTGTGCCAGTTCCTTTAATTGTTGCCGGTGATTAACGGCCTCCTGCTTCAGCAGTTTTTTGTGGCTTCTGTAATAGAAGTAATAAAAAATGGCAAAAGCCAGCAGCAGCAGGCAGGCACCGCCCAGTACGATGTTGAACAACCGGTTTTTGTTGGCCTGTAGTGCAGCCTGCGCATTGGCGGCTTTCAGCGAAGCGACCTGCTTTTCCGATTCGGCTGTTTTATACCGGGCTTCCATGTCGTTAATGTCGTTCCGGAACCGGCTCTCATGCAGGCTGTCGCTTAAGTTGGCGTATCGTGTCTGGTAGCGGTAGGCGGCTGCATAATCATTAAGACCGGCATAGACTTGTGCAGATTTGTGGTACACCTCCAGCCGGTTTTGGTCCATTTCCATATTCCGCTGATCGGAGGAAAGGGCTTTTAAGACGGTTAAGGCTTTTCCGTATTCTTTTGTTTTCAGCAAACAGTCAAGCTTATAAAAATTCAGTTCATCGATCACATAAGCCTTGTTGGGGCCGCTGGCCTTTTCGATCGCCTTATCAAAGCTTTGCACGGCTTCTTTGTACTGTTTTTGGCCTTTCAGGTACAGGCCTTCGATCATGTAATAGCCGGCATACTGGTCGGACTCGGGGTATTTGAAAAGGATCTTCCTGAACGCTGCTAATGTTTCCCGTACGTTATCCCATTTTTTTAACAGCACGTAGTTTTCGCCGGAGCGCTTGTAGGCAGCGATCAGGCGACTCTCTGCTTTCAGACGAAGCAATATGGGAATGGCCTGGTCAAAATAGGCAGCGGCCTTCTCATTTTGATCCAGGTTCATAAAGGCCACCCCAACCCCTACATAATGCGTGGCCACGGATGCCGAATCGTTTGCCTGTTTCGCCAGGGGAATGGCTTTTGAAAGCATGAGCCGGATATACCCTTTGTCGTCATCGGCTTTTTGCCGCATAACGGCCCTGCTGCTCCATGCCGCAGAACGTATGGAAAGGGCTTCCTTTACCGGTGAAGCGGCCAGTCCTTCCTCTACTTTTTTATAAAGGGCCTCGCTTTGGTCGGTTGCCCCGGTGTAAAACAGGTAGTAGGCTTCTGTTGCGTTGCCCACCTGGGTCAGAAAGGGGCTGGAAGATGCAGCTTGCCTGCCCCGGGCGATGTGCTCCCTGGCCTTAAGGGTATCTTTGGAAACCCAGTAGGTGGCCAGCTGAAAATGAACCCGGGCTTTGCTGCTGTCGCTTACAGGCCGGGATAACAGCTGCTGAAGGCTGTCGATGTAGCGCGGTGAATAAAGGTAATATTGTGCATGCAGGGAGCCATACCACCACAGCGCAAATATGAGAAGAAAAGATTTTAAAGACATGCGGATCCGATAAGGTTTTGAATAGCGCCTGATGTGTAAACGCCGGGGCTGCGCCCATAGCAACAACGGGTGTTTTTAGCAAACGGAAATGACCGCTCTTTGCAATAGCGTGTATCACAGGTCGTACCGGCTTGAACACGATCGGGGTTGCTGTAAAACTAAGGTTCTTTTTCGATATTGCAGCTATAAGCGGGGCCTGACATTTTACTGATTCGCGGACGCGCGGATCCGGGCGCCCTGCCATGACCCATTCCGCGAGGCATCATCCCGTGAGCAAAATTGGCAGGTGCACGCTACAGGACGATGGGATCAACATTCGTAAAACGGTGCGATTGATAGGCGATGAAGATTTAATGATACGAAAAGGGGTATCAAATTTCCTTCTGATAGCCTACTACGTCCAGCACTTTTCCAAACTTTTCTCCCACATTTTTAAAATGCGCACATTTGAAATACCCGTTCTTCTCAAAAAAATGAATACTCCGGTCGTTGTCTCCGGAGATAATGGCCAGCAGGTTTTTAAACCCCGCTTTCCGGGCATGTTCCTCCAATTGTTCCAGGGCGATCTTCCCGATCCCTTTTGAATAACAGTCATGCGCCAGGTAAATGGTCAGTTCGGCTGTTTTATCATAGGCCTGCCTTTTTTTATAATTGGCCAGATAGCAATAACCTGCCGGCTTTTCATCATCCAGGACCATCCAGGATTTGAACCGCGGATGGCCGATGTAAATAAATTCCTTTAGTTCATCGATCGTCACCGGCTCCGTATGAAAGGTGGCGGTGGAGTGGAGCACGTACCAGTCGTAGATCTCTTTTACAACCGGGAGGTCCGCCTCTTTTATTTCTGTAAGCATTATACTGCTCATCCCATTCAGTTTATACCATTGCTTTAATTATACGCCGGCTTTTTGGATCACCGCCAGTGTTTTCCGCAACCCGGTTGCTGCCACGGCCTGGAGATCCTGTTTCCAGTATCCGGGATTGTACATTTCCAGTGAAATACATTTTTTAAAACCGGAAGCTTTTAAATCTTTTAAAATATCCGCTAACGGAAGTATTCCATCTCCGGGGTAAACCCGATGCTGATCTTCCAGCATGGATAACGCCGGCGTAGCGGGTGCATCGTTGAACTGAAAAATTGCAAATGCATTTCCATTCGCCAGTTTCAATGCCTCAAAACCGCCCTCGCTGATATGCATATGATACACATCCGGTATGACCATTGCTTTGGGATGGTTGGCATCCATTGCGATGGCCATTGCCTGGCCCAATGTTTTTAAAGGAAAGTACTTTACAAATACCAGTGCGGGCGAAATATTGTAATCTTTCAAACCTATTTCAATGAGCTCTTTGTAGCGTTGTGCCACCCATTTGGGATCGAACGGTTCTCCCACGGTATTGGGAATGGTTTGAATATGTGCTGCTCCAATATCTGCTGCCATCTGTATTCGCCTGCGTGTATCTTTCAGCGATCGATCAAAAGCCTCCCTTGTGGGCGGCAGCGCATTCCACAACCCGATGACACTGGGTACAAACAATCCGAGGTCTTTGATCTTTTTTCCCAGCTCCTTTAGATTGCCCCCCTTCTTTACATACTCTTCCAGCTCTCCGTCCCAGGGCTCAATGGCGTCATAACCGGTTTTCGCCGCAATATTTATTTTATCGGTCAAAGAGGCAGGCCTTATCGTAGCAGTATCCAAACATACCGGCCAGGGACTGGCTCCTCCCTGGTATCGCTTTTCACGGCCAACCGGCTTTTGGGCAAAAGTGCCGGCCGGGGCAAGCACACCGGCCAGCCCGGCAACAGCGCTCGCACCTAAAAATTTTCTACGATCCATTTATTAAGTTTTGATGAAAAAATGCGAACTGTTTAAAGCAGGGATACTCAAAATCCGTGCTGGTCTACCAGATAGATGAGCGCGGCAATATTCACGGCGCCCAGGTCGAGCTCACGTTTGTTCACTGCCTCAAAAACATCGGAGCGGGCATGATGAATATCGAAGTACCGCTGGGAGTCCGGCAATAGTTCCGCCATGGGCACATTTAGTTTTTCATGGATGAACAGAACATCGGTACCGCCGCCGCCGCGCGTGAACCGGCCGGTACCATAGGGTTCCAGGAGCGGGGCCCAGCTTTTCAGTTGTTCAAACTGTGCATCGCTGCAGGTAACGCCAAAACCTCGTGGTGTAAATCCGCCGGCATCGCTCTCCAGCGCCAGCAAATGCTTTTCGTGGTTTTTTGCGGCTTCATCCGCGTATTGGGCCGCTCCACGGGTCCCGTTCTCTTCATTGGCAAAGAGTACAAAGCGAATGGTACGTTTGGGCCTGTAGCCCAGCGCTTTGTAGGCCCGTAGTATTTCTATGGTCTGTGTAATGCCGGCCCCGTCATCGTGCGCACCCTCACAAATATCCCAGCTGTCCAGGTGCCCGCCGATCGTAATGATCTCATTGGGAAATTCAGTTCCTTTCAGTTCACCAATAATATTATGTCCCTTTGCATCCGGAAGAAAATGTCCCATGGTCTTGAGGGATACGAATATGGGGCTGCCCTTGCTGAGTTCCGCTGCCAGCCAATCTGCATCCCGCAGCCCGACGGCTACTGCCGGTATTTTTTTATAAGCGGTGTCGTAGCGCATACCGCCGGTATGCGGATTGTTGTCCACACTGTGGCTCATGCTGCGTACCATACTGGCCAGAGCCCCGTATTTGGCGGCCAGCGAAGTGCCGCGTGTGCGGTATTTTACAGCGTCGCTGTAGGCTTCAAAAGTTCTTATGAACCGGGGATTGAAATGATAGTTGTAAAAAACGATCTTTCCTTTCAGCTGGTCTTTTTTTGTTTCCAGCTCCTCAAAGGAGTTAATGAGCACTACCGGGGCCGTAATGCCCCCGGGTCCGGTACCTTCCGTATTGCCGAGGGCCGTTATATCCAGTGGCCTTTTGATCTTTTCCGCCGTTTTTCGCAGGGGCACTGCACGCGGAAAGGCCCAGGCCTCGTCTTTGCCTCCCCGCACCCAGTGGGGTACCATGCATTCCTGTTTAAAGGTATGTTCACTGCCGCTTTCTTTTAGCAACTGGTATCCCCACTCTTCCGCCTGGTACATCTGGGGAGAACCAGCCAGCCGGCCACCAATGGTTTTGGTCAGTGTTCTCAGGTTGTCGTATGCTTTGCTGTTTACCAGTATTTCGTCTGCGATCCTGCGGATAAATGTTTCATCTTTTGTTTGTGCGGGCGGGGCTAACGAAAAAAAGATGCCTGCGATCAAAAACAATTTTTTACCCATGCTGTTATTTGTTTTCTGTAAAGGTAAAATTTTACCAATGATCCGGTCCTGAAAGTTGTTGTAATAAGAAATGGACCGGTAATTATAAAAGCAAAACATATCTTTGGGTATGCGAATCGGAATCGTTTGTTATCCTACCTATGGCGGGAGCGGTGTACTGGCAACAGAATTAGGAAAGGCGCTTGCCGAGAAAGGGCATTTTGTGCATTTTATCACCTATCAGCAACCCGTGCGGTTGAACGGGTTTATTCCCAATATTTATTACCATGAGGTGCAGGTACCCACGTATCCTTTGTTTGACTTTCCACCCTACGAAACGGCGCTGGCAAGTACGATGGTGGACGTGATCAAAAATTATAACCTGGACCTGCTGCATGTGCATTACGCTATTCCGCATGCGTCAGCGGCTTATATGGCCAAGAAGATCCTGGAGAAGGAAGGAAAGCATATCCCCGTGATCACCACCTTGCATGGAACGGATATTACCCTGGTGGGGCGTGATAAGACCTACGCGCCGGTGGTGGCATTCTCCATTAACCAGAGTGATGTGATCACTGCGGTATCTACCAACCTCCGGGAGGAGACCTATAAAAACTTCGACATCCGCAAGGAGATTGAGGTGGTGTACAATTTTATCGATGTAAAACGGTTCAACCACCGGCCGCTGGATGCGTTTAAAAAAGTGCTGGCCCCCAACGGGGAACGGATCCTGCTGCATGCCTCTAATTTCCGCAAGATAAAACGGGTACAGGATGTAGTCAAAGTATTTTATGAAGTGCAGAAGACCCTGCCTTCGAAGCTGTTGCTGGTAGGAGATGGCCCGGAACGCCAGACGGCAGAGGAGCAGGGCAGGGAATTGGGGATCTTTGATCAACTGGTATTTGTGGGAAAACAGGAGCAGATGGAGGAGATCTTTGCCGTGGCCGACCTGTTCCTGCTGACCTCGGAGTATGAGAGCTTTGGATTGGCGGCGCTGGAGGCGATGGCTTCAAGGGTCCCGGTCATCTCTACCAATGCAGGAGGACTGGGAGAAGTAAATGTGGAGGGGGTTACGGGTTTCCTGGCCGAAGTGGGCGATGTGGCTACGATGAGCGAAAAAGCGCTCCTGATTTTAAAGGACGATGCGGTGCTGGAGCAGTTTAAGGAAAATGCCCTTGCGCATGCACAACAGTTCAATATCGATGCGATTATTCCGGAATACGAGGCGATTTACCGCCGGTTTTGTAAGGACTGTTAGCGGAAAGCAATCAGCCTTCAGCTTTTAGCAGCATTGCTGATAGCTGAAGGCTGACATCTGAAGGCTGACATCTGAAGGCTGAAAGCTACATGCTTACAGCTCCTTTATCTTAAAATTCTTCCATCTTACCTTAATGCCACCGCCATCATGGATCTGAAGGGCGATGAAGCCCTGGCCCTTTCCGATCTTTTCATCTTTCAGATATACCATCTGGTGGCCGTTGAGCCAGGTGGTTACCTCGTCGCCCACTACCTTAATGCGCATAGTGTTCCACTGGCCTTCTTTCAATCGTTTTTCATCCTCAGGCTTGGGTTTGATCAGCCAGCCACGGCCATAAGATTCATAGATGCCGCCGGTATTGTGATTCATGGGCGCTACTTCCACCTGCCAGCCGCTGATCTTTACGCCTTCGATCCCCGAACGGAAAAAGACGCCGCTGTTCCCGTTGGCCTCCTGTTTGAACTGGAGGGTAAGGTCAAAATTCTTGTACGCTTTATCTGTTGAAAGGTACCCGTATTGCTTATCGGGTCCGCTTTCGCAAATCAGCTCTCCTTTTTCTACGTACCATTTTTCGGTGCCGTGTATCTTCCAGCCGGTAAGATCTTTACCGTTGAACAGGGATGCCGCCTTTTTCTTTTGCGCATTTGCTGCAAAGAGCGCTGCACAGAAAAGGAATAATAAAAAGCCTTTTTTCATGTTTAAGAAGTTTTAAATTTTAGAAGCGATCGAAACATCTAAAATAAAAGAAATAATGAAAGGAACCTTGAAAGACGCGGTGTTTTTATTGCCGGGCTGCATTACGGGTGCTTCCTGTTTTACGTGATCAGCCGGCCAATTTCTGCAGAAACATCAGGCTTTTACCGGTTCTCCGTTGTTAACGCCCACAATTTTTAATTTTTTGAGCCCGGAAGGCATTTTCCAGGAAACTTCGTCTCCGTTCCGGAAACCAATGATTGCGGCGGCCATCGGGGTAAGGATGGATATTTTCTTTGCCTGGATATCTGCTTCCCCGGGCATAACGATCCGGAACGCTTTTTCTTTTTGAGCCTCCACATCCAATATGGTTACGCTGGAACCGATGCGGATGGTGTTGTCCGGGAAGTCCTCATCTTTTACAATGGTTGCCCTGCTGAGCTCGTAGGCAAGCGTATTGTCTTTTTCTTCTGTTTTTTTGTCCAGAACGATAATTGCTGTAAGTTTTTTATAATCGGATTCACAAAGAATGACCGGGTTACTGTTCGTACTCATAATAAAGAAATAAATGATTAGAAAAAATAATGCAGATAGGATAACCGGAAAGCTGTTATTGAAGCTGACCAGCGGGCCGTAAGAGATAGGCCTTTGTATGTATGAAATACAGATGCATTGGGGCAAAGGTATCAAAAAGCGGGCAGCCGGCCAAATTGGACGGGGCAAGGCCACTAAAACACGAAACACAGATTTTTCAGTGCTTCAGCCCTTCTGTGGCTTGTTTATGCTGTATTTTGTCGGCGCATCAGCGGCTCAAAATGCGTAAGAGGCCACTGAAGCACTAACACACAGGTTTGAGTTGTTTCTCATCGCATTACCCGCTTTCGGGCCCGGCATTTCGTGAAATAATGTTTTCGGTTGCCACCAATCATAACCGGCCTCAGTGTTGCTGCACCTCTGTTGGAGCTTTCCTCTTCCTTTTTCCCTCGATGTCCGGCAAAAAGCCCGTTAAAAGACCGATCAACGGCAAAAAAGAGCAAAGGTAAAATACGTACTCAACGCTGGTGGCGTCTGCCAGGTTGCCCAGCAGTGCAGATCCGATTCCTGCCATACCAAAGGCAAAACCGAAGAACAGCCCGGATATCAGCCCCACTTTTCCCGGTATGAGTTCCTGTGCATAGACAAGGATGGCGGAAAATGCCGATGCCAGGATCACACCGATCGGTATGACCAATACCACCGTCCAGAAGAGGTTTACATGGGGAAGCAGCAGGGAGAACGGCGCTACGCCTAAAATGGAAACCCAGATCACGTATTTGCGGCCGATGCGGTCGCCAACAGGCCCCCCGATAAGGGTGCCGGCGGCGATTGAAAAAAGGAACACAAATAAATAGATCTGCGAAGCCGGTACCGTTACATGAAATTTATGGATCAGGTAAAAGGTAAAATAATTGGTAAGACTGGCCATGTAAAAATACTTGGAAAAAATAAGGGTCAGCAATACCGTAACGGCCAGGGCCACTTTTCTTTTGGAAAGTGCCGGAACCGGGATGGGGGATGCTGCTCTTTTTTTCCGGTGCGCCAGCATTACGCGCTTATACCAGTTACCGATATAGGAAAGGATAACGATGGCAAACAGGGCCATTACCGAAAACCAGATAATGCTGAATTGTCCATGCGGCACAATGATCCAGGCTGCCAGCAACGGACCTAAAGAGCTGCCAAAATTGCCACCCAGCTGAAATACCGATTGGGCAAGCCCTTTGCGTCCGCCGGAAGCCGTATGTGCCATACGCGAAGCTTCCGGATGAAAAATGGAAGAACCGACCCCGATCAGGCATACGGAAATCACCATCATAAAGAATTGGGACGAGTTGGCCAGCAGGATCAGCCCCAGCAAGGTAAAGCCCATGCCTGTTGCCAGGGAGTAGGGTTTGGGTTTACGATCCGTGTACATGCCTACAAAGGGTTGCAGTAGCGAGGCAGCCAGCTGAAAGGCGAGGGTGATGAGTCCGATCTGCGAAAAGCTTAAGTTGTAATTTGTTTTGATGATCGGATAAATAGCAGGGATCAGTGACTGGATGGTGTCATTTAATAAGTGAGCAATGCTCAATGCAATAAGTATGGGAAAGACGGTTTGCCCGGTCCTGCTGCCTGTAAGATCTGTTTGTGCCATTTTTGTTCAATAAATAGGTCATTGGTATCCGTAACGGATTTGCAAAGGTACTGAAGTTATTCCCTTCGGAACAGCATGTTCCGAAGAACCGAGGCTGACCGGACAGCCGATCCTGTCTGATGTCTAACGCCTGACAGCTAATGTCTGTCAGCAGCTTCATTCAGCAAGCGCTGGAAGGCCTGGTGCACGGCTTCAAAGTCAAAAGAAGCCACCGTTTGGTCCATTAGCTGTTTTATCTGCGGTGTGCATAAATTCTGGATGCTTCCTTCATGGGGATTTTTGATCCCGGTTTGTTGCGGTACCACATAGCTGCCATCTTCCACAGATCTTCCTACCTGTATGTAGGCATCACGGAAGGGAACGCCTTCCAGCACCAGCTGGTTCACGAGATCTACGGTGAACAGGTATTTATATTTCTCGTCTTTTAGCAGGTCTGGTTTTACTTCGATGTTGGAGATCATCAATCCGGCCATTTCAATACAATCCCTGAGTGATTTAAAGGCCGGGAACAGATGCTCTTTTAACAATTGCAGATCGCGGTGATAGCCCGATGGAAGATTGGTGGTCATCAGCGTGATCTCATTGGGTAATGCCTTTATGCGGTTGCCATGCGAACGGATCAGCTCAAAAACATCCGGGTTCTTTTTATGCGGCATAATGCTGCTGCCGGTGGTAAGCTCCGGGGGAAAGCTGATAAAACCAAAATTCTGGTTCAGGTACAGGGTGGCATCCATGCTCAGGCGTGCCAGGGTATCTGCAATGTTTGCGAGTGCCTGGGCCACCACGCGCTCCGCTTTTCCACGGCCCATTTGTGCATACACTACATTGTAGTTCAGGGCAGCAAACCCCAGCAGTTCTGTAGTGAGTGTCCGGTTGATGGGAAACGATGAGCCATACCCTGCCGCCGAGCCCAGGGGGTTTTTGTTGATGATGTCGTAAGCTGCTTTCAGGCTGATGAGGTCATCTACCAGGCTTTCGGCGTAAGCGCCAAACCAAAGACCAAAAGAGGAGGGCATGGCCAGCTGCAGGTGCGTATAACCGGGTAATAAGAAATCTTTATATTTTTCGCTTTGCGCCTGTAACAGTTCAAAGAAGGGAACAACGGCCTTAACGGTTTGTTCTATTTCGCTGCGCAGGAACAGTTTCAGGTCTACCAGTACCTGGTCGTTCCGGCTGCGGGCGCTGTGGATCTTTTTTCCGGCCTCACCAATGCGCTGTGTAAGCAACAACTCTACCTGGGAGTGGATGTCTTCCACATCATCGTGCAGCTCAAAATCGCCTTTTTTGATGTCGGCATAGATCGTTCTTAATGCTTTTTGTAATCCGGCCAGTTCTTCTTTTTCCAGCAATCCCACTGATTCCAGCATCTGTATATGGGCCAGTGAGCCCAACACGTCAAAAGGGGCCAGGTACAGGTCCATTTCGCGGTCCCTACCTACAGTAAAGGTTTCTACTTCTTTTAAGGAGTCCGTATTTTTTTTCCAAAGCTTCATCTTACAAATAAAAACGATTTATCTGCAAAGATGCCAATATATCTTGAGTGATGCTAGTTTTTTTGTGAAATCATTATCGGCCCCCGTTGATGCGGGTGTCGGGATCCGGCTGACCGCGTTTTGCCTTTTGGTTGATGATTTTGTCAAGCGCTTCTTTCTGGGCCCGTTCCTGTTCTTTGTCTGCCGCCGTCTGGTTGATCAGTTCCCCGTTAACCCGAAGGGTGGTATTGATCAAAAGTTGTTTTAACCGTTGTTTTCCGGCATTTGAGATTTTTCCGTTTAAGGCAAGCCTTTCAATGTCAATGGCCCCCATGGCTTCCGGTACGCGGATGCTGTCGGTAAAGGTTATCGCCAGGCTATTGATCCTTTTCAGGTTCAGGATCACGTCGGGGATCGTTGTTACGCGTATCTCCACTGGGAAAAAATCGGAGCGCTGAGGGCCGGATAATTGCCGTTCCAGGTCGCTTTGGATTTCTTTTTCCGCTCCCGTTTTCTTTTTGATCATCCAGCCGATCTCAGGCTTTAATGTAAAGTCCCGGCTGTTTTGCTGCAGCCCCATAAAACCGGCCCAGAGCTCCAGCGGCGTTTGTACCGTAGTACCATCTGTATTCTGAAACACATGAAGGAGCGGAACTTTTACAATTTCATCCGGCAGGTTGGAGCTTCCGGTTAAGGATTGCAGGTCATTTCTTTTACCGTCCTTGGTATAGGGGAAGAATTTTACAAACCATCCATCGATCTTATTGCTTTGATAGGGTTTGCCGGCTTTATGCACTTTAAACAGGTTGCGCCAGAAATCCTTGTCCACCTGTCCTTTGGATGTGGCTATAAATTGGGTAAGAATGGGATCCAGTTCCCTTAGCCACCAGTTTAGTTCATATTTTTTAAGACTGTTCGCTTTTTTATAAATGGCCTCCCAGTCGGCGGGCTTGCCTTCCAGCGTAACGTGGGGGATGCCGCATCCGATCAGGAATACAACATATTCAAAGTAGCTTTTCAGGGCATCCATAATGGTTATCTGGGAGGCGATGCTGGATGCGGGTGTTGTGGTTGAAAAACCGGAGGTAAGCGTACGGATCAGTTCCTGTCCGGTATGAGCAGCAATCTGTTTCGTGAACTCCGGGAACACCTGCTCCCAGGGGCTATTGGGGTTATCCAGGAGGATGGCATTATTTTGTACTATCAGTGTCAGTTTTCCCTTGTGTTGTACAAAGTATTTCCGGTATTTTTCCGGGTCGCTATTGATGTGTTGCGAAAAGCCCTGGGCGATCAGCAGCCAGATCATATCCGGTGAAATCACCAGTGGGCGGTGGTCGGCATAGGCCCTGTACACACCGTCAAAAAAAGAATGGTATCCATAATGGACCAGTGGTTCCGGTAATACAGACCGGGCAACAATGGATTGCTGGTTGAGGGTAACGAGGGCCTCCGGTTTCCGGGAAAGCTTCCGGGCATCTGTTGAAAATAAAGTTTTATAAACCTGATCGCCGGCAATTTCCGGAAGAGGATCTTTAGGCGGTTCAAGTGTTTCTATATCAAATGTGATACCCGGGTGGGTTGCCGGCTGCGATGTGCCCGGCTTTTTTTTGCCCGAGGGATTTCCTTTTTGCGCATGCAGACAGCCGCTTATTACAATCAGGCAGGCATACCATAAAAAATAACGCATCGTTAGTTTTTTCTAAAGATGCGTTATTCCGGTGAATTGCATAAAAATGCTGTATTTTTTTAGCGTTTTGTTAAACGTTCGGCTTCGGGCTAAATCACTACCCTTCCCACGATCTCAATATAATCTTTAATGCCGCCTTCTATTTCATGCAGGTAGATGTATTCATCTGCCGTATGACTGCGGGCAGAATCGCCTGGGCCCATTTTCAGACCCGGAAAGGGCATCAGCGCCTTGTCGGATGTAGTAGGGGACCCATAAGTGGTCTTTCCCATGGCAATGCCGGCCTGCACGATCGGATGGTCCAGCGAAATGGAGGTAGAGCGGAGGCGGGTAGACCGGGGTTTTACCTCGCTGGAAACGTTCTGACGGATGGCGTCCAGGATCTCTTCAAAGCTGTACAATTCATTCAGCCGCACATCCACCACATACTTGCAGGAGGATGGCACTACATTGTGCTGTTTGTTTTCGGTTTCAATAACGGTACAGGTCATGCGGCTATCACCCAGCAGGTCCGATACCTTTTCAAACCGGTAGGAATGGAACCATTCGATGTCCTTAATGGCTTTTATAATGGCGTTGTCGCCTTCATTCCGTGCGGCATGCCCGGCCTTTCCGTGCGCGGTACAGTCCAGCACCATCAGTCCCCGTTCCGCCACTGCCATCTGCAGTTTGGTGGGCTCACCTACGATGGCAAAATCAATAGGAGGGAGGATGTTTACAGCCGCCTCAATGCCGTTGTAACCAGAGATCTCTTCTTCTGCGCTGGCCACCAGCATCACATTGTATCTGAGGTTTTCTTTTTCGTAGTAGTAGATAAAAGTAGCGATCAGCGATACCAGGCATCCGCCGGCATCATTGCTGCCCAGCCCGTACAGTTTTTCTTCCTTTTCAATGGCCTTAAACGGATCCAGGGTGTATTTGGGATTGGGCTTTACCGTATCATGATGTGAATTCAGTAACAAGGTTGGTTTGGCTTCATCAAAATGCCTGTTTTTAGCAATGATGTTATTGCCCAGCCGTTTGGTTGGGACCTGGTACTTGTTCAGGTAAGCAATGATCAGTTCTGCAGTCTGGTCTTCTTCTTTACTGAAACTGGGGGTTTCGATCAATTGTTTTAACAGTGTGACTGCTTCCTGGTAAAGTTGTTCCTGCATAAAATAAAATTATAGCCCTTGGGCCTGTTTAATAAATCAATGTTCCTTCGTGATCGTTTGTGGTGTTTTGGATCAGGTCCGCTGCGTCGCCAATGAGCACCTGGAATACGCCGGCGTCGATGGCTGCAAAGGCATTGTCAATTTTTGGAAGAATGCCTTCGAACAATTTCTTCTCTGCTTTAAGCTGCCGGTAATACTCCCGGTTTAATTTTTTGATGACCGAATTGTTGTCGTTGACATCTTCCAGTACGCCCTTTTTTTCAAAACAGTAAATGAGCCGTACCTTAAAGGTTCCGGACAATGCCACCGCAAGGGAGGAGGCAATGGTATCAGCATTGGTATTTAAAATATGCCCGTTGGTATCATGTGTGAGCGGGGCAAAAACCGGTGTAATACCGTTTTCGAGGAAGAAGTTTAGGGTCTGATGTCTGATGTCAGATGGTTCCACATCGCCCACCCATCCGTAATCGATCTCTTTCACCGGCCGCTTTTTTGCGGGGATGATATTGGCATCTGCTCCCGTGAGCCCGATGGCATTGGTACTCCGGGACTGTAACTGTGCTACGATCTTTTTGTTGGCCAATCCGCCGTATACCATAGTTACCAGGTCGATGGCGGCATCATCAGTGATCCGCCGTCCATCTATATATTTTGACCCGATGCCCAGCTGGGTGCCGATCTTTGTGGCGATCTTTCCGCCGCCGTGTACGAGGATTTTCACGGCGTTTATTTTTGAGAAGTCCGCCAGGAAGGTTTCCAGCGCATCGGGATTGTCGATAATATTGCCTCCGATCTTTATAATAAAGAGGGGGCGTTGGACAGGCATATGATCCTCGTTTAACGTATCTTTCTTGTCTTCCCTGCTCATTGTAATCTTTTTAACGCGTCTTTGATATGGTCCTCAATTAAATAAGGAGATTGGAATTGGTCAGACAGTGTCTGACTTACTTGCGGGTAAACCAGGTAAAACTGGCGGAATAGCTTGAGGTTGGTGACCGGAATTCCATTGCTCTTAACGGCCGCCGCAATTTTGCCCAGGAGCTGCTCTCCGTATTTTGCGCGCTCCCGGCCCTTCGGTTCAAACGCTGCTATATAATAAACAATGAGCCGGTTCCGCAGGGTCAGGGCCCGGTTTACAGCGCCTGCTGCCTGTACCTGTAAGCGCTGGTGCGTTTGCTCAATGGCTGTTATTAATTGTTTGAAATTATTCATGCAGGGGGGCGTATATCAACTAATACGAATTGTAGTATATCGGCGTTGTATCCGGCTTAATGGTGAACGGGATTCAGTTGATCTATTAACTCACTCAATACCGCCTGGGCTGCCCATACACGGTTACCGGCTTCCCGGGTTACAATGCTGTGGGGGCTGTCCAGTACCTCGTCGCTTAATTCCACATTTCTGCGTACGGGCAGACAGTGCATGACTTTTGCATTATTGGTAGCAGCAAGCTTGTCCAGCGTCAGCATCCAGGAAGGATCATTATTGTAGATCTTGGCATAATCCGTATAGGTGCTCCAGTTCTTTACATATACATAATCCGCATCTTTCAGCGCTGCATTCTGGTCGTGCAGGATCGTGGCGTTACCGGTAAAGGCCGGGTCCAGTTCATAATCTTCCGGATGGGTAACCACAAAATCCACCTCACCCCAGGCGTTCATCCACTGCGAAAAGCTGTTGGCTACACATTGGGGAAGCGGCTTTACATGCGGAGCCCAGGTAAGTACTACCTTTGGTTTTCTTTTTTCTTTAAATGTTTCTTTAATGGTGATCACATCCGTAAGGCTCTGCAGCGGGTGCAGGGTAGCGGTTTCCAGGCTCAGCACCGGTATGCCGGAGTATTTGATGAACTGGTTTACGTACAGCTCGCTGTAATCATCCTCTTTGTTGGCCAGCGATGGAAAGGTGCGGATCGCCAGGATATCGAAATACTGACCCATGATGGGGGCTGCTTCTTTTACATGCTCCGACGTGGAGCCGCTCATGATGGCTTCTTCTTCAAACTCCAGCTTCCATCCCTCTGAACCCACATTGAATATGATGGGCTCCATGCCCAGGTTCTGCGCGGCTATCTGCGTGCTTAAGCGGGTACGCATGCTGGGGTTTAAAAACAGGCAGCCGATCCTTTTTCCGGCACCAAGGGTTTTGTCTTTAAAAGGACTGGCTTTATAATCCAGCGCTTTTGCTACCAGTGCATTGATGTCTGTAACATCGTGGGCACTTATAAAGTTTTTTGTTTTTAAAAGAGACATTTTACTGTATCAGTTCTTGTTTTTTGTTTTGTGAACGTTTCCCCGCAGAAGCGCCTGCTAGGATCATCTTCCCGGTTTTTGCTTCAATTTGTTTGCGGGCATTTCCAGCGACATCCTTCCCCTTGTGCTATTTTTTAACGCCACAGTTTTAAGCCACTCCAATAGTTACCATTCTCAAACTGTGACTATTGATCGTGGTTTCATTTCCTTCTTGTTTTAAACGCTGCTTTAGCTTGCGCCAACAGGCATTTGCATCAACACTTTCCGTTAAAACGGCAATAACATCAACAATGGGAGATGCCATTTTTCCTGTTCCTCATTCCAAGCGGAACGTACCTGTTTTTGTTCAAAGATCTGGATGGTGGTTTTTTTCCTATTGAAGTATTTATAAGGTAAAAAGCCCGCAAGTGCCGGTCCGGCCTGTGATGGAGAAAGTGCTGCGCCTGGTCAACGATTGCAGCAGCAGGTAAATGCCGGTACTTTATACCGCCGCATGCAGCGCCGCAATTTCCTCTTTTATAGCTTCAATAAACTCCTCAGCATCTTTTTTCTTCAATGCCAATGATGGCAGCAGCCGGATCACATTGGGTTTGGCCTCTCCTGTAAATATTTTATGATTGGTCAGCAGGTTCTTTTTTAATGGACCCAGCTCTTCGGAAACATCAAAGCCGATCATCAGTCCACGGCCTCTCACATTCTTTATTTCCGGCATGGTTGCCAGCTCTTCCCGCAGGTATTTGCCTACCATTACGGCATTGCCCATCAGTTTTTCTTCGCGGATCACTTCCAGCACCGCCAGCGCTGCCGCACAGGCCAGGTGATTTCCTCCAAAGGTAGTGCCCAGCTGAAAATGTTTGGGCTGTATATGCGGGGCAATGATGATCCCGGCCACAGGGAAACCGTTCCCCATACCTTTGGCCATGGTATAGATATCGGCGTTCACACCGGCAAAATCATGACTGAAAAATTTTCCGCTGCGCCCATATCCGCATTGAACGCTGTCTGCAATATAAAGAGCGCCGTATTTGGTACAGAGCGCCCGGATCAGTTTTAAAAATGATTCACTCGCCACATTGATACCGCCTACGCCCTGGATGCCCTCAAGGATCACGGAAGACACATCTTTCCCGTGCTTGTCAAAATAGGCTTCGAGGGCCTCTTCATCATTAAAGGGCAAAAAGACCACGTTGTCGGTTTCATTTACGGGCGCCACGATATTTTTATTATCCGTGGCAGCCACGGCCAGGGAAGTTCTGCCGTGGAAGGCTTTATTAAAAGCAATGATCTTTTTTCGCCCGTTATAAAAAGAAGCCAGTTTCAGTGCGTTCTCATTGGCTTCGGCTCCGGAATTGCAGAGAAAAAGCTGATAATCCTCTTTGCCGGAAACCTCGCCCAGCTTTTTTGCCAGTTCCTGCTGCAGCGGTATCCGGATCGAATTGGAATAAAATGCGATCTTTTCAAGCTGCTCCTCAATTCGTTTTACCCAATGGGGATGTGTATGTCCGATACTGATCACAGCATGGCCGCCATAGAGGTCCAGGTATTGATTGCCCTGGTCATCCCAAACATAAGACCCTTTTGCTTTTACAATGGTAACATCGTTCAGGGGGTAAACATCAAATAAATTCATTATACCGTTGGTTTAAAAAAAATATGCCTGTAACCAGGCAATCGAGGCTATAAAAATAAGTAAAATTGTTCATAGTGCAGGGCGAATTGTTCAGGACCGGCCCATAACGGATTTTCTGTGATCCATGAACCATTTGTCATGATCTAATTCAGCATTCCTGGTTCTTTTACAATTTCCGCCCGGGGTTCTTCCTTGATCTTCTTCCATCCCCCGGCCACATTCCGCAGGTTGTGCAATCCCTGTCTTTTCAGAACGGATGCGGCGATAACGCTACGCGTGCCACCGCCACAGTGCAGGTATAGATTGTCCTTATCCTCAATGGCGGCAATGCGCAGGGGATCGTTCAGCTCACTCAATGGCAGGTTAACCGCATCTTTAAGATGGCCTTCTGCAAACTCGATCGGTTTGCGGACATCCATTACGATCAGGTGCTCATCAAAAGGAATGTCCATCATCAGTTCGTCTGTTTCTACATCGATGATCATGTCGGAAGGAGCGCCGGAATTGCGGTAGGTTTCAAAGCCGCCCTCCAGGGTTCCTTCTACGGTATAGCCAAGCCGCTCCAGGCCGGTAGCCGCCCCCATTGCAGTATCCTGTTCCGCTACCAGTAAAACCGGTGTGCTCTTTTCCAGGATAGCGGTGACCCACTCTTCAAATTGTTTTGCACCAAAAGGCACATGGATGCTTCCGGGAATAAAGCCCGCTTTAAACAGTTCAGTGGCTCTTGTGTCCAGGATCACCGGACCTTTTCCGGCGGTCTGTAAAAAATCATTCAGCGCTAAAGTCTTCATTTATACATGTTGTTTAGATGAGCAAAGTTATGGGTAAAAAAAAAGTACCACTCTTATAAAAAGGGGTACTTCTGAAAGATCTTAAAAGTCCTTATGTGTTAACCAAGGAGATCAGACACAAAGCGGTTTAATTCCTTCATGCGATCGGTATTTACCGTGTAGTAAATAAATTTTCCGTCGCGCTCTGTGTTTACAAATTCAGCCTTACGCAGGATGGCAAGGTGTTGTGAGGCAACCGACTGCTCAATACGTAATTTTACGTAAATCTCAGTGACGGTGATTTTGTCCTGGGTGTCGATCAGCTTCAGAATTTGCTGTCTCAATTTGTGGTTAAAGGCTCTCAGGATCAAGGCGGCTTTTTTTACATTGAGAGTGTCAACAGTGATGTGGCTACTGTTTTCTTTTTTTAACGTAAAAGAAATCTGGTAATTGCTCATTGTTCTGTATAAATAGAGTTTATTTGAATGGCCAACAAAGGTATACATCCATTTAAATTATTTGATATTTGCAGGGGCCAAAAACGTATATAAATTTCCCTAATTTAATTTTTGTTAAAATGTACAGCTTTTAAATAGAAAGGCTCGGTATAGGAAAGATCGGCGAACTGGTTTTGCCTGAAGTGCTTAATCGTTAAATAGGGCATGTTCGCCGCGTTGTAGCGGGTGGTATTAAAGGCTGCGTTAGAGTGTTTTATAACCGGCTGCAGCTTTCGGATGGCATTTCCGGTAAATAGCATCCGGTGATCCGCCAGCAGGTCCTGGAAACTTTGCCCGTCTGCGACCAGCGCCTTCGGGGGGCGGACAGTTGTTAAATCTTTTTGATATACCGCGGTATAGATTTCCATCCTGCGCGCATCAATAACCGGGCAGATCAGATCCGCCGCCTGCTCTTTTACGGAGTGGGCCATGATCTCAAGCGTGCTCAGGCAAATAAGCGGCTTGCGGAGGGCAAAGCACAATCCCTTTGCGGTTGCAAGGCCGATCCGCAGCCCTGTATAAGACCCGGGGCCGTTACTAACTGCAACAGCGTCTAAATGATTCATTGATAACTGGTTTGAGGTAAAGAGTTCACGGATGGCGTCATTGATCCAGGAGGCATGGGCGGTAGTGGTAGGGGTTTCCGTATAGGCTATGGTTTTGTCGTTTTCCGATATGCAAACCGATGCATAATCCACTGCGGTATCGATATTTAAAAACAACGCCATTCCACAAAAGTAACACAAACTGCTTTTTGTGCATGCACTCCATTAAAACTATATTCGTTCTCAAAATATTCAAAAATGGAGAAGAAAATCGTAACAACAGACAAAGCCCCGGCTCCCATTGGGCCATACAACCAGGCTGTGCTGGCGGGTGACACCCTGTATATTTCCGGGCAGGTATGCATTGATCCACAGACCGGTGAGCTGAATAATAAAAGCCTTGAGGAGGAAACACACCAATGCATGCGCAACCTGGAAGCCATTTTAGGGGAAGCAGGGCTGAACTTTTCTCATGTGGTGAAATCGACCATCTTTATTACGGATATGAACCGCTTTGCCGAGATCAACAGCGTTTACGGTCAATATTTTACAGCGGATTTCCCCGCCCGTGAAACCGTTCAGGTAGCGGCGCTCCCCAAGTTTGTAAATGTGGAGATCAGCATGATCGCCGTGCGGTAACCACTGGTTTGTTTCAGGTTTGAAGTTCCTGGTTTCATGTTAGATCCCGTTTTTTATACTTGATGCGAAACATCTGAAGGCTGAAAGCTGGAGGCTGCTGCGCGCTGCGGAGTAACCACGCAACAGGAGCGACCGTTTATAGCAGCAGGCGGGGAAGCAATACGGCGTTGCCGGCCTAAGGCGGTTTAAAGTAAAAATGAAAAGCCGGGCTTTATACATGCTGTACGCTCATTTCCACATTTTTAAATCTTTCTCCGGGGGCTCGGAGCTCAAATTTCTGATAGCTGACCACTGATTGCTGAAACCTAATGGCTGACCGCTGCCCGTCATTTTTACAAATTCGTGGTAGAACCTCCGGGCAAACTGTTGTACCTTTGCGTCCCAATAATTTTTGATATGGTTCGAAATCAGGAGGTGCTACAGGATGTAGTCATCAAGTTTGCAGGAGATAGTGGTGATGGCATGCAATTGACCGGAACACAGTTTACCAATAACACGGCTTTATTAGGAAATGATCTTTCGACGTTCCCCGATTTTCCGGCAGAGATACGGGCGCCACAGGGCACCCTGCCCGGTGTAAGCGGCTACCAGCTGCGCTTTTCGTCGGACAGTATTTACACGCCCGGTGATAATTATGATGTTTTAGTAGCGATGAATGCTGCAGCGCTGAAGGCGAACCTGGGCACCCTGAAAAAAGGAGGAAAGATCATCGTAAATACCGATGGCTTCGATTCCAAGAACCTGCGGCTGGCCAACTACCCGGAGGGCGAAAACCCGATCGCGGACGACAGTCTGCAAAGCTATGAGGTCATTAAGATGGATGTGACCAAAATGACCCGGGAGGCGCTGAAGGAATTCACCATGGGTACCAAAGAAAAGGACCGGGCCAAGAATATGTTTGTGCTGGGATTCCTGTACTGGATGTACGGCCGGGATATGGAAAGCTCCGTGGATTTTTTGAAAGAGAAATTTGAAAAGCGCCCGGAGATACTGGAAAGCAACATAAAAGTATTGCAGGCCGGCTATCACTATGGTGAAACCACAGAAACCTTTACCACTACGTATAAAGTAGAAAAAGCACGCATGGAGCCCGGAACCTACCGTTCCATTATGGGAAACCAGGCGTTGGCCCTGGGTCTGATCGCGGCTTCTCAAAAAAGCGGCTTACCCATGTTTTTGGGCTCGTATCCGATTACGCCCGCGTCGGATATTTTACATGAACTGAGCCGGCATAAGAATTTTGGCATCCGTACCTACCAGGCTGAGGATGAAATAGCGGCCATCAGCGCGGCGATCGGAGCCTCTTACGGCGGCGCGTTGGGGGTTACCACCACATCCGGACCGGGAATGGCGCTGAAAACAGAAGCCATGGGTCTGGCCGTAATGCTCGAGATCCCCTTACTCATCATCGACGTGCAGCGCGGAGGCCCCTCCACAGGACTTCCTACCAAAACGGAGCAATCGGACCTGCTCCAGGCGTATTACGGGCGTAACGGGGAGTGCCCTATGCCGGTGATCGCGGCTTCGTCGCCGGCAGACTGTTTTGACGCGGTTTATGAAGCGGCAAAGATCAGTGTGCAGCATATGGTGCCGGTGATCTTTTTAAGCGACGGGTATATTGCCAATGGCGCAGAACCCTGGAAGTTTCCGACAGAAGAATCGCTGCACCCGATCCATGTGAAATTTAAAAAGGAGCTGGGGCATCATGAAGATAAATTCCAGCCCTACGTCCGGGATGAAAACGGGGTACGCCCCTGGGTTGTGCCCGGTACAAAAGGACTGGAGCACCGTATTGGGGGTATCGAAAAGCAAAATATTACGGGAAATATCAGTTATGACCCGGCGAATCACCAGCAAATGGTGAAGATCCGCCAGGAAAAAGTAGATAAGATCGCGGAGTTCATTCCGGAACAGAAAATTGACACCGGCAGGGCAGAGGGGGATGTGCTGGTGCTGGGGTGGGGGTCTACCTATGGTGTGATCAAGTCCGCCGTTCTGGAATTACAGGCACAGGGAAAGTCGGTAAGCCACGCACATTTGCGTCACTTGCGTCCTTTTCCCAAAAACCTGGGCGAATTGCTGCGGCGCTTCAAGACCGTGCTGATCCCCGAGATCAACAATGGCCAGCTGATAAAGATCATCCGCGATCAGTACCTGATCGATGCAAAAGGCTATCATAAAATTATGGGTGTGCCCATTACCAAGCAGGAGCTGATCGAAGAGATCGGAAACTATTTGTAAGAAGGAATACCGGCTTTCCGGGCCGGTTCCCTCCGGATCGTCAGCGCCCGGCAAAAGCAAGGTCAAATAACGGAACTCCTGCCGGCAGCTCAAAATCTTCAATGGCAATTTGCTGAAAACTAAGTTTCCCTGACGCTATTTCAACCGGTGCAGACTCCAGGGCCAGCCGGATGGCTTTTGAAGAACGGTCAATTCCGAGAATATAACCGTTTCCGATCCGTTTCGCTGTTTCCCGGGCGGAGGCACCGGGCCCGCACCCGATCTCCAGTACACGGATGCCTTCCCAAAGCGGCAGGGCTTTTACAATTGCAGCCAAACGGGGAGAAAGGTCCATATCCTTGTGTTTTATAAAAAAATCAGACCGTGAAAGAGACCATTGACGGAGCCCATTACAGAGGGGGGACCCATCCCCGAAAATAGCGATTTTAAGATAAAACGGGTTACATCCGCTACCTTTATAGAGGATTCATTGGCTCTAAAATCAGAAAGATGCCTGCCTCTAAAAAATTAACAGTAAATGATTTTCTTCAAAGCCCGGAAGTGCTGGCCCAACTGGAAAAACTGAAATCTGTGTTTGGTGAGAACGGAGAAAAGCTGGTGCTTTCAGACACACTGGATGAAGAAGGCCATCAATATGTAAACCTTGTTCAGAAGGGCGGGGGCGTGCTGGGGGTGGCCCTGGTAGGCTATACCTATGTGCTGGAACAGATGGGCATCCGCTTTATGCGGCTGGCCGGGACCAGTGCGGGGGCGATCAATACGGCCCTGTTGGCAATTGTTGGAAAAAAGGAAGAGGAGAAATCGGCAAGGATCCTGGAAGCGATCACGCAGCTCAATTTCTTTGACCTGGTGGACGGCCATCCCGCGGCCCGGTGGCTGATCAAAAAATTTATAACCAGGAGCGGTTTTTTAGGAAAGCTGAAGAAGTGGGCAAACGGGCTTGGTATCTTTTATGCAGTATTGCTGGCAACAACCTTCGTGTGCCTATGGCTGCTTCCCCATAATACGCCCATGCGGCAGTTTACGCAAACACTGGTAGTGGTGCTGCTTGCAGTAACCCTGTTGCTAGGCGCGCTGGCCTGGTATGTCCGTCGTCTGCTAAGGCGGTTGCGATCCAGCGGATATGGGATCAATCCCGGTGATTTTTTCTATGACTGGCTGAAACAGCTGATGAAGGAAAACGGGGTAAACGATGTGACCGATTTTCGAAACAAAGCCGGTCAGCCGGTTGCGGGGCTTCATTTGCGCCAGGAGCATCCCGATGGACTGGATGGCCTGGCACCGGATGTGACGGTCATTGCATCGGAATTGATCACGGAAAATAAGGTCGAATTTCCAAAAATGTGCAATCTTTTCCGGTCCGGCGACCAGATGGATGCATTACATCCCGCGGGCCTGGTGCGCGCGTCGATGTCCATCCCGCTGTTTTTTGAATCCTATTTTATTTACGGAATACCCCGTGAGGATGAAACAATAAAAAAAGCGTGGATGGAGGCATTTGGCGAAAAAGAACCGCCTGTGGAAGCACGTTTTGTAGATGGGGGGATCCTGTCCAATTTTCCCATCAGTATATTTTATAATCCGAAGATAGTGGTGCCCCGGCTTCCGGTTTTTGGGATTGACCTGAACGACAGCAGCCCGGGGGACGCCGGCAAAAATGCTTCCGGATGGACGCTGGCCGGGTATTTTTCCCGGATCTTTAACACGGTGCGGAATTACTATGACAAGGATTTCCAGTTAAAAAATAAAATGTATTCCCGGGGCATTGGTACGATACCCCTCGCAGACTTTAACTGGCTGAATTTTTTTATTACGGACAAGGAAAAGCTGGCATTATTTGAACGCGGCGCGGCGGCGGCAACCCGCTTTCTGCTGAGTTTTGACTGGGAGGCATATAAAATGGACCGGAGCATTATGCAGGTTACGATCGAAAAGAAACCGGAAAAGCCGTAAGTAATCAGATCCTGTATCAAAGCCCGGGTCGCAATGCCATCGTCACTCAAAAAATCGTAATTTCAATGTAAATTTTATTTTATGAGCGCCCCTGTAAATTGGTCCAAGGCCATCCAACCGCTTCTAAAGAAATACCAGTCCGCCAAACATCCGCTTGACTATAAAACCCCCTACCAGTTGCTGGTGATGGTGGTATTGTCCGCCCAGGATTCCGACCGACATATTAACCAGATCGCTCCTGCATTTTTTAAATCTTTTCCCGGCATGCCGGCGCTTTCCAAAGCCACAGAAGCGGCTATTGCGGAGCAGATCAGTGATGTGCGCAATTTTGGCAATAAGGCCAAATGGCTTTCGGAGATCGCCCGGACCTTAAAAAAGGACACTGCGATCCCGATGAACCTGGACGCATTGACCGGCCTAAAAGGGATCGGCCGGAAATCTGCCAACGTGATCCTGAGGGAAAGTGGTATGCCGGCGGAAGGGGTGATCGTAGACCTGCATGTGGTAAGGGTAGCGCCCCGGCTTGGGATTGCTACGGGCACTGATCCCAAAAAAATAGAAAAACAGATCATGGACACGCTGCCTCAAAAGGATTGGGATGCGGGAATGGCGATATCCTTCCTGGGGCGGGAGCTCTGCCGGCCAACCAACCCGAAATGCCCGCTGTGCTTGATGAAAACCGTTTGCAAATTCTATAATAGCAACTGATATCCCCTGCTTACCAGCCATTGAGTGAAGGCCTTCCTTAAAACGGGTTCAGGGCGGAAAACCGGCCCCTGGGGATTTTAATGACCTGCTTCAAAAAAGGGTTTTTCTGTAAATTAATAATACTTTAGCCTCCAAAAAACGGCTTGATGAAGAAATTGATGTTGTCTGTCCTTATCGGGGCAGCCTGTTCCGGTGCTGCTGCTCAGAAGAAACCGCTGGACCATTCTGTTTATGACAGCTGGGAATCTGTGGGCAAAACCGTAATGAGCAGCGACGGCAAATGGGTAGTGTACGATATCCATGTACAGGAAGGAGATGACAGGCTGGTGATACAGGCCACGGACCACTCGTATAAAAAGATGGTTCCGAGGGGATATGATGCCCGTATTACCGGAGACGGAAAAACGGTGATTCTCAGGATAAAACCCTTGTTTACACAGATACGGCAGGCGAAGATCAAAAAGAAAAAGGCTGCAGATATGCCAAAGGATTCCTTTGCTTTGGTCCGCCTGGGCGAAGACCGGGTCCTGAAATTTCCCGGACTGCTCTCTTATAAAGGACCCGGGGAGCAGAACGAGTGGGTTGCCGGGTTGCTTAAAAATGAACCGCGGCCCGGACCGGCTTACCAGTCGGACAAGAGTAAAGACAGCCTGCAACAGGTGATCGATTCCCTGCAGTATGTGATCAGCACCCTCAAACCGCTAAAAGGAGCGGCTAACAAAGACAGTATTACCGATCATGGAAAAAATAACCGCCTGCTGCTGATGAATACGGCTACGGGAGAGCGGCACTACTTTTTCAATGTCAGCGAGTACGTGTTCAACAAAAAAGGCAGCCAGCTATTGATGTGCCAAACCCTCAACCTGAAAGATACCGCCGGTTCGGCACGGGTAGTTCTCTATCATTTAAAAACAAAAACTGCGGATACACTTATCCGGGGCGGCAATGATTTCAAAGATCTTGTTTTGTCGGATGACGGAACCCGGGCAGCCTTTATTGCAGAAAGGGATGCGAAGCCCGGAGCCCTGCTCCGGTTTTATAAATTGTGGTATTTCAAAGAAGGTATGAACGAGGCAAAAGTACTGGCAGATACCCTTACGGAAAACATGCCGGCAGGAAGTACGGTAAGCGCATCCGGTTCGTTGCGTTTTAGTGAGTCGGGGCGCCGGCTGCTTTTTGGAACGGTGCCTGTAAGCGCTCCAAAGGATACTTCCGTGGCGGAAATAGACAAGGTAAATATAGATATATGGAACTATAGAGACGATTATCTTCAGCCTTACCAGCTGGAAAATCAGAAAAGGGACCGGGAAAGAAGCTATCTGGCCGTTTATGATATTGACCAAAACAGGATGACACAGGTGGGCAGCAAAGACCTGCCTTTTGTATATGAAGCACCGGAGAGCGATGGCCGTTATTTTATAGCGGTTACAGATACAGGCCGGCGTGTTGCCGCCCAGTGGACGGGCCGGACAAAAAAAGATGTTTATAAAATAGACATCAGCGATGGCCGTTACCTGCCGGTGATCAAAGACCTGGAAGGGCAAACGGGCGGTTCCTGGTGCGCCCCTTCAGGAAAATATGTGCTTTGGTACGACAGTAAAAAAAAGGGTTATTTTACATTTGACGGCACCGGCACGCGTGCCATTACCGGCGCCATACCAACGGCCCTGTATGACGAGGAAAACGACGTGCCGGATGACCCTGCGCCTTATGGCGTAATGGGATGGACAGAGGGCGACCGGTATGTGCTGATCTATGACCGCTATGACATTTGGCGGGTGGATCCTGCAGGAAAAATGCGGCCGGTCAATCTTACCAGACAAGGGCGGAAGAACGGGGTAACCTACCGGTATATTTCCACAGATCCGGAAGAACGGTACCTCAAAAAAGGCTGTAAGAGCCTTTTGCGGGTCTTTAATAACTTCAGTAAAAAGGCAGGTCTGGCCATTCTTGAGGATGACCGGATCGATACCTCCTTTTTTACACCGGCGCATTTTTATGACCAGCCTTTTTATTATGATCATATAACAAAAGCGAAGGATGCTCCGGTGTATGCTTACACAAAAGAGAGCTATACGCACTCCCCGGATATGTATAGCTACCGCGGCGGAAAAGAGCAGCGGCTTTCTGCCACGAACTCGCAGCAGTTGGGGTATAACTGGGGTACGGCAGCCCTGTATCACTGGAACACTTTCGGGAATGAGCCGGCTACGGGCATCCTTTATAAGCCCGAGGACTTTGACAGCACCCGGAAATACCCGGTGATCCTGTATTTTTACGAAAAGCTCTCTGACAACCTGTACCGGTATATTCCCCCTGTACCTACGCCCAGCCGGTTAAATATCTCCTTTTTTGTGAGCCGTGGTTATGTGGTGCTCACGCCCGATATTGTCTATACCATCGGCCATCCGGCAAAAAGTGCTTATGATTACATTGTAAGTGGCGCAAAAAGCCTGGCAGGACTCCCCTGGATAGATGCGGCGCATATGGGCATCCAGGGACAAAGCTGGGGCGGCATACAGGTGGCACAGTTGATCACCATGACACCCCTGTTTGCGGCGGCTTGGGCGGGAGCCCCCGTAGCCAATATGACCAGCGCCTACGGCGGCATCCGCTGGAAAGGAGGGCTCAACAGGCAGTTTCAGTATGAACGGACACAAAGCCGCATTGGCGCTACACTTTGGGAAAGACCGGAGCTGTACATTGAGAACTCACCCCTGTTCCACCTGCCCAACGTGACCACACCGCTGGTGATCATGGCCAACGACAACGACGGGGCAGTGCCCTGGTACCAGGGCATCGAATTGTTTACAGGTATGCGCCGCCTGGGAAAACCCGTATGGATGCTGAATTACAATGGCGAAGAGCACAACCTGGTGCAGCGAAAAAACCGGAAAGATATTTCCATCCGCGAGCAACAGTTCTTTGACTGGTTGCTCAAAGGCGCCAGACCGGTGCGGTGGATTACAGAAGGCGTACCTGCTGTAGAAAAGGGCATCGATTGGGGCCTGGAGGAATAATGTTTCAGTTATACCGTTTGATGCCGGAGGCTGAAAACTGACAGCTAAGAAACTTGGAACCTGGACGCTGAAACTTTAAATTTGCACCCTATGGCAACTGATAAGAAGGTAAGAGTGCGTTTTGCTCCCTCGCCTACCGGCGGGCTGCATTTAGGCGGTGTACGAACCGTTTTATACAACTATTTATTTGCCCGCCAGCATGGGGGCGACTTTATTTTGAGGATCGAAGATACTGATCAGACCCGGTTTGTGCCGGGGGCAGAGGAATATATCTTTCAATGCCTAGCCTGGGCAGGTCTGGAGCCGGATGAGAGTGTGAAGCAGGGCGGAGCTTACGGCCCCTACCGCCAAAGCGAACGCAAGGCGCTTTACCGCCAATACGCGGAACAGCTGGTAGCGAACGGACAGGCCTATTATGCATTTGACACCCCGGAAGAGCTGGAGCAGATGCGGCAGGACTTCAAAACAGAACAGAATCCCTCGCCACAATACGATCATCATGTGCGCGATAAAATGCGGAACTCGCTGAACTTGCAAAAGGAAGACGTTGACCGGTTGTTACAGGACAACACCCGGCATGTGATCCGCATTAAAATGCCGGAAAATGAAACCGTTGGATTTAATGATATGATCCGTGGCGATGTAAGCTTTAACACCTCCCTCGTGGATGATAAGGTATTGCTGAAGGCCGATGGGATGCCTACCTACCATCTGGCAGTGGTGGTGGATGACTACCTGATGAAGATCAGCCACGCATTTCGTGGCGAAGAGTGGTTGCCCAGCGCACCGGTGCATATCCTGTTATGGAAGTACCTGTATGGAGAGGACCATATGCCCCGGTGGGCGCATTTTCCGCTGATACTGGGTCCGGGCGGAAAACTGAGCAAGCGGGACGGCGCCAAATACGGATTCCCCGTGTTTGCCATGAACTGGACCGATCCCAGAACCGGCGAACTGACCGAAGGATTTAAAGAAAAAGGCTTTTTGCCCGAGGCATTTATCAACCTGCTGGCGGTGCTGGGCTGGAACGACGGCACGGAGCAGGAGCTGTTTTCGCTGGACGAGCTGATTCAGAAATTTTCGATGGACCGGGTGCACAGTTCGGGAGCTAAATTTGATTACGAGAAAGCGAAATGGTACAATCATGAATGGATAAAAAAGCTGGCCCCGGCAGACCTCACGCAACGCGTTAAAGAAGTATTGACGGCAAAAGGGCTGTCCATTTCTGATAAGGCGCCCTTGCAGAAGATCGTGGAGCTGGTAAAGGATCGAATTACTTTGCTGCCGGATTTTTATGATCAGACGGTATATTTCTTTAAAGTGCCGGAAACGATTGATATTACTGCTGTCCGGCCTAAATGGAATGAAGCGAAACAGCTGTTTTTTGCGGAACTGATCCGCAGCTATGAGCTTATGTCCGCCTGGGATGCAGCGGCGCTTGAAAACGATTTTAAAGAAATAGCCGCGGCCAGCCAGTTAAAACCCGGCGAAGTGATGCTGCCTTTGCGCATCATGCTGGTTGGCGGCAAATTTGGACCGCATGTTTTTGATATTGCAGAAATACTGGGAAAAGAAGAGACCATTCAACGGATCCGGCATACGTTGGGGTTGTTGATTTGAGATTTGGACCTCTTAAGGTACGAAGAATACGTCGGCCAACGAACATCGCTTTGATAGCCCAAATCTCATTCCTCATTTCAGTTCCTGCATCTCCACCAGCTTTTTATAAAAGCCGTTTTGTGCTAAAAGGCTGCTGTGAGTACCCCGTTCTACAATTTTTCCTTTTTGAAGTACAATGATCTCATCGGCATTCCGGATGGTGCTCAGGCGATGGGCGATCACGAGGCTGGTCCGGTTCTGCATCATTTTATTGATGGCATCCTGTACCAGCCGTTCACTTTCGGTATCCAGGGATGAGGTTGCTTCGTCCAGGATCAGGATCGGCGGATTCTTTAGCACGGCGCGAGCAATGGTAAGGCGCTGGCGCTCGCCACCACTCAGTTTGCTGCCACGGTCGCCGATATTGGTGTCATATCCTTGCTCCTTGAGGACGATGAAGGGGTGCGCATTAGCAATTTTTGCCGCGTGGATGATCGCTTCCGTGGTTGCCGTGGCATGGCCCAGCGCAATATTGTTGGCAATGGTATCATTAAATAAGATCGGTTCCTGGGTTACAATACTCAATAGGTTCCGGATGGTGTGCAGCGAATATTCTTTGATATTGACCCCATCGATAAAGACCCCGCCACCCGTTACATCATGAAAGCGTGGCACCAGGTCGGCCAGGGTCGATTTCCCCGCACCGGAAGATCCTACCAGCGCAACGGTCTGGCCCTTTTTTATGGTCAGGTCGATGTTTTGTAAAATTACCTGCTCATTATAGGCAAATGTTGCGTTCCGGAATTCGATCTCTTTTTCAAATAGCTCCAGGGTTTTGCCATGGGGATTATCGTCTACGGTAACCGGCGTTTTCAGCACCTCTTCGATCCGGTTGATGGCCGCGGAGCCTTTATTTAAATTACTGAAGGAAGTGGAAAGTGTTTTAATGGGATTGATGAGGTTGTAGAACATAGCCAGGTAAGCAAAAAAGGCCGGTGCGCGCAGATCGATGCTGTCCGATAATATCAGCCTACCTCCAAACCATAAGATGCCTACAAAAACCAGAACGCCTAAAAATTCAGACATGGGGGAAGCCATGTCCCGTCTGCGGCTGATCCGGTTCTTGGCATTCGTTAGCTGGTCATTTACGGTGTCGAACCTTCCTTTTAGAACCCTTTCCACATTAAAGGCCTTGATCACCCGCAGGCCATTCAGCGTCTCATCGAGGATGGAGAGTGATTCGCCCAGTTTGATGGCAGCTTCGTTGGACGGACGTTTCAGGGCTTTTGAAATGCGGCCCAGGATAAGGCCAATTACCGGGATACAGAGTAAAATAGATCCGGTAAGCAGGGGGCTGATCAGGAACAGGGCGATCAGTGTAAAGATAATGTTCAGCGGGTCCTTGATCCATCCTTCCAGCACGCCGATCACCGATCCTTCCACTTCGTTCACATCATTGGTGACCCGGCTGATGAGATCGCCTTTCCGCTGCTCGGTAAAATAACCGATCGGAAGGCCCAGGATCTTGTCATAAATATCGGCGCGGAACCGGTTAACGATCTGGTTTTTGATGGGGTTCAATACATAGGAAGACAGGTAAAGGAACAGGTTCTTCAGGAAAATGGCTATTACCAGCACGATACAGATCATCCCCAGTAACTGTGCCGGGGTCAGCTGCGCCCCGTTTACAAGGTGCAGGAGGTAGCCTTTCATGTCCGTTAGCAGACCCGGATCTTTAGCGGCAGGAGCTTCGGGTTTGTTACCGTAAAAGATGATGTCAAAAAAAGGCTGCAATAAAGCGAAGCTGAAAAGCGCGAAAACAATGGATAAGATCGTGAACAGGAAATAAAGAAGAATGCCGCCCGAATAGGGCCGCAGATAATATAAAACCCGTGAATATTTTTTCATTCTGAAGGGATATGATCACTAAAACCTGTAAAGTAACTAATTTTACATGGAACAGAAAGAGAAGATTATGCAGGAAAGTAAACGTCAGAAGCAGGTAGCCGCGCTGCTCAATGAAGAGATCAACGGCATTTTTCAAAAGCTGGGCCTCAATATGGTCGATGGTGGCATGGTTTCGATATCGGGGGTGAAGGTGACGCCCGATCTGCTGGAAGCGCGTTTTTACCTCAGCTTTTTTCAGGTAAGCGATGCAGAAGCGGCCCTGAAGAAAATTGAAGAACGGCATCATGAAATAAAAAAAGAGCTGGCTGCCGCTGTCCGGCACCAGTTGCGCAACATCCCGGTGTTGAAATTTTATGCGGATGACACGCTGGACCATGTGTTTAAGATGGAAGAGCTGTTTAAAAAAATAGAGGAAGAACGGAAACAAAATCAGAAACCGGAATAGCATCCGGCTAATGGCTGCTATGTTTAAAAATTTAAGTCTGCCTTTGGCATATATTGTTAATGTCCCAATTCCCGATTCTCAAATCTGAAATCATAAAATTTGCAATTTCTATTCGCCTGGCGCTATTTCAAAGCAAAAAAGTCGACCACCGTGATCAATATCATCGCGTGGATCTGTATTGTTGCGATCATGATCGGCACGGCTGCGCTGATCATGGTGCTCAGTGTTTTTAATGGCTTTGAGGGGTTGGTAAAATCGCTGTATTCCTCTTTTTACCCGGATATAAAGGTATTGCCCGCAACAGGAAAATACCTGACGCTGGATAAAAAACGGCTGCAGCAATTAAGAGGTGTTGGCGGCCTGCGCGATTTTTCGCTGGTGGTGGAGGAGAAGGCCATCCTCCGGAACGGGGACAACCAGGCGCTGGTATCGTTAAAAGGCGTGGATGCCCGCTTTCAGACGATCAACGGTATTGTGGAGCATCTGGTGAACGGCCGGTTTGATATCGGCACGGCAGCGCATCCGAAACTGGTGGTAGGCGGCGGCATTGAAGGGTCCCTGGGCATCCGCAGCGGTCCGCATACAGAACCCATGAGCATTTACATTCCCCGTAAAAGCGAATCGGAAGCGTTTGATGTTACCAGTAACATCACACCCGATACCATCCGGAATGCAGGCACATTTGTGATCCAGCAGGATTTTGACAATAAATATGCGCTCACCCAGATCGATTTCCTGAAGCAGGCAATGGCGCTGGCACCCAACGAATTCAGCGGTATTGAAATTGCAGTAACCGATCCTTCGGTCACCGCCCGTGTGCAGCAATCCCTTCAGCAGTTGTTTGGCAAGGGCTACAAGGTACAGGATCGCTACCAGCAAAACCAGAGCCTGTATTCCATTATGAACCTGGAGCGCTGGGTTTTTTATGCAGTGCTGAGCCTGATATTGGTGGTAGCGGCTTTTAATATGGTTGGAGCTCTGACCATGCTGGTGCTGGAAAAGCAAAAGGACATCAGCGTGCTGAATGCCCTTGGCGCCGACCGCGGTTTTATCCTGAAAGTATTTCTGAGTGAAGGCTTTTTGCTGGCCGTGATCGGGGGGGGAATGGGGATGCTGCTGGCGCTGCTCCTGGTGATCCTGCAGCAACAGTTTCATCTGGTGCCTTTGCAGGGCGGCTCTTTTCTGATCGATTATTTTCCGGTGGCATTAAAACTGCGCGACTTCCTGCTGGTGGCGGTAACCGTTTTGGTGATCGCGTTTGTAGCTTCATGGACACCCGCCCGCAAGGCCTCAAGAAAAGAATTCTCATTGAAAGCAGAATAGGCACAAAAAAAATGGTTACCGTTTTTAACCAGTAGCCATCTATATATTGTTCTTTTTTTTGGATTCGCTGACAGGCTTTGGAACAAACCAGAAACGTTCAACCTTAAACCTGGAACTTAATAATCTCCCAGCGTTTCCGGCAGCTGCTCCAGTGCTTTGGCCAGCTGCTCGTCGTTGGGGGCAATACCATGCCAGCCGTGGTCGTTTTCCATAAAATCGATGCCTTTACCCATGATCGTATGCATCATGATGGCGATCGGTTTTCCTTTGCCGGCGGCAGCTTTGGCTTTCTCCAGTGTGCCTACGACCTCATCCATATCGTTACCGTTCATTTCCATCACTTCCCAGTCAAATGCCCGGAACTTACCGGCCAGGTTACCCATGTTCAGTACTTTATCGGTAGGTCCGTCAATCTGCTGGCCGTTCCAGTCAACAGTAGCGATCAGGTTGTCTACTTTATGCGCAGCGGCAAACATGATCGCTTCCCAGTTCTGTCCTTCATTCAGCTCCCCATCGCCATGGAGTGAAAATACCAGGTGGGTATCGTTGTTCAATTTTTTGCTCAGTGCCGCGCCGATCGCCACGCTCATGCCCTGCCCCAGCGATCCGCTGGCAACCCGGATACCCGGAAGGTGCTCGTGTGTGGCCGGATGGCCCTGCAAACGGCTGTTTATTTTACGGAAGGTAGCCAGTTCTTTTACATCAAAGTATCCTGAACGGGCCAGGACCGAATAGAATACGGGGGAGATATGGCCGTTTGACAGGAAGAAGAGGTCTTCATTGATGCCGTCCATATTAAAAGCAGGATCGTGCTCCATTTCTTTAAAATACAGGGCAGTCAAAAAATCGGCGCATCCGAGAGAGCCCCCGGGGTGGCCGCTGTTTGCTCCGTGCACCATTCTTACAATATCACGTCTAACCTGTGATGCGATTTCCTGTAAACTTGCCATAATCTGTTTTTTGAACAGCAAAAGTGCATTTTTTTTTTGACAATTCCTGTTCATTAGCAATGAATTCTGACCCTGCCGGAATTTATTTTATCATTAAAATGTGCATAAAAATTGGTATCTTGGTGATAAATCTTACTTTTGTTCTTGTAAACCTTATTTGATGCTTGAAATTCTGGTAACAGCTATAATTGCTTTTATAGTTGCGTTTCTCGCAATTCCGGTTGTAATGCTCATCGCTGACAAGAAGAAATTGTATGATATACCGGATGAAAGAAAATTACATACACATGCAATTGCCTCTTTAGGTGGGGTGGGTGTTTTTGTCGGGTTTCTTTTTGCGGGTCTGCTCTGTATTAGTTTTTCCAATGCCCCGGAAATGCGTTATTTCCTGGCTGCGGCTACACTGACCTTCTTTATCGGGCTTAAGGACGATATCATAGCCTTATCTGCTACAAAAAAATTCGTGGCACAGATCATTGCGGCGGCCATCATCATCCATCTGGGTGGGGTACGGCTTGAAAGCATGCATGGTGTTTTTGGAATGGAGACCCTGGATCCGATGTACGGGGTGCCCTTAACCTATTTTACCATTATCCTCATCATCAATGCGTATAATTTAATCGATGGTATTGATGGTCTTTCCGGAAGCCTGGGCCTGATGGCCACCCTGCTTTTCGGAACCTATTTCCTCCTGGCAAAAATGTATCCGTACGCGGCCTTCTCCTTCGGGCTTTCCGCGGCATTGATGGCCTTCCTGATCTTTAACTATCATCCCGCGAAGATCTTTATGGGTGATTCCGGCTCGTTGCTGGTAGGAATGGTTGTATCCATACTGGTATTGAAATTTATCAGCGTTGCCAGCGAGCCGGGTGCCGCGCTTCCGATAGCCTCTGCGGTTGCGGTGGGTGTATCGGTGCTGATCGTACCGCTGGTGGATACGATCCGTGTTTTTGGGAACCGGATCCTGCGCGGGCGGTCTCCTTTTTCGCCGGACAGGAACCATGTGCACCACCTGTTGCTGGACAGGGGACTGGGGCATTCCACGGTGACGCTGATCTGCGTATCGGCCAATATTTCCCTGATCCTGGTTACGTATCTGTGCCGTAATTTCGGAGATACGGCCCTGATCCTGGCCTTATTTGGAACATCCTTTGTGGCGCTGGCCATTCTTTACTATACGTTACCCAAAAGAAAGCTGGTCATTCACCGCAGGTATGTGGTCAATCAAACAAAACAGGAGCGGATCCCAACCGCGTCACAGTCCAAAGTGATCAACCTGCAAACCAAGGAAAAAGTTCAGAATCACGTACATTAGGCGATCGTAATTTCTTCATTTCAGGCACAGTACTCCATAGTTTCAGTTCCATTCATTAGATTTGCAGTCTTTAAATTTTTTGATTTTATGCAGGAACAAGTAAGTAAGCTTATTGAATCGTCGGAGGAGAGTATGAAGAAAGCCATCACTCACCTGGAATCAGAGCTGGCCAAAATAAGGGCCGGGAAGGCAACCCCGCAAATACTGGATGGAATTTATGTAGACTATTACGGATCTGCGATGCCGATCAACCAGGTGGGGAACATTACCGTGCTGGACGCCCGTACCCTCAATATTCAACCCTGGGAAAAGAATATGCTGCAGCCCATTGAACGGGCCATCATTGCGGCAAACATTGGCCTGAATCCCCAGAACGATGGTGTCAATATCCGTTTGTTTTTGCCCCCGCTTACAGAAGAGCGCAGGAAGGAATTGGTAAAAAAGAGTCTTGGAGAGGGGGAAAATTCAAAGATCGGGGTCCGGAGTGCCCGGAGGGAAGTGATCGAGGGTATTAAAAGACTGCAGAAGGAAGGACTGAGCGAAGATGGAATGAAAGACGCCGAAGCCACCGCACAACAGCTGACAGACAAATACATTGCGATTGTTGAAAAGTATCTTGCCGTAAAGGAAAAAGAAATAATGGCCGTTTGATGGGATGCCGTCTGTCCGGAACAACCAGTAATCCGAATCACTTTTTATAACTTAAAAACTCAATTACATGGGAATGTTTAAAGAATTTAAGGAATTTGCCATTAAGGGGAATGCGGTTGACCTCGCAGTGGGTGTGATCATCGGTGGTGCATTTGGTAAAATTGTTACCAGCATCATTGATGACCTGATCATGCCGGTTGTAGGCGCCATTATCGGAAAGCCTGATTTCAGCAGCCTTTACCTCGTGCTGAAAGGAAATGTGCCACCCGGAACCAAGCTGGAAGAAGCCCGCAAGATCGCCGACACGTCCATTTTTGCCTATGGTAACTTTATCACCATTGCAATTAATTTCCTGTTGCTGGCACTGGTCATCTTCTGGATGGTGAAAGCCATGAATAAAATGAAAAAAGAAACGCCGCCGCCCCCGGCTGAGGGACCATCTTCTACGGATCAGTTGCTGATGGAGATCCGGGACGCGTTGAAAAAGCAATAAAAAATCTGCCCAATTTATGCACAAACGCCCTGTAACAGCAGGGCGTTTTTTAGTGTCAGGGGCTTATTTGTTACATTTGTCTTCTTTTACCGATTTAAAGTTTTTTTAAGTGAGCACAACCTACCAGATAAAACTTTCGCAGTTTGAAGGCCCGTTTGATCTGCTCCTGTTCTTTATTGAACGGGATGAGCTGGATATTTACAATATCCCCATTACACAGATCACCAACGATTTTCTGGCGTACATAAGAGAACAGGATGCGCTGAACATCGAGTTATCCAGCGAATTCATTCTTTTTGTTTCCACGCTCATGCGCATCAAGGCAAAAATGCTGATCCCGCGCAAGGAGCTGGATGCGCAGGGCAATGAGATCGACCCGCGGGAGGAGCTGGTAAACAAAATACTGGAGTACAAGCGCTTTAAAGAGGCTTCTGCACAAATGGCCGAGCTGGAGGCGATGCGGATGCTGATGGTAAAGAGAGGCAATATTCAAAAGGAGCTGTCGGCCATTGGAGAGGAAGCAGGCGAAGGAACGGAGATCCATGCCATCACGATGTTTAAACTCATGAAGGCCTTTGAAAAAGCGATGCAGCGGTATTCTGATAAGGTCAACCAGCCGGTACATACCGTAGTGCGGTACAATTATACGATGGAGAACAGCCGGGCAAAGGTGATGGAGGAAGCAGGACGCTCCAAGACCCTTTCGTTTGAAAAACTTTTTGATTATGCAGAAACAAGGGTTCAGGCCATCTTCCTTTTTCTTTCGGTGCTGGAGCTGGTGCAGCAAAGCTTTTTGAAGATCATGACCGGCGAAGGGAAGAACAACTTTATCCTGGAATTCGTTGAGCCGGAAGACCGGGAAGAGGCCATGACGACTATCGAATCTACATTCTCTTAACCATAAAATAATAAAGGCATGAAACGTTTTGCAACAGCCAACTGGCAGGGAACAGGTAAGGAAGGAACCGGTAAGACTTCCACGCAATCGGGCGTGTTGAACGATACCCCCTATTCCTTTAAGACACGGTTTGAGGAAGGCAATCCCGGTACCAATCCCGAGGAGCTGGTAGCGGCGGCCCATGCAGGTTGCTTTACTATGAAGCTGAGTTTTGTATTGAATGAGGCCGGTTTTACGGCCACGAATATTGATACAAAGTGTACGGTTACTTTTGAAAATGGCGCTGTAACAGAAAGCCATCTTGAGGTGCAGGCTGCTGTTCCGGGCATTGATCAGTTAACATTTGATGCCGCTATTAAAGATGCGGAAGCCAATTGCCCTATCAGCAAATTGCTGAATACAAAGATCACTTCTGCGGCTACATTGGTCGGCTGACCATCTTCCCGTGGTGTCTTCGGAAGGAGACGCCCGGGAAATGCATATCGGCTGCATTATGCCCAATCGGTTTCCCCCGGCTTTAAATGGGCAACATAAGATTGAAGGGCGATCCTGCCCTGCTGAACCATGTGTTTCATCTTCTCCGGTTCAAAAACGAGTCCGCCCGGCCCGCCATCCAGGGCATTGTCGGGTTGTATCACGTGCAGCTTTATGGAAGCACCGTCTGCCGGGTTTTGGAAGCCTGGATGGGTGCTGCCGAAATAGCGCTCCAGGGCAGCCGCTGAAATACCGTCGGCCTTCATTGCCGCTTTTACCTGGTTGATATAGTTGACAAACCGGATGTATTGCCGCGGGGCAAAAAGGTCATTGTCGGCCACATCTGTTATAAAAACGGCGATGGTCTGCATTAAAACAGAAAGCAGGTCGTTATAAGTGCCGGGGTCTGGGGAGCTGCTCCTGGCCGAGAGCAGGATGGAAAACAACTCATCCGCGCCGGTTTCCAGCGCAATTCCGATACCGGCATATTCGCGGGTTCCGCCATCAACATACTGGTATCCCGGGTTTGCAGCCCCCGGCATATCTTTGTCGATGCGTACCGGCGGCATAAATACCGGCTGACTGGCCGATGCCATTACGGCTCTCCTGAAATGCTCTGCATTTTGAATCTTTCTGATACGGTAGTAACTGCCGATGGCTGCAGGGTGGGGATCTGTTGTATATACCACCAGCTCCTGGGTTTGCAGGCAGGTAGTGGTCAGGTAGATCTTCTTGCGGGCGGCGATCAGACGGCTATAAAAAGCATCTGTATAGATCTGCCGCACCCGCGCTCCCAATCCATTGGCCGTATAGATAGAAGTGCCGTTCCATATACTGGCTCCGAGGTTGTGTTCTTCCAGGAGATCGCCGGTGGTAACATTTGTGTACAGGGATTCCAGCACATCCAGCTCATTCATGGCTGCCAGTGGAGCGATCAGCGCACCGGTGCTGGTGCCTACTACCGTGTCAAAAACCAACCGGTAGGTTACCGCCAGGTCTTTGACAACGCCAACAGCAAATGCGCCTTTGGATCCCCCGCCGCTTATGATGAGCGCTTTGTTCATAACCGTTTATTCAAATTGGTGTTTTACCTTTTTGGCTTTATTGAACTGGTAGGCGATAAATGACCGGAACCACCAGCTGTTCAGATGGTAATCCCGCTGGGCCGTAACCCCCAGCTGTATTTTTTGCAACAGTTCCAATCCAATGCCTCCGCCGGCCATTCTTTGCTGATGGGTGCCCCAGTTGGCTTCGGCCAGCAACTGCAAATTACCAAAAGCCAGTGCCATGGGTCTTTTCGTCCGCAAATCGGCCAGTTTTAAAGCTGCTGCCGGACCAAACAGCCCCGAAAGTTTTTTATTGTTGTAAACGATGCCGGCATTGGCGCCCAGTCGCAGCCGGTCGGCAATAACGGTCACCTGCGGACTTAAAGCCACCCCACCGCTATACAGGTCCGGTGTAGCGGTTCTGAAACCGGTTGTAAACCCATTGTCGAGTTTCAGTAATAAGATGCCGCCCTTTGTAAATTCGGTAATCTGCTTCTTCTGCGCATTTGCTGAAGGAAAAAGCAGCACCAGTATCAGAACGAGGGTTCCTGTTTTTATAGGCATCGGAGGAAGTTTCCTTAAAGTTACGATTTTGTACGCCGAAAGGATACCGCCAATTTGGGGGGTGCATAACATTTTTCTGATTCGTGAGAACCCGAATCAGGGCGCGGCCCAATGTGGCGGGCCGGAAACCGGGAAGACAAAAAGGCGGGCCTGTCAATCTATAAGACTTGCCGTCTTACTGACTTTCCGGCTGAAAAATACTTTTTAGTCAGCCCCACAATAAATGGATAAAGATAATTGGTACCGGTTCCTTATAAGGGCTGATCCTGTTTGATACCCGATGCCCATTCACACATAGTCACATTCGCACATCTCTACATGCTCAAATCAGCCATCTTGTGGCAAATGGACAGCCTTTTACCGGGAAGGTTCTTTCACCGGCCGTTCCTTATTGGCCCAATAGGTAAAATGATTGATGAGCACCCGTAGTTCGTGAAACTCAAAAACCGGTAGGGCGCTTTTGGCGACGGTAATAGAAGCCCATTTTCCCGGCTCAAAAGCCTGGTTAAAGATGCGCAGTTGCTCTTCGGAGAAAAGGGTATGAATGTCGAGGATCCCAACCTGGGCAACCCGGGCAAAATGCCCGTAAACCGTGCTGACTGCCAGGTTGCGGGTAGCTGCAATTTCTTCCGGCGTCTTTCCTTCGTCCAGCAGGCTGTAGCTGACCAGGTGCGAAGGCCGGTCTTTTTCTTTTACATATGTTTCCATCGTTTTTTCCTCCGGCAGCAGTTTCTTCTCCAGGAACACTGCATTTTTCATCCCCCGCAGGTAGGCTTCCAGCTCTGTCATCAATGCTTCGAGGACCCGGGTGTAACTTTTAACGCCCTTCAGATTTTTAGTACTGGCGTAATGCACCTTCAGCGGAGTAAAGACCTGCTGTTGTACCTGGTCAAAAAAATAGTTCGCCGCAGCGGCACCTTTTTCGGGGATCTGCTCCCAAAGATCCGGAGGGGCATCACGCATTTTGCGCTGAACAAAATGTTCAAATTTGATGAAGGTGTTTTCGAGCGCCCGGCAGGTCTCTTTTACCTGCGCTGATACGGCGGAAAGCGCTTCCTGGCTGATCTGAAGATTGCCTTCACCGGCTTCTATCCAGCGTTCCATAGCCGTAAGAAAAGCAGCACAGTTGAGCGTGCGCAGCAGTTTGCTGACGGCAAAAGCATGTTTCTCTGTTTCGTAGATCTGCTCCATTTTTTCGGAGGCATTGGTAGCTTCATGAAAATCGGAGATCCGGGTATCCCTGAAAATATTGGAGGCCCTGATGGGCGATTTTAAAACAATGCCCTCCAGTGTGCGGCAGCGGCTTAAGGCCACGTACACCTGCCCGCTGGTAAATGAAGCACCCGCGTCAATGATCACCCGGTCAAAAGTAAGCCCCTGGCTTTTGTGGATGGTAACGGCCCAGGCCAGCCGGAAGGGATATTGTTCGTAGCTGCCCACGACCTCCTCCTGGATCTCTTTTTTATCATTGAGGGAGTATTTTTTGTTTTCCCAGATCTCCCGTTCTACCGCCAGCTCGGCCTCCGAGCCTTCGGGGATTACGATGATCTTGTCTTCTTCTGCCCGTACCACTTTGGCCAGCCGCCCATTATAATATTTTTTCGCCTCCGACCCGTCATTGCGGATGAACATCACCTGGGCTTCCGGTTTTAATACCAGGTTGGGATCGTTGGGATAAAGCTGTTCTTTAAAATCACCGGTAATGACGGCCGGGCAGGAGATGCCGGATCCGGGCAGATCGTTCAGCCGGCGGGTATTGATGCCGTCGGCCATATAGTTGTGCGACACCAGGTATACATAGCGGTCCTGCGGCTCAAAGCCCGGCTGATACCGGGTATTCAGCAGGGGAAAATCAATCTGGTAGGTTTCGCCTTCGCGGATGGAATTGAGCAGCGCAATAAAAACGGGATCGCTTTGCCGGAATACGGTTGTAAGCTCAATGGTGACAAAAGGAGTGCTCTTGAGGGCCTTCGATTCAAAGAAATAAGGAGAGGAATAAAAGGCGGCCAGCAGTTTTTCCGAGGAAGCTTTTACCACCGGCGGAAGCTGGTACAGGTCGCCGATCAGTAAAAGCTGTACCCCGCCAAACGCCAGGGTAGAGCGCCTTGCGGTTTTGAGCGCCAGGTCGATCATGTCCAGCACATCGGCCCGGAGCATGGATACTTCATCGATGATCAGGATCTCCAGCGCCCTCAAAAGCTCCAGCTTTTCTTTCCGGTATTTAAAATGGGGGAGCAGCTGTGGAATATTGATCGCTTCGTTCCGGTCAACGGGATCCATTGTGGGGATAAACGAAGTAAGCGGCAACCCGAACATGGAATGGATGGTGACCCCGCCGGCATTGATCGCAGCAATACCAGTGGGGGCTACCACGATGCTGTTTTTGATGGTTCTGCGGATAAAATCGTTCAGGAAGGTTGTTTTCCCGGTTCCGGCCTTCCCGGTTAAGAAAACGTTCCGCTGGGTGAACTCTATGATATTGTATATTTTTTCAGACAATGAAATGCGGCTTTTGGTATTTTCAGATAGGTGCTGCAAAGATAACGGTTAATTTTTAATATGTAGATCAGCAGGGATATAAGGACCCCGCCATTGTATGAACCACAGCGATCCGGAGAAACGGAAGTTACGCAGCGGGATGCCATTATCGCTCTGCGTAGATCTCAGCGGCTTATTGCTCCGCGCCAGCCCGGAAGATCCGTTCCGGCGGGGAGAAAGGGCGCATGATACAAAATGTTATACCCATAACCGTGGATGGATCAGGCTTCCGATTCAGAAGGATCATGGGTATTAAAGCTCCCGTTTTTATATGTGCAAACTGACCCCGGATGGCCTGCGGTCAGGTGAAGATCACCTTTAGGCGTATGGGGCAGGAACCGGCGGAAAGGCCTTTCCCAATGCTGCCGGACCGGACCGCCGGAAAATTACCCCAGAGGGTGATGTCTGCCTTGTACGCAGAAGCGCAGCAATGATAAAAATAGGCTATTTTTAGGGCCATAAAAATCATCAAATGAGCTACAGCAAAATCGATAACAATATACTCCGGCAGATCGTCTTGATCCTGTTGATCGGGCTTCTTGGCTTTATGATCTTTTTTAATCTCCGGTACTTTACTCCCGGCGCTCTTGGCGCCATCACCCTGTACATTCTTTTCCGAAAGACTTTTTTCCGACTTACGGAGCAGCAAAACTGGCGCAAATCGGCGGCCAGCTTTTTCTTTATGTTTGTGACGTTGGCGGTCATTGCGTTGCCCCTGTGGCTGATCATTGAGGTAATGATCCCGCAGATCAGCAATCTGCTGGCCAACAAGCAGGTGATCATCGAAAAGTTCAATGCGGTAAAAGCATTTATCGCCAGTAAGCCGCTGCTCAATCGTATCAACCTTTCTGACGAATCGCTGCTGCGTGCATTGGGGAAAGTGACCGCCTATTTCCCGGGTATTCTGAATTCTGTTGCCGAGATCTTTGTAAATATTTTTACCGCGCTGTTCATCCTTTATTTCATGCAGGTCAATGCAAGAGGTATGGAAAAGCGGATCCGGCTGTTCATACCGTTCAGTGATGACAATACCCATACGCTGTGGGAAGAGACCAAAATGATGGTGCGTGCCAATGCCCTGGGCATCCCCATCCTGGCCTTATGCCAGGGGTTGGTGGCAGTACTGGGCTACTGGATCTTTGGGGTGGATAATTTTGTAATGTGGGGACTGGTCACCGGTGCGGCCTCCATGATCCCCGCGGTGGGCACTATGATCATCTGGGTACCGATCTGTATTGTTGTTTTTGCCACCGGGCATGTGGGCAATGGGATCGGGCTTACATTGTACTGCCTGATCGCTGTGGGGGGCATAGACAATGTGCTGCGGTTTACCATTCTTAAAAGGATCGGAGACATCCACCCGCTGATCACCGTATTTGGGGTGATCCTCGGACTGAAGCTGTTTGGCATTATGGGGCTTATTTTCGGCCCGTTATTTATGTCTTATTTCCTGCTGCTGATCCAGGTTTACCGCATCGAGTTTGGCAGGAAGAGCGACAATCTTCCGCATGGACCGGAAACGGTTGGTGTGATCCAGAAAAAATAATACCGCGGATGAAGCTGCTGCAACTGACTGCCTTGTTTTTGTGGATCCAGGTTACCTGCGAAGCCCAGTACCTGTACGGAAGGCTGGAGCGGAAATATGCCCCGGAGGAAATGAAGGAGGATGTGGCGCAGCTTTATGGCGACCTGAAAAAAAATCATCCGGACCTTACCCGGTTTATAAGCACCGGCGTTCTGCAAAAAGCTTTTGACAGTCTCCGGTCTGGTCTCACGGATTCATTAACGGCCCGGGATCTGTATTACCGCTTGCTTCCGGTACTAAGCAGGATCGGCGACGGGCATATCGGCATTAATTATTTTGAACCGGACAGGATCACCCCGGAGGATGCAGCAGGATATGCATTGGCCTACCATTCGCCGTTTGACTCCCTAAGCCTGTGTTTCATAGGCAAAAAGATCTTCGTGCGGGATCACCGGGCAAAGCATAAAAGGATCCCTGCAGGTGCGGAGATCATAAGTATTAATAGTATAAGGTCCGGAGCGATCATCGATTCGCTGTTCCGGTTTACTTTTTCGGATGGATACAACACCACGTTCAAATATTTTTTTCTGAATTACCGGCGACCGGACGGGCTGTGGAACCATGTATTCCGGTCCTGCAAGTCGCTGCATATTGTGTACAGGGTCAAAAATATACCGGACAGCATCACGGTACAGGGTAAGCCGGCTGCAGCAGCGGCACTGAAACAGTCTCATCCTCAAAAAATGCCGTTTCTTGAGTTTAAACGCATCGATGCCGGTACGGCCTGCCTGAAAGTAAATACGTTTGAGCCGGCTTGGGATACGGCAGACCAACGCATGTTTGCCATGGTGCTCTTAAAGGAGTTTTCGCAAACAAGTCACCTGATCCTTGATCTGCGGGGAAACAACGGAGGCCGGCAGGAACTGATGCTGATGTTGCTCAAAAGCCTGATCTCAAAGCCGGTACGGCCGGTGACCTTTCCGGAGGAGCTGGCTGCTGCTGCTTTGCCCTCATCCGCCGATACCGTCAGGATCAACCAGCAGAATTATATAAAGGAGTATCAATCCCTGGGCTGGGAGCAGGTCGGGCCTTTTAATACATCGTATAAACAACGGCTTTATGTGCTGATCAATGGTGGTACTTTTTCAGCTGCTGCCATCATGGCCTATGCATTGGGCATTGATAAAAGAGCGGTGCTCATCGGGGAGGAAACGGGCGGTGGCAGAAACAGTACAACCGCGGGTATCATGTTCCATAACCAGACAAAATATACAGGCATCGCTTATTCTTTTGGCCTGGTGCCATTCATGGCCACATACCCGTCTTCGGAAACGGGCCACGGTGTACAACCGGATATAAAAATATCCTATACGGTGGATGATTATTTGAATAACCGGGACCTTGAAATGGAACGCGCACTGCAATTGATCGAAGTGGATAAGCGCAAAGGAGAATAATTTGAAAATTTGAGTCCCGATGATGACCGCATGTGCGTCAAGCTAAGGAAGATCATATTAAGATGAGGAGATATATGCGTCAGCATCTGCCATTAACGTATTATCAGATAAAAGCAGATCTTCGTCTGCAGATCGTCGGGCAGGAAACAAAAAACCTGCCCGAACGGGCCGGAGGGTATCAAACCCGGAACAAAAAATTATCCCAGCCGGTACAGCAGTTTTTTTACCAGTCTTGCATTGGTAACTATTGCCATCAAAACAAGCGCAGCTGCCAGTAATACAACCGTCCAGTTTATGAAGGAAGACAGCTCCGGCCGGTTGAACATCACAAAATGATGAAAGGCCCATTGCATGACCTGGGTACAGAGCAGGGCGGTCAGCACAATAAAAATATAGACGGGAATAAATTGATTGGATACATTTTTACCCAGCCACCGTGGCGAGTAACCCAGGGTCAGCAACAGCTCCAGGTTTTGCCGGCTGCGGGCAATAACCAGTTGCAGGTAGAACGAAAACAGCATCAGCGCCAGGATCACGACCAGCAGTCCAAAAATACCCAGCCCGCTGAAGATCCCCTGTAATACGATCTTATTACGCCCCAGCAGGGTTTTATCGCGGCTGATCACATAGTCCTGGGCGTCGAGATAACGGACCAGCTGCGGATCATTGACATCCTTTAATTTGAGGAACAGGCGGCTGGCGTCCTGGCGTTCTTTATGGGAAAAGGTCTTATTGGCCCACTGCAGAAAATTCTTGGGTACCAGTACGGAGTTCACCCGGTCGCTGAAGGCAACAATTCTGCCTGAAAAGGTAAATGCATTGTCCCTCCCGTAGCAGGTGATTTGTACGGGGATGCCCATTGCTGTTTCTTTAGAAAGCTGGGGCAGGCCCTGGCCGGGCGCAAAGATGTTGTAGATCTCAAAAAAATCGGATGATAAAATAATAGGGATCTGCTGATCGCCTTCCTTCCAGGCGAAATTCGGCGGCAAGGTGTCAATAAAGTCATTATCCAGGGCTTCCAGGAACATATCGGTACTGAAGGGCAGTACGCTCCCCGCGCTTAGCTGTACCCGGAAATCATTGGCCAGCAGGGGTGATACGCCGGCGATGAACGGTTGCTTTTTTACTGCTTCGATCTCATCGGCATGAAACAGGTTCTTCTCCGGCTGTCCCATGGTTTCATTGGTGATGTTTTTGGTGATGGACACAAAATCAAAACCGTCTTTACGGATACTGCCTTCCTTCAGCAATTGCTGGATGTTGATGAACATCTGCACCGAGCATAAAAGCAACAGTACGCCAACGCCCAGACCAATATAGGAAAACCAGCGCGATGAGGCGTTGGTGCCGGTATGCAATAAAGGTTTTATGGGCTTAAAGGATAATGCCACAATAAAGATTTACAAATGATACAAATGCGTTGCCGGAAAACTGCCGGCCTTTTCAAGTTCCGCAAAAATGACCAGGGCCTTTCTATGGGCGGTCTCCTCAAGGATCAGCTCTGTAGCTTTTTTTGAGTTGGCATTGTCCAGGTGACTGAAAGGCTCATCCATCAATAGAACGTCAAAAGGCTGCAACAGCGCCCGGATGATCACCGACCGTTGCTGCTCACCATAGGAGCAATTTTTGGCCAGGGCGTTCAGCCGGTGATCAACACCAAGTCGCCGGGCCATTTCGATGATCCGTTCCTGCGGATGGTAAGGGCTGAGCTGCCGTTTGATCTCCAGGTTTTCGAGAATGGTCTGTTCCTCAAAAAGCCGCATGTCCTGCAGGATAATGCTTACATGATCTTTGCGGAGAGCGGCGGTCTCTTCCCTGCTGAACTGTTGTAGCGGCTTGTCATCATACAGCACCGTGCCGCTGTAGCTTTCCCTCATTTTATAAAGAAAATGGATCAGCGATGTTTTACCGGTACCGGAAGGTGCTACAATATTCACAAGGTCACCATTGGAAAAGGAGCGCTCCTTTCCCCAGATCTCTGAGGTGGATTTGCGCTCCTCTTCAAAATATACCGGTAATAAATTCTGTATTTCAAGCGTCATGAAGGCATTGATTAATTTACTGGGGACACAACAGCCGTTGTATCTGCTATTGTTGCATCGCCGGGGATATCGCTAACCACGATCCCCTCTTTTTCAGGAATGGCCTGGTACATTTTGTCGATGTACTGGTTCAATTGCTTCAGGGCGTTGGTCTGGGTGTCTGCCAGGTTGATCTCTATTTTGCTGATGGCCTCTCCACCCTTGATATCGGAATGCATGGTGATCGTTTTCCAGAAATTGGCAGAAATTTCCAGGTTCTTTTTATAGGCCGTATCTTTTTTGCTGTTGGCCATAATGGTGGTGAAGATCTTCTGCAGGTTCACATATCCGCCCATGCTATGACCGGTAAATGCTTGTGCATAAGGCGGTTTTTTGCCGCCCGCAAGGAAGGCGTCCACTTCGGCATCCGAACCGCCAAGGGCAAACCATTTGTCTGTGAGCCGGTTCTTGATACGCTCCAGGGTACTGTCCTTTACCGGCATCTCTTTATCCATTGTCTTTTTAAAGGCATCGATCAGCTTTTGGAAGCTCGGTTGATCGCCTACTGAAGAGCCGAATACGAAATCAAATTTGGTATCATCTTTTTCGTAAGAAATGGTTTCGCCATTGTCCAGCGTAATGGCAGCAGGTTTGCCGGTTACGGTAACATCTGTTAAGGCAAAGGATTGGGTACCTCCGTTTGCTTTGGTAAAATCGTCTATGCTGATTCCCAGTTGTGCCAGCCCCGCGTTTGCGATGCCATCAAATCCTAAAAGTTTGATCAGGTCTTTTATGTAGGATGGGGCATAGCTCATGCTGAATGCAGCCAGCACATCCTGCTCCGGTAAGTGGCTGATGGTTTCTTCGGTAATGTTGCTGCCGTTGTTTTTCTTCAGCAGGTCGGTCATTTCTTTTCCGTAGTAGTTCCTCATATCCGCGGTGATTTTCCCATTGTCAAAATTGGCCTTACCGGCCGTAATGGCGCCGTCCAGCAGTGCGTTGAATTTCATCATTGCCATGATGCCGCCGGCCAGCCCGCTATAAAGGTTGCCGCTGTTTACCCAGAAGTGCATGTCGGCCTTATCGCCGATCAGTTCGGCAAAGCGTTTGTCGCTGTCCAGTAATTTGCTGCCTTTCAGCTGGAAGGTACTTTTGGCGAAGAGCTTCAGACTGTCCAGCGGGTATTTTTCGGCGCGCCCTCCAAAACCGTTGCGTCCGCCGGCCAGTCCTTTGCTAACGCCGGATGCGTCGATAATGGCAACGAATAACCTGTCGTTAAAGTACACAACAGCATTGTCGTTATCCGGAGATCTTACAAAATTGTATTCCCCGTCCTTTTCGATCTTTATATTTCCCTTGCCACCCTCTTCAATTACTTTGGAAAATTTGGCAGCGTCTTTCAGGGTTCCTTCAAATGCAACGTAGCCATTGCTGCCATTGCGTTTCATGAATACCACCAGGCTGCCCCTGGGGTCAATACCCGAGGTTTCCGGATCGTTGAGCAGCTGTTTTGCCAGGGAATCCGTAGTTTGATTCAGGGCTTTCGTGAACCAGGCAGTTTGTTTGATCTCTGCCCAGGTCAGCTTGGAGGAAAGGGAAGTGAGGTCCACATGGAGCACCATACCGGCGTCATTGGGTACCAGTAATCCGGTTTTGCCTCCCTTATTACAGGCAGTAATCAAAAGTACGAGGCTGATGCTTAAAAGGAGCAAGCCTTTGTTTTTCACGTTTGTCATGATATGTTGGTTTTGTTGTTTGTGTTTTTTGAATCTGCCTGCTTCCGTACTCATAAACATCCTACCCGGCAGCTTTTCATCCCTACTCAAAGCTATAATTCCCTAAATCGCCAAAGGTCACCTGTTTTTGTTCGCCGGAATGTAAATTTTTTATGATGATCTCCCCGGCTTCCAGTTCTTTGCTGCCCAGGATGGCCACATAAGGGATCGCTTTTTTATCGGCATATTTGAATTGTTTATCAAATTTTACCGGTTCATGAAAAAGTTCACATGCGATCCCCGCTGAGCGCAGTTCCTGCATCAGCTCAAACGCCTTTTGGGCCTCGGCAATGCCTAAGTTAAAAAACAACAGGCGGGTTCCGTTATGAACGTCGGCAGGGAACAGGTTTAACTCGGTAAGTACGTCATAGATCCGGTCAACGCCAAAAGAAATGCCCACACCGGGCACGTCGGGTACTCCAAACAGGCCGGTGAGGTCGTCATAGCGGCCACCGCCACCAATGCTCCCGATCTGTACGCCCAGGGCCTTTACTTCAAAAATAGTTCCGGTATAATAATTCAGACCACGGGCCAGGGTGACGTCTATCGAGATTTGCGATTTGGGATTTGCGATTTGGGATCTTTCAATAATGTATTCCAGCTCCCGGACCCCCTCCTGCCCGGTGCTGTTCCCGGCAAAGATGGATTTCAGCCGTGCCAGTTTCTCTTCGTTGGTTCCGCCGATCTCAAGGAACTGCTGAATGAGGAGGGTCTGACTGTCTGAAAGGCCTCTTCCGGCCAGCTCTTCCTTTACTTTATCCAAGCCGATCTTGTCCAGCTTATCAATGGCGATAGCGATGTCGATCATTTTTTCGGTGCCGCCGCACTGTGCCGCCAATGCGGTGAGTATCTTCCGGTTATTGATCCGTATCTCTACCGGGAGGTCCAGCTTCTGAAAAACAGTGGCGTAAATAGCGGCCAGTTCCAGCTCGTTGATCAGGGAGCGGCTGCCCACCACATCTGCATCGCACTGGTAAAATTCCCGGTACCGTCCTTTCTGGGGCCGGTCGGCCCGCCATACCGGCTGCAGCTGGTAACGTTTAAAGGGAAGGGTCAGCTGGTTGTAGTTCATGGCTACATAGCGGGCAAAAGGAATGGTGAGGTCATAGCGCAGGGCCCGCTCGGTAATATCTTTGCTGGACCGGCCCGCCATCACATTTTCAAAGCCGGCCTTTACTTTGTCAGCCTTCCCGGCGTTGTCCAGCCCGTTGTTCAGGATCTTAAAGATCAGCTTATCGCCTTCCTCACCGTATTTACCCATGAGGGTATCCAGGTTTTCCATGGCCGGTGTTTCCAGCGGCTGAAAGCCATACAACTCAAAAACTTCTTTTATGGTAGTAAAAATATAATTGCGTTTGCGTACGGTTGCCGCGTCAAAATCTCTGGTTCCTTGTGGTAACGATGGTTTGCTCACACTTACAAATTAAAATTTGTTATTTAGAATTTACTATTTGGGGTTTGCTATTTTCATCCGGTATTTTGCAATGATGGCATCGCTGGCTTTTTCCAGCAGGTCGTAAACTTCATGATAGCCCGGCTCAGGGCCGTACCAGGGGTCGGGTACATCCTGGTCTCCGCCGGGCTCCGTTTCATTCATGATGAGTTGTACTTTTGAGGCGTCGAACCGGTTGCGGGCGATATACCGGATTTCGTCAATAACATCCCCTGCCATTGCGTAAATTTTGTCGAACCGGTCAAAGTCAGCTGCTGCAAAATCTCTTGCCCGCTGCCCTGAAATATCGATCCCGTGTAAGGCTGCCACTTTTTGCGACAGGCGGTGCGGTGCTTCCCCGGTATGATAGCCGTTTGTTCCGGCGCTGTCGATCTCCCAGTCCAATCCCTGCTCCGCCGCTTTTTTTTGTAAAATCCCCTCCGCCAGCGGGCTTCTGCAAATATTGCCCAGGCATACCATTAAAATCTTCATGCGGCAAAGATAACCATCGTTTTTTGTTTTTTATTTTGCCGTTTCGGGCAATTCCTGTTTTCACCCGGCCCCGCTGTGCCGGCTTGCGGAAGCTGTACGGGCTGAAAAGAACAAAACCCCCGGGTTGGAGGGGTTTTGACCGGACACGCTGGTGTACGGTGGGTGAAACGGTTATCGGCGTCGTTAAAATTTTCCGGAGAATTTTCCGCTGCTCAGATTGATATTGGCATTGGTTGTTTCGTTGATACAGTAGGCATCAAAGGTTCCTTCAATTTCGTTATCGGTGAGCCTGGTGATGCTGAAATTGCCGGTCTTGGAAGCGTAGGCTTCCTGGCTGGCGCCGGCATTGGAAATGCCAATGGTAAGCACGGCCTGTGTACTGGCGGTGCTGCCATTCTCAAATTTACCGCTGATAGCCCCGGTTTGTCCCTGGGGTAGGTGTATCACCAGCATGGCCGTGCCGATCTGTGTTCCGTTCATCTGGACAGCGGTAATACTGATCTGTGTTTTGTTTACCGTGTTTACTTTCGACACCAGGCCTCCTGTAACGGAATTGGATTTAAATTCATTTTTGCCCCCAAATGCTTTGCTGGTAGAGAACCGGATGGAGGCCTTGCCCAGGCTGGCATCGGAATCATCGCCGGCACCGGATTTTTTACACGCGGTAAAAGTGAACGCTGCCAGCAGAATGGCGGTAAAGAAAATGTTGCAGGTCGTTTTGCTTTTTGTCATGATCGTTTTTTTTATGAAGATTATTTTTTCAGCAGGATGGATTTCGCAATAAATGCATCGGCATATTTATCGAGCGATCGTTTTGCTGCTTCCCTGTATTTTGCCCGGGTGGTTTCAATCACTACCGGGTTTAAGGATTTGGCAAAGGCAAATCCGTTCCGTTTCAGGCGAGAGGGGTCCTGTGATATTTTTTCGGAATAGCTTTCATCCCCTTCAAGGTTGTTCATGATCACTATTGTCTCTACTCCGCCTTTCCCGTTTAGAAGCATGGATAATGCAGCGTTGGCTCTGGTGTTGGCGCTCACAACCATTTGAGGAATTACTGTGCCGGAATATTTGAACGACCTTGTTTTTTCAATTGTATAAATATGCTGCTTTTCGGAACTTTTGATTTTTACGTCCAGCAAAATATCGGCAAAATCCAACGTAAGATAAAAATAGCCGGCGTCGGCTCCCAGTTCATCACAAAAGCGCATGGCTTTTTTGGCCTTGCCAAAAGCAAATCCCGTTTTGCCGCCCCACAGCGTATTCCCGTTGTTGGCATTGGTAGCTATGATTACCTGCTCCCTGTCGAATTCCGGCTTCTTATCGTCCTGTTTTTTATAAAAATCGGTATTGGTAATGACGCCCCAGGATACGGTATCGATTCCTGCCGCCTTCAGTTTCTTTTGAAAGGAATGATAAAAATAGTCGGTGATCTCCTGGAAGTCTTCCTGTGTCAGCTGCCCGTCTGTGGTTTCGAGGAAGGCTTTCAGCTTTGCTCCGGCAATAGCGCCGGTGCTTCTTTCCTTACCAATCGTCGATTCGCTGGTATTCAGCTTATAGGTTATGCTGAGTTGGGCAATGGCAAACTTTTGAAGATTGGGGAGTATTTTCGGCTTTGCAAAAGTACCCGCCAGCATCAGCTTTAGTTTTTCGGCATTCTGTTTATCTTCCGTGCTTACCTGGGCATAACCCGCTAAATGGGTCAGGCTGCAGAAAATAAGCAAGATAATGGGTAGCAGGTGGGCAGCGTGCTTTAAATGGTTCGTTATCGCCGATCCGGGGATCTTTGAATGGCGGATGCCGTCATGTAAAGAAGTTGTTTGGTTCATTTTTATTGTTTTTGAAAGTTTTGAAAGGGATCTCAATGATAAGACCGGCAGCTATTTCACCGCAAATCACGAAAGAAAATTGCAGGTAAACAATAGTGCAGATGTACTATACGGGAATTCGCCGCATGGCAAATATTTTGTAAACTTGCGATAGAAATGGACACTGCTATGAGAATGAAACAATTCTTATCATCAACCCTGCTGTTGTTTACCGGCTTTTTGGCTTTTGGCCAGCAGCAGGGAACTTCCGTTTTGCTGAAGAGGCTGAAGACCGCATCGGGTTACGAGCAAAAGGCGGACATCCTCTACGACATATGCCAACGTTACCAGAACTCCGCTCCCGATTCTGCCTACCATTTTGCCGCACAGCTCGAAACGCTGGCAAAGGCACACAGCGATCAGCAACGGCAATACCGGGCACAGTTGTTAATAGCCCAGTATTTTACCAGTACCGGCCGGGCAAAAGAGGGTCTTGCTATTTGCGAAAAAGCGATGGTGCAGCTGCAGCATGATAAAAAGAACGCAGATCTGGTCATTGACTTCTGGCGCCTCAGGGGTGGTTGCCTGATGCAGTTGAACAAACAGCAGGAAGCCCTGAACACATTTTATGAATTGCTGAAAATAAGCGAGCAGAACGGTTCCGTTTATGGAAGAGTGGCGGCCATTACCAATATTGGCTGGGTGTATATGGAGCTGTTTCAATTCGACCGGGCCATAGCCGAGTTTAATACCGCAAAATTGCTGGCGGAACAGTATTCCACAGCGGTACCCCCGTTTTATGTGCCCAAGATTTATAACAACATGGCATCCTGTTACGGTGCAAAAGGGGAAACCGATTCTGCTTACCTGTACACCAACAAAGGGATAGCCGCCGCATTGAAGGTTAACGACTATGCTACTGCTGCCAATGGGCTGAACATCCTGGGAACGGCATTGATGGAAGAAAAAAAATACAGGGAAGCATTGGAAAAATTGCTGCATGCAAAATCACTCAGGCAGAAAGTGGGCAACCCGTTTTTTGTTGTGTCTGATATGGCCACGCTGGCAACCCTTTATAACGCGATGGGAAATACCGGGGCGGGTATTAAAACAAGCAAGGAGGCATTGGCCATTGCAAAAGAAAACAACATTGATGCAAAGCTGCCCATGTTGTACCTGTCGCTGGCTAATGGCTATGAAGCATCGGGAAATTATAAGGAGGCCGCAGGTGCCTACAAGTTGTTGGGCAGTCTTAAAGACACCCTGTTTGAAAAAGCAAACAGCGAAGCGATCGCTAACATGCGCGTGCAATATGAAACGGAAAAAAAGGAAAACGAAAATAAGTTATTAAAGAACGAAAATGCTTTAAAGGAGGCGCGCATCAGCAATAAAAACCGCACCATTTATATACTTGTGGCATCGACGTTGTTTGTGGCAGCATTGATGTTTGGCTGGGTAACACGGATACGTTTGCGCAGAAGAGAAAGCGAGCTGAAAGCCATTGCCGATCTGCAAAAGGAAAAAGAACGCATTGCCCGCGACCTGCACGATAATGTAGGCGGGCAGCTGTCGTATATCATTTATTCGCTCGACGGCATTCATGAGGAAAATAAAGAAAAACGGGCCGAGATCGCAGCAAACATCGACCTGTCGGTACGCAGTGTTATCGGCAGCCTGCGTGAAACCATCTGGGCCATCAGCGATGCCAATATCTCCCTGCAGGATTTTTCTGACAAACTAAAACTGTATGTCCGGAACCTTTTTAACCGCGGCGATGTGAAAATTGTGTTCACGGAAAGCGTACAAGCCGGAAAAGAGCTGAATGCATTGCTGGGTCTGAACCTGTACCGTATTTGCCAGGAAATCCTTACCAATGCATTTAAGTACAGCCTGGCAGATGAACTGAAAGTAGATCTGCGGTCAGATACGGCAAAACTGATGATTGCTATCGGCGATAACGGGATGGGGTTTGATGCGGCACTACAGAAGGAGGAGGGCTATGGTTTGCAAAACATCCGGAAGCGTGCCGGGGAATTCGGAATTGAGCTTATCATGGAAACCGCTGCGGGTAATGGCACACACTACAGGTTGATAGTATAGATGCACTATTTTATTTCATGAAGGGCAACCGTAATTTTAAGTAAAAACCATATGATCCATATTGCCATCACAGACGATAAGAAACATTTGAGGAAGACCTTGCAGGAAAAACTGAGCGAAGCCGGCAAATACGAGGTATTATTTACGGCTGAAAATGGTAAAGATTTCCTGGAGAAAATGATGGAAGCCCGTAAATCTGTTTGTCCGGATGTGGTACTGATGGATATTGATATGCCGGTAATGGATGGAGTGGAAGCAGTGTTGCAGGGGAAAAAACGCTATCCGCAAACCCGGTTTTTGATGCTCACTATTTTTGATGAAGACGCAAAGATCTTCAATGCTATAAAAGCAGGCGCCAGTGGTTATCTGCTGAAAGACGAACCCATCGAAGCGATTAAAAAGGCCATCACGCAATTAATGGATGAGGAGGGTGCTCCTATGTCGCCCAGCATTGCCCGGCGCGCCCTGAACATGCTGATGAATGCCACCCTTGATCTGAAAGGTAGTACGTCAAAACAGGAAACGGACGAATTTAAGCTGAGCGGTCGTGAAAAGGAAGTACTGACCTTGTTGGTCGATGGGTTGGAATACAAGGAAATAGGACAACAGATGAACGTGAGCCCCAACACCATCCGCAACCATATTGCCAACATCTACAGGAAGCTGCACGTAACCTCAAAAGCACAGGCGATCAGGGTATTTGGAAGGGAGTAGTAAAGAAAAGAGGTAAAACTTACCGGGCACCGGCGGCAAATCAAAACCCGCGAACCGAAAACCGGCGTATCTTTGCCGGATGAACACAAAGCAGCAGAACATCCGCACCCTCAGTCTTACCGACCTGGAGGATTATTTTTTATCCATCGGGGAGAAAAAATTCCGGGCAAAACAGGTTTACGACTGGTTGTGGCTGAAGCCGGTACAAGATTTTGACGCGATGAGCAATATCAGCAAGGAGCTGCGGCAGAAACTGGCTGACCGGTTTGATTTTCCGGCGCTGAGGATTGATACCACGCAGCATTCAGAAGATGGCACCATCAAATCCCGCTTTAAAACCGTTGAGGGCCACCTGACAGAGGGGGTACTGATCCCTACTGACGAGCGCAAAACGGCCTGCGTCAGTTCACAGATCGGTTGCAGCCTCAGCTGTAAATTCTGCGCTACCGGTTATATTGAGCGGAAAAGGAACCTGAGCTTTGACGAGATCTATGATGAAGTGGCACTGATCAACCAGCAGTCGCTGGAAGTGTATGATAAAAAGCTGACAAACATCGTATTTATGGGCATGGGAGAACCGTTACTGAACTATAAGAACGTTTTAAAAGCGATCGAAAAGATCACTTCCCCCGATGCCCTCGGCATGAGCCCGCGGAGGATCACCGTTTCCACAGCCGGGGTGGCCAAGCAGATCCGGCAGCTGGGCGATGACCGGGTGAAATTCAAGCTGGCGCTGTCGCTGCATGCGGCCACTGACAGGAAGCGCCACGAGATCATGCCCATTAACGACAGCAATAATATTCAGTCGCTTATTGAAGCGCTCAATTATTTTTATAAGCAAACGAAGAACGAGATCACTTTTGAGTATATCCTCTTTAATAATTTTAATGATTCGCTGGAAGATGCGGATGAGCTGATCAAAATTTACCGCCAGGTGCCGGCCGATCTGGTGAACCTGATCGAATACAACCCCATCGAATTTGCAAAATTCACCAAGCCTTCCGAGGAAAAAGTAGAAGCTTTTATGAGCTACCTGGAAAAAAACAGGGTAAATGCCCGGTTGCGCCGCAGCAGGGGAAAAGACATCGATGCCGCCTGTGGCCAGCTGGCCAATAAGGGCAACTGAGATGGCTAGCAGGGAAAAGTGTGCATATGTTAGTTTTCTCTCGGATTACACGGATGTTCACAGATTTGTTGTAGCTATTTTGTGATCGGTGTAATTCTCGCACCTCCTTATTTACCCGGTCTCCGACTCTTAAGGATTTCTGTAAAAATCTGTGTATGCTATGAGCATAATTGTTTGCGGTTATTTCCCAACGGATGGCAGCCGCCCACATACGTATAAAAAGAGATCCTCTTCTTTGCCGGGGTCCCTGTAAGTAAATAACTCGAAAACCGGTCAGGACAACGGAAAGTGAAACGCGTAAAAATGGCATGGACGACCTGTTGCGTTTTTGAAAGAAAAAACGTTTCTGATCATAAACAAAACCTGAATGATTATGAAAGCTACACAATTGCTGCCCATTCTTGGCCTCACACTGCTGATGGCTGCCTGTGAGAAATCTGCAGATAACCAACCAACCACACTTGAGGGCAAATGGGAGATGAGAACTACCTGGGGTGATATGCCTTTGACGACTTACCCGGAAGGGAACGGAAATCAGCTGCAGTTCAACAATAACCATTATGTGCGCCTGGAAAATAACGAAGTAAAAAAAACCGGCACCTTCAGCCTGGTAAAAGACAAGAGTGCCGAGGCTACTGTTGGACTGGTGATACCGGAAGGACAGTTTGAATCCCGGATCATATTTGAATCTGACCCGGGGCAAAAGGTATTTTACCAGTTCTCCAACGACACCCTTTACCTGCTCCAGGGCTTTTTTCCAACCGATGGCGGTTCTAAGACGGGCTATGTGCGGATCCAGTAACCGACTCTCCGAGCCGGATGAACTGTTCCCGTAGCTGCCGGGTCAGGGCGCCAGCCTTCCCGTTTCCGATGCGGATGCCGTCAATTTCTGTTACCGGTAAAATGCGTTTGGTGGTGCTGGTCATGAAGACCTCGGCTGCCTGTTTTAGTTCGGTAAGGGATATATCACGTGTTTCGGCAGGCAGGATCCCACCGGCAAATGCAAGTGTTTTTTTGCGGGTAACGCCGGCCAGTATATTGTGCGCAGGCGTTACAAGCTGTCCCTGCGGTGTTACCATAAAAATATTGGCGCGCGGAAATTCTGAAATGATGTTGTTCTGAAAATAGAGCACATCATCCAGCCCCTTTTCTTTTAACCGTTTTTGCAGCCAGATGCCCATAACATAATTGGTGGACTTTACCGCGGGGAGGTCCCGCTGATAGGCATACGTCATGATCTTTATACCCTGTTCAAATTGAATGCTGTCCGGTAATGCCAGGGGCTGCTGCTGCAGGATAAAGTTTCCCTGCACCGGCGTGTAGTTATCGGGTGCGTAACCGCCTGTTGCGATCATCCGGATGCCGCTTTGGGGGATATTGTTTTTTTTGATGAGTTGCGAAATGATCTCTTTTACGGCCGCCTGGGGGTGCGGAATGGAAATTGAGAGTTCCTTTGCAGAGTTAAAAAAACGATCCAGGTAATCGTCCAGGAACAGGGGCTGATTGTTGATGGTCCTGAAATAATCAAAAACGGCATATCCCCGTTGTATGGCCAGGTCATTGGTCTGAATCACTGATCTTCCCTCTCCTGCAAAGTCATTGTTTACGAATGTCCATCTCATGGCTGGTACCGGTTGTATTTTTTTAATATCGAAATTACGGCTTCCTTTGGCAGCGCTTCCACTTTATTTCCATTGCGGCCGGTCATTGTTTTTGCGGCAAAGAGCGCATTCACGATGGCCTCTTCGGTGGCTTCAATGGCTGCAAGGAACAGGGGCGAAAGGTCGTCGTTAAAGAGGGTGGTTGCCGTATGCAGTGGTTGCTCCGATTGGTGAGGGATCCGGACAGAAGGGTGGGTGGAAAAAGCGATGACATAGTCGCCGCTGCCGTTACTGGCAATACCACCGGTTTTGGCCAGTCCCATAAAGGCCCGTTTGGCCAGGCGCTCCAGGCTGTGGGCCTGCAGCGGGGCGTCAGTGGCAAGAACGATCATGCAACTTCCGTCTGCAGGATTATTGAGCCGGTCGCTTAAAAAGTAACGGCCCAGTTCTTTACCCACGGGCACCCCGGCAATTTCCAGCACCCCGCCAAAATTGGCCTGAACCAGAACGCCAACAGTATATCCTCCCAACGTTTTGGGAAGCACTCTTGATGCAGACCCGATCCCTCCTTTAAATCCAAAGCAAACGGTTCCGGTGCCGGCACCTGTATTGCCCTGCTCCACGGCTCCCGGTTTTGCGATGTGAATGGTTTCAAGGATGTCTTCCTCGGTAACATGCCTGCCCCGGATGTCATTGAGATAGCCGTCGTTGGTTTCTCCTACCACGATGTTGACGCTTTGTACATCCTGGTTCCCTTTTTGTGCAAGTGTGTAACTGACGCCTGCATTGATACCAGCTGCTACATTCAGGGTGTTGGTAAGGATCACCGGGCTCTCGATATTCCCCAGCTCCCGGATCTGTGTAATGCCTGCCAGCTTGCCAAACCCGTTACCTACATAAACGGCTGCGGGCACTTTTTCCCGGAAGAGATTTCCGCCATGCGGCAGTACGACCGTTGCGCCCGTTCTTACGGAACTGCCCCTGATCAGCGTTTTATGCCCGACCTGCACACCCGCTACATCCGTAATGGCATTATAGGTTCCACGCGGCAATACACCGATCCGTACAGGGCTACCGGAAGTTATTTTTGGTTGCGCCTTTACCGGAATAATGGACACGGCATTGCTGATCAGGATAAAAATAAGGCAGTATAGCTGTTTCATACGGATTCAATATAGGCAATGAACCGCAGGTGCTTCCTGCAGCATTGAAAAATAGCGGAGCTGGTAAACCCTTTACAGGATGGACCCCGGCCAGAGGAAATGACCTGTATGGCGGGATCAGAACCTGGATGTTACGGCTCCGATACCAAAGCCGAGAAACGCAATGATGTAAAACCCGATCACTACGATGGTGAGGATACCGGTAAACCGGAAAAAATTTTTGAGGTAACGCAATCCTTCGTTCAGATCCGAAAGGTTCTCCGCCTGTATCGCCCTTCGGGTGACGCTTCCGAATTTATACAGGTACAGGGAGGGAAAGAAATAAAGCAAGGCCATGATGATGTAGATCAAACCGAGAAAAGCGCCTGAAAAAGGCATCCCGCTGTTTTGTACAAGGGCGGAACCGGCCATAAGCACACCCAGGCCGGCTATGAGGATGAAGAAGAGGGCTATAAAGCCGATAATGCCCAGGAACCGGGCCCATTTGGAGGCTTCGTCAATATATGCCTTTCCCTGGTCGTTGATTTCTAGATGTTTAAAAAGCCCACCTTCCTCCGGCTGGGGAGCGGGTTGATAGAGATCTTCCATATTGTCTGGTTTTAAGCGTTACGTATTATTGTAAATATACCGCGAATTTGCGACGATCGTGTGAGGTAGGCGCTCTTTATCAAGGAATGAGGGCAAACGCCCGGTACCGGAACGCCGGCTTGAAGAATTGGCATGCCTGTTCCGGACCATGCAATAGCCCGCAGATTGTACCCATAACGGGTCACAGCTGCCTGCCGGATCACCGATCGCAGGCACTTACGAGGATAAAACAATGAAGGGGAAGGCTTATGCTTCATCATTTCCCTGGGGATGTTCCACATGCCCTTTTTTATCTCCGATCTTGTCGATGGTTTCTTTTCCTCTTTGTAACAGAGATGATACCGGGCCTTCCATATCTTCCTGGGGATCCCCTTCATGCTTTTTGAGTGGATCTTTTAAGTCCTCTTTTTCGTTTTCGTTATGTTGTTCTTTTGGATTCATGATAACTCCGGAGGATGTTTATTTATACCTACAAGTTACCAAAAAATAATGAGATTTTTTTCCGGGGGCTGCAGATCAATGTAAAAGATGCTGTATTCCATTCATAGTCTTTCAATTTTAGCTACCTTTAACTTTTAATACACATTTCAACTCGATGAATTTTATTTTAAAAGTGCTCATAACCGGACTCATCGCTTATTTGCTTCCAGCTATATTGCCGGGTGTTAAGGTAGCGGATATCAAAACCGCGGCATTATTTGCGCTTGTGCTGGCCCTGCTGAATGCCATTGTAAAACCGGTGCTGGTGATCCTGACCATTCCGGTCACTTTAATTACGCTTGGTCTTTTTTTACTCGTGATCAACGCTCTTATGGTATTGATCGCAGCCAACTTTTTTAAGGGGGTAGAAGTGAACGGTTTTTGGTGGGCCTTGATATTCAGCATCTTGCTTTCGCTCGGATCTTCGGTGCTTTATTCGCTGGTAGGAGGTGGTAAAAATTAAGATATTTTATTTGGAAAACATGGCTTCCGGCTGTAAATTAGCAGTTAGTCAAAACATTAATCAAAAGTCCTGATGTGTCTACATCAGGACTTTCTTTTATAGATGATTACAGGATTTACAAACGCCCTTCACCACCACTTCTACCTGCTGTATGGTGTACTCGCGCGGCAGCTTTACCGTTGGGGTTACTACATCATCCAGGCATAAGGTATTGCCGCACCGGGTGCACACCAGGTGCACATGATGGTCATGATGGTGCCCCTCCCAACAGTCGTTCTTACACAATGCATATTTGATGCTGTTATCAGAGGTAGGAATAGTATGGATGATCCCTTTATCTACAAAGGATTGCAGGGTCCGGTAAACGGTCACGCGGTCAAAATGACCATCGGTGTTCTTTTCAATATCCGCATGGGCCAGCGCACCATTGCTGTTCAGGAAAAGCGACAGGATCTTGCGCCGCCCTTCCGTTACACTTAAATTATTTTGTTTTAATATATGAACAATGCTATCCATACCTTAAAGTTAATTAATTTTTTGAAGCATCTTTTAGCTCGTCCGCGATGTCCGCGATCAGCCGGTTGATCTCTTTTTGCTTGAGTCCGTCATAGATTTTTAATACATTGCCTTTTCGATCCACCAGCGCCCAGAATTGGGTATGCAAAAAATCATCTTCGTCCGAGTTAAAATAATTCTTGGGATCGTCAATAGTGTAACTCAGGCGTGCCATTTTATAAAGACTGTCCTTACGACCAGTTAAAAACACCCATTGGTGCGTATCTACCTTCATCGAATCGGCATAGTGTTTTAACTGGGCGGCGGAATCATTTTCAGGATCGCAGGTATGCGACAGGATCAGGAAGCCCGGTGTACCCTTGTATTTTTTGTAAACCTGTTTCATATTGTCATTCATCATCGGGCAAATGCCCGGACAGGTCGTATAAAAATATTCGGCCACATATATTTTGCCTTCCACATCTTTATTGGAAAAAGGCTTTCCGTCCTGATCGGTAAATGTAAATTTTCCCACCTTGCTGATGGGCTCCAGTTTACGGTCATTGAAACCAGGGATAAAATAGACCGCTGTCAGATAAAATGCAATGGACAGAAAAACGAAAAATGCGATATAAAAGATAGCCTTTTTTGACATGGTTGAAAATTGAAGTGCAAATGTATTCCAACAGTTTAACAATTGACGCCTGAAAACGTTTATTCCACTGGAAGTAAATTAAATATTTGCAACAACGTTTCTTTTTTTATTTTTGCAACATGCGATCAAAAATCAATTGGGATGCCTTGGGCATTTCGGCCTCCGTGATTTGCGCCATTCATTGCGCTATTTTGCCTCTTTTTATGGCCAGCCTCCCGCTTTTTGGCATCAATATCATTGAAAATGTGGCTTTTGAGCTGGGAATGATCCTCCTGGCATTTTTGATCGGCATTTATGCGTTGCATCACGGGTATAAATATCACCATCATAATAAATGGCCGATCCTGCTGTTTGCCACCGGCATTCTTTTTTTAGTGCTGAAGCAGGTATTTCTTCAGTATCATACCCTGCTGCTGGTGCCCGCGGTGGTGCTGATCATAACGGCACATCTGGTCAATTACCGGTATTGCCGCAGTCACAATCATGCGCACGCAGACGATTGTGATCATGATCATTATTAGGGGAGCGATGAGTTTTTAGCTTTCAGCGTCTTGTCTTAATCGCCATCCATTTCCGGAGCGAACCTGAAACTTTAAACCAGAAACCTGGAACAGCTTGCGGTCATCAGTTTTCGGCCATACTCCTGAAAATACAGCCTCTGGGCACCGGTTTTTACAATGTGGTTGGAAAATGGCAACTTTTTCGAAATCTGGGTGACCTTAAGGGGCATTTTACCCTGATTTTTAAAAAGATATCGGGAAACTGGAGGATCATCCAGGATCACAGCAGTTAGAGGGATATATAGCGTTAAGGTCCTTTAGGGGTCTATGTGTCGTCTCTTTCAAAAGGGCAATCGTCTTTATGATAAATGGGCGTATCCCGGTTAATCCACCCGAACTACAAACGCTTTATTTTCTGTTAATGTCTTCATATCAAACCCGATCCAATAGGGATTTGTTTCGGAAAGCTTTGGTAAATCGTTGTACACATCCTGGTTTACATCGGGTGTCTCAAACCTGAAAGAGGCATATTGATTAGCAGTTTGGTTGTTGCCCGGGATAATGCTATTTACTAAACTTCCGGACAAACCGATGTAAAAAGCGCCCCTGGTATTGAGCCTGATGCCGATTTTGAATTGATAACCCGTTTCTTTAAAGCTGAAGTGCTGAACAGTGCCGGTGTTATAGTTCCAGTATACATTGTATTGAGGATCGTAGTAACCCGAGGAAACTGACAGGGGAAGCTGGAGGGGATTGATAAACTGACAAAACCCGCCTGGCGGAACCAATGTTTGTTTCGTAAGCACTTTATAAATGAAGGGAATATCAAACCTGACGGTGTCGACCCGGATTGCTGTTTTATTTTTTACATCCGGCAGTGTTTTGGATGACAGGGCGGCCTCTATCCAAATGGTATCGCCAACGGCATATGCTTTTTTAACAGGGTAAATCCGGAGCGGTATTTCTATAATTATCGGCTTCTCCTGTTTGGCCGGTAATTCCCTGTCCTTTCCGCATTGAAAGTTAAATGATAATAAGGAGAACAGCGTTAGTACAGAAAGGGCGGCGGATTTTCTCATATTGGGAAGTTTCAATACCAAACGCAGAAAAAGAACCGTTTGCAACAATAGGGGGCACTTTTCTGGTTATTTTACCTCCTCAAAATCGATATATTCCCCCAGCTTGGATTTTTCCTTTTTGGGTGGTGTTTGAGGTGCGGGGCCCGGTTGCGGGTTGCCCTCCTGCTGCTGGTACTGTTGTTTCATCTGCGAGAATTGCTTTTTTATCTGGCGGGTGGTCCGGTACACGGGCAGGATCACTTTTACAATAAGATTGTAAAGGAAAAAAAACAATATGGCGTATAAAATAACAGACATGCGCTGAAAGAAGTACTAAATTACACAGAAATAACGCAGTATCTGTGAAATTGTTGTTGCGGCGGGTATTTTTATGAAAGATCCCGGGGAATCGACGCCTGCGTTCACGCCCTTTAGAAAATAGTTTCAAAAACTTCGCTTTTTGCCATAATTGTCTTAATTTTGCGGCAGAAAAGGAGATTGAGGGAACGGAGGCGTTCCCTTCTTCTTTTTTCAGAAATATGGATAAAGAGGGAATCATTCAAAAGTTACAGGAAAAAGTAGTTGCGTTGCTGACGGAAAACCCGTCTCATTTTTTAGTAGATATCCGTATAAAACCTACCAATAACTTTAAAATATTTATTGACGGTGATAATGGCGTGGGCATTGATGACCTTGTAAAGTATAACCGGGCGCTGTATAAGCAGATCGAAGAAGAGGGGTTATTTCCGGAAGGCGATTTTTCGCTGGAAGTATCTTCAGCGGGGCTGGATGAACCGCTGAAACTGCACCGGCAGTATGTAAAAAATACGGGACGTCATGTGGAGGTCATTCAATCAGACGGACAAAAGACGGAGGGAGTGCTGTTATCTGTGAACGATGCAGCAATTGTGGTGGAAGCGATCAGCGGCCATGGAAAGAAAATGGAAAAAACAGAACATACTATTTTATTGGAAACGATTAAAACAACAAAAATTCAAATTAAATTTTAAAAGTAACAGCTCAGGGGCTGTGATTTCATTAAGGTAAATCGTACTTCATTATGGCAAGTATTAATTTAATTGAGGCATTCCAGGATTTTAAAGATGCAGAAAATATAGATCGCCCTACAATGATGAAAGTCGTTGAGGACGTATTCAAAACATTACTCCGCAAGAAATACGGAAGCGATGAAAATTTTGATGTAATCGTGAATGCAGAAAAGGGAGACCTGGAGATCGTGCGGCACCGTACCATTGTAGAAGATGGAGAAGTGGAGGATCCGTTGGCCCAGGTTGCCTATTCCGAGGCGGTGAAGCTGGAACCGGACTATGAAGTGGGAGAAGACCTGTATGAGGAAATTGACCTGATCGATTTTGGCCGCAGAGCCATCCTGGCTGCGAAACAAACGCTGGCCGGGCGCATCAGCGATTTAAAGAAGAACGTACTGGCTAAGAAATACGAAGACCGGATCGGTGAGATCATCAGCGCCGAAGTGTACCAGGTGTGGAAGAAAGAGATCTTATTGCTGGATGAGGAAGGTAATGAATTGATCCTTCCCAAAAGCGAGCAGATACCCCAGGACTACTTTAAGAAAGGGGAAAACATCCGTGCAGTGGTGACCCGGGTGGATCTGAAGAACAACAACCCGGTGATCATTCTTTCCCGGACGGCTCCCGATTTTCTGGCAAAACTGCTGGAAATAGAGGTGCCCGAGATCTTTGACGGGCTGATCATTATAAAAAAGATCGTAAGGGAACCGGGTGAAAGGGCAAAAGTGGCGGTGGAATCTTATGACGACCGCATTGACCCGGTGGGCGCCTGCGTAGGTATGAAAGGAAGCCGGATCCACGGTATCGTGCGGGAGTTAAAGAACGAAAATATTGATGTGATCAACTGGACCACCAATATGCAATTGCTGATCCAGCGCTCGCTGACCCCCGCAAAGATCACCAGTATGAGCCTGGATCAGGAAGGCCGGCATGCCAGTATCTTTTTAAAACCCGACCAGGTTTCACTGGCGATCGGAAAAAGAGGGGTCAATATTAAACTGGCCTCAGATCTTACAGGATATGAGCTGGACGTATACCGCGATACTGAAGATGAAGAAGAAGAGTTTGATGTGGACCTGGAAGAATTTTCAGATGAAATTGATGAATGGGTGATCGATGCGTTAAAGAAAATAGGATGCGATACGGCGCGCAGTGTATTGCGCATGTCGCCCGGCGAGCTTGAAAAAAGGGCCGATCTGGAAAAAGAGACGGTAGATGATGTTCGAAAAATTTTACAAGAAGAACTGGAGCGGGAATGATGATGCTACCCCGGCATCATTAGCGGATTTTGTGTGAACGATAAACAAAAGGTTCTGCTAAAGCGGAACAAGGGATAAAAAATTTTATGGCAGAAAAGAAACTTCCAAGATTATTACAAGCGGCTAAGGAATTTAACATTGGCCAGGATACACTTGTTGAGTTCTTAGCAGGTAAAGGTTTTGATCGGGACGAGCTGAAACCCTCCACTAAGCTGACAGATGCGATGTATGCTGCCCTGCAACAGGGATTTCATGGTGATAAAGCCGCAAAGATTATCAGCGACCAGGTTGATTTACCAAAGGGATTGGGTGGAGAGAACAAAAAACGTCGCGAGGAGGAAGAGTCGCCAAAACCGGCAGCGCGACCGGCCACCAAGGAAGAGCCGGCTGCCGAGCCCCCTCCGGTTGTTGAGGCCGCTCCTGCAGCCCCCGAAGCTCCGGTTAAAGAGGCAGAACTGCCTGCGGCTGAGCCGGAACCCGCGCCGCAACCTGAGATAAAGGAAAATACAGAAGCGGAAAAAGAAGTGCCTGTGGCGAAAGTACAGGCTCCTGATATTGAAGGCCCGAAGATCATCAGTAAGATTGACCTTTCGGCGATTGACTTTTCGACCCGGCCGAAAAAGGCGGCGAAAAAGGAAACCCCGGCGGCGGAAACACCACAGCAGAAGGCAGAAGAGCCGGTTACAGCCCAGAAGCCGGTGGCTGAAACGCCACCTGCTGAAACTGCAGCTCCGGTTAAGGAAACGCCTGCAGAGGAGGAAAAACCCGCAGAAGTGCAGATCACCAATATCCAGGCTGAAAAAATTGAAGGACCAAAGATCCTCGGAAAGATCGAGCTGCCTGTAGACAGCGATACCCGGCCCAAGCGGGATGAAAAGCGGAAACGGAAACGCATCCCGATCGAGAAAAAAGAGGTAAAAGCAGATCCGGACCAGCGCAGGGCGCACGGTGGTGGTCAGCAGAACCAGGCCGGCCGGAGCGGTCATCAGCATGGCGGCGGCCATCACGGAAAAGGAAACTTCAGGGACCGGCACCGGCCACACCGTGAGGAAAAACAGATCGACGAGAAAGAGATCCAGGAAAAGATACGGGAAACCCAGGCCAAACTGAGCGGTGGCGGTGGTAACAAGCAGAAGAGCATGCGCGCAAAAGCACGCAGGGACAAACGCAACGAGGCTGCCGAAGCGATGGAGGAAGAAGGGGTTGATAAAACATTAAGAGTAACGGAATTCATCAGCGTAAGCGAGCTGGCAAGCCTGATGGACGTAAGCTTTGCAGATGTGATCAGCAAATGTATGAGCCTCGGGATCATGGTTTCCATCAACCAGCGTCTTGATGCGGAAGTGATTGAGCTGGTTGCCAGTGAATTCGGGTATGATGTATCCTTTATTGATATGGAACAGCAGATGGAGATGGAAGAAGAGGCCGATGAAGTGGATGATGAGGCCGACCTGATCCCGAGAAGCCCGATCGTTACGATCATGGGACACGTTGACCATGGTAAGACCTCGCTGCTGGACTATATCCGCAATGCCAATGTGGTTGCGGGCGAGGCCGGGGGTATTACACAGCATATCGGCGCCTACCGGGTAAAAGTGGCCGACGGAAAGGACATCACCTTCCTGGATACACCGGGGCACGAAGCCTTTACCGCTATGCGTGCCCGTGGTGCAAAGGTTACGGATATTGCCGTGATCGTGGTGGCTGCGGATGATGCCGTGATGCCGCAGACAAAAGAAGCGATCAGCCACGCGCAGGCCGCTGGTGTGCCCATGATCTTTGCCGTTAACAAAATTGATAAGGACGGTGCCAACCCCCAGAAGATCTATGAGCAGTTGTCGCAGATGAACATCCTGGTGGAAGAATGGGGCGGTAAATTCCAGAGCCAGGAATTGAGCGCCAAACAAGGCCTGAATGTAGATAAGTTACTGGAAAAAATATTGCTGGAAGCAGAATTGCTGGATCTGAAAGCCAATCCCGACCGGGAAGCTACGGGTACCATCATTGAAGCAACCCTGGATAAAGGAAGGGGCTATGTAGCCACGCTCCTGGTGGAGAATGGTACACTGCGACCCGGTGATCTGATCGTAAGCGGTCAGTATTTTGGACGGGTAAAAGCGATGTTCAATGAACGGAACAAGCGGGAAGATGCCGCCGGCCCTTCCGCACCGGCCGTGGTGCTGGGATTGAACGGTGCTCCCCAGGCTGGTGAGAAATTTAAAGTGTACGAGGAAGAAGCAGAAGCCAAGAGCATTGCCAACCGCCGTTCGCAGATCCTGCGCGAGCAGGGAATGCGTACCAAGAAACATATTACCCTTGATGAAATTGGCCGGCGCCTGGCATTGGGTAACTTTAAAGAGCTGAATGTCATCATCAAAGGGGATGTGGATGGTTCTGTAGAGGCCCTGAGCGACTCGCTGCAGAAACTTTCAACGGAAGAGATCCTGGTAAATGTGATCCATAAAGGCGTGGGTCAGATCAATGAGAGTGACATCGTACTGGCAGAAGCTTCGGATGCGATTGTGATCGCCTTTAACGTGCGTCCGTCGCAGCAGGCATCGCAGCTGGCTGCCAACGCCGGCATCGAAATCAAAATGTACTCGATCATTTACACAGCGATCGATGAAGTGAAGAGCGCAATGGAGGGTATGCTGGAGCCTACCATGAAGGAAAAGATCGTGGGCAATGTGGAGATCCGTGAAGTGTTCAAATTTGATAAAGCCGTAGTGGCCGGATGTTTTGTGCTGGATGGCCGCATTAAACGCGATAATAAGATCCGCCTGATCCGGGATGGTATTGTGATTTATCCGACGGGTGAAAATGCGGTGGCCGAACTGGGCTCGCTAAAGCGGTTCAAAGATGATGCAAAAGAGGTGCTGACAGGAATGGAATGCGGTTTGACCATTAAGAACTATAATGACATTAAGATAGGGGATGTGGTAGAAGCGTATGAGCTGGAAGAAGTAAAGCGTACCTTGTAAGGAGGCTCCCCAACAGTAAAATATCATTAAAACATCAGCCGGCACACCCGGCTGGTGTTTTTCGTTGTGCGGCAACGGGCAACAAAATATTTGTTAAATACGGTACTGTTTGGAGCAGGATGCCCCGGGCAGGATTATTTTTGAGCTATGTTTATTATGAATAAAAGAACAGGTCTTTTTTCAGTAAAAGGAATGCTGGCTGCTTTGGGTGTATTGCTTTCCGTCACAGGGATGGCGCAGGGCCAGTCCAGCAAAGAGGTCATTGACAAAATCATCGGGGTGGTAGGAGACCGGATCATCCTGAATTCCGATGTTCAGAATTCGATTAAGGATATGGAACGCAATGGCGAAAAAGTTCCTGCCGGAGCGGATTGTATGATCATGGAGCAGATCATGCTTTCAAAGATCCTGGCGTTGCAGGCAGAAAGGGATTCCATACCGCTTACGGAAGAAGAAGTGGAGGCGCAGATGGACCTTCGCGTGCGTGAGTGGATCATGCGGTTCGGCAGCCAGGCGGAGCTCGAAGCCGTTGCCGGGAAGACCGTTTATCAGCTGAAGGACGACCAGCGTCCGCTGATCAAAGAGCAGATGCTTGGGGAACGTATGCGGAACAAGGTCGTTAGCGGTGTGCATATTACCCCCACAGAAGTAAAGGCCTTTTTTGATAAGGTTCCTACAGACAGCCTTCCGTTCCTGGAGTCGGAGCTTGAGATAGGACAGATCTCCATCCTGCCGCCGGCATCGAAGGATGTAGAGGAGTATATCTATAACGAAATGCTGAACTATAAAAAGCAGATAGAGGCGGGTACCACCACCTTCGAGGCGCTGGCAAAACGGGTTTCCGAAGACCCCGGCAGCCGTGAGCGCGGAGGTACGTACGAGATCAACCGGTCCGACAAATCTACCTGGGATCCCGTATTCCTTTCTACAGCTTTCCGTTTAAAAGCCGGCGAGATCTCACAGCCGGTAAAATCCAACCGGTTTGGCTATTTCCTGATCCAGCAGGTGAGCCGGCGCGGCGATAATGCCCAGGTCAAAATGATCCTCCGCGTGCCGCCCGTTACCGAAAATGAATTGAAAGAGGCCCGTGTACGGCTGGACTCTGTGCGTGCAGAGATCGAGTCCCCAAAGATCAGTTTTAAGGACGCCGCCTATAAATACAGTGATGATGAAAATGTAAAGAACTACGGACCATTTGTGTTAAACAGGGATGGGTCTACCTACGTGAATATCGATGCACTGGACAAGGATATGGTGAACACGATAAAAAACATGAAGGTGGGCGACCTGTCGCAACCCGTGAACTTTACCAACGACCAGGGTAAAAAAGGTGTAAGGCTGGTGTACCTGAAATCCCGTTCGGAGCCACACCGGTTAAACCTCAATGATGACTATGCCAAGATCGCAGACATGGCACTGAACCAGAAGAAGAATGAGGAACTGGATAAATGGCTGCAAAAAAAGATACCTACTTTCTATATCCTGGTAGATAAGGAAAAGACCAATGGCTGCCCGAGTCTTTTAAAGTACCAGACCACGGCGAACAGGGGTTTTTAATCCGTACCGGAAGGGGCCTGCTACGGTCATTTCAGGCTGTTTTTGTTCCGGCAAAAGCCGGTTTCGGATGGAAGGATATTGTTTGTCCTGTCGTTATAATTTAGTATTTTGCGGGTGCATGATATTAGCCAATCGTCCGTTTTTGTATGCTCCGGTTGTCTCCGGCTCAAAAGAGCATCATAAGATCATTATTCTTACGGCTCCTTCAGGTGCCGGAAAAACTTCGATCACCCATCATTTGTTAAAGAAGATCCCGCAGCTGTCCTTCTCCATCTCTGCAGCTACGAGGGAGGCCCGCAGCGGGGAGGTAGACGGCAGCGATTACTATTTTATCAGTGAGGAAGCGTTTACTGAAAAGATCAAGGCCAATGAGTTTGTAGAGTGGGAAATGGTTTATGAAGGGAAATACTATGGAACCCTGAAAAGCGAGTTGCAGCGCCTTTGGAAGAAGGACAAATACCCCTTGCTGGATATTGATGTGAAGGGTGCGATCCATGTGCAGCAGCAGTATCCTGAAGAGAGCCTTTCTATTTTTATAGAGCCGCCTTCTGTAAAAGAGCTGAGGAGGCGCCTGATCTCCCGGGGCAGCGAGAGTGAAGAGTCGTTGCAGACCCGTCTGAACAAGGCAGAATACGAACTGTCGTTTATCAATTATTTTAACAAGGTGGTGGTAAATGATGACCTGGAAGAAGCCTGCACCGAAACGGAGACCCTGGTGCGAAAATTCCTGAATATACCTGCCTAAACAAAAACGTTTCATGTAGCATTTTATATATCTTTATCTTATGGAATGGCAGCTATTAATGTGGATCGTTTCTTTGCTGTTCATGATCTTCTTTGCCGGCGTGGAAATGGCATTTTACGGAGCCAGCAGGCTGAACATCGAACTGAAGCGGAAACAGGGAAGCTTTACAGGCAGGTTGCTTGGTAAATTTGTTGACACACCGGCGATCTTTTGGGGAACTACCGTAATCGGATACATTACGGCCCTCACCATTTTTGTATTGCAAACCAGTGAAGTACTCATCCCTTTCTGGCAAAAAAGCGGGATCAGCTCAAGAACGGCCCAGATCCTGCTGGAGATCGCCTTTAACACACTCATCATTCTGATATTTGTGGAATTCATACCCCGGGCGGTTTTCAGGGCCAACAGCAATACGCTGCTCAGCCGCCTGGCGGTGATCATCAATTTCTTTCTGTGGCTGCTGTACCCCATTACAGCTGCGCTGTTCCGTATGGCGAACTGGATCCTGAAGTATGTATTCAACGTGCGGCTGGACAAAGGTAAATCGCCTTTTGCCCGTAATGATCTGCAATTTATGTTCCGAGACAGCCGGACGACCCTTCGGGAGGAAACCAGTACCCACCTTCTTGAAAATGCACAGGAACTGGCCAATATCAAAATCCGGCAGAGCATGGTGCCCCGCAAAGAGATCATAGCCGTTGAGGTCCATGCCCCGGTTGAGACGTTGATGGCAAAATTTATGGAGACCAAAAGAAGCCGGATCATTGTGTACGAATCCAACATCGACAATATCCTCGGGTTTGTCCATGAACTGGACCTTTTTAAAAAGCCGGGGGATATTGCGTCGATCCTGATCCCCATTATTGCCGTTCCGGAAAGCATGACCGCTGTGGGGCTGATCAATAAATTCAGCAAGGAATCGAAAAGCATTGCCTGGGTAGTGGATGAGTTTGGAGGTACCGCAGGAATCATCACCATGGAGGATGTATTGGAGGAGCTGTTCGGTGAAATATGGGATGAGTATGATACCCAGATGTTTGTAGAAAAAAGGATCTCGGAAGATGAATATATTTTTTCCGGGAGGATGGAGCTGGACCACCTGGAGAAGAAATATGACTTTGAATTTGAGGATAAGGACGATTCGGAAACCTTATCAGGATATATCATCAATTTTTATGAAACCATTCCCGCTCAGAAGGAGCGGATCATTATCGGCGATTTTGAATTTGACATTCTTGGGGTAAACGATACCCGGATAGAGATGGTGAAAATGAAAAAATTAAAATAGATGTACCAAAGCCTGACTTTTGAGCATTTTATACGCATCTTTGTCCTCCATTTTTGATATACAATGGCTTTACTGGATTTTTTAAAGAAAAGAAGTGGTGGCGGGGATGAGATGTCCTTTATAGATCACCTGGAAGTTTTAAGATGGCATTTGATACGTAGCGTGATCGCCGTACTGGTTTGCGCGATCCTCGTTTTTATATTTTCCAATTTTTTTGTGGACGACATCATTTTCGGGCCAACGCGTCCGGACTTTATCTCTGTGCAATGGCTTTGTAAGCTGGGCCAGAAAATGGGCATTGATGGACTTTGCCTTAAGGTAGAGCCCCGGTTTCAGGAAACCACGATGACGGGACAGTTCATCGCTTCTTTTACCGTCGCCTTTGTAGGAGGCTTTATACTGGCCTTCCCCTATATATTCTGGGAAATATGGCGTTTTGTAAAGCCGGCCTTGTCGGATAAAGAAACAAAAGGAACACGCGGTATTATTTTGTGGGTTTCCATTTTGTTCTTTTTAGGGGTAGCATTCGGATATTTTATCCTCACCCCGCTGATGGTGAACTTCTACTTTAGCTATAAGCTGAGCGCGCAGATCGAGATCATTCCTACCTTTACAGATTACCTGGAGAATGTGGTATATACAACAGTGGGCATTGGGCTGCTTTTCCAATTGCCGCTGGTGGTGCTGTTGCTGGCAAAATCCGGAATTCTTACCGGATCGATGTTGAAAAAATACCGCAGGCATGCCTTTGTTGTAGTTTTGATAGCAGCGGCCATCATTACTCCCACAACGGATCCGTTTAGCCTTGCAGTTGTTACCGCTCCGCTGTACATCCTTTTTGAAGTAAGCGTGGCGCTGGCCTCAAAAATTGAACGAAAACGATTATTGGAAGATCCACAGGAGTGGAGTTAAAAATACTTGTTATGGAAGCAATATTTGACACCCAAAAGCCCATTGCCATTGGCAGTGATCATGCGGGCTTTGAGTACAAGCAGTATGTAATTTCTTTTCTGGAAGGGAAAGGGCTGACGTTTAAGGATTTTGGGGCTCATTCTACGGAATCGGCTGATTACCCGGATTTTGCACATCCCGTGGCTGCGGCTGTTGAAAGCGGGGATTATGCCTTTGGCATCCTGCTTTGTGGCAGCGGCAACGGGGTTGCCATTACCGCCAATAAGCACCAGGGGGTGCGGGCCGCGCTCTGCTGGGACAAGGAAATTGCTGAGCTGGCCCGTAAACACAACAATGCGAATGTTTTGTGCATACCGGCCCGGTTCATTCCTGAAGACGTAGCCGAAGTGATGGTAGAAGCATTCATCGATACTGCATTTGAAGGCGGCCGTCATGAGAACAGGGTATCCAAGATCAGCTGCGGGTAGCGGCGGGGCTGCGGACACGGAAAAAGATCAATATGAGGAAATTTATTTTAGCAGCGGCTGCTGCTTTTATAGTGGCAACAGGGATGGCTCAAAAAAAAGCCAACCCCGCTGTTTTTGCGCGCACCATTACCACAAAGGATCTGAAAAGCCATCTGGGTGTCATTGCCAGTGCAGAGATGGAGGGGCGGGATACGCCTTCTCCCGGGCTGGAAAAGGCGGCAGCATATATTACCGCACATTTTAAGAAGCTGGGGCTGAAACCCGGTAATAACGGGAGTTACCGGCAAACATTCGGGTTATCGAAGGACTCGCTGGTAAGGCTGGACCTGTCTGTTAACGGAATACCGTTTGAGGCATTTAAAGATATAGCGCCCCTATGGGTGCAGGGAGAAAAGATCGACCTGGATTTTAAAGAATATGTTTTTGCGGGATATGGGATCGTGGATCAGAACAGGGATGATTATACAGGTATGGAGGTTAAAGGTAAGCTGGTAGTGATCATCGCCGGCAGCCCCAAGGGCTTTATACCGTCAACAGAGGGAAGGCAGGCTTCAACCACTATGACGGCAAAAGTTAGAAATGCCCTGCTCAAAGGTGCTGCTGCAGTACTGATCGCCACCAGGCAGATCCCTTCCCGTGCTGAAAGGCCCGTTGTTTACAGGCCAGACTGGGAAAGAACTGCTCCGGCTGATGCACCTCCGGTTTTTTATATAGGCGCCAACGTAGTGGAAAAAGTAAGCGGCCATAGTTATGAAGAGGTAAAAACAGCCCTGGACAATGGCCAGGCAGCACCGGAGATCAGTGAGGCCACTGTAATGCTGCATTATCAGCTGCAAAAAGACAGGGCTGCTGCATCCAATGTACTGGGGGTAATAGAGGGCACCGATAAAAAAGATGAATACCTGTTCATTACGGCGCATTATGATCATGTTGGTAAGGATGCAGAGGGCAATATTTATTACGGTGCGGATGACGATGGTTCCGGAACCGTGAGTGTTCTGGAGATGGCCGAAGCGTTTGCGCTGGCAAAAAAAGCAGGGAAGGGTCCCCGGAGAACCATTGTATTTATGACGGTAAGCGGTGAGGAAAAAGGATTGTGGGGCTCGGAATATTATTCGGAAAACCCTGTTTTCCCATTGGATAAAACCACGGCCGACCTGAATATTGATATGATCGGCCGTATCGATACCGAAAGAATGAGCGCCGATACCCTGAACTACGTCTATGTGATCGGACATGATAAACTAAGCACTGATCTTCCGGTGATCAACGAGGGTATGAATAACCGATACACCAAACTGGTGCTGGATTACAAGTTTGATGATCCCAATGATAAAGAACAGATCTATTACCGCAGCGATCATTATAATTTTGCGCGGAAAGGCGTTCCGATCCTTTTCTTTTATGACGGGATGCTGAAAGCCGATTACCACAAGCCCACCGATACCATTGAAAAGATCAACTTCCCGTTGATGGCTAAAAGGGCACAGATGATCTTTTACACCGCCTGGGAAATGGCCAACAGGGATCAGATGCTGAAGCGGGATCTGAAGCTGCCTGAACAGGCGCAGTAACAGTCAAATGTTTGAGAATAAATATTTTGGGAGGCTTTGATGCCCCCCTTTTTATGCTTCAATTCGCAGACTTCACTTTTTTTTCATAATACGGCACTACCTTAATCCCTTTATTTATCTATTCAATCTTATTCCATGCGTGTAAAATTCCTTTTACCGGCGCTCCTGGTGGTGCTGCTTTTTTCCTGTAGCAAAGACAAGGAGGACTCCGGGCCCGCTAATGAAGAAAAACTGACTGCCAGCTCCTGGCAGCAAACAAATACGGCAGCGACAACTGATGAACAAAAGCCGGTAGCTACCTTTAATGCTAATCACGACTTTAGCCTGAGCCTGAACAGCGCCGTTTCCGGTGCCGGCAGCTACAGCAATATTGGTGCGGACATTACCGGTAAGTGGAGCTACGATGGAAGCAATATTGTGATCTCCGATATTGCTGTCGGCTATCGGGTCAATGGCAATACCACCGCTGATTTGAAGGCCGTTGTAGACGCTTACGCGGGAGGACTTGTAGCATTCAACGCATTTGTACAGGCCTATTGTAGCTTGTTGCAGGTAGATGCTTCCGGTGATCTTACGATAAAGGGGGCATCTTCCAACAAAGTAATATGGGTCGTAAACCAGCTTACACCGGATATACTGGTAGTGGCTTCGGCGGGAGCTTCAGCCAGTTTTTCGGCGGAATAGTAGTTCATTTCATGTTTGAAAAAGGGGGGCCGTGCTCCTCTTTTTTTGCATTTGAGGCAATAGCAAAAAAGGGCCGACAGGCCCTTTTGGATTGAATAATATTATTGGGCTTACCAGCCCAGGATCCAGGCAAATACCAGTGGGGCAACAATGGTGGCATCGCTTTCGATGATGTATTTGGGCGTGTCAATATCCAGTTTTCCCCAGGTGATCTTTTCATTGGGAACGGCTCCCGAGTAAGACCCGAAGGAGGTGGTACTGTCGCTGATCTGGCAGAAATAGCTCCAGAACGGAACATCATGCCACTCCAGGTCCTGGTACATCATCGGTACTACACAGATGGGGAAATCGCCCGCAATACCACCGGCAATCTGGAAAAAGCCAACGCCTTTGCCGCTGCTGTTGTTGCGGTACCAGTCGGCCAGCCAGGTCATGTATTCGATCCCGCTTTTTACCGTGCCGGCTTTCAGCTCGCCTTTGATCACATAGCTGGCAAAAATATTTCCGGTGGTGCTGTCTTCCCATCCGGGCACGACGATCGGGATGTTCTTTTCGGCTGCGGCAACGATCCAGCTATCTTTCGGGTCAATTTCGTAGTACTGTACCAGGTCCCCGCTGAGCACCGTTTTGTACAGGAATTCGTGCGGGAAATAGCGTTCGCCTTTTTCTTCGGCTTCCTTCCATTGTTTTACAAGGTGTTTCTGAAGACGGCGGAAAGCCTCCTCCTCGGGAATACAGGTATCTGTGACCCGGTTGTAGTGGTTTTCCAGCAGGTCCCATTCATCCTTCGGCGTCAGATCGCGGTAGTTCGGAACCCGTTTATAATGTGAATGTGCCACCAGATTCATGACATCTTCTTCCAGGTTGGCACCCGTACAGGAGATGATCTGTACCTTGTCCTGCCGGATCATTTCCGCCAGCGAAATACCCAGCTCAGCGGTGCTCATGGCGCCGGCAAGGGTGATCATCATTTTGCCTCCGGCTTCCATATGGGCTTCATAGCCCTTGGCAGCATCGATCAGCGCCGCTGCGTTGAAATGCCGGTAATGATGTTCAATAAATTGAGAAACAGGTCCTTTGCTCATAATTTTTTTGAATTTATTACGCCTTCAGATCACAATAGGGTGAGACATTGCGAAGGGCAAAAATAAAGATTTGGTGAAAACGGGCGTGATGAAATCTTTGTGACGGTAGAATTGCTATCCGGCAACAAAAAGCACGATCTGCAGCCAAAGAAGCAACTCTATGAAACCTTTGGAGTAAAAGCATATTTTATTGTGAACCCCGCCGATAAAGAAGGGGCCCCTTACTATTTTGACGGGAAGAAATTCGTTTTACAGGAAGCCCGGAAAGGAAAGGTAAAATCAAAGCTGCTGCGGAAGACGGTCGTCTTCTGATCAACCGTATTGCGCACATAAGTATTGCGCCCCATGCCCCGGGCGTTCGTGAAGGGGATTTCCTGCCTCAACGTAAAAGATATTCATGGTAAAGCGTACCTTTACTGATTCAAATTTTTAGATACAGTGGCTGACAAGATCCTTTTATTACCCGATAATATTGCGAACCAGATAGCCGCCGGTGAGGTCATCCAGCGCCCGGCCAGTGCGGTAAAGGAACTGTTGGAAAATGCTGTGGATGCAGGCGCTACTTCTGTGCAGCTGATCGTGGTGGATGCAGGCAAGACCCTGTTACAGGTGATCGACAACGGCGGTGGCATGAGCGAAACGGATGCCCGTATGTGTTTTGAGCGGCATGCCACGTCCAAGATCCGGGAAATTGATGACCTGTTTCATATCCACACCATGGGGTTCCGGGGAGAGGCGCTGGCCTCTATTGCGGCGGTGGCACAGGTGGAGCTGAAAACAAAACGGGCGGAGGACGAAACGGGAACCTATATTGAAGTGGCCAATAGCGTGGTGGTAAATCAGGAGCCGGTTGCGGCGCCCAATGGCACCAGCATTGCGATGAAGAACCTTTTTTTTAATGTGCCGGCCAGAAGGAATTTTCTGAAAAGCAATGCTGCAGAAATGCGGCATATTGTGGAAGAGTTTACCAGGGTGACCATGGCATTTCCTCATATCCTGTTTACGCTTACCAGCAACGGGCAGCAATTGATGCACCTGGAGCCGGGAAGCCTGAAACAGCGGATCGTGCAGTTGCTGGGCAACAGCTATAACGCCAAAATGGTGTCCGTAACGGAGCAAACGGACTATATGAACATTCACGGGTTTACGGGTAAGCCGGAAACGGCCAAAAAGACCCGGGGCGATCAGTATTTTTTTGTAAATAACCGGTTTATTAAAAGCGCTTACCTGAACCATGCGGTGATGAACGCCTACCAGGAGCTGCTTCCTGCAGACAGCTTTCCGATGTATGTATTGTTCATTGACCTGGATCCCGCACAGGTGGATGTGAACGTGCATCCTACCAAGCAGGAGATCAAATTTGAAGATGAGAAGATCGTATATGCATTTGTGCAGGCGGCAGTAAAGCATGCGCTGGCGCAGTTCAGCATTACTCCTACCCTGGATTTTGACCTGGACGCCTCCATTCAGCAGTTGCCTTCGGTAAGCCAGCCGTTTACCAGTGAAAAACAGGAAAAAGCATCCGGATCTTCCTTATACCAGGGCTTTACACAAAAGCACCAGGCGCATTTTATTGAAAAACCCTCTGGCCAGGAATTGAAAGGCTGGAGGGAGTTTTATGCACCTCTGCCAAAGGAGGACGCGCTTTTTGATTATGAGAAAACGGAACAGCAGGAAAACCTGGTCGTTCAGAACAAAAAGCACCGCTTTGAAATAGATGCGGATACAGAGCTGAACCAGGTACTGAACACGTATATCATCATGCCTGCGGAAAAGAGCTTTCTGCTGATCAACCAGCAGGCGGCGCACGAGCGGGTATTGTATGCGCAGATGAAGCGGGCTGCATCCGGAGCCCCGGTCACGATTCAGAAAACAATGTTTCCCGTAACCCTGGAACTTTCCCCGGCCGACGCCGTGTTGCTGCAGGAGCTGTTACCGGATCTGTTATTGCTGGGGTATGAAATAGAACCGTTTGGCAAGAACAGTTTTGTGGTACAGGGCACACCTGCCGACCTGGAGGATACGGATGAGAAGCACCTGATCGATTTTACGCTGGAACAATACAAGCATTTCAGCAGCGATATCCGTGTTTCCAACCGCGAGAAGCTGATCCGCTCCCTGGCACGCCAGCGGGCTATAAAGAACGGGAACCGTTTAACCGAGCGGGAGATGCGGCAGCTGGTAACGGACCTGTTTCAGTGCGAGCCATTCAATATGGCTCCGGACGGGAATCCGACCTACCTGGAGTTCAAGCAGGAGCAGATCGAAAAGATGTTCGGGCGGTAGGCTTTATATATACCTGTTAGGTTTTAGAAACTTAACAGGTATATATAAAAAAGCCCCGGAAGATCCGGGGCCAATAACTAAATCATCAGAGAAAGATATGCTTAGATTTTAAAGCCCAGTGTCAGCACCACCCTTGAGCCGTTTGCTTTAAGTGTAGCGGGGCTGAACGCGCTTTTGTCTTCCAAGCGATAGGGATAGTACACGTCATCTTTTGCCGTGTAAATATATCCGAGATCGATAAAGAATCCGTGGTTGCGGTAACCGAGGCCCGCAGTGCCCTGGTAAATATTGCCTTTTTCGCCTGCGAGGTCTTTATAGGGGTTGCCATAATAGGCGCCGCCCACGCGGGCCATAATGGTATTGAATTTTAATTCTGCTCCCAAACGGGCATTTAAGACGCCTTTATAAGCATCGTCGATGGCACTGTTCAGGCCTCGGTAATAGTTCTTATCAGCAATGCCGTTTGCATCATAGGCCTTGAACTGGGATGCCATATAGTTCACGTATTCCACATCTGCCGTCACCAGGCCCTTCTGGCTGGAAACATTGTTCACATCACCAAAAAGATAGGTAACGCTTCCCAGCAGTTTATAAGGCGTTTGCAGGGAATAATCATACACCAGCGATTCCCTGGGGATGGATTCTACCTCGTTTTGACCTTCATTTTCGGGCAGGTTCTCCGTATTTGCCCAGGCGCGGGCGTCATAACGGTCTGTAAGCGAATACCATGTTGGCGTATGGGCGGCAATACCGATCCTGAAATTCTGAGTGGGTGTAAACACGGCACCAAGCTTTACATTCACCCCCATACCCTTGGTTACCAGGTCGTCGTCAAACTGCGCTGCGTCAAACATATTTACATCCTGGGTAGGATCTACTTCATCAAATGTACGGGTGGCACCATAGCGCAGGGCAGGAAGTCCTACTGAGCCGCCCAGGTACACCTTATCATTCAGGTTCAAACCGCCTCCGATGGTTACTTCTGTAATGCCCCCATTGGTTTTTAATGTCCCTTCCTGAATAAGGCCGGTACTTGTTGCCAGGGGGCTGGCAGGAGAGAACATGGGGCTGTTTGCATCTTTTCGTGTCATCCAATGCACGTCGTAAGCAAGCCCGGATCCGTAATCATTGAAATCCCCAAAGGCATTGTAGTCTTCAATGAACATATCGGCCATGGAACTTTTAGTGTTCACGCCTCCGAACTTGACAACGTTGTTGAAGTCTGCGATCCGTGAAACGCCGATACTGAACGCCGAACTCCGGATGGAGCGGTTGCCCCGGTGCTCATTTCCGAACACGACTCCGGAGGTTCCGAAAAATCCTGCTGTTTTATTTGCACTGTTTGAGGTGCCAAAGTAGTTGGCGCTGTTGCTGTTGATGTTAACTCCCCCCGAGATCACCAGGTCGCCTGATTTATAGAACCCGAGGTTTCCCGGGTTGGAAAAAAGTGTTGAGATCTCACCCCCGATAGATCCGCTGGCGCCTCCCAGGGCCTGAACACGGGCCGTTCCGGAGGCAGTTTGCCAGGAGTACCGGAGGGCATCTTCCGGTACCTGCGCATTTACCGTGCCCGCAGCAGAAAGAATAAGAGCGGCTACGATTATTTTTTTCATATAGATTTTTTGTTGTTAGGTCTTTGATAAATTAAAAACGTCTTCCCGATGCGCCGCCACTGCTGCGTCCGCCGCCACCGCCGCTGCTTCCACTGCTTCCGCCGGAGGATGCCGGGGGTGAATAGGAGGGAGTAGACGAGCGGGACTCTACGCTGGGCCGGCTGTAGCTTTCAGAACGGCTGGGAGGCGTATAACGATCGTAAGACGAAGAAGAGCGGCTATTGCTGATCCTGCCGTTGGTGCTGCTGTTGCCGGAGTAGCGCCCCCTGACCGCATTGGAACGGCCCTGGGCACTGGAGTTTGAGCTATTGGTGTTCACGCTCTGGTTTGACCGTACACCATAGGTACCGTAATTGCCGGTGCTTCTTCGGGTGATGATCGCATTCCGGGTATCTCTTTCGGCACCATAGGTACGGGTATTGCCGCTCCTGTCGCTGTAAGAACCCCTGTTTTGTGCATTCCCCCTGTTGAGTATATTGGGATTGTAGGTATTCAGGTTTGTGCGGCGCTGGCCATAGTTTACACGGGACCCTACGATAACGCCCGGTCCGTAGCCGTAGTAATAGGGACTACCCCACCAGCCGGTATACCAGGGATCGTACCATCCGCCCCCCCAGCCATACCCGTACCCCCAGCCACCATAGTAGCCACCGTACCAGGGGTTATACCATCCGCCCCCCCAACCATAGCCCATGCCCATTCCCCAGCCGCCGTACCAGCCGGAATAGTAGGGGTTATAGTACATGTTCCAGTAGCTTACCGGGCTCCAGGGACTGTTCCAGTAGAAAGGGTCGTTCCAGTAATACCAGTTGTTGTAGTAGCTGAAATTATAGCGGTTGCCATAATAGTACCAGTCGTCCAGGTCGGACCACCGGTAGCGGTTGCGCACCTTCATGCGTAAATAACGGTCATCGTAGTCGGCATACTCCTCATCATCATAAGATTCGTAGTCGCGATAACGTCTTTCATCCGACTTTTTTACATTGGCATATTCATCCTGAGGCGGAGCCGGAGAACTGTAAACATCGTCAGGTGTCTGGCCGGTCTTGTATGCTGTGGTACAGCCTCCGATAAAGAAAGCGCAGCCGAGCAGCAGTATCAATGTTCTGATGTTCATTTTTTGGCGATATTTTAAATAGTTTATGAATCAGATTGTTATAATTAATCACCAATTGCAGCTAATTGTTACCCTTTTAAATATACATTTGCAATTGCTGATAAAGTTACGTTAATATTGACGTTCTTTTGCGAAAAAAGATGCATAATATGTTGTTAATTCACAACGAGTTTAACGTAAAAAAGGTTCAAAACGCAACAGGGTGGGCCGTTTAGGGTTTTTAGCCTGGCGTCCGGTATTTTTGGCGTCTTTTTTACCGTTGTTCGTCCATGTATAAAACTATTCGACCTGGATAATTAACTATTAACTATTATATGAGCAAGGAAGTTACTTCGAGAGCTGAAGATTATGCGCAATGGTACAATGACCTGGTGATCAAAGGCGGATTGGCCGATTATTCCGCAGTAAGGGGATGTATGGTGATCAAGCCCTACGGCTTCACCCTTTGGGAGCATATGCGCGACGCACTGGATAAGATGTTTAAAGATACCGGCCACGTTAATGCCTATTTCCCGTTGTTTATTCCCAAAAGCTTTTTGAGTAAAGAGGCGGCCCATGTGGAAGGATTTGCCAAAGAATGTGCCGTGGTTACCCATTACCGGTTAAAAAATGACCCCGACGGGAAAGGAGTGGTGGTAGATCCCGAAGCAAAACTGGAAGAAGAGCTGATCGTCAGACCAACGAGCGAAACCATCATCTGGAGCACTTATAAGGACTGGATCCAGTCTTACCGCGATTTGCCCCTGCTGGTAAACCAGTGGGCCAACGTGGTGCGGTGGGAGATGCGTACCCGCCTGTTCCTGCGCACGGCGGAATTTTTGTGGCAGGAAGGGCATACCGCACATGCTACAAAGGAGGAGGCGGTGGAGGAAGCGCGTAAAATGCTGGATGTATATGCCACTTTTGCCGAGGAATTTATGGCTGTTCCGGTAATAAAAGGCGTAAAAACCGCCAGCGAACGTTTTGCAGGAGCTGAAGATACCTATTGTATCGAGTCGCTGATGCAGGACGGCAAAGCACTACAGGCCGGTACCTCCCATTTCCTGGCGCAGAATTTTGCAAAGGCTTTTGATGTAAAATTCCTGAATAAAGAAAATCAGCTGGAATATGTATGGGCTACCAGCTGGGGCGTAAGCACCCGCCTGATAGGAGCCCTGATCATGGCGCACAGCGATGATGAAGGTCTGGTGTTGCCGCCTAAGATCGCCCCCCTGCAGGTAGTGATCATCCCTATTTATAAAGGAGCAGATCAGAAAACACTGATCGATGCAAAGGCCAACGAGATCATGGAGAACCTGAAGAGCAAGGGCATTCGTGTGAAGTATGACGACAATGACAACAACCGCCCCGGGTGGAAATTTGCGGAATATGAAATGAAAGGCGTTCCTGTACGGCTGGTGCTGGGTGCCCGTGACCTCGAAAACAATAAAATTGAAGTGGCCCGGCGCGATACGCGGGAAAAGGAAACGGTAAACCTGGATGGCATTTCGCAATACGTGGACGGACTGCTTATAAAAATACAGTTTGAGATGCTGCAACGGGCGCGGAATTTTACCACGGAAAAGACCACGCCTGTAGATACCTGGGACGATTTTGTAAAAACGCTGGATGAAAAAGGAGGGTTTGTTGCGGCTCACTGGGACGGCACAGCAGAAACCGAAGCCGCCATCAAGGAAAAAACAAAGGCCACCATCCGCTGTATTCCCTTAAACAATCCGCAGGAAGAAGGGATTTGTATCTTATCTGGCAAACCGTCTAAAGAACGGGTGTTGTTTGCGAGAGCTTATTAATTGTTTCAGGTTCCAGGTTTCACGTTCGAAAAACCTGGAACTATGAAGCCTGAAATAAAAAATTAAAAATTCCGCCTCTTAGCAACCTCCGTCTTAATATAATCTGCTATGGATTGCGTGGTGCTGCCGGGTGCAAAGATCCGGCCTACGCCCAAGGCGGTTAGTTGTGTGGTATCATCTTCCGGAACAATGCCCCCGCCCACCAGCAGCACATCATCCATCTGTTTTGCTTTCATCAGCTCCAGCACTTTGGGGAACACGGTCATATGTGCACCGCTCAGGATGCTGATGCCGATCACGTCGACATCTTCCTGGATAGCCGCATGAATGACCATTTCCGGTGTTTGCCGCAGACCGGTATAGATCACTTCCATACCGGCGTCCCGCAGGGCGGTGGCGATCACTTTGGCGCCACGGTCATGACCGTCCAAGCCGATCTTGGCAACTAAAACACGAATGGGTCTGTTCATGCATACAAATGTATGTATTTAGTTGCTATGCCAGGCAGTTGCTCATCTTCCTGATTTTTTAGTGTTGAATTTATAATCGAAGTGCGATAAAGGGTCCGGAGCTTCTATGCCTCCTCGTTTTGTCATTGTATACTGTGTATCTATCCTACTGCAACAGCCATTACTCCGTTATCGCTCTTACTGTTTTACTGTATTCAAATCTGCCGTCTTTATCTACCTGTTTTATCCTTATAAATAGCGCCTTCGCATTTATATCTGCAGGGGCATCGTTTTTAGTGCAGCTTATAACCAATAGCACGCCGGCCAATACGAGCGCCATGGCCCATTGATTGCGGCGTTTTTTAAACCCGGCCAACACGAATAGCAATACGGCGGGTGCAGCCAATAAGGAGGCGGCGCTTGCCGAAAACGCATAGTCTAATTCCATAGTGCTATTGCCCCCGGTGGCTTTAGAAAGGACGGTGCCTATTTTATAAAACGAACGGCCATCGGTAGCAGCTTCTATGTCAAAATGATCGTTGTTCGTTTCGGTTGTCGTACGCCAGTTAATGTATAAGCGGTTATTTTGGATATAGGCAAAAACCTGCGAAAAATTTACAGGCAATACGGCCGTATATTCGTAAGCGCCCAAATCGACAGCATTGCCCACTATGCGTGGACCGCCGGTTATATCTGTACTATTACCCGGTACATCACTATTATTTCCCGCGTTTATCGCGATACTTCCTGCTTTTAAACGATAATCGCCTGCTGTGGTAGGCGCCATATCGGCACCCACAGGCCCTGCAAATACATCGGCCGCGGTAATGTTGCTGCCATCTAAGTTATGATTGCCGACATTGGCAGCCATACCCTGCACCAGGCTGTATGTAATCGTTGCGGTGGAGTTGTTGTTATAAATACCCGTATTATTACCCAAAATAATGCTGTTATGTATGGTGAGCGAGGAATAGCTGGTGTTGCTGATGCCGCCGCCGGAGTTGGCTGTATTGCCCGAAAAGGTACAATTGCTGATGGTGGACGAGGAGGCGGAGTAGTTGTATATGCCACCGCCATAGGACCTGGCCTTATTGCCCGAAAAGATACAATTACTGATGGTGGGCTTAGAGGAAGTGTTGCTGATGCCGCCGCCGTAATAGCTGGCTGTATTGCCCAAAAAGGCACAATTGCTGATGGTGGGCGAGGAGGAGAAGTTTTCTATGCCGCCGCCGGTGGAGGTAGCTATATTGCCCGAAAAGAGACAATTGCTGATGCCGGGTGAGGATTTATCGTTGCTGATGCCACCGCCGGAGTTGCCGGCTGTATTGCCCGAAAGGGTACAATTGCTGATGGTGGGCGAGGATGAGATGTTGGTGATGCCGCCGCCGAAGCTGGCCGCCTTGCCGTTGGTAATCGTAAAGCCATCTAATAGCGCCGCCGCTGTAAGGCCGTTGTTATGGTTGGTAATTACGGTTAGGGTACTTTGTCCGTCTAAAATGGTGGTGGGGTTTATACCGTTTACGGGGTTTATGGCCGGCCTTTCGGTTCCCGTGCCGGTAAAGCTGCCATATATTTTTACGCCTTCTTTCATTTGAATAGAGGCGGAGAGCTTGTAGACACCTGCTTTTACCCAAACCTGGTCCCCGGTAACCGCAGCATCAATCATGCCTTGCAAATTACCGGAGGCATCGTTCCAGGAAGTTCCCGTTCCCGAGCCATCGACGGCTACATAGTGAATGGTTTGCCCAAAAGCCGCTGCTGTACCTAGCAGCAATACAATTAAAAGAAATATTCTCATCCGGGTTATTTATTTTTATATGATTTTGAATACGAAACATCAACCCTGCCATTAAGTCTTACCAGACAACACTACTGCTAAATCATAATGCACAATTAATCCTCCACCACGCTTATTACGCCAGACATTTTCTTTGTACCGTCAAGATCCTGCTCTGTTATACGGATGTATTTGTAGCTGTTACTATTGTCCGTTGTGGACGCAACATTTTTGTTACAGGGATAATAAAATCTTTTGCATAATCGTTATTGTTTAAAAGTTTTAAAGTTGCCAGAGGGGATTTTCACCCTGGTTATAACAGAGGTCTGTTTTATTTCCCGGTTAATTTTTGCCACGTGTATATCTGTAAAAATGACCAGCAGCAGGATCAATACCAGTACGAGCAGCAGTATAATGATCAGGTTGCTGTATTTTTTAACAAAGTGCATGATACGTTTCACCTAATTTACGCCCGGAGTGATCTGGTCTGCAAGTTTTTTGGCTGGCAATTGCCTGTCAGCTACCTGTCAAAATCCTGTCAGGGGGATTGGAAGGCTGATCGTAAACGGCTTATAAAAGAAGAGTGGGTCCGACAGGAACGATCGGATTTTATTTTTTGACGGGTTATCAGATCGCGGCAATAATGGTTTCCAGCTCACTTGTGGTGGCGGTACCAAAGCGTTGCCGCAGGCGGTGGCGGGTTTTGTGCACACTGTCTGCACCGATACCTTGCATGGCGGCTATCTGCTTTGTATTGAGCCGGATCTTTACCAGCGCAGCCATCCGTTGCTCCGCCTCGGTAATGCCGGGTGCTTTATCGCGGAGCAGTTTGAAAAATGCCGGGTATGTTTTTTCAAAAAGCGATTTGAAATGCTGCCAGTCATTTTCGGTCAATATCATCTGGCGGCTCAGTTCTTCGATGGTTTGTGCATCATATAGCTTATGCTGCTGCAGCTCAATGCTTGCCTGCAGTTCTTCGATCCGGCTGTTCTTTTTTATGATTTCTTCTTTAAACGATTCCAGTGCCCCGGCTGCCAGCTGCTGCCGTTTTTCTGCTTTTTTCCGGCTTCGGTTCAACCACCAGGCTGCGATGGCTGCTATAAAAACAAGCAGCGCAATACTCCTGTTTCTTTTATTGATGGCCTGGCGTTTCTCTTCGGTCATTTCTTTTAATGCCAGCTGCTCTTTTTCATAGGCTGCCTTTATAAAAACGTAGCGGTTGGTACGCAGTTCGCGGGCACGGCTCACACTGTCATTATAACTCCGCACAAGCTTTGAATAGGGGTATGCTTTACCCGGCTGCCCAAGGTTTTCATAACAGACGGCCAGGGCTTCATATACCCGGTTCAATAATTCCTGGTACCTTCCCTTGTTCAATGCGGCGCTTTTCAGCAGGGACGGGATCGCTTTTTGAAAATCTTTTTCCTTCATGGCTATTTTACCCATCATCTCATAAGCGATCAATGAATCTTCCGGTTCCCTGCTGTGCGTGGCAATTTCAAAAAGGCGGGCATCAATCGCTTTTGCGCTATCCAGCATATCCAGTGCAACAAATGAAGGCAGCCGGTTCTTATAGGCTATTTCCTGCCAAGCTGCTTTTTTAATTTCAGCGCAATATTTTTGGAGCTTTTCAAAATAGAACAGCGCCGAATCATGTTTTTGCAGTTCCCGGTAGGCCAGCCCAAGATTATTGTACGTGTACATAAAACGGAACGGCTTTACCAGCGTGTCTGCAAGCTTCAAACCCGTACGCAGGTAATCGATCGCATCCCGGGGATAGCCGTCAACAAGCAGGGCTTCGCCCACCCACATGTAAAAAATGCTTACGGCTGCAAAGTTTTCTAAACCAAGGTAGTGATGTAACTGCAGCGAAGTGGTGGCATATTGAACAGCGAGTGCCGTTTGGTTCAGGGAATTCAACATTTCGGCGTACCACCGGCCAAATTCTGCCTGCAAATAGGGGTCTTCCATTTCAACGGCCTCAGTCAGGCATGTTTTCATCTGTGCTGCGTACAGGGAATCGCCTTCTTTAAGGTAATAAAAGAGCAGTTTTGCCTTTACCGACCGGCCCATAAGCCGCAGCCGTTTGTTTCCGGTAGCACAAGCTTTCTCTATTTCGAAGGCAGCTTTGACCCTTGAAGCAGAATCGATCTTCGTGATATCGTAGTAAACGGAGTAGTGCTTAATAACCTGTGATTTACTGTTATCGTCCAGCCGCTTTACCCAATCGGAAACAGGAAGATCCTGTCCCATTGAAAAAAATGAGCATCCGATAAAAAAGACGACCAGGAATATGGCTTTCATCCGGAATTCTAAACAGAACTTTGCTTTGGCTTTCAGCACTTTAAGTTTTCTCTATAAAGGACATACAGATTGCGTCTATCCGGGTACAAATTTAGGTTGAATTTTTCAATTCGGTTATACATTAACGTTCCGGGGCAGGGCGGACTAAGCGGCCGACTACTCTCCAAACGCCGAAGTGGGTGGCACAACCGTTGCTGATAGCAACACTGAAGCCGGTCATTATGCAAAACTTAAAGCTTTGCATAACGTGTACGATTTGTAAAATCGCGCATTATTTTTATGTATTTTGAAGAAGTTCACCATCTGGCGGACGCCGCAAAGAGCTGGAAAAGCTGCCTCGACTATGGAAAACTTTATGCACGGGAAAAACGGTTTACAAAGGCCTGGCAGCTGCTCCAAAGATCCGATTCCCTGCTTTTAAAGATCTTTCCGCTGAATAGTGCTTCTTTTAAGAAGATGCAGAAGCATTACGGAGAAATACAGTTCCATACCGGGTTGGTGGCTGGGGCGGGTATGACGGGCAAGGAAGCCGCACGCCCTTATTTTGTAAAAGCAAAGGAATACGGATTTCCCCTGCCCGACCAGCTTAGGCAGGCATTTGATTTATAATAAGGGATAAAATGTGGCCCGGACCGATAACCAGACAGCCAGGATATAGACGGTCCCTGAAGTGTGCGACGCAAGTTTGCTGACTGGAGTGCTAACGCCGGGTCAGAGATCAAAACAACTTGTAATCCATCATACTGAGCTTTTCCCTGCAGAATTGATATTCTACCTCATCATTGCTGCCTACCAATACCAGCCGGTCCTTACAGTATTGTTCGATCAGTGTATAGTAAAGATCAATGCCCTGCCGGTCGAGGTTGGTGCAGGGCTCATCCAGCAGTACAACGGGAGTGTCCGAGTAAATGCATTGCGCCAGCTTGACGCGCTGCTTCATGCCGCTGGAAAATTGTTGGATGCGCTTGTGGGCTGCGGCCTGTAATCCAAGTTCCGCTATGATCTTCTTTGTGGTGAACCCGGCAATAAAAGGCTTAAACTGCTGATGAAAATCCAGGAATTCCAGGAGGGTCATCTCTTCGATCAGCTCAAGATACGGGGCACAGCAGCCGATGTGGCGGTAAATTTTTTCCGGAGGAACGGGCTTCCCGGCGGTCCAGCTGCAGCTGCCTTCATTTAAATGCAGCGCGCCGGCAATGACCTGTAAAAAAGTGCTTTTTCCGGAGCCGTTGGCCCCAATGATGGCATAGCTGTTCCCGGATTCGAACCGGCAGGAGAGGTTTCGGAAGATCCAGTCGCGGTTGAACCGTTTTCCAGCCTTATTCAAGGCTATCGTCATCGCCATTTCCTTTGGTATATCGTTTGATAATGCCACGCGTGCTTTCCTGAACAAATGTCAGGATCTCATCCCGCTCATCGGTAACCGGAAATTCCTCTTCCAAAAGCTGTACCGCCTGGGTTACATTGAGCCCCCGGTTGTAGATCACCCGGTAAATATCCAGGATATGATTGATCTTTTCTACAGAGTAACCATTTCGTTTGAGCCCAACGGAGTTGATGCCGGCGTAGCTCAATGGCTGCCGGGCTGCTTTAATATAGGGCGGAACATCTTTGCTTACCAGCGATCCGCCGCTGATGAAGGCATAAGCGCCTACTTTTACAAACTGGTGCACGGCACATACGCCGCCAAATCCTACATGACTTCCTAAAATCACATGCCCGGCGATCTGTGTGCTGTTGCTGAGGGTACAGTAATCGCCGATCACACAGTCGTGGCCGATATGGCTGTAGGCCAGGATCCAGCAGCCTTTACCCACCACTGTTTTCCAGCGGTCGCGGGTGCCGCGGTGGATAGTGACAAATTCCCGTACCACACAGTCGTCCCCGATCTCTACCGTGGTCTTTTCCCCTTCAAACTTTTTATCCTGAGGTTCCGAACCGATTACGGTTCCGGGAAAGATCTTACAGTTCTTTCCGATCCGGGTGCCTTCCAGTATGGTTACGTTTGAACCGATCCATGTACCTTCACCGATTTCAACATCCTGATGGATCACAGTAAACGGGTCTATCTTTACATTCCGGGCAACTTTTGCATCCGGATGTATATATGAATTAAAATGGATCATGTACTTACAGGGTCAACCAATATTAAATAAAATAATGGCGCAAATTTAGACATTCAACAACTAATTGTAATTATTTTTTTAATAATAGGTTGCAAATCAGCTATTATTACCAAGAATTGACATTCTTTTGTTGGCTTTATAACAGATTGCGAATACCTTTGCTCCCTGTTATGACGGATGCTGAGGATATTATAAGATTAAGTTTCAAGGACTTGGATCGCCCTTCTTCGCTGGAACTAATGATGCAGCGGGGGCAGCAGATCCCCGGAGCGGTTCAATATGAGATCCGGCGGTACAGCCGGTCGGTGAATATTTTGACCGAGGATATGGGAATGCTGGTGTATGAATACAATAGCCAGAAACCAAAGGAAAATAACCTGAAGCTGAAGTTTTGCATCGCCGGAAATATGTATTGTTCCCGGGAAAACTGCAGTAAATGCACAGTGGGGCAATCCAAAGATTGTGAAAACAGTAAGGACAGCCTTGATGTAGTAAGCGTTCAGTTTACGCCGGCGCATTTGTCCCAGTTTATAAAAACGAGGACCTCAAACAGTTTTAGCGATTCCCTGTTGAAATTTAAGCACAAAGTATCTTTTACCCGTACACTACCCCTGTGCTGCAAAACCAAAACGGTGATCGAAGGGTTGCTGGAGCACAGTTATGACGGTACCCTGGAAAACATTTATGTGAATGCGCAGCTGCAAATGTTGTTATTGCTGACCATGGATTCGATGGCGGACGATAAGCAACTGGAGGTGATCAGCTGTAAATTCCTATCCAACGAAGCGGATAAGGATAAGGTGGAGAAAGCCCGGGAAATCCTGATCAGGCATATCGGTGAGCCCATCACCATTAAGGAGCTGAGCCGGAAAGTGGCCATGAATGAGTGTTATCTCAAAAAAGGGTTCAAGGAAATGTATGGCTCTACCATTTTTGATTTTTACCAGAACCAGCGCATGGAGCATGCAAAATACCTGCTTTATGAAAAAGGACTGAGCGTAACCGATGTTTCCATGATGCTGGGGTATTCTTCCATCTCACATTTCAGCACCGCGTTCAAACGGCTAACGGGACTGAAACCCTGCGAGCTGTTGTTTGCCTCTAAATAAAAAAACCTATAAGGTTTAATTGATCCGACGTGGCGGAAAACCTTATAGGCTGGGTTTTGCGCCACGCGCAGCAATTACTTTTTCAAACTGCCAAGACCCACTTTGTGACCGCTGATCGCAAAATACAGGATATAGAGATAGCAGGGCATAACCAAAATAAAGTAAGACAACTGAAAATTGATATGCAGGCTGTCTTTTAAAAAGCCATATAATATGGGCAAAATGGCTCCTCCGGCAATACCCATGATCATGATGGCGGAGCCGATCTTGGTAAATTTACCCAAATGACTGATACCTAAAGGAAAAATAGCCGGCCACATGAGTGAGTTTGCCAGTCCCAGCAATGCAATAAAGATCACAGATGTATAACCGGAGCTGAAATAAGCGATAATAGAGAATACAATACCCAGGATAGCGCAGATCCGCAGCGCTGCCTGTTGTGAAAGGATTTTGGGAATGGTGAAAATACCTACCACATAACCCAACAGCATACCACCAAGGGTTAATGAAGTGAAGTATTTGGCCTGGTCTGCATGGATACCCAGCTCTTTTCCGTATACCCCGATGATATCGCCCGCCATTACCTCGGCTCCTACATACACAAAAATGCAAAGCGCTCCCAGGAAAAGATGGGGAAACTGGAAAATGCTTCTGTGATGTACCACTTCTCCGCTGGCTTCATCTATCACATCTTCTTCGGGATTTACTTCCGGAAGGTGCAAAAATTTAATCAATACCGCAAACAGGATAAATACAATGGCCAGTACAATATAAGGCGTATTTACCCGGCCCAGTACATCATTCAGTAGTTGTTCTTTTTCTGTACCGGTTGCCGCAGCAATTTTAGCCTCTGTTTCAGCCGCATTTTTTAAAAACACAGCGCCCATGATAAACGGCACGATCATTCCTGCAAATTTGTTACAGATACCGGCCATGCTGATCCTTTTGGCCGCGCTTTCGATGGGGCCGATGATGGAAAGATAGGGATTGGACGCTGTTTGCAACAGTGCAAGTGCAGCACCCTGTACAAAAATACCGGTAAGGAATAATTCAAACGATCTGGATTTAGCGGCGGGAATAAAAATAAGGGAACCCAGGGCCAGTATGACCAATCCCAGCACCAGGCCGGTCTTAAAGCCGGTCTTTTTCAGGATCCAGGAAGAAGGGAGGGCCAGCACGAAATAGGCCATATAGGAGGAAAACGTAACCAAAAAAGCTTGTATATCCGAAAGGCCAAAGGACAATTTAAAAAAGGGAATAAGCGTTCCGTTTGCCCATGTTATAAACCCGAAAATGAAAAAAAGCCCGCAGATCGTAGCCAATGGAAGCAAAATGTTTTGGGAATTGGAATTGGTTCCTGCCATTACAAATCGTTTAAAATGAATTAATGGCTCTAAAAATAGGGAAATTATTGCTGAGAATGGCAATTGCTGCAACCGATTGCGCATAAAAAAAGCATGAATGACCGGTTCATGCTTTCATGATTTAGATTTATATATCAGGCTTTTGAATACCGTAATGAAGGCAGGCGCTTTTGAGCCAGGGCATATACTCCAAACAAAACAGCGCTGTAAAAAAGATCACCGCCAAAGGCTCCCAGGAACAGCTGGTTGCTGAACTGGTTATAAAAGGGCAATGCCCTTAAGTAGGTCATGCCCAGAGTAAGGCCGGGCTCATATTCCACGCTACCGGGAATACCGCTGGCAACCCACACGCCAAAGTTGGAGATGATCCAGAAAATGGCGGAGCCGGTGAGCGCATAGCCCAGTATCTTTATTGCTTTTGGCTGGCGGAGCATAGTGCCCAGCGCGGTTACCAGGAGCATACCCCCATAAACAAATAACTGGCTGATGCCGTAAAAGCCCCTCGATCCTGTAAGACTGATGACCAGGTCCGAGAGCAGGTAGGCGAGCAGCGGCATTATGTATGCCCACTGTTTTTTATCAAAAGTGGCACCGCTGAACAAGGCCATGGCCACCAACGGAGTAAAATTATAGGGATGGGGGAGAATGCGGCTTAAGGCGGCCACCAATATCATCAATGTAATGATCCAGAATTTACTTGTTACTTTCATGATCCGAAATGAAGTTTATATAGTGTAAAAGTAAACAACTTTTAGGAATTGGTTCAAAAAGCTGTTTTTGAGACCGGGCAAACGCATTTAAATTGTAGAAAAAGGAGCTTAGCCCCGATATTGCCTGATAAGCGGTGGCCATTTACCCGAGTTTCGGGTTATCCGCGTCGTGCCGCTTCTGAATACGGTATTACCGGGCGACATGGCCATATCCTTTTTAAAATACGTGAGAATAATTTGATTACCGGGCCAACAGGGGCGCTGGACAGCCTGGGATACCAGATGACTGCCAACCAGCGTTCGATATACAACTATACCTGCCCAACGGATGGAAGGCTGGTGCTGCCGGGCTTTAAAGGCAAAATAGCCTATGCCGGTTCAGAAGCCGCCATACGAGGCACCGGTTATTGAGCTGATGCTGGCAAAGACTACCGGATAATAACTATAGACGACCGTTTTTGGAACAGGGCTGTTTTTCAAAATACGGAAGACAGCCCTTTTTTAATGAGGCCGTGGAATATGAAGGGAAAGGGGCTTCCGGTTGTTTGGCAGATGCCCCGATATCGGTGCCGGTGCCGTGTCAATACCCTATTTAAGTCAGGCTGAAGCATGTTTTTTTAGGAATATTAAATGTATATTTATAGGGCTTTCAGCATATGAAGGCTGTTTAATCTGTAGCAACGGTTTTGTGAGCATTTTACATGAGAGAAAGCCGTGGAAGTAAGGCCCTTTTGATCCATTCTACGTATTATTCACTAAATCAATATACCCTGTTATGAAACATTTTAAAACGGCGGCATTGTTGCTACTCACGAGCAGTGTTTTCACTGCCTGTCAGAAGACCGGTTTGACTGAACAAAATGAACCGGTTCCCGAAACGATGGCCGCTATTTCTCCGGAATTTCAGCATCTGAAGGTATGCACCGAACTTTATCCCGAAGGAACATCCCCGAGAGGTGCTACCATTAAGACCAAGCAATGGCCAAACGGAACTATTCTTAAAGTAAGCCTGAATGGCGGTACCGCATTTGTTCGAAGCAAGGTCATTGAATTTGCCAGACAGTGGGAGACCTATGCGAACATAAAATTCAATTTTGTGACCAAAGACCGGAAAGCTACCATCCGGGTTACCTTTTCACCCGGCGGTTCCTGGTCTTATATTGGCACAGATGCTTATGCCATAAAAGGGGGTAAAGCCACCATGAATTTCGGATGGTTCGATAATGCTACTCCGGATGAAGAGTTCAGCCGTGTGGCTATTCACGAATTTGGACATGCGTTGGGCATGATCCATGAACATCAGCATCCGCTGGCCGATATACCCTGGGATAAGCCTAAAGTTTACGAGTACTACAAGCAAACCCAGGGCTGGACCACGCAGCAGGTAGATGTGAACCTCTTTCAAAAATATTCGACTTCTCAAACAAATTTCAGTGCATATGACAAAACTTCAATTATGCATTACCCGGTGGAAGAAGAGCTGACGATCGGCAACTTTTCCGTTGGCTGGAATACGGTGCTTTCCAGTACTGATAAATCGTTTATCGGTGCCGTTTATCCGAAGTAAGCAGCGTATATATGCTATTGGTGATACCTGGCAGAACGATTACTGCCGGGTATTTTTTTTAAACCATGCAGAAAAAAGGTAATTTTATTTTATATGTGTCCCGTCAGAATAATTTGCCTTTTCCTGCTCTTGCAGTATAGTGCTGCTTTTTGCCTGAACGCACAAAGGAACGAGATCCTCGTTTCAGCTGGGTACGGCATAGCCGATCTGCATTGGTCCATAGCGGGAAATTCGGACGGCAAAGATCCGGATATCCTGTCCGAACTGGTGTGGCGCCGGTTGCGGGGACCGGCCTGGAATGCGGGCGTACGGTATTCCTTTAATAAAAGATGGGGAATGGAGCTCAGCGGGGGGTATCACGATTTGAAAAGGGGAACGGTAACGGATAAGGACTATGCGCAGGATGACCGGCAGGAGAACTATTATAATGAATCGTTTAACAGCCAGGGTAAAAGCATCAACCTAAACGCGGTGCTGAACTATTACGCAGGAAACCTATCAGGGTTTCAGATCCGCCCCTTTATCGGTTATATTTTAGAAAAACAGGAGGCGCTGTTACTGGGAGATGCGGAAAGGGTGCGTGACCTGCACAGCTCTTATAAAACCACGTGGGAGGGGGGGCAGGCCGGAATAAATGCAGCGAGGGCATTTAACCGGCTGGACCTGCGCATCGATCTTTCCGGCGGGCTTTTAAAGTATCATGCAAAGGCACTGTGGAACCTGATCGACGAATTTGCAAAGCCGGTAAGTTTCCGGCATTATACAGAGGCTTACCAGCTAAAAGGAAAGTTGGAGCTGGGCTATACATTGGGCCGGAAATTAAGGGTCATGAGCTACTACTGCATAGCGCACTCAGATGCCTGGAAGGGTACCGACAGGGCTTATTATACGGATGGCAGCACGATCGATACCCGGCTGAACTGGGTAACCACTACCAACACTGCTTTTGGAGCAGGATTGGGCTATCTGTTTTAGCGCCAAAGCAGGTCACGGACCTTATTTTCTCTTTTTTTAACTGCTTCCTGCCTTTTTCAGGCATTATGTTCTAAACCAGGCATTGAAATGCCATTACGCGTTTGATCACCGGCCCGTACTTTAATGGATTCCAGCCCGGCGATCCCCCTTATTTTTAGATAAAATTAATTTTTTGTCTTTATTTATGAATAAATACTATTTTTATTGCGATTGTGAGCGTTTAAATTGTATTTATTTAACAAAACTAATTAGCTGAACGATGCATTATGGTATCATTACTTTCGGTTCCAGGGGAGATGTACAGCCCTATATAGCATTGGCCCTGGAGCTTCTGGAACAAGGAAATAGTGTGAGCATTGTGGGGAATGAAAATTTCTCCGATTTTGTGCCGAAATATGGCATCCCCTTTTATCCGCTTCCGGGTGACACGCAAAAAATGCTGCAGTCACCGGAAATAGCGGGGATTCTTAAATCCGGGAATGTGATCACCTATTTACGGGAGCTGGGGAAATTGATCCGGAAAGGTCAGGGAGCCGTTCTGCAAAAGATGGTCGGTTATTGCGAAACTTTTGATGTACTTGTAGCCGCCCCGCTGACCGTAGCATGGGTGTTTTCGGTAGCGGAACGTTTGAGAAAGCCGTGGGCGATTGTTCAGTTAACGGTTCCTTCCGTGCCAACGGCGGTCTTTCCGTACCTTGGGCTCGACTTTTTTAATTCGCCCGTCTATAACCGGTTTACATACCGGCTGATGCGATGGTTTTTTTGGACGGAACATAAAAAAGATATACAGGAACAGCGGGCATTGTTAAAACTGCCACCTCTTAAAAAATCACTGCCGAAAAAGATCGATGAGCAACGGGTATTGCAGTTACATGCATTCAGCCGTTTTCTTCTTGAACGGCCTTCCGACTGGCCGGAAGAGGCTGCGATCACCGGGTTTTTAGACATGGCAGGGGTAAAAACGCCACTGGCCGGGCAGGACCGGGGCACGGATGACACGATCAGTAACTGGCTGGCACAGGGTGCACCGCCCGTTTATATTGGTTTTGGGAGCTTCCCGGTTCCGGATCCGACAATTTTTTACGGGATCCTGGAACATTTACTGAACTACACAGAAGAACGTTATATTTTCTGCCAGGGCTGGAGCCAGCCCGCCGGATTGCCCAAAAGTCAGCGGGTTTTTGAAGTAAAAGCTGTGGACCATTCCTGGTTATTTCCTCAATGCAAGCTGGCCGTTGTTCATGGCGGAATCGGAACGGTAGGGGCCGTGCTCCGCGCTAAAATACCTGTGGTGATTGTTTCCGTGTTAGGTGATCAGCCGATCTGGGGAAGATTTCTTAAAAGGAAAGGTTGGGGGGCGCATTTGCCGTTTAAGAAACTAACGGCTCCAAAACTTTTAAATGCAATTCAGGAGGCTGATCAGGATGCGATCAGGGCCTCCGTTCTGCGAACTGGCAGCATGATGGAGCGGGAAAACGGAGCGGCAGAAGCTGTTTCAAAGCTGGAGGCGTATTTTAAAGAACCGGAACAAGTGCTGCGGATGCAAATGGGTTCTTAAAACTGTTTAAATCTGCGCAAAACCCGGGTTATCTGCGGGAGATCGTCGGGTATGTATATTTTCAGATCGTTCCCGGCAATTATGCTGCATGGTAGTGGTAAACATAAAAGTGCCGGTGGTACGGATAGGAATAAAGGATCACAGTGCTTTATTCAGCGCCTTCTTGAGCATACTTTCCGCATGTTCCCGTTCGCCGTGGTTGGCAATTTCCAGCGTTAAGGCTTTTTGATAATACCCGATGGCTTTTTTATAATCCCTGTTCTGATAAGAGTAATCGCCGGCAATGATATAGCTGTTGTAAAAATTTGGATTTTCGGCTACCAGGCTGTCGGGGTTGATCTTTTTACCCTCCTGGATCGCCGCCCGGTAATGGCGGAACTGCTCAAAACGTTTGAACTCAGGAGTATAAATAAAGGGATCGGCCGGTATGGTGTAGGGCGCTTCATTGACTTCCTGGTTCTGTTGCATTCCCCGCAGGGTAAATATTTTTTTAAGATCGTAACATACATAGGGCCCCAGCTGCCAGGGTGCGGTGGAAACCCAAACCAACAATTTTTGTGGTTCAAAAACAATGGAGTGGTGTGCGATGAACTGGTTTACCGCTTTTTCATTTCCCAGGCCGATATCCGCATTGTTCATGCCCTTGTAGTTGCGGAGGATGTCAATGGTTTTTTGCACCGAGTTCTTTCCGTTTCCGTTTAACAGCTGGTTCAGTCGGTTGTAACGGTAAACCGAAGCGCTTTTCTCCCGCATTTCTTTATTCGGCTCCGAGTTCCAGAACGTACTGCTCTGAAAATGGTTGGTACAAAGGATGGCGTTTTTATTAGGGTCGTATATAGCCAGTGAGTCGGGTGTCTTTTCAATGATCACGGCTTTATTATCGGCTGCGGAACCGACGAGGAAGGACTCCGATACGAACATTTTCCGTTTTTGGGCAATAGCCACGGCTTCTCCGATATTCTTTGCATATTGAACGATCTCGCGTGCCACCAGCGAAACGGGGGTAGCGGCGCCTGTGGGATAGCTGCTCTTGGCAGCATTGATCGTTACGGTAAGCCCCTGGTCGTTCATACCCGAAACCACACCAATAAACCCGCCCCAGGTTACGCTCATGAATTTATAGCCGGAAGAAGGGTGTACAAACTCCACGATCTTATTCTTTGCAAAATCATCCCCTACGTAAAAATCAAAATTGCGGCCGATGATCATCGTGCTGTCTGCCGAAGCCGTACCCCAGGTACCAAAAGAAGTGCAGCCAACCAGGGCCAGGTTTTGCAGGGCATGACCAATGTCATGCGCCGAATGGTAGTTGAGAATACGCTGATATTTGTCGCCGATATAGCCATAGTTATCGGAGGCCGACCGGGATACACCATAGATCTCCTCTTTGTATTCCTCCGTTACATAATCCGGCAATTTTCGGTTAAAAAAGCCGATAAAGTATTTTAGAAAATGCCGGTAGAATTTTGAGGGTACCAGCTTATTGATCTGCGCGCTGAAATAGTCTTCCTGCAATTGTACCAGCTCCTTGCTCAGTTTCCCATTGATCACGCCCCGTTCAAAGGGTTCTCCCTCTATATACAATTCATACAACCCGGAATTACTTTTCCGGAACCAGCTGTTACCGATGGTAAATAAACCGGTATCGGGTTGTTGCCGTTGTAATTGTAAAGCAGCCGTATCTTTTATCTTGGGCTCGGGAATATCGGAAACCCATACCAGGTAGGCGAATAGTAAACCGAACAGTAAAACGATCACTGCCAGTACCCGTAATAATCTTCGTAAAAATTTACTCTTTTTAAGCATTTCTTATTTTATCTGCCAGCGTATGATCATTGAGCAGCAAGGTGCAGGTCAATACTGCGGAAAGCGAAGTTCCTAAAATTCCATGCAAATTGAGATTTTGGCCTGTTAAAAACAGGTTGGGAATTTTGGTGCGCGGGCTGATCACCGTTTGCAAAGGGTTATTATAATCTTTTTGGATGCCGTACATGGAGCCATCTTCCAGGCCGATATAATCCCGGTTGGTGAGGGGGGTGGCGGCATAGCTGTGCCGGATATTCTCAACAATTTCCGGGAACCGCTCTTTTACGAGGGTCAGCAATTGATCTGTTTTTTGTGCTTTAAAGGCTTCATATTCCTGGCCGCGTTCCGCGTCTTTTCCAACACGGTTATACGTCTCTTTCCATTGCTCCACGTCCCTGAACCACATAGGAGTGAGGATGGATATCGTAGCGGCATAACGGGGATCCTTCCGGTCAGGAGTAAGGTACAGTCCATAACCCAGGGGCCAGCTGGCTTCCGTATAATCATTCATATTCCATAAATGCCCTTCTTTATGAAAATAGTAATTGTGGTTTTGGTAAGGAACGGACCGTGGTTTTAAAACAAGATGTAGCGAAAAGGATGATACCGTATTGGGCAGCCCGGTGATCCGTTTGCGGTATACATTTTTTAACAGTGCCGAGTCTGTAATGTACAATGTAGTCGCCGGGTTGATATTGGAAATAAAATGGCGGGCACTGATGTTCTTTCCCCCCTCTGTTTCAATATGGGAAATGGCGCCACCGGTTTCCACGATCTTTTTTACTTCGCAATTCCGGATGATCGTTCCTCCCTGTTTTTTTATTTCCGCCGCCAGCAGTTTTGCGATCTGTGAACCGCCATCCACACATTTCCAGCTGCTTTCGATATAGCTGTTTAGGATCAGCGCATGTACGTGAAACGGGGTTTTACCGGCAACGCCGGAATAGAGCAGGTTATTGCCGGCCAGCACTGCCTGTAATTTCTTATTAGGGGTAATCGCCGCGATTGTTTCTTCAGCACTCAGATCCAGGACTTCATTTTTTGCAGATGCATCATCCATGGTTAAGTGATAGAGCGGGAACCTGCCGCACACGTCTTTTACTTTCTCACAATAACGGGTAATCGCTTCCTTTTCCTCCGGGAAGGCCGCTGCAAGGTTGCTGATAAAGGCATCATAACCCTGGCTTTGCACATATACCTCTGGATCATTTTCCAGCAGGATATGATCAAAGGCGGCTTCCATTTTTTCGAGCCGTAGCTGATCCATGATACCGGCATATTTAAATACCTGGTAAAGATTCTGGCCTTTGCTTAGTCCGCCGATATAATGCACCCCGGTATCGAAAAGCTGTTTGTTCCGGGCAAAAGTTTGCAGGTTACCGCCCAGCTGCTTGTTCTTTTCCACCACACAGACCCGCCACCCTTCCTTGCCCAGGATGCTGCCGCACAAAAGGCCGCCTAAACCGCTTCCGATGATGACAACTTCGTGTTTCATAAGTTTCAGATCATGCAGGAGAAATACTGACCATTTTTTTGGTGACAGTATTTTTTTTATTCCGCAGCTTATTGCCCCAATCAGAGATGCCCTGCAGCATAGGACCTGCTGATTTGCCCACAGTGGTTAACTCATATTCTACCTTTGGAGGTACTTCCGGATAAACAATGCGTTTGATCAGGCCATGCTGCTCCAGCTCTCTTAACTGTGCGATCAGCATGCGTTCTGATACACCGGGGATCGATTTTAATAATTCATTGTACCGCATCTTTCCGTATAGCAGGTTGAAAAGAATGGTCGGCTTCCACCTGCCGCCGATGATGGAAAGGGCGTGTACCACCCCGCAATTCCGGATCAGTTGCGCTTCATTCAGTGCATTTGTGGAGTTTGTTTTTCGCATACTTACTTTTTTGTCAGTACTTAACAATTTTATCAGTACTTGTAAAAATATAAATATTCACTCAATTTTACTGCTCAATTTAAAAAAATACTATGAAACAATTAGAGGGCAAAACGGTATTGATAACAGGGGGCAGCCGGGGAATAGGAGCTGCAATTGCACAACGGCTTGCACGAGAGGGCGCACAGATTGCATTGACCTACAAGGCTTCTCCGGAAAAAGCAGCCGGGGTGGTAAAGGCAATCGAAGCACAAAACGGGAGCGCGATCGCAATTCAGGCTGATAGTGCCGATCCCCAGGCCATTGTGCATGCAGTAGCAACAACCGTAAAGGAACTGGGTGGGCTGGATGTTCTGATCAATAATGCAGGTATTGGTGTTTATAAAGACATCAGTGAATTTACCATAGATGATTTTGATGAGATCGTAGCGGTAAATATACGGGCTGTTTTTATGGCAGTAACGGCGGCATTGCCTTATTTGAAGAACGGCAGCCGGATCATTACCATCGGCAGTTGTCAGGCGGAACGGATGCCCGGCCGGGGTGGAGCGCTTTATGCAATGAGCAAAAGCGCGCTTGTAGGGTTTACAAAGGGTATTGCAAGAGATCTGGGGCCGAAAGGGATTACCGCTAACCTGGTGCATCCCGGTCCTGTGGATACGGATATGAATCCGGCAAACGGACCTGCTGCGGATTTTCAACGTTCGCTGATGGCGTTGGATGCTTTTGGTACCGGTGATGACGTTGCATCCCTGGTGGCTTATCTGGCCGGGCCGGAAAGCGGGTATATAACCGGGTCTGGCTTTTTGATTGATGGCGGAACAAATATTTAAATGAGCCCTGTTGCGGCAATGTCGTTATGAAATAAGAGTGGTAAAATGCACCACTCTTATTTTCGTAACACCCAGATGACGTTTGAAGTATACTTCGTATGATCGATCCGCTCAAATGAAAGTCCATGTTTGTCTGCCAGATCTTTGATCATTTGTCCGGATAGAAAATGCAAACCGTTCACCGTTTTGTTAAAGGAGAATACTTTGGTAGAAAAGAATTCGGTGAGTTTCGTGCCTTTATGCTTTTCTTCAAGATCCTTATCTCCATCACGGATCACCAGTACGCCGCCGGGTAACAGGCTGTGAACGGCCTTTTCAATAACGGCCACCTGCTGCTCCGGTTGCAGGTAATGCAGCACATCACTGATCACGATGCCGTCATACTGCTCAAAAACAAAACGGCTGATGTCGGCATGAATAAACTGCAGGTCATCCGTTTTGCTAAAGCAGTGGCTGGCCGTTTCGATCTTATCCTCATCGTAATCCACGCCCGTGATCCTGCGTTTTTCCTGGCTGCTCCAGTATAAGATATAACACATAAACCCGTAACCACAGCCCAGGTCCAGGATGCGCCCTTCCGCGGGCATCAGTTCATGAAATTGTTGATAATAGTTTTCCAGTCGCAGTTTTATTTTTAAATACCATTCCAATACCGGGCCCTTATAAATGTAGTTAAAGAACAAATGCTCCTTAAAGTACCTGGGCTGTTCCAGTTCTTTCGTCAGCTGCGTATGTTGCGTTTTAAAATAATTGGAAACGGATTTGGTCCGTTCCTGATAATTGGCGCCCCAGCGTGTATCATCTGCTTTGATTCTTGGCAGGTATTGTGCGGTTATGGGGCCGTTCTTTAACAGATAATCGCCCTTGGTCATGGTATAGCCCAGGCCGTGTAATAATACCGGCACAATATCCAGCTGCAGTTTTTCTGCCAGGTAAAAAGCGCCTTTATGAAAGCGTTTCATGGGCGGGCGGGTGCTGCGGGTACCTTCGGGGAATACAACAATAGAGTAACCTTTGTCGGTAAGCGTCTTCAGCAACGGAACACTGTTTTCGATGCCATTGGCAACGGGGTAAAAATCGGCCATACGGATGGCCCAGCCAAATACCGGCGACTTCCATACCCACTGGTTGGTTAGCAGGATCAGCCTTGGGTTAAGCATGGCCATCTTTAAAATGTCCAGGAACGACTGGTGGTTCGCGATGACCACGGCCGGTTTTTCGAATGTTTCGTGCTGGGGATTATGGATCTTTTTGCGGAAGTTGCCCATGATGTACAATACCGACATGCAGAATTTGGACAGTAGCACATGGTAGATGTATTTCCCTTTTTCCCGGTTAAAAGGGTTCAGACGCACCAGGAAAAGACCAACGATGGTCAGCAGTACACTGGTAGAGGCAAAATAAACAAATGAAAAGGAAGACCGGTGCCAGCTCCACAGGGTCCAGGGATGAAATTGTTTTTTTACCCGGCTTTTTATAAAAAGATGGAACAGGAAGGGAATTAAGATCTGTGACATCAATACCACGCAAACAATACCGGTTACGGATATAAAGGCAATGGACCGCAGGGCGGGGTGTTTGGCAAATACCAGTACACCCAGCCCGGCAATGGTGGTGATGGCGGAGATCAGGATCGATGATTTATACGACCCCAGCAATTTCCTTCCGGTTTTGTATTCGGATAACAATCCATCCATCACGAAAAGGCTGTAATCATCACCCAGTCCGAAAATAAGGGTAGATACAATGATGTTTACAATATTGAACTTGATGCCCACCAATCCCATAATGCCGAGGATCCACACCCAGCTGATGAACATGGGGATGAAGGCCATCAGCATGAGTTCTATCCGTCCAAAGGTGAGGAACAACACCACGGCTACCAGGATGGAAACGATCCAGGCGATGCGGTTGAAGTCCTGGTTCACCATTTGGGTTAAGCGGCTGGTCAGGTACTGGCGATCCAGTATGGTAGCATCATTGCCGGCCTCCATGCTGTCGACAACGGTCTGCCGGAATGCCTGGGGCACTTTGAGCACCGTAACCACAGAAGCGCGGCCGGGTGTTTCGGTAATATAATCGTCCAGGTAACTTTTACGGATGCCTGAAAGCTGTGCAGGATCCAGGGTTCTAAAGGAAGTAGTAAGCAGCTGTTCAAAGTTCTGAAAGGCATTGGCTTTAAAGCCCAATGCGGTTCCCGCGGTTTTGATATCCAACAGCAATTGTGCCTTCTTCTCTGACGTCCAGTAAGCATCCCATCGGGCAATGCGAACGCGTTGTAAGGAGTCGGAAAGGAACAGGGAGGATACACCGCCCGCGCTGCTGATCTTTCCTTCCGCACGGAGGCCGTCGATATCGGTTTGCAGGCGCTCGCTTTTTACGAGGGCTTCATCCAGATTGCGGCCTTCGGTAACCAGGTACACGGATTTCAATGCGGCCCCGCTGATCCGGTTCAGCTGTTGCTCGGCCTGCTTTAGTTCGCCGGACATATAGTTCAGCTGCATCATGTCTGGCTCAAACTGCACCTTGCCGGTAAAGAAAGCAAATACGATGGTCAGCAACAAGATCAGTCCCACCAGCCATTTGTTAGATTCCAGTCGGACGGCTGCGATCCGGTCGATCCGGGAGTGTTTTTGCCCGGGCCCCGCTACCGATCTGCCGATAAAATGTGGCAAAAATATCAGCGAGCACAAAACCGCGCCGATCAGGCTCAGCCCCGCAAACAATCCGAGGTCTTTCAGCATATCCGAAGTGGCGAACTGCAGCGTCAGGAAGCCAGCAATGGTGGTAAAGCTGCCGATGGTCAGCGGGAATGAAAGGTCTTTGATCACCTGGCGCATATCGCCGGTATGGCGGTAATGATTAAACACGTGCAACGAGTAGTTGACCACGATCCCCAGCACGATAGAGCCCGTGCCCAATGCAATAATAGATATACTCCCTTTGATCAGGGCAATAAAGCCCAGCGCAAATGCTGCGCCATAGATCACAGGTACCAGGATCAGCACCGGTGCCCGCTTCTTTTTAAAATAAATACTGATAAAAAATACCAGGAACAGGATGGTGATGGTCAGGGTGAGCTGTGTATCCTTTTTTAGCTGCGCGGCGTTCCCTTCTGAAACAAGGGCGCTGCCGAAATAAAGAACCCGGATCTGCGGGTGGGTCTTCCCGACGGAGTCGATGTCCCGGTTCAGTGCATCAAACAACAGTTTATTCTTGCCGGTATTGCCGGCGGTAAAATTGGGCGTAATGAAGAGCAGGAGGGTCTTTTGGTCTTTGGTGATGATATGACTATCGTACAATTCAAAATTATCGTCTACCTGCAGCTCCTGCAGTTTTTTTAAAGCGATAAAGGAAATGCCGCTGGGGTCCCTGCTGATGACATCATTGATGGCAAAGCTGCCGGGGCCGCTCAGCAATTTTATGTCATTTTCCAGTGTGGTCTTTAAAACCGAAGGCTGGGTCAGGGTGTCGATCTTTGCATAATCTTTTTCCGAAAGAAAAACGGGAAGATGCTCCTGTATGGTCTGGAACAGTTCCAGGGTAAAATCGTCTTCGATCCGGTAACGGATGTTTTTTATGTAAGGTGCCGCAGATTGTTCCAGGGCCGCGCCCAGGGCATCGGCATAAACTGTCAGGCTGTCGGGGGCTGTTTGTGTGGAATCCTTTAAGGAGACCATTACCACCAGCTTGTCGGCAAATTTTGAATTGCCAAAGACCTCCGCAACTTTTTCTGTTTTTTTGTCCTTTGGAATGATGGCGTATACGTCTTCAACAAACTTTATACGGCTGGCCAATAGCAGGAACAAACCGAGCGTGCATAAAAAAAGAAGATACAACAGCGGTTTGCGTGTAAGAAAATACTGGTATATCGTAAGAAAGACGTTCTGCATATCTAACCGGCAAAGATAATAATGCTTACCGTCCCACTGTTCTCCGGGGGAATAACATTTTTGATTTCCGGGTTGCAATTTCTGATGGCGATAGCAAGGGTAGTTGCTACGCAGCACCTGTGATATTCCGGGGTCTACAAAAGAGTGGTGCCTACGGCACAAATAAACCGGGATCTTGAGGACATTTCCATCAGGACATAGACGCTGATCCATCCGGATGGGAATGCTTTTAATAGGCTACCGGTTCAGCGGGTAATGATGGCTCCTTTTAAAGAGGAACGGACCCACTGGTCTGTCGTCTCACCGGCTTCCGGCCAAAAATATTATTCCACATTTGCACCTTTTTGTCCCGATAGCATTTTAAGCAGCACAAAGCTGAGGACCCAGAAGAGAACCGCCGCAACAATCGCCAGTGTGATGCTTCCGTAAAGGTATTGTTCCAGGTTCTGGCCCATATATTTTAAAGTGAGTTGCTTGCTGAGTGAAATATCCACTGCGCGACTACCCATCCAGGGTTTTCCCATTTTATAGCTGAGGAAAACGATCAGGGGGATCATGGGTGGAATGCTGATATTGGCTGCCAAAATAAAAAGCGCCTTGTTCAGCCGCATCCAGTGTGCCAGCGGAATGCCTGCCAGCAATTGGAACCCCCAAATGGGTATGATGCCCATAAAGGCGCCAAAGGCCATTGAGTTGGCCTTGGTAACGGTAGATTCACCGGGATTAGAAAGAAGCCGTTTCAGCTCCTGTTTCCAGTTCTTTTTTGTAAAGCGCCGGAAAAAATTGCGGGGTTTTATATATAAGAAGGTGATCAGTACCAGCACAGTGTTTAATAAGCTGATACGGCTGAAATCCTTAAAAGGCCGGAAATGCGTGATGCGTTCTTCTTTTGGGGGGTAATAAACGGTGATGGGAACCGAGGTTACCCGTACACCGGCCCAGGCCAGGCGCACGATCACTTCAATTTCCAGCTCGTATTTCCGGGTGAGCAATTTCATCCGGCTAATGGGTTCCAGGGGGTAAAGGCGGTAGCCGGTCTGGGTATCCGGGCAGTCGATACCCGTTTCTACCTTAAACCAGAAGTTGGAAAATTTATGACCGAAACTGCTTTTGCCCGGTACATTATCAGCGGTGGTCATGTTCCGGCTGCCCATGATCAGCGCGGACCCTTCTGTTTCCAGCTGATCCAGGAAAAGCGGCAGGTCCTTTGCAAAATGCTGCCCGTCCGAATCGATGGTAATGGCATGCCGGTATCCCAGCTCGGCGGCCTTTTTAAACCCCGCACGCAGGGCCATGCCTTTTCCTTTATTGGGGGTGTAAGACACTACTGTTAGCTGTGGAAATTTTTTCAGGATCTCTGCTGTGCCGTCCGTAGAGCCGTCGTTGATCACGATCACCTGCCTGGTATACCGGAGCACATCGGTGATCACCTGCTCAATGCTGGTGGCATTGTTATAAGTGGGGATCATCACGCATACGCCCAGAGCGGAAAAGCGTTCTGAGGCATCGACTGGTATGGTGGAAATAGCTGGTTTCACGAAGCTCCAAAAATAAAGCTTGTATGTAGATTTTCGCGGTTCAGAGCATAAATTTTAGCGATAAAGATGGAGCGTAACGGGTTGGGGAGCGATACTGGCAGCTAATTGATCTTCGTGGATGCGCTTTAGATTTTTATCTTTTTTTGAATTTGCCGCATGCCCTGGTAGCTGATCGTCCCGGTCAGTAATGTCTGTTCCGGTTTTCCTGTCCGTAAAGATCCGTAATAAAAAGGTGGCCGATCTCCGAAGATCAAACTTATGGGTTCTGGCCGGGATACCTTCCAAATGTGCACCGCACCGCCAGGGCGATATTTAGCAGCTCCACTTCACCATCAAATTGACGGTTGACGTTTAAAAACGCCGGCCGGTGGTCGAGGGTAATGTTAACGGGGGCCTTCGGAAATTTGAAATCGAAACCGCCTACCGGCCCAAATCCCAGGCTGAATTGGGTTGCTGCCGTTTCAAATGTTTTGGTATAGGGGTCGTCCGGAGGGGGCGCATAGCCGGTATGGTCCGGAAGATCGTCTTTCAGTAAACGGACATGGCCCTGCGCTCCGATAATAAAGCTGAACCCTCCTTTCATGGGAATGTGCAGCTGGTACGAGAGGGAACCGAAAAATGGCTGGTAAACCTGCACCCCTTCAAAATTTTCCTGCTTATTTCTTAAGATGTATTCTTCATAGGAAATACCCGTGTTGAGTTCAATAGCCGAACGGGGTGAAAAAAATACTTTGTAAGATCCTGAAAAGAAGTCATAGGCTTTTGTTCCCAAAACATTGGCCCTTATTCCGAAAGCGTGCCGGTATGGAGCCATTCTTTTTGTAGTTTGAGCTATGGTAGCGTTAGCAACGGCCAGTAACATAAGTAAGAATATTCGCTTTTGCATAACAGGAGTATTTATTGCAGGGCACCTCTTTTAAAATCAGATGTAATTGTTTCTCTGTCGGCTTCAGGATTATGGGACGCCGGCGAAACGGATTGTGAAAAAACCAGGTGCTGATCAGTAAGGGTCAGCACGTTTGCTTCGGACCGCTCTCCATTTGCCTCATCTTCCATGACGAGGATTCCGGTGCCGGGCAGGTACTGGCAGGTTCCTTCTACATGTTCGGTCGTTACCCATTTACCCCCCTCCAGTCTGCGCTCATAGGTTTCAAAAGTTCCGTTTTTATAGAACAGAATCGTGATCTGCTCATTATCCCCGGCAGGTTCTGTGTATTCTTCAATAATTGCTGATCCTTTATAGGCTTTGTAATTGAAAGAGGTCAGTGACCACAATCCCAATATCTGGTCGGGCAGATGGAGCTTCTGTTTGCCCTTATAACAGTTGGGCAGGGTAGCGGCGAGTGCTATTAAGATCAATAGGTAAGTGATTTTTTTCATATATCAGATCTTTGGAGTTTCCGGAAAAGCTGGTCAGTTGACAAAAGGCCGGCAGGTTGACACTGCAATAGTAATATGCAAATCAATAGATTCGGAGTTATTGAGGGCGGATAACAAGGAGTTGTGACAGATAGCAGAAAATGGTGACGGACCGCAGGCTGTGGTGATGAATGGCAAGGCTTTTTATTGCCGCGATGTATTTCGCTGCAAAAAATATTTATTTTCGTTTATAAAGTTTTTTTTGATCAGGCTGATCCATACATTGAAACAACCACACCCGGGGTACGGAAACCTGCGTATTTATTTTCGCACGGTGCTGGGAATTGTATTGGTGGTCTTTCTAATATTGAGCATTTTACAGCCATTTAAGATCGGCGAAAGAAATATAGAGGGAAGCGCTTACATCACTGCGGCGGTATATGCGGGTGGCGCTTTGTGTGCCATGACCCTGAATGCCTTATGGCTGCTGATGTTCCGGAACTGGTTCCGGCCGGAAAAATGGACCCTGGGAAGGGAGCTGATTGTAATGGGGTATCAGTTCTTTAGCATCGGGCTGACCATCTGGCTCATCAACCATTTCCGGGGAGCGCTGGCACCGGAAGATACCAGCCTTGCCCAATCGCTTTTCCTTGCGGTTACCATCGGCATATTGCCTTATATTATTGCCACTTTTGGCCGCCATAATTATTTATTAAGGTATCATCTGAGAGAGGTAACGGCCCTGAATGACCAGTTAAAAGAGCTGCAGGCACAAAAAAATGAAGTGACCGGGCCGGAGGCAGCCTCCGCCTATCTGAATATTCCCAGGCTGGATCATCCCGTTAAGGTTGACGATCTCTTGTATGCTGAATCCAGGGGCAATAACCTGGAACTGCAGGTGCTGAATAACGAAAAGGTCTTTACCCTTAGCATCAGAAATACCTTAAATGATTTTATGGAGGCACATGGCCTGTTTCCCCAGTTATTCCGTTGCCACCGGTCTTTTGTGATCAATACGGACAAGATCATGCAGGTGCAGGGCAATGCTGCGGGGTACCAGGTATTGCTGCATCCGGATCTTGCGCCGGTGGTGGTAGCGCGGTCGAATGCAGCGGCATTTAAGAAAATGCTCACGGGCAAACGCCGGGTTTAAAAAGTATAGCGTGCGGCAAGGCCGAAAGTATGGGCATGCAGGGTTCCGAAGCCAGAGGGGGCTGCGATATGCAGTACCGGCCGGAAATCTGCCGAAAGGTTCAGCGGGGTATTGCTGAACTGGTAGTCGGCACCCCCGGTTGCAAAAATGCCGGCACCAAAACCATCATAATAGCTTTGCCGCGAAAAGGAGTTGAACAGCAGCAGCCCGCCACCGAGGAACCATTTCAGACCCGGAACAGCGCTGATGTCAAAATGGTGCTGGTAAGATCCTGAAAGACTGACGCCCGTGGTATTCCAATACCGGTGGTCATATACAGAATACCGGTTCCTCTGGCCAAAACCGGCATTGAGCTCAATGGCCCCGGGTTCTGAAACATAAAACTTATAAGAGGCCGCCACAGTAGCATAATCCAGATGAGAGCTGATCCGGATACCGACGGCTTTTCTGCTTTTTTCCTGGGCCTGGAGTGCTCCGGCAACCAAAACAATGGCAAGGATCAGGATAGATTGTTTCATTGAAGATACAGACAAGGTTAAGAGGAGGCAGGATATGAATAGCGCATTTTGGAACACCTGCCGGGATCATTTTAAAGAGCCTTATATCGGGGACCTGTTCCGGGCATCAGGATATCCGCACCTGCTGCTGACGGGTAGTGATGTACCGGGCGAAACATGCCACTATTGCGTGTACAAAAACCATACCCTTAAAAATAAAAAGAGGTCAGAACGTATAACGGGCTGCTATTCCCACATCGTGCCCATGAAAAGTATCATAGGCATCCGGAGCGGTAAGATGGAATGTAGGTCTGAAGTCCGCAGAAAGGTTCAGCGGAATGGTTGCAAATTTATAATCGACCCCGCCGGTTGGGTAAATGCCTACGCCAAAGCCATCGTAGCGGTCCAGTTTTGAACTGGTATTGAAAAATNCCATNCCCCCGCCGATGAACCATTTGAGGCCGGCTACGGGCTTAATGGGAAAGTGATGCTGGTAGGTTCCCGAAAAGCTGACACTGGGTGCATTTCTCCGGTCATTACCATACCAGTACCGTTGATCGCCAAAACCGAGATTGAGCTCTATGGCACCCGGCCGGGTAACAAAGAACTTGTAGGAAGCGGCAAAAGCCTCATATTCTGTATGTGAGCTGATGCGGGCACCGATGGCATGGCGGTAACCGGACTGTGCATTTGCAGCCATTGCAACAGCAATGACCACGGTCAAAAAAAATATTTTTTTCATTTGTACGAGATTTAACAGGAACGATTTATCAATAAACATACCAAAGCGGCTTATTTCTTACCTGTTTTTACACAAATGAAAATTAAAGATTCGGGATGAGGGCCTTGTACAGGGCATCCTGTATATGGCCCCGGATGCTTAAACGGCTAAGGCCCGGGCTGTTGCGCGTAGGATAGACCCTGTTGGAAAGGAAGATGTACACGATATTGTATTTCGGATCCACCCATACACAGGTACCGGTAAATCCGGTATGACCATAGGCCTGCGGGGATGCATATTTACTCGGGTAGGGGCTGCTGCTGGTAGCATTGTCTTTTTCCGGTTTATCAAAACCGTAGCCCCTCCGGCTGATCGTGCTGTGGTAACCGATAAAATGCTGGATGGTTTCCCATTTAAGCAAACGCAGGCCATTCAATTCCCCGCCATTCAGCAGCATCTGGTATAGTTTTCCCAGGTCATAAGCGTCTGAAAACAAACCAGCGTGTCCGGCTACACCGCCGGCCAAAGCGGCCCCTTCGTCATGAACCGTTCCGTGTATCAGCTGGTTGCGAAAACCTGTTTCGTTTTCTGTAGGCATGATGCGGTCTAATGGAAAACGTTGCAGGGGATGATAGCCGGTAGTGGTCATATGCAAGGGCTCATAAAAGGTTTTTTGTACGTATGCTTCCAGCGGCATTTTAGTAATGGTTTCCACGATCTTGCCCAAAAACCAGAAGTCGTTGTCGCTGTAAATGTATTTCTTTCCGGGAGGCACCACGGGGCTGTCCAGGATCTTTTTCCAGATAGAGTCTTTATAGTCATCCCGGATATAAAGATCCCGGGCCACCTGGGTAGTGAATCCTTCTGTTGGGCTGCTCCGGTATAACTCCGGCCGCACCGTTCCATCGGGATTGAGGGTTTCTTTATAAAATGCAATAAAGGGTACCATTCCTGCCTGGTGCAGGATGATGTCTTCTAAAGTAAGCCGGGCCTTATTGGTTTTTTTGGTCCAGGGAAGATAATCGGACAATTTTTTTTTGAGATCGATCTTGCCTTCTTCGTACAGTTTCATGAGCGATACGGTGGTAGCCGAGATCTTTGTAACGGAGGCCAGGTCAAAGATACTGTTGAGGGTAGCGGGTTTTACGGCATCGTATGTGTAGTTGCCAAAGGCCTTGTGGTAAACAATTTGCCCGTCCTTAGCGGCCAGTACCACGCAGCCGGGGTAGGCTTTTTTTTTGATGCCCTCTTCTGCAATCGAATCTACTGCGGCAAACTGCTGGTCGCCGATCGGCTGCATATAGCTTGCTTCCGTCCCTTTCTGGATCACACCTGTTCCGTATTTCCAATTGCATACGGTAACCGGCAACGTGCCCCTGGCATTGAATTTGGATGTCAGCCAGTCTGCTGCCACTTCCTGAAAAACGGTGTCGTCCTCATAAGCAGCGATCAATGATCTGGCCATGCAGAAGTTGCCCAATGACAAGGGGTTCCCAAAAACCATGGTTACCGCATTGTTGCGGTTTAGCTGCCGCCAGTTTTGAAGCGCACTTTGGGAAATGCCATAGTTGCTGCTGCCTTTGCGCAGGGCTATATCATGAAATCCCAGGATCACCGCATCATAACGGCCCTCTAAGATTTTTTTAACAACGGTGCCTCCCTTTCCGGCAGCGTCCGGGTACCGGATATAAAAGATGTCTGCATGAAGATCCTGTTTCAGGCGTTGTGCCAGTGCCGTGGAGCCTCCGTTATTGAATCCAACATAAGCCACTTTTTTTCCGGCTAACGGGCGGCTGAAAAACTCATTCCGGAAGCCGTCGGGATTGATGAGCTTGACAATGGTCAGCGCCTGGCGCGCTATTTTTTCGCGCACCTGGTTGGTGGCTGCATTCAGATCTTCTGTAAGATGGTCGGTACTGACCGGAGACAGCTGGCTGAGCCCTAAATTATATTTTGCCAGCAATACCCGTTTTACTTTTGTTTCAATATCCTTCCAGCTCAGCCGTTTCTTTTTGATCGCTTCGTTCACGGCCTTAATGGTGCCCGGAACGCTCTCCGGGAGGCAAAGCATATCGTTGCCGGCAATCAGCGCTTCCACTGCAATGGTTCCGCCGGGAAAGTATTTGGCAACGCCCTTCATTTCCAGTGCATCCGTAAACGTGAGCCCGGTAAAGCCGAGCTGGTCACGTAGCAAGCCGGTAACCGCATTTTTTGAAATGGAAGTGGCCCGGTGAGGGGTACGGTCAATGGATGGTACAAATAAATGACCCACCATTACACTTTGTACACCGGCTTTGATCAGTTCTTTAAAAGGGTAGAGCTCCAGCTCCTGCAGCTGGTCTACGGTTTTATTGATCACCGGCAGATCCAGGTGCGAATCCACGGCCACATCCCCGTGCCCGGGAAAATGCTTGGCGCTGGCCATGATGCCGGCATCCTGCATGCCCCGCATATAGGCAACACCCATCCGGGCCACCTTGTATTTATTCTCTCCGAAAGAGCGGAAGCCGATTACCGGGTTATTGGGATTGTTATTGATGTCGACCACCGGCGCATAATTCACCTGCACGCCCAGCCGTTTGTGCTGACGGCCTACGGCCAGCCCCATTTCATAGGCCAGGCCGGTATCGGCAATGGCCCCCACCGTCATCTGGTACGGGAATTTTATAACACTGTCCAGACGCATGCCAAGGCCATACTCACCGTCGATGGTGATCATAATGGGGGTCCTGGCCAGCTGCTGATAATAGTTGGTAAGCTTTGCCTGGCGAATCGGACCTCCCTGGAAAAAGCAGAGCGCTCCAACATTGTATTTTTTAATGTCATTCGCCACTGCGGCAATATGATCGGCGCCCTTATTGGAATGGGCTCTTACAATGATCAGCTGTGCAATGCGCTGGTCCTTGCTGAGGCTCTTATAAACACTGTCCACCCACTTGTTTGCGGGAAGATTGCTGTTGTTTTGGGCGTTGATAGATTGACATGTGAAAAGGATCAGGATCCATAATGCATACAATCTTTTATTTTTCATGCGTTGCTATTTTTCAGTTACAGATGGTTGCAAATTTAGGATAATTGAACGTGCAACGAGGGAAATTTGAAGCTGGGTCTGTATTTGCGGGTTTTTGCGGGTAGCCTGCCCGCAGGTGATCCTTATTGAACCCGCAGTAATTTTTGCCTGAAGATCAGGCTTCCGTCGGCGGATATTCCCTGAACGGTCATCAGGTACGCACCCTTCAGGTCGGCTGTAAAAAAGGAGCATTCCAGTTTTCCGGTTGCATCGGTATATAACAGGGGCTTCCAGTAAATCGTGCTCATCATTTCTTCGGTACCCTGTTTCATGAGAGTACTGTCCATACCATAAAATTCCCGGGACCGGTAAATTAAGTAGTCGGTATTGATCACCGGCCCGTTCTTACAGCCCATATATACGACCCGCCGGGATATGCCGTTTGCATTGGTATAGTAGGTGCGCCCTACCACCGGCATTGCAAAAGGATAAGGATGGTTGATGCAGTTTAAAACGCCGTATTGGCAAACATAATCGCCACATTCATTACTGCCATAAGCATAGAATTTCTTTTGGGAACGTACAACAACGGCTTCCAGTGTTTTACCCCTTTCCTGTGTATCCATCTTATCCTGCAGTTCATCCTCAGATCGCAACCTGGCAACGGGGCGGTCAATATGCAGGCTGCCGGCAGCATCGGCTGTGGTTTTTACAAGGCTGTCCGTGATCTTATATTGAAAACCGTCCTTGTTTTTCCCCATGACCTTGATAAACAGTTTTCTTCCATCCCTCACCAGCAGGTCGTTCTCGTTCAGAAAGAAAATTCCTTCGTGATCCGTGTTTCCAAAACCGAGAATGCTGTCTTTAATGAGCACCAGCTCTTCCGGCTTCTTTATCTTTTTTTCGAACCGGAACAACTGACCTCTTACGTTCGGTTTTACAATTTTGGCGGTGTCTCCGGCAATGTGCTGCAACTGCTGCCATGTATAACGCCGCCAGCCTTTGAGCAAAAGCGCTTCTTCCAGCAGCGGCCTGTTGTCCATGAGCCGTCCCTGCCGGTCGTACAGGGAGATGCCTTTCAGCTCATTTTCTAAGTAAAACACGCTTTCAAGGTCTTTTCGTATATCCGTGGCGATCCGGTTCATTGCCACACAGCTGACCGTTAGTACGGATGAAGTGGGCTGGTTGCCGGCGCCGGTGATGTTTAATATGGCATCCACCCGATCCCTTGTACCAAAAGATTCTTTGTTAAATATGATGTCCACACCGGCTTTCTGATGATAGCGCGCAAAGATCAGCCGCTCCGCCAGCGGCCGTCCTTTATCATCAAACACGGTGATCGCATAAATGCCCTTCCGTTCTTTTACCGGCATCAGGATCCTGGAGCTGCTTTTTACGGGGATTGGCGGTGTACCGATAACGGTGGCGGCGTTGTGCAGGGTGATGGAAATGGTACGCGGAACACTGCTTTGTAATTCTATTTGTAAAGAATCATCCACCACGGCGGTGGGTATTTTTATCACTACCCCGTCATCCAGTGCGGGAAGAAGATCAAAGCGATAGTTTTTGTTGTTCCAGACCGCCTGCAGGAGATAGCGGGCGCCTTTTTGCGGCCGGAGGGTAAAGAGCCCTTTTCCATCGGTGCTTATGGGTACGGAGCAGAGGGCTTTTTCGTTCTGCAGCAGCGTTGCGGTCACGGCCACCCCGCTGCCCGCCACTTTGGCTTCGCAGGCTACCTGGCTTTCCAGGCCATATACCAGGTTGCCGCCTTCGGGGTAAAACCGGAAGCTCAGGGTGTCTGCATTTTGCGCTGCCGGCAACTTTATGTTCACCGGGTATGTTTCATCCTCGAAGCGGGTGGTGGTGTACAGGACATCGCTGCCGGTGCGGATCCATTTTTTGTCAATGAAAACGACTCCTTTCCCCAGCCTGTTTAGTTCAATATGCCGCTCCTTTTGCCCCTTCAGCTGGTAAGAAAATTTTGCCCCCTGCATCAGTTGCCGGTACACAAGCGGCACCAGGGCGATACCGACGCCGATTTTATCCGGCGTATTTAAGCTGTCCGGCAATGTAAGTGCTGTTGTATAGTTAAGGATCGCATTGGTTTTAACGGAAACGGGGAGACGGTACTCCCCGATGGGTTGGTTGTGATGCAGCAGGTTGGTGCTGAACACAATGTGATGCGCGCCGGGCAGGGCACTGTCCGGCACCAGGAAGTTCCCGGTTGAGATCTGATCGCGGATGGGGAATTTTTTTTGCAGCAGCACTTTATGGGTCACGTCGTCGACCCAGGTGGCAATCAATACGGTGGCCGTATCCTGTACCGACTCCGGTTGGGAAAGAATATAACCGGCAAACCACAGCATTTCGTTTTTGGCATAAATATTTTTGTCGGCAATAACGATCAGTGTCTGACGGGGATGTTGGGCATTGTATGCGTTGAGTCTGCTTTGAAGCAGGTCGGAAACATCCGGCGGCGCCTGTGCGGATGTGCAAAAGGCAGGCAATAAAAGAGCCAGCAGTATAATGGCAGGACGGAGCATCCCACAAGATAAATAACTATTCGGTGTACTTATACCCTACACCTCTTACCGAATGAAAAAATTTGGGGTTGCGGCTGTCTTTTTCAAAATATTTCCGGAAGTTGAGAATAAAATTGTCGATGGTGCGGGTGGTCGGATAAACATTGTAGCCCCATACTGCCTGCAGGATCTTTTCGCGGGGTACAACCTCGTTCTTGTTTTCGATGAGGAGCTTTAGCAGCATGGCTTCTTTTTTGCTCAGCTGGATCTTGCCGGCGTACTTGGTGACGGCTTCCTGCGCTTTAAAGTCGATGATATTGTCGCCAAAAGTGTAGGAATTGCCAACAGTGCTCTTTTCCTGCAGCCGTTGATTTTTATTGATCAGTTTTTGTATACGGAGCAGTAGCTCTTCAAGATTAAACGGCTTGGTGAGGTAATCGTCGGCTCCTTTTTTCAGGCCCAGCACCTTGTCGTTACTGGTATTTTTGGCGCTCAGCATCAGGATCGGCACTTCGTTATTACCCAGGCGAATGGTTTCCGCAACGGCAATGCCATCCATTTCGGGCAGCATAATATCTAATATGACCAGGTCGAAATATTCATTTTTTATCGCTTCTATGGCCTGCACTCCGTCAAAGGCCGAGGTAACGGCATAGCCTTCCAGTTCCAGATTTAATTTTAATGCTTCGTGAAGGTTTTCTTCGTCCTCTACCAGTAATATAGTAGCCGTTTTGTCTCCGTTCATAGTCTGTTGTCTTTTGTCGAACGACTAAGTGTGAAATTTAACCGCAAAAGTACTCCCGTTCGGTTCATGATTTGTCACTGAAATGTCTGCATTGTGATCTTTGGCGATTTTGTCACATAAATAGAGCCCAAGTCCCGTGCCCTGCTTTTTACGTGTGGACTCATTGCCGATACGGTAGAATTTTGTAAATATCTTTTTCTTCTCATCATCGGGGATGCCAGGCCCTTCGTCGGTAACCGAAGCGATCACCTGCCCGGGCTGCCGGGTCAGCGTGATGGTTATGAGGCCTTCTTTGGGGCTGTACTTAAGCGCATTCTCAATGAGGTTGTTGATCAGGATCTCCAGTAATAAAGGGTCGCCTTTTATATCCGCATCCGGGTCGATCATCTCCTCAAACCGGCGATCCTGGAACCGTTTTTTGAACTCGGTGATGCGGTCCGAAAGCAGGTTGGAGAGATTCAGATCTTCCTTATTGATCTTGCGCCCCTGGCCTTCCAGCTGCGCCGATACGAGGATATTGTTGGTAAGAAAATGAAGCCGGGCGGTTTCCTCAAGGGTCATCGCGATCAGCTTCCGCCGTTTGCCTTCATCCAGATTGTGTTTTAGCAGTGTTTCCAGATTCAGCGTTGCCACGGCGATGGGCGTTTTCAGTTCGTGGGTTACGGCCATGGTAAAATTCTGCTGCTGCTGCTGCAGGCGGGCCTGCTGGGTAATATACCGGTAGATGAACAGGGCGCCTATAAGGATGAGTCCGAGGAATACGATGCCTTCCCCCGCATATTTTACGCGGTTCCTCCGGTATTCATCTTTAATGAGGTACAGCTGGTCTTTGTAGCGGGCAGCGGCGGTATCCGGCACTGCAATCTTTAAATGCTCGATCTTTGATTGATGAAGGCGGTTGTTCTGCTGCTCCAGGGAAATAAACCACCAAACCAGCGCGGCAAGAATATAAACCACCAGCAAATAAAAAAGGGTGGTTGCTTTCTTCGAATATCGCCTGCGCTTTTGCTCCATATCATTCGGGGATTGCTGTTATCTTTTTGATGCCGATGCCTGCATTTAAAATAAAGAGCAGGGGATCGTCTTTCATGAGCTGGCTGATGGTGAACCGGTACCGGTTCTTTTTTAACGGAACATCGGTGTTTAACCGGATACGGTGATCATACAGGTCGTCAATATTGTTCCCGGCCCATTTTCCGGAAGGGGTTACCAGAGATGCGTTTACCCGGAAGGAAGTTATGGGTTGGTTGGCCGTGTCTTTAATGGAGATCCTTGCAACAAGGTTGTTGTAACGGTATTGCTGGGTATGACGTACCAGTAAATAAAGCTGGTATGTTGCCGTGTCTGCTATGTCAAGTTCTATCACGGCAGGCACATTTTTCCGCCACTCGTGCCGGGGTATATCGGCGATCCGCTCGGTTACCTTTACCTGCCGGCAGGAAAAAACAGTGCTGATCAAAACAAAAAATAAACAATAAACGAACCGGTCCATCGGGGTGCATTTTTGCAAATGTACTATTATACAGCTCATTCGCCATTGCTGAAACGGGGCCGCTCACGATTTTTTAGTGTTTGCGTGTGCCTGGGCCCTCAGTGAAGTACAAAATGCAGCTGTGGAATGAACCGTATGGAGGCTAAGGGAGGACCGGGGTATTTCGTTAAAGAGATCTTAAGGCATTTTTATCTCTCAGTGGAGGGTCCGCCGGTTACAAAACGTTCAGCACCTGCTCCTTCGCTTTTTCCAGCTCATCTTTCATCATAACGACCAGCTTTTGAATGGAGGCGTGATAGGCCTTGGACCCCGTGGTATTGATCTCTCTTCCTACTTCCTGCAGGATAAAGGAAAGCTTCTTCCCCTTTATATCGATATCTTCCTGAGCGGTCTGCATAAAATATGCGCAGTGATTTTTGAGCCGCACCAGCTCTTCGGTGATGTCAATTTTTTCAATGTAATAGATCAGCTCCTGCTCGAGGCGGTTGGTGTCGAAGTTTTCCTTCCCCACATTTTCTTCGAGCAGCTTCACGATGTTATCCCGGATCATGGACTTGCGGGAGGGGTCCAGCTTTTCTACTTCTGTCTGCAGGGTTTCAATATTACGGATGCGTCCTGTAAGCTCTTCTTTCAGGATCCCGCCTTCATTGAGCCGGTGCTGGTTCAGGTCGGCGATCGCTTCTTTCAGCAGTTCCGTAAAGGCCGTGGCATCTTCATCAGACAGGGTCTCACTGGTAGGTGTGATCACTTCGGGCAGCTTGATCAATGCGCTCAGGATATTGGAAGTATCTATGTTCAATTCCCTGGAAAGGGTGGACAGAGAATGGTAATACGCTTTTGCAAGATCTGTATTGATGGTAACAGGCTTTGCATCCCCTGTATCTTTTAAGCTGATGCTGCATTCCACACTGCCCCGGCTCAATCCTTCCGCCAGTGTTTTCCGTATAGTAAATTCCTGCGATTTTAACAGCGCAGGCAATCTTAATGACAGGTCAAACTGTTTTCCGTTTAGTGATTTGATGTCTACGAGGAAGGTTTTGTTGCCAATCGTTTTTTCAGCGCGGCCAAAGCCTGTCATTGATTTGAACATACATTGATTTTTGTAAAGATAATTATTCGCAACGTCTCTTGTAAAAAATAAAAGAGGGGAGGAGAAGGCTCCTGGCCCGGTGCCGGGTATAAAAAAATCCCTCCGAAAGTGAAGGGATTATTTTATAAAGATGGGTTAGTAAGTATGGAAAATAAAATTTCCCACCACAATATTAAATATTATTTCGTCGATACAAAAATTATTTACTACAAATTTTATTCACATTTTAAAACGGCCTGTGGATATGTAGCATTCATTTTGAAGCACCGGAACCGGCTGATAAAACAAAGAAAAGAAAGTGTCTTGTCTCCTCATTATTTAAAGAACCGCTGGAACATGGATGAATAAAGGGTTTTATGAAGAAAGCATTTTTTATTTCGATGGAGGCGCAAGATGTTTTGATGATTGTTTGGTTGATAAAAGCGGGCTTTTTTGATCCCGGATAACAACATAAAAATCTTTTGAAAGCGTACAGAAAATTTCCGGAATGTGAAAAACTTTGGCGTTTTGTACTTCAACAACCAGTTACGCCTAACTTTGAAAAAAAAGATATGCGATTCGAAAATCCTGTTCCGCTTTCAGAAATAGCGGCGCTTATCGCGGCAAGAATTGTAGGGGATCATGATGCTGCAGCAACGGGCATCAATGAGATCCACCAGGTGGAAAAGGGCGACCTTGTTTTTGTAGATCATCCTAAATATTATGATACGAGCATTCATTCGGCAGCCAGTTTTATCATCATCAATACGGAGCAGAAGGTACCGGAAGGCAAAGCATTGCTGATCGTTGATGAACCGTTTGAGGCATACCTGAAGATCGTATCTGCCTACCGCCCGTTCCGTCCTTCCATGGAAGCGGTTGCGGCAACGGCACAAACAGGGCCCGGTACCGTTATCATGCCTCATGTATATCTGGGCAATCATGTTACGATCGGCGCTCATTGTGTGATCTATCCCAATGTAACCATTATGGATCACTGTACCATTGGTGACAATGTGATCATTCAAAGCGGAACGGTTATTGGCAGCGATGCTTTTTATTATAATAAAAAAACCAACCGGCCGGTGCATTATAAAAAGATGATCAGTTGCGGTAGGGTGGAAATAGAAGCCGATGTGGAAATCGGAGCGGGTTGCACCATCGACCGGGGTGTTACCGGTGTTACCCGTATCGGTGCCGGCACCAAGATGGATAACCTCGTACATATCGGGCATGATACCCTGGTGGGCAAGAACTGTTTGTTTGCAGCGCAGGTGGGTATTGCGGGGGCCTCGGTCATTGAAGATGAAGTGATCCTTTGGGGACAGGTGGGGGTGAGCAAAACACTGACGATTGGTAAAGGTGCGGTGATCAATGCACAGAGCGGAGTAGCTTCTTCCCTGAAAGGAGGGGGAGCATATTTTGGCAGCCCGGCTGTTCCTGCCCATGAAAAAAAGAAAGAGCTTGTTTGGATCAAACGGATCCCCCAGATATGGGACCGGTTAAACAAAAGCGAATCATCCAGTTAGCAAAAAATTCAAGGTTTCTTTTTATACCCGCGTTCTGCTTCGTACCTTGCGGCCATGCAGGATTATTTAGCAGGATTGAATGAACGGCAAAAAGAGGCCGTACTACATATTAATGGCCCATTGATGATCATAGCGGGGGCCGGAAGCGGAAAAACCAAAGTGCTCACCACACGGATTGCTCACCTGATGGCCAAGGGGATTGATGCCTTTAATATACTGGCGCTTACGTTCACCAATAAAGCGGCCAGGGAAATGAAAGAACGTGTTGAACGGATACTCGGGAACAACGAGGCCCGGAATTTATACATCGGAACTTTTCACAGCGTTTTTGCAAGGATCCTTCGCGCAGAAGCCCACCGCCTGGGCTATCCCAATAGCTTTACCATCTATGATACGGATGATGCCAAGAGCGTTGTAAAAACGGTGATCAATGAAATGCAGTTGGATGATAAGCTGTACAAACCGGCTACGGTTTATAACCGGATCTCTGCTGCAAAGAATGCGCTGGTAAGCCCGCTGGATTATGTTACTGATTACCATATACAGCAGGAAGACATGCGCGCCAACCGGCCGGCCATCGGCAAGATCTATGATGCCTATTGCAAGCGCTGTTTTAAGAACGGGGCGATGGATTTCGACGACCTGCTGCTGAAGTTCTATGAATTGCTGAAAAGCTTTCCGGAAGTACTGAGCAAGTACCAGCATAAATTCCGGTATATCATGATCGATGAGTACCAGGATACCAACCCAGCCCAGTATGAGATCGTTAAGCTGCTGGGTGCGATGCATGAGAATGTTTGTGTGGTGGGTGATGATGCACAAAGTATTTACAGCTTCCGGGGCGCTACCATTCAAAATATCCTGCAGTTTCAAAAGGATTATGACGATGTAAAAGTGGTGAAGCTGGAACAGAATTACCGGAGCACACAAAACATCATCCATGTAGCCAATGAGGTGATCCGCAACAACAAGGCCCAGATCCCCAAAGTGCTGTTTACGGAGAATGTCAGTGGGGAAAAGATCCGGATCGTGCGCACCATGACGGATAATGATGAAGGCAAATTTGTGGCCGATACCATCCAGGAGCAAAAATTACGCAATCATTTTTCCAACCGGGATTTTGCCATCTTATACCGAACCAACGCGCAAAGCCGCGCCTTCGAGGAATCGCTGCGCCGCATGAGCATTCCCTATACCATGTATGGCGGCATCAGCTTTTACCAGCGTAAAGAGATCAAAGACCTTGTGTCTTATCTGCGGTTGATCGTAAACAGCCGCGATGAAGAAGCCCTGAAGCGGATCATTAACTACCCGGTAAGAGGCATTGGAAAAACAACGATCGACAAGATCCTGCTGCTGGCCAATACCCATCAGATCACTATGTGGGAAGTGCTGGAAAAGGCAGACCAGTTCGGTTTCCGCGCCGGTACGCTGAATGTGATCCAGGATTTTGTGCTGATGATCCAAAGCTTTTCCAGCATGCTGAAAAAACAAAATGCTTATGATGTGGCTTTTCACGTGGGGAAGCAGACCAACCTGGTGAAAGAGCTTTTTAACGATAAAAGTACCGAAGGACTGCAACGTTATGAGAACATACAGGAGCTGCTCAACTCCATTAAAGAATGGGTGGAAAGCCCGGACAATGAAGAAGGCGAGGTGATCGACAAAAGCCTGGGCGCCTATCTGCAACAGATCACGTTGCTGACCGATGCCGATAACAAGGACCCGGATGCCGATACCGTAAAGCTGATGACGATCCATGCTGCGAAGGGCCTGGAGTTTTCCTGTGTTTTTGCCGCCGGACTGGAAGAGCAGCTGTTTCCCAATGCCATGAGCATTAATACAAGGGAGGAACTGGAAGAAGAACGACGGTTGTTCTATGTAGTGGTAACCCGTGCCAAGAGCCGGCTGTGGATCACATATGCGAATACCCGGTATAAGTTCGGATCCTTGGTTCAAAACGAGCCCAGCCGCTTTATTGAAGAGCTTCCCAAAGACTATATCGACAATACCTACGCCGGCGGAGGTACCAAAATGCAACGTTCGTTCGGGTTTGGCAGTTCGGGATCTGTTTATGAGCGGATGAGCGGAGGCCGGGGCAACAGCGGGGGAGGCACCATTGCCGCCGAAAAAAAATACGGGCCTCCGCCTGCAAAAAAAACAACGCCGGAATATCTTGGCCCCAAACCGGAAGCAAAAAAGACCATTGAACATACACCGTCGGCAGATTTTCAGCCCAGTGATATCAGTGAAATAGCGGTAGGCCGGAAAGTGGAACATCAGAAATTTGGATTTGGCGAAGTACTGAAGTTGGAAGGGAACCAGCACAATAAGATGGCCCTGATCCGGTTTGACGCCAATGGGGAAAAGAAAATCCTCCTGAATTATGCGCGTCTGAAAATTTTATCCTGAATTTTTTTTTAATATTAAAAAAAGATCTATTCTTACTCCTTGATTCTTAATTAAATAAAATTGAGACGGTGATACCTGTATTTTATGGGTAAAAAATTTTGACTCCGTTTAAAATAATTGGAACAAGTTTTGCCTTGTTAAAACATTAACATTTAATGAACATTCTTCTGAATGCGCATAGATGTGCTTGAATCATGTATTGGGGTAATAGTCATGGATACTGAACGGGTTATATCATTTGATGATCACGGGTGTTATTTTTTAACACTGGAGACCGTTGATCTTACCGATATTTTTATCAGGCCTATGTACAAACAGATCATTGTGCATACCCTCAATCATTATATCAGCAGCAAGGGATTGATCGTTTATGGCTGGTGCCTGATGCCCAATAAACTATACATCATCTGCCAGGTGCAGAAAAATGTCTCCTTTAAGGAATTAAGAAAGGCCTTTAAACAGTTTACCACCGAAAAGGTCATAGAGGCTGTAAATAATGAGCCGGAAGAGCGGCGGCAATGGCTGACCGAGCATTTCCAGAAGAACCATGGTTTTCTGGGAACACAAAGAAAGCTGGAGGTGTGGAAGCGGGTAAAGGAAATGCTTTCTATTGACCTGGCACGGCCGGAAATCATGGCAGATCACCTGGAACTGATCCACAATATACCCGTGCAGGAACGGATTGTCCGGTATGCTTCTGATTTTATTTACAGCTCTGCTTCAGACTATGAAACGGGAACGGAAGGATTGGTTAAGGTCGCACGGTTAAGTGCGGTAGAACAGGCACTGGATGATATCGAAAACAGGAAAAGCGTATTTAAAACAAAATTTAACAGGCGGTAGGAAGATATCAGCGCTAAACAAATAATTTTGCCGGGTCCAAAGATGGATCCGGTTTTTTTATGGCAGTCAGGAAAAAGCGAAGAAAGAAAAAGAAAAAAATGACGTATCGGTGGAGGCTGATAGGGTCCCTGCTGGTACTGGTGGTATTGGTCGGGGTATTTTTTGCGCTGGACTGGAGCCAGAGGTTTGAACTCGAGGTAAAGCGGTACCCGGAGTTTGGCATCGAAATCCCCGTTGACTATTCACTCCATGGCATTGATGTATCCCGGTATCAGAAACGTATAAACTGGAAAGAAGTAAAGACCATGAGGGTCCAGCATATTGGTATCGGCTTCGCATTTATCAAGGCTACCGAAGGAGAGCGGGACCTGGATGTGCAGTTTAAGCGCAACTGGCGAAATACCCGGAAGAACGGCATGCCGCGGGGTGCATATCATTTTTTTATCCCTTCAAAAGATCCGGTCAAACAGGCGGTTAATTTTATCCGGAATGTTTCGCTGCAACCGGGCGACCTGCCGCCCGTGCTGGATGTAGAGCAAACCAATAATCTTCCGGCATCGGTGATCCGGGAGCGCTCAAAGATATGGCTGCGACTTGTTGAACAGCATTATGGGGTAAAACCGGTGATCTATACCAACGCTGATTTTTATGATCAATACCTGGGGAAATCGTTTAATGACTATCCTTTATGGGTGGCCCACTATTATGAAAAGCGAAAACCGCACATCCGGCGTGACTGGACCCTGTGGCAGCACAATGACGCAGGTCAGGTAAATGGCATTGATGCCAAAGTTGACTTTAATGTTTTTAACGGCGACTCCGTTGCATTCCGGGAGTTTCTTATAAAATAGACTTGCAGGATACCAGCCGGGCGATCAGGAAAACTTTTCCGGGAAAAAACGGCAGCAAACCTGTTTCAGACAACCCCGCAGGCTATTGAACGGATACCGGTGGCCGCCCCCGCGCCGCTATTTTTTTGCGTGCGCATTTACGTATTGGGTCACCTGTGATATCTGCAGGTCATTGAGCTTTGCTTTTTTTACCATTGAGTTCAGGATCGGCTTCCATTCATCCGGTGTCCAGTCGGACAGGTTCTTTGCCTTATGACATTTGGTACACTTTATTTCATAAATGGCCTTACCGGCAACAAGGGGATTGCTGGAATTAAAATCTGCCGTATCGGCCTTGTTACCGGCAACCGGTTCCACCGGCCGGTTGGGTATGGTAGGCGCGGCTTTGCGGGTGCAGCTGAAAATGATAACGATGCATACAAAAAGTACACCTGCTAATTTCTTCATATTCTCTGGGATGGTTTCTGCAATATTAACTATAAGCAGTTAAAAAATAAAAAACCTCCTGTTAAAAGGAGGTTCTGATATAAAAGGGGTTCCTGTTATTTCTTGGCATTTGCATAAACGTAAGCGGAAACCTGCTGGATCTCCTCTTTGCTGAGTTTTGCTTTTTTAGTCATGGAAGCCAGTATGGGCCTTAAATCTTCATAAGACTTAGAAGCAACGGCTTTGTCTTTGGCACCATGACATTTGGTGCACTTTGTTGTAAAGATGGTATGGCCGGCATCAATGGAAGCCTGATCGCTGCTAACACTGGCGGCCTCGGGAATAACGGCATCTGTAGTAGATGGAGAGGCCTTGGGCGTACAGGCAACTGCTGCCGTTAAGGCAATATAAGCGCAAAGGATTATCTTTTTCATAAAAGGATTGTTTTTATAAAAATAACAATAAATAAGCCAACTTACAATTCTATGACAATTATTTTTTAATTTAATATTCCGGGGATCGGAATACCGGGAAACCGGTATATGCCGGACAGCTGGTAATTGCTATCCTGAAGCAGGAAAGCCATACGATCCTGTTGCGAACGATCACTTCACACCGTTTTGAACAATACCTCATAAAATTCAAAGACCGCTTATGTTATTCTTTATGAAAGGTGCCGCCGGGATCCGCTATTCGCCAAACCCATATGCATTGTCCCTTTCTTTATCGGGAACGATCTGGGGTCGTTTTGCCCGTACTTTCAGGGCCGTAAAAACAGATCTTTTTGAGAAAGTAAGGCTGGATATGTGCGGGGATAAAATTCCAGTTGGTAAGCGGCCGGTTTCGTATCGCAGTTGCAGCAACCGGTACCTGGCTCCGCCCGGGATCAAAGGAAATATGCGTTGCATTCATATGCCGTGCAAAGGGCGGGCCATAGTGCTCTGAACCGATGAGCACTTGGATGGGCGGATAAACGGTCTTCATCTTTTTTGCCCATGCCCGGGTACGGTCCTCCAGCGGTAATGTTTCGTCATCAAAATCATCTTTGATAATATGCGGCCTTATTTTCGGATCGGAGCTGAATTGCTCAAGGAGCCATGAAAAACGGAGATTGCCGTCAATGGGGTCGCTATCTGTATAACTCATTGAGACGATCAGTTCGTCGCAATGTGCGGCTGCAAATTCAATAAGCGCTATATGTCCTTTGTGCAGGGCATAAATTTTCCTATGACGAGCCCCCGTGTCATACCGGCTTTGATGAATAAGAGCGGTATTCCTTTACCCAGTGAAGAAAGCCCATCAGTACGATGCCGGTAAACACCAGGTATTCCAGGCTGTAGAACCGGATGCCCTTTATATAATAGAGCACGGTGGCTGTAAGGTCTACCAGCATCCAGATGATCCAGCATTCGATCTTTTTCTGGATCATGTAAAAGGTAGCCAGGATGCTCATCACCATAATAAAGGAATCCGCAAAAGGGAAAGAGCTGGGTGCCGGGAAGACCTTGGGGAACCATTCGTGCAGGCGACCCGCAAAGGTTCCCAGCAAAAAAGTGCCCGAGCCGGCCAGCAGGATGGTGCGCGTGAGCTGTGCGGGTTTCATAAAGCTGACCTTTAGTTCCTTTTTTGCATCGGCTTCAAATGTTTTGGGGTGCGCCCAGCGCCACCAGCCCACCAGGTTGGTGGCGAAGAAAAAGACCTGCAGCAGCATATCGGGGTACAAATGTACCTGGTAATACAGCCAGAAAGAGAGCGCTACATTTACAATGCCCACCGGCCAGCTGATGATATGGGCCCGGGCAGAAAGCCAGGTGGCGGCAAGTCCTGTAAGCACACCAAAGAATTCCAGGTAGCTCATGGAATAGCCCAGCGCGTGGAAAAACTCCGTCTGTATGTCAAAAATATTTTTCAGAAAGCCGATTATCTTTTACAAGTTATTCATGACGTTATTTCAACTTTTGATATGCTTCACTGAGGTCTGCCTCGGAGAAAGAGAAGAAGCCGTCTCAAAAGTAATCGGGACGGCTTCATTAAACTACTTATATACAGTTTGTTGTGTCTATTTTGTAATCGCCTCTTTCCCAAAATACGGAACCAGTACCTTCGGCAGCGCAATTGTATCACCTTGCTGGTTGTTCTCCAGCAGGCAGGCCACAATGCGGGGCAAGGCCAGCGAGCTTCCATTGAGTGAGTGCGCCAGTTGGGTCTTGCCGTTCTCGTCTTTGAAACGGATCTTCAGCCGGTTGGTCTGGTAGGCTTCAAAGTTAGAGGTGGAGCTTACTTCCAGCCAGCGTTCCTGGGCAGCGCTGTACACTTCAAAGTCGTAAGTGAGCGCAGAAGTGAACGACATATCGCCCCCGCAAAGTCTTAGGATCCGGTAAGGCAGTTCCAGGCTTTGCAGCAGCCGTTCTACATGCGCCACCATTTCTTCCAGTGCTTCATAGCTTTTATCCGGGTGGGTCAGCTGCACGATCTCTACTTTTTCAAACTGATGCACCCGGTTCAGTCCGCGTACGTCTTTGCCAAAGCTGCCGGCCTCCCGGCGGAAGCAGGGAGAATAGGCCGTCATTTTCACCGGTAGTTGTTCCTGTTTCAGGATGGTATCGCGGTAAATATTGGTTACCGGGACCTCCGAGGTCGGGATCATATAAAAGTTGTCTGCGGGCATATGATACATCTGGCCCTCTTTGTCGGGCAACTGGCCGGTACCATAAGCAGAGGCCTCGTTTACCATAAAAGGAGGCAGGTATTCAGTATAGCCCGCGGCAATGTTGTAGTCCAGGAAATACTGTACCAGCGCCCGTTGCAGCCGGGCACCCTGACCTTTATACAGGGGGAAGCCGCTGCCGGTTATCTTGGCGCCGGTTTCAAAATCTACGAGGTCAAATGTTTTGATGAGGTCCCAATGCGGTACCGCATCACTGCTCAGCGCCGGTTTGGCACCGTGCTCCCGCACTACTTCGTTGTCTTCAGCACTATTGCCTTCCGGTACCAGGGGTGAAGGCAGGTTGGGCAGCAATACCAGTTTTTCCTGCAGTTCTTTTTCCGCGTGGGCCAGCTGCTCACTGATGGGTTGTAGTTTTTGCTTGGCGGCGGCCACTTCCGCTTTTTTAGCTTCGGCCACTTCTTTATCGCCTTTGGCCATGAGCCGGCCAATTTCTTTGGAAGCACTGTTTACAAGGGATTGGGTCGTATCAAACTCCAGCTGCGACTTTTTGCGCTGATCGTCCAGCGAAATGATTTCATCCACCAGCCCGGGGTCCTTAAAGTTTTTTACTGCCAGCCGTTTTTTAACAGCTTCTGTGTCCTGCCGTAATACCTGTAATTGCAACATGCTTCAAAAAAATTTTTGCAAAGATAAACGAGAATTCAGAATCCAGAATTCAGAATCGAGATATCGGACATTGGTGCCGGATTCTCAATACCCGATTCTCAATTCTGAATTCTCATGTCTCGATTCCCGAAACCCAAATAATTTAATACTTTTGCGCGTTATGCAATTACAAAAGAACAAACCGGTGGCTACCTGGCTGTTTGTAGGCGCTGGCATGCTGATCATACAGGTTTTACTGGGCGGACTTACGCGGCTGACCGGCTCGGGTCTTTCCATTACGGAATGGCAGCCGATACTGGGGGCATTGCCACCCATGAACGAACAGGCCTGGAGCGAAGCTTTTGACAAATACAAACAGATCGCGCAGTTCAAATACATTCATAACCATTTTACGCTGACGGACTTTAAGGGCATTTATTTCTGGGAATGGCTGCACCGCGACTGGGCCCGGCTGATCGGCATCGTATTCCTGATCCCTTTTATCTGGTTTGTTGTAAAAAAGAAAATAGATCGCAGTATGCTCTGGCCCATGATCATTTTATTTCTGTTGGGTGGCCTTCAGGGGGCCATTGGCTGGATCATGGTAAAAAGCGGGGTGGGCACCGACCTGGTGTACGTGAGCCACATCCGCCTGGCAGTGCATTTCCTGGCTGCTCTGCTGCTGCTGTGCTATGTGGTGTGGTTTGCCTTGAAACTGACCGTACGTGCAGATCGGATCGCAACAGACGGATATACGCGCAACTTCAATATACTCCTGCTGGTGATCATTGTGCTTCAGCTGACCTACGGCGCGTTCATGGCCGGTACGCATGCAGGGAAAGCAGCCATCACCTGGCCCACCATTAATGGCAGTATGGTTCCGGCAGCGTCGATGCTGAATGAGGGAAGTTTTTTGAGCGATATCACGCATAACCTCATTACCATCCAGTTCATCCATCGCGGACTGGCTTACCTGATCACCGTACTGATGGTGTTTTTTACACTGCGGCTGGCGCGATTGCCTAAGGCGACCCTGCTTTATAAAATGCGTTTCTGGCCAATGACCCTTGTGATCATACAGGTAACCCTGGGCATTCTGGCCCTGGTCAACTACCTCACACCCGATAAATTGCTGCTCAGCATCCTGCATCAGCTGATAGGAATGTTGTTATTGGTTTGCATGGTGATCACGGTATTCCTTGTACGTAAGGCACCCGTTGCAGAAACAGAAACAGTTGCGGGAGTACCAACAACTGTCTCCTGAGTCTTTTATTTATTTTCCCCCGGTCAGCTCCTGCTGCAGGGCTTCCAGCTCTTCCCATTTTTCGGCGGCGGCCAGCTTTGCCTGTTTGGGCCAGCTTTTAGGGTCGTGCATGGCAAATTTGCTGCCTGCTGTGTCCAGAACACCTTTTAATTTCTTGATGGTGGCCTTGGAGAGATCTTTAAAATTGTGAAAACCTTCCTGTTCCAGCAATTTTGCGATCGCAGGGCCGATCCCTTCAATTTTGGTAAGGTCATTCTTTACAGTCTCTGCAACCTTCCCGGTCTTTGAGGTGGTTTTCTTCTGCTTGCCGGCAGCCCGGGGCTTTGCCTTCTTCTCAACAGGTATTTCAGCTTCAACAGTGATCACAGAATTGTCGATCCCAAAATGGTGTTTGTGCACATAGCTTTGTGCGGCCCAGTCATTTACCCAGCGCCCATCGTTCAATAAAAAACGATACTCATAGGTTTGCCCGGGTTCCAGCTTTACTTTGGCTTTTAATGTTCCGTCTTTATGCGGTTTCAGGGCGATAGCCTTATCAATATCCCAGTTGTTGAAATCCCCCAGTAAAACGGCTGAACTTGCCGTTCCAAGCGCCTCGCCCGGGAGCGAGAATACGACGTTCTTCATATTCAATAAAATTTATATAAAGCGCAAAATTAACGGTTTTCAGGCGTTTTTTTCCCCTGATTTTGCATTTCCTGCTAAGATTATGAGCCTTATAGGGTTATATTTAGATTAAGCGCATTATCTTTAAAACGGATTTGGTAATGGTTTAAAATTTGATATGAAAAAAATAGTCGTTTTACTGTTGTTGCTGACCGCAGCAGCGGGAGCCTGGGCCGCCCGGCCAAGGGTGCTGGTGTTTTATAAGACCGCAGGTTTTTATCATAAATCCATAGAAGTGGGGCTGCCGGCCATTTACCGGCTGGGCGTCGAAAACGGCTTTTTGGTAGACAGTACCAAAGATTCCGGAGCGTTTACCGACGCCAATCTTAAAAACTATGCAGCGATTATTTTCCTGAGCACCACCGGTACCCTGTTTGATGAAGCCCAGCAAAAGACCCTGCAGCAGTATGTGCACAACGGGGGAGGTATTGTAGGCATTCATGCCGCCACGGATGCGGAGTATGACTGGCCCTGGTACAACCAGATGATGGGCGCCTGGTTCCTCAGCCACCCCAAACAACAGACCGCTACGCTGAATATTGTGGATAGAAAGCATATCAGTACCCGCCACCTGCCGGCGCAATGGGTCCGGAAGGATGAATGGTATAATTTTAAAAACATCAGCAAGGATATAAAAGTGCTCCTTACCATTGACGAAAAAAGTTATGAAGGCGGCAAGAACGGCGATTTTCACCCGATGGCCTGGTACCACAATTTTGAAGGCGGGCGCGTTTTTTATACGGAGCTCGGTCATGTGGATGAATCTTATACCGATCCGTTGTTCCTGAAGCACATCCTGGGGGGGATCCGGTATGCCCTCGGGAAAAATAAAAAATGGAAATAGGCATTCCCGCCGCTGCCTGTATACCTTGATTTAAGATAAACCCCGATGTTTACCAACCTTATTACCAACCTGGAACGGTATCTTCACTTTGAAGAGGACGAGCTTGCCTTTCTTATACCATTTATGGAAATAAGAACGGTGAAAAAAGGAGAAAAAGTAATGCGCGTGGGTGAAATGGCGAATTATGTTTATTATATTGATAAAGGACTGATCCGTTTTTATCACGAGATCGAGGGGAAGGAGCACACATACAAGATCTTCCGGGAAGATATGTGGGCAAGCGACTACGCGGCTTTTCTAACCCGTTCCAAATCGGTTATGAATATAGAAACGCTGGAAGATACGGTGCTCATCCAGCTGCACTACGACCATATGCAAAAGGGATATGAGCGGGCAAAGGCGTTTGAGCGTTTTGGACGTAAAATGGCGGAAGCCCTCTTTTTAGCCACCGTTCAGCGTACGGTAGATATAATGGTAAAATCGCCGGAGACCCGTTATCTCGAATTGCTCGAAAATGATGCGGAAATGATCAACCGCGTACCTTTAAAATACATAGCTTCTATGCTGGGCATCGAACCGGAGAGCCTCAGCCGCATCCGGAAAAGGACGGCGCGTCTTCACATAAAGGCATGAAAACGGACCGGTTTCGGGCCGGGGACAATCTATCCGGGAAGCGCCGCTTCCAGCTGTTGCCGGATATGCTTTAGTTTAACCTCTTGTTTTTTGGGTAAAAATACGGTGAGCACCCCTTCTTTAAAGCGGGTATTGATGCAGCTGGTATCCACCAAACCATTCAGGTGCAGGCTACGCTCAAAATCCCTTACCGGAAATTCCTGTTTCAGAAATTCGAAAACGGCGTCATCCTCATCGCGGCTGCCGGTAATGACGAGCGTATCGTCAACGATGTTTGTGCGGATGTTTTCTTCCGGAAAACCCGGTACATATGCGGTTAGCCGGTAACAATCGTCCCGTTCTTCGATATTGACCGGAACATTGTATTTGGGCCTCCGGTATTCTTGTGTATGCATAGAATGGTTTTATAGATTTGAGTTGTTGCTCTTTTATTCCTGATCGTGAAATCGTTGCCACTGGCCACAGCGCTGCCGCCAGGCCTCCCGGAAGGCTTTCCGCTCTTCCTCGCTCATATTTTTAAGCTTCCGGCGCAAGCGGTCCGAAGGCCCCATACGGCGGTGCGGCCCCTTGCCATGGCCGATGCCAAAAAGGATCTTGGAAAGCAGCAGCAGCCCCACCGCCTGCCAGAAGGAAATTCTTTTTACCTCGAGCAGATCGGGCAGCACCGCATTCCATAAAAGCATCACGAGACCCCCGAAAACAAAGAGGGCAACAAATCCCAGCAGAATGAATAAAAAAATACGGGGCCGCCGGCCTTTTTTACCGTAGTTCATAATATATTTTTTAATAGTTCATTAATTCATCATACAAATACTGCAGGCGGCTGCGCAGGTGCAGCACCGCATAACGTTTCCGGCTGATGATGGTCTTCAGGTTCTCTCCGGACCGGTTGGCGATTTCCTGCAGGGTAACTTCCTCCAGCTCGTTCAGGATAAAGACGTCCCGCTGGTTTACAGGAAGCTCATCCAGCGCGGAAAACAGCTCTTCCCAGAAAATTTTTTTGATGTCTGCCAGTTCCGGGTCATTATCGAGTGTAAAAAACAGCTCTCTGAACTGGAGCTCTCCTTCTTCGTTCTCATACCGGTAGTCATCGATCCGGTTGTCTTTTTTCTTGCGGTACTTGTCGGTGATCTTGTTGCGGGCCACTTTGAACAGCCAGCCGCTTACCTGTTCAATAGTCTGGTTCGTGCTGGCATTGGCATACTGGTACCAGACGTCCTGCAAAATATCTTCTGCGTCTGCATCGGTGTTTACATTTTTACGAATGAACCCAAAGAGACGCTTACCGTAATCCTTTACGGTCTGAATGACATTTTGCTTCCTTTCCTCCGCCAATATTGCCAGTTTTTGCTCCTGCATCAGAAAGATAAGACGATTGAACGGATAAATTACTTTAAAAGAAAGCCCCTGATTTTTAAATTTTTTCTGGAAGACTTCCCGTTACCGGCTGTAAAACAGGGTAAAATGGTGCGCACTTGCGGGCAAACGGCTATTTATGGGGCACAAAACCGCCGGGTTTAATAAATTTGCGCGGATGCATGTCGGAAAAGGCGCATAACAGATCTATTAAAATAATCGGAATGGTTCAAAGTGTTTTTTTTCAGGTAGATAACGAAATACCCTGGCAGGATGCGGGGCCGGGTGTACTGCGGCAGGTATATGGTCATGGAGATGATCTGATGCTGGTTAAAGCGAAGTTTGAAAGGGGGGCGGAAGGCACCCCGCACGAGCACAAACATGCTCAGGCAACCTATGTAGCAGGGGGGTCTTTTGAGGTAACGATCGGCGATCAAAAGAGAATAGTAACCACCGGGGATGGCTTTTATGTTCCCCCGCATGTGTTGCATGGATGTATCTGCCTGGAAGCCGGGATGCTGATCGATGCATTCAGTCCCCGCCGGGAAGATTTTCTTTAAACGGGGCACCCCGATGACGGAACTACCTTTTTAGCATGGCCTGCCGGATCTGTTCCTTTTTTTGCCGGGAAACGGGGAGCTGTACATTGTTCTCCAGCAGCAGGCTGCCGCCATTTTCTTTGAGGATGCTTTTTATAAAATGCCGGTTCACGAGGTAAGAGTTGTGGCAACGGATAAATCCGTAATCTTCCAGCAACTGGTCGTACTCAAGCAGCGGCCTGGAGATGGTGAGCTTCTCATCGTTTTGAAGGTAAAAGAGGGTGTAATTATTTTTAGCTTCACAATAAATGATATCTGATGGGTGGATAAACCGGATTTCTTTGGCTGAGGGCAAGGCGATCTTATGTTCCTGCCGGTCGGTTTGCCGGAGATGAAGTAAAAGATTTTTTAATTGTTCGTTCTGCTTTTTCTCTTCAATTTTTCGACGGGCGCGGGCTACTGCTGTCATCAGGTCGGCCAAGGCAATGGGCTTTAACAGGTAATCAATGGCCGAAAATTTAATCGCCTGTATGCCGTATTTGTCAAAACCGGTAACAAAGATCACTTCAAAATCCTGTGCCGGAAGAGATTGCAGCAGGTCAAAGCCGTTTTGCCCCGGCATCTGTATGTCCAGGAAAATGAGCGCCGGCCGATGCAGCAGAATGGCTTCGCGCCCTTCGGCTGCATTCAGAGCGGAGGCAACGATCTTTATCTCAGGGCAATGTTCTGAAAGCATCAGGTGCAGGTTGCTGATATTATTCGGTTCATCGTCTACAATAACTGCTTGCATGGCCTAAAATTAAATCAGAATGCTTCAATTATAACCAATGTTTAAAAGTAAGGGTGGCAACGGTCGTATCTGTTTGATTGGAAAAAATGCTGAATCCGATATGGAAATCCTGCTTTTTCAAAACGGCGATGCGCTCCTTAACCAGCCGTATTCCTAATCCGCCGTGATACTGTTTGGTATTAAATCCGCTGCCATTGTCCCGTATGGCTATTTCCAGGTTCCTGTTCTCCTGCGAAACGAAGATCTGAAGGCTGCCATGCTCCCTTAACGATGAGATGCCGTGTTTTATCGCGTTCTCTACCAAAGGTTGCAGCAGGAGCGATGGGGTCATCAGGTTCTCCGCCACAACGGACTCATCGGTCTTTATCGTATAACGAAAATTGAAACGCAATTGTTCCAGTTTTATATAGGTTTCCAGCGTTTGCAGCTCCTGCGATAAGGGCACGAGTTCCTGTTCACTGTTATAAAGTGAGTTGCGCAGTAAAGTGCTGAATTCAGTGAGATAATGATTGGCTTTCTGATTTTCGTTTTTGTTCATCAGGTATTGAATAGACGCCAGTGCGTTGAACATGAAATGAGGGTTGAGCTGGCTCTGGATGGATTGAAGCTCCAGCCGGATCTTGTTGGCCTTTTGTTTGACGGCGTTTAAACGTATCTTATAAATAAGGTAAAAGAGGATGGCGGATAAGGCCCCACTGCCCAGGACCCACCACAGGGTGGAGTGTTTCAGCGGTTGGATCTCCAATTCTATTTTCAGGGGTTTCGCCTTTTCTGCTGAATACTTTACATACAGCAAGTATTTTCCCGGCTGCAGGTTTTCAAGAAGTATGGAAGGGGTGTAGGACAATGCCGTGCTGACCCAGTTGCCGTCATTTATTTTGTATTCCAGCTTATCTAATTTCCCGGACCGGGCGTTTCTTAAGAAGTGTTCAAATAAGATCAGTACCTCGTTCCTGTCTGTTGTAAACGAGGTATAAGGCGGAGTTTTATCTGCCGGCACTATTTGGCTGAAATGATATCCGGCATTTTTTTTCTTTTTCGCGATCAGAGCGGAGTCGGTGGTCATTAAGATCGGAATGGGTTCCGGAAAGACATAATTAAAAAGGAATTGAACCAGCATCTTTTTATTCCGGTTGTCAAAAAGACCATAACTGGTAAAATAAGGATCGAAAGATAATGAACGGTTGTCATTAAACTTTGCCGCGTCATAGGGCCGCCAGCTGATCGCTGCAGAATTCGGATCCTGGTCATTAGTCACTTTGAAGCTATAGCCGGCTTCAAAGGAGTTCACCAAAATGATGTTTTCAGACAGGTCATTTACATCGATCCGGTAGGTATTGGCGTTGAGTTTTTTTATGTTGTTCTGTAATGATGTGTCGGTAAAGCCGGCATAATCTTTTTCCCGCAACCGCAAAGATCTTTGTAGAAGAAATACATTGAAAAGCGTGGGGTACGGCGCGTCATCCACGGCTTTACGCATCCTTGTTGAATCAAAGAAGGGAACAGGTCCTGTATCAACCACGGATGGAGCTTTTTGTGCCCGGCAGGGAAGCCCCGGTAATACGGAAATAAAGAACAGGAGCAGGCAATATTTATTCATTGAAGCAGGCCGTTTTTTTTGATAAAAGAACCAAGACTGTCTATTGAAATATCTTTGGCAATAATAAGGTTATTTTTCCCGATCAGAAGATTGGAAGGCAAGGCGGGGATGCTGTACGTTTGCTCTATTCCGCTATCGGGTACTATTTGGGGATACCTGAGTTTAAACCGGCTGATGACCGCTTTCAGATCTTCTTTCCGGCTGTCCATTCCAACGCCTATAAATTCGATTTTTGATGTATCGGCCAATTGATAGTATGATTGGATGGAGCGTAGCTGCGCAATGCAGGGTTTGCACCAGGTAGCCCAGAAGTCGATGAAGAGATACTTTCCGGGCAGGCCGGCGATGTTCATCAGCTGGCTGGTCAAAAGCCTTCTTCCCTGAAGCGATGGCGCCCGGAAGCCAATTTGATCAGAGTGCAGGTTATCCTTTCCGTTTATTTTTTTCAGCCGGATATGCTGCGTCAGGATGTCTACTCCCAGAAACTGGTAGGATTGACCTTTTATGTTTAAGAACCGGCCCTGTTGTATGATCTGACCGGAAGGAACACTGTCGGCTGCGAGACGGCCCTTTCCGAAGATCAGGTCGCTGTTAACGTAGGACAGGCTCATGAAATACCGGGGACTTATATAAAAATGATGACCGTTCCAGGCAGCACTGCCGAATTGCGAAAAATTGACCATGATCGTTTTGCGGGAATTCATGGCTACTAAAAGGCGTGCTTTTTCTGTAATGATCCTTTTGCCGTTGTATCGTTCGAATGTTATGGGGAAGGTTGCCCTTTCCATCATTCGCTTGTCTTTAAGGCTCTTTAAGCTGACGGGCGTAAAGGCGGTGTCATCACTGAAGTCATCATTGCGGTTTTTGTCAATGATCACCTGGGATTTACCGGTTGCTTTATGAATGCCGCTGACGACATTAAAAAAACAATTGATTTCCTTTCCGGTAAGCTTTTCTTTTTCAACCCTTGCAAGCCAGATGGCCGGCAAGGAATCGGGCCGGGGATCTTTAGCGTTGGCCGAGAGTAAGTTTTGATACTGATATTGGTGTGGGAGAATGGTAATTACCCGTAGCTGAACGCTATCGAGGTTCGCGGGTATTCCTTTTAACAGGGACCCGTTGCCGGGTATGCTATCCGTAGTGATCGTACTGATTGTCCTGTAAAAGGGGCCATATCCGTTTTGCAGGGCAACAGGGATCCGTATTTCCTGTGCCGGACCTTTGTATCCAATGAGCAATGCTGCGCACAAAAAGATGAACTTTTTCATCTGGTGAATTTTTGAGTACTTGTCTTTTGAAGAACAAAAGTACAGGCAGGCGCAAACCCGGTAGCGGATACTGTGTAATTGACGGTCGCTTATGTGTAAACGGACATTATTCTCCCATCTCATCTCCCTCTTTCCACTCATGCTTCCACCGCCGGTGACTCCAGAGCCACATATCGGGGTGCTGGCGAATGGTGGCCTCGAGGAAGGTTACAAACTTCTTTGTCAGGGTGTTTTCGTCGGTATTGGTGCCGGGATCTTCCTCCGCTAAGGTAAAGGTTACCTGGTAGTAGCCTCTTTTCCGGCGCTCAATAGCGGCAAACAGCACTACGGCGTTGTTGGTGATGGCGCTTTTTGCCGGACCGATGGTAAACGCTGTTTTCCGGTTAAAAAAAGTGAACCACCGGGCCTTGTTCATGCGCCCGCCGGGGCTTTGATCGGCTACCAGTCCAAGACAGTACAGGGAGCGGCGGTAAGGGAGAAACTCGCGCGTCATGTTGTGCGCGCTGAGCAGTATGGCCCCGCTGCGGGAGCGTAACTTTTTAAACACACGGTTAAGAGGTTTACTGCTGATGGGCATGTACACGCCGAGGAACAGGTGGCGGATCTTGCGTACTACCTGTACGTTCCCCCACTCCCAGTTAAACGTATGCCCCAGTATCAGCTGCACACTGCGGCCCTGGTCATAATAGCGGTTGATCACTTCCCAGTTGCCGGTAAAACGTTTTTCAAAAAAGGAATCGGGTGCAGAGAGCAGCTTAACGGTTTCTACAAAGGAATCAATGAATTTATGATAGAAGTCTTTGGCAATGCGTTTCCGTTCTGCAATCGTTTTCTCCGGAAAGGCAATGGCCAGGTTATGCAGCACTACTTTTTTCCGGTACCCGATGAGATAATAAACTACCGCATAAAAAAGATCGGATAGCAGGTACAGCACCGGCAACGGCAGCAGGGAACATAAATATAAAAAACCGTAAATGACGAAATACATTCAACTAATAAATCACAAATAAAAAATCACAAATTTCAAATCGCAAACTCCGAATTCTGAACAATGAACTTTTTAATTACAGCACCACATTCTGCACCAATGCGCTTTTTTCGGGATAATCTGTATTATAGTTCAGTCCGCGGCTCTCTTTGCGGAATATGGCGGCCTTTACAATAAGATAACCCACCGTGATGAGGTTGCGCAGCTCCAGCAGTTGCGGTGAAACCTTGCTGGAACGGTACAGCTGTTCCGTTTCCTCCCACAAAAGGTCCAGGCGCTTGGAAGCCCGTTCCAGGCGGATGTTGTTGCGTACAATGCCCACATAGTCTGTCATTACCTGCCGCAGCTCTTTGAGGCTTTGGGTAATAAGGATCATTTCCTTGGGTTGCATGGTTCCCCTGGCATTCCATTCCGGGATCTCGCCGTGGTAATGGTGCTGGTTCAATGCACCGTTGTGCGCGTTTTGAGACACCTGCTCAAAACAGCGGTGGGCAAACACCACGGCTTCCAGCAGCGAGTTGCTGGCCAGCCGGTTGGCGCCGTGCAGTCCTGTGCTGCTGCACTCGCCCACTGCGTATAAGTTCCGGATGGAGGTGCGGCCCCATTCATCTACTTTAATACCACCGCAGCTATAATGCGCCGCGGGCGACACCGGGATCATATCCCGGGTGATATCGATGCCGATGCTTTTGCATTTTTGATAGATATTGGGGAAATGTTCCAGGAATTTTTCCAGCTCAAAGTGCCGGCAGTCCAGCCACACATGCTCGGTGCCGGTCCGTTTCATTTCACTGTCGATGGCACGGGCAACAATATCGCGCGGAGCAAGATCTTTGCGCTCATCGTATTTTTCCATAAAGGCCTCACCGTCTTTATTGCGGAGGATGCCACCATCACCGCGGACGGCTTCTGTAATTAAAAAAGCCTGGCCGGTAAGCCCGGCTTCAAACAAGGCCGTGGGATGAAACTGGATGAACTCCATATTTTCGATACGGCCCTTGGCACGGTACACCATGGCCACTCCATCGCCCGTAGCAATGCCCGGGTTGGTGGTGGTCCGGTACACCTGCCCGTTGCCCCCTGATGCCAGGTAGGTGGTTTTGGCCAGAATGGTCTCAATTTCGTTGGTGTTCAGGTTGAGCACATAAACACCGTAGCATTCAATGTCCGGGGTGGCCTTGGTAACCAGGTAGCCCAGGTGGTGCTGCGTGATCAGGTCGATAACGAAGCAATGCTTGACGATCTCGATGTTGGGACAGGAAGCAGCAGCTTCCAGCAGGGCGCGCTCTATTTCCCACCCGGTAATATCCTTGTGATGCAGGATGCGGAATTCGCTGTGCCCCCCCTCTTTGCCCCGTTTATAATCACCATCCGCCTCGCGGTCAAAATTGGTGCCCAGCGCGATCATTTCGTTGATGCGGTCCGGACCTTCTTTTACAACGATCTCAACAGTATTTTTATTACATAGTCCGTCGCCGGCAATGAGGGTATCTTCAATATGCTTTTCAAAGCTGTCGTGCTCCGGGTCATTGACCACCGCCACACCGCCCTGGGCATATTTTGTATTGGTTTCGTCCGCTGCTGCCTTGGTGATCACCAATATTTTTTTGTCGGGAAACTGTTTTGCCATCTTGTAAGCGTAGGTAAGCCCCGCAATACCGGTTCCGATCACCAGAAAATCAACCTGCTGCATGTGTACTGTTTAAAACAGTAAAAATAAGATTTATTTGGGTTTGGGAAGTAGGCGAAAAAAATGCAGGAGCGGGCGCATGGATTTTACTGCTACAGAATCGCTGACCGCTTCTGATTAACGATCAGCATCATTGCGGAACGCAGCAGCGGATCAGTAGTATTCAGTATGGAGTTCTATCATTGGCTTACTCAATATTTATGCACTGCCGGGGAAAAGCGCAACCGGTTGTCCTGTTCCGTCATGGTTCCGGTAGCGCTTCTTGTGTATCTTCGTTACCCAGGTAATTCAAAATGAAAACAATTATGAGTGCTATGCGTAAAATAATAGGGATGGTGTTGATGACCAGCTGGCTGCCGTTTGCAGCAATGGCCCAGCCATCCAAAGTAAAGCATGTTATTCTCATCGGGTGTGATGGATTTGGGGCCTATGCGTTGCCCGGGGCGGAGATGCCACAGTTGAAAAAGCTCATGCAGGGAGGTGCCTGGTCCTTAACCGCGCGTTCAGTACTGCCCTCTTCCAGCGCAGTAAACTGGGCTTCAATGCTGATGGGTGCGGGGCCTACGGTGCATGGTTATACAGAATGGAACAGTGCTGTTCCCGAAATTCCGTCTGCAGATACGAGCCGGTTTGGCCTGTTTCCCTCAGTGTTCTCTTTACTAAAGGAGCAACGGCCGGAAGCGGTATCCGCATTGATCTACAGCTGGCAGGGGATCAACCCGCTTGTAGAAGAAGCCGCAACCACCATACGGGTACCCGCTAAGGATAACGACGATTTTTGTGCCGATACGGCTGCTGCGATCATCCGGGCCCAAAAACCAGTACTGACCTTTGTGCACCTGGATCAGCCAGATGGTGTGGGACACAAAGTCGGCCATCGTACACCCGAGTACTACCAGGAATTGAAAAAAGTGGATGCCCGTATCGGGAAGATCGTAAAAGCGGTGGAAGACGCGGGGATCGCGGAAGAATCGGTGATCATCATCACAGCAGATCACGGCGGAAAAGGGAAAGGACACGGGGGCAAATCGCTGGATGAGGTACAGATCCCCTGGGTGATCTATGGCCGGCGTGTGCAGAAAGGACAGGCGCTGAAGCACCCGATTATCACTTATGATACGGCCGCCACCATTGCCTGGCTGCTGAAGCTGAAAACACCGGAAAGCTGGCGGGGATTGCCCGTTAAAGAAGCCTTCCGGTAATATCCCTTTTTCTACCGGGTGGCTTTTTTGAGTCGTTCTGTATATTCCTGTATAACGGCAGTTTTATCTTTTTTGATCTTTTTACCCAGCTCCCTGCGCGGGCAGCGGGCATCATAGCGGGCGCCCCAATCCATCAGCTCAATGATGACGGGCAGGAGGTCTGCGCCCTTTCTCGTGAGCCGGTAGATGTATTTTGACCGGTTGACCGGGGACACTTCTTTCGATAAGATCTGCGCCCCTTCCAGTACAGACAGCCGGTTGGTAAGGATGTTCGTGGCGATCTTTTCTTCAGACTGTAAAAACTCGCTGTAGGAGCACTTGCCCCGGAGCATTACATCCCTGATGATCAATAAGGACCATCTGTCGCCAAAAATATCCAGTGAACAACTGATGGGGCAATCCGATCTTCTTTTATCCATGTTTTTTATAAAGTACTTGCAATTTGCAATAACTTTACTAACTTAGTACTTGCAAAGTGCAAGAACAAAGATACGCATTGCTTAACACTTAAAAACGACACATGATGGATTATTCAGCTGCCACCAAACAACTTTTGGAACGTTATTATGCCGGTTTTGCCCGGAAGGAAGGATGGGAGTCCATACTGGCCGAGGATTTTGTATTTACCGGCGGCGATATGATGCGGCCTGAACCGGTTGTGGGCCGGGCGGCCTACCGGCAGGTGATCGCCCGGTTTTCAAAACTGTTCAAAACCATGCGGGTAAAAGAAATGATCGTTGAGGGCGAACGGGCCTGTGTGACCGGCACTTATGATTATGTGTTCCCGAATGGTGCGCATATGACCGGTGATGTGGCGGAGATCTGGAAGGCACGGCACGGAAAATTACAGGCCCTGACCATATTTTTTGACACGCTGACGTTTCAGCAAAACACTCCCCTGTAATAAGGCGTATCATGGCATACAGTGAATCGCTTGCAAAACGGATGCGACAGGCCCTGGCATCATTGCCGGATGTTGCGGAAAAGAAGATGTTTGGCGGGCTTGCCTTTATGGTCAATGGGAAAATGTGTCTTACCGTTGGCCCCGGAAGGATCATGTGCCGTATAGACCCGGGTATGCAGGATGCCCTTGTTGCCAGGGAAGGATGCAGCACGGTGGTCATGAAGGGGCGGGTCTACCGGGGATATATTCATGTAAGTGAAGCCGGGCTCCAAAACAAAGCAGCCCTCGGTTACTGGATCAGACTGGCGCTGGAATATAACAAAGTATTGTCAGGTACAGGCAGGCCAAAGAAGCGGCCGTACTGATAGCAACCTAACAACATCTGAAATTCTTTTAACAGAATTCTAATAGGAGCCCGGGCCTCAGGACTGGTTTTTGTGGCAATAAACGGGGGCGTCAGTAATTGCTCCCGCAAATAAGATGATGAACTACAAAAATACAGTATCATGAAAAAGAGAATTGCTATTCTGGCCACGCATGGTTTTGAAGAAAGCGAATTGAAGTCCCCCAAAGAACAGCTGGAACAACAGGGCTGGGAAGCCCTGATCGTAAGTCCCGAAGCCGGTAGCGGCCATTTGTCATGGTCCGCAGCTGCTGATCAATGCAGGTGTGGTAGGTGGCCGCCGGATGACCTCTGTGCCCGCCATCCGTGTGGACCTTGTTAATGCGGGGGCCGATTGGGTGGATGAGGAAGTTGTGGTGGATGCGGGATTGGTTACGAGCCGTACACCAAGGGATCTGCCCGCATTTAATAAAAAGATGGTGGAAGAGATCATGGAAGGTGTTCATGCAGGATATCGATGAACTATGGAACAGCAGGAGCGGTTTCCTGAACCTGCAAGTTCTCAGGGCAAAGCATCTCCCGCTTATTGGAAGTTCTGCGGCGTAGACGCCCGGGACAGACTGCCGGATAAACGGATCTGTTTTACCGTCCGATCAGTTGAAGGTATTGCCTCCGCTGCTCAATAACGCTCCAGGTCATCACCAGGGCCATCAGTGTAGGCATGATCCAGCCACCAGGATCGGCGCTGATATGGGTAAGAAGAATACCCGCCATAACCGGAGTGAGGATCAGGACCCCCAGAGCGCGGTACCGGGGTATAATAAACAAAATACCTCCTGTAATTTCAGCAATGCCCACCAGCGGCATGAGCCAGGAGATCTGTATCATAGCGGAGAATAATTTCAGCGATGCTTCGGGCATTTCTTCAGGCATGGGCAGGTAATTAAAGAATTTATTCAGTCCGGCATTGATAAATAATAGTCCTGTAAGCAAACAGGCAGTAAAGAGAAGTTTCTTTTTCATATTGTGATTTTTTTGAGGGGTCATGGAAATAATCGTTTAGTAAACTGCCGTTTCCTGCAACTGTTCAAATACCATATAGTTCTGAAGGCGAACGGGCTTACCGTTTTCAAGTTCATACACATCGCAGAAAAAGCTGTTCCTGAACGTGCCTTCTTTATCCTTACCGGTAATGGTACCGGTTCCGGCTACTTTATTTCCTTCAGAGATCAGGCCCGTGATCCGGCCCGATACCAGCTCCGGCATGTTCCTGAAAAAATTGCGTACGGCCTCTTTTCCCGCGGGTAATTCCAAAAACCCTGGCCACCCAACCTGTACTTCCTCGCTCCTCTGAGCCAATGCCTGTTCAATGTTGCCGTTTAAAAAAGCATGGATAACATCCTGTACGATTTCCCTATTGTTCATAATTGTTTTTTTATGGGATGATTGAAAATTGATACCTGCAAGATACATTGTCGTTAAAACGGAAGCAGATGCCATTTGCGTCGTTCTTCAATGCAGATTGCGACAGTGGTCCCAATAGACACGATCGTGCTTCACTTCCCGGGCGGTGTAAAAGAAATGCAGTATCTTTCTTTAAAATTGGACCATGACCCCGGATGTAGCAGCCTACAACAATGCCCAGGTAAATGAAGACCAGGTGATCTGCGATCTGCTGGCGCGGGAAATTGACAGCAATCTGCCGCAGGCCGAAAACAAGATCTGGCACCGGCACCCGGTCTGGTTCCTGGAAGGAAACCCTGTTGTTGGTTATAGCAAGCTGAAGGACTGCATCCGTTTATTGTTCTGGAGCGGCCAGTCCTTTGATGAGCCGGGGCTGCATCCGGAGGGCAGTTTTAAGGCTGCGGAAACCCGTTATACCCATGAAAGTGAAGTGGACAGGAGGCACCTGAAGCGGTGGCTGAAAAAGGCAGCAACCATTCAATGGGATTATAAGAACATCGTGAAACGAAAGGGCGTATTGGAACGGCTGAAATAAAAGAAAGTTTTTTCTACCCGGATCTGCTGCGTGGCCCGACAACCTTACCGCCATGGAGGAAACATTTACCCATGTACGAACGATGATCAGCATTATCCTGGGCTTTGGGATCGCCCAGCTGCTGAAGAATGCTGTAAAGCTGATCGATCACAATAAGGGCGCAAAACCCTACCTTCTGCATCTTTTGTGGGTCGGCTATACTTTTTTGCTGATCATTCATTTTTGGTGGTGGGAAGCCCGTTTGACCGGCGTTGGCAGCTGGAATTTCCTGGAATATCTGTTCCTTATCTTTTATACGACTATGTACTTCGCGCTGTCGGTTCTCATCTTTCCGGATAATATCAGCGACTATAAAAGCTATAAGGATTATTTCTTCTCCCGGAAAAAATGGTTCTTTTCTTTCCTGATCGTCATCTTTATCGCCGATTTTGCAGACACGCTTCTAAAGGGAACGGGGTACTTCCGGTCGCTGAACTGGGAATACCCGGTGCGCAATCTTGCACATATCGTTTTATGTTTATTGGGGATACGGTTTTATAATGTACGCTTCCATTATGTACTGGCTGGCCTCTTCATCCTGTATGAGATATCGTATATCTTCCGGCATTATTTCTTTTAACAGTAATAAAGGCTGCAGCACCCACTGCGGTTATGAAAAGGAGCAATGGGCTATGGCTCGATCCAGGCTTCATTTTCCTTTAGCAGGTTGATGAGCTCGTCTACGGCAATGTCGCTGTTCACATTCCGTTTTACCACGTCCTTGCCCTTATAAAGGGTGATCTTTCCCGGGCCGCTGCCTACATATCCAAAATCGGCGTCAGCCATTTCGCCGGGGCCGTTAACAATACAGCCCATAATGGCAATTTTAACGCCCTTGAGGTGATGGGTAACGGACCGGATCTTTGTAGTGGTTTCCTGCAGGTCGAACAGGGTACGCCCGCAGGAAGGACAGGAAATGTATTCTGTTTTGGAGATACGGGTGCGCGTGGCCTGTAAGATGCTGAAGGCTGTATTGTTCATAAACTGTTCGGCAGCGCCGGTGTCTGTGGCCGAGGTATAGCGGCGTCCGCTCAGCTGTGCGTCGTTAAAATCAGTATAGGCCTGCGCGCTCATGCCCAGGCAAATACCGTTGCCATAGCCATCGAGGAACAGTGCACCGGTTTCCGTGGCAAAATGGATCAGGTGCTCATCTGCCGTGCTCCAGTTGCTGCAGGTAACAAAGAGCAGCGGATGCCGGATGCCGCGTTCCGCTAATGCGATGCACATACACCGCACGGACTGCAGGGCATTCTTATTGGTGCTGCTCAGGCAAAGCACGGTGTTTGGCCGGCCGGCCAAGGCATCCAGGTGCTGAAGACCGCCTGCATCCAGCATTACAAAATTGAGGATATCGCTTGTGGTGGTGGCATTGATGAATGCATCCGCTTCGTATATGGGAAAGTATTTTGTATGGTCCTGCGCGGCGGCCCAATGCTCCGGTGTGGTGATCACTTTTAGTGTTCCGGGCAGGGCGAAATCCAGTTCCGCTTTAGCGGTATAAATATAGTCCGCTGCTGCATCCGCGATATGCCATTTATCATTGGCGGCATCATAGGTGTATCCTACCGCCTTCAATGATGCCGGTGTAATGGCCGGCAGCTTGCTGAGATCGGCCACCACTACGGGCACCTGCTCTCCGCCGATGTTCCCGACACTGATGGTCTTGTGTTTTTGCGATTGGAAGGGATTGTAGCTCCCTCCCCAACCCTTCCCGGAGGTGAGGGAGTTCCCCCCACGGGGAGCAGGGAGCATATACCGTTTTACAATATCCCGGCATACCGGAATTTCCAGCTCCGGGTCTTCGGTTAAGGAAACACGGATGGTATCGCCAATGCCGTCTTCCATAAGGGTGCCGATGCCAACCGCCGATTTGATGCGGCCATCTTCGCCGTCGCCGGCTTCGGTAACGCCCAGGTGCAGGGGATAGATCTCGCCAAATTCTTCATCCATCGTTTTGATGAGCAGGCGGTAGGCCTGCACCATTACGATCGGGTTGCTGGCCTTCATGCTCAGTATGATCTGGTGATAGCTTTCGTTCCGTGCAATACGTAAAAACTCCATCGCGCTTTCCACCATGCCCATGGGCGTGTCGCCATAGCGGCTCATGATCCGGTCGCTCAAGCTGCCGTGGTTGGTACCGATCCGCATGGCTGTGCCGTACTCCTTGCACACTTTGATCAGGGGGGTGAACCGGTCGCGGATCCGGTCAATTTCTTCTGCGTATTCCGCATCCGTATATTCGATCTGTTCAAATTTCTTTTTGTCAACATAGTTGCCCGGGTTCACCCGCACTTTTTCTACGATGCGTGCCGCAATCTCTGCAGCGTTGGGCGTAAAATGGATATCGGCCACCAGGGGTGTATGATAGCCCCTTTTACGCAATTCGTTTTTTATGTTGAGCAGATTTTCCGCTTCTTTTTTCGAAGGCGCCGTAATGCGCACTAGTTCCGATCCTGCTTCAATACAACGGATGGCCTGTTCCACCGTGCCCATGGTGTCCATGGTGTCCGTGGTGGTCATGGTTTGCAGGCGGATGGGGTGGTTGTTGCCCAACAACAGGTCTCCGATCTTTACCTCTTTGGTTAACAGTCTTTTATATGAAGTGAGCGATGCTGCGTATAATTCCATGCTGCAAAGATAACCAATGTTTAGGTGGCAGGACGCACCAGCGAAAGCGGGCCCCGCTTGTTTTTCGGGATATACAGACCAGTGCGACCCGGCCGGGAAGCGCTGCCCATAAACGGCATTGGCTTTTCCGCCTTTTCTCTTTATCTTTCCCCTTCGTTAACGACGCCCTTCATGTTTATTAAGGATCCTTTAAAGATATTCGCGCTTACTGTTTTTTTGATGTTGTTTTCCGGAAGCATTCCGGCGCAACAGCATTCGCCGGTGGCCTTCATTGAAAGGCTGCATCCCGGTCTGGATGCTGTTATAGATACCCATGCCGTTGTTTCTGTGATTGCCGATGGCTTTGAATGGGTGGAGGGGCCGCTGTGGGTGGAATCCGAAAAAATGTTGTTGTTCTCCGATGTGATGAAGAACCGGATCTGCCGGTGGACCGCGCAGAAGGGTGTAAGCCCGTATTTGGAGCCCTCGGGATATACGGCCGCCGTGCCGCGGGGTAAGGAACTGGGCTCCAACGGACTGGCCATTAACCCGCAGGGACAGCTGGTGCTTTGCCAGCATGGCGACCGCCGTGTGGCGGTCATGGAAGCGCCGGTTGCTGATCCGCAACCAACGTTCGTCACGGCTGCCGGCAGCTATAACAACAAAAAATTCAACAGCCCCAATGACCTTGCCATAAAAAGCAATGGCGACATCTATTTTACCGATCCGCCCTACGGGCTTGAAAAGGGCCCGGACGATCCGGAAAGGGAACTGCCCTTTTTTGGGGTATACCGCATTGCAAAGGACGGAAAAGTTACCTTGCTGACCGATAGTCTTAGCCGCCCTAATGGCATTGCCTTTTTTCCGGGTGAAAAACAGGTACTTATTGCCAACTCAGATCCGCAAAAGCCGCATTGGTATCTTTATGACCTGAACAGTAACGGGCTGCTTGCAAACGGGCGTATCTTCTTTGATGGTAGCGCAATCTTTCAAAAAGAGCACCGTACCCCGGATGGCATCAAGATCAATGATAAGGGTGTTGTTTTTGCACCCGGGCCTGGCGGTGTATGGATCTTCAGCAGGGAGGGCCGGCCGTTGGGAAGGATCAGGACCCCGCTCATTACCTCCAATTGTGCGTTTTCCGGAAATTATAAAACCCTCTTCATCACCGCTGCGCATTGCGTGCTCAAAGTAGCGTTAAAATAACAGGAACAAATTTTTCCAAAATAATGATGACAGTCTATCAGCAAATAACCAGCAATAAGCTCGTTGCCATTTTAAGAGGCGCCGATCCCCGGGATGTGGTGCGCATTGCCGCTGCCTTGTATGAAGGAGGCATCCGGCTGCTGGAGATCACCATGAACTCGGAAGCGCCGCTAAAGGCCATAGAGCAGGTGGCTCATAAACTGGGCGATCGTCTGGTGATCGGTGCCGGAACGGTACTGGATGCGGGCATGGCTGCGGATGCTGTCAGTGCCGGTGCACGGTTTATTCTTTCGCCAGTAGTGGAGGCTACGGTTATTTCCGCTGCCAGAAAGCTGGGCGCGGTAAGTATTCCGGGGGCATATACCGCAACCGAAATCTATACGGCCCACCGCGCCGGTGCGGATATTGTAAAGGTTTTTCCCGCTACTTCACCCGCCTACATTAAGGACCTCAGAGCTCCCCTTCCGCATATTCCCTTATTGCCTACCGGAGGTATTACGCCGGAAAATATCGGCGCTTATCTGAAGACCGGGGCCGTGGGGTTTGGCATTGGCAGCGCATTGGTGAATACGAAGGAACCGGTAACGGGTGCTTACCTGGAAACACTGAAAGAGAACGCCCGGAAATTTATACAGGCCATTCAACCCTAAACGGAAGCGCATGAAAATAAAGAGTTATGAATTGTTCCAGGTACCGCCACGCTGGTTGTTTTTGAAGATCGAAACGGATGCGGGGATCACAGGCTGGGGCGAACCGGTGATCGAGGGAAGAGCAGCCACTGTAAAGGCTGCGGTGGATGAGCTGATGGAATACCTCACGGGGAAAGATCCCTTAACCATCGAAGACCACTGGAACACAATGTACCGCGCGGGCTTTTACCGCGGCGGCCCGATCCTGATGAGCGCTATTGCCGGTATTGATCAGGCACTTTGGGATATAAAAGGAAAATATCACAATGCGCCGGTGTACCAGCTCCTGGGAGGCAAAGCCCGTGATACCATGAAGGTATATTCCTGGATCGGCGGCGACCGGCCGGCAGAGGTGGGGGAGGCAGCCCGGCGGATGGCCGATCAGGGCTTCCTGGCTGTAAAAATGAATGCGACAGAGGAATTGCAATACGTGGACAGTTTTGATAAGATCGATCAGGCGGTAGCACGCATTGCTGCGGTACGTGAGGCCACGGGCCCGGCCTTTGGTATCGGCATCGACTTTCACGGGCGTGTGCACAAGCCCATGGCAAAGATCCTGGCAAAAGAGCTGGAGCCTTTCCGGCCGATGTTCATTGAGGAACCGGTGTTGCCGGAAAACAATGAAGATCTGCGGGAAATTGCCCGACATGTGTCGATACCCATTGCTACCGGGGAGCGGATGTTTTCCAAATGGCAGTTCAAAACCCTGCTTACTGCGGGCTATGCTGATATCATTCAGCCCGATGTATCGCATGCAGGCGGCATCACCGAATGTAAAAAAATCCTTTCTATGGCCGAAGCTTTTGATGTGGCCGCCGCTCCGCATTGTCCGCTCGGTCCCATTGCACTGGCTGCCTGTTTGCAGGTAGATGCTACTTGTCACAATGCATTTATCCAGGAGCAAAGCCTGGGCATCCATTACAACCAGGGCAGCGATCTGTTGGATTATCTTACAGATAAAACCGTTTTTGAATATAAAGCGGGGTATGTAAACATCCCCGGTCAGCCAGGGCTGGGCATTGTGGTCAATGAAGCTCATGTCCGTAAGATGGCCGCTGCCGGCCACAACTGGCGCAATCCCGTGTGGCGGCATACCGATGGCAGCATTGCAGAATGGTAACATAACGCGCATGCGACATTGATCAGCAAAGCGGACGAACGCTTTAAAATAAAAGGAATATGAATGCACGCAGTCCGGCTGCAAAGCCGACCCGGATCCGGTACCAGATGTTGTTCCTCGTATTTGTGAACGTGGTCATCAATTATATGGACCGAAGCAATCTTGCAGTGGCGGCTTCAGCCATCGGGAAGGAATTCCGGTTTACACCGGTGCAGATGGGACTGATCTTCTCCGCGTTCAGCTGGACCTACCTGTTGTTCCAGATTCCAGGTGGTATCCTGGTAAAACGCTTTGCACCGCGGGTCCTGTATGCCATTAGCCTGATCAGCTGGTCGCTGGCCACCGTATTGCAGGGCTTTGCAAGAGGCTTTGTGTCCCTTTTTGGATTGCGGATGGCCACCGGTGCATTAGAGGCCCCCGCTTTTCCCATCAACAACCGCGTGGTCAGCAGCTGGTTTCCCGTCCAGGAGCGGGCTTCGGCCATCGGCGTTTATACTTCCGGGCAGTTCCTGGGGCTGGCCTTCCTGATGCCGGTGCTTTCAAGGATCCAGCTGCAGGTGGGGTGGAAGGGATTGTTTGTGATCACGGGCCTGATCGGCATTGTATGGGGATTGGTATGGTATTTCTTTTACCGCGATCCGCTCAAACACCAAAAAGTCAATAAAGTCGAGTTGACACATATCGAAAATGGAGGCGGTATATTGGATAGCCAGGCTAACGATCAGGCCAAAACTGCTTTCCGGTGGACCGATCTCCGGGAAGTGCTGTCGCACCGCAAACTATGGGGTATTTACCTGGGACAGTTTGCGGTAAACGGAGCTTTGTGGTTCTTTTTAACCTGGTTTCCCAAATACCTGGTCGATTACCGGGGCATGGATTTTATTCAGTCGGGCTACTGGGCCTCCGTTCCTTATCTGGCGGCATTTGCAGGCGTGCTTGGCTCCGGATTCCTTTCTGATTACCTGATGCGCCGGGGAGTGCCGGCTGCGCGGGCACGCAAGTGGCCCATCATTGCCGGGCTCCTGTTGTCTGTAAGCATTGTAGGGGCCAACTATGTGCATACCCCGGGCTGGATCATCCTGTTTATGTCGCTGTCTTTTTTTGGGGTTGGCTTTGCCTCCATCACCTGGATCTTTGTATCTACCCTGGCCCCAAAACACCTGATCGATGTGACCGGCGGCGTGTTTAATTTTATCGGCCAGCTTTCGGGTATTGTTGTTCCTATTGTGATCGGTTTCCTGGCCAGCGGCGGCAACTTTGCACCGGCGCTTATTTTTGTTGCCGTACTGGGCGGACTGGGCGCCTGCGCTTATCTCTTCCTGGTGGGAAATGTGGAGCGGGTAACGGTACGGATACCATTGGACCTTAACGATTAAAACGGATGGATATTTTTTTGAGTTGTGATTGGGGTACCAGCACCTTCCGCCTGCGGCTGGTGCATACCGGCAATGGCGCCATACAGGCAACCCTGCAGCAGCCGCATGGTATTGGTCAAATGATCGCGGCCTGGCAGCAACAGGGTGGCAGTGTGAGCCGCCAGGAGTATGGTATTGCTTTTTTAAACCGGCAGATCGGTGAACTGGAACGGCAGCTGGGTACATCACTGGGTGGGGTTCCGGTTGTTCTGTCCGGCATGGCTTCTTCTTCGGTCGGGTTGATGGAACTGCCTTATAAAGAGCTGCCGTTTTCTGTTGATGGTACTGGTCTGCTCCTGCAGCCCGTTCCGAACGGATCCAATCCTTTGCTGATGATCTCCGGGGCCCGTACGGCAACCGATGTAATGCGGGGCGAGGAAACAAAGATCGTGGGTGCTGCAGCCGGCCTGCCCGAAACCGGGCAGGAGCTGTTGCTGATACTGCCCGGTACTCATCCCAAGCACGTCCGGATCTGTAACCACCAGGTGATCGCTTTTCAAACATTTATGACCGGTGAGTTTTTTGGACTATTGTCTGAAAACAGCATTCTTTCTGCGTCGGTAAAGAGGGGCGGTGATCTTACGGATCCGGCCAACCATAGGGCTTTTACAGAGGCCGTGCAGCACAGCCGCCGGCATGCTGTATTGCAGCATGCATTCCGGGTGCGCACCAACCAGCTGCTGGAGGGAATGCTGCCTGAGCAGAACTACCATTATCTCAGTGGTTTGCTCATTGGAGCAGAGCTTCATGCCTTGCCGGATGGCTGCCCGGTGTTCCTGCTGGGGGGCGGAACGCATCTGCGGTCTTACATGCTGGCCTGTGAGGTCCTGGGCATCGATGCAGGGGCGTTGCCGGATGCAGATGCTGCACTGGTCAGCGGACAACAACGGCTTTTGCTGCGGTACCTGACGGTGCAGGGTGGTGAAAAATTTTAACGTGCCTGAGGAACCCGGCCGCTCTTTAAAAAGGGCCCGGCAAATACGCGGTGTTTTTTGGATGAAGACGTTCTTCTTTTGCCGGCGGATTGTTCCCCGTAGCTAAATGCGAATTTGTTATTTTTAGTTTTAAAATGAAACCGGCTGCCTGGCATATTATTTTTATCTGCGTTACCATCGCCTACTTTACAGGAATGGCGCTGCAATTGGATGTGGCTGAATATATTTTTAAACCCCTGCTGGTCAGCTCTCTGCTGGGGTACTTTACAGCCGCAACGGCGGGCATCCCGTCCGGGTTTAAAAAATGGATCACCGGTGCCCTCATCTTTTCTGTTGGCGGGGATAGCCTGTTATTGCTGGCCAATGCAAGTGAGCGGTATTTTATCCTGGGCCTGGTCTCTTTTTTAATTGCGCACGTTTTTTATATCGGGTGTTTTCATTTTATGAAAGTAAGGGAATCCGTTCCAGGCAAGTGGCAGCCGGCTATCATCGTGGGCGTTTACTACTTTTTTATCATGCGTTTTTTACTGCCCCATTTGGGCGCGCTAAAGATACCGGTACTGATCTATGGTATAGTGATCAGTTTTATGCTGCTGCTGGCCATGCATTTATATGAACTGAAGGACAACAGGACCGGACGCATGCTTTTGACCGGTGCGGTGCTCTTTGTTGTGTCCGATTCAATACTGGCGGTCAATAAATTTTATCATCCAGCTGCATGGGGCGGCTGGGCCATTATGTCCACCTACCTGGGCGCGCAATGGCTGCTTACGCGGGGAATGATCCGGTATATAAAAAGAGCCCGGCATCCCGGTGACATCGATGCAAACCCTTAGTTGTTTTATCCGGCCGGGCACCGGGCTCATATTTCTGTAACAACTGCCCGGGGCGCGTTTTGCATTTTTATAAGCGATTTGTCAAGCCATAGCTCATACCAGTTCAGGAACGATATTTTACCGGTATTGCCCAACTCTTCAGAAGGGTAGATGCCGTTGTCGTTGATCCGGTCATCGGTCCACATATTTCCTTTTTCCCGGCCATTCACGATCAGACTGATCTGTGCCCCGCAGCCGAAATCAGCAATATAAAGGCGGCCCTGGTCGTGCTCCGTTCCGCTGATAAGATCCCATTTTTTTTTAAAAAGCTGTTCTTCCAGTTTTTCGTTTCCTGCTTCGTATGCGGCCTCCAATTGGGCGTCCAGCTCTTCCAGCTCTGCCTCCATGTTCCATTTTTCTGTATGCGGAAAGGGTTTTGTCAGATCAAAGTACTGATGTGCGGCTTGTTCCGTATGATCAAAAAAGCAAATGCTGCTCATTTCCAGGGAACGCAAACCATAAAATGGTCCGGCGCCTCCGTCACCGATCGTGGTGAGAAAAGCACTGTATTCCTCCGGCAGCTGCACGCCGTATTTTGCTTCAAATTTTTGTATCTGCTCCGGTCTTAATACCGGGTTCATCCGGTATTGGTGGGTGCCCGCACCCCATAATTCCCGTTTTATGTCGGTATTACTGAGCTGGTTGAGCTTTAACCAGATCCTGTTTAATTGCTGCATATATGTGTTCACTTGTTAAGAGGAGAGAGGGTTCGTTTAATGATAACAAGAACCAAGCCATTACCCGGTTTTTTGCCCCTGCAGATGAGCAAATTTCCTGGCCTGCAGCGGGTCACTGCCAACGGGTTCTGAATAAGGCACAATTACGTAAATGCTAACTTGCTAAAATACAAGGCCCATTTTTTTAAGGAGCGGGTTCGGGCTGAAGAACCGCGCCGGGTGCGCCTCGTTCCTGCCATATAGAACTGGCTGATTTTGGCATTTTTTTAAGAAAACCGGCTGCCTGGTTGTATTGTTCTTCCTGGTCTGTCCGGTGGAAATAAAATGTGCAGACCGTTGTTTTTCAGACGATCTTTTTCGTACCTTTAGGCTTAGGTGTTTTTCATAGGTTAGCAACGGCTGATTGTTTTTACAATCGGCCTTCCTTTTAGGTCGTGCGCACACGGGATTCAGCTGTGTTACCCACGCTGGTCCGGGACTAAGCAGCATTTTCTGTTATTTTTTCCAGCTGATGGTGCCATCCTCCAGCATCTGTATCTTTTCTTCCCGGGTGAGAAAGTTAATGACGGTCCAGATATGATCCTTGTCCATCCCCTGCAGCTGTGTCATTAGTTGCGGAATGGTACTGGGTTCCTTAAGTGTTTCCCGGATGCGGGACTGGAGGGTTTCAAAGGCTTCACGGGTAAGCTGGTTGTTGCGCTTTTTTAAGCAGTTATCACAGACCCCGCAATCTTTTATATCCGCATCGCCAAAATAGTTGCCAATGATCTTGCTGCGGCATTCTTTTTCATCGATGATATAATTGTTCATCTGTGTTACCCGTTCTGTGAACAGCCGTTTCCGGGCGGTATAATTCTTCATGTTGATCTGCAGGTCGGCAATACGGATCCGGGTACGGGTAAGCATGAGCTGCGGGTCTTCCTTACGGGGCTGATAATCGACAATGCCATCGGCGTGCAGGTGGAACAGCTGTTCTTTTATGAGCGCCGCATCTGTTTTCATTAAATAGGCAACATAACTTTCTGAAATGCCAATGGGGTAATCATAGATGCCTTCATAGGTCCTCAGCAGCGTTTTGATCAGCGGTTCTGAGTCTGCATGAGTAATCTCGTATTCATACAGGGCTTCCTTGTAAACAGTGAAGCGGACGGTAGCGGGTATAAAGACCTGTTCATTAAAAGTGAGCCATCCATCCTGTTCCAGGGCCTTGAGGCTGTAGACCGCAGTGGTTACATCCAGCCCGAATTTTTTGATGAAATCCTTCAGATCAAAATCGTAAAATTCGCCCGGCGGCTCTCCTTCCGGCAGTTGGAGGTAATGTACCACACTGCCGTATACCTGGCGAATGGTTTCCAGGTCTGGAAAACGTTGCTCCGGCATTTTGTGCAGCACCTCCAGCTCCGCATCATTGTACAGCAGCACGGCATAAGATCTTTGTCCATCCCTGCCGGCGCGCCCGGCCTCCTGGTAATAGTTTTCCAGGCAATCCGGTACATCTGCGTGGATCACCACCCGTACATCCGGCTTGTCAATCCCCATGCCAAAGGCGTTCGTGCAAACGATCACCCGGGTCTTGTTGGTGATCCAATCCTGCTGTTTGCGAGTACGTTCTTCCGCAGGCAGCCCCGCGTTGTAATAGTCGGCGGCAATACCTTCCATTTGTAAAAGGTCTTTGAGCTCTTTGGTGTGCTTGCGTGTTTTGCAATAAACAATGGCCGATCCGGGAACGTTCCGGAGCACTTCGAGGATCTTGTGAATGCGGCTGGCCACTTTAAAAACACTGTAAGACAGGTTGGATCGCTCAAAAGACTGGCGGAAGACCGTGAATTTGTTTTCCCCCTCGGGCGACAGCTTTTCACAGATGTCATCCTGCACCCTGGGTGTGGCGGAAGCCGTAAGCGCAATGACCGGCACCCCGGGCAATTCCTCCCGCAGGCGTGCGATGCGTAAATAAGGCGGACGGAAATCATATCCCCATTGGGAGATGCAATGCGCCTCATCCACGGCGATCAGGTTTACGCCCAGCGCCGGAAGGTATTCCTTAAATAAATTGGTTTCTAACCGTTCGGGGGAAACATACAGGAATTTGCAATTGCTGTGCGCAGCTGTTTTGAGTACGTTGATCACCTCTTTGCGCGACATGCCGGTATGAATGGCAAGGGCGGTGATATTTCTTTTGCGCAGGTGCTGCACCTGGTCGTTCATCAATGCGATCAAGGGGGAGATCACCAGGCAAAGCCCCTCTTTGTATAAGCCGGGCACCTGGTAACAGAGTGATTTTCCGCCGCCGGTAGGCATCAACGCCAGGACATCCTTTCCTTGAACGGCTGCCTGAACGATTTCTAACTGCAAGGGGCGAAAATGGTCATAACCAAAATACTCTTTTAAAATTTCCCGCAACGCCTGCTCCATGGATTTTGATCTTCTGATAACCTTTATTGCTGATCCCCCGTTCGTTTACGATTCAAAGGTACACTGATTTTCGGTTTAAAGTTAAAATGAAGTTTAACCCGGAACACGATTGCTTTCACCTTTAATTTGAAAATTTGGGAATGTCGGAATGAAGACCTTTCTCCGGCGGCAGGGGATAGTGAATGCAGAAGCAGGTATCGGAAACCGAATACCCGGTATCAGGGCGGATGGGATCCGGAACAACAACCAGCGATCAGTTATCAGTTTTGAGAATCGAGAATTGAGCCTCAACCTGACCAAAAATCCGTTTGGATGAACATGGAACCGCTTGCCTTAAGTGATCAGTTATCAGCCACCAGTCCCCGAACCGGGAGATGCGCTTTGGTCAGCGAACGGGCACCAACCCGGAACCTGAAACGTGAAACCTGGAACAAATGTGTCATGCCACCTTCTTGACGGCCAGCCTCCCGCTATTGAGCGCCAGCACCACATCGCTGAATGCCATGATGAGCGCCCCGAACATGGGGGTGAGCAGGCCGACTGCGGCCACGGGAATGGCAACGATATTGTAAGAAAAAGCCCAGAAGAGATTTTCCTTTATGGTTTTATACGTGTGTTTGCCCAATCCCATTGCCAGGGGAAGGTTCTTCAGGCCATGATTGGTGAGCACTACCTGTGCGGTTTGCATGGCGATCTGCGAGGCATCGCTCATACTGATACCGATGGTGGCTTTGGCCAGCGCCGGTGCGTCATTGATGCCGTCGCCTACCATGGCGGTGGGAATCTGTGCATTCTTTTCGCCGATGATCCGCAGTTTTTCTTCCGGTGTCTTTTCTGCGATCACTTCATCGATCCCCAGTTCATCTGCGATCTGTTTGGCCTTTGAAAAACGGTCGCCACTGAGCAAAATGGTTTTGATGTTGCGGCTGTGAAAATATTTGATCACTGTTTTTGCTTCCGGCCGCAGTTCGTCCTTCAGGTCGATGGTACCCATCAGCCGGTCGTTCCGGGTTACATAAATATTGTGCTGTGCTTCGCTGGTTTGCCCGCCGGCGATCTCAAAAGACCCGGCCCGGTATTCGATGCCTTCTTTATCGGTTGCCAACATGCCTTTTCCTTTTTCTTCGGTGATATGCTTCCAGCGGATCTCGTTCCGGGTTTTCCAGGCCAGGGTTATGCCTTTGGCAATGGGATGGTTGGAGTATTTTTCCAAAGAGTAAACAATGTTCTTAAAGGCTTCTTCGGTCATATCGCTGTCCAGGATCCGGAAACCGGCAATGGTAAAACTTCCGGTAGTGAGGGTGCCGGTTTTGTCAAATACCACCTGCCGGATGTCTTTAAAGTTTTCCAGGCTTGTTGCATTGCGAAACAACACCCCGTTGCGCGCTCCGCGCCCCAGCCCAACGGCAATAGCAGCAGGCGTAGCCAATCCCATCGCGCAGGGACAGGCAATGACCAGCACGGCAATGGCCCGCATCAATGCCGGGGTAAGATCCTGTAAGAGAAACCAGTTGATAATGAATGTAAGCAGCGCAATGCCGATGACCACCGGAACAAAAACAGCACTGATGCGGTCGGCCATTTGCTGTACCGGCGGTTTTTCGCCCTGGGCCTCGTTTACCAGGTTGATGATACCGGCCATTACGGTATCTTGTCCTACAGCCGTTACCTGGGCTTTCACCGTTCCGTCTACGACCATACTACCGCCGATCAGTTTATCCTTGCCCTGTTTTTTTACGGGCACACTTTCCCCGGTGATGATGGCTTCGTTCACCTGCACATTGCCCCACAATATTTTGCAGTCTGACGGTACCTGCTCGCCGCTTTTGATGAGGATCAGGTCGCCCGTTCTCAGGGCGTTGCTTTCTACCGGGAAAATATTTTCATTGTGTTCATTATCATAGGCGATCATGTTGGCCATTACCACCTGTGTTTGCGCCAGCTTTTTTAATTGCGCCTGTGTGGAGGACACGGTATGCTCCTCCATATAATTGCCCAGGAATACCAGGGTGATAACGGTGGCTGCGGTTTCATAAAAAATATAATCATGCTGGCCGGTGAGGGTGCCATACAGGCTATAAACAAATGCTGCCAGGGCCCCGATGGTCACCAGCACGTTCATATTGGGCATCCGGTTGCGGATGCTTTTAATGGCGCTGACGCCAAAATAAGACATGCCTACAGCCAACACCGGAAGTGTAATGGTAAACTGGATCCAGGGCTGCATCAGCCAGCTGTGCCGTAATGCCGGTATCATGTGCAGCATTAAAACCAGCGTAAAGGGCAGGCAGAACCAGAAGCGCTGCATATGGGTCTTTAACCAGCCGCCTTCTTTGCCATGATCATGTGCATGATCATGGGCCCGCGCATGATCTTCCTGGTTTTCGACCACTTTATAGCCCAGGCCGGTTAACCCTTTCGATAATGCCGATTCGTTCTTTTGCCCTTTTAGCTCAAAACTGACATCGCCGGTTGCAAAGTTCACCTTCACGTTCTCCATGCCTTCTTTTTCCAGGTATTTATTGATCGTCAGCGCGCAGGTGGGGCAATCCATACCATCCACTTTCCATTTGATCTTTTCTGCTGTCTCCATATCGCAAAATTACTACAACTCCCAACGGCAGCGCGCTTCAACGCTGACTATTATTAAAACCTTGTTGCAGAAGCCGCGTGTTTTATTGTAACGCAGTTTCAAAAACCGCCTTATCCCTCCATTTGGCGATTGACTTGGCTTGCCCGGGACCGTAGTTTTGTATAAAGCTGCCTTTAAGGAAAGACGTTGCAAATGTTATCAGAATGGCATGATGAGCTTCTTATTCCGGCCGGACCGTTGGTTGTTCTTTCGCTGCCTCTCTTTAAACTGTAGCCCTTATTGTTTTTATTTAATCTTTAAAACTCATAAAAATGGCGAAACATATTTCGGCCCAGGAGCCGGTGATCCCCTGCTGCCCGGAACTGATTCCCGACGATCATTGCGATGTGGTCAACTTCAGCCGGGCACTTACTTATCCAACAGCCGCGCTGGTTGCGGGCAGGAGAAATGTGGTTGTAGAAGTGATCCTCCGGTTTAAGTTCTCCAGGTGTACCCTGGGGCTGGTACTGGGCGACCCCGTGTACAGTACTACCCTGCTTCCCGGAGAGAAGGTACGGTTATCCACGACGGACCGGCGAAGCACTTTCAGTTATGACAGCGAAACAAAGCTGAGCTACCGGAGCGAGCAGATCTCTGAAGAGCAATACTATATGTCGGCTGTACAAAAATACATGGCCGATGCTTCCGCCGCACAATCGGGCGAGGCCGACAGTGCCTCCGAGGGAAAATGGGATTTTCACGGGGATGCCAGCGGCAGTGTGAACCCCTTCAGCCTGAGCGCCAGCGCCAGCACCAATGCCCGTGGCAGTCACAACAGTCATTCCACTTTTGATTATCTCAATCAGCAACGTTCGCATATGGAAAGCGCAGCTTCCCAGGCGGCGGAGGCATCAAAAAAAGCACATACGGTCTCCATCGGAGAGGTCAGCAGCCGTACGCACATTGAGGGGGAATCGGAGGATCATTTTGAAGCGTCCTCCAGAGAGTTCAGCAACCTGAACAAATGCCATGCGGTGACCTATATGTTTTACCGGCTGAATAAAAAGCAACGGATAAAATTTGAGCTGGTTGCCATAGAAAGACGGGTGCTGGATGAAAACGCCCCCGTTGGAGGAGTGCTCAAACCCGGTACAGCAAGGCTTCCTGTGGCATTGGTGCCGCAGGATATTCCGGCTACCGTGGCCCTGAACCGGGCAGCGGAAACGGCAGTGGCCGGCCGCCTGACCCCCCTGTCTGTAAATACCAACTTCAGTGCCCTTTTTGAGGCACAGAGAACTACGGCTGTTGCCTCCGGCATTAAATCAGAGCTGGGAAGCCCTGTGGACGATGCTACAAGACAGAAGGCACTCAAAGAGGTGGATGAACAGCTGGCAGCAAAAAACCTGATCGATAAGACCGGGAAAGTAAGCAATGAAATAAAACGGGCGATCGAGTTTGAAGCGGAGTTCTCCCTGCCTACGCCCGGCATTATTGTAAAGGGTTGTCTGGATGAATGCGATGTTTGCGAGCCCCTGTTAAAGGAGCGCCTGCAGCTGGAGAACGACCTGTTGCGGAAGCAGATCGAGCTGCTGGAAAAATCGCAGGAGTACCGCTGCTGCCCGGTAGCAGATGACGACAACCAGGAGGAATAGGTCAACACATGTGGAAATTCTCAATTCCCAATTCCCAAATCTCAAAAAACAATAAATTTTATGGAAGCAATAAAAAAATTATCCCTTGCGGTATATTATGAACAGCCGCCCGAAAAAGAGCTGTCTGTTTTTGGATTTCTGTTTTACTGCAACGGGCCGCTGCTGCAGGTGCAGCCTGTGCGGAACAGCCTGTTGGAATTTGATCTCTCAAAGGCGGCTGCACTCCGGACGGACAGAAATGGTTTGCGCGCCAGTGAGCTGCGCCTGTTCCTGGTTCCCGGTACAGATAAAGAACTGCGGCAACTAAAAACCATTGCGGATCTTGAAAAACTGCAGCCTTATGAGGCGTTGCTGAACGGCATAGCAGAAGACGGGCAGGTTTCCATATTGCCGGTGCCTGCCGCCGTCAGCCGCTTCTGGCCCGTTTGCCAGTGCAGGGTCACCGGCAAGGTTTCCAAGTGGTTCCGGTTTGGAGATACCTGGGAAGATCGTCCGGTGTGCCGGGCCCGGGTACATATCTGTGAAATCGATCCGATCATTTACTGGATCCACCGGATACCGGATCCGGTTATTGCAAAGATACCGGAGCTGTTCCTCGACCCGGCCGAAGTAATCCGGCATCCCATTCCCCTTCCGGACCCGCCTCCGTTTTTGCGAACAGCTCAAACAGCGGCTGCGCCGGACCCGCATATTTTTAAAACGCAATCGCCGGAGCAGCTGCAGTTACAGGCTGCTGAAAAGCTCCCGGATATCGGCGCGGATATAAAGCAAAAGCTCCTGTCCGGGAACCCGGACCTGATCCGGAATACCATTGCGGGTAATTATGAGTTGCTGCATCCGTGGTTTTGTTTGCGGCCCTGGTGGTGGCCCTGGCTCTACCGTTGTACGGAACGGAAAGTGGTGTACACGGATGCGGGCGGGCATTTTGATGCTGCTGTTTCTTATCGCTGCTTTGGCGACAAACCGGATGTATATATCTGGGTAGAATACCTGGTGAACGGGGTATGGACCACGGTGTACAATCCGCCCAGGCCCTGTAATACGTACTGGAATTATGATTGCGGAACCGAACTGTCCATCCACATTACGGATCCGCGTGTTCCGGTGGATTGCTGCTGCAATTGTCCGCTCCCCGGCGACCTGGTGATGATCCGGAGCATCGGCGGTACCAGTGTTGCACACATCAACCAGCAAAGCGTTCTCCAGGCTCCTGGCGGGCAATCGGTTTCTTACAACCGCATTGGCCTTACGGATGCTGCGGCCATTGGCGACGGGTTCTTCAACACATCGGTGGGGGATTATAAACGCCCTTTTGGTGGCGCCTTCCATTTTTATATGGGCTTTGGACAGGGTTTGCCGCGCAATGATATTTACTATTACCGGTGGAGCTACCGGCAGGTAAATGCCGCGGATCTGACCCCGGTAAGCAGCACCACGGAGCAAATAGATACCCCGGAATACAAAAATTACGATTTTATTTTTATTGATGGGAACGGCGATCAGCAGATCGGGCACGACAAGGTGAAGCTGGGGCCGTTTACCATCGGCGGCGAAAACAACCTGTACATCATTCCCCCGGAGCGGCCCGGCCAGGCTCCGTTCAATGTCCCGCAAACGGATCCTCAGTGGTATGAGCGCACACACCATACCCATAGCATCGGCATCGATTCTTCGCAATTGAAGAATGGCGCGGCTTTGGGCGGCGATGGCCTGTACGCATTTAAGCTGGAATTGTTTGACCAGTCCGGAGCCCTGCTGACAAATATTCCGAAAACAACATTCAAGATTCCGGACTTTGATGATACGGATACCAGCGCAAATGCGCCAGATGCATTATTGGCCGGTGCTACGGCAACGACAGCAGATGCCTTTAGGATGTTGGTTCGCGTGGATAACAGTGCCTGCAATTCAGCGATCTTTACCGTAAATGTAAACGGGGCGCCGGCTGCGTCGGATTGTTGTGGTTTTGTAAAATACAAACCGGAAGGTGTGGAGGCAGACCTGGAACTTTCGTTCCTGGCCACGCATCCGAATGATTTCGCCGTGTTTAGCTTTGGCGTGTCCAAAGGCACCTGCGGCGGGGTAGCCGGTGCCGGTGCCGCGGGAATGGTGATCGATGATGCCTCCGGCTATGCGCTGGCGGGTGGTATCTACCGCAGGCATTTTACTCCCGTTCAGTTATTGGATAGCTGCTATGCCGGCGGAAATGGCAAAGCTGCTTTTGCGGAAACGCTTTCCGTGATTGCGATGGCGACGGACGGCACTTATCGCCAGAGCGGGAAAGACGCACCCTACAGGGTAGCTGCGTTTGCGCTGGAGCCCTGAAAAGTGCATCGGTAAGAACCTCCCGGTCTGCACCGGATAAGGATGCATACAGATCATTAGCAGGATGCCGGAAAACCCGAAGAACATGCTTTATTTTTTGCTTTCTGTTTTAGCTGCGTGGAGGATCACACATCTGGTTGTAAAAGAAGACGGGCCGTTTGATGTGGTGTTCCTCCTTCGGAAAAAGGCCGGCAACGGCTTTTGGGGAAAGCTGATGGATTGTTTTTATTGCGCGGGCATTTGGGTAGCGCTTCCTTTTGGCTGCTGGCTGGGCTCTGTTTGGTGGGAACGGTTGCTGTACTGGTTCGCAGTTTCGGGAGCGGCCTGCCTTTTAGAACGGGCAACGGACAAGCAGGACGCTCCCTTTTATAAAGAAGATTAAAACCGACCTATATGTGTAATTGTGGTGACAAGAGGGGCCGGCTGGCGTTCAGCAACGGCCGGCCGGCGGTGCCGGGAACAGGGATGTGGAGCGATGTATGGTTTGAATATACCGGACGATCGGCCATAACCGTAAAAGGATTCATCACCGGGCGCATATACCGGTTTGCAGTGCGGGGCGCCGTGTTGCTGGTGGATTACCGGGATGCGGCGAAAATGCTTTTGGTCCCCTCTTTAAAACGGAAATAGCAAAAGAAAATGGCCGGTTCCGCCGGCATCTGCCGGAAGCGCCCCCGAAAGGGCGCTTTTGTAATATATCCCGCTGAAATAACGAAATACCGGCAATGAAATTCTTCCGGGATAATTCATGGCCGGAAAGATGTTTCTGTTAATTTTATGGCCGGAATGCCAATGAGCGGGATGCGGTTCGCGTACGCGCATTGCCGGTTAAAATGACCGAATCAATTTAATAAAAGGGGCATGGTGCCGGACTATCTTTTTTTATCAGGAGACCAGATGTCTTCGACCATAGGCTGGGTGGGCAGTATTGCTTACCTGCTGGCTTACCTGCTCTTAAGTCTGAACAAACTTAAGGCAGAAAGACCTCTGTATCATTTGCTGAACATGATCGGGGCACTGGGGCTGATCCTTCATGCACTAGACTTAAAGGACTACCCCAACCTGGTGGTAAACCTGGCCTGGGGGATTATTGCTGTTACCGCAGCGGTATTTATTATCAGGAAGCCGTCGAAGTAGAAAAGTTCAGCAGCCCGAGGGCCCGTTTTTTATATATGGTCAGTTTTTTTTCGTACTCTTTTTTATCGCTCACAAGGCTTAGGTAATAATAGGCCCCGTCTACCAGGATGAAGACCAGGTCGGCAACGGCGGCGGTATTGCTTACCTGCAGGTACCCGCTTTTATTGCAGTCGATGATCAGGGCCTCGAGGTTTGCACGCAGGCTGTCCAGCAACAGCTTGTATTTTTTCTTTATCGTCTTATCCCGGAAGTTGAGTGAATAGCAGCTATAGGAAACACTGTCATCAAAAAGCGTGTTCCATTTATGTGAAAAAATATTGTCAATAACGGCCAGCAATTTCTTTTTGGGGTTGGTTTGCCGTTCGTCCGGAACCTCGAAGATGAGCAGGTAACGGTCCAGGATATATTCCACAAGGCCATATACCAGGTGCTCCTTGGTTTTAAAATAGTGGATCACCAGGCTGGGGTTGATCTTTAGGAGATCCGCCGTTTTTGCGATCGAAGCATTTTCCAGGCCCTCTTTTTTGGCAAGTTTATAGAAAGCTTTAATGATCTGCTTCTGCCGGGTTTCTTTAAGACTTTTACGCCCCATATGTGTATTGCTTTTTTGATTTTCCGTTTAAGATAGGAAAAATTTCCCGGTTTCCAAACAGTGAAGAAGGAAACTGCGGGGGTCAGGGTGTGCAACCGGTCCCCGTGATACCTGAATAAAAATAAATTAATTAAATGTTCATTCAAAATATTTTTTTAAAAAAGATCCTTATATATATTTGTACCCGCGATGAGCCTGACTTTAAGAGGAGGAATCACTTTTGTTTGCTATTTTCTTTTTGAAATAAAAACGTAACATTAAGGTAATAATTTCTACACCGGTATCTAAATACTTTTGCCACTTAAAAACAAATTGCAATGATCAGACCCATTCTTCTTGTACTGCTGCTTTTTTTTATTTCCATTTCCCCTGTGCTGGCCCAGGTAAAGAAAATAACCGGTACGGTTACGGACGAAACCGGTGCCCCGGTGGTGAATGCAACACTTTCGGTAAGCGGTGCGGGCACTACAGTGCTGGCCGATACTGCAGGGCGGTTTACATTACTGGCCAGGGAAAAAGACCGGATTATGGCTTCTTCTGTAGGCTATGAAGCCGGGGAGGCTACCGTAGGACCTTCGGAAACGCTGACCATTGTTCTTAAAAAAACGGAACAGGGTATGGAGGAGGTCGTAGTGGTCGGATACGGTACCCAGAAGAGGATCAATGTGTCCGGTGCTGTTGACCAGATCGCCGGGAAGAAGATAGCTGAGCGGCCGGTTGCCAATATCCTGCAAGGCCTTCAGGGCCTGAGCGCGGGCTTAAACATATCCTACGCGGGGGGAGCCCCGGGAACGATGCCCAACATCAATATACGGGGCATGGGATCTATTAATGGCGGTTCTCCTCTGATATTGATCGACGGTGTGGCGGCCCAGAATGATGATCTGCTACGTCTGAACCCCGCTGATGTGGAATCCATTACCACGCTGCGCGACGGGGGCTCTGCCGCGATCTATGGGGCACGGGCCGCTTTTGGAGTGCTGATGATCACTACACGGAAAGGAAAACTGGGCGGGCGGCAAACGATTTCCTATAATAATTATTTTGCCCTGTCCCGGCGCACCGTAATGCCAGACCCTGTTACGGATCCGTTCATCTACAAAAAATTGCGCAAGGTAGCGATCGACAATTCGCCCTGGAATACCCCCAACTACGGTACGTTCCTGCCCTGGGAGCAGACCTGGGCAAAGCAGCGGTCTGAAGATCCTTCATCAGCACCCGAGGCAATGCCCAATCCGGATAAACCCACAGAATGGGCTTATATGGGGAACTATAATTTTAATGACTACTTTTTCAGCAACAGCAATTTTTCGCAATATCATACGCTGTCTTTCAGCGGATCCTCCGCTGGTAAAAACCCCATTACTTACCTCCTGTCTGCGGATTATACAAAGGAGAACGGGCTGATAAAGATCACCAAGAATGACTGGAACCGCTATGGTCTTCGGGCAAACCTGGGCATCAATCCTTTGTCGTGGCTGAAAGTGGAGGACAACATTACGACCTACCAGCTGGTGAAGGATATGCCGGCCTATAACGTTACGGACGTGTACTACACACAGCCGGTGAATGTGCCTAAAAACCCGGACGGTACCTGGGGCAATAACAGCGCAGGGATCCTTGCCGGCGGCCTGGTTGACGGCGGACGGAACCTGGAAACACGCTTTGGGTTTACCAATATCCTCCGGGGGATTGCAACCTTCCTGGACGGTGACCTGGTATTTACGGGAACATTGAGCCATAAACGGGAGTTGTGGAAGAGCGATGCTTCCAGTTTGCCCTTTGAAGTAGGCTACGGGCCGGACGATGTGCGTACCGTGAATAACCCCGGAGCGGTTTCTGTTGTGAACGGAACGGTAAAGCAGGATATCTATGATCTCTTTGGGAATTATAGCAAAAACTTCGGGGATCATGAGTTTAAGTTCACCGTGGGCTACAACCAGGAATATTACCAGTGGGATCCGCTGAATGTAAGCCGGAACCAGTTGATCTCACCCGGTCTTCCTTTTATTCACCTGACGGTAGGCACGGAGCCATCCATTGCGCAAACGGGCTTCGGCTCCAGATATTATGACTATGCGGTCCAGAGCTATTTTGGCCGCCTGAACTACTCTTTTAAAAACCGGTACATCATTGATCTGATTGCGCGTAACGACGGGTCATCACGGTTTCCGCCCGAAGACCGGTGGGCTTTTACACCGGGTATCTCCGGCGCATGGGTGGTTAGTAAAGAACGGTTCTGGGAAGGGATCGGTCCTGTATTTTCCACTTTCAAACTAAGGGCCTCCTATGCAAAACAGGGCAATCAGTCCGTAGATTATTACGGATATATCCAGAACCTGCCGTTGAGCACTTCCGGTTACCTGGTAGATGGCGTTCGTCCGCCGGTTACTGGGGCCCCCCTGTTAAAAGTGGATCCTACAAATTATACCTGGGAAAGGGTGGCCACAACCAACGTTGGTACCGACATGGGATTCTTTAATGATCGTGTAAATATCGCGTTCGACTATTACAGCAGGCAAACAAAGGGAATGCTTGGCCCGGCCAGGGTATTGCCCGGGGTATTGGGTACTGCGGCTCCTCAGCAGAACGCAGCAGACATGGTTACAAGAGGATGGGAATTTACCATGGGTTACAACACGTTGTTTGACGTAGCCGGTAAACCTTTTGCACTGAATACAAAGGTGCAGGTATGGGACAGCAAGAGCACCATTACCCGGTACGACAATCCGCTGGGTTTGTTCCGGGCAGGATGGCGGCAGGGGCAAACTGTTGGCGAACTGTGGGGATTGGAAAGCGATGGGTTCTTTACCAGCGAGGAAGATATTGCAAGCATTGACCATTCGGCCGTCATACCCTGGGGAGAACTGGATATTGTGCCGGGGTGGCCAAAATATAAAGACCTGGACGGGAATAAGAAAATTCAGCTGGGGCTGAGCGACAAGGACCCGAAAGATCTGCGGATCATCGGCAATACACAACCCAGGCTGCGTTATTCGCTGAATGTGGATATGGCCTGGAATAATATCGACCTGTCGGTATTTCTTCAGGGAGTCGGAAAAATGGATTATTATCCGCACCACTATCTCTTTTGGGGGCTTTACCAGCAGCCTTATGCCAATGTGTATCCCTGGCTGCTTGATTTTTACCGACCCTCGGCGGCAACAGATGCAGAGCGCGCCACTTACCCGCAGGCTTACATCGATGCAGGCCTGGCGGATGCAAATCCGAATGCTTATTACCCGGTGCTGCAATCCTGGCTGGCCGATAATAATTACCAGGATGGTAATGGCAACCCTGCGGGGCTGGATATACCACAGTCCCGATACCTGCTCAGCGCCGCCTATCTGCGGATAAAGAATATCACCGCCGGTTATACCTTCCCGGCACGCCTTACCGAACGGGTCCGGATCAGCCGGCTGCGGTTGTTCTTTACCGGTGAGAATATTTTCGAGTTCTCTAAAATAAAAAAATATGTGGACCCGGAATCCATCGTCGACGGTTATGGATGGGCTTACCCCTATCAGCGTAAATATTCGGTAGGCATAAACCTTACTTTCTAATCTTCACCTGAAAAAGAGAAAATATGAAAAAATATTGCTGCATACTTTGTTTAGGCGTTCTGTTTCTTTCCTGCAAGAAGGGATTTTTAGACCGCTATCCGCACACGGAGATCTCTCCGCAACTTTACTTCAATTCGGAGAGCGACCTGGCATTGTACGTTAACGGACTGCTGGACCAGCCGGGAACGGGTCTTTATGCCAGCGGATCGGAACAGGCTACGGATGACTATGCTACTACGGGCAATGTAACGATGAAGAATATCTTATCGGGCAATATCAGCGCTCAAAATGCTCCCAATGGCTGGTCGTGGGGCCGGCTGCGTACCATCAATTATTTTTTGCAGAATTATTCGAAGGCGCAGGTTGCGGAGGATGTGAAGAATCATTATGCCGGCCTGGCAAGATATTACCGGGCCCGGTTCTATTTAAGCAAGGTAAAAAACTATTCGGATGTACCCTGGTATGGTGAAACACTGAACCCGACCGACTCGGTCCTCCTTTATAAGGCCAGCGATCCCAGGACCCTGATCGTGGACAGCATTCTGGCCGACATGGACTTTGCAATAGCAAATGTAAAGGAGAAAGCGCCGGGAGGCACGCCCGGGTTGTGGGCTGTAAAGGCCATGTATGCCCGCATGGCGCTGTTTGAAGGCACTTATCGGAAATATCATCCCGAGCTCAGCCTGCAAAATACCGCCGGCAAATTTCTTGAAATAGCCCGCACACAGGCGGGTGATGTTATGGCCTCAAAAAAGTTTGCGCTCAGCGCGGCTTATGCCGACCTGTTTAACAGCCAGGACCTGAGTGGCAACAAGGAAGTATTGCTGAATACGGTTTATGATGTCAATAAAGGTGTTTCGGGAAGTAACAATATCGGCATTGGCGGTAACTATGAGCAATCTCCCTCCCGCGACCTGGTGCAGACCTACCTGATGAAGGATGGGTCCCGGCTTACCGATCATGCCGGTTATCAGGCCCTGCAATTTGTGGAGGAGTTTAAGGATCGCGATCCGCGCATTTATGCAACATTCATGACACCCGGGTTTATAAAGCTGCCGGATACAAAACCGTATATACAGGAGCTGAGCGCCAGTTTTACCGGGTATCACCAGCTGAAAGGATACATTAACAGTACAGACAATATTATTGTTGGAAGTGTGGATGTTCCGGCAATACGTTATGCGGAAGTGCTATTGATATATGCGGAGGCGGCGGCAGAGCTGGGCACCATTACCCAGGATGACCTGGATAACAGTATCGGTTTGCTGCGGAAACGGGCCTGGAACTCAGATACGGCGCCGTTGCTGAGCATGGCGGCTGCAAATGCAAACCCGGATCCGGTACTGATGACAAAATATCCCGATGTTTCGGGAGCCAATAAGGGCCTGATCCTGGAGATCCGGCGGGAGAAAAGGGTAGAGTTTGCATTGGAAGGCCAGCGGTATGATGATTTGCTGCGCTGGCATGCCGGCAGGGAGTTTGCCCGTTATGCAGAAGGGCTTTATTTTCCAGGACTGGGGCAGTATGACCTTACCGGGGATGATATCCCCGATATTATCCTGATCAGTAAGTCGGCCACGATCCCGGCTGAGGATGCCAAGATTAAAAATACACTCGGTGTGAATCTGGTGTATTACAAAGTTGGCGGATATAAAGAGGGGGGTGCCACGATCTACCTGAAAAATGGTGAAAGCGGAGGTCCGGTTGTTACCGGTGTTACGCCGAGAACATTTATTGAACCAAAATATTATTACCTGCCCATCCCGGTTTTGGAGACCAACCAAAATCCCCGGCTGAAACAACCGTTTGGATGGGAATAAAGACCATAGTATGAAAAAGAGAATGATTTTGATGGTTACAGGCTTTCTATCCTGCGCTGTAACCCTGCTTGCGCAACCTGCGAAGAAAGTGGTGTTTGTGATTGCCGATGGTATCCCTGCTGATGTTATCGAATCTGTTACCACGCCCCATATGGACGCTATTGCGCATGCCGGTGCGTATTTCAGAGCCTATGTAGGCGGTGGCAAGGGAACTTATTCGGAAACGCCCACCATCTCTGCTGTAGGGTATAACAGCCTGCTTACCGGTACCTGGGCCAACAAGCACAATGTTTGGGATAACGATATTGCTGCGCCCAATTATCATTATCCTACGATATTCCGGTTGTTGAAAGACCAGTACCCGCAAAAAAAGATCGCCGTGTTTTCGAGCTGGCTGGATAACCGCACCAAACTGGTGGGCGACGGACTCGCACAAACCAACGGGATCCATGTGGATATTGCTGCAGATGGCTTCGAGCTGGACACCCTGCAGTTTCCAAAAGCAGGGCCCGTGCACCGGATGCACCGCATTGATGAGCAGGTGACCGACAGGGCCGTACGAAGCATCCGGGAACAGGCGCCGGACCTTTCGTGGATCTACCTGGAATACACCGATGATATGGGACATGGTTACGGGGATGGCCCGGAATTTTATGGAGCCGTTAAAATGCTGGACCGGCAGATGGGGCGCGTATGGGAGGCCATCCGCTACCGGCAGCGCCGGTTTCAGGAAGACTGGATGATCTTCATTACCACAGACCACGGGCGCTCGGAAACAGATGGAAGAGGGCACGGCGGCCAGTCACCCCGGCAGCGCAGCGCCTGGATGATCACCAACGACCCCGGATTGAATGCTTATCCGGAGCTGCATACCCCCGGTGTGGTAGATATTTTTCCAACCATTGCGCGGTATATGAACATTACCATTCCCTCCGCAGTTGACCGTGAGCTGGATGGCGTTCCCATGATCGGGAAGGTTTCACTGGCAGATATGAAGGTAAATTATTTCCAGGATAAGCTGGATATCACCTGGCTTCCGCTTGATGCCAAAGAAAACAGCAATGTAAAAGTTTGGATAAGCACGACCAATAATGTAAAGATGGGCGGCGCTGATCAATACCGGCAGGCTGCTGAAGTCCCGCTCCGGCAGAAGCATATTACCATCAGCGTAAAAGACAGGTCGCCGGGCTTTTACAAAGTAGTGCTGGAAGGCGCTCATAACTCCCTGAATCGCTGGGTGGTGCCGGACAATAAAAAGTAGCGCACCCTGCTGTCGGAAAAAGGTAAATGAGCGGTATAATGATCCTGCCGGCAGCGATGCCACGCAAATAAAGTGAGATGATCCAAACCATTTCCGTTTTTTATGTTATCGGAAATCCCGGACCGGATCAGCAATCCGGACGGGTAAGCAGGCTGAACCGGAACGCACCTGCGAAAATCAGGCGATGACATTTAAGCGTTCAGATCACTTCCCGGCAGGTTGCTTTGCTGTTCATCAACTACCAGGGTTTTTGTCCAGCGGTCCTGCCAGGGGTCGCAGGGGCTGCCCAGCGCACTAAATGCACAGAAGGGGGTGGCCCTGCTAAAGCCACGCAAAAATGCGGTTCTTGTGGAGATAGGGCTACCGTCCAGGTTCACAGCCCGTGTCCGGGTTAAATATTTCCCCAGTGTTTTCCCTTTCAGCAGGGACTCGGCCGATCCCATATAAAGCGCATATAATGCCAGATAAAACAGGGTGCTGAGCAAAGAAGGCCCCGGATCATCGGATATAAGAAATGCGGCGATTTGCGGAGACAGGGCTGCCAGCAGAAAGGCCAGGATAAAGATCAGTACGTAAAAAACGATTACATCAATGATGTAATTCAGCAAACGCTTACCCGTACTTGCGCGCATATAGGAAAAATCGTTTTCAAATAACGAAAATTCAGGAGATGTTGTGGATTCCTGGTTCATGGATTTGTGTTTATTGGATTGCAGGTTGTTGTTTTCATATAATCGTGCATAAAGCAATTATCAATTGAGCAGGTTGTTTTTTATGTCAGGATAACGCATGTTCCGTGTTACACACAAGGTAACGCCGGTCATAAAGATAGGGAAATCATTCCACTGTTTTGTAAAATCAGGTATAGAGCCCGCCGTTAATGGAAAGTACCTGCCCCGTAATATAAGCGGCTTCCCGGGTAGCAAAGAAACCCACGGCATGTGCCACTTCCTCCGGTGTCCCAAAGCGGTTGGCAGGAATGAGCTGTTTCATCTGGCCTTCATCAATATCTTCCGTCATGTCGGTTTTTATAAAGCCTGGCGCCACTGCGTTTACCGTAATATTGCGTTTGCCTGCTTCCTGTGCCAGGGCTTTGGTTGCCGCAATTACGCCGCCTTTTGCAGCCGAATAGTTGGTCTGGCCGGCCAAACCTTTTAACCCGGAGAGCGAAACCACATTAATGATGCGGCCATAGCGCTGGCGCAGCATGCTGTTCACCACCAGCCGGGTCACATTGAAGAAACCGCCGAGGCTGGTGTTCAGTACGCCGTCCCATTGTTCATCTTTCATCCACATCAGCAATACATCGTCTTTGATGCCGGCATTGTTTACCAGCACTTCAATTATTTTGTCCGGGTTGGCTTCCATCCAGCCCCCGAGCGTTTGCTGCACCGCATCCCGGTTTGCCACGTCAAAAGCCAGCAATTCGCCGCTGACGCCGGCTTTTTCTACTTCAGCCAGCGTTGCCGCTGCTTTTTCTTTATTGCCTTTATAGTTGATCAGTATATGAAAACCCTGGCGGGCCAGCTGTATGCAAATCGCTTTTCCGATGCCGCGGGATCCTCCGGTTACCAATGCCCAGTTCATATATTAAAGTTTAAGGTTTGAAATTCCAGGTCTGAGGTTAACATCAAACAATAGACCTCAAATTGTAAATTAAAATGGCTGATGTGCTTTCATAAAATCGCGCACTTTGGCCAGGTCTTTATAAAGCGGGTAGTCCTTGCTGAATTTAGGAAACACGTTTCGCAACCGGTTATAGACGGCCATTGTCTTTGAAGCCATCTGGTCATGACGGTTCAGGTAATCAACTGCCTGCAGCAGCGTCATTGCCTGTATGGCCAGTACCTCATACGCATTTTCGATCACTTTCCTGGCGAGCTGTGCTGCATTGAAGCCCATGCTTACAATATCCTGGTTATCGTTATTGTTGGGAATGCTGTGCACATACATCGGAAAAGAAAGCGTCTGGTTTTCTGCAGTAGTGGAAGTGGCAGTAAACTGGATGCCCTGCATGCCAAAGTTCAGCCCCAGCACGCCATGATTGACAAAAGGCGGGAACTTCTGGTTCAGCCGTGCATTCAGCAGGTAATTCAGTTGCCGTTCGCTCAGCATGGTCAGCTTGGTAATAGCGATTTTCATTTTGTCCATTTCGAAAGACACGTAGTCGCCATGAAAATTACCGCCATGAAAGATGTTATGACTGGCTACGTCCACCACCGGGTTGTCGTTCACTGAATTGAGCTCGTTCACTACGGTCTCTTCCGTATGTGCCAGGGTATCATATACCGGACCCAGCACCTGTGTAATGCACCGGAGTGAGTAATATTCCTGCACCTTGTCTTCAAATACATCGTGCTGGATATTCTCCGGATTGTATAAATGTTCGGACCGGCTGCGGATGAGTTTACTGTCTTCCAGTATGGCGCGCATCTGGCGGGCAATATGCTGCTGACCGGTATGATGTTTTACAATATTCAGCTCATGGGAATAGTGGTCGTCATAAACTTCCATGAGCTCATTGGTGATGGCCGAAAGCATGATCGACCAGTTCAGCAATTGTTGCGCCTGCAACAGGTTCAGCAGTCCGGTGCCGGTCATGGCCGATGTGCCGTTGATCAGAGCCAGCCCTTCGCGTACCTGCACTTTCAGCGGCTGCAGTCCTGCTTTTTGAAATGCATCGCCGGCCGGTTGCACGGTACCTTCGTACCATACCTCTCCTTCGCCGATGATCCCAAGCGCCAGGTGCGCCAGCTGCACCAGATCGCCGCTGGCCCCTACACCACCGTGCTCGTAAATGCAGGGGATGAGGTCGTTATTGATCATGGCTGCCAGCAGTTGCGGCAGGACGGGGTCAATGCCGGAATAGCCCTGCATTAAGTTGTTGAGCCTTGCCAGCATTACTGCCTTGCTTTGCAGGGGGCGAAGCACCTGGCCGCCGCCGCTGCTATGACTGCGGATCAGGTTGTACTGCAATTCTAAAATATTTCCATCGCTGATCTTGTACTGTGCCATGGGCCCAAAGCCCGTATTGATGCCATAGATCAGTTTATGACTGGAAAATTGTTTCAGAAATTCAAAACTGGTGTTTACCTGCTGTAAGGCAGCTTCGTCAAGCGTAATAGGTTGGCTGTCAATTATAATTGCATTAAAATCCTGCAATGAAAGCCGTTTTCCCCCTACTTTGATCATTTTTGTATGCGTAATTTATTAAACAAGGCGCAAAAAAACGAAATATATCACTGGAATCAAAAAATTTGTTAGGGGGAGGGCTTACAGACGTTTGTCTATAAATTTAACAGGCTTACGGGCTCCATCCGGAAATTGCAGGCGCTGCATCTCTTCCCGGGTAAGGTATTTGATATGGGGCATTACCCGCAAACGGGCCTGCAAGTAGGTTTTTATCTTGCCATCGGTTTCCTCGGAGGTATTGGCGGGCAATAGATACAGGAGCACTTCATCGGTCCCGATCTCGTTGCTGTACACTTCCGCCACATATTCTTTAATGGCATCTATTTTATGAATGATCTCAAAAAGGGCGGGCGCAAACAGGGTGGTGCCCTTGAACTTGATCATTTGCTTTTTACGGCCGATCACAGGTGAAAGGCGGGTTGTATGCCGCCCGCAGGTACAGGGCTCATAAAAGGCACGGCAGAGATCACCGGTCTTGTAACGCAGCAGGGGCATGCCTTCCACACCAAGCGTCGTAATGGTCACTTCGCCGATCTCACCGGAGGGTACGGGCCGGCCCTGGTCGTCGATAAGCTCCAGGATCACCAGTTCCGGGTTCTGATGGCCTCCTTTACCAGCGGAACATTCGGTAAACGCGGTTTGCATTTCGGTTGAAGCATACGTTGAATAAAGTTGTATATTCCAGTGCTCCGTGATCCTGCTGCCCAGAATGTTCAGGCTGAGATCTTCTTTACGCAGATTCTCACCGATACAGATCGCTTTTTTTACGGAGGACCCGTTCAGGTCGATACCGTTTTCCAGCGCATACTGGATCAGCTTTACGATAAAAGAAGGAACGGCTACGATGGCGTTGGGTTTCAACCGTTCAATGACCTCCCATTGCAGGGATGGTACTCCAGGGCCTACGCGTACCTGGCCGGCGCCCAGCTTGCGGATGCCGAGATAATAGGCAATCCCTGCCATGAATTGCCGGTCGAGAGTCAGCATCAGTTGATAAATATCGGAAGCGCTGCCACCTGCACAGGCAAATGAGCTGTACTCGTTGTAAGCCAGCCGTTGCAGATCGTTCTCGGTAAGCGCAATGGTTACCGGGCTGCCCACCGTACCGGAAGTAGCCATATATTCAACAACCTGGTGCTGTGGTACACAAACGAAGTCCTTATTATGCAATTGCAGGTGCTCCTTTTCAGTAGGCGGGATGCGGACAAGGTCGTCAATATGCCGGATGGTATCCGGGTCGATCTTGTTTTCCCGGAACAAATTCCTGTAAAAAGGCGAGTGGATCTTAAGATACTGCATCAGGTTCACCAGTTTTTGTTCCTGGTAGGCCCTGATCTGCGCTGCCGGCTGAAAGGATAGGGATGGTAACTCGTTCATTGGGTCAAAAGTAGGATTTCTGGCGAATTTTTGACCGTGCCCCGCTGATTAGGGAAGGCGTGCCGGTCTTTTGATCCGGCATTTTCATTTTACGCCCCGGCACCGACAACATGGCTCCGATCCTTTATGGCCACCCGCGGCATTGAGTCAGGAATACCGGTCGCCGATATACCTTCCATTCCACAGAGCCCGGCAATACCCCGCGCTACCAGGCAATCATGGCTTTTACCGGGGCAACGCCGGATTTTAGGGTGATCCTGTATAACCCGGCATTGGTATGCGAGAGCTTAAAAACAAATCTCCCGGAGGCACTTTTCCGGTTTTGTACAAAGCCCTCCTGGGGTTTTGCTTCAAATGCATATGCTCCTGTTGCCCCCTGAAGGGTAACGACGATCTGGTTGCTAAAAGTGGTGGCCTCAATGGTCGTAACGGCACCTATATTATTAAATGTAAAGGTTTTTGTGGGCATAAGTTTTCTTTTTTTAAACGTGATTGTATTTAGTTAGATGGGAACTCATCTGGTAGCGGTACGGCTCGTTGTTGTTATTCTTGGCCGGCCGGTAATATCCGTCATCCAATCTACTCCTGCGTGACCTGCACGATTTTGCTATAGGCTGTTTTCCCATCTTGATCTGTCTGCGCAATACGCAGATAGACCCTGGCATTGTATCCGTCAACAGGTGTATCCTTTTTAGAACAGCCATAGATCAGCGCACCAACGATGAAAACGGCCGGCACCCATCTCCATTTCCGCCTGCGGGCCGAAAAGCCCAGGCAAAGGATGGCAAGTCCGGCAATGCCGCCGGACAGCGCTGTGGCTCTGTCTATGGTATAGTTATAGTGCAACCCCTTGGTGCTATTGCCATCTGGCGCTTTCGACTTTACCGTAGCCAGCGGCTTAAATTCTTTTCCGTCGGCGGAGATCTCTATATCAAAGTGGTCGTTATTGATTTCTGTTTCGGTGGTCCAGGTCACCTGTAAAACATTGTTGCGTATCAGTGCTACAACATTGCCGAAGGTAACAGGCAACACAGCGCTGTTGGCTTCATACGCGCCCATATCAATAATACTGTTTGCAATGCGGCTATAGCCGGCGAGGTCCGCATTGCCATAAATACCGCTGTTGTATAAAGTATTGTCGCCGGTATTCATTGCAGGGCTTGCGGCCTGCAAGGTAAAGTCGCCTGCCGCGGGGTTATTGAATAACGGGTCACTGGTGAAGGCGTTTTGAGCAGTAACGATGATTGCCGGCGGATAGGTGGCGGAATAGATTGAATTGGTAAATGTTATCGCAGGTGATCCGCTCCCGGCAGTCATTACATCGGTGTTGGCAGCCCGGGTCCAGAAAATACTGTTCTCGCTCGTATTTGCGGTGTTTGCGTTTATGTGTAAAACCGCGCCCTGTGCATTAAAAAGGGTACTGCTAATGAGATGAGCGGTGCCGGCGGCGTTATACAGTACCGGAACATTTTCTGTTCCCGAATAATAAACCAGGCTGTTTACCAGTGTAAGGGTCGGCCCAGGTTTGCTGTTGCCCGTCCGGAGGCTTATGGCAGATCCCTTGTAAACGGCCTGGGTACTTGCTTTGTTGACGGTATTGTTGGCGAACACCGTATTGGTTATGCGCAACTGCCCCTCACCAAAGGCGTCGGCACCGCCTCCGGTGGCACCCTGGCTTTGCGAGGCGTTATCTACGATATTGCCGTTAAAGGCACAGTGGGAAATTGCAGTGTTATAAACACCCGGCACGCCATAGTAAGCAGCATCCAGTTGCATGATGCTCAGACCACCGCCGGCATAGCTCGCCCGGTTATCCTGGAAAGTACAGTTGAAAACCTGGAATATATTGGATGCTGTGCTAATGCCATAATAGGCAATGGCTCCCCCTCCCTGGTATGCATAATTGTTTTTAAAAATACAGTTTTGGATGGCCGGCGTAATATTTTGCGACATGCCACTGCAGGAAATAAAAAGGGCTCCGCCTGCGTATTGCGGATGAAAATCGCCGGTAACGCCTCCTTTATTGGCATTCCCGTTAATGAATGTAAATCCGTCGATGAGGGTCGTATTATCGATGGCCGGCGGATTGGCTGTTGACGTATCCAGTTCGATGATCATGGTATGAAAGGCGATGTTTCTGCCGTCTAACGTGGTGGTGTTTGCTGCTATATTGCGTTGGCTCTGGTTCGTTTCATTACCGCTGAAACCCCCATAAAGTTTCAGGTTATTCCTGTTTATATAAAAACTTGAATCGCGGTTGCTGGTGCTTGCCGGTGCATATATGCCTTTGGCTACCCATATCTGGGTAATGGATGGGTTGGTTTGTGCTGTTTTTAATGCAATGCTGAGATTTTGATAGGCATCCGTCCAGGAGCTGCCGTTATTGGCGCCTGTGGCCGCGGCATCTACGTACAGTGTCTGGGCGTTCAGCATGGATGCAGATAAGATAAAAGACAGGGCAAACGTTAATTTTAGCTTTTTCATTTGTCGGGCTTTTTTGGTAACGATTGTTTGTTTTTGGATCAGGCAGCTTCTGTTTAAAGGGGTGGGCCTTATTGTCGTTGACGTTGTAAAGATGCCCTATCAAAACCGGCAACCCAAAATCCGGGCAGGACGAAACCGGGACGAGACGCGGACAAAATACGGACACGCTGGCGGGCATACCTTAAAGAAAAGACAGCTGCATGCGCGGCTGTCTTTTTAAAGCATTGGTTACTGATTGCGACCCCTTATGGTCAGGAATTAGAACGGATGGATCCTGCGCTCATAATAGATCCAGACTGAAAGTATCAGAATGAGCGCTATCAGAAGGATAAAGAGGGTAACATATACATGTTTCTTGCGTTTCATGATACAGAAAAGTACATTTAAAAGTAGGGCAAATCCTGGTTTCAGCGGAAATTTTGCGCGGACAAAAAGCGGACAAGTATTTTTGCTCAGGAACCTGTGTCGAGTGTGGCAATTTCCTCCTCCATGAGCTGGTCGGATGCAAGGTTCAGGCTGGTGCGCAGGCGGCGTTTACTGCGGGCCACACTGTCTTTACTGATGCCGAGGGTGTTTGCAATCTGGTAATTGGTCAGTTTCAGGAATATCAGCGCTGCCAGCCGCTCCATTGCAGGGGTAAGGTTTTCCATACGCTGGCGCAGGTTATTAAAAAAAGCGGGATAGGCTTTGGAGAATTCGTTCCGGAACTGCTCCCACCCGTCTTCCGTCAGCAGCGGGTTTGCTAACAGGTGTTCGGATAGCTCCGCCCCTGTATCCCGGATATGGGTTAAACGCTGTTGCAATATTTCGATCAGCTCATTCTTTTCAATGATGCTGTTGGTGAAAATGGTGATCTTTTCACGCGCCTCCTGAATGTCTTTTCTTGCTGCCGCATGTTTGAGTTCGACAACACGCAGCTTGTATAGCTCCCTGACCCTTTTGCGGTTATACAGCAGCAAGGTGATGATGGTAAGCAGGACGATACCGGCCAAAACGGCATTGCGGATGCTTTTTTCCCTGTTGGCTACCGATTGCGCCAGGATGAGGGAGTGCTGCAGGTTGTCGAAGGCGATACGGGCACTAACGACGGACAATTCGCTCTTTTTGACACTGTCCCGCATAATATCTTTATAGGTGTCTGACAGCTCATGGTAGTGGAATGCGCTGTCTGTCTGGCCGGTTCGCCTGTAAATGGCGCTCATATGATCCGAAGCGCTGATAAGTTGCGCATAGATGTTGTGATGCCGGGCAATGCTCCAGGCCTCCCGGGCGGCGAGCAGCGCTGGCCCGTATTTGTTTTGGCGGTAATAGAAAGTAGCAAAGGCGTTCTGGGCCATAGCAATATTGAGTGAATCCGGAAATGCCCGGCTGCTTTGCAAATATTCTGTAAGCAGCGGCAGCGCTTCTGAAAAACGGGCTTCTTCTGTATAGGTTCGCCCGATATTCCCGTTGGCAATCCCCCGCCAGAGCCGGGCCATCCGCAGATCGGTTTTGTGTTCCAGGGCCTGGAGTATGAGGTTGTAATACCGCCGGGTACTGTCAAACCGGTTCAGCTTCCTGTAAGCGGCACCCAGGATATCACATTGGAAGATATATACCCAGGGATCCCGGTGCATACTGTCCAGGCTCCATTTTTTCAGGCACTGGCTGCCATAGGCAATGGATTGTATATAGTCGCCCTGCGCATAAAGAACAGAGCTGACGCCAAAAAAGCGGTTCTGAACATACGGGAAGTGCTCAAATCCGATCCTGTTCTGTATTTCAATGGCCTTCAGGTTATAAAGCAGATGGGTGGCCGTAGCTGGCGGCATATCTGCCCGGATGCTGTACAGCTCGGCATTCAGCTGATCGTCCTTTAACGGGTACGCCATCTTTATGGCCTCATCGATGGTATCATAGTACCGCTCTTCATAATTGTATTCCCGGGCCGCCATGATCTCAAACATCAATAACCGCACGTCCAGCCTCCTGTCCGGATGTTGTTCTAAGTAGCTGTGCAAGCGGGTAATATCGTTCAGAAATTTATTTTTATAGGTGTTATCCGTTTTATGAAGCAACAGCGAGTCAAAGAAGGCCTGTGAACGGTAGCTCTGGGTCCGGTCAGATACTTTCCAGGCATTCAGGTAAGGCGTTATTTCCGCATCCTGGGATAGGGAGGCAGTACTGAATAGAAGGCACCAAAGGAAACATATCAATTTCACCGCAAAAAAGTTGGCGCTGTAAATATAACGGATTTGAAAGAGCTTCGGAATGGGACATTTTTTGAGATACCGGGCCCATGCAATGGATGAAGGCTATGGATCCTTTCAGGACGATGGAAGGGCTGGTATTGAAACCGGCAGAAGTAAAAACAACACCGGGACTATTCCAAGAGAAAAAAATTACAGCGGCATCCGGCCGGATGCTATGCCACAGCGGTGAAACGATCCTGTTAATGCGCGGTCTTTGCTGTTCAGATTACCGGTAATACACCTGTTGTGGCCCTATGCATCGCGTCTTTTGAATTTCTTTAAGAAGGTAATATTACCATCGGCATCAACGTTTATTTTATACATATTTCTTGCATCGTTTACGACGATGATATAGTTGGTTGTGTGGGCAGTCATTACTTCTGTTACGCCAAAGATTTGTTTTTCCCCGAGCTTCTTTTTTATATCGAATAATAAATTAGGCGGCAAATTCTTTTCCCCGTAATAACGTATGGTCTGTAAAAGACTGCCGTTTGTTTTGTCTAACATCGCCCGGTAAAGGATATGATCCTTTTTGAAGACGGCAATAATATAGTCGGGGGCTTCTATCCAGGAAACCTGGCCCGCATCTTTAAATATTACGTTGAAGGTGTTCAGTACTTTTTCATTGATGACAGGGGCAGGTTTGTTGGCAACAACATGAATGCTCAAAGCAGTTGCTACAAAGATGAGGAGGAGTTTCATTTTATATTTTTTAAGCGTACAATAATCAGTTAATTTTTTTACAGAAACAGGCAGACAGGGAGCGCCTGAAGCAGCGCATTTGTAACAGCAGCTAATTTGTTCTGTTACCTAAAGTTGCTTTGAAAAAGGAATGGTTTACAAAAAAATAGCGAGACAAAAACCGGACAATGACATAACTAATTACAAGTCAAACAAATATGATTCGAGTGTTTTTTCATGTGTCAGGTAAAGAAGATTGCGTAACCGGTGTTTGCTGCGGGTTACGCTGTCCTTGCTGATGCCCAGGGTATTGGCGATCTGGTAATTATTGAGCCCTAAAAAGATAAGCGCGGCCAATCGTTCCATAGCCGGGGTAATATTTGGGGCGTTCTGGTGCATTCGTAAGAAAAAGTGAGGAAAGGCTTTTGTAAACTCTCCGCGGAATTTTTCCCATTCGGTTTCGGTGATAATGGCATTGCTGAGCAGTTGGTTTTTTAGTTCAGCCGGTGGTGTTTCCCATTTATTATGGGTTTCCAGGCCCTGGATGAGGTTGTTTTTTTCAACAATAAGCTGGGTAAAGAACCGGATGCGCTCTCTTGCCTGATCTATTTCCGCCTGTGCATTTTGGTAGTCGGATGCTATTTTTTCCAGCTTGGCCCGGTCTTTTATTCTTTTTCGGTTGTACAGCAGCCCTGTGATAACGAGGAGCAGACTGATACTTGTTAAAATAAGTTGTTGCTTTTGTCGCTGTTGAAGGGCTACAGATTGCGAAATGGCCAGTGAGTGCTGCAGGTTGTCAAATGCCAGCTGCGCCTGTATTACAGAAAACGCTCCCTTTTTGTTCAGCTCCCGGAGGGAATCCTGGTATGAGTGGTAAAGATCATTATAATAAAACGCCTCACTGATATTATTGCGACGGCGATGAATAAGGCTGATGTATTGTGCCGCGTCCCTTAATTGAGGAAACAGGGAATCATTGAAAGCCGTATCATATGCCTGCCTGGCCGCCCGCAACGCTCTGGTGTAATGACCCTGCCGCAAATAATAATCTGCAAAGGCGTTCCGGGCCATAGCGATATTCAAACGGTCGTGCAGCTGATAGGCTGCCCGCAGGTAATTTTCCAGAAGGGGCAGCGCGAGGGCATATTTGCCCTCGCGTGTATAGGTCTGCCCGATATTCCCTTTGGCAATGCCGCTCCATAAGGTACTGTCCAGGTTGGTCATTTTAGGACGGCGCATTTGGAGGATCTTCTGATAATATGCTCTTGCACTGTCGAACTGGTTCAGGTTTTTAAAGGAGGCTCCCAGGATATCGCATTGAAAAATATAATGGTCCGGAAGTAACAGGCTTCCGGAAGCATAATAGAGGGCCAGGAATTGCATGCCATAGTCAATGGCTTTCCTGTAGTCGCCCAGGTCGTAAAGACAGCGGCTTACTTCATAATACGGGACATACCCATAGGGGAAATACCGGATACCAATTTTTTTCTCCAGTTCAATACCCTTGAGATTATAGAACAGCCGGGTATCCGGAGAAAGGGGGTGACTTCCCCGCAGCAGGTAGAGCTCTGCATTCAACTGATCATCTTTTAAGGGGTAGGCAAGGTTAATGGCTTCGTCGAAAAAATCGGGCTTAAAACTGGAATCGATCCTTATATGAAATTCGTAGATCATTAAACGTACCTTTAGCCGTGGGGCCGGATGGTTCTGAACATATTGCTTTAACTGACCTATTTCCTTATAATAGGCCTGTTTTTGTCCGGGAGTGATCGCATGTTCAAAAAAATAATCAACAAGCTCCCTGCATTTCCTGGTTTGGCTGTGGTCTGTGGTTTTCCAGGCCTCCAGAATGAGCTTGGTGCCCCTGGTTTGGGAATCCGCTGTAAAAGCCAGCGGGATCATGAACAGGAAAAAAGGGAGCAGCTGCTTCAATACACAGTTGATTTGGTTATTCTTTCTTAAAAGTATAAAAAATACTTCTATGTACCCGGTTTGCTGCCGTTCAGCACCCCATGTTTTAAAACGTGCTTTATCAGGGCTGCGTTTTTGGTGTGCCGGAATAAAGGTGTAGTTGTGTTGGGCTGCTTACTGTTCAATCACCACCACCGCGGCAGCAATGGTCTTTAGATGGCTCAGGGAAAGCTGAATTTTTTTCAGGTCCAGGTGCCGCAGGGTTTCGGCGGTTTGCCCTTTCAGGGAAATGACGGGTTTGCCTTGTTCATCTCCCAGGATCAGGATCTCGTTGTAGGCTGTGCCCCCGGCCCAGCCGGTTCCCAATGCTTTGAAAAAAGCTTCTTTGGCGGCAAATCGGGCGGCATAGTGTTCATATTTATGCGCCTTGGGCTCGCAATAATCAATTTCTTCGGAAGAAAAGACCAATTCCCGGAAGCCCTGTTCCTTTTGGATCTTTTCTGTTACGCGCTCCGTCTCTATTACATCAAGTCCAAGTCCGGTGATCATGTTTTTTAGTTTAAAGCTCGATGTTTAACGTTTGTGCGTTAGCTCCTGCAGTTTCTCCAGCGTTAAGTGCTGGACCTGCAACTTGAAACGGCCCCTGGCCTTCAGGGCTACGGTACCGGGTCATACCCGCTTCCGCCCCAGGGGTGACAGCGGGAAATACGTTTTACTGAAAGCCAGAACCCTTTGAAAGGACCATATTTTTTAAATGCTTCCAGCGCGTAATGACTACAGGTGGGCGTATAGCGGCATTTAGGTCCCATCCACGGGGAAATGACCAGCTGGTAAAACCGGATCAGCAGGATGAACGGGAAACTTCCTATTTTAAAGAACCACTTCATGAGTACTGTTTGTCAGTTTTTCCAAAATACGGCCTACCTGCCTGTAAATATCGTTGTATAAAGGGAGCTCTTTGCCTGTAAATAAGAAAAACAGGGAATAGCTGCTGTTTGTTTGCGCTGCCCGCTCTTTTAGGGGCTGCTGCTGCTGCCGGTAGGCTTCCCGTAGCAGGCGCTTAATGCGATTACGGTCTACCGCCTTCCTGAAATGACGGCTGCTGGTGCCAACGCCACAGTGTACAGCCGGGTTTTCAGCGGACTCCTTCAGGTACAATAGTTTTACATTACCGGAATAGAGCCGGCGCCCGGTACTAAAGACCTGCTGAAGCTTTTTGCGGCTTTTAAGCCGGGAGCTTTTCGAAAACGAGTATATGCCTTTTTGTTGCAAAGCGGGTAAAATACAAAAGTACGGGATCACGGTCACCCCACCCTTTTCGGCCGTACCACGGGATACGGGATGTTTGCGATACCGGAAAAAAAATAGCCCCGTTACCGGAGCTACAAACTTTTTGAAGAGCTGTTACCGCCTACTTTAATTTCCGCTCGTCGGAAACCGTTAATTTTTTGCGGCCTTTTGCACGGCGGCTTGCCAGTACTTTACGGCCGTTAGCGGTTTGCATGCGCTTGCGAAAACCATGTACAGTTTTACGACGACGACGATGGGGTTGAAATGTACGTTTCATAATATCTTAATTTTTCACTATTTTTTTGAATGCGCATGGGAGAACATGCTGATTTTCAAGTTTCAACCACAGGACACCACTCCCGTTGGCTTGTGAAAGGATGGCAAAGGTAGGGAAAAGTTCTGAGTTTAAAGAATTGAGATTTCCGAATAGAGATCTGAGCACACTGCCCATGGTTTATAGGCTTTAGTGATCAGCTTTCAGCCGTCAGCGCCGGCTGCCCTGGCTGGATCCTCACGAATCAAAAAGGTATTATGCCCTCTTTTGTGTCTTCAGCTGGTGGCCGAAGGCTGATTGATGACGGTTGTCAGCGGAGCTCCAGGTACCGGCTCTTTACAGGAGCCCCGAAAAACATCGAGCCGTGTTGGTCAAAGTCCTCGGTGGAGTCCGTGGTAAAAAATTGCTGCTGCCCGTTTTTGCTGCATTGCTGCTCTATTTCGGGGTGGCGGTTCAGGTACCCGGCCAGGCTATGGGCTACCAGCTCCCCCTGCGTCACCAGTTTTACATCGATCGGCAAATGTTCCTGTATATCGTCTTTTAGCAGCGGATAATGGGTGCAGGCCAGCAGCACCACGTCAATCTTCGGGCCTTTCTGAAACAACGCATGCAGGTTCTTTTTGATAAAAAAGTTTGCTCCCTGGGTGTGGATCTCATTGTTTTCCACGATGGGTACCCACATCGGGCAGGCTTCCTGATACACGCTGGTCTCCGGGAAGAATTTACGGATCTCGATGGGATAGGATTCGGAATGGACGGTGCCCTTTGTAGCCAGGATCCCGATCTCCCCACTTTCTGAATAGTTGCCAATGATCTCCGTGGTGGGGCGGATCACACCCAGTACCCGTTTATCCGGCGCGATCAGTGGCAGGTCATTTTGCTGAATGCTGCGCAAGGCCTTGGCCGATGCCGTATTGCAGGCAAGGATCACCAGGCTGCATCCCTGTTCAAAGAACCACTTTACACATTGCAGGGTATATTCATACACGGTTTCAAAAGAGCGGTTGCCGTAGGGCGCCCGGCCATTATCGCCCAGGTATAAATAGTCGTATTGAGGCAAGCGACTGACAAATTCCTTTAATACTGTTAAGCCTCCATAACCGGAGTCAAAGACCCCGATGGGCGCTCCATCATGTCTGATGCCTGATGCCTGATGTCTGGTATCTGATGTCTGATTGCTCATTTCTGGCTTCTCTTAATATCTGCTCCAAGGGCCTGCAGCCGGGTATCGATCTGCTGATAGCCCCGGTCGATCTGTTCAATATTCTGGATGGTGCTTTGTCCTTCGGCACTCAGGGCTGCAATCAGCAATGCCACGCCTGCACGGATATCCGGGCTGCTCATGGTAATGCCCCGCAATTTCCGTTCGCGACCGAGACCGATCACGACTGCGCGGTGCGGATCACAAAGAATGATCTGCGCGCCCATGTCGATGAGCTTATCTACAAAGAATAGCCGGCTTTCGAACATTTTCTGATGAATGAGTACACTGCCATGTGCCTGGATGGCTGTTACCAGTACGATGCTGAGCAGGTCCGGGGTAAAACCGGGCCAGGGATGGTCGTAGATCGTCAGTACGCCTCCGTCGAAATATTTTTGTATGGTATAGCTTTCCTGTGTGGGAATATGAATGTCATCACCTTTTATTTGCAGGTTGATGCCGAGCTGCTCAAACCGGTTGGGGATAACGCCCAGGTCCGGAACGCTTACATTTTTGATCAGGATGTCGCTTTGGGTCATGGCGGCCAGGCCGATAAAGGAGCCTACTTCGATCATGTCCGGCAGGATCCTGTGTTGGGTTCCCGAAAGATAATCCACACCCTCAATGGTAAGCAGGTTGCTGCCGATGCCGCTGATCTTTGCGCCCATGCGATTGAGCATTTTGCAAAGCTGCTGCAGATAGGGCTCGCAGGCAGCGTTGTAAATAGTGGTAGTGCCGGTGGCCATGGTTGCTGCCATTACCACATTGGCGGTGCCGGTTACCGAGGGCTCGTCCAGCAGCATATACGTGCCTTTGAGCTCTTTGGCAGACAGGTGAAAAAAGCCATCTTCTTCGTTGTGATTGATATTGATGCCAAATTTTTCGAACCCGATCACGTGAGTATCCAGCCGGCGCCGTCCGATCTGGTCGCCCCCCGGCTTGGGAATAAAGGCCTTTTTATAGCGCGCCAGCATGGCGCCCGCCAGCATTACAGAACCCCTGAGCTTGCCGCTTTTTTTGCGGAAAGCTTCGCTGTGCAGGTAATCGATATTTACATCTTTTGCCCGGAAGATGCAGGTGCTGCGGTCTACCCGGTTCACCTCCACATTCATCTCTGCCAGCAACTCGATCAGCAGGTTCACATCCAGTATATCCGGAATGTTGTTGATCGTCACCTCTTCGGGGGTCAGCAATACCGCACAGATGATCTGCAGCGCCTCGTTTTTTGCACCCTGCGGGTGGATTTCCCCTTTTAAACGGTTACCGCCTCTTACTTCAAATACATTCATGCCTGGTTATTTGCCGGTTTTAGAAATTAGTAATTTTACAGGCAGCGAAGATAAAACGAAAAAGGCTGTTATGATTAGATATTATCATGCCGGTTTTAATCCGAAGGATTGAATGGATCTGATCTCTTCAAAAGCGACCCGGATACCAGCAATAGTTCCGGTATGCTCTTTAAATGAACCCTCAAACGTTACTGTACCGTTGATGGTTAGCTGAATGCGATCATCCACAGACGGGCATTGTATCAACATGGACTTGCTGAAATCGACACCCGGGACCATTGTTACCGGGATTGCTCCGTCTTTCTTTTAAACAATTGCATTTCATTGTGAAGTCTTCCTCCGGTACCGGCTTAATAATACGGGCTGATCAGGATATAGATGATGGGACCGGTTACCGCTACATAAAACCAGATGGGCCAGGTGATGCGGGCGATCTTCCGGTGGCGGGGATATTCACCGATCAGTCCCCGGTAGGCCGTAAATAAAATAAAAGGAAGAATGATGCCGGCCAGGGGGATATGGGTGCCCAGGATGAAATAGTAAAAAAAGCGAATGGTGCCGGTACCCCCGAATTTGGTGTCGCCTGCCAGCAGGTGATGCGCAATATAGCTGACCAGGAACAGGATGGAGAGCACCATGGCCACCAGCATGATCCGCTTGTGCAGCAGGTACCGTCCTCTTTTTACGGCAAGAAGGGCCGTGATCAGCAATACTGCAACAATGGAGTTGATGATGGCATTGATGAGAGCGAAGATGTGTACGTCAAAACCCGGCTGAACATTTAGCTGAACGCGGCCCAGGGCAACCACAACAGCAAATACAATAATGGAAAAAGTATAAATAAGGATCTTGGCCTTCTTATCATTTTTGGTCCACGACGGGGGTAACATTTTTTTTCTTTTTAAACAGTATCAGGAATAAGCCAACCAGCACCGCCGCAATCAAGAACACAATGGACAAAAGATTTAACTGCCCGGAAAGCGCATTTTTTTCATTGGGGTTTTTTTCCAATGTGAGCAGTACGATGTCGCGGGATATCCTGGCAAGCGAAGCACTGTCCAGGCCATGATAGAATCCCCGGATCACCCTGCTGGTGTCGATCAGCACAAAATGATCGGTGTGGATGAAACTGGTATCGATACCTTTGCCATCTACCAGCCCGATCCGCATATCTTTCAGGGCAAGGTCATAGATGGTTTTCTTATCGCCCGTCAGCAGGTCCCACTGTTGCGGATTGATCTGAAAACGGTCGGCCCAGGCTTTTAACTGGTGTACAGAATCGCGCTCAGGATCTATACTGAACGAAATAAACTGCACATCATTATTGGTGCGGTCGCCAACCCGCTCCGAGTTGGTGATAGACCCTTGCAGCCGCTTCATGTTCCGGGTAAGCGGCGGACAGATCGTGGGACAATGGGTAAAGAAAAAATCGGCAATGAGGATTTTGCCCCGGTATTTATCCAGGGTTACCGTTTCGCCCAGTTGGTTGGTCAGCTTAAAGTCGCTGATCCGGTGCCATACGGTGTCCGAAACCTTTTTTCCGTCCTTTAATGTGGAGTTAATGGAATCGGGGAAAAACCGCTGTGGCAGCGCCACTGCCTGCTCGCTATAATGGCCGATAATAAAATAGCAGGTGAGCGGCAGAACGATCGCGATCAGGATCCCGTATAGCGCTTTTTTGTTCAAGACAACTGAAATTAAAGTTCTTCTGAAGCCGCAAAAGTCGTGAAAAGCTTTTAAAAGACTCCTGTTTTTTGTGAAAATATATTTTCAACAGCATTAAAACATCGAAGCGGCTTTTTTGTTGAGGAAACGGCATATCAACAGATGCGATCGCAGACCGGTGCTCCCATTTTGACAACAAACGACCGCTTTTAAAGGGATTTGTACTACTTTTAAATCATCTAAAAAATGACACAATGCGTTTTCATGTTAAACCACTTATGACAGGGGTGCTGGCAGTATCCCTGTTCGCAGCCTGTAATGCGGACCAGTCGCATGGTGAAAAACCTGCTGACGGAGCTGCAGACTCCTCCTCTAATCCCGTGGAAACAAAAAAGCCCAACAGCGATTATAAACCGGCCTTTGAGGGGCAAACCCGGATAAAAGGAGTGCATACCCAAACACCGCTGGATGTAAAAATGCTTTCAGACGGGTTGGTGTATCCCTGGGGTATTATTACTCTTCCGGATGGACGCTTCCTGATCACCGAGCGGAAGGGCACTCTGCGGATTGCCACCGCCGGCGGACAGCTGAGCGCGCCGATCACCGGTTTGCCAAAGGTAAACAGCGACGGGCAGGGCGGATTACTCGACGTGATCCTTGACCCCGATTTTGCCAGTAACCGGATCATCTATTGGAGCTTTTCCCAGGATGTGCCACCAGGTACACTTACCGCCGTAGGCAAGGGAAAACTGGCGGCAGATGAAAAGAGCGTGGAGGGAGCTACCGTAATCTACCAGGCGTTACCCGCCTTCCCCAGTAAACTGCATTATGGCTCACGGCTTGCCTGGGATAAGGAAGGGAACCTGTTTGTAAGCACCGGCGAGCGTTCCGATATTAAATCGCGCCCGCAGGCGCAGCAGCTCAACTCTGCCCTTGGAAAAGTGCTCCGGATCACAAAAGAAGGAAAGCCGGCCCCGGGCAATCCGTTTGCAAATACGCCCGATGCCAGGCCGGAGATCTGGTCTTATGGCCACCGCAACGTGCAGGGTCTGGCCATACACCCGGTTACCGGCGACCTTTGGGAGGATGAATTTGGTCCTAAAGGTGGTGATGAGGTGAATCGCGTGGAGCCCGGTAAAAACTATGGATGGGCCACCATTACCTATGGACTGGAATACAGCGGCAAAAAAGTTGGTGAAGGCATTACACAAAAAGAGGGCCTGGAGCAACCGGTCTATTACTGGGATCCGGTCGTATCTCCCAGTGGTGCCACTTTTTACAGTGGCGACCTGATACCGGAATGGAAGAATAATTTATTTATCGGTTCGCTCAGCGGCATGCACATCGTGCGGTTGGTGATCGAAAACAATAACGTGGTTGGCGAAGAGCGGCTGCTGGCGGATCAGCAGCAGCGTTTCCGCGATGTGGTGCAGGGTGCCGATGGCGCATTGTATGCGATCAGCGACGGGGAAAAAGGCCGGCTGTTCCGGATCGGGAAGAAGTAGTTTTCTGACCTGAGACCTGGGAATTCAGACCTGAGACAATACTTCGTCGTATGAGTTTTCAAATCTCAAATCTCAATTCTCGATCTTCAAAATAAAGAGTCAATGAATAAACTGCTCACTGCTGTATTAGTGGCGCTCGCTTTTGCATCCTGTAATAATTCCAAAAAGACCGGCACTGACGAAGACGGCCTGTCTGTATTCAATGCAGACAGCCTTGTAAAGCATATCAGGGTCCTGTCGTCCGACTCCTTCCAGGGACGGAAGCCGTTTACAGAGGGCGAAACAAAGACGATCGCCTACCTGCAGGAACAGTTTCGGTCGATCGGTGTGGAGCCGGGCAATGGCGACAGCTACCTGCAGGACGTGCCCATGATCGATATCTTATCACATCCGGATCCCGTGATGCAGGTGCAGGCGTCAAAAGGAGATCTGCAGTTAAAGGGTTTTGACGAATATGTGCTGTCTACCCCCAAAACGGATGCGGTGATCAGCCTGGACCAGGTGCCGGTGGTATTTGCAGGCTATGGTGTGGTGGCCCCCGAATATAACTGGAACGATTACGCAGGGCTGGATGTGAAGGGAAAGATCGTAATGGTGCTGGTAAATGATCCCGGTTTTAATAATGGAGATACCTCTTTGTTCAAAGGAAAAACCATGACTTATTATGGCCGGTGGACCTATAAATTTGAAGAAGCTGCCCGGCAAGGCGCCCGGGGTTGCCTGGTGATCCACAGCACGGCGGCGGCCAGCTATCCCTTCAGCGTGGTACAGAACAGCTGGAATACTTCGGAGCTGCGGCTCGATAATCAAAACGAAAAGCTGCTGGATGCCCAGGGCTGGATCTCAATGGATGCCGCTAAAAAGCTGATCGCGGCAGGCGGGCAGGATACCAGCATCATTGCCAAAGCAGACATCCCCGGGTTTAAGGCTATTCCCCTCGACGAAACAGTTTCTACGAGTATTAAAACAAAAGTGACCTATAGCAAATCCCACAACGTCATTGCAAAGATCCCTGGGAGTAAGTACCCGGATGAATATGTGCTTTATACCGCGCACTGGGATCACCTGGGCATTGGTAAGCCCGATGCAACCGGCGATTCCATTTACAACGGTGCGCTGGATAATGCCAGTGGAACGGCAACGCTGCTGGAATTTGCCCGGGCCTGGAAGAGTCTCAAAACGCCCCCCGAACGGACCATTGTTTTTCTTGCGGTAACGGCAGAAGAACAGGGCCTGCTGGGGTCGGCGTATTACGCGCAGCACCCGGTATATCCGGTGGCAAAAACGGTGGGCGTGCTGAATGTGGATGAGGTCAATAACTATGGCAAAACAAAAGACATCATGGTGGTGGGCCAAGGGCAGTCGGATATGGAGGACCTTTTAAAGGAAGCGGCGGAAAAGCGTGGGCGCTATATTTCGTATGACGCCACACCGGAGGCCGGGCATTATTTCCGGTCGGATCATTTCAGCTTTGCAAAGGCCGGGATACCCGCGCTGGCACAGGGTTTTGGTATCGATGTGGTAGGTAAGGGCAAAGAATATGGTAAGAAAATGCAGGAGAAATTCAATGCGCAGCATTATCATGCTCCTTCCGATGCGTACAATGTTTCCTGGGATCTGAGCGGTGCCATTGATGATCTGCAATTGCTTTTTATGGTAGGCAAACGGCTGGCTTACGGGCATGCCTGGCCGGGGTGGAAAGCCGGTTCCGAGTTTAAGGCCGAACGGGAGAAGAGCGCGGCAGAGCGGATGAAATAGCGGGGCTGGTTTACCCGGAGAACGCCCATGCCAACCGGCTTTTTAAGCGCGTATTAAAGACATCGCCTATTTTCGCTTTATACCGGCATATGGCGGCCGGTTATTATAAATTTTCTGCATTACAGGATGAAGAGATTATTGACAAAGACCATTGCAATAGTAGCAATGATGACCGCTTTTACAGCGGGAGCACAAAACAACCCAGGGGTTTTAACCGTAGAACAGATCATGCGCGATCCGGAATGGATGGGCACGTCTCCTTCAAATATCGGGTGGAGTGCTGATGGGCGGGCATTGTATTTTTCGTGGAACCCGGAAAAGAACCTTGCAGATTCACTGTACCGTATTGCTCCGTCAGATAAAACACCCCGGAGGCTGTCTGCATACGAGCAGCAGCAGGTGGTGTACGAACACCAGCTCCGGTACAATAGCAACCGGTCTGCAGCCGTATGGTCAAAAGACGGGGATCTTTTTTACCGGGCGCCCGGCGGCAGGATCACGCGCATTACGCAAACACTGGAAGGGGAATTCAATCCTGTATTCAGTTTTAAGGATACGCGGATCGTTTATACGCGCGGACAGAATCTTTATTCCTGGGAGATCGCTACCGGCGCCTCCCGGCAGCTCACCAACTTTACGAACGAAGCGCCGGCAGATAAAAACAAAAAAGGAAACCGGGAAGAAGAATGGCTCAAAAAGGACCAGCTGGCCACAATGGATATATTGCGGGAGCGCAATAGCAAACGGACCGCCAGTGAAGGCTACCGCAAAGCTACGGAGCCATCCGGTCCCAAACCGGTTTACCTTGCCGGGAGCCAGCTGATGGGTACAGCCATCAGTCCCGACGGCCGGTTTGTAACCTACCAGCTGTACACGTCCGGAAGGGGAAAGAGAACCATCGTGCCCGATTATGTTACGGAAAGCGGCTATACCACCGATATACCCGCCCGCACAAAAGTGGGCAGTCCGCAGGGCAGTTCGGCGTTCTTTGTTTATGACCGTGTAAAAGATACGGCCTATAAGATCAATACAGAGCAGATCCCCGGTATCCGGGATATACCGGCCTTTGTAAAAGATTACCCGGGTCAGTGGGAAAAAATGAAAAAGGAATCCGCGCTGCGCAATGTAAACGTTTGGGGGGTAGAATGGTCGCCCAACGGCGGGTATGCATTGCTGGATGTATATGCAGACGACAATAAGGACCGGTGGCTGCTGCTGATGGACACGGCAACCAGGAGTCTGAAACTGGTAGACCGGCAGCATGATGACGCCTGGATCGGCGGCCCGGGCATCGGCCCGCGTTCCACAGGGTGGTTGAGCAATGAAACGGTCTGGTTCCAGAGCGAGGCAACCGGCTACTCACATTTATATACCTATGCGGTAGCAGCAGGCACCAAAAACGCCCTTACGAGTGGTCCTTATGAAGTGCAGGAAGCCAAACCGGCGCAGGATAAAAGATCATTTTATATTACGACCAACGCGGTCCATCCGGGTGAAAAACATTTTTATAAGCTGGACATCCGGACGAAAAAAATGCAAAAGCTTACGACCCTGGAGGGCTCCAATGAGGTCAGCATTTCGCCGGATGAAAAATACCTGGCCATAAGAAATTCTTATATCAACAGGCCCTGGGAGCTGTTTCTGCAGGAAAATAAAGCAGGGGCAAAGCCCGTTCAGATCACAGATAAGGCGCAGTCAAAAGAGTTCAGGCAATATCACTGGCGCATACCGGAAGTGATCACTTTTGCCGCAAGGGATGGAGCGATCGTATATGCAAGGCTTTATAAGCCGGAAAATCCCAGACCCGGTATGCCGGCGGTGCTTTTTGTTCATGGTGCGGGATACCTGCAGAACGCGCATAAATGGTGGAGCTCTTACTTCCGGGAATACATGTTCAACAATCTTTTGGCAGACAATGGCTATTATGTAATGGACATTGACTATCGCGGAAGCGCCGGCTATGGCCGCAACTGGCGCACCGGTATTTACCGGCACATGGGCGGAAAAGATCTGACCGATCATGTGGATGCCGTAAAATATCTGACGGATACCTATAAGGTCGACCCTGCTAAAGCAGGCCTCTATGGTGGGTCCTACGGTGGGTTTATGACGCTGATGGCTTTGTTTACCACGCCGGATGTGTTTGCCAGCGGAGCGGCATTGCGGCCGGTTACCGATTGGGCTAATTACAATCATGGCTATACCTCCAATATCCTGAATGAACCGTTTACAGACAGCATTGCCTATCACCGGAGCTCGCCGCTGTATTTTGCCGGGGGATTAAAAGGCCACCTGCTGATCTGCCATGGCATGGTGGATGTAAATGTGCATTACCAGGATGCGGTGAAGCTGGCGCAGCGCCTGATGGAGCTGAAAAAAGACAACTGGGAGTTGGCTTCTTATCCCATGGAGGATCATGGCTTTGTGGAGCCTGTAAGCTGGACTGACGAATACAGGCGGATCTTTAAGCTTTTTGAGCAGACCCTGAAAAAATAAAGTTTTTTCAACTGCCGCACCCCGTTTTTGCCCGTCTGGATGACCACGGATCGGGTAGGCCGCGCAAATGGAAAATCAAGGCAGACGGCCCTCCATAGATGGCGTTTAGTCAACCTCTCAAAATGTTGCATATATCGTTATTTAAAAAATAATATATATGATCTTTTTGTAACTTTAGGTTGCTAATACAATACCTATGACACCTTCAACCAGCCTTTTCTTAGCAAGGGCTCCGTTCATCAAACTGCTGCCCCCGTTTGCCGGTGGGATCCTTCTGTATTGGTACACTTCTTTATCCGTTGCGGCGTCCTTAAGTGGCCTGTTGCTTTCGGGTCTGCTGATTCTGTTGTTCCGGTATATCCGGGGTTACTGGCGGCTGAGGCTTCAATGGCTGCAGGCAGTATTTGTGGCGGCATTGTTACTTTGCCTCGCCATGCTGGTTGCCGCTGCAAAAGATATCCGGCGACATCCGGATTGGTTCCCACACCGGTATCAGGCGGGCATGTATTTCCGGGCAACGCTTTTGGAGCAGCCGGTTGAAAAAAACCGCTCCTATAAGGCGGAAGCAGCCATTGAATACCTGGTGACCGGCCACCGCATGGTTCGGGTGCGTGGACGGATCCTTATTTATTTTAAGAAAGATCCGGATATCACCAGACTGATGGCCGGGGAGCGGCTGTTGTTTAAAAAAGGACCACAGGAGATCCGGAATTCCGGTAACCCGGGCGCTTTCGATTATAAACAGTATGCTTTATTTAACGGCATCACCCACCAGGTATATCTTACACCCGGCGATTTTGTAAAAAAGGATACTGAACCGGGTTTTAGCATGGACCTGTGGTTGTACAATACCAGAACGGCGATCCTCGGCATCTTAAAAAAATATATAAAAGGAGCAAAGGAGCTTGGCCTGGCCGAAGCATTGCTGATCGGCTATCGTGATGACCTGGATAAGGAGCTGCTGCAATCCTACAGCGATACCGGGGTGGTGCATGTGATCGCCGTTTCCGGTATGCACCTGGGCCTGGTTTACTGGCTGCTGGATCTTTTTCTTCGCCCGCTGATGAAGCGCCGGGCAACCCGCTGGCTGCACCCCCTGCTTGTTTTAACCGTTTTATGGACCTTCAGCCTCCTGGCGGGGGGAGCCGCATCCATTGTACGTGCGGCGGTAATGTTTACCTGCCTCCAGCTGGGCAAAACCTTTCGTCGTAACGCCTCTATTTATAATACGCTGGCAGCCTCCGCATTCCTGCTGCTTTGCTATGATCCTTACTGGTTGTGGGATGCAGGCTTCCAGCTTTCCTACGCGGCGGTGCTGAGCATTGTTATTTTTTATAAGCCGGTTTATGGCTTGCTGCTGGTACGCAACCGGTTGTTGAACGCGGTTTGGCAGCTTTGTGCAGTAAGCATCGCGGCGCAGATTTTAACCACGCCCATTGCGGCCTGCCAGTTTCACCAGTTCCCCGTCTGTTTTTTGATCACCAACCTGCTGGTAGTGCCCATATCCAGCTTTGTTCTTATCGGGGAGCTGGTATTAATGCTCCTGGCGCCGCTGCAGCCGCTGGCTGTTTTTTTGGGGCAGGTATTGAACAGCACGATATGGTGGATGAACGGCATTGTTGAAAATTTAAGCCGCTACCCGTTTGCCTTATGGAAGGGGCTGCTGCTGAGCATACCGCAGGTGCTCCTGCTTTATATTTTTATAGCAGGACTATCGGCAGGATTGCTAAAAAAAAGAAAGACCGGCTTTTGGGTGGCGGCCGTATCGCTATGCGGGGTTGTGATGCTCAGAGCCGTCTCCTTTTATCATGCAGGCCGGCAGAAAAAGATCGTTGTGTACTATATTCCCCGGAACCGGGCGATCGATTTTATCAGCGGCAGGGATCATTTTCTTTTTGCGGACGCGCAAACAGTGGCCGATCCTGCGATTCAGAAAAACACGCTTGAACCTGCTGCTGTGTTGTATCGCCTCCGGGAAGCTGCAGAAATGCCTAACGGGGTAAAGAACAATCATTCGTTCATGTTTAAAGGCAAAACAGTCCTGGTAATAGATCAGCCGGTTACGGTCCTCCCGGCCGGCGCAGTGGCAGATGTGGTAGTGCTTTCGGGGAATCCGCGCCTGTATATTTCCCGGCTGACCGAGCGGATCCGGCCATTGCAGGTGGTGATCGACGGCTCCGTTCCTGCCTGGAAAGCCCGCTACTGGCAGCAGGATTGCGATGCGCTGGAGATACCCTGTCATGATGTAGCAAAGAAAGGAGCTTTTGTAATGAACCTTTGATCGCTTACCTTTGCCGCTCATTTACCACTCCAATTCAGTTTTTATGAACAAAAAGATACAATCTGCACTCATTTCCGTTTTTTATAAGGACGGCCTGGAACCCATTGTAAAAGAATTATCCCGGCTGGGCATCACCATTTATTCCACGGGCGGAACCCAAAAATTTATTGAAGACCTGGGCATACAGGTGGTTCCGGTAGAGCAGCTGACCACGTATCCTTCCATACTGGGCGGACGGGTAAAAACTCTGCACCCATCCGTGTTCGGAGGCATCCTGGGCAGGAGGGACCTGGAATCGGATGTACAGGAAATGGCAGAATATAAGATTCCTGAGATCGACCTGGTGATCGTGGACCTGTATCCTTTTGAAGAAACGCTGGCAAGTACCAGCGAAGAAAAGCTGATCATTGAAAAGATCGATATCGGCGGACCATCGATGATCCGCGCCGCGGCAAAGAATTTTAAAGAGGTGGTAGTCATCGCTGCCAAAAAAGATTATGCGGGACTGGAAGAGCTGCTGAAAACCCAAAACGGGGAAACCACGATCGAGCAACGCAAATCCTTTGCGGCAAAAGCATTTGAGATCGTGGCCCATTACGACGTGGTCATTTCCGCTTATTTTAACGGGAACAACGGCGAATATTTTTTACAGTCGGTAAACAGCCCCAAGGCCATGCGCTATGGTGAGAATCCTCATCAGGCGGGTACCTTTTATGGCAACCTGGAGGAACTGTTCCACCAGCTGAATGGCAAGGAGCTTTCCTATAACAACCTGGTGGATGTGGATGCTGCCGTACAGCTGATCCATGAATTTCCCCGGGGCGGAGAAGTGGTGTTTGCCATCATCAAGCATACCAATGTATGCGGTGTAGCCGCGCGTGCCACGGTAAGTGAGGCCTGGAAGGATGCGCTGGCCGGTGACCCGGAAAGCGCCTTCGGCGGGGTATTGGTAACCAACGGCACGGTGGATGAAGCAACTGCCAATGCCATTAACGAGATCTTCTTTGAAGTACTGATAGCGCCTGCCTTTGATGAGGCCGCACTCAATATTTTAAAATCCAAAAAGAACCGGATCTTATTGCAGCTCAAATCCCAGGTCTCAGATCCCAAATCTCAAAGTAAATCCATCCTCAATGGTGTTCTTATCCAGGAGCAGGATAAAGGCAGTTATACGGAATGGAAAGAAGCCGGCGGCCGCGAAACAACACCTGAAGAGAAAGCCGATCTTGAGTTTGCCAACATCATTGGTAAGCACCTGAAATCAAACGCCATTGCGCTGGTAAAAAATAAACAGCTGGTGGGCAAGGGAGCCGGCCAGACGAGTCGCATCGATGCCCTGCGTCATGCCATTGAAAAGGCAAAGCAATTCGGGTTCGACCTGAAAGGAGCCGTGCTGGCCAGCGATGCGTTCTTCCCGTTCAATGATTGCGTGCAGATCGGCCACCAGGCAGGTATTGAGGCGTTCATTCAACCCGGCGGATCCATCCGAGACAAAGATTCTATTGAATACGCGCAGCAAAATAACCTGGCGATGGTGATCACCGGTATGCGGCACTTTAAACATTAATATCCTGGTGAAAAATCACAAAGGCACGAAGCTGCAAAGGAGCACAAAGAAATTATAGGGGTTCCAGGATACTCGTGTCTCTCAGAAGCTATTTAAAAATAAAATTTTGATGCTCCCTATAAGCGCCATCCGGCGCGTTGTTGTCGTTAAAGCCGCGCTTTAGCAGGGCTTTAACGAGGCCGTAATTTCATAAGTGCCATCGGCACGGATCATTATGCCCCGAGCCCATGGCTCTCTGTTGCTCTTTTGGACGTATAAACGGGTTGAAACCCGTTCTTACCGGATCTTCCGAGGCCATGCCTCTTTTGCCAAAGTGATCGTTGAACCCCTTTTTTACAGATGGCCGGCTACAGCGATTGCCTAAGTAGAGACGATAAAAAGCTGGTACCTTTTAATGGTTATACGGATTCTCCCGGATCGTTTTTAAACAGCTTCTAAGAGGCGAAAAAATCACAGAGGCATGAAGTTTAAACGCACTTATTTGCAATCTTTGTAGCAAAACCAATTTTATGGACGGATTGAAAATTGCTACGGCCCAGTTTGAGAACCGGAGTGGCGATAAGGCATACAACCTTTCGGTAATCGATGCTTTGTCGGCAAAAGCCGCAGCAGCAGGAGCCGATGTCATCGCTTTTCATGAGTGCTCGGTGACCGGCTACACGTTTGCGCGGCATCTTTCCCGCGAAGCCATGCTGGAGCTTGCAGAGCTGGTGCCGGCAGGGCCCGGTGTGCGCCGGTTACAGGAGATTGCAGCGCAGCACAACATCATTGTGCTGGCCGGTCTTTTTGAAAAAGATGCGCAGGACCGGCTTTATAAAGCATACGTTTGCGTGGATAAAAACGGGCTCGTGGCAAAATACCGAAAATTACACCCGTTCATCAATCCGCATTTATTACCGGGTGATCAGTATTGCGTGTTTGAGATTCATGGCTGGAAATGTGGGATCCTTATCTGTTACGACAACAATATTATTGAAAATGTACGGGCCACCCGGCTGCTGGGTGCCGAGGTCATTTTTATGCCGCATGTAACCATGTGCACGCCTTCTACCAGGCCCGGCGCGGGGTTCGTGGATCCGCAGCTCTGGTACAACCGGCAAAAAGATCCTACCTCGTTACGGCTGGAGTTTGATGGCATGAAGGGGCGCGACTGGCTGATGAAATGGCTGCCCGCAAGAGCTTACGATAATGCCGTGTACGTAGTGTTCTCTAACCCCATTGGTATGGATGATGATCAGCTGAAGAACGGGTGCTCCATGATCATCGATCCTTATGGCGATATTGTTGCCGAATGCCGTTTTTTTGAGGATGGCTTTGTAACAGCCGGCCTGTATAAAGAACATTTGCAAAATGCAGGGGGCTGCCGGTATATCAATGCCCGGAGGCCGGAGCTGTACGGCGATATCCTGGGAAAAGCACATACAGCACACCAGCAGGTGGTCTGGCTGAACGACACGCAAAAAGAGCCGGGATCCTCCTGATCCGGGCTTGCTGCGTAAAAGATTTTTCTACCTACTAATAGGTAGGTATCTTTGACAACGCTATGAGCACACGGTCCGAGATCATACGTGTTGGGGATGCCCTTTTAAGGGAGCGGGGCTACAATGCCTTTAGTTTCTCCGATATTTCCCGGGCACTGGACATCCGCAATGCCTCCATCCACTATCATTTTCCTACAAAAACGGCACTGGGCCTGGCCATCATCGCCGAATACGAAGAACGGTTTGCCCGGTTGCGGCAAAAACTGGAGGAGCGGCCGGTAATGGAAAAGCTGGAAGCCTTTTTTAATGTGTATATTGCTGCAAGGGAAGAAGATAAGATCTGCCTGGTGGGCTCACTGGCCACCGATTTTTACACGGTGGATACCGGGATACAGGAGGCGCTCAACAGGCTGGTGCAGCAGGTGCTGAACTGGCTGATCGCCATACTGGAGGAGGGGAAGGCGGATGGGATCTTTTTCTTCGAGCTCCCGGTGCGGACAAAAGCGCTGATGATCACTACCAATATGATGGCGGCGCTACAGCTGACGCGGATCACCGGGAAGAAAGATTTTAAAGAGATAAAAAAGACATTGATAAACGAATTAATAAAAAAACAATGAAACGTGTAGTCGTAACCGGATTGGGTGCCTTGACCCCCATCGGCAATAATGTAACAGATTTCTGGCAATCGCTGATCAGCGGTGTCAGCGGGGCTGCGCCCATTACGAAGTTTGATGTTTCCAAATTCAAGACCCGGTTTGCGTGTGAGCTGAAGGATTTTGATCCGTTGGCATTTATTGAAAAAGCAGAGGCGCGGCGATATGACCTGTACACCCAGTATGCATTGATCAGCGTAGCGGAAGCGGTGCAAAATGCACGGATCGCCTTTGAGGCGCTGAACCGCGACCGCATCGGGGTGATCTGGGGATCCGGGAACGGCGGCATCCAGACCTTTCAGCAGCAGGTGATGGAATTTGCACAGGGGGATGGTACCCCCCGGTTCAACCCGTTCTTTATCCCCAAGATGATCGTGGATATCGCTTCCGGCATTATTTCGATCAAGTACGGGTTGCGGGGCATCAACTTTACAACGGTTTCTGCCTGCGCTACCTCCAATACGGCCATTATTGATGCATTCAATTATATAAAATGGGGAAAGGCCGATATGATCATCACCGGTGGCTCCGAAGCCGCGATCAATGAAACCGGCGTGGGCGGTTTTAATGCCGCCAAGGCGCTTTCTACCCGGAATGACGACCCGGCTACTGCTTCCCGGCCTTTTGATACCAGTCGCGATGGTTTTGTTATGGGAGAAGGCGCCGGCGCTCTCATTTTGGAAGAGCTGGAGCATGCCAAACGCCGGGGCGCTCCGATCATTGCAGAAGTTGTAGGCGGCGGCATGGCCGGGGATGCCTATCACCTTACCGGTACCCATCCGGAGGGGGAAGGAGCCCGTTTGGGCATGCTGGCGGCCCTGGAAGATGCGGGCATCGCCCCGGCGGATATTGACTACCTCAATACGCACGCTACCTCTACCCAGCAGGGCGACCTGAGCGAGCTGAAGGCGGCAGAGCGGGTATTTGGAAGAGAAAGTACCCTTAACATCAGCGCTACCAAATCGATGACAGGTCACCTCCTGGGCGCCGCCGGTGCCGTGGAAGCCATAGCCTGCATAAAGGCGGTTGAAAACGACCTGGTACCGCCAACCATAAATGTTAACGAAGCCAATGTGGAGCCGGCATATAAAGACGTCTTTAACCTGACGCTGCACCAGGCCCAGCAAAGGAGGGTCACCTACGCCATGAGCAATACTTTTGGATTTGGCGGACATATTGCGACTTCTGTTTTTAAGAAGTATGAAAAGAATTGAGCGATCAGATTCGAGACCTGAGACAGAGTGGCCAGCATCTGGTATTCAGATTGTGGTCTGAAGTCTCAGTTCTCAATTCTCAAATCTCGATTCTTATCTCCAACTTTTTGCCCCCGGAATTGTAATATTGGTAGATCAAAATCATCAAACTATGGAAATACGGTTGAATACAGACAATAACTTTACGGCATCGGAAGGTTTTCTGGAAAAAGTAAGTGTCGAGCTGAAGAAAAAGCTGCACCGTTTTAGTGAGTATCTCACAACTGCTGAAGTGTTTTTCGGGGACGAAAACAGCGGCAAAAGCGGTACGCACGACAAGCGCTGCACCATAGAAGTGCGCCCCCGGAACCTGAACCCCGAAGCGGTAACGCATTTCGCCGATACGGTGGATCATGCCTTCAACGGCGCAGTGGATAAAATAAGAAATTTGCTGGACAGTCGCATCGGGAAACTGCAAAATAAGGTGTAAAATATTTCCACAGCCTGTGTATAACAAGTTTCCCGCATCTCGATTTTATATAATTAATTTGTAGTCGGCTTTTTTGGTAAACGATCCCTGATCCTGCCGGCAGAGCCTCCCCTTTTTAGTCATCATAGTGATGCTTTCGAGTGGAAAGCAGCGTCTTATTCCGGCAGGAAATACTGTATTTCCCGGGGGTAATTGTCGTCTCTGCTCTTCATGTTTGAAGAACCGATTTTTAAAGAACAAGAATATTTTATATATGGGCTTATTTGATAAACGCGTAAACTACAAACCTTTTGAGTACCCCGAGGTCTTGAAATTTACAGAAGCGATCAACAAATCATTTTGGGTGCACTCAGAGGTGGATTTTACAGCAGATGTACAGGATTTTCACAGTCACCTGAATACTGCGCAGCGGAACGCCATCAAAAACAGCCTGCTGGCGATCGCGCAGATCGAAGTAGCCGTAAAATCGTTCTGGGGCAATTTATACAACCACATGCCCAAGCCCGAGTTGAATGGCCTGGGTAGCACGTTTGCAGAATGCGAATTTCGCCACTCGGAGGCTTACTCCCGCCTGCTGGAAGTGCTGGGCTATAACGACGAGTTTTCCAAGCTGATCGAAGAGCCGGTGATCGCCGAGCGCATCAAATACCTTTCCGAAGCGTTAAAGGACGCCAGGTCTGCGGATCCTAAAGAATATACCCTGTCACTGATCCTGTTTTCGATCCTCATTGAGAACGTATCCCTGTTCAGCCAGTTTGCTATTATTCTTTCGTTTACCCGCTTCCGCGGACTGATGAAGAACGTAAGCAATATCATTGCCTGGACCTCGGTAGATGAGCAGATCCATGCCAATGCCGGCGTGTACCTCATCAATAAGATCCGGGACGAATATCCGGAGCTGATCGACGAAGCAATGGAGTACCGTATTATGGCCCTGGTACGCGATTCTATTGAAGTAGAGGGCCGCATTATTGACTGGATCTTTTCCGAAGGGGAGATTGACACCATCAGCAAAACCAACCTGCTGAACTTTATGAAGTTCCGGGTGGATGAAAGCTTTGAAAAACTGGGCTTCCCCAAACAATTCAATGTGACGCTGGAAGAATACCGCCCGATGCAATGGTTCGAAGAAGAAGTGTTTGCCAACAGCCTGGATGATTTTTTTGCAAAACGGCCGGTAGAATATACCAAGCACGATAAGAGCATAACGTATAACGACCTTTTTTAACCGCACCCCGGCCCCTCTCCAAAAGAGAGGGGAGAATAAAAAGCGGGCGTGATGCCATTTGGACCGGACGATGAAGTGCTTGCGACGCAACCCGGATGCCACCTGCATTGCAGCTGGTATAAAAATAATGATGAGCAATTGAACCTTAAACATTGAACTTTAAACGATAAAATTTTTACATGGAAAGGCTTTGGTGGAAAAATGAAGAAAGCGAACAGATCCTGAACCGGGGATACCTGTTAAACGGAGAAACAGTAGAAAAAGCAATTGACCGCGTATGTACGGCTGCGGCCCGGCGCCTGTACAAACCGGAACTGAAAGAAGCCTTTAAAGAAATGGTGGAGAATGGCTGGATGAGCTTTAGCTCTCCGATATGGGCCAATATGGGCACCGAAAGAGGATTGCCTATTTCCTGTTTTAATGTGCACATGCCGGATAATATTGAAGGCATTACGCACAAGCTGGGCGAAGTGATCATGCAGACCAAGATCGGTGGCGGTACCTCTGCCTACTTTGGCTCCCTGCGGGGACGTGGCAGCGCAGTTACCGATAACGGAAAGAGCAGTGGTGCGGTAAGCTTTATGCGGCTGTTTGATACGGCGATGGACACCATCTCACAGGGCGGTGTGCGCCGCGGTGCATTTGCGGCCTACCTGGATATTGACCACCCGGATATTGGCGAGTTCCTGAACATTAAAGATATCGGTCACCCTATCCAGAACCTGTTCTATGCGGTTTGCGTGCCAGACTACTGGATGCAGGAAATGATCGACGGGGATATTGCAAAAAGGGAAATATGGGCGCGGGTGCTGGAAAGCCGCCAGCAGAAAGGACTGCCCTATATTTTTTACACGGATAATGTAAATAAGAACAAGCCCCAGGTATATAAGGATCTGAACCTTACCGTAAACGGAAGCAACCTCTGCTCGGAGATCATGCTGCCGTCCACCGAGGATGAATCCTTTATCTGCTGCCTGTCTTCCCTGAACCTGGAGCTGTATGATGAATGGAAAGATACGGATGCCATCAAGCTGGCCGTGTTCTTCCTGGATGCGGTGCTGCAGGAATTCATTGCTAAAACAGAAGACAATTACTACCTGGCCAATGCCAACCGGTTTGCCAAACGGCACCGGGCACTGGGACTGGGCGTACTGGGCTGGCATTCTTACCTGCAGCGCAATATGATCGCTTTTGAAAGCATGAAGGCAAAACAGCTGACCCACTCCATTTTTTCCGAGCTGCAGGAAAAAACAGAAAAAGCAACGATTGAGCTGGCGCGTATTTACGGAGAACCGGAGCTGCTGAAAGGCTATGGACGCCGCAATACCACGGTAATGGCCATTGCACCCACTACTTCTTCCTCCGCCATCCTGGGGCAGTCGTCACCGGGCATTGAGCCCTTTGTAAGCAACTACTACAAGGCAGGCCTTTCAAAAGGAAATTTTATCCGCAAGAACAAATACCTCAAAGCATTGCTGGAAGAGAAGGGCCTGGATACTGAAGATGTATGGCGCAGTATTATGCTGAACCACGGCAGCGTGCAGCACGTGGACGGATTGACCGATCATGAAAAGGATGTATTCAAAACCTTCCGCGAGATCAGCCAGCTGGAGATCATCCAGCAGGCATCCATCCGGCAGAAATTTGTAGACCAGGGCCAGAGCCTGAACCTGAACATTCCTCCGGGCCTGCCGGTGAAGGAAGTAAATAAACTGCTGATCGAAGCCTGGAAGCTGGGCGTAAAGACCCTGTACTACCAGCGCAGCCAGAGCGTTTCCAAAGAGCTGGTGAACACGCTGACGGTATGCAGCAGCTGCGAATCGTAAGGGCCTTTATGGGTGATATAATTTAATAAGACCGGGTTTGTTCCTGGTCTTATTTTTTTATGCGGTATGATGTCCTGGTAGTGTTCATAATAACCCGGTATCCATTTATTAAGGTGGATGCTTTCTTATACGATAGTGAAATTTATTATAGATCAAAACAATGCGTTGCGTCTTTGCCCCGTTGTGTCTTTGCGAGAAACTTTTTGGGCTCATTAAAATATCACTTTCGTATTAAATGATTTGTGGAGCCACAAGCCATGACCCGGGTCACGGGCAGTGTCCTCTACCGTAGCCGTCAATTGATGGTCCGAACCTATGGTTCTCCTGTTTCCGTTGCAGGTTTTTACAACGAACCTCGGTTCGTTGTTGGTAGATGAGGCGAGGCCATGCCTCTTGCCCTTTGTGTACATTTTTTACAGCCAGGCTTTATCATAGCTTATAAAAGGCCATCGGCCTGTACATATAAACAACTCCGGAATTTATTCCGGGTGAAGCCACATAAACAGTGTGTTGAGTGCCATGGGCACGGCACATTTCCGGCACGGAGATCGTGTATATAAATGTACACTTTTTGCTTAAGTTGACGGCTTTGGTATCTTCACAAACCGTTTAAGAGAGTGTCCGGATAGGCCGGTGCCCGCTGCTGCCCGGTTCGTTTTGCCTAAAAGTCAGCGCGCTGTTATGTAATTGTTCCGTTTCTGCATCTTATACCCAAAACAACGAATGAAGATGTGTATGAAACGGATCCCCCGGCTTTTGCTGACATCGCTTGCATTGCTCCCGGCGCTTCTGAGCCGGGCACAGGTGCCGGTGATGGAGATCCATGAAAATGGAAAATACCAGCCCGACCAGACGGTGGAGCTGCAGCAGCTTTCAGCAGATGTAAAGGTTATTGGGAATATAGCTACTACCACCCTGCGTATGCGCTTTTACAACCGCTCCTCCCGGCTTAAGGAGGGCAGGCTGACCTTTCCCCTGCCCGAAGGTGTAAGTGTAAGCGGCTTTGCGCTGGATATAAATGGAGCCTTGCGAAAAGCGGTGCCGGTAGAAAAGGCAAAGGCTACGGCCGTTTTTGAAAGCATTGAGCGCCGGCAGGTAGACCCCGGCATACTCGAAAAAACAGAAGGCAATAATTTCAGAACGCGGGTGTATCCTTTAAACCCCAATGGCGCCCGCACCATTGAAATAACCTATAACCAGGAGCTGCGCAGCGTCAATGGCCGGCTGGTATATGATCTTCCGCTGGCCCAAAAAGAGATTGGCTCCTTCTCCCTGTCGGCCAGCGTGTATGAAACACCGGAAGTGCCGCAGCTTGTTGAAAAGCCCGATGGCAGTTTTGTATTTGAGAAAAAGGGAAATGCCTGGCAGGCTGCTCTTCAGAAGTTGGATTTTACGCCGGAACAGTCCTTAAAGATCGCCTTTCCCCAGCAGGCAGATGCGCCTAAAACCCTTGTAAAACGTAAGGGCACAGACGCCTGGTATTTTTTAACCAACCTGCAGATTGCACCACCGGCTCCTGTAAAAAAGGAGCTGCGGCAGCTCACCATTTTATGGGATAATTCGCTGAGTGGCTTAAAGCGGGACCACAAAAAGGAAAAAGCCTTTTTAGAAAAATTGTTTGCAACCAAAAGCAATATACATGTTACCCTTTATGCCGTTGCTACCGCCACCAACAAAATAGGGGACTATGCCGTATCCAATGGCGCCATCGGAGCCTTGTTGAAAGCTGTGGATGAAATGACATACGATGGCGCCACGGATTACAGCACCATACCGGCCTCCCTGGCCGGAAGCGGTGATGTACTGTTCTTTACGGACGGGCTTTCCAATTTTGGAGAATGGGACCGGTTGCCGGCGGTACCGGTTTACCCGGTTGTGGCTACGCCGGTAGCCAATTACAGCAAACTGCGGTATTACAGCAACCGCACCGGCGGGCAGCTGATCAACCTCAATCAAACCGCGGTGGATGTGGCTGCGGCGCAGCTGACCACCCAACCGTACCGGTTCCTGGGCGTCCGGTATCTGTATGATATCGGCAGTGTGAGCCCTGCAACGGCAGTAGTGACGGGCAGCAACCTGATGATCACCGGTATCGCCCGCAAATTGCCGGTAACGCTTACCCTGCAATTCGGATATGGGAATAAGGTGGAAAAAGAGATCCCGGTTACACTGGATGCCCGGCAAACAGCCGGTGATTGGGCCATTGAAACCTTTTGGGCGCAACAGCAGCTGGCAGCGCTGGAGCCTTTTTACGATCAGAACAAGGAAGCCATTGCCCGGCTGGGAAAAGAATTTGGTATCGTTACGCCCAATACCAGTTTGATCGTGCTGGAGAGTGCAGCCGATTACGTAAAGTACAAAATAGCACCTCCGGGTGAACTGTTACAGGAGTATAAAGCCATTATAAAGCAAAGGAACGGAGCACAGGAGGAGGCCTGGGGCGATTATCTGGCGGCGGCCCGGGAGCGCATGGAGGAACTGAAGGAATGGTGGAATACGAGCTACCCGCTAAAAAGAGCCACAGCAAAGTTTACAGTACCCCGGGTTGTAGAAGATCGGGAGGTGATGTATGATGCTTCGCCGGCGCCATCACAGGAGCACCGTAAAGCCCGGACCATTTCAGGAGAAGAATTAAAGGATGTGCCTGCGGCGAATATATCCGGGCTGCTCCAGGGCAGGGTGGCAGGAGTAAGCATCAATGGTGCTGCTTCAAAAATGGAGGAGACGGTTGTTGTCGGCTACCGCGCAGCACCCGGGGGAAAAGTGCGGACCATTGATATTAAAAGCGATGCCGGATATATGAAGGATATGGATGCCGCTATATCCACCGCAGCGGCGTATAAAACCTACCTGAAATTGCGGGAGCACTACCAGACAACACCTTCCTTTTATTTTGATATAGCCAATTGGTTCTATGATAAAAAAGCCACCGCACTTGCGGTGAGCATTGTAAGCAACCTGGTAGAGCTGGAGCTGGAAGATGCGGAGCTGTATAAAACAGTGGTCTATCTTTTGAAAAAATATGGAGCCTACAACAAGGAGCTGATCCTTACAAAAAAGGTGCTGGACTGGCGGCCCATGGATCCGCAAAGCTACCGCGACTATGCATTGGCATTGCAGGATAATGGCCGGTACCAGCAGGCGCTCGATACGCTGTATGCAGCGCTGACACAAACCTACACGGAGGAATCAAGAAACCGCGACGATGGTATTGAAGAAGTGCTGCTGATGGAGCTGAACCAGATCGTTAGCCGTTACAATGCCCGGGTAAACACTTCCAAAATTGATAAAGCCCTCCTGTACCGCCTGCCGGTGGATATACGCGTGGTGCTTAACTGGAATATGGATAACGTGGATATGGACCTGCATGTTACCGATCCCCGAAATGAAGAATGCTATTATGGAAGCAAGGCAACATCCCTGGGCGGGCGCATCAGCGATGATTTTACGGATGGTTTTGGCCCGGAGCAGTTCCTGCTGAAGAAAGCCGTTAAAGGCAAATACCAGATCAAGACCAATTTCTTTGGGGAGCGGAGGGTTACCGTAGCCGGTCCGCCTACCCTGATGGCCGAAGTGTTCCTGCGGTATGCTTCCGGCAGGGAGGAACGGAAGATCGTGGTATTCCAGGATGCAAAAGGCAGCAATGCGAACAGCGCTGATGGCCAGACCCTGGTGGCGGAATTTGAATTTTAATCGTACAGGCTCCTGTCCGGGTGCCCCCTTTTAAATAAAAGATAAAGTATGTAAGCGGATGGGGCTATGTCAAAAGCCGTTTTATAGTATGTTGTCCTTCTGTACTTGTTTCAGCATCCATTAATAGCTAACAATACCTTCAGATGCTGAAACAAGTTCAGCAAGACCATGCAGGCTGTTGACACAGCTCTGGTTCGGAAAGCAGCCGGAGCGCCGCCTGTTGTTTCTTTTCATTATCTTCGGAACATATAACGATTTATGAATATGAGAAAAAGGCACGGCCATCTTCATTACGGGTTTTATTTTGCCGCATTGTTTTCTTTGCTCATCCATGCGGGATGCAGTAAAAAGGAAGCGGCCCCGCCGGCGCCTGAAGCGCCGGTGCTGGAGCAGTTCGTTATTGAAAAAAAGAACAACCCGGGACTGGAGGCAGATATCGTTTTTGCCATTAAGGACGACAGCGTTATCGCAGCGCAACCTTACCGGTACCAAAAAACACTGGTGCCTTCTTTTGTAACCAATGCACCGGCGATCAGCATTGGAACGGCAAAACAGGTAAGTGGCACTACGCCTGTTGATTTTTCTATGGCGCATACCTACACGGTAGTGTCAAAGGATGGCATCCGGAAAGCGTATCATGTAAAAATAAACTGGATCGCCGACAGCCTGCCCCACCTGTATATTCAAACGGAGGGAGATGTACCCATTGTGTCCAAGGACGATTATGTAAATGCCACCCTGCGCATTGATGGCCTGGGGAAGTATGCCGACTTTGGAGGCGCAACCCGCATCAAGGGCCGGGGAAACAGTACCTGGGGCTATCCCAAGAAGCCCTATCGTCTAAAGCTGAATACTGCGGCCTCCCTGCTGGGACTGGCAGAAGAAAAAGACTGGGTGCTGCTGGCCAACTACCTCGATCCTACCCTGATGCTGAATGCGGTAGCCATGAAGATCGGTGCACAGCTGGAGCTTCCTTATACCAATCATATCATTCCGGTAAACCTTACGCTCAATGGTCAATATGTAGGTTGTTATAACCTTACGGAACAGATCGAAGTAGATGATAACCGCGTAAAAGTAGGCGGCGATGGTTTTTTGTTTGAGCTGGACAGCTATTTTGATGAGCCCTATAAATTCAGGTCGGCCAATTACAACCTCCCGGTCATGCTCAAAGACCCGGAGTTATCGGCAGCTGCAGAACTGACCCCGATACAAACAGCCTTTAATGATATGGAATCATTATTGGCGGCTCCTGCCTTTCCGGCCAATAATTACCGGGATAAGATCGATGTGGGATCCGTTGCAAAATTCATGCTGGTATATTTCCTTACGGATAACGAGGAGCTCAACCACCCCAAGAGCACGTATATGCACAAAACGGCAACGGGTAAATATACCATGGGGCCGATCTGGGATTTTGACTGGGCCTTTGGCTTTGAAAGCAACCAGAAGCATTTTTTTAAATCCAATAGTGCACCTTTCTGGACCAGCAGAACACCACAGCCTGCAGGAACAAAGTTCTTTACCCGTTTCCTGGATGATCCGCAGTTTGTAACGCTTTTAAAACAATTGTGGGCCGATTATACAGCCAACCACCTGGAGGAGCTGATACGGTTTGTGGAAACTTACGGCTTATCGATCATGACCGCAAAAGCAGCGGACTATGCCGTTTGGAAAAAAGGAGCAGCCGACAACCAGTCGGAAGTAACCACCCTTCAGCAATGGTTAAGGGATCGGAAGTCCTATATCGATGGTTACCTGAACGGGCTGTAATACGACATCTTAAATGCCACCGGTGGCTGCCTGTTGCGCTTTGCAGCAGTCTTGCGTTTATTATAGAAACAGCCACAAAATGAAAACAGCACTTATACTTTTGATGGGAATAGTGGTACTGGGTGCCTGTAAAAGGGGTACAACGGGCAGGGTATGTACCGAAGAGTACCGGTTCTTTAACGTAAAATTGCGATCAGCATCGGGTGAAGCCATAGTGCTGGATACGTTTTACACGCGGATCGTTGCCGGTAATGTTACCTTTCATGCAAACAATACGGTGCCGGGCGGGGATGAGGGATATTATACCGTGGTCAGCGATGGTCAGCTGCAGCTGTTACCGGAGGGTAAAAATACCGATCTGCGTTTTATCGGTATCAAAAACGACCAGGTTATTGTAAATGAGCCCTATGTTTTTAAGAACAACGGTTGTCATATTGAAAAGATCGCCGGTAAAGGCGAAGTGATCGTGCAATAATGATGTTCGTTTATAAAAGCATCGCATCCGGCACGGTACGTTCCCGTTCTTTTATAAAGGTTTCATAAACCTGCTTCCATCCTTTAAACACCCCTTCATTTGTAAAGGAAGAGTTGTGCCAGATCATGCTGAAAAAGCCATTCATTTTTTTTACTTCGTTATAAAGCTGCTGCAGCTCCATAAGCCCTTCCGCGGGGCTGTTTTTTTTATAAAAGATGGAAGTGCCTTCCATAAAGCAAAAGGGAAAGATCAGCAGGTCCGTAGCGGTTTCCGCTTCCAGGTCGTACCAGCAAAAGGGCGACGCCACGGAGGCGCGAAACCCGTTATCATCCGCATAGCCCATGGAAAAATCAAAGAGGATGCCGGCCTTTAGCAGGTTGCGATAGGTTTCCGGAAAAGAGAGTTTTAAAAAATGCTGGCGCGCAGCATTGATGGTGCTGCCGGTAATGGCAGACAGGATTTCCTTTTCCTTTTTTAAAAAAGCAGGTGCGCTGTTGCTTTGCCAGGAAGGGTGCAGGCCAATGGGATAGCGAATGGCATGGTCGGCGATCAGGGCCTGCATCGCCTTGTTATGCGGGGAAATGTTTTTATCGTAGTTGTTGGTGTGCTCGCCAACCAGGAAAAAATAATAGGGCTTTAGCTGGTATTGCTCATGCAATTGATTCAGCCAGCCAAACTGATCAAAGGGATCTTTCTCTTTACCGGTTAATACCTTAAACCGTTTGCTGACAGCCGAAAACTGAAAGCTGAAGGCTTCCTTAACAAAATTAAGCCCGTTCCTCATGAATCCCTTATGCTGATAACTCCAGGCCATATCAACATCATAGGTAGGTATGAGCTGGAAAACCGGTTGCCGGAAAGGCTCGGCCGGGAACCGTTCTGCAAGCTGCTGTTTTAGCAATTGTGTCCAGCGGTTCACCAGCGGGGTTTTTAAAAAGCCGTTCTTTTGTGCCAGCGATTGCGCAGCGGAAAACCGCCCGTGCCGGTCCTTTTCAAAAGGCAGGTATTCCTCATAGCGGCTCAGTAAATAAAAAGCCGCGGCAAAGATGTCGAAGCCCAACGCCCCCCCTGTTTGAAAAAATGCAGGCGATCCGTTAAGCGGTGCAACGGCGATGGCCTGCTGCTCAATGCCCGTTTGGGATAGCAGGCCCTGCGGTACTATGTGCAAGCAATGCGTGTCCAGTGTTTCTGCAGAGTAATTGATCCGGGCGCCCTGCTCGGTGAGGAATGCCTGCGGGTCGTCCGTCAGCTGCCATTCCGCACTGCTCATTTCTGTAGAAAAGAAGCGGGTAATATACCGCAGCCGCGGGGTGATATGTGCGCTGTAGACCAACATCGTTATTCAAAAATAAGAGGAATATGCTTAGGTCCGGATATCGCGGTAAACAGACCGCACAGGTTTCAGCTCGCTTTCGGGCTTGGGCCAACCGGCAGCGCTGCCGGTTGCGCCATCATGTTGCGGGCACGTATGGCGGCCTGCTCCAGCGCCATGCAGGCCAGCAGCTTATAAACCACCAGTGCCTGCCGGGCCGGCGCGCATCCCTCCATTTCATCCGCCAGCTTTACTTCCATGTGCACCAGGGTTGCATTTTGTAAGGAGTCCGGCGGTGCGGTGGGCATCATGGCCTGTATCAGCAGCATTTTTTGTTGCAGCTGCCGGTAGCGTTGCTGCATTTTATGGAGTATGCGGGTAGCGCGGGCGGCTTCCCATGCCGCTTTTTCTGCCCGGTTGCTCAGCAGCTTTGTGGTTTTTGTTTGCTGTGCCTCTTGTTGCTGTCGCAGGGCGGTGAATTGCACCTTGCCTTCAGGTGGTTGTTGCAGCAGCCGGTGCAGCACTATCAGCTGCGTGTTTGCCGGGGTGGGCAGCTGGCGGCGGCCGATTTCATACATGGCCAGGGTACCCCGGGTAACGCCGATCAATGCGGCCAGCTCCTCCTGGGTAAGCCCCCATTGCTTTCTAAAGTTTTTCATACCAGTAAGTTATTGTTGTTGTAAAATTAGTATTTATTGTTATATGTATGACGGTTACAATGTTAAATATAATAGGCCCTTCTTGTCACAAATCGGTTACAAGGCCATTGGTTACAATATTTTTTGTAACAGAACTATTTGTAACCCCGATGACTGCGGAATGGCAGCATTCTTACCTGCCCGTTCGTTCTTCAGGCAGTCGTAGCGCGCTTTGGCATTCAATACAGGTTAGCCGGTTGCGTTAAGGGCACAGGGGGGCGGCGCTACTGGTGGAAGCCTTCTTCATTTTATGACGGCTCCCAGGTTCGCTTGATGGTACTGATCAACAAACTGAAGCTTGTTGTTGAAAGATGAAGGCGAGGGGCACAAAGAAAAGAGACCAATTTGAAACCGGGTTTAAAGAATTTAAACTGGGCTTTTTGCTACAGCAGGCTCATATTGAAAATGGTCTTACGCAAGAGCAACTGGCTGAAAAGATTGGAACCAACGAAGGCTATATTCTAGTTAGAGAACAATATTAAAGATGTAAGAACACCTACCCTGCAAAAAATTGTAGAATTGGGTCTTGGCGGGCACTTGCAATTGTCTGTTAAAATATAATTTACCTTGCAATAAAATAACCGCCCTACAAAGATGTATAGCCCACAGAGCTGTACCTCTTTGTTACTTGGTACCGTAAGCCTGGCCTCTGGCCTTTTGTGCGACCTGGGCGACTGGTGAGACGGGAGTTCGTTAATAAGTAAACTTTAACCACCCGTTATAAAGGGCCATCGGCCCGGCAAATAGTAGTTACAACGCCGGAATTGATTCCGGCTACCATAGCCACGTTACGGAGCGGGAGAATGCCCGGACCGGCGTGGTCCACAGAAGAATCTGCATATCTCGCTCTCAAAGCAAGTATATGTTACCATCAATCAGATTTCTATAAATTAAAAAATGTAAGTATATTAGCAAGAGAGCGGACGCTTATGGGTACTTATCAAAAACAAAAAGCAAATCAATAAAATTGCCGACCCTTTAAATTTGTAATTTTACACACTGATGGCAGATAAAGCATTTATAACACCAAAGGTGCTGAAATGGGCACGGCAATCTGCAAAGATGACCGAGGAAACGGCTGCTGCCAAAGTTTCGGTGACCGTAGATAAATTAAAAGAGTGGGAAGAAGGTGTAAGCCAACCAACCATCCGGCAGGCCCAAACACTTGCCAAATCTTATAAAAGGCCATTTGCTTTATTTTTTTTGCCGGAGGTACCGCGCGATTTTCAGCCTTTACAGGATTTTAGAAGAACCGGTTCTAAACAGCTTAATACTTCTTCTGTTTTTATCATTAGAGAAGTGCAGCAAAAACAAGCCTGGATTAGTGAAGTGTATGCAGAAAACCAGGAGGCCCGCCATCCTTTTGTGGGGCGTTTTTCTATTAAAGCCGATCCCCAAACAGTTGCGGCCGATATCTTAACAACATTAAAGCTAAACCCTGCGGCATATAAGACCGGCAACCCCATAAAAGAGTGGATTGATGCCGCTGAAAAGAAGGGGATTTTTGTTTCCCGTACTAGTTTTATTAACTCAAGGCTAAAACTGGATGCTGAAGAATTACAGGGTTTTGCCATTGCTGATCCTTATGCCCCCTTTGTATTTGTAAATTCAGAAGATTGGAACGCACCCCAGCTCTTTACCCTTGTGCATGAGCTGGCGCATATCTGGATTGCGGAAACCGGCATCTCCAATGATATAGAGCCGGAAATTAAAAACAAAGACCGGTTGCATCCCGTTGAACTTTTTTGCAATGAAGTAGCAGCAAATGCACTCATGCCCAAAGCAATCATGCAGAGGTTGGATGCAGTCGTTTTTCAACATTCAAAAAATGTTTTTAAAGCGGCAAAACAATTAGGGGTAAGCAGTTTTGCCTTGTTGGTTAGGGCATACAACCTTCATTTAATTCCGTTACCAACCTACCAAACGCTGAAAAAGCAGGCAGAAATTGAGTATGCCGCTTTTTTGAAAAGGGAAGAGGAAAAGAGCGCGAAAAATAAGGAAGAAAATAAACCGGCGCCTATTTATTACCCCACCGTTATTAACAGGAACGGGCGGTTATTTATACAAACGGTGCTGGATGCTTTTCATGGAGGGCATATTGAGCCCACCCTGGCAAGCAACCTGCTGAATGTGCAGGTAAATAAATTTCAAAAACTAGAAGCACAACTGTACCGATGAGCATAACGGCTAATACCTATTGCCTGGATGCGAATATGCTCATTCAGGCATGGCAAAAATACTATAACCCCAAATTTTGCCCGGGTTATTGGGATGTGTTAACAGAGTTGGGAAGGCAGGGCCGCATATTTATACCGGAACTGGTTTATGAAGAGATAACCAGGACGGAGGATAACCTCTCCAACTGGCTTAAAGCATCCAAAATTCCTGTTGAAAGAATACAGAGCTGGTAATTACAGTTATTAATTGCGTAGTATAAATATTCAGAGGGTCCATCTATCCGCCGATATAGGTATTGGGACAAATGTGGCTTTGATAGTAAGATTCCTCTTAACGATGGCTTTTTATGCGGGCACATTGTATAAACTGCTATAGATTTTTTATAAATTGTAAAAAATAAGTATATTAGCAAAACAATCATTTGTAGAAAATTAAAAAACTGCTGAGAATAAATACCAAGTTTTTACGACTGGCCGTAAATGTTTAGTAAGTGCGGGATCTGCTGTCAACGCTAACTTTAAAAGAACCATTTTATGAAACCAATTTTTGACTCTACGCTCCACGATATCTTAAATGAAAGGTTGGAAAAATTAGAAAAGCACTTTAATGCAGATGTAATATTTTATTATGGGCCTATTGCTGATTCATTAGAAAAACCGTTCAGAGATTTTATTGAAGATTTGAAGTCAGATGCTAAACAAAATGAAACACTTTGTATTTTTCTCAATACACCAGGCGGTAGTGCTGAAACAGTTGAAAAGCTTGTTAAAATAACTAGGCATCATTATAAAGAAGTTTATTTTATTGTTCCTGACTCTGCTTATTCTGCTGGTACGATATTTTGTATGTCAGGCGATAAAATTTTTATGGATTATTCTTCTTCCCTGGGTCCAATAGATCCACAAGTTTACAATGGTAGCAACTGGGTTCCTGCTTTGGGTTATCTTGATAAAGTTGAGGAGCTTATAGACAAATCTAAAAAAGGAACTTTATCGCAAGCTGAATTAGTAATGCTGACACAACAAGATTTAGCAATGTTAAGACGGCATGAACAAGCTAGAGATTTGACTATTGCATTACTAAAAGAGTGGCTTGTAAAATATAAATTCAAAAATTGGGATAAGCATAGAACAACACCCGCTAAAATTGGAAAACCTGTAACGCCGGAAGAGAAGGAGGAACGAGCAACGGAAATTGCAAGGGATTTGGGAAATAATAAAATATGGCATTCTCATGGGCGTTCAATAGGAATATTTGCATTAACTGGCATATTAAAACTTGAAATTGAGGATTACTCTAACGATTTGACACTTAGGACACTAATAAGGCAATACAACGACCTGATTTGCCAGTATATTATTAGGAGTGGTTCTGAAGTATTTTTGCATTCTAGAAAATTTATTTAATATTGCGATATGAAATTATTAGACAAAAAACTTACACAAGTAATTTCAAAAGAGTTGTCGAACGATTCCAATGCACAAAAGCAGATGGAATTTGAAAAAATTCTGAATGATATGAAAAAGGCCGGTGTTATTAAAAAGCCGGTATATGATCTTCCTCAAGTTGACACAATCGGAAAAACATATTATTCTTCCATGAATAAACGAAAATAAGCTGCTATAAGTATAGCTAAGTTTTCGTAGCATCACCTGTGCTAAATTCGACCACAACGAATGTTTTTTTTCGTATTGCAAGACTAATCTAGTAAAACGACATTTGCATTTTCATAGGAGCCGGATCATTAAAAAATGATAAACGGGAATTCCTATTTTCTTGCAACACGTATTCACCGTAAAAGTAGATGTACTTTTGGTCTTGCAACTTGTGCATACCTGTGATTTAACAGCTGCTTAGTGCAGCTTTCAGTAATTGTTGTTTTGGCAAAATAAATTAAGTTAGGGGACAAACTCACACAGGCTTAGGTGGCTCATTTTACAACGCCGGAATTTATTCGGGGGCAGAACATGTTATGAAGCACGGCTTATAGGCGCGCCGACCCTGATCCCAAGTTCTTCCCTTCAAGACACATGTAAAAATACCATCGCATAAGCAAAGGCTCGTGATGGACAAGAAGATTGATCTGACTTTTATTTGTACTTAGTGAGCTTTTTAGCAGAGTATATTTCTAATCGTTTTATTAATTCGAAGTATTTGAAAAAAAGACCCTGCCCCGAATTGGCAAGCAGTAATTTATGTGTATGCATTGTTGGGAGAATTAACTCCCAGTACCAGAAATGGGGGGTATCTTCTAAATTCGAAAGAATACTTACAAGCTCCGTTTCAAGGAAAGGCATTTTTGTGAAAACCTTTTGAATAGCTTCCTTGCTGCGTCTTGTCGAATAAGAGAAGTATTGTATCCAGTTTGCATAGTTTCCGCTCGTACCTATTAATAGTGGAGCATCCCCGTGTGGATCAATCTTGTTACTAAGAAGTTGCAGCTCTGTATTAGATGGATATTTATCGGCTAATACCATGCTTGCAGCTTCACTCATATTTTTTGTAAGGCTCTCAGCATCCGAAAGTATTATATCTATTTTTTCTGCTACGTAAGTGTACAAATTTTGTTTGTCCTTTTGTTGTTTTATATGCACCACCAAAAAGTAGAATATAAAGGCTGATATGTAGGACATACATAATTTGTAAATGATTTGGCCAAGTTCATGGCCTTTTGGAAATACTTCCGGTATGTCAATTAGCCAAAAATCGATAATGCAAATAACGATTAACGCCCCTATAAATATAAATCCTAAATCTCGTCTAATGCTCTTAATTAGTTTCAGTGCAGCCATGTTATAAATTTAGTGCAAACTTTTATTTTATTTAGATGAAACCCAAAATTTCCACAACATAAAACGACCGTTCATTTTACACAGGTCCCCCGAGCTGTGCGTATCCGTAATTTAACAGCTGCTTAATGTTGCCTTTAAAACTCACTATATCTGCAAAAGAAATTAGACCAAATAGTAAACTTAATCCTCAAATCAAGCGATTTTTAGGCCGCGTTTTCTATTTCCCCTTAAAAATCGAATCATTAAAAAAATCAAATACAGAAATTCCTATCTCTTTACAAAATTTATTCACCGTAAGAATAGAAGCGCCTTTGGTCTCCCATCTGTATTGGCTTTGCTTGTCTTTATCTGTTTCTGAAGCAAAAGCAGACATGTGTTTTCCGGTTTTTTCCCGTAAGGCTTTCATGCGGAGAGCAATCTTATTTTTAATATCAATATCGTCTTTGTCCAGCTTGCGCATATGCAATTGTGGATAATTTTTTCAAAAAACAGGTAAACAAAGTTGTTTACTTATTATAGAATGTGTATCTTTATGACAGTCCAGTTATAATTGGGCATAGTAGAAAAAATTATTTAAGAGTCTCGTCGTTCAAAGAATGACAGCCAAGAAAGCGAGACGGTAAAAGTGCCCATATCTACTGACATAGCTATATTTGTAGCCTAAGGTAGGTGTGGGTCTTGCCGTAAATCCATTTTCTTGGCTGTCACTAAGAACGGTGGTTGGTAAGGCCCGCACCTACCTTTTTTTGTGCGGGTGCCAGCCTAAAACTTTTTGTTATGAACAACGCCGTTGCTACACCCACACCAAACGCCAACCCCTGTTTTAACGAAGCCCAGTGGCTGCAAGTGCTGTTTTTGCTGGCAGATACGCAAAGCTGGCTGCACCAAATGCAGGAGGGCCTTATTTGGCAGCTGCCAGTAAAGCATCGTAAAAAGCTGCTGCGCCAGGGCTGGTACCTAAGCGCCAAAGTGCTGGCGCATATTTTAGAGCGGCATTATTATAAGGTACCGCGCCACCCGCTTACCGGCAAGTTTACCCTGCCCATACCGCAGATAGTAGCCTGCATACGGGATGCCTGCCAGCAGCCGCCGGAGGCGGTGCCCCGCAGCACCCACCTGCAGCGGGTATGGGATGCCGGCAAGCCCGTGGGCTACGACCCTGCAGGCAGTACCGTAACCACCATTACCGTTATAGCCACCGCTAGCGGGGAAATAATGACCGCCTTCCCCGGCCTTATGCCGCCGCCGCAGCAAAACCTGTGAGGTCTGTATAACAGCCATCATCTCGACCAGGTCCGAAGGACGCGCGGAGAGATCTCTATGAAGTCATTCAGGCATAAATGGGTTTAAAATTTGTTTAGCGAAAAGATTTCGTAGGGGTTTCTCGGCATCGCTCGAAACGATAGTAAAAAACAATTCACCTAAAACAGAAAACGCATGAAAAACAAACCCCCCAAAGACCCTTTTGACACCTACTGCTGGAGCTATGCGGTTATTACGGACCCGTACCAGGTATTTGCAGAATGTTTCATGTTTGCAGATATCGGCGCCTTTAGAAAAACCATCCGGCAGGTATTACTGTCTGCCGCCGAGGATAAGGTGTATAAGAAGGAGCAGCCGGCATCGGCGCTTGATCTGTTTAAGGCCATTACTTCTGTAATACTTGCCGCGCAGGTGCTTTGCCGGCAAAAGAAAACCAGCGGGCTTAAAATAGAGCAGCAACAGTTTACAGACAAACGGCTCTATGCCCGGCCCGGCGCCTGCTGTGCAGAGTGGGAGTACCTGCCCAAAAACCTGTCGGCAAAGGAGTACGGGGATCCGTATAAAGTATTCCACCGTTTTTTTAAATACCAGGATGTAGCACAATGGCGGCAAAGCATTAACCAAGCGCTGGGTTATGCGCTGGCCGGCAATGCGGAGGGTTGCAGCATCCATTTATTAAAACTGTATGTGCATCTGACAAAGCTGATGGAGGCCGCTCACTTAATTGATGTGCGGGAGGTGCTGCATGTAGATGGTGTGCTTAAGCCGGCGTAGCAGGAGGCAGGGGTGAGGGTGCAAGTATAGAGAAGGTTCGGAAGGGAGATGGTAGTTCAACCCCTTTGGGGTTGGCTTCGCGCGCGGCTAGGTACCCTCCGCAGACGGAGGGTTATCCATATCGAAGCCCTTCGGGCTATCCCAAGGTATATTTGAGAAATACTCTTTGTGGTATTACACAAAAAATATTCAAGCAAATATTTAGCCGTGTACATATTGACCCTCTTCAAGGAAATCATAGCGGCGTATTTGAGAAAGAGTGTATGTGTATCAATGGTGAAGGCCCGAAGGGCCGGCATCTGATTAGCCCCCAACGACAGTTGGAGGCTAAAAGAGCGTTGGCAGACCAACCCCGGAGGGGTTGAATAAAGAAATGTTTTCAGAGCAGGTATTTCTCATCAAATTCGACATCATTTTCAATCAGCAGCCTTTTATATTCATCATAGAATTTTTCTTTTTTGTGATGCTCTTTTTGATTTTTTACATAATTGATGATCTTATCTCTTTCTCTTGCCGAATAAGTGAAGGCGCCATAACCCTCCTGCCATTCTTCGAAATCGGGGAACAGGCCACTGTTTTTCATCCAGCTGTTGGATGCGACTTTTATATCCTTAACATAATCAGCAAGGGATATGGAGGGGTGGAGGTCTGAAAAGATATGAATATGGTCTGTTATCCCGTTGATTCGGTAAAGCTTGCATTTATTATTCCTTACAATGCCCGCTATGTATTTGTAGAGCGCTTCACAGTGTTCCTCTGCAATTGTTTTCTTACGGTGCTTTGTACCAAATACGATCTGGTAATAGATTTGGCGGTAACTCATAGTGTTTCATTTATTGGTTAATAATCGTGTATAATTTACGATTTTTTAATGAAAATTCAACTCTTTTAGGTTGGTGCCCATTGCCACCTGATGCCCGCGTTATTTACATTGGAACCGTTCGGGCTGCGAGCCGGGACCTTAAGATGGCACATTAAAGGCGCTCAAACAGATATTTAGCTGTGTACAAGAGAGGGGTTTTGGGACAGGCACAACCAATTCCACTTTAGGTGCATGGGCAAATGCATCCAGGCGAGGGAGTGATAAGCTGTCAGCTGCACCACTGCACAAGAGTGCGATCCCGCTTTTTCGGGAAAGTCTCGGAAGCCGCCACCCTTACGATGGCCGGGACAAAAAATAATAAAATTGTTAACCAGCCCGGAAGCGGTCAGTATAAGTTCTATCAGACTTTTTCCTGTTTCTTCCGCTGTTCTTCCCACTGCTCATTAAATGATTTTTTGGGAAACCGGAGTGGGCTGTGGTTTTTGGTCCAGGCGCCGGCTACCATATTGATGAAGGTGCTTTTGAAATTGCCATTGACCATATTGACCATGCTGCGTTTGAGCATGGCGGACTTCCACATTTTCCAGGAAAATTTTTCCGCCAGGGGGGCATAGCCTTCTTCCACTGCTTCATGCCGGTTTTCCAGCAGCAGCTCGTGCAGGTTGATCTTTACCGCGCATACCTCGGTACAGTTGCCGCAGAGGGAGGAGGCATGGCTAAGGTGCTTCCACTCCTTCATGTTTTTTAAATGAGGGGTGATGACCGAGCCAATGGGGCCGCTGTAAGTGGTGTTATAAGTATGGCCGCCAATGTTCTTATAAACCGGGCAGGCGTTGAGGCAGGCGCCGCAACGGATGCAGTATAGTGCCTCGCGGGCTTTTTCGTTGGCCAGCATTTTGCTGCGGCCATTGTCTAAAAGGATCACATACATTTCTTCCGGGCCATCGGCTTCGTTTTCCTGCCGGGGACCGGTTACAATGGTGCTGTAGGAGGTAATGCGCTGGCCGGTGCCAAAGCTGCTGAGCAGGGGCCAGAACAGCGCCAGGTCCGTCATGGAAGGGATTACCTTTTCGATGCCTGCCACCACGATATGTGTTTTGGGCATGGAGCAGCTCAGGCGGGCGTTGCCTTCATTTTCGGTAATGGCAATACCGCCGATGTCGGCGATGATAAAATTGGCGCCGGTAACGCCTACTTCTGCCTCTGCATATTTCTGGCGCAATTTTTCGCGCGCGGTAAGGGTGAGCTTCTCCGCACTGTCAGTGGGATCGGTACCCAGCTTTTCGGCAAACAGCTCGGCAATCTGTTCCCGGCTTTTGTGCATGGCGGGGGTTACAATATGGTAGGGGGGCTCCCCGGCCAGTTGCTGGATGTATTCGCCCAGGTCGGTTTCCACACTTTCAATGCCGTGTTTGGCCAGGTTGCTGTTCAGGTGCAGTTCCTCTGTAACCATGCTTTTGCTTTTTACCAGCGTTTTGCAATTCTTTTGCTGGCAGATCTCGAGGATCACCTCATTGGCATGGGTGGCATCGGTACACCAGATCACTTTGGCGCCCCGCTTGGTGATATTGGCCTCAAAATTTTCCAGGGTCTGGTCCAGCACCTCAATGGCTTTCCACTTTAAATTTTTGGCCCGCTCCCGCGCCAGGTTAAGGTCGGCAAACTGGGCCTGTCCGCCCGGTACCGCCGCATTATACCGGGATATATTGAAATTGATCACCTTGCGGTGATCCCGGTCGAAGGCTTTTTCCTTGCTTTTCTTTTGAAACTGGGATGATGTGTGGGACATGGGGCAAATTTAGCCAAATGCCGTGAATGCACGAATGGGGAAACGTTAATTTGTATGGTGAGCGATCGGAGACATGCGATCTGAGAAGTTGTGCCCTGGGTACGGCCCATCATGCACCGGGCCTACGGCCCTCTGCTGCTCTTTGTGGCTTTATAAATGGGTTAAAACTCATTTTCTGCAGGATTCTTCGAGGCGATGCCTCTTTTGGTAATGAACGTTTAACCACGATTCTTTGGATAGTGGCTACGCCTGAGCCATAACATGGTGCAATAAAAGATCGGCACATTTTAGTGGCTATCGGGATTATGTTGAATCGTTTCTAAACAGCTTCTGAAAAATGATTGATCCGGGTGCGGGGGTGGAGGTAGCAGCTTCCAGCGTTGGCAATCGACTCCCATCTCGATTCTCAATGCTGTAACCCCTCCAAAAATGCCCGGAATTTTTTATTGCTGAAATCGGCTGCTCCCTCATGCTGGTACACCAGGTTCCCCGCTTTGTCCAGCACAACGGTAGTTGGCAGGGTGCCGCTGTACCAGGACGTTGGCACCGTTCCGCGGAAGCTGGATACCGGCAGGCTGAATTGCTTTTCTTTCATAAAAGCAGTAGCCTTTGGCAGGTCCTGGTCCGCATCTACTAAAAGAAAAACAATACCGGGGTTCTCCTTAAACGAAGCATACAGCTCATTAATGGCGGGCATTTCCGCAATACAGGGCGGGCACCAGGTGGCCCAGAAGTTGATGAACACCACTTTGCCTTTTAAGGATTGCGGGGTATGTGTTTGGCCGGTTGCGCTAATAAACTGTACGGATGCGGCAGTGGCTTCCGGCAGTGTGGTTTTGGTGGCCGTAACCCGTGGCTGAAAGAGGCCCACTTTCATCAGCCCGCGGATGACCACGGCTTTAAACTCCGGGAATACAAAGAGCGCCAGGGCAAGGACCAGCAGGCCGGCCGTGACAAGGTTTTGCATTGTTTTTTTGGACATGATACTGCAAATTATACCCGCAATCTCCTGAATCTTTCTGATTGGTAGTCTTTTAAAAATAATAAATATTTGTTAACCGCCCGGTAGCTGTTATTTTTGATGCTCGCGTTTATCAAAATAGTTAGAATATGTATCGTCGTCATCTTGTCCTGCTTTTGGGTTGCCTTCTTTTTTCACTGCCGGTGTTGCAGGCTCAACCGTCTCGCCCGGAAATGGAAAAGAAGCAGTTTGCCGTGCCTGCCAATAAAGCCTATGCGGAACCTTTTGCGCCGGGAGACCCGGGCGTATCCATCCCTGTGGGATACCCTGAGAGCCGGGGAAGCATCCGCCGGTGGCGGAATAAGGATAAACGCGTGGCATGGGTGGTTTACCAAAAGCCGGGGAATTACGATCTGTATTTTGACAACCAGGTTACTGCGGGCAAAAAACTGCGCTTTCGGCTGGATGTGAAAGGCACCTATCCGCAACTGGGGTTAAAGCCGGTAAGCCGTGATCTTGTTTTTAAGGGAACCGGCGAAAAAGATACGCTCTACGGAATAAACGTTGCAATTCCTGCCGAAGGCTATTATAAATATACGCTCACCCCGGTAACAGATCCGGAAGGGGCGATTACCATTTCTACATTATTGTTCCGGACAGCTACACCGGATGGCTGGGTCAATTTTATCAACTACCAGTCTACCCCTTCTGTACACCTGTCGTTCAGCAGCACGGAGCCCACTACAAAATCCTACAACTGGCTGTACCAGGAGATCCTGGTTCCGGAGGGAGAAGATCCCCTGTACACGTATTACATGTCGCTGGGGTTTTACCGGGGATACCTGGGCATACAAACGAATACACCAACCGAGCGGAGAGTGTTGTTTTCTGTTTGGGACAGTAAGGATGCCGAAAAGGATTCAACGATCACTAAAGCCGATTTTGTAAGCCTGGTGGATAGGGGGCCGGCTACTACAGTGAATTCGTTTGGGGGCGAAGGTACGGGCGGGCAATCCTATGTAAAAAGTGCCAACTGGAAAACGGGTAAGCCGGTTCAGTTTCTGATGAATGTACTGCCGCAGGAAAATAATTCTGTAGTGCTTTCTGCATGGTACCAGGTGGCAGGCGAAGGCTGGAACTATATCGCTTCCTGGCGGGCGCCTCATGAAAAGCGCTTTTTCGATGGCTTTTATTCCTTTATTGAAAATTACGGGTACACCAATGGCCAGCTGCGCCGGGAGGCCTATTATTACAACGCCTGGGGCGTAGAACAGGCTACCGGAAAATGGATTAATTTTAATAAGGTCCGTTTCTCAAACACCGATGGAAAAACGGGACAGCGGGTAGACTATGAGCAGGGCGTGTCTCCAAAATACCCCGATCGTTTTTATATGGCTGCGGGCGGTTATACTCCAACCGTAAAAACGAAGAACGAGATGCCGGCTTTAAAAACACCCCCATCCCTGGATCTTAAAAAGTTTGAGGCACGGGTAGCGGAAGCGCTGAAAAACGAGGGCCGGCAGAGCATTCAAAGATGACATACCTGGCGATTTGAACGGGAGCGCGCAGATTTCGAATTGTGATCGATCGTCGGGTGGTTACGTATCCACAGGGATGCATCGGCTTCGCCCGGCAAGACGGAAGGATAATTGGTCGTTAATACGCAACGTAATCTGTCGTTGGCAACTGGCGGCGTGGAGGAAAACACCCCCTTGTATTATTTCACCTTCCCGATCAGCGTCTTCAGCTGCTGAAAAGCCTGTTTTTCCAGTGCGGATATTTCGATCAGCCGGTCGCCCATATCATTATAATCGGCCTGGGTATTGAGCCGGCCCTTATAGATGCCGGATGCCTGGATGGCGGCATCCCGCCATTTATCGCCGGTGGCCGTAAATTGTTTGGAGCGCTCGAACAGCTCATCAACTTTCAGGTACGGATGGGCCTGTTGCAGAAAAGCTCCGTAAATAAACCGGAAGCCGCCGCCGCCGGTGCCGATCTCTTCCTGCATGCGCACCAGCTGGGCCAGGTAGCTGCGGGCTTTTTCATCGCCCAGTTTGGTTTTCCATTTTTTGATCTTCCGGCCGGTATAGGCAATGCCGCTCACGCCGCCAAAGGAACCGGGGATGTGCAGCATATCCCGGCAGTTGCGTTTGATGCCCTTGATAATACCCAGTTTCATTTGTTCGTCTGATGGTTCCTGCAAATGATCGCCCGGGTAATAGAGCTGCCCGCGCGGTGCAAAAGCGCCTTTGGCAAAGCGTACCCGCTCCAGCTCATAGCTGGTCATGGTGACCAGCCCTTCCATAATGGGATCACTGATGTAGTAATCATCCCCCTTTTTATCTACAACAATTAAATTATGCGCATTGAAATGAAAACGGTATTCTTTTGGAAAGTAGGTCAGGTAGAAAACACCTACCTGGCAGGCGGTAGGTTTACCCGCAAGTATGCGTTCGTCCAGCTCCTGCATGGCTTTTTCATGTGAGCTGAATTTTTTTCTTGTCACAGGAACACCCAGTGCCGTGCAGGTTCTTTTGAAAATAAGCCCCGGCATGGTGCGGAAAGAGATCGCCGGCCCGCCATTCACTTTCATAAATGGCAGCTGTATATAAAATAACCCCGATCCCATGCCAAAAGCCAGGGGCTCTGTAATTTTTGTAATGCCGTAATGACGCAATAGTGCGGTGGTAACGCCGTTTTCGCAATGCGCTGCCTGGAGATGTTTGAAGTTTGTATGTTGAAGTTCCAAGTTTGTTGTTTATATGTATGAGAAGAGAATGGTTTATAGTGAGACGTGAACAGGCAATATTAAATGATACTCCTGCCCGCCGCTTGCTGTTCCCTGCTTTATGAAAACGGATTCTTTAATTCTTCTACGCTTATTTCAAAGAGCTCCGCATATTTTTTTAGCTTATCTGCGGAAAGCTTTTGAAAGCCGGAGGGTTTGAGGTGCTTTTTGATGGTCCATTTCCAGTAGCCGGTATAGGATGCCAGGATGTTGAGATCCATGATCTTCTTTTCCATAAAATACAGGAGGGGACTGGCCTCGCCATGCAACACTTTTTGTTTGGCTGCTTCGATCTTCGCCTCCACATCATGCCAGGCCACGTTCAGCGCCTCGGTTTTTACCTCCCAGCCGGTGCTTTGTCCGGTGGAGTAATTGCCGTTCTCGTCTACCACATAGGTAACCTCTTTGGCTATCTTGCCAAGCGCGCCATTGTCCTGCGGGATTTCTTCTTTTTTCACCGTTTTATTTTTTTTATGATTCCGGCCGCAGTACTGCTATCTGCTTCGTTGTGTCACTCCCTGCATCGTCCGGTAATACTGCTCAGCTTTTTTTGTATTTGTTTTTGGGATTGCGTTTTGTGTGAAAAACAGACAGAACAGTAATCGTTTTATGTTGCTCATCTATTTCATATACGATGATGAATGGAAATGTTGCTACTCCTGCTTCCCGGAACGGCCCCATGCCATATTTATATGCCTTGGGATTTTGGGCGATTTTTGTTAAAGTGAGTTCTATTTTTGCCTCAAAACGTGCCCCAAGACCTTTTTGTTGCTGCTCGTACCGCCAACGGCAGCTGAGGTACTCTTCTTCGGCTTCTTCAATAAAATGGAGCGTAAAACTCATTTTGCCGGGTTCGATTTTCTCTTAACGGCATCCCAGGTGAGTGTCTTTGTTGTTCCCTTTTTTAAACCAGCGGAGCGCCTGTTTATTTCAGTAACAAAATTGTCATCCTTCCACCACCAGCCTTTGTCCTCTTCCTCAATAGAATCTTCTAAAACAGCGTATAACGCCTGTACCTTTTTGTCATCGGCCTGCTGGATATACTCCACCAGTTTTTCGCGCTTTATTGCTGTTGTCATTATAAATTGCTTTCTTACGAAGTTAAGAATTTTGCGGAAACCGTATTCCCCTGATGGCCTTCCTTTTTTACTATTCAGATTCCGGTATCAGCCGGGACTATTTCTGAATAGCCTATGTAAAAACCGCGAGATTCTGCGAGATTCTCGCGGTTTTTACATATTGAAATAAAAAAAGTGAAAAAATCTTTCGTTTTTCACTTTAACAATTGACCATTGACCATTCACCACTCTACACCGCCGTCAGCAGGGCATACATATAGCTGAACCTTGAGCTTTCCGGCACCAGCAGGAACACTTTGTCGCCTTTTTTCAGCTGACCGCTGTTAAACAGCTCGTCTACCATAAAATAGACCGAGGCGGCGCCCACATTGCCCACTTTGCTCAGGTTCACAAACCATTTTTCATAAGGAATGTGATGGCCCAGCTTCAGGTGCTCTTCGTATATTTTATCTTTAAAGAAGTTGCTGCTCATATGCGGCAGGTACCAGGTAATATCGTCCGGGTTCAGCCCGCGGCGCTCAAACAGCTCCGGCAGGATCTTTCCGCCCAGCGGCACAATATTCGGGCTCAGTAGTTTTACATCCTGCTTAATGCTCAGGACGGATTTTTCGTTCAGCTCCTCGTGGTTAAATTCCAGGAAGCTTTTCAGGTGGCCATCCTCCTGCTTTTCCGCGCCCATATACATGCAGGCCTCCATATAGTCGGCATAGGAAATGCCTTCCATCCACTCGATCTTCAGGCTCAATCCTTCTTCATTCTTCTTATTGGAAATTAAGAACGCAGAAGCACCATCCGACAGCATCCAGCGTAAAAATTCCTTGTCGAAGCTGATATAAGGATTTTCTTCGAGCGCTTCCAGTTTATGCACTTCATCTTCAAACTGGTTGGCTACCAGGGAGGCCGAGAACCGCTCGGAGCCGGTGGCAACAGCCGTGGCTGCATCCCCGGTCTTTACCGACATATAGGCATATTTCAACGCATGCATGCCTGCGCAGCATACCCCTGCGGGCGATACGACTTCAATGGAACCCAGCTCCGGCAGCCAGCCATGCACCATCACGGCATGGGAAGGCATCATCTGGTCCGGCGACGAAGTGCCGCAGGAAAGCACATCTACCTGTTTCATGCCCGCTGCGTCCTGTTTAAACAATTCCTTAATGGCCTCCGCCGTTAGCTGGGCGTTGGTATGGGTGATCTTTCCGCCTTTTTCCAGCGCATAATAACGGTTGGTAATGGCATTGTTTCTCAAAACAATTCGTCTGGATTTGGATGGTTTTCCATTAATGTAGCCCAGGTATTCCTCCATTTCATCGTTGGATACCGGGTTGTTGGGGAAGTAATGAGCGGTACGGTTAATATAAACGTCGTTCAAATTCATAATGTTTTCTAATCATTTATTTTTTATATCCCTGCCTCAGAATCGGGCTTTTTCCCGCTAAAATGCGGGATCGCACCCTTCGGCTACAGTGCTTCTTTTGAACTAATGAGCGGTCAGATCTTTTCCCTCCATTCCACACCCGCATAATAGTCCATTTGCCGCCGGATCTTCTTTTGGCTGAACGGGCGCACCAGGATCAAATCTACTAATAAAATAATAGGAGAAGCGATCAGTAATGCTACCGCAAGATAATATTTATAGGCAACAAGTATTTTTTTTCTGTTTTGCGGGTGTTTGCGAATGATAGCCACCCATTTTTTGAATATTTTTCCGGCTTTGCGCTCAATATACATCAGGGAGTATTTGACCTCCACCGCCTTTTGTTTTACCAGCTCCGGCTGCAGGCCCTCCCAACTACCGGATTGCAGGAACCGGTTTACCGTTGCGCCAAAAACGGAAGCATTGGCAATGTCTTTCCGGGCCACGCCTGGCCGGGGAAAGATACCCCATTTGCGGTCTTTTCTGCCCGTGCCCAACCAGTGAAAAATGGTCACATAGCTGAGGTGGTTGGGGTGCCGGTCAAACAGGGCAATATTGCCTACCAGCTGTGCGCCGGCTTCGCGAAGCAGTTTCTTGTTCTTTTCCTGGGCGTTGATCCACATATTGCGGCAGCCACAAATGGTAACCAGTGGGGTGTTTTTGATAAGCGCCTTAAATGCTGCATCCTGTAAAATGGAGCTGATGGGGATGCTGGGCGACAGGTTCCAGGGCTGCCAGGCCAGGATCACCAGGTCGTACTGTTCCCGGGATACGGACCAGGGCTTCAGCGCTGTGGGGATCACGTCCACGGATTCCGGAACAGTATCAAAGAACACGGGAATACTCCAGGGAAAGGGAAACTGGTGTTGGGTTTGTACCTGCAAAAAATCGACCAAAGCGCCGTCCGCAAGCAGCGGTTTTAAAAAGGAATCAAGGATCTGCTTTGTTTGCCCGGATTGTGTAAAATAAACCGCTAATACATGCTTGCTCATACCTGAAATTATAAAAGGCCCGACAGTGATTTTGATTTCTTGCTGTAGTTTTTCACGCTTTGCTGTGTAACGGAAGGCAGGGATGCCAACTGGTCACGGATCATTTTGCTGTCTTCCGCAATGTTTTTAGAATATCCCAGCGACCGGGGAGCATTTTCCTGGATCATCAGGCGCAGGAAACGGAATTCCGCATTTTTTGGATGGGCCGCTATGGCTGCCTCCAGCTTTTTATGCCCCTGTTTGAAGATCGAAAGCTTTTTGGCGGGAACGGTAACCAACCCTGCTTTTCGCATCTCCAGTGCGCCGATGTAGGCGCGGGCCTCTGTGGCGTTGGTATAGCTGTTTACCTGGCGGATCTGCGTATCAATGTTCTTTACGGAGCTGCCGGCCAGTACGCTGTAAAACGCTGATTTTGATTGTGCTGTAACGGTACTGATAGTCAGTAGCCACAACCCGATCGTTCCAATAAATGTTAAAAACCGCTTCGTCATAAATAAAGTTTGCAAAGGTAACGGATTATTGAGAGTATCGGTGGGTTTTGTACGATTTCATTCACCGCCCGGTACTTTCTCTTTTGTTGTCCTTTTAAGGATGAAATTAAAGAAACGGCCGTTGGTTGGCTTATTTTTTTTAATTGTTAAAAGCCCGGCGGGGTGGTATGGAAAACATTGGTCTTTATACCGATTTTTACCTGTAAAAATAGTTCCTCCGCGTTGCACATTTGCGGGAACGATTTCAGTATTCGTCGCCATTTGGGGTGGCCGTTTTCAAATTCTTTAATGAACTGCCTGTCTTTCTTATAAGAAAATCTTAAAATCGGTCATTTTTTTAAAACCTGTTAAAATATGACCATTATTATTCAAAAATGAATTACTTTTGGTGCCCCATATGAGGTGTATGGGGGATTAAAATTTTATTATTTAAAGCCTTAAATTTCTATTTAAAATGGCAGCTAAGATTAGATTGCAAAGACATGGGTCAAAGAAGAGACCCTTCTACTTTATCGTAGTGGCAGACGCAAGAAGCCCTCGTGATGGTAAATTCATTCAAAAATTAGGTACGTACAATCCGCTGACCATCCCTGCTACAATTGAGCTGGATCGTCAGAAAGCATTGGAATGGCTGAATAAAGGAGCTACTCCTACCGATACCGTTCGTCGTATCCTGAGCTTTAAGGGTGTGTTGTACCTCAAGCACCTGTTGCGTGGTGTAAAACTGGGCCTGTTTGATGAGGCTGCTGCGATGCAGAAATTCACCGCCTGGAGTGCAGAGCATGATGAGCAAATCAAAAAACGTACTGCAAAAGCGATTGAGGAAAGAAAAGCAAAACGCAGGGTGGCCAGCGTTACTCCGCGTAGAGCCGCTGCTCCTGAAGCAAACGCAAACGCTGAAGGTAACGGCGAATAATAGTAGAAAAATGATTCTTAAAATAAAAAGCGGCTCCGGGCCGCTTTTTATTTATTGTATAACCGGATGTAAACGTGAAACAGGAAGACTATATCAGTATCGGAAAGATCGCAGGGGTTTATGGCCTCAAAGGAGAAGTGATCCTGCAACATGCGCTGGGCGATACCGCATTTGATGGCCTGAAGAAAATATTTATTAAGGATACCGGAGGAAACTTTTTGCCCTGGTTTGTTGAGGGCGCAAGAACAAAGAGCGAAACAGAGGCCTACCTGAAGCTGGAAGAAATTCAAACGCCGGAAGCCGCCAAACCCCTGCTCCGGAAAGAAGTTTGGTTCGTCGGGGCCGATTTTAAACGCTATGCCAGTAAAACGGCCCCCATCAGTCTTTTGGGCTATACGGTAAAAGATGGCAGGCAGGTGCTGGGCATTATACAGGAAATTATTGAACAACCCCATCAGGTGCTCTGCCGCCTCACGGTTCGCGGAAAAGAAGTACTGATCCCCCTGCATGAAGAAAGTCTGAAAAAGGTAGATCATCAATATAAGAACATTACCGTAAAATTGCCGGATGGTCTGCTGGAGGTATACCTGGGAGGCTGAGTAATTCTAATCGAAATAACTATATATGAAAACAACCTGTACGCTTATCTTATGGGCATTATTTTTGGTATCCTGTAAAAATGAATTATCTGAGGAACAAAAAGTTTTCCTGGATTTTGCAAAGCTGGAAGACCGGTATTCGGGTACGCAGTTTTACACCAACCTGTATCTGAATGATTATACCCTACCCGAAACAGCATTTGACGATAAGACGTTTTCAATAAAGGAATGTGCTGAAAAGCTGCGGCAACAAATAAAATTTATAAATGATCCTGAAGAAGGCTTGCGTTTTTTGGGGTGGGATGAAGCCCGTATGCAGGAAACGCTTCCTTATCCTGCTGTTTTTTACCTGAACCGTTTGGGAGACAGTGCCGTGGAGGTTAACGGAAAAATACTTGTTCCGGAATCGGTACATACGTTTTCTTTTGATAGCTCTGAAACGGGTAAAACCATCCATAAAGACAGTATGAAGATTACCTTGCTGCATATGTCCAACAATGTAGCCACCCTGCTTGTAGTGGATGAAACAGCGGTGTGGGATTATAACTATACTTATGATATGATCGATAAAAGTGGCCGGAAGCTGGAGAAGAAAAAAGTGGATTCTTTAACTCCGGGGTATTACTACCCGTTTCCGGCGGATGGCTACAATATTTCGGTCCAGGGCTACCTGAGCCGGTGGCAATCCGACAGCGCCATTCATTTTGATAACTCCCGGCTGCAGATAAAGGGGACCAATAAAAGCGGGGCTGCGTTATTAACAAACTGCAAAGAGGAGGATTTCAGGCATTACCTGTGGTACCGGAATCATGATATGCCTTACAGTGATATGGCCAGCGACTACCTGCTCGTTAGGAGCAACTACCGGGAGCCGGATACGGATCCTGACCATTTTTTCATCCCGATGTATATCATGACGGTTGCTGTTGCCGGGAAGCTTCAAAAGGTAGAAGGGCTGATCCGGTCTTCGAAGGGTAAAATAGAAGAGATCAGGCTGGGGCAATTTCCTGTGCTGCCCGGCGGGGAAGGCGATGGCTTTAAGCCACTCAGGGTCGTATACGGGAAGATCCCGGAAATCAATGCGCAGAACGTATTGGATCATATCCGTGCGGGATCTTTTGAAGTGCGCAACAGGGACCGTTCAGAAAATGTATGCATCTACGTTTCGGTACCGGTGACGGAGAACATGCTGGAGCAAAATCATTTTTCCCCGTTCCGAAAGACTATTTTTTATCCCTATATCCGCAATGTGTATGCGGTTACGGGAAAAGGGGATACCATAGAAATCAAAGACACCGAAAATGCCCGGGACCTGCTTCCTTTGGGATTATCGTCCTTTTACAACCAAAATATTGTTGCGGTGAAGATCCCCCGGCCGGGTGTGGAAATTAAAACCTATATCTGCGCAGCCGATTTCTCATTGGTGCCTGCACAAACCTCTACATACAGCATCGCTGCTCTTCCTGCAGATTTCAGCATCAGCAATGATCATAGGCAGGTAGTTGTTCCCAATAATAACAGCCACCCCTTTAAAATAAACCTGTATAATGGGGAACAACCGGTACAGAATGTCTTTATTAAAGAAGCCTCCGACAGTTCCGGAAGCAGGCTGGTGTATCGAACCGGAGTTCCTGTGAACAAGATCGAAGTAGTCCGTTTTGATGGTGAACGTACCAATCTTCCGGTTAAAATAGCGATCATCCCCTCAGAACAAAAGACCCCGGGCAGATTATAATTATAAATTTAGATACGGCTTACCGGGGCGCAATACCAGGAGCCAGCTTTGAATATCCTGCTTCATTGGGGTGCAGACCATCTGTAAACAACGATTCATTTATTTTTCCTGAAGGCAGCAACAGCTTCTTCCCCGGATCGGCAAACAGGAAGGATCCTTTTTGGGCAACCTGCTGCAATTGTTTATTCAGGGAGGCGATCCTTGCTTCCGTATTCCTTCTCGGAAAAATGCCCACCAGCTTTATTTTGGCCAGCGGCTGCCGCTGCCGGATCTGTTGCAGCAAAAAGGCAATGCCCGCCACCGTTGCTTCGTCGGTACTGCCCCCGATATTGTTGGTGCCGATCATGAGCACGATGTTCTTGGCGGCAAATCCATCCAGTTCCCCATGGTATATCCGCCACAATACATTTTCAATACGGTCCCAGCCAAAGCCCATGTTCCGGAAATCGCTCAGGTATTGATTCCAGCTTTTTTCGCCCCGGGCAATATGTGCTTTGGGCGCTCCGGCCCAGTAGTGGGTAATGGAATTGCCGATGATCACATTCACGGGTGGCTGTTCCTCATTCAACTGCAGCTCTTCTTCGTGCCGCTTTTTCCATTCATACCCACCTGCTTCCCTGCGCTGGCTTATGGGCTGTGTAGTGCTGACAGGGCCTACCGGCATTTTCAGGATGGGGCGCAATACTTTTTCATAAGCATCGGCATAGGCCTGCATGCCCAGGTCGTTGGGATGTACATAATCCACCGTACCATCGTCGGGGAACCGCATCGAATCCCGGGTAAGATAGTACAGGTCTTTAACGCCCTGTTTTTTTAATGCGTTGTACGCCTTCCACTGGGTTTCGTTCAGGCGTTTCCAGATCACGGCTCTTGTGGAATCCGTCTGATCGTTAAAATACCCGATATGATCGGTAAGCAGGATCGGTTCCCGGTGCTTTTTCCGGATAGCAGTAACCCCATAGATCACCCGGTCATAGACTTCCTCCTGCGAAAGCGCGCCCATATTGGGGAGGCAGTCAAACACGTAGGCTGCTGCATCCTGTTCATTGATCAGGTCTACCAGCGCTTTTTCAAATGGTCCGTTCCCCGAAAACGCCAGGTTGATCACCGGGTAATCGAGCTTGCGGGACAGGATATTCGTCCAGCCCATTGCGGGGCGGGAAGCGCATCCGCCCTGGGCGATGGAAGTGCCGTAAACGATGACCGGCTTTTCTTTGAGCACCGGGATAAATTCAAAATACGCATCTTCCGGAACGCCTATTTCCATCCATTGTACACTGTTATAAAGGGGCAGGAACAACCGGTATTCAAACCCTTTTTTATGAAAGGTGCCCGGGAAAAGATTCTTATAACGGTAAAGAACGGTATCGGAAAACGTATAATTGCCCCAGGCCCGCTTCCATTTCCCGTTTTCATCAATGGCATAGAGATCTACACCCGATACGCCCGTGGCCGGCATATGATTCATGGCGAACGGACCTTTAACATGATACCGTATGGTGATCTCCGGGGCATTGGTATAGAAATGAATGCTGAGGCCTGCAGCATCCTTTGAAAGGTTCCATACCGCTTTGCGCACTTCTTTTTCGGCGCGTTCCGGCAGGCGGGCAAAGGTTTTGCCGATCTCGGCGGTCCAGCCCTGGTTCTGGATGACGGGCCGATCTGCTTTAAGCGGGTTGTACCAACGGGTTTGAGCGTGCAGGGAGGAAACAAAAAGAACCAGGAAAAATGCAATCGTAATTTGTAATCGTTTCATTTAAGAGAAAAATTATATCAGGTAATAAACAGCTGAGTACCATTTCTTTTTAATGGTATCCGGTCATAAAGATAAATCGGGCGGACGAAACTAAAAAGTTTGAGTAACTTGTAACGGGTTCTTCCAACAATCGATATAAAAAAAGCGCTATGAAAAAAACGGAGATCATTGCACAACATTTAATGGACGTGCACCAGGGAAATAACTGGACCGATGTTGCCATCGCCGGCACCATCGCCGACATTGACTCGAGGGAAGCGTTTGCACCGGTCCCTTTTTCCCAGAACACCATTGGCACGCTGTTAAACCATATTGCTTACTGGAACAGGGTAGTGGCTGAGCGGGGAAGGGGCATTAAACCGGTAATAGCGGCGCATAACGGATTTGAAATTTCTGAGCCGGCACCGGAGCTTTGGGAAGAAATAAAAACAACCTTATTCCGGTCGGCACAGGAATTGTCGGATGTGATCCGTGGTTTTGACGAAGCAAAACTGGAGGCCCCTGTATTGCCGGAGCATTCCAGTGCGTACAAAAATTTCCAGGGGCAGGTGGAGCATGTGCATTACCACCTGGGACAGATCGTGATCATCAAAAAATACCTGCGGTCGGCCGGGTGAGCATCCCCCGCAAACGCGGGTTCCGGCTACTCCAAAAAAAGAAACGGCCTTCTGCATTTACCAAATCAGAAGGCCGCCTCTTTTTGAAAAAAGTATGTTATTGTACCAGTGTTATTTCCGGTAAGGTTGTAGCCTTGCCTCTAACCGTGGCTACATCATTTACAAGGGTATCTTTATATTCGTTGGAACCGTCAAAAAGCACACTGTAGGTCCCCTCTTTCAATCCCCGGATTTTAAAGTACCCATTGCGGTTGGGAAGCGCTGTTGCGGTATCAGTAGCATTATAGGCTTTGATCAACGCTGCCGCAGCCCCGGGTTTTACAACACCTTCGATCTGGGCAGAGTTTGAGTCAAAAAAGGGTTTCAGCACCGGCAACAGGAAATATTGATTGCCTCTGCGAATGATGGATCTTCCCAGGTCGAAGTCGATCCATACAGCCACTTTTGTGCTGTCTTCCTGCCGGTTATCCCGGTGCAGATTCACATACAGATAGCTGTTTTTCCGGGTGGTAACCACCGTCAGGGGACGTTCGGTGCTGTCTTTTACCAGGTAGCTTTTTTCGCCCAGGGTGATCCGGATCTTTCTTACCGTGCCATTTACGGTACCGCTTGCAAGCAGGGTATCAAGCCCGTTCCTGAGCGCCAGCACATCGTACAGGCCGGGGGTGAAGTTCAATGCTACCCATTTGCCATAGGAGTCATGGTTCCGGGCAGAGTCGGCCGGCGTTTTTGAATCATTATCCTCATCCTGGTCACTATCGCCGAAATGATCATCGTTTTGATGCATGCCCGTGTCTATCTTTGCTTCTACAGCGGCAATGTCTATATATACGGCATCAAACCTGGTGGGAGCATCTGTAAGGTATATGGACAAATTTTTTGATGGGTCTGTAAACTGGGCACTGTTTTCCGGATCATTTTTTTGCCGGCTGCTGCTTTCTACAGCGCTTTTGTTGCAGGAGATAGCAATACAACCCGCAATAAGCAATACCGTTGGCAATATCTTTTGCATGTTTGAAAATTTAAAGTGTTAATTTTTTGAGACGCTAAAGGAAAAAAGAGAATATGAAGGAAAGATGAACCTTCATTGGGTGCATTTCAGATTTTCGCACTGTTATTTTTGGGGAATGGGTTAAATTTAAGAATAAAACCCATAAAATATGACAAAACAGGAATACCTTGACGCGGCAGAAAAGCGTTATGATGAGCTCCAGCGTTTGAACCTACTTACGGATTTTTACGATTATGAAAGCGAGTTTGTAAGGATTTGGCAAGACCTGGGTCGGGAGGTGCTGGAAAAAAACATTAGTACTCCGGGTAACGATAAGCGTAAAAAAAAACCTCACAACACTGGGACACGTAACAATCAATAACAAACAT
>NZ_KB893627.1 GCF_000374125.1 Niabella aurantiaca DSM 17617
ACTACTATTTGAACGATATCCGCTTATTGAACAAGCCTATAAATTATCAAGAAAATTAAGTGCTGTTTTTTCAACCTGTACCGCTAAAATAATAGCATTCAAAAAACTGGCCCTCTGGTATAATGAAGTGGAAGATTCCGGATTAAAAGTATTTCGAACGGTGGCCAGATCCATTGAAACCCATCATCAAAGTATCCTTAATTATTTTAATAATCGAAGCACCAATGCAGCGGCAGAATCTTTTAACGCTAAAATTAAGGCCTTCAGGGCCGCTGCAAGAGGCGTAAGAGATATTAACTTTTTCCTATTCAGACTCGCTAACATTTATGCCTGATCCCCCAATTTTTCAACCTGATCCAATAAATGCCTGGTTATTACAGTCCCGTCCAATCATGGAGGCTGTTGAGCTTATTCCATTAATAGCGACAAGGGGAATTTGATCGAACGACTCTAAAAGGCGGTTCAAATCATAACTTGGTAAATGAGGGGCTATTTGGAAAAGAGAGACTGCCATTTCTCCGATATGTTTAACGCCTGTAATCCCCATGGATATCTTGTCGATTATTCTAAATACTTTAGAACACTCATCACTGACAACAAAATCTTCGTTTATTTCTCTTCTGTCACCAGCGATAACACAAACGCCTGTTGATGCGATCACAGAAATTACTATACTCATACATAAAGCTTTAGCATTAATGTTTCCTTATTGGATTCACTTCCTTGATTAAATTTCAAATAGGGTTATTTATCCAATACGTGCTGCAAACCTATCCTGGTCCTAAACTCATCTGCACCACGATTCGCCCAACAATCGACCGTAAGCATTATCTCTATCCGAGCTATTCATGCTGCCCGCCGCAACTACCTTAACGCGGCCAGCTTCTGCGCGATACTCTTTAAGTAGCTGACACAAGTATTCCGCATAACCATCTCTTCGGGTGCCGTCATCATGTACGGCAGCGTATAATACCCCGGCATCTGTTATGGTAGCATCAACAACCTTTGATTCTTTTTTAACTGCCATCAATGCATATTCATCGTTGGCGCTGCGCTCTTTTGATCCGCCGCATGAGGCGTAGACAAGTAGCAGTAATGCAATTTTGATTGTCTTCATGCAAATAGTTTTATTGGTGTCAAAGGAACGAAAGTATCAAAATTACCGATACGGTATTCCGTAAACTGACTTTTAGAGTTTCACCTACCTTTGTATCGGACGCGGTTCTGCCAAGTCCACCGAGCGTAATTGCGGCACTTTACCGAAGCTCATTTTATAGGTTGTCTCTGGATGGCCTATAATTTTTTTATTGGGCGGCCCTGGCTGGGGGAACCATGTTATGTAAAAAACCGGAGCATGACCCGGTTTGAAAATTGAGAGCAACTAAAAAGCTACCTATCCAGTACCTTCGCAAAAGTGAAACAATACCGCTATGAGCAAGAAACAGATTGCTATCAAAATAGCCAACGCCAACAATTTCGATTCCGCTTCATTCTTCAAGGAATGGAAAGGGTATGCTGTGTACGAGGCTTTCGACGAAACCGACGCCGACGAAACCCCCATCGTGGGCTACCCCACTTTTATTGTCGTTGACGGGGCCGGAAAGGGCCGCATGGCTACGCCCAATGAAATATTTGAAATAATGGATAGTAGGGAGCAAGGGCCCACCGGTGGTTCATTATAACCGCCCAATAAAACCATCATTTCCGGTGGTCCTGTTCAGTCTCTTTGCGTTCATTTTTTAGGCGGCTGCAGCCTTCGCCATTTTACGCAGGTTTTCCACTACCTCAAAGTCGTAACAATCTATCCGCTTCCTTAAAATACCTGCAAGCTCAACGATTTGGCAACCTCTTTCCGAAATCTGTATATCCCGTGAAGCTATCAAAGGTTCCGCCAGGTTGGCTATTGCCCCTACCAGGTTGATTAACTCCATGCAGTAGCCATCGTCGATCCTTTCAAGTTCGTTTATTTTTTTGACAATCTGTGTCATGTTGAAATTTTAAATTGTTGATTGAATTGAATCCTACATTAAAGGGCCTTTGTTTTTAAAAGCGATATAGCCTTGTCTGCGTCGATAATTATTTTTCTCCCGTGCTGGCTAATGGCGGCATCAATCTTCCCGCTTTTTTTAATCTCGTGAGCCTTCGATTTGGAGCAATTAAGCGCGGCCATTAACCCCGCAAGGCCGTATACGTATCGCTTTTCCGTAAAATCTTTGGCAGGAGGTTGAGTTGCCTCAGCCATTATTTTTTTGTTCAGATCAATAAAATCGGCGACAGTTAACTGCCAGATAGGGGTGTCAAGATTGTACATAGTCGTATTAAATTAAGATGAATAATTATCTTCTTTTTATGGAAAGGGTTCGAACAACCTTACCAGAAATCAAATTAGCATCGTTTAGCTGCGGTCTCCTCGTGTTCTTTTTTATATTCTCCCTGGTCCCACTAAAAAGCCACCGCTTGTTAATATAACGGCCTACACGATGCACCTCATAGCACTCAATGATATTCGTCGCCAAGGAACGTCCCCCACAAATTCGATTCCATTGATTCCTGCATTGTTAATCAGGATGTCCAGCACATCGGTCTTTTGACTGATTTCCGCAAAAGCATCTTTTACGGATTCATCATCCGTAACGTCAAGCTGGACTGCTTCAACGTTTTCCAGTCCATTGATGGCATCCAATCCATTTCTCAGATTTCTACTTGCCGCAAACACATAAAAACCTTGCTGAGCCAATTGTTTTGCTATTTCCAAACCAATCCCTTTGTTAGCTCCGGTAATGAGTACTTTTTTCATTTTATACGATTTTTAAATTATGACACAAAAGTCATGACCTAAAAAATCATAACTGTAACCAAAATGAGGAAGCTTGTAACCAAAGCAAGGAATAGAAGGCCTTTCAAGAATACAATAAAGAACTACGACCTTTTATAGAAGACGCGCAAACAGAAGCCGTAAAAGTTGGATTAGAATCTCTTCTTCCAAGAACAGAAGAAGCTATTCGTGTTAGAGAAACACAACCGTCTTTTAGAATTTATCCACATTTCAAAAAGCGCAGATTGATCCTGATTATCTCTGTTTGTAAGAATTGTTCATTTTGACTTCAAAAACAGTCGTTTTGGCTACATCTGTTTTTTGAAAGCGCTGCATTTTTGTACTAACAAAAAAGGAAAAATATGAATATCGTAATTACAGGCTCATTGGGTAACATCAGTAAGCCACTTGCAACAGCATTGATTGCAAAAGGGCACTCGGCAACCGTTATTAGTACCAATCCCGAAAAACAAAAAGAAATTGAAACCGTTGGAGCAAAAGCAGCAATCGGCTCAATTGAGGACATTAATTTTCTAACAAGAACTTTTGCAGACGCAGACGCTGTGTATTGCATGATACCTTTCAATTTTATGGAAGAAGACCAAGCGGCTTATTTCAAAAAAATTGAAAACAATTATGTGCAAGCGATCAAGCAGAACGAAATTGAGAAAGTTTTATTTCTAACGGGTTGGGCAGCTAACGTGGAAGATTCTCCCCTGCTTAATCAGCTCTCGGACAGAACAGTTATCGAATTGCGTCCGGGTTCTTTTTACACCAATTTTTACAATGATATTAAAACCATAAAAGAATATGGTGCCCTAATGGCAGGCTATGGGGAAAATGATAAAATTGCTTTTGTTTCACCACATGATATTGCGGAGGCGGCTTTTGAAGAACTGACTACACCGTTTCAAGGGAAAAAAATCCGCTATGTGGCAAGTGAAGAATTGACCTGTAATGAAGCGGCTAAAATTTTAGGCGAGGCCATTGGCAAGCCTGACCTGAAATGGATAGCGCTATCAGAAGAGCAATTACTAAATGGTTTACTTCAAGCAGGCTTTCCACAGCAACTTGCACACACTTTCGTAAAAATGCAGATGGAAACGCATAGCGGAAAAACATTTGAGGATTATCTCAAAAACAGACCTGTGCTAGGTAAAACAAAATTGAAAGAGTTTGCAGAAGAATTTGCGAAAGCATATCATCAAGAATAATTATATTTATATATGCACAATTCGAAACCCCATAGAATAAAATCAATTGGTGATTTTCACAGGTTAAGGGGCTTTTCCAAGCCTGAGCATCCCTTGATCAGTGTAATAACAGCGGATGATTTTACCAGGTTGTCCGATCAGATCGCTATGAATGCGGTATTTGATTTTTATTTTATTGCTTTGAAACGTATGAAAGGGGTTAAGTATAAATACGGGCAGCTGCAATACGATTTTGAGGATGACGGTATACTGTTTTTCATGTCACCAAATCAAGTGCTCGAACTTGAAATTAATGAACAAGTAAATTCCGAAAAACAATCAGGTTGGGTGTTGCTCATTCATCCTGATTTTATTTGGAATACGCCACTTGCAGAAACAATTAAACAATATGAGTTTTTTAATTATTCGGTAAATGAAGCGTTACTGTTATCAGAAAAAGAGGAAATAACACTAAATGGTATCATACAAAATATCAGGCAGGAATATCATTCCAATATTGATCGATTCAGTAAACAAATCATCATTACACATATTGAAAACTTGCTTAGCTATTCCGAACGATTCTACAACCGGCAGTTTATTACAAGGGAAAAAGCCAACCATCAAATTTTGGGACGTCTGGAAAAACTGTTGACAGATTATTTTAACAGTGATGACCTGATAACAAGAGGCTTACCATCTGTTCAATATGTTTCGAAAGAACTGAATGTTTCGCCAGGTTATTTAGGAAGTTTGCTGCGAGCGGTAACCGGTCAAAACACACAACAACATATCCACGACAAACTGATAGAAAAAGCCAAGGAAAAACTGTCTACTACAAACCTTTCAGTAAGCGAAATTGCTTACGAATTAGGATTTGAGCATGCACAGTCGTTCAGTAAATTATTTAAGTCAAAGACCAATGTTTCCCCTTTGGAGTTTAGGCAATCGTTTAATTAATACAGTTTAACGGAGGTGGTTGACACTATTCTATCTATAAAAAAACATGCGAAGCCGATATTGGGTGATAAGTCTTTGTAATTTTGCATATTTATGTACAAATAGTAATAACAAATTGCCCATAAACAATGACTGGTGATTGGGATAAATTCGAACATCTTTTAAAGCGTCTGGAAGTTCCTGCCAAAACAATCCTTTTACAGGAAGGAGAAATTTCGAGAACAATGTTCTTTCTTGAGAAGGGTTGTTTGCGGACTTGGCTTAATAATGACGGTAAGGAAATTACTACCCAATTTTTCTTTGAAGGTGCTAAGGTATCTTCTATTGAAAGTTTCCTAACAAATCAACCGAGTTTATATAGCATTGAAAGCATAGAACCATGTATTTTACAGACTATTTCCCAAAAGGATTTTCAAGATGTTTTAGAGCATTTCCCCGAAATCAAAGAGGAAATGCATCAACATCTGTTCAGACGATTTTTAAACTCTCAAAAAACATTCTATTCCTATCTTAAAAATAATCCTCAAAAACGATACGAGGAACTTCTTGAAGATCATCCTCATATTATCCAGCGTGTTCCCCAACATTATATAGCATCCTATTTGGGGATTACCTCCGTTTCTTTAAGCCGAATTAGAAATAGGCGATAGTTTCAATAACAAAGCATTTCTTTACAATTGTTATCGTTCAGGCATTCGCTACGTCACAACTTTGCAATATAAAACCAAGCAAAGTAAAAATGAAAGTAGTAATAGTATTTAATCATCCTTATGAGGGAAGCTTTGGAAACGCAATTTTAAATTCCGTAATCAAAGGGCTTAAAAGTGCAAATCACGAGATTGACCTGATGCATCTTGATAATGATGGCTTTAATCCTGTAATGTCAAAGGCAGATTTGAAAGCGTTTATGGATCACAAACCTGTGGACATACAAGTAATAGCTTATAATGAACGGTTGGAAAAAGCAGACCATCTGATTTTTATTTTTCCTATCTGGTGGGATTTGATGCCTGCAATGACCAAAGGATTTATTGATAGGGTGCTCACTCCGGGTGTTGTTTATGATCACCATCCAAGAGGTTTCGGTTTAGTACCACTTTTAAAAAACCTAAAAGGTGTAACAGTGATCACTACCATGAATAAACCCAAAATAATGTACTCACTGCTCATTGGCAACTTAATCAAAAAGGCAATAATAAAAAGTGTTTTCAAAACAATGGGGTACAAAAATCTTAAATGGATTAGCTATAATATGGTAAAGTCAGTCAGTCAGGGAAAAAGAGTAAAATGGTTGACTGATATTGAAATCAGGTTTTCAAAAATTGATTAAGCAATTCTTGATATTATGAAACTGAATAGAAACCATATTACTTCTTTTATTTACCTGGTTCTTCTTGTATATGAAAAATAGAAAAGTTCGAACCATTTATTTTTTTGCATTATTTGATCTTTAAATTTAAAACTTTAAATTAGGATAATACATTGATAGTCAATTGAAAATACTCTCATTTGAACTGACCAGTTTTTTCAAATCATCCAAGAAATGGTTCGGAAATTGTCCCGGCAGGACTGCATGGCCTGTTCACGGGCGTTTCCTAAAATGACCAACACTGCGCTGCAGCTTTTAAATAGTACCATCAACTTAACGTGCATGCGGAGGCCGATAACCCTCCCTGGTCTGCCGGAAAAATATGCAGACCAGGGAAGGGGCACCCCGCCTTTCCGGTTTACGGAAAAGGATCCTGTAATGGCGGTATTTAAAAATTCCGCATGGTGCCTGTCAGGAATTTGTTTGCTTTCGTTTCTTTGAACTGGGCCTGTTCGCCATCCCAGTGAAGCGTTTCGTTGGGGAACCGGGCCGCAATAACACCCAGCAAGATCACTTCCGTCAACCTGGCCGAATAGGAGAAAGGGGCACTGCATGCCGCCTTTCCCAAACAGGCGTCTACAAACTCGTGGTAATGCCTGGGCGTTTCAGCGTCGTAGCTGGTAGTGGGTTTGCCTGCTTTTCCGTCGGGGTCATATTTTTTGATGTCGATGGGTGCAAACTGGTCTTTGATGACGAGTTTTGGCAATTGCATAAAATGAGGCAACAGCAGGCGTCGCCCGTTTTCGCCGATGAACATGGCACCCTGGTCCGGCAATGCTTCCCCGCCGGGGAGCAGCAGCTCAGCCTGTGGCTCCGGGGCTCCTTTGCCATCATACCATACCCATTCCAGCGTTTGGGCGGTATAAGGCGTTCCCGGGAAAACATAGGTTACATGATTCTTTTCTGCATGGCCAAAATCGTTAGGAGCCCGGCATTCATTTTTTACGGTCAACGGCACGCCCAGTTTTAGCGCATTATAAGGCGTATCAAAAATATGAACGCCCATATCTCCTAATGTGCCGCAACCGTAGTCGATGCATTTTCTCCAGTTGCCCGGGTGGTAAAATCCTTTTTTATAGGGTCTTTCTTTCGCAGTTCCCAGCCACAGGTTCCAGTCCAGTCCTTCAGGAACGGGATCGCTTCCCGCGGGTGCGGGGCCATCGTATCCCCAAACCTTCGGTGACCAGGCAATGACTTTTCTGACCTTGCCGATTATTCCTTTCTGAATGAGGATCGTTGCCAGCTTGTAATCATAGAATGAATGTACCTGGATGCCCATCTGGGTCACCAGCTTTTTCTCTGCCGCAACAGCATCCATTTTCCGGGATTCGGAAATATAGTGTGTCAGCGGCTTTTGACAATACACATGTTTGTTCAGATCCATGGCCATCAGCGAAACGGGGGCGTGGGCATGATCCGGTGTGGATACGACCACCGCGTCGATCTCGTTGCCCATGCTCTTAAACATTTCCCGGTAATCGGCAAATGTTTTTGCATTGGCATGTTGGGCTTTTGCGGTGTTCAGGTTGTTCATATCCACATCACAAAGCGCTACAATGTCTACCAGTGGGTGCGACGCAATGGCCTTCAGATCATTGGCACCCATTGAGCCCAATCCTACGTGGGCCACTCTTAATTTTTTTCCGGGAGCAAAAGCCGATGACGGGAACGGAAGCATGAAAGCCATCGTTCCTGCCGCCGTGGTTTTTATAAAATTTCTTCTTTTCATATGTGTATTTTTGTTTTTCTGAATGTAAACCTGTGATGCATGCCTGCTTACTGAAGCGGTTTTACGGTAATGTTCTTAAACCATAAAGAACTTCCGTGATACTGAAAGCCGATGTACCCCGTTTTGAATGTGCCGTAGCGATCGCTTTTGGCCCATTTGCCCGCTTTTTTGCGGGCATACCAGTCTGCCGACCAGGGTTCAAAGCTCAGCAGCTTCACCCCATTCAGCCAGTGCTCCGTCCTGCCGGGGGCCACCACTATTTTGGTGGTATTCCATTGGCCAACCGGATGCAGCAGCTTTTTTACTTCTTTTACCGGGTGCATGGCATAATCGGCTCCGGTCTTTTGCCAGTCCTGCAGCTCTTCAGGATTTTTGGCGCCGAACTGGGCATTATAATTTTTCAGATCGCTGTGCATGCGGGCATAGTTCTCGTCATCGATCAGCTGGTACTCCGGGCTGATGCTGGAAGGTGAGCCATATCCTTCGTTTATATGGTAAAAGATGCCACTGTTCCCGCCTTTGGCTATTTTCCAGTCAACCGTCAGTTCAAAGTATTCAAATTCCTGACCGGTAAAAATAACGTCGCGTCCGCCTTTATAGGTGGTATCCGGCAAGGCATGGTCGTTCATCCACAGCATACCATTGCTGATGGTCCAGCCTGGCGGCAGCGTTTTTCCATTGTATCCGCGCCATTTCGGGATATTCGCTTTGTCCAGCAGGTTGATGGGCTTCTTTTTTGTTACGGAGGGCACCGTATCCGTCTGGCCGGCCGATGAGCGGGGTAAGTCCATTCCCAGAGCCATGAAAATAGGGACCAGGAAAAGGAGCGGAGTCAAAATTAGCTTCATAAAAACAAGATCAATGGAAGGAAATGAATAAACCGGTCTTTCGTATTTCTTTTAATACGGGGGCTAAAATAATAAAATAACCTTTATAAAGGGCATATAAATTTCGAAAGCCAGGATCAGTAACGGTGTTTACAGAGGGTGGAGGGTGGGTACCAGGCGTACACCGGCATGGGAGGATAACCGGCAATAGCGGGCAAAAGGATAAAAAAACGGTGTGCAGGCAGGAAACGGGAAGGACTATCTCCTCCTGAATTTGAAAACCCTGGTTCGTGTTCCGTTCACCATGGTGCCGTTGAACCGGTCGGTGCCGGTAAATTTAATTTCATTGAAATAGTCTGCCTTCAGTTCGCCGGACCGGTTGTCCACAGCGCTGACCATCAATGTACGGATGTTGTCGGAACTGCAACCATCACAGTTGTTATTTGTCCAGTACTTCTTTATTTGCCATTTTCCCGTATATGCAACACCATTTATGTCGGTAAAAATAAAACTGCGGTCTTCGCCAAAATGATAGGCCCCCTCGCCGAAGTTCATGGGCATACTCCCGAAACCATAACTATTGATGTCTTCCACTTCCCAATCGCCGATGATCCGTTTTTCGTATCGTTTAAAAATATCTTTGCTGCAACTGATGAATAGCAGCGTAACCAGTAAAACAGACAGGTATCCTTTTTTCATGATCGGGTCGCTTTAGCAGTAAATAAAACAGGCGGCTGTCATACGTTAAAGCAGCTATCGGGAGCACGCATCATCGTCAATTTCATAAGTGCCTTGATGGTCGAATGACAGCGTCTTTTTTCTGATATTGAAGGTAACAATAATTATGATGGCCGGACGACGACTGATACCGGTATGGCGATAAACAAATGTTAATTGTTTTTAATGAGCATAAAAAAACGCACCCGGTAAAGAGTGCGTTTTTTTTATGAAAGGTTTTATTAATACCTGTACAGCTCCGGTTTGAACGGTCCCTCTGCGGGGATGCCCAGGTAGGCGGCCTGTGCCGGAGTGAGTGTATCGAGCTCAACACCTATTTTGGCAAGGTGCAGGCGGGCTACTTTTTCATCAAGATGTTTGGGCAGTACATACACGTTGTTCTCGTATTGATCGTGATTGGTCCACAATTCAATTTGGGCCAGGGTCTGGTTCGAGAAGGAGTTGCTCATTACAAAGCTGGGGTGACCGGTGGCGCAGCCCAGGTTTACCAGGCGTCCTTCCGCCAGCAGGAGGATGTCCTTGCCATCGATGTTATAAAGATCCACCTGTGGTTTAATGGTATCCTTGGTGTCGCCGTAATGCTGGTTCAGCCAGGCTACATCGATCTCGATATCGAAGTGCCCGATGTTGCATACAATGGCTTTATCCTTCATGGCTTTGAAATGTTCCCCGGTGATCAGGTCGCGGCATCCGCTGGCGGTAACGATGATGTCTGCTTCCTTAACCGCATCGATCATCTTCTTTACCTCGTAACCGTCCATTGCCGCCTGAAGCGCACAGATGGGGTCGATCTCCGTTACGATCACGCGGCAACCGGCTCCGCTCAAAGAGGCGGCAGATCCTTTACCTACGTCTCCATAACCGCCTACTACGGCTACTTTGCCTGCCAGCATTACGTCGGTAGCGCGGCGGATGGCATCTACCAATGATTCTTTACAGCCGTACTTATTGTCGAACTTGGATTTGGTAACTGAATCGTTTACATTAATGGCCGGCACGGGAAGGGTTCCTTTGGTCACTCTTTCATATAAACGGTGCACACCGGTAGTGGTTTCTTCGGAGATGCCTTTTATATGCTGGACCAGCTCGGGGTAAGTATCCAGCACCATATTGGTCAGGTCTCCGCCATCATCCAGGATCATGTTCAGCGGACGGTCGGCCCCGCCGAAGAATAAGGTCTGCTCAATACACCAGTCGGCTTCCTGCTGGGTTTGTCCCTTCCAGGCAAATACACCGATCCCTGCAGCAGCGATGGCCGCAGCAGCGTGGTCCTGGGTTGAGAAAATATTGCAGGAGCTCCATTTTACCTCGGCTCCGAGAGCAACCAGTGTTTCGATCAGTACGGCCGTTTGAATGGTCATGTGCAGGCACCCGGCAATACGCGCTCCCTTCAGCGGCTGGGATCCGGCGTATTCCTTACGGATACTCATCAAACCGGGCATTTCTGCTTCGGCCAGTCTTATTTCTTTACGACCCCAATCTGCGAGGCTGATATCGGCAACTTTGTATTTCAGATCAAAGTCTATCCGGGTTTTTGTTTCAGTGGACATATCTGTATCTAATTTTTTAGACCTCAAAGGTAAGATTTAGAAGAAAGCACTATGTTAATTCTTTTCAATAAGTGTTATTCACTAATAATTTTTAAATTTATAGTATTAAATACTATATCCGGATGAAGAGAACCGTTAAAACAGAAGAATTGGCTATAAAGGACCTGTCACCGGAACTGGATGAGAAAGACCGGGAAATACTCAAACATTTGCAGGAGCATGCCCGTATGTCGGTAACAGAGATCGCCGCCCGGGTGCACCTGAGCCCAACGCCGGTACATGAACGCATCCGCCGGCTGGAGGAATCGGGTGTTATCCGGCAATATGCAACCCTGCTGGATGCGCAAAAGCTGAACAAGGGCCTGATGGTAATCTGCTATGTATCGCTGAAGCAGCATGATAAAAAGGCGGGTTTAAAATTCATCCAGGCCATTAACGGGCTGCATGAAGTAGTGGAGTGCTACAGCATTTCCGGTGAGTTTGATTTTATGCTGAAGGTAATGGCAAAAGACATGGCTGGTTTTTATGATTTTCATGTGAACCGGCTGAGCCAGGTAGAAAATCTGGGGCATGTACAAAGCGTTTTTGTAATGGGTGTCATCAAGGAAACACATAAGATCATCTTTTAAGTCGTACCTACGCACTGGTGACGTGACCGGAAGCAGCCGGATCCGAAAGCGGAGTTAAATTATTTTTAGATTAATTTTATTTAAAAAGGTTTAAAAACTTTCTTTTGTTCGTTTAAAACTGTTATTTTTAACATCTTATTGACGATTTTACCCAAATTACTAAAATTCAATTACGAAATGAGAGCGTTCCGATTCTACAGACTGCTGCCGGTATTCTTGGTACTTTTTGCCTGTAATAAAGATTATGTTCCGTCGACGACCGCAGAAGAGGGCGGTAAAGGAACCTCCCGGATCGATGCCGTGAGCAAGCTTTCCGGAAATGCGGGCGATACCCTCGTGCTGAACGGCACGTTCGGGAACAGTGATGTGATAATGTTCGGCTCCCTGGGTGTTGAACCTTTCAGCCGGTCTTCTTCAGAGCTGAAATTTGTAGTGCCCGGCGGAACAGGCAGCTCTTATATATCGGTAAAAACGGGCGGGATCGAGTCCAACAAATGGGTGTTTAGCTACCTGCTGCCTCCTCCTCCGCAAGGATATAAAATTGGTGCGGTTTATTATGATATAGATACCACGGCATTATATGCTGCGGGCCCCGGCACGAAATACCTGAAGCTTGATTTTCGTGATCAGGCAGGCGAAAGCCCCATCAGGGTCCATCTGATGGTGATCGATGTGGCCAATCCCTATGTGCAGTTCCGGTCGGTATTGGCCATGGATTCTGTTTTAAATGTGGAAACGGTGCCGGCAATGGCCGGCCGGAAGTCGGCGGCGGGACAGAACTATTTTGCCGGCATCAATGGAGACCGGTTTAATAATGATGCAAATAATGCCAATTTTGGCCGGGTGAGCGGTGCCTGTGTGGTAGACGGCACCATCACCAACAGCAATAGCTCCATCCAAAGTTATGCACCGGTATATTTTAACCAGAACACCATTTATTTTGATGATATCCGGCTGAACACTTCGCTGACCCTTGCAAATGGCAGCAGCATGAGCTTCAGGACCATCAATAATTCACGTGCGGCGGACGACCTGGTGCTTTATAATGTGTACCGGGGAGTGAACAGTGCTACCAACATCTTTGGTACGGAACTGGCGGTAGTACCGGCAGACGGCAGTTGGGGCGATCACCAGGACGTGCCGGTAAAAGTATTGACGAAAACAACAGAGGCGGATAAAAAGGGCTCTACCATCATTCCTGCGGGTGGTGCCGTATTATCGGCGCATGGCACACAAAGCGCTTCTTTTTTGACTGAGGCCGGCGTGGGCGATGTGCTGAAAGTGACCGCCAATATCAGCAACGACCGGGGGGTGATAGCGGAGCAGCTGATCTCCGGCGACTTCCGGATACTGAAGGACGGTGCTGCCATCAATGGCGACGGGACGCGCTCCGGCCGTACCGCGATCGGTGCCACACAGGATAAATCAAAGATCATCTTCTGTGTGGTTGAAGGTGCAATCGAAGGTGTATCGGTAGGTGCTTCCCGTGCGGATCTTGCTGATATTTTAAAGATCGCGGGTGCCTATAACGCGGTGAACTTAAACGGGGGAGACCTTAGTACCCTGTATCTGAAGAATAGCGGCTACAACCACACCGGTCTCATGAACCAGCCGGGAGGAACAACGGCCGCACCCAATGCCGGAAACGGGTTGTTTGTGGTTTCCACTGCACCGGCCGACGCGGTTGTGAGCCGGCTGGTTTCGGATGTTTATTCCATCCGTCTTCAAAAGGGCGAAACCGTTACCCCCAATTTTTATGGGTTGAACCAGTATGACCACATCGCAGATCCGGCACCGGCCGGAGTAACACTATCGGGGGCGCCGGGGCTGGGTATCATTGAAGGCGCTTCTTTTAAGGCAGGGGAAACGGCGGGCCACGGCGTGCTGACCGCTTCCTACAACGGACTAACCACAACCATCCACCTAAATGTAGTGGACTGATCCCGGATGACCGCCTTCTGTTTTTGCGCAGAAAAAGGGATCGTCATTCATTCCGGAGCGGTGGCCTGAGGGGCTGGTTTAATAAGATTGATCGATCAGGAGTTCCCCAAAAGAAACCGCCTGTACCGGTCTGTATAATTCAGCAGGCGCAGGCGGACAGGGGTGTACCGGTTATTGATCCGGGAGCGGTCAGCTTCCTTTCTTTACGTCCAGCAATTCTACTTCAAAGATCAGGACGCTTCCCCCGGGAATGGTGGGTGGAGCACCTCTCAGCCCGTAACCCAGTTCGTAGGGGATGAAGAACCGATATTTGGACCCTTTGCTCATCAGTTGCAGCCCTTCGGTCCATCCTTTGATGACACCGGATACCGGGATGGTAAGCGGCTCTCCACGGTCGTAGGAGTTGTCAAACTCTGTACTGTCCAGCAACGATCCCCGGTAATGACAGATCGCCGTATCGGCAGCACCCGGTTTTTCACCGGTGCCTTCTTTCAATACGAGGTATTGCAACCCGCTTGCCGTGGTCTTTACGCCTTGCTGTGTCTTGTTCTTTTCAAGAAATGTGTGGCCGGCATCTATCGTTGCCTGCGCCTGGGCTTCCTTGGCTTTTTCAGAATAAGCCATGATGACGTTCATTAAAGCGTCCTCGTCCAGGAGGGGCTTTTTCCCGTCGAATGTTGCTTTCATTGCATCAAGCAGGATACCGGTATTCAGATCTCCGAGATCTTTTTTCATCGATTGGGCAATATTGACCCCGATCGCATAACTGGCAGAATCTGCCATGGTCTTTAACGGTGCCGTTGCAGAAGCGGATGCCGGAACGGGCTTTTTTGCCGTCGCCGGTTTGGGTTTGGCCTTGGGCTGGGCCAGAAGGGATAAACTGCCGGCAGCCAGAAATCCGATTGTGAAAATGTACTTCATCATTTTTTGTTTTACACACTGTTGAAACGTTAATTCGTCTAAGTTGAAACGGTAAATATAGGGACCCTTTTTCACAATTTTAACAGTAAACATGATGTAAGTTTGTTAATAATACAGAAAAAGATCGTTATGGAACCTTTTATCCGGGAATTGCAGATCCGCTGGTCCGATCTGGATCTTAATGGCCACTTGCGGCACAGTGTTTATTATGATTGGGGCGCTTACTGCCGGATCCGGTTCCTTTCGGAAAAGGGACTGACCACAACGCGCATGATGGAGCTGCGCGTGGGGCCGGTTATCTTCCGGGAAGAATGTGTCTTTAAAAAAGAGATCAGGCCGGGAGATCCCGTCTTTATCGATCTGGAACTGACCCGGTCGCGCAGGGATTTCAGCCGCTGGGGGATGCAGCACCGGATCTATAAAGATGCACATACCCTGGCAGCTATTATTTCGCTGGAGGGTGCATGGATGGATACCCTGAAACGAAAACTGACAATTCCGCCTTCAGAAGTCGCTGCCGCCTATAATGTAATGCCGCTGGCCGGTCATTTCAGGTGGCTGGAGGATGCCTCCTGAACCGGTAGCTCTCAGGTTTGCGCTCTGAATGCTTTGGGCGCGACGCCGGTATGTGATTTGAAAAAATTTGAAAAATTGGCGGTGTCGCAGAACCCCAGTTCATAAGCGATCTCTTTAATGCTTTTGCCCGAAATTCCCAAAAGGCGCTTTGCTTCGAGGATGAGCCTTTTCCGGATCAGCTCGTTGGCGGACGCGAACAGGGATCTTTTACAAAGGATATTGAGATAATTGGGCGTGATGTTCAGCTGGCGGGCATAGTAAGCCACAGACCGGTGCTCTCTGAATTAAAAAGAATAAATAGAAGTCATGCTTATGCGGTTTTGTGATCCGGTTGTTTCCTTTGAGCACATGATTCAGGATGGTGATGCCGTTGACATCATTGAAGGCAAAACGATCAAGGTTCAATATCGCAAAGCTGCCGCAGGCTCGCAGCAAAAAAATATAAGGACCATTCCAGTTCTTGTGTAAATTATAACTAAGCCGGTGTTGAGGCATACCCGTGTACTGCCTGCCGGTCACTCTTCTTCCTCAAATCCGTAATTTTCATAATCGCCGGCAGTGGCAGACCCCAGCATACTGCCAAAGAGATCCTTGAATTCGACCCGGGTTTCGAAAAGCTTTTTGCTGATCAGCGAATAAGAGGCCAGGCCAAACAGTACAAATTCCATTAAAAGCGCGGCCTGCAACTCATCGGTACCGGGAAAGTATTTTTTGACCAGTGCATGCAGCCCGTCTACCCGGTACAGCTGCTGTATTTTGGAGGCATCTGTTGTGTTGAAATCAACGTTCAGCAAATTGCCTTTGTCGAACCAGCTGATGACCGGCTTGTATGGATTTTCGTCTGCTTTGTTTTGTGCTGAGGGCTTGCCGGTGTTCTTTTTTTTGCTGAGCTGCTCGGGGTTGGGAAAATACTGAACGAACTGCGACCGGATGGCTTTATCGACCAGGTTCATCGCTACCTGGAAGGGGCCTTCCTGTTCGCCCTCGTAAACCAGTTCTACCTTGCCGGTTATGGAAGGGATGATCCCCGAGAGGTCGGAGATCCACACTTGTGTGGAGGGTTCATTATTGATCAGGGCCCGGTGTTCGGCGGTGCTGACCGCATTCTCAAAAGCGGAGATGGTCAGCCGGGCGCTGACCCCGCTTTTTTTGTCGACCAGCTCACTGTTCCGTGCTTCAAAAGCGACCTGTTCGATCAGCCGTTTTACAAGGTCGCTGACCGTTACCCGTTCTTTTTGTTCGTCGTGGATGCCTGCTTCCTGCCCGGTGATCTCCAGCGCATGCTCCAGCGTTTTGGGGTAATGGGTCAGTATCTGGCTTTGTATGCGGTCCTTTAAGGGGGTTACGATAGACCCGCGGTTGGTATAATCTTCGGGGTTGGCCGTAAACACAAAAAGAATATCGAGGGGCAGCCGCAGCTTGAACCCCCGGATCTGGATATCGCCTTCTTCAAGAATGTTGAATAAAGAAACCTGTATACGGGCCTGCAGGTCCGGCAATTCATTGATCACAAAAATACACCGGTTGCTCCTGGGGATGATGCCGTAATGCAGCACGCGCTCGTCATCAAAGCTCAGTTTCTGGTTGGCGGCCTTGATGGGATCAATATCTCCGATCAGGTCGGCTACGCTTACATCGGGTGTCGCCAGCTTTTCGCCGTAGCGCTGATTGCGGGGCAGCCAGGTGACGGGCGTGTCTGCACCTTTTTCTGCAATGAGGTCCCGTGCGTATTTTGAAACGGGGTTCAGCGGGTCATCATTCAGATCGCTTCCTGCCACAATGGGAATGTATTCGTCCAGCAGGGCGGTCATCTGGCGCGCCATCCGGGTTTTTGCCTGTCCGCGCAAACCCAGGAAAAGGATATTGTGTTTGCTCAGCAATGCCCGTTCTGTTTCCGGTATCACGGAATCTTCATAGCCTACAATGCCGGGAAAGGAAGTTTCGCCCGCCCTTAATTTTTTCATAAGGTTCTGCCGGATCTCTTCTTTGATGGATTTTTGCCTGTATCCGCTTTCTTTTAATTGTCCCAGAGTCTCAATATTGTTCATAATCTGTCGGGTTGGGAAAGATGGAGAACGCTTCCCATATTGTTTATTCAAGGCAATATCGCCTGATTCTGTTTTTTATTTTTACGAGGTTGAAATTAATAAGAAAACCGACATGTTTCCCGGTTAACTTTAAATGACTTAAGATTTGCGCCTCCCAAACGGGATTAACAATACCTACTGCTTTTAGTTCGCAGACGATAAGATCTTTTCTTTGATAATTCATGGCAGATGCTTATTTCATAAATTTTTCAGGTGATCCCGGGCCAGGCAAGGTAGTACTTTAAAGGCGCAGCCGGTAATCTCCGGGCAAGGTGATGTTCTTTTCCAGTGAGCTGGTATAAGTTTGACTGGTTTTTAGTGGTTTGAAATTTGGTTTTCCCGGGAGGCAGAAAAAGGGTAAGCCGGTAAAGTGCTTTTGGTCATCAAGGCTAAATTAAGAGAACTTCCCGTGTTTCGTCTTCCCGGTAGTAAATTAATAAACAGTTTTTCTTTTCCCACTTTCAAAGTCCTTGAAAATAAAAGCGCCCAGGTTATCCAAAGAAGCGAAATACGCTTTTCCATGGTTCATCTCGGTAAATTCCTGAACAAAATGTTGCAGGTAGGGGTCGGTGGCGATCATAAAGGTAGTGATCGGGATCTTTAATTTTTTGCAGGATGCTGCCAGGCTCATGCACCGGTTAACGACCTTCCGGTCGAGCCCGAAGCTGTTTTTATAATAACGTTTGCCTATTTTCAAACAGGTAGGTTTCCCATCTGTGATCATAAAGATCTGTTTATTGGGATTCTTTCTTCTCCGCAACAGGTCCATAGCCAGCTCCAGGCCGGCCACGGTATTGGTATGATAAGGCCCTACCTGCAAATAAGGAAGGTCTTTTATTTCCACCGGCCAGGCATCATTGCCGAATACCACGATATCCAGGGTGTCTTTTGGATAGCGGGTAGTGATCAGTTCGCTCAGGGCCATGGCCACTTTTTTTGCCGGCGTGATCCGGTCTTCGCCATAAAGGATCATCGAATGCGAAATATCGATCATGAGCACCGTTGAGGTCTGCGTTTTAAAATCTGTTTCCCGGATGCTCAGGTCATCTTCCCCGATCCGGAAGGAATCAATGCCATGGTTGATCTGGGCATTGCGGATGGACTCGGTGAAATCGATCTGCTCCAGCATGTCTCCAAACCGGAAAGGACGTGTTTCCGGGTTCAGCTCGTCTCCCTGCCCGGGTTTGAATGTTTTATGATCACCCTGGCCGGCTTTTCTCAGCTTTCCGAAGATCTCCTCAAGGCTCTTTTTCCGGATCCCCTGCTCCGTCTTTGGCGTGATCCTGATCTCGCCCTTTTGCTGGTCTTCCGTTATATAACCTTTTTGCTTCAGGTCGTCGATAAAGTCGCCCATGCCGTACTCACCGTTGCCCAGCTGGTATTCTTTGTCCAGTTCATTCAGCCATTGAAGGGCCTCTCCTGCATCGCCGCTTGTGTAGGTAAGCAGCTGCATGAAAAGATCCAGCATGGTATCGAAAGGGGATTTGCCCTGACCGCGGGGATCTAACCCGGAGAATTGGAAACCGCTCATATTATTAAATGTAAAACTATTTTTCTAAAAAAGGTGTAAATGCCTTGCCCCGGTGCAGGTGCAATGATCGCGTAACTGCAGATACACCTGCTCCGATTTGGAATATTGAGACAAATAAACGGCCGCCGGCACCTACAGGTGTGAGCCTGCGCGTCAGCTGCATTCATATACCGGGCCGGGGGCAATGAATCTGATCTTTTTCAGCGCTTGCCGGGCCCCTTGCTCATTACAACAGCGGATGCCATAAAATGGTTGCGAAAAAATCCCCTCCGGAGCGGAAGGGATTGAGGTTGTTCCTATGACCTGTATTTTATTTTTTTGTACTGTCTGCTCCCGCGGGTTTGGCCGCGCCGCTGTCAGCTGCCTGAGCGGGGACATTGTCTGTCGGCAAAAGTTCCTGAACCGGCGATTTTTCTCCTTTTTTCAGGGGATCGTAATGCGCTTCGATCGCATTGGCCGCAACTTCCGCGATCTCGTTGAGCGGATCTTCAATGCCGGCCAGGCCCTGGAAGTATTCCGGTTTCTCCGCTTTCAGGTAATTATAATATTTCCGCTGATCGGCCACATCCTTTTTGACCGCAGCGATCACTTTCCGGGCCATATCCAGCTTGCCTGCTTTATAATATGCTTCGGCATACATCAGGCCGGCCTGGTTGTGCTGGTTATAACGGCTGGTCATTGCATAGGGCAGGTTTTCGGGCAGGATGCCGGCTTCTGCCTTATTCAGCAACTTGATGGCTTCTTCTTTTTTACCGGCGTCCGCAAGATTTCCGGCAGCTTCTGCGAAGATGCTGCGGATGTTGAGCAGGTATTGCCGGTTGGTTTCATCAAAGTAAACGCCTTTTTTATTGGCCCCGCCAAACTCAAACTTGGTGAGCAGGTTCTTTGCCATTACCTCTTGGTTATTGTCCCGTATGGAAGTACCACCGGCCCTCATCTGGCGGTAGGTTTGGTCCACCACCCAGTTGGCCTGGGGCGTTTTTACGTTAAACGGAACGAGGCGGTAGGTGAGTCCGTCCTTCCTCAGGTTTTGCCCAAAACCAAGATCCCCGTAAGGCGCCGTAAAGTAAATGGGGCGTTTCCACTGGTTGGAGGCGATGATAGCCAGCACCATCAGGTCGTTGCGCTGAAGGCCGCCTTTGGATGCCGGGATCTCAAAAGACATCTGATCCGGAACGCTGTCGGTTGGGTTGGCTGTTCCGTTTTTGTGTACCAGCTCTTTATTTACCGGAACAAAAAATTTGCGCAGCGGCAGGGCATTGGAACCTACATCCCGGCCGGTTTCGGGGTCAGCCAATTTGGAGCCTACTACTTCCCGGATCACCCGGTCTAAAGGAAAATACGCATTGGGGTCAATATTCTGACCCGGCTGGGGCGCCACAAAACGCAGGTATTCCCGGTTATGCCCTTCGATCTGCTCGGGAGTCAGTATCACATCTACTGCATCCGCATCGTTTATTTTATAGCGCAGCTGGTTGATGTACCAGTCGATACCCAGCAGGCTGGTATTGATCACACGGATATCGGGTCGTATATTTTCGACCTCCTGTGCGTACCACAGGGGGTAGGTATCATTATCGCCAACCGTGAATACAATAGCATTCGGTGCGCAGCTTTCGAGATAGTCCTTGGCAAGATCCGGCGCCATTGTTTTCTGGCTCCGGTCGTGATCGTCCCATTCCTGCTGTGCCATCAATACCGGAACGGCCAGGCAAAGGACGGCGGTCAGCACGTTTGCAGCCCTGATATTTGTTCCTCCGGATGAAAGCGCCCTTGCTGCAAATGTTACGATATAGAGCACCGCAGCATAAATAGCAGCAGCCACCAGACTGGCAATAATGATGGCGCTAAATGTACTGGACATGCTGCTGAGCGCAGTGATCAGGAAGGTACCGGATGCGCCGTAAACGAGCAGTTTCTGGAATGATTCTTTGTCTTCTTTTTCCAGGGCCGACCGGAGCAGCGCTACGACCGCCAGACCGATCCATACCGCAAATGCGTAAAAAGATCCTACATAGGCGTAATCCCGCTCGCGCGGCTGATTGCCGGGCTGGTTCAGGTACAGCACAATGGCCATACCTGTGAAAAAGAACAGGAGGAAGGTGACCACCCAGTCTTTCCGGTTCTTCAGGAACTGGTACACAAAACCAATGATACCCAAAATAAAGGGCAGCATGAAAAACACATTGTGCGCTTTGTTTCGCTTTAAGCTTCCCGGCATCTGGCCCTGGTCGCCCAGGCGGGCATTATCCATAAGCGAGATGCCGGAGATCCAGTTTCCGTCTCTTTTATTGCCATAGCCCTGCAGATCGTTCTGCTTGCCTGCAAAGTTCCACATAAAATAGCGCATGTACATAAAGCTGGTCTGGTAGCTCATGAACCAGTTGATATTGTCTGCATAACTGGGAGCGCCATAGGAGCCCTGGCCGGTAGCCGGGTCGGGTTTGGGAAGCCCCAGCCACTCTGCATAGAAATCGGCGTGCCCCTGGTCATTACTGGAATCCCAGACCCGTACGAATAATTGTTTATCCGAACTTTTATAGCGGACGGTGCGATCTCTCCCGATGGGGATATATTTGCTTTCGCCCTTTACGTATTTCATTTCACCGAGATCATAATAGCTTCCGGTTTCAGGATCCGGCTCAGGTTCGGCAGCATAATGCGCGCCATACAGCAGTGGTTGGGTACCGTATTGTTCCCGGCTGAGATAGTAAACGAGGTTAATGGGATTGTCCACATTATTCATATCAATGGCCGGATTGGCACTGCTGCGGATGATGTTGGTGAAGTACATGAAATAGCCCAGCATCATGAAGGCAAAACACCAAAGAAATAGTTTCATGATCTTCAGCGCCGTTGGGCGGATAAAATAGCCCAATACGGCACCCACGATCAGCAGCAGGATGATCTTCAGCGCGGCCAGGGTTCCCCCGAAGGCAAAGGGTAAAAACGCCAGCAGGAAGAAAGCGGCCGTCCAGAGAATGATCGCAGTCTTTGACACGTTTGCCTTAAACCGGATGCCGACGGCTACCAGCAGGGCGATCAGGATGAAGTAGACCGTGAACCCGGAGAAGAAGGGCATCCCGAAGCTGTTGACGAACATAATATCAAACAGGCCGGCAGCTTTCATACTGTACTGGACAATGGCCACCTGGATGATGCCGGTAATGATACAGCCAATGATGAATGCACCGATGGCTCCTTTCACAGAGGGAGTATAGCGCCGGTAGTAATAGATCATCACAATAGCGGGTATCGTCAGCAGGTTCAACAAGTGTACGCCTATAGACAATCCCATCATAAAGAAAAGGAATACGATCCAGCGGTCGCTCCGCGCACGTGCATGCTCGTCCGTTCCCGCTAGTTCATCGGCATGCTCCCATTTGAGCATGGCCCAGAATACGAGTCCGGTGAAGAAGGACGATAAGGCATACACTTCACCTTCTACAGCGCTGAACCAGAATGAGTCAGAAAAAGTATAGGCCAGGGCGCCCACGGCGCCTGCTGCCATTACGGTGAATGTCTGCTGACCGGTAAGCGATTCGCCGGACCGTACAAACATCTTTCGCGCAAAGTGGGTAATGGTCCAGAAAAGAAACAAAATGGTGGCGGCACTGACCAACGCACTCATGAAGTTTACCGCATTGGCAGCCGTTTGGGGGTTATCTCCAAAGAACAGGATGAATAACCGGCCCAGCAAACTGAACATCGGCGCGCCCGGGGGGTGGGCCATCTGTAATTTGTAAGCAGTGGCAACGAATTCACCACAATCCCAGAGTGATCCGCGGGCTTCCCTGGTTAGTGAATAAGTAAGGGTAGCAATGGCAAATACCACCCATCCGGTTAGGTTGTTTACTTTTCTGAAGTTCATGTTAAAACGCGTCTTTTTTTCAATGATGACAAAAATAGGGATAAACACGCCATTTTGGTTGATTGCCAGACAGTATTACAGATATTTTATCACCGGCGGAAGGAAGGTACTGAATGGTATTTGAAAGCGATTGTCAAACAGTTGATCCCGGGGCATATCGCGGCTCATTTTCTCTTCCCGGTTTGCCCGTTGCCGCTTAGGGATCATTGCGGTTTGCTCCTTGTTCCGGGGCGGCAATGAGGTCATGTTCAGGCCCCCTGATCTGCCGGATAAGAGCCTTGTGCCCCGGCAGGCCCTGAAAACCGCTTTTCCATTTTCACATCGCTTTATACGAAATGCGCCTTTAGGAATCAAACCGGCTAAAATGCCGCTGCCCGGTTGCGCCGGTATGGATTATCATACCAGGTGCTGTTTATCTCCTGCACAAAATCTTCGATCTGGCGGTCGAATTCATTCTTCCGGATGTCATAGTCCTGTTTGAGGCTGCTTCCGTAAAAAAAAGCGACGGTCTGGTACACACGGGCGTTCAATCCGCCTTTGTATTCTTTGATGATCTCATAACAATCGTCACCGGTCTGGCGATAGATCAGCTTCATCAATACTTTACCCTGATATACCGAGAGGTTGGAAAGCGGGTCGGAGAATTGCTTTTTCAACTCTTTCTCTTTGGCTTTTATGATGGCTTTCCGGGCCTTTTTGTCGCTGACGCCCTGCAACTGGCGGCTGATCTGGTTGATGGTAGCGCCGGCTACCCGGGCATAAGGATAGCAAACATAGACGGCATTCCGCAAGCGGTTCCATTCCTTCTTTACCTTTTCCAGCTGGGCCGGCGGAAGTTTTGAGATCCAGATATTCTCTTCCTCGGAATAAGGCATCATTTTAAACGAGTTGTAATCGGGGCCGTACCATATTGCGGCAACTTTTGTAGAATCCCGCGGGCCCCAATCCTTCATGATCTCCTGCAGGGAAGGCATAGGGGGGACGCGTACAGTATCCGCCGTTTGCGCACGTGCAGTTGTCTCAAAAGCAAATGGCATTAAAAGGGATACTGTCAGTACTGCCAGGTATCGATATCGCTTATTCAATACACAAATTTAATATTGGTACGCGTAACTTCGTAAAGTAACCGCAGATAGATCTGTTTTCGGGTGTTAATATTAGTTTAATTTTTTTAAGAACTTATTTTTTTTGAACTTTTGCCCATTATTTCCCAGGTATGATCTTGAACTTCAGTAAACCACCATCCGCTTTTATGAAATCATGGAAGGCTGTTTTTTTTATGATTGCCACTGGATGCTTTCTATTTTCGGCAGCACAACCCAACAAGCTGCCTGATTATTTTGAAACCGCAATTCCTAAGGGCTGGGTGACCGACACGCTGATAACCGGTGATCTGAATAAAGACCTGCAGCCGGATGCAGTACTGGTGATACGGAACACCAGCGTAAGAAATTTTAAGCTGCATGATGGGTTGGGACAGGATACACTGGACCTGAATCCGCGCCGGTTAATGATTTATTTCAGGGAAGGGAAGGGCTACCGAAAGGTTTTAAGTACCGATAAATTCCTGCCTTCTGTAAACAGCGCTGTCACCCCCTGTTTGTCGGATCCTTTCGTTGACGGCAGCATTGGTATTGATAAGGGGGTATTAAAAATGGGGTTTCATTACTGGCTGAGCTGTGGCAGCTACGAGGTTACAGACCGGGATTACAGGTTCCGGTTCCAGCATGGGCGGTTTGAATTGATCGGACTGGATGTGTCGTCGCTGCACCGGGCCAGCGGGGAAACGTCAACGACCAGCTATAATTTTATGACCGGTAAAAAACAGGAAATTTCCGGGGGAAATGAATTCTTTCCTGAAAATGATCATCCCGGGGAACGTTGGTCTGTAATCAAGAAGCGCCCGTTGTTCGATCTGGCAGCAATGACGGACGAGACCGTAAAGAACAGGGATTTGTAGCCGCAATAGATGCTTTCGTTCAATGACTGACAGGGCCGTTTTTTGACCAAAGAGACATTGGGGTATGCAAAAGGACGCTGTAACGGCCTTCCGGCAACGGCTGCTTATCTTTTATGTCTGGCTTCCAGCACCTGTAACACATCTTTCAGCTCAAATCCCTTGGCCTGCAGCAGTACCAGGTAATGGAACATCAGGTCGGCGGCTTCTCCAAGGAATAATTCTTTATTGTCATCCTTTGCCTCGATCACAATTTCCACGGCTTCTTCACCGACCTTTTGCGCGATCTTATTGATGCCCTTCGCAAAAAGAGATGCGGTATAGGACTTTTCCGTGGGATTGTTTTTCCGGTCCCGGATCACCTGCTCCAACGCCTGTAGTGAGAAGGTATCATTGACGGTTCCAAAACAGCTGGTAGTTCCGGTATGACAGGTAGGCCCCTGCGGATCGGCCTTGATGAGCAGGGTGTCTGCATCGCAGTCCTCCAGGATCTCTTTTACCAGCAGGAAGTTATTGGATGTTTCTCCCTTGGTCCACAGGCGCTGCTTACTACGGGAGTAGAAGGTGACCTTGCCTTCGGTCCTGGTTTTTTCCAGCGCTTCGGCGTTCATAAATCCCAGCATCAATACCTGTTGGGTAGCGGCGTCCTGGATGATAACCGGCGCAAGGCCGTCAGCGTATTTTGAAAAATTGATCATCTTTTAATATTTGAAGTTTAACGTCTGATGTCTGATGTTCAGGTCTGCAATATAACAACTTCAAACATCAAACGTCAAACAGGGAACAAATTACAGCCGGACTGGAATATTGTTTTCTTTTAAATAATTTTTTAGTGCGCCGATTCCGATCTCTCCGAAATGGAAAATGCTGGCTGCAAGGGCGGCATCTGCGGCGCCCTCCTCAAATACTTCTTTGAAATGCGGCATCGTTCCGGCCCCACCGGAGGCGATCACCGGTATGGACAGGGCTTCGCTGATCTGCCGGGTAATATCGATGGCAAACCCGTTTTTGGTACCGTCATTTTCCATGGAGGTCAGCAGGATCTCCCCGGCACCAAGATCGGCCACTGTTTTAGCCCATTCGGCAGCGATCCGATCCGTGGCATTCCGCCCGCCATGAGTGACCACTTTCCAGACGCCGTTGAACAATTTTATGTCGATAGCCACCACCACACACTGGCTGCCAAAGTTCCTGGCCAGATCACTTACCAGCTGCGGGTTTCTTACAGCAGAGGTGTTCACGGAGATCTTGTCGGCACCGTGCTCCATCAGTACCGACACGTCGTCTACTGTATTAATGCCGCCTCCGACGGTAAACGGGATATTGATATGCGTGGCAATATTGCGTACCAGATCGGCAAGGGTCTTGCGCTTGTCTACTGTTGCGGTAATGTCGAGAAATACCAGTTCGTCGGCACCTTCCGTGCAATAACGCATGGCCAGTTCTACCGGATCGCCGGCATCCCGTAACTGTACAAAATTGGTGCCTTTTACCGTACGTCCGTCTTTTATATCCAGGCAGGGTATGATTCTTTTTGACAACATTTATTCCTGATTTGAAATTTCTGATTTCCGATTTAATCGCGGTTCTTGAATTTTTGTCCTTTTATCGATGTTTTGTTGAGATAACCCATAAAGCCTGCAATAGTTGCAGAAAGCCGGTCATAGCTCTCATACAGCTCCGCAAAAAACGCTCGGTTATATATAGTCGGTTTTTTGCACGATGCAGCTGTGATTGCACTGCTCCGCATGACCCTTTGGCGAAGCCGGGGAAGTTAATGAATTCCAGCCTGGAAGATCTTTCAAAACCTTCTGCAATATTGTCCATAATAGAACCCGAAGCGGCCCGGATCTGATCTCTGAAACGGAAATCTTTTAAGAAGGCCCCATCAGTAGATGCTGTAAAGATCCTCAAAGGAGGTTTTTCGGCAATTTGCCATATTTCCTGGTCTTCAAACTTTTTAATGGTGCTCATAATCTCAAATTAGAAATTACAAAGATTGAAACGTTTATTTCTTATGAAATTGTGCCAAATCTTTCAAACCGATCCGTCCCTCATAAATGGCTTTTCCCACAATTGCCCCGCTGCAGCCGATAGCCGCCAGGCTTTCCAGGTCCTGCATGCAGCTGACCCCGCCACTGGCGATCAGGTTCAGATCTTTTACTTCATCGATGATCTTTTTGTACAGGTCGTTGGAGCTGCCCTGAAGGAGCCCATCTTTGCTGATATCGGTGCAAAAGAATTGTTGAATACCTTTGGTGCGGTAATGTTTCAGAAAATTAAAAATATTGATTTCTGTAGCCTCGGTCCAGCCTTTGATCATTATTTTTTCATCGAGCACATCCGCCCCCAGGATGAATTTTTCAACGCCAAATGCCGTCAGCCAATCCTGGAATACCACGGGTTTTTTAACGGCCATACTGCCTACAGCCGCATAGGCAGCGCCTGACTCAAAAGTGATCTGTACATCCTTTTCGCTGCTGATCCCGCCGCTGAAGTCGATGACCAAACCGGTTTTGCCGGCAATGTTCTCTAGCACTTTCCAGTTGGTAACGCGGCCGGCCTTCGCCCCATCCAGGTCTACCAGGTGCAGGCGTTTTAAACCTGCATCTTCAAATTGCCGGGCTACCTCCAGCGGATTCTCATTATATACTGTTTTCTGCGTGTAATCGCCTTTACTCAACCGTACGGCTTTCCCTTCTATGATATCTATTGCAGGTATGATTTCCATTTATGCTCTACTATTTAATTTGTTTGATCGTGTTGTTTTTTAGCAGTGAAGTGAGCTGTCTGATTGAGCTTTAACAACTGTTCATTTTGGCCAAGACCAATAACTGCTCTATAGTTGCTTGGCCTCTTATATTCCTCTTGGGTAATTGCTGCCGGGCTTTCCATTGTTTTGCCGTAATGCTGAACAATGCCATATTTAGCAGGTCCGTCTCATGTGCATATATTACTGCTGCCTGTTCTTTGGTAATGCTTTTGGGGATGATATTTTCTTTAATGGCATCGGTATGCATACGGTAATTGAGCTTTGACAGGGTTCTGTTCAGGTTCCATCGCTGATTTTTTAGTGTTCTTCAATTGCTCAAAGTTCTAAAAAATTTCTCAATATCTGTTCTCCGGCTTCCGCGCTCTTTTCCGGGTGAAATTGAACGCCATAAAAATTATCCCGGTGTATGCCGCTGCTGAATTCCGTTGCATAGCTGGTGGTGGCAATGGTGGCGGGGTTCAGCTCGGCATAGTAACTGTGTACAAAATAACACCAGGCATCTGCGGGCACATTTTTGAATAACGGACTGTCCTTTGTGTGGATACGGTTCCAACCCATTTGCGGGATCTTCAGATCGGGGCTGATAAATTTCTTAACAGCTACATCAAAAATGCCCAAACAGGGCGTGTCGTTTTCTTCGCTGTGCGCGCACAGTAATTGCATTCCGAGGCAAATGCCCAAAAGGGGTTGCGTTGCTTCCCGGATCAGCCGGTCCAGCTTCCGCTCTTTCAGGTAATTCATCGCGGTACTGGCTTCCCCCACGCCGGGAAAGATAAGCTTGTCTGCCCTGCGGATGGCCTCGGGGTCGTCGGTAACGGTGGCTGTTGCACCAATGCGCTCGAGAGCAAAGAGCACCGATTGAATATTGCCGGCGTTGTATTTTATGATTACGGTATTCATTTTTGTTTGAAGTTTGAAGTTTGAAGTTTAACGTCAAATATTAAACCTCAAACCAGAAACGTTATTACAGTATTCCTTTAGTGCTGGGCAGCTGGTCGTTTCCCGGGGTTCGTTTAATGGCCATTTTGATGGCTTTTGCCAGCGCCTTGAAAATGGCTTCTATTTTGTGATGCTCGTTCTCGCCTTCGGCCTTAATGTTCAGGTTCATCTTTGCTGCATCGCTGAGCGATTTGAAGAAATGATAGAACATTTCCGTGGGCATTTCGCCGATCTTTTCCCGTTTGAAGGACGCATCCCATATCAGCCAGGGGCGGCCGCCAAAGTCCAGTGCTACCTGCACCAGGGCATCATCCATGGGCAGACAGAAACCATAACGTTCAATACCCGCCTTGTTGCCCAATGCAAGCGCCAGCGCTTCTCCGAGGGCGATGGCCGTGTCTTCAATGGTATGATGCTCATCAATGTGCAGATCGCCTTTGGTAACAATGCCCAGGTTCATACCGCTGTGCCGGCCCAGCTGGTGCAGCATATGATCAAAAAAACCGAGCCCTGTATCAATGGAACATTGCCCGGTTCCATCGAGATTAATGTCGATCTTTATTTTGGTCTCATTGGTATTGCGCTCGTGCGTTATTACTCTTGATTGCAATTGCAGCAGCGCATAAATGTCCTGCCAGTTGATGGTCTTCAAGGCAATGGTGGATTCCAGCTCTTTAACAGAGCCGGAGATCTCGGCGGCGCCCAGCGCTTCGTCCTGTGCCAGCCAGATGCCCTTGCAGCCCAGGTTCTTTGCAAGCTGGATATCGGTGATCCGGTCGCCGATGACATAGGAGCCGGCAAGATCATAGTCCGGACTATTGATGTACCGGGTAAGCATGCCGGTGCCCGGTTTACGGGTAGGCGCATTTTCTTCCGGATACGTTTTGTCGATGAACACTTCGCTGAAATGGATCCCATCCGCTTCCAGGTTGCGCATCACCAGGTTTTGTGTGGGCCAGAAGGTCTCTTCCGGGAACGTGCCGGAGCCCAGTCCGTCCTGGTTGGTCACCAACACCAGTTCATAGTCCATTTCCCGGGCAATTTTCCCCAGCCAGGTGAACACGCCGGGATAGAAAGTGACTTTGTCGATGGAGTCCAGCTGATAGGTGGGGGGCGCTTCGTAGATGAGGGTGCCATCCCTGTCGATAAACAATACTTTTTTCATTTTTTCAGGCAGTGTATGCTTTTAAGGTATCAATTAAAATTCGGTTTTCATTTTCTGTACCGACCGTAATCCGCAAACAGTCCGCACATCCCGGAATATTGCTGCGGTTGCGCACGATGATCCCTTTTTGCTGCAGATATTTGAAGATGTCGTTTGCACCGGTCATTTTTACCAACAGGAAATTGGCATCCGATGGATATACTTTTTGTGTATAGGGCAACTGCTTCAATTCTTTTTCCAGCCAATCACGTTGTTCAATACAATCATGGATCCAGGTGTTTACTTTTTCGATCTGCTGCAGTCCCTGTAAGGCCAGTTCCTGTGTGGCGATATTAATATTATAAGGGTATTTTACGTTGTTCATCAGCTGGATGATCTCCTTTCCCGCAAAGGCCAGTCCCAGGCGCAGGGCCGCCAGCCCCCAGGCTTTGGAGAGCGTTTGCAATACTACCAGGTTGGGGTGGTCCATGAGCTGGAGCGAAAGCGTCTTTTGCCGGGCATAGTTGATGTAAGCTTCATCTACTACCACAATGCCGTCAAAATTATTCAGGATGATCTCGATGTCCTGGCGGGTGATGCTGTTGCCGCTGGGATTATTGGGGGAACAAATGAAAATGATCTTTGTGTATTCATCCACAGCGTCGGCAATACCCTGTATGTTCATCTGGAAATCGGCATTGAGGGGTACTTCTTTTACCTTTATATTATTAATAGCGGCAGCCACGCTGTACATGCCATATGTAGGCGGCAGGGTAATGATGTTGTCAAAGCCGGGCTCGCAGAAGATGCGGATCAATACATCTATGGCCTCATCGCTGCCGTTTCCGGCAAAGATGTTTTCGAACGGTATTCCTTTGATGGCACTGATGCGCTCTTTCAGCTTCAGCTGTACCGGGTCCGGGTAACGGTTCAGCAGCTCGTGCTGCTCATTGATGCTGAGGGTTACCGGAGAGCCGGTGGCGTTCTCATTGGCATCCAGCATCACCCGGGCCTCACCGCTGAACTCATGACGGGCAGTGGAGTAGGGACTGAGGTTTTTAATGTTTTCCCGTACGAGGTATTCTAAATTAAACTCCATGTTTCTAATTTCTGATTTCTGATTGCTCATTTCTGATGCGCACGTTAACGGCGTTGCTGTGCGCCTGTAATCCTTCTGCTTCGGCCATTGTGGTCACCGTGCCTGCGATATGCTTCAATCCCTGTGTGCTTAGCTGCTGGAAGGTGATCTTTTTATAAAAGCTGTCGAGCGAAACGCCGCTGTATGCAGTGGCATAACCATTGGTAGGCAGCGTATGGTTCGTACCGCTGGCGTAGTCGCCCACACTTTCCGGAGAGTGGTTGCCAATAAACACAGACCCTGCTGCTGTAATACTTTTCAGCAGGCCATTCCCTGTTTTGCAGGCCAGGATCAGGTGTTCGGGCGCATAAAAATTGGATAAGGCAACGGCTTCTTTGAGGTTTTTTACTACCACGATACGGGAATGTTCCAGCGCCCTGGCGGCAATGTCTTGCCGGGGCAGGGCTTTCAGCTGGGCCGCTAGGGCCGTTTCAATTTTTTTAACCATACCCGTTTGCGTGGTAATACAGATCACCTGGGAGTCCGGACCATGCTCTGCCTGGGCCAGCAGATCTGCTGCCACAAAACGGGGGTCCGCAGTTCCGTCGGCGATCACCAGTACTTCGGATGGCCCGGCCGGCATATCAATGGCTACACGATTCTGCACCAGCTGCTTGGCAGTAGTAACATATTGATTACCCGGCCCGAAAATTTTAAAGACCTGCGGAATGCTTTCTGTACCATAAGCCATTGCCGCAATGGCCTGTGCGCCTCCGGTTTTGAATATGTTGCGAATGCCGCATAAGGATGCTGCATAGAGGATGGCCGGATGTACGTTGCCTTCTTTATTACAGGGGGTGCACAGTACGACTTCCCTGCATCCGGCAATGCGGGCTGGCAGGCCCAGCATAAGGACCGTGGAAAAGAGCGGAGCAGAGCCTCCCGGGACATACAGGCCTACCTTTTCAATGGCCCGGCTCTCACGCCAGCAGGTGATGCCTTTTTGGGTCGTGATCTTTTTTACGGGCTCTTTTTGAGCACGGTGGAAAGCTTCAATGTTCTTTTTAGCCTGTTTCAGCGCCGCTTTCAGCCCGGGGGGGAGTTGCCGGGAGGCTTCCTTTATCTCGGCGGGCGCAACGGCGAGGGAGGTCAGCTCCACACCATCAAATTTTTTACTGAAGCTCCGGAGCGCTGCGTCACCCTTCTTTTGAACGGCCGACAGGATCCCGGTCACCGCAGGGATGAGCTTCCGGTCGTCCTGAAGCGGACGGGCACCAATTTCCGGCCAGAGATCGCGGGTTGGATATTTATAAAGTTTCACTGTTTATCTATTTAAGGTGAAGTGGGAAGCTTTAAAGTAAAAGTTTAAAGAGAGAAGTTTGAGAGGAGATGTGCAACAACCCATAAATGGGGAGTGACAAAAAAATACAGGTTACCTGTTTTATTATTTTATCTTGCTTTGCATCGTTTACTTTTTACCAAATACTTCACACTATTCATATCCCTCAGTCAATCATCTTCTCAATCGGAATGATCAGGATGCCTTCGGCGCCGGCAGCTTTCAGGTTTTCGATCACATTCCAGAAATCGGATTCGCTGATCACGGAATGCACCGAGCTCCAGTCTTTTTTTGCCAGCGGCACGATGGTGGGACTGTTGATACCCGGCAGGTAAGAGCAGATCTTCCCGATGCTTTTGTTGGGTGCATTGAGCATGACGTACTTGTTGTATTTTGCTTTTTTTACCGAACGGATGCGGAACAGCAGCTTTTCCAGCAGCGCCCGGCGTTTCGGGCTAAGCTTTTTGCCGGAGATCAGTACAGCCTCTGATTTTAAAATGGTCTCAAATTCATAAAGTTCATTGCTGAACAAGGTGCTGCCCGAGCTTACGAGATCACAGATCGCATCTGCCAGACCAATACGGGGTGCAATTTCCACCGATCCGCTAATGACGTGAATGTCGGCTTTCAGTCTGTTCTGTTTGAGCCATTTGTTCAGGATAAAAGGATAGCTGGTCGCAATCTTCATTCCATCCAGGTCCTTTACTGTTCGTTTTTTCCGGGTCTTGGGCAACGCAATGGACAACCGGCATTTGCCATAGCCCAGCCGTTCTACGATATCCGCCGTCTTGTTCTTTTCCAGCACCACATTCTCGCCTACGAAACCGATATCGGCCACTCCGTCCTGTACGTATTCGGGAATGTCGTCGTCTCTTAAAAAGAGGATCTCGGCGTCAAAGTTCTCGGCATTGATCTTTAACTGGTTGTTGCCGTTCGGCACACCAATGCCGCATTCCTTCAGCAATTTTAAGGAGTCTTCACTGAGTCGTCCGGATTTTTGGACCGCGATTCTTAATTTTTCCTGCATAGCTTTATTTTTTTTAAATAAAAAAGGCTTACAAATCTTGTAAGCCTTCTTCTATAATTTGGATACATATCAGCACCGGCCTACACAGGTATGTCTGCTACATGATGATGAATATGTACAAATATTTTCATTGCGGTGCAAATATATACGAAATTTATGATTTCCCACTTTTTTGGTAGAAAATTTTGAGCGGAGAAATCCAGCTACAGCGGAAAATGCCCTATCTTTAAATTTTTAAAAAGGATACATGCTACAACTTACCAAGCCCCTCGCTTTTATTGACCTGGAGACCACAGGAGTGAACCTGGGTTCCGACCGCATCGTAGAAATAGCCATTGTAAAGATCCTTCCGGACGGAACACGGAATGTAAAACGAAAACTGATCAACCCCGAGATGCCCATACCCAAAGCAAATACAGAGATACATGGGATCACAGACGAAATGGTGAAGGATGCCCCCACTTTTGCGCAGGTGGCACAGGAGCTGAAGCAGGTACTGGATGGCTGTGATCTTGCCGGCTATAATTCCAACCGGTTTGATGTTCCGCTGCTGGTAGAGGAGTTCCTCCGGGCGGGTGTTGATTTTGATATGCGCGGACGCCGGCTTGTTGATGTACAGAATATTTTTCATAAAATGGAGCAGCGTACGCTGTCCGCTGCATATAGGTTCTATTGCGAAAAAACACTGGAAGACGCACATTCTGCAGAAGCGGATGCTTCGGCCACGCATGAAGTGCTGCTGGCACAGATCTCCCGTTACCCTGAGCTGGGAACAACCGTTGACTCGATCAATAAGGCGATCGGGGAAGAGATCATTGTGGATTTTGCGCGCCGTTTTGTAATGGACAATGGGGTGGAAGTATTTAACTTTGGAAAGTACAAGGGAAAGGCCGTTGCCGATATTTTAAAAGCGGAACCGCAATATTATGACTGGATGATGAAAGGCGATTTTCCGCAACATACCAAACAGAAACTGACTGAGATCTTTACAAGAAGCAAGCTGAGGAAAAATTAAGCGTATTGTCCGACTGTTGCCTGAATATCATTTAAGTGTGCTGTTATTATCGAATGAATGGATAGCGTGGATAAAGTTGTAATCATACCCACATATAATGAAAGGGAGAATGTGGCCAAAATCATCAGGGCCGTTATGGACCTGGAAGGTGGCTTTCATGTGCTGATCGTGGATGACGGGTCTCCGGACGGTACGGCGGATATTGTGAAAGCGTTGCAGGGACTCTACGACAGGAGGCTGTTCCTGGAGGAACGCCGGGGAAAACTGGGACTGGGCACAGCGTATATTCATGGGTTCAGGTGGAGCCTCGCAAGGGGGTACCGGTTCGTATTTGAAATGGATGCTGATTTTTCGCACAATCCGAATGATCTGATCCGGTTGCATCAGGCCTGTGTGGAAGGCGCTGACCTGGCGATCGGCAGCCGGTATGTAAAAGGAGGCGGTATTGTGAACTGGCCCGCCGACCGGATATTCATTTCCAAAGGCGGATCGTTGTACACGCGTATCATTACGTGGATGCCGGTGAAGGATCCTACCGCGGGCTTTATGTGCTATACTGCAAAGGTGCTCCGGGCCATTAATTTTGATAACATCAGTTTTGTGGGGTATGCCTTCCAGATCGAAATGAAATATGCTACCTGGAAGCTGGGTTTTAAGATAAAGGAAGTGCCGATCGTTTTCCGGGATCGCACAGAAGGACAATCGAAAATGAGCAAGGGCATCTTAAAAGAAGGGATATTGGGTGTACTGAACCTGCGCTGGCAAAGCCTGTTCAAGAATTACAGAAACCGGGTATCAAATAGCTGATCGTACGTTCTTATGTATAGTAAAAATGAGGCGGCGCTGATCAAAAGGGCATTCTGGACCTCGCTGGGTGCTTACCTGAAACCGGTTTTAAATGCCGATGGAGCAACGATAAACTGGGTGAATTATAAGACCGGGGTCAAGGGCATCTATTTCAGGACCGACGTGACCAAAAGAGCGGCCAGTGTTGCCATAGAACTGACGCATCCGGCCGTGGATAACCGGATGATAGCCTTTGATAAGCTGGTGTCGCTAAAGCCGGTATTTACTGAAATGGCAGGGGAAGACTGGGCCTGGCAAAGAGAAGTGTATGACGAATCCGGCCGGCCCATTTCGCGAATCATTGTGCAATTGGAACAGGTAAACGTTTTTAATAAGAATGACTGGCCGGCGATCATCTCCTTTTTCAAACAACATCTGATAGCCCTGGATGCGTTTTGGCTCATGGTAAAAGACTATTTTGAAAATGGCAACGGAAGCGGCCTGGTTTAAGTTTTACCGAAACAGCCTTGCGGCAGCAACCCGGCTGCTGACCGTTGGTTAAAAAAGCAAAGAAATATGAAAAAAATGGCGATTGGTTTGCTGGCCCCTTTTATTTTACAGATAACGGCCAATGCTCAGCAGGAAGTGCCTTTATACACGACGATACCGAACAGCATACCTGCTGAAAACATAGAAAAAGCGGTGACCGGTGCTGACGGCCTTACCCGGATCAGCAATGTATCGGTGCCTACAATAACAGTGTACCAGCCAGCAGGAGCAAAACCCAATGGGCCGGCCGTTATTATTTGCCCGGGAGGCGGCTATGCGATCCTTGCCATAGGCCATGAAGGCGTACAGGTGGCAGAGGCGCTGAACGAATGGGGGGTAACAGCCTTTGTGCTGAAATACCGGCTGCCCGATGATCGAACGATGGCAGATAAATCAATAGGACCTTTGCAGGATGCCGAGCGGGCGATCCAATGGGTGCGTGAACACGCAAAGGACTATCATATCGATCCCCGTAAGATCGGGATCATGGGCTTTTCTGCCGGCGGACATCTTGCCGCAACGCTTTCTACCCATTACGGGGAAACCCTGATCGACAATCCCAAAAAGATTTCTTTAAGACCTGACTTTTCTGTGCTGGTATACCCGGTGATCAGCTTTACCGACAGTCTGATGCACCGGGGCAGCCGTGACCGGCTACTCGGGAAAACATCTACACCTGAAGCTGTCAAAAAATATTCGAACGAACTTCAGGTCACAAAGGAAACACCACCTGCATTTTTGGTGCATGCAAAGGATGATAAGGGTGTACCCTGGAAGAACAGCCAGCGGTACTATGAAGCTCTGTTACAGCATAAGGTAAAGGCCCGTGTATTTTATTATGATAAAGGCGGGCATGGCTTTGGATTGCATAACAAAACCTCCGATGTTAACTGGATGAATGTATTGAAAGAATGGATGCAGCAGCAGGGAATCCTCTGAGATGACGGGCCGGGCGATCAAAGCAGTGCCTGGTCAGCAGCGGCTGCGAATCCATAATTTATCGTAATTTAGGAGCACTTAAACAACAAGCCATTCTATAAATATCTATTCCATGAAGTATGCTGCAAAAATAATATCGATCGGAAATGTGACCCATGATGTGCTGGGAATAAGCGTAGAGAAACCGGAGGGGTTAACCTATGTTCCGGGACAAGCCACTGAAATTTTTATTGATAATGAAGCATGGAAAGAGGAGGGGCGCCCGTTTACCTTTACCTCGCTGCCGGACGACGATCACCTGGAGTTTACCATAAAAACTTATCCCGAACGCAATGGGGTCACTGCCCAGTTACGGCATTTGAAAGCAGGGGATTCACTGCTTCTGAATGATATATTTGGAGAAATAGCGTATAAAGGCGAAGGCCTGTTTATTGCCGGAGGGGCAGGAATCACTCCCTTTATAGCGATCTTCCGGCAACTAAATAAAGAGGGCCGGATCGGGAATAACCGCTTGCTTTTTGCCAATAAGCGGAAAGAAGACATTATTCATGAGGAAGAGTTTCAACGCCTTCTCGGAACAGGGTTTGCAAATATTCTTTCCGACGAGGATCTTCCGGGCTACGAGCATGGATATATTTCTGAGTCTTTGTTGAAAAAAATGATGTCCGGCGGCGGAAAATACATCTATCTATGCGGGCCACCTCCGATGATGGACGCCGTGGAACGGCAACTGGCAGTGCTTGAAATTGACCCGGCACTGATCGTTAAGGAAGGATTTTAGCTGCGGCCTCCATTTTTCATTTCCGGGTTGCAGAATAAAATGGTGATGTGCCGGGATCATTGCACCATAGATAGGTATCAAACATTCATTATGCGTCATTGCCGGCAGGCCTGGCGGAAAGGTTCAATAAACAAAATAAGGATGCGGATTTTTATTTTAGGAGGACTGTTGTTCCTGGGCTCTGTATTAAATGCCCAGCAGCCCGGCACTCCTTTTTTTGACTCTTTAAGGATCATCGCGAAAAACGCGGCGCTGGTAAAAGTAAGTACACAGTTTTCCTTTACAGAAGGACCTGTAGCCGACCGTTCCGGTAATATCTACTTTACGGATCAGCCAAATAATAAAATATGGCGCTACAACTTGGACGGGACGCTTACCGAATTCAAATCGGCGTCTGGCCGTGCCAATGGTCTCGACATGGACGCCCGGGGGAATATTGTAGCCTGTGCAGACGAACACAATGAGCTTTGGTCGATCACTCCGGCCGGAAAAGTAACGACTCTTTTAACCGATGTGCAGGGGAAGAAACTGAACGGCCCTAACGACCTCTGGATCGATCAAAAAGGAGGGATCTATTTCACGGATCCGTATTATCAGCGGAAGTACTGGACCCGGACGGCTCCGGAAATAGAGGCGCAAAAAGTATATTACCTGCCCAAAGGTGCAAGGCAACCGATCGTGGTTACCGATGAGCTGGTGAAGCCCAACGGGATCGTGGGGTCCGGAAATGGTGCGCTCCTGTATGTGGCCGATATTAAAGGCGACAAGACCTACCGGTTTTCTGTGAATAAGGACGGTACGCTTTCCGGCAAGACGGTGTTCGTGCCCCGGGGCGCAGATGGTATTACCGTTGATGAAAAAGGAAATCTTTACCTGAGCGGCAATGGGATCACCGTGTTTGATCCGGGAGGCCGGCAGATCGCATATATCCCGGTTCCGGAACGGTGGACGGCGAATGTTTGTTTTGGCGGTAAAAACCGGGACCTCCTTTTTATGACGGCGGGAACGAGCATCTATACCCTGCGGATGCGGGTAAAGGGCGTAAAGAAGTTTTAACAGCCGCTCACGGGAATGTCTTTTCCCCGGCAGGGCAGCCGTACAGACAATGCCGTTGGCCTGTATCCTATGGCAAATGACCTGCAATACCAAAAGGACTGTATGGATCCATCCCGCTTACTTCTTTCGTACCACCAGTAACCAATCGTTTTCCAAAAGGAGGTAGCCGTAGTCGTAGCAGAAGAAATAAGTAAGGCCTTTCTTTGTCTGATACTGGCTGGTTATATATTTGAACTGAAACCCGGATAATCGCAATTTGTCCCGGTGCACTGCTATCGTTTTCTCCGTTAGTTTTAATTGCTCCTGCAATATTTTCCGGTTTTTCCGGAGGATGGCATTGATACTCCGGATGAGTTTTTCAGGCCCGCTTTTCATGGAATTATTGTACTGATTCCTGCAAAAATCATCACAGAATTTCTTGTCAGCCCTGCCTTTTAATGGTTTCTGGCAAGAGCGGCATAGTTTCTCTAAAGCATCGGTGTTTGGCATATTCATTTGATTTTCTACGTACAATATACAAAATTATTCTATTATAAGTGTTTGTAAACGCTTATAAACGTTTACTTACGTAAGTAAACGTTTAATAACCGGATAACGCTTTTAAAGTAGTGCAATTTTGGAGTGTTGATCCGATAGCGCTGTTGGTTCAACCGGAATAAAAACAAACAATGATCATCGCCGCAAGGCCCAAAACCAATGTTATGTACACAATGAAAAACAAAGTCCAATTGATTGGTCATTTAGGAAATGATCCCGAAGTAAAAGCGATCGCAAGCGGGAAAAAGATGGCCCGTTTCAGTATTGCAACCAATGAACGTTACCAGAACACCAAGGGAGAAAAGGTCACGGAAACCCAGTGGCACAACCTGGTGGCCTGGGGAAAGCTGGCAGATATTGCCGCCAGGTACCTGGAGAAGGGCCGGGAGGTTATGGTTGAAGGAAAGCTGGTGAACCGCCAATACGATGACAAGAACGGCCAGAAAAAATACACGACCGAAATACAGGTGCAGGAATTACTGCTTTTGTCCGGCGGTCACCGGAACGCCGCGGAATAATATCTTTCTATAGAAAAGCGCCGTTGCTAATCAACAGGGTTGCCCTCTCTACTGGCAGCCCTTTTTTGACGTTGATACACCCTGTGCTATTTTTGCGGGACGGTGTAGATACAGTAACAGGGGGCCTCGCAGAGTACCTGGATCCCCGAGGCACGTCGTTCCGGGTCTGTCCTGTTGCATCACGTGGTGTATCCCATTCAGCACAGATGAAAGCGTTGAAGACCTCGCAGAACGCCGCGTTCTGAAGAGTGCCGCGATTGACGTATCTTTATAGTGTCTAAACTTTCCTACACCATATGTAAACCAATGATCATGGGAAAAATAATATTCTGCTCTGCGCTGTTCAGCGTTATGGTTCTTTTTGCATGCAATTCCTCAAAGAAATCTGCTTCGCCAAATGAACCCCCGGCGGATGATCCTGCTGCCGGTATTACTACAACGAAATGGAAGCTGGTGGAACTGGCGGGTAAACCTGTTCCGGATAAGATCAATAATAAGGAACCGTTCATACAATTGCAGGAAAGCGATCACCGTTTTTCCGCGTCGGCCGGCTGCAATGGCCTGGGCGGAACCTTTGTATTGCAGGACCATAACCGGATCCGTTTTACGCCAGGGCCGTCGACAATGATGGCCTGTGCACATATGGATATGGAACAGGGACTGATCAAAGCCCTTAAAACCGCTGATCATTATTCAATAAGCGGAGACCAGCTTTCCCTGAACAGGGCACGGATGGCACCCCTGGCGCGTTTCCGGGCAACGGGTACAGCCCCGGAAAGCAATGCACTGAACGGCACCTGGGAGCTGAACTATATTTCCGGTGCAAAGATCGCGTTTGAAGGGTTGTATCCTCAAAAACGTCCTACGATCACTTTTGACCTTCCGCAGACCAATGCTGCCGGTAACAGCAGTTGCAACCGTTACCGTGTATCATTCACCATAGATGGGAATGCCATCCAATTCAAGGATCCGGCAAGTACCAAAATGGCATGTGAGGGAGCGGGGGAGGCAACGTTTTTCCGCACATTAAAAACAGTTACGAATTTTGATGTTGCCGGTGATACGCTGCATTTGATTATGGGCGACATCGCCGTGATGCGGTTTGTTCGTAAATGAATTTAAAATAAACTTCTGCCCGGGCTGCCATACTTCCCGGTAAATAATCTTCGATTAAACTTTTTTGATTTGTAACCGTCAAAAAAGCACCAAACCAATTTCAATATGCAAAAGGAGCAAAGAGAACGGAAGCAGGCAGGGCTGAAGATATTACTGAGCCTCCTGTTATTCCTGGGCCTGGGTTGTAAAACCACGGCACCGGTTACCGGCTATGGCGTAGATAAGGGCGATGCGTATTTTTCTATTGTTGTATTGCCGGATACCCAGTATTATACCGCTATGCGGCATGGAGGGAACATGTCGATGTTTACGAACCAGATCAGCTGGATCACAAAAAACCGGCGCACGGAGAAAATAGCTTATGTGATCCACCTCGGAGATATTACCGATCATAATGCGGAGGAAGAGTGGGTCCGGGCAAAAAATGAAATGTATCGTCTTGACCGGTATCAGATCCCTTACGGACTGGCAGTGGGCAATCACGACCAAACGCCCAATAGCAAACCGGCGGCGGGGGATCCGAATACCGGGTATTCAAAATATTTTGGGAAAGCCTATTTTAAAACAAAAAGCTGGTACGGCGGAGGCATGGGAGCCACCAACAATAATGACAACCACTTTGACCTTTTTACCGCGAACGGGCAGGGCTTTATGGTGCTTTACCTGGTATACAATCAACCGGGTCATAAATATCATAACCCGGGTTATGAAGCGGCAACGATGCAATGGGCCGACAGCGTGTTAACGGCGCATCCTGGCCGGAAAGCGATCATCGTGTCTCATGGAACAATTGGAAGACCGAAGAGCAGCAACAGCAATTTTGTGCCCGGACAGGGAACAAATACAAAACCCGGACCGCTGACCAACCAGGGAAAAGTAATTTACGAGATGGCAAAACATCACCCGAATGTATTTATGATGCTGGGCGGACATATTGCCGGAGAAGCTTTTCGTAGGGACACATTTCAAAACAATGTGATCAAGACGTATCTTACAGATTACCAGTCGCGCCGTAATCCACCCTATGCGGGTGCTGAGGACCGCAATGGTGGCAACGGGCTTATGCGCCTGCTGCGTTTTAATACGAGCAAACAAACCGTAAGCGCACTTACATTTATTCCTCAAAAGGACGGGGAGGTGATTTTTGAAACAGATGGAGACAGCCAGTTTACCGAGCCGGCTTATCAATAAAGGCCGGCGTTCTTATAGAGAAGCCTGCTGTTCTATAAGGCACGGGAAGCAATGGACGATGGATGCAAATGAAAAGAAACGTCCATGCGTTCCCCGGAAATTGGGAGTACATGAACGTTTATTAATCATCCGGGAACGGAGCCGGTACCTAGGAGTTATGCCACTTTTATTTCCTGTCCGGGTTTATTGGTTTCCGGGTTCTTTTGAAGAGTGATCTTCAATACACCGTCTGTATAGGAGGCGCTGATCTCATTCGTAAGCACTTTATTGCTTAACTGGAAGGAGCGCTCAAACGATGCGGGCCGGTATTCCTGATAGATGAAATTGCCAGGTGCTGCGCTGTCCGGCACGGTATAGGCAACGGTCAGCACATCCTCGTTCACAGAGATTTTAAAATGCTCTTTTTGAAGACCGGCTGCATATAGGGAAATGATAAAAGCCGATGCAGCTTCTTCAATATTGGCGGGCTTCGCATCGTTCATGTACTGATGCAGCTTATGCATCCAGGGGTGTCCGCCACCAAAGGCGTGTCCGCCGAATTTTTTGCCAAAGAAACATCCGCGTTGTTTAAAGCGGGGGTCGAAGGACCCGGATTGAGTAGGGCCGCTTATGGATTGATTTGTAAACATGATCTTTTATTTTTTGTGTGGGTTATAAAATTAATGAATGGGAACAATGGCCGGAGTTTGTGCCTGTCGGTGCATGACGGGGTGCATTGAGCTGTTATTACCCGCAACCCCAACGGGTGCTTGTTGCGACCAGAGGGAGCTGTTGCCGGCTGCCCACCGGGCCCGGACTCCAGAAACGATTTTTGCGGTAACGGCAACAATAACGCCGATCACAATTGCTAGCAGCAACAACTTAAACAGCAGGAATAATACCAGCGAAGCCAACCCGATCAGCAGCGTAAACCCGGCCAGACGGGGAAGCAGGAACATGATTTTGTGTTTCATTTTTTTTCTTTTTATGATTTTAAAACGGTTGTTTCTATAGAAGACGGGGGACGTTTATTTTTACTTTAAAAAGAAGAAAAGTATTTTCAGGGCCGTGACGACGGATGATTGTATCCGATCGGCAGCGGATGAAAGATGATATCATAATTGCGCTGAATAGTAGCAGGGGCAACCTGTTTTAAAACAGATCTTTAACAAAACCATAGAACGATATGTTTCGATACGATCTCTCCTGGAAGAAGGCAAGGGCCCTGGGCTGCCCTTGTGATAGAAATAATACCCAATACCTGCATAACGGACTACTGCGGGGGATGGTGGGGGTTGTTGTGATGTTCCTTTCGGGCGTCCTTTATGGGCAACAAAACAACCCGGCCGGAGTGCGGAAGATCAGGGATATGATCATTTATGAGGATAGCCTGTTTTTTTCGTCGTTCCCGTCGGTTATAAAGAAGAAAGACGGAACGCTGTTTGTGGCATTCAGGCGAGCACCGGAGCGCAGGGCACTCGGTGAGCTAAGTACGAACCATGTGGATCCCAATAGTTACCTTGTTGCCGTTACTTCAAAGGACGGTGTTTCCTGGAGCAGGGAGCCCGCACTCATTTATGCAAACCCTTTTGGCGGGTCGCAGGATCCCTGTTTACTGCAGCTGAGGGACGGCACATTGCTATGCGCCAGCTATGGATGGGCTTTCCTAAAAGAAGATGCAAAAGCAAAATTGAAAAAGCCGCTGTTTAACGCTGCTCATGCAACTTTTCTGGGCGGATACGTGCTTCGCTCAACGGATGGTGGAAAAAGCTGGCAGGCCCCTGTTTATCCACCTCCCGTTCCGGATGAGCTGAATTACAGCCCTTATGGGAACAGGATCCCGGCCTATAACCGGGGGGCCATGTATGAAGGGAAAAGCGGGCGGATCTTTTGGGTAGTGGCGGCCTCGGACCGGCTGCCCAATAACAAAAAGACTTCAACCTATCTGTATATATCTGATGACAAAGGCCGTTCGTGGCGGCTGCAGGGGGTGGTTGCAAAAGATGAAAAAGTCTCTTTTAATGAAACTTCCGTATACGAAACGCCGCGGGGAGAGATCGTAGCTTTTTTGCGTACAGCCGGCTTGGAGGACGAAGCCTGTATTGCCCGGTCAACCGATGGCGGCAAAACATTTCAATGGGAAAAAATGGGGTTCAAAGGCCATCCCTTTCATGCTTTGCGACTCCCCGACAACCGGGTGTTGATCACCTATGGTTACCGGCACCAGCCTTATGGTATCAGGGCGCGTATACTGAATGCCGACTGTTCTGATTACAGGACGGCACCAGAGATCATTTTGCGAACCGATGGCGGCAGCACGGACCTGGGGTATCCATGGTCTGTGCAGCTTGATAAAAAGCATGTTCTGGTGGTGTACTACTATAATATCGGGAAGGGGACGCGGCATATTGCAGGCAGCATTATAGAGATCGATCCACAAAGAAAGGAGCCCTGATCGCCGGCTGCTCTTTGCCGCCCGCGTTTTTATGAAGGTTCCATTGCTAATGATCATGTCGGTCGATCTTTATAAGGGATCAGTGACTGGTATTTTACCGGAAGCGCCGGAAGAAAAGCCTAAAAGTTTTTTGCAGGAACCAAAGAAATGCCTATCTTTGCCTCCCACAAAAATGGCTGCGTAGCTCAACTGAATAGAGCATCTGACTACGGATCAGAAGGTTTCAGGTTTGAATCCTGACGCGGTCACTAGGCCTTGGCGAAAGCCAGGGCTTTTTGTTTGAAAATGCCGGAGCGCTTCTTGTACAGGCAGGGCGGAGTGCAGCAGGGCGTATAAACGGCAGCGGTGGAGGTGGCTTTTTTATATGTTTCATATCCATTTGGTTGCATAACCCGTTGGTTTCTTCCTTTCACCTGTAGTCTTTGGTATGATCCTTGACAAATTTGTTAGAATTTTTGAACGGTATCACCATTTTTAAAAGCATCGTACATGAAAATTGCCTTTTGGGCGCTGGGAAAGAATCATGAAGCATATGTAAAAGAAGGGGTGGAGGAATTTTCCGGTCGCATCGGGAATTATTTCCGGCTGAAATGGGAATTGATCCCCGTGCCCAGGGAAGCGGCGCATCTTGCTCCGAAAGAATTAAAGAAAAAAGAGGCTGAGATCATCCTGCCGAAAATAGCCCGTGAGGATTATCTCGTGGCCCTGGAAGAGCGGGGGCGTCAATTGACCTCAGAAGGGCTTGCTGCTTTTTTGCAGGGCCGGGCCAATGCCGGAACCCGGCGTATAATCTTTTTGATCGGCGGTGCTTACGGATTGGATGAAACCGTTCTGCGAAGGGCGAATACATTGTGGAGCCTGTCGCAACTGGTGTTCCCGCATCAGCTGGTGCGCCTCATCCTGGCAGAGCAGGTATACCGGGCCTGTACGATCATGAAAAACGAGAAATACCATCATTCTTAATTTTGAAAAGAACATTGAGATTTGAGAAATGGGAAAAATGTCGCTATTTTTAGCCGATGGAAATAACCGTTACACTCATTATCACGGTGATCACAGTAGCCGTTTCATTAGGAGGGTTCAGCAGCCCGAAAGTTATTGATAATCTTATCTTCTTTGGACCTGCTATCTCCCGAAACCACCAGTACTACCGCTTTTTAACACATGGGCTGATCCATGCGGATCTGATGCACTTGGCGTTTAACATGATAGCGCTGTTTACTTTTGGCGAATTCCTGGAGTCGCCCATGCTATTCGGGAACCCGGTGATTTTTGGCGCCGACGCCCCGCTTTATTTTGCCGGGTTGTATATTGGCGGGCTGATCATTGCAAGCATACCGGACTATTTCAAGCATAAAGATGACTATGCGTTCAGAAGCCTTGGCGCTTCGGGGGCCGTTTCCTCGGTGATCTTTGCAGGGATCCTCCTGTATCCTTCCCTTCCCATCCGCTTTATCTTTATTCCGATTGATATCCCCGGCTGGATCTTCGGTGGACTGTATCTTTTGATATCGGCATACTTAGACCGGCAGGGCGGCGGACGCATCAATCATGGAGCGCATTTATGGGGCGCCATCTTTGGGATCGTTTTTGTCATTTTGTTTGTGGGGCTAAAAGGCCAGTTCCCCGTTTTTGAGAACTTTATCCGCCATATCCGGGGGTGATCAGTAATGGTCCGGGATTTGCCGCTTCAGTTCAACGTTGGATCGGTCTCATGCATGGTGGCTGATTTTCACGTTTCCACACTTTCAATTTCTGAATTGATCGCAGATGCTCAATTCTGAAATCTCAATCCTGTATTGCTGACCGCTCAGATCTTACTGCCGATAATAAGTATCGGGATCTTTAGGCGGTGGCGTACATTATTGATGGTACTGCCATAGATAAAGTCTTTCAGGCCCTTGTGGCCATGGGCGCCCATAACCAGAAGACTGGCCTGCTGGCTGTTGACAATTTTTGGGATCTCCCGTGATGCAATTCCATAGCCCAGTTCCCATACCACTTTGTATCCTTTTTGCCGGATCTGCCGGGCATACCCGTCTAAATATGCCTTGTCGGTTTTGGATTCCTGGTCCTTTATTTCCCGGTTGTTAAAGCGGGCGGCCACACTTTCTACGACATGGATCAATACGAATTTTGTCTGGAGGTTGCCCTGTTTGAGCGCCTGCGTAATGAGAGCGCTGTCGTTTTTGCCAAAATCAACCGCAATGGCGATGGTCTTATGGGGCCCGGAGCCTTGCGAAAGATCCAACGGAGCCGGCTCCGGATGAACAGGGGAGAAACTGGGGAACAGGCGCTTTTTACGAAAAGGATATAGGATCGTGTAGCCCAGGAGGGTCAGGATCCCACCGCTGGCAAGGATGATCAGCAGCTTCCAGCTCCAGGAGGAGGTGGTTGCGAAATAGCCGGTAATCGCATCTGCCACCATCCGGCCGTTTAGGTAGATCAGCACTGCTGTGATGACCCATGCGAAAAATTTGGTAAGGGGCCTGATGGTAAAAGCGCCCATCGTTTGCCGGTCGCTTACAAAATGGATAAGGGGGATGATGGCAAATCCCAGCTGCATGCTCAGCACCACCTGGCTGAAGATCAGCAGTTGGTCTACCTCGTCTTCTCCATACAGCCCGATAACGAGTATTGCGGGTACAATGGCGATCAGCCGGGTCAGCAAACGCCGCACCAGGGGGTTGATCCGCAGTTTTAAATAGCCTTCCATTATGATCTGGCCGGCCAGTGTGCCGGTTACCGTGCTGCTCTGACCGGCTGCGATAAGCGCAATGGCAAAGAGCTTGGAGGCAAAATCGCTGCCCAGGTGGCTGGGCAGGAGCTCATAGGCCTGGCGGATCTCTGCCACATCGGTCCTGCCCGTTTTGAAGAAAATAGTGGCCGCCAGGATCAGGATGGCTGCGTTCACCAGGAAGGCCATGTTCAGAGCAATGGCACTGTCCCAGAAATTGTATTTTAATGCCTTCCGGATCCCTTCCTCCGTGTTCTTGAATTTGCGGGTCTGTACCAGGGCCGAGTGCAGGTATAGATTGTGTGGCATTACCGTGGCACCGATGATCCCGATGGCGATATACAGGGCAGCATCGTTCTGAAGCCTCGGTACAAAACCGGACGCCATTTCTCCCGGGTTGGGAGAGGCGATGATGATCTGCACCAGGAAGGACATGCCAATAATAAAGATCAGACCGATGACAAAGGCTTCGAGTTTGCGCATACCAAAGCGTTGCAGGAGCATCAGCAAAAAAGTATCCAGCACAGTGATAAGCACGCCGTACATCAGTGGCATGCCGGTCAGCAGCTGCAAGCCGATCGCCATACCCAGCACCTCGGCCAGATCGGTGGCGGCAATGGCTATTTCTGCCAGCAGATAAAGGATAAAGTTAACCCCCCTGGGATAGGTCTCCCGGTTGGCCTGGGCAAGGTCTTTATGCCGCACGATCCCCAGCCGGGCCGAAAGACTCTGCAGCAGCAATGCCATAAGATTGCTCATCAGCAACACCCATAGCAGGCTGCAGCCGAACTGACTGCCCCCCGCCAGGTCCGTAGCCCAGTTCCCGGGGTCCATATAGCCCACGCTTACAAGGTAAGCCGGCCCGAAAAAGGAAAGAATGCGCCGCCACTTGGGCTTATTGGTCTGGGTGGTATCTACGGATTGATGTACCTCGCTCAGCGAGATGTCGGAATGATGCCTATTCATGCTCCTGTACTAATATATTTTGTGATAATTCTTTTGATATCTGGGTGATCTGTTTGCCGCCTGCTTTTATTTCCAGGGACTGGTCATAGGAAAACCGCTTGCGGATCTCCAGGATGGTGCCGATCCGGATATTTTTTTCATTGAGCAGCTCCAGTATATTGGCCGACTGATCGCCGATCTGTACCACTTCAACCGGGGTGTGTAGCGGCACTGCAGATAACAACTTGTTTTGCAGCTTTATGATATGGCCCTGTTCGTCCGGGATCGGGTCTCCGTGCGGGTCAAACCGGGGATAGCCCAAAAAGGCATCCAGCTTGTTGATGAGGCTGGTACTGCCCACGTGTTCCAGCTCTTCGGCAATGTCGTGCACCTCATCCCAGTTGAATCCCAGCTTTTTTGACAGGAAATACTCCCACAGACGGTGCCGCCGGATGATCATCAGCGCGTGCTTCCGGCCATTGTCGGTAAGATTACACCCATAATAGGCTTTATAATGCACTATTTTTTTCTGTTTTAGCTTTTTGAGCATATCCGTAACAGAAGCGGCGGCCGTTCTCAGTTGTTCCGACAGATCGTTGGTGTTTACCGGTTTCCCGTCCTGTTCCAGGCGGTAAATGGCCTTTATATAATTTTCTTCCGTATATGAAAGGTTTAATAACATCTAAATAAAAATTTAGACAAATCTAAAAAAAATAGAACAAGCGGTCAAAATTTATTTTTTTATGCAGATGCTGGGATTTTATTTATTTTGTTGCATAATCCATATGTATGCGTAAACCTTTATACTGGTTCCTGATCGTCGCTGCGATCCTATTTGTGGCCTGTGGCGGAAAGAAGAAAAAGACAATGACCGGGGATGATGTGGTGAATATTGAAGAATTCATGGAGGCATACCCGGCGTTATCGCTTCCTTTTACCTTTAGCGATACGTCCTTTCCTGCAAGGGAAAATGACTCACTCCGCATTGCCCCTGAGGTCCTGCACCAGTTCATACCGGATTCGGTCACACAGAAGGCTTTTGGCGCGACTTCCCGTCCCCGTTATTATCCGGTGGGCGCTGTGGAGGCCGGTGACGGAGAGCGCTACCTGCTGACCAGGGGAATTGATAAAGAGCGGAAGGTGCTGCTGATCACCGCCCACGATAAAAAGAAACAGTTCATCGCGGGGTTTCCGGTGATCAAGCTTACACGGAATACCAATGTGGCGGTGAGGGTGACCATTGACTCCCGGCTGAATATCAGTAAAGACCTCACGCAAACCTTACCCAATGGTATTGAAATAAGCGGGCACGATGTTTTTGTACTGAATAGCGCAGCGAAGAATTTTTCGCTGATCATGACGGACAGTCTGGGAGACGGCTTTACGGAGCTGATCAACCCGATCGATACGCTGGAACGCAAGCAAAAGTATTCGGGCGACTATGGCAACAGCAAAATGAACCTGGTTTCCATCCGCGACGGGCAGCGCGAAGGGCGGATCCATTTTTTTATCCATCTGGAAAAAAATGATAAGGAATGTGTGGGCGAATTAAAAGGGGACGCGGTGTTTACTTCTGCTTCCGTGGCCGAATACCGGCAGGGAGGGGATCCCTGTGTACTGCGTTTTATCTTTGATAAGAACAGTGTTTCCCTGGAGGAAGTGGAGGGCTGCGGTTCCCGCCTTGGCGCATTGCAATGTTCTTTTAATGGCAAATACCCCCGGAAGAAGGAAAAGAAAAAAGCCACCGCAGAGCCGGAGAAAGCGAGATCCAGATCCTGACAGCTCAATATGACCCAAAGAAATACACCGCGTGTATAAGGCTCACAGACTTCACCGACGGGCACAGAGATACAAAGCCTTCGGTGCCCGTCCGTGGCATCCGTGAGGAAATAACCATATCATCTGAAAGGGCTGCGCCATCAGGATACGATTACTTTTGGTATCCATCGCTTTTACGATCAGGAGGCTTTGATCTTATTTAAAATCTTCCGCACTTACGCCTTCATTCAGCTTTATTTCTTTGAGGGTTATGGTGAACTCCTGGGTACCCATCGGCGTTTGAACGGAAGTGACAAATGTCTTCGGAAAAAGAATGCTGCCTTCTTTGATATAGTCAGAAAAAATTACTGACTGCGCTATTTCCTGCCCTTCTGCAGTGACCGTGTTATCTTGCCGGATCAGCAGGCCCGATTTCACATCGTAATATTCCGTTGCTGAATTTCCGGACGGCTTGATTACTTTTATTTTGTAGGTATCCTTGCCTTCTATCTTTTCGGCGCCGGCCAGTTCAAGTTTGTATTTTCCCTTGTTGTATTCCAGCTGAGGAATAATGCCATTCTCATTTACGTCTGCGATCTCGCCGGCGGTCATTGCTTTTTTTTGTCCCATTTGCATACTGTACCCTGCTTTTCCATCAAATACCCGTTTCATTACCGTATTCTCGCCCATGGAGATCTGCATAAGCGAAAGGTTGGGTATCTTGTTTTTCATGACAACGTTCAGGTTCATGCCCTGCATCGTCATGGTCCCTTTGGCGGACACAGCCGTTATTTTACCCCATTCATTTGCTCCTCCTGTTGCTGTAAGATATCGGGCGACCACGTCTTCAGCTTTTACCCCGGCAACGGGTGCCGTTGCAGCTTGGGCTGTTGCGGGAGCTGCAAATTTATCGTATTCTTTTACCGGGTGGCCCAGCTTTAGCAGGCCGTCTTTTATTTCGCCGGCCTTACCGGTTACCACAATACGGGTATTGTCATAATTGAAATATTTTTTTGCTACCCGCAGGATGTCATCAGCGGTTACGGCATTGATCTTTTGCAGGTAGGTACGGTAAAAGTCTTTGGGAAGCCTGTTGGTAAGAATATTGAGCGCATAAGTAGCAATGGTTTCCGGATTTTCCGTACCCAGTGCAAATTTTCCGTTGTAAAGCGCTTTGGCATTCTTCAGTTCTTCGTTCGATACTTTTTCCGTGCGCATGCGTTTGATCTCGTTCAGAAATTCGGTAACAGCGCTATCCGTTACGGCGTTGCGCACGGAGGCACTTTCAGAAAAGGCGGCCTGTGTACGTCCGCTGCCTATACGGGAGTAGGCGCCATACGTGAATCCGTGTTTTTCCCGCAGGTTTTTAAAGAGCCTTGCTTCGGCGCCGCCTCCAAGAATGTTGTTGGCAAGGATGGCCGGAAAATAATCCGGGTTGCTCAGCGGAAGCGAAATTAAATTGGTAACCGTGATCACCGACTGTACGGCATTGGGAACGTCTATCAGGTTGATCTCTGTCTTGCCGGGGTTGCTGACGAGGGCAAGGTCCGGCCAGGAGAGGGAGGTGCCTTTCCAGGAGCCAAACGCTTTTTGAGCAAGGGCTTTGGCTTTTGCCGGGGTAATATCCCCCACAAAGACCAGGTAGCCCCGGGATGGGGTAATGTATTTTTGATAGGCGCTTTTTACGTCCTCAAGCGTGAGGGCATTGACACTCGTTTCTGTTTCAAATTCACCCAGGGGATGGTCTTTCCCATATAACAGGGCATTGGTCACCCTGCCTGCAATGGCCTTGGCATCCTTTTCCTGTGCTTTCAGACCCGTGATGGTCTGGGATTTTAATTTGTCGAAGGATTCCTGCGGAAAGGCCGGCTGCTGTAAGGCTTCGGCGAACAATTCAAATGCTTTGTCGAAATACCGGTTCAGCGCAGAAACGCCTCCGCCTCCGGCGTTGAGGGACACACTGGCGCCCATCTGGTCTACGGCTTCGTCAAACTGGGCTTTGGTTTGCTTTTGAGTTCCTTCATTCAGCATGGCCCCCATCAGTTCTGTTACGCCCGCCTTACTGCCCTCGGTAATAGGACCTGCATCAATGGAGTAGGTTGCGGAGATCTTCGGAACTTTTTTGTTTTCGACGACGAGCACAGTAATGCCGTTAGGCAGGATAAAGGTTGCCGGGTCATTTATTTTAATAACCGGTGCCGGTCCTGCCTTGGGAGCATGGGTCCGGTCTATTTTTTGTGCAGTAACAGGTTGCATCATCAGTGCTGCAGCTGTTATCAGTATATATTTTTTCATTTGTTGTAAGTTGGGTGAATGGTGCATGGCCAATAATAGTATATGTATCGCTCCGGGTACCTGCGGTTATTTTTTGGGTAAATAATAAAGGACCAGTCGCTGATTCTCTCCCAGGTATTTCTTTGCCACCTCCCGGATGTCTTCGCGGGTGATCGATCGTATTTCATCCAGCTCCGTATTTACAGCGTTGGTGTTACCCTGGAACGTATAGGCATCCGCCAGGTTGTTTACCACACCCAGGTTGGTTGTGTTTTGCCCTACGAATGCATCTTCGGCCTGGTTGATCAGCTTCTGGTATTCTTTTTCACTGATCAAATTGGTTTGCAGGTCTTTGATCTCAGAATCAATATCCTGCAGAAGGGTATTCAGGGGCGTAGCGCCGTTTGGCAGGGCAAATACAATATAGCCGCCACCATTCTCAAGCGCCAGATTAAAGGCTTCAATGGTGAGGGCCTCTTTTTTTTCGTCTACCATTTTTTTAAGGAGCCGCGAGCTGCCGCCACCGGATAAAATGGACGAGATCAGGCTGAAGGTTTTTGCTTCTTTTGATTTCAGGGGAACGGAGCGATAACCCACCAGCAAGGCCGGGATCTGGATGTTGGCATCATAGGCGGTATCGATGATCGCCGTTGTCAGCGGCGGGATGGCGCCTTCGGGTTGTGCTACCGGTGTTCCTTTGGGCACTTCGCCAAAATAAGCCTGCACCAGGGATTTTGTTTTGGGGATGTCGATATCACCGGAGATGACCAGGGCGGCATTATTGGGCACATAGTATTTTTTAAAAAAGGCGATGAATTCTTCCAGCTTTGCCTGGTTCAGATCTTCCATGGATCCGATGGGCATCCATTCATAAACCGTATTGCGGAACAACCGTTTTGCTACTGCTGCCAGCAATCCCCCGTAAGGCGTATTTTCATAGCGTGTCCGCCGCTCTTCCTTTACAACTTCGCGCTGAACGTTAACACCCGAGTCGGCAATAATGGGATGCAGCATCCGCTCACTTTCCAGCCACAGGCCAAGCTCCAGCTGATTGGAGGGGAATACCTCATAATAGAACGTGCGGTCAAATGAAGTATTGGCATTATTCTGTCCGCCATTTGCAGACACATATTTCATGAACTCGCCGCGTTTGATGTTGGGTGAGCCTTCAAATAAAAGATGCTCGAAGAAATGGGCAAAACCGGTGCGGCCTTTTACTTCATTTTTTGATCCTACATGATACATCACAGAAACGGCTACAACGGGCGCGGATTTATCCTGGTGGAGGATCACATGAAGCCCGTTGCTCAGCTTGTATTCGGTGAATTCCACTTTCTGTGCCCTGACCGCAACGGAGGAGATCATGAACCCCGCCGCCATACAGGCAGTAATCAACCTTTTTTTCATTTGTGTATTTTTTTTAAATGGAAATCGATTAGCATGCTAAACAGTTACTGTCTTAATGGACAATTTTCCGGCCCGAAGATATTATATTTTCTTCATTAACTGCGAAACATGCGCCGTTCGGCAAAGGGGATCCCGGAGGAACTGGGAATTGATCAACCGTTTGCCCCGCGATCCTTTGCATGCAGGAAATCACTGTGCCGTCAAGGGAACCCCCGCGTCCCTGCGGGAAATAAATAGCCGATACCCGAAGGCATCAGGCGTTACAAAAACAGGTATTAACGCTGCGACCGCCCTTAGCGTTGTTGCGGGAAATCTTAATGCCGTTACGTGCCTCTTTGCTCCTGCTATTTAAATCAGCCGCGAAATCGTCAATATCGCGTTTGCTTAAATTCGGCTTCCATTTTTTTCATTTCGGTATCAGAAAGATCCTGCTGTGCAACGACGATGCGGTAGGTGAATTTTTTTGACTGGTGTGGCTGAAGCGTAAGGTTTAGAGCGTCCTTACCCTTGCTGAATACGGACCGGCCCAGGGGGTTGAGGGCAAAGAGCCCATAGCCGCGCGCATGCCAGTAGGTGGGGTAACCGGTATTGGAAGGATGATCGAACATACCGATGGATATGGGCGCACCGTCTTTTTTTCCCTTCAGCATGGCCCAGGTACCCTGGCTGCTCCATACTGCATCGCCTTTGAGCCCGTTGGAGGCATAGTACATGCCTGTAGGTACATTGGCGCCGGAGGCTTTTACTTTTGTTACGTTTCCCTGGTTATCTGTAAATGACCGGGGTTCGGCGGAGGGCATTTCCAGCTCCTTGGCAAGCCGGATGGCAAAGAATCCATCTTTTACGTCCTTAAATACCATGGGTTTGTCCAGCGCTGTCAGTGTCGTAGACCGCGTTATATAAAACCGGTTGTCCTTTACTTCAAAAAAATACGTGGTGGATTCGTTCAGGAAGGGTTCGCCGGAATGGTTGACCCAGGTTGCCGTGGTTTGCAATTGCGCCTGGTTTTTTGATGCGGTCTGTTTCAGGATCTTCTTGTGCAGAATGGTCCCGTAATGATCCTTTTTGGCAGCAGGAATGGCCGAGGAGTTGTTCCAGAAATCAATGCCGTTTACCGATTCATAGTTCATCCAGATGCCCACGTGGTGCGGATGGTCGGTGCTTTCGCCGGGTATGGTCTTTACCGGGAACCCGCGGGTAACGGTAATGCCATCGAGGGTATTGACGGGGTAGAGGAATGGTTTGGCAATGGAGTCTGTATAACAGTAGGCCGTAAGCAGGTGCCCGTTATAGGTGACATCTACCTGTTTCTGATCCGGGCGTGCGACCAGGGCAAAGCCTTTTTCAGAAGATTGCGCGGTGGCGGCGAGGGTATATAGCAGGAACAGGGCCAGAAAATTACTTTTCATATCATTTGTTTTGAAAGATCGTTAAGAAGATCAAAGATAAGAAAGGCCGGCAACGGGATGAAAAAGAAAAACCGCCGTCCGCAGGACATATAAGAATGCAGACAGCAGTTTTTAAGATGAACGGTCCGGATCAGAAACGGTAGCTTACGCTGAACCGTATATTGCGCGGTGGTTCGGTCTGATAATAGTAGGCCGGTTTTAACGAGGCTTGACTCCAGTCGCCATAGATCGAAGGCATTTCGTAGTACGAGCCGGTATAGAGGTAGCTGTCAAGGATATTAAAGACATTCAGCGTGAAGCGGTATCGGTCCCGTGTATAGAACAACCCGCCGTCCAGTTTTAAATAATCGGGCAATTGCTGTCCTTCAATGGACCACCCGGTGTAGCGGCCAATAAGAGACGTGACTCCTCCGGAAAGGCCCAGGCCCTGTAATGCCCCCGTTTGCAACTCATAGGAGAACCAGGCGTTGGATGTATGCCTGGCGTAGCCGGGTACGATCTGACCTACGGTATATAGGCCGGCTGCGCCGGGAGCTACTTTCGTAATAAGGCCTTCTGTAAAGGCATAGTTGGCCATAGCGGTAAATCCCGGAAGGATCGTGCCCCTTATGTCCAGCTCAACACCCCTGGCTACTTTTTCTCCCAGCACAATGCTGGTAGGCGCGCCGGGGTCGGATTGGGGGTCGGCTGTCAATTCATTTTGTTTTAGTATGCGGTAAACGGAAAGCGTGGTCATCCAGCGGTTGTGGAACCAGTTCTTTTTGATGCCCAGTTCCATATTATTGCCGGTGACCGGTTTTAGTTTTCCTCCGTTGGTAAGTACACCGGTCTGCGGAATAAAAGCCTGGTCGTATAAACCGTACACAGAAAGGGTCTGATCGATCGAATAACTCAGACCCGCTCTTGGGGTGAAATGCCTGGCTTTTGAAAAATCTGTACCGGTGCCATAGATCTGGCTTACATCAGTGTAACGGCCGGCAAGGGTAAGTCTTAAACGCTCGCGGAAAAAGGCCAGTTCGTCTTGTACATAAATGCTGGAATACCGCTGGGTCTGGATCCCGCCTGCGGCAATTGCCCGCTCTTCCAGCGGCTTGCTCCGGTCAAAGACCGGGTAGCCGTTGTCTGGAACGCCATAGCCGGGATTTTCCGGATCAAACAGGGCGCCCAGGGTATCGAGGTCGTGCGACTGCCCCCAGTCGGCATAGTATTTTTTGTCGGCGGCATCCACGCCTGCTAAAATCCGGTGCCGGACGGTACCGGTGCGGAACTCTCCGTTTAAGAATACCTGGCCCAATGCCATATTGCTTTTTGCATCCCAGAGACCGATGTTCCGGATCAGGTGACCGGTAACAGAGTCCATAAGAGAGGGCCAGGAGCTCATGCCGGCCTGGTTGTACCGGAAGTAGGAGCCTTGTGCCGTCAGCTTCCAGTTGGGGTTAAAAGCATGCTCGAAAGTAAGGTAACCGCTCTGGTCGTTGATCCTGGTAGGAGGCAGGCCGGGATTGGTAAAAGTCAGGTTCCGGGGGTAAGTGCCATAGCCGGATCTGGAAAATATATAATACGAGCCTACCTCGGTCATCTTTGCGAACTGGCCGTTGTACTCCAGCGTTACTTTGGTCTTTTCATCCAGCTGGTAGGAGATTACCGGGGCAATAATGTAGCGGTTGTTGTATTCAAAATTGCGGTGGGAGCCTCTGTTCTGCGCCGCTATGTTTAAACGGTATAATAATTTTTTGTCTTTGCTCAGGCTTCCGTCCAGGTCCAGGCCGGCCCGGTACAGATCAAAGCTTCCCAGGGTAAGATTGACTTCGCCTTTTGTGATCCCCGTCGGTTTTTTGGTAACGATGTTGTACAAACCACTTGGGTCGCCGTTGGCCAGCATGAACCCGGCTGGTCCTTTTACAAATTCCACCCGGTCCACAAAGCTCATATCTTCTGTTAACGGCCCCCAGTATGAAGCCACTACATTAAAGCCGTTCCGGAATGCCTGTATCTGGGAGCCCCTGGCAGTAATATTCGCATACAGATCGCCCCAGTGCTCTACTCTTGTAGCGCCGCTTACATTCCGCACCAGTCCGTCGCTCATACTGATCACCTGTTGTTGCGCCAGAGCTGCCTGATCTACTACCTGTATGTTCTGCGGCGTTTCCAGCAGTGATGTTTTCAGACGCAGGCTTACGGATGCATGTTCGGTGCTTTTGCGCGCGTTGACAAATACCGCGTCCAGTTCCCGGGCCGTTTCCTTAATGACGAAATGCTCGGTGAGCATTGCTCCCTTAGCGATCACAATGGCCCGTTCCTGGGGAGCAGCTTCTGCGGCGGATACGGACAGGGTCCAGTTCCCGGGCTTTATATTCTTTATTTCATAATAGCCCTCTTCATTACTCAGGGATGTTTGTTGTGTACCCCGTATAGCAACGGTGATATACGGCGCAGGTTTACCGTCAGATGTGGTAATGACGCCGCTGATCTTTCCGGACTGCGCCATAAGAAAAGAGGTGATCAAAAAGGAACAAAGGAGTAGGAGGGTATGCTTTTGCTTCATTATAGATTTATTTTAGACGGCGCAAATCTATTTTTTGAAGCAGGAAAACGTTTACGGGATCAGGAAAAGAAGTTACGGGATCAGGAAAAAATCAGCAGTTGATGGTGCAAAAGAGGCGGTTGGTAATGAACCGGTGTCAAAAGGGTCTTTATAAACTTATCGTCCGGTCGGTGAAACACTGACCGCGACGCAGGCCATGGCCGGTGAGACTTTTTTCTTTTCGGGGTTTCCGGAGGGGACCTGGGAAAAATGAAAAAACCGTATCAGATCCTGATACGGTTTCTATTGATAGATGCTATCTGTTTTGTTTAATGATGCTCCGGCTGTACTTTAACAGCAGCGTTGCTCTTTCCTTTTCTGGAGAGGCCTCCTCTAAGGTCTACCAGTACCGGTGCTGCTACAAAGATAGAAGAGTAAACCCCGGTAACCACACCGATCAGCATGGCGAAGGCAAACCCTCTTACAGCCTCGCCTCCGAAAATGAACAGGATCAGCACGGTAATGAACACGGTGAGGGAGGTCATAATGGTACGGCTCAGGGTATCATTGATCGCTTTATTCACCAGCGTTTTCTGATCCAGGTTCGGATACAGTCTTCCATCTTCCCGGATCCGGTCAAATACCACCACCGTATCGTTCATGGAGAAACCGATCACCGTCAGGATCGCCGCAATAAAATGCTGATCAATTTCCAGCGGGAAAGGCACCCATTCTCTTGCATAGGAGAACACGATCAACGTTACCAGAGCATCGTGCAGCAGCGAGAAGATCGTACCCAAAGAGTACCTCCAGTCGCGGAACCGCAGGAAGATGTACACGAAGATGGCCAGTATTGCCAGCACGGTTGCTGTAACAGCACCTCTCTTCAGATCATCAGAGATGGTGGGCAATACCTTTTTGGTACCTATTTTATATTGTGTATCGAACTGCTCAAAGCTGGTTCCCGGTGGTAGATGATTTTTTAATCCGTCATACAGCTTATGGGCTACGACGGAGTCGGCCCTGGTCGTATTCGGATCAGTGATGAGGTAGGAAGTGGTGATGTCCAGTGCGCTGGCGTCGCCTACGGTCTTGATGAACGGATTTTCGTCATTAAAGGCAACCTTCACATCATCCCGTATTTTTTCTACGTCTACTTTTTTACCAAAGTCTACCCGGAAGGATCGTCCACCATTGAATTCCACACCATAGTCGAAGCCGTGGAAAATGGTACCGATCGATAACAGCAGGATCACTACGGAGATGCCGTAAGCGATTTTCCTGAACTCAATAAATTTAAAAGCACTGTGCTTGAAGATACTGCGGCTCAGACCGGTAAAGTATTTCAGGTGGCGGTTCTTGTTGGTGAACCAATCAGTTACCCAGCGGCTTACCAGGATCCCGCAGAACAGGGAAAGCAGCAGACCGAGGATCTGTGTGGTTGCAAAACCTTTCACCGGTCCTAACCCGAAGTAATACAGGATAAAGGCCGTGATCAATGTGGTTACGTGACCATCCAGCACCGGTGCCAGGGACCGGTTATAACCGTCATTGATGGCCGATATATAACTCTTACCCTTGGTCAGCTCTTCCTTGATCCGTTCATAAATGATTACATTACTGTCTACCGCCATACCAATGGTCAGCACCAGACCGGCAATACCGGGTGCGGTGAGGGTAGCGCCCAGACCGGCCAGTACGCCTACAGTGAACAGCAGGTTCAGGATCAATGCAATATTGGCCACCCATCCGCTGGTATTGTAGTAGATCAGCATCAATATGAAGATCACAATAAAGGAGATGGTAAAGGACATCAGTCCGCCTTTGATCGCTGCTTCACCCAGGGTAGGTCCTACGGTTTCATCCGATACGATCTTGGCCGGTGCCGGCAGTTTACCGATCTTGAGGATGTTGGCCAGATCCTTAGCTTCTTCTGCGCTGAAGCTGCCGGAGATGCTGGAACGGCCGCCTTCGATAACATCGTTTACAACAGGAGCGGAATACACCTGGTTGTCTACTACAATGGCGATATGTTTACCTTTATTGGCGCGGGTCATATCGGCCCATACGCGGCTTCCGATCGCATCCATTTCAAGGGATACATTGGTTTTACCGGTCTGATCATAGTCGGCGCCGGCATTGGTTACGTGTTCCCCTTCCAGTTTGGCTTTATCACGTCCGTTGGTTTTGATGGCATAAAGGGCCACCATATTGCTTTTCTTGTTGCCGATCTTATCCGGCATACCATACATCCAGGCAATTTCGGAAGGGAACTGGGACCGGATGGCTGGTGCCGTAAGCATGGCTCTTACATCCGCAGTATCTTTAATATTCACCTGTCCGATGATGCCCATATCCGACAATGAACCCCGCTCATCTACCGGGGGGATCAGTGTGCCCCAGATATGCTTTTTCAGTTCCTGCTGCTGGCTTGCAGCGGCGTCTCCTGTTTTAGCAGCGTTCTTATCCGCATTGGCTAATTGTGACAGCTGATCCTGTAATTTTTTTGCCGTATCTGTTCCTGCTGTTTTTGCAGAGTCCGTTTGGGCAACCGCGCCGGCAGCTACACTTGCAGAATCGGCTTTAACCGTGCTGTCTTTTGCAGATTTGCCGGAATTCTGGGCGAAGTAGATCTCATCCGCCTTCTGAAGATTGCCCCACAGTTCAGAAATGTTATACACTTCCCAGAACTGCAGGTTGGCGGAGGCCTGTAAGTTTTTACGTACCCGCTCTTTATCCTGAACACCCGGCAATTCTACAGAAATGATCTGTTTGCTGGGATCCGGGTTGATGCTGGGTTGGGCCACCCCGAATTTATCGATACGGGTAGTGATCAGCCGGGCTGTATTGTCAAAAGCCGCTTTGGCCTGCTCCTGGAGGAACCGGGTTACCTTGGCATCGTTATCGGTTACTTTTAAGCTTTCGCGGTTTGCGGTAGCAAAAAGGGAGGCAAGGGGCGTATTGGGGCTTAATTTTTTAAACTCTTCTACAAACAGGGTAATGAAATTGGCATCACTGTTCCCTTTGCGTTTATCAGCATTTGCAAGCGCTTTTAAAAAGTTGGGGTCTTTTGAATCGTTGGCAAGGGTCTGCAGCAATCCGTTCATTTCCACTTCCATGGTAACGTTCATCCCGCCCTGGAGATCCAGGCCAAGGTTGAGCTCTTCTTCTTTCGCTTTCTGGTAGCTGATGGCACCGGTGATTCCGTAAGTGATGGTTTCGTCTTTCGTACTGTCTTTTAAACGGGTCAGGCGATCGTTGTAGAGCTGGTTCAGCTTTTCCTGGTACACCTCCTGCGAGTCTTTATTGGAGGGGAATTTCTGGGCAGCAGTCTGGTAGTTCGCATTTACATAATTGTGCGCAATCGTTTCCAATTTCTTTTCGTGGTTGCGGACAAACCATGTAAATGACAGCTGGTAGAGTGAGTAGATAATGAGTAAGATTGTAAAAAATCTAACCAGTCCTTTAAGTTGCATACGTTTTTGTTATTTAATCTTTGGTTCCTCTTTTGAATTTAAAGGCAGCAAAGATAAGGGTTATAGCGATATAGTGGATTTGGTTTTATACACGGGTTTTCTACTGTATAAATTTCTGTTTATACCCGCTTTTTATAGAATATTTCGATTTTTTCGGATTTGAAGTTCGAAGCTGTCTTTGTAACCCCTAAATTTGCCTGAATTTGTTTAAAAATCAATCATAAACGTTTAAAATGTCGTTATCTTCTCTTTTGCAGCGTTTTAGCGAGCCTGAAACGCTGAAAATGGCCAAGTTAGGCCGCGAACTGAGGGCCCAGGGGATTGATGTGATCGATCTGAGTCTGGGTGAACCCGATTTTGATACGCCCCAGCACATCAAGGAGGCTGCCATTAAGGCCATTCATGACAACTGGAGCCACTATTCACCGGTGCCCGGCTTTTTAGATGCCCGGGAGGCGGTTTGTACCAAGCTGAAAAGAGATAATAACCTGGATTACAAGCCGGAGCAGATCGTTATCTCTACCGGGGCCAAGCAAAGCCTGGCGAATGTGATCCTCGCATTGGTTGACGATGGAGAAGAGGTGATCATCCCCACTCCGTATTGGGTAACGTATTCCGAGCTGGTGAAAATTGCCCGGGGTAAGGTAGTGGAGATCCGGACAACGGTGGAGCAGAAGCTCAAGATCTCTGCAGCCGACCTGGAAAAAGCCATTACCCCCAATACCAAAGCCTTCCTGTTCTCTTCTCCCTGTAACCCTTCAGGGGCTGTTTACAGCCAGGAGGAGCTGGCCAGCCTGGTGGAAGTATTTAAAAAGCATCCGCAGGTCTACATCATTTCTGATGAGATCTATGAGTATATTAACTACGTAGGCAAGCATGAAAGCATCGCACAATTTGATGCCATCAAAGACCGGGTGATCGTTGTAAACGGGCTGGCAAAAGGGTTTGCCATGACCGGCTGGCGTATCGGGTACACGGCGTCGACCGTAGAAATTGCAAAAGGAATGGAAAAGCTGCAGGGGCAGATCACCAGCGGAACCAACACCATTGCGCAAAAGGCAACGGTAACGGCGCTGACCGCGGACCTTACAGCTTCCCTTGAAATGACAAACGAATTTACCCGAAGGAAAAAACGCGTGATGGAACTGATCAGCGATGTTCCGGGTATTACCTGTACCGAGCCGGATGGCGCTTTTTATATCTTCCCGGATATGAGCAGCTATTTTGGAAAGTCGGACGGGGAAACGGCGGTCAAAGATTCTGCGGATCTTTGTATGTATATCCTGAATAAGGCGCATGTATCGTCTGTAATGGGTGCCGCTTTTGGAGAGCCGAATTGTGTCCGCTTTTCCTTTGCGAACAGTCTCGAAAAGATTGAAGAGGGCTGGAGCCGCATCAAAAAGGCATTGGCGCAGTTGAAATAAATGAAATGACAGCTCGCTGCTGAAGATTAAGAAGGACGCCCGGAAACGGGGGTCCTTTATTTTTAGCGCAGAGCACCATTAGGTTCCAGGCGTCATCCGGGCCGGGTTCATTTTATTGCTCATGGACCAACGGCCGGGTTTAAGGTGCCTTCCGGTTGCCCCTGGATGATGAACGACAAAATGATGCTTGCTCCCAACTGCCGGTTGGCCACTGTTTTACGTGGGATTTTAGTAACTTTAAGGGCCGGATCTGAGAAAAAATTGGTCTATTTTCCTTACAAAAACATGAAAATTGTTCGTCCCTATGGTTTGCTTTTAATAGCAGGGTTGCTGCTTGTATGGGCTGCAGGCCGGGGTGCGTCCTTACCCCAGCCCGGCATGCCGGAAAGCGCTGACACAAGGGCGCTGCTGAACCGGCCGGACAGCAAAGCCAAAGTGGATTCGATCATCGCCTTCGTGGTGCGCCACCGGAAAAGCAACTTCATCGACACCCTGTTCAAGATAGGCTTTGAATTGGTAAAGCGGTTGCCGTATTACGAAGCGGAGCCCCGCCTGCTCGACGCTTACGGCGTTTATAACCGCGATTTTTCGAGGTATGCGCTGGCATTGGCCAATCATAAGGACAGCAGGGAGCTTGCCCGCAAAACAGGAGATGTCAGAACGGAGATCCATGCAACCAATAATATGGGAGTAGTGTACCGGCGGCTGGATGAGAACGGAAAGGCACTGACTCTTCATATGGAAGCATTGCGGCTTGCAGAAAAAGTAGGCGATGATTACAGTGCCAGTGTTTCACTCAACAGCATCGGTAATATCCACATTGTACTGGGCAATTATGAAGATGCCATTGTGTACTTCAGGAAGAGTTTGCCGATCGCCCAAAAAGCCCATAACCTGCTGGGGATGGCCATGAACTACAATAACATCGGTGAAGCCTATGAGTATATGGGAAAGCTTGATTCTGCGGACCTGTACTATAAACGATCACTGTTCTATAACAAAAAAATAAACAATCATAAAGGACTGGCCATCTGCTATAACTCTATTGGCAATGTATTGAAAAAACAAAACAAAGTGCATGAGGCGATCTTGTTGTTTGAAAGGGCAAAGCGGATCACCGATACATTGGGCGATGGATTGTACAGTGCCAATAACTATAATAACCTGGGAACTGCTTACCTGCTGCTGAAGCGGTATGACCAGGCCAAGAGCATGTTTTTCGATGCCCTGGAGATAGCGCGTAATATTGGCACGATGACGGAGATCAAAGCGGCTTATGAAGGCCTGATGAAAGCGAATGAGCGGACCCGGCATCTGGATTCAGCGTTGTTCTATAGCAAGCTGTTTAAAAAATACGGCGACAGCATTGTAACGGAGAGCAATAACCGGCATGTGCGGCAAATGGAAGTGATCTACGATACGGAGAAAGAAAAGGAGCGGATCGCGTTCCTGGAAGCCAACCGGAAAAAAGACAGCATTTTGCGGAAGAATGACCGTGTTTTTTTATTTGGGGCACTGATCCTGTTCCTGCTGATCCTCACCTCCGGCATCCTGTACTATTTACGGTACCGGCTGCTGGAGCGCAATAAGCGGCTGCGCCAGGAGCTGGAGATCCGCTCCCAGATCGCTTCGGATCTGCATGACGATATGGGATCTACATTAAGCAGCATCCATATTTTCAGCGAGCTGCTCCGGACCTCGGGCACCAATAAAGAAGAACTGCTTTCCAAAATAGAGGCGAATGCAAAAGATACGCTTGATGCCCTGGATGATATCATCTGGCTGGTAAAACCTTCTAACGATAAGTTCAGCAATCTGTGCCAGCATATCCGGGAATATGCCATCCCCATGTTCCAGTCGAAAGGGATCGAATTCGTCATCGACTTTCCCGAGTCTATTTCAGAGATCCCGTTGCCGATGGACACCCGCAGGAATATCTTTCTTATCGTAAAAGAAACTGTAAACAACCTGGTCAAGTATTCCCGGTGTACGGAGGCGTCTATTGTGGCCAGGGATGAAGATGCGGCGATCTTTTTTGCCGTAAAGGATAACGGGATCGGATTCGACGCGGACAAATCCACTGATCGCAACGGCGTAAAGAATATAAGATCCCGGGCGCAAAAGATCAATGCCCGGATCAAGATCACCACGGCCTGTGGCGAAGGAACGCTTGTGGAGTTCTGGGTAACCAAGGATAAACCGGTTTACGCGGATATGAGCAATCAGAAATGAACGGTATCTTTATTCAAATGAGCTTTATATGAAGGAACTTTTTTGTTTTCTATTTGTATTACTGACGATGAGAACCATGGCGCAGCTTCAATATCCCGTTACACAGAAGGAGACGGTTACAGACGACTATTTCGGAACCAAAGTAGCAGACCCGTACCGCTGGCTGGAAGATGACAACAGCGCGGAAACCAACGCATGGGTGCAGGCGCAGAACAAGCTAACCGATGCGTATCTTTCCACGATCCCTTACCGTACACAAATAAAGAGCAAGCTAGAGTCTTTATGGAATTACCCCAGGTCCGGGGCTCCCTTCAAAAAAGGCGATTACTATTATTTTTATAAGAACGACGGGCTGCAGAACCAGGCCGTCCTGTACCGGACAAATGAGCTCACCGTTGCTCCCGAGGTGTTTATTGATCCCAACACCTTAAGCAGCGAAGGCATTGCCGCGCTCAGTGGCCTGTCTTTTACAAAAGACGGCAAGCTTTGTGCCTATGCGGTATCAAAGGCCGGGAGCGACTGGAGCGAGATCTTTGTGATGAATACGGAAACAAAGACGCTGCTTACCGATAAGATCAACTGGACAAAGTTTGGAGGAGCTGCATGGAAAGGGAATGAGGGCTTTTATTACAGTGCATATGAGGCACCGGACGAACAATCAAAGCTGAGTAAAAAAAATGAATTTCAGAAGGTATTCTATCACAAGCTGGGTACTTCACAAAAAGAGGATGTCATCATTTACCAGGATAAAGAACATCCCCTCCGGTATTTTGGTGCCGGGCTTACAGAAGACCAGCGCTTCCTGGTCCTTAATGTGACCGAAGGCACCAGCGGCAGCGAGATCTGGTACCGGGACCTCAGGAACCCGGCCCAGCAGGATTTTGCCTTGCTCGTAAAGGGGTTTGATACGGAGTCGTCCGTTATAGAAAATAACGGCGGTCTGCTCTTGCTGCACACCAATTATCAGGCGCCCAACTACCGGGTGGTGGCGGTTGATCCCAAAAATCCCGCGAGGGAAAACTGGAAGACCCTGATCCCCGAGCAAAAGGAAGCGCTGCAGGGCGTGGGTACTGCCGGGGGCTATCTTTTTGCGAGCTATCTGAAAGATGCAGCGTCGAAGATTGTGCAATATGATTTTAACGGCCGGAAGATCCGGGATATTGAATTGCCGGGGATCGGCACTGCGGGCGGCTTCGGGGCTGAGAAAGAAGATAAGGACTTTTTTTACACGTATACTTCTTTTGCCACGCCGCCGGCCATTTATCAATACAACATCGCTGCAGGAACTTCTGCCTTGTATCAGAAAACAGCATTGCGTTTAAAAACTGATAACCTCGTAACGGAGCAGGTGTTCTTTAAAAGCAAAGACGGGCAACGGGTTCCGATGTTCCTGACCTATAAGAAGGGGTTGAAAAAAGACGGGAACAATCCTGTATTGCTATATGGTTATGGCGGGTTTAATATTCCGATGACGCCCGGCTTTAGCGTCAGCAATGCGTTCTTTGTGGAACAGGGCGGCATCTATGCCGTGGTGAACCTGAGAGGGGGCAGCGAATACGGGGAGGCCTGGCATAAGGCCGGAATGCTGCTGAACAAGCAAAATGTATTTGATGATTTTATCAGCGCTGCGGAATACCTGATCGAAAAAAAATATACCAACAAAAACAAAACGGCAATACGGGGCGGCAGCAATGGCGGATTGCTGGTGGGTGCGGTAATGACCCAGCGTCCGGACCTGTTTCAGGTAGCCATTCCCCAGGTTGGGGTGCTGGATATGCTGCGTTACCAGAAGTTTACGGTAGGGTGGGGATGGACGGTTGAGTATGGCAGCGCCGATTCGGCCGCTTATTTTCCGTACCTGTACAAATATTCGCCCTATCATAACCTGAAAAAAGGGACCAGCTACCCGGCTACGCTGATAACCACCGGTGATCATGATGATCGCGTAGTGCCGGCACATTCCTTTAAATTTGCAGCACGCTTGCAGGAATATCATCGGGGTACGAACCCGGTATTGATCCGTATTGAAACCAATGCAGGACATGGGGCAGGGAAACCCACGGGTAAGATCATCGAAGAGGCCGCAGATATATGGGCCTTTACCATGTACCACCTGGGAATGCAGTTTAAGGAGCAGCAGTAAGGCGCCGGCGGTGCTTTTTGTATCGTACTGCGTCTGCTTTTGCCGGCAGGCGGGTTATGGGGCACGGGTATTTTAAAAACGAAAAATAAATAATGGAGCAAACAAAAAAACCACTGATGCACGAGGATTGGGCTGTTGTAGTAATGGGAGGCCTTATCATTCTTCTTGCCCTTTCGGGGCTGGTAATCCCCGTTCCGGTCTATTCATGGAAGGACGGTACGGATCTTGCGACAACGGTTTTCTCTTCATCCAATCTCGCGGATATCGGAAAGCAACTGCTCATCGTATTCCCCGTAGCCGTCCTGGCGGCATTGTTGACCGGGAAGCCGGTGAAAAGCACGATCCCCATATTTGGGCTGATCTTTGTCATTACCCAGGTAGCCCTTGTGCTGGCTGGAAACCGGATGATGAATGATCTGAACCTGGAAGCGGTGATCTTCAGCCTTGCTCTTGGATTGATCATCGGAAATTTTTTCAGATTGCCCGGGTGGGTCCGTGAAGTGCTGAATGCAGAACTGTATGTAAAGATCGGCCTGGTATTGCTGGGATGCGCTGTTCTTTTTTCAAACATCATGAAAGCCGGCGGACTGGGACTTATACAGGCGCTTGTTGTGGTTTTATCGGTCTGGTATTTCGCATTCTGGCTCTGCCGTAAACTCAAAGTGGATGACGATCTGACGATGATGATCTCCAGCGCCGTATCCATTTGCGGTGTGTCGGCAGCCATTGCTACTTCCGGTGCGATCAAGGGGGATTCTAAAAAATTGTCCTATGTGATCTCCATGGTACTGGTTACGGCCGTACCGATGATGATCTTTATGCCTGTCATCGCCAATTATTTTCATTTTCCTGAACGTGTAACGGGGGCCTGGCTGGGTGGCAGCATCGATACTTCCGGTGCTGTAGTGGCTTCGGGCTCATTGGTGGGGGAGGAAGCACTCAAGATCAGCACCATTGTGAAGTTTTCGCAGAATGTATTGCTGGGCATCGCCGCATTTGCCATCTCTGTATATTGGACCTATACCAAAAGCACCACTACCGGAACGCATGAAAAGCCAACATTGCGCGTGATCTGGCAGCGGTTCCCAAAGTTTATACTGGGGTTCATAGGAGCTTCGCTGTTATTTTCATTCTTGGTGACCCCGGAAGTAACCGCTTCTGTAAAGAGTGGGCTGAAGAGTATCCAGGGGCTTTGGTTTGGACTGGCGTTTACCAGTATCGGCCTGGAAACAAGGTTTGCCGACCTGTTTAAAAATAACAGCCGCAAACCGCTGTGGGCATTTTTAATAGCCCAGTCGTTCAATGTGATCCTCACGCTGATCATTGCATTCATACTTTTCGGATAAGTGCGGCGGATCCGGCGGCGTTTCAGATGATAGCTCCGGTGCAGGGGCATGAATTTGCGGTAACCCCTTTTAGAGCTGCAGGGTCAGTTTTAAACGGCCCCCAAGCCCGGTCTGAATGATTTCCATCAGGGTAGAGAGCCGGATATCGCCGGCATTATAGTTAAGTTGACTGGTTAGACAACATTTTGCAAATTTTATTTTCATAACATGGCCAACGGCTCCTGTATTTGTTTCAGTTCTTCCGTTTTAAACGGGGGCTGTTTTTGCCTGCCCGGCGGCATTGAGATGGCGGGATGATCTGGCAGGTACGCATTGCACCGGTCGCTGCGTTCTGTCGATAAGAGCGTGTGGCCTGCCTTGCCGTTTTTGTACCAGGGGGCTGCAAAAAAAATCCCGGCGATCATTGCCGGGATGGAAATATGGTTGGAGACTGTATGTTCTTTTATTTTCCTGAATCCGGTTTTGCCGGTTGAGGGGCTGTTTGGGTGGCAGGCTGCTGCACACCGTTGTTAAACGGAATGGCAGGGGCCTGGGGTTGTGCCTGCTGTACAGGCTGGGTGCTTATATCCTGTAACCGTCCGTTTGTTGCGGCGCCTACTTTGGAACCGGAAACAAAGAACGTTGAGAACAAACACAATACAGCGATCACAGCAGCGAAGATCCAGGTGCCTTTTTCCAGCACGTCTTTGGTTTGCTTCACTCCCATAAACTGGCTGCTCACGCCTCCAAAAGTACCGGTCAGGCCGCCTCCTTTGGGGTTTTGGATCAGGATGATAAAACTTAAAATAGCACAAACCAATATGATCAATATTACAAATAGCGTTGTTAACATGAATTATTTCTTTAGATGTTCAATTTTCGCTGCAAAATAAGCTCTTTTAGAGGGATTTAGCAAACTTAATTTTTGATAGATCTCAATGGCTTTTACTTTATTCCCCTGTTTGGCCCAAACTTCGGCCATCGCAGCGGTTTCTTCGTTTTCCCCGTTTAGCGATTTTGCCGCCATTTTTTCGATAACTGCTTCATTTGTAGCGCTGATCCGGATCCCTGAAGTTGCATCCGGAAGCCGGCGCATTTCCCGGAGCCAGGATGTAAAGCTTTTTAACTGGCTTCCAAAATGATCGGCGGAGCCGCTTTCATCGGCCAGTTTAATGCCCTGGGATGCAAAGTAGTCCACCGTATAATAGGGGGTAAACAGCATGCCGGCTTTTGCCGCATCCAAAGGCTCCAGTTTCAGACCCGGTATGACAGGAAGCGCTGCTGCATCACCGGTCCCTGCTGCTTCATCAGCCTCCCGCACGGGAGCATTGTTTTCTGCAGCAATAACAACAGGCGGCTGCCCTGCTGCCGGTTTGTATCCTGCAAAGAACTGGTATTGCAGCAACAAGGGGTCTTTAAAATAAAGCAGGGTCTTTTGCCATTGGTCTGCAAACCCATCGTCCTGCGCTTCCTTCAGGCGTGCCGCCAGCAGCAGCTGAAGGGCCGGGGCATAAGGGTATCGCTGCACCATCTGTTGCAGGTCAGCAACCGGCATCGGGTGGTGGTGCTCGGGAAACGCAGCAAAGGCAATCGAATGGATAAAATGATTCATAGTTTACCAGTTGGAAAATATCCGGTTAAAAATATCATCGGAAAGACTTCTCAGCATTTCCGTTTTCAGTCCCTGCTCCGCCTGCTGAAGGGCCAGCGTTCCATCGTAGTCAAAACTGCGGGTTACATCGTACTTGTTTATTTTTTGTGAATGATTGTCCCGTACATCTATGTGCACACCCACGTTCAGGCGGTTGGTATTGGCCCGCTGGTTGGAGATACCGGAGGTGGAGAAGGAATAGGACGTAATGGTACAGTTGATATCCCAATCCGCGTCATCGCTGTTGTTTGTCTGCCTCAGGCGGGTCTGGCTGGTTATTTTCCGTTTCAGGCTCTCCGTCAGCTCGGGCGCCAGCTGCGGGTTTACATAGGAGGCCTTATTCTGAATGATGCCTACGCGTACTACTTTAATGGTATCCGGTATGCTTACATCTTTGAACTTATAAATGCCGCAACCGCTTTGGGCAAATGCCAGCACCAGTACTGCCAATACTGCCAGCACTGCAAAAAAGGTCTTATAATTCTTCAATGTCATATTCTTTTAGTTTTCTGTAAAGCGTACGTTCGCTGATCCCCAGGTCCAGGGATGCATCTTTTCTTTTTCCTTTGTGTTTTTTCAGGGCTTTGATGATCAGCTCTTTTTCCTTTTCCATGATGTTAAGACTTTCGTCTACTTCCTCGTGCTCGTCAATCGAATTGTCTACGATCACCGGAGCTGATGACGGCGGCATGGAGAGCTGCACCGGTTGATAGGTGGCGGCAGGGGCCGGCAGGTATCCGGAGTCGTGCCCGTTGCTGAGATCTTTCAGCTCATTGATCAGGGAAGGGTTCTGGGCGGCAACGGACGGGTTCTGCAGTACTTCGAGGAACATCCGTTTGAGTTCATTGACATCTTTTTTCATATCGAAAAAGAGTTTGTAAAGGATCTCCCGTTCGTTTTGAAATTCGTTTTGATGCTGTGCGGTGGATACGGCCGGCAGGCGGTTGTTGGAATAGGGCTGCAGGTAGCGGCCGAGCGCTTTGGCCGAGATCTGCTTGTTCTCCGACAGTACCGATATCTGCTCCGCAATATTTTTTAATTCCCGGATATTGCCGGGCCAGGGGTATTCCAGCAGCAGGTTTTTGGCGTCTTCGTCCAGCTGCACCGACTGCGTTTTATATTTATCTGCAAAGTCCGCGGCAAATTTCCGGAAGAGCAGAACGATGTCTTCTCTCCGGCCGGACAGCGAGGGCACTCTTATGGGAACGGTGCTTAGCCGGTAGTAAAGGTCTTCCCTGAACTTATTTTGTTCTACCAGTTTGAGCAGGTCTTTATTGGTTGCAGCGATCACCCGCACATCTGTTTTCTGCACTTTACTGGAGCCTACACGGATATATTCCCCTGCTTCCAAAACCCGCAAAAGCCGGGCCTGGGTACCCAGGGGCATTTCCCCGATCTCGTCCAGGAAAATGGTGCCGCCGTTCACCGTTTCAAAATAACCTTTGCGCGCATCTACGGCCCCCGTAAAGGAGCCCTTTTCATGGCCAAAGAGTTCGGAATCGATCGTACCCTCCGGGATGGCACCACAGTTGACGGCGATGAAAGGATTGTGTTTTCTTGAGGAGAGCGAATGGATGATGGAGGAGAAGGCTTCCTTACCTACTCCGCTGTCACCAATGATCAGCACGGTAAGATCCGTGTTGGCCACCTGGACCGCTACCTGCAGCGCATAGTTCAGCTCCGGTGAGTTGCCGATGATGTTAAAGCGGTTCTTTATTGATTGTAAATCCAAGATTTTAGAAATTTAATAAAAGTTATTTATCGTAATAATAGCCAATGGCCTGAATGATCTCAACAGTAACGGTCGCTTCCCTGACCTCATATATCTCTGTCGCCTTTTTTTCAAATGTTCGATGTCGGCGATGGCGTCTTCTGTAAAACCTAAATTGTAACCCATATTCCCCAAAGATCTTTTAAATCCTTATGATACCTCTTGCTACCAGTTCCTCCTTCCGGCCTGTTATTTCCCGTGCCCTGTTTGATCCCTGTTTATACGATCGTTCCAAATAATGTTGCCTGGGTACAATCATCGATCCTCACCAGCACATAATCGCCTTTTTTATGAGCCGCATTCTCCTGTTTGGAAAAGATCACCACTTTGTTCTGGGAGTTGCGGCCTACCCATTGCTCACTGCTGCGCTTGCTGTCGCCATCGATCAGCACTTTATAGGGTTTACCGATATCCTTTTTATAATCGTTTAGCGACAGCTGGTTTTGTTTTTCGATGATCTCCTGCAGCCGTTTCTTTTTCAGCTCCAGCGGAATATCATCTTTATACCGGCGTTGTGCCAGTGTGCCGGGCCGTTCGCTATAATAGAACATATACCCGTATACGTAGTTGCTGTAATCCATGATGGACAGGGTATCCTGGTGATCCTGATCGGTTTCCGAGCAAAAGCCGGCAATGATGTCGGATGTGATGCTGCAATCCGGCAGGAGCTCCCGGATCCGGTCTACTTTCTTCATGTACCATTCGCGGGTATACGTACGGTTCATCAGCTGCAGCACGCGTGTGGAGCCGCTTTGGACGGGGAGGTGGATGCACTTGCAGATGTTTTCGTATGCGGCCATGGTATGCAGTACATCATCGGTAATGTCTTTGGGGTGCGAAGTGGAAAACCGTACCCTTAATTCGGGGGAGATCAGTGCCACCTGCTCCAGCAGGGTTGCAAAACTTACGGCATCGGCCTCCGTTCCGCTCCCGGGAATATAATGATACGAATCTACATTTTGCCCCAGCAGGGTAACCTCCTTATATCCTTTGTCAAAAAGATCCCGGCACTCGTTGATGATGCTTTCTGCATCGCGGCTGCGCTCCCGGCCTCTTGTGAATGGTACCACACAAAAAGAGCACATATTGTTACAGCCGCGCATGATGCTGACAAATGCGCTGACGCCATTGCTGTTCAGGCGCACAGGCGCGATATCGGCATAGGTCTCTTCGCGGCTCAGCAGCACATTTACACTTTTTTGCCCGTCATTGGCTTCATTTACCAGGCGGGGAAGGCTGCGGTAGGCATCCGGCCCTACCACGATATCTACCAGCTTTTCTTCCTCAAGAAACTTTGATTTGAGGCGTTCCGCCATACATCCCAATACGCCAATAAGAGTACCGGGCCGGCCTGTTTTCAGTCTTTTGAAGTCGGTAAGCCGTTTGCGAACGGTTTGCTCGGCCTTTTCACGGATCGAGCAGGTATTGATAAAGATAAGATCCGCCTCTTCCACATTACGGGTGGCCCCAAAGCCTTCCTTGTTTAAAATGGCCGCAACCACCTCGCTGTCTGCAAAATTCATCTGGCAGCCATAGCTTTCAATATAAAACCGTTTCCGGTAGCTGTTAGGGTCATCTTTAAAGGGTGCAAACTGTTCTCCCTGACGTGCCTCGTCGTGCACCTTTGCTGTGGCTAAATCTAACATACTGTATTCGTTCTTATGAAATTGCAAAGATAGGTAAATCTGTTGGTTGTATGACAGTATGGCAGGGATGAAATGTTAATTTTGGGCATGGAACTACCGGCGCCCGCTTTCAGTATGTGCGATGGCCCGCCGTTTGGATCCCATGGCTGGCCGTAGCCCGATCCTCAGACCTTCCCTTTAGAACTCCTTGGGCAGGAACAATTTATATTTTTCCAGGATCTTTCCGTTGGCGTAGAGCTCAAAGTTGATATACCCCGCTTTATAAAAATAGGACCGGTCCAGCTTAAACCGTTTCTCCCTGACGTCTTTCAGCTCAAACAGCGGCTGGTAATTTTCGTTAAAGAACTTAATGTCATATTTCCGGGAATCCATCGGCAGCTCCACACGCACGTAGCGGTCCGGGGTCATAAAGATATACTTCGACTGCACAAACCCCGCCGGAAGAAAATCGGCCGTTTGGGAAGGCGGGTTGTTATTGGGGTTTACGTCGTTATAGGAGCCTGCCACTCCGGAGGTATCGACCATCGGACGTTTCGCCTTCGTCATTACATACCGGGCCCCGTCCAGCAATACATATACCCGGTAATACATGCTGTCATTTGGAGGATTCGGATCCGAAACCCCATTGTCTTTCAGGTTGGGGTCGGGCGGTGCGCCAATGGACTGAAAATACCGGCTGCTGTCGTACGAGCGCTGCACGGAGATCATCTTTACCGAGGGGAAATTATGCGTCCAGGAAACTACAACACGCTTGCCTACTTTGATTACCGAAAAATCTTTGGGAAGGTCTTCCTGGCCAAACGAAAAATTGCTGATTACAGATCCGATCAAGAGTAACAAAACTATTTTTTTCATATCCTGTGCGCGGTCTCTTCTGTTTTTTTGATTCAAACAAAGATAGGGCCGCCGGCCGGAATCCTTAAAAAATTAACGTTCCTTTTGGCAGCGAGCGATTTCCCTGCAACCCGCCGCTATGGATCACCAGTACATTGCGGCTGTTTTTAAGATCCTCCTCCAGCAGGGCCTTTACCCCGTAAAAAAGCTTGGCGGTGTACACAAAGTCGGTAGGGATCCCGGTTTGATCATACAGCTCATTCATAAAACGAATGAGCCGGGTATTGTATTTTGCATAGCCTCCAAAATGAAAGTCGGGGTTGAGGAAGTAGGGCCGATGGTCCTCCGGAAGGAGCGCATCGATTTCCTGCGTGATGCTTTTGTGATTTTTTAAGACACTGAAGCCGGTTACCGCAGTGCTGCCGGCTGCCGGCTGCAGCAGCCCGGCCAGCATGGTACCGGTACCAACGGCACAGCAGATATGGTCAAACGGTCCGGGGGGAACCGGGATGGTAGCGGCGCCCTGCATCCCCAATATGCCGTAACCACCTTCGGGGATCACCAGCCAGTCGTCGCCGGCAAACGGTGCCGGAAGCTGTTTTTGCTGATAGGCTCCGCGTGTAATAAAATGCAGCTCCATGCCCCGGGTTGCGGCATCCGTAAGGGTTTGGGAATAGAGCCGGGGCGCTTCGCCACGAATGATGCCGGCACAGCGGATGCCCTCCAGCCTGCAGGCCGCAGCAGTGGCCAGAATGTGGTTGGAGTAGGCTCCTCCAAATGTAACAATGCTTTTACCCTGCGTTCTGGCGGCTTCAAGGTAAAAGCGCAGTTTGTACCATTTATTGCCGCTGATCAGCGGGTGTACCCGGTCAAGCCGGAGCACATGCACCTTTGTGGTGGCATTGCCCAGCCAGGGTACAGGCATTAAAGTGGCTAAATCTTCCTGAATTGCTTCCATCGCTGCGATAATCCGGTGTGCCGGTCCGATACATCGGATGGCTAATTTACCTATTTTTGAGATCTCGTTAAGTAAATATATCAATCCGATAGAAGACGTAAAAAAAAATTGAATGAAACCAACATTAGTGATCTTAGCTGCCGGTATGGCATCCCGTTACGGAAGTATGAAACAGGTGGAGGCCTTTGGCCCTTCAGGAGAAACCATTATGGATTATTCCATCGCCGATGCCATCAAGGCCGGCTTTGGTAAAATTGTTTTTTTGATCCGGAAGCAGTTTGAAGCCAATTTCCGGGAACTGTTTGCCTCCAAGCTGGATGGTAAGGTGAATTATGAATTTGCTTTCCAGGAGCTGGATATGTTCCTCGATGGAGCGGAAATACCGGCAGAACGCACCAAGCCCTGGGGAACCGGCCATGCGGTACTGAGCACACAAACAGTAGTGGACGAGCCGTTTGCGGTGATCAACGCCGATGATTTTTATGGTGCGGATGCCTTTAAAAAAGCATATACGTTTCTGACCACAGGCGTTGATGAAAAAACGTACGCAGTTGTCGGATACAATATCATGAATACCCTGTCGGACCACGGCACGGTGAACAGGGGCGTGTGCGGACTGGATGCGAAAGGCAACCTGCAAAGTGTTGTAGAGCGGTATAATATTGCGGCAAACGGAGAGGTGGTTGTTTCTGACGATGGCCTGGAACCCCGGGAACTTCCCAAAGACACTACGGTTTCTATGAATTTCTGGTGCTTTCATCCCTCCATCTATGAATGGTATGCGGTACAGTTCAAAGAATTTATAAAAGAATACCTGAACGTTCCCAAATCGGAGTTCCTGATCCCGGCAGTTGTGGATCATTTTATCAAAGAAGGAGGCGTGGTTAAAGTGATCAAGACCGACGCGCCCTGGTTTGGAGTTACCTACAAAGAAGATGCGCCTGCGGTACAAAAGCAACTGAATGACCTGATCGGGAAGGGGGAATACAGCAATAATCTCTGGGGGTAGCCGGTCCCTGGTGAGCATTCATATTGGAGCGGTTGTATCAAAAGGCGTTTTATTGCGCATTGCTGTTCTGAATTTCGGCCCCCGGACGGGCGTTCAGGATCCATTGACGGATAACCATTTTAGAAACCGGAACGATCCCGGTTGTTATCGGAACGGCAGGGCAATGCGGACTTTTGATATAACCCTTTTTTGTGTGCTGATCGGCGCAAACACGACGGGGGTAGCTGTTCACATTACGGGCATGGAAGACAAGGGGGATTGCCGGAGACCTATGGAGAAACAATCGGAAAGGCAGGTAAGGGGCTATTGCATAAAATTCAGCATGCTGAAAGATAGAAATACTTGATATGCCTGAAGCCGCGGTACCGGGCGGGATTGAGCAGGCCGTCAACAATAAAAAGTAAAAAAAATATGGGGAAAGTAATTTCATTTATGCATGTTTCGCTTGACGGTTTTGTAGCCGGTCCAAACGGAGAACTCAACTGGGCTAAGGTGGATGAAGAACTCTTTGACTATGTTGGTAAGCGGATAAGCGAAGGCGACACTGCATTATATGGACGGGTCACCTATCAGATGATGGAAAGTTACTGGCCTTCCGCAGGAGACAAACCAACAGCGACCAAGCACGATATTGAACATTCAAAATGGTATAAGGATGTTCATAAAGTTGTTTTATCAAAAACAATGAAGGATGCTGCATTGACGAACACGACAATTATCAGCGACAATATTTCAGACGGTATACATGCAATAAAACAAAAATCGGATAAGGACATCTTGCTTTTTGGCAGTCCGACAGCAACACATGCACTTATACAACAGGACTTAATTGACGGCTACTGGTTATTCGTTAATCCGGTCATCCTCGGACGGGGCATTCCGTTGTTTACGGATATCAGCGGCCCCATAAAACTAAAATTGTTGTCAACTACACGGCAATTTTCCAGTGGCGTAACTGAATTGAATTATGAAGTAGACAGATCATGATAACGGACGGATAGCAAGCTATTGCAAAAAGCGGGATTGGGCAGAAGCGTAAAATTCAATTCCCATTCTTCGGCTGAACTTCAGTGCTGAAAATTCCCGCCTCCGGCAATACCACCGGATATAAGAGTACCCAAAACTGCGAAGCAAACAGCTCTTATAAAGATGTATAGACGGCTTCCGGCAGGAACGGACTGGCATCACCGTTGTTTTTGATAATGTCGCGTACAATGGTGGAGGCCACGGAAGTATATTTAGGCTCCCCGGTAAGAAAGATCGTTTCAATGGTTGGATCTAAAGTCCGGTTGGCATCTGCAATGGTCTTTTCATACTCGAAATCGCTTACATAACGGATACCGCGTAAAATAAACCCCGCGCCTATTTCCTTGCAAAAGTTTACGGTAAGCCCCTCGTACATTGCACCTTCAATACGCGAGCTGTCGGGGAAGATATCCTTTATCCAGGTCAATCGCTTTTCTGCGCTGAACATCGGGCTTTTTGAGGTATTGATCCCGATCCCTACCACGATTTTATCAAACAAAGGCAGCGCCCGGTTGATGATGTCCACATGCCCCAGGGTAATGGGGTCAAAAGTTCCGGGAAACAGGCAGATTCTTGACATGGTACCAGATTAAATACGCTGTTATTGATTTTTATTGGAAAGCAAATATAAGACCGCCATCCTTACCGCTACGCCATTTTCTACCTGCTGCAGGATGATGGACTGCCCGGAGTCCGCCACGTCGCTGTCCAGCTCCACGCCCCGGTTGATAGGGCCGGGATGCATGATCACAATATCTTTTTTCAGACCCTCCAGCAGTTTGCGGCTGATGCCATAGGAAAGGTTGTATTCCCGGAGTGATGAAAAGAGTACCTGGTTCTGCCGCTCCAGCTGAATGCGCAGTACATTGGCCACATCGCACCAGTTGAGGGTTTCCTGTAAATTATAGTTTACGCTTACGCCAAACGCTTCTTCAATGTATTTGGGTACAAGGGTAGGGGGACCGCAAACAGTGACCTTTGCGCCCATTTTGGTGAGGAGGTACATATTGCTCATGGCCACACGGCTGTGCATGATGTCGCCGATGATGGCCACTTTTGTGCCGTTCAGCGTTCCGATCTTTTCCCGGATCGAGAATGCGTCCAGCAGCCCCTGGGTGGGGTGCTCATTGATCCCGTCCCCGGCGTTGACAATGGCGGCCGGGATATGCCGGGCCAGAAAATGAGGGGCACCGGTGGCGCTGTGCCGCATCACCACCATATCCACTTTCATGGACAGGATATTGTTGACGGTGTCGAGAAGGGTTTCTCCTTTGGAAACGGAAGACCCCGACGCTGTAAAATTGATGGTATCGGCCGACAGCCTTTTCTCGGCCAGTTCAAATGAAATGCGGGTCCGGGTTGAGTTTTCGTAAAACAGGTTTACGATGGTTATATCTCTTAAGGAAGGAACTTTCTTAACCGGTCGCTGTAAAACTTCTTTAAACTGTGCTGCTGTATCTAAAAAAAGGGAAATGTCCTCTTTTGTGAGGTCTTTAATACCCAATAAATGTTTGGTGGAAAGCTTCATTAAAGGGCAAAGATAAGATAAATCAGCTGAATATTGCAAACGCGAAAGCCCGTTTGCGGCGGCAAAATAACAAGGTATGGTGTACGAATACAGGAATGGCTGCCGCGAAGGGCCCAGTTCAATCCGGGTATCTTGTAGCGCTATTGTTGCTGCTGGTTTTATGGCACGCCCGGATAAGCGCTGCGGCGAAAGGATATTCAATTTCCAGGGACATAGCGACCGGAATTTTGTTTTCAAAATGAAAACAAAATGGCACCCTTGAACCGAATATTAAAAATAAGAGCGGAAGACCGGACTCGAACCGGCTACCTGCAGCTTGGGAAGCTGCCGCTCTACCAGGTGAGCTACTTCCGCTTTTTGAACGGGCGTAAATATACTTTATATTCAGATAAAACAAACAGGTCGTCAATTTTTTGTTGCCGCCGGCTCTACTTCGGGTAAGTTGAGGCGTATAAAAAGCCCCGGGTCCGATCCCGGAGATAACAGGATTTCATGTCATGGGGCAAGCGCCCAGGATACACGGATCCATACAGGAGCCTGTGAGCAATAACATCGCCCGGAAGGCAGTAGAAGTGGCTGTTGATTCTTGATTTTGATATCCGTTATGAACGGCATAAATCAGGCTTGCCCAATACACAGATCCTATAGAAAGACGGTGGCATCCATATGCAATAATACCTGTCGTTCTTCGCCCGGTATCTGGCTTATATTATTCCTGATGCCCGCTTTTGCGTGCCGGTATTCACCGTTATTCCAGTTCCCGAACCCAGATGTTCCGGAAGCTTACCGGATTGCCATGATCCTGCAGGATGAGGGGCTCTTTTTCTTTATGAAAGGTATTCGTGGGAATGCCGATGTATTGAGTGGCTCCCAGGATGGCCGCATTGTTTTGTACCAGCACCCCGTTGTGGATAACTGTAATCCTTCCCTGCGACTTTAAGGTACTGTCTTTATTAAAGCGTGGAGCGGTGAAAATGACATCGTAGGTCTGCCATTCCCCGGGTTTGCGGGAGGCATTGGCCAGCGGGATCAGTTGTTTGTAGATGCTGCCTGCCTGGCCATTGCTATAGGTGCGGTTCTTATAGCCGTCCAGCACCTGCAGCTCATAGTTGCTCATTAAAAAGATACCGCTGTTGCCTCTTCCCTGTCCGTCTCCCTTTACTACTGCGGGTGTACGCCATTCAATATGCAGCTGGCAGTCGCCAAAGCTTTGTTTGGTGCGGATCGCTCCGGAGCCTTTGACCACGGTCATGGCTTTGTTCTCCACCTTCCAGGCCGCAGCTCCCTTGCCATCGGCTTTTTCCCAATTGGAAAGATCAGAGCCGTCAAACAAAACAATGGCGTCGGAAGGGGGATCTGCGCTCGTTTGACCGGGCGTTACAATTCTTGGTTCAGGGTTCCATACTTCGGTGATTTTGGGATCGCCGTTTTGTGCATACAGAAAGGAACCTGCATAAAGGGCCGCAATCGCGAAACAAAGTTGCTTTTTCATGAATAAGAGCATTGTTTTAAATAAGAAGCAACTTACGCAATATCACTGAAAAGTAGCGGCACGCGCATCATTTTTTCTGATTTCCGATATGCTTTTGTTATGAGATAAAGGAATGGGGCCGGAATATCCGGTGGAAAACTGTCGCATGCCGGTTGCGGATCCTGCTCAGGAAAACCTATAAAAGGCTTTAAAAGCAAGATCCCTGGTTTCAGCAATTTCCACTCCGTGCTCCCTGGCAGCAGATGCACACCAGTCGATATAGCGCTCCAGGTTATCCCGGGTACCGGAAGTGATCAGTGTTACCGTATTGTTTTTATTGCTTTGCATTGTGCCGGTGATGCCCAGTTCCTCGGCCTTCAGCTGCAGGGCCTGTTGCAAAGCGGCGCGGATGGTATTGCCTTTGATGGTGATTTGCGTTGTGTTCATTTTCTGAATTTTGATGTTTTCAATAAACCGGTGCGCTTTTTTTATGAGATCTTATGAGAAAAACGGTCTGATACCTTAAGGAATGGTCTGCATAGCAGGAGCAGATACCTGTTTAGAAAAGAGTAAAGGCGCCGTTCAAAAGTAGGGAAATTGGCTCAAACCGGCAAATCAGGTACAGGAAAGGGCCCCCAGGTATCGGCTGGGCTGGCGATTGTATGTTTGGAATGTCGCCGTCAATGTGTGGGTGTGGGAGTTGCACAGGTAAAGGCAGCAGGCATGGCCCCGGGTTCTGATCCTTAAAATAAAAAAGGGTCTGTGCCGTTGGCGGCGTTCCGGATGCGGCAGCATAAATGATGCGCCCGCCCTGAAGCCGCACATCATCCCCGTATCTCAAACCATCTGTATTCTGCTGCTTCAGGAACATCGGTAACGGTGACCGCTGTTACGGAAGAACCGGGCGATCCCTGTTTGCACCAGTCGATAAAGCGTTGCAGCGGCTCTGCATCTCCATATGCATAAATAAGCACGGAACCGTCCGGCAGGTTCTGAACAGAACCCAGGATTCCCATCATATCGGCCTGCTGCTTTGCGGTTTTTCTGAAAAAGACACCCTGTACCTTACCCGTTATCGTTATCTTTTTTGTGCTCATAGCTGCTTTTATAATAAGTGAAAAGAAATACTGTTCAACAGCGCTTCCAGGTGTAGCTGATCTGTGGTGCTAAAATGGTCTTGTATTTCGCTGTCTGCATCCAGCACGCCCAGCACTTCCCCGTTGCGGATGATGGGCACAACGATCTCGGATCTTGAGCGGCTGCTGCAGGCAATATGGCCGGGGAACTGTTCCACATCTGCTACGATGAGGGTTTCGGCTTTTTCCCATGCGGTACCGCAAACACCGCGCCCTTTCCGGATGCGGGTACAGGCAACGGGTCCCTGGAAGGGGCCCAGTACCAGTTCGTCATTTTTGACAAGATAAAAGCCGACCCACCACCAGTTGAATTGCTCTTTCAGCGCCGCGGCAATATTGGAGAGGTTGGCGATCAGATCGGGTTCTCCTTCAAGGAGCGCACGGATCTGCGGAAGGAGCGATCGGTATTGCTCTTCTTTTGATCCGGAATGTATAGAAAGATCTTCTGCCATGATTTACCGGGCTTCGTTTTTTAGTTGTTCATTGAATGCTTTTGATGCCCCTTTGTTAATGGAAAGGCTTTCCCATCGATCTTTGCGGATCTGCTTGCCGATAAACACGATCTGGCCTACATGGTAAGCGTAGTGGGTCAGCTGGCGGTGTATGGCTTCAATGACCGTTAACGGTTTGGTGCGGATGGTCACTGTTTTCTGCAGGTCCTCCGGTTTTAATGACTCGAGAGCGTCCAGCAGGCATTTCCAGCCTTCTTCCCAGAGGCCCATCAGGTGTGCCCGGTCAAGGTGCTGCTCTTCAAACTCCGCATCTCTTTTCCGCCATTCTTTTTCGCCATCTTCGGCAAGGAAATGGCTCCAGCGGCTGAGCATATTGCCATGCAGATGCGTAATGTTCACCGCAAGATTGTTGTTGGCCACATCCGGCCGAAAATGAAAATCGGCATCCTCTAATTGCTGAAATGTCCGTTCTGCCAATCCTTTGTAATCCTTAAATTGCTGAATCGCGCTTTTTATGAATAATGTTTCGTTCATGTTTCACGTTTCTGATTTCTGATGAACCTGTTAAGACACGAAGACCCGGTTAACATTGAACTTCGAACCTTAAAATCCCGCTGCTGAATCATCGCCCCGGTGGTCGGCTACAGCTTCCATTTTTCCGCCGGGCTGTACTTTTATAACCTCCGTACGGCCAATTTGTTTGCGGTTGTATAATTTATAACCCATTTTTTCAAGGGCCCGGGACGTCTGCTCCGGGAAACCGCTTTCAATATCAATGCGGTCCGGTAGCCATTGATGGTGGAATTTTGGTTTGTTTACCGCGTCATCCGTGCTCATATTAAAATCGATGATGTTAACGATCGTCTGAAAAACAGAAGTAGGGATGGTGGTGCCGCCCGGCGTACCTACCACAAGGAAGGGGGCATTGTTTTTTAAAACAAGGGTGGGAGCCATGGAGCTGAGCATGCGCTTTCCCGGCGCAATGGCATTGGCCTTTCCGCCCACGGCGCCGAAGAGGTTGGGAGATCCGGGTTTGGCGCTGAAATCATCCATTTCATCATTTAAAAGAAAGCCCGCGCCGCCCACAACGGTACGGCTCCCGTAGCTGTTGTTGAGGGTGGTGGTTACGGCCACCGCGTTTCCTTCCTTATCCAGAACACTTAAGTGTGTGGTCTCTTCGCTTTCATAACCGGGCACTATACCTTCTGCGGTTTGTTTGCTGTTGCCGGCCTTCTGCGGATCATAGTCCTGCATCCTGTTCTTGAGGTAGGCTTCACTGGTCAGTTCTTTAACAGGTACTTTTACAAAATCGGCATCGCCCATATAGCGCGCCCGGTCGGCATAGGCCCGGCGTTCGGCTTCGGTCATCAACTGCACGGCTGCCGGCGTTGCAAAGCCCATCGCGCCGATATTGTACGGCTCAATCATTTTCAGCATCTGGTTCAGCAACAACCCGCCGCTGCTGGGCATCGGCATCCCGATGATTTGGTATCCCCTGTACGTAAAACCGAGGGGCTGCCGCAGCTTTGCCTGGTAGGTTTTCAGGTCATCCAGGCTGATGATACCGCTGCCGCGTTTCATTTCTTCCACAATCAGGCGGGCGGTTTCACCTTCATAAAATCCCGGCTGCCCGTTTTCCTGTATCCGCCTTAATGTTGCGGCAAGCTCTTTCTGGATCAGGGTATCGCCTTCCCGCCACTGCGCTTGTTTTACAAAAGCCGTTGGGCGGGTGCTGAATTGCTGAAAGTCTTCCCTGTTGGCATTGAGCCCGCGGGCTTCCGCTGCGGTGATCACAAAGCCGTGCTCGGCAAAATCAATAGCCGGCTGTATCAATACCCGCATGGGAAGTTTGGCATAGCGCTGCGCGGCAAACAGGCCGGCTACCGTTCCCGGCACGCCGGAGGAAAGGTGCCCGTTCAGGCTCTTTGCTGCAACCGCATTACCGTTGGCATCGAGGTACATATCCCGATGCGCTCCGGAGGGTGCCATCTCCCGGTAATCGATGGCTATTTTTTCCTTATTGGCCAACCGGGCCACCATAAACCCGCCGCCACCGATGTTGCCGGCTCCGGGATACACTACCGCTAATGCCCACTGAGTGGCAATGGCGGCATCCACAGCATTTCCTCCTTTTTTCAACATTTCCAATCCTGCCATACTGGCCAGCGGGTGTGCAGATACAACGGCTCCGTTCGAAGCGTTGATATGTTTGGTACTGGTATAATGCCCCGCGTTGATCCCGGAAGAACCGGCCGGCGGTGAGCCGGCCTTTTTTGTGGAGGAACAGGCGGTAAGCAGGAGCAGGGCCGCGGCAACAACAAGACTGCGCATGAAAATAAAATTTTGGGAAAGGTATAAAAAGTTTCTGGATTACATGGCCGGCCGTGTTCCTGCCTGGGGCTCGACTTTTAGTCAGATCCGTTTTTATACCCGGAAACTCCGGGGCACTTTCTTTGGGTTCATGTTTTTCCCGGTTTCGGTCAGGATAAAGCTCAACGTTCGGTCCGGCCTGAAGCGTTTCCATATTTCCACGTTTTCAAATTCCGTGGCTGATAGCTGATGGCTCAATTCTCAACGCTCCATTGTATATTCGTAAGATGAAGCGTATTGTCTGTTCTTTTTTATTGATGTGCTTTTGTGGTACGGGGATTGCCCAGGCACCCCGGAGCTGGTCGGGAAGCGAGATCCAGCAGGGCATCCGGAAACTGAATGTACTGGGTTCTGTTCTTTACCTGGCGGCACATCCGGATGATGAAAATACACGGCTGATCACCTACCTGGCAAATGAGAAGTGCTACCGCACCGGTTATCTTTCGCTGACGCGCGGAGACGGCGGGCAGAACCTTATCGGGGAGGAGCAGGGTATCGAGCTGGGATTGATCCGCACACAGGAGCTGCTTGCTGCGCGGCGTATCGATGGCGGCGAGCAGTTTTTTACCCGCGCATTTGATTTTGGATTTTCAAAAAATCCGGAAGAAACGTTTGCTATATGGAACCGCCGGCTGGTGTTGAGTGATGTCGTTTGGGTGATCCGGAAATTTCAGCCGGATGTGATCATTACCCGATTTCCGGTAACCGGAGAGGGGGGGCACGGTCATCATACGGCGTCGGCGATCCTGGCCAATGAAGCATTCAAAATGGCTGCCGATCCCCGGCGATACCCGGAGCAGCTGAACTATGTAAAGCCCTGGCAGGCCAAACGTATTTTATGGAATACATTTAATTTCGGCGGAACGAATACCACAGGACCTTCCGAGTTCAAAATAGATGTAGGGGGGTACAATGCTTCCCTGGGGAAGAGTTATGGCGAGATAGCGGCACTCAGCAGAAGCCAGCACAAAAGCCAGGGGTTTGGCTCTGCCGGAACCCGGGGTGAGAGCTGGGAATATTTTAAAACAACCGGCGGAAGCGCGCCTTCAACTGAGCTGATGGATGGCATTGATCTTAGCTGGAACCGTGTGGGGCCCGGTGGCAAAGAAATTGAAACTGCCGTTAAAAAGATCGGGGAAGCATTTTCGATCCTCCGTCCGGCGGCATCGGTTCAGCCTCTGGCAGCATTGTACCGGATGATCGGGCAATTGCCGGATTCATACTGGAAAAACAAAAAAATGGCCGAGGTGCGGGAGCTGATCCGGCAATGTTGCGGTTTATTTATAAGAGCTACCAGCAGCACGCAGCTATTATTTCCCGGTGATACGGTGGCGTTCACCGTAAATGCGATCAACCGGTCGGCCGGGGCCATAAGGCTCAAAGCCATCGGTATCGGGGATGAACAGCTGCTGCTGGATCAGCCGCTGCCGGCCAACCGGAACCTGGTGCAGAAGGTAGCGGTACCCATTGCCAAAAATACCCCGTTAACACAGCCCTACTGGCTGCGCGAAAAGATGGCGCCTGCCAATTATACGGTGCATGATCAGCAGGAGATCGGCATCCCGGATGTGGCACCGGCCTTTACGGCCCGATTTGTCACGGCCATCGAAGGTGTAGACCTGACATTTGATGTACCGGTATTGTATCATTTTACAGACCCGGTGAAAGGTGAAATATACCAGCCGGTAATGGTGGCGCCCCGCATCACTGTGCAGCTGTCTCCAAAAATACTGCTGTTCCAAAAGGGAAAAACAGAAGAAAAAAAACTGAAGCTTCACTATACCATCAATCAATCCGTTGCCAGTGAGCTGCAGTTTGGACTGGCAGGATTGCCCGGAACGGAAGCGGCGGCGGTTGCAGATACCGGGGCCGGTGTTTTTATACCCGTGTCCAATAAACAGCTCAGCAATGCTGTAACCACGGTGGAGGGCAATGTATGGGAGCGTACTGCTCCCGCAGAGCGGTACGGGCAGGCGATAAAATCGATCCGCTATGATCATATTCCCGATATCAATTACCTCTATACCGATTCGGTAAAGCTGCTGAACATCGATCTGAGAACTGCGGGAAAGAAGATCGGATACATACCGGGTGCGGGTGATAAAGTACCGGAAGTGCTGACGGCCATGGGCTACCAGGTAGTGCTGCTGGACCGTCAAAAACTGGCAACAACGGAGCTTTCCGGTTTTGATGCCATTATAAGCGGCGTACGGGCCTATAATATCCACGAATGGCTGAATGATGCCTATGAGCCGTTGATGGCTTATATTCGCAACGGAGGGAACCTGATCGTTCAATACTGTACAAATAATAACATCGGGCCTGTAAAAGCAAAGATCGGTCCGTATGATTTTTCCATTTCCCGGAGCCGGATTACAGATGAGAATGCCCCGGTGCGTTTTACAGATCCTTTCATGCGGGTATTGCGCTACCCCAACCAGATCACGGACAAAGATTTTGAAGGCTGGGTGCAGGAGCGGAGCACTTATCACGCAGCCAACTGGGATGCACACCTGAAACCGGTGCTGGTGATGCGCGATCCCGGAGAGCAGGAAAATGCCGGTGCCCTGATAACCGGCAAATATGGGAAAGGTTATTTTACTTATTGCGGGATCACATTTTTCAGGCAGCTGCCGGCTGCAGTTCCCGGGGCAATTCGTTTATTTGCAAATATTATTGCATTAAATTCGCAGACATCAACAAATGTAAATGACTGATAAGAAAAAGGAGATTATGGGCATCCGCCGGGGTGAAATGGCATTTCTTGTTGCCATTGTGATCGGACTGATCGTCGGCACACTTATTAAAAAGATACGGCTGGGTCTGATGCTGGGACTGATCATCGGTTTGGGGATCGTATTTATGAACAGCCTGCGGGCGAAGCGGTGAGGGAGTGAATGGGGAGTAGTGAATGGTGAATAGGGATCCGGAATTGTACATGATGCAGAAGACATGCCAGGGATCAGGTATCAAATATCAAGCATCAAATATCAACGATCAGGCATCCAGGGTCTAATGTCTAATATCTAATATCTGACGTCTAACATCTAATCTCCGGCCTCTAATAATCAATGCGTATGAATAAGCAGATACAGGATGAGGAAAAGGCCCCCCTCTTCGGGTCCTGGACTATATGGTATGTTCTCGTGGTCGTGGTGCTTTTCTTGCTGATCGCCTGCTTTCACCAGATCACAAAAACCTACTCATGAAGCCACTGGACTGGGTTGTTCTGATTGTTACATTGTCCGGTATTATCCTTTACGGGATCTACAAAAGCCGTACAACGCGCGATCTTGATGGTTATTTCCGTTCCAACAGGAGCATGCCCTGGTACCTGATCCTGTTGAGTATTATGGGCACCCAGGCCAGTGCCATCACCTTCCTTGCCGCACCGGGGCAGGCCTATACAGACGGAATGCGCTTTGTTCAGTATTATTTCGGACTGCCGCTGGCCGCTATTGTCATCTGCATTTCTTTTGTTCCGGTTTTTAGCAGGCTTAAGGTATTTACTGCTTATGAGTACCTCGAGCAGCGGTTCGACCTGAAAACAAGGACCTTCACTTCTTTTTTGTTCCTGCTGCAACGGGGACTGTCAACCGGGATCAGCATTTATGCTCCTTCCATCATCCTGTCCGTATTGCTGGGATGGAATATTTACCTGACCAACCTGTTCATGGGCGGGCTCCTGATCATTTATACCGTAACCGGTGGTGCCCGGGCAGTGGCCTATACACAGACCTTCCAGTTTTTGATCATCATGGGCGCCATGTTCGTTGCCGGATACTATATCGTAAAAGACCTGCCCCCGGGGATCGGCTTCACCGACGCATTACGTGTTGGCGGAAAGTTGGGGAAAATGAATGTGATCACTACGGGCATCACCGATAAAGGCTTTGATTGGGGCGACCGGTATAATATCTTTAGCGGGGTGATCGGAGGGTTTTTCCTGCTGCTGTCGTATTTTGGAACCGACCAGTCGCAGGTAGGCCGTTATCTGACAGCCCGGAATCTTAAAGAAAGCCGTCTCGGCCTGCTGATGAACGGAATCGTGAAGGTGCCCATGCAGTTCCTTATTTTACTGATCGGGGTACTGGTCTTTGCCTTTTACCAGTTCAATAAGGCGCCTGCTTTTTTTAACGAGCTGGAGTTAAAGCGGCTGGAGCAATCGGTTTACAGCGACTCCCTGCATCAATTGCAATACCAGCTGGAGGGCATTCAGCAGAAAAAGGACGCGGCCCTTGCCCTGTACTCCAGTGAGCGGGCAACAGCCTTCCGGCAGCTGCAGGTACTTCAGACCGAAACGGAATCGGTCCGGGCCCGGATCAAGGGACTGGTAAAAAAGAACGGGGGCGCCGACAATGATACCAACTATATTTTCCTGCATTTTGTAGTGGATTATTTACCGGTGGGGTTGGTAGGACTGATCATCGCCATTATTTTTCTTGCCAGCTGGGGAAGTATCGCCGCGGCGCTGAACTCCCTTGCATCCAGCACCGTGATCGATTTTCATAAACGTTTTTCGCAAAAGGAGCAACCGGCGGAACGGGACTACCTTGTTTCAAAAAGATATACCTTTTTGTGGGGGATATTCTGTATTGCCGTTGCAATGTTTGTGTCCAATTGGGGAAACAGTTTGATAGAGGTGGTGAATGTATTGGGATCGCTCTTCTACGGAACGATCCTCGGGATCTTCCTGGTGGCATTCTACTCAAAACGCATCAGGGGCAATGCGGTGTTCTGGGCGGCGCTGATCGCCGAGGTGATCGTGGTGGTCTTGTTTTTCCTGAATGAATACGGGATCATTTCACTGGGATTTTTATGGCTGAATGCCGTGGGTGCCCTGCTGGTTTGGGGCATCGGTTACCTGCTGCAGCTGGTGGCACCGCAAAGGAAATTCCCGGTATAAACCAGAGAAGCTACGCCTGAAAAGAGGCCGGTCCGCAAGCCGGCGTCAGAAGAAAAGGGAAAACCCGGCTAAAAATCCAAGCCCGTTGTTCTTAACGTAATAGCCCCTTTTTTGTATGTTTTCCAGCTGGGTATACGTGTAATGGGCGCCCAGGTCGAGGGATATATTGTTTTTCAGGAAAAGGGCCACGCCGGCACCACCCCCGGCGGCAAAGCCATCGTATTTAAAAATGGCAGAATCGCCCTCGCTGTGACGGGCATACCCTCCGCCGATCGTAACAAAGGGCCTGGCCTTACCTTCAAGCGGGAAATAATATTCCGCCTGTGGCATCAGCGCCAGGGTGGAAGTTGCTTCTGAAAAATCGGCCTTGCTGTACGTGTAGGCAGCTGATAACCCAACCGCCAGGTTGGTGGCTACAAAATAACCGACAGCGGGTTGCAGGGTGAAGGTCCCCGATTTCGTCTTGTAGCTTTTCATATATTCAGCGCTGCTGTTATATGCAAAACTAAGGTTGGTTTGTCCGGAAATGACCCATTTCCCTTTTTCTGTTTGGGCATTGGCGGTTAACAAGAATAGCAGGTGTGCAATGCATAAGGCAATCATTTTTTTCATAGTGATTTTTATTCGAATATAATGTTTTTCTTTTTCCGGAGATGCTTTCTGCAAAAGAACATCAGCACCCCCGGGGTGGGCCCCTGCCCTGGCGCGGGTCCACATCATATCCGTCAATTTATGGTCCGAACCTATGGTTCTCCTGTTTCCGTTGCAGGCTTTTACAACGAACCGAGGTTCGTTGTTGATAGACTGGTCGAGGCGATGCCTCTTGCTCTTTGAATAGAAAATACAGAAGGCCGCCGGCCAGATCCCCCTAACAGCCGGGGAGTGCCATAGGTACGGTACATTTTCCCGCCCGGGCGCTTATCCGCATCATATCCGTCAATTTATGGTCCGAACCTATGGTTCTCCTGTTTCCGTTGCAGGTTTTTACAACGAACCGAGGTTCGTTGTTGATAGACTGGTCGAGGCGATGCCTCTTGCCCTTTGAATGGAATACAGAAGGTCGCCGGCCAGATCCCCCTAACAGCCGGGGAGTGCCGTAGGTACGGTACATTTTCCCGCCCGGGCGCTTATCCGCATCATATCCGTCAATTTATGGTCCGAACCTATGGTTCTCCTGTTTCCGTTGCAGGTTTTTACAACGAACCGAGGTTCGTTGTTGATAGACTGGTCGAGGCGATGCCTCTTGCCCTTTGAATGGAATACAGAAGGCCGCCGGCCAGATCCCCCTAACAGGAGGGGAGTGCCGTAGGTACGGTACATTTTCCTGCCCTGGCGCGTGTCCGCAGGCGCTATACCATCGAAGATCAAAGTTTGAGGCGGGCAATAATGAATGCACTGCGGTAGCGGACATCGCCAGGCGGCACTTCGGTAACGTTGTACTGATACCGGGTATAGATCTCTTTCATTTGCAGGTAGGTAAAAACGGCTTCAGCCCAGTCTTGTTTGCGCTCATCATCGATGGCATAGATCTCTTTCCACGGAGGCAGCATCCATACGGTTTTGTTGTAGGGATGCGTCCGGGCAACGGCATCCATCTGCTTTGAAATGCCGATGCCGGTCATGTTGGCATAACAAAGGGTGTCGGGAATGCCACGATCAAAAAAGAACAGGCGTTCCGGGTGCTTTTTTGCCTGTTCCGTGGCTGCCTGATAACTTTCTACGGACCGGTCGAGCATCAGACGGGTATAGCGCCGGCGGTCCTTCCAGGGAAGCGCTGTTCCTCCTGTCTGGACCTGCTCTTTGATAATCGTACGCGCAGCCTCCGGAACGGTGTGGAAGCCTGCATGCTCCAGCGCGGTGAGCAGGGTGGTCTTCCCCGATCCTGGTCCGCCGGTGATGATATAAAAGCGGTCCGCGGTCATGGGCGTTTGCTGAGTTGTTTAAATGAAAGATCCAGCACATCAAAAGTCCCTGTCCTGTAGGTATAGTGCCACCATTCCGAGTCCAGCGCCCCAAACCCGTGACGTTCCATGACAGACCTTAACCGGCCGCGGTTCTTCAGTACCTGCGGGGGCAGGCCGGTAAAGCTATGGTGCGCCGTATCTGTAAAATTATCAAAGCCTGTTCCCATATGCAATTCCTGCTGTGTTTTCAGGTCAATAAGGGTAAGGTCGACAGCCGTTCCGCGATTGTGGTTGCTCCCTTTTGCAGGATTGGCTACATACCGTTCGTCCTTTACCAGCTCCCAGAACTTTTGGGAAACGGAGTAGGGCCTGTAGGCGTCAAATATTTTCAGCCCCAGTCCCTCCAGGTTCAGTTCCTTCTGAGCTGCGGCCAGCGCTTCGGCAGCCGGCCTTCTCATAAAGGTATAGCGGGTGCCTCCGGGATACATCCGCCGGTGCATAAAATTATTAGTGGTGGCATACCGGAGATCGTACACCAGGCCGGGTATCCGGCTTTTTAATTCCACCAGGCGGTTATCAGCATTTTTGCGGAGGGCATTCCGGTATTCTTTGCCGGACCGCAGGATCGGGAAAGAAGGGGACTGGGCGGGGCACAACAGCGTAATGCAGCATGCCATCAGAAAACAGGATATTTTATAAAAAGACATATTTTTTTTGATTGGAACAGGAAGCAATGCCGTCTGCAAATGTAAAAGAAACAAATGGAAGATGTGTTTGATACAGCTGCTGCCCTGAATGCACCTAAGGGGCTGCGGACTCAGAATGATATGGCCCGGGAGATTATCAGCCCCACCTGTGATTGTCATTGATTTTATATTTGCGGATTGAATAAACGGAACGGTGGTGCCTTCCAAAGAAACAGGCTCATAATTTTTCATCTTTCATTTTATACGCTATCTTTGATATGTTCTACATAAACACATAAATTGCATGTGGATCCTTTTTTTTAAATGATGAACGATTGAATATGAAGCGCTATTTACTCACATCCGCTGTGGTTTTGTTAACGTTCCTGGGCGGCAGGGCACAACTGGTGGTTCCTTTATACCCGGTGGTACCGAATTCCATTAAAACAGATGCGGTAACGGAAAAATGGGATACTACAGCTACGGGCCGGATCCTGGTGCGATCGGTTACAGCTCCATCCATAACCGCTTATTTCCCTTCAAAAGAAAAAGCCACCGGCACTGCAGTGGTGATCTGCCCCGGTGGCGGCTATTCTTATTTGGTGATCAACCAGGAAGGAACGGATGTGGCAAAAGCATTTGCTGAAAAGGGTGTTGCCGCTTTTGTTTTGAAATACCGGTTGCCGGACGACAGGATAATGGTCAATAGAACGATCGGGCCATTACAGGATGCGCAGCAGGCAATCAGGATCATAAGAGAGCGGGCCTCCGAATGGAATATCAACCAGGACCGGGTCGGCATTATTGGCTTTTCCGCCGGCGGGCATCTCGCATCTACCGCATCCACGCATTTTAATGACCGGGTCATTGATAATCCCCGGCATACCAGCTTGCGCCCTGACTTTTCAATACTGGTTTACCCGGTTATCAGCTTTACGGAACCGCTTGTACATAAAGGCTCGCGGCGCGCCTTGCTCGGTAAAGACACGGCTGTGGCGGAAAAAGTGGACCAGTATTCTAATGAAAAACAGATAACGGCGGCAACACCTCCTGCCTTTCTGCTACACAGTTCCGATGACAGGGTAGTACCGGTGGCCAATAGCATTGCGTATTACCAGGCCCTGCTGGCTGTGGGTGTAAAAGCCGAAATGCATATTTATGCTGCGGGCGGCCACGGGTACGGGCTCAACAATAAAACCAATAACGATCATTGGTTCGAAAGATGTCTGAACTGGATGCGGGCGAATGGTTGGATAAAGTAGTATGTTTTTAAAACCTGTATCTGAGTACGGTAGTGCACTTTGAGGTATCCGACAACGTTTTGAAATGAAAACCGGCGTACCAGTCATGACCCAATGGTAGATAATGGCCGACTCCCATTATGTTAAAAATCCGGTGTCTTATCTTTGGCAAAAATTGGAAATTGGGAAAAACGGTTTATATCATTGGGGGAGGCGCTTCGGGTTTCTTTTGTGCAGTGAACGCGGCGCGCATGGATCCGCAGCTGAAGGTGGTGATTGTCGAAAAAAGCAATAAGCTGCTGTCGAAGGTAAAGATCAGCGGGGGCGGGCGCTGCAATGTAACCCATGCCTGCTTTGAAATTGCGGAAATGGCAAAGCGCTATCCCCGGGGAGGAAATTTTGTAAAGAAACTCTTCCACCAGTTTTTTACCAATGATACCATTGCCTGGTTTCAGCAAAGAGGCGTGTCGTTAAAAACAGAAGCAGACGGGCGGATGTTCCCGGTTACGGATACTTCGCAAACCATTATTGATTGCTTGCTGGAAGAAGCCCGGCGGTATGGTGTGGAGGTCCGGATGCAATGCGCGGTAACGGCAGTAGAAAGGACCGCTGCTGATTTTATGCTCAGCACTGCGCGCGGAGACATTCTTCGCTGTGATTATGTATGCATGGCCTGCGGAGGGTTTCCCCGGCAGGAGCAGTTTCAATGGCTGACAGGCCTGGGCCATTCCATTGCACCGCCGGTTCCTTCTTTATTTACATTCAACAGCCCGCAGCATCCGTTAACGGCATTGATGGGCCTGAGCGTGCCCGATGCAAAGGTTTCAGTGGCAGCCACCAAATTACAGCAGCGTGGTCCCTTGCTGATCACCCATTGGGGTATCAGCGGGCCGGTGGTATTGCGCCTGAGCGCCTGGGCAGCGCGGAACCTGGCCCTTCTGCAATGGCGCTTCGGCGCTCTTATAAACTGGCTGCCGGATCTGCGGGAGCCGGAGCTCCGGGAGTTGTTCCTCCGGTGGCGGTCGGAAAAAGGAGCGCAAAAAATAGCGGGTAAAAATGAATGGGGATTGCCCAACCGTCTTTGGCAGTTCCTTCTTTTGCAATCCGGCATTGATGATCAGAAACGCTGGGCAGACCTTCCCTCGAAGAACCAGAACCAGCTGATCCGGAACCTGCTGGCGTTTGAACTGCCCGTTAGCGGTAAAACCACTTACAAGGAAGAGTTTGTTACCGCCGGAGGCATTGTGCTGTCGGAGCTGGAACCGCATACAATGATGAGCAAAAAGGTACCGGGGCTTTTCTTTGCGGGCGAAATAACGGATGTGGATGGCATTACCGGCGGGTATAATTTTCAAAATGCCTGGAGCTCCGGGTTTGTTGCCGCCCGGTCTTTAGTGCAGCTGGCGGCCGTTAACCGCTGATCTTTTTGGCGTATTCCGTGGGCGTCATTCCAAACTGCTTGTGAAAGTTCCTGCCAAATTGCGTAAGGGAGCTGTAACCGACGGTCTCCGAGATCTCATTCATGTGATGGTGCTCCTGGCTGATCAGGGCCGCTGCTTTTTTGAGGCGGGTAAGATTGATCATTTCATTGGGCGACAGATCAGAAATGGACTTTATTTTACGGTAAAGCGTAGGACGGCTCATGTTCAGGTTCTGCGCCAGGAATTCAACGTCCAGGAGCGTATTGGAGAGGTTGGCTTCTATGAGTTGCTGCAGCTTTTCGAGGAACTGCTCGTCCATTTTTGTATGCGCCATGGTTTTGATATGGGTCAATGGCGATTTGGCAAAGTAATCCTTCAGCTTCATCCGGTTGCTGAGCAAACTTGAAACCTGTGCGTTCAGGTGCTCCGGGGAAAAAGGTTTTTCGATATAAGCGTCGGCCCCCGCATCCAGCCCTTCTATTTTTGACTGGAGTGTGTTTTTTGCGGTAAGCAGAACGATCGGGATATGGCTGAGCTCGAAGTTGGATTTTACAAGATCGCAAAATTCTAGGCCGTCCATTCCCGGCATCATGATATCGCAGATGATCAGGTGAATGATATGCTCTTCCAGCTGCCGGAGCGCTTCCCTGCCGTTGGTGGCCGTTAGCACAATATATTTTTCTTCGAGGTCGTCTTTCAGAAAATCAAGAATTTCCTCGTTATCATCCACCAAAAGAAGGGTAAATGCGCTGTGAGACGGGTTGTTGTTCTCTTCCTGGGTCAAGATTGTAAAAACGTTTTTAAATGCTGAATCATTTCCTGAGAACCGCTTCTTCATATACTTTGCCCATCATTTTCCCGTTTTTAAAGGTTGCCGATTTAATCAGCAGCGGCGGTTTTACTTTAAAAGGGCCCGTGTACAAAGTTGACTGCGTCGTAGGCTCATTGCCATCGGTAGTGTAGCGGATCTCCGGTTGATAACTATTGGTTTTGAAACGGATCTCTGCCGTGTTCGCAAGACTGTCGGTGAGGGTTGTCTGCCATACATTGTACGCGCTTCTGGCATAATTCAGTTCAAGAAAGTCGTAGCGCTCGTACTGTGTTTCCATTCGCCGGGCAAAGTCGTCCCATTGCTTGCGGTTCTTCGGCGTCCAGCCTGTTTCTGCAATGGCTGCCGCGCGCGGAAAGGCCATGTATTCCACTTTTTCAGGAGTATGAATGAACTCACTCCACACATTTCCCTGCACGCCCTTTATAAAACGGGCTTCTGCTTCGGTAAGCTCCGGAGGGGTGGGCTCAAAATTATATACTTTTTCCAGTGTATTGATGGCATGGTCAAAAATGGCATTGGGCTCCATTGATGGTTTTCCCTGGTAGTAATCAAGATAATAATAGTTATAGGGGGTCATTACCACATTGTGCTGTTGCCGGGCAGCTTCAATGCCGCCCTTAATGCCCCGCCAGCTCATCACCCAGGCATTGGGTGCCAGTCCGCCTTCGAGTATCTCATCCCAGCCGATGTAGTTCTTTTTTTGAGCGGTGAATATTTTTTCAACGCGCTTCACAAAGTAGCTCTGTAATTCATGTTCGTCTTTGAGGTGCTCTTTACGAATCCGTTCCTGGCACTTCGGGCAGCTTTTCCACCGGTCTTTAGGTGCCTCGTCACCGCCCATATGAATGACGGCTCCCGGAAAAATGGCCACTACTTCTTTGATTACGTCTTCGAGGAACTCAAAGGTTCTTTCATTTCCGGCGCAAAAAATCTCTTTCTGGATGCCCCACCTGGTAAGGGGTTTAAAGGGGCCGCCGCTGCAGGACAGCTCAGGATAGGCGATCAGCGCTGCCGTGGCATGCCCCGGCATTTCAATTTCCGGTACAATCGTTACATAACGTTCTGCAGCATAGGCTACCAGTTCTTTGGCCTGCTCCTGGGTATAATAGCCACCGGCCGGGGTTCCGTTTAAACGCCCCTGGCTAAACTCAGTTGTGGTTCTCCAGGCGCCGATATCCGTTAGCCTGGGGTATTTTTTTATTTCAAGGCGCCAGCCATGATCTTCTGTAAGATGCCAGTGAAAGGTATTCATTTTATGCATGGCCATATAGTCGATCAGCTTTTTTAAAAAGTTCATCGAGTAATAATAGCGGCCGCAATCCAGCATCAGTCCTCTCCATTCAAACCGCGGCCAGTCGGTGATCTCCACAGCAGGGATACCGGTCAGCGCTTTTTTAGTGGTGGGTAATAATTGTAAAATCGTTTGTATCCCGTAAAAGGCGCCATTGCCTTCCGATGCACGGAGCAGGATATTTTTGTTGTTGACAGTGAGCCGGTAGCCTTCTTTGCCCAGGGAGTCCGTCCCCGGCCCCAGGTGAATGATGAATGCATTGGCTACGGGGCTTCTGCTTTCGCTTACAGGGATCGTAAGCCCTGTTCTGTCCTTAAGTGCCTGGGACAGCATCGCACCCAGTTTCCTGCCTGCCGGGTTTCCGGGTGTTACACAGATCTTTGTGGCTGCATTCAGCAGGAACCGGCCCGGCAGGGATTTTACCACTGCCGGCCGCGGGATAATAGCAGGCTCGGTTTGGGTCTGTGCCTTTACAGGGCTGCCCGGGAAAAGGGAGAAAATTAAAAACGAAGAACAAAACATCAATGCGGATCGCAGTTTCATATGCATAATCATTCAAATAAAAAATAGACGGTAAATATAATTAAAGAAGTCACAAAAACAGCAGAAACCGGTTTTATAATGTGTACCCCGACTCAGGCCGGTTCCGTCCGGTGCGGGAACAGAAGCTCGAAACAGATCTGTTCTCCATTACCTGTCAGGCGGATGCTTCCTCCATGGAGTTCGGTAAGCGACCGGGCAAGATAAAGCCCGATGCCGGTTCCGGCCACCGTTTCCGTGAGCTTTGAACGGAAGAACAGTTCAAATATTTTTTGCTGATCAGCGGCAGGAATGGGATCCCCGTCATTGCTGACCGTGATCTTAAAATGATGGTCTGCGCCGGGAGCGGTTAATTGGGTAAAGACCTTTGTTTTCCCATATTTGAGGGCATTATTGAGAAGATTGCTGATGATCTTTGTAAAGGCATCCCGGTCTACAAATGCATCAAAAGGGACAGGAGGAACTGCAATCCGGAAATGGAGGTTTTTATTTTCGGCGGTGGGTTGAAAGCTGCTCCATATATCGGTAAGCAGCTGCGGGATATTTGTTTTTGTAAAATTCAGGGACAGCTGTCTTTCCTCGATCTTCCGGAAGTCGAGCAGTTGGTTGGTGAGCTCCAGCAGTCGCTCCGTGTTCCTGTTCATGCTGTTAAGGTATTTTTCCGTTTGGGGCGTTTGGGCTATCTGCCCGGTGATCTTTTCCAGCGGCGCCTTGATCAGCGTGAGCGGGGTCCGGATCTCATGGGCAACTTTTGTAAAGAAATCTATTTTGGCTTCTACCAGTTCTTTTTCCTTTTGCATGGCATACAGCTGCATTTTGCGTTTTTGTTTATTGGCGAGGTACTGCCGGTAGGTCCGGATCAGCAGGAAGGTTGCCGACCCGGCCAGGATCAGATAGCACAAATAGGCAAGGGGCGTTTTCCACAGCGGGGGGCGGATCGTGATCCGGAGCGCCCGTTCATTGTTCCGCCATTGGCCGCTGCTGTTGGTGGAGCGTACTTTGAAAATGTATTCGCCATGGGGCAGGTTGGTAAAATAAACACTGCGGTTTGTTTTGATGTAATTCCAGTCCTTATCCAGTCCTTCCAGCTTATAAGCATATTCAACATTATCCGGTGCGGTAAAGTTGATGGCCGCAAAGTCGATATTGAATGTCGATTGATCGTAGGCAAGGCTGATCTGCCGCGTGTTCTGAAGTGATTGCAGTAAAGGCCCGTTCTCTGAAGCGATCGTCAGGGGTACATTGAATACGGAAAAGTTGGTGATATACACCGGCGGAACATAAGTGTCTGGTTTTAGCTCGTACGGGTTAAAGCTGATGAGTCCTTTTACACTGCCATAATAAATGCGGCCGTTTTTTGAATGGAACAGGGACGAATAGTTGAACTGATCGCCGAGCAGTCCGCTGGTTTTGGTAAATGTGCGCAGGATGCGGGCATGCTGATCCAATAAGACCAATCCTTTTGATGTGGTGATCCAGTGGCGGTGCAGGCTGTCTTCCGTGATCGTATAGATCAGGTTGCTGGGCAACCCGGCTGCGGTCGTGTAGATCTTTATTTTTTTTGTAGACGGGTGAAGGTTGTATAAACCATCTTCGGTTGCGATCCAAAGGGTTTTGTCGGCTGCTTCATGAATATAGGTGATCCGGTTCTCTGCAAGCAGGTCCCTGTTCTGCTGCCATACCTGCAGGCGGCCAAATATCTTCTTCTGCGGATTGTAGTAGTGAAGTCCGTTCTGAAATGTTCCGGCCCAGATGGTGCCGTCTGTCGTTTCCAGGATGCATGAATAAAATGCTTCCCTGGGAAAATAATCCGGCGACCGGAAATTCCCGTTTTTAGGATCGTACCGGTAGATGCCGTTGGAGCTGCCGATCCATATCCGGCCATCGGAGGTCTTATATAAACTGTGAATAAAATTGCTGCGCAATTCGTTGGGCCCGGGGCCGGCGGTGAAATGACGGATCACGGTCTCTGTCCGCAGATCCATCATGTCGAGGCCATGTTCAAATGTACCGATCCACAACCGGTCGCCATCGTACAGGAGGCCGTGTATATTGGTGTGTGCGATGCCGGTATTTTTACCGGTGGGTTTGAAATTTGTGAACTTCCCGGTACTGGTGTCCAGTTTATTCAGGCCGGCATCTTCAGTGCCGATCCACAGGTGGCCGCGGTTGTCGGCGGTGATCTCCCTGACCGCGTTCCCGTGAATGGAGCGGGCGTTCATCCGGGGAAAATACTTTTCAAAAGCGGGGTTCGCTTTCGGATAATAATTCAGTCCGCCAAAGTAGGTCCCGATCCAGATACCGCCTTCCCGGTCTTTACAGAGCGAATAAACAGCGTTGTCGGTAAGTGCATAGGGGTTCTGATAATTCTTTTTAAGGTTAACGAACTGATTGTTCTGCGTGTTGTAAATATAGATGCCGCTTTCCGTTGCGATCCAGTATTCGCCCGGCTTTGACTGTACAAAATCCCGGGCGTAGATCTCTGTTTTATCTGTATTATAGGTAAGCAGGTCTTCATACGTATGATCACGGGTATTGAATTTTTTTATTCCCTGGGTTGCCGTGCCGATCAGAAAATAACCCTCTCCTGTATCAAAGATCCGTTCCAGCCAGGTAGATACTGCAGGTTGGGAATGGCCAAAGACAGAAAAAAAGGTGAACCGGCCGGTTGCCGGATCGTAACGGCCGATGGAACCGTGGAGCGTTCCTACCCAAAGCTCATTGTTCCGGGAGATGGTAAGGGTGGTACAAAAATCCAGTTCCCCGTTAAAAAAGCGGGTGGTCTGTTGGGTCCGCCCGGAGTAGCGGTATAGCTTAAAATTAATAACGAACCACAGGTTGCCTTCAGCGTCTTCGGCAATGGCACGTACCAGTTGCTTGGGCGTCTCTTGCAGATGTGCAAATGTTTCGTTATCGGGATTGTAAGCATAAATGCCATGCTCTGTTCCCACCCAGATGGTACCATCGTTCCCTTCACGCAGCTGCCATACAGAATTGTTGCCCAGGCTGGTGCTGTCTCCGGAAATATTCCGGAACACTTTAAAGCTATAGCCGTCAAAGCGGTTAAGCCCATCCTTGGTGCCGGCCCAGATAAACCCTTTTTTGTCCTGTATGACGCAGGTGGCCGTATTGTTGGACAATCCCTTCTCAACCTGGAAGCGCTCAAAATAATATTGCTGGGCACCGGCAGAACGTACACAAAGAATGGTGATAAGAAAAAAAAGATATAGGACCGTATGCTTCAATTATGACCGGATTTTAATGCCAAATATAAGCATCCCAATGGGGGGAATATAAAATATCCAATGTGAAGTATTGAATTTTAAAGTACAGAAGCTCCTCTTACAGAAGGCGCATAACCATTGTATTGTTCCAGGCACCGGCTGCTACCTGCCGTCTTCTATCATCTAATGCCTATGGTCTATCGTCTAATGTCTATCATCTAATCTCCCTGCTCTCATTTCCCCATTTTCGAATTTTCAAATTCTCCACCTGATACAATTTGATGAAAGATTGAGACAAAATATGCGGGATCGGGGAATTGGTAGTGATAATTTTGGAGTCACTCAGCTTGTTAAACCAGCGCTATATGAAATATAGATCCGAAAAGCCATCCCGCCATGTCTTACAAAAGACAGGCCCCCTTTTATTCTTTTTGTTGTTTTGCTTTGCAACTGTTTTAAATGCACAAAAAGGAACAGCGATCACCGGAAACGTTTCCGATGACAAAGGCGTTCCGCTCCGGGGCGTAAGCGTTTCTGTTAAAGGAACAACGACGGCTACGCTTACCAGCGAGCAGGGAACCTACCATATTACGGCTCCTGCCGGCGCTACGTTGGTCTTTACCAGCGTTGGCTACACCTCAGAGGAAGTGAGGGTGGGGGACCAACCGAAGATCGATGTGACCTTAAGATCCGCGGCTACGGATCTGAATGAAGTGGTGGTGGTCGGTTATGGTACCCAGCTAAAGAAGGACCTGACGGGCGCTGTTTCCGTGGTGAAGGCTGCGGATGTCAATAAACGGCAGGCTACCACCGTTGCAGAAGCATTGCAGGGGCTGGCCACCGGCATCAAAGTACGGGGAGGGGGGCGGCCCGGCTCCGAGGCCCAGATACAAATAAGAGGATTGAAGAATATTTCAAACTCCAACCCTTTGTATGTTATTGATGGATTGATCACTACCGCAAACAGGGATTTCAATCCGGAAGACATCGAATCCATCCAGATCTTAAAAGATGCATCCGCAGCAGCGATCTATGGCTCCCGCGCGGCGAATGGAGTGATCATCATCACAACGAAAAAGGGTAAATCGGGACCAATGCGGATCGATGCCTCGGCGAAGTATTCGGTGCAGACCATGCCCCGGTATAAGCTTGCGGAGACGGATGAATTTAAAAGACTGAACTATATGGCCTATGACAATGCCAACGTTCCCCGTCAGCAACTGGATACGATGGTCAACACCAACTGGCAGGACGAGGCTTTCCGGCAGGGAAATATCCGGGACCTGAACCTGAGTTTTTCCGGAGGGGGAAACAACGGGTCCTATTTTGTGTCGGGGGGGTATTTCGGAAATAAAGGTACGGTGATCAGTACCGGTTTCGACCGCTATAACCTGCGGGTAAACACACAGGGCACCAAGGGGATCTTCAGCATCGGCGAGAACCTGGCCATCAGCAATGCGAAAACAGATGAGATGGGCGGAAATCCTGTTATTGATGTCATACGGCTCTTGCCCACCATCCCGGTATATGATGATACACACCCCGGAGGATATGGGTATGGTGACGAGCGGAAAGCCCGCACTTTCGGAACGAACCCGGTGGCAATAGCAGACCTGATCAATGAGACCAATGAGAACCTGCGGCTGCGGGGAAACCTGTGGTCCGAACTGAAGCCTTTCGATTTTTTAACGTACCGTCTGAACCTGGGCTATGAAACCAGCCGGGATCATTATAAATATTTTAGAAAGCTGGGCAACTGGACCCTTAACCAGCCTTATGACCCGGCCATCGCCAATGAGAACCGGGCCGAATCGGTAACCAAGCTGATCGAGAATACACTGACCTTTAAGAAGGAATTTGCGAAGCACGACCTGACGGTGATCGCCGGGCAATCGTTCCAGCGCGATGATTATGCACAGATCTGGGGCAGCAAAAGAAACGTTCTGCAGGATGCATCCGGCCATTATTACGATGTGCTGGATCAGGGAAATGAAGCGCAGCTGGGCGGTTTCAGGGAGCGCGTGGCCCTGATCTCTTATTTTGGAAGGGTGGAATATGCATTTGACGACCGGTACCTGATAAACGGGATTGTCCGCTCTGACGGTTCTTCAAGGCTGGGAACGGATCTGGAGTGGGAGCAGTTTCCTTCCGTTTCCGCGGGATGGCGCATCAGCAAAGAGAAGTTCTTTAAGGCAGACTGGATCAACGACCTGAAGGTGCGGGCAAACTATGGTACCCTCGGCAGCTCCAATATCGGTCCCTATGAGCCGGATGCGGTCATCAACACCCTGCCCACGATCGCCATCGGAAAGGATCAGCATACTGCGCCAACCGCCATACAGGTGCAGCTGACCAATCCTTACCTGGTATGGGAAAAGCTGCAACAGCAGAACTATGGTTTCGACGCCACCCTGCTGGATAATAGACTTTCATTTACTGCCGAATATTATATAGCGCAAACCCAGAAGGTGCTCTACCGCTCACCATTGCTCTATTCAAGCGGTCATGACGGGCTGGCCCCGTTTGTGAACGCCGTCAGTCTTGAGAACAAGGGCTTTGAATTTACCATTGCCTACCGGAACAGCATTCATGATTTTAATTACAACGCCGCGCTGAATGTTACTACCGTCAGGAACAAGGTATTGGAGCTGGCATACGGGAAGAACGAGCTATACGTGGGCAATACAGTAACCCGGCTCGGGCAGCCGATCGGCATGTGGTACGTATTGCAGACCAACGGCCTCTTTCAATCGCAGGATGAAGTGGCGAATTATAAAAATGCGGAGGGTAAGGTCATTCAACCCGATGCAAAACCCGGCGACATCCGTTTTGTCGATAACAACGGCGATGGGCAAATCACCAATGATGATAAGGCGATCGTAGGCAGTCCCTGGCCAAAGCTGGAAACCGGTCTGAACCTGGGCGCTTCGTACAAAAATTTTGAGATAACGATGGATTGGTTTGGCTCTTTTGGCTCCAAAGTGTTTAACGGCCCCCGCAGCGTAACGGACCGCTTTGATGATAATTCCAATTACAGGGCCGGTATTCAGCCCTGGACCCCCGAAAACCCCAATACCGATATGCCGCGTGTTTTATATGCATCTACCCTGAATGCAAGGGGCGATACGGAACGCTGGCTGGAAAACGGCAACTTTTTCCGGCTGAAGCTGATCAACCTTTCTTACCGGCTGTCCGATGCATTCGTGAAGAAGATCGGTTTTGAACATGCACAGGTTTCCGTATCGGGTCAGAACCTGCTCACATTTACTCCATACAGTGGTCTTGATCCGGAGTTCAGTAACACAAGCATTTTTGAGAAGGGATACGATTTTGGTGCATATCCCAATGTACGCATGGTTACATTCGGTTTGAACTTTGGATTTTAAATACGTGACCCCATAAGATATATTTATTCAATCAGACGCATTTCGGATTAAAACGATTGACATGAAAAAAATAGTAATAGTTATTCCTTTGCTGATATTGATCATTTCCTGCAGGAAGTCGTTGCTGGATCAGGATAATCCCAACAGGTTACCTGTTGCAAGTTTCTGGAAAAGTGAAGACGATGCCCAAAAAGCAGTGAACTCCATTTACGCCATGTTCTACCAGAACGGAGGCTGGAACCGTTGGATCTATTTCCGCCTGGACCTTACGTCGGATGAAGGCATGAGCAAAAGTCCCTGGGTGGAGCTGGCGGACTGGACAAGGTTCCAGTATATTAATTATAATTTCTGGGAGGGCAACGCAAATACATTTAAAGATATTTTTAAAGCGGTGTTCCGTTGCAACCAGGTATTGAAATTTGTTCCGGATATTCCCTTTGCGGATGAAGCAAAGAAAAAGGCGGTAATTGCCCAGGCAAAATTTTTCAGGGCCTTTTACTACTACTATGCAGCGATCCTGTATGAGAATGTTCCCATTATTTTAGACCCGCACCTGGATGATCCCGGATTTTTGCCCCAGCAGAATACATTGGCCGAAGTGTGGGCACAGGTAGAAAAAGATCTTACAGAGGCCCTGCCTGATCTTCCGGAAACCTGGGACGATGCCAATGTAGGACGTCCCACCAAAGGGGCCGTGAACGCTTATCTGGCACGCACCTACATGCAGCAGCATAAATGGCCGGAGGCCAAAACGGCATTGGATTATTTTATCACCGGTGCCGGTAAGGGAATGTATGAGCTGGTGGATTTTAAAGAGAATTTCCGGTCTACCCAGGAAAACAATAAAGAGTCCGTTTTTGAGATCCAGTTCTCCGATGCCAATAAAACGGGTGAGGGAGATGGTGTCAATGCCAATATGGGTACCAACCGCTGCCAGTTCTTTGCACCGAGAGGGATCGGCTGGTCAGATGGTCAGGCCCGTTTCTGGCTGGTGCAGGAGTTTAAAAAGGAAAAGACCATCGATGACGGTATCGATCCCCGGCTGCGCTATTCCCTTTTTTATCCGGACCTGGAAAAGGACTTTGGCGATAAGATCTACGGCAGGAGCTGGGAATGGAACGCCGATGAGGCCTGGTTTAAAAAATATTCGAGAGATTACTATCGGAGCAACGAAGATTATTTTTCGGAGGTGAACAACCGGCTGGTGCGCTATGCGGATATCCTGCTGATGTATGCCGAGGTGCTGAACGAGCTGGGGCAAACAGCCGCTGCGGTGCCGTATGTAAACCAGGTAAGAACCCGGTCGAAAATGGCCCCGCTGGCCGTTGCGCATCCCACCGCTATTTTGGGCAAGGACAGTTTCCGCGAGCGGTTAAAGATCGAGCGGGCGCTGGAGCTTTGCGGGGAAAGTGTGCGCTGGGCAGATCTGAAACGCTGGGGCGACCTGGATACCCAGGAGAAAGTGAACGCGGTGGCGGTACGGGATCCGGATTTTAAGAACTTTGCTATCGGAAAGCATATCCGTTTGCCCATACCGCAGACGGAAGTGCTCAACAATACGAACTTGAAACAGAACCCCGGCTATTAGCAGGCAGCGATTGGGGCGCACGGATGCATAGCAGCGGGTGCGCGGATCGGCTTATGGAGCGCAACACAACGGGGTCTTTGGGCAGACCTGCATATCTGCGGCATTTGAAACGGAAGAACAGTGAAACAACCTTTTTGATATTTATGCGTCCACCATAGAACAAAGCCCTCTTATGACGAACAATCAATTATATAAAACCATAATGCATCATGAAGAAATTGAACATTAAAAAGGTAATGAAAGGTACAGTGGCCCTGATGACAGGGGTGTTGCTGTTTGTATCGTGTAACACACCGGAGTCCGGTGAAACAGGGCCGGAGGATGCTCCGGCCGCAACCCGGGAGACCTGGACCGCGCAGCAGGCCAACGAATGGTATGCGACCCAGCCCTGGTATGTGGGTGCCAACTTTTTGCCCAGCACTGCGATCAACCAGCTGGAGATGTGGCAGGCCGCGACATTCGATACGGCTACCATCGATAAAGAGCTGGCCCTGGCGGCATCGATCGGAATGAATGTAATGCGGGTTTATCTGCATGACCTTGTGTTTAAAAATGATGAGCAGGGATTTTACGACCGGATCAATAAGTTCCTTGAGATCGCCGACCGCCACAAAATAAAAATATTGTTCACCATTTTTGATTCCTGCTGGGATCCGTTCCCGAAGGCGGGAAAACAACGGGATCCCAAACCCTTTGTGCACAATTCCGGTTGGGTGCAGAGCCCCGGGCAGGCCGTATTAAAGGATTCTACACAGTACCCGGAACTGGAACGGTATGTAAAATCAGTGGTTGGAAAGTTTGCCGGGGACCCGCGCATCATCGCCTGGGATGTATGGAATGAGCCGGATAACATGACCGGCGCATCTTATCAGAAAGTAGAGATCCCCGACAAAGTAGAGCGCGTGCTGCCCCTGCTGAAGCAAACATTTGAATGGGCCCGGAGCGCCAACCCTTCACAACCACTGACCTCGGGTGTATGGGCCGGCAACTGGGAGTCGGACAGCACCCTGAAACCGATTGAACGCTTACAGCTGCAGGAGTCGGACATCATTTCCTTTCATTGCTACGACGACTCACTGACGTTGCGGAAAAAGATCAGTCAGTTAAAGCGGTATAACAAACCACTCTGGTGTACAGAATATATGGCAAGACCCAACAAGAGCACTTTCCAGAGCTCGCTGCCCATTGCAAAAGAAAACAATGTGGCCATGATCAACTGGGGATTTGTTGACGGGAAATCGCAGACCATTTTTCCCTGGGACAGCTGGACAAAAACCTATACTGCAGAACCGCCGCTTTGGTTCCATGATATTTTCAGAAAAGACGGCACGCCTTACAAACAGGAGGAAGTGGATTTCATAAAATCAATGACCGGAAAAAAATAGACGGCCCGTCATTGTTTGTTTTTACAAAAAGCCCGGTCCCCGTTTCATGCTGCATGCACGAACGGGGATCCGGGCAAAATAACAAAGGACATATTTTGTATCATTGTATTAAATCGAAATAATGCGGCGCATTCTTTTTATGATGCTTGCCGGTTTCCTGCTATTGCTTCCCGTCCGGGGAAGGGCGCAGGCTGCCGGAGAGCAGAATCCGCTGGTGGCGGATCCTACCATTTTTTTTCACGGGGGCGTGTATTACCTGTACGGAACCAACGGCTCCGGGGCCGACAAGGGTTTCAGGGCCTATACATCCACCGACCTGGTTCACTGGAAGGCCGCCGGCAAGGTACTGACCCCGGGCGATGCATTTGGTACCAGGGGCTTTTGGGCCCCCCAGGTCTTTATGTACCGGAAAAAATTTTACATGGCCTATACCGCCAATGAGCATATTGCCATTGCCGTGGCAGATCACCCGCTGGGGCCCTTCCGGCAGGAAAAACCGGCACCCCTGCAGGGACCAGGGCGTATGATCGATCCGTTCGTATTCTTTGATAAAGGAAAGGTCTATCTATATCATGTGCGCCTGCAGGAAGGCAACCGCATTTTTGTCGCTGAAATGGAGGAAGACCTGAGTGGCATCCGCGAAGCAACGGCGAAGGAATGCATCCATGCCGCTTCCGGGTGGGAAAATACGGTAAACGCCCAATGGGGTGTTACCGAAGGGCCTACCGTTTTCAAAAGAGGTAAAATATATTATATGCTCTATTCGGCCAACGATTTTCGTAACCCGGACTATGCCATTGGCCTGGCTACCAGCACATCGCCGTTGGGGCCCTGGAAGAAAGCAACCATCAACCCGGTGATCTCGAAAACCCTTGTGGGGTACAACGGCACCGGCCACGGCGACCTTTTTAAGGATGGCCAGGGGCACTGGCAGTATGTGCTGCATACCCATTTTGCACCGTCGAAAGTGGGCCCCCGGAAAACAGCGATCATACAATTGCTCTTTTCCAGGCATAAGAAAGACCCGCTGATCCGGGCCGATCCCAAAACATTCCGATTTTTAAATTATATAAAATGATCCGATCTTTTTTGATTCTTTTTTTTGCAGGATTGATTGCCGGGTGCTCCGGCTCCAAAAACACCGCTGCGCTGCACACATTTACCAACCCGCTGCTGCCGTCCGGTGCAGATCCCTACAGCTTTCATAAGGACGGTTATTATTATTATACACATACCACACAGAACAAGCTGGTGTTGTGGAAGACAAAAAGTCTTTCCGATCTGAAAACTGCAGAGCGGAAAACCATCTGGACGCCTCCGCGCAATACCATGTATTCAAAACAACTGTGGGCGCCGGAGATCTTATTTTTAAGAGGAAAATGGTATATGTATTTTGCGGCGGATAACGGCAATAACCACAACCACCGGATGTATGTGCTCGAGAACAGCGCGCCGGATCCGATGCAGGGTGAATGGATCTTCAAAGGCAAGGTGGCAGATCCTTCGGATAAATGGGCCATTGACGGAGATGTATTTGAGTATAAAGGTCAGTTGTATATGATCTGGTCCGGATGGGAAGGAGATGCCAACGGCCAGCAGAATATCTATATCGCAAAAATGAGCAACCCCTGGACCGTCGAAGGGGAGCGCGTGCTGATCTCAGAACCGGAACATAAATGGGAGAAATACGGGTACCTGAAAGGGGAGACCCCGGATCACGTATTGGTAAATGAAGGCCCTCAGTTCCTGATCCGTAAAGACCGCATTTTTATTGTCTATTCTGCAAGCGGATGCTGGACCGAAAATTATACCCTGGGTATGCTTTCCCTAAAGGACAACCGCGATCTTTTAAACCGTGCAAACTGGCTGAAAAGTCCCGAGCCGGTATTTAAGGCCGCTCCGGAGAACGGGGTTTATGCAGCCGGTCATAACTCCTTCTTTAAATCGCCGGATGGAAAAGAAGACTGGATCCTTTATCATGCAAATCCCCGGCCCGGCCAGGGATGCGGAGAGCATCGCTCACCCCGTGCCCAGCGGTTCACCTGGCGGAAAGACGGCACGCCTGATTTTGGGCGTCCCCTGCCAACAACAAAGCCGCTGCCCGAGCCCTCTAAAAAGAAGTGATATGAAAAAAATTGTTTATGGTTGTTTGATGCTGCTGGCAACACTTCCGTCAGTGGCACAAAAACCGGCGGCGATCGATACGGATTTTCCGGACCCCACCGTGATCCTTGCCAACGGGAAGTATTATGCATATGCTACCAACTCCGGTTCTGCCGGCAGGTTCCGGAACATTCAGGTGGCTGTGTCCGGTGATCTGAAAAACTGGAAGATCATCGGCGATGCCCTCCCTGAAAAACCATCCTGGGGCTATAAGGATTTTTGGGCGCCGCATGTCCTGTACAATGAAACAATAAACAAGTATGTGCTTTTTTATTCCGCAGAAACGGTGGATACCGCTGCGGGTAAAGCGATCGGTGTGGCCTTTGCCAACCGGCCGGAAGGCCCCTTCCGCGATGCGGGCGCACCCCTCATCGTACGACCGGACTTTGAAGCCATTGATCCGATGGTGCTCCGCGACCCGCGGTCAAAAAAATATTATATGGTATGGGGCTCCGGCTTTCAGCCGCTGCGGATCCGGGAAATGGATCCGTCCATGAAAACGTTTGCTGCGGGATCCGTAGACCATGCGATCCTGCCGGCAGGGGCGGATAAAGATTATGGAAAACTGGTAGAAGGTGCATGGATCGATTATGATCAGGGCTACTATTATCTTTATTATTCCGGCGACAACTGCTGTGGCGTGGATGCGCATTATGCGGTAATGGTGGCCCGGTCAAAAAATATTACGGGGCCTTACACCCGTCTGGGAGCCGTATCGGAAAACAAAAGCAGCGTGATCCTGGAAAGCGACGCCATGATAGTGGCGCCGGGGCATAACTCGGTGTTCAAAGATAAGGAAGGGCAAAAATGGATCGCCTATCATGCCATACCCCGGGCGGCATTTAACGAAAAGAAATATGGCCGTATCCTGTACCTGGATCGCATTGTTTATAAGAACGGGTGGCCGGCGCTGATCAAAGAAACGCCGCCAGCCATTTCCATCCGCTGGACAGACAGTGTTACCATCAGCACCGGCTACAGGGAAAATGAAACGGGGGAGGCGCTGCCGGTATATGGCGCCCAGTATCCGCGCCTCCTGCGGCTTGCTAACGGAAAATGGCTGGCAGGCTATACGGTACTCCGCAACAAAGGATACAAACGGGATGCAAAAGGCGGGCTGGAGCTGGAGATCTCGGAAAGCAGCGACAATGGTAAAAGCTGGACAAAGATCAGCACCATTACTGACCCGGGAAGGGACCTGGACAATGCACAGCTGGTGCAGCTGCCCAATGGTGATGTGTTGCTGGCCGGGCGATCGGTACGCTGGCAGGAGTCGTACCGGCTGCCGGTATATCAGAGCAGCGATGGTGGAAGGAACTGGCGCTTGCTGAGTGTGATCGATACAAATGAGGGCGCTCCCGGCACCCTGGGAAAGCCGGATAAGGGATTGTATGAGCCGCATTTCTATTTTTTGAAAGACGGCCGGCTGGCCGTCTTGTACGCCAGCGAAAAGCACGTGACCGGTGCTCCATCGTATAGCCAGATCATTGCACAGAAGATTTCGGCGGATTCCGGCAAAACCTGGGGCCCGGAGATCTGGGTGGCCCATACGCCCGGACATCCGTTGTCGCGGCCGGGCATGCCGGTTGCAGACCGGATGCAGGATGGGAATTACATCGTTGTTTATGAAGTCTGCGGTCCCGAAGATTGCGGCATCTATTATAAAACGGGCGCCGACGGCATCCACTGGGAGGAAGGATTGGGTACGAAGATCCCCGGTCAGAAAGCAGCGCCCTATGTATGTGCGCTCTCCGATGGTAACCTGCTGTTGTCGTCCAACCTGGGAACGGTATCCGCAAGCAATGATTTCGGTAAGACCTGGAGGCAGCTGGAAATGCCCTGGACACACAGTGTTCCCTTTGAAAAAGACTGGCACCAGACCATCTGGCAAAGCATTTACCAATTTGATGAGCAAACGGTTGGGGTGGTTACCTCAAGAAAAAGAAGCGGGGGCGGGCATGATGTGAAGATCCGGTTCGGGCGTATAGAAAAAATGGGTACCTTGTAAAGCTGCCCGGACATTATTTATTGTATATTCGACATTTATCAACGATTGCACATGCGTTTGTATGTTTTTTACGGAACGGTTTTATTGTTTTTAGCCACAACGGCTTTTGGGCAAAAGAAGGCCCCCACTGCCGGTGATCCCATTCATTATACGCCAAGGGTATTTAAAAACTTCGACATCGGCGCGATACAGCCGGCCGGCTGGCTGCTGGACCAGCTGCAAACAGTGGCCCGGAATGCAACCGGTCATTTGGATGAAACACACGAAAAGATCAAAAAAGACAATGGCTGGCTGGGCGGCAATGGAGACGGGTGGGAGGAAACCCCCTACTGGCTGGATGGTGCAGTGCCCACCGCCTACCTGCTGAAAGACCCGCAGCTGACCCGGAAAGTAGGGCGATACATCAACTGGACCCTGGAGCACCAGCGGCCATCGGGATATTTTGGTCCGCTGACAAAATATGAAAAGGAAACGGGGAAACCCATCACGCTCGAAACGGCCGATAAAGGCGAGGACTGGTGGCCCAAAATGGTGATGCTGAAAGTACTGCAGCAATACTACAGCGCCACTAAAGACAAACGGGTCATCCCGTTCATGCTTCGTTATTTTCATTACCAGGAGGCGGCCTTAAAAAAAGTGCCGCTTTCAAAATGGACAGAATGGGCTGTATCCCGGGGCTCGGAAAATATGCTGGTGGCGCAATGGCTGTACGGGATCACCAAAGAATCTTTTTTGCTGCGGCTTTCGGCCACGATCCGGGGCCAGTCGCTGCCCTGGAGCGCTTTATTGGGCGGGCGCGATTGGGTGATGCAGGCAGCAGCCTTCCAAAACAATAAGGCCTGGATGACCCGGCACGGTGTGAACGTGGGCATGGCGCTGAAAGAGCCGGCGCTCAATTATGAACGCACTTCCGATAAAAAATACCTTGAGATCCTGAACCGGGGCTGGAGCGATATTATGCTGCTGCATGGCCTGCCCAACGGCATTTTTTCTGCGGATGAAGACCTCCATGGGAATCTGCCCACCCAGGGTACAGAATTATGCGCCATTGTAGAAACGATGTTTTCGATGGAAGAAGCGCTTTCCATTACCGGGGAACTCCAATTTGCAGATGCATTGGAGCGGATGACCTTTAACGCGTTCCCGCCGCAGACCACCGCAGATTTTAACCGGAAGCAATATTTCCAGATCGCCAACCAGGTAGATGTCAGCAGGGGGGTGTACGATTTTTCTTTACCGTTCAACCGGCAGATGAATAACGTGTTCGGCGCCCGCAGCGGCTACAGTTGCTGCCTGGCCAACATGCACCAGGGCTGGCCCAAATTTGTTCAGAGCCTTTGGCATCAGACCCACGACAAGGGCGTAGCCGCGCTGGTCTATGCACCAAGCCGGCTGACAACCACCATCGGCACCGTTCCGGTGACGATCGTTGAAAAAACAGATTATCCGTTCAATGATGAGATCCTTTTTGAAGTAACGCCCGGAAAAAATATGACGTTCCCCTTTTTATTAAGGGTCCCCGGCTGGTGTAAAAAGCCGGTCATTACGATCAATGGCGAACCCCTGGAGCCGGAGATACAACAGGGACTGGTAACGCTCAAAAGGACCTGGAAAAAAGGAGATGTGGTAAAGCTGCGGCTGCCGATGGATGTGCGGATCACAAACTGGGGGCGTAACTCGCGAACGGTAGAACGGGGCCCGCTGGTGTATGCCTTAAAGCTGAAAGAAACGGCAACGGAGGCAACAGAGCCGGCAGAGGGCCCGTACGAAACGCTGGCTACAAGCGATGCCTGGAACTATGGCTTATTAAAAAAGATCGTGGATGATCCCGGTGTGCTGAAGGTAGCGGAGCATCCGTTAAAACCGGGCTTTAAATGGACACAGGATTTTGCCCCGGTAGCCATTACCGCATCCGGAAAACGCATTCCTTCCTGGAAGGCGGAAAAAGGACAGGTTGCGGATCAGCCGGTATCAGACAGGGAGGGTATTTATAAAGGGGAAGTAGCGCCGGAGATCCGGTCGTTCACATTGATCCCCTATGGCTTTACCCGTTTGCGCATTGTGGCATTTCCTGTTGTGCCCTGAGTATAGATTCGTTAATTTTAAATCCAGAAATAATCAAATCAATAAAATGATCAACATGAATCAAACGTTAAAAATGGCGGCGTTGGCTTTTTTGGCCGCGGGAGCGATCTCCTGTAATAACCCCGGAAACAATGAAGGTGCGCAAGAGACACCGGATACGACCCGTGTGGCCGGTGCAGACAGCGCCGGAGCGCTGGACCCCGCAAGTTTTGAGGCCACTATCGACGGCAAAAAGACCGGCCTGTACACCTTAAAGAATGCGAACGGGATGCGGGTAGCCATTACCAGTTATGGCGGCCGGATCGTTGGCCTCTGGGTTCCGGATAAGTCCGGCAAACCTACCGACGTGGTCATCGGGCTAAACAGTGCAGAGGGATATCAGAAAGCGACCGAAGCTTACCTGGGCGCTACGATCGGGCGTTATGGGAACCGCATCGCAAAAGCCCGGTTTAAGCTGGATGGTAAGGAATATACGCTGGCAGCCAATAACGGGCCCAATAGCCTGCATGGAGGAAAAAAAGGATTCCAGTATGTGGTATGGGACGCCGTTCAGCCCAACGACAGCACGCTGGAGCTGAGCTATACCAGCCCGGATATGGAAGAAGGCTTTCCGGGAGAACTGAAAGTGAACGTTACCTACAGCGTTACCTCAGATAACGCCGTAAAAATGGAATATAAGGCCACAACCAATAAAAATACCGTTGTGAACCTGACCAACCATGCGTATTTTAACCTGAATGGTGAAGGCAGCGGTGATATCTTACAGCACACGGCACAGATCTATGCCGATCAATACACGCCGGTGGATTCCACTCTGATTCCAACGGGCAAGCTGGAGCCGGTAGCCGGAACCCCGTTTGATTTTACAAATCCGGTAACCATTGGCGCCCGTATCGGTGAAGATAATGTTCAGCTGAAATATGGAAGAGGGTATGACCACAACTATGTACTGAAGGGAACCAAAGGTGCCTATGGTCTTACCCATGCGGCAACCTTTACCGGCGACCAGTCCGGGATCGTGATGGATATTTATACACAGGAGCCAGGGCTGCAGTTTTACAGCGGTAATTTTAACGAAGGAAAAAACACCCTGAAGTCCGGGGCAAAAGACATTCACCGGGGGGCATTTTGCGCAGAGACGCAGCATTTCCCCGATTCGCCCAACCAGCCCGCTTTCCCAAGTGTGGAATTAAAGCCCGGTGCCACCTACCATACAGTGTCCTACTATAAGTTTTCGGTGAAGCCGTAATGATCTGTTTCATAAAACGCAGGGCTGTCTTCAAAAGGGCAGCCCTTTTTTATGTCATGGGATCGCATACACTTCTGCGGGTACTGGCACTCAACACGCGCCCGCCCGCTTAAGCGCCGTCGGCGCGTTATTAAAGCCACATTTTAACGGGGCAGTAGGCCCATGAGTACCATGGGTACGGTCCACCATGTACCGGATCCCCCCGGATGATCCGTTCGGACCTCTTTCCTGCTCTTTTCCTCCATGATCGTTTAACCTCGATTTTTTACAGATGGTGGCTGCTGCGAAGCCACCGCTTTAAACAGCTTCAGAAACACTGAATTTTTTTCAGGGCCGTTTAAGATAGCAGCAGCCCGGGCGCAATATAAAAAGGGCCGGTACTTCTCTTCTTCAGTGGCAGACATAGGAGGCCCCGGCATCCTGGAGACTCTTTTGTTTCTATGGTTGGGGGTCGTCCTAAAAACAGGCGAAAGGCGCAACCCCAGAAATGCAGCAACATTAAAGTTTCTGTGCGTATTTCAGTCGCGAACGTGCGCTATAAACTGACGGTTATGGTGTTCGCACTGGCCGGCAATGAAGCATTTGTGGTATTCCAAAATTGATGGCGGTTGAATGACGGGGATGCTGCTTCGATCGGCTTACGGGAAGCAGCCTGCAAAAGACAATGAAACCGTATCGTAATCCCGGGACGAACCGGGTTTTTTCCGGCCGAAGATAGTAGCTGTCATTTTTTATAAAAGTTTAAAAATGTTTCACTATTTTTTTTCAAAAGAATCGATTCAAAATGATGCTATTTTACGTAAATATTAAGGATTTATTAATTATCCTTTAACAAAAAAATTATTATAAAAAACTTTAAATAAGTTTTGTTATATCCATTACAGTCCTATATATTTGAAATTCTTTAAATAAAATAAAGGTTTTTAAAGTTATTTGAAGTTTTTTATGAGCGAATAATTAAGCTTTAACAGACTGGATTTGAGATTGCTGACGACCGTTTTACTGCGTGTAAATCCTGAGATTGTTTCTTTTGGTGTATAAATTAACTGTTCATATGCAAATGCAAAATTGTTTAAAAAGACAGTGGATAGGCTTTGTATTGTTTTTTTTGGGAGGGCTGCCATTGACCGGGCTTGCCCAGGAGGATAGCCTTAGTGCTGCAGACAGGGCAGATTCCCTGGAAAAAGCAAACAATGCCCGGAAATTTAACGATTACCTGAAAAGATCCGACCACCCGGGTCTTTCGGATACGACAGCGGCATGGACAGTGGTCAATTTAAAAGCCGTTAAGCAGGCACCCCTTATTTCGTTGCAGCAGTATATCAAAGGGAATGCCCCCGGTGTGCTGGTAAAGGAAGAAAGCGGGGAGCCGGGCGCCGAACAGTTTATGTATATACGGGGAATAACGGCACCCGTTTTTAACAAGCAGGACCTTTATGCCATGCAACCGGCAGTGTACGTAAATGGTATTCCGCTGGTTCAGGAAAACGCATTGTCCTATAATATCCAGCGTTATGATTTTAACCGGCTGGGCTCAGGAACCAATTTCCTGGCAGCCCTGGATGTGAACAATATTGAAAAGGTGGAAGTGATGAAAACGCCATCGGATCTTGCGGTACTGGGCCCCCTGGCATCGAACGGCGCTTTGTGGATCACCACAAAAAAAGCACAGTCGGGCATACGCCAGATAAACGTGGATACCTATATAGGCATGTTGCAGCGCCCGGATGTGTATGCTGTCAATGGCCAGTATGAAAATGAGTTCAGGGAACGCTATTATCAGAGATATGCCACGCTCAGCCAGATCCAGAACAAACCGTTGTATGTGGCCAATCTGCTGGATCCGAATTTTTACGGCCCGTCGAACTGGACGGATGTGTACTACAAAACAAAACCCGTGTACTACCTCGGCTTTGGTTTACTCGGAGGCACTGACCGGGCCAACTTTATGTTCAATGTCAGCGACACCAAGGACCATAATTTTGATGCTACAACCCTGAACCGGTACAACATTGTCTTAGGCATCAATATGGTGCCGGCAAAATGGCTGGTCGTTTCCGGCAACATCAACGCTACCAGAATGGACCGCGACCGTAACCGGAGCCTGCGGGACCGGTTTGCGGAAACCCGCTTTGTACCGGACCTTACCAATCCCATGCCGCCCAATGCAAACGCCTATAACAGCTTTCTGTCCAAATACAAGGGTGCTGTGGACGACAATGTCAATAACTCGTTCTTCGGATCTTTTACTGCCACCGCCCGGTTTGATAAACTGGAGCTGAAAACACGGCTGGCAGTGGATTATGAGGAATCGCTGCGGGATGTTTTTTACGGAAAACCACTGATGGACAACAATAGTTTTTTATCTACGTACACGGGCTTTAACCAGCGCTTTTCCATAGCCAATTCCATCAAATACCAGCTGCCGCTGGGGGACCGGGCGCACCAGGTACGCCTGGAAGCGGGGCAGCAGTACCTGGCCGATTTTACCAAATATGATTATGTACTGGCCTACAACAGCCCCAATGATTTTATAAAGATCAAAGAAATTTATCTCAATACAGGCCTTTCCCCGGATCAGTATGCCAACCGCAATGATATTTTCGGATACCCGTTCACCGATAAGATGAAAGGAAACCTTTCTTCCTTATACGGCCGTATCGGCTACTCGTACCGGAACCTGTTCGATCTGGATGTGGTGGGCCGGTATGACGGGCATTCCAATTTTTCCGAATATACCCGCTGGCTGTTCACCCCCGTGGCCAGCGCTCGTTTTAACCTGCACCGGCTCATTAACACCGGTGCCCTCAGCACGCTGGCGTTAAAGGGATCCTGGGGCATTTTTGGAAAGCTGCTGCAGGACGACCGTTACAAGGTCGGCTCCCAATACCGGGTAGACCTGGGTTATTCGGATGAGCCCACCCTGGGAAGCTATGCCGGCCTGGCGGGACTGTCGCAGCCCTATTCATTCGGATGGGTAAATAACTATTATAACTGGCCCTTCAGCGAAAAGCTGAATGTGGGAACCGAGATCGGGCTGCAGAAAGACCGTTATTTGCTGGGGATCGATTTTTACAACAACAAGGACAAGAACATGCTCGTTCCCGTAAGCATGCCTGCGGAGAATGGATTCGCCTATAAATATGTTCAGGGGATGACGGTGCAGAACACCGGGGTCAACCTGACGCTTGTTGCCCAGGTGCTGAGGAGCGACGACCGGCTTAACTGGGATCTGTACGCCAACTTTAACTGGAATAAAAATAAGCTGCTGCAGCTGCCGTATGACCTCCGGGAGCTGACTTACGGAGATAAGAAGATCGAGATCGGGAAACCGGTGGACGGTTACTGGCTGTATGAAAACTACGGAGTGATCAACAGCGAGGCCGACATCCCTCCTGGAAAACTGAATCCCGATGGGACCCGCAGCCCGCTTAGCTTCAGCGGCCTGATCAATTTTTCGCCCGGGGATGCCTTGTGGAGGGATGTGAACGGCGACGGTACTGTGGACGAGAGCGATAAAGTGGTAAAAGGAAATGCGCTTCCGATCTATACCGGGGGCCTGGGAAGCAATCTTCGCTACGGGAAGTTCAGCCTCGACTTTCAGTTCTATTATGCGCTGGGCCACCAGTTGCTGAACCAGGCTACCTCCAATAAGCTGGATTTTATCAACAACGAAAACTCGCGGAACATTACCTATGTAAAAGAAGTAACCTTCTGGCAAAAGACATTTGACTACAACCGTTACCCGCTGTACAATCCCTGGAGCAGCACGATCCCCTACCGGGCAGACCAGGACCTGTTCCTGGAGGACGCCGGCTACCTGAAGCTGCGTACGCTGAGCGTCGGGTATGATCTGGCCGGTAAGATATTTTCCGGGCGTTTAAACCGGGCGCTGGTATATGTAACGGCCACCAATTTATTTACGGTCACCTCGTTTTCCGGCGGGGATCCGGAACAGGTGGATTATCTGGGCATGTATAACGGCCGGAGCTTACCGATTCCCAAATCATACATTCTGGGCTTAAAATTGAATTTTTAGTTATGAAGAAGTTGAATGTGATCAAGCAATTAAACGGCACTTTTTTATCCGGCCTGTCGATCGCGCTTCTGATCGCTGCAGGGTGCAATAAAAAACTGGAAACACAGTCTTCCGCAGCAACGGCTACTCAAAATATGTGGAAGAGCTATGATGATGCCCGGGCCGGTCTTGTTGCCATCTACGGTTTGTCGAGGGCCGCGCTGGCGGAGAACAATGCCCACTGGCTATACGGCGACCTGCGCAAAGGCAATTTTACTTCCACCGTAAGCGGGAACTATCTCGATGCAGTGATCAAAAATGAGCTGAACAAAGGCTTTCCCCAGATCCGGCAGCTCACCAACTGGCGGCGCTTTTATGCGGCCATTGACGCCTGCAATACATTTATCGAAAACGCGCCAAAATGCAAGGAAGACCTGAGGTACTCCGACCTGAACAATAAGGTAGATGTGGCACAGGCCCACCTGCTGCGCGCGTTCCTGTATTTTTATATAACACGTATCTGGGGAGATGTGCCCCTGATCACCGCGGCATCCAACAACGGGGAGATCAAGCAAACGGCGCGCACGCCCCAGGACCAGGTGATGAATTTTTGTATTGACGAGCTGCGCCTGTACAAGGATAGCCTGCCCACCGAATACGGAGGTGACGACCGCTCGCAGCTCAACTATGACGGCGGCTATTACGGGCAGGGATGGTCCAGCTGGGGAAATTCTTTCTGGGGTTACTACCAGTGCCTGGGCGTAATGGCGCAAATATATGCCTGGATGGGCGACTACCAGTCCTGCCTGCAGGTGACCACCGAGATCAATTCCAATGCCGCCGCCGCAAGAACGGACTATGTCAGCGCGGGCAATGCGCGCGCATACCTGGCCGGCGCCAACAGTATCTTTTACAGCAATGGCGTCAAGGGTTCGTTGTGCTACCAGCTGATCTCTTTTCCTTACAATATGGCCAGCCGCGAATCGGGCCCCAGCGGCGTGGGGCATATCGAGTCGCTTACCCTGGCTGACCCCTATATTCCCCGGAGCGCGCCGGATCTATACATATCCAGGGACACCATCGCAAAATGGTTCTATACGATCGATGATTACCGGCATCCGTATCAGCCGGAGTTCAATAACTACGAGAATATTTATTTTACCAATTACTATGGCACCATCCCGATCTTCGGAAAGTTTAAGAACATCGCCCCGGGGGCCAACACCTTCACGATTTTTGGTTCGTGCATTCCGTTGTACCGCTTTGAAGACAACCGGTTGCTGATGGCCGAAGCGCAGTATGCGCTGGGCGATTTTTCCGGGGCCTACGGCAGCCTGAACAGCGTCCGGGGCGCACGCAATGCGCCGGGATACTGGACGGCCACCAAGAACCAGTACACCGGCTTTTCCCTGCCCCCGACCGAGCAAAGCATGGAGGGCGGATTGCTGTACAATATTTTCAGGGAACGCAGGATAGAACTGGCGGGGGAGGGTACCTGGTGGTACGATCAGGTACGTTATAACCGGCTGGTGCGCGATAACCCCGAGTTTAACAGGCTGCTGGATGAAGGAGGGATCTACTGGCCCATTGACCAGGAGATCATCAGCAAGAATCCTTTGATTGAGCAGAACGCTTATTGGAAACGTTAACTTCTTTTAATACAACGGCGATGAAAAAAGCAATCAGCAGACTTATTGGCTATATGTTCCTGGCGGGCATGACCACCATCCTGATACAGGCCTGTAAGAAGAGGGACAGCCCTTATCACAACTATCAGGTTGCCCAAACAGAAACTTATGACGGCACCGTACTGCAGTACCTGGAAAGCCAAAAAGGAGTCTATGATTCCATGGTTGTAGTGATCCGGCGCTATCCGGAACTGGTATCAAAACTTTCGTCGCCGGGCAATATGACCATTTTTGCGATCCCCAACGAAGCGTTTGAAGTTGCCGAAAAGAACTTTAACCTCGAGCAATACAGGAAGGACAGCCCGTACCTGTATTTTAAGCCCCGCACATATGATCTGAGCCGCAGCGATTCGGGTATGTTCCACTACGAAACCCTGGAAACGCTGATCTCCCGTTATATTTTCGACAGTGTGTACAGTTATGAGTACCTGGCCACATCAAGCAGCGGGTTCCCCGTTTCATCGGTGCTGGGATATACCATGAACCTGAAGGCCATTCAGCAGAATGCTGCCGGGTCGCTGAAAGACGGTCCCAAGGCGATCGAACTGAGCGATATGAACAACTCCATCTTCCGGCGCTTCTGGAAGTCGGTGAACACCAGCTCCATTGCAGCGGTACAAACCAGCAATGCACTGGTGCATGTGTTAACACAAAATCACGAATTCGGATTTGCCAGCTTTACACAGCGCCTGCAGGATCCAACGATCGAGCGGTCCGGCTGGACCCCCATCGCCTGGAGCTCGCAATACACCGGTGCCTGGGGAGGAACGGTGCTGCACGCCCTGGATAATAACCTGAACACGCGCTGGCACACGCTTACGATCCCGCCACCGCCGCCGCCGTTCTTTACGGTCGACATGAAGCGGAACACGCTGATCGGCGGGGTCACCATCCAGGTGAGGACGGACGGGTCCCACGATGGCTCGCCGGTGGATTTCTATCTTGAGTTTGCACCGGACGGTACAAAGAACCTGGCGGATTCATCCAGCTGGATAAAGATGCGGTTCAATTATCCGCCGGACCCGGCAACGGTAAAGCTGCCCAAGCGGTTCAACTTCCCGCAGAAGGTCCTGGCGCGTTACTTCCGTTTTACAGTGATACAGGTGTTCTCGGGACGGCTGTATACGGACCGGTTCTATTCCAACCTGGACGAGATCTGGATGAACTATTAATTTCTTAAAGCATTTTATGAAAAAACTATTTTTTGGTGGAATATACTTGGTGGCTGTACTGATCAGCGGGTCCTGTAAAAAGCTGACGCCCCAGGACCGGGATACGATTGATCCGGCGGCTACGTTCCTGACCACAACGTTTTCGCCCATTTTGGGCCGGAACTATATCGCACGGGGGGCCTTCAGCAGTGGTGAGTCATCGCTTCCAATGGATTTTGAGATCATCAATGTGCGCCGTTTTAACGGAGAGCCGGCTCCCGAGCTGACCGAGGATATATACCCGGTAACCGTGTGGAAATCGACCGGTGCCGGCGCGTACACAGGCGAAGAAAAATCGATTGATGAGATCGAGCAAAAACGCACCACGGAGAACCACCGGATACTGGAAATGCGGAGATCATCCGGAGACATCGTGGTATGGGGCAGCGTGAATACCTCCAAGCTCATCACCCGTCCCGACTCGGGATACCGGTTTGATGTAAAAGTAAGCAACAGCGGCGCTACCCGTTACTTTTATAACCTGCGTTTTATGCCTTACAAACCGGTGCCGCATGAGCCGCATAATTATAACCTCAATACCGGCATGACGTCGAACCCGGCACTTACCTCCGGTGTCAGCGGCATTTCCATGAGCAATTTTTTCAGAAGGCGCGATAATACAGCTATGTCCGCATCAGAAGTGGATGTGTATTTTAACAAGCTCAGCAGCGACGGAAATTCATTAACCTTTAAATTCCTTGATTCCGCGTATGCACCCATCAACCCCAAATTGTTCAACAGCACGGATTGGGAGCACCTGGTACATGGATTCGGTATGCAACTGACGGATACCGAGGTCAAATATACCGTGGCATATCCCATCCCGCTTACGCAATTTCCTACCCGGTTTACCAATGCCAACGGTACCAGGGCGCAGGTTGCATTTTCTTACTACCGGCTGGGTGCCGGCGGCGTGGGCGTAACGGCAACATTAGGGTTCAATTTTGCCATTTATCAAAAAGGGGATTGGGAAATAGCCTTTCATTTCAAGACAACATCGCCCAAATTTACGGACGACTAAAACCCTGATAAGAAAACATTACTAAAATTATTTTATGAGGAAATTGAAGGTCTTATTGTTCCTGCTGGTTTGCTTGGGGCTGAAAGATGCCATGGGACAACGGTTTGAGCTCAGAGGTAAGGTTTTTGACGATAAAACGCAGAAGCCGGTCCAAAGCGTAAGCATTAGTGTGGGGAACAGGGGAACCAGTACCGACTTGCTGGGCCAGTTTAAGATCCTTGTGGATCCGATGGAGCCGCTGACCTTTTCGCATGTGGATTATAAGGAACAGGTGTACAAACTGGGAAAAGATGAAAATGATATTGTGGTGTACCTGCAAACAGATGAGGCCAAAGGCTCGATGAATGATGTGGTGGTGGTGGGGTTTGCCCGGAAAAGCAAGCTCCTGTCTACCGGTGCCTCCGCCATCATTACGGCGGATGACATCAAGGATGTACCGGCCGCAAACGTGGCAGACCTGTTGCAGGGAAAAGTGGCAGGGGTCAATATCCAGACCACCAGCGGTATGCCGGGGGCGCGCAGCTCTATTTTTCAGCGGGGGCTGAGCACCATCGAAGTGTCCGGGCAGGGAAACGATGCTTTTCTCGCTTCCACGCAGCCGCTGATGATCATCGATGGGGTACCGATCGATCCCAATACGGATTATGAGTATGGCTTTGCAACCGCAGGTACCGGTGTAAACCCGCTTACGCTCATACCGGCAGAAGATATTGAAGAAATACAGATCCTGAAAGATGCTGCGGCTACCGCCGTATACGGATCGCGGGGCGCTTACGGGGTCTGGATCATCAATACCAAAAAGGGACGCTCGGGCAAACCGGAGATCAACTATGTGACCAATTTCTTCCTGAGCACGGTTCCGAAACTGCGGGAAATATACGGCGGCCGCATCGAGCGGGCAATAAAAGTGGATCAGATCATTAATCATAACTATTATGATTCCCCGGATTATGGCTGGGCCATGGTGAATCTCAATCTTTTTCTTTCGGACAGTCTGAACCCTTACTTCAATAACTCCACCAACTGGCAGTCTTATTTTTTTGGGAACAGCTTTAACCAGAATCATAACCTGAGCGTAAAGGGCGGAGACCCCACCTTCAACTATAAAATAAACCTGGGTTATTACGACGAGGACGGGATCATTAAGAACACCGGCATGAGCCGGTACAGCGTAGGCATGAACACGATCTTTGAGCCCAGGTCCAAAAAGATCAAACTCATGGCCAACGTGAATGCCACCAACCAGGTACGGAACAACGGCAGCGGCGTAGGATTGCTGCAGACAGGGGTCGCTACCAGCGGTATGGCTTCTACCAACCTGCCGCCTCCGGATATCTACACCGAAAACAGCGGGGCGCTGGCCGCATTCTCCATTGAAGAGGATAACAAAAGCAGCACGATATTGTCTGCCATACAATTCGACTTTCAGATCTTGAAAAGCCTCCGCTTTCATACCGAGGGAAGCCATTATTACTCGCACAGCAACAGCAATACTTTTTATCCTTCATGGCTAAACAGCGGCAGCATTTATTATCTTCCTACGGGAAACAATCCGCAGTCGCAGTACAATACCTTTTCAAGGATCGGGAACGATTATTATAACCGGAACGTGCTTACGTTCACCAAGGACTTTAATGAAGGCAAACATTATGTAATGGCCTATGGCTTTAGTGACCTGACGGTAAACACCATCAGGAGCAACGCGCTGCTGCTCTATGGGGCGCCCAACGACAATATCTCAGGGCCCATCGGGTACAACCTCGCCAATTCGCGGTTCGGAACCAACGGCGTACCGCTGAACAAACGCATTTTCGGCTATGGGGGCAGCTTCTCCTACGCGTTTATGCAAAAATATGTGGTGGATCTGAACTACCGGATCGATGGGACCTCTACCAACGGGCCTTTGAGCGGATGGCGGCACAATCCATCCATCGGGGTAAAATGGAATGTGCACAAGGAAGCGTTTATGGAAGCATTCAGCAACTGGCTGGACTATTCCTGGTTCCGGGCCAGTTGGGGGCGTTCCATCGTACCGCAGGGCAACGTGTTCAATATTTACGGAACCTATTATCCGGGGAGTACCTATATGGGCCGGCCTTCGGTAATGATCGACTTTGGCTCGGCGCCCAATGCGTATTTTTTGCCCAATACCTCCGTAACCTGGAACTTTGGCTATGAGGGCAGCTTTTTTAAAGGGAAGTTCTCCATCGAGTATGATGCGTATTACAGTACCCGGGAAAACATCGCGCGCGCCATGCCCATTGTCCGCGAATCGGGGTATTCAGAAAAGCCTACCAACGAGGTAAGCATGGTGAACTATGGTCATGAATTGTCGCTGCGGTTTAAGCCGGTACAAAATGAGCACTTTACCTGGAACCTGACACTCAACGGGGCGTACAATAAAAATATCTTAACGCACCTCCCATCCGATGTGCGCCAGCTGATCGTTAGCCGTGCCACCGATCCCAATGTGCCGGATCTACCGGTGCTGTACCGCCTGGGAAGGAACGCGTTGTCCAACTATCTGTACAATACCAAGGGGGTTTATTCCACCTACGAGGACGTGCCGGTTGACCCGCTGACGGGATTGCGGCAGCAGATCAACGGGCGGTACCTGCAGGAAGGGGATCCCATTTTTGCCGACCTGAACGGCGACTATGTGATCAATGCATATGACCTGGTTGCGGTAGGGGATCCGCAGCCCAAACTTACAGGGGGCTTTATCAATAACTTTACCTATAAGAACTGGTCGCTTGCGGTGAATGCCTCTTATACCTTCCTGAGGGATGTGCTCAATACCCCGCTGGCGAAACGGTTCCAGTATTTTTATAACCCGGAGTCTTCGGGAGCGCTGCCGCCGATCGATGAATACGATTACTGGAAGCAACCGGGCGACGATGCCCGGTATCCCAATCCGTTTACCTATCAGCAAAACCGTGCGATCGGTTCCTACCGGTACAACCAGACCCTGTTCATGGAAGATGGTTCCTATTTTAAATTCAATTCGGTTACCCTGGGGTATGCATTTGACAAGGCCCTGATCAGCCGGATCAAGCTCAAATCGGCGCGCATTTATTTTACCGGGCAGAATATGCTCGTGATCAGCAATTACTCCGGGCCCAACCCAGAGAACGTATCCGACCTGGGACGGGATCATCCGGATGGATATCCCAGCCCCCGAAAATATTCATTAGGCTTAAACGTAACCTTCTAAAGTTTAGTTATGAAGTTGAAACAATATACATGCCTGCTGGCCGTAGTTGCATTGATCAGCATCGGAGCCGGTGGTTGCCGCAAATTCCTGAATGTGGATCCTGTGAACTCCATGTCGGGAAACAATTTCTGGAAATCAGAAGACGACGTGGAGAAATTCATCACGGGCACTTACGGGTTGTTGCGCAGCTATACCTGTATGGACGGGTACTCATTGCTGGCGCTGGCTGATTTTCGCTGCGCGGCGTGGATCCCTTCGTCGCGGGGTACGGGAAGAACCTATATCAGCGACCTGAACAATAACCGGATCCGAAGCCTGATGAGCTCTACGGTAGGGCTGGCGGGGAGCTATGGCAATTTTGACCAGAATGTGAACCAGTTCGGTTTTCAGAATATGGCCGATTGGGGATATATGTACCGTATTGTTACGGCAGCCAATACCATTCTTGCAAATATTGACAGTAAGGATATTGCTGACATCAGCGATGCGGACCGCCGCAGGTATAAGGCGGAGGCCGTATTTATCAGAAGCCTTGTTTATTTTCTGATGGTACGGCATTGGGGCGATGTGCCGTATGTGACCGAACCGTCGGACGAAACGCCCCACGAGCGGATGAACCAGGTAGCGGTATTTAAAAATTGCACGGCCGCACTCAAAGAAGTATTGAATGACCTGCCCTGGACCTATTCCGACCCTACCCTGAGAGGAGTAAGGGCCATGCGCGGCGGCGCTTTGGTATTGATGATGGAAATGAATATGTGGATGGCCTGTTTTGATGAGCCGGGCGAGAACGGGTACTACGAGGAAGTGGTGGCGCTGGGAAGCCAGCTGATCGATCAGAACGGCGGCGCCTACGAGCTGCTGCCCCTGGAAAGTTATAAGGAGATCTTTAAAGGAACATCTAAAGAAAGCCTGTTTGAAATAGGACAGGATTATAACTACGGAGAAACCTTTGGATTGCTGGCTACGATTGCGGATATTGTTTTAAGAACGCCTTACAAGAAAAATGTAACGGTCACTTATGCCTATTATGCCACCCCGTACCTGATGCAGCTGTATGATGAAGAGAACAATGGCCTTTCGGATAAACGGATTGATATGTGGTTTGAGCGGCCAACCATGTATGACGGCAGCGGGCAGTTTGTATTCAAAAAATTCCTGAACACTTTTGCCACACAGCAGGAGACCGAAAACCCCAATGATGCCAAGATCCTTTTCCGGTATGTAGATGCGTACCTGCTCCGTGCAGAAGCGCTGGAGAAGCTGGGCCGCAACGCCGAAGCCCTTGCCGATGTGAATGTGATCCGCACCCGGGCGGGCGCCGAGCTGTTTACAGGAACAGAGACCAACCAGTTTGGCCAAACGCTGGAAGACGCCATCTGGTGGGAGCGGGAGCGCGAGCTGATGGGCGAAAGCGCTACTTTCTATGACCTGGTCCGCACCAAGCGGATCCTGAGCGGACAATACACGCCATTTCCCATTACGTATGATGAGTTCCTCGGCGGCGCGTGGACCTATCCCATTCATCCGAATGTTATCCTGCGCAATCCCAAAGTAAAACCCAATCCGTTCTGGATGTAAAAAATAATTGAATCATGCGAAAGATTTTTATCTGCCTGTTTACAACCATCCTGTTTACCACTATTGTGGCCATGACCAGTTGCAAAAAACAGTATTATTTCGATTCGGGGCTGAGCACCCCCACCTTTGACGGCAGCATGCTGGAGTACCTGGAGTCGAACCCGTTCCTGTTTGACACCCTTGTGAGTGTGATCCGGATGGCCGGGCTGGAAAATTATTTTAAAGACAGCGCATTCACCTTTTTTGTGCCGGCAGATTCGAGTATCCGGAGCTCCCTGCAGTATTTTAATCTTCAGCTGAAGCTGGAGGGGAAGGACACCATCCGCAAGATCAGTGATGTGAAGCCGGAGTTCTGGCGTTCCACGCTGATGATGTATATGTACCGGTCTGTACGGGGGCTGGAAGATTACCCGCAGCTGGATGTCAATAACAAACAGGCCTTCCCGGGCGAATTTGTGCGGTCGATGTCTGGCAAGATCATGAACATCGGTACGATCTTTACCGATGCCCGCGGCATTAAGTACAAAGGATTCCGCTTTTTAAACCTGTCCTTTGTACCCAACGAAGCAGCGCCTTATAACTCCTGGTTCCTGGGGCCGGTAGCTACCTGTAATATTAAGCCCCGCAACGGTATTGCGCATGTGCTGGTGTACCCTGTGCATTTCTTTGGATTTGATGTGAATCAGGCATGGTTGCAGGCCCGCTACTACGGATTTGATTAATATAGTTAAAAATACTGACGATGTTTATAAGATTACGGAAGATGAATAAACGGACCTTATTTGCAGGGGTTGTCCTGTTGTACACCGGGCTGCTTTCCTGCAGCAAGAACCAGCAGAGCTTTTCAGGGGCATATAAAGACGCCGTGTTAAGCCCCGTCAAATTTCTGGCCACCCAGCCGGTTCCCGGTTCCGGGATCGCGGGCGTGCAGGTGAAGTTCAAGCTGGTAGGGGCAGATTACCTGAAGGGGCTGCCGGCGAATGAGCTGCAATTTTTCCTGAACGGCGTGGAAGCGCCGATTGACGAGCTGTCCCCGGCCGACAGTTCCATCCTGGTTACGGTTCCGGAAAATGCTTCTTCCGGAGCGGCAACCCTCGTAGTGGGCGACCGGATCTTTTTCGGCCCCCAGTTCCGGGTAAACGGCGATGTTTGGTTCGATTCTACATTCAACCGCCAGGGCACGGACCAGCAGGGCAATGCCATTATGGGAAGCGGCGTCAACGGCGCCATTACCGATATCCATTATGAGGAGTTTGGCGCCACAAAGAATATATACATCATGGGGCTGTTTACATCGTTCAACGGTGAGCCCGCCTATACCGCTACCGCCAACGGCGCAACGGCCAGCTCCAATGTGCGCTATATGCTGAAGCTGGATCCGGTTACCGGGCTGATCAAAGGTGATTTTACAAAAGGAGAGGGGCCGAATGGCGCACTGACCGGGCTGCTCCCGTTGACACGGTTCCCCGGTTTTCTGATCTACGGCGGTTTTTCCCGCTACAATGAGCGGGACGGGGTCAATAACATGACGCGGATCTATGAAGACGGCAAGCTGGACTCGATCGTGCAGAACGTTTACAATCCCAACCCGCTGGAGACACAGTACAATGTGGATACATTGCCTGCTTTTATAGGCGGGTTTAACGGCGGGGTGCTGCGGGCTTTTATCGATAAGAAACAACGCATCATCAGTGTTGGTAATTTCCGTTATCACAATAAGAACCTCTACAACCAGTCTACGTATTTTAACGTGGTGCGGGAGCTGACCTATCTCAAAGATATTGGCGCGACCGACCAGGACGGCAACCTGGATACGACCTATAACTACGACCGCACACGCGGCCAGCTGTATAAAGGCGCCAATGCGCCCATCAATGACGCGGTACAGGTCCGGGATGGGAACAGCCCGTACGGCAAGATCATCGTGGTTGGGAAGTTTACGGCCTTCAATGGCATCCCGGTGCCTCGTATCATGCGCCTGGATGATAACGGCCAGCCGGATCCGGGATTCCAGGCTTCAGCAAACGGCGAGATCACGAGGATCACCTATAACAGCACTACCCGCAGGTTGATGGTGGTGGGCAGCTTTACCCAGTTCAACGGTGTGGCCACCCCCAACGGGGTGATCATGCTGCATGAGGATGGAGCAACCGATATGGGCTTTCAGACCCGGGAAATGACCCGTGCTACCAGTGCCGCGGGGCAGCTGATAACGTATGCGGCCCAGATGAACGATGGAAAAGTGATCGTCAGCGGCAGCTTTGAAAAATATAAAAGCAGCAACAACGTGTTTGTTACCCGGCAGGGCTTTATGATATTGGATGAAACCGGTGAGCTGGTTCCGGGAATGAACAATACCGGGGCATTCAGCGGGGAGATCACCGATATGCTTGAAACGCTCAGCGGATCAAAAAAAGCGCTCATCCTCGTAGGCCGTTTCGGTCTTTTCGACAACATGGAAGTGGGAAATATGGTGCGCATCGGGTTAGAACCAAAATAAAAGTAATTAAATCAGTCCCCATGAAAAAGTTATTAAATCAGGGAATCTTATTATTGATGCTGGCGCTGATCTCCGTTGCCGGCTGTAAAAAATACGGCTATGCTTTTAGAGACGGCTATGAGAACGGAGAGGACAATGCCACTATGCCCCCCGGCCAGACGGACAGCCTGAGTGCCGACTTTTCAAAGATCAGGGAGGCCCGCATCTTTCCCGGGCTGGTGGGGGCATCGGAGCCCCGGCTGAAGAATAAGGCCGTAACCATCGATTTTTCGAAAAGATACGTGCCTTCAACAGATATCCGCGTGGTTTCCACACCACAGCCTTTTTACAGTACGGGCCTGTATGCACCGGCAGGAGAGCCGGTTACCATAGAAGTGCCGCAGGGTACCGAAGGGATCATTGCCATGGTGGGCGGATGGACGGACAATCTTTCGGGGATCGCACAAACGAAAAGAGACCCGCTGATCTTTAGCCAGATCGGGTTGCGCCCTGGAAAAAATTACATCCGGAACCTGTACGGAGGGACCATTTACCTGAGAACGAACGGAACGGTAAAGAGCCTGGGCACGGTTACCGTAACGTTTTCCGGTGCCGTCCAATCGCCGGATTTTGTACTGGGCGAAACTTCCGATGCAGCCTGGAACGAAAGCGTTCACAACTCCACGGTTCCCTGGTTCCAGCTTCGCGGAAAGCGCATCATATTCGAGTTGCCGAAGATCTTTGTAGACAAACATCCGATCAGCAATCCCACGGCTTTAATGGAAGAATGGGACCGCATTATTGAGGAAGATATTTACAGGTGGAAAGGCCTGGCTGATGATGATCCCGATTCGCTGAACAGGGCGCCCAACCACCCCATACGGGTCATTATGGATGTGCAGCCCCGGTTATCCTATGCACACAACTCGTTCCCGGTAGTGATCCAGATGGATGAGAACCTGTTTGTAAATGAGATCACCGATCTTTCCAAACTGACCACCAAAGGCGCCTGGCGGACGCTCTACGAGATCGGCAGGAATAACAGCACTTATTTCTGGTTGTTCAGCTCCGTATCTCCGGCGGCGGCTAATCTCTTTTCCATCAAGATGGCGCACCGGCTTCAATTCGGCTTTGAGAACCTTCACCCCGGCATGAAGCTGGCCATTGATACGGGCCTGTTGTATGCCAAACAAAAAAAGATCATCACCTCCAGCTTCAGCAGGGATATTACCCAGCGTACCAACGCAGACCTCATCCGGTTGCTGCCCTTTATCCAGCTGTTTGAAGTATATGGTTACGACATGCTGCAGTACATTGATTACCGCGCCCGGCAATACAACCTGTCGTCCTTATCCGATCAGCAAAAGGTCAACTTCTTTTATACCTGTGCCAGTGAGTTTGCACAAACCGACCTGTCTGCCTTTTTCAGGGCCTGGGCCATTCCCGTATCTCCGGATGTTACAGACTCCGTAGGTACAAAATTCCCCTACCTCACTAAAACGATCTTCGAATACAACCCCATTACCAAAACCGGGATCCGGGATTCGGTGATGCCGCCACCGCGGGAGATCGACCGGGTCAGCTGGCAGGTGATCGGTTTCTGCTGCCAGGAAACGGACAATGCCGCAGCCTATGCCAGCAACCTGCTGGATGGGAATGTGGCCTCGGTATGGCATTCGCAATGGAAGCTGAATGCCGGCCAGGCTCCGCACTTCCCGCATTACATTACGTTTGACATGGGTAAGATTTTTGATGTTGGCGGGTTCTTCTACATCAACAGCACCTCGCAATGGCGTCCGAAAAATATCAAGATCTACCTGAGCTGGGATAATATGACCTGGGTAACAGCCTGGACCGGTGCCGGCTGGAACGTAGGCGACGGTGTGTATAACAGCGCCAATTTCGGCTACCGGTATAATGGGGTACGGTATGTGCGTTTTGAGATGAATGAAAGCTTCCCCGGTTCAGCCAACAATGCCGTGTGTACCGGTGAGTTCGGCGTGCTGACGCCGGTGGCGGCACAGGTGCCCAGTCCGCCCCCGAGCCCGGAAGGAGAGGAATTTTAAGAACCCAAAAACGAGATCACAATGAAAATGAAACGCTATAAATTATTCGTGCTGCCGGTATTGGCCATCGTGGGAGCCGGCTTGCTTGGTGGGTGTAAGAAGTTCCCGGACCCGGGCCTGGTCATCGAGGAATACCAGCCGGATACGACCGTACGGGTATCAAAGGGGGACAGGAAGGTCCTGCTGATCACCATCGACGGGCTCCGCGCAGATATCCTGTCCCAGCTGAAACCCGCGTCATTTGAGAACATTCTTAAGAATGCCAAATATTCCTTCAGCGCCGTTACCAACTTACCGGTGAACAATACGGGGTCCTGGGGCTCCATGCTTACCGGTAATTTTGATACCCGCTTGTGGGACAGTACCTTTTACGCCGTTCCGGTAGATACGACCAATACCATTCCGGTGCCGCTGAACATTACCGCGCTGCGCTACACCCACGGTGAAGACATCGGAAAGCGCATAGTGGCGGTTGCGGACTGGCCCAACCTGGTGAACACATTGATGAATGATGCCGATAAAAAACTGGTGACCACAGGCGATGAAGCCACCAAAGCAGCAGTAGAGCAGGTACTGAGAACCGATAGCGCGGATCTGATCGTGGCGCGTTTTTCGGATGTGCAAAAGGCCGGTGCCCAGTACGGTTTTGCCGATACCGACGGCTATAAGGCCGCCATTCAAAAAGTGGATAGCTATGTGGGCGCCGTGATGAACGCCCTGAGATCAAAACCGGATTACGCCAGCGAAAAGTGGCTGACGCTCATTACCACCACGCAGGTAAGCGATACATTGCTGACAACGGAAAACTGGGCAAACTCCCCGCTGCAGATACCTTCGTTCGTCATAGCGCATTACCCCGGGTTTACACCACAGGACATCACGAAGATCAACCCGGCCATCATCGCAAGGACCGAAGACATTACTGCCCTGATCCTGTATTGGCTGCGGGTATCAAAACCAACTTCCGTAGTGAACGGTTTTTCCTGGATCGACCGGTTTGAATTAGAATTCCTCACTAAATAAGATGCGAAAAGATTTTTGGAACTGTTTAAATGATTAAAGCGATATGACAGCACATTATTCAGCATTTAGATACCTTGTTGTTCTGTTGTCCGGTTGGATGCTGGCGGGCTCCTGTGCCAAGGAAAACCTTCCGGAAGATTTGCGCGAGCTCCAATCCTATAACAAGTTGTATCTGGTGCAATCGTCTCTTACCGGCAACATCAATTACCGGTTGTATGTAAATTCACTGAAAACCGATACCAGTTTTTCGATCTATAATGTCACCATCGGGGGAAACAGTATTGCCGGCGCGGATATCCCCGTTTCTTTTGAGGCCCTGGGTCAGGACATGGTAGATGCTTATAACCAGGAAAAGCACACTGCTTACCAGTTGCTTCCCGCGCAGAGCTATACCCTGGTAGAAGACACGGTGATCAAAAAAGGGAACAGCAGCACCGGGATCCTGCCCATAAAGATAAAACTGCCCCTGCTGGAAAAAAATATCCAGTATCTCTTGCCCGTCCGGTTTACGACCGATACGCGGGATTATGAGGTAGACGAGCAGAAGCAGGTCGCTTATTTTATTTTTAAAGCCACCGTGGAGCCCACGGGGAAGATCATCGGCAATATTCCGCTGATCGACGATCCCCGCACCCGTGTCCTTGATTTTTTTGAAGACATCATGGTGCGGGATACTGCCGGCGACCTGTGGGTGTACCCGCTGAAGGGCCGCGAATCGCTGGGAGACCCGGTTAAGGTAGGTTCCGGCTTTTCAGATGTGATCTCGCTGATCTTTGAACCGTATTATGCAAAGCTCATAGGCATTCTTAGCAGCGGGTCTTTTAAGAATCACATCGCCAGCTGGACGGTCACGGAGTTCCCGGATGTAAAGATCGGGGCCACCTGGCTGGTATTTAAGACCTCCGATTATGCAACGCCAGGGTTCCGGGAATCATTCTGGAGTGGCCCTCATGGCCGATGGTATGGCATCTGGACAAATGACGCCCTGTATTATTTTTCCGGACTGAACGCCAGCGGGGCATTGATCTCACGTACATCCATCGGTACCGGATTTAAACCGGCCACCTATTCCTCCAATACCATTATCGGAAAAGACCTGGTAAGCAATAACATCAACGGGCTGTTGCTGTACTCGATGAACGACGCGGGTTCGGGGTTTCCGGCCAATCGCTGGATGATCGGGGATGGGTTCTTTAGTTACCTCAGGCTGTTTTCTGTGGGGCATAAGGACCTGATCGCGGTCAAAAAGAACGGAGACCTTGTACGGTATAAAGACTTTGATATCTACGGGTTTTACCACGCGCTGTAATGCACACCGGCGGCGGTCAGATATCCTGTTATCCGGGGGCGTTCCCGAACTGTACCGGCGAGTATAAAACAGTTGTCTGCCTGCACTGCCGGCGATGATCGTTTTACGGCGATGGCCTTTGAATTTGCTTATATTTGCAGGCTATGTGTTGGTTGAAAAAATATGGATGGAGCTTGCCGGCAGCCATTGCGGTTCTTTGTTTGTTTTCTTTTTTTAAAACAACGGCGGGTCTGAAGGCAATTCATATAAACGGGTTTGCGCAGGGAACCACTTACCATATTACCTACTATGCTGCCGACAGCAGTATGACCCGGGAAGCCGCCGATAGTATCTTCCGTTCCTTAGACAGTTCACTGTCCATATACAAACCCTATTCGGTCATCACGAGATTCAACCGGGCGCCGCGGGGGCTGGTACCCGACGGGCATTTGCGGAAAGTGGTGCTCCGGGCACAGGAAGTCTCAGAAGCTGCGGCGGGGATCTTTGATATTACGGTAATGCCGCTGGTAAAACTTTGGGGCTTCGGACCGGATGGAAGATCCAAAACCATTCCGGATGCGCGGAAGGTAAAGGACATACTGGCATATGTGGGTTATCAGAAATTATATTTTAAAGGAGACAGCCTGCTGAAAAAAGATCCGAGGCTTACCATCGATGTGAACGGCATCGCGCAGGGATATACCGTAGATGTGATCGCCACCTTCCTGGAGGCCCGGGGAGTGCAGGACTATCTGGTGGAAGTAGGGGGCGAGATCCGTGTAAAGGGCCGGAAGCGGCCATCGGGGGAAATGATGAAGATCGGTATCGAAAGCCCTTCGGAGAATGAGGAGACCGAGACCCCCGTTTTGATAAAAACGGTCTTTGTAAAAGAAGGGGCCATAACAACTTCGGGAAAATACCGCAATTTCTACCGGAACGGAAATAAAAAAGTGTCGCACCTCATCGATCCCCGCACAGGGTTCCCGCTGAGTAATGAAATGGTCAGCGTAACCGTTTTTGCAAAAGATGCGATCACCGCAGATGCGTATGACAACGTAATGATGGGGATGCACCTCGATGAAGCGTTTGCCTTTTTAAAAAGACATCCGGAACTGGAGTGCTATTTTATTTATACTAAAAAGGACGGAACCGTTGCCGATACCGCTTCTGCAGGCTTTGAAGCAATGAAAGGCCGCATGTAAATGCTGATGTATTCTGCCGCTTATTGGTTATATTAGCACTTCAAGCCACATCTTTAACTTTTGATCAATATGAACAGACTAAACAAGCTGAACCTGACGGTTCTTGCGCTTGCAATTTCTTTGATCAGCACTGCACAGCAAAAGCCCAATGCCATTGCATTGATACCGGAGCCGGTTTCGCTGACGGAACAGAACGGCGTTTTTGTGCTGCCGCAGAATGTGACCATCAGTGTTCCCGCAAAAGCAGACCTGGGCCATACCTATGCCCTGTTAAAAGAAAGGATCGCCAATACCGGGGCCACGGTACAGGAGCAGAAAGAGAATGCCGGCGCCACGATCAGCCTGGTGCTGAACAAAAGCCGCGACAGCCGCCTGGGTGATGAAGGGTACACGCTTTCGGTAGCACCCGGCAAGGTAACGGTAAAGGCCAACAAGCCGGCGGGGCTTTTTTATGGCGTGCAGACATTTTTGCAATTGCTGCCGGCGCAGATCGAAAGCGTGGAGCGGGTGGATGGCGTGCAGTTGCAGGCTCCCGCCGTGGAAATTGTCGACTACCCGAAAGTAGGATGGAGAGGACTGATGCTGGATGTGTCCCGCCACTTTTTTACCGTCGATGAGGTAAAGCGGTACATCGACAATATGTCGCGCTTTAAATACAATATGTTCCATTTTCATCTTACGGATGATGAAGGCTGGCGGCTGCAGATCAAAAGCCTGCCCCGGCTTACCGAAGTGGGCGCATGGCGGGTGAACAAAGTGGGCCTGTTCAATACATTTACTCCGCCAACACCGGATGAACCTAAAAACTATGGAGGTTACTATACACATGAAGACATTAAAGAGCTGGTGCAATATGCAAAGGACCGCTTTATAAATATTGTTCCGGAGATCGATGTCCCCGGGCACAGTCTTGCGGCCATTGCTTCATACCCCGAGCTGTCGTGTACGGAGGGGGCCGATAAATACCAGGTAAGGTCGGGAGAGCCCATAATGGATTGGTCGCACGGGGCGCCGCCGATCGCGATGATGGACAATACCCTTTGCCCGGCAAATGAAAAAGTATATGGATTTATGGATAAGGTCATCACCGAAGTGGCACAACTGTTCCCGTTCCCGTACATTCACGTAGGCGGTGATGAAGCCCCTCATAATTTCTGGGAAAAAAGTGCACAGGTGAAGGCCCTTATGAAAAGGGAAAAGCTCACAACCATCCCGCAGGTACAGGCTTATTTTGAGAAGCGGCTGGAAAAGATCGTAAATGCAAAAGGCAAGAAGCTGATGGGCTGGGACGAGATCCTCGAAGGGGGCATTTCTCCCACGGCCGCGCTGATGAGCTGGCGCGGGGAACAGCATGGCATCGAAGCATCAAAATCGAAGCATTATGTGGTAATGAGCCCCACACAGTTTACCTATATTGATTACATGCAGGGGGATATAAGCACCGAAGTGCCGATTTATGCTTCCCTACGGTTATCGCAGGCGTATAAATTCAACCCGGTTCCGGAAGGGGCAAATGCCGAATATATTTTGGGCGGTCAGGCAAACCTGTGGACGGAGAATGTGTCCAACATCCGGCAGGCGGAGTACATGACCTGGCCGCGCGGGCTGGCGATTGCAGAGTCTGTCTGGTCGCCGCTGGACAAAAAGGACTGGAAAAAATTTGCGGCAAAGACCGAGCGGTTCTTTGACCGGTTCAATGCAGCGGAGATCAAATATTCGCCGGCCATTTATGACCCCATCGTAACCGTGTCTAAAAAAGAAGGCGAATATTCTGTAACCCTCACACCGGAAATAGACGGTCTGGATATTTACACCAGTTTTGATAATTCTGCGCCTGATCGTTTCTATCCAAAGTATTCCCGGCCTTTGCAGATCCCCAAGGACGCCAATGAGCTACGGATCATTACCTACAAAGGGAAAAAAGAGATCGGCCGGCAAATGACGATCAAAGTGGCCGATCTGAAAAAGCGGGTGAAATAGCCGGCGCGGACTTACTGCTGATACAACAAAAGCTTGAAATGAAAAGATTTTTTCCGGTGCTGTGCATCGGTATGCTGGTGTTGAGTGGTTGTGCAACGGGCAAACCGGTCCGGTCCGATTATAAAAAGGACGTGCTGCTGCGCACCAGCTATGGTGATATGGTGCTGCGCCTGAGCGACGAAACGCCTCAGCACCGCGATAATTTCATCCGGCTGGTGAAGTCCGGGTACTACAACGGTGTCCTGTTTCACCGGGTGATCCGGGATTTTATGATCCAGTCCGGCGATCCGCAAAGCCGGAATGCGCCGGGAGGGAAACCCCTGGGAGAAGGGGGGCCGGGGTACACCATACCGGCAGAGTTCCGGGAGCAGTTGTTTCACCGTAAAGGTGCCCTGGCGGCCGCCAGGGAGGGAGATGATGTGAACCCGCAAAAAGCCAGCAGCGGCAGCCAGTTCTATATCGTTCAGGGAAAAGTATGGACGAACGGCGCCCTGGATACGCTGGAATGGAAACGTCTGAACGGGAGAAAGATCCCCGGAGCGTACCGGAAGGTCTATACCACCGTTGGCGGCGCTCCGCACCTGGATCAGCATTATACCGTATTTGGCCGGTTGGTAAAGGGGATTGCGGTGCTGGACAAAATAGCCGCGGTACCCACCAGCAAAGGAAAGGACCGGGACCGCCCCATCCGGAATGTAACGATCATCAAAGCAAAAATGGTGAAACGGCAATATCCGTAAGCCCAAACCAATCTGCTTGCTTTATCGGTGCTTCCTTCCGGCAGGCGCATCTCCAAACGGGGCTTCCCGGAAAATAAGAAGGCGGGCCGGGGGGATTTTCAGGAAGATCCAAGATGAAATATACTGCAGATCGCAGCTCCTGTTTGCAGGTGAACAGCATTCAAATTTATATATAGCAGATCTGTTCCGTATGGATAGGTCTGGCGGCAGACGTCTAAATCGCAGGTCCCCGGATTTTTTGTTGAGATTACTGAACGATTTGCCCCGGTTAGGGCTCACTCGTGACGCTGTCAAAATCTTCCTCGTTCTCTTCTGCCTCTTTTTTCGTGACCCGGATGATGCCGTCTTTATGATGCGGCGGAGCATAGATGGTGTACATTTTCAGGGGATCGCTGCCCGTGTTGATCACATTATGACGGGCTCCTGAAGGAATGATAACGGCAACGCCATCGCCTACCGCATATTCCTGATCGTCGATCCGGCAAATGCCTGTGCCGCCTTCAAAACGGAAGAACTGGTCATTCTCCGGGTGTACTTCGGAGCCGATCTCTTCTCCCGGCTGCAGCGTCATCAGTACCAGCTGCAGCTGTTTTGCGGTGTACAGCACCTTTCTGAAAGCATTATTGGCCAGCGTGTCTTTTTCGATGTCAGTGTGAAATCCGTTCATGGTGTATTGTGTTTCTGGTTAAAGTTCTTCTTCCCGTTCCAGCATCAGGATGGCGCTCTGCGGAACAATAAAATACCGTTCGCCTTCATACATCACTTCTGTAGCACCGCTCAGCAAAAAGATGGCAAGGTCTCCCTCTTTGGCTTGCAAAGGAACGTATTTCACCTGGTCTTCCTCCGATTTCCAGGACTCGTCCTCAACCGGAATGGGGATCGCATAGCCCGGCCCGGTCTTGATCACATAGCCCTGCTGTACTTTTTCTTTTTCCTGAACGCCCGGGGGCAGGTATAACCCGCTTTCGGTGCGCTCGTTCCCCTTTACCGGTTTGATCAAAAGCCGGTCGCCGATCACGATTAATTTTCTGAAACGATTGTCTGCGGTTATTCTCATACCTGATCTGGATTGAACCATAAAGGTAGCAAAATAAAGGGAGCAAAAAAGGACCGGACCGCATAACATCTTCATACGGATACGGCGCATGGAGATATACGCCACGGCTCGCGGCCCCGGTTCGTATCCGGGAACCATCCGCCCGTTAAACGGTCGGACCCGGTACATGATGGGCCATGTCCATGGCACTTATGGGATTACTGCCCCGTTAATGGGCCAACCAAAAAATTTGTTTATGGAAGATTATCATTTTGAATTGCAGCATGGACGAGTGGTCGGACAATCAGTCTTCATTTTGGATGCTGAAATAAATTGCCAATGACAGGTTGCTTACGCATTTGAAATCAATTATACTTTAGTCATGCCGAATGTCTTGCTGAACTTGTTTCAGCATCTATGCATGATTTAGGCAGATCCTGAAACAAGAATAGATCCCGGAACAAGTCCGGGATGACATCTTCAGGATAACCCAAAGCAGATTTGTCATGGCTTCATTGATTTTACAACGCAAATTGAAAACTCGGTATGACAGGAGATACTTTTTAGTCAGCCTCTTAATGATAACAGTGCGCCGCTTATCAAGGGAATCAACATTCTGTTTTTAAACAGGCGCTCAGGATCCCGGTGATAACCCGGGCCATAAGTTGGCAGCTATGGCATCCGCATGAATCGGAAAGCTATTGTCGGGTCGAAGGAGCTGGCCACCTGTTAAAGGGCAACGACCTTCCTGTCCTGAAGACTGTCTTTTGTACGGGGAGCGGAGTGTGGGTGATCTTTTTGTTGCTGCTCTACACCTGCTTTGCTGAAAAGGCTATCGGCCAGCCGGCGATATTCCTTTTGCTTTAAACCGTGCTGCCGGGCGGATCCTGCATGAAACAGGGCGTCCAGGCTTGCCCTCAGCTGATCATCGGCCTGTTGCCAGTTAATGTCTTTATAAAAAGAACGCAGCATATTGGCGTTTTGCTCCCAGTTAACCTGGTCGATCAGCCGGCTGAGTTTGTCCTTCAGCGCTTTTTTCTGTTGTTCCGTTACAGTTTCAGCGAGGCTGTTCTCCATGTGCTTCCAGCTTAATTCGGTCACCAGTTTCTTAAAGGCATCCATCGATTGCTGTACTTTTTCTTCCGCAGCGCTGTCGAGGGCCGGTACGATGATCGTTGGGTGGTCTGCAAAAAGGATCAGGGGCTCAGAAGCGGTTGCGGCGGGCGGTGGTGCGGGTGCCTGTATTTTGCCGTCGGGCGTTTCAGCGATCTTCAGATACAGGGCATTATCTCCCGGGCGGGCATCGGGATCATCGATGACCGGAATGGGTTGTATCGAATATTTCTCCTGACTGCTGTCTGCAGCGCTTTCTTTAGCAGCCACGGGCATAATGTACCGGGCTTCGGCAATGGCGGAGGCGGGCAGGCTGTTTGTAGCGGCAAGAGCGACCCGGTCCGTCATCGGGCGGGTGCTGCGTGTCAGGTAAAAGCCGCCGGATAACAACAGCATGCATGCCAGCAGCCCGATCTTTTTAAAGGGTAGCGTTGTTTTCTGGACGCTTCCCATAATAGAGGCCACCCGGTTGCCCAGCTGGCTTTCCTTTCCGGAAGCCTGCATGGTAAACCCGTTGCCGGGAAATTGATTGCGGGCCAGCTGCAGGAGGGTGGAGGCGTACATGGATTGTCCGTACTCAAAACGCAATACCCATTGGTCTGCTGATTTTTCACGATCCAGGTCCTGCGCTTTAACCAGCAGGCGCGCAAAGGGGTTGAAATATAAAAAGGTAATGATGATCTGGGTCACCAGGTTAAAAAAATAGTCGTTGCGCTTTATATGCGCCAGTTCATGCAGCAGGATCGCCTCCAGTTGCTGCGGGGTGAGCTGGTTGATAAGGGCCACCGGAATCAGGATCACCGGTTTCAAAAAACCAAGCGTCAATGGGGAAGAAATGATGGAGGATGTATAAAGCTGCACTTTTCTCTTTATATTGAGATAACCGGCAGCATCCAGCATAAAGATCTTCAGAGCTCCCGGTACGCGGCCGGTACCGGTTCTTCGCAGCCGGCGCAGTTCAAAAGAATTTTTCAGGATATTCCTCAGCGGCAGCACCAGTAATGCCAGGTACAGGATGGCACCGTAGTTGAGCAGGGGGCGCAACCATTCCAGGTGAATCATCCATTTTAGCAGCCCCCGGTTTGCCTGCGGCGCATCAAGGGAAGTGAAAAAGGTGATCAGGAAAAGCACAAAGCCCGAAACCAGTCCGGCAAAACGCAGCAAACTGTTTGACGCATCAGAATTTGAGGGACGCAGATACGTGTAAAGGGTGATCAGCAGCCAGATGATCCCCATTTGCCAGACGCTGCTGAACAGCGCATTTCCCAAAGCAGTAAACACATGGTACAATCCGTATTGCATGATTTAGTCTTTCTTTTTAAGTGCATCGATCATTAGCTGGATCTTATCCAGTTCTTCCGGGGTTACTTTGCCGTCACCCAGGGCCTGCATCACCAGTTGAGAGGACGAGCCTCCGAATAAATTACTGACAAACTTGTTCAGCATGTATTTTTGGGTAATCTCTTTATTCACCGCCGCCTTATAAATATGGGTGCGGAAGGAATCATTGCGTTTTACCAGCCCTTTTTCATTCATGATCTGCATCAGCTTGAGCGTTGTGGTATATCCAACGTCCTTAAACGCAAGCAGGTTCTCATGAACCTCCCGTACAGTAGCATTTCCTTTATCCCACAGTACCTGTAAAATTTCCAGTTCGCTTTCAGTGGGCTTCAATGATTTGTTATCTGGCATAAGACTTCCATTTATCCGCAATTTACGATTTTTTTCGTATCAAACCGGAGGCCCGGTTCATTTTACCGCTTTTTAACAAATTTTTGAAGCGCTGCGTATCGCCGGCGGTGGCGGCAGGCTTTTGACGGCAGCGGGTATTTCGGTACCTTTGCGGCACCATGGATCATTTCAGTAACCCCATCTGTCAGGCTTGTACCATGCACCAGAATTCATTTTTCTCCGGGCTGACGGAAAAAGAACTGGCGGTATTGAACAGCAATAAATCCTGCAGCTGTGCCAAAAAAGGCCGGGTGATCTTTTCCGAAGGGGGCATGCCCAGCGGATTGTTCTGCATCAGCAAAGGAAAGATCAAGCTCAGCGCTGTGGGTTTTGACGGGAAAGAGCAGATACTGCGGCTGGCAAAGCCGGGCGACATCATCGGGTACCGTTCACTGCTTTCCAACGACCGGTATCATTGCACGGCCGTTGCGCTGGAAGATGTTGATTACTGCTATATCGAAAAAGATTGTTTTTTAAAACTGGTGCATTCCAACCGTGCGTTCTGCAGCGCGATCTTTAAGAAGATCAGCGCCGATCTCCGGAACGCGGAACAGCTGATTGTTTCCATGTCGCAAAAGAATGTACGCGAGCGGATGGCCGAAGCGCTGCTGTTCCTCAAGAATACCTATGGATTGGAAAATGACGGCACTACGTTAAACATACAGCTATCCAGGATCGAACTGGCCGATTATGTAGGCACTTCCACAGAAAGTGCCATCCGGGTGCTGTCGGAATTCAATCACGACAAACTCATTGGGCTGAGCGGAAAACGGATACGGCTGCTCGACCTGGAAAAACTGACACGAACGGCAAACCCCCGTCTCTGATCCTCCTTATTTTCCGGTCTTCCTCATGCCCGGTATCGTTTTCCGTTGACCGGCAAACCCATCTTATCTTCCTGGTTCCGCATATACATTGCAGCCGGGCACCTCATCCTTCCGTGTCAATTTTTCCGCGACGAGATTTTTATTGTCCCGGATCCCGCGCAAACCACGGTGCGGGTGGTGGTGGAAACACTAACGGGCATCGGTTACGAACCCTGTCTGTCGCCACTGGGAAACAGGTAGGAGGGCTTAAAGGGCAATGTTCGTGCGGTACAGATCGGCATTGCAGGTTTTTGTTTTACCAATATCATGATGCGAAGCCTGCCAGGATATTTTTCGGTTGCCGGGTAGCTGCAGGACCGGATCGGGACCGCCGTTCTTTTTCCCCATGACGGCCAACCTGAAAAAGCAAACGGGACCGGTGCCCGTATTGATCAGTGCCCTAAAGGGACGATCATCCGTACGGACACTTTCAGGGCCTGTTGAGGGGGACTAAAAAGATCAATACTGCGCTGCAGTTTCTTCATCGTAAAACGAACTTGACGCAGGCGCGATGGTCATCGGGATTCAGATTTTCAAATTCCGGGTTTGCAGGCTTCTCATTAAAAAGACCGCTTACCTGGCCTTCTTCGGGGAAGGCTCGTCTGCGATCTTTTCCAGCTCCAGGGCCAGCTTTTCGATCAGGCTGGCAGTAGATGCGGCGAGGCTGTCAATATAGGGCTGGCTGGTCTTTGCCAGATTGCTGGCCTTCTGCTCCACGATGACCCTGATCTTGCCGGCCGCCTTTTCGGCGGCAGCGGCTGCTTTTGCAAGACTTTCCTCCAGCTCTTTGCTGCTTTTGGTACTGTCTGCATTACCGGACGGTATTACTGCCACTGTAGGCCCATCCGTAGAATCTGCGGTGCTTTGGGCGCTGCCGGTAACTGCAAGCCCGGTGGCAAACAAAAGAATAAGAAAGGCTCTTGCGTATTTTTTCATGATGCGATCTTTTCTGAAAGCATAAGACCGCAAAATAAAAGAAGGGGTTGCCTAAAGAAAAAGCCAAATTCCTGTCGGGGAAGAACAACAGGTCTTATTCCCCTGAATGTTAGTTCAGTAGCCGGATCAATGTCTCCAGCTCCTGGTACTGTATTTTTTGGAGATCGTTGTTGAAACACTCCCTGAAGTCGGTGAGCACCTGCCTGATCACTTCGCGGTTGGATTGTGGACGGAACAGTTCCGGCGAGTTTTCCACGGCGATCTTTGTAAGGTAATGATGCAGGTCGGTATGTGTAAATACCTGTCCCAGAGAGGGCTCTATAAAAAAGTCAACGTCATGGTTCCCCGTGGCGTCTCCCAGCCCGGGTTTGCAGTAGCCCAGCACGAACTGGTGGGGGATGCGCATCAGCCGCACCGGGATATCCAGCATATCCACCAGCAGTAAATAGAGCGCCCCAATGCCGGTCTGGTTCCCTTTTTTGGATTCGAGGATCTGCGGGAGCAGGTATTCATTCGGGCGGTCGGTATTATTGGATGTGCCCTTTATGCCAATATAATTATAGATAATGCTGTTGATGATGTGTACCTGCTCCAGCGGGGTCAGGTAATTGTTGATCTCCAGCCAGATATTCCTGCGCAGGCGTTCCACGTGGTGCAGTACCTTAGCGGCCTGCAGTTCCGGATAAAGAAATTTGGCGATCAAAAGCAATGCCGGCATCAGTTCGTGATGCCCCGCTTCATCCCATTGTTTGAAATCGGCATTTAGGCCTGAAAAATACAAACGGTGGATCAGCAACTCAATGCGCTCCTGCACGGCCGAGTCTGCTGTTGTTTCCCACAAGTGCTCCAGGTTGGGAATCATCGGCAGCCCGTATGTGATAATCCGGTCGCTGACGGCCTCATAGATCTCATGATCCGGGTCGTCGATCAGATTGAGCAGGGCATTTACTTCTTTTTGTTCATCCATCCGCTCAAAGATAGCAGGCTGTATGCTGCAGAACAAAAATTTAAATCCACACCCGTGCATAAAGATCCTGTTTTTAAATTCGGTCAAAATGATTAGTTTGGCGCTTCAATTGATGCCCGATGGAGCAACAAAAAAAGGCAATACCGGTTTCTTTTATCCTGAGGTTCATCCTGTGGGTCCTGCTGAGCATTTCGTTCCCCTTCTTTGAAGCCTATTATGTCCGGCATCCCTACCTGTTGCAGCTGGCTTACGGGCTCAATACCTTCCTTACGGCCAGCGTTGTCATTTCCATTGGACGGTTCATCATGGTCTCTTTCTACAACCGGCGGCACGCGGCGCGCAGGGTACGGGGCAATTTTGTGTTGGGAATTGGCAGGCTTGCGGCCATCCTGAACGCGGTTTTTGCCGTTATTGCGCTGATGATCGCGTTTGGCATCGATCTCCGGGAATTCATTACCAGCATGACCATTGTTGCCATGGCCATTGCCGTGATCTTCCGCGAGTATATTACCAATATGATCAGCGGGTTGATCGTTATGTTCTCGGAGCAGTTCTCGATCGGTGATCACATCCGTATCGGCGATCATTCGGGAAAGATCATCGACATTACCTTTACGAATATTGTGGTGCTGAACGACGAGGAGGATATGGTATTAGTACCCAATAATCTTGTTTTTACGGCCACGGTGGTCAACAAATCGGCCCAGGTTTCCAATAAGCTGACTGTGCGGTTTGAGCTGCCGCTTGAGGATAAAATGGATATCCGGGCACTGGCGGCAAAGCTGGAGCCGGTGCTGAAAACAATGCCCGACCTGGCTGCCGGCGGCGAGGCCCTGATCCGGATTGCGGAGGTCGGAAAAGATTTTGTAAAGTATAAGATCGATCTTTATGCCATAGACAGCAGCAACCGGCGGCAAAAACGGATTGAAAGCGAAGTGCTGAACGCCCTGCTGCATTTAAAGACTGCCGGTTGACGGAACGGTGGCCGGATAGGGCACTTTTTTAGGATAATATTTACAGATAAAATGCGACATCTTTATTTTTTTTCATGGCTGCTGCTTATGGGTCTTAACGGATTTGGCCAGCAAAGACCCAATATTGTTTTTGTATTGGCAGATGACCTGGGCTATTCTGATCTGGGTTGCTACGGAAACCCGGTGATACAGACCCCTTTCCTGGACAAGATGGCGGGCCGCGGTCTGTTGGCCACCAATTATGTGGTCACCAGCCCTTCCTGCACCCCTTCCCGTGCTTCCCTGCTCACCGGCCGGTATGCTTCGAGGTACGATCTTCCGGATCCGATTGCACCGGGTTCCCGGCTGGGATTGCCGGATGCGGAAGTGACCATTGCGGAAATGCTGAAAAAGAACGGGTACCGGACCGGAATGGTGGGCAAATGGCACCTGGGCGATCAGCAGGCGCAGAACAAACCCAATGGCCAGGGCTTTGACTTTTTTTACGGGATCCTGTACAGCCATGATTACCGGGCACCTTATGTAAAGACGGATACGGTGATCAAGATCTTCCGGAACACAGCGCCGGAGCTGGAACGCCCGGCGGATTCGCTGCTTACCAGATTGTACACCCGGGAATCTATCCGTTTTATTGAGCAGCAGCAGCCCGGGCAGCCGTTCTTTTTATACCTGGCGCATAACCTGCCCCACCTGCCGGTGGCGTATGCGGCTGCAGCCGGCCGGCTGAACGGAAAACAGGGTGGCCCGCTGGGCAAGGTGATCACGGAGATCGACGAGGGACTGGCAGCGATCTGGAAAACGCTGGAGCAAAAGAAAATGGCCGATAACACCATCTTTATTTTTTCCAGTGATAATGGCCCCTGGAGCGAATATCCGGCACGGATGGAAAGGGACGGCGTCACCAGGCGTTCGCATGCCGGGGCAGCCGGCATTTTCAGGGGTTCCAAAGCGCAGTCCTACGAAGGTGGGGCGCGTGTTCCTTTTATTCTTTACTGGAAGAACAGGATCCCGGCCGGTCATCGGCTGACCCGGGCGATCAGCAATGTAGACCTGCTGCCTACGATCGCAACCTGGACGGGTGCCCGGCTGCCGGAAGGGCAGGCCCTGGACGGACAGGATATCAGCAGCCTGCTGGAGCGGAGGGTTGGCCCTGGTTTTGAGCACCGCCCGATATTCATTGTCAATCACGGCAAACCGGAAGCAGTTAAATGGGGCCCGTGGAAGTACCGGGAAGCACCGGCCTGGGAGCACCCGGTCACCGGGCAAATGATCCCGGCTGTAAAGGAACTGTTTAACCTGGATGAAGACCCCTCGGAACGGGTAAATCTGATCGGCGTTGATAAAGAAAAGGCGGCGGTTTTAAAAAAGATCTTTGACGGCTTTGCGGCTTATCGCAAGCAGTAGCTCTTTTGCAACAACCCGGGTGTCCGCCGGTATACCAGCTGCGGCTGATGGCGTTTCTGTTTGTAGAAGGGGCTCATAACATTTTTCTGAAGGACAGGAATCAGGGCGGCCGTGGTTCCGCAGCCGCGCGTCTTCACAGGCCTGCCCGGGAATAAAATGTTATACACCCGTTTGTGGAATGAGGCCGGCGGAAAACGAAAATAAATCTTATCTTTCGCACGCATTGCAACCGGTGAGCCCTCCTTGCGGAAGCACCGGTCATTGAATCATTAAATTCTAAATCATTTTTATGCGTAAACATTTTCTTGTGTTTGGAGCTGGTTGCCTGATGGCTGTGGCCACCTACGGCAAACCGCTGCCGGCTGTGGAACGTGCATGGGGGCAGGTAGCTGCTGTTGAAGCAAAGGACCTGATCGGCCGCTGGGATATTACGGTGGATGTAGATGGCAAACCTTCTCCTTCCTGGCTGGAAGTAAAGCTGTCGGGTACCCGTACACTGGTGGGCTATTTTGTAGGTGTAACCGGGAGCGCGCGACCGGTGGCAAAGGTCAATTTCGATAACGGCAAATTCAGCTTTACCATTCCGCCGCAGTGGGAAGAGGGAAATCAGGATTTTGTGATCGAAGGGGAACTGAAGAACGGCGGTATTGAAGGAACGGTTGTGACCAGTGAAGGGAAGACGCATCAGTGGAAGGGGGTAAGGGCTCCTTTGTTGAAAAGGACCGCAGCCCCGGCTTGGGGCAAACCGATCAACCTGTTTAACGGGAAAGACCTGACCGGCTGGAAGGCGATCGGTGCGGACAATCAGTGGGTGGTAAAGAATGGTGTTTTAACAAGCCCGCATTCAGGCGCCAACCTGATCTCCGATCAAAAATTCAATGACTTTAAACTGCACGTTGAGTTCCGCTATCATAAGGGTAGCAACAGCGGTGTATACCTGAGAGGCCGCTATGAAACACAGATCGAAGACAGCCCCAAAGATGCACATCCCTCCAGTGTGCTGTTTAGCGGCGTCTATGGATTTTTGACGCCCAGCGAGATCAATGCAAAAGGACCCGATCAATGGCAGCGCTACGATATTACGCTGACCGGAAGAATGGTGACGGTTGTCGTGAACGGGAAAACAGTGATCAGCAATCAGGAGATCCCCGGCATCACCGGTGGTGCGCTGGACAGCGACGAGGGAGCACCCGGACCGATCTATATCCAGGGCGATCATGGCCCCATCGAGTTCCGGAAGATCGTGATCACTCCGGCAAAATAATAATCTTTTTACAGGATGCACAAAGGGCCTTAAAAGGGCCCTTTGTTGTTGTTGTGGGGGGCATCGGCCGCCGCGCCCGGCATTTCGCCGCGCGTATTTTTTTGTGGCAGCGCTTTACCGGTTATGCGATGGTACCAGTCGGGGGTCAGTTGTACCGGTTCCGTATCTCCCGTTTCCCGCTGCCATTGCTTTAACTTTTTGCGCAGGGCATTTATTTCCCTTCGGTATTTTGGATTTTGGATCTGATTGAGTGTCTGGAGCGGGTCCTGACCCATCACAAAGAATTCTTCGGGTGCACGCGGCGCAGCCAGGGCATCGCTTTGAAGGGGCGTTAGCTGGTCGCGCTGTTGTTTTAGGGATCGTGCAGAAGGGCTTTGATTGGCATCGATGGGGCCGCCGTTGTCCAGCCGGGGCCGGCCATTGAAAATATAGAGAAAATCTTTTGTCCGTACCGAACGTTCATAGGCCTCATAGTCGTGCCAGTTATGCTCGCCAAAAAGATAATTGCGGAAGGTTTTTGCCGGCTTTTTCAGAAGCGGCAGAAAGCTGATGCCCTGTACGGAGGGCGCAGGGCGCACCCCTGCGATCTCCAGCAGAGTAGGTGCAATGTCGATGCTGCTGACCAGGGCATGGTTTACAGTGCCCGGTTCAATAACGCCCGGCCAATAAATAATAAAGGGTTCCTTAAGCCCCCTGTCCAGCAAACGGGTCTTGCTGCCGGGAAAGGGGCGGCCGTTATCCGCTGTAAAAATAATGATGGTATTTTGTGCCAGTCCTTCCTGCTCAAGCGTTGCCCTGAGTTTACCCAGGTGGGTGTCGATCCGGCCGATCTCGTTGTAGTAGGAGGCCAGGTCGCGTCGGGTGGACGAATCGTCGACGAGCGTTGGAGGAACCCGGATATCTTTAGGGTCGTGCGTCACCGCAAATTCCCGGTCGGGCGACCAGGTGCGATGCGCATCAAACGGGGCCAGCCATAAAAAAAAGGGTTTGCCGGTTGCTTTGCATTTAGAGATCATATCGGCCCACAGGGCTTCGCCTCCGGAGCCGTTCCGCGCAGCACCACCGGTGATGCGGTCATAGGCTCTTTTGGTGTTTGGGCCCTCATGCCATTTACCCAATAGGGCCGTGTAATATCCGGCCTTGCGCAGTTGTTCGGGAAAATAGGTAAGGCTGGCAGGCAAGGGGGTATGCAGCTCGGCGGCACCGGTGTTGTGCGGGTATCTTCCGGTTAAGATACTGGTGCGGCTGGGGCTGCAGGAACTGGTTGTTACAAAGAAATTGCGGAACAGAGCGCCGTCTGCCGCCATCCGGTCGAGGTTGGGGGTTTTTACCAGCCCGTTCCCGTAGGCCCCAAGGTCATCCCCGCTGATGTCATCCCCAATAATGAAAATAATATTGGGCGGTTGAGAACCAGCATTGTTTTGGGCATGGGCTTCCGGTTGTACAAACAGAAAAGGAGTGGCGAAAAACAGCAATCGAAAAAAGAAAAGGGATCTGATCATAAAAGAAGGTTCTTTTTTGCTAAATTAAAGCGAATTGGATAAGGATCCGGTAAAATCCGTGAGGTTTGGGACCAGTTAGAGGTCCTTAAGACCTAACAGGTCTCCCATTGCAGGGCGTTTCTTCCACTACCGGATGGGATGCACCAGGATTGATAAAAGTGTTGTTGTCTCGTTGACGTTGTCCCCGTAAATAGAGTACTCGGCGCGATCATCCCTTTAAAAAGGCCTTTGGTCCGTCCGTTTTAGTCTACCTTCATTTTTACGTCTACCTTCCTTTTCTTCCTGTTGGCCTTCCATTTAGGCCCCTTCTTAATGATCGAGATGGCTTTTTGTGCTGTGGCAGCATCGGGTGCTTTGATCACCGTGAATTTTTCGGGCAAACCATTCTCCACGGTAAAGCGGAGGTGTAGTTCCTTGGTGGCGCTGTTTTTATTCACCCCCATTTCAGTAGTAAGATTGTTGTAAAAGCGATCCCAGCCTCCCTGGGGGTAGGGCGATTCCTTATAAGGCAGGGTATCTACTTTATGACTGCTGATGCTGCCGATAATAGCCCGCTTTTTTTGCCGCCCATAGCCAACGACCACTACTTCATTTGCCCGGGTATCGGACTCGGTTAACTGGATCCCGGCTACTTTTCCGGCGAGCAGCTCCTGTGTCTTTTGGTCGTAGCCAGGGGCGGTAAAAGCCAGGCTGCCGGCCGAGTCCTGCGCCGGCAGACGAAAGCTTCCGTCTACATTGGAGAGCGTGGAATGGTTGTTGGGTGTGGTAATGGTGACACCGGGAATGGGAGCGCCGGAAGTATCGGTAACCTTCCCCAGATAATAGGATGGTTCCTGGTTTTTGGCCATCATAAAACCCGTTTTTGCCGGAGCCGGGGCGGGGGGCGCTTTTGCGGAGGGGCTCATGCCTCGTATGCGAATGGATGATTGCGCAGCGCTGATGCCGGACCGCAGTGTATCGTTTCGCATAGCCAGCCCGGCAATTTCCCTGGATCCGGGACCAACCAGCTGACCGGCAACCGGGGCCTTTTGCTTAGCAGCCGGGAGCGTAGGGGCTGCGGCTGCTACGGGATGGCGGACTTTGCCTGCAGCGAGCCGGACCGCTTTTTTTTCAGGTACGGCAGGCGTATTTGATGATTTCGCCCCGATGATGACCGTGTCGGGCGAAAGTACTGTTTTAGCCCTGGCTGATTCAGCCGGAGCGGGCGGGATAATTTTGGCAATGGGCGCAATCGTAGCGGATTGTTCCGGTTTCATAAAAAACCAGGCTCCTGCTGCCATAATGCAGATAACCGCAGCAGCGGCCAAACCCCGCCACCACCGGGCCTTGGTTTGGGAAAGTGAAATGACCCGGGATTGTTTCATCTCCTCCGCCTGCCGGCCGCCGATCCGGCTCCGGATTTCATTTAAGTGCGCATCCGTTACCGATGGCGTGGCACTCCGGTAACCATCCAGCGCGTCCGCCAGCAACGGATCGCTCAATGCAGCCTTTTCCATCTCATGCATTTCTGCAGAGGACATGCTGCCGCTCAGATATCGCCGGATATCCTCAACCGTGTACTGATATGTAGGATCAGTTGGCATCTTTATCCATACAGTTTTTTAAGTTCCGCCTTCCGTTCTGTATCAGGCTGCGCACCTTGTTCCATTCCATGCCCGTTGTTGCCGCTATTTCATTATAACATTTATTGTCATAATAAAATAAGCGGATCGTTTTTGCCTGTTCGCCCGGAAGCGATTCCATACATTTTTCCAGTTTTTTAAAGGTCTCTTCTTTTTCAATGACACTATCCAGATGCGAAAAATCGCCCGATTGCACAACCTGTGCATCTAAATTTATGGTCCGGTTCTTTTTGGCCGCCCTTAAGATCATGAGGCAGTGGTTCTTAGCGAGTACATACAACCAGCTTTTGAAATTCTGGACTTCATGCCGGGGCAGTTTCTCCCTCAGCTCCTGGTAAATATTCATAACAGCATCCTTTGCGTCTTCGGGATCTTCCAGGTATTTAAGACATACCCCATAGATCAGATCACTGTATCTCAGGTACAATTGCGCCAGCGCCTCCTGATCTTTCCTGAGTTTGAACTGATCAAGGAGTTGCGCGTCGCTCTGTTCGGCGTGTACAGGTATGCTGATGATTTTACTCAAGCGGATGAAAACGGCCCGTTAGGACCTTTTATCAGCTGCAAGATAATTTTTTTTTCCCAGCCTGTGTAATCGGAAAGAATAAGGCATCCTCCCTCTGAACCATAAAGTAAAAAATATGAAACTACTGAAGGGAATGGCTGTGTTGCTCCTGGGTATCGCAGCCCTGGGGCTCACCCCCCGGCAAAGGACCATTAAAGGTGTGGTGCTGGATGACGGCAAAGCGCCGGTTGTGCATGCATCCGTACAGGTAAAAGGTACACAGCAGGCAGTAAGCACCGATGCACAGGGTGCATTCAGCATCCGGGCAGATAATCAGGATGTGCTGATCATCACCGCGGTGGGGTTTGCTCAAAAGCAGGTGACCGTGGGCAAAGCGTCGGATCTGACCATTGTGCTTACCCCTTTGGGGAAGCAGCTGGACGAAGTGGTAGTAGTAGGATTGGGTACCCAAAAAAAATCTGCGGTGGTCGGTTCCATAATGATAAGGGGCGCATCCCTGTATGGCTCCCGCCGGCCGGTACCGGAACGCTGGCGCTATAACGGTAATATGAACCGGGAAGGGTATGAAGATTATAAAGAGAACCCCTTTTTAAAAGCAGAAGAGAATCCGCTTTCTACCTTTTCCATAGATGTAGACGGAGCCTCCTACAGCAATATCCGCCGCCTTCTAAACAGTGAACAGCTGCCGCCGGCGGGCGCGGTGCGGATCGAGGAAATGATCAATTACTTCAGCTACGACTACCCCCAGCCAAAAGGAAATGATCCTTTTGGGATCCATACGGTATATACGAGCTGTCCCTGGAATACCGGTCACCAATTGGTTGCCATCGGGTTACAGGGAAAGAAGATCCCTATGGATGATCTGCCGCCTTCCAACCTGGTGTTCCTGATCGATGTAAGCGGAAGCATGGAGTCTCAGGATAAACTTCCGCTGGTTCAGTCATCAATGAAGCTGCTGGTGGATCAGCTAAGGGTAAAAGACAACATAGCCATCGTGGTTTATGCGGGTAGTGCGGGGCTTGTACTGCCGCCTACCGGTGGCGACGACAAAACAAAAATAAAAGACGCCATCGACGGACTCAGGGCTGGTGGCTCAACGGCTGGAGGAGCAGGCATCAGCCTGGCCTATAAAGTAGCCTCTGAAAATTTTATAAAAGGTGGGAACAACCGGGTGATCCTCTGTACAGACGGGGACTTTAATGTGGGAGCAAGCAGCGATGCCGCGATGGAAAAGCTGATCGAAGAAAAGAGGGCGTCCGGGGTCTATTTGTCGGTACTGGGGTATGGAACCGGAAATTACCAGGATGCCAAAATGCAGAAACTGGCCAATAAGGGAAATGGCAATCATGCATATATCGATAACCTGAGCGAGGCACGGAGGGTGTTGATCAACCAGTATGGCGGTACCATGTTTACCATCGCAAAGGATGTAAAACTGCAGGTGGAATTCAACCCGGTAAGGGTACAGGGATACCGGCTCATCGGCTATGAGAACCGGATGCTGGCAAAAGAAGATTTTAATGATGACCAGAAGGATGCCGGTGAGCTGGGAAGCGGTCATACGGTTACCGCGCTTTATGAGATCATTCCTGTTGGTATAAAAGCGCCGGAATTGAAAACCGTTGATGCGCTCCGGTACCGGAAAAATACTGCCGGCAATACCGCAACGTTTAAAAATGAGCTGATGACCATAAAATTCCGGTATAAAAAACCGGATGGGAAAAGAAGCCTGCTGCTGCAAAAAAGCATAGAGGGGAACCCGGTAGCGTTTGCAGGTGCCGGCGCTGATATCCGGTTGGCTGCCGGGCTGGCCCAGTTTGGCATGTTGTTGAAAAACTCGGAATACAAAGGAACCGGTGGCTACCAGCTAGCGGAGCAACTGGTGAGTGGCCCCGATAAAAAAGGAAGGGATGTTTACCGGAAAGAACTGTTACAATTGATCCGGAAAGCTTCAGCGATGGAGAAGCCGGTGCCGGAGGATATTTCTTATAAAAGAACAGACCGGTTGCCACACCGGAAATAGCGCGGTTCTCGCAACAGATATGCCCGGGCAGCCTGCGGCCGGGAGCAGCATGTTTGGGAATTTGTACGGGTAAATGGATGGTATTTAGATGTTTATGTGCTTAATTTTCCCGGATCTCAATTTTGGCATAATATTTACAAATAATAGGGTAGGCCGTTGCTGGTTTGTATGGTTAAAAAAACAGCGTAGTTCTTATCTGGTGTAGATACGTGGCCATTCAACGCTTATCCTATAAAATTTTAAGAGCGCTCCTTTGAACAGGGGGCGCTCTTGTTTTATAGAGGCGATTGTTCTTTATTTGCAGGATGAAAATCTTAAGTCGCTCTCAATGGCTGGCACTTTTAGCAGCAATCGTCCTTACAATTGCCTGTTTTATGCCCTGGGCACAGATCCGGTCAATGGGACTTACTTTATCCGGCATTGATACCACGGGTACCCGTTATGGCAAACCGGGATATAATCATTTTATATTGACGACGGTGATCCTGGTGCTGACGCTCATTGCGCGGATCTGGGCAAAAAGAATGAACCTGCTTTTTGGGGTGCTGAACCTGTCGTGGGCGATACGGAATTTCATTCTTTTTGGTCGCTGCGAAGCAGGCGACTGTCCTGAGCGGCAGATCGGTTTATACCTCGTACTGCTGGCTTCCATTATCCTCATGCTGACCATACTGTTTCCTAAAATGGAATTAAAGGATGAAGCAGAGCAAGACCTGTGAGGGTTTAAAAGTTTCACAGGTTAAAGCAGGGTGCCGATCCAATAGGCGCCTGCCGCCGCGATGACGCCCCCGCCTGCGGTTAACAGGATCCCACCCCATGCAGGGCGGCCAAACAGCCGGTATTTCAAAAATCCCGCTATCATCAGCATCAGCGCCGGCAGCACAAAGAAGCGATACCCGGGTAGTGCAGCTAACCGGATATTGAGCAATACGATAAGGCCGCCGGCAATACATCCCCAAAAGATCCAGCATGCGTAATGTAATGGCGCCAAAGGCTCTCCGGGAGCCGTCTTTCCGCTCCATGCTGTTTTCCATTCGGAGCTTTCCCGCTGTGCATCTTTTATCAGGTCATCCTTGATGTGGTCGGCCACATCCAATCCTTTATAGACATTTAGAATGCGTTTGTCATGGGTGCGCGACAGCTCTTCCCTGCGGGTAAAGAATCCGCCTGCGGCCATCAGCACTGCCGTGGCCAGCGCCGCATAAATGGTATAGATCCGGGCGGCAGGGAACGGGCTCCCCAGCCCCGTAAGAAAACAGTACACCGTAAGGGGAATAATGATGCCGTCGATGGCACCAATGAGGACGGAAGAAAAATAGCTGGCGGATATTTTAAGCATTGAGGTCGTTTAATGAATGACCAATGATTCCGACGGCCTCTTCCAGCTGGGCTTTTGTGATGCAAAGAGGAGGGGCAAACCGGATCTTATCACCATGGGTGGGTTTTGCCAGCAGCCCGTTCTTTTTCATCTTCAGGCAGATCTTCCAGGCCGCTTCGGGATCGCTTGCGTGGATCTCAATAGCATTCAACAGCCCTTTGCCTCTTACCTGGCGTATATGCGGGGAAGAAAGCCCCCGGATCTGTTCGCGGAAATAATCGCCCAGCCTCAGGGCATTGCCTGCCATATCTTCATCGATCAGCACCTGCAATGAGGCGATGGCCGTAACCGCAGCCAGCGGATTGCCGCCATAGGTAGAGCCATGTTCCCCGGGTTTAATGGTCAGCATGATGGCGTCATTGGCCAGTACTGCGCTAATGGGCATCATGCCTCCGCTCAGCGCCTTTCCCAGCAGCACCATATCGGGCTTTACCTGCTCTGCATCACAGGCCAGCAGATGACCGGTACGGCAGAGGCCCGTTTGGATCTCGTCGGCAATAAACAGCACACCGGCTTCTTCACAAAGCTGCTTGGCGGTTGCCAGGTAACCATCGTCGGGTACAATAACACCCGCTTCTCCCTGTATCGGCTCAACCAGGAAGCCGGCCACATTTTTTTGTTTCAGCGCTGTGGCCAGCGCAGAAAGATCGTTGTAGGGGATCTTTAAAAAACCACCGGCGAAGGGGCCAAAATTTTTGGTTGAGGAAGCGTCGCTGCTAAAGGAAATAACCGTGGTCGTTCTTCCATGGAAGTTCTGCTCACAAACAATGATCACTGCTTCATTTTCAGGAATGCCCTTTACTTCGTAGGCCCATTTTCTGCAGAGCTTGATGCCGGTTTCCACCGCTTCCACGCCCGTATTCATCGGCAGCACTTTATCATACCCCAGCAAATTGGTAATGTACTGTTCAAAATCACCCAGCTTGTCATTATAAAAGGCACGGCTGGTAAGCGTCAGCTGCTGCGCCTGTTCCGTAAAAGCTGCCACAATGCGCGGATGGCAATGCCCCTGGTTTACGGCAGAGTAACCACTTAGAAAATCATAGTACCGGTTGCCTTCCACATCCCATACAAAAACACCTTTTCCTTTTGAAAGAACAACGGGAAGGGGATGATAATTGTGTGCGCCATAGGCTTCTTCAAGATCGATAAAATAGCTATCTGTATTTTGAGCAATTGCAGACATAGTCAGAAAGTTTAAAAAATGAGTAAAATAATCAGAAACGGAAATTGTCCGGAGCAGTACCGGTTTGGGACCCTGACAGATGTCAGTGGTTCAACAGATCGAGATGCTGTCGCAAAAATGAAAGTCGGAGCGTACCTGCTGTAAGCATAGCCGCAAGATACAAAAAATGGCGGATAAACGCAACGGGAATTTGAAGATGTGAAAATATGAGAATGAAAATGTGGGATGGATGATGGCATTCAACGAAGCAATGGGTCATCCAGGCAAATGTATCTGACAAAATAAGTATCCGGAAAAGCGATCGTGCCCGGGCGGCTCCTGAAGAGGCCGAAGACCGTGCTGCCCGTTCCCGTCATGGCCGTAAACACGGCACCGGTTGCATGTAACCGGTCGCGGATCTCCTTCACTTCGGGATATGCTTCAAACACCAGGGGAGCAAAATCGTTGGCAACAAAGGAGACCCACTCGGAAGGAGGGGAAGCGGCAATGTTTTTTAATGAGTGCGCCGGAGGACCGGGTGTAAGCCGGCTGAATGCCCATGCGGTGCTGATGTGGATGCCGGGGTTCACGATAACCAGGTAATACCGGCCCAGGTCCAGTGAAACCGGCTGAAGCTCCTCACCGCGGCCGGTGCCATAGCTGGGCGTATTGCGGATGAAAAACGGGCAATCGCTGCCGAGGGTCAGGGCATATTTTAATAATTGTTTTTCCGGCAATTGTAAATCAAAGAGCCGGTTCAGTGCGCTCAATGCGGTAGCCCCATTGGCGCTGCCCGCTCCAAGACCGGCACCGGCCGGGATGTTCTTTAAAAGATGAAACCAGACAGGAGGCAGCTCGGGCCGGTCACGTTTTAGCAATTGCCAGGCCTTCAATACGATGTTGTTTTCCTTATTGCCGGGGATGGGAAGTCCGTAAAGGCTCAGCCCGGTTTCTTCCGCGGGAAGCAGTTCCAGCACATCGTAGAGTGGCAGGGGGTAAAAGACCGTTTCCAGGTCGTGATATCCATCCGGCCGCCGGGCCGTAATGTGCAGCCCTAAATTTATTTTACAATTGGAAAAGAATACCACTTTGACCGTGTATTAGATGGTGGTGCGGGGCGTTATTTTTTTGTCCGGCTATTGATCTCATCGCGTATGGCTATTGCCCGGATATAATCCTCGTTCTCCAAAACCTCATTCAGCATTGTATGGAGCTCCTCAAGGCTCAGCGTTTTCAGGTCGTCCCGTGCGGGCTCGCTGGTAGTGGCGCCCACTGCCTCTTCCTTGGTAGCTTTGGGTTCGCCTTTTTCATCCATTACAATACCCGCGGTTTCCAATATATGCTCGTAAGTGTAAATGGGGCACCCAAAGCGAACGGCCAGTGCAATGGCATCAGAAGTGCGGCTGTCGATTTCCACCGTATCATGATCCGATGAACAGATAAGTTTACTGAAGAATATGCCTTCCTGCAGGTCTGAAATAATGATCTCGTGTAAATCGATATTGAATGCCACCAGGAAATTTTTCATCAGGTCATGAGTCAGAGGCCGGCTGGGATTCATTTTTTCGAGGGCTACTGCAATGGCCTGCGCTTCAAATCCGCCGATGACGATCGGCAGGCGTCGCAAGCCATTTACTTCACCCAGCACCACGGCATATGAATGGGTCTGGGTTATGCTGTGTGATAAAGCCACTATTTCTAACTCGATTTTTTTCATATATCACAATTCTTAAATACGGGGTATTTAATCGACAAATATAACCCTTTTTTGTGGTCAATGATCTGCTTTTACAGGCAAAATCGGCCGGTAAGGCGCGCACATACCTTTCGGACAGAAGACATTATCGCATCTTTTTATAAGCATTGATCAGACCGGAAGTGCTGCTGTCGTGCCCGGAGACCGCGGCATCATTTTCGAGGGCCGGCAAGATTTTATTGGCCAGCTGCTTGCCCAGTTCCACACCCCACTGATCAAAACTGTAAATATTCCAGATCACTCCCTGAACAAAGATCTTGTGCTCATACAGGGCGATCAGCTGCCCCAGTGTATAAGGGGTGATCTTCTTTATCAGGATGGAGTTGGTGGGCTTGTTTCCTTCAAATACTTTAAAGGGCGCCAGCTTGTCGATGTCGGCTTTCGGCATGCCGGATTGCTTCAATGCTGCTTTTACTTCTTTCAGTGATTTGCCATTCATCAGGGCCTCGGTCTGTGCAAAAAAATTGCTTAACAATTTCTGATGATGGTCTCCAACGGGATTATGGGTTTGCGCAGGGGCTATAAAATCGCAGGGGATCAGAGGGGTGCCCTGGTGAATGAGCTGATAGAAAGCATGCTGACCATTGGTGCCGGGTTCGCCCCAGATCACCGGTCCGGTAGCATAGGAAACTTTTTTTCCGTTGCGGTCCACACTTTTTCCGTTGCTTTCCATATTGCCCTGCTGGAAATAAGCGGGGAAGCGATGCAGGTACTGGTCGTAAGGAAGAATGGCTTCCGTTTGTGTGTCGAAAAAATCGGTGTACCAGAGTCCTACCAGCGCCATGATCACCGGGATGTTCTTATCAAAAGGGGCAGTTTTAAAATGTTCGTCAATATCGGAAGCCCCTTTCAGGAGTGCTTCAAAATGATCATAGCCAATGGTCAGGGCTATAGACAGGCCGATGGCGGACCAAAGCGAATAACGGCCACCCACCCAATCCCAGAACTCGAACATATTCTTTGGATCGATGCCGAATTTCTTTACTTCCGGGGCATTGGTGCTCAGCGCTGCAAAGTGTTTGGATACCTGTTTGACGTCCTTGGCCTTTTTCAGGAACCAATCCCGGGCCGTATGTGCATTGGTCATCGTTTCCTGGGTGGTAAAGGTTTTTGAAGCGATCAGGAAGAGCGTTGTTTCGGGGTTTACCTTTTTGAGGACCTCTGTGATCTGTGTGCCGTCAACGTTCGATACAAAATAGGCTTCGATGCCCCTGATGGTGTAGGGTTTCAGGGCTTCCGTAACCATAAACGGGCCAAGGTCGCTTCCCCCGATCCCGATATTTACGATGGACCTGATTTTCTTACCGGTGTATCCTACATGCGCTCCACTGTGTACGGCCTCGCAGAAGCGTTTCATTTTCTGCTGCACCCTGCGTACTGCTGGCACTACGTTTTCACCATTGCCGAAAATGGCGCCCTTCCCAAAATACCGCAGTGCTATATGCAGCACGGACCGGTGCTCCGTCTGGTTGATGAGCGCTCCGGAGAACATGGCACGGATCGCCTCTGGCAGCCGGGTTTCTTTTGCCAGCTCCCTCAGCAGCTGAAGGGTATCGTCCGTGATCCTGTTTTTTGAGTAATCAAAGAGTATATCACCGTGGCGGAGGGAATATTTTTGAAAGCGTTGGTCATCGGCGGCAAAAAGGTCCCGCATCTGCACCTGTTTCATCACCGCGGCATGGGCAGCCAGTTTCTTCCAGCTTTTTGTTTTGGATGGGTTTTGGGTTGGTAACATATTCTTTCTTTTGTTTAGTAGTTTTTAAATGGACCGGATCTTTTCGAGCACCTGGTCTACCATATGCCCGGTAACGTCCAGGTGCAATACAAAGCGGACACGGTTGGCAGATACCGCGTTGCAAAGCACTCCCTGCTCTCTGAGTTTTGCAACGAGATCGGAGGCATGGCCGCTTGTTTCAAAAATAATGATATTTGTTGCTACGGGTAAAATGTTTTCAACAAAACTGCAATGCTCCAGGGCGCCGGCGATCGCTGTTGCATGGGCATGGTCGGTCTGCAGCCGGGTAATATGGTGCTCCAGCGCGTAAGTTCCTGCGGCTGCAAGGATGCCTGCCTGGCGCATGCCGCCTCCCAGTACCTTGCGGAAGCGCCTTGCCTTAGCAATAAACGGTTTGCTACCCAGCAATACACTGCCTACCGGGCAACCGAGGCCTTTGGAAAAGCAAACGGAAATACTGTCGAACAGCTGACCATATTGGCCGGGTGTTTCCCCGCGGGCCACCAGCGCATTGAACAAACGGGCCCCGTCGAGATGAAAACCCATATGGCGGGCCGCGCATACTTTTTGTATCTGCTCTAACGCTTCAAAATCGTAACAGCTTCCGCCGCCGCGGTTGCTGGTGTTTTCGATGCAGACCAATGTGCTTGCCGGTTTGTGCACATCATCCGGGTTAACGGCCGCTGCCACCTGAGCTGCTGTAATACGCCCGTGGTCTCCCGGAAGCAAACGGACGGAGGCTCCGGAATTAAAAGCAATGCCGCCGGCCTCATACTGATACACATGGGCATCCGCATCGCAGATCACCTCATCCCCGGGCTGGGTATGGCACTTGATCGCTATCTGGTTGGTTTGCGTGCCGCTGGCACAAAAGAGCGCTGCCTCCATATGGAACAATGCGGCACAACGCGCTTCGAGGTCATTAACGGCGGGGTCTTCCCCAAAAACGTCGTCGCCGGTCTTTGCCTGCATCATAGCCTGCAGCATGCCGGGAGAGGGACGCGTTACGGTATCTGAACGTAGATCAATCATCTGGGTTCCAAAATTAGGATTTTGAAAGAAGCCGGCATCACTGTGCGCTGAAATTTACGGGTGCGCTTAAATAAATGAAATTCAGTAAGGATGGTTACATTATATATTTTTTAACATATAAAAGCTAAATTTGTAGATAATTTGTAACACATCATCAAAATATCTGTCTCTTTTTTTCGTTTTTAAAGAGCAGATGCGGTGGTTCATTTTGTAAATAGTGATCATTAAATTTTAAACGGCGATCTATTATTATCCGACGAATTATTATTGATTTAAAATGGCTTTAAAACTGAGAGGAAAAAAGGGATACTTTATCATTGCAAGCGTTTTTATATTTTCAATATGCGGCTCTGCACAAAATTCTTATACGCCCACGGTATCTTATGGTGCTTTTTTTGACGCGCAAACCAGCTTGCCGCGTCCCAAAGAGTCTTTCCAGAAAAAAGGAGAATATCTGAAGAATCTTTTTAAACTGAAGGGGCTCAACTGGCCGGCAAAATATGTGTACATCCGTTCGTTCAAGTATGACAGCCAGCTGGAAGTATGGGTGAAGAATTCGATAAAAGAGCAATACAAGCTCTTGAAGATCTATAAAGTATGTGCCCTGGCTGGATCTTTGGGACCCAAGCGGTTTGAAGGTGATTACCAGGTGCCCGAAGGCTTTTATTATATCAACGAATTTAATCCCAACAGTTCCTATTATTTGTCGCTGGGTTTGAACTATCCCAATGCATCTGACCGTATTCTTTCGGACCAGGCAAAACCGGGAGGCGATATTTTTATTCACGGGGGATGCGCAACCGTGGGATGCATTCCGATTAAGAATGACCAGATCGACGAACTGTATATTTTAACCGCAAGCGCCAAGAGTGCAGGACTGGATTATATACCGGTGCATATTTTCCCGATCAATTACAGCGTAAAGAGGAGCTATGAATACCTGAACAAACTGCTGAATGAAGACCCTTCTTACAAAGCACTGAATGTAAAACTGGAGCAGGCATTCGAATATTTTGAGCAGCACAAACAGCTGCCCGTGATCCTGACAAAGGATAACGGAGAGTATGTGGTGAACGACGCTCCACAGCTGGCATTGCGGTTCCAGCCCAAACAACGCCCCAAATCCAACTTTGTACCTACCCACCGGAAGATCGATTTTGTTGCGGATGCCGTGGCCAAATGGCCCGAATATCCGGGCGGTGCAGCTGCTTTTTCTGAATACCTGAAGCAGGTAGGAGGGGAAATGGTAAAAGCATTGCCCGATAGTGTAACGCATGCCTATGTGCAACTGGAGTTCATTATTGATAAAGACGGAAGCCCGGTGAATTTTAAAATATTGAGGGGTGGGGTAGATGACTATTTTGATAAGGTATTATTGTCAAAGCTGGAAAAGATGCCTGCCTGGTCCCCGGCCATTTTGCGGGAAAAACCGGTTGCAAAAAAAATGATACAGACCATTGCCGTCAATGGCGAATAGAAAGGACCGGGTCGTTCTTACGGGGCATTAATGATGCAACGCCCTTATATTCCGGACGGTTTGTTGTTTTACAAGGATCTCCTTGTTGTTTACGTATTGATTGTATGCTGCCTGGTCGTAATGCCGGATGGTGGTCAGGGTCAGCCCAGGGGTTACGTGCACATCAAACAGCGCGGCTGCTGCTGATGAGAACCGGCTGATCTTTTCTTCCCAGTTGTCGAAAGCGAAAATAAGGCTGATGGCTCCGTTTTGTGTAAGCGTGGGCCGCAGGGAATGTTCATTGAACCACTGATACAGCTGGTAGGCGTGCGCATCTCCTACAAAAGAAAAATCCTTTGTTTTTAATTCCATCATTACCTGGTTCTCTTTGATCACAATGATCGGCGGCAGGTCCTTGCTCATGCGGTCCCGGATAACCGTCCCGGGCAGATCGGCATCCAGGAAGCATTTTACATATAACGGGATGTTTTTGTTTTGGAGGGGTTTGATGGTTTTGGGATGAATTACCTGGGCCCCGTAATAGGCCATTTCAATGACCTCATTGTAACTTAGCTCATGGATGGGTACGGCATCCGGGATCTTTTTGGGATCGGCGCTCATCACGCTTTCCACGTCCTTCCAGATGGTAAGACTTTGTGCGTTGAGCATATTGGCAAAGAGAGCGGCGGAGTAATCACTGCCTTCGCGCCCCAGGGTGGTACTTTCGTTTTCATCGGTGGCCCCGATAAATCCCTGTGTAATGACCCATTTTTTTGATTCAAGGAGGGGGCGGATCAGCGTATCAATCTGCTGCTGGGTATGATCTTCGTTCATATTGGCATCCCGGAAATTATCATCTGTCCGGAAAATATCCCGCACATCAACCCACTCATTGGTGATCCCGCGCTCCGACAGGTAAGCACTTACGATGCAGGTAGCCAGTAGTTCCCCGATGCTCACGACCTGGTCATAGTAATAGTCAAATTCCCGGACCGGCTGGTCATGCAGCATCCATTCCACTTCGGTAAAAAAATCCCTTAATCTTGCCTCGCAGGCCAGGTAATGCGTTACCAGCAGGTATTTGGCGGTGGTAAGGTGCTGTCTTTTGATCTCCTCAAAAAGTTGCAGGGCTTCTTCCTTCTTATGCTCAAAATAAGCCTGTACCACTTTTTCAAGCGCATTGGTGGTCTTGCCCATGGCGGAAATAACAATGACCAGGTCATCGTCGGGAAAGCGCTCCAGGATATCTGCTACGTTTGAAACCCGCTCTGCACTGTTCACGGAGGCTCCGCCGAATTTATATACCTTCATTGTCTTTTTATTTTGCGGACGAAGGTCGTCCTTTTTTGAGAAAAGCAACTGACCGCGTAAAAATAAACCGAAGATGGCTCGTGAGCAGCCGGCTATCTGTTCTGAACACCACTGATGTGCAGAAAGGTACCGCAGCCACGATCTGCGGTAGATCTTTAATCACTAGAATCGAAAACTAATCTGCGAATCTGTGGCTATAAAATAAACAACCGGTGGCTACTAAGATCTGTCGCTAAAAATTAATGTACCCATCTTTCAAAAATAAACCGCCAGGCAATTGGCAACTTATTTGTAGTTTTAGCGCATGGCTACTCCCATCATTACGGTAAGCAATCTTGTAAAGAATTACGATCAGTTCCGGGCGGTAAAAGGCATTTCCTTTGAAGTATATGAAGGTGAGATCTTTGGCCTGCTGGGCCCTAATGGTGCGGGCAAATCAACTACACTGGAGATCATCGAAACACTGCGGGCAAAAACCAGCGGCAGCGTAGTGGTGGCAGGCTATAACCTGGACCGGGAACCGGATGCTATCAAAAGCATCATCGGTGTACAGCTACAGGCCAGCGGCTATTATCCGGGGCTGAATCTTTTGCAGCTGGTTGATCTCTTTGCCGGGTTGTACAACCAGCGGGTAGATGCGCTGGAGCTGTTAAAAACGGTGAACCTTGAAGAAAAGGCACGGGCGAAGTTCAAAGACCTGAGCGGTGGACAGAAACAACGGTTTTCGGTGGCGACCACGCTGATCAACAAACCCCGTGTGATCTTTTTAGATGAGCCGACTACGGGCCTGGACCCCCAGGCGCGGAGAAACCTCTGGGAGCTGATCCGCAAGATCAACGCAGAGGGCACCACTGTGATCATTACCACCCATTATATGGATGAGGCAGAATATCTATGCAACCGGATCGCGATCATCGATTCGGGAGAGATCGTTGCCCTCGATACCCCGGATCAATTAATTGATAACCTGGTGGCCACCGGGTTTGAACGCCCCCGGGAAGTGAAAAAAGCGAATCTTGAAGATGTGTTTATTCACCTCACAGGAAGAAACCTGCGGGAAGATTAAGGTGCCGGTTGCACAGGGCAGAACAGTATGTCCATCGTAAACTGGTGCTGGATGACGCCGGAGTGGTTTTCTGCATTCTTAACACCATAAGTGGTCATAAAGCCAAGGAACACGGTTTTCCTTGTTCCCGTAGTTTCAATAAAAAGCTCCTGTTTGTTCATTAAAGCCGACAGGTATGACCTGGAGAGTATGAACGGATTGGTGGAGAACTTCATTTCAAAAATATTGATGCAGCGGTCATTGCGGTCGATAACCAGGTCGATCTGTGCGCCCTGCCGCCCGGATGTTGGAGCCGTAGTCCGCCAGATGCTTTCGCGGGTATGTATGCCGGAAATGCCCAGCGCCGACTTTAGCTGCTCCAGGTGTTTTTGACAGATGGCCTCAAATGCATAGCCGCTCCAGCTTTTCCAGGAAGGGGTATTAAACAGTTTGATCCAGGTGCCCTTTCCGGAGCTTTTGTTGGCAGCAATGAATTTCATATAGAACAGCGAGTATTCATCCGCCAGTTTGTAGATGCTGTTCTTTATGGTTTTGCCAAAGGGGATATAAGGCCTGATGAACCCGGATTCTGTTAGCTCGTCAAGGGTCTGGGTGATGCCGCCGCCGGAGGATAAACGAAGCGCCTGGATGATCTCGTTGCGGGTAAGACCGGAGGGTTTCCCCGCAAGCGCCTTTACAATGGCGATATGGTGCTGGGCGCTGTTGAAAAGAGAACGGTAAAGATTGCTGAATTCGTTGGCCAGGTAGCTGTCTTTTGCGAAGCAGACCCGGTCGATGGCCTGTACGGCACTTTCCCCGCGTTTGACCTGTTTGAGGTATTGAGGCACACCGCCCATGGCCATATAGAGCTGGAGCACCTGGTACCGGTCAAGGTGCATATGCTTTGCCCGGAAAAAATGTTCCGTTTCCTCCAGCGAAAAGGGCAACAGCCGGATCTGCCGGGTAAGCCGGTTGTGCAGGCCGCCCCTGTTGTTTACGATCCGGCGGATCATCCAGGAAGCGGCCGATCCGCAAATGACCACAATGATATTTTTTTGCCGGGAAGCCCAGCTGTTCCAGAAGTTCTCGAAGGCCCGCATAAAGCCGGATCGGGGCGAGTCGAGCCAGGGGAATTCGTCAAAGAAAACGACCTTTTTCTTTTTTGCTGGCCGGAGCTGCAGGATTCTGATAAGCTGCTGGAATGCCTGCAGCCAGGTTTCGGGGACCGGCAATTTTCTTTTGGGCACTGCTTTTAAAAGACAGTCCCTGAAGTTTTCAAGTTGCTCCCGGAGCGACGCATTGTGCAGCCCGGAAATTTCAAAGATGATCTCGTTTTCAAAGAAGCTCCGGATCAGGTAGGTCTTACCCACCCGTCTTCTTCCATAAACGGCCACCAGTTCTGCTTCCGGCGTTTTTTTTATGTCTGATAGGATCCGGATCTCTTCACTTCTTCCAATGATTTCCTCCATGATCTGTATTTCGCCAAAAGTATATAAAAAGTCATGTTTTGGCAGAATATAAATTTATGTGCAGGTAGAATCGCGAATGTATATCTCGCCAAAACTATATAAAAGATCATGTTTTGGCGGGATATAAATTTTAAGGAAAATAGAGGCAAAGCATTCGGGGAGGGCGTTGATGGCCGTTTGGCCGGCAGCTGACAGCCGGCTGCTTTCGGTTGGGGCGCCGGGAAGATGGCTTTGAGGTTTGATATACAACGCGCCGGAATGAAGCGGAAAACAACAAAAACATCGGTGTCTTTTATGCCGGATTTGCTATCTTTGAGGCTATTTACTTTTGTTGAAACGATAAAATAAATTATGGGTTTACAGGATAAACTGAAAGCATTTATGAATAATAAACTTGAAGCACAAAAAGAGACCGGAAGGAAGTTTCTGGAGACAAATAAAGAGCAGGAGGGGGTGCAAACACTTCCGGAAGGCATCCAGTATGAAGTGATTAAAGAGGGCGCAGGAAAACAACCTGCCGTTCATCAGGTGGTAACGGCCCATTACCGGGGCGCATTGCTGGACGGGACGGAATTTGACAGCTCGTTTAAACGGAACCAGCCGTTTACGGCGCCTCTGAATGCGCTGATCAAAGGGTGGCAGATCGCCATTCCCCTGATGAAAGAAGGCAGCCACTGGCGGCTGTGGATCCCGTCGGATCTTGCATATGGCGACCGCGGGGCGGGCAGCGATATCCCCGGAGGGGCAACCCTGCTTTTTGAGGTGGAACTGTTACAGGTGCACTAAAAAGCTGTATTCAAGAAAGGCGCATCCATTCAAAATAATCCTGTAAAATTGATGATCGAGAATCAATATCCCATCGGGCAGTTTGAAGAGCGGGTGTTTACGGCATCCGTAAAGCAGGAATGCCTGGGTGCTATCCGGTTCCTGCCAAATATGCTGGAAGCTGCAATTTCCGGTCTGGATGAAGCGCAGCTGCAAACCCCGTACCGGGAGGGCGGATGGACGGTCCATCAGCTGGTGCATCATGTAGCAGACAGTCATTTGAATGCTTATATCCGTTTTAAGCTGGGATTAACGGAAGACCATCCGGTGATCAAACCTTATGATGAGCAAAAATGGGCGAGCCTCGATGACGTGCGTTCCCTGCCCGTCAATATTTCGATTACGCTTCTTTATGCCCTGCATGCAAGGTGGTTTGAAGCGGTCAGGGACCTGGATGACGCCCAATGGAGGCGGATGATTGTTCATCCCGCCACCGGCGGCCCTTTACCATTGTCTCATTACCTGCAGCAATATGCCTGGCATGGTAAACATCATGTGGCGCAGGTCAACTATTTAAGAGAAAAAAGAAAATGGCAGCAATGAACTGGAAGATACTTTCTTCAGAATATTTATTTAGGGACCTGTGGTTTACGGTGCGCCGGGACCGGTGCGAAACGCCCCTGGGCAAGATCGTAGATCCTTATTATGTTTATGAATTCCCTACTTGGGTGACCGCCTTCGCACTTACGGAAGATAACCACGTATTGCTGGAAATGCAATACCGGCATGGGATAGGAGAAACGCATTATGAGATCCCCGGCGGTTGTGTAGATGATACGGATGCCAGTCTTGAAGCGGCGATCAAAAGGGAATTGCGGGAAGAGACGGGCTACGAATTTTCGAAGTATGAATACCTGGGTAAAACCTGCGCCAATCCGTCTACCAACAATAACTGGATGCATATGTTCCTGGCTACCGGCGGAAAGAAGACCGGCGACCAGGAGCTGGATCCTAATGAAGAGATCCATGTTGAGCTGGTACCGATGGAGCGCTTTAAAGAAATGTTCCGGAACAACCAGTTCATTCAATCCATGCACGTAACCTGTATGCTTTATGCATTGCAGCGGTTGGGAGCGTTAGAGGTCTGACGGGGTTTAAAAAGAAAAGTCCCGGGTCTGCCACGGTTTTAATGCGCTCCGGTAATGCGTGTGATAAAAAAAGTTCCACCGTACATAAAATCGTATGTTTTGGAAACAGAGAACGCCCCCGTTATTTACCGGTATCTGCCCTGGATAGCGGCCCTTGCGATCTTTATGCAATCGCTGGATGGCACCATTCTGAATACTGCACTGCCTTCCATTGCTGCCGATCTGCACCGGTCGCCTCTGAGCATGCAGTCCATCATTGTAAGCTACGTGCTGATCCTGGCATTGCTGATCCCGCTGAGCGGATGGATGTCGGATCGCTTTGGCTCCCGGAAAATCTTTATCTGGGCCATTGGGCTGTTTACCCTGGGTTCCCTGCTCAGCGCGTTTTCCACCAGCCTGGCTGCTTTGATCCTTTCCCGCGTGGTGCAGGCGGTGGGCGGTTCCATGATGGTGCCGGTGGCGCGGCTGGCCATTCTTTATACGTATTCAAAAGACCGGCTGCTGGGGGTGATCAACTTTATTACCATACCCGGCCTGGTGGGCCCCATTATCGGTCCTACGCTGGGAGGCTGGCTGGTAGATGTGGCCAGCTGGCATTGGATCTTCCTGATCAATATACCCGTTGGGATCATTGGGATGGCCTTTGCCTGGAAAGTAATGCCCAACTATATTTACCGGGGAAAACCATTTGACACGCTGGGAATGCTGTTGTTTGGCGGATCCCTGGTTTGCATTACCGTAGCAATAGAGCTGGGATCCGAAAAGCTGGTGGAGGGCTGGTACCTGGTAGGCGTTGCCGCACTGGGTATCGCGTTGATGCATGCATATTACCGGCATTTTAAAAAGCAGCAATATCCGCTGATCGACCTGCACCTGATCCGGATCCGGACGTTGCGCATTGGCGTGTTTGGCAACCTGCTTACCCGTTTGGGTATCGGAGGCATGCCCTTGCTGTTGCCGCTGCTTTTCCAGGTGGGCTTTGGGCATACGGCAATGGTATCGGGCATGATGCTGGTGCCTTCTGCGATCACCACTATAATGGTGAAGCCCTGGGTCGTGCCCATTGTAAGGCGGTTTGGTTATAAAAGAACGCTTATCATCAATACCATGCTGATCGCAGCGGTGATCATGCTTTTTGCCGTTCCGGATGCGCACACGCCGTTGCCTTTACTGATCCCATTTCTGGTATTGTTCGGCGCTGTAAATTCCATTCAAATGGCCACCATGAATACGCTTGCCCTATCGGATCTGAACAATGAGAACGCCAGCATGGGCAACAGCCTGTTGCTGGTAATGCAGCAGCTGTCGATGAGCCTGGGGGTGTCCGTAGGTGCCTACCTGTTATCGAAGTATGGAAGCGCTTCCTGGATCCGGACGGGAGATGCCGTTACGGTGTTTAAATATACTTTTTTGACAATGGGAGGAATCACGGCGCTGGCCGGGTTGATCTTTTTCCGGCTGAAAGCAACGGATGGCAGTATGTTGGCGGGAAGGGCCGGGGAGCACACGACATCCTGACACTGCAACGCAGGCGGATATTGATTTTCGGGGACTCCTTCGCAATCTTACAGGAAGCTTTTTCAGGAGCGGATCATTGTTTAGCGCGGGGCCGTTCAACGATCGCGTTTCACAAAAAGCGGCAGTCTCCTGCACTTGCACAAACGTAGGAGACAACCGTTTCTTAATTATTTTTTGATTGTTTGATGAGATTAATAAACTCGTCGAACAGGTATCTTGAATCGTAGGGACCGGGGGTGCTTTCCGGGTGGTATTGAACGGAGAAAGCGGGTTTCCCTTTGATCCGGATGCCTTCGATGGATTGATCATTCAGGTTTACATGGGTGATCTCTACCAGTTCCGATTTTTTAATCGAATCCGGGTCTACTCCAAAACCATGATTTTGAGTGGTGATTTCGGATCGGCCTGTAATTAAATTTTTTACCGGGTGGTTCAATCCGCGGTGGCCGTGGTGCATCTTAAAAGTAGCGATGCCATTTGCCAGGGCCAGCAACTGGTGCCCGAGACAAATGCCAAACATCGGTTTGCCTTCATCCAGGATCTGTTTTAACTGGTGTACCGCATAATCCATAGCCGCTGGGTCGCCAGGCCCATTGGATATAAAGTAACCGTCGGGGTTAAACGCTTTTACTGCTTCCAACGGGGTCTTTGCCGGAAATACCTTTACATAGGCGCCCCGGTCCGTCATGCATCTGAGAATATTGCGTTTGATGCCGTAGTCCATAACCGCAATGCGGATCCCCGCCTGGGGGTCTCCGGACTCATATACCTCCTGTGTGCTTACTTTTGAAGCCAGCTCCAGTCCATCCATCGATGGCACCGCTGCAAGGCGTTTCTTCAGTTCTTCCACATCAAATATTTCTGATGAAATGATGCAGTTCATGGCCCCTTTGGTGCGGACATGCGCTACGAGCGCCCTTGTATCTACATCATGAATGGAAACAATATTGTTTTTTTTCAGATAGGCATCTAAAGATCCGATCGCTCTTTTACGGGAATAGTTCTCGTTCAGGTTTTTGGCGATCACTCCCAGGATCTTTACACTGTCCGACTCCACATCTTCATCAATCACCCCATAGTTACCTACGTGTACAGCATTCATGATCACGATCTGGCCGTAGTAGCTGGGATCAGTAAAAACTTCCTGGTAACCGGTCATGCCGGTGTTGAAACAGATTTCACCGGTGGTAGTGCCGATAGCACCGAAGGCTTTACCGGTACAAATCGCTCCATCTTCTAAAAGTAAAATTGCGGGAGATTGATTATCAGACATTTAGATCTATTGAAAATTAAAAAAATCACGCGAAGATAAGCTGAAAAGTTGAATAGTTGAATCGTTTGGCCGTAAAATATTCCACAATGCCTGTTTCCGCGGAGCCATTCCGGAGAGCAACCCGGCTGCAGATCAGCTTTTCATGGCCTCCTGCTTCATTTTTGCGGCCTGCTCGTGGCCCAGGTACTTTTCAATAACATTGTGTACCCAGTAGATCACGGGGGTCATAACAATGGCTACGATGAACTTATAGATATAGTTGCCTACACAGATGCTAAGCACCAGTACCAGGCTCCAGGGCTCGCCCTGGTTTGCCGATAATCTTGGCCCAACATAGAAAGCAATAAAGAGCACCAGGAAGCTGTCTACCAGCTGCGAAATAAGCGTAGAGCCGGTGGCGCGGAGCCAGATCGCTTTTTCGCCGGTGACCTTTTTAATGCGATGGAAGACCGCAACGTCCAGTATTTGCCCAAGTAAAAAGGCGCTCAGGGAACCGATGATGATCCAGGAGCCCTGGCCCAGCATCACCCGGTATGCATGATCTGCATTGGGGACGTTGCTTTTGGTGTAATTGCCTACCCAGAAATCAGCAGGGGTAAGCACAATGGCACCCTGGAACATGATAAATGTGTACCCGATCAACCCTGCGGCCAGGAAAGAGAGAAACCGGACCCCCTTTATGCCGTAATACTCGTTGATGATATCCGTCATGATAAACACCACGGGCCATAGCAGAACACCTGCCGTAAGATTAAAAGAAAAAGTATTGCCAAAGAGGTTCAGGTTAAAGGGGGGAATCCCGATCGTTTTTTCCAGCGAAAATATTTTTACCCCGATCACTTCGGCGATAATGGCATTGGCAACGAAAAAACAGCCCAGCAGTATGAAAAGTCTTGTGGGTTTATTTTTGGTGATAGTATGGATCATTGATATAAAATGTATATGCAAAAATAAGGAGGAGGCAAAGGATATTAAAGAAGATCAGCCACCGGGGAACAATGGCCCCGGGTTTCTTCCCCAAAATCCAGCAGATCAGATAGAGGAAATTGATGAGCGGAATAAGGATCAGTCCCAGTGCATACCCGGAGGTGATGATCGAAGAGCTGATCGTCTCTCCCCGGTTCCATTCATTAAAAAGAAGTGAAAAGGCCAGAATGACCGTGATACCGCATAAAAACGCTACTCTTGATAAAAATATTAACCAGCGCATAAGCTAATTTCTTGTAAAATAGCATTATTTTGCCCAAACTTAAAGGGTTTCATGTTGGGGCTTCCAGAGACGCAGCCCCTGACTTAAACGATCGCCCGTAAATTTAATAATGAACGAATGAAAAATAATTGGGTGAAGAAAATAATTCCGCATGTGATTGCCGTGGTTATTTTTATAGTGGCGGCGCTTGCTTTTTGCCGACCGGTCCTTGAGGGAAATGTATTGAACCAGCACGATATCGTTGGCTGGAAGGGCGCCGCCCAGAATGCATTTGCGGTAAAAGAAAAGACCGGCAAGATGCCGCTTTGGAATACGGGGCTCTTCAGTGGTATGCCCAACTACCAGATCGCGATGGAGGGAAAATCCGTATTACCGGACCTTACAAAGATCTTTGGGTTGGGGCTGCCCAACCCCGCTAATTTTTTCTTTATTGCCTGCATCTGTTTTTATATCCTGGCCCTGGCGATGGGGCTGAACCCGCTGGCGGGCATCCTGGGTGCGCTGGCGTACGGATTTTCCACGTATAATCCCGTCATCCTTTCTGCGGGGCATGAAACAAAAATGTATGCCATCGGCTTTATGCCGCTGCTGCTGGCAGGATTACTGCTGATCTTCAATAAGCGATACTGGATCGGCCTGGCGGTAGCCACCCTCGGGGCTTACCAGGAGCTGATGTCGAACCACCCGCAGGTCAATTATTATTTTTTCATCATCGCAGCATTGATCACTATTTTTTATGTTGTGAAATGGATCAGGGAAAAAGACTTTAAACAAATCGGTGTGGCTTTTGTACTGAGCGCGGTGGCGGCCGTGGCCGGGCTTGGATCCTATTACCTGAGTTATTCCACCACCAGGGAATATACGGAGTTTACCATGCGTGGAGGAAAATCTGTGGATATTCAGGGTGATCAGGTGAAAGCGGTGCAAACAAAAGGACTGGACGAAGATTATGCGTTCTCCTACAGCATGAAAATGCAGGAACCGCTGGTAATGCTGATGCCATATGCATTTGGCGGAAGCAGTGGAGACCCATTAAAAGAAAAGGCGCAGGAAAGCATCATAGAAAAACTTACCGCGTTAAACATTCCCCAGCTCAATTCCGCAGCCCCTCAAATGGTGGGACAGCTTCCAGGTTACTGGGGTGGTATGGCTAAACCAGGTGAAAGCACTTCAGGCCCACCGTATGTAGGCGCGCTTGTCTGCCTGCTGGCCCTGATCGGTTTTGCCATAGTAAAAGGACCATTAAAATGGGGGCTTTTGGTGGCTACTGCAGTGGGTATTATAATGAGCTGGGGCAGCTATTTCAGCGGGTTTAACCTCGTACTGCTGCACAATCTGCCGCTTTACAATAAGTTCCGGGCACCGTCGATGGCGCTGGTCATCCCCCAGCTGACATTGGCTGTGATGGCCGTGCTTACCATACAGCAACTTTTCTTTTCGGCCGATGGCAAAAAGCTGTTGCAGCAGGAATTTAAAAAGATCCTTTATGTTTTTGGGGGTGCTGTTGTGGTGATCGGGCTGATCTATCTCGGACAATCCTATTCCTCAGGATATGATGCGCTGATGGCAGGGCAGCTGCCGGATCAGATCAAAACGATCCTGATCGGCGGATTGAAATCGGCGCGAAAATCGATGTTTCTGGGGCAGCTGTTCAGAACCGTGTTATTTGCGGGAGTGCTGATCGGGGTCCTGTACCTGTTTGTAAAAGGGATGCTGAAGCCTGCGATCGCAACCGGCATTTTGCTGCTGATCATTTTTATAGACCTGTGGGCAGTTGATAAGAAATATCTTACGGATGACTATTACGTTCCGAAGGAAACAACGGAAGTGCAAAATTTTGTAAAAACGGCGGTTGACGAACAGATCCTCCAGGATAAAGACCCGCATTTCCGTGTGTTTGACGTTGCCAATGGTTTTAACAGCAACCATGCAGTTTATTTTCACCGCTCCATCCTGGGCTACCACCCGGCAAAGCTGCGGATCTACCAGGACATCATCGAGCGGTATATGAGCACCGGTCAGCCTCCGCAGGAGTTGCTGAATGCGCTGGATACCCGGTACATCATTACTCAAGACCAGCAGGGACAACCGGCGCTGATCCCTAACCCCAACGCCTATGGCGCCGCCTGGTTTGTGCGCGGACTAAAGCCGGAAGCGGACGCGGCAAAAGAGCTGCAGGCGATCGGGAACACGCAATTAAGAGATACGGCGATCGTGTCACAGGCGGTACTGCCCTCCATAGGAACCATACACGCCGATACAACGGCAAAGATCTCCCTGGTGAACTATTCCAACGATGCTGCCGAGTACGCCAGTATCAGCAATACGCCCCAGTTTGCCGTATTTAGCGAAGTCTATTACCCGGCAGGGTGGAAGGCTACGATCGATGGAAAAGAGGCACCCATTGTTAAGACCAATTATTTTATGCGGGGATTGGTGGTGCCGGCGGGAAAACATACCGTGAAGTTTGTTTTTGAACCGCAAACATTTAAAAAGGGACTGACCATTTCTTATATGAGCTCCATCCTGGTAGTGGTGCTGGTGTTGGGGGGCTTTGGACTGCAATGGTGGTCCGATCGTAAAACGAAAAATAAGGCAGCGGCTTGATAAAAATTGCATCTCTGGTTCCTTACAGGATCGTTCCGCCGGTAACGGGCGGGGAGAAGGCTGTTTATTACTTTCTGGAAGGGCTGAGTACCCGGATTCCCATTGATTGTTTTACGGTGACCGAAAATACGGATATGAAGGTTCCGGATGTGATGGTACTTCCATTACTGGGCGCTATGCGGTCAAAGATCCGCTACATCAATCCCCTGTTATTTTTTCGCATCCGGCGGGCCTGCCGTGCAAACGGGATCCGGCACCTGGTGATCGAACATCCCTACTATGGGTGGCTGGGGATCTTATTGAAATACATGGCGGGACTGAAACTGATCGTGCATTCGCACAATATCGAAAGCCTGCGCTTCCGGTCGCTGAAGAAGTGGTGGTGGCCGGTGTTGTATGCCTATGAGCGGTGTACGCATAAGAGCGCCGATCTCAATCTTTTTATTACCACAAACGACCGGCTTTTTGGGCAGGAGCGTTTTGGACTTGTCCCTGAAAAAACCATGGTTTGTACCTATGGCATTCCGGGGCTGCGGCCTGTTGCCGGCGAAGAGAAACTGCGGGCGAAGGAGCAACTGACCCTGAAATACCACTTGCATCCGGATACCCGGATCCTTCTGTTTAACGGTACATTAAGCTATCCTCCCAATAGAGACGCGGTTAGCGAGATCGTACAGCACATCAATCCATTGCTGCAAAAAGAAGCGGACCTTCATTATATTATCCTTATCTGTGGAAGCGGGTTGCCGGCGGCATGGGAGGGGCTGAAGGCTTACAGGGAAATGAATGTGATCTATACGGGCTTTGTGGAAGATATTGGGCTGTATTTTGATGCAGCGGATATTTTTATCAACCCGGTAACGGACGGTGGCGGTATCAAAACAAAGCTGGTAGAGGCATTGGCCGCCGGCGCCCGGGCGGTGTCTTACCGGTCCGGAGCGATAGGCGTGGATGAAGCGCTTACCGGCGGGAACCTGTGTATTGTAAAAGATGGAGATGCGCCCGCCTTTGCGGCAGAGATCATCGGGTGCGTGCATCGGCCTCCGGAGGAACTGCCCAAAGCGTTCTTTGATCATTTTGACTGGGGAATGATCACCGGGCGCGTGGCAGATGCCATAGAAAAGTTATAGCACCCGTTTACAACAGTTTGTAAAAATAAGGTTTGTTGGAAATGATCCTGGGGGCCAGGGACAGCGCCCGGAAAACATTGGCCGTATACCCTCCAAATGCAACCCAGGCGGCTTTTATGCCGGATCGGAACAGCAGTGTTTTCATAACAAGTACTGCAAAATATACGGGCAGGTTGAGCAGATGTGCTGACTGGTGAAAAAGGTACCAGGCAATGCCATACTGTTTCCGGAATCCCAAAAAATTAGAGACCATGATCTGCAATCCCTTCCTGTCTGAATAGACCCGGTAGCCGCGTGTGGCGGAATTAAAGGTGGTTGCTGAAGAACCGCCTTCAAGATGATACACGTGCAGGTCTCCATAAATGCAAAGCGGGCCATGCTTCCCAAGGCGGCTGCACCATTCGGATTCTTCGGAGTAGAGAAAAAAATCTTCATCCATAAAGCCGGCTTTTGTAATGGCTTGTTTTTTGACCATCAGGAAGGCGCCATTGATCCAATCGACTTCCGTGGTTTGGACAGCTTCCGGCAGGTTGGTCTTTTTCATTCCCACGGAAAGTGCTGCCCGCCGGAGCAATTCTCCGGTACAGGGAAGCGTCATCAGGTAGTTCAGCCCGCCCCGCATAAAGAAGTTGCCGGAGATCTGGGGTGTGTTGTCTTCATTCAGCAATTGCACGCCGGCGGCAACAAAACGGTCTTTTTCCAATCGTTCAAAGCAACTGAAAATGGCGTTTTTGACATTGAGCGTATCGGAATTCAATAAGAGGACGATATCACCTGCGGCCTGACGGATACCGGCATTATTGGCTCTTGCAAATCCACTGTTGTAGGTCATTTGCAGCCATATCACCCGGGGATAGGCGGCTTCGATCTGCTGCCGGCTGTCATCGCCTGATGCATTATCCACTACGATGACTTCAATGCCAGCTACCGTGCCTGCGTAAATGCTTTGCAGGCACTGCAACACCAGTTGCGGTGTTTTATAATTGACAATAATAACGGAATAAGACGTCTTCAAAATGGCTACGAAAGTACCGGTTTTTTATAAAACTTCTTGAACAGCAGGAACAGGCGGTGGTACACCGGATTGGTGTCGATGAGTTTTCCCAGCCGGATCTTTTTGTAGGCGAGTGGCTCAAAAAGATCGTCTTCCCGCAGACGTTTGCCATAGATGCGGAACCGGTCAATAAGTGCACCGACGGAAAGTGTCTGGCGTTCCGATTTAGGGGTCTTCAGGATTTTATGCGAAATGCCCTGGCAATATTTGCTCAGGATCCGGTCTGCGTTTTCGATCACCGCCTTGTTCACCTGCGGGCTGAATGATTTAATGGACTCGAGATAGGTGACCAGCGCGTCAAAGCCTTCGGCAAATGCTTTATCGGAAGAAACAGAAGTGGTGGCGGCAAGATGCAAGCGGTAGGAAAAGCGCTCCTCCGCTGCCACGACCAGGTAGCCCGGCAGGGTCAGCTGGATAAAAAGCTCCATATCTGCAAAGAGTAATTTCGGGTAGGGGGGAATGCCCCCGATCCGGTCATAGTGGGCTGCCCGCATCATAAAACCGGTTCCCATAAGACTGATCTTGTCTGCCATAAACAGGGCTACTGCTGTTTCCGGGGCAATGGTTCCGGGCATCGGCTTGCATTTCTTCAGTACGGTTCCCTTTGCATCGATGTATCGAAAATGTGTTTGATAAAGCGAAGCATCCGGATATTGATCTATGAGCCGGTTCATGGTTTCCAGGTACTCCTTATCCAGAACGTCGTCGTGCCCGATGAGGGTGATGAACTCGTTTTTCGGGATTGTCCGGATGCGGCTCCAGTTCTCTTCAATGGTCAGGGGCTTTTCTGACGGTATGATTTTGATCCGCGGATCATTAAATGCACGGATGATCTCCAGGGTATTATCGGTGCTGCAGTTTTCCAGGATGATCAGGTCAAAGCCGGTAACGGTCTGATCGAGGATGCTGCGGATGCACTCCCGGATGTGATTGCTGCCATTTCTTACGGGCAATATGATGGAATATTTTGACAATTGTTTTTCTGTTTTATTGTGTAACCATAAGGTGCTGTTCTGCTTCAATGGAAACCTTCCGCACGGCTGCCTGCTTTTTTGCAAAATACGCCGTTTTTACCGGATCCGCCACCACGCGCCGGCATCTTATTTTTGTGTGAGCTTATGGGTATCATCCGCGGCGGGCGTTTCCGCTATGCGGAAATGAATCCTGCATTCCTGCCGGCCGCTGATAACACCAATAGTGGCCGGTGCAATAGATGTATAAGATCATTTATAGCGGGGGAAATGATGCTGTGGTTTGGGATCAATGCGGTTAACAGCAATCTGCCTGCTATTGGCCCCGGCCGCGAGGTAGTCTACACCCCGGTTATTTTAAGATCCCCGATTTTAAAAGCGGCTTTTTAAGTGTAAAAATTGTTTGCTTGAGGAAATAAGGCCGTTTGAATTTTTTCATTACGGGAATGGCCAGTATGTCCCGGGCCAAGCGGTCTACTGCTCTTAGTTTTTCCGGATCGGGATGGGTGACAAAGTATTTTTTTAATACGAACATATTTACGATGAACCATTCCCTTAAATGAGCGGTGATCACATTTTCGCGGTTCTTGATGTAGCTGGATCGGGGAAATGACTCCTGGATCAGTTTAACAAAAGATGCACAGGCGGTGTAGTACAACCCGAGGTTCGTTTTGCTGAAATTGTCATCGTGCTTATTCAGGCGGCTGAACATTTTGTTGATCATGATGCCGCCTGTTTTTTTGCTGCAGAGGGCCAGCATCGCATGATCTGCCAAATGCGGGCTCCCGTAGTCCTGCATGCCTCCAATGTCAAGCGCAACCTGGCGATCGAGCACGCAGCTTGACCACAGGAAATTAGGTGTGCGTTGGGGATGGAGGAGCTCGAAGAGGAAATCGTCTGCCGAAAAGGATTCCACCTGGCCCTCCTGTTTATGATTCCTTATACAACCGCAGTAAATGCCATACCCGGGCATCTTATCGATCCTGTTTTTAAAGAAGGCCAGCATTTCCGGTTGAACCGGGTCGTCGTCTGTAACCATAACAATAAAAGCTGTTGTGGCTCTTTCGATGCTCTTATTAAAGCTCCGGACCATACCTAGGTTTTCCACGTTTTTGTAATATTTCAAACGTGGGTCGTTTAACCTCTCAACAACCGCCCGTGCGCTTCCTTCCGGATCATTGTCCGATATGACGATCTCAAACGCCGGATCTGTTTGTGTTAACAAAGAACACAATTGGTCCTTGAGGAATCCCGGACGTTTATAGGTAGAGATACAAAAACTAACCCATGGGTTGGTCATAGCTGTTATTTAACCCTTTTTAGATATCCGCGGGGTGCCACGCTGATCTGGATCTTATTGTCGATGTCTTTATTGATCTCAAACCGGTCGTTCTCGGCTAAGAAGGCATCTACGGCGGTCATAGGATTATTGCCGATGCCCCAGGGGCGGGTCATGCCGGGAATGTAATTATTGGGCAGGTTTTCGACGATGGTGTCGAATACCACGATATAGGAATTGAGGGATACCAGCGGAGCATAATAGCGTAACTCATCCAGCACGTGCTCGTGCGTATGGTTAGAATCCAGTACTACCAGTATCTTTTCTTTGCCGGCCGCTGCTGCATATACCAGGTCGGCTGTTGCCTGATCTACCGACGAGCCCTGGATCATTTTGATCCGCCGGTACATCGGGTGTTTTTCAATTTCCTTCCGGTTATGCTCCCGAATATCGATATCGATGCCCAGCACTTCTCCGTTGCCGATCAGCTCCAGTAACGAAGCATAAAAGATCAGTGATCCGCCGTGCGCAATGCCGGTTTCAATGATCAGGTCCGGCTGCACTTCCCAGATCAGTTCCTGCATGGCGATCATGTCCTGGGGGTACTGGATAATGGGCCGCCCCATCCATTTAAAATTGTAGGAATACTGAGCTTTGTTGGATTCTGTATTGAACGCAGCTGCGGCAGCTTTTAATCCTTCATTCTGCCCGTAACTGTTCACTCTGTTGTTACATTCCTGTATAAATTCCTGTACCGGGTTACTCATCGATTTTATTTGATTGATTTTAATTTACTGTTGTCTCCCCAAAAATGCATGGGCTCGAAATCGGGGTAGGGGTAAAAGCCCAAATTTAGCTGAATCTTCTGGTTTTTTGATCGCAGATGGTCCAAAACGAATTGTTTTACGGTTACCGGCTGGTTGCTGGAGATATTGATCAGGCCCGTAACCTGCTGTTGCAGGGCCACTTTTACAATGGCTTCGGCCAGGGCTGTTACCGGCATGAAATCCCGGGTTTGCTCCCCGCCGCTCATATTGAATACGGGCTCGCCCTTTTCCAGCGCAGCATCCAGCTGAGGGATCAGGGATTTGGAGTTCTGGCCTTCGCCATACATGTAAAACAGGCGTACCCATTTCAGGGAAAAAGGTTTTTCCTTTTGAAATGCCTCCAGGGTCGTTCTTAATGCATCCTTAGCCTGTGCATAGGCGTTGCCGGGCCGGGCGGGCATCGTTTCGTCCAGGCGCCCTTCCTGCATTCCATATTCGAAACAGGTGCCGGTGACTGTCAGATCGTTCAGTCCCTGCCCGACCAGGTTCATAAGGAATTGCCGGTGTGCGGGAAGGTTCCTGGCTGTATGGAAGGCTTCTTTATAGTTGGGCAGCCCTTCCCACGCCAGATGAATGGCCAGGTCCGGCCGGTCAAAATACTCAAAAAGATCAGGCCCCAGGTCCGGCTGGTGCAGGTCGAACGGCCTTACCGAAATACGGGGCGTATCAAAGAGACCCGTGGCCCGGATATGCCGGGAAGCGGCAATGATGTGCACATTCTGCTGTAACAGCGCCTGAACAACATGTTTTCCGATGAACCCTGTGGCTCCTGTAACCAGCACTTTTCTCATGTTGTTTGCAATGAGGGTATGGCGGTTACAAATTGCCCGTTCCAGTCTTTAATATAGGCCAGCTGTTTCATGATCTCTTCTTTCAGGTTCCAGGGGAGGATCAGGACAAAGTCGGGTTTTGCCGTTTTTAACTGGTCTTCATTGACCACGGGAATATGACTGGCCGGAAGGTATTTATCCTGTTTGTAGGGGTTGGCGTCCACTACAAAACCGATCAGGTCATTTTTGACACCACAATAGTTCAGCAAGGTATTTCCTTTGGCCGCAGCGCCATAGGCGGCAACGGTTTTGCCGGCTTTTTGCTGATCCAGCAGGAACTGTAGCAACTGCTTTTTGATCGCAAATGCTTTTCCCTGGAAGTTGGAATAATAGGGCATTTCAAGCATGCCCTTTTCCTTTTCTTTTTGCAGCAATGCGGCTACCTGTGGGCCAACCGGCCTGGTTGGATCTTCTTTATGTTTGGCGTAGATCCGCAGTGATCCGCCATGTGTAGTAAGCTCTTCCACATCAAAGAGCTCCAAACCGGCAGCCTCAAATATCTGTTTTACGGTATGAAACGACAGGTAAGAAAAGTGTTCATGGTAAATGGTATCGAACTGGTTATTGTCAACCAGCTGCATGAGGTGCGGAAACTCCATGGTGATCACACCCTGCTCTTTTAAAAGGATCTTCATTCCGCCTACAAAATCCACAATGTCCGGCACATGGGCCAGTACATTGTTGCCGAGCAGCAGGTCGGCCTTTTTGCCCTCGGCTGCCAGCTGGCGGGCGAGTCGTACGCCAAAAAAATCCACTACCGAGGGGACGCCTTTTTCTGCGGCGGCCGCGGCAGTATTGGCGGTAGGCTCCACACCCAGCACCGGTATGTTTCTTTCTTTAAAATATTGCAGCAGGTAGCCATCGTTGCTGGCAATTTCAACAACCAGGGAATCTGTTGTGTAGCGGAACCGTTCCTGCATTTTTTCCACGTAGGCCCTTGCATGCGCCAGCCAGCTGGTGGAGTAGGAAGAGAAGTACACGTAGTTGCTGTCAAAAATGGCATCGGATTTTTTATATTCGTCCACCTGTACCAGAAAACAATTCGGGCAGGTATGTACTTTCAGGGGATAAAATGTTTCAGGCTCATTCAACGCTTCTTTTGCTAAAAAGGAATTGGATGCGGGAGCATTTCCCAGATCAATAAATACATCGTTCAGTTCAGTCGTACAAAATCTGCAATTCATTGTATCATTTTTATAATAACGGATGCTGCTGATCACGCGCGGATAATTCAACCGGGTGCAGCGGCCATTGTATGTTTATTTTCGGGTCGTTATACCGGACGCCCGATTCCAAGGCCGGCGTATAGAATTCGGAATGGCAGTACACGAGCTCCACATCATTGGTGAGCGCCTGAAAGCCATGCGCAAATCCTTCCGGAAGGTACATCATCTGTTTGTTGGCGGCCGAGATCTCGGCACCAAACCACTGCAAATACGTTGCCGAGTTTTGCCGCAGGTCCAGGATCACGTCGTAGGCGGCGCCTGCAATGCAGCGTATGAGCTTGATCTCCTTATGTGGCGCCCGTTGAAAATGCATGCCCCTTACCGTTCCTTTTAAAGCGGTGTAGGAATGGTTCATCTGCACCCATTCTTTGTGGTGGCCGATTTCTGCAAAGCTGTTTTTACAAAACGTGCGCATAAACCATCCCCGGTTATCGCCCAATACCTTGGGGGTGATCAAAAAGCTGCCGGGTAAAGGAGTAGGGGAGAATATCATAGTGCCATGTACCGGTTGATCTGGTTTAATGTGAAAGAAGCTGCGGCTCCGGCCGGTTGCCGGTACCAGTCGATGGTCCATTCAATGGCTTCCGCGGCATTTAATTTGGGCTGCCAGTCCAGCTGTTGTTTTGCCTTGCTGATGTTCAGCTGCAACAGGTGTGCTTCATGTACCGCCTGCGGATCGCTGCCATCTTCCCAGCTGCCGGCACCCCATGTGGTAATGGCTTGCTCTGCCAGCTCTTTTACGGTAAGGTGGTCTGCCGGTTCGGGCCCAAAATTATAGGCGCCGCTATAGGCAAGATCGTTGTGTAATTTTGAGGCCAGCAGCAGGTAACCGCCCAATGGTTCCAGCACATGCTGCCAGGGACGCACGGATGCGGGGTTGCGTATCAGGATCGCCTCCTGCTTTTTTAAGGCGGTTACGATATCGGGTATGATCCGGTCTTTGCTGAAATCACCTCCGCCGATGACGTTGCCTGCCCTTACGGAGGCCAGGGCCTTCTGGTGGCGGGAGTGGGTGGCCGTGTTGAAAAAGGAATTCCTAAAGGCGTTTACTACCAGCTCGGTACAGGCCTTGCTGGCGCTGTACGGGTCGTAGCCGCCTAAAACATCAGCTTCTGTATAAAGGATGTCCTGTTCTTTGTTCTCGTACACTTTATCGGTGGTGATGATTAGCACAGTGCATGCCCCTTTTACTTTTTGCACAGCTTCAAGGAGATTGGCGGTGCCGGCCACATTGACTTCAAATGTTTCGGCGGGGATCTCATAGCTCCGGCGTACCAGGGGCTGTGCGGCCAGGTGAAAAATAAAGTCGGGCTGAAAGTCGGCGATCTCGCCGGCCAGCCTGTCCCTGTTCCGGATGTCTGCAATAACGCTCGTTGCTGCCGCATAGGGCCGCGTTGCATTAAAAATGCACTGTTCATCTTCCGGGGCAAGGGCATAGCCTTTTATATGCGCGCCTAGTTCCTTTAGCCATAAGGATAGCCAGGTGCCCTTAAAGCCGGTGTGGCCGGTTATAAAAACGTTCTTCCCGGAATAAGCTGCGGTCAATGCAGCTTTGTTTACCACACTTTCCATTTTGCGTTGTTGTTTTTCCATAGCTCTTCGAGTTCGATCTTGTCCCTCAGCGCGTCCATCGGCTTCCAAAAGCCGGTATGCCTGAATGCCGCGAGCTGCCCGTCATCGGCCAGCTGCTCCAGCGGCTCGTCTTCCCACATCATATTGCTCATATCGCCTTGCAGATAGCGGAATACTTCCGGCTTCAATACAAAAAAGCCGCCATTGATCCATTTACCTTCATCCTTGGCTTTTTCGCGGAAAGCAGCTACATTGTCGTCACCGTCCAGTTCCAGTCCGCCAAAGCGGGAGTCCATCTGGATGGCGGTAACGGTTGCGATCTTGTTGTGCTGATGATGATAATCGAGCAGTTGCCGGATGTTCACATCACAAACACCGTCGCCATAGGTGAGCATAAAATCCTTATCATCCAGGTATTTTTGTACCTGCTGCAGACGGCCGGCTGTTTTTGTATGAGTGCCGGTTTCCACCAGGGTTACTTTAAAGTTTTCGCTGGCGCTGGCATGATAGGCAATGGAGTTATTGGCAAGATCTACGGTAAGGTCGGCATTGCGCAAAAAATATTGGGTAAAATATTCTTTGATGACGTGCCCCTTATACCCGAGACAAACTACAAATTCATTGAATCCATAGCGACTGTAAATCTTCATAATGTGCCAAAGGATCGGTTTTCCGCCGATCTCAACCATGGGTTTGGGGCGCACATCGGTCTCTTCCGATAAGCGCGTGCCCAATCCACCTGCAAAAATGACCACTTTCATACCAAATCCTCCCTTTTCTTGTGAGATCAGCAAAAATAGGCGTTATCCCGAGGATTCCGGTTATCAAAGCCCTAAAATCCAAATTTTGCAGGCAGTTTTTGTCCGGATCATGATGCCGGATGCGCATCCGAATTGAACCAGGAGGCTCGTTGCTGACGGCTTTAACTTCAATGTTTCCGGTTGCCACCGCCGGTAGCTCCTGGTTCTTATGCCAATGACCCGGTCGGGTGTTAAGGGTACAGATTTATCACATCGATATTGAGCAGTTTTCCCAGCTTCTCAATTTTTGAAGCGATATGCCCGACCCCGATGGCGCAATGGTGTGCCGGGCCATATGCGTTCCAGCTGTTTACAAAATTTCTTGCTCCTGAAGGAAACTTATAGCGGCTATTGGTATTGCCGATCTGTAAAATGGGACCGGCTACCGACTCGGCTTCCGCAACCAGCAGCATCAGCTCGCCTCCTTTTGTTTCCACTACCGATAAGAGGGTTACGGGGCCGTGCTTTACACTCATTTCAACAGACAGCCCTTTTCCTACTTTTCCATGATACACTACCAGCGGGCGCACTTTTGTTTTCCCTTCAGCAATGGCCAGGTGGCCCGGACCGTCGTGTCCCATCAGCACCACGTCGTCTTTAAAATCCAGGGCGTAGTATTCTGTAAACGACCCGCCGGCTCCAAAACTGTCCATGATCTTCATTGCCTGGGCATTCTTTATTTCGTATTCGCCGGCTACCGGAACGCCCCGGGCTGTAAGGAGGGAGTTGCCCAGGATGATGGAGCTCATGGTATCTTCGTTTTCCGTATTTCCGGTTCCTTTATAATAGTAGGCAATGGAGCCGAGCTTGTATTGTGCCACCAGCTCGTCCAGCGCAACAGATGTACGGGCAGCGCGCCCTAGCTCTGCTTCCTGGCAGTCGGGCTGCACATCAAATACTTCTTTAAAAAGGGCAATGCGTTCGGCAATCTTTTTTCCGGGAACGGCCTTTCGCAGTGCCGAAAGCTCATCTACTTCCAGCAGTTCTATATGCCCGCCAAAGCTGGCGTATTGCCGGGTAAGGTCGGTATAGATATCCAGCATGCCGCTGTAATAGTGTCCCAGGCAGCCCATCCGGTTATAAGCCATGGTATGTGCCACGCGTGCGGCTTCCACCCATTCCTGTATCTCACGCCAGCAGGCTTCATCGTCCTGAAGCATGCCCGTTATCTGGTGAAACGGGATGCCCGTCCGGTTGAATACATTAGCTATTTCAGGCACCGGGCAGGCGGAGCACCAGGCCAGCCATTCCCCTGTCATTTTTGTGCGGTCGTTCAGCGCATTAAAAGAAGCATAGTCAATATGAGGACCGGGAGACAGGTTTAAGATGATCACCGGCACCTTTGCCCGCTGCACGGCCGGCAGCACGGTAGAAGAGAGCGCATACGTGGTAACGTAAAGAAATATCAGGTCTACCTCTTCCCTGCGGAACAGGCTGCCTGCGGCGAAGGCCTTGTCAACAGTATCTACCAGTCCGGCGCTGACCACCTCTGTATGAATGGCGGCGATCCGTTTTTCAACTAAGCTCAAATAGTCTTCCAGCCGTTGCTGCAGCCCTTCAAACTGCTCCCAGTATGCGTCCAGGCCAATACCCAATAATCCAATTTTTAAAACAGTTGGTTGCATGTGCTTTTGATTATGATCGGTTAAAATTAGTGATCCCTTTTTAATCTTTTTCATTACGGAACAAACGAATGTCGTTCAGCCCGTAATCAAAGAGGATGTATGCATGGCCCGCCGGGTAACCGGTAATGCCGCTCCAGCTGTCTGGGCCGGTGTATCCGGGGCGGTACGATTTATAATGCGGCCCCATAAGATTGCGCAGGCTGCCCACTACCGTTACCTCGATCCTGTTTTTTCCTTTTTTCAGCAATTTTGAAACATCGAGCAGGTACGGATCTGCATATACGATCCCTGCGTTCTTTCCGTTTACCCTAACCGCGGCCAGGGATCCTTTTAAAGAATCTAACCGGAGCACGTAGCTGTTGCCGGGTGCATCGAGGGTGTAGTCTTTTTTATACAGAATGGCATGGCCGTACATGGGCAATCCCTGTTTCCGCCAGCTTCCGGTGGTCAATGGTTTGGGTGGAACGATCTTCCAGCCTTTGGCGGCTGATTCAAGGTTGTAGTCGCCCAGCAGGAATACCGGACCTATTTCTGCATAGATACTCATAGGATCGATCGTGAGCGAAAGGGTATTGTTCCCTTCTTTGAGGTAGGGGCCTGCGTTTAAAACGGTGAAGGACCGGTCCAGCCACCAGCTGTTGCCGGGGGTGAGGGGATGACCGTTTACCCGGATGTCATTCCAGAGATGTCCCTGCTCGATGACGGCCCTGAAGTTTTTGGCGTCCACCCGATCGCCGATGCTGAAATGATACGATACGGTAAAGCCCGATCCGCGGGAAAAGGTATCCCGCTGTACAAAATCGGTCCTGAACTGCATCTGATGGTCCCAGGGATCCCTGGAGAAGCCATTCTCCTTAAATACCAGCTGTGTGGCGTCTCTTACATGCAGGTCCTTTTTTTCGCTGCCCGCTATCTGAAGATCGCAGAAGTCGATCATCAGTGTGTTTGCTGCAGGGCGCTGCACGGTTATTGCGCTTCCTTTCAGTTCTTCTTCCGTATGTAGCTGCCGGTAAGTGCCGCCGGCCTTTTGCCGGTGGTCTGCAATAAAAAACAGGGCACTGCCGGCAGGCGGAATGTCAAAGGAGAAGCGGGTTCCCTGTTGCCGGGCCGTTTGGGGGTAGTTTAAAATGGTTCCGGTGCTCAGGTCCATCATCAGGATGAATTTGTTGCCGTTAACGTCTACATACCCTGCGGCAGGCTGTGTAAGATTTGCATTGGATAAGAACAATAGCTGCCCGTCGCCAATGATGCGCCGGTGATGCAGCAGGCTCCCGCCTTCTGGCGGAGGCGTGCTCATGTGTATACTGAAGCCGGGCGACCGGAAGATCCTGTCTATGACCGTATCATCGAGTTCTGTGAAAACGGCCACGCCCCGGCGGTCATCGGAAAAGCGCTCCCCGGGTGTCATTGCTGCCCCATCGATCCGGCTTAAAGGGTTAAACAGGACCAGCTTTCCGCCGTTGGCAACGAACTGCCTTAATAACAGGTAGGTTTCTTTGTTTACGTTTTCCATTCCGGGGGGAATGACCACGGTTTTATAAGAGGCATTGCCGATCCTGAATTGATCCCTGTACACCGAGCCGTGGTCTTTGATGATGTTTTCCGAACCCAGGTCATATTCGGCCTGTGCTTTTTCAAGCCGGGTTATGAAGGATTGGAATAGCGTGCCGGTCTCAAAAAAACGCGGATTGCTTTTTACGCGGCTATGATACATCCAGGCAGTGGAAGTGGGCTCCAGGATCAGGATATCGTTCTTTTGTATCCCGCGGGAGAGTGCATAAGAAAGCCGCGCAAAATATTCGTTCAGTGACCGGTAATAGGGCCACCAGGAATTCTGATATGAGAAGGTGGTGGGATAATCGTATTTCCGTGCACCGGCCATACTCATCCAGGCGAGATGCTGGTTCATGAAATTGACGCCCAGCGCGGCCTGCCAGTCGCCCAGCCGCTTCATATCCTTAAAGGTCAGATCCCACCCGGCACCGCCATAGGTTTCGCATAAGGTTCGTTCTTTTCCCAATTGGTTGGCCACGCTGGAGAGCTCTTTTACCGAGCGGATATTTCCAAACTGTGCATTGGGGCTGGATTCGTTGAACTGGTTAAACAGCATATCGATGCCCGGCTGGTCGTGCCAGGCATACATCGCCATATTGTCCGGACCTTCACCCGGGTCCGGCCAGCCGTGTTCCCAGTAATGCCCGGTCCATTTTAGATGGTTTTTTTGCGTGAAGGCCTGCATGGGCTTCGACCACCGGTCGATGAATAGCTGGAGCAGTGTTTCCTGATAGTTATGCCGTATCTTCCTCCAGTCGCCGGTTTCCTCAAAAAGCGATGGCAGGTGCGGCACCAGGTCATAGCCCCATTTTTCTTTGAATACGGCAAACAGATCGGGGGTCCACCGGGTGGTCAGACTGCCATGTGTAGGTATGCTGGGCTCATCAGAAAAAGTACCGGGAACGGTTTTGCCAAACGCATCCCCAAAGGCTTTTTTATACCCGCTAAAAGTGATATCAATGAATTTTTCGGTAACGCCTTTTACCAAAAGGTCTACCAGCGGATAGTTGGGCGGACCCACCATGCCCGCCTGATTGGTATAGCTGAGCTTGCGGAACAGGTAATAGTCACCTTTTCCCAGGGCTCCGGCGGTGACCTCTGTAAAGTGATCTCCTTCTTTTTTTAAACAAATAAAATATGAAGCTCTGTTCCCGGGAACGGTGTCGGACCGGAACAGCTGCAACATCTGGCCCTGGTTGTATGATCCGGGCATCTGATCCGGTACCAGGCCCCCGGCAAACCCCGTGGGGTAAGAATTTTCATCATAGATCCATATATGCATGTCCAGGGCTGCCGCTTTTTGAACAGCGTGTTTGTATAAAGACAACCATTCGTCTCCAAGATATTCGGTTATAAGACCGGGGCGGGGGTGTATGAATACGCCGCCAAAGGCATTTGCTTTAAACTCCTGGAGCATGGAGTCGATCATGCCCGTAGTTACCCGGGTATTCCATACCCAAAGCGGGGCGGTCTGAAATTCCTTACCGGGATCGTAAAAATTGCGGCTGATGGTGGAGAACGGAATGGGAGCGGGCGGTTTCTTTAATGATTGGGCAAACACTGCGGCAGAGATAAAGAAGCTGGGGAAAAGCAATACCCAGCCAGGAGAGGGGCTGCTGCGCTGCTTGTGCTTCTTAAAAAAAGGGAACAAGGTTTTAAAGATCATTTTTGTTTTATGTTAATGGCGGTGGGTTGAAAAAAATATTGCTTTCCTGCGGTAGCAATTCTGTCTGACTCAATGCAGTTCCGTTAAACAATAATCGCTGAATATACAACTTAATCCGGCGCCGGGCGTTCTTTATGCCTGTAAAATTAGCCGGGAAACGGGATCGGCATACCTGTTGTATCATTTTTATGTTAGCTGAACAATGCATACGGCAAAGGGCGCCAGGGTAAGGGTGGCGCTGCTTTGCTTTTTTTGAACAGGCGGTTGATCGCCGCTGTGCCCATCTACCGTATAAAGTGTCTGGCTGTTACCGGTTGGGGGAAGGTAAAAGGAGGTTTCCTGATCCCTTGTGTTGATCAGTAAGATACGGCGGCCCTTTGCGGTGCGGTAGGCCTGTGCCACGATCCCCTCCGGCCGGTGGTTCCGGAATGCGGTGGCTACCAGCTGATCGCCTTTGCCCAGGTTATCGTGGATCAGCTTCAGCACCCAGTAGCGGGCATTGGGGTTGCCCGTTTCCCAGTTCATCATGCTTACATCCGGAAACTGGGTGGGATAACCTACCAGTTGTGATTCACCGGCTACATCGATACCGGTCTTGGTAAGCTGCAGGAACAGGTAGGCATACACTGCTCCGGACAGATTCCAATAGGCAGAAGGGATGGGCCTGATAACCTGCGGCGAACGCAGGATGCTGCCGATCTCATTGATGGTGGTAAATACCTGAGGAGCCAGCCTTTTCCGTATGTTTTCAATATAACGCACTTTATCCATAAAGGCATCTGCTTTTTCAAAAAAAGTGTATTGATAAGCGGCGAGATCCTGGTCCGGGAAAGAAGGCGTGGAGTAATGATGATAGGAAATGCCCTCGGGTACCACCCCATATTGGTGATTGGCGGGGTTCAGGAAATATTCGAAATAAGCCGGGTTGCTGACATGCGCCAGGGAAAGGCCGATGAACTTTGTTTGCGGCGCAATTTTTTTCAGTTCGGAAACGATCTGGTCATAGATCCGGGTATAAAGTTCGGGGCCGATCGCATGCTCCAGGTCCGGCTCATTCAGCACCTCCCAGTAGGGGATCTTATAGAAATGACCGGATCTGTGAAATTTTCCCCGTTCGTCTGTAAAGCCGCCTTTTGTGTACCAGCTCAGCAGCCGGGCATAATAGCCGGCCAGCTCCTGCCCCGTGCTGTCTCTTAATGCGCGACCCTGATTGTAGCTCCATGAAACGGTATAAGGATCATCCGGATAGGCTACAGGTTGCGGGGTCTTCCACATCCACGCAGGGGTGGTGCTGAAGTTGATCACTACCGGATGTCCTTCTGTGGCTTCCATAATGGCCTTCATGGTGCTGTCGAGATAGGTGAAATCCCAGTAGGTCCCTTTGTCATCCGGTGGTTTTAAAGCAGCAACGGCCATTTTGGGATAGGGAAACCAGGGAACATAACGCACATAATCGGCGCCCAGCTCCTTTAAGGCTTTAAAGGTTTGCCGGTGAATGGGAGAGGATGGCCGTACCATCGGGTTCTCCACCACCTGCAATGTGGGTGTGGTCCGGGAGGTCATGAAGGGTTTATCCCAGTTTATTTCGAGCGTGTCCGGCTGCCCCTGTGCAACGGCTATAACCGTAGTAAATATCAGGGGGATACCGGCAATGTAATAAAGGATCCGATTCATGGTCTGTTGTTTTTAATAACCAGGGTTTTGCCCCAGGCCTTTGTTAATGATGAGTTCGTTGTTGGGAATGGGATACAGGGCCCGGAACGGTTCAAATTTGTAATCGTTGGCCGAGGAGGGAATGCCTTGCCGGGGAATGGTAGGGTTGGCTTTCTCTTTTGCGCCATACGCATTCAAAAAAGCTGTAAGCTCCTGTGTGGTCATGGTCCGTTTCAGATCAAACCAGCGCCAGTTCTCAAATGCCAGTTCCATCCGGCGCTCGTGCAATACCTTTTCACGGAAGGCTGCCTGCGCCAGCCCGGAGGCGTTTACCAGCCCGGCTCTTTTCCGTACAGCATTCAGGTAATTGTAGGCATTTGAAGTGGGGCCGTCTTTTTCGTTGATGGCTTCTGCCAGCATCAGCAGCACGTCGGCGTACCGCAGCACCGGCCAGTTATCATCCGTGCGCCCGTATATGGTATGCGGATGCTGATACTTTTTTATATACGGCACTACCTGGTTGGTCACCGGACTTTTGAAATCAAGGCCAACGGAAGCTGCTTTACGTTTGTCGTTTTCTTCATACGCATTGATCAGGTCGTTTGTAGGAACGTTCCAGCCAGGGGGATTGCTTTGGGCAAACCCGGTGACGGCATCTTTGGAGAGCCGCGGGGCAAACGTGTAGATGAAGCCGCTCCACTCGCCCAGGTCATTGCCTCCCTGGTACTGGATCTCAAAGATCGATTCCGGCCCGTTCTTTTTAGCAGGATCAAATACATCCGCGTATTCCGGCATCAGGGTGTAACCCAGCGGCAGTACCTGGTTCAGGGTGCTGATGGCTTCTGTGTATTTTTTCCGGGTCAGGTACATCTTTCCCAGCAGGGATAATGCAGCCCCTTTTGTGGCCCGTCCCAGGTGCGCCGCAGCATATTTTACCGGGAGCCCGCCGATGGCATCCTGCAGGTCGCGCTCTATCTGCGCATAAACACTGTCCTGTGGTTTGCGGGGATAATTCCAGGCATCGGAGGGCTTTTCCAGCGGTTGAGTGATCAGCACTACGTCCCCGAAATACTGCACCAGCTCAAAGTAAAGATAGGCCCGCATGAATTTCAGCTGTCCCTCATCTACTTTTTTCAGGGAGTCCGTGAGCGGTGCCTGCTGCATCCGGAACAGGGTATTGTTTACATTGTAGACGGCACGGTAGTGCAGGTTGTACCAGTCGGTGATATTACCATTAACGGCCGTGTAGGTCCAGGTTTCATAAGATTCGATCTTATCTGCCTGTCCGCGGTCATCCGGGTTGAAATCAAAAGTGGTATTGTCCGATACCATTTCATTGAACAACCACTGGGTGTTGGCAATGGATTGTAACAGGCCGTAGTTCCCGTTGATGGCTTGTTCAATTTGGGTCTGGTCTTTGTAAAACAGGCTTTGATCAATCCGGGTAGGATCACTTTTGGCAAGAAAATCTTTTTTACAGGAAAACTGCAGCAGGGCGGTTGCGGCCAGGAGCAGGATTGTGATATATGTTTTCATTGTTTCCTTTTTTTAGTTGGGGAAATCGTTTCCGTGAACGGAGCTTAAAAGTTTAATTTTAGGCCGAGGGTAAAAGTGCGTGCCAGCGGATAGGTTTCATCATCCACACCCGGGTAGGTTCCTCCACTGGTTACGGTTGCTTCCGGGTTTGCACCGGGGTATTTTGTAAAGAGCAGGAAATTGTCCACACTGCCGTATAGCCGCATTGTTTTAAAAGGAAGCCGCTGCTGGGTAAACGTATAGCCCAGGCTGATGTTCTTCAGCCAGAGGTAGTCGCCCTTATAGATATAGCGGGAATTGGACTCGCGCTCCCACTTCCAGGTGAGGGTGCCGGCAAGCCGTCCGTTACCGGGATCTTGTTCGGAGCGCCAGCGGTCCTTGCTTTCTTCGAGTATATTAAAAACCCCGTCCATATTCATGGTTGATTTTTCAATTTCGCGATATACATCAAATCCCGTTGCACCGTTGAACAAAATGCTGAAGTCAAAATTCTTATAGTCGGCGCCCAGGGTAAGCCCGTAAGAGAGTTTGGGCCATGGATTCCCGATTTCTACCATGTCCTTTGTATCGTAAGAGATAGTGCCATCGCCATCGCCGTCGTAGTATTTAAAAACACCGGGCACGGCGCCGTCCTGTTTGGGCGCAGCATCGATCTCTGCCTGGTTGTTAAAAAGACCCAGTACCCGGTATCCGTAGAACATGCCGATGGGCCGCCCGATCCGTGAGATGCTGTAAGCGCCGTAGAACGTGCCGTTCAGTATCTCATCATTGGCACCGCGGATCTCCAGTACCTTGTTCCGGTTTATGGTGGCGTTTGCATTGGTCCAGAATCCGACATGGCCGATATTCGTTTTATAGGATCCGGAAAATTCAAGCCCCGTATTTTGTACTTTCCCGATATTGGCCCAATAGGAAGTGAATCCCGAAATGGCCGGCACCTGTACCGGCAGCAGCATGTCGCTGGTGATGCGTTTGTAATATTCTGCGGTAAAAGATAGTTTGTTTTTAAAGGCCACCAGGTCCAGTCCCAGGTCCAGCTGCCGGGATGTTTCCCATTTCAGCTCCTGGTTCGGGAGATTTCCTACAATATAGCCGCGCGCAATGTTATTGCCGATGATATAGTTATTATTGTCCATAAAGGCCAGCTGCGTATAGTTGCCAATGTTATTGTTTCCGGTGATGCCCCAGCTACCTCTCAGCTTCAGGTCATTGAGCCATTGGGTTTGCGGCATGAATTTTTCATTAGTGATCCGCCATCCTGCAGATACGGCCGGAAAATTTGCATACTGGTTATCTACACCAAAGCGGGAACTGCCTTCCCGCCGGAAGGTTGCGGATACGAGATATCGGTTGTCATAGGAATAGTTGATCCTTCCAAATCCGGCGTTCATGCTCCATCCATACTCCGTGGAAGATGCAGACCGTATGGCAGCGACATCGAGGAAGGGCGTCAGGTCATTGGGGTACTGGGACCCCGTTCCGGCAAGGCCTCTTATGGTCTCGTTCTGGGCGGTATATCCGGCCAGAACGTTCAGCCGGTGCGCTCCAAAATTATTGTCGTAAGTCAGGAGCTGGTCTGCAGCGAGGTTTATGGTTGCATAGGCGTTCTCGCTCAGGGACGCATCGCGTGGTGGCGGGGCGTTTACACCTGCAAGCGTGGATGGAAGAAATTGTTTCTGGGTTGAGTGGCGCAGCAACACATTGACGGAGCTTTTAAAGGTCAGGTGCTTCAGAAATTTGATTTCGACGAAACCATTGGATATAGCCTGGGTTACCCGTACCACGTTCTGCATTTCTTTCAGCAGCTGCACGGGGTTGGGAAAGCCGAAAATACCGTCGTGCCCGCCGATATAGGAATTAAAACTGCCATCTTCCCTGTACACGGGCGCGCGGGGGTCCATCAGCAGGGTGCTGCCTACAAGGCTGGCGCGCCCTTCTGTGCCGGGACCTGCATTGTTTTGGGCGTAAAACCCGTTGATGTTGATTCCCGTCCGGATGAAGTCGTTGAATTTGCCTTCTATATTGCCATGTACGGAAAATTGTTCAAAGTCGGTATATTTCAATGATCCATCCTGTTTCAGGTAGCCAACAGAGAACAGGGATTTGTAGTCTCCCGTGCCCTGGCTGTAACTTAGGTTGTAGTTCTGAAAGGGAGCGTTATTGTGCAGGATCTCATTGAACCAATTGGTAGATGTTTTTGTTTGCTCCGGATAGCGGTAATCGATCGGGACCTCCTCGATATCCGGCTCCCTGTTTTCGAAATACCTGATCTTGTCCATGAAATTGTCCTTTTTGAACTGGGCAAAATCAGGTCCGTTCAACACTTTTGTTCTTCCGGATTCCGGAATATTCTGTACTCCGTAAGTCGCGGAAAAGTCGAGCGTTTTGCGGCCTGCCTTGGCATTCTTCGTGGTAATGAGCACAACGCCATTGGAACCTCTTGCCCCGTAAATTGCGGTGGACACGGCGTCTTTCAGAATTGAAATATTTTCGATATCGTTCGGGTTAATGGTATAGTCCAATGAATTGCCAACAGGAAAACCGTCCACTACATACAGAGGCTGACTGCCTGCGCCCAACGAGCTTAAGCCTCTGACCACTACTTCCATTTCCTGCCCCGGGCGGCCGGTGCGCTGCTTTACGGATACACCCGGTACCTGGCCCACCAGCAGTCTGCCGGGATTGGCCGCCGGAACATCTTTTGTTACAGACAGGTCCACTGTTGCGACAGAGCCCGTGATGTCCCTTCTTCGCTGCGTGCCGTAACCAATGATCACTACCTCGCCCAGATCCTCTGCTGCTGCGGGTTTGAGCGCTATGGACAGGGAGCGGCTGCTTCCGGTAGTAACGGTCTGCGATTCATATCCGATAGAGGTGATCTCCAGTACGGTGCCGGGTGCCGCCTGAATGCTGAAATCTCCGTGATCATTGGAGACCACGCCGGTTGAAGAACCTTTTATAGTGATCGTGGCTCCTGCAACCGGCTGGTTGGTAGCCGCGCTGGTAACGGTTCCGGATATCGTTATGTTCTGGGCAAACAAACCATTACAACAACCGGCAATAAAAAGTGCGGCAAAAACAATGGCACGTGGCCATAAGCGAATTGGTTTAAATTTGATTGAGTTGTTCATAATCCAGGTTGGTTTAAAAGATGAATGAACGGCGAAGCTGTTTACATGCCCTACAAAAGTCCTGCACCAGGCATCCAAAGTCAATATCAAAAATGATCTTTGACGTGTATTTTTTGATAAATTTGAGAACGTATGAATAACTATTACAAATACCTGCCGATCAGTAAAGTGGATAAAAGCTGGGGCCTGTACGTTGTGAACGTGGGATGTACAAAAATTGCAAAAGCACAGCGTTACCCTCCCGGTGATCATCCTTCACATCATTATTTTAAATGGGAGGAGGGGCGTATTTTTGATGAGTTTCAACTGATCTATATATTGAACGGCGAAGGCGTTTTTGAATCGAAAAGCTGTCCGCTGACGCCGGTGAAGCCCGGCACGCTGCTGATGCTGTATCCATATGAATGGCATCGCTTCAAACCCAATGATGAAACGGGATGGGAGGAATACTGGATCGGCTGTAAGGGAAGCATCCTGCAGCATATTTACAATCATCACTTCTTTCCGAAGGAAACGCCCACGTATTACCTGGGCACCAATGAGTCCATCATCAATTTATTTACAGATGTGATCGAGCAGACGCAATCGGAAAAAACGGGATACCAGCAATTGGTGTCCGGGATGCTGCTTCATTTGTTCGGGAAAATATTCTCGCTGTCAAAACAACTCAATTTTGGCAAAAAAAACAAACATGAAGATGTGATCAACAAGGCGATGTCGGTGATGCATGCGAACATCAATTCTTATCTTTCATTTGAGCAGCTTGCAAGAGAGTTCTGCATCAGCTATTCTTTATTCCGGAAGGCTTTTAAGTTGTACACCGGAATGTCGCCCAACCAGTATTTCCTTCAGCTGAAGCTGAATAAGGCAAAAGCATTGCTGCTGAATTCCGGGAACTCTGTAAAGCAGATCGCGGAAGAGCTGGGTTTTGAATCGGCCTATTCTTTTTCCAAGATATTCAAGGCAAAAACGGGCAGCTCCCCGAATTATTTTAAAAAGAAATTCCTTTCATAGCAGGCCGCGATCCGGGAGTTCAGCGTTCGCTGACAAGCTGTACCGGGCCCAGCAAACCGGAAGGGATCAATGGGGCATTTTTTTTATAGGGATTGAACGTGGTAAACGTATAACGCTTGCCGGGCCTGGGTTTTCCTTCAAGTAACCAGGCAGGCCATTTGCCGTTTTGAACACCGTCGTCCGGAAATTGCTGATCGCCGATCAGGCGGTTGATCCAAAGGTTGGCAACAGTGATCGTTAACCGGTTATTCTTTTTCTGCAGCCATTTGGTAACGTCTACCCGCCAGGGAGCCGTCCACAGTACGCCGAGGTCCTGTCCGTTTAAGGTAACGCTTGCCAGCTGTTTTACGATTCCCAGGTCGAGATAGATCCGCGTATGCGGACCGGCTGTTTCCGGCGCGTCAAATGTTTTTTGGTATGCGGCGGTACCGGAGTAATATTTTATCCCGTCGTTGGGGTTGTCTTTCCAGTCAGACAGCTGGCTAAAGATGGTATGGGCGGGTCCTCCCCACCGGGGATCAAAGGAAACATTCCAGCTTCCGGAAAGCGTATCGGTCTGCATCATCCCGTGGCCGGCATTTGTTTCGGGCTGTGGTGCTGCCTGATCTGTAAACACCACAAAATAACTTTGTTCAGGAGCAAAGGACAGGGGGAGTACTGCCTGCTGACTGTCTCTTTGCAATGCCTTTATTCCTTTGAACGTGCCGGTCAGGGGGTCCCAGAGCTCTGCATACGTTCTTAGGGTCCGGAACCGGCATTGGGCGGAGACGGCTTTGCCGGTTGTATTGGAAACAAAGAACAGATCGGTGCCGGGCAGCTGCCGTTGGGTATAACGCAGGGCCTGATTGCTGCTGAAGTTTTGGCTTATCTTTTTTGATCGAAGGATACCCGCCAGCACATCGTAGTTGCAGTAGAGCGAATCCGTTTGGCTGCTCCTGTTCTTCTTCCAGATGATACGCCCCTTTCCATAAGCGCGGGTGGTTAGGGTTGTTTTTTGAAGGAGTGGCCCCCACAGTGCGGCTGCCAGTTTACGAACAGCTGCATCGCTTGCCGGGTAGCCGGAAAGGCCGGGTGCCTTCTGCGGGGGCGGGCCAACAACGGTGGCGCCCTGTGCTACCAGCGCGGCTATTTTTTGAAGCAGGGATACCGACATTGCCGGGTAGTGGGGCAACACCAGCAAATGATAGGAAGCCCCACCGGGAAAACAGATCTTGCCGTCTTTTACAAAGGCTTTTGCGATCAGCCCTGGCGGGCATGCATCAAAATTATACCCTCTGCGGTCTTTCAGGCCTGCTTCGCCTTTCAGGGCTGATGCCGGCGGTGTAAATACAAAAGGAGCTTCTTCAGGAGTGAGGTATAAAATATCTGCAACCGTATTGCCCTGCTGCAGCAAATAAGAACAACGGGCTATGTATTGATGGTACCCCGCGGCCATGGGCCACCAGGTCTGGTTGCGGTTCCATTGTACCCCGTAAGGACCCATGGTCATACCCGGTTTTAAGGAATCGGGAAGAGGCTGACTTTGAAACGTGTGGTAAAAGAATTTATTGATGCCCGCGGCAAAGGCCCAGTCTCCCTGGTTTTTCATAGACCCGGGATATTGCTTCCAGGCTTCGTTGCTTTGTGCGGTGAATGCTTCTGCCCCAATTACCGGCCGGCCCTGCAAATGGCCTAAAGACGCAGCTTCCGCGCAACTGAACTGTGTGCTGAACCCAAAGTCTTTGCTCCAGAACTCACACATGGGCACATCGGCGACGGCCCCCAGTTCCAGGTCCGCTGTGGGGTTCATGTCGTAGGGCTCAATAGACAGCCGGAGCCCATTGCGATAGGCGTATTCCTTAACATGCAGCGCATGGTTTTCCACCACCAGGTCCATGGCGGTTTTGCGCAGGTCCCAGAGGAACCGGTCGCTGATCCCGGCGCTGCCAACGATCCTGCCTGCATATACGGGATAGAACGGCAGGGGATCGTAACCGCGCCGTTTTATGAATTCCTGCCGGAAATTTTTGGTCCAGTTCTGTGCACCCATTTCCCAGCTGTCGATATGCAGGAACTTCAGCCCTCCCTTACTGTGGGGATGGAGGGGGCCAATCGTTTTCAGGATCTTGCCTACATAAAAATCCAGGTGCCGGTTCAGTGCAGTAGTATCAAATTTATCCGATTCAAAGCCCAGTCCGGGAAGCGGAGCGGGCCTTGTTCCGGCACCGTTGTTCCGCACGCCAAAGCGCATAACCGTCCAGGTGCCGGAGCGCGGCTTCCAGTGGAGCTTGCCGTCCGCTGTGAGGCGGTCCGTTATGTCGATGACCGTGGCTTTTTGAATGGCGTTTTTCCCAGGTATTTTCTCACCGGAAACCGGCGGATAAAATGCCGGCACATCTTTGGCGGAGCTGAACGGCGCGCGATAGTAAAGCGCGCGGTAATCTGCATCGGCGATGGTGTCTTCCGAAGCAGGGGTGGGAAAGGCCAGCACCGCTACATCTTTGTAAAAGTTATTGCGCAGCTGTGTTAATTGCGGCGTGAGCGCGCCGTCGCCAAAGAAAGGTGGTTTGGGTGGCGGAACCGGTAAGCGCACCGGGACTGCATCCTGTGCGGTTAACCGGGTACTGCTGCTTACCAGGTGTTGCATCGAGTATTCCGGAGCAACCCAGGGGCCACCACTTCCTGCCCAGCCGGGACCGATGCCTAATGTTATGGCAATGCCCAGCTGCTCGGCTTCCTGTTCGATCTGTTGAAACAGCAACAGCCATTCCTTGCTTAAGAAGTCAACCTTACCCCTGGGAACGCCTACGTTTACTTCGAGGAATATGACGTGCCCGATGCCCGCTTTTTTCATTGCCTTCAGGTCTTTCCTGATCCCGTCTGCCGACAGATTCCCGTCCATGAAATACCAATACACACCTGGCCGGGCGGAGTCGGGAGGATTGATGAACTGTCTCTTCAATTGTCGGAGGGAAGGGGTATGCTGCTGTGCACCTGCTGTAAGACAGAGGTTGCCGGCAACCGCCCAGAAGATCATCAGAAAAACATTCCGGAGCATAACAATCGTGCTTTAAAAAATAAATATTGGAAGTATCTGCAGGGTAAGGTAGTATATCTGAAAGAAACCACCATCATGCACCGTCATGCTGTTCCATGACGGTGCATGATGGCTGATCGCCGGCGATCGTTTATATTCGCTGAAAAAGGAGCGCTGCCCTGGCATACGGATCACCGGCTCCCGGGTAAAGAAAGCGTTCCCGGTCATATCAACGCCTTGTCATGTTGCAAAAACTTTTTTTGAGCGGATGCCTGCTCACCGGAACCTTGTGGTGCGCAGCGCAGCAAGCCAATACAGCACTTGCATTTAAAGACCCCCCACCGGCTTACCGGCCGGGGTGTTATTACTATTGGATCAGCGATAATGTTACTAAAGCAGGAATAGAAAAAGATATCCGGGCCATGGCGGATGCCGGTATTGGAAGAGCATTTATCGGAAACGTGGGTTTTCCGGAGGAAGAGCTGTTGTTGAAGCAGGGTCCTGCGCGGCTGTTTTCAGATAACTGGTGGAAGGCTACGCTTGCAGCAGTAAAGGCGGGTGCTGAAAACGGTGTGGACATTGGTTTCTTTAACAGCCCGGGCTGGAGCCAGAGTGGCGGACCCTGGATCAAAGAACAGCAGAGTATGCGCTACCTGGATGCGCAGGAAATGATAGTGGAAGGATCGGGGACGGTTACAAAAAAATTTCCGTCGTTACCGTTTTTTCAGCAGGTAGCGGTAATGGCTTTTCCCCGGCCGGACTATGAGGACCAGAACCTGTCCGGAGAGCTGAAATCCATAAACATCAATGTAGATAGTGTAGACATTCGCCGGGCTTTCGATGGCGATACCGCAACGGTTGCAGACTTTCCGCAAAAAGTACAACAGCCCGTTTATATAGATATCCGTACGGATCCGGTATTTACGGCAAGATCGCTGAAACTGTATGCGCCTGGAAAATCATTTTCTGCGGATATTACACTGCAGGCAAAGACTCCGGCCGGCTACAGAACGGTAAGGTCTTTTTCCTACAACCGCACCAATCCTGCGCTGAATGTAGGCTTCCGGCCCTGGGCGCCCGTGGTGATCACTTTTCCCGAGCAGCGGGCTACGGCTTTCCGTCTTGTATTGGATCATATACGGGGCGCCGCCGGTTTTGCGGAGATCCGGCTATCAGGTGCCGTGGGTATGGAGCGTATCGAAGAAAAGCAGCTGGCAAAAATGCACCAAACCCCCTTGCCACCGTGGAGCGAATATCAATGGAAGGAACAGGCGCCGGTCACGGACGGAAGGGGGATCATCCGGCCATCCGGGGTAAGGGATCTTACAAAAATGGTATCGCCATCCGGAGCATTCAGCTGGAAAGCGCCCCCGGGCAAATGGGTGGTGGTACGTTTTGGGATGCGGCCAACAGGGGTTACCAATGCTCCTGCTACACCGGAAGGCCGGGGGTATGATGTTGATAAAATGAGCCGTGCTGCGGTTGCAGCGCATTTTGACGCATTTATCGGAAAGATCCGGAGCCGCATACCTGAAAAGGATCAAAAAGCATTTAAATATGTAGTGGCCGATAGTTATGAGACGGGCTCGCAAAACTGGACAGATGATTTTGTAGGGTCGTTTAAAAAGACATATGGTTACGATCCGTTAAAATGGTTGCCCGTACTTACGGGCAGGGTGATAGGCAGCAGGGGGGAAAGCGACCGTTTTTTGTGGGATCTGCGGCGGCTGGTAGCCAATAAAGTGGCTTATGATTATGTGGGAGGGCTGCGGGAAGCCTGCCACCGGCAGGGGCTTGGTTTGTGGCTGGAAAATTATGGTCATTGGGGATTTCCGTCGGAATTTCTTATGTATGGCGGACAAAGCGATGAAGTGGGCGGTGAGTTCTGGGCAGAGGGGGATCTGGGCGGAATTGAATGCCGGGCCGCTTCTTCGGCGGCGCATATCTATGGAAAAACAAGCGTTTCAGGCGAATCGTTCACCGCGGCGGGGCAGGCGTATGCGCGCTACCCGGCGTTGCTGAAGCGGCGGGGCGACTGGTCGTTTACAGAAGGCATCAACAATACGATCCTTCACGTGTACATACAACAGCCGGATGAGCGGCTTCCGGGGATCAATGCCTGGTTTGGCACGGAGTTTAACCGGCACAATACCTGGTTTGAACAGGGGAAGGCGTTCATCAAATACATTCATCGCTGCAACTATATGCTGCAGCAGGGCAAACCCGTAAATGATATAGCCTACTTTATTGGAGAAGATGCGCCGAAAATGACCGGGGCAACCGATCCGCGGGTACCGGAGGGGTTCCAGTTCGATTATATCAATGCAGAAGTCATTGAAAAAAGATTGAGCGTAAAGAACGGCAAACTGGTGCTGCCGGACGGGATGCATTACCGGATGCTGGTGCTGCCACGCCTCGAAACCATGCGTCCGGCATTATTGCAAAAGATCGTGCAGCTGGTAAAAGAAGGTGCGGTGGTATTGGGGCCCCCTCCGCTGAGGTCTCCCAGTCTGCAGGACTTTCCGGAGGCAGACCGGCGTGTGCAGGCGCTGGCTGCGAGATTGTGGACCCATGCCGATGGAGCGGATCATAAAATTGCGGCATACGGAGCCGGCAAGATCCTGAACGGGCTTACGATCCGGGAGGCGCTGGCTGCCATTGAGGCACAGCCTGATTTTGTGAGCAATACAACAAAAAAGGTGGCCTATACCCACCGCGCGCTGACTGATAAAGAGATCTACTTTATTACGAACCAGACGGATTCCCTGGTTGATTTTACACCCTGGTTTCGTGATGGGAAGGGACAGCCGTATTTTTATGACGCGGTAACCGGTAAACAACAAAAGCTTACCGATTATGCATTACAGGCAGGGGGCATGAAAGTGCCGTTGCGGCTGGACCGGTACCAGAGCGGTTTTGTGGTATTTCATAAACGTGAAACGCCGCCGCCCGCTGCCGGGGAGAATTTTCCCGCGCCGTATAAGACCATAGTTTTAAAAAACCCCTGGACGGTTTCGTTTGATACGGCCGGCCGCGGACCGCAAAAGCCTGTAGTGTTTGAACATTTGCAGGATTGGAGCACGCACACAGATGACCAGATCAGAAACTACTCGGGAACGGCGGTTTATAAGACAACCTTCCTGCCGGGACGAAAACCAGGGGAAAAAGTTTTTCTGAATCTGAATAAAGTGGTGGCAATGGCTAAGGTACGGCTGAATGGCAAAGACCTGGGTACCGTGTGGACGGCCCCCTATACCGTAGATGCCACAGCGGCGTTGATCGAAGGGGAAAATACGCTTGAGGTCGAAGTGGTGAATACCTGGGTGAACCGCATGATCGGCGACAGCAAACTGCCGGAGGCTGAACGGCGTACCTGGAGCAATGTAAATATATTTAAACCGGAATCGCCGTATATGCCGTCGGGGCTGATAGGGCCTGTTCAACTGGAAATGATCCGGCAGGATTGAGCTTATCCCGCGTTGAAACGTAACCGCAATGCTCTTTGCGTTAAAACGAACCACAAAACGGCATTGAAAACAGGATGGAGTTGTTGTTACCGTTTTCGCTCCGGAGATGCGTATAAATGTCGGAGGGTGCTATAAAGGAGCAGCAAGGATCTTTAGAAACTGGTCCAGTCCTTTCCGTTTTTCTGCGTCAAGGGTATAGCTCAGGTCCTGCGAATAATATTTTTTGAGATCATAGATCCCTTCCGGTATTCGGGCAATCACTTCATCAAGATGATCCAGGCCGTAAGCATTGGCCTTATCAAATTCGCTGATAAAATCCTCAGGCAGCTTTTTGGTACTTACCCAGGCTGCAAACACAAAGGGTAGCCCCGTTGCATTTTTCCACTCACCGGCAAGATCATAAATGTATGCAAACCCCGGCCGCTGCTGCAGGGCGCGGTCGCCGATGACCAATCCCGCAGTAGTACCTTTTATTTCATTGAGGTACGATTCATCGCGGGCATCGAGGATCTCCGGACGGATCTTCCAGTGGTTTTTAATAAGCCATTTGCACAGCGCAACAGACGACCGGCTCTGGTAGTCGAGGTAGATCCGCTCTACCTGGTCCAGCGGCACCTGGCTGAACACACAAACGGAGGCGACATCGCCGATAGCGCCAATGCAATAATTTCCGTTGATAAAATACTGCGGTAACTGTTGGGTAATGGCCACCGGAACCAGTCCTACGTCGATCTGGCCCTCTAAAAGGAGCTCTGCCAGCTTTGCCGGAACATCTTCGATCAGCTCAATCTTTTCCGTAATGGGGGGGAACTGTAATCCGTATAAAAGGGGTCTTGTATTCAGGTAATTAATTATTCCAACTCTTATCTTTTCTTCCACGCCGAATCCTTTATTTTTGTGCAAATTTAATTTGTTTCAGGTTCAAAGTTCAATGTTTAACGTTAAACTTTAAACCTGGAACTTCAAACTTGGAACTTCAATATGTCTTTAACAGCAATTTCGCCCATAGACGGTCGTTATCATAAACAAGTACAGCACCTGCAGGAATATTACAGTGAGTATGCCCTGATCAAATACCGCGTGATCGTGGAAATTGAATATCTTTTCTTCCTGGCGGAGAAAAAGTTCCTGAAATTATCCGCTCCTGCCAAAAAGCATCTGAGAGCCGTGGTCGAAAATTTCAGCACCGATCAGGCCAAAGCAATAAAAGAGATCGAAAAAACGACCAACCACGATGTAAAGGCAGTGGAATATTTTTTGAAGGGTGAGCTGGATAAGACCGATGCAAAGGAAGCCAAGGAATGGATCCATTTTGGACTTACGTCGCAGGATGTGAACAATACGGCCATCCCGTTGCTTTGGAAAAGCAGCATGGAGCAGGAGCTGGTACCCGCTTATCTGAATCTTCAATCGCGCCTGAGAGCGCTGGCCCTGCAATGGAAAGATATTTCCATGCTGGCTAAAACACATGGGCAGCCGGCTTCACCTACCAAACTGGGCAAGGAGTTCATGGTTTTTGTAGAGCGCCTGAATAACCAGGTACAACAATTTTCCTATATTCCGTTTTCTGCTAAATTTGGTGGCGCCACCGGCAACTTCAATGCCCATCATGTGGCATACCCCAAAACGGACTGGGTAAAATTCGGAAATGAGTTTGTAGATGAGGTGCTGGGACTGCAACGCATGCAATACACCACCCAAATTGAGCACTACGATAACCTGGCGGCGCACTTCGATGCCATTAAGCGCCTGAACACGATCCTGCTGGATCTCTGCCGCGATATCTGGACCTATATCAGCATGGACTATTTCAAGCAAAGAACGAAAGCAGGTGAAGTGGGCTCTTCGGCCATGCCGCATAAGGTAAACCCGATCGATTTTGAAAATGCCGAGGGAAACCTGGGTATTGCAAATGCGTTACTGGAACATCTCTCGGCGAAGTTGCCGGTGAGCCGCCTTCAGCGCGATCTTACGGACAGCACGGTATTGCGCAATATCGGCGTACCGGTGGCGCATACCCTGATCGCTATCCGGAGCATAGAAAAAGGATTGGGTAAGCTGGTACTGAATGAACCCCGGCTGAAAAAGGACCTGGAAGACAATTGGGCAGTGGTGGCCGAAGCCATCCAGACCATCCTGCGCCGGGAAAAATATCCCAATCCATACGAGGCGCTAAAAGCCCTCACCAGAGGTAAGGCGGGTATCACCAAAGAGGCGATCCATGAATTTATAAAGGGATTGAAAATTGCGGCAAGCCTGAAAAAGGAGCTCCGTCAGATCTCCCCACATAATTATACCGGCATTGTGGCAAAATACTGATGAGGGCGCCGGTGCTTTTACTAAAAATAAGGCAGCGCTGCCTTTTTCAAAAGTCATTTGGGAAAGTACTTTGGGTGCGCACATCATCATGACTGAGACCCGGTATTAGAAAAACAATCCTTTTACGCCGAAGGCAAATAAATAGCGGCCTTTATGCCGGCTATGGTCCCCTGCCTGATAAGCGCTAAAGAGAGCTAATTTTTCTGAACCATCCCGGCAACTACGATCACTTCCCCGGTCAGCGGGGTTGCTGCCTGCTCATTTTTCTGCCGCCGTTTTTGGATCTTTTTCAATTTCCTTTTTGTTGTCTTTTTTTGTGGTGTTATAACCACTCCTCCAAGCCTTCCTTCAAGACACTGGGCCGTGTTGGGGGATGAAATGGGAGCGGCAAAGGGATCTGCTTTTGGAGCTGTTTCCACTTTTTGTTTAATGCCGCCGGTCACAACAATTTGCTGCAATGTATCTTTTGTAACCTGGGCGTTCCCATTCTGGGATAAGGCCAGGAGCAGGATGAAGGCTGCTGCGATCTTCTTTACCAGGGGCCATCCCGATCGGGCAATATGGGTGATAACGATCTGGATATCTGTATCATATTCCATTGCCAATTGCTTTTCGGTAAGCCGCCCGCATATATGCTCCGACCGGTGCTGTACCAGGTAGTCAGAAATGGCTTCCGGAGCCATGCCGGTAAAGTCCACTACTGTTTTGCAGCAAGAGCCGCAATAGCGACCATTTTCGCCGGGCTTCATGGTTTCCCAGTTTTCATGGCAGGGGGTAGGAATGCTGATCTTCATAACTGTCGTTTTCAAAAAGATGCAGTTCTGACTGGAATTTCATAAGGTCTGCCGGGGAATTTTTTATTAGCGTTTAATCTTTAAACCTTATTGCATGAAATGCCGGCATTACGGCTGTAACATCTTCCCTGTTGTTGAACAGGTAAAAAATATATACATCGGCCTGGTCATCTCCGTGCAGGGTAACCGTCATACAGTTGCCATATCCTTTTCCAAATATTGATTTTAGCGGGTAAACCGTAGTGGCGCCCCAGTTGGCATTGAATTCCTTTTTTACGGCTTCAGGTGGAAAGTTTTTGAATCCCGTCATCTTTTGATGATTGCCGGATGTGTTCATGATCACGGCCAGGAATGCTGCCGTATACATTTTGTTGGGATGGGCACCTGCCGACATCTTTATGGTCGTGTCCTTTTTCCTTTTTTCAAATTGTTCGATCCGCTCTTTCAGCGGGCGTATCGAATACCGGATCTCAAGATCCTTTGTTTTACTCTTTAATGCGAGCTCGTAATTCATATCCGGATTAGGGATTATGGATACTGTATCAAAATTGTCCGGTATTTTAAAGATCAGATTTCCCTTCTGCAGCAGATCTTCAAATTTTTTGTTTTGGCCATTGCCGGTTACAGGACCAAAAAGCAGGATGGCTATCAGGTAAACGATTCTCATGGCAAATTTTTATGTTTAGGATGCAGATACTCCTTTATTTACATAAAACACCGGGAAAATTTATTCGTCTTTTACTCTGGAGGGTGTTTCTTTACCCGCAATGATGGATCCTGCACTGATGCCGATGGACCGGATGATCTCCGTCATATTGGCAAGATCCAATGTTTCTACTGCATCACCAGGTTGGTGATAATTTGGTTCGTTGTCCATTTTTGAAGTAGAGATCGTATGCGCCGGAACGCCGAGTTTGGCCAGAGTGGCATTATCGGAACGGTAAAATAAATGCTGATCGGGATAGGGGTCCGGGTGGAATTCAAAACCGGTCCCTGTAAGATTTTTTTGAAGGATGCCGCCCAGTGAGGATTTTTCAAAACCGGTGATATAGGCAGAATTCTTTCCCCATTTGCTATCTGTGCCGATCATCTCAATATTCAGCATCGCTGCTATTTGGGATGGGTTCAGCTGCATGCTGAAATATTGGGATCCGAAGCCCCCGGACTCTTCTGCTGTAAAAGCCACAAAAATGATCGAGCGTTCATTGTTTTTTAAAGCCGCAAAATGACCCGCCAGCATCATAACGGCCGTGGTGCCCGAAGCATCGTCATTGGCGCCGTTGTAAACGGAATCTCCGTTCACCGGTTTGCCAATGCCGATATGGTCGTAGTGCGCTGAAAAGATGACGTATTCATCTTTCCGGGATCTGCCCGGCAGCAGGCCGGCTACATTGGCGAGCCGGTGCTCTTTGATCACATGCGATGCTTTTATTGTATAGGTTTGTAATGCCGGTTTCCCAAGAATAAAAATGGTGGAGCCTGCCCGTTTCAAAAAGTTCCTTTTAAAGAGTATCAACCGTTTAAAGTCTGGAGCAAAACTTTCATCGACCAGTACGATATTGTTCCCGCCGTTGTTGACGGCTTCTGATGCTTCGTGGAACAGCGAACTGCCGGCATTGATGGAGCGGATATTGTAGCCGGATTTTTCGGTTACTTCGAGTACGGGCTGGCCGGTGATCACAATTACATTATCTTTTGGAAGCTCCTTTTGATCTGCCCTTGCCATAAGGCCTCTGAACGCAGCACTGTAAACAGTGAAAGGCTGCAAAAAAGAATTTCCCTGTAAGGGCTGTAACCCGCTTTTTTTAAAGGATGCGGCGATAAAATCAGCTGCTTTGTCAATTTCCGGAGAGAAGACCGCCCGGCCTTTCATTTCATCCGCGGCAAGAAAACGGATCGTTTTTTCAACCGTACCTGTATCGAATGAAGTGCCGGCGTTCTGGGCTGCTATATAAGGGGCCGGGATCAATACCAGGAACAGGAGTCTAAGAATTTGCATGCGTATATCTTTTAAAGAAGGAAGATAGTAAAAAAGCCGTTGCGGGAAATACAGCGATGCAACAATCCGCAGGTAATGCAGATCCATCAGTGGAAAAACGACACCCGGTGGATCCGCTAATTATTTATGGATCTCACTGCTAAAGTGAAATTCGATATCCGGGTTGTTCGTGATCTCGGTATTCAGGAACCATTCGCTTTGTGCCAGGTATACCATGTTCCCGTCTTTATCTTCACCCGTATTGGTTTGCTTGAATTTGCCGAAGTCCTCCAGTTTGTCAGCGTCCTTACTGGTAAGCCAGCAGGCCTTGTAAAAAGGTAGTGCCCGGAATTCGACGGAGGCGCCATATTCATGCAGCAGGCGATACTGGATCACTTCAAACTGGAGCTCACCCACACAGCCTACAATCTTTTTGGTGCCGCCAAACTGGGTAAACAACTGGGCCACTCCTTCGTCCGTTAACTGCAGGAGTCCCTTTTCCAGTTGTTTGGTTTTCATCGGGTCCCTGTTGATCACTTCTTTGAAAATTTCAGGAGAGAAGGACGGAATGCCCGTGAAGAAAAAGTTTTCACCTTCGGTAATGGTGTCGCCGATCTTAAAATTACCCGTATCGAACAGCCCCACTACATCGCCGGCATAGGCATCTTGAATGATGCTTTTATCCCGCGCCATAAAAGAATAGGGGTTGCTGAAGCGGACGTCTTTATCCAGGCGCACATGATGAAAATATTTGTTGCGTTCAAACCTCCCGGAGCAGACCCTGAAAAAAGCGATACGGTCGCGGTGTTTGGGATCGAGGTTGGCATGGATCTTAAAAATAAACCCGCTCAGCCTGTCTTCTTCTACGTCCACTCTCCGGGTGGTTGTTTCACGGCTTTGGGGAGGCGGGGCAATGCGGATAAAAGTATCGAGCATTTCCTTTACACCAAAATTATTAATGGCGCTGCCAAAGAAAACCGGAGAAACCTTCGCCGCCAGGTAATCGGCAACGTTCAGTTCGCCATTCACGCCGTCCACCAGCTCTACGTCTTCTCTCAGAAGCGCTGCATCGGTAGTGCCTACCCGCGCATCCAGAACGGGATCGCTGATATCGGAGAGTGCCAGGGTGTCTTCTTCATCGGCCTTTGTGTTGGCGGTAAATAACCGGATATTTTTATCATACAGGTTGTAAACACCTTTAAAATCTTTTCCGCTGTTAATGGGCCAGGTCATGGGATGCAGCGAAATGTTCAGCTCTTTTTCTATTTCTTCCAGCAAATCAAACCGGTTCTTTCCATCACGGTCCATCTTATTGATAAAGACGATCACCGGCGTGTCGCGCATACGGCAGACCTCCATAAGGCGGCGGGTCTGTTCTTCCACCCCGTTAACGCTGTCTACCACCAGGATCACACTGTCTACCGCCGTCAGGGTCCGGAACGTGTCCTCTGCAAAGTCTTTGTGCCCCGGTGTATCCAGGAGATTGATCAGTATGTTCTGGTATTCAAAGCTCATTACGGAAGTGGCTACGGAGATACCCCGCTGCCGCTCGATCTCCATAAAATCGGAGGTAGCTGATTTTTTTATTTTATTACTTTTTACGGCGCCCGCTACCTGAATGGCCCCCCCAAATAAGAGGAACTTTTCCGTAAGCGTGGTCTTACCTGCATCCGGGTGACTGATGATCGCAAAGGTGCGCCGGTGCATGATCTCATCGTGATACTTCATAAGGGCGCGAAGATAGGAAGGTTTCCGGTTTTTTTTGCCACCGAAACATGGAGCGGGGCATAACATTTTTATTCCTGAGGTGGCACGTGAAGATCCCACGGTGTAAACGCGGCGGACCGTCCTGATTCGTGTCCCCGCGAATCAGAAAAGTGTTATGCGCCCCGCGGAACGGTCCTCAGGTAGTGGGGCAGTGGACGCAGCATTTATTTTTTATGGCTCAATGCTTTTGTGGCCGTTTTTGCCGCTGGTGTTTTATTTCTTTGTTTTCTTTTTAGTGGTGGTTACTTTCTTTTTAAGAGGCGCAACTTTTTTTTCGGGAGCTTTTCTGGTTTGTTTCTTTGCCGTGGATCTGCCTGCCATGCGGGTTGATCTTACAGGGGCGGTTTTTACCGCTTTTCTGGCGGTACGGGGTGCCGGTTTTAAATGGGATACCGGCATGGCCGTGGCCGCAGCTGTCCGGGACTCGCTTTCTTCTTCACCGCCGTTTACATTGTTTTGCATATAGTCACCGAAAAAGTCGTAAGCTTTCCGGGCCATGTTGTAGATATTCGAATTCATCTTATTCCCCAGGATAATGATGACCGCTTTTTCATCAAGCAGCCTCCCAAAGGCCGGGGTGAAGCCGTGCCATTTGCCATTGTGGTAGATCACATTTTTGCCATTGGGCAAATTCAGCATCCGCCAGCCCAGACCGTAATTATGGATCGACGGCTTTTCATTGCTGTGCGGCTGATAGGCAGAATCCAGAAGAGACTGCCGGATAAAGTCAGGATTGTACAGTGCCCGGTCCCATTTAAACATATCCTCGGGTGTACTGTATATATTTTTATCACCGTAGGTATTGTCAAACTGGTCGTTGACCCAAAGTGCGCCGGAGGGTTTATAGGACATGATCACGTTGCCGCTGTCTGCCGGTGTGTAAACAAAAGTATGCTTCATTTGCAGCCGGTCAAAGATGGTCTCTTTAATATATTGCGGAAATTTTTTTCCGGTTACTTTCTCCACGATAAGGGCCAGCATTACAAAGTTGGTATTGCAATAAGCGAACCGGCTGCCGGCTTTGAACATGGGCACCGGTTTGTACTGCTCCAGGAAATGCAGCACGTCATCGTTGGAAACCATTTTTTTGGGATCCCATTTCTTCCGGTCTTCCATTACAGAAAGATAGTTAGGCAGCCCGCTCCTGTGCGACAGCAACTGCTCTACAGTAACGGAAGTGTAGGGGAAGGCCGGAAAGAAATGCGTTACCGGATCCTGTAAATTCAATTTGCCATCCTGTATTAATTTCAGAACGGTAACGGCGGTAAAGGGTTTGCTGGTGGATGCAAGATGAAATTGTGTATCGGCGTTGATCGTATCGGTTTTCCGGTTGGGATCCTGGTAGCCGTGATAGGATTCATATAAAATGTTGCCGCCTTTCGCTACCAGAATGCCGCCGTTGAATCCACGGCGGATCAGTGCCGAATCAAAGAAGTCGCTGAGGGTCTTCCGGTACCGGGCTTTGTCTGCCTCCGTCATTTGCTCTACGTTAAAAACCGCGGGACTGACATGCGCCGTTTCCGCATTGTCTTTCTGGGCCTGCGTTTTGGACTTACAACCAATCGTTAACGATATCCATACTATAACAACTAAAACTCTTCTCAAGGTACAATGATTTTTAAAGGGACAAATTTAGTCTTATCTGCACCTGACCAAAACTAATGGTGTTAAAATTTTAATTTTTGTTAACTTATTAGGATATTTGCCTGTATGACAAATAAAAAAGAGACCAGTTACCCGAAAGAGAAGATCCGGATCCTGTTCCTGGAAAATATCAGTGATTTAGCCGTAAAACGTTTTAAGGATGAAGGCTATACCAAAGTGGAAAAATTAACAAAAGCGTTGTCGGAAGAGGAGTTAATCAAAGAAATCAAGAATGTACATATCCTTGGGATCCGTTCCAAGACACGGATTACCAAGAAGGTGCTGGATGCGGCAGAAAAGCTGCAGGCGATCGGTTGTTTTTGTATTGGCGTCAATCAGGTAGACCTGTCGGCGGCTACAGATAAAGGGGTGGTGGTATTCAACGCACCCTACAGCAATACCCGTTCGGTTGCCGAGTTGGTAATTGCCAATTCAGTAATGCTGATCCGGAGGCTGCCGGATAAGATCCGGGCGGCGCATGAAGGTATATGGATGAAGGAATCAAAAGGCAGCTATGAGCTGAGAGGGAAGACCCTTGGAATTATCGGCTATGGAAATATCGGGTCGCAGGTAAGCGTGCTGGCGGAAGCCATGGGAATGAAAGTGTTGTTTTACGATGTGGAAACGAAACTGCCGCTGGGAAATGCCAAGGATGCTAAAACACTGAAGGAATTATTGCAAAGCTCGGATGTGGTTACGCTCCATGTTCCGGACACGGCACAAACGAGGAATCTGATCACAAAGAATAACCTGAAATATTTTAAGAAGAATGCGATCCTCATCAACTATGCGCGGGGCGAAGTGGTGAACCTGGATGACCTGAGCAAGTTCATGAAAGAAGGACATATCAGCGGTGCTGCACTGGATGTGTTTCCCTGGGAGCCGGAGAAGAACGGCGATCAGTTCACCAGCCCTATGCAAAATGTTCCCAATGTGATTTTGACCCCGCATATCGGAGGAAGCACGGAAGAAGCCCAGGAGAACATTGGGGTGGATGTAAGCTCCAAGCTGTTCAACTTTGTTGAAAAAGGGATCTCCAACGGGTCACACACCGTACCGGCTCTGGCATTGCCGTCGCAGGAAGGTGTGCACCGGATCCTGCATATTCATTACAACCGGCCGGGAGTGCTTTCAGAGATCAATACGCTGTTGTCGAACAATAATATCAATATCACAGGTCAGTACCTGAAAACAAATGATGAGATCGGGTATGTGGTGCTGGATGTGGAAAAAGGCGTATCCAAGAAGGCCGCGTCGATCCTGAGTCATGTAAAGCATACGATCAAGACAAGGCTGGTGTATTAAGTTTATAGAAACATCGATAAAAAAGCCTCCGGGATCCCCGGGGGCTTTTTTATGGGATCAGCCGTTAAAAAGGCAAGGGCAAAAAGTGTAAAATGCTGCGACCGGCTTCAGCTTTCGCTTAGGTTTGACGGCTATGGTGTCTTCACAACCATTTAAGATGGTACACCTTTTAATAAAATTGATACCGGTCTATTATGATACCAAACTACCGGTAAGATGTATAGAGTGATCAAGACGCGTTGTGTTACAGCTGGTATATTTTCTAAGAAGCTGTTTAAAAACAAAATTTTGATGCTCCTTGTAAGCGCCATCCGGGCGCGTTAGTGTCATTAAAGCCGCGCTTTAGCACGGCTTTAATGACACTGTAATTTCATAAGTGCCGTGGGCACGGATCATTATGCCCCGAGCCCATGGCTCTCTGTTGCTCCTTTGGACTTATAAACGGGTTGAAACCCGTTCTTGCCGGATCTTTCGAGGCCATGCCTCTTTTTGTAAAAACGATCGTTGAACCCTGCTTTTTACAAATGGCGGCTACAGCGAAGCCACAAGAGAGGCGATAAAAGCCGGTACCTTTTTGCGACGATAAGGATGCTCCTGGATCGTTTTTAAACAGCTTCCAACAGAAAACGCAGCAATCACAAGCGCACCCTTGCTCCAAAAAAGGGTAAAGTGCGGGTATTAAAAAAGCCCCCGTTCGGAGGCTTTTTATTTATTGAACTTCTGTGACTTTTATGGTATTGGTATGCAGTTTCAGATGTACCGGCGTGCTTCCGGTACTCACCGCAGTATCACCGCGTTTAAGGAACCCGTTTTTTTTCAGGATGTTGATCTGGTCTGCAAAAATGGTATCCAGGTCGTGCTGATCATCGTCGTAAAAGAAAGCACGGATGCCCCATCCCAGGCTCAGCTGGTCGATAAGGGTGCGGTTCTTTGTAAACACGTATAAGGGTACTTTGGGCCGGTAGCTGCTGAGCATAAACCCGGTATAGCCGCTTTGCGTCATGCCGATCAGGGCATCTGCCCGTGTATCCTTGGCCAGGTTACAGGCATTGTAACAGATGGCATCGCTGGAAAGGGAAGGGGAGTGCGGCTGGGGCTGCAGCTCGTTCGCCAGATCATAGTGGTATTCGGTCTTTTCGATCTCCAGGATGATCTTCCGCATGGTTTGCACCACCAATGTGGGATGTTTACCGCTTGCGGTTTCAGCGCTCAGCATTACGGCGTCGGTACCTTCGAGCACAGCGTTGGCCACATCGGTGATCTCACTGCGGTTGGGCTTGGAACGGTCGATCATGCTCTCCATCATCTGTGTGGCAACGATCACGGGCTTTGCCCGGTGAATGCATTTGCGGATAATGCTTTTCTGGATCAGCGGTACTTTTTCTACGGGGAGCTCTACACCCAGGTCGCCCCGGGCAACCATAATGCCATCCGAAGCGTGGATGATCTCCCGGATATTGGGAATGGCTTCGGGCATTTCGATCTTGGCAATGATCTTGGCCTTGCTTTTATGCCTGTCCAGGATCTTGCGGAGCTTTTTAATGTCTTCCACCTGGCGCACGAATGACAAGGCTACCCATCCCAGTTGTTCTTTTATGATAAAGTCGAGATCGGCGAGGTCCTTGGGCGTCAGCGCGGGTAAAGAGATCTTGGTATCGGGGAGGTTTACTCCTTTTTTGGAAGACAGGAATCCGCCAAGCTCCACCTCCACTTTAACGTCGTTGTTGGGAAGGATCTTGCGTACGATCACTTCCAGCTTGCCGTCGTCGATCATTATTTTGTTCCCCACTTTTACGTCCTTGTGAAAATTGGGGTAGGAAATGTAGATCTTTTCTTTGGTGCCGATCATTTTTTTATTGGTAAAAATGAAGGTATCACCCGGCTCTACAATGATGCCGCCACCTTCCATTTCCCCCACCCGGAGTTTGGGCCCCTGGAGGTCGCCCAGGATCGCTACGGTTGTTTTTTCTTTGCGGTTGATCTCGCGGATATATTCGATGATCTGCTTTTTCTCCTCATGCACACCATGCGAGAAATTTAAACGGAATACATTTACGCCCGCCCGTACCAGATCGAGCAATTTGTCATAAGTATTGCAGGCCGGACCAACCGTAGCCACGATCTTTGTACGGTTGATGCTATGATCGGTATCCTTGGAAACGGTAGTTACCAATGTTTTCTTTCGGACTTTTTGAGTTTCTGTCATGTTTCGATTTCTAATGTTTAGGCCCCGGCGGGGTCAGGATCTTATTGCTGATTTAAACCGGAAGCTACAAATTAAAAACAAAAAACCGCGCAGCAAAGGCGGTTTTAATTGTTTCAGGGTTTTATTTTAATTCCACTCCAGGATATTGTTGAACAGGTATTCTTCCGGATTCTCCAGGTATTTACCGGCGGCTTCCTTATCGGCCTCCGTCAAATAGTGCAGGGCATCTGCGAATACGGTTTGGGTATCTGCGCTTTGCATATCGATCAGACGCGGTTTTACCTTGCCTTTTTCATCTGCTACGTCTTTCAGATAAAGCGGGTTGATATTTCCTGTTGCATCCGCGGTAACGACAGCACCGGTAACGCCCTGATCGAAAAGCTTTTTCACTCCCATTCCCAGGAAGGTACAATACTCCAGGTCGTAGGCAGTGGGTGCCAGGCAACGAAGCTCGTATCCCAGTTCCACCGGGCGGCTCTTTACGGGAATATTCAGCTTCTTTAATTCATTCTGTAAAAGGATATTGTAAATATGGGCCTTGCTTACATTGCCCAGCTCCGGATGACCGTGATCGTCATAGGTGAACTGGATGCCGGAGGCTTTGATATCGTCGTCGCTCATAAAATGAAAAACCCCTTCGCTGACCACAGCAACGCCGTAGGGGATCTCCAGGATATTTCTCTTTACAATAGCGGAAACGATCAGTTTGGTGATCTTGTCCAGGGTCAGCTTGGTCTTGTTGAACATTTCGGGGATCACGATCATCGGGTAATGGCAGGCTACACCAATACCAAAGGCAAGGTGGCCGGCCTCGCGTCCCATTGCGGACACCACAAACCAGTTGCCGGAGGTACGCGCGTCTTCATAGATCGTTTTGCCCAGCTTCACGCCTTCTTCCCGCGCGCTCTGGTAGCCAAAGGTAGGCTGGCCATAGGGGAGCGGCAGATCATTATCGATGGTCTTTGGAACGTGAATATTCTGAACGGGAACATTTTTATTTCTGAGGAATGTGGCGATCCGGTTGGCCGTGGATGCGGTATCGTCGCCACCGATGGTTACGAGGAGCTTGATATTGTTCTTTTCAAAGAACTCGCTTGTAAACTCATCATCCTTGGGTTTGTAGCGGCTCATACGGAGAAAAGAACCTCCGCGGCTGAAAATATCGTCCGCAAGCTTAAAATCAATATCAGTGGTCAGCCCTTTACCGTTGAAAAGGTTCTTATACCCGTCGTGCAGGCCAATTACCCGGTAGCCGTCCTTCAAAAACGTTTTAGCAACAGAACCAATCACTGTGTTGATACCAGGGGCGGGGCCGCCGCCGGCAAGAATTACAATACTTTTCTCCATATACGATTTAATTATATCTTAAGTGCGCAAATATAAGCGAAATTGATTTTTATTCTGTTCCGCAGATAGTTATTTAAAGATTATTAAAGCTTAACGGTCGTTTGTGTAAAAATCTTTAAATGCAATGGGCGCCTGCTGCTATGGATATCGAAAGTATGAAATGGAAAATAAGGCCCGTTTACCGCTTGGTAGAATCTTCCGGACCCCGCAGAGGCATTCCTTATTATAGATGCAGACCGGTTCGAACCCGGAAGGGATGCTAAGACCCAAAGAGCCTATGAGAACGAAGCGAGTATCCGCTTTACATTGCCGGTATAGTGCCCGCCAAAGAGCCGGGCATGCAATAAGAGCGGGTAGAGCTGGGTGCAGGGCACGCGCTGCTGCCAACCCGGTTGCAACGGATAGGTTTGCCGATAGGCATGATAAAATCCGCTGTCAAACCCGCCAAAAAGTAAGGTCATGCCGATATCCATTTCCCGGTGTCCGTAATATACTGCCGGATCAAAGATCGCCGGTGTGCCGTCCGCCAGGAACAGGACGTTCCCGCTCCACAGATCGCCATGAAGAAGAGCCGGCGGCTCCCCCGGGAAAAGCCCCGGCAGCTGTTTGCAAAATTTCTCCGCGTTTGCTAGGTCTGCCCGTGTTAATTTTCCGAGATCAAAGAGTGTCCGGATCAGGGGCAGGATCCGGCGGTCTGCGTAAAATTCCGGCCAGGTACCGGCGGCTGTATTTTCCTGTGGCCAGACGCCAAGGTAATTGTTCTCAAAAAAGCCGAAACCGGATTGCGTTTTCCGGTGCAGCTGTGCGAGCCCTTTTCCAAGCTGTTCCCAGGAATGCTGACGTGGAGGCGCGGCATCCAACCATTCCAACAGCAGGTACTGGCTGCCGCCGGTAATGCCTTGTTTTAGCGGGCCGGGTACCTTCAACCGGCCCGACCTTGCGAGTTCTTTCAACCCATGGATTTCTTTTTCGAATAGCAGGGGACTGGATAGATGGGGATGCATCTTTAAAAAATAACGGGCACCGTCTGCGTTTATACAATAGCACTGATTGATATCACCTCCCTGAACGGGATGATACTCCGTAACAGGGAGCCCCAGGCTTTCAAAAATGGCGGCGGGGATCATTCACCGGCAAGATAAAACAGATCGGTCAAAATGCAAGACCAGGATTAACGGTTTAAAATATATGAAGAGCGCGTTTCAAAAGTATTTTTTGGGGCCGGTCTTTTTCTTATACTTTTAGAGACTGCGCCGCTGCCAGGCTGCTTTGGAGATGTATTGCGTCTGCCCTGAATACAAGACCGCGCTGCTGACCGCTTTGATCCCGCCGTTCACCGGTTTTATCCCAATTTTAGGTGTTTCCTGGCAAAAGGGTGGTTATTTTACAGGTTATAACCCCGGCAGACCTGTCAGGTTTCAAAAACCTGACAGGTCTGCCGGTCGGGCTATGGCAGTTCCAAATATTTGAAGTAAGTTTGGTACACGGAGCCGGGCATGATGAACGGAGTCATTATAAGCAGGTTAAGCAAGTAAAACAAGGAATGGAGAATACAACCATCAACGGTTATAAACTGAAATATAAATTAGGCGAAGGGGGAATGGCCGAGGTCTGGTATGCAGAGAATTACCTGCAAAAACCTGCTGCAGTAAAAGTATTGCAAAAGCGCTTTTGCGGAATGCCGGAAGTGGTGAGCCGTTTTGAGAATGAAGCCCGGCTGATGGTGCACCTGAACCATGCGCATATCCGGAATATTTACGATTATTCTACGGTGGACGGCTGCCCCTGTATGATCATGGAATACCTCGAAGGCGCAGACCTGGCCCGGCGGATGAAAGAGGGAGAGCGGTTCTCCAATCTGCAGCTGATCACCTGGTGGAACGACCTGGTGGATGCGCTCCAATATACCCACCGCAAGAACATCATTCACCGGGATATAAAGCCGTCCAATCTTTTTTTGACAGAAGACGGGAACATTAAGATCCTGGATTTCGGTATTGCCAAGCTGCGCGACAATGTGACCGTAACGCAAACCGGCTCAAGGATGGGAACGCTGATGTATATGAGCCCCGAGCAGGTTTATGATGTAAAGACGCTCTCCTATAAAACGGATATTTATTCCCTTGCCGTTACTTTTTATCACCTCGTCAGTGGTACGGCTCCTTACGATGCGTCGAAAATATCTGATTTTGAGATACAGGAGAACATTGTGCGCAAGCATACGGATGCTTCTGCACTTCCGGAGCCCTGGCGGGGACTGCTTCCCTTGTACCTGGGGAAAAACCCGGAGGATCGCCGGGAGCTGCGGAAGATCGACGCCGGTACCACAAAGGAGGATGAAACCATTGTGTTTACACCTGTTCCTCCGCAGCCGATCGAAAAGATCTATCCGCCCTTGTCGACCCATCCTGCACAGAAAACGGGTTCCAGCCGTTTCGGATATGTGTTCCTGGTATTTTTGATCGTGGCCGGTTTGATCGTTTTTGCATTGAATAAAGAGAGCATCCTGACCCTGTTTGGTGTAAACCAGGAGGCCCCGAAAAAAGAGGTGACCAAACCGGCTTTAAAACCCCGCGCAAAAAAACAGGCATCTCCGGAGTCCACAAACGCATTGAAGAGCGACACCACGAACGGAACCAACGACACCATGACCACTACCCAGGTGATCACCAGTGAAGATCTGGGGCAAAAGGAAGCCGTTATAAAAAACAGGATCAACGATTATTACCGGATGCGCCAGGACTGCGATGGCCTGTCGCGGTTTTTCAGAGATACGGTACAGCAATATTATAACCGTTCCAATGAGCTGCTGACCCGCATTCAGAAGGAATGTGCCGCCTATCATGGAAAATGGCGTTTTACCGAAGCTGATATTTCAAATTCGTCGTATGTATTCACGTATCATCCGAGCGGGAATACATATGTGGACTTCAGTATGCTCTATAAAATAAAACAAAATGAAGCGGACGACTGGATCCCGTACAATATCGATGTTTCGGTAATGTTTGATAAAGAAATGAAGATCGCGCGGATCGTGGAGCGGAGGATCGAAAAGCTTTAAAATTTCAAATTGAGACTATGTTTGATAAATTAAAAAGATGGCTGTTGCCGGATGAGGAGGAAGCGCGGCTGACCAACCAGGCGCTGGTGGACCAGGTATTGGTATCGTTTAAAGAAACGGTAGAGCGGGAGTCTTTTAACAAACGGATGATGTATGATTGCAGCTACCTCATCCTGATGCGGCCGGAGGATTATAAACACGCAGAGCTGCGTCTTGCAGGGATTACCGAAGGGATCCTTGATGAGTTTTATGATTACATCCACCAGCGTAAAGACCAGTATCCCCGTTATGAGCCCATCGGGAGCTTTTGGGATTTTCAGTATTGCCCGGCGGAGCGCGGCGTGGACAACAAGGAGATCGAACCGGGCACCATCCAGGTGGTCAGTACGCCCACGTCGGAAAAATCGTGGTCGGAGCTTTCTTCAGAGCACATAAAAGTATCGGTAAGCAGCAAACATTCCAAGTATTCCAAATACGATCTGAATCCTACCACGTTTGCCAACATTGATATCCTTTCGAAGGGACATTTCCGGGTAAAATTCCGGAAGGAGTTCCTGGGCGATTTTACGTCGGTGCAGGCGCCTGTCACCGGTTCGCGGAACAGTGCTCCGGCAGATAAGCTGGCCACCATTCAGTTTGTATTGAGCAAGCAACGGTACAGTTTTCCCATGCGCGAGAAACAGTTGAAGATCACAAAGGCCATCGATGGCATGACCAGCACCGCTACCTTATTGTGCATCAGTGAGCCCAGCGGCAGCCTGCAAAAGGAACACATCATGATCCGGTATGAAGAGACGGCAAGAGCCTTTTATATTGCGTTGTTCGCAGATGCTTTTGTAAATGAACAAAAACTGGAATTGAGCCGTGTAGGAGAAAATCCGGTCTGGCACCCGCTGAAGAATGAATCCACGATCGTGTGCGGGATCTTTCAGCTGGATTTTAAGGCCGCAATTTAAATGTTATAGATATAAAAGTTAGCAGGAGTGATACCGTTTTTATTAATAGCATCAGACCGCCCCGGTTCACCCGTCGACACTTCAACCCGTTAATTAAAATAAAATAGGTATGCTGGGTATTGCGATGCTGATATTTATTATCCTCGTATTTCTGTTACAATCTAAAGTAAAGTCATGAGCAGGAAGATCGTTTTATACGGGCAAACGGATATGGGGCGCCGGCGGGAAGAGAATGAAGATAATTTCATCGCCGTTCCGGAGCTTTGGGCAACGCCTTCACGCGCGCTGGCAGGCGCCATTGACGGTGTGGGAGGGTATGAAGGGGGCGCAGAGGCCGCATTGCTTGCCAAGCAGACGATCGAAGGATACCTGCAGAATTTCAGCTTTGGTGCCCCCCTGCAATTACTGAAGGAGGCGGCCATTGCTGCCAACAATAAGATCTTTGAGCAGCGGAAAGACCAGGAACAACTCAGCCGTATGAGCTGCGTGCTGTCTGTGGCTGTGCTGGATGCCGATAAAGAAATGATGTATATCGCCCACGTGGGCGATAGCCGGGGGTATGTGTACCGGAACGGCAATATGCTGAAGATCACCCGCGATCACTCATCTGTTGGAATGAAGGAAGACAGCGGTTATCTTACGGAAGCCGAGGCCATGCAACATCCGCGCAGGAATGAGATCAGTAAGATGGTAGGGGAATTGTTCCTGGATCCTGAAGATTCGCATAACTATTTTGACATCGGGGAGCATAGCTTTCTGCCGGAGGATATCGCGTTGTTTTGTTCTGATGGTCTTACAGACCTCGTAACACAGGCACAGATGGCGGCCATATTGTCATCACCGGGTACGCTTCCGCAGAAAGCGCAGCGGCTGATCGATAAAGCCAATGAACTGGGCGGCAAGGACAATATCACTGTGGTGCTGGCAACCTATGCCCCAACAAAGAAACCGGGACGTAAAAAGGCAACCAGGAGTACCATTGAGGTTCCGATTGCCGCAACAAATACAACATCTGATGAAGAAGTTATGGCGATCCATCAACTCCCCGCAAAAAAAAAGACATGGATACTGCCCGCGATCATCGCATTTATCGTTGGCTTTTTAATAAACTGGACCGGAACCGGATCCTTTTTTATAAAAAAGGATCCGGTTCCGGTCGTAGCGCCGGACACTTCGGCCATCCGCCCGGACAGTCTGCCGCTGATTGACAGCGCCGGGCTGCAGCACCTGGATACTTTAATTAATGCAACGGATACGATTTACCGCGACAGCGTCCGTCGAAATGTACTGCAAGGCTATTAACACATGAAGAAGAAAATAACATTATACCCGAGAAGAATAGAGCGTGTGCTGCTGGCAGCAGTGACCCTGCTGTTGGGGGTCATGGCGTTCCAATACTACCAGCATAAGAAGGAGGATTTCATCAATTCGGAATACGGGTACGGGAGCGGCAGAACGGTGAACCTGGTGGCGCCGGTGCAAGCTGCTACCCTGCAGCAGATCTTTGCAAAGGGCGGCTATTTTACAGATGAAGCCTATATCCGTTTTATTGCCGGTAAAATAAAAAACCTGGTAGAGCAGGAGGGGCAGCTCCCGAACCTGGGCGCGCTGAACAAAAACGACCGGATGATCCCGGCCACGGAATTTTTGAATACCTCCAGCGAATCCGGGAAGCTCCGGTTCCTGAATGCCATTACACGGCTGGATATGGACAGCGCCCTTTATGCTGCCGAATTAAACAAGCCGGCAAAATACCCGGATGAAGTGGCGGTGCAGAATACCAAAACGAAATTATCCATTCATGGTAAAGTGCGGCTGGACCCGACGGACAGCAGCGAAGCGCAGGTGGGTACAGGTGTGCTGGTGAAGCTGACCGAGGTTTTTCCTGCCCGCTACTACGACACATTGACCGCACGGCAGGACGACGAGCCGGTGGAGTTCTTTGCCCGCACCGGTGAGAACGGCATCTATGAATTTTATAATCTGAAAGAGAACAGCAACTACCGGGTCATTGCAATAAAGCCGGGCTATGATTTTGGCGCGGCAAAAGGGATCGCTGCCATTCAAAGCGACCAGGCCTTCAGCTTCAGGGGAAAAGCGCATAAGATCCGTATCCTGGACCGTACCGAGTTTCGCCAGATCAAAAACGACCGGATCTTTACAGTGCGCACTCCCGGGGATTTTAAAAAAGAGTACATTACACATCTGGTTCTGCTGGTACTGGCCTTCTGGATCTTTCATTTCGTGCTCTGGGTAAAAAATTACCGCAGCGATCAGTTTATCCTGCCCCTGCTGTTCTTCCTTTCAGGAACCGGTATTATGGTACTGTACAGCATGCAGGATCCCCTGCGGGATATGATCCATGGAAGCGGTATGGCAAAATGTGTGGCGGGAGTGCTGCTGTTCTTTTCGGTGGTGCTGTTTTTCCTGAAAGAGCACGCCGTGATGCGTTTCTATCATTCAAAGTGGTTTGATCCTGTTTATAACCTGTTGCCGTTATCCGGCGGCTTAAAAGCCCCGCGCGGCTATTCCTGGATGCTACTTTCTATAGCGCTCATGCTGCTGCTGGCATTCATCGGCACCGGACCGGAGGGCAGCGGCGTAAAGGTAAACCTGTTCGGGTTCCAGGTGAGCGAATTATCGAAAGTGCTGATGATCGTGTTCTTTGCAGCTTATTTCGCGGTCAATGCAGCATACTTCCGCAATATTCCGGATAACCGCTGGCTGACGCGCAACAATATAAAGATGCTGGGGTTGTTTGTATTCCTGCTGGCTATTTATGCGGCCCTGGGTGATCTGGGCCCGGCGATCGTTCTTTGTTTAACATTCCTGTTCTTTTATTCGTTTGCCAAAGAAGAATTTTTTCCAATGGTGTTGGCGGCGGTCATCTATGTACTATTGCTGATGATCACTTCCCGGTTCATCAACGATGCGCAGCACAATTATCTTCCCGTACTTGCGGCTGGTGCCTGTGCGGGCACGCTGGGGTATGCATTTTTCAAAAAGCGATATGAGTCCGTATTCTTTATTGTGCTGGTCATTTCCTCGTTCATCCTGCTGGCAACCCTGCCTTTTGAGTTTACGCAACGGCTGGCCGACCGCAACGGGATGTTCCAGAACATCTGGGAGAATAAGCTTACCGGGGGCGACCAGGTAGCACATGGCATCTGGTCCCTGAACGCCGGGGGATTCTTTGGGCAGGGGCTGGGCAAAGGATTTTCCAGTGTTATGCCGGCCTATCACACGGATATGATCCTGGAGAGCATTGGGGAGGAACTGGGGCTGGTCGCACTGATCGCCATTTTCCTGGCATTCGGACTGTTGACATATCGCTCTTTGCTGGCGGCCCGGAGGACGGGAAAACCGTTCCTCTTTTATCTGGTGGCCGGCATAGCCATAGCCACCATGCTCCAGTTTTTCCTGATTACGGCGGGCACCCTGGGACTGATCCCGCTGACCGGGATCTCCGTACCCTTCCTGAGCAAAGGAAATGCAGGGATCATTGTGACCCTGTTCGCGTTTGTGCTGGTGCTGATCCTTTCGAACGAAAAGGGAGATGCCCTTGAGATGGAATATGTAAAAAAGAATTTTGACAATGTAAATGCATATGCCATCCTGACCTTCTTTGCGGTGCTGCTCTTTTTTATTGGCACCTTATTCTGGTACCAGTATAAATCGGATGAATACATTACGAAACCGGCGCTGGTACTCAACCGTAAAGGAGCCTGGCAATACAGTTACAATCCCCGCATTGGGATCTTTTTGCGGCAGATCCGGTCGGGAAATATTTATGACCGCAACGGTGTCTTGCTGGCTACCTCAAGTAAAGCCACCTTCGATAAGTTTAAGAACCGGCTGGTGCCGCTGGGCGCCAACCCGGTGCTCTATGCAGAGCAGCTGAAACGGGATCAGAACCGGTATTATCCATTTGGTGCAGACCTGCTGTTCTGGCTGGGCGATTACAATAAGGAGATCGCCAACGAAGAAGAAGCGGGTTATGCAGCGGAGTACCGGCATTATACCCTGCTGAAAGGATTTGATGTGAGCTACACTACTGCACAGAAAACATCGGACCGTTACAGAGAAGACCGCTTCCTGCCCGTTACCCAAAAAGAATCGGAGCTGGTGAAATATGATTACAGCGCCCTGGCGCCCATCTTAAAAGAAGGAAAGGACGGACAATGGGTAGAGCTGCAGAACAATAAGGAAAAGGACATCCGGCTATCGTTGGATGTGGTATTCAATCAGAAGATTAATGCCGTTATTCAAAATACGGCTGCTTCCAGCCCGTTCCGGACTTCTGTGGTGGCCGTCAATGCCGAAACCGGGGATGTGCTGGCATCGGCCTCTAACCCGGCGCCCTCCTATAAGGATCTGAAACTGATCAGCAATATCGACCCTTCGGACTACCGTACCATCTTTAGGCAGATCTTCCAGGACCGCCTGGTAGTACCGCAGGATCTGGGCCTTACCTTTAATTCGAGGCCGGGGTCTACAGTAAAGATCATTGATGCTGCAGCTGCAATGAACCAGTATGGGGTTGGGGCGGCGGACTTCCGTTATTTTATTTACCCGGCAGAAGTGATCCACCAGGGTGAGCCGGTAAATGTAAATGTAGACATGCGGGCAGCCATCGTCCATTCCAGCAACGTGTATTTTATCAAACTGGCGAATGATAAGAAGCTGCAGGCATCCCTGTTTGATCTCTATGACGCGCTTGGAATGAATATCCTGAACCGGGGCGGCTTTCATTTTCAACGGCCGGAGGATTATGACAGTGAAAAATATTTTAAAGAATGGGACCGTTTTGTAGCGAGGAGGAAAGGCATTTTTAACAATCAGCGGCTGATGAATACGCGCAGGCGGTTGCAATCGCCTTACTCCGACCTTGCCTGGGGACAGGGTGAGCTTTCGGCAACACCGCTGCATCTTGCAAAAATGTCGGGCGCTTTGGCCGATAGCGGCATGCTGCAGCCTTCCCGGTTCTTATTTCGGAGCTGGAACAATAAAGCAGTGCTGCAAAAGGAGACCCCCATAACCAACCAGCCGCAGATCGCCTCGCTGATCAGCGATTTTATGCGGGAGCAGTCTGCAAAAGTGGCCGCGGCATCCGGCCTGGAAGTGCATGGGAAAACGGGTAGCCCGGAGCGGGATAAACTGATTAAAAAAGGGGAGAAAAGGATCCGGAAGCGTGTTACAGACTCCTGGTACACCTTTTTTGTAGTTTCACCAAAGCTCAAGGCGCCTGTTGCCTTTGCGATCCGCATAGAAGAGATCGGCAATTCCGAATACGCAAAGACGCTGGCGGTAGCTATTTTGAAACAGCTAAAAAGTGCTGGGTATTTTTAGGCGGTCAGAAATCAGCTTTTAGCCTTCAGCGGTCAGCTGCTAATAGCGGTAACAATAAAATATTTAACCCGATAATATGAATTGGTTTAAGAAAAAGTTTGAACAATTTTCGGAAAAACTGAATGCGGATGATCCGACTCAGAAACCGGCAGCGGAAAAGATCACCCAGGATGACCGGAAAACACCGGTAACTCCCAGGGTCACCCTGCACGATGCTCCCGTTTCGCGTGTGGATAATATCGAGGAGCTGAAAGAAATCACACTTGGCGCCATCAGCAACACGATACGGATGCTGGGGTACAGCAATACGATGGTTTCCGGGCTGGTCTTTCATTCGGCGTATAAAGACAATGCTGTCGAGAATGTGGGATTGATGAGTCTTATGAAAGACCAGCAGTTTATCAATCGCATAAAAAGGGAGTTCCGGTCAAGAGGCATCAGCTACAGGGATAACCTGAGCCTCGACGTTATCCATGAGTCGCCCGATACCGGCAAGGTAACTGCGATCACCGAAGGGATCGGAGTAGAGGTTTTGACGCCCGGGGATATGCTGAAGAAGCAGAAAGCAAAGGTGGTGGCCACAGAAGGCATCACCTGGGAACCGGAATACATCCTGGAGCCAACCGGGAAGCATTATTTTATCGGTAGGGGCAAGGCCCCTAAAATAGAGCATGGCCCCAAGATCCATAACGACATCGCTTTTGTGGGCATTGAGGAAAAGAACGAGGAACAGTATAAAATAAATAATTACGTCAGCCGGTCGCATGCGGTTATTGTGTTCGATAAGGAGATCGGGGCATACAAACTCTTTCGTTCAAAATTTCTGAACAATCCCTCGCATAAGATCAAGGTTTTTAATGCCTTGCTGGATGATTTTTCAGGCGTCAGCTTAAGCAACGCAGCGGTGCCGCATATTTTGAAAGACGGGGATTCCATCTGTTTGAATGATTCCGCCGTTCTGGAATTCCGGTTGCTGGAATCATCGCAGTAGACAATCAGAAATCAAAGATCAAAAATGAGCGATCAGAAATCGGAAATCGAAAATCAGAAATTGGAATGCAGGAATTAGCAGCGAAATACGATATTCTTAAAGTGGTGGGGCACGGCGGTTTTTCGGCGGTGTTCAAGGCCCGTAGTAAAGAAGACCCGGGGTATGTAGTGGCTTTAAAACAACTGGACTTTGTCCTGGAGAATGAGGATGCCAAAGAATACCGCGATTTCAAGAATGAAGTGGATATCCTCAAAAGACTGGATCATCCCAATATTGTGAAGATCTACGACGAGTATATCCTGGATAACAAGCCTTCCCTCGAAATGGAATATGTAGACGGGGAAACCCTGGAAACCATCATCCAGCGTAAGGGATATTTTTCCATTGAAGATACCCTGGAGGTCATTGCGCAGATGGCTTCGGCCCTGAGCTATTGTCATCATTACCATACTTATGGTGCTCCGCCGCCGTCTTCGCTTTCAGATTCTGTGATCATTAACCGGGATGCCATCATTCATAACGACATCAACCCGAAAAATATCATCCGTACAAAAAATGAGGATGGTACCTGCCGTTATGTGCTCATCGATTTTGGACTGTCGTTTGCAGATCCGGATGCGGTGCGCCACAGCAAGAAGGAAGATGGCATGGCAGAGTACAAAGCCCCTGAAAAATGGCGTGGTCAATTGGTGGATACGCCCTCGGATATTTACAGCCTTGGGATCGTTCTTTATGAGCTGCTTACCGGCAGGGTACCCTTCCCGGTAAAGGATTATAAGCAGGCCAATGAAATGATCGCCCTGGAAGAAAAGCACAAAAGCGCGCCGGTGCCGGATCTTTGCCAGAAGCGAATGGAGGCCGTTGATGAAAGAACAGGACAGCGGCCGGAAGCCTGCGACATACCGGCGTGGCTGGAGATGCTGGTGCGGCAGTGCCTGGAGAAGAACCCGCTGAAGCGTTTTAGAACGGGCCGGGAGCTCAATCAGTTCTTTTACAACGGGCTGGATGGAAAAATTGAAGCTCCGGAGCAGGAGGCGCAGATCATTGATATAGACCCCTCCACACGTGTGAAAAGCAGCAGCGCTTATATTGAGGTGGAGCCAAATATTCTTACGGAGGGCCAGCACTTTTTTATTAATAAGGACCTGGTCACGGTAGGGCGCTGGAACGATCTGCCGGGTGCGGCGGCCGATTTTGGCATTAAAACTTCCGACCGGTTCATTTCAAAAAATCATTGCCAGATCCTGCGCCGGCCCGGCCCGGAAGGAGGTTATACTTATTTCCTGCAGGACAAGTCGCCCAGCAAGAACGGCACTTACTTTAACACGGAAAAGAATTCCATCCGCCTATCCGATACAACCGAAGTACTTTTAAAAGAAGGGGATTATTTCTGGGTAGGGAATACGAAGATCGTGTTCCACCAGGAGCAACAGGTTTAACGTTTCACGTTAGCTCCGTATTTCGCTTCTCACAGATCACGATCCGTTAATGGGAATGTTGTTTAAAGGTTGATCTGGCTTCAAATCTCAGTCTGATAACTCTAAAGCCGGTTCCCTTCTTTTGGAAAAACGATGGTGGGCCGGTGCTTTTTGGCCTCTTCAAAATCCATGGAAGCATAGGAAATAATGATCACCGGGTCGCCGATCTGCGCCTTACGAGCGGCCGGTCCATTAAGGCAAATGGTTCCCGATCCTCTTTTCCCTTTGATCACATACGTTTCCAGCCGCTCTCCGTTATGGATGTTTACTACCTGGACCTTTTCGTTTTCAATCAGGTTAGCAGCATCCATCAGGTCTTCGTCAATCGTAATGCTGCCCATATAATTGAGGAAAGCTTCCGTAACAACGGCTCTGTGGATCTTGGATTTAAAGACTTCAATAAACATAGGGGCGCAAAGGTACAATTTTATAAAATATATCCCCTTTAAGGCCTGGATATTTGCTTTGTTAACAAATTCTAAAGCTGTTTAGTTGTAAATATTATTGTAAATTCGTGTATTCGTAAGGATTTTTATTAAGATATATTTTAGCGCACATGAAATCGTTTATTGTTACGGCCGGATTGATCTTATTGATGGGAACTGCTTTTGCACAAAAAAGACTGACTGCGGTCGCTACCTCAAGAGGGGTGGTTGTTACACACAAAGTTACGTCTGGTGAATCTTTAGGGTATCTGAGCGCAAGATACGGAGTATCCCTCTCTGCGCTTGCCAGAGCTAATAGTATGAAAACCAATGACGATCTGCAGATCGGGCAGACGATCAAAGTACCGGTTACCACGTCTAACCTGAATACAAAATCCAGAAAAGGGATCCCTGTTTATTATGAAGCAGGTTCAAAGGATAATTTAACGACGATCAGCCGAAAATTTAACAGGGTCAGCATTAAGACCCTGAGGTCCTGGAACAAGCTGCGGAAAGATGTTGTTTCCAGGGGGCAGGATATCCTGGTGGGTTATATGACCGACAATGCCGCAAAAAAAGATGATGATAAACGGGAAACAGCAAAAAGCAATGCTGATATAAAGGTGGGCAAGAAGGCTACCGTGGGTTCAGCCGTCAACATCCGTAAGGGTGCAAGCACCAACCATCCGGTTATCGGTACTTTACAGAAGGATGAAGTGGTTACCGTAACACGGCGGATGAACAGCGACTGGGTAGAGGTCCGCACGGGTGAGGGCAAAAAGGGATATATGGCCGCTGAATTCCTGGAAGCGGCAACAGCATCACCGGAAGCAGCTGAAGAAAAAGAAACAGCAAAGAACAATATTGACCTGAAGCGGGGTGAGAAAGTTACCGTAGCTTCCGCCGTAAATATTCGCAAAGGCCCGGGCACCGATCATGCGGTTGTGGGGCGGATAGAAAAAGACCAGGTAGCCACGGTGCTCCGTCGTGTAAATGATGGGTGGGCCTCTGTGCGTACGGACGAGGGGGTAAAAGGATATGTGGCTTCCCAGTACCTGGAGCCGGCAGCCGGCAAAAGCAGAAGTGAAGAAAAGGAAACCACAAAGATCACAGCGAAAAAGACCACGGGGCAAAAAGTAAAAGTAGCTTCAGATACCTATGTGAATATCCGCAAAGGTCCGGGCACTGATCAGGCAATTGTAGGACAGGCACAGAAGGATGAGATCATTACCCTGACCCGCCGGGTGAACGATGAGTGGGCGGCGGTGCGTACCAGCGATGGTGTTGAGGGCTACGCCGCTTCCCTATATCTTGTCGATCCGGGTGCCGAGCCTGAGGCCCGCCCTGTGGCCAAAAAAGAAGCACCTGCGGCAAAAACGGAAACACAAAAAGCGATCGTTGGAACGGGGATCAATATACGGAAAGGCCCGGGTACCGGCGAACCGGTGGTGGGCAGGGCTGAAAACAGCGAGATCGTAACTGTAACCCGGGAAGTAAATGATGAATGGGCGGCTATACGTACCAGCGAAGGCATTTCCGGATATATTGCTTCGCGCTTTCTCGGACCTGTTGGGGAAGCAAGAAAGCAGCAGGACCAGGAGGCAAATGAAACAAGACCGGCACCTGCGCAGGAAGTAGTGGCCCAAAACCAGCCAAAGGAAAAACCGGCAGCGTCTGCAGTATCTTCGGCCCCCGTTGCTGAGGCAGCGCCCCCGCCCGCAAATTTTGATGAAAGTGGTTTCTTTAAAAGAGCGTATGAACAACAGACCGGCTCTTCATCTACAACCGATAAACCAATACATGCCGGTATCTTTAAAACGGACAAAGGATGGAGCGACGGAAAATATTATGCGCTCGTTGATGGCATTCCTTCCGGAACGATTGTAAAATTGTCGAACCCCAATGCGAATACAACGGTGTATGCAAAAGTGCTGGGCGACATCAAAAGCCTGAAGCAAAAGAACGGACCGGCCGCCCGTATCAGTGATGCTGCGGCGACAGCGCTCCGCATCAATGCCGCTGATTTCGATGTGGTAATAACCCATTAGTAACCGTTAATCCGGGTGGATTATCGCCTGTATACAGGGGCGTTTCCTGTTTATATCCGGAAGGCCGGATTTTAAAAAGATGTAAATAATTTTTGTTATACGTATAAAAATTATAGTTTTGCTGTATAAATGCATCAACCATGGACGCCAAAGTTACTTTAAAGTTTGACCGCTTTGTTATTGAGGAGGCGAAAGAATATGCCGCTTCCCAGGGGCTTAGTCTGTCGCGCCTCGTAGAACTCCTGTTACAAAAGGTTATTGCCACCGGGCAGCATCAGAACATTGAGCATATTCCAATAGAAGATTGGGTAAGCATGGTAGCGGAAGGCCCGGCTACCTACACTACCAAACCCCTGGGTAAAAAGCAAAAAGCAGCGTACTATAAACGCCATAAATAGCTGTCCTTATGAAATTATTCATCGATGCCAATATCCTGGTTGCGGTGATCAATAGAGAATATCCTCTGTTTACGTACGCCTCACGTGTCCTGAGCTGGGCCACGGCCAACGGGCACCAGTTGATGACCACATCGGTGAGTCTTGCGATCACTTATTATTTTGCAGAAAAAAAGCATGGAGCCCGGTCAGCAAAAGAGCGTATGGGCATGCTGGCAACCCGCTTTTCCATAGCCGACTGCGGCGCCAGGGAAGTGCAGCAGGCTGCAACGAACAAAAATGTAAACGATTTTGAAGACGGACTACAGTATTTTGCAGCATACAACGCAGACTGCAATTATATTAACGTGAGTTCGGCAATTAAGCGTTTAGTTATTAATATATTAGGGTTGGATATTGTACTAAAAACAAAAGTTCAGCTTTAAATTTGTAATTGAAACAAAAACTACAATCTAAATGCTGAACTAATGACAGATATAAAGTTAGTAGAAATCTTCGTTAGATGCGATGATTTTTACAAGGAGTTTGAGAAATTCCTGGATGCTAAGGGGCTTGAGTGCCCTTTAAAAAAAACTCGCTTCTAAAAGCTGTAGCATGTCGCCATCGGAGA
>NZ_KB893628.1 GCF_000374125.1 Niabella aurantiaca DSM 17617
CTCCGATGGCGACATGCTACAGCTTTTAGAAGCGAGTTTTTTTTAAAGGGCACTCAAGCCCCTTAGCATCCAGGAATTTCTCAAACTCCTTGTAAAAATCATCGCATCTAACGAAGATTTCTACTAACTTTATATCTGTCATTAGTTCAGCATTTAGATTGTAGTTTTTGTTTCAATTACAAATTTAAAGCTGAACTTTTGTTTTTAGTACAATATCCAACCCTAATATATTAATAACTAAACGCTTAATTGCCGAACTCACGTTAAAATAGGTAATTGCGATAATCGGATTCTTTGGGATACGCTGAGACCTAAAATACAGGAAATGATCACCTGCTTGTTAACAGGGGATGCGGATATCATCGAATTTGATCAATAATAATATCATCTACTTATTTACCCGGCAAGCTAAACCGGTATTTCCCCGACCCTGTTTCAATTTTCAGGTAACCGTCTTCAGATCCGAGTTCTTTGACCTCCTTTACAGAGGACAGGGGTTTACCGGATTCATTAACCCCGGCAGCATCTGCCACCGGCAGGTAAATGGTGGCCCTGGTATTGGCGGGGACCACTACCTCCATCACAATTTTATCCCCGGTTACTTCCCAACCGGCTTTTGTAGTGCCATAATAAGTTTTTAACGATGCAGAAGCGTTTTTAAAATCGCCGCCGATATGCGGTTTTATCTTAATATGTTTGTACCCCACGCCATCCTCTTCGGTATCCAGCCCAACCATCTTCCGGTACATCCAGTCGCCGATGGCTCCGTAGGCATAATGGTTATAGGAGTTCATGGAAGGCGTTTGAAAACTGCCATCCGGCTTGATGCCATCCCAGCGTTCCCAAATGGTGGTAGCCCCCATCTTTACCGGGTACAGCCAGGAAGGGTAGGTTTCCTGTAATAATAAGGTATAGGCCACATCCGTATAGCCAAAACGGGTAAGCACATGACAGAGATAAGGTGTTCCTAAAAACCCGGTGGTCAGGTGATTGCCATAGCTTTTGATGTTTTCCACCAGCCGTTCAGCCGCCTGTTTCCGGAGGTCCTCCGGCAGCATATCAAAATGAAGCGCCAGCACATAAGCGGTTTGTGTGCCGGACACCAGCCTCCCGGAAGGGGTCATGTATTCTTTTACAAATGCCGCCTTTATATTTTTTAATAACTGTGCATAGCTGGCGGCATCTGCAGTATGCCCCAATACGGTAGCCGCATTGACCAGTAATTGAACAGAATGGGCATAGAAGCATTGGGCAATGAGGTATTTATCAGTAACAGCAGAACGGCCGTCGTTGTCATCCCCCGGCCGGTAAAACAGCCAGTCACCAAAATGGAACCCTGTATTCCAGAGATCATTGTTGGTTGTTTTCCGTATGCTTTCCACATAGTTCTTCATACTGGTGTACTGTGTTGCCAGCGTACGTCTGTCACCATAAGCCAGGTACATTTGCCAGGGAATAATGGTGGCCACATCCGCCCATCCGGCGCTATTGGCCCCGTTTCCCAGGATATTGGGGATCACAAAAGGCACCCGGCCATCGATCTGGTCTGCCTCCAGGTCCCTGAGCCATTTTGCAAAAAAATTATTCACCCCCATATTGAAGGATGCGGTGCGGAAAAAAGCCTGGGCATCTCCCGTCCATCCCAACCGTTCATCCCGCTGCGGGCAATCGGTAGGCACATCTAAAAAGTTTCCTTTTTGTCCCCACTGGATATTGTGCTGTAATTGGTTGATCAGCTGGTTTGATGTCGTAAACGTTCCGGTCGGTTCCATATCGGAATAAAAGGCAACGGCCTCAAAGTTCTCTGGCGTTACGGCACCCGGGTACCCTTCAAGCTTTACATAGCGGAATCCCTGCCAGGTAAAATGCGGATAAAAGGTTTCCTCGCCCCCGCCTTTAAGCACATATGTATCCTGCGCCTTTGCGGCCCGAAGGTTCTCCGTGTAAAAGTTGCCGGCCTTGGTCAGCACTTCCGCATGGGACAGGGTTACCGAATCACCGGCATTCCCTTTTACCTTTACCCGCACCCAGCCCACCAGGTTCTGTCCAAAATCAAGCACGGTTTCTCCCGCGGGGGTTTTTAATATTTTTACCGGCTTAAACACCTCATGTGCGGTGATCATCTCGTTATAAGTAGCTAACAGGTTGTTTTTATCAAAGGACGTCTTTTTTACCGGGTCCCAATCCGCATCATTGTATCCCGCCAGCATCCAGCCGCTCCTGGTCTTGCGCGCATCAATGGTTTCCCCGTTATAGATCTCAGAATAGGTGATGGCTCCTGTTGCCGACTTCCAGGAACCATCAGAAACCACGAGTTCCTTTGTTCCGTCGGTATATTCTATCTGAAGCTGCAGTAGCAGTGCGATATCCCTGCCATAAAAATTTTTCTGCTTGGCAAAGCCGATATGACCGCGGTACCAGCCGCTGCCCAGTGTTACGCCCAATGCATTGGCACCCTGTTTCAGCAAGCCGGTAACATCATAGGTCTGGTATTGAAGACGTTTTTTATAAGAGGTCCATCCGGGTGTAAAATGCGCATCGCCCACGCGGTTCCCGTTTACCGCGGCCTCATACATTCCGTGCGCCGTAATATAGGCGGTAGCCCGGGCAATTTTTTTCGTGATGTTGAATTCCTTTCGCATCAGGGGGCTGGGGCGAAATACGGAGTCTTCTACATAACCCGGTGTGATCCATTCGGCCTTCCAGTCGGATGGTTGCAGCAGGGCCATTTGAAAAACCGCAGGGGGGCTCCAGACAGAGGCCTTACCGGCATTATCCCAAACCCTTACCTGCCATTGGTATTTTTTGCCGCTTTCCAGCGCCGCACCTTTGTAGGTCACATGCACCGAGGAGTCGGAAAGTACTTTGCCGCTGTTCCACACCCTGGCTTTATTATGTATTACCCGGATCTCATACGCCGTTTGCATTACGTTACGCTTACTGCTTTCCAGCTGCCAGCTAAACCGGGGTTGAACCACATCCAAACCCACCGGATCGACCCGGTTTTCCGTACGCAGATTTGCTATTTTCGATTGTGCCGTTACCGTTAGTGAGCACAGGAGGGCAATAAATACAAGCGATCTTTTTTTATTCATGAGCAAGCCTTGTTGTTGATCAATAACACCGTTGCTCCGAAAGTACAAAAAACGGCCTGGCAAACCATCCTGCACAATCCTGTAACCCGTTTTACAGATCTGTTTCGGGCACCGTGTTTAAGATTTCCCAGAGCTGGTCTTTTAATTGGGTAAGCCCCTGCTGGGCCACTGAAGAAATATAGACATGGGGAATATGACCGGGCATTTCCTTGCTGATGGCGGCTTTTAATTCATCATCCAGCATATCGCTTTTGGAAATAGCGATCAGGAATTGTTTGTGCAAAAGCTCCGGGTTGTATTGCTCCAGCTCATGCATCAGCACATCAAATTCTTTGCGATGATCCGCACTGTCCGCCGGTATGAGGAACAGCAGCACCGGGTTGCGTTCTATGTGCCGGAGAAAGCGGTGCCCCAGCCCCCGGCCTTCAGCAGCACCTTCAATGATCCCGGGCATATCTGCCATGCAGAAGCTCCGGCCGTCCCGGTATTCTACGATACCCAAATTGGGTGTAAGGGTGGTGAACGCATAGTTGCCGATCTTGGGCTTTGCAGCAGTAATTACGGAAAGCAGGGTCGACTTGCCGGCATTGGGAAAGCCTACCAGGCCCACATCTGCCAGTACCTTTAGCTCCAGTACCTTCCAGCCTTCCATACCCGGCAGACCTGGCTGTGCATATTCCGGTGCCTGGTTGGTAGGCGTGGCAAAATTGGCATTGCCCAGGCCTCCCTTACCACCGGGCATCCAGATCAGCTCCTGGCCGTCTTCGAGGATCTCCGCTTCTTTTCTGCCGGTTTCCTCATCTATTGCGATGGTTCCCAGCGGTACTTCTATTACCACGTCTTTTCCGCTGCGACCGGTACAATTATTATGCCCGCCGTTTTCACCATTCTCTGCAAGGATATTCTTGAAATAGCGCAGATGCAACAAGGTCCACAGGTTGCGGTTCCCCTTTAAAATGATATGGGCGCCCCGGCCTCCGTCGCCACCATCCGGTCCGCCCTTGGAGGTGAACTTATCCCGCAAAAAATGTTTGATGCCCGCACCGCCATGGCCACTGCGGCAAAATATCCGTATCTGGTCTACAAAATTGCTCTTTTCCATTATCCTTTAAACAAAGATAACAGCATTCCCTTAGATGTCGGAATGAAAAAAGCAGGCAGCTGCAGAACCGGTCTGCACTATTACGATAAAAGGATCTATCGTTTTGATCGTTCTTTTTTTTCCTGCCGGTCAAGCCGTATGTTCTCCCGTACCTGCTGCCAGTACTGGGGGCCATAAGATACAAAGATCTCACTCCCCGCTGGAATATCTGTTTTGGCGATCAGGAACACCCTTGTACCGTCCTCTATATATTCGGTATTGTTCCGCAGACCTTTTACACGCTGCAAACCGGCAGCATCATTGGCATAGCGCCCAAAGGACCGCGGGTGTTTACTGGCATCGATCACAGCTTCATCATTGATATGAAAGATGTACCCGTTGTCCGCCTCATCCTGAACTTCTTTCCAGGTCAGCAGGTCGCCTGTATACTCCGTAACGATCTCTTTTTTTGCAATAGCAACTTTTGTAAACAATCCCTTGCCGGCATTGGGGAGGGTGGAAGTTTTCACGAATAAACGCTTCGACGTTGGCATGTAAAAGAATTAAGCGGAGCGAATATATCACAAATCAGTGCGAAAGTATAAAACAAGAGAAAAATTATTTTCGGCCCGGCCGGCGGATCTGGAAAGCTGGGCAGACCTATCTCCTTTATAAGCGGTATGGCCGCAGCAAGTACACCCCATAAGCCCGGCGCACAATAAGCCATGCCTGCGGCACTTCGTCATCCGGGACCGGGTACTGATCAAAAAGTATCCGCTTGCCCGGCCAAAAACAGAAACTTCATTTCTACTTCGGCCTTTTTACCTACCTTCATCCCCATAAGGGGTGCCTTTCCCTGCTGACAGCAGGGATGAAATCAAGGCTGAGAATATACCCATTGAGCTCCCGTAACCCGTGGCGCTCAGGAACCTGATCCGGGTAATGCCGGCGTAGGAAACAGTAGCTTTTCAGCCTGACCCTGTATTTTATTTGATATTGCTATGGCAAACTGGGTCACTGTTTTTGTTGAAGAGATCAGGAATACAAGTCTTCTTGAATGGCTGGGCGCCGGTTTAGGCGCCACTGAAGTATTGCTGGCAAAAGCCAATAAAGTATGGCTATATCCGGCGGGCATTCTGTCCGTCCTGATCAGCATCTATATATTTTTTACGGGAGGCTTATATGCCGAAAGTGCGCTGAACCTGTATTACCTGGTAATGAGTATTTACGGATGGTGGTTCTGGGTCTTTAAACGGTCCGTTATCCCATTGCCCATCACCAGGGCCACTAAAAAAGAATGGGGCATCACACTTTGGATCGCCCTGGGCGGATTCATCATCCTCTATATAACCCTCAGGTTCCTGACAGATTCAACAGTACCGGTCATGGATGCTTTTGTAAGCGCAACCGCCTGGGCGGGAATGTGGTTACTGGCAAAACGCAAACTGGAGAACTGGATCCTGCTCAATATCAGCAATGCTGCAGCAATACCACTTTTATTTTATAAGCAGTTTCCGCTGTATGCACTCTTAACCCTCTTCTTATTTGTAATTGCGATCTTCGGCTTTTTAGAGTGGAAGCGCATCCTGGAAAAAAAGGAACAATGATGGATCAAAAAACCGCAGACCAATTAGCGCATTTTGCAAAGGAAGCCGACCGGCTGGCCTGCCTGACCCCGGAGCAGCTGGATATTATTTACCGTGAAAAATGGTTCCGGCTTTTCGTTCCCCGGTCGCAGAACGGGCTGGAACTGAGCCTGCCCGATGGATTAAAGATGGAAGAAGCCCTGGCAAAAATTGACGGAAGCCTGGGGTGGACGGTTACGCTTTGCAGCGGCGCCACCCAGTTTACGGGATACCTGCCAGCCTCCCTGACCAGCGGGATCTTTAAAGAAGACAGGGTCTGCTTCGGCGGCAGCGGTGCCCTCTCCGGAGTGGCAAAGGAAATGGTCAACGGGTACCTGGTCAGCGGATCCTGGAAATATGCCACGGGTGCACCTTATTGCACGCATTTTACCGCCAACTGTAAGATTGAAAAAGACGGGCAACTGCTGATGGATGCACAGGGCACGCCCCTTTACCGGTCCTTTTTATTCACAAGGGACGAGGTACATATTCAAAAGGATTGGGATACCATGGGATTGAGGGCCACAGCCAGCGAAAGCTTTAGTGTTCCCGGCATTTTCATTCCCGCGGAGCGGAGCTTTACGATCCATCCGGGTGCAGCCACCCTGCCGGGTGCCATTTACCAATACCCCTTCCTGCAATTTGCGGAAACCACCCTGGCTGTAAATACCCTGGGAATGGCCGCCCATTTTCTGGAAGAATTCCGGAAGCTGGCAGCCCGGTCCGGCGCCCCGGGGTTGATGCAGCAAAGCGGGCAACAGGCCGGTCAGCAGCTGCAACAGTTGCGTTCCCGTTTTTATGCGGCCGTTGATGATTCCTGGAGCAGCCTGTTAAAAAACGGTTCGGTGCCGGAGCACCAGCTGCAGCAGGTTTCAGAACGGAGCCGGCTGCTGGCCGGATCCTCAAGAAAACTGGTGGCCGACCTGTACCCCTGGTGCGGCGTCAGTGCCACACAGAACGGAACGGTACTGAACCGGATCTTCAGGGATCTTTTCACAGCCAGTCAGCATTCCTTATTAAACGCACCGGCGTAAAATAAAGAAGGCATCTAAAAGCAGCCTTGTCAGGATCTGCCGGCCGGCAGATTGCCATAACCCTGTTGCTGCTCTTTTTAGATACCCTCTTTGGTAAAGTATTAAAGGACTGTTGTTGGATCGGAGCTTAAGACGTGGAACTCGTACTGGCCTGACCTGCCTGCTTTTTCAGGTTTGCCAGTCCATCTTTTAATTTGTTTCCCCAGCCGGATACTTTATCTTTTACAGTTGATTTCTGTTCGGGGCTCATTTTATACCAGGCTGCGGCCGCTGCCAGGCCTAACGCCAGAAGCCCGTTTCTTGTGTTCTTGTTCATCTTTGAATACGTTTTAAGTAGTTCATGAATAACAATCTTTCCAAAAAAACTGTGCCATAGTTCCCTCGCAAAGCCTTACCGGTAACAAATTGCTGTTAAATATCCCGGTCCGCGCTAAGCAAATCGTTGATCATCTGCCGAAGGCCCGTAGCTCCCCGGCAGGGGGATGTTCTGCAGCCGGTAATACACTCCCAGCTGCGCCCGGTGGTGCGCGATCTGGTTCAGCGAATGCCGGATGGCTCCATATTTTGACCACTCCGCCAGCTTATGTCCATTTTGTGCAATGCTCCAGTTGGGCAGCAGCGCATCTTCAGCAGCATTTTCCAGCGCCTCTTTGCTGGCTTTATAATTTTTATCCAGCTCTTCCAGCAGCTGTTCTTTTGAACGGATCGCTGCCGGTTTATAGTTCCCTGTTGCAAAATCAAGCGTTTCTGTAGGAAGGATAAAAGATGCCCACCCAAAAACCTCAGCAATATGCCCGGCTAGCCTGCTTTGCGTCATGCTCTTTTCATGCGGCGTATAGTCGCCCTGGTCTGCCGGGTAGCGCTCAAAGAATTTTTTAGTAGTGCGATATTCTTCTTCCAGTTCGGATCTCAATTGTTGTAAGGTGTCCATAATTTAAGTTTTACACGGGTGTGAAGATACACAAATCCTGTTTTTCCTATCACGGAGGAGCCGTTTTTTCCGGAACAGGCGTATACATAATCCCTGCCACGGATACCCGAATGGTTCCTCCCGGATTTGATGCATCCGTTTTGCCGTTTTTCCGGAACCCAAAACATCCGGAACTTTTTGCCCTCCCGCATGTTTTACAAATACCCGGGATATCCGGGCGACTATCAAATGTATTTTACCGGTATGAATTTTCAGGAATATTCAGAAATGTTCGACAGTATCTTAGATGCCGAAAAGCCCACGCCTCCTTATGACAATGCCGATTATTTTCAATACACAAAAATGAACCGGTCGCGCATGAACCGCTGGCTCAAACAAAACCCCATAACAGCAGAAACGAAAGCCATTCTGGCATCCATTAACCGGAAACAGCAGTGGGTGGTGATCACCGAGCCCTGGTGCGGAGATGCAGCGCATATTGTTCCCATTCTGTACCGGATGAGCCAGGAGAATGACCATATCGGCTTCAGCCTTCAATTGCGGGATTCCGGCTCTGAAATTGAGCAGTATCTTACCAATGGCACCCGTTCCATTCCTATTTTGATCGTGCGCGATGAAAACGGCAACGACCTGTTCCACTGGGGTCCGCGGCCCGCTGCGGCAAAAAAGGTGTACGAAGCATTAAAGGAAAAAAAGGCCGGTTTCGAAGAAACAAAGATCGCCCTTCAGCAGGTTTATAACAGTGACAAAAGCACCGGTATCCAGCAGGAAGTAGGTATATTGCTGCAAAAACACCGTTAAAATCACCCAAAGGGATTTTTTCTTTATCCCTACATTTGCGCATGAACTTCCTGGCACACGCATACCTTTCATTCGGCAATGAGGACGTTCTGGTAGGCAACATGATCAGCGATTTTGTAAAAGGAAGCCGCCAGCTGAATTACCCTCCGGGAGTCCGGGCGGGCATCCGGCTGCACCGTGAAATTGATACCTTCACGGATGCGCACCCCGCTACCATCGCCGCCAAGCAGGTCTTCAGGAGCGACTACCGGTTATACAGCGGTGCTTTTATGGATGTTGTGTATGATTATTTTCTCGCAAATGATGCTGCAGAGTTTCCGCAGGGCGCCCTTGAGGCCTTTGCCCGCAATACCTATCACACGCTCGGCACCCACGCTGAATGGTTGCCGGAACCCTTCCGGCAGTTATTTCATTACATGAAGCAGCAAAACTGGTTGTATCATTACCGGGAGCCCTGGGGGATCTATAAAAGCTTTGGGGGACTGGTGCGCCGGGCAAAGTATTTAAATGACAGCCGGCCGGCCGAAAAACTCTTTGAAGCGAACATCGAACGTTTGGGGCAAAGCTACCGTCTTTTTTGGGCAGACCTGAAACCTTTTGCGGCAGAAAAATTTAAACAGTTGATGATAAAATAAGATGTGTATGGCAAAATATGTATGGATAGCCCTTATTGGCTTTCTGATCCATTTACCGGTGCAGGGTCAATCCTGGATACCGGTCGACAAATCACCCATGGACCAGATCTATTACCCCGTTGATTACCCTTCAAAAAAGATCCGTGGCACCAGTGAGCCCCTGCGCATGCGAGTGATCTACAGCCGGCCGGCAAAAGGCAACCGCAAAATATTTGACTCCGATATTGTTCCCTATGGTAAGGTTTGGCGCCTGGGAGCCAACGAGGCTACCGAGATCCAGTTCTTTACCCAGGCGGTGATCGGCGGTAAAAAAGTACCTGCGGGCCGGTACACCATTTATTGCATTCCTGCCGAAAAGGAATGGACATTTATCATCAATAAGGACACGGATGCCTGGGGTGCCTTTAACTACGATGCCGCCAAGGACATCGTGCGGACCACTGTTCCGGTGGAAGAATTAAAAGATCCTGTAGAATTCTTAACTATTGATTTTGAAAAAAGCGGATCAACCGTTAACTTGGTGATCGAATGGGATCAAAAAAAAGCATCCCTGCCTGTTAATTTTTAATTACAACGAATGAATGGTCTAAAGGGCAGATGGTTCCTGCTTGCCGGCTTCGCGTTACTGGTTGCCTGTAATCAGCTGTCTGAAACAAAAACAACACAACCGGCAGAAAGAACAAACAAGTCTGCAAGCCTGCCGCCGGTAAACACCAGCAATCCCTACGAAGCCGTAGACGTATCTCCATTGGATATGAGCTACTACCCGGTTCATTATCCACTGCAAAAAATGAGCGGGGAAGCAACCGGAGGTCCCGTTATGCGGGTCATCTACAGCCGGCCGCATCTGCAGGGACGCTCCCTCTTCGAAACCGTGCTCAAATATGATCATCCCTGGAGAATGGGTGCCAACGAGGCCACCGAGCTGAATATTTTTAAACCCGTGTACCTGGATCATAAAAAAATAGGAGCGGGGCGCTATACATTGTACAGCATCCCCCATGAAAAAAGCTGGACCCTGGTTTTGAACAACAACCTGGATACCTGGGGGCTTCACCAGGACAGTACAAAAGACCTCATGCGTGTAGAAGTACCAGCTACAAATGACAACCCGATGGTCGAATACTTTACAATGGTCTTCAAACAGACCGATACCGGTGCGGACCTCATCATTGCCTGGGGCAACACTCTTGTAAAATTGCCTTTTGTCATCAAATAAAAAAGTGCGGACCGAACGGCCCGCACCTGCTTTTCATCAAAATTGAAATGAAGGAACGCGTCAGATATCGCCCCTCCTGTATTTTGTTGCTTCAATAACATTTCCGTTGTTGTTAACAATTACCTGGTACATATTCCGGTTGTCATGTATAATTACATGATAACGGATCCCGGCTGCATCGGTCACTTCGGTAACACCAAAGATCGCTTTGCCTTCGTATTTTTTCCGGATCTTATAATGCACATTGGGAGGCAGTCCCGTTTCCTTGTAATAACGAATCGTGCGGATCAGGTTCCCGTTATTACCGATCATGGCACGGACGGATATAGTGCCCGAGTGAAAGCTGGCTTCGCTATATCCGGCAGCAGTATTCCATTGTACATCACGGGCATCCGTAAAGACCTGGTTAAATGTTTTCATCACCTTTTCATTTACAGGATTTGATGCAACGGCGGTCATCGCATTTAAAGACAGGGAAAGAGCGGCGGTAAGAATAAAGAGTTTCATTTTTTAAAGTTTTATGCCCGCTAAAAGGCTGTTTGATATTTTAATTGGTTTGTTGATTCAAAAATAGTATGTGGCAGTACCTGCAGTCAAGTGCTTTATGGCAGAACCAGGAAAAAACAGGGTGAACAGCCATTTTCCGGGGGCGAAAAAATTATGGCGGGCGTCGTTGATAGCAGCCGGTTAATTAAAGTACATAACATTTTCCATTTCTCCAGTGGCCCGTGTTTCACGGGCCCGGGCCGTGTCTCCTCACGAATCAGAAAAAATATGATCGTTCCATCTTATCTTTTGCTCAGGGTCAGCCTGCACATTCGCCGGCCTGTGCCAAACAATTGCTTAGCCTTTATACGGAAAATATTCCCCTTCCTTTCAATGAGCATACCGGTGATTTTGCAGTGCCGGTTAAAATGGCTGCTTAGCAGATCCGACTGTTTGAGTGACGAAGGCGTACCGAGAATGCATAAGTCCCGGGTTATGGTAAAGAACGGGGCCATCCGCCGGTTACCACCGCCTTAAAATAAAAAAGGGAGAGAACAAGAATGTTCCACTCCGTATTATACATGAGAAATGTCAGGTTTGAAAGAGAAGACTAAATATCGCCTCTCTTGAATTTTGCCGTCTGCATAAGACTGCCGCCATTATCGGCCAACACCTTATAAATATTCCGGCTGTCGCGTAATATAATATGGTAATTGGTTCCATCAGCACTGGTCACTTCGGTAATACCATATATTTCCTTGCCATCGTATCTCTTTTTGACTTTGTAAAGAATATTCGGAGGCAGCAGGTTTTCTTTATAATAACGAATGGTGCGGATCAGCGCTCCGTTATTATCGATCACCGCACGGGTGGTTACAGAGCCGGAACGGAAACTGGCTTCGTTGTAATTAGCGGTCGTACTCCACTGCACATTTTTTGCGTGGGCAAATATGGTTTTGAAAGTTTTTAATGCTTTCTCATTCACGGTGGGGGTTGCAGCCATTGCGTTTAAGCCCAGGGAAAGAACGGCGGCAAGAATAAAGAATTTCATTTTAAAAATTTTATACCTTCAGGAGGCGGTTTGTTAATCTTTTATCGGTTCGTTAAATCAAAAGTAGCATCAGGTTGCACTATCTGTCAAGCAGTTTGTGGCAGAATACCAAAGAAACGGGGTGAACAGCAGATTTCTACGGGTAAACCTCATTTCCTTCAGCGCCAACTTCTCATTTAACTTTCTGGACTCTTTCCGGAATCATCAAAACGCGTTTGTATATATAAGTCGCTCCGGTTTGTTTTATGTTACAGCTTTCGGGTAAAAAAAATGTTAAGTCTTTCTTAATTAAGCCGGCAGCCCAATTACGAACGTTCCGTAGTTTTAAAAAAGAGCCGGCACGCTGCCCGGATGGTTTCACACTTCGCAATACCTACCTTTGTGCCGTTAAAAAAAAGAACATGAAGCTGAATACCAAGATCATCCATGCAGGAATAAAACCAGACCCGTCAACGGGGGCGATCATGACCCCCATTTTTCAGACCTCCACTTTTGTACAGTCGGGCCCCAACCAACACCAGGGCTATGATTATTCAAGAGCAGGAAATCCAACACGTACCGCACTGGAGCAATCCCTGGCAGCATTGGAGAACGCGCAACATGGCCTGGCATTCAGCAGTGGGGTGGCGGCTACAGAAACCGTGATCAAACTATTAAAACCGGGGGATGAGGTCATTGCAGCCAATGATATGTATGGCGGCACCTACCGGCTGTTCTCAAAGATCTGGGAAGGCTTCGGGATCCGGTTTATCTATACCGATACCACCCATACAGAAAATATTGCCCATGCGGTTACGGCCAATACCAAACTCATCTGGATCGAAACGCCTACCAATCCCCTGATGAATATTACCGATATCGCAGCAGTGGCGGAAATAGCAAAAAAGGCGGGGGCGCTGCTTTGTGTAGACAACACGTTTGCATCTCCCTACCTGCAAAACCCGATGGACCTGGGAGCCGATATCGTTATGCACTCGGCTACAAAATACCTCGGCGGCCACAGTGACGTGGTCATGGGAGCGCTTATGTTTAACAGCGATGAACTGCGCGAACGTCTGTTCTTTATCCAGAAGAGCAGCGGTGCCGTTCCCGGTCCGATGGATTGCTTCCTGGTACTGCGCGGTATCAAAACCCTGCATGTGCGTCTGCAGCGCCATTGTGAGAACGGCAAAAAGATCGCAGCGTTCCTGGCCGCCAGCGAAAAAGTGAAAAAAGTGTATTGGTGCGGTTTTGAGGACCAGCCGGGATATGCTGTTGCAAAAAAACAGATGCGGGACTTTGGCGGGATGATGAGCTTCGAATTGAAGGACGATTCCATAGAAGCCGCCACCCGGGTGCTCACCGCCACAAAGGTGTTTGCCCTCGCAGAAAGTTTGGGGGGTGTAGAATCCCTCATCAACCATCCGGCATCGATGACCCATGCCTCCATTCCCCGGGAAGAACGCATTAAGAACGGGCTGAGTGATGCTCTGATCCGCCTGAGCGTGGGCATTGAAGATGCGGATGACCTGATCGAAGACCTCCGGCAAGCCATTGGCTGATCTTTCCCGGAAGCTATTCCCGCGCCTGGCCAGCTGGATTCAGGCACGGGTCATGCGAAGAAACACATCGCTTTACCTGTTGGAAATAACGGGGAGGTCCGGCCCCCGGACAACCAGTAGCGCGGGTATTTTTGTACCCAAATAAAGCGCCGTCGCCGGTCTGGATGATACTGCCGGATATGCATTTTTTGTATGCGAACCCCTGTTAAAGAAATGCATTAATTTTTCGTTTCGGCTTTTAAAAATGCATAATCTCTCCTGTAAACCAACTATCTTGCAACCAATTGGTCAATTAAAGATCATTTTATGAACAGGCAATTATCGCAGGCAGAACAAACAGCACTCACACAGACCGTCCTTCAAATCAACAACAGTTACCTCGATTGGGAAAAAGTGCAGCATATGACCCTGAAGCCAGAGACGCTTTCCAACGGTGAAATATGGGAAGCCGCCAAACAGGCCAGGGATCAGGGTTTCACCCGTAACCTGATCATCCAGGGCCGGTTGTTTTCCTGGTCCGTTTCCAATGATATGGAGGCTGTTTTGCACGACCTGGATGTACATCTGGCGGGTGGCAAAGGCATTGTGGTAGTGATGGATCAGAAAAATGATCACCGGTACCTGATCAATGCTTCCCTGGAAGAGACCATGGCTTCTGCTCAACTTGCCGGCTACCCGGTAACCCGGAAAATGGCCCGGGAGTTGTTATTAAAAAAGAAAACAACTTCCAGCGAAACGGAACAGGTGCTGGTAAATCTTTACAAGTGCCTGCAGAAAGTTAAAGAATGGGAAAACGAACCGTTCTCCGAAACCAGGATGCTGGAACTGCACCAGCAACTTACAAAGGATACGATCAAACTAAAAGGGATCGGTCGCTACCGTACCAATAACAAATACGACATTTCCGGCATTGAAGATCCAGCCTCTTACAAAGCCGTGGAAGCAAAAGAGATCAAAAACTGGATGCAGTGGCTGGAGTCGTTCTTCAACGATGAAAAGAAGCCCTATTACATCCATCCGGTTATAAAGGCCTGCCTCATGGCCTACCTGATCACCTATATCCGGCCGTTTAAAGACGGCAACGGGCGAATGGCCCGCCTGATCGCCTACTGGTACCTGCTCCGGAAAGGATACTGGGCCGTGCAATACACAGCGGTCTCCGGCATCATCATCAAATTGAAAGCGCAGTATCAACGGTCCTTTTTGCAGGTACAGATCAATGCCGATGCCGGTTATTTTATTCACTTTATGATCCAGGCCCTGCGCATGGCCGACCGTTCGTTAAAGGACAGCCTGCAGCGCACCAATAAAGAAAAGGAAAGCAATCCTTTCGTAAAGGTCGATGGCCTGAATATACGGCAGGCCACCGCCCTTCAATGGATCCGGGACGATGCGGAAAAGATCGTAACGATACGGGAATTGCGCTCCGGCTTCGGAGTATCAAAAGAAACCGCACGAACAGATCTTACGGCACTGACCGAAAATGGCTGGCTGAAATTTTATCACCTGAATAAAAAGACCTATGCCTTTGTAAAAGGGGATTCGTTTGAACACCTGACGCATGAAAAACTCACAGAAGGATAACCTGGCCGGGCTCCTGAACACCAAGGCCGCCCTGTACGAGCAGCCGGATTTTATTGCAGATGATCCGATCTCCATTCCGCATTTGTTCACAACACCACAGGACATCGAGATCGCCGGGTTCTTTGCTGCCATACTGGCCTGGGGCAACCGGAAGAGCATCATCAACTCCTGTAAGCGGCTACTGCAGCTGATGGATCACGCGCCCTACGACTTTGTAATGCACTTTAAAGAACCCGACCTGAAACCGATGGTGCCTTTCGTGCACCGTACTTTTAACGCCACAGACCTGTTTCATTTCCTTGATTTCTTACAACACCACTATAAAGCACAAAAACAACCATCGCTGCAAACAGCGTTCAGCAGGCATTTGCAGCCGGCCGATGCCACTGTGGAAAATGCGCTTATAGGATTTCGCCGGTCCTTTTTTGACGCAAAGATCTTTCCCCATTATCCCGCCCGTACTCAAAAGCATATTGCCACTCCCGAGCGTAAATCGGCCTGCAAGCGGTTGAATATGTACCTTCGCTGGATGGTTCGGAGTAATAAAAGAGGCGTTGATTTCGGATTATGGAAGGAGATCCGGTCCACACAACTGATTTGCCCGCTGGACCTGCATGTTGCCCGGGTAGCCCGGCATTTTAACCTGCTGCAACGGCCGAATAATGACTGGCAGTCGGCATTGGAACTTTCGGAACACCTGCGCCAACTGGACCCCGCGGATCCGGTAAAATATGATTTTGCCCTGTTTGGCCTGGGCGTTATTGAAAAATTCTGATTGATCCGCATCAACATCCTTGCAAAAAGAACGTTAAAGGGAAAAGGTTCTTATGTAACAGAAAAACATCCCGCATCCTTAGAGCAGTCAAACAACCTTATTCATTGAATGATTCATTTTTAAAATTTAAACACATGAAAAAATTATTCGCATTCGCATTATTATCACTGGTGGCTTTTGGCACTGTAAGCGCACAATCCGTTGACCTGAGAAGAAAGATCACGGTAAGCGGTACTGCAGAAACCGAGATCACCCCGGACATCATTTACGTAAACATTTCGCTGAAGGAATATTTTGAGAACGGCAACAGCAAGAGACGCGTAGACATTTCCACACTGGAGAACCAGTTGTTTGCAGCAGTACAAAAAGCCGGCTTTTCAAAAGAGCACTTAACCATCAGCAACCTCAACAGCTGGGCCAACACTACCGGAAAGAAAAAGAGCCCCGACTTCCTGGCCAGCCGCCAGTATCTTTTAAAAGTAAGCGACCTGAACAAGCTGGATCAGATCCTCAGCGGTGTTGATTCCAAGGGGGTTCAAAGCACCGGCATCCAGAGCTATGATTACTCAAAGATGGAAGAGCTGAAAAAAGAGCTGAAGATAAAAGCCCTGAAAGCTGCAAAAGAAAAAGCAACCTATATGGTAGAAGCCCTGGGCGGAACACTGGGCAATGTACTGGAAATACAAGACGGCGGCGATAGCCCGATGCAACCCGTAATGTACCGGAACTATGCCATGAAGGCTGAAGCAGCAGATATGGCCGGAGGAGATGCCGACCTGAACTTTAAAAAAATAAAACTGAGCTTTACCGTGAATACGGTCTTCGAAATAAAATAAGCTCATGTTGCCGTTGATGGTCCTGGCCCCTCATTACCACGCACTGCCAACGGCGGCTTTCTAAAATAAAACTTAGGAATACAATATTATAACAGGGTTGTCCGTAAAAGACCACCCTGTTATGTTATATACCGGCGCTCTTTAAAAGATGCACGGGGTCATCCCCATCCAAGATAAAAATCGGGTGCCTTGCAAACAGGTACAATATGGCTGGNTTACTACACACGGGTAAGCCTATTAACTTTAACACTTTTACGCTTCGTGAGCACCGGCCGGCTTATAGGAAGCAACACGGCGCGTTTATAAAAGTGCTGATCTTATAACCAATGGGTTTTCTATTGGTCGGAAAAAGTAGCGATGATGTTACCCTTAAATTATGATCCGTGATTTTCGATTCCACACCTGCCGGACAGACCTGTTAGGTTTAGAAACCCTAACGGGTCTGCTTTTACACCCCTACCACAACGACCAGCCGCCGCCTACTTTTTTCTTGGTGCCGGCCGGGCGCAGGTTGTAAGTAAAAGTCGCCAGGAAGTACTGCCCCAGGATATTGCTATAAGTAGTGCGTACCGTATTCTGGTAAGGAATGATATCCGTATTGCGCGTCTGGTTCAGCAGGTCGTTAGCATACAGGCGCAGTACCGCCCGCTCATCTTCAAAGAACGTGAAATTCACGCCTGCATTCCACATGAACATCCTCCGGTATTGCGGATCTGCAAAGGCATTGTTGTTCAGGTACCGCAATTCGGTATCAAAGATCACATGCTTTATATAACGTATGATCAGCTCTGTTCCGGCCGTTTGGTCAAAGCTTCTTGCAGGTGTGAACCGGGGATTGGTATTCTTTACACTCATATAAGAAAAAGAATAAGCCGGTCTTATTTCCAGTTTATCATTCCAGTTAAAGCCCAGGTTGCTCCAGATATTACTATTCAGCCGCTTTTGAATGCTGGGCGCCTCATTGTAAAAGAATTTATTTTCCCGGTATTCGGTCCAGGTGCCCACATTCCAGGAGAAGGTAAAACTGTTCTTGTATTTGATATCCTGGTTCAGGCCGAAATTGGCGGCAATACGTTTGCTTCCATCCGCATTCACGGCCTTTATCGTCTGTATCCCGCTTTCGTCTACTGTTATGCTTTGCACAACATCATTATCTGCAATATACGCTTCTCCCCAACTCCATACATTCAGATTGTTTTTGGGATTAAAGGTATTCAGGTTCGCATTTACCCGGTTCCTGAGGGCGGGCAGAAGACCCGCGTTCCCAATATTAATAACATAAGGGTTGGTATTGTTGCGCACGGGCAGCAGGTAATAGTAGTCCGGCAATACCACATCTCGGGAAAAGTTGACGGTTAATTTTTTATACGTGACCTCCAGTTCCGGCAATACATTGCCCTGCTTTTGGATTAGCGGCTCGGGAACATAAGAGACATTGTTCTCAAATTGCTGGTACTGGTACCGGAGACCAGGGGTTACCGCAAGTCCTTTATGTTTAAACTCCAGGCCGGTGCTCACCAGGTACTTATTGCTGCTGCGCAGGAACATGCTGCTTAGCTCATTGTTCCGCTGGTCGTAGCCGGGCCCGCTTTTATCAAACGTAGCCACATCGTTTTTCAGGTGCTCATATTCATACCGGGTTCCTGCACGGAGAAACCATTTTTTACCAAGGGGCTCGCGGTAATTGGCACCGGCATAGGCAAACCAGGTAGGAACGCTTTCTGTTCTCAGCTGGTTCGTCAGGCTGTCGAACCTGTCCGGATACAGATAGCGGATACGGGCATCCGTATAATTGTCCGTTGTCTTGCGGTTCCAAACCACTCCCTGCGCAAATGAGATCCTGCGCCCGGTTTTTGTTGCAGACAACCGGGTCAATGAAAAATTCTCCCGCAGGATATCATTGCGGGTGTCACCGTTAATTAAAACGCGGCCATCGTTCAGATCGCCCAAAAAATTATTGATCCCGTTTTGATTGTTTACGCTGTTATTCTCTTCTCCCCCGATAATATAGGTGGCTGTAGCGGTAATGGTGGTCAGTGTATCCGGTTTCAGATTCATTCCCACCCCAAAAGTATGCGTATTGCCTCGCAGAACGGTATTGTTAAGCGATTTGTTGGTAATGATCGTGTCCCCGTTGAAGATCCGGGTGCTGTTATCCGTCTCCACATCAGTATGTACTTTCCCAAAATAATACTGGGCAAAAAAGGATTTTTTCCTGTTGGGAGAATGGTTGAGATTAAAACCAAGGCCATTACTGGTGGTCACCCCGCCCATGCGCGACATGCCGCCAAAGTTAATGCCGTTGATCATGATATTTGAACCAAAATTGCTGTTGTTGCTGCTGTTATTGCCCCCGCCAGATACGTCCCTGTTCCGTTGCAGGCCGCCGGTTTGCATCAGATCGCTCCAGCCAAAACCCGGCCGGTTCAGGTTATTGCTGTAGCCCAAAAGACTTACCTGAAGGGTGTCGCGGAAGATATTGGCGATGGCCCCCCCTTCAAAGCGGCTTCCGTTAATGCCACCGCCACCTCCGGCATAGGCTTTTCCAAACAGGCCCTTCTTCACTCCTTTTTTAAAGGTGAGGTTGATGACCTTTCCCACATTGTTCAGGTTATCGTCTCCTCTTTCCAGCAGTTCGTCCTTGTCATCCGTTACCTGTATCTTATCGATCACATTGGAGGGCAGGTTACGCGAAGCCATTTTGGGATCGCTGCCAAAAAAATTCTTTCCATCTACAAGGATCCGGTTCACGCGTTTCCCATTCACCATGATGTTGCCTTGCTTGTCTACCTGCACTCCCGGCAGCTTCTTCAGCAGGTCTTCCACCAGGGCATTGGGCAGGGTTTTAAAGGCATTGGCATTAAATTCAACCGTATCTTTCCGGATCACCATGGGCGGGCGCTCGGCCACTACCAATACTTCATCCAGGTCGGTGGTGCCGGTTTGCAAGGGGATCGTTCCAAGATCCAGTGCCGGTTGCGACCTGGAAAGCTGAAACTCCCTGCGGAACACCCCATACCCGGTAAACGTAATAATAACCCGGTAGGGCACTTCAGGCGAAAGCCCCGGTACACGGAACGCGCCTTCCTCGCCGCTGAGGCGGTATGTCACCATCGAAGTGTCGGCTGCCTTAAACACCGTAATTGTAGCCATATACAACGGTTTGCCCGTAGCTGAATCCAAAAGCTTTCCGGTAATGACCCCCTGCGCACGTATGCCCAACGCACCCAAAAACAGAAATACAACTAAAGCGGCCCGTCTATAAAGAGACAATGGCCTGGAAAAGGTTTGCATACCTACTACACGCAGCAACCGGAAAAATGTTACACAGCAACCGGCTGAAAACTGTTTGAGGTTGAATGTTTAAGGTTGGGATCCCTTTGCGGCCGGATGCGCATATTGCAATTCCAGATCCTGCTGATCGCTGAAAGCTGACCGCTCAATGCTCAATACTGTGTAGCTAAAGACTGATGGCTGACAGCGCAACGCTCAATGCTCGACTCGCAATGCTGATCGCTGCTCCGGATTCAAGATTTCATGCCGGATTGTGGTTTTGGCATTCACTGCCTATTCCGGATCCCATCCGCCGTCCAGTGTCTATCGTCTAATGTCTAACGCCCAAACAACCGATCCATACTTTGCGGAATGGTTTTGCTGTAATCCATTTGCACCGGTTTGTACTCGTTCTGCCATTTTTCAAACTGCTGTTCAAAATCATCCCCGATCCTGGAAAGGGTCATTATTCCCATCTCTTTTAATGCAGCGGCATTGCAGCATTGCTCATATTGCCCGCGGATGGGGATGGCCATTATTTTTTTGCCGAGATGCAGCGCTTCTGAGGGCGTTTCAAATCCGCCACCGGTAATGATCTCCCGGCAATGGATCAGGCTCTTATTGAACAGTTGGCGGTCTACCGGAACAAAACGGATATTCCCTTCCTCCCGTACCGAACCGGATTGCCGGCTGAAAATCTCAAACCGGTGTTCTTTTAATTTTAAAAAGATCTGCCGCAGCTCCTGATCGCAGTAAGACGGAAGATATACGGCGATATGGCCTTTATCAGCCGGTGTGGCCTCAAGGATCTCCTTTTTGATCACAGGTGTAAGAATGAAATCGTCATAGGATTTAAAATGCAGACCCAGGTAGCGTTCTCCGCGGGCGTAGTTTTTCAGCATCCATTCACCGGACCGGCTTAGCGACTCCGGCCGGGGTACTTTATCGCTTTGAAAGCTGGCCTGGTGCCCGAAATTGACGGATGGAATCTTCTTCGATCTGCAGGCTGCCGCAGTGATGTAGTCATAGTCATTGATCACAAAATCATAATCCTCTACCGGCAGGGCACGGATCTCTTTCTTCAGTGCCAGGGGATTCACATGCCGGGCGATCTTCCAGTAATCGAGCCCGCCGTTGCAGGTATAATAGAGGCTCAGTCCCCTGCTCCGGTACTTCACCGGTGCATCCAGCTTCAGGTTGCTGTTGTTACCGCTCAGAAAGATATCCACCGTACCGTATTGCATTAGATAAGGTAACAGCTCCATAGCGCGGCTGATGTGCCCGTTACCGGTAGCCTGAACGGCGTAAAAAATTTTCATTGTCTTTATCAGATAGTGCGTGTAAATAAAAAGCGATCTCGTTGGTCAGCACCGTTGCCCTGGGTTTGTCCCGGGGGGTCCGTTCTGTTTTCATTTCCTTTTCATTATAGGTGTACAACTGCCATTGATTGTCGTAATATTCCAGCGCGGTCATATGCTCCATCCAATCGCCGGAATTCAGATAGTTCACTTTTCCCTTTGCAGTTATCACTTCTTTTTTCTGCGGCTGATGTATGTGCCCGCAGATAACGGTATCGAACTTTTTTTCAATGGCCAGCTCCGCTATTTTGGTCTCAAAAGCATCGATATTGATGATGCGCTTATTGAACTGGTCCATGATCTTCCGGGAAAGCGACAGCTTTTCCCTGCCAAAAAGCTGGGAGACCACATTCATGCATTTGTTAAAGCCCAGCAAGACGGCATATCCGTTGCTGCCCAGCTTACCCCAGAACTTTGCCTGCCGGGTAGTGGTATGATCAAAAACATCCCCGTGAAAGATCCACACTTTTTTACCATTGACCTCGATCACCACTTTATCCGTCAGCAGAAAGCTCCCCAGCTCCAGGTCCGAATAACGGCGCATGCAGTCGTCGTGATTACCGGTGATATAGATGACCCGGGTTCCGGAAGAAAGCTTGTTAAATACCTCTTTGATAGCAGAGATATGATCCGGTGGAAAATAGCGTTTGCTAAACTGCCACCCGTCGATAATATCTCCGTTCAGGATCAGCACACGCGGATCAATGCTTTTCAGATAGGCAGTGAACTCGCGTGCCCGGCTTGCATAGGTACCCAGGTGCAGATCGGATACAACAGCTATTTCGATGCGGCGTTGGGACATTATGATTTCTGTTTTCCAAATTTCCCAATCCAGTGTAACAGAACCATTACCTTAATGTTATAATAATATTATCTATGTAGGGCAGACTGCGCCACAAATGCATGCATAAAGGCACGGGGGCATTATATCGTGAGGATCGATGCGGCTGCACTGTATTTGGGACCAAACAGCTCTGGCCTTTTTCGTATTTTGCAGCCATGAAGTACAAACATCTTTTTTTTGACCTGGACCATACATTGTGGGATTTTGATGCCAATGCAAAACTGACGCTGCAGGACCTGTATGGCACCCTGAAACTTGAAGAAAGAGGCATTGATGATTTTAACCGTTTTTACAGGCAATACCTGGAGCACAATACAAGATTATGGGCGCGTTACCGCAACGGGTTCATCAAGCAGGCAGAGCTGCGGGTAAAGCGGATGCAATTATCATTGCTGGATTTCAAAATCGGCGATGAGGCACTTGCGCAGGAAATGAGCCGGCGCTTTTTAGAAATGCTGCCCACCCGCAACACCTTGTTTCCCTATGCCACCGAGATCCTGACCTACCTTACCTCAAAAAACTACCGGCTGCACCTGATCACCAACGGGTTTGAAGAAGTACAGCACCATAAGATCAGGAATTCAAACATCCATCACTATTTTGATCAGGTGGTTACCTCCGAAGGATCCAACAGTTTAAAGCCGAACAAAGAGATCTTCGATTTTGCGCTGGCAGCAACCGGGGCACAGAAAGCGGAAAGTATCATGCTGGGCGATGACCTCGAAGCGGACATCATCGGCGCGGCAAATGCAGGGCTGGACCAGGTGTACATTAACCACGTGAACAAATCGCCGGACTTTAAACCCACTTATACGGTATATGCGTTAAAAGAGCTGGAAGCCATTTTTTAATGCTCCACGCATATCCGCTTTACAGACGGTAGCCAATGCGGATGCCTAATGCCGGACGAAATGTGACTCCGCTGTTTTCTTTGAGATATGAGTGCCGCATCCCGTCAAATACATTGGGGTGCCGCGATCGCAGTAACGAGTCAGATGCTGCCGCGTATTCCCGGTTGTAATTTTTATTGCTCCGGTATGCCAGGCCCAGGCTGCTGTAAATATCAAGAAGCAGGTGCCTGGATTGCTGCATAACACGGGGCTTTCGTGAAACCGGATACCCGATCAATCGCTGGTACCCGAAAACAGCGCTTAGCCCCGTAATGGTTTTCCGGGCATAAAAATAATCGGCATACTCCTCCCGGTTATTTTCCTTGTAATAGTACGCAGTAAGATTGCGCCGGTTTCGGGCATACATAAAATTGACCCCCATGTAACGGCCGGAAAGAGGCGGATATACTTCCCCGCTACGGGATCTGCGGGCATAGTGACGTAACTCTATATTTGCCTTTATCCCTTTTTCTTTTGCAAATTCAGGACCGGCACCTTCTCCTTCAATAGAATAAAGCTGGTACCCCAGTTCCCCGGAGAGCGATACCCGCCGGCCAATGGCATGTTCCAGTGCCATTCGTAAGGTTGGAAAAGAAACAGGATCGGTAGCAGCAGTTAAATTTAACTTCAATGCTGTTTGATATGGTTTTCCGGGTTCCTGCGCATCCAGTTTTTTTATACAGCAGCAGACAACCATCAGTAACAGCCAGGTAACTTTTTTCATAAACAGTTTTAACAGGTGCAAATTAAAGCGCATCAAATATAAGATTTGAAATTTTCCTATAAACGGTATCCCAGTCGGATGCCCAGTGCGGGGCGAATGATAACGCGGCTGTTTTCTTCAAGGTAAGATTTCACCGTTGCATCCGATAAATTTACATGCCGGGATCGAAGTAATGAATCAGATGCGGTATGGTAGTTGCGGTTGTAATTTTTATTGTTCCGGTAGGCCGGCCCCAGGCTGCCGTAAAAATCAAAAAGTATATGTCGCGACTGTTTGGTAATACCGGGTTTTAGTGAAGCCGGATACCGGATCGCCAACTGGTAGCCCAGAACAAAGCTTAAACCCGTAATCGTTTTCCGGGCATAGAACCGGTCGGTAAATTCGAGATGATCGTCTTTTTTGTAATAGTGTGCCGTCAGGTTACGCCGGTTTTGTGCATACAAAAAATTCAGCCCCGTATAAAAGCCCGCAAGCGGAGGATATATGTTTCCACTACGGGATCTGCGGGCATAACGGCGCAACTCCACATTAGCTTTGATTCCGCTTTCCTTTACAAATTCCGGATCGGCAAGATATCCATCAATGGAGTACAGCTGGTAGCCCAGTTCTCCGGAAAGTGCTATCCTTTGGGAAACAGCCCGCTCCAGCGCCAACCGTATCGTTGGGAAAGAAATATCATCCGCCAGTGCAACTATATTCAGCTTTACCGCGGACCGGTAGCTTTTGTTGCCCTCCTGGGCGTTTACATCGTTAACAAAACACAGGGTAGGCAGGAATAGCAGGCAGGCAATTTTTTTCATAAACATTTTTGGGTAGTGCAATATACAGCGATTTATATTCTCTGAACCGCTTTAAAAATCTTCCGTTCCGGGATTAAAAAAGCCTTCCCACCCTGGCCCCAAGGGTAATGTTCGGGCCCCATCCATTCCTCATATTGTCGCGGCTAAGCATCGACCCGATCACATCTTCATTCCCTTTATTCCCGATCCGGGCCGCCTGTAACTCAAAATCCTTTGTCATTGTCCTCTTTATGCCGATCCCTCCGTAAAGTTCTACCTGCAGCCATTTTTTAAACAGGAAATCAAATCCCGTTATAACGTTAACCCCAAACGAACGTTTTTTGAACCAGAAAGCATCCTTCCCCAGTCTTTTAATAATCCCGTTTTGATGTATAAGGCTATCATAAGTATAGTCATTGGCTGTATTGCTTCTATAAAACAGGGCACCTCCTACATAAAATTTCCTTCCCCGGGGTTCTTCCTTCAGGTACCTGCGCAGCTCAATATTGGTTTTAAGACCCTTTGTTTTTACAAATACCGTATCCAGCGCCCGGGGCTTATACAACTGGTAGCCGGCCTCGGCAAAAAGCCCCAAATGCTTACCCATCCTTTTCTCAATACCCAGCTGTAACGTAGGAAAATCAAACACGGCCGCGGCCGCTGTTGCATTAAGTTTTATACCCATGCCGGGAGGCTTCTCTTCCTGTGCAAACCCCGTTATACAAAAAAGCAATAACGCAAAACAGCAGTTAATTTTCATATGCCCTATTTATCGTATTAACGTGAAGATGATATAAAAAGTAACATTATATTAAAATAAATACATTTGAGTAGCAACAGCAATTCATGGGCAAAAGCCCCTTATGTCCTTGTAGTTAATCGTCATCATAAGCGGTAAAATGCGTGGGAGATACGGTAGAATTCCGATCCGGCCATGCAACCGGCAAACAGGCTGTATAAGGGCCGTCTGTTTGTAGCGGCCAACCGCCCCGCAGTATAGGCCGCAACAACGGTTTGAAGACGATGCAACACATGGCGCTTTTACGCATCCGGTGCAGATTACAAAGGCAGCAGTTAACCCGCTTATTCAGATCTTGTGCCGCTGAATAAAAAAACATCGGGCATCGTTCAAAAAGGAGGGATACCGTACCATCTTTATGAGCACATCACCGTTACACGCTGATCAGGCCGGGGTCAGTTCGAAGATCGTTATTTCCGGTCGCACGTTAAAACGTACCTGCCAGGAGAAACCCAATGCCCGGTTGATGTAAAGGGTTCGCCCGTCAGCAAAATCAAACAGGCCCGAAGTGTAGCGCTTGTTGTCAACGGGCAGCAAGGGCGGCGGCAGAAAAGGCGGCTTGCATTGCCCGCCATGCGTATGACCGCTGATCACCCAGCTGTTGTAACCATTCCATACGGGCAGGTCCATAACATCCGGGTTGTGGCATAAAACAATATTTGCCCCCTGGCGATCCCAGTGCGGCATTACGTTTTCCGGGTGAAAAAAAGTTCCCCATTTATCGTCGATCCCGATAAAGTTTAAACCGGCGAATGACTGTTGCTCGTTCCGGAGCACATGCACCTTTCTGTGGCCCAGGATCTCCGCAACCTTATCGGCCACATGGCTTTCTTTCCAGTGAGCACCATAGTCATGATTGCCCAGAACAGCTACCGTGCCCAGGCTTCCTTTGGGGGCATATCCCATCAGCTCGTAGAGCCGGTCAAATTGCAGGGTGGAATCATAGGTAATAAAATCACCCGTATAAGCAACAAAATCCGGCTTGTAGGCCGCCGCTCTTACAAAAGCGTCCTTTATATAACTGTTTCTCGAACGTTTTCCAATATGGATATCGCTGATCTGCATCAGCCGCTTTCCGGACAGCGCCTCCGGGAGGTTCCGGATCTTCATCGGAACATGGGTAAATTCCAGCCAAAAAGGTTCTACCTGCCAGGTGTACAGGCCGGTCAGCAGACCGGTTCCCCCCAGTATGCCGCCGTATTTTAAAAATTTTCTCCGGTTCATGCCCGGCAAAATTAGTTTTTGCCGGCTCAGGATTCACTAATAGAATATTAAACTTTTATACGAAAACAGGGTCCAATACCTGTTTATAAAATTTTAACACGGGTATAGAAGGTATTTTTCCAAAAACCCATCTAAGAAAAAATAAATGCGTCTGCAAGTGAATACAAGATCCGTTTTTTTTATCGCGCTGCTCTTAATGACGCTGCGGGCTGCCGCCCAGGAGATCCCCTCAAGGACCAATGAAGGGATCCGCCGTACAGAAACAAAGCGCGAACAATACAACGGGTACCAAAAACTAAAGCTTACCGCGGAGCAAAAAAGCCGGCTGGCCGTTTTACAGAAGGAAGGAAAAGCTGCCGCTGCGGCCATCCGGAACGGGCAGACGGCAACACCGGGTGAAAAAAGGGAAGAACTGCTTACGCTCCGGCAGGAGCAAATCCAAAAACAGATGGCGCTTCTTACCCCCGCGCAGCAAAAGATCTGGAAAGAGGAAGGCCTGGGGGAAGGTGGCAGAACACAACACACGGTTGTTGTAGCTCAGCGAAATGCGCGCGCCATCAGCCGCGACCTTAACAACAACGGGCTGCCCGTAATGGCCGGGAAAAACGCGGCCCGGCTGAACCTGTCCGGCGCACAGCAGCAAAAAATAAATGAACTGGCCCAGACCTTTAAAAAACGGGCCCGCTCCGTACGACAGGACCCAACCCTGTCGGCAGGAGAGAAACAGCTTCAAATGGATGCATTAAAAAAAGAATTCCGGAAAAAAAGAAAAGCCCTCCTTACCGCAGAGCAATGGCAGCAATGGGCAAAGCAGGACCGGAAACGTAGAAACATTTCCCAACAATAAACAAACATCTGTTAAACTTAAAAAACAAAAAATGAAAAAAACAATTTTAATTGTGGCGATCGTAAGCCTGTTCAGCACCTCCGCTACGTTTGCGCAGGATGCTCCCAAAAAGGAAAAAGCCGAAAGAAGCATGAACAATCGCCGTGGTCCGAACTGGGATGACCCTGATCTCAATTTAACAAAAGACCAGAAAGACAAGCTGAAGGCCCTGGGCGAGGAAAACATGAAGCAAATGAAAGCGATCCGGGAGGACAACGCGCTCAATAACGATCAGAAAAGGGAAAAAATGAAGGCGCTGCGTGCCACACAAAAGGAAGCAAGAGAGAAGATCCTTACAAAAGAACAGGCAGAAAAAATGGAAGCAAAAATGAAAGAGCGCAGGGAGCGGGGCAGGAATAAACAGGCACAGCAGTAAGAAGTTGTCTTTTTATATTTTACCAGAAGGCCATCTTAATTTTAGGATGGCCCTTTTTTTTACGATATTTGCAGCTTACTGTTGTAAAAATAGCAATCCACACAATGAAAAAAATTGACCCCCGCTTTGAAAAATTTGCGCACAAAAAAAGCAATGCAGCAATAAAAGAAGCATTTAAACAGGAAAAAAGGCAATATAAAAAAGAACGCGCCGCCTTTTTTGAGCAAAAAAAGGCAGAGGCTGCAGCAAAAGCAACGCATATAGCGGCCCCTAAAATTGAGCGGAAAACCTCCGCAGAGGCCCAGATGCCTTTAAACAAATACCTGGCGCACGGTGGCATTTGCTCCCGCCGGGATGCCGTTGCCTTTATTAAGGACGGAAAAGTAAAAGTAAACGCGGCTGTGATCACGGAGCCGGGTTATAAGGTACAAGCCGCTGATGTGATCCTGGTGAATAATAAAAAAATAACCCCGGCCAAAAACCTGGTCTATATCCTGCTGAACAAACCCAAGGATTATATTACCACTACCGATGACCCGCAAAAACGGAAAACGGTGCTGGATCTTATAAGAACCGCAACAACCGAGCGTGTTTACCCCGTAGGACGGCTGGACCGGAATACCTCCGGTGTACTGCTCATAACAAACGACGGAGAACTGGCCCAGCAACTGACGCACCCCAGCAATGAAGTGAAAAAGATCTACGCCGTCACGCTGAACAAGCCGCTTGAAAAAAAAGATTTTGATAAGATCCTCAAAGGTGTGGTACTGGAAGACGGTCCGGCTCCCGTTGACGTACTGGCGTACTCCGATCTGAAAGACAAGACCCAGGTTGGCATCGAGATCCACAATGGCCGGAACCGCATCGTTCGCCGTATTTTCGAATCGGTAGGGTACGACGTAAAGCACCTGGACCGCGTTATGTTTGGCGGGCTGACCAAAAAAAACGTTGAACGTGGAAAATTCCGCTTTCTATCGGAAAAAGAGGTACGCAACCTCAAATTTTTTGGAAAGGGTAAAAAATAACCCCGCTCAGCATTTTGATTTACGGCCGGCTTTACTGCCGGGTCGTAAGCGATCAATCAGGAATGAACATGAAACTGCAGGATTTAATTGTTTTCGAAAATGAGGACCTGGTAGCCCTGAACAAACCTTCCGGCATGCTTTCTATTCCCGACCGGGAAGGAAAGGATCCATCGCTCAAAGAGTTGCTGCAGGAGGCCTATCCAGCCATTTTTACCACCCACCGGCTGGATCGTGAAACGAGCGGCCTGATCCTTTTTGCAAAAAATGCCGGTGCGCACAAACATCTGAATCAGCAGTTCGAAACCCGGAAAACCATAAAGATCTATAACGGACTGGTCATCGGGTCTGTTGCGGAGGCATCGGGAAGCATCGACGCCCCCATTGCCGAAAATATGGTCAAACGCGGTACCATGCTCATTCACCGGCGCGGTAAACCGGCGCTCACCGATTTTAAGGTATTAAGAGATTTTACTATTTACAGCTGGATGGAGTTCAGGATCCATACGGGCAGAACGCACCAGATACGGGTACACGCAAAAGAGATCGGTCATCCGCTGGTGGGCGATGTCCTTTACGGCGATGGCAAACCGGTGTACCTTTCCTCGTTTAAACCAAAGTTCAACCTGTCTAAAGAAAGTTTGGAAGAACGTCCGCTGCTGAACCGGCTGGCATTGCATGCGGCCCGTTTAAAGATCCAGGCAGGTGACGGGCAGTGGCTGGAGCTGGATGCGCCGCTTCATAAAGATCTGAGGGCAACCCTGCAGCAGCTGGAAAAAAGAAAGTAAACAGGTATGAAAAGGAGGTTGCTTTCCCTGTTCCCCGGTTCCGGTATTTGCAATCCGGTGCCGGGTGCCATCCTCATCAAATTCCGCTGGTATCCGTTTAAATATTGAAAATATCCGCAACGAATTGATACCTTTGTACAATGGTATTTTTCCGGCACAGGCAGTGATCGTGCCAGGGCCCTGACAGCGGATGATGAAGTAACAACAGCAGGACGGGTGATCCTTACCGGCAACTACATAATGAAGAAACATTTGACCCTTTTGCGAATTGTTTCTGCGTATAACCGGCCAGAAATATTCGTCTATATAAAACATCGGGCGCAGCAACAGGATCTGCCTTATTTTTGTCATTGGCCGTTCGCAGCAGAAGATAAATAATACCACAAAGCGCGCCGGCAGGGAGGAAGAAAGCGCCGGTCTGTTGGATCCGGCAATAAAGGCAGCAAGGAAAAGAAACAGGATTCAAAAATGATTAAAGAAGTGAAAGACCAAAAGATGTTGCTGCAGGAATGGGTCGCTCAAGTTTAACACAGCATGACTAATAAAAGTTATCCGACTTCCTCATTGATAATTTCCACCTACAATTGGCCGGAAGCGCTTGAATGCTGTCTGAAAAGTATATTGAGACAAAGCCTGCTGCCCAATGAAGTGATCATTGCCGACGACGGCTCTACCACAGATACCCGTGCGTTAATAGAGCGGTTCGTGCAGGTATTTCCGGTACCCCTCATCCATGTGTGGCAACCGGACGATGGTTTTCAGCTTGCCCGGATCCGTAACAAGGCCATTGCAAGAGCCCGGTATGAATACATCATACAAATTGACAGCGACCTCATCCTGCACAAACGGTTTGTGGAAGACCACCTCCGGGTAAGCAACTCCGGAAGTTTTGCAACCGGCAGCCGGGTGATCCTCAGCGAGTCCTATTCCAGAAAACTGCTGACCCTCCGCCAGGGCAGGGCCTCTATATTCCGATGGGGGTCGCTGAATAAAAACAACGGGTTGCGGATACCCGCGCTCACAAAACTTTATAAAAAACACCGGGCCGACGATATCTTTTACCTGCGCGGCTGCAATATGGCTTTTTGGAGAAAGGACCTGATGGCAGTGAACGGCTATAACGAAGAGATACAGGGCTGGGGGCGGGAAGATAATGAGATCGCCGCCCGTCTGATCAATCTTGGCATCACAAAAATGGTGGTGAAGCACAGTGCCATTGTTTTTCATATCTATCACAAAGAAAAAGAGCGGAACAGCGTTCTGACCAATAACGAATTGCTTCAAAAATCGATCTCTCAAAAGCTCATTATGGCACCCATGGGTATTCAAAACCACCTGCAAAGTTCCTGACCGCTGCACCCGGCCTCCGCCGACCGCTCCTCATTTTTCATGTTCCCTTACAAACTGATATAAATTAAACCGGCCCGATCGTATGCCGGCTTCAATGGCATCCTTTAGTCTCCGCCGGTCAATGCCCTGCATTCTTTTTTTCTGCAGGAGCTGGTAAGCTTTTTCGGCCAGAAGCCATCCTTTCCGTTCATTGGAGTGGGCTTCCTCTATTTTCCGGGAAAGGCCGGCATATAATTCAGCTACTCCCTTCATTTCGTGTGCTACTGTTGGTACAATCAGCGGCAACCGGCTGGTTCCGGAAAAAGCCGGGGCCAGCATCTGTTGCAGGTTCTTTAAAAAAATGGTGGCCCCCGGCCGGTCGCTCTTATTTACAACAAAAATATCGGCTACTTCCATTAACCCGGCCTTCATCGTTTGCACTTCATCCCCCGCCTCCGGCACCAGTACCACAACCGTTACCTCCGCCAGTCCGGCGATCTCAACTTCGCTTTGTCCCACACCTACCGTTTCCACAATGATCAGGTCAAACGGCGCGGCCTTCAGCAGGTCGGTGATCTCGATGATCTTGGGGTTCAGCCCGCCCATTGCTCCCCGGCTGGCCAGGGACCGGATAAAAACATGATCATCCAGATACCACTGGTTCAGACGGATGCGGTCTCCCAGAAGAGCGCCAAAATGAAACGGCGATGAAGGATCGATGCAGATAACCGCCACCTTTTTGCCCTGCTGCACGGCCATTCCGATCAGCGCGTCCGTCAATGTGCTTTTTCCCGCACCGGGTGGACCCGTAATACCCAAAACCGGAACAGCACGCTGAGGCAGCTGTTCCAGGAAGGCAATATAGCCTTCCTGCTCATTTTCTACAAGACTGATGGCGCGCGCAATGAGCTTTACATCGCCCTGTATGACTCCGGTATATAACGAATCCCACATATTGTACATCGCTAAAATACGGAAGAAAATGCAAGGCGGCCATCCATTGCCCGGGGCGAACGTATAAATAGCAGCAATAAGATTGCTTGGCAGCTTTTCAGTTTAAATGGCTGCAGCGGCCCGCCTGACTGATTCCGGCAGGCGCAGGTTTGTGCCGCTGACGCATATTATTTTACCCGGTATTTTCACAACCGTTTCAATCTTCCGATCTGCTGCAATAAACTGATGCCTTTGCCCTTCCGTACCGGAGCACTCCATTAAGGGATCCAGCGGCCCGGAGCAGAAAAAAATGTTCTGCATCCCCAAAAACAGCAACCGGCAAACTTTTTTACCTTTGGGCATGACCAACTTCATTCCTATATTTCCTTTATCGATCGTTGTGTTTCCGGAAGAACAGGTGAACCTGCATATTTTTGAGCCCCGGTACAAACAATTGATCAACGAATCCGCGGCAACCAAAAAACCGTTCGGGATCCCGGTGGTAGTAGACAATCAGCTGCAGGAATGGGGCTCACTGGTGTATGTGGAAGAGATCGCAACGGTCTATGAAAGCGGCGAAATGGATATCCGGACCCGTGGGAGCGACCTGTTCCGCATACTGGAAGTGATCCGCGAAATTCCGGAAAAACTGTATTCAGGCGCCATCGTCAACTACCCGGAGAACAACCTGAAGGGCAATCCTGAAGTGATGCGGCAGCTCGTAAGGCAGATGCGGGCGCTGCACGGATACCTGCAGGTAACGAAAGATTTTAAAAAAGACGAGGGCCTTTTAACAGCCTATGATATCGCCCATCACTCCGGCCTGACCATACAGGAGGAATACGAGTTCCTGCAGCTGACCCAGGAACGGCAGCGCCAGGAATACTTAAAGCGGCATTTTGAAAAAACACTGCCGGTCTTTGAAAAAATGGACCAGTTAAAACAAAAAATACAAATGAACGGCCATTTTAAAAACCTGGGCGGGTTTGATATAAATAAACCCGGCAGAAAAGGTTAACCAGAACGGTTACCGTTCAAAACCAGGAGTTTACAAGAAAGGGAAAAAAAGTTGCTGTTTTTTTATTTACTTGCACCCTATGTCTACCACACTTTGTTTCGACTTTGGGAATACAAGGAAAAAAGTTGCTGTTTTTCAGGAAAAAGAAATCGTGAAGATCCTTGTATTACAGGATGATACCACGGCAACCATCCGGTCGCTGGTAGAAACGTACAAACCGGCAAAGTCCATTTTATCCTCGGTAATCCATCACAATGCAGAAATAGAGACGATTTTAAAAGACACTACCCGCTTTCATCTGTTGAACCACCTGTCGCGGCTGCCCATTACCACTCCGGTGGGCAAGCCCGAGACCATCGGGGCAGACCGGTTGGCCATTGCCTGCGGCGGAGTACACTTTTACCCTGGCAAGAACCTGCTTTTAGTGGGGCTGGGGACCTGCATTACCCTTAATTTTGTGAACAAATACAGGGAGCTGGTAGGCGGATCGATCTCACCGGGACTGGAAATGCGGCTCAAATCGATGCAATACTACACGGCAAAGCTGCCCCTTGTGGCGCCCAAAGCGGACGTTCCCCTGATGGGCTATGATACAGAGACCAATATACTGTCCGGTACGATCCTGGGAATCGCTTATGAGCTGGACGGATTCATTGCCGCTTACGAGGAAAAATTTGACAACTTTAACGTGGTCTTAACCGGCGGAGATATGCAACATTTGGCATCACACCTGAAAAGCAGGATATTTGCCGACCCTGAATTAATATTTAAAGGCCTATATGCGATTAGTGAAGTTAACAACGCTTAGAAAATTGGACGCATCTGTAATAAAACAATTTGCCGCAGCAATTTGCCTGACCGGCTTTGGTTTGATTACAAATGCCCAGGATAATTCCCCTTATTCGAGATACGGCCTGGGCGACGAGATCTCCTCGTCCAGCGCTACCAGCAGGGGCATGGGCGGCGTTTCTGCGGCCTATAACAGCTATACTTCTGTTAACTATGCCAACCCTGCATCCTATTCTTTTTTTCTGTCCATCCCGGAACCCGGTACACGCAAGCAATTGCAGGGGCGGGCCATACTGGACATCGGGATCGAAGGAACGGGGCGCACACTGATCGATAAAACACAGCAAACCCGCTTTACTTCCAGTAACCTTATTTTTAACCGGGTTTCTGTGGGCATTCCCCTCCGGCGTAACTGGGGAATGGCTTTTGGACTGAGGCCGATGAACCGGATCAGCTATAAGATCCAGCAAAGCGGAAGGCTCCAGGATGAGCATACCGGCGAAGACATTGATTCTTCGCTTACCGTTTTTGAAGGATCCGGCGGTGCCTACCTTGCATCGCTGGGAACAGGGGTAAAGTTCGCGCTGGCCAAAAACCACTACCTCAGCCTGGGGATCAACGGGGGGTATTTGTTTGGCTCAAAAGACTATGCCCGGCACCGGAGCTTCTTTAACGACACTACCCTGTATCAAACAGGGGCCTGGGATACAAAAACATCCATGGGTGGCTTTTACACCGATGCAGGCCTGCAGTACCAGGGAAAAATGAGCGATAAACTCTACCTGGGTGTTGGTGTATATGGCAACTGGCAGCAAAAAATCAATACAAAGGCCTCTTTAACCTCCAGCGTGATCAGTAATACCACCGGGATACCGGATACCGCGTATTCCACCGGCGAGGTACCGGGCAATATTATTTACCCCACTAATCTAACGGCCGGTTTTATCCTGCAGAAACCCCAAACGCAAACAGAAGCCGGATGGCTTTTTGGAGCCGATTTGACAACTACCAACTGGCAGAATTACCGGGAGAACGGCCGGCCTGATACCGCAGTTGCCAGCAACTGGAAACTGAAAGTAGGCGCGGAATTCAGTCCCGTGAACAAAAGGAATTATCTTAGTCAGATGTATTACCGGCTCGGCTTCTTCACCGGCCCGGATTATATAAAGCTTCGCGGGGAGCAGCTGCCTCTTTATGGTGTTACCGCAGGTATCGGTTTGCCCCTGGCCAATTATAACCAACAGGCAAGAGGCCAGGCCACGATCATCAACCTGGGACTTGAGTACATGAAACGGGGCAACAACAACAGCCCCCTGCAGGAAAATATGTACCGGATAACAGTGGGCTTTTCCTTAACCGATATGTGGTTTGGCAAACGCAGAAACGGAGACCGTTAATGCCGGTAGCCCTACTTGTGGAAAGGATCCTTCGCTGTTCGTGTCCGCCTGTTGCGGAGCTGCAAAGAGACTACGAAAGATGCGGCGGCTTACAGAAAAAATGTTGCGCATCCGCCGGCAGGGGCCTGGTCATCATCTGCTGATTTACATTACTTTTGCAATAAACCGGTTTTGAAGTTGCGTTCACCATACGTTTTTCTTTCCGCAGTACTGCTGCTCCTGGCCGCCTGTGAGAACACGGAAGAGGAGATCAATTCCCTTAACAAAAAAGCGAGCATGACAGACAGGGCCATCAAAGTAGAAGGCTATCTGTCGCAGGGAGGTAAGGCAAAAGCAAGATTAACGGCCCCCATCATGCTCCGGGTACAGGCAGATACGGTCTACACAGAATTTCCCCAAACCCTGCACGTCGATTTTTATAACGACAGCGCAAAGATCGAAAGCCGGCTGGACAGCAAGTATGGCAAGTATATGGAGACCATAAGTATGATCTATCTCCGGGACAGTGTGCGGGTCACCACGGTGAAAGGAGATACCCTTTACTGCCAGGATCTCTGGTGGGACCAGAACAAGCAGATCTTTTACACCCACAAACCCGCCCGGTCGGTAACTTTAGCCGGGGACCGGGTCCAGGGAGACGAAGGCCTGGTAGCCACGCAGGATCTGAAAGACATAAAATTCATCAACAGTCATGGCCTGATACCATCGGGTCAGGTCGGGCTTCCCGGCCAAACCGATACATCCGGTCGCCAGGCACCCCCTGCTCCGGCAGGAGCGCCTGATTCAACCGGTTCCCCCACTCCGGCGCCGGCGCCGCAAAAACCCGGAACATAGTTGCCGGCAGACATTCCTTTCATAAATCCTGAGCGGGGAATGCTGCTGATTTCGTAATTTCCCTTATGATTTTTACAGACAAAACCGTTGTGATCTCCGGTGCTACCCGGGGTATCGGAAAGGCCATTGCCCTGAAGCTTGCCGCTGCCGGCGCCAATATCGTTATCGCCGCCAAATCGGTGACCGAAAATGAAAAACTGGGCGGCACCATTTATTCGGCTGCTGAAGAGGTGAACGCCGCAGGGGGCAAGGCACTTCCTGTAGCCTGTGATGTACGAGCAGAAGACCAGGTAAAAAAAGTAATGGAGGCCGCAGCGGCAACGTTTGGCGGCATCGACATCCTGGTCAACAATGCCTCCGCAATTTCCTTAACGGATACAGCTTCCACCCCGCAAAAAAGATATGATCTTATGCAGGAGATCAATGTACGGGGAAGTTTTCTGATGGTGCAGGCAGCCCTCCCCTACCTGAAAAAATCGGCCAACGCCCATATTTTAACACTGTCGCCCCCCATCAACCTCCACCCCAAATGGCTGGCGCCGCATATTGCCTATACCATTTCCAAGTACAATATGAGCCTGCTGACCCTGGCATGGGCCGCTGAATTTAAGAACCTTCCCATTGCAGCAAACGCATTATGGCCCAAAACCACCATTGACACGGCAGCGGTACGCAACCTGCTGGGCGGACAGGCCCTGGCCAGCAGGAGCCGGACGCCGCAGATCGTGGCGGACGCTGCTTTTTTCATCCTGCAAAAAAACGCAGCCAGCTGTACCGGCAACTGTTTTTTGGATGAGGAAGTACTCTCAGCGGAAGGTATTACGGACTTTACGCCCTACGCCGTAACACCGGGAGGCCCCTTATACACCGACCTCTTTTTGGATGACGGGGATATTTCCTGAAAAAAATCCGTCTTCATTCAATACCTGGACCAGGTCGTTCCCCTGCAGAAATTCAGCAACGCAAAAACGGTTTTTCAGGCCGTCTTTGCAAAAGAAATGCAAAAGGCGGTGCAGAAACGGCAGTCTCGCACAATGTTTGTGCCCATTCAGGCAAGGCCGGCGCTACCAACACTGCCGGTAAAAAATGAACTTATGGATAAAAGAGAAAAATTAGCCGCAATGGACAAGATCCTGAGAGAACTGGATGATCTGAAAAACAGTGAAACCGCTGTGTTGAAGAAAATTTCCCAGATCGAGGCGGAGAACATTAATCTTGGAGTCGGGTTACTGGATCAAACCCTTCCCGATGTACACGAAAACATTGATACAGCGGTTGAACAGATCGAAACGGTCATCAGCCAGTTCACAGAACATCGCAACCGGTTCTCCAGGGAGCATAAGCTGGAAGAGCCTGAAGACCAGCCTTCCAATCCCTGACCCTCCCGGCCGTTTTATTCTTCAATCTCCGGGTTGTCGGCCCCCGCGGCCGCCCGCAGTTCCTGCGCCGTATCTTGCTGGGCTTCTTCGTGCAGATAGTCTTTCCGTTTCAGCTCAAAGTTCCTTCCCAGGTATAGCCGGCGTACCTGCTCATTGGCCGCAAGCTCTTCAGCAGTACCTTTTTCAAATATTTTTCCGTCGATCAGCAAATAGGCCCGGTCACAGATGGATAGGGTTTCGTTCACGTTATGATCGGTGATGAGGATGCCGATATTCTTATATTTCAGGCGGGCCACAATGCTTTGAATGTCTTCCACGGCGATCGGGTCGATCCCCGCAAACGGCTCATCCAGCAGGATAAACCTTGGGTTCACCGCCAGCGCCCGGGCTATTTCTGTTCTTCTGCGCTCGCCGCCGCTCAACACATCGCCATTGCTCTTGCGTACATGGCCCAGGCGAAATTCCATCAACAACGACTCCAGCTTTTCCTTTTGCTCGGCCCTCGAAAGTTTGGTCATTTCCAGCACCGCAGCGATATTATCTTCCACGCTCAGCTTCCGGAAGACGGACGCTTCCTGTGGCAGGTACCCGATACCCATCTGCGCCCTTTTATACATGGGCAGCCTGGTGATATTCCGGTCATTTAAAAACACATCGCCTTCATCCGGCTTGATGAGGCCCACCACCTGGTAGAACGACGTGGTTTTTCCTGCGCCATTGGGGCCCAGCAATCCCACGATCTCCCCCTGGTTCACCTCAAAAGATACGTGGTTCACCACCGTACGCTCTCCGTAGCGTTTTACCAGATCCCTGGTATGTATTTTCATTAACATGCCCGGCAAAAATAAGAAAGCTTCCACATTATCTGCTACGGGTTTCGTTAAATATTAAGGCGATCCGCCAGCCTGCAGCAGCTGGATCCGGGAATTGAGAATCGAGGATCGGGAATCGGGACATCACATCAGGTATCAGGCAATCAACCTGGAACTTTAAACCCCGAACTTCAATACTGGTATCTTTCCATTAGTTTTGCAGCCTATGAAGGTGATCGACCATATTAAGAATGCAAAGGATACACTGATCTCTTTTGAAATACTTCCCCCGTTAAAAGGCCGGGGCATTGAGGCGCTTTATGATCATTTGGATCCCCTGATGGAATACCAGCCTGCTTTTATCAATGTTACCTACCACCGGAGCGAGCATATTTTTAAAAAGAAGCCGGATGGCAGTTTCAAACAGGTCATTGTGCGGAAACGGCCGGGTACTGAAAGCATCTGTGCGGCCATTATGAATAAATACAATGTAGATACGGTCCCGCATCTGATCTGCGGCGGGTTCAGCATTAATGAAACCGAAGATGCATTGATCAACCTCGACTACCTGGGGATTGATAACGTGCTGGTATTGCGGGGAGATGCCGCAAAAAACGAAACAGCCTTTATTCCCCAGCCGGATGGTCATAAATATGCCTCGGAATTATTGAAGCAGGTGGTGGACCTTAATAACGGCGTTTATCTGGAAGAAGACCTGAAAAATACGCGCAAGACGGACTTTTGTATCGGTGTTGCCGGTTACCCGGAAAAACATTTTGAGTCGCCGAATATGGAACTGGACCTGGCCTATCTGAAACAAAAAGTAGACAACGGCGCAGCTTATATCGTAACACAGATGTTTTTTGACAACGCAAAATATTATGCGTTTGTAAACGCCTGCCGGAGCGCGGGCATTCAGGTTCCGATCGTTCCCGGTCTGAAGCCGGTGTACACCCAAAAGCAGCTCAATGTGCTGCCCAAAACTTTTCATATTGACCTGCCCGCCGATCTTTCAAAGGAAATGATGAAATGCCGGACCAATGAAGATGTGGAAAAAGTAGGGACCGAATGGTTGCTGATGCAATCGAAAGACCTGAAAAAAAACGGGGTGCCCGTACTGCATTATTATACGCTTGGCCGGCCGGAGATCATAGCAAACGTGGTAAAGGAACTGTAATATTCCCCGCAGGAGCAGCCCGGAGAGCTGCAAAACACGTGATTATTGAATTACCCGAATGATATTTGTTACACAACTCATTTACATCAATGAAGGAAGCGAGGCCGTTTTTCATGATTTTGAGCAACGGGCCATCCCATTGATAGAAAAATACAACGGCCGCCTTTTGTTCCGGCTGCGCCCGCAAAAAGCGGATTTCATTGAAATAAATACGGAACCGCCTTATGAAGTGCATCTGGTTTCTTTTGAAACAGAGGAGGATCTCAAGCGGTTCCTGGAAGACGAAGAAAGAAAACAATTTTTACACTTAAAGGAACAATCCATCCGGTCGGCTGTTCTCATTCAGGGAAAACAACTATAAAATGGCTCGGAAAAAGAAAAGAAATATCGTTCTTGAAAATATCCTGATCGAAGACTATGCCGCAGAGGGCCGGTCCATTGCCCGAGTGGAGGGAAAGGTTATTTTCGTAGAACAGGTGGTTCCGGGGGATGTGGTCGATATCCGGCTGGGAAAAAATAAAAAGGACTGGGCCGAGGGACACCCCATCGCTTACCGGTCCTATTCCAAAGAGCGGGTGACGCCCTTCTGCACTCATTTTGGCGTTTGCGGGGGCTGTCAATGGCAGATACTGCCTTACGAAAAACAGCTGCAATACAAGCAGCAGCAGGTAAAGGACAACCTCCAGCGCATCGGCAAAGTTCCGTTGCCGGAAATACGACCCATCCTTGGGGCCGCCCAAACCCGGCAATACCGCAATAAGATCGAATATACATTTGGCACGGAGCTATTCATGCCCAAAGAGCAGTTCAACGCACTGAAAGAGCAGGGCGTCAACCCGCATGAATATGGGAAACAGGGTGTGGCCGGCTTTCACGGAAAAGGTTTCTGGGATAAGGTCGTAGACATTCAGACCTGTTATTTACAGCGCGAGCCCACCAATGCCATCCGCCTGGCGGTAAAAGCTTTTGCCCTGGAGCAGGGATACAGCTTTTATGATCTGCGGCAGCATACCGGCCTCCTGCGTACCATGCAGGTACGTCTTTGTGAAACCGGGGAGCTGATGGTGAACCTGGTAATGGGCGCAGACGACCCGGAAAAGCGGGAAAAGATCCTCAACCACCTCCAGACCCGGTTTCCGCAGATCACGACGCTTTTATACACCATCAATACAAAACGGAACGACAGCATTTATGACCTGGAGCCCGTGATCTGGCACGGACCGGGTTACGTGACCGAGCAGCTGGAACAATACCGGTTCAAGATCGGCCCCAAATCATTTTTTCAGACAAATACGGCACAGGCAGTGGAGCTGTACCGGGTAACCCGCGATTTTGCGGAGCTTTCCGGAAAAGAGACCCTGTATGATCTCTATTGCGGCACCGGGAGCATCGGTATCTTTTGCAGTGAAAAGGCAGGGAAAGTGATCGGCGTGGAGATGATCGATGCGGCCATTGAAGATGCCAAAGAAAATGCCGCATGGAACGGCCTGGACAAGACCCGTTTTTACGCCGGCGATGTGATCGATATCTGTACCGACGCCTTTTTTGAACAACATGGGCGCCCGGATGTTATAGTAACCGATCCGCCCCGGGCGGGGATGCACGGAAAACTGGTGCAGAAGATCAATGAAATGGCCGCACCGGTGGTCGTTTATGTGAGCTGCAACCCCGCAACCCAGGCAAGGGATCTGGCATTGTTGAACGAAAAATATGAGGTTACAAAAATTCAGCCGGTAGATATGTTTCCGCACACGCTCCATATAGAAAATGTAGTGCAGCTGAAACTCCGGTAATGAGCCAAACATAAATACAACATTATTCATGAGTTCTTATTTTACAAGACCCCCCGAAAAGTTTCCGCCCGCCATCAAATACCTGATCGCCATTAATGTGGTGGTTTGGCTGGCGCAGGTCATTTTTGACAAAAAGTACCCCGTTACCATTACAAGCGACGGAAGTTTGGTCGGGTTTTTAACGGGAAAGCTGGCTTTGTGGCCCATCGGTGGCGGGTTTAAAGCCTACCAGCTGATCACCCACATGTTTTCCCACTCTGCCTCGGGTTCGCAAATGTTCTTTCATATCCTGTTCAATATGTTCACCCTGTGGATGTTCGGGCGCATCCTGGAAAATGTATGGGGTACCAAACGGTTCCTGATCTTTTACTTTATCTGCGGGGTAGGAGCAGCGGTGCTTCATCTGGCCGTTCAGTATTATTCCGGGGCCAGCAGCATTGCCGTGGGAGCTTCCGGCGCGGTAATGGGCGTGCTGGTGGCTTTTGCCATGACCTTCCCCAATACGGAGCTGTATATCATGTTCATCCCCGTGCCGGTAAAAGCAAAATGGGCAATTACAGGCCTCATTTTAATCGACCTGTTTTTTGGGTTATACGGAGCCTCAGGCGACAATATTGCGCACTATGCACACCTGGGAGGGGCCATTACCGGTTTTATTCTTCTGAAAATATGGAATCAGACAAACCGACGTAATTTTTACTAAATTTATCCTAAATAAGGAATCAACTTTTAACCCTTTAATTTTGTTGGGTAATTGATATGGGTATTTCTGACAGAAACTATGATAGCCGGTTGTCATTTGGCACAAGGGTGAATCCGCTGGTCATACTGATAGCCATCAGCATGATCCTGTTTGTAGTCCTTGCGTTTTTTAAAGCGCTCACCTACCTGCGTTTTGACGAAGGGGCTGATGTTACCGGGTATTTTAACGACAATATTCTGAGCACGATTGCCTTGTCGCCAAAACTGAGCACGGCCCTTACTAAAATATGGACCTTTCTCACCTACTCATTCGTACAGGTAAATGTATGGGAGTTGATTGCAAATATGTTATGGTTGTGGTGCTTTGGTTTTATTTTCATTGACATTACCGGCAACAGAAAGCTGATCCCCCTGTTTATTTATTCCACGCTGTTCTCGGGCCTGGTGTACGTGCTTATTTGCAAATCCATGCACCCGGAAACACATGCGTTTCCTTACTGTAGCGGCTCCGGGGCCTGTATCCTGGCAATCGCCGTTGCCGCCACCACCATCTCGCCCAATTATAAATTGCTGCCCATGCTCAACGGGGGAATTTCTCTGTGGATCATTACCCTTGTTTATACCGTGATCGACTTTGCCACCATCCCCGCGGGTGTACCGGCGCTTTATTTTTCACAGCTTACGGGGGCGTTGACGGGCTTCCTGTTCATTTATCTTTTAAGGAAAGGGTATGACGGGAGCGAATGGATGAACCGCGTTTATGACTGGTTCATCAACCTCTTCAACCCCGACAAGCAGGAGAACCGGAAAAAAATAAAAGACACCTACTTTTATAAGGCCCCCGGGGAGCCTTTTACCAAAACCTCCCGGCTTACACAGCAACGGTTAGATGCCATTTTAGACAAAATGAATCAATCCGGTGGTTATGAAAGGCTTACTCAGGAAGAAAAAGATTTTTTAACCCGTGCCAGCCATGAGGATCTGAGGGGCAAATAGTCAAAAACCTCCCACACTTTTACCAGTTTGCAGATAACTTGACTATCTTTCGGTTTGAAAGAGTCCGTCGATGAGCATTTTCGCAAAAATCAGCAACAGGGTTTTACTGGGCATCAATATTTTGGTGGCCTTTTTTTTCCTGTTGGCTTGCCTGGCGGCCTATATCAGTCCTATGGACTGGCCCGTTCTCTATGTTTTCAGCCTGGGCTTTCCTTTTTTATTGTTGCTGGTGCTGGCCTTTTTCGGCTGGTGGCTCTTTATCCGGAAGAAATGGGCATTGATCTCGGCGATCGCAGTGGTGCTGGGAGGAGGAGCCATTACCAATTTTTTTGCATTCAACTTCAGAAAGCCGTTCCGGCAGGAAAAAAAAGCAGGGCATATCCGTATCGTTACCTGGAACGTGGCACGTTTTGTAGAAATGGTGATCAATAACAATAAGGGAAGCCAAACCCGGTACAAAATGCTGCAGCAGATCCAGAGCGTCAACGCCGATATCCTGTGTTTTCAGGAATTCAGCTCTTCGATCAACCCGGACTGGTATAACAATATAGTGGCCGTAAGTAAGGGGCTGGGGTATCCGTATTTTTATTATTCGCACGACTGGGACGGAGACCGGTTGTTTAACGGCAGTGTTATTTTTAGCCGGTTCCCGATCGTGGACACCGGTATTGTGCGCTACCCACGCCCCACACTGCCCGAGGCCCTGCTGTTTGTAGATATAAAAAAAGGAAAACAACTCTTCCGCGTTTATACCACCCACCTGCAGTCGAACCAGTTCCGCAAAGAAGATATCTCCAAAATCGAAGCCTTAAAAAAAGCAAAAGGGAACATCCTCGGCAATGCCTTCTACATCTTTACCAAATTGAGGACGGCCATCCAGCACCGGAGCATACAGGCCGATATGATGCCCGAAATACTGAAGAACAGTCCCAATCCAACGATCTTTTGCGGCGACCTCAACGACGTGCCCAACTCCTACACTTACCACAGGGTTAAAGGAAATATGAAGGATGCCTTTTTAAAAAAGGGGCTGGGCATCGGAAGAACCTATAATTCATTATCGCCCACATTAAGGATCGACTACGTTTTTACCGATGATCATTTTGAGATCGATCAGATCAAACGGGTAACGACTAACTATTCCGACCATTACATGATGGTTTGCGATCTGCAGCTGAACCCTTCTCCCAATTAGTTTTGCAGCGGTTACCAGTCTTCTGTGGTTTTAACGGCAAGCAGGGGAGCCAGCAGCTCGTGATTAAATCGTGTCTCCAGTATTTCTTTCAGTGAACGGTTCTTTAGTTTTCCTTTTTTATCATACACAAAATAGCTCCGGTTCAGGAAGATCACCGTTCCCGGGCTTCTCACGGCTAATACGGTGGCCACCGAATCCACACGAGGATCAAAGCTGCGGATGCCTCTGATCACCGGGGCGTTCACCTTTATTTTCCCCTCCTTAAACTCAAAACTGGCCTGGAAGGTAATATCATAATCCTTTCTATAATAGTTAAGGCCCCGGCGGTCGGTTGCCTGAAAAATGATCTCCTTTCCGGGATCAGTCACTATCCGGTCGCGGAAAGAACCAAAGCTGGCCTGTATCCGGCGTTCAACCGCTTCAAACAGCTGCTGCTGCGAGGCTCCGGGCACTTCAATCACATAATAGTTTTTCCCCCCGGATGCAGCAAATCCATCCGGTTTCAGCAAAAACTGCGCATCGCTTTCCGACAATATCAAAAGGAAAGCGGCCAGTAAAAAATGGTATTTCATAAAAATGGTTTTGATCTGTTTATCAGACGACAATCCCCTTGCAGAAACTACCGGCAATTTCCGGATTTGGCAGCAGTTTAACAGACCCGGTGGCCGCTTTATATTCCCTTCCGGTTAACGCCGGGCCCGCCCGGGTTGATGTTGATTTCCGTTTGCTGATGACCACACCGGCAAGGGCGGGACATATTAAAAATGTTCTGCGCCCTTTTTATTCATCCCGGGTCAAATACCAGCGACCTCCTTTATATTTGTAATCTTACAAAAAGATGGTATGAGTACACTCAAGATACATAATTCATATTCCCGTCAAAAAGAAACGTTCGAGCCCATTACCCCGGGCTATGTAGGCATGTATGTTTGCGGGCCTACGGTAAGTGGCGAAAGCCACCTCGGGCACGCCCGCCCCTATATTACCTTTGATGTGGTTTTCCGTTACCTGCAGCACCTGGGATATAAGGTACGCTACGTACGTAATATTACCGATGCGGGTCATTTTGAAGAAGAAGGGCGCGAGGCGGAGGATAAGATTTCCAGCAAAGCTGTGCTCGAAAAACTGGAGCCTATGGAGCTGGTACAAAAATATACCAACCTGTTCCACTGGGCCATGAACCTGTTCAACACGATCCCCCCCTCCATTGAACCCACGGCCACGGGGCATATTGTAGAGCAGATCGAAATGATCAAAAAGATCATGGCGGACGGTTACGCTTATGAAAAGAACGGCTCCATTTATTTTGATGTAAAAAAATACGCGGCGGGGCACGACTACGGAAAGCTCAGCGGCCGGAAAATAGAAGACCTGCTGGAAGCGACCCGGGAGCTGGAGGGCCAGGAAGAAAAAAGGGACGCGGCAGATTTTGCGCTGTGGAAAGCCGCACCGGCCAAACACATCATGCGCTGGAACAGTCCCTGGGGCGAGGGTTTTCCGGGATGGCACATCGAATGCTCTGCCATGGCAACAAAATATCTGGGGACCCGTTTCGATATACACGGCGGCGGCATGGACCTTCAGTTTCCGCATCACGAAAGCGAGATCGCGCAAAGCACCATTTGCAATGGCAGCGCCCCCGTAAAGTACTGGATGCACAATAATATGATCACCATCAATGGCCGCAAGATGGGAAAGAGCTACAACAATGTGATCAAGCTGACCGAATTGTTCAGCGGTGACCATCCCCTGCTTACCCAGGCTTATCATCCCATGGTGGTGCGGTTCTTTATCCTGCAAAGCCATTACCGGAGTACGCTCGACTTCAGCAATGAAGCGCTGCAGGCATCGGAAAAAGGATTAAAAAGGCTATGGGATGCTTATGAGAACTTACAACGCCTCAGGGACAGAAGCAGTGAGCTGCAGGAAACGGCAGCAGACCCGGAGCTGGATGAACGCCTGCGGAAGCTGATGACGGAGTTTGATACATTCATGAATGATGATTTCAACACCGCAAAGGTGCTGGCCAATATGTTTGAGCTGGTGCCCGTTATCAATAGTCTGAAGGATAAGACCATTGCCCTCACCGGCATCTCAAGAGCTACGTTTGACCTGCTGCAACAGCAGTTTTATACCTACCTGGAAACAATTTTAGGGCTAACGTCTGTTTCGGCGGCCGATAACGAAAAGCTGAAGAATGTAATGCAGCTGCTGATCGAGATCCGCAAAGAAGCGCGCAGCCGCAAGGATTTTGTCACATCCGACAAGATCCGCAACCAGCTGGCAACGATCGGCATTCTTTTAAAAGACGAAAAAGACGGCAATATCAGCTGGAGCGTGGAGTAACACAAGACCTGTCAGGTTTTTAAAAGCCTGACAGGTCTGACCAATAAGAACATGTACAAACTTTGGGCAAGCATAAAAAAAGACGGCCGCATCCTGTTGCGGGATAAAGTGGGCCTGGCACTGATGTTCCTCATGCCCATTATCCTGGCCATCATCATCGCCTCGGTACAGAACAGCACCTTTGAGCTGGTAAATGATAAAAAAGTACCCTTGCTGGTGCTATGCAGGGATACGGGAGAAGCTTCAAGAGAGCTGATCGCCTCACTGGAAAAAGGCGGTATGTTTACGTTAAAGAAACTACCGGCATTGGCAACTGCCGGCGATATCAAAAAAAGAATGGAAGATAAGGATGCCTTGCTGGGCATCATCATCCCTCCCCAATATACACAGGATGTGCTGGCCAAAGCCGAACGGGTATCCGGTGAAGCGCTGAAAACCATTGCCGTTGCCGACAGCACGGCGGGCGATCCGGCCATCATAAAAGCAAGCCCCTTAACGTTGTACTATCATCCCGTATTGCAAAAATCCTTCCGTCAGGGCATTGACGGGGCGCTCAACAGCGTATTGCAGATCGTTCAAAGCAAATACATCGTACGCGCGCTGTACAGCAGCATCAACAATGAGCCCGGCATCCCCCAGTCGCTGGAGCAGCAGATCCTCTCCAATGAAACCCCGGTAAACCAGCTGGCCGTTTCGAGGGACAATAGCCTTCCGGTGCCCAATGCCACCCAGCACAATATACCGGCCTGGACACTTTTTGCCATGTTCTTCATCGTCATTTCGCTGGGGAGCAGCCTGGTGCGGGAAAAAACCAGCGGCAGCTTTCTCCGGCTCAAAACAATGCCTACTTCCCTGTCTGTATCCCTTGCCTCCAAGCAGATCACTTATATCCTCATTACCATGCTGCAGGCCGCGGTGATCTTCAGCATCGGCCGCTGGCTGTTTCCTGTGATCGGTCTTCCGGCGCTGAACATTCCGGCTGACAAAGCCGGCTTGTTACTGGTGGTCTTCCTCTGCGGATGGTGTGCAACCAGCTTTGCCATCTGCATCGGCACTTTTGCGGATACGCAGGAACAAAGCAACGGCGTTGGTGCCATCAGCATCGTACTGTTTGCCGCCATCGGCGGATTGCTGGTGCCGGCCTTCGCCATGCCGGCCTCTTTCCAGGGCGTTATGCGGATCTCACCGCTTTATTGGTGCCTGGAAGCCTTCTATGGCCTGTTTCTCGAAGGCGGCCGTTTGGGAGATATCTTCAAAAATCTTGTCCCGGTCCTCATCATTATTGCTCTTTTGCAGCTGGCCACCTGGCTGCGGATGAAGCAAAAGAGGCTGATCTGATTTTTTTTTTGCAGATCCTTTATGTTTGTGATCCGAAACACAGCCAATGCAAATAGCTGACTCAAGTATTAATTAAATAAATAAGACCATGCCTCCAAAATTCAAAATTACCGGCAGCAGCCTGATGGCGCTCGGTTTTCTCTGCGTTGCCTTTGTTGTAAACCTGGTCGTTACCATCACTAATGCGCTTTCTTCCAATATTGCGTCCATACAGGAATACCGCAACCAGGTAATGCCCTTAAATATCCTGGAGCTTGTTAAATCGGGGATTTTACTAATCATGGGCTATTTACTGTTCCGCATTATCCGGAATGTAATGAACCGCGTCAAATGGAATATGGGCTATTACAAAAAGATCAAGTGGATCGGCTGGCTGAATGTGCTGGTATTGCTGATCGATGCTGCTATCTCCAACTGGCAGGAGTCCGTTCTTTCAAAGCAGGATTCACTTGCGAATCACCTGACCGACCATAATTTGTATCAAAATGCGCTCCTGACAGCGCTTTTTAATTCCCCCATCTCCTGGTTTTTGATCCTGTGTGTTTTCCTGATCGCTGACCTGTTGCAATATACCAGTGAAATAAAGATGGAAAACGATTCAGTCATATAGAAACCATTCCATAACATCATGAAACGCATAACCTTTATACTGCTTGGCGCCGCCGGTGCAACCACGGCCTTTTCCCAGGTGCAGAACAGCGGGTTTGAGACCCTTCAAAAGGATCAGCCGTCCGGCTGGTTCAGTCAATTTAAGAACGGCTACACCCTTTCCCCGGATTCAACGGTTCATTACTCCGGAGCCTGGTCATTCAAAATTGCCAATGAAACAGAAAAAGGCTCGTTTCAATCCTTTTCACAGTCCGTGCCGCTCAATATTACCGGCATAAGAAAGGTGATCCTTAGTGCCCGGTTCAAAACCAGTGAAGTGGCTGCCAATGCTTCGATCTGGTACCAGGTTTGGAATGATACCCAACAGATCGATTTCTCAAATCTTGCCATGCAAGGGCAGGTGGTGAACGGCACCAGGGACTGGAAGGAATATTCGATCAGCTTTGCCGTTCAGCCGGATGCCAAAAAACTGGTATTGGGCGGCCTGTTATCGGGTACCGGCACCGTTTGGTTTGACGACTTCTCAGTCAAAGAGCTGGCTTTCCCGGCAACGCCGGCTCAACAGCCGGCAGCGGGTCTTATAAAGGAAGTAAGGGATCTCATCCGGCAACATGCGCTTTATGCGGATTCAATGAACTGGAAACAGATCGATGAAACGGTGGGCGTGATCTCCGGCGGACAGAAAACAACAGACGATGCAAAGCCGGTGATCCGCTACCTGCTGGCGCAGCTGAAGAAAGCAGGCGATCATCACTCTTTCCATATGTCGGTAACCGCATCAAAAAACTACAACCAGCCCATCAAAAAGCTGGAAGATGCAACCAGCCGGCTCCTGCCGGGCGATATCGGTTATATTTCCGTTCCGGGATTTGGATCTACCAATGATTCTGCGATGACGGTCTTTGCACAAAATATCCAGGATCTTGTACGGGAACTGGACACAAAAAACGAGATCCGTGGCTGGATCATCGACCTGCGAAAAAATACCGGTGGAAATATGTACCCGATGATCGTTGGTTTAGGGCCTTTTTTAAAAAAAGGAGCCCTGGGGTACTTTGTACGGGGCAAGAAAAAAAGCGCCTGGTCCATTATGCGAAAAGGCAACAAAGCATGGAGCGGAGGCACCGTTGTTCCTGCAGCTTACACCATAAAAGACGGGCGCAGCAAAATTGCCGTACTGGTAGGCCCCCGGACGGCCAGCAGTGGGGAGTTCACCACCATCTCCTTTATCGGACGGCCCAATACAAAGCTATTTGGTCAGCCCACAGCAGGCTACACTACCGCTAATTCTTCTTTCCGGCTCTCCGATGGATCCACTCTTTTACTGGCAACCACATACGCTGCAGACCGCAAAAAGCACCATCATATCGGCCGTATTATGCCGGATGTACCGGTAGAGCAATCGAAAGATAAGGACGCCGATATGGAAGCTGCGGCAAATTGGATTCTTGGAAAATAAATAGCTATTTTCGCCAAAACGTCAAGGACATCAAACAACAAACGGCAAATATACTGGTTACCGGAGGTACCGGGTTTTTGGGCGCCTATATTCTGAAAGAGCTGGTACAGCGGAAAATTGCCGTAAAAGCCATAAAAAGAGATACCGCCAAAATTCCTGCATACATCGACCCGCAGATCCTCAATAAAGTAGAGTGGGTAAGCGGCGACATCCTGGACGTAACATCGCTGGAAGAAGCCCTGCAGGGCATTGATACCGTTATCCACAGCGCGGCTATTGTTTCCTTTGCAAAAAAAGAGCGGCGGAATATGTACCAGGTGAACGTAGAAGGTACCGCTAACGTTGTGAACATGGCATTGCAAACAGGTGTGCGGCGCCTGGTGCACATCAGCTCCGTTGCCGCCCTGGGGCGTAAAAAGGAAAGCAGCACGGTAGACGAAACCGCAAAGTGGGAAGACAATAAAAACAATACCCATTACGCCATCAGCAAATTCAGGGCAGAGCTGGAAGCCTGGCGCGGGTTTGCCGAAGGACTGGAAGGGGTGGTCCTGAACCCGGCCACCATCCTGGGTTATGGCAACTGGAATGAAGGCAGCTGCGCCATTTTTAAAAATGTTTATAAAGAATTTGGTTGGTACACCAACGGCATCAATGGTTTTTCGGATGTGGAAGATGTGGCCAATGCTGCTGTAATGCTCGCCGGCTCATCCATTACAGAAGAACGCTTTATTGTATGCAATGACAACTGGCGCTTCCGGCATCTGTTAAACACCATGGCGGATGCTTTTGGTAAAAAACAACCGGCAAGGGAAGCTTCTCCGCTGATCTCGGGCATCGCCTGGCGCCTGGAACGCCTGCGGTCTTTTTTTACCGGGGGCAAACCGCTTATTACAAAAGAAAGCGCCAAAGTAGCCAACAGCGAAACTCTTTTTGACGGATCCAAACTGGCAAGATCCCTGCCTGGATTTGAATACCGGTCCCTGGAGGAAACCATCCGGAACGCCTGCAACGCCTATAGATCTGCCTGTTAGGTTTTAAAACCCTAACAGGTAGATCTATAGCTTTAGACTCAGCCCGCCCTGCAACCACCGGCCGGGCATCGGGGCACCCAGCAGATCGCTGTATTCCCGGTTAAGCATATTGTCCACCTGCACAAAACTGGTCAGCCTGTTTTTCAGGAAGCCATAAGAAATCCTTCCGTTCATCAGGAAATAATCTTTGGTGATCGCTGCTCCGATCCCTGGTGCCGTTTGCGGGTTCCTTGCTTTATAAATGGCCGTCAGACTTACGGAAGCCGGTCCGAAATGATAAGCAAGCATGCCATTTGCCAGGAACCGCGCGTGTGATAAGATGTAAAAAGAAGGGTTCGGCTCACTGCTTTTGCTGTAGAGCCATACAAAACCACCATTTAGCTGTAACGACTGACAGGATGAAAACCGCCGGGTATAGGCTGCATCCGTTTCCCATCCGGTAGTGTTCACTTCGGCTACATTTTTGGCCAACGCATAATTACTGCCCGTTACCAGGTTGTCTTTCCGGGGCATCTCCGCATAAGGCGTATTTACCCAGTCGATCAGTCCGGCATGAAACCGCTGGAAAAAACTGGTAGAGATCTTTACACCAACGGTGCTAAACCAGTCAACGCCTGCTTCATAGGTCCAGGATCTTTCAGCTTCCAGGGCCGGGTTGCCCACGCTTCCGCTTTTTACTTCTGCTTTGTTGTAATTATTGTACAGCTCCGTAAAATCTGCATTCCGGATGGTTTTGCCTCCACTGGCACGCAACTGCACATTGTTCATTTTATAGGATGCCGTCAGCTGGGGCACCCATTCGGCAGGCAGCGCGCCGTAAACTTCCATTCTTAAAGACGGGTTTATCGTAAAGTGCGTCCCGAATTTCCGGATCAATGAAACAAAAGGCGCCGCCGTCTTCAACTGGTGGTCGCCCCGGTCATTGGAACGGATATCCCGGTTCTGAAAATTAAATCCGGCCACCAAACTGGTTTGCCCGGAAAACTGCTGTTGCAATGCAGCCTGCGCCTGAAACAGGTGCGATCGATTATTATTAGCGATCGATGTGGGATTGAACGCATACCGGTCTTCCATGCTTTTATATCCGGCATCTACACTTACCTGTGTATTTCCTTTCTGGTATTGCAGCCGCGCCTGGTTCCACCAGGAGCTGATCGTTTCCGACGCTGTATCCGATGCATAGGTGGTATAAAAATTTTGTGCGGCAAAGTCCCGGTTGTCATAAGCCGTTCGCAGCGCCAGGTTCCAGTAAGGATTCAGCTTTACCATCAATCCGGCAGAAGCCGCGGTATTGTGAAAATAACCCCGGATGCCCCGCTGCTGTACCCCATTCGCATTATTGGTCAGGAAACCCGCACCCACATTTATTTTTTCATTCTGATAAAACCCGCCGGCATTGGCATTCAATAATCCGTATTCACCCACGCTTATCATTGCAGACGCCTGCTTTTGCCGGGTCTGTTGGTTTTTGTTAAACGCCTTTGTGATGATATTGATCACCCCGCCTACCGCATCAGATCCGTAAACCGCCGAAGAAGCCCCTTTGAGTACTTCAATCCGGTCGATCTCTGCAGGGCTGATGGGAATATAGCCCGTAAAATGCCCGGTATTGGGATCATTCAGCCGTAACCCATCCAGGATCACCAGCACTTGCTGAAAAGTGCCTCCCCTGATCGAAATATCCGTTTGTGCGCCCTGGGGGCCCCGCATCTGCGCCTCCACGCCGGGAACGTATTTTAACAGCTCGTCCACTGAATGAACGGGCAGGGCTGCAATGGTTTCGCCACTGATAATGGTTATATTCCTTCCCGTTTCCGAGCTCGTTTTTTCAATAAGGGACGAGGTTACGGTAACCGGGTCCAGCAGGGTATCCTGTGCGCCGGACTTTTTTGTCCACGCCAGGGAAGTAAGGGTCAGTCCCGCTGTTAATAACAATACGGATGTTTTTGCAGATGCAGTCCGTTTTGACAGTTTCATTGTTTTTTTCTTAAACTCCATACACTTGTGTCTTGATGCCTCAGGGCCTTGTGCCCCGGCATTTCTTTCTTTATTTTCCGCCAAAACTATTACCTTGCCGGACGACTCAGGTAGTCCGGTTTTTATATAATGAGTAGTCCGGTTCAATTGCCATACAAAACCCTTGTGCCCATCGACCGGCAAAGTACCACGGCGGTTTATCTTCAGATCGTGCACCAGGTCATTAATGCCATCCAGCGGGGATTTCTTTCAGGGGGGCAGCAATTGCCCGGCACCCGCGCCATGAGTATTCTGCTGCAGGTACACCGTAAAACGGCAGTAGCCGCCTACGAAGAACTGGATGCGCAGGGCTGGATCGCCACCGTGCCGAATAAAGGCTGCTTTGTGAAAACCGTATCGCATAAGGATACCGCCAAAAAAAAGCTGGATGCATTGAAGTTAACAGCGTATCCGGCCAAAGCCGGGTTTCATTTCAGCAGGAACAATATTCTGGATGTGCCCGAACCCACGCCAGGCCTGTCTCTTATGCTTACGGACGGACAACCGGACTACCGGCTTTCGCCCACAGATCAGCTGGCACGCTACTATACGGCCGCCCTGCGCAGGAAAGTAAACCGGAAACATCTGGGATACCATGCAGCCACCGGCGACTCCTTCTTTAAAATACAGCTTTCTAATTTTTTAAACAGCACCCGCGGACTGCACATTACACCCAAAAACATCCTGGTAACCCGGGGAATGGAAATGGGTATGTATGTTGCGGCCCGTACGCTTATTGGCGTGGGCGATACCGTATTGGTAGGCTCACCGGGTTATTATACCGCCAATATGACCTTTCAGCAATCGGGAGCAAGGTTGAAGACCGTTCCGGCAGACCAGGATGGAATCAGTGTGGAAGCAGTAGAGCGCATCTGCAAAAAGCAACGCGTCCGGCTGCTGTACATTACCCCGCATCACCACTACCCCACCACCGCCACACTAAGTGCCCAGCGCAGGGTAGCGCTGTTAAAGCTGTCGGCCACCTATGGCTTCATCATCCTGGAGGATGATTATGAATATGACTTTCATTATCAAAGCAGCCCCATCCTTCCGCTGGCCAGCGCCGATACCGAAGGCATGGTAGTATACCTGGGTTCTTTTGGCAAAACCCTGGCCCCGGGTTTCCGGGCAGGGTTCCTGGTAGCGCCTGAAAACCTGGTTACAGAAATGCAGAAAGTACAGGGCATTATTGACCGCCAGGGAGACTCTATCATGGAACAGGTCCTGGGCGAGCTGATCGCAGAGGGGGAGATCCACCGTCATCTGAAGAAAGTGCAAAAGATCTACCACGAGCGGCGCAATCATTTTTGCAAAATGCTGGATACAGAGCTGGGCAGCAGCGTTTCTTTTTCCATACCACCGGGAGGTCTGGCAGTGTGGACAAAATGGGAACAGGGGCTGAATTTGTTAAGGATCAGTAAAGCATTAGCCACACAGGGCTTACAGCTTCCACAGTTCCTGTTATACCAGACACAGGAATTGAGCGCTATGCGGTTAGGGTTCGGAAATTTCACTCCAACAGAAGCCTCCATCGTGTTAGACATGCTGAAGCAGGCAGCAGCACAGGGATCCGGTCATCATCCACAGTAAGTGCCGTATTTTTTAACGCTGACCGCATCCGTTTCAATGCAGGGTAACCGGTTTTCTTTTGCCCTCCATCCGGTCTGTATATTCCACACTGCCCAGCCGGATGCGGAATGAGGTCTTCGTGGCTTTCTCCAGTTTCAGCTCCTGCCGGCACATAAACCCCAAATGATTATAGTAAACGGTATGCAGCGCTACGGGCTTCACTTTAAAAATACCGGCATCCGCCTTCAACGGCATCCGCACATAGCTGCAGACGCTGTCTTTTTTTATTGATGGCATTACATGGTTTCCCTGCGCAGCCAGCTGAAGGCTGCAACACCCGGCAAAAGCCAATACCAGGAATGGTTTCCCTTTCATTATTGAAAATAATTGCACTTTCAAAAGTACAAATTCTTTTATTAAGCGCTCCACAGGAGCACTATCAATGATCGCTGTCCTGCGCCCCCAAAGGTCCGGGGGTGCTTCAGGCAGGCATTCCATTCTTTTATCATTACCCGGAACCATCTGCAGAAACCCCAAAACAGAGCTGGGGCTGCTCAAAAAAGGCAACCCCAGCTCTTAAAAGAATATTCAGACAGTGACCTGTGCTTATATCTTATAATAGTCTTCCCATCCTTTGCGGGGAGGAGCACCGGTTAAGAACGCATCAGCAAAGGCATCATTGGTTATCCGCTTGGTTTCCCGGTCAAAAATGATCTTCCGGTTCAAACGCTGCGCCATCACCCCCAGGCAAAACACCTGGCTCAGCGGGCCGGCTATTTCAAAGGGAGACCGGGTTTTTTCCTTTCCCTGGCTGGCCAGTAAAAAATTAGCAAAGTGATTGGACGGGCTCTTGGGCACTTCCGGTAATTTATGCTCCATTTCCTTTGCCTTTGCGGAAGGAATGATGCTCAATGTACTGGCATGGGACCCGCCTTTAAACGTAAGCGTCTTACTATAGATCTCTTTACCGGGATTGAGCTTTGCAGCCTGGATCTTTTTGCCTCCTACGGTGGGAATGCTCGAATCCAGTTCCGAGTTGCCAAATCCTTCAGGAAGCCTGGGCTGGTTGTTGATACCGTCATACCAGGTAATCACTACCGGCGGCATCCTTTTGCGTTTGGGAAATTTAAATTCAATAGTGCTGGACATCGGGTAGAAATAATCGTTATGTCCTTCCAGCTTCAGCGGGGTGACCTCTTCCGGCAGGCCGAGGTTTAAAAACTGGTGCGCCGTATCCAGGATATGTGCGCCCCAATCGCCCAACGCACCCATTCCAAAGTCGTACCAGCAACGCCACTGACCATAATGAAAGTCCTTATTAAAATCGTGATACATCTGGGCCGACAGCCAGGTATCCCAATCCAGGGTTTCCGGGATGGGCTCAGCCGCAGGGAATTTCTTAATATTCGTATCCCATCCATGCCAGCGCCTCGGGCTGTTCATATGGGCTGTGATGGCCGTTACATCTTTAATGATGCCCGCTTCCGTCCATGCTTTAAATTGAAAATAATTGGCCTCCGAGTGTCCCTGGTTACCCATTTGCGTAACCACCTGCGGATATTTTTTCGCCGCCCGGATCATCAGTTCTACCTCATGAAAGGTGCGTGCCATTGGCTTTTCTACATATACATGCTTGCCCAGCGCCATAGAATGCACCGTAATCGGGAAATGTGCAAAATCCGGCACCGCAATGGTTACGGCATCTATGGATTTTTCCATTTTATCATACATTTTCCGGAAATCCTGGAACTGTGTTGCATTGGGAAATTTAGCGATGGTGGCCTGCGTATGCTTGGCGCCCATATCCACATCACACAGGGCCACTACATTTGCCAGGTTGGTTTTTGCAAAATCATTAATGATCTCTCCTCCCCGGTTACCGATACCGATATGCGCCAGGTTCACTTTGCCGTTGGCACCGATGATGCGGTTATAACTGGAAGCATTTACCTTCGTAAATAAACCGGATAACGCCACGCCGGTCGTTGCCAGCGCAGTATGCTGTATAAAAGCCCTTCTTGTTGTAGCCATTCCTGAAAATTATTTTGTAAAACAATCGATAAAAAAATAAGCAGCGGTGATCTTTTTGAACAACAGCTGTCCTTTTACTCCCAATTATAGAGCGAAGCGAATTTATGTATTTTAAGCATTGCAGGATCAACAGACCTCGAAATCGTTATCGTTAAGATAAGATCAAAATACGGCTGCTACGCTGATGCCGGATCGCCTGCGGGGGAGCTTTCCCGCTGATGCTGCTTGTTGATGATCCTCACCCGTGCTCTTTTAAACCAGCTCCAACGCCGGATCCCAGAACCGGGTCTTAAAATCCACCACCTTATCGTTCTTTACTTTTATCCCTTCCTTTTCCAGCAGCTCCTGCATATAGGTAGGTGTTTTGAAAGCATGCTTTCCGGACAGCAGCCCGGCACTGTTTACCACCCGGTGCGCCGGTACCTTGGGTTTTACCCTCCCCGCGGCACTCATGGCCCAGCCCACCAGCCTTGCCGATTTGCCGGAGCCAATGGCTTTTGCAATGGCGCCATAAGAGGTCACTCTTCCTTTCGGGACCAGCCGGGCAATATCGTAGATCAGGTCAAAAATACTGTCGTCCGTTTTACCCGAGGGCCGAACGGTCTTCAGCTTCGCCGGATTGCTGCTGCTTTTTTTTACGCGCATTCAACAACTGTGTTTTTTTGGGTTCCGAAACATTTTCATAATCATAGGGACAATGCCGGCAGCCGTTGCTGCAACAATATCCCCGTTGTAAATGATATTTTTCCGTAAGCACCATCTTACCGTCCTCATTCACATAATAATCTTCCCCCTCAATCAAGCTCATACCGGATCGCTTCCTTTAATTCCAGGTCCTTTTCTTCACCGGAAAGCACGGATGGCAACTGAAAGGCCAGATAATGGATCCGGTTGCTTTCGGCAATGTCCAGGCTCTCGTAATAGGTCTTTATTCTCAATTCCTCCGGAAGGTTTGCCGCGCTGTAGAGATCATCGGTCTCTTTGAGGATAGTACACTGATACATATCCAGCACTTCTTTGGTGAACCGGTGCAGGTTGGGACTGTCTGTTTTCAGATGAATGATGCCGTCCGGCCGGATCACCTGCTTAAAAATCCTTAAGAACCGCGGATGCGTAAGGCGCTTCTTCGCCTTTGAAAACCGCAACTGCGGATCCGGGAAGGTGATCCAGATCTCGCTCACCTCACCCGGTGCAAAGTACTGGTGCAGCTGCTCGATCTGCACCCGCAAAAAGGCCACATTATCCAGGTTTTCATGAAGTGCCTTCCTTGCTCCTGCCCATAGCCGGTTGCCTTTGATGTCCACACCAATAAAATTGCGGCCGGGGTGCAGCCGCCCCAGTCCCAGGGCATATTCCCCTTTTCCGCAAGCCAGCTCCAGGGTTATGGGATGTTCATTTTTAAAATACGCCTTCCATTTTCCCGTCATGTCCCCGGGAAACTGCAGCACATTATGAAATGTGTTGAGCTCTGCAAAACGTACCAGCTTCTTTTGCGCCATTATCTGTTGCTAAAACGGTAAGAAAGTCCGATGCCCAGCATTGAGCGTATCTGCGGGCGGGCCGATTCCCTGTCTGGTCCAAACAAACGGGCATCATCGTCATAAATAAGGTCCAGCGCATAGTTGATCGCAAACAGCTTGCCCAGCTTCATCGTCAGCAGGTTGGTCCAGTACACATCAATGTTCTGCGGATTATGAAGATAATTGGAATAGAAGTCAGCACGGCTTTTGAACGAGATGGACTTGCTGAATTCTTTAAAGAAGTTTACGGTAGCAAAAGCACCAAATTCTGTTTTTACATGCTTGCTGCTGTCTACACCATAGGCCCCCCGTGCAGAAAGCGAATCATTCATAACGATGGTCCAGCGTGCTGTTACCGGCGAAACAAATACGGAAAAGCTCTTTACCGGCTTATAGGTAACCCCGGGGCTCAGCAGCACATAGGCGGGCGACAGGAACTGGGAAGTAAGCGTATTTGAAGAATCATTATAGTCGTACCCTTTCAATATCTGGGAGCGGAAATTGAATAACGCACCCACATCCCATTTTTTACCGATATCATAGGCATATTTCGATACAAGGTCGATCCGGTCATCATTTTTCCGGGTACCAAGCGAGGTTGTATTCATATAACCCAGGTTCAGATCGAGCGTATTATCCCAGTGATGCCTGCCTTTTTGATAAAACGCATAGGTGCTCAGCAATGAATTCAGCGCCAGCGAAAATTTATCTCCTCCTGCAGACCAGTTGCTCAATGAGCCCTGCGCGATATTCAAGTTAAATACACCACCGGTCTTCCAGGTCATCTGCGCGGTATCATTAGCGTCCTTCGCAATTTTCCGGTCGGAGTCGGCCTGCAATTTCTTAACGGTCTCATCCTGCGCATGCAACCATGAAACGGAATTGAAAAGCAGGACGATCAATAAAAGTTTCCTCATAGTGATTGATTTTGGCCTCAAAAATAAGTGTTCCTTTTTTATAAGGGCCAACGCACAGGTGCTTCTTTTGCAAATCGCCCAAAAACTTTATAAGCGGTTCTTCAAATCTTTCCCCGTTTATACTATCTTGCAAGCATGTCAGACCACATGAATATTGAAGCATTCTTATCACCTGTGAACCTCAGGGAGATCGCCGGTGATGAACGTTATAAACCCGATCAAATGGGCAGCAGCATTGATATTCATGAAGCGCTTTTTCCCGATCTGGAACTTGCAGACCTTGTATTGGTAGGATGTGGTGAGCAGCGGGGGAATGGCATCCTGGGCACTCCCAGCGCTGCGCCGGATCTCATCCGCCGGCAGTTCTATTCGTTGTTTTTCTGGCACGACGGGATCCGGATCGCCGACATCGGCGATATCCGGCAGGGCGCGTCCTACACCGACACGGTTGCCGCTTTAAGAACGGTGATCGCCGCTCTGATCGAAGAAGGAAAAACGGTGATCATCCTGGGTGGCTCACATGATCTTACAATGGCGCAGTATGGCGCTTATGGCCTGCAGAAAACCATTATAGAGGCATCGGTCATAGACGCCGTGATCGACCTGGACATGGAATCGCCCTTTGCCAATGATCATTTTTTAATGGAGATGCTTACCGGTGAGCCCAATTATATCCGGCACTACAATCATATCGGTTTTCAAAGTTATCTGGTGCACCCCGGGATGCTACAGACACTGGATAAACTAAAATTTGACTTTTACCGGGTAGGGCATGTAAAAGAGGACATCGAGCAGATTGAGCCGGCGATCCGGAGCAGCCAGCTGTTCTCGTTCGACATCAATGCCATTGCCCATGCTTATGCTCCTGCCAACCAGCTTACCCCGAATGGCTTCAATGGGGAAGAAGCCTGTATCCTCATGCAATATGCCGGGATGAGTGCCGCCGTGAATACCATCGGTATTTACGGGTATGATGTAAAAAAAGACCGGGATGAACTGACCGCTAAACAAATCGGTCATATGTTATGGTATGCGCTGGATGGTTTGCACCGCAGGAAAAAAGAAGCCGCGCTTACGGACAAGGAAGCTTTTAATGAATACCAGATGATCTTTTCGGAAATAGAAACCACGTTTTATCAAAGTAAAAAGACCGGGCGCTGGTGGATGCAGCTGCCGGGCAACCGGCTGGTGCCCTGCAGCTATAAAGATTACCTCCTGGCATCGCAGGACGAAATTCCCGACCGCTGGTTCAGGGCCCAGCAGCGGTAAGGCGCTGCTTCTGACCCGGGCGGCCCGATATCGTATTTTAACAAAAACAGGATCGTTTCCCCCCAATGCCCATGTTGTGGTGAAGAAAATGATGCATTTGCCCGGCATAACCGGCCCAACGTTTCAATTATTCGGTACTTTTACATCCCTTCAAAAATCAAATAAATAATGAGTCATCCAATTATTACGGGAATCGCATCTTTTGGCATGAGCGGCAAGCTGTTCCATGCCCCGTTTATCAACGCCAATCCGCACTATGAGCTGAGGGCCATCGTGGAACGGCATAAAGACGACTCGCGGGAACGTTATCCCGACTCGCGGTTATACCGCTCTTTTGAAGAGCTGATCGCCGACCCGGATATTGAACTGGTGATCGTAAACACGCCCGTGCAAACCCATTTTGAATATGCGGTCAGAGCGCTGGAAGCCGGTAAAAACATCGTAGTGGAAAAGCCCTTTATGGTCACTGCCGCGGAAGCGGAAGAGGCCGACCGGGTGGCCCGGGAAAAGAACCTTTTCCTGAGCGTTTACCAGAACCGGAGATATGACGGCGATTTTCGCGCCATCAGGGACGTGGTTACCGAAAATATGCTGGGAGAACTGAAGGAAGTGGAACTGCGTTACGACCGTTACCGCACCGGGCATAGCGGCAAGGATCATAAAGAAGGGAACAAACCGGGTGCCGGCAACCTGCACGACCTGGGCGCCCATCTCATCGACCAGGCCATCCAGCTGTTCGGATTTCCCGAGGCCGTTTTTGCCGATGTGTTCACCATGCGGAAGAGTATGGAGGCAAATGACTATTTTGAAGTGCTGCTGTATTATCCCCGCCCCTTCCGCGTACGCATCAAAGGAACCGTCTTTGCCAAAGAATCGCCCTACCCGTTCATTTTACAAGGAGAGAACGGCACTTTCCTGCAGCAACGCTCCGATCTTCAGGAAACAAAATTGCTGGAAGGCGTGACGCCGGCCATTGAAACCTGGATCACAACACCCGAAGGGTTCGACGGGGTGCTCCATACCACCATTAACGGGCAGGATATAAGAAAGCAGACACGCTCCGAAATGGGCAACTATATGGATTATTATGAAGAAGTATATGAAGCATTGCGTCATGACCGGCCCAACCCGGTACCTGCATCAGATGCCATTCTTACCATGAAGGTGATCGATGCGGCCCTGCTAAGCAGCCGCGAACGGAAAGTGATCCCGCTGACCCCTTGAGTTTTCAATTTGCGTTGCAAAATCAATGAAGTCATGACAAATCTGCTTTGGGTCATCCGGAAGGTGTCACCATGAATTTATTTCAGGGTCTATTCTTTTTTCAGGATCTGCCTAAATCATGCATCGATGTCGAATAGATGCTGAAACAATCTGTCATTGGCAACAACGCAAACAGGTTTTTGGTTTGACGTTTAATATTTGAGGTCTGTTTTTATGCTCAATGTTACTTTCTCTGGTTTCGGTTAAATCTGTGTACGTTACACGTCTCACTGATCATTCTTTCTTTGAAGTTTAAGGTTTCACGTCAGACCCGGTTTCATGCTTGGTGCATTTTCACATTCTCAAATGCTCCGGAACCATCACTGACAGCTGACCACTGCTACTGATCTACCAGCACAGGCACTACATTTTTACGGTGCTTGCTTTGCTGGAACTTTTCTTCAATGATCTTCCGCATCGGCTTGCGCTCTACCTTGCTTTCCAGCCAGGAAATGATATCCAGGTAGGCAAAGGAGCGGGTCTCAAACCGGTTCTTCTCGAGGTGCTTGACCTTGTCAAGGAAGCGGGCAAACTCCGGTATCAGCTCCCTGCTGGTAAACCGGAAGGATCCCCTGAAAAAACGGAAGATCTCCTGCTCGATCACTGTCAGGTTCTTCATTTTGGACATATAGCGGAAAACGGAGCGGGTCAGCGAATCCATCAGCTCCAGGTTACCCATTTCATAATGTGCCAGTAAATGTACCAGCCGTGCATAACATTGCAGGTCCGTTCTGAGCCCGGACGAATCATTGATGATCTTTTGCAGGTAATCGATGCTGGTGCCATAATCTCCCGAGAGGAAATACAGCATGGCTATTTTATAAGTGATCACCATTACCCGGTGCCGGTCCAGGAATAAGGTATACTCCGTCAGCTTCTCTTCAATAAACGGCACCTCCTTCAACCCGGCGGCGGTTTGCCCGGTAATGGTAAAGTAGTTGATCTTGGCGCTGGCAATGTACACAAAGGATTGCACCCGGAAGTTTTCATTGCTCTGCACTCTTTTGGTATGGCTGAATTCCTCAAACCGCTGCAGGTCGATGCTGAATTTTTCGTAATTCCTCAGATCAAAATGCGCGTTCAGCAGATTGTGATACCCCTTGATGAAATGACCGGTTTCCGTCCGTTGCATATTGGGCTTTTCATAAAACAGGTCCACCCATTTTTGCACATACCGGTAGTACAGGAGAAAATCCTGACGGATAAACGCAAACCAGGTATAACTTTGATAATAATAGAGCCGTTCGTAAAACCCTTCCTGCTGGGCCGATCCCGAGGGCAGGTTCTGCTTAAAGAACTTCTTCACCTTATCTTCTTCCACTTCATTCCGGGCATGACCATTGGCAATATAAAATCCGTATACCTGCAGCGAAAGGTTCGACAAGCGGGTGACCATGTTCAGTTTGGTATTGACCTCGTTGGACTCTTCTGCCAATTCGTCCATCCGGCTGACAAAACTGTCCGTCACATTCAGCGCCTCGATGCGTTTTTCCAGTGACAATATCTGCGGAAGAAAGAAGAACTTCTGGTTGAGTTTGGCCATTTCCTTGACCTTATCGATCACCCGAAGGCTCTGGTAGAACAGCCCCTTCTTATAAAGTATATGCGCTGAATCGAATAATTCATTTAATTGAAGATCAAGACTTTCACTGCTTTTCAATAGGCGCAGCCCGGCCAGTATCTCCTTATATAAATGGGATTTCAGATTGGATAGCTGGGGCTTGGTTACATCCTTCAGCTTTTTCAGCACCAGCTTTTCATCATATTGCTGCAACTTGTCCAGGGCATCAAACAGCTTGATCACCTTAAGGTCCTCATTACCAGAGCTTCGTGTAATATAAAGCTTAAAGTGTCGTTTTTCCGACTTTTCCAACGATTTTATTAACTGAAACAGGATATCTCCCGGCTTATTCGGCATAGTTACAAAGTTAAATGCAAACTTTTCAAAAACATTAAAAAGGCCCAAAATACCCTTGGGCATCTCCACGAAATTAAGCTGTAATGCAGTAATAACGGGCACTTTAATGTTTTTATAACAGGTTAGACATACCAGATTTCATCAATAGTTGGTTTGGAGTGCCCTTCTAAAACGTATTATCTTTGTGTAACAAATGAGGGAATAGGAAAAGAGAGACAAAAGCTGTAGGCAGCACAACAAAAGAGTTTTTTAAGTTTTTTCATATGGCAAGCAATCGTTAGAGGTCAGTCCGTTTCTACGGAAGGACCTTTTTTGTTTTCAGTACATTCTAAATTCAACGGCAAGCTGCTGCTAAACTATTACAATCTATAAAACGGGCTATTTAGGTGTGTTCATTAAGAAAAAAAAGAAGCAACCGTCAGAGGCAATCAAACTTAGAGGTCATCTTCGAGTAAATAAAAACGCTTCCTTATTTACACTGTAATCAAAAACCTGATACCGGTTAATAAAAAGTTAATTGATTACAGGCAACTAAAATAACAGTATTTTCTGAATTGGGGCTTCTTTTCCCCAATCTTTTTTTAAACTTTTCGATTTTCTCCATTGTTTGGGCATTTATTTATACAATTTTCAACGATTTTTTCGTTCTCTTTTAAGCGTTGGATATGCGATCCATTTTCTGCTGAAAGGCTGTATCTACAGTACTTTCAGGGAAATCAGCAGGTATTGAATATGATAGAACCTGCGGCATATTGTGTTTTTGAATGTGTAAACCCTGTATATCTTTGTGTAACAAATGAGGGAATAGGAAAAGAGAGACAGAAGCTGTAGGCAGCATAACAAAAGCGTTTTTTAAGTTTTTTCATATGGCAAGCAATCGTTAGAGGTCAGTCCGTTTCTACGGAAGGACCTTTTTTTTGCACTGTCTTTTATTGCTTCCGGCGGGAAAATAACACCCATGGACTTTTATCCTGTTCTGCCCGTTTCGTAAATGGAAAGATCCCTGTTAAAAATATAACCAATCTATGCAAACCGAATAATACCGCGTATTCTGGGTCAGCAATAAAAAGCGGATCCCTGTTATATAAGAGATCCGCTTCCTTGTTCATTTTTAGGCCGAGACAATCGTTAGAGGTCACAATAGTTTTGTTTCAACGGTTATAGAGCACTAAAATAAGGGATTCTATTAACAATAAATTAACTAACAACTGTTTTTTTTAAAATTCCGAAATTTTTTGCCTGCTTTTTAATTTATTTTCAATGCTGATCGTTAAGCATCCCCGATTATCTAAACAAATCGCATTGAGAATTAGACGTTTTGGTTTCAGAGACCCCCTGCAAAAATGGCATCCTTGCAAAATGGCATGAATTATGACTATCTTTGTATTCAGAAGTTATTCATTAACTTTTTCATATGGCAAGCAATCGTTAGAGGTCGGTCTGTTTCTACAGAAAGACCTTTTTTTTTGGCCGGATAATAATATTGCTAAAACCGCAGAGGCGCTGAAACATTGTTTTTCAGGCTTTTATCATCCCGGGGGGCAATCCCACTAAACCTTTGTCATTCAGCGCTCTGTGGCTAAACCAGGCAACTAAAAAAACCGGGAGACCGTTTTTAACAATCTCCCGGAAAGGAAAGGTATCTATTGAAATGGTTGCCGGAATGTATTATTCAATCAGTATTATTTGGAATTCATCTGTTCGATCAGCTGGAGCAGTTGTGCTTCAGAAACCTCCTGCAGGTTAAAACTGATCCCCATGTAATTTGTCCCGCTTCCGGGGGCGATCGTCACATCACGCATCTCGGCATAAAATTTACCATTAACGGTACTCATGGCCAGGAAGGTTCCGTTTGCTCCAACAGGGATGCTGTTTTGATAGCTCAGCAGACCTTCTTTGCCGGGGATGGGGTTGAAGATGGGGTTGTATAATTTTACGAGCGTATTTACACCAGACACCTTAAAGAACAACTGGGTGGGATCCTGCCCGGAATAGTTATTACCGGTTTTGATATTGAATTTATCCCCGAAATAGCCAAGTACCGTTGTTTTGGGTGCAGCAATATTGTAGAGTGCATCGCAGTTTCTCCAATCGCCCAGGTTATCCAGCGGAAAATAAGTGGCCGCGGCATTGCCAACTCCAAAGGAGCCGGGTATCTGCGTCCATTCCATTCCCTTTTTAATAGTATAAGCCTGGGTGATGGTGGTGAACACATTTTCATGGTTATAGCCGCTGTACTCCACGTTCACCGTTGTATCACCATCCCACATGGGGATCTCGCGGTTGGCACCATTGGCGTTGGCGGCAGGGAGGGGCACCTGAACATTCGGAGGTTTTTGCTGCGGATTCAATGCAAGCGGCTGTCCGTTCTGCTCTGCGGTAACCAGGGCTTCACCAAATGTTTCGAGTATCTGCCCGGCATCGGTTACCGGTGGTTTGTCTGCCAGGATCATTTCGCTGGGCTTTATAAAAACGCGGGCACCAATGGTCACATTTCCTGTAACCACACCACCACCGGAATTTATAAAAGCATCCGGGCTAAAGGTAATCTTGGTGCCGTTCTGCAGGGCGATGGTAGCGCCGGTGCCGGCATCAACCATAAATTTTTCAACAACAGGTTCATGGTCTTTAAAAAAACGAAGCATCTTTTCTACATCTTTCTGATAAGTGCTTTGCGGATCGATCGGTGTATTGTCCTTCCTGCAGGCAAAAAGAAAAACGGCCAAAGACAATAAAGTCAGGAGCGGAAACATATTCTTTTTCATAAACATTGTTTTTAAAATTTAAAAAAGAGGGTTCTGCCGGTATATCAACCGGCCGGAATAATTGTTACCCGTATGGAAAAAGATCAGATGGCATTTCGGTATGATAATGACCCGGTATCAAATTTGGCCGGTCGGTGAGCACACTGCCCGGGCGTAGGCCAGGGTTTATGCCTATGCCATAGCCGTCAACTTAAGATGAAAAGTGGAGCAACCGACCGAAGGGAGCCCATGAGGGCCATAAAAAATAATAAGCAGGCGAATAAAATCTCGTCGCTCCCGCCGGTCTGTTCTTCTGCGGGTGGCGGGACCAGGGAAAGCGGCGCTTCAGGCACTGGCGAGGGACCACACACTTTCCCACGCTGCCCGCCGCGGCAGATGACCCTGGCTTTCGCTCCACTTTTTGCCGGGAAAAAGTGGAAAGAGAATGCCATTGATTATCAGTGTATCCTATCATCTGTCATTGGCAACGATGTCTTGCTGAACTTGTTTCAGCATCTATTCGGCATCTATACAAGGTTCACGCGGATCCTGAAACCAATTCAGGATGACCCGAAGCAGGTTTGTCATGGCGCCATTGATTTCGTGTTCACAAATGGAAAACTCAGCATGACTATGACAATTTGAATTGCACCCTATTCAGAGTGGAAACATTATTGTAACTTCAATTGAGGAAATTGACCTTGGTGCCAATACTTATATTTCACGCAAATTAGAAACAGCAGACGGTTTTAACTTGGGTACGATTTAGTTATTAAGAAAGAAGAAACTGCTTCATTTGCCTTTCAGATACGAATCAACCATTTTCAAACAGAACAAGTGTATAAATTCATCTTTATCCTTCTTTGTGTACCCCTGGTTTTTTTTGAGACTTATTTTTTAGTAATAAACAGGTTAGAAATATTAGAACCCAGAGGTGTTTTAATTATGTTGATTATATTGATAAATGGCCTATTATCCCTGGTATATAGAAAGAACATAAAATACGCAATTTTGTTGCTCTGTCTTGTATTATTGGTATGTTTTGTCGTAAGATATACTTGTTATTAGCTTTTCAGGTTTTAAATAACTTAAACACTTATTCAAATGCCATTCTTGTTTTTTAGAAAAACTTCCATCGTACTTCTTTTTTCTCTTCTCCTGTCATCGTCTTATGGGAGGGGCTGGATTGTTCATTCATTTCTTCGGATAGATACCATTCCCCCGGCCCCTACTTACAAAATCCAATCTGAAGCCGAGTTTGAAGGTGGCAAAGAGGCCTGGAAATTGTTTTTACAAAAAAATGTGCAGGGAGATGTACCCCGGAAAAAGGGGGCCCCGGCAGGAAGGTATCCTGTAAAAGTTCGGTTTCTGATAAATACAGATGGCACAGTAGGTAATGTCAGCATTATTAGCGATCCGGGCTACGGTGCTGCTGAAGAATTGGTGCGTGTTATAAAGTTGTCATCAGGTAAATGGAAGCCGGCCATTATTGAAGGCGGAAAGGTTATAAAATCAATTAGAACCCAACCTATGACTTTTGAAGTAAAGGAGCCGGCTGCCAAGCCGCCAGAAATAATCAGAAATTATGGATTTGAATATTTCGACGCACAGTTTAAAATTGTGAGTTGGGTGCCTCAAAACACCAAAAACGGATATATTATTGTACCTACTCCATCGGCGCGCAGTGGTATCGTTTCCCTTCTTATTATGTCAAAGCGCAATATCGAAGGAGAAAGAGGTAGCGGCTTGTTTAATACCATTATAACAAAAAATGTGCTTGACGGGAAAAAGAAAGTAACGATTAGTGCCTATATCAAGACTGAAAACTTAGAAGATGGCGCGGCCAGTTTATGGATGCAATTGAATGGGAAAACCGGAATCATTTCTGACAAAAACAGCGATGATAAAACTGCCAGGGGAAATTCGGACTGGACGAAATACACGATAGAGCTTCCGCTCACCGCCGATGTGCAATCGGTTGGCTTTGGCTGCAAAATGACCGGTAAAGGTAAAGCATGGTTTGATGATTTTGAAGTGTATGTGGATGGTATTTTGATAAAGTAAGTTTTGAGAAGAAGAGAGAGATGCCGAATTTGTATTAGCGATGGTTATTATTTACGGCTTGGTCACAACTGGCACGCAGCATTTGACTTTATAAAGCCATCCGATTTCATCAACTGGTATTTGTGTTTTAAAATACAATTTGGGTACTGGATCGGGAAGATCATCGATAGCCTGTTCTGATCAGAGCCACTTTTTTCGCCAGAAGAAAAGTGTAGCCGTTGCTATCGCTGTCGTTATAAGCAAAAGCGATAACGGAATGGATGATGTACTTTTTTGCCGGATCCGCAGCGACGCACCGTTGCCCTGGTAAAAATAAGCTGCCCAAAACAACGGGTTCTGTGCTGCCACACTCCGGTGTTCTTCAAGGTACGCAGCACGGGCGGATTTCAGCGCCGTTACGGGATCCGGATCTGCAGACAGGGCCTGGTAAAAATTCCGGAGCAGCGCACCCGATGCGGCATCATCCACCTCCCACCGGGAGGAAAGCACTCCGTCAACACCCTTGCTCAACAGGATCCGGCCGAGGCTCTGCATACCTTCCCCCTGTAAGAGCACACCGGAGCCCGTTTCGCAGGCGGCCAGCACCACCAGGGGAGAGCGGGTAGTAATGTATTGAAGCGCACCCAGGTACAGCTTATCTTTTAAAACAAGATATGGCTGCCCCTCTATGGTATTGGCTACCGCATGGGAAGCCAGGTGAATAATATTACCGGCATTTAATGCGGCCATAAAAGCGGAATCGGTTGTCTGTTCGGCAGGGTACTGCCGGGTAAGGAACTGCCCCGCCAGGAAAGCACGTTCCTTTGCCGATTGCGGAAGGGCGGGGAACCCAAGGTGCGGCTTTTCAAAGCTAAACACGGTTACCGGCCTGGGAGTATTGCTGCCTGCGCTGGAAAACGCATTTTGCAGGAACGTAAAACTATACCCGATCGCTGTGGTTGCGCCCCAATAGGACGGTTTTTCCTTTGCGGTACTGAGCGCTTCAAAGGGGAGGTTGTGCAGCGCCCCGTCCGGCGAAATCAAAACAGTGCCCCCGGTGCCGGACAGCCAGGGGTTCCAGGTATGGAGCAGCTCAGAAGAGCGCGCATAATAGGCATGCGGATCCCGGTTAAAGGCTGCCGGGCCTGTATAAAAATAGGCTTGCATAAAACCATTGAGCGCCTGTACCCGCGCCCGGGTATTGGTGTCGAGCCGGTGCCGGAAATGGTCTTTTTGAATATGGACGGTATAGGCATAACTGTCGCCCAGATAATAGCTGATGATCGTTTTTTTAAGGGCTGCCGTTTGCACCCACTTCTTAAATATACTGTAAGACGGCAGCGCAATGCTTTGCCGCTCCTTCAGATTCAGCTCAAACTCCAGCCGCCGGATGTTTTGCCGGATCTGCTGCCGGTAGTTTCCTTCCGGCGTTTCTGCCAGGAGCACGTATAAAGAACGGAGCTGGTCTACCCATTTCTTGTTATGGGAAAGCAGGGCATCCTGCTTCCAGAACGCAGTCCGGCGCTGCTCATTGAGCAATACCCTGCCCTTGGATAACTCGGTAAGCCAAAGCGCTTTTACCAGGTATTCCGGGTCCTGGTATTGATCAAACAGCTGGTGGTACAGGGCAATTGCTGTTTCTGAATATCTTTTGTTGGCGTAAACAGCTGTATTACTGTTTAAAGAGGCCGGCAATAACTGCTCCGTATAATAGTCGTTCAACACGGCTTTTTCAAACCATTGTGCAGCCTCCAGCGGTTTCTTGTACAGCAGGGAGGTAGCCACTCCAAAGAGCGCGGTGGTCACTTTAAAATCGGGGAACAATCCCTGTTCGTTCAGCCGGAAATAATGAAGCGCTTTCTGATGCCAGGAGAAGGCGCTGTCTGGCTGATGGAGGAGCAAATAGGCATTACCGGTTTCGATAGCGGTTTCCACCCTCAGCTCTATATTGTCTGCGGCGGTGTTCTTTTCGATTTCCCGCAGGTAGTAAAACGATTGCCGGTGCTTCCCGGAAAGGTTCAGTAAGCGGGCACGGGCCAGGAGTGTTGTTTGCTGCGCTGTGGAGGAGCCGGGAAGCCTGCGTACGAGCTGCATTGCTCTGTGGTTCCAGATCCCTGCGCTATCAGTATTACCGGCTTCAATAAACGACTCTGCCTTTAAATTGTACAGCGGCAACGCGTCATTGGGGCTCCCGCTTTTTACGCTCTGTAAACCCAGGGCAATCGTGCTCCGGAGCGCGGCCTCATCATGCATCCGGAAATAGGTGGTGGCCAGGTTCAGGTACAGTCCGGGTATGATCGCATGCCGGTGCGCGGCAACGGCTTCCGCGATCGCCCGCCGCTGAATATAGATCGCTTTGGAAAAATCTCCCACACGGGTATAGTTGTTTCCCAGCGGTTTTGCAATAAATTCTTCAAAGTCCATATCCGGTCTTAGCCCGGGGTCCTGCTTATGCTGCTCATAAAAAGCATAAGCCCGCTCGTACCAGGCGATCGATGCCGGTACCTGTCGCTGGGTGAGCAAATGCCAGCCGGTATTGATGAAGAACTGAAAGCAGGCCAGCTTTTCTTCTTTTGACCGGGGTGCCCGCCAAAGCGCCTTTTTCAAAAAGTCCTCCCGGTTAACAGCCAGTCCCGGATCTGCATCCAGCTGATCAAAAAGAAAATTGGCGCAGGCCTCCAGGTCGTCTTTCTGCTTCAATTGCCGGTACACCGTTTCCAGGCTGTCTGCCGGCGGTGTTCCGGAGCAGCAAACAATCATCACCATACCGGTGAGTAAATTGCGCAGGCAACAGATTAACTGTTTTCCTTTGCCGGGGCCAAGGATCCTGCATTGCGGAACATCAGCATTGCGGAACAAGGTAGTTCCCTCCGTTCTTTGTGTGTTTAAAACCGCCATCCTGCGTAAAAGAATCCGTACCCGGTCTTTTTATCGTTATAGTAATACCGGATGCCTAAATGGGGGCCAAGCTTGACCTTCCCAAACTGCAGGTCAATAAACGGCTGCACCCGTATATCAGAAAAGGTCTTTATTTTTTCGGTAAGTTGCTTTTTATATACTTCGCCGGCCGTTCCGTTGGCCGATACACCGTGGTAGGCCAGATCCTGCTCCACAGCACCGCCCATGTTTGCCGTGAGGCTGAGCCCTGCGCCCGCGGAAAAATAATTGCCGAAATTATGACGCAGCTGTACAGGGACCAGCTTTATCTGCGAAACGGTGTTGGTCACCGAAGAGTCCATTTTGTTGTATACAAATTCCTTCCTTCCATCTACCGGGATCACTCCATTCCTGTCCAATGTATAATAACCGGTATTGGTTTTGAGGCCCTGTTTATAATACAGCTCCGCCTGTAAAAAAGGACGGAAGGGCGCCAGGGGAGCTAATGCCACGCCGGTCACAAGGCCATCGCCCGCCCGCTCCTTACCCCAGGCCTTTTCGAAACCCGCCATTACAACAGGCGATATGCTTTTTTTGAACCGGCCCGTGGCATAATTGGTAAATATGGGTTCATTTTTATCAAAGTAAATGGCTGTGTGCGCCCTGAAAGGAACGGGGTCCAGTTTTTTTCTGGTGACCATGGAAAATTCCATAAATCCTTTGGTGCTGTCTTTATCCTCCACTCCCTTCTGATTGGTTCCCGGCAGGTAGATGCCATGAAGGGTAAAGAGCAGGCCGGTTTTCTTTTTTTCCAGCTCCCAGCAACCGCGTTTTTCTGCACCCGGCTGACAGGGTGGGCAGAAGGGCGATACGTCTTTGACCTGTACCGTTTGCGGATCCAGCGCGCCGGGGGTGGTAATGTCCAGTGCAATTTTGCGCGCAGGCCCTTTCCCGGTATTCTGAAAGCGGACCTTGTAAGTAAGCTCTTTGTGCTTGCTTAAAAAACGATACCCCAGCCGGCCCCCTTTCAGGTTCATTTTATTGGGATCGTGCGAATTTACCACCGGGATATTGAGCCGGTGCATCACGGGGTTTCCCTTTTTAGGAACATATACTCCCGTAACGGTCACCGTGGCATTGGTATCTTTGATCATTTCCGGTGTTACTTTCAGCTCTGCCAGGGTAAAATGCGTGGCGCCGGGAGCAATCGCGCCCAGCTCAATAACATAGCTGTTTTTGTAAGCCATCATGGTGCTCAGCAATGTGCGGGAAGCTTCTGCATAGTTCTGTACCCTGACAATGGATGAAGGCGGGCTGCCGCTTTCCGTAATTTTCAGTTGTTTTTCCGGTCCCAGATCCGCCATGAGCGCCGGCTCTCCGGCAACCAGACTGTCGCCGCTGTTAAAAAAGCGAAAGCCCCAGTTGTCACCGGCATTTTCAAAACAGGTCTGGTCAAAGATCTTCTCGTTCAGGAAGAGGTACAGCTTGCCCTGGTCCTCTTCCCGGCCGGTATTTCTCCAGCCTGCCAGCAATACCATGGTATCGCCGGGCTTGGCCATACAATTGTACTTCAGCTCAAACACTCCGTTGGCTTTAAAAAAGTCCCGCTCTGCGGTGGAAACAGCGGCTATGCTGGCATTGTTTCCGTTAGCCGAAACCTTTTTCTTTTTCCTTTCCGGCTTTTTTCCGTCGTCATAGTTGTTTACGGCATATAAATACACATCATAGTCGCGCTGCTGGGCGTACCGGTGTTGGGGGGATGCTTCGGTGCTGAAATGACCGTCTCCAAAATCCCACAGGTGGGTATAAAAAGGCTCGGGAGCGCCGGGGATCTGGGTAAGGGCCGGCAACAGCGCCGAAAAACGAACCCCGCCCGTGTCTGCAACGGTCTGAATGGAACTGTCTGCCGGATGCGGGCCTCCCGTCTGGGCATAAGCCCCGGCAGCCACAAGCAATAGTCCGAACAAAAAAAGTGCTGGTCTCAAGTTTAATCGCCACATACTCATAAATCAGTTGATCCCCGAAATTGTTACCGCTCCTGCACAGGCGGATACCTGCATTTTCTTCAGCAAGTCCGATCACCCCCCGGAAGCAAGCCAACCGTCCGGGTCAATGTGTTAACGGGCCAGAACAGAGGGGCAAATTTTTAAGGCGCTGTAAAAAACATGCTGCAAGGTAAATATATTCAATATTTTTGAGATTCAGGAGTAATGAAGGGGCGCGCATTCCAAATATTGAAGCGGTCAGCCACCCTGTTTTTAAACGAAAATAAACCAGAGCAAATGCATGTTTCCTGGAACATATAGATTTTTATCATCTTAATTTTAGAAGATTGCATACAGACCAACGATATATAGAAGCCTTACGAAACAATGATTCGGTCCTGCTTTCCGAGATCTACCGTAAGTATGCCCCTTCCATTGAAGCCTACCTGAAATCAAAGGGGGCCGGTACAGAAGAATGCGGGGACATTTTCCAGGAGTCGCTGATCGATATTTTTAAGCTGGCGGCAGACGGCAAATTTGTGCTTACCTGTCCGTTTGAAGCCTTTCTTTTGCTGATCTGCAAACGGAAATGGATCAATCTGCTGAAGAAAAAATCCAGATCGGGGGTAACAAAGAGCCTGGATGAAGGATATCATTATCTGGAAGACGGAACAGAGGAAGAGGCTGCGGTACATGCCCGCCAACTGGAGCAGGAGCAGCTGGTAATGGAATTGCTGGAACAGCTCAGCGAGCGTTGCCGGGAGATCATCCGGGCTTCTTATCTCAGCGATTCGCAGCAGAAGCTGGCCGAACAGCTGGGAGTAAGCTATGCGTATCTCCGGAAAAAGAAATCCATCTGTATGTCTGAATTAATTGAATTAGTAAATCACAACCGCACCGAATGAATTTTTATGAACAAATAGAGGCGTATCTTTCGGATACGCTTTCCCCGGCGGAACGCGCTGATTTTGAGCGCCAGCTGGCACAGGACCCCCAGATTAAAAAAGCATATGAAGACTGGCTTTATACAGAAGCCATTGTTCAAAAACACGAAGCGGCAGAACAGCAGGTACCCCAATTAAGAGCATTGCTGGAACCGCTAACCCGGGAGCATTTCAATGAAAAGCCAATGGTGGCGCACCGGAGCGGCCGTGTCCGGAAACTGATGCTGGCCGCTGTGGCAGTGGCTGCTATCCTGCTCCTGTTTATCTTTACTCCCGCCAGTGTAGACCGCTATCCGCTGGCGCCAATGCCCAACGTGGTGGTGCGGGGCGCAACAGACCAGGGCAAACAAGGCGGACAGCTCTTTAATGATCAGCAATACCAGGCCGCGCTTCCTTATTTGAAAGCCGCCGCAGCCAGCGATCCGGGTGATGTTATGGCTGCATTCTATTATGGCGTCTGTTTGCTGAAAACAGAGGCGCCCGTGGTTGCCCTGCCCATTTTTGAGCAGCTCCTCCAAAGCAGCTCGGCCTACCAGGAAGACAGCTATTTTTTTGCGGCCCTCTGTGCCTATAAAACGGGGAACCAGGAACTGGCTCAAAAATATGCGGCCGCCGTTCCGCGCAACAATATCTATTATAAAAATGCGCAACGCATTTTAAAGAAATTGAAATAGTCCCTATTCCGAAACACTCAGAAGCTTTCCGGAAGGATCAATCGTACGATCGACCTGTACCGACTGGTTATTGTTCCGGCCTTCAATACGGGGCCGCTCCGGTACGTCGATAAACGAATCCCTGATGCGCACATTTCCGGATCCGGAAAGCCGGATGCCCCCGGCGCCGGGTTCCTGCTTACTGCTTATGTTTACGCGCTCCACCACCACATCCGTACACCGGTCAAAGACCTGGGCCTTGCCACATCCGTTCCAGAGATTCACCGAATCGATCTTTATATCCGAACAATTGGTGAACCCCATCAGTGCGGGCTTTGCCAGATCTTTTTGATGCAGGTAACCGTTCTTTTGCAAAGCCGCGGCGGAGGCGGTCACTGCACGGCCATTGCCCTCAATAACTCCTTTGCCGGAAATGCCTATATGCTGCTGACCATCTGCACTGATGATGGCCCTGATCGTACCGGAGCTCCGGTATTCATATACAGAGGCCGCGCCTACCAGCACCGCACCTTCCTCAAGCTTAATGGTCACATTCGACCGCAGCTGTACCGCACCGGTTATATAACGCCCCACATAAAATACCAGTCGCCCGCCCCCTTTTTCGTGGATAAAATCAATGGCTTTTTGAATGGACCGGGTGTTGTTGGTAACGCCATCCGACAGGATCCCGAACAGCGAGGCATTGTAATCTTTAGCGGCGGCGCACAAGGGAAACAGTGCGATAACCAGCAATAATTGTAATACGCGCATTATGAGGCTTTTTAAGAATAATTAAAATTATTTTGTTCGCGTGGTATGGTGCAGGAACAGCTGTTTTTTCCCTTTAGCCCCGGGTTCTTCCACCCGTATCTTATTAAAGGAAGCTTTTTGCACATCATCAAACACTATGGCCGGGCGGTAATCGCTTTCCTTTGCCCGCAATACGATATTGTCGAAGCGGATACCCGTTGCATGCCGCACATAAAAGCCCCAGGCCGGCAGCTCTTTAAATTGTGAAAACTCCGGGTAGGCAGCGGGCATTTCGGGAATACTTTCCAGCTCTTTTTCGCTCAGGCCTCTTTTGGCATAATGCGGGTTACCGCCACCGGGATAAACGATCTCGATGTTCTTAAGCGTGACCCCCTGTATTTTATATTGTGGCAGCCCCACAATACTTGCCGGGGAAATGTTCCGCGGCAGGTCTTCGATGGGTCCTTCATAGCTGTAGCCGGCGTCCGGCTTGGTAGCCGGTACTTCTGCATACACGTTGGAAATGCGGATGTTTTTCATGTACGGCTGCTTGCCGTTGCTCCACCGGTCGCCAATGCGCAGGTAAATAACATTGCCGGTATTGATCGATCTTACCCCATCCACTTCGATGTTCTCCACCAGTCCGCCATCTACAGCCGCAAACGTAATGGCGGAGCGATAGGTATCCACGATCTTTAGGTTGGTAACCTTAAAGTTCCGGAAGCCACCGCGGGAAACGGTCCCAAACTTCAGCCCGTTGGCGCTGGATCTTCCCGTACAGTTATCTACGATCACATTCTGGCAGATCTTCGCAGGATCGTGCGATTTAAAACAGATTACATCATCCGCCGCATCAAAATAAGAGTTCTTAATGATCACACTGTCGCAGTCCACCACATCGATCCCGTCATTGTTCCAGTAGTTCTTGCTGTCTACGGTAATGCTGTCCACATACAGATTCTTACATTGATCATAGGTCTGGTTCCAGCTGGCCGGGTTTTTCAGCGTGATGCCGGTTATGCGCACATTGGTGCATTCACGGAAATAAATATTCTGCGGACGGTTGGTTTCATTGGGCCGGTCGTATTTGAGCGGATCGGATACCAGCCCTTTCTGGATATTGGCCACCATGTTGTTTGCCGTACGGGCCCCGCGCCCGTCGATCATTCCCTGCCCCGTAATGCCGATATTGTCCTGTTTGATGGCAAAGATCATGGAGGTCCAGCCGATATATTTGTTCTTTTCATAGTCAAACGGATTCACCGAGCCCAGCAACACAGCACCTTTCTCCAGGTGAAGGGTCACGTTCGACTTCAGGAAGATCGTTCCGGTAAGGTATTTCCCTTCTTCAAATACCAGGCGGCCGCCGCCGTTCTCATGAATGTAATCGATCGCCCCCTGGATCACGGCACTGTTGAGGCTTATTCCGTCCTTTTTTGCGCCAAAGCGCTCTACGGAGTAATCTTTTGCCAGCGCTGTCAGGACCATCAGGGTAGAGAGCGTTCCTAAAAAAAATTTCTTTCCTTGCATTGTTCTTTTTTTTAAAATACAGTAACGGGGCCCAGCAAACCCATAGCGCGCATGGGTTGTGGCTTCCTTTTTCCATTTGTCCAGTACTGCGCCACCGGGTTATCCGTCAGCGATTTCATGTAGTTGCCCATGGTGGTGGTTACGGCGATCTCGATCGTGTTTTCGCCGTGCTGCAACGCCGGCTGCACATGATACAGGTACCGGCCAAACCAGCGCACGCCCAGGTCTTTTCCGTTTATCTTCAGCCGGGCTATACCCAGCACCGTTCCCAGGTCCACATAAGAAGGGCCCTCTTTTGTTTTTGTGATCGCATTCCGGTAAACAACGGTACCGGCAAAATTTTTATACCCGGGTATTTCGTTCAGGTCTTTTAACCCTATGAACGTTGTATGCTTTACCGTACCATCTATATGGCGGAGCTCCACCTGCCAGGGTGTTGCAACGGCCGGGTACTGCCCGGCTGATTCCGGTACCTCTTTATAAAAAGGCGCCTTTTTTCTTTTGGTCTTCTCAAAAACAAAGATCCGCATATCTGCCGGGTACAGGGTAAGGGCGATCCGCCGGTCGTTTTCCAGCTGGTACAGCTGACCGGTAACCGCATCCCAATAGTGTCCGAACCTGCCCTCACAGATAGCTGCATCCGGCTGCAGGGTCACCCTGAAGGGGTGGTTGGCACTGGAGTTAAATACCAGCAGCAGCTCCATCGTTTCATTGGTGTACCGCACCTGCTGTATAAACGGGTTTCCGTCAGTAATGGTTACATAGGGCCGGATCTTATACTTTTGCTGAAGTCCCCGGTACCAGTCCGGATAGTTTTCTTCCGGGTGCTCTACAAATACAAAGCGGTCCTTAAAGGTCTGCAGCTCTTTAACAATGCCACGCACCTGCTCGGTCCGCCCGGCTGCCTGAAACAGGCCTACCGATTTATCCGGCGTGTTTTGCACGCAGATCACTTTCCCCCCGGACCGTACAAATTCCAACAGCTTGCCGGCTGTTTCCGGTTCCATACTTTGCACGTGTACCAGGAAGATCGTATGGTATTTACGGGGACCGTAGTGCAGGAAACCCTCTCCAACAGTTGCATCATTGATGATATTGTCCGAGATATAATCACAGCCGTTGCCGTGCTGCTGCATGGCTTCCCATATCAATGACAGGTTGCTGGGATAGGTAAGTGAGGGAAAGGGTTCATTGGGCGCTCCGAATTTTCCCCAGGCATCATAAAGCGGCGGCATTATCGCAATATCGGCAAACATATCGGCATGCTGCAGCAGTGCGGATACCCGGGCCTTATAATCATTGATCCGCCTGAAGAACGGCCAGTAGGTATTGCGTTCGTTCATGAAATTGCCGTAGCGGATCCAGCCGGGAAAAGGCGCCTCTTTGGGCGAATAGTTAAACCCATGATAAACGGAATGCGTGATGCCGGTTATGAGGCTCTGATCCGAGGCCAGCTTCAGGGTTTGTAAAGAGGCATTGAACACCATATCAGTATTGGTGGCCTCCTCACAGGAGATCACCCGTTTTCCGGCAAGATGCGCGCCGGAGGAAACAAATTTATTGATCATGGTATAGGCGCGCCCGATCCGGTAATCGGTCTCGGGCATTTCCTCGCCGATCCCGTATTTAATCCAGGTTTCGCCTTCCGGCAGATCCATGCCCATACTGCCTTCGAGAGGATGATATCCTCTTCCGTAGGCCTGCGCGCGGGACAGCATCCCGTTTTTCTTACACCATTGCTGAAAGGTTGTTACAAAGCGTTCTTTTAAGAGCGCCACCTTTGTGCGGTCAAAATCACAGCGTACCCGTTCAATAACATCCTGGAATTCCGGTGTAAAACGGGTACCGTAATTATAGTCATATACATTTCCCATGCCCCCCGTCTTTGCCAGGATCAGGGGAAGATAGGGCATCAGGTCATAACCCCTGCGGTTCTTAAATTCTTCCGCCATATCATCCGTCCAGTTGGCGCCCTCCAGTTCCATACTGTCTACAAACAACGCGCGCACCCTGTTTTTCAGAGGGCCGATCCTTTCCTGGATCCGGTCCGTCATGTGGTTCAGGTATTTTTCTACAGCCGCCTTATTAAAATGGTTCAATACCTGCCCGTTGGCGCCCGGAGCCCCGTTGATCACCTGCAGGAATGCTTTTGTTTTTACAAGCGCATAAATGGTGTAACTGCCTCGGGGGATCTTTGCCTTAATAAAACCGGAAGGAACCTGGTCCGACAGATCGATCACCTCGTCCAGGGAATTCATGGGGTCCGGAACCATAAATACTTTTTGGATCTCCAGCTGCCGGTGGGCATATGGACTGGTGGTTGCGGGGTCGGCTTCTTTGATAAAGTCCAGCAACGGCGCTTCAAAATCCATCAGGCCCACCACCTTTTTTACACCGATGGTCATGACATCCGCCCGCTCTTCTCCTTCCAGGTATTCGGCGCCGAACGGCCAGCCGGAGCCTACAATTAGATCGCAGGTCAGCCCCATCTTTTTCGCTTCGGTCAATGTAAAATCCAGCACCGCTATCCATTCGTCGCTCAGCCAGGTCAGCGAAGGGATCCCCATATCATCTGTCCGCTGCGGAAACTTAATGGGGTTGATCTCCACACCGCCGATGCCGGCCTCTTTCAGCAGTTGCAGCTCGCGCAGCAGCTCCTGTTTTTCTACCTTGTCGCCATTCCACCACCAGCGCACAAAGGGGCGGTATACGGGCAGGGGGTTTTTAAAAAGCCCGTATAACGGATCCCTGCCCACCTGTACCTTGTTATTTTGAAATGCCCAGGCAACATGGTCATACATGACTGCCCCAAGCGTGAGGATGGAACCACGTTCCAGAAAGGATCTGCGCTTCATGTTTCAGTTTTGTTTTGTGCACCTATGCGTTCTGCACGGGCAGCAACCGGTATTTTATATTATTATCATCGCATTCATGCCGGCCGGCAAGGGCCGCGCAGCAGCGAAAAAAATCATGCGTCTGTTTTTTGATAACGTTCGTTCAAAAGATCTTTCATCCATAAATTCAACCGCCATTGCTCCTGCTGCAGGTCGATGTTCCGGTTGGCCCCGGTGAGATAGGGTGGCGGACCAAATTCCGGTGTTATGGTACTTTCAGTAAATCCCTGCTGTTCCCTGCAGGCCAGCCACTGATCCCATATCTTCAGATGCTCGTTCAGGGCCATCGCGTATTCGGGCAGTGAGGGGTCAAATACCTGGGGACCTTCTGTATGCCCTACACGGGCATGCAGATGCGCCGTTTGCCGGATGGCTGCATGCACGGCTTCCTGTTGATCTTCCAGGTAGCTTTCTGACACACAAAACCAGTGCGACACATCCAGGGTGAGCTGCAGATCCGGCTTCTTTTGGAGCAGCGGAAAAACCGTATGCGCGGCGTAGGACCATTTGTTGCGGTGCGTTTCCTGGTAAACGGCCGTACCGGTTTCCCGGGTTACCGCTTCGCAAACCGCCAAACAATCCAGTATCTGCCCGGTGGTAAAATACTCTCTTCCACATTGCGCACTGATGAACAGCGGCCGTTTTTTAGACGTGCGGAGCCCCGCCAATTGCAGCAGGTCTGCTTTCAGCGCAGCCTGGTAGGTTTCAACATCCTGATGCGCAGTGACCACCTGCATCACGATGGAAAAATCCAGGTCCGTTTCTTCCAGCAGGGCCAGCACCTCCTGCGGATCACAAACCTCACCAAAAGGGAACCACTCAATACCGGCATACCCGGCTTTTTTTACCTCTTTCAAAAAGGGGCCCCACGCTATTTGCTCCGCACCCCAGCGCGGACAGAGAAATCTTATTTTCAACGCAACGCTATTTACAGGCTCAAAAACCGTTTCCTTAAAAGATCCGTCTTCATCGCATCCCTCCCCGGCAGCCGGTCAAATAACCGGGAAACCATTCCTGCATCCGTTCATTTTTCACACCCGTTCTTTAGTTGGTGTACCCCGGGTTTTGTATGAGGTTCTTATTCAGCTCCATTTCCCGTTGCGGAATGGGATACAAAAGCCGCTCGGGGGTAACATTGAAGGACTGCGGCAGCAGGTAAGGATATTTTTGTTTGGCGATGACCCCATAGGCATTCATTACTGAAATGGCCTGCCCGGTCCGGATCAGATCCTGCCACCTTTTATTTTCAAACGCCAGCTCCCTCCGGCGCTCTTTGGCAATGGCCGTACGCAGCTGTACCGGGTCGGTCGTGGCAATATTATGATCCGTATTGCCGAACGCGCGTACCCTTATCTGGTTGAAGTAGGGCAGCGCATCTCCCGGTTTGCCGGTTTCGTTCAGGCATTCCGCCAGCATCAGCAATACCTCTCCGTAGCGGTACAGGGGCCAGTTCTGATCGGTATTCTGATTGATGTCGGGAACGGGGAGGTAGTAGTATTTTTTACAAAAATATTTGGCCACGATGCCCGGCTTGGGCGTATAACCAACAGCGCTTACAACCCCGCTCGCCTCAAAATCCTGCGCATCGTTCAAAGTGCCTTCCACGATGCCTACCGAGGCGTTAAACCGGCTGTCGCCCGGCTCAAACAGGCTCATCAGGTCATCCGTGGGCACATTCCAGCCCCCATAACCTGTGGTATTGAATGTAACGCCCAATACATTGGTGGTCTTTGGCATGTGCGGAATAAAGCGGTAAATAAAACTGCTGGACTGGCCGGTGGTCCCGGACTGGTATTGCACATCAAAGATCAGCTCTTTATTGACATCGGCACTTTTATTGGCCGGATTAAAAATGGCATTGAAGTTCGTCATAAGGGTGTACCCCATAGTGGTAACAGATTGCAGCAGGGGTAAGGCGTTTTCATAATCCTTCCGCTGCATATAAACCATTGCCAGCTCAGTGGCTGCAACCCCTTTATTCATACGCCCGGTTTCCGGCACTTTGAATGTGGGGGCCGGAAGCAGGGTCAGGGCATCCTTGAGATCATTGATCACCTGTGTATATACTTCTTCTTCCGTGGCCCTGGGTAAATAGGCATCGGAAACCTGCTGCACTTCATGCAGGAGCAGGGGCACGCCGCCAAAGTTCCGCACAAGGTCAAAATAGTAGTGTCCCCGCAGCGCCTTGGTTTCCCCGGCAATGAGGTTTTTTAAGGAATCCGTCAGGGATGTGTTCCCTCCGAGGTGATCCAAGATGGCATTTGCACGGCCAATGCCTGTGTAGGCGGCCTGGTAGCGCACCTGTGTAACTCCGTTGGTGGTTTCATCCATAAAAGTGGAGATGTTTTCGCGCGCGGCATTTCCCCGGTCTTTGGCATAATAATCGAATGTGGCATTATCCGAACGCATCTCATCCATCCAAAAGGCATTGTTGGCAATATCGCGCAAGGGCGTATAGGCGCCCACAACGGCAAGCTGAAAATCGCGCGGTGTTTTATAAAAGATCCCTTCATTCAGGTTGCCCTCGGGGTAAAGGGTCAGAAAGTCTTTGGAACAGGATGAAAAGGCAACCGCAGCGATCACGCAAAGTCCGGAGATATATTTGTAATTTTTCATTATAAACTGCTTTTAATCTTAAAAACTAAAATTGACGCCGACCATAAATGTGCGCGGGATGGGAAACGTGCTCAGGTCCTGGCCATAGATCCCGGTAACATCATCTTTTGTGGAGTTGGCCTCGGGGTTCATTCCTGAGTATTTGGTAAATACAAAGGCCTGCTGCACGCTGGCGTAAACCCGGGCAGCCTTCACATACTTCAGACGGTCCTGCCGGAAGGTATAGCCCAATGCAATGTTCTTAATGGTAAAGAAATTGCCGCTTTCCACCCAGGTAGAATTGGCCAGGCGATACAGCTCTGTTGTATTTGCCCGGGTGCCGGGCACTTTTCCGTTGCCGGGGTTTTCTTCTGAGCGCCAGCGATCCATCATGTCGGTGGCCACATTCATCACCCCGTCCAGGTTGGTCCAGTCGGCACGGTTGGCATTCAGGATCTGGTTGCCTCCTTGTCCGTACCCTACAATGTTCAGATCAAAGTTTTGATACCGGAAGGTATTGGTGATCCCAAAATTGTATTTCGGGTTGGGATTACCGATCTGGGTCCGGTCATCGGCATTGATCACACCGTCGGCTTTTACATCTTTCATCCGGACGGAGCCGGGTGCGGACGAGGAGTGCTTTGGCTGGTTGTCTACCTCCGCCTGGGTCCGGTACACCCCGTCAAACACGTATCCGTAAAATTCTCCGATATGCCCGTCTTTTACCGTGCGGTTATAACCGGCATAGGTAGTATTGTTGCCAATAAAAGGGGTATTGGGCGGCAGCTCCAGCAGTTTATTATCATTCAGCGAAAGATTAAAGTCGGTTGTCCATTCAAATTTGCCCACCAGGTTGCGGGAGCTTACCATAAATTCATGCCCCCACATCCGGAACTTGGCTACATTCAGCTGTATGTTGGAATAACCTGACTGATAGGGAAGGTTTACCAAATAAAGCATTTTGCTGGTTGTTTTGTCGTAATAGTCATAGGAAAAAACGATGCGGTCCCCCAGGAAATTAATGTCCGCCCCGATATCGGTCTGGGCCGAGCTTTCCCAGGTTACCTGTGGATTTCCAAGCGTCGGGCTCAGGGCAAAACCGGGGGTCAGCGTTCCGCCAAACACATAGTTTGCGGCATTTACATTGGTCACAAACTGGTAGTACCCGATGTTGAAATTACCGGTCTTACCATAACTGGCCCGCAGCTTTAAAAAGCTTACGGCGTCATTTTTCTTAAAGAATCCTTCATCGCTTATGATCCACCCGGCCGATACAGAGGGAAAATCCGCATATTTAACATTCGGTCCAAACCGGGAAGACCCGTCTCTTCTGAATGTTGCGGTTAAGAGGTATTTTCCTTTAAAGTCGTAGCTGAGGCGGCCAAAACCCGAGGCCATGCTCCATGCTTCTTTATTGTTGTTCCCGCTGGTGACCGCTGCGCCGGAGATCCAGGGAATGCCGTCGTTTGCGAAATTAGAACCGCTTATGGCGCGGTATTCCCGCTCCCATTTCTGGGCGCTGTACCCTGCAAGGAGATCGAGGTGATGATCGTTTACCGACAGGTTATAATTCAGCGTATTTTCGTTCAGCCAGGAAACATAATTATGCGAGCTATGGGTGGCGGATGAATTGGAGAACGGACGGGGCACCGGCGTAGCGCTCAATCCGATCCCATACATGGTTCCCTGATACCAGTCCTGCTGATACGCTGCAATATCGGCATTGATCGTTGTTTTAAAATGCAGGTTCTTCAGAAGCGCAATGTCGGCATAAGCATTGCCCAGCAACCGGAAGGTCTTATAGTTGGCATCGGCCAGCAATAACTGCTGTACCGGGTTGTTCAGGTTCAGCATTCCGAAGGAGGATGCCTTGCTGTTAAATGCCCCGTCCGGGTTGTAGATGGGCTGCAGCGGAGAAGCCGCTGTGGCGTTGGCAATGATCTGCCGGTTGCCATCTGTAAAATTCCTTGTATTGTGCTCCAGCTGATAAGAGGGTGCCAGGTTTAAACCGATCTTAAAGGCATTGCCCGGCCGGTACTCATTGTTGCTCCGGAAGGCAAACCGTTTCAGGTTGGTATTGAGCAGCACACCATCCTGATCAAAATACGACATGGTGGAGGAGGAAGATAATTTTTCCGTACCCGAAGAAAGGTTGACCGAAAAATTCTTCATCGGTGCGGTACGCAGCAGTGCACCGTACCAGTCCGTCCCTTCCCCGTATTGCTCCGGATGGTCATACTCCGCCGGAATTCCTTTTGTATAGCCTTCATATTTGATCTTATCTTCATAAAAGCCTTTCATGTAGGTGGCAAATTCCCGGGCATTCATCATATCCGGGCGTCCTTTCTGCGGCACTTTTTGCCAGCCGTAATAGGTATCGAAAGTAACGCTGGTGCGACCCGCTTTTGCCTGTTTGGTGGTGATCAGGATCACGCCATTTGCAGCCCGCGCACCATAAAGCGCCGCAGCCGCAGCATCCTTTAGCACCGTAAAGGTTTCGATATCGTCCGGGTTCACCACATTCATATCGCCCGACCGGGTGTTGCTGCCGGAAAGAGGCTGCCCGTCTACCACGATCAGCGGCTGGTAACCGGCGCCCAGCGAGGCGGCGCCACGGATGCGCATATCGATGCCCTGCCCCGGGCGGCCATTGGCCATATTGATCTGTACGCCGGCCACCCGCCCCTGCAGGCGCTGACCAAATTCGGCGGCAGGGACGTCTTTTGCTTTGGCGGCATTAAAGGTAGTTACCGCGCTGGTGATGTCTTTCGCCAGCCGCGTGCCATAGCTCACCACGACCACTTCATTCATGTTGTTGCTGCTTTCTGTAAGCAATACCGTTAGCGGGTCCCCCCCGGAAACTACCGGAACTTCCAGGGTACCATACCCCACCCTGGATATGACCAGTGTTGCCGGCAGCCGGACCTTCAGGTTAAAGCCTCCTTTGCTGTCGGTTGCTGTTGCTTCTATTTTTCCTTTTACATTAACGGAGGTTCCGGCAAGATCATCACCGGAGCGGCTTAACGTAACCACACCCCGGATGGTTTGTTGGGTTTCCTGGGCCCCCGCTACGCTGCAAAAGGAAAAAAAGAGCAGGAACAATACGCCCTGTTGCAGCAGCAGCAGTGATCTTTCTAGCAGTTTGTGCATTGTCATAATTGGCTTGTTTAAATATTGAATCAGGCCGGGGGCCTTTCAAAAGAAGAGGGTTCCGGACAGGATTAAATTTACATTTTCTGACCTGTTCAAAAAAAATTTAATTTTTTACTGCCAGCGTCTTGCCGCACCCGTCTGCGACCGGAGAACGCTCCGACGCTAAAACCTTGCTATCGTTCTTCAATTTTTAATCGTTACGTTCTTACCGGATCAACGGTTGGATATCCGGCCTATGATCAGCAATCTTCCGTTTCAAATTTACACATCCTCTTTTCCAAAACACATACACTATCCCGTTTTTAATTTATACTTTTTGATATTTCACGTATATTTAATCAGTGAAGAATTTTCATAAATATCTCGCAAAAACAACCATCGAGGACAACTGGGGCCTTTATGTTACTACGGTGGGTTATACAAAGATCCGGGAGCACCAGCCTTACCCGCTGAGCAAGGAACACCCCAGCACGCATCGTTTTACCTGGAACAAGGGCCGGATCCTGAATGACTATTATATCGTATTCATATCGCAGGGAAGCGGCGTTTTTGAAACGGCGCACCAGGCGGCCGGCACCATCCGGGAGGGAAGCTGTTTCCTGCTGTTTCCCGGGGTCTGGCACCGTTACAAACCGCTTTCGAAAATAGGATGGGAAGAATACTGGATCGGGTTTAACGGCTACTATCCGCAACGGCTGATGAAATCGGGGTTCTTCCATAAGAAGAGTCCCGTCATCCATGTGGGCCTTAACGAGGAGCTGCTGATGATCTTTCACAGCCTGATCGACACCATTAAAAATGCAGCGCCCGGTTATCACCAGCTTATTGCAGGATCTGTTCTGCAGATCCTGTCGCTGATATACAATGCTTCCGTTTACAAAACGGAAAATATCAGCGATGCCCTGCAATATATTTCCAAGGCGAAGTTTTTACTGCAGGAGGCCCTGGAAAGCGATATCAGCATGACGCAGGTTGCCCAGCAGCTTACCGTAAGCTACTCCAAATTCAGAAAGGATTTTAAAGAGGTTACGGGCATATCGCCCAACCAGTACCACCTGGAACTGCGGCTGGGAAAAGCCAGCGAGCTCTTGAGGGCTACCAGCCTGCCCATTAATGAGATCGCTGATCAAACGGGGTTTGAGACGCTTTTTTATTTTTCGAGGATCTTTAAAAAGAAATTTGAGCAGTCGCCCAAGCATTACCGCGAGCAGCACCGGAGATCCCGCCCGGGAGAAATCCGTTAGAAGGACTTTTATAGCCGGCCGCCTCTTAGGGCTTTTAACCTGCTGCCATCCGCATCATTTGTGAAGCCGGCCAGCCCTGTTCAGGCGCCCAACGGAACACCTGCTCTATGCCGGGCGCTGCAATAGCTCCCTGCGGCAGGTGATTGAAGGAAGGCGTTAAGGTTCCTGTTTCCAGTAGCGCCCGAATAATCCAACATAGGTTTCCTTGTGTGTAGGCGCAACCACCCGGTCGTTTTCTTTTACGGGATTTCCGGCATCCACATAGGTGGCGGTCACAAAGGAATACAGGAACCGGTCCTGGTAATCCACAACAGGAGGGAGGTGCGTACGATTGACCGCCGGCCGAATCAAATTCATGAACCCTTCCTTAGACGGTTTGGTAAAATAGGCCGCCAGCACAACGCCTACAATGAATAACAAGATGCCTCTTCTGAATTTCATGTTTTGATTATTTGAGAGAACAGGGAGAGAATGGTGAAAAGTTTGTAGTGAAAAATTGATGGTGCAATGATGATGGCGGGTGGCGGGATGGTTCGTTCCTGCCGGCTGCATCCAATTTGCTAGTGACCATCCATATCCACCATTGATCCATTGACCACTCCCCTTTAACTGAACAGATACTCCACATCCTCTTTTGTCAATGATTTTACAAATCCCGATTCATCGGCGATCAGGTCTTTTGCCAACGCTCTTTTCTTTTCCTGAAGTTTGAGAATCTTGTCCTCAATGGTATCCTTGCAGATCATCCGGTAGGCAAAAATACTTTTGGTTTGCCCGATGCGGTGTGTCCGGTCAATGGCCTGCTGCTCTACCGCCGGGTTCCACCAGGGGTCTACAATGTACACATAATCTGCCGCGGTAAGGTTCAAACCTACACCCCCGGCTTTTAAGGAGATGAGGAATACCCGTACTTCTTCGTTCCGCTGGAAGCTCTGAATGGCTTTTTCCCGGTCCGGGGCGGAGGTGCTTCCGTCGAAATACTCGTATTTAATGCCCAGCTCTTCCAGCTTTTGCCGGATCAGGCCCAGCATCCCCAGGAACTGGGAAAAGATCAGCGCTTTGTGGTCGCTCATATTTTCGGTGATCTCACGTACCAGCTCTTCAATTTTTATGGAGTGGTTCTCAAAGGATTCTTCTTCATTCAATATCGCAGGAGAATCACAGATCTGGCGCAGCTTCATCAATCCCTGCAAAATGGTCATTTGCGAACGGCCAATGCCCTGCGTTTCGATATTGCCCAGGATCTTATCCCGGTAATCGTTGCGGTAGGCATCATAAATAGACCGTTGTTCGCTTTCCATCTCGCACCAAAGGATCATTTCCTGCTTTTCCGGCAGGTCCTTAGCCACCTGCTCTTTTGTTCTGCGCAGGATGAACGGGTACAGCAATTTCCGCAGGTGTTCTTTCCGGTCCGCCTCGCCCAGTTTATCAATGGGGATGGCAAATTCCTGCCGGAAAAACTCAATGCTTCCCAGCATTCCGGGATTTAAGAAATTCATCTGCGCATAAATATCAAACGTATTGTTCTGCAGCGGTGTACCGCTCATACAAAGCCGGTGCTTGGCGTTGATCAGGTAAGCCGCTTTTGTAACCTTACTGGCCGGGTTCTTGATCGCCTGGCTTTCATCCAGCACCGCATAGTCGAACGGAACGCTTACAAACAATTTGATATCGCTGCGCAGCGTTCCGTAGGTAGTGATGGTTACATCCTGTTTCAGAATGTCTTCTGAGTTGCGGGTACGTGAAGGTCCGTGGTGAATGCGGTAGGTAAGGGAGGGTGTAAACTTTTTGATCTCATTCTCCCAGTTATAGATGAGGGTTGTGGGGCAGATCACCAGGATCCGTGCATCCGGGTTCAGTGATTTGTGATGCTCCAGGTAGGACAAGGCCTGCACGGTTTTTCCCAAACCCATGTCGTCGGCCAGAATGCCGCCCCAATTCACATTTTTGAGATAGTTGATCCATTGAAAGCCGGCCATCTGGTAAGGCCGCAGTATCGGCAGCAGGTGCTGCGGAGGTTCTATCTCATGAATTTTTTCAAAATCCCGCAGCCGGTTGTATTTCTCTTCCAGCTCAAAGACCAGCTCTTCTTCATTCTTCAGCTCAAAAAGTTCGTCCACCACGCTCTTATGGTATTTGGAGAGCTTCAGGTTCTGATTGGCGCCTTCCCCTACGCGGAACAGGAGCGCGTATTTTTTCAGCCATTCTTCCGGCAATACGCCCAGCGTACCGTCGCCCAGCTGCACATACATCTGTTTATTGGCCAGGGCCCGCTTTACATCCGCAATGGAAACCTGCTGGTTGCCAAAAACAATATCTACTTTGGCGTCAAACCAGTCGGTATTACTGGAAATAAAGATCTTTGTTTGTGGTTTGGCGGTATTGAAACGGAAGTTCCGCAGCGCATCGTAACCAAAAACAGGTACCTGCATCTCCTTCATGGCATCCACAAATAAAAAGAACCAGTTATCCTTCAGGATCTCGTTCCCTTTTAAAGCCAGTGTGCCGTTCTCTTCGTTCATCACCAGGTTGGAGTGCAGGTTTTTGAGCCGGTCTACAAAGGCATTTTCTTTTTCTTTGTTCCGGTGTATGGACAGGATCTTATCTCCTTCGGGAATCAGGAACACCTCTTTGCCCAGCAGGTCCGTCTCATATCCCTTATAGGAAAACTGCGGTTTAAAAACAAGGTGGTCTCCTTTTTCGATCAGCAGCAGTTTTGCCTCCGGCACAATGTTCTTCATCACATGCAGCATGGAAGCATCAAAATCTACTTTATACTCGCGGGCCAGGGGCAGGAGGAACTCATGCAGGGTCTCTGCCCATTGGTCCTGTGCAATGAACATTTTTCCATTGGGCAGGAATTTTTCGATCAGGCCGATGCTTTCTGCATTACTGAACAGGAACAGCTGATGATTGTACAGGAACAGCAGCGGGCAGGGGCTTTCATTCTGTTCCACCCCGTGCACCATGCCTCTTAAACGTATCAGGCAATCGCAGCTGAACTGGTCGTCCGCCTCTTTGTCTACAAAAAACTCCGTAACCGCGGGTTCCGTAAAAATATCGATCTGCTCAATGTTCCCGGTAACAAATGCTTTTCCTTTGGGCAATATAAATGCCAGGCCGTCCTCACCGGCATCGGTAAGCAGCTTCCGCAGCCGGGGCAGCATGTATTCATTGATCAGTTGCCGGGTTTCATCGCCGGCTTCCACAACCGGCTCCTCCGGCTCCCAAAGGTTGCTGAACGGCGTATTCCGGCTTACATATTTATTGATCTCCGCATCCTGCAGCTTCCGTACCGCATTCAGCAGGCTGATGTCTTCCTCATTAAAGTCGGAGGTATCTATGAAATGGGTAATGTCCAGCGTGGCGGCTTTGCCCGCAAAACCGGATCCGTTCTCATTGACTTCCCCGGAAATGGCATGTACCTGAAAATAAGGGTAGGTGGTCTTATTAAAATCGAATACGATGCCGAGTTTTCTGGAGGGCTGCTCTTCAACCACAACAGATTCTTCTTTTTCGATGGCCTGCAATGGCTGCCTGACGGCCGACGCTGCGGGCTTTTCTGCAGCGCTTAACGTATTGATGCGTTTGATTTTTGGATCCAATACCCGCAAAAAGGGCTTTCCGTCTTTAAAAACGAACTCAAATTTTCCTTTCAGGTCATCATTGAGCGAGTATCCGTAGGCTTCCAGCAATTTGTTCTTTTCCACATCCCGGTTGCGGATGGTGTCAAAATAAAACGGCCCGTGCTGTTTGATCAGCTGCAGGAAAACGATGACCTTGGGTAACCCAAGCGGATGATCGGTATCTTCATAATCGCAGCTGGTATCAAAGTTCCGTTCTTCATTTTTTTTGATGGCTACTTTGTATTCCTTTCCATCAAGCGCCACCACGGCTCTAACGGTTTCATCCTGTGCGTACACGATCTTTGCTTTCTTTTTCTGCAAAAATTTTTCGGCTTCATTAAAGGTTTCAGGCGCGCAAAGATGCCGGATCGTCCGGATGTCGAGGTTCCGGATCTTTACTACGGTATGGCGCTGGTCGTAATACACTTCTTCATCCTCAAGCTGCCCTTTATCCATCAGCTCCTGCAGCTGGAACAGGGCGGCCACTTCATGCTTGCACACTTCTCCCAGGTTGTAGGGGCAATTGCATTTTAATGACAGGTTCTTGGGGTCGTTAAACTTCTGGATGTGTACTTTGTAAAAGGTGCTGTAAGAGTCATCCTTTACCCTGAAAAAAATACTTCCGGTCAGTTTATCATACTCAATCAACTCTACAAACCCAAGCGCAAATGTTTTTTTGCCCCTGCGGATCACTTCATCTGTACCGTAGGTGTAAACGTGTTTTAATAAATGTGGTAATGCCAAACCGCTGTTATTATGCTTAATAAATAATGCCTCTTCATTCCTTTTTTCATTGGAAACATGCACCCGTACTGGTTTTCCGGCACCGCTGTGATACCGCTCATCCGGGAGTGTGCTGCTGCAGACACCCACACCTTGCCGGTTGGGGCTACAAAAAGGACAATCGGCAAAAATAAAAGAATCTTATCCGCTTTTCCTACTATTTGCCCAAGATTTTGATAAAATTTATAATATGGTCTTAAATAGAAAAAATACTACCTTTAGGGGTTAGCCTTTCCGGATCAGCCGGCCTTCTTTGTAAAGCGGCAGTATATCTGCCACATTCTCCTGTAAACAAAAGGCGATATCATCAATATAGCCAAAGCGGTCCACCAGCCGGTGATAGTGCGTCAGGTTCTTTGAAAAGCCCGGCAGATCATTCTTATTCTGCTCATACATATATTCTGCCATAAAGGAGCTGTCGCAATGGATAGAAAAATGCGCTTTTACCCGGTTGATCACGGCTCCGGCAAACAGCGTGTCCTCCAGGTTAAATTTATCTTTCCATCCCGCACAGGCCAGCACCACATTCTTGCGTTGTGCGATCAGGTAGTTACAAACGGAAGAAAGGTTGGGAAACGAACCGGTAATGATATCGCCCGCGCCCTGTTCCAGGGCCATGGACAGCAGCCGGGTTCCGTTGGTAGTGGTCAGCACCAGCACCTTATCTTCAATAAATGCCCTTTTATATTCCATGGGGGAGTTGCCGTGGCTGAGCCCGTCGGCCAGCTTTCCATCCCGCTCTCCGGCAGCAATGCCCCCCACGGTTGCACTGATCTCGACGGCTTTGGGCACGGAATCAACCGGAATGATGTACCGGGCGCCATTGTAAAGGGCGGCCGCTATGGTGGAAGTGGCCCTGAAAACATCAATGACCACCACCACGGTATTGTTAAGGTCGTAAAGATGGATCAGCGCGGGCGATAATGAAGTAAAAAGTGTGGGTTTATGATCCATCTGCTGTTTTTTTAAGGCGATAAATTTATACAGTTTTGGTTAAATAGAAGCAGCTTTTCAGACTAATGATGCATCTGAAGCGTAACAGGTGTTATTTTAAATCCCTTTTTTTCCAGTAAATCCAGCAATCCGTACTTTTTATTTAAAAAAAGATGCCCGATGCCTACGGCAATAAAACAGTTTTTTGTCATCAAATCCTCTGTTATTATTGTTGCCCATCGTTTGTTCCGGGCTACGTTTGTTGTCCAGTCAATTTCCTCCCTTTTTTGATTATACGCCAAAGAAAAATCAAATAATCCCTTGTCGAACAGGCGATAACTTGCCCGGTCTGTTTCAACTTCCTTGCTTTTTCCGTCCGTTTTCAGCATTATAAACTGATTGATGATCCCTACAAACTCCGCTTCCATTATTCCCTCGTCTGCCGATTTTTTTTTCATATACTCCGGATCATCCAATGGTCGCATGGGCAGTTTCAATGAATCGGCATACAGTTCCACCAAATTATCCAAAGGCATATAGTACTCAAGTTCGGCCGTATCAAAGGGGCGCCCCAGCAGGGCATCCCGGTACTGAAGCATCATTGGAAAACAATAATAGCCCAGCAGCAGTTGTTGCTCCATCAGGTTCTTACTGCGATTTATACGATCCGAGATCTTTTCCGGCCCATTGAACGAGGCCATAAAGAAGCTATCTGTTTTTGGGGAGCTTGCCCCAAAGAATGTTTCAAATTTTTTAGCCGGCAGTGTTGAGTCCAGGTAAAAAGTTACCGGATCGGCATCCGGACCAGATCCGTTGGATTCCGAAAAAAACAACGCGGCATGCTTCATTTTTTCCCGGATCTCCGGAAACTTATCGAACCATTCCTTGCCGAATACATGGAAAGTACCCAGGATATAAGATGAAACCTTACCCGATGGCGCCTCGATCTTCCAAAAAACCGATGCTATTTTCTCCGTTCTTTGTGCCACTGAATTTTGCAGCAGCAACAGAGACAACATAAGCAGTCCGACTGTTTTCATTGTATGGTTCCGGTTACATTTTCTTTCGAACAGACGGATTCAATCAGGCAAAGGGCAGCTTCACCACTTTTGCCTTTAATAGCTTCTCACGTACTTTAATGAACACCGGTGTTTCAAAAGCTGCAAAACCGGACTGTACATACCCCAGCCCGATGGCTTTTCCTAAAGAAGGCGCCTGGGTTCCGGAGGTTACGGTTCCTATGCCGTTGCCCTGCTCATCACAGATCGCATATCCATTGCGCGGAATTCCTTTGTCCTGCAGCTCAAAACCCACCAGCTTCCGTTCCACACCAGCTTCTTTTTGTTTTTTCAGCAAGTCGCCCGCCGTAAACTCCTTGGTAAATTTGGTGATCCAGCCAAGGCCGGCTTCCAGCGGACTGGTGGTATCGTTCAGGTCATTGCCGTAAAGGCAGTAGCCCATTTCGAGGCGCAGGGTATCCCTTGCCGCCAGCCCGATCGGCTTCAGACCTTTGGGAGCTCCTTCCGCAAAAATGGCATCCCATATTTTATCCGCAGCGCCATCCCTGTCCTCAAAATAAATCTCCACGCCGCCGGCGCCGGTATAGCCGGTAGCGCTGATGAGCACATTGTCGACCCCCGCAAACCGGCCTTTTTCAAATGTGTAATATTTTAGATTCAGGATGTCGGTTTCTGTAAGCGGCTGCAATATTCCCGTGGCATTTGGCCCCTGGATGGCCAGCAGGGCCGTTTTATCAGAAATATTGTGCGTTTCCACTCCTTCCGTATTGTGGTCATTCAGCCATTTCCAGTCCTTATCAATATTCGCCGCATTGACCACGATCATGTACGCGCTGTTCTCTTCGATGCAGTAAATGATCAGGTCGTCTATGATGCCTCCCTGTTCGTTTGTAAAACAGCTGTACTGGGCCTGGTTGTTCTTCAGCCTGGAAGCGTCATTGGTGGTTACACGCTGTATCAGATCCAGGGCTTTGGGTCCTTTCAGGATGAACTCGCCCATATGGCTCACATCAAAAACACCGGCATTCTTCCTAACCGCCTGGTGCTCTTCATTGATCCCGGAATAGCTGATCGGCATATTATACCCGGCAAATTCAGCCATTTTGGCTCCAAGCTCCAGGTGCTTTTTTGTAAACGGGGTTTGCTTCATATACAAACTTTTGGCTTTAAATTTTGGCTGCAAATTTACGGGATAGGGCGGGAGAAAAAATGTAGAATGCAAAATATAAAATAAAGAAAGGCGCCCTATGAAAAACAGGGGCAGCAGAAAAATCCTATCTTACCTGTATGAAACCGATCTTCGTTCTATTTTTAACGATCATGACCACAATCGCTGCCGCACAGGTAAAAAATGATCCATGGCTTATGGAGCTGCTGCAACAAAAGGCGTCCCCCTTGCTAAAATCGGTACTGCAGCAACCGGATGTGTATCAATACCAGCTGATTTACACCGAAATAAAGCGGGATGCGCATCAAAAACCCATTTTTACCAATCATTACCTGAACGTGGACCGAAACCGCTATTTTAACCCGGCTTCCACAGTAAAAATGCCGGTGGCCTTTGCCGCGCTTGAAAAATTGAACCGCCTCAAAAAAAGGGTGACGGCTAAAACAGCCATGCTTACCGACAGCGCATTCAGCGGACAAACCGCCGTAACGGAAGACACAAGCGCTGAGAACGGACTGCCGTCGGTGGAGCATTATGTCAAAAAGATCTTCCTGGTAAGCGACAATGATGCCTATAACCGGCTTTATGAGTTTGTGGGACAAAAGGAGCTGAACGAATCGCTCTGGAAAAAAGGATATGCCGATATCCGCATTACCCGGCGTTTTGTTCCCATGACGCCGGAAGAAAACCGGCATACCAACCCCATTCGTTTTGTCAGCAACGGGAAAACGGTGTATACCCAGCCAGCGGCATACAGCAATATCCGGTTCCGGTTTCCCAAAACAAAAATACTGGTAGGCGACGCGCATTGGGATAAAAATGACAGCCTCATCCATGAGCCCATGGATTTTACCACGCACAACAACCTGCCGCTGGAAGACGGGCAGCTCCTGCTGCGCAGTGCGCTGTTCCCCGAATCTGTGCCATCCGCACAAAGATTTTCTTTAACAAAGGACGACTACCGGACGCTGTACACCTATATGTCGGAACTTCCCCATGAAAGCCGCTTTCCTGCTTATGACCGTTCCGAGTTTTTTGACAGCTATACCAAGTTCTTCTTTTTCCGTTCGGGCAAAGAGCAGATCCCCGGGTACATACGTGTATTCAATAAGGCCGGATGGAGCTACGGGTACCTCACGGACTATTGCTATGTGGTGGATTTTAAAAACAACCTGGAATTTATGCTCAGCGCTACCCTTTATGTAAACAAGGATGGTGTCCTTAATGACAATAAATACGACTACGAAGAAATTGGATATCCGTTCTTCAGGGAAGTTGGAAACATCATTTATGATCACGAGCTTCATAAGAAAAAGCCGGTGCTGCCGGACCTTGACCGCTGGAAATTCCGCTATGAATAACCCCCGGCAAACAATTGTTTGTATGCATCTAAGTGCTCAAAAAGGCGTTTATTGTTGATCCGGAACAACATTTTAACCATTTATTACAACAAGCCATAGGGGTTATTTGTCAATTGACTGTAATAAGAGTAATCACTACTTTTTTTGATTTAATTTTGCAGTATGCAGTTCGACAAAATTCATAACAAAGGACAGGCAAGACTTTTTAAGAACGACTACCTGGAGATGCTGACAAAGACACACCCGTTGGTCATCTGGGGAATGTATATCCCTGTTATTGCGTATATGTTGTATTATAGTCACCATGCCTATAACTATTCGGTGGGCTATGTATTCCTCATTTTTTTTATCGGCATCTTTTTCTGGAGTTTTTTTGAATACATCGCGCACCGGTTCATTTTCCATTGGGTTGGCGATAATCCAACGGCTCAAAAGGTTGCCTATGTTATGCATGGCAATCACCACCATTATCCCAGGGACCGGCAGCGTTTATTTATGCCCCCGGTACCCAGCATCATCATTGCGTCTGCACTGCTGGGTCTCTTTTACCTGATCCTCGGGAAACTGGCGCTGATGTTCTTCCCCGGCTTTATGCTGGGCTACCTGATGTACGGCACCATGCACTATGCCATCCACGCCTGGAACCCGCCCTTTAAATGGATGAAGGGATTGTGGAGGAACCACCACCTGCATCATTATAAAGACGAGCATAAGGGCTTTGGTGTAAGCAGCACGATCTGGGACCATGTATTTGGGACGATGTTCGATCTGAAAAGAGAAAAAGAAGACAAGGAAAAGGTAAAAGAACTGATGTTCACCAAAAAATAAAATATCGCCATTTATGCATCAAGAATCTGCGCCGTTCCGTCGCAGATTTTTTTTATGTCAGCCTGACAATTATTTATTTTACCCTTTCTGCAATTATTTCAATCTTTTTTCGTTTTTTAGACATTGAGAAATGTAACGTTGATCGCTGCCCCTATCGACCGGAGCCCTTGTCTTTGCCGTCATCGTTTTTTTATGTAAACCTCTAAACCAGAAATGCTATGTACAGATCGCAGCAATTGCGTAGCCATGCCGGCTATGCATCCCTGTTTAAGCGCCCTCCGCTTAAAAGTACGTTTTTGTTCGTTGTTATTCTTCTAACGCTGGGGGTCTTTCCCCGGGAAAGCCTTGCAAAAAATACCGGGGCAGCCCCTCCTGAAAAAACCATCACCGGAAAGGTGACCGACGAAACGGGCCTGCCCATCGGAGGGGCATCGGTTTTATTAAAGGGATCCAACACCGGCGTTGTTACAGACGCACAGGGCGCCTTTACCATAAAGGTTCCCGATACCGGCGGCACTCTTGTTATTTCCTATGTGGGTTACCAGGCGCTGGAAGTGGCCATCGGTGATCAGACAACCATCAATGTAACGCTCAAAAGCAGCGCCTCGGAGCTGCTGACGGACGTGGTAGTGGTGGGCTACGGCACGCAAAAAAAGGTAACGCTGACCGGCGCGGTGGCCGATGTAAAAGGGACCGAGCTGGCCAAAACCCCTACGGTAAACCTGACCAATACACTGGCCGGCCGGCTTCCCGGCATTACCGCCATCAATACCGGCGGCGAGCCGGGGTATGATGGCTCCACCATCCGCATCCGGGGTACCAATTCGCTCGGGAACTCCAGTGCGCTGATCGTTATTGACGGGGTGCCGGACCGCGAAGGAGGCATGGAGCGGCTGAACCCGAACGATATCGAAAGCATTTCTGTATTAAAAGATGCATCTGCCGCCATCTACGGATCGCGGGCGGCCAACGGGGTCATCCTCATTACCACCAAGCGGGGCAAAAGCGGAAAGCCGCTGCTGTCCTATACCTTTAACCAGGGCTGGGCCCAACCCACCCGCATCCCCAAAATGTCGGACGCGGTGGAATACGGCACCCTGCGCAATGAGCTGGCCGTTTATGAGAACGTACCGGTAGATCAATGGAAGGCCGCATGGGATGCCCTTACCGCCACCGGCACTTATAAGCGTACCGATAACGGCGCCACAGTAAGCTCTCCTGTGGGCTTTTTCCCGGACGATATGCAGCAATACCGGGATGGGTCCGATCCCTGGGGACACCCCAACACCGACTGGTTCGGAGCCACTTTTAAAAAATGGTCGCCACAGGTGCGGCACAATATCCAGCTGACCGGCGGATCCGAAAACATCCGGTACCTGGGCTCCATCGGCTATCAGAACCAGGATGCCTACTATAAAAATTCTGCCACCGGTTACAAGCAATATGACCTGCGGTTAAACCTGGATGCCAAACTGAACCAGTATATGAACCTGACCGTGGGCATCGCCGCCCGGGAAGAATACCGCTTCTTTCCCACAGAAACAGCCGGAGAGATCTTCCGGATGCTGATGCGGGGCAAACCCAACGAACCGGCCGTATGGCCCAACGGTTTGCCCGGCAGGGATATTGAGTATGGCCAAAACCCGGTGGTGATCGCCACCAATCAAACGGGCTATGACCGCGACAAGCGGGATTATGTGCAGACCAACGGAAAACTGGAGATCCTCATCCCCGGTGTGGATGGCCTGAAGATCACCGGAACGGCGGCTATCGACAAATACATCAAGAACCAGAAACGTTTTGAAACCCCCTGGTACCTGTACTCCTGGGACCGCAGCTCCTATGAAGCCGATGGGGTAACACCCCAGCTGACCCGCGAACTGCGCTCTACTTTTACAGACCCCCGGCTGAACCAGTGGACCGAGAATACGTTAAACATCAATCTTTCCGGGCTGCTGAACTACGATAAAAAGTTTGGTGCACATACCGTTAATTTTTTAGCTGGTGTGCAGCGGGAAACCGAGGACTACGAGGGCTTCCGGGCTTACCGGCGTTACTACCTCTCCAACGCACTGGATGTGCTGGATGTGGGGGGCGACCTGGAAAAGAACAACGGCGGCGGCTCCTACCGACGGGCACGGCTAAGCTATTTTGGTCGCCTGGGTTATAATTACAGTGAAAAATACCTGTTCGAATTCCTGTGGCGTTATGACGGTTCCTATATTTTTCCGCCGTCGAAACGCTTTGGCTTTTTCCCCGGTGTAACGGCCGGATGGCGGATCTCTGAAGAGCCCTTCTTTAAGAACAGCGTTGCATTTATCAACAACCTGAAGCTACGCGGCTCCTGGGGGCAAATGGGGGCCGAACCCTACTTTGGGAACACCCTTGCCGAATACCAGTTCATTGCCGCTTACCCCTTCAGCACTTATGTGCTCAACGATGCCGTGGTACAGACCCTGTTTGAGAACCGCGTAGCCAACCAGAATTTTACCTGGGAAGTGGGAAACAACATGAACATTGGCCTGGATGCCTCTTTTTTAAACAGCCGGCTTACGCTGGAACTGGACTATTTCCGGAATGTGAGGGACAAGGCGCTGATCGCAGAAACGGGGCTGGTACCACAAAGCAGCGGTATCTCCGGTAAGCTGCCTCCCGTAAATAAAGGAAAAATGCTGAACCGCGGGGGTGAATTCAAGATCGGATGGCGGGACGATGTAGGGCAGGTGAGCTACTCTCTGGGGCTGAACGGCGGGTATGCTAAAAACAAAGTGCTTTACTCCAGCGAGCCTGCCGGTGTTCCGGAATGGCAGCGGACCACGGGTAAACCCTATGGTACCAACGGCTTTACCATTGTGGCTTACGAGTATGACGGCGTATTCCGCGACCAGGCAGAAATTGATGCCAATAAAGTGGATTACAGCGCCCTGACGAGCGGACTCCGTCCCGGCGATATGAAGATCAAAGACTACAACGGGGATAATAAGATCAACGGAGATGATATGGTGGCGCTTGACAAAACCCGTGACCCTTATTTCACCGGTGGCTTTAACGGGAGCGCAAGCTACAAGAATTTTGACCTGAGCTTTATGTTCCAGGGAGCCGTTGGCGGCCTGCTGTTCATTGGTACCGAATCCGGAGACATCGGGAACTACCTGAAATACTCCTATGACAACCGCTGGACCATCGACAATCCCAGCAGCGTGGATCCCCGGATCGCCAGCAGGGGCAATACTTATTATACCGGCGGCGCAGCACGCTTCAATACTTATTTTCTCCGGAGCAGCGATTACCTGCGGCTGAAGAACGTGGAGATCGGTTACAACCTGGCCATGCCGGAGCAGGTACGCAACATCATCAGCAGTGTCCGTGTTTTTGCCAATGGTCAAAACCTGGTCACCTGGGATAAGATGAAGATATGGGATCCCGAATCTACCAGCGGCAACGGTCAATACTACCCCCAGTCGCGCATCATCAATGTAGGTGCTACTGTAAGTTTTTAACCATGTACTATAAATTTAAAAAAATGAAAACATATATATTTCGGCCATTTTTTCTACTAATGGTCTTTTCTGCTACCTTCCTGAGTTGCAGTAAAGACTTTCTGAATATTGACCCCACCGGGCAGGTACCGGAGGAAACGGCCTGGCAGGATCCTGCGCTGGCCCAGGCTTTTATAACCGGCATTTACAGCGGCGGCGCCGGTGTGTATGGTTTGGGGGTAGGGGGGTTTGATGAGCAGATGCTGGCCTCCCTCACCGATGAGGCCACTTTTACCCATACCGGGCGCAACATTAACACGGTAATGGAGGGCAGCGCCAGTCCCAGCGGTGCGGGATGGATCCCCGGAAGCTATGGATGGAAAAACCTCTATGACAATATCCGTGCGGCCAACCTTTCCCTGGAAAAGCTGGCGGAGCCGGGGATCGATACGGTCCTGGCCAACCGGCTGAAGGGGGAAGCCCATTTTTTAAGAGCCTATTTTTACCACCAGTTGCTGCGCTATTACGGAGGCGTTCCCATTATTACCCGGGCCTACGACCTGAACCAGGATTACAGCGCGCCCCGGAACACCTTTGAAGAATGTGTCCGGTTTATTACAGCTGACTGCGACAGTGCCATCTGGCTGATCAATGAAACCGCAATGGACAAGGGCCGGGCCAGCGTACTGGCAGCGCTGGCGCTCAAATCGCGGATACTTTTATACGCCGCCAGCGACCTGTGTTATCTGCCCCTTGCAAAAACAAAGATCCCCGAGCTGGCCAGTCATCCGCAACCGGAGCTGTTTGGCTATACCGGTGGCGACCGCAATGCCCGCTGGAGGGCCGCAAAGGCCGCAGCCGAAACCGTTATGGAACTGGGCACCGGATACAAGCTGAACCTGGCCGCCCCCGTTTCCGCAGCCGAAGGCAAGACCAATTATATGTCCATTGCGATGAGCGGTTACAGCAAGGCGCTGGGTATGGATGCCAACGCAGGATCGGAGGTCATCTTTGGCCGCTACTATAACCTGAACGTAAATACAGGAGCCGGCGTAAGCATTAACCTCTACAACGGGCCTAACGGGTACCACAACTGGGCTGGCAACACACCCATTGGGTTGCTGGCAGACGATTACGAAATGGCCAACGGCACTCCTTTCAGCTGGAGCAATCCGGCGCAAAAAGCAAAACCTTATGTGGGCCGCGACCCTCGTTTTTATGCCACCATACTCTATGATGGCGCGCCCTGGAAACCCCGTGACCTGATCTCCGGAAATGCGGACCCGGCCAACCAGATCCAGACCGGGCAGTATGACCTGATAGTAGGCGGTAAAAAGATAACGTTCAACGGGCTGGATACCCGCAGCAGCTCCATCGAAGACTGGAATGGCAGCCGCACGGGTTATTATATGCGCAAGTTCACCGACCCGGACCCCAAGATCGTGGATGCCAACACCAAACAGCTGGTGCCCTGGCCTTTCTTCCGCTACACGGAAGCCGTATTTAATTATATCGAAGCCTGCATTGAGCTGGGTGAACAAGACGAGGCCCGCCGGTGGCTCAACCGGATCCGTTACCGCTCCGGCATGCCCGGCATAACCGATGCCGGAACGGCATTGAAAAACCGTTACCGGAATGAAAAACGGATCGAGATGGTTTTTGAGGAGCAACGCTACTTTGATGTGCGCCGCTGGCTGATCCCCCAGGAGACCGTAGGCCGTAAACTCAGCTTCATTAACGTGGTGGGCTCCTTCCTGCCCGGAAAACAGCTGGCAGACAGCTACCGGCATGATGAATCCATTTATAATTACACCTACACACCGGTGGTAAACGAAGCGCATGAAAACCGCAAATGGGTCAACAAGATGTATTATGCACCCATCGACCGGGATGAAATGAATAAGAATACGGCACTGGTACAGAATCCGGGGTATTAAAGCCGTCTGATGATCTTAAGGAGCTGTATCAAAAGTCGCTTTACTTTTGATACAGCTTTTATACAGAACCCGCCAAAATTTAATATTAACTAATCATTAATTTTTGTAACTTGGATAGATTCCGGAGTTATGAAAAAAGTGTTGCTTATATGGTGCTCCTTCCTGTTGACCCTTTCCCGTGTACACGCAGGCAACGACCCTAAAACAGTGCAGTTCCTGTTTTATGGCGATAGCATTCAATTTGTATGCAACCTGGCACAGCGGGTCGATTTTGATGAAAACACATTGTCCGATTCCACCATCCTTGATTTTTATACGACTATCCGGCAAAGGGATTACTCCGCGGTGCTTGCCGCATTAAAAAAATACGAAGCCGAGGAAGGTGCCGACGACTGGCTGTACTACCAGCTGGTGCGCGCCGTTGTGCAGCAGATCAGCCCCAAAGAAAAAAATTATATCCGTTATACCCTGTACAAGTGGTATTTTATGCTGCAATCCGGTTTTGACCCCCTGCTGAGCCTTCATGGCCGGCAGCTACTGTTCTACATCCAGAGCGATGAGAACATTTACAACATTCCTTATCGTATGAAGCAGGGTAAGCAGTATGTATGCCTGAACTACCATGACTATGGCAGTAATATTGATTTTGAAAAAACACCCTTTAAAGAAGTAGCGCTGCCCATTCCCCGGCACCAACGGTCCTTTTCCTACAAGGTCACCCGGCTGCCCCGGTTTGAAACCTCGGACTATGTAACCCGGGACCTGAAACTTACCATTTACGACCAGGATTACGACTACCGGGTAAAGGTAAACCCCAAGATCAAAAACCTGTTCGCCAATTACCCTACAGTAGATTACAGTACTTATTTTTCCATACCGGTGAGTAATGCCACCCAGGCATCCCTTATTCCGATGTTAAAAAAGGAACTGAAGGGCCGTTCGGTAAAAGACGGTATCGACTACCTGATGCGTTTTACACGGTATGCCTTTCCCTTTGAAGAAGATACCCGCCAGTTTGGGCGGGAAAAACGGCTGACACCGGAACAAACACTGCTCTACGAAGGCAGCGATTGCGAGGACCGGGTCCTCTTCTTTTTTTACCTGGTCAAAGAGCTCTACAACCGGCCCATGATCGTACTGGTATATCCCCGGCATGTGACCATTGCCGTAAAGCTGGAAAAGCCGGTAGGCACTTCCATTCTGTTTAACGGGGAGCAATACTCCGTTTGTGAGCCCACCCCCCAAAAGGAAGACCTGCCCATGGGTAAATTACTGCCGCAACTAAAAAACATACGTTACGAGGTAGCATATGCCTATCATCCATGACAGATTGGTGAACGCTGCAGGCCGCGGGCATCAGACCTCACCGCCCGCTCGCCGTTGGGTTCAGCGATTGCTTTACCACTCTTTGTATTTGCCGCGCCGCCTTCATCCGGGCTTTTAACAACAGCAGTTTATACGCCACTTCCTGCTGGCGCACCGGGTCGCAACCATCCAGGGCAACCTCTGCCCCGAGCGCCATGTTCTGCAGTAAGTCTTTATCCTCCTGCCAGGGGCCTCCCGCCGCCATCAGCCTTTTTATAAAAGCCAGTTTTAAGTCGAGTTGTTTTTGCCGCTCCTTCATTTTATCCAGGGCCTCATCTATGCGCAGTATATCCTCCTCCGCTTCGCGGGCCTGGTTGTCCAGCAGTTTTTCCAGTTTTCGCATTTTTTTTTGCTGACGAAGCGCTTCCCGGGGATCCGGCATACTTTTTTGCTGCTGAAACTGGTGCAGTTCCCATTCCAGTTGGGCCTGTTTATGGGAGGCCCGGTCGGGCAGTTCACGCAGGTCCTTTTCGTACATGCTCAAAAGGGATTGCGAAACGCCCAGGAGGAACGCCAGCTCCTGTTGAGTAAGGTGCAGTTGAGTTCTAAAGTATTTCATATGTTACGTTTTAGCTATTGCAAATTTACGCAGGCTATTGTGATCAAAAATTTGTAATACTTTTTACTATTACAGGCTTTTTATCACAAATTTGTGATACAGTTTTTGTAATAATTAATTTTATTACAATTTTCTTATTACAACAGGAAAAGACCCGCAAGCCTCAAAGGTCTTTCTACTCAAAAGAACGGGTCCGGAGCCGAAGAAAAAGAGGGGTTTGTTATGCGTGCAACGATGCGGTGTTGTGAACCTGAGCGGCGGTATGAAGCGCCCCGTATATATCGCCAAACAGCCCGGCAGACAGAGGGCGTATTGCCGGGAGGGTTTCCTGCACCCCAGCGTCAAAAGCAAATAGATCATACAGACTGGAACGGCAGCCTTCCGTTATGGTTCATTTTCGTGTACACAATATGGATCCCGTCTTCCGTTCTTGTCGTTGTTCCATTGGTTCTTTTTACCTGGAACGTACTGTCCGGGTTTAACAGCACGGTCTGCTTATATCCGATCGCCGCTCCTTTTTTATACCGTCCCATCCGGTACGAGTCTCTGTAAGCGTCCACAGCCCGGCTGCATTTTTTTGAGGTTGCTGTTCCTTTGCACAGGCGGTTATTGTAATTGCCATGCAGAGGATTCAAATATATGCTTAAGGGTGATCATATAGCCGGGTTTAAAAAAAGAAAGAGAACCGCAGCGGGCCCTCTTTCAAAAATGTTACAATGCAAAACGAGCAGTTGTTAATACTCGTTCTGCTCTGCATTCCAGGTAGTCCATGTTTTTGTCCAGTCATTGGTCTGATCAAAAGCGCCTTTGTAAGCAACGGCCTGAAAACCGGAAATACCGTCAAAATTTGCTCCGGTAAGTGCAGGAGAACCTGCCGCCAACAGGAAGCTGGGGGTTGCATTGAATTTGTATGCATCAGCAACTTTTGCTTCGGCGATCGTAGCCAAAACAGCATTATTGCTCTCGATCTGCGGTTTGATCACCGGGTTCGTTGTTTTAACCGGCTCCGGGCAACCGGCAATAATGTTGTTTTTAAACATCAGGCTGCCGGCGAGATAGTTCAATGAAGTGGCTGTACCTTTTGTATCATCAATATAAACACCGATCGGGAATCCAACGAACACGGAGTTTACAATAGACAGGGAAGAGTTACGGCGGATCTGGGCTCCATGTTTAAAATATTCATGAATGGTATTGCCCGTGCCATTCATGGGACCGATGATGGTAACATTTGAGAAAACGGCTTTTGTTTGCGGCGTTCTTGTAGAACCATTGCCATCGTTATCGGACTCAAAGCCATTCGACTCTGATTTATCCCTGTAAGCTGGGTTGCGCTGGGCAATGGCAAACTGAACTTTACCGGAATAACCATTGTCTGTGTCAAAATCATCATCCCAGGTACCGGTAGCCACAAGGTGGTCTGCATTTACGGTGCCGCCAAACCATTCGATGGCATCATCACCGGAACGGTATACCTGAACATAGCTCACCTGTGTTCCGGATCCAACCCCGCCAAAAGTGATCCCGTTAATTTCATTATCTGTAGAGTATTCCACCCCGGCAAATTCCACACGTACATATTTTAATATCCCGGAATTATCGGCAGGATTGTCGCCGCCATATTCGTTGAGGGTCGTGCCTGTAGGAACGGTTAAACCACCTTCCACTTTGGATTTATCTGCCGTTGTATTAGAAGGCGCTTTTCCCAGAAGGATCAGCCCGCCCCAGTCACCGGCCTTTCTTTGCCCTTTGGGGAAATTAGAAGTAAATACAATGGGCTTATCAGCAGTTCCCTGTGCAATGATCTTTCCGCCCCGGGCAATGATCAATGTTCCCTTGGATTTATTATCTCCCTTTATTACGGTACCCGGTTCTATAGTAAGTGTAGCGCCGTCAGCAACATACACAAATCCCTTAAGCAGGTATTTATTATTCGCTGTCCATGTCGTATTCGCTGTTATGGTGGAAGGGAGGGGATCACCGGAACCGCTTGCCTGGCCTACAACGATCTCCGTTCCTGTTTTTGGAGGATCAATCGTATCGCCTTTATCGCTGCCGCAGGAAGCGAAGAGCAGTGTTGCAACGCTGAACAACAATGTAACTTGTTTTTTCATATTCTTAATGTTTAAGTTTTTAAAAGTAGAAGTTAAATATTACCAAATCATTACCGGAGGGTGTTGATTGTGTTAACGATCTTTAGAATTTATAGGTATAGGAAAGGGTTACGGTAGTACCCGGCCGGTATTCTTCCAGGATCCAGTCCTTGTTCAATGTATTCATTCCGTTCTGGAACGAGCTTCCGTCAAATTTTTCGTTTCCGTTCTGATCAAAATAGAACCGGATGGGCGCATTCAGTATATCTTTTGCATTGAGTTTGAACGAGCTCCTGGGGCTTACCTGGTACGACACCTGGGCATCCAGCAGGTTGCGCGGCATTTCATATACCATTCCATACAGGTTACCGCCTACCAGGTCGATCCGCTGTCCGATCCTGTTGTACAGCACATTTGCACCAAACTTATTGTCTCTTGTCTGATAAGAAAGTCCGGTATTAATGGCATACGGCGACTGGCCGGTCAGCGGTCTGTCTGTGATCGTAGACCCGTCCGGCAGGTACAGCGGTCCATCCAGCTTCACCTTTGACTGGATCAGCGCCACATTCGTATAAAATTCCAGTTGCCTCAGTCCTTCACTGATAAAGTTCAGTTTCTTTCTTATCTCCGCTTCAAACCCGATGTTGGTGGCCGATGGGAAGTTGTTGGTGGTTACCTCCAGTGCACTTTGTGCCTTGTAGATCGATGTTTCGATCGTGTTCCTGAACTTTTTGTAAAACAGGGAGGCGGAAATAATTTCACCAGGCGCCATGAACCATTCATATTTCAGGTCAAAGTTGTCAATTTGAGAGCGGGTAAGATCCGGGTTCCCCAATACATTCGCCATCCGCTCAAAGTCATAATAATAGAACGGTGCAACCTCCCTGAACTCCGGCCGGCCCAGGCTTCTGAAATAAGAGGCCCGCAGGTTGGTCTTTGGTGTTATCGAATAAGTGAAGTTCGCCGATGGTAAAACATCCGTCCACGTTTTGCTGAAATTCTGCGATGAGTTTACGTTCAGCTTATAGTATTCGTACCGGACACCCCATACCAGGCGCAGCTTGTTGGTGAACTTGTTGTCCAGCAGCACATACCCCGCATAGTTGCCGGCATTAGCGGTATAACGGTCCTGCCCCTGGGTAAGATCTTTTAGCGAGTAGATACCGGAGTTGATCACACCGGGGGTAAATAACTGATCGATCGGGCTGCGCAATACCTCTTCCTCATTGGGGCCTCCGGGATTGATCACGGGGCCGATCATCCTGTTTTTATCATCACGATCCCTGTAGGCCGCAAATCCGCCGAATTTAACAGATGATTTTTCAAACAGGTTCACGGGCACTTTCAGGTTCACCGCGCCGTTGTAGATCTTTTCGTTCAGGTCGCCAAACAGCCGGTTGTTCTCCCTCCCCAGGTTTCCCAGGTCTGCAATAAATGCATTGCTGGTTCCCATAGACCGGGAATAGCCCACTTTACGTTGGTCCGGCCGGTTATTGGTCACCAGGTTAAAGGAGGCCAGGTAATCCAGCACCACGCCATTTTCACCCAGCTTATTTTCTCCTTTAAATGTATTCTTAAGCAGTGATTTCTGGATCAGGTCAAAGGCATAGAAACGGATATCGCTGCCCCGGCCCAGGTTGGAGCCTTCCCTGTAGAGGAGATTGTCATCAAAGATCCGGTTGTATAAATTCTTAAAAGAGTACTTCCCCTTCTCGGTCTGATAAGATAAGTTAAGCAGGGCCCCTATATTACTGGAATATTTATATGTATTGTCATTATAATTATAATCGTCATATTGGCGTAAGACATCTTTTTTTACGGTTTCGGAGTGGGTATAGGTAATCCCTGCCGTATAACCGAATTTGTTCCCGTTCTCAAAGATCCGCAGGTCGCCCATATTTGCCTGCAGGTTGAGCTGTGGCAGCGCCTTTCTTGTTTTTATATTGAAATCGTTGTTCAGGCTCAAAAGCGCGCTGTTGACCTGTTCCTGGCTAAGCTGTCTTCCTTCGATCGCATCGGTGCCCGGAAAGCTGGCGGGCAGCTGGCGGGCGCCGTTATCAAAGCCCAGGAAGTCCGTCCCGGACCGGTATCCCGATCTGAAATCTTTAAAGGTAGCAACAGAATTATACCCTATCCCCAGTGTGAAATCGATGAACTTGCGTGTAGGCACTTCCTTGGTGATTACATTGATCACCCCTCCTGCAAAATCTGCCGGCAGGTCGGGGGTACCCGCTTTGGTAATGATCATGTTATCGATCATTGAAGAAGGTATGATATCGAAAGAAAAAGCTTTCCTGTTGGGCTCGGTGCTGGGCAGTAAGCTACCGTCTGTAAGGCCCAGGTTATAACGGTCGTTCAATCCCCGGATGATCACAAATTTGTTGTCCTGTATGGTTGTGCCGCTTACTCTTTTTAATACATCCCCGGTCGACCGGTCCGGCGATTTACGGATGGCCTCGGCCGAGATCCCGTCTGAGATGGAAGCGCTGGTACGCTGTGCCTGGTACAAAGACGCTACGGTGCCCTGCTGACGTGCCCTTGCCGATACCACAACACCTGCCAGCTCCCCGGAGGCCGGCGTTAGGGTTACGGTCAGCCCGCTGTCTGCAACATAGGCCTCCTGCTTGTATGGGATGGTTTGTGTAATATAGTTAAGCGCCGTTACTTTTATAGTAGCCGATTGATTACTTCCTACGTTTATGCGAAATGCTCCGTCTGACTCGGATATGGCGCCTTTATTGGATCCTTCGATCAACAACGTAGCACCGGCAACCGGTTCACCTGTTACCGCGTTTGTTATTTTCCCCGTAATATTCTGAGAAAAAATATAATTACTGAGAATGATTAAAAGCCCTGTGAGCAGCAGCCTAATTTGCATATTGAATATTTCTGCAAAGATTCAGATCACATTGTTACCCCATTGTTACCGCCATGTTACCAAATCATCACGTCAGCATTACCATAATGTTAAGCCGCAGGTGCTGCTTGCATTTTCTGTTGAAAACGGTTGTCTTTTCCGTTAAAATCAGGCGCTCCTAATCAAAAAACCCAAATGAAAGTCCAAATCCTATATTAAGGAATTATTAATTCCTGTAATTTTATAATTATACTACAATGAAGGAGATAATTTTGCCACCAATTTTAAAAACATACCATGGGACTTAACTCTTTTCTAAAAATTTTCACCCCCAGCAATACCGTTTTTTTTGAATTGTTTGAGAAGATCGCTGCCAATGTAGCTTCAATGGGTAAACTTTTAAAACAGATGGTCAATGAAACCGATGCGGACAAGCGCAATTCCCTTTCCCAGGCCATTATTGATATGGAGCATGGTAACGATGAATTAACGCACAGCGTATTTACAGAATTGGGCAGGAACTTTATTACTCCGTTTGACCGCGAAGACATTCACTCCCTGGCCACTTCCCTCGATGATATTGCCGATTATATTTATGCTACAGCAAAAAAGATCACCACCTACCGGGTAAACCCCAATGAAACCGGTATGCACAAAATGGCTGAGCTGATCGTTCAGGCAGCAGAAGAGGTACAGGCCGCTGTAATGGAACTGCGGGACATGAAAAAGGTACGGAATATTACTGAGGCCCTTGTAAAGATCAACAGTATTGAGAATCAGGCCGATGATGTTTTTGACTTAAGTATCGAATATCTATTTGATACCGAAGCAGATGCCAAAGAGGTCATCAAGAAGCGGGAGGTATATCAGGCAATGGAAGTAGTTACGGATAAGTGTGAAGACGTAGGAAATGTGATCGAATCCATTATTATCAAATACGCCTAAATTAGATTTAGGTTAAGGTTAAGATCCGGGAGCGCTTCTATACGAACCAGCAGCTCCTTAACATCAAACTTTAAACGTAAAACTTCAAACCTTCTTCATGTTTACCTATCTCGTTGTTATCATATCCCTGGCATTAATATTTGACTACATCAACGGGTTTCATGATGCGGCCAACTCCATTGCTACCGTTGTATCGACAAAAGTGCTGACCCCTTTTCAGGCGGTGATATGGGCGGCCCTTTTCAATTTTGTGGCTTATTTTATTTTTAAGGACCACGGGGTAGCCAATACCATTGCCAAAACCGTCAAAGAGAACTTTATCGATCTCAACGTGATTTTTGCCGGGCTGATCGCGGCCATTATCTGGAACCTGTTTACCTGGTGGCGGGGTATTCCGTCTTCTTCCTCGCATACGCTGATCGGCGGGTTTGCCGGGGCGGGTATCTCCCACGCTATCGGAATGGGCGCCGGCAACCCGTTTACGGCGGTGAACTCCAGTGTGATCCTTACCATTGCCGCGTTTATTTTCCTGGCCCCCATCATCGGGATGATCATCGCATTCCTTTTTTCCATCTGGTTCATCAATTCATTTAAAAAAGGCTGGCGGGTAAAACTTTTTTCCTTCCTGGTGGTAGCTGCAGTATTTGTTTTTTTAAGCCTCGTCCTGGAAACAGATCCGGCCATGCTGAAATCGCACTATGAATCCTATTTCCTGAAGCTTATTTTCTATTCCCACAACTTTAAATTCATCCTGCTGGGGCTCATCCTGATCATTATGGCCCTGTTCTCCCTGTTTTTAAGCGGGCTGAATGCACACCGGGCCAATATCTGGTTCAAGCGGCTGCAGTTGGTTTCTTCCGCTATCTTTAGTATCGGGCACGGTGGCAACGATGCCCAAAAGGTGATGGGCATCATTATGGCAGCGCTGGTGGCCTATGACCCCGGTGCCTATAACCTGAACCATATGGTGGTTTGGGTACCGCTGGCCTGTTATACCGCCATTGCCCTGGGCACGATGAGCGGCGGCTGGAAAATTGTAAAGACGATGGGTACCAAGATCACCAAGGTAACCCCTTTTGAGGGGGTAGCCGCAGAAACCGCAGGTGCTCTTACCCTGTTTGCCACGGAGGCGATGAAGATCCCCGTGAGCACCACGCATACCATTACCGGCTCCATCATGGGGGTAGGCGCTACCAAGCGTTTATCTGCCGTACGCTGGGGGGTAACCATCAACCTGGTTTGGGCCTGGATCCTGACCATACCGGTGAGCGCGGTGCTGGCCAGCCTCGTTTATTTCATCATGAAACTGGTCGTTCCGGGGATCCAGTAGAAATTCAAAATCATACAACGGCAAATAGAAGTATCCGAAACCCGGTTACTTTTTTTGTATCTTAACAGATACTGATTTTTCTCAAATCGAGAATCGGGCATCCTGAATCTAAAAAAAAAATCCGCACCTTTGTGACTCAATAAAAATTATATGAGTAAGATTTTGGTGACAGGTGGTTGTGGCTATATCGGGTCGCATACCATTGTAGACTTAATTGAAAACGGATACGAGGTCATTTCGGTGGACAATAACAGCCGTTCGCAGCCTTTTGTCCTGGAAAACGTTGGAAAAATCACCGGCAAAAATGTGAAGAACTACAAAGTGGATCTTTGCAATTTTGATGACACCCATGCTATTTTTGAGGAGAACCCGGATATAACGGGCATCATTCATTTTGCCGCATACAAGGCTGTGGGAGAATCGGTAGAAATGCCCCTGGTGTATTATGAAAACAACCTGAATTCGCTGATCAATATTTTAAAATGCGCCCGGGATTTTGGCACCCCATATTTTGTGTTTTCTTCGTCCTGTACAGTATATGGAAACCCGGATAAGATACCGGTTGTGGAAACCACGCCTACAAAACCGGCAGAATCGCCCTATGGAGCTACCAAGCAAATGGGTGAGCAGATCCTGACCGATTTTGCAAAAGTATATGATGCCAATGTGATTGCGCTGCGTTATTTTAACCCGGTAGGAGCACACCCCTCCATCCGGATCGGAGAGCTGCCCATCGGACGTCCCCAGAACCTGGTGCCGGCCATTACGCAAACCGCCATCGGAAAGCTTCCCAAAATGACGGTTTACGGTGCCGACTATGATACAAGAGATGGCTCCTGCCTGCGTGATTTTATTCATGTAAGCGATATTGCCCATGCGCATACCCTGGCCATAAAATACCTGGAGGGAACGAAAAACAAGAGCAATTATGAGATCTTTAACCTGGGAACCGGGAACGGGGTTACGGTGTTGGAAGCCATTCAATCCTTTGAAAAAGTAAGCGGTGTAAAACTGAATTACGAGATCGGTCCCCGCCGGCCGGGCGATGTGATCGCCATCTATGCCAATAACGACCATGCCGTAAAAAGCCTGGGCTGGGAGATCAGATACGGCCTGGATGATATGATGCGTACCGCATGGGAATGGGAGCAGAAACTGGCAAAAGAGCAGCAGTAAACCCCCATCCGGCACCATATTATAAAGATTCGTGTTTTATATAGTTAAAGCAACTGTATGAAATACGAATCTTTTACATAGATGATCAATAAAATATTGGATACGATATGGCGTCTTAAAGAATATTGTATCTGCGATGTCGTTGAAAACAAAGGAACAAATCGTCATCCCATATGGGTTTTAGTTTATCTAAAAACAGAACCGTTTAGATAACCCCACCATCATTCCGGTTTTAAAAACGCATTCTTTATCATGGCCCCGATACCCGGTACCTCCGGAACTTCAATTACGCCTTTCTCCTTATAAAGGATGCCCCCCTCAACAGGATCTTCGCTGAACATCAGTGCCGTGTCAAAATCAAAATAAACAATATTCGGACTGCAAAGCGCCAGGTGGGCAAAAGCCGTCATGGCCAGCCGCGATTCCAGGAAGGCGCCGATCTGTATTTCCATGCCGGCGGCTTCCGCCAGCCGGATCACTTGCAAAGCGTTATAAATACCGCCGCTTTTTCCAAGTTTGATGTTGATCCGGTCACAGGCATCCAGATCGATCAGCCGTTTTGCGTCGTGCTGATCACCACAGCTTTCATCAGCCATCACAGGAACAGGACTTTCTGCTTTTATCCGGGGCAGCTGCATAAATTCCCAACGGGGTACGGGCTCTTCGCAGTGCTGGATATTAAAGGGTTCAAGGGCCTTCAGGGTTTCGATCGCTTCGGTCACTTCCCAGCCCTGGTTGGCGTCCACACGCAGTGGGATCTCATTGCCCACGGCTTCCCGTATGGCCCGTATCCGCTCCACATCCTGTGCGCCTCCTTTACCGATCTTTACTTTAATGACCGGAAAACCCGCTTCCTTTATCTTTAAGGCATCGGCCGCCATTTTCCCGGGAGCGTCTACGCTTACAGTATAGTCGGTAGCTATTTCCTTATTCTTTTCACCGCCCAGGAACCGGTAAAGCGGCAGCCCCGCATGTTTGGCCGCAATATCATACAGGGCCATATCAAAAGCACTTTTGATACTCTTATTGCCATAAATAATGCGATCCATATCCGCTACCCGGTCTGCGATGCCCAGCGGGTCTTTGCCCAGCAGCGCCTTCTCAAAATACCGCCCTACGATCAGGCCGGTATCTGCCGACTCGCCGTTGATGCTCATAAAAGGGCTGCACTCTCCCCAACCGGTAATGCCGGCATTGGTCTCTATTTGTACCACCACGCTTTCTGCGTTATACATTGGCCCCAGGGAAATGATAAAGGGTTCTTTTAAGGGAATAAACAGCCTGTACAGTCCGATCTTCGTAATGGTCAAAGTTTGCATCTGCTAAAAATACAATTATTCCCCGTTTATAAAAAACAACCTTAACGACCCGCTTCCATTTTAAATCCAATAGGATTGCAAGAGCCGGGAGCCGCGGGTTTTATCCATAATCTCTTTTATGGTTTCACTATATTGGATACGCTTTTATCTGACCATTTCAATTTAAAAGGACCCGCTAGGGCGGATGCATCGCGAGGAAAAACAAAGCAAAAGTAACGGCGGTCTGTAAGCGTTTTCATGCTTTTAATTTGGACAGGACCCGTACTGTTTTGATCGCTTAGAACGCGGCCTTTGAAGACAAGGCGGCAGGCAGGTTCCGATATGTCCGTTCAAATATATTAACGCCGCCATCATTCACACATGCCGGGGATCCGATCGTCAATTGATCGTCACCATTTAAGCGGATAGCATACTCTTTCCCGGAATTATAGGTGGTGTGGAGCATGGTCGATTTTTCCTCGTCTCCGCATACGATCTTTTCATAAATTATAAACGCTGCCTGTTCGGTCTTTTTGTTTTTGCCGTTATACACTTCCATGACTCCGTTGGAATTCAAAAAAACATATTGGGGCGTTTCAGGATAGGGCGTCAGCAACTGACCGAAACCACCCGTTGTACCGGTCAGCTTCCAGGCGCCCAAGAACTTCTGATGCTCTTTTGTAACATTTTCAGAAGATTTTTTGCAGGAAAATCCTAAGATCATCATGATAAGCAGTACTGTAGCAGTTAATCGTTGCATAAATATTAGGTTTATCGTTCAAAAATGGCTTTATAATGAACCGGTATCAAAACGATCTTTATAAATGTATGATCCGCCCGGAGCACAGGCCGCGGTTTGTTCCTTCACAAATCATTTAATAACATGGATGCCGGTCTTTTTTAAACGGAATTTTCGAAAAGATCGCAACAGCCGCTTGAAAATAAAGCGTCTATTTTAATGTCCGCCGCTATGGCTCAGGACTACCGCATTAAAAATAAAAGAAGCTGTATCAAAGCCTTTATTCTGTCTTGCCGAATGACAACACGTTATAAATCGACTTTGAAACAGCCCCTTGATTTCAAAAGCTTCCGGATTATCTCACCAGCTTCAACTCGTTAATAATATTTGTAGCACCACCCAGTTTATCGATGCACCACAGCACATAGCGGATATCCACATTGATGGTCCGGTTAAGGTCTTTGTCAAACGCCAGCTTATGGCTCAGCGCCTCGTAGTTCCCATCAAAGGCCAGGCCGATCAACTCACCCCTGCCATTGATCACCGGTGAGCCGGAATTGCCACCGGTAATATCATTGGAGGTAATGAAGTCCACGACCAGGTCTTTACGAACAGGATCTGCATATTGCCCGAAATCCTTTTTCTTCAGCAATTCTATCTGTTTTTTGGGAAGGTCGTATTCATAATCGCCCGGCTTGTATTTTTCCAGGATCCCCTTCGCCGTGGTTACATAATCGTAAAATACCGCATCGCGCGGCTTATAGGCTTTTACCTGTCCATAGCTTACACGCATAGTAAACGTAGCATCCGGGTACATCATTTTTGCTTTATCCGGGTCCATTGCCATCACCCCTTTCAGATATAAACGGCCATAATCACTATTCTTTGCCGTAAACTCCTGGTATTTAGGGCCAACACGCTCCTGGTAATTGCGGATAAACGCCCCTGCCAGCGCAAAAGCCGGGTCGGCATCCAGCGCTTTTAAATCCGGCTTTTCCGTAAAGCTTTTCCACCGGGCATCATCAAAGACCAGGGTGTTTGCAAATACATCTGCGGCATATTTTTTATAGGTGTCGCCTTCAGAAAGACTTCCGTATTTCGACTGAAGGCCGTCGTAGAAGGCGGCAGGCTGCTGGCTTTTGTCTACATTTTCATAGAACATCCGGACAACTGCAGCCAGGATGTTCTGATCCGAAGGCTTGTCTTCTTCCTTTAAGAACGCTTCGCGGGCAGCAACGGCACCCTCTACTATTTTTGCCAGCTCTTCTTTGGCGGCTTCTGTTACCAGCGCATTTCTCAGCGGTATCAGCGACGCTGCAAAGTCAATGAGCGGGGACCCCATAATACCCTCGTTCAGATATACGCGGGCCTTTGCATAGGGTCTCCACGCGTCATAAGCCTTTGCCCAGTCTGCAAAAACATGCTCGTATTCGGATTTCCCTTTTGCCCAGGCATTGAATCGGTCTTCGGCAGCCTTTTTCTGCCCGTAAACATCATACTTCAGCAATTGCCTGGTTTCCCCGTCGAAAAATTTCCAGTAATTGGCAATCCCCGCATAGCTGGATGCCAGCTTTAATTTTATGGCCGGGTCTTTTTTCATCTGCTCAAACATATATTTCAGACGCACATCCCGGAGCGTTACGAGGGCAGGATTGTTTACATTTGTGGCCAGTTTGATCCCATAGGATGATTCATAACGGTTGGTACCGCCGGGATATCCCCAGATCATGGCAAAATCTCCTTCTTTCACTCCCTTTAATGACACCGGTAAATACCACTTTGGTTTCAGCGGCACATTTGCCGGGTCATAAGCCGCGGGCTGGTTCTGTTTGTTGGCATATACCCGGAAAATGGAAAAATCGCCGGTGTGGCGGGGCCATTCCCAGTTGTCCGTATCCCCGCCAAATTTTCCCACGGCCTCCGGCGGGGTTCCTACCAGGCGGATATCATGGTAGCGCTCGTACACAAATGCCAGGTACTGGTTGCCTTTAAACAAAGGACTTACCCGGGTTTCAATACTTTTGGCCGCATTGCTCATGCGTTTGTTAATGGCCGCCAGCACCTCCGTCTGTTTGCCGGCTCGTTCTTTTCCGCTCAGCGGGCCCAGTGCTGCCATTACCTCTTTGGTCACATCCTCGATCCGCAGCAGGAACTGAACGCTCAGGCTGGTTTTGATCTCTTCGCCCCGGTTACGGGCATAAAAGCCGTCTCTCAGGAAGTTATGATCCACGGTACTGGCACCGGCAATGGCGTCATAGCCGCAGTGGTGATTGGTAAAGATCAATCCTTCAGCACTTACAATTTCACCGGTACACCCTCCGCCAAAGATGATGATGGCGTCCTTCAGCGAGTTCTTATTGATACTGTACAATTGTTCCTTGCTCAGCTTCAGGCCCTTTTTTACCATGTCGTTATACACCTGCCGGCCCAGCAATTGCGGCAGCCACATTCCCTCATCCGCATAGGAGCGGAACACTGCGGTAACCAACACCAGCAGTAACAGAAAACCTCTCTTCATTCGATTTATCGATTTTTTTTAATTTAAAATAATGAGGCGGCAGCCTCCTTAACAAGCGCCCAAACATACAACAAATGTTCGCAAGTTTTCATAGGATGTTGACAGACGGCTGTTTATAACCGCTCGTCTTTAGATGGTTATTAAAAAAAGGCGGATTTCATTAACAGAAATATGATAAAAAGAACCTGTATTTAAATAAACGGGATGCAGCAGTACTAAAAATTGTTTTTGATAAAATAAGGCGTTACAGCTGCCCCGGTTGGGGCTTCTCTTTGGACGGGCAACATGCATCCCCCGGGTTTCTGCTAACTTTATATGGTTGCCGGGTTCGATGATCCCTGAGCCGGACGTTATAAAACCACAGGACCTTCCGATGAAAAAAACGGCCTTTTTATTCTTATGCCTGCTTTGCGGTTCCGCATACGCGCAGGTAAGTGTTGATGCCACAAGAACCTTTTTACAGGAAAAGGGAAAGCCCTTTTTCTGGCTGGCAGATACGGGCTGGGAGCTCTTTCACCGGCTGAGCCGGGAAGAAGCAAGGCATTACCTGGATATACGGCAGCAGCAGGGCTTCAATGTTGTTATGGCTGTTGCGTTGGGTGAGCTGGACGGCATCCGCAAGCCGAATGATTATGGCGACCGGCCTTTCAAAAGCCTGGCTCCGCTAAAATGGGATGCAACACCCGGCAATGACCCGGCAAACGCGGCGGAATATGACTATTGGGATCATGTGGATTTTGTGATCCGGGAGGCCGCCAAAAGAAATATGTATATCGGTTTGTTACCGGCATGGGGCGACAAAGTGGTTCCCGGTGCCGCAGGTCCTGTGATCTTTACCAATCCGGGTATTGCCTTTGCATACGCAAAAAAATTAGCCGAACGGTATAAAGATCAAAAAAACATCATCTGGATCCTGGGAGGCGACCGGCCGGCCGTTGCCGGCGCTGCTGATTACCGCCCTGTTTGGCGGGCTATGGCCAAAGCCATACAGGAAGTAATGGGAAGGGACATCTTTATTGCATATCATCCTCAACAGCGCACCAGCGCATACTTTAAAGAGGAGGATGCATGGTTAAGTATAAATGCCATTCAAAGTGGCCACGCTGCACGGGACATACGCGTATGGGATCTTGTAAGCGCCGGTCTGAAAGCCGTTCCCAAACGGCCCTTTATGGATCTGGAACCCTGCTATGAGGACCATCCTGTTTTTCCCTGGGATGGTCAATGGACAAGGGCCGGAAGAGGTTATTTCTCCGACTACGATGTGCGCGCAAGGATCTACCGGGGCGTGTTTTCCGGCGGTTGTGGCGCGGTATACGGGCATCACCAGGTATGGCAGTTTACAGACACCAGCAGAAATAAACCTTTGTTTATTGGAGACACGCTTATCGGGTGGAAAAAAGCGATCCAGTCGCCGGGCGCCTGGCAGATGCAGCATCTCAAAAAGCTCCTGTTGGCGCATCCGGATTTTCACCGGGAAGAAGACAGCCTGCTCATTGCGTCGGACAGGGGAACCAATTACCGGGATCGCATCATCGCCACCCGGAACCAAAAGAAGACCTACGCCCTCATCTATCTTCCGCAGCCCCATACAATACGGGTGAACCTCGATCGCCTGCAGCAGGGTAACAAAAAAATAAGCTGGTTCGATCCCGTAACCGGAGCGTCACACCTGCTGCCACAGCAATATGACAGAGGAATACAAACTTTTGACCCCCCGGCTAAAGAGCCAAAAGACTGGGTGCTGGTCATAGATATATCCGGGTTTGCATTAAAAGCCGCTTTATAATACGTTGCCGTTCTGAACTCGTTTCAGAACCTACCTCTACATTCAGCCCTTTTAAGGATACCGTGCCTGAGGCCGCTACTGATATATTTCTGCATTTACAATTGCCGGCAGCCGCTCACCCCTCAGCCCGGCGATCACATTCCTTGCTGCCATCACGGCCATCGCGTTACGGGTTTCTACTGTGGCCGAACCGATATGCGGCAGCACGCATACATTGGGCATTTTGAGCAGGGGATTGGCCGGGTCCATCGGTTCGGGGCTGGTCACATCCAGCCCGGCTCCCCAAATGATACCGCTTTCCAGGGCCGCTTTCAGATCCCCTTCATGATGCAGTCCCCCTCTTGCAGTATTGACAAAAATGGCATTCCGTTTCATTTTTCCAAAAGCATCCTTATTAAAAAGCGCTTTTGTTTCCGGCGAAAAATTGGCATGTAAGGAAAGCACATCGCTTTGCACCAGCAGCTCCTCAAAAGAAACATACCGGGCTTCCAGCTCTTTTTCTGCTGCCGGATTGGGCTTCCGGTTGTGATAAATCACAGACATATCAAATGCTGCCCGGCATTTTTTCGCCATCTCATAACCAATGTTTCCCAGGCCGAATATTCCCAGTGTTTTACCATTCAGTTCAATACCCAAATCGGCAACCGGATCAAATTCCTGCCATTTTCCATCCAGGATCTTATGATAATTATAAAAAGCCTTACGGGATGTTGCCAGCATGAGGAGAAAGGCCGTATCTGCCGTGACCCCGCTCAGGACCCCGGGCGTATTGCCCACCGGTATCTTTAGCCGGGTGGCTGCAGCGATCTCTACATTATCATAGCCCACAGAAAAAAGGGACAGTACTTTTAAATGACTGCAGGCCTTCAGAAAAGCAGCGTCTGCCCTTACAAAGCCGACGCTCAGCAGCGCATCGTATGACTGTACCTGCGCGATCAGCTCCTCCTGCGAAAGCTTCTTGTCTGCAATGGCAAAATTGACCCCGGCTTCTTTTAACAGCTGCAAACCTGCCTCCGGAATTTGCTTCGTAATGAATGCGTTCATGTATGAGAATCGAGATTTGAGATTTAAGAATCGAGAACCGGGCATCCGGAAACTCCGACAGGCTCCGGCAACCAGCCTTAGCCATTAAACAGGGTGTGGTGCATGAAGGATCCCATTCGCCATTCACTCCATTGCCCATCCGCTCATCGCCAACGAAGCTACCGCTATTCACCGACATTTTACTTCCTTTTACCCGGCAAAATACACCAAACAAGGTACTATGCATTGCCAAATACTAAATTACTCCAATATCTTTGTGAAACAATCAGCAAAATGAACATCGATAATACACAGAGCCAGATGCGAAAAGGGATCCTGGAATTTTGCATCCTCTCTGTGATCAAACGGGGGGAAGCCTACCCCAGCGACATTATAGAAGAAATGCGGGCCTCGGGACTGCAGATCCTAGAAGGAACGCTTTACCCCCTGCTAACCCGGTTAAAAAACGCCGAAATGCTTACCTACCGCTGGAAAGAAAGCAATAGCGGACCGCCCCGGAAATATTTTTCCCTGACAAAAAAGGGAGAAGGATTTTATAAGGAGCTGGAGCAGACCTGGAACGAGCTTTCCAATGCCGTTAATACCTTAAGTACGAAAACCCTATAACTACAAAACAACGATAATGAAACAGATCATCAACATACAATTAGGCGGCCGCAGCATTGCTATGGAAGATACCGCAGCCCAGAAGGTACAGCAATACCTGGACAGCCTGCGGGTGCATTTTTCGAAGGAGCCGGGTAAAGATGAGATCCTTTCTGATATTGAAGCCCGTTTTTCCGAACTGATGTTTGAAAAGATCAGGAAGGGCGCACCCCATATCACCGATGCGGATGTGGACGAAATGATCGCTACCATGGGCCGCCCCGAAGATTTTGCCGAAGATGCGGAAGCGCAAAGCCAGGGCAGTACCTATACCCATTTTACAAGCGGGAGCCGTAAATTATACCGCGATGCCAATAACAAAGTACTGGGGGGCGTATGCAGCGGGATAGCCAACTGGATCAACATCGACCCCTCTATTGTGCGGGTGCTGTTTGCCATCATTGCCTTCGGCAGCTTCGGCACAGGGCTGCTGATCTACATCCTGCTGTGGATCTTTCTGCCTTCCAGGAACCTGGAAGGGTACCAGGGCAAACGCCTGTTCCGCAACCCGGATGATAAAAAGATCGGCGGAGTGGCCAGCGGCATTGCCGCTTATTTTGGAAAAGAAGCCAGGACCGTACGCCTGATCTTTGTACTGCCGCTTATCCTCAGCATCATCAACGGCATCTTCAGTCACGGGGACTTTGATCCCTTCCGGGGTGTATTTTTCAGTTCACTCAGCGGTACTTTCCTGACCGCCTATATTATTCTCTGGATCGTTTTGCCCGAGGCCATCAGCCCTTACGAAAAAATGGAAATGCATGGCCAGCCGGTAGATCTCAATTCCATCAAACACAATGTCCAGAATTCGATGGGTGATGTTACGGACCGGATCAAGAACTGGGGAAAGGAGGTGCAGCAATCCGCAGAACGGTTTGGCAAAGCCGGTAAAAGCTATGGCCACAACTTTGGACGGGAATTCGGCACTGCCGCCGGAAGAGGAGCCCGTGGCCTGGGGCATGGCATCGCCGTGGTGATCAAAGCATTTTTCCTGATCATTTTCGGAACCATTATCTTTTCGCTCTTCATCGGGCTAATGGCCCTCGTGTTCAGCGGTTATGTATTTGCACCGTTCAATAATTTTTTATGGACCAGCGAAAACCAGCAATTCCTTGCCTGGGCAACAGTGCTCCTGTTTATCGGCGCTCCCATTGTTGGCTCGGTGATCTGGCTGCTCCGCATGATCCTGAATGTAACCACGCCGGGCAATTACCTGAGCTGGTTGTTTGGCGGACTCTGGGCTTTTGGATGGATCTTTCTGGTACTGTTCGTGGGCAGCATCTCCAAAGATTTTAAGAGGAATCGGACCACTGAAACACCCACGGCCATCACGCAGCCCAAAAACGGAAAGCTGATCCTCACCGTCTCCCAGCCGGAGCTGGAATTCAACGGGGATTTCACCTGGATGCGCGACACGGACGGCGACCGCATCTCCGGTTTCAGTCTTACGAAAGACACCCTGAAATTGTCGGACATCTCCATCCGGTTTGAAAAAAGCCCGGACTCGCTGTATCACGTTTCCATCGACCGCCAGAGTTTCGGCAATACGGACGAAGATGCCCTGGCCCGACTGAATAAGATACACTATACGGTCGCTTCAACAGACAGTATCCTGGACCTGGCCAGCGGGTTTTCCATCGATAACACCAGTAAGTACCGGTTGCAACGGGTACAGGTAGTGGTACAGGTGCCTGTGGGTAAAAAGATACAGCTGGACCCATCCGTAAACGAAAAACTCAATACACTCGATATTGATGTAGAATCCGGGAGGACCGGCATCCGCCGCATCCGCGAAAGAAGGAATTACCGTTTTTACACGCCAAATACAGCATATATCATGACGGCCGGCGGTATGCTGAAAAGTGAAAATGCAGCTGCGGAAAGCAGCAAGCCCGGCAGCGCCGACACCGCTTACAGGTGGCAGGAACCGGCCGGCAGCGCCGATACTGCTATAAAAGAAGCGCCCGCCGGAGCATATCGCTATCCTCCCACAACTCCTCAAAAAGACTCAGGGGCATACCGGTACGGGGGCGGCAGCAACAAACCGGAAAACCTTTCACAGGAAGAGCTAAACCGCTTGCTAAAGCAAAAAGAAAAAGAGATCGAAGAACTACGTAAAAAAGTACACCAGTAACCGGCAGCGCCGGGGCCATCCCCGGCGCAGTCCAGCAATTTTTATTCTTCACTAAAAAAACAGGCATATCCCTGCAAGGGATCGTATTGCCCATACATTACAACCATGCGCCCCATTGCAATCCTGATGTTCCTATCCGTCGTCCTGAACCATTTGCAGGCACAGGGACAACACACCGGCAAAACGGTCTCTGGTTTTGTGAAAGACAGTCTTTCAAAAGAGCCGCTGGCATTTGCCACCGTCACCGTTTTTACAAAGGCTTCTGTTCCCGACACGGTGTTTTATTGCAATGAGCAGGGCTTTTTTAATACCCCCGTTCCCCCGGCCGGCCGGCTTGCATTCACCGCTACCGGCCATCATCAAAAAGTGGTTCCGGTCGATTCTTTTGGTTCCCTGCCCGAACCGGTCATTTACCTCAACCCGCAGCAGCAGGAGCTAAAGGGCGTAACGGTTTCTGCCGCCAAACCATTGATCCGGCGCGAAGTGGACAAGCTGGTCTATAATATAGAAGCCGACCCTGAAGCGAAGTTCCGCAACACGCTTGAGATCATGAAAAAAGTGCCCTTCCTTTCTGTAGATGCACAAGGGAACCTGCTGTTAAAAGGCAATTCCAGCTACCGGATCCTCATTAACGGAAAGCCGTCCGGTATGATGGATAACAATGCGGTAGAAGTATTGAAAAGTCTTCCGGCAGCAACCATCCAGAGCATTGAAGTATATACAACCCCGCCTTCAAAATATGATGCGGAAGGCCTTTCGGGCATTATCAACATCATCACCACCAAAAAGCCGGGGCAGGGCTACAAGGGCACTATTCATATCAGCGAAAGTATTCCAACCGGCGGGCCCGGCGCCGGCTTTTCCTTTACGGCCGTGCACAAAAAATTGGGGGTAGAGCTATACGGCGGTGCCAACATCAGCCGCAATCCTCCCGTACAAACGGGCACCACCCGGACAACAAGCGGCGATCAGCCAACATTGCTGACCGTTTCCGGTTCAGGCAAAAACGGCAATGATGGCCGGTACATCGGTTCCCAGTTCAGCTATGAGATCGACTCGCTCCAGCTGGTGACCGCGCAGCTCAATGCCAACGGATTTTATTCAAAAGGGAGCGCTTCAAGATCTTCTGCGCTGGAACAGGCCGGAACGCTGCTCCAGCAGTTCCGGCAGCAGAACATGGTCCGCGGCAAAAACAATGGTTTTGACGGATCCCTGAATTACCAGCTGGGCTTTAAGAACAACAAATCCAAACTGCTCACCGCCTCCTACCGCTTTATGCAATACCGCACAGGGAGCCGGTCTGAAAATGCATTTACCGATCTGATCAACTATGATATCTCCGATTTTAATCAATTCAACAATACTTCCATACAGGAGCAGACCGGTCAGGCCGATTATATCCAGACCCTCAAAAAAATAAAACTGGAAGCCGGGGTAAAAGCCATCTTCCGGCAGCAAAAAAGCGATTTCCACACCCTGCAATATGACGGCAGCTTTTTCTCAGAAGATCCGGCTCAGCAAAATGTATTCGTTAACGATCAAAAAGTGCTTTCAGCCTATAACACGTATCTGCTGGCAATAAAACAATGGAGCATTAAAGCCGGTGCAAGGCTCGAGCAAACCGTCAACCATATCCATTTTCAGTCCACAAATACAGCGGTCAACAATCAATATTTCAACCTGGTACCTGCCATTGTCATCAACCGGAACAGCACAGGCGGCAGCTATATTAACCTGGGATATAACCAGCGGCTGAAGCGGCCCGGCATCAACCGGCTGAACCCCTTTGTAAACCGCTCCAACCCCGACTTTGAAGAAAGCGGGAACCCCGGTCTGAAAGCCACGCGGCTGCACAATTTTGACCTGGGCTACGGCTTTAACCGGAAGCAATCCGTAAACCTGGGGCTCAGCTATGCCTTTGCACACAACTTTGATTTAAGATCCTCCCGGTATGACCCGGCTACCCGCATCACTTATATTACCTATTCCAATTCCGGCGACATCGCCGCGCTGATGCTGAATGCAAACCTGAACCTGGCCGTTACAAAGGCGCTGAAAACGGTGATCAACGGCAATCTCGCCCATTTCTGGATCGAGACAGATGCAGACGCTCAGTCTCAAAGACTGACCCGTTTTATTTATTCCGCATCCCTGAACAATACCTATACCTTCGATAAAAACTGGACTGCTACGGCCTCTGCAGACTTTATCGGAAAGAACATTGCCCCGGCGCAGGTGCAGGGTACGGTGAATGGCTTTATAGCCACCAGTTTCAGCCTGAGTAAGGATCTGTGGAGCGATAAGCTGGCGGTATCTGCTTCTGTCAACAACCCGTTTACAAAATACCGTTCCAGCCGCACGGAAATAACGGGGTTCAACTTTATACAAACCGATCTTACAGAAACCTATTTCCGCAAAGCCAGCATCAGTGTCCGTTACAAGTTTGGCAGATTGAAACAGGACGTTAAACGAAATAAACGAGGTATCAATAACAATGATGTAGCCAATTAAAGACAGGGCTCCGGGCGTAATCCTGTTATTCCTGACCTGCTCCAAAATATAAATGAACAAAGAACTGCGGTTTTGATATACGGTACATCCGCAGCACCATGCATAGGTACGGCCCTCATGAACGCTGTTCTGGATCAGCGGCTACAAGCCCCTCTTTTTAATTTCCTGCTCCACCGTTCCCGGCGTCACCCATATTTGACCGTCGTCATCGTGGTTCAATACATTATAGTCTCCATCCAGCAAAAAACGAAAAGGGATAAACGATACTGCGTACTTTTTTGCCAGCGGGCTTTCCCAGTTTTTCAGATCGGATACGTTGATCCAATGACCAATTTTATCCTCCTTTATGGCCGTCAGCCATTTTTCACGATCGCTATCCAGCGAAACGCTTATGATCTCCAATCCCTTATCTACATATTTTTTATACAGCGCTATCAACCGCGGATGCGTGATCCTGCAGGGACCGCAATCACTTGCCCAGAAATCAACCAGTATCAGTTTTTTATTTTTAACATCAGACAGTTTAAATTCTTTTCCTTCGGCCGTCTGCATCGAAAAATTTTCAAAGCCCCCGTCTTTTGCAATCGCTTTATTCCGTCTCAATCCGTTCAAGAGCCGCTTTATTCCTTCGGTTGACTGCTGAGCGGGCGACAGTTTTGCGATCAGCGCTCCTGTTCCTTCATCCCCATTATAGTGCTTTGCGCCGCGGATCATATCCGGCAATACTTTTGAATCCGGATATTTGCCGATGATACTATCCACGTAGTGGAATGCCCGTTCCCGTTGCGCTTTCCTGTTGGCGGCTCTCTGCGCATCCGTCAATGCCCCGGTTACCTGTTTCTGTTCATTTTCCGGCCTGTGATCAGCAAATCCCTTGTAGGCGGCCTTTCCATAATCGTTATAGATCATGGCATCCAACGGTCCGGTTAGCTTTGGCGTACGCATCAAAACGGGTCCGACGCCGTCCATTTTTATTTCCCTGCATTCCAGTGTGTACACCCCGCCTTCCAGCCAGATGGTGCTGGCGCCGGAACTGTCCGTTGCGATCAATGCCACCCGGGGCACCTGAATGTCGCCGGTTATTTCAAAACTGCCATCCGGTTTTATCACCGCATCAGGAAGACCGGAAATTGTAACATGCCTGCTCCTGCCAAGTAGATCAATACGACCATGAATAACAATTTTTTGTTGGGAAAAACCATACCCAGCGGCAAAGGCAAGCATTATTACCAGGAATAACTTTTTCATAAAACAATTTTATTTTAAATGAATCAATGTGTTTGGCACAATTTCTTTTTTACTTCTCGACACGGGTATCTTATCGCCGTTTTCCAAAACCAGGTATCCGCCATCCACTTTGACCCAACTCCTGATATAGGCTTTATTGACAAGGTGCGACTGGTGGCAGCGCACAAACCCATAATCCGCCAGCAGCTCTTCATATTCAAAAATGGGATGCGATACGGTGATCTTCGTTCCGTCGTTTAAAAAGAAAAAGGTATAAACATTCGACGATTCACAACGGATGATCTCCTTCGGGTGCACAAACCGCGTTTCCTTAACCGTTGGCAATGCCAGCTTATGTGCAGAACGTTCTTCCCGGTTGCGGATCAGCTGCAGCAGGTTTTCCAGCTCGCGGTTTTGCATTTTTTCGCTGATGCGGCGTTCCGCCTTGTGCACAGCGGTTTTCAGCTCCTCTATATTCAGCGGTTTGAGCAGATAATCTACCGCAGAAAATTTAATGGCCTGGATGCCGTACTGATCAAAGGCCGTGATCAGTATGATCTCAAAAGAATGGATGGCAAGCTCCTGCAGCATCCGGAACCCGTTCTTTCCCGGCATCTGTATGTCCAGGAAAACGAGATCGGGGTTCAGTTTTTTTATCAATAAGGCCCCGTCGTCTGCATTCATTGCCATGCCGGCGATGGTTACCTGCGGGCAATAGCGGCGCAGCAACCCTTCCAGGTTATCAATATTATTGCGTTCATCATCGATCATTACCGCCCGGATCATAATAGCCAGTTTTTAAAATATATTCTTGCTGTGGTCCCCTTTTCATCTTTATCAAAAGAGAGCGCTATCTGCTGCAGCGGGAGGGTTTTATTCAGCAGCAGTATCCGGTCTCTGGTCAGCTTCAGGCCAAAGCCTCCCGTTTGCGCTCCTGCATCAAACCCCTTCCCGTTGTCGGTCACCGTTACAACCAGATCATCGTTTTCTTTTTTAAAGTTAATTTGCAATACTCCTTTTTCCTGCAAGGCCCCAATACCGTGTTTAACGGCGTTCTCCACGAGCGGCTGCAGCAACAGCGCCGGTACTTCAACCGCATTGCCATCGATCGCCTCATCCACGCTTATGTTATACCTGAATCCAAAGCGCAGTTGTTCCAGGTTCAGGTACTTTTGGAGTATCGCGGTTTCATGGGTGATACTAATCATTTCCCGGTCGCTCCCCTTCAGCGATTCGCGCATCAGGGTACTGAACTCCGACAGGTACTGATGGGCCCCGGCCGTATCATTCTTTGTGATCAATCCCTGTATAGAGCTCAATGCATTGAATACAAAATGGGGGTTAAACTGCGAGCGGATGGATTTTAATTCCGTGGAAACCCGTTGCTTTTGTAATGCCGCTGCTCTTAGTTTTTTATGCTGCAGCCGGTTTATATAAAGGATGATCAGAAAAGCAAGCGCGATCATAACCGCGGTACCCATGAGTACTTTGAACCAAAGGGCCTGGTACCAGGCAGGTTTGATCATGAAAGTATAAGCGCTGACTGTTTGCCGTTGAAAGGCATAACGTAATAGCAGCTGGTAGTCCCCGGGCTTTAGCTGCTGCAGCCAGATGATATTGGGATCAAAATTATTGCTCCTCCAGCCACTGCTGTCTTTTTGGTTATGCACGAGGTTGTACTCCACCAGCGTTTCAGATTTTACTTTGTCTTTCAGGTAAAAGAACAGATCCCTGTCAAACGACGAAAATGTCTTCTGCAGATGCAGCAGACTATCGGGCGGTCTTGTTTTTATATCGCCATAATAGGTAGACCGGGGCTGTTGAAAATCATATTTCCACTGGTATTTATATACCTCAAAAAACGATTTCATTGCTCCTGAAGTAAAGGTGGCGATCACTTGGGGACTTCGCTTTGCCCAGAATGCGGTAACGGCACTGAGGGATTCCGGATCTTTTACGTTTTTTACTTCTACGATGATGTCATTTCCTACTGAAGCATTAAACGCTCCCAGGTAGGCCATCTCTTTGTATTCCACACCTGAAGCTGAAAAATGCCCGTACATATACACCGGGCTAAAAAAGCGGATGGGCTGCCACGGAACCAGGACCGTTGTTTTACCGGAAAGCACCCTGAACCGAAAGTCATTTTTATTTTCCGGCGTAATTCCATAGGCGGTTACAATAATTGAAGAAGAATCAAAAAGCGGCACGATCCCGTTTCCCAAAAAACCAAATGAAAGCATATACTTCCTACCGTCTCCATATGCTTTAACAAAAGCATCGCCTTCCTTAAACTTTTCCTTTCGGTTCAGCGCTGTAAAGGGATATACATTTTTGGAATGAAAAATAGCCAGGGTAATTTCCCCTGCCGGGCCCGGGTTCCGGTTTAAGGAGCTTGTATTTTCAAGATAGTCATAGTTTTCTCTTATTTTTTCACCCTTCAGAGGGGCTTTAAATAAAGCGTCCTGGGAGTCGGTCATTATTTGCTGACAAAAGCAATGAATGGATAACAGCCATGCAATAACCGTATATAGAGCGTATCGGTTCAATTCCTTTTCTTTAATCTTTCAGTAATTTATTTAACTGCTCATAAACATCATCCGGCCGTGCTGCATGTCTGTCGATAAGGTTTCCTTTTTTATCCATTATAACATAATGCGGTACGCTGTTTATATGAAATGCCTCCTCCGCTTGCTTCATTAGTCGTTCATTCAGAAAATAATGCTCCCCTGCGATGTCTAATTCTTCCCGGGCCTTTTTCCAGTTCCGCTCCAGATCATGATATCCGCCCAGGTATAAAAATACGATATCCTTTCCGGCCAGTTTTTCTTTTAAACGTTCTGCCACAGGAAAATCGCCCCTGCAGGGAACGCACCAACTTGCCCAGAAATCAATATACAGCACTTTGCCCTTATACTTATTAAAAATCTGCGTTAAAGAGGTTAGTGTATCCATAGGCATTGCCGCCGGGGGTTGGGTAAATTCCTGCCGGAGTGCATCCACTTCTTTTATGAGGTTTTTGTTCTGTACTGTTGTAATATATTTTTTATATACCGGCAGGTATACGCTGTCATCCGCCTTTTTCAGCCAGGCCATGAGCCGGGTTAGCTGAATATCCCGGGTGCTGTTCTTAAGGGTGTGGGTAATATACCCGAAGTACGTTTGAGGGGTGAAGGGCTTGCCGGTCCTGGCAAATGCCTCATTTATATAAGCATCAACAACATCGTTATACTCCAGGGTATGTAATGCGGCGAACTCATCATCAAACCCCTGTTCAAATAATTGTTTTGGCAGGGCCGGGTGAAGCGTGTCAGAACGGTCCACATTCTCTACAAGGGTTCTTTCGTAGGGTTCATACCGGTATTTTGAGCGCAGCCATTTGTAATAGAGATCGCTCATTTTATGTGTTTCCCGGTATTGATCCAGCAGGCCGGTCCTTTCTGCTGCCTTTTGCTTCCGCAGTAACAAGGCGCTGTCTGCGCGCTTGTTACTTACGGCTTTCCAATACACAGCATCGCGCGGGTCACTTTCTGCAGCATATGCCGTATAATTAAAATCATCCGCATTTTCGTTTATGGCGGTCAGTGGGGCGGTTTTAGAAAAATCTGCGATCACGTCAATGTTGTTTCCGCTAATCAGGTCAAAAAACTGGTACCCCTTTGGGGTTTCAATGAGCCAGGTATTGATCTCGTTTTCGGGCAACACAATGCTAAAACGATTGTGTTCATCAATGCGGGCCTTATACTTCCTGTCGCGCCAGCTCCGGGTGTTATTGGTAAACCCACCCGGCTCTTTAAACAGGATCACGCTGTCGCGGGCATTTATTACCGTTCCTTTTATGGTTACCTGGCTGTAAGCAGCAGCCGGTATCAGCAAAATGATGATGAGGCATAATCTTTTCATTTTTCAAAGAAAAGCTGCTCTCACGGCTTTTTTTAGCGGCATTTTGAATACGGATGCACTGATTTTGAATACGGCACGGGGCAATATGTACCCCTGATCCAAAGCATGCTGTATCTGAATACTTTTTTGTAATCGATTACATTTTTTTGTATATTCGGGCAACTTTTTACAAAACCGTTTGCCATGCATTCAAGACGAAAATTTATTGCCCACTCCTCCGTATTGGCACTGGGAGGGCTGGCCTTGCAATCTTTTAATACAAAGAACTTTTCCCGCGTTAACAGCGCAGCAGCCGATCAGATCCGGATCGGTGCTATCGGCATTAACGGCATGGGCTGGGCCGATACGGTGTCCATGCTCAAAAACCCGGGTGTAACGCTGGCCGCGCTTTGTGATGTGGACCAGAATGTGCTGGACAAGCGGATGAAGGATCTTTCAAAAATGAACATCAACACCGCAGAGATAAAAACGTATAAAGACTACCGTTCATTGCTGGACCGAAAAGATATTGATGCGGTGATCATCGGCACACCGGACCACTGGCATGCGCTGATCATGATCCACGCTGTGCAGGCGGGTAAAGATGTATACGTGGAGAAACCGGTGGGCAACTCCATTGCCGAATGCCGGGCCATGGTTGCGGCCCAGGAAAAATACAATACGGTTGTACAGGCCGGGCAATGGCAACGCAGCCAGCAGCATTTCCGGGATGCGGTGGACTTTATCCGCACCGGTCAGCTGGGCAATATCCGAACGGTGAAAGTATGGTGCTACCAGGGCTGGATGAAGCCGGGTCCAAAAGTAGCCGACAGCGCGCCTCCTGCGGGAGTGGATTACAAACAATGGCTGGGGCCGGCAAAGACAAGGCCGTTCAATTCCAGCCGGTTCCATTTTAACTTCCGCTGGTTCTGGGACTATGCCGGCGGACTGATGACCGACTGGGGCGTGCATCTGATGGATTACGCTATTTTTGGTATGGATGCCCCCGTTCCCAAAACGGTATCGGCACTGGGCGGCGATTTTGCCTACCCAGAGCTTTACCAGGAAACCCCCGATACCCTGGCCGCTCTTTATGAATTTGACAATTTTAACCTGATCTGGGATCATGCTATGGGCATTGATAACGGTCTTTTCGGAAAAGATCATGGCATCGCCTTTATCGGTAATAATGCCACGCTGGAGCTGGACCGCGGCGGATGGGAAGTGCTGGAGGAGAAACGCAGCAGCAAAAAAGTAAGCATGGCCCGTAAAGGTCCTTCGGATAACGGCCTCGACAAGCATACAGAAAATTTCATCAACGCGGTCCGCTCCCGCAGGTTCAGCGATCTGAACTGCCCCATTCAGACCGGTGCGCATATCGCCACCGTTTGCCAGATGGGCAATATCGCCTATCGCAGCCAGTCGAAAGTTACCTGGGACAAAACCCGTAACCGGTTTACCGACAGTAAACTGAATGCCGAATATTTTATGGCCCCTTATCACAACGGGTACAGCCTGCCCCGGGTCTAAATCGCCTTTCGCTGCTGGCCCGCTGTTTTTTCATCACCCGCGTAAAGCAGAGCAATCTGTGAATCTGCGGCGCATGACTTAAATTTGCGGCCATGGCAATGACGTGGAACAATTGTTTTTCTTCAAAAAGATACGGGATCGATAAGGCTTCCAAAGACATCCGGAGCGATTTTGAGCGGGACTGGGACCGCATCATCTTTTCCAGTCCTTTCAGAAGACTGCAGAACAAAACGCAGGTCTTTCCCCTGCCGGAGGAGATCTTCGTACATAACCGGCTGACGCATTCACTGGAAGTGGCCAGCGTGGGCCGTTCTTTGGGGGGGCTGATCGGTGAAAAGATCGCCACGCTGCCGGATGTGGAAAAGGACCCCGAGGCCGTTACTTTTTATACAAGCGACCTCAAATACGTTATTGCTGCAGCCTGCCTGGCCCATGATATGGGCAATCCCGCTTTTGGACATTCGGGGGAAGAAGCCATTTCAAAATACTTCAAAAAAAGAGACCGGTCTGCCCGGCCGGAAGATACCGCCTTTAAGCAATTGTTCAGCCCTGCAGAATGGAAGGACCTGATCACCTTTGAAGGGAATGCCAATGCCCTCCGGATTCTTACCATGAAGCAGAACGGGCGGATGAAGGGCGGGTTCCGGCTTACCTACAGCACACTGGGTTCCATCATCAAGTACCCCTGCGAATCGCTCGCCTCTTTAAAAGGTGTCCTTCACCGGAAAAAATACGGATACTTTAAGATTGATGAAGACGTATTCCTGGAAATAACCGGGGAGCTGAACATGATCCGCAATGAGAACGCCGGCCCGGACACCGTTTACGAACGTCATCCTTTTGTGTTCCTCGTTGAAGCAGCGGATGATATCTGCTATAATATCATCGATTTTGAAGATGCCCACCGGCTGGGTATCCTGAGCTACGACACGGTACGGGAGCAGTTCTTATCCATTATTGCCGCAGACCCTACTGCCCGGATGGACTCGGTTGAGCGGGTTGCGGATGACCTGAGCGGGGATCCCAACGAATCCATTGCTTATTTACGGGCGAAATCGATCGGCACACTGATCTATAAATGCACCGGCGTGTTTTGGGACCACCGGGAGGCCATCCTGGCCGGAAACTTTGACAAAAGCCTGATCGACGCGATCCCCGGATTGGAAGCACCGCTGAAAACAATTGCCGATATCTCCCGGCAGAAGATCTACAACGCCCGTAAGGTAGTGGAACTGGAGATCGCCGGTTTCCGCATTATGTCAGGACTGGTAGAAGATTTTGTTACGGCGGCATTGACAACGGCAGATCTGCGCGAAAAAGAACATCAGAAAATACTGGAGCTGCTGCCCCGGCAATATGTCTTTGATGAAGCGGGCAGCCCCTATACCAAAGTGATGCATATCCTCGATTTTATTTCCGGCATGACGGATGTGTACGCCCTGAAGCTATACCGGAAGCTGCGGGGAATTGAAATGTAGCCCTCCCGTCAAAAAATGAATCCACTCCTTACCGGTCCGGGGTACAGATGCCGCAAGGTATGCATGTTGTAAAGCAGTCCTCATATAACAGATATCTTTAAAGGGTCTGCAATCAGCGGCACAAAACCGGTAAAACGACCGGCAGGACTACATTTCAGGGGTTCTTACATTAAGATGCCGCCGCAATTTTTTTTGACCACCTTATGAAGTCGCCCGGTAATTGATCGGACTTATCGAATAAACAGCGGCACTCGTCGAATTCCCTCATGCTGCTTTTCCAATCCATTTACTTTTGCGAAAGATTAACATCAAACAGGGATGTTTAACTATTGAAGGCTGTTTTATGAAATACCGGCAGCCACCGGGAATGAAACAATCAGCACTGTTTACACCAGGCAGCGTTGATGCTTATGATCGGGATAGTTTGCAGCTAAAACGAGGACCAAACATCAGGACGCTGATGATTTCCTACTCTCCTTTTGATTTGTTATGGCAGTCTTGAGGATCATCCTACCCGGATGTTCGTGATCATAGAATGCCGCCCGGCTTATACCCTCCAAACAAACATTTGGATCCGGAGCGGATCAGTGTGCAACTATGAGCAGGATCATCACAGATCCCAAACACCGGAGAAACCGGTACCCTGAGCAGTTAAAGGCGATGGCTCTCTTGAAAACTTTTACAGCCTTTAAAAAGACGTATGGTCTGCCCCGGCAGGAATTCGTAACAACGGTTCATGGCTGTGGTCACAGGCAATACAGTGACGGCTTCGGAGATGTTCTTCGCAGCGGTCAAAACAGTTCAAAAAAGACTGGCCTGTACAGGTATGCCCTTACCGCACCCCTGTACTGCCGTCAACAACCGGTTCAAATATTTCAATCATTATAAAACTGAATTTGAAAATGACACAAAGAAAAATTACAGCAGCATTATCAGCTATCTTCTGCATGATGCTCCTGGGGTTCTCCCCCTCCACAGTACAGGCCCAGTGCACGAACTGCGGCAATTCTTACCTGAAGGTTACAGATTGGAAAAGCATTGAGTATGACAATATGCTGAGTACGTTCCATAGCAGCATCACCCGCCAGGCAGACGGCCGGGTACTGGTTTGGGGAGAGCATAGCAAGAGCAATGGATCCGGTAATAACCTGGTGCCGGCGGAGCTCAACAATGCAAATTACTCGGGCCTTACCGGAAATATATTAAAATTCGCTGCAGGAAGTAACAGCCAGGACGATGTACAGTTTGTTGTGCTTACTACAGACGGACTTTACGCCTGGGGTGATGAAGGTGTGCTGATCAGCGGCAGTATTACCAGCAGCAATTCTTTTCAGAAGATCACTTCTCCCAGCCTGCCGGTAGCGCCCGAGCAGGTGAAAATGCTGTTTGGTACATATCAGACCCTGGCGCTGTTGACCTGTACCGGAAATGTATGGGTACTTTCACAAAATCAAAACATGCGCGGCGACAACGGCGGTGGTTCCAGCACCTGGCATCAGGTAACCCAGTCGACCAGCGGAAACCCGGCGCTCAGCAATGTGGTAGCGGTTAGAGGTGCTCCCGGTGGTCTTATAGCGCTGAAAGAGGACGGAACCGTATGGACCTGGGGGGATGTGACATACCTTGGTGACGGAAGCAATGATAATGACCGCAGCCGGGCAACACAAATGACCCTGACCAAACCCCAGGGTGGTGGTAATATTGTGCCGAAGATGATCGGGATGACCGGTGCTACCAACTTCAGCAGCTATTATATCCTGGGCCAGGATGGCTATGTGTACAGCCTGGGTTCTAACAGCCAGCGGCAATTGGGCGACCGGACCACAAATGAACGGGAAGAGTGGGTACGGGTAAAATCGGGCTCCGGTAATAATTATCTCAGCGATATCGCCTGGATCAGCCCCAACGAGCATGATAACTACGGACGCGCCGCGGTAAACGCCATCACCAGCCTGGGCAAGGTATGGGCCTGGGGCAATAACGAGCGGAACATGCTTGGATTTTCAGACGACGACGAGAATTATGATCCCTCAACGCCTCCGGGCGGCCTTACCGGCAACTACGAGGTGGTAGCGGTTGAAACCGGGGGACACACTTCCATGGTGGTTAAAAAATGCAGTGGCCAGTTTGGTTATGTAGGACACAGAGTGCACGGCAGCATGGCGGATGATTCCAATGATAACGAGGATGAGCCAACATATAACTTCTCTGCAACATCAGTAATGGATATCTGCGCCGCCAGCTCCGGTGCTGCTACGCTGTTCCCGCCCCAGGGCACCGTGCATGTAGGCGACCAAATACAGCTGGATTATACACCCGCCGGCGGAACCTTTACAGTAGACGGTCCGGCTACCATATCCCAGACCGGCCTGCTGACCGTTACCGGAAAGAGCACGGGCATTAAAGTGACCTATACTTATAGTGGCGGCGATTGTGGTTCCACTTCTTCCGAGATCGTTATCAGCGCCAATGACATCTTCCTGCCGGCCTCATTCGACAAGGTAAGCGCATCTATACGGGGCAACCAGCTTTACGTAAACTTTACCACGCTTACAGAACAGAACAACAGCCATTTTGAAATAGAAGCGTCTGCAGATGGCAAAGAATTTGTAAAAATAGGCGAGGTAAAAAGCAAGGCAGAAAATGGCTATTCCAACGTACCGCTCAGCTATGAGTTCAGCCTGAGCCAGAGCAGCGCCACCAGCATGCTGGGTATCTCTATTGCCCTGCTGGGCTTTGTAGCCCTGCTGGTGAATCGCAGGAACAAATGGATGCTGATGCTCACCATCATGCTGGGTACCGGCATCTTTGGAATTTCGTCCTGTAAAAAACAGGATGCCGCCTCCATCGATAACAGCCAAAAATTGTTCATCCGTGTAAAAGAAGTAACCAAGAACGGCGGAACCAGCGACAGCAAAGTCATACAGGCCGTAAAAGAATAAAATACGGTAAACATAAAAGCGCGGTCTTCGATCGCAAACAAAAACCCCCGGTGAGAAATCCCCGGGGGTTTTTGTTGTTTCAGAACACATCAGCACCCGCAGCGCCCCTGCGGAAGACATCGTAAAAAAAGATGCAAATTCAGGATGAAAACATTTTCATCCCAGGAAGAACAGGGTTGCCGGGAGAGGGGATTGCCCTCTCCGGAAGTATCATTCAGAAGCAGCCGTATAAAAATGTCTTTTGCAACAAAGTTGCATAAAATAAAAATAAATGGTAGCTTTGTCACCGGTGCTTCATAAGCGGACCCAGCATCCGCGGCGTCCCCTGCGGGAGACGATGCGGGAAATAAAATTCATACGATGAAAGAAAACAGATCTTTTGATGCAATCATCATCGGCGGCAGCTACGCAGGACTTTCCGCAGCCATGGCGCTGGGCCGGTCCTTAAAAAAAGTATTGATCCTGGATGGTGAAAAGCCCTGCAATGCCACCACCCCATATTCTCACAACTTTCTCACCCAGGATGGAAAGCCCCCGGCAGCTATTGCGGCACTGGCCCGGCAGCAGGTGGCATGCTATGATACCGCATTGCTGCTCACAGATCCGGCAATCCGGGCGATCGCCTCCTCCAGTCATTTTACCATCGAAACCCTTTCAGGAGCGGTATTTGAAGGCCGGAAACTGATCTTTGCCACAGGCATCAAAGACCTGCTGCCGGACATCAAAGGCCTGGCGGATTGCTGGGGTAAATCCGTGATCCACTGCCCCTATTGCCACGGCTACGAGTACCGGAACCGGAAAACAGGTATCCTGGCAAATGGCTCCGCGGCCCTGCACCTGGCGAAGCTGGTACACAACCTGACGAAAGATCTGACCCTGCTGACCAATGGGGAGCCAGAGTTTACGGATGAAGAATGGCATCAGCTGCAAACCCATCATATTGCCGTACGACAAACCGGCATCCGTGAAGTAGCGCATACCGGGGGGCAGATACATCGCGTTATTTTCAACGATTACAGCACCCTGTTATTGGATGCCCTGTATGCCCGGGTGCCTTTTGTGCAACACTCAAACCTGCCGGCCACACTTGGATGTGCGCTTACCGAGCAGGGATACATCCAGGTAGACGCCTTTCAAAAAACGACGGTGCCCGGTGTCTTTGCCTGCGGCGATGCGGTGTCTCCGATGCGCTCAGTAGCGAGTGCCGTAGCCGGAGGCAATCTGGCGGGAGCCATGGTCAATAATGACCTTTCGCAGGAAAACTTTATGATCCCGGCATGAGATCGCACCATCGGCAGCGTCCCCTGCGGGAAAGAGCTCCTGATCATTCGTTGACCCACAGTACCCAATGCCGGTCAAACCGGTACCATTTACCATCGGAGCCCTGCCATTTCCATTCCGGAACTTCTTCCCATTTTTCCCCGGTTGCAGACCACACCAGTTTACCGGCATGGATCTTCAACCACTTTCCGTCTTTATCCATCCAGGCTCCGCCTTCAACAGCAGCCCATTGCTTACCATCGGTGCTCCACCAGAGTTTGGCTTTCTTATCGATCTTATACCAGTAGGTTGTACCATCCTTTACACCCGGCCAGGCCTGGTTCGTTACTTTTTTCCATTCGGTTTTTTTTGAGCAGGATGCCGGAGGTATTTCATTTCCTGCTTTCAGGTCATTTGACAATGCACTGTTTATCATAAAACAGGCAGCGATCAGTATTGCTTTTTTCATATTCTTTTTTTAAATGGATCACTGTTTGATAAAGGGTTGTACAATGGCGATCACGTCGTTGTATGTCAGGGGTTCGTCAAAGCTTTCCGACGCCGCATTGCTGCTTACAAAGGCGGTAAGATCAATTCCTGCCTGGGTGGTGACTTCTTCCCCGTTGTAGCTCTTCTGTACCGCGTCATCATTGATCCCCCCGGGATTCTTTCCGGTGATCCAGGGTTTAATGGCAGCGTCATTGGTCCGTGCGCGCCGCATCTGGCGTATATGTGATGCATGCCGCGCTTCCACCGAATGAATGTTCAGCGCTGCCGTAAGTACGGTATTATTGGTCATCAGCACACCGGCCTGTCCCTTGTAGGCCCGCACGCCGGTATCCTCAAAGGTCTGTGCTACCGCCAGCAATACATCGTAGTTCGTAAATACGTTTGCAAAATGTCCGCCGGCGGTAAAATCAAAGGCAGGTTTGGACACCGGAGTTGCACCCAATTGCTTGATGACCGCTGTTAAAAATGCTACGTGCTGGTTCTCATGATCCCGGATCGTGGTCAGGGCCCCGGCAGGCGCTCCGGCAGGTATGATACCCGAAGCCACGGCTTTTGTATAAAATGCCGCCTCCAGGTATTCCAGTGTAAGGGCATACTGTAAGACCCCTGTGACGTCGGATGGAGCCGACTGGCCGTATGCTTTATTTAAAAGGCCACCCAGGGCCAGGGGTACTGCCGCCAACGCTAATTTTCCTCCGATTCCGGAAAAACTGCGGATGGCTTTACGGCGGGAGCTGAGTCGGTCATAAATATCCGGGTCCGCTTTTTCAATGCTGCTGAATAGTTGATGCAGGTTCATACTGTTTCGTTTTTAAAATGAATGATCAGGATTTGGGTAAATTTCCTCCCCACAGTTTCGAGGCAAGAAAGGACTGTGCAATCATTAATACGTCGGCCGGCGCTTTTGCCTGGTCCATACCATTGGCGTCTATAATGGTATTGTCTGCAAAAGAACCGTTGCTGATAAGATCGCGGATGCAGGCGGCATGCCGGGCCTCTACCGAAACGATCTTCCCTGCCAGCAGCAGATAATTTTTATCATCAATCAATGCCCCTGCGCCGTTGTATGCTGCCACGCCCAGGTCTTCAAACGCTTTTGCGGTTGCCAGGACCGAATCCCTTTTGCCAAAATCGATCGCAGAAAAATTCACGTTTAATGCGGGTATTGCTGCGGCACCAAGCGCTTTCTTAAAGAACTCCCGGTGCGCTACTTCATGATCCCGGATGTCGGTAAGGAATGCTGTTTCGGTGGCTGTGATCCCCGAAAAAGGAGATTGTGCAACCCTGGTATAAAAAGCAGCTTCCAGTTGCTCCAGCGCATAGGCATAGTTCAGGATGCCGGTATCGCCTTTCCCAAGGTCAATGGCGCCGGGAGGTACCGTGCCGGTCATGCCGTCATCATCCCTGTTACAGGAAGCAATAGCGGTAAGCCCTAAACCGCCAATACCGAGTACGGAGAGAAATTTTTTCCGGCTGACTGTTTTTTTGTGTGCCGCTTCTTCAAAAGGAAGCTCCGGCTGTAAACGGATGGAGTTATCATTTTTCATATCTGTATTTTTTTTAGATGTTACAGAAAGGCCTTTCAATACTGATATATACGCACGCTTTTATAAACCGGATTGCATTCGTTACAATTATTTTTCGGGGGCCGGGGTTTGCCAGGCAGGGGAGGGCATTGCAAAAAGGAGCTGTATTGCTACAGCTCCCGTTTCTGAAGATTGATTACTTGAATCTAACAGGATAGATACGTATCCGGAAAGAAACTGGTTTTATATAGTCCCTGTTTTTTATCCGGGTATTTTTCCTATGGCCTGCAACTGGTCAAGAGAAGGAGCAGGACTACCTCCTGATTTTTCCAGCGTGATCGCAAATGCTTCTGCATTTTCTATGTTCTTCAGGACACATACGGTTGCACAATCACCGATAACCCCCGCGTCAACCGGCGTTCCGTTCACCAATGCCCATAGCTGGTATTGTTTATTCGGAGGGGGAGCAGGAAGTGCCTTTAACGTCAATCGTACTTCTTTATTTTTTTTGTTCCAGATAACCACCGCTTTCGTAGTGGCGGTTTCTTTAATCCCCGTTAGCGCGATCTTCAGGGAAGACGGGTCTGAAAAGAACTGTAAACTGGAATCCAGTGCTGCCGCACGTGTTTGCAGCATTTCACCTTTTGCATACAGCATGCTGCGCTGCAGGGCCAGATCCTTATTTTCTCTTTCCAGTGTTCTTACCTTTTGATACGCATAAATATTATAGGCTATGCTGACAATGAGCAGCACCGCAGCCGCGGCCACAAGCGGTTTTGAAAATGCGGTCACGCTGCCTTTGCGGGGTGCAGCAACCGGAACCATTTGCGGTGTAAGCTTTAATTGTTTAAACAGTTGGTCCTTCATATCCCCTGCTACAGGAATGGCGTTCTTCCGCGCAGCCTGTTCCAGTTCCTGCTCAAAATCCAGTATCGCAGCATTCACTTCCGGATGGAGTACACGCATCTGTTCCAGCTCCGCAGCTTCTTCGGGCCCGGCCACACCCAGCACATAGCTTTCAATAATCCCGCTTTTTATGTATTCCTGAATGTTCACCTTTACTTAATAAATTTTCTTAATTCGATTAGTGCGGAACGGAGCCTTGTTTTTACGGTGCCCATCGGCAGTCCGGTTGCTTCTGCAATATTACTATGGCTCATCCCTTCGAAATACGCCAGTTCAAGCACCTGCCGGAGCTCCTCTTTCAGGTGGTGTACGGCCGCCCTTAACCCAATTGCATCAATGTTCAGGCCCGTTGTTGCAGGAATGGCTTGCTCCCGCTCAGATAGTTCCCTGTTCTGAAGAGCATTTTTCCAGCTGCGGCTGCGCAACTTATCGATCGCCGTATTTCTTGCTATCGATACCAGCCATGTAAACAAACGCCCCTTCGACGGATCATATGCGTGTACCTGGTTCCATATCTTTATAAAACATTCCTGCAATACATCCAGGGCATGCTGCTCATCGGAAACAAAGCTACGGATGATCCCGTTCAGTGAATCCGCATAATGGTCATACAGGTAGCCGAATGCCTCCTCACTCCGCTGTTTCAAAAGTATAACCAGCTCATCTTCAGAGTATGTTTGTTGTCTATTCAAGTATTTCAGTCATCAGATATACAATATACGGAATAAACAAAAGATTGGTTTTGTATTTTAAAAAACGTCGCCGTTTTTTGCGCAAATAACCGCCTTGTGTTCCCATACTGCTCCGATATACGGTACGAAGGAATGATATTTATTTGTCATTCTGTTTTGCCGGTCCGGCATTCTCTTTTAATTTTACATTCTGTATTAGGAATGCCATCCTAGCTCAGTTGGTAGAGCAGCTGTTTCGTAAATAGCAGGTCGTGGGTTCGAGTCCCATGGTTGGCTCATAAGATGTACAGCAGGCAACAGTCTGCTGATCTATGGCAGATCCGGACAGTAAAAAATGGATCGGTGCTTTTGAGGATATTGGATCTCCTGCAGATCAAACACAGAAACCCACACACGCATCAGCGAAAACGACCCCATAATCACTAAAAAATCACCCGCAGATCGCTGCATATAGTTGCCAGACCCGCATTATTTAAAATTTCTCGACGGGAACAATTCCCCTTGTACTGCTTTTTGCACGATATCCTTTTCCTTTCCGGAAGGAGGGGTTACGCCCATATAGGAGGTTACCGGAAGCCGGAGCCCGGGCGCGCCCGGTGTGCCGGCCTCTTTCAACAGTGCATTCATATTATAACAGCGCTGTACCACAATATGGATCACTTCGCCTTCTTTCTGTAATTTTCCGGATACCATCAGCAGCTTTGCCTGCAGGATCTCCCTGCGGTATTGCTCAAATACCCGGTGAAAGACCACCAGGTTGGCAATGCCTGTTTCATCCTCCACTGTAATAAAACAAATCCCCGTTGCCGTTTGTGGCCGCTGCCGTACCAATACCAATCCGGCCACACGTACAAAACTGCCGGCCGGCCACTGCTCCAGCATGCGGGCAGGCGCAACATTCCGTTGCTGCAACTGCGGACGTGTAAAGCTTACCGGATGTGCTTTCAAAGACAAAGTGGTACTGCTATAATCCTGCAGCACCTGCTCCGCCGGGCTCAGCTCCGGCAGCTGCACGGCGGGTTCCGTTGCACTCTCAGAAGGCTGCCCCTCAAATGCCCCGGTGGGTTTGTCTGCCAGGGCCGCTACTTCCCAAAGGGCCTGCCGGCGGTCCAGCCCCAGCGAGCGGAAGGCATCGGCATCTGCAAGATGTTCCAGCGCCGTTTGCGATATTCCTGCATCCGATAACTGAACAATACTGCAGTAGGGATTTGTTCTCTTTTCGATCAGCAACTGCATTTCTTCCTCCTTCAGCCCCTTCACCTGCCGGAATCCCAGCCGTACCGGGCAATACCGCCCGTTTTTCCCCTCAAGGGTATTGTCCCAACAGGAGTGGTTCACATCGGCGGGAAGTACTTCCACACCGTGCTTCCGGGCATCGATCACGATCTGTGCCGGACGGTAAAAACCCATGGGCTGACTGTTGAGCAAGGCACAGCAAAAAACATCCGGGTAATGATACTTGATCCAGGAGGAGATATATACCAGCAGGGCAAAACTGGCGGCATGACTTTCCGGGAAACCATAGCTTCCAAATCCTTCCAGCTGTTTAAATACCCGCTCAGCAAAGTCCTTTTCATACCCCTTTTTCACCATGCCGTCTACCAGTTTGGTACGCCATCTTGTTACCTGGCCCGAAGCTTTAAAGGTAGCCATGCTCCGGCGCAGGCCATCTGCTTCCGCGGGTGTAAATCCGGCCCCAACAATAGCGATCTCCATGGCCTGCTCCTGGAAGAGCGGAACACCCCTTGTCCGCTTTAATATCTCTCTTAACTCATTAGAAGGATAGACCTCTTTCTCTTCGCCATTGCGCCGGCGCAGATAGGGATGCACCATATTGCCCTGTATGGGCCCGGGGCGTACAATGGCCACTTCAATCACCAGGTCGTAAAATTCTTTAGGTCGCAACCGGGGCAGCATCGACATCTGCGCCCGGCTTTCGATCTGGAATACCCCGATAGTATCGGCCCGGCTGATCATCTTGTATACTTCCGGATCACCTTGTGGAACAGTAGCCAGCGTCAGCGCAAGCCCATGATGATTTTTGATCCCGTCAAATCCTTTGCGGAGGCAGGTGAGCATCCCCAGGGCCAGCACATCTACTTTTAAGAATTTAAGCGCTTCGATATCTTCTTTATTCCATTCGATACAGGTGCGGCCTTCCATACGCGCATTCAGGATCGGGCAGAGGTCTGATAATTTATCCTGCGTGATCACAAAGCCCCCGGTATGCTGCCCCAGCTGCCGGGGGAAACCGATGTATTGCCGGGTGAGCTCCAGCGTTTTCAACAGATGCGGGTCATGTGCGGTAAACCCTCCGCTCGACTTCCACTTTCCCTCTGCCCAGTCCTGTGTAAATTCATACTCCGATTTTGCCAGGTGGTCCACCGCATCGGCCGATAATCCCATCACCTTGGCCACATCCCGCACTGCACCCTTCCAGTGCACCTGCGTTACAGTGGCCACAATGCCCGCCCGGTCGCGCCCGTACTTGTCATAAATATATTGCATCACTTCCTCGCGCCGCTCATGCTCAAAATCTACATCAATATCCGGTGGTTCATCCCTTTCATCCGACATAAAGCGGGCAAAGAGCAGTTTAATTTCCGCCGGGTTCACCGACGTAATGCCCAGGCAATAGCAAACCACCGAGTTGGCCGCAGAGCCCCGGCCCTGGCAAAGGATCTCCCTGCTGCGTGCAAAACGTACCAGGTCATAAACAGTCAGGAAATAGGGCGCATAATTTTTACGCGCCATAAATGCCAGTTCTTCCTTAATAGCAATGTGGATCTCTTCCCGTTTCTCCGGCATCATCTCAGCTTTGTCAAATTTTTCCTTTGCGCCCTTCCAAACCAGGTATTCCAGCTCCTGCTGCGGTGTGCGCCCCTCCGTCGTAAGTTCTTCGGGGTATACATAGCTGAGCATCCCCAGGGAGAACTGACAGGCTGCCGCTATTTCCTGTGTACGGGCGATCGCATCGGGATACTGCCGGAACAAGCGCTGCATTTCCTTTTCATCCTTCAAATGCCGCTCTGCGTTCTGGCAGAGCCGGTAACCGGCCGTTTGTATGGTACATTTTTCGCGGATGCAGGTCAGCACATCCTGCAATTCCCTTCCTGCCGCTTCATGATAATGCACATCATTGGTGGCTACCATCGGAACACCGTACCGTTCCGCCAGTTGCGCCAGCCTGAACAGTTTCTTCGCGTCATTGCCCTGGTAGGTACATACCGCCCCCAGGTACAGTTGCTGTCCCAACGCTTTCCTGTATTCCTTTACGGCATCTTTAAATCCCTGGTCCAGGTCAAAGGATGCATTTAATTCCGGCGGAGGCACCACAATAAACTTCATGCCTTTTGCATACCGGTACACATCGGCCTTATACAACACAGATTTTCCTTTCTCCGTACGCAGGTTCCCTTCCGTTAACAAAGCCGATAGCCGGCTGTATGCCTCCTTATCGGTTGGATAGGTCAACAGGCTGGGACCATCCGCAAGGTCCAGCCGGCAGGCAGGTATGATCCGCAGGGCCGTGTTCTTTGCCGCAGCATAAGCACGTACCACTCCTGCCAGGGTATTGCGGTCGGTGATGGCAAGGGCCGTATACTTCAGTTCAATAGCCTGTTTTACCAGCTCCTCGGGATGCGATCCGCCCCGCAGAAAACTAAAGTTGGTCGTAACCTGTAATTCGGTGTAGTGCATCAATGTCTTTTTATGCAAAGAATCCGTGAAGAAACCATTGTGGTTTTTCCGCTCCGTAATGACCTGCCCGGAACAGCCAGTACCGGCTGCCTTCCTCATCTTCCACCACATAGTAATCGCGTACCTGGTTCTGCTCCAGCCACCATTCCTGTTCAATACGTTCCGGGCCATCTGCTTTTGCTATGTTGTGCACCTTTCCCCGGTAGCGGAAGAGGAGGGGCGGATAATCCGGTATCGGTGCTGCAACAATGACCGGTTCGGGTTTTGGCAACAGGTATACCGGCCGTGGCCGGTCGCTGCGCCAGGCGGTTACGGCTTTTTCAAACAGGCCTGCCGGCATAAAAGAGCGTTCGGGCCAGTAATGTTCGGCCGGCAGGTACCGCTTTATGGCGGCATCTCCCATCCGGCCGGCGATCCGGTCCAGCAAACCCGCCAGCTCCGTACCGGTATCTGTGCCCCCCAGGGTATTCCAGATAGCTTCCTGCCGGCCCGAAAGCGCTTCCACAGCCGGGGCCTCCAGCGTAAACATTTCTATGCCCATCCCCGGGACTATTGTTGTGATCTTCGGTTCAAACAGCTTCAGCAGATGCGCCGTATTGCGTACCGGCCGGTTGGTACCAATAAAAATTTCCTGTGATCCTCCATCCACGGTATCGATCTTAAAAACAGCAGAGCGTAATCCCTTGCCAGCCTGCTGAAGGCCGTGGCAAAGCTGTTGCAGCAACGTTTCCAATGCAATATCAATGGCCGTCCGGGTATGCACCGGCTCTGCACAGGGTAGCTGTTCTCTGAAAACGGGCGCAGGCTGCAGGGGTAGGGGTCGCTCCTGTAAATGGCCCAGCGCCTGTGCGATGCGTGTTAACAGCTCCTGCCCGAAACGCCGGCGTAAAACCGTCGCGGGCATCGAAATAAAGCTGCCGATATGGTTAAAACCCAGCTTTTGCAGCCGCTCCTGCACCGGCGGTTCCAGGCGCAGCGCTGCAGGTGGCAGCAGTTGCAACGCCTCCTGTTGCTGTTGCGGGGCCACTATCAGATCCTTTCCTCCAAAACGGGCCATTGCCCATGCTGCACCCACCGTATCGGCAATGGCTGCCCTTGAGTGGTAGCCGTTTTTCTTTAATGATCCGGTAATGGCATCCAGGTAGGGCGGCTCTCCACCCCATAAATGCGGACAGCCGCTGATGTCCAACACGATCCCCTCCGGCGGGTCTGCCGAAGCAACAGGCGTAAAACGGAGACACCACTCAGCCAGCCCTTTCAGCAGCCGCTCTTCGGTTGCCGGTTTGTAATGGAACAACCGCAGTTCCGGAAGCATGGCGCTTGCATCGGCCGCTACCATGCCGCGTACGATCCCTTTTTTTACGGCCAGCGGGCCGGCGGCCTTTACCACCAGCCGGCCCCGCTCCGGTACCACTACAATAAAAGGGATCTTCCCCAGCTCCGGCCGGAGACGCAATAACCTGTCTGAAAGAAGCGCAGGCAACCATATGGATAAATACCGGCCCATCCTATACTGCTTTTTTAACAGGAATGGTTATTTCAGGAGCATGGTCTGTACGCACGCAGAATCCCTGGTGCGTCCACTGCACCCGCCAGACACCGGGTTTTCCGTTGCGTATTTTACATAGTTCCACGTTCCAGCCCGGAAAGCCCACGCCCGGCAGACCCTCCGGAGGGTCACTGGTAAGGGGGCTGATCCGCCAGCGGGATACACAGGCCAGGTTTCCTGTTATGCAATTGGTCCGGTGATGGATAAAACCGGTAACCCGGCTTTTTTCTACAGCCAGCTGCAGCCGGCGCGATGCGGTAAAGGTCAGTTCGCGCACTTCTCCCACAACAGCGGCAAGGCTTTCGCATTTGAGCCCCTCCTCAATGGTCCAAAGCGCTTTCCGGTTATCCGGCGCTTCCACAAAAATGACCTGGTCCGGCACTACGCCAAAGCTGCTCAACGCCGGTGGAAAAATATTCCGGTGCCCGCTTACCCAAAGACAGGAACCGCCCCGAAGGAGCGTGCCCAATATCCCGGCTATAAAACCGGCAGTGGCCGCAGCTTCTTCCGCTGTGCTACTAAGTAATTCATGCACAGCACCTACGGGAAATGCCCCGTGTGGAAACGATTGATTGATGATGCCCAGACCGGGATCCGGGAGCGCTGCATCCAGCGGAGCACGCAATCCCTGCAACTGCAGCAGCTCCTCCTGCAGTTGCTGAAACCGGATCTTATTGAACAGCGTCTTTGTCATAACCGAGCTGCGGGCAGCTACTGCTAAGGTACATCAAAATACTAATATATTTAGTAAGTGGTTGCTAAATATATTTGCTGTTGCTTTGGGGTAACATTTTTTGCCCCGGATGGATATAATAAAAGAAACCAATATTTAAGACAATGAAAACAAAACTTACCCTTTGCCTAATCTTATTTGCAGCGCAAACCGGTTTTGCGCAGAGCAATAACTCGCGGATTGCAGCCGGATCCGGAATGCCTTCCCGGATCTCCATGAATGTTACGGTTCCCAAACAGCAACACCGGACCGCAGCTGCGGACAGCACCCGCAATCCTTTATACGAACAGGGCGGAACTTCAGGGGAGAATCCTTTGTTTGAAGGAATTATTCAACCGGCACAACACAAAGGCAACCAGCCGAAAAACAGGAAGAATCCTATAAAAAGAGCGCCGGCCGAAAAACGTCACAGCGGCTTAAGAGATGTGGTAAAGACACAGGTATAGCTGCAGCTTACAGCAAGATCCGTTGCGCGGCCGGAACGGTTGCAATATGCGGCATCCGGCCGGCCCGGTATTGACGGTACAGTCCGGGGATCGCATCCGCACTGTCTGCAATAAACGGGCCATGCGCCACGATCTTCTCATGTAACGGCGCTCCGGCATAAAGTACCAGCCGTGCTTTTCCTTCCTTTGCAGCGATCTTTAATGTGCTGGGCGCGGCCTCTTCAAACAGGTCCAGCCATCCCACCTGTTTCTTATGCAGCAGCTGCTCATCTGCGCCCGCTATAATCGCACCTTCCAGCATATACACAAATGTGTTGTATTGCGCCGGAATATCCAGTAATGCGGTGGCACCTGCTTCCAGCGAAATATCGGCCACGATCAGCGGCACATAATTGTGCACCGGCGCTGTAAGCCCGTTCAGCGAACCGCTGTACAACCGGATATGCACACCCTTCTTATCGAGTACCGGTACATGGTTCAGCGGCAGGTCCTGAACCCTGGGGGCAGCATTCCTGTTCTTGCGGGGCAGGTTCAGCCACAGCTGCAGGAGCCGCAGCCGCAGAGGCCGGTCAATAGTTTCCGTGTGTACCACACCACTGCCTGCAGTCATCAGCTGAAAATCCCCACTGTGCATTTTGTAGGCCTCATCACCGATCTCTCCTTCCAGGAGCAGCGACACGGTTTCAAAGCCTGCGTGCGGATGTGCTCCACCCGAGGGGTTGGTATCCTTCTTATCCAGTACATCATCCATCAGGAAGATAAAGGGATCGGAAGCTGTAAAATCAGCCCCTACCAGCTGTCGGGCCATATGTCCCGCGCCCAGAAACCCCGGGCGGGCCTCCGGGGTTTCTGTTCTTATGATCTTTCTTTCGGTTTTCATCACAGGGTCTTTTATGCAGGAACAGCTACAGCCTGTTTTACCAGCTCCAGCTCACTCTGGATCTTCACTTCTTCACCCAAAGCAATGCCGCCCGTTTCCAATACGGAATTGAAATTGATGCCCCACTGGCTGCGCTCTATTTTACCCGTTACAAAGAAACCGGCCCGTTCGCCGCCCCAGGGATCTTTTGTTGTGCCATTGTGCTCCACTTTCAGCTGCACCGGGTGGGAAATCCCTTTGAGGGTCAGATTCCCTTTTAATGTAAAGGTATCCGCATCCTCCTGTGTGATGTCCGTAGAAACAAAAGTCAGTTCGGGATAGGTTTCTGCTTCAAAAAAATCCGCATTGCGCAGGTGCGCGTCCCGCTGTTCATTATTGGTTGATACGGAATCCATGCGGGCCGTAAGTCTTACCTGTGCTTTGCTGAAATCATCGCCGGGCGTAGTTACTTCTACCTGAAAATCGCGGAAAGAGCCCGTTACATTGCTGATCATTAAATGCCGGATCTTAAAACCCAATTCACTGTGCGTAGGATCCGATAGCCATTTTGTTTGTTCCATAATTTATTTTTTTGTTTCGGATACAAAGGTATTGCAGCCTGCTTACAAAAGGTAAGCACTTAACAAAAGGTAAGTACTATACAACGGGTAAGTGCCCGTATCTTTGCCATAGAAACGCATACCGATATGGCAAAAATAAATAGCTGCTCCGCCGATCTTTCGCCTGAGCAATGCAGCGCAAACCTGCTGGCAGTAGGAGATGCGCTGTATGCGATCGGCGGTAAATGGAAGCTCCGGATCATCATAGCCCTGAAGTCGGGCAGCAAACGCTTTAATGAGCTGCAACGGTCCATCGGCGGCATCTCGGCCAAAGCACTTGCAGCCGAACTGAAAGACCTGGAGCTGAATGGCTTTGTACACCGGCGGGTGTTTACCGGCAGCCCTGTAGTGATCAGTTACGCGCTGACCGAATACGCCGGTACCCTGGGCAACGTACTGGATGCACTTGCGGCATGGGGATCCATGCACCGCGAAACCATTAAGAAAAGCATGCGAAAAAATAAACGCGTGGCCTTATAAGCGCCATCCGGCGCGTCGTTGTTCTTTTGGACTTATAAACGGGTAGAAGCCCGTTCTTGCCGGATCTTCGAGGCTATGCCTCTTTTGCTAAAATGATCGTTGAACCCCGTTTGTTACAGATGGCGGCTACAACAAAGCCCAAAGTAGCGGCGATAAAAAGCCCGTACCTTTTTGTGACGATAAGGATGCTCCTGAATCATTTCGAAAACAGTTTCTAAGAAGCCGGATCTTCTTTGCTGCTTTCCTGCCATCAGCAGACGGTGATGCATGCAGGACATTACCGGCCATTTCCACACCATTGCCTGCTCCGCTACTATGAACCACCTGATGCCGGTCCGATTAAACCACCAACAGCATTCGTTAAACCAAATACCTTATTGATCAATTGCCGGCGCCAATCGCCCGGAAGGCCTGCTACTTTTGACCTGTAAACATTCTGCAACTCTTAACACAAAACAAAATGAAAACAAAAAACGCAACGATAGCATTGAAACAAATGCTTTATGCAGCCCTCGGCCTGGTGATAAGTGCAGGCATCACCTCTTGCCATAAAAACGATTTTCCCATTAAAACAGGTGGCAAAGTTTTTAAGACCGAACTCTTTAAAATGAACCTGCAGCAGCAACTGGCCGGTGCCCGGGGCTTCCAGTTCCTCATCATGCAAAATGGCCGGGTGGCCGAAAAAGCGGAATCCGGCATTGGCAGCACGCCGGCTGCGGGAGATATGCCAGCAAACGTAGACGCTTATGTAAACATTGCAAGCGTTACCAAAACCCTTACTGCCATAACCACCATTAAGCTTCTTGAAAAACGTAAACTGGGCATCAATACAAAGATCGGCATGTGGCTGCCGAAGTCCTGGGCTCAGCACGAGGATATAAAAAACCTCACTTTTAAAGACCTGCTTACCCATAGCTCCGGCATAAGGGGAAGCAACACCAGCTGGGACACGCTGAAAAAAGTAGTGAGCAGCCCCATAACCGCCCCTAAAAAACCGGCAAGCTATTCCAATATCAACTTTGCGCTGTTTCGTGCCATGCTGCCCAAGATCAACAACCCCGTGGCATTCGGGAACTGGGAGCTGGCCCTTTCTGAAAAAGATTTCGACTCCTGGATGAGCAAAGAATACATTGCCCTGGTTCAGGAATACGTTTTTGACAAAGCAGGGCTGGGGATCCGCAATTGTAAGCCGGTTGAAAATAAAACCTTCCAGATGCTCAATGAAGCGCCGGCCCGGCTGGAAGGCCGTTCGCACGGCGACTGGACCGAGCTCTGCGGCGGCGGCGGTTTTGTGCTGACCACCACTGACCTGGCCCGGATCATCGTATTTTTAACGCATACAGAAGAGCTCCTTTCAAAACAGCAAAAACAAATGATGGATAACGAGCGCCTGGGATGGAACGGGGTATTTGCGGTAACGGGCGGCACGGCCTATGGTCATGGCGGCGCTTTGTATGTGGACCGGAACGGGGTAAAAGGCCCACAGATAGGCGACATTGGGCTGCAAACACTCATCATCAAACTTCCCGCCAACGTTGAACTGGCTCTGAGCATCAATTCTGTGGGTGAAGGATGGCGCAATACGAACTCCATTGTAAAAGAAGCCTACAACGCTTCCTGGGTAGACGAATAACAGGAATATTAAAATCTTCGTAAACCACGGCCATAAGCACGCAACAAGGCGTTTGCAAATTGCAAATGCCTTGTTTGCATGAATAAGATCCGGGCGGCAACGCCCTGTCATTGCCTTCCTGACGTTACACCACAAATAAAAGAACCGGAACAGCAATCCACTAACAGGCTTTTCAAAATTGGCGGATGTTTACTTTCCGGCTATGGTCTGCCAGGCTAAAGATAATAAGCGCGTTGTGCTGCTCTTTTACATCGACCGCTTGCTGCTGGCCGGTAACCAGCTGGCGGCCATTGTGTGTATCTACGGAAAAGGTAAACGGTTTTACAGGCAGATTGAACGAAAAGCAGCCCGCAGCATCGGTAAGTGTGGTGCGCCTGTTTCCCTGCTGATCCGCAGCAATAATGGTAATGCCCTCTAATGATGGCGCCTCCTGTAAATAAGCATTTTTTTCAACCAGGACCTTGCCGGATACGACCACTGTTTTTATCAGTCCCACCCTGAGCGTTTGGTTGCGTGTTAACGACAATTGCAGTGGTTCGGGCAACCACCACCCGTTTCCGTTCTGTATGCGTAATTGGTAGGTAGCCGGCTTCAGATTTGTAAACGATACTTTTCCTTTCCGGTTACTTCTTGCCAGGGATCTGTCCAGCCCGGCAATTACATTTTCAACAGGTACCTCGTCTTTATCCCAGATGCCATTTGCATTTGCATCGCCAAAAAACAGAAAGGAAAGGCTCTTATATCCGGGAGCATTTTTCTGCATAAATGATTTTGTAATGCTTAGCTGCGCCTGCAAAAAGTTATAATGCGGGTGCTGCGGGTAGGTATTGTAGCTAACCTGTGCGGCGGCTACCCAGGTATTGCCAAAATGAAAACCCAGCTTGCTTTGGAGGGCATGCGACCAGCCCCCGGAGTAACCGTAATAGCTGAGGTTATGAGCAGCTTCGGCCTCCAGCTTCTTTTTCAGGGCAAAAAAATGTACATACGGACCAAGGGCATATTGCCGGAACTGCCCCCGCTGCCAGGGCATGGGCTCCTGCATCAGGTAATAAGGATTGTGCTGCAACAGGGCGTTGAAGCCTACCAGCCGGTTATTATAATTGAGCCGCCACTGCCATACCGGATAGTTCTTATGCTGCAGATAAGCGTTATTGCTTCGCACCTTTCCATAATCTGTTGTGAGCATCAATGAGTGGCCCTTTTTGCTGTAGGAAACATCGGCGGCCCCGTGCCAGGAGGCTGAACGCAGCACCAGCTCCGCACCGGCTACTGTCTGATGGAGCTCCTGCGTAAAAAAATAGGGGTGTATATTCAGAAGCCAGTGGCCCATTGCTGTTATAAAGCCGGCCTGGTATTGGGTCGTTTTTGTAGTGAAGCCGGCCGGATAATAGTACCCCAGGTAACTGGGACGGTTGCTTACCACTTCGTAGTGTACAAAAATATGCCGGCGCGTATTAAGGTGGTAATCCATATGTTCCTGCAGTAACAGCGCCCCCCGCCTGAGGCCTCCATAATACGGCGAGCTGTAATAATTGTCGGAAAGCAGGCTCCACCTGCCGGCCTGGTACCGGTAGCGGATGCCGCCGGCATATCCTTTTTTTGCAGTTGTTTTATCCCCGGAAAGCATTTCATGGCTGTAGCCCGCTTCTACCTGCAGCATTTGATCGCCGTTGAGTTGCCAGCCGGCCCTTGTGCTTGCCAAACCTTTTTGTACGCCGGTCAGCGGGTCCTTTTCTGTAAGGAATATCATCCTGCTGCTGTTGTTCCGGCCGGAATGTGTATAGCTTCCCGCCCAAACCGCAGCGCCTTCCCGCTGCGCATTCACTTCCGAAAACAACAGGTAATTATTTTTAATATAATACCCGCTTACTGCATCTCCGGAGTCCAGGAAAACAGAAGCTTTTATTCCTTTACCAAATAAAGAATAATCAAGCTCTTCCGATATATTGCCCGCCTGTATGCCGAAGTATTTGTTACTGTAAGCGATCCAGGAATCGAACATTTCTGCACCGGAAAATGGCTTACGGTAATAATTAAGATTCAGGTGATAGCGGAGCGTATCGTTGTCCGAGGGCTGTATAGTACCCCTGGTGCTTATTTGATGATAGCTGAACCCGTTGTTGGTGCTCCAGTAACTGAGCTGCGCCATATTGTTCGCCAATGAAGCACCGGTATTGCTGATGGTCATTGCGCTCTTTTCGCTGCCCAGGGTCAGGACTTTTGTATACGCTGTTGCCAGCTCTTCGCCGGAGGATGGGTCTACGGCCCGGATGACCAGGTTAAAATCCGGCGCATAGTTTTGAACAAGCCTGTTCCGTAAATTAAGCGTGAGCCACTGCTGGCCTCCCGGTGGCAACGTAATCATCCGGTCATTGTCGACGGCCGTTAGCCCCCCGGGATAGGATTGAAGCAGCAGGCGGAAGGTAATGCTTTGATAACCATTATTCACACAGTGTAGCTGCACCCTTCCTTCGTTGGAAGAAGCGCTCAGGTAATTAGCGGTATTGGCCGACGAAAGGAAAAGCGGCCGTTCGGATGGGGTGCTGATGAAAAAGGACGCCTGTACAAAACCTGCTTCCCCGGCAACCAGGTACGTTGCTATTATTTTATTGCCTTTCGCTCGGAGCAGGGCAGCGCCCGCCAGGTATTTTACAAACAACTGTCTCTTTTCGCCGGCACCCAGCCGCACGGTATCCGGCAACCCGATCAGGGCAAGGGAATCGTGAGCGTCGCTCACCAGGACCAGCGGGTTTTTTGTATGGTTGCTGATCAGCAGCTTATTGGAAAACGTTTCGCCATAACGGGTAACAACGGTATCCGCCGCAAAAGAAAAAGATACTTTTTGCTGCTGGCCGAAAGAAAAAACAGCGGGCAAAAAGGCGCAAAACAACAGCAGCCATTTTCTATATAAAGAAAAGAAAACACATAAGGAATATTTGCTCAGCAAGTTATAAGATTGTTTGGTTGTAGAGGGGGTTACTCCCGGGCAAAGTAACAAAACCCCTTTTAATTTAAAGGCAATAGCAGCAGAATAATTTTTTTTCTGCAGAATGTTTTTTCTCTATTTTTGATTTTACAACGCTCATCTAAAACTAAGTTGTTTATGAAAAGAATTTGCAAGCTGGCAGCTTCGGTTGCCCTGATCTGCGGGTGCACAGTTACCGCCACCCACGCCCAAACCACCGGTACAACAGAACTTAATGTTGTCATTAACCCCCTGCTCAGCATCACGGTAAACGATGCGGAGGTTCCGCTGGCCTTTACAACGCTGGCCGATTACCAGACGGACGGGGCATCGGCGGAGATGACCGGTCATCTGACCATTACCAGCATTTTGCCTTACACGGTAAGCCTTGCCGCCAATACAGCTACGCTCAGCGGTACAGGCACAAACACCGATGAGATCAATGCATCTGCGGTAACAGTTACAGCACCGGCCTCTACCAACAATAGCGCCCTGCCCGGCAACGATCTGAAAACGATCAGTGCGCTTTCGATGACCGCCCAGGATCTCATCACCGGCTCTTATGCACTGGCGGCCCCTGCTGATGTTACCTACTCCATTCCCCAGTCGAAAGTGGTTGCCGAGATCCTGGGAAAAACGCCGGATACTTATACTGCAGTGCTCACTTATTCCATTACCAATCCTTAAATAGCCCGACAAAAGAAACGTGTTTTTCATTCCTCAAAAAAATAGTCTCATACAAAACCGGAACGTGCTGCGTAGTTCCGGTTTTATTTTGACGCTCATTGTATTATCAACGCTTCTGGGTTTTAAAACAATGCATGCGCAGGGGGTATCGGTTACCCCATCCCGCATTTTTTTCAGCACCCCGGCCGGGCAATCCGCCACCAGGCAGATAAAGATCTCCAATACCGATAAGGCCGTGCTTATATTAAATGCCCGGCTTAAAGATTGGTACCGCGATAGCCTTGGAAACAAGATCTATGCAGAGGCCGGCAGCCTTCCGGCTTCCAACGCCCGCTGGATGCGGGTGGATCCGCTGCAGCTTGTTTTACAGCCGGGTGAAACCAAAGAAGTGACCGTTTCGATACAGGTGCCGGAACAACCCGTACCGGTAACCAACAGCATGCTTTTTCTGAGCCAGGTAAATGAACGGAAACCCGTGACCGGCCTGGATGCCTCCGGTAAAAAAGTAGCGGTGATCATAAAAGTAGAAGTTGGGGTCCATCTTTATAATACGCTACCCGGACTTGGCCGGAAAGATCTTGAATTTACAACCTTTGGCGATAACGGTTTTATAACTGATTCCATCAGGCAGCTGGTCATCACCATCCGCAACAACGGCGAAGTGCCTACGGACGCAACGCTCCGTTTTGAGCTGACCAATAAAAGTTCCGGCGATAACATCCGGTTGCCGTCCAGGGCTATTTCTATGCTGCCGGGTTCCGTGCAGGTAATTCCTATAAATGTGCCCGCGCGCCTGAGCAAAGGCAGGTACCAGGCCGCAGCCATTTTAGACAGTGGCGACGGCACCGACCTGAAAGTGGCGCAAAAAGAAATAACGTATGAATAGAAAGCGTTTCAGCGTTCTGCTCCTGTGCTGTTTTTTTTTGCCGGCGGTCAGGGCGCAGAACCCAACGCTGATCATTAACAGCGACAATATTTCCGGCGAAGTATCCACCAGCAACGCATCTTTTACGGCCAACAGCTGCTTACTTGCCCTGGGGGCCAAAATACAGGTGCAGGCCAACGCAGATTTTTCTCCGGCGCTAAACCCTTCCATATTATCCAAGATCAAACTGCTTGTTACCGCAATCGGGCCCAATATCAGTCTTGGCGGTTCGGCCACGGAACAGCCCTTGAGCACCTCCAGCCAGCCCCTGTATTCCGCGCTTCTGACCTTGCTCAGCAGCGGTGGGGTAACCATCCGTTACCGCATTCCACAAACGGAGATGGTCCACTATGCCTGGAAGGCGGGCACCTATACCACCAATCTTAGTTTTACAACTCCCGGGGGCACGCTTTGCCTGGGCACCAGCACGTACCCCGCCAGTCTTAGTGTAGTGGTAACCCCGTTCATAAACTTTCCGGTCCCTTCAGGGCCCACACTTACAGTGAACGACCTCAACTATTTTCGTACTGCTACGCTGAGTGGCAGCACCATCCTGCCATCTGTTTATACCGTACCGCTGGGACTGCGGGTAAAAACGGGGGCCGCCAATTTTGCTTACAGCGATGGTTATCCTGGTGCCACTAATCCCAATACCGGTACGGACCAGGTATCTGCAAAGATCCCGGCTCCCGTTCCCGGCCCCGCCATTGCCCTGAACACCACCTACCAGGATCTGTCGCCGGCGGGCGGGTTTGCTGTCCCGGAAGGCAATACACAAAACAACACGGTCAGTTATACCATAAGCCCTGCCAACCTGAAAGCCGGGTTTATTCAAAAAGGCACTTATACCGTTCCTCTTTATTTTGAGGCTTTTGATGCAGGTACCGTTCCCCAGGTAAGCACCATAGCTCAACCATCTGCGCTTACCGTTAACGTGGAGGACATGGGTGAACTGCTCGTGCACAACAACGAAGCCTCCCTGTCTTTTAGCGACATAAACGACTATACAAATGGCGTCAGCACCAGCATAGCGAATGCTCTTACGATCAGCAAGACCACGCCCTATGACGTTTATGTACGCTCCTCTTCGCCCAGCCTGGCGAGTGGCAGCAATACGATCCCTGTTGGCTGCATTGCTATCGGACCGGGCAACGGCGATCCTTCCGTATCCACCATTTCGCTTTCTGCCGTATCTCAAAAGATCATCTCCGCGGCGGCGCCGGTAATTGACCGGCAGGTAGCCCTTCAATACAGTATCGGACCGGATAAAGTAGAACAGGTGCTTGGCAAGCCGCCCGGTACCTATACCACCACGGTAACGTATAGCTTTGTGGCGTTGTAACGGACCGGCGTCCAAAGATCGGAACCTTTGTCTTATGGCGAATACCTGCTGCATAACAGCCCCGTAGAGATGTTTGCTATAACCTCAGATCTTCAGTTCGCTAAAACCCCATACTCCAAATGGATGTTTCGACGGAAGAGCGCTCATTCTGATGCTGCTTCCTCTTTCCCGCTCATATGCTTCCGCAGCTGTTGCTCGCGGTCTGCATCCCAATAAGCATTCTGCTGCGGGTATGCTTTGTCTGCAATAATGATCCAGTTGCGATGACCCAGCAGCGGCAGCTGGTCCCGGAACTGTTCCTGCCACCCGGCGGTCTTATTGCCCGGAATATCCGGCTGCCGGCAGGCGGCAACACAAAGGATGAACCCTATTGCTGCAATAGAAGATCGAACATATTTCATTTCCTTTTTTTATTTGTGTACGCTTTCAGCTGATGTGAATGATCAGCGATTGTCCGGCGCTGAGGATTGCAGCTTTTTCTAATTCAATGATGATATCGGCTTCTTTCCGGCGGAAGGTCGCCGGTATTTTTTTCCCGTCCGACAGCACCACAATCGTTTGTGCTTTTCTGTTTACAAAAGAAAGCGCGCGGAGCCGGAGCCTTCCGTATTTTACCCGGATGGCGCAGGTCTGTTTTCCGTTTTTCGTCTGCTGCTCATAGGTTCCCCAGCCTTCAGCGGCAGTGAACGGCGCTTTAAAATGTGCTTCGCCCCATTTTGGTGCGAACCGGATATATCCCCCGGGGCCATGGTACTCAAACCCGCAGGCCGCAATGAAAGTGCCGTAACTGGCCATGGCGCGGGCGTAATGATCGCTGCATTCAATTTCGTTGAAGGGGTTTCTTTTGGCCGCATGATACCGGTCGTGAATGGCCCTTGTAAGCACCAGCGCTTCATCTGTCATGCCTTCCGCCATCATATGACTGGCTACCTGGTGCTCAAACCCACTCATGCATTCATGGAAATAGCCCAGCTGCCAGGTTACATTATTCCCATAGGGCTTTTCTTCGTTCCTGGGATTGGTATTCATCACCATGCCCCCTTCGCCCGGCAGGGCATAAGGACGGCCACCGGTATGTGTTTGAATATAGGGCCCCACATCCGGAGCAAAATTATATTTCCAGAGCGCCCGTAAGGCCGATCGTGTTTTTTCCCTGTTCCAAAGCCTTCCTATGCCCACCTGATGCGCCCAGCTTTGACCATACACCTGGTCTATATGACAGGTATTGTAGGAGCCCAGCTTCTTTCTTCCCTGCACCGGATCCGGCCGGTGTATAAAATACTCGCCGTTAAATAAATGTTCTTCCATATTCCTGCAACCTTTCTGTACGTAGGCATTGCAGACAGCTGCAAACGCCGGGTCATTCATTTCCGCTGCCATCAGCGCCGCGGCTTTAGCGGCGGCAATGCAGAGGCCCACGATCCAGGCGATCTCGCCTTCCCATACGGCATCCAGGGTATTCTCCATCGGCGTATCCGTCATGCCATCTCCGTTTTTATCCTGTGCCAGCATAAACCGGGTCGCTTTTTTTATCTGGCCCCAATTATCGTTCAGGAACCGGTTGTCCGGGCTCATCTGGTGTTCGCGGTAAATGCGCAGGATGGTACCGGCCTGCCCGTCTATAGCGGGGCGGCTTTCATACTCTGCCCTGAAAATAATTCCGCCATCTTCTTTCATTGCGATGCCCAGATCCGTCCGCTGCCGGGCGTCTCTTTCCAGCGATGGAAATATCCGGCCCATGGCCTGGGCATATTGCCACACATGCGTGCAGGTACCTTCGCAGGCGTTTACCCCTTCCCAGGCCCAAAAGCGGCCATTGGCAAACCGATAGGTATTGGCTGTGGCCAGGGTGCCGATATTTAAAAAAGTCCGCTCCAGGAGCCAGTGCGGCAATGTGGAATCATAGTAGGTCTGATGCCACAAAAGGGTTTGTGCATGCAGGGTTTGAAATTTCCCGGCTACATAGGCGCCAACTTCTGCAGCATTTTTATGCTGCACGCCAAAATAATAGCCCTCGCCGCTGGTCACTTCTTTAAGCCGGTTCAGCTTTTGCAACGGGTGGTTAAAATGCCAGCTGATCACAAAATCCACCCGTTCCGTTTTACCGGCGTCCAGGGTCCTGGACGTGGCAATACTGCCGATCAGTTTTTCCAGCGGACCGCAGGCTGCAAGGGCCTCATTCGCTTCTGTAAACCCCTCCTGCGTAAGCGGCCAAAGGCGGGCGTTCGTATTTACCGTTGCGTCCTTTCCGATATAGGTAAGGCAGGTAGAGCCGGCATCACGCTGCCGGCCGGCCTCCGCTTTATCCGGTTTGAATACGGAATACGTGCTGGTAAACTTTTCATTCCTGATGGCCGTGTTCTGCTTTGTGCCGTCGCCTTCCTTTGCGGTTATTTTCTGCGCACCATTCTCCAGCCAGCCAAGTACAGCGGTCTTTACCTGCGTTCCGGTTTTGTTCTTTAGCTGTATCGAATATATAGTGGAGGGCAATGAGGAATTGGCTGCATCCAATGGAATAAAGATGCCCCCGGCCTTTACAATGACCTCTACCGGAAAACCGGGGTCGCTGTAATGAATCGTTGCCACGGGGTAGGTGGCTTCAAACCGGATCTCTTCCCAGTCTTCTTCCTTCAGCTCTTTAATATGTATACCCTTACCGGTTTGTACCATAATGGCAAAGCCCTGCGCCAGTACTCTTTTATTGTCCGCAATTGCCGGTTCCACATAGCTGGCCCCGTCGCGGTTGCGGACCTTTACTTCTTTGGTGCCGTCATTCCACAAAACCGTTTTGGGATCTATGCCTTCCCGGTCGTCGTTATAAACCCCCCATAGCCACAGACGGCCATCACCACCCAGGTACACCGTTCCCGTATGCAGGCCACCGGCGGGCATGCCGATGTACTTCAGCTCATTCCTGCTTTTCAGATAAGTGGTTGGCCTGCCTCTTTCATATAATGACCGGACCCATTGCGCATCCAGTCCTTTTTTTGCAGGAATGTTATGAACAGGGAAGGCCCCGGCCGGCGCGGAAAGCAGCTTTGCCCAGGAAGGAAGGTTTAATGCAATAAGGCCGGTAGTGGTCAAACCTGTTTGCTTTATAAACTGCCGGCGCGATGGATGCTGTTGCTTCATGTATGTTCAATATTTAAAGATTCTTTAAATGCCCGCTATAACCGGAGGATCAAATGCCTGTATCGTCCCCCGGAATTAGCCGATATGATTTCAGCACTGAATTGATTCAATATTTTATCCGCCTGCAAACCTGCTACCAGAAAGGAAGTGTATTGCCGGCTCAGGGGCACTTTGTCTGCGCGGGATCTGTATTTTTTCCCAAAGGATATCGGCAAACAGCTTTTCTTTAGCAGCGGCCCTGAAAAAGTCGATGCTTTTATTATAGGCTATCTTAAACAAAAACCCATCAAAGTGCTCAATGCCCGGCAGTAATTCCCGGGCGACCCACAGCTTTAAAAAAACATCCATTACCAGCTCTTCTGCAACTTCCTTTGATTTTACGATCTTGAAAATATACTGGTAGATCCGGAAATGATACCTTTCATAAAGCTCCTTAAAAGCATTTTCGTTCCCCAATGAACATTGCCTTAATAGTTCGGTATTATTTGCAGGTACTGATGTCACGTTCCTAATGTAATTAAAATATTCTTTTCAGCAAGTTTTTCAAACTGCCCCTGTTCTTTGCTGCATTGCGGCCCAGGGCGCCGAAAATACAAAAACGCATACATTTTGATCCGCTTTCTTATTTCCTTAAGGGTGAATATATTTTTTGATGATGTAATCCGTAAGAGGCTTCAGCCTCAGGTGCCGGTCAACAGGATGATGTCCATCCGATGTATAAAACTCAATCGCGCCGTTCACTTTCACATACCAGATCCCGTCCTTAACACCGGAGGTGATGGTGTCCGGCCGCGTTATTTTCCTGAAGTGCCGGAGCCTGACCGTGTCCAGGGCAATGACCAATACATCGCCCATCTTCCGGCTGCAGGAAACCTGCTGGTAATGATCACCGGCCCAATACATACAGGCTTCCTGTGCAGGTAAGGCACTTTCCAGGGAGCCCGCCGCGCCGTGGTCTTTCCCAGCCCGGTAAATAAATATGCCGGCAAAGACCAACAGGGCACCGGCAATGAGCAGGTCTCTTATTTTAAGAGAAATGGCCGCCCGGGAAGCATTGTTTTTTTCCGGATAGGAAGACCCTCCCGGTTGGAAGACCGGCATGCTGTCCTTATCCGGTCCATCCTGCTCTTTTCCTGTTCCCGCGCTCACAGGTGTTGCTTCGTTGTAAACCGGTCGTTCGGGCTGAGCTGCTCCTTCCGCATCTCCTTTTCCTGTTTGCCCCATCTCCGTTATTGCTGTTTCCGCATCATAATTTTTCCCCAGTTCGTATGGTCTGGGCTCAAAACCGATCAGCCAGGCCAGCAACTCAATATTTTTATCGTCCGTATCCCTGGTCTTCTTTCTGAGAAATTTTACCAGGGGTTTAAAACGGTCTGTTTCGCATCGCTTTATTGCTTTTAAACGAGCCCCTTCATCTCCAGCCTGTCCAAAAAATACAGAGAACATGCGTTCGTCCTTCCGCTGGTATTCCACATTGTAAATAGCCATGCATTCCGCCTTCAGCTTGGCCGGGGTAGGGTGTGTCAGGCGTGGAGAAAGTGCACCCGCTGCCCTTTTTTTCTCATAAGCCTGCAGGACCCGTTTTGTATAATCAGCAAGCATCCTCAACAATTATCCCGTAAAACTAACGGAATTTATGGAATTCATCCGGCATTTCCGGAATCCCAACAGAATGTCCGGAATTACCGGAACCAACTATTAATCAACGCATTACACGAATATATCTTCGTCCTCGGAATCAGTTGTCTGCTCATTAGCTAAGAGCACTCCTGTACAGAGCTGGTTTCATCAGGGCATTGAAAAAGCGGCGGCAGATAACCGGCTTTGGGAAGCGTTTACCGGCTTCCGCGATCAATGCCCCACTACTTCCCAAACGCGTAAGAAGCGCTTCTTACCGCATTTAAATCCCTGCGCCATACGGCCTTATGGCCCGGCTGCAGTATTTCCTAAAATTTAAAACAATTAAAGATGATAGAGTTAATTCTCGCTTTTTTCCTGTCGCTGTGGCCCAACCACGCGCATACAAACGCAAACCATAACAATGGGGTACAGGTAACCGCCCAGGACGGCTCAACCGATACGGGCGGAGAAACGGAACCGATTCCGCCTACCCCTCCGCCGCCTAAGCCATAAGCGGCACCGAAGATAAGCGGCTGTATCAAAGCCGGCCGGCCTTTGCCGTCCGGAATGGTGCAGCCCTTATTTTTTTAACCCGGCTTCAATACCCGGGAAGTGTACATTTTTTTTTTACTTTTAGGCTAAAAGCTGTTTTGGGAAAACGATCCTTTCTTTTACCGCTGTTGCTTGCAGCCTTCTGTTTCCTCAGATGCGACCGTTCACGCAAAACGATACCCATTATTACAACCAATGATTATAAAAAAGGGGAGTCCTTTTATAAAACAAAAAGCGATTCAGCTTTTTATTATTTCAACAGGGCGGCTGTCAATTCCCCGGACAGCATACAGATTGCCATGGCATATACTTATATGGCGATCATTCAATCCAACGCCGGCGATTATTTCGGCAGCCAGGAGAATCTGTTACGCTCCTTAAGATACCTGAATGAACAAAAGGAAAAAGACCGCTATTGTCTTTTATCAAATTATAATGAGCTGGGCCGTACCAGTTCCAATCTGAAAAATTACGATGCCGCTATCGGGTACTACGACCAGGCCCTGCGGCTCATAAAAGATGATAACACCAGGATCATCGCTTTAAGCAATAAAGCAGTTACTTATCAGAAAAAGCAGCAATATGCAGCGGCCATTTCTATTTACCGGTCGATCATTGATGATACAAAAGAAGACAAAAAGAGATATGCCCGCATTTTATCCAATATGGCCAATGCCAAATGGCTGCAGGATCCCAGCTACAACGCCGCGCCCGAGTTACTGACCGCCCTGCAGATCCACAAAAACGAAAAGAATGAATGGGGGTTGAATGCCAGTTACGCCCACCTGTCCGATTACTACTCCCGCTTCCACCCGGATTCCGCACTGATCTATGCAGGCAATATGTATGCGGTAGCGCAGCGGCTTGGCAGCCCGGATGACGAAGTGGAAGCGCTGCAAAAATTAATTGCCCTGAGTCCGGCAGATGCGGCAAAAAAATACTTTGCCCGTTACCTGTATTTAAACGACAGCCTGCAAACCGGCCGGAACAATGCCAAAAACCAGTTTGCGCTTATCCGTTATGATGTAGAAAAGAACAAAATGCGGATCCTGAGTCTGCAAAAAGAAAATGCGGAAAAAAGGTTCCGCATCCTCCTTCAGCGGGCAGCCCTCCTGGGCACCATCCTCCTCGCAGCGGTAGCGCTCTTTTGGTACCGGCGGCAAAAACAGCGGGCCATCCGCGAACAGCGGTTAAAAACATCCCAGAAAGTACACGATGTTGTTGCCAACGGCCTTTACCGGATAATGACAGATATTGAGAACCAAAAAACAATCGAAAAAGAGCTCTTACTTGATAAGATGGAAATCCTGTATGAGCATTCGCGCAATATATCTTATGAACAACCGGAATCCGTCACCCAGGATTTTCAAAAATCGGTCATTGGGCTGCTGGAATCCTTTGCCACCGAAACAACCAGCGTATCGATCGTGGGCAATGACCGGGAAACGTGGGACAAAGTGCCCCGGCAGGTCAAAAAGGAGCTGGATCACATCCTGCAGGAGCTGATGACCAATATGAAAAAGCACAGTTCGGCAGAAAACGTGGTCCTCAGATTTGAGCTGCAGGCCGGCCGGTTGATCGTGCAATATACCGACGACGGCATCGGCATGGCCCCGGGTTCAACCTATGGTAATGGATTAACAAATACGGAAAACCGTATCCAGCATGTTGGCGGCCATCTTATTTTTGATAAGAAAACATCAAAAGGGGTGAAGATTCAACTATACATTCCAATTGCTTAAATCAACATGATCAAAAAAATTCTTATCGTCGAAGACTATGAAAGTTATAACCTTTCTGTACAAAAAACCCTGGAGGAGCTGGGCATCGCGGATCCCGACTACGTATATTATTGTGACGATGCCCTGATGCGCATCCAGAAAGCCGTACAGGCGGGCCAGTCCTATGATCTGCTCATTACAGATCTCCATTTTGAAGAAGATCACCGCAAACAGAAGCTCTCCGGCGGAGCGGCGCTCATAGCGGCCGCCCGGGAGATACAGCCCGACCTGAAAGTACTGGTATTTTCGGTAACCGGTATGCCCGCAGCCATAAAAACGCTCTTTGATCAACAGGAGATCGATGGTTACGTTTGTAAAGGCAGGGGAGATGCCAAGGAGCTCAAGCTTGCAATAGAGCAGATCAGCCAGCACCAGCGCCACTTTCCGCGGCAGCAGCTGCAACAGCTCAAGCAAAAAAATGCCCACAATTTCACCCCGCTGGATATTGTCCTGGTTTCCTGCCTGGCCAAGGGAATGCATCAAAAGGACATTCCCGCATACCTGCAGCGAAAGCAACTCCGGCCTTCAGGCCTAAGCAGTATTGAAAAACGGCTTAAGATCATGAAAGACGCATTCAACTTCTCCAAGAACGAGCAGTTGATCGCCTTTTGCAAGGACAAAGGGATCATATGATCTTTTCCAGCCGCATCTGCTTCCTGTAACACGATCCGTTGCCTCGGATACCCGCTCCGCCGGCAGCGGGTATCCGCCGTCTCCATTTGCCTGTAAAAAATACCGGCCGCGTCTTTTTACGGAAATCCGTAAAAAAGGTCGGTTTCGCCATTCTATTTTTGGATCCATCATAAAAAACAGTACCATGAGCCAGCGATGCGATGTTTTTACAGCCGCGCAAAACAAGCGCGATCACCCAGCACAAGGTCCGGTCCGTGCGTGGCTTCCTGCAATTAGAAACCGGGCGTATCATTGCTGCTGCCCATGCCATAACAATAAATAGCGGAAAATGAAATTCGGATCCAGAACGCCCTCCTTAAAAAAAGCGCATTGCCGCCCGTGCCTCTTTGAAACGGTATGCCAGGCATTCACTGGGGTTGAAAGCGCCAAAAGGGTGGGGATGGTTAACCAATCCCAAACAGGCCGCTTATAACAAGGTGTATCATAAAACCACAACGGGCTGTTGCGTACTGTTCCTTTCACTAACCGGTATTTCACTGTTACCGATCCTGTTCATTTTTAAACCCCGATAACGCCAGCCGGATGCGGGCTCCATAAAACAGCAACCAATATCCTATATACCGGCGGAACAGGCACACTGTTTTGCCACAGCCGTTAGCCCATACCTGTGAAAAACACCTTAATAACGATGTTGCTTTTACTTGCGCTGCGCATGTTCCATACAAATTGTACTGCTACCGTTGTTCAGGTCTGTAACAGCACGCCGTTGAAAAATATCATTATAAGGAAAGTTGCCGGGGGTAACAAACCGTAAATACCGGAGCATAAAAATCCCGCCGGACGCGTTACAAATGAGAGCAGCCCATCAGGCATTCTCAATAATATGCGCTGCAGGTAATCCAACGGTCAAAAACAATCCGCCACACACCGGCATAGCGTTTCCTGAACTGTGCAGGTGCCGTCTGCCGGACCTGTTGTCTGTTTTCCATGGCGCTAAAGAGCGCCTTATAGCTCTTCTTTAGCAATAACTACCTTAGAATATTCTTTTACCCCCTCCTGATCCACCGATACGATACGGATGTATAATTTCCGGTTTTCCATATAACCGATCTCCGCACTTTTGGTACAGGACCCTGTTGCGATCACGCAGCCCAGCAAAAAGATAAATGCGCTCCTTCGTTTGGACAAAAGCATCCCCGGAAGCAGTAATAACAATACAATAAAGGGTACGACCATCCATCCGTGAGAAAGCTTATTCCGGTTTTGTTCAAAGGCATAGCGGCGGGTAGCGGCGCCATCGCCGTCAACAGCTTTAGCAGACACCCGGCCGAGCGTCTGAAAATCCTCGCCATTCACCGAGGCCTGCACTTCAAAGTAATCATTATTTGTTTCGGCAACGGTGGTCCACTGCACTTTAAGGGCGTCTCTGCCCAGGATCGCCGAGATGGGTCCGAAGGTTACGGATAGTGCCGCCGTGGTCGTTACATTTACCGGGTTATTGATGGCGGTAGCCGCCTGGTAATAACTACTTCCATTATCCTCAATGACCATCACCCGGTAGCCCGTTGTAGCAGACAGTCCCGTTACATTTACCGTATTACCGGTACCGCTATAGATACAGAACCATCCGCTGGAACCGATCTGGGATCCGCTTCCAAACAGTGTATTTGCCGTATAGACCGTTCCGTTTGCAGGAGAAGCGGTTCCTGTGCTACCGGCCCTCATAAACACGGATCTGCGTACCCCACTGCCATTGGTCCAGCTGATGGTGGTACTGCTTGCGGTTGTGCCCGTGAAGCTGATATTGCTGGCAGGGACCTCCGGTATGGTCAGGAGATGCTTTAATGCCCCACCGCTGCCGCTGCTGCCGGTAACAAAATAAATGTTTTTACTGTTTAGCGCTACAACGCCCCATGGATAAAAATCAGACCCCAACTCCAGGTCGGTAATTTTTACAGGAGTCCCCCCGCCTCCGCTGTACAGGTTGAGGACATATGTGGATCCGTTATATTCCGCAACATACAGATTACCCTGAGGATCCAGTGCAACAGATGAGGAATATTTATTTGAAGAAATGGTTGTGTGAGCCGTATAATTGCTGGACTCCGTAAAATGATACACTGCACCTAAATCGCCGGCATTGCTATTAAAACCATCCGTTACATAAATATCCCCATTAGGGGCAAAAGCCAGCCCGGTAGGCACCTGATATCCGGAGTCGACGACAAGTCCGTGGTATAACTGCGTGCCCGCGGCGCTCCCCGCTGGGTATTTTACGATGGCATAGTCGCTGGTTGCCGATGCATATTCCAGCGTATAAAGGTTATCAGCCGCATCAATGACCAAAGCAGAATAATAATTGCCACTTACCAACGTTGTGGCCGTTCCATAACTACCTGCCGAACTGTTATAGGGCAGTTTAATGATATTGTTAGCAGCATAGGAAGCCACGTATATATCGCCATTGGAAGCCACCGCCACTCCCCAGGGGTACCCGTTCGATACATATGGAAGCCCGCCAAGGATCACCTGCGGGCTGCCGGCCCCATTCGTATATTTAATAAGGTCATAGCGGTCGGATCCTGCATTATAGCGGGTTGTATAAATATTTCCTGAAGCGTCTTTGGTCAGCGCTGTATAATACCCGCCTGATTCTATAGTGGTAACAGTTTGGGCAATAACAAAAACGGGAACACAAAATAAAACAACGAGAAAGACCAAAAATATAAATTTCCGTCTCATAAACTAAATTTTAGAAGGCTTACAAAAATGACCCTGATACGGTCTTACGAGGTTACATGTTCAGAGCGACTGCCAAAAATAATAAGTTTTCAGCATTCCGTCGGGAATAATTTCAAAAGAGGCTGCTCCAGAATGGAGCCAAGGGTGCAACCAAAACGGAAACAATTTGGGTGGGTAAAATCATTAATAAGAAACACCGTCTCCGGGTTGTCCGGGCTTACTATATATTTACACTTGCTCTTGCAGCACCAAACATCATTAAAAATGTGCAGGTTAATTTGGTCTGACGATCACGGTATGCGCTTCAATGCTGTAATGCAGATCATGCAATCTGCAAATAAGATCACATATAAATTTCAGGTCATCGCTTTCCAGAAACACACCGGTAAATAATTTTTCCCCGATACCGGGTGCATTTTTATGATCGATCGTTACTCCAAATTTTTCCTCAATTTGCCGGAACACTTCCTTTAAAGGCTGGTTCTTAAATACCAGTCTTGTGCCCTTTTTGGTGAGCGTATCCCCGGGTGCCGGTAATACGGGCTTTTTTTCGTTCTTCTTTACGGCGGGGATCGAGGCTGCCGGATGCGTCAGGAAATAATTACGAAACTGCCTGTTGTTTACAATCAGCTGATCGCCCGGATGCAGCACTACATGCATGTGTTCATCCTTACTGTGCTGCGGCGATACCTTTACAATACCTTCCTTCAGGATTACCGATACCCGCCGATCATCCAGAACCGATACCAGGAACTGCGTGCCCAAAGCCGTTGTAGCGATACCGGAAGCACATACTGTAAAAGGCCGCGTTTTATCTTTATGCACCTTAAATCCTGCCTTACCTTTTAAATAGAGTGCTCTGCTGTTCTTTTCAAACGACGGCAGATATTGAAGCCGGCTGTTGGGATAAAGGGTAACCACTGATCGGTCCGGCAGGTCTATCCGCATCGCGTTACCCGTTTTATTCTCTATCATTTTCAGCACTCCGGCAACGCTCGTATGGGCCATTGCATCTTTTCCCCGTGCTGATGTATCCATCAGGCGCTTTAAGCCCGTCCAAACTAGCAGGCCGATCACTGCAGCCGCAGCAGTGTATCGCAGCACTTCTGCTATTGAGACTGGTTTTTTTTTCCTGTATTTTTCCCTGATGTGCTGCAATATCCTGTCGCTCACAGTTGTGCTCAATTGCTTTTCAGGGCTGGTGAGCCACGCTTTTACCGGAAGATACTGCTCCAACTCGCCGGGATTTTCTCTAAAGAACCGATCAACGGCCACGGCCTCCGCATCTGTACATTGGTTTTTAAAAAACCGTTCTATTAAGTCTTTACCGGGCTTCATGTAACACGGAGCTTTTGATAAAATGTTTTTGCTGCTACTCAGTTATAATGATATCCGCTGTAACCGGCAGGTGGTCCATATCATTTAGTTTGGTATATGGAGCGGAAACATTCATGATCTTAATATTCTTGCTGGTAATAATATTATCAATATGGCGGTTGGGGCCATCTTTCATACGATCCAGCTTAACGCCTCCGGAAGCCGTTACAAACCAGCCCTGTGCTCCACCGTTGGCAATATTGAACCCCGCAGCCGGAAAGCGTAATATCTCTGCATCCGAGGAATTGGTATCCCCAAAGCAGATGAAATATTTATATTTTTTCAGCGTTGCAATAATAGAATCCAGTGCTGCAGCATGCCCCTTCACCTGCCAGGGTATATGCGTGGAAATAACCTGGATTGTCTTATTCCCGATCTTCAGATCGCCGATCAGGGCATAATAATCCCCAAACCAATACTTTTGACGAAGGTTGGACAAGCGATAATTGGTAGCAATGCCGTTATAGATCCAGGTATGTTCATCTCCAAAATAAATATTATTATAGTACGGTTTTAAAAGCTCATCTGCCGCTTTGAATGTACTATCCTGGTCAAAGTACCTGTTCCATTCCTGAACAGCCAGCAGATCAAGGCTCTGCTCGCCTATCCAGTTTCTCCAGCTCAGCAGTTCCTGTCTTATATACTTTCCTGTCACCTCTTTATCTGCGGGATATTGAGCTTTCCCTCTCACTTCAAGTCCGCCTTTCATACCCTGGTTAAAATGCCCCACATTGTAGGTTCCTACTCTTAATTTAACAGGAAGGCCGTTTTCGGATTGTGCCATCGCGCCCGATAGATATAGCAACCCAGCCAGTGTAAAAATCAGTTTCTTTCTCATATCCTTTTAAATAAATATTGTAACAAAATAAATCATTATTATTTACTATCCACGCCGAGTGCCCGTACAAAAGACTGGTACAAGCTTTCATAACAAGGTTTAAAATCACTTACATCCCTCTACTTGGATTCATACATGAACGGGCCGTTATGCCCTACTGCATTCAGTGCCATCAGTATCGCTACCCAGTCGTTATGTCCCTCTCCGCTGCATGGGAAAAAATGATTTTCAGCCTTGTCGGTACCATCCGCAACGTGTAGTGTTTTTAAACGGGCGCTCATCGCCTTAACTGCCTTATTCAGTTCAATTGCCGATCGAATCATCTGGCGCTTTTTTGGCTGCTTTTATATTGCTTATAATCTCCGTATCCGTAAAGCGAAAGTTGCGGGCTGAATCTACATACGCATTTAAGCTGGTTTCAATATAATCGATGCCGTTGGCCCTCGCCTTAGACAATAATTCCGGGGTGATCTTATTAATCCCGATGGAAAACCCCAAATGCAATCGTGGTGGCGCCAGCTGGCTTTTTGCCTTCAGACCAAACAGCCCGCTGCATACCATAACTGTAACCAGAAAACAATATCGCTTTATCATAATCATTTATTCCAAATTGAGACCGGGAGTCATCCCAGGTTTTATTACCGGTAATACCTGTTGAATGCCACAGGGATGGATCCTCCCCGCCGCACTTTAAAGATCCGACCTAAAAGATTGCCACCGGGTGTTGCGTAAAGAGCCTTTGCACCTCCCCCGTAGCAACTTCTGATCCGCCTTAATACACTATTGCAGGCCGGAAATTCCGATGCCCCTGGATAAACAACAGGCAAAAAAACTATGGCCGGGCCTGGTTCACGGTCAGCGAGTCCCTGAGATTGGTTCCCAGTATATCCGTATAGCTGAGATAAATCTTCCCGGATCGCGCTTCGGTCGTTTCATTTGCTGCCACGCCAAAAGATATTTTGCCGTCGGCTATCTGAGGACCGGAGATCCAGTTGCTACCGGCGTTATAGGTGTAGGCTACGTTTATCACATCCAGGGAAAATTTGGTGTTGATGGAAGTTTCAACAGGACCGCCTGCGGCGGGAACCGCTACCGATGTGGCCGCAATGGTCAGCGCGGGCGTAATAACACCTCTTTGTCCCAATTTAAGGGTATCCGTTTTACCTCCCGCTTTAAAAAGAAGCGTGGTGGCGCGCGGATAATCAGAAATATTGTCCGATACTGAAACGATCGCGTACCCGGTTCCATCACCGGATCCCTTCCGGATCATGATCCAGGGGGCATCTTCCCGATTTTCCATGGTCCATTTATGATCTGAATAGACAACGATCCTGGTCGTGTCCGCCGGAGCATTGAGGATAACAAATCTTGAGTCAAGACCCAGGTCCGTATTAAAGACGGTATCCTCTTTTTCACACCCGGCAAACAGCAGCGTCAAAAAAGCGAAGAATAATATGAATCGATTCATAGTCTTAAATTTTTATTGATTATAGGCATCATTGGTTAATATTCCCCCTGAGCGGTCAACCTCTGTTTGTGGTACCGGGTAATATTCGTGGTAAGGTCTCAGATTCGTCTGGATGGCATCTACCTCGGCCGCAGCAGTGGCGCTTACACGGGTATAGAAATCGCCCCAGCGTACCAGGTCCCATTTACGGCCATATTCTCCAAACAATTCCCTTGCACGTTCTTTTTTCAGCTCTTCCCGGAACGCATCCTTACCCGGATACGCCGCAAGCACAAAGCCGGTGTTCGCCCTTGCCTTTACCTGGTTGATGGCATCCATGGCCGTAGCAGGGTCGTTCATTTCGTTGGCCGCCTCTGCTAACATCAGCAAGGCATCAGCAAACCGGAAAACCTTCTGGTTATTATTATCCTGTTGCAGGCTCATGTTCGGGCACCAGAACTTGGGTCCGGGCCAGGGTTTTCCCGTAAAATTGTTAGACTTGGGCCTGTTGAACCATACGCCCTCGTAGGTATAGGCCAGTGTAGTATTCTTTCTCGGATCGGTGTCATTATACAAAGACATAAGATAATCCGTGGGTGTTGCCGCGGTAAAAGTAGTGGTGGTCGTGCCGAGCTGTGTAATGGTAACCCCATCATAAACGGCTCCTGAAGCCCGCGCCGGGGTCATCTGGGTAGCCACATTGCTGATTTTTATGGTCCCCGAATATTGTACTTCAAAAATAGATTCCGCTTTATTCCTGTTGCGAAACCAGGTGTCCGTCAGTGCGTATTGGGAGAGCGCTCCATAAATGTCTTTCAACTTTTGCATCGCGTCAATACATACATCCCATTTTTTATTCCAGAGGGCCATTTTACCGATCAGCATATAGGCCAGTGGCGCTCCGATCCTGTTATCGGCAATAGATGAACTTTTTGTTTGCGGCATAACGGGCGCCCATTTATGAAGGTCGGCAATCAGGCTATCCCTGATAACGACTGCCGACATGCGGCCCATTTGCGCTACTTCCATTAATGCATCGAAACTGGCGCTTGCATCACTTGTATAGTAAGGCACGTCGCCAAACATACAGGTAAGTATATAATAATACAGTGCACGCATAATTGCGGCTTCTCCAATTAAAGCAGGCTTCTTTTCCTCCGCAATCGAGGCAGAATGCTGAATACCGGCAATGGTAGCATTACAAACCATGATGCCGTTATAGGCCGAGGTCCAGATGCCGTCGCCCACTCCGGGGTTGGAGGGAGACATGCCGAAGGACTGGTCTACACCGCCGTTCGTCAGATAGGACAGGTCGCTGGTATATTCCGTTGCCATCATCAAATCGCCTCTATATATATTATATAGCTTAAGGTAGCAGGCGTTTACAGCAGATAGTGCCTGCGCTTCTGTTTGATAAAAGTTATCCGAATTGAGAAAGCTCTGTGGTTTTTCTTCCAAAAATTTCGTACAACTCCCAATGGTAAGGCCTACGATTGCCAGGCCGGCGAGTGCATATATTTTTATTTGTTTCATGTCCATTAGAATTTTAATTCAGCAGTAAAAGTGATTGTTCTGTTCGGAGGAAATGATCCGTTATCTACACGGCGCAGTGTAGAAGAAGTGCCGCTTGTATTCACTTCCGGATCGTACCCGATATAATTCTTCAATAGCAACAGGTTATTTCCGTTCAATGAAAGCGCCAATGATCTGAGCTTTGATGCTGTTAATTTTGTAAGATCAAACGTGTATCCGATGGACGCCGCTTTTAAACGAAAGAAGCTTGCATCATATACAAACCGGTCATTGGGGATATCATCTTTAGAATCGGTCCTGGGAATGTCTGAATCAGGATTGCGCACCTCGTGATACCGGTTTACCATAAGCTCCTGCTGGTTATTGAGGTACACCCCCGTCATATTGAACATCCCCCCGGGATAATACATATCGCCTCCCACAGAATAGTTGAAGAAAATCGAAAGAAATGCATTTTTATACCGGAATGTGTTTTGCAAACCGCCATACAGGTCCGGATCAGCATCCCCCAGCATTATCATATCATCACTATTCATTAACCCATCGTTATTCTGATCAATATAACGCTGGCGCCCCGGAACCAAATATGCTGCTGAAGCCGATACATATTTCTTATCGATCTGATTTTGGATAATCTCATCCTGGTTTTTCCACACACCTCCATACTCAAAACCGTAAATAGCATTTAGCGGGTAGCCCGCCTGGTAGCCATTGATCATGTATTGCGCGCCATAGGTATAGGTATTGGTAACCACTCTTCCAACCAGGCCGATGTCGTCTACCATTTGTTGGTTATGTGCAGCAGTAAAGCTGGCAGACCAGCCAAAATCACTTTTTCGTATTACATCATAATTAATGGTCAGCTCAATTCCCTTATTGGAGGTTTTACCAAAGTTCATCAATCTGGAAGAAAAACCCGTTTGCGTAGGCATCTGCACACTCAGCAGGAGATCCGAAGTATTGCTCTTATAGGCATCGAGTGTGACTTCAAGGCGTTTACGGAATAAGGAAAGGTCAAGCCCTGCGTTATAGGTGGTGGTCTTTTCCCATTTTAAACCGGCATTGGCAATACCCGAAGGATAAAACGCTACAGGCTGTGCTCCCCCGAACAAATACCCGGATGTGGTAGCACTCAGGCGGCTGAGCGACTGGTAGCGCGAAATGGCGTCGTTACCCGATGTACCCGCGCTGAGGCGAACCGCAAAATCACTCAGGCCGGAGTTTTTCATAAAGTTTTCGTTCAACACATTCCACCGGACAGCTGCTGATGGAAAATAAGCCCATTTGTTGTTGGCAGCAAAGTTGGAGGCTCCATCCCTGCGCAAAGTAGCCGTCAGGTAATATTTCCGTGCATAATTATAATTAAGGCGGGCGAGGTGCGATACGCGCGTTTGTAATTCTTTTGCACCGCTTACGTTAAGCTTCTGTTTATCCGGTATGGAACCGATATCCCAAAGCGCCGTCTCATCGCTGTAATAACCACTGCCACTTATGGAAACCCGGTAGAAATTCCGCATCTGTACGGTGAACCCATACATTGCCTCGAAATTATGTCCGGTTCCGAATGTGTTCTTGTAGGTAACCGTATTTTCATTCAGCAGGTTGTCATTTTGATTGATGCTTTTAGAAGTAGCATTCCCTGCGGTGGCACGGCTGGGCATGGTAGACGGAACCAGCGCATTGTTATTGATATCATATTTGGAATAAGAAATTGAGGCATGTGCCATGACGTTTTTAATCGGTGTTATATCAACATACACCATGGAAGTAAGCGTTCCTGTTTGCGTTGTATTCTTTCGCAGTGTCGCATCAAACAAAGGCAGGTCGGATACCCCTCCTGAATAGTTTTGTGAGTTCCAGCTGTTCAGCGTGCCATCGGGGTTATAGATCGGAACCACGGGAGCTACCGATACAAAAGATACGCTCCAGTTGTTATAGGCGCCTAAGTAACGCATTGGCTGCTCCTGTGTGCTGTTGGAGTACGCTATACGGATACCGGCTTTAGCGTATTTGCTCAATGTCTGATCGAGGTTCGTACGAAACTGGTAGCGTTTGAATTCGCTGCCGAGAATAACCCCGGCAATTTTGTCGTAGCCGCCCGAAATAAAGAACCTGGTGTTCTTATTGCCGCCCGAAACGGCTAATGAATAATTGGAAAAAGGCGCACTGCGGGTAAGAGCGTGCTGCCAGTCGGAGCCCCCGCCAAGTGAAAGGGGGTCAGGATAGGGGTAATCCTCAAGTGGTTTTGTCCGGTTGGCCGCACTGGCATAATAGTAACGGTCGTTGATCAGCTGCGCAAATTCAGTAGCATCCATCAGGTCGAGGTACCCCGCCATTTTTGCAAAGCCCTGGGATGTTCTTACCGTAAAATCTGTTTTGCCGTTTTTGCTAATGCCACTTTTCGTGGTGATGATAATGACACCGTTGGCACCACGGGAACCATAGATGGCAGTAGAAGACGCATCCTTCAATACACTGATGCTGGCAATATCCGAGGGATTCAGGTCGTTCAGATTATTGATACCATCCATCACTCCGTCTACAACGTATAAAGGCTCATTGTCAGCCGAAATAGATCTTGTTCCGCGTATCCGAACGGTGGTACCAGAGCCGGGGGCTCCATCTGTAGACATGAATTCCGCTCCGGCGATCCTTCCCGCAAGCATCTGGTCTACACGCGGAACGGGTATGTTCTCGAGGTCCTGTACTTTAACGGAGGAAACGGCGCCGGTAAGATCACGTTTCCTTACGCTGCCGTAGCCCACCGCCACTACTTCCACCTTCTCAAGATCGCCGGTTTTGTTTACCAGCCGTACCAATAATGCACTCTGGGTCTTTTTCAGCACTACATTTTTTTCAATATAGGTTTCATAACCCACATAGCTGCAGTAAAGGTCATAGGTCCCGTCCTGATTCAGGTTGTCCAGGCTAAAGGAGCCTTCCTTATTGGTGAGTGTTGAGGCCATATCCGCCCTTCCCTGCCGGGCCACAACGGAAACCATTTCAAGCGGGTTTCCCTGTTCATCCAGAACCGTACCCTTTACTTGGGCAGACTGCGCTGCAGCGTTCAAAGCAACGGCCAGGGAAAAAAAAGTAAACAGTGTTCTGAATAACATTTTTTGTATTTTCATCTTCTGCAAAATTTAATAAGTCCGGCTGGTCCATAACCTTGTTATGCCCTGTATGCCCACCATCTTATCTTGGTAAGGGCACTTTATACCGGGAATGACACAGAAGATTCGAACAAGAATGCGTTTACCCCTATCCGTTAACAATTTGATAATTCAATAAGGCTCACAGACCCATGATAAAGCAGAGCGCGGCCGCTTTTCTTACTACTTTTAGTGCTTTTGAGATATGGTTTTCAACCGTTTTGGGCGAAACAGATAAATGATCTGCTATTTGCAGGTGGGTAAGGCCTCCTTCACGGCTAAGGATGAAGATCTTTTTGCATTGGGGAGGCAGGCTTTCGATCGCTTCCTGTACTTTTTCAACCAGTTGTTTATCAGCGGCCGGGTCGCGGGCAATAACAGCATCAGCATTTTGTTTTATGGCATCGAGGGCGCTGCGCTCAATCGCTTTTCTGCGCAATATGTCTATCAGAACAGACCGGGCAATTCTTGCAATCTGCACTTCTATCGGAAACGAAGAGGATAGTTCCGATCTTTTTTCCCACACCTTAACAAAACTCATCTGGACAACCTCTTCTGCCAGATCGTCTGAAGCTGTATTTCTTAGCACATAGAAATAAAATCTATTATGATATTTATGATATACTTCTTCAAAAATAAGTTTGTTTCCTCGTTTTATCTCTGAAACATAATCCATAATACGGGCCGCAAGTTACTAAACCACGAAAAATGCCAGGTTAAATTATGGTTAAGCGATGCCACAAAAACTCTATTGTCATTCCATCAGATCATGAGGCAACCATCACACGGATCCCCGGGTGGCAGCTTGCAGGATCTCAAATGTTCATTATTAATATGGGTGCTTCTGAATTCTTTATCATCCTCTTTGTACGTAAGAGTTACAAGATCTTCTTTTTGTACGGGATCTGCAGTACCAGAAGGCTGCTTCCCGTGCATCCTTTCGATCCGATCTCCGGACACAAAAATGCTTCCGGCTCTATGACCGGCGGTATATCGGAACCAAAGGCAGGTCTTCCGGACAAGCACAACATTGCTTGCACTGCGCCCCCGGTAACTGTTATTTGATCCAATAGAAACCGCCGTTCACCGACGGCTTGTTTGTTTTGCCGATCCATCCTCTTTCCTTTGGTGTCAGGTAATGTTCACCACCCCGAAGAGGATGAATAAAATAACCCATCTTATGAACAAAAATCAAATAGCCTGCTTCGCTTTCTGCATCTGCCTGCTGGCATGCCACCAAAAATCAAAAAAGCCGGCAGCGCCGGAGGCACCGGCAAGTAAATACGTCTTTACGAGTATCAAAGAAATGCCGGCCTTACCGGTTACGGATCAGAACAGCTCGGGAACCTGCTGGAGCTTTTCCACAGCTTCGTTTCTGGAGACCGAAATCATACGTCTCAAGGGCGAAAAAATAAAGTTGTCTGAAATGTTTTTTGTCCGGGGCGCCTATCTGTTAAAGGCCCGGAATTACATCCTGCGGCAAGGCACGGCCCGTTTTACCGAAGGTGGGCTTAATCATGATCCCCTTATTACGGCGGCATTCTTTGGGATCCTTCCGGAATCTGCCTATACCGGACTTATCAACGGTCAGACCCGGCACAATCATTTTAAAATGTTTGCGGAACTGGAAGATTCGGTAAAAAGATATGCAAGCCCTGCGAATAAACGGGGTGTCGCCTGGAAGCAGGAAGTACCCCATATAATGGATAAATATATGGGCGGCGTACCGGACTCTTTCCAATATAACGGTAATACCTATACCGCAAAAAGCTTCCTGGCTTATACGAAGCTAAACCCTGACGATTACATCACCATCACTTCATTTACCCATGTTCCTTTTTACAAACCGTTTGTATTGAGTATTCCCGCCAACTGGGCAGATCAGAAATATCAGAATCTGCCTTTAGACGAATTCATCGACAACATCAATCATGCGATTGACGCGGGGTACTCATTAGCGCTGGATCTGGATGGCACTGAGCCTACCTTTACATCAGAGCTGGGAGTGATTCCTGAAGATCCCGGGGACAATAAACGCATCCTGTACGACATATTGCCGGAAAAGAAAATCACCCAGAAAATGCGCCAGGATGCGTTTGAAAACTTTGAGACCACCGATGATCATCTGGTACATATCGTAGGAAAGGCAAAGGATCAGCAAGGCAACATTTATTATAAGTGTAAAAACTCCTGGGGTCCAAAAGCCGGCAGGCATGGCTACCTGTATCTCAGCATCCCCTATATAAGAATGAAAGGAATTTCAGTGTTATTACATAAACAGGGTCTGACAAAGCAAACCGTACAAAAGCTTTCCGTCTTTCTAAATACGGTTAAGTTCTAAATTTTCGTTGCAGGTTCTCCCGGGAAAATACATTCCGGTCGCCTGCACAAAAAGGGTCTACTAATACTTTATGCATACATCAGTCAATTTAAATTCGAATCGAACATAATTGAACTGACCACCGTGTCCTGAAACATATTTTATACGGCTCGGATCGATATGTTGGATGATTGTTGAGCGTTACTGTTGTAATTGTTCAATGTCCTTGAAGCCGATCATACTAATCCGGTCTTTGATATAGCACCATATTTTAGCAGCATTGAATCCGGGGCTATAAGGAATAGAAAAATCAAAGCAACATTCGGTAGTATTTCAATGTCTATTCGATAGTACGCATGTGCACACCAATAGAAAGAGGGAATATCCTAAAATGTGTATGTTGCTGTCCGGTTTATTGGTAAAACAGCGCCGTATTGTGTCACCGGTCAAGCGGTTGGGTTGGAAGACAAATCTTTCCGGAACAATAATTTCTGACCCAGGCGGTGGCAAGCTCCACTATTTCATCTTTCTTCCAATCGTTTTGTTATCGATTCCACAGCAATCGCGTTAATCTTTCTCCAATTGCGCTTCCCGGTAGACAATATTATATCCTTTGGTATTGTGTGGGAAATGAACAATTCCACATCATCCGGAGCCCTGGCCTCTAATGGTACAAAAAGGACCGCCACATCACCATTGAATCCCGCCGATTTGTCGACCAGGCCATCCGGAGTAAAATGACCATACAGTGGTTTTGCCGTATAATGTCCGTAAAGACGCTGCTTAATTTTGAGGTCATGAAAACTATCGCGATGCAATGGATAACGGAAATAATACCCAATGCGCCGCGACTTTCGAAGCTCCGTCAGATCAAGATCATCAATCATAACAACAAAGTTCCAGCTTTATTTTTGTTCAACGAAATTGTAGCCATTGAAACCACCCCAACGGAGCTGGTTAAAAAGATCGTACCCTTTCTTTCCGGGAATTCCAGGATGAGTTTTTTTGAACCGCCCACAAAGTACCAGACACCCAACAAAATGCAGGTAGAGTAGGTTGGATGGTTGACGGCTCCCATGTAGGCAAAAGGATATTTTCCGAAAATTTGTAGAAAAGAATTCAGGTCTTCTTTATCGACAGAAGGCAATCGGCGAATCAGTTGTGGTAAAACCAGGCCTGAAAGTGAAATAAATACTGGCAGAAATTCTCAAAATGTTCACTGTCCCAAAAAATCTTTTTCCGAAAGCAAATCGTCAATATTATTCACCTACTGTATTTCCTTTTCTAATCCCTTTGTCGAGAAAGGCCCTTACGTCCCTGGCTACCCAAATAAAACCATTCGGGATCTTTCTATGTACGCCAATCGCGGATACATCCCTGAAGTTAAGATGCTCTATTATTGAGGAATTTTCGTTTTCCAATCCATAACATTCCCCTCTGTCTCAAAGAGCAGCTTATTTTATATGTTGTATTATGTTTATTTCAAACAGCAGAGGAGTTGTCGTCTGGCTATCTTCCATTTGATTTACGAATATCTTTTGCCCTGTTAAAAGCTGCCAGGCAGCTATCTAATGGCTTGCCTTCTTTATAAATGCAATCACAAAACTCGCAAGCTCCGGGATTTTTATCACATTGATTTCTACACTCCGCTTCAGAGTTGCCCGGTCCAATCTCCCATAAATACGAAGTACCGATTATTACAAAAGCCAGGAGTGCTACACAAGATCCAAAGAATATAACCCGAAGACGAAATCCAAAGGGCTTTTTTAATACATATGGTTCAACTTTGGGCTGCCTGTATGGTGAAAGATATTTTAAACGGTCATAATTCCAAATTAATAAAAATAAACAGGCTAACAACAACATAGTACAGGCCCGGGTGCCCGCAAATCGTGTAGCATACGTGAGCACACATATATTTACTATCATAGGGAAATACATGAGCACACCGAGAAAAGAAGTTCTGGGAATCAGAATTAATATTGCAATAATAATTTGAGTTATGCCAATAAATGTATAATAATAGCCGGTCAAATATAGTGCATCAAAATAATGCCCTAACGGGTTATTAGCCGGCAATCCTTCAGCGAAACGCTGGCCCATGATTTTAACTAAACCTGTCGGAAAGAAACTCGCAGCCAATCCAATACGACAAAAAAGTGCGAACCCCTGAAACCATTTGTCAGACTTTGCTTCGTGGTATATTTTTTCAATCCCGTTCATAACTGCATATGAATTGTGTAGTACCGAATCCTTTCTAGAAGTTGCTTCAACCGCCGAAATGCGTAGTGTAATACACCGTCCGTTAAAATTTATGTTTTTTTGCGAACCTTTATGATACGGATAAGATAATAGATAACCAATGCTATGACAGTCCAGTACGCAGCGCAGACAAGCACCCGAATGGGTGGAGCTGGGTCGGGATCGTTGAATATTGGCGCCAAGGGTCCTACTAAAACAATTTTGACGGGGTATACAATGTTGGCTAAAGTACGCTTCCAGGCTACCGGTGAATCCATCCCAGGAAACCAATCGCCGTTTACGGGCATCAAAATTAAATTAGTAATCCCTTGAAAGACAAACGCTGAAACGAGAAAGATAATGACAAACTTTTTTAATGAAATTTTCATATATTAATTTTTGTGTTCAAAAGTACTTTGGAATACAAAGTTAATGCGCGCACTTTGCATTTCAAAATATTTCCCGCTTGTTCAGCAAAAAAACCTGTGAAGAAAGTACAGATTAATATTGCTTTTTGTGATTTTCATTAGCATTGCCAAAGGATAAAGAATGCGATCCTTTTGCATCACTTTTATTTTACTCCTATGGCTTTCGTCGATTCTGAATCCAATAACCATGTAATAGTCCTTCCAACCACAACTTCTTGCATACGCTCTAATTGCGTACCCTTTCAGTTCGCGGGAGCATTTAAATTGCTCCGCCAAAAAGATGTAATCTGCATATTTCGGCCGCTTCCACAATCGATCAATTAGCACATGAGACAGAATGCGCTTAGGGGTATCGCACCTTTTTTGCCGGAAGCGCTGATATGCCGGCGTCTGATCTTCCCATAGAAGGAGCGGCTACAATCCAGCCTAAATAATGCACTCCCCTGTTTGGGTAGCCCCGTATGCCGGCAAGGGCACCAACAGTTATATTGTTGTTATATACGTCCCTATTGCCGTTGCAGTTCTTTTTGCTGCTTTTTTTCTTCCTTTTTGCGTTGTTTTTCCTGTCGTCTGAAATAGCCCCGGAACAGGAAATTGTGCCGCACTGCTTCCATATTCTCATCCAGTTTGCCGGTACTGCTTTCCAGGTTCCGAATCGTTTGTTGCAACTGCCGGGCTGTAACAGAATCATTCAGCAGCACACCGGCTGGCGATTCGTCACTGTTAAGACGGCCTTTGACATCCGTAGTTACCGACTGAAGATCGTGTGCCACCTGGTTTGCCCGCGTCGCTACTTCCTGTAACTGGGTGGCGGTATTTCTGAGTCTGCTGAATACAACGGTGTCACTTACAAGGTCATTGGCCAGTACACCCGGACGTTGCAATCTGGCGGTGTATCCCGTAAGGTCCCTGGTGAACTGTTGGGTATTGCCGGCTGTTTTATGCAGGATCGCCAGTGTCCGATCCAGCTGCTCGTAAACGGATGAATCTTTCATCAATTTCCCCAGTGAGCCTTTCCCCGCAACAAGATTTTCCATGATGTCTTTGAGATTACCGGTAATGGCCACCAGGTTCTTATTGTTTACCTGGAGCGTATTCATGATTTCATCCGTACTGATGCTGGGTTCCACGATGATTACGTCTCCGTCTTCGATAGGTGCGGTTTGAGCGGTGCCGCCATCGAGAGCGATGATCTTATTGCCTACCAGTCCGTCGGCGCTTATCCGCGCCCTCACATCTTTGTGAATAAACGGGCGGGCATTCTTATCGATATTCATCAGCACCTCGATCCGGCTGAGATCCATAAAGGTGATCTTTTTGATGGTCCCCACTTTTACACCGGAATACCAGATATTATTACCCCTGGAAAGACCACCCACATCATGAAAGATGGCTTTTATCTGCACCGATTGTATGAATGCCTTCTTTTGTCCGCCCAAAATCAGGATGGCGGTAGCAAAAATGATCAGCCCTAAAATAATAAAAATGCCTACAGTAGTCGCCCTTCTTGAATCAGCTGTTTTCATATATTATTGAATAAAGTTATACTCATAAAATTCGCGGATCAGCGCTTCATCAGAACCGAACACATCGTTAAAGTTGCCCTGTCGTATAAACCGTCCTTCTTTCAGTACGGCGATCGTGTCGCCCGTAGATTTGGCGCAGGTGAGATCATGTGTAATAATGATGGAGCTTGTCTTGAACCGGTGCTGTACTTCATTGATCAGGTCATTGATCTCCGTGCAGGTAATGGGATCCAATCCGGCCGTAGGTTCATCATACAACATGATCTCCGGACGGAGTATAAGCGTGCGGCCAATACCGATGCGCTTGCGCTGCCCGCCGGAAAGCTCGGCCGGCATCTGGCCGATGGTATGGGAAAGCCCGATGGCTTCCAGCACCATCTCTATACGTTTATCGCGCTCTTTACGGCTCATGCCCGGTTCGTTCCGCTTCAGCGGGAAGGCCAGGTTCTCGCCTACCGTCATGCTGTCATATAATGCCCCGTGCTGAAAACAGAAGCCTACTTTCAGGCGCAGGTCACGCAGTGCGTGGGCATCCAGTTCCGGTACCTCCTGTCCCAGTACAGTTACCGTTCCGGCATCAGGATACAGCAATCCGACGATCACTTTTATCAAAACGGACTTACCTGTTCCGGAGCGCCCCAGCACCACGATGTTTTCGCCGCGATGCAAATCCAGGTCTACCCCGCGCAGTACGTGATTGCTGCCAAACGACTTGTACAGACCTCTGATAGAGATCACTGTTTGCTGCCTGTCGATATCGGGAATAAAAGATTTCATAGCTAACGTATCATATTCACCAGTTGAACAATAATCACTTCTTCTATAAAGATCAGGAACATGGAAACCACTACCGATACATTGGCAGATTTGCCGACGCCCTCGGTGCCCTGGGAGGCATGAAAGCCCTGATAACAGCTGACAATACCGATCGTAAACCCATACACCAGCGCTTTCACCAGTGAGGCGGCAAGATCCAGGAACGAAATATTGGTAAATGCATTCTGTATAAACGTGTCCATACTTGTCTGTTCATTGAGATGAATGTCCACAAAAGCACCAACGAGCGCTATCAACCCGTTATAGCACATCAGCAGCGGCAGGCATATAGTGCAGGCCAGCACCCGCGTCATGACCAGGTACTTGAACGGGTTGATGGCCGAAACCTCCATCGCATCGATCTGCTCCGTAACTTTCATGGAAGCCAGTTCCGCACCGATGCTCGATCCTACACGGCCGGCACAGATCAGCGCCGTTACCAGGGGGGCCAATGCCCGCACGATGGCAATCGATATCAGCGAAGGCAACCAGGACGTGGCCCCGAACTCCGCCAGGGAAGGACGTGATTGTTTCGTGAACACCAGCCCGGTAATAAAGCCGGTAAGACTGATCAGCGGCAGCGATCTGTTGCCGATATAAAAACACTGGCGGATGAATTCCCGCGTTTCAAAAGGGCGGCGCAGCACTTCCCGGAAAAACCGGCTGATAAACCCGAAGATTTCGTAAACAGTAATAAAGAAACCGTCGACCTGCTTCGAAATAACCGGTTTGTCTGATTGTTCAATAGGTTCCATTACCAGGTTTTAACTTTAAAAAACAGCGGACGATACACTTCATTATTAAATACAATATAAAGTAAGAACCAGGATCTTGGTTCGGTACGGTCCGCTGAACAACTACCATTTTAATTAAGTGAATTTAACATAACAGGCACCAAGAATAAAATTAATTCCGGGTTAATTTTTGCAGTTCGGTTAAAAGTACCGGTCACCGGCTGTGCCTGGGGTGTTTTTGATCATCAAGCGACTCCAGGTGCCTCTCTGAAGCAAAAGCCCGGAAACACAATGCTTCTGGGCCATTTTCAAGGGAAGCTATCCGGACAGATGAGTGGTCTTGGATTCTCTTCAAAGGAGCAAGCAGCACTCACTACGCTTACACTTGACGTGGTAAAATCATCGGAAATTGAAGGAGAGCAACTGAATTATGAACCGGTTCGATCTTCCATCGGAAGACGATTGGGAATAAATGCCGCGAGACCTATTCCTTCCAGCAGAAGTGTTGAAGGAGTGTAGAGATGATGCTGGGTGCCAGCCAGAACTATAAAAAACCAATGACCGAAGAACGATTATCTGGCTGGCATGCGGCCCTGCGACATCTGTGCTTTCTGAAAACAACCATGTATATTTTTGCGGGAACCCGGTTAGAACCACGCCTGGATCGTTTTGCAGGCGTTTGGCACCCCCGGTGTAACATTTTTTACATTTCAATAAATTCAGTCTGTTCTGCTAATAAGTATTATAGCATAATTATGCAATCACCCTAATGTATGGCAAATTGTATGGCAAGTGCTAAAACTAAAAAGAGCTACATTTCTGTAACTCTTTGATTCTTAGGCTCCCCCTGCCCGACTTGAACGGGCGACCCTCTGATTAACAGTCAGATGCTCTAACCAACTGAGCTAAGGAGGAATTTTGCTCAATCTGCTTTCTTTCACATGATTGAGGGCTGCAAAAATAAGGATATTTTTATTTGAAAAAGAATTATTTGGATAACTTTTTTTGCTACCGGTGCTGCTGGTACAGCAAGGGTGGTAAACGCCCGGACAGATGATCAAGAACTGCTTCTTCCACCGGGATCAATGCCGCCAGCAGTTCCTCCAGTTGCTGCAGGGTTCGCACTCCTGCGGCAACGCTGGTAACTGCCGGGTGCCGCAGCACATATTGCAGGGCAATCTGCTGAGGCGTATAACGGTCTGTTAATGACCGGATGGCCTCATGCAGCCGTTTTACCTCTTCTTCGCGATATCCCAAATACTCCTTTGATGGCTTATCGATCAGCAAGCCCTGCGCCAGGGCGCCACGCACCAAAACGCCTTTATTGTGCTCTTTTAATAAGGGGAGTACGGTTTCTTCCGGCCGCCGGTCCAGCAGGCTGTACTGCATCATTACCGATTCGATGGACGAGCGCTTTACATACTCCCGGATCACATTCGGGCGGATGCTGCTGATGCCGTAGTGCCGGATCTTTCCCTGTTGCTTCAGCGTTTCAAATGCCTCTATGGTATCGGCGATGTTATCCTCAATCGTGCCGCCATGCAATTGGTACAGGTCAATATAATCCGTTTGCAGCCGTTTAAGACTTTTTTCTGCACAGGCCAAGATATAGTCGCGGCGCGGGTTCCAGTCCCAGCCTGTGCCATCTGCGCGCCATTGGTTGCCCGCTTTGGTGGCCAGAAAAATCTTCTTTCGAACCGGCTTTAATGCCTGGCCCACCAGCTTTTCATTTTCTCCTTTTTCATAAAGATCCGCGGTATCAAAAAAATTGATCCCCCGGTCAACGGCCTCCTGTATCAACTGCATGCTCTCTGCCTTTGTATTGCCGGCTAATGACATACAGCCAAAACCGAGGGCAGATACCCGGTAACCGGTGGCCCCTAAAACACGATACTCCATATCAATAAATTTTAAACTGCAATGACGCATCCGGGGACCTCTCACCGGCAAAAGCAAAGTTTCCCTTAAAATGCATCACAAATGTTTGTTTGTATCTCTTTTTTCTATAATTTCCACGGTAAAGTTAAGCAGGAATCCAGAACCCGATCAATATGCATGAGCTGTTCCGAAAAGCAAAAAACTAAATATGAGATCTATGTCCATTGAGGAAAAAATAAACCAACGACAATTCAAAAGCAGCTACCATAAGCTGGCACTCAATCTGATCTATACAACCGGCAGCCTCCAGGCCTTTTTAAAAGCGGGGTTTAAAAAAGAAGACCTTACCCTGCAGCAATACAATATTCTGAGGATCCTGAGAGGGAACCTTCCCAAACCTCTTTCTACCTTGCAGATAAGGGCACGGATGATGGACAAGATGAGCGACACCAGTCGCATTGTGGACCGGCTGGTCTCTAAAAGCCTGGTCACAAAAAGCATCAATACGATCGACAACCGCCTGGTTGACGTGGTCATTACTCCCGAAGGGCTGAAAAAACTGGCCCTGCTGGATAAGACCGAAGACCGCATTGCGGAATTTTTCAGCGCGGTGAGCACAGAGGAAGCAGAGAACATCAGCTTTCTCCTGGATAAATTGCACGGCTGATAACAGGGTTTTTTAATCCCCCCCGTTGGGCTACATTTGTAGACTATGACATCGATCCGTTTTTTTCTTATTGCCCTTGCAACAACTCTTTTTAGTTATACTCCCTGCTTTGCGCAGCAACCGCAGTATGAGTTCCGTGGCGTGTGGATCGCTACAGTATTGGGTATCGACTGGCCACCGCAAAATGCCAGCGTAGCACAGCAAAAAGCAGAATTCATCCGTCAGCTGGATCTGCACAAACGAAATGGCATGAATGCCATCATCGCCCAGGTAAGACCCAGTGGAGACGCCTTTTATCCGTCGCCCTATGAACCCTGGAGCCAATGGTTAACAGGCGTGCAGGGTAGGGCTCCGGTTCCATTCTATGATCCGCTGGCCTTTATGATACAGGAAACACACAAACGGGGCATGGAATTTCATGCATGGTTAAATCCGTACAGAGCAGAGTTTTCCATTGGAAAATCCTCCATTGCTTCGGACAATATGATCCGCAAAAGACCCGACTGGTTCGTCACCTACGGTACCACGCGTTATTTTAATCCTTCCAATAAACAGGTACAGCAATTTGTGATCGACGTGGTAAAGGACATCGTGCGCCGCTATGATGTGGATGGCATTCACATGGACGATTATTTTTACCCTTATCCCATAGGATCCAAACCTTTTCCGGACGACTATGCCTATAAAAAATCCGGTACTTCGCTCAGCAAGGCTGATTGGAGAAGAAGCAATGTGGACTCTATGATCCGGAATCTGAATATTGCCATAAAAACAGTAAAGCCCTGGTGCAAATTCGGGATCAGTCCCTTTGCCGTATGGAGGAATGCCTCGCAGGATCCGGAAGGAAGCAATACAAAAGCCGGCATGACCAACTACGATGACCTCTATGCCGATATCCTATTATGGCTGAAAAAAGGATGGATCGACTACGTAACACCGCAGTTGTACCGGGAAATCGGCGACCGCCTGATCGCTTATGAAACCATGGTAGACTGGTGGGGCAAACACAGCTATGGCCGCCACGTGTACATCGGACACGGAATCTACCGCTACTATGAAACCAACGCTAACTGGAAAAAACCCTCGCAGATACCGGAACAGATACGGATACTGCGCAGCAATCCAAAGATCCAGGGCAGTGTTTATTTTAACAGCAAAAGCTTTGATAAGAACCCGGCAGGGTGGAACGACTCCCTGAGAAATAATTACTACCGGATTCCGGCAAAGGTGCCCCCCATGCCCTGGCTTCCGCAAAGGCCCGGTAGCTGAGGGTCCTGGTTTCAACTCCTGAGTGCTTCGTTTTATAACCCGCGATACCGGTTAAATAAACAGTAATTAGAGCCCGTCTGCAGATTATCGGCTGTTCACTCCTGATACGCGGAATTGGCCACCCGAATCCATTAGAAAAGGACAAGTTATAAACAACCTTGTCCTTTTCTATATCAGAGCTCAAAGATTTCAGTCGTAATACAGCTCTTCCATCACATTGTTCTTGTTTTAAAAATTCCCTTAGAATTCCGCACTCTTGGGTGTACGCGGAAAGGCGATCACATCCCGGATATTACCCATGCCGGTTACAAACTGGATCATCCGCTCAAAACCAAGCCCGAAGCCCGAATGCGGAACAGTTCCGAAACGGCGGGTATCCAGATACCACCAAAGCTCTTCCTCGGGTATGCCCATTTTTTCCATCTTTTCCAGTAACACATCCAGCCGCTCTTCCCGCTGAGAACCCCCAACAATTTCCCCGATGCCGGGGGCCAGGATGTCCATCGCTGCTACCGTTTTCCCATCCTCGTTGATGCGCATATAAAAGGCTTTGATGGATGCCGGATAATTCATCAGGATGACCGGCTTTTTGAAATGCTTTTCTACCAGGTAGCGTTCATGCTCACTCTGTAGATCCATACCCCAGCCGGTAACAGGGTACTGGAATTTCTTTTTCTTATTGTAATTACTTTCTTCCAGGATGTCGATGGCTTCCGTATAGGACAGGCGCTGAAAATCGTTGTTCAGTACAAATTCCAGCTTCTCGATCAGCCCCATCTCACTCCGTTTATCCAGGGGCAGCTGCTTTTCTTCATCCGTCAGGCGCTGGGTCAGGAAATCAAGATCTTCCCGGTTGTTTTCCAATACATAACGGATAATATACTTAATAAACTCTTCAGCAAGATTGGCATTGTCTTCCAGGTCATAAAAGGCCATTTCCGGTTCAATCATCCAAAACTCGGCCAGATGCCGGGCCGTATTGCTGTTTTCTGCCCGGAAAGTGGGTCCAAAAGTATAGATTTCTCCAAAAGCTGTTGCCCCCAATTCCCCTTCCAATTGACCACTCACGGTCAAATTAGTCGATTTTCCAAAAAAATCTTCTTTAAAGTTAACAGATCCATCCTCATTTCGGGGTGTCTTTTCAAACGGGAGGGTGGTAACCCGGAACATTTCCCCGGCCCCTTCAGCATCGCTGGCAGTAATGATGGGCGTATGCAGGTAAACAAATCCTTTATCATTGAAAAATTTATGTACGGCAAATGCCAGGGCATGCCGCACACGAAAAACAGCCCCAAACGTATTGGTGCGGAAGCGCAGGTGGGCCTTTTCCCTTAAAAATTCAAGAGAGTGTTTTTTAGGTTGCAGGGGATAGGCTTCTGCATCAGAATCGCCCAGTATCTCGATGGTTTCGGCCTTCACCTCTAGCTTCTGGCCTTTTCCTACAGAAGGAACAACGGTACCGGTTACTTTAAGGGAGGCTGATGTGGTGATCCGCTTTAATAAGGATTCATCAAACATGCCTAAAGTAGCCACCACCTGCAAATTGGTATTGGTAGATCCGTCGTTCAAAGCGATAAACTGGTTATTCCTGAAAGTACGTACCCATCCCATTACGGTTACTTGCTGTGCTGCCGGCTCCTGTTGCAGGAGTTCTTTGATTTTGATCCTTTTGTTAAACATATTGCTATTTCTTGAGCGGCAAAGATAATCACAACAGTGGTTTTGTCTTTCATCATCCGCTCCCGATTCCTGTAACAGGCACCAATGCAGGTATTACATGACTATTTTTGGGTCTAAATACCGTCGGTAGCCGGGTTAAAAAGCCGCTTAACGGGTTTTTCCGTCGGCCCCGCCCCTCAAAATTTAAATGCATTCCCTTGTGTGGCGCGTGGAGACGGCCTGCCTGATTCGTGTCCCTACGAATCAGAAAAATGTTATATCCCCGGCTTTACGTATCCCACCGCCTGTTCTCATTATCTTTGTACCAATGATGCGACTGCTTTTTGTTATAGCCGCTGACCTTTTGATAATTGGATGCAATGATCCCCGGCCAACGCCGACCGCACCCACCGCCATACAAAAGGGATTGCCCGCTGAAAAAAAAGAGCTGGTAACCATTACTGCTGTTGGCGACCTGATGCTGGGTTCCGATTATCCAAATGATCTGAGAATGCCCCAAAGAAACATCCTGCTCCCCCTGGCGGACTCTTTAAAAGCCGGAGATTTTCTCATCGGAAACCTGGAAGGGGTGATCACGGATGCCGCTGTTCCCGAAAAAAAATGCATCAACCCAAAGAACTGTTACGCCTTCCGGATGCCCCCAGGAACGGAACACTATTTTAAAGAAGCCGGTTTCGACTTTCTGAGTCTTGCCAATAACCACTCCGGTGATTTCGGAAATTCCGGGCTAGTCCAGACCATGTCTTTACTGAAAAAAAGCGGCATCGGCTACGCCGGTATTAAATACCACCAGGCCCACAGGATCATAAAGAAAAACGGGGTCCGCTATGGCGTGATTGCCGCAGGTTTTGGCTGGCGGCATTTACACGTAAGTCAGCCACATCAGGTAACACAGGTGATCGGCAGGATAAAAGACAGTACAGACCTGCTGATCGTCTATTTTCACGGAGGCGCAGAAGGCGACAGTATGGACCGGGTAGTAAAGCGAAAAGAACGCTTTCGCGGGGAAGACAGAGGTGATGTGCATGCCTTTGCCCGGTCCTGTATCGATGCCGGTGCCGACCTCGTACTGGGAAGCGGACCGCATGTTGCCCGGGGCATTGAATTATACCGGCAAAAGCTGATCGCATATAGCCTCGGAAACTACGCCACTTACGGCTCTATAAGCCTCCGGGGCCCGATGGGTGTTGCTCCTATACTCCGGATCCGGCTGAACAAAAACGGGAATTTTACAGACGGGGAGATCCTCTCCACCATTCAGCTGCCCGGAAACGACCAGACCCCCCGGCTGGATCCGGCAAAAACAGTAGCGCTCCGGATGCTGCAGCTCAGCAAAAGCGATTTTCCGCAAAGCCCGTTAAGAATTACCCAAAAAGGAGAGATAATGATTAAAAATTTTTGATTTTAGGGAAAAGATAGTAATTTTGCTGAAGAAATGACCCTATAACATATGATCATCTCTGCTGAATGATAATATCAATTATCATTTGTCAATCCAAAAAACTTGAATTCTTTACCAAATTATTACCACATTTAAGATTTAATCTTTTGATTAATCCCGCACATTTATGTATGATATTTTACAATTGAACGATATGCTCGTTCCTGAACTGTTAGACATTGCCGAACAGTTAAAGATTCCTAATGCCAAAAAATTGAACAAACAGGATTTAGTCTACAAAATCCTGGACAGCCAGGCTGTAACAGGATCGAAAGCTTCCGCCGGAGAACGCCCCAAAAGAAAACGCATTGTGAAAGCCACTACTTCCATTGGTACAGAAGAAGCTTTTGTAGAAGAAGAAGGAAAGGATGAAGAACCTGCTGAAAAAACAGTAAAAGCACCGGCTAAAAAAGCTGCTGCAAAAAAATCTGCATCTAAAGCAGCCGCACCAGCCAAGAAAGCAGCCGCTAAAAAGGCTGCACCCAAAAAGGAAGAAGAACCGGTAGCAAAGGAACCCGCCGTTCCTGCTGCAAAAAATGGTAGCGATCCGGAAGAAGAAACCGTATTCAAAACCGATGCCGCCACAGAAGCCTTTATACTACAGGCTTTGAAGGCAACAGAAAAATACGATATCCCTGTTGTTCCGGCCGCAACAGAAGATACAGACTTTCCTGTTGAAAATAAAATATACGCATCCAAGAAAGATCAAAACCCTTCCTTTAATGTAGAGTTCGATGGGATGATCCTGAGCGAAGGCGTTTTGGAAATGATGCCGGATGGTTATGGCTTCCTCCGGTCCTCTGATTACAATTATCTTTCAAGTCCGGATGATGTTTATGTGTCTCCGTCTCAGATAAAATTATTTGGTTTAAAAACCGGTGACACCATTCATGGTGCTGTACGTCCTCCCAAAGAAGGTGAAAAATATTTTGCCCTTTTAAAAGTGGATACCATCAACGGTAAAAAGCCCGATGAGGTAAGAGACCGCGTACCGTTCGACTACCTGACACCCCTGTTCCCTTACGAAAAACTGAACCTGTTCACACGTCCTTCAGACCTGTCTACACGGATCATCGATCTTTTTACACCGATCGGTAAGGGGCAGCGTGGATTGATCGTGGCCCAGCCAAAAACCGGTAAAACCATGCTGTTGAAGGCTGTAGCCAACGCCATTGCAGAAAATCACCCAGAGTGCTATTTAATGGTGGTGCTGGTGGATGAACGCCCGGAAGAGGTAACCGATATGGAGCGCAGCGTAAAGGCAGAGGTCATTGCTTCTACCTTTGATGAACCTGCAGAAAAGCATGTTAAGGTTTCTACCGTCGCTTTGCAAAAAGCAAAACGTCTTGTTGAATGCGGTCATGACGTAGTGATCCTGCTGGACTCTATTACTCGCCTGGCGCGCGCACACAATACCGTGTCACCAGCATCTGGTAAGGTTTTGAGCGGTGGGGTAGAAGCAAACGCTATGCAAAAGCCAAAACAATTTTTTGGTGCAGCGCGTAAGATTGAGAACGGTGGTTCCCTGACCATCCTCGCAACAGCGCTGATCGATACCGGAAGTAAAATGGACGAAGTGATCTTTGAGGAATTCAAAGGAACCGGTAATATGGAACTGCAGCTGGACAGAAGGCTCTCCAACAAACGGGTTTACCCGGCCATTGATCTGACAGCATCTTCAACCAGAAGGGACGATCTGTTGCTGGACAGGGACGTTTTACAACGGATGAATTTATTGCGTGTGTACCTGGCGGATATGAAGACAGAAGAAGCGATGACAGAATTGCTTCGCCGTATGAAAGGCACAAAAAGCAATGAAGAGTTTCTGGCAAGCATGAATTCTTAAACGGATCGCTCAATACTTTTTTAACAGGCGATGCGGGCCCCTCGGGGATCCCGCATTTTTCATTTTTAATGCGCGCTGTATCTAAAAATAAAATGTTCCGGACCCTCTGCTATTCATCCGCAGATCCGTTACTTTTGCCGGTATAACAATATTAATTGTCATTTTGAAAATTCTAATTTAGAAAACCCGGACACTTTTATGGCAGCAAAATATAGTAATCAATCGCGTTACACCGTAGCGGTGGATTGTATTGTTTTTGGATATGACGGAAAGAACCTGAAGATCCTGCTTGTTAAGCGCGCGCTTATCCCGTTAAAAGGCAGGTGGAGCCTGATGGGCGGTTTTGTTGCAAAGAATGAAAGCGCCGACCAGGCTGCAAGCCGCATCCTTGCTGCCTTAACCGGTTTAACCAATGTGTACCAGGAGCAGTTTTATACGTTTACCGACCCTGGCAGAGATACCCAGGAGCGCACGATCTCCATTGCTTATTTTTCACTGATCGATATAAAAAAATATAAGGAATCCATAAGCGATGCCTACCAGGCCGAATGGTTTTCGATAAAGGATTTTCCGAACCTTATCTTTGACCACCAAGCAATGGTAAAAATGGCAAAAAAGCGGCTCCAGTACAAAGCCACATCCCATGCCATTCTCTTTGAATTGCTTCCTGATAAATTTACGCTTCCGCTGCTGCAAAGCCTCTTTGAAGACGTATATGAGACCAGCTTTGATAAGGGGAACTTTAGCCGTAAAATGCTTTCTACCGGCCTGTTGCTGAAACAACGGGATAAGGATAAAACAGGGTCAAAAAAGGGCGCCTATTTTTATAAGCTGGACCGTAAAAATTATCAGCAAAATTTACATAAGATCTTAAAGCTGGTACCCAACCCCAATAGTATTTTATAAGTGGGCGGGGCTTCAACCTGGGATAAAAAATGATCCCTTGCCCGAATGCACAGAACCCGGTTGTACCCCGGATCTTTTCAGAACGCATCCGTTGTTCCTTCGGGAATGGTTTGCCTCACCGGCAGCTGTACAAAAAAAGTTGTTCCTCTCTTCTCTTCGGTTTCAAACCAGATCTCCCCATTCTGCGCCAATGTATATTCCTTGCAAAGATACAAACCAAGACCCACACCCTTTTCATTCATGGTACCATAAGTAGACCCGATGTTGAGGGAAAAGATCCGGTCCCTGATATGAGCCTCTATCCCTTTTCCACTATCTTTTACAGTAAGGATCATATGGGTGGCATCGCCCGCAGCGGTAATGTAAATACTGCCCCCGGGATCAGTAAATTTGATGGCATTGCCAATGAGGTTCCGCACAATTACCTGCAGCATGGCGGCATTGACCATTGCCATAACAGCCGGGTCAATACTTTTAAAAACGCGGATGTTTTTACGCAAGGCTTCGGGCTCTAATAAAATTATGGTTGGTTGAATCACCGCCGCAATAGATTCGCGGCATATTTCCGGCCTTCTTTTGTGCAGCTGGTCTTTCGACCATACTAGGATATTCGAGAGCATTTCCTGGGTATTGTGAACAGTGGTGGAAAGCATTCGCTCCACAATCCCGCGCTCATCATCAGGAAGCTGCTCTGATTGGATCATCTCCAGATACGCCGAGATCGAATGCAACGGAGACCGGAGATCATGCGAGAGGATGGAAAAGAGTTTATTCTTTTCGCGGTCCAGCTCTTCCAGGGCCTCTGTTTTTTCAGTCGCCTTTTGCTTCTCCCGGTAATAGGCTTCCTTCAGGTAATACAGCCCGATGAATATTACGATCAGGCAGATGGTCACCGTAGAACCCTGGTCAATAATAATGCTCCGAAGCCCATCGTAAGTTTGCCTTACCGCATCCGGATGATATAACTCATACAGCATATTGCCCCACACAGCAGCCATCACCAGCAGGAACCAAAGAAAATAATGTTTTTTTGAAGCAACGATCATTAGCAGGAAAAGCAGCAGGGTATAAGACAGCAGGCTGGCTCCACGGACTCCGTCGCTGTAAAAATAATTCCATATAAATAACCCGATCGAAAGCACCGATACGATCGTAACGGTGTACCGGTACATTCCGCGGAACCGGGAGAGGTAATACAGAAACAGCAGCAGCAGGGTAATGCCCGTAAAAACATACGCTGTAAAATGCAGCCCAACATAAAAATTAAAAGGGATATTGTAAGCACATATGATTATGCCCAACACACAAAATGTATGAAGGATCCGCATTTCCAGGTTTGTGTTTACAGACGCTCCAACCAGGAACACATAGCATTGCAATAATTTTTTTACACTTTTCCGAAACAGGCCGCTTTGCATATCAGAACGATACAACGTGAAAACCCGGAGGTCTTTCCCAATTAAAAAATGTAAAGATACTTATAATAAAATGCGCGGAAAGAATGGTCCTTCTGCGCATTTCCCAACTCCTGTTCCCCTGTTCTCAGGGTTTCACGCCTTCCGCATTGGGCGCCGCGGTTGCATCTGCTGTATCCCCTCCGGACTCTTTATTTCCAAAAAGGTCATTCATCCATTTTTCAGCTCCCGGAAAATGTTCCTTTAAAGAATCCATTCCCTTCGTGGCTAGCTCGGAGAAATAATCCTTTGCCTGCTCCGCAGATTTTGAAGCTTCTTCTTTTAATTTATTCGCTTTCTCCTTTAAATTATTCATCATCTTTTCTTTTTCCTCATCAGTCATGCTGGTATATTTTCCGGCAGCCAGGCCCGCCAGGGCACCCAGTATAAAGGTGGCGATATGCTTATTGTTTACCATGGGAAATCGTTTTAAAAGTGAATAAATAGATATTTAAATATACAAAAATTTACAGGTTATTCCCGGTTCCGGTAACCGCCAGCTTCATTTCTTTCAACAGGTGTCCCGCACCGGCATATTTATCAATGATAAACAACACGTAGCGGATATCTACCATAATATTCCGGCAAATAGAAGCGTCATAATGGATATCGCTCATCGTGCCTTCCCATACACGGTCAAAATTGATCCCTATCAGGTTGCCGTTCGCATCCAGCGCCGGGCTGCCGCTATTGCCGCCGGTGGTATGATTGGAAGCAATAAAACATACCGGCATCCGGTAGCCACCGGATGCATCATGTACCCCATAACGGCCATAGTCCTTTTTCATATATAACCGGCGCAATTTTTCGGGAACATCAAACTCGTAATCACCCGGGATGTATTTTTCCATAACCCCATCCAGGTATGTGCTATAGCCATAGCTTACTCCGTCTGCCGGATGATATCCATCTACCTTGCCAAAGCCCACCCGCATAGTGCTGTTGGCATCGGGGTAAATTTTTTTATCGGTTAGCACCTCTGTTTGCGCCTGCATGTATTTCCGCTGCAAACCATTGATCCGCGCCTGCAGCTCATTAAGCTTTGGGGTAACTTCGTTATTATACAGGTCCGCCATTGCTAAGACCAGCAGGGCTGTCGGATCTGTTTCCAATGCCCGGTAAAGTTCTCGGGGATCGGACCGCACCCCATCCAGTACTTTTGCCGGATCGAGAAAAATACTGTGATCATATAAAGCAGCGGCCCACCGTTGATAGTCTTTTCCATACTGCTCAAATTGCCGTTTAGCAACCGGCACTATATACGCCGCCTGTTGTTTTTCCATGTACACCGGAAGCAGGGCTGCAAAAATTTCCCTATCTACCTCTGTACTGAAGTTCTTATACAGCTCGGTCAGCTTTTCCAGCTGTGCACTTTGCTCTTTACCATACCCGGGCTTTCCGGTAGCCGCCTGCAAAGCCCGCAAACGGTTTATGATCCCAAACAATTCGATCTTGCTGATCGTTTCCAGATAATAGTCTCGTGTAAGCCCATAGGGCGCTATTTCTTTATATACATCATTCAATTCCTGCAAGACATTCCCGTATTTTTTATAAAGACTTTCACTTGCTTGCAGCCGTTTTTGAAAATCTGTTTCATACAATTGCTTCTTTTGCACAGCCCCCGTACGTGTAAGCCCCAGTATTTCTCCCTGCCACTTTTTCCACGCGTTGGAAATGCCCGCATATTTAGAGGCATATTTTATTTTCAGCTCTTCATCTGCGCGCATATAGTTTTTCATAACGCCCAGAGCCTTATCCCTGATCAGGATCTTCGCCGGGTCATTCAGCTCCACGATCTGCCTTACCGCTTCACTGGGAAGATACTCAGACGTACGGCCGGGAAAACCAAAGATCATGGTAAAATCATCCTGCTTCATTCCCTGCAGGGATATGGTCAGCGCTCTTTTCGGAACATAAGGAACATTATCCGGTGAATATGCGGCCGGGCGGTTATCTTTTCCGGCATAGATCCTGAAAACGCTGAAATCTCCGGTATGCCTGGGCCACATCCAGTTATCCGAGTCCTGCCCGAAATTTCCAATACTGGAAGGCGGGGCGCCAACCAGCCGTATATCCTTAAAGGTCTCCGTTACAAAAAGATAGTATTTATTCCCTTCAAAAAACGGGCTGACAAAGGCGTTTTCAAAATCACCCAATACCGTGGTCCGTTTCAGTTCATTGATATTCCGGTCGATCATGCTTTGGCGGTCACGTTCTTCCATTGCTAAATTTACCCCTTTTAATACACGGTCCGATACATCGTCGATCCTGACAATAAACGTCACAAACAGATCTTCATTGGGCAGCTCTTCCGCAAGATTCCGCGCCCAGAAGCCGTCCCTGATATAGTTTTTGTCCAGTGTTGCATGTCTTTGTATGGATCCAAAACCACAATGGTGATTGGTCAGCACCAGCCCTTTTTCTGAAACAACCTCTCCCGTACAAAATCCACCGAAGTTTACGATCGCATCTTTCAGGCTGCCTTTATTAATATCATAAATGTCTTTTGCGGTTATCTTCATACCCAGCTGCTGCATCCGTTGCTCATTAAGGCTTTCCAGCAGCTGCGGTAACCACATTCCTTCATCGGCTTTTGCCAGGCCCATGCACATCAATCCGGCCGCCAGGCCGAAAATTTTTTTCATTGAGATCATCATTTCCAAAATTATAAGACGGGAAAGATAAGGCAATTTATAGTACTTACATACATTCGTTTTTTAAAAGTTTTTTTGGTTTTCCAGCCCTAAAAAGCATCTTTTTGTCCCCAAACCTATGTGTATTATCCATAGATAATGTGTATAACCCTTTGTGGAACGTGTATGTGAAATGTATTACTGGCTGAAATTTTCGTCTCTGCGCTTCCGCTTTCTATTTTTGGTTAACAGCTGCCATTTTATACCAGCAATATTAACATAGTGTAAATTTAATATGTCCTTTCCTTTTTGTAAACACCTCAGAATCCACATTTCTGTTAATAAATACCCGTAATCTATAAGATTCGTAACTTCATCATGTGAATATGTGTTGAATATATGTGGGTAACCAAAAATCCGGAAAAAATAAAACTCGTGAATAACCCGGTTATCCACTAATCCACAGCCGTAATAATAATAGATTATTTTAAATAAATAATTAATATAAATATTATTAAAAAGAGAAAAAAGGAGTTTAAAAAAACTTTGATTTTTTATTGAGCTTGGTTGTATCATTGCAGGGATAAAATTTTTCAATTATGGACGCAGGTAGCTTGGAAGCAGCAAAGAATGGTTTGGATCAGAAAGGTTTTCTGGATGTGACAGTTGATCCGAAACTGGATCTGTTTGAAGAAATTGAAAAATTGAAGAAGGAAAAAAATGCGGTGGTACTGGCGCATTATTACCAGGAGCCTGAGATACAGGATATTGCGGATTATATCGGCGATAGCCTCGGATTGGCACAGGAGGCGCAAAAGACGAATGCGGATATGATCGTGTTTGCCGGGGTTCATTTTATGGCAGAAACCGCCAAGATCCTGAATCCAACAAAGAAAGTGGTGATCCCCGACTTTAAAGCCGGTTGCTCCCTGAGCGATAGCTGCCCGCCACCCTTGTTTCAGAAGTTTAAAGAGCAGCATCCGGATCATGTGGTGGTGAGCTATATTAACTGCAGTGCGGGCATTAAGGCTTTGAGCGATGTGATCGTTACCAGTAGCAACGCCCGGATCATCGTGGAAAGTTTTCCGAAAGACCAGAAGATTATTTTTGCGCCGGATAAGAACCTGGGCGCCTACATTAATAAGGTTACGGGAAGGAATATGTTGCTGTGGAACGGCGCATGTATGGTGCATGAAATATTTAGCCTGGAGAAAATCACCCGGTTAAAACACCAGCATCCCAATGCCAAACTGATTGCTCATCCCGAGTGTGAGGAACCGCTGCTGCGATTGGCGGATTATATCGGATCCACTACCGGCCTTCTGAAATACACGAAGCAGGATGACGCAAAAGAATACATTGTAGCAACAGAAACGGGCATCCTGCACCAGATGGAAAAAGCCAGCCCCGGTAAGGTGTTCATCCCGGCTCCCCCGGACAACAGCTGCGCCTGCAATGATTGTCCGCATATGAAAAGGAACACATTGGAGAAACTCTATCTGTGCATGAAATATGAATTACCGGATATCATTATGGATGAGTCATTACGGCTTGCCGCTAAGAAACCCATCGACCGGATGCTTGAGATCAGCGCAGCTGCAGGATTGTAACCGTTTTACAAAACAGGAATGTTCAGGTGTTTTGCCATCATTACAGGAATACTCGTATTTTTTCCGTTTGTCTCTTTTTCACAGGGAACTTTTGAATGGAGCCAGCATAGGATTGAATTGAAGAAGGGACTCCGGTTTTCGTTGAAGATTCCTGCCGGATACCAGATCCACGTGGCGGCGCAGGGACTGGAGCGTCCGCGTTTTTTTTCTAAAAGCCCGGATGGAAGATTGTTTGTTACGGATATGCACAATAGGGGTGATAACAAAAAGGGCAGGGTGCTTATCCTGAATAAATGGAATCCCAAAACGAAAACCTTCGATGGCGTCACTACTTTTTTAGAAGGACTGCACAATCCCAACCAGGTAGCTTTTTATACAATAGGGCAACAAACCTATATTTATATTGCAGAAACGGGGAAGTTGAGTTATTATGAATATACTGCCGGGGACTCAGTGGCTGTGGGAAAACCGGTGGTCATTGCGACATTTCCGGATTACGGACTGAGCTATAAGTATGGCGGATGGCATCTTACACGCAGTATCGCCTTTCATAAAAGTAAGGTCTATGTAAGTGTTGGCAGCAGCTGTGATGCGTGTGTAGAGAAGGAGGAGGTGCGGGCGGTTGTTTTGGAGATGGATCCGGACGGAGGTCATCAGCGGGTTTTTGCGCGGGGTATCCGGAATGCAGTAGGCATAAAATGGGTAAATAGTGCTCTTTGGGTTACGCATATGGGCAGGGATAACCGCGGACCAGATCAGCCGGAAGAATTATTTCATACAGTGGAGGAGAACGGATTTTATGGATGGCCGTATTATTATCAGTATAAAAAGAGGATCATTGCCGATACACAGTTTGTAAAACGTGCCCGTTCAGCGTTTGTACACAAACCAGCAGTTGCGCCCTATGCTTTTAAGGCGCATGCTGCTCCGTTGGGATTTGAACGGATGCATGACTTTAAAGATCCGCTCCTGAACAACAGTTTCCTGGTAGCATTGCATGGAAGCACCAGTGTGTGGCGGCAGCGGGGAAATGCCATTGTACAGCTGATGCCGGACGGCACATACAGAGAGATTATCAGTGGCTTTCTTCAGGGAAAGACCGAAGACCGGAGATATGGACGTCCTTGTGACATCATACAATGGGATGATCGTTCATTTTTTATCAGCGATGATAAGAATGGGATCATTTATTTTTTAGAAAAGCGCTGACCAGGAAACGGATTCTTTATTAAACTTTATTGTAACAAAATAATTAACTTTATTTGCACCTGTTAAACCATTTGTTTTATGAAATTACTGGAGAATAAAATAGCCATAGTTACGGGGGCAGCACGAGGGATTGGTGAAGCAATAGTAGATACATTTGCCGGGCAGGGCGCAGCTGTTGCTTTTTCCTATGTAAGCGACCGGAGTGCTGAAAAGGCGAATGCGTTGGTTGATAAATGGGCGGGAAAGGGAGTAAGGATCAAAGCGTGGCAGAGTAATGCGGGGGATATGCAGGCTTGCGAATCCTTTGTTGCGGAAGTACTGGAAGAATTTGGAACGATCGATATCTGTGTGAACAATGCGGGTATCTCTAAGGATAATTTATTGCTGCGTATGACGCAGGAACAATGGGAATCGGTGTTACAGGTAAATCTCAACAGTGTATTCTACATGACCAAACAGGTAATCAAGCCAATGATGAAGGCAAAGCGTGGGAGTATCATTAATATGAGTTCGGTAATCGGAGTGATGGGAAATGCAGGCCAAGCCAGTTATGCAGCCAGTAAGGCAGGGATCATCGGGTTTACAAAAAGTGTGGCAAAAGAGTTGGGTAGTCGCAATATTCGGTGCAACGCTATTGCCCCGGGGTTTGTGGAAACAGATATGACCAGTTACCTGCATGATGGGGATGCTTCTTCTAAGTACCTTGCAGATATTCCTTTGGGAAAATTTGCAAAGGCGACGGATATCGCCAACACGGCTTTATTTTTGGCTTCAGATATGGGATCCTATATAACGGGTCAAACGATTAGTGTTTGCGGAGGGCTGAATATTTAAAAGAGACGGTTGATGCCTTTACCGTCGTTTCATTAGTAACGTTATTGCTTCACTTCATTATGATTTATTAGATCGTGCAGTTTGAAACAGGTCTGTTCTTTACAGGCGATTTTGAGGACAACATGGATTTGCTGAAGGACCGGATTGCGGTTGTTACAAAAAAAGTATTTTATTTTTAGCTAATGTATTGGCCGCAGTTTTGCGGTGCGCAGGTTTTTTTTCAGCTGGGTTTTGGTGATTCCCGCAAATTCCTTTGCGAAGTATCTGTTTAAAAGTAGTACCTTTTGTGGAAAATTTCGTGGTAAGTTGGTTTTGCATATTTTTATCAGTGGAGTTTCAAAACTGAATCATTGAATTGTCCGGAATGTTGCTGAGGCATTTACATTTTTTAAAACTGGTGCTGTTGCATGGCTTAACTGCCTTTGGCGGACCTCAGGCGCATCTGGCCATGATGATGAAAACTTTTGTGAAGCAGACTCCTTATATAACGGAAAAGGAGCTGATGGAATACAATGCATTCTGCCAGTTGCTTCCGGGAGCATCATCTACTCAAACATTAACGCTGATCGGGTTTAAAAGAGGGGGCGTGCCACTGGCAATTCTCACTTTACTGGTCTGGATCCTGCCCGCGTGCAGCATTATGGGTGGGCTGTCTTTTTTAGTGAATTATTTGACCGGTGAAGAAAGCCTGAACATTTTTCGGTTCATCGTGCCCATGGCTGCGGGGTTTTTGATTTATGCCTGTGTTTCAGCTTTTCCCTATTCTGTAAATAATATGATCACTTTTGTGATAGCCTTTTTGGCGGGGTTGATCACTTTTTTGTTTTTCGGAAGACCGTTTATTGTGCCGGTGCTTATCGTTGCGGGAGGGGTTGTTACCAACCTGAGTAAGAAAAGGATCCCGCAGGTGGTGGTAAGACCGGGTAAAATACAATGGTGGAATATCTGGCTTTTTGCCATCATCTTTATTCTTGCCGGTATTTTCAGTGAGTTGGCCCGGAAAAACGAGTGGGAGTATAGGAAACCGGTGAATCTTTTTGAGAATACGTACCGGATGGGCAGCCTGGTTTTTGGAGGGGGCAATGTTCTGATGCCGATCATGTATGAGCAGTACAGCGTGCGGCCGGAAGAAGTTAAAGTAAAGAACCCGAACGCGATAAAAATAGATAAGGAAGAAATGCTTACGGGTATTGGTCTGGTTCGGGCAATGCCAGGTCCGGTTTTTTCGATATCTTCTTATACAGGCGGATTGGCCTTAAAAGATATGGGTGCGTCTATGCAGGTGGTCGGTGCTGTAATTGGGATGGCGGGTATTTTTTTGCCGAGTGCCTTGTTGGTGCTTTTTTTCTTTCCCATCTGGAATATGTTGAAAAAATATTCGGTGATCTACCGGTCGCTGGAAGGGATCAACGCATCGGTAATGGGTATCATGATGGGGTCTACGGTGTACATTATGAAAGATCTTTCGATATTCAATTTTCAGGCGCTGGAACTAACCAACCTCGCCGTGGTACTGGGTACCTCGGCAATATTGATCTTTACGAAGATCCCTGCTCCTGTTCTGGTATTTCTTTGTTTAATGCTAGGCTATTTTCTATAATAGCCTGCTTTTTCAATTTCTTCGATAACTGTGTCCGGAAGCAGATAGCGGATGGACTTTTTAGCTTTGATCAGCCGGCGGATGTCGGTGGCTGAAATCTCCAGAAATGGAGCCTGCAATAAAGTTGTTTTATTTCCAATATTGGCATTTATAGAGAAACCTGGTCGATTGTATATTAATATAATAAAGTTTTCTAATATAAATGAATAGTTTTTCCATTTTTGAATATTTTGAAAGCTATCGCTGCCAAGTATGATCGAAAATTCGTGCTGCGGATACTTTTCCGATAAATGTGTAAGGGTAACAGCGGTATAAGAAGGCCGGGGAAGGGTGAACTCTATATCAGTTGCCTGCATGCGGATATCATTGTCAATGGCCAGCCGGGTCAGATGAAGCCGTTGGTTTTCATTCAGCAGGGAAGCAGTTTCTTTCAACGGATTGTGAGGGGATACTACAAACCATATGCGGTCTACCAGTTCTTCATTGAGTACATGATTGGCAATGATGAGGTGTGCATGGTGTATGGGATTAAAGGAGCCAAAGAACAAGCCGATTTTCATAGTTCAGGATCAGTTTATGGAATCAACAACAATAAATCGGGCTTCATCAAGGCGGAGGCTCAGGGTGTAACCCGCTACGGAAATGGAGATAGGATCGTTAAGAGGGGCTATTTTTATGATCTCGATTTCCTCACCGGGGAGGCAGCCCATTTCCATCAGTTTCAGAAAGATCTCTTCTGTTGTAAATTTCTGTATACGCGCACGTTGCCCGGGCTTTAAATCGGAAAGGAGGATTTCTTTTTGTTGTTCCATCTTGCAAATCTAACTATTGTAGGTTGTGTTTTATTTACGAATTTTGAAAAATATGAATCTGCAGCATTTACCCCAGGTAACTTTCTCTTTTCATAAAAGAACAACGCTTAATAAACGGAATCGGTTGAAAGGGTTTCTTATATCCCTGTTTCAGGAGAACAAGCAGGAGCTGGAGCGTCTGCATTATGTGTTTTGTGATGATGTAGAGATCCTGGAGATTAACCGGCAATATTTAGAACATGATTACTATACAGATATCATCACTTTTGATATGCGGGAGAAGGAATCCGAACCAATGAGTGCAGATATCTTTATCAGTGTAGATACGGTCCGGTCAAACGCTATATTGGTGAATGAGCCTTTTTACAGGGAGCTTCACCGGGTCATCTTTCATGGGGCTCTGCATTTGTGTGGATATAACGACAAAACAAGTGAAGAACAGGGAATCATGCGAAGAATGGAAGAACACCATCTTGAAAAATATGGATTTAAATAGCTGTTCCACGTGAAACCAAGATCATCATATCTGTATCTGGAGGAAGTTATTCGAGTCGTTCCATGTAAAATCTCTTAATAGTAGAGATTTATTTTTTTGTTCCACGTGAAACGTTTTTTTAATAGGAATGGATCTTTTGTAGAGGATCTTGCTGATCGGTGCTCAGAAAATTTAATGGTAATGAGGGATGTAATAATGAGGCGATATTAATTTTAATGGCGGGTGGTATCCTAAATGGTTTGCGGATATGACTGGTGCCACGGGCAATGTGCCTACTGACGGAACAATAAGTTTATTAGGATGATTTGACATCGCGGCTGAAAGCTGATCGTTGGTTGATACATGCTTGTTTTTAAAAGGTGTATCCGGAATATAAAATAGCTCTGTTTGGATAGACTTATTTTCCTGCAATAGAAGATGTTCTTGGTGCTTGTTTAAACGATGGTAATATCCGGGTATTCCCAGACCAGACCCGGGTGTTTTATGTGGTATTCATTTTGTTTTTTTTTGCGATCACCGCTCTATGGCAATTGTAAGCATTGAATAGATTAACTGTTTCACGTGGAACACCAGAATCGGTCGAAAACAGTATGCTCCCTGAGAATGTGTTGAAAAGGATTAAGAAACACTTGTAAAGGGAATGACTTAATTTTGCAGCCATGTTTCCAGAATATGATATAATTGTTGTGGGCGCCGGGCATGCGGGCTGTGAAGCCGCCGCTGCTGCTGCCAATATGGGCTCAAAAACCCTGTTGGTGACCATGAATATGCAGACCATTGCACAAATGAGTTGCAATCCCGCTATGGGTGGTATTGCAAAGGGGCAGATCGTGCGGGAAATTGATGCCCTGGGTGGTTATTCGGGGATTGTTACCGATCTCTCTATGATCCAGTTCCGGATGCTTAACCGGTCAAAAGGTCCTGCTATGTGGAGCCCCAGAGCTCAGAGTGATCGTATGCTTTTTGCTGCAAAATGGCGGGAGATGCTGGAAAAGACCCCAAATCTTGATTTTTACCAGGATATGGTTAAAGGATTGATCGTGAAAGACGGCCGGGCTGCCGGCGTTGTGACCGGTCTGGGACATGAGATCCGGGCAAAAGCAGTGGTATTGACGAACGGAACTTTTTTGAATGGGATCATCCATATCGGCGAAAAACAATTTGGTGGAGGAAGGGTAGCAGAAAAAGCGGCCAGTGGTATTACAGAACAACTGATAAGCCTGGGTTTTGAAAGCGACCGGTTAAAGACCGGGACACCACCCAGGGTAGACGGACGAAGTCTGGATTATTCGAAGATGGAAATCCAGGAAGGGGATACAGATATAGTGGGGTTTTCATTTTCAGATACACCAAAGATCGATCCGCTGCAACAGCGGAATTGCTGGATCACTTATACCGATCAAAAGGTACATGATATGCTAAAAACAGGTTTTGACCGTAGCCCGATGTATGCCGGAAGAATTGATGGGGTAGGACCCCGGTACTGTCCAAGCATCGAAGATAAGATTAACCGTTTTGCGGATAAGGAGCGGCATCAGCTTTTTGTAGAGCCCGAGGGCTGGAATACCGTGGAGATCTATGTAAACGGTTTTTCTACCTCGCTTCCCGAAGAAGTACAATACGCCGCACTGCGGATGGTACCTGGTTTTGAAAATGCCCGTTTGTTCCGCCCGGGATACGCTATCGAATATGATTACTTTCCGCCTACACAGCTTAAAAACACATTAGAAACAAAAATAATATATAATCTGTATTTTGCCGGCCAGATCAATGGAACCACGGGCTATGAAGAGGCGGCCTGTCAGGGGATCATGGCAGGGATCAATGCACATTTAAAGATCTACGATAAAGCACCCTTTACACTTAGGAGAAGTGATGCCTATATAGGGGTGCTGATTGATGACCTCATTAATAAAGGAACAGAGGAACCTTACCGCATGTTTACCTCCCGCGCAGAATACCGTACACTGCTTCGCCAGGATAATGCCGATGCACGGTTGACTCCCATCAGTTATAAAATGGGTCTGGCTTCTCAAGAGAGAATGGATAAAATAAGGCATAAAAATGAAAATATTGCCAATATAAGAAGTGTTTTAAAGGATATCTCCCTCAGACCCGAAGAAATCAACGGATTTCTTTCTGAATATCATTCTTCTCCCATCCAGGAAAAACAACGGGTAGAAAAGATCCTGCTGCGCCCGGATATAGAATTAGAGCACCTGGTGGATGCTGTTCCTTTTCTGAAAGAACAGGTAAAAAATTATACAAAAGAAGAATTGGAGCAGGCCTCTATTCTTACCAAGTACGAAACCTATATTGAAAAAGAACGTGAGCTGGTGAGCCGGATGAGTGAAATGGAAAATCTTTCCATTCCGCAGAGCTTTGACTATTCCCGGTTAAGCTCCCTCGGAAATGAAGCCAAAGAAAAATTAAACCGCATCCGGCCGCAGACCCTGGGTCAGGCCAGCAGGATCTCGGGGATCAAACCAAGCGATATCCAGATCCTCATGGTTTATATGGGGCGATAAAAATCAAACCGGGGGGCACTATCTTATTTTATTTTCTTACATTCATCCGGGTTAAACCTTATTTATGTTGCAGAGAATCATAACATTTACGGTGATTTTATTTTATTGCTCCGGCATGGTTGCCGCCCAAAGCCAAAGCGGCGAACATGCTTCCGGTTTTCTAATGACCTCGCTCACCTATAAATTCAATCCAAAGTGGACGGCATATGCCGAAGTGCAGGCACGGTCTATCGAAAACTTTACTCCGCTGGATTATTATGAAACCAAAGGTGGGATCGGGTACAACATTAACAAAAAAAATCAACCGTTTATTGGTTTTGGACGATACACGACCTTCCGGGAGCAGGATCTTTATCAAAGGGAATTACGGCTGTGGCTGCAATATACTTTTACCAACAATATCGGAAGACTGAAATTGGATCACCGGGGGCGCGCCGAGCAGCGGTTTTTTCATTTTCCTCAAACGGAGCAAAACAAAACGGACCAGCGTTTCCGCTATCGGTTAAGTGCCACCTTACCGATTAATAAAGAAAAGGTAGAGGCCGGTACTTTTTTTATTAACGGATTTGAAGAACTTTTTTTTGGTCCCAAAGCAGACCTGATGAAGCGTAACCGGTTGTTTACAGGATTTGGCTACCAGTTTACAAGAAATGTAGGAACCTCCACCGGGTATATGTGGCAACGGGAACTGTCTCCGGACGGGAACAGGAACCTCCATTTTTTATACCTCGCTGTAAACTTTGTATTGGATGGAAAAGAAGGTGACGACCGGAATATTGATGTGCCCGTAGCGGATTAACGGGAGGACCCGGATCATTGCCTGCATCCGTACCTTTGACGGCCAGTTGTAAATTCTTTACACATACAAATCAATAACGATGATATTTAAATTAAGACGCTTGCTTCCTGTTTTTGTAGGAACCCTGGTAATAATGACTGTTAGCGGACAAGCGAAGCAGGATGGGGTGCTCAAACCAAAATCGGTTCTCAATCTTATGCACCGTGTAGCAGACTGGCAGCTTGAAACCTGGAAAACAAAAGGATTTAAATACCCTAAATCGGATTGGACAAATGGAGCCTGCTATACGGGTTTGTACAGTGTGGGCACATTGAAAGGTGGAAAAAAATACCTGAAGGCCCTGGTAAACATTGGCAATGAGCTGGGCTGGAATACGGGCCGTCGCCGGTTCTTTGCGGATGATTATTGTGTGGGTCAAACCTATGCACAGCTTTCAATAAGGTATAAGGATAAAAAAATGATTGCGCCGTTTGTATTGCTGGCAGACAGCATCCTGGCAAAACCACATGATGAACCGCTGAACTGGAAGAACAGTATTCAGCTGAGGGAATGGGCCTGGTGCGATGCGCTGTTTATGGGCCCTCCATCGCTGGCCTACCTTACCAGTGCAACCAAAGACCCCCGTTATTTTAACATGGCGGCAAAGTTATGGTGGAAAACAACGGATTTTCTTTACGACAGTACGGAAAGCCTCTACTTCCGGGATGAGAACTATTTTCATAAAAAAGAAAAGAACGGGCAGAAAACTTTTTGGTCCAGGGGAAATGGCTGGGTGCTGGCCGGCCTGGTCAGAATGCTGGAAAACATGCCCGCTGATCATCCGGACCGGGCAAGATTTGAAAAGCTGTATAAAGAGATGACCGCAAAAGTGGTCTCCCTTCAGCAGCCGGATGGCAGCTGGCATGCCTCGTTACTGGATCCCACAAGCTTTCCTGTAAAAGAAATGAGCGGTACCGGATTTTTTTGCTATTCGATCCTGTGGGGGCTCAATCATGGGCTTCTGAATAAAGATACGTATTGGCCGGCGGCAAAGAATGCGTGGGCCGCAATGACAGCATCTGTGAATGCCGCAGGTAAACTGGGGTATGTGCAACAAATTGGAGCGGCTCCCGATAAAGTAAATGCAGAGACCACTGAAGTATATGGTGTCGGCGCTTTTTTACTGACGGGAACCCAGCTCTATCATTACCTAAAGGCGAACCGGTAAACCAAAAAGGGAAACGACAACTTCGCTTGTTTTGAAAGCATAAAAAACAACCCGGTTTAAAATATTGGATGAACGATTCATTGATCAGAGGGCGGATGAGAATGGACATCCATATTCAGATCCTTTTGAACCAGGGAACCGGAGTATTCATTTTTGGCTGTATTATACAAAATAGTATAATTAGTTAAAGCCAAATTGTACAAATACGGCTTATTATGCTTTATTCGTCCGGGACACAGAATCAATCAAAGATCAGGTCAGGTCCGCGAAAAAACTTCTCCTGCTGTATAGACAGAAGACGGATCAGAGATCTTTAGGGCATTTGCGAGGGACTTTTTATTTTCTACGGAGTAATGCAAACTTTACTGTGAACGTCTGCGGGCCTAAGCGAAAGAGTATGAAAAAAGAGACTCTTCGGTATCTCTTTTTTATCTGCATATCAATAAAAAAATGGCTGCCAATTTGAAGACAGCCACCTTTTTTATACTTTGATGAATTTGCTTCGCGATCTGGGTTTATCGGGAAGGTTCCATAGAAACTGCAATGATGGGCATAGCCCATCACTCCTTCACCGCCGCTACCACCTTCGAGTAGCGCTTCGTTCCATCTTTATCTACCTGCGCAATACGTATATATAGCCTTCCATCATTGGCGGGGACATCATTTGTTTTTTTACAGCCTGAGTATAAAAAAACAAACCCGGCCAACGCCACAGTTATTACCTGACATGCACCATTCCTGCGCCGTATACGAAGTCCTAAACCTCCTAATGCCAACAGGCCAATACCCAATGCTACCATACCAGCCGGTGCGGTCTTGCTAAACTCATATTGAAGCATTCCTGTAGAAAGGCCATTTGTTGCCAGCGATTTTACCGTACCAATCGTTTTAAAATGAACGCCATCAATAGAGGCGTCTATTTCAAAATGATCGTTATTGGTTTCTGTTTCGGTAGTCCAATTTACTACCAATGCATCTCCTTTTATAACAGCATTAACGGTGCCAAACGCTACCGGCAATGCCTGTGTAAATGTGACTGTATATTCATCATTTTCACTTCTGGTTGTCGTTCCATTTACTGAATAAAAGAAACTGGTTGTTTTAGTTCCTCCCGGTGTTTCAGGGCTGGGAGCTATCGACAGCTTAGCCGGGTCATAGCCTGTAATGATATATCCACCGGCATCCATATCCGCCAGGTCGATAGGATGCCCGTCGTATGTAAGTATAAAGCCATTGGTAGGCAAGCGGGTAATAGTAGCATTTTTCCCTGTCCAGTCTATTTCTACACCACCGGTTTCACTATCGCTACTTCCCCGCAGCGGCTTATCGCCCAGGTTCACGGTTGTGGGCGCGCCGGTAACTTCCTTAAGAATGGGGTAGCTAACCGGATTGCAGGCGCTTACACTGGCATTGTACGAAGATCCGGGTTGTTGGCCGGTAGCACCCACAACGGATGGAACTCCATTTGCATCGATGCCGCTGTTCAGCTGACCATTGCTATTAAGGTCTGCGGTAATAAAACTGGCTCCTCCCTCAATGGCATCTAAACAGCCATCCCCATCGCTGTCCAAATCAAATTTATTCAGAATGCCGTCATTGTCGGTATCTCCACAATCCTGAAAATCGGCGCCAAACAAAAAGTTACAATAGTACTCGGCGGTAAGATAGTTAAAGGACACGTTGCTGAATGTTCCCATAACACGAACAATGGCATATCCTTCTGCTCCGGTGATTTGTTTAGAATTATCCAGTGTTACATTTTGTGACCATTCTATCTGGATATCATCACTGAATTGAACTGAAACGCGCTGACCTGCCCGTCCTATAGAAGCAAAAACAAGTACGGGATTGGTCATGGGGCTTGCGAAACTTAGGACATTTGTAGTTGCCGCAGTGTTCTGAATTGCACCGCTGCTTGGTAAGGGATTTGGAGGCGTTCTGTAACTAGCGGGAAAAGTTCCATAGCCGAATAATGAGCTCGTGGCTATTGATGATGACGACGTGTAGGTATAACCAATACCATTGATCGTTCCGGTAGCAGTATATGGTCCGCCGGTAGGGTTACTTACAGTTGGTGCATTTGACCAGAAAAAATGCGACTGGTTACATTCATTGGCATCAAGAATGCCATCATTGTCATCATCAAGATCAACTGAATTAATAACGCCATCACCATCGGGATCATCATTGGGGCCATATTGGCTAAATGCATACGAGCTAAGGAAAAGAGCAAGCAGTAAAGAGGAAATCTGTTTCATAAGGGTTTTAAGTTTATATATGATTTAATTAACTTTTAGATAGCATGGAGTTTTAATTGATAAGTTACGTTGGAAGGGATAGTGTAAAATGCAGATACTTATAACGTCTCATTTTCAAAATTGAGAAAAAACCCAAACCCGGGCGCAGTGTTTATGGAAGGGCATTTTTAATTTAAAATATCTATTAAAAGTTGGTTTCGAAGAAATAAATACGGGTGTACAAACTCAATGAATCTTTTGATTTAAACAAGAAAGAACTCGCGGTTTCGAAAACTGAGAGCTCTTTCTTCTCATAATTTGCAAATTTCCAGACCCGGGCACAAAAATCAGCCAGTTTCTCATCAAAAATATAAGGGATAAAAAGCAAGATTGACTCATTGAATTTATGGGGCCGATTTGGATTTAAATCAAGTGTAAAATTAGTTATATAATATATACAAGCAATTATCTATCTGTTATTTATTAAGAATAATAAAAAAGGAAGTTTTTCTTACGGACATATTCTGCACATTAAACCATAAAGTATCGCGAACTTGATTAGATTAAGCTAAATCCAGAATTTATGTGATTGGGACTTTAGAAATAAATACAATCATTTTTCGCAGTTTAGCGCCGGCCAGCCATTACATTTCAGAGCAGACCCTTTTGTATTTAAAAAGCAGCGGTTGAATTTTTGTCCGAGTATTCATTTATTGAATCCGCATCATACAAAAGGATTTTCTTTTCGGGCTGAGAAAACCGGATTCTTCACTTGTCTTTTAGCTTCTGCAAAGTTGTTTACTGATAATACGAAGATCTTTCATAGCCTCTTTGCCTGAAATCCATTTGCCTCTTATCTGCTCTACAGCGCGATTCAGAAGGTGAAAATGCAGGATCTCTTCAGCAAAACTTCCATAGAATAATTATGGATCAAGTGAAAAAGTTGGGGGAATAGTAAAAAAGTGATTTTTTTGCTGGGGTATGAGTGAAGATCAATCAGAGACATTTAAGGCATTAGCGGGGTATTTTTTGCCGGCAGGTACGCTGGAATATTTCGATTTAGTTCGGGTATTAAAAGACAAGGAAGGGTTGGTGTTGTTTTTAGAAGAGCGCAACGAGCTTCCAGAAGAGTTCAAAGGACAACGCTATCATTCCAAAGGATTTTTACCGGAGGTACGTGTACAGGATTTCCCGAT
>NZ_KB893629.1 GCF_000374125.1 Niabella aurantiaca DSM 17617
CCTATGATAGTGATAAGGCTGACAAAGAGCTTAGAAAACAGCAGGTGGAACTGATCGCGCCACATCGTTCTAACAGAAAGGCCAAACCCACCCAGGACGGACGACCCTTGCGGCGCTATCGAAATCGCTGGAAAGTGGAGAGATTGTTTGCCTGGATTCACAATTATCGAAGATGTTATGTGCGTTACGAATATCATGATACCAACTTCCTGGCCTTTGTTCAAATAGCTTGCATTATGATCATTATGAAAAAATACTTTTGAGATGGCTTCTAATAAAACCACGGTTTCTCACGAAAATAAGTAAGTGGCGATTATCGTTTATAAAAGGAAAGATCAATGAAGGATTTGAGCAGGGAACCGGACGCTTAGCCGCAAGCGTTAAGCCTGGACGCGCATTGCCGGCTACGGTTGCCCGACGTTTCCTTTTTAATTAATGTGTATCTTTCGTATAAAATATTGTCAGGACCAGCTCAACAATCAAAATGCGCCGGCTTTTTGCAACCATACTTATTGTGATCCTTACCGCTCCCTGCATGGGGCAGGGCGGCTTTAAGGCCTTTATCAGCAGTGTGGATTCAATGAACCGCCACCATGCCCGCGAGAAGATCTTTATCCATTATGACCGGCCGCATTATAACCTGGGCGATACATTATGGGCAAGGGGCTATATTGCAGTTGCCTGGAACCATTCGCTCAACGATAGCAGCCGGCTGGTGTACCTGGAAATTATTGATCCCAAAGGAAAAATAGTGCATCGCAGCAGCGCTTCCTGTTTGTTGGGACAGTTTGATGCTTCGATATCGCTGAAAGAAGACATGTACACAGAGGGCACTTACCTGCTGCGGGCGTATACCCGATGGATGCTGAACTTTGGCGATAGCCTGTTTTACCAAAGTTATTTTAAGATCCTTGATTTTAAAAGTCCTAAATGGCAGACCACCATTAAAAAGCTCAGCATTACAGATACCCACCTGCAATTGCAGGCGCAGCTAAAACAACTTCATAGCTCCCTGCAGCCCATACAGCCGGTAGAAGCGATCATCCGTTCAAAACGGAAAAAAATAGCCACGCTTTCGGGCTTCAGCGATATAGAAGGGAATTTTGCTATTGATACCTTGTTCCCCAAAATATTGAATAAAAAAGAGCTCTCTTTGGAACTGCTGAAGGAAGGCCGTTCCCTGATCACCATACCGCTTACGATGACCTCTTTACAACCCGCCGACCTGCAATTCCTGCCAGAGGGCGGCAGCTTTATAGCCGGATGCCGCCAGCGGCTGGGGTTTAAAGCCACCGATCCCTATGGTAAGGGCATGGATGTAAAAGGCCTGATCAAAAACAGTAAGGGCGCAACAGTTACCGGATTTACCTCTGTCTACAAGGGAATGGGAAGTGTTATATTCACGCCCCAAACAGGAGAGCAGTATACCGCTGTGTTGGAAAACGGCTTGCAGTTTGAACTGCCGCAGGCGGGTACGGCCGGTCTCTGTCTTTCAGTGACAGAGCATACAGACAGCCTGCTGGTGCAGGTGCGGAGCACCGTAGCATATGGCGACCCCACTTTATACCTTGCGGCTGCTACAAGAGGGGTTGCTTATGTAAGAGGAAAAATCGAATTGAAAAAGGGGCTGTACAGATTGATGCTGGCAAAAAGCAATTTTCCTTCCGGCGTGGTGCGCTTTACTATTTATGATCCACAAATGCGGCCGCTGAATGAACGGGCCGCGTTTATCTGGCACAGCGACGATCTGAAGCTGGATATGGTTTCGGATAAGCCGGAATACATCACCCGGGACAGCGTCGGGCTATCCATCCGGATCAAGGGCTATGATCCGGCAGACAGTATCGCTTTTTTTTCATTGGCAGTCATCGACAGCAGCCAGGTGCCTTACAATGTATACCGGGAAAACATCGTTAGCTATATGCTGCTAAGCTCCGATCTGAAAGGTGAAGTGGAAGATCCGTATTACTATTTTAAAGACCCTGTGCCGGGCGCTATGGAAGCCCTGATGCTGACCCAGGGGTGGGTACAATACAGGTGGCAGCCTTCGTCTTTTAAATTCAGCCCTGAAAAAGAAGTCTCCGTAAGCGGCCGGGTCATTAATTTAGGGGATAAAGGATTGACAGGGATCAATCTTTTGTTGAAAGGGAAATCCGGAGTAGCGGGAGCGGATTTTGTAAAATATGCTACCACCGACCAGGAAGGCCGTTTTGTGTTCAACAACTTTCCACCATTGAAAGACAGTGCCGGGTTCGCCATAAAAGCATTTGAAAGAAAAGCCAACACGTTTATGAAAAGTATCGGCGCTATTAAGATCGACGAGCTGCCCGGTTACGAACAAATGGAGGACCGGCGTTATGTAAAAGAGAACCTGGCACTGGATACTGCTGTAAAAACCTATATTCAAAAACAGGTTCAGCTGAAACGGGGGAAAGAATACCTGGAGGAGGTGGTGGTCAAAGCAAAGGGGAAGATCCCCGGTTCGCATCTACTAAGACCGGCCGATTATGTGTTTACCGGTTTTGAAGACGATGAAACATTTAGCGAATTTTTTTTTGGGAAGGTCTTCCCCGGGTTGCGTGATAAAAACCCATCAGGGAATGGGTTAATGGTCGCCTTTTTCGCAGATGGGGTCTTTGCCGGTTTTGACTGGTGCAGGTTTAATGATCCGGCTTATGATTTACATTATTCGGCAAGCAAAAACAGTTTTCTTTTTTTCTACTCGATGAAAAACGACATCAAAGCGGTAGAAGCACTCACAGACCGTAAATCGGTAATGGTCTATCAAAACAAATACGACTGGCACGAACTGGTTGTTCCGGGCGCTACAAAAGATTGGGTCAATCTGCCCAACTTTAACAAGATGAAATACTATGTCGTTGAAGTAACCACCTATACCGGTAAAGGCCCCGGCATGTACCGGTCCAATCCATATAAGGGCGGAGAAGAATATTATTTTCCCTTAATTCCTGTAATAGCCAAAGAGTTTTACCAGCCCAGGTACAGCGTTCCCCTGAAAGAAGATGAACTGCCGCAGTTGCCGGCCACAGTGTACTGGAAGAACTACCTCATGCCGGACAACAAGGGTATATTGAAGGCCGGTTTTTATACTTCGGACAGCGACAAAAACTATCTGGTTGTTGTGCAGGGTATGAATGCGAATGGTAAATTGGCCTTTTTGCAACAGGTATTGCCGGTTAAGAAGCAATAGCTTATCGGACGCTGACGGCCAATCGCCGGCTGCCGATAACTAAAGGCTGAGCACTCAGATCTCGGTGCTTCATTCAAAAACTTCGCCTACATTTGCAGCAACTGGAAATAGCATGCTGACACGGACCGCAATTTTTGTTTTTATGCTCCTGCTTTGTTTCCCCGCCTGTAAAAACGACCGCCCCCCGCGGAAAACAGCGCGGGCATTTTACTACTGGAAAAGTGTTTTTGCACCCACAGCTTTTGAAAAGCGCCGGGCCGACAGCCTAGGCATTATGACACTGTACCTGAAACTCTTTGATGTGGTCTGGAATAAAACCACACGGGCTGCCGAGCCGGCAGCCAAATTGCTGGTGCGCGATACGGCCTGGCTGCTGCAAAAAAACATCGTGCCGGTAGTGTTCATTACCAATGAGTGCCTGTATGGGCAGGACAGCGCGCAAACCCAGCTTCTGGCAATGCGCATAGCCAGGCTTGCCAACAAGCTTGCCGCACAAAACGGGTTTGGGGAGTACCGGCAACTGCAGATCGACTGTGACTGGTCCGCAACAACACGGGAACGGTATTTTCAGCTGTTGCGCGCCATAAAAGCAATGAATGGGAACCGGGCGATCACCGCTACCATCCGTCTGCACCAGGTCAAGTATCAGGGATCTTCGGGCATACCGCCGGTAGACAGGGGCTTGCTGATGTGCTATAATATGGGCGATCTGCAACAGGAACATACCCGTAACTCCATTATCGATGCCGGGGAGTTTCAGCGCTATGTCCGGCGTCTTTCAACCTATCCGCTGCCATTGGATGCCGGTTTGCCGCTGTTCTCATGGACCGTAGTCTTTGACCAGGGAAGGTATGCCGGGCTGATCCGGAATATGCCGGCAATACCGGGCTCCAACGCGTTTGAGCCATCCGGTACCGGCTACCGGGCGCTGAAGGACACGCTGCTGGGTGGACGGCAGGTGAAGCGAGGGCAGGTGCTGCGGCCCGAGAACAGCGACTTTTCAACAGTGATGGCGGTGGGCAGGTCGTTATCGGGGAAGATCCGTAACCAGGAGCTGACCGTAGCGCTCTATCATCTGGATTCTTTAACTTTAAATAAATATTCGTTTTATGAATTGGAAGACATCTTTAGCAGCCTGCATTAGCGGTTTATTGCTGATGATCCCCAATAATATTTTTAGCTGTGCAGATGTTGACGACAGTTATAGTTCCTTTGTATCGTTCTTCAACCGGTATGCTTCGGAAACACCCGCCTATGCACCTTTTTATTTTTCCGACCTGCAATTTTTAAGGGATGACGAAGAGCGGCCTGCCACGGCAGCGGCCATTGTAAAGGAATGGAGTGCGTTTACCGGCGACCAGGTTTCGCCGGAAGATGCCCATGCCTTTGTGATGCGGTACGACCGGAAAGACCTGGCCGGGCTTTATGATCATATAGAGAAGGGCCAACCCCTGATGATCCCCGACTCGGTGAAAAGCAACGGGATGACCCGGTTCTTCCTGGAAAAGAAAAACCTGGAGGCCCTGGGCTACCTGATGTATGCCAAGCAGGTAGAGCCTTATGTTACCCGCGAATACAATAGCTGGGATGCAACACCCAGGGATAGCATCCGTATGAACGGGCTGCTGAAGAACGGATTGCAGTTATATAAAGCTGCCAAAGATCCGTGGTTCCGGTTAAAATACGGGTATCAGGTAGTGCGGCTGGCACATTATAATCATCGGTATGCGGATGCGATCCGGTATTATGATGAGCTGGTAAGCGGCAACCCGGCTCCGGGTGTGCTGCAATCGCTGAGCCTGGGATTAAAGGCCGGTGCACTTTATCAGCTTAACCGGAAACCGGAGGCAGCGTATATCTTTTCGCAGATTTTTAATGCAACCGATATAAAAAAGATCGCAAACTTTAACAGCTTTGCATGGGCTGTTCCGGAAGAGGCGCAATTCCGGAAAACCTATCTTTCACTTTGCAGGAACAATAGGGAAAAGGCGGGAATGCTGGCCCTGTACAGCCTGAATAATGATGCCCCCGATGTGGCTGTTTTATCGGAGATCCACCGGCTGCACCCGGGTATGGCCGTCATGCCCACGCTGGTGGTCCGGGAGGTCAATAAGATTGAGATGGGCTACCAGCCCACATTCAGAGGGCCGGCAGTAAAAAAGGGGATCCGCGTAGCTCCGGGTGCATTGTCCTCAAAAGAAACAGCGGAGCTGGCGTCTTTTGTAGCAACCCTGGAGGCCATTGCTGCAGACCGGAAGTACCAGGAAACTGCATTGTACCCCATAGCTGCGGCCTATATATCCTGTATGCTGAAGGATTATAAAAAGGCCAATGCATTGCTGGCAACCGCAAAGGAAATGAAGCGTTCCCGGCGGCTGGAAGACCAGTGGATGCTGACCCGCCTGCTGGTATCCATCAATGAAAGTCCCCGGATGGATGCGGCGGCAGAACAGAAAATATTACCGGCATTGCAGTGGCTATGGAAGAGGGCGAATGAGGAAAAGAAGCGCACGGAAAGCTACCCGGAACAAAATCAGTGGACCAGTTTTTTTAAGAATATAATGGTCGACGTAATGGCTGCCCGCTATACCGACCAGGGAAACCATAACCGGATGATCCTGGCCTATGGTGCTGCAGACAAAACAGGCTGGACCTATCCTTCGGCCATTAATTATGTACGGGATTCCTTCAGCGTCCGGCAGGCAGAAACCCTCTATGGTTTTCTTACCGGGAAAGGATTTACGCCTTTTGAGTCATTCCTGTTGCAGGTCAATACCCTCGACCGGAAGGGTGTGGCGGATTATATAGGTACCGCCTACCTGCGGGCATATGACTATGATAAAGCCATCAGCTGGTTCGGCAAAGAAGAGCAGAAGTCCATCGAAAAAGATCCGTTTAAAGAACTGCTGTTTGACCGGGAAGAACGGTTGCCCGGAGACGCGGTAACCACCACGAAAGAGACGTATGCAAAAACCATGAAGGCCTTGCTGGCAAAACCCGGTGATCCCCGGGCCCTGTACCAGCTGGGGCTGGGCTATTACAATATTACATATTACGGGTATGCATGGGAACTGACCACTTATTACAGAAGCGGCTCCGATGGGTATATGCTTCCACCGCGGGTCACTGCCTTTGAGAAAGATTATTATGGATGCTATAAAGCGAAAAGTTATTTTGAGAAAGCGCTGCGATCCGCAACAGATCCCGAATTGAAAGCAAAATGCCTGTTTATGATGGCAAAATGCCGGCAGAAGGAACTGCAAAAACCCCAGTATGCAGATGTGAACTATAACTATGATCTTTATGATCAAAAGATAAAAAAATATTACAGCGAATTCAAAGCAAATCCCTTTTTCTCGCAGTATCAAAAGGAATATTCCGGTACAGAATTTTACAACGAAACACTTACAAGGTGCTCCTATCTGCAGGATTTTGTAAATAAGAAATAAGCGGTTTTATCGGCGGGAGCCATAGAAGCGCTGAATTATTTTCAGCGTTTCCGGTGTGTGTTTTTGCCTGGCTTTTAAGACAGCTGTAGATTATAGAAGCATACAGTATTCAGTATTTCCGTGCCTCAGAGCATTATCTTTTATTTCTCCGTGGCCTCCATCCGGATATACGGTTCCAGCTTTTCAAACACATCTTTTGTTTGTGCCACCAGTGCCTGCAGTGCTTCTGAAGAAGTGAGGGGCGTTGCCCTTCGTTGTTTTACGATCAGGTAAGCCAGCTTGCTGCTGATATAGGGATGCGCGTTCAGTTCCTCGTATGAGGCAGTATTGATGTCTATCTTTTTTATACGGGGTTCATGAAGTAAAAGATAGGGCCTTATTTTTTGGAACGTAGAATCGGGCACCCCATAAGTTTCTCCAACCTGCCGGATGCTGTAAAAACCGCCCAGTTTCTCCCGGTAGTGCACGATCCTTGCAGCCAGCTTGCTGCCGATGCCATAAAGTGCTTTATAAGCGCTTGTATCAGCAGTATTGATGTCTATAGGCTGCTGTGCTTTGCGCGGATAAATTCGGACAGCAGACGCTGAAAAGGATGGCGCATGGCGGGGCTGCGCAGCAATAACGATGTAAGGACGCAGTCTTTCGAATGCTTCCTTGCGCAATCCGTAGATCTTCAGCAGGTCTTCTGTTTTGCGAAAACGTCCCCCTTTGTTTCTGTAGTTGATAATGGTCCGGATCGTACGTTTACGAAGCCCCAGCTGCCGCCATCCGTTTTCATCCAGTGTATTGGGATCAAAGTTGAAAAGAGTGGCTTTTATGGCAGGTGCTGATGGTGTATTAGGTCTGTTGTGCCGGTCATAAGTGATCTGTGCCTGGCCGGTTTCTGCCTGTTCATTAACGGAAGGCGGTTCTGTTGGATGAATGGTATCGATGGGTAAGGTGTTGTTTTTTTCATTCGATAGTCTGTCTTTTTTTGTTGTATCCACAAAGGGAAATACAGCAAAGAGCAGGATCGCGATCATCAATACGATCAGGCCCAGCAGCTCTTTTTTGGTGAACCTCAGGTATTCTTTCATAGATGAATTTTTTTAGCATTGGTTAGAGAAAAGGTGTTGGTTAAAAATAAAAAAAAATAAGTTCACAAAAAAAAAACCACTAAAATTTGGTTTATTGTCTTCCGGAAGGCTATCTTTACCATCAGCTATTGCATTGTAAACCTACTTTGAACTATTAAAAAACTACTAAATAATTTCTCAGCACTGTGATAGCTTGAAATGAAGAAGGCCCTTTAGTAAATGTTTTTCTTCATTATGGTTTTGTGAATGTGTCGCACCAAAGCGCTGTGTTTTTTGGATTGCTCAAAACCAGCTAACATGGGTACATAGGTCATAAGATTATTACAGCTGCATTCTGTTATCAGAATTACTGTAAAGATGTGTTGCATCGGGCATACGATATGTTGCTGATCGGCGGTATATAGCGTATGTTCCCTGATGAGCAACGGGTTTCTTTTGTTTTCAATGATGCCCGGGGCCGGTATGCCCCGGGATATAAAAAAATATATCTATTATGAGAACCAATCAACCTCTTGGAACTGTCCTTAAAAAGGCTACCCTATGCCTTTTGTTATTAAGTCTTTTTCTTGTTCACTCCCAAAATGCGCGTGCGCAGACTAATACTTACGTGCCATTGAAAGGGCCTGGTGGAGCGGGTTTTACTGTGGCCTCAAGTACGGTTCCTGTTTTTGGAACGGATGTATTTGATTCAAAAGATAATGCGATCAATTCGTCTGTAGACGATCCGGCAACCTGGAGTTATCTTGCTTCGTTGGGCGGTTCTGCCTGGATAGAAGTAAAGAAAAACAGCGGCTCATATGCGGCAGGGTCCTATGCAGGATTTGTTTTTTCCACCGGAGGATTACTGGAGGCGCTGAGCACCACCAAAATTGAAACGTTCATTACAGGATCAACCGGTCCCGAAGAAACTTACACCCCCGATAACAGCCTGCTTTCTGCATCCTTGCTGAGCAGTACGTCAGCAAAGGTTGGGTTTGTTACTAAAAAAGCATTTGACAGGGTCCGGATTACTTTTACCGTGCCTGTTGGTTTAGCGGGGTCCAGGAGTGTATATTATGCGGAAGTATTAACGCCGGAGCAACCTGCGGCGGCGCCGGTATGTAATGCAATTACAGCCGTGCAACAAACCGCTTACCCGGCAGTAGTATCATCCGGAACGGGCGGGCTTGCAACGGTAAATGCACTGCAAAGCGTCTTTAGCAATATAGAAAGTGTAGTTGATAAAACAAAACCAGGTCCGGCGACGATCAACGGAACAGTTTTGGTGGGCGTAGGCGACTCTGCTTATATTTCTGTCAGGGAAGCCGGTCTGGGCAACTTTCATCCTGCCGGTTATTTTGCCGGTTTTGAAATTGCAGATGGCGGTGGTAATCTTGCGCAGATAGGATTATTGAAAAATACAATTGTTGCAACCTATTTGGATGGGGCTTTTCAGGAATCTGTTTCTTCCGATAATTTATTGCTCTCTGCTCCTGTGCTTGCTGGCGGCGGAAAAACAACGGTAGGATTTATTACCACAAAGTCGTTTAATGAGATCCGGTTTATCCGGAAAAATATTGTGGGAATCAGTCTTCTGAGCTCGTTAAATGTGTACAATGCCGTGATAAAGCGGTTCTGTAATGGTCCAACACTTGCATGTAATACACTTACGCCCATATCTTCTGAGGAGCACCCGGTTTATATTGATGCCGGTAAGACCGGTACCGATGGAGTGGCTGATGTGAACCTATTATCGAACAAGGCAAATTATGATAAGATTATTGACGGCAACAATCAGACATTTACTACGATTGATTTTAGCCTGATCGGTCTTAACGCGCATAAAATAGCGGTTGCCAATGCGCTGGATACTTACGGAGCAGGAACCTATGTAGGCTTTGATATCCGGATGCGGACACTGGCAGATATCAATATTTTAAGCAACATACAGATCAATCTCTACAAAAGAGGGGTAACGGCACCTGTTCAAACCGCCACGGGTCTTTCCTTGCTGGCGGGTGTGAAGACTGATCTGCTGGCTGGCCAGGCCTATACACGCATGCCGATGGGGATGATAGCAAGAACAGATTTTGATGAAGTGCAGATCGTGATCTCGAAGCCTGTGAATATTTCCCTGTTGGGGAGCATGGATATCTTTGATTTTGTAATACAGAACAATTGCGAAAAAGTAATTACCTGTAGCAATACAACCACATTGATTACATCAGGAAGTCCCACCGGTTATGATGTGGTAATTGATGGTACGCATACCGGGTTTAACGGTTTGGTATCTGCTGCCGGATCGATTGAAAATCCATGGAATATCATCAATGGCGATGTGAATGATTTTGCCCGTATCAGCCTGGCTGCGGATGTTGCTGCTACCGGCTCTATTACTGTGGCCGCTGGCAAAACGGTGTTCCCCAAGGGTATTTTTGCGGGCTTCCTTGTTAAGGAGAATGTAGGCGGGCTGTCGCCGCTGGTATTGGCCAACCTGCTTAAACTGATGAAGGTTACCCTTTATTACAGGAACCCTGCAACAGGCGTACGCACCGAGGTGGGTGTTGGCGGCACCGGTCAGCTGATAGGACTTACAGCGGTATTGCCGCTGTTGGGCAATGATCATGGTACTAAACTGATAGGTTTCGTAAGTCCGGCGGCATTTAACGAAATTGAAATTTCCACTACCGGATTGGCTGAAGTGGGCTTGCCGCGCGCCTTGGATATTTATGGCTTTGCGATTGATACCCGGTATTCCAACGGTGAGGGTGGAGGTTTGAGCTGCCCGTTCTTCAAGACCAACCCGGATATCAATTATACAACGATCAATAAACCGGTAGAGGGCTCTGTGGCTACCAATGATATGGTACCTGGCGGAACAACCTACAGCAATCCTACGCCGGTGAACGGTGCTGATGGCCTGCCCAACCCTGCCGGAGCTACCCTCACCTTAGATCAGGATGCTCTCGGAGGCTACACATTTGTAACCCCAACGCCCGGAACCTACAGCTACAATATTACAGCTACCAGCGGAACCAACTCGGAAGTGCAGGACCTGACCATTATTGTTTCGGATCCCGGAACTACCACCAACCTGCCGGTTGCCAATACAGACATTGCGGTGACCAATGCAGGCGCACCGGTAACCGTAACAATCCTGGCAAACGATCATGCCGGCAACCAGGGCGGCACGCTAGGTACACCGGAAGTATTTAAACAGGGCTCCAATGGTACCGCCACAATGAATGGCAGCCAGCTGGTTTATACCCCGTCGGACGGATTTATGGGTAAAGATACCGTTGTGTATAAAGTTTGTGAAACCCCGGGTACCAACCTCTGCGCGTATGCTTATGTATTTGTTGAAGTAAAACCCGGACAGATCAATACCACCAGCGCTACGGATGATTTTAATATGACGAATGCCGGTACTGCGGTGAGCGGCAATGTAAAGGATAATGATATCGATGCAGAAGGAGATCCACAGACCGTAACGGCACAGGAAATAGTGAATGACCCTGTACTTGGTAATTTCGTACTGACCTCAGATGGCAGGTACACCTTTACCCCCAAGGCCAGTTTCTCCGGAACAGCACAGTTTAAATATGAGATTCATGATAACAAGGGCGCCAGTGCTACAGGAACTTTATATGTGTACACAAAAGGATCTGCAACGGATCTGACAGTGATCCTGGCGGCGGAACCCAACCAGGTAGAAGGGACAAAGGCCATTGATTTAAGAATTACCGTGTACACTACAAATGCTGAGCCCACCAATGGCAGCGACGTTTATGTACGGATTCCTAAATCTCCCAACTTTACGCTGAATACTTATGCGCCGGCGTTGACTGATCTGAACGGGCAACCGGTTCAGAATGCCGATTGGGAATTTGCAGGGATGGATGGAAATCAGCTGAATTATCTGTTCAAACTTGGAGGCACCAATCTGAAAAAAGTGATCAATGGTTCTTCTGCCTCAACCTTTGGCTGCACGGTTACATTTAACGGAGGAAGCAATGCCGGTGTGGAAAAGATCGGTGCGAACATTTTCGGAGGCTCCGGCGGTGACGGTACTTCCGCTAATAACAGCGATACGGAAACGATCAGGTACAATCCATGATTTTGATAAGTGCATGTCATAGCGTAAATCAATGTATAGAAAGGCAAATAATGGAAGAAGTGAAAACAAAAAAAATGAAATTTAATATGAAAAAAATCTACACCTTTATCTTTACCCTGACGTTGTTCAATATAGCATTAGCCCAAACTATTGCAGACCCAGGCGTCAACGGAGCAAAAACCCTCCCCGAGCCGGGGCTGGTTAATGGTCAGGGTACGTTTAGTTTCAATTTTCAGAATAATGGCGACCGTCAGCTGGACCTGGCTCCGGTACCAACGACCATCAAGATAACCCTTAACAAGCTTGACCCCATACTTAATGCAGGTGCCCTTCAGGTAAGCGGGGCCGGAGCCGATTATTTTAATTGGACCTACAATTCCGGTACCCATACGATTACCGGTACTCAAAATAAAGTGATACCTGCGGCGGCAAGTCCACAACAAGGTGTAGGAGGTCCCGTCATTTTTGAGGTGATCTTTACAGCGGAATCAACACAGGCGGAAGCTACTGCAGGTACCGGTAACGGCGGAAATGTAAATGTTCAGCCGGGTGCGGGCGGAAATGGTGACGCTAACAACGATAATACCTCTGGGTATACTTATACGAGCGGCTTCCTGCCTGTCGGATTTGGGTTCACTACTGCCAGCTTTAGCGGCGGAAAATTAAAGGTGGAATGGGAAACCGTTTCAGAAAAGGATAACGAATCCTTTGTAATCGAAGCTTCTACCGATGGTGAAAAATTTGTGGCCCTGGACAAAGTGAGCACCCAGGCACCGGACGGCAATTCAGACGCTAAGATCAAGTACACATACAGCAGGGACTGGCAGGAAATAGCCAAGCAGTTTGGTTTCTCCCCGATCCAGCTGGCTATTATGGCGTTGCTGCTGATTTCTTCCCTTGTAGCTGCCAAACGCGCCAAAAAAGGAGCCATGTTCCTTTCCCTGGCATTGTTGGTTACTGTGGGGATCGGCTGCCGCAAGGAAAATAAGGAGCTGGATGTGGATGAGTACCCGACCGTGTTTGTTAAGATCGGCCAGATCAACAAAGACGGCACAACCACCAACTATTCAAAAATTGTAAAGGTAACAGCAGAGTAAATGTGTCTTTTTTGATACAACTGCTCTTTCCGTAATATTACCGGCACAGGCCCGGAGTCCGCTTTAAACCGGGTTCCGGGCCTGTTTACCGGATGATCTTTCCGGCCCGCCCGCCGGTTGCGGGCAGTCGTGGCCTCCGGAGAAATAAAATAGTGGCGCCGGTGCCCGGTGCGCTTCCCCGCGCGGCACATAATATATTTATTATCAATAATCTATCATTTTTAAAAGAAATGCCCCGGGCCTCAGGCTAAGCGTTCAGGATCGGGCTGATAAGGTCGCCTCAGAACAGATCGTCGCAACGTTTTTTTTGATAAATTTTCAGAAACGTCCGTATCTGGCAATATTCTTGTGAGAAGTTTTCTTCTTTTCAAAGTTTTCCGTAACTTTGCCTTCCTTTTATTTTGGCCAATAAAAATTTGATTAAACAAAATAGGTTCATGTAATTGAATTTCAATGGATTTCTTTTAGCGATAAAAGTAATCCTGATTTTGTTTTGTATATAATCAATTATTAAAAAAACCGGGTTTATAACATATGTCATCTACAAAAGTGAATTCAAGAGTAAATTTCGGAAAGATCAAGCATTTAGCTGAAACACCGGATCTTCTGGAAGTACAGATTCAATCCTTTAAGGAGTTTTTCCAATTAGAGACCACACCAGACAAACGCAACATTGAGGGCCTGTTCCGGGTATTTAAGGATAACTTCCCCATTACCGATACCCGTAACATTTTTGTGCTGGAGTTTCTGGATTACTTTATCGATCCGCCCCGTTACTCCATTGATGAATGTATGGAGCGCGGCCTGACCTACGCGGTTCCCTTAAAGGCCAAGTTGCGGCTGAGTTGTAATGATGAAGAGCACGTAGATTTTCAAACCATTGTACAGGACGTATTCCTGGGTAATATTCCTTATATGACCCCCCGCGGTACCTTTGTGATCAATGGTGCCGAGCGTGTGGTCGTTTCCCAGTTGCACCGCTCACCTGGTGTATTCTTTGGTCAATCAGTGCACCCCAACGGAACCAAGATCTACTCTGCCCGTGTGATCCCCTTTAAAGGATCCTGGATGGAGTTTGCAACGGATATTAACAATGTAATGTATGCGTACATCGACCGGAAGAAAAAGTTCCCGGTAACTACGCTCCTGCGCTCCATCGGGTATGAAACCGATAAGGATATCCTCGAACTGTTCGGGATGGCTGATGAGGTTCCCGGTGACCGTAAATCACTGGAAAAACAATTAGGCAAGCGTCTTGCCGCCCGTGTGTTGCGTACCTGGGTGGAAGATTTTGTGGATGAAGATACCGGCGAAGTGGTTTCCATCGAGCGGAACGAGATCGTAATGGAGCGCGACGTGGTATTGGATGAAGAGGCGATCGACATCATTGCCGATATGGATGTGAAGAGCGTTTTTGTTCAAAGGGAAGATGTGGGGGGCGATTATGCCATTATTTATAATACCTTAAATAAGGATACTTCCAACAGCGAGCTGGAAGCCGTTCAGTTCATTTACCGCCAGTTAAGAGGTGCCGACGCACCCGATAATGAAACCGCCCGCGGGATCATTGACAAGTTATTCTTTAGCGATAAACGGTATGACCTGGGCGAAGTAGGACGTTACAAGATCAACCGCAAACTGAATATCGATGCGCCGGTAACACAAAAGACCCTTACCAAGGAAGATATCATTGAAATCATCAAATACCTGGTGCGTTTAACGAACGGTAAAGCGGAGATCGATGACATCGACCACCTGAGCAACCGTCGTGTACGTACTGTAGGGGAGCAATTATATGCTCAGTTTGGCGTAGGGCTGGCCCGTATGGCCCGTACGATACGCGAACGTATGAACGTACGGGACAACGAGGTATTTACACCGGTTGACCTGATCAACGCGCGGACCCTGTCTTCTGTGATCAACTCCTTCTTTGGAACTTCACAGTTGTCGCAGTTCCTGGATCAGACCAACCCCTTATCGGAGATCACGCACAAACGCCGGATCTCTGCGCTGGGGCCAGGCGGTCTGAGCCGTGAGCGCGCCGGGTTTGAGGTGCGTGACGTACACTACTCGCACTATGGCCGTCTTTGTACCATTGAAACACCGGAAGGACCTAACATTGGTCTGATCTCTACGCTTTGCGTGCATGCGAAGATCAATGAAATGGGCTTTATTGAAACACCGTACCGGAAGGTAACCGATGGTAAGGTGAATATGAAGGAGTTGGAACTGCTGAGTGCTGAAGAAGAAGACACAGCGAAGATTGCGCAGGCAAGTGCGAAGCTGGATGAGCAGGGTAATTTTGTGAACGAGCGTGTGGCCAGCCGCGAAACAGGTGATTTCCCGATCCTCGATAAAAGCGAGGTAGAATATATGGACGTAGCGCCGAACCAGATCGTAGGATTGAGCGCTTCGCTGATCCCGTTCCTCGAGCACGATGATGCCAACCGTGCCCTGATGGGATCGAACATGCAACGCCAGGCTGTTCCGCTGCTGCGCCCCGATGAACCGATCGTGGGTACCGGTCTGGAAGGCAAGGCTGCAAGAGATTCAAGGATCCAGATCCATGCCGAAGGGAACGGGGTAGTTGAGTTTGTAGATGCCAACGAGATCCATGTACGCTACGACCGGGATGTGAACGAAAAGCTGGTAAGCTTTGAAGAAGACCTTAAAGTGTATAAACTGACCAAGTTTATCAAGACCAACCATGAAACCTGTATGAACCTGAACCCGGCCGTTATGAAAGGGCAGAAGGTAAAAACGGGCGACTTCCTTACCAACGGTTATGCCACCCGGAATGGTGAACTGGCCCTGGGTAAGAACCTGAAGGTGGCCTTCATGCCCTGGAAAGGTTACAACTTTGAGGATGCCATTGTGATCAGCGAGCGGGTAGTAAAAGAAGATATGTTCACTTCCATCCATATTTCAGAATATGAACTGGAAGTACGCGATACCAAATTAGGTGAAGAAGAGCTGACCTCCGATATCCCGAACGTTTCAGAAGAGGCAACAAAAGATCTGGACGAGAACGGTATCATCCGTATCGGCGCCCAGGTAAAGGAAGGCGATATCCTGATCGGTAAGATCACTCCAAAAGGAGAAAGCGACCCGACCCCGGAAGAAAAACTGCTGCGTGCCATCTTTGGTGATAAAGCAGGGGATGCGAAAGATGCTTCCTTGAAAGCGCCCAATGGTGTGGAAGGTGTGGTGATCGGTAAAAAACTGTTCCAGCGCGCGAAGAAAGATAAGAATGCCAAGGTTCGTGAAAAAGCAGCCATCGAAAAGCTGGATAAAGCGCACGAAAAGAACGAGCAGGACCTGCTGAATGTATTGCTGGAAAAACTGGGAACCATCCTGGAAAACCAGGTTTCTGCAGGGGTGATGAACAGCTTTGACGAAATCGTGATCGGAAGAGGGTCTAAGTTCCATGCCAAAAATCTAAGCTCTTTGGATTATGCGAACATCAATCCGCTGAACTGGACCAATGATGAAAAGATCAACGACCAGATCAATACGCTCCTGCACAACTACAACATCAAATTCAATGAAGAATTAGGACGGTACAAACGCGAAAAATTCAATATTTCCATCGGGGATGAACTGCCTGCAGGAGTATTGAAACTGGCTAAAGTGTACCTGGCGGTGAAACGTAAGTTGAAAGTGGGCGATAAAATGGCAGGTCGTCACGGGAACAAAGGTATTGTTGCCAAGATCGTTCGCCAGGAAGACATGCCGTTCCTGGAAGATGGAAGCCCGGTTGATATCGTACTAAACCCGCTTGGGGTACCCAGCCGGATGAACCTGGGACAGATCTACGAAACCGTACTGGGATGGGCTGGTAAAGAGCTGGGTGTAAAATTTGCCACGCCGATCTTTGATGGTGCCGAGCCGGAAGAGATTGAGAAATATTGCGCGGATGCGAGCATTCCGAAATTCGGGCACACGTACCTGTACGACGGTGAAACCGGGGAACGCTTCCACCAGAAAGCTACTGTGGGTGTGATCTACATGATCAAACTGCACCACATGGTAGATGATAAGATGCACGCACGTTCCATCGGGCCATACAGCCTGATCACACAACAACCGCTGGGTGGTAAAGCCCAGTTTGGCGGTCAGCGTTTTGGCGAAATGGAGGTATGGGCACTGGAAGCTTACGGAGCATCCAGCATCCTGCAGGAGCTGTTAACCATCAAGTCGGATGATATCATAGGCCGTGCAAAAACCTATGAGAGCATTGTGAAAGGCGATAACATTCCAAGAGCGGGCGTACCGGAATCGTTCAATGTATTGATACACGAATTAAGAGGATTGGGATTAGACCTGACCTTTGAATAAAGAAAGTGATTAGTGAAAAGTCAATCGTGCATCCACTGTTGACTTTCACTATTGATCATCAAATCGGAATCAATAACAAAAGCAAAAAACATAATTAAAATAGAGATCAGGATTTTGAAGGTCTTAAATCTCAAATCCCGGATCTCAAATCTTCAATAAGATTATGGCTACTAAAAAAGACAATCGCCCAAAGGCAGCGTTCTCAAAAATTACCATCGGCCTTGCTTCTCCGGATACCATCCTGGAAAAAAGTCATGGCGAGGTATTAAAGCCTGAAACTATTAACTACCGTACTTACAAACCTGAGCGTGACGGTTTGTTCTGCGAAAGAATATTTGGCCCGGTAAAGGATTATGAATGTGCCTGCGGAAAGTACAAACGCATCCGTTACAAAGGCATCGTGTGTGATCGTTGTGGTGTAGAGGTTACAGAGAAAAAAGTGCGCCGTGAGCGGATGGGGCATATAAAACTGGTGGTGCCGGTAGTGCATATCTGGTATTTTAAATCCCTGCCCAATAAGATCGGATACCTGCTGGGGATGAGCTCCAAAAAACTGGAGACCATCATCTATTACGAAAGATATGTGGTGATCCAGGCAGGTGTGCGCGCTGATAAAGGCCAGAATTACGGAGATCTTTTAACCGAAGAGGAGTACCTGGATATCCTGGATACCCTTCCGAAAGATAACCAGTACCTGCCGGATGATGACCCGCAGAAATTTATTGCAAAGATGGGTGCGGAAGCGGTACATGACCTGTTGCAGCGCATTGATCTGGACCAGTTGTCCTTTGACTTAAGAAACTCCGCGGCTACCGAAACCTCCCAGCAGCGCAAGGCAGATGCCTTAAAGCGTTTGAGCGTGGTTGAAGCCTTCCGCGATGCCAATACAAGAATTACCAACCGTCCGGAATGGATGATCATGCAGTACATCCCGGTAATTCCGCCGGAACTGCGCCCGTTGGTACCCCTGGATGGCGGCCGTTTTGCATCTTCGGATCTGAACGATCTGTACCGCCGGGTGATCATCCGGAACAACCGTTTGAAGCGCCTGATGGAGATCAAGGCGCCTGAAGTGATCCTCCGGAATGAAAAACGGATGCTCCAGGAAGCGATCGACTCGTTGTTTGATAACTCAAGAAAATCCAATGCCGTTAAAGCCGAAGGCGGACGGGCATTGAAATCATTGAGTGATGTACTGAAAGGAAAGCAGGGCCGTTTCCGTCAGAACCTGTTGGGTAAACGTGTAGATTACTCCGGCCGTTCGGTGATCGTGGTAGGTCCTGAAATGAAAATGCATGAGTGCGGTCTGCCAAAAGATATGGCGGCAGAATTATTCAAACCGTTCATCATCCGTAAACTGATCGAAAGAGGGATCGTAAAAACGGTAAAATCTGCCCGTAAGCTGGTGGATAAAAAAGAAGCCGTTGTTTGGGATATCCTTGAAAATATATTAAAAGGGCATCCGGTTATGCTGAACCGTGCACCAACGCTGCACCGTTTATCCATCCAGGCCTTCCAGCCGAAGCTGATCGAAGGAAAAGCGATACAGCTGCACCCGTTGGTTACGGCTGCGTTCAACGCCGACTTTGATGGTGACCAGATGGCGGTACACGTGCCCCTGAGCAATGCGGCGATCCTGGAAGCCCAGCTGCTGATGCTGGCTTCGCACAATATCCTGAACCCGCAGAATGGTACGCCCATCACCCTGCCTTCACAGGACATGGTACTGGGTCTGTACTATATCACGAAAGGAAAGAAATCTACCGATACTGAAAAAGTACGCGGAGAGGGAAAAGCCTTTTATTCTGCAGAAGAAGTGATCATCGCTTATAACGAAAAGCAGATCGATCTGCATGCCTGGATCAAAGTAAAAGGTATCGTGCGGAACGAGAAGACCGGTGAACTGGAACGGAAATTAATTGAAACCACCGTTGGACGTGTGATCTTCAACCAGAATGTACCGGAAGAAGTGGGTTTTGTAAATGCCTTGCTCACCAAGAAGAACCTGCGGGAGATCATCGGGGATATCATTGAGATCACCGACGTTCCCAAAACGGCTAAATTCCTGGATGATATCAAGCAGCTCGGATTCCGTACGGCCTTCCAGGGTGGATTGTCCTTTAGCATCAATGACCTGATCATTCCTGAAATTAAACAGGAATTGTTGGATAATGCAAAAGGTGAAGTGGATGAAGTGTGGGATAACTATAACATGGGATTGATCACCAATAACGAGCGTTACAACCAGATCGTGGATATCTGGAGCCGTGTGGATACACGTCTTACAGAAACACTGATCCGGGAACTGAGCTCCGATAAACAAGGGTTCAACTCTGTATACATGATGCTGGATTCCGGGGCCCGTGGTAGCAAGCAGCAGATCAAACAGCTGGCCGGTATCAGGGGATTGATGGCCAAGCCGAGAAAATCAGGCTCTACCGGGTCTGAAATCATTGAGAACCCGATCCTTTCCAACTTTAAAGGCGGATTGAATGTATTGGATTACTTCATCTCTACCCACGGTGCGCGTAAAGGACTTGCGGATACGGCCCTGAAAACGGCCGATGCCGGTTACCTGACCCGTCGCCTGGTGGATGTAGCACAGGACGTGGTGATCACCGAAGAAGATTGCGGCACATTACGTGGTATTTCCATTGCAGCGTTGAAAGACAATGAAGATATCATCGAACCACTGGCAGACCGGATCGAAGGCCGTACTTCACTGCATGATATCTATGACCCGCAAACCGACGAACTGTTGCTGGAAGCGGGGACGGAGATCTCTGCGGAAAAAGCCCGTAATATTGAAGCTGCAGGCATCGAATCCATCGAGATCCGCTCCGTGCTTACCTGCGAAAGCAAACGGGGCTGCTGCGTGAAATGCTATGGTAAGAACCTGGCTTCGGGCATCCTGGCCCAGAAAGGAGACGCCGTAGGTATCATTGCTGCGCAGTCCATTGGTGAGCCGGGTACCCAGTTAACACTGCGTACCTTCCACGTAGGTGGTGTGGCGGGTTCTGCTTCCGTAGATTCTACCTTAATTGCTAAGTTTGACGGTAACATACAGTTTGACGGGGTGCGCTCTGTTATAACAACCAATGCAGAAGGGGATGATGTGCGTGTGGTGATCGGTCGTACCGGTGAAGCCCGTATCATCGATACCAAGAATGACCGGTTATTAATTACCAATAATATACCCTATGGATCTACCCTGCTGGTAAAAGACGGCCAGAAGGTTACCAAAGGAGAGGCGATCTGCTCCTGGGATCCGTACAACAACGTGATCATTGCAGAAGCAGATGGTACGCTGAAGTTTGAAAATGTGATCGAGGGCATCACGTATCGTGAAGAAGCGGACGAACAAACCGGACACCGTGAGAAAGTGGTTATTGAAACCCGCGATAAAACAAAGATCCCGTCGATTGTTGTTGAGGGCAAGGAAAACAAATCCTATAACCTGCCAACAGGCAGCCACTTGATGCTGGATGACGGAGATGAAGTGAAAGCGGGCCGGGTACTGGTAAAAATACCGCGTATCTTAGGAAAGCTGAAAGATATCACAGGGGGTCTGCCGCGTGTAACCGAATTGTTTGAAGCGCGGAACCCAAGCAGCCCGGCTGTTGTTTCTGAAATTGACGGGGTGGTTTCCATGGGCGCCATTAAACGCGGTAACCGGGAGATCATTATTGAAGCGAAAGACGGCGTAACCCGTAAATACCTGGTGCCTTTAACAAGACAGATCCTTGCGCAGGACGGCGACTTTGTAAAAGCGGGAAGCCCGATGAGCGATGGACAGATCTCTCCGCAGGACATTTTGTCCATTCAGGGACCCTTTGCCGTACAGCAATATGTGGTGAACGAGATCCAGGAGGTGTACCGTTTACAGGGGGTTCGGATCAACGACAAACATATTGAGGTGATCGTGCGCCAGATGATGCGTAAAGTAAGCATTGTGGATCCGGGTGATACCCGCTTCCTGGAAGATGACCTGGTGGATAAATTTGAGTTCGTGGATGAGAACGACTTCGTGTACGAGAAGAAAGTGATCACCGATCCGGGTGACTCTTCCAAACTGCGTGCCGGACAGATCATCAGCCTGAGGGAATTGCGGGAAGAAAACTCCGTGCTGCGTCGGAACGACAAGAAAACGGTCGAACACCGCGATGCACAGCCGGCTACTTCGGCTCCCACCTTGCTGGGGATCACCAAGGCTTCTCTTGGAGTACAAAGCTGGATCTCTGCGGCTTCCTTCCAGGAAACCACCAAAGTATTGTCTTCTGCGGCCATCCATGGTAAAGCAGATGAAATGCTCGGTCTGAAAGAGAACGTGATCACAGGTCACCACATCCCTGCCGGTACCGGTTTGCGTGAGTTTGAGAACATGATCGTAGGAAGCAAAGAAGAATACGAACTGTTGCAGACCGCACGTGAGGCGATGTCTTTTGACGAAGAAGAATAAACGATCTGTCAGGTTTCCAAGACCTAAAAGATTTATAAGAGCGGCTTTTACGGCCGCTCTTTTTTATGGAATGGACAGAAAGCACGGTTGAAAACCGGTATCGGGAGCCTGTAAGCAGAGAAGAAGGGAACTGCGCCAGGGTTAATCGCTCAGTTCCCGACTCAGGGGGCCGTCAATGCACGGTTGATTATGGATGTTTTGACGACAGCTCGATCGCTATTGGAACTTCTTTGAGGTGGATCCGCATCTTTCTGCTGATACGGCCGATCAGCGGATCAATGGCATAAAGGAGCCCTTTCTCCCTTTAAAACGATGGATGACCGCCGGCAGCAGGAAAAGCGTTCATCGCCTTACGCTTATGAGGATGTTATTGATTACCGGAGCCCGTGAATTTCCCGTTATGGCAAAAACTGGTATTGGATAAGGCGGGCTATTCCATCAGGGACTTTCTGTATGGTTATATTTCTTTTGGGTCGGTCTTTTATAATAAATACGGGTGTCCTTCCGGTAACAAGGACCTTGGTTTTTTCAGAACCGTAGTTAAAAAAAGAGACGGGTAATTTTTTCGGTTATGCAGCAGGACAAATATGGGGGTCCTTCTTTTTTTGAAAATTGCAGCCATATACACCGTTTGCAGCACGGACCGGGTGCGCCGGAAGTGTGACCGGTCTTGAGTACCCTTTTGCCGGCTTTGGGAGGGAAATGCCTGTTTCCCGGACTGTTGGCTGCCGGCTCCCGAACCGCGGCCTGGCCTGGAATTCAGGGGCTGCTGCCGGGCCTGAAGGAATGACGCCCGGAGGCCTGTTTTTGTGCGGATAACGGCGCAAAAGCGGGAATAAACACTGCTAAATAAGGCAGGATCGTCGTTTTATTTCAGTAATAAAAAAATATAAAAAAAGTGTGCAACAAAATTTATTGGATTGCAAAAAAACCCTACCTTTGCTTTCCAAATTTTTGGGGCGGTTAAGTGATTTACAAGGCACCTAACTATCAGAAAATTAGTTCTTTTTACAAGCCGAAGTAGCTCAGTTGGTAGAGCAGCTGATTTGTAATCAGCAGGTCGCGGGTTCGACTCCCTTCTTCGGCTCAGTAAAGTTGATAAGTTTGTATGCTGACAGGCATGCGGACGTACAACTTAACAAACGGGTAGTTGGCCGAGTGGTTAAAGGCGACAGACTGTAAATCTGTTCTCTTCGGAGTACGGAGGTTCGAATCCTTCACTGCCCACAGTTCAATTGAAAATGTGTCCATTTGAAGATTTGAAAATGATACTTTTCAACCATTAAGAGTTCTTTGAATTTGAATATTTGCGGATGGCTAAGTTTCAAATTAGTTCATGTTCAAATTTTCAAATTAGTTAAGCGGGAGTAGCTCATTTGGTAGAGCGATAGCCTTCCAAGCTATAGGTGGCGAGTTCGAGCCTCGTCTCCCGCTCCGTTTCGTTTGTAGTTGAGCCTGCCCCGTTGCAGGCGGGGATTGTGTATCACAATTTCCGGAGCTATCAACTGAGATCGCCGTTGTAGCTCAGGGGTAGAGCACTTCCTTGGTAAGGAAGAGGTCGTGAGTTCAAGTCTCATCAACGGCTCTTCATAGAAGCAGCCATTCCGGTTCCGGCCGGGATATATGGCTCTTCTTTTGGTATTTTAGATGGGTTGCACCTCTGTAGCAGCGATTCAACTCAGTATTACAATTCGGCCCCGGCTGGATTTGTGAATAAACAAAAATTTAGTAAAAACAATTAAAAAAGATAACAATGTCAAAAGAGACCTTTAAGAGGGAGAAACCCCACGTAAACATTGGTACCATTGGCCACGTTGACCATGGTAAGACCACTTTGACTGCCGCTATTACCGATATTCTTTCTAAAAAAGGTTTAGCACAGGCAAGAAAATATGACGAAATTGATGGTGCACCTGAGGAAAAAGAGAGAGGGATTACAATCAATACCGCTCACGTTGAATATGAAACCGCTACTCGTCACTATGCACACGTAGATTGCCCCGGTCACGCTGACTATGTTAAAAATATGATCACTGGTGCTGCCCAGATGGATGGAGCCATCCTGGTTGTGGCGGCTACCGATGGTCCGATGCCTCAAACAAAAGAGCACATCCTTTTGGCTGCACAGGTAGGTGTACCTAAAATGGTTGTTTTCTTAAATAAAGTGGACCTGGTTGACGATCCTGAACTGTTGGACCTGGTGGAAATGGAAGTGCGTGATGAATTAACAAAGCGTGGTTTCGACGGCGACAACACCCCCATCATCAAAGGTTCTGCTACCGGTGCTTTGGCTGGTGACGAAAAATGGGTAAACGCAGTTGTAGAATTGATGGATGCTGTTGACAGCTACATTCCCCTGCCTCCCCGTCCGATTGATCTGCCGTTCCTGATGAGTGTTGAGGATGTATTCTCTATCACTGGTCGTGGTACTGTTGCAACTGGTCGTATCGAAAGAGGTAAGATCAAAACTGGTGAGCCGGTTGAGATCGTAGGTCTGATGGAAAAGCCCCTGACTTCTACTGTAACAGGTGTGGAAATGTTCCGTAAGATCCTGGACGAAGGTGAAGCCGGTGACAACGCAGGTCTGCTGTTACGTGGTATTGAGAAAACCCAGATCCGTCGTGGTATGGTAATCTGCAAACCCGGATCCATCACTCCGCACACTGAATTCAAAGCTGAAGTTTATGTACTGAGCAAAGATGAAGGTGGTCGTCACACGCCTTTCTTTAACAAATACCGTCCTCAGTTCTATTTCCGTACTACAGATGTAACCGGTGAGTGTACATTAGCTGAAGGTACTGAAATGATCATGCCTGGCGATAACACTTCTTTAACTGTAAAACTGATCACTCCGATCGCGATGGAAAAAGGTTTGAAGTTCGCGATCCGTGAAGGTGGCCGTACAGTAGGTGCAGGTCAGGTAACAGAGATCATCAAATAGAAGCCGACCTAAACCCTCCCGGAGGGAGGCTTTGGAAAAGCTTTTTATACTTTTGCAAAGTACCTTAGGCGGTAAGCTTGGGTACTTTGTTTTTGAAAAAGTTCTTTAAATTATAGCGGCTTCGTTTAGTCCCTTCCTTGAAGGGATTGGGGAGGCCGCTTCTTACGGGCATAGTTCAATGGTAGAATAGAGGTCTCCAAAACCTTTGATCAGGGTTCGAATCCTTGTGCCCGTGCCAAAATTTTTGTTTCATGTTTGATGTTTGATGTTGAAGGACCTCAAACCTCAAACCTCAAACCTTGAGGATGAATAAGTTCGCAGATTATGTAAAAAACAGCTATAAAGAGCTGGCAGAAAAAGTAACCTGGCCGAGTTGGAGTGAACTGCAACAGTCTACCATGATTGTGCTGGGCGCTACGGTGCTGATCACATTGATGATCTGGCTGATGGATTTTATTGCCGGAGGCGGGCTCAATTTTTTATACAAAATCCTTTATAGTTAAAGCATGGAAGAGGCAAACATAACCGATAACATAACCCCCGATGCACCCCAGCCAGATACCAAGTGGTACGTGTTGCGGGTAGTTAGCGGAAAGGAACGGAAGGTAAAGGAATATCTGGATAAAGAGATCTCAAGAAGCGAGTTCGAGAAAGTGGTAAAGCAGGTGTTTCTTCCGGTGGAGAAAGTGTATAAGGTACAGAACGGGAAAAAGGTGATGCGGGAGCGGAACTACTATCCGGGTTATGTAATGGTGGAGGTGCTGGATGGAAAAATGAGCGATGACCTGAGAGACCTGGTGGTAAATACCAATAGCGTCATCCATTTTCTGGGAAAAGACAACCCGATCGCGTTACGGAAGGCCGAAGTGAATAAAATGCTTGGCAGAATGGATGAAATGGCCGAAGCCGGCGGCGTAAGCATGGTGGAACCCTTTATTGTTGGGGAAACCATTAAGATCGTGGAAGGGCCCTTTAATGACTTTAACGGAGTGATCGAGGAAGTAAATGATGAGAAGAAAAAACTGAAAGTGACCGTTAAGATCTTCGGCAGATCTACGCCGGTTGAACTTAATTACATGCAGGTTGAAAAGATCGTATAGGTCTTATAACCGCTGAACCATATTTTTTGACAGCCCCGAACCTTTCGGGGCTTTTTTTGTGCCTGTTAACGCTTTCATAAGATAGCCATTTGAGATTTTTTTTGTTTCATTCATTGGTATATTGCAAGTTGTTTTATATTTATTGTAAAAATCTGGGAAATGAAGAATGTGCTCCTTATTGTTAATGCATTGCTGGTGATTGCCGTAGCTTTTTTGTTATACAAACAATTTAGCCGGAATACCAATACGGACAAGCCGCGGCATGCAGATGGCCTGCTGTCAAAAGGAAAAGACTCTATGCTGAATAAGGCGGCTGTATTTGCTTATATTGATATGGACTCGATCCAGGCGCACTATGAGCTGGCCCGGAATGTAGAGCGGGAGGTAGAAAGGAAAAAGGGCGCCATTACCGCAGAGCTGGATAAGATGGACAAGTCCTTTAAAGCTAAAGTGGGCGGCTATCAGCAACAAAGCAATACCATGACGGAAGAACAGGCGCTGGCTGCTCGTCAGGATGTGGAAACCACCCAAACACAGATGATGGAAAAACGGCAGGGCCTGATGGATGAATTCAACAATTTTGTGGCCAGCAAAAATATGAGTGTAAAAAAGAAGATCGAGGAATTTCTAAGGATCTTTAATGCCGACAAAACCTTTTCTTTCATTTTGGCTTATGAGCCCGGTTTGTTCTATTATAAGGACACTGCTTATGACATTACGCGGGAAGTCGTAAAGGGACTGAATGAACAATATGCCAGGGAAAAAAAATAGCCCTGGTACCAGTGCTTTGTGAGCACTGCCTGTTTCCAAAAATATATTTTCTCTTAACGGGTTGCCCGTACCCTCCGGGCGCGGGATGTTTTGTATGCAATTGCGCACGGTTTAGCCGGCTTTGCGGCAGCCGGTCCTTTGCGATCGCCTTATTTTTTTTTGCTATTTATTTCCAATAAAATCTTATTTTGAGTGAATAAATAAAAACAATGGCTGAGAAAGTTACGTTTAAACAATCGCTCAATTTATTTGACGGGACAATGATTGTAGCCGGATCCATGATTGGTTCCGGTATTTTTATAGTAACCTCAGATATGACCCGGCAGGTAGGGTCTGCCGGCTGGCTGATAGCCCTTTGGGTTATCACCGGATTAATGACCGTTTTTGCGGCGATCACCTATGGGGAATTGTCTTCCATGTTCCCTAAGGCTGGCGGGCAATATGTGTACTTAAAAGAAGCGTATAACCCCATGCTGGGCTTCCTGTATGGCTGGAGCTTTTTTTCCGTGATCCAGACCGGGACCATTGCCGCTGTGGGCGTTGCATTCAGCAAATTTGCCGGTTATTTTATTCCGGCGCTGACCATGGATGAAAAGAATCTGCTTTTTGAGTTTGGCTGGATCCGGGTCTTTCCCGCCCAGCTGGTGTCCATTGCGCTGATCATTTTTCTGACCTATATCAATACGCGTGGAGTCAAAGACGGGAAAATAATACAGACCATCTTTACAATTATCAAGCTCTTCTCTTTATTTGGCCTTATCGTATTTGGATTGCTGGTAGCTGCCAAAGCAGATATCTGGAATACGAACTGGGCTACGGGGTTTGATATGAAATTTACAGCGCCGGTTGTTGATGCGGCTACCGGAGCCAAGCAGGGCTGGTCGATATTTCAGACCCCGGGCAGCATGATGATGGCACTGGGGCTGATCAGCGCGGCGATGGTTGGATCGGTCTTCAGCAGCGTGGCCTGGGAGAACGTTACCTTTATTGCGGGCGAAATAAAGAACCCTAAAAGGAACGTGGGACTAAGTCTTTTTTTGGGAACCGTGATCGTAACTGCCGTTTACCTGCTGGCGAACCTGATGTACCTGGCTGTTTTACCTATGATCCCTCCGGCCTCGGGTGGAGAAGTGGCGTATGCATCCGAAGTAGCAATGCCCAATATCGCCTTTGCCGTACAGGACCGGGTGGCAACAGCTGCGGCTTCCTCCATATTTGGCCATTACGGAGCCGCCATCATAGCGGTGATGATCATGATCTCGACCTTTGGTTGTAATAATGGTCTTATTTTGTCCGGCGCACGGGTATACTATACCATGGCCAAGGACAAGCTGTTCCTGCCCCAGGCTGGTACATTGAATAAAAATGCAGTGCCGCAATGGGCGCTGTGGGCACAATGTATCTGGGCAAGCGCATTGTGTCTCAGCGGGAAATATGGTGTTCTGCTGGACTATGTGGTGTTCATTACAGTTGTGTTTTATATACTGACGATCATCGGTGTTTTTCGCCTGCGCAGGAACCGTCCTGATGCGGAGCGCCCTTATAAAGCGTTTGGCTATCCGGTGATCCCGATCATCTATCTGCTGATGGCAGGAACTTTAGGGGTGGGTTTGCTGTATTCAAAGACTTTTACTTCATTATTAGGCCTGGTTATTGTTATTATTGGAGTGCCGATTTACTACTATAACGCCCGGAAAGCGAATGGCGCCCCGGGAGAGCAAGCCGGACAATAGACGCTGCGGCCTCTTTGAGTATGGGCAGCCACCCGGCGGCAATGCTGTGGCGTCGCTGCCCGGCATTCGGGCAGTTTCATTGAATAACAAAAATAGAATGTACATGCGCGTTAACATACTATTATGCACGGCGGTCCTTTTTTTGCTGGCTGCATGTAAAGACAAGATCACGATGACAGCAAAGCAATTCAGCGATAAAATTGCCACGCTGGAACAGGGCCTGGCCGAGCCGATCCGGCAAACGGAAAATGCGATCAAGATGTATGCCGACAGTGCAGATTATAAAGGCGTTTCCGCCGCTGCCGCAAAAATGGAGGCGAACATACAGGAAAAAATAAGCCAGATCGAAAAGATCGATGTTTCCGGATTTACCGGTGGGGAAGATTTTAAAACGGTGGCCGTTAGATATTTTGAATACTTCCGGAGCCTGTACACTGCCTACAGGGAAATAGGGGATGCGCCCGATGAAGCGGCGCGCATGACCGCAAGCAACCGGATGAACCAGATCCTGGCAGCACAGGAAGAAGTGATCCTCCGTTTGCAGGACACACAGGTGCGGTTTGCTGCGGAGAACGGGTTTATTCTTGAAAAAGCACCGGCTGCGCAACCGCCGGCCAATCCATGATCCGGAAAACCGGATCGTACATACCCCCCGGCTTTTTTTATAAACTGCTTCTCATGGTGAGCTGTCTTTTATACAGCTGGATGGTGTTTTCAAGTCCGAGATAAAGTGCATCGCAAATAAGCGCATGTCCGATGCTGACCTCATCGAGCCAGGGGATCTGCTGACTGAAATAATTCAGGTTCTTCAAATCCAGATCGTGCCCGGCATTCAGGCCCAGGCCCAGTTCCTTTGCCTTTTCTGCGGCTTTTACATAAGGCGCTATGGCCGATTCCTTATTAACAGGGAAATTCCGTGCATAAGCCTCTGTGTACAGTTCTATCCGGTCTGTTTTCACGGCAGCAGCCCCTTCTACCATCCGGATATCGGGATCTACAAAAATAGAAACCCTGATCCCGGCTTTTTTGAAGGTCCGGATAATACCGCTAAGATAATCTTTGTGTTGCAGGGTATCCCATCCATGATCGGATGTCAGCTGCCCGGTAGCATCCGGAACGAGTGTTACCTGGTCGGGTTTTGTATCCAGCACCAGGTCAATGAACTTTTGTTCCCTGCTGTTCCCTTCGATATTGAACTCCGTAGTAAGCAGGGGTTTTAAATCGTGTACATCCTGGTACCGGATATGCCGCTCATCCGGCCGGGGGTGCACGGTGATGCCGTCGGCCCCAAAGCTTTCCGCATCCAGCGCTATCTTCACGAGATCGGGGTTATTTCCACCCCTCGAATTGCGCAGGGTGGCGATCTTATTAATGTTTACCGACAACTTTGTCATAATTAACCGATTTAACGAAAGGCGCGCAGCTTTTCCTGTTTTTATACCTGTATCCGGAAAAAGCAGTGCACGCCTGCCGATAAAAAAGTATAACCGGTGCACTGGTGCAGAAGCTGCTGCCATTGCAATGTACGCTATTTTACACTTTTGCAGGTGAAATCGTAACTGATGGAACTATACCATTTTTACTTACCAGGTAGCACGAAACACAAGCCATGGCTGGTTATCCTGGTTCGCGTCTTCACTGTGACCGTCAACTTATGGTTCGGGCCCGCCTGACGACAGACGGGTTGATGGTGCTCCGGCTTTCACTACAGGTACTTCGAACCCCCGTTCATTGCCGGTACGGGAGGGTGACGCGGTGCGGCTTCCCGTGTGCCCGGTTTTTAGTAACGATGTTTGCCCTGAAAGGACGCTGGACCCGGTCCGTATAACCGGGGCTGCCTCCATTTCCTTACTGATCCGGAGATCCTGGATTGTTTCGGCATTTACAAGCGACTTGATCCGGTCCTGTCATCCAGTTGAGGGGAATCCGTTTTCAGGGTCGTAAAAAGTGTTGTACAGGGGATGAAAAGGGCCTGAGGAGCTAATTGTTCAGCACACCTTCTTCAAGTTCTGAGATCAATAGCTCCCGGTTGTCTGTAACCCAATCCGGTATCGACATTTTGGTGGTCAATTCCCAATCATTGTCTTCTTTCAGCAACCTGAAAAATAACCGGTTGCCGCGATCATCTGCGGTATCTACATCAAATACATAGCTGCCGGCGTTGTTATTTTTCCGGTAATTAAATTCTCTTAGTCGGCCATTGATCTTTATCAGGCGGGTGAAGTGTACAATTTTATTAAATGAAGTATGCATAAGTTATCTCTATCAATTTTTGTGCTAACTTATCGTATGTACAGGGCAAAAACGGTTTTCATAAAATACAATACGGATGTCAGCGCCATCAGGCCGTCTAAAATAAAATAAAAAAGGTAATCATTTTTGGATTTTATTGCGGCAGGGTACAAGAGGTATGTGAGCAGCGCGGGCAGCGAAAGAAAGATGAAATGTATAATATCCTGAGTATAAGTATATAGGATGTAAGAACCTGCAATGTTCAGCAAAATAAACAGGGTAAAAATTATTTTTATTTTTTCGAGAGGCAGGATGGTCACCAGACTTTTTATGCCGGTTTGCCGGTCAAATTGTTTGTCTCTTATATCAAAGAGGATGCAGATGGCAAAGATCAGGGCAAACCGGTCGGCAACATAGATGAAGTGCCGCATCTCCCAGCTGATCTGCTGAACAAAAAAGGTCAGTGCCGTGGTTACATAGGTCCACATGGCGGCCAGCAAAAAGGTTTTTCCGAGGATGTATTTTTGCAGCGACCTGAAGATGCGGTGCGGGAATTTAGGTGCTGTATATAAAAGCGTAAGCCCCACGGCCGGCAGAATGTAGAGCCAGAACGGCTTTAACCGGATCAGGAAAACAAACGTACCAATGGCGCTGATGATAAAAAAGCTGGCATGGATCTTTTTGTTTTCCCGGAGCCAGTCGGTACGGCTGGCAGTAGTTTCTACTTTTTCGTTGGTGAGGTACCAGTGAATGCTGTAGCTGGAAAGTGTGGAAAAGAAAACAAATGCTGCATAATCGGCAGGTAGTTTTCCAATGTTAAAAAGGGCAACAGTACAAAGGCACATGGCAACCGCACAACATGCGATGAACAGGTTGCTGAAGATGATAAAATCAAAGAAAACTTTGCTCTTCCCAGTCATGAAAATCCGGTTTCAACTGCAAACTTAATCCTTTATTTATCTGTTCCCTATTTGTATTTTTGCGGCTTATTTTCGAGAATGGAAACATTGAAAGCGTCTATATTTTCAGTTGATGCTGCTGGGTTTGAATCCACAGTAATGGAGGTGTTTTCCTTTCAATATCAGCATAATAGGATTTACAGGAGCTACACAGATGCGATTGGTTGCAAGGTTTCCGCCATATCCGGCTTACCGGATATCCCCTTTCTGCCGATCCGCTTTTTTAAAACCCACGCTGTTTCTTCTACCGTATTTGAGCCGGAGGTGTTTTTTGAAAGCAGTGGTACTACGGAAACTATAAACAGCCGGCACCTGGTAAAAGAAGCGGGTCTGTACACCCGGAGCTTTACCAAAGCGTTTGAGCTGTTTTACGGCTCTGCGCATGATTTTTGCATTTTGGGGTTGCTTCCTTCGTACCTGGAGCGCGGCAACTCCTCGCTGGTCTTTATGGTGGACCAGTTGATCCGAAACAGCGGGCATCCGCAGAGTGGGTTCTATCTTCACGACTTTGCATCTCTGGCCGATACATTGCAGATATTGGAAAAGAGCGGTCAAAAAACGTTGCTCATTGGGGTAACGTATGCATTGCTGGATTTTGCCGAACAATATCCAATGCCGCTCCACCATACGATCGTTATGGAAACGGGGGGCATGAAAGGGAGGCGGCGGGCATTGATCCGGGAAGAGGTGCACGACCGGTTGAAACAACATTTCCAGGTGCCTGCCGTGCATTCAGAATACGGCATGACAGAATTGCTCTCGCAGGCGTACTCAAAAGGCGACGGGATTTTTTTTACTCCTCCCTGGATGAGAACGGTTCTGAGAGAAGAGGAAGATCCGCTTTCGGTAATTGGCGGGCCGGGTCGCGGAGTGCTCAATATTGTTGACCTGGCAAATCTTTATTCCTGCAGCTTCATTGCCACGGATGATCTGGGGATCGTTCATCCCGGGGGTGCCTTTGAAGTATTGGGCAGAAGAGATAACAGCGATATCCGGGGCTGTAGCCTTTTGGCCCTATGAGCGCTTGTTGGCAGCAGTTCATTGTCCTTTTTCCCTGATGTGCATGCATTTGCGGATGAAGGCCCAGGTAAGCGAGGCCGCCAGGGACTCTGCGGAAAATGAACGTTTGGCAGAAATGGTAACACTTTCGGAGGTCGTGATCAATAACCGGCTGAACGTGCCCGGTTTTATTGACCGTGTAAAAAGGGATACCCGTTTTTGTTTGCTGACCGGTTGAAAAATGTTATCATCCCGTTGCGGTTCTTCCTGAATTATGTTGTACTTTCCCCTCTCAATGGTATTTGGTATGCGATTTTTTTCTCTTTTATGGATCATGCTGGGATGGATGACAGCATCGGGACAGCTGCCTCAAAAACTTTCTGCAGCAATGGATGTATTTAACGCGGATGCGCAGCTGAAATATGCGTTGAGCTCGCTCTATGTGATCGATGCAGAAACCGGTAAGGTGATCTTTGATCAGAACAGCACCACGGGAATGGCTACCGCGTCAACCGAGAAAATTGTGACCGCAGCCACAGCTTTTGATCTATTGGGGGCCGGCTACAAATACAAAACCCGCTTCGGCATTGTGAACACTTCCCATGGAAAATGTTTGTATGTGGACCCTTCCGGGGACCCCAGCCTGGCCAGCTGGCGCTGGGAAGAGACCAAAGATATGGTGTTCCTGGCGCAGCTGAAAGCCGCCTTAAAAACGGCCGGGATTAAACAACTGGCCGCAGTGATGGTCTATACGGGTAAGTGGGGAGATGAAACGATCCCGGATGGATGGATCTGGCAGGATCTTGGGAACTATTATGGCGCGGGAGCCCAGGCAATTAACTGGCGCGAGAATCAATTTGATCTTATACTGAGATCCGGCAGCGCACCGGGCAGCCCGGTCACTGTGGTGACGACGACCCCGTATCTTTATGATTACCGGATCACCTCCCTGGCTACTGCCGGGGAAAAGAATTCCGGAGATAATAGTATCCTGTATTACCCTTCTATGGGCGGAAAAACGGGCGTTCTGCGTGGAACCATCCCGGCGGGGCAAAGCGGGTTTGTGGTTTCGGGCTCTATTTATGACCCGGCCAATCAGTTTGTAAAAACGATCATTAAAAGTCTTAAGGGCACTGTAAGTTTTTCCAGTGATCAGGTGCGTACCACCGGTAAGGAAGCTACAGCAGTAAAATGGATTTATACCCATAGCTCTCCCGAGCTTTCAAAGATCATTTACTGGTTCCTGCGGAAGAGTGTGAATCTTTACGGGGAGGCTTTGTTGAAGACGGTAGGATTGCTCCAAAAGGGAACGGCTACCACAGACAACGGAATTGAAACCATACAGGAACACTGGAAAGCGAGGGGCGTTGATCCGGATGAACTGCATTTGTACGACGGGTCGGGGTTGTCTCCTCAAAACAGGATCACAACGAGAGCGCAGGTGACCGTTTTGAGATATGCCCGGCAGCAATCCTGGTTCCCGGATTATTACGAAAGCTTTCCATTGTATAATGATATGAAGATGAAGAGCGGCACCATTAACCGGGTAAAAGGATTCTCGGGGTACCAAAAGGCAAAGGACGGGAAGGATTATATTTTTTCGTTCCTCGTCAATAATTACAGCGGGAGCCAGTATGCCCTGATCCGCAAAATGTACAAGGTACTGGATGAGCTGAAGTAGGGGCATCGTTTTTAATGAAGAGTGAATAGTTGGTGGTGAATGGTGAATAGTCAATGGGAAAAATCAATAGCGAAAGGAGACCTGGAAATATAAAAAGTAATCAAATGAAATTTAATCCGTTGAGATATACCGGAATGCAATATCGCCGGTGCGGCGCATCGGGTTTAAAGTTGCCGGCTATTTCCCTGGGCCTGTGGCACAACTTTGGCGATGTGGATGATGAAAAAGTGTACCGCAAAACCCTGCACAGCGCGTTTGATGCGGGCATCACGCACTTTGACCTGGCCAATAATTATGGCCCGCCCCCCGGCACTGCGGAAACCAATTTTGGCCGGATCCTGCATGCCGATTTTAAACAGCGCCGGGATGAGCTGATCATTTCCACGAAAGCCGGTTATACGATGTGGGACGGCCCTTACGGGGACTGGGGATCTAAAAAATACCTGGTTTCAAGCCTGGATCAGAGCCTGAAGCGCATGAAGCTGGAATATGTGGATATTTTTTATCATCACCGGCCTGATCCGGAAACACCACTGGAAGAAACCATGACGGCATTGGACCTGATCGTAAGACAGGGAAAGGCGCTGTATGTCGGGATCTCCAACTACCGTAGGGAAGAGGCCGCAAAGGCCTTTAAAATATTAAAAAAACTGGGTACCCCTTGCCTGATCCACCAGCCTAAATATTCTATGTTTGAACGTTGGGTGGAGGACGGTTTGCTGGACCTGCTGGAGAAAGACGGCGTTGGCTGTATTCCTTTTTCGCCGCTGGCTCAGGGACTGCTGACCAGTAAATATCTGAAAGGGATCCCTAAAAACTCAAGAGCCGCCAAAAAACATGGTTTTTTAAAGAAGGAACAGATCACGGAACACCGGTTGCGTCAGGTGCAACAACTTCATACACTGGCGGTTGAGCGCGGGCAAAGTCTTGCCCAGATGGCGCTGGCCTGGATACTTAAAGATGCGCGGATCACCTCCGTTCTGGTGGGCGCCAGCAGCAGTGCGCAGTTGCTGGATTCTGTAGGTTGCCTGGAAAATAGTACCTTTAGTACCGACGAGTTGACCCAGATAGCACATATTCTGAAAGAACGATAGCGGCAATCGGCCATTTCATGGTAAAAATCATTTCAGATGAAATCAATATATCAACCTATTTTATGGGGCCTGTTTTCCCTGGCCCTGTTTGCCGGTTTTTCCCCGCCGGTTACGAAAACTTCCATAGAAGGCAGCTGGAAATGTACCAAAGGTAATGAAACCTGGATGCTGATGGCAGCAGACGGATATTGCATGGTTGCTCATTATGACGCTGCCGGAAAAAAGTTCTTTAAAACCTTTGGCGGTTTTCAGAGCGTGGAAAACGGGCAACTGCAGCTTGATTACCGCTTTCATTCGGAGGATAAGCGTAAAACAGGAAACCGGGATGTTTTTGTATGGAAAGCAAAAGGCGGCCATATAGAAAGCAATATATCCGGAGCAATGAATGAATGGGTTAAAGTCGGGGACGCAAACAGCGAAATGACCGGAATCTGGCGCATTACGCAACGAAAGGAAGGAAACGATCTCCGGGAGATTCAGCTGGCACCGCGGCGAACCCTGAAATTTCTTACCAATGACCGGTTCCAGTGGGCAGCGATCAATATAGAAACGGGCGAATTTTCCGGTACTGGCGGTGGCACTTATACGTTTGAAAACGGTGTTTATACCGAAACGATCGTGTTCTTTTCAAGAGACAGCTCAAGGGTAGGTATGTCGCTGAAATTTAAGGACCGGCTTGAAGGGAAGAATTGGGTGCATACAGGATTGAGCTCGAAGGGCGCGCCGATCTATGAAGTATGGTCCAAAACCAGTAATAGCGAAAGGTAGGAGAAAAGAAGAAAACCGACAAAAAACAAGTATCTTTGTGACAAATGGCAGTTATGAAGAAAAGTGTAAAGAAATATCCTATCATAGAAGATTGGCCGCTTTCTGTTGTTTCCGATATTGAAGCCGTTTACCAGGTACGTCATAAGCCCACAAAAAAGGAGCCCGCTGTAAAAGACTTTACATATCAGCATTTTAAAAAAATCGCGGACAGGGCACCATTTAGCCTGAATGAATGGGCTGATCTTCTTTATATCAGCGAGCGCTCATTGCACCGGTACGCAAAAGAAGGCAGCGGTTTTAACGGGCTGCAAATAGAACGGATCTTACTGCTGGCAACGCTTATTGATACCGGAAATGAATTTTTTGGGAAAGAAGGTTTCGGTCAATGGCTGCATAGCCGTCCCTTTTCACTGAACGGGTCCCAGGTAAAAGATCTGCTTACCACCCATAACGAAATACAGGAGGTTATCGATCTGCTTCATCGCATGGAACACGGAATTTCTGCCTGATGCTTGTTTATCGCCTGGTGCATGCACCCTACAGGGAAGATATATCCGGTTACGGGGCCTTTTTATACGGAGGGCGCTGGAACTCTAAGGGAGTGTATGCGCTTTATACATCGGAACATATTTCGCTTGCGGCGTTGGAGATCGTTGTTAATTATGACCGGAGTGCCTCTAAAATGCAACCGGAGTATTACCTGCTGACGATGGAAATACCGGAAAGCAGCCTGGTGCAGATCCACCTGAATGTATTGAAAGATAAATGGATCGAGGATTTTGAATATACCCGTTTTATGGGTGACCAGTTCCTGCTTCAACAGGCGTATTTTGGCTTACGGATGCCTTCTGCCGTGATCCCTGAAGAATCTAACCTGCTGCTAAATCCGCGGCATCCGGATTTCGAAAAGGTAAAAATCACAGATTCCCGGCCGTATGGGCTGGATAACCGGCTGTTTGGGTAGGACACTCCTGTATCTGTTTGAAGTTTAAGTTTTGAGGTTTCTGGTCGGGGCCGCTTTTATGCCTGATGAGCTTTCTTTTGTTTCAGTTACGGAACTTAAACTTCAGGATAAAGTTTAACGTTAGATCCATCTCATCCCTGGTGCTCCATTGATCATGGACAAAGTCGAATCCGGTTTTAGTTGAAATCTTTAGGCGGAAGCCTGAGAGCTTTAAAACGCAGCCGGTTTAAGGTTTAAACCGGCTCGCTCATCCAGGTCAAAGATCAGGTTCATATTCTGCACCGCCTGTCCGCTGGCTCCCTTTAACAGGTTGTCCGCAGCTGAATGCACTACAAGCTTTGTTCCTACTTTTTCCAGCTGAATAACGGCTTTATTGGTATTTACGATCTGCTTCAGGAAGATGGGTACACGGCTCACTATGGTAAACGGATGTTCCCTGTAAAAGTCTTCGAATAAGATATAGAGCTCTTCTAATGACAGATCGGTGGTGATCGTGGAACTGATGAAGATCCCTCTTGCGAAATCGCCCCGCCAGGGTACAAAGCTTAAGTCAATTTCTGTTCCCGGCTGCAACAGATCCAATGATTCGCCAATTTCTCCCAGGTGCTGGTGTGTAAGCGTTTTATAGGCCTGTATATTGTTGGCCCTCCAGCTGAAATGTGAAGTAGCTGCGAGTTTCTGGCCGGCTCCTGTAGAACCGGTGATGCCCGTTGTATAGATCTCTTTAAGGACCCCGGTATGGGCCAGGGGCAGCAGTCCAAGCTGGATGGTAGTGGCAAAACATCCGGGATTGGCAATGTTTTGTGCTTTCCGGATCGCCTCACGGTTCAACTCGGGAAGTCCGTACACAAATGTGCGGTTCAGCTCCGGCTGATTGCTGTCCTTTCTTAAACGGAAGTCGTTGGCCAGGTCGATGATCCTGATGGAGGGCGCGATGGGGGTCTCTTTTAAAAATTTAGTGGATTCCCCATGTCCCAAACAGAGAAAAAGCACATCAATATCCTGCAGGATCTCGCTGGTGAATTTAAGATCCGTATCGCCTACCAGGTCTGCGTGCACATCTGTAACGGATTTTCCGGCATTACTTCGGCTGTGAATAAATGAAACAGTTACAAAGGGGTGATGGATCAATAAACGGATTAATTCACCACCAGTATATCCTGCGCCTCCTATTATTCCAGCTTTTATTTTCATGCTTGTCTTGTTTTTTATTGTACTTTTTTGGGAATCACAAATTTAAGCGATCCTGTTCGGTTAACGGATGAGAAAACACAAGAAATTCCAGCGGTTCTGCTCCTTCGTTGAAGATCCGGTGTGGCTGACCGGGAAAAATTTCGATCCCCTGCCCGGCATCGACTGTAAAGAAACGCTGATCCATTTCAAATGTGGCCGCCCCGTTTGTGATATAAAAGAACTGGGTGGCCTTGTTATGTAAATGCAATTGCTCGCCTGATCCTGGCGGTATCTGTTCCTTTTTGATCGAAAAGAATGGATTGCTACTTAAAACAAATGCCTCGCTGCCTGCTCCCCATTGATATGACGACAAGGGAGCCGCACTGCTGACTACTTTATTTTCCTTCGTGGGCATTTTCTTTTATCTGATGATAGATGGATGTCTGGTTTCCAAAGATCCGTGTAAAGCCTTTTACATCATCACCTGTAAAGCTCCTGTTCGATTCACCATAGCTGCCAAACGCATTATTCATCAGATCATACGGGCTTTCAATGCCCAGTACCTGGTAACGGTAGGGGTGCAGTTGCAGGAAGACATCCCCGGTCACATTGCGCTGGCTGCTTTGCAGGTAAGCTTCCATATCGCGCATTACCGGGTCGAGGATCTGCCCTTCGTGCAGCCAGGTACCATAGAATTGCGCTATCTGATCTTTCCACTGCAGCTGCCATTTGCTTAATACATGTTTTTCCAGCGCATGGTGTGCTTTGATGATCAGGATGGGCGCTGCCGCCTCAAAGCCTACGCGCCCTTTGATGCCGATAATGGTATCGCCTACATGGATATCACGGCCAATGCCATAAGGGCCAGCTATTTGCTGCAGGTGGCGGATGGCCTCTGTCGGATGATCGAACGGCTGATCGTTCACCGTTTTTAGTTCCCCCTGCTCAAAAGAAAGTTTTACAGGCTCTGTTCCTGTCTGGGTCACTTGTGTAGGCCATGCATCGTCCGGTAAGTACCCGTTGGATGTAAGGGTCTCTTTACCTCCGACGCTGGTGCCCCAAAGTCCTTTATTGATGGAGTAAACCGATTTTTCGAAGTTCATTTCCACGCCTTTGCTTTTTAAATACTCCACTTCCGATGCGCGGCTGAGGTTCATATCCCGGATCGGGGTAATGATCTCCAGCTCCGGGGCCATGATGTGGAATACCATGTCGAACCGCACCTGGTCGTTGCCGGCGCCGGTGCTGCCGTGGGCAATGGCATCCGCATGGATCTCTTTTGCATAGTTGGCAATGTGCAGGGCCTGGCTTAAACGTTCTGCAGATACGCTCAGCGGGTATGTATTGTTCTTCAGTACATTCCCATATATCAGGTAGCGTATAATGGAATCGTAATAGTTTTTAACGGCGTCTACTGTCTTGTGCGATTTTACACCCAGCTTCTTGGCATGTTCCTCTATCTTTTTTAATTCGTCCTCACTAAAGCCCCCGGTATTTACAATAATGCTGTGGACCTCATATCCTTTTTCTTCTGTAAAGTATTTTACGCAAAATGAAGTATCTAAACCACCACTAAAACCCAGTACAACTTTTTTAGCCATCTTTATCTGTTATTATGAATGAAATAAATTAAAAAATGATTTTAAGGTTCCGGAACCGGTGCCGGTCTTGTCTTTTTTCCGGAATGCCTTTAAGAATTTCCATTGTTTGAAACGCTGAAGCCGCTCCAGCCCCGTTTTATTCTCTTCAAAAAAGGCCTTGGTCTCTTCCGGCTCGTAGTGGTCTTTGGGGTCATAGAGCATTGCCGTGCACATGCAGTTCTTCCGGTCCTTACCCATAAGGATCTCGTAGTTGACACAGCTTTTACAGCCTGCCCAGAACTGTTCGTCCTGGGTCAGCTCCGAATAGGTTACCGGTTCATAACCCAGCTCGCTGTTGATCTTCATTACAGCCAGGCCGGTGGTTAACCCAAAGATCTTGGCTTCGGGGAACATTTTGCGGCTGAGTTTGAAAATGGTCTGTTTGATCTGCTTGGCAACCCCGCTTTTGCGGAAATGAGGGGCAACAATGAGTCCTGAATTGGCTACATATTCGCCATGGCTCCAGGTTTCAATATAACAGAAACCTACCCATTCCCCGCCTTTTGTAACGGCTATCACAGCCTTGCCTTCGTCGATCTTTTTTTCGATATACTCCGGACTTCTTTTGGCGATACCCGTACCCCGGGCTTTTGCAGAAGATTCCATTTCGTCCGTAATGATCGTTGAATATTTTTTATCGGTAGTCTCGGCTACCCGTACGATAATTTCCTGATTGTGATTGTCCACGATGTGTAGTTGATGAGATTTGCGGAAGACCAGTCCTGATAAGTTTTTCCGGGGATATTTCACTGACAGGGCCCAGGTCAGGGGTTCGTCCTGTCAGCAATCAGGACAGCGCATCGGTCGTGGAAAACATACAGCCACGTCAAAACCAACGGCATAGATCCCCGTGGTTATATTTGCATGAAATGCAACGTGTTTTGTATGTTTTAAAAAGTTATTCATTTAAAAACAAATTGTACTTTCGATTCACAAAAATAATGCAATATTGAATATTGCGCATTAAATTTTTTTAATTAAACCGTTTTTTATGGAAACCTTACCAATTGAGAACCAAAAGGGAACAAACAAACGTTCGGGGTGCCGCCGGTACTTTTTTATGGCGTTGCTGGTGTTTGTACTCCTGGCCGGAGCTTATGTGTACTGGCACTACTACAATGTATTCGGGGACGGTGTTAAATCTGGCATTCTAAAAAATGTGGTAAGGAAAGGACAGGTGTTTAAGACGTTTGAAGGTGAACTGATCCAGGCAGGAATTAAAGGCGCCGTAGGCGGGGGTGCGCAGTCGAATAATTTTGTTTTTTCTATTGAAAGCAAGCAGATCTATGATACGCTGGCCATACACAGCGGCAAACGTTTTGACCTGCATTACAAAGAGTATCGCGGGGTGCTGCCCTGGCGGGGGAATACGGTTTATATTGTAGACAGTATCATCACCATGACGGACGCGGGCGTTTCACCTTTTTAACAGGAAAATGACCGGTCTTTTGTGCAGCTCAACCGGTTCGTTTTGCCATTGCAGGATCGTCTTTGTTTTGATCCATTCATTTTCGCCGGTGATATCGGCAGCAATGCACAGTTTGGTTTGGGGCTGGCATTGTTTTAACAGAGCCGCCAGCAACTGGTTATTGCGATAGGGGGTTTCAATAAAGATCTGTGTACTGTTTTTGCGCTGCGACTCCTGCTCCAGCTCTTTTATCGCTTTCAGGCGCTGCCCGCTGTCAATAGGCAGGTATCCCACAAAACTGAATTGCTGCCCGTTTAATCCGCTGGCCATGAGGGAGAGTAATATAGAACTGGGACCCACCAGCGGAACGACCAATGCACCGGCTTCCTGGGCTGCGGCTACCAGCAGCTGGCCGGGATCTGCTACCCCGGGGCAACCTGCTTCGCTGATAATGCCAATGACCTTTTCTTCTTTTAATTGCTGTTTGAATTGCTGCAAGACCTGTTCTTCGGCTTTTTGAAGGCCGAACCATGTAAAGGAGTCGATGTTGATCTCCTTTTTCAGCTGTTTAAGATAGCGCCGCGCGGTCCGTTCGTTTTCTACAAAAAGTACGGAGCAGGTTTCAATGGCTTCCAGCAAATAAGCGGGTAGAACATTCAGGTTGCTTTCATGCAAGTATGTCGGGATCAGGAATACCTGTGCTGCCATGAGGCAATGTTACGACAAATTTATGGCAACGGAAGCGGGAAGAGCAGCAGCACCGCTATACGACCCCTTGTGAAAGCATGGCTTCTGCAACTTTTACGAAACCTCCGATATTGGCTCCTTTTTCATAATTGACGTGCCCATCCTTTTCGTGCCCGTATTTTAAGCAGAGGTGGTGAATATCGCTCATGATCTCCTTCAGTTTATTGTCTACCTTGGTCCTTCCCCAGGAGTAGCGCTGGGAGTTCTGCGACATTTCAAGGCCGGAAACGGCCACGCCTCCTGCATTTGCTGCTTTGCCGGGGGCATACAGTACTTTTGCTTCATGAAAAGCTGCCACAGCCTCCGGGGTACAGGGCATATTGGCCCCTTCCGCCACACAGCTGCAACCATTTTGTATCAGCATTTCTGCATCCGATAGATCCAGCTCATTTTGGGTGGCGTTGGGAAGGGCAATATCACATTTGATCCGCCATGGTTTTTCGCCGGGGAAGAAGTCGCAGGAATAGCGCTGCGCATATTCTTTGATCCGCCCGCGTTGATGATCTTTAAGGTTCTTGATATATTCCAGTTTTTCCTGGTCAATGCCCACCGGGTCATAGATAAATCCTTCAGAGTCGGACATGGTCAATACCTTGGCTCCTTTTTCAATGCATTTTTCTGCGGCAAATTGTGCCACATTGCCCGAGCCGGAAATGAGCACTTTTTTGCCCAGTAAAGACTCTTCGCGCTCTTTCAGCATTTCTTCCACAAAATAAACAAGACCATAGCCCGTGGCTTCGGGCCTTATCAGGCTGCCGCCCCATTCAAATGCCTTGCCTGTAAGCACCCCGTTGAAAGTGCCGGTAATGCGTTTGTATTGGCCAAACAGGTAACCGATCTCGCGTTTGCCCACGCCGATATCACCGGCGGGGATATCAATATCGTCCCCAACATGCCGGTAAAGCTCGATCATAAAGCTCTGGCAAAATTTCATGATCTCATTATCGGACTTTCCTTTCGGGTCAAAATCAGACCCTCCTTTTCCGCCGCCCATGGGCAGGCCGGTGAGGCTGTTCTTAAATACCTGCTCAAATGCCAGGAATTTCAAAACACTGAGTGTCACTGTTGGATGAAACCGCAGTCCCCCTTTGTAGGGGCCAATGGAGCTGTTCATCTGAACCCGGAAGCCACGGTTTACCTGTACTTCTCCTTTATCATCGATCCAGGGGACCCGGAAAATAACTACCCGTTCCGGTTCTACGATCCGCTCTAAAATTTTGCTGTCTTTGTATTTTGGCTGCGTTTCAATATAAGGGATGATTGATTCTGCAACTTCTGCAACGGCCTGTAAAAATTCCGGCTCACCGGCGTTCCTTACACTTACCTTTTCGATAAAAGGCCTGATTGATTCATTCATATTTTAAAAATAACTAAGATGGGTTTTAGTTTGGAAAAGTACAAAAATATTTTTTTAACATGCATTAGCTTTTTTGAAATACTTGCATCAGATGTGGAAAAATATTAGCGAATGTTTAGTTTTTTGCTCATTTTGATGCAGTTTTTTATGACCGGAATATTGACAAAAATCAACCCGGTTGTCACGTTCCGGTCTTTATACAACCCGCCGGCATCCTGCTTGCTGTGCCCAGGCCTGTTTGGTAAGTTCTTTGCGCGGCCCTGTAATTGAGCGGCGCTGCTCAAGGGCACGCTGTAATGGCCCGTAAAACTGCTTCCTGGCCGGTATCTGCCGGTAGTCAATACTGTGCCTTGCCTCCAAACGCCAGGTCGCCGGCATCTCCCAGGCCGGGCACAATATATCCCTTGGCGGTTATTTCGTCATCTATATCCGCGCACCAGAGCTTTAGGGCCGGTTCTTCGCGCAACACGTATTCGATCCCCTCCGTACAGGCAATGGCCACCGCCACATAGATCTGTTTGGGCCGGCCAACTGCTCTCAGGAACTGGATGGTCTTTACCAGTGAAGCGCCTGTGGCCAGCATGGGGTCCGACACAATGACGATCCGGTCCTCCAGTTCGGGGCTGCTTAAATATTCCACGTTGATGGTGAAGCTGCCGTCTTTGTGGTGTTTGCGGTAGGCCGATACAAAGGCATTGTCGGCCTTGTCTAAATAATTTAAGAGCCCCTGGTGCAAAGGAAGCCCAGCCCGCAGTATGGTAGCCAGCACCGGCTGCTCTTGCAGCACTTTTGCAGCGGAAATGCCCAGCGGAGTCTGGGTTTCCTGCGTTTTAAACGGCAACTCTTTACTGATCTCGTAGGCAATGACCTCACCAATGCGCTCCAGGTTCCTGCGGAAACGCATACGGTCATTTTGAACGTCAATGTCTCTCAGTTCGCTCACCCAATTGCTGACCAGGCTATGTTGCTTGCTTAAATTGATGACCATAGTGTTTGTTGTTTATTGTTGTGCTCCCCGAAGAATAAAAATAAGACAATATTTGAGAATAAAGTTCTGGTATCGGCTGTCAGATTTGAACCTTCGGAAGAGCATTTGAAAATCTAAAGAATGTGGAAACGGGAGAAATAAGAATCCAACCAGGAGACCTTCCTTGCGGAGGGATGTAAAATATTCAATAAAAAACTTTAAATGTAAAAGGATCGCCCCCGATGCTGCTCCGGAATTTGTTCTCGCCCGGCGAAATCCGCATCAATATTATAAGAATCGGGGATCCTACGGAACATTGAACTTTAAACCCTGAACAAACATAGGAGCGTTTAACATACAGCAATCCGCTATTTTTGACAAATCTAAAGTTTTTAATATGATCTACAGGGCTATTGGAATCATGAGCGGCAGTTCGCTGGACGGGCTGGATATCGTATTTGCGGAATTTCATGAAAACGGCGGGAAATGGCAATTTGAAATCCGGCAGGGTGACTGTCTGGCGTACCCGCCCGAATGGAGATCGAAGCTGGAGCAGGCCGTTACGCTGAGTGCCCGGGAATACCAGTTGCTGCATACCGATTACGGACATTATATCGGCACGCGCGTCAATGCATTTATCGACAGGCATGATCTGCACTATAAGATAGCGGTGATCGGGTCTCACGGGCATACCACTTTTCATATTCCTGAACGCAGGATGACCGGTCAGATCGGCGATGGTGCTGCAATAGCGGCTGAGACCGGGCTTCCGGTTGTTTCGGATCTCCGGGCAATGGATGTGGCGCTGGGCGGACAGGGCGCTCCTATTGTACCGATCGGGGAACAGCTACTGTTGAGCGACTATCGCTATTTGCTGAATATAGGAGGCATCGCCAACCTGTCTGTTAAAGGGAATGTTTATAGGGCTTTTGATATTTGTGCAGCCAACAGGGTATTGAACCTGCTGGCGGGTGAACTGGGAAAAGACTACGATGAAGGCGGCGCACTGGCTGCCGGCGGTGTGGTCCTGGATGCGTTGCTGGAAGAGTTGAATGCACTGGATTACTACCGGTTAGGAGGACCCAAGTCCCTGGCAAATGATTTTGGAACCGATACCGTTTATCCCATCCTGAAAAAAAATGGGGGCCCTGTGGCAGACCAGTTACGGACCTACGTAGAACATATCGTGCAACAAGTGGCCCGTGCCCTGGAAACGGATGCCGGCTATGGCCAGGATGACCACCAGTTGCTGGTAACCGGAGGTGGGGCACTCAATGACTTTTTAATCAGCCGGATGAAAGAAGTCCTGAAATTAACGGTGATCGTTCCGGACGAGAAACTGGTACTCTATAAAGAGGCCATGATTATGGCATTGATGGCGGTGCTGCGCTGGCGGGAGGAGGTAAATGTGCTGAGCTCGGTAACCGGGGCCAGCCGCGATAGTGCGGGAGGAGCGATGTGGCTGGGAACGCAGATGTGAAAAGTGACGAGTGAAAGTGAGATGTGGAGGGTGAAAAGCGAAGGGTGAAAAGTGAGATGTAGAGGGTGAAAAGTGAAAAGTGACGAGTGAAATGTGAAAGGGGAAGAGTGAAGGTTGAAATGAGAGCGAATGGTTTTTGCGATTTGATCATGGAACCAGGTGTGGCTGATCGTTCAATGCATGGCAGAAACCGCTAAGAGTGGTTAAGCTGCCTGGCGCCGGATATGTGATGCCCGGTTTTCGAGTGAAATCATGCTTCTGTCTGCCATTTGGATATGTAGAATTCAGGGTTTCATATCTGGTATTTGAATTTTTACTATTTGTTATTTGGTATTTGAGATTTCTACCCGTTATCTTTGACAAATGGAAGTAAACGAGGCTTTAATTGATAAACTGGCCCACCTGTCGAAGCTGAGCTTTTCCCCGGAAGAAAAATTGGAATTCCAGGGTGACCTTGAAAAAATGATCGGGTTTGTTGAAAAATTGAACGAGCTTGATCTGAAGGAAGTTGATCCGTTGATGCATATGAGCGAAGAGATCAATGTGTTGCGGGATGACCGGATCAACGGATCCATCAGCCGGGAGGATGCGCTGCTGAATGCCCCTGCTACTGATGGTGTCTTTTTTAAAGTACCCAAAGTGATCCGTAAATAAAGAAGGTGAACCAAGCTATTATTCATATCAACAACCTGCGTAAGAGTTATTTTATGGGCCAGCAGGAACTGCCTGTTTTAAAAGGGATCTCCCTGAATATTGATAAAAATGAGTACGTGGCGCTGATGGGGCCCTCCGGCAGCGGCAAGAGTACGTTGATGAATATCCTCGGGTGCCTGGACACCCCCACCTCCGGCAATTATGTCCTGAATGGGAAAGATGTAAGTAAAATGGAGGACAATTCGCTGGCGGAAGTCCGGAATAAAGAGATCGGATTTGTGTTTCAGCAATTTAATTTGTTGCCCCGTCTTACGGCACTGGAGAACGTTGCATTGCCGCTCATTTATGCCGGCATCCGCAAGAGCGAACGGAATGAAAAAGCCATGCGGATGCTGGAGCTCGTGAGCCTGACGGACCGCTATCACCATAAACCCAATGAGCTCAGCGGTGGCCAGTGCCAGCGTGTTGCCATTGCCCGTGCATTGGTGAATGACCCGTCCCTGATCCTGGCGGATGAGCCAACCGGCAACCTGGATTCCAAGACCTCTTACGAGATCATGGATATTTTTAATCGCATTCATCACAATGGGAATACGGTTGTACTGGTAACGCACGAAGAAGATATTGCCAAGCATGCGCACCGGATTGTACGGTTGCGTGATGGGGTAATTGAGAGTGACCGGGCGATGGCGGGTTCCAGGTTTGAGGCTTAAAGTTTCAAGTTCAATGTTCCTGGTTGGCGCCTGTTCCTTTCCATGTTTTCAAACTTTAACAGATGACTTTTCGCATCTATACAAAGACTGGGGATAAGGGGAAAACCGCTCTTATCGGTGGAACCAGGGTTTCTAAAGCGCACCTGCGTATTGAAGCCTACGGTAATGTGGATGAACTGAATTCCTGTATCGGATTGTGCGGGGATATGCAGGCAAACCCCGCGGCAGCATCCCTGTTGCAGGAAATACAGGATCGCCTGTTTACGATTGGAGCGGTACTGGCGCAGGATCCGGATAAACAAACAAAAATGCAACTGCCGGATCTGCGTCCGGAGGACATCGGGTTTCTGGAAACAGCGATCGACCGGATGACCGCTGAATTGCCGGAAATGAAATCATTCATTTTGCCGGGAGGAAGTGTGGCCATCTCCAGCCTGCATATTGCCCGGTGCGTTTGCCGGCGCGCAGAACGGTCCTGTGTGCGGCTACAGGAGGAAGAACCGGTAGATGCCATTGTGATCCAATACCTCAACCGTTTGAGCGATTACCTGTTTATCCTGGCCCGGTACACCGGATTTCTGGCGGGAATCGCCGACAGGCCCTGGCGGCCACGTAACTCCTGATCTTCATCAGGGGGCTTTTTGCTGTACCGTACCGCAACTGCTTTAACAAAAATTTAAAGGAACAGCCCGCATCCACCAGGTTGCTGCTGAACGTCTTTTTTGTGGCGTGCTTTGCCCTGTCCGGGCTTGGCATAAATCTTGGAACAGCTAAAGCACAGCAGACTTTTAAACCGCAAAAACAGAAATATGAAAACAATCTCAAAAATTATTCTGGGTATTCTGGTAACGGGTGTATTTTTCCTGGGCGCCTGTTCACGTACAAAGGACGCGATCGGTACAGATACCATAGAAAACATGGTGTCCGTTGGTAATTGGAAAAGTGTGATCACTGCAGCCGGCGTGGACCTGGTGCCTACCGGTGGCCGTGCCGAATTTTCCAAACAGGATCATTTGATCCATTACTACAATGTAAGCGGCGATCAGATCCGGACGGATCAGTTTGCGTTTAACAACGGAACAAAGCGAATGACCTGGAACAATGTGGAGTATGAAATAAAGGAAAACTTTGTGTCTTCCTCGAAAACCCTGACACTGATAGACCCGACCTCAAAAAAGATGGTGGTGGCTTTTTACAGGGACCGGCAATAAGAACGTAAAATACAGATCAATCCGAAACGGCTCGTGAAGCCGTTTTTTTTATACGATCAGGCCGTCCTTCATGTGTAGAGTGCGGTCGCTTAATTGGGCCAGCTCTTCATTGTGTGTTACGATCAGAAAGGTTTGCTGAAACCGGTCACGCAGATCAAAAAACAGGCGATGCAGTTCCCGTGCATTGGTGGTATCCAGGTTGCCCGTAGGCTCGTCTGCAAAAATGATATCGGGCTGGTTGATGAGCGCCCGCGCTACCGCTACCCGCTGCTGCTCGCCGCCGCTGAGTTCATTCGGTTTGTTATCGAGGCGGTGATCAACACCGAGTATAGTCAAAAGCTCCCGGGCTTTCCGGGCGGTTTCCTTTTTCCGGCGCCCGCTTAGCCAGGCAGGAATGCATACATTTTCGAGCGCTGAAAATTCGGGCAGGAGGTGATGAAACTGAAATACAAAACCGATATGTTTATTGCGGAAGGCGGCCAGTTGTTTACCGGTGAGCGCGTTTACCGGCGTATCGTTCATGACAACAGATCCGGTATCCGGCTTATCCAGTGTGCCCAATATATGTAAGAGCGTGCTTTTTCCGCTGCCGGAGGGCCCTACAATGGAAACTACGGCGCCCCTGGTCAGTTCAATGTTTACACCTTTGAGCACCTGCACTGTGCCATAGGCCTTGTGTATATTTTTCCCCGAGATCATTGTGTTGATATATGACCGTAAATATAACGATTGTGCCGGTAAGGAGGCGGTACTAAAACGGATAATAACGGAGGCCGGTCATCCTTTTGGTCCGGCTGAGACTTGCCGCACTGCTTGTCATCCGGTGGAATGGTTTGTTCCTGGGGGTGGGGAAGAAAGGCTACCGCTGGAGAGACCGAATTTTATGCTGCAAAGAAACCAGGTGCGACAGGCAGGCCGCTTCCCGGAACGGGGAAACGGCTCTTCGCCGTCCTGGGCATAGAGCAACGTAAAAATCGTTATTGTCTGCAGACAAACGACGGACCGGTTGAGCTTCGGGGTGTTTTTTGGTCCTGGCAGTCAGTAAGAAACCCTGTTTTTCCTGTTCTTTTCTGGAAGAAAATAAGTATTTTTTAAATTACAGAATACAGTTACTTTTGCAAAAATTTGGAAATATCCTGAACCTTGTTTCAGGTATCCTGTTAATATTAAAAAACCGAATATTGTATGTTTTGGACACTTGAGTTAGCCTCTTATTTAGAAGATGCCCCTTGGCCAGCCACCAAAGATGAGCTGATCGATTTTGCGATCAGAAGTGGAGCGCCCATTGAAGTGGTTGAAAATTTACAGGAACTGGAAGATGAAGGAGATGTTTATGAAACGATCGAAGACATCTGGCCCGACTATCCCACCCAGGAAGATTTTCTGTTCAACGAAGACGAATACTAAAGATCCCCGAAAGGTAAAAATGCTGAAGCTGTTCCCCAAAGGAGCGGCTTTTTTTATTATTCCAATGGGAGCCCCTGTTTCATTTTATTTAAGATAACATCCCAACCTTTTCCAACAGACGGAAAGGGCTTACTTTTTTCAATAGCCAGGGCCTGGTATTCGATGGCTTTATCGCTGATGCCGGTTTTGTAAAGAAGCAAGGCATACAAATGCAGTATCCTGTAATGGGGAAACAGCAGCACGCTTTCTTCAGCCCAGCGCAACGCATGGTTCATGTACCTGTTTTGCCGGTCCGCCTTATAAAAAAAATGAGCGGCGGTATAGAGGTAATGAGCATATTCTTTTTTTATATAAGGGGCTATCACTGCTGAAGGCGGCCGCATCTTTTGCAATGTTTCCGGCAGGCCGGCGATCTGGGCGGTGTCCGCCATGGTGTTTTCTGTTTTGTTTGAAACGAAGGTGAGGTACCGGTCGTAGAAGGGCGCGGCAACGGCCAGGTAACGGCTGGTATCCTGTGTTTGCCGGTAATAATTCATCATGATAACGCCTTCTATATAGGCTTTACCTTCCTCATCGGAATACGTGCCCCTGGCGAATCTGCAGATATCGTTTGCATACGCATCATTTCTGTTTTGCGCCGCAACCCGAATGGATTTTTGAAAGATCCGCCGGTTGATGCGGACCCGTTGTTCCTGCGGCAATGCGTACCAGGCTTCATTGAACCGGGATGCGTTCCGCATGGCCCTGCAGGTTTTCGAACGATAAATGGGGGCCTGTTGGGCGAGGAATTGCAACACATGAATGGAGTTCACAGTGTCTTTGGGTAAGAGATTCAGGTACTCGACCAACAGCAGGCCGGTATTTTGCTCCAGGTCTGTTTTTGCCTGGATGATCTGTTCGAGATCGCCGATGTTTTTTTGGTTCCTGTTAAAATAACTCTTTTCTTTTTGTTCAAGTACCGCAATGCTTTCGGCTCTTTTTCGTGCTTCTTTAATTACTGCACCGAACCCCTGTCGCCGGTATTTTGAAGAATAGATAAGCTGCTCATTTTTGTCGATAAAGAAAACGCCCGATGACTGCTCAATGTTCAGCGACTCTGTAATGTAGGCCCGGTCATTGTGATGAGGCCCGATGCTGAGAGGGATAAACGAACTGCTGATGGCCGCTTTCCGTTCTTTATTGCTGAAATACCGGTTCATAGAATCATTGCACCCGGTACAATACGCAGATTCAAGCGACAGAAAGATCAGCTTGTTCTTTTGGCGGGCCTCTTTTAGTGCCGTCTTGTAGGAGCGGTCAGCAAAAGGCCGCTGTGCCTGCAGGCAAAGGGAAAAGAGAAGGATATAAATGGTAAGCACCGTTTTGTACATGTGCAAACGGTTTATTGTTTTGTTTGTTTAAATACCAGCGGCTGCCGGCGCCGGGCCTTTATATTCCGGTTATGACGGTCGAAGGCAGGAACCCATTTCGGAGATCTCCGGATCACATCCTCTGCAATCCTGTCAAAAGCAGGATGGAAAGAACTGGAGGTTGCGACATCTGTAATATCGCCGTTTTCTGTGACGGCAAAGTCGACCACGACAATGGCGGCATCGCCGTTCTCGATTTTATATTCCCTGGGAAACTTCAGCTTCCCGGAAAGGTATTGCTTCCAGGCTTCCGGTCCGCCGGGAAAGCTGGCAGCCTTTTCCCTGGCGGTGGTGTCGGCTACAGGCACTCCTTCTTCTGTATAATATTTTTTGTTAACCAGGCGGCCGTTTTTGTATGTTTCCACAGCGCTTACCTGACCATTGCGATGGTAGTAGCGCCACTCCCCGTTTTGTTTTGTTCCTGCAGTATAGTTTCCGGTGGCAGCCGTATGCGCATTATCGAACCAGGAAACCAGACTGCCACTGCCATCGGGGCGATAAACAGCCGAGTCGCTGAGCAGCCCGTTGCTGTGCCATTTCAGGCTGGTGCCAATGGGTTGCCCGTAGTTGTAGACCGTTGAGTCCCACAGTTGCTGATTCTCCCGCAGTTGTATCCAAAGCCCCTGTTTTTTCTGATCGGTATAACGACCTGCAGATTGCAGGGCTCCGCTTGGATAGTAGAAGGCAAAACCCCCGTTTTTTATTGTACAGGAGTCGTCCTTGTACAACCCCGTCATCTGTAATTTTTGCTCGCGTATGTAATAGTCCCTGCGCAGCCATCCGGAGTCCGTTTTTGTAGTGATGCTGTAAAACCGCGCTTCCCGGGGAGCACATGCCTTCCATCTGTAATCGTAATATTTTTCCGTTTTCTGGGCGTCAGCAATGGAAAAGGCGAGAATGCATAGCAGTAGCAGGAGAGGCTTCCTCATATTTGCTGGTTATTTCGAACAAATATATGATAAATTGTATGGATTCCTCCTCATTTGCCAGGACAAATGCGTCTGAATCAGAAGCGCAGCTAAAAGGGACACCGGAACCCGGGAAATATGTAAAAGCGGATTCTAACCCGTATAAAAAAATCCCGAAGAGACGTTGAGCGCTATAGACCAGGCACATTATATGTTGGGTCTATGACGCTTCCCGTTCCGGATTTTGGCTAAGAGGCTATATTGAAAATCAAGCCTGGGGCACTTATAAAATTCCGATGTGTTGTCCGGTGTGTCCTGCTCCCAGGCTGCGGAGATAAATAAAAAGCTGTAGCAGTTTTGATACAGCTTTAGTGCTCTTAAAAGATGTATTGTTTACCCGCAGCTGCCATCGGGCGTACAGGATTCCCCGTCTGAGATCCCGAACGGGGACCCGGGATTTTTTGCGCGCCATTCTGCAAATACTTTATCCAGTGTTTGTGTGAATACTTCCGGCGGCTGGGCTCCGGAAACCGCATATTTGCGGTCGAGCACAAAAAATGGAACGCCTCTGACGCCGATCTGCTGTGCTTCATTCATATCGCGGTTCACTTTTTCGGCATATATTTCATTGGAGAGCGCTTCCTGTACCTCCTCCGCGGAAAGACCGATGTCCTTTCCCAGTTCTATTAGAGTGTTCCTATCAGCGATGTCACAGCCTTCGGTAAAATATGCTTTAAAGAGCCGCTCTTCCGCAACAGTTCCCAGTCCTTTTGTTTTTGCCATTTGAATGACGCGATGGGCATTGAACGAATTAACGGTGACCACTTTTTCAAAATGGTAATCCAATCCTGCTTGTTTTGCGGATTGCGTCACGTGCTCCAAAAGAGATTTGACCTGGTCCTTGGGCAATCCCTTTCGGGTTACCAGGTATTGCTCATGGTCCAGCTCTTCTTTTTCAGGAAGTGAAGGATCCAGCTGAAAGCTTTTCCAGATGACCTCTACCTGCGGGTTATCTGCAAATTTTTCCAGCGCTGTTTCAAAATGCCGCTTGCCAATATAGCAAAAGGGGCACATCACATCGCTCCATATTTCAACCTGCATTTTATTTGTATTCGCATTTATTACATTCATAATACAGGTCCCAGCAATTTTTGTGCTCGAATGCAATGGGGGGCTTATTTATGCCATTCCGTTCGAAAATGGTTTTATTAGCTGTTATAAGGGCGCTGTTGTGCCTATCTGGCAGGTTTTGGAGGATCAGGTGGTTGCTGGCCGGCGGCAAATTGAATGAACAGATGGCCACAGATACGCAGGTGTTGGTAAAGGCATTTATGCTTCTGTTTCGGGTATGGCTACTGAAGCACCGAATTTTTCAGAGCGTCTGCAATTTTGTGGCTGATGTGCAGATCAGGCGGTGGAAAGGAGGAACGATCGGTGCTATGAATCGAAACTTCCGGCCAGGTGCTGCGCTGTGAGCGCATCTTCGCCCTTTATACGGATCCAAAATGTTATATCGCCACCGCGCATTTACGTAAGCCTAAAAAGCCGATTTTTGCTGAATTAAAACAACCGGCATTGCGTCTATTGAGAAGCATAACATTTTTTTTCTTTCTTCTTTGTATGGCAGGTGGATTGTACGGGCAGGATGTACCTGCTGCCCGGCCTTTATCGAACCTGCGAACGAAGCGGATCGCCGTGCTTGGAGATAACGTGCAGCTCGACAGTCTGAGCATCATTCCACAAAGCTTCCGGATAGAAGGCATTGACAGCAGCGCTTACCGGTTGGATTGTGTGAATGCCCTGCTGTACTGGGTACATAAGCCTGCAACAGCTAATGTAACGGTACACTATCGCGTGTTTGCGATGAAGCTGAACCCGGCGGTACAGCGGATGAATTTTGACAGCCTGGCAATGAATTCTGCTGCGCCCATTTCTTCCCCGGCAACAGCTGCCCGGGAGCGTGGCCCGCTGCTTAATTTTGGCAACATCAATGCGCAGGGGAGTTTTGGACGGCAAATGGGATTTGGTAATAACCAAAGCCTGGTGCTGAACTCCAATTTAAACGTACAGCTGAGCGGTATGCTGGCCGACAGCATCGAGCTGCAGGCCGCTATTACCGACAATAATATCCCCATTCAGCCCGACGGGAATACACAACAGCTGAATGAATTTGATGAGGTGTATATCCGGTTTAAAAAGAAAAACTGGCAGCTGAATATAGGAGATATGGACCTCCGGGAGAACCGCAGCTATTTTCTCAATTTTTATAAACGCCTGCAGGGGGTGTCTTTTCAGACTGAAAATGCGCTTTCAAAAAAAACGACCGCTAATACACTGGTGAGTGGCTCTATTGCTAAAGGGAAATTCACGCGCAATGTTTTTCAAGGTCTGGAGGGGAACCAGGGACCGTATAAGCTGCAGGGAGCAAACAATGAATTGTTCTTTATTGTGCTGGCCAATACCGAACGGGTTTTTATTGACGGGGAGCTCCTGCAACGGGGGGAAGACCAGGATTATGTGATCAACTATAATACCGCAGAGGTTAGCTTTACTCCGCGCCGCATGATCACCAAAGACAGCCGTATCCAGGTGGAGTTTGAATATGCCGACCGGAATTTTTTGAACACGAATGTGTATGGAATGCAGGAACTGAATTTTAATGACCGGGTAAAGCTGCGGGTTGGGTTCTTCAACAATAGCGACGCAAAAAACTCTTCCATTAACCAGGTCCTGGATAATCGGCAAAAACAGTTCTTATCGCAGATCGGCGACAGTGTTCAAAACGCGCTGTATCCTTCCGCGGTGCTGGATACATTTGCTGCAGGGAAAGTACTGTATGCCCGCACCTACGTGATAAAGGGGCTGGAGATCGTGGATTCTTTTTACCGGTACACGGTGAATCGTGATTCGGCGCAATACAATGTTTCTTTTACAGAGGTGGGCCCTGGCCGGGGTGATTATGTACCGGACAATACCAATGCCAACGGAAAAGTGTTCCGGTACATACCACCGGAGAATGGTCAGAAGCAAGGGAGCTACGCGCCGGTGATGGCACTGATAACACCCCGGAAGCAGCAGGTGCTTACGTTGGGAATCGACTACGCCCTTGCCAAACAAACATTGCTGAAAACGGAGGTTGCCGCCAGCAGTTATGATGTGAACACTTTTTCCAGATTTCATAGCGGGGATGATAAAGGGATTGCGGCAAAGGTGACTCTTTCCAATACGGCCATGGTCAGCAAACGCAGCAAACTGCAGCTGTTGTCCTCGCTCGACTATGAAATGGTGCAGGCACGGTTTCAGCCCGTAGAGCGTTTGCGCAGTGTGGAATTTACCCGGGACTGGGGACTGCCGTTGGTTGCGGACCGGGCTGACGAGCACATTATACGTGCATCTGCGGAATTGCTGAGTGAAAAAGGGAACCGGCTGCAGTACCGGTTTACGAACTATAACCGCAGCGACCGGTATACAGGCTATCAGCATGCTCTCACCCAGTTTACGCAGTGGCGGAACTGGACCTTTAATAATGACGTAACGGCTACTCAATACAATGGCGCGCTGGACAAAGGGTCTTTTCTCCGCCCTGTGCTGGATATCAGCAAGAAGATGCCGGCGCTTGGAAACTGGAGCATTGGCGCGCGTTATGCGCTGGAACGGAATGAGAACCGCAACAAAGCCACGGATACTTTAAATGCCACTGCTTTTTCCTTTAACACGTATACATTCTTTATTAAATCGGACGAGGCAAAACAAAACCGGTACGGAGTCAGTTTTTATACAAGGGAGGATCAATACCCGGTACAGAGAGATCTGGTAAAAGGCGATCGCAGCTATAATCTGAATTTTAAAGCGGAATTGTTGTCCAATGAGCACCGGCAGCTTTACCTGAATACGACGCTGCGCAAACTGGACGTGCTGGATGCTGCGGTAAGCCGGCAACCCGAAGAGAACACCCTGCTTTCGAGGGTGGAATACAATATGAATGAATTTAAGGGATTTCTTACGGGAAATGTATTGTACGAAGCGGGGTCCGGCCAGGAGCAAAAAAGGGAATACGCTTACCTTGAAGTACCGGCGGGTACCGGTCAATATACATGGATCGATCTGAACCAGGACAGCATTCAGCAGCTGAATGAATTTGAGCTGGCGGCATTCCAGGATCAGGCCCGGTTTATAAGGATCAACACCCCAACCAATGAGTATATAAAAGCAAACTATAATACCTTCAACTACAGCCTGGGACTGAATCCTAAATTGCTGTGGAATGAACAGACAGCGGGTGGGTTTCAAAAGTTCCTTTCCCGCTTTAATTGGACCAGCACGTTGCAGGTGTCCCGCAAGGCACAGGCTACCGGCTTTGTATCGCTCAATCCGTTCCGGTATGCTTTGAATGATACCAATCTTATTGCCATGAGCTCGATCCTGGCAAATACGCTTTCGTTTAACCGGTTGAGCACTGTTTGGGGACTGGACATCAGCAACCTGCAGAATACCGGAAAATCGCTGTTGACCTATGGATATGAAAGCAGGAAAACCAGAGAATGGTCGCTGAAGTACCGGCATTTTTTTGGCAGCAGCCTTACTTTTAACCTGGATCTCCGGACGGGCTTGCAGGCGCTGTATTCGGACAACGCACAGTTTGAAAACCGCAATTATGAAATTACAAAGAACAGTGCAGGACCTTCACTTTCTTTTATAAGCGGTACTACTTTCCGAGCAACCGCCGGGTATCAATACGAAGCTAAAAAGAACAAACCGGCTTATGGAGGTGAAAGAGCGGTTTCCAATGCGCTTACTGCTGAAACGAAATACAATATTTTACAGAGTGCCGCTCTTACAGCGCGTTTTACGCTGGACCAGCTGAATTATAAATCCACAACGGCCAATACCACAACAGTGAGCTATGTCATGCTGGACGGGTTACTGCCCGGTAAGAACTATCTGTGGAATATTATGCTCACCAAACGGCTGATGAGCAACCTGGAGCTGAGCTTCCAGTATGACGGGCGCAAGCCGGGGGGAACGAAAACCGTTCACACCGGCAAAGCATCCCTGACCGCTATTTTTTAGTATGGATGTGTTGCCGCTTCAAAGAGCCTGCAGCGGAACCTATTGAACCTGTGGCGCCTCCGCAGGTGCTTCCGGGACGGTTGCTGCCGGCAAAGCCGTTCTTTGGGTAAGCAGGAAGAACAGGTTGCTGATGCAAAACCCCATCCAGTATAAATAGATGCCCAGGTGAAAACGCTCTCCAAGCCAGCGATGTGAAAGCGCATTGCGAAAATCGGAATAGGTGATATAGAGGCCACCCAGGAAAGCGAAGAGAAAAACAAGGAGCAGGAGCACGCGTTTCCTTCCTTTAAATCTTTTATCGATCCCATACAATAAAAGCGTTACCAGCGCCAGCAATACCAGGCATACAAGCGCTGCCTGCCACCATACCTTAAAAAAACGGTAGTTCTTGTAAAAAGTATTGACGCCAACGCGCCCAACCAATGAAATGCCGGATGTTAAAATACCCGACAAAAATGCTATGAGCAGCAGGAGCGCAGATAGGACGTAATAATTTCTTTTCATTTATATCGGCGTTGTTTTAAGGAGTGTCCGTTTCCTGTACCAGCTTTCGGAGCAGAACGATCTGTCCCAGGTGATAGTATATATGCTCTATCATGGCATCGATGTTGCGGTGATAGGTTCCGTATTTTGGATCTGTAAATACGGCCTCAAGCTGTGCGTCGGTCATTTGCTCTACATGCCCTGCAAAGGCCTCCGCATCCGCCCATAATTTATTTAAGCGTTGTTCCCAATCGTCCTGCGACAGGGCCGGAGGTGCATCAAAGCTGTATCGGTCATGAATATCGAGCACGCGCCCTTCAAACACTTTTAAAATACCGGCAATATAATAGTTAAGATGGAACGCAAGGGCCGCAATGGTGTTGAGCGACCCGATCCGGGTATTTGCCTGTTGCCAGGTAAGGCCGGATAGCTGCGCCTTTAAATTAGTGGCTGCCACCCAGTCGCCGTTTAGATGCACTTCTCTGAATCGTTTTGCAAGTTGAGTGGATCGGGTCATGATCTGTGATTTTTCTGTGACAACGAATGTAAGGCTTTAATAGATGGCCTTTGTTGATTTCAGCTGCTTTCTTATGCCGTTGTTTTGTACAAGATGATACTGTGCGGGTAGATTTCTGAATGTGGAGGTCTTTTCTGGGTATATTATTTTTAATAAAAGCTTTTCCATTTAGCAATAGACCGGATACCCGACGGATTCCAAACTATTGCAGGGAATACATAAAAGAAAAGATGTATTCCAGGTTTTCTGTCAGCATGCAAAACCGAGGAGTGATGATAAATACACCGGGTAGCGGCTGTACCAAAGGAAGGCTTTGTCCGGCCCCTAAAAGCATACGGATTGTGTGTCGGATGCCATGAGCATCATGCATTTTTCGCATATGGATCCTGCATATAAATCTGCTATAAACTTTTTTTCGCTTGAGCTGACCGCTTTGGTGTGACCAGGGATCCGGGCGGCCAGTCGTGATAGAATCTCCACGCGCCGCTTCAGGAATAATCGAGTCCCTTGTTATTCGAAGACCGGCGTTACTGTATAACCGTTGTTTTGCAAAAGACGGATCAGTCCATCCGCTCCTCCCAGGTGGCCGGCACCCACGGCAAAAAGAGTGGGGTTTTTCTTCATTTTCGCGGGGAGTAGTTGCACCCAGTTTTTATTGCGCTCTTTAAGCAAACGGGTCTGCTGCACTGTGTTCATAAATTTAGGATCATGCATCAGTTTATTCAGCTGCGGAAGGTCCTCCGTTTTATAAACCTGCACCAGGTCCTTTATATAATAGGGCGCTTCTTTTATTTCTCTAAGGGTATTGATCAGTTCGTCGATCGTATTCATTGACCGGATCATATTTATCTGGAATGCGACCGATTCCAGGTGATCTATCCGCAATGTATCTTCCTGTGCCAGGGCATAGAGCTCTTTTTCCATCATCTTTACTTTAGATGGGTCTGCACAATTGAATGCTTTTGCGGTTAAAACGGAGGTGAGCGCGAACGGGGACAGCTGATCCAGGACGCCGGATGTGAGCTGGTACTCTTTAAGCAGGCTGTCGAGGGCGGCGCGCTGTCCCGGTTGAGCTTGTTTTAAAATGCCAGGTACCGGTTGCATCAATTCCATCAGCTTTTCGGAGCCTTCCACATTAGCAATGTCTGCTTCAAATGTTACTGTCCGGACCTCTTTCAGCGTCTTTCTTAATTTGGAGGATATTTCAAAGTCTTCACCGCAGATCAGGTGCATGGTGCCCAAAAGATATGAGGGCTTTAGAAGATGTGGGGCGCTGATCTTCCAGAGCATGGTGTGCGCTTCCTGGGCGCGGACGGCTGTAGCGGATAGCGCCCACATGCAAAAAATAGTGAGGGTTGTTTTGAGCCCCTTTAAATACCTGTATCTGCACATATGAAAATAATTTTGATCCAGACCGGGAGGCCATGAAAAAAGCGGCCCGGCTAAGGGCCACTCTTCTTATTTGCCATTGCATCCTGCTTTATTTAGAACGCACCACCTCATACATTACTTTTCCATCAACCGTGATCTCTTTGTAGTAGGTGCCTGCAGGAGAAAGAAATTGTCTTTTACCTTCGACGGTAACCCGCTTTGAATTTTTGGGCAACTCCTCAAACTGGTCTCCGACCCGGGGATGGTTATAGTAGGTTGCATCATCGTTTGTGCTGCGCCCCCCGGTGTCCATTCCGGTTGTTTCCGGCTCCCTTATCCCGTCGTCATCGTCGTCATTCAACGGATATGAATTTTCTTCATCGTAGGGCTGGTCTTTGGTGTTTAAAGTTCCTTCCCTGCCTACAACCGTATAGACCCGTTCGCCATCTTCATTCAGGTCTGCTTTGTAGTACGTACCACGATATTCGTAATAGGTATTCCCGTCGATCTTCCGCATCCGGGCACCATTGGGCAGGCGCTCTGCAGTTGCTCCCAGGGGAGGCGCCACTACTTCATAACCTCCTTTCTCTCTTTCTAAAAAATATAGATTGTTCCGGTAATAATAAGGCACGCCCCCGTAGTAGACCCGGCGGGCACCGGGTGGAAGCGCGTAAATGGTAGCGCCAACCGGAGGAATGACAATTCCTACCGATACACCCACATTGGGGCCATAGCCGTACCGATAATAGGGTGCGGGGAAACCGAAGACCCCACCGATCCCGACTGAAACCCGCGGCGCCCTGTGGTAATGATAGCTTCTTACCCGGGACGGATAACGGCGGTACTGAGCGAAGCCGTCCACCGCGAGGAACAGGCTGGCGCCCAGCAGGAACATTCCCAGTTTTATGAAATTTTTGCTCATTGTTTTTTGTTATATTTATGAGACGACAGAAACCGGCTTAAGGGTGGCACCCGGGCGCCTGGTTCTGTAAAAAAAATGCTAAAAATAAAACCTTCGTTAAAGCAAAACGATATGCAATCCAAGGCCCAAACAGTAGCAGATTATCTGAAAGAGATCCCCATGGAGCGGTTACCGGCCATGAAACGGCTAAGATCTACGATCCGGAAACACCTGCCCGAGGGGTTTATGGAAGCCATGAGCTACGGAATGATCGGTTATGTAGTTCCGCACCGGATCTATCCGAAAGGATATCACTGTACCCCTGAGCTGCCGCTGCCGTTTATGAGCATTGCTTCCCAGAAAAACGGTATTGTGCTCTATCATATGGGATTGTACGCCAGCGCCGATCTAATGAAATGGTTCTTAAACGAATACAAAAAGGTCTCTGATAAGAAACCGGATATAGGAAAGAGCTGCATCCGGTTTCAAAAACCGGAGCTCATACCTTTTGAGCTGATCGGAACACTTGCGCAACAGCTTCCGGTAGCGGACTGGATAGCACTTTATGAAAAGACATTCATTCAAAGCAAAAGCCGCAGGACTTCAGCGAAATGACCTGCGGCTGTGTTATATTTATTTATCCTGTTGCTTATCTCCGGGAGGACCGGTTGTTGTTGCTGGAAGACCGCCTATTATTGCCGGAAGAGCGGCTATTGTTACTGCCTGACCTGCTCTGGTTGTAGCTTCCCCTTGAAGATGCCGGCGCTTGCCGAACATTTCTTGATGAGGGCGCGGTGTAGGAGCGCTGGGGAGTTGTGTTCCGCGACCGGACATCTTTGGTCCGGCTGTTAGAATTGCTGCGGCTGGTAACAGGTGTCCGGGTTCTGCTGTTGTTCTGCTGGCGGTAATACTCGGCATTCTTGCGGCTGGTATTTACTCGGTTGCGGTCTCTGCTGCTGTACACTTTTCTGCGGTCATCGTACCTGCGGCGGTCGTCATAGCGTCTGCGATCCCTGTTGCTCCGGTAATACCGATGGTTGTAGTAATAGCCATTATTTCCATAATAGCCCGGCGAATAATAGTAGGGGTAGTAACCATAATACCCGTCATCATAATATCCTCTTGAAGGGTAATAGGTGTCTGCACAGGAACTGAACCCTACTACCATTGCAAGGAGTACCCCTGCTATGATGAGCCTTTTTTTTGTATATATCTGTGATTTCATTTTTTGAGGATTTTAAAGTGAACGGAATGATCGCGCACCGGATCTTTACCCGTCGTTAATACCGGTAGTGTTTTTTTTGCTGTCCGGGGGCAAAACTCCTGGCCGACTTTGTTCCATAATATTTTTTGGCCTGGCCGGGCGGCATGTGGTAATACCGTTGTTCATGATACCCGTGTGAGGGATAATAATAACCGGTGCAGGAACTAAGCCCTGCAACAAAGAGGATTGCCGTTAACAAAAAGGCGAACCCTGATCTTTTCACTATTGTTGTTGTCGTTTTCATATCCGGAATTTTGATGAGGTATAAGAATCAAACTTTGTACCAATGGCCGGGCCACCCCGTGGGGTGGCGGCCATGAACCGTTTTTAAATCCTGTAAATCATCCGGTTGTTACTTTCTGTGATAAGAACGTTTATGATGATCATGCTTCCGATGGCTGTGCTTATAGTATTTCTTAGCATGGCCCGGAGGCATGTGCCGGTAATAGCGGTGCCCATAATAGCTGGTGTAGCGGTGCCTGGGTACATAATGCCGGTGATAACTGCTTTTGTAGCCTGAAGAGTAATATACTACAGCGGTAGGGCGGTAATACGGGCTTCTTGTGTATGTTTTATAATATTTTTTACTGTGCCTGTAATGTTGCGCATCTGCCCGGGAAGCTCCAAAAATCAAAAGCACGAATGTCAGCATGACCAGTTTCATCTTCATAAAGATCTCATTTAGGGATGTTGATTAAAAATGTTTTCATTAAATAAGACGATAAACTTACGCTAACGCCTGTTAATGAAAATTAAATATTTGAGATCATTGAAACGACTTTGCGATCCGGGCGAGGTTCAGGCTGCGTGCGGCGGCATTGAAGATCTCCCGGTAAGGACCATTGTGTGTAATCAGCTGTTCATGTGTGCCGTTTTCCACTACCTGTCCCTGCTTCAGAACATAAATCATGTCTGCATCTACGATCTGCGAGATGGAATGCGAAATGATGACCACGGTACGATTCTGCTTGATGGCATCCAAACTGTTTTTAATTTGCTCCGTTGCAATGGCATCGAGGCTGGCCGTTGGCTCATCAAGGAAAATAACCGGCGGGTCTTTTAAGAACAGCCGGGCAATGGCAATGCGTTGCTGTTGCCCGCCGCTTAGAGATTGTGCTTCATTTTCATATTGCTGCGGCAGCTCCATGATCTGGTCATGCAGGTAAGCCTTCTTTGCCGCGCGGATGATTTCTTCTTTTGTTGCATTCATTTTGCCATAGCGGATGTTGTCTTCAATAGAGCCTTTGAAGATATGGTTCTTTTGAAGCACCAGGCCGATCTCGTCCCGCAGCATATGATTGTCATATTCGCGAAGGAGCACGCCATCCAGTAAGATGCTCCCGTTATCGGGTGCGTAAAATTTGTTCAGCAGGTTCAGGATGGTGCTTTTACCGGCGCCGCTCAGGCCCACCAGCGCTGTTGTTTTCCCGTTTTCTATTTTTAAGCTTACGTCGTGCAGCGCTTTTGTTCCGTTGGGATAGGTAAAGTTTACATGACGCATTTCAAAGCCGCCTTTGACCACTTCTTCTTTATACGTTCCCCGCTGTTCCGTTTCTTCCGTGGCATCCAGTATCTGAAAATAAGCTTCCGCATAAACAAAGGCATCATTTACTTCGTCGTAGATCCGGTGCAGCTGGCGGATCGGGGCCGATACATTATTGAATAGCATGATGTGCAACATGATGGCGCCAATGCTGATCTGATGACCAAGAACGAGATAGGTGGTCAAGATGATGATGAGGACCACTCCGATCTGTTCAATAAATGATTTGATGCCATCATACCGGAAATTGGTCTTACGTGTATAGAGCTGATCCTGTGTAAGCTGGTCCTGTATCTCCAGTTGCTTTTTTTCTTCGTAGGATTCCCGCACAAAGCTTTTGATGACCGTGATGGATTCGATCAGGTTCGGCAGGCCGTTGTTCTTGTTTTCCCTTCCCCGGCGCAATTGCCGGCGCACTCCCTGTAATCTTTTTGCCTGCCGGGCGCTTACATAAAAATAAGCGGGCAGGATCACGGTGGCCACCAGGCCTACATACAGGTTGGCCGCATACATGATGATCAGTGCCAGCAGCGCATTGGAGAATAAGGGTAAAATATCGATAAAAAAATTCTGTACCAGCCGGGTCAAACTTTCCACGCCCCTGTCGATCCTCGTTTGCAGCCGGCCCGACTGGTTTTCGGGGGCAGCATAAAACGCCATTCCGTAAGTGAGTATTTTTTCGATGGCCGCCTGCGACAGGCGGTTGCTCACCTGGATCCGGATCTTTTCGCCATAAAATTTCTGACCAAACTGGATAAAAATGTTTACCAGTTCCTTCGCAAAAAGAATGATGGAAATATACAACAGCAGGGATAAGCCCTCCTGCATCGGGTCGGACTTTTGCAACAATGCATCCACATGGTCTACCGTGTACTTCAGGATCAGCGGATTGACCTGCGCCGTAAGGGACCCGACAAGGGTGAGCAATAAGGTCCCGAAAACGAGGGTCCGGTAAGGTTTTACAAATGGCCATAGCTGCCGTACGATGTTGGCCAGGTTCAGCGTTTTTGTAAAGGGTTTGGACATAGTGGAATGGAGTGAGATATATTGGAGAGTGAAAAGTTTGAAGTGAAAAGTTTGAAGTGAAAAGTGTAATGTGAAATGTTTGAAGTGAGATGTATTTTTGATCCTGTAAAGAACTGCTGGCTCCGGTGAACGGGTGTGCCGGTATCGTATTCTGGCGCTTCTTATACTGCTGATAACGGACCGGGGCCGGAAGAACACATCCGGACGGACCTTGCAACTCCGTTGTTCTGTACACCACAGCCAGCCCGGTAAAGATCTCATAGCCCGTTACGCACAGGGATCCGGATATTTAGACGACAAAAAAATTATAACCGTTCGATAATCCCGGCTATTCCCTGTCCGCCGCCCACACAGGCTGTAACCAACCCGTATTTTTTGTCAAGCCGCTTCAGGTCGCCCAGGATCTGTATGGTGAGTTTACAGCCGGTGCAGCCCAGCGGGTGCCCCAGTGCAATGGCGCCGCCGTTGATGTTCACCTTCTCCGGATCCAGCTTTGCTTCGCGGATCACGGCCAGGCTCTGTGCTGCAAATGCCTCGTTCAGCTCAATGAGATCCATATCATCCAATGCCAGTCCGGCCCTGCTTATGGCTTTGGGAATGGCGGCTACCGGCCCGATGCCCATGATGCGCGGAGGCACTCCGGCAACAGCGCTCGCAACCAGTCTGCCAATGGGTTTCAGCTGCAGTTCCTTCACCATGTTTTCGCCCATTACCACCACAAAGGCCGCACCGTCGCTGGTTTGCGATGAGTTACCTGCGGTTACCACTCCATTGGCGGCAAATACGGGTTTCAGTTTTTGCAATGCCTCCGGCGACGTATCCGGCCGGGGGCCTTCATCGGTATCTACTGTGAATTTTTTTACCTGGCGTTTTCCATCTTCGCCGGCATATACTTCTTCCACTTCCACCGGGAGGATCCCTTCCTTAAAATACCCGTTCTGTATGGCATTGATGGCTTTCTGGTGCGACTGATAGCTGAACATATCTGCTGCTTCGCGGGTGATATTGAATTCTTTGGACACTGCTTCCGCCGTCAGCCCCATATTCAGGTAATAGTCCGGATCATCGCTGGCGATAGCATAGGAGGGGACCGTTTTCCAGCCGGACGCGGGTACCATGCTCATGCTTTCCGTTCCTCCTGCAATGATGCAATCGGCCTGGCCGGTACGGATCTTGGCGGTGGCCATGGCGATGGTCTCCAGGCCTGAAGCGCAATACCGGTTAACAGTCGCGCCCGGAACTTCGATACCCAGGGCGCGGGCGGAGATGATGCGGCCCACCTGCAATCCCTGTTCTGCTTCCGGAACAGCGTTGCCCACCAGCACGTCGTCTACCCGCCTGGGCTCCAGTTGGGGGATCGATGCCATTAATCCTTTGATCACCGTAATGGCAAGATCGTCCGGACGGTAAAAGCGGAACCCGCCTTTTTTGGCTTTACCTACTGCGGTCCGGTAACCGGCTACTATGTATGCTTCCTGCATGGCTGTATTTTTTATGCTGTAAAAAATAGTTGTTTATGCAACTTTTGTGATCAAATATAATCAATTTTCAAAATACCGCAAGGGTCGCCGGAGCGACGGATGCATCAATGTGCGCAATAAGATCCTCAGTTCAAACTGCAGCCGATAGCTCCTGTGCACTATTTAGCGCCGGAAAGCCTTCAGAAGACCCCGGCGGCTTTAAATTTATGTGACCCCCCCTGGGGTTGCAGGCTTGTGCCCGCAGAAATTTGATTTTTTATGCATTTTTTTTTGATATTTTGCGTCTTTTTGCTGTTTTACTATTTATCTTTAGGAATAAATTAACGATTGTGTTAAAGAAAGAACGGCAGGCATATATTCTCCATCGGCTGGATCTGCACAATAAGGTATTGAGTGCCAAGCTCTGCGTAGATATGAAGGTTTCTGAGGACACGGTTCGCAGAGACCTGCAGGAACTTTCGGAAGCAGGCCGGCTGATCAAGGTACACGGAGGTGCATTGTCACTGGCCTTCAATGAAGTACATTTTAATGCGAGCCCGGTATATTCCCAAACACAGAAAGCGGTCATTGCCCAGAAAGTGATCGGACTGCTCAAAGAGAATATGTATGTGCTGACGAGCGGTGGCACCACGATCATTGAGATGGCCAAACGGCTTCCGCCCCAGCTGCGGGCAACGTTTATTACGGGGAGCATCCCGGTGCTGAGCGCCTATATTGCGCATCCGAACATCAACGTGGTGGTAGTGGGGGATAAGGTTAACAAAGAATCCAAGATCACTGTGGGCGCCAGTGCGATAGCGAAGATCCGGGAAGTGAATGCGGATCTGTGCATCCTGGGTACGAATGCCATTGACCTGCGCCGGGGGATCACGGACAGCGACTGGGAAGTGGTGGAGCTGAAGAAGGCGATGGTGGCAGCTTCTGCCCGGACCGCCTGCCTGACGATTGCGGAAAAGCTGAACTCATTTGAAGCATTGCAGGTCTGCGAACTGAAACAGATCGATTATCTGATAACAGAATTAGACCCCACCGACAAATTACTGCAACCCTACGTAAGGGCGGGTGTGACGGTTTTATAGTTTAATAATTAAAAGCACGATGATATGAGAAAATTAACGCAAAGGTTATTGCTGGTGTTCGCTTTAACGGCGTTCTTCGTATGCGGTGGTCATGCGCAATCGCGGACCATTACCGGAACCGTTTACGACGAGGGCGACACGCCACTGCCAGGTGTAACCATTACAGTAGCCGGATCCAATAATTCGGTGATGTCAGATGATGCCGGTAATTTTTCGATCCGGGCGGCCGGTACCAATATGCTGAGCTTTTCTTCCGTTGGGTTTATTGCCCAGGAAGTGCAGGTTGGCAATCAGTCACAGATCACCGTACACCTGGTGAAACGGGATCGCAGCCTGGAAGAAGTAGTGGTAACCGCCCTCGGCATTAAAAGAGAGCGCAAGGCATTGGGGTATTCGGTTACCGACCTGAGCTCGACGGAACTGATGAAGAATAAAAACACCAATATCGTTAATTCTTTAGCAGGTAAAGTGCCCGGTGTGAACATTACGCAATTCAGCGGTTCTGCAGGCGCCGGTGCCTCCATCACCATCCGTGGCGGTAATTCTACATCGGAGGGCCGGCAGAATCAGCCTTTGTTTGTGATCGATGGGGTTATATATGACAACTCCACTACGGTGACGGGTAATACAGGTACCGATGGTATGTCGCGCAGCAATACAAGTTACTCCAACCGTATCATGGATATTAACCCTGAGGATATTGAAAGCCTGTCTGTGCTGAAAGGCGCAGCAGCAGCAGCTTTGTACGGATCAAGGGCGGCTGATGGTGCGGTGATCATTACCACAAAGAAAGGTGCGGAAGGCCGGGTAACGGTTAGCGTAAACAGCAAGCTAAGCACGTCCTGGGCAAATAAGCTGCCCGAGGCCCAAACCGTATTTGGCAACGGCTCTTATTCCAGCAATGGTGTTTTCAGCGATCTGAACTATAGCAGCTGGGGGTTGAAAATACCTGCCGACAGCGCGGTATACGATAATATTGGTAATTTCTTTCAAAACGGCCTGGTGTACGATAATAACGTAAATGTGTCCGGAGGCACCAAAAACAGCTCTTTTTATTTATCGGGGTCCAACTTTGATCAAAAGGGCATTGTTCCCGGTACAAAGTATAATAAGACCACTTTTCGGTTTAACGGTGAACAAAAATACGGGAACCTGACACTGAATGCTAATGTGGCCTATTCCATAGCCAATACGGACAGAACCTTAACGACGGCCGGCCTGTACAGCGGTGGCGGCAACGGAACAATGGGGGCCTTATACGGCTGGCCCCAGGTATTTGACATACGGCGTTACATAAATGAAGACGGAACACAATACCGCAGGTTTGCCGAAACGCAGAGCCTGGAAGATGATATCGATAATCCGTACTGGATCATCAACCAGGACGAACTGACATCCCAAACGAAACGCTTTACCGGGGGCCTAAACGGTAGTTATAAAATTACGGACTGGTGGGATGTTGTAGGACGTTTGGGTTACGATCAGTACACCACCAGGGATTATACCTACATTGCCCCGGGCTCTGCCGTAATACCACTGTATCAGAACGGGCGTTTGAGCAAGACCATGTCCGACTATACCTATATTTCAACAACTGTAATGAGTAACTTTCATAAAACATTCGGCGATTTTGATACACGACTGATGTTGGGTACTACTTCCGAAAGTACGGAATGGCTCAGCCAGAACCATTGGGGATACAACTTTATAACGGCCGGTACGATCAGTTTGGCTAATATCGGGGAGGAGAACAAACGTTTTACGGATGGAACAACAAGAAAACGGTTAGTAGGGGCTTATGGCGAAATCGGCTTGTCCTATAAGAACATTGCATTCATTACAGCAACCGGGCGTAACGACTGGTCGTCTACATTGCCGGTAGCAAACCGGTCTTATTTTTATCCATCGCTTAGCGGATCCTTTGTATTTACAGAATTGTTGCCAAAGAATCATATCCTTTCTTTTGGTAAGGTGAGGGCAAGCTGGGCGCAGGTAGGTAAGGATGCCAACGCCTATGCTACCAATACGTATGTGTGGCCCCCGTACACCATTGGCTCGTTCATTGCGGTGGGAAATCAGTGGGCAGCCGGTAATCCAATATTAAAGCCGGAGATCCAGGATTCATGGGAAATAGGAGGAGAGTTCAGATTCCTGAACGGGCGTATCGGGTTGGATTATACCTATTACCATAGCCAGACGAAGAACCAAATCGGACAGCCGAGGCTAGCCCAGTCCGGCGGGTTTATTTTCAGTACCCTCAATTCCGGAACGGTTATCAACAAGGGGATGGAAATAGCCCTTACCGGCAAACCGGTTGTACAAAAAGATTTTGGATGGGAGTCCACACTTAATTTCTCTTACAACAAAGGCAGTCTGGGCGCCTTTATTCCGGGCATAGCTTATTTTTATCCTACGGATGCCCAGTTCGGAACCGTGCGGGCGGCGTCCATTCCCAATGGCGGAGCCTTCCTTGCCATGATCGGCCGGCGTGTAATGCGTGAAACCGATGCCGATGGCAAAGAGATCGAAAACGGACGGTATAAGGTAGACCCGACAACCGGTCAGTACCTGTTGTCATCCACTGCTAATGACCAGGTCGTTGGTAACCGTGAGCCTGATTATATCGCCGGCTTTAATAATACATTCCGGTATAAAAGATTGATGTTGTCGTTCCTGCTCGATATCCGGAAAGGAGGAGATGTGTATAACGGTACAGAGTATGCAATGGTCACAAACGGCTTAAGCAAAAAAACCTTGCTGAACGATCGCCAGTCAGTTACCGTAACCGGGGTGAACAGCCAGACGGGTGCTGATTTTAGCCAGACCTATAATGCAGATGAATCTTATACGATTGGCAGTACTACTTATTCAGGTGCGTATATGATTCAGCAATACTGGGCAAACTATGCAGCTAATTCCTTTAATTTTATTACTTCGGTAAACTGGCTGAAACTGCGTTCCCTGTCATTGACATATGACTTTACTGATATGCTGAAAAACAAAAAAGTGATCAAGGGGCTTTCCGCAACAGCAGTTGGCACCAATTTGCTTACATGGACCAATTACAAGGGAATGGATCCTGAAGTGAGCGCGGCAGGCGGAACCGGTGGTTCGGGCTCTACGGGCATCGATTACCTGGGGGTGCCTGCAGTAGCAAGTTTCACATTCGGAATCAATGTTACGTTTTAATTAAAGAAAAAGGTTAAGTCATGAAAAATTTAAAATATATTCTGTTAGGCGGTGTACTTGTATTGGGATCGGCTTCCTGTAAAAAATGGCTGGATGTAAATACGGATCCGGATAATCCGAACAATCAAACCGTATTGATCCAGAACAGGCTGCCCTGGATGGAGCACTTTTACCAGTACTCGTCAGGGGTTGCCAATTTCCGTACAGCATGCCAGGCGGGCGTTTATTATAGCAATTCTGCTACTCCTAATTCGTTTACCACCACATGGCAATGCTCTTCCAGCAATTCAACAACCCCCTACCAGACCTGGTTTGTAGCCGTATCTTCTAACGTAGTGGATATCTATAACTCGGCCCAGGAAAAGGGTGCTTATCATTATATGGCTGCTGCGGATGTGATCCATGCACTGGGTTATATGCAGATGCTGGACATATATGGGGAAATGCCCTATACGGAAGCAGGAACCGGAAACCCAAGCCCGAAGCCGGATGACGGTAAAACGATCTTTAACGGGTGCATGGCAAGATTGAATGAAGCGATCAGCCTGTTCAGCAAAGCGCAGGAAGCGGGAGCGCCTGCACTAAGTGAAGGCGATCTGTGGAACAATGGAGATGTAGGCAAGTGGTTAAAAATGTGCTGGGGATTGAAGGCCCGCTATATGCTGAAGCTTTCAAAAAAATCAGACCTGTATAATGCAGATTCCATTCTTTACTGTTTGTCACAGGGACCGCAGTCGATCGCTGATAATATTGTTGGGCCCGGCCTTAATAACAGTACTGTAACGGACTTCCTGATACAAGATCCCGTGGTAACAAATGGAAACTGGAATTATGCAGCTTATGGCAGCAGCACACGTATTTCTCAATTCCATTATAACCTGTTGGTGAATATGCGCGGTAAAGGCATTACAGATCCCCGGATGACTAAAATAGTACCGGCTTCAATGGCAAATGTAAAACTGGGGGACAATGGGAAAGTGGCGTCTTATTCCTGGAACCGTGCTGTGGGCGTTGACTCTTACGGCCCGGCAAGCCGGTTGGTAAAAGGGGGCGCAACTTCCGTTGCAACGGCAACATATGCTGCGGACAGTACGGATAAGGAATATACAATTGCCGATGCTGCCGACCGTGCTGCCTTTATTGCTGCCCAAACCGCTGCGGGACGTGATTTTACAATTGATGGCAATAAGGTAACAGTAACGTATCTGCCCGGCTCTATTTATATAGGCAGTACGAATTATGTTTTAGCCGGCGATACGGTATACGTGAACCTGCGCAGCGCTTCCCAGGCTACAAAGGGCTCGGTACCTCAGCCGGAAACTGACGTGAATTGGTACCCGTCACCAGAGGCATATACTGCCGGTGTGATCGGTTCTACCGGTTCTTTCCAGGTTCGTCCCGTTTCGGACCAGGAGATCTTGACCTACCACGAGATGTGCTTTATTAAAGCCGAGGTTTATATGCGGAAGAACGAACGGGGCAACGCGCTGACGGCCTACAGGGATGGTATTAAAGCACACCTGGATATGATGCAGGCGAAGCTGACCGAATGGAAAGCTGCCCAATATAATAATCCGGATATGTGGCCGATGGAACAGAGCGCCGTTAATGCCTATCTTCAGAGCGACGCGGTTTGCAAGGATGCCGGTACCTTGACGATGGCTGACATTATGCTGCAGAAATATGTGGCCATGGGATGCAGCATTGAAAACTGGAATGATATGCGCCGCTTTAATTTCAGCGCGGGCGATGTAGAAGGTTTCGGTAATGTTTACCCGGGTTATAAGCGTGGTCCCCTGTTCACCGGGCAGGCCCAGCTTACGGGTGGTTCCCCAACAGATCCACGGTATTGGATGCGCCGCTGGATGCTGCCTCCAACCTACGAAATAAATTATAACTCCGTAAATACCCTTGCCTTAAACCCGCATGCTGCTGATCTGAATATCTGGAGCATGCCTATTTGGTGGGATTGTGCAACCGATGATGAATATTACGGATACCTGAAATAGGAGAAGAAACTTCTGTTTTTGGTCATAGCCCGTTTGCCGGTATATAAAGAGGCTGTCTTCTCAAAAGTTTGACAGCAAATAATCTCAGGCCAGTTGGAGGCTGAGGGGGGCGGCAGTATAGCATTTTTGGACTGTAAGGTCGATGGGCGGAGACCGGCGATGGTCTGTCAATTCAGATTTTCTTTTGAGCCAGTTACCCTGGCAAACGGTGAGGGTCGTCTTGCGGTCGGTGGTCCTCATGCACGCTCAGGGTTCGATTATTTTTTCCAGCATCAGCAGGCGCCCCTCACTTGTAATGCCTTCTGCAACCAGTTTAAAGCGTTTAGTATGGTCATTGTTATAGAATGTAACGGGTATTTTTGAACCGGGACCATTTACGGTAATGTCGGGGATCCATTTCAATGTAATTCTTTTATCCGCCGTATGATGGTCAGGATTATGGCTGTAATCAGGGTTGTAAAATTCCTTTGTAATGGTATAACCATAATAGGTAATGATGTCAGTGGACGATGTTGTCTCCGTGAGCCGGTCCGTACTTTTTTTTGTATAGACAGCCAGCACGGTGCCACCTCCTGCCGTGGCGGTAGAACTGGGAAATAACTTTATCAGGGCAATGTCGTTTAGCGGAATGGTTTCCAGGATGATGGGGTTTGCCGGCATCTCATCTAAGAACAGCGTTACGTTTCCGGTGTTTGCATGCGGATCGCTTTTTCGGTCCTCCTCGCCGTTATTTATATAATAGGTCATATTGCCGCCCCTGTAATGCAGCACATAGTCACCGGGTTCTCCGGAAACTTTAAGACCGGGAATGCGCTCCCGTAAATATTCAAAAAAATCGCCGGCGTAACTTTCATTTCTCATATCGATCCGGTAGCTGTGAACAGCCCCTGAAAAATAACCGCTTGAATAGGCTTCATCAAGTTGATCAATAGCGGTTTTTTGTGAGGCGCGAACTATGACGTTTTTTAATGTTAGGCCTTTTGCATTTGCGTAATCAATATAAGCAGTGTTCATTTTTTGATTGATGATAAAAGCATTTTTACTGTATACCGCCACCAGGGGTTCTGACACGGGCGGCTTTTTAAGCATCAATGAATTGCTATCTAATTGTACCCGTATAAAGTTGTTTTTCCTGCCGTTTATTTCGGAAAACACCATCTTTGTTTTTCCATACATAAGCAGGGAGTCAGCTTCAAAGCCGCCGCGTACATCCGTGTGTATCATGCGGGATGAATGTCCGGCGGACCGGCCGGAATCAGCAGGGGACAGGATCAGGATAACATCTTTATCGGCAAGCGGCTTTTTCGTTCCTTTTTTGAAGATCCTGCCGCTGAGCTTGAGGTACCCGGGGTCTTTATACAGGGACGATGGAAGCTGGTTGTTTGCCAAGTCCGTCCATTTAAAGCGGGTCCAGCCGTTTGTCATCATTACCAGTTCCAGTGCTTTCTTTGCAGCATCACCACTGGTATTAAAATAATAGGCGGGGTTATGGATGTATCCTTTGATATCGCTTTTTAATAGAAAGGAGGCGTATATATTAGAACGTCTTTTTACATCATTTTCATAGTCGGCATCCGTGACTGACAATGAAAAGTTGCCAATTACGGTGTCGGGCACCATAATGGTAAAGTGATTGTGTTTCCGGGCACCTGTGTCCAGCGTATCGACATTTATGCTGGCAGGCAGCGCATATTCTTTATTATCAACAAACGTAATGCGTTCGGCGAGGGGCATATCATCTTTATTGAATACAGTAAGCTGAAGGATACCTGAATAATAGCTGTGCGTTTTGATAGAGCCGGTAATTACTGTTCTGTCCTGCGGTAAAGGTTGTTTGAAAATAACCATGTTCTGCATTTGACCGATCATATAGGCCGGCTTAAAAAGATGGTTGTTTCCTCCCGTATGTACGGTGAACCGTTTGATCCCGGGCATATCTGTTACGTTCAGTACAATACCTTCCCCGGTTTGTTCCGGAAGAACGTATTTTTGACCGGATGTTTTTACTACGGCATAGTAGTGTTCGCCCCGGACAGGAGTGATGCTAAAAGAACCCATCCCGTCATGCACACTTTCAAAACTACCTACGATCTCATTTTTGCTATTTCTGATCGCGCCCTGAACAGGAAGGGGCCGGCCGTCTTTATCTATTGATTTAAATGCAACAATATTTAAAAGGCCTGTAATAAGGCTGCCGCCTTCAGGAAAAAACAGCAGGGTGTCCACCTTTTTATCTTTATTTTGTACCTCCTTGTTCTCTTTTCCATAAATCATGATGCGTTGCCTGAAGATAAAACCGGGCTGGTTCAGCATAAGAGGGGAATAAGCCCTGATCTGATAGAAACCCGTACTTAAGCTGTCTGGCAAAGTTAACTGGCCCGGAGCCATACCTCCGTAAACCGGGAATGCATTTCTTTTGATCATTTCTGAGCGGCTGTTTAAGAGCTCAACATATAAAACGGTGTTTCTTCCGGAGGGGAGGAACCCGGACATAAAGTATCCTTTACACCAGATTGTTTGTCCGGCATAATAGTGATCCCTATCGGTATGCAGGTATAATTTTTCTATTGGGTTGCGCTGTTGCCAGGCGGCCAGCCTGTCCTCTAATTGCTGACAAAGAGAAAATAAAGGTGTTACAAATAAAACACCCAACAGCGCAATACGGCGTATTTTTATTTTTGGAAAAGATATCAATATAAAGATTCCCGTCCCACTAAAATAATAAAAAAGCAGTTCCCTGAAGCAGCAAAGTAATAGAGCTGTCGCACTGGGAAGAAAAAGCGTTGACTGAGATTAAAAAATTAATCAGATGATCCGTATTACGACCCGTTTCAGGCATCTGGCAGCAGTCATTATTAAGGGCGCCAGGGGGAATACTTTTCTTTTAAAACCCTCCTCCCCAAGCTCCCTGGTATTGCAAACACGGAGGTATAAGCCAGAGGATCAATAATCAGAATTGTGCTCCGTTATACAAAAGCCGCTTTATAGCGCATTGTCGTTCTGAATTTTCGCCCGGACGGGTGTTTCAGAATCTATTGACGCATAGCCATCTTCAGATGCCGAAATCCTGATTGTGACGGGGGCGAAAAAACAAAATAAAGACTTTTGAGATGACAACTTCATTTTTAAGGGACCGTTCCTTTTTCATGTTCGCCAGGTGCCGGGAAATACAAGCGGCCTTACCCAAACAGCCATTCCACGTCTTGCTGCTCCAGGTTTTGAATGAACCCTTCGTCGGCGGAGATGAGGTCGGCAGACAGTTTCTTTTTGCGTTCCTGCAGCTGCAGGATCTTTTCCTCGATGGAATCCTTACAGATCATTTTATAGGCGAACACATTTTTGGTTTGCCCGATCCGGTGGGTACGGTCGATGGCCTGCTGCTGCACCGCCTCGTTCCACCAGGGATCAAACAGGAATACATAGTCCGCCGCAGTAAGCGTTAACCCCGCATTCCCGGCTTTTAAGCTGATCAAAAAAAGATGCACATCGCTGTCCTGCTTTTGAAAGTCTTCCACCATCTTTGCCCGTTTTGCGGGAGGGGTTTGCCCGTCAAAATGATAATGTGCTATTTGTTTTTGCCTGCAGGCAGCCGCAATGATATCCAGCATTCCTGTGAACTGGGAAAACACCAGCACTTTATGACCCGGCAGCAGTTGCTCCAGCTCAGCAAACAACATATCCAGTTTTACGGATGCAGCAGAACGGGGTTCGGCTTCTTCCACCAGCAGGGGCGTATTGCAGACCTGCCTTAACTTTAAAATACCTTCCAGTACGTGTAAGCGGGTACGGGCAATGCCGTTTTTCTGAATGCCCGCCAAAACATTGCTCCGGATCTGGTCCTTTAAATTTTCGTAGGCCAGCCGCTGGTCATCGTCCATTTCGCACCACAATACCATTTCAGTTTTTTCCGGCAGGTCTGCAGCTACCTGCTCTTTCGTTCTCCTTAAAACGAAGGGCGCGATCAGTTTTTGCAGTGCCTGTTGTTTGGCTTCATCACCAAAGCGATCGATCGGATCTGCATATTCCCGCTTAAAGAATTCCCGGCTCCCAAAAACGCCCGGCAATACCGTGTTGAGCTGGGCATACAGGTCAAAAGTATTGTTCACAACCGGGGTACCGCTCAGGGCAAAGCGGTAGCCGGCGTTAATATTTCCTACCGCCCGGGTAATACGGGCCGCCGGGTTTTTGATGTTATGGCTTTCGTCGATAAAGATTACTTTGTAGGCAACGGCTGTCAGTAGCGCTTCATCTGAGCGCAGCGTTCCATAGCTGGTAACAAAAACCTGTATGGAAGTGTCGCTGACAGACGAAGGATCCCGTTGAGCGCCATGATAGACCATTACCGATAACTGCGGTGCGAATTTTTTCAATTCCTGCTCCCAGTTATAGATCAGCGAAGCGGGACATACCACCAGGCTTTGTGTACCGGGAAATTGTTCCTGGATCCTGGTTAAAAAGGAGATGGCCTGCAGGGTCTTTCCCAATCCCATATCATCGGCCAGGCAGCCGCCGGCGCCCGCATCCGCCATTAAGCACATCCATTCATAACCCTGTTGCTGGTACGACCTTAACACGGCGTTAACGGTTTTAGGTAAAGCATAAACAGGTTTGTGCAGCTGCCAGTCGCGCCAGCGCTGCCACCAGCTCTCAGGTCCGTTTTCGATCTCTGCGGCCTCGGTGTCTGCCTGCGTTGAAAGCTGCAGCCATTTGGATACTTTTAATTGCTGCTGATATACCTTTCCGTGTTTGAGCACCATAGCATATTGCTGCATCCAGTCGGCGCTCAGCAAGCCCAGTGTTCCGTCTTTTAACAGAACGGCGGTTTGCCCTGCCCAGAGTGTTTTTTGCAGCTCATTGACGGATACTTTTTCGTTCCCGAATTGCACCGTGAGCCAGTAGGTATAAAATTGCGCATCCTCTCCGGTCAGTTCCATCGTTGTTTCCGGTAAAAACGTGGAGAACCGGAAGTGCTGCAGCATATCCATACCGATGATCTCGATATCGGACACCAGCAGTTTGTGATAAACTTTTTGAAACCATTGCCGTTTCTGCGCTTCGGCAAAAGGGAGGTAGTAGTAGCCGTTACGCTGTTCAGGGAAACGGGGATGAAAGGATTCGAGCAGGGTCCTTAATTCCGCCTCTTTTTCCTGGTTGCGTTCAATGACAACCGGCGTTCCGTTCAGGTGTACGGTGGTTTGTGTTTCCCAGGCGCCCTCCACAGCATAGCCGTCATAGGTCCATTGGGGGGTGAACATCAGGAAGGTATTGCTGAGCTCGCTCAGCAGCACCCGGCATACCGGGGCGGCACTGATGGCCAGGGTGTCTTCCGGCACGTTCCGTTTTACGGGATATTTTCCCTCCAGCCGGGACAGCAGGGTTTCGATTTGTTCCCGCGTGCCGGGCACTGTAGCATTCTCCCCTGCCAGCCAGTCGAGGGTCTGATGATCAGCAAGCGTCAGTAAGAAATATTCCTGTTCCTTCCGCAGGAAGAAATAATGGCGTTCGAGGTCTTTCAGGGCATGGTCGGCACCATTGATTTCGAGCAGGGCCTCGATCCGGTATTGCCCACCGGCTTCGGTAACCGTGAACTTTAAAAAAGGGCGGTGGCTGCTGATGGCACAGGGGGCTGTAACCCAGCGATCGTTGGGCCCTTTGCTGCTGTGGTACCATTTCAGCTGTCCAAAATAGGGCTTTAGCTGCCGAAAAAGATCGTAGTAATATTTTACCAGCTCCCGCTCCAGGAATGCGCGGTAAGGAACAGACCCCCCCTGAACCTCGAAGTAATGCCTTATTGCGGGCAGGGTCCTGGCCATACCGCTTTCGCCAAAGGCCAGCAGCACTTTTACGGGGTCGGGTGGTAACAGCTGCCGGAAGGAACTGTTGATGGATTTATTGGTGAACCCGATGGTGTCATAGACCGGGGGTTTGCTGCTTTTGTCTACGGATAAGATCTGTAATAATCCCTGTTTTTCTCCCGCCTTATGGGCAGCGAGCAATATTGCCATCGTACGTTGCGCTGTCATTTTTCTGATAATGTAGAGCGGCGCAATATAGCTTTTTTGTCGAAGCGTTGAGAAATCAGAATCCAATCCGGGATCGGATAAGGGTATGGTTGCTCATCAAGGATCCGGTCCTAAGCCTTCATTTGCAACTTTTTGCAACTTTAATTTCAAATATTTTGTGGTTATTTGCGGTTTTTATAAAAAATATGCGGGTTTTTGCAAACAATTGCCTATCTTTAACAGAAGATTAAAAACTGATTGACTTGCTAAAGAAAGAAAGACAGGCGTATATACTGCATAAGCTGGATCTGCACAATAAGGTGGTGAATACGGGTTTATGTGCCGACATGGGTGTATCCGAAGATACGGTGCGGAGAGACCTTTATGAATTGTCACAAGCCGGAAAACTGATCAAGGTACATGGCGGGGCGCTATCACTGGCGTTCAACGAAGTGCGGTTTGAGTCCACCAATGTTTATTCACAATCAAAAAAAGTAAAGATCGCAGAAAAAGCGATCGGGCTCATCCACAATAATATGTACGTACTGACGAGCGGCGGTACTACCATTCTTGAAATGGCCAAACAGCTGCCTCCCCAGCTCCGTGCCACGTTTATAACCGGAAGTATTCCGGCGCTGAACCTGTACATTGCCCATCCCAACATCAACGTAATTGTAGTGGGCGACAAGGTAAATAAGGCGTCAAGGATCACGGTAGGGGCCAGTGCCCTGTCGAAGATCCGGGAGGTGAACGCCGATCTTTGTTTTTTGGGAACGAATGCCATTGATCTGCAACGGGGGATTACGGATAACGATTGGGAAGTGGTAGAACTGAAGAGGGCCATGGTGGCCGCTTCTGCCAAAACGGTCTGCCTGGCTATTTCTGAAAAGCTGAACTCCTTTGAGGCCTTACAGGTATGTGCATTAAAACAAATCGACTATTTAATAACAGAGTTGGATCCCAACGACAAGGTATTGCAACCCTATGTAGAAGCAGGAATTACTGTTTTGTAGAAACTAAATAAAAAAAAGTTATGAGAAGATTACGAACCTATGTGCTGCTCATTGTAGTGCTTGCTCTTTCTGCACCTTGTGGCCTGTTTGGTCAGGATCGCCAGGTTTCCGGAACGGTGGTTTCGGAAACGGACAGTACCATGCCCGGTGTAACGGTGAACGTAAAAGGAACAACCGTATCTACGTCTACAGATGATGCCGGTATGTTTTCGATCCGCGCTGCAGCGGGGCAGACCCTGGAATTTAGCTATGTAGGCTACAAGATCCAGGACGTGCGGATCACCGGTACCGACCCCATCCGGGTGGTCCTGCAGCCGGGAGCCAATTCCCTGGATGAGATTGTGGTGGTAGGGTACGGTACCCAGCGGAAAGGGAATATTACCGGCGCCGTTACCAACGTAAACGTTGAAAAGGAGCTGGGAAGCCGGCCCATTGCGGATGCGGGCCGCGGTCTTCAGGGTGTGGTTCCCGGTCTTTCTGTACGGTTGCCGGATGGCGAACTGGGTTCGGATCCGATTATGCGGATACGGGGCTTTGTAGGATCGTTAGAGGGCAACAGCCAGCCGTTGATCCTGGTGGATAATGTGGAAATACCCAGTATCCAGCTGCTGAACCCGAATGATATCGAAACTGTTTCGATCTTAAAAGATGCCGCCGCAACGTCTATTTATGGGGCCAAAGCGGCTTTTGGGGTCATACTGATCACCACAAAAAAAGGTACCAAAACCGAAGGGATCAGCCTTACCTATTCCAATAACCTTTCCTGGCAGCAACCAACCAAAGACCATGATATTGCCGGTATCGATGGTTTGGAATATACCCTGGAGGCGCATAAGAATATGAAGGCAAGCGGCCCTGCAGGTGGCTTCTGGCGCATCAGTGAAGAAAGCTTACAAAAATCGAGAGAGTGGCAGCAAAAATACGGCAGCACGGTAGGGCCTTTTGACCCGGTGGTTTACGGAAGGGACTGGTATTTCGACGGTACCGATAAATTCGGTATCCGTGTTTACGATCCCGTTGGCGCCATGATCAAGAAAAATGCATTTACAGAAAATCACAATCTTTCCCTGAATGGCAAATCCGGAAAAACACAGTACAATGTGGGATTAGGCTATATGGCTCAGGAGGGGATGATGAAGCCGGCAAAGCATGATGATTATAAAAGATACACGGCCAACCTGAAACTGTCGACCCAGGTAACGGATCATATTTCTGTAAGGGGCGGGATGCTGTTTTCCGACCGGATCAAACGGTATCCGAATTCTGCAACCGGATTTGGCGCAGATCCCTGGTTGTACCTGTACCGCTGGAGCCGCTTGTTCCCTACCGGCGTTACGGAACATGGAGAACGCGTAAGGGATCCCTACTGGGATACCAAGGATGCGCATACCGCTACGCTGGGCAAACAATATACCAACCTGAGCTTTGGTACAACGATCGACATTACCAAGAACTGGAACATTATAGCCGATTACACGTATGATGTGCGTGAAGAACGCCAAAAATCTTCCATGCCCACCTTTACAGGAGCCTGGCATTGGTATGCCCCGGTGGCCTGGGTGGATGACAACGGGGACCGCGTGTATGTAGATGAGGATGGAAATGTTACAGACGATGGCGGGGTAGCCGCTTACCGGTTCCCGGTAACGGAATACATTACCAAAGAACAGACCTATGTATATCAATACACCGAGGCGGAACGGAGGCATACGATCAATGCGTATTCTACCTATAACCTCAACCTGAACGAAAACAACCGGTTTAAATTTATGCTGGGTACCAATATTGTGGCCAATAAATGGAACGACCAGTATTCACGGAGATCGCAGCTGATCGACAACGACCGGCCGGAATTTAAATTTGCAGTTGGAAAAGAGGAAGCCGGAGGATATGCAAACTGGGGCTCACAGCTGGGATATTTCGGGCGGATCAACTATGCCTTTGCCAATAGGTACCTGCTGGAAGGTAACCTGCGCTATGATGCTACTTCTACATTCCCGGCTTTTATGCGCTGGAAATGGTACCCGTCTTTTTCTGCCGGTTGGGTGCTCAGCGACGAAACATTTATGGAGCGCCTGAAGCCGGTGATCAGCTTTGCCAAATTCCGCGGTTCCTGGGGGTCGATCGGCGACCAGTCCGTAGCCAACAGTTTATACATGCCGGTTATGGGCATTGGAAAAACCAGCTGGCTGAACAGCCAGGGCGAGCAGGCTTTTTATCTCGACAAACCACGTCCTGTTTCCGGAGGGCTTACCTGGCAGGATATCGTAACCCTGAACCTCGGGGCGGACCTGAGATTCATCCATAACAAGCTGGGCGTTACTTTTGACTGGTTCGAGCGCCAGACAAAAAATATGATCATCCCCGGCCTGGATCTTCCTGCAACCTTTGGTGATGTAGCACCGAGAGGAAACTTTGGGAACCTGAAAACAAAGGGCTGGGAACTTGCCGTGGATTTTAACCATCGTTTTGAGGGCGGCCTGGGCATTAATGTGCGGGCAAATATTTCCGATGCCATTACGGATGTTACAAAGGGACCGGACTGGAACATTGATTATGCAAACAGGTCGGTAGGCGGTTCGTTTACAACCGGTAAACGCTATGGCGATATTTACGGTTATGTAACCGACCGGCTGTACCAGAAGGAAGATTTTGTATATGATGAAAATGGAAACTTTGTACAGGAAACCATTGTTTGGCAGGGAACGGCAAAGCGCACCAATAAGCTTGCCGGAAACAACCCGGTTTACCAGACCTATTTTGAAGACGGCAACCAGGTATTGCTGATCAGCCCGGGAGATGTGAAGTTTGTAGATGTAAATGGTGACGGGTACATCACCCCGGGTAAGAGCACATTCGGTGATCCGGGCGACCGGGTGGTGATCGGGAATATATTTCCCCGGTATGAGTACGGGTTCCGCATCGGCCTGGATTATAAATCCTTCGACTTTTCCGTTATGGGACAGGGTGTTGGCAGAAGGCATATCTGGGGCGCCGGTCAGCTGGCCATTCCCGGCTTCCATGTGAAGGACGGAGCCATGCCACAGGCCATTGCGGAGGATTTCTGGAAGGCCGACCGTACGGATGCTTTTTATCCCCGGGCCTGGAACCTGGGCGGTGCCAATTCCGGTTTCGTAATGGTGCCGCAAACGCGTTACCTGCTCAATATGGCCTATTTCCGGATCAAGAACATCACATTGGGTTACAATGTTCCGGTGTCGCTGCTGGAGCGCATCCGGCTGAAGCAGGCCCGTGTATATGCGTCATTGGAGAATTTCATCACCTTTGATAAACTGAGAGGATTGCCCATAGACCCCGAAGCCATTTCCGGAAGCTCGATGCTGGCAGATAACTACAACCTTGGCCGTACCGGCACCGGAACGCCCACCTTTAAAATTGCATCGGTTGGTCTGAATATATCCTTATAACCCTAAACAATTACTGATATGAAACATTTCAATAAATACCTGTTTTTATTCTTTTTATTAGGGCTCGTCTCTACCGGGTGTAAAAAATTTATGGACAGAGCACCGCTTTCTGAGGTAACGGATGAAACAGCCTGGACCTCTGAAGATAATGTAAGGCTCTATGCAAACAGCCTGTACACAAGCTTTTTCCCGGGATATGGAGAAGGATTTGGAACAGGGGGCGCGGCGATGATGGGTTTCCAGTTCAGCGATGACATTTTTGCAATGGGCAACCAGGGCAATTTTACACGGGCGGTACCCAGCAGCAGTATCTGGAGCTATTCCACGATGCGCTCCATCAATATCCTGCTGGACCGCATTGAGAACCGGGTAAGCGGTATGTTGACAGAAGAAGCGAAAAACCACTGGACCGGTATCGGCCGTTTCTTCAGGGCAATGGAGTACAGCGACCTGGTAACCACCTTTGGGGACGTACCTTATTACGATCATGTTCCAAGTGATATTGACCTGGACGATCTTTATAAGCCCCGCACACCGCGCAACGAGGTGATGGATGCGGTGTACGATGATCTGAAATTTGCCCTGGCCAACATAAGGACCTCAGACGGAGATCAGTTTGTGAACCGGTATGTTGCGGCAGGTTTTGCCTCCAGGATCGCGCTGTATGAAGGTACCTGGCAGAAATACTATTACAACAACAATGAACGTGCACGTAAATTTTTAGAGCTGGCAGAAGAAGCCGCCGATATCGTGATCAGCAGCGGTAAATATGATATTGTTACCGACTTCCGGACCCTGTTTGCCTCCAATTCGCTGGCAGGAAATAAAGATGTGGTACTTTACCGGCATTATGATGCGGCTACCGGTATTACTCATTCGGTAGCATCCTATAATAACCTGTCTGAATCCCTGGCCTTTGGTCCCAGCACGGACCTGATCAAATCCTTTATCTGTGTTGACGGCCAACCCTGGCAAAATTCAGCTGAGACGGGCGCCGGTGATTTTTCCTTATCAAAAATGATCGCCACCCGCGATTCGAGGCTCGAAGCTTCCTTTTATGAAAAACCGACACCCAAAAACAGGGCTTCCTTCTGGTACACAGTTAAATTCATCCCCAGAAGTGTCATTACATCGGTAGCCGCCGGTAACGCACCGCCCAACGAGTTTACCAGCAGTAAGAACGAAACAGATTACCCGGTACTCCGGTATGCAGAAGTATTGCTGAACTGGATCGAAGCAAAGGAAGAGCTGGCGACCATTGGCGGAGGGGCCGTGACCCAGGACGATCTTGAGAGATCGGTGAATAAAATACGCAAGCGGCCGCTGGCAGAAGAAGCCGTAGCCAAAGGGGTGCAGCAAACAGCGCCGTTAGAGATCGCGAACCTGCCGGATGACCCCAAACGGGATCCTTCTGTGCCGGCCTTGCTGTGGGAGATCAGGCGGGAGCGCCGGATGGAATTTGCCTTTGAATATTCGCGCATCGGCGATCTCAGGCGCTGGAGCAAGCTGGCTTATATGGATACTGATCAGAAAAAAGATCTGTTGTCCGGCGGATGGGTGAACTTTTCAGCAGAAGTGCCTGACGAGCTAAAGACGGGAGTGTCCGTGGTAGACATGGCCGGCAATATTATCGTTTATAACGGTTCAAATGCTTCTGCGATGAAAGGGTTTTACCGGCTCACCAATACCAATGGCCGGTTGCCGTTCCTGAACCTGCCCGGGGTAAACCCCTACCTGTCGCCGATAGGACGGGTGCAGATCGATGAATATACCAGCAAAGGTTATACGCTTGCACAAACGGAAGGCTGGCCGCAGAACTAAACAGCAATGTTTAACCCCAAAACTCAAAAAAATGAAAATGGTGAACAATATCTCAAAATACTGGTGGGCACTGGCTGCTGTAATGCTTATCTGCTTTAATGCCTGCCAGAAGGATTTTCCAAAGAATGTGGAGTCGGATGATGAAGTGGTGCTGCAATCCATAAAGATCGTAAATGCGGGCGAGAACGGGAATACCGTGGTTGAAGGTGTTATCGACGAAAATAAAAAGACCGTCTCCTTCCCCCGTCTGGATACGCTTACGGACTTCAGCAATATTAAGTTCGAGGCGGTGATGTCTGGTGGTGCAACGCTGGACCAGGCTTCGTATAGCTTTGATTTTGGAGCGGGTGAGGCCTCCAAAACCAATGCCGTGAAAGTGGTGAACCATGCAAGGTTCCGTGAGTACCTGGTTACGTTAAGGCTGGATATCCCGGTGTTTGGCGCCGATTTTGGGAAACCGGTGATTTACGATTATACGAATAATGAGCTGGGGAACCCGGTTTATCCGTCGTTTGTTTCGTTGAATACGAGAGGAACCGGTTTTGACGGCCAGCACGTTTTAATCGTAACAAGAGCGGCAGGAGGGTCTCACCTTTTAAAAGTGAGCGATCTTAAGCAGAATAAAATAGAGCCCATACCCTTGAATCTGACGGGCGTTTCCGGAGGAACCTATACAGTAAACGTTGGTGCTCAGGTCAACGGGCATTCATATATTGCAAATCTGTCTGGCGGGCAGGCATCGCCATTCAAAATATACCACTGGACCGATCCTGCGGCCGCGCCCGATGTAATTGCAAATTTGAATATCGCCACAATACCGGGAGCCGGTGTACGTCATGGAGACAACATGTCGGTAAACCTGGATGAAAATGGTAATGGGTTTATGTACTTTGGGGACAATGCAGTTTCTAAGATTTTGAGATTAAAAGTTACCAATTATACCAGTATTTCAGATCCAACAGTACTGACCAATGCCAGCGGGTCCAGTTATGTGATGTCTTTTAACAGGGTGGGCAAAACTGCTGATTATATCTATACAGGTTATGATGCCCCCATAAGGGTTGCAAGTGAGTCTGCAGGCATTACTTACGCCTTAAGCAATACAGCAGTTCCCATAAGAGGGAGTGATGCCCGTGTGATCAGTTTTAACGGCGAGCGGTACCTGATCATGACAACTGCTGCAAGGAGTGGTTCGGATGCTGTTGTACTGTATGTATATGATATTACGAGGGGTAGCAGTACGGTGGAGGCTCTTACTCTTTTTAATGAAAGGGCCGACAAGTCGCCGGTTTATCAATACGCTCTGCTGGGACCTGCCAATTCTTCTCCCGGAACGCAAACGGGGTGGTTTATAACCAAAGGTGAAGATGGAAAAGATGAAAAATTAACATTGTACACCGCTTCTGCAGATGCAGGATTTGTACTGATCGACTTTCCTAAAAAACAACAAACCGATTAAGCTCATAGAAAATGAAAATACGGAACTGTTTTTTTGCAGCGGCTGCTGCGCTGGTGGTAATGTTGAGCGCCTGCAGCAAGGGCGGCAAGGTGGATCCCCAGCCCAAACCCGAACCGGAACCTCCGCAGGCGGGGGATATGATCCTGCCCAAAAAAGGTATGCGGGCCGCATGGGTGGCTACGGTATGGGGGCTGGACTGGCCGATGGGGCAGTACAACATGGCGGCGCAAAAGCAAATGTATATCGACTATCTGGAAAAGTTCAAACAGCTGAATATGAACGCCGCTTTTGTCCAGATCAAAGGGATGGGCGATGCCTTTTACAGTTCGCCGTATGAGCCCTGGAGCGCCAACATAACCGGAACAAGAGGAAAAGACCCGGGCTATGACGTATTGAAATTTATGATCGACGAGGCACATGCCCGCAATATTGAATTTCATGCCTGGATCAATCCGTTCAGGATCGCTACCCGGGCAGGTAATACCACGGCCTATCCTCCGCTTCACGCGTCCATTCCGGCAAACTGGGTGGTCAGTCATGAGAAATGGCAGATGTACAACCCGGCTATACCGGAAGCAAGACAGCGGCTGGCTGACATCGTAAAAGATATCATTACGAAGTATGATGTGGACGGGATACATATGGATGATTATTTTTATCCCGATCCTTCCTCTGCCGGGCAAATGGTATCGGATGCGGCGGACTACCAGACTTATGGCGCCGGCTACAGCACGATAGAGGATTTCCGGAGAGGGAATGTAGATAAGGCCATCAAAAGTGTTTATGATATAATAGTGGCCACCAAACCATCAGTGGTCTTTTCCATTTCGCCTACTTCTGATTTTACCTATAATAAGAATACGCTTTATGCAGATGTAAAGAAGTGGGCCACAGAAGGATGGATGGACATTGTCATTCCGCAGATTTATCATAACAGTAGTTTTGCAAGTAAGCTGACGGAGTGGGATATCTTTAATAACAAGCCTTATCTTATGATCGGTCATGGATATTATCTAATGACCAGCAGTTCCGAGCTGACCAGTCAGTTTAACCTTACAAAGAATAAAAAGGCCGTTGCCGGTAACCTGTTGTATAGTGCAAAATACCTGAACGAAAGCCCCGGGCTTACCACCCGGCTGGCGGAGATCTTTAAAGACCCTTCGGTGATCCCCTTTATGGGCCGCAACGTAGCCGCAGCCCCTGCCGAACCGCAGAATGTGCGCATGGAAGGCAATACCCTCAAATGGGCGACCACAGGCGATGTACGGTCTGTAGTTTATTTTACGGCTGATCTGAAACAGGAAGCAAGAGTACTCGCTATTACAGGAGGAAAAGAGGCGGCCGCTGCTTCCGGGGGATATTACTGTGTAACAACGATCAATAAGGATAATAAAGAAAGCAAGGCGTCAAAAGTGATCCGGAAATAATAAGGCCGGTTTGCCGTCCGCAAAGGCAAGATCAATGAGGCGATGATTGGCAGGCTAGGGGCCACTCTGAACTTGTTTCAGGGTTCGCATCATCTGTTGATGCCAGGGTAGAAGCCGGAACCATTCGGATCGTTGCGGAACAGCGCGCCGCAAATCATTGTAACAAGCACTACCGGGGACTTGCTCTTAGCCGCAGCGCGGCGGGGATCTTTGTGGGAAAGGCTTACGTTGGCGGTACGGAGCAGATCACGGGCGGGCACCTTCATTCATCTTGTGTTGGTTGCTAATAAAAGCAACGCGACATTGCAGTTTTTGCCTTTGACCATTAAATTCTAAAAATTAACTTGACGCATATGCGATTGCAATCGGGGCGGCAAGGTAAAATAAAGACTTGTAAGAAGCTGTTTAAAAACGATCCGGGAGCATCCTTATCCGTCACAAAAGGTACCGGCTTTTTATCGCCTCTACTTAGGGAATCGCTGTAGCCGTCATCTATAAAAAGCGGGGTTCAACGATCATTTTAGCAAAAGAGGCATGGCCTCGAAAGATCCGGCAAGAACGGGTTTCAACCCGTTCACACGTCCAAAAGAACAACAGAGAGCCATGGGGCTCGGGGCATAATGATCCGCGCCGGATGGCGCTTATAAGGAGGATCAAAATTTTATTTTTAAACAGCTTGTAAGACAACGATATTTAAGATGATACATATTTTAATAAAGTAAATACCCCCGGTATCAGCCCATTTTTCAGGTGATCATTGCTCTAAATATACCTGCGCGCTTGCCGGTATTTTATGTTCCTTCCAGGAAACTCTCACTGATATACCGGCCTACATCCGTAAGGTTTTTGGTTTGTTCGAACAGTGCCAGCTGGCGGTCGGCGCCCGTGCCCTGTTCCAGGATCCTGTGCACATGTTCAATGCGGTGGCGGCTTCCCAGGTGGTCAATAACGGGGTCCAGGAAGTCCAGCAGTTCATAGATCAGCGCACGGGTGTTCACTTCTTCTTCCTTGCCAAAATCGATCAGGTAGCCATCGATCCCGTACCGGCTGGCCCGCCATTTGTTCTCGTTGATCAGCGGCCGGGAATATTGAATAAAATTGAGGTTCTTGCTGCGCAGCATATAGATCCGGGCACAAACAGCCTGGAACAATGCGGCGATGGCAATGGTTTCATCCACGGTCATGGGAATATCGCAGATGCGGAACTCTACCGTGTTGAAAAACGGATGCACCCGCAGATCCCACCATATCTTTTTAGCGTTATCGATGCAGTTGGTCTTGATCAGCATTTTTACATAGTTATCATAAGCTTCAATGCTTTCAAACGCATCCGGAATGCCCGTCCGGGGAAATTTGTCAAATACCTTTGTACGGTAAGACTTATAACCGGTGGTCCGGCCTTCCCAAAACGGGGAATTGGTGCTCAGTGCAAAAATATGCGGCAGGAAATAGCGGGTGGAATTGGCAATATGGTTGGCCAGCTCCCGGCTTTCCATACCTACGTGCACGTGCAGGCCAAAGATCAGGTTACTCCGCGCTGCCTCCTGTAATTCATTGACGATCTCGTTGTACCGGATATGATCGGTGATGAGCTGTTGCTCCCAATGGCTGAAGGGGTGGGTGCCCGATGCACCAAGCGTCAGGTTCAGTGTAGCGGCTATTTCCGAAATGGTCTTCCGCAGCAGGGATACATCTTTATAGGCCTCGTCAATATCCTGACAGATGTCGGTACCTACCTCTACCACCGCCTGGTGCATCTCCGCTTTTACCTTATCCTTGATGATCTTCTGTCCCTCCTGCACGATCTTTTGCTCATGACTTTTTAACTCAAAGGTCTGGTTGTCCAGCACCATGTACTCTTCCTCCACGCCAAGGGTGAATGTTTTATAGTTGATGCTCATTTTATAATTTGATTCATGGTTTTTGATACTGGATACTCGATCTGGCATCCCGCATCCACCATCCTAAAAAGGCATTCGCCCTGCGCTCCTCTTTACGTATTCTCCCCAGGTAAGCTGATCGCCGCCGTTATTGGCCAATGCTTTTTCGATGGCATAATTTGCAGCTGTTTCCACTACCCATTCAAAATTTTCGGGCCCCACGCTTTTAATATCGGCATCAGGAGCGGGGTTGCAAAAATCGATAGCATAAGGAACGCCGTTTCTGAGTGCCAGTTCTACGGTATTGAAATCGTATCCCAGGTACCGGTTTATTTTCAGCACAATGTCCGTCATTTCCTGTAATTTTTCCGCCGTAGGTGCAAAATCGGCCACATAGCGCAGGTGATGCGGGTTACGCGGTTCATACGGCATGATGCGCACATATTTGCCACCGATGCAATAACAGCGGTAATACTCTTCAAAAACGATCTCCTCCTGCAGCAGCATGACCAGTTGCCCTGTCTCGCGATGCTTTTCAAAGAATTCCTCTTTGTTATGCAGCTTGTACACATGCTTCCAGCCACCGCCGGCAAAGGGTTTCATGTAAGCCGGAAAGCCCACTTCCCCAAAAATGCCATCCCAATCCAGGGGGTAGGCGAGGTTGCTGAAGGAATCGTCGGAGGTGTCATCCGGCCGGTCGTGCGAAGGAAGGATGGCCGTTTTGGGTATCGGAACCCCGATTTGGGTCATCAGGCAGTTGTTAAAGTATTTATCGTCCGCGCTCCACCAAAACGGGTTATTGATCACCGCGGTACCGGTCAGCGCCGCATTCTTTAGCCAGGTCCGGTAAAAAGGCACGTCCTGGCTGATGCGGTCAATGATCACCGAATATCCCGAAGGCTGGCCCTGCAGGGCCTTATCGATCCGGACAGGCTCCGCAGATACCCCATCTATTTGTTTACTGTTGATCCGTTGCACAAACGCCTCCGGAAAAGAGCGTTCTTTCCCAAATAAAATTCCGATTTTTTTCATTTCTTTATTTTTATTATTCTGCGGGGCAGAACTGGTTTTATGATGATGGCCTTGCGGCAAATGCCGGCCGGTATCTGTAAATGATGATCAGGGGATTTTCTGAAGAACTGATTTGCTCGTTATTATCGCATATTTCTCTTTTTTTAAGTGATTTCATAGCCCGGCAAAGGGAAAGCAGTCCCGGAAAACCTGGCTTTTATGCCGCCTTCTAAAGGCTTCATATTTGTTTTGTTTAATTTAGGATTGAATTTAAGTCATTCTCCTTTCCCTGCAAAAAATTATTACAGGCGATAATATTTAGGCTACCCGATTGCGGTATTTCACTACTTTTGAACGAATGAATACTGTACAGGAACCCGGCTATTTAACGGAACGGGCAACGTTTTTATCCACTCATTTACGGAGGCTGATAACGGCCGATTTTTACCTGCCCACCTGTGTGGATGACTTATCGGGCCTGAGCCTCCTGTTGATCAATGACGGACAGGATCTGCCGGTAATGAATTTCCGGACCCTGCTGCTGGATCTATATGTTGCGGGGGCCATTACCCCGGTGCTGTGTGTGGGTATTGTGGCAGGGGCCGACCGGAAACGGGAATACGGCGTTGCAGCGGAGCCCGATTACCTTGGCCGGGGCGATCTTGCCGGGGCCTATACCCGGTTTATTATTGAAGAGCTGCTCCCTTATATACGGGAAAAATATAAAGTGGCCGGGTTCCGGGATATGGCGTTTGCGGGTTTCTCCCTGGGAGGACTGAGCGCGCTGGACATTGTATGGAATCATCCCGGAATATTTTCAAAAGCGGGTGTATTCTCAGGATCGCTCTGGTGGCGCCGGAAAGACCAGGAGGATGCCGGCTATAACGATGACCGCGATCGCATCATGCAGCAGCAGATCCGGAACGGCGTTTTTAAACCCGGCCTGCGTTTCTTCTTACAATGTGGCCTTATGGATGAAGCGCACGACCGCAACAACAACGGGGTGATCGATGCCGTCGACGATACCCGCGACCTGGTTAAAGAGCTCATGCAAAAGGGATATAAGCCTGAGGCCGTATCTTACCTGGAGCTGGATGACGGACGGCACGACATCGCTACCTGGGGAAAGGCCATGCCTGCTTTTCTGAAATGGGGCTGGGGGACATAGAATTTGGAAATGGGGGTCCGCGGCAATCTAAAATATCCAATGTAAAACCGGCCTGAAAGGTATTAAATATGAAAGTGCGGTTCCCGTTGCGGCCTCCTGATCTTTCCACGGGCAATCGTTCATCGAGTCTGAAACCGGGTCCAACGTTGAAACCTGAAACTTTAAACATTAAACGTTCCTATGTCCAATCATCTCATAAACGAAACCAGTCCTTATTTATTACAGCATGCCCATAATCCCGTGGAATGGTATCCCTGGGGAGCAGCCGCATTGCAAAAAGCCCGTGACGAAGACAAGCCGATATTGGTAAGCATCGGTTATGCTGCCTGTCATTGGTGCCATGTAATGGAACGGGAAAGCTTTGAAGATCCCGAAACTGCGGCATTGATGAATGCGCATTTTGTCAATATAAAGATAGACCGGGAGGAACGGCCGGATCTGGACCATATTTATATGGACGCGGTACAGACCACGACCGGGAGCGGGGGCTGGCCGCTGAATGTATTTTTAACACCCGGTAAAAAACCCTTTTATGGTGGTACGTATTACCCGCCGCAGCCGCACGCCAACCGCCCTTCCTGGAAGCAGGTGCTGACGGCGGTAGCGGATGCGTTTCAGCAAAAACGGCAGGAGATCGAAAAGCAGGCAGAGGGACTGACACAACAGCTGGCAGATGCCAATTCATTCGGGTTCGGCAGCGGTGAGGGAACGTTTACCACCGACGATATCGATGCTGCCTGCTCCAATATCCTCAAACAGGCAGATAGCACCTGGGGTGGCTTTGGCAGGGCCCCGAAATTTCCACAAACGCAAACGATCCGGTACCTGCTGCGCTACGCGGTATTGGAAGAAGGGCGCCCGGAAAGCCTTGCCGGGAAAGCGCGGACGCAGGCTTTGCTGAGCCTGGACAAAATGATGGAGGGAGGCATCTATGACCAGATCGGCGGTGGTTTCGCCCGCTATGCAACGGACACGGAGTGGCTGGTTCCGCATTTTGAAAAGATGCTTTACGACAATGCCCTGCTGGTGGTCGCCCTTTCTGAGGCCTTCCAGGTGACGGGGGATGAACGGTATCGGCAATGCCTCGAGCAGACCCTGGATTTTATCGCACGGGAGCTGGCACACCCGCAGGGTGGTTTTTACGCGGCCCTCGATGCGGACAGCGAGGGGGTGGAAGGAAAATTTTATGTCTGGAGCAAGGCTGAAGTGAGCCGCCTGTTGGGCGATGATGCCGCTTTATTTTGCGCTTATTACGATATTACGGAAGCCGGGAACTGGGAGGGAACCAATATCCTGCGTATTTTAAGACCGGTGCGCGAAATGGCGCAGGACAGCGGGTGCACCACACAGGAACTGGAAGCGTTGCTGGCGCGGGGCAGGTCCCGGTTGTTAAAAGAACGGTCGGTGCGCATACGCCCCGGATTGGATGATAAGGTGATCCTCGGCTGGAATGCGCTGATGAACACCGCTTACAGCAAGGCCTTTGAGGCCACCGGCAACGAAGCATATAAGGAGAAAGCTATCTCCAACATGCGATTTCTGCTCGAAGCATTTAACGATAAAGAGGGGCGTCTGCTGCATGTATGGAAAGACGGGATTGCCAAATACCCCGCTTTCCTTGATGATTACGCCTGCCTGGCCGAAGCATTGCTGCAGTTATACCGCATTACCTCAGACACGGCCTGGCTGGTAAAGGCAAAGGATATTTGTAAAAACGTACAGGCTGACTTTATAGAAGAGGAGACCGGCTGCTTTTATTATACCCCCAGCGGCCAGGAGGATATCATTCTCCGTAAAAAAGAAGTGTATGATGGGGCCACACCCTCCGGCAATGCCCTTATGGCGCAGAACCTGCTGATGCTGGCACTCCTTTTTGATGAACCGGCGTGGCGGCAGCAGGCGGAACAGATGATGATGCAGCTCAGTCATGTTATTGTTAAATATCCCACTTCTTTCGGAGCATGGATGCTGGGATTCTATATGGCCAGGACCGGTTTTCAGGAGGTCGTTCTGCTGGGCAGCGGCTATGCGGCGGCGCAGCGCTCCCTGTTGCGGTACTTTCTTCCGCATTGTGTGTTGATGGCGGCGCCCGGGGCGGACGACCGGTTCCCTTTGCTGGCCGGCAAACAGGCCGGAAATCCCCTGTTGATCTATCTCTGCGAAAACTATGCCTGCCGGCAGCCCGTTCAGACGCCGGAGGAATTACTGCAGCTGCTGCATAAATAAGGATCACACGTACCTCTGCTTTGCTCGCGATTCATTTTTTACCGCAAGGTCTTTACAGGCGTGTTCCCTGCATTCGCAGCGGTTCATTTCTTATCATGGGGAGCGGAAACCCCGGCCACTTCTGCCTTTAGCTTTTTCCAAATCCGTTTATCCACAACTGTGCATATTTAACCCTGGGAATCCTGGTTTTGTAAAAGTAAATTCGTTATTCACACTTCAGTGTTTTTAACCTTAACCAAACTTTTATAAAATGGCGCCAACGAAAAAACAAAACCAGAATGGCCTGGGCTTTACCAGGAAATTCACCCGGGACGGAGTGAACCCCTTCGATATGTTCCAGTATGACTACCGCAGCTCTGTGATCAAAAATCCCAGTGGTGAGGTTGTCTTTCAGCTGGATGATGTGGAAGTGCCCAAACAGTGGAGTCAGATCGCAACTGATATATTGGCCCAGAAATATTTTCGTAAGGCGGGCGTACCCCTCGCCGACGGCACCACAGGCAGGGAAACCAGTGTAAAACAGGTAGCGCACCGCCTGGCGCATTGCTGGCGCGTATGGGGAGAGCGTTATGGTTATTTTGCCACGGCAGACGATGCGCAGATCTTTTATGATGAGCTGGTGTACTCCATCCTCAACCAATCCTGTGCGCCTAACAGTCCCCAATGGTTCAATACCGGCCTGCACGAGGTATACGGGATCACGGGTAAACCGCAAGGGCATTATTTTGTGGACCAGCAGGACGGCCAGCTGAAAAAATCAACCTCTGCGTATGAGCGGCCACAGCCTCACGCCTGTTTTATTCTTAGTGTGGAGGATGACCTGGTCAATGAAGGCGGGCTGATGGACCTGTGGGTACGCGAGGCCCGTATTTTTAAATACGGCAGTGGGGTAGGCACCAACTTCAGCAGTATCCGCGGTGAAGGAGAAAAACTGAGCGGGGGGGGTACATCCAGCGGGCTGATGAGTTTTTTAAAGATAGGCGACCGTGCTGCGGGGGCCATTAAAAGCGGGGGTACTACAAGGAGGGCTGCCAAAATGGTATGCCTGGATCTGGATCACCCCGAGATCGTCGAATTTGTGAACTGGAAGGTAGAAGAAGAAAATAAAGTGGCGGCATTGATCGCCGCGGGCTACTCCAGCGATTATGAGGGCGAAGCTTACCGGACCGTAAGTGGGCAGAACAGCAATAACTCGGTGCGCATTCCCAACGCCTTTTTTAAAGCCCTGGCGGCCGATGGCGACTGGGAGCTGAAGGCAAGGAGTACGGGTAAGACCATGCGCACCGTAAAGGCCAAAGACCTCTGGAACCAGATCAACTATGCAGCCTGGCGCTGCGCAGACCCCGGTACGCAGTATGATACAACCATCAATGAATGGCATACCTGTCCGGCGGGAGGTTCCATCCGTGCCAGCAACCCCTGTAGTGAATATATGTTCCTCGACAATACGGCCTGTAACCTGGCCAGCGTGAATCTGCGCAAGTTTTTCAATGAAGAGGAAAACCTGTTTGATGTTCCGGGTTTTGAATATACCTGCCGTTTATGGACGGTGGTGCTGGAGATCTCGGTACTGATGGCACAGTTCCCTTCAAAAGAAGTGGCTCAATTAAGCTATGATTACCGGACACTCGGATTGGGCTATGCCAACATCGGTTCCATGCTGATGGTAAGCGGCATTCCGTACGACAGCGAGGCGGCCCGTGGCATTGGCGGTGCCATCACGGCCATCATGACCGGCGTGGCCTACACCACTTCTGCAGAAATGGCCGGCAACCTGGGTGCATTTCCCCGGTTTCAGGAAAATAAAGAACAGATGCTGCGGGTCATGCGGAATCACCGCGCCGCCGCTTATGATGCAGCCGATGCCTATGAAGATCTGCAGATCAAACCGCAGGGCATCAATGCGGCCCATTGTCCGGATTACCTGTTGAAGGCAGCTACCAGGGCCTGGGACAATGCGGTGCAGCTGGGAGAAAAGAACGGCTACCGCAATGCACAAACAACCGTGATCGCGCCAACCGGCACCATCGGCCTGGTAATGGATTGTGATACCACCGGGGTAGAGCCGGACTTTGCATTGGTGAAGTTTAAAAAATTAAGCGGCGGCGGTTATTTCAAGATCATCAACCAGAGCGTGCCCCAGGCATTGCGGACATTAAAATATACAGAAGCGGAGATCGGGGAGATCATTAACTATGCCAAAGGACATGCCTCGCTAAAAGGAGCCCCCTACATCAATGAAGTCACCCTGGCAGAAAAGGGGCTTACAGCGGTAGAGATACAACAGCTGAATGCGGCAATGGCTACGGCCTTTGAGATCCGGTTCGCATTTAACGTGTTTACCCTCGGGGAGGCCTGTTTGCAGCGGCTGGGCTTTAAACCGGAAGTGTACAATGATTTCAGCTGGAATATGCTGGAGGCACTGGGCTTTGCTGCAAAAGAAATAGAAGCAGCCAACACATACGTTTGCGGTACCATGACGGTGGAAGGGGCACCTTATTTAAAAGAGGAACATTTGCCTATTTTCGATTGTGCCAATAAATGCGGACAGATCGGTCAGCGCTACATCCACGCACACGGGCATATCCGTATGATGGCTGCAGCGCAGCCGTTCCTGAGCGGGGCCATCAGCAAAACCATCAACCTTCCGAATGAAGCCACGGTTGAAGAAATTGCCGATGCGTATCAGCTAAGCTGGGAGCTGGGGCTGAAAGCCTGTGCATTGTATCGCGACGGGTCCAAGCTCAGTCAGCCGCTGAGCAATAAAGCAGATACAAAATCAAAGACGGAAACGGAAAACGAAACTACTGAAGAAAACGTTCAGGAGTCGGCGATGATCGACCTGGGCAAACTAACGATCGATGAACTGCTGGAGGAAGTGAACCACCGCGTGCAAAACAGCGCTGACACTTCCCTGAAACGCCAGCTGGCCATGATCGTGGAACGCCGTACCCTGCCCGCTAAACGGCGGGGCTATACACAAAAAGCGAAGATCAATGGCCAGGCTCTCTTCCTGCGCACCGGGGAGTATGGCGATGGGACCCTGGGCGAGATCTTTATCGATATGGCAAAAGAAGGCGCCACCATGCGAAGCATGCTCAACTGTTTTGCCATTGCTGTTTCCATAGGCCTGCAGTACGGTGTGCCCCTGGAAGAGTTTGTGGAAAAATTTGTATTTACCCGGTTCGAACCTGCCGGAATGGTACAGCACCCCAATATAAAGTCCACCACCTCCATCATCGATTTTATGTTCCGGGCATTGGCATATGAGTACCTCGGACGCGCAGATCTGGTGCATGTGCTGGACCGGTCGGAAGCAGCCACCCCGGCCGGAATGCAGGAGGAGTGGGATGCAGACACCCCCGCCATTGGCGAACGGAAGCCGGAGCTGAGCGAGGTAAGGGTTGTAGGTACGGGTGCCCCCAGGCCGGCGATGGAGCGCGGCTATAAATATGACGGGACCGGGCTGGATGCCGTGAATGCTGCAGCAAAAAACATGCAGGGCGATGCGCCCGCCTGCAACGTATGCGGCCACATCACCATTCGCAGCGGCACCTGTTATAAATGCCTGAACTGCGGCAACAGCCTGGGATGCAGTTAAGCGATCAGTAAACAGTAGATAAAGGATGTTGCCGCAACGGGACATCCTTTTTTTATGGATCACAGGCGAAAAAGAAACGGACGGAAGAAAGGTCGCACCTGCTGCCGGGGGGCGGCAAGGCGGTGTGTCCGTCAGCATTATACGGGGGCATGCTTAAAAAATGGAACACATCTGTATGCGCTCCTCTGCCGGATTGATGTACTAAAATTATATATTTTTGTTTGGTCATGCACAATCAGCACAAATCAGGGTGGTCTTTATGAAGCGGGGAAAAATCCATAGCCGTCATTCGGGGATCACGTTCCTTTTCCTGTTCTGTCTGGTTGCGTCATCGGCCATGGCTCAAAACATCCGGATGGTGAAGGCCTTTACCGTAAGTGAGGGACTGGCAAGCAATCTGGTCTACTCCTGCATGGAAGATGATAAAGGCTTTTTATGGGTGGGTACCGATAACGGGGTTTGCCGTTTTGACGGAAAATATTTTAAGCGGTACGCATTACCGGAAGGCGTGCCGGACAATGACGTGCTGGAGGTGATCAAAGAAAACGACGGTACCATCTGGATCAACACCTTTAAACAGGGGCCCTGCTACTATGACGAAGCCAAAGACCGCTTTGTTGATCCCCTGGCCAATGTGCATATGCGCAAGGATTTTCTGAAGGTTGTATTATGGGGCAAACGGCTCGATGAGGGCGGCATCGTATTCTCCAATGCTGCCGGCGAGGTGGTGTTTAAAAATAAAAAGCTGGTTTCTTCAGCCGGCGGCGTTGCAAACCAGTTTTATGAAGGCAGGGAGCCTTATTGGATGTACACAGGAAAGCCGGATAAAGGAGGCGTAAAATATTATGCGTATCTGAAAAGCAGGAATCGTACGGACAGCTTGCTGTTGTTTGAAAAAGAAACAAAAACACCCTTGTACGAGATCTCCTTCTTTGTAAAGAACAAGCTCTACATCCTCCGGGGAACCGGTAAGATCTATATTGTACAAAAATCGAATAACGGCAACCCGTTCAGGGTGGTGGAAAAGCAAATTGACGAGAATCCCGTTCTGATCCGGAAAAATGGCAATGAGGTGAATGTCTCCACCGGCAAGGGGTCGATCTATGTTTTTGACTTTCTGACGGATACCTTTAAGGTAAAGATCTCCGGAAGCTTTTTTGCCAATTCGTCGTTCAAAGACCGGGAAGGGAACGTATGGGTGGCCACCATGGATAAGGGATTGCTGCTGTTTCACAAAAGTAGGCTCAATATACTCCGGCCCTTCGGCGACCCGCCCACCCGGAACAATTTCAGATCGGTCTTTGTAGATCCTGGCGGAACGCTTTACGGCGGAAATAATTATGGGGAAGTAGTGGAAAGGACCCCCGATAACCGGATCCGGTTTCACCGCATCACTCCAAAAGGCGGTGGCGGGCGGGTGCTGGGAATGCTCTCCTCTCAAAACAAGATCTTTGTATTGTCGGAGTCGGGTGTTCTTGTAGACTTTAAACGGCTGGTGCGGCTGGGAACATCAGAGATCATCCGGCAGCTGAAAAAAGGGATCGTTTACAACGACAGCATCCTGATCGCTTCGGGTGTGGATTCCAGGGGAGGATTGTATAAGATCAATACGATCACGGAAACGGCCACCCGTTTAAAAGTTCCCTGGGTACGGATCACCACACTTGCATCGCAGGGAAGATTTATATACCTGGGTACCACCGAAGGGTTGTTCCGGTATGATTATAACCTGAGCACTTTTTCAGAAACGGGCGTCAACACACCCCTGAAAGGATCGCGGATCGTGGCGGCGGTGGTGTCGCCGGACAGTCTGCTCTGGATCTCCACCATCAATAACGGCCTTTTTGTTTTAAAGGACAACCGGGTCATGTACCATGTTTCGGATCCCCGCTTTTTAAATTTTTCGGTGGTCAAGCTGCAGCATACCAACCGGCCGGGGTTCTTATGGGCCACTACCCGGAGGGGTGCCGCATATATACACTACAGCATCAACGATGGTAAATTCAGCTATACGATCACCAATTTAAACCATGAGGAAGGCGTCTCCAATAATGTGATCAGCGATATCTTTTACCGCAACGATTCCATTTACCTGGCGGCGGAAAGCGGCATTGCCATTGTTCCGGCCAACATGACCGTTCCCCGCTTTGATATAAGGACCTATCTTACGGATATAAAGGTAAATCAGCAGCGGTTCCCGGTAGCATCTTCTTACGACCTGTCCAGCAGTGAGCGAACGCTTACCCTTACATTTTCGGGGGTGAATATTTCCGGCTATCTGGATCATTTTATTTATTCATTGAATGAAGATTCCTCCAGCTCGGAGATCGTCGGAAACACACTGAACCTGCAGCTGGAACCGGGGTATCATGTGCTGAAGGTGAGGGCGGTGAACGTGAACGGACTGGTCAGCCAGCACGTATTGACACTCTATTTTAATATCCGGACCCCTTTTTACCAGAGCGCCTGGTTTATTGTGATCGTGGCTTCATTGGTTACCGGCATCTCCTTTCTGGGCCTGAACCGGTTAAAGATGTTGCGGCAAAAGAGAAAACAAGCCCAGAAGGCGAGGATTGACGAAGAACGGAACCGGATCACAGAAGACCTGCACGACGATATCGGTTCCACACTCAGCAGCCTGAAAGTGTACAGCGATGTGGCCGCCAGCCTGCTCGAAAAGGATGTTTCAAAAACAAAATACCTGATGGAACAGATCTCCGTCAACTCGTCGAAGATCCTGGAAGACATCGGGGATATCATCTGGAGTATGCGGGCCGATAAGCAGAACATGCTTTCGGTGGACAGCCGGATAAAGAATTTTGTCAGCGAAGTGCTGGGAAGCAGGGAGATCGATTACCAGATCCATATAGCACCTGAAATTAACGGGATCGTTCAGCACATTACGGCAAGAAAGAACGTGGTGCTCATCGTGAAAGAGGCGGTGAACAATATTGTAAAGTACAGCCGGGCCGGTTACGTCTCCATCGATATCTACAGGAAGGGCGATGCCCTGCGCATCGAGATCGTCGATAACGGGAAAGGCTTTCCGGAAGATGCAAAACCGACCGGGAACGGGCTGCGGAATATGAAAAAGCGGACGGAGGAACTGGGAGGTGTTTTCCAGATCGCCAGTTTTCCGCAAAAAGGAACCAAGATCAGCGCCATCATTCCTGTCACGAATATTAGTGACAAAAGCGTATTCTGAACTACTCTATCTTTGCTGGAGCATGCCAATCAGGGTTTTTATATATGATGACAATATCGCCAGGAGAGATAGTCTAAAGAACCTGATCCAACTGACCGATGACCTGGAATATGTTGGTGAGGCAGAAAATTGTAAAGATGCCGTTGCGGACATGGAGAACACGCTGCCCGATGTTGTATTGATGGACATCAATATGCCAGAGGTGAATGGGCTTGAAGGCTTAAAAACAATCAAAACTACGCGCCCGGGGATCAAAGTGCTGATGCAGACAGTCTTTGACGACAGTGAGAAAATTTTTACCAGTATCCGCAGTGGTGCCAGCGGATATGTGCTGAAAAATGACTCCTCTCAGAAATTGCTGCAGGCGATCCACGACGTTCATGATGGCGGAGCTGTTATGAACCCCGGAATTGCCCTGAAGGTGCTGGACTATTTTAAGCCACCGGCAGTCGCATCCTCCCTGAGCGAGCGGGAGGCGGAAGTGTTGCAGTTGCTCGCTGATGGACTGAGTTACAAAATGATTGCGGAAAAGCTGCAGATCACATTTAACACAGTCGGGACCTACACCAAAAGGATTTACGAAAAACTTCATGTTGCTTCACTGGGAGAAGCGATATCCTTTTATTACAAACATCTTAAATGAGAGTAACCGGTTAATGAAAAATACCTTTTTCTCAGCTAAAACATAAGGACCATTTCGAATGGTCTTTTTGTTTTGGGGCTTCCTGAAGATTCCGGGCACTGGCATTGCATATTTCAAATGCAGGGACCCATGCAGATGCTTAATTTCCCGGCCATTAAAAATATACTTTCTGCTGCATGTTTAAACATCCTTCCGCCTTTTGTAAAGCAGATCGTCTATTGGCGGCAAAAGGGACGGTTTTAGAGGAAAAAGCGCATTTGCGACCCTGAAGCCTTGCTGAAAATGCGTTTCCTGCTTTTATTCTTTGAGAACGCCCGTTCCGGGAAGCACGCGCCCCGGAAGGCGCCTCTTCAAACACCGGTTATTATTTCAGCTGGATCTTCCCAAACTCGCTCCTGATCGAGATCCGCCGCCCCGTTTTATTACCCGGCGCGGTATATCGGGTTTCGGTGAGCTTCCCGCCATCCTTGTCCGTCAGCTTCAGATCGCTGTTATTCGTTACCCTGCCAAAATTGGTAACAATGTCAACACTGGCATCAAAGGATGATGGGATGGAAATGGTCAGATCTGAGTACTTTGTATCAATTTTTACATTCCGGATTGCCGTGGTAAGCCCGATGAACGGCTTGGTGCAGAACTGGAAATTACCGTCGAAATTTCCGGAGAGCTTATCGATGTTAACCTGCGAAAATTTTATCAGCACCTTTGAATTTTCCAGCTGTGTGGCGATCAGTTTCCCAAAGTCGACCGCCAGATGTTCGGTATTGGTCAGGCTGCCTGTGGTCAGGTTGCCGTACGACTGTGAAAGCTCCGTATTGCCCGAACGATCCGGAATAAAAGTGCTTCCGAAGGAATTGGTTACCTTCAAAGCGGTTGCGGCCGGCAGATGCACCACGTAGTCGATCTGCATGGAGGAACTCTTGCTGCGGCGGCCCCCATTGTTCCTGGACCGGATCTTTGTTTCAAAAGAGATGGTTGTCCCTTCGTTCTCTTCGATGGTAATGGCGTCAAGAAGGGCAGAAGCAGCTTCGTCGCTGTTGGCCTTAACAGTGATGGTCACGTCCACCTTCACTTCGTTTTTGTTCCAGTTGGAGATATGTACGTTTCCAAAAGAATTTTTGATGGATACCCGGGAATGGTCTGTTAACGGGTAGGACCTGGAAAAGGTTTTTCTTTTCTCCGCACTCCAGTCATCATTGCTTGCCCGGGCACTGCTAACGGCCAGCAGCAGCAGGAACAGGCTAAATATTTTTATATGTCGATTCATTTTTTTGTTGTTTAAGTTTCTTGGTGATCTCCAGTTGCTTGTTCAGGAGCTCGGTTTGCAGCTTCAGGTTCTCGATCATTGCGGTTAAAAGCTGCTCGCTGTTCCATCCCTCGTCGTATTTATGTTTTAAGGCAGCGTACGAATGGTCGAGGGTGGTGAGATCATCCGAAAATTGCTCAAACAATTCGGGATAATTGTTTTTTAGCGTTGCAATTTCCTTTTGTTTGATCTCGATCAGGCGGGTATAATGATACAATTCTTCTTTTACGGCGCTTCCCGTTTGCAGGTCTCCGGCAAGCAGGTCTTCTTTTTTCGGACTGTTGCTGCCGGCCGGGAGGCGGTGCGTGTCATCATAGGCCAGATCCGGGCCGCTGGCTGCATGGTCATTGCTGTCGGTATGGCCATCGACAGGCGACCTTCCGGAGTCCGGTGTCTGAACAGCAACGTCCGGACCCGAAGGCACAGGAGTTGCAGATTTCCAGTAGGGCCTGCTCAAAACCCCGGCTGTGATCAGGATCATAGCGGCGGCGGCCCATTTCCACCAGTTGATCTTAACCACTTTAGAAGCGGTCCGGTCTGGCTGGGGAACAGATTCCTGCATTTTTTTTTCCAGACGCTTCCAGAGGGCCGCAGAGGGCTCCTGGTCGTCAAAGGCGGCCTTGTTCTTTTTTATGAAATCCTCTAATCGGTTACTCATGATCGCTCGAATTTAATATGTCCAGCACTTTTTTCCTGGCCCGGTGATAAATGGTCCTGACATTGGTATGCGAAATATTCAGGAGCGAAGCAATTTCATCCTGCTTCAGCTCGTCGATAACAAACAAATTAAAGATGACCCGGTAGTTTTCGGGCAGGGCCCCGATGGCCGCTTTTACCCGCTGCACGTCAAATGCAAACTGATCTTCATTGATTTCGCCCGGTTCGTCCATCGCAACACCCGAAAGATCCATATCCGACCAGGCGATCTTCCGTTTCCGGAGCAGGCTGATGGATTTATTGATCACAATTCTGCGCAACCAGGCCTCAAATGAGCTCTTATAGGTAAAGGATTCCAGGTTGTTGAATGCATCAATAAATGCTTCCTGCACCATGTCTTCCGCATCAGCAATATTGTTCAGAATGCGCATACTGCTGTTCAGCATGGGTTTGGCATACCGTTCATAGATGCTGAAATAGGCATTATTGTCTCCCTTCTTGCAAAGTTCAACCTGCTCATCTCTCGCTATTTCTACGGTTTGGTCCAACGAAGTAATTTACCCTTTATTTAATAATAGCGAAAAGTTTTAAAATGTTACACGTTGGCGGACTGTTTTTTTAAAATAGCGGCCCGGGACATCCGCAACCCCGGTATTTTTAATAAGCTGTTTCCATTTTGCCGGACCGGTGCACTCCTAAAAGTAGGAAGGGTATTAAAACCTGATCTATCTTTGTTCCGTATGACCAAAAGAACGAACCAATTATTGCTGAAGTATGTAAACCAGGTCTGGAATAGTATTGTGAATGTTGGAATCCTGCCCGCAATGCCTTTTGTAGAGTCCAGGCGGACCAAGTTGCTGAATCTGTTGGCGCTACCCTGTATCCCGTTCATGCTCTTTTACACCGTGGTCAATTTTGTACAGGGGCGCTATGTGCTGTCCGGGCTGAATCTGATCAGTACCGCGTCTGCGCTGATGGTGCTGGTTATGCACCGGTGGCGTATGTACCTGGGCGCCCGGCTGATCCTCATTGGGGTGAACCTGCTGATCTATACCTTTACGGGCCTGTATTTCCATAACGGGGCGCAATATTTCTTGCTCAATATCCTTATTATAGCCATATTGGTATATACAGATCGCCGGGTGGTGACTGTACTGAGCCTGGTGATCATTGCCGCTTATTTGTTGATCGTCTTTTTCCCCCAGCCAGCTGTTTTCGGGCCTCCCGTTCCGGATGAGCGCGTTTGGGGCAACGTGGCCACGGCCTTGCTTTTTGTGATCCTCGCCCTGCTCTTTTTTAAATCCATCCAGGCCGACTATCAACGTGAAATTGAAGGGCAGCGACAGGCCTTAACGGTCATGAACCGGGATAAGGAACGGCTGTTTTCGGTAGTGGCGCATGATATCAGCAGTCCCATCGCCACCCTGGATGCGCTGCTGGAGCAGTTCCGGGATGGATTGCTCAGCCGCGATGAAATGGAAGCAGCTACCGCAGTGCTGCACGACCGGGTTTCGCAGCTGAGGAGCACGCTGGATAACCTGCTGCGCTGGAGCGCCCGCGGGATGCAGGGCATTCAGATGGCACCCGCCAATTTCCGTTTATTGCCGCTGCTGGCGGAAGTAGAGCGTTTCTTTGAACCGGTGGTACAGCAAAAGAAGATCCGGGTAAACACCGGGGTTTCCCCGGAAATTGCTTTATATGCCGACCGGGACCAGGTTTCTGTGGTGCTGCGCAACCTGTTTAGCAATGCGGTTAAATTCAGCTTTTCAGGCGGGCAGATAGCGATCACCGCCGAAGAGCAGGAAGACCAGGTGATCATTGTGATGACCGATCAGGGCATGGGTATGGATGGGGAACGGCTGAAGAAAATGTTCAGTGGGCCGCAGGATCCGGCTTATGGCACCGTGGGAGAGCGGGGATCGGGAGTGGGGTTATTGCTTTGCAATGAGTTCGTTCACCAGAATAAAGGTCTGATCGATGTGGAAAGTGCCCCGGGCAAAGGCACCCGTTTTACGGTGTGGCTGCCCAAAGGAACACTGCCGGTAAATACAGTATAAAGGAAACCTGGCTGCTTAAAGATAATACCAGGGATTCCGTTTTGAAGAGTGAATATAGTTTTTCACATTCTTAAAAAAAGCCAGGATCATGTAAACAAGAATGGGCGAGCCCATGGTTAATACGGAGGTGTAAATGAAGTACTGGCGGATCCTGCTGGGCGAAATGTTGAGCCTGTTTCCGATGGAAGAACAAACACCAAAGGCATTCCACTCTACAAAGCTTTTAAGACGGTTCATAGATGAGTATCACAAATTACGCCCGTAAAATTATTTATTATTCGCGGAACCGACAAGTATAATGTTTTAAGTATTGAAATTCAATTATTTTTGATCCTGGAATACCTGATTCTGACTTAAATAGAGAAACCATGACAAAATTGTTGCTGCTGCTGATGATGTTCACCGGGGTGGGTTTAGGGGCCTTTTCGCAAAAAGCCACCATCGCCGTAAATATTAAAAATGCCGGGGCGAAAGAGATCGGTTTTTTAAACAACGATTATACCCGTGCCTCCGTGTTGTTTAAGGAACGGTATGTTGCCCGGCCGCTGAATAACGGTAGGGCAACACAAAGTTTTGACCTGGCCCGGCCGATTTTTGTGACCCTGTACTATGAAGACAACACGACAAAGAAAGCGTTCCGGTACAACTTTTATTTATCACCCGGGGATCAGCTCCTGTTTGCTGCAGATGCAGACAGCCCTGGAAATGCCATAAAGGTAACGGGCAGGGGAAGCGAGAACAACCAGCCGGCGATCAGGGAATTTAACACCCTCATTGATCTTACCGCTTTTAAAAAAGATTCACTGCCGGATAACAGCTTCCACCGCATCCTGGAGCAGAATGATAAAAACCGGGAAGTGCTGGATGCATATATAAAAAAATACCGGCCTTCAAAAGCCTTTGTAAACGCTTTTAAATTACAGACCCGCTATTTTCCGGTATGGGTCTATATTCAATTTAAAGGCAATCAAAAATATAACATACGGAATGCCTTTGCGCGGAATAGGAAGCGGTGGCAGGAAGTTGAAGACTCCCTTTTGAGCAAGAATCCCATCAGTGAGGAAACACTGCGTATTCCCCAGATGGCGTACTTCCTTCCTGTGTATGTAACAAGAATAAAGGAAGCTTTATGGGAAGCGTCGTCTGCAGATCCGGTGCCGTTTTTTAAAGAGTGGTATGGCACCAATGTGGTGGCAGGGCGTAAGATCTTTATGGGCGATATGGAAAATGATCTGCGCGAGCGCATCATCAACCGTTATTTTTCCGGCAAAACGGAAGAGTTTTTGTACGCTACGCTCTTTAAATCGACTATGGACGAAAAACAGGAGCATGTGCCGGAGATCTTTGAACGGTTCGAAAAGAAATATCCCCGCAGCCCTTACCTGCCCTATATCCGGCCTTTTGTAGAAAAAGTGATGGCGCAGGAGCGGCAGCCCCTCACCCCGGAAATGGTGCTGATCGCAGACCCGGACTCCCTGAAAACATGGGCGGATGTGCTCAGGATCGTAAAAGGAAAAACCGTATTGCTCGATATGTGGGGTACCTGGTGCGGTCCCTGCCGCAGGGAAATTCAAAACAATGCAGCGGCCATAAAGGACCATTTCCGGGGCAGGGGAGTGGAATACCTGTACATTGCAAATTTTGATCTGGCAAACGTGGAAAAATGGAAAAAGCTCATTCCGTATTATCACTTAACCGGTACGCACATACTGGCCGGCCAGGCCCTTACCGCCGACATTATGGAAAAGGTAGGGGGCACGGGGTACCCCACCTATGTGATCATAAAAAAAGACGGAAGCTACGAGCTTTCCAGGGCCGGTTACCCCATGGAAAGACAGGCCCTGATCAGGCAGCTGGAAGATGCAATGAACGGAACCGGCCGTTGAAAATGGGCCTGTACCGGTTCATGATCCGCAGAAACGGAAGGCTGCCCAAACAGGCCGTGAAGATACTTTTTGCTGCCGGGCGCCCTGATCCGGGGCCCCGCGAATCAGAGGATGTTATACCCCCGGCGGAAATATGTCCGGCAAAACCGTCAAAAATTTTGTAAATTCGCGGCAATTCATTCACATCCAACAAAATAATTTTCTATGGCATTTGATATTGACCTGATAAAGAAGGTTTACGCCGAATTTGAGGGAAAGGTAGCTGAGGCGCGTAAGCTGGTGAACAAGCCTTTGACCTTTACCGAAAAAGTACTTTATGCACACCTGACCAATCCTGCTCAAAAAGCTTACCAGCGGGGTGTTGATTATGTAGATTTTGCCCCGGACAGGGTTGCCATGCAGGATGCCACTGCACAAATGGCATTGCTGCAGTTCATGCAGGCAGGGCGCGATAAGGTAGCCGTGCCTTCTACGGTGCATTGCGACCACCTGATCATGGCGCAGACCGGTGCTGCCCAGGATCTGGCCATCGCCCGGAAAGACAGCAGCGAAGTATTTGATTTCCTGGCATCGGTTTCCAATAAGTACGGGATCGGGTTCTGGAAACCCGGCGCCGGTATCATCCACCAGGTAGTGCTGGAAAATTATGCATTTCCCGGCGGTATGATGATCGGAACGGACAGCCATACGGTAAATGCCGGAGGATTGGGAATGATCGCGATCGGTGTGGGCGGTGCAGATGCCTGCGATGTTATGTCGGGCCTGCCCTGGGAATTGAAAATGCCCAAACTGATCGGTATAAAGCTTACCGGAAAGCTGAACGGATGGGCCGCGCCGAAGGATGTGATCCTGAAAGTTGCGGGGATCCTGACCGTAAAAGGCGGTACCGGTTGTATTGTAGAGTATTTTGGAGAAGGAGCACAATCGTTAAGCTGTACCGGTAAGGGTACCATCTGTAACATGGGTGCGGAGATCGGGGCAACGACCTCTACCTTCGCTTATGACGACAGTATGAGCCGTTATCTGAAAGCAACCGGGCGGGAGGATGTGGCCGCGGCGGCGGATGCCATCAGTGCGCAGCTGACCGCAGATCCGGAAGTGTATGCCAACCCGGAACAATATTTTGACCAGGTGATCGAGATCAACCTCGATGAGCTGGAACCACACCTGAACGGACCGTTTACCCCGGACCTGGCCACCCCCGTTTCAAAAATGAAAGAGGCGGCTGCGGCAAACGAATGGCCCACAAAAGTAGAAGTGGGGCTGATCGGAAGCTGTACCAACTCTTCTTATGAAGATATCAGCCGGGCCGTTTCACTGGCAAAACAGGTGCGCGAAAAAGGATTAAAGACAAAAGCAGAATTTACCATTACCCCCGGTTCAGAACAGGTGCGATACACCATCGAGCGGGATGGGTTCCTGGATACTTTTGCCAGCATTGGTGCTACGGTATTTGCCAACGCCTGCGGGCCCTGTATCGGGATGTGGAACCGTGTTGGCGCAGACAAACAGGAAAAGAATACCATTGTGCATTCCTTTAACAGGAACTTTGCCAAACGCGCAGACGGAAACCCCAATACCTATGCATTTGTAGCATCGCCCGAGCTGGTGACCGCATTGGCCATTGCCGGCGATCTTACTTTTAATCCCCTTACAGATACCCTGGTCAATGAAAAAGGAGAAACGGTAAAACTGGACCCCCCAAGTGGCGAGGAGCTGCCTGCCAAAGGTTTTTCTGTAGATGACCCGGGTTACCAGGCACCGGCCGCAGACGGCTCCGGTGTGCAGGTACAGGTAAGTCCCGACAGCAAACGCCTCCAGCTGCTGGAACCGTTTCCTGCATGGGAAGGCATTGATCTGAAAGGGCTGAAGCTGCTGATCAAGGCAAAAGGTAAATGTACCACGGATCACATCTCCATGGCTGGCCCCTGGTTGAAATTCCGTGGTCACCTGGATAATATTTCCAACAACCTGTTAATAGGTGCGGTAAACTTTTTTAACGATAAAACCGATAATGTAAAGAACCAGTTAACCGGTGAATATGGTCCGGTACCGGTTACACAACGGGCTTACAAGGCGGCGGGGATCGGTACCCTGATCGTGGGTGATGAGAACTACGGCGAGGGCAGCAGCCGGGAGCATGCAGCTATGGAGCCGCGCCATCTGGGCGCCCGTGCCGTGCTCGTGAAATCCTTTGCAAGGATCCACGAAACCAACCTGAAAAAACAGGGAATGCTGGCGTTGACCTTTGCCGATAAGGATGACTACGAAAAGATCCAGGAAGATGATACAATAGACATCATCGGGCTTACAGGATTTGCGCCCAATACCCCGTTAACGCTGGTATTGCATCATAAGGACGGCAGTACGGACTCCATTACCGTGAACCATTCCTATAATGCGCAGCAGATCGAATGGTTTAAGGCCGGTGCAGCGCTGAATATCATCAGGAGAGAATTTGCTGCGAAACAAGCATAATATTCGAATCTTTTTAATGGCGATAAAAAAGCGGCCCACGGGGCCGCTTTTTTCATTGCAATAAAGTAAGAAAAACCGGGTATTTCCTGTTTGGACTGTTTTTCTGATCGTCTTTTTAGCTTGCAAAAAGACAATGGCGGCAAGGAAATTAATTAGCCCTCAAAGGAATCTTTAGGATGGAGTATATCGAAGTTGTTTAACTTTTAATTTTTGCGAGAATCTGGTGACAAAAGCAAGCCAATGCAATCCCATCTCTGTTCCGTTTATTAAAATGATAATACACCGTTTGCCAACAAGGTACATCAACGCCAAAATATTTCTTTATGCTTAGCTCCCGCCATCGGCAGCCGGTCTTCATCCGCTTTAAAATTACTTGAAACACTTTTACTAAATCCAATCTCGTCTTAAAGCCTCGTTTCCCTTTGCTTAAATGTGGTAAAATCCTGTGTTCTGCCGTACTTTCGTCTGCGAGCCCCAGAATGATTCGTTTTTATTTCCAAAACAAAAATCCTTAATTCCCGGGCCTTTTTTATTCCTGAATAGTAATGTTTTGGCTAAGTCACTACCTCGGATCTTGCCTCCAAACTCTTATGCTGTATACAGCATGGTGGCTATGCTAACTATGGAGGTCCCGTTTTTAAACGGCCGGTTCCCACGCATACAAAAAAGCCCCCGCCATAGCAGGGGCCTGGAACAGGATGGGCTTGTTCCTTATTGTAAATTTTCGTACACGTAAATCGGATCTACCGGGCTGTTATCCGGGGTAATGGTGTGCAGGGAGTGCAGCTGTCCGTCTGCCAGTCCGTAAACCCAACCATGCAGTATGGGCGCCTGCCGTTCCTGCCAGGCTTTTTGAATGATGGAGGTCTTTGCCAGCTTTTCCACCTGTTCTTTTACGTTCAGCTCCACGAGCCGGTTTGCACGGGCTGTTTCATCCGCAATGGTGTTCAGTTCCTCTTTGTGCTTATAGTACACGTCCTTGATCACCCGCAACCACATATTCAGCACCTGGTGAAAGTCGCCGCTGCTCATTGCGGCTTTTACACCGCCGCATCCATAGTGCCCGCATACAATTACGTGCTTTACTTTCAGATGCGCCACCGCATATTCCAGCACACTGATCAGATTGATATCCGTATGCACGACCAGGTTGGCAATATTGCGGTGTACAAATATTTCACCGGAAGTGGTACCGGTTACTTCGTTGGCCGGCACCCGGCTGTCGCTGCATCCGATCCATAAAAATTCCGGGTTTTGGGTTTCGGCCAGGCTGTCAAAAAAATGAGGATCTTTATTCAGTTTTTCGGCGGCCCACTCTTTATTGTTCTGTAATAACTTTTCGTATGATTGCATAATTATATGATCTGTTGAATAGATGATTTAAATAAAATTATCGGGAATGCGGTGCTAAGTTAACCAATTCCGGCAAAGGTTCCTGCACGGGTTTCCGTTTGCTGCTTGTGATCACTTTTGTGTAAGTTCTTCTAAGGTGCCCATCCTTGTTATCGTTTGCCAGTATTTTATAAGAAAAACCATGGTCGATAAACCCGCTGGTTTCCAGCTGTACGTCAATATTCTTCAGGGGCGCATGAATGATGAAGTCCTCAATTACTTCCACAATGTCGCGGTCAATATAGTCTGCGCGCATCGCATCAATGATCACCTGGGCGCCATCCGGTACTTTTTCCAGGTTCTGTTTGATAATGGCTTTGTTCAGAAAGGAAACGTCTTTGCGGAGACGGAAAAGATATTTGGTATCATCCTTCACCACAAACACCGCCTTGCGGAAATTTGACCGGAATGCAAAGAACAGTCCTACGCCGATCCCTACGATCACCCCTTTGAGCAGGTCCGTAGCAAGGATGGCCCCAATGGTAATTACAAAGGGCAGGAACTGATCCCAGCCTTTTTTATAGTAGAGTTTAAAAAGCGCCGGTTTTGCCAGCTTATACCCGGTAAATATCAAAATAGCCGCCAGGGCCGTCTTGGGGATCATGTTTAACACGAAAGGGATGAACGCTACGGAGCCCAGCAGCAGCGTGCCATGTAAGATCGTTGATGTTTTGCTTCTGGCGCCCGCGTTCACGTTGGCAGAGGAGCGCACAATGACGCTGGTTACCGGAATGCCCCCGATCAACCCGGAAACAATATTGCCTACACCCTGTGCTTTCAGCTCGCGGTTGGTAGGACTGGCGCGTTGATAAGGGTCCATATCATCAATGGCTTCAAGGCTTAACAGGCTTTCCAGGCTGGCAACCAACGCAACGGTCACCGCCAGTATCCATATCTGCGTATTCCCCAGCACGCTCCAGTCGGGCGTTGTAAAAAAGGACACAAACTCTTTTGCCGATCCGGCGCTGGGAATGTTTACAAGATAGCTTTCTGACAAGGCGGGGAATAAGCCGGTGCCTGCAAACAGAGCGTTGCATCCTACGCCGATGAAAACGACGAGCAGTGGCGCAGGGATCAGCCTGATGAACCCTTTCCTGCCTGCAACGATCTTTTCCCAAACAAAGTGAAAGGCGAGGCAGATGCCTCCGATCAGCAATGCTGCGGGGGTTATATGGGCAAAGGCTTTAAAAAAGTTGACGAAAATATTTCCGGAAGTGGCAATGGATTCCTCATCATTAGCGGGCAATGCAGACCGGTCGCCCAGCAGCTGAGGCACCTGGTTGATGATCAGGATCAGGCCGATGGCCGCGAGCATGCCCTTGATAACGCTGTTGGGGATATAATCGCCGATAATGCCGGCCTTTGCAAAACCAAGGATCACCTGTATGATGCCGGCCAAAACCACCACTACAAGAAAGGCTTCAAAAGACTGAAGACTGATGATGGCCGAAGCTACAATGGCCGTAAGCCCTGCCGCGGGCCCGCTTACGCTGAGCTGTGAACCGCTCAGCATGCCTACAATGATGCCGCCGCAAACGCCGGCAATGATCCCGCTGAACAGCGGCGCATTGGAGGCCAGGGCCACGCCCAGGCACAATGGCAGCGCTACCAGGAATACCACTATGGATGAAGGAATATCACCGGCAAGGCTGGAAAATATATTTTTTGTTTTTGAATTCGTATGCATAAAGTTATCATTGATGAAATGATCACCGGTACTGCTGCCTGTCCGGGCAACAGCGATGAAAAAAGATGTAGGGAACCTGCCGTAGTCAGTACATGACCGCAGCAAAGATCACGCGCAGCAAAAATGCCGGCGTCTGAAAACTTAAAGCTGTACGTTGGGAGGGGGTGCGTGTAGTTCCGCATGAAAGGCAATATACGTGCCTTCGTGTGCGTGCAGGTAGGCAATACCTTCCCGGAATGGCGCTAAGGAAAAATCGTAGGCACCGTGGTGCAGGTATTCTTCCGTAATGGTAAGGGTAGGGTTGGCAGGTACTTTTTCTTCGGTAGCTCCGGCCAATGGATTGTTTTGATTTTTTTCCTTCGTCTCGGATTGTTCGGTCTGGTGGAGTTTGGCTTCATATACAAATGGAAGGCTTACTGTAAGCCACAATAATGCAATACCCAGCATCACTGCCAGGCTTTTGGATATTGTCCTGTTGTATAATAAACCAGATACCACGCAGCACGAAAATAGCAGATTGTTTTTTTTCAAACAAAAAAACTGAAGAATATTACAATTCTTTAACGAAGCATACGCCGTAGCAGGCTGAAGGGCAGGAACATAGAAGACAATCGAAAAAAGCGCTCCCGGCTACGACGGTAACCGGAAACGCTATTACAGGAAGACCGGCGGTAATGGCCGGCACTACTGGTCAGCTATCTTTTTGGAGTACTCGCCCTTCAGCGCATACCAGCCAAAGATCATCAGACCTATGGCAATGGGCAAAAAGATGGTAATGATGATGATCCAGATCACCGGGTTGTTGATGTCCTTTTTTCCATCCGGATCGATATTGTGCACGGCACCTGCAAATAAGAAATAGGTGATCACCGGACCCAGCAATAACCAAAGGATGCCTAATGCTTTTTTTATTGTATTCATTTTCTTTTATTTTTAAAAGCCAGGATAGGATTAATCACTTACGTCTTTATCGATCTTATTGGACAGATAAACCACACCGATGACAAAGCTCAATGCGGCAATGCCGATCGGGTACCAGAGTCCCACCAGGGGGTCTGCCGTAAACGTCGTTTGCAGGAGCACTCCGATAAAAGGAACAAGCCCGCCAAAGACACCGTTGCCGATATGATAAGGCAGCGACATGGACGTGTAGCGGATATGAACCGGGAACAGTTCAACAAGGAAGGCCGCAATAGGCCCATAGACCATGGTTACATAAAGGATCAGGAGAAAAATAAGCCCGACAAATTTCCAGTAAACGGATTGTGGCAACACCTTGTCCCTGATGACCGGCTTTCCTTCCAAAACGGCGCCGGTAGCCGCGTTCAGGGTATCTGTTTGCACTTTTGTATATGCGGCCCCGTTGGACAGTTCAATATGGGTAGCGGTCAGCAGCAGCGAGTCGTTGCTGTTGGCCAGCGGCTTTGTCTCTTTTTTGACCTGGCTGTTGCTGATCTCCGTGTTCCATTGATCGGTACCGGCATCTACAAGCAGGGTATTGAAGATCGGGCGGTAAGTGAGGATACCCAGCAGCATACCGGCCATCATGATCCATTTGCGGCCGATGCGGTCGCTCAGCCAGCCAAAAACAATAAAGAAAGGGGTGGCCAGCACAATGGCCCATAGCAGGATCGAGCGGCTCTCATCAAAATGAAGCGCCACTTTGGTCTCTAAAAAACTTTGCGCGTAGAACTGGCCGGTGTACCAGATCACGCCCTGTCCCATAGCGGCGCCAAACAGTGCCAGCAGCACCATTTTGAAATTGCCCCTGTTCCGGAAGCTCTCCTTCAGCGGGTTCTTGGCTACCTTGCCTTCACTTTTTAACTGGGCAAACAACGGGGATTCCTGCATCTTTAACCGGATGTAGACGGACACTACGACCAGCACGATGGAGAACCAGAAAGGATAGCGCCATCCGCCCCATTCAGTATTGAACCGCTGGTCGCTCATATTCATCTTTACCAGCATGATCACACCCAGTGCAAGAAACAGTCCCAGGGTAGCGGTGGTTTGGATCCAGCTGGTATAGAAGCCTCTTTTACCGGGGGGGGCATGTTCCGCCACATAAGTAGCGGCTCCGCCATATTCGCCTCCCAAAGCCAGGCCCTGTAATAAACGCAGGAGCAGGACGATCAGCGGTGCGGCAATACCGATTGTCTGGTACCCGGGCACAAGTCCGATCAGGAACGTGGAACCGCCCATTAAAATAAGGGTAAGCAAAAAAGTTGATTTTCTTCCAAGCAGGTCACCCAGTCGTCCGAAAAATAAAGCGCCAAAAGGCCGCACAATAAAACCCGCGGCGAAAATAGCCAGCGTACTCAGCAAAGCAGCGGTGCTGTTGCCTTCCGGAAAGAATTCAGTAGAAATGGTCTTAGCCAGCATCCCGAAAATGTAGAAGTCGTACCACTCGATCATGGTGCCCAATGACGAAGCGCCAATGACTTTACGAAGCACGCCTGCTTCACTTACTTGTTTCATGTAATTTTGTTTTGTGCAATAAAATAAATACAATCGTTCGGTAACGTGAACGTTAACGGGCATCAAGATAATATTTCTTTCAATAAAATATTAATAAATTTGAATAATTTTTATTGCCTATTTTTAAGGCCGCAAAAAAAAACGTTTTAGTTATGTCATATTCATTTCAGATAAAGACGATTGAGCAGTATCATGAAGCTTATAAGAAAAGTGTAGAAGATCCCGAAGGTTTTTGGTCGGAAGTGGCCGATACTTTTGAATGGAAAAAAAAGCAGCCCTTCAGCAGCCGGGTACTGGACTGGAATTTTGTTGAGCCCCGGGTAAAGTGGTTTGAAGGCGCCAAGCTGAACATTACGGAGAATTGTCTTGATCGTCATCTGAAGACTTCAGGCGATGTGCCCGCGATCATCTGGGAACCGAACGATCCCAATGAAAAAGTGCGGACGCTTACTTACAAGATCCTGCACCGGAAAGTATGCGAGTTTGCACAGGTGCTGCGCAACAACGGCGTAAAGAAAGGTGACCGCGTTTGTATCTATATGGGAATGGTACCCGAACTGGTGATCGCTGTGCTGGCCTGCGCCCGCATCGGTGCCATTCACTCGGTTATCTTCGGAGGCTTTTCGGCGCAGAGCATTGCAGACCGCCTGGATGATGCGGGGGCTGAATACATTATTACCTGCGATGGTGCGTACAGGGGTGCAAAGGATATACCGCTGAAATCAATTATCGATGATGCCCTGATCGGGAATAAAGTGGTAAAGCGGGTCATTGTACATACCCGTACCCGTACCCCGGTGAGCATGATCAAGGGGCGGGATGTTTGGTGGCGCGATGAAGTGGAAGATGTGATCGAAACCATGCATGATGAAGTGCTGGATATTCCTGCAGCAGAAATGGACGCGGAAGATCCGCTCTTTATCCTTTATACTTCCGGCAGCACCGGCAAACCCAAAGGAGTGGTGCATACCTGCGCAGGCTACATGCTTTGGACCACCTATACGTTTGTGAACGTGTTCCAGTACCAGCCTAAAGATGTTTTCTTTTGTACCGCGGATATCGGATGGATCACCGGTCATAGCTATATTGTATATGGCCCGCTGGCTGCCGGCGCCACCTGCCTGATGTTTGAAGGAATACCCACCTGGCCGGATGCCGGAAGATTTTGGAATATTGTAGATAAGCACAAAGTAAATATCTTATACACTGCACCTACGGCCATCCGTTCCCTGATGAGCTATGGACTGGATCCGCTGAAGGACAAAGACCTGTCCTCCCTGAAAGTATTGGGTACGGTTGGTGAGCCCATCAATGAGGAAGCCTGGCATTGGTACGATGAGCATATCGGTAAAAAGAAATGTCCCATCGTAGATACCTGGTGGCAGACGGAAACCGCAGGAATTCTGATCTCGAACCTGGCTGGGATCACCCCTTCGCGCCCGAGCTGGGCCACGCTCCCGCTTCCGGGGGTACAGCCGTTGCTGGTAGACGAAAAGGGCGGGGAGATCGTCGAATTTACGGACGATGTCATGAGCGGTAACCTTTGTATGCGGGCCCCCTGGCCGGGCATTCTGAGAACAACTTATGGTGATCATGAACGCTGCCGCCAGACCTATTTCAGCGCATATAAAGAGCTCTATTTTACCGGTGATGGTGCCTGGAAGGATGAGCAGGGCAATTACAAGATCACCGGGCGGGTAGATGATGTGCTGAATGTAAGCGGTCACCGCCTGGGAACCGCGGAGGTTGAGAACGCGATCAATATGCATGCCAGCGTCATTGAAAGCGCAGTGGTCGGCTATCCGCATGAAGTAAAAGGGCAGGGCGTTTATGCCTACGTGGTGCTTGATGAAAAACGACATAAGGACGAAGATGATCTTACAAGAAAGGACATTCTTGCTACCGTAAGCCGCATCATCGGACCGATCGCAAAACCTGATAAGATCCAGTTTGTAAGCGGCCTTCCGAAAACCAGAAGCGGAAAGATCATGCGGCGCATTCTGCGCAAAGTAGCGGAGGGAGAGCTGGCGAACCTGGGAGATACCAGTACATTGCTGGATCCGGCAATTGTGGATGAGATCCGGGACGGAAGACTTTAGTATAAGATCTGATTGGTTTTTTTTACGAGGCTGTGCCAAAAGCCTTTCAATTGTCGTTTATTCCTGTATTTATTTGTTCAGGAACGGCTTCATTTCTCCCGCATCTGCACAAAGTAAGATGTAACGCAGAGCCATTCGCGTTTATCTGCGATCCTGTCAGCGCTCGTCTCCGCCTGCCTTCGGATGACCCGTTCGGACAGGCAGCGCGCCGGTAATCTCGGTGACCCGGAGTAACGCACGGACATCCCAGCCGCAGCGGTCATATCGTACATCAGCCTTATAAATCGTGCACGATGCCGGTGCGCTCGCTCCCCGTCATGACCTGTTCGGGGGCTAAAAGAATCAAAATATTTAGCAGGGAATCCTCGTTGTAAAAACGGGATAAGGCAATGATGGTCCGGATAAAGGCTCAGGCCAGTACCACCTTTATGCCCTTTTCCTGAAGGGCAAATACGATCTTCTCCGAGATCTTCCGGTCGGTGACAATATACTCCACCTGGTCCAGGTTACAGATCTTGCCCAGTCCGCGTTTATTAAATTTGGAACTGTCGGCAAGCAGGATCAGCTTTTGCGATACTTCGATCATTTTCCGGTTCAGCGATGCTTCAGCAATATTGGAGATGGATACGCCATGCTCCAGGTCGATACCGTCCACACCTAAGAACAGCAGGTCGCAGGAGATCTCATCCAGCACCTGCAGGGCCTGGGTACCGGCTACGGAGGAAGAGTTGGGGCGGATCAGCCCGCCCAGCTGCAATACCTCGATATTCGGCCGGTTATTCAGTTCCAGTCCCACTTTGAGTGCCGGTGTAATCGCAGTCATTTTATGGTCCGGGTAAAGCATACGGGCCAGTTCAAAAACAGTACTCCCCGAGCCGATCATGATCGAATCCGTTTGACCGATCAGCGAGATAGCAGCTCTTGCAATTTTCCGTTTTTCATCAGAATTGATCAGCTCCTTTTCGTTCACCGGCTTATCGATCGCATAGGGATTGGTCAGGGACCCGCCTCCTTTTGTGCGGAACAAGAGGTTTTTCTCCTCCAGCATTTTCAGGTCCTTGCGGATGGTTACGCTGGAGATGTTGATCTCTTCCGCGAGGTCCAGGATCGCCACTTTTCCCTCTTTTTTCAGCTTGTTCAGTATAAATTCATGCCTTTCCGTAATATTCTTCATACCCAAATATTCAGTAATGCAAAGAAATGAAAAAGAAATGTATGTAAAATGTTTTCGTTCATATTTATTTAATTATTAGTTTAATTTTATTTAATTTAGTTTGATTGTATTTATTTTTGTTTAAAACAATTGTCATATGAACCAGATTTACGAAAAAAAAACGTTCACAGACAAATTGGGTATTCCGAAGGGGCTTGAATGGGGCTACCTGGGGGTCCTGATTTTTATGATGGGAGACGGGGTGGAACAGGGCTGGCTGAGCCCCTATCTGATCAACGACCGGGGACTGACCATCGAACAGTCCGCAACGCTTTTTAGCGTGTATGGGCTTACAGTGGCCATCTCTTCTTTTCTTTCCGGCATCCTTGCCGAGGCAATGGGGGTCCGAAAAGCAATGTGGGCCGGGTTTTTACTTTTTGTGGCGGGCACCTTTGGCTTTGTAGGGCTGGGGCTGCAGCAGCTGGATTTCGGTACCATGCTCCTGACGTATGCCCTTCGGGGATTCGGCTATCCGTTGTTTGCTTATACCTTCCTGGTATGGATTACGTACCGCACACCGCAAAACAGGTTGGGCACGGCAGTGGGGTGGTTCTGGTTTGTATTTACGGGGGGATTGAATGTATTTGGAGCCTATTATTCCAGCTGGGCTATTGAACGGCTGGGGCATATCCATACGTTGTGGACATCCGTTTTCTGGGTGGCGCTGGGTGCAGTATGCGCCTTGCTGATCAATAAGGACCGGATCGCAAAAACAGGAAGACAGGATAAGCTCCGGGAACTGGCAGAAAGTATTAAAATAGCCGTCAATGAGCCCAGGGTTTTTTTAGGAGGCATTGTGCGTACCATCAATACCACGGCCCAGTTTGCGTTTCCGGTGTTCATGCCGCTTTATTTTGAGAAGTATGGTTTTTCCACGGCCGACTGGCTGAAGATATGGGGTACCATTTTTACGGCCAATATTATCTTTAACCTGATCTTCGGTTTTGTGGGCGACCGGCTCGGATGGCGCAGGACCATCTCCCTCTTCGGCGGGGTAGGCTGTGGTTTGACCACCTTATTGTTCTATTATTCCCCGCAGCTTTTTGATGGTAGTTTTTCAATGGTGTTGCTGAGCGGTGTGCTGTGGGGCGCGCTCCTGGCCGGTTATGTACCGCTGTCTGCATTGGTGCCGTCCCTGGTGTCAAAAGGCAAGGGCGCCGCAATGGCATTTTTAAATCTGGGTGCCGGCCTTTCTGTTTTTGCAGGACCACTGATCGTCCGGTTGTTTATTGGTCCGGCCGGGGATGCAGGCGTGATCTGGATCCTGGCGGTCCTGTATTTTATCAGTGCATTGCTCACCCGTTTTATTACATTGCCCAAAACCGGGGGCAACCCGCAGGATACCAATGGAGCATTGGAAACCTCGGTGATTTAAAGTGTATCTATTTTATATGAATATTTTAATTACAGCGCCTTACAATGAAGCCGGCCGGCAGCAGCTGGAGTCCTGCTTTGGAAACGTTATTTACAAAGTATGGAAAGAGAACGGGCGCGCTTATAATGCTGCAGAATTGGACCGGCTGCTGGATGAAACGAAAGCAGACGCATTGATCACAGAACATGATGCCGTTTCCGAAGAGGTGATCCGGAAGCATCCCTCGCTTCAGTTTATCGGCGTGTGCCGGGGTACCCCGTCAAACGTGGCGGTAGCGGTTGCAAAGGAACTGGGTATTGAAGTGCTGCATACGCCTGCAAGAAATGCACAGGCGGTGGCAGAGCTGTTCATTGCCAACATCATTACGTTTTTTAGGAAGACGCTTCCTGCAATTGAATGGCTGAAACAACGGAACTGGCAAAAGGACGCGCATGCCTCTTATTTGCAGTTTAAAGGGAATGAGCTGGCGGGTAAGACCATCGGTATGGTAGGATTTGGTGCTGTAGGGCAGCGGATCGCGGCATTGGTACGGGCTTTTCCCTGTTCCGTAAAATTTTATGACCCTTACCAGGAAGCCCCGGATCCTTCCTGTGAAAAAACGGACCTGGAAACCGTTTTTGAGACCAGCGACATCGTTTCGGTCCATTTGCCGGTAAACCCTTCCACCATTGGCATGATCGATAAAAAGCTCATTGACAAAATGAAGCCGGATGCCGTCTTTGTGAACACAGCAAGAGCCAGCGTGGTCAACCGCAATGATCTGCTGGAAGCCATTGAAGGAAACCGGATCCGCGGCGCCATCCTCGACGTGTTTGACCAGGAGCCGCCGGATGCCATTGACTACCGGCTGATCGATCATCCGCACGTACTGGCCACCCCGCATACGGCGGGGGCTACGGATGAAGTGGAAGATCATCATGTGGCCATTCTTAATGAAAAATTATTGGACTGGGCAAAGAAGCAGCCCGCCAATTCATTACATTTATCCAATCAGTAATCGGGCTATGACAAACGCATACATCATCATCGACTTCGGAACCGGGAACCTGCGTGCGGCCGTTGTTTCCACCGCCGGTACCGTTCTGGGAGCGGCCCGCGAAGACATTCCCTATATACGCGATGATCAATATCCGGACGCGATTTATTTTGATCCGCAGGCATTGTGGAGCAGGATCCTTGACCGGACCCGCGAGGCATTGGCGCAGGCCGGCCCGGTTCATATACAGGCTATTACCGCCACCAGCCAGCGGGAGGGGATCGTCGTACTGGATGCTGCGGGCGCGCCGGTTGTGGGGATGCCCAATATTGATCATCGTGGCAGGCAATGGGAGGACCGCATTGCCGATAAATCGCTGGTGTACCGCTTAACGGGCCGCTATCCGACTTCCCTGTTTTCGGCATTGAAACTGGTTGGATTGAGAGCGGTGCGAGAAGAATGGTGGCAACCGGAAGGGACCTTTCTGAGCATCAGCGACTGGATAGAATATATGTTCTGCGGAGTGGTTCACTATGAGCATTCGCAGGCATCCGAAACGCTGTTGTACGATGTGGAACGGAAGAACTGGTCGGAAGCATTGTGCGACCTTTTTTCATTGCCCTTTTCTTTATTGCCGCCGCTGACGTCTTCCGGTACCGTGCTGGAAACGATAAAACCATCAATTGCCGAAGCCCTATCGGTAAACCGGGGAGCAAGCCTGATCGTGGGTGGCGCCGATACGCAGCTGGCAGCGCTCAGCACCCGCGCCAATGCGGGGGATGTGGTGATTGTTTCCGGTACCACAACTCCTATTATAAAGCTGTCGGCCTCCTACGACCTCGATGCGCAGCAGCGCACCTGGACGGGACGGCATATTGATAAAGACAGCTATATGGTGGAGGCCAACGCGGGCGTGACCGGCCTGAACTATCAACGGTTGAAAAAGATATTCTATCCCAACGAAGGCTATGAGGTCATTGAAGCGGAGCTCCGGTCGGTTACAGATTTTCAATGCATCGCTTCCCTGGGCTCGCTTGTGGCGGATGAAAAAGAGCCGCTGATCAAAGGAGGCTTTATTTTTAATACACCGGTCAACCAGGAGCTGACGAGGGCCGGCATGGTGTGGGCAACGCTCTGGGACATTGCCTGCAGCATTTTTGAGAACTACAAGACCCTTGTTTCCGTTACCCCCAATGAGCGGCCATATATCTGGACCTGCGGCGGCGGCATGGAAAGCAAGGTGCTCCGGCAGTTCATTGCCGATCTTACGGGAAAGGAGATCCGGATCCGGGATAACTATCGTCATGCTTCCGTAGTAGGTGGTATGATGATCTGTAATGGATCCCTCGGTGTGGAGGAGGCGCAAACGGATCTGTATGAGCAGGTACGGCCGGCAGCATCAGCGCAGCAGCGGGATCATTTTTATGACCGCTGGAAAGAGCACCGCGCATTATTAAAGAAGATTTTTTAAATGAGTGAGGCATATTTTATAGGGATCGATCTGGGAACGCAGGGGTTGCGTGTGGTGATACTGGATATCAAGGGGGCAGTTGTTGCCCATGCGGAACAGGACTTTTTGTTGACGCCGGCAATGCGCATGGAACAGGACCCTGAGACCTGGTGGACGATCTGCCGGTACTGTCTGGATAAGGCCGCAGGCCAGCTATCGCAGGAGCAACGGTCCCGCGTGCGTGCCATGGCGGTCGATTCCACCTCGGGTACAGTGATCCCGCTCGATAAGGCATACCGCCCGCTGCATCCGGCCATTATGTACAGCGATCAGCGTTCCGGTGCTCAGGCAAAAAAGTGTACTGCGTTAGCACGGCAAAACCAGGCACACGGGTTTACCGGCTTTGGTACGTCAACCGGGCTGGCCAAAATGGTATGGTTTGCCGAAACCTTCCCGGAAAAGGCCGCGCAGATCTTTCAATGGGTCCATGCGGCAGATCTTATTACCGGTATGTTATGCGGGGTATGGCAAATTACAGACTATACCAACGTACTGAAGTCCGGATACGACCTGTCTTTGCTGAACTGGCCGGATTATATCAGTGAGGCGTTGGGTATAAAAAAAGAGTGGCTGCAGGAAGTGCAGCCCTCCGGAACCATTATCGGAAAACTGAAGCCGGAGCTGGCGCGTGGACTGGGACTGCCTGCGGATGTAGCCGTTACTACCGGCATTACGGACGGTTGTGCTTCACAGGTAGCATCGGGAGGCATGAAACCGGGTCAGTGGAATACGACCATTGGCACTACCCTGGTCATTAAAGGTGTAGCTGTAAAGGAGATCGCTGATCCGGCGGAGCGTTTGTACAACCACCGGCATCCTTCCGGTTACTGGATGCCGGGAGGGGCCGGAAATATAGGCGCAGACTGGGTTTCGGCCGGCTTCAAAGAAGGGTTGGCGCATTTTAACGCGGCGGCAGCGGCGTTAACACCCACGGGCAGGATCGCCTATCCCCTGATCCAGAAAGGGGAGCGGTTCCCGTTTGTGGCACCCGGGGCGGAAGGCTTTGCGCCTGCAGGCGTATCAAAAGAAGTGCTCTATACCGCCAACATGGAAGGTGTGGCTTTTGCAGAGCGCTATGCGTATGAACTGATCGAATCCCTTTCGGGAGAGCAGGTGGAAGCCATCTATACCGCGGGGGGGGGCAGCAACAGCAACAGCTGGCTGCAGATCCGCAGCGATGTGCTTCAAAAGCCGATCTATAAAATGAAGCAGGTGTCCGGGGCCGTAGGCGCTGCGATTGTTGCAGCATCCAATACCTGTTTCCGGGACATTACCGAAGCCACCGCTGCGCTGACGCAGGCAGAAAAACAGGTACAGCCGCGGGCCGCGTTGAAACGACAGTATGATGATCAGTATGGCCGGTTTTTAGAAGAAATGAAGGAGCGGAAATTTATAGAATAAATGAACCGGTTTGAATTTGTATTTGGCCACCTGCGTTTATAGATATTGCAACAGGATGCCGTCTTCAGCTTCATGTTGAAAACCATCATGCAAATGGCTCCTTTCCGTTCGTGAAAAAATAGGTATCTCTGTGGTTTATTTTAGAAGATTAAAACGAATTCAATAATAAAAACGATGTTAAAAGTAATCTTATTGCGGCATGGCGAAACGGCATACAATGCCGACGGTAACCGGTATTGCGGCAGAACGGATATCGGGCTTACCGAAAAAGGAATAGCGCAGGCTGGGAAAGTATTTGAAGCATTGAAAGAAGTAGCTGTGAACGCGGTCTATGCATCGCCCCTGCAACGTGCCCGTGAAACGGCAGCAATCGCTTCCGGCAATCAGGCTGTAATAACAGATGAACGTCTGATTGAAGCGGATTTTGGTTTGTGGGAAGGAAAAACAAAGGCCGAGTTCAATGCAGAAAATCCTGAGCTTTGGACGCAATGGATGAAAGATCCCGAAGTTGCAAGGGCCGGCGGTACGGGCGAAACCGGCGGGGAGATCGTAAAGCGGGTGAACGGTTTTTTTGAGGAGCTGCATCGCCGGCATAACGGGCAGCTGGTAATGGTGGTAGCGCACAATGGCATCAACCGGCTGTACCTGGCCGCAAAACTGGGAATGCCGCTGTCCAATTACCGGCGCTTCGATATGGAAAATTCTGCCCTGTCCTATTTTGAGCTGGATGATGAAAATGTGCTGACGCTCAAAAAACTGAATGCAAACGCAATATAACGCGGGGCCGTCGGATTTACAAAGGCCCCGGCGTGTTCTCACCGGTGTACATAAAACATCAGGATTTACTTAAAACAATAGAAATGCTTTCTAAAAGAAGTATCCGCAATCATTGGGCCGTATTCGTGATCCTGTTTGCTTTATGGGGTTGTAAGACGGCCCGGCAGAGCCAGGGTCCCCATAATGGAAAAGAACAACTTTCGCTCAATGATCTTCCCCGTAATATTTACCGGCAGGAAGGCAATTTTCATGTACAGGGCGTTGCGGTGGACACCCAACACGGTTATGCCTACTTTTCATTCACAACAAGCCTGGTAAAGACCAACCTGAAAGGAGAAATCATCGGGAGCGTGGAGGGATTCATCGGGCACCTGGGATGTCTGGATATAAATCCGGAAGACGGGCGCATCTATGCCTCCCTTGAGTATAAAAATGATAAGATCGGCAAGGGGATCTTAAAGGGGCTGGGAAATGGACCGGATGCAAAGGCAAGCGAAGAGAGCTCCTTCTACGTAGCCATTTTTGATGGGGAAAAAATAACCCGGCCGGGAATGAACGCGGAAAAAAACGACATCATCAATACGGTTTATCTGAAAGAAGTGGCCGACGATTATAATGCGGCAGTTATGAACAGGGGCAAACGGGTGGAACACCGGTATGGCTGCAGCGGTATCGACGGGATTGCTTTTGGTCCCCGGTTTGAACAAAGACGGGGTGGAAATTTTTTAAACGTGGCTTACGGCGTATATGGGGATACTTCCCGTACAGACAATGATTACCAGGTGATCCTGCAATACGACGCCAGCGATCTCCGGAAGTACGAACGCCCTTTATCGCAAAGCCGGTTCAATATAACAGGGCCGGTCAAACCCCTGAACAAATATTTTCTTTACACGGGGAACACCACCTACGGAATTCAAAATCTTGAATACGATGCCAATACCGGGTATTGGTTTGCTGCTGTTTATACCGGGAAAAAAACACAGTTCCCCAATTATAGCCTGTTTGCAATAGACGGCTCAAAACCCCCGGTTGTGCAGGCGCTAAAAGGATTTGACAATGGAGAAAGGGGAAGCGTGCTGCAGCTGGCCACAGCCGGCAAATACGATCAAAACACAGGGGTACACGGGTGGAATTATGAATGGGGTGCTACCGGTATCCATGCGTTGGGGAATGGATACTTCTACATTTCTCAGAACGGGGTAACCAAAAATAAAAAACAGTATTGCGACCTCCGGTTGTATCGCTGGACAGGGCAGGATACTGCTCCGTTTGAAGAGGTAAAATGATGGTTGTTTTATGCAATTATAGCGGATCAGTCTGCATCGTATATCCGGTGTCGCATAACCGGTCCCCGGCATCCATTCATGCACTTCAATCGAAAAAAAAATGCCTTTAAAAAGAAGAAGCTTCATAAAGATCAGCGGGCTGGCAGGCTTTCACGCAGTGTTTGTACGGAAACTGCCACTGCCTGCTGTGACGACGGCCGACCCCTTGTTCAAAAGCTTCACTGCTCCTCCCGAAAGTTCCCGCTCTTCCTGCTATTGGTGGTGGTTTAACGGGCTGGTGGATAAGGAAGGCATCCGGCGGGATCTTGAAGCCTTTAAAGCAAAGGGAATGGGCGGTGTGCTGATGGTCAATTCGGCAGACGGGCTCGGCGGCGCCCGCATACCGCAGGGCGTAAAATTCCTTTCGGGGGAATGGAAGGCGCTCTATCGCTTTGCCATGAAAGAGGCTAAGCGCCTGGGCATCGAGGTTGGTATCAATCTCAGTTCCGGATGGTGTATGGGCGGCCCCTGGATCCGGCCGGAGAACGCGGGCAGATGGTACCTGCAATCCACCCTCGGGCTAAAAGGTCCGCAATTGTTCGACGGCGTGCTGCCATTGCCAGGCAACCGTGCGGGGTATGACAAGGTATTCAATCCCCCGGGCTATAAAGCGTACATCGATCTTCCTTTGGCGCAGCTCGATTACCGGGATACATCGGTAGTGGCGATCCGCACGTCCGGAAACGAGCATAAGATAACCGGCAGCCGTGCTGCATTACTGGAAGCAAAAAGCAACCGCAAAGATGCCAGCAATTTTGCAAAATCGTATGAGATCACGGAGCCGGTACAGGCACCCTGGAGGAACGAGACCGGCGACCGGGCCATTGCCTTGACGGATGTCATCGATCTTACCGATAAGATGGATGCAAACGGACGGCTGCGCTGGGAGGTGCCGCCCGGTACCTGGACGGTCGTACGGACCGGGCACCGCATGACGGGATCAAAGCTGATGATCGCCCAACCGGAAGCAGACGGGCTGTCCATCGACTGGTTTGATAAAAAAGGCGTTGATCTCCAGTTTGAGCACCTGGGAAAAGTATTCATTGAAGAAGCGGCGAAAGTGGGTGCAAAGCCCGCTTATTTTTGCGACGATAGTTTTGAAGATGGTTTTCCGAACTGGACGGGGCAGCTTCTTGAAAAGTTCCGGCATTACCGGGGCTATGATGCCACGCCGTATCTTCCGGTGTTATCGGGTTATCTGATCGGCAGCGCCGCCATATCCGACCGTTTTTTGAATGACTACCGCAGAACCGTGGCAGACTGCATGGCCGATGAACATTACGGGCATTTTGCAGCACTTTGCCATCAACACGGACTGCTGGTGCAGAATGAGGCCGCAGGGCCCAGCCGCTCCGGAACCATTTGTATCGACGGGTTAAAGAACCTGGGCCGCAGTGACCTGCCCATGGGCGAATTCTGGCTGGCACCGAAGCATGAAGATCAGGAAAATTTAATGGATGATAAATCCTATGGAGTGTCCCGGCTGGACTTCGGACAGAACAAGGTTACGAAGATGACCGCATCCGCCGCGCATACCTACGGTCGCAAGCTGGCGTCTGCAGAAGCATTCACCAGCTTCCGGCACTGGACGGATTACCCCGGGTCTCTGAAACAGGCGCTGGACCGTGCTTTCTGCGAAGGGATCAACCGCATTGTGATCCATACCTCTACTGCAACAAGACCAGGAGACGGCCTGCCGGGTTATGAGTATGGCGCGGGCACCCACTTTAATCCCAATGTGACCTGGTGGGAGTTTTCGGCACCCTTCTTTTCTTATATCGCCCGCAGCCAGCATTTGCTGCGGGCCGGGCATTTTGTAGCGGATGTATTGTTTTACAACGGTGACGTTGCGCCCAATCTGGTGGCGCAAAAGCACGTACCGGATGCATTGGGTAAAGGGTATGATTATGATGTGTGCAACGCGGAAGTGCTTTTGGAGCGGGTAAGCGTGCGCAATGGAAAACTGCTGCTGCCGGATGGTATGCAGTACCGGATGCTGGTATTGCCGGAAACCGATCGCATGCCGGTGGCCGTATTGGAAAAAATAAAAGCGCTCCTCGAAGCAGGTGCCGTGGTAATGGGCACACCGCCGCAAACCGATTCCGGCCTGACCAATTATCCGCAATGCGATGCAGAGGTGCAGCAGCTGGCAAAAACATTGTGGAAGGCCCCTGCTACAGACCGGGGAATGGCAGTGGGGAAGGGGCGCCTGTTCTACCCGGGATCGGTACGTGCGGTGTTGGAAGGCACCGGTTGTGTACCCGATTTCGAAACCACCGGAAAAAATGCGTGGATCGATTTTATACACCGTACCACGGCAGCGGCGGAGATCTATTTCATCACCAACCGGAAAAAAGAGGCCGTCCGTACAGACTGTTTGTTCCGCGTAACCGGCCGCCGGCCGGAGATCTGGGATCCTGTTTCGGGAAGACGGTGGATCCCTGCATCTGAACAGGCAAAGGACCGCATCCGGCTGACGCTGGACCTGGATGTATTTCAATCTGTGTTCGCTGTGTTTCCCAAAGTACAGACAAAAGACCTCCCGGAGGCATTACCCAATGTCTGGCAGCAAGTCAATGGGTTTCGCAAACTGCAGGAGCTCACCGGTTCCTGGGAGCTCCGGTTCGACCCCCAATGGGGTGGGCCTACAAGCACCCGTTTTGAAGCGCTGCAGGATTGGAGCCGGCACCCGGACCCCGGCATCCGGTATTATTCCGGCAAGGTGGTTTATCACAAGCAATTCACTTTTACCGGGGCATCCCCCGCCTTCAGATCCCTGTTCATGGACCTGGGGACCGTAAAGAATATTTGCAGGGTATGGCTGAATGGCGCGGACCTCGGGATCGTATGGACCGCGCCCTGGCGGGTGGAAGTGACCGGTAAAATAAAACGGGGAAAAAATGAATTGAGGATCGAAGTGATCAATCTCTGGCCCAACCGGCTGATCGGTGATGCCGCGCTGCCTCCTGAAAAAAGAAAGACGAACACCAATATCGTTTTTAAAAAGGACGATCCGCTATTGTCTTCGGGATTACTGGGGCCGGTAACACTGATCACGTTTGGCTGAGATCCGGTCTGTTTGATTTCTGGCCGGCGAGCCATCGTATCAGGCCCGTACCTTAATAAGGGCGGTCGTTTACGATAGCTTAGCTTTCCAAAACCTGCTTTGCTTGATCCAGGTCTCCGGAGAAGATCTTGAGTTCAATGCCTGCCAAAGGGGTCATACCCGCCACATCCATATCGTCGATCGTAGCGGTGATGCCTGCTTCTTCCAGCTTTTCTTTTGCAGAAACGGCTGCCGCAATATCACTATAGGTTCTTACAACAACAATTGCATCTTTGTTATGATCAGCCATAAGAATGAATTTACTCTAAAAATACGACAAATCGCTGACATCCGTATACCGGCTGTGTTGAGAAAGAAGCTCGTTGAGCAATACGGCCATAGCACTGCAAAATACCCGGCTCCGCCGCGGATCCGGAAAGAGAGGAAGGAATCGCTCAACATTCGTTCAAGCCTTGTCGCCTTACCGCCTTGCCGTCCGATAACAGCGTTCGCTGAAAATAAGTTAGTTTTACAAGGTAACAGATCATTAAGCGTATATAAATTATGAACCGTAAAACATTCCTGCAGCATACCGGCGCACTGGGTACCGGACTGGCCATGCATCCTCTTTCTTTTGCACAGAGCAAAAACGATTTTCCTGTGGTCCGCGTTGCGGAAAACCAGCGTCATTTTAAAAGCACGGCGATCGAAAATGCGATAAAAACATTTCAATCCAATGTGAAAAATAAAGAGCTGGGCTGGCTGTTCCATAACTGTTTTCCCAATACACTGGACACAACGGTTTACTATACTGAAAAGGACGGCAAGCCGGATACTTACGTAATAACCGGCGATATTGATGCCATGTGGCTGCGCGATAGTTCGGCACAGGTCTATCCCTACCTGCAATTCACCAAACAGGATCCGGCATTGCACCGGCTGATCGCAGGCGTGATCCGTAAGCAGACCCATTTTATTCTGAAGGACCCGTATGCCAATGCGTTTTATAATGATGACCTTAAAGTGAGCGAATGGAAGGAAACGGATATTACGGATATGAAGCCCGGCATTCATGAGCGCAAATGGGAGATCGATTCGCTCTGCTATCCCATACGGCTGGCATACCGTTTCTGGAAGGAGACCGGCGACCTGTCACCCTTTGATGCCACCTGGAAAGAAGGAATAGCGCTTACCTTGAAAACCTTTAAACAACAACAGCGCAAAGACGGGCCGGGGCCTTACAAATTTGAGCGGAAGACCTCCTGGGCTACGGACGGCGTCCCGATGGGTGGCTATGGCTATCCGGTAAAGCCCGTAGGTCTTATCTGTTCTATGTTCCGGCCGAGCGACGACGCTACCATTTTTGCTTACCTGGTGCCCTCCAACCTGTTTGCCGTGGTCAGCCTGAAGCAGGCCGCGGAAATGATCGCGGCAATTGCAAAGGATGCGGCACTGGCGCATGAACTGGAGCAGCTGGCTGCTGAAGTGGCGGCCGCCGTAAAAAAATATGCGCAGATCACACACCCGGAGTACGGGAAAATGTACGCCTATGAAATAAACGGATATGGCAGTCATGTTCTGATGGATGATGCCAATGTGCCCAGCCTGCTGGGACTGCCTTACCTGGGTGCGATAAGCGGCGCAGACCCGCTTTACCAGGCCACGCGCAGGTATGTATGGTCAGCGGAAAATCCGTTCTTCTTCAAAGGAACGGCGGCGGAGGGCATCGGGGGACCGCATGTCGGCAAAGACATGATCTGGCCGATGAGCATTACCATGCGGGCGCTTACTTCCGGCAACCCGGAGGAGATCCGGTGGTGTATCCATACATTACAAAAAACGCACGGGGGTACGGGCTTTATGCATGAATCGTTTCATAAAGACAACCCGGAAAAGTTCACCCGCAAATGGTTCGCCTGGTCCAACACGCTGTTTGGCGAGCTGCTCTGGAAAACCTTTAAGGAACGCCCGGCATTGCTCAGCTAAGGGATCTTTAGCCGGCAGCGCTGCGGTTGAAGCAGCAGGTGGTCGCCGGAACGACCGGGCGCTGACCGCGGTTTTCCCGGCAGCGCCGCGCCCTGCCTGAGGAGCGGGAAAGACCGGGTACTACAAGGCGCCGGGTTTGCCTGTTTTAATGCATTACTTTGCCATCGGGGTCAAGGAGCTGCATTTGCGGCTGGTTGTCCGCGTCTACATAGATCTTGATGCGTGGCCGCCCGTCGCGGTCCTTGATAAACAGTCCCACTTCCTTATCATAAGTTTTGCCAATGAACAGCCGGTCCCGCATCAGCAGGCTGTCCTTCAGCATTTGTTCATAGGCATTGTCCTGTTCTTTTCTGGTGGGAAGCTGCTTCAGGGCCCTGAAGCGCCGCATGCGCTCATCAAAAGTATTTTCTCTGGGATAATCCCAGAGTTGCAATCCATATTTCCGGCGCTGCTTCTGCGGGTTTTCCGAATATTGAAGCTGCATGACCTGGTCATCCCGGAATTTGTCTACCGATAGGTAAAGACCGGCATCCTTATCATTGCCATTATATATCAATCCGCCACATTCATCACCGGCCTCATTAAAAAAGATCATTCCTGCAGGCCGTTCGCGGGCCGGGAGCTGCTGCCCGTTCATCCTGCCCGGGTGTTGGCGGTGCGCGTTGCTGATCACCATCTGTAGCTTTCCGTTCTCATCGGTCAGGTTTATGCGTTTTACAGTAAGCTCATCCATGCGCTGGTTTTTGGTTGTCTGGCGAAAGGAGGTTACCACCAGGAATCCACATACGGCGGTGATCACGATCACATAGATGGTTAAAAAGCGCAATCTTTTTTCCAGTTTACGGTTTGTCATAGTAGGTTGTTTTTTAAGAAGCGTTCAGAAGACGGAGGCCGCCCGCCGCAGCGCAGACGACCAGGCTGCATCGCTCCTAAAGTAAGAAAAATAACCGGGATCACCGTTGTTTTGGGATGCCCGGCAGGGCAAACGCATTAAAATAGATACAAAGCGCAATCAGCCCGGTTCTATCGTAAAAAGAGCGTGTTTCAAAAGTATTTTTTGAGGCTGGCAGGACGGTAAGGTCCGGTACATAACCCTCCCCGGCCGTTTGTATAGCACCCTTATTGAGAACGGGAATAGGGTTGGTATGCACAATGGCCCTGACTATTTGTGCCTGTCCGGGAAATCCGAGGGATCAATACACACGGTTTCCGCAGACAGGCACAGGTACAGCAAGGTGCGAGTTTTGTCAGGCGCAGGATCCTTTATCGCTAAAAAAGCACTATCGCTGATTTTCGGGCTGGGCGATCCAGTCGGCATATTTTGTGGGGCCCAGGTGCACCGCGGCTTCGGGTGTCAGGGTATCGGCATCCAGCGGCGCTCCCGAATATAACGCCGCAGCATCGGCGACTACTTCAACGTTTTTGTGCGTTGCCTGCACGTATTGCCGGATCCATGCAGTCATTCTGAATTTTTCAGGTCCGCCTATTTCCAGGATCTTACCGGCAGGTGCGGCCAGTGCTGTTGTTGCCATGAACGCCGCCACATCCTTACTGGCAATGGGTTGGATATTGGCATCGGGCAATACCACCTGATTCCCGCTGAGGCTCATTTGTACAATGCCACCGGCAAATTCAAAGAACTGTGTGGCATGCACAATGGTATAGGGCACGCCCGAGGCCCGGATCAGGTCTTCCTGCACCTGTTTAGCGCGGAAATAACCGCTGGCCTGCAGTTTCTGCGTGCCCACCACGGATAACGCGATGTGGTGTTGTACGCCCGCTGTCTTCTCTGTCGGCAGCAGGTTTTCATTAGAGGTTTTGAAAAAATGCATCACGGGCTCATCTGCAAAGGAGGGCGAGTTGGAAACGTCTACCACTATCTGAGCACCCTGCAGCACTTCGCTCAATCCTTCACCGGTAAGCGTGTTCACACCGGTATTGGGCGAAGCTGCAATGGCCTCGTGCCCCGCTTGCTGCAATTGATGAACTACCTGGCTACCAATAAGGCCGGTACCGCCGATAACAATTATTTTCATCTTGTGATTTTTTATACCACAAAGATGAAACAGGTTCCGGCCGGAAAACTTAAGCTGGTTTAAGAAATGAAGGCCTCACGGAGGAGACACAGTTCTTCTGTGGAAACGCCCATATAAGATGCAAAAATAGCATCCGGTATGCGTTGTACTACTTCCGGGTAGGTAGTGCGGAAATAACGGTAGAATGCTTCTTTGGTCAACGTGGCATAGGTCTTTTGTTTAAACAGTGCGGCCCCGTATGCCCGCTCATGAATTTTATTAAAATAAAGGGCCATCATCGGGAAGCGCAGCAGCAGGCGCTCATAATCTTCCCGGGTAATGCTGGTTATTTCCGAATCCTCCACCGCGGCAATGGCATATTCAGCCGGCCGGCCGTCACAAAAGGTTTTGTAATCCGTCAGCCACCAGTTTTCCAGGGCAAAATGAATGACTTCTTCCCGGTTGTTGCGGTCATAGAATAAATACAGACATCCCTTGTTCACAAAGTGGATGCTGTTGCAGGGCTCGGCTTCTTTTAAAAGGAATGCCCCTTTTTTAACCGAATGGGTCCGGAAGCAGGGGCGCAGTGCTTCCAGGGGGATCACAAAACCCGGGAGCAGCCGCCGGATATGGGCCATCAGCTGTTCAGTCATTGCTTTTTTTTATTCTCTTTTTGCGCAGCTCACTCAGGTATTCCGGTGTAAAACCCAGGAAAGAAGCCAGTATTTTCTGGGGTATCCGCTGGGTAAAATCAGGGTACTTGGAGGCAAACAGCTCATAAAATTCATTTTTGGGCATCCGCGAGATCATCTGTACCCGCAGCAGTGCGGCCGCGTAGGCGCGCTCATATATCCGGCGGAAGTATTTTTCCATCAGGGGCAGCTCCTCGAGCAGCAGGGCATAGCTTTTTGCATCGATGGACAGCACCTCTGTTTCTTCCAGTGCCTGGATGGCATAAGCAGCATTTCTGCCCGACCGGAACGCATCCAGGTCCGTCATCCACCAGTGCTCCAGGGCGAATTGCAGGGTTTGCTCCATCCCGTTCTGGTCGGTAAAAAAAAGACGGAGGCATCCTTTTGTTACAAAAAAATAGGAAAGACAGCGCTTCCCTTCTTCCTGCAAAAGCGCCCTTTTGGGGAACGAGCGGACACTAAAAAACGGCAGGATCCGGGCTGCATCGATCTCCCGGAGGTCCGTGATCTTTTCAATATGCTGTATGAGCGGATGCATGTTGGTACTGAAGGGGGCAAGATATAAAAAAACGGGCAGGAATAGACGTTGTGAACCGGTGAGATGCAGCATAAAAAAACCTGCCTGCTGTGTCTTCCCCGGGAAAAGCATGAAAAAAAATTTGTGTAGCTAAATAACTACATATATATTTGTAGCCAAATAGCTACACAATGAACCTAAGACGTGATGTTTTCCAGGCAATAGCAGATCCCACAAGGCGGGCCATCCTGCTGTTGGTGGCGACGCAATCCATGACAGCGGGCGTTATCGCTGCAAATTTTGACACAGCCCGGCCAACGGTGTCCAAACACCTGCAGATCCTTACGGAATGCGAGCTGCTGCAACAGGAGCAGAACGGCCGGGAAATTTATTACCATTTTAATGCAAAAAAAATGAAAGAAGTAGCCGACTTCATTGAACCGTTCCGCAAAATGTGGGATGACCGGTTTAACAAACTGGAAGACGTAATGAAAAAATACAAATCAAAAAAATAATACAATATGGAACGCAAAACAAAGATTCAGGCCGAAGACGGCAGACAGGACCTGGTGATTACCCGGGAGTTTGATTTACCGCTGGACCTCCTGTTCCGGGCGTACACCGAACCCGGAATTATAGAACAGTGGATGGGCACCAAAGTACTGAAGCTGGAAAATAGACCGCATGGCGGCTACCAGTTTGAAACCAGCGATGGCAAGGGGAATGTGGCATTCCGCGCCAACGGGGCCATTCATGAATTTGTTCCGGAAAAAAAGATCACCCGCACGTTTGAAATGGAGAACGCCCCTCTTGGCATCCAGCTGGAATTCCTGGAATTTGAACCTTTGTCGGAAGATACCAGCAAACTCATTATGCAGATCGTTTACCGGTCGGCAAAGCACCGGGAAGAACAATTAAAGCTACCCTTTTCCTATGGCATCAATATGGCGCACGACCGGCTGGAGGAGGTGGCAGGCAAATTGAAATAAGACCGGTTGCCGATCACCTGCTTTTTAATCCCAATCACTTTAACCTACTATTATGAACAAAAAAAATAAGATCATTTACTGGATTACCACTGCCTGGCTGGCACTGGGCATGTTGTCAACCGGTATTGTACAGCTGATCCATCAAAAAGAAGAAACGGAAATGATGACCCATCTGGGTTATCCCGCCTACCTGCTTACCTTATTGGGTAGCTGGAAGATCCTGGGGGTGATCGCCGTGCTCATTCCCCGCTACCCCCTGCTGAAAGAATGGGCCTATGCCGGCTTTTTCTTTGCCATGACGGGTGCGATCTTTTCCCATCTGGTCAGTGGAGACGGCAGCAACGGACTTTTTGGCCCCTCTTTGTTGCTGGTGCTTACGGTGGTTTCCTGGTATTTCCGCCCGGCAGACCGGAAAGTTATACAAAAGTGAATTATGATTTGGGCCGATACCTTCCGGTATAGTGCGGATGTGATAGCCGTTTAGGTCAATAGAACGGGTCTGTTACGGATATCCGATCAGTATTAAGGATTAAATTTGATCTGTGATCATCAATGGTGTATTTTGTGTAACGGAATTTAACCCTGCTATGGTAGTGAAGTATTCGGCGCTCGCTGAAAATAAAAAATTGTTTGCTTCAGAATATCTGATGTATTTGCCTAAGGAAGAAGAATTGAAACAGTTGATAGAGCAGGATAAAGCGGAATTAGACAAAGCAAAGGAACCGGTAAAAGCCAAATTGAGAAAATAAGATGACAGAATATCTGAATATATCAAAGAACAAAACACATGAACCCGAAAGTTGACTTTTATTTTAATAAAGGAAAATGGCAGGAAGAGACCAAGCTGTTACGAAAGGTCGTTTTGAGCTGCGGCCTCACTGAAGAGTTAAAATGGGGCTGTCCCTGCTACGTATTTGAGGGCCGGAACATTGTGTTGATCCATGTATTTAAAGAGTATTGTGCACTCTTGTTTTTCAAAGGAGCCCTGTTGCAGGATGCGGAGGGAATACTGATCCGGCAAACGGAAAATGTACAGTCCGCGCGCCAGGCACGCTTCACCAATGTACAGGAGGTCAAAAAATGGCAATCGGCAGTTAAATCCTATATCTATGAAGCCGTTGAAGTAGAGCGGGCAGGGCTGAAGGTGCCCCTGAAGAAGACAAAGGATTACGCGGTTCCGGGGGAATTTCAAAAGCAGCTTGACAAACGCGCTGCTTTAAAAAAGGCATTTGAAACACTGACACCGGGGCGGCAAAGAGCCTACCTGTTTTATTTTTCACAGGCCAAACAGTCAAAGACCCGGGAAGCACGGATCGGGAAATATATTCCAAAGATCCTCGACGGCAAAGGGCTGGAGGATTAGGGCCTTGAAGCAGTGTTTGCTTGCACAAGAACGCTTTTAATAAATGAATATTTAGTCAATGATCCGGAATGTTTTACAGGATATCGGATGTTTCACTGAACAGGATCGGATCCTTTTTGAAAACACAGTTACAAAAAGGACGGTGGCAAAGAATGAAATTTTGTTAAAAGAGGGCGTGGTATGTCAGTCTGTTTTTTATATTTTATCAGGTGCTTTTTATCAATATCAGGCTGGAGAAATGCAGGAGCAGATCATTGATCTTCATTTGGAAGGAGAGTGGATGTTTAACCATGAGAGTCTTGTGCATCAATCGCGGTCGGCAACTTCGATCAGCGCCTTTGTAAAATCGGAAGTGGCGGAGCTGAGTTTAAGCGACCTGCACGGACTTATTGCAGGTTCAAAGGCCTTTTTGCAAATGGCCGGGATTTTTAACCAGGATGGCCCCCGGACCTATTTGTTTGATCATGTTTTGAGCCCGGCTCAGAAATATGGGTATATTCAGCAGGTGAAGCCGCAGATCGCGCAGGTTTTTCCTGTTAAAATGATCGCATCCTATCTCAAAATAGCACCGGAAACTTTGAGCAGGGTAAGGGCGCTGTATTGAATTTCCTGATCTCAATCAGGGCCGTTTCCCGGGGAATTGCAGAATTTTGTAAAAAAAGAAGATGCTTACAGACATTCATCCAAAATTGCCCATGCGTAATAAAACGCTTACCAAAGCGTTCTATATAGATCAGCTGGGTTTTCAGCAGTTTGGGAACGACTTTGAAGGGTACCTGATGGTTCAGAAGGACAATATCCAGATCCATTTTTTTGAATTTAAAGACCTGGACCCCAAAGAAAATTACGGACAGGTATATATTCGTACCAATGCCATTGAGCAACTGTATCAGTGGCTGGTGGATCGTGGGGTAGGCATCCATCCTGCGGGCCATTTACAAATAAAACCCTGGGGACAAAAAGAGTTTGCATTACTGGATCCCGACAGCAATCTGCTGACGTTCGGGCAGCAGGTCTGACCGGTTGCTGAACCTTGCTGGAGCTGGGGCCCCTGCGGCGCATCCGCCACAATTTACTCGGACCGGACAAGGAAACCGTTGTATCGGTAATCACGTATGAATTCCGGGAGCAGGATGACGGTACAATATTAACAGGGATCGAAGTCATGACCCGGCCAATGGAGCAAACCGCTTTTGAGGATGCCGGCACCGGCTGGGAGTTCGCGCTGAAAGCGGTTAAGGACCTGGCTGAAAATAATAACCGGCAACGGTCGTAAACGAAAATAAAATGAAAACAAACGGAAAACAATTGCCAGCCTCGCAAAAAGAAACATTGCTTGAAGTGCTGAAAAAACGGTTTGAAAAAAACAAAGACCGTCATCAAGGGATCCAATGGGCCGGGGTGGCCGCAAAGCTGGAGACCAGGCCGGAAAAACTGTGGTCGCTGGACGAGATGGAAAGCACCGGCGGAGAACCGGATGTGGTAGGGTATGATAAAAAAACAGACACATATATTTTCTTCGACTGCTCCCCCGAAAGTCCCAAGGGCCGCAGGAGTCTTTGTTTTGATGGGGATGCGCTGGCATCCAGAAAAGAACATAAACCGGCAGACAGTGCTACGGAGATGGCAAAGGCGATGGGCATTGAATTGCTTACCGAAGAGCAATACCGCAGGCTGCAGGAGTTGGGAGCCTTTGATCTGAAAACATCCAGCTGGGTACAGACGCCTGCCGCCATAAGAAAACGGGGCGGTGCTCTTTTTTGTGACCGGCGCTACGATCATGTATTCACCTATCACAACGGCGCAGAATCTTATTATGCGGCCCGGGGGTTCCGGGGCGTACTCCATGTGTAAGGAAAAGACCGATGGTGCTGTGCCGCAAAAAACCAAAACAGGCAACAGTCGGTTGCAGCGGCATACAGGAATAGCTGCATTTTGTATAAAGACGCTGTGATAACGAACCGGTATCAGAATGATCTTTATAGATTATTGCGGGCTGACTAAAAAGTATGTTTCAACCGGTAAGGCGGTGCGATGGTAAGCCTTATAGATGACAGCTCAGCTCTTCTGTCTTTCCGGATCCCCCGGCCAGCCTTTAGTTTGCGGCTTTTTGGCCGGCGTCGGTCATGGTTTGTGAAGACACCATGGCCGTCAGGGTAAAAATTGTACAATCACCATATGTAGAATGAATAAGCCTTTGGGCTAAAAAGACCGGATCTCTTTGATAGGGAACAAGGCGCTGCGCCGCAAATCATTGTAACAGGAACTTCCGGGAACCTGCTCTTAGCCGCAGCGCAGCGGGAATCTTTTTGGAGAAGGGATTGCATTATCGATGCGCTGCACCTCCATTCATCTTTTGTTCGTTGCTATTAAAAGCAACGCTGCAGCTTTTGCCTTTGACCCTCAAATTCTTAAGATTGACCTGGCGCGTATGGTGAAGACGCAAACCATTTTATTGATATATATATATAATGAATACGGTCCATTATTGGAATCCATTCAATAAATAAAAATAATTTTTTATATTATTTTTTGTTTATATCTTTAAGCAGCCGCAGATGCAGAGTGGGGCGCAAGCATAACCTTATTTCATCATAGAAAAACCCAAATTATGGCGCAACTAACCGAACCTATGTTTAGCATTAACGGTAGCCCGTTATTGCAGTTTACCTCCTTTTCCCTAAGCCAGAGCATTTTCACCCATCATGCGTTCACGCTTGTTTGTCCTGCCCAGTCGATTGACGGTAAGTCGGGCATGTTCACGGCCTCCAAAGAGATGATCGGGGGCAGCTTTGGGGCGCGGATCAGTGGCGTGGGCCTTGGGGGCACGGTATTGTTCAACGGGATCATCACGGGTATTGAAACGGCCCGTTTTA
>NZ_KB893630.1 GCF_000374125.1 Niabella aurantiaca DSM 17617
TTCCTGAAATCGGCGGTGGCAGGTTTGATAGGGAGGATAGCGGCCCGGGAGGTCTTTCCAGGGTGCTCCCGTCCGACAGATCCAAAGTATTCCATTCAGGATTTTCCGATCATCCTGACGTGGACGACCACTAACTATTTTGACTGGGGCTGCCTTTTTAATTACAGGCAAAACCTCTTCCCATTGCGTTACTGTTAAATCCATAACCGCAAGTTTCATACTCTTGACCCCTAATTCAAAGAACTATTTATTAACTATTCACATTATTCCTGACTTTTGAGATGACTTCTAGTCATGTTTAAGTGTGGTAACTCAAACTTAACTAATATGGGTGGTTCTTCATGAACTACCCTTTTTTTATCCCTCTTTTTCGACTACTTTAGTCGGACAATAGTGAAAAACAATACAGAAAGCCGCATTCATAAGCTGAGTAATGTAGAGGTTAGGAAAGTTCAAAGGAAAAGTGGTCTATCTTGATTTTTGGGCCACCTGGTGCGGCCTCTGTCGTAGCGGCATTAAGGAGATTGCATTGCTTAAAGATGAATTAAAGGGCAGGGATGTTGTGTTTGTTTATATAACGGATCCATCTTCGCCGGAAGCTACCTGGAAAAACATGATTCCTTCCATTAACGGGGAACATTTCCGGCTTAAAACGGATGAATGGAACTATCTTTCCTGCTTTTTTAATATCAGCGGCATACCCCATTATGCGCTTGTAAATAAGGAAGGGGAGATCGTGAGCCGCGACCTGGGGTATAAATCGAACGGAGAGCTGAGAACGCTGTTTGAAAAAATGATGAAACAGTAGGTGCATTTATCGTTTTGCAGTCTAAATTTGCTCCATGACCCGTTTTTTGTACATCCCGTTTCCCGACTGGCTGGTAAAGGCCGACCGCTGGTTATTTGAGCTTATCAATATTAAAAGCGCCGGCCCGGCCCCGGATATCGTGTTCCCGCTGTTCCGCAATCCCTATGTGTGGGGACCGCTGTACCTGTTTGTTGTGACTTTTGTGCTCATTAATTTCAAAAAACAGGGTGGGCTCTGGTTGTTGTTGTTTATTTGTACGGCCGCCAGCACGGACCTTGTAGGCGTGCACCTGTTTAAGAATGTTTTTGAGCGGCTGCGCCCGTGTAATGATCCGGAAATGGCCGGGCATGTACGCATGGTACTGGGTCGCTGCTCCGGCGGCTTTAGTTTTGTTTCCAACCATGCCATCAATCATTTCGGTATCAGCATGTTCTTCTTTGTTACTTTCCGCGGTTTTTTCAGATATGCCTGGGCACCATTGATCTGGGCCGGCATGGTCGGGCTTGCGCAGATATATGTAGGCGTGCATTACCCGGTGGATGTTTTGGCCGGAACCGGGCTGGGAATATTAATTGGCCTGTTTTGGGGCAACTTATTTAATAAAAGGATCGGATTTCATATCTTCGATAAGGAATCAACCAAATAGATTAATGGAAGTACTCATAATAGCCTTATTGATTTTACTCAATGGACTATTTTCAATGGCAGAAATAGCTCTTGTATCTGCCAGAAAAGCAAGATTGGAAGCTCAGGCGAACAAAGGGGACAAGCGCGCGGAAGCTGCACTTAAACTTGCAAATCATCCTGATGTTTTCTTATCTACTGTTCAAATAGGCATTACCCTTATCGGCATCTTAACCGGTATTTATTCAGGAAATAAAATTACAGGGCATATTGCGTCCTTCCTGGAGCAGTTTCCCGCAGTTGCTCCCTACAGCAAGGGCATTGCGACTACCACCGTAGTGATCATCATTACCTATTTTACCCTCATTTTCGGCGAGTTGGTGCCCAAGCGCATTGGCTTGTCGAGCCCGGAACGGATCGCAAAATTTGCAGCACAGCCCATGCGGTGGGTTTCTCTTATCACCTACCCCTTCATCTGGCTGCTTACAAAGTCGAGCGGGCTGATCGGAAAGGTCTTTAACATCAAAAGCGAGAACAGCCAGGTAACGGAGGAAGAGATCAAAGCGATCATCAGTGAAGGAACGGAACAGGGAACCCTGGAGGAAACGGAACAGGAGATCATTGAACGGGTCTTTCATCTGAGCGACCGGAATATTACCTCGCTGATGACCCACCGCAGCGATATTGTATGGTTCAAGGTGAATGATACGGAAGAAATGATCCGGGAGAAGATCCTGAAAGAGCCCCATTCCATTTACCCGATCTGTGAAGATGAGATTGACAATATCAAAGGCGTGATCTCCCTGAAAGATCTTTATACCAACAAAGATACCGTTCCTTTTAAAGACCTGATGCGCCCGGCGCTTTTTGTGCCGGAGAACAATACCGCCTTCCGGGTAATGGAAAAGTTTAAAGAATCACAGCTGCACTCCTGTTTTATTGTGGATGAATATGGAAGTGTTCTTGGTATGATCACACTGAATGATATCCTGGAGGCGATCATCGGCGATATGCCGGAGGAGAACGAGGACGACTACGAGATCACCCGGAGGGACGATCATTCATTCCTGATAGACGCACAGATCCCGTTCTATGATTTTCTTTCGTATTTTGATAAGGCGGAATGGATGAACGAGGGAGAGCAGGAGTTTGATACCCTGGCAGGGTTTATCCTGCACCGGCTGAAACAGATACCGGCTACCGGTGATACGCTCGACTGGAATGGGTTTGACTTTGAGATCGTTGACATGGACGGCCACCGGATCGATAAGGTGCTGGTCTATATCAGTGATGAATTGAAGGAAGAAATGGATGAGGATTAGAGAGATGAAGTTAACAAGCAGTATCTTCATTCGATATTTTAAATTCCCGGCGGAGAGTTCCCACATTAAAGATCATTTAAGACGCAAAATGATCAATCACCAGTTGTGCCTTTGACCTGCCGATAATGGCCGCCAGCTCATCCAGCGACCGCTCCCTGACATTTTTTACCGACCGGAATTGTTTGAGTAATTCATCTGCTGTGCTTTTTCCGATTCCCCTGATATCTTCCAGCTCGTTTTTGAAGGTACCCTTGCTCCTTTTCTGGCGGTGAAAGGTAATGCCAAAGCGATGCACCTGATCGCGGATGAACCGGATCAGCTTTAAACTGGGGCTGTTGTAGGGAAGCTTCAGTGCATCCTTGTCACCGGCAAAAAAGATCTCTTCTACATTTTTGGCAAGGCCCACCAGGGTAATGCTGCCCTGTAGTTCCAGCGCCTCTGTGGCCTCCAGGGCAGCGCTCAGTTGTCCCTTTCCGCCATCGATGATCACCAGTTGGGGCAGTGGGGCGCCTTCTTCGGTGAGGCGCTTATAACGGCGGTAAACCGCTTCCTTCATGCTGGCAAAGTCGTTGATGCCCTGCACGGTCTTTACATTAAAATGGCGGTAATCTTTTTTACTGGGAACACCATTCTTAAAACAGACCATGGCCGATACGGGGTAGCTGCCCTGGAAGTTGGAGTTATCAAAGCATTCGATATGAACAGGCAGCTCCTGCAGTTGCAGATCCATCTGCAATTGTTCCAGCACTTTTACGTGGTCCACATTCCGGTTGATCTTGATGCGTTCTTTGTTCCGGAGCTCCTCGATAAAGTAACCCGCATTCTTTTCAGAAAGTTCCAGCAGTTTCTTCCGGTCGCCTGCTTTTGGCACGATGACCGCTACACCGGCTTCGGGGTATTCGATCTCAAAAGGCACAATGATCTCCGGTACCTGGCTGTTGAAAGTCATGCGCAGCTGGCTGATGGCATATACCAATATCTCCTCCACCGGTTCGTCAAGATGGGTTTCGAGCTTATTGGTTTGGGTTTGTACCACCGTTCCGTTCCGGATCATAAGATAGTTCACGTATGCGACCGATTTATCCTTGATAATGGAAAAGACGTCCTTGTCGCCCCCTTTGATACCAGTGATCACCGACCTGGATTGGTAGTATTCTTCGAGGTATTCTATTTTCTTACGCACCTGGTCGGCCTTTTCAAATTCCAGCGCGCCGGCATATTGTTTCATCGCCTCTTTAAAATGGCGGATCACAGGCCCCAGGTTCCCCTTCAGCAGATCGCGGATCTGCCCGATATTGGCGTCGTAATCTTCTTTAGTCTGCAGCCCCTCGCAAGGGCCCTTGCAATTTCCCAGGTGATACTCCAGGCATACTTTGAACTTTCCCTTTTCGATGTTCCTGGCTGTCAGGTTCAGGCTGCAGGTACGCATGGGAATGGTGCGTTTAATGAACTCCAGCAATTCCCGTACTTTGAAAACCGAGGTATAAGGCCCCAGGTATTCCGACCCGTCGTCAACGGGTTGCCGCGTCAGATAAATGCGGGGAAAGGGCTCATTTTTGATAACAATATAAGGGTATGACTTACTGTCTTTAAGATTGATGTTGTATTTAGGCTGGAATTGTTTGATCAGCGAATTTTCCAGGAAGAATGCGTCGGGTTCGCTGTTGACAATGGTGAACTCCAGGTGATGGATGCGTTGGACCAGCTCATGCGTTTTATAATTGGTGAAGGTCTTATTGAAATAAGAGCTTACCCGCTTGCGCAGATCCTTTGCTTTTCCGACATACAGGATCTTCCCGGTTTCATCAAAGTATTTGTAGATGCCCGGCTGGTGCGGGACGGTAGCGGCGATATTTGAAAATTCTTCCTGTGTCAATGTGGGTGATCTCTTTTAAAAACAGAAGCGTTATCAGCATTCTATTTCGTTGCGAAGTGCACGAAGAAAGATTGCTTTTGCATCAAAAGGGTGCAACAGCTTCAAGCTGTAAATGTACTAAGTAAAAAATATGCGGAAAAAATCAATTGAAACGGGTACAAAAACAGCCCTGTCTTTGTACCCGGAGGCTTTTGATGCCGCACCCGCAACGCGACAACCATTTTTGACCCAGGTTTATTTTTTCCTGGGAGGGCGCACTAAGCTATCTTTAGGATATTGGCGCTGCATATCGGCTTTTGCGGTCTTTACCCAGGTCAGCAGCTGTTCTTTTTCAGCCTGGGTCAGCACTGCATCTTTATGGATCCAGGTATAGGAGGCCAGCGGCATTTCATTTTTGTCGATCATTTCCTGTATCTCTTCAAGTTTATGGTATTGGCTCCATGCAGGCCTGTTGGTGAATGCATCGAAATTCAAATGCCGTTTACCATCTTTGATATGCCCGTTCAGCCACCAGTAAACCGGCTGTATTTTGCTGTACCAGGGATAGTTTGTATGATTGCTGTGACAATCGTTACATGCTTTCTGAAGGATCCGCCTGACCGCAGTATCTGCCGGATACTTCGTGTTGATGCTCAATGCAGCGATAACCGGCTGTTCATTTTTTGCGGGGCGTATAAACTGGATCACTACCAGGATCGTCAACAGGGCCCAGCCTATTTTTTTAAACATAAGCAGTGTCAATTATTGGATGGTCGATTTATCCACCAGCAGCTCACCGGTCATTTCCGCGGGGACGGGTAACTTCATGAACGCAAGAATGGTGGGAGCAATATCTCCAAGCTTTCCTTCCTTTACGGTACCCTTCCAGTTGTTATCGATAATGAACAGGGGTACGGGATTCATACTGTGCGCTGTGTTGGGGCTGCCATCCTCGTTGATCAGGAAATCGGAGTTGCCGTGATCGGCAGTGAGGAAGATCACGTAGTCTTGTTTTAGCGCCTCGGTCACGATCTGCTCCACGCATTGGTCTACTGTTTCCACTGCTTTGATGGCGGCGGAAAAAACACCGGTATGCCCCACCATATCGGCATTTGCGAAGTTCAGGCAAATGAAGTCGGCCGTTTTGTTCCGGATCTCCGGCAAGATGGCTTCGGTAAGCTCACGGGCGCTCATTTCCGGTTGCAGGTCATACGTGGCCACTTTGGGGGAGGGTTTTAAAATACGGCTCTCCCCTTCAAACGGCTTTTCGCGTCCGCCGCTGAAGAAGAAGGTTACGTGCGGGTACTTTTCTGTTTCTGCTATGCGGATCTGCTTCAGATGATTGGCTTCGATCACCTCGCCGATGGTTTGGGTAAGATCCTCGTTATGAAACAAAACATGCACGTTTTTAAATGTATGATCATAAACGGTCATCGTTGTATAATCCAGGTCCAGGGTATGCATGTTTTGTTCCGGATGATCCTGCTGCGTCAGCACCTCGGTAATTTCCCGGCAACGGTCTGTGCGGAAATTGAAGCAAAGCACGGCATCGCCGTTTTGAATAGTTGCCACCGGCTGGTTGCTGGCATCCACGATCACGGCCGGTTTGATGAATTCATCGGTAATCCCCTGCGCATAACTGTTCTTTACTGCTTCAATGGCAGAGGTGGCGGTTGCTCCTTTTCCGTTTACCAGCGCATCATAGGCCAGTGCCACACGCTCCCAGCGTTTGTCCCGGTCCATGGCGTAGTACCGGCCATCCACGGTTGCAATTTTGCCCACGCCCGTCTGCTCGAGGTGCTGTTGCAGGTCTTCGATAAAACCGAGTCCGCTTTTTGGATCCGTATCCCGCCCATCGGTAAAAGCATGGATAAAAACATTCTGCAATCCGTTTTCCTTACAAATGTTTATTAGTGCTTTAAGATGGTTGATATGGGAATGCACGCCGCCATTGCTCACCAGGCCTAACAGGTGTAAGGGTTTCTTATTTTCTTTTACATAGGCAATTGTCCGCAGCAGTGCCTTATTGGCAGCCAGCTCGCCTATTTTGACGGCTACATTAATACGCTGAAGTTCCTGATACACAATACGCCCGGCGCCAAGGTTCAAGTGTCCCACCTCAGAATTCCCCATCTGCCCTTCCGGCAGCCCGACCAATTCTCCAAAAGTGGTAAGGGTAGTATGCGGATAGCGGTCATATAAAGACCTGGTAAAAGGCACATTAGCATTTTGGATGGCGTCTGCTGATGCAACTTTCCCGAGTCCCCAACCGTCCATTATTAGTAAAATCGCTCTTTTCTGTGACATGAACTATGTTATTTTAGTTAAAAATAAAAACGGCTTTGGCAACCATCGGGTAGAGCCGTTCTCTTGCCGAAGCGGTAAAATTAAAAATATTGTTTAAGAATAAATGACTTCAGCGGGTGCTATTTTCACACATTTTGATCTGATGATGAATATCCGTAGCAATCAGCACGATTTTTTAATATATTCGTGATACCCAATGAAAGAGTTATAACAAAAACGACGACACAATGAAACATTTATTACGATTGTCCTTAATTGCTTTTGCAACCAGCTTATTGGTCACCGGTCTGCATGCCCAAAGTGTGGATGGCGTGATCACCAGTCTTAAAACCGGAAATGCTGCGCAGCTTGTAGGAAATGTTGGTGAAAGTATGCAGTTAACGATCGCTGATAAAAGCAATAACTACAATAAGGCCCAGGCAGAAAAGGCTTTAAAGGACTTTTTTGGAAAGATTACGGTAAAAGGATTTGAGCTGAAACACAAGGGGAGCGCTCCCAATGGAAATTATGCGATCGGAACGCTGCAGGCGGCAGACGGCAATTACCGGGTGAATATCTTTATGCGGAAACAGAAGGGCGGGGAGGTGATCAAGGAATTGCGTTTTCAGCTGATCGAGTAAGAATTCTGTGAAAATTTAGTGATAAAACAGCCTCTCCTAATGGGAGGCTGTTTATTTTTACAATTATGGAATCATTTCAGGAAAAACTCGGACAACTGATCCGGGAGGCCCTCCGGGAAGACATCGGGCCGGGCGACCATTCTACTTTATGCTGTATAGAACCCACAACCCGGGGCCGGGCGGTATTAAAAGTGAAGCAGGAAGGCGTACTTGCCGGGGTAGCTGTGGCGCAGCAGATCCTGAAGTTTAAGGAGCCGGACAGTTCCGTTACGGTTCTGATGGAAGATGGAAGTCCCATGCAGAGCGGCGATGTGGCTTTTGAGGTAGCGGCGCTGGAACATACGATCCTGCAATGCGAGCGTTTGGTGCTGAACTGTATGCAGCGCATGAGCGGTATTGCAACGCTGACCAGGAAATATACCGACAAATTAAAGGGGTACCGGACTCGGTTGCTGGATACCCGCAAGACCACTCCTAATTTCCGGCTGCTGGAAAAAGAAGCCGTACGCATCGGTGGTGGCGTCAATCACCGGTTTGGCCTGTATGATATGATCATGTTAAAGGACAATCATATTGATTATGCCGGAGGGATCGAAAACGCCATTCATAAGGCCCATGACTATGTGCAGCGTAACCGCCTCCCGATACAGATTGAAATAGAAACGAGAACCCTCGAGGACGTGCGGAAAGTAATGACCGTGGGGAAGGGAAAAGTATTTCGGGTGATGCTGGATAATTTTATCCCGGAGCAGATCACTGAAGCCTTGCGGATCATCGGCGGCAGTTTTGAAACGGAGGCCAGCGGAGGCATCAACCTGGATACGATCGAGTCTTATGCAGCTACCGGAGTTGATTTTGTGAGTGTGGGTGGCCTCATCCACCAGGCGCAAAGCCTTGACCTGAGCCTGAAGGCAAAGATATAAGTTTAACGCTCCCGATTACCATCGCGGATAAAGCGTAAGGTTAGCCCCGGTTTGTTGATGCGGGTTGCCTGCACACCGGATGAACTTTAAACCTGGGATTTCATACATTAAACAAAAAACGTGGCAAAGAATAAATCAGATCAGCACGGATATGTGTACAGCACCAACCCGGAATTTAAGTTTGAAGCGGATGCCAGCCATCTGGCAACCCTGCCGCCCGCACAACAACGGCTGCGCATACAACTGGAAACCAAACACCGGGGCGGAAAAACAGCCAGTGTGATCCTGGGATTTACAGGAAGTGATGATGACCTGCAGGATCTGGCAAAAAAGCTGAAATCATTTTGTGGAACGGGAGGCAATGCCAAAGACGGGGAGATCATCATCCAGGGAGACCACCGCGATAAACTGCTGCAATGGTTTCAAAAGAACGGGTATATACAGGCAAAAAAAAGCGGGGGATAAAGGCTGGAATGTAAAACCGGAAATGCAAGCCCGTGGATGAACGCTACACCAACGGAGGAATAGTACAGGTCCTTTTTTGTCTTTTCAACGCATTATGGTCTGAAACTGTGTTGCAACAGCCTTTTTGAGCAAAATCCTTATGTTATAAATGGTCCGGGCAAAACAGGATACAGGGCGCCGGTTTCGTTGTTGCTGTTTAAGAGAATGAGGGTACCTAATTTTCGGTTGCATAAGAAAAATGTGTAACGGACTCCGGGTGGCCTCCGGTTGCGCGATAGAATGCCATTGCGTGAGCATCTGCATTGTCTGCCTGCACGAAGAACTCCTTAACGGAATGCTCTTTGCACCAATGCCCCAGCACGTTCAGCAATTGCTTGCCGATGCCCTGCCGCTGGAAATCTTTTTTTACGGCGAGGTCGTATAAGTATACTTCGCTGGCTTCAGAATACACGGAAGGAAGTACATGGGCTGTAAGTCCGCCGATGATGGTTCCGTTTGTTGCGATAAAGAAAAGTATATTTTCCTGCTGAAGCAGGTTGCTGAAATGGACGATCCCCGGTGGGGTGTATGGGGCTTCAAACACCTCAACGTAAAGATGAAAAAGGTCCTGCAGCAGCGCCTCATCCTCCTGCCGGAGTTGTCTGTACCGGATATTCATCCGTAAAAGATACAAAAAAGCCGGAACTGCAATAGATTGTTCTATTGGAAGCAGCTGTTATTCAGTGTACGGGTGGTTCCAGTGAGTGTTCCGGATCGGAGAGGAGCACCTCCTCCTGGTGCTGCAATTCAAAAAGACAGCATTCCATTTCGTCTCCAGGAAGATGGATCATGCCGGTTTGCTTCAGGCCCAGTTTTTTCAGGAGCCGCTGAGAGGAGGTATTGTCGGTTGTAGTGATCGCAAAGATCTGATCCAGGTTGCAGGTCTTCAGCCCCATCTCCAGCACTTTCCGGGCGGCTTCAAAAGCATAGCCTTTTTGTTCGAATCTTGGCAAAAAGGCAAAGCCGATATCCGGTGCCGGCAATCCCTCCCGGCGGTAGAGTCCGCAGGTTCCTATCTTTTTTTGATCCGCCTTACGGATCACGGTGAAGCTTCCCAAACCCTGCTGCCCCTGCTGTGGTTTGATCCTTTGCAGGATATAATTCCGCGCCTTTTCAAAAGAAGTGATTTCCCTGTTGCCGATGTATTTTAACCATTTGGGTGAATTCATCAAATAGAAAAGAAAGGGAGCATCCTCCTCCGATGTGGGTTTCAGAAGCAGTCTTTCCGTTTCCAATGAAATGCCGTTGCTCATACAGCTGTCTTTAATTGCCTGTCAAACCTACATAAAAAATTTCATCCGCGGAGGGTTCTTCTGGGCGGATGTATCGCATTTCCTGATTCGTGAGAATGGGAGCTATGTGTAGAACCGATATAGAATTTATTGATAGCCTGCGAATAAAGGTTGTATAAAATGCAGGACATAGGCAGCGTGTTTGTGACCCGGATTGGATTCGAACCAATGACCTACTGCTTAGAAGGCAGTTGCTCTATCCAGCTGAGCTACCGGGCCAATTATATTTTATAGTTTCGTCATTGATTATTGGCCGAACCAATGACCTTCCCGCCCAGAACGGGATGTTCTATCCAGATGAGCCGCCAACCCTCAAAAAATGCTCCTTTTTAATGCTTATGGGCTACTGCCTTCTAAGCAGTTGCTCCATTTCCGGAGCAAAGAATGGGCGCAAATATAGACTAAAATTACCTGTTTTTGAAAAACATTGGATGCAAATCCGGAAAAAATTTGCTGATATTGTTTTTCAAATTTATATTTGTCCCTCATGAATTATTTAAACAACAACAATTGGTGGTGGCACAGAAACTCTTCAGGGGCACGCTGATGCTATTGTCTTATTGTAAACAATATAAAAGTGAACCCCGGTACAGCCGGGGTTTTTCTTTGACAGAATCGAAAAAAATATGCAAAAAGTAAAGATCCAAACAGAAGTACAGTCGTTGTTGGCGGATATTTTTACGCCGGTTGGGATTTATCTGCGCCTGCGCGATCGCTTCCGGGATACGATCCTCCTGGAGAGTGGAGATAACAATGCCACCAATAACAGCTGGTCTTTTATTGGTGTAAATGCGATTGCCGGCATCGAGATGATCTCAGATGATACGATTGAGCTGAAACTGCCGGGGCAAACCGCTGAAAAAGTACCACGCTCCGGCGGACAGAAGATCACCGATGTCCTTGCCGGTTTCATGAGCCGGTTTGAGGCGGTGCCCGGTCCGGTGAAGGAAGCGCGCTATGCGCAGGGGCTTTATGGCTATACCTGCTATGATGCCATACAGTTTTTTGAAACCATACCCGGCAGCCGGTTTAAGAACAGCAGCAGTGATATCCCGCTGATGCGTTACCGCCTGTATCAATACATTATTGCCATCAACCATTTCAGGGACGAACTACTGATCCTTGAAAATAAAATAGACGGGATCCAAAGCGAGCTGGAAGCGTTGCGATCCCTGATCACGGGCAGGGATGTTCCGGTGTATCCTTTTCGCAAAGAAGGAGCCGAAGCGTCGAATATGTCGGATGAAGACCATCGCAATATGGTCCGCTCCGGTATCGCCCACTGCCACCGGGGCGATGTATTCCAGATCGTATTGAGCCGCCGTTTTACACAAAAGTTTACAGGGGATGAGTTTAACGTGTACCGGAGCCTGAGGAACATCAATCCCTCGCCCTACCTGTTCTTTTTTGATTATGGCGACTATAAGCTGATGGGCTCGTCGCCGGAATCGCAGCTGATCATCAACAAAGGCAAAGCCACGATACACCCCATTGCCGGGACCATCAGGCGTACAGGCGATGACAAAACGGACGCGGAACAGACCCGGATCCTGCAAGCCGATCCGAAAGAAAATGCCGAGCATGTAATGCTGGTAGATCTTGCACGGAATGATCTGAGCCGTGGTTGCGGTGATGTGCACGTGAGTCATTTTAAAGAACCGCATTATTACTCTCATGTCATACACCTGGTAAGCGAGGTCAACGGAACGGTATACCCGCAAACCAGCCCTTTTGACCTGTTTGGCAAAACCTTCCCCGCGGGCACATTGAGCGGTGCGCCCAAAATCAAAGCAATGGAGCTGATCAGCCTGCTGGAGCCAACAGCCCGTAGTTTTTATGGCGGGGCCATCGGTTTTATGGGTTTTGACGGAAGCTGTAACCAGGCCATCATGATCCGTAGCTTCCTGAGCCGGAACAATACCCTTACCTGCCAGGCCGGAGGTGGCATCGTTGCCGCCAGCAACCCGGAAGGAGAGCTGCAGGAAGTGAACAATAAACTGGGGGCGTTAAAAAAGGCCATCGTTGAGGCAGAAAAAATATTGTAACATGTATTGTTTTTAGTTTGTGGTTTCCTGTTGTAAAGAAGATCAGCAACATCGGGCCATAAACCATAAACACGAAACTATAAATAATGAAATTACTCGTTTTCGATAATTACGATTCATTTACCTATAACCTGGTGCATATGGTGGAAAAGATCCTGCATCAGAAAGTGGATGTGTTCCGGAATGACCAGCTTCCGCTTGAGGACGTAAAACAGTATGACAAGATCATTCTGTCGCCCGGACCGGGCATACCGGTTGAATCGGGACTGCTGCTGCCGTTGATCCGTGAATATGCTGCCTCCAAATCCATACTGGGCGTATGTTTGGGCCAGCAGGCCATCGGTGAGGTGTTTGGCGGCACCCTGTATAATCTTCCGAAAGTATATCATGGCGTGGCCACCAATTGCCACATCATCCGGCGCAACGGAAACCTGTTCAGGGGAATGCCGGATGTGTTTGAGATCGGTCGTTATCATTCCTGGGTGGTGTCGCATGAACAGTTCCCGGATGAGCTGGAGATCACAGCCGTGGATGATCAGGATATGATCATGGGGCTGCGGCATAAGAACTATGATGTGCAGGGCGTGCAATTCCATCCGGAAAGTGTGCTGACGCCATTGGGGGAAACGATCATACGAAACTGGCTGGGGAATTAATTTGAAGATCTGGGAATTTGAAGATTTGGAAATGGACCCAAAGCAAAGCTGTCTGGCAGCAGCGATTATTGAACGTATAAAGCCCGGTAAGGGTGTCATATTTATAAAATGAAAAAAACATTATCCCTTTTATTTGAGCACAAGACCCTGGACCGGGCTGCTGCAAAAGAAGTATTGGTAAACATCGGCAAAGGGGTTTACAATGAGCATGAAGTCACCGCTTTTATGACAGTGTATCTTATGCGCAGCATTAGCCTGCAGGAGCTTCAGGGCTTTCAGGATGCTTTGCTGGAGCTTTGTTTGCCCATGGATTTCGATGGCATGGACACTATTGACATTGTTGGCACCGGGGGCGATGGTAAGAACACCTTCAATATCTCCACCTTATCCTGTTTTATTGTGGCAGGTGCCGGTCATAAGGTAACCAAGCACGGTAATTATGGAGCTTCTACCATCAGCGGATCCTCCAATGTTGTGGAGGCCCTGGGATATAAATTTAAGAACGACAACGCAGCGCTCCGCCGCGAGCTGGAGGAAGCCCATATTTGTTTTTTACATGCTCCCCAGTTTCACCCCGCACTGAAAAATGTAGGACCTATACGAAAGAACCTGGGGATGCGAACGTTCTTTAATATGCTGGGACCACTGGTGAATCCTGCATTTCCGGCATTCAGCATCATTGGCGTATATAGCCTGGAGATGGCGCGCTTATACAATTACCTGATGCAGCGGCAGTCCCGGAATTTTGCGATCGTGCATGGCCTTGACGGATATGACGAGATCTCGCTTACGGGCGACTCCAAGATCATCCGGTTCGACGGAGAGCAAATCGTATCTGCCACGGCATTGGGTGGAATGGAGGTGAAACCCGAGTCTATCCGCGGGGGCGACTCGGTAGAAGCTGCAGCGAAGATCTTTTCCGACATCATTCAGGGAAGGGGAACCCCCGAACAGGAAGCCGTTGTGCTGGCCAATTCCGCGGTTGCCCTGCAGGTAACCGGCGCGCACCGCGGCTATGCAGATGCCTTTGAGGCGGCAAAGGAAAGCCTGCATTCCGGCAAAGCCTATCAAAGCCTGCAAAAACTGATCGCCCTGCAATAAGCTGTTAGCGGTCAGCCATCAGCAGTTCCGAAGCAATTTGAGAGACTAAGCCGTCGCATCGAGTATAAAACAGGACCAAACCTGAAATTTCAAACCTGAAACAATAATATGAACATCCTGGATACGATCATTGAACATAAAAGAGTCGAAGTTGCTGAACGGAAGGCACAGACCTCCATCGAAGCACTGGAGCGCACAGAGGCATTTGGCTACCCGGTACGTTCACTGGCTGCATCATTGCAGCAGCCGGGTGGTACAGGGATCATTGCAGAGTTTAAACGGAAATCGCCTTCAAAGGGCTTTATTAATAAGGACGCAGATGTAACGGCGATCACAGAAGCCTATACAAATTATGGTGCAGCCGCTTTATCGGTGCTCACCGATGAGCACTTCTTTGGCGGTTCCTCCGCAGATCTGATCGCTGCACGAAGGAACGGGATCCCCATCCTGCGAAAGGATTTTATCGTTGATGAATACCAGATCCTGGAAGCAAAAGCCATGGGGGCGGATATCATCCTGTTGATCGCAGCCTGCCTCACACCCGCAGATGTGGAGCGGCTGGCACTGTTTGCGGCTTCCCTCGGACTGGAAACGATCCTGGAGCTGCATGCTGAAACAGAGCTGGAGCATGTATGTGACGCCACGAAGATCGTGGGGATCAACAACCGGGATCTGAAAACGTTTGCTGTTGACCTGGAGCGGAGCCTGAAAATGGCGGCAAAGATCCCTGGTGATAAGATAAAGATCGCGGAAAGCGGGATCGATAAAGTGGAAGACATCCTGTTATTCCGGCGGAACGGCTTCCGGGGCTTCCTGATCGGCGAATACTTTATGCGCCAGGAAGATCCGCCGAAAGCATTTGAGGCTTTTGTGAACCGTTTAAACAAAGAGGCATGAGCCGGCCCTTCGTTAAAGTATGCGGCATGACACAACTGCAGCAGGTAGAGCAGCTGGCTGCCCTGGGGGTGGATTATGCCGGTTTTATTTTCCATCCGCCCTCACCGAGGTATGTAGGAAAGCAGATCGATCCTGCGGTATTGAAACAACTGAAGGGCATAAAAAAGGCAGGGGTTTTTGTGAACACGCCGGTTGAAGAAATACCGCGCGTTGCAGCAGCTTGGGGATTGGATATGATCCAGCTGCATGGTGATGAACCGCCGGAGTTTTGCAGCCGGCTGAAAGGTGTTGCTGAGCTTGTAAAAGTATTCCGTGTAACCGGAGACGAAGATCTTGCGCAGCTGACCGCACCCTATGCCGCTGTTGCGGATGCTTTTTTGTTTGATACAAGAGCAAAAGATTATGGCGGTACCGGGAAGAAGTTCGACTGGCGGGGGCTGCAGCGCCCCGGACTGGCAAAGCCGTATTTTTTAAGCGGGGGTATCGGACCGGATGACCGGGATGAACTGACGGCCTTTTTGTCAGTGAACAACGTGTATGCCCTGGATGTGAACAGTAAGTTTGAAACGGCGCCGGGAGTGAAGGATCTGAAATTACTTGAAGGATTTCTAAAAAGTCTGGGGAATAAATAATTGCGGGAGGCGATAGGGTAGGAGACTGGAAGTCTCCTGCGGCTATATGGTGGAGTGGAACCTGCTGAATGATGTCCGTTTAAAGATGGGGGAATTTGTTTTTCCAAAGATTGAAGCCAACCGGCAATAATAAAGTAAGACTAACTTGCTGTCATCAAACAAGCGGTGTTTAGATCTTTCAAGTGCCCAATTTGACGGCAGCCATACTCCGGCCAAACGAGGCGGAGAAGCGGTAGGTTATCAGGGCAGAAAGGCTATGAAAACCAGCCAATGCCTGGCTGGATGCCTACAAAGGATCCCTGGTGCGATATGATAAGAAAATCTTCACATGGATGGGATTGCATTGGCTTGCTTTTATCACCAGGTTCCCGCAAAAATTAAAAGTTTAAACAACTTCAATATGGGGTAACAAAAGAATCCCTTCGTGGATATAGTATAAAACTGCAATGATCATTTTTTAAATTTTATACTATGCAAACGAAAAATCTATCCATCGCATATGGGCATTTGCCAGTACGGAGAAAGCAGGTCTTCTGCCTTTTTTTTGCAGCCTTGTTGCTGCTGGTCTCCCTGGGATCCCGAGCCCAATCCGGTACAGAGGTGAACGGGCCCGGACGGGGGTTCCGGTTTGGACTGAATGCCGGATACGACCTGTTTCCCAACTATAAGAACAATACACCCTATATCCGTTATAAAGGCGGTATCAGCGCCGGTCTTACAGCAGGGTATTACTGGAAATGGTTCAGCCTGGGGGCCGATGTGGATTACCTGAAGAACAGCCCGGAGAACACCTATCCCACGGACTCCGTTTTTGATCCGGTGAACAACGTGCTGATCAAAGACTTTGCATTGACAAAACAGGATATTACCCGCATCTTTTATGGCATTGGCCCTGGTATGCATTATACAGACCGCCAGGGACGGTTTGCCGCGGAGCTTAACGGAAGAGTGGGCCTGGCGTCCATTAAGGGCGGCAGTCTCGCGCTTACCGGCAGGAACGGGTCTGCAGAACAGGTGCTCAATTATCATGGAGGATACAACCTTAACAACGTATTGAGTTTGAAAGGCTCGCTGACAGCCCGTTACTTTTTTAACGACTTTCTGGGCATGCATATCGGTGCCTACTATATACGTCATCTGAACACAAAAGATGCCATTGGCCCCACCGGTTATTCGGCCGCATACCGGGCCTTTGAACCCAACGGCGACCAGGTCCGTGCCTTTACGGAAAAAGACCTGCGGAAAATCGGGAACAGTTGTGCCTGCGATATTTCGTCTATAGGAGCTTATGCGGGTGTCACGCTGCGCCTGCCCTCCCGGAAAAATACCCGGACCCCGGTTCCCGCGCCTGTAGTTGTACCCGTGCCCACGGAAACCTGCAATACCTGCGCGGTATATGCCCTTGCTGTTACCGCCCGCGACCAATATACCAAAGAAGTGCTTCCCCATACCGATATAGCGGTAAAGGATGCTTCCGGAAATATAGTGAAATCGGGTGTCACGAACTCGTTCGGAGTAGCGGTGTTCAGCAATATGACCCCGGGAAATTATGCGATCAATGGGAAGCTGTATGGAGTGGATCTTAGTGCGGCAAAAACCGCAGGCAATGAGTTTATTGCCAACGGTACCCTGCAGAAAGAGCTTTTATACACCGATCAGCATTTTATCCTCAAAGGAAACGCCGTGGTGTGCAATACGGCAACAGCATTGCCCGGTGCTACCGTAGTGTTGAGAGACCGGGTCAGTGCCGTAGAGAAAAACACACAGACTGATGGTGCGGGTGCGTTTATTTTTCATTTGAAACAAAAATCGGAAATGACCGTATTCGGCCGGAAGGAAAAATATTTTTCGCAAATGGTCAATATCTCTGCGGCCGATTATGACCGCCGTACCACGCTGTTCGTAAAACTGGAAATGTGTATGGAAGAAGCCGATTGCGACAAGGCCATCCGGCTGGAGAACATTCACTACGACCTGGATAAATATTTTATCCGTGAAGATGCCAAACCCGAGCTGAACCGGCTGGTACAGTTCATGTCCGATAACCCCGGTGTGCGGGTAGAGCTTTCGTCCCATACGGATTCCAGGGCGTCGCATGCCTATAATCAGAAGCTTTCACAGAACAGGGCTGATGCGGCCAGGGCATATCTCGTGGCTAAGGGCATTGCAGGCGACCGTATCGTGGCAAAGGGCTATGGCGAAACCCGGTTGCTGAACCGCTGTGCTGATGGGGTAAACTGTCCGGAAGCCGAACACCAGTTTAACAGGCGCACCGAAATGAAAGTGATCTGTCCCGGCAGATAATTCGGCAGCCCCTGCTGTTGTCCTGTAATGAATCATTCATCCAATAAAAAATGTCAACAATGAAAAAATATATCATAAAATCGCTATGGATCGTTTGTTTTTGCTCCCTGGTCTTGCTGGCACCTTCATCCTGCAGCAAGAATGACGCCTGCGATTATACGGAGCCCGAGGTGGCAGCACAGGGATGCGAGGCGGGTATGGACGTGGCCTTCCTGATAGACTATACCGGAAGTATGGGCGGTGCGATCGATTCGGTTAAAAAAGAGGTGAACAGCATTGCCAATGCCATTGTAACAGAATCCGGCGGTGATTACCGGCTATCTCTTTCCATCTTTGATGAATATACGAAACCGGGAAAAGAAATTCCGCTGCCTCAATACATCAATGCCCCGGATTATGTGGGATTACCGGCCAGCCAGAAGCTGGTGATCAGTTCCGGACCTACCACCAATCAATACCTGACCATGATAGAGAAATTTGCCCCGGCAAATAAGACCTCGTTTAGCACCCAGCTTGCAAAATTGAATAATCCTGCTGCCATGAAGCTGGGCGCAGGGATCGGAGGACCGGAGCCGGGCGACCTTTTGCTGCATGAAATCCTCAGCAACCAGTTTGCGGGCACCTGGCGTGGCGGTAATATTACAAAGCTGGCGGTGATCATAACGGATGCTCCTGCAAGCGGGGATGACGACAATGCCACCGCTGCCGATGACACTTACCTGGACGCGCTGGCGGCAACGGCCAACAGTATGGGCATCCAGTGCATCCTGCTGACCACCTTTAAAGGGAATATCACCTATCCGGCGAATTATAAACTGCGCCTGATCGCTAATAACACCGGGGGAGCGGCTTATGAGTTCAATAATTTCAATAACATTTCAAAGGACCTGATCTCCATTATTCAAAACGTCTGCAACCAGGATGAAGCACGGAAATAGGCCGTAGTTCAAATACAGCTTCAAAAAGCAGTATGCCGGTGAGCAGCCGGGAAGGCGGGAAGTCGGAGTGATCTTATCTTTATTGCTCCTGGCTTGCCGTTTTTCCGGCTTCCCTGCTAAGTACTATTGTTGATCATCTCTTTACAAAAGCAAAACGGGCTCTGCGGCAACGATAAAAACCGCTATTTTTGAACCCTCATAACTACCGGATCATGCGTATTGTAAAAGAGATAGCGGGCAGGATTTGTGCAGCCTGGGCACTGGTTACGTTTATCATAACCTTTATTTTGGTGTTGCCCTTTGCATTTGTTTCCTATTTATTTCCGGAGCCGGCGTCCACAGCATACTTCATCAGGGTATCAAAAGTATGGATGCATATATGGTTTTTTCTGATCGGTTGCCCCATACGCATACGGGGCACAGAGCATTTCAAAAAGGGGATGGGCTATATTGTAACCTGCAACCACAATTCATTGCTGGATATACCTCTTTCTTCCGCCTTTATTCCCGGTCCCAATAAAACGATCGCCAAAAGCAGTTTCGCAAAGATCCCCGTTTTTGGCTGGTATTATACAAAGGGATCAGTGCTGGTGGATCGTAAAAGCGAAATAAGCCGGAAAAAGAGCATAGAAAAAATGAGGGCAGTCCTGAAACAGGGAATGCATATGTGCATCTATCCCGAAGGGACCCGTAACCGGACCAGTGAATTATTAAAACCGTTTTATAACGGAGCTTTTAAGCTGGCGGCCGATACCGGGCATGCCATTATCCCTGCGGTGATCGTAGGCACCAGAAAAGCGGTGCCGCTGAACAAGTCTTTTTTCTTTCTGCCGCGTACACTGGAGATCCATTTTCTAAAACCCGTGGATGTGAACGGGAGAGGCACCGCGGCACTGAAGGAAGAAGTGTTCTCCATCATGAAGCATTATCTGGCCGCAACCGGAACCCCGGAGCCTGAATTCCCCGCTGCTTAACGGCCGCTGCCGGTGATCATTGCTTTAAGCGCTTCCGAAAAAGGCCGGTTCCCGATCAGTTCCGTAAGGGTCAGGTGCATCCGGTACCGCCAGTAATGATGCGGGTCTGCGGGGATATTGATGCGCTCTTCCGACGGATCTTTTCTCCGGATATGATCATCCATACCCAGCAGGTCCTGCAGTTGGCAGATGCACCACATGGCAGGCGACTTAAGGTGTTGTCTGATGACCTCCCTGTTGATCCAGCCCTCGCAATAAGCGGGAGCTTCGTCCTGCAGGTGCAGCTGCTCGTTGTAGAAAAGCTGCGTAAGCTCCCTGTTCTCCTCCCACCAGCCGCGGATGGTGCTCATATCATGAGTAGAAGGCGAAACCACCGAGAGATAGGGAGCTTTTGCCGGATCGAAAAAGCGGAGTCCGGGTAACTTGGGCATTCGCTGGATCTCCAGGCTGAGAATGCCAAGATCCTTCATGACTTCCGGAACGCTTGAAGGTACCAGCCCGAGGTCCTCACCGCAGATCAGCATTTGCGTAGTGGCTTTTAGCTCCGGCAATTTTTTCAGCGATTCTTTTTTCCAGAACTGATCCTGCTGCCTGAAAAAATAATCATTATACAGCTCCTTCAATTTTACCTGCTGTTCGTGTGGCAGCGAGAGGAAGGAGATGGTCTTTTCTAACCCAAACCGCGGGTGGTAGCGTATTTGCCCGTCTGTTTTTTGTTTGAGCACCAGCACATTGGCGAGCAACTGGAAAAGCCCCGGTTTCAGGTCGCAGGGCACAACACCGTCGTTGATCGCAAACCATTGTTCGAGCTTCCGCTGACTGTCGAATTCAGACAGAAAACAGTAGTCGAACCCGTTTTCCGAGTGGAGAAACTGTTTTTTAACAAGACCTGCCTGGTCGTCAAACACCTGGTTCAGTACAACTTCGTTGATAAACGGATCACAGAACCGGTCTTCGCTGAATTGAATGCCTCTTTCATAAAAGGTTTCTGTGGTTAGCGGGATGCTTGGATCAAAATAGCCCATAATGCCCTGCACACCGTCCAGGGGAATGCTCCAGATCCTGAAAAATCCCAGGATATGATCGATCCGGAAGGCATCAAAATAGTGGCTCATCTGTTCAAAACGGCTTCTCCACCAGCTAAAATGATCTTCCTGCATACGGGGCCAGTTATAGGTGGGAAATCCCCAGTTTTGGCCATATACTGCAAAATCATCCGGGGGGGCGCCTGCCTGCAGCTCCATATGATAGAGCCCCGGAGCCACCCAGGTATCGCAGCCATAACGATAAACGCCAATAGGAATATCGCCTTTGATGGCGATGCCTTTTTTGTGCGCATAGGATACCGCCGCCGATAGCTGAAGATGCAAATGGTATTGCAAAAAGCAATAGAAATCAACCACAGGATTGTCTTTGAAAAGCGCAGCAACTGCTGCCTTGTTATATGCCTTGTGTTCGGTCCACCTGGAATAGTCTACTGTTCTGTATTTGTCCCGCAGATAGCAAAAAACCGCGTAAGGCTGGAGCCAGTGCCGGTTGATCCTGAAGAACGCTTTGTAATCTTTTGAATGGAGCTGTTCCCTGCCCTGTAGCTCAAACAGCTTTTTGAGCGCCCGGATCTTCAGTTTGAGCACTGCCTCATAATCAATGCGGGGCAGGGCATTCAGTTGCTCTCTTTCCGCCCGGAGTTCCCGGGTCAGTTCCGGTGCTTCGTTTCCGGCAATGGTCTCTATATTCAGATAAACAGGATGCAGCGCAAAAGCAGAAATAGCCGCATAAGGATAAGAGTCGCGCCAGGTAAAAGTGGCCGTGGTATCGTTTATGGGCAGGATCTGGATCAGCCGGAGCCCTGTTTGCTGCGCCCAGTCGGCCAGTTGCTTCAGGTCGTTGAATTCGCCGATGCCCAGGCCGCTTTCGCTCCTGAGACTGAATACCGGGATGGCGAGCCCCGTTCCGCGCCAGGTATCGTTCCGGCGTCTGATAAAGCCGTCCTGCAGAAGGATGGTTCCTTCCCTGCCGACCGCCGGACCAAAAACCCGGTTTTCTTTTTCTTCATAAACAACAAAGCATTGTCTTTTTGTATCGTATACGCCGTATTTATATTCCAGGGGAAAAGACTGCGGTTTAATGGACAGGTGCGTCACCCAGTCGTTTCCGGACCGCTGCAGCAGCACCGGAGCGGCTGTATTCCAGTTCGAAAGCTCCTCCGTATTGCCCAGCAGGCAAACCACTTCATGTGCTTCCAGCAGCGGGGCCTTTACCATAAAGATATAGTTGGCATCTTCAGGGAAGGGCTGGTGAGTATTTTCTTCTGCCGGCAGCAACACTTCCTGGAACGGCGCCGTGTAAAATACGTTTTCGATAGCGCCGGTTGCGATCCAGGTATCGTAGATGACCAGGGGAGGATGGGGTGGGGAGGGGAGCAGGAGCTGTCGTGCTGTTTTATATTCCTGCACGCTTTCCCCCTGGGCGGTCTGCAATGTATAAAAATAGGAAAGCGGCTGTTTATACGTATCCGGATCAAGCTCAAGCTCCAGCGTCCAATAGTCGTAGTTGAGGTATTTCATCGGGAAGCCAATGGCTGTATGCTCTTTTTCTCCGGCGGCATCCACTCCGCATAACCACAAGCTGTCCCCATATTTTGTGTGGAACCTGATATTAAACTGCACTTTCATTTATAAAAAGTTTTCTAAGAACCGGCAAGTAAGAGGGTTTTATTCAATAATCGTTAATCTTTTTTTATAAAGATAATGTGTATTTGATACACATTCAAAAAAATGTGTTTATTTTTTAATGGAGAAATGGCCTTTTTGGGGCCGGGTCAGCCATTTTTACTACACAAAATGGCGGGTGTACCGGGGAGGGAGGATCAAAGAACGATTGCCGCAGGCCGCCATTTTTCCCTGCTTTAAAGTTCTCTCTTGGTTTTGGGCGGTGTTTTCCGGAAGAGCGGGCCGGTTAGAGATTCGTTTTTTAATATAGCCGGGTTCCCTTATTTTTGTGCAAAATTTTAAGAATGGCAGCAGCATCAAAAAATAAAGGGTTAATGTGGATCTTGTTTTTCCTGTCCACCGCTTTTTTTCTGTTTTTAATTTTTAGCCATAACCCCTGGCTTACGCTGGCGCTTCCTTTTGTTACTACTTTTTTTGTAAAAGCAATGGATATTATTTAAGCTTTTTAACCAGATTGAAAGAAGGTTGTTCTGTAAAAGAGCAGCCTTTTTTTGTGGCCATTGCGAAATTGATGACTTCCTTTATGGCTGCCTGCATCAATATCTGGGAAAAAGTACGCTGCGCATCTCCTCTATTTCATTTTCTGAGAATGGCCGGGAAGCATAAGCCCGCGCTACACGTTAAGTGGCCGGTTCTATATCGGGAACCGAATTCGCCTGGGGAAGCAGGATAAAACCCGAAAGGAAAACGGGTATTCCCTCCGGGTAACAGGTATTTACGGAGCGAAGCCTGGCATTGGCTGTCTTTTTTAAAATCCGTTATATTACCTTTAAGGACTTTAAAAAAACAGATGAGCCTGGCAGGGATCGTTATATTGATTATTATTTATGTGCTCGTGGTATCTTTTGGGATCCGGGCGCTTCTTTTGAATAAGGTATTGCCGCCTCATTTAAAGGTGCTGGGTGTGATCCTCGTCCTCATTTTTAATATCATCCCGGTAGGTATCTACGTTCTTTTGACATCCGTAAAAGCCCGCAATCCGTAGACAGGTTATTTCAGTTTGTAAGTTTCCGGAGTCTTTTGGATGGATGCCTTTTGCTGGTTTGCCGCCGACCGGATATTGCACCCGTTTTTGAAAAAGAAGGCTGCAGCGATCAGGGCAACAGCCGCCAGGACGATCCAGGTCATTTTTTGTACATTATTTTTTTTTGCCTTTAATTCCTGTAGTTGTTCTTTTACCACATCGGAGCTGGTTTCTTTTTCTCCGACCAGCACCTGGTGGCGGGCATGTTCCCGGATCACTTTTTGTGCAGCAATACCGGTAAACGGGGAGAGGGTGTGGGCCGCGGGGGTAAATACAATATGAGAACCGGGTTTTTCCAGGTTGCCCACGTCTACCCATTCCACGGTTTCCCGGTCGTTCAATTTTACCAGGATATTCCTTGCCAGCTCCTCAAATTGCTGCCGGGCATCCTCTTTATTGATGGTTTCCTGTGCCCCAAGGAAGTCATAAAGACCGTCAGGATTTTCGCTGGCCGTTACTGCGGGATTTTCCGTGAACCGGATCTCCCAGCCGGGGGCCGCCACCGCTTCAAAACTGGTAGACGCATTGACGGGATGCAGCTCGAACTGGCCGACCCCGGGGATGCTGATCTTTTTTTCCTGGTACAAATAGGCGGACAATAAAGGGTACATGATCGGTTGTTTTACAGGAACGAATATACAATTCCCGGCTTTATACGCGAAAAAGAAAATAATTCCTATGTTTGTTTTCTAATACTTTTGAACATGAAATTGTTAAGCGCGAAATACAAAGAACCGGGTGTGTCGCTGGCGTTGCTGTTGCTGAGGGTGGCCGCAGGCAGCGCAATGGCCCTGAATCATGGGTATAAAAAACTGACCGGTTTTACCGAAATGGCGGCCAAAGGTTTTGCCGACCCTTTTCATATAGGAGCAAAGGCCTCTTTAGGTCTTGCTGTGTTTGCCGAATTCTTTTGTGCGCTCCTGATCGTGCTGGGATTGCTTACCCGGTTGGCCGTTATTCCGCTGATCATTACCATGTGCATAGCGTTGTTTATTGCGCACAGCGGTGATTTCTTCGGGAAGGGCGAACTGGCCGGGGTCTTTCTTGCCGTATTCCTGGTACTTCTGCTGGTAGGCCCCGGGAAGTACAGTTTGGATAAAGCAATGGGTAAATAAGTACGTATGTTTATTTCAGAAACGCAGCTCCGGGTGCGGTATGCTGATACCGATAAAATGGGCGTGGTGTACCATAGCAATTATATCGATTATTTTGAAGTGGCGCGCACCGAATCGATCCGCGGTCTTGGCATTACCTATGCTGCAATGGAGGCTATGGGGATCATCATGCCTGTAATTGAAGTACATTGCAAATACATCCGGCCGGCCACTTACGATGATCTGATAACGGTTACGGCCAATTTGCAGGAACTTCCGGAAGGCCACCGGATCATCTTTTACCAAGAAGCCTACAATGCGCAAAAAGAGCTGCTGGCAAGGGGGCATGTTGTGCTTTATTTTATGGAGGCACAAACCATGAAGAGGACCACCATGCCGGCACCGCTGCGTGCGGCCCTGCTGCCTTATTTTACCGGAACAACAAAGTAGCCGGTCCGGTTGTTGTTCTAAAAAACTGTTCATATGAAAGTAGCAAAAGGCCACCAGCCGCTGATGCCCTACCTGATCCTGGTGCATGCAGAGGATTTTATTGGTTTTACACAGCGGGTATTCAATGCTAAGGAAATTTTTAAGAGTTACCGCGACACAGACAGCAGAGAGATCATGCACGCAGAAGTGCAGATCAATGGCTGCAACATTCTTTTTGCCGATGTGACTGAAGGGTATGATGCAGCACCGGCCAATCTGTTCGTTTATGTGGATGATGCCGGTGAAACCCTGCGCAAGGCGGTCAATAACGGATGTGAGGTGATTGATGAATTGGCGCAGCGGGACTATGGCTATAGCGGGGGCGTGCGCGACCCTTTTGGAAATGTATGGTGGCTGACCTCAATGAAATAGGGCACTTTCCAACAGATCGGTTTGAACAATTGCCTTTCTCCCCCTGCGGTTTTAGTTGAACCGCAAAGAATAATAAGCAACGGATACCCTAAGGGCGCGGGCACAAACCATGCAACTACTTGCGCTCTCTGCGTTTTAAATGAACCACGGAGAACGCCGGGAGATCCCGCAAGCCCTTTGTATCAGCAAAAGAACGTGGTGCTCAATTTACCCGATAAATTTTTCCTGCAGCCCGGGTGTCGGGCGTAGGCAATGATCTGCCCGGCCAAACCAGCGGTAGCGGTTACGGGCAACAAAATCATAAATGCGGTCTCGGATGGGTGCCGGTACCGCTATGAACACGTAGAGCAGCGGCCAGAGACCGCCTAGCCGTCTTGCGATCCGCAATGCAGCGGCGGATTTCAGGAAAGCGCGCCCGCTACTGATCAGTACAACGGAATTGTATGCCGGGGGGATGCCGTATTGCTGCGCGAACCGTTCCCCTGCAGGCGATTGCAGGGCGGCGAACCGGAACATTCCTTTTTTGTCGTGCTTGATAACAAACCGGACCGCGCTGTTGCATAAATTACATACGCCATCAAATAATATGACGGGTTTGCCGGTGTACATCTTAGTTTGATCTCCGGATGACGAATACCACTTTCTGAGTGCCTTTTTCCAATGTTTTTGTCGGGTCGGGCAGTATATTTACAAGGCTCAACAGGTATCGACGGCTGCCCGGCTCTGCTGTAGCCTGTGCGCCCAGCTTTTGCCGCGCACAGTCCGCACCGGTGCACAATGAAACAGTGGTGCTGTTTTTTTTATCGCTGATGACCAGATCGGCAATGGCCTCTCCCGCCCGGATGCAGCGGGCATTCATGGGGCACCTGCTTTCCTGTATGCGGGACGCCGTGATAGCGATGTCGCCATATGATTTTGTTTCATGAAGCGCAAGGCTGATGGTGGTTCCGTTCGGATCGATCGCAGGAGCCGTTTTTTTGGCACAGCCGGCAACTATGGTAAGGATCAGTACCCAGATAAAATGTTTCACAAAATGGCTCTTTTTGCAAAGATACGACCTAAATCTGGGGCAGCCTCCACCCGTTCTGATATACCGGTTTTATCAGTTTCGTAGCCGCTGCTGCGTCGAACTGGTTTTTTGCCGGATCCCAGTAGATCCGCTGCCCGGTACGTACGGCAATATTGCCCATATGGCTGACAATGGCCACGGCCGCCGCTGCTTCTACAGGGCAGTGCAGATCCTCTTTCCGGCGCGATTTTACTACATCGATGAAGTTAGTGGTATGCAGGTTCAGCCCGCTGTCTACGGATTTGGTCCAGGCCACCGGCTCGATCTTCTTTTTTTCCGGCCGCACTTCCCAGCCGCCACGGTTTAAAAGCAAGGTGCCGTTCTCGCCGATAAAGGCAATGCCATGCTGCATGTTGTACAAACCAACCCCCGTGGCCATATTATGCTCCCAGCTCATCTGGAAGGTTCCGAAGTCGTAGAGTGTGGTCTGAAGATCCGGTGTTTCACGGGCATCGTCAGGAAACACGAATTTGCCTCCCGTGGCCATTACCGATTTGGGTATACCTGTTTTCATACCCATCAGGACCATATCGATCAGGTGCACCCCCCAGTCCGTCATCAGCCCCCCGGCATAATCCCAGAACCAGCGAAATTCATAGTGAAAACGGTTTTTATTAAAGGGCCGTTTCTTTGCCGGTCCCAGCCACATATTGTAGTCTACCCCCGCCGGAACAGGTGCGTTGGGCACCACCGGCAAGGCAGTGGATCCGCCCCGGTACATCCAGGTCTTGGTTGAGGAAATGCGCCCCAGCTTCCCGGATTGTGCGTAGGCAATGGCATCTTTAAAATGCCGCTGGCTGCGCTGCCATTGCCCGGCCTGTACCATACGGTTGTATTTTGCCGCAGCTTTGACCATCAGTTGTACTTCAAAGATGGAATTGGCGAGCGGCTTTTCGCAATAAACATCTTTGCCGGCAGCGCAGGCATCGATCATCTGCAGGCAATGCCAGTGATCCGGAGTGCCGATGATCACTACATCCACATCTTTATTTTGCAGGAGCTTCCGGTAATCTTTATATACTGTGGGTTTCAGCGGACTGATCTTTGCAAGATCCGCAAGGCGCTGCTGGATAATATGATCGTCGATGTCACAGAGGGCAACGCACTGTGTTTCCGGAACCTTTAACATGGAAGAAAGGTCGGACCACCCCATTCCTTTGACACCGATAACACCGATGCCGATCTTGTCATTGGGCGACACGGCTTTTTTGATCCCGGCTAAAAGATCCAGCGGAACCATTGTTCCCAATCCTGCGGCTACTGCAGCCAACCCTGTATTTCTGATAAAAACTCTTCTGTTTGTACTCATCTGGCAATAATTGTATGAAGGTAATGAGAACGAATATAGGGCATTTATTAAAATGGAATTTACGAAAACGTTTGAATAGTTAATTTCTGCTGTTTAGCGGAAAGCAGCTAATTTAGCCGGTATTCTTTTTAAAAAATAAGCAATGAAAAAGTTAATGATGCTTGCAGGCTGCTCGGTTCTGATGCTTGCTGCGGCCGCCCAGGGCTCCGGGTGGAAGAGTCTTTTTAACGGTAAGGACTTTACCGGCTGGAAACAGCTCAATGGAAAAGCAAAGTACTCCGTGGAGAACGGAGAGATCGTAGGAACAACCGTATACGGACAGCCCAATTCCTTTATGGTGACCGAACAGGAGTACGGCGATTTTGTACTGGAGCTGGAGTTTAAAGTGGATAGTACCATGAACTCCGGTGTGCAATTCCGCAGCGAAAGCAAACCGGAATATAACAATGGACGTGTGCATGGCTATCAGTTCGAGATCGATCCTTCTCCCAGGGCGTGGTCCGGTGGTATTTATGATGAAGCGCGGCGCGACTGGCTGTATCCGCTTGACCTGAATCCCTCTGCAAAAAAGGCGTTCCGGCAGGGCCGGTGGAACAAAATAAAACTGCAATGCATCGGAAATACGATGCGTACCTGGCTCAATGATATTCCCTGTGCCTACCTTGTTGATGACCTGACCCCCAAAGGTTTTATAGCACTGCAGGTGCACGGCATCGGCAATAAAAAAGATGAAGGACGGCAGATCAGATGGCGGAATATACGCATCCGCACAACAGGACTTAAACCGGCACCGCTCGATGGCATTTTTGTGGTGAATATGATCCCCAACAACCTGTCGGAAGCGGAAAAAAAGAATGGCTTCCGGTTGTTATTTGACGGCAAGAACACAACCGATTGGAGAGGTGCTTATAAAAAAGACTTCCCCGGCAAGGGTTGGGAAGTGAAGGATGGGGTACTGACCGTATTGTCTTCCGGGGGAAAAGAGTCTGCGAACGGAGGCGATATTGTTACCCGGAAACAATACAGCGCGTTTATTTTTGAATTTGATTTTAAGCTGACAAGAGGCGCAAACAGTGGTGTGAAATATTTTGTAACGGAAAGCGAAAAGAATAAAGGTTCTGCCATCGGGCTGGAATACCAGATCCTGGATGATGCGGTACATCCGGATGCAAAACTGGGCCGCGATGGTAACCGTACATTGTCTTCTTTATATGACCTCATTACTTCCAAACGGGAAAAAAGGGCGCGCAAACCGATCGGGCAATGGAACAAGGGAATGGTCATCGTATATCCCGATAACAAAGTGGAGCATTGGCTGAATGGCTGGAAAGTGATTGAATACGAGCGCGGCTCCCCTGAATTCCTGAAACTGGTGGCCATCAGTAAATATAAGAACTGGCCCAATTTCGGCATGGCTCCCGAAGGCCACCTGCTGCTGCAGGATCATGGCAATGAAGTGTCGTACCGTTCTTTAAAGATCAAAGAGCTGAAAAAATAAAGGAGAAAGAGCAATTTGGAAAAAGAGCGCAATCATCCGGTTGCTCTCTTTTTTTTGTTAAAGCGGTCTTTCGAAGTTGCAGAGCAGCTTCCGTATGGCTTTCCGGGGCGGCGGCGGAAGCTTTAAATGCTGCCGGTGCGCGCGCAGGCGGTTTATTTGAGCCGTTCAAATCCGATGATCCGGGGAGGGAAACATACTGCAAAACGGCTTTTGATACAACTGCTTTCGGAGGCCCGGATCCTGAAGTGCCATGGCAGGGCCTGCTGAATATACCGTTGTTGATGCGGTTTATGTGCAAAAGCGGCTCAGGTCCGTGGGATCGTTTGAATATTGATATTTTTAAAAATTCCTTTCCTTTTTTCGCCAAAAAAGCTTAAATTTTGCGCAAACAGAAGGAGCGTAACATTTAAAATATATGGGGCATTTACCAAAATTGATCGAGGACCTGGCACTGATATTAATGGCGGGAGCCATTGTAACCTTATTATTCCGGAAGATCAAACAGCCCCTGGTGCTTGGTTACATTATCGCCGGTTTTTTAGTAAGCCCGCATTTTATCTTTACCCCCAATGTAGTGGACCAGGAGAATGTAAAAACGCTGGCAGAGATCGGTGTGATCTTCCTGCTGTTCAGCCTGGGATTGGAATTTAGTTTTAAAAAGCTGGTACGGGTAGGTGGTACTGCCTCGATCACGGCGTTTACCGAAATTATTTTTATAACGGTAGGTGGGTATTTTGCGGGCAAGCTGATGGGCTGGAGCACTATGGACAGCCTGTTCCTCGGTGGTATGCTGGCGAGCTCTTCCACTACGATCATTTTAAGGGCCTTTGATGAGCTGGGGGTAAAAACAAAGCAGTTTGCACGGATCGTTTTTGGGGTACTGGTGGTGGAAGATATCGTGGTGATCCTGCTGATGGTATTGTTGTCGACGGTTGCGGTTACTAAAAATTTTGAGGGAGCGCAGATCCTTTTTACCGTTTTGAAACTGCTGTTCTTTCTGGGTATGTGGTTTATTGTAGGGATCTTCCTGTTGCCCACATTTTTGCGGGTGGCACGGAAAATGCTGGATGAAGAAACACTGCTGATCCTGGCACTGGGGCTTTGCCTGGGGATGGTGGTATTGGCTACGCAGGTGGGTTTCTCCGCCGAGCTGGGCGCCTTTGTAATGGGATCCATTATTGCGGAAACAACGCTGGCGGAAAAAGTGGAGCACCTGATAAAACCGGTGAAAGACCTGTTTGGTGCCGTATTCTTTGTTTCGGTGGGAATGATGATCGATCCCAAGGCGATGGCGACCTATGCGGGGCCCATCTGCTGGATCACGTTACTGACGCTGTTTGGAAAAATGATCAGTACCACCATTGGGGCGCTGATCTCGGGTCAGCCTTTAAAGCAGTCGGTGCAGGTGGGAATGAGTATGGCGCAGATCGGTGAGTTTGCCTTTATCGTGGCCACATTGGGACTTTCGCTGGGGGTGATCTCGGAGTTCCTCTTCCCGATTGCGGTGGGTGCTTCCGCCGTTACAACCTTTACCACTCCCTACCTGATCAAATTTTCGGAACCGATCTATAATTTCCTGGTAAGACAGCTGCCGGATAAATGGGTGACCCGGATCAATAAATACGCATCCAGCACCCAGCAGATACAGGCAGAAAGCGACTGGAAGATCGTATTGAAGACCTATATGCGGATCCTGCTCACCAATACCATCATCCTGGTGGCGCTGTTGCTGGTAAGTAAGAATTTTCTGCTTCCCTTCGTAGACGAGCGGGTACAGAGCAGCTACCTGCGCAACAGCATTATACTGGTGGTTTCACTGGCCGCCGCAGCTCCTTTCTTTTGGGCCTTTATGGCCGGTAAGCCCAAGAACCAGGCATATAAAGAACTATGGGTAGATAAGAAATATAACCGCGGCCCGTTGTTTATTGTAGAGCTCCTGCGGATGGCCATGGGCATCCTCTTTATGGCGATATTTGTGAATACACTGGTGCCGGCCCGGATCGCGCTGCTGGTGGGCATTCCCTTTACCATACTGGTGCTGGTGCTGTTCTCCAGCCGCATCCAGAAGTTCTACCAGCGTATGGAAAAACGGTTTATGCGCAACCTGAACGAGCGGGAGACCGTGGAAGCCGAAGCCAATGCCGTAGAGAATAACCTGCAGGAAAAGAATAACGAAATGCGCTCCAACCTGGAAGCCTGGGACGCCCACATTGTGGAAATGGAAGTGAATCCCCAGGCAACAGCGATCGGCATTGCATTGAAAGACCTGCAATGGCGCGAAAAATACGGGATCAATATCGTGTATATAAAAAGAGGGGAAAAGATCATCCACACCCCGGGAAGGAATAACCGGTTGCTTCCCTTTGACCGGGTGGGTATCCTGACAACAGATGACCAGCTGGCTGCCTTTAAGCCCGTCTTTGATGCCCGGGAGGTGGTGGAAGATGAAGAGATGAGCATCGAGGATATAGTGCTTCAAAAGATACTGGTAGATGAGCATACGAAACTGAGGGGGCAAACCATACACGGTTCGGAGCTCCGGGAACGGACCAACGGACTGGTGGTAGGTATCGAAAAAGAAAAAGGCCGCATCCTGAACCCCGAATCATCAACGGTGCTGGAATGGGGGGATATCGTTTGGATCGTGGGCGACCGGAAAAGATTGCAGAAGCTGATCGTGGAGTAAGGGAGCTGCCAGCCGTCAGCTATCAGTTTTTTTAGCTATTGTGCCTTCATGTTAACGAACCAGCCGGTGGAACGATAGATGTTAGACTTTAGACCCGGGAGCTGAATTTGAAAATGTGAGAATGTGGGTGGAACCTGGAACCTCAATCCTGCGGCGCATATACTTCATACACCGGGCTGAAAAGATAGAGTTTGCCGGTTTTCATTTCAATGCACTCAAACCGCTTGGTGCGTTTTTTGCCCTTTTTAAAAACCCGCCCGTCAGGCAGTGCGAATAGCGCGCCGGCAGGTAATTCTTCCACCAGGTAATAGTGGGGCTTCCGGTCGTCATAGCGGTACAGGATCCGCTGAAGGCCTTCCTCGGAGCAGGTAGATGCACCTGGGTTATCCAGGGAGCGCTTTAGCTCGGCCGCGATATCTGCAGGAAATATTTTTTTTTCGAGGAACTGTGCCAGCAGCTGTCCGTAATTGGTTTTCCATTCACGGCCATGGGAAGATACGTTTCCGCCATATTGTTCAAAGGTAACGAGGTGTGCCAGTTCGTGCAGCAGGGTGATGAGGAAGGCATATTTATTTAAATTACCGTTTACACTGATGCGATGATGTGCGGTGGCCACCCGGTGCCGGTAATCTCCCAGAACAGACGAGCGGCTTTTGGCAATGGTAAGGTGTACCTTATATTGATCCAGGTAGGCCAGCACGCCTTCATAGGTGTCATCCGGCAGGTAGGCGGCCAGTTGTCCCATGGGAACCTGTTTCTTAGGCATGGTTCTTTTTGTTGTTGAATATTTTTTTCAGCGTGGTCGTTTCGATCAGCGAGTAGATGATATAAATGCCTAGGCAGATGAACAGTGCGGGTTTATTGATGCGCCCCTGCTGTGTGTAAATGTAAATAAAAGCAGCTATGGCACAGGCAAATAGACGGATGATGAACCCGCTGTAAAAAACCCGTACAAAAACGTGGGGGTTGGGTTTGTCGATGGCGTTTGCAGAGCGTACCATGTTCAAAAGGCTGATCAGGAACAGCAGCAGGTTCCCTGCCAGCACTACCGCCGTATCTACCTGGTATTCCTGCAATGCGTTCTTCCCAACTAAAAAGAAGCAGCTGATGATCGCGAATACGATGATCATGATCCGTACAGGGGTCTTTATTGCAGCCTTTGCGCTAAACTGGGTCATTATTTTTTTTTAAGAGTTTCTTTATAAAGTTGATAGAATGTTGTGCCTAAAACCAGCAAAGGTAACAGGATTAAAAATAATGGAGCGACGCCCAATTTTTTATCCAGCCAGAGGGCAGCGTAAACAGCCAGGCAGATCATCACCAGCAGCTGGGCGGTTAGCCCGAGGTATTTGAACCAGGAGTTGGGACTTTGCTTGTTCATGGCTGATAGTTGCTTTTTTTGAACGCTGGTTGATTATTTTCTATGCAAATATAGCGCGCAGGACGCTCTTATGATGCGGTTTTGGTGAAGACCACTGAAGCATTGGAGGACCGATCTTTTTATATTGTACCGTGTTCCTGTCGTTCCCGCAAACAATTCTAAAAAAAAGCAGTGTTTCAGCGTCTCTGTGGCAGATACCTGAATATCAGCAAGAGGATGGTCTTAAATTGCCCCGGGGTCCTTTGCATATTCCCGCGGTGTGGTACCAAATTGTTTTTTAAACTCCTTGCTGAAATACTTCCGGTCGTAAAAGCCTACCATCAGGCTTATTTCATTGATCGAGTAGGTTTTTAGCTGCAGCAGCTGTGCCGCTTTTTTGAGGCGGATGGATTTGATAAAGTCGTTCACGGACATATCCGTCAGTGCGCGCAGCTTTTTGTAAAGCACCGACTGGCTCATAGCGATTTTCACCGACAGGGCATCCACACCGAATTCCGGATCGTCGAGGTGCTCTTCAATGATCGCTACCAGGCGGTCGATGAAATCTTTGTCGGCCGATTGAATGACGGTGTTCACCGGGGCGATCACGAATTCATTGCTGAATTTCTGTCGCATTTTTTCGCGCGCTGAGAGTAGGTTGTGAACGGTGAGCTGCAGCACCTGGATGCTGAAGGGTTTGGTGAGATATACATCGGCACCCTTACTAAGCCCGGTGATCTGGTCGGCCTGGGCGCTTTTTGCCGTGAGCAACACCACCGGTATATGGCTGGTTCGCTCATCTTTTTTTAACCGGTCGCAAAGGGTAATGCCATCCATTTCCGGCATCATCACGTCGCTGATGACCAGGTCGGGGATCTGTTGCACAGCCGCTTCCCAGCCTTCAACGCCATTTTTGCAAAGCTGTATATTGTATCGATCATGGAGGGACTCCTGGATAAGATGGCGCAGCGATTCATTGTCTTCCACCACGGTAATGGCCGGGCGGTGTGCATCGGCACCGGGCCCGGGGCGGGAGTGGGTATCGGGGGCAACGGGAATGCCGGTCCCCGGCGGGGCTTTATATTGTCCGTGGAGCGTTTCCGTTCCGAGCTCGTTAAAATGGGCATGCCCTTTTTGCATGCTGATGGTAAAACGTGTATGGCCGTCCGTGTTTTTATCAGACGGGGTGCTGGTTACGGTTATAGAGCCTCCGTGGAGGGCAACGATCGATTTTGAAAGTGCCAGGCCGATGCCGTACCCCGTATTTTGATCGGGATCGTCTTCAACCTGGAAATAGTTGGTGAAAATTTTATGGAGGTATTCCGGAGCGATGCCTTTTCCATTATCGCTGATATGTATCAGCACCTGCTCCGGAGTATCCTGTGCATAGATCTCGATACGGCCTGCCTGCGGAGTGAATTTAAAAGCATTGTTCAGGAGGTTGAACAGCACCTTTTCCATTTGTGCCTTGTCAAAGTACAGCAACATCTCCGGCCGGTCGTGTACAAATTGCAGCTGGATGTTTTTTTTGAGCGACAGGTCTTCAAAAGATTCATAGATGGTGGTTAAGAACCCGATCAGATCATGGTGGCCGATGTGCAGGGCCATCTCCGCGGTTTCTGCCTTACGGAAATCCATCAGCTCATTCACCAGCTGCAGCAGGCGATGCGTGCTTGTTTTCAGGTGCAGGAGCTGGCGTATGAGCCCCGGGTATTGGCGGCTTTCCTGCTCCATTTGCTCTATGGGCGCCTGTATGAGGGTAAGGTGTGTCCGGATCTCGTGCGAGATATTGGTAAAGAAATTCAATTTCATCTCATGCAGGGCATGGTCTTTCCGGAGCAATGCGCGCAGGTAAAAAAAGCGAACGATAAAGAACAGTACCGTAAGCACCAGGGCTGCATACAGGAGATAGGCCCACCAGGTGGCCCAGAACGGTGGCAACACCTGTATGCTTAAAAACCGTGGCTGGCTCCATATACCGTCGTTATTGGCACCTTTTATGGCAAGGGTGTAGTTGCCTGGTGCCAGGTTGGTGAAGGTAGCAACCGGTATGTCGGTATTGATCCAGTTCTTATGTACTTCCTGCAATTTATAGGCATACTCGTTCTTGCCGGGCTTTATAAAATTAAGCAGGGCAAACGCTACGGAGAACGTGTTGTCGCCATATGGAAGCGTAAGCCGCCGGATATGGTTGATGTCGTTCGGCAGGATCCCCGACGGATCGTCTACCGTTATAGGATTGTTCAGTACGTTCAGCCCTGTAAAAACCACGGGGGATGCCACTGCATTTTCCGGAATACGCTCCGGGTGAAAGGCGATCAGTCCCTTCATGCCTCCAAAGAATAGCCCCCCGGAAGGTGTGCCCAGGCTGGCGTTCCGGTTAAATTCGTTGCCTGGCAGTCCGTCGCTTACCGTATAGGTCCTGATGGCGTTTTTGCCCTGGCTGTATTTTACCAGTCCATTGCCCGTACTGAGCCAGAGGTTGTTTTCCTTATCGGAAAGGATACCGGTTACATTGCTGTTGGGCAGGCTCCGGGTAATGTCATGAACGCTGAATTGATCCCGGGTTTCGTCGTATTTTGCCAATCCACCGTAGTACAGTCCCAGCCATATAGCGCCGTTGGCATCCCGGGCGATGCAATTGATCATGGCCTGTTCCCGGAGATTTGTAAAAAAGACCTGTTCAACAGACTGTGTTTTGCGGTTGAACCGCCAGATGCCTTTTAATGTGCCGATCCAGATATTCTGATGCGGGTCTTCCAGCAGAGCCGTAATATAGTTACCCCGCAGGGAAGCAAGAACGGGCTGGGAAGGGGAGGGCGTCAGCCGGGTACCGTTGCGGTGGAACAGGTACAGGCCGCTGCTGGTGCCTACCCAAAAAAGTCCCTGCTGGTCTTCGAGCAGCGAAGGGATCTCCGCCTGCCGGTAATTCAATACGCTGATCTCATCCAGGTATTGCAGGAAGCGGCCGCTCTCCGGGTCGAACCGGTTCAGTTTGCTCCCGTGTGTGCCGATCCACAAATGCTGGTCGCGGTCAATGTACACGGTCTTGATCAGGTTGGAGCCCAGGCTTCCGGCAACTCCGGACTGCTTTTGATAGCGCCGGATCTCGTGGGTCTTGCCGTTGATAAAATTTAAGCCGCCGCCTTCCGTTGCTACCCACAGGTTGCGGGATTGATCCATGGCAATCGAGCTGACGATGTTGCTGCTGATATGCGGGAAGGTGTAGAGCTGCTGCCAGGCCGATGCGTTCAGGGCCGGGTTATAAGAAATATTTACCCCGCCATAAAAGGTACCGGCCCACATAGAGCCTTTTGCATCCCGGAAAAGACTTTGGATGGAGTTTTGGCTCAGGCTGCCCGGATCCTCTGCGTCATACCGGTAGGAGGTGCAGCGGTAGGTAAAGGGCTGCATAATGCTGATGCCATCCTGGGTACCGATCCATAAATTGCCCCGGGGGTCGCTTTCCAGCGCGCGGATGCTGTTGTGCGCAATGGCATAGGGATTGGCGGGGTCCGCAAAAAAGCGGGTGAACCGCTCAGTAACGGGGTCAAAGCGGTTCAGGCCGTTCAGGGTGCCGATCCATAGAGCGCCCCTCGCATCCTCATAAAAGGCGGTTACAAAATTGTCGCTGAGGCTGCCCGGGTCCGATTCGCTGGCCTCAAATACTTTTTTTTCGTACCGCCCGGCGTTTCTGCGGATCCGTACCAGGCTGGGACCGGCTTCCCGGGTTACCCAGATATCGCCCCTGGAATCCTTAAAGATCCGGCGGGCCCGTTTATTCTCGTCCCTGGTTAAAATGCCCAGCTGGTCGGCGCGGGTAAACCGGTTGCTGCGGGGATCGGTGAGCACATATAAACCGCTGAAGCTGGCCACCCATATTTTGTCCTTATCATTAATGATCCAGTCAATAATTGGGTGCAGGGCGGAGGTATCGTTTCCCAGGGGGATCCTTTCAAACCGGTTTTTTTTGGGGTTGAACTTATTGAGCCCTTTTTCGGTACCGATCCAAAGGCCCGAAGAGGGGTTGTAGCAGATCGTATTGATATAATTATTGGAAATAGATGTGCTGTCAGCCGGGCTGTATGCATAGGTGGTGAGGCGGTAGCCGTCGTACCGGTTGAGCCCGTACCGTGTTCCCAGCCAGATGAATCCCGTTTGATCCTGGGCGATCGTCAGCACCGTATTTTGCGAAAGTCCCTGCTCCGAGTTCAGGCTCGTAAATGCAACCGGCTGTCCCAGCGCCGTTGTGTAACAGAATAGCAGTGCTATGACCCACCTACAATATTTGTATTGGCAATGCATGAATGAATATACCCGTAACCACTGATCCCTCCGGTTTTCTTTTGGGCAGCAGGCGTTTTGTTGATCCGCAATCATTTGAATCCGTCAGACAACTTTAGAAAAACAAGGGCAGGGCCACAAATGTAAGGGTATTTTGGGTGCAAAATGTATGAAGAACCCGTTTGTATTAAAATATCACTTCTTTTAAACTATTGATAATAAGATGGTTGCGAAATGGTGAAAAAGGAAACAGGTTTTTCCCCCTTTTTAAGCAGGATTATCGCCCATATCCGTCATAAAACCGCTGGATCTTTAGCGAAGCAGAACAGGGAATGGTTGCATACATAAAAAACTGCAAAAAGGGAAGATAGAAATACTATTTTGATTGCCCCAAAAATGACGGTTGCATCTGTTTGTTCTGAAAGGATCATACCATAATACTGGTTGTTATTTAAAGCAAAAACGATCTATTTAATAATGAGAAAATTGTTATTGGCCGCCCTGGTCTTTTGGGGAGCATGCGTACATTACGCCAGCGCGGAAGGGCACGTACGATTGAATATTGTGGCTGCCTGCCTGTTTCAGGACACCATTCCGGCAACCGACACCGCTGCTCCGGACATCCGTCTGGCAATTGACGATTATATAAAACCGGTGAGTACAGAGCTGGCTGGTAAAGGAGACTCCGTTCCGCTGGTGCTGCAGCGGCAGATGCCGCTGATAACGGTTCCCCAGTATATAAAGGGCGCCGCTGCGGGGCTTTATGTACAGGAGAACACCGGCGAGCCGGGTACGGTGCGTCAGTTTATGTACCTGCGGGGCCTGCCCAAGCCGGTGCGTTCCATCAAGGATATGTATGATGTGCAGCCGGCGGTTTATGTAAACGGGATTCCCCTGATACAGGATAACCCCTTTATTTACAATATTCAGACCTATACGGTAAACCCCGCGGGGCCGGCTACCAGCCTTTTGGCCACATTAAGCACGGATAATATTGAGCAGATCCGGGTGGTAAAAGACTATAAGGATGCTGCTTTTCTGGGGCCATACGCTGCCAACGGAGCCATTTACATCACCACCAAAGCAGCAGCAGCGGGCGAGAACCGGATCAGCGTCAACAGCTATATGGGCTATGCGCAAACGCCCAAGATCACCACCATCAATGCAGCGTATGAAAAAGATTTCCGCCTGCCTTTTTATTATAAATACGGTACGGCAGCCGACCTGGTCTCCATGCCGGCCTACCTCAGCGATTCGTCAAATGTAAGCTATTACGGCCCCTCCAACTGGTCGGACCGTTATTATAAGAATACACCGCAGTACTCCGTAAATGCCAGCCTGACCGGCGGATCCGAAAGGGCGAATTTCCGTTTTTTCGGAGATTACACACGCTCGGTAGCTGGTGCGGATCAAACAAAATTTGACCGTTACAGCGGGTCTTTTTACATCAACATGATGCCTACCCGGTGGCTGACCATTTCCAGCATGATCAACGGAAGCGTGCTCCAGCGCGACCGGAACAAGAACTTTATAGACCGGTTTGCAGAAATGCGCTTCCTGCCCAACTCAAAGAACCCGCTGGCGCCGAATCTTATGAACTATAATGCGTTCCTGGATTTTTATGACAATACGATAGACGACAATGCAACCTCCTCCATACAGGGCTTCTGGGATCTGAACGTGCGCTTATTGCGCAACCTGAATTATGATGCCCGCGTTGCCTTTGATTACAACGAGGGGCGCCGGAATGTATTCTGGAACAGTTCGCTTTTTGATGGCAGTAACTATGCCTCCAATTTCTTTGGCTTTAACCAGCGCCTGTTGCTTGAAAATACCCTCAACTATAAACGGGATATGGCAAACGGAGATGTGCTGAAATTCAAAGGCGGCATCTCTTATACCGGGGATATCCAACGTTACAACTATGGTATCGGATATAACGGCCCCAATGATTATATAAAGGTGAATGTGGTGAAGGGAAATAAAAAAGAGCCCGGAACCTACCTCGTTTCCAAAGGATTTGACGTGTATAGCTTTACCGACAAGATGCAGCAGCGCCTGATGGCTTTTTACGGGAAGGCCGGCTACAGCTTTACTAACGGGCTGGAGCTGGGTGCGCTGGTGCGGAGCGACGGCTCTTCTGCCATGCAGCCCGGCAACCGCTGGTTTGTTTCCTACGCTTTTGACGGAACCTACCACCTGGCACCAAAGATCGGCGCCGGCTTACTGTCGCAGCTGGATCTGTTTGCCTCCTGGGGCCGGATCGGTAACCTGAGGGCCGATCAGAATATTGGCGCCGGCCCGCAGTACCAGTCGCAGCTGGGATGGGCCAGCTATCCCATTCTCGGATCTTATAATTCGTTTGGGACCTACTCCCGTCCTTATAACTATGGCTGGGTAGGATACGATATACCCTGGGCATACAGCAGCCAGCTCAATGCGGGAACTGAGATAGCGCTCTTCAAAGACCAGCTGTCCCTGCGGTTGGAATGGTACAACAAGGACAACAAGAACGTGGTATTTCCCTCGCCGGTCACCGCCGAATCGGGCTACCGGTATGAATGGAAATCCGGCATGGTGGTCAATAATACCGGACTGGACCTGACCATTGGCGCCGGTCTGGGCGATAAAGATGGGGGGCTTTCCTGGAACGGCGATCTGAACATCGGGTTCAATAAAAATAAGCTGAAAGCTCTGCCGGATGGATCTGCCTCCGTAGTTGCCGACGGCCGCAAGCTGGCAGTAGACAAAGCGATCGACCAGTTCTGGCTGCTGCAGAACAAGGGAATTTATAATGCAGACAGCGAGGTACCGGTGAACCCGTCTACCCACGAGGTGATGACCTACAAGGGGATCGCCTTAAAAGCGGGGGATCCCAAATGGGTGGATGTGAACGGGGATTATAATATTGATGACAAAGACCGTGTGCTGACCGGCAATTACCTGCCCCGGATCAGTGGCGGATTTACGAACCAGTTTGTCTATAAAAAATTTGACCTCAGTTTTCAGATGGTGTTTGCACTGAAAAAGTATGCGATGAACCAGGTGGCCTCCGGTTACTATGGGTTTATCGACCGCGACAATGCCAATACGCTGGAAGCCGTAAAAGAGATCACTTACTGGGAAAAAACGGTAAACGCCGGCGCCTACGACCTGTACAATCCCTGGAGCCAGGTGCATCCGTACCAGGTAGATCAGGATATTTTTATGGAGAATGCCTCTTTCGTCAAGCTGCGCTCCCTGAGCCTGGGGTATGAAATATCCAATAATACGATTGCCCGTAAAATGCGGAGGGTGTACCTGTATGTTACCGGAACCAACCTGGTCAGCCTGAGCAACTACTCCGGCAAAGATCCCGAGCTGATCGAATACAACGGATATGATACCGGCTATGGCATGCGCCTACCCAAAAGCTTTATCCTCGGTGTAAAAGTGGACCTGTAAATTCTTATTAAAGTATAACGTCTTTTACTATGCGTATAAAAAACAGATTGTTACAGTTAATAACCGTGCTCCCGCTCCTGTGGATACTGGGCAGCGGCTGTAACAAGATCTTAGATGTAAAGTCTTCCAATCTGATCAATGAAAGCAATGCCTGGAGCTCGATCAATGATGCACGGTCGGCCCTGCTGGGCACTTACGGCCTGCTGAGGACTGCCCTGGCAGAGAATGAGGCCAACTGGTTGTATGGAGAGCTCAGGAGCGGACCCTTTGTGGCAATGAACCGTCCGGATCTGGATGCCATTATCAACAATAAGCTGAATCAGTCGCATGATCTTTTGGCGGAAGTATCCAACTGGAGAAAATTCTATGCAGTGATCAACAGTGCCAACCTGTTTATTGAGCGCTCCGGTGAGATCATGCAGAAGGATCCCCAATACACAAAACTCAACAACAGTGTGGACATTGCCCAAATGAAGGCGATTATCGGTATCACCTATTTTTATATGGTACGCATCTGGGGAGATGTGCCCTTGCTTACAAAATCCTATGACGGAACCTTTCCGCAGATCCCGCGCTCAGAGGCCAAAGCCGTTTTGAAATTTGCAGAGGATCAGCTTAAAGAAGCTGCTCCGGTATTGCCTTATGTATACGGTGACCCGAATGCGAGCTATTTTCCCGGGTTCTATTACGGAGCAGACATTTTTACCTGGGCATCGGCGCTGGTCACCCGGAACGCGGCCTACGCATACCTGGCACATATCGCCGCCTGGGACAACCGTTACCTGGATGCTTCGGTGTATGCCGACTTTGTATTGAACAACGGCGGGCGGTCCGGAATCGTGGCATCCACCACTTTTGATCTTACACGCTCCGATGGATTTTTCCTGGGCCAGAGCAGCTACCAGGTCTTTTCCCTGGGCTTTTCATGGGTGGATGGAGAAGCGACGCCTACGGGACATATCGAAAACCTGACCCTGGCCAGTCCCCTGATTCCGCGGGCCAACCCGGCGATTTATATACCCGATAACCGGATCGTTCAGATATTTACCGAGCCGGGTGACGAGCGCTTTTATATCGATCCTGTAACCGGAACGGCTTACTCCTCTTATTTTTCCAATGCGTCTTCAGATCTGATCATTTTCAGCAAGATAAAAGTAGTGGGCTCCGGTGGCGTTCAGCAGAACACGGCCGGACAGACCACCAATGTACTCACCAAATACAGTTCCCCGGTGATCTTTACCCGCCTGGAAGAGATAAAGCTGTTAAAAGCGGAGGCGCTAACCGTACTGGGCCAGCGTCAGGATGCCCTGGATATCCTCAACGGGCTGCGGGCCAACAGGGGCATCAAAACGGAGATCATTACCACGGACAACCTGCTGGAAGACATCTTCCGGGAGCGGCAGCGCGAGCTGTTGGGAGAAGCCTGGGGCTGGTATGACCAGGTGCGCTACAAACAAATAAAGAATGACGATGCCGCGTTTAATGCGCTGCGCAGCAAAGGCGGTATTTACTGGCCGGTAGCGCAGGAGGTTATGGACAATAATCCCCAGATCCGGCAAACGGAGTACTGGAAATAAAACAAGAGCACAGCAAGAAGCCAAATCAGCAAATAAAATGAAAAAATATATTCTACCGGTCCTTATCTGTTTACTGAGTACAGGCCTCCTGTATTCCTGTAAGCAGCAGCCAGATGGCTATTATGATTTCAGCAATAAGGAAAATGTATTTGACGGTACCATTTACCAGTACCTGCAATCCAAAAAAGGGGTATATGATTCCCTGCTAAAAGTGCTGGACCGGGTACCCTGGTTAAAGGACAGCCTTCAGAAAGATGATGGCGCCTTTACCTTGTTTGCACCCGTGAACAACAACTTTAAACAGGCCCTGCAAAATCTGAATATCGTGCAGCAGGGCAGGGGGTTACCCCCGCTGGAGCTGAATACGGTTGATTCAGCGGAACTGGACACCCTGGCCGACTTCTATGTGATCAGAGGCAACTACACCACAGACAGCATGCTGTTTGTGGACGGATTGTACATGAGATCGGTAAGGAACCAGGATTCCCTCCACGCGCAGCGGGTGATCGACGGCGCACAGGGCGTAAAAGACGGAGGGCCTACCAGCGTGTATTTCAGCTACACCAACCGCTCGCAGTTTATCAAGGACTGGGTGCGGGCGCTTACACAGGTGGTCAATATCAAAACAAAGAACGGCACAGTGCACGTATTGGCATTTGCCAATGAATTTGGGTTTAACCAGTTTACTAACAGGATGAATAAATAGTGAAACAGTATGAAAATGAACTTTTATATAGCCGTGTTCATTGTATTGGTCAGTGCCGGGATATCAGGTTGTCAGAAAAAGTACCTGCCAACGGACCGGGATGCTTTTGACCTCGGGTCTTCTTTTTCCACAACGGTTTATCATCCTGTATTGGGAAGAACCACCTTGTTTACGGATAACTTCAAAGACATCAGCTCTTCAAAACCACTCAACTTCCGTATGTTGAACCTACGGGCCTTTGACGGCTCCGCGGCACCGGAATTGCTCAAGCCCTTTCCAACATTGGTATGGATCAAAAAATATACCGGCCTGGAAACCTCGCTTGCAGAGATCGAGGCAAAGCGTAAAACAGAGGACCATCCCTTGTTTGAGATCAGACAGCATTCCGGCGAATTCATCATGTGGTCCAGCGCCCGCTCTTCCATATTGCGCCCGATGCCGGATTCGGGGTATGTCTTTGATGTGGAAGTAAGCAATAACGGCGGCCGTAAAATCATCGAAGGGCTGAAGCTCCAGCCTTACCGGGAGCGGGATTATGAGCCCAATAACGCAGATCTGATCACCGGGAATGTGACCAACGATGTGGTGCATCCGCTTTCCGTTTCCAATATCATCGGAGACTCATCGGGTATTGCTTTAACGGCGCAGGATGTGGAGATCTCTTTCCATCAGGCATCCTTTACGGGGTCTTCGCTCACCTTTAAGTTTCTTGATGATCAGAACCGGCTGATCGACCCGGCGAAATTTAATCTGACGGACTGGGCAAAGCTGGTGCATGGTTTCAATATGCAAAAGACCGGCACCTATGTAAAATACGATGTAGCCTACCCCATTCCTTTGGTGGAGCTGCCAACGGCTTATACCAATAGTACCGGTACCCTGGCGCATCTGGATTTTGGCTATGAGCGGCTGGGTTTTGGCGGCGTCCGGCAGGTTTCGGGGTTGTTGTTTGACTTTTCCATATTCGCCAAAGGCGATTGGGAGATCGTTATTGCCTTTACTAAAGAAACACCCCGATTCGACAACGATTAATTTTTTTAAGTAGTAGCTATGAATACTAACAATATGAGATATTTTCTTTCGTTCATACTCGTGGTATGCTCCGGGGTCCTGTTGCATGCGCAGACCACAAAGCGGATTACGGGTACGGTGCTGGATGGCTCCAACAAAGCGCCGCTGGTGGGGGTAACCATCAGCCTCAGGGACACCGCCAACGCGATAACGGCAACAGATGGCAACGGAAACTTTTCGGTAACGGTACCTGTATCCACCACTGCGCTTTATTTTTCCAACATCGGATTTAAAACGAAATCGGCATCTGTAAGAGGAAAAAATATGCTCGAAGTGTACATGGAGGCCAGCAATGATGCCATGCAGGGAGTAGTGGTACAGGGATTTCAAAAACGTGCAAAGTCAACCGCAACGGGCTCTACCGTTAGTTTAAGCGGGGAGGATATCCAGAACGTGCCGGTGTCCAATTTTACCGAATTGCTGCAGGGGCGGGTTGCCGGCGTCAATGTTCAGAACACAACCGGTATGCCCGGTGCGCGTACTTCGATGACCTTCCGGGGAATGACCTCTGGGTCCATATCCGGGTCGGGCAACGATGCTTTTCTTACGCCCACGTCCCCGCTGTTTGTCATTGACGGGGTTCCTGTAGATATCAACTCCGGTTATGAGTACGGCTTTGACCAGAGCGGCCCCGGTATGAGCCCCTTGTCCATGATCCCGCCGGAAGATATTGAAACCATCGACTTCCTGAAAAGTGGCGGTGCAACTGCCCTGTACGGCTCGCGTGGAACTTACGGCGTGGTGCTGGTGACCACCAAACGCGGGAAAACGAAAGTGCCCATCATCCGCTATTCCGGTAAATTTTACATCAACGCCGTTCCCAAATTAAAACCGGTGATCGGGGGGCAGCTGGAGCGGGAACTTCGCATCCGCCAGATAATGGAAAACGATTCCAGCCTGTATTCCGGCCGGGACAAGATCGATATGGCGCCGGGGCTGTCGGACTATCTCAATCCCTACTATAATAACTCCACGGACTGGCAATCGATCTTTTATGGCCCCACCTTTAATATGAGTCATAACATACAGGCTTCCGGCGGTGATCAGAAATTTAACTATAAAGTGAATGCCGGCTATTCAAAGGACCAGGGCATCATTAAAAATACAGGATTTACCCGGTATGCGCTTTCGATGAACACGGATTACAGGCCCTCAGAACGATTTAATCTTGCTACATCATTCAGCGCCAGCATGGGTGAGCAGCAAAAGGGAAACGGGAACGGGGTGTCGCAAACCGGAGTGGCTTCGGCGGTTTCCGCTTCATCCCTGCTGCCCAGGCCCTCCTTCTTCGGGGGGAATGCTACCGCGCTGGGAAATTTTTCCACCCGCAATGAAAATAAATCCAGCAACCTGCTGGGAAATGTGCAGCTCCGGTATGAGTTTATCAAGGGCTTTACGCTTTCGGATAATTTCAGCTACACCTACTCGGCGGGACGGGAGACCAATTTTACACCTTCGCTGATCAATAACAATACGGCAACGGCCTATGCTTATGATGATAAAAAGCAGGAGCTGAACAACCGGGTGATGCTGGCGCTGAACAAAGAATACGGCCGCCACCTCATTAACGCCTATGTTTTTAATGAGGTGACCTCAAGGACCTTTTATCCCAAGGCCATCATGCACTATGGCTCACCGAACGACCAGTATGAAGGCCCGCTGGGTTATGATCCGGCAACCGGCCTGTGGGGTATTGTCGACAACTATACCCCGGGTTACCGCATTATGGGGAACGGTGGAAATGTCACCTATAACTATGACGGGCGGTATATACTGGATCTTACATACCGGCTGGACGGTACTTCTTCAAACGGGCCCAATCAGCCCTTTATCAAAAACCCATCCATATCCGGACGATGGAACTTCTACCGGGAAAAATTCCTGGAAAGCGCTTCCTGGCTCAGTGATGGCGCCATCCGGGCGGACTGGGCAAAGAACATTACCCCCCAGGGAAGTATTTTTGATGCCAATGGTAAATACCTGTTTACCGGCCGGTTTAACAACAACCCTACCATCGGCCTCGATTGGGAATTCATTCCCAACCCCAACCTCCTGCCCATTACGGCGCAAAAATACAATGCAGGATTAGAGCTCGGGTTCCTGCAGAACCGTTTCAATCTTACCTTAGAAACCTACTATGAGCAAAAGGACAATGAGCTGTATGACTATGCCATTGCAGACCACAATGCGTTTTCAAAAAAGAAGACCAATGCGCTGAGTTCGGTGAACTATGGATATGAATTTTCGGTAGGGATCATGCCCTTTCCAAGAACCAGCAAAGTAACATGGAATATCAATTTTAACGGGTCTATCAACCGCAATGTGGTCACGCACCTGCCGGATGATGCACGCCTCATCCTCAAATATGATACGGATAACAAGCAGGACATCGTATACCGGTTGGGAAGAAGCAACCTCAGCTATATCCTGTATCATTACCGCGGCGTGTTCCAATCGGACGACGAGGTGCCGGTCGATCCGGCTACCGGCAAACCTTACAGGGCACAAACCGATAAAGGGACCTATTATTTTGGTGCCGGTGATCCTTACTGGACGGACCTCGACGGAAACTATATCATTGATGGCAATGACCGGGTAATTGCCGGGAGCGCTGCCACAAAAGTGTTCGGGGGGATCCAGTCGATGTTACGGTATGAAGGCTGGGCTTTAAATATCAATATGTCCTATCTGTATGGCCGTGATATCCTGAATAATGCACTGGCGCAAAGGCTGCAGTCTTACAGCAATCCCTTTGCCCTTCAGAAAGATGCCAGCCTGATCCCTATCAGTGATATCGATTTCTGGTCGCCTGAAAAAGCCGATGCAAGATATCCGAATCCGTATAACTACCTGTACAATGGTATCTACAGCCCTTTCCGGTTTGATCAGACCTTGTTTATGGAAGATGGTTCCTACTTTAAGATCAATACGATCTCACTGACCTATATGCTGCCCAAATCGCTGATCTCCCGGTTCAATATGACCACCTTTCAGCTGTTTGGTACCATCAATAATGTGCATACGTTCTCCAATTACAGCGGTCCCGATCCGGAGCTCGTTACCGACCTGGGTAAGGACCGGTCGGACGGGTACCCCAACCGGAGAAGTTATACGCTGGGTTTAAATATCCAATTTTAAATCAATTGAAACAATGAAGAAGCTTTTATTCCTGTCAACTTTAATAATCATTTTCTGCGGAGGATGCCGGAAGTTCCTGAATGTAGACCCGCTGGACAGCCTGTCGGGAAACAATTTCTGGAAGACCCGGCAGGATGCGGAAACCTATACCCGGGAAGTGTACCGTTTGTTCCGGGAGGGCGTGGCCATCCGTACCGGTATGATCCTGCTGGGGGATCTGCGTTGTGCGCCGGTTGCGCATGCTGCGTATCCGGACCGGGGCGACTTTGATCTGCTGGCCAATAACGATATCCGGAAGCTGGTCAATACACCGAGGATCCAGGGCGATATCAACACTTACTGGCAGGTGCACGGCGCCTGGGATGTGATCAGCGACTGGACGCCCATTTACAAAGTGGTGCAGGCGGCAAACATCCTGTATGAAAAAGCACCGGACGTGGCCGAGGCCGATAAATCCATATCGCAGGAGCTGGTTAAAAGATACCAGGCAGAAGCGGTGTTCCTGCGTTGCGTCAGCTATTTCTTCATGATCCGTTTATTTGGCGATGTGCCTTATTATACCAATGCGTATAATGATGCCCCCCTGCCCAGGACCGACGCCGCGGAAGTGGCCAAAGCCTGTATTGCCGAGCTGGAGGCCCACAAGAAGGATCTGCCCTGGACCTATGAAGATCCTGCCAACCGGGCCATCCGCGCAATGCGGGGCAGTGCTATAGCGCTGGAAATGAACCTGAATATGTGGCTGGCAGGTATCGATGAAGCCAACAAGACCGCGTATTACGAGGAAACGGACCGCCTGGGCGATGAGCTGGCTTCCGGAAATACGTATAAGCTCCTGCCCATAGAAAACATCGCACAGGTATTTGCGGGAAGATCGGAGGAAGGGCTGTTTGAAGTGCCCCAGAATGTGAACTATGGGGATGTGCTCGGAAATATCCGGCGTACCTTTACCGGTGCAGTTTTGCATTATCCCTACATCCAGCTCAACCAGAACAGCACAAAGTCTGAGCTGACCTATACCAACGGGTATCTGAAGAAGCTGTACCCCGAGGAAACAAGCGATCTCCGCAAAACCAGCTGGTTCGACGACAAGATATACAATGAGGACGGCTCCATGCAGTGCTTCAAATTTTTTAACCTGGCCCTGGGCGAAAACAATACCACCGCATCGCTCAGTAACTATTTTATTATTTTTCGCTATGCCGGAGCCCTGCTGCTGCAGGCAGAAGCGCTGGCCAATCTTCAAGAAGACAGTCCCAAGGCAAAAGAGCTGTTAAACAGGGTAAGAGCACGCGCATCTGCCGAGCCCTATCCCGCGGTCAATGATGAGAACCTGCCGGATGCCATTTTTTACGAGCGCTCCAAGGAGCTTATGGGAGAAGGGCATTATTACTACGACCTGGTGCGCTCCAAAAAGATCTACAACCCGGACTATTGCTATCATCCCATTTCCTACGGAAATTTTGTACAGGGCGCCTGGTTATGGCCCATCAGTGAAAAGGCCCTGATCAACAACCCCTATATGACATTAAATAACTACTGGAGGTAATAACACATGAAAAGAATAATCTTACTGGCGCTCACTGCTACCATACTCACAGGCGCCTGTAATAAAAAGAGCACATTCGAGGACTCAGGGATCAATGACCCCAAATTTGATGGCACCGTCATGGAGTACCTGGAATCGGATCCGCTTTATTTTGATACCCTGGTGCGGGTGGTGAAATACGCCGGCCTGGAGGGAACATTAAATAAAGACAACCTTACCTTTTTTGCCCCTCCCGATCCCTGTTTTAAAAAGCTGCTGGATGTGGTAAATGACTACCAGCTGTCGCTGGGCGCAGACAGTGTCACGCGCTTTGAACAGATCAAACCAGAGGTTTGGAAACAATTTCTTGATATGTACCTGTTTCCGGGCAACCGCGGGCTGAAGGACTATACACAGGTGGATACGCTGGCGCTGGACACATATAAAGGAGCACTCTTTGAATCGGTGAACACCGTGCCGATGAATATTGGGGTGATCTATAACGATGCCATCAGCGGGGATCCCAGTGTAGTAGGAGGAAGCACCATTATCAAATATAAGGGATACCGCCAGCTGATGCTTTCGTATGTGCCCGACGAGGCCTTTCCTTACTCCAACTGGATCAACGCGGTGGTTTCTGCTTCGGATATTGCACCCACCAATGGCCGGGTGCACCGCCTGCGGTACATGACGCATACCTTCGGGTTTGATCCGCTTAAGTTCATACAGGCGGCCCGTGAAAGAGGAATCGACGAACCAAACCAGTAACCCAGAATAACGATCATGATGAATAAATATTTTTCCATTGTTTTAATGACCGCCGTGATCCTTGCGGGGACCGTGGTATCCTGCAAAAAGACGGCTGATGTTTATGAGGATCCCTATGAGGGGGGGCAGGAGGTGATACAGATCGACTTTCTAAGTACGCCCCCGACCCCGGAAAATGGAACGGCCGGGCAGGAAATGACCTTTTCTGTAAAGGGATTGAAGCCGGAAATGAAGGACCAGATCACTTTTCTGGCAAATGGCATGGCTGCTGAAATTTCAGGATATACGGACAGTACCATCACCATTTTGTTGCCGGAGAACGTAAGTTCCGGCGGGGCCTCATTAAGGGTGGGCGGACAGATCTTTCCGGGTCCCTCTTTTACCATCCGCGGAAAGCTGCTCAAAGATCCCTCTTTTAATGCCGGAACGGGTGCAAGAGGCGTCATTACACAGATCCTGCCGGTTCCCAACGGCAACTTTGTATTGGCCGGTCCTATTTTTTCCTTCCAGGGCAAAGATCAGAACGGGCTGGTGCAGATTGATCCTACCGGGAAAACAGCCGGTAATTTTAACCCTGGTAAAGGGCCTGCAGGAACGATCGCCAGTATCCTCCGCCTGCCTTCCGGCGAATACCTTGCCGGGGGTATTATGAGCTCCTATAACGAAGTAGACGGGCTGAACGGGCTGGTGCTGCTGAACTCCAATGCCTCCATAAAAACAAGAGTGGTGGATCTGTATGTGAGTCCCAATGTATCGGATCCCAGCATGGCCACCGATACCGTTTCCTGGTTTAACGGCAACCTCACAACAGGGGGAGTTTCCAAACTCTTTTACCGCAACGACCAGATCACGGCGGTAGGCACTTTCAGCCGGTATGGCACCTATTTTTATGAGCGTTCTACCAAAGACAATAAATTGTTTGATCATATTCCGGTAGAGCAGGTGGTGCGCATGGACCTGGCGGGTAACCTGGACTCTTCTTACTCCTATGATCGCACGACCCGGCAGGCCCTGCCTGGTGGGAACGGGAGTGTTACGGATGCGTTCCTGCAGCCGGATGGCAAGCTGGTGCTGGTGGGCGATTTTACCACCTACCGCGGAAAACCCGCCAACAGGATCGTACGGTTAAATGCAGACGGAACCCCCGATGAGGATTTTAAAGCCGGCACGGGCGCCGACGATGTGATCTACTCGATCCGCTACAACGCTGTTACCAAAAAGTACCTCATCAGCGGCAACTTCAGCAAGTTTGATGGCCAGCCTTCCGAAAAGATGGCCTTGCTCGATGAGCAGGGCGGACTGGACCCCTCCTTTAAGAGCGCCGGCTTTAGTGGCGGATTGCCCACCCTGGGCCTGCAGCTGAACAACGGGCTCATCGTGGTTACGGGTTCCTTTGATTCCTATAACGGCATTGTAAGAGGCGGGTTGGCGGTGCTGGGTTCCAATGGTTCGCTGGCGCCAGGGTACAATGCTACCGGTAAGTTAAATGGGTTCGTATTCGATATGATCGAAACAAAATCCGGTATCGGCGGACTGCCCGCGATCCTTTTGGCAGGGCAGATCGATACGTTTGAAGGAGAACCTGCCGGAGGTATTTTAAAGCTGGTATTCAATTAGCCCGTCATCAATGAGCAACAGCAGATCAATAACAATAAACAATATGCAGATGAGTACAATATATAAGAGGATCAAATGGGGGACGGCGCTGGCATGCGGCGCGGGCCTGCTGTTTTTTTCCTGTAACCGCGATTTTGAGAATAAACTGCAGTTTCCGCCGGATGCCGATACATCCATACACCAGTTGCGCAACGGCAATAAAGTGCTGTATGTAATTGTAGACGGTGGAGTAGGAGCCGTGATCGAAAATGAGGCGCAAAAGGATGACATCAATCCCAATTTATATGCCTTAACCAAGAACGCCCTGTACACGGGAGGCAGTGTTTCAGACTCGCTTACCTATACGCCAGCCACCTATGCCGATATGCTTACGGGCGTGGACTACAAAAAACATAAAGTAACTCCGGCAGGTACAGACCAGCTGGCGGCGCATCCCGCCCTCATGACCGTATTAAAAAACAGCAATCCTGCACTGCGCACAGCGGCCTTTGTACGGGCATCCTTTATTTTCGATCACCTGCTTGCCGGCGCCGGTCAAAGACAATTGCTGGGGTCTGATGCAGAAGTGCAGCAGGCGGCGGTAAATGAGATCGGGAAACCGGAAGCCACCGTAGTGGTGGCGCAATACCAGGGACTGGAGGATGCGGGACAACAGTTTGGCTACGGCCCCCGTTCTCCGCAGTATGTGGCAGCAGTAAAATCGCTGGACAATTTTATAGGAGCCTTACGGACTGCTGTGCACAACCGGCCCGGTTACGGAAGCGAGAACTGGCTCATTGTGATCGCATCCAACAAAGGAGGAGCATATGCTTTGTATCCGGAGGAAGATGATGAGAGCCCGTTTACCGATACCGAGCGCAACGCATTTGTGCTGATGGCCAATGACAATTTTGCAGCCCGCTATATTGCCAGGCCCAATACCCTGAACTACCAGCAGGAAGGATATCTTATTGGAGATGCCACTTCTGAGGTAGCACCCAATACAATGGGAAGCACCACTGCCAGCCTGGGTTCCATTGAATCCGGTGAAGCAGGTGTCTTTAACCTGGGCACAACAGGAGGATATACGATCCAGCTAAAAGTAAATATGGTGGACCGGGGAAGCAACCTGCCCGCCATCTTTTCGAAATCCAGCACGGCTGCCGGCAACAGCCCCAACGCCGGCTGGGCTTTTGTGCTGCATTCTGACGGAAGGGACAACTGGGATTTCCGCATTGGAGGAACCTCCAGCACGGCACCGGAATTTGAGCTCAATACCTGGAACACTTTTACCGTAAGGATCTACGATAGCGCTGCTAAAAGATGGCTGCGCACCTATACCAATGGCGTGCCCGGGGGACGTTCGGATATTACGGGGAAAAGCGGTACCACTGTTTCCCCGCTGCGCCTGGGAGGTGTACCTTCTTACGGCCAGGGAAATATCGGGTTTAATGCGGTGGATGTAAGGATCTATGACGTTGCCCTGCCGGAAACATATATTATGGCCAATTATTGCAGTACGCTGGTAAATCCCGGTGATCCTTATTATACCGATCTTATCGGCTACTGGCCGGGTATGGGTTTGCAGACCAAAGAGCGGTCGGGGAATATATTTGAAGACATGGGGCCGAACAAAAAGGATATTGTATTTCCGGCCACGTTCTCCTGGACCAGCTTTTCATTGGGGAAAAGCAGTGACGTCTGCCCTACCATTCCCTGGAACATTACAGAGTCCGTACCGCTGCCGGTAGATATTCCACTGTTCATTTACAGCTGGATGGGGGTTTCCGATATCACCGGCCTGGATCTCGACAGCAAATCCTGGATGCCCTCCTTTGCAAATGCCCAATAACAATCTTTTGAATATGAAGCATAAAAAATTTTACATATTGCCGGTGATCCTCATTTTGATAGGGATCGTTGTTGCCTGTAACAAAAAATACGGGTTCGATTTTGAGAACGGTTATACTTCTACTGATTTTCCGGATACCGTAAATTACGAGGTGGACACATCCGTAACGATCGACAAATCGAAATACATACAGGCCAATGTATTTCCCGGGCTCATCAGCCCGGACGAGCCGCGGCTGCAGCAGTATAAAGTAGATATCGACCTGGATTATATAAATGTGCCTGCCTCCGATCTGAGGATCAGCGTAGCCCCCCAAAACTGGATCAGCACCGGTCTGTGGGCCCCTGCGGGAGAGCTGGTGACGGTTGAAGTACCGGAGGGTGTGTATGGCCTGGAAGCGCAGATCGGGTCGCATACGGACAATACGAGCTCCATGCCTGATTCAAAAAGAGACCCTGTGATCTACAACCGGAAGCAGATCTTTCCGGGAAAAAATTACTTGCGCAACTTATATGGCGGGTTGATCTATATCATTCCCTCAAAGCCCACCGGCAGCATCGTACCCGTTACCTTTAGCGGTGTGGCAAAGTCGGCCAGCTTCTTCCTGGGAAAAACAACCGACGGCGAGTGGCAGGAAATGGTGCGCAAGACCTCGGTTCCCTTCTTTGAGCTGGTAGGCCGCCGCATTGTATTTACACTGGAAACGGCAAAGCTCAAAATAAAGCCGGTCAGCAGTCCGGAAGCGTTAATGACCTTGTGGGATAAGACGATAAAAGAAGTGTACTGGGACTGGTATGGCCTTACCGAAGACAATCCTGACGTAAAGAACCGGGCACCGGTAAACCAATGGCGCGTGGTGCATGAGATACAGCTGAAGGAAGGGGTGGCCCAGCATTCCGGCTTTCCGGTGGTGGCCATGAATACCATGAACTACTTTTCCCAGGCAGTAGATCCGGAGCTGGTGCGAACCTCCAACTGGGGCACTTTTCATGAACAGGGACATAATATGCAGATGAATTCCACCTGGAATTTTGCAGGTAACGGAGAAGTGTCCAATAACCTGTTCAGCTTTAAGAATGCACAGATCAATAACGTGCGGCATCCCAATGAACTACGCTCCTGGAATGCAGCACTGCCTTACGTGTCCCTTGACTCGAGCCGGAAAATGTGGATAGGGACCGGTACGAATATCTCGAATCCGACAGATGATGCAAAGATGAGCCTCTACACCCAGATCTTTGAAAAATACGGCTATGCGTTCATGACCTACCTCTGCACTGCTGCGCGGAATGCCCGCTTTACCGCCATCGACGACCAGTCCAAGATAGACTTCTTTTACGAGCGGCTCTGCGAATACACCCAAACGGATATGTACCGGTTTATGCGGGAGTGGGGTTTAAAGATCAGCGCCACATCGCGGAAGGCCATTGCCGATAAAGGGTATCCGAAACTAAAGACCAATTTGTGGATGTATAACCCCTACACCCGGGAAGGAGGCGATGAATCCCTCAGAAATGAATTTGGCAAGGGAAAACCCGGCCCCAATCTTGGATGGACGATTGACAGCATTACCAATGTACGAGGAAACAGCAATGGCACGGTGAACACCAAATACCTGGCGAGCAATTTGCTGGATGGCGATATCAACACGATCTGGCATAGCTGTTTTAACGGTTGTGTAACCGGATATGATCCGAACACAAAGACCCTTTATCCGTTTAAAGCAGCGGTTAAAACCGGTGACGCGCCGGTAACAGCAGATGGCTTTTATATTGTGCAGCGGCAGGACGGGACCAGCAATCACATGGACGAGATTACGATACAGGTTAGCATGAACGGAACAAATTGGACAACGCTGGGCCTGTTCCCGCTTAAGACCGCAGCCAACAGTTCCACAGCCGAGGCGCTGGCTCGGCAGTACATTGATCTGCCGGCTCCCGTAACGTTCCAGTATTTCCGGTATGTATGGGATGCACCGCCTGCGGATGCGAACAAGAACTCTGCGTTTGCCGAAATGGGCGCCTTCTATTATTAAACAAGAAAGAACGAATGACTATGCGAACTCTACATAAATCCTTAGGTTATTTTAAGCGTGCTTTTTTTATAGCAGGAGTACTGGTTCTGGTAAATGCCTGTTCCAAGTACTACGACCCGCCCCCGGTTTTTGAAAATGCAGTGGACAAGCCGTTCACCAAAAAGAGAAAAATATTACTGATCGTGGTGGATGGCGCTGCGGGGCCGGAAGTAAAAAAGATAGCGCCGCCTACGCTCATGGGCCTTACGGAACATGCCAAGTACAGCTGGGGCGCTTTTGGCGATGCCCGGTCGGGCGATGGTCCTTCCTGGATCAATATCCTAACAGGTAAATCCGCAGCGGCTTCCGCTATTTCCGACAGTACGCTGGCGCCGGTTGAAGAGGAAGAAGAAGGCCATGAGCACGAAGAGCTGCCGGTGTACAGTAATTTCTTTCAGCGCCTGCTGGTTTCCGGCTACCTGTCGCAAACCGTGGCCATTACGCCCTGGAATACCCTGGCGGAGCTGGGGCTTACCTACGCCGGCAATACTATCGCCGCTGCCAACGACCAGGCTGTAAAAGACAGCGCCGTTCGGGCGCTTACCAATGAGAAGCTGGGCGTAATGCTGGTGAATTTTAACGGGGTGAACCTGGCCGGCCGGGCCGCTGCTTTTTCTGCAGATGAGCCGGCATACAAAAGCGCCGTGCTCCAGGTAGATGCTTACATAAAAGAGATCATGGACGCCCTTGCAAAAAGACCCAATGCTGCACAGGAAGATTGGCTCACGATTGTAACCTCCAATCATGGGGGAGACGGGGATAGTTATGGAGGAGCAACAGTTCCGGAACGGAAGATCTTCATGATCTATAATAATCCAAACTTTATAAAAAGGGAGCTGCTTACTCCTGCCCTAATGCCACTGACGACACTGAGTGGCCCTATTGCCACTCCGGTTAATGCTACATTGGATGAAGCAGATGCCTCGCTGTATAATTTTGGTACTACAGGAGAATATACGGTCCAGTTAAAAGTGAAATTTGCCAGTCGCGGAAGCACCTGGCCTGCGTTCTTTGGGAAAAAGGGAACCAGTTATAATGATGCTAATAACCCCGGATGGCTCTTTATGTTGTATGATCCGGCAGGAGCACCTAAATGGCGTCCCTTTGTAGGCGGTTCCAAATCGGGTCAGGCGCCGGTGTCTCAGTTGAGTGACGATGGCCTTGTACTCAATGTATGGAATACACTGACCATGAAAATTTATGATGAAGGAAGCAAACGTTTAGTGGCAGGCTATACCAACGGTGCACGGCATAAGGGCACATTTGAGATAACCGGACGAAATTTAAGCAACAACCTTCCGCTTACCATTGGAGCAATGCCCGGCTGGATATCTACAGGGCCTACCTTTAACGTAGCAGACATAAGGATATACAATACTGCCTTGCCCGACAATGTAATTGCAGACGAATATTGCAATTCGGGGATCACTTCAAATGATCCTTATTATAATAATCTGATAGGCTATTGGCCGGGCAGTGAAGGCGATGGAACCGTATTGAAAAATAAAGCGCCGGGTGCTTCGGGGAAGGATTTTGTGTTTGCCAGAACCAATTCCTGGAATTTGATTGTCTCCAATTTTTGCGGAAATGCGTCGGCTCCGGATGAACAACTGTTGCAAAACACAGAAATCGCGCCCAATCTTTTCTATTGGCTCAACCTGAACCCGCTTACCGCCTGGGGATTTGAAAGCAAGGAATGGTTGTCGACGTACGAAACAGAATTTATTAAATAGCCTTTTAAGATGAAGCTGAAACATTACGAAAATATAGCTACAGTGCTGCTGATTACAGTAATGGTTGTATTTATCTTCCTGAAGGCAAATCACATTCTATAAAATACAGCCTGCTGATGAAGCAAACAGGGATGAAAAATAAAACGATTTTCGACAAACAATCTATCTCAGGTCGCGCCATTTCTATGGGGCGACCTTTTTATGTATGCAGGTGCCATTTCCTTTAGGGAATATCCGTGCTGGAAAACGGCATCGAATTTGAATCTTCAGGCAGGATTGGTTATCCCAAAAAGTATAAAATTCTTAAAATTGAAAATGAGTAAAGTGATCCTGGTTTTTGAAAAACATCTGTTGCTATTGATAACATTGTGTACGCTTTTTATAAACAGCCTGTCCGGGCAAAGCACGGGACGGCAAACGCTGCCGTTCAACAGCGGCTGGGAGTTTAAAAAAGGCCCTGGCGATTTTGGAAGAGATACCAGCTACTTAAATCAGGAGTGGGAAAAGATCTCCGTACCGCATACCTATAACCGTACGGATATGCAGCTCAGTAGGGATTTTTATACCGGGGATGCTTTTTATAAAAAGAAGTTCCTGATCGCGGAAGCCTTAAAAGGCAGGCGGATCTTTCTTCGCTTTGAAGGGGTCGGATCGGTGGCCACCATTTATGTAAACGGGCGGTATCTTACTGCGCACAAGGGCAGCTATGCGGCTTTCTCGTTCGAGATCACCCATTCTGTAAAATACGGCGCGGAAAATGTGATCCTGGTCAAAACGAATAACGCGGCCCGTAAAGACGTCATACCGGTAAACCATAACTTATTCCCGATATATGGAGGTATCTACCGGCCGGTGTCCATGATCATTACCGGCCCGGTAAACATTACAGTGACCGACTATGCCTCTCCGGGCATTTATATAACCCAGAAAAATGTATCGGCGCAAAAGGCAGATATTACCATTAAAGCAAAATTGGAAAATCGGCTGCCGGCGGCCCGTACCATCACGCTGCAAACAGTTGTAAAGGATGCCGGCGGAAGGAAGGTTGCCGCCGTTCATGAAAATGTTGTGGTAAGCCCCCAGGGAACTACGTACATCGATCAGTCGCTGGCGATGACCCGTCCGCATTTGTGGAATGGCGTAAAAGATCCCTACCTGTACACGCTTACCACCGCGCTGATCGCGGATGGAAAAGAGCTGGACGCCGTGACACAACCCCTGGGGATCCGGCGTTTTGAGCTGCGGGCAGGGGATGGCATGTACCTGAACGGGGTTAAATACCCCATGTACGGGGTAACGCGCCACCAGGACCGCTGGCAGTACGGGAACGCGCTTACACATGCGCAACATGCAGAGGACATGCAGATCATCAAAGAGATGGGCGCTACCACCATCCGGCTGGCGCATTACCAGCAGGCGGAGGATATCTATGCACTGGCTGATAAAATGGGCTTTTTGATCTGGGCCGAGATCCCGTTTGTAAATGCCACCTCTTATGAAGAAGATGACAATGCGAAGCAGCAAATGACCGAGCTGGTGCGGCAGAACAGGAATCACCCCTCCATTTATATTTGGGGCATGCACAACGAAGTATATTCCAAAACCCCGGATGAGCATGTGCCGGTACTTACAAGAGCGCTGAATGATATCGCCAAAACAAACGACCCGGACCGGTACACGGTATCGGTAAGCGGTTATGGAGAAATGAACCGCCCGGCCAATCTTGCGGCGGATGTACAGGGGATGAACCGGTATTACGGCTGGTACGAAGGCCGGATCGGCGGCCTGGAAAAATGGGCTTCAGGACTGGAAACAAAATATCCGGGTTATGAAGTAATGCTGACAGAATATGGAGCAGATGGCAATATAGACCAGTCTTCAGAAACCCTGCCGGATCCTTCAAAGATCGATCCCATAAACGGAAAATTTTACCCGGAGAACTACCAGACGGAAACCCATATCCAACAATGGGCCATCATCGAAAAGCACCCATATATTCTTGCTTCTTATTTATGGAACACCTTTGAGTTTGCTGTTCCGCTGTGGAACCGGGGAGGAGTGAATGCCCGGAATTTAAAAGGGCTGGTTACCTTTGACCGCAAAAGAAAAAAAGACGGGTTTTTCTGGTACAAGGCCAACTGGAACCCGGAGCCGATGCTTTACCTGGCAAACCGCAGAGACAGTGTCCGCACGCAGGAAGTTACAAAAGTGCAGGTTTTTTCGAACCTGAAACAGGTAAGGCTTTTTGTAAACGGAAAAGAGATCAGGGGGCACAATGGGGTCAACAGCAGGCATTGGGTTTTTGAAAATATAAAATTGAAAAAAGGTGTCAATAAGATAAATGCGATCGGTTCCGCAAATGACAAAATATTAAGGGATACAATGACGTGGTTGCTGAAATAGGAATGCGGAAATTTGCGAATGTGGGAATTTGAAGATTTGAGAATCTGAGAATGTGGAATTGTGGAAGTGTGGAAATGGCGATCCTGGCGCGGGATCCATACCGGAAAGAGCACTGTCGGCAAAATAAATTCCATTTTATGTTATATGTTGGAAACGGATTATACAGAAGGTTAAAAAGGAACAAATGAAACAGAATATTAAAAAAATAGGCATCATTCTTTTTTCAGGACTTGTGGGTTTTACACCTTTCGTAAATGCCCAGTGGACCGGTCCCAAGAAAAAGCCGGATAGTTTGAGAACGATCCAATACGGCCCGATCACGCCGGCCCACCGTACCGATCCGCAAATGACGGCATTCCGCAACTACGGTCTGGGCCAGTTTATTCACTGGGGCTTGTATGCCATACCGGGTAATGAATGGAATGGGGTAAGCGCAAGGGGCGGGGCCGCCGCATCCGAATGGATCCGTTCCTGGGGAGGGCCCACTGCGCCTAAAGACTGGAAAAATATTTACGACAACTTATATAAACAATTTGATCCAAAAGCCTTTGATGCAAAGCGTTGGGCAAAACAGGCGAAGCATATGGGTGCACGCTATGTGATCTTCACTACCAAGCACCATGACGGATTTGCCCTTTGGCCTACGAAATATTCCGGTTACAATATTTCTAAAACGCCGTATAAAAAAGATATTGTTAAACAGGTGGTGGATGCATACACTGCGGAAGGGATCGATGTGTATCTGTATTTTTCTGTACTGGAATGGAACAACCCCGACTATATGTCGCGGGCTCCGAAAACCGGTGATGAAAAAAAGCGTTTTGACCGGTTCCTGCAATACACGCGTAATCAGCTTTTGGAGCTGGTAAATAACTATCCGCAAATAAAAGGATTGTGGTTCGACGGAACCTGGGATGCTTCCTGGAAAAGTGCCTATGCGTTTACTTATAAACTGGAAAAGGAATTGCGGGACAAGCACCCGGGGCTGATCATTGGCTCGAGGTTCCGTAATGACGAGTTTGGCGCCCGGCATTTCGACAGCAACGGGCGTTTGCTGGGCGATTATGAGCAGGGTTGGGAACGGAAGATACCAGGAAGCTTTGAATGGCTGGACGGGAACGATTGGGATTGCGTGATGACCATCCCGCCCAATGGCTGGGGGTATATGAAAGACTGGTCCGGGATCTATACCAAAACAACGGATGATCTCCTGGAAATGCTGATGCGCTGCCGGTCTATGAACGGTAATTTCGTGATCAATTTCGGCCCCGACGGCAATGGGCGGATGCGGCCGGAGGAAGACCGGATCGCAGCGGAAACGGGAGCATGGGTAAAGCAGAATGCGCCTGCGGTTTATGAGGCGCGGCATTCGGCGTTCCCTGCTTCCAATTACGGTTATTTGACACAAAAGGACAGCACCCTGTACCTGACGGTATTTAACAGGCCGGTGAACAATATCCTCCGCATTGCGGTTCCCAAAGCGTTTAAACGGGTTCCGGTTGCGGCCTCTTTGCTGCAGAACGGCAGCAGACTTGAAGTGAAGCGTGCCGACATCGGACTGGACCTGGATAAGAATACCTATTACGATGTAGTGCTGCCCTCCGGTTACGAGGCTACCCGGGCATTTGTGGTGGAGATCCGTTTGGGCGCGCCTGTAAAAAAAGCCGGTAGGCTGATGGATGCAAAGATGTGAACTTCCGGGTGTGCAGGGATACAGGAACCCGGAAGATCTGTAAAGTGGTGCGTATTAAAAAGTCCTATCTTACGGCAAAATATTCTGTAATGAAGAAATTGTATGCTGCTTTTTTATTATCAATGACAGTGATTGGAGCCAGTGCACAGGCGCCCTGCCCGGTGATACCCGCCCCGGTAAAGGCGGTATTAACGGATGGATCTTTCATCCTCAGTAAATATACCCGGATCTATACAGAAAGCCCTTCTTTAAAGGATGCTGCGGCCTACCTGCAGCAGGAACTGGTACAAAAGGAATTGATGCCGCTTGCGCTTACGCAGGAGGAAGCCGCCCCCAATACTATACTGCTTACGCTGGATAAAACACCGGCGGAAGGTGATGAAGGCTATACACTGCATATTACCGGCAAACAGGTTCGGATTACAGGAAACGCTGTTGGCGGGGTGGTGAACGGCATTTCCAGCTTGTTGCAGCTGATCCGCCTGCAAAAAAATAGTGCCGGCAACATCCGGATCGACGGATGGCAGATCACCGATGCGCCCCGTTATCGCTGGCGTGGATTTATGCTGGATGAATCCCGTCATTTTATGGGCAGGGAAAAAGTGCTGCAACTGCTGAACTGGATGGCTTTTTATAAATTGAACCGGTTCCACTGGCACCTGACCGATGAGCCTGCCTGGCGCCTGGAAATTAAAAGGTACCCCCGGCTGACCCTGATCGGCGGCGCCGGCAGCTTTACCAATCCACTGGTGCCCGCGGCGTATTATACCCAGCAGCAGATCGCTGAGATCGTTCATTACGCAGCGCAGCGTAACATTACGGTCATCCCGGAAATTGATATGCCGGGTCATGCCACTGCTGCCAACCGGGCCTACCCGCAATACAGTGGCGGCGGCAATGCACAGCATCCGGACTTTACTTTTGATCCGGGCAATGAGCATACCTATGGGTACCTTACCAATATTCTCCGGGAAGTAAATATGCTGTTTCCTTCGGGTATGATCCATCTTGGCGGGGATGAAGTGAGCTTTGGTACCGACCAATGGCTGAAAAACACGGGCATTAAAAAGCTGATGGAGCAGCATGGACTAAAGGACCTTAAGGCCGTAGAACGCTATTTTATGGAGCGGATGGCAGACTCTGTATATGGTATGGGCGCGAAATTGCTGGCCTGGGATGAAATGGCAGAGGTCAGTCTTCCCAAAGACAAAACCATTATTTTCTGGTGGCGGCATGATAAGCCGGCACAGTTGAAAATGGCGCTGGAAAACGGCTATGATGTAGTGGTATGCCCGCGGCTTCCCTTCTATTTCGATTTTGTCCAGGATAGCCTGCACCGCATGGGCCGGAAATGGGGAAAAGGATACAGCCCGCTCAAAGATGTGTATGCGTTCTCCCTGGCTTCGCTGGTAGCGGAAAAACAGCAGGGGCAGATACAGGGACTGCAGGCAAATTTATGGACGGAGACCGTTACCAATTTTAACCGGATGGATTACCTGACCTTTCCGCGCATCGCCGCACTGGCAGAAGCCGCCTGGTCAAAAGAGGAACGGAAAAACTATGAAGATTTTACCGGACGGCTAAAAAAGCAATTGGCACTTTACAGGGATGAAGACATTTATTTCTACAATCCCTTTAACCCTTCTGAGATCCCGGAACCCGTTTACTTCCGGAAAGATAAACGGAACCTGTCGGCGCAGGAGAATTGAACGATCAGCTATCAGTGCTGTGTTCCAGGTTTAAAGTTTCAGGTTGGTATCTTGTTTCACTCCTCACAGGCCGCTGGATGGTTTCTTGGTTTGCTATTGTTTGAAGACTGCTTCAGCTATTAGGCCTTAGAAGACAGATTTGAGTATCCTCTATTGTTTGTTGTCTAACGTCTCATATCTGTTTTGATATTGATTGTCATTTCCACGTTTTCAAATTCAAATCCGGCCACTAATGGATCAGTCCCGAAACGATATTGATCGTCAGCGCCACTAAAAAAGTGTTCAGTGCAAAGGAAATAAGCCCGTGGTACATGGTTACCTGTCTTAGCTTTTTGGAAGTGGTATCCACATCCGAAACCTGGAACGTGCAACCCATGCAAAGGGAATAATAGGCAAAATCGCGATAGTCCGGCCGTTCCCCACCCGGGAAATGCAGCCCGGAACCCCGTTCCCCGTCCTGGTAGTAAAGATGTGCATAATGAAAAATATAGATCGTATGAACCAGCAGCCAGGAGGCGATCATGGCGGCAATCGATACCGGCAGCCATAAGTACTGGCTGATATTGCTTGCTGCCGCATTGATCACAATGCTCAGAACGGCGCCCAGGCAGGCAAAGCAGGCCAGCACGATAAATATAAAAACGAAGATTCTGCTGCCGTCCTCTATCGCTGCTCTTTTTAAAATGTATTCCAGCGGAGCGGTATAGATCACATTCCAGCAAAGTAAAAGGTAACAAAAACAAAAGGCCAGCCAGCCCGTAAGGATTTCATCATTAGCGGAAGCTGAAGAAAATGAAGCGCAAAACCGGTAATGCTGCCGGCGGCAAGCGATAAATACACCCGGTCGATGGCGCGCAGCCGGTGCACAAATGTAGCCCTGAAGGAAGGTTTGTTTTGCATGCGATGGCAGGGCAGGCGCTGGGAACATGAATTCCGGATCACGGGGAGCCGGGTATTCGCAGAGCGGCATCCTGTTCTTTTGTGTAATTGCTGCTGCTCCGGTTCTTTGCGGTTAAGCACCCTTTACCAAATGTACTGCATTATTCATGTTTTTTGTGGTAGCTTTGCCGCTTTTTCATTTTCGATGGGGATCCTGCGTATCTATATAAATTCATTCAAAGGGCTGTCAAAAGAGGCCTGGATGCTGGCGGTGGTCATGCTGATCAACCGCTCGGGCTCCATGGTATTGCCTTTCCTGGGGGTGTACATGACGGATCATCTTCATTTCGGATTATTCGGTGCACTGGGCACGGCGGTGTCCTATTCCATGCTCATCATCGATCACAATATATGGCTGATCCTGGTGTCCATAACCGTGCTGAGCCTGGCGGAGATCCTGGTACTGCCTTTTATGTCTGCCATAACAGCCGTCCGGTCGGGAAGAGGCAATAAGGGGTCCTATATGGGATTAAACGGAATGGCGGTCGCTATCTCCTTCATCATTACGCCTTTTCTCGGAACAAGGATCGCCAGCGATTTCGGGTTCAGTGTATTGTGGGCAGGAACCGGGGTGGTATTGCTGGCCGTGGCCATTGCCCTTTATATTTCTGTTCGGAAAATGATGCCCGGGCGCGGTCATTAGTATGAGATCTGCTCCTATTTAAAGTTGTAGTGCCGGATAAAATTCATAAAGAATACCGGGATATCCGCGGCACCGCTGTGCAACTGAATGAACTGGAAATAACGTTCAATTTCCAACCCCTGCACGTCAATGATCGCCAGCGCGTTGCTGTTCAGCTCTCCCAGGATAGTGTGGATGGAAAGAAAGGATACGGCCGGTGAATGGGCAATATAGGACTTGATGCTTTCCGAGCTCTCCAGCTGTATCTCCCTGTTGAGCTGCGAAAGTTTGATGTCCTTTGCTTTAAGGTGTTTGGCGATCACCTCTAAAGTTCCGGAGCCGGGCTCCCTGAGAACCATAGGAAGCGCCTGGAGCTCTTTTAAAGTGATCCGTTGTTTTTTGACAACCGGATTCTTGCCCGAAGCTACCAGAACGATCTCGTCCTTTGTGAAAGGGGTATATTTAAACAGGCTGTTCCTGGGCCGCCCTTCGATCATGCCAAAATCGATCTCATTTTTTTGAAGCAGCTGCTCAATATGCTCCGTGTTGCCACCCGACAGGTTGATGGAGATATCCCTGTACCGGTTTTTAAACGCGGCAAGGGCCGGTGGCAACAGATATTCTGCAATGGTAGTGCTTGCGCCGATCCGCAGCGTGCCTTTGTGTTGTTCGGCAAAGGAGTGGATCTCCAGCTCCATTTTCCGGTAAATGCTGAACAGGTCTTCTGTATGCCGCAACAATACTTTACCGGCTGCAGTTAATGCGATCCGGGACCCGTTCCGCTCGAATAACTTGGTTTTGAAATAATGTTCGATCTCCTGCACGTGCTTTGTAGCTGCCGGCTGGGAGATGAACAGTTCCTCCGCCGCACGGGTAAAGTTCAGCCGCCGGGCCACCGTATGAAAAACCTGTAATCTGAAATCAAACATGCTTCAAAGTTAAGATTATGATCAAAGACCTGTAAATGGAATAGCTGGTTTAAAAGCGCATGACCGCAGTGTGTATTTGTAAAAACAGGCTTTAACCCGGTTAAAAAGGTTGATCAAAAGCCGTTTTTATATTGGCGGGGGATGACTAAAAGGTCCTTTCCCCGCCGGTAAGGGGGTGAGACAGCAAGTTTTAAACGACTGATGAATAGGATAAGCAATGACTTTCCGTTTTTCCGGATCCCCCGGCTGATCTTTAGTTTGCCGCCTTTTGGTCAGCCCGGGCAGGCTTTTGATACAATCGCCTATCATCGTATCGCGGCGATACCGCTCTTTATAAAATTTACATGCGTTTTTCCTGGTGAATACAACATCCGTATCCGGAGACAAGAAATAAGAAATGGGAATTGGCGAATTCAAGTATGCAATTCGTACTTTTATGCACTATGCTGAAACGGATCTATTTAGACACATTTAAAAAATATGTCCACTCCAACTCTGTGGGTGGAATTATTCTGATCGGATGTGTGTTGCTTTCACTGATCATTGCCAACCTTCCTGCGGGCCGCTCGTTTGAAAACCTGTTGAATACCCCGTTGGGATGGCAAAATGAAGTCATCGGTCTTCGCTTCCCGGTCCTGCACTGGATCAATGACGGCCTGATGGCGGTTTTCTTTTTACTGGTTGGGCTGGAGATCAAACGGGAATTGGTGGAGGGAGAGCTGTCCTCGCCCCAAAAGGCCATGCTTCCGGTAATTGCCGCATTTGGCGGGGCCGTACTGCCGGCGGTCATTTTTGCGGTGCTGAATAAAGGAACTGCTACGGCTCCGGGCTGGGGCATCCCGATGGCTACGGATATTGCATTTGCGCTGGCCGCCATTACACTGCTTGGTAAAAAAGTACCCGGCAGCCTGAAGATCTTCCTGGCGGCCCTGGCGATCGTGGACGATCTGATCGCGATCCTGGTGATCGCGCTGTTCTATTCGTCCGATATCCATTTTGACTACCTTTTATATGCAGGTGTGCTCTTCGTGCTGCTGGTGGTGTTTAACCGTCTCAAAGTAAAAAGCCTTTGGCTGTATCTTGTTCCCGGAGTTTTTATATGGTATTTTGTGCATCATTCGGGCATCCATGCTACCATTGCGGGCGTGCTGGTGGCTATGACGTTGCCTACAACACCGGATGCAACACCTTCGCCGCTCGAAAAGCTGGAGCATGCCCTCACGAAACCCGTTAATTTTTTTATCCTTCCGCTTTTTGCACTGGCTAACACCAATATCAGGTTTGCACCTTCCATGCTGCAGGGGCTGGCGGAGCCGCTGGGCCTGGGCATCATTATTGGCCTGATCGCAGGCAAAAGCGCCGGCATCTTTTTATCGACCTGGCTGGGCGTTAAGCTGAAGATCGGAAAATTGCCCCGGCAGGCAACCTGGCTGCATATGACGGGGTTGGGGTTGCTGGCCGGCATCGGGTTTACGATGTCTATTTTTATAAGCCTGCTTTCTTTTGATGATCCGCAGATGGTTGCAGAAGCAAAGCTGGCGATCCTTGTGGCTTCGGTGCTGGCCGCCCTGCTGGGATGTATGATGCTGACCAGCATCAGCAAAAAGGCGGCAGGGAGTGCCTGATGGCGACCGGGTGGAGCTGTTTTTCCGGAATGGCCGGTTGTACGGTTTCCTTTTTGGCGCATGAGTTTTATATATAACGATCTATAATTCCAAAAGAATGGTGGAGACCATGAACAAATTCGACCGTATTGTTTCGATCCTGATCCAGTTACAATCACGGCGTATCGTAAAGGCCCAGGACCTGGCAGACCGCTTCGATGTGAGCCTCCGTACCATTTACCGCGATATCCGGAGCCTGCAAACAGCGGGTGTGCCTATTTCCAGCGAAGCTGGTATCGGTTATGAGCTCGTGGAAGGGTACCGGCTGCCCCCGGTCATGTTCACGCGCGAGGAGGCCTCCAGTTTTGTAGCTGCTGAAAAGCTGATGCAGAAATTCATTGATAAGCGGCTGGGCGATCATTTTGCCTCGGCGATCGCAAAAATGAAAGCCGTGCTGCGGATGGCCGATAAGGATTGGATCTCTTCCATTGAAGCCCAGGTGCAGGTACGGCCCGGACAAAGCATTTTTAATGAAAAAGTGCCGGAGGCCATGTCGGTGCTGTTCGACAGTCTTGCGCAGAAAGTGCAGGTAGAGATCCGGTACCAAAAGATCGGATCCAGTGAGCCGGCTATCCGTAAAATTGAGCCGGTGGGCGTATTCCACGAAAATGACTTCTGGTATATTATGGCCTACTGCCACCTGCGGAACGATTATCGGCGTTTTCGCACAGACCGGATCCATGGCATAAAAAAAACGGATGTTCCTTTTATAAAAGAACATCCGGAATTAAATAGCTTCCTAAACCAGTCCACAGATGTTCCCCGTACAAAAGTGCGCATCGCTGTGGATCCCAAGATCGTCCGGTACCTGCAGTGGAACCGGAATCACCACGGCTTTATGGAGGAAAAGAAGACCCCGGAAGGCATCGAAATGACCTTTATGAGCCGGTATCCGGAAAGCGATTTTGCCCGCTGGTTCATGGGGTTTGGCGATTATGCAAAGATCCTGGAACCGGAGTCGTTAAAAGCATGCGTCCGCTCCATCGTAGAAAAACAGCTGGAAAACCTGAAATAATACAATTGAAAAAGGGCACCGGTCACAATGAATTTACAGCGCACGGACCGGGGCCGGTCATCTGCAGTATGTTGAATATCCCGTTGCTTAACGCTCCCAGAAGAACGGAGGCTGGATACCCAGAGCCCTCAGGTACACATATCCCTGTCCCCGGTGGTGGATCTCATTGTCGATAAAATACAGGACGTTCTCATAAATGGGAAATTCGTACTGACCGAACAGGTTAAAGGTTTGGGAAAAATCCTCCTCGGGGATCTGGCTAAAATATTCGTTGATGGTGCTGGTGGCCGTGTCCCACAATGCCAGCAGCTCCTGTTTGGTGGTTGCTGTGATCCCTTCTTCACTGTAAGGTGTATTTTCCCGGCTTGCAATGGCCTTTAGCGCAGGGCCGCCAATGGATAGTAACTCGATGGCCAGCTGGCTGAAGGGGCGCATGCCTCCTACGGAAAAATCAAATAATTCTTTTTCGGGAAAGGCTTCGATGACCCTTCGGGTCAGGTTGCGGTGTCCCTGCCAATGTTTTAATAATTGCGCTTTGCCAATAACGTTGCCTTGTTGGATTGTTGCGGTGGTCATATTGATTTTGTTTTATCTCTCAAAACTATAACCGGGTAGTGACAACCCTCTGTCAGCAGGGATTGAAAGATTTTTATTTTTTTACCGCCGCTCCGTGTTGAGCATGGTCCTACAGCAGGATGGGAGGCGCCGCAGCGCAGATCTGAAGCAAGATAATGTCTTCCCGCCATTAAAGCAATAATAATGGATGATCATACCAGGTAGCTGAACAGGGTATTGTCCTTGTTCAGTTCTGTGAATTCGATCTGCATCTTCTCCAGGTTGCGGATCAGCGGCGGATAGTCTTCCCGGTTCTTCAACTCGATGCCGATGAGGGCAGGCCCGCTTTCTTTGTTGGTCTTTTGCATGTATTCAAAACGGGTGATGTCGTCACCGGGGCCAAGCACATGATTTACGAATTCTTTCAATGCCCCCGGGCGCTGGGCAAAGTTTACAAGAAAATAGTGTTTCAGCCCTTCATATTGCAGGCTGCGCTCTTTTATTTCCTGCATCCGGTCGATATCGTTGTTGCTGCCGCTCACGATGCATACTACATTTTTCCCTTTGATCTCTTCCCGCATAAAATCCAGGGCCGCTATGGACAGCGCCCCTGCGGGTTCGGCAACAATGGCGTCTTTGTTGTACAATTGCAGGATGGTGGTACATATTTTTCCCTCGGGCACCAGGCGCATTTCATCAAGATGCGCTTTGCAGAGCGCATAGGTAAGCTGGCCTACTTTCTTTACAGCCGCCCCGTCTACAAAGCGGTCGATGCTTTTTACCTCAACCGGTCCGCCGCTTTTTAGTGCCAGCGTCATGGATGGAGCACCTTCCGGTTCCACCCCGGTAATTTTTGTTGAAGGGCTTACAGATTTGATATAGGTGCTGACACCTGCACACAATCCGCCGCCGCCGTTGGGAATAATGATGTGATCAATCTTTTTCAGATCGTTCCAGATCTCCACGCCCACGGTACCCTGTCCTTCAATGATCCGCTCATGGTCAAAAGGAGGAATAAAGATCATCCCATTCTGTTCGGTATACGCTTTTGCTGCAGCGGCGCAGTCATCGAATGTATCCCCCGTCAATATGATTTCAATATTGGCTTCTCCAAACATTTTCGTTTGATCGATCTTCTGCTTGGGGGTAATGCTGGGCATAAAAATGACACCTTTCACCCCAAGACGGTGACAGCTGTAGGCCACACCCTGCGCATGGTTGCCGGCGCTGGCGCAAACAACGCCCTTCCGCAGCTCAGATTCCGTCAGACTGCTCATGGCATTGTATGCGCCGCGCAGCTTGTACGAGCGCACGATCTGCAGGTCTTCGCGCTTCAGGTACACATTACAGCTGTATTGTCTGGAAAGGTTCTTATTGTATTGTAACGGCGTTTTGGTAACGACGCCTTTTAATCGCTCCGTAGCTTTTTCAAATTCGATGTGCATGCCCAAAGGTAAAAAGGAATCCACAGTTTGCCACTGCCGCAGGCAGATTTAATTGCGTGCCGCTGCCTTAAAGTTTTAAGCCGGCGCCCACTGTAAGATAGAACAGATTTTTTCCATGCTCTCCGTCTGATAAATTTTGTGGAAGTACATAGGCGGGGATCAGGGTGGCAAAGAATTTTCCGGCTACCATCACCAGCGGCACAGAGGCTTCGCAGGCCAATATATGAAAGCGGTCATAGGTTTCTGTATGGGCCTTTTGGGATACGGGTATGCCCAGCAACTCTTTTTGCTCCATATAGCTCCTGGTAAATCTTTGTGTTCCGGCATACAGGTACAATGAGGGGTCTATAGCAAATGCGGTACGGCTGTCTGGTTTGTGAAGGATAAACAGATGATCGGCTCCAAGCGTGGCGCCGATATCCGTTTGACCTTTGGTGAACTTCAGGTCACCGCCGGCGTTGATCGTAATAATGGGTGTGGTGTACGCTGCGTTAATGCCGGTTTGTCCTTTTAACGCGGACTGGGGCAGGGTGCTGTTGTCGCTGTACAGGACCTGCATATAAAAAATATTACCGCTGAAATGCTCCGAAGGTTTGAAGCGGTAACCGCCTTCGAGGGTCGCTCCTGCGTAGGCGGTGGACGTTTCCTTGTTTTGGGTAAAAATAAAATTGCCCTGTACGTACAGGCCGTTTTTTAACTGGAAGCCGATGTTGGGAATGAGACCGCTGCTTTGCATACTATCCGTTCTACCAAAATAATGCAGCCTTGTCTGGAAGTTAACGCCCACTCCGAACTCGTTTTTTTTTGTGCTGTCTTTCTGACCCGAACAGGAAAACGGGATCAGTAAAGCAAAAAAAAGGAACTGTACGGTTTTTCGCTTCATATTTGCAATGGTTTCAGGATAATCCGGATAAAAGGATTGAGGCTGTATCAGGCTTTCCTTTGGCTGCTGTATTGACCGCCAGGCATTGCTTTGATACAGCCTCAACTGCTGCTGAAAAATTATTTTGCTTTTACACTGCCCGATGCGCTTACATCCGCAGCAGCGGATGGCCGAACGCTTTTGGCTTTACCTGCTCCTTTTTTTGCGCCGGATTTAACAGCCTTTGCCGCTTTTTTCATTTTTGTGGCTGAAGCCTTGGCGCCGGCTTCTGCATCTTCTTTAACAGTGCCGGAAAGGCTGCTTCCTTCCTGTACGGCAGATTGCTCATTGGCGTGCTCTTTTGCCTGCTCATTGGCATGAATGCCCGCCTGTATTTCTCCATTTGAAGTGGCCTCTGCTTGTGCTTTTGAACCTGCCTGTACATTTGCATTGGTACCGGTGGCTACCTGCACCGAGCCGCCCGCATTTTCTACTGCGCCGGCGGTCTTATCAACGGCAACGCTTGTGGCGGTCTTTGTTTTGTTTACTGCGTTGCTTGTCGCTGCCTTTGTTTTGTCAACTGCGGTTGCCGTAGCAACGGATACTTTGTTTGCGGCTTTGGTAGCAGCAGACGCGGCCCTGGCAGCATTTACGGAAGAGGATACAGAACCACCAACGGTAGCCTTAACAGCAGACCCCGCACCAACCTGGGCATTTGCAGTGCTAAAGAACAGTATAGAAAAAGCAGCGATCGAGATTCTCAGATTTTTTTTCATAAAAACGGAATTTAAAATTTTAGGGATAATGACGGGGTTCTAATTCCAATGACTGTGCCAAAAATGTTGAAGGAAAATGAAGAATGAATGAAGAGGACACTATTGGCGGCGCTAATGAATTTATTGCCAGCGGTATAGTTTAGCGGGGGATAGTGCGGTGGAAGAAAAGTTATTTTTCCGTCCCCGTTCTTTCATGAAATCTTCATTGTTGCAAACACTGCGCACATTGAGGTCGGCTCAAAGCTATTTTTGCGCTGGTCATTATTAGGGGCACTGCATTCAATAGCAGGAATCCGTCGTTGTGATACCGATACTATCTATGCAACCGGCTGATTGTACAGGGTTTTTCCGTTTTCTAAAACAAGCTTATGGCTGATGCAGGATGGCAGCTGCGTTTCAAAATGTCCCACATAAATTATGGTAACACCGTTCTTGCTGATGGCATCTACCAGGTCGTTAAAATACCGCGTCTGCTGCTGATCCAATCCCTGGCAAGGCTCATCCAGCACCAGCAGCTGCGGATTTTTGATGATCGTGCGGCCCAGTAATGCCAGGCGTTGTTTGCCCAGCGGCAGCGTGGTCAGCAGCTCATCCCGGACATCGTAAAGCTCCAGGAACTTCAGCAGTTCATCCAGCTGCTGTTTCTGCGCATAACGCAGCTGGCGGTACAGGCCGTTGCTGTCAAAAAAACCGGATGCAAGACTTTGCAGAACCGTAGCACTGGCATCGAAGTACCAGTGCAGCTCCGGGGAGATCAGGCCGATCCGCTTTTTGATGTCCCAGATACTTTCTCCGCCACCGCGTTGCACACCAAAGAGTTTCATGTCATTGGCATAAGCCTGCGGATGATCACCGGTGACCAGGCTTAGCAGGGTCGATTTTCCTGATCCGTTATGTCCCTGCAGTAACCATCGCTCACCGGCGTTCACTTCCCAGTTGATGTCGGACAGTACATACACGCCATCGTACCGGACGGAAGCATTTTTCATGCTGATGAGGTTTTGCGTGGTGTATGACGGCCTTTCTTTTAAAAAGGAGGGGAGTGGTTTTAATGGTTTTTGGGGGATATTGAAGCTTGCTTCGCCGGCGATCAGCTGTCCGTTTGATAAGGTGACAAAATGGTTGATGCAGGCGGGCAGCTCGGTATCATTGCTGAGGAGGATCAAGGTACCACCTTTGGTTGTATAATCATTTAAGAGTTGGTTAAGGCGGGCCCTTGACCGGGTGTCCAGCCCGGTGTAAGGCTGATCGATCATTAATAGTTGCGGGCTTAGCCACAGCGCTTTTATCAGCTGCAGCTTTTTGTGCTCACCGCTGGATATTTCAAAAAGCTGTTCATCCAAAACCCTGGAATAGTCCAGCGCTGCGATCAGCTCGTTTAAGAACCGGGGAGCCAACACATTTTCCCGGCCATACAATTCCAGCTCACGCGCTATGGTGATCGTATCCCTTCGCTGCTGATGATTGTAGCGTTGCTGGTAATAGAAATTCCGGTCGCCTTCCAGGTTGGTAAAGCGGTACCAGCTTTCCACCAGGTGCGTTTTGGGATGCAGGCTGCTGCGGGGGTCAAAACTGATCTCCAGGCTGCCGGTATATGTTGCCTGGCCGGCAATGGCTTTTGCCAGTGTTGTTTTACCGCTTCCGCTTTCGCCTCGGATCACCATGCCTTCACCCTGGTTGACGGTAAAGGACAGGTTGTGCAGAACGGTTTTGGAGCCGTAGTGTACGGAAAGATCTTTTATATTGAGAATGGGCATTGTTTTCATTCTTTTTCATATCGAATGGATCCTCTGAAAGGAGACCGTAGTGGTGGGCCGACCTTCGGCTGCGTTAAAAAATTGCGCGCCGGAGGCGCGCAATTGGTCTCGTTTATAAAGGATGATGTATATGCATCCGTACAGGTGTGCGACGCAACCGGGATGATAGTAGCACCGGGCCGGTTTCATAAAAAATGGCGTCAGACGGAGCTTGCCAAAACCTTATGCGGTTTTGATCGCCTTCATTGCGGTCATTGCTTTGCGCAATACAGTACCTACCTGCTCTACAGGATGCGAACGGAGGGCTTCGTTTACCTCTACCAGCTCCTGGTTGTCCACGGCTCCATCTTTTCCTTCATTGAAGTTCTTGCCCACCAGGTCGGTATCTACGGTTTTCATAAAGCCGGCCAGCAGGGGCTTGCATGCCTGGTCAAACAGGTAACAGCCATACTCAGCGGTATCAGAGATCACCCGGTTCATTTCAAACAGTTTTTTGCGTGCAATGGTGTTGGCGATCAACGGAGTTTCGTGCAGCGACTCATAGTATGCGGATTCCGGTTTGATGCCGGCTTCTACCATGGTTTCAAAAGCCAGTTCCACACCTGCCCGGATGAAGGCAACCATCAGCGTATAGTTATCGAAGTATTCCTGCTCGCCGATTTTTACATCCCCTGCAGGTGTTTTTTCGAAAGCGGTCTCACCGGTTTCGGCTCTCCATTTCAACAGGTTGGCGTCTCCGTTCGCCCAGTCTTCCATCATGGTGCGGCTGAATTCACCGCTCATAATATCGTCCTGGTGCTTCTGGAACAGCGGGCGCATGATCGTTTTTAATTCTTCGGAAACCCTGAATGCTTTGATCTTGGCTGCATTGCTCAGGCGATCCATCATGCCGGTGACGCCTCCATGCTTCAATGCTTCGGTGACCACTTCCACACCATACTGCACCAGTTTAGATGCGTAGCCGGGGTCGATGCCTTTTTCGATCATCTTGTCGAAAGAAAGAATGGAACCGGTTTGCAGCAGGCCGCAGAGAATGGTTTGCTCGCCCATCAGGTCCGATTTTACTTCTGCAACAAAAGATGATTTTAATACGCCCGCACGGTGTCCGCCGGTGCCCGCGCAGTATGCCTTGGCCTGCTCAAAGCCCTTTCCTTCGGGGTCGTTTTCGGGGTGTACGGCGATCAGGGTCGGAACACCAAAGCCGCGTACATATTCGGCCCTTACCTCACTGCCGGGGCATTTGGGAGCCACCATGATCACGGTAATGTCCTTACGGATCTGCATGCCTTCTTCCACAATGTTGAAACCGTGTGAGTAGGAAAGGGTAGCGCCTTGCTTCATCAGCGGCATTACGGCATTCACTACCTGGGTATGTTGTTTGTCCGGTGTCAGGTTGATCACGACGTCGGCAGCCGGGATCAGCTCCTCATAGGTACCCACCGTGAAGTTGTTGTCCGTGGCATTTTTCCAGCTGTCTCTCTTACCTTCGATCGCTGCTTTACGCAGGGCATAAGAAATATCCAGACCACTATCTCTCAGGTTTAAGCCCTGGTTCAGGCCCTGTGCGCCGCAACCGACGATTACGATCTTTTTCCCCTTCAGGGCATCCACCCCGTCTGCAAATTCATCGTTGCTCATGAACTCACAAACGCCTAATTGGTTCAGCTGCTCTCTCAGCGGTAGTGTGTTAAAATAATTCGCCATTGTTATTTGTTATTTAGTATTTACGATTTAGTAATTATTATTTGAGATTTGAAGTTTGTTATTTGTTTTTTAGCATCCGTGCATAGTCCCGCATCGATTGCCAGTGCAGGGTGTCGTGTGCAGCTACGGTGGTGATCATATCTTCGATCGTTGTTACGGGCAGCCCGAAGGTATCCGTTATGTATTCCGTGATCTGATGAAACCGGTCTGCTTCCAATGCCACCTTTACAGTCTGCGTAAAAGTGTTGGACAGGCGGATCAGTTCTTCAACCTCCTCCCGGGTTACAGGCTCACCGGGCCGGCTGCCTTTCCTGTATTTGTCCTGGAGCGGAATGACCAGACCTGGATCCACCTGTGTGGTCTTAAATACAAGACCGTAGCCGCTTACCACAAGGTGGCCAAAGTTCCATATAATATTGTTGTTGAAGCCATCGGGGATCCTGTTGAGCTCCTCCGGCGATGTTTCGTTGATGAGCGCAATGGCCTTTTGCCGGATGCTGTCGATGATGTCTAATGCGTACATGATTTAATTTTTATCCTCCGGTATCTTTTCGTTAAAGGATATCCTGTTGTTGAAGGGGTCATTGACCGTTACGGACCAGGCACCATAAAAGGTCTTTTCCAGCCCGGGGCGGTTATATTTATACTGTTTGCCGGTGAGCACGCCATGGTACGCCTTTAATCCTTTGCACCAGATGAATACGTGGGTGCCAGGTGTGCCATCCCCGTGATGTTCGCTTAAGTGCAGGGTAATGCCTTCTTTTTCTATTTCCATGTAAACGGGCGTGTTTTCTTCAAACCGGTGCTCCCAAACGATGGCAAACCCCAACCAGTTTACGTAAAACTCAATGGCTTTATAGTAGTCAAAGATGCGCAGTACCGGTATGATCTTTTCGGCGGTCATGCTCTTTTCTTTACATGCTGAAAACCTTGTCCTGCTCACTCAGGTACTCGTTTTCCACTACTTCTTCTCCCGGTTCGCGGGCTTCAAATTCTTTGATCTTTTTATGAAAGCCTTCGCTGCTTTTAATGATGGCCACGCGGCCGCCCCGTACAAATTCGATCAGCCCGTACTCTTCAAACAGTTTTACGAGCCGGTCGGTCTCCTCCCGGTGTCCGGTGCATTCAAAAACGGTATAATCACTGTTGATGGATACTACACGGGCGCCATACTCCCGCAGCACGCGCTCTACCACCATTTTTTCGGTTACCTGGCTTGTAGGCACTTTATATAGTGCCAGTTCCTGCCAGATGATCTCATCGTTCAGGTTGTAGTAAGCTTTCAGCACCTCTACCTGTTTTTCTATTTGCTTGCAAAGCTTTTTTACCACTTCCTCGGTTTCATCAATAACGATGTTGAACCGGTGAATGCCGGGTATTTCAGAAGAAGAAGTATTGAGGCTGTCAATATTGATCTTTCTGCGGGAAAAAATGATCGTGATGCGGGCCAGCAACCCGATCTGGTCTTCCGCGTAAACGGTTATGGTATATTGTTGTTTCATTCAACGTTGATGTTTAAAGTTTATTGTTTGATGTCTTTGTAACGATGATGATCCCGGTAGACCAGTTCAGCTTTGTAAGTACCAGGTCTGTTCTGGATTCAAGCATTGTAATAAAAGCCGCTGCCTTTTGGGCATGCCCCTCCGGCCAGTTGGGCTGGGGCAGCATGTCGTCGATAAAATAGATGCCGCCTGTTTTGAGCAATGCAAATGTTTCCTCAAAAAGATCATACTTGCCCGGCATCGCATCGGCGAACAGCAGATCGAACGGCGCTCCGTTATAGCTCCTGATCCATTCGTAGCCATCCGCGCATACGAATTCGATCCGCTCGTCTTTGAGTTGTTCCTGTGCCACGCTGACCAGTAATGCATTATTGTCAACAGAGATCAGCCGGGATTGCGGGTCCATACCGCTCAGAATCCAGGAGGTAGCCAGCCCGGTACCGGTGCCCAGCTCCAGGATCCGGCTACCGGGTTTTGAGGCCGCCAGGGTCTTTAACAGGCTTCCGGTTTGCAGGTCGGAGGGCATATCAAAGCCCAGCGCTTTTGTTTTGAAAACAATCGCTTCATATTGAGCGGGTATATCCTTAATACGGTTCATTCGTTCTTTTACTGCCGAAGATTATTATTCATTCTTCTGCGTTTGTCTATTCACTGCATGACTACTGCCTGTTTTTATTTCAGCCGGATCTCCGCTACGCTGCTGCCCTGGGGTACCATTGGGAACACGTTGTTCTCTTTGCCCACTTTTACTTCGAGTAAATAAGCACCGTCGTGATCCAGCATTGTTTTTAATGCGGCCTTCAGCGCAGCGCGCTGGTCGATGGACTGTCCTTCGATGCCGTAGGATTTTGCCAGCATTACAAAATCCGGGCTGGTAATGTTCACAAAGGAATAACGCTTGTCGTGGAACAGCTGCTGCCACTGGCGCACCATGCCGAGGAACTCGTTGTTCAGGATCAGGATCTTTACCGCTGCCCCAAATTGCATGATGGTGCCCAGCTCCTGCAAGGTCATCTGAAAACCTCCGTCGCCGATAATGGCAACAACGGTCCTGTCCGGAGCGCCATACTTTGCGCCGATGGCTGCGGGCAGGCCAAAGCCCATGGTGCCCAAACCGCCGGAAGTGACATTGCTCCGGCTTTTGGTGAATTTGGCATAGCGGCAGGCTACCATCTGGTGCTGTCCCACATCGGTAACGATCACTGCATCGCCATTGGTCAGCTCATTCAGGGCCGCCATTACTTCCGCCATTGACATTACATCGCCTTTGGGATGCATTTCCGGCTGAATACATTCCTTATCTTCTTCCGCAGCATAGGCCGCAAACACCTGCAACCATGCAGCCCGGTCCTTTTTTTCGATCAGTGCCGTAAGCAGCGGCAGGGTTTCCTTACAATCGCCCCAAACCGGTACGGTGGTCTTTACATTCTTATCCACTTCTGCGGGGTCAATATCCAGGTGGATCACTTTGGCCTGTTTGGCATATTTATCCAGCCGGCCGGTTACGCGGTCATCAAAGCGCATACCCACGGCGATCAGTACATCGCATTCATTGGTGAGCACGTTGGGGCCATAGTTGCCATGCATGCCTAGCATGCCTACACCCAGCGGATGGTCGGAAGGCAATGCGCTTTCGCCCATAATGGTCCACGCTGCGGGCAGGTTCCCCTTTTCAATAAAGGTTTTGAATTCATTTTCCGCTTGTCCCAGGATCACGCCCTGACCAAAGATCACAAATGGTTTTTGGGCTTCGTTGATCAGCTTTGCAGCTTCCGTAATGTATTCTTTGCGGATGATGGGTTTGGGCCGGTAGCTGCGCACGTGGTGGCATCGCTGGTACCCGGGATATTCAAACTGCTGGATCTGCGCATTCTTGGTAATGTCTACCAGTACGGGTCCGGGCCGGCCACTTCGGGCTATATAAAAAGCCTTTGCAAGTGTATTGGGAATTTCGCTGGCATCCGTAACCTGGTAATTCCATTTGGTTACGGGCATGGTCACATTGATCACATCGGTTTCCTGGAAGGCATCGGTTCCCAGCAGGTGTGCAAATACCTGGCCGGTAATGCATACCAGGGGCGTGGAGTCGATCTGCGCATCCGCCAGGCCGGTAACGAGGTTGGTGGCGCCGGGGCCACTGGTGGCAAAAGCCACGCCTACTTCCCCGCTGGTGCGCGCAAAGCCCTGTGCAGCATGGATGCCGCCCTGCTCATGCCGTACCAGTATATGCTCCAGCCGGTTTGTATAGTCATACAGGGCATCATAAATGGGCATGATGGCCCCGCCCGGGTAACCGAAAATGGTGGCGACTCCCTCTGCGATCAGGGCTTCCATTACGGCCTGGCTTCCGGTAATGGTAGCGCCGGGTTGAATCGTTTTTTCTGCTTCCTTGGCTGCGTTTTTTTGTTCTTTATCTTTTATCCGGATCGTTTCCATACTTAATGATTTTGTTTGTTATTGATTGTTGTTGAAGACCGGCCCTGTGTTTATTCCCGGTAAAACCCGATCAGATCGGTCGATTGTACGGCGGTAAAACCAACCTGCCGCAACAGGGTTACTAACTGGCCACGGTGATACGTAGCGTGGTTGACGACATGCGCAAATACTTGGTAGTAGCGCGATGTATATTCCTGTCCGTTAAACCGCCGGTAGCTGAAGGGCTCCTTTAATTTTATTGCATCAAAGCCTTCCATCCAATCCCTGAACTGCCGGGATGTTTGCTCCCACAGCGCCAGGAGCTCCGGCCGGGAGCCCGGGAAGTCCTGATCCAGGCGAACCACGGGTTCTTTTTTCAGGCGTTGCAGCCAGGCGTTTTCAGCGTTTACCACGTGTAATGCGGTGGCACGGATGCTGTTAAAACTGCTTACAACGGGCTGCTGCCATTGTTCATCGCTGATCTGCTGCAGCCACGAGCATACTTGGGCCGTACTTGCCCGGTTAAACTCAGCCAATTCTGTAAAATATGTTTTATCCATTGTTGCGGCTTCCATTAATCTTCATCCGTTACGCATCCTTCCGAAGCGTCTTTTACCAGCTTTGCGTATTTATACAACACACCGTTCTTCACCTTTAACGGTGGCTGTTGCCAGCCATCCTTCCGCTTTGCTATTTCTTCGTCCGGTACTTTTAAAGTAAGGGTATTGTTGCCGGCGTCGATCTCTATTATATCATCGTCTTTCACAAACCCGATCAGCCCGCCCTCAAAAGCTTCAGGGGTTACGTGTCCTACTACAAAGCCGTGTGTTCCGCCGCTGAACCTTCCATCGGTGATCAGCGCCACGCTTTTTCCCAGCCCCGCTCCGATGATGGCGGATGTGGGCTTCAGCATTTCGGGCATACCCGGCGCCCCTTTGGGTCCTTCGTTCTTTATAACGACAACATCTCCCGATTTTACTTTTCCGCTGGAAATGCCAGCGATCAGGTTCTTCTCTCCGTCGAACACCCGTGCCGGTCCTGTGAATTTTTCACCTTCCTTTCCGCTGATCTTGGCCACGCTGCCCTTTTCTGCGAGGTTCCCGTAAAGGATCTGCAAATGCCCGGTTGCTTTGAGCGGCCGTTCAAGTGGGTACACGATGTCCTGGCTTTCAAAATCAAGATCCGGAACATTTTCCAGGTTTTCGGCGATCGTTTTACCCGTTACGGTCAGGCAGCTGCCGTCGATCAGCCCTTGTTGCAACAGGTATTTCATTACTGCAGGAACACCACCCTTGTTGTGCAGGTCTTCCATCAGGTATTTGCCGCTGGGTTTAAAGTCGGCCAGCACCGGGACGCGGTTGCTGATCGCCTGGAAGTCGTCCTGTGTTAACGGCACACCCACACTGCGGGCCATTGCAAGTAAATGCAACACGGCGTTGGTGCTTCCGCCCAGCACCATGATCACGGTAATGGCATTTTCAAAGGCCGTCCGGGTCATGATATCGCGCGGTTTTATATCCTTTTCCAGGAGCAGGCGGATGGCCTTACCAGCGGCGGCGCATTCCTTCTTTTTTTCTTCGCTGAGCGCCGGGTTGCTGCTGGAATAGGGAAGGCTCATACCCATGGCTTCAATAGCGGAAGCCATCGTATTGGCCGTGTACATGCCGCCACAGGCACCGGCACCGGGACAGCTGTTTTTTACGATGCCCATAAAGTCGGCTTCATCCAGCTGGCCGGCAATTTTTTGACCGAGTGCCTCAAAGGCGGAAACGATGTTCAGGTCCTGTCCTTTATAGTGCCCCGGTGCAATGGTACCGCCATATACCATGATGGAGGGCCGGTTAAGCCGTCCCATGGCAATGATGGAGCCGGGCATGTTTTTATCACATCCGGGAACGGTGATGAGGCCGTCATAGTATTGCGCGCCGCATACCGTTTCAATGGAATCGGCAATAACGTCGCGGCTGACCAGCGAGTAGCGCATTCCGTCGGTGCCATTGCTCATGCCATCGCTTACCCCGATCGTATGAAAGGTAAGCCCTACCAGATCCTGCTCCCATACGGCGTCCTTTACATGCTGGGCAAGACCGTTCAGGTGCATATTACAGGGGTTGCCGTCATAGCCCATGCTGGCGATCCCGACCTGTGCTTTCTTTAAGTCTTCTTCCGTTAAGCCAAGCGCGTATAACTGCGCCTGCGCCGCGGGTTGCGTGGGATCCTGTGTAATGGTTCTGGAATACTTGTTTAACGCTGTCATGCCGATTTACTTATGATTTAATAATTCAATAAAAAACCCGCCTTTATAAGAGGCGGGTCCTGTTTAAAAATTCGTTTATTTTATACAATTAACCCTCCCCCGTACCGGCAGCTAATGACAATGACGATCACCACAAGAATATTGCGGAAGAGCGGAACATTGTAATTGTGATTGCTGATCATAAAACGAAGGAGCTTTTTGCGAATATAAAGCCTCATTTGTTGTGATCAAAATTTTTTCTCCTTTCAGGAAGAAAACATCTTGCTATAAAAAGAACTACATAGCGGGGTTATATGATCGTTGACTTCTGCAACGCCATATTTTCCCCTTTGGCAAAACCCGGTATGGTGCCCCGTATGAAATCGCTGATCAGATCACCGATCGTACTGGTGGAATAATTGTTTACCGGATCAATATCTTTTGTCACAAATCCGTGCAGCAGGGTCCAGCTGACAGCGGCTCTGATGATCATTGCTTCTTCTAACAGATTGAAATAATTCATCATCATGGCCACGGAAAGGATGGCGCCAATAGGGTTGGAGCTGTTGCGGGCGCTCTCTTCCTGGTGATCATATCCGAATGCGGGGCCAAAAAAAGGCATTGCGCCCGCCACCCTTACGGAGGGGATCATGAGCGGGGCGCCGGTAATGGCGGCAGCCTGGCGGAACAGGTATTGTCCTGCGGCAGCGCCGGCGATCACCACGTCAAAATCGGCCGGCTGCAGCAGCATCCGGTCCCATGCCTCCTGTACCGGCATTTGCCCGGTCCGGATATTACTGCCGAACGCTTTTCCGGCTTTTTCGAAAATGGCTGTCCAGGAAGGCGGTTCCTGCTCCTCCTCCGGATGGTCGATGACCGTGATCTTCTTCTTTCGCCGGATGGCTTGCTGTAAGGCAGACTGCGCGATCCGGAGCCGGCTGCTTTCGTCGGCTCCCGGCGTTTTTTCCTGGTACAGCAGCAGGTTGAGGCCCTCGCAGTGTTTGGGTTTCAACGGCGACAGGTGCTGCAAAGAAGGATACACCGTCACGGGCTGTACGGTTACGAGTACCGGCAACGTATCTTCTATGAGGAGCTGTGTAGCGGCGCTGCTAAGCAGGATTGCGTCGTTGCCGGCCTCTGCCGCGCTAAAAACGGCGGGCGCTGCTTCGGGGCGGATGCCGGAAATATCAAAATAATGATCGTACTGCTCTGCAACGGCCTGCAACACCTTCACGGCCTGCGCATCTGTCTCCCCGGCTGCCCCTGTCTCTTCGATGATCGCGATCTTTTTTTTCATTTTATGTTTATGATAGGCTCTGGGTTAATGCATGATTCTTTGATAAGGCAATGGACGGCCGGGCTACTTTTTTGTAAATCGTCGGAACGCCGTTCTCCAGCTCCATAATGTGTTTGACACAGGATGGAACTTCATCTTCATAGTGGCTGATAAAGAGCAGGGTCATCCCCGTTTCCGAGTGAATGCGCTCCAGCAGCCGGATCACCATCCTCGACTGGCTGTCGTCGAGTCCCTGGCAGGGACCGTCGAGCGCCAGCATTAAAGGATCCTTGATCAGCGCTCTTGCAAGAAGTACCAGGCGTTGCTCACCGCCGGAAAGAGAGGTCATCAGACGGCCGGCTTCATCTCCAAGCGAAAAAAAAGAAAGCCACCCGTTCACTTTTTGGGTCTGGGCTTCATCCAGTGGCTGGAACAGCCCGATGGTATCAAAAAAGCCGGAACCGACTGCCTGAAAAATGGTGATGTTACGGTCGAAGAAGTTTTGCAGCTCGGGAGATACAAAGCCAATGCGGCGTTTGATGTCCCATACACTTTCACCGCTGCCTCTTTTTTTGCCGAATAAAGAGATCTGCTGTGTATAGGCCTGCGGGTTATCCCCGTTGATGAGGCTGAGCAGGATAGACTTGCCGGCTCCGTTATGCCCTTTGATCAGCCAGCATTCCCCGTTATTTACCTGCCAGCTCATATTGCGCAGCAGAACCGTGTCGCCACAGCGGATGTTGACCTGTTTCATGGAAATAAGCGGTCCGATATGATAGGCTTTTTTCAGTGGGGGAAGTGGTGCCTCAGTTTCCCGGGGACGCATCGAGTTCATAAAGCCGAGCTTTTCCACCGGCGCATAATTGATGACGGCGCCCTCGCTCATTTCAGCAAAGTGGGTAATGCTTGCCGGCAGCTCATGACTATCGGTAATTAAAATGATGGTAGTGCCGCCGGCAGCCAGCTGGTTGATCACCGTATGCAGGATCTTCCGGCCTTTTACGTCCAGCCCGGTAAATACGCGGTCGAGGATCAGGATATCCGGTCGGGTGAGCAGATGATGGATCAGCTGCATCTTTTTTAGTTCTCCGTAGGATAGCTGAACCAACGGTATATTGCTGCGGTGGGCCAGCCGGAATTTTTCCAGCCATTGAGCTACGGAAGTGGCATCGCCCTGCACTGACAGCGCTTCTGCAAGCGTAGTGCCACCTTCTTCTGTATTGATAAAGCGTTGCTGATAGTAAAAATTGTTTGCCGGGGAACTGTTCTTGAGCGGATGCTCGGCGGGTACATAGGCAACAACCGGCTGTACCGGCCTGTTTCCCTGTTTGTAAATAACCGAACCGGTATGGGCCAGCGCTCCCCGGAGCGCTTTTGCCAGCAGTGATTTTCCGCTGCCGCTGGCGCCGAATACGGCAAGATGCTCACCGGCATTTAATGTGAAGCTGATTTGATTCAATAAACGCCTTCCAGACTGTTTTGCTGTTACATTGTTCAATATGATACTGCAATATTCTTCCATTACTGCTGTTCCGGATGACGTGGTCCCTGGCTGGATGTAAACCTGAAACCTGTTTCCGGTATCAGGGTCCGCTGCTGCCAGGTACTCAACAATTAAACAATTGATTTTATTTTGTCGGCCATTTCTTTCAGATCATTGTCTCCTACTTCTTTTTTTGCATCTGCAACATCCAGGAACTGCTGGTACAGCGCATCTACCTGGTTGCGGTCAAACTCATACCCCAGGTTCTTGAACCGGTATGCCAGTGCACTGCGGCCGCTGCGTGCGGTAAGCACGATGCGCGATGTATCGGCGCCCACCTCGTGCGGGGCAATGATCTCGTAGGTGGTGGCCTCTTTCAGGAACCCGTCCTGGTGGATGCCTGAGGAGTGGGAGAAGGCATTGTCGCCGACGACCGCTTTATTGGGCTGGACGACCATGCGCATGGTTTCTGCCACGATATGGCTCATGGGCAACAGCTGTGTGGTATCCACATCTGTATGAAGATCCAGTTCCGGATGCTTCTTGATGGCCATTACCACTTCTTCCAGGGACGTGTTCCCGGCGCGTTCGCCAATACCGTTGATGGTGCATTCTATTTGACGGGCACCGGCTATAGCGCCTGCAATCGAATTTGCGGTGGCCAGCCCAAGATCATTATGACAGTGACAGGAAAAAATAGCCTTGTCTGCATTGGGCACATGATTTAGCAGGTAAGTGAATTTTTCGGCATATTGATGGGGCAGGCAGGAGCCCGTTGTGTCCGGGATGTTTACCACCGTTGCACCGGCATTAATAACTGCTTCTACCAGCTGTGCCAGGAACTGAAGGTCGGCGCGGCCGGCATCTTCCGCAAAGAACTCGACATCCGGTACCAGGTTACGGGCCAGCTTTACTGCAGCAATGGCCCGCTCAATAATGTTTTCGCGGGTGGTATTGAATTTATATTTGATATGATTGTCGGAAGAGCCGATACCGGTATGGATCCGGGGCCGTACTGCCGGCTTCAACGCAGCCGCAGCTACTTCGATGTCTTTTTGCACGGCGCGGGTAAGACCGCAAACGGTAGCGTTCCGGATCACTTTCGAGATCTCTTCCACCGACGAAAAGTCCCCGGGGCTTGAAATAGGAAAACCGGCTTCAATAATGTCTACACCAAGAGCCTCCAGTTTCAGTGCCAGCTTGATTTTTTCTTCGGTATTCAGTTTGCAGCCGGGTACCTGTTCTCCGTCTCTTAATGTAGTGTCAAAAATAAAAACCTTGTTATCCGCCATAATTCGTTTATTTAATTTAGAATTGTTATTTTCAATACCCAATCCGCAACATGAGGAAGAGGTTTCTTGTAATATCTTTAAAAATAACCCCATATTACCAAATCCGGAAACCAATTTGTGGAAATACTTACATTGAATAAAAGGAATTGATGAATTATAATTTATTGATAATCAGTATTAAAAGAAGGAGTAAATTACGATGCCCAGTAAGTCGACAGACGCGCTATTTCAACTGATAAAGTCACTGGAAAAATCAGAAAAGCGGAACCTCAAGCTTTTTGCGGGGCGCAACTCCGGGGCGGAGTCACTAAAGAGCATGCAGCTTTTTAATGCCCTGGATAAGCTGACGGAGTACGACGAAAAACAATTGTTAAAGCGGGTACCCACGGTAAGCAAGCAGCAGCTTTCCAATACCAAAGCGTTGTTGTACAAGCAGATCCTGGGCAGCCTGCGGATCATACGGGAAGACAAGAATGCAGACATGCAGCTGCGTGAAATGATGGACAGCGCCCGCATCCTGTTCAATAAGGGGCTTTACCTGCAAACACTGAAAGTGCTGGATAAGACCAAGGAATTTGCCCGCACCTGGCATCAGCTCACCTACCTGCAGCAGGCCCTGTTCTTTGAAAAGAAGATCGAGGGGCTGTACATAACCCGCAGCATCCAGAACCGCGCGGATGAGCTGGCGGAAGAAGCCGATGTGATCGTGGAAAAGATCGCCCACATCAATACACTCTCCAACCTGGCGCTGCAATTGTACAGCTGGTACATTCAGAACGGGCACGCACGTAACGAAAACGATGTAAAAACGGTAAAACTTTTCTTTGAGAAAAGCCTTCCCAAAAACGCGGCGCAGCTGGACGGGTTTTATGAAAAACAATACTACTATCAAAGCTACGCGTGGTATGCGTTTATAAAACTGGACTTCCTGATGTTTTACCGGTATTGCCAGAAATGGGTAGACGCTTTTGAAACAGAGCCGCACATGATCACGGTTGAGACCACTATGTATATAAAGGGAGTGCACAACCTCATGAGTGCACACTTCGACCTGATGAACCGAGACGGGCTGGCGGCCTGCATCAAGAAGTTCAAACATTTTGTACAAACGCCGCTGGTACAGGATAACAACAACAACCGCATCACCGGTTATGTGTATTTATATACGGCAGTGATCAACCTCCATTTTCTGGAGGGGACCTTTCACAAGGGTTTGAAGATGGTGCCCTACCTGGAGGAAATGCTGGTGGAGCACGGACGCTACCTCGACCGGCACCGGGTGATGGTGTTTTACTACAAGATCGCCTGCCTGTATTTTGGAAGCGGCAACAATAAGAAAGCGATCGATTACCTGAACCGGATCATTCACCAGCGGGATGATCTGCGGACCGACCTCCAGTGCTACTCCCGTTTGCTGCACCTGATCGCACATTATGAACTGGGCAATTTTGATCTCCTGGAATACCTGATCAAATCGGTTTACCGGTATATGGCAAAAATGGAGAACCTCAGCAAAGTAGAGGAAGAAATGTTCCGGTTCCTGAGAAATGCATTCAAGTTCAATACAAAAACCATCCGGCCGGAATTTGAAAAACTGCTGGGCAAGCTAAAAAAATACCAGACAAACCGGCTGGAAGCCAGGGCCTTTGCCTATCTGGATGTGATCAGCTGGCTGGAAAGTAAATTGTCGGGTGTGAACGTGCAGGACCTGATCCGGAAAAAATACCTGCGGGAAACCCGGGCTGTAAAAAAAATCGCTCCCTGATACAAGGAGCGATACATTTCTTATAAGCGCCGACCCATCGAATTACCGGTAGAAATTTCTCAAGGATTCGTTCGGGTTAAACGTAAACCGGTTCAATACCACTTTCTTTTTGTAAGGCACAACATAAGTATTGGCCCCTTTCTGATAAGAAATGGAAGTATTCAGGTTAATGTAGTTACTGTTGTTCGTGCTTGTGTTTGTAAGCACCCGATCTCCTCTGTACTGGTAGTCAGACCTCAGGGAAAAAGAAGAAAGCTCTTTTTCAAATTTTTTCTCTGCCACATATCCACTTTTGGGCTTATCTTTCCCGTGATCAGCTTCTGTAACAGTATTTTCACTTGCAAACGAAACACCCCCTACAGCCACGACAAAGAGCACAGTAAGTAAGAAGGTTTTCAACATTTTTTATTTCTTTTAAGAATTTAAACGAATACAAAGGTATAATATAATTGTAAGAATGGAAAATTTTAATTTTTTTTTAACCAGCATTCCCGTAATATGAACGATTGAAGACCGTTCTTCGGTCTTTTTAGAAAATATTCAATCGGTTTTTACGACTGGTATTATTTTAAGTTTCTGATGATCAGTGTTTTAATACAAATGCAACAAAAAGGGCGGCAATCGCCTCTTATAAGAAAGTTGTACACATAGGAGGATAACTTGTAGGCGCCGGCAATAGCAATATTTTGCTATATTGAAACAAATTAGTGGTTTTGTGGTTTTGATAATGATATAAATGAGCAGATATGAGAGAGTATTCGCATCAAAGCGAGGAGCGTAAGGAGGACATAGAGGAATTATTACAACGCTATGAAAATCTGAAGACTGGTCAATCCGCATCCTACCTTGAAGAAGAAGAATTTGAACGGATCATCGGCTATTTTGAATCCCGGGAGGCATTTAAAAAAGCCCTGCAGGCTACTGAGATCGCTATCGAACAATACCCTTATTCCGCGGGGTTACTGATAAAAAAAGCCGACCTCGTTCTGAATAACCGGGCCTACGACATTGCCCTGGAATTACTGGATAAGGCATCGATCTTTGATGGTAACAACATCGACATCTATATATTGAAAACAGAAGCGCTGCTGGCGCTTGACCGGCAGGAAGATGCGGTAGTGATCCTGGAAGAGGCGCTGAGCCTTTTTGAGGGTGATGAAAAGATAGAGCTGCTTTTTGAGCTGGCGGATGTGTACGATGATTATGAAAGTTTCGACAAGGTTTTTGACTGTTTGAAATGGATCCTGGAGCTGGAACCGGCAAATGAAGAGGCGCTGTACAAAATATGCTTTTGGACGGATTATACCGGCCGGAATGCTGAAAGTATTGAGCTGCACCAGAAGATCATCAATGAATTTCCTTATTGCGAGCTGGCCTGGTTTAACCTGGGTGCGGCCTACCAGGGAATTAAACTTTATGAAAAGGCCATTGACGCCTATAAGTATGCCATCGTTATTGATGAAAAGTTTGATTATGCTTACCGGAATATCGGGGATGCTTATATCCGGCTGCGGAAATATAAGGATGCGATCGAATACCTGGAGCGGGTGCTGGAACTGGCCAAACCGGAGGACGTGATCTATGAAGCCATCGGCTATTGTTATGAAAAGCTGAAGAATTACGCCCAGGCACGGTTCTACTTCCGTAAGGCCTCGCACCTGAATGACGATAAAGGAGCCTTGTTGTACAAAATGGCGCTTACTTATTATAAAGAAGATAAATTTGAACTTTGCATCCGTCAGCTGGAGGCGGCGCTGAAGATCAAGAGCAATACGCCGGAATACCTGCTGCTGATGGGACAAAGTAAACTGGCGCTGGGATCGGATAAGGAGGCCCTGCAGTATTTTTTAAATGTAGTACGGCTGCGTCCGAAACAACTGATGGGATGGGAAGCCCTGATCATTGGTCTTTACAAAGCGGAACAGTTTGAACAGGGACTGGAACAGATCCGGAACGCGGTTATCCGGATCGGTGCCGACAAACCCTTGTTCCATTATTACAAGGCGCTGTTCTACTTTGGCCTGGGGCAACCGAAGCAGGCGCTGATCGAGCTGGAAGAAGGATTGCAGAAAGCACCCCGTCAATTGAAAAAGATCCTGGAGATCGAACCGGCGCTTTTACAACGACCGGCGGTAACGGCGTTGATCGTAAAGGTAAAGCGGAAGTGATTTTTGTTTCAGCCTTGATATTCATTGTTTCAAGGTTCCGGTGCTCAATGTTTTGTACGCCCAAAGCTGAATGCATACAACCACTATTGGGTTTATGGTCTTCATAATATCACCGGCGGATGCTGTATTTAACCAATTAGCGGAAGCGTATGAATAAGAGATATTATCGTCTGGCGGTTATTTTATTCCTTTTAATTTGTTGATTGATTCGACGGGGCGCATCGTGCGGATGAATATTGACCCTTCAGGGGTGGCCATCTTCCTGCAAAAAAATATTCCATAAGATCTGTTGCCCGGGGGCCTTTCGTTTTCGATCCCGGGGGGGAGCATCCACCTCTTCAAATTGCCCGATAACCGAAGGTGGACCACTGGCGTGCCCGCAACTCAATGCTTCGTCTTTCGCATATACCTGCGTTCTTTTCCCCTGACACCCGGTATCCCGATGCTGGATTTGATGCCTTCCAGGGCCGATTTGATCAGGAAATTAATAGGGGATTTATCTTTCAGCCTTTCAAAGAAAAGCGGCGCCTTTTTGCCCTTGTTGTTTTTGCGGAGGACGAGCGCATTGGCGGCCCAGCTGATGATCCGGTTCTTAAAACTCTGTTGGGTCTGGTCTTCCTTATTCATCAGCCGCAGTTTTAATCCCTGGTAATACATTTGCATGGAGCCGGTGGAGTAGTCTTCATTGCCGATAGCGGTCATGCTCAGGCTGTCCAGCTGCCCCCTTAATACTTCGGCGCTTATCAGCGGAAGCAGGGCGCTGTTCCATTGCTTCAGATCGAGCGGGCCGGTACGTAACTGCATGCGGAAGCGCCCGAGGGAATCGGTATAAGACTGCTGTACCGACAAACGCGTGTTCAATGCCCCGATAACGTTGGCCTGGGCGTTTATGTAAAGACTGTCTGCAGGATGGAGGTCATAGTTCCGCACCGGGTACAGCTGCGCATTCAGATCGTGTACGGGGATGATGCCCAGTTTATTGGTGACCGGGTTGATCTCCCAGTATTCCACATATGCGTTGGATACTCCAACCGTATCGATATTGATTTTGATGGGAATATTCAGGATCTGCCCCACCGGCAGACCTTTGTATTTTTTTGCTGTGTCCGGCTGTGTTTTATCTTTAAACGAAAGCAGCCGTATCGAATCCGCGTTGAGGATTCCTATTTTTAAAATACTGTCTGTACCATATGCCTGGTTGTCGAAGGGGCCGCCGCTGATGGCCCCGGTGTGCAGCCGGAGATAATCTTCATTGAAGGCCTTTGCCTTTCTGTAGTCTTCGATGCGCTGAACCGGTACCAGGTTGAAAGAGTCCACTTTGAAAAAGCCTTTGTCAAAATTAAAATTGTACCAATGCAGGTCATTTTTAGCCGTGGTATAGCTGCCCGTTGCATGGCCAATATACAGACGGTTGCTTGCCTTGATGACCTCTCCGATGTTTCGCAGATCCCGTGAATTCAGGGAGATATTGCGCACCTCACCGGTGTCCAGTTTTAAGACCGCGTTCTTCTTTCCCAGGCTGTCAAACACCAGTTTGTCCATGGAGTGCACGCTCAGTAACGTGCTCCAATCCAGTTTCCCTTCTTCATTTTTACCGGCTTTGAACTGGTCGAGGGCGATATTCAGTTTGTTATAATTGGTTGCATACCGCTTACCGTTGCTGTTGTTCAAAAATTCAAAATTGGTCAGATAGGCCTGCAGGTTCCGGATGCTGAGCGGTGCATGCTCGGAGGATCGCAGGTCATGAATATGGAGATAGCTGTTTTCCGGTACGCCGTCCCAGCGAATGGTATTGGTCTCGTTCTTTTTATTGACAAAGCTCAGTTCCAGCTTTGGACGCTCCAGCAGCGCCTCCCCGAGAATGACGCCGGGAGCGTTCTTTTTTTCTGGAGAAGGGTCGTTGTCCTTTTTTCCGAAGTGCCCCGTAATGTCCGGATCGGAGAGAACCATCTTTTGCAGCTGCAGGTTCCCGTTGATGATCCGGTTGATGTAGGGAGTGAATACCGCCCGCGGGATCTGTACGCGGATGGAATCGGTGTCCGTTGTTTTTTCAAACAGGAGGTTGCTGAGAACGCTGCTCGACTCATCATTCAAACGGATCTGTTCCACCGCAACGTGCTGCCCGGGGGCGTTCATCAGGATATCATTCCCGGAAAGCGCCAGCCCCTTCAGAACAATGCCGGCATGTTTTTTCTTGCGGAGCTCTTTTACCGCAAGCGAGCCGAAGTAACCACGGATCTCTTTGTTGTCTTCCTGGTATTGGAGGGAAGTGTTTTTTCCTTCCAGGTCTTTTATCAGGAAATGATTCAGAGCCTTTTTTTTAGGCGCTTTTTCAATGGAAGGTTGTTTGTTCACACGGATAACGGCACTGCCCCATCGGATGCCAAAGAGTGATAACCGCTGGTTGGTACTGTCGAGGATGAGGTCTCCGATCCGGGTATCCTTTACATCCGCCCGTATGCCGTTACCCCGTACTACAACACTGGCAGCATGTATGCCTTTTTGTTCATCCAGAGCGGCCTGGTTCAGGGTTACGGAAAGTCCGTCTTTCCGGAACAGGCCCTTATTGAAATTGAACTCTTTAATAGAATGCTGGATATGTTTTACTTTCCTGGAGGCCGTCAGCTCGTCCGGAATTACCGAAAGGTTGGCATCGGTAAGGTTAAGCGTTGCATTTTTTCCGAGGTTGAGCCGGATGTTCCCGTTTTTGATGCCGAGGGCGTTCAGGTTCATAACGGAGCCAATATTGCTGAGCGTATGGAAGATGCTCTTGTCTTTTTTGGTCTTAGGGGGTTTTAGGGAGTATTCAATTTTGGGATTGAGGAACAGGGCGCTGTTGGCGCTGAAAAAGTTGTCGTACAGCAGGGACTCCCAGGAAAGCCCTCTGAGCTCAAAGCGGGGCATCTGTATATTGTTGATCAGCTTTCCTTTGTCGTATTCTTTGAAGGAAAATTTGGTAAGATTGATGGCATCGTTCAGAAACTGGATGCTGTCGAATGCCAGGGCATACCTGCCGTCCTGTAAGCGGGTCTCATAGTTGTGGAGCGTCATCAGGAATTTGTCCACTTTTACCACCTGGTCAAAGCTCTGGCGGATCATCAGGCCCTGTAACTCAAAATTGTTATGGCTGGAAGAAAATGTGTTGACCTTGCCTTTCCGGATGGTATTGATGTTGATGCCGGCATTCTGTACGATGACGTAATTGAGCATAACGTCGCCAAACAATTGCTGCAGCAGATCGTCGATCTTCTGGATCTTTTTATTGTTGTGCCGGGATATTTTCTGATCGCTGTCAATGTCCAGGAAAATATTGGGATTGGTGCTGTAAACGGAATCCGCCTGTACCACTTCCTCGTGATAAAGGGTATCGAAATTGATATTGGTAAGCCGCAGCTTGTCGAAGTAGATCTTAAAAGCACTTTTTGAGCTGTCGTCCTTTGTTCCCCGGATAGTACAGCTGTCAAATTCCACCCGCTGATCCTGCAGGGTGAATTTAAAGTTTTTAAAACTCAGCATGTAACGGTTCCCGGGAAAAATAATGTTCTGGTCGTGCGAGCGAATATAGATCTCGTCGGTAAAGGGGATCTTTCCGCCTGAGTTCTGATTTTTTCGCGCTGTGGTACTGTCTACCTGGAGGCCATCCAGCCGCATGTCGATCTTGTTGACGACGAAGGGTGTTTCCCCGGGCTTGGTATTATCGATCAGGGACAGGCTGCCATCGTTCAGGACAAACCGGTTGATCTTTAGTTCATTGATCGCGTCATTGATGGAGTTGGACACTTTCCCCATTTCGAGCGCCACGGAAAATTTTTCGTCGGCTGAAGGCCCCGATGTGCTCCGGTTCTTATCAGCCCTTCTGGTTCGCCGGTTGAGCCGGGTAATGGTCACCGCCGGCGTATAGAGGTGGATGGAATCGATGAGGATCTGTTTCTTGAACAACAGGGGCAGAAATCCCCGCGCCTTTACCGTAATGCGTTTAACGTTGACGTTGTAAAGCGATCTTGCGGAGCTGTCGGTAGAATAGAACAGGGCATTCTGCAGTTCGATCCTGTTCCTGATCCAGTTAAATTTGAACTTGTCGACCTTTAATTTCAGCCGGCCTTTTGATTGCCGTTCTACGATCTGCTCCAGCGCAGATTCCGCATGATCGATAAACCAGAAGTTGAAGGCGGTGATGACGGTAGCCGCGATGCCAAGGACAATTAGCCAGAAGCGATATCGCCTTCTCCTGAACCGGAGGTTCAGGCGTGGTAGGTCTTTCAGACGGATCCGGGTCTTCAAATTCTTGCTGGTTTATCCTTAAAAATAACGAAAAATGCGGAATGTACCTACGGAGTAACAGTATAAATATCAATGTATTAACATTGCGCTTTGAGTGGGCTAAAAGCGCCTGGGGCAAGCGGCAGAGGCACTGAAGCACAGGTGATTCTGCATTTTGTTGTAACAGGCTACGGAGATCTGAGACACAGAAGTTGTTTGCCGGAGGTTTAATTTCCGGAGATTATCGTGATCCGGCCCGAGACTATATCGCCGGCTATCCGGGTAAAACTTTTTTAGGGGTTTGTTAAAATTTTTGGATACACGTGTTGAAATATACCAGAGAGGCGCAGAAAACACCGGATCTTTATGTTCTGAGCCTCTCTGACGTTATTTTTTTTAGCTGATAGCCACTCCATTAGGCGCCTTTTCATCAGCGGCTACAAATACCAGCTTGCCTTCTGCGTCTTCCGCCATCAGGATCATGCCGTTGCTTTCAATGCCCCTCATTTTGCGGGGTGCAAGGTTGGCCACCACTACCACTTTTTTGCCCGGTAAGGTTTCGGCGGAGAAGTGCTGGGCGATGCCGGAAACGATGGTCCGTTGCTCGAAGCCCAGGTCGATCTCCAGCTTTAACAGCTTATCGGCTTTTTCAACTTTCGCAGCGGTGAGGATCGTTCCGGTACGCAGATCGATCTTCGCAAAATCATCAAATGAGATTGGAGATTTGAGATTTGAAATCTGCAGTTTGTGATCCGGTGATTGCTGATCGGTAACAGCTGGTGCCTGACTGCTGACAACTGGCTGTTCGCTGCCGGCCTTCAGCTTTTGGAGCTGTGCTTCCACTTCTGCATCCTCGATTTTCCGGAACAGCAATTCCGGCGCCCGAAGCGTATAACCTACGCTCAAGAGATTGAGCTTTCCCGCATTCTCCCAGTCGAGCATCCGTTCTACCACCTTCATCATGTGCAGCATTTTTAATGCGGTTGTGGGCAGGAACGGGTTGATCAGGATCGCAAGATTTGCCGTCAGTTGCAGGCAAAGGTGCAGGCAGTTATCGATCCTTTGCTGAACGACTGCTTTTTCGGAGTTGTCTGCCGTTAATTGTTTGGCCAGGATCCAGGGCTCTTTTTCCTGCATGTATTTGTTGCCCTTGCGGCTCAGGTCGATCACCTCAAAGAGCGCGTCGCGAAAACGGAAGTTCTCCAAAGCGGTCTGCACCTTCGCTTCGGCCTGCTGAATATCCGAGATGATGGCTTTGTCCGCGTCATCGAGCAGCTCTGTATGCAATTTCGGAACCTTACCGCCGCAAAGCTTGTGCATCAGTACAAAAGTGCGGTTCACAAAATTTCCAAAGATCGATACCAGTTCATTGTTGTTCCGGTCCTGGAAATCCTTCCAGGTAAAATCGTTGTCCTTTGTCTCCGGCGCATTGCTGCAAAGGACAAAGCGTAACGCGTCCTCGCATCCGGGAAAATCCTTTATGTACTCGTGCACCCAAACCGCCCAGTTACGGCTGGTAGAAACTTTTTGCCCCTCGATGTTCAGGAATTCATTCGCCGGCACATTATCGGGCAGTACAAAATTGCCGTGTGCTTTTAACATAGCCGGGAAGATGATGCAATGGAAAACAATATTGTCTTTTCCGATGAAATGAATGAGCCGTGTATCCTCCTGGCACCAGTAGTCGGCCCAGTGATCCGTAAGCTCTTTGGTGGCGGAAATATAGCCGATGGGCGCGTCAAACCAAACGTACAATACTTTTCCTTCGGCGTCCGGCAACGGCACTTTAATACCCCAGTTGCTATCGCGCGTCATGGCCCTGGGCTGCAAACCGTTATCCAGCCAGCTTTTGCACTGGCCATACACGTTTGCCTTCCATTCTTTATGATCTTCCAGGATCCATTGCTTCAGCCACGCTTCGTAGTTCTGTAACGGAAAGTACCAGTGCTTTGTTTTTTTCTTTATGGGCACGGCATCGCTGAGCGTGCTGCGTGGGTTGATCAATTGCTCCGGCGACAAACTGCTGCCGCATTTTTCGCATTGATCGCCGAAGGCGCCGGGATTGCCACATACCGGGCAGGTACCGGTAATATAGCGGTCTGCTAAAAACGTGTTGGTTTTTTCGTCATAGTATTGTTCCGTTTCCCGTTCTTCAAACAGTCCTTTATCATAAAGCACTTTAAAAAAGTCGGCTGCCGTTTGATGATGCACGGGGTTGGAAGTGCGGGAATAAATATCAAATGAAATGCCCATCTGTTCAAAGCTTTCTTTGATCTGTGCGTGGTATTTGTCTACGATGTCCTGGGGACTTACACCCTCCTTCATGGCCCGTATGGTAATGGGTACGCCATGCTCATCACTGCCCCCGATAAACTTTACATCTTTTTTCTGCGCTCTTAAATAACGTGCATAAATATCCGCCGGTATATAACATCCCGCCAGGTGGCCGATATGCACCGGTCCGTTGGCATAGGGCAACGCTGCTGTAATTAAGGTTCTTTTATATTCTTTCATTGATTGTACTTGAATTAGCCTGCAAAAGTACGATGAATTGAGTGATTTGCACGGGATCGACCGGTAGAAGGCTATTATGATAGATCGCAGAAGGCGATGGTGTAATGGTGTGAGGCGGAAGGCCTCACACAACGGATCGCAACACGAACGGTTATCCCGCTTTTACCTCGTGCAGGTAGGCCCGGATGTCCTGTTCCAGCTGGTGCGGGTAAGGGTACTGCAGGCGGGTGGCCAATGTGGTGCCCAGCTCATGACCGAGGTCGGCATAAGCAAAAGCGGCGTTCCAGTTATCTTCCGGCAAAGGTTGCCGTAATCTTTTGCCACATTTCTTTTGAAAGATATTTTTCAAACAGTCTTCCTTTTTTATTGGTGGTAACGGTCCAGTGGTGATCGCTGGCAATGAACCATTCCAGCAATGGGATCAGGTATTGGGTACGGATATTGTCTTCGGTCATGAACCGGGCATAGAACAGGTCGCCCCGCTTTAAACATTTGGCCACATAGGTGAGGTCCCACCAGAAATCGTTCAGGACCCGAGTGAATTCCTGCTCGCCCGGTTTTCGGATCACTGCACAGGTGTAGGTAGGGGACTTCATATTGGTCGTGAGCCCGTCTTTGTCTACCAGTACCCGGTAGCCAATATCCCAGTCCGCACACAGTGTTTCCTGGTTCACTTCCTCTGTAAACTTTTCTATACAGTACAGCTTAAAGTCCACTTTCACATAATCGTGGTACAGCACCATGCGCATGGCGTGTTTGCCCTCAAAGGCTGTTTCCGGCTCCGCGACCAGGGCGATGGGTCTTCCGAACTGCTCCAGCCAGCGGTCGTCGTTCAGAAAGGCCGGCAGGTCTGCCAGCACCAATTCAATATCCAGGTCGCTGAAATCGTCCACAGGTGCCTGCGGATTTACCAGCGAGCTGGTCAGGAGCGCGCTCCTGATACCCGGATGCTCCTGTGCCCAGCGGGTGATCTTTTTGAGTGTTTCCTGACGATGTGCTGCATTCATTTTTGACGGGTTGCAGGAACGAATGTAACGGTTGTCCGCGCAGGAACCAATTCGGTTTTCGGACGCCGGGAAGCAGACACAGGCTGGCTGCGGGAGCGCAACCGGGATCCGGGACTGTAAACAGCGGCGGCCAAAAGGCGTTGTTTGTATCAAATGTGGATAAGCTGGGGCGCCAAGGAACGTTTCCGAATGTTTTTATAAATTATTGATTTTTATACAAGTCAACCGGGTTTTAAAGTGAGAAGTTCTTTTATTTGCACATTTTATACGGCGATTTTGGCAGGTTATGCACATTTGTACATAGGATATGCACACCTAAAACTTCCAAACAGTCGTTACAATCGATGAAACTCAATACCATAGGGCATCACAGCCTGTTTCGATTTGTGGATAAATGAATTAGCGGGAAATTTGGTATGTAAGTGGGAAAAAGTGTTATTTTGTGTTAAGTTTAGTGAAAATTTAAATTTTCCCGGTTTATGACAGGTTTTCTCGGCGAATTCGAGGCAACAGTAGACGCAAAAGGGCGCTTTCTTCTGCCGGCTGGTTTCAAAAAGCAGCTGCAGCCAGAGGATGCGGACCGGTTTGTCATAAACAGGGGGTTTGAAAAATGTTTGAGTCTTTACCCGCTCAGTACCTGGAGTCCGCTGGCGGAAAAAATAAACGGGTTGAATGACTTTGATCCGAAAGTGCGTGCCTTCAAACGCTACTTTTTAAACGGAGCTACCCTGGTGGAACCCGATACCGCCGGCAGACTGTTGTTGCCGGCCACCCTTAAAGAGTACGCAGCACTGGGTAAGGATATCGTGCTGGTACCGGCGGGCAACCGTATGGAGATTTGGAACACTACACAATACAAAGAGTTCTTTGACTCATTTTCACCGGATGCGTTCAGTGATCTGGCCGGTCAGGTCATGGGAGGGTTATAGCGGATGGGTTTTAGAAGTTAACAAGTTTAAAAGTTGACAGGTTATGACAAAGAATAAAAATGAGAGCAAGCCTATCCATTTGTCAACTGATCCATCTGACCTGTACCATGTTCCTGTATTGCTGCATGAAACCGTTACGGGGCTGAATATACGCCCCGGTGGTGTTTATGTGGATGCTACGTTTGGCGGCGGAGGCCATTCTGCAGCCATTTTGCAGCAACTGGGCAACAACGGAAGGCTGGTAGCATTTGACCAGGACGCGGATGCTGCTCAAAATGTGCCAGATGATGAGCGGGTATTGTTTATACCGCAAAACTTCCGGCACCTGAAACGCTTTCTCCGTTTACATGATATTAATGGAGTAGACGGGGTGCTTGCCGATCTGGGCGTAAGCAGCCACCAGTTCGACGAAGCCGAACGCGGGTTCAGTACCCGGTTCAATGCCGACATGGATATGCGGATGGACCGCCGGCAGCCGGTAACAGCTTTTGACGTACTGCAAACCTATACGGAGCAGCAGCTGCACAAGTTGTTTGAAAAATACGGCGAGGTGACCAATGCCCGTACGCTTGCCCGGACCGTTGTTGAAGTAAGGGGGCAGGTATCGCTGAAAACCATCGACGCGTTTAAAAATGCCTTGCGACCCGTGGTAAAGGGCAACCCGAACAAGTATTTTGCCCAGGTGTTTCAGGCACTGCGCATAGAAGTGAACCAGGAGCTGGAAGCGCTGAAAGAGCTGCTGGAGCAGGCAAAGGAAGTGGTAAAGCCGGGTGGGCGCATTGCCATCATCACCTTTCATTCCCTGGAAGACCGGCTGGTGAAACAGTTTTTCAGGGACGGAACCTTTGAGGAGAAAGAAGTGAACCCGTTCGTACAGCATACGACGGAAAAAGTGTTTCAGATCATCACCCGCAAACCGGTGACCGCAGGGGAAGAGGAACTGAAAAGAAATGCAAGATCGAGAAGCGCAAAGCTGAGGGTGGCGGAACGGATTTGAGATTTGAAGTTTTGGGCCTTAGATTTTAGATGTTTAGAGATTAAACTGGCTTCTCAAAGCTGCCAGCTGATGACTGATAAAGCGCTGAAGGGAGTGACACAAGGAAGATAATAGAAGTACAAAAGCCGAAAAAATAGAAAGTGACAGAAAAGAAAGGAAAAAAATCCGGATGGGACTGGAAGAAGGTGTTGAACTATCAGTCTATTGTAAAGCAGGTGCCGTTCCTGTTTTACCTGGCTTTTTTAGCGGTGATTTACATTTATAACGGGCATATGGCAGATAAAACGGTGCGTAAGATCAATGCTACGGCAAAGGAAGTGAAGGAGCTGCAATGGGAATATAAGAGCCTGAAAAGCGAAGTGATGTTCCGCAGCAAGCCCAGCGAGCTGGCAAAAGCGCTGCAGCCGCTTGGATTGAACGAGTTGCAGGAGTCGCCCTATGTTTTAAAGGACTCGCTGGAAGAATACATGCAAACAACACACAAATACTAAGAGGCATTGGAAATAAAGAAGGACATATTGTGGCGGGTGTATCTCTGTTTTATCGGGATCGTGCTGCTTTGTTTGCTGGTGCTGGGGCGGGCCACCGTCATTCAGCGGGTACAGGGCGAGCACTGGAGAAGCATGGGCGATAGCATGCATCAGAAGATTGTGGAGATCAATGCCGACCGGGGTACCATTTTTAGTGAGGACGGGCAAATGCTCAGTACCTCCCTGCCCCAGTTTGATATTTATATGGACTTTATGGCCGAAGGGCTGCGGCTGAAAGACGGGAAAGTATACCGGGAGTATATCGATTCTTTTGCGGTGGCCATGGCAGATTATTTTAAGGACAAAACCGCCCGGCAATACCGGAAAGAGTTTGATGAGGCCTATAAAAAAGGCAGCCGCTATTATGCGTTAAAAAAGAAGATCTCCTTTGAAGACTTTAAAGCACTGCGCGAATTTCCGCTCGTCCGCATGGGTAAGAACAAAAGCGGCATCATCGTGGAAGAGTCCAGCAAACGCATTGCACCCTTTGGATTGCTTGCCAACCGGACCATCGGGCTAAGCCGGGCCTATGTGAACAGCGAAGGCAAGATAAAAAAAATGAATGTAGGGCTGGAAATGAGTTATGACAGCTTGCTGAACGGGCAGAACGGGCAGCGGGTGGTGCGTTATATTTCCGGAGGCGCGGTGCCTGTGGAGGGGTTCCAGGTAGAGCCGGAGGATGGGAAAGATGTGTACACGACACTGGATGTAAATATGCAGGATATTGCGGAAACCGCCCTGCTGCGGATGCTGCAATCGACGCATGCCGAATATGGAACCGCCATCTTAATGGAAACCAAAACGGGAAAAATAAAGGCCATTGCGAATCTTGGCCGCAACCCCAATGATACCACCTACTGGGAAAATGATAACTATGCCCTGCGGGTTACAGAACCGGGCTCTACCATTAAAATAGCTACTTACCTGGCAGCGCTGGATAAGGGCACTTCAAAACCCGGTGACCTTTTTGAGGTGGGCAGCGCTGCCCGGATGCAGGTAGGCCCGCGGATCATTTCGGATGCGCACGCCATGCCCAGGCCGGTCATGACGATCGAAGAATGTGTTGCGCACAGTTCCAATATCGGAATGGGAAAAGTAGGCATGAAGGCTTTTGGAAAGGACCCGGAAGAATTCAAGCAATACCTCGCCAAATACCACCTCGATAAAAAATCGACCATTGATCTCAGCGGGGTGCCTCCACCGGGGATCGCTCCCCTGAAAAAGGACCACGGCGGGCTGATGAACCTGATCACCATGAGCTTTGGCTATGCCATCCGGGTAAGCCCGATGCAGCTGTTAACGCTGTATAATGCCATTGCGAACAACGGGGAAATGGTGAGCCCCTACCTGGTAAACAGCATCCGGAATAAAGGAGTGATCGTAAAACAAATGGAGCCCCGGGTACTGGAAGAAGCCATTGCAAAACCCGCTACCATCAAAGCGGCTCAAAAAAGCCTGGAGCTGGTGGTTACCGAGGGATCCGGCAAAAAAGTGTTTGAAGGGGTGCCGTTCCAGATTGCGGGTAAAACAGGCACGGCGCATGTGGCCGATGGAAATACCAAGTACGGACATGGTGTTTACCAGGCGTCATTCGCCGGTTATTTCCCTGCGGAAAATCCACAATACTCCTGCATCGTAACCATCCGTACCCGGGCCGGTGCCGGAATGTACTATGGAGGACAGCTGGCCGCCCCGGTATTCCGGGAAATCGCCACAAAAGTGTATTCCATGTATGTGGAGCGCAAGACTCCTAAAAGCTATGAAGGCGCCAGAGACAGCACCAGCTACTTTTATGCAGGCAGCGCAAAAGCTATAAAGAATGTACTGGCACTGCTGGACATTCCTTTTGTGGATTCATTAGCGTCCAGCCGGTGGGCAACCATGTATGCAAAAAAATACAAGCCGGTGGTTACCGGCAGCGTGGTACGGAACAGTGTAATGCCCAGCGTAAAGGGCATGGGGCTCAGGGATGCGATCCGGTTGCTGGAGCAGATGGGATTGCGCGTAAAAGTACAGGGTAGCGGAAAAGTGCAGGGGCAGTCGATTGCTCCAGGTACTTCTTTTGCAAAAGGACAGGCCGTAACATTAAATCTGGCATAAATAATATTAAGTGCAGTTACAGGAAATATTATATACAACCCAATTACAGGCGGTACACGGGAGTACGGCCGTTGACGTAACTGTGGTGGCCATCGATTCCCGTAACATAAAGCCCGGGGCGGTTTTTGTGGCAGTGAAAGGAGGAACGGACGGGCACCGGTTCATTGACAATGCCGTTCAGAGTGGGGCGGTTGCAGTAGTATGCGAAACGCTTCCGGAAACAATGCGTGATGATGTGGTTTATGTGCAGGTTGCTGATACTGCCGCCGCGGCCGGCATTATGGCACATAATTTTTATCAGCAGCCTTCTGCCCGGTTACAGCTGGTAGGGGTTACCGGTACCAACGGCAAAACGACCATTGCTACCCTGCTCTATCAGTTGTTCAGCGGTCTTGGTTTTACCTGTGGCCTGGTCAGTACCGTACAGAACCGCATTGGTGGCGATACACTGGAAGCTACCCACACAACTCCGGACCCGGTAAGCCTGAACGCCCTGCTGGGCCAGATGGTGGACAAAGGCTGCAGCTATGCTTTTATGGAGGTCAGCTCACACGCCATACATCAGCGCCGGATAGCGGGGCTGCAATTTGCCGGGGGGATCTTCAGCAATATCACGCACGATCACCTGGATTATCACAAGACCTTTGACGAATACATCCGGGTAAAAAAAGCTTTTTTTGACCAGTTGCCAAAAGAAGCGTTTGCGCTGACCAATGTGGATGACAAACGGGGTATGGTGATGGTTCAGAATACCCGGGCCTCTGTAAAGACCTACAGCCTGAAGGCCAGCAGTGATGTGAAAGGAAAGATCCTTGACAATAATATTATGGGACTGCACATGATGGTGGATGAGCAGGAAGTGCATTTCCGCCTGATCGGGGAGTTCAACGCCTATAACCTGCTGGCTGCTTATGGTGCAGCGGTCTGCCTGGGCCAGGAAAAAGTAACGGTATTGCAGGCGCTGAGCGTGTTGAATGGCGCAGCGGGAAGGTTTGAATACCTGATCGCTCCAAAGTCGAATGTGATCGGTATTGTAGACTATGCGCACACACCGGATGCATTGCTGAATGTGCTGGCTACCATCAAAAAATTAAGAAAAGGGTTTGAGCAGGTCATTACCGTTGTGGGCTGCGGTGGCAACCGGGATAAAACAAAAAGACCGGTTATGGCAGAAGTGGCCTGCGAGTACAGTGATAAGGTCATTTTTACCAGTGACAACCCCCGGAACGAAGATCCGCAGGAGATCATAAAGGAAATGGAGGCCGGCGTGCCGGCAGGCAGCAGGCGGAAGTGCATCTCCATTGCAGACCGGCGGGAGGCGATCAAAACGGCGGTCAGCCTGGCCAATCCGTCAGACATCATACTGGTGGCCGGCAAAGGCCATGAAACCTACCAGGAAGTGAATGGCGTACGGAATCATTTTGACGACCGGGAAGTAGTTCGGGAAGTATTTGAATTGCTGGAGAAGTGAAGGATCTTTTGAGGTTTAAAGTTTAAAGTTCGAGGTTTTACGTTTGAAGTTGAGTGCAGGCATATTACTGAAAGACTCATTTTCAAATTTTCAAATGAACACATTAGTACATTAATAAGTATGTTATATCATTTATTTGAGTGGTTTAAGCAAAACGGTATCAATTTCCCCGGCCGGAACCTGATGGAGTTCATTACATTCCGGGTGATGATGGCGGTGCTGCTGGCGCTTACCATTACGCTGATATATGGTAAACGGCTGATCAATATCCTTCGTGCCAAACTGGTAGGCGAGTCGGTAAGGGATCTGGGCCTGGCGGGAGAACAGGCGAAGAAAGGGACCCCCACTATGGGTGGGATCATCATCATCCTGGGCATCCTGGTGCCTACATTGCTCTTTGCACGGCTGAATACGGTGTACATCCTGCTGATGCTGTTTGCCACTGTCTGGCTGGGCGCCATCGGTTTCCTGGATGATTATCTGAAATTGAGGGCCAAGCGCATTGCCCGCGAAAAAGGAGAAACCTACAAAAAGCAGGACAAGGACGGGCTGGCCGGATGGTTCAAGATCTTTGGCCAGGTGGTACTGGGCATTACCGTAGGCTCAGTGCTGTATTTTAACAGCAATGTAAAGATCTGGCGCGAATACATCGGTACGCCCAACACCGCGGAAACGGAAGTGATCACCAAAACGGTCAACAACCGCACCAAGCATTTTGTGGCCACGAAGGCCCCGATCACTACGATCCCGTTTGTAAAAAATCATGAATTTAATTATGCGCGGCTGCTGCCGAAGGCATTGGAACAATATACCTGGGTACTGTATATCCTCATTGTGGTCTTTATCATTACGGCAGTATCCAACGGGGCAAATATTACGGACGGGCTCGATGGGCTGGCAACCGGCACTTCGGCGCTGATCGGGGTCATGCTGGGGATTTTTGCCTATGCCAGCGGCAACTTCAATTTTGCGGATTATTTAAACATCATGTACATCCCCAATCTTGGAGAGCTGTCTATTTTTCTTGCGGCCATGATCGGCGCCTGCGTTGGATTTCTCTGGTATAATTCATACCCCGCGCAGGTCTTTATGGGCGACACGGGAAGTCTGACCCTGGGGGGCATCATTGCGTCGGTGGCTATTATCGTTCATAAAGAATTGCTGATCCCGATATTCTGCGGCGTATTCCTGGTGGAGGTGCTGAGCGTTTCACTGCAGGTGACGTATTTTAAATATACGAAACGGAAGTATGGAGAAGGGCGGCGCATCTTCCTGATGAGCCCGCTGCATCATCATTACCAGAAGCTGGGATATCATGAGGCAAAGATCGTAACAAGGTTCTGGATCGTGCAGATCCTGCTGGTAGTGGTGTGTATTGTAACCTTAAAGCTGCGATAGGAAATGGAAAAACGGCTGGTCATATTGGGTGGGGGTGAAAGCGGCGTGGGAGCTGCGCTGCTGGCAAAGCAGCAGGGCTACACGGTTTTCCTGTCAGACGGAGGTTCTTTGAAAGAAATATACCGCAGTGAGCTGCAGCAGGCGGGGATCGAATGGGAAGAGGGCGGGCATACCGAAGCCAGGGTGCTGGATGCCGGTGAAGTGGTAAAGAGCCCGGGCATCCCGGAGAAGAATGCGCTCGTAAAAAAAATAAGGGCAAAAGGGATTCCGGTGATCAGTGAAATAGAACTGGCCGGCAGGTTTGCAGGCAACAGCCGGATCATTGCCATTACGGGTAGCAACGGTAAAACCACCACCACCTCCCTGATCCATCATATCTGCAAGACCGGCGGGCTTGATGCGGCATTGGTGGGGAATATCGGTACCTCCTTTGCAAAGCAGGTGGCCCTGGATCCCAGGCCGGTGTACGTAGTGGAAGTGAGCAGCTTTCAGCTGGATGACATTGAAACGTTCCGGCCGTATATCGCGGTGCTCACCAATATTACCGAGGATCACCTGGATCGCTATGAATACAATTTTAATAACTATATAAAAAGCAAGTTTCGCATTATTGAGAATCAGCAGGCAACAGATTATTTTATATACAATACAGACGACCCCGTAACAAAGGAATCAATAGACAAATTCAATATTCAATCAATTCAACTACCGATTAGCATGGAAAGAGAAAATAACGCGGCTTTTATCAAGGATGGCGATATGTATGTAAGAACGGGTGAAGACTTCATGAACATGAGTATTTACGACTTTACACTAAAAGGTAAACATAACCAGTACAACACTATGGCAGCGTGTGTTACAGCAGCAACAATGGACATCCGGAAGGAAAAGATCCGCGAGGCGGTTCAGACGTTTCAGAACCTGGAGCATCGGATGGAGCATGTGGCCACCATCAGGGGTGTGGAGTTCATAAACGACAGCAAAGCCACCAATGTGAACTCCACCTGGTATGCGCTGGAAAGCATGGATAAACCCACTGTGCTGATCCTGGGCGGCGTAGACAAGGGGAATGACTATTCGCTGATGACGGATCTTGTGAAAGAAAAGGTAAAAGCCATCATTTGCCTGGGGACCGACAATACCAAGATCCATGAGGCGTTTAAAGAAAGCGTGGCGGTGATCATCGACACCGATAGCGCTGCAGCAGCCGTAGGTGCGGCTTTTGCCCATGCAGAAAAAGGAGATGTGGTATTGCTGAGCCCGGCCTGTGCCAGCTTTGACCTGTTTAAAAATTATGAAGACCGGGGTACGCAATTCAAGCGCGCGGTCATTGAGCTATAAAATCGTATTTGAAAATGGCAGCAACAGCAGAAATAGGATCCGAAGAAAAAGCAGCGAAGGTCAGCAGCTGGAAGGGAGGGCTGGATCAGCATGCCCGCGGCGACAAAGTGATCTGGGCACTCGTCGTGTTGCTCACGCTGGTTTCCCTGCTGGCTGTGTACAGCGCTACCGGTTCCCTGGCGTATAAAAAATACAAAGGCAATACTGAAGTGTATCTGTTTAAGCAGGTGGTCTTCATCCTGCTCGGTTTTGCCATTGTGTATTTTGCGCACCGTGTCAATTATACAATCTACTCAAAAGTAGCGCGCATCCTGTTTATACTGAGCATTCCCCTGCTGGCGTACACGTTGTTTTTTGGCGTAAAGATGAATGAGGGTAGCCGCTGGATACGGGTGCCGTTCATCAACATGACCATGCAGACCTCGGATCTGGCGAAGCTGGCGCTGTTTATGTACCTGGCCCGCCTGCTGAGCAGGAAGCAGCAGGTGATCAAGAGTTTTAAAAAAGGGTTCCTGCCGGTGATCATTCCCATCGGGATCACCTGTTTGTTGATCGCACCGGCCAATCTGTCTACCGCACTGCTGCTGGGTGCCAGCTGCATGATGCTGTTATTTATCGGGCGGGTAAGTGTGAAGCATTTACTGCTGGTGGCCGGCCTGGCGCTGGTGCCCATTATGATGCTGGTGATGGCCGCGGTTGTGCGCCACAATAGCGGAAAAGATGTGGATACCACCGAAACCACTCAGGCGGTAAAAAAGGCAACGGGAGGACTGACCACGCGGGTGGATACGTGGATCGGGCGTGTGGAGAATTTCATGTATGGAGGCAAAGAGGCGGATAATGATGAGATGTACCAGGTAAACCAGGCCAAGATCGCCATTGCAAAAGGCGGCTTTGTAGGAGTAGGGCCGGGTAACAGCACCACAAGGGATTATCTTCCACAGGCGTACAATGATTTCATCTTCGCCATTATCATCGAGGAATATGGTCTGATCGGCGGGGCATTTATCCTTTTCATCTATATCGTATTCCTGTACCGCTGCATCCGGGTCTTTAAAAGATGTCCGTTTGCATTTGGCGCATTCCTGGCCCTGGGGCTGAGCTTTACCCTGGCCATCCAGGCAGTGGCCAATATGGCTGTAACGGTAAATCTTTTTCCGGTGACCGGGGTTACCCTGCCGCTGGTGAGCATGGGAGGTTCCAGTTTTTTGTTCACCTGCCTGGCCATTGGCATCATCCTGAGTGTGTCCCGGAATGTGGAGAACCTGGAACGGCCGCAGCTGGCGGCGGAAGAAGTATCCGAAGAAGTGGTGGAGGTGGAAATTGCTGAAAAAACAAATGCATAAAAAAATCATCATAGCAGGCGGTGGAACGGGGGGACATATTTTCCCTGCCATAGCCATTGCCCATGCACTGCAGCGAAAAGATCCTTCCATACAGATCCTGTTTGTGGGTGCGAAGGGAAAGATGGAAATGGAGAAAGTGCCGCAGGCAGGATATGAGATAAAAGGATTGGATATTGCGGGCTTTAACCGCGGCTCTTTGATAAAGAATCTGGCACTGCCGTTTAAGCTCATAAAAAGCTTTTTCCAGGTGCGGAAGATCTTCGGCGCTTTTACACCGGATGCGGTAATTGGCGTAGGAGGCTATTCCACCTTCCCGGTATTAAAATATGCACAGTCCCGGGGGATCCCTACGTTTATCCATGAATCCAATTCGTTTGCCGGTAAAGCCAATATCCTGTTGGGTAGGAATGCTACAAAAGTATTTACGGCAACCGATGGTATGGAACGGTTCTTCCCGGCAGATAAGATCATGGTAACGGGCAACCCGGTAAGGCAGGCCATTGCGGCTATGAATACTACCCGTGCGGAAGCATTGCAGTATTTTTCATTGCCCCCGGAGAAGCTGACGGTGCTGATAGTGGGCGGAAGCCTGGGCGCCCGGTCAATCAATGAGGCCGTGATCGCACATGTGGGAGCCCTGTTAAAAGCCAACCTGCAGCTGATCTGGCAAACCGGTAAGACCCTGTCGAAGGAAGCGATGGAAATTGCAGTGGAGCACAAAGAGATCTGGGCCAACCCCTTCATAACGGAAATGCAGTACGCTTATGCAGCTGCGGACATCATCATGGCAAGGGCGGGTGCCATGACGGTAGCGGAAATTTGCGTAGCTCAAAAACCGGTCATCTTTGTACCGTACCCTTTTGCAACGGAAGATCATCAGACGGTGAACGCCCTGCAGCTGGTGAACAAAGGAGCAGCCTGGATGGTAAAAGACAATGAGGCAAAGGCTGCGGCGATCGCAAAGGTGATCGAACTGGCAGGCGACGGAGCAACGCGGAAACAGATGAACCAGGCCCTTTCGGCATTGTCGGTAACGGATGCGGATGAACGGGTGGCCAACGAAATTTTAAAAACCATATAACGTGCAGGAAAAAACAATAGGGGATCTGAAAAGGATCTACTTTATCGGGATCGGGGGAATTGGAATGAGTGCCCTCGCGCGTTATTTTTATTCGAGAGGGGTTGCGGTAAGCGGGTATGATAAAACAGAAACGGCGCTGACAAAAGCCCTGGTATCGGAAGGAATACCTGTTCATTATAAAGAGGATCCGGCACAGGTGCCTGAAGATGTGGACTGGGTGGTATTTACGCCGGCAATACCAGCGGACCACGCAGAGTTGAATGCGTATAAAGCGAAGGGATACCCGGTAATGAAACGAAGCGAGGTATTGCAGCGGATCACGGAAAGTTCTTTTAACATATGTGTGGCGGGCACCCATGGCAAAACGACCACTACCACCATGATCGCGCACCTGCTGCGCGACAGCGGGTATGGATGCAATGCCTTCCTGGGAGGGATCTCGGCAAACTATAATACCAACTTCTGGAGCAGCGATAAAGAGGTTTGCGTGATCGAGGCGGATGAATACGATCGCAGCTTTTTAAAACTGAGCCCGGATGTTGCGGTGGTCACAGCCATTGATCCGGATCACCTGGATATCTATGGGACCGCAGAAAATGTGCGGCAGGCATTTGCCGACTTTACCGGGCGCCTGAAAAGAGGAGGGCTGCTGATCCGGAAACTGGGCATCGGCCGCGAGCTGAAGGCAGAACGTATGTGGCAATACAGTTTGCAGAATGACCAGGCCAATATTTATGCCGCCAATATCCGGCTGAATGACGGTGGCTATACGTTTGACCTGGTGCTGCCGTCGTCCACCATGGAAGGCCTGCATCTGAATATGGGCGGGATGCACAACATTGAGAATATGGTAGCCGCCGTTGCGGTGGCAGGTTCTTTGAATATTGGCCCGGAAAAAATAAAAACAGCAGTTGCGTCATTTAAAGGGGTAAAGCGCCGGTTCGAGTACGTCATCAAACAAAAGGACCTGGTTTTTGTAGATGACTACGCGCACCATCCGGAAGAGCTGAAGGCGTTAATAAATAGTGTAAAAACCCTGTTTCCCCAAAAGAAATGTACGCTAATTTTCCAGCCACATTTGTACAGTCGTACAAAAGATTTTGCCCAGGATTTTGCTGCTGTTTTGAGCATGGTTAACAAGGCGGTTTTACTGCCCGTTTATCCTGCGCGGGAACAACCGATACCCGGAATTGAAAGCAATACCATTGCTGATTTGATGGACGGGGCGGATCCTGTATTGATGACAAAGGAAGCATTGTTGCAGTGGGTGGCAGATGATTTTTCAAAAAACCGGGAACGGGAGTTCGGAGAAGTGATCATTACCGCGGGTGCGGGGGATATTGATAAATTGGTTGAACCGATTAAAGAGCGTTTATTAAATACAAAGTGAACAGGAAAAGGGCTATAAAAAGAATGTTGCTGACACTCATGTGGCTGGGTGTGGGAGCCGGTATGTTTACACTGATCGCTGCTGCTATGCGGGCACAGGACGGCAGTACCTGTAAGGGATATGCGATCAGCATCCGGGGTGCGCAGGGAGGAAGCCTGTTTAGCTCCAAAGAGCAGATCGCAAAATTACTGAAGGAGGCGTCCGGCGGGGCAGTGAAGGGACAGCGCAAAATCGGATTCAATCTGCCGCGCATCGAAGACCTGTTGGAGCAGAGCTCCTGGGTGTACAACGCCGAGCTGTATTTTGATAATAAAGATATTCTTCGTGTAAACGTTACGGAGCGTAAGCCCCTGGCACGGATATTTACCGGCAACGGAAGCTCTTTTTATATTGATGAGGCCGGAAAGCAGATCCCGCTTTCGGATAAGATCTCGCTGGACGTGCCTGTGTTTACCGGCTATCCGAATCCGAAGATCATGAATGCGGTGGACAGTGCCCTGCTGGAACATATGATCGCAGCAGCCTCTTTCATCAGCAGTGATTCTTTTTGGGTTTCCCAGGTATCGCAGATCGACATTCATAAATGCGGAGCCGGGTGCTGGAATATGGAAATGATACCGGTAGTGGGCAACCACCGGGTAGACCTGGGCGACGGCAGCGATATCGCTTCTAAATTTCACCGCCTCTATCTGTTTTACGACCAGGTGCTGAAACGTACCGGCTTTGATAAGTACAAGCGGGTAGATGTGCAGTACAACGGCCAGGTGATCGGGATAAAAGGCGATTATTCAAAACTGGACTCGCTGCAGCTGCGCAAGAATATTGAAGAGCTGCTGCAGCAGTCGCGCAAGGCCAATGACCTGATCGAGGTGGCACAAGTGGTTCCGGGCCTGCAACTGCCTAAGGCGGATACGGCCATTGATATAAAACTTCCTTACGAAAGGCTGGAAGATGAGGAAGATATGGGCGCGCAGGACATGGAGGCAGCCGATGAAAAATCGCAGCTGGTGGCCGCAGCGGCTGCGAAGAAAGAGATAGCGCCGGCCAGCCGCAAAGCGGATGTAAAAAAAGAAGCGTCGAAGAATACGGTGCGGAAACCCACGGCGCCGGCAAAGCAGACCCAGAAAAAGGAAACCTCCGGGCGACCGGCAACAAAAACAACGGATCGCAAAAGGACGGCGGTAAAGGAAAAAACGACCGTAAAGAAACCGGCAGCGGCAAAGCGGAAAGAAACCGCTAAAAAAGTTGCAGCCAAAAGAACATCCACAAAAAAGAACAACTAAAAACGAAATATATGAATCCTGAACAACCCATTATCGTAGGACTGGACATTGGAACCACCAAGATTGCTGTTATTGCCGGGCGCAAAAACGAATTTGGAAAACTGGAGATCCTGGGCTTCGGCAAAGCAAACTCCAATGGAGTAAAGCACGGCCAGGTCCTGAATATCGATGAAACGATCAAAGCCATAAAGTTGGCACTGGAAAACTGTTTGTCGCTAAATCCGAACCTGAATATCGGGGAAGTATATGTGGGCATTGCAGGGCATCACATCAAAAGCCTGCAAACCCGCGGCGATATTGTTCGTGAAACTGAGGAAGAAGAGATCTCCCAGGCGGAGGTAGACCTGCTGATCAGCAAACAATATAAGACCTATATTCCGGCCGGGGATCAGATCATTGATGTCATTCCCCAGGAATATACCATCGATAACATGCCCAATATTGTACGCCCCATTGGTTACAGCGGCGTGAAGCTGGGAGCTAACTTCCACATCATTACCGGCGACAAGAACGCGATCCGGAACATCAACCGCAGCGTGGAAAAAGCCGGTTTATATACCAAGGACCTGGTATTACAGCCACTGGCATCTGCGGCAGCGGTAATGGGGCAGGAAGACCTGGAAGCGGGTGTGGCCATTGTGGATATTGGTGGTGGCACTACGGATCTTGCCGTATTTGCCGACGGCGTATTGCGCCATACCGCCGTGATCCCCTTTGCCGGTGAGAACATTACCAATGACATTAAAACCGGTCTGGGCGTATTAAAAAGCCAGGCAGAGCAAATGAAGACCCAGTTCGGAAGTGCCCTGGCCAATGAAGCCAAGGCCAATGCTTACATTACCATACCCGGGTTGCGGGGCATGCCGGCAAAAGAGATCAGCGTTAAGAACCTGGCCAACATCATCCAGGCCCGGATGAGCGAGATCCTCGATTTTGTGACCTATCATTTAAAACAGATCGGCATGGATAACCGTCAGCTGAACGGAGGTATCGTGCTTACGGGTGGTGGTTCCCAGCTGCGTCACCTGATCCAGCTGACCGAATATGTTACGGGATTGCCGGCACGGATCGGGTTGCCCAATGAGCATCTGGCTGCGGGCCATATCGAAGAACTGGCGAAACCCACTTATTCTACCTGTCTGGGACTGATCCTGAAAGGGTATGACGATTTTGAGAATAACCGGAAGGTGTTTGAAAAAAGCTTTATCAATATCCCGGTGCCCCAGGACCTGATCAAACAGGGTGCCGTGGCCGGTGCTTCCGAAGAGGTATTGATTGCGGAAGAAAATGTGGCTGCTGAAACGGTGGAAAAACGACAGCCGCTGAAGAACTTCTGGGACAAATTTAAAAATGGCATCATCGATATCTTCAAGGAAGAAGAGGATGGCCATTTATAAGAACAACAACGAACAACAACTATAATTAACCCATTTTACAAAACAGGTTTTCATGAAAGGGAAACCACAAATTTTTAAAAGATGATACATTTTGATTTACCTAAAGAACAGTCCTCGATCATCAAAGTGATCGGCGTGGGCGGTGGGGGCGGCAATGCCGTTAACCATATGTTCAGTCAAAACATCGACGGAGTGAACTTCATTATTTGTAATACAGATGCCCAGGCCCTTTCAAACAGCCAGATCCCGAACCGGATCCAGCTTGGCCCCCAGCTGACATCTGGTTTAGGTGCCGGAGCAAACCCCGAGATCGGCCGTCAGGCCACCGAGGAGTCTCTGGAAGAGATCAAACGTATCGTTGAAGTAAACACCAAAATGGCATTCATTACCGCCGGCATGGGTGGTGGAACCGGTACGGGTGGTGCTCCGATCATCGCAAAGATCTGCAAAGACCTGGGGGTGCTTACGGTGGGGATCGTTACCATGCCCTTTGCATACGAAGGAAAGAAACGTCATAAGCAGGCAGAGGAAGGCATCAAGATCCTGAAACAATATGTAGATACCCTGCTGGTGATCAGTAACGATAAGTTAAGGCACCAGTTTGGAAACCTGAAGATGCGCGAGGCATTTGAGAAAGCAGATAATGTGCTGGCGACCGCTGCAAAATGTATCACGGATGTGATCAACAGTACCGGCCAGATCAATGTGGATTTTGCGGATGTTTGCACCGTTATGAAAAATGGCGGGGTGGCGATCCTGGGCAGTGCTACGGCTTCAGGAGAAAACCGTGCACAACGGGCCATTGAGGAAGCATTGAGCTCGCCGTTGTTGAACGACAACGATATCCGGGGTGCTAAATGGATCCTGATCAACATCAATTCGGCCGAGGGTGATTCCGAATTTACGATGGATGAAGTAGAGGTGATCCAGGCGCACCTGTTAAGCCAGGCCGGGGAAAACACGGATGTGATCCTGGGGCTGGGATATGATAATTCACTGGGTGATGAGATCGGCATTACATTGATCGCGACCGGTTTTGAAAACAAAGATCCGTTTGTAAAACCGATATTGAAAAAAGAAGAACAGGATGAAGGGAAGATCGTAATGACCCTGACCCCGCAGGAAAACCCGGCTCCGAAGATCGAACCTAAGGTGGAAACGCCGGAAGTGATCGAGCACGAATTAAAGGAAGCAGAAAAGAGCCTGGGACTGCAGGTAGATCCCCTGATGCCGAAACTGATCGATGAGGCCCAGTATTTTGATGCGCCCATGCCAACACTGGAGGATATGGACGATACGGGCTTTGGAAAGGAAACGGCTGATGTGCATTACACATTATCTGCAGCAGACAATGAAAAAATAGGCGTACCGGCAGAACCGGAAGCAGCTAAAGAAGAGACGATCGTGGAAATTGTGGCAGCCGAAGAGGAGGCATTTTATTCTCCCGCGTTGCCCAGTGAGCACCGGGTTATGGAAGAGCCGGCGGCGAACGTTCCGGAACCGGAGCAGGATCTTTCTGCAGGCGTGGGCGTACGCAGCTATCTGGCTAAGCCTTCCAACATCTACGCGGAGCCAAAAAGAGAAGATGCAGTGGCAAAAACCCCGGTACCCGACCCGGTGGCCGACGAAAAAATGGAACTGGTAGAAAGAGCGGAACTGCCGAAAGAGGAAATAAAAGTTCCTCAGGACCGCACGGAAAAAGAAGCGCCGGTACAATTACAGCTCAGCCAGGAAGAAGAAATGCAGCTGCAGAAGCGCAAGCAGGTAGAGCGGCTTCAAAAGCTGCGCAATCTTTCCTTCAACGTCAATGTGAGCGATCCCAACAGCGAATATGAGACCGTGCCGGCGTATATCCGCCGCAATATGGAACTGCAGGACAATTCCAATCATATCGAAAGTTATTATAGCAAGTTTGAAATCAGCTCCGATGATAAAAATCAGGGTCAGATCAATACCATTAATACCTTCCTGGATGGTAAAAAACCAGACTGATTCCTGTGAAAATTCGATTTCCGCCATCAGGCGGGATGCGGAGTTTGGGTGTATAGTTTATAGTTGTGGCCCCGGTAGTTATCTATCGGGGCTTATTTATGCAACGGGCCGGTTGGTTTTGCGTGGACTGGCATTGAGGGCGGGCGTTTTTGCTGCAGACCTTCCGGATGATTCTTTATAATGGACCGGTATTTAGTTTATTAAAATGTGCAATATCTTAAATGGCTTGTAGAGATACGGCTATGGTTCACACCACGGCAGTGTTGTCATCATAGCCGTCAGCTTAAGCGAAAAGCGGGCCTACGGCACTGATCTCCTTCTTTCCGGGTCTCCTGAAAGGGACCTGAAAAGATGGGGAACACCTTCGGTTACAGACCTTCCCTGTTTTTTACTTCCCGGGCAACAAAGTCTTCAATTTCTTCAAACAGCGTCCGGTTACGCGGCAGGTTTTTGGTCGCTTCTTCAAACTTATCCGTCAGCTCCTTTGCCAGCTGGTAAAGCCCTTCTGAGGCGCTCCGGTTCAGCATTTCACTAAAACTCTTTTGCTGGCCCGGCTCTTCAATATCCCGTAAATAGCAAAGGGCTTCTACCACCTCGAAGTGGGTTTTCTGCCAGGAATCGAAACCATTGGGAAATATCGTTGCAGACATATAACAAACATTAAAATGAAACAAATCGGATCTTATGACAATATAATAAAAATAATGTATTTGGCCAAAGTATGGTTTCGTTGTGTGAAATAGCCACAGGAGGCACTGAAACACTGGAGATTATCCATATTGCCGAACTCGCCGGCAGTGGCAAATGCCGTACCCGCTGCTCTTTGAGTCGCTGCGTGAAACGCCGCCTTGCTCAGATCAGAAATCCTTCGATCCTTTCGAATCCTTTGGCAGGGGACAATCCTTCCCAAAGAATGTCATAAATGGTGTGGGCGATCGGCATTTCAGCTTTTAAGGACCGGTTCGTATTGTAGATGCATCTGGCTGCATTGTAGCCTTCAGCAACCATGCGCAACTCCAGCTGAGCAGCCTGCACGCTGTACCCTTTGCCGATCATATTGCCAAAAGTACGATTCCGGCTATGCAGTGAGTAACAGGTCACCAGGAGGTCACCCAGGTAAACAGACGCAGAATAATTTGCATATTTTTTCCCGGGATCATCCATATCGGTATGCTCGCCTACTACAATGTGCTCAGCTCCGAATTTCCGCAGAAAGCCCGCCATTTCATCCGCACTGTTGGCAATGTACACACTTTGAAAATTGTCGCCGTAATCCAGACCATGTGCGATCCCCGCCCCCAGGGCATAGATGTTCTTTAATACCGCTGCATACTGCACCCCCAGGATATCGGTATTGACTACGGTATTGATGAATGGTGATTGAAAATAACCGGCTATTTGAGCGGCGGCAGGTTCATCCACACCCGAAAAGGTAAGGTAGGAAAGCTTTTCGGCAGCTACCTCCTCCGCGTGGCAGGGGCCCAGCACAGCAAAATAGTTTTTGAGGGAAAGATCGTAGTGGTGCTCCAGGTATTCGTTCAGCAAAATATTTGCCTCCGGAAGGATGCCCTTAATGGCGGAAAGGACTTTCTTGCTTTTAAAATCGGCGGCGGACAGGTCTTTCAGACTCTCAGCTACATATGCTGAGGGCATCGCAAGGATGAGCACATCCGACCGGTCGGTGACCATTTTCAGATCGGTGGTAACGTGCAATAATTTCGTATTGAGCACGGCGCCGGTCAGGTGTTTGGGATTGTGGTGCCGTTGTTTGATGAATCCAATGGTTGTTTCGCTGCGCAGGCACCAGTTTACTTTATGCCCGTTATCGGTTAATATTTTCACCAGTGCTGTTGCCCAGCTGCCGCTTCCCGCTACACCAAATTTGATTGCCAATAGAAATGATATTTAGTAAGCAAAGGTACTGAATGTAAAAGAAATCAAGCGGAGCCCACAAATACGCGAAGGCTCAGGTAGCACGCTGAGTTTCTTTGATATTTTGTTTTTTACTGCAAGGTTCTCAAGGTTTTTCAGGTTGTGCTTTTTGTTCCTGGCGTTTTCCCCACGCTCCCGGCGATCGAATTTTTTACCGCAAGGGGTAAAGAGATCGGCGCAAGACTCGTAACGGTTCGTCCGGCTTATTTTCCTGCGCCTGCTGCTCCTTGGCATCGCTGCGTGTAATCATTGTATAAAAGCCCGGTTCCTACTCGCGGTGATCATAAAAACAATCTGCCTGCTGGGTACAGGTGATCACGAGGTCGTTGATGCAAACGTGTTCCGGGAGCGTGGTGCAATAAAAAATGGTTTCGGCCACATCCGCTGCTACCAGTGGTATCAGGCCGTCGTACACTTTTTCTGCAGCGATGCGGTCGCCTTTGAAACGCACGGTGGAAAATTCTGTATCGGCTGCGCCGGGGTGGATGGCGGTGACCTTTATATGATAGGGCAGCAGATCAATACGCATGGCCTGTGAAAGCGCTTCTACCGCATGTTTGGTAGCGCAATACATATTGCCCTGCGCATATACCTGCTTGGCGGCCACGGAGCCCAGGTTGATGATATGTCCCCGTTTATGCGGGATCATACGTTTGGCAACCGCCTGGGCTACATAGGCAAAACCTTTGAGATTGGTATCCACCATCGTGTCCCAGTCATCCAGGCTGGCCTGGTCGAAACGATCCTTCCCAACCGCAAGGCCGGCATTGTTCACCAGCACGTCGATCTGTTTCCAGGGTTCCTCCAGACTGCCGATCATCTTCAGCACCTGTTCCCGGTTTCGCACGTCAAATGCCAGTGGCAATACGGCAACGGAGAAGGTTCGTGTTAGTTCTGCTGCAAGCTGCTCCAGCCGGTCTCTTCTTCTTCCGGTGATGATGACATTATAGCTGTTTGCTGCAAACTTTCTGGCACAGGCTTCACCAAACCCTGCGGTTGCCCCTGTTATAAAAACGGTTTTATTCATATTCTTTGGTTTGTCCGGCGCAGGAATAAAAAACATCACCGAATGGCAGTATGCACCATTGCTCATTCACCATTTACTATTGCCCGCTCGTCTATTTCAGCTCCATTAAAAATTCTTCGATGGCTGCAGTCGCTTTTCCGGCTTCTTCCAGCATACCCATATGACCCGACCGGTGCAGGACGTGGATGTAAGAGATCCGGGGCATGGAAGCCTGTTTTAAAATGTCTTCAAATGAAATAACGGTATCTTTTTCGCCGATGATGAACAATACAGGCAATTCCGTTTTTGAGAACTGGTCGATGCGCTCTGGTCTTGCGATCATGGCTTCGTAGTAGCTTTTCAATGCAGATTTTGAAAAACGGGGAAGGCCTGCGATGAAGGAATCAATAAGTCGGGGATTGGTTTCCCGGGTAATATCCGAAAACAGGTTGGGTACCGTTGTGCTCAGAAATTCATGGGCGCCGTTCTTTTCAATAAAGGCAATGCCCTTGCGCCGGTTTTCTTTTTTTTCTTCCGAATCAGCTGCGGCAGTTGAATGAAACAATCCAAAACCATCCAGCGAATGCGGGTATTTTTCTGCAAATGCCAATGTTGCATAGCCGCCCATACTATGGCCGATCAGGACCACAGATTCCAGTTCCTCCGCATCCATGATCAATTTGACCATGTCTGCGATGGCCTCCATGCTGACATCACCGGTCAGTTCAGATTGCCCGCTTCCGGGGATATCCGGAACGATCACCTGGTAATTGTGCCGCAGGTATTCGACCTGGTTCTCCCATACGGAACCATCCTCGCCAAAGCCGTGGAGCAGCACTACCGGGCGTCCCACACCGTCGATGGTATAGTGGATAATGCTGTTATTGATGTTGATTGTTTTTGTTCCCATCAGGAAGGTTTTATAATTGACTGTTTTTTTGCGTGATCAATTGATAAAAAAAGGTCAGCAAAAGTACCAGGGCGGTTATCGCTGCAGCCCGGTAAAGCCAGTCGCCAAACCGGGTGTAAAAGGTCTCCGATACAAAAGCAGCAATGGGTTGCTTTATTGTGCCCTGCTTGTTCCAGGGTAGCTGCTGCACAATGTTGCCGTACGGATCAATAAAACAGCTGATTCCGGTATTGGCGCTGCGCGCCACCCATTTCCGGCTTTCGATGGCGCGGAGGCGCGCATACTGCATATGCTGCCGGTAGCCCTGTGTATCGCCCCACCAGCCGTCGTTGGTAATGATGCAGATAAGATTGGCGTCCTTCCGGTTAAACCGGGAAAGATAATCACCGTAAATACTTTCATAGCAAACGGCCGGTGTGATGTTAAACGTATGATTCGTTGTTTGCAACACCCGTTCCGTTGTATCACGGGCATAGCCGCCCATGGTGCCCCCGAATTTTTCGAATACCGGACCCAGGAAACTCAGAAATGCCGGTAATACTTCCGGACCCGGTACAAGCTTTGATTTATGATAGATCTGTACCGATGCACTATCGAAAAGAGCAGCGCTGTTGTACCCTTCCACAAAACTGCCATCCTGCAGCTTTTGCGCATACCGGCTTACCCGCGTTGCAAACAGCCGGCGCCCTTCCAGGCCCGTCAGCAAATTCATATGGGGGTTGTTTCTTAAAAAGGCCCAAAGGGGCATCAGGAACCGGTTCTCTTTTAGCTGGTCTTCCAGTACGGCGTATGGAACCGCGGTTTCGGGCCATATCACCAATGCTGTTTGGGCGTCTATCTGCCTCTGCGATAAAGCAATTAATTCCTGGAGCTGCATTTCCTCTTTTCCGGCAGCAAACTTGGTATCCCAGGGATCATAATTGGGTTGCACTACCACCACATTGTATTTATTGTGCTCGAGTGTCAGATTTTGTCTTGTGAACAGGGAAAAGACGATCGGCACCATCAGAACAAGGATCCAGGCTGCTGCCTGTTTAAAATAAGCCGGGCTGCGGCCTTCCTCCCGGTAGCGCAGCAATACATTGTGTACAAGAATATTGCTGAGCAGCACCCAGAGGCTGCCTCCTGCAACACCGGTATATTCGTACCACTGCACCCAATTGGGATGCCCCGCAAAGACGTTGCCCAGCGTGAGCCAGGGCCAGCTCAGATCCCAGTTCAGGTGGATCCATTCAAAGGTCATCCAGTAGGCTGCCAGGGCCAGGCCGGAAACGAGGCGGTTAAACCGCAACCGGGTAAAAAAGTAAGCCAACCAGGGAATGCACATGATCAGGCTGTTGGCCAGGAAAGCACCGATGCCGCCGGGAACGCTGGCCCTGGCCACCCACCAGGTGGTGAGCACATTCCACAGGAGAAGGGTGATGTAGGAAAGGCCGAAGAATTTTTTCCATGAATGCGTTTTTTCTGCGAGCCGCAGCAGGGGTACCCAGGCCACAAACACCAGCAGCGTAAGGGGAGAAGAGGGCCAGGCTACCCACAATAAAATACCACCCAGCAAGGCCATCCATAAACCGGAATTTCTCTTTACATTCATGTACCTGTACTTAGAACCCAAATGTAACACGCTTTTGGCAATTAGCCATCAGTTAGTAGTGATCAGCGATCAGATTTGAGAATCGAGATCTGAGGCATCGCATCGGGTATAGACCGGATTTAAACCTGGAACGTGAAACAGACACAGAAGCTCTCAGCGGTCAGCGATCAGAATCGGACAGCACGGCTGAAATCTCGATTCTCGCCCCTGGACTTAAAAAACAAACTGCAGCTTCCGTTCCGGGTAGGTGAGCTTACTGCTCTTGCGCGTGCCGTTCACAATAAAATGCACGATGTTCATCTGATCTTCAAAGAGCTCATACAGGATGGTGTTTTCAACGGTGATATTGCGGGGATTGAACGAAGCCGCATCTGCCGTTGTATACACATAAACGGCTTCATGATCTATTTCCCATCCGAAAAACTTCAGTCGCCGTATCTGCCCGTTGCTCCGGATGCTTAAATGGGTGGTGATGTACCGGGTAACCAGCTCGTTCATCTGGGGCTTAAGGGCCTTATCACTGAAGTCCGCCCTGGTTTTATATGCCCGGGTAAGAACGGACTCAAAATCGTCGGTAAAGATCCTGGTGCTGATCTCCAGGCGTTTTGTTTTGCCGTTGTACTCGATTTCCGAGGCACTTACATGAAAAGGATGCCATACCGGCCGCGAAAAGCCGGTCAGCAACAGGAATACCAGCAAAGCCGGCGCCCAATTCTTTTTATAGCTGCTCCACCCCATCAATACAAATAAAGATATATTATATGAAGATGGTAAATTATATTTGATGGTTGGCATCATAAAAGGAGCATGTAATATTTTTTATTGACCACAGAGATCCGCAAAAGCAGGAAGATGATATCATGACACGGCAAAGATCCTGACAGGCGTTTTTCTCTGTGGTAAAAGAAGCGCACGCTGCAAAAAATAGTATGTGCGCCGTAAAATTTTTGGAAACCTTATGAACAGCTTTTGGTTTTATTTTGTAGAGGGGTGGCGGCATATCATCAGCCCGGATGCGCTGGATCACCAGCTGTTCATCCTGGCGCTGGCAATTATCTATACATTCAGGGAATGGAAACAGGTGCTGGTACTGGTAACGGCCTTTACCATCGGGCACTCGCTGACACTGGGGCTCAGCGTTTTTGACCTGATCCGGGTGCCTTCTTCCTGGGTCGAGTTCCTGATACCGCTCACGATCGTTTGCACCGCCCTGTGGAATGTTTTGCGGCGGCACCGGCCGGAATCCCGGCAGATCCATACCAATTATTTCCTGGCCCTGTTTTTCGGGCTGATCCACGGTCTGGGCTTTGCCAATACCATCAGGATAATGCTGGCAGGCGATGAATCGATCGGAACAGGGCTCCTGGGCTTTAACCTGGGCCTCGAGGCCGGGCAGGTGATCGTGGTGCTGGCGATCCTGCTGATAACAAAGCTGATGGTGGGGCGTATAAGAATTCCCCAAAGAATCTATATTTTCGTGGTATCTGCTGTGGTGTTCCTGCTTTCATTAAAAATGGCACTGGAGCGGATCCCTTCATTATCATAAAGAGCACGCATGAGAAAGTTTCTATTTACGGTAGCCTGTTTTGGTGTCTTTGCGGGGCAGGCCCAGGATATTCAGAACAACCCGGCAAGCAATCACGGAAATAAATTCGAACAGCTGGGTACGATCCTTCCCACGCCCAATGAATACCGGACCGCCAGTGGTGCTCCCGGCCCCAAATACTGGCAGCAGCGTTGTGATTATGTGATCCGGTGCGTGCTGGATGAGAAAGCCCAGCAGCTGACAGGCAATGAGACGCTGAACTATTTCAACAATTCGCCGGATGTACTGACCTATATATGGCTGCAGCTGGACGAGAATGAGCACAGCAACCGGGACAATGCGAATTACCAGAATAAGAGCATACTGCCAGAGATATTTACCGATAAAACGCTGACCCTGCAGGAAGAGCAGGACGGGCCGGATAACGGCTATGGGCACAAGATCCGGTCGCTGACCGATATGGCCGGTAAGACGCTGCCCTATACCATTAACAAGACCATGATGCGGGTAGACCTGCCGGTGCCGCTGAAACCCGGTCAGCGGTTTCAGTTTAAGATCAGCTGGTCGTATAAAATTCCGGACCGCATCACTTATGGAGGCAGGGGAGGATACGAATTGTTCCCGGAAGACGGTAATTGTCTCTATACGATCACACAATGGTACCCGCGGGTATGTGTATACAGCGATTTCCAGGGATGGCAGAATCATCAGTTCACCGGCCGGGGAGAGTTTGCGCTGACCTTTGGCAATTTTGATGTTCAGATGACGGTACCCGCCGATCATATTGTGGGCAGCACCGGCGAATGCCAGAATTATGCACAGGTATTGTCCCCCGCACAGCTGGCGCGCTATCAGAAAGCAACCACTGCAAAAGAGCCGGTAGAGATTGTTACGCTGGAAGAAGCAAAGAAGGCCGAGCAGAATAAAAGCACGAAAACAAAAACCTGGCACTTTAAAGCAGACAACGTGCGGGACTTTGCATGGACGGCTTCCCGCAAATATATCTGGGATGGCATGCCGCAACTGATCAATGGGAAAAAAGTAATGTGTATGAGCTTTTACGGGAAAGAAGCCTATGGGCTGTACCGTAAATTTTCAACCCGGGCTGTGGCGCATACTATCAAAACCTATTCGGCATTTACCATTCCCTACCCGTATCCGGTGGCCCAAAGTGTAGAGGCCGCCAACGGGATGGAATATCCCATGATCTGCTTTAATTATGGCCGCACTGAAAAAGACGGTACCTACAGCGAAGCCACCAAGAACGGGATGCTGGGTGTGGTGATCCACGAAGTGGGACATAATTTCTTCCCGATGATCGTAAACAGCGATGAACGGCAATGGACCTGGATGGACGAAGGACTGAATACCTTTGTACAATATCTGACCGAGGAGTTATGGGATAATAAATTCCCCAGCAAACGCGGACCGGCATGGGCGATCGTAGATTATATGAAGCTCCCGAAGAACCAGCTGGAGCCGATCATGACCAACTCGGAAAATATTGTGCAGTTTGGTCCCAATGCCTATGCAAAGCCGGCAACGGGTCTGAATATTCTAAGGGAGACCATTATGGGGCGCAATCTTTTTGACTTTGCTTTTAAGGAATATGCCCGGCGCTGGGCGTTCAAACATCCCACACCGGCGGATCTTTTCCGCACCATGGAAGATGCCAGCGGCGAAGACCTGGACTGGTTCTGGAGGGGATGGTTTTATGGGATCAACCCCGTCGATATCTCCCTGGATTCCGTCAAGGTTGCAAAGGCCGATGTGGATGCAGCTGTTTCGGCTGCGAAAAAGCGCATCAAAAAGCCCGATGCACCTCTTGTGCCGGAATTTGACGATATATCGAAAATAAGGAACCGGGAAGACCGGAACATCACTTTTTATACGGATAAGGATCCGGATGCACGTGATTTCTACTGGCGCTATGCCCGCGGACTGGAGCCCTATGATTCAACCAAAACGATCACAGTGGAAACGCCGTCATCGATGGGCGCTCTTTCCCCGCAAGCAAAGCAACAGTTTGCCGGCAAGTACTTTTATGAACTGGCCTTTTCCAATAAAGGCGGAATGGTGATGCCCATCATTCTTGAATGGACGTTTAAAGACGGTACCCGCCAGATAGACCGGATCCCTGCGCAGATCTGGCGGCACAATGAACAAACGGTAAGCAAACTGTTTGTAAAAAATAAAGAGGTAGCGGGCATACGTTTGGATCCCTTCCGGGAAACAGCGGATATCGACGAAAGCAATAATGGTTGGAACCAAATGCCGGCGCCTACCCGGTTTAAAGCGTTTGAACAAAAAGCCGGTGCTGCACGTGGACAGAGTACCGGTTCCAATCCCATGCAGCAGGCAAAAAAATAGAGACCGGTGGCACCGGCACAAAGCCTCCAGGACCCAAAGAAACCCGAAGGGATAACATCCCGGAGTTTCTTTGGGGTTGATATTTTAAGGCGGTGGAATTAGATAGAGGAACGAGGAATAGAGCCGTTATATTCCTGGCAGTGATGATCTTTTTACACTGTTGGATAAAGTTGCACTGTATTAGCTGCTATGTTGTACTGCTGTGGGCAAGAGCAGTAATAGCTACTTTGTTAAAGCAAATAATGGCTATATTAGCAGAAACCTATTTGATATACAAAAATATAACGCTATGAGGATCTATCTTTCAAAAATGCACCCGCTGATAATGCTGCTGTTGATTGGACCTGTATTAGCCATGACCGTAAATGCCGGAGTTGTCTGGCAGGCGAGGGATACGGCAAATGAAATACTGGTATTTGAAGTAAACAAGAAAATTCCTGCAACGGCAAAAACGATCGGCCAGTTTAAGATAGGAGATAAGGGATTTACCACAGACTGTCAGTATCAGCGGGTTATTGAAAAAGCCCAGGAAAAAGCAAGAAAGGCAGGGGGGAATGCGATACAGATCACAGAGCTGAAGGAACCGGATATCTGGAGCAGCTGTTACAGGATCAGGGGAAATATCTTATTTATAGAGGACATTGACTCCCTCAGCCAGGTTACTGCCGCGGTCGTATCAACGCCTGTGCCAGGTTCAGACACGGCGACCTATGCAACTATTTATTTTTATAGGCCAAAAAATTTTACAGGCTCGGCCATCGGATATAATATAAACCTGGATGACAGCGTGGTATGGCGGGCGGTAAATAACTCCCGTTATGAAATACGGGTATACAAAGAAGGGAAACAAAAAATATGGGCCAAGACCGAGGCAAAAGCTATCATTCCCCTTAGTATACAATTTGGCAGATCCTATTATATTAAATGCTCCATTGCTATGGGAATGTGGGTAGGCCAGCCATCTCTTGATCTGATAGATCCTGAACAAGGAAGGCCGGAATATGAAAGGGTGAGCAGCCGCGCACGTAAATAAAAGATCAGGTTAGCTGCCGCGTCCACTAAAATAGTAAGAACGAAAAATAAGCAGGGCATTAGCTGATACACTGTGCCGCTGCACGAAACAATAGCCGGCAAAAATAAGAGTCTCTGTGTCTTCACCGCCTTATTGTAGCAGGGAGAACAAAAATATCAGGCGGCTGTTCTGTGTTCCGGAAGGGGTAAACGCCTTCTTTGTGTAAGCTTTGGGCCTTAGTGTCTTTGTGGCCTAAAGAATTCGATTATTCTTCCGCCAGCTGGTATATATCTTTGTAATTACGTCCCAGCCCGTCGTAATCCAGTCCGTAACCCACTACAAATTTGTTGGGAATGACAAAGCCGGTGTAATCGATCGGTACTTCATATTGGGTCATTTCCGCCTTATGCAGCAGGGCCACGATCTTCAGGGAGCGGGGCTGCTGGTGCCGGAGCTGCGGCAGAAAATAGTGCAGTGTTTTTCCGGTGTCGATGATATCCTCCAGCACCACCACGTTTTTATCATGAAGATCTTCCTCCAAGCCGATGGCGGTGGTAACATCACCGGTAGATTTTAATCCTTTATAAGAAACGAGCTTGATAAAGCAGACCTCACTATCAATGGTCAGGTATTTGAAAAAGTCCGCGGCAAACATAAAAGAGCCATTCAGGATGGCCAGGAAATACACTTTTTTACCGGCATAATCCGCGTTGACAGCATCCGCCAGCTCCCTGATTCGTTTTTGCAATACTGCCTCAGGCAGGTAAACGGAAAAGCGTTTGTCATGTACGGTGATATCTGCCATCTCTTAGGGATTGTTTTGGGCTACGGCATTTTTTGCGGTGCCCATATCCTGCAAATATAGCTTAGACCCGATTGCCGGGGAAGCAAATTTTGTCAGATTGTTGTATTTCAACAGCGATTCCAGACGGACGCCTTCCTCCTGGGCGATATCATGAAGCGATTCGCCGGCTGCTACCTCGTGAAAGGCTTTTTGTCCCTCCGTCCTTTTCAGCTGTAAGAAAACCAAAGCGTCCTTTTGCGGCTGCTGATCTTCCCGCAGGTCATTGTACAGGAAGAGGCGGGTGAGGGGGATCTTGTATTGTGCTGCGATGGTTTCATATGCAGTACCCTGCCTGGCAAAGATCACCCGGGTCTGGTTGATCAGGAAATCGCCCTGGGGGTATTGTTTGGCTTTTTTTACCGGCACTACTTCTTCGGATTCCGGCGCCACAGCGAAAACGGCTTTCAGTTCCTGCGGCATTTCCTTTTTACCCATTGCGATCAATGTATAATCCTCCAGGTTGTATCGCTCGATCAGGCCGATCAGCAACTGCGGGTACCTGGGATTAGTGGCATAGCCGGCTTTTTTCAATCCATAGGCCCATGCCCTGTAGTCCGTAGGATCCAGCTTAAAAAGGAAGGCATACCGGTCGCGGCCTTTTAAAAAATCGGAATGATCCCGGAAAGAGGCTTCCGGATGCTCGTATTTTATAAAACGCTCCTGCGGCCGGTCATCGTCGTGCAATACATAAGGACCCGTATAACCGGTCTTGCATTTAATACCAAAATGATTGTTCGACCGCAAGGCCAGATCTCCGTCGCCCGCATTGGACTCCAGGATGGCCTGTGCCAGCTTAATGGCGGCCGGTACGCCGGTCCGTTGCATTTCTTTGATCGCAATGCTTCTGTATTGCTCAATATAAGCCACCACTTTTTCCGATTGCTGGGCGGCGGCCGTCATCGTTATAAAAAGGGCAGTTGCCAAAAATAATTTCCGTATCATCAATATCAATTACAATTTCCGCAATAAATAGAGTCCGTCCCTGATGGTCAGGACCAATTTGTCGATGTCATCGCTGTGATGGACAAAATCGTTAAACGCCTTGATGGCTTTTGCACTTTTTCCCTTTGGATTTTCGGTAAAAACCTGTCCGTGGAAAAAAATATTATCCGCTAATATAAAGCCATTTTTCCGAACAGCCGGCAACACGAGCTTAAAATAATCGATATAACCCGGCTTGTCTGCGTCAATAAAGACCAGGTCCCAGGATTCGTTTAAGGTTGGAAGAATGTCCAGCGCGTTGCCCACGTGCAGTTTTATTTTTGGATATAACGCGGATCTCCGGAAAAAATTGTGAGCGATGGTGGCGGTTTCTTCACGAAATTCGATAGTGTGCAGCTCACCGTCGTTTGTTAGCCCTTCGGCCAGGCATAGCGCACTGTACCCGGTAAACGTGCCGATTTCCAGGATGCGTCTTGGACGGATCATATGGCTGATCATTTCCAGGAGCTTGCCCTGTACCGGCCCGCTCAGCATATGCGGCTCCGCATGGTGCTGTTGGGTATAGGCCTCCACTTCCTGCCGCAGGGGGTCCGGCGGGGCCGAAAAGCTGACGGCAAATTGTTCTAATCCGGCGGGTAATAGCTCCATCCCTGTTTATTGGTCGTTAGTGAACCGAATCCTGCTCCAGCTGCGAAAGGTCTGAAACGGGTTTCGAAATAATCAACAATCCTATAAACGTCAGTGCCGCATTGATTATTATCAATTCCAGGCCAATTTTAAAATCTCCAAAAAGTGCGGATTGATATTTATCGATAAAGAAGCAGATGATCGGGGCAATAAAACATACATAGGGAACCTGGCGGTCAGCCGGCCGGCGTTTTGTAAAAATACCAAAAGCAAAAAGTCCCAGCAGCGGACCATAGGTATATCCGGCCAGTTTCAGAATGATGCCGATCATACTGTTGTCATTGATCCAGTAAAACATAAGCACCAACAGCAGGAAGGAAAAGGCCACGAACAGGTGCACTTTCTGACGGAACCGCTTTTTTTGTGCTTCATTCATATCGGTGCGTCGCTGCAGGCCGGCGATATCAATGCAAAATGAAGAAGTGAGGGCGGTCATGGCGCCGTCGGCACTGGGAAATAAGGCAGAGATCAATGCAACGATAAAGATGATCGAGATATAGGCCGGCATATGGTTGATGGCCACATCTGGGAACAGGGCGTCTCCCCTGGCCGTTAGCTGTTCCTGGGCTGCAAATAAATGCAGCAAACCACCAAGATACAGGAACAGGCCAATGACCACCACCATAATAAAGGCAAGGGAAACCATGTTCTTTTTTGAATCCTTCAGGTTGGTAACGGAAATGCTTTTCTGCATCATTTCCTGATCGATACCCGTCATACTCAGTGTAATGAACGCCCCGGCCAGGATCTGCTTGATAAAGTAATCGCTTTTTGCAGGGTCGGTCTTGAATATTTGAGAGAGCCCGCTGCTGCGCATAGCTTCCAGGCTTTCGCCCACGCCCATATGCATGTGGTTGAGCAGGTAAATGGTGCAGATGATGAGCCCTAACAGCATACAGGTTGTCTGCAGGGTATCCGTCCATACAATTGTCTTTACACCGCCTTCAAAAGTGTACAGGATGATCATTACCAGTATAATGAGTGTAGATACCCAAAAGGGGATGCCAAAGCTGTCGAGAATGGTGATCTGCAGGATATGCACTACCAGGTATAACCGCGCGGTTGCTCCTACCAGCCGGGATATGATAAAGAACCAGGCGCCGGTCTTATAGGAAAGCATGCCCATACGGGTTTTCAGATATCCGTAAATGGAAGTGAGCTTTAACCGGTAATACAGGGGCAGCAATACATAGGCAATAAGCAGGTAGCCGATCATGTAGCCGAGCACTACCTGCATGTAACCAAAGGCATCTTTGCCTACGGCACCGGGCACACTTACAAACGTAACACCGCTCAGGGAAGTGCCGATCATTCCAAAGGCCACCAGCATCCAGTTGCTGTTCCGGTTGCCGATAAAGAACGATTCATTGTTGCTGTTTTTACTGGTTTTCCAGGCTACCGTAAGCAGTAACAGGAAATAAAAAATGATGATCGCAAACAAGATACCTGGGTTCATAAATGATGCCTGTGTTAAATTAGAAATTTATTTTTGAAGATAGGGAAAATTGAGTTCCTTTTGCAATAAAAGTACCGAATCATGGGGATAAAATCGCTTGCGGTTTTTTGCGGGTCAAAGGAAGGCGCTGATCCACTGTTTACCGAACATACAGCACAGCTGGGTACGCTTATGGCGCAATATGGAGTAACCCTTGTTTATGGGGGCGGGAACGTGGGATTGATGGGTACGGTTGCCAATGCAGTGCTGGCAGGTGGTGGAACGGCGATGGGCGTGATCCCGCAGCTGCTGGCGGACCGGGAGCGGTCTCACAAAGGCCTGACCCAATTGGAAATTGTGCCGGATATGCATACCCGTAAAAGAAAGATGTATGAGCTTTGTGACGCGGGAGTGATCCTGCCCGGCGGCTATGGGACCCTGGATGAGTTTTTTGAAATGATCACCTGGAACAACCTGGCCATCCATGATAAAACGATCTTTGTGCTGAACACCAATGATTATTATACACATCTTTTGATGCACATCAAAAAAATGTATAGTGAGGGCTTTCTGTATGAAGATCCCTGGGAAAAGATCCGGGTGCTTTCATCACCGCAGGAACTGGGCGGGTATCTTAAGGGAAAGTAGCATATAGAAGTTGTTTAAACTTATTTAGGAATAAAAAAGCCCCGGGAATTAAGGATTTTTGTTTTGGAAATAAAAACGAATCATTCTGGAACTCCCGGACGGAGGTACGGTAGAACACTGGATTTTGCCAATTTTAAGCAAAGGGAAACAAGGCTTTAAGACGAGATTGGATTTCGTAAAAGAGTTTCAATTGATTTTAAAGCGGATGAAGACCGGCTGCCAATGGCGGGAGCTAAGTACAAAGGAATATTTTGGCCTTGATGCACCTTGTTGGCAAACGGTGTATTGCCATTTTAATAAGTGGAGCAGGGATGGATCATTTAAAAGAGCGTTGATTAACTTGCTGTCATCAAACAAGCGGTGTTTAGATCTTTTAAGTGTTCAATTTGACGGCAGCCATACTCCGGCCAAACGAGGTGGAGAAGCGGTAGTTATCAGGGCAGGAAGGCTACGAAAACCAGCCAATGCCTGGCTGGATGCCTGCAAAGGCCCGCTGGTGCGATATGAGAAGAAAATCTTCACGTGGATGGGATTGCATTGGCTTGTTTTTATCACCAGGTTCCCGCAAAAATTAAAAATTAAAACAACTTTATTAAAGGAGAAATGTAGCATGTAGAAGTATGATTATTGGATGGCCCCGGTCACTCCCCACTTTAAAATTTTGGATATTTTAAATTTCCAAATACTTCTGGCTTACGCAACCCAGTGCCATAAGGTGATCTGGTAAATCCATTTACCCCGGACCTTTTTATACACCTGGCACCATCCCCGTACCGCATTCCGTACTTCAACAATGGCGTAGCGATGGTTCCGGGAGAAGATCGGAGTAGAAATGGCAAAGTATTTCCTGTCTTCTGGTTTCAGACTGTTGGCATAGCGTTCCTGTTCTTTTCGGACGGCTTCGTTTTTCTCCTCCTCGGTCCAGTTATCTTTTATCCTTAAAAAGACTGCGGCATATTTGCTGTTGCGCCGTTTTGCTTCCAGGACGGAGTCGGGCGTGCTCCAGGGGAGCAGCGTAACAACAGAAAACTGGCTTTCATATTTTGGGATTTTTTCATAAGGATTGACCCTGGCCCTGGGGATCTTAAAACCGGACCAGCATATCTTTTTCGTTTTTGTATTTTCAGTGGTGAACTCCTCCGGATCAAAGTCGGGGTTTTCCTTAAAGAAGGTCCTGAATACCTGTTCGTCGAACCGGGTTTCTGCATAGCGAAGAATAAAGCTGGAATCCACCAGATGGAAATAGGCGAAATCCGGAGGCACGGCTTTTTCGACGACGGCCAGCACCAGCTCCCGGATCTCTTTTTTCTGACTATTTGCGGTTTGGGAAAGAATGATCAGCATGAGGAACAGCAGTAACCGGTTCATGATAAATTGCTTTATTTGCTGGAAGATGCACTATTGATTGAAAATACATAAAAGATCCGGAAAATGATCTGTCACTAAGATCCGGAGATCCGGAAGACCGCTGTTTTAAGATTACAATAATGGGTTGTTCCGCACAGGAGCAGCAAATGCGGCGTTTTTATTGAATGCTCCAGGATCCCGGCGGTTCGCTTGAAAGGGAAGGTTCGCAAGGGGAACGCAGGGATCCTAAGACATCCCCGTTGCGGCCATTACGCGGGCTTTGGGGTTCAATCAGAACACAAGGGTTCGGGTTTCCTTTTCCGCATTACCCCGGGTCTTCCTGATTCTTCGGCTCTTCATGGTGAGGCAGTGCTTTTACAATCAATGCTTTTGCAATGAGGTGGCTTTTGGTCCAAATCGGGGGTTTTTTGGAAAAACTTTTGCATTTTTGCAGGAAACCTCCTTCCTGATGAAGATGAACATTTATAGCGGCTTGGTGGAAAAGAAGTTGAACGCTCAAAGATCCTTTGCGGTGTTGCTCGACCCGGATTCTGTAGATCCTTCTTCATTGAGCCGCCTTGTAAACCTTTCGGAAGATTCGGCGGTGGATTATTTTTTCGTGGGTGGGAGCCTGGTGCTTTCTACACATCTGGATGAAGTGATCCTGAAAATAAAGGAACTTACCGATATCCCCGTGGTATTGTTTCCCGGGAGCCCCTCACAGGTAAGCAAATACGCCGATGCGCTGTTATACCTTTCGCTTATTTCCGGGAGAAATCCCGAGCTGCTGATCGGTCAGCACGTCGTATCTGCGCCGGTGGTAAAAAAAAGCGGGCTGGAGGTCATTCCTACGGGTTACATTGTTGTAGACGGCGGAGCGCCCACCACCGTTTCTTATATCAGCAATGCCGCCCCGGTGCCTTCCGACAAAAATGATATTGCACTTTGCACCGCAATGGCGGGAGAGATGCTGGGTATGAAGCTGATCTATATGGATGCCGGCAGCGGGGCAAGGGTGCCCATTACAGAGTCCATGATCCGGGCCGTATCAGAGCATATCGAAATTCCCCTGATCGTGGGAGGCGGGATCACGGACCCGGAAAAGGCTTATGTGAATTGTAAGGCGGGGGCCGATGTGATCGTGGTAGGGAATGCTATTGAAAAAGCTCCTTCGCTGATCAAGGATATCAGTGATGCCGTACACTCGGTAAAAAAGGAAACGGCTTAGCGCGGGAGTGGTCAGCGGTCAGTTCTCAGTATAAAGCAGCTTTTTAGAATTTAGCTTTTAGTATTTAGAATTTTCTTGTACTCTTGTTTCTTGTTATTTGATTTTTGAAACTTATCCGGCTCGGGAACGCGCAGTCCCCAACATCAAACCAGAAACGTCAAGCCAGAAACCATTTACAGGCTCATCATCTCCTTAAACTTCACGGCCTGTCTCCGGCTGACCTCGATCTTTTCCCCGTCTTTTAGTTCGATCAGCAGCCCATTATTAAAATAGGGCTCTATTTTTTCGATCATGCGCAGGTTGATGATGTGCTTCCGGTTGGCCCGGAAAAATGCTTTGGGGTCGAGACGTTCCTCCAGCGCGTTCAGCGATTTTAAAATAAGGGGTTTATTGGGCCCGAAGAATACTTTTGCATAATTGCCCACGCTTTCAAAAAGGCGGATATCGCTCAGGCGTACAAACCAGCACCGGTCCCCGTCCTTTACAAATACCTGGCTGTTTTCATGCAACACGTCGTGGTTGGTAAACGATGCGGCTTCGCTTTCCTCGTAATCCGGAAGATTGAGCTTTTTGATGGCATCTTCCAGCCGCTTGGAATCGATCGGTTTTAACAGGTAGTCCAGCGCATTCACTTCAAAGGCTTTTAACGCATATTCGTCATAAGCAGTGGTAAAGATCACCAATGGAGTATATTCCAGCTCTTCCAGCATCTCAAACCCCGACTTGCCCGGCATCTGGATGTCCAGGAAGATCAGGTCCGGTTGCTGGGCATTGATCTTCCGCATGCCCTCTTCCGCATTTCCGGCCTCATCGATTACTTCGATCTCCGGAAAATCATGGAGCAGCTTTTTCAGCTCGGCGCGCGCCAGCCGCTCGTCGTCAATGATGATAGTACGCATATGTTTCATCCTGTTTCTTTATAAATTTTTTCAAAGCTCTCGCAACATTAAGCGCAGGCCTTTGATGGATCTTAACGCCTTCATGGTGGCGGATACCCGGGTATTTTATCGAAATACATCGGTTCCTTTATACAGCTTCTAAGCAGGCAGCTCGATCCTTGCTTCCACCGTTTCGGCATTCAGCTGCCGGATCTCAAAACCGCTGCGCCCGGGATACAGGAGCTTTAGCCGGTCGCGGATGCTGTTCAGACCAAAACCGGTATCCTCTTTTTCACTGGTAAGCTTTCCCGTGTTCCGCACGCAAAGCTCAATAAGATTGTTTCTCAACTGGGCGGCAATGGATACGGATCCACCCTGCATTTCTCGGCTGATGCCGTGCTTGATGGCGTTCTCCACCAGCATTTGCAGCATCATCGGCGGGATCTGTTTTTCGAGTGCCTGGCTGTCGATCTCATAGCTTACCGCCAGCCGGTCTTCAAAGCGGACCTGTTCCAGGGCAAGATAATCTTCGATAATGGCCAGCTCATTTTTTAACATCACGGATTCTGTTTTATGCATGGTGATGCTGCTGCGCAGGATATTGCTCAGCTCGGTGATTGCCTCGCGCGCCCGGCCCGGATTTTCATCCACGAGGGCCCGGATGCTGTTGAGCGCATTGAAAATAAAATGCGGGTTGATGTTGGACTTAATGGTCTTCAACTCCAGCTCCCGTACCAGCGATTTTAACCGGAGGGTGTCGATCTTCTGTTGCTGGTAATCGCGGGCATAGTGATAAATGATATAGATGGCGTTCCAGATAAATATATAGATGAACCAGGAGATCATGTTGTTGAAAGAAACCAGCCAGATACCCCGGCGTTTCAATACTTCGATCTCCCGCTGGGTGAACAGGGCCAGCTGTTTGTACACCTGTTGCTCAATGATCCCGCAAAGCGAGGCCGTAATGATCGAGAGCAGGATGAAATTGAGCAGCTGCAATCCCCAGTTGTGCCCCAAAAGCTGCAGTTTGAGAATAAACAGGCGCATTCCGTGGCTCAGGAGTACCCCGATGATCACAAAACTGAAGGCTCGCATAAAGAACAGGGTGCGGTCATCCGGTGTGTCAAATTTTCCGTAAAACCAGGCAAAGAAAAGATGGATGAGAAAAAGCCCACCCCATCCTATGAGTTGAAACCACCAGTATCGCTGCTTACCCGAGAACATACTGCAAAACTAACTAGAAGTCATCTCAAAAGTCAGGAATAATGTGAATAGTTAATAAATAGTTCTTTGAATTAGGGGTCAAGAGTATGAAACTTGCGGTTATGGAT
>NZ_KB893631.1 GCF_000374125.1 Niabella aurantiaca DSM 17617
TCTCCGATGGCGACATGCTACAGCTTTTAGAAGCGAGTTTTTTTTAAAGGGCACTCAAGCCCCTTAGCATCCAGGAATTTCTCAAACTCCTTGTAAAAATCATCGCATCTAACGAAGATTTCTACTAACTTTATATCTGTCATTAGTTCAGCATTTAGATTGTAGTTTTTGTTTCAATTACAAATTTAAAGCTGAACTTTTGTTTTTAGTACAATATCCAACCCTAATATATTAATAACTAAACGCTTAATTGCCGAACTCACGTTAATATAAAACACCGCCACTAACAGCCGGCTATATGTAAAAGGATCTCATGGATTTCACAGACAGGCACTGCCTTAAAATGATCCGATACGAATCTGTGAAAGTCTGTGCCATCAGTAAGCATAAAAAGCGCAACGGCTGGATTGTTATATGGAATTGCCGCGGACGGGCAATCTGGCCCTTACAATGATGTTTTCTGTCTGCATGACCAGCAGGCATATTTTCCAACTGGTCTATCTTCCAAAAAAAACCGCCCCGGTTAAGGGAGCGGTCTTAAAAAGATCCCGGATGGCGGTTAAGCAACCGGCTCCAGGTATTGCGAGTAGGCATATCCTTCAGTACCATCATCGGTACGTACGGATGACCATTGGTCGTTTGCCTGGCTGATCAAGGTGATGATCTCATCTTTCTGAGCCTTGCCCACGATTGGCTGGTCGGTACCCGGTCCTTTGCGGATGTTCAGCGCGGTTTCCTGTGTGGCCACCCGCACTTTGGAGCCGGCCTCGGCCCTGGCATTGACATTTAAAACCAGGTCGCCGCTGGTATAATTTGGATCAATCTGATCATAGATGCTCCAGAGCTGATCCTTTACGGCTCCGCTGGGGGCATCGCCGTCGATGTATAAAACGCCGTCCTGTTCTCTTACTGCAAGGTTAGTGACGCCGGCAGTATTGGCCGCATCAATGAGTGCTTTGTATTTTTCTTCCAGTGCCATAGTAAGGTCCTCCTTTTATTTTACGGTTAATTTTTGTTCCACTTTTTTGGGGTGAATCGCATTCACTTTCTGCATCAAAGTAGCCAGATCTGCTTTTTTGATCTCGCCGGTAAGTGTTACCACGCCATCTTTTACTTCAGCCTGTACACCCGGATGATCCTTGATCGCGTCTTTGATGGCGGTATTTAACAGGTCATCAGGATTGATGGCAGGGGGAGGAGGAGGGGCCGGTACGGTCGCATTGTTTACAACGGATTTTACACCTTTTACTTCTTTTACAGCAGGATCTACTGCTGTTTTGGTAGCGTCGTCCTTTACAGTGCCTGAGATGGTAACGGCACCTTCTTGAACATCAGAAGTGAGCTGTGCAAAATCAGGATTTGCGGCCAGTTTAGCATCTACTTCCGTTTTAATGTCTGCATCGCTTTTTCCCTTGCAGGAAGGCAGCGCAAAAGCAAATGCAGCAATGGCAATCATGGCCAGAACTTTTTTCATTTGATTCGGGTTTTAGTGAAGAAATTTAATTACAACGAATATAAGTTAAATCCGATATAAAAAATTTAGGGGCAGGTTTTTTATTTCTTAATTTTTAAGCCCGGATAATTTGGCAATTTGAAAACTTGAAGATTTGAAAATGGGGGCTTCTCTGTCAACAGGGAACAATAAGGGAACTTTAATCCCCTTCCTCCAGCTCCATCAGCCGGGTAAAAATGGTTTCATAGTCTTTTTCCAGCCGCTCATTTTCACGGGAGGCCTGCGTGTAATCCTGCTCGGCTTTTAAGAACCGGTCCTTGTCTGAATAGATATCAGGGTTTGCCAGATCCTTTTCCAGCTGCGCCATCTCCGCCTTGTTTTTATTCAGCGCTTCCTCCGTTTGCTGAAACAATTTCTGCTGTCGCTGCAATTCTTTTTTGTGCTCCTTGCTGATGGGGGTATTAACGGCCGGTGCCGGCGTACGGACCGGTGCTGCTGCGACCGGCTTTTTTTTTGAAGCTGCCGCTTCTGTTTTTGCTGCTGCCTGGTTTTTACGCATCCGTTCGTTCCAGGCTACCCATTCATCATAAGGCCCTTTAAATTCCTTGATCTGCCCGTCAACGATCTCCCAGATCTTGTTGGCTGTTTTGGAAATAAAATGACGGTCGTGGCTTACGAGGATCATTGTACCCTCGTACCGCTTCAGCGCGTTGATCAGCAGGTCTACACTGTGCATGTCCAGGTGGTTGGTCGGCTCATCCAGCATCAGGAAATTGGCCTTGCTCACGATGGTCTTTGCCAATGCCACCCTTGCTTTTTCACCGCCGCTGAGGATGCGGATCTTTTTATCGGTGTCATCGCCACTGAATAAAAAACAGCCCAGCAGTGCCCGCAGTTCCAGGTCCGTCATCTGGCTGCCGCAGCCCCGCATCTCTTCCAGGATCGTATGGTCAAGGGCCAGGGCCTCCAGCTGGTGCTGGGCGTAGAAGCTTTCTTCCACATTATGCCCCCATTTCCGGTTTCCGGCGTAGGATTCCGCATCGGCGATGATCCGCAGCAGGGTAGATTTTCCTTTGCCGTTGGCGCCGATAAGAGCGATCTTATCTCCCCGGTCGATCTCGGCCTTTGCATCCCGGAGGATCACGTTCTCTCCAAAGGCTTTCGACAGGTGATCCAGCTCCACCAGCACCCGCCCGGGTACTTTATCCACCCGGAAGTTGATCCGCAGATCGGGGCGCTCAATGGCTACGTCCTCGATCCGGTCCAGCTTGTCCAGCTTTTTCATAATGCTCTGGGCCATGGCCGCCTTGCTGGCTTTGGCCCGGAACCGCTCTACCAGCCGTTCGTTCTGGCGGATATAGTCCTGCTGGTTTTCATATGCCTTTTGCTGCATTTCGATCCTTACGGCTTTTTCCTTCTCGTAAAAGTCGTAGTTGCCATTATAAATATGCAGTTCGCGCTGGTACAGCTCTACGATCTTCGTTACCATACGGTTCAGGAAGAATTTATCGTGGCTCACGATGACGACCGCTCCCTGGTAATGCTGCAGATATTTTTCCAGCCATTCGATGGAAGGCAGATCCAGGTGGTTGGTTGGCTCATCCAGCAACAGCAGGTCAGGCTTGGCGAGGATCATTTTCGCCAGCAGCACCCGCATCCGCCAGCCACCGCTGAACTCTTTATAAGGACGGTTCAGGTCGGCATTGGAGAATCCCAGCCCCTGCAGTACTTCTTCGCTTTTATGTTGGATGTTGTAGCCGCCCAGCAGCTCCATTTCATGAAGCTTGTCCGTATAATCGATCAGGGTTTTTTCATCGCCGGTCTTTTCAAGCTCCCTTCCCAGGGCTTCGATCTCTTTTTCGAGCTGCAGCACCTTTTCAAAGGCGCCCATGGCTACCTGCAGGATCGATTCATTGGTATCGAAGCTCAGCAGGTCCTGATGAAGATAACCTATGGTGGTCTCTTTGCTGCGTTCTACCGTACCCGCAGAAGGCATATATTGGTTGACAAATAATTTCAACAGGGTAGACTTGCCGGTACCGTTGTAGCCGATCAATCCGATGCGCTCATTGGGCTGTATGTGCCAGGTGGCATCTTTTACGATCACTCTTGCGCCAAATTCAAACGTAACATTCTGTAAGCCGATCAACATATTTGCTGCTATTTTTACCCTTCAATTAAAATAATTGATTGTTTATCAGTATTTTTGTCTTCTTGAAACCTGCAAATTTAGTTAATACGAACGAGTAAATGACATTATAGGTTCTTATGAAAAAGCTTTTGATCCTGATCGCAGTCTTAATCGCTGCTTTGGTAGTTTATCAATTTGTATTAAAAAAGGAGAAACCTCCCCGGGAAAAACCGGTGCCCATTGCCGTGAGCAAACACAGCGATGTGTTCAACCATTCCATGGATGCGGTGCTTGCCAGCTATTACGTAATGACGGACGGGTTTGTGAACTGGGATTCAGCGTCGGTTGGCAAGGCCGCGCTTACCCTGCAAACAGCGCTTACCGATTTTAAAGCGGAAGAGCTCAAACAGGACAGCGCCATCTATCAAACGGCTCAATATCCGCTGGAAATGGCAAAAACCAACACCGGTGTTATTGTAAGTACAACGGACTGGACGGAAAGACGGCATGCATTGAATGATCTGTCGGATGCGCTGAGGATGTTGTTGCTGACGGTAAAATATGACCAGGCTTCTGCATATTGGCAGGAATGCCCGATGGCCTTTGGAGAGGGGCGGCCGGCAAACTGGCTGAGCAGTAAAAAAGAGGTTGTGAATCCGTATTTGGGAAATAAAGATCCGAAATATGGAAAAACCATGTTGAATTGCGGCGAAAATAAAATGGTCATCGATTTTACCAAACCGGATTCTGCTCAGACAAAATAAATCACTTATATTTGCAACCCCAAAAGAATGATCGGGTGATTTCAGACTCCTTAGCTCAGTTGGTAGAGCTACTGACTCTTAATCAGTAGGCCCAGGGTTCGAGTCCCTGAGGGGTCACTTCATGGGACAAGTCTAAAAAGAAAAGCTTGTCCCATTTTTTTGTTCCGTAATTTGCTGGTATTCTGATAGATAAGGCTCCTCGCAGAATTTACTCTTTGAACCCGATGTCATGTGCCGTCAAATACTCAAAATTCGGGGGACATCGAACTTAGCCCTCCCATCAAGAATATCCCGAACATCAAAAAACATCTTTTTTTCACTAAGCGGTTCATGTTGCCCTGTCACCAAATACATAAGCTATCTACTCAAAATGTTTTTAGTTACAAATTCGGTGAAAAAGAAATCCCTGTAAATATTCCCGATAGGGATTTCATTAGTACCAATATACACCGTATTATTATCCACAGACTCAATGTGTTTAACATTAATAATATATGACTTGCTCACACGTACAAACACTTCTTTCGGTAATTGGTCATGGATAGTTTTGATATTCATTGCCGTAATCACTTTCTGATTTTCGGTATGCATCACCACATAATCCTTTAAACCCTGTATAAAATGGATGTTATTTAAATAGACCTTGAAAATTCTGCGGTCTGCTTTTACAAAGAAAAAATCGTCGGTTACCTGCCCTATATTGTTATCGGCATCGTTAGCTTTGAGTAGTTTTGAATAAGTAAGGGCTTTTTCAACTGCTTTTTGAAAACGCTCGAATTTTATGGGTTTTATCAGATAATCAATCGCATCTACCTCGTAGCTGTCTGTAGCAAATTCAGAATAAGCAGTTGTAAAAATCACAAATGTTGCTTTGGGGATGGTTCGGGCAAATTCAATCCCATTAATTCCCGGCATTTGTATATCAAGAAATATCAATTCAACGATATTGCTTCCCATAAAATCGGCGGCAGCATTCGGGGTATTGAACGAACCGGTTAAGTTTAAATTACCAGTTTGATCAATCAACATCTCTATGGCTTCCCTTGCCAAAGGTTCATCATCTATAATAATACAATTCATAATTGCGCTCTTTATAATATATAACGAAATAATCACCTGTAATATTCAAATTTCCTTTTTTTAGTGCAATGGAGTAGTCTTTTCCACAAGTCATAATATTATGGTCAAGGATACACAATATGTTTCCTGGTTATCTTCTATGGACAAACTATGTGATGCCGGAAACAATAGTTCCAGTCTTCGACTGATGTTTGCTAACCCCACCCCCCCGGTGTTGGTATTGTTAACTGATTTCAAAGCGGGTTTTGAATTAATACATTTAAAGAAAAGCTCGTTATTTCTAATATCAAAAAAAAGGTGTACATAAGATAATTTAGCCGGGTCGTTATTGTGTTTAACCGCATTTTCTACAAAGGAAATAAATAGCAATGGAGGAACCTGTACACCGCCTAAATTACCTTCTTTAGAAATCAGGAAATCAAAGCTATCCCGTCTTACTTTTTCCAGATTTAAAAAATCTTCCAGAAAATGAATATCAGAAGTTAGGAAAACTTTATCCCTTGCACTGTCGTATAACTGGTAACGCAGCAAATCACTCAGCTTTATTAGAACCTGCGATGCCTTCTCCGGGTCTTTTTTGATCAAGACATTGGCATTGTTTAGCATATTAAAAAGAAAATGCGGGTTAATTTGGTTTTTTAGCTGTTCTAATTCTGCATAGGTCTTTGACTTTTCCAGTTCATCAATTAATTGCTTATCCACCATCCATTTCTGAAACAATTTTACTGATGACGAGGCTGCAACAAGCACCATGATCAAAAAAGAAAAAAGAGGAATGTTCAAACCGTTTTCATTAGTGGCGGAGTTGTAAAAGTAGCCGCTAATAGCAGATATAATTATTACAGCCAAAACGGATAAGCAGTATTGAACATTTTTGTTTTTAAAGAGCAACTTCGGAACCAACAAATACATATTGACATAGAACAATAGGAAAAAGAATATTAAAATCAGCGTAGGCTTTGAAATTTCCGGAGTACTGTTATATAGCACTATAGTGATTAAAATAATCAATAGTAAATGTCGGACTAACCTGTATTTGGATGATATTAAAAACTGGAATACCCAATTCCCATTAATAGACTGTTTATGCGAAAAATCGTTCATTGCGATATAATTTAAGTCGGACATCAAAACAAATTTAAACTTTAAAATAGGAGCTATATCCGTTTTATACCAAAGCACCCATTTTTTATACGAAAGTGAGAATTACCTCTAATACAGCGAAAACTGAGATCTTTTTTAGTAGTAACACGGTACATTTTGCTATAAAAAACATCCCATTTGGTATAAATCCCAAAACTACAGTACCATAAAAGAATAGTTTAGCCACCAAAATTGTAATCCATCTTATATCTTAACAATGAGATACAAACTCTTTTATTCGCTACTGTTTGTAACAATTTCATTCGCGGCTTACTCACAGGAAAGATTTACTTTAAGCGGGACAATTGCTAGCCAATTAGATAACGAGACAATCATCGGTGCAAGTATTTTTATCCCTGAAGTGAATGTTGGTACTGTTACTAATTCGTATGGCTTTTATTCAATCACCCTACCCAAAGGAGAATATACAATTGAAGTCAGCTATTCGGGCCTTGAGAATATTGAGGAACATATTTCTCTGACGGAAAGCATCAAGAAAAATTTTTCAATGACTGAAAGAGACGAATCCTTGGAAGAAGTAGTGGTTACAGCTAATACTTCGACAACCAATATCCGAAAGCCGGAAATGAGCGTAAACAAACTTTCCATTGCCACCATCAAAAAGATGCCGGCAGTTATGGGTGAAGTTGATGTCTTGAAATCTATTTTAACACTTCCGGGAGTTTCAAGTGCACAGGAAGGGGCAACCGGCTTTAACGTCAGGGGCGGTTCGGTTGACGGCAATTTGGTGCTATTAGATGAAGCTGTTGTTTATAACACCTCGCACTTGTTTGGCTTTATCTCGGTCTTTAACGCCGATGTAATTAAAGATTTAAAACTGTATAAAGGTGGAATACCTGCCAACTTCGGCGGACGCACTTCTTCTGTTTTGGATATTTATCAAAAAGAGGGAAACAATAAAGAGTATCATGTTAATGGCGGATTTGGTGCCGTTTCCAGTAGATTATTGGTAGAGGGGCCTATTGTAAAGGAGAAAAGCTCTTTTGTGATAGCAGGAAGAGGTTCGTATGCTCATTTGCTCCTGAAACTGGCAGACGAACCAAATTCAGCATATTTCTATGACTTGAATGCCAAATTAAATTACAGATTGAACGATAAAAATAACTTATTCCTATCGGGATATTTGGGAAAAGACAATATGAGTTTCAACAATGTGTTCATTAACAACTATGGAAATTCATTCGTTAATTTACGTTGGAGCCATATTTTTTCCGATAAATTATTTTCCAACGTATCAGCTATTTACAGCAATTACGATTACGGATTGAAAATAAAAATGGTCGGTATTGATTGGAAATCGGATATTAAGAACTACAACTTCAAATACGACTTTAAACACTATTTATCGGATAAGCTGAACTTGAGTTACGGTGTTAATTCCATTTACTACAAGTTTAATCCCGGAACAATAAAATCTTTTGGTATGTCTTCCGGCATCAATCCCGATCAGCTTGCGAAAAAATACGGTTGGGAAAATGCGATATACCTTAGCGCGGAGCAAAAGCTTTCGGATGAAATTTCATTGAATTACGGGCTTCGATATAGCAATTTCCAAAGATTAGGCGAACAGGAAGTAAATGTTTATGCCAATAACCAGGCAGTGGTGTATAATTCTGAGTTGCATATTTATGAAGCAGGAACGCCAACAGGTACTGTTAAATATGGTAAAAACAAGAAAATTACTGGTTTTGGGAATTTAGAACCTCGTCTTGCAATTTCTTATGCTATTAATAATGACCAATCCGTGAAAGCGAGTTATAACCGAATGAGCCAATATATCCATTTAATTTCCAACACAGCTTCGGTTTCCCCATTGGATATTTGGGCGCCAAGCGACCGGTCTTTGAAACCTGAAATCTCGGACCAACTTGCTTTAGGATATTTCCGGAATTTCAATAGCGGAAAATATTCTTTAGAAGCAGAAACATTTTACAAGAAAATTAAAAACAAAGCCGATTATATTGACGGAGCCGAATTGATCGCTCAAAAAGCTATTGAACAAGTATTGTTAAATGGAGAGGCAAGAGCTTACGGTTTGGAAGTGATGCTAAAGAAAAATACCGGAAAATTGACTGGCTGGCTCGCTTATACGCTTTCCAGAGCAGAACAAAGAACACCAGGGAGGAGTGCAGATGAACCGGGCATAAACAACAGGGAGTGGTATAGGGCTAACTACGATAAAACACACTGCCTTTCGCTTGCAGCCGCTTTTCAATTGTCCAAAAAATGGAGCCTCGGCGGCATTTTCACCTATCAAACCGGAAAGGCCGCAACTTACCCAGTCGGCAAATATCAATACCAGGGCATTACGATTGCTAATTATGGAGAAAGAAACGGCAGCTCTATTCCGGCATACCATCATTTAGACTTATCGGCAACGTGGACGCCAAAACCCGACAGCAAAAAAAGATGGAAAGGCGAATGGGTGTTTAGTATTTACAATCTTTACAACAGAAGCAATGCCGCATCTGTCATGTTTGGTCAAAATACCGAAACAGGGCGCAGCGAAGCAAAACAAATGTCCATTTTCGGCATCATTCCGGGTGTAACCTACAATTTCAAATTTTAGTTAATAAAATCGAACAATGAAAATATTTAAAATTTATCTCATAATACAATTGAGCATTTGCCTGGTTTCCTGTACTGAAAAGGTAATCGAACCAGATTTGAAAACCGTAATGCCAAGATTGGCAGTTGATGCCTCTATTGATTGGGTAAAGAATACTTCCGGCAATGAGCAAAAAATTAAACTGACCACAACGACAGGATATTATAGCAATGAGTTTCCAACAGTTTCGGGAGCAAATATAGTGATTGCAAATTCAACAAATACAATTTTTCACTTCATAGAAAACCCCGGAACAGGCGAATATATTTGTAGCGACTTTCAACCAGTCATCGGAGAAACCTATACGCTTACCGTTTCTTTAAATGGAGAAAGCTACATCGCAACTGAAACGTTGATGAGCGTTCCAGATATTGAGAATAACATCGAACAAAATAATAAAGGTGGAATGGGTGGCGACGAAGTGGAAATCACATATTATTATCATGATAATGCAACACTGCAAAACAATTATCTGTACAGCGTTAGAAATCCTCGTGTAGCATTCCCCGAATATGAGGCGGAGAACGATGAGAATACTCAAGGCAATTTAGTTCCTGTCTATTATTCTAATAAAGATTTAAAAGCCGGGGATTTAGTAAATATCAAGATATATGGAATATCAAAAAGATATTATGAGTATTTCAGAAAGTTATTAGCTGCTTCTGGGGCTGATACAGGCCCCTTTCCGACCACACCAGGTTCTGTAAGAGGAAATATACTCAATCAGACCAACTCTGCAAATTTCGCTTATGGATATTTCAGATTATCAGAAGTGGATGTAAAGGATTATACTATACAGTAATGATTTTTGCGATTGATGATGTATAGGCTCATCATAAATAAAGCAATAGATTATCTTCCATATACCGTACTTGCATAATATGTAAAGCATCGTATTCAGTTCACTAAACAAACAATAACTTTAAAAATTAAAGAGCTGGGCTACGAGCAGGGTAATTCTTTAACGTCCTATGAAAAAGCTGCTGAACTTATTTTGGGTAAAACAACCGAACTGAAAAATCGTGAGTTAAAAAATGGATTTGAGAAATTCTTGACAGTTGCACTCATCCTGTTTTAAAGAAGATAGATCCATTATCTTGTTTGATGTTGCTTACGCCATATCCGTTTTTGGTGGTTCGGCGCGAGACGCCGCGCAGGATAAAAATGATCGGCGCCCACATGCCAAGACAGCCGGGTGCTCAGGCTATCCTGATCATAACCCTTTTTTCATTATATTTAATCCGTATATACAATAGCAGTCCGTGAATTTTTTTAATACATACCGGCCCTGTGAAGAACTGGAAGATATCGTCGAGTTCTACTGGCGTTCGAGGTCTTATTTGAAGCGATCACTGATCCAGGAAATGTACACGCCTACTTTTCAGGCAATGACCTTTAATCTCAGCGGTCAATATGAAGATATCGTATCCGAAGGAATGTCCTTACGGATGGATAAGAATTGCTATCTGATCGGTCAGCCGCTTTCCAAAAGGGTTTCTATAAGTAATCCTTCCGGAATTGATATTCTGGGCGTAAAATTTACTCCCCTGGGTCTGTACCGGATCACCGGGATCGATATGAGACATGTTTCGGATGAGATCATTGACGCCAGTGATGTGTGGCATCGCAAGATCGATCTGCTCTACGAAGAAATTCTCGATAAAGAAAGTATTGCTGAACGTATTAATGCAATAGAGCATTTTCTTAAAAGAAAAAAAGCCCGTCAGAGCAGCAGCGAAAAGATTTATCTGCTAAGCAGCAGTATCCGTCAAATGGAAGCAAAAAGGAGTTACGATGTTTCCAGGCTACGCCAGGATCACTTTATCACAAAGAAAACGTTTGAACGTTATTTTTTGAATTATATAGGCGTTACCCCCAAGCAATATGCCAATATCTGCCGTTTCAACAATGTCTGTATGTATCTGGACAGAATATCGAAACAGCCGGATTGGCAGGATATTGTAGTGGAGTTCGGTTATCACGACCAAAGTCACTTCATACGTGAATTTAAGCGGTACTCCGGTAAAACACCGGTAGAATACCATTCACCATCACGCAATGTTTCCGCTTCTCCGCCGGAAGCGTCACTCCAACAGCTCTTCGGTTAATTCTCCTCTTTTATTTCATCTCAGATCGATTGTCTCTTTTATACAATGGAGAAAGGGTCTTTCGCGCTATTTTGCCCTCAATTTTTAAACACTTAAAGATGAAAAAAATTGTTAGGGGTATTTCCGGAATGCTGTTCATGGTCTCCTTATTCAGCGCATGTACCAAGGATAAGCCATGTGATCCGGAGGACGAAGAAAGCCCGTGCTATGCGGGGATCATGAACCGTCAATATTTCAACATGAAAATTGATGGTGTTGAATGGAACGCCACAAATGTGCCGGGTCATTTGTTCTTTGTTGAGTCGCCCAACCCGGAAGTGGACGGGGATACCGGAGCTCCGTTTTTCCGGGTTGAATTGGTGGGGCTTACAGGAACGAAACCCAACGGCGTCACCATCGAATTACAGTTGCCCCAAGATCGGTTCTCCAATCCGAAAGGGACTTATCCGGTAATTGCCGATCCCAGGAAACTACAGAAGGCAGGCGGCTCGTCGGTATGGGTGTATGCGATCAACGGCACAGAAGCGGAGTATGGCTCCTTATTTCCTGAATCTATTGTTGAAGATGTGCCCCTGATGCCCGATGTGGGAACGGTGACCATTACAGATTTTGAATTGGGTGATACCAAAGAGAACAGTAACCGGAAAAGACTGTACCGCATAAAAGGTACATTTTCCGCTTCAACAATCTATGGTTATGATGTGCCTGACGGATTTAACGGCGACACGAAGTCTATTGCTGAAGGGGAGTTCAATCTTGTCAATGCTTTATCCCTCAAATAATTCAGGCAGACAGTTGTTGTGCAACCTGATTGCTAAAGGCTACAATACCATCAGGCTGTCTACCTTATCCTGGTCGATCTGTTTTACCAGCGCCTCAAGCGAATCAAATTTGACCTCTTCCCGCAGGAATTGTTTTACGGATACGCGCAGGGTTTGCTCATAGATCGAAGCGTCAAAGTCAAAAATGTTCACCTCCACAGTACGACTGGTCCCATTAACGGTGGGACGCAGACCAATGCTCATCATGCCCTTAAAGCGTTGCGGAAGCCCGAGGAGGGTCACGTACACCGCGTAGATCCCGTTGCCGGGTATGATCTTTTCCTCATCGGTAATCTTCAGGTTGGCTGTAGGATACCCCAGCTCGCGGCCCAGCTTGTTTCCGTGGACTACTTTTCCCTCAAAAAAGAAATCGTAACCCAGCAGATGGTTGGTGGTGATGGTATCGCCTTTGAGGATGGCTTCCCGTATTTTGGTAGAGCTGATGGAAATATTGTCGAGGATGTGCTTGGGGATCTCCTGCAGGGCGTAATCGTATTTTTGCTGAAGCTGTTCCAGCAGCTTGTAATCGCCCATGCGATCCCGGCCAAACCGGTGGTCATAGCCAATGATGATGGTGTGCGGTTTGAATTTAGCGATCAGGAAATTGCAGAGATAGTCTTCGGGGAGCTGGTTGGCAAACACCTCGGTAAACGGAATGATCACCAGGTGGTCCACATCAAGGGCATCCAGCAGCTCGATCCGTTCATCAAGGGTATTGATCAGGCGAAGCCCGAGAATCGAAGAGTTCACTACTTTGCGGGGATGCGGGTGGAAGGTGATGATCACGGATTCCCCGTTTACGGCGCGGGCCTGTGTGGTAAGCTGGCGGATCACTTTGCGGTGGCCTTCGTGTACTCCATCGAAGGTTCCAATGGTAATGACGGCATTTTTAAATCCGGGCAGCGCCTCAATGTTCCTGTGAATTTGCATAAAGCGCAAAATTAGCTCTGAAACTTCAAACTTCAAACCTCAAATATCAAATCCTGTCTTATCTTAGCGGCCTTAACCAACAGGATTAATCAATGTCGTTGTATTCCAAAAGAGGAGTTTCCGCGCAGAAGGAAGAAGTACATGCCGCTACCGAAAAGCTGGATAAAGGTCTTTATGAAAAAGCTTTTTGCAAGATCTACCCGGATGTACTGGTTGGAGATGCCGGCTGGGCAAATGTAATGCATGCAGACGGCGCCGGAACCAAGAGCATCCTGGCTTATCTCTATTGGAGGGAAACCGGCGATGTCAGTGTATGGAGCGGTATTGCACAGGACGCTATCGTCATGAACCTGGATGATCTTTTATGTGTGGGGATCTATGACCAGCTGGCGTTTTCTTCTACCATCGACCGCAATAAGACCGTTATCCCCGCCGCAGTTTTGTCGGAAGTGATCAACGGAAGCCAGGCCTTTTTTGATACCATGCGGAGCTTCGGGATCAATATTACCTATATGGGAGGTGAAACGGCGGATGTGGGTGATGTGGTGCGCACCATCGCCGTAAATGGCACGATGACCGCCCGCTGGCCACGGGAAAAGCTGGTCACCAATGAAAAAATAAAGCCGGGAAATGTGATCGTGGGACTGGCATCTTTTGGTAAAACGCATTACGAGCAGGATTACAACAGCGGTCTGGCCAGCAACGGACTCACCAGCGCCCGGCACGATGTACTGAAAAAAGAGTACGGTCAAAAATATCCCGAGACCTTTGAGCCCGGTTTGCCGGATGACGTGGTATATATTGGCCCGCACCGGATGACGGATACTGTTGACACAGGCAACGGCCAGACAACGATCGGAAAACTGCTGTTAAGCCCCACCCGAACTTTTGCCCCTGTGCTGAAAGTATTGCTGGAGCAGCATTTTGATGCTATTAACGGGCTGATCCATTGCAGTGGGGGCGGGCAGACCAAGTGCATGAAATATGTACCTGACCAGGTGAAGGTCATTAAAGATCAACTATTTACCCCTCCGGTCATTTTTGATATCATCCAAAAAGCCAGTGGGGCAGATGCACGGGAAATGTACCAGGTGTTCAATATGGGAACGCGGATGGAGATCTATACCAACGAAAAAGATGCGGACACCATTATTGGTGTGGCAACGGCGCTGGGCGTGGATGCCCGGGTGATCGGCAGGGTAGAAGCCAGCGAAAAACAATCATTGGAAATTTTTACCGGCAGCGAAACCATCCTGTTTTAGCTTTCTGAAATTTACTTCTTTCCCGGGTCTCCTGAAAGGGCCCCGGAAAAGAAAAATCCAGGCTGATGTCCATCCGGTTACTCATTCCCCGGCGTCTCTTGCGGAAGACACCGCGGGGAATGTATCCGGCTGTAACGGCTCCTCAGAGAGACATCGTGGAAATGCGGCTACGGTCTCTTAAGCCTTCAGCGCTTCCACAATGCGGTTGTATAATTCTTCATCGCTCACCGGCTCCGGCTGAAACGCGGTCCCGATCACCTTTTCATAGAGCTCTATGTAGCGGTTAGAGATGGTCCCAATCCACTCGTCGCTCATTTCAGGCACGGTCTGTCCCTCCTTGCCCATAAAATTGTTAGCGATCAGCCATTCCCGTACAAATTCTTTACTGAGTTGTTTTTGTTTCTCACCAGCTGCAAGCCGTTCGCCAAAGCCATCGGCATAAAAGTACCGGGAGCTATCGGGCGTATGGATCTCATCCATCAGGATGATCCCGCCGTCCTTTTTACCAAACTCATATTTGGTATCTACCAGGATCAATCCCTGCCTGGCCGCCAGCTCCTGTCCGCGTTTAAAAAGCGCAAAGGCCAGCCTTTCCAGCTCATTCCACTCGGCTTCTGTGGCCAGCCCCTGGCGGACGATCTCCTCCTTACTGATATCTTCATCATGTCCTTCATCGGCCTTGGTGCTGGGGGTGATGATGGGGGCCGGAAAGGCTTCGTTCCCTTTCATCCCTTCCGGCAACGGCACACCGCATAGTTCCCGTTTCCCGGACTGGTACGTTCTCCAGGCATGGCCGGTCAAATGACCCCGTACCACCATTTCTATTTTGAAAGGAACGCACCGGATGCCAATAGAGGCGTTAGGGGCGGGAACCTGTTGCAGCCAGTTGGGACAAATATCTTTGGTGGCCTGCAGCATGAATGCAGCGATCTGGTTCAGTACCTGTCCCTTAAAAGGAATAGGACGGGGCAGGATCACATCAAAGGCCGAAATACGATCCGAAGCGATCATGACCAGCAGATCGTTATTGATCGTGTACACATCTCTCACTTTGCCTTTATAAAAAGCGGTTTGACCAGGAAAATTAAAATTTGACATGCTGCGAAAATAATCAGGCTTTGGTTATGAACAGCGGGTTGACCGGAAAAATTTCAGGAACCCTTTTTCTCGTTAAAAATTAAATTTTTATTTTTAACTAACAAATGTTATTTTAACATTGAAATAACTAAACCTTGAAATTTATGAGCTTCACTATTCGCCTGTCATTTGCTGCATCTCTGATTTTATTGTTGGTTACGGGAAGTTTTGCTCAGATATCTGTTTCTGTATCCGGAACCATTAAAAACAGCGAAACGGGGGAAGCGGTCAATGCCGCTTCGGTCGTTGTTTCCGGAAGTGTAACAGGCACCTATTCCAGGCCCAACGGAAATTTTGAACTGAAAGCCGCCAGCTATCCCGTCAATCTGATTGTCTCTTCAATTGGCTACGTGACCCGGGAGGTCGCGGTTACAGACGCTGCTCCTGTATCGATATCCCTGGAGCCCCGGAGCGATCTGGGACAGGAGGTTGTCGTTTCCGCCAGCCGGGTAGCAGAGCGGATCCTGGAGTCGCCCGTGACCATCGACCGGATCAACAGCTCCGCCATCCGGAACATGGCTGCCCCCAATTTTTATGAGGCCTTGTCCAATGTAAAGGGAGTGGATCTGACCACTTCCAGCTTAACATTCAGAACCATCAGTACAAGGGGGTTTAATGGCAGCGGAAACCTGAGATTTAACCAGCTGGTTGACGGCATGGATAATCAGGCGCCGGCTTTAAACTTTTCGGTGGGCAATGTAGTGGGAATGACGGAGATGGATGTGGACAATGTAGAATTGTTGTCCGGAGCGTCTTCTGCGCTCTATGGTTCGGGCGGCATGAATGGAACATTGTTGATGACGAGTAAAAATCCATTCAAATACCAGGGACTAAGTGTAAACATCAAACAGGGGATCATGCATATCGCCGATCCCGAAAGCAAGGCCAAACCGCTTTACGACTGGTCGGTCAGGTGGGGGCAGCAAATCGGTCAGCGGTTTGCATTTAAATTATCCGCATCTTATATGAAGGCGCATGACTGGGTAGCCAATGATACCCGCGATCTGAATCGTAATAATGTGATCAGCTCCTTAAAGCCGGGTGGAACAAGATCAAATGATCCCAACTATGATGGTGTAAATGTTTTTGGGGATGAGGCAAGTGCCAGCATGGCCAGTATTGCGCAGGTTTACCAGGCGCAAACAAGGGCTGCAATGCTGCAGGCTACCGGTGGTGCGGTAGACATTGTGAACCTTTTTAACACGCTTCCGGCAGATGCCTCACCCACACAGATCGGGACATTGATCGCAGGATTGCCTGCCGCTTTACAGCCAGGGGCTACCAACCTGGTACCGTTTTATTTTGGATTGCGGAATAATGTGTACGGCGGGCAACTGGTGAGCCGCACGGGCTATAACGAAAAAGATCTTGTAAATTATGATGCATACAGCCTGAAGACCTCCGGGGGATTGTATTACAAGATCACCGATAATATCGAAGCTTCGTTACTGGGATACTGGGGGATGGGAACCACGGTTTATACCGGCGCAGACCGTTATTCGCTGCTGAACTTTAAGATCGGACAGTATAAAGCCGAATTAAAAGGAAAAAACTGGTTCCTGAGGGCTTACACGACCCAGGAAAATTCCGGTGATTCCTATACGGCAACAACGGCTGCCCTCTATCTGAACCGGCAATGGCGCTCTGATGCGGATTGGTTCGGATTGTACTCCGGAACCTATTCCGCAGCCCGGTTGCAGGGTGCTTCGGAGGAGGCGGCTCATGCTGCCGCAAGGGGCGCGGCCGATGCCGGCAGGTATTTGCCTGGTACGGCGGCTTACGACAGCGCCCTGGTCAGGGCTAAAAATACAAGCATCAAAGATGGCGGGGCAAAATTTGCCGATAAGTCGGACCTGTTCCATTATGAAGGTCAGCTGAATCTTTCAGAACAAATAAAATTTGTGGAAACCATTCTGGGCGCATCTTACCGGGTGTACTCGCTGAATTCGGAAGGAACCATTTTTGCAGATACAACAGGCCGCATAAAAATAAACGAGTATGGCGGTTATGTGCAATTACAAAAACAGTTGCTGAATGATGTGCTGAAACTTACCGGTTCCGTGCGTTTCGATAAACGGGATGGTTATAAAGAACGGTTTACACCAAGGGCCAGTGCCGTAGTGCGTGTGGCCCGGGATAATAATATCCGTTTTTCGTTCCAGACAGCCTACCGTTTTCCTTCAACGCAGGATCAGTGGATCAACCTGAATACCCCGGGCAGCCGGCTTATTGGAGGCGATCCCAGTTTTGTGGATTATTTCCAGTTTAATACCAACCCGGTTTATACATCGGAAAGCGTGGCTGCTTACCGGAGTTCGATTGCATCCGGAGCTCCTGACCCCACCTTATTAAAGATGGCGCAGTTCACCTCGGTAAAGCCCGAGCGCATGAGTTCCTTTGAACTGGGATATCGGGGATTGGTGACCAAAGAATTATTGATCGACGTTTATGGATACCGGAGTGAGTTTAAAGATTTTATTGCCCGGGTTGCGGTAGCAAGGGGCAGCAGCGGCGACCCTGCAAGAGCCGCAGCGGATCTTGCCAGCCCGTTTACTTCCACCAATTATTCCTTTGTTACCAATACGGATGTAGCCGTAACCTCCTATGGCTGGGGGTTGGGGTTTGAATACCGCTTTCGTAAGGGATACGTTTTGGGCGGGAACTTATCCAGCGATCAGTTAAAGGATGTGCCCGCAGGTTTTATCTCTTTCTTTAATACACCGAAGTACCGGTTCAATGTAAGCCTGGCAAATGAGAATGTAGTAAAGAATGTCGGGTTCAATCTGATCTATCGCTGGCAGGACAAGGTAAATTGGGAAGGAACCTTTGGATCCGGACCGGTACCGGCATATGGCACTTTAGACGGGCAGGTTTCTTACAAAATGAGCCGGATCAACACCAGCATCAAGCTGGGAGCATCTAATTTGCTGAATAAATACTATTCCAGTGCTTTTGGAAATCCCATGGTAGGAGGATTGTATTATATCAGCCTGGGGTATAATCTTTAACAGCGCCGCTGCGTGCAGGCTTTGCGTTGTGTGCAACGGCCACAGAAGCGCTGCAACACTGAAGCCCATTCCCGTTCTCCGGACCCGCCGGCAACGGCAACGCCGCGTTCACCGCTCCTTTGCGCCGTCGTATGAAAACGTTGCATCATTGCGTGGAACTCACACGAATGTTCCTCCAATTAAAAAAGCTGCCCCGGAAACGGGACAGCTTTATATGATCTTGGCGGCTGGCGATTAACCAAAGATCCCTTTCCTCAGGCTACGGATGCCTTCGCCAATCTTAAATCCGTTATGATATACTTCGATTTTATAATCACCGTGTATGAATCCTTCCGGGTTCCGAATGGGGAACGTTACACCTTTACGGGTTCCCTGCTCATATTCAACAGGTACTTTCGCCGTAAAGTTACGATCGCCGTCCTGACGGGTGGTCATGGAACCGGAAGACAGCTCTGTGTTCTGAACAACCTGGCCTTTCGGATCTGTAACCACTACATAAAGATCAGCGGGCCCGGAAGTGGTGATCCTGTTCTCAACATTGAAAGCAACGCGCAGCTTATCAACCTTGCGGGCAAAGTTGGTTTGCTTTTCTTTGCCATTCCGTTTTTCTTTATACGGGGTAATGGACATTCCGGATGCTGAAAGCGTGCTGCCCACATCTACAGTGCTTGCCAGGTCATCGTTTTCCTTGGTTCTTGTATCCAGGTTCTGACTCAGGATATCTTTCTCCGCGGTGAGATGTGTGTTCCTGGCTGTCAACTCCATGTTTTCTCCTTTCAGCTGTGCTACCTGAACTTCCAGCCGGCCGATCTGGCCATTTAATTCGCCAATTAGATGACGGGCTCTCTGAAGGTCAGAGGCGGTAGCATTTTTATCATTAAGGATCCGGGTGATCTCCGATTTACGGTCTTCAATTTCTTTCTGAAGCGCGGTCTTTTCGCCCTGTAAACTGTTGTTTGCCCCGGTAATAGAGTCCAGGCGCATTTCCGCAAGGTTAAACATTTGTCGCAGGGAATCCGACTCGGACATTGCGGTAGCTACTTCCGTATTGGTTGTTTGAGAACTGCCGGTACCACCGGGCGCATTTTTGCTCCAAAGGATATAACCCCAGGTGCCCAGCAATGCAGCAACCAATAAACCGATTAACACATTTCTGCCGGTATTATTACCGTTTGGAGAACTGGAAGGAGAACCGGTTGTTTGCGAAGAAGCTGACGGGTAATTCGTATTTGCCATAATCAAAATTTAAAATAGTTTTTTATAGTGTATGAACTCTAAGTGCCAACAGTATATATAAAAAATAAATATGTATTGGGCGCCATTTATGATTCTAAACACAAATTATGCCAAACGACTTTTTTCCCGGGGACACATACGTATTTATATAATATTTACAAATTGTTAAAAACCCTATCTTGCAACTTATGAGCGTGGAAAAAATTCTCGGTGAATGGAAGAAAAAGATCTACAAACCAATTTATTGGCTCGAGGGAGAGGAGGATTATTATATCGATCAGCTGGTTGATTATGCAGAGGCACATATCCTCACAGAAAGTGAAGCTTCTTTCAACCTGACCATATTTTATGGAAGGGATGCTGCCTGGGCCGATATTATAAACGCCTGCCGTAAGTACCCCATGTTCTCAGACAAACAGGTAGTGATCCTTAAGGAGGCGCAGCAGCTGAGAGAAATGGATAAACTGGAGGCGTATTTTAATCTGCCCCTGAGCTCCACGATCTTTATAGTGGCTTACAAAGAAAAGAAGTTAGACGCACGTACAAAATTTGCAAAACTGGTAAAGGAACGCGCTGAGTTCCTGAGTACAAAAAAGATCTATGACAGCGCATTGCCGGAGTGGGTGAATACCTATGTAACCCGACTGGAGTACACCATATCGCCCAAGGCAACGATGCTGCTGGTAGATCATATCGGAAATGACCTGGCTCGTATCGAAAATGAGATCCAGAAGATCCTGATCAACCTGAAAACAAGAAAGACGATCACTGAAGAAGATGTAGAGAACTTTGTAGGGATCAGTAAGGACTTTAATATTTTTGAGCTGCAGAGCGCAGTAGCTGCCAAGGATCTGGTTAAAGCCGTACGGGTGATCCGTTATTTTGGCGATAATCCCAAGGCGGCTCCCATCCAGCTGGTGCTGCCTTCCCTTTACGCTTTTTTTAGCAAGGTATTTATGATATTTGGCGCTTCCGGTCCGGAAGATGCTATCGCCCGGCAGATCGGGGTGAACGGGTTCTTTTTCAAAAATTATTCACAGGCTTCCCATACCTATGGATATGAGGGCGTTGAAAAAGTATTGCTCCTGCTGCACCAGTATAATTTAAGAAGCATTGGCATCAATGCCACCAGGATCGAAGACGAGGCCCTGTTGAAAGAAATGGTGGTAAAGATGATGATGTAAAGAATTGAGCATACAGCTTCTGGGAAACTGTTTAGAAACGATCCGGGAGCATCCTTATCGTCACAAAAAAGATATGGGCTTTTTATCGCCGCTACTTTGGGCTTTACTGTAGCCGCCATCTGTAAAAAGCGGGGTTCAACGATCATTTTAGCAAAAGAGGCATGGCCTCGGAAGATCCGGCAAGAACGGGTTTCAACCCGTTTATACGTCCAAAAGAGCAACAGAGAGCCATGGGCTCGGGGCATAATGATCCGTGCCGACGGCACTTATGAAATTAGGCTTCGTTAAAGCCGTGCTAAAGCGCGGCTTTAACGACAACTACGCGCCGGATGGCGCTTATAGGGAGCATCAAAATTTTATCTTTAAACAGCTTCTGGGACTCAAGATGGTATTGTCCGGTCTCCATTCATAGATCCTGTTCCAATAGTTACTCAATGCGCGTCACGATTGAAAAAATCTGTTCAGGGTGCCCCCTGGATATCCGCTGATCTGTTCATCGTATCCAATAAAGGCAGGGAACATACAAAGTGGCGGTCTTTTTAACCTCGAGCGCCGGACAGATCTTCCAGCCGCAGCGCGGCGGTAGTCCCATACGCCAGCCGGTACAACATTGCAATATTACAGGTGGTTATCAGTTGCCAGTGTTTGAGAAAAAGATCAGTGTCACCTCGGAGCTTTCTGATGCTGAAAATGAACCTGGCGCAAACGCGATAACGAACAGGGCTCTAATCCCGATCCCCGATTCCCGGATCACAGATCTGTCTACGCCTTTTCCAATGCCTGCTCTATATCATCAATGATGTCACCCACATATTCCAATCCTACAGATATCCGGATCAGACCGGGTGTAATGCCCACAGCCAGCTGATCGGCCGGTGGCACTTTTGAGTGGGTTGTGCTGGCAGGGTGGGAGGCAATGCTGCGGGAATCGCCCAGGTTGGGGGTCAGCGACAACAGCTCCAGGGCATCCATAAACCGGCGCCCGCTTTCGAGCCCTCCGCTCAGTTCAAAACAAACGATTCCCCCGCCGGCTTTCATTTGTTTTAGCGCAATTTCATATTGCGGGTGCGAGGGCAGGAAGGGATATTTTACCCATTTTAATTTGGGATGGTTTTCAAAATGCCTGGCCACTGCCAGTGCGTTTTCCGAGTGCCGTTGGATGCGCACGTCCAGCGTTTCCAGGCTTTTGGAGAGTACCCAGGAATTGAAAGGGGAGAGTGCGGGCCCCGTGTTGCGGCAAAAAAGGTAAATATCGTGGATCAGCTCCTTTTTGCCCACCACAACACCTCCCAGAACACGGCCCTGCCCATCGAGCCACTTGGTGGCGGAATGGATCACCAGGTCGGCACCGAAATCAACCGGGGTTTGCAGCACCGGTGTGGCAAAACAATTATCCACGTTGTAAATGATCCCGTGCTTGCGGGCCAGCAGGCCAATTGCTTCCAGGTCGATCAATTCCAGCTGGGGGTTGGTGGGCGTTTCCAGGTAGATCATTTTTGTGTTTGGCCGGATCGCCGACTCCCAGGACGCGATATCATTGGCGGAAACAAGGGTATATTCAATGCCAAAGCGCGGCAGGAACTTGGTAACCACCGTATTGGTACCGCCAAACATAGAACGGCAGCAAAGCAGGTGATCCCCGGCCTTCAGCAGGGCAAAAAAGGACATGGAAACAGCCGCCATGCCGCTGGCCACTGCAAAACCGGCTTCTGCTTTTTCCAGCAACGCCATTTTATGAGCAAACTCATCTACGTTGGGGTTACTGTAACGGCTGTAAATATTGGCTTCGATCTCATCTGCGAACGCTGCGCGCATATCCTCTGAAGAGTTGAACGCAAAACTGCTGGTCAGGTAAAGAGGGGCGGAATGCTCCATTTGCGCGCTGCGCTCCATTTGTGCGCGAACGGCTAATGTAGCGGGATGTAATTTTTTATTGCTCATTGATGTGGATAGTAAATGATGAATAGTGAATGGTGATCCCGATAGTTCAACCATTGCGGTCTGATGGTTGGAAGCTGTCAAAGACCAAAGTTAATCCGAAATTTGAAAGCGATTCACAACCGGAGTGAATGGCGGATCGGGTTGACACCTTAAGCCGCAGGGTGAACGATCACTTTTGTGCGGATGGTGGCGCCCGCTTTTGTAAGGGTAATGGCAACGGAGCAATATTTGGTCAGGGAAATATCCACAGCCCGTTGTGCCTTACCTTCATCTACATTGCCGGTTATTTCAAATACCAGGTCTATTTCCTTCCATAAAGAAGGCTCAACGCCGGCTTCCCGTTCTCCCGTTACAGTTACTGTATACGATTTTACGTCCTGGCGCTGCTTCTTCAGGATGCTAATAACGTCGATGCTGGCGCAGCCGGCAAGGGCATTTAGCAATACCTGCATTGGCCGGGCGCCGTATTCGGTTCCGCCCATATCCGGGTTGCTATCCAGTTTTATTACTGTTCCGTTTTCATTAACGGTATCAAAACCATAGTCTCCGCTTACTCTTTTTAGTACAACTTTAGCCATATGCTCTGTCTGTTTAAGCGGCAAAATTATTGAAAATGCGGAAACTTGAGGATTTCAAAGTTTGAAAAGTGAAAATGGGGAAATGAAAATCCGCCACTAAACACGGAGCCTTGATCATAAAATCAGGAACATCAGCAGAGCTCCAGATTATCGATCAGCCGTACATCCCCCAGGAATGCGGCGATCAGGCCGGTGAGGGGACTTTGTCCATCCCAGAAGCGGCATGCTTCCAGGGTTCTTGTGTACGCAATAGAAACATAGTCGGGACGGAACCCATTGCGAACCAGCAGCTCCTGTGCATCCGCCTGCAGGGCAGAAAGATCGCCCGGCGCCAGGTGTTCCTTCAGGTATTGCAATGTCTGGTAAATAGCCGGGGCCTTCCGGAGCTCCCCCGGGCTCAAACGGGTGTTCCTGCTGCTCATTGCCAGGCCATCGGGTTCCCGCAAAGTAGGTACTCTGTTCATTTGGATCTTTTGAAAATCGGGATTGCCGGCAATCAGCTTTTCAATGATCTTACATTGCTGCAGGTCTTTCTGTCCGAAGAAGACCCTGTCCGGGCCGATCGTATAAAAAAGGCGGCTTACCACATCCGCCACACCCTGGAAATGCCCGGGACGGTATTTGCCTTCCAGGATGAATTCCAGCTGGCCCAGGTCATAATGCGGACGATGCTCCCCGGTTCCGGAAGGATACACCTCCGCCACATCCGGATAAAAGACCGCGTCACAATTATGGAGCGCCAGCAGCCGGAGGTCCTTTTCAATAGTCCGGGGATATTTTTCCAGGTCTTTGGGATCGTTAAACTGGGTAGGGTTTACAAAGATGCTGCAGACGGTAAAATCCGACTGTTGCCGGGCTGCTTCTATCAGGCTGATGTGCCCCGCATGTAAGGCTCCCATGGTCGGAACAAAGCCGATTACCTGTTTTTTATCGTGCAAATGACGAATAAAACCCTGAATATCATCCTTCTTTTTGAACACTCGCATCCTGCAAAATAGAATATTCGCACCAATTCTGGCTATAATAATGTACCTTTGCAGCCTTTAAAGTTTGTAAAACATGTCAGCAAAGAAAAGAATTTTATTTATAGCCAATGAAATGTCGCCCTATCTTGAATTGACAGAATTCTCCGAAACAGTTAACAAACTTGCGATAAAGGCCAATGACAACGCTTTTGAAGTGCGTTGTATCATGCCCCGTTTTGGCAGTATTAATGAGCGCCGGCACCGCCTGCATGAGGTAGTACGGCTTTCGGGAATCAATGTAACGGTAGATAATGATGACATGCCCCTACAAATAAAGGTGGCTTCTTTGCCCAGCGCCCGTTTGCAGGTCTATTTTTTGGAAAATGAAGAGCTGTTCAAACGGAAAACGCTTTTTCATGATGAAAACGACCAGTGGTTTGAAGACAATGACCTGAGAACGGTTTTTTATTGTAAAGGTGCCCTGGAAACAGTGAAAAAATTCGGATGGTCGCCGGACATCATACACTGCAGCGGATGGATGACCGGGCTGATCCCCGCCTATCTGAAAACAGTATACAAAAAAGAACCCGTATTTGCCCACAGCAAAATTGTGTACACCATCGGGGAAACCACTTTTAAAGAAAAGCTGGGGAAAGGATTTATACAAAAAGCGCTGATCCACCCTTCCTTGAAGGAAAAGGACCTGGAAGTGTACAAAGAGGGAACCAACATCGCGCTCATGAGAGGCGGCGCTACCTTCTCTGATGCCATTAGCTTCGGCTCACCGGATGTGGACAAAAAACTGGTTACCGAGTTCTCAAAAGTCCGGGGAAAAAAGACCCTGTTGTTTAAAGAAGATTCTGATTTAACAGAGTATTTACAACTGTATCACGATCTTGCGAGCTGATGAATCTATTACGCTTATTAAATTCGATATTTTTTGTGAAAAAAACGCATTTTTTTGCACTGGGTCTGTTCCTCCTGGCTTCAGGATTCATTGTTTCCTGCAGCAAGATCAATCTGGCCACAGAACTGGGGCAGGATCTGATCCCGGAGGTGGACAATATTCATACCTTTGATACCACCCTTGAAGTAGAAGCATTTAACGGGTTGTTTACTGCAGCAAACGACAGCTTCCGGGCTTCATACACGTTTCCGCAGCTGCTGGGCGTGATCAACAATGATCCGATCTTTGGAAAAACCAATGCCCGGCTCTATTTCCAGGTGAGTCCCAATACAAAAACACCGTTCAAGAATGCGCCTTCAAAGCTCGTCCTCGATTCGGTGATACTGGTACTCAATCATACATTTACTTATGGAGATACGGCATTGCCGCAAACGATCAATGTGTCTGAAATAGACCCGGCAAACGATTTCCAGGGAGATACGTCTTACCTGCTGTCCCGGAGCATGACCACCGCCGGGCTGCTGGGCTCAAGAACAGTGACCCCGTTTACCCTGAAGGATTCAATAACCGTTATAGATTTCGAAAGCGGTACACCCGATACGGTTAAGGTTGCCGATCAGTTGCGTATCCGGCTGGATGATGCTTTTGGGCAACGCCTGCTGGCCTACGATACTATCGGGGCCAACGACGGCTATTCTACGGATTCTGTATTCCGGTCGAAATTCAAAGGATTTGCACTGGAATCTGCGGGTGCCGGCAACGCACTGCTGGGCTTTAGCCTGAAGGATGCACAGCTGCAGGTATTTTACCGGTATGAGAACAAGACCACATCCGGAGATATGGACACGGCTACCAGCGTCTTTAATTTCATCAAGGCCTCCAGCAAGACTTATACCGGCAATGAGAACGGCTCTGCCAATAACATTACGCGCGACTACAGCGGCACCGAGATTGCTGCTACCAGCGGGGATGAAACAGCGGATCCATTTGTGTATATCGACAATACCCCCGGAACCTATGCCACCTTGAAAATACCCGGACTGGCAACCTTTCCAAACTCGGTGATCCACCTGGCAGAACTGCAGATGGAATCTGTTTTTGACAATTCCGATTCAGTGTTTGGTGCCCCGCGCAATGTGTTCCTGGATGTGTACGACTCCACCGATCAGAAATTCAAGCTGGTTCCTTATGTTTTTGGACTGAGTTACTCCGGCGGGTATGCTATTACCAATTTTCCGGCGTTTTACAGTGTGAATGATCCCAGCAATACGGACCAGACCTATTACTTTAAAAAGGATCCGATGGGCAATATCGTACGGCAATGGCGTTTCAATATCACGGGTTACGCACAAAAGATCGCTGTAAAGAAAGTACCCTTATTCAACTTCAGGCTGTATGCGCCGGCCGCTGTAGGACTGCCTCTGGGTGACCGGGATCCCGTAACCGGAACCACGTTGTTCAGCGTTCCGCAATCCGGTACCTTCTTTGGGTTATCGGGCGCGGGCAGGGTGCGGATAGGCGGCGGTAACCATCCAAGTCAGAAAATGAAGCTGCGGATCGTCTATTCAAAGCTTTAATCTACAATTGATATTTTTTATTTAAATACGAACGGGTGCTATATTTGCACCCGTAATTTTAATTATTCCTTAATAACCCAAATCGTTTATGCCGTATTTATTTACTTCCGAAAGTGTTTCTGAAGGACACCCGGATAAAGTAGCAGACCAGATCTCTGATGCGCTTATTGATAACTTTTTAGCATTTGATCCGCAGTCGAAAGTTGCGTGTGAAACACTGGTAACCACCGGGCAGGTTGTTTTAGCCGGGGAAGTAAAATCAAAGGCATACCTGGATGTACAGGAGATCGCAAGAGGGGTGGTAAGCAAGATCGGATATACCAAAAGCGAGTATATGTTCGAGGCCCGTTCCTGTGGTGTACTGTCGGCGATCCATGAGCAATCTTCGGATATCAACCAGGGCGTGGTGCGTCAGAAGAAGGAAGATCAGGGCGCCGGCGATCAGGGAATGATGTTTGGTTACGCCACCAATGAAACATCCAATTACATGCCGCTGGCCCTGGACCTGGCGCATACCCTGCTCATTGAGCTGGCCGCCATCCGCCGCGAAAATAAAAAGATCCCTTACCTGCGTCCGGACTCCAAAAGCCAGGTAACACTGGAATATGACGACAATAACAAACCGGTGCGCATAGAGGCCATTGTGATCTCTACCCAGCACGATGACTTTGATACAGAGGCAAAGATGCAGGCAACGATCAGCAAAGATATCCGGGAGATCCTGATCCCCCGCGTCATCAAAAAATACCCGCAGTACAAGCACCTCTTCAACAACAAGATCAAATATCACATCAATCCTACGGGGAATTTCGTGATCGGCGGACCGCACGGCGATACCGGCCTTACCGGAAGGAAGATCATTGTGGATACATACGGTGGCAAGGGCGCTCACGGCGGTGGTGCTTTTAGCGGTAAAGATCCCAGCAAGGTAGACCGTTCTGCAGCCTATGCCACCCGGCATATTGCCAAAAACCTGGTTGCTGCCGGTGTGTGCGATGAAGTGTTGGTGCAGGTTTCCTATGCCATTGGTGTGGCGCAACCTACCAGCATCAATGTAAATACTTACGGTACTGCAAAAGTCGACATGAGTGATGGCCAGATCAGCAAAGTGGTGGAAACCATTTTTGATATGCGGCCCTACTTTATTGAACAACGGCTGAAGCTCCGGAACCCGATCTATAGTGAAACAGCCGCTTATGGGCATATGGGCAGGGAGAACCGCGTTGTAGAAAAAACGTTTGTTGCCCCCGATGGTAAAAAGGTGAACAAAAAAGTGGAGCTGTTTACCTGGGAAAAGCTGGACTATGTATCCAAAGTAAAAAAAGCATTCGGTCTGAAATAGAAATAATCCGGATCAAAAGATCTGCAAAAGCTGCTCTTTTAGAGTGGCTTTTTTTATTGTTCAGGGTTGGGGCGGTTTAAAGTTTCATGTCCCGGTTGAACGTTAGACCCGGTTTTATATCCAATGCACCCGGCTGCTCGTTTAGAGTTGCATTTTCACTTTTAACCGGGTACCAGGCTGAGGGCCCCGGGGTTTAAAGTATAAGTGGAAAGCCGAATGATTGTGCATATCGGATGTTCCCCGAAGACCTGGGACACGCTCCCGGACTTTCGGGGTCCAAATTCCCAAATTTCCTGCAAAAAACCCGCCCTCAGAAGCACAAATACGGCCCGGAAAAGTTAAATTTGCATATAGTGTATTTTGCACTAATTAGAATGATTTAGAATATATTAGATGGAAGAAAATTTAGATCCGCAAGCAACACAGGACGGCAATCGCATCATCCCCGTAAATATAGAAGAGCAGATGAAAACGGCCTACATCGACTACTCGATGTCGGTGATCGTTGGTAGGGCGTTACCCGATGTCCGGGACGGTTTAAAACCGGTGCACCGGCGCATCCTTTATGCCATGAATGAATTGAGCCTCCGGTCCAACCGCCCGCACCGGAAATCGGCGCTTGTGGTGGGTGAGGTGCTGGGTAAGTACCACCCGCACGGTGATAGTTCCGTATATGACGCCATGGTGCGGATGGCCCAGGACTGGAGCATGCGCTATACGATGGTAAACGGGCAGGGTAACTTTGGTACCCAGGATGGCGACGGGCCGGCAGCCATGCGTTATACGGAGGTAAAGCTGGAGAGCATTGCGGAACATATGCTGGACGATATTGAGAAAGAAACGGTGGATTTTCAGCCCAACTATGACGATTCGCGTACAGAGCCGGTGGTGCTGCCTACAAGGATCCCGCAGCTGCTGATCAACGGATCCAGCGGTATTGCCGTTGGGATGGCAACCAATGTAATGCCGCACAATCTTTCCGAAGTGATCGACGGCTGTGTGGCATACATCCAGAATAAAGAAATTACCATTGACGAACTGATGCAGCACGTAAAGGCCCCCGATTTTCCAACAGGAGGGATCATTTACGGCATGGAAGGCATCCGGGCGGGAATGCATACCGGCCGCGGCCGCGTGGTACTGAGAGGGAAAGTGCGGGTGGATACCAAGCCCAGCGGACGGGAGCAGATCGTGATCTCCGAAGTGCCTTACCAGGTGAACCGGGATGCGCTTACCAGCCGCATCGGGGACCTGGTCAACAACAAGATCATTGATGGCATTGCGCACGTAAATAATGAATCCAATAAAAAAGAAGGCACCCGTATCGTGATCGACCTGAAGCGGGACGCCATCGCCAACGTGGTGATCAACCAGCTGTATAAGAACACCGACCTGCAGACCTCTTACGGGATCAATAATGTGGCCATTGCCCATGGCCGCCCCAAGATCCTGAACCTGAAGGACCTGATCAGTGAGTTTGTGGCCTTCCGGCACGATGTGGTGGTGCGGCGCACAAAATTTGAGCTGAAAGAGGCAGAAAAGCGCGCCCATATCTTACAGGGCTACCTGATCGCCCTGGATCATCTGGACGAAGTGATCCGTCTGATCCGGAACTCACCCACACCGGAAGTGGCAAAAGATAACCTGATCAATGCCGGATGGGGGCTTGATGAGATCCAGGCAAAGGCCATCCTGGAACTGCGTCTACAGCGGCTTACCGGGATGGAACGGGAGAAGATCAAAGAGGAGTTTGATGAACTGATGAAGCTGATCACCCACCTGAAGGAGGTGCTGGCCAACGAAACGCTGCGTTATGACATCATTACAACGGAGCTGCAGGAAATAAAAGATAAATTCGGCGATGCCCGCAAAACAGAGATCACCTATCTGAATGACGAGGTGTCCATAAAAGACCTGATCAAAGAGGAAGATGTGGTCATCACCATCTCGCATCTGAGCTATATCAAGCGGACCCCGGTTGACGAGTTCCGCGCCCAACGGAGAGGCGGAAGGGGTGTGATCGGCGGCAAAACCAGGGAGGAGGACTTTATCGAGCATTTGTTTGTGGCATCTACCCACCATACGCTTTTATTCTTTACCGAAAAAGGAAGATGCTACTGGCTGAACGTATATGAGATCCCGGAGGGGGAAAAGACCGGTAAAGGAAGAGCCATTCAGAACCTGATGCAGCTACCGCCCGATGATAAGATCCGTGCGATCATTGATGTAAAGGATCTTAAAAATGAAGAATTTGTTCGCAGTCACAATATTGTACTGTGTACACAGAAAGGGATCATTAAAAAAACAGCGCTGGAAGATTTCAGCCGTCCGCGCCAGACAGGAGTGAATGCGATCACGATCAATGAAGGCGACCGCCTGCTGGAAGCCCGCCTTACGGACGGGAATTCGGAGATCATGATGGCGGTAAAAAGCGGCCGCGCCATCCGTTTTTCCGAATCAAAAGTACGGCCTACTGGTCGCGGTGCTATCGGAGTTGCGGGGATCGAGGTAGATGATGAGCATGATGAAGTGGTCGGCATGATCTGCCTGGCCACCGATGATCCGAAATCCGTGCTGGTTGTGAGCGAGAAGGGTTATGGGAAGCGTACAAAAGTAGATGAATACCGCTTTACCAACCGTGGTGGAAAAGGGGTAAAGACCATTAATGTGACCGATAAAACAGGAGCGCTCGTAGGCCTGCTGGATGTGGATGAAACCCAGGACCTGCTGATCACCTGCAAAAGCGGAATCACGATCCGGATGCGGGTGCGCGACATCAGCGAGCTGGGCCGGGCCACACAGGGGGTAAAACTGATCCGTTTGGAGGAAGACGATCAGATCGCTGCGATCAGCCAGGTGGAGGAACAGGAAATGAACGGAGAGCAGGAAGAAACCGGTGAAGATGCCGCACAAAATACAGGGGAGGAAAAAACGGAAAAAGATGTAACTTCAGACGGCGATGCGGCCGGTGCCCCGGATGAAGAAAAAAATAATAACGAAGCAACATCAGAAAATTAATGCTTTAACGTTATAACTTCGGAACGAAAATTGCGTCTCAGTAATGATAACAGTCGAACTGCAGAGACGTTAAAAGTTTGCAATTCAAAAAAAACTTAAAAAGAATATGATGAAGAAAACGACACTTTTTGCTGCCATATTGCTGTTAGGATCAGCAGCATATGCGCAAAAATATGAAGGAATTAAAGGCGCGTTGCTGATCAACAACATTCCGGAAGCACATAAGCTTTATGACAAGGAATCTGCCAATGAAAAGTTCTTTTCAAAGCCTGAGGGATATATTATTAAATCGTATATCCTGGCGTTTGACGCGTTAGACAGCGCAAAAGTGGCAGATGCAGACAAGAACCGGGAAGCGGCGCTTGAAGCCTTTAAGAAGTATAAAGAAGCGGACCCGACGATGAAGGACCTGGATACATATAAGAACGCACCTTACCAGTTGTATGCTTCTTATTTTAACAGCGGCGTGGCAGACATCAATGCCAAAAAATATGAAGCAGCTTATGCCAAATTCAAAAATGTGGTGGAGCTTTCGGATCTGCTGATCGAAAAGAAGATCAACCTGCCCGGTCCCATTGATACCAACGCCATTTATTATGCAGGGGTGTTGGCCGAAACCAACAAACAGATGGATGATGCTGTAAAGTACAACACCCGCCTGGCCGACCGGAAAATTACCGGGCAAAACTATGAGCAGGTGTACCAGAGCCTGGTACGGTACTATGCGGGCAAAAATGATGATGCCAATTTTGAAAAATACCGGCAGTTGGGTAAGGAACTATACCCGCAAAGCGAATTCTTCAACTACAATAAGCTGGATTTTGCGATCGGAAGCAGCAACAATTTTGACGAAAAGGTAGCCAACCTGGAAAAGATAATAGCGGCCACCCCGGATGACTATAAGGCCAACCTGGCCCTGGGAGAAGCGATCTTTGAGAAGCTGAACAGGGCCAAAGAAGGAGAGGAAAAACCAGCCAATGCTGCGGAGCTGGAAACAAAGATGCTGGCGGCTCTTAAGAAAGCGGCATCGGTAAATGCCAATGAACTGCAACCGACTTTATTGATGGGCGATCATTATATGAACAAAGCAGGCATCAAGGAAGAGGCAATGCGCAATGCGGAAAAGGAAATGGATAGCAAGGGCGCAAAAGTAACGGCAGCCGACAAGCAAAAATATGCCGATGCCAAAAAAGCCTATGTAGCTGAGTATGCATTGGCGGCCGAGCATTTTGAAAAAGCGGCCGAGGTACTGGGCAAACTCCCGCAGCTCGACAATGTGCAGAAACGTCAATACCGGGTAATTGCCGGGAACCTGGCACAGTACTACTTCTTCATCGGACAGGACGCCACCGGCGCCACCAAGACAAAGTACAGTGCCCTGGAGAAAAAATATGATACGCTTTATAAAAGCATGAAATAACCGTAATGTACGTACAAGATATGAACGGCTGTGGATTACCACAGCCGTTTTATTTTCCGGTCATTAAGGACATTGATCAGCGCGCGGACCATGATTTGTGGTCTTCATCAATCATTGAAGGGATACACATTTTAATAAAATGAATACCGGTCCATTATGATAATTCCTGCGCCCTGCAGATCTCCGCGTCTTTGCAGGAATCCCGAAATAAGCCTTTGGCACCATGATCCTCCGCGTATTCTATGCGCAACTTTGTGTCGTTAGGAAAATAGCCACAGAAGCGCTGAAAATCATTGCATATTCCCGAACCTGCCGGTGGCGGCGGGCACCGTGTGCGCTACTCCTTTGCACCGCTGCGCGAAATAAACATTTCTGCAACCGTATTTACAAGAAACAGATGCATAAAAAAAACCGCCCCGGTTGGACCGGAGCGGCGGTTAATAACCTTTTGCTAAAAAAGAATAACTAAATTATTTTTTAGTTGTATCAGCTGCAGGAGCTTGAGAAGCTGTATCTTGACCAACAGGAGCTACTGTAGTATCAGGAGCCGGAGCCGGAGCAGGAGTTACATCTGTAGTAGTGTCCGCACCCGGTGTAGTTTCTTCGGGTTTTGTTTCAGAACTGTTACAAGCTGCAAAAGAAACCGCGATCAAAGCAATTGCAAATAATTTTTTCATTGTTTGTTTTTTTAATTTTAAAATTATAATTTGATATTAATACCGGTTTTTAAAAAAGGTAACCGTTCCAATAAAAAAATATCAGCAACGCAACTATTTGATTATAAATATTTTAAACATTCATTCAAAAAAAATATCCGGAACCGCCGAAAAAAGATCACAAAACGGGGTTTTGCCGCACCAGGCTGTTGAATTTCACCGAAGACGCTTCTTCTTTCTCGATCAGGTCGCTAAGGGTTATTTGCACCAGCAGCTTATCAATGGTTAATTGCAGTATTTGCCAAAGCGACCGGGCTGAGCAATCCACCGAATTGGTGCAGAACCGCATATTGCCCTTATGCGCACCACAGAAGCTGGTATCGAACAACACCCCTCCCAGGGCTTCCAGCACGTCTTTTATGACCACTTCGCCGGCGGGGCGGGCAAGGATATAGCCACCCTTATTACCCGGGGTACTGCGTATAAAATTGGCCATACGCAGGGTGCGGGCAATTTTAGCGGCATAATGCGTTGTCAACCCCTCGGCTTCGCTGAGCTGGGGAATGCTTAATCCTTCTTCATCCTTGCATGAGGCCAGGCGGATCAAGATTCTTAAGCCATATTCTTCCTGTGCGGTAATTTTCATTACAAGTATCTCCCGGATTTTTTGTTCCTGTTTTTAATGTTTTTTTATAAAAATCCCAATTCCAATTGGGCCGCCTCACTCATCATGCTTTTGTTCCAGGGCGGGTCCCAGGTAATGGTAACCTCCACATCACTGACTCCGTCAATGGCGCGCACTTTCTGGTCTACCTCCACGGGCAAGGTCTGCGCCGCCGGGCAGGAAGGAGCGGTAAGGGTCATCAGTATTTTTACATAATCATTGTTAAGTACTTCAACCTTATACACGAGCCCCAGTTCAAATATATTTACCGGGATCTCCGGATCATAAATGGTCTGTAGCTCCCTGATTACTTTTTCTTCAATGGTATCTGTATCCGGTTCCATTTTCTTTTGTTTAATGTTTGTGCCCAATGCCTAATGTTAAATATCAAGCATTAAACCTTAGACTTTTGAATGCCAGCGCATAATGCTTCATTTGTTTTACCATCGCCCGCAACCCGTTCGAGCGGGTCTGTGCCAGGTGGCTGGTCATGCCGATCTTATTGATAAAATCCATATCCGCGTTTAAGATCTCATCCGGCGTATGACCGGAGAGTACGCGGATGAGCATACTGATCAGCCCCTTTACGATGATCGCATCGCTTTCTGCCTTATAAATTATTTTACCATCCTGGTAATCTGCCACCAGCCATACGGTAGACTGACAGCCCTTTACCTTGTTCTCCTCTTTTTTAAACACCTCGTCCAGCGGCGGCAACCGCTTTCCAAGGTCAATAATATATTCGTATTTATCATCCCAGGAATCAAAAAGCGAAAATTCGTCCACGATCTCAGCTTCTATTTCCTGTATTGTTTTTGTTGTCATGAGTGTCATCTTTTTGTCCTTAATCAATCCATGCGGCCCTGGATCCGCGGTTCCGTCCGTTAACAACGTTGTATCCAAGCGAGACCCGCTTCCTGTTTTCGCCTCTTTCAATCGTGTAGTAAACGTCTAACACAACCCAACTGTTCACCTCCCGTCCGTTGAATCCACCGGGCTTCCAAAAACAGGCTGACGCTTTTATCGCGCGGATCAGCGCAGTTTTAAAAAGGGGGTTCGGAGTTTCAACCGCCAGGTTGCTCATTACAGCGTTGCTGCCTAAAATAAACCGGACCCTGGCCGTATCCGTGAAGCCCCGTTTTTCCCCTGAACTTCGGAGGTATTTCTGTTTTTGTAAAAACCGCGTTGAGCGCATAACTCCTCTTTGAATAACAGACGGAAGAATCGGCATTGCTTACAGCCTGTGCATGGAAAACTTCCGGTAGTAAAAGAAGCAGCAAACAGATCATATATACCGGGAAGTTCATCGTACTATCTCAAAATTTTTATTGCTTTTTTCAATGCTTCCGCAAAGAGATCTATTTCAGCCAGCGTGTTGTACACCGCAAAAGAAGCGCGGATGGTTCCGGGAATGCAAAAGCGGCTCATGAGCGGTTCTGCACAATGATGCCCGGTCCGCACCGCAATGCCTTTATTGTCCAGCAAAATGCCTATATCCTGGGGATGCACGCCGTCGATCACAAAGGAAAGCACACTGGCCTTTTGTTCTGCTTCACCAATGATCTTTACCCCTTCTGTTTCTTTTATTTTCTCTGTAGCATAGGAGAGGAGCGCATCTTCGTGCGCACGGATCTTTTCCTTGCCTAGCTTGTTTATGTATTCAATAGCGGGCTTAAATGCCACAAAGTCTGCAATATTGGGTGTACCCGCTTCAAATTTGTACGGGAGCTCATTGTAGGTCGTTTTCTCAAACGTTACCTCTTTGATCATTTCGCCACCACCAAGGAATACCGGCATTTCTTCCAGCAGGCTGCTTTTTCCGTATAAAATGCCCGCTCCGGTGGGGCCCAGCATTTTATGTGCCGACAGTGCAAAAAAATCGCAATCCAGATCCTGCACATCAATATCCAGGTGCATGGAAGACTGGGCGCCATCGATCAGTACCACGGCACCTTTTGCGTGCGCCGCGTCGATGATCGCTTTAACCGGGTTGATGGTGCCCAGGGCATTGGATACATGCACTACAGAAACGATCTTTGTCCGTTCGGAAAGTAACTGATGAAAGACCTCCATGTCGAGCTCACCTTTGTCCGTAATCGGTATTACCTTCAGCACGGCATTTTTCTCTTCACAGACAACCTGCCAGGGAACAATATTGGAGTGGTGCTCCATACCGGATATGATCACTTCATCGCCCTCCCTAAGGTGTTTTCTGCCCCAGGTATAGGCTACCAGGTTAAGGCCCTCGGTGGTGCCTTTGGTATAGATGATCTCTTCCCGCTGCGCGGCATTGATGAAGGAGCGTACAACATCGCGGGTAGCCTCAAAGGCAGCGGTAGCCTCTTCTGCAAGCGTATGAATGCCCCGGTGCACATTAGCGTTCAGATGTGTGTAATAGTGCACCAGCGCGTCAATGACCGCCGCTGGCTTCTGGGAGGTGGCCGCATTATCCAAATAGACCAGGGGATGCCCTTTTACCATCCGCTGAAGTACCGGGAAGTCGTTCCTTATTTTTTCAATATCCAATACCTGATTTTCTCCGGTTGCTGCTATCATTGTTTCATTACTCATCACCTGTATTTTTTTATGGAGTTGGATCGATCCCTTCTATTGTCATCTGCATGGCTCAGCCAAGCTTCAGGCTTGCAGTTACCAGTGCATTTACATACTGACGCACATCTTCCGACCCGATCTTTTCCAGCACGTCCAGCGCAAACCCATGTAAAAGGAGTGAACGTGCAGTAGCGTCGGAGATGCCGCGTGCTTTCAGATAAAACAGCGCCTCTTCATCCAGTCGGCCTACGGTACAGCCATGCGAGCACTTTACATCGTCCGCAAAAATTTCCAACTGTGGTTTTGTATTAACGGCTGCGTTCTCAGAAAGTAAAATATTCTTATTGGTCTGATACGCATTTGTTTTCTGCGCGATCTGGCGCACAAATATTTTCCCGTTAAATACGCCGGTGGAGTGGCCGTTCATAATGCCTTTATACAATTCATTGCTGAGGCAATTGGGCTGCCGGTTGTCCACCACCGTGTGATTGTCTACATGAGTATGCCCGTTTTGCAGGTACAGCCCGGAAAGGTTGGCCTCGCAATAGGGGGCAGACATGACCATATTCAGGTTGTTCCGGACCAGCCCCCCGCTTAAAGAGATGGTGACCACATTGGCAACGCTTTTGCCTACCTGGTGTACATGAGTAGTGCTGACGATCGTGGAATTGGCCGCATCATTCTGGATCTTATACAAATGCAGCACCGCATCTTCTTCTACCGCTATTTCAAATACCTGGTTGGTAAAACTTTCATCAGCGCCCATGGTCACAAAGGTTTCCAGGATCTCCACCTGCGCATTTTCGCCCACATGAACCAGCGCCCGTGGCTGGGCAAAGATATTTCCGGAACGGGCGTCCGTTACGTTATAGATATAGACAGGGTGGTTGACCGTTTTCCCCTTTTGTATGTGGATGAATACACCTTCCTGTATAAATGCGGTATTCAGCGCATTGATCCCGTCCCTGTGGTAATCGGCGCTATGCCCCAGGTGCGCTTCCACCACCGGTGCGTACTGGTTGTGCGCTGCGGTTTCCAGCGAGATCACTTCCAGCTCCTCTGAGCGTAACACGGAATGCTCTGCATGATAATGCCCGTTTATGAAAACAATGCTGTTTGCATCTTCATGTCCCGGCAGTAAAAACGGCTGAAGTTCGGCCGCCCGGAACTGCAGTTCCTTCAGATCTGTTGTAAAGTGATAGTCCTTTCCAAAAAAATCATTGATACGGGTATATTTCCACTCTTCATGCTTTACGGTAGGGATGCCGGTTTGTTCAAACTCGTTAAAAGCATCATCACGCAGCGACCGTAGCCGTGAATCCAGCTGTGCTTCCTGTAACTGTTCAAACCGTTCTTTAAAATATGTTATTGTGTCCATTGTTTAATTTGAAAATGTGAGAATGTGGAAAATGCGGAGATGTGGAAAATTTGAAAATGTAAAAGATTACTGATGTGTCAGCGCTCACGTTCTCATATTTTCACGTTCTCACATTATTATACCAGCTCGTTCTTTATAAAATCATAACCTCTTTCTTCCAGCTCGTATGCCAGTTCCTTCGTGCCGGATTTTACAATACGCCCATTGTACAGCACATGTACAAAATCGGGAATGATATAGTCCAGCAGGCGTTGGTAGTGCGTGATCACCAGGATGCCATTTTCCGGGGTACGGAGTTTGTTAACCCCATTGGCTACAATGCGGATGGCATCAATATCCAGGCCCGAATCGGTTTCATCAAGGATGGCCAGTTTGGGTTCCAGCATCGCCATCTGAAAAATTTCATTCCGCTTTTTCTCTCCTCCGGAAAAACCTTCATTCAGCGAGCGGCTCAGCATGGACTGGTCGATCTCTACCAGGGCCATTTTCTCTTTCATCTTCTTTAAAAAGGAAACCGCATCCAGTTCGTCCTGTCCGCGATATTTCCGGATCTCGTTCACTGCGGTTTTCATAAAATTGGTGGTGCTCAGTCCGGGTATTTCAACGGGATACTGAAAGCTGAGGAAAATGCCTTCACCCGCCCGTTCTTCCGGAGCCAGCTCCAGCAGGTCTTTGCCTTCAAAGGTTACGGAGCCTCCGGTAACTTCATAGTCTTCCTTACCCGCCAGTACAGATGCCAATGTACTTTTACCGGAGCCGTTGGGCCCCATGATCGCATGTACTTCGCCCGGTTTAATGTTCAGGTTGATCCCTTTTAATATTTCTCTGTCTTCAATACCTGCGCGGAGGTCTTTAATGCTTAACATTTTTTATTTCTGATTTTTCGTTTATTTCAATTCAAAAATCTGAAGTTTCAGGTTTCAAGTCTGAAGTTCCAGGTTAGACCCCGGACTTGAATTTATTACCCTGGAAACTACTTTTATTATCCATAATTGAACCTGAAGAATCTTTGACCTGTCCTAACAACTTGAAATCGTTCCTAAGATCCGTTTCAACCGAAATTGTGTGAATCTCTCTGCAAATTGCTCTCGCATCTCTCCAGATATCCAGGTCTTCAAAGCGTTTTATGGTCATAGGTTTGACATTTAACTTCAATGTGGTCACTTGCAGCCCTGCACTATATACTTCCAGGAAATCATGTTTCGGCAGAAACCTGAAACTTGAAACTTCAAACCTGGAACTATCCCACCGACCCCTCCAAACTAATTGCCAGGAGCTTTTGAGCTTCCACTGCAAATTCCATGGGCAGCTGATTCATGACCTCTTTTGCAAAACCATTGATGATCAGCGCCACGGCTTTTTCCGTATCGATGCCTCGTTGGTTGCAATAGAAGATCTGGTCTTCCCCGATCTTGGAAGTGGTTGCTTCATGCTCCACCACGCCGGTATTGTTTTTTACTTCAATATAGGGGAACGTGTGTGCCCCGCATTTATCACCCAGCAAAAGGGAATCGCACTGTGAAAAATTACGCGCATTGCTGGCATTCTTGCCCACACGCACCAGGCCCCGGTAGCTGTTCTGGCTCCGGCCTGCAGAGATCCCTTTGGATACGATGCGGCTCCGGGTATTCTTACCGATATGCAGCATCTTGGTTCCGGTATCGGCCTGCTGAAAATTATTGGTCACCGCCACTGAGTAAAATTCACCGGTAGAGTGGTCGCCCTGCAGGATCACACTGGGATATTTCCAGGTGATGGAGGAGCCGGTCTCTACCTGTGTCCAGGAGATCTTTGAATGGGCGCCTTTACAAATACCCCGCTTGGTTACAAAGTTGTAAATGCCCCCTTTTCCTTCTTTGTCGCCGGGATACCAGTTCTGCACGGTTGAGTATTTTACCTCGGCATGGTCCATCGCCACAATTTCCACAATAGCCGCATGCAGCTGGTTCTCATCCCGCATGGGCGCGGTACAGCCCTCGAGGTAGCTGACATAGGAACCTTCTTCAGCAACGATCAATGTGCGTTCAAACTGCCCGGTATTTTCCGCATTGATCCGGAAATAGGTCGAAAGTTCCATTGGGCAGCGTACACCTTTGGGAATATAACAAAAGGAGCCGTCGCTGAAGACCGCCGAGTTCAATGCGGCATAAAAATTATCGGTAACCGGAACCACCGATGCCAGGTATTTGCGTACCAGTTCAGGATGCTCCTGTATGGCTTCGCTGATGGAGCAGAAGATAATCCCCAGTTCGGCCAGCTGTTCTTTAAAAGAAGTACCAATCGAAACACTGTCGATCACTGCGTCCACTGCTACCCCCGAAAGGCGTTTTTGTTCCTCCAGGGAGATCCCCAGTTTTTCGAAGGTTTTGATCAGCTCCGGATCTACTTCATCAAGGTTTTTGGGCTTTATCTTTTGCTTTGGTGCCGCGTAATAGATAATATCCTGGAAATCAATGGTCGGATAGGTAAGGTTGGCCCAATGCGGCGGCTTCATCTTCTGCCATTGTGCAAAGGCTTTCAAACGCCACTCCAGCATCCACTCCGGCTCATTCTTTTTGGCAGAGATAAACCGGATGGTATGCTCATCCAACCCCTTAGGTGCCGATTCCATTTCGATATCTGTCACAAAACCATACTTGTATTCGCTATTTACATGATTTTCAATAACATCCGCTTCTTCGGCTACATTATTGTGCAATAATTGATCTGTTTCCGTACTCATGCTGCAAAAGTACGTTTTTATTTGTACAAAAAAGTATGAATGAGGAAAAATATGAAAGGCAAGCCTTTAGACAGTGGTGAAAGCGGGAATTTACGGCTGTTGTGCGCAGACTGATCACCTGATTCGCACGATTGCAGCATCAGATGTTTAAATTACTGCTGACGTCCAGAAGAAAGCGGCAAGTGGCGATCGGCCATTGCTTTTATAGCAACACCAAAAAACGCAACATAAGAAAGCTGTACTCTAATAAATAAGGCTATCCCAACCGGGATAGCCTCGTTCCTTCAGATAAACCATGAATATTTAAAAAGTGTATCGTGCAGACACACCAGCATTGGGATAAAAACTGTTATAGTAATCGTAAGCTTCGATAACATGAATGGTCGGACGTACATCTGCGGAAACCGCAAGTGGGATATTTTTGAATTTATAGTCCGCACCGGCCGTCGGGTACAATCCGAGGTTGAATCCCTTACGATCATCGTAGTTGGAAAAGGAATTGGATGCGACGAGGCCGCCGCCAATGAACCATTTCAATCCTTCAACCGGTTTAATCGGAAAATGATGCTGGTAGGTGGCCGCCGCCGATGCGTTGAACCACTTGTATCCTGCAACACCATAAGGACGGAAACCGACGTTGATCTCTATTGCAGAGGCATCATTAAAAAAGGTTTTGTAAGCAGCAGAAGCAACATCATAATAACCGCTTCCAAGACGTAAACCAATCGATTGCTTGTAATCGCTTTGGGCAAATAAGGCAGTTGCAGTAAAAGCGAGTGCCACACATAAGGTCATTTTCAATTTCATAATGCAAAAAATTTTTTTGCAAAAGTAAGACACCGGAGCGCTGAAAAAATACCTGTTTTCAGGTAGTTTTAAGAACCGGTTTTTTTTGTAAGGAGATACGGAAAATACCAGAAGTAACAGTGGCAACCATGCAGATCATACCGCCATTTAGCCGCTGGCGGGGGTGAACCTGTCGGTATTGGATAGACCGGCAGTAGGATGTTTTGAATGCCGTTGCCCCGGTGCAGCAGGTTGCGCAGGCAACTACGGTAGGTATCAGTCTGCCGTTAGTTTTGATCGCAGCGTTCAAAAACCAAACCCGTGCATCTGCACCTGTAAATTTATATTGCGGCCGGGGGGGGCGGTGAGTTGGAAAAGAATACGGATTTGAATATATTTGTAGGGAATAGTACTGCTGATGATGATTTTTTATAACGCTGTATCTAATCTATTTAAAATATGAATGCTTTTTTTGAGGGCATGCCCTCGCTGCTCCAGGGTTTCTGGTGGGTTGCCATCATTACGAGTATTGTCTTTTTGATCCAGACCATCCTCACCTTTACCGGCGGACATGGTGCCGATGGGATCAATGCCGATTTTGACGGTGATCTTACCGGCGCAGATGCCCCCTTTCAGATGTTCTCGCTGCGGAACCTGATCAATTTCCTGATGGGCTTTGGCTGGACGGGAGTGGCTTTTTTCCGTACCGTCGAAAGCAAGGCGCTGCTCGTTGCACTGGCGGCATTGGTGGGCATATTTTTTGTCCTGCTTTTCTTCTTTGTGATCCGGCAGATCATGAAACTCACGGAGGACAATACCTTCAACGCGGAACGCCTCATCGGCAGATCCGGGGAGGTGTATCTGACCATTCCCGAAAACAAGAGCGGCGTGGGAAAGATCCAGATCAGCTACAACAACACCAGCCACGAACTGACCGCCGTTACAGAAGGAGAGCGCCTGCTGTCGGGCACCCTCGTAAAGGTACTGGGCATTGAAGACCGTATATTAATTGTTACTAAAATCTGATAAAAACAACCCACTTATGAATTTTGACGGACCATTCATCCTGATCCTTGTAGGCGCATTGATCTTGTTTGTGACGATCGTATCGCTGATCTCCCGGTACAAACGCTGTCCTTCCGACAAGATCCTCGTTATTTATGGTAAAACAGGCGGCAGTTCCGCGCGCTGTGTGCACGGTGGCGGGGCCTTTATCTGGCCGGTGATCCAGGACTTTGCTTATCTCGACCTGAAACCCATTTCTATTGAAGCCAACCTTACCAACGCATTGTCGCGCCAGAACATCCGTGTGGATGTGCCCTGCCGGTTTACCATCGCCATCTCCACCGAGCCGGATAGTATGGGGAATGCGGCAGAGCGTTTGCTGGGACTGAGCCCGGATCAGATACAGGAGCTGGCCAAGGATATCCTGTTTGGGCAGTTGCGCCTGGTGATCGCCACCATGACCATTGAAGAGATCAATTCCGACCGGGATAAATTCCTGGATAATATTTCCAAGAACGTAGACACCGAGTTAAAGAAGATCGGCTTAAAACTGATCAACGTAAACGTTACCGATATTAAGGATGAATCGGGCTATATCGAGGCCCTGGGTAAAGAAGCTGCCGCCAAAGCGATCAATGAGGCCAAGATCAGCGTGGCGGAGCAGGAGAAGATCGGTGAAACAGGGAAGGCCAGTGCCGACCGGGAAAAGGACACGCAGATCGCCGAAACCAACCGCGACCGTGATGTAAAGATCGCCATCACCCAGAAAGATAAAGAGGTCAGCATCGCATCCGCCGGTAAGGATGAAGCCATCGGTAAGGCAGAAGCAGAAAGGGATGCGCGGATCGCTACATCCGAAGCAAACTCCCTCGCTGTAAAAGGAGAGAACGATGCCAAGATCACCATTGCCAATTCGGATGCACTGCGCCGGGAGAAGGAAGCAGAGGCATTGAAGATCGCCGTAACCGCCGAAAAGGTACAGTCGGCCCGTGCATTGGAAGAATCTTATCTTGCTGAGCAAAAAGCAGAGCAGGCCCGTGCCGAAAGAGAGCGGTCGACACAGAACGCCAATATTGTGGTGCCGGCCCAGATCGCGAAACAAAAAGTCATTATTGACGCCGAAGCAGAAGCAGAACGCATCCGGCTGAAAGCAAAAGGGGAGGCGGATGCCATCTTTGCAAAAATGGAAGCAGAAGCAAAGGGCCTTTTTGAGATCCTGACCAAACAGGCCGATGGTTATGATAAAGTGGTAAAAGCCGCCGGGGGCGATTCCACCAATGCCTTCCAGCTGCTGTTGCTGGAGAAACTGCCGGACCTGGTACGCACACAGGTAGAAGCTGTTAAAAATATCAAGATCGATAAAGTAACGGTCTGGGATGGAGGAAACGGAGAGAACGGGAACGGTTCGACTGCCAATTTTGTACAGGGGCTGATGAAATCCGTACCACCGTTGAACGACCTGTTTAACATGGCGGGGCTTAATTTGCCCAGCTATTTAAAGGGAACAGATCCGAAAGAGCCGCAGGCACCACCGGCTGATACTTCCGCCGATCTAAAAGGATAAACGGTGTAAAAGCGCTTCTCAACGGAGCGCTTTTTTATTGCACTTGGACGATACGCGCACAGGCTTAATCCGGGGTCGCATCCAGGTATTGCCAGAGATGCAGGCAGGCATAAGTACGATAAGGTTTCCACGGTTCAGTTATCGAAAGCACGCGGGTCTCAAATTCCTTTTTATTGGTATAAGCAATGTTGTAGAGCTCCCCGACAGCCTTCTGCAGCCCAAAGTCGCCAATAGAAAATACATCTTCCCGCCCCAGGGAAAACATTAGCAGCATTTCCGCCGTCCATTTTCCTACTCCCTTTATCTGGGTGATCAGGCTGATGAATGCTTCATCCGTCAACCGGTGGATCTTTGCATCCGTTAGTTTATGCTCTAAAAAGAAATGACATACGTTTTTTATATAGACGGCCTTTGCGTTTGATAACCCGATGGAGCGCAGGGTATCATGAGGAAGATCGAGGATCTTCTGCGCCGTTGGCCGTTTCCCTTCAAACAGCTCCAGGAAACGGTTACGCAAAACAGCCGCTACTTTTGTGCTCAATTGCTGCCCCATGATGGAGCCGCATAAACGGAGCAATATATTTTGCTGCAGTTGCAGGGAATGCACCCCCTGCTGTTTGATCAGCTTTTTCAAAATCTTATCCTTCGAAAGATGTTTCTGATACGACATAACCTAAAATTAGTCAAAGCCCCGGGGTTATACAATAATGCGGGGGATATTTTCTTCTGCAATGGCCGGATCAGAGCGGCAGAGGGGCGTCATCCATTTTAATGATGATTTTTCTTTTCTCTTTAAACCGGAATCGATAGCTTTGCGCAAAATTTCATCCTTGTTTAAAAGAATCATGGCCTTGTTTTTTTTGACGACGTTTGCAATGCAGACGTTCAGCCAGGCTATCATGATGCTTGATTACAGGATAAACCGGCAGGCCTACGCGAAGAACTGTGTCAACAAGTTCCGCCCCAAAATGCATTGCAACGGGCATTGCCAGCTTATGAAGAAAATACAGGAGGAAGAAAAAAAGAACCAGCAGAATCCGGAAAGAAAACCGGACTTCAAAAATGAGATCACGCTTTTTTCAAAATCCTCTTTTCCGGAACTGCCCTTTATGATACGGAGCACTTCATTTGTTTACTGGCTCATGAATATGGGTGCCGAGATCAAAATGCCCCGCTTCGTTTTTCATCCCCCCGCTGTTCTCCGCAAAGGCATTGCCTGAACTTTAAGCATTGCCGCTTCAGATGATCCGCAACGGATCCTTTCCCTTCTTATTTTCCAGGAGGTGCCGCATCGTTTTTTGGTTTGCATCTGCACGATGGGCCCTCAGAAGATGCATCCTGCCCACAGAATGACTTTACCGGGCGGGCATTTAGATGGACCGCCGGCTTTTCATAAAGCCATGATGCTATGGAAATAGGAAACGGATGTACCCTTTTTCCAGGAACTGCTGCATGATATATTCCGCAGCTTTCTCCCGGATGATTGTTTAACCGGCACCGGGGATGCGTGTCTGAAAAAATATCCACTTCCGGCTGTGCCCGATCAGGACGCCTGGCCGGTACCGTTTTTTTAGATCCGCGCCCGGTGCGCTATTACCTTTTCAAAAATGAAACGACTATACTCTTTTTATACGGCGTTGTTCGCTGCCATCCTGTTACTGGCATCCTGTTCCAAGGATCCGGTGGAACCCTCTTATGATCAAAATGCGCTGGCGCCGTTATCGGTTGAATTTGACAATATCGTTGGTGGCCAAAAGCTTGTTTTAAATACCGGGGCCTACACCAACGCCCTCGGCCAGGAATACAACATACAATTGCTTCAGTATTTTATCAGCAATATCCAGGTAGGAAAAGCGGATGGCACCACCTATACCGTAAACCCGGACAGCAGCTATTTCCTGATCCGGCAGGACGAACCGGGAACCCGGTTTGCCCATGTGCGGGTACCGGAGGGCAATTATACTTCTCTTACATTTACCCTGGGCGTAGACAGTCTGCGCAGCACGATGGAGGTAGGCAAACGTACCGGCGTGCTGGATCCCGGCGCGGGCAGCGGGATGTATTGGGGCTGGAACAGCGGGTACATCTTCTTTAAAATGGAAGGCATTTCCCCGCAGGCCCCTTCGGATCCTACAGGGCAGCATAAATTCCGTTACCACATTGGTGGCTTTGGCGGTTACAGCACGCCCACGATCAATAATATCAAGACCATCAGGATCGATCTTACCAGCCGGGGAATTGCCCAGGTACGTAAAGATCGCTCTGCCAATATCCACCTGATGGCGGATATTTCAAAAGTGCTGAGTGGCTCCACCAATGTAAGTTTTGCCGCCAATCCCCAGGTAATGTTCATCGATTACAGCGTAAACATTGCCAACAACTATGCTGGAATGTTTGTGCACGATCATACTGAAAACTGATCCGATGAACCGCAAACATTTTATTGTGACCACAGTGCTGATCCTGCTGGTATTTGCCTGCTCGCGCGATCTGCCGGGAACGCATAAACCTGAAGCATTTGAAGGATTCCGGCAGCCCGGCAACTTTCCGGCTCCGGCATATCACTTTGAGACCAATCCCGTTACAAAAGAAGGGTTCGAGCTGGGAAGAAAACTCTTTTACGAAACGCGTCTTTCCAGGAACAACACGATCAGCTGTGGAAGCTGTCACATTCAGTCATCAGCATTTACCCAACACGGGCACGATGTCAGCCACGGGATCGACGACCGCCTGGGCAGCAGGAATACGCCTCCGGTCATGAACCTGGCATGGAGCCCCCTGTTCATGTGGGATGGAGGCATCTTCGACCTCGACCTGCAGCCGGTTGCACCCATAACGACCCACGAAGAGATGGACGAAACAGTGGCCAATGTTGTTGCCAAATTACAGCAGGCACCGGAATACCGGACCCTGTTTCAAAAAGCATTTGGAAACGACCAGATCAGCACCGGCAATTTGATGAAAGCCCTTTCCCAGTTCATGCTGCTCTGCGTAAGCAGCCGTTCAAAATACGATAGTGTGATGCGCCGGGAAGGGACCGCAGCATTCACAAGTGAAGAAGCAGCGGGTTATACACTGGTAGTACAAAAATGCGGAGGTTGTCATAAAGAGCCCCTGTTCACCGATGGCAGCTTCCGCAATAACGGTCTGGACACCGGCACCAACAAGGACCCGGGAAGATATGCCGTGACCCTGCGGCCGGAGGACCGGTATAAATTTAAAGTACCCAGCCTGCGGAACCTGGCGTACACGGCGCCCTATATGCACGACGGCCGTTTTTATACCCTTGATGCCGTGCTGGATCATTACACAAAAGGAGTACAGGCCGCGCCGGGGCTCGACCCGTTGCTTACCGGTAACGGAGCACCGGGTATTCCGCTGACAGCCGGCGAGCGGGACCAGGTCCGCGCATTTCTGAGCACACTGAACGACCGGGCATTTATCACCGATCGGCTGCTGGCGGAACAATAGAACGCAGAGTCGGCCGGCAGCTTTTCAAATAAAAAAGAAACAATGAAAAAACAATGGATCCAAATCGGATTGTTCCTGTTCCTGTTCTGGACGGTTCCTAAATCCTCAGTGGCCTGTGATATCTGCGGCTGCGGAGTAGGGAACGATTATATCGGCATCCTGCCGGATTTTCACAAGCATATCTTTGGCCTGCGTTACCGGCATAATTCGCTGTGGAGTCATTTGGGAGTAGGCGGACAGCGTACCTACCTGACCACATCCGAGCAATACAATACCGTGGAAGCCTGGGGCGGCTGGAACATCGCCGAAAAATTCCGCGTGATGGCGGCCGTTCCTTACAGCATCAACCGGCGCAGCAACGATGGGCAAACCCTTACCAAGAGCGGGATGGGCGATGTAACGCTGTCTGCATTTTATCAGCTGATCAATGAACGGCGGTCCCTGGGAAATAAGCTCCTGGTGCAAAGCCTTTGGTTGGGAGGGGGACTGAAGCTGGCCACGGGGAAATACAGTCCTGCAGACCGGACAGCCACGGCCGAAAGCGCCAACCTCTTTCAGCTTGGCTCGGGCAGCACCGATTTTTCGCTGAACGGGATGTATGACCTGCGGTTGCAGGATGCAGGCATTAACCTCGGGGCGCATTATAAGATCAATACGGCCAACCGGTATGACTACCGCTACGGGAACAAGGTCAATCTCAATGCGCAGGCTTATTATAAGTTCCGGATCGCTGGTCAGGTGATGATCGCTCCCAATGCGGGTGTACAATACGAGAACGCGAAGACCGACGTGGATAACGATGTATTGGTAACGGTATCCGGCGGAGACCTTCTGATGGGAACGGCAGGGGTAGAAACAGCCTATAAAAAAATAGCGATCGGCGCCAATATTCAAACGCCCTTTTCTCAAAACCTGGCGCACGGCATTGTGAAAGCCAATAACCGGGTAATGGTGCATCTGTCGATGGCGCTTTGAGGATCGCACGGCCGGCTTCAGGCGGTCCGTTAAGGAACCATTGCCGCCGTTGCTTCTTTGTACCGTTGCGGGGAATGCGATCAGAGATATCCGGAGATTGAGCATTGAGTATCGAAACGATGCCCTGAATATTAAACCTTAAACGGCATTTGCCATATGAGCGCACCTCCGCGTTCCTTTGCCCGTTGGGTGAAACAACAATTGAGCAGAACGGGAACATATAATTGTAAATTCCGGATATTTGCGGAATGGATTTTATGGCGCCCATACAAATGGAACCCTTATTGCCGCCGATCGGTTACGGGAATAAGATCTTGCTGATCGGTTCCTGTTTCACCGAGCACATTGGGAATGCACTGGCGGAACATAAGTTTGCTATCCTTCAGAACCCGCATGGGATCCTGTTCGATCCCGTCAGCGTATATCACAGCATGGTGCGCTATATCGAGAACAAGCCGTACACGGTGGATGATCTTTTTTATCTCAATGAAGTGTGGCAATCCTGGCATCATCATTCCCGTTTTTCAGGCGGCAACCCGGAAGCCGTACTGGAGCAGATGAACGGCACACTGGCCAGGGCACATGCATTTTTGAAAGAAGCCGATTGGGTGGTCATTACTCTTGGTTCATCTTTTTCCTACCGGCTGAACGGTAACAACCCGCAGGCCACGCTATCCGGATTAAACGTAGCCAATTGCCACCGGGCGCCGGGACAATGGTTTGATAAGAAAATGCTGGCGATCGAAGAAACGGTTTCCCTGCTGGATAATTTATATCACCGGCTCCGCATCTTTAATCCTACCCTAAAAATATTGTTCACCATCAGCCCGGTACGGCACCTGCGGGATGGTGTGGTGGCCAATAACCGGAGTAAGGCCCGGCTGATAGAGGCCGTGCATCATATGGTAGACAAATTTGACCGGTTGTACTATTTCCCTGCCTATGAGCTGGTGATTGACGTGCTGCGGGATTACCGGTTCTATGATGTGGACCTGGCGCACCCCAATTATCCCGCTACCGAATTCGTACTGGGAAAATTTACAGAAAGCTGTATTGATGAAACTTCCCGGCAGCTCATGAAAGAGATCCGGCCGTTGATGATCGCAAGAAGGCATAAACCCTTTCATCCCGAAACAAAAGCACATCAGCAGTTCCTGAAGACCCAGTATGAAAAAGCGAAGCGGCTGATGGAGCAATACCCGTTCCTGGACCTGAAGGAAGAGATCGCCTATTTCAGCCAACGGCAAACCTAAACCCCAAACTTTCCACCAAAACTTCTCACTCCTCACTATAAAACTACAACAACATGATAAAAGCAAAAGGATACGCCGCCCATAGTAAAACAGATGCCCTGCAACCCTGGGATTTTGAGCGCCGGGAACCAGGTGCGGATGATGTAATGATCGACATTTTATATTGTGGTATCTGTCATTCCGATATTCACCAGGTACGGAGCGAATGGGGGCCTGCCAGCTACCCGATCGTACCGGGGCATGAGATCGTTGGCCGCATTACGGCAGTGGGTACGAATGTCTCCAAATTTAAGGTAGGCGAACTGGCCGGTATTGGTTGTATGGTCAATTCCTGCCAGCATTGCGATAGCTGCGATCATGGCCAGGAACAGTTCTGCGACAATAAGCAAACTGTATGGACCTACAATTCCCGGGATAAAGACGGATCGGTCACCTATGGAGGCTATTCCAACAAGATCGTTTGTGATCAGCATTTTGTGCTGCATGTTTCAGATAAGCTCGATCTGAAGGGTGTGGCGCCATTACTTTGTGCGGGTATCACCACCTATTCACCCCTCCGGAAATGGAAAGTGGGCAAGGGCCACAGGGTAGGAGTGCTGGGCCTGGGTGGCCTGGGTCACATGGCGGTGAAATTTGCGGTTTCCTTTGGTGCTGAAGTAACGATGTTGAGTACTTCTCCTGCAAAAGAGGCGGATGCCAAACGGCTGGGCGCTCATAAATTTGTACTGACCAAAGATCCGGAACAGGTAAAAAGTCTCGATCGTTATTTTGACTTTATCATCGATACCGTTTCTGCTCCGCACGATTACAATCTATACCTGCAGATGCTCAAAACAAACGGGGTACAGATCTGCGTTGGCCTGCCACCGGAGCCGCTGCAGATTGCGGGTAACAGTTTGATGCGGGGCAACCGGGTGCTGACCGCGTCTTCCATCGGCGGGATCCCAGAAACCCAGGAGATGCTCGATTACTGTGCTGAATACAATATTGTAAGCGACATCGAACTCATCGATATCAAAGACGTAAATACAGCTTACGAACGCGTGTTAAAAAGCGATGTAAAATACCGGTTCGTGATCGACCTGGCTACGCTTTAGTTTTGAGAATTGAGAATCCGGATTTTAATTTATTACCGTCAATATGTGTGATTGATAAATGAGTTGATGAAATAATCTGCATTAGGTTTCCCGGGTCATTAAAGTAACAGGAAAGACAGGGTTGATTAGTGCCGTCTCAGGTCTCAACTCTCAATTCTGATAACTTTAAAGCTAACGCTTCTCCGTAAGCCGGTAAACGGTCTTTGCCTGGTATACTTCGCCCGGACGCAGGATGGTATTGGGAAAAGAAGGAATATTGATGGCATTGGGATGTACCTGTGTTTCAAAACAGAAAGCAGAGAAGGCTGTGTATTGCTGTCCGCTCTTGCCGTTGATCTCCGGTGAGCCATAGCTGTTGTACAGGTGCACCAGCGGCTCTGTGGTATATACTTCCAACTTTACATCTTCCTCATCGCACCATGCTTCGGCTGCTATGTTCTGCATGCCCGGGTTGTCCAGCGGATAGCTGATGTCGATGCCCTGCTCCGGGTTTGCAATATTCCCGGTTTCGTTGTAAGTACTAAAGTCATTGCGGGTTCCTTTTACCGGAAGTACATTGCCGGTAGTGCAATAGTTGGCGTCCTGCTCCAGGTAACGGGAGGCATGAATGCGCAGGTGCTGCTGATCAATACGGCCCTTGCCGTTGTTCAGGTTAAAATAGCTGTGATGGGTAATGTTCACCGCGGTTGGCTGATCGGTTGTGGCCCGGTATTCGTAACTGAACTCATTGTCCTCGTTCAGCGAAAAAATGATCTGCACCGTAAGGTTACCGGGATAGCCTTCCTCACCATCCGGACTTACATATTGTAAAACCACATGGCCATCGGTTGCGGAAACCCGGTCCCATACTTTTTTATCAAAGCCTTCAACACCTCCGTGCAGCTGGTAGCCGGGGTTCGCGCTGTTTAACCGGTATTCTTTTCCATCGATGGTGATGGCCGCATGATTGATGCGGTTGGCATAACGCCCGATGGCGGCACCATAATACGGATAATTTTTAAGGTAGGCCTCCGACCAGTATTCCTGCGGGGTATCAAATCCTAAAACAATATCATTAAAAGTTCCATCCGATTTCCGTACTTTTATCGCCATAATAATGGCGCCATAATTCGTAACCGTTGCTTCTGTACCGGAACCGTTTTTCAGGGTGAACACATAAACATCTTTTCCATTGGGATGCTGCGTAGCAAGCTGCTCAGTTATTTCAATCATGAACGTTTAATTTTGATAAAAATAATATAATTGTTATGACCATAGGGGATTTACAAAAAGAATTTGAAAAAATTTACCACAAACCGGCAGCGCATATTTTCTTTTGCCCTGGCAGAGTGAACCTGATCGGAGAGCATATTGATTACAACGGTGGTCAGGTAATGCCCTGTGCCATTTCTCTCGGAACAACCCTGCTGATTGCAAAAAATGAAGACCGGCAATTCCGTTTTCATGCGCTGGATTTCCCCGAATCCACCGCGATCGCATTTAGCCAGGATGGTTACAGCAAACAGGGACCGGAATGGTTCAATTACCCGCTGGGCGTCATCAACGAGCTTCAGAAAAAAGGGGTGGAGCTTACAGGGATGGATTTTTTATTCTCAGGCAATCTGCCCATTGGCTCGGGCTTGTCGTCCAGTGCCTCCATCGAGGTATTGACGGCCTTTGCTTTGAATGAGCTGTTTGAGGCAGGGCTTTCCAGGGTGGAGCTGGCCGTATTGGGCAAAAGTGTTGAGAACGATTTTATGGGGCTCAACAGCGGCATCATGGACCAGTTTGCCGTAGCGATGGGCAAGGAAGCCCATGCCGTTCTGTTGAATACCGATACGCTGGAATATGAGTACCTTCCTTTTGAGATCGGCGATTATGTACTGGCCATCATCAACAGCAATAAGCCCCGGAAGCTGGTAGAATCCAAATACAACGAACGCTTTAATGAATGCCGCACAGCATTGAAGGCGTTCCAGCAAAAATTACGGGTGCAGCATCTTGCAGAGATCAGCGTGGAAGACTTTGAACAAAACAAAACCCTGCTGAACGATCCGGTGCTTGAAAAACGCGCCCTGCATGTAATTGCAGAAAACGAACGTGTAAAAAAAGCAAAGGAAGCGCTTACCAGTGGTGATATCGAAACGTTTGGGGCATTGATGTATGCTTCGCATGATTCCCTGCAGGACCTGTATGAAGTATCCGGGATCGAACTGGATACCATTGTTGATTTCTGCAGGACCTACAAAGACTGCATTGGCGCACGGATGACCGGAGCGGGCTTTGGCGGCTGTGCCATCGCATTGATCAAACAGGAATGTTTTGATGATTTTGCGGAAAAGATAACGGCGGCCTATGAAGAAAAAATCGGTTATAAGCCAGGCGTCTTCTCTTCGGTGATCGCAGAGGGGGTACGTACGTTAGTGTAAAATATATAATGATCAGATAAAAGATCCCGGTTACAAAATAACCGGGATCTTTTGTGTTGTGTATTTAATGGTGTTGCCCTGTCACCTGAAAGTTATGGCCGGCCAGGCTTACTTCAGCACCCACCTCTTGTACCGGTCCAGTGCCTCCATAAAATAGTAGTCGGCATAGGATAAGGATACATTCACTTCCGATCTTCCCGGAAGGTTTCCCACGCTTCGGGTAAGGATAAAGCCCTTGCTGCCGCCGGGTTGCGACCGGTAGGTAGTTGCCATTGAGCGGATCATTGTAGCAGCGCTGGTGCGATAGGATGCCTTTTGTTTCGGATTGCTGTACTGTGCCAGCTCCAGCAGGGCAGAAGCCATTACCGCAGCGGCAGACACATCCCGCGGTGCATTGGGGATATCCGGCGCATTAAAGTCCCAGTAGGGCACTTTGTCTTCAGGGAGGTTGGGATGGTCCAGGATAAAGGCGGCGATCTTATGCGCCTGCGCCAGGTATTCCGGCTTTTTGGTAAAGCGGTACATCATCGTATAGCCATAGAGCGCCCATGCCTGTCCACGCGCCCAGGCAGATTCATCGGCGTAGCCCTGGTGGGTCACCTTTTTTAATACCGCCCCGGTTGCCGTATCATAATCCACCGCATGATAACTGCTGCCATCCGGGCGGAAATGATTCTTCAGGGTGGTGTTGGCGTGGTTCTCTGCAATTTCGGCCAGCAGCTTGCTTCCTCCGTTCCGGGAGGCCCATTCCAGCAGCTCAAGATTCATCATATTGTCGATGATCACTGGAGCATTGAATTTCTTGCTTTTATTCCAGGATTGAATAGCCTTCATCCCCTGCCGGTAACGCTTTGTTGCCGTTTCTGCGGCAGTCAGGATTACTTCTTTATAATGAGGATCTTTTGTAATGGCATAAGCGTTGCCAAAACTGCAAAAGATCATAAAACCAATATCATGATTGCCCGTATAATATTGCATAGGCGCTTCCTGTACCAGGCGCTTTTTTGCCTCCGTCAGGATCTCCGGATCTTTGGTGGCTTTATAGATCAACCATAAGGTGCCCGGATAAAAGCCACTGGTCCACCATGCTGTGCCGGAAGCCACCAGCTTATCTTTAGCGGGGTCATAGTTCTGCGGCATTTTGTCCGGCGGTGTGTTTTTCATCAGCAGCTTGTACTGGTTGGCGGCAAAGACCTCATTGTTCCGGATCAGCGTGCGCATGTCCTTTTGGGCGGCGGCGCTTAAAAAGAAGCAGACCAGGCCGGCGGTAATTCCCGGTTTTAAAAAAGATTTCATCAAAGAAGGTTTAAAATTTAAGGGATCAAACGGGCAAAATAAGAAAAAATAGAAAGTTCCGGTAATAATCCTGATTACTTAAGTATTTTTAGAGGCAAAATATGATTCATGAAACCGATTGCGTGTATATTTTTCGGCCTGCTGCTTTTACTGGGTAGCCACGCCTTTTCGCAGAACGTATTAACCGATGCCATCGCACGCACTGCACATCCGCGCTTATTGCTGGCAAAAGGGGAAGAAGGGCAGATAACAACAGCCATCCGGAGTAACGCGGATCTGAAGCGAGTGCACGATCTGGTCCTGGAAGCCGCCGGCCGTATTTGCAAGGCAGCCCCGCTGGAACATAAAAAAATAGGGAAGCGGCTGCTTTCGGTTTCCCGGGAGGCCATCCGCAGGATCTTTTTTCTTTCGTATGCCTGGCGCATGACAGGAGAGCAGCGGTACCAGGATGCTGCCGAACAGCAATTGCTAACCATCACCGGATTTGCAGACTGGAACCCCACGCATTACCTGGATGTTGCGGAAATGACCATGGCTGCTGCCATTGGGTACGATTGGTTGTACAACGACCTTTCCCCTGAGTCGAGAAACAAAATCAAAGACGCGATCCTGGAAAAAGGGATCCGCACTTCCTTTGATTCGAAATACAACTACTGGCTCAAGGTAGAGAATAACTGGAACCAGGTTTGCAATGCCGGGCTGGCTTATGGCGCCCTGGCTGTTTTTGAATCGGATCCGGAGCAATGCAGCCAGGTGATCCACCGTGCCGTTGAATCGATCAGCATTCCCATGAAGCAATATGCACCGGACGGTGCTTACCCGGAGGGTTATGGCTACTGGAGCTACGGCACAACCTACAATGTATTCTTCCTGGATGCCCTGGAACGGCTGACCGGGGGCGAAGGATTGAGCGCCTTGCCGGGCTTTCTGAAAACCGCAGACTATTTTCAACACATGATCGCGCCAAGCGGACGGCCGTTTAACTATGCTGATTCCGGACCGGGTGCGGAAGCCAATGGCGCCATGTTCTGGTTTGCCCAAAAATTAAAAAGACCTTCACTGGCCTGGAACGAGCTGCAATATCTCCATAATGATAAAAACCGGAGGGCGCTGGAAGGTGACCGCTTTTTACCAACACTTTTAATATGGGGTAAACAATTGACGGGAAGCGTTACCCCACCGGAGAAAACATACTGGACGGGTGGCGGTGCCAGCCCTGTGGTAATGATGCGTACCAGCTGGACCAACCCGGATGCACTGTTCCTTGGTTTTAAAGCAGGCTCACCTTCTGTGAACCATGCCCATATGGATGAAGGCTCCTTTGTGTTTGAAGCGGATGGCGTGCGCTGGGGAATGGATTTCGGTATGCAGAATTACGAATCGCTGGAATCCAAAGGCCTGAATATCTGGCAGCGGACACAGAACTCCCAACGCTGGACGGTTTTCCGCTATACCAATTATGCGCACAGTACCCTTACATTTGACGATAGCCTGCAGCGGATGAGTGGGGTAACCGCCATTACGCGGTACGGCAACCGGCCGGAATTTTATTTTGCACAATCAGATCTGTCCCCGGTATACCAGGGGCAGGTAAAACAAGCCATACGGGGCGTAGCTATAAAAGACAAAGCCTATGCACTGGTTCAGGACGAGATAAAAACCGGCGGCCGGCCGGTCAGGATGCAGTGGCGTATGCTAACCCCTGCAACGGTGGAAATAAGATCGCCCACAGAGCTGTTGCTGAAAAAGGACGGCAAAACGCTGCTGGTGCAGGTGGCAAGCGATGTGCCGGTTACGCTGAAAACCTGGAGCACGGCTCCATCGAACGACTATGATGCGCCCAACCCCGGAACGGTTATCGCAGGTTTTGAGACCCTGCTGCCAGCAAACAGCAGCCACCGGTTTGTGGTGAACCTTGTGCCTGGAAACAACATGAAGGCCGATAAAAAAACAATGGCGCTGAAAGACTGGAAGTAAGCCAGCCCTTTGTGCTTTGAAATACGCATATATGGAAAACGAAAGGAGCAGTAGCATAAACCGGGAACTGCGCGTGAGTGGTGTACTTGAAGCACCCGTTGAGCTGGTTTGGGAAGTATGACCAACCCGGAGCACCTGAAGAACTGGTGGGGCCCGCAGGGCTTTACCAGCACCATTACCCGGATGGAACCGACTATAAGAACAAAAGCGGCTTTGACGAAATTGTGCCGTACAAAAAGATCACGTATGCACATCTTTCGGGACCAAAATTCCTGGCCAGCATTGCGTTTGAAAGCAGGGACGGGCAAACGGCCATTGAATGGCAGATGTCGTTTGATATCCGTGATGCGTTGATCCAAACGGTAAAAACATTCAGGGCAGATGAGGGCCTGCAACAAAATCCGGATAAGCGGCGCACATATACCTCCCGGTTAAAAGACCGGCAATAGCGCCTGTGGCCCCGCCTCCGGCTGGGATCAGGCAATGGTGATCAGCGGGCCGCTGCCCTGTGGCTGCAGCCGGCCAAAGGGCTTCAGATCGTAGCCCTGTTCCCGCATCAGCTGTTCGAAGGCTCCCGTTCCATTTGCGGCTACAGCCACCAGCAGGCCACCACTGGTTTGCGGATCCGCCAGGATCTGTTGCTGGCGTTCCGTAAGCGGTCCGATCGTATCACCATAACTGCTCCAGTTACGATGGGTGCCACCCGGCACACAGCCCTGGTCCAGGTAGGTGGAAATACCCGGTATGACCGGAACTTTTTCAAATTCCACCACGGCAGAAACTCCGCTGCCCGCACACATCTCAGCCAGGTGCCCCAGCAGGCCAAAACCCGTAACATCGGTCATGGCCGTAACGGCATCCAGCCTGCCCAGCAGTGCCCCGGATTTGTTGAGCGTGGTCATACTCTTTAATGCAATAGCCGCATCTTCCGGTTGTAATGATCCGCGTTTTTGCGCGGTGGACAGAACGCCTACACCCAGTGCCTTGGTCAGGTACAGGTGGCAGCCCGCAGCAGCCGTGGCATTTTCTTTCAGGTGGGCAACCGGCACCACGCCGTTCACGGCAAGACCAAATACCGGCTCCGGGCAATCGATACTGTGCCCGCCGGCCAGGGTAATACCGGCTTCTGCACAAATGGCCCGTGCGCCTTCCAGCACCTGGCCCGCCGTTTCGGGTGGCAGTTTGCTGATGGGCCATCCGAGTATAGCAATGGCCAGTACGGGTTGCCCACCCATGGCATATACATCGCTGATGGCATTGGCGGCGGCAATGCGGCCAAAGTCGTAGGCATCATCCACAATGGGCATGAAAAAATCGGTAGTAGCGATCAGGGCCGTGCCATTGCCCAGGTCCAGCACGGCAGCATCATCGCGTTTGTCGTTGCCCACCAGCAGCCGGGGGTCCGCAAATGCAGCGGGGGTTGCCGTATGTAATATCTTATCCAGCAAGGCCGGGCTGATCTTGCAGCCACAGCCGGCACCATGCGAATATTGTGTTAACTTATATATTGTTGTTTCCATTTGTAACGTCAAAAAAAGGATTCATTCCGGTATATCCGGACCGTCATTTCCGGGACGGGGGTCCTGGTCTTCTGTGATCAGTGCTATCAGGCGCCGGCTGTCTGCTGCGGTATTGTTTCCGGATACTTCCAGCAAAAATACCCTGTCTGCCGGATGCAACGCCAATCCCTTCCGGTAGGCTTTATCATAATAGACCAGCACAAGCCGGATAAAGTCGGCCATGCGCCCTTCGCGGATGGCGGCTATCGCTTGTTTTGTCTGCAAAGGTCCCAGGCGTTTATGGATCCTTTCGGTGCATGCCACCAGAAAATCACGGTCCAGGCAGCCATAGTCCTGTACCAGCGTTGCCACCCGTTGTTCCAGGGGCACCTGCAGACCGATCAGCACAGCAGCGCGCATTTGTTTCCAGAGGGGAGTAGGGATGCTGCGCCGGCCGATCATCTGGCACTCGTCTTCGAGCCACAGCGGAACTTCTGTGCACACCTGATTCAGTTCCCAGGCCAGGTTGTTCTCAAACTGTTCCTGTGTGGGTTGGATCAGTTTATCGAGACTGCCATAAGAAGATCCCCGGTGTTGCGCCAGCTCTTCCAGGTCGATCACCTGGTGCTCCTGCGCTTTCATGTATTGCAGCAACCGGGTTTTTCCGGATCCGGTCATGCCGCCCAGTATCCGAAGCTTATAAGCCCGCTCAAATTGCAGGTGCGCCCACCGGCGGTACGACTTATAGCCGCCAGTTACCTGGTAAACTTCAAAGCCATAGAGGTTCAATGCCCAGGCCATGGCGCCGCTGCGCATGCCTCCTCTCCAGCAGTGCACGGCGATCCGTTTGTCCGGGGCTATCTGCAGGCATTGCCGTATAAAACCTGCCCATTTTGGTCCCGTCAGTTCAAAGCCCAGCAGGATCGCTTCTTCGCGGCTTACCTGCTTGTAGGTAGTACCTACCTGCACCCGCTCTTCATTGCTGAACAGGGGTACATTGAACGCGCCGGGGATATGTCCCTGTGCAAACTCCGCAGGTGTGCGCACGTCCGCCAGAGGCAGCGCCCCGGTCCGTGCCATCCAGTCGCTTATGGAAATACTTTGCATCATGCTTAACGCGCGCAAAGGTAATGCATTTTTACAGCCGGCTGCCTTGCGGGGCAAACGCATCTGAATTGCAGAAGAGCAGTGCAGCCTAACGGGCAAAGGCGCCCGCCCGGGATGACCTGATCGAACAGGAATGACTTAGCCGGGCATTCGATAAAGATAAGCAGGCAAAGGAGCAGCGCGCCCGGAATCTTTTTAATCTGGAGTGACGAATGGGTGTTCCCAGCCGCTGGGCACACCCATGATGGTGTCCGGGTTATGGGTGCTGATACTTGATAACCTGTTGCCGGGCACTAAGGAAGAACGGGGGATGAAGGATTGGATCTTGGGCTCCGGTTAGCCTTGCCGCCTACACCATATCCAGAGGCTTCCGCTTTTCAGCCCGGATATTTTTAAAATGACTGGGAGTAAAGCCCGTTACTTTTTTAAACTGGTTGCTTAAATGGGCTACGCTGGAATAATTGAGCTGAAATGCGATCTCGCTGAGCGAAAGCTCGTCATATACCAGCAGCTCTTTTACCCGCTCAATTTTCTGATGGATAAAATATTTTTCAATAGTGGACCCTTCCACCTCCGAAAAAAGACTGGAGAGGTAGTTGTAGTCATGATGCAGCCGGCTGCTGAGATAATCGGAAAGGTTTACCTTTAATTCGCTATCCTGCTGGTGTACCAGCTGGATGATCTCTTTTTTGATATTTTCGATGACCCTGCTTTTTTTATCATCGATCAGCTCAAAGCCCAGTTCATTCAGCCCGGCTTCCAGCTTTTCTTTTTCGCCGGGTGTAATATCGCGCTCCAGTGCTACCTCGCCGAGCGCTACCGAAACCGGCTGCAGGTGCAGTTTTTCCAGCTCTGTTTTTACCGCCATTTTGCAGCGGTTGCATACCATGTTCTTTATATACAGTTTCATTGTGTTCGTATTTAAATGCACCTTTTCAAAAGAGCTTCCTTAACGGTGCCGGTAAAATTAAGCAAATTAGCAGATGCCATATCACCGGAACCAATGCATCTGGTTTCCCTGGACGGCATCTCCGAAGGCGGTTGTATCAAAAGCCCGCATGGCCCTGCCGCTCCCAAAATCCGGAACAGCCAAAAGTGTGGTTAGCGATCAACACACTTTTACCTGGATACACCCTGCATCAACACTGCTTCTCTTATCAACAACCAGGAACGGTTTCTGTTCTGATCGCGGGCCATCCCGGAAAAGATCCATACCCCGGCGCCGGGAATTTTAAATTACAAACGGACTTATCCCCAGTCTTTTTACCGGTTAACTTTCTGATACATAATCAACTATCCACTTTCTTTTTCTTTCTTTTTATTTATAATTATTGATTTAATAGAAATTGGAACTTGTTTTTTATTTTATAATATTTAAATTCGTTTTCGTATTCTTCGAAGTGCAAAAAAACGTTTTTACCTGCCCCGCCCTGTAAACGTGAAAGTGGGGGTAAAGAAAACAGAACGGCAGCAATCCTTGCTATGACCCGGAAAGTCGAAGTCCTTACAATTTAAAACAGCTGACGAGTTATGTTTGCCCATAAGAACCTGCCCACCGATACCCCGGAGCCGCGCGTGATCGCGGATCAAAAGCGGACCCCGGTTTACCGGAGCGCCCCCCGTTTCGATGACCTGCTTCCCAACCCCGGCAGATCCGTGCGCTGCCTGCTGAGGAGTGGTTAACATAATAAACCCGCCGCCGGTGTTTTGGACAAAAGCTATGCCTTCCGGAACGGAAAACGGGACCCGGGCATCCTTAATGTTTTGTTCATATGATAACAGAAACAACATAATTTATTAACGCAATGCATGGCCGATTTTATGACACGGACGATAGTTTTGCCGCCGAAGAAAACAACCTCGGATCATAATAAAAAAAGAAGCTGCCTCCCGGCGCTCGTGGAACAGATCATTTTTTATCAAACCAAAAAAAATTAAAATGTTCAGGGAAACAAGTTTTAAAAACTGTATGCGGGCATTTTGCCTTTTATGTACATTTTTATGTAGCGCACTGTGCTGTTTGTCCCAGGATAAAAGCGCATCCATCACCGGTATTATTATTGACAGCGCCGGCAACGCCGTACCCAATGCCACGATCACATTAAAAGACAGGAACGGTACTTCTTCGAAGCAGGGTATTGCCAATGGACAGGGCCGCTTTTCGTTTTCTGGGCTCAACCCGGGAATATACAGTATCGAGGTATCCTCCGTCGGCTACCAGACGCTGACCATAAAGACGGTCCGGTACGATGGCAGGCAGACCCTGCAGTTGTCTTATACATTAGAGCCGGTTGCAGATCAGCTGAGCGACGTGGTTGTGGTGGGGTACGGAACACAAAAGAAGATCAACCTCACAGGGGCCGTTGACCAGCTTGGAGGAGAAGCGCTGGAAGGAAGGGTACAGCCTTCCATTTCGCAGATGTTGCAGGGAGCGATCCCCAACCTGAATGTGAATCCCCTGGATGGCAAGCCTACCAGGGGCGTTTCCTATAATATCCGCGGTACCACTTCCATCGGCCAGGGAGGTAGCGCCCTGATCCTGATCGATGGTGTCGAAGGCGATCCCTCAACCCTGAATCCGAATGATGTGGAATCCGTTACGGTGCTGAAAGATGCAGCATCGGCAGCCGTATATGGTTCAAAAGGAACATTCGGAGTGGTGCTCATTACAACCAAAAGTGCGCGGAAAGGGAAGTCGGTGATCAGCTATTCTGGAAGCGCTTCCGTTCAGAAACAAACCTCCAGACCCGATTTTGTTACCGACGGGTACGAATATGCAGCGCATTTTTTTGAAGCCTATAATGCCTGGAACAACTACTCCTCCGTGCCCAGCAAGCTGAACAAGACCCAGATATTTACCCTGGATTGGCTTGAAGAGTTTAAGAAAAGAAAAGAACAGGGTATTAACGAACCCATAACCGTGGATAAGGACGGGAACTATGTTTATTACGGTAATGAAGACTATTACGACTTCCTGATGAAAAATACAACGTTTACGCAGCAGCACAACCTGTCGGTAAGCGGGAAGTCCGATAAAATGGAATACTACCTCTCTGGCCGCTATTTTAAGAGCGATGGCATTTACCGTTTTAACCCGGACATCTATAAAAATTACAGCCTCCGGGCAAAAGAGGGACTGCAGGTAACTGACTGGCTGAAGGTCACCAATAGCCTGGATTACTATTATTATACCTACCGCGATCCGATCACTGCCGGGGAAGGAGGCGTTATCTGGAGAAATATTGCGGATGAAGGACATCCCAGTTCGCCCATCTATAACCCCGACGGTACCTTCAGCTATTCGGCAGCCTATACCGTGGGCGATTTTGTGTATGGTAAAAATGTGCGGAACAATGCCGGCTCCAACCTGCGCAACACCACCGCTTTTGAAACGAAGTTCTTTAATAACAGCTTTCATGTTAAAGGTGATTTTACCTTTCGTACCCAGCAATATGAGCTTACCCGGGTACGCGTGCCCGTGCCTTACAGCGTAAAAGAAGGAGAAATAAAGTTTTTGGAATCTTCCTCAAATGATAACATTTATAATGCCAACCAAAAGTGGAATTATTTAACAGCAAATCTTTATGCGGATTATGAAAAACGGTTTGCCCGTCATTATTTGAAAGGGCTTTTGGGCTATAATTATGAGCAGCGTAACTATGATTCAAAATACATTACCAAAACCGGGCTGCTTTCTGAAGATACAAAGAATATCAACCTGGCGCTGGGAAATTCAACAACCGCTACCGGAGGTTATAACCGGTACCGGATCTCCGGCCTGTTCTTCCGGCTGAACTATATCTATGACGAACGCTACCTGCTGGAAATAAACGGCCGCTACGATGGCTCATCAAAATTCCCGCTGAATGAGCAATGGGGCTTTTTCCCCTCGGTTTCAGCAGGCTGGAGGATCTCCAGGGAAAAGTTCTGGCACATCGATCCGTCTGTCATTTCCGACCTGAAATTAAGAGGCTCATACGGAGCGCTGGGCAACGGAAATATCGATCCGTATGCCTACCTGGAACAATTTTCCTTTTCGACCTCCGGCAGGGTGCTGGATGGGAATAAAAACCCGGTGACCAGTGCGCCCGGTGTGATCCCCGACAATCTTACCTGGGAAACCGCGCGTACCTCCAACTATGGCCTGGACGCGGCATTCCTGCAGGATAAACTGACCCTGACCGCGGATTATTACATCCGCAAAACCCTCAACATGTACACAGTAGGGCAAACGTTGCCGGATGTTTTTGGTACCGGCTCTCCCAAGGGGAACTACGCAGACCTGACCACGAAGGGGTTTGAAGTTTCGTTGGCCTATCGCAACTTCTTTGAAATGGCAGGGAAGCCCTTTACCTACAGCCTTAAGGCAACGCTTGCGGATAACAGCGCCACCATCGACCGGTTCTACAATGCTACCGGAGGTTTGAGCGATTACTATGTTGGCAAGAAAGTGGGCGAGATCTGGGGCTATGTAACCCAGGGCCTGTTTCAGTCGCAGGAGGAAATTGACAATGCTCCAAAACAACCGCTCATAAAATCTTCCAACTCCGGTAAGATCTATCCGGGCGACCTTCGCTTTGAAGACCTGGATCAAAATGGTGTGATCGACTATGGCGATAATACTATCTTCGAACATGGCGATCTGAAAGTGATCGGGAATGAGACGCCCCGTTATCTTTATAGCTTTAATGTGAACCTCGACTGGAACCAGATCTATTTTTCTGCATTTGTGCAGGGGGTAGGAAAGCAGGATTGGTATCCGAGCAATGAATCGATCTTCTGGGGCCAATATAACCGTCCTTACAACAACCTGCCCGTCTGGCATCTGAACAATTACTGGACCGAAGAAAATCCCGGTGGCTATTTCCCCCGCTATGCGGGCTATAACGCTTCTTTGAAGCAAACCATACAGACCCGTTATCTTCAGAACGTAGCCTATACAAGGCTCAAGAATATACAGCTTGGATACAGCCTCCCCGCAAACAGGATCAGCAAATGGGGCATGCAGGCGATACGTATCGGCTTATCCGGTGAAAATCTTTTCACCTGGTCGCCGCTATACAAGAGGACCAGGGATATCGACGTGACCAATATCGGCAATTCTGACCCGGATGTCAGCAGCGGGTACGGCGACGGATTCAATTACCCGACCATGAAAAGTTATAGTTTGAATCTTTTGATCACTTTTTAAGCAAAAAAAATGAAAAAGTTATTTTATAGTTTCCTGATAGCGACCCTTGGAATGACTTCCTGTGAATTGCACGAGCTGCCTGAAGCTACGGCCACAGCTAAAGAAGTTTTTGGAAGTGAAATGGGCCTGAAAACGTACAGTTATTCCTTCTATAATATGTTGCCATCGGGAACCAACGCCTATGAACTGGATGCAATGGCAGATTATGGTGCTGTGAACTCCCTGAACGGCTTCTTACAGGCGGGGGCTTACTCCGCGGAAACCAGCAGTGGCTGGGACTGGGGCAACCTGCGCAATGTGAATTATTTTATAGAAAATTGCGCAACCGCCAATGTACCCGAGGCAGTTAAAAATAATTATCTGGGCATTGCCCATTTTTTCCGGGCCTATTTTTACCTGGACAAACTGATCCGGTTCGGAGATGTTCCCTGGATCGACCAGCCGCTCCAGATCAACGATGACGACCTGCTGTATGGGAAACGCGATTCCCGGACGGTGATCATCGACCACATTATTGAAGACCTGGATTTTGCGTATCAGAATATCAGTGTAAAAACTTCCGACGGATCTACCATTACCAAATGGACAGCGTTGGGGCTCAAGACAAGGGCCGCGTTATATGAAGCTTCATTCCGGAAATACCATACGGAATTGAATCTTGTGAGCACTGCGGACAAATACTATCAGCTGGTAGTGGATGCAGCGGATGAGCTGATGAAGAACGGCCCCTATTCCATCTATAAAGGCCAGGGGCCACAGGATTCCCAACGCCAGCTGTTCATTGCAGAAAAACCGGTTACCTCGGAGGTGATGCTGGCCGTGGTGCTGAGTAAGGACCTGGCAATACTGGGAGATGCGAACTGGTGGTGGACCTCCGCTACTTACGGGCCGCGGTACAGCCTGGTACGCCCGTTCATCAATACGATACTGAATGTTGATGGCACCCCTTATACCAGCCGCCCGGGTTACAATACAGAAACGTTTTACGAGGAATGTCAAAGCAGGGATTACCGCCTGGCCCAGCTGATCCGTACGCCGGGATACAGCCGGAACGGAGCTGCCGCACCGCCTAATTTTGCCAGCTATACCTATACCGGTTACCAGCCGATCAAATACACACTTGATGACAGCTATTATGATAACGGAGGATACAATATCAATAACCTGCCGCTGATGCGTTTTGCCGAGATCCTGTTGAATTTTGCGGAAGCAAAAGCAGAATTGGGCAGCCTGACGGATGCTGATTGGGATCAGTCCATCGGCGAGCTGAGAAGGCGGGCGGGCATTACGGGGGGTACCACGCAGAAGCCGGTTGCGGTGGATAATTATTTAAGGCAGACCTTTTTCCCGGATATCAGCGACCCGGTGATCCTGGAGATCCGCCGCGAACGGCAGGTAGAATTAGCGCTGGAAGGATTCCGGTTTAACGATCTGAAGCGCTGGAAAAGAGGCGACCTGATGGCCGGCCTGCAATGGAGCGGCATTTATGTGCCGGCATTGAATACCCTCATTGACCTCGATCACAACGGCACACCGGATGTCGTATTCTATGATGGCGCGCAGAGCGGCCCTACCATTGAAGTTCCGAAGGGCTGTGCAAAAGTGCCCATTGGCGGCAAGAGTACCAATTATCAGACGCTGACTGCCGATAAGCACCTGGAATGGTTTAAGACTCAAACACGCACCTGGTATGCAGATGGCCGCCAGTATTACTACCCGGTGCCGGCCTCGGCAATCGTAAAAAATACGAACCTGACGCAGAACCCGGGCTGGTAATATCCGGGGAGGTGCAGCATCTGTGTATTATAAATATAAAATGAAGAAGCGAATGGCCGTTGGGGACGCAGGCTTTGCGCAATCGGGAAAATAGCAACAGAAGCGCTGAAGATCACTGACGAAAGCAAGACGGGCATCATATTCCCGCAAAAGGATGCTACTGATCTGTGGAGGCAAACGGCAGGAAAGCCCTTACTCGATCACCCACCAGGAGTAGGAGTTGGGGGGCAATATAACCGGCAGTGTTACGGTATAATCCCGGTTCAGCGTATAGCTTTTTGCAGGTCCCTCTTTTTCGCGGATACGCGCGGTCCGGGTAAGGCCTGCATAATAAAGCGGAACGGAGATCTGCCGTTTCATGGGTTGACCGGTAGGATTAAAGAGCATCAGCAGGCCCTTTTCCTTTAATAAGGCGTTTACATGCAACCATCCGTCCCAGTCGCGTCCGTCTGCGCGGCGCAAATGGATCAGGTCAGCGTTCAGGATCTTTCGGTACTTTTTATACCAGGTAACCACTGCGGCAACCGTTTGCCGGGTCTGCTCGGTATCATACAGCCGCGGACCCCGGTAACAGGCCTGAACACCTGCGCCATAATATTGCATCATCAGTTGCTCGTAATCGTTTAGATGCTGCGAAAGCGGTTCCAGCACGGCTTCCGGTCCGCCGCCCTGGTAGCGGGTCAGCGGAACAAAGCCCCATCCCATGGAAGGGGTCTTCTCCCAGGTACCGTCAAAGATGTTCTGCCGGTTCAGGATCTTTTGCTGCTCACGGGGCAGCGAAAAATTTACCTCCCGGTAGCCCAGGCCGATTTTATTGGTGCCATCCAGGAAATACCAGTCGGGTGCATTGATATAAACGCCCCGGTTGTTCAGCCAGTGATACAATTCCTTTTGGATCTCCATTTGCCGCCATTGGCTATCGTCCAGGCCTTTATGCCCCGGGTGTGTTACAGAGGCACAGCGGTCTCCCGGATAAGGGCCGTCGTTCTCCCAGATGTCGAACCCGGTAACGGTAAAGAACTGCTTGATCTTGTTACGGTAGTCCAAACCCCACTTGCTTCCGAAGCAAGGGGCATTTCCAAAAAAAGCACCGCCGGTCTTACCGGTCAGGGGGTTGATCACATCATCGGCCTCGCTGATCTTGCGCGAGCTGAAGAGGGAATACACCCCCATCCTTATACCCTTGCTATGGGCATAGTCTGCCAGTGCCTTACATCGTGCCAGGTTCTGCACGCTGTTGTTCTCCATATTGATATGGCTGCCAAAGCTCAGGATCAGGGCCTCATATCCCGTTTGCACACATTGGTCAACGGCTTTTTTAACTTCGTCATCATTTTTGCTGACCAGGTGCATGAAGATGGGATTGGCCGTTGTCCAGGGCGCAATGGTGCGGTACATTTTCTGGATGGCCATACCGCGGCGTTGCCGGTCATAACTGTCCATGGCCAGTTCATAGGTCCGGATAGAAGTGAAGGTGTCGCGCGGCGGCAGATCGATGCCTGGCCCATATTCAGGATATACTTCCAGCAGGCAGGGGGTATTGTAATTATAATTTACCTGTGATGTGTAAGTGCTGTCTGTTTTCCAATGTGTGGTCTGATCGCTCAGGTCGTAGCGCATGGCATTGTTGAAGGCATAGTTTGATTCGATATACAATCCGCCGGGCTTTTTCATCTGCGCCGGACTGCCTACCACTGCACTCTCTTCTTCTACCATGCCCAGGATCTCGTTCACCACCCTCCCTACACGAATGGTTTGCTCCGACCGGTTGAAGATACGCAACCATTTTGCGATCAGCGGCAATCCGTCGTATAACGCATAATTCACTTCTACCTCAATGCCTTTTAATGCCGGCAGGGGCGACCGGAACAAAAAGCGTACGAGTTTTCCTGTGGCTGCCTGGTGGTTCGTTGCCCAGAATTTGGATCGCGGGTTCAGATAGGGGGGAAGATCGGTGACGGTATAGGTATTAAATTCAAAATCGGAAGCTCCTTTTTTCAGCTGACCAACCCAGGAAGGAAGCAGATAGGCATTTTCTTTTTGCCCGCGCAACCCGCCCACTTCATATGCGGTACCGTCAATGGTTACCCGGGCCTCGGCTTTTACCGAGCGGAGGAGTTGCTGGTTGTTGATCTTGTTTTTATAATCGATGCAGACAAGGTTCGGTTGCAGGCGGAACAGGCGTTGCACCAGCCCGTTATCGAGGATCAGTTCCTTTGCATCGCTGCTTTTATAAACCGCCGCTTTTGCGGTAACCGGCTTTACCAGCCAGTCGTTACCGGTGTTCCCCTGCTGCCCGGACTGCGGCTGGCTTCGGAGCTGGTATGCCCCGGTACAAAAGATCAAAAAAATAAAAAGAGGTCTGAGCATGCCGGTAATCAGTTTAAAATGAATGGTTGTTTAAAACAGCCAGATCGGTACCGGCTGAAAGTTACGTATTTGATTTCTGAAATCGGTGGATCTGTTCTATTTTTGAGAAGGTACTTCAACACCTGCATAATGACCTTAAAAGAACTACTCCAATACAGGATCCGCAACCAGCAGCTTCACCGGCCGGTGCCCCACAGTCCGGAGGCATTGGTGTCTTATATGGGGATCATCCAGGCACAGGACTATGCAATGGCCAAATGGGCGATCGGGCTGCGGATGCAGGACCCGGGTGAAGCGCAGATCGAAGAGGCAGTCGATGAAGGCCGGATCATCCGCCTGCATGTATTGCGCCCTACCTGGCATTTTGTAACCACGGAACAAGTGCGCTGGATGATGCAATTGTCTGCTGTATCCATCCAAAAAGCAGCCCGGTTTATCGACCGGCAAACGGGACTTACCCCGGCGCTGTATGCAAAGGCGCGGAAAGTGCTGGAAAAGGAGCTGGAGGTGGAAGACCTGACCAAAGAGGAGATCATGGAGCGCCTGGCTCAACGCCGGATAAAGACCGATCACCTGCTGGCCACACAATTGCAGATCCGCGCGGAAACAGAAATGCTGATCTGCAGCGGCAAACGAAAGGGCCGGCGCTTTACCTATACGCTTTTCGATAAAAGGGTAGGACCCGCGGCCACCATCAGCAGAGAAGAGGCGCTGGCAAGGCTTGCCACGCTCTATTTTAAAACAAGGGGGCCGGCCACACTAAGGGACTTTGCCTGGTGGAGCGGCCTGACCATAACCGACGCTACAAAAGGATGGGGAGCCATCGAAAAGGAGCTGATACCGGTAACGATCCGGGACACCGTTTACTGGATGTTTGAGCAGGATACGCCGGCTGCACCGGCAATACCTCATTCCTTTTTGCTGCCACCTTATGACGAGCTGGCCGTAAGCTATTCGGAAAGCCGCGGGCTGCTTTTTGACGGCGACGGCACTTCGGTCGGCAACGGGATCTTCCGGCCTGTGATGATGGAAAAGCACAAGCTGACGGGTATCTGGAAACGGACGGAGAAGAAGGATGCCATCGGGCTGGGGCTGAGCTTTCTGCCGCAGCACCCGGGCAAACCTTCCCGCGACCTGCTGCGCTCTGTAAAGCTTTATGAACAACATATGGGCAAACCGGTAAGCATCCTGTAGCCGTTCAGAATCGCAAGGTTATTGAATAATCCTTTATAGCATTTTTTGTAAATTTCCTGTGGGCTTTGCCATTAAATTTTGAACAGCAGGAGGTGTTAAGAAACATAAAAAAGTGCGCCATGGTCAGCGCACTTTTTATGATCGTTTATAGAGCCGTTTAGTTCAGCTTTTTCTTCAGATTTTCATCGATCGCTTCCAGGAACTCTTCCGTGTACAGGTAATGCTCACCGTGCGCCACGTTGGAACCATGGACACAAACGGCCAGGTCTTTGGTCATCTTACCCTGCTCTACGGTCTCAATGCAAACAGCCTCCAGGTTATCGGCAAAATCGATCAGCTCCTGGTTACTGTCCAGCTTACCCCGGAATGCCAGTCCTCTTGTCCAGGCAAAAATGCTGGCGATGGGATTGGTGCTGGTGGGTTTGCCCTGCTGGTGTGCGCGATAGTGGCGGGTTACGGTACCGTGTGCCGCTTCCGCTTCCAGTGTTTTGCCGTCGGGCGTAACCAGTACGGAGGTCATCAGGCCCAGGGAGCCAAAGCCCTGTGCCACGGTATCGCTCTGCACATCGCCGTCGTAGTTTTTACAGGCCCAAACGAAGTTGCCGTTCCATTTTAAGGCACTGGCCACCATATCATCAATGAGGCGGTGCTCATACGTGATGCCTGCCTTATCAAACTCGGTCCTGAATTCATTTTCGTAGATCTCCTGGAAGATGTCTTTAAAGCGGCCATCATATTTTTTCAGGATGGTGTTCTTTGTAGAAAGGTACAGGGGCCATTTCTTGCTCAGGGCCATATTGAAACAGCTTCTTGCAAAGCCCTTAATGCTTTCATCGGTATTGTACATGGTCATGGCCACGCCATCGCCCGTAAAGTTGTACACGTCAAAGGTCTGCGGCTCGCCGCCATCTTCCGGTGTAAAGGTCATGGTCAGTTTGCCCTTTCCTTTGATCACGGTATCGGTAGCGCGGTACTGATCGCCGAAGGCATGCCGCCCAACGATAATGGGGGCCGTCCAGTTGGTGACCAGCCGGGGGATATTGCTGATCACGATGGGTTCGCGGAATACCGTACCGTCCAGGATATTGCGGATGGTACCATTGGGGCTTTTCCACATCTGCTTCAGGTTAAATTCTTTTACCCGGGCTTCGTCCGGTGTAATGGTGGCGCATTTAATGCCCACGCCATATTGTTTGATCGCATTGGCCGCATCGATCGTAACCTGGTCATCCGTAGCATCCCGGTGCTCAACACCAAGGTCATAATATTTGATATCCACGTCTACATAGGGGAGGATCAGTTTATCTTTGATAAACTTCCAAATGATCCGCGTCATCTCATCTCCATCGAGCTCTACAACCGGGTTGGCTACTTTAATTTTTTGGGCCATGATCTTATTTTGATTTAATTAAAAAAAGTGATAGTGGCAAATCTAATGATTTCATGTAATATTTCTCAACAGAATTAATAAGACAATTTAGGAAGCTTCCTTTTTTTTTCGCTTACATTTGCGTATGAATGCGACCCTGACCGATATTGATGATTTTGTAACATTTTTAAGGCAGTTCGTTCCGCTTTCCCTCGAAGAAGTAAAGCAGATCCTGCTTCCGGCCATACAGGTGCGAACCTTCCATAAAAAAGACATCATTACCCGGGCAGGTCAAATAGAGGAGCACATGAACTTTATAAAAAAGGGCACGCTCCGGAAATACTATGTACAGGATAAAGATGAGATCATTGTACAGATATCGATCGAAGGGCATCTGATCTCCAGCCAGGAATCCTTTTATACCCGTACCCCTTCCGAATATTTTATCGATGCCATAGAGCCGGCAACGGTGCTCAGCATGCATTATAATGCCCTGGAAAATGTATTTGCATCCAGCCACAACCTGGAGCGCCTGGGACGCCTGGTTACGGAGCATACCATGGTATTGAAAGATAAATGGCAATTCAGCCTGATCCGCCAGACCCCAAGGGAGCGTTTTCTGAGTTTTGTAGACAAATATCCTGAAATATTACAGCGGGTTCCCCAAAAATACCTGGCCTCTTATTTAAACATCAAGCCCGAAACCTTTAGCCGGTTCAAACATCTCACGCGTCAAAAACATTAGCGCAGCAGCTGCCGGATGTTAAAATTATCAGGAAATGACGGAACCGGGGAGCGGTCATTCATTTGTGCTTCTATCTTGTATAAAATTAAATGAATAAATTTTTTACTCATTAATTATAAATGACTTATAGTATTTGATATCTTCAAAAAATAGAGACCGCCTTTCGGTCAATACCCAGTTCCGGAGCGGGTTTTGTGCATTTTTTGTGAACATATGTTAGTACTTCTTCTTGGAGTTTTGTCAGGAATGCACTACCTTTGCATCTTTCTTGCGTTTCTGGTTTGGCAACCAGTTCGTGTAATTCAGTAAAGCAGACCGGGAGGTCTGTTCTAAAAAAGTTCACAGTTTGCGCCCGGCGCACTGCGTTCAAACTTCCACTGAAACAAATTCTCTGGAAGGTATTGTTTAACTTAAACCTGTTACATGAAAAGAGTTTTAATCTTTGTAACCGCAATGGTCATTTCCATGACCGGCTTTTCCCAAAAAGGGGAAGGAACCAATGCAAAAGCATCATTTTATAGTAAGAATTTTAACGGACGTAAGACTGCGACCGGTGATACCTACTGGGATCATTTGATGACTGCCGCTTCCAATATTTATAAACTGGGAACACGCTTGCTGGTTGTAAACAAGCATACCGGTAAAAAGGTGGAAGTAGTGGTAAATGACCGGATGGCCGCACACATGAAAGGCCGGGTAGATCTGAGCAGGTCTGCATTCCAGAAAATAGCTTCCACTGACAAGGGAGTGGTTCCCGTAAAAGTCTATGTACTGGACGGAAAGAACCCTGATAACGATGATAAAACACTATAGGGTTGAAATTTTTTATAATGGTAAGCCGCCCTTTTCAGGGCGGTTTTTTTATACCCGTCCGGCAGCCTTCCCCGCCCCCCTGTTGATGTTTTGTCCATAACCATCAGATAAGATCCGGGTTTGCCACTGAGGTCCGGCGTCACAGAAGTTTTAATGTTACGGAGTTACCGGGGTTTCCCCACAAAGGTAAATACTGCTGATAAGCTCCGCTTTTTGCTTAATCGGCGGCGATGGCGTTTCCCTCAACAGGGGGGGTTAATGTTGTCATCAGCCGGTGGCCGGCAAGGGCACCGGTTAGGTGAAGCGTCAAAGGGTGCTTTGATATGCTCCAAAAAAAATCCCTGTTCAAAGAGAACAGGGACCGTATAAAAAAGAAACGATAAGCTATGCGTTTTTGCCGATACAATTCAAATCGGTGAAGGCTTCTTCCAGACGTTTTACAAAAAACTCTTCGCCCTTGCGCAGCCATGCGCGGGGATCGTAGTATTTTTTGTTGGGTTTATCTGCGCCTTCCGGGTTGCCCAGCTGGCCCTGCAGGTAAGCTTCATTCTTTTTGTAGTAATCGAACACGCCTTCGGCAAATGCCCATTGCATATCCGTATCCAGGTTCATTTTAATGGCGCCGTAACCAATGGCTTCAGTGATCTTGGCTTTTTCAGAACCGCTGCCGCCGTGGAATACAAAGTAAACCGGTTTGTCAGAGGCAGTGCCAAATTTTTGCTGAATGAATTTCTGGCTGTTATCCAGGATGGTAGGGGTCAGCACCACATTGCCGGGTTTGTAAACGCCGTGCACATTACCAAAGGCAGCAGCAACGGTAAACAGGTTGCCTACCTTGCTCAGTGCTTCATAAGCCTGCGCCACATCTTCCGGTTGTGTATATAATTTGGAGTTATCCACGTCCGTATTGTCCACGCCGTCTTCCTCACCACCGGTAACACCCAGTTCAATTTCGATGCTCATGCCCAGGGGCGCCATGCGTTTGAAATATTCAACAGAGGTCTCGATATTTTCGTTGATCGGCTCTTCGCTCAGATCCAGCATATGTGAGCTGTAAAGCGGCTGACCTTTTTCTTTATGATATTGTTCGCCGGCATCGATCAGCGCACTGATCCAGGGCAACCATTTTTTTGCAGCGTGGTCGGTATGCAGCACTACGGGAACACCATAGTATTTGGCCACGTTGTGTACGTGCAGGGCACCACTGATCGCTCCGGAAATATTGGCCTGCAGCTTATCGTTCGGCATTCCTTTTCCGGCAAAGAACTGCGCTCCGCCGTTGCTGAACTGGATCATCACAGGGGAGTTTACTTTTGCTGCGGTTTCTAAAACAGCATTCACGCTGTCGGTTCCCACTACGTTTACCGCTGGTAATGCAAATTGGTTTTCTTTTGCGTCATTGTAGAGGTCTTCCAGCTCTTTGCCAAATAAAACCCCGGCTCTGTATTTACTCATTTAATAAAAATTTTTAAAATAATGGTACTATTTTATTAGCGAGGCGCTAAGTTAACCATTCCTGAGAAATTTTCTGCTATTCCCGGTAATATATTGATCATTTTCCAATATTTCTGGAAACGGGCGGATACACCGGTTTTTTGAGGGACCGGGTCTTTTCCTGGATCAGTTTCAGGTTCTCCCGGAGCATGTATTTCAGGTGCAGCTTCAGGATCTGCCCCATGGAATTGCAACGGCTGAAGGCCGCGGTATGAAAATGCTGGTTCAGCTGTTCGGCCAGTTGCTTTTGCTTGGCAATGGGAGCGATGATGTCCCGCGACATAATGTTCAATAGTTCCATCAGCCGGAAACGGCCGGCCGCCACCCGGAAGGCCATGGAAGAACGTTCTTCCGCCTTATATTGCTCGATGGATTCTTTATTCAGATGGGCGAGCACTGTTTGTACAAAGCGGTTATTTTCTTTAAAGAACTGCGGCATATATAAACTTTTCCTGCCTTCATAGCTTTGCTGGTCAAAATCGATGGCACGGATACGGTACTGGTATCCTTCAATATCCGGAGTGCTTACGATCACAAAATTGTAGCTGCGCATATCGCCCAGTAAGCGCCCGAAACAACGTTCGTTAAATTTTACAAATTCCTTGGCAAAGCGGGTCTTGTTCGTTTCCGGATGATCCAGGTACTGGCTGAGAAACACATCCCCCGGTAACCCCGGAATATGTTCTTCCACCAGGGTACCGCCGTCCGTATAAAAAGTGATCCGGTTAGGCGAGAGGATATGCTCCATTTCCAGCCCGTAAATGCGGGAGGCATCCGTGATCTTCATATAATAGTGGTCAAAGTTGGCGTTGAATTTATTGATAATGCGGATGCGAAAGGGCAGGGAGTTGCCAAAATTGCAATAGTCGATGCGCGCCACGTCCAGTTGATCGGCAAAGCTCATATCACCTTCCGTTTTCAGGATCGCATAGATCTTTACAAGGCCTTCTTTTAAAAAATCCCAGTCGCGCTTATCATAAATGGCTTTTTCCCAGTGCGTATAGTTTCCATCGCGGTCTTTAATGGGGATAGACCAGGTAAAATTCAGCAGGTCCTTATGAGATATGGGGAGCTTCACTTCCCGGCCCTGGTGCTTTAAATAGGCCGAAAGCTCCGGGTTTACCGGATACAGCAATTTTTTGCGGGACGGTTTGTCGTTCAGTTCGTCGATAAGCGATGTATCCATGCAGCAATTTAAGTGATTTCTGACGAACCGGAAGGCCAAAATATGCCCGGGCCCCGCCAAAAAAGAAACCGCCTCAATTGAGACGGCTTCGATGGGTGTTTTGTTTATGTGTTGTTTATTTTTACAGGCTGTCTGGCTTACTGCTCAGGTTTTCGCCGGCTTTTTTGGCTCCATCCGCTGTATCGTTAGCGGCGGTACCCTGGGCGCTGACATCGGCTATTTTTTCCTGGATGTCGTCTTTCAGTTCTCCGGCTTTTTCTTTGGTGGCATCCCATGCATCTTCCAGTGTGTCTTTTGCCTTATCCCAGGCATCGCCTGCCTTTTCTTTCAGGTCGGATAAGGTGTCCTTGGCTTTGTCCAGAAATGACTCTTTGTTTTCTTCCATGGCATTTTATTTAAAGGTAAAAAATAAGCCGGGCCGTCCATTTTTCAGGCCCGCACGTTCTAATTAAACCAATCCCGTGCCAAATTGCCCCCGGAGCGAATTTGAAAATGTGAAAATTTGAGCATGACACACCCGGTATAAAATCGGGGGGGTATCTGAGACCTATTCCTTACGGGATCCGGAAACGCATACCGGCATAGAACATCCGCCCGGTTACCGGCCCCCAGATCAGGGAGCCGTCAAAATACGGGCTAAAGGGTGTTTCCGCATCAATGATCCGGTAATGCTGCACATAACCGGTCAGGTTCTCGCCACCGATATAAGCCTCCCACTGTTTGCTGAATTGCTTACTTAACTGGGCCGCTATCTGGAAGAATGAAGGCGACCAGGCTTCCATTTGTTGGCCGGCAGGGTTGGAAGCCGTGTTGGGAATGCGCTTCCGGCTTAACCATTGCGTGGTATAATCAAATTTCCATTTATTACGGGTCTCATACGCCAGGTTGATGAAGGCCCGGTGCTTCGCCGTGAAAGGCTTGTCCAGCAGTCCCTGTCTGTATTGTGTTTGTACCTCCAGCCAGCGGTATGCCAGGCGCAGCTCCAGTTTCCGCAGCAATTCATAATTCAGCTCGGCCTGTACACTGCTGGAAACCGATTTGCCGTTTAAATTGTAAAACCGGATGGCCTGCGGATCAGCATCCAGATCCGCCACTGTCTGGTTGGAGAAACGGGTCTGGTAGGCATCCAGTGCAAGGGAACCTTTGCGGTTGCCCAGGGTAAAATGGTGTATGAAGTTAAGGCCGTAATTCCAGGCTCTTTCGGGATCCAGCCCGTAGCCGTATGCAGATGTAGAACTGAGGATCTCGTATTTGCGGGCACTTACAAAAACGCCTACGTTCTCGGCAAAAATATTGCTGACACGGAAACCGGACCCACCCGATAACCGCAGGTTGGTCCGGGCATCAAGATCATACTTCAGATGTACACGGGGGGTGGTGATGAACCCGTACTGATTGTGATGGTCCAGGCGCAGCCCGGCAATGGCGGTGAGTTTATCGGACGCTGTATAGGTATATTCAAAAAAAGCGCCCGGTACGATCTCATTCCGCTTAAAAATCTGCTGGTTCAACTGTTCATTGTAGTTTTCATTAGAGAAGCTGAACCCGGTCCGGAACTTATGATCCGTGGTACCGATGATGGATTGATAGATCAGATTGCCATACAGGTTCTTTTGCCTGCCGCTGTATTCCGTTGGTCCGTAATAGGCGTTATTGGTGTATTGTGCAGCAGACAGGATCAGCCCCAGGCTTTTATATTTGTGTTGCGGAAATACGTAACCAACCTTTCCGGTAAATCCGTACTGCCTGGCGTCAATGCCCACACCGTAGTAATTTGTAGTGTGCCGGTCACGGTCACGGTCAAAGTCCATCTGCCCGGCAAAACGCCGGTCATTCAGGGCTTTCAGCGCCAGCTGAACGATCCAGCCGTTGTTATCCCTGTACTTCCAGCGGTTGATCAGGTTCCACTGAGAGCCCGTGGGCAGGTCTTTAAACCCATCCCCGTTATGGTCGATCTTTGTATCGCTGTAATTGCCATGGGTAAGGAGTGCCGTGCTCCATTGATCATTTAACTTTTGAGCCATATTGATGTTGGCTTCCAGGCGTCCCATGGTGTTGACATAGGTATTTACAAATAATTGTTCTGAATTGTCCGGTTTCTTTTCTTCTACATTGATCTGTCCGGCAATGCTTTCATAGCCGTTGACCACGGAGCCGGTTCCCTTGGTCAGCTGAATGCCTTCGATCCAGGGCCCGGGAATATAGGTGAGCCCGTAATGTGCCATAAGCCCCCTGATCTCCGGGGCATTTTCGGTTAGGAGCTGCGTATAATTGCCGGATAGCCCCAGCAGCCGGATCTGTTTTACGCCCGTAACGGCGTCGCTGTAGCTGACATCCACCGAAGGGCTGGTCTCAAAGCTTTCGGAAAGATTGCAGCAAGCTGCCTTTGTCAGCTCCTTCGCGCCCATATTGAGGGTATTCAGGATGCTCATGGTCGACACAAAAGTGGAGGGGTTCTTCGAACTTACGATGACTTCCTTTAGGTTGCCGGTAGAGGCATTCTTCAGGATGATGGTAAGCATTTCCGGGCTTTTTACGCTGATGGTATCGGATTGAAATCCTACATAGCTGATCGCAATATGGGTGGGCAACTCCGTTTCAAGGCGAAAGACCCCGGTACTGTCTGTAACAAAATGCTGGTTGGCATGCAGGCTTTTTACCGTAGCATGGGCAATAGGATGAATCTTTCCTTTGTTGGTCTCTTCCAGCACCACGCCGGTAATGATCTGCCTTGTTTTCACAGTTGCCTCACCGGCATCCCGGTGATAATGACAACAGGCCGGAAGGGCCTGGTACACGGCATCGGAAGCTTTAAACAGCCCGTTATCATGACCCGCATCAGCAAGGGATCTGCGAAGTTGCGTACCGGTAACTTTGGAAGAGTCGTAACTTACTGAAAGCATTTGGGAAACCGGGTCCCATTTTGCGGTCTTTGCCTTGCGATCGAGGACGGCTGCCTCTATTCGTTCTTTACACATTTCGCAGGCACCCAGCACTTTAAAAGACTCGGTCTTTATATTTTTTTGAGCAATGCCGATCTTTGTGACCAGCAGCAGCGGAAGAATCAGATATCGATAGTTCATGAATTCATTTTTAGAAAAATAGAATAACAACAGGGCTGGTAGAACACCAGCCTGCAAACGGGAGTGTTGTTCGTTCTATATTCTAAAAACACGGAAAAGGAGGGAACAGTCTTCGGGCTGACGCTCCGGAGGATCGGCAGGAGGCCGGATCAGCAGGATGGTAAAAACCGGCTCTGGTATATTGCCGAACAGGGCAGGAGGGGTAACAAAAAAACCGCCGGGTTGTGCCAGCACCAGAACGGGCGACCCGTTTGTTTGCTGATCTACCGAAACCCGGGCTTCGACTTTTTTATGCTCACAGCAATTTTTACCTTTTTGAACCGGACAGTCCTCTGTTTCCGAGGCCGCAGGCTTCAGGGATATGGTCTTCAGTTTGCCACAGCAATAAAAGAAATTCAGACTAACCCCAAAGGAGGCCAGGCTGTAAAAAACAAAAACGAGTAATATGGTCAGTTTTCGCAACACGATTGTTGACAACAATACCTTTAAACAGGACCGTTTATAAAAGGTTCAAAGATACGGCCCTTTTTTTATGTCGGCTCATTTCCGGCGAAACCTGCCCGGTCCGGAGCGGATACCGCTGATATTCTTGATCCGGCAGATGGAAACCGGTTTGGCAAAAGTAAGTGGTGGCAACCAGATTGATATATATTTTCTGGCTGACCAAGGTATTAAAATATAAAACGCGGCCGCGGACAGTTGGCCCATATCTAAAAAGAGCTTACAGACTTAAAACGATCCAATACAAATCTGCGGGAAAGTCTGTGCTATCCGTGCGCCATAAACAAGTTCATTGGATAGGATCTGCGCAGACAAATCCCACGACAATCTGCAGACCAATGCTTCCTGTCCGATCACGCCGGTGTGTCGGGTCTGCCCAACGTCAGTAATTTTTTATGTATATTCATCACCTGTGCGATCAGGGAGATCGTTTCATTATTGTCGATCACAAAATGACAGCGGCGCATTTTTTCGGCTTCGTCCATCTGTTGGCGCATCCGTTCCCGCACCTGGGTTTCCGTAAGGTGGCTGCGCTCCATAGTGCGCCGGATGCGCAGGGCTTCCGATGCCGTTACACCGATCATATAATCTACATACTGATCGCTTCCGCTTTCAAAAAAAATAGCCGCTTCTTTAATAGCGTAAGGGGTGGTTTGCCGGGTAAACCATTCCTGGCTGTTGCGGATGGTAACCGGGTGCACCACCTCGTTAAGCTGTTTGAGCTTTTGCGGATCGCCAAATACCCTTGTTCCCAGCAGCTGGCGATCCAGTTGCCCGTTCTTATAGGTATCGGCTCCAAACAACCGGGTAACCTGTTCGCGGATCTCCGGACTGCTGTTCATGAGTTGCCGGGCGGCGCTGTCCGCATCATACACCGGAATACCCAGCGTATGAAATATGGATGCCACCAGCGTTTTACCGCTTCCGATCCCCCCGGTAATACCAACTTTAAGCATGAAGTTTATTTTTATGAAATGGATGCTGATGCCAAACGGAATCAGTGGCTGTCCTGCCGGACCCGGGAAAATATCCGCGTTCCGAACCTCCTATGCTTGCCACTGAGGCGCAGCAACACGGTCCTTTTATATTGCAACCATGCTCCTGTCGCCCATTTCAAATGGTCCTAAAAAATTCAATGTCTATGTGGCTAAAAAACAATGTAACAAAAAAACACGGCAAAAATATTTCGTTGCCGTGTTCCTGTTTCTAATTATATGATCCGCTGAAAGCTGACAGCTACTTAGCCGGGGTAGCGGTTCCTTTGTTCAATTGATTGGTCCAGTCCATGCTGATGGCAGACTTTTCAATTTTGATATAGTTCCCGGGGCTTACCTCAATGCTCAGCGTTCCATCTTCGTTTACCTGGCTGATCTTACCATGAATACCGGCGATGGTTACGATCTTATCACCCTTTTGCAGGTCTTCAATGAACTTTTTCTGGTTTTTTGCTCTTTTAGACTGCGGACGGATAAAGAACAACCAGAAAACGATGATCATTCCAAACATGAAGATCATGGTTGTCATAGATCCAAAAGGGCCGGGCGAAGCTTGCGCCTGCAATAATACATTTGTCATTTCTATTTTACGCGTTTGATTAATTGACTACTTCTACTCTAAAATTAAGAACGGTTTCAGTGAAGGGTTTCGTATTGGCGCGCACCGTCATATTTTTGTTATGGGCGCCTTCGGCCTGACCTTCGCTGTTGAATTTGGCCACTACTTTTCCTTCTTCACCGGGCATAATGGGCTCTTCAGGCTTTTCACCAACCGTACATCCGCAACCGGGGCTTACAGAGGCGATGACCAGCGGCTTGGTGCCGGTGTTCTTTACAACGAACGGAATCTCAACGATCTGACCTTTCTTTACTTTGCCAATATCCTTAAATGTGGAATCTACCCAGACAACTGTCGTAAAGTTTGCAGAATCTGTTAATGCCTTTTCCTTTTGTGCCACTGTAATACTGTCGCCGGAAGCAGCATCGCCCTTTCCGGATGTGTTCTTACAAGCAATAAGCGTTGCGGCTGCAACAAAAATGAGTAACCCCTTTTTCATTTATATCAATTTTTTTTGAAAGTGCAAACTTAGTCCAAAATCGGCACGGGTGTATCACAAATCCCTGTTTTTATTGGCCGTTCCCCGTTGATTTACATCGCCGCAGCAAAAAAGTTTAAAATTTCTCAAAAATACGCGCTGTTTCCGCCGGCACTCAGGCCTTCTTGTAATCCGTTTTCTTTAAACGTCCTTCCTGCATCAGCTCTTTATGGATATTATCCAGGATACCGTTTACAAAATGCCCGCTCTGGGCAGTGCTGTATTCCTTGGCAAGATCGATGTATTCGTTGATCGTAACTTTTGGCGGGATGGTTTCAAAATACAGGAACTCCGCCACGCCCATTTTCATGATCACCATATCCAGCAAAGCGATCCGCTCCGGATCCCAGTTCTTCAGCTTCGGTGTGATCAATTCCAGCAGATAATCGTTCTTATCGATAACAGTAGTCAGAAGGTTATGGGCAAAACGGGCTTTGTCTGCGCTTACGATTTCCTGGAACTTTGCAGATCCAGGCTTGTGCAGATAGGTTTGCAGCAGTTGCACCACCATTTCCCCATCATCGCTCCAGTTGGAGAACAGCTCTTCAATGTGATTGATAAAATCCTCATTTCCGAGCATATAGTCGTTCAGGATAAATTCGAAGATCTTCCGGTCTTCCTGTTTACTTTGCTGATTTATTGATATATAGTGATGATATTCAGAGGTTTTTATCAGTTGATTGTAAATTTTCTTTACAAGCTCCTCATCCAGTGATCCTTCCGGCTTTTCCTTTTTCAGCTGTTCCTCCAGCTGCTTGTCTTCAAGGATCTGCCAAAGCAGGCCGCTGCCGGCCAGTTTGGTATTTACATTCAGGTCGTTGGCAGAGGGAATGTATTTGCTGGCCCGTTTGTGTGCGTCCTTTTCTGCATAGCGGGCAATTTGGGTCATAAAGTAGATCAGGTACACGAACAGGCTGCGGGTTTGACTGAAATGCTGGTCTAATATTTTTGAAGGATGGGGTACTTTGCTGGTCTGTTCGGTTTCCGCACTGCACGCATAAAGGGTTTGCATCACCTTAACCCTGATATTTCTTCTGCTAATCATTGATTGAATGAACTCTTTTTGGGGCTGCGAAGATAGTTGATTTATACTTTATTGAAGAAAAAACCGCAGCTTAAAAAGATTTATAGCCGTTCCGGTAAAGTGCTATTTTGACAGGAATGGAAATCAATAACGGCCTATTTCCCAAAATATCGGGGTTGAAACTGAAAAAATTGCATTTTAGAATGGGATGGCATACTATTTATGCTACATTAGCAGCCCAAAAATTACATTTTGGCACTTTAAATTAAAATTTTAAAAAACAGTACGATTATGGCTAAAAAAACAACTGTTACCCCTTTGCACGACCGGGTAATTGTAAAACCAGCAGCAGCAGAAGAAAAAACAGCAGGCGGCATCATTATTCCTGATACTGCTAAAGAAAAACCCCAGCGCGGTACTGTAGTGGCCGCGGGTCCTGGCAAAAAGGACGAACCTGTAACAGTAAAACCCGGCGACACCGTATTATATGGTAAATATGCCGGTACCGAGATCCAGATCGGTGGTGAAGATCTTTTAATTATGAGAGAAAGCGATATCCTGGCGATTGTATAATTAATGTGTAAATGTGCTGGTGTGAAAAATAGGAAAATTAACACATCAGTCATGCAAGATCCTAAATAATAAAATGGAATTGTGATTTAGACACATTTTCACATTTTCCACATTTCCAAATTTTCAAACTAAGTAAAAAAATGGCAAAACAACTTTTCTTCAATATTGAAGCAAGAAATAAAATGAAAAAAGGCGTGGACTCTTTAGCCAACGCCGTAAAAGTTACATTAGGACCCAAGGGCCGGAATGTTGTATTAGAGAAAAAATTTGGTGCACCCGCAATAACAAAAGACGGGGTTACCGTAGCAAAGGAAATCGAGCTGGAAGATGTAGTAGAGAACATGGGCGCCCAGATGGTAAAAGAAGTAGCCTCCAAAACTGCGGACATCGCAGGAGATGGAACTACGACTGCTACCGTTTTAGCACAGGCGATCATCGGCGAAGGACTGCGCATGGTAGCTGCCGGTGCCAATCCTATGGATCTGAAGCGTGGTATTGATAAAGCGGTTTCCCTGGTTGTGGAAAGCCTGAAAGCGCAAAGCCAGACCGTAGGCAGCGACAGCAAAAAGATCAAGCAGGTTGCCACCATTTCTGCCAATAACGACGAACAGATCGGTGAGCTGATCGCTCAGGCATTTGGCAAAGTAGGTAAAGAAGGAGTGATCACCGTAGAAGAGGCAAAAGGTACCGATACTACTGTAGATGTAGTAGAAGGGATGCAGTTTGACCGCGGTTACATTTCTCCTTACTTCGTTACCAACAGCGAAAAAATGGAGGCTGAATTACAAAGTCCTTACATCCTGATCTATGACAAAAAGATCAGCACGATGAAGGACATCCTGGGCATCCTGGAAAAAGTAGCGCAAAGCGGCCGCCCGCTGGTGATCATTGCAGAAGACCTGGAAGGTGAAGCACTGGCTACCCTGGTGGTGAACAAACTGCGTGGCACCCTGAAAGTGGCTGCTGTTAAAGCTCCGGGCTTTGGCGACAGAAGAAAAGAAATGCTGACCGATATCGCTATTTTGACCGGCGGTACCGTGATCTCTGAAGACCTGGGACACAAGCTGGAAAGCGCTGAGCTTTCTTCACTGGGTCAGGCTTCTTCCATTACGATCGACAAAGACAATACAATTGTTGTAGGCGGTAAAGGTAAAAAAGCCGACATCACCGGTCGTGTAAACCAGATCAAAGCGCAGATTGAAAATACGACTTCCGACTACGACCGTGAAAAATTACAGGAACGCCTGGCTAAATTAAGCGGTGGTGTTGCGGTACTGTACGTAGGTGCTGCTACAGAAGTAGAAATGAAAGAGAAGAAAGACCGTGTGGATGATGCGTTACATGCAACAAGAGCTGCGGTTGAAGAAGGCATTGTACCGGGTGGTGGTGTAGCCTATATCCGCGCTATTGAAAGCCTGGACGTTAAAGTAAGAGGCCAGATCGAAGATGAAGCAACCGGTATGGCGATCGTAAAACGTGCCCTGGAATCCCCCGTACGCACGCTGACTGACAACGCCGGCATCGACGGTTCCATCGTTGTTCAGAAGATCAAAGACGGTAAAGCTGACTTCGGTTTCAACGCAAGAACAGAAACTTACGAAAATCTGTTCAAAGCCGGGGTGATCGATCCTACAAAAGTAAGCCGCGTTGCACTGGAGAATGCAGCTTCTATTGCGGGTATGTTGCTGACTACCGAGTGTGTGGTTGCAGACAAACCCGAACCCAAAGCAGCGGCTCCTGCAATGCCAGGCGGCCCGGATATGGGTGGCATGGGCTACTAATAGTGAATAGTTAATGGTCAATAGTTCATAGATTGGCCGTTCAATAAAAGATCCTGCTTCAAAAGAGGCGGGATCTTTTTTATGGGCTTTTGACCGCAGTGCAGGGCCGGGCAGCGGTTCCGGCTATCCGCTAAACCTCCGTTGCACTCCGGTGCTGCTGCTATCCGGCAGCCCGTCGGCACCCGGAACATGTATGGCGCAGGGCCTCTTTCCCCAACTTTTAAACCCATAAACTTTTAAACCTTTAAACTTTACGCTACCTTTGCACCACTTTTTGAAAACTGATAAATAAAGACGGACTCATGATAAGTGTAAAGGATCTGAAGCTGGCTTACGGCAAGCGGGTATTGTTTGAAGATGTGAACGTGAACTTCACAAAGGGGAACTGCTATGGCGTTATCGGAGCCAACGGAGCCGGTAAATCAACGTTTCTGAAAATTTTAAGCGGGGAGATCGAGGCCAATAAAGGCACCATCTCCATTACGCCCGGTGAACGCATGGCGGTTTTGAAACAGAACCAGTTTGAGTTTGATGAGCAGACGGTGCTGAACACGGTGCTGATGGGGCATAAAAAAATGTGGGATACCATGTTGCGGCGGGATGCCATTTATGCTAACCCCGATGCTACGGAAGACGATTACATGAAAGCATCTGAGCTGGAAGCCGAATATGGAGAAATGGGCGGATATGAATCGGAGAGCGATGCGGCAGCTTTTTTAAATGGCCTCGGCGTAAAAGATGAGCTGCACCAGATGCTGATGAAAGACATCCCTTCCAACATGAAAGTGCGGGTATTGCTGGCGCAGGCCCTTTTTGGCAATCCGGATATCCTGCTGCTGGATGAGCCTACCAACGGGTTGGATATTGAAACCATCGGCTGGCTCGAAAACTTCCTGGCAGACTATGAGAACATCGTACTGGTCGTAAGCCACGACCGTCACTTCCTGGATGCGGTGTGTACCCACGTGGCCGATGTGGATCGCCAGAAGATCAAGGTCTTTACCGGAAACTACTCTTTCTGGTATGAAAGCTCGCAATTAATGGCGCGCCAGATCAGTGATAAGAACAAAAAACTCGAAGAGAAGAAAAAGGAATTGCTCGATTTTATCGCCCGCTTCAGCGCCAACGCTTCAAAAAGCAAGCAGGCCACCAGCCGGAAAAAAGCGCTGGAGAAGCTGGATTTCCAGGAAATTGAGCCCAGCTATCGTAAATATCCTGGTATAATCTTCCAGCCGCTGCGGGAAGTGGGCAACCAGATCCTGAATGTGGAAAAACTTAGATCGGCAACAGGAGACCGGGTGCTTTTTGATAAGGTAACTTTTAGTGTGAACAAGGGCGATAAAATTGCTTTTATTTCAAAGGACCCGCTGGCGGTGACCCAATTCTTTGAGATCATTAATGGTGAAACAAAAGCAGATGCAGGACATTTTGAATGGGGGACCACGGTTACTTCTGCCTACCTGCCCATCGAAAACAGTAAATTCTTTCAATCGGACCTGAATCTGATGGACTGGCTGCGTCAGTTCGTGCCACCACATGTTACGGATGTTGATGAGCCGTTCCTCCGCGGTTTTTTGGGCAAGATGCTCTTTGGCGGGGAAGAGGTGCTCAAAAAAACGAATGTATTAAGCGGTGGCGAGAAGGTACGTTGTATGGTGAGCAAAATGATGCTGCAAAGTCCCAATGTGATCGTCCTGGACCAGCCCACCAACCACCTGGACCTGGAAAGCATCCAAAGCTTCAACGAACAGTGCACGGTTTACAATGGCATTGTACTATTAACCAGTCATGACCATACTTTTATGCAAACAGTGGCCAACCGTATTATTGAACTGACCCCTAAAGGCATTATCGACCGGTTGAGCACCTTTGATGAGTACCTGGAGGATGAGCGGGTAAAAGTATTACGCCAGGAAATGTATGCATAGGCATTCCTGAAACGATGGGATGTCTCCAATGTACTATTGAGCCGGGAAGGCGGTAACCGGAAGCAATTTTAAACAAGCTTTTCTGCCATCCCGGCTATTGATTTACCTCCGGTTTCTGAAGCAAACCCATAAACCGGCTGCCGTTCATAAAAAATTCTGTAGTATTTGAAGTAACAACCTTTTCTTTGCCGGAATTTAAGTATTGCTGAAGCGGAGCCCGCTTTAAAAACAACCGATAAATTTAATAAAATGCGTAGAAAGTTTTTCTTAACGGCTGTGCTGTCCGTAACCGTTGCCGGCGGCAGCTGGCTGCATGCCCAGGATGACCTGATCAAAAAGATCAGCGGCAACAGCAGCGACAGCACCGGTTTCCGGTTCACCAACATCATCAATCTTGCAGTAACACCGGTAGAGAACCAGGGGTCTTCCGGCACCTGCTGGAGTTATTCTACCAATTCATTCCTGGAGTCGGAAATGATTAAGGCCGGAAAAAAGCCGGTACCCCTTGCGAAGATCTATACCGCCCGTAAATCATATGAGGACAAGGCCGCCAATTATGTAAAAATGAACGGAGCCGTAAGCTGGGGCGATGGGGGAGAACCACATGATGTGATCAATATGTACGCCAAATACGGCATCGTGCCCGAGGAAGCTTATACCGGCTTGCTGAACGACGCCAAAACCAATAATTTCAGCGAGATGCAGGCTGTGTTAAAAGCCATCCTGGATGCGGTGATCAAAAATCCCGCAGGCGTACTTTCCCCCAACTGGAAAAAGGCTTTTTCGGCTACCCTGGATGCCTACCTGGGAGCAGTACCTCCAATGTTCACCTATCAGCACAAAAGCTACACCCCGCAAAGCTTTGCAAAAGAAGTGGTGGGACTCGATCCCAATAATTACATCGAGTTCATTTCGCAAAACAATACACCCTACTGGCAAAAAGCCATGATGATGGTACCGGACAACTGGGCCTTCCAGTGGGATTACAATATTCCACCCACAGCCATCACCGATGTCATCGACCATGCTTTAAAGAACGGCTATACGGTTGCGTGGGGCACCGATGTTTCCGAGCCCTATTTCAGCTGGCCCAACGGGGTGGCATTTGTACCGCAAAACCCCACCTCGTATATAAAGAAGATTTCAGATGCCCAAAAGAAAGAGCTGTTCAACGGTCCCAAACCGGAGCCCGAGATCACACCGGAGCTGCGGCAGATCGGCATCGAGAACAGCCAGACCTCCGATGATCATGGCATGCACATCGTAGGACTTGCAAAAGATCAGAACGGAAAGGAATACTATATTGTCAAAAACTCCTGGGGTACCGGTAACGATTATAAAGGTTACCTGCATGTGACCAAGGCTTATGTACGGTTTAAAACCACCAGCATCCTGGTGAATAAAAACGCCGTGCCTCCCGCAGTTGCCTCAAAGATCACCATGTAACCGGTAACGGGTGGTCGTAAAAGCTATACCCGGCGCAGTTTATACGAAAGTGAATTATAATTTAGGCCGATACGTTTCCGTATAATGCCGATGTGATAGCCGTTTAGGCCAATCGAACGGGTCTGCTACGGATATCCAATCGGTATAAGAAGCCCGTACCCGGCCTGGCTACGGGCTTTTTCATAAAGAGGGGGGGCGCCTGGTTGTTTGGATTTTCTCCAGTCAGAAAGATCTTATGGACCCGGAAAACCAAAAGATGACCATATATCGCAGAGGTATCTTATATTGCGGTAACGATTGCTATGCCCGGTTCTTCGCACCTGCCCGGTAGCCGGCAGATCGGTACCAATGGTTGTGCCGGCAAATAGCGGGTCTGTATAAAATCAACAATATGTTTTGTCGTCCATTTTCCTGCCTGATAACCTTTACCGTAATATTCCTGGTTACCGGCTGTGCCGTGCGGCCACGGGTAACCGTAGGGCAGCCGAAGCCGCCCTTTAAAATAAGGGTGATCGCTCAAAGCAGGGAAGTGGTCCTGCGGCAAACCTTTCCCTGGGAGCAGCAGATGATGGGATATTTTAAAGTATTGAAGCCCTCCCGGGGTCATTGGCAAATGTGGTATTCCGGCTGGGACGTTCATCGTAAGGATGATTATTCCGGCTATCTTTTATATGCCGAATCAAAGGATGGCCGCAACTGGCAAAAGCGGCTGCCCGGAAGTGCTAAAAACATACTGCGGGGCACCGGTCATCCGCAAAGAGACGGCATCGTGGAGCAGGATGTTTTCATTGTTCCGGGCACAGCTCATCCCTACAAAATGATTTACACGGCAAGAGACCCCGAAGACGACAATAAAGAGAAAACATATGTTGAGGAGTCTGCGGACGGGATCCATTGGCAGCACCGGAAGGTATTGTGGAACCGCAAGCACGATTCGCAATTCTCCGTAATACAAAAGGACAACCGGTTCTATATCTATCTACGCTATTGGACCACGGTGAAGAATAGACGTTACCGGACCATTGGCCGCGCAGTCACCGACCAGGACTGGAATGTGATCGAAGAACCGGTGAATATTTTTACGGCGGATCCCAACAGTGATTTTCCGCATCTCTATAACCCCGCGGCCAGTAATATTACTTCCGATCTGGACCTGCTTTTTCCAACCTTTTTTAATGAAGCTACCAATAAAGTACGCATCGGTGTTTTATATACGTACCGGGAACGCCCTTTTTTTACCAGTCTGGACCTGACCGGTCAGCTGCTGGAAAAAGAAAAGAACAATTGGGCGATCGTATGCCCCGGCCTCATACCGGCAGGAAAACATACTTACTGGCTGTACTATTACGCGACCAATATGGTGCACAGCGACTATGACAAATCCGGTAGAAATTTCAGTTATTACCGGATAAAAATAAAGATCATCCCATAACCGGCCGGTAGTCAAAAATGCAGTACGGATGCGGTGTTCCCGGCACAAGCGCCCCTTCTCCCGCCGCCGCTACAGAGCCCTCAGGAGTACAAGTTTTGTTTTTCATTTTATTTTTCAATATTTTCGGTAACGTAACCGGAAATAATAGCGGAGGTGGTCCGGCAATTCGATACCTTTAGGAGTGCCCCGGATATTGAACGATTGTATTGCAGTAATGGCCGCTACCGTACAGGTGCCCGCTAAGCATCCGGAATTTTTCAACCAGACAGATATGTAAAACAGATAAAATGAGTAAACGATTTTCACGCCGCGATTTTTTGAAACAAAGTTCGGTAGCCGTTGCGGGCTACTCTATGGGAGCCGCTGCATTTGCCCCCCGGTTGGGTAAAGAGGGGGTACGGATAGGATTGATAGGGGTAGGGCAAAGAGGGCTCGGACTTGCGGGCACACTTCAAAAAATAAAGACCGCCCAACTGGTGGCCTGCTGCGATATTGATGAAGCCCATTTGCAGGCGGGTATGAAACGGGCAGTACCCGGTGCCCGCTCTTATAAGGACCACAAAGCATTGCTGGACGACAAGAATATAGAAGCCGTCATCATTGCCACACCCCTGTACCTGCACCATTCCATGGCAATGGATGCCATCAGCGCCGGCAAGCACGTCTATGTAGAAAAGACCATGACCTACAATATTGAACAGGCATTGTCGCTGGCGCGCATTATGAAACAGCATCCCCGTCAGGTATTGCAGGTAGGGCATCAGTACCGTTATTATGAAATGTACCCGAAGATCAAAAAGCTGCTGGCCGAAGGTATGATCGGTACCGTAACCCATTTTGAATCGCAGTATAACCGCAACAACAACTGGCGCCGGCCGGTGGAAGGCGGCCGCAGTGAAAAAGCCGTGAACTGGCGGATGTATAAAGAGTATTCCGGCGGGTTGCTTGCCGAACTGGCGGCCCACCAGATCGATCTGGTGAACCTGCTCACCGGCGCTGCCCCGGAGAGCGTGGTGGCCATGGGGGGCATTAATTTCTGGAAGGATGGCCGCACTACCTATGATAATATTCAGGCCGTCTACGCCTATCCCAACGGGGTGCGCTCGCTTGTAGGGTCGGTCCTGAGCAATGAATTTGTAGGATACCGTTTGCGCATCTTTGGTTCCAAAGGCACTTTTGAGCTGGGTCGGGATACCGCTATGTTCTATACAGAAAACCGGGTACGGACCTATGCCACTGTAGATGGGGTTACCGGTGCTACCAAAGAGGCGCTTCAGCAGGGCAAGGGAATTTATGTATATAAGGACGAGAAAAAAATAGAACCTACTTTTTTTGCCCTGAGCGGGTTTGCCGACTCCATTATCAATGGAACACCGGTGGCCAGCAATGTTCATACAGGAAAAGATGTGGCCATCGCCGTGCATATGGGCAATATTGCGGCGGAAACAGGCCAGTTGCAGCGCTGGCAACCGGAGTACTCGGCCATATAAAAGGATCTTAAACAAACGATAAAATGCTCAAACAACAAACGATGGACCGGAAACAATTTCTGCGTCTTTCTGCGCTTGCCGGTATCGGGCTGGGTATTCCGGGCCATGCCACTGCAATGCAGCACCAACCTTTATTGGATGGCAAGCGGATCGGGATCATCGGGCTGGACACGTCGCATGCAGTGGCTTTCGTAAAATCGCTGAACGGGAATGATCCGGATCCGGCCTTTAAAGGCTACCGGGTTGCGGCGGCCTATCCCCGGGGAAGCAAAGACATTCCCAGCAGTATAAAACGCATACCCGGCTATACAACCGAAGTTCAGAAATACGGAGTTGCCATTACCACATCCATTACTGATCTTTTGTCAAAGACAGATGTCGTCTGCCTGGAAACCAATGACGGGCGGCTGCACCTGGAGCAGGCATTGCCCGTGCTGCAAGCGGGCAAACCGCTTTTTATAGATAAACCCATGACCGCTTCCCTGAAAGATGCCGTTGCTATTTTTAAAGCCGCGGAGCAATACGGCGCTCCCGTATTTTCCAGTTCTTCGCTCCGGTACATAACCGGCATGGATGAGATCCTCAGGGGCGATTACGGCAAGGTGACCGGCGCACAAACATACAGCCCGGCAACCCTGGAAAAAACGCATCCGGATCTGTTCTGGTATGGCATACACGGCGTGGAGATCCTTTTTACCGCGATGGGCCCCGGTTGCCAATCCGTAGTAAGAGCACATACACCGGAAACCGACGTGGTGGTAGGCACCTGGAACGACGGGCGCGTTGGCAGCTTCAGGGGAACGCGGAGCGGAAATCCGGATTATGGCGGAACGGTTTTTACAGAGAAAAAGACGGCAATGCTGGGCCGGTTCAAAGGATATGACCCGTTGTTAAAAGAGATCATCCGTTTTTTTGAAACGAGGCAATCGCCGGTGGCCTCCCGCGATACGCTGGACATCCTGGCTTTTATGGAAGCCGCTGATGAAAGCAAACGGAAAAACGGCGCGCCGGTTACACTGGAATCCGTTTATAAAAAAGCCAACTATAAAACCCGATAAAGAACATGACCATGATAAAAAAAACCTCACGCAGAAATTTTATTAAAGCCTCAACATTCAGCGCCGCAGCGCTCACTGTGGGCGGCGTGCTGCCCGGGTTCAGCGCCCGCAGCTACCGCAACATTGCCGGTGCCAATGAACGGATCCTGGTAGGTATGGTAGGGGTCAACAACAGGGGCTCCGCGCTGGCCGGAACTTTTGCAGCACTTAAACAATGCCAGATCAATTATATATCGGATACCGATAGCCGCGCTCTGGCCCGGTGCGTGGATAAGGTAGCCAGATTACAGTCTGCCGCCCCCCGGGCACAGCCGGATTTCCGGAAGGTATTGGAGCAGCAGGATGTAGATGTGATGGTGATCGCCACTCCCGATCACTGGCATGCCCCTGCCGCCTTGCTGGCATTGCAGGCAGGCAAGCACGTGTATCTCGAAAAACCCTGTAGTCATAACCCCAAAGAAGGGGAAATGCTGATCGCATCGGTAAAAAAGCACAAACGCCTCATCCAGATGGGCAACCAGCGCCGGTCATGGCCCAATGTTATGGAAGCCATCCGTGAACTGCACAGCGGCATCATCGGCAAAACATATTTTGCGCGTACCTGGTATGCCAACAGCCGCAAACCCATTGGCACCGGTAAGCCGGCTCCGGTACCTGAATGGCTGAACTATGATCTCTGGCAGGGACCGGCTCCCCGCAAACCCTATATAGACAACCGCATCCATTACAACTGGCATTGGTTCTGGCACTGGGGTACCGGCGAGGCCCTCAACAATGGTACACATATGGTAGACCTTGCGCGCTGGGGATTGCAGGTCGACTATCCGACCAAGGTTACTTCAACCGGCGGGCGCTATTTCTTTACAGACGACTGGCAAACCCCCGATACACAAACCATCGGCCTGGAGTTTGGCAATAAATGCGCCATTACCTGGGAGGGGCGCAGCGCCAATGGCCGCCACTCGGAAGGTTCTTCCGTAGGCGTGGTATTCTTTGGAGAAAAAGGAACTCTCCAAATCAACAGCGATGACGGCTACCAGGTCTACAGCCTGGATAACAAGCGGGTAAAGGATGTGAAAAGCAAGGTGACCGTCAATGCTACGGACACTTCCAACCCGGCCGGCATTTTAGACGGGCTGCATGTGCAGAACCTGTTTGACGGTATTAAAAAAGGCACAGCATTGAACTCCGATATCGAAAGCGGTTATATCAGCACGTTGCTGGTACAGCTGGGTAATATTGCTCAGCGTACATCCGGCGTATTGAACACCAATCCACAGAACGGGCACATTCTCAATAATGCTGCTGCGGAAAAATTATGGGGCCGTACCTATGAAAAAGGGTGGGAGCCTGCCGTGTAATCATGTAGGCCTTTCAGTGACGGATGAAGGCCGCAGGCGGGGAACCTTGACATTGATCATGCCAATCGGGTAGAATGCTGTATCTTGGCCTTCAAGAACCATTGTAAAAAGGCGGATATGAAACAGTTCCTGGTATTGATCCTCTGGTGCAGCGGATTGCTTGCAAATGCACAGCAAGATAGCTATGGCCTGGTAAAAGACATCCCTTATTATCCGGCACCGGCACAACCGGATGCCTATAAGGAAAGCCAGTGCCGGCTGGATGTATATTATCCCAGGGAGCAAAAAAATGCAACCACCATTATCTGGTTTCATGGAGGAGGGCTTAAGGCAGGAAAAAAGGAAATCCCCCGGGCGCTGATGGATAAGGGCTATATTGTTGTAGGCGTGGGCTACCGGTTTTCGCCCAAAGTAAAAGCGCCGCAATACATTGAAGATGCTGCCGCCGCGGTGGCCTGGACCTTCCGGCACATTGCGCAATACGGTGGCAGCCGCTCCCGGATCATTTTATCCGGGCACTCCGCCGGAGGGTACCTGGACCTGATGCTGACCCTCGACAAAAAGTATTTGCAACGCTATAACATTGATGCAGACAGCATCCTGGGCATTGTGCCCTTCAGTGCACAATGCATTACGCATTTTACCGTAAGGGAGGAACGCGGGGTAAACCCATTGCAACCCGCGATCGATTCTTTGGCACCGCTGTATCATGTGCGAAAGCTGATACCCGCCGTGCTGCTCATTACCGGCGACCGCGAAAAAGAGCTCTATGGACGATATGAAGAAAATGCCTACCTGCTGCGGATGCTGAAACTGACCGGCAATAAAGAAGCAAAGCTTTATGAGCTTCAGGGCTACGATCATGGGGGCATGGCACAACCGGCATTTCCCCTGCTGCTACAGCAGGCAAAACAACTTTCAAGGCGGTAGGGGTAGGGATATGCTGCAGGCTTTGACGAACAGAAAGCACAAACCGAAAAATTCTTATGCTGCCCCTCTGTATCCAGGATCAAAAAAAGGGGCGGCGGTGCCATGCACCCGCAGTTGCTCAACAATCGCCTTGATGTCTTATCAAGTAGGGGCGGGAGCAGGGGCTGTTTCCCGGATGTTGGTACCGTTATTTGCCGTCGCCCGTCAAAGCATCGATCGCTTTAGTGATATTTCGTTGTTTTGTTTCCGCAGCTTTTGCATTGGCAATAGGCAGCGTGAGCGCTTTTTTCCTGCTATTGGACAATGTTTCAAATACCTTTTTTGCTTTTGCATTTTTGTCCAGCGCTTTTTTAAACTCTGCAGGTATTTCCACTTCACGAGGCGCCGTGTCCAATTCAATGGTCACATCGATCAGATCACCTCCGTTCACTTTTGCACCGGCACGGTTCTCTGCGCTTACACCCACCATAAAAGCGCCGCCCATTACCGCCACTGTGCTCCGGTAAGTAAACCCATTGATCGTAACTTTAACGGCTGGTTTTTTACCCGCATTTAATTTTTCGATGACCTGATCCGGAATGACGATACCAGTGGCCGTTTTGCCAGACTGCAGCAATGTAGTGCTGAATTTTAACTTTTGAAGAGGAGCCATTTTAGTAAATTTTATTCTTATTACAAAAATGCAGCAATAAATTGATTTTGTAAATATCCGATAGCGGCAATAAACAGGTCTTTTGCGGCAACGGGCCCGATACTCCCGGCCAGCGACCCCGCAACACCAATATGAGGGAAGTTATCACGGGCGGAAGTGGCCCTTTGTCGTATAAATGAACAATCACTGTATCAAAAACGAACATTTTTATCCTCTGCAGAAACGCATCTTGTTGCGTTTCAAGCGCCTAAGTAAATGGCATTTTTCTTGAAGATTTTGGCTGGTTATTCTTGCTCAACGCTTAATCATACGCCCGCTATGTCAAAAAAATATATAAAAACAGCCTGGCAGAACTTACGCCGCCATAAAGCCTACGTTGCCATTAATACCATTGGATTAGCGGTAGGCATTGCCGCCTGCCTGCTCGTTTTCTTATTGATCCGATATGAAACCGGTTTTGATAATTTTCATAAAAACAAAGAACGCATTTACAGGATCGTAGCAGCAAACAAAACCCCGGAGGGAATGCATTATTCGCAGGGGAGTGCCTTTCCCTTGGCAGAAGCATTACGAATGGGTCATCCACAACCGGAACAGGTTGCCCGCATCTATGCGCGGAAAGAGAAGCTGATCACCCTGTTAACTAACAACCCAAATGCGCCGCAAAAAAAATTTAAACAGGATGTATTTTATGCAGAGCCGGAGTTTTTCGACATCTTCAATTTTCCTTTCCTGGCGGGCGACCCCAAAACAGCTTTATCCGCAATAAATACAGCGGTGCTTACGCAGAAGACCGCCGAAAAATATTTTGGAGACTGGCATACCGCCATCGGTAAATTGATCAAATATGATAATGGCCATGTTTGCAAAATAACCGGCATTCTTCAAAATGCGCCGGCGAATACCGACTTTCCCCTGCAGGTGGTGTTTTCCTTTAAGACTTCCGCACAGGAGGACATTTCAACCGAGTGGGCGGCCCAGGATGGGTCTTTAAACACTTTTGTAGTGCTTCCGGAAAACGAGCCGGCGCAGCAGTTCGAGAACGACCTCAAAACGCTGGTGAAAAAGCGTACACCGGCGGAATATGCCAACCAGGGCTATCTGTTACAACCGTTAAGCCATATACACTATGAAAAGGCATTTGGGACCTTTAGCAGAAAAACCTTCAGCAAAGAACTGATCACCGCGTTAAGCCTGATCGGCGTGTTTCTTTTACTGATTGCCTGCATCAATTTTATAAATCTCGCTACGGCGCAGGCTGTGAACCGCTCAAAAGAAGTAGGCATCCGGAAAGTTTTAGGCAGCAGTAAGATGCAGCTGATGACCCAGTTTTTAAGTGAGACCTTCATCATTACGCTCGCTTCGGTAATGATAGCCATTGGGATCGCATTGATCGCATTACCAATGCTGAATCAGCTGTTACAAACATCCGTGAAAATAAAATTCAGTTTTTCGCTCTTGTTTTTTCTAATCAGTCTCACCATCAGTGTAACCTTATTATCCGGCATTTATCCGGCCATCGTTTTGTCAGGATTTAATCCCATTACCGTTCTTAAAAATAAGTTTACCAGCAAAACAGCGGGTGGCTTCTCCATACGGAAAGTACTGGTAGTGTTCCAGTTTGCCGTTGCACAAATTTTGATCATCGGAACATTGGTCGTGGTCCGCCAAATGGATTTTTTTCAAAATGCAGATCTGGGTTTTAATAAGGATGCCATTGTAACGGTACCTATGGCCAACGATACAACGCGGCCATCTAAAGATGCTTTAAAACTGCAATTGCTGCAACAGGCAGGCGTGAAGGAAGTAAGCCTGAGCGCATTCAGTCCGATGGACCGGGCGGGCTGGGACGATGATTTTAAATTTGACAATGCCGCCAAAAAAGCCGGCTTTAAGACCGACTTTAAATGGGCCGATGCCGATTATTTTAAAACCTATGATATGCAGTTTATCGCGGGCAGGCCCTACAATTCGGCCGACACCGTAAACGGGTTTGTGGTGAACGAAATGATGACAAAAAAATTAGGATTTAAAGATCCCGGAAACATTCTTGGGAAAAAAATAAGTTTCTGGGATGGAAAAATAAATGCCCCGGTTGTGGGCGTGGTAAAAGATTTTAACGGATCCTCGCTGAAGGAGGAAATGAAGCCGACGGTGCTGAGTTCAAACAAAATGTTCTACCGGCTCATCAACATCAAAATACAACCACAGCATGTAAAACAAACGCTCTCAGCAATAGAACGGATCTGGAGCAGGACCTATCCTGATTTTGTGTACGAATACCAGTTCCTTGACGAAAAGATCGCCGGCTTTTATCAGCAGGAAAAACAGCTTTCTCAATTGTACAAGATATTTGCGGGTATTGCCATCTTTATTTCCTGTTTGGGCCTGTATGGTTTTGTTTCCTTTATGGCCGTACAGCGCACCAAAGAAGTAGGCATCCGGAAAGTACTGGGTGCCCCGGTAAGCAGTATCCTTTATTTATTTTCAAAGGAATTCATACTGCTCATCGGCATTGCCTTTCTGATCGCAAGCCCGATCGCTTATTACATAATGCACCGGTGGTTGCAAAACTTTGCATACCGGGTGGATGTTGGCGTTGGAATATTCGTATCAACCATTCTGCTTGCTGAAACAATTGCCTGGTGTACAGTGGGCTACCAGGCTATAAAGGCAGCGGTAGCCAACCCTGTTAAAGCATTACGAATGGAGTAAACACTTGAACAGGCCCGCGGGGGACCGGGCAGGTGCAGCGCACCGTTCATCTTTGTAACCCGGAGTACCACGTTACGGGCAATTTTTCTTATCTTGCGTCTCTCGTTTTTAAACTATTCAAAACAATACTTTAAGTCTATTCGTGAACCTCTTTCAAATTTCCATGAATGCAACAGCCCTAACAATAAAAACCTGTATGAAAAAATGATCCGCTAAGTACGATGCCCTATAATATTATATAGCTCTTCCTGTACAGTAGTCCAACGCTCCATTGCTTTTAATTTTAACTGCAGGTACCGGTAGGGCCGCTGTTCGCAATACTTTGGCGCAGTCGATCACTATTAATAATTCCACCGTAACCCATAAACGCAAAAATGAAAAAAAAGTACCTGTTATTACTCCTAAGCCTGTGCCTGGCGGGCATCCTCCCGGCGCAGATAACCCCCACAGCAGATCGTATACTCTATGTGAATAAAGCCGTATCCGGCGGAAACGGCAATGGATCTTCCTGGGCCAATGCCATTCCGGAACTTGCGGATGCACTCAAATGGACAAGAGCACAGTATGATGCCAATAACAACTGGCTTGCGGGCGATTCATTACGGATATATATTGCCGAAGGAACCTATAAGCCTTTGTATGACGCCGATAACGGCCGTTACCAGAATGATGGGGGCCGGGACAATGCCTTTGTAATAATGAATCGTGTACATCTGTATGGCGGGTTTCCATCTACCGGAAACCCCGGTATGGGCCAGCGTAACTGGAAAACCTATAGTACCACGCTGAGCGGTGATATTGGCGCTCCAAACGATGCCGCAGATAATGTTTACCATGTGCTCATCAGTATGGGAGGGGGTAACGTGCATCTGGATGGGTTAAAAATAACCGGCGGCAATGCCAATGCCACCCATCAGACACCTCTGGTACGTATACCAGGGAATGATATCACCTACATCAGAAATACGGGGGCCGGCTCGCTTTTATCGGGCAATCATTCTTTACGGCTCAGCAATATGGAGATCAGCGGAAATACGGCAGCGTATGCCGGAGGGGGGTATATTTTTGGAACCCCGGTATTTACGAATACTGAGGTTCGCAATAATACGGCGGTGGAGCGCGGCGGCGGATTGTATTTTACAAGTCCTTACGAAGACCCGGTGGTTGCCGGTTCCCTTTTTACGGGGAATACGTCAAAACTGGGTGGTGCTATCTACAGCCGCGACGATTCACTGGTAGTGATCAATACCACCTTTGCGGATAATACGGCCACAACTGCAGGTAACGCCATCTGTAGTGAGGCTGCATACATTTCCGGGCAGTCCGTCAGAAACCCGGTATTGGTCAATAGTATACTTTGGAACAGCACACCCAATGCGGTCAGCATGATTGAGAATACGGGAGACCTGCCTTTTATAATCACCTACAGCATAGTACAAGGCAACAGCGTAGCAGCAGGCACGGGCAATTCCAATGCCAACCCGCTTTTTACCAATGCCGGCAGCGGCAACTATACATTAATGGCAGCAAGCCCGGCTATTAATACCGGCAACACGCCGTTATGGAATGCTGCTAATATCACCGGAACAATGGTTGACCTTGCCGGTAACCCGCGTGTGGCGGGCAATGCCATTGACAGGGGCGCCTTTGAATTACAGACCGTTCTTCCGGTATCCTTTGGCAGTTTCCGCGCCACGCTTAAAAACGGACAATTATTATTTAACTGGAACACAGAAACGGAAATCAATAGTGATCATTTTTTAGTACAGGTTTCTGCTGACGGAGCAAACTGGGAGACCGTGCAAACCGTCCAAAGCAAAGCGACTACAGGCAACAGCCATACCGTACTGGAATATGCCATTACGATTCCGCTAACCATGCTCGGTTTAAGCGCCGGATTTTTATTATTGGGTACAATGGCATACAAGCGTCGCAGGCGGGAACCGGCAGTAGCTGCGTTCCTGGTTTGCATTTTAAGTTTTGCCTGCCATAAAACCGGGATCGTTAAAAGCGCTGAAACCGGTGCGCTGTTCGCACGTTTGGTACAGGTAGATAAAGATGGTGCTCAGCGGGTATCAAAGACCATCCAGGTGGTGCGGGAATAAGTTTCCATATATTACAAATTTGTTTGTGGACGATGGGTAGGAGTTCGTCCTCCATTGCCCATATACTATAGTAAATCCCCGGTATGTTGTATATTCAATATACCGGGGGTTTTATTTTATCCTGAGTTAAGCAGAGTTTTGATTAGCTTTGTTTGAGCTAACAAAATTTTCAGTACCTATGAATTGGAAGCAAGCACTAAAAGATGCCAGGACTGCCTATATGGAAAATAATTTTGAAGGTTGTCGCAATTTTGGAGTTCCACGAAAATCATATTCCGACAAAACAGCAAATGGCTTAACTGCTTGCATTCTTGATTTCCTGAAATATCACGGTCATTATGCGTGCCGGATCAACACCACAGGCATTCCACGGATCGTAGACGGCACATTGACCTGGACGCCCTGCAATGCAAATCTTGGCGTGGCAGATATTCACGCAGTTATTGCCGGTCGCTTTATTGCCATCGAAATAAAGATCGGTACCGATCGGTTGAGTAAGCACCAGGAACAAGAAGGGCTGCGCGTGGAAGGCGCGGGAGGGGTTTATCTTGTTGTACGGACCATGGGGCAGTTCTACGACTGGTACCAGAAATATAGAGATGGTAGTTAGGCGTTTTTACTATTTAACATAATATAAATTATAGGAAATAAATAATTGTCGTATCTTTGAAGGTGCGCGTATAAACCACCTGGCTGATTTCTTGGCCGGGTATTTATACCAGCATTGGTTTAGGTTTACATTTAAAAACGACAGCGCCGTATTTCCATACGGAGCTGATTTTATTTTGGTTTACACAAAACTCAGCGGGTTCGTTTTAACGGTACGGATCTGTGTCAATACCTGCCATTCAAAAATTCCCGGCTGTTATCTTTCTTATACAGGATATCTTCTAATGTTAATTACTTAAGTTCTTGGCCTTACAATATCAACGGTATAAAACAACTACGGAGTAACCTGGAATGTATAAAACCGTTCAGAGCCCGAAAACCGATGAATATACGTTGACCCTTCCGGAGGCCAGGATTCTATATAATAGGCTAATTGTCTTATTCTCATTAAGATTCAACATACCATTTCCCTGTGGTTAGTAATTGCTTTACAGTTGGTTCTGCCGCCTTGTCTTTTTTACAAGCAAAAAACAATAAGGGCGCAACAAAAAGTAATAATGATTACTTTTTCATGTGTATTTGTTTTAAAGTTTTATAAATTCCACCCTCCTGTTTTTGGCTTTGCCTTCTGCGGTTGTATTGGAAGCAATGGACAGCACTTCGCCTTTACCCTCGGTTTGTATTCTGGAGAATGCTATTTTGTATTTATTGACGATGTAATTTTTTACCGCTAATGCCCTTTTTTCCGATAAGGTTTTATTGGCTGCCGCATCGCCATCGCTGTCAGTATGCCCGATGATAAGAATTTTCAATCCGCTGTTTTGCTGCATCGCCTCTCCTATCTCGCCTATTATGTTAAATGAAACGGGTTTAATAAGGTCTTTATTAACATCAAATAAAATGGCATTGGTGCTTACAGCGCCTTTTTCAATCAGTTGTTTTGCCAGAGCGCTGCGGTTGTCGGTTTCGGCGGCGGCTATCTGCACATTGCTGATGAGCAATCCCAATTCCGAAGCAGGAACGGTATACACATTGTTCACAAAAAAGTTTGCCCGTATAGCAGGTGTTAAAGCCCGTGGCAGGTCTATTAGCTTATTACCGTCTAAGTAAATACGAATCCTTGTGCCGTTAATGGCCATGCTGACATGTAGAACCTTGTTTACATACCTGGTTAGCGGGAAATCGTTTTTATTGCCGATAATATCCCTTAAACCATATTCCACCGTTTTGGCATCCGGTTCATTATACCTTGCAACGGTTACAAAAAATTTCTCTTTGTAATACAAATCTTCCTGAAGAATATTTTTCACAGGCGTTAATCCAAAATCTATCCGTGGAATGGATAGTGAACCACGCTGCTGCAAAAACAAATCAAACTCAATGGTATAATTTTCAGGCAGGGCATTGCTCATTTCGGGCATGATAATACTGTTGTGCTTTACTTCCAGCCACTTTCCCTCCATCCCATTGATAGTAACAACTTCGCCGCTGCCATTGGTATTCCATTTAGCAGGAAAATCTCCAACAGGGTCCCACACAAAATCATCCTGAAACAATATATTAGTTCCCGGTACAAAATCAGAGGACTTGTTTACCCGGGATGACGCACCCATTGTACCACTTCGCGGAACTGATGTATTTTCTGTTGCAGCGTTATCATTTGCCGCGGGCTCGTCTTTCTTCTTTTTATTCTTCTTTTTAAAAAGCCCGCCTATGCCTTCTTCTATTTTGTCTAATCCTTTATCAATCCCCCGGTCAACTTTGCTGTTGGCTCGGTTTTCGGCTGCTTGCCTGGCCTTCTTTCCAGGGTCAATAACTTGTGCGTTGGATGTAATGACTACTGCTACCGTCAAAATGAGTAATACGAATTTTCGGTTCATTTTATAGTAATTTTATTCTTTTATATAATTTTTTTCAATATTACTGCTTACTTATTAATGTATTCGTATGTATGGGTCTCAGGATCACTCCCGGGCTTATCGTATGTAGCCTTGATAGGATAACCTTCTTCGTTGTATTCATAAGTAAAACTGCTTGTGCTTCCGATATCTTCATCCTTAATGGACAAAATATTATTTTCACGAGGTGTAAGCGTATGCAACTCATCAAACCCAATAGGGCTAAGAAATCCTGTTGGATAAAAGGTGTATGGTGCTGTTTTTGTGTCGTATGTCAATACATGATGTAAAACCATTTGCCAGCTTTCATCTGTATTGTTAAATATATAGTACTTTAACTCCTTGGTGTTTTTGGTTCCGGGTATAAAAGCATATTCTATTTTGGAAGTATTAGCCCCTGCTTCATCTTTCATAATCAAGCTCATTCCCGATGTAGTATTTAAATAGGAAACAGAGAAAAGTAGTTCTCCGCTTTCAACAGTTTGGCTCATTTTGTCTATTGTGCCATCTGCATTATATGAATAAATGAATTTATAGCCCGGGCGTGACGGGTCGGTGTAATCTTGTTCGCAGGAGCTTAACTGGCCCTGGGTATTGTAGTAGAACAGATAGCTAAGGTAAAGGCCGGCAAAGTTATAGGTCGATTGCTTGGTCATACGTCCCTGCTCATCGTACTCAAATGTGGTATATGATTCTTCGCTTGTAATAATTTTGGAGAGATATACCTTCTTTTGGGGCAAGTCAGATGTTTGGTCTTTCTTACGACAAGAAGTGATGCTAACAATTAAAACAAGTAAAATAGTTGATGCTAATATCCTTTTCATAATTATTTTCTTTAGAGGTGAAAAGTATTTTTGTAGGATTAAGTTTAATGCAAATTGCCACTTAATATTTTTATTATTTCTGTATGCAATAGTGCTGAATCTTTCGGATCGGAATGATGTGCTTTCAGTGCCTCAATCTCTACTATGCTATTTTGAATTTGTTGTTTGTTTTCCATGAGTTCCTGCCGTCTTTGTTCATCAAATTCCGTTTTAGTTTTATTGCTTTCTAATTTGCATAATTTGTAATCTACCTCCAGTAAAACGACTTGTAATTGTACCATCGCGTCAGCATCGGATGCCGCATTATCTTTTACCATTTTGTTGATATGTTCTTCATCTTTCTTTTTTTGTTCACTCTTTAACCGGTTCATTTCCTGGAAAACGTAGGCACAATTACCCGATAAGGTTTTGCTTGCTATATCTTGCAGCGGTCTTGCTTGCGTGAGGTGGCCAGAAATTGAAGTCTCTTTTGTTTCCATCGATATATGGTTATTTCCGCAGGAGGCATCTAAGAATGCAATAAAGAGAACTATGGTAGCCGGTTTCATGCGTGTATATTTTGAAAGATGGTTATTTATTAAAGCTGATTCTAGAGGATGAAAAGCTATATGGCTCACAACTGCAATCGCAGTCCCGTTTTTCAAAACTGAGCGTAGCCGTATTTTCCATTTTTGCGAGTATGGAGATATCGGTCGTGCTGCCACCCCAAATGTTTTTGGGTTCGTAGCAATAAGTTTGCCCGTCGGGCGTAACGGTAGCAAAAGTTCTATTAATAAGCCCGGTAGCGAAACCGCCATCACTGACATCGGCAATACCGATGCCATACACGCCACTTGCCATGCCTGGTACTGCGTTTCCAATAGAGATACGCAATTTATCAGGCTGTATATTGTCTTTTACAAAAGCAATATGTTGATCTTCCAGATCTCTGGCTGCGCCTTGTTTATACCAATTGCCCTGTAGTGTACCGGCAATATCTAAATTATATGCTCCGCAAACAGGAGTCTCGGTTCTTCTGATATCTCCGTTTACGCTACCCGCTTTGGCTTCCATAGTGTTTTTTGCGGAAGCAGCAAAAAAATCGAGTGGACAAACAGGGGTTCCGTTTACCGATGCACCCATATCTATATTATAACTTTGGGCGGTAGCACCTGCCGTGGCTATTATATCGCCTGCATCAACTTCTATAGATACAGGTTTTCTGCAATATTCTACCGTACTTCCGCCTGTGGAATAGGTTTCACAGACAGCATCGTTAAAACCATTTGCTTTTTCGAGAATGGAGATATGCAGCGTTGATAAATGCCCAAGAAATAAAACAGTACCTGAAGGATTTCCAAATTCGATACGGTAGTCACTAAAGCCTGTTGTTGTATTTCTAAACCGGGCAATTTGAAAAATATATATTGCACCGGGTGCATATACGTTTAGTTCTGTACCGGGATTGGCAAAATAAATATAGGTATGTTTGGTAGGAAACGTATGCCCCGGAGGATTTAAATTTCCCAACGGCACCAATCCAGACACTTTTTCAAAATCAACCGGGGCAAGGGTCAGGCGGCCTTGGTTAATGTTTGTATTTACAGTTTTTTTATTTTCTTTTTTGCACGATGCAATAATTAACAACAAACCCAAAAGGCATATAGCGATTAATTTATTTTTTAAAAAAAATATTCCTGTTTTCATCGTACTGAGTTTTTGGGCGCCGAGGCTTACTTTCGGTCGCAGTCGAGTTCTCTGGCTGCTTTTTGATATGCTGTTAGTACTTTCCTTTTTTCTATGAGTGCCTTTGCTTTATCATTGGGGTATCGCCTTGTTATGGCCATCATTTCTCTTTTTGCCTTTTGTATCTCTGTTTTAGTTTTATTGGCGCATTCAATAGTTTTTGACTGTCTTTGCGCCTCATCTTCTGTGGTTATTTTACTGTTTTCCGAATTGCAAATCCTAATATCTGCTTCTATTTCTGCACCTTTCAAACTGTATTCAGGGTCTTGAAAATCTATTAATGCGCCCAATCCGGAATTATTTATATCGTTGATCAAATTTCCCTGATTCATCCTTGCCAGAGCCTGCTTTTGTCTTTCTAGTTCTTGCCTGTTCCATTCTTTCTTTGCCTGATACAAGTATGCACAGGGTCCCGAATATGTTTTGGCGTCCAGCTCGGCTATTTTTTTATCAATACCGGTAACAGCTTTTTCGTTCATCCTGTTTTCGACAGCTATAAAAGGGGTTTTGTCAAACTGCAGGTCTATATCCTCCCATTCGGTAGCTTTAAAACTTCCGGCATCAGACGACATTTCTACGATCATCCAAATGCCTTTATCTGTTTTTACATAGCCAATTCCGGCATAGCCCAGAAACCGTTTCAAAAGAAATTGTTGGGGTGTAGGGCCGCCGTATAAATATATTGTGGGTGCTGCGGAGGAACCGGAGGCTTTGTAAGGTGTAGCTTGGAGGTTTTGGGGTAAAACATTTTTGCTGCTTCCAGCCCGGTTTACAGAGGTTCTTTCAAAAACCAGGTTCGTACTATAGGCAACCATTTCGGTATTCATCGTAGCAACATAGTGCAGCAATTCACCCTTTTTTTCCCGGTTGTAGTAGGTATAGTATAGGCCTGCAGGAGTATAATAGGAGAGCCTGAATTTTTTATCGTTTATATTGAACGATCCATCGCCCAATTTGCCTGCTCTACCGGTACGGGTGGCAATACTTCCGTTCCGTGTATTGATATATAAATAAGTTTCACTTTCTCTACCTGAAGCGGTATTTGAAATCTTGATGCGTTTATCGAATCGCAATATGGTACTCGATTCATGGGCACTTCTTCGTGCTGATCCGGGTATCAGAAACGGTACATTGATTAATGTTGCTAACTCAGGGGAAATACGGGCAGGTGGTTGTGCCTGCGTTTCAAATGAGAGAAGTATGCAAACTGATATTATTGAAACAAACTGCTTCATCTGTTTATTTTTTTATATACTCATAGGTGTAAATAACGCCTGCGCTGGTAGTCCGTTTGGTGGGGTAACCATCGCTGTTGTACTCGTACGTATATGTATTTGTAGATGGGGAATGCCCCGGATTTTTTACGGTAACTTTTTGATAATTATTTACTGATCTTGCATATGCAGTTTTGGGAAGCGATTCGGAGGCTACATGGTTGTCATCAAAATCAGCATTTTCGGTTGTTGCCTGTAATTCCCCTTCGATAGAATAGGAAAGTTGCCGGATGATATTGCCTTTTGCATTTAAATAAAATTCAGTAACCAATTTCCGTTCCCCACCACTTAGTGTAAGGTAGGAGCTTACTTTACCTGGCGTACTATAATCTGCTTCCGTTTTGGACTCCATTGTTGCTATACCATCGCCTAAACGGTAGACTTCTATTTTTGTCAGCTGCCCGTTGGTATTATAAAAATAACTGTATTTATAATCCACAGCGCTACCCGGATAATCATACAGAAAATCCTCCAATGTACCTGAACTATTATAAGTATAATTACCAGTATAATTTAACGCGGGGTTATCGTTACTATAGCTCATTTGAGTTGCCCTGTTTTGCTCATCATAGCTATAGGTGCTGACAGAGGTTGCGGTTGTGAACTTTGTAAGTAATGTTTGTGGAACGGATGGTTGCGTTTTGTCTTTTTTGCATCCAGCGGCAAGCAGTATAAATACTGTAACCAGTATAGGAAATTTTGGATTTGCTTTCATAATGAAAAGTTTTGTACACCAAAGGTCTTTTTCATTATGCACCCAAACAATTACACATTTGGGTAGTATGCTACTCTACCTTCACAATTTTATGTATCAACGCCTTGGCTACGGCTTCGGTAGAGCAGTTTACGTGCAGCTTATGATAAATATTTTGCAAGTGCTTTTTTACAGTATCAATGGTTACATCGCACTCCGCCGCTATCATTTTGTAAGAATGGCCTTTTACCAGCCATTCCAATATTTCCTGCTCCCTGCCTGTTAAGTGAAAATCGTTTTTCAGTTTTTTACTTTCTCTGAAAAAAGTAAAAACCCGTTTGGCAATAAAAGGGCTCATTGCAGCACCGCCTTCCATTAATTCCTCTAAGGATTGTATCAGCTTGAGCGGTGCAGTGTTTTTAAGCAAATAGCCATCGGCTCCTGCGCAGATACTGTCAAAAATCCTGCTGTCGTCATCAAAAACCGTGTGCATCACTATTTTGGTATCCGGCAAGAATATTTTTGCTTTTTCTACTCCTTTGATGCCGCCAATACCGGGCATATCAATGTCCATAATAACAATATCAGGAAAATATTTTTCCAAATCATCTTCTACATCATCGCAATGCTGAAAGCCGGCTTTTACCTTAAACCTTGGGCTATTGTTCAGCAACAGCGTGAGCGATTGGCAAAGTTTTATATTATCGTCATAAATGACCACCGAGTAATGCATTTTACAAAATTAGTTTGTGGCAGGTAAACAAAATATTACCCATTCAGGTAACAGGAAATTGCAACAAAACATCTGTGCCCTTTCCTTCTATTGATTTTATAGATAACTTTCCCGATAATGATGCTGCCCTTTTTTGCATATTGCCGAGGCCATTGCCCTGCTTTTTGTTTCCGGCATCAAAGCCTGCGCCGTTGTCTTTTATATGCAGGAACAATTCATTATTTTTGATAAACAGGTCAATCCCGGCCTGTGTGGCACCGGAATGTTTTACAAGATTATTCACAGCTTCTTTGTAAAACAAATAAAAATTGCGCCGCTTGTCCATATCCAATTGCGTTTTGTTTACCTGTTCATCAAAACGGATATGGTACTGAATGGATTTTCCATCGAGCATATCGGCGGCATAGCGTTTCATTCTTACTAACAGTTGCGCCAAATCATCGTATTGCGGGTTTATACTCCATACAATATCGCTGATACTTTCACTTACCTGTTGTATGTCTTCAATGGATTTTTCAAGATAACCGTCTGCAATGGTTGCATTGGCAATATTGTTCCTGGCTAATTGGTTCAGGATATTGATATTGCTGAGCGTTGCGCCGATATCGTCGTGAAGGTTTTCGCTTATGTTGTTGCGCATTTTTATGATGGAAGCCTGTTGTTCTAATTTCTTTTTTAGTTTATAGCGGTTAAAACCAGCCCAGGCCAGCAATATAAGCAGCGCCGTTAGCCCTAGGAGCAAGTTACGTATAAGGGACTGCCCTTTAATTTGTTTTTCCCGTATAATTTTTTCTTTTTCGGCGAGCAGCAACTTTTGCCCGTTATTGTCTGCTACGAGCTTTTGTTTTTCCAATTCTTCGTGCTGCCGCAACAGGTTTTCTTCCTGCAATTCTTTGGTTTTGGAAAGCAAATCAATTTCATTTTGTTTGCGTTCGGCTTCGGCCGTGTTACCCGCTATCAGGGCTTGTTGTTTTTCTATTTCTAATTGTTTAATTTTTTGCTGCACCTGCAATTTATTTATTTCAAAATCTTTTTTCTCTAAATCAAACGCTGCCTGCAACTGTGCTATCCGTGTGTTGGTTTCGCTGTTGCTGATGCTGTCTCGCAGCGCAATAAATTTCTTATACTGTTCCAGTGCTTCTTTGTAATGGCGATGTTCTAAATAAAAATCAGATAGATAGTTGTGCCCGTTTCGCAATACGGTTTTATTCTCTATAGAAGAGGCTAACGCTATGGACTTATTAAAATAGTGATGGGCATTGGCCGTATCTCCGAGCTTATTGCTGTAAAATGCCGCCGCAATGTACCGGTTGGCGGCTAGACCATAGTTTTTCAAGCTTTCCAATATCGCAATGGCTTTCAGTTCCATCTCCAGGGCTTCCTGCACTTTATTTTCTTTGTTCAGCAATAATGCTTTCGTAAAATACATTTGCGCCATTCTTTCCTTATCGCCGCTTTTTTCAGCAGCAGTCATTCCCAGGCCGATGTATTTGCCGGCAAGTTCATCGGCGCCAGTCTGCGCATACATATTGGCAATATTGCCGTAAGAAAGAGAGAGGTTCCGTTGGTCGCCCTGCTTTTCTCTTATTCGTAAGGCATAGAAGGCGTACTCAAGGGCTCTGTCGTCTTTTTCTAATTCGAAGTAGGCGGTAGAAAGATTGCTCATGGATTGCGCCAGCCCATTGGGATCGTTGTGCCGCTCATAAATTTTTATGGCTTGTAAATAAGATTCTACCTGTTTATCCGCAGCGCCGGTTTCGCCATAAGAAAATCCCATATCATTATAGATCTGTGCGGTAGTTTCATTGTTTTGTTGTTTGTAATATACCTGTAATGCATTTTGATAAAAACGGTTGGCTTCTTTATAATTTTGAACAGAAGCTAAATATTTTGCATGAAGAAAATATGCCCTGCCCGAATATTCGGGTTGATTTATTTTACTTGCAGCGTTCAACGCAAACGAATCATAAAAAGCCATAAGATTGAAATTGCCTAAACTATGAAGCGAATCGGCTTTTCGAATTGCTTGCTCTGCATTATAAATCAGCTGATTTCCCGATTGAGCCAAGGAGGGCGCAGATGTTGAAAGAGAAAAAAGCAGCATGCAGAATTGTATTGGTTTCATCTGACAAAATTAAGTATTCGCCGACTATAATTTATTTGAAAGCAGACTCTTAATACTGAAAACGAATTGATTTTGGCTGGGCAGAAGTCGGGCAACGGCGCAGCCCTCATGAGCACCATTAAAAAACAAACAATAAAACTTGCGAATAATCCGCTATATCTTTTGAGCTATGCTCGTAACCTTCGGCACAAGCTATCGCTTGTTTCTCGGTTGTCCCTCACAAAGGATGCCGCTGCTATCCTATGGACACATTAAATTTCTACGAGCTGCAGGTTGTGTTTGAAAGCCAATCCCTGTAATTATTTAATAAGGGTATTGTAATATTTCCATGTATTAAGTGCCTGCGTTAGAGCAAAAAGATGCTCTTCGCGATAATGACCCTGTAAGGCTTTCAGGAAAAGCTCCGATTTCTTTTCTTTCAGTTGCAGTACGCATAAATCAAGCAATACCCGCGGTCGTCGTTCCCCGGTCACAATCGCTTCCTGCATCCGCAAGCCGCTGCTTCCGGTAATGTCGCTTATCACTTCGGTAAGACGGATGTTCATTTGGGTAAGTGCTTTTTGCATCAAATGAACCTGTGTGGTCGTGGAGCGGATATGATCCTGCCGCAGTCGGAGATAGCTGCGTATTGAAATGAACAATGAAACGAAGGCCGATTGTCCGTTTTAAAGCACTAAGTTACACTCGTGCCCCGTCCCTCATAAATTTACCACCGGCAGGTGGGTGGACTTCCCCCACGCACTCAAAATAAGTAAAGCCCCTACCCTTCGCCTCATGCCGGCTTTACCTATTTTTCGTAGAAAAAGCGGTACATAAAGGTTGCTCAACCGCAACCCTTACAGGCATCCATAACTGCATTCGCTAGGGTTTACATTTAGAAACGATAGCTCTGTATTTCCATACGGAGCTGATTTATTTTTAGTAACGCGATATACACGACGTTCTGCTTGCAACCGACAGATCGAGTTGCAAATGATCTGTGTAAAAGAATATTTTTCGAAAACCGATTTTCACAAGTTTGTGAAAAATCAGTTTGTAAATTTTCCAAAATTTTACAACTCAATTTTTCACAAATCAGGGAAATGGCATTGCCGGCAGCCCGTCCGTCTATATTCAAAAAATCCGCCTGTCCGATATGGAAATATCCCCGTTGTCCAGCTGGTGGAAATTTCGACGGTCGCGGTGACGATCAGAAGGCTTGTAGCTGAAATGGTTTCCTATATGTGCTGTGTAAGTATTTTGTCGGCCGGCATCGCGGTTGTGCCTGCAGGTGCTATGCCGCGAGCCGGTCACGGCCTGCTGGAACCCCATTCGGAGGTATCAATCAAAGGGTGCTGCCTGCGGCACCTTTTCCCAGATAAATTTTACGACACCACACCTACTTAACATAATGTTCAGAATGTCGATCCTTATAGGCAAACCCTCGCTTAGCAGGTCGTTATTGAGCGCCGGAAGCTGGTGATCAGGATGGGTTTAAAGATGGATATAAGAGCCGACCTCTCTTTTTTCTGTCGGCCAAAGCGGGCATCAACATTATTCCAGACTGCAAAAAACTAAATTACCCCACACTAAAAACGAGTCAATACTTTTTAATCGGGTATGATAGAGCGTTTTACGCCGTAAAAAACTTAAATTTGAAACCAATGTACAATACCAAAGGATCCCTGTCTGAAGCCAACGCAACCATTGATGCTCCCTGCTTCAGCATGTTGTTGATATTTTAAAGCGGTAAATGACCATATATAGAAACGATAAACTTTCCAATAATGATGAGATTTACTTCCTTATTTTTTTTAGCTCTCCTGGTCATCAGCAGCATCAAATGTACTACGTACGCTTCGCCAGGTAAAACGGTATCCAGGCAGGGAATTATTACAGGTGCCGATCAGACTGAAAAATACCTCCCCTATCTGAAGGGAAAACGGATCGGCCTGGTGGCAAATCAGAGTTCTCTGATCGGCAGGAAAAGTAGTGTAGACAGTTTGTTGAGTCTTGGAGTTAAGATTGTAAAAGTGTTTGGACCCGAGCATGGCTTTAGAGGCAATGCCAGTAACGGAGCAGTGGTAAGTGATGAGGTCGATGCTAAAACCGGTATTCCGATCGTTTCTTTATACGGCAGGAATGAGAAACCAACAAAAGAACAGCTGGCAGATGTTGATCTTATGATCTTTGATATCCAGGATGTGGGCTGCCGCTTCTATACGAATATCAATACGCTGGAGCATGTGATGGATGCCTGCGCAGAGAATAATAAAGAACTGCTGATCCTCGACCGGCCTAATCCCAACGGCTATGTAGTAGACGGACCGGTAATGACGGATGATAAATTTAAATCGGGTATCGGGATACATTATACGCCAATGACGCATGGTATGACAATAGGAGAATTTGCACAATATCTTAATGGAGAAGGATATCTTAAGAAACCATGTAAAATAACGGTTATAAAAGTTGCCAACTACAACCATGACATGCCTTATACACTACCAATAAACCCCTCTCCTAATTTAAATACGCAGCAGGCCGTGATGCTTTTCCCGAGTTTGTGCATGTTTGAAGGAACCGCTATCAATGAAGGCAGGGGCACTTATATGCCCTTCACGATATTGGGAGCACCCGCATTAAAAGGCCGGTATTCATTTTCGTATAAACCCATAAGTATTCCCGGAATGAGTGAACGCCCCAATCACAAAGACACTGTTTGTTATGGCCTTGACCTTCGCAATTATGATATTGCCGCGCTCCGGAAGAGCCGGCAGATCAATTTAACATGGCTGATCGAGTTATATAAGGCCTACCCGGATAAGGCCAGATTTTTTACTCCCGGAAGGGCTAACCAGGACATATCGGCTTTTGATCTGCGCATAGGTACCGATCAGCTGAGAAAACAGATCATCGCTGGCGTACCGGAAGCGGAAATCAGAAAAAGCTGGGAACCGGGGTTACAAAAGTTTAAGGCTATACGGGCAAAATATCTGTTATATCCGGATTAACTGATTGGTGATTTCCCGAACCGGGACTTATTGAATGAATGTATTTAGCGCCGGGGCTTTTTGAATGTCTTGTCCAGCTCAACGGCTTCGTGTATCAGCGTTTGCAAGGCTGATATATTGATCTCTTCTGCAGAATGATAGATCCTGTAATAAATTTGTTTGTTGGTACCGTGTTCCAGGTAATGGTCTTCGTCTTTTAAACGGTTGCCATACCAGAAAGCAAACATGACACCGCTTTTAAAACCACCACGGGGAACAGCCGCCGGATAGATCAGCAATAAAGACCGGTTACCATAGAAAAACGGAACATTATAGGAGATCTTTTCTTTACCGTAGCCGTTCAATGTCTCAATGGCAATTCCACGTAAAATGTCAAGCAGCAGGGCCTCATCTGCGGGAAGAAAAGCGAACAGTTCAACCAATGAACGAAATTTTACCTTCTTGTTTTCCATTTCCTGTTTTGTTTCAGAACACTATAAAAATAAAAATTTTTACCGGTTGCTTGTCCGTAACAAATAAATATTTTACCTTTTCTATCTGTTGTGCTGGTATGCAAAATTTACAATGGGTATAAATGAAATAAAATGAGAAAGCTAATCGGGGCGATCAATATGACACTGGACGGGTTTTGTGATCATACGGCAGTCGTTCCGGATGATGACCTGCATCAGCATTATGCTGACCTGTTACGGAATGCTGACGCCATTCTATACGGAAGAATAACCTATGAATTGATGGAATATTGGCCAACAGTGATAAAAAATCCTACGGGTAACCGGTCAATGGATGAATTTGCCGCTATAATGGATCGCATCCCCAAAATTGTTTTTTCCCGAACGCTGAAATCGGTGGAATGGGAAAGTGCACGGTTGGCTACAAGAGGCCTTAAAGAAGAAGTTTCCGCACTCAAAGGAGCTGCCGGCGGCGGGAGCAAAAACATCTTAGTGGGCAGCCGGAGTTTAATTATTGCTTTACTGAACCTTCATTTAATTGATGAATTCCAGCTCATGGTTCACCCGGTTATAGCGGGCAGCGGTCTGCCCTTATTCAACAACATCAATGACAGAACCATGTTTACGCTTGTGAAGACAAAAACCTTTGGCTCTGGCGCCATCACGCTTTACTATGAACCGGTAAAAGAATGATTGCTAACCGGGTTGATACGCCTTCATGAACACATCCCTGCCGCTTTTGCCATTGGCATCCGCTTCGATAATCAACGCAAAGCTATTATTCGCCACGTCCCTGCCCTTCCATTTATTTTGCCTTTGAAAGGTTTGCAGCAATTTAAAATACCGCAGATGGAGTTGTTCGGGAATTAAAAACCATTGTCGTTACCCTGATCTTTATCAGCCGGCCCATCCGGATCGTTCTTTTGTTTTTCAGTTGAAAATATATTTTGTCCGATCAATTTATTAATCGCAATATTGCAATATAGTAATGAATCGATGGGCCTGACAAAATCAGAAATATTTACAGAGAAGCAGAACCACCTGGCCGGTGTATTTAAAGCATTGGCGCATCCTGCCCGGATTGCGATATTGCAGCATATCATGAAACAAAACGCCTGTATTTGCAACGATCTGGTCGGGGAATTGGGCCTGGCACAGGCTACGATTTCGCAGCATTTAAAAGAGCTGAAAAATACAGGCATCATTAAGGGAAATATAGAAGGTACCAGCGTTTGTTATTGTATCGATGAAAAGGTATGGCTGAAGTTGAAAAAAGAATTGAACGCCTTTTTTACAGATGATATGGTGGCAAATAAATGCTGTTGATTTTTTTTGCCTTTATTCATCGTAATATTACGTTACAGAAACATGGTGCATAATGACACTCCTGAAATTGACAGGCAAATATCTGCGGAGCTCTCCTGCCCAACCGGTCAGGGGGGGATCACACCCATAAAAATTTAAAAAAATACACGGATGAAACTTTCAGAAATTAAAACACTCTTACCGGCACTGGATAATGTGGCGTTCCGGTTAGAAAATGGCGACTTTGTCCCCGAGCATTTTCATATTACCGAAGTAGGTATTGTTACCAGGCACTTCATAGATTGTGGCGGCACCATCCGCTATGAGCAGGTTGTAAGTTTTCAGCTTTGGAACGCCGACGACTTTGAGCATCGTTTAAAGCCCCAAAAACTACTGCAGATCATCCAGCTTTCAGAAAATAAACTGGGGATCACTGATCTGGAAATAGAAGTAGAATATCAGAGCGATACGATCGGCAGGTACGGATTGGGCTTTAACGGTCATTATTTCATACTGGAGCACAAAGCCACGGCTTGCCTTGCGCAAGATGCCTGCGGCATACCGGCACAAAAGGTGAAAAGGAATTTAACAGACCTGAAGACTTCATCCTGCTGTGGTGGTGGCAATTGCTGATCTGAAATACAGGCGCTTACACCAAGGGAAACCTGTATCCTTCTATTATTGATGATGCTACCCTTCCATTTGAATCCCTGCCTTAAGCTTTTACACTCTGATCATTCCTGTAACAAACAATTATGGAAATAAAAAAAATATTAGTGCTTTGTACCGGTAACAGTTGCCGGAGCCAAATAGCGGAAGGTTATTTGAGGCATTTTGCAAAAGATAAAGCAGCAATTTACAGTGCCGGTATAGAAGCACATGGCCTAAACCCAAAAGCCATAGAAGTAATGCTGGAAGACGGTATTGACATAACAAATCACACATCTGACAATGTGCATGCGTACCGCCACATCAGTTTTGACTTTGTAATTACCGTTTGCGATAACGCGAAAGAGCATTGCCCGTTCTTTCCGGGCAGCGCACAAAAGTTCCACCGCGATTTTCCCGATCCCGCCAGGGCAACGGGCAGTCCCGATGAAATAAAAGCGCAGTTTCGCTATACACGTGCGCTCATAAAAGATTATTGCCGGGAGTTTGTCCGGCGTAATCTTTAGGATTTTGTAAAACAGCTTCTGAGAAACGCGGGATAGATTTTTTTTGGGTCTACATCTCTCCACCCTTGTTTTTCAAACGAATGGGCAGTTGCATGTATAAAATAATTCCATGTCGTCCATGTGGCTGTTTGTGTAGCGGAATATTTACGGCTTTGCATGGTAATGGATACATCCCGGTTGAAAAACGGGTAACCGCCCGGCTATCATATTTTATTATTTGATAACATTTAAACAATGTTCAGGCAACATAACGGCAACCCTGGTACGCAAATTTGGCAAATACAACGGCCGGAAAGAGATAGAATCCATTGTGGTAGATAATGAACTGGGCGTTGTGTGGTGGCCGGCGTATAGAACCGGCAAGATCATTTGCTATTTCATTATATTCTTTTATCTTTGAAACTAAGATACTTATTTAAGAAGATAATGAAAGCAGACAAGGTTGTACGACTAAGAAAACTCAGCCAGCAGCATGCCTATACCTCTATCCAAATGCATGAGGCAGTGGGCAGAAAAGCCGGGCTTTCGGGTACCGATCACAAGTACCTGGGATTTCTGCTGCAGAAAGGCCCCATGACGGCAGGCGAGCTGGCCCGGCTCACGGGCCTCACCACCGGGGCTGTTACGGGCCTGGTAGACCGCTTCGAAAAGAAAAAGCTGCTGAAGCGGCAGTATCCCGAAGGCGACCGGCGCAAGGTGATCATCGTGCCTGATACGCAAAAAATAGCGGCGTTGTTACAACCACTTTACCAGGATTTCCAGGATGATACGGACCGGCTTTTCGACTCTTTTTCAATCGCTGAATTAAAAACCATGGAACAATATTTTTCAAAAGCCCTGGAGATCATGCATCACAAAATAGCACAGCTTAATCAAAAATAAACCGATGGAATTTAACCCCAACAGTCCCGTTATTCAGCTTTGTATGCAAGGTATGGATACTGCAGAAAAAGGTCAGTGCGAGGCGGCAGACAAGCTTTTCATGCAAGCCTGGAACGAAGCCCGTAACGACTTTGAAAAATTTATCGCCGCCCATTTCATAGCCCGGTACCGGCAGGATGCGCTTGGCAAATTACAATGGCTCCGGACCGCTTTGCAGCACGGGCTAAGCGCCGACAGCGACGCTGTGAAAAGCGCCCTCCCCTCCCTGTATGCAGTTATGGCGCAATGCTATAAGGATCTGGGCGACGCGGACAATGAACGGAAGTATCATGAATCAGCCATTTCGGCCGGCGAGCAGCTCCCGGACAAAGGCCCTTTTTATCATGGTACCCGGGCGGATCTGCAGGTAGGCGACCTGCTCATAGCCGGTGGCCGGTCTAATTACCAGAGCGAGATCGTCATGAACCATATTTATTTTACCGCCCTGGTCAATGGCGCGGGGTTGGCCGCTGCATTGGCAAAAGGCGACGGGCGCGAGCGCGTCTATATCGTGGAACCTACGGGCAGCTTTGAGAACGACCCCAACGTTACGGACAAAAAATTCCCGGGCAACCCTACCCGCTCCTATCGCAGCACGGCGCCCCTCCGGATCGTGGGCGAGGTTGCCGATTGGGAACGGCTTACACCGGAACAGCTCCGCCAATGGCGGGAAAAGCTGGCGAATAACAAAGGAGCGATTATTAATTAACTTCACCCTAAGAAGCTGTTTAAAAATAATATTTTGGTCCCCCTTATAAGCGCCATCCGGCGCGTCGCTATCGTTAAAGCCGCGCTTTAGCACGGCTTTAACGAAGCTGTAATTTCATAAGTGCCATCGGCACGGATCATTATGCCCCGAGCCTATGGCTCTCTGTTGTTCTTTTGGACTTATAAACGGGTTGAAACCCGTTCTTGCCGGA
>NZ_KB893632.1 GCF_000374125.1 Niabella aurantiaca DSM 17617
CATGTGGATGCGCAGGGCAATTATGAGAATGAATTTACGGCGGTGCCCTCGAGCATCAAAGTGCCGCCGGTGGAGGTTCCGGTGGACCCGGTATGTGAGACGCAGAGNGCGATCGTAACGGACAACAACGATTACAACGGGTTGGGGCGGGTGCGTGTAAAGTTCCACTGGATGAACGGGTCGGAGAAGACGCCGTGGATCCGGGTAACGAGCCCGCATGGCGGCGGCGGGAAGGGTCATTTTTTTATACCGGAGATCGGGGAAGAGGTGATCGTGGGTTTTGAGAGCGACAGTGCTACGAAGCCCTATGTGATCGGGACGGTGTACCATGGGAGTGCCAACAACCGGTTCAGCAATGCAGCAAACGATCTGAAAGTGATCCGGACGCGGAGTGGTCATACGGTAGAGTTTAACGATGCCGGTGAAGGCACGCACATCATAATCCGGGATCCGGGTGGTAACGAGATCTACCTGGACACTACGGGTAAGAACATCACCATCACCGCCCCCGAAACCATGACCTTTAATGCAAAGAACATTTATATCAATGCCGAGGAGAACATCACCACCAATGCAGGGGTTGATATCAAAACCACGGCGGGAGCCGATGTGGCTACCAACGCCGGAAAAAATATGAGCAGTATTGCCGGTGTAAACATAATGAGCAGGGCTACCAAAGACCTGTCGATGATGGCCACAAATATTTACGGTACGGCGGATGACAGCCTGACGCACAATGCGGGGAATGCCATCAAAAAAGAGGGGAATACGATTGAGGCGAATGCCCATGAAGAAGATTTTAAAATTTATAGTGCCAAAAGAGTGATCAGCAAAAGCGGGGAACAGGGAAACTTTGCATAACGTTAATCAGAATTTTTGATGGGAGACATTATATTCAAAGCAAAACGGATCCAGGAGAATGCCAATGATGTTACCTGGATCGCGCACGATGGCAACACGAGCCTGGGGGCAAAAGGGCTGGTATGCAAAAATGGAGATCAGGGAGAACAATTGTTAAGAGGTGCACCACCGGCAAGGGAACAGCAGCAAAGCAAAGTGCTTAAAAAGTTTCTGGTGCATTTCAGAAGACCGGATGACTATGAAGGAGCGTATGGGTTTGACTGGCTGCGTGAAGAGTATATCTTTCCCCTGGTTACTGTAACCCACGACAATAACGGGGCCGTGATACCCGGCAGTATGCATCCGCTTTGCAAGGATGTGCCAAAGTTAAAACAGGAATACCTGAGGGATGTTAAAAACCCGATAGCGCCCTATGGGGTGCGTTATTATCCCGCCTGGTTATCCCTTTTTCCGCATACCACTACGCAACAGTTCCCGCATGGCTCAACCATGCATAAAAATGGCGTTTCGTTAGACCTGCAGTTTGATGAGCTGGAGCCGATGATCGATGACGGCACAGAGATCATATTGGAATCCTGTCACGAAGGAATTGAGGTAACACCCAGTAAATTTTCTGTTGCCGAAGTGATCGCCTCCGGTAAAAAAAGAAGATTGATCAATCCCAATTATGTGAACTACTATACCTTAAAGAAAAAGGTCAATATCAAATGCACGAAACCGCTTGGAGCGCATGAAGAGATCAAGGTGTATGCAAAGCTGGAAGGCCGGAAAGAGGAAGTTGGCAAGCTAATGATCTATAAAAATAATGTGATCCCAAAGGCAGAGATCGTAGTGGTGAACGTTATTACCAGTCCAACGCAAAAGGGGGCATTGAGAAATGACTATCAGCATTTATTCAAAAATCAATCTTTCAATCAGGCATTGATAAGAGCAGAGGTAAAAGTGGATACAGAGTTTGATCTTACCGCCTTAACGGGCCATGCGGATGCCAATAATTTTCTGATTGCTACTCAAAACCCCAATACCACTTATGCGCAGATAAGGGATGGCTTCAGAGATCTGTATGATAAATATGGGAAGTATAAGGCTACCGGCGGCATTGACGGGAACATCAATAAAAGAACGTACCTGTTTTTTACTACACTAAGCGCGGGAAATACGTTGGGGGTATGCTCCCTGGCAAACAATGTTTGGGGAAATATGTATGTGGTCTTTCATTCCGGGCTCTTGCATGATCATACGATCGTTCACGAATGTGGTCATTCATTATCGTTGCCCCATGTATTTCAGGAAGGGTCTTTAGCGAAACATACGTTCTACCATGGCTATACGGATAATTACATGGATTATACCTGGATGGCAGGAATATATCGAAATGGTCAATTGTATTCGTCCGGGCCGAATAAGTATAACGGGAAAATGTATGCATTTTACAAATGGCAATGGGATATTATGCGAGGTGACAGGAGCCTGATTTTTAATTATTAATGATCGTAAACATGGTGAATCATCTATTGCTTTTATTATTATTTGTGATGTCTAATTCATGTAATGATAAAATGGCGGCCAATGGTCAAAATAACCCCATGAAGAACATCAAGACCATCACATTTTACCAGATAAAGGGAATGGTAACGATGAAAGAGCCTGTCGAGTCCGTTTTTTATTCCATGGATTCTGTTCAAACCTGTAAAATAAAGGAGCTGGCCTTGCAAGACGGAACAAGAATAAGCACGGATACGGTGAAGCGGATTAAGAACGATGATTACACGGATAAAAGCATGAACGCATTGATACCCTACCCGTATAGGGATTCATTAAAGCGGCAGACATATGGGAGCCCCAATGCCGATGATAGTGGTGGCTGGGGAATGAGCATTCAATTAAAAAACGGGGAAGAAGTGATAATGGAATTTGATAACGAAGAAAAAAACGTTCCCGGGGATATGAAAGAAGCGTATAAAGTTTTCCGGTGGCTTGAAATGCATTTAAAAGAATAAGGAAGTACCAGAAATAAAGACTGGTGCAATCTCCTCTATTGCTTCGTTGTTCTTTATATGCTTTCTTACTGTAAAGGATAAAGCAATGGGAACGCAGGCTGATCCATGAAAAAGATTGAGAAATAAACAAAGAAGCGGATCGGGTATAAAAAAGATAAATTAGTAGATCCTTTTTTGAAAATAAAAACAGCATATCAGATCGGACCGGACCGGCAGATCGTCATTCCCCGGGAGGCGCTTTGCCGCACCTATGGTACGGTGATCACTTTTGATGAAACGCTGAAAGTGCATTACGAAACGGATGTGGCACAACTGGGGACCATTGAAGAAGAAGGGTACCTGTTTTTTTTAAACCGGAAACAGGTGTACATCAATAATCGGGCGCCTTATCTGCTGGCCGACCGTTTGTCGGACACCCTGGGAAGTGTATTATACCCCTTGTTACTGTTGGTTCGTTTTGACGGGGTCTTTGAACAGCTGATCAATCAGGAAGACCTTGTTGAGCGGTGGAAGCAGGAGCGGCCCGGAATAGCCCGGTATTACAAGGGGGCCATACCGGAAAATGCCATCGTGCAGATGGACCGCCTGTTGCAAGGGGAGGAGCATCTCAAAGAAGCCCTGAAGAAAGACTGGTTCTGCAATATCTTTTTTGCCGGTATCCAGGGGAAACGTGCGTTTAGTTATAAGCAGGAAGTGGAAATGGAATTTCCGCTGATCCCTTACGGCCCAATGGTGCGGTACAGGGCAAAAGGCGATCTGGCTGCGCGCAATACCGGCTCAAAAACTTTTGTGATCAACTATAAAGGAGCACCGGAAGAGGAACGGACCGTGGCCGATATTCTGAACAGGCGCCCCGTTCCAATGGAGCGTCATTTGTACGGAACGGGAGCGCCGGCCACCGGATTGCTTGATCTGACCTATCATATTTATCACCGGGATCATTCCATGCGGTCCATAAGGGCAACGGTTGTTCTGGACAGCAAGGGGGCGGATGAACGGACCGTTGTGTTTGAAACCTATCACCAGGCAGATGCGGACCGGGTGTTGACGGACGCCGTTGAAGTGGCCGTTCCGGTAAAGACGGAAAAGAAAAAACGCAGCGGGATTTTTTAAAAGAGCGCACTATGAGCCAGAAACATTTTGTTTGTAACGGAGCTATTTGCAAATGCCAGTTCGGCACAACGCCGGATAAGCTGAAAGTAAAGCAGGCTGACTTTTACATCAATGAGAATGAGCCGGGGAAAAAGGCGATTGCCAATACAATGGATATCGGCCAGCCTTTTGAAGCCAATACCTTTGGCACCTGCAGCGTTACCCGGAGCGCCTGCAAACCGGCCATCACGCAATGGCAGGGGTTCCATGAGCCGATCGATCTTGAAAACGGCGGAAAACCATTGCTGGAAGACAGCAAAGCGATCTGTGCCGTCGGCGGCAGTCCCTGTGTATCCATCAGCTTTCATGGCCAGTCGGCAGCGGTGGATCCGGGCAATGTAGAAAAATCAGATCCGCGGGTACAGGCGCAGTTAAACCCTTTGTTTGCGCTTGACAAAAAAGCACCGGATATTGAGCTGGCAATAAAATTTCTTTAACCTATGGCAAGGAAAAAAAAGATCGTTACCGCAAAGGTCAATGATGTGGTAAAAAACAAGGTTCCGGTAAAAAATGGTACGGTAAAAGGGAACCATATCCAGTTAAAGGAAGCGGGTACCATTATCCTGGCCGTTGAAGACGCCGGACCAGGTGTAAATGCGGATAACATTGCGTTTACCGTTAATGAAACGCCGGACACACCGGTGCAATTCAACTGGATCTACCGGCTGCTGGACGGAGAGCCTGGCTTTGATGCTTCCCAGGCGGTGAACGGCCAGACAACCAGAACGCAGATCAACTTTCCGAAAGTGGTAGAGGGAGGAGGGCTGGCATGGGCAGAGCCTTTTGTCAAAACGCCCAGTAACAGGGCGCCCAATGGTTACTATATTTCTGCAAAGGGAAATAATCCCGGCCTCCTGTCCGTGAGCTGGCGGGAGAACAACGCCGATCATAACGGCGCCATCATCGATGGGTCTGACCGGTTGCTGGGTGATAATGTAGAGCTGCATGCATATACCCGCGCCATGTACGGTGCCAATGTGGAGCTGGAGCTTTTTACGGATAATGTTGACGGTTATTTTGATGGAGATACCCCGGTGGATATATACGGGCAAAGACAGGATGTAAAGTTTGAGGAGTTACCGGATCCTGAGGAGCGGGGTATTTCAGCCGAAGAAAAAGCAAAGCGGGAAAAGAACCGGGAGGCACAGAATGAACAAATTGCTACCACAAAGCAATTTTACAAATTATCTACGAATACCTTCACCGCGCAGGTCTCTGTTTACAAGGTGCTGGCAGATGAGCAAAAGCGCCCCGGTGATAAGGCAGTGGTAGGCGGGCTGGTGGTACCCAAGGACGAGGAGCCCGACCAACATGCCCTGTTTGTACAAAAGGCGGTCTTCGCCATCAACCTCGACCCTCTCTGGCAATATGCGCTTTCATCCGGAAGCACAAAGCTGTATGCCCGGGTGTACCGGATCGGCGGAGATAAAAGAGAGATGTTTGATGAGCAGTTCATTATTATTGATAATAAAAAAAGAAAACAGGATGCCGGTATTGTCGGAAATAAAGTGGTGACCCAGGGAGCCGTTCCGGTAAACATCAAACGGTTTGAGCACTGCTTTTATCCCATCATCACGTTGAAGGAAGGTGATAAGGCTGAAAAGGAAATATTCAATGAAAAGGAAATTGAGGCCTATAACCCCCAGCTGAACTTTGATGTGGTTACAGGCGATCGAAACATAAAAAAGACGGTCGTTGTTGAAGTAAAACAACTTTCAGGAACGGATGCTGACTGCATTGCCAATCCCAAACATGTGGGCCGGGTCATCGATTTCCGGAGTCTGCTGACCAACGGATATAAGGATGGGGGTAAGCTTCCGGAAAAAAAAGAAGAAGATGAAAAATCAAAGCAGGAAACGACCACCGGGTTTTATGGCATAAAATCCAAAGAAGAGACACCACCCAATCAACCGGCATCCGGTAACGTGGTCCATTCTGACAGCCATCTTGAATTTGACGCGTTCTATGACTATCCGTTTTATCAGAACGGAGCGGTACGGATCCTTGAGTTGAGGAAGTTTGTATGGATGCCGGATATTCCGATAAAAAAATATGATGTGCAGATCAGCACCTGCAGATGGAGTCATTTGCTGCGCCTGGGCATCTATCCCGATCTTAAATGGTCGCTGGTTTTCGGGCTGAATGTTCAAAAGGAACATTTGGAAACCTTTGTGCCCCGGTGGCGCATCAATAAAAAGGTGGAGCGGTATGAAGAGCAGCTGGGGCGATTTGTAAAAAAGAAAAACTCAGAAATAAGCACCAATGCGCGTCATGAAATTGAGCGGAAAGAGAAGGCGCGTTTCAGGGAAGAAACGGGTGTGGGAAGGGCGCGGGGAAGCAAGGCGGAACCGCCCAAAAAGACATTGGCAGCACTCCTGGATATTCTGAAGGAAGCGGATGTTTCTGTGTCGTCTCAATGGAATAATGATACCGTTGAGAAGAGCATCACCGACGAGTTTGTTAAACAGTTGTACAACCAGGTTTCAGGACTTAAGAGGGCTATTACATTTGTGAAGGACCTGATCGAAGGGAAGATCGACCAGGGCTCCATCGATGAGGAGATGAAGTCGCGCTATGAGACTTTTATCAAAAGCATTAAACAGAAGCCCACGGAGATCGAGCTCGTTTATCCCGAAATTGCCATTGCGTTCGAATGGCAGTTTGAAAAGGTTGATGAAAAGCTGGTGCCTTCTGCAAAACGGGCCGCAGTAGTGGACCGGGTGGGCCTGGGCTTAAAGACCAAAATAGAGGTAAAGCCGCTTATCGGTCTGGAAATACGCTGGCACCTGCTGGACCTGCTGGCCCGGCGGCACCCCGTGGCATATGCCGTACTGGTGGCCTTAAAGGGCGTGGTTTCCCTGATCGGGGGTGACCCTACCAAGGATGTGATCGTTGATTTTTGGGCTAAAGGAGAAATTGGCGGCGCATTTAACCTGGATTATAATTTTCTGGGAAAAACAAAGGATACCAATGTAAAAGGAGATATTGCAATACAAATTGGCGTTGATCTGAAATTTATGATCAACGGAAGGGTCATCGTTGGTAAATACGGCTATGTGACAAAACTGGGGTTTGGTGCCGGCGCCTCGGTGGGGTTTGGGTGCGGCGTAAATTTAGGTATGGATAACGTGGGGCCTTACCTGGAGCTGGAAGCCTCTTTTGAGGGATTGATTTTGTATTTTGAGGTGGTGGCGGATAACCAGATCATTGAGCGGGTACGCAATGACAAAGGACAGTATGAAGACAAGGAAATCATTGGCGGCAATCTTGGCGTAAAAGGCAAGATTACATTGGGCGACGGGAAAGCGTCCACAGATAAAATCTATTATAAATGCGATACAGATTATTAACAGGATTCATGGTCGCTGCTACCATGTTTTATAACAGTAGTTGTGGCCAGCAAAAAGCAAAAAAGGAAAAAATGAAAACGGATGTGTATGTAGAGAAGATGGCCACTTTGTGTAAAAGCATTCAAAAGTATGATTACAATCCCTCATATCAGATCCGGTTTACGGGGGTAGCCTGCTCTTATGAAATACTGGTGAATGATTTTCCGGTATATTACTCATTCAGTCCCGGCAACAGCGCCGGAGAGCAGATCGCAGATATCGGGGAGTTTATTTTAAACCCGGGCAAACAGCGGATCAGGATACGGGTCTTTCCGGAAACCGGCCGGGATCATAAGCCCGATACCCTGCTGTCTGGTAATACATCGCTGAAGATACGGATAGTGGAAGGGGAATACGGGAAATCGGCCGCTGATGCCTTTAAAGAAGTTTTTGCGATTTCAACGCCGCCGTTTGACGGAAGCGTTCCTTATTTTGAAACGGACGGTTCCTTTCAGGCTACGGTCCCTTACACATTAAAGGGGTGGTCCGATGGTGTAAACCTTTCAGAGGAGGATAGTGCGGCGCTTGAAAAGGAAGTAGTGGCGCTTACCGATAAGATACGGTCGCTCTATGCAGAGAAGGATCTTGAAGGCATTGCGAAAGCGCAGTATCAGCGTGCGTTGGAATACAATACGGCGCATTATTTCAACTCCGACGAAGATTGCAGGCGCTGGATCACTAATACGGAGGGTACCCTCTCAAAAATTGAGAAAATGGCCCCGCTGGAAAAATACAAAATGGTCCTGTATGGCGATGGCAAAGTGGTAACGCTGATACGTACCGATCCTGAATTTTTGCACGAGTCGCCGGTCATTGCGATCCGGAAAGAAGGCCTGGCCATTTATCCCTATTTTTTCTATCGCCCCCGGCCTGGAGCGCCCCTGGAGGTTATACGGTAAAAATACGGGGATTGACCGGGTGTTAAAGGATGATACTGGTATGATTGGAAGTTCCTCCGCTGTTATGTTCTTTCGGTGCGTTCCGCAAAGCGGGCCACTTCCCGGGCAAAAGCTTTAAAAGCGGCTTTGGTAATTTCGTCGTCGCTCATCATCACCGGGATACCGATATCCCCACCTTCTCGGATCCCCTGTACCAGCGGTATCTCGCCCAAAAAGGGAAGGTCGTACTCGCTGGCCAGGCGCTTTCCGCCTTCCTGACCAAAGATGTAATACTTGTTATCCGGTAATTCCGTCCCGCTATTGGGCGGGATGAAATAGCTCATGTTCTCCACCAGCCCGATGATGGGTGCATTTAACTGTGCCTGTCCAAACATGGCAATTCCTTTTTTCGCGTCTGCCAGTGCTACATCCTGCGGGGTGCTTACGATCACCACACCGCTGACGTGGGCAATCTGCATCAGGGTCAGATGAATGTCGCCGGTTCCCGGGGGCATATCCACGATCAGGTAGTCCAGGTTGCCCCAGTCTACATCGGTAATGAATTGTTTAATGGCGCTGCTGGCCATCGGGCCCCGCCATACAACCGCTTTGCTTTCATCTACCAGCAACCCGATGCTCAATAGTTTGATGCCAAACCGTTCCAGGGGTACGATCATGCCCTTCCCGTTCACGTCTTTCATCATCGGGCGTTCGCCCCGCACGCCAAACATAATGGGAACACTTGGCCCGTATATATCTGCATCCATCAGCCCTACAGCGGCACCGGATTGCGAAAGCGCCAATGCAAGGTTTGCCGCAACGGTACTCTTTCCAACGCCGCCTTTTCCGCTTACCACGGCAATGATGTTCTTTACACCGGGTAATACCTTAGCCGGTGCGCTGGCGGCGGACGGTGCTTTTGACGTATTGCTGCCAAAGCCTGCCTTGACCACTGCTTTTTCATTCACCTGCTCCCTGATGGCTTTGATGCAGTCTGTTTTCACCTTCTCCTTTAGCTGGGCGTCCTGGCTGGGGAGGTCTATATTAAAAGAGATATAATATTTTTCAATTACCAGGTCCCTGATCATATCCAGCTCCACGATGTTCTTATGAGAACCGGGGATATGAACGGTACTTAATGCCTGTAAAACAAGTTCCTTTGTCATTTATTTACTAAAGCTTATGTTAAATTCACTACAATCTGCAAAGTTAAACATCCTATTGGGCATTTTGTTGTCTTATTTACAAATCGTTACTTAAATTTGAGGCTGTGAAGAAAATAATCATACCGGTTATTGTGTTATTGTTTATCATCCCATCAACTGCTCATGCCCAGTTTGAAAAGGCGCGTGATTCGGTGATCCAGCTTTTTGGTATCGTAATGTCGTCCGACAGCCTGTACGGCATTCCCTCCGTAAGCGTAACCGTAAAGGGGTCGCAACGGGGAACCATTACCAATAAGGATGGTGTGTTCTCCATCGCGGTATTGAAGGGCGACGAGATAGAATTTTCTCACGTAACCTATAAGCCGGTTGTGAAACCCATTCCCCGCGACCTGGAAGGCAATCAGTACAATATGGTGGTATTGATGACCGAGGATACCGTTTACCTGCCTGCGGCTATCATCCGGCCCCGGCCTACACCGGAACAATTTGCGCGCGATTTTGTGAACACCAGCGTTGCTGACGATGAGATGGAGATCATCCGGAAGAACAATACAAAGGAAATGCAACGTGCCATGCTGAGGAAAACGGCTTACGATGGGCGGGAAGTGACCAATATGCAGCTCAACATGATCTCTCAAAAGGCGCGTTACCAGGGGCAGATCCCGCCAATGAATATTTTCAACCCTGCCGCCTGGGCCGAATTTATCAAATCCTGGAAACGGGGCGACTACAAACGGAAATAAGCGGATTTGACGGTTGATGTTTTTCGTTAGACCGGTTTTCCCCGGGAAGGAGCTTAAAAGATCCAGTTATATGCTTTGGTTTCAGTAAGGTTGGATCCGGTTTTCATACTGATACCCAAATTCCACATTTTCAAATTGTTTTAGAGTGCTCAGGGTTTTTTGAGATAGTACTCAAAGACCAGCTGCGCTTCCAGTTCTGCTGCTGCATCTTCAAAAACAGTAATGATATCGCCGAACTTTTCCAGCTGTCCCAGCGAAAGGTTCAGGAACCGGATCCGCACCGGAAGCTCAATGGCACCGGTAAGCACGTCATAAAGCGCGTCCAGGTTTTTTCCAAAATAATCCGGAAGCTCCAGCAGCTTTACGGCTGTTTTGTAAAAGTCCTCTTCCGTTCCGATCCGGTCAAAATCAAAAATGACTTCTCTCATATTGTTTATTTTTCCTCAAATGTCCTGTAATGATCCTTTGTTACAAAAACCAGGCGGTCGTTTGAAAACAGCACCCGGTCGGCATTGCGCCGGCCGCAAGCATAGTTCAGATCGGCCTCATACCAGGTTCGGCCGCTTTTTACAGGGAGGGCCTTTTGCCGGTTGGTGAAAATATCCCCGCCGATCGCTCTTCCCGGAAGCACCTTACAAAGATTGCCTTCGGATGCGATCCATCCCTTTTTCCGCGCTTCCTGTTTGGTAATGTAATAATCAGGGAGACGGCCGTTTTTCTTTATATACGGTATCACAACCGTTTCCTTTGTAAGCGCATCAACCGGTGCCGTATCTTGTTTTTGAGACGGGTGAACAGGCTTTTCGGATGAAGAAGGCACAACTGTTTCTGTTTCCCGGTGCTCACACCAGAAATATCCGAGAACGAGGACTGCTGCAAGAAGCAGGACCAGCCACCTGTTTTGTTTTTGCATGTTCATTGCTTTGATCCGCGCAACAAACGTACTGTAAAATTGCGATATGCAAAGAGGCAAAACAGGATGCCGGCCGATTTTCGCTCCGGATCAAGATCAAAGGGCCAGGCGTTACTTTGATTTGATCATTTACAAAGGAAAAACAATAAGCGATGACGGGCAGGCCGGAGGCAATATCAAGGATCGTTTTGCAGCATGTTGTCTTTTTGAACTTCTGAATGCGCGGGTGTTTCAGGATCTGTTGGTGTTCAGCTGCAGTTTTCGGCGCCGGGACGGGCCTGACAGTCGTTGCCGGTGCATCCGGTTGATGCTTGCGATTGGGAAGCTGCCGGTTCTGTAAGCAAACAGCAGCGCACCGGTAATGACGTCAAATTGATACAGGTACGGTGTATGGGATAGCCGACGCGCTGCACTTTTGCCCGCTTGCTTTTAATGGAAGTCCTTTAACGATGCTCCGGATGTTTTATCCAGAAAAGCTTTCTTGTGCAAAGGCATATACAGAAGGAATAACAAGGCATTGCCGGGCGGAAGGCCACCAAAAAAAGCTTTTCTGAAAACATCATGCAGGGCACGACATCCGGCATGCGATCTGGAAGGCAACCGGCCTGCGCACCTCCGCTTTTCGCATTTTTGATTATCTTGCTTTTAAAAATAAATGTCGGGGCACAAACTTAGAAATGAAAAAACATGTCTCAATTGCGGTCATACGGTAACAGCGCATTTCTGCTCCCATTGCGGCCAGGAAAACATCGAACCAAGGCAACCCTTCTATTATCTTTTTACACATTTCTTTGAGGATCTGACGCATTATGACAGCAAGTTCTGGAAAACGATGAAGTTTTTGCTTTTTCGCCCGGGGCGGCTGACCAGGGAGTTTTTGGCGGGAAGAAGAATGCGCTATGTGCCGCCGGTGCGCTTGTATATCTTTTTGAATTTTGTTACATTTTTGTTGCCTGTTTTCTTATTCTCCACGCACAGTGCGTCGAAACCACAGACTTTTAAGGAAAAAGAGCTGGAGCTGGTTACGGGTATCGAATCACTGAAGAAAGCGAAGGACAGCCTGGGCAGCCTGATCGGGAAGCCCATTGGGGGATTAACGGGGGAAGCAAAGGCGGCGTATGAAGAGCGGCTCCGGGAGGAGCTTGAGGAATTGGATGAAGATCTCGCAGATGAGACCAGGGATCTGAACGAGCTTAGAGCAGATTCAACAAGTCTTGACCCGTCCGGTTCCGTTATCAATATCGGAGGAGGTGCCGTTCCCAAAGGAGTGCGCACACTTGCCCAGCTGGACTCCGTAAAAAAAACTTCTGGAGAAGAAATCGATAAGGTCGATTACCTGCTTGCGAAAAAGCACATAGAACTATGGGAGAAAGGGTATACAAAAAAGCAGATCATCGAAAGGGTCGGGGAGGCATTTATTCATAATATTCCCAAAGCACTGTTTTTATATATGCCACTGTTTGCCTTTTTTCTGTGGCTGTTCCATAGCAAAAGAAAATGGTGGTTCTTCGATCATGGAGTTTTTACCCTGCATTATTTCTGTTTTTTGCTGCTGCTGGTAACGTTGCTGTACTTTGTTTTATTCTTTGGTGGCCTGGCCGGAGAGCATGCGCTGGTGAAAACTATTGAAGTGAGCATTATCATGGCGGCTTCGGGGTACTCTTTCTTCTATTTTTTCAGGGCACACAGCCGGGTTTACGGAGAGCGGAAGCGGGTTTCCCGGCTGAAGAGCTTTGCACTTTTTATCATTAATATAGCATTGATACTGTCGTTCTTATTGGGACTCGTAGTCTATTCGTTTTTCACCTTACATTAAGTAAAAAAAAGACCTTATGATCAAAAATGTTTCGGTAATCGGCGCCGGCACCATGGGCAATGGGATTGCCCATGTTTTTGCACAGGCCGGCCATTCTGTAGTACTCATCGATGTTGCTGCTGCCCAGTTGGAAACTGCATTGAAGACGATTGAAAAGAACCTGGACCGGCAGCTGGCGAAGGGAACCATAACAGGACCGCAAAAGGAGGAAACGCTGCGGAACATTACAATGGAAACTGACATAAAAAAAGGCGTTGCAGCGGCCCATCTGGTGGTAGAGGCGGCAACAGAACAGGAGCTGCTGAAGCTGGAAATATTTAAGCAGATCGACGCCGCAGCACCGCCGGACTGCATCCTGGCGACCAATACTTCTTCCATCTCCGTCACAAAGATCGCATCGGTTACGGGGCGGCCGGAGCAGGTGATCGGGATGCATTTTATGAACCCCGTTCCGGTAATGAAGCTGGTAGAGGTGATCAACGGTTACGCTACCCGTGCAGACGTTTCCGCTGCCATTATTGGACTGAGCGAAAAACTGGGGAAGATCCCGGCCCTGGCCAATGATTACCCGGGTTTTGTAGCCAACCGTATTTTGATGCCCATGATCAACGAAGCCATTTACAGCCTGTATGAAGGTGTGGCTGGTGTGGAGGCCATTGATACCATTATGAAATCAGGCATGGCGCACCCGATGGGGCCATTGCAGCTGGCTGATTTCATCGGCCTGGATGTCTGCTTATCTATATTAAACGTGCTGCATCAGGGATTGGGCAATCCCAAATATGCACCCTGCCCGCTCCTGGCGAATATGGTAGCCTCCGGAAGAAAAGGTGTGAAGTCCGGGGAAGGGTTTTATATCTATACGCAGGGATCCGGGGACTTAGTGGTGAGCGAGAAATTCCGGTAGCTGTTCGATGCTGGTCAAACCGCCGGGTTCTTTTTTCCAGCCCAGGGTCTGGTTACCATTGGTAATGATCAGGTATGCCGCCGGAAGGGCAATGTTGTAGCGCAGCACCTGGTGTAATACCGCATCATTCAGTAACACCTGTTCTGCTTTGCATTCCACCAGCATCCAGGGTTGGTGTTGCGGATCATATACAAGGATGTCGAACCGCTTTTTCAATTCGCCGACCCTGATCTCTTTTTCAAGCGCAATAAGGGTCCTTGGGTAACGCATATGCTGTAACAGGTGCTGGATAAAATTCTGGCGGATCCATTCTTCATCCTGGAGTACCAGCCATTTTTTACGCAGGGAGTCAAAAATATGCGGCTGACCGTTGCGGGTTTCAATTTTAAACTCAGGTTCCGGATATTGAACGCGTATCATCGATCCAAAAATAACGGTTTTGCTGTTGAAACCTGTGTATAAAAATGAGTATCTTGCTAAGAAATTGGGTATGCAGGCCGACAATTTTTCAAATAAAAGACCAGGCAAAAACCATAGCGCTGATGAAATTGAAAGAATTTCAGGAATACTCCTGAGCGGAACGGTAGCAGCCGGTCCCGACGAAAACATATTTGAATGTTGCTTTTCCGGTGACACCGTAGACGCAGCAACATTTGAAAGAGAAATGGGATGGGCGGACTGATTCAAACCTGCTTTATGCAACGCCTGTAAGGATGTTTATTTTACGGGATGTGAACTAAACAGACTTTTGGCCGGCCGAAGCAGAACGGAACTCCTGGATGAATTGTTAAAAACAACGCAGATGAAAACAAAAAGCGAGATAGTAAAGAACTGGCTGCCGCGGTATACTGGTGAAAACCTGAAGAATTTTGGCGAATACATTCTGCTGACCAATTTCGATAACTATGTAAAGCTGTTTGCAGACTGGAATAATGTAGAAATAGCAGGGCTCGGTAAGCCGATGCAATGTGCTACTGCGGGAGACATCACGATCATTAATTTTGGTATGGGGAGCCCTACGGCCGCCACAATTATGGATCTGCTAACGGCCATTGATCCCAAGGCTGTATTGTTCCTTGGAAAATGCGGCGGTTTGAAAAAGCGGAACAAGGTCGGGGATCTCATCCTGCCGATTGCGGCGATCCGCGGCGAGGGAACTTCAGACGATTATTTTCCACATGAAGTGCCGGCCCTGCCGGCGTTTGCATTGCAGAAGGCGGTAAGCACCACCATCAGAGAAGCAAAAACCGATTACTGGACCGGAACGGTGTACACTACCAACCGGCGGGTATGGGAACATGACGAGGAATTTAAAACCTATCTGCAGCGGATAAGGGCCTATGCGGTGGATATGGAAACCGCCACTATTTTCACGGTTGGCTTTTTTAATAAGATCCCTACGGGAGCCCTGTTACTGGTAAGCGATCAGCCCATGATACCAGATGGGGTAAAGACCGCAGAAAGTGATAAGAAAGTAACGGCAAAATATGTAGAAAGTCACCTCAGGATCGGGATCGATTCGCTGAAGCAACTGATCAATAACGGTCAGACGGTACGCCATCTTCGATTTTAAAATATACAAAAATGAAAATAAGCTTACTCCTTCTGACAGCTGCCGTTGTTGTATTTTCGGCGCTGACCGCCTGTTCTTCAAAAGCCACGCGGGGGCAGGGTACCCGCTATAAGGCCCGGTTTGAAGTGGCCGGGATGTGCTCCAACTATACCTTTTCCGTGATCGAAGGAAAGATCGATCCCTGGCTGGTGGAGGCAACCTGGACAAACCCCCAAACCAACAAGACCTACTGGAAAGCTTTTGGCATCAGCAACCCCTGTGCGTTTCCTTCGGGGATTAAAGAAGGCGATGTATTTTATTTTGAGATCATGTCCAAAAAGAAGGAGGAGAACTGCGCGGTATGTATGGCCTTCTATCCTACGCCCGGTAAAAAGCTGAACATTAAAGTAGTGCAATAATGACGCAGCGTCCCTTACTGGAGATCCGGGAATTATCGGTAGACTTTATTTCGGGCGATGAAGTGAACCATGCCCTGAAGAATATTTCGGTTACGGTGAACGAAGGAACGATCGTGGCCCTGGTGGGCGAATCCGGTTCCGGAAAATCGGTTACTTCCTTATCCGTGCTGCGCCTGTTGCCTACTCCGCCGGCACGGTATGTTCAGGGGTCGATCCTGTTTTACGGCGAAGACGGGCAATGCACCGATCTTCTGAAACAGGACCGAGAGGGGCTGCAATCGATACGGGGCAATGCCGTTTCCATGATCTTCCAGGAGCCTATGACCTCGCTAAATCCCGTTTATACCTGCGGCAACCAGGTGGCGGAAGCCATCCGTATTCATACCCGCGTTACAAAAGAGGAGGCCCGGGCCCGGGCGATCCGCTGGTTTGAGCGGGTAAAGCTGCCGGACCCTCCGGGCATATATAACCGGTACCCGCATCAGCTGAGCGGCGGCCAGAAGCAACGGGTAATGATCGCCATGGCGATGTGCTGCAGACCGCGGCTGCTGATCTGCGACGAGCCAACCACCGCTCTGGACGTAACGGTACAGAAGACCGTATTGCAATTGATCCGGGAGCTGCAACAGGAAACCGGCATGGGCGTTATTTTTATCACCCACGACCTTGGCGTGGTAGCGGAGATCGCAGACAGGGCGGTGGTGATGTACCGGGGAACCGTGGTGGAAGAAGGCAGCGTTAAAGACCTTTTCAGAAATCCCGGACATCCCTATACAAAAGCGCTTCTGGCTTGCAGGCCCGTCAATCATAAAAGGGGAAGCCGGTTGCCGGTGGTAAGCGACTTTATGGATGCAAAGGAGGATCCGGTAACGGATAGACATTGGGTCCTGCCGGCGGAGGGAACGGGTCCTGCCGGGCCCCTGGTTAGAGAAGAGAAGAATGTCCTGGTCAGTGTAGAGCATCTCTCCGTATGGTTTCCCCGGGAAAAGAGCTGGTTGGGGAAACCGCTGAACTATACCAGGGCGGTAAATGATGTAAGTTTTGAGATCTTCCGGAATGAAACCCTGGGTCTGGTAGGTGAGAGCGGCTGCGGAAAAACAACCCTGGGCCGGGCCCTGCTGCAGCTTATTCCGTCCACGGCCGGTAAGATCATTTACCAGGGCAGGGATATGGCGTTGTTTAAAACGGCGGAGTTGCGCGGACTGCGAAAGCAGCTGCAGATCATTTTCCAGGATCCTTATTCCTCCCTGAACCCCCGCAAAAAAATCGGGCCGGCCATTGAAGAACCATTAAAAGTACACCACCTGGAGCCTCATGCGGCGGCCCGTAAAAAGAAAGTGGAAGCCTTACTGGAAAAAGTAGGCCTGCTGCCGGAACATTATCACCGTTATCCCCATGAGTTCAGCGGAGGACAGCGTCAGCGGATCGTTATCGCAAGAGCGCTGGCCCTCGGCCCTTCTTTTATTATTTGCGACGAATCAGTTTCTGCACTGGATGTGAGCGTACAGGCCCAGGTATTGAACCTGCTGAACGACCTGAAAAAAGAGTTTGGTTTTACGATTGTTTTTATCAGCCATGATCTGTCGGTGGTGCGCTACTTCAGCGACCGGATCATTGTGATGAACCAGGGTAAGATCGAAGAGCAGGGCCCTGCCGAGGAGATTTACCGGCATCCCCAAAGCGCATATACCCAAAAGCTGATCGCATCCATCCCGCAAGGGATATAAGGGAAGGCCTGTCCTACCTGTTAGGTCTCTAAGACCTAACAGGTAGGGGAAGATCAACTTTTTTTATTTATTTTGATGAAAATACCCGAATATTTTATATAAATAGTACCTTTGCACGCACAAATCGAAAACCGGTGCCGTAAGACCGGGGATCGAAAGCATAAAACATACTGGTAACCAGTTTGTTCAAAACTTCCTCCCCGGGCCTCACTCGTTTTCGGTAATGATATTTAAAACCGTTAAACAGCAGAATGAAGCTTTCACAATTTCAATTCGACCTACCTCTTAACCTTATTGCACAGCATCCTACAAAAAAAAGAGAAGATGCCCGTATGATGGTGGTACATCGCCAGACGGGGCAGATGGAAAATAAAAACTTCCGTGATATCCTGGATTATTTTGATGACAAGGATGTCTTCGTGGTGAACAATACCAAGGTTTTTCCTGCCCGTATGTACGGCCGCAAAGAAAAGACCGGTGCCAAAATTGAAGTATTTCTTCTACGGGAATTAAACAAGCAGAACCGCCTTTGGGATGTGATCGTTGATCCCGCCCGGAAGATACGGGTAGGCAATAAGTTGTATTTTGGGGAAAATGAAGAGCTGGTTGCAGAGGTGATCGACAACACTACCAGCCGCGGCCGTACCATCCGTTTCCTGTGGGAGGGCTCTGAAGATGCATTTAAAGCACAATTGGAAGCCCTGGGCGAAACCCCGTTGCCCAAGTACATCAAACGAAAGCCGGACGACGACGATAAAGAGCGTTACCAGACCGTATATGCCAAGCATGAAGGTGCAGTGGCTGCACCCACTGCAGGCTTGCATTTCAGCCGTGAGCTGATCAAGCGGCTGGAGATCAAAGGCATCCGCTTTGCGGAAGTAACCCTTCATACCGGACTGGGTACGTTTCGCCCCATCGAGGTGGAAGACCTGAGCAAGCATAAGATGGATGCGGAGTATTATCATATTGATGATGCCGCCTGCCGCGTTGTGAACAAGGCAAAAGAGGGAAACCGCCGTATCTGCTCCATTGGTACCACTACCATGCGGGCCATGGAGTCTTCATTTACCGCCCAAAAGCTGTTAAAGTCTTCAGAGGGATGGACGAATACGTTCATTCATCCCCCGTATGATTTTAACATTGCCAATGCACTGGTGACCAACTTTCACCTTCCCAAAACCAGCCTGATGATCATGACCAGCGCCTTTGCCGGTTATGAGCTGACCATTGAAGCGTATAAGAAGGCGATCAAAGATAAATACCGTTTCTTCAGCTATGGAGATGCGCTGCTGATCATTTAACAGGATTTCATAATAAACGGATAATATAAAAAAGCGGGTCGCAGGATCCGCTTTTTTATAATGGATAGGTTTTATTGCTGTGGTATGGGAAGGAACCAGGTCTTCGGGTCCAGGTTCTTATCATCCAGCATCAGGATAAAATCCAGTTTCCCATAACCCGTCTCATCATCGCGCCCTACCGTGCCGATCACCTGGCCCGTTCTTACTTTTGCCCCCTTTACAACGGCAGCGCCGGCAAGGTTGCTGTAAGCGGTCACATACCGCCCGTGGCGGATCACCACATAAAACATGGCGCCAAGTTTGGAAACACTGATGACATCGCCTTCAAAAACAGCTTTAACGGGGGTGTTCACCGGGGCGGAGAATGTGCATCCCGGGTTATCGCCTACGATATCCGGCCCTTCCCCTTCAATTTTAAACCGGCCAAAGCCCTGGACAATGGTGCCTTTATCCAACGGGTAGGGGATCTGCCCGCGATACAGTCCAAAATCGCCGGTCAGTGCAGCGCTGTTTACCGGATAGGTGGTATGCTGCTGCGGCGGAAGAACAGGATAGTTCCGCGGCGGAGGCGTATATGCAGGCGGCGGTTCATCGGCCGGCTCTTTTTTAGCCGGCGGGGTATTGGTTTCGGGATGATAATAATGATCCCTTAATGTTTCAATAGCCTTTTTGATGCGGGAGATCTCGCGGTCGTTATCCTGGGTCTCTTCCAGGTTGAAGAATCCCGGCTGGCGCGACATGCTGATGATATAGCGTTCCTGTCCTTCAATTTTCCGGTTGAGCGTCGTGAGCTGGACCATTGCCTCGCGGGAAACGGTCTTTGTGCGGTTATAGGTCCGCTGAATTCCGTTTACGTCGTTCAGGATCTCGGCACGTTCTTTTCGCAGCGTGGTCTTTACATCGTCCTGGGCCATCCCGGTTCCACTCAAAAGCATAAGGCCCATCCATAGCCAATTTTTTAACTTCACCATAAAGCATCCAAAGTTTTACAGGATCATTTTTTGGTTTTATAACCTTTTGGTACCGAGAAGGGCGTATGCAGCGCTTCATTAAAGGTAAATGACTTATAATCCAATTGAATTTGTATCTCTGTTTTATATTTTACGTTTATTGTTCTCGATCTTGGGAACCGGGCACCATTCACTTTCTCGTAACCACCGTACGTTAACGTTGCCGACCGGTTCCTGTCTGCATCCACGTCGTCCAGGTTGCTTACGGCCGGCAGGTAGTCAGGAAGCATTGCACTCAAAAGGTTCCTGAAAAATTTTGTTCTGCTGGTGATCTGAAGGGTATCGTCCTGTTTGGTATAACTGCTATTGGTTTTGTCAATAAAAACCGGATTACCCACCAGCAGGTCCTGGAGTGTGGCCAAATCAAGCGGTAGTCCCAGTTGCTCCTGTAGATAAACGTAACTGGAAGAAATATATTGTTTATTCAGTTTATTAATTATCCGCACAGAATCCGGTGTGATGATGCCCCGGGCTACTTCGATGCCCAACGGCCCGATCACTGAGGCCCAGATGAGGCTGTCCTTATGGATCTGTACTTTTACGTCAAAATTCTTTGTATCTCCTTTGGCCTTATAAATAACGCCCGCCTTTCCGGAAAAAGTAGTGTATTCGAGGTGGTTGAGCTTTTCCAGAACGGTGGAAATGGTTTCCATCGCCATACTATCGCTTGCCTTGCCCATATCATCGGTAGAGGCCGTCTCTGTTTTTACAGAACTGTCTGCCGTTGTTGCCGGAGGGGTGCGTTGTGCTTTTTTAGCCGGATTGCAGGAGGCAAAGATCAGGGCTGCTGACAAAAACAAGATTATGTACTTCATTGTTTGTTGTTTCTTTATTTTTTGAAAAGAAAAAACTGCCGGACGCCTGCTTTGTTTAAGCGGCAACCGCCATATGTATCGTATTTTGTAAGGGTGTTACTGTTTTCCGGTATGTCCAAATCCTCCAGCTGCCCGAACGGTTTCGCTCAGGACCGCTGTTGTTACCCATTCTGCCTGCTCTACTTTTTGCACTACCAGCTGGGCAATACGGTCTCCATGCTGTATGACCTGGTCTTCATTGGAAAGGTTGATTAAGATAACCTTTACTTCGCCCCGGTAATCTGCGTCGATGGTACCGGGGGTGTTCAGGCATGTAAGTCCTTGCTTTACAGCCAGTCCGCTACGAGGGCGTACCTGTACCTCATACCCTTCGGGAATTTCCATAAAAATTCCGGTTGGGATCAATGCTCTTTCAAGGGATCTTAAGATAACGGGAACTTCCAGGGAAGCTCTTACATCCATGCCTGAAGCCCCTGCTGTTGCATAACCGGGCAGCGGATTGGATGATTGATTAATGATTTTTATTTCAATTGAGGCCATCGGGGCAAAGTTAAACGCTTCCTACGAATATCATACTACTTTAACATTCGCCGTCAGCAAAATGAAATTTTATACTTTTTGTAACAAAACAGTGGCCATCGCCATCAGCCCCTCTTCGCGCCCGATCGCGCCCATTTCCTCCGTGGTAGTGGCTTTTATGGAAATATCCGCTGTGGCTACGGCCAGGATGCCAGCAATGGTTTCCTGCATGGCAGGCACAAATTTTTTGATTTTGGGCTCCTGCAGGCAAAGGGAGCTGTCCACATTCACCACCTGGTATCCTTTTTCTGAAATGAGTTGCATGGTTTCCTTTAAAAGGATCTTGCTGTCGATGTCTTTATACCGGGGATCATTATTGGGGAAATGCACCCCGATATCGCCCAGGCCCAGGGCGCCTAACAGGGCGTCACAAATGGCGTGAAGCAGTACATCGGCATCGCTGTGGCCCAGCGCGCCTTTGTGATGGGGTATTTTAATACCGCCGATCCACAGATCGCGCCCTGTTGCAAACTGGTGGAAATCGATTCCGGATCCGATCCTGTAACTCATGTGCCTTTGTTTTTTTACGGAGGCCAAAGTAACTAAAATAATCATGATAATCCTGTTGGGGCGTAAAATTGTACGGGTCAAGGCATAGCAGTCGCAGATTCAGTCGGGATATGACCGCAGATCCGCTGATCTTTTTTGAATGCTCAATAAGGTGGTCCGTAAGAAACGCTCGTTGCGTTCATCTGCGAATCAGTGACGCTTAGATTAATGCTCTGTAAAATTCCTGCGGATGTAAAACTTTAAGTCGCTAAGGCCTATTTTTGTTTCATGAATATGGAGGACTTGTACCAGCTGTACCGGCAGTACCCGGATGTACAGACAGATACCCGGAAAATCAAAGAAAACGAATTCTTCTTTGCCTTGAAAGGACCGAACTTCAACGGCAACACTTTTGCTCAGAAGGCCGTGGACGCAGGAGCGGCAAAAGTGGTGATCGATGAGGCGGCATATGAGATTCCGGGCAAGACCATCCTGGTGCCGGATGTGCTGCAGGCGTTGCAGCAACTGGCGGCCCATCACCGGGCACTATTTAATTTTCCGGTGGTGGCCATCACCGGAAGCAATGGGAAGACCACTACCAAAGAACTGATCCATGCGGTATTGAGCACTACTTATAAGACCTACACAACAGAAGGCAACCTGAACAATCACATCGGGGTACCGCTTACCCTCCTGAAAATAAAGGATGATGCGCAGATGGCGGTGATCGAAATGGGGGCAAATCACCTGGAGGAGATCAGGGGGTATTGCACCATAGCCCGGCCGACCCATGGCCTGATCACCAATGCAGGAAAGGCGCATCTGGAGGGCTTTGGCAGCGTGGAAGGGGTAAAAAAAGGGAAGGGGGAACTATATGATTTTTTGAGGGGGCGTGGCGATGGGACTGCTTTTGTGATGTGGGATTACGACTATCTCCGGGATATGAGCCGGGGCATCGCCCGCATTGTCCGGTATGGTACGACGGATGCGGATGTGGCAGGGCATGCCGCCGGTCAAAGAAGCTTTCTTACGGTTGAACTGGAAAGGCCTTTCCCAACTCTTATCAGTACCCAGCTCGTTGGCGATTATAACCTGCCCAATGTACTGGCAGCGGTTGCTGTTGGATCGCATTTTAATATAGCAGCGGAACGGATAAAAGCGGCTATCGAAAACTATGCCCCTTCCAACAGCCGAAGCCAGCTGTTGGAGAAGGGGTCCAATAAGATCATCCTGGACGCCTACAACGCCAACCCCAGCAGCATGAAGCTCGCTATTGAGAACCTGGTAAAAATGGAGAGCGCTCAAAAAATACTGGTGCTGGGCGCCATGGCGGAAATGGGAGCGGAAACCGGAGCGGAACATCAGCGTATGATAGAGCTGATTGAACAGCATTCCTGGAGCGATGTGATCCTTGTAGGTAAGCCGTTTGAACCCTATAAGGACCGGTTCCGGTATTTTGAAACTTCTGGTCATGCCGCCGCATGGTTTGGAGACCACCGGCCGCAAAACACCCTGCTGCTGGTCAAAGGCAGCCGGAGCACGCAAATGGAAAAGGTGCTCGATAATTTATGATCCCGATATTTAGTATTTGAAATTTCTGATTTCGCAGGGTACCTTTGGGGCTTAAATGGCAGTTATGAATCCGGAAAAGAACAGCAGGGGCTACCTGGCAACGGTGTTGGGCTGTTATTGCCCACGGTGCAGGGAAGGGAAGCTGTTTGAAAAATCTTTTACCTTACGGATCAAAGAGATCCTGAAGATGAACAAATATTGCCCGGTATGCGGCCAGCCCACGGAAATTGAAGTGGGATTCTATTACGGAACGGGTTATGTCAGCTATTTTATAGCAGTAATGCTTACGGTGATCAGTGCCGTCCTGTGGTGGCTGATCATTGGTTTTTCCGCAAGCGATAACCGCTTTATCTACTGGCTCATTTTTAATTCGGTGGCGCTGATCTGTTTGCAGCCCTGGCTGATGCGCTTTTCCCGTAGCTTATGGTTGTCTTGGTTTGTGAAGTATGACCCTGACTGGCGGCAGACAAAACCGGAGGATGTATCTGAACGGATGAACGAGGAGCAGGGGAATAACTGGTGAGTGGTTAGCAGTCAGATATCAGTTTTCTGATTTCTGTTGTCAGTCTTGAAATCTCAAATCTGAAAATTATTTTTCAGGCCCGGTCGAAATTTGAGTCTTGTGTTTTAGAATTTGAAATTTAGAATTTTACAGGATGTTCTCCAATACCTCTGAAATAATTGAAATACTGGGAACCATTGCATTTGCCATATCCGGAACTTTTTCTGCAATGCAGCGGAAGCTGGATGTGTTTGGCGTGCTGATCATTGCGTTTGTAACCTCGGTAGGAGGGGGTACCATCCGTGACCTGCTGATCGGCGATACGCCCGTAGCCTGGATGCGGGATGTACAGGTATGCCTGGTGATCCTGGTTACCTCTATTGCTGCTATTATCTTTAAGACCTATATCCGGAAACTGAAGGTGACGCTCTTTTTGTTTGATAGCCTGGGGCTGGGCCTGTTTACGGTAGTAGGACTGCAGAAGGGCATTAACTTCGGATTGAACCCGGGCATCTGCATTGCGCTGGGTACCATTACCGGTTGCTTTGGCGGCATCACCCGGGATATTCTTTTAAATACCATCCCGCTTATTTTCAGAAGGGAGATCTATGCCACGGTCTGCATTTTTGGCGGAGCAGTTTACCTGCTGCTGCTGCATTTTAAGGTGAATACGGATATCAGCAAATTTATTGTTATTGCCATTATCGTGGTTACAAGGATCATCGTGGTGCAAAAAAGATTGTCCTTTCCAAGAATGCGTTATTAGTATTTTTCTTTAGGAGCAAAACAGGAGACCCTGCAGTAGCATTGAAGGCTGGATGGGTTATGAATAGGGTACTGAAACAAGTTCAGAACGACAACATGCTATAAAACGGCTTTGATGCAGACCCGGTCTTTCCGGGTCATCCTGTCGCCCGAAAACAGGTGACCGGGCACCGGTTGCTAATCCGCTCATCTGAGCGGGGGAAACAGGATATTACCGCTGCATTTTCCTTATTTTCCGGATCACTTTTTTTTCAAACTGCTCTACGGCTTTTTGTGTATAGTTCTTTTTACCCCATGCGGCATAGAGACTGATCAGCTTTAATGATGACCGGGCATAGTCTCCTGAGAACTGTATTTCTGCATAAGAGGTTTTATAAATAATAGTATCCTCCCCCGCCAGTTTACGATAATCCAGGGGATAGGCGACCGTATCCTTTGAATTATGGAGGTGAAAAATTCCCTTATCGCTATCAAAGTCAACCAACCCGTTATAGTTCTTAATTTCACTCAACTGTATGGTATTAAAGTAAGAGATCAGCCTGGCTTTAGACATACTAAAATCGTACTGTTTGTCAATGTGCTCAATTTTTTTGAGCGCAGGACGCATTACCGATGTGGCCATAAACGCAAAGGAACTGGTAATAAAGACCAGGTTGAAGGTAATTGAATGGTTCTCTTATGTGCCGGAAAAAATGCGCTCAGGAAAAAGGGAAAAGCAAAGAGCCCTGCAAGATCCGAAAGCTTTCCTGTAAGATCATTGTGGAATAAGGGTTTCAACAGCCAATCGTTTAGTAACAGCAGCAGGACCGATAGCAGGAAAACGGGATGCCCCAGGTTTCGTTTTGCAGCATTCATTGTGGTTTGTTTTGATGTGTGCAGCTAAAATAGGGCATAAAAAAAGCCCCGGCTGTTAACGGGGGCTTAAAATATCGGAGCGCCGGGCTGTTAATGCTTTCTGGTGTCGGAGGCCAGTCCTGCCCCCAGGTATTCCCCGTTGAGGCGGGCAATATTGGTGATCTCGATCTCTTTTGGACAAACCGCTTCACAGGCACCGGTATTGGTACAGGAACCAAATCCTTCCCGGTCCATCTGGGCGATCATATTCAGTGCGCGGTCCTTCTTTTCCGCCTCGCCCTGCGGCAACAGTGCAAGATGCGATACTTTGGCGGAGAGGAATAGCAGGGCCGAAGAGTTTTTGCAGGCTGCTACACAGGCACCGCAGCCGATGCAGGCGGCAGCGGCAAATGCTTTATCCGCGTTTTCTTTTGGAATGGGGATGGCATTACCATCCTGGGCATTTCCTGTATTTACAGAAATATAGCCACCTGCCTGGATGATGCGGTCGAAAGCGCTGCGGTCCACGATCAGGTCCTTTACTACCGGGAAGGCTTTTGCCCGCCAGGGCTCTACTACGATGGTATCGCCGTCCTTAAAGGCGCGCATATGCAGCTGGCAGGTAGTGGTGCCGTGCCACGGGCCATGCGGGCGGCCATTGATGTACATGGAGCACATACCACAGATGCCCTCACGGCAGTCATGGTCAAAAGCGATCGGCTCTTTTCCTTCACGGATCAGTTGCTCGTTCAATACATCAAACATCTCCAGGAACGACATTTCCGACGAGATATTGGATACTTTGTAGGTTTCAAACTTTCCACCGGATTCGGCGTTCTTTTGTTTCCAAACCTTCAGGGTCAAATTCATTGAATAATGCTCCATAAACAAACTATAATGTGTAAATGTGACAAGTGTGGAAATATGAAAATACAATCACACTCCTGCCAAAACCATTCTTATTGTTAAAAATACAGTAGAGAGAGCGATTAAACTTAATATTAATCTTTCTTTCATGCTGCCTTTACTTGATATAATAATTTTTGATATAATCCGTATCAGTTCTTCGCACATCTCTTTTAAAGAACTACTAACGGGATAATTTTCACTTCGTTCACAAATAAACAGCCAGTACAATGTTTCGTTTGCCTCTTTTACGGCTATTTTCATTTATGAACAAAGTCTGATCTGCTCTCTGCATGTTGTGCTTCAAAAATATTTGCTCCAATTGATGTACCACAACGCAATATTTGTTTCGCCACTACATATTTTTTCGTTCCTTCCAATAACTCCGAAAACTTTACTACTTCTACACCAAAGGTTAACGATTTTTCTACAACGATGTTTTTCGTTTCCATAATGTGAAATTTATAGGTGAATAATACTTCAAATGTACTCATTCCCCTAATTCTCACATTCTCATAATCTCACATTTCCACATTATTTATAGTTCCGCTGGGTCGGTTTGATCAACTCGTAATTCAGCGGTTCTTTTTCCAGTTCCCAGGAGTTTTCGCCGTTGAGCTTCCATGCAGAAACATACATATACTGGTCGTCATTACGCAGGGCCTCTCCGTCCGGCGTCTGGCTTTCTTCCCGGAAATGGCCGCCGCAGCTTTCGTTGCGCTCCAGGGCATCCCTGCACATCAGCTCACCCAGCTCCAGGAAATCGGCTACGCGGCTGGCTTTGTCCAGCTCCGGGTTCATTTCATAAATACTGCCGGGAATCCGTACGTTCTTCCAGAAGTCGGCCCGAAGGTCCTTTATTTCTTCAATGGCCTCTTTAAGCCCTTGCTCATTACGGGCCATACCGCATTTTTCCCACATGATCTTACCCAGCCGTTTGTGAAAGCTTTCAACGGTTTGTGTACCCTGGATGTTCATGAGCCGGTTGATGCGTTCATTTGCTTTGGTTTCCACTTCAACAAAGGCGCGGTCCGTGGTGGGAATGGGTTTTACGCCGATCTCACCTGCAAGGTAGTTACCCATTGTATAGGGGATCACAAAATAGCCGTCTGCCAGGCCCTGCATCAGTGCCGAAGCGCCCAAACGGTTGGCCCCATGATCACTGTAGTTGGCTTCGCCCAGGCAGAAGAGCCCCTGCACCGAGGTCATCAGGTCATAATCCACCCAAAGCCCGCCCATGGTATAGTGTACCGCAGGGTAGATGCGCATGGGAACCTCGTATGGGTTTTCCCCGGTGATCTTCTCGTACATATCAAACAGGTTGCCATACTCTTCTTTTACCACTTCTTTACCCAGGCGGATCAGTGTTTCCATATCCGGGTTCTGAATGCCCTGTTTGTTGGCTTCCGCCTTTCCGTATTTATTGATCAGGTTGTATTTAAAATCAAGATAAACCGCCTGTTTGGTGGTACCTACCCCATAGCCGGCATCGCAGCGTTCTTTTGCAGCACGAGAGGCCACGTCGCGGGGTACCAGGTTCCCAAAGGCCGGGTATCTTCTTTCGAGATAATAGTCCCTTTCTTCTTCCGGTATTTCGTTGGCTTTGCGGGTATCATTTTGTTTTTTGGGTACCCAGATCCGCCCGTCGTTCCGCAGGGATTCCGACATCAGCGTCAGCTTGCTCTGGTGGTCGCCGGAAACCGGAATGCAGGTGGGGTGTATCTGTGTAAAGCAGGGGTTGGCAAAATGCGCTCCTTTTTTGTGCGCCCTCCACGCTGCGGTAACATTGCTGCCCATGGCGTTGGTAGAAAGGTAAAACACATTTCCGTAGCCGCCGGTTGCCAGTACCACGGCATGACCGAAGAAACGCTCCAGCTGGCCGTTGATCAGGTTACGGGTAATGATACCGCGAGCCTTGCCATCGATCACCACTACGTCCTGCATTTCGTGGCGGTTGTACATTTTTACATTGCCAAGGGCCACCTGGCGCTCCAGGGCCTGGTAGGCGCCGATCAGCAGCTGCTGGCCGGTTTGCCCCGCGGCGTAGAAGGTCCGTTTTACCTGCACTCCGCCAAAGGAACGGTTGTTCAGAAGGCCACCGTATTCCCGTGCAAAAGGCACTCCCTGTGCCACGCACTGGTCAATAATGTTTACGCTTACTTCTGCCAGGCGGTGCACATTGGACTCCCGTGAGCGGTAGTCGCCCCCTTTGATGGTATCATAAAAAAGACGAAAGACAGAGTCACCGTCGTTCTGGTAGTTTTTTGCTGCATTGATCCCTCCCTGCGCTGCGATGGAATGCGCCCGGCGCGGAGAATCCTGAAAACAGAAGGCTTTTACCTGGTATCCCTGCTCACCCAATGATGCAGCGGCGGAGGCGCCCGCAAGCCCGGTTCCCACAACAATCACTTCTAATTTCCGTTTATTGGCCGGGTTTACCAACTTGCAATGGCCTTTGTAATCGGTCCATTTTTCTTCTAATTTTCCGGCTGGTATTTTTGAATCAAGCATAACTGATTTGAGATTTGAGATTTCTGATTTGAGATTTCAACGATCGGATGTGTCGGTGCGCGGAGTTATTGGATCCACCCTAAATAAAAGCTTAACGGCATCAGCATAAATGCCAGGCAGATGATCACTGAATATACGACCCCGGTACCTTTGATCAGCCCGATGTATTTGTGATTGGTAAGGCCCAGTGTGCGGAAAGAGCTTTGGAAGCCGTGGACCAGGTGCCAGAAAAGTGCGATGACCCCCAGTTCGTAAATGATGATGATCCAGGGATATTCTGTAAACTGGTATTTCATTTCCCCGTATAAATCGTGGTATTCCTTAGCCCCGGGGGTGCCTTCCGGTACGATCTGCCCGCTGGCATTGTCAATGAACATGGGCTGCAGCCCGCCAAAACGGCTGGGGATCCAGAAATCGCTGATGTGGATCACCAGAAAGATCAGGATCAATGCACCCAGGATGCCCATTGCACGGCTGTTCCAGGTGCTGCCCCGGTTGCCCATCTTTACCGCATAGCCCACCCCTCTTTTGCTGCGGTTTTGCAGCTCCAGCACAATGCCCTGGATGATATGAAGAAGAAAGAATAAGAACAGACCGATTTCCAGCACGCGGGGCACCACCATGGAGCCCATAAAATGCGCCGCTTTGTTAAACATAACTCCACCGTCATTTGCCCAGATACAGGCGTTTAACCCGGCATGAACAATTAAGAAAAGGATTAAAAAGATTCCCGACAACGCCATGGTAATTTTCTTACCAACAGAGGAAGTAAAAAATTGAGACCAGTTCATATTTTCTTATAGAAGGTGAATAAATTGCATGCAAAGTTAACGCATCACAGTTAATTTGGTGACAAAAAAATGACAAGCCACAACGGCGCCGGACGCTCTTCCTGCTAAAATGAGCGTGTATTTAAATGTGTATCAGGAACAGGATGAAATATATATGGGGAATCCCTTTTTTCCCGGATCTCATAATGGGCTGAATATGCCCGGTATCCGGACAATGGACCCTCGGCATCTTCCCGGGCCCGGCGGACGGCAGCAGGAGGCCTGTTTTCAGGGATTTCTGGGGATTAACAAAAATGCGGATCATCACTAGTGCCGGCAAGCATTCATGATGACCTGCTCTGTTATCCGTTGATACGCTATTCCAACCGGCCTGATCAGCTGTTCATCAGCGCTTCAATATCTTCGGCTTCGATGGGCATGGTCTTCATCAGGTCAATATTGCCATTGCGGGTCAGCAGGAAATTGTTTTCGATCCGGATGCCCATCTGTTCTTCCTCTATGTAAATTCCGGGCTCAATGGTGAGCACCATACCGGCTTTTAAAGGAGTGCGGAACGGCCCGAGGTCGTGCACGTCGATGCCCAGGTGATGGCTGATGCCATGGTAAAGATATTTACGGTAAGCCCTGTTTTCCGGGTCTTCGTTTTTAATGTCTGCCCGGGTAAGCAATCCCAGCTTGATGAATTCCTTTGTTGCTTCGGTCCCTACTTTGTCGTGGTAGCTTACAATGGTGATACCCGGTTTCAGTATGGATGCTGCATAACGGTGCAGCCGCAGACAGCTGTTGTACACTTCTTTCTGGCGTTTGCTAAATTTCCCGCTCACGGGGATGGTTCTTGTAAGATCTGCATTGTACCCTCCGTATTCGGCGCCAAAATCCATCAGGATCAGCTCGCCGTCGAGGCACTGCTGGTTATTGCTTACATAATGCAGTGTGCGGGCGCGGTCGCCACTGGCGATGATGCTGCCATAGCCTTCCCGTGTAGCCCTGTTGCTTAAAAAGGAATGGAGAATCTCTGCTTCTATTTCAAATTCCCACACGCCGGGCCTGATGAACTGCAGCAGCCGGCGGAATGTTTTTTCGGTGATCCCGATGGCTTTTTTGATCACTTCCACCTCTTCCGGTGTTTTAATGGCCCGCAGCTCTTTCATGAGCGGGGCGGCGCGTTTGTACTGGTGCAGCGGATATTTTTCCTTCAACTCCTTTATATAACGGTATTGCCGGGTTTCGATCCAGGAACTTTTCCGGTCATTTTCATTGGTATCCAGGTAAATGGTATCTGCTGTGTGGATCCAGGAGGTGAGGAGGGCAGGAAGGGCATCCTGCCAAACGATGGTTTTGATGCCGCTGGTAGCGCTGGCTTCATTGGCCCGCAGCCGCTTGCCATCCCATTTTTCCTTCAATTCGTTTGGACGCACCAGTACCAGTACTTCACGGTATTTCGGATCCGGGTTATCGGGGTATAAAATTACCATACTGTCTTCCTGCTGTACGCCCGACAGCCAGAACAGGCTGCTGTTGGGCTTATAGCGGTAAAGTGCATCGCCGTTTTCCGGAACTTCATCATTTGCTAAGAATATTGCAATGGAATTGCGCTCGGTCTTATCTATAAAGCGTTTCCGGTTCCTGATAAAAATGGCCGGATCAAGGGGTAAGTATTTCATGTGCCTGTATGCTGTTTAAAGAATTCAAATATACAGCAAAACCGGCAAGAAGACCCACCGCCGGAATACGCCCGCCGGCCTGGGGCATTCATTTTTGCCCGTTGCATTGGCGGTGTTCCCGCTGTTCAATATGCCTAAAAAGAAAGAGCTGCCCTAAGAATAGGACAGCCTTCAAAATAAACACCACTTATACAAAAGTTAAGATGGGCGTTTTTTTGCTTTCAATGTAAACCTCGATCCTTTTTTATTGCGTGCATATAGCACAATGACTTAAATATGCGCTCTCTCTTTTTTTTTACAATGTGCACCGGGCAAAGAACGCACACCGCAGATACCTCCAATAACTTACCTGGTATGCGTCATTTAACAGGCATTACCTGTTCTGCGCGTTATTCTACCGTACACCAAACTGATATGACCGTCTTTGTTTTTGGAACTGTCATAAGCAGATTCAGGCTGCATACATCCTAATAAACTCTTTTCTGGTTGCAGATTCAGGATACAAATATCAACTACTTTCCCTACCCCTGCAATACCCCAATGGGGGTATTTTTAATGAAGGGAGATCCTTTCCGGCCGGTATGGCTGCAGGGCAATCGTTTGCACGCGGCAGTGCTATATCCGGATCACAACAGCATGGAGTAAAAAATGAGCTCTTTTACACTGTTGCATTCCAGTTTCCGGAAAATGTTTTTTCTGTGCGTCCTTACCGTATCGGTAGAAATAAACAGCAGTTCGCCAATCTCGGCGCTGGAATGCCCTTTTGTAAGCAACAGGCAGATCTCTTTTTCGCGGGCACTCAGTTGCCCGATGCTCTTCTTGTATTTTGAGAGCATTGTTTTGTTCTTTAAATAGAAATCGATCGTCTTTACATATTCCAACACTTCTTCGCGGTCCAGTTTTATCGACAAAGTGATCTTCTTTTTCCTGGAAGGATTGTTTTGCCGGATGATCTCCATCGTGATCCCCGTTATATTTTCGTTGTCGGTTAGCTCTACCTCTGATTTAATAACTTCAGACAACGCCCCCGATCCGTTTTTTTTCTCTAAAACACGGTAGCGCACAGAAGCGGTTCTGTTATTATCAGCAGGATCACTCATAGCTAAGCGAGTTAAATTTTGAGATTCAAAGATATTTTTTATTAATATGTTAGAAATACCCCATTTGGGGTATTTTTTGATATTATAAAACTGCTCAGTACTATGGTCCGAAGGCTGCGGCAGGCAGCATTGTCCGACTGCAGCCGGCAATTGCTTCCTGGTAATAAAATGATCAGAAGCGGATGATCGCTTCCACGGGGAAGTGGTCAGAAGGGAATTTGCCCCTGTAGGTATCCGTTAAGATGCCCCATTTTAAGGCCTTCCCGTTTTGGGTGATAAAAATATGATCGATGACCGTACTGCGGTCCAGTGCTTTTCCGAACGCGTTAAAGGAGCCGTTGTTTTCGTATGGTTCTTTAACATCCCGGTAGGCATCTCTCAGAAGGGATGAGTTTGCAAGCACCCGGTACCATTCAGAGTTCCGGTCGCCATTGAAGTCGCCCACCAGGACCGTATTTTCTTTTTTGGCGATATCCCGGATCATTTTCAGCATCAGTTTGGCGCTTTCTACCCTGGCGACCTTCCCTTCATGATCAAAATGCACGCTGAAGAAATAGAATTTTTTCCCGGTATGCCTGTCTTTCAGCTGAACCCAGGAGCAGATCCGGTTACAGCATTTTGCATCCCATCCTTTGCCCGGTTTGCCGGGTGTTTCGGACAACCAGAAGTCGCCTGACCGGAGTAATGTGAAGCGGTCTTTTTTATAAAAAATTGCGGAGTGCTCGCCTTTGTCGCCACCATCATCCCGGCCCTTTCCATAGCGCGCATATGCAGGCAGACGCCCGCTGAGATCATCCAGCTGATTTTTAAAACCTTCCTGAGTACCAAATACATCAAAATCGTGGTAGCGGATGAGCGCTGCAGCCGGTGTGGCCCGGTCTTTCCAGAGATTTCCCTGGTCTGCGCTGGTTTCCATTCTTATATTGAAGGTAGCTACTTTGAGTTGCTGGGCCTCTGTTTTGTAAAAGAAGGCGCCGGTGACAAGGATCGCCAGTAAATAATTCTTCATGTGCATAAAATTTAATTTCAGCAGGGTTTTGGCCTAAGGTAGGATTTTGTCGCTAATCTCCTGCCGTTGCCGGAGAAAGAATGCATTATTTTTTTGTGCCGGGAAAGGCGTGTGCAAACAGGCACCGGCACCAAAACCGCGGTTACTGACTGCCCGTTTAAATTACCAGATTGTTATCTTTCACGGGGATCTGCAACGGCATAAAGCCCGATGTTTGCAAAATTGCTATCTTTCACAAAATTTCCGGAGCCGCATTTTATACAGAAAGAAGGCTGCCCGGAGACAGATGTGTTGTTTGTGAATGGCAAAGCCCCGCGGCTTTGTTGTAATTGTTTTTTATTTTACGGTAATTTTAAAGTCTACTACCAGCGGGTATGCTTGCAATGCTTCAAAAAATAAGGGAGGGCGACCAGGGAGCTTTTCATGAGTTTTACGACTTGTTTCATGCGCGCCTGTACCAGTATATCTATATGCATACCCGATCAGAATGGCTGGCCGAAGAGACCGTGCAATTGAGTTTTATTAAAATATGGGAGCAACGGAAAAAATTATCCTTGGAGTACAATCTATCTACCCAATTATTCCGCGTAGCGAAGAGCACCCTTATTGATCTGTTGCGCAAGAACAAGATCCGTGAAGTAGTACAGCTTCCACACCCCGAAGCGCTTACCGAGCAAACCTCTGTGATCACCGCCATCGAAATGAAAGATGATCTGAAACGGGTAATGGAAACCATCCACGACATGCCGGTAATGCAACAGCAGGTGCTGACCCAGACCCGTATCAACGACCTTTCCCATAAAGAGACCGCTGCCCTCCTTTCCATTTCTGCCAAAACTGTGGAAACCCATGTCACCAGGGCCGTACGCCGGCTAAAGAAAACGTTATCGTTGTTTTTTTAAAAAAAGTTGTTGCGGCTGTAAGGGATTTTTTTTGTTTGTACGAACAAAGGTATATGGAGATCTCCCCGGAAATATTGCAACGGTTTTTTGAAGGGAACTGTTCAAAAGAGCAGGAGTTCGAAATAAGGACCTGGCTGGTAAAGCATCCGGAATTGCTTGCGCCGTACATGACGGAGCAAAGCTGGGAACGGTTTCGTGCCGAGGGTGCCCTGCCGGCTGCCGCTTCGGAGCGTATGCGCCGGTATTTGCTGCGAAGAATGCGCGCGCGGGGCCGGTACCTGCGGCGGAGCGCGGCTGCTGCGGCGCTGGTCCTACTGGCAGGTCTGGCTTATTTTCAGATGCAGCGGAAAACAACCTTTCCGGTAAGGGAGCCGGTAGCGATCGCCTGTGTGCAGGTAACGAACCCCTCTTTTATTGTAAAGAATGTGAGGCTTCCCGACGGGTCGCAGGTGGCGCTGGCGCCGGGCAGCGTGCTTCGCTTTGACTCGGTTTTCGGGTTCCGGCGGGATGTGACATTGACCGGCACTGCTTCCTTTTCGGTTGCCAAAGACCGGTCCCGGCCTTTTTGCGTGCATACCCGGAATATCAATATCACAGCCCTGGGAACGATATTTAGCGTGGCGGATAAAGATTCCCTGCTTACAAGCGTGCGCCTTTTAGAGGGCAAAGTCGTTGTGAAAAGAGAACCGCATGTGGCGAAAAAAGTGGGCGCGGTATTCCTGGTACCCGGTCAGGAGCTGTTGTTCAATAATGTAGATTTCTCCAACAGGGTACACCGGTTTGGGAACAGGCCTCTAACGGCGAAGGCAGACCCAGAGCAAACGGAGGGACCGGTTACAACCGTTCTCGAATTTAATGATGAGCCGATGGCTGCTGTATTCAGGAAGATCGCGCAGACGTATCGTATAAAGGTAGTATTTGATGAAACCGCAGTAAAAGAAATGCGCTTTACCGGTACCTACCGGCCTTCTTCAGAAACAATCGGGCAGTTTCTGAACACACTTGCATTATTAAATCATCTAAAAATAGAGAAAATAAAAGCGGGGTTTCTGATCCGTGCCGGTGACGAAGCCAGCAGTCCTGTCTCAAAGTAAATAAGCACTGTTTATATCCGGAAGAAGTTCCGATTTTTAACGAAAAACTAAATCAAAATCTCTTATGAAGCAATTACGTATTGTACTGCTATGGCTTGTCTGTGCCCCTTACATTTCGTTTGGGCAGGGCAATAGTACCAACTCGGCAACGGGGGTGGTAAAAAATGAAAACGGAGAGCTGCTGGCCGGCGCCTCCGTGTTTCTTCAGAAAACAACGGATGCCGGAACCAACCGGCTGGGATTGACAGCTACAACGAACCAAAGTGGGATCTTCCAGTTTACGAATATCCCATTGGGTGCCGATTACCGGTTTATTGTAAGTTATGTGGGCTATCAGTCCGATACCCTGGAGGGCTATGAGGTAAAGGAGAACAGCCGCATTTCCATAAGCGTGGAACTACGGCCCGCCGGCAGCGCTTTGGATAAGGTGGTGGTCATCGGTTATGGCTCGATGCGCAAAAAGGATCTTTCGGCGGCAGTGGCAACTGTTCCGGACCTGGAGCAGGCAAAGAGCAGGCCGGTGCTGAGCGTAGAAAACATCATGCAGGGAAAGGTGGCCGGCATCACGGTTGTGAATGATGGCGGACACCCGGATCATGGTGCCCAGGTGGTGATCCGGGGTGTGGGCAACCGGAATGGGGAAAGCCCGTTGTACGTGGTCGACGGGGTACCCAATGCACCATACAATCCTGCGGATGTAGAATCGATCACGATCCTAAAGGATGCTGCATCAGCAGCCATTTACGGGGCCTTTTCGGGCGCAGCAGGAGTGATCCTGATCACGACCCGGCAAGCCAGGAGCGGTGCGCCTGCCGTGGAGTATGCCGGTTTTGTTGGGGCAAAAAATGCCTGGCGCTTGCCCCAGTCACTTACGGCAGACAAAGAAGCCTGGGTGGCCAACCAGGCAGCTGCCAACGCCGGATCGCAGCCGCTGGACGGATGGGATGCTGCCAAAAACCCCTATGCGCAGGAAACGCGTACAGACTGGATCGGGTCCATTTTCCGTACCGGCCTGATCCAGCGGCATACAGTAACGGTCAATGCCGGGTCCGAAAAATTCAGCACGCTTTTTCAGGGACGTTATGAGGAAAATCAGGGCACATTGGTGAATACCTATGCAAAAAATATGTCGCTGCGGTTTAATGCGGCATACCAGCTGGCATCCAATATAAAATTCCGGCAGGAACTGTTTTACAATAACAGCGACAGCAGGGGTACCGGCACGTTCAGCGGTTACGATGGTACCATCCTTTCGGCGATCTACATGCCGCGCTCGGCCACGGTTTACTATCCGGATGGTAGCTTTGGCGGCGTGGGACCGCGTGAATCGGACTACCTCGGTATCCACGGGGATGTGGTAAACCCCGTGGCTACCTTGCTGCGGAATAAGCCAGATAGTAAAGGACTGGACATTCAGTCGGTTTCTGAATTAACGGTCAATAACCTTGTTACGAGGGGGCTTTCATTTATTACCCGTTTTTCCTATCGCCAGGGACAAACCTTCTATAAAAATTTTGTACCCCGGCGTACAGAGCCGGGCAAGCCCAACAATTCGAACCAGCTGGATTATTCTACCGATAAAAGGAATAACTGGATCTGGGAAAATACGCTGAACTATGCCCGGGTGTTCAACGGGCACAGTGTGGGTCTGATGCTTTCCACTACGGCACAGCAGAACGGGGCAAAAGGATTTAGTGCGTCGGCAAAGACCTTTGATGATGAAGCTACCTGGGCGCAGTTTCTTGCGTTTGCAGAAAATTTTACCGATATCAAACCTCAGGACTGGGATTGGAAAGACCGCAATCAGTCGTATGTAGGCCGCTTTTCCTATAGCTGGTCCGACCGGTATTTTATGACGGCAAGCTTAAGGAATGATATCGCTGGCCGGTTGCCGGCACAGAACCGGTCAAAATATTTTCCCGGTGTAACCGCTGCCTGGAAGCTGAGCTCGGAGTCCTTTTTTAATGTGCGGGCTATAAACCTGCTTAAGTTCCGGGCCAGCTGGGGGCGCATCGGAAACATTAACTCGGTTGGATTGTACTATGGATATCCCACGCTTACGAGAGGAAATTCGAACCAGCTCGGTAACGGTGCGCCTGAAAGCTTTGTATATTACCTTGCCAGTTTGCACAACCCCGACCTGAACTGGGAGACCTCTGAGCAAAAGGATCTGGGTATCGACATCAGCCTCCTGGACGAGCGGCTGAACATTACAGCAGATTATTTTGATAAGCTGACCATTGACCTGATCACGACACAAAGCAATAACTGGCCGGTGGCCATGGGCTTTGGTGCGCCCCTGATCAACCAGGGGAGGATCAGGAATACCGGTTTTGAGTTCAGCGCTGCCTGGAGGGGGAAGATCGGAGAACTGGCCTATGATGTGAACGGAAACTTTGCAACACTGAAGAACCGGGTGGCTTATATTGATGAAAATCCCGGGTCGGCCTGGAACGACGGTGATACATGGAGGGGAACCATTAAGCCTTACCGTTCGGTTGTGGGGCAGCCCTACCGGTCCTTCTGGCTGTATGAAACAGGCGGTGTTTTTCAAACAGATGAAGAAGCCGCTGCATATGTAGGGCCGGATGGAAAACGGGTCCAGGAAAATGCCAGGGCCGGAGATCTCAAATTTATAGACCAGAATGGCGATGGCAAACTGAATGATGATGACCGGATCTATATGGGGAATGCGTTTCCGAAGATCACTTATGGTTTTACCGCAAATGCCTCCTGGAAGAATTTTGATTTTAGCATGTTCTGGCAGGGGGTAGGCGGCGTAAAGCTGTTCCATATATTTAAAGAATCCACCCTAAATGCATCTGAACAGGGCTATAACCGCTGGGATAAGATACTGGAAGCCTGGTCGCCCTCCAATACAGGAGGAACAATCCCACGCATCTCGGCCAACGATCCGAATAACAATTTTCAGACACCCTCCGACTGGTACCTGGAAAATGGAAATTACCTGCGCCTGAAGAGTGTGGTGCTGGGCTATAATTTCAACAAGCTGTATCGCAATATGAAACTGCGTGTATATATCAGCAGCGACAACCTGCTCACCATTACCAAATATTCCGGTATGGACCCTGAAGTGGGCGGATGGGGTTTTGACGGAGGCCAGTTTCCGGTTTCCCGGATCTATGCCGCGGGTGTTAAGTTGACTTTCTAAAAAAAGGATGAACCGAAAAATAAAATCAGTATATGAAATATAATCTTACGTATTTAATCATAGCCGTTGTGTTTTTGTGCGGTTCCTGCAGCAAGAACTGGGTAGATACAAAACCACAGGGCGTTCCGTCTACAGCCTATCAATGGGACGGGGAAAAGAATGTTTTAAAAGCGATCGGGGCCCTGTATGCTCCTATGCGCAATGAAGGTACCTGGGGCCGCAACCTGTTCTGGATGCAGAATGCAAGCGATGATCTGATCGTAGGGCGTTCCAAAGCCGATGCGGAGAACATCAAAAACTTCATCTGTACCGGTAACGAAGGATATATGAAGGACGGCTGGAATGATCTTTACTGGATGCTGAATAAGGCTAACCAGGCCATTGCCGGGGTGCCTACTGCCACCAATGTATCAGAAGAACTGAAACAGCGGGCATTGGGAGAAGCTTATTTTATGCGTGGCTTTTCTCATTTCTGGCTGGCCTACCTGTGGGGGCATAAAGACCAGGGCGTGCCTTATGATGCGATCGAAAATCCGGAGTTTGGGAAACGGGTACCTCCGCAACTAAAGTCGGTTACGGATAACTATGTGGCGATTGCCGGAGACCTGCAGAAGGCAGCGGACCTGTTGCCCCTGTTCAGCACGTATGACGATGTCAACAAAGGAAGGGCGCATAAAGCCGCCGCGCTGGGCTACCTGGTGAAGACCTACGCCTATTGGGCGCAGTTTGACAATAGCAAATGGGCATTGATCCCGGCGATTTGCGATCGTATTAAGACCGAATGCGGCCGGGCATTGATCACCGGGAAGGGCTCATTTAAAGACAACTATAAAGCGGTTTTTGCCGTTGCTAACAACTGGAGCAGCGAATACATCTGGTCAGTAACCTCCGGAACCATCGGCGGATCAGAGTTTCCCGGGGTAGTGCTGGAGAACAAAGGCTGGGGCGTATATAACGGCTGGGGCTACTTCCAGCCTACCGAAGAGCTGTATAAAGAATATGAGCCGAATGATCCCCGCAGGGAAGCGACCATTTTAAAGTTTGGTGATCAATTTACTTTTTTTGGCGTGGAGCGGACCTATTCTTCTACAAACAGCCTGTCCGGGTTCCAGATCAATAAATACATGGAACCGTACAGCTATGGCTCCAACAGCGATCCCAAGACCAATGACAAGATTAACCAGAACGGGGATTATCCTACTACGTCGTTGAATCTTCCATTGATGCGTTACGCGGAGATCCTGCTTTTTAAAGCGGAGGCGCTGATCCAGCAGGGAAAGAACGGAGAGGCGGCAGGACCATTGAATGAAGTAAGAGCAAGGGTTGGCCTGGAGCCAATAACCAATCCTACATTAAATGACCTGAAGCATGAACGCCGTTGCGAGCTGGCCTGTGAATGGACAGACCGGCTGATGGACCTGAAACGCTGGAATGATGTGGCAAAGATCAATGCTCCGTTGCATGGACGCATTCATACAGATAAGTCGAACCCGGCTTCTCCGTACACCGTTCAGCAGGTTTGGCCGGCGCGTAACTATACCCAGGCAAAAATGGCCTGGCCCATCAGCCCGGATGAGATCAACCTGAGTGGCGGAGCCTATCAGCAAACCCCGGGATGGTAATACCGGTTTTTTTACCCGGCATTATTTTCAATGTAAGGTAAATATAAAAAGACGGTTTCAAAAGTGGTTGCCGCGACACCGCCCCTGGCATTCAGCCCGGGGACCGGTAGGGCAGCGGGTTCTAAGCCCATTTTTGAAACCATCTCCTTTTTGCCTGATCATGAACCGGGATCGAGCTGTTTTGTAGGACGAAATACGGTGTATGTCTGCATGCTTGCAAAACGTGCAGCATTGATCCGGGCGTATTACCGATATGCAGCCTATTCCCAACCGGGATTTTGGCGAAGATTGGGGTTCAGTACGATGTCCGTATTGGAAATGGGATGGTAATATTTTTTATCGCTGAACGCTCTTTTTTCATCTTCTCTCCAAAGGATAAATCCCTTATTGCCTTCCGATAATTTGGATGCGGTGCCGTCCAGTACATAGTAGATGACTCCCGGAACCTTGGTTGCGGGCACTTTGTCCACAAAACAAACATCAGGTGTATTGTTGCCATCAAGATCCATGAGCTGGTCTTTTGCCGGCACATAGATACCCCGCCACTGCATTTCCATCAGCTTGCCTTTTTTCCAGCGGAGCAGATCAGCATAACGGAATCCTTCGTACACCAGCTCGATGCCCCGCTCTCTTCTTACTTCCAGCAGGTATTTGTCGGTGATCTCAGGGAAGTAGGTGGTCTGCAGGTAGGGATCTGCGGTTTGCGGCCCGGTTGGCTCCACACCGGCCCTTGTTCTGAGAAGTGCAATGGTTTCGTTCCAGATACCAGCATCCATTTTGCCCAGTTCGGCCATTGCTTCCGCATAGTTCAGCAATACTTCTGCATACCGGATGAGGGGAATGGAGTTATAGGATTCGCCCACGCCATCCAGCCGCTTGTCGTCCAGGCTGAATTTTAAGAGGTGGTAGCCGGTGAATGTGTATCCGAAATTCGGCGGGGCGGCGCTGCCATCGCTGCGCTGGTAACCGAGCGACCGGACGGTTTGTGCGAGGCGGTGATCGCGCTGCGCCATTTCCCGCACGAACTGGATCGTGTCAAAACCAGGTTTGTCGGTAAATCGCGTGCCGTCGGTGTTGAGGTAGGTGTTGACAAATTGTTTGATCAGCCCCCAACGCGAGCCATAGGTAGCGCTGTTGAATTTCCAGGTCACTTCGTGCCATCTTCTGAGGGCATTGTTGTACACCACTGCCAGCAATACCTCGTCGGCCACGGGGTTCTCTGAAATAAACAGGGTACGGTAGTCCGCCGCGGGCTTGGAGCTGGTATACAGCTTGTACATGCCGGCGTCCATTACTTTTTTTGCTGCAGCGGCAGCTGCCTCCAGCCATTTTCCTGAAGTGGCTTCTAATTTTAACTCAGTATGATATTTCCGGTACGTGCCTTCGAAGAGGCAAACCCGCGATTTAAAGGCCAGGGCCACCTGCCGGGTAATGGTAGAGGCCGTATTGTCTTTCACATCCTTTATTTTTTCAGAAGCAAAGTCCAGGTCTGCCAGCACAGAATCCATGACGGTGCTCCGGCTATCTTGCGATTTATAGAGATCCGGATCGGCCGCAGACAGGGTTTTGGAATACCAGGGTACATCGCCATAGCGTTGTACCATGTCAAAATAAAACCAGGCTCTGAAGAAGCGTGCCAGCCCAATGTAGTGGTCCTTCACTTCCTGTGCAACGCCTGCTTTTCCGGCATTTTCAAGAAAATAATTGATGTTGCGCAGATTCGTCCAGCTCCAGGAAGGTTCGTTCACCGAAGTGTACGATCCGGCAATGAACTGCGGGGACTGATTTTTTGAAGTATAGTCGCCCCACTCGTCTTCGGTGGTAACCGCCAGGGCGGAGGGGAGCATGCGCTGGTAGAACGAGTTGGTGTACAGGTTCAGGTCTTTTTCTGTGTTGAAAAATGATTGGGGAACCAACTTGTCAAAAGGTTCTTTATCAAGAAAATTTTTGCTGCAGGAGGAAAAAAGAAAGAGCGCAGCAACGATGTTTGCAGAAATGATTATCTTTTTCATGGAATGGTAGAATTAAAGTGAAAGGTTTAAACCAAATGTGATCGATTTGAGCATGGGATAGGCATATCCCTGTCCGCTGCCATTGGTCAGTTCCCCGATCGGGTTTTCCAGCACCTCCGGATCAAAATTGTCTGTATGTTTAAACAGGCCTGAAAAAGTGAAGAGGTTCTGACCGGTGACGTACACCTTTGCACGTTGGATCTTTAATTTATTTAGCCAACCGGAAGGAAGGGAATAATCAAGAGTGACGTTCTTCAGCCGCATGTAGCTGGCGTCCTGCAGGTACCGGGTTTGCGGAGCGCCCAGTGAACGGTTGGTATTTAAAGCGGTATAGCCTCTGAACCTCGGGAAGTACGCATCGGGATTCTCTGCCGTCCAGTAATCCTGCATCATCTTGGTGGGTTGATAGCCATAGGGCCGGTTGTACGGACCCCAGAACAGTCCTGCCTCGGGAGCAAAATACCAGTCCCGTTTGCCGATCCCCTGGAAGAATGCAGAAAGACCGATCCCGTTCCAGGCGGCGGCTACGGTAAACCCGTATTGATAACGGGGGGAGGTGTTCCCGATGATACGCCGGTCCCCGGGATTGTCAACGGTGTTGGTTCCCTGGTTGATCACCTGATCGCCATTGAGGTCTGCAAACTTCAGATCGCCGGGCAGCCATTGCCGGTTATTGGAGTTTTGTAAAAAATCCTGGTTGGCGTGCTGCGCGATGTCTTCGGCTGAAGTAAAGAATCCAAGGGTTGTGTATCCCCACAATTCGCCAATCTCATGACCCACATAGTAAGTAGAGGCAAGGGTTTTTTTAGGATTGTTGAATTGGGTAATAAAGGAGCGGCTGTCCCACAAAGATCCGCTGAAGCTGTATTGGAAGGGCTTACCGAAAACGGTGGTATTGTCTTTCCAGGAAAGGGTCAGCTCCCAGCCTTTGGTAGAAAGATCGGCATAGTTCCCAAAAGGCAATGCAGCGCCAAAAACGGCGGGCAACGGCTCGGCCTGGGTAAACATACCCGTGGTTTGCCGGTTATACCAGTCAAACACCAGATCCAGCCGCCGGTTCAGCAGGGTCATGTCCATGCCCAGATCAAAGGTGGTAGAACGCTCCCAGGTAAGGCCATTGGGAATGACGTTCGGCAATTGTGTATAGCTGGTCTGGACGCCATTTAGAATAACGCTGGATTTAGCCACAGACATGATCTCCAAGTAACGGTAGGCGGCCACATTTCCGTTGCCCAATGATCCGTAAGAGCCGCGGAACTTCAGTTCACTGATGAGGGGCTTCAACGGCTGGAAGAAGGCTTCTTCCGACAGCCGCCATCCTGCAGATACCGAAGGGAAAAAGCCGAACCGCTGAGTGCTTGGAAATTTAGAGGAGCCGTCGTACCGCCCGTTGAGTTCGATCAGGTAACGGTTTTTGAAATCATAGTTCAGCCGGTAGAACCAGCCGATATAACTCCATTGCAACCCGCCGCCGGAGATACCGTAGTTCAGCCCGTCCATCAGGTTGAAATCGGGTTTTTCTTCCACCAGGATCCCATCGCGGCTGGCGTCGAGCTCCTTGCGTGTAAAGGATTCCACGTTGTAACCGCCCAGGAACTTGAAATGGTGCTGGCCAAAGTCCCTGGTAAACTCACCGGTAATATTGGAGCCGAGGTAGCTTTCATTGTTATTGAACTGACGCAGCAGGCTTCTGCCGAAGCGGTCTATACGGCCGGGGGCGATGCTGTAGTTCATAAAATTATTGGTGCGTGTTTCCGTCTCCAGTTCTTTGGAGAAGGTGATATCCGCTTTAAAAGTCAGCGCGTTTTTAATGGGCGTTAAGACAATCCCTGCTGTGTTACGAATAAAAAAATTGGAAAGATCCGATTTGTTGCGGCCTTCGATATAGGAGGCGGCACCGGTGTACACGCCGGAGTGGGTATAAGTACCATCGGGGTTGTAGATGACAGCCATCGGATAGCCCTGATGCTCGAACTGACGCCAGATATTGCCATCTCCATCGGAAAACATCGGGTAGCGGTAGGTATAATTGCTGATGTCCGTATTGTTCTGCAGGCTGATCCAGGGGGCGATGCGTATGGTACCTTTTGCGCGCAGATTGTATTTGTTAAACTTATCGCTGAGGTAATTGAAGATCCCGTCCTGGTAATAATACCGTCCGGAGATATAGTAATCTGCTTTTTCGGAACCGCCGGACACGCTGATGGCTTCTTCCAGCGCCGGCATGCTGTTTTTATACAGCAGGTTGTACCAATCGGTATTTCCAAAGTACTCGTAGCGCTTTTTTTGTTCGTTGTACACCACCTCCGGTAAGCTGGGATCTTCATCGTGCTTTTTTAATTCGTCGAGGTATTCCAGCGAAAACGGATAAATGTTGTTTACAGATATGGGATGGGATTTGTAGTCGTACCAGGCATTAAATGCTTCATCAAAATTTTTGGCCCATTGGTAGCCGTTTGTGATCAGGGAAGGAGTGATGATGCGGCTGTTGGTGGTATAGCTGCTGTTGACATCTACTTTTACCTTTCCTTTTTTGGCGGACCTGGTTGTAATGAGGACCACCCCGAAGGCCGCCCTTGATCCATAAATGGCTGCTGAGGAGGCGTCCTTTAAAATGGAAACGCTTTCCACATCATTGGGGTTGATGAGGTTGGGATCGCCTTCCACTCCATCGATGAGCACCAGGGCGCTCCCCCCGGCGCCGATAGAGGTGGCGCCCCTCAGGTTATAGGTGGCGCTGCGGGTGGGGCTGCCATCCACCATTTTAATATTCAGGTTGGGAAGCGCACCCTGCAGCATACGGGTAAGGTTGGGCGAAGGCCTGTCTTCCAGCGCCTCGGAGCCGATCTGGGCAACCGCACCCGTCAAATTGATCTTCTTTTGGGTTCCATAACCCACTACAACCACTTCATCCATATTGCTTCCGGGCTTTGCCTGCAGCACAACGGTGCGCGTCTCCTTCCTGCCGTCTGCAGCCGTCCATTTTATTTCCTGGGGCGTGTAGGCAATATGTGTGATGTGAAGCGTGTACAGACCTGCTTTTAATTGCAGCCGGAAGCTGCCGTCGGTGCCGCTGATGACAGAGAGAGGCCGGCCCTGCACCATTACCGTTGCGCCGGAAACAGGGTTATGGACAGAATCGGTCAATATCCCCACCAGTTCCCCCGGGGTGGTATCCTGGGCGGCTGCCGTTTGCAGGCGGGCGCATATGGCCCCGCCTTCAAAGAGCCCGATGAGTAGAACAGGAACGGCGTACCTGTAGAAGGCTCGTTTTAGTAGATGCATAATGAAGTTGTTTAGAAGGTGGCAAATCTATTGGGCAAACAATAACAAATTGTTAAGCAAACATTAACAAATTTAAACTAAATTAAGATAATTAAACGTAAAAATTAATTAAAATAAATATAATTAAACTTAATATTTGAAGTACTGTTGGTTGTGAAAGAGGCTCTCCTGAAACAGGGAACGGATCCCGCCGATCTTTTTATGAGGAGAGGGGGCTTCTTTTCCGTAAAAAGCCGCTTTGAGGACTAATGATAGACCGGCATCCATTTTATTAAAATGAGTGTTCTCCTAAATGGTTTCTAGAGAGGCCATAGCCGTCAGGTTAAAAATAGGTCTATCATCATAAGATGCAGCCCGAATAAGCCATTTAAGCTAAAAGGGCCTGATCTTTTGATAGCAAACAAGGCGCAGCGCGCCGCAAATCATTGTAACAGGAACTCCCGGAACTTGCTCTTAGCCGCAGCGCGGCGGGAATCTTTTAGGAGCCTTATTAGCGGTGCGCTGACCGTCCGAAAGGATCATCCGGGCGGGCACCTCTATTCAATCTTGTATTGCTTGCTAATAAGCGCTTGATGCATCTGGCGGAGATACAAACCATGACCTGCGCTACTGGCAGTGTCCGCACCGACCGGATATAGTTTTGATACGAGTTCGCTATAAATGTTTTTGGAGCAGGTTTTTATAAAGCGGTCCACAGGATCTGCTGAATATTCCTTTTTTTAACTGGAGGGCTGCCTTTTTTGGATCAGTTCATAAAAATGAGCCTGTATTCCCGGGATGGATTCTTTGCGGGATCATCAGCAGAAGCTGCTGTTTTCGAAAAGGGGGCATGGTCAGAACAAACCGTACAGCTGGGCGTCAATTTTGGAGATGATCTTTCCAAAATCCTCGCTGTTATCTGCAAAATTGTTTTTATCTACATCGATGATCAGCAGCTTTCCTTCTTTGTACGACCCGATCCATTTATTGTAGTATTCATTCAGCCGTTTCAGATAGTCCAGGCGAATGTTCTCTTCATATTCCCGTCCGCGTTTCTGAATTTGTCCTACAAGCGTAGGCACGGAGGCATTCAGGTAGATCATGAGATCCGGAGGACGTACCATTGATTTCAGTGTTTGAAAGAACTGGTAGTAATTGTCAAAGTCCCGCTTGCTCATCAGTCCCATTTCGTGAAGATTGGGCGCAAAGATGTTGGCGTCCTCGTAAATGGTACGGTCCTGAATCACGGTTTCCGTACCATTCTGGATGTCGATCAGTTGTTTTAGCCGGCTGTTGAGAAAATAGATCTGTAGGTTAAAGCTCCATCGTGGCATATCATCATAAAAATCCATCAGGTAAGGGTTGTGATCCACATCTTCAAAATTGGGGATCCACTTATAATGCTTGCTCAGCATTTCCGTTAAGGTGGTCTTACCGGCACCAATATTGCCAGCTATGGCAATGTGCTTGGGTTTGGATTTTGATTTAGCCATGTTACAAGGGTGATCGAAGAATGGTTTTGTTTTGAAAAATAACCATTCTTTTTTAAATCATTCTATTTTTCTTAAAAGTATTTCAAGCCCATGGCCTGGCGTACCAGCTGTATGGTTTGCGCCGCATTTTCTGCTGCCTTTTGTGCGCCTACTTTCAGGATGATACTCAATGCACGCTCGTCTTCCCGGATGGCTTTTGCCTTTTCGCGGATGGGGCTGATAAACCGTACCATATCTTCAGCCAGCTGTTTTTTAAGATCGCCGTAACGAATAGTGCAGGCGTTAAAATCAGCATCGTATTTTTCAATGACCGCCGGGTCGCTTACCAGTCGCATCAGGTCAAAGATGTTGACAATGTAATCGGGCTTTTCTGAATTTGCTGTTGCAGGCCCCGCATCTGTTTTGGCTTTCATGATCTTTTTGCGGATCAGGTCATCGTCGTCCGACAGGTATATGGTGGCGTACTGGTTCTCGCTTTTGCTCATTTTGCCGGCACCGTCCAAACTGGGCACTTTTAGCAGCTGCTGCCCGTAGTTGAACGCTTTGGGCTCCGGAAACACTTCGCCGTAACGGTGATTAAAACGGTTGCCAAATGTACGCGTCATTTCAAGATGCTGCTCCTGGTCTTTACCAACAGGAACGAAATGTGCACGGTGGATCAGTATGTCGGAAGCCATCAGCACGGGGTAGGTCAGCAACCCGGCATTTACGTTTTCCGGCTGTAGCTTTACTTTGTCCTTGAAGGTGGTGGTTTTTTCGAGTTCGCCTTTATAGGCCAGCATGTTGAGATAAAGATAAAGTTCGGTTGTTTGCGGAAGGTCGCTCTGACAATACAATACGCATTTATCCGGATCCAACCCACTGGCCAGGTAATAAGAGGTAACTGAGAGTATGTGTTCTCTAAGCTCCTTTGTATCGGGGTGGGTGGTGAGTGAATGCAGGTCTGCGATAAAAAAATAGCAACTGTATTCGTCCTGCATTTTTACATAGTTCCGCAGCGCTCCAAAATAATTCCCCAAATGAAGCTGCCCTGTAGGCCGTACTCCACTTAAAACGATTTCACCTTTTTTGCTCATAGGCGGCAAAGATAGATAAAGTTTGATGTTTTCCCGATCGCGATCGGGGGGATGGTTCTTTGTAAAGTTCAGTGGTTTAAGAATTGAGCCCTCTTACCGGGTGTACAGGGGGCGCTGCATGCAGCCCGGAATCATAAACAGAAAGCAGTATGGGCTGTGTGGAAGCATCAATAAGGGATTGCAGCTTTTTTAAAAAACCAGGGCTTACGGTGGGGCAGCCATCGCTTTGACAAATTTCGTAGTTCACATCTGTTTCCGGTACGCAGGCATGGGAGTTGAGGACCGCGTACCGTTCAAATGCATGGCTGCTGCTGCTGTCGAGTCTGTATAATTTATAGGCCAGTCCAAATTTTCCCTGGTAGGGTTTCCCGCCTTTATAACATCCCAGGGAGGTACACATGCTACCTGACTCATTACTGTAATGCCGCCCCCCGGCCATCGTTCTCCGCAAGGCCCATGGGTGACCAATCCGGAACCGGTAATCTGGTCCCCGGCCGGATCATAAATAAGAAAACGCTTTTTGAAAGAAGGCTGGCGCATATCGATCAGGAATGCGATGGAAGGGCCGAACCGCTGTTTCCGGACCCTGTCTTTGATGGTTGCCAGTTGTGGTGCTGACGGGGCCGCCCCGCTTCCGGGTGGTTCCGGCCAGGCTTGCAGGGTTACTATAATAGTAAAGGAAACCACAGGCAAGCAGCCGGCAAAATAGAATAGGAAAGCCTTTCAAAAATGGCTTTTCCAGGAAGACGCCGTTACAGGAACAACCCGTAACGGCGGCAGCCGGTAAAAATCTACCGGCTGTAATCAAGAAATTTGTAATCAAGGTGATTGCCAAAATGTTGATTACAAATTTGTAATTGCTGAAGAATATTATAATGGACCGGTATTGATTTTAGTAAAAAATATCCTCTTAAACGGTTTGTGAAGAAACCATGATCCGCGCCACGGTCAGTATCCTTACTGACCGGACAATAAATTTATAAAGATCATTTTGATACCGGTTCATAATTACGGCTGATTTGATTGCCGCACCTCCGGGTTAAAAAAGGCGGGTAGTCCGACGGAAGCGGGCAGGCGCAGGGCGGGAGGCTGCTTTCCTTCGCCGGTAAGGCAAAAAAAAATCCCAGAGCACCGCTACCGGTTACCGGGATGTATCTTTAGGAACGATGATCCCCGAGGTGGAGTGTTAAAATTCGTGGCCCAGTTTTTCTTTTTTTGTCCGCAGGTATTTTTCGTTGTGTTCGTTGGGGCTGATCACAATGGGTACACTTTCCACGATCTCAAGCCCGTAGCCGATGAGGCCTACACGTTTCCGGGGGTTGTTGCTCATCAGGCGCAGCTTGGTCACATCCAGGTGCCGCAGGATCTGGGCGCCCACACCATAATCCCGTTCGTCCATTTTAAAGCCCAGGTGCAGGTTGGCTTCTACGGTATCCATACCGTTCTCCTGCAGTTTATAGGCTTTTAATTTATTCATCAGTCCAATGCCGCGGCCTTCCTGGTTCATATATAAAATAATGCCTTTACCTTCCTGCTCTACCATTTGCATGGCTTTGTGCAGCTGGTCGCCACAATCGCAGCGCAGCGAGCCCAGGATGTCACCTGTAAAGCAGGAGGAATGGACTCTTGTAAGTACCGGCTCTCCTTTTTCCCATTCGCCTTTGATCAGCGCAAGGTGCTCGTTGTTGCTGTTCTTGTCTCTAAATGCCACCAGGGTGAAGTTGCCATAGCGTGTAGGCATGTTTACGCGCACGATCTCTTCGATCAGGGAATCGCGTTTCAGACGGTATTCGATCAGGTCCTTGATGCAGATAAGTTTCAGATCAAATGTTTTCGCTACTTCGATCAGGTCGGGCAACCGGGCCATGGTACCATCATCGTTCATGATCTCCACGAGTACGGCCCCGTACGGGTAAGGGAACCCTGCCAGCCGGGCCAGGTCGGTAGCTGCTTCCGTATGTCCTACACGACGCAGCACCCCGCCTTTTTTTGAACGCAGGGGAAAGATATGTCCCGGACGGCCCAGATCAGAAGGGTTGGTGAAGGGGTTATTGAGCGCTTCAATGGTCTTGGCCCTGTCTGAAGCGGAAATGCCGGTGCCACAGCCGTTACCCAGCAGATCCACTGAAATGGTAAAGGCGGTTTCGTGCAGCGCGGTATTGTTGGTCACCATAGGCGGCAGGTTCAGCTCGTCGCACCGCTCTTCCGGCAGGGGGGTACAGATCAGCCCACGGCCGTTCTTGGCCATAAAATTTACGACTTCCGGGGTAATGGTTGCTGCAGCGGTAATGAAATCACCTTCATTTTCACGGTCTTCATCATCTACAACGATAACCAACTTGCCATTTTTGATTGCATCAATGGCGGTTTCTATTGAATCAAACATATTTTTTGCAGAAATTTATACAAAGATAACGATTGTAAGCCGGGTTTGGTTTAGGCGGCAAAGTTTCGTGTTCGGTCGTTACAGGTTTCACTGTTTTGTGCTATGGTTGCCCGTTTTAGTTTAAAGTTTCGTGCCTGGGTTGAGTGTGGGTTGATCCCGGTCAATTTATGAACGAATGTTAGCGGATTGGTTACAATTTGTTAATATTTGCGCCTGAAATGTTAAAGTTTATTCTGTTTCTTTGCCCCTGAAATCACTTAATCCCAAATTTTATGCTAAAGAAGATTTATCTATTCATCGCTGTGGCGCTTCTCTCCACGGCTTTTCTGCATGCGCAGGTAACAACGAGCGGAGCTTCCGGGACAGTAAAAGGACAGAACGGGGAGGCCCTTGTTGGTGCAACAGTTGTGTTAACTCATACGCCAACGGGGACGGTATATAGTACAATAACAAAGAATGGAGGTGTATTTAATATCCAGAATATGAACCCCGGCGGGCCTTATGCACTTGAGGTATCCAATGTCGGCTATGAAACCTACACCTTATCTGATATTTCTATTCCTCTCGGCGACATCTATCAGGCTACGGTAAACATGAGCACTGCGGCTCGACAGCTGTCTGAAGTAATCGTTTCAGGCGCAGCGCGGAACCAGCGTATTGGTGCTGCAACCAATATTTCCAGAACGCAGATTACCAATCTTCCTAATATCAACAGAAGTCTGATGGACGTTACGAAGCTCTCGCCGCAGTCCAACGGAGGCAGCTTTTTGGGAATGAGTAATCGTTTTAATAACATCACGGTTGACGGCTCTGTATTTAACAACAACTTTGGATTGGGCTCCAACCCGCTTCCGGGTGGTGCATCCCAGCCAATTTCTATCGATGCAATCGATCAGGTGCAGGTAAACCTGGCACCTTATGATGTACGCCAGGCCGGTTTTACAGGTGCGGGCGTAAATGCAGTTACACGCCGTGGTACCAATGCGTTTTACGCAACGGTGTATGACTACTACAAAAACCAGAGCTTTAACGGCAAAAAAGTGGATGGGTTTGAACTGCCTTCCATCCTGAAATCTTCTTCGAATATTTTTGGTGCCAGTGTAGGCGGCCCCATCATCAAGAACAAATTGTTCTTCTTTGTAAACGGTGAATATGAAAAGAAGGTGAATCCCGGCCAAAACTGGATTCCTTCAAACGGAAGTAGCAATCCTAATGCCACCCCCAATGTTCAGGAATCGGACATGGTGAAGATGAGCGATTTTCTGAAATCGAAATACGGATACGATCCGGGAGGATTCTCTGGTTATGATTTTAATACCAAAAACACCAAGTTCCTGGGACGTATCGACTGGAATATTAATGATAACAACCGCTTTTCCATACGATACAATCAATCTGAAACTTCTGATGATGTATTAACCAACACAAGCAGTGGCCCTAACCCCCGCATTTCGAACGGCCGTGTTGGAGGAAGATCCGGCGGCTTAAGCTTTTCTAATTCCAACTATACGCAGAACAATAACGTGTATTCTCTGGTAGGGGAACTTAACAGTAAGTTTAATAGTTCTGTTTCCAACCAGTTCCTGGCTTCGTTTACAAAGATCCACGACTTTCGTGCCACGCCGGGATCTCAATTTCCTTTCGTGGATATCATGAGAGATGCTAACAATGTTTTAATGAGTTTTGGCTCTGAAATATATTCTTACCAGAACTACGTTAAGAATAATACCGTAAACATTGCAGATAACCTTACCTGGAATCTGGGGCAGCACAACATCCTGGCGGGCATCAGCTTTGATTATATGAGTTTTGAGAACTCATTTGCAAACTTCGGTGGACAGAGTTATTACCGCTATGCATCTATGCAGGACTTTTTTGACAATAATCCCCCCTCTGTTTTTGCGATTACTTACAGCAATACGGATCGGGCTGCAGTAGAAGCAGCACAAGCAAAGTTTGGTCAGGCGGGCTTCTACCTGCAGGATGTATATACGGTAAACGACCGTCTGAAACTCACCTATGGTGTTCGTTTTGATCTTCCGTTCTATCCCGGCAACAAAGTGTCTAATGATTCTTTATACGCTATTCCACTGCGTGACCCCTCCGGCCAGGAATTTCGTGCAGACGTGGGTATCTGGCCGAAGGCAAAATTGCTGGTATCTCCCCGTGTAGGCTTTACTTATACTGCCGGAGACGACAGGAGTTGGGTGGTTAGAGGCGGAACCGGCATCTTTACTGGAAGGATCCCGTTTGTGTGGCTGGTAAACCAATCGTCTGATAACGGGGTATTAAACACTACTGCTACATACAGTTCCTCCAATGCGAACATGAATGATTACCTGTTTGATCCCAATAGGACAGCGCATGTTCCTCAAACACTGCCATCAACAATCAGAATCATTCCGGGAGCTTATTATAGTGTGACCTCCCCGGATTTTAAGATACCGCAGGTATGGAGAAGCAACCTGGCTATTGATAAAAGCTTTGGCGACGGATACACCGCCTCTGTTGAAGGGATCTTTTCCAAAACAATCAATGCTGTTTATCACTACAACGCCAACCTGGGGGATGTGAAAGGACAACGTACTGGTTTTGGCGGCGATGACCGGAATGTCTATAACAGCTCTTTCACGAGCGAAGTTGGACAGGTGTTTGTAATGGACAATACCTCCAAAGGATCATCCTTTGCTTTAACTGCAGCGCTGTCCCGGAGGTTCTCTAAAAACTGGCAGGCCTCTGTGGCGTATACATATGCTAATGCAAAAGATATATCTCCCAACAACGGAGACCGCTCACAAAGCTCCTGGACTCAAAACGCGATCATTGCAAACCCCAATGCTCCGGAACTGGGGTACTCTGCATACAACATCCCTCATCGGGTAAACGCCTATGCATCTTACAGATTTGAATATGCCAATCAAAACCTGGCGAGTACCATTACCTTGTTTTATTCCGGTGCTTCCCAGCAACGTTACCTGTACCGGTACGGTGGCGATATCAATGGGGACGGTGCCACCAATGACTTGTTCTATGTTCCCGAATCCAGAAATGGACTCGAACAGCAGTTTACTTCATTAACCGTTAAAAAAGATGACGTTTCCACAACCTATACCCCGGCAGAACAGGCTGATGCATTTTGGGCCTTTATTGAGAACGACAAGCAATTGAAGGACCGCAAAGGCTCCTATGTTGAGCGTTTTGATGGATTGCTACCCTGGGTGAACCAGCTGGACCTGCGGTTCCTGCAAGACATCAAGCCGACGATTGGCAGCCGTAAACATACCTTCCAGATCAGTGTTGATATTCAGAACCTGCTGAATGTATTTAACAATGGATGGGGAAACAGGTATTCTTATAACTATGGCGGGTTTTCTGACCAGGGCATTGTGGGGGTAGATCGGAACACCGGAAAATTTACATTTGACCCTTCGGGCAGTAAAGCCCTGTACAGCAAAGCCAATAATTTTGTTAGTACCTGGAACATGCAGCTGGGTATCCGCTATATTTTTTAAGTAACTCCTGCATCAAGTTTTTTCGAAACCGCCTCCCGGCGGTTTTTTTTATGGAGCGAGGACGCCTTTTGGGAAGGACAAACATCCAGGCAGTAAGACCCTGGATCCTTACTTGTCCGGTACCGGCGATTCAGACGGTTTGAGATGGTTCCGAAAACCCCCTGGCAGGATCACCAGAAATCAAATACGCCGCCCAAATCAATGCACAATTGTGTTTTGACGGATTCGTTCATGCGCGTTGGGGTTATTTGTCCATTGGCCATGAACAGCAGGTCACTGCCGGGGCCTGTTTCCCATTGTTGCATTGATCCACCGAGGTGCAGACCGAACCTGGTTGTAAGTTGATAATTTAAGCCGAGCGACCCATTCATTCCCCAACCTTTTGCCTGGTGGACGAAACTGAGCGGATGACTAAAATCGGAGCGATATATCCAATCGGCTTGCGCTTTGTATTTGTTGTACCGGCCACCCAGACCGGCCAGCAACCGCCAGCTTTGCATTAATTGGACCCATCCTTCCAGGCAGAATTCCGGCCCCTGCCATTGCGCATCGTAGAGACCTTTAACCGAGGCGGGCGAACGGTCCTGCATCCGGTAGCGGGCTTTAGAAATGGCATAGCCTCCACCGGCGGAAACAGATACGGACCGGGTGTGGGCTATTCTGTAGTGGAGCTGAAACCGGTAACAGGAGGTGGGATTCTTTTTACTCTGGAGCCGGAGGTAGGACGTTGGGCGGCTCCGGTTGTCTGCGGCATAATCAACATCCGTAACTCCGCCGGAATACCCGTATTGCCGGCCGGCAGCAGCACTCAGGTCCAGGTATCGATTCAGCCGGTAACGGCCCTCCACCCGGAACCCTGTGCGTTTCAGTGCGGCAAAACGGAGCTCCGATAAGATGTTTGGACCAGTACCCTGTTCGTTACCGGCGATAGACCACCTGAAGCTTTCGGTTGATTGCAGGGCAGCGAGCGAGAGGCGGAAATGTGTTTTTTGTGGTGGACCTGTTTGGCCGGGAGCAGGGATAAAAAATAGTAGCAGTCCATGAAGTAGGGTGGTGATTTTTAGCAGTTGGCTCATGATCGTTCTTTCGTTAACCAGGTTTTGTTGCGCCAAATTAAGTTCATTTTGGCTAAGAACTCATCACGGGGGCATTAATTTCATGGTGGAAGAAAAAAAATTCAAAAACCGGACAAATGACCGTAAATTTGTGTCAAATAAGCAAAGCGTGAAACCCACCAAAAAAAAATATCAGAAAGAACATCGCCCGGACAACCTTCTCGAAGAGCCGGCCGCAGTGTATCAAACCCGTTCAAGCAATGTAAGCGTTTCCCTTACGCTCATGGGGCTGAAGGATGAACACGCTTTTAAAGCCGTTCAGAATGCAATGGATTTTATCGACCGCATCCGCGAAGGGCTTCCCAAGAAAGCCCTGGATCATCTGGCCGGCGTTATGGGAATATCCGATGTAGAAATGGCCGGTATCATACATACTTCAGACAGAACCTTACGCCGGTACACCCCGGCCCAGAAATTAAGTGCAGAACAATCAGAGCGTATTATAGAGCTGGCCCGGCTTTATGCAAGGGGGACGGATGTTTTTGACGGCCTGGATGCTTTTAAAACCTGGATGACAACACCAGTAGATGCCCTGGGCGCTCAAAAGCCCATGACCTTCCTGGATACTTCTATGGGCATTGAGCTTCTTATGGATGAACTGGGGCGTATTGAGCAGGGTATATTTGCGTAAGCCATCTGCCGCCGGTTGCTGATTGAAACATGACCAGCCGCATACTACGACCCTGATCTTCACCAAACACCAAATATGAGAATATACCGTATCAGCAAATGCAATTATATCGATGATCTGACGGGTACCGGTGCCTCGCGTTTTCCGGGCCGCTGGCATAATAAAGGCACGTATATTTTATACACGGCGGCCTCGCCTTCCCTGGCCCTGCTGGAAAGTGTGGTGCACATTACCACAGTTATAAAGCTGGATCTTTGCATTATTGGCCTGGAAATGCCGGAGGGCAGCATAATGGAGTGGCAACCCGAACAGCTTCCTGAAAGCTGGTTTGTGAATCCACCCCCTGATCCGTTAAGGAGTATCGGCGACCGGTTTGTGAAACAAAAAAAATTCCTTGCCCTCAAAGTGCCTTCTGCTGTAATGCCGGAAGAGTATAACTATTTGCTGAATCCAGTGCACCCCGAGTTCAAAAAAGTAAAGATACTTTATACCCGGCATCTGCATGTAGACAAGCGGCTTTTGAGGCAGGAAGAATAATGTGTGCTGTACTTTCTATTTCCAGCCGTACAGCTGGTCGGTATAGAAGGTCCATTCCGGGGTCTGGATATGCTGGTCATTACCCAAAACATACCAGGGCGTGCTCCGGCTGCCCGCCGGGTTTTTAAGAAGGTGTATGTCCTGAGCGGGCATATAGCTTTGTGCCAGGAGGTATATTTTTTCCCCGTTTTCATTTTCTGCCATACGCATAACGATCACGGCATGACCGGGCGCGCCCGGTTTTAACAATACGTCGCCGGGCTGCATTTCCATTATGGGTTTTTTATAAAGAGACGCGGGTAACGTGGAGGTTCCGCAATAAGTAAAAACGGTTTCCAGGTATTTTAACAGCGACTCGCGGGTGCAGGGTACCGGCTTGCCCGGCACCCGGATCAGCTTGTTTCCGGAAAGCTTATACCGCCATCCTTTTAGCCAATCGTTGTAGGAGATCAAGGTGCCATCTCCCGCAGGGAACCGGATCTGTCCGAATTGCTTTTCTGAAAATAAATATTCGGCCCGCAGGCGCATCAAGGCATCTGCACATTGCTGAAGATCCCTGGCCCCTACACTCATATCCAGTACCGCATATTGCGCCTGCTGATTGGGCTTTTTGGCCCCATTGAACAGATAGACCGTTTTATCTTTTTTTAGTTTCAGGTTCTGCAGGTAGTATCCAAAGGCGGAAGCCGGCAATGCACTGCGTTTGTATCCTTCCGGCAGGAAGATACCCGAAACGGAGCGGGGAATATAATCTGCAGCCTGGTCCGGATCATTGACTGCAGACGGGGATGGCCGGGCTGCAGACCCGCAGCCGGGGATATAAGATAAAATCACACTGTAACAGATTGCAAGATGGATAAGGATTTTCATAATAGCTGGCGAAAGAGTTGTTTTGTAAAATGAGAGTACAGGACTGTAAAAATCCATAAACCGATTATTAGGCGGCAACCATTATCTTTGTCCGCTATGCAATCCAGGGGGGTTATTATTTATACAGACGGCGCTTCCCGTGGCAACCCCGGCCCGGGGGGATATGGTGTTGTACTGATGTATGGGAAACATATAAAGGAGCTTTCTGCGGGATTTAAACGTACCACCAACAACCGCATGGAATTGATGGCTGTAATTGAGGGTATCCGGGCGCTAAAGACTGCTGCGCTGCCGGTTACTGTTTATTCCGACAGCCAATATGTGGTGAATGCGGTTACAAAAGGATGGCTGAATAACTGGGTGAGAACGGATTTTAAGGGTGGCAAGAAAAATAAAGATCTGTGGATGCAGTATTATCAGCTTGCAAAACAATTCCAGGTTCGTTTTGTATGGGTCAAGGGGCATGCAGACAATCCTTACAACAACCGGTGTGATGCACTGGCGACCGCCGCTGCTGACGGAAACGGTCTGACTGAGGACTTGGGGTTCGAAGGATAATTTGAAAATTTGAGAATGTGGAAATGTGCGTCAGGTATTAAACGGATCAGGCCAGAGACAATAGTCAATGGACCTTCCGGAACGATACGAAATCTAACGTTAACTGGAACCTGGAAATAATTTGGCAATTTGAAAATGGGGAGATGTGAAAATGAAAGCCGACATTATGTATAAAACCAGATCTAATGTTGGAACTTATCATTTAAACCTAGAAAGCGCATCGAGTAACAAAACAGATCTAACGTGAAACCTGCCGGAGCAGGCGGGTTTTAAACCTCAAACCTGGAACTACTCCTTATCTCTCTCAGCATTCCGGCAAGCTCAGGGGTACATTTACTGCCAGCCCGCCGTCTGCGGTTTCTTTGTATTTAAAGTTCATATCCTGGGCTGTGTCCCACATGGTTTTGATCACTTCGTCCAGCGAAACCCTTGCAAAATCAGGTGTACTTTGCAAGGCCAGCTGAGAGGCGGTAATGGCTTTGACGGCTCCCATGGTATTCCGTTCAATACAGGGCACCTGCACCAACCCGCCAATAGGATCGCAGGTCATGCCAAGATGGTGCTCCATGGCAATCTCTGCAGCCATCATGGCTTGTTTTTGCGAACCACCCAGTCCTTCTGTTAGTGCGGCCGCTGCCATAGAAGAAGACACACCGATCTCTGCCTGGCAGCCGCCCATTGCCGCGGAGATGGTTGATTCTTTTTTAAAAATGCTGCCGATCTCTGCCGCTGTCATTAAAAATCTCCGGATCCGTTCCCCGCTATTCTCTTCCTGTCCGGGCTCTGGGCAGAAAATGATAAAGTAGTGCAGTACGGCAGGTATCACGCCGGCGGATCCGTTCGTAGGCGCGGTTACCACACGGCCAAAAGATGCGTTTTCTTCGTTTACCGCCAGCGCAAAACAGCTGACCCAATCCAGGGTATTACGGAAACTGCTGCCGCTGTTCCGGATCAGGCGGATCCATTCATCGTAGTTGGCATAGCTTATATTACCGAGCAGCTTTTTGTTGAGTGCGGCGGCCCGCCTTCTTACATTTAAACCGCCGGGCAGCATACCGGTTTTATGACAGCCCCGGTAGATACAGTCGCGCATGGTATTCCATATCTGCATCAGCCCTTCACTCGTTTCCTTTTCGTTGCGCCAGGCGAGTTCGTTCTCTGCAACGATTTCGCTGATGGAGAGTCCTGTTTTGATGCTCCAGCGCAAGAGGTCGTCCGCATCGTCGATGGGAAAGGAAAGCAGTACATTGTTGTTTAAAAGGGTGTCTTCTCCTTCTTCCTTTACAAAGCCTCCACCAATGGAATAATAGGTCCTGGCAATGTTTCCGCCGTCGCTGAGTGTGGCCAGGAACGTCAGCCCGTTGGAGTGATAGGGCAGGGTTTCGGTAAACAGGAACTCAATCGCCGTTTGGGGGTCAAAGGGAATGCGCCGGCTCCCGTCCAGCAGCAGGCTTTTTGCCTCCCGTATGGTTGCAATGGTGGGGTCAATCTGCTCCACATCGAAGGTTACCGGATCGTAGCCACAAAGTCCCAGCTGTATGGCAATGCCGGTGCCGTGCCCTACGCCGGTCTTGGCCAGCGAACCATAGAGCAGCACCTGTAGGGTCACAACCTTGTTCAGGTATTGCTGTTGTTTCAGATATCCCAGGAAGCGTTCTGCTGCCCGCCAGGGGCCGAGTGTATGGGAACTGGAAGGGCCTATGCCGATCTTCAACATATCAAAAACCGAAATCGGTTCGTACTGCATATCTCAATCTTTAATCTTCGAAATTACAACAAAGCCGTCATTGAAATTCGTCGGAAGATATCAGGCCATTGGACGGATCTGTCTGAAGCGGTCATTTTTTAATACTACAGCCATTAAACCGGAAAGGAATGTTCATTGCTTTCGGCGTCTTCCCGATACGGAGCGAGTGCTTCCTTTCAGAAAACCATACTTACTTGCAATATTGATTTTTGGGGCGTTAGTTTTCCACCTTTATTAATTCGATGTCGAAAAACAGTGGTTGGTTGGTAAGCACGCCATACCGGGGATCGCAGCCATAAGCCAGTGATGAGGGGAGCAACAATTTGATCCTGCCGCCTTCCTTTATTTTGGAAAGCCCGAGGTACCAGCCGGGTATGACCTTATCTAACCGGAAAACAGCTCCTTCCGGCTTCTGCGCATAACTGGAGTCGAATGCTACACCGGTAAGAAACCGGCCGATATATTTTACGGTTACCTGGCTGCCGGGATCGGGTATGGCCCCGGTACCTTCATCCATGATCTGCCACATCAGCCAGCTGGTATTATTGCTATCTGCCGTGATGGAGCTGTCCCTTATGTATTTTTTCATTTGTGCTGTGTCGCTGACAGCGGGTTTGGGTTCACAGGCGGTCGTGGTCTCATCTTTGATACAGCCAATTATTGCCAGGCCAAGGATCACCGCAAGGCCGGCGCATATTTTCTTATTCATTAATGATGAGTTCATGATTCAGGAAATCGTTTTATCCCTTCCGGGACGAATTTACATAAATGGCCGGATTCTGAAGTGGCCGGTTCTTAATATCCCTCATTTGTATGTCTTTTAAACCAAAAACCCAGGCTAACCAGGGTTGTATGAGTGGTACATTTAATATTGTATGCGTCATTACTGCACTTTTATCAGTTCTACGTAAAAGTACAGCGGCTGATTAGCCATTTGTCCGTACCGGGGATCACATCCATAGGCCAGTGATGAAGGAATGATGAGTTTGATTTTTCCTCCCTCTTTAATTTTAGGAATGCCTATCTGCCATCCGGCAATAACTCCATTTAAAGGGAAGGCAGTTCCATTCGGGTCCCTGACGTAGGAGGAGTCAAATCCCTTTCCATTTAAAAACCTGCCTACATATTTAGCCGTTACGTTGCTGTTGGCCGAAGGAGTGTTGCCGGTGCCCTCTTCGATCACCTGGTACATGATCCCGCTTGGATCGGTTGTGATAATTATAGAACTGTCAGTCGCAAATTTTGTCATTCCTGCTTTTTCACTTTCTACCGTTTGGGGGGTGCAGGGTTTTACGTCTTCGTTTTTCATGCAACTGATCATTACCGTACTTACGATCAGTGCCAGGCCAAACCATTGTTTCATACAGGATTTTAATATTAATTAATGATGATTTTAATAGCTGGGGATCATATCCGTGAGCTCATATTCATAAACCAGCTGGGAGTTGGCCGGTACAGGATTTACTCCTGTCATTTCCAGACAACCGAACTGGGAAGAAGAAGGAATGACCAGCCGGATCTTTCCTCCTTTTGATATTTTACTGAGGGCGTAGGTAACATAAACGCCTTCGCTGAAGCTCCTCAGCGGAGCTGTAGGCGGCTGTTTTACGGTAAGGGAATCCACAATGGTGCCATTCATCAGCCTGCCGCTATACCGGAAGGAAACCAGCGAGTCGATGGTTGGCTTTGTGGTGCCGGTTCCGGGATGTTCGATATAGAAATAGACGGATGCCTGCGGGTCGAACGTATATAATGCTGCATCTCCGTTCTTTTGCAGGAAGGAGTCAATGATATGCCGGTCCTGACCCAGGGTCAGGCTATTGGTACAGGCGGACCGGTCTTCGGGTTTTGAGCATCCGGCAGCCAGGCCCGCCATGAAAAAGAGAACAAGGATTGTTCCTTTCATATCCTGCTCCGGATTAATTAGCAGCCGGCGCTTTTACTTCTGTAAGCGTATAATCGTAGATCAGTTCGGAGGATCCGGGTACGGTTTTTCCGTTAATGGTTTGCGGAGCACAGGAGAAATACACCGAAGAGGGATAAATGTATCTGTATTTTCCGCCCTTTTGAAGCTCAGCAAAAACTGAATTTAAAGGATCTTTTATATTGCTTAATTTAATTGGAGATCCGTCGTCATTTTGCTTGATCGTGTCGGATGCAAAAATAACGGTGCCATCCATCAGGGATATGGAATATTTAAAACTTATGATGGAATCGGCCTTGGGCATGCTTCCTGCGCCGGGATCCATAGTACCTTCATACCAGCTTGATTCCGCACTGTAAGTAATGACGCTTTCCAATGAATTGGCATTGATAAAAGAATCAATGATGTGTTTGTCCTGCTCCAATGTATAGGGTACACAGGAAGGGCCATCGTTTTTCACACAGGCGGCAAACATCGTTACAGCGGCAACAACGGCAGTTACGGGTATTAATAACGTTTTTTTCATTCTTTCAATTTAATACTAAATTAATAAATATTGATAATCAAATAATTACTTCTTGTTTTTCCGAGCCAGCAACGATTTATAATGATTCTCATTGATATCCCACCTGTGATAAGACGAAAAGACGGCAATAAACGCAACAATAATGATACCGGCAATGAGCAAAATTAAAAAAAGAGATGGATCTGCATTGGCCTGCATGGCTGCTTTTTTATACCAGCCGCTGAAAAAATTGATAAAAGTGCCGATCATGAGCAGGATCCCGAATGGGGTGCCGATCAGGAGGTTCTTGACCGACCTTTTTTTCTTTAGCCGGTTCGCCTCCCAATATTTTATAAAAGCTTCTTCTTCTTTTGTGTACATGATCGTTCAAAGGTAAATGAAAAACAAGCAGTTTTGTAAGTGTAACAAATGTTGCATATATTGCAGTTCAATTAATTGTTTGTGAAACTAGCGTCATTATTAGCCCAATACCTGTTCGCCCATAAGCAGTTAAGCTTGCCGGGGCTGGGGATTTTTTATGCTGAAAACAGCGAAGATCCGGAGTATCCTCCTACAGTCAAGTTTGAACAAAAGCCCGTAGACGGATTTGATGAGGCTGTGGTCGATTACATCTCCTCCGAAACCGGGAAGATGAAAGTACTGGCGATCTCCGATTTGCATTCGCAGCTGGAAGATGCGATCCGGTTTTTAAATACCGGTAAGCCGTACTTATTTGCGGGCATGGGCACCCTTCTGAAAAAAGCAGACGGCTCGTATGATTTTGTGCCCAATACAACGCCGCTTCCGCCCAGGAAAAAAGATGTTCCGATCACGGAACGGAATACGATCCCACAAAGCTACATCGAGGAAAAGCCGGGCACCGGCAAATCAAAAAAACCGGCGATCATCATTATTGTGCTGGCGGTAATTGCCATCGCGGCAACCATCTGGTTTTATTCAAAGACCAGCGAACCGGGGATACCGGCTCCTGCAAATGAAACGGCCGGGCATCCCGGTGCTGCGGATACCGCTCCGGCTGATACTGCTACCCGGCAGGGAGGCAATGCCGTTAACCCCGGCACTGCTGCTACTGCAACGCCGGGAGTGGTAACCTATGTGCTGGAAATTACAAAGGAGCCCCGTGCTTCAAAGCGCTATAACCAGCTGAAACGGATTGAATGGCCGGTTGAGCTGGAGAAAGTGGATTCCCTGCGATACGCCATCATTATGAAGCTGAGCACGCCCGCAGCGGACACCGCCCGGGTAAGGGATTCGTTAACAGTTATTTCCGGTAAAAAGGTATCTATCCGCTGATATTCGTACCAGCAAAAAACACCCGGGGTCCTGGCGTAAACCACTGACCCCGGGTGCGTATCTGATCCGATCGTTTGTTTATTCTGCCTGTTTTAATTTGGTCTGATCTTCTGTAAGGAAGATGTCTTCATTGCTTCGTTTCATCAGGTACTTTTCGCGCGCCAGCTTTTCGATGGTCGCCGGATCTGTTTCCAGATCGTTTTTGATCTTGTGCAGCCCGATCAGTTCTTTGTTGTAATGATCTTTGCTCAGCTCCAGGTCATGAAGCTCCTTGCTGCGTTCAATGATGGAGAACAGGTCATTTTTATCCAGGAACAGCATGATGGCTAAGAAGCCTACTGTAGCCAGTAAAAATTTATTGGTCAGGAACCGCGAAATTTTGCTCAATGCTTTGCGCGGCCGCTGCGGAACGGTTTCCTGTGCAGGCTCTTTTTCAGGGACAAAGTCAACAAATTCTTCCATACAGGACTAATGTGATAATTTGAAAATTTGAAAACGTGCTGATGGAAGCCTGCTGATTTTACCCCGCAGTTGAAGTGTGCGACGCAAGAAAGCTGCCATTAGCACCCAAGCCGACCTAATTATTATTTCTTACCAAATTTAATGGTTCCTTTCGGATAAACCGCGCTTTCGCCCAATTGTTCTTCGATGCGGATCAGTTGGTTGTATTTTGCGATCCGGTCGGTACGGCTTGCAGATCCGGTCTTGATCTGTCCGCAGTTCAATGCAACGGCCAGGTCGGCAATGGTAACATCTTCTGTTTCACCGCTTCTGTGGCTCATAATGGTATTGTACCCATTGTGCTGTGCCAGTGTTACGGCGTTGATGGTTTCGGTAATGGTACCGATCTGGTTTACCTTCACCAGCAACCCATTGGCAATGCTTTTGTCGATTCCCTGCTGCAGACGGGTTACATTGGTAACAAAAAGATCATCACCCACCAGCTGACATTTGTCGCCAACGGCTTGTGTCAGTGCAGCCCAGCCTTTCCAGTCGTCCTCGGCCATACCATCTTCAATGCTTGCAATGGGGTATTGTTTTACCCAGCTTTCCCAGAATTTTACCAGCTCGTCGCTGCTTACGGCTTTGCCGCTGCTTTTATGGAATACGTATTTTTTCTTTTTGGCATCCCAAAGTTCGCTGTTGGCAGCGTCCATGGCGATTACGATCTGAGAACCGGCTTTGTAGCCTGCAGCATTGATAGCGGCCAGCACGGTTTCGATGGCTTCTTCGTTGCTTTGGATGTTTGGAGCAAAACCGCCTTCATCGCCCACGTTGGTGCTGAAGCCTTTTTTCTTCAATACAGATTTGAGCGCATGAAAAATTTCAACGCCCCAGCGCAGTCCTTCGCTGAAGGTAGAAGCACCGATGGGCATTACCATAAACTCTTGAAAATCAATTTTATTATCCGCATGCGCACCACCGTTCAGGATGTTCATCATGGGGATAGGGAGTGTTTTTGCATTAGTGCCCCCCACATAACGGTACAGGGGCAGGCCGGCTTCTTCTGCAGCTGCTTTTGCGGCAGCCATACTAACGGCCAGCAAAGCGTTGGCGCCTAATTTTCCTTTATTAGGCGTACCATCCAGCTCGATCATCAGCTGGTCGATGCCGGTTTGGTCGGCTACATCATAGCCCAGTAATGCCGGTGCAATGGTATTATTAACGTTTTTAACCGCTTTTAATGTTCCTTTTCCCAGATATTTTTTCTTGTCGCCGTCGCGCAGTTCTACGGCTTCATGGATCCCGGTGCTGGCTCCGCTCGGAACCGCGGCGCGACCCAGGGCTCCTTCGTCTGTTAGCACATCCACTTCGATAGTAGGATTACCACGACTGTCTAAGATTTGCCTTGCAAATACCTCTGAAATGTAACTCATTGGAAAAAATTGAAATAAATTTTTAAAATTTGATTTTGTGGCTGCAAGTTAACGAATCGTTTGCGTACGGAACACACTATGGGGAAAAAAACAGGATCCGTAACGAACGATTGACAGTTTTTTTTGGGAGGGGGGGAATAGTGAAAAGTTTTTTAGTGAGAAGTTTTTAGTGAGAGGTTTGATGATTTTTAGTGAGAAGTTTTTAGCGAGAAGCGGATAGCGAAAAGTTTTTGGTGAAAAATGAACAGGGCCCTGGTTGATTGCCAATCTATTGTTTATCAGGCCGGTTGTTTATGGGGCCCGGAAGCTTGATAGAAATGGCTGAAAACTAACTGCTGAAGACTTCCGGCTTCTCAATGTTCAGATCTCCATTCTCAGATCTCAATGCTATAACCTATCTTTCCTGAAACAGCACATTATGAAAAGCCTGATCATTGTAGATATGCAGTATGATTTTTTACCGGGCGGTGCTTTGCCCGTGGCCGGGGGACATGACCTGATCCCGGTGATCAACCGGCTGCAGCAGGGGTATGCACTGGTTGTAGCCACCCAGGACTGGCATCCGGCAGATCATAAGAGTTTTGCAACGCAACATCCGGGAAAAAAGGCTTTTGATGTCATTGAATGGAAGGAAGGGACACAAACCCTGTGGCCGGATCATTGTGTGCAGGAAATGCATGGTGCGGAATTACATCCGGACCTGGATCAGCGCAGGATCGAAGCCATCTTCCGTAAAGGGATGGCCCCGGAAATTGACAGTTACAGCGGCTTTTATGATAATGGACATTTAAAAGCGACTGGCATGGGCGATTACCTGAAGGGCAAGGGGATAACGGAGGTACATGTATGCGGACTGGCCGCCGATTTCTGTGTTTATTTTACGGCGCTGGATGCCCTGGAACTGGGATTGAAAGCGGCGATTGCAGAACAGGCCACACTACCGATCGACGCGGTCCGGTATGAACAGCTAAAGCAGCAGTTTGCGGCACGGGGCGGGGCGTTTGTGGTTTAAGGTTTAACGTTGCTCCGTTTTTTGCGGGGATCAGCGCAGCGATTCAGAGGATGTCATCCATTTTGGAGTATTACACTTCTTACCGGTCGCCGGAGCGGTTTGCGGGTTGATGATGGACAGCCTGATGCTGATCCCGGTGCTCAATTTTCATATCTCAAAAAAGGGGGCTATCAAAAATCTTTTAAAGATACTGTCGCGCCGGCACGGGGGCGGGGTGATAAAGACTGATCATCATATATAAGAAGCTGCCTGCTTATTTGCTATTAAACTGCACCCACTTTATACTGCTATGGATCTTATCCTCCGTTCTGTAAATAAAGTACAGGGTGTGAAACTGACCATCCGTTATTTCTTTAACGGGAATATGCATAATGGCCTCTTTCGGGTCTTTTGCGACTGCCGGTACGGGCTTGCGGCCTAACAATACCCCGTCGGCGGCATCCAGCCGCACTTCAAGGACCGGTGTTTTTCCCCGAACTTCCTGCTGGATGCAGGCTATATTGAGGGAGCGTACACCTGTCAGGTCAATCTGCTTTAATGCCAGCCCTCCTTTTCCCGTTTTTTCGGCGTCGCGCAATGACCGGGTATTGCTTTTTAATAAAAGGGTACTGGTGCCGGTAAGCGATTTGATCTGATTGCCGCCTTTATCGGAATAGCTGGCAGATAGAACGAGCACGCGGTTAGGCTTTGTATCTGCCGGCGGCACAATAGTGCCCGAAGCAGGCAATGATTTTTTTACGGTGCTCCGGTCGCTTAATGATAATATCCAGGTAACGATCTGGTGAACGTCATCTTCTGTAAGGGTGGGGTGGGCAGACATGGCCGTTTCGCCCCATACGCCGCTGCCGCCGTTTATTATTTTTTCTGTAAGGTAGTTTACGGCGCCGGGGTCCTTGCTGTATTTTTTCGCTACCTGTTCAAATGAGGGGCCTACTGATTTTTCAGTTTCCTTATGACAGGCTTTGCAATCCAGCGACAACATGATGTTTTTTCCGCTGACACCTGCCTGCCCCTGCTGATGTCCCATGGAGGCACCGGCTTTGTCGAACCCTTCAGTGAAATCAGCGGATACAAAGAGGCTGGCCGGGTCAAAAGCTGCGGTATCTTTTGGATCGGTTGCCGTTATTTTATAGTGCAGCGGCACACCGGGTATGTAAAAAGACCGGTTTCCGCCGGTAATGGTGATGTTTACCACCGGTGTTTCATTGCCCGCATAGATACTTACCGCATCGCTTTTGGTAACGGCGCCTTTATCATCTTTTACTTCAACCGTTATTTTAAAGTCGCCTGCTTTGGCATAAGTATATGTTAGTCCGGCTGTGTCGGTTTCTTTACGGGTGCCATCTCCCATGATCCAGGTATACGTTATTTTGTCGTTATCCGGGTCTTTGGCCTTTACAGATACGTTAACGGCAAAAGGCAGTATGCCGGTTGTTTTATTCACCGTAACGGATTGAATGGCCGGGGCTCTGTTGCCGCCGTTGAAATTGATCCTGGCCAGGCCGGCATCCGGGTTTTTGGAAAACCAGCCCGATCCGTATTCGAGCAGGTATAGCCTGCCATCGGGCCCTACTTCCATATCGATCAGCGAGTTCACTTTTACGGCACTGGCGAAAGGTTCCATCTTGTCAAAATCGCCATTGGGCAGCATGGTGACCGCCTTCATCCATCCGCGGATCCAGTCATAAATGATGAGCTTGCCGTTGTAATAATCCGGTAACCTGGTTTCCCGGGGAAACATATCGGTGTAATATACAGGGCCAGCCATAGCATTCCTTCCGCCCGATCCTACCTGCGGAAAATCGGGAGAGGCTGCATAGGGATACCAGATAAATGCAGGCTGGGCTGGTGGTAACATGGTTAGCCCCGTGTTGTTTCTCGAAGCGTTAACGGGATGCTCCGGGTCAAAATTGTCCCCGCTTTTACCGGTACTGTAATCATACTGCCGGTAGGCGTAATTATTACCCACAAACAGCGGCCATCCAAAATAGCCGGCCTTGCGCGCCTGGTTTATTTCATCATAGCCACGGGGTCCGCGTTCTTTAAAATTGTCTGAACTGGCATCCGGCCCCACTTCGCCCCAATATAAATAGCCGGTTTTCTGGTCCACAGAAATACGGTATGGATTCCGGTTGCCCATTACATAGATTTCGGGTCTTGTCTTTTCCGTGCCTTTGGGAAAAAGATTGCCGTCCGGAATTTCATAGCTGCCATCGGGGTTTATCTTTATGCGGAGGATCTTTCCGCGGAGGTCGTTGGTATTGCCGCTGGATCTTCCGGCATCGTATTGCTGGTGACCCGGTATATCATTCATTGGGCTGTAGCCGTTATTCACGAACCGTACACCCGGCTCATCAAAAGGCGTCGCATTATCGCCTGATGAAACATAAAGCAGTCCATCCGGACCAAATGCAATGGAACCGCCGGTATGACAACAGATATCTCTTTGGGATTTTACTTCGAGGATCACTTTTTCAGTAGCCGCATCGAGCGTGTCATTTTTAAAAGTGAACCGGGAAAGCCTGTTCACAGCGCTGTCTGCGGGGCTGTAATAGATATATACCCAGTTGTTTTTGGCAAAGTCCGGATCCTTTTGCAGTCCAAGCATACCTTCCTCTGCGTTAACACCGGGCACATCCGTTTTGTAGTAAACATTTAAAAAACCAACCTGTCTTACTTTTTGGGTAGCGTTCTTGTACAACATGATCTCTCCCCGCCGTTGTATCACCAGCACGTCAAAGTTGGGCAGGATCGTCATTTCTGTGGGTTCAAAAAAAGTGCCCTGTGATAACTGCTCTTTTGAGAACCGGTCTTCGTCAGGCGGCATTTGCGTGGCTGCCTTTGAATAATCCGGCTTCTTATTAGCACCGATGGCATATTGAATGCCGCCTAAGATATGCTGCAGGTATAATGTATCCGAGAAAGACTCCGGGGTATGCCCCAGCTCGGTATAAAAGGCCCGGCCTCCGTCAAATTTGTGGTACCAGGCAATAGGGTGCGGGTTGCCGTTCTTACCACCCTGGTAGCTTTTTTCATCAACGGTCAGGATCACTTTTACGTCTTTGCTCATCTTCTTAAAGTTGTAAAACTCATCGGTTTTTTTCCATTGCCGTGGCAGGTGCCGGGTAGCCATTTGGGTACTGTCGGTTACCAGCAGTACGCCTGGCTGCACATTGGGAAAGCTGTCGGTAATGCCCGGGTGATCCTGGAAGTAGGCGCCTGCTAACCTTCCATACCAGCCCCAGTCCGGTTCGCAATCGGTGGCCGCATGAATGCCCATATAACCGCCTCCTGCCTGTATATATCGTTCAAAAGCGGCTTCCTGCCGGTAGTTAAGCACATCCCCGGTGGTGCTGAGAAAAATAACGGCGGCATACTTTTTTAAACTGTCGTCCGTAAAGATCCTGGCATCCGTTGTTGTGTCCACATCGAAATCATTGGTTACGCCCAGCTTTTGAATGGCCGTATTCCCATCTGCAATGGATTCGTGGTGAAAGCCGGCAGTTTTGCTAAATACCAGTATTCTTGGCTTTCCGTTTTTTGCGGCACAGGAGCCTAAAAGCAGCACGATCATGAAGTAGCACAGACGTTTTACAACGGAAGAAGATGGACGCATAAAGATGAATATTGTTGACTTGATAAAACAGGTAACGGATACAGGTGGCATTACCGGGCTGGGAGCAATACCGGACATCCCTGCGCTGATGGCGGCAGGCCGGGCCTTGCGGCAGAACGGGATCGGGTAAGAACGAGGCATCGGCAACCGTTATTTTAATGCTCTGGCAATAACCATTATTGCAAAAATGCGAAAATAGAACGCTATTGGCAGTAATATGCAAAAATAATATCAATTCTTGTTAAAATAAACGCATGCTATGCCATGAAGCAGGGACCAAAATAATATCATGTAAATATGGGCATGCTTTTTATTTCAAAAATGAAAAAGCCGCCCCAGTTACTTTTGAGACGGCTTCTTTTTTTAAAAACAGATCGATCAGAACTTAAATGCAGCAGTTACCACAAAATTCCGCGGAGGAATGGGATTGATGCTGTAGTTCTCATGCACATAATAGTTAAAGGTATTGGTGATATTTGCCAGTTTGGCCAGCAACGACCATTTTTTGTAGGTATAGCCTGCGGAAACATCCACGGTAGTAAACCCTTTTACTGTAAACATACGATCCCGGATGGCACCGTTATCATCTGCGTAGTCATTGCTCCAGCCAGCATTGCGCTCACCTATATAGTAGATACCCGCTCCTAATTTCAATCCGCGTACGGCTCCTTCCCGGAAGGTATAAAAAGTAGTGGCATTGGCGGTATGCGCAGGACTGTTTACCAGGCGCGGCCCTTCCACAAAGCTTCCTTTCCGGCCGGAGGTTTTGGTATAACGCATGTTATTGTAGCTATAACCGGCCAGGATGTCCCATCCTTTTATGGGCTGGCTTTTCAGATCCACTTCAATACCATCGCTGGTGGTTTGCCCGGTCAGTTCCCTGTATTCCGGATTTTCAAGAGAGGGCTGTGACAGATTGCTGTTGATGATGCGATACAGCGTAAGATTTGCGCTTAGCAAGCCATCAAAGAAGTCATTTTTTACACCCAGTTCAAACTGGTCGATGAATGACGGTTTGAGCGGCTGGTTGTTGATGTCCCTGCCTGAATTGGGAGAGAATGAGTTGGAATAGCTTGAAAAAACAGTGGTATGATTGGTTGGTTGATATACCAGGCCGATCCTGGGTGAAAAGGCTTTGTCAATTTGTATGCTGCCGTATGCAAGGGAGTCGTTTTGGAGATATGTGGTTTTTGTAGGACTGGTCTGCTGAAAGGACCAGCGGATGCCTGCCAGTATTTTGAATTTTTCTGAAAGGGCTACAAAATCCTGTACATAAGCTCCAAAACGTGTTACAGAGGCATCTGCAGAGCTTTTCCATTTCCAATCAGTGGGCATGTCGGTACGTGCTGTATAAGCGGAAGGATCAATAAGACTGATAGTATCATAAAAGGTGCTGGAACTGTAATAAGAGGCCAGGCTGGTAGTCAGATCCCGCTCGGCATCCACGCCGATCAATAATTTATGCACGATGGCACCGGTTTGGAACTGGCCGTTCAGATTGACCTGCCCGGTATAATAGTCCTGCTTATTGTTGGTTTTGCCCAAAGGTCTTCTCCATTTTCCGTTTACATCTGCCTGTATGCGCTCCAGAGAAAAATAATCTCTTTCATAGTTCTGATATCCGGCCAGGGCATTGAGCTGCCAGCTGTCATTGAATGTATGATTGAACTCGGCCGATGCGGTGGCCTGGTTGGTTTTGGCGTGTTGCCAGGGAGCTCCAAAAAATGCATTGCGGCTTACGGGGGTAACTGTTTTACCACCATATACACCGGCTTTATCACTCATAGTTCCAATACCGAAGTCTGGCGTGAACTCATGCTGCAGGTAATCGCCCTGTACCAGCAACTTTGTTTTTTCGCTTAGTTTAAACAGAAGCGAGGGGTTTACATAAAACCGCTCGGAATGCACATCGTCGCGGTAGCTGTTGGCTTTTTCATAAGTGCCGTTCAGGCGGTAGGCAACGGATTGGCTGATGGGCCCGTAAATATCAACCGACGGTTTGTAAAGATCATAACTGCCCACCCGCATGCTTATTTCGCCTCCAAAATTAAACCTTGGTTTTTTGGTGATCATGTTGATGATACCGCCGGGCGCTACGTTACCATATAAAAGCGCTGCACCCCCTTTTAAAACCTCTACGCTTTCAATGGCGCTCATTTCCGGCATAGCCCCGCTGTTGACACGGAAGCCGTTCTTAAAGGTATTGGTATTGCCCAGGTTGTAACCGCGGGCATAAAAGGTTTCCTGGGTGCTGGCCCGGGCCCCGCCCAGGTAAACACCGTTTACATTCTTGATCACATCGCTTAAACGCTGCGCCTGCTGGTTTTCGATGGTCGATTGCCCGATGATGGTCACCGCCTGGGGAAGATCCATGATCGGAATATTGGATTTTCCGATCCGCGCCGTTCCCTGGTTGATGCTGCCGCCGATGCGTACGATCACTTCTTTTAATTCGCGGGCGTTTAAGGAAAGGTTGTATTGGGAGGCTTCCGTGCTCACCGGTGGAACGGTGACCGGTACTTCCTGGCTGGTTTCTCCTTCAAATGAATAAACCAGTATATATTCCCCGTAAGGGATCTCTTTGAACTCAAAATGTCCCTGCTCATTTGTGACCGCATGTTTTTTCTTTCCTTTGATCACTACATTTACATTGGGAACCGGGTTGCCCTCCGGAGTAGTGATCACCCCCTCGATATTACCGGTGTTGGTTTGTGCATTTGCACTTAAAAACGTCATTAGTGTCGTCAAAAACAGCAAAAATCTTCTCATTTCCTATAAATTTTCGCCGCAAAAGACGGTTATTTTCCGGTTTTTCACTTTCTAAATGCGGAAATCCATTTACGAAATCGGGAAAAATTCGCTTACGAGATCGGGAAAAGGAGTGAAAAGTTTAATATTCTGAGTTCAGGTTTCACGTTGGGTCTTATTTTTATCGGATATCATGTAGGAGGAAACGTTAAACGTCTGCGTATATCTTTCCCTGATGCTCCGTCCCGGCTGAACACGCATGCTTAGCTATAGGGAATGGGATTTTGAAAACGAAGAACGGAACGTTAAGTATAAAAAACTGACTCGGAACGTTGAACTTTAAACCTTAAACAAAAGAAAACCCCGCCTGGTAAAACCGGGCAGGGTTAAAATCTCTTTTTATGGCTGGCCAGCCGCTTAAAACCTTACTTCATCATCCCGGTGCTGTGCATAGGCCTTTTTGAAGTCGATGGTTTTTACCTGGCTGGCAATAAAGCGGATCCCTTCCAGGATATGATTTAGATAGACCGGGTCGCTGTAATCTTTTTTATCGTGCCCCAGTGTGGTTACCCAGGTATGGCCACCATCAAACGGGTACTCCCAGGCGGTGGGATAAAAATCGCCATAATTGCCCCTGTTTTTCTGAAGCCGTTCCTTTTGTCCGGCGTTGGTGGTATCAATCGTGCGCAGGTCATGAACCATCAGTACATGCGGCCCGGGATACATTTCTTTTGCAAAGTAGCACTCATCGCCTTTTGTCCAAACCGCAGGAACGTCCTTCATCGAAGGATGTTTGGTGTCAATGACCCGAACGGTGAATTCCTGAAATTTGGCATGCCAGGCAAAGGTTCCGCCCAGCATCATTTTGAACCAGCGCCAGTTCCGTTCGGTTCCGGTAACGGAGTGAATGCCTACCAAACCGCCGCCGGCCTCTATGTAGCGGCGAAAGGCAAGCCGTTGCGCATCGGTATCGAATACATCATTGTTGGTGCTGGGAAAAATGAGCAGGGTATATTGTTTCAGGTTGGCCTCGGTCATTACCGAGGGTTGGGAACTGGTATCTACTTTAAAGCCATGTACGGCGCCCAGCTGCTGAATGGCCTTAACGGCAGAGGGTATATTATCGTGTACGAATCCCTTGCCATTTTTGGTGTATACCAGTACTTTTACTTTTTTCCAACGAACATTCTGGCCCTGAACCGTTGTGGCAACGAACAGAAAGGCTGCAAAAAAAAGGATCCTGTTGCGTAATTTCATTACTTGTTTTTATTTAAAAGTGATTTTTGGCGGATGTGCAAAAGATTGCCACGCTTCTTCCGCGTTTTCTTTTGGAAGCTGGTTGTTGAACACCAGGAAACGGTATCTTAAAAGATATTGCTTGCCCGGTTCCAGCAGCCAGTCTTTATTTTTGGTAGGGGAGAAATTCAAGAATACATCCCCCCGCCTGTTCATATTCTCCGGCCATACCCGCAGTGGTTCGGGATAGTTATAGTTTGCCGGGTAGCTCATCATTTCCAGTCCGCCGTATTGCTGGTTGAGCTTGCCCTCGGCCACGCACCAGCGGGCGGTGCTGCCGTCGGCTTCCTTCCGGTTTTTTCCTTCCGATGTAAAAATGACACTGTTGTCCTTATTCCATGCTTCAGTGGCGCGAATGCCAAGGCCTCCATACCGGTACTCCAGGAGTTTTACGGGACTGGAGCTTGCGCAGCTTAATTGTACGGTTATATCCATAATATAATAGCTGTCGTTATGCGTATCCGGCCGGTAGATCCTGACGGTCTGCAGCTCGTTGATGGCATTTTTTTCGGTGCCGTCTTTTTTAAAGGCAATGTGCTCATGCAGCGCCTCAAAGCCCGAAAAGACCGGTCCGTTAAATACGGTGCCAAAACCGGCAAAGCGTACAGTGCCCTTGCGGTCCCGCAGGTTCCAGAAGTCGACGGTATCTTTTTCAAACAGCACATGGGTCCAGGGGTTCCACATACCCCAGTGATGGTAATGGTCCGGCGCATTGATCCTGGTCAGTTCCTCGCCATTGGGTGTCCACAAAGGATGGATGAAGCCGCTGCGTTTATAAGCGGTATCGATCCCTTTGGGTGGATATACGGTTTCGGAATGATAGCGCAGAAGGTTTTTATTTCCGTATTGAACGGTAAGGGCACCGTTGTTCAGACTGGCCTGCAGGCTGCCGGCCGCATTTTGGGAAGCCGGTGTCTTTGTCAGCTCAAATGTGCGGGTCTTTTGCTTTGCGGGCTCCAGCATCCAGTACAACCAGCGCCGTCCATTGGTTTCGATCTGAAAGGGAACGGGGGTCTTTTTGCCACCGGTGGTTTCCACCAGCAACAGGTTGCTGTCTGCTTCAAAAGTAATAGCATCCAGATCCACGCTCATTGGGATGGAAAAGGCTTCTGTTCCGGCTGTTTTTACCTGCCAGCCGCCAACGCGTTGTGCACGAAGCAGGGTTGCCCCCGCTATTGCAGCAAAGGCCAGCAGGCAAAGGATCTTCTTTGTCATTTTACTATTTGGTTTCTGATTTTTTTGCGAGTTCCAGTGCCGACGTAGTGGTAAAGTATTTGGCGATCATGTTGGGCACCTCCCAGGCGGGCATGTTCTTTTCTTTCAGGAACTGAAGATAACGCTGCATTACCTGGCCAAAATGTGCCTCGTGCCCGGTATTGTATTTGTCGGGTACCACTACCTGCCAGCCCGCGGCCGTTTTTGTCAGTTCGATGCCGGGGTATTTGGCCTGTATGCCAGCCAGGGCGCTGGTCAGGTCTTTTTCAAAACCGGCATCTGCTTTTTTAACGGGCTCGATGTAGAGCACCGGCTTGTATTTTTGTTCGGCTCCCTGGCGAATGACCAGGTTGGCGCGGGTGCCCCTCATGATGGAATAGTGCGTGTCTCCCGTTCCTTCAGGGGCTTTGTATCCCCAGGTTACGGACACTTTTGCATTTACTCCGCGCAATTTATAAGTAAAGGCACCGTTGCAGTAAATATTCAGAACAGAATCGTTCTTTACATCTTTTTTGAGGTAATCCGGAAAAGCGGGCTGCTTGGTGATCTCGGAAAACTGGCTGAGGGTAATGGGGGTTGTCCAGCGTTTTGCGGACACCATTTCGATGTCTTTCTGGTAATCGATGACCTGTTCCGGAAAACATTCCCATTGAACCAGGTCCACCAGGTGCGTGGTTACATCCACAATGCCTTCCCCCTGCTGGGTCACGTCCAGGAACCAGGAGGGACGCTGCAATACCGAGCCGGAAACAAATTTGTAGAGGTAGTGTACGCTCTCTTTTGTTACCGCCGGGTTTTCCGGAGTGCCTTTTTCAAGGTCGCCGAATACTTCCCGGATCTGCGAAAACTCCCGCTGCAGCAAGGTATTGATCTCAAAACGTTCGGTCATGATATCATAGAGGAACACATGCTTTTCCGCGGCTTTTGCAAAGGCGTCCTTTACCAGTTCAAAGCCGGCTTTATCGATGGCCATGGGCTTATCTGCCAGCACATTCAGGCCAGCCTCTACCGTGTTGAGCACGTATTCTGCTTTTTTCCGGTTGTTGCCGCTCATGACCACCACATTGCCTTTTTTTTCACCGACCATTTTTTCAAAGAAATCGGCACCGGTATAAACGTTCTCTTTCCAGTGGGTGGGGTTTTCAGCACGCGTGTTGTAGGATTCGATCCTTTTTAAGTGCAGCTCAATATCCTCTCCTTCCGGGGCATACACATATACGTTGCTGTCCACGTCCGGGTACATTTCTTTTTGCACCAGGGCGGCATGAAAGTGCCCCGGGTCCAGTGTTATCAGGGTGATCCGCGATGAATCTTCTGCAAAGGAGCTGCCGGATCCGTTATTTTTACAGGATCCCATAATTGCGAGCAAGGCAACCGGTAATATGATTTTTTTCATTTATTTTTTTTGTTTGTTCAGTACATAGTTTGTTCCGTAGGGATGACGCTGCGGTCTTGACAAAAGCTTATTGGCTTCGATATTGTTTTTAAAGACCTCCTTTTTCGGATCCCAGTACAGCTTTGTTCCCAGCTTCATGGCGGCGTGTGCTACCAGGCAGGCGCTGCAGGAGCGGTGCGCTACTTCGGCCGGACTGATATTGGGTTTTTTACTGATGATGCAATCAACCCAGTTCAGGTGCTGCTCCCGGCTCTCATACAGATGCACTTCATTAGGGCCGATTACGGAGGTAAGAAGCTTTGGATCGCTGGAACTAAAGGCTTTGTTTTGTTTATCTCCGGCACCGGGATCGGAGGCGGTTACCCCCACATTGCCGCGGGTTACAAAGATCCAGCCATTACTGCCTACAAATTTAACGCCGTTGGGATTTTTGCTGTTGATCAGCATGGTAACGCCATTGGCGTATTTGGCGGTTACTTCATAGTCGCCATGAACGTTCCACAACCCCGTTTTTGGAAATTGCGCAGAGCCTTCGACCTCGATGGGGCCGGTCAGTTCGGTATTCATTCCCCAGTGGGCAATGTCGATGTGGTGCACGCCCCAGCCGGTGATCATGCCGGCGCCGAATTGCTCCTGCCGCAGCCAGCCGCCCCGGGACTCTACTTCCTTTTGATTGTGCACGCGGTCCTGCGTATAGTAGATATAAGGGGTGGAGCCCAGCCACATATCATAATTGAACCCTTCGGGAATGGGCATTTCCGTGGTATTGCCGCCGGCGGGGTCTGCGGGCAGGCCTACGTGTACGGTGTGTAGTTTGCCAATACGGCCGTTCCGTACCAGTTCGCATGCTTTTTTGAACTGTGGCCAGGGATGAACGGAACGCTGCTGGCTTCCCAGTTGAAATACCACGCCCGATTTGCGTACCACATCGCTCATGGAACGGCCCTCTTCAATAGTAAGAGAAGTCGGTTTTTGCAGGTAGATATGTTTACCGGCAATCGCGGCCTCCATGGCGGGTTGTGCGTGCCAGTGATCCGGTGTGCTGATGATCACTGCGTCAATGTCTTTATTGACCAGCAGCTCCTGGTAGTCGTCGTACATTTTAATGTCGATGTAGTCGGCCTTGCCGGTCTTTTTTGTGTACCAGCCCTCCACTCTTTTTTTACCGGCCTCCAAACGGTACCGGTCCACATCAGCCATGGCTACGATCCGTGCCGATTCGTGCTTAAAGGTTTCTACAAGATCATGCGTCATGGCAATACGGCCGCAGCCGATCTGCCCGATATTGATCTTATTGCTGGGTGCATCTTTTGTAAAAAAAGAGGAAGGGACGATCATGGGCACCTTGGGCAATAAGAATGCGCCTGCCGAAATGGTGGCGGAACTTTTGATGAAATTTCTTCTGCTTTTTGCGTTAGACATTTTCTTAAAAATTAAAACAGTATTGAAGCTGTTGTGAGCGCCTGATAGCAACAAAGTTTTGTAATGCAATCGTTGCAGGCAATTTCTATTGTTACAGGAAACTAAAATAGCAACTTTCATTGACAGGCTGCCGAAATAAAACCAGCAATTTTTACTACAACGTTTGAAATGAAATGAATCGGCTTCACAGGCATCAGGGTGGGTCTGCGGGGTAATCATGAAAAGGGAAGCACAAAAAAGCCGCCCCGGATTTTTGTTCCAGGGCGGCTCAATTAGTCGTCATCTTGTAACAACCGGGTGGTATTCGGCAAATAAATTCAAACAAGTTTAAGAAAACCGCTGAATCTCTTTTTCCATCAGGAGTTACAAGATGACATGCTCTTTATTTACCCGTCATCATTTTCCTGAGGTTCAGCAGGCCGTAGCGCATCCTTCCCAGCGCAGTATTAATACTGCATCCGGTCATGTCGGCTATTTCCTTAAAACTCAGGTTTGCAAAGTGGCGGAGAATGATAACTTCCCGCTGCTCTTCCGGTAATTGCTCCAGCATGTCCTGGGCCTTACCAATATTCTGGACGGTGATGATCTTTTCTTCTACGTTCTGGTCCGCCGAGTTAATGGCATCCAGCATTTCATGATCCACACTGTTCTTGGTGAACGGGATGCGCTTCAGCTTTCTGAAATAGTCTACACAAAGATTGTGCGCGATGCGCATGGCCCAGGGTAAAAATTTGCCTTCCTCTTTGTATTTGCCATTCTTTAATGTTTCAATAATCTTTATAAAAACATCCTGACAGATATCCTCGGCATGATATTTATCCTTTACCAGAAAAAGTATGGTGCTGAACAATTTCTCCTGATAGCGGTTCAGCAATGAATCCAGCGCAGGAGTATGTCCTTTTGAAAATAAATTTATGAGCTCGTTATCAGTCTTCTTTAAGTAAGTTATCATCCGTTGTCCAATTGCTGCGGGAAACGATTCCCACATTTTTTAGATTAAAACTTAGTTCAATAACCTCCGAATTTACCCCTCCGCTCCCCAGATCTCTATTATTTGGGTAAATGAGTGTTGCGAAAATAGGAGTTTCAACGTTTATGGGCAGCGCTTTCTCTTTAGAAATTGCCCCCAAAACCTTCAAAATAATGTTAAAATTTTTTAACATTATTTGTAATTTGCTGATACATAGTCTCATGAAGAGAGATGGTGCCATTACACGCAATATTCATCGACCAGGTTAAAATATCTCCGGGCGATGAATATCGGATATCTTTTTCAGGGATTTTAAAGCTAAATTTGTGCCCTCTTAAAATGTAAATGGAATGGCGAAGGCAAAAACCGTGGAAAAGAAAGATGAGATTTTTGTGAAAGGCGCCCGGGTACATAACCTGAAAAATGTAACAGTTGGTTTTCCCAGGAATAAATTCATAGTAGTAACCGGTGTTTCGGGGTCAGGCAAATCTTCGCTGACCATTGACACATTGTATGCGGAGGGACAGCGGCGGTACGCGGAGAGCCTGAGTGCTTATGCCCGCCAGTTCCTGAACCGGATGAATAAGCCCGATGTGGATTATATCAAGAACCTTTGTCCGGCCATTGCCATCGAACAGAAGGTCATTACCCGTACGCCGAGGAGCACTGTGGGCACCATGACGGAGATCTACGATTACCTCCGCCTGCTGTTTGCAAGGGCTGGCACCACCATTTCTCCCGTTTCGGGAAAAGAGGTGAAAAAAGATGATGTAACGGATGTGGTTGCGGCCATCGAAAAGCTGGAGCCAGGGAGCAAGGTCTTTATACTGGTGCCCTTTAAACTCCACTCCAACCGCAATGTACGTGAGGAGCTGAATATATTGCTGCAAAAGGGATTTACCCGGGTTGCAGCAGGGGGAGGAACGCGGGCAACGGACCTGGAAGTACTGGATATTGAAGATCTGCTGGAGCAGGACGATGCTGCTGTTTCCCGGTTGCTGGGGGTGCAAAAGGCGGCGACAAAAACAAAATCATCGCCGCCGGTATTTATACTGATCGACCGGATCATTGCGCGGGAGTTGGATGAGGACGACCGCCACCGCCTGGGGGATTCGATCGGCACCGCTTTTTATGAAGGAGAGGGGACCGTTTTTGTACAAATGATCACACCGGACGGCCATGCGCAGCTACTTGATTTTAATAACCGGTTTGAACTGGACGGGATCGTATTTGAAGAGCCCAATCCGAATTTGTTTTCCTTTAATAACCCGCTGGGCGCCTGTCCTACCTGCGAGGGCTTCAGCCTGGTGCTGGGGATTGATGCCGACCTGGTGATCCCGGATAAACGGCTGAGTGTTTTTGAAGGAGCGGTGGCTCCCTGGAAAGGAGAAAAGCTGGGTAAATGGAAAGACCGGTTTATTCGGGCTGCCACCAAATATGACTTTCCCATCCACAAACCGGTAGCCGATCTTACAAAAGAACAATATGACCTTTTATGGAAGGGAAACAGTTCGGTTTACGGCGTCAATGATTTTTTTAAAGAGGTAGAGCAGAATCTGTATAAGGTGCAGTACCGCGTGCTGCTGAGCCGCTACCGGGGACGTACTACCTGCCCGGATTGCGAAGGATACCGGTTGCGTAAGGAAGCATTGTATGTAAAAGTAGGCAGCCAACACATCGGAGCACTTGGCGAAATGCCGGCTAAGGATCTGAAAGCCTGGTTTGAAAAATTAAAATTGCCTGCGCATAAAGCGGCCATCGCCAAACGGATCCTGCTGGAAATAAACAACCGCCTGGATACGCTATTAAAAGTAGGGTTGGGGTATCTGACCATGAGCCGGGTGGCCAATACGCTCAGTGGTGGCGAGAGCCAGCGGATACAGCTGACCCGGAGCCTGGGAAGCAACCTGACCAATTCCCTTTACATATTGGATGAACCTTCCATTGGCCTGCACTCGCGTGACACGGACAATCTGATCAACGTGCTGAAAGAACTGCGCGACCTCAATAATACCGTAGTGGTCGTGGAGCATGATGATATGGTAATGCGTCATGCAGATCATATCATTGATATGGGCCCGCTTGCGGCGCACCTTGGTGGCGAGGTAGTAGCAGAAGGCAGCTATAAAGAATTGCTGAAAGATAAGAACAGCCTTACCGGAAAATACCTGAGCGGTACTTTTTCCATTGAGCCTCCCGCAGCAACCCGTAGCTGGACGCGCTTTATAAAAGTGGAAGGGGCGCGGCAGCATAACCTGAAAGATGTTACCGTTACCTTTCCCCTGAATGTACTGGTGGTCGTCAGCGGGGTCAGTGGCAGCGGAAAGACCACACTGGTAAAACAGATCCTGTACCCCGCATTGCAGAAAATGAAGGGAGAACCGGTAATTTCCGGTGATAAGATCGGTTTTCATAAAGCCATTACCGGCGATGTGGACAGTGTGCACCAGATAGAGATGGTAGATCAGAATCCCATCGGTAAATCGTCGCGGAGCAACCCGGTAACCTATATAAAGGCGTATGATGAAATACGCGACCTTTTTGCAAAACAGCCGTTGAGCAAGATGCGGGGGTTTCAGCCCAAACACTTTTCCTTTAATGTGGATGGCGGCCGTTGTGATACCTGCAAAGGCGAAGGCGAACAGGTGGTTGAGATGCAGTTCCTGGCAGATGTACACCTGGTATGCGAAAGCTGCGGCGGCAAACGCTTTAAGGAAGAGGTACTGGAAGTTAAATACAGGGAGAAGAGCATTCATGATGTTCTTGAAATGAGCGTGGATGCCTCGCTGGAATTTTTTAAAGAGGAGAAGAAGATAAAGGAGGCGATACAGCCGCTGAGCGATGTGGGGTTGGGGTATATAAAGCTGGGACAATCCTCCGATACGCTTTCCGGCGGGGAGGCACAGCGGGTGAAGCTGGCTTCTTTTTTAGGAAAGCCTGGCCGGGCGTCAAGGTCAGAGGGAGGAAAAAGCAGTCATAAGGTCCTTTTTATTTTTGATGAACCTACAACAGGCCTGCATTTTCATGACATTAAAAAGCTGCTCGCTTCTTTTAATGCGCTGATCGAGCAGGGGCATACAGTACTGGTCGTCGAGCACAATATTGATGTGATCAAAAGTGCCGACTGGCTTATAGAGCTGGGCCCGGAAGCGGGCGATGGCGGCGGGAAGCTGGTTTATGAAGGCGTTCCCTCCGGTATAAAAAAAGTAAAGAACAGCTATACCGGAAAATATCTCTGAGCCGGGCCAAACGCGTTTAAACGGTTTCACTACAAAAGACCGTTTATCGGTTGCTTTCAACAAAATGGGAAACCTCTTCTGTGTATTCAGCCAGCAGCAAAGAATCAGCCGCAGATGCTCTGTTCCGGACCATTGGAACACAGAGGTATGTGCTATACTATAACAAAAATACTACTTATAAAATTTAGATGCGTTTGCCCTGATCTCTGAGAGGCTGTTTCTGCTTTTTCTATATGTGACCCCGATGGGGCTCAAAAATCGTATAAGTGTTTTTTTACCAGCAAAGAGTTCCTATGAGCCGGCCCTGTAAGAGCGTTAGGCGGGTAAGAAAATGGATCGGCCAAGCAGCATAAAGCCCCATCGGGGTGGCGGTTTGCCACTATCCGAAAAGTTTAAACGACTCCAGATCTGGTTTTAAACAGTTCATGATCCCGCATCGTTTTTTGACCGGCTTATCATAAGCCTGCATTCTTAACGATCTCTGTAAACTCCTTCCGGAAGCCGTTGGGATCATAGGTGATCGCCGTATTCGCCAGCTCAAGGATCATCCTTTTATTCAGGCTGCCTTTGTAGGCAGATTGTTTCATCAGCAGCCCCCAGCCGGTAACAGCGGTTGCAAACCGCATGTTTTCAGATGCGGCGGCTATAGGAACCGGGGGTGTTTTGATCTCGAGCTGCAGCGAACGGCTATCCCCGTTTCCCGGCACTTTGTATTTAAAATTAAACTCAGCAAATTTTTCATTTACGACCGCCTCTTTCAGCACCACTTCATAGAGGGCTGTGATGGTTTGGCCGGAGCCGATTTCGCCGGCATCGGTCTTTTCATCCTCGAAGTCCCCGTCTTTTAATGCCCTGTTCTCATAGCCGATCAGCCGGTAAGATTCGACCCTGGCGGGATTGAAGATTATTTGTATTTTGGAATCTGTGGCAACTGTATAAAACCGGGATGTTTCAAAAGAGAATACTTTTTGGATCTGTTTGGCGTTGTCGATATATTCATAGTTGCCATTTCCTTTATTGGCAAGTTGCTCCATCATATGGTCGTTGAGATTGCCGCTGCCCACGCCCAGCACGGTCAGGTAGATACCGCTTTTTCTTTTGGTTTCGATCATCTTTATCAGCTCATCGGAATTGGTAACGCCTATATTAAAATCACCGTCGGTGCCTAAGATCACCCGGTTGTTTCCGTCTTCGATAAAATTCTTTTGCGCTATTTCATATGCGGTGCTGATACCAGCGGCCCCGGCGGTTGAGCCTCCTGCGCCCAGTTGGTCAATGGCTTTCTTGATCTTTTCCTTTTCACTGCCGGGGGTTGACTGAAGCAGCACGCCGGCGCTGCCTGCATAGATAACAATAGCCACTTTATCTTTATCCTTCAGGCCATCGGCCATTAATTTGAATCCCGATTTGAGGACGGCCAGTTTATCATACGAGTTCATGGAGCCCGAAACATCAATTAAGAAAACATAATTGGAGCCGGGAAGCGCTGCTTCACTGATGGTTTGCCCCTTCATACCAATGCGGATGAGGTGATGCGCTGCATTCCAGGGGCAGGTTGCCGTTTCTGCATTGATGGCTACATTTTCATTGCCATCCGGCTCGTGATAATTGTAAGTAAAGTAATTGATGTATTCCTCAATTCTTACGGACGCCTTTGGTGGAAGCTGGCCCATATGGGTAAAACGGCGCATATTGGAATAGGAGGCTCCGTCTGCATCGACCGAAAAAGTGGACAACGGGTGATCTGCCGCTTTTATGAACGGGTTTTCCTCATAGTCCTTATATTTCTCAAACTCTGGCAGATCGGAAAAAGCAAAGGGGTCTCCAAATAAAGGCATCGCATCCATCCCGGTGTTTTCTTTCTCGCAGCCGGTAAATACCAAAAAGGTGATGGCAGGCAGCAGTAATTTCAATAATGTGTTCATATAAGTTTCGTTTTAGTAAGGGGTTGTAAAGGGAGAACGTTAAAAAAGAGTATTTGGCAACATCCCCCGCCCTGTTTTTTTCCGGAGAGCGTTTTTGAGATGTCGCCGTATGACCCTTGCGCCCTGTTTAAAGGGCTGTGCTTCTTCAGGTGCATTTATAAGGTCACTGTAATTTGGAAATGGATCCTGCTTCAAGCGGCCATCATGGAAGATAATGATTAACTTAGCTGATGATGAAAACTATAAATACACGGCTAAAAGGGTGTATGTTGGTGCTCATGGCGAGCCTGTCCTGTAACACCCCTCCGCAGGAAGCGGCGACTGCGCCGGATGGTGCTGATTCAGCGGGGCACCGGGAAAACCAGGTAATGATACCGGCGGCCACCTGTTATGCCGGTCAGCAGGGAAAGGACTCCTTCTTTCTGAAAACGGAGGTATTTCCCAATGTGGTAACAGGTTCGCTTTCGTATGATTTTTACGAAAAGGACCGGAACCGGGGAACGATCGAAGGAACGCTGAAGGGCGATACGCTGATCGCTGATTATACCTTTACGTCAGAAGGAAAAGAATCGGTACGCCAGGTTGCATTCCTGCTCGGCGACAGCACTGCTACGGAAGGATATGGGCAAATGGAAGAACAGGATGGGAAGCTGGTGTTTAAAAGCTTGCAGGAACTGAGCTTTACCCAGTCGGTGTCTCTGCACAAAGTTCCTTGTGAAGAACGCTGACAGCAACGGGTTTGCCTGTGATTGCGGTGATCAATTTAAAGAAAGCATTGCTTCGAAACAGGTGGTGTATCTTATTCCCCGTTCTTTTGTACCGCCAGGGGCTGATAGAGTACTCCCAGTTTTCCCGTTAGATTGGCCCCCTGTACAATGATCATATAATTGCTGCTGCTTTCTGATGTATAGAATGAAAATCGGGCTTTTCCATCTTTATTGGTCATTACTTCCGGGTTCCAGTAAACGGTAGTGCGGAGATCAGGTACGGCGGTCTTTTCATCGGGCGACATGTACCGTGGACTGTAAAACTGTTTGGCAAGCACCGGCACCACCGGCCTGTATAGGTAGATGCCCGGCGTTTTCTTTAGGAAAGGGCCGGAGCCGGACCGGGTAGTGATCTCCACAAAAGAATAGTCCCTGGTTACCGGCCCGGAATTCATTTGCTCCTGGATGCTCAAAAAGGAGGAGCGATAGGGCGAATTGAATTTCGGCGTGTTCATAATTTCGATGGCCCGTATATCCTCGGCAGAAAAATATTTCAGGTAGGCATCCAGGAAAAGCTGGTAATCGTTCGGGCCGCCACCCCCGCTTCCGGGGTCGTAGAAGAAATGAAGATCGACGCCATCGATGATGAACCGTACGATGTTGCCGTTGATCAGGTAGAGGAGGTTATTGCTTCTTGGCAGGGAGCCCAGTCCAAACCCTTTTACCTGCTTGTATAAAACGCTGAGCAGTGTTTCCTTGGGCATTTTGTCCAGCGTTTTTTCATAGATCACCTGGTCGGCGCCTCCATTTTTATTCAGATTTTTTGAACCGGGAATTGCGGCGGTCGTCTTTACGACGACTTCATCCAGGTATTCCCCGTGCTTTTTGATCAGGTTGCGGATGGCCATTTGGCGGCGTACAAACTGCGCGGTGGCCGTATCCAGTAAGATGTTCTGATGCTCAAAGGCAGCGGTTCCGCTACCAGTGTAGGGTGGAAATTCAGGTTCGTGCAGATCGATGCCGATGTTGAAGGCTCTTCCCTTCCGGTTAAAAGCCTCGATGACCAGGCTGACGCTGTCTTTGCTGAAATAGGGGAACCGGTCGAAAGTGAAAATGCCCTTATTGTTGGTTATGGTGTCCAAGAGAAAGACCCCCTGCCGGCCAACTTTTCCGAATATAACAACTTTTGTATTGGCAAAGGGCTTGTTAAAGATATTTGAGGCCTTGCCGCTTATTTTAAATACGTCCTCCCGGTCAAAGTGAAAGCCTCCGGGCGGCCATTCATAGTGTACCCAGCCCTGGGTAAGCATTAATGCGTCCGCAGCGTCCGGGGCCCGCTGCCGGAAGTAATAATAGGGCTCTTCAACATGGCCTTTCAGATCAGAGCTGAGCAGCATATAGCTGAGTATGTTTTCCGCCTGCTGGTTGATCCCGACCTGGCTGGTATCGATCACTGCCACAGAAAAACTTCCGGTAGTGTTGCTGTCTGCGCCGCCTTTTACGGTCAGCAGCAGGGACACACTGTCCTTATTGCGGTAAACTTCTTTACTGGCCGTCAATGATAACCGAAGGGAGTCGTTCTGCCAGATAAAAACAGCTCTTTCATTTACAGGCTGCATCAGACTGTTGTACAGTGTAAACCGTGTAATGCCGGAAGGAAGCATGCTCTTGGCAATGCTGATGCTGTGTGGAACGGCAGACAGGGCAACCGATCCTTTTGCAAACAGATTACCTCTTGTGGTTCCGGTAAAGTAGCATTTTTCTCCATGAAGGTCTGCTGTGGCATCGATGTTTACCTGTATGCTATCCGAAGCAGGATCATTGATCACCTGCAGCAAGGTGCCCGATTGTTTTGCGTCGGGCAGTTTTACCGGAAGCGCGCCCTCCGGGAAAGCGGTATAATGGTCACCGGGCTGCGGGGTAAAAGTAACGGCCCCCATCCCTTTATGGATGGACGCAAAGCGGGCTATTTCCTGTCCCTGGTCATTTTTGATAATGCCTTTCACATCTACACCGTTACCATACAGGTTCACGGCTTTAAATCCCAGCTGTTGCTTTCTCCCGGCGATGAAGCTCCCGCCTTCCGGCAGGAACTGCAGGTCAATGACGGACTGATCAGCTGCTTTTACCGGTATCTGCAATTTAAGGTCCTCTTTGTCGGCTATTTCGATTACAAGATCTTTGTTGGTAGCATCGCTTTTCAGCACCGTATCCAGGGACAAATTTCCCCCGGCGTCGGTGATAGTCTGTATCCGGAGCAGGTTCCTGTTTTTTGACCGGACCCTTACTGCGACTTTCCTGTACGCAATGGCGCGCAGGCTGTTGGTTGTGAGTTCGGCAAGCAGGGTTATACGGCTGCCGGAAAACTTTAGATCATGAACGCGGGCATTCCATGCGCCTGAAACGGGATTGATAACGGTAAAGCGGCTTTCAAAGAAAAGCGAGTCCCCAAAATTGCGCATCCAGTTGGTATAGGCCCGCAACACATAACTTCCCTGTGGAAAATCATCTTCCGTTAAAACAATATTACTCTGAAAGCGTCCCCAGTAGCAGGGCGCTGCAGTTCGTTTTACGATCTCATTAGAAGCGTTGATGACCTCAATATACGCAATGCCCGTGCTGTCAAGGATGGCATTTTCGCTTGCAGATAAAATATATCCCTTCATCCATAAGGTATCCTTTACGTTGTAGTAGGGGCGGTCATAGTGGATGAAAATTTTCTCCCTTGGCAGATTGGTGTTGATGGAATCATTGGCAGCCAGCTTTTTTATGAGTGGTTGAAACTGGCAAAAAGCGCTGAGGTGGCCGGAACCAAGCAGGTAAATAAGGAGGACCCATTTTATTTCCCGGCGGAAAAAAGGGGCCGGGGTGCCGGAAACTTTACGAAGGTGCTTCATCCGGCAGGAGGGTACACTTGGCAAAAGCGGCAGGTCTTTTCGGTATTGCATTTTCTTGTCAGAACAATTCAGTTTTATCACAAATTACTGATTTTTAGATAAGCCCTCCAAACCGTTCCTGAACTCCTCCCATGTTCTTTTTACAATTTCGGCCGCGGGCAAAACGGATGTTATTGCAGCAGATACCTGCCCTATTTCCAGCTCCCCGTTTTCCAGGTCGCCTTCAAACATTCCCTTTTTGGCGCGCCCCCTGCCAAGAAGGGCCACCAGTGCCGCTGCGGAGGCACCGTTTAGTTCCAATGCTTTTACCTGCTGGTAAAAGCTGTTTTTAAGCAGGCGCACCGGGGTCAGCTGTTTTAAAGACAGTTCTGTATCGCCTTCCCTGGCATCCAGCACGCGTTGTTGGAAATTGATATGACAGGAAGCTTCTTCACTGGCTGCAAACCGGCTTCCGATCTGCACGGCTTCGGCGCCCAGCGCAAATGCGGCCAGCATTTGTTTTCCTGAGGCGATCCCACCGGCTGCTATAACCGGAATGTGCACCGCTGCGCGTACCAGCGGTATCAATACCATGGAAGTGGTCTCTTCCCGGCCATTGTGTCCCCCGGCCTCAAAGCCTTCGGCCACAACCGCATCGCAACCTGCTTCCTGGGCCTTTAATGCAAATTTGCTGCTGCTGACCACGTGCACTACAATAACCCCTTCTTTTTTCAGGATGCCGGTCCATTTACCGGGATTGCCGGCGCTGGTAAAAACAACCGGAATCTTTTCCTCTGTAATGATCTTTATATGCTCCTCCAGTTCGGGATATAATAGGGGAAGGTTGACGCCAAACATCTGCCGGGTAGCCGCCCTGCATTTTCGTATATGCTCCCTCAGCACATCGGGGTACATGGAACCGGCCCCGATAAGACCGAGCGCTCCGGCATTGCTGACCGCGCTGGCCAGCCTCCAGCCACTTGTCCAGACCATACCGGCCTGGATGATCGGATAGGTAATCCGGAAGAGTTGTGTAATGCGATTCGTTGTTTGATGTTTCATGTTTAAATCCCGGATCCCGGATTCCAAATTCCACGTCTCAAATCTCAAACAGGGAGACCGGACAATGGATAACTTCTGAAGGTACTGATTTTAATAAAATTTCGACAGGTAATTTCACAATTTAGCCGAAGTTTGCAGTGGATATATGGATAAAAAGAAGGTCTGGAATGTTTTAAAACCGGTACTGAAAATTGCCTTTACTGTGCTGGCTTTATGGCTGGTGTACACCAAGGTGGATCTGACTGCTGTACGGCGGCTGTGGAAGGAGGCCAATAGCTGGTGGCTGATCCCCGCAGCGGTCGCCTTTGTCATCTGCCAGATCACAACCTCTTTCCGGCTGCTTTATTTCTTCCGGAATATCGGCCTGCCGATCTCCGTGCGGTCTAATTTGCGTTTGTACCTGCTGGGTATGTTCTACAATCTGTTTTTACCCAGTGGGCTGGGGGGCGATGGATATAAGATCATCGTACTGAAGCAGCGGTATGATACCACACATAAAGATGTTTTTTCCGCCGTTTTTTTCGACAGGCTGGCGGGCTTATGGGGATTGGGCTTTCTGGTGGCCTGTTTTAGCCTGGCTATGCCGGAAGTGCGGGCATACAGCCTGTGGATCCTGGCTGGCTTTGCCGGGGGAACGGTGGTTTATTATTATGTATTGCGCCGGTATTTCGGGCGCATCAGCCGCCGTTTTTTTAAAACACATTTACTGGGCATCTGTACCCAGTCGCTCCAGCTGGCCACGGTGGCGTTTATCCTGGCAGCGCTGGGTTGCAAAACCAGTTACTGGCCCTATTTTGCTATCTTTCTGTTATCCTCACTGGCGTCTTTATTCCCCTTCAGCATCGGCGGATTAGGGGCAAGGGAGGTTGCCATTGTATGGGGTGCCGGCACATTCGGACTGGACAAGGATCTGGCGGTATCGGTCAGCCTCAGTTTTTATTTAATAACCATGATCATGGCGCTGTCTGCTATTTTTATTTTATTTGGAAAGGAGCGGAAAAAGAAAACGGAGCAGCCTGTAACGGCGGCTGACCCGGACGAAAGCGCATTCAGTTAATTTTTTGTCGTATGAACAGGAAAAGAGGCACCTGGTTGCTGAGTTATTACGGAGTATTTTTATACCGCATCCTGTTGGTGTTGTTCCTGTTTTTTATCTGCAGGATCCTGTTCTACATTTTGAACACATCTTTATTCCCCGGGATCGGGGCAGCGGATTGGGTAAAGATCCTTACCGGAGGATTACGGTTTGATGTTGCTGCTATGTTCTATTTCAATTGCCTGCTTATTTTTTTGATGACCGTTCCGTTGCCGTATCGATTGCGTATTCATAAACGGTACCAGCGGGTGCTTCAATGGGTATTCTATATTACCAACGGGATCGCGCTGCTGCTGAACTGTATCGATTTTATCTATTACCGTTTTACGCTGCGGAGGACTACTACCAGCGTTTTTAACGAATTTTCGCATGAGCAGAATAAATCGGGGCTGGCATTTAATTTTTTGATCGATTACTGGTATGTGGTGCTGATCTTTGCAGGACTTGTCTGGCTCATGGTTTTTTTATACCGGAGAGTAGCCGTGCGCGCCGGTAAGCCTCCTTACCGGAATCCCGTTTATTATACGAAGGCGGCGCTGATCTTTGTTTTGAGCGTGGTACTGGCCATCGGCGGCATCCGGGGTGGTTTCCGGCACAGCACGCGCCCGATCACCGTAGGGGATGCCGGAGCCTATGTAAAACGGTCTCATGAAGTGTACCTGGTATTGAACACACCTTTTGTGTTTATCCGCACCATGGGCGTAAAGCCATTAAAAGAACTGCATTATTATTCCGATAAGGAGGTTGCGGATATTTATTCCCCGGTACATACGCCGGCGGATTCGCTCCCTTTTTCCAAAAAGAATGTGGTGATCATTATCCTGGAAAGTTTTGGCAAGGAATCCGTGGGGTTTTATAACAAAGACCTGGATCAGGGTACCTATACAGGATTCACACCTTTTCTGGATTCCCTGGCATCGGTAAGTAAGATCTACTGGAACTCTTTTGCCAACGGGCGGAAGTCGATCGATGCCATCCCTTCTATTTTTTCCAGCATTCCCAGCGGGCTCGACCCTTTTGTATTGACCCCCTATGTTTCGGACAGTACAAAAAGCCTGCCCCGGCTGCTGGCGCAGGAAGGATACCATACTTCTTTTTTTCATGGCGCTCCCAATGGGTCGATGGGGTTTTTGTCCTATGCGAAGATGATCGGCATTGATCACTATTTTGGTAAAACGGAGTATGACAATGATGCCGACTATGACGGGATCTGGGGGATCTGGGACGAACCGTTTTTTCAGTTCTTTGAACAAAAGCTCAGCAGTTTTCCCCAACCCTTCTTTTCCGGGATCTTTTCCGTGTCCTCGCACCATCCGTTTAAGGTACCCAAACAATATGAGGGCCGGTTTAAGAAAGGCCCGTTGCCGGTAATGGAATGCATCAGCTATACCGACATGGCCTTGCAAAAATTTTTTGATAAGGCGCGCCGGCAGCCCTGGTTCAATAATACACTTTTTGTGATTTCCGCTGACCATGCTACGGTGTCCTATCATCCCGAATATCAGAATGCCTGGGGCGATATTGCGATACCCATAATTTTGTATGCACCAGGCGACAGCAGCTTTCGCGGCACCCATCCGGGTGTGATCCAGCAGCTGGATATTATGCCCACGGTGCTGGGCTACCTGCACTATAACAAACCGTACCTGGCCTTTGGCGAAAATGTGCTGAGCCGGAAAGGGGCGGGCTTTGCCTACCAATATTCGGGCGGGCATCGCTGGATCGAAGGCGATTACCTGCTGTTTTTTGACGAGAAGCAGGCAACGGGGCTCTACAATTTTAAGGAAGACCGTTTAATGAAAAAGGATCTGCTGAAGGATTCAGCGCAACGGGCGGCTGCTATGGAACAAAAAGCGAAGGCATTCATACAGCAATACAATAACCGCCTGATCCGGAACCAGCTTATAGCGCCGGGAGGATAGTGTTTGTGTCAGGTTTGAAATTCCACGTCAGATGACTGTTTCACTTCTCAAAGATCATTGGCAGGTTTCGGATGGTGAGGTGGCCGGAGCAAGAACTTACTACCGGAGATCCCGCTGCCCGTTTCAGCCGGACCCGTTTTCATACCTGTAGTTTTATTGTCTATTGACCCGCTGAAAGCTGAGGGCTGATTGCTGAAAGCTGTTCAAGGCTCACCACTGATGCCCTGTCAATTCTTATGAACATCGACCGCGTAAAAATTGCTCGCAAAATTTCCCGGTATGAAATCATTTGTGAATGAGAACAGCAGCCGGTACTTCCCTGGTTTTTGTGGTGCTTTCACCGGTATGCTCAGCCGAATGCTTGCTCCCGGCTGCAGCGTTTTTTGAGGAAGGGCGAAGCTGGAATCTGAATTGATGAAACGGTATTTCTCAATCAGAAAAGCGTAGTCCAGCCGGAGCCGGCCATTCAGTTGCAGTCCGGTGTTGCCTCTATTGGAGATCTGAAGTGTTACGGTCCGGATGCCCGCCGGCAGCATTTCTTTTACCGGATCCTTTAATGCAATGCGGAGCTTGTTAACGCTTTGGTATCGCGGCAGGGGCAATAGCCTCCCCGGGTTATAGATGGTTTCCACGGCAATTCCGGTGCCTGGTTTCAGGTATGGGTTCTGGGTATAATAATAAGTGTCTTTTCCCTGCAGGAAATGATCATCGGCAATATTGAAATTCGTTTTACGATAACCCTTATCGTTGTACCCGATGGTTTGTACATCCGGGTGATAAAATTTGTAAAGTGAAGGCAATGCGTAGGAGTTGGAAAAGACGACCGGAGTACCGGCGGCCTTTTGATAAACCGCATCGGCCCATGTGCGGGCATAAGAAAATGAACGGAAGTGTTTGATCAGGTTGGCCGGTCCGTTCGGTATGAGGAACAGGATCCGGGCCAGCAGGATAAGTCCGATGTTGGAGCAGGCAAATTTAAAGAACAGGCGTTGGAAGGTTGCGCTGCCGTTTATGATCAACGATAAAAACAGCGCAACATAAGAAATACCTGCGATCATTGTCCAGTGCGGTTCTACCGTGTTTTTAAAAGAAGATAAAAGGAAAAAAAGCAGGGTTCCGGCAAACATGAACAGGTGGGCACGCATCAGCTTGTCCCGGATCTTCAGCTTAAAAACGGCGGCATAGAACAGCAGGGAAATGAGCGGTCCCCAGATCAGTATTTGTCCCAGCAGGTAATCGGTGGTATAGTTGATCCGGTATTTTTTTGCGATGCGTTCAATTAAATGAAAGCGCACGGTTGGCCAGTCGTTACTGTATTGCCAGTAGAGGTGCGGCAGGAAAAGCAGGGTAACCACCAGGACGATCAGCCAGAAATATTTATTGGCGAATAGCCGGAGGTTGGACAGGACCACAAATCCTACAAGCAGGATGCCGTGGTATTTGCTGTAGAACATACCGGTGATGGCTAAGGCCAGCCAGAGGCTGTTGCTGAAGCTGTTTTTGTTCAGAAAAAGTTTATACCTCCAGAAAAAGAGCGCTGCAAAAAAGAAGAGGGCAGCATCTGGCGTGGTAATAAAAGCATATACGTTAAAGACCAGCGTTGCTGCGTAAAGGAGGAGGAACCATTTTATTTTTTGAAGATAGACGGGAAGCCCCTTATACACGAGGGCAATGGAAAAGGTCGATAATAAGATGGTTCCCAGTCGCGTAAAGAACGGTCCGTGCCCGAAAGATTCTCCCAGCCGTATAAGAGCGGTTACCACGGGGGGATGGTCGAAGTAACCCCACTGCAGGTTTTGTGACAACATCCAGTAGTAGGCTTCATCCCCGTCGATGCCCAGGAACACCGCCTGCAGCGCATTGATCAGCAGCCATGCGATCATAAAACCGGCAAGCAATCGATCGTCCCTGCCTGTTGTGCGGGCAAGATCAGTGTCGCCGGTTGCGAGGGGGGGGATTGTATTTGTGTTTGCGGGCATCATAAAGGATCTCTGTTTGCGCGAAAATACTAAATAAGGGTGATGCACCTCCCGGGTGTATATTATGTTGGTGTGGTGTTTTGGCTGCGGGAGCGCTGAAATACCGGGTCTTTATGCCGCCGCCGCGGTATTTACACTATAATATTTTCATACCGCATCAGCGGCTAGTAAATAAAGGGCGGTAAGTTCAACGGCAGGCCCAAACGGGGTCTGCCTCCTTGTCTATGAGGGACGCCCGGCATCGGCAGATCGCTGCTGATGATCCTGTCCGGAGGGAATACCAGCCTCAATGGTCGTCACCCTCATTGGGACGGAGGCCGAATTCACGCGGCGGGATCAAAGTCCTGTAAGATGGATGGCGATTTGCAGCAACGGTCTGGGGAAAAAAAATGGGGTTAACTAACCCCATTTACTTCTACTTCTTTACTGATCTTCTGGATCAGCCCCTGTAACACTTTGCCAGGGCCTGCTTCCGTGAATTTCGTGGCACCATTGGCGATCATCGCCTGTATGCTCTGGGTCCATTGTACCGCCCCTGTAAGCTGGGCGATCAGATGCTCTTTTATTTCCTCCTTATCCATAATAGGTTTGGCTGCCACATTCTGGTAGATGGGGCAAACCGGTTGATGGAAGGCTGTTTTTTCAATGGCTTCCTGCAGCTCTTTTCGCGCGGGCTCCATTAAGGGAGAATGAAAGGCTCCGCCAACAGGCAGTACCAGGGCGCGTTTGGCGCCGGCCGCTTTCATGCGCTCCACGGCGATCTCAATTCCTTTGAGGGTTCCGCTGATGACCAGCTGCCCCGGGCAATTATAATTGGCGGGAACAACGATCTCTCCGGTTTCCTCCCCGATAGCGCTGCAGATCTCCTCTACTTTTTCGTCCGGAAGATTGAGCACCGCAGCCATCGTAGACGGTTGCAGCTCGCAGGCTGCTTGCATGGCGTTGGCCCTTACAGCCACCAGTTGCAGTGCATCTTCAAAGGCCAGCACGTTGTTGGCTACAAGCGCCGAAAATTCGCCCAGGGAATGCCCTGCTACCATATCCGGCCGGTTGTTCTCCATGACCTTGTAAGCGACAATGGAATGTAAAAAAACAGCCGGCTGTGTAACCCTTGTCTCTTTTAGTTCATCTGCAGTTCCTGTAAACATGATGTCGGAAAGGCGAAATCCTAAGATCTCATTGCCCTGCTCAAACAATTTTTTTGCAAATGCATTGTTCTCGTAATGCTCTTTTCCCATCCCGGTAAATTGCGATCCCTGTCCGGGAAATACCACTGCCTGTTTCATATTCACTTATTTATTTTGGTTCGTTTTTCTTTAACTTAAACGTGCACTGATGAGTTTTAAAAATTCACTCCGGGTTGAGTTTTTTTGAAACTCCCCGTCAAAAGCAGAAGTGGTTGTTTCGGAATTTTGCTTTTGAACGCCCCGCATCATCATGCACAGGTGCTTTGCCTCGATCACCACCGCAACACCCAGCGGATTTAATGTTTCTTTGATCGCATGCATGATCTGCACAGTAAGCCGCTCCTGCACCTGTAACCGGTGCGAATATACATCTACCACCCTTGCGATCTTGCTGAGCCCGGTGATCCATCCGTTTGGGATATATGCCACGTGCGCCCTGCCAAAAAAGGGCAGCATATGATGCTCGCACAGACTGTACAATTCAATATCTTTTACAATGATCATTTCGCTTACATCTTCATGGAACTTTGCAGAGTTAATGATCTCGTGTGCATCCAGGTGGTAGCCCTGTGTGAGCACCTGCATCGCTTTGGCTACGCGTTCGGGTGTTTTCTGGAGGCCTTCCCGTTCCGGATCTTCCCCCAGCTGCGCAATCACCTGTTTATAGTGCTGCATAAGCGCATGGGTTACAGGTTCATTATATTGATCTTCTTTTTTATAGGCCATATTTGCCGGTAATTTAAGATGACGGATACTCTACGAAATTCCTTGGTGTTTCATACAAACGGATCTTCAGGTCATGATCGCCGTTGATATGCGGACGCAGAATATCGTAGATCACAATTGCAATGTTCTCTGCAGTAGGGTTGGTATGTTTGAACTCCTCTGTGTCCAGGTTCAGGTTGCGGTGATCAAACCTTCCGATTACATGCCGGGCAACCAGATCGCTCAACACTTTAAGGTCCATTACAAAGCCGGTCTGCGGGTCTACTTCGCCCGTTACCTTTATTTCCAGTTCGTAATTATGCCCGTGATAATGCGGAAGGGCGCATTTCCCAAAGACCTGCTCATTGGTAGCATCATCCCAGGCTGGATTGAAGAGCCGGTGTGCCGCGTTAAAATGTTCCCTCCTGAATACGGATACTCTCATACTTGGATAAAGGTACATACAAACTTAACCAAAATACTCCACATAAATCCGTGGGGTCTCATAGAGCTTGATACAATGAAGCAATACTCCCTGGGGCAAATGCGGGTGCAGCTCATTCCAGATGGCAATGGCCAGGTTCTCCGTACTGCACAGCTTCCCCTTCATAAAATCTACGTCCTCGTTCAGGTTGCGGTGATCCAATTTTTCAATAATATGATCTTTAATGATCTCGCTCAATTTTTTTACGTCATATACGAAGCCGGTGTCCGGATGCGGTTCGCCTTTTACCGTAATGTATAATTCATAATTGTGCCCATGCCAGTTCTTGTTGGCACATTTACCAAAGACCTGTTCATTCTGCTCTTCGCTCCACCGCGGATTGAAGAGTTTATGCGCGGCGTTAAAGTGTTCAATTCTTGTGAGATATACCATACATCATAAATAAATAAGCCGGTATTTGCTCCAGCTTTTAAGGCGGCTGTATTCGAAAATGATACCACCTTCAAAAAAAACAGACTGCAAAGGTAACATTTCCCCCAATTATAAAAATGCCCGAACTTAGCGGGGCTGAACATTTTTACCCTTCGGGTCCTGAGAGGGACCGGAACCGGGGGTAGCAAGCGGTGTAAACACGGGATATGCGTAAAAAAATATTATTAACAGCAGCCACGGGGCTGGAGATTGCGCCTTTGAACTCCTTCTTAAAAGCGCAGGAGGGGGTGGATGTGCTGATCAGCGGCATCGGGGGGGTTGGTACGGCATACCGGCTTACCCGCCGGCTGGCGCGGGAACCGTACGACCTGGTGCTGCAGGCAGGTATCGGAGGCAGCTTTGTTGACCGGTATGCTCCGGGAAGCGTGGTGGTCATTGGCAGCGAGTGCTTTGGCGACCTGGGAGTGGTGGAAGCAGGGCAGCGGAAGTCGGTTTTTGACCTGCAACTAGAGCATGCGGACACCCCGCCATTTACCGGGGGGTGGCTTCCCAATCCATATGACGCACTGATGGATCTTACCGGTCTGGAGCGGGTAAAAGGGGTGACCGTTAACGAAGTCACCACCGGGGCAGACACGATCCAGCACTTTAAAAATAACCTGGGTGCCGCAATAGAGTCGATGGAGGGTGCCGCGCTCCATTATGTGGCTTTATCGGAAGGAGCGCCTTTTCTGCAGGTAAGGGCTGTATCCAATTATGTGGGAGAAAGGGATAAATCAAAATGGGCGCTGAAGGAATCCATTTCAAAGCTTCACGAGGCCCTGGAGCGGATCATCGGGGTGTTTACTTCGTAAACTGCCGAACATTTTTTGGGTTTTTCCTGTTTTATGAGATATTAATATGAAGCATATATGAAGTTGAAACTGGGATTTTCGCCCTGCCCGAATGACACGTTTATTTTCGATGCCCTGGTGAACGGGAAGATCGATACCGGAGGCCTTGAATTTGAAGTGGTGCTGGAAGACGTGGAAACACTGAACCGCTGGGCGCTTGAAGGAAAGCTGGATGTAACAAAGCTTAGTTTTCCGGCTTATTTTAAAACGCAGGATCAGTATGCTTTACTGAATGCCGGAAGCGCTTTGGGAAAAGGGGTGGGCCCGCTGCTGGTTAGCCGGCAACAACCTTTTCCGGAGGCGGCCATTGATGAAGCGGCAATTATACTGCCCGGGGTCAATACCACCGCTCATCTGCTTTTTAGCTTTGCCTATCCCGGCGCGCGCAACAAATCTTTTGGCGTGTTTCATGAAATAGAAGATGCGGTGGTTAATGGTATGGCAGACCTGGGCGTGATCATCCATGAAAACCGGTTCACCTACCAGGATAAAGGCCTGATGAAAGTGAAGGACTTGGGGGAATATTGGGAGGAGACTATGAGTGTGCCCATCCCTTTGGGGGGCATCGTGATCAAAAGATCCCTGGGCACGGTTCTTTATGACCAGGTGGATGCGCTGATCCGGGAAAGTCTGCGGTATTCTTTTGATCATTATCCCCTGGTTTCGGAGTATGTAAAAGACCACGCGCAGGCAATGAGTGAAGAGGTCATGCGCAAACACATCGATCTTTATGTGAACGATTATAGCCTGGACCTGGGCCCAGAAGGAAAGAAAGCGGTTGCAACCTTGTCCGGCGTTTATGACCGGGTCCATACCGGCGTTTAGAGGCTGTGGATACCCGGTTCCGTACGAGGGCAGGGGAGCCCAAGGGCAACGTTTTATTGAATATCGTTGCCCGTAACACGGAGCATACTAGAAGCCATCTCAAAAGTATTTTTTCATAATGATCATAATGCAAGCTATTTGAACAAAGGCCAGGAAGTTGGTATCATGATATTCGTAACGCACATAACATCTTCGATAATTGTGAATCCAGGCAAACAATCTCTCCACTTTCCAGCGATTTCGATAGCGCCGCAAGGGTCGTCCGTCCTGGGTGGGTTTGGCCTTTCTGTTAGAACGATGTGGCGCGATCAGTTCCACCTGCTGTTTTCTAAGCTCTTTGTCAGCCTTATCACTATCATAGGCACGATCTGCTATGATCCGTTTAATCCTT
>NZ_KB893633.1 GCF_000374125.1 Niabella aurantiaca DSM 17617
GAAGCGAGTTTTTTTTAAAGGGCACTCAAGCCCCTTAGCATCCAGGAATTTCTCAAACTCCTTGTAAAAATCATCGCATCTAACGAAGATTTCTACTAACTTTATATCTGTCATTAGTTCAGCATTTAGATTGTAGTTTTTGTTTCAATTACAAATTTAAAGCTGAACTTTTGTTTTTAGTACAATATCCAACCCTAATATATTAATAACTAAACGCTTAATTGCCGAACTCACGTTATTTTAATGATGCTGGCAGGCGGAATGGCCGCTACCCAACCGATCAGTGCCCAGGTAAATATCCGTGTAAACATCGGTACTCAGCCACAATGGGGTCCTTACGGCTACAACCAGGCGCGCTATTATTACCTTCCGGAGATCAACGTCTATTATGATGTATATAACCGGACCTATATTTACCAGGATCGGCGGAGCTGGGTTACCACCCGCAACCTGCCCCGCCAGTACGGGAATATCAATCTCTACAATACCTATAAAGTAGTGATCAACGATAAAAATCCCTGGCGCGATAACACGGTTCATCAAAACCGGTATAACCGCTACCGGAACAATCACACACAGGTATCCATAAGAGACTATGCGTACCGGGGCAACAAACGGGAAAAAAACGTATACGAAAATGACCGCCGCAATCGCAACTATGCGCAGGACCGGAGTAACAAAAGGCGCTATTAAGCCGGTTGCCGGATTTTAAAAAAGAATAGTGGGCTGTACCGCGATGCCGGTACGGCCCTTTTCTATTGGAACACCGGTATTACCGGTGGCTTATCCTGCGCATGGTAAAAGTGACCTGGTAGGTTCCGGGAACATAGGCCCTGAAGGAGAACCGGGGATTTGCATTCCATGCATCTTTGGGATAGGCTGCCTGATCATCATAATTAAAATATTGTGCCGGTATCCGGTAGTAAAGATTAAAACCGTTTCCAAGAGAATTCAGCGGGAATGGGATCGTAACATAAACAAACTCCATGCGATCATTAAAGATGCTTGTCTTAAATGCATAGTCCTCAAAATTCTGCAAATTGGGTGGCACGGGATTCAGGCCGGTATTGGGGCGTTTGGCCACCTCGCCTGCTGCCGGGTTAAACACCACACCGTTCTTATCCACAAATTTCAGGATCACTTTGTTATCGGTAAGATTCAGGTGCTCGATCTTTACATCAAGATCGGCAGCGCTTGTCAGGTTGACTCCGGTTCCCTCATCCCCCACTTTACTCATTCTCAGATAAGGGGCCGAAGGAGTTTCAAAAGCCGGAGCATCCACCAGGTCGAAATTACCGATCCTCGGGTACACTTTTGATCCGGCCCCGTTTGTTATTCGCAAATCAAAAGTATAGCCCCCCGAAGGCAGATCCAGTGTGCCGTAGTTCGACTCCAGCTGACCGCTGACCTCATTGATCGCAAGCGGCGCCAGCATCACTTCTTTCTGTTTTGCTGCTATGGCCTCCATCGTTGTATCCGTTTTGGGATCCAGGATCCCCGTCCAGATCTTCATGGGTACTTTTTTTGCAAAAAGCGCATCTACGTTCTCTCCGGTGGTCCGGTTATAAATATGCACCAATTCTATTTTTGCCGGTTTGCTGGAACCGTCGAAATTCAGCGCGGAACTGACGCGGAGCTGTCCTTTGTTGATCAGGATCGGATCTTCCTCATAACGGAGCGTGGTGCTCAGAAAACCATCGGGGAGCTTTTTACATGCTGCAAGCCCGGAAACCAGCACGAATGCGGCTATGAATATTGTAAAAAATGTTCTGCTCATTTTTAATTGTTTATAGATGATTAAGGCTGGCGGAAAAACAATATATGATCATTATTCAATACCTGGATCATGCCGGTATTCGTTTCGATACCCGAAGTTTGAACCCGCTCTCTTCTGCCCTGCTCCGGCGTAATATCGGTGGCCACGATCGGCGGTGATAACGGTGCGTAGAGCGGGGTGTAATAAACAATACGCGGATTGGTGGAAACATTGCTATTCCCCCCAAGTTTATCATAATCCGGGTGATCGGGTTTTATTTCTTCGTAAGATACCACTGTCTGAGATCCTGCTTTTTCGGTGGGCATCATCGAGCCGTTATTGGTAAGGTTCCCGTAACTCAATTTCTGATCCACGATATAGGTCTTCAGCGAGTCGGCAAATTTGGGCAATTCATATTTCATCATGGAATCCAGGGTCCATTTCCTGTTCTCATTTATTTCCTGTTCCTGCCGGGTTCTCGAATCCAGGTACTTCAGGATGGAATAGTCCGTCGGGGCAAAAAAAGTAATACCATTCTTATTCACCAGATCTTTAAGTCCAGCCTGATCTAACAGCAAAAGCAGGGTATCAAACAGGCCATCAGGACGATTCTTTAAAAAATCGTAAGTGGTCATATCGAATTTTGCATTATGCACTGACCCTCCGGTAAGGTACGCATCGCGTTTACAGGAAGCCAGTAATGCAAGCCCTGTACAGGTAATAGCTATTATAAATATCTTTTTCATATTATTCGATTTATGATCAATGATTCTTCCACCATTCATTTTGCGTTAACAATGCATTTTGCGGCAGTAAAATACGCATGGCAAGCGGCCAATAATACCCTTTTGCCTTTACACGTTCCGGTGTGAAGGGATCCGGGAGTGTTTGAGCATAGTCGGGATTGGTAAGTTTCATCCGTATATTATCAAAGGCCAGGCTGCCTTCGCCATAGAGTTCCCTTGCACGCTCATCAAATACCGTTTCCATACTGCAGGAGGCATTATCTGCCAGCGGTGTTGCCTGCGCCCTGTTCCGGATATCATTGATTTCTTTACGCGCCTCTGCCACCTGGTTCAGTTTCACGCAGGCTTCCGCTTTTAAAAGTTTTATATCTGCCAGGCGGAACAATACGAGGTTATTATCGATGACGTATTCATCCGGCCGGTTGGGATCAAAATGGTTCACGCCGGTATATTTGCTTAACATCACGCCCCCCTGTCCGTTTGTAAAGATCTTTGCATAACGCTGATCGTTCTCGTCACCGAAGAGCTCGTCCGCATAGTCCGTATTTACCGCCCAGGAACTATTGTTTCCTTTATTTACAATGGGATTAAACAGGAAAATATTGAAAAAGTCTTTTTGAGCTTCATTGTTCCCTTTATCATATTTCAGGAATACTTCAAAAATGGTCTCGCCTGATTGTGCGTCCCAGATATTTGTATAAGTATCGATGGGTTCCAGGGTATATCCCCCCTTACTGATCACTTCATCGCAGTACTTCTCCGCATTTTCATAATCATGTTTCCATGCATAAATATGCGCCAGCAGCGCCCAGGCCGCATTTTTGTCTGCATAAACCGGGTTGTCGCTTTTGGGTGGTAAAAGATCTGCTGCTTTCAAGAGATCCTCTATACAATAGCCGAGCGTTTCTTCATCCGTTGACCTTGGAACCGGAGGCACATTCAACGGGTCTACAACCGAATGCCTGGTTACGACGGGCTCACCCCAAATACGTAACATATAAAAATAAGTAAGCGCCCTTAAGAAATATCCTTCACCCAGCAGCTGCTTCTTTTGATCGGCCCCACCCTCAAATTTTGAATCATCAATATTCGGAGTGTTTTCAACGATCAGATGGCACTGATTGATCACCCCGTAAAAACTCGTCCAGTTGGATACCGGCTCAATATAAGGCGTATAAGCATAGTTATTCTGCCCGTCAATAGAAAGCGCCTCAAAATTCCAGAAATCGCTCCCTCTCAAAAATTCGGATGTTACAAAATCGCCTACAATAAAATGAAGACGGCTTGCAGTGATCGCATCCCGGAAAAGCCCGCTTGCACCGGCCAGCGCTTTCTCCACATTTGCTCCGGAAGCCCAAAACACTTTATCATAAGTGGAATCTTCCGGCTTCAGGTAAAGGTACTTTTTACAGGAAGGCAGTAAGACCAGGAAAAGGAGTCCCAGTACAATCGTCCTGCGTGGTATCATTTTAAAATGGATGTTCATAACTGGAAAGTATTTTTATTATTAGAAAGTAAGTTCAAAACCTAAAGTATATTTCCGCGGCAGCGGGTATGCAGAGCCGGTATATTCGCCCTGCGGGGTTACAAGCTCTGCATCCGGCACATTCGATTTCTGAAAGGAATAAATATTGTCGATGATCGCAAAGATTCTCCCGTTTTTAAAACCGATGCGTTGTACGGTTTCTGCCGGTACCGTATATCCCAGTGTGACCGAACGTATTTTAAAATAATTTCCGTTGTCATTCCACATCGTGGAAAATGGCAGGAACTGATAAAAATTGGGACCATACGGACTGATGCTGGGAAAATTGGCTTTATAATTGGGATCCATCGCCTTCGCAGGTGTCCAGTAATCTCTTCCCGTAAGATCCGGCAGGCGGAACCGTGCAAAATCATAGATCGTGTTCCCAAAATTCCATACTCCGGCAAACTGGTTGGCATCAAAATTATTGATGATATCTCTTCCAAACGTGTAGGTACACTGAATGGCTACAAAGAACTGTTTAAAGGTAAACTGGTTATAAATCCCTCCGGTAAACCTGGGGTTGGGATCTCCCGTCGGCACCAGATCACCATACTGCTCTCCCTTGTCTTCATCACTCCATACATCCCAGTCTTTATTTACATCAATCCAGTAGGGGTACCCGGGTTGCACCGGGTAATTACCTTTAAAATAAGTCAGCCGCTGGCCGGTGTACGGATTCACCGGTATTTCCGGATCCCGGTTATACACCCCGTTGTATTGCATTTGCGCCCAACCGTAAATGGGTGCACCTACAGAATAGATCAGTGACTGGTTATAGTTTCTCGAATCACCAAAAAATGAACGGTTCCCGTTGGGCAATGCCGCGATCCTGTTTTTGTTATAGCTGAAGACAATGTTCGTTTCCCATTGTAAAGCGCTTTGAGGACCCAGATTCTTGGTATTCAGGTTCAGCTCTATCCCCTCGTTCAGGATCCTTACCGGGGCATTGTATACGACCGTTGTATAACCGGTAAAAAAGGGGAACGGAAAGCTCAGGATGGGGTTGGTATTGTACTTGCGATAGGCATCAGCGGTTAAGTTGATCCTGCTGTCAAACATAGAAAGATTCAACCCGATATTTGTCTGGTTGGATTTGTTCCAGGTCAGGTTGGGAAGGGTGATCGGTTTTTTAAAAGAAGGGGTAGCCTGTACAATACCATTATAGGTACCTCTGTCCAGGTCCCATATATTAAAGGGGGCATAAAAATCTGACGGGGACTCGCCCGAAAGACCATAGCTGCCTCTTATTTTTAACTGGTTGATCCATTCTATATTTTTCATGAACGGTTCGTCAGAAATAATATATCCCAGCGAAATGGCGGGGAAATACCCCCATTTTGTATTATCACCAAACCGGGAGGAAGCGTTTGCTGCCAGGGAAAGGTTCAACAGGTACCGTTCCCTGAAATCATAGGAGAACTGTGCCAGGTAAGACAGGAGGCCGGCTTTCTGTTCATAGGAGCTTCCGTACAGATCGTTTTGCGGAATACCGAATACAGCTTTGATATTGTCATCCGGCACGTTGTATCCCCCCAGCACACTGCCCGATTTTTGATCCAGCTGGAACTGCTGTGTAGCAACGATACCCAGGTTATGCGTACGCTCGCCAAAAGACTTGGTATAACCGAGCGTATTGGTAAGCTGATAGCTCTCAAATACGCCATTCCTGCTTTCAGCAAAAGAGCGTCCGTCCGCAGCAATGGAAGATGGCTGAAAACGGTCGCGCTTATCGTTTGCGTTGGAGTAGGCTCCCAAAAAGGTGTATTCGAGCCCTTCCAGAATTTTGTAGTTTGTTTGCAGCGACAGGCTCAGTTGATCGGTTTGGTTTTTGTCTTTCAGATTGTCAAACTGTCCGAAATAAAAGTTACGATCGGTTTCACTGATCGGATAAAAGGATGCCGGCATCTGCGTAGGACTAATGGGCAATACGTCATCTTTTCCTTTGCCAAGCCCCCTCTTCCTGTTGAGCCGGGATGCTGAGAAATTAAAATTGGTCGTTATTTTAGGACTAAAATGGAACCCCAGATTTCCCCGCAGCGCATATTTTGTAATACCCGTTTGCCGGACGATGCCGTCCTCATTATAAAAATTGGCGCTCACCCGGTAATTGTATTTTTCAGTACCCTGTGATACGCTCAGATCAGCGTTATCGATCTTCCCCCGGTTGTAAAAGATCTCCTGCCAGTCGGTAGCATTGTTAAAAGAAGGGTTCAGACTATCGGCAAGCATTTGAGGGATGGTTGCTTTTTGAGCATAGCTGCCGTAAGCATTGATCAGGTCCATTTTTTGCCTGCGTTCTTCTGCACCGATGGCGGTGGGCAACAATTTCGGTCTTTCAACAAGCCCCCGGTAGTAAGAAGCTCTTACGAGCGGCGTTTTGGATTTTCCTTTTTTGGTTTTGATCACGATCACTCCATTAGCGCCCCGCGCACCCCATACGGCGGTGGCCGCAGCGTCTTTTTGTACGCTGAGGCTTTCGATATCTGCAAGGCTGAGTCCCGCCAGAAGGTTAGTACCGCTGGAACTGATGCTTTCCATATCGGTAACAGACATGGGCACGCCATCAATTACGTACAAAGGCGTGCTCATTGTTCTTGCCGCATCAAATTCGTCCGTATTCAGGTTGGTCATAATGGTGGAATTCCCACGGACAGTAAATGTATTCCGGACGCCGGGCTCACCGCTAAAGTTTTGAATATTCACCCCCGACACCTTGCCCTGTAGCAGCTGATCAAAACTGGGACCGGGAAGATTTTCTATATCCCGGCCGGAGATCACCTGCACAGCACTGGTTGTTTTTTTTAAGGACTGTGCCTGATATCCTACCACCACTACGTTGTCCAGACTGGACTCGGCTGCCGGCAACAGCTTTATGAGCAGTTCCACCCCCGCATCAGCCGTTAATTTCTGGCTGGCAAACCCAACCAGGCTCGCTTCTATTTTTGCACTCTTTTCAGAAATAGAAAGTGAAAATCGCCCCAGGCTGTCCGCCAGCGTCCCTTTCTTCGTTGCCACGTCTATAATGCTCGTATTTGGCAAGGGCGCCCCGGAGGTATCGGTAACCACTCCCGAGATCAGGTGCTGATCTTGCGCCTTTCCCAGAATGCAAAACAGCAGGAACAGGCAACCGGTAAAAACTTTTTTCATGTAAATATATTAAGTAGTATGACCAAAAAATACAGCCTTAGATCAATCGTCATTCCGTGCCGGAATATTCAGCTTTGCGCCCCTGATCCGGGCGACTTGGTTTGATCCGGTTTACTTGAGTATGCTCTGCAATTCCGAACAGGGGAAGGACCAGAGCGTCTATAACGTTTTCGTAACTTCGGGGTACATCAACAAACAATGCGTCTATGCCAAACACTACCTCTTAGTGATCCTTTAACAAGATTACTACATTCACCCAGAATTTCTTTAAAAAAAATCTGTTTTTTAAGCGCAATCGTTTGCACATTTATCTGTAAGCCAGGATCTGGAACAGTGCAACCGTTTGCACATAATGATGATCATTTTTACCCTTGTGCTTCACCTCTATCCCTGGTCGGCTGGTGTTTATTTTTCTCTTTTCAGCAGGTAATTTCCCACCGAACAATAAAGGCATTTGCGCTGATCACAATACCGGCTCTTTAGTTCAATAAAGGCCTGCGAATCCATGGCAGACCGGCTCATCAAGCCCAGGCGTTCAAATCCCCTTGTAATGCTATTCTTTTCAGGCGGTGTTTCTTCCAGCCAGCGGATGGCCTTTTCCTTCAGGGCGTGCCGGTCATACATATTGCCATAAGCAAAGAGCAGCGGTGCAATGGTATTGATGATGATACTGTCGATCATGTAGGGCCCGATCGATTTTATTTTTAGCGCGCTTTGTCCGTCCAGGGTATAATGATAATGCCAGAAATCATTGGCCTCGGCCTTGAACCACCGCCGCACGTTTTCCAATGATTCTTCCTCGATGATCCTGGAGAACAGATGGGCCGAAGAAGCAATCACAGCAGCTAGCTGTGCCAGGCGCACTGTTGGAAAACTGCCGGGGCGCATCCGTAAAAAATGAACGGAATGCACCACCGGCCGCAGCGTATATTTTCTTTGGAGAAACCGGTACTCCCGCTGAAGCATTACCGGGTAAGGATCTTCAAAAGTACCGTTGAGCAAGCCCGCTTGTCCCAATAGCAATGCCTCCAGCTGCTGTATCTGTTTTTTATGCCTTGTCAGCAGTTTCAGCGGGATACTCTTTGCCAGGGCTTCAAATGCGTCTGCGTTCACCGGCAGTCCAAAATTTTTTGCCAGCAGCCACCAAAAACTTTCCTCCCAGTGAAGGTGATTGGTTTCAAGATAATCTTCCACCACGGCTCCTTTCCGGATCAGGCGTTCTGCCACCAGCCGGCTCTTCCACACATTGAGCGTGATCTGCGGAACTGCCGCGATCAGCTTTTCACAGGGGATGAAGGACCGGGCGTTGCAAAGTTGTTCATACCGGTTCAGCAGGTTTCTTGAGATCAGCGTTTTCAGTTCAACAACGGGCAGGGCTGCCGCCGGAACCGCCTGGTCATCTTCATATACTACGTGAAGGATCACTTTGCGGTAATTGCGGTCGTGCTGATGGCAATGCCGGTCCCAGTCTGAAGTTTTCAGATGCAGTTCTACAGAGCCGGCCCAGAGTGTATTGCCGATGCGTATGCGCGCATGTTCAAAATCCGGACCCTGATTCCGGTTCAACATGCCAACGTTCAATACCTGTACAGGGGTTCCTTCTGTTGTTGTTAAAGATCGTGCATTGAAATATTGGAACTGCCAAATGTATTGGAGTAGCTGTTCGTTCATGAGGTTGCTGTTTTTCAGGTTATCAAATGCTCATTCGCCTTCCAATGTTGTTTCCTTAAAACCGCAGATGCGCAGATTTGGTACAGGCTTTAATAGTACTCAAATACCGCAGAGAAGGCGCCGCAGGCGCTGTCAGCGTATCCGCGGCAATCATAAACATCGCTTAAGGAAACGGCATTGATCCGTCTTCTGCGAGCAGGTACTGCAATTTACGGATTTCCTGCAATATTCTGCTCACCGGCAACCCCATTACATTATAAAAATCCCCGTTGATCTTTTTGATGCCGGTAACGCCGATCCATTCCTGTATGGCATAGGAGCCGGCCTTGTCAAAAGGCTGATAGTGGTCGATATAATACGTGATCTGCCGGGTGGTCAACGGATAAAAGGTAACTTCTGTTGTATCTGAGAACAGGATCTCCTGCCGGCCCTTTACCAGCGCTACGCCGGTGATTACCTGGTGGGTGCGGCCCTGCAGCCGGGTCAGCATGTCAATGGCGTCCTCCCTGCTCCGTGGCTTGCCGATCACCCCATCTTTTAGCGCAACAATAGTGTCTGCCGCAAGAATGATCCGGCCTTCTTCCACCTCCTCCCATACGGCCATTGCCTTTCTTCTGGCCACATCGGCAACGGCGGCATGCAGGTCCAGCGCAGGGTCAAAACGCTCATCTGTTTCCCGTACCAGAACATCGAACGGAACGGCTGCCCATTCCAGTATCTGCTTACGGCGCGGGGACGAGGAGGCAAGAACAATGCGGTTGCTGGTCATAAAATTACAAATAAAAATAAAAAATGCCCATCGACAGGATGCCGGTCAGCATGAGGCCTTTGGTTACCATACTTAAATAGTGGTATTCACCTGGCGTGTTTGCAGCAACCAGCTTCCGGAGCAGATAGGCTGCCGGCACAATGATGAGCAGTACACAATACACAACGCCCGGCCACCAGCCCAGCTGCAGGATATAAAACTGAACTACAAGCAAAAGCGCTATCAATAAAGTAAGCCATACGGCAACATATACTTTGGTGGCATTCACGCCCCATGCGATCGGCATGGTATTGCAGCCGTACTTCTGATCGCCGGCGATGTCCTCCACATCTTTTATTGCTTCGCGTACCAGCGAAATAATAAAGGCAAATCCTGCATACAATACCGCAAACCGGAAAAGCTTCAGCTGGCCGGTATGTCCGCCTCCGAAGGCATCGGAGAACGAGAACTTGGAAAGAAAAATGATCATGATCGTCCAGGCCGTCAGCAGCGAGATGACGATATTCCCGATCAGGATCTCCTTTTTAAATTTTACCGAGTAAAACCAGAGCAGCAATACGCAGGCGATATTGGCCACCACCAGGTACCAGCGGGAAAAAGGATTTACTGCAATGGCCGTCAGCAATATCCCCAGCACGCTCAGCACCAGATGCCAGACCAGCGCCCACCGGCGGTTGATGTATTTGCCGATGATCATTTTCTGCGGCTTGTTGATCCGGTCGATATTCATATCGAAATAATCGTTGATGATGTTTCCCCCCGCTGCTATAAATACAGAGGCCAGCATGAGGAGCAGGAACTGGAACAGATCCCCTTCGGGCACCAGTCCGCGGTAAACAGGGAGGTAAATACAATACTGAAACATCACCTGCGTCAGCGCAATAAAAATAAGATTCGGGTAACGCACCAATTTGAAAAATGCCGCTATCTTCATCCGGTTGTTAATTTTAAGTAGAAGCGATCAGGGATTCATTGCCCCAATGACCATTACTGCGCAATACTTTTTCGATCACCTCCCGCACACAACCGCGGCCGCCATTGAAACCGGAAATAAACCGTGCTTTCTGCTGCACCTCACTCACCGCGTCGGCCGGGCATGCCGGCAGCCCCACAACATCAAATACCGGCAGGTCCGGTACGTCGTCTCCCATAAATAACACTTCATCCGGGTCCAGATTACGGTCATTCATCAGTTGCAGAACAAACCCTTTCTTATCCCGGATCTCAAAGTGTACTTCCCGGATCCCCAACCGGTTCAAACGCTGCTGCACGGCCGAGGGCGCCGACCCGGAGACCACCACAATGCTGTAGTCCAGCGTCAGGGCCAGCTGCAAAGCATACCCGTCTTTTACATTCATCACCCGGGCCATTTCACCGCTTTCCAGTATCAGCAGGTCGCCGTTCGTAAGCACTCCGTCCACATCAAAAATAAACACCTTTATTTTCTGGAAACGCTGCAACAGGTTCATTCTATACTCGTTTTATTAAAGCTGATGCAAATGTATTGGATTCAACTGAATCGCCGAGTTTTCTGCGTTGCGATTTGAGAATCGGGTGATCAGTTGTAAGCGATCAGCTGTCAGCTTTCAGCCTTCAGACAGATTTCAGCAGCTAACGTTTATTTTTAACGCATTACATCCGGTATTTTTCAGGAACCGAATGCTTCATCAGCGCATCGGTCAGGAAATTGTATACCGCAAGATGCTCGGAGTACGCCTTCAAAAGCTCCTGGTGCCGCCGGATCGTATCCAGATCTTTCCGGATGGCAGGTCCCGTTTGCATGCCGGCCGGTGATTCATGATCCAGGCGCTTCACTGTGTTTTGCACCAGCGGCAGCAATTCCTGAAAGGCGATCCCCTCCTTTTTACAGAAGGATTCTGCCAGGTCAAATAAATAGTTGGTAAAATTACTGGCGAATACGGCCGCTACGTGCAGTTTTGACCGCTTATCCAGATCCGCAGTATGTACCGGGCTGCCGGTAATGGAGGCTGCCAGCTGATCCAATATATTTTTTGTGTAGGCATCAGCACCTTCTGTATAGATCATCAGCTCGGGGAGCCGATCCTGCTCCTTTCGCATACTTTGCAGCGGATAAAAAACGCCGTAATGCTCTGTCGCCGCCTTTAGGATCTCCATAGGCACCGCCGCTGCTGTATGCGCCACAATTTTACCGTTCAACCGCAGATCTCCCGCCAGGGCGCCAATGGCGGAATCGGCTATGGCGATCAGATAAACATCGCCCGTCTTTGTTATCAGGCTTGTATAATTGGTCGATTCTGTATTCCACTCATACGCCAGCTCAGAGGCAGCCGCAGCGTTGCGTCCATAGATCTGTATGATCTCATGACCGGCTTTCAGCAGTTTCCTTCCCAGCACAGCCGCCACATTTCCGGACCCGATAATAACAATGTTCATAATATAGATACCTTTGTTTTCGCGCATGAAATTACAAAATTTTATAAAGGAGCTCTTTAAGGTCCGTATCCGGCTGCTGGCGCTGGTTTCAAAAGAACGCGCCGGAAATACCACCTTCCGCATCTTTTGCACACCCCTGGGCAAGGCGGGTTATTCCCTTACACCGGTGCTGCGATCGGCCGAACAGCTCGCGCACACTTTTCAGGGGCAGCAGCTGAAAGGATACCGCTGGAACAATGGTGCCGGGCGAAAGCTCCTCATTGCCCATGGTTTCCGATCGCACACACAACGTTTTGAGCACCTCATTCCCCTGCTTGTTGAAAAAGGTTACGAGGTTGTTGCCTTTGATGCCCCGGCGCATGGGCTGAGCAGCGGCAGACAGATCAATGCGGTTGACTATACCAGGCTGATATCAGAACTGACTGTTCAGTACGGGCCCTTTGATGCCTATATCGGTCATTCGTTCGGAGGATTGGCAATTGCCCTGGCCACCGCCGAGCTGCCGGAAAACGCATCCGTAAAGATCGTTCTGTTTGCTCCCGCAGCCGATACGGCAGGGCTGGCAACCGTTTTTTTAAAGGAAATGCAGGTTACAGACCCCGGGGTCCGGCAGCACTTTTATAATAATGTGGTCCGGATCAGCGGCCGGGGGCTGGACTGGTTTACGATCCGGCGGTGCCTCCCTGCCCTGAAAAGTGCCGTTCTCTGGATCCACGATACGCAGGACCCGGTAACCCCGGTGAGCGAAGCGCTGGAAATACAACGCCTGGCGCCTTCCAATATCCGTTTTATATTTACCGAAGGGCTTGGACACAGCAGGGTCTACCGGAATGAGTCCGTCTTAAAAGAAGTGGCCGGCTTTCTTTCCTGACCATGGTACCATGTTTGCGGCAACCGGATCCGGGTCATAATAAAATAGTAACAGGGACATAATTCAATGAAAAGCAGGGGATAAAACCAGGCACTGGTGGCTGCCGGGGGGTAAAAATTGAGGGGATTTAAAAAAAAAATTCTAATCTTGCCCAAAATTTGGTAACAAAAGCGTTGTTCAGAAAAGAATTATGGCGAAGAATTTATTGATCGTTGAGAGCCCGGCAAAGGCAAAAACCATTGAGAAGTTTTTAGGCAAGGATTTCCAGGTAAAGAGCAGTTTCGGGCACATCCGTGATCTTGAGAAGGCCGGAATGGGGATCGATATCGAAAAACAGTTCCATCCGCGCTATGTGGTGTCGGAGGGAAAGGAAAAAGTGGTACGCGATCTCAAACAGCTTGCCTCAAAAAGCGAAGAAGTGTGGCTGGCAACGGATGAGGACCGTGAAGGTGAGGCCATCAGCTGGCATTTATGTGAGGTGCTGGGACTGGACCCGAAGACCACCAAGCGGATCGTGTTCAACGAGATCACCAAACCTGCCATACAACAAGCAGTAGCGGCCCCCCGCCATGTAGATATGAACCTCGTGGATGCCCAGCAGGCCCGCAGGATACTGGACCGCATCGTTGGATTTGAACTGAGCCCCGTGCTCTGGAGAAAAATAAGCGTTAAGAACAACCTGAGCGCCGGAAGGGTTCAGAGTGTGGCCGTACGGCTGATCGCAGAACGGGAACGGGAGATCAACGCTTTTGAAGCACAGAGCAGCTTCAAGATCGTTGCCATTTTTACGGCTACGGATAACAATGGCAAAAAAATATCTTTTAAAGCGGAAGGTGCCAAATTCAATACGGCAGAAGATGCCGAAAAGTTCCTGCAGTCCTGCGTAAATGCGGATTATACCGTTAAAGACATACAGGTAAAACCAGGAAAGCGCAGCCCCGCCCCACCCTTTACCACCTCGACCCTGCAGCAGGAAGCCAGCAGGAAATTTGGTTACAGCGTAAGCAGGACCATGCAGATCGCGCAGCAATTGTATGAGAACGGGCACATCACCTATATGCGTACAGACAGTGTGAACCTGAGCAATACGGCGCTTTCGGATCTTACCAACACGATAAAGAGCATGTATGGTGAGCCCTATCATCAGTTTCGCCGGTTTAAGAATAAGAACGAGAACGCCCAGGAAGCGCACGAGGCCATCCGCCCTACCTATATGAGCAACAGCACTGTTGAAAATGCAGACTGGAAGCGGCTTTATGACCTGATCTGGAAACGTACCATGGCCTCCCAGATGGCGGATGCACAGCTGGAAAAGACCACGGCAAAAATTGAGATCTCGACCAACAAAGAAGAACTGTCCGCTACCGGAGAAGTGGTGAAATTTGACGGGTTCCTGAAGCTTTACCGGGAAGACCGTGATGACGAAGACATCCAGGAAGATGAACTGCAGGAAGGCATGCTGCCCCCTTTGACCACCGGGCAAAAGCTTCCCCTGGTCGAAATGACCGGTACGGAACGGTTTACCCGTCCCTCTCCCCGCTACACCGAAGCCTCTCTCGTAAAAAAGCTGGAGGAACTGGGTATCGGCCGGCCTTCCACCTATGCACCCACAATATCAACCATCCTGAAGCGGGAATATGTTGAAAAGCGCGACAAGGAAGGTATCGAGCGCAAATACCGCACGATCATCTTAAGAGACAATCAGCTTGCCAAAAAAGAAAATGCAGAGATCACCGGAGCAGAAAAGTCGAAGCTTTTCCCAACCGATCTCGGGCTGGTGGTAACCGATTTCCTCAAACAGTACTTTGAGGATATTATGGACTATGGCTTTACCGCCAAGATCGAAGAAGAATTTGATGAGATCGCCAACGGCAAACTGCCCTGGAACAAGCTCATCGACGACTTCTACCATCCGTTTAAAGGAGACGTGGAAAATACGATTGAAACCGCAGAACGCATCAAGGGAGAACGCGAGCTGGGAATTGAGGACGCTACCGGGAAACCGGTCATTGCGCGCATGGGCCGTTTTGGCCCCATGATCCAGATCGGGAACGCGGAAGATGAGGAAAAACCCCGGTTTGCCACGCTGCGCAAAGGACAAAGTATCGAAACCATAACCTTTGCCGAGGCCATGGACCTCTTCAAACTGCCCGTAACATTGGGCACCTACGAAGACAAAGAAGTTTCTGTAAACGTAGGCCGCTTTGGCCCCTATGTAAAATGGGGGGAGGATTTTATTTCCATTCCGCGTACGGAAGACCCTCTGTCCGTGGATATGGAGCGCGCCATTGCGCTGATCAGCGAGAAACAGGCTGCAGATGCGCCCATAGCCCAGTTCGACGGAAAGCCGGTAACCCGGGGTAAAGGTCGTTTTGGCCCCTATATTAAGTGGAACGACCTTTTCATCAATGTGCCCCGCCGCTACGATTTTGAAAATCTTTCACAGAGCGATGTTGACGAACTGATCAAAACCAAGGTCGAAAAAGAAGCCAACCGGTACATCCGGCAATGGCCGGAGGAAAAGATTGCGCTGGAAAACGGCCGCTGGGGCGCTTTTATCCGTTTTGGCAAAAAAATGGTGAAGCTTGGACGAAAAGAAGACGGAACAAAATATGCGCCCGAAGAAGTAGCCCAGCTGGACGTGGCAATTGTAAAAAAAATGATCGAGGCTGAACTTCCGGGAGCATTCAGCAAACCCGCTAAAAAAACAGCAGCCAAAAAAGCCCCCGCAAAAAAGAAAGCCGCGGCCAAAAAGGCCTCTAAAAAATAAATAAACCAGCATCGGATAATAAAAGCAGCAGGCGATACGCCGGCTGCTTTTTCTTTTCAGGCCACAGAAACCCCATTTTTTGCCTTTTTACCTACCTGTTTTTCGGTATATTTCGGTGAGCGTTCAGCCAAAATGAAATATTTTTTTATTTTGCCTCATGCGATACCTGTTACTACTCCTTGTATGCAGCCTGACAGCCCCGGAAATACCAGGGCAATCGATGCTGGGCTATGCCGGCTATGCCGACAGCCTGCAAGGATTGTTGCGCCACTCCAAAGATGACAGCACCACAGCCCGGCTCAATTATTTCTTATCCGATTACTGGAGCTATACGGACACGGCAAAAGCAGCATTTTATCTGAGGGAAGGGAAAAAATACAGCAGGAACAGCTCCTATTTACAGGCCCTGGCTGTTTTTTACGAAGCGCTGCTCCTGCATGATTTTCAAATGGAGCAGGCAGCAAAAAAATACCGGCAATCAGAAAAGCTGCTTGAACCGGTACCGCTTCAGGAAGCCCTCGTTTACCGGGCAAGGGCCTGGCGGAACTATGGCACCCTGCAACAGCGGAAGGACAATGAAAAGGAAATGGTAGCGGTCATATTGAACCACGCCATCCCGCTTGTCCGGAAGGCCGGCGACCGGGAGCGCGAAGGCAGCTACTATAACGATGTAGGCATGGTGTATATGAACCAGCTGATGCACTCCAAAGCGGAAACTTTTTTCAAAAAGGGACTGTCATTGCTGAGAAAAGCACAACCAAAACCCGAAACAATGATCCTGGCGCTGGATAACCAGGCAAAGAATTTCTGCTATATGGACAGTATGCAATATGCCCGGCCTCTGCTCGACGAAATGGAGGTCCTGCTCAGACCCTATCCCGGGTCCGAATACAACATCGATTATGCGCTGACCAGAAGCATCTATTACCGGAAGACGGGGAACCCGAAAGCCGCGTTGAAAAGCCTGCGGGCTGGCATCCCGCTTGCACAAAAACTGAAACAGCACCGCCTGGAAAATTCCCTGCGATTCCAGGTGTACAAGGTATATACGGCAATGGGAAAATACAGGTCTGCCCTGGGTGCCCTGCAAACCGTTATCAGAAACAAGCAATATACCTTTATGGAGGACGAGGTGATGCATGCGTTCGAAATGTCTGCGACCTATGACCATCTGAACGATATACCCCACGCTTACGAGTGGCTGAAAAAATACAGCGTTCTGCGCGACACCATGTATCTGCGGAACCTGAAGGCTGGTATTTCGGACATGGAAACAAAATTCAATACGGCCGAAAAAGAAAAAGAGATTGCGCTGCTCCAGGCAGAAAATAAAGAAACAGCGCTCAAAGCCAAAAACTCGCGGCTGAGCACCCTGGTCCTGATCGTTATCTGCATCACCATTTTTATCGTGCTGCTGTTTGTGACCATCACTTACAGAACATTCAAAAGACTGGCAGCCCAGCGGGAACAGAACTACCGGCAGCGATTAAAAGAAATGGAGCAGCAGCGGCAGATCATGACCACCGAGGCCATGCTGGAAGGCGAGGAACGGGAAAGAAGACGTGTAGCGCGGGATCTTCACGACGGTCTGGGCGGAATGCTTGCCGGAATAAAGCTCAAATTGTCCAGTCATGCCAGCAGCCAGGACCACCCGGTGCAGAATGGTCAGCCGGAGCTGCATACCATCATTGATCAGCTGGACAAATCGGTAACGGAGTTAAGACGGATCGCCCGGAATATGATGCCGGAAAGCCTTATCCGGTTTGGATTACAAACGGCGCTCAAAGACCTCTGTGCATCGCTGATGACACGGGAAACGCATATTAGTTTTACGGCATTTGACATTGATGAGCGCATGGAGCTTTCCATACAGGTGGTCATCTACCGCATCATACAGGAAGCGCTGGCCAATGCTATCCGGCATTCGGGGGCAAAGAATATCATGGTACAATGCAGCCAGGAAGAGCACCGCTTTTATATAACAGTGGAGGACGACGGGATTGGCTTCAACAGCCAGACTGAAGGGAAAAAAGGGATCGGGCTGATCAATATTGAAAACAGGGTGAAATACCTGAATGGCAAAATAGACGTGGTGTCGGCAGCCAATGAAGGTACAACCATAAATATGGAATTATATGTTGCAGCATGATCAACTGGTTCTTGCCATTGTAGACGATCATCCTATTGTAATTGAAGGGCTGAAAAACCTGCTGGCTTCCGCAACGGGCTTCGACATTGTAAGCTTTACGACAGGATCCGATTTCCTGAATTATCTGAAAACCAATGGAGCCGACGTAGTACTGCTGGACATTGTGTTACCGGACGCTAACGGGCTCGAACTTTGCCGGGATATAAAAAAGAAATATCCCGACATCACCATCCTGGCGATCAGCAACCAGGCGGAACGCAGCATCATCCAGCAAATGCTGCAAAACGGGGCCAGCGGCTACCTGCTCAAAAATGCTTCGGCGGATGAGTTGCTCGACTGCATCGAAAAAGGCATGAAAGGAGAAACAGCCCTCAGCAAAGAAGCAAAAGATATCCTGTCTGGTCCGGCAACAAACGACTGGAACAGCATTCCCTCGCTGACAAAGCGCGAAAAAGAGATCCTCAGGCTGATCTCAGAAGGGCTTTCCAGCACTGATATTGCAGACAAGCTATACCTGAGCCAGCTGACCGTTGAAACCCACCGCAGGAATATCATACAAAAATTTCAGACCAACAATATGTTCTCTGTTATCAAGCTGGCCATGGAGCATAAGATCATTTAAGCAGACTATTGACCGGACACACAAACCCCTTCTTTTCCGGGTCTCCTGAAAGGGGCCCGGAAAATGAATCAATGCTCCTTTCCCGCCCCCAAAAAACTCCGACAAAGATTATTAAACTTCGTTGCTTGCCAGAACACCAAAGACCAGCGCGCCTTCACATGAAATCAAATACTAATTACTGCCGCGTCCGCCGCACCTCAGCTTCGCTGCGTGCTATAAGAATCACTGTTGACCGTTTGCCGGATCCCCTCATGATAGCTGGTAGGCTCAAACCCGAATGCCTGTATGAATTTTGAGCTGTCAAAATAATAATCCTGGTTGTTCTGGTATTGCATTTCTCCAAGCTCTTTGATCGTACGGGAAAACAATCCACCCAAAGCAAGCAGGAACGGTGACAGCACAAAATACCGGGGCCTTACCCGCAGCTGCTGTGCAGCCAGCCCGATCAGCTGTTTACCGGTAAGCCGTTCTTCAGATGTAGGCAGATGCCATACCTGTCCGTATGCGGAGTCGGTATTGCCCAGCAGGGCCGTGGCCTTTGCCGCATCCGGCGTATAGGTCAGGGAATGTACCTTATGGGCGTCCGTTTGCCAGTTGGCGCTCCGTCCCTTTTTCAGGTTGTTCAGCACCAACAGGTTCAATATCCCGTTCCGTGCACCGGGGCCATAAAAATCGGCACTGCGGGCTATGATATAGCGCAGTTCTTTTGTTTCTGCCGCCGTTTCCAGCATCCGGACCAGCTTTGCCCGTACCCTGCCCTTTCTGGAAGGTGGATCGGTACGGCTTCCCTCGTTCATAAAAGGGATCTCTTTTTTTGCATAGACATATACATTATCGAAAAACACCAGCTTGCATTGGTGTTGCACACAGGCCCCGATTACATTTTCCATGATCCGCGGCCATTGCTGTTCCCAAACGACGGCGTTGTATGGCAACCCTGCCGTTAAATACACCACCTCGCTGCCCCGCACAGCCTGATTCACAAAAGCAGGATCCAGCAGATCACCCGCTAAAAGCAGATCTTCCGCGTTCACTTTTTCGGGAGTGCGCCCGGCCAGCCGTACCTCGTCTGTATAAGACCGCAACGCTGTTGCAAGCAATTTTCCGATATCACCGCCGGCTCCTAAAATGGTTTGCATGATTATTTGTTTTTATACCTGCAAACCTACCCCGGTCCTTCAACGTAAACGATGATCTGTGTTAAGATTTTTGAACCGCCATCATGCGTTTCCGGATGCGGCTCAGGCTTTCGGGTGCGATGCCCAGGTATTGGGCTATATAGCGCTGCGGTACGCGCTGGAACAACAGGGGCTTGTCGCGCAGCAGGTCGCTGAATTGTTTTTCCGGCGAAAGGGACAGCAACGATTTGGTGCGGCGGATATTTTCTGCTGCTACGTGCTCCACGACAATCCTGAAAAACTCTGCCGTTGCGGGAGATGTATGAAGCGCCGTTGCCAGATCTGTACAGGCGATCGCCATACAGGTTGTGGGCTCAAGGGCCACGATGGACGTAGCTGACCGAGCTTTCCGGGAAAAGCTTTCGAGATCGGTGATGAACTCCTGTTCCATTGAAAAATTGCAGGTGCGCTCCTGTCCCTCTTCATTGAAGAAATATTGGCGGGTGGCCCCTTTCATGATAAAAAACACTTCATGGGCAACATGGCCTTCCTCAAGCAAGACCGCTCCCCTTTTGTATTTTTTTTCGGAAAAAAAAGAGAGGAAATAATCAGCTTCCGCATCAGGAAAAGCGGTAAACCTGCGTACCGTGGCGATCAGTGGGTGCAACATACCGTAAAGATAAAAAATAAAGCCTTTCCGCTCCGAACAGAAAGCGGCCTCTCCAAAATTGCGGCCCCCGGTCATACAGCTACACCGGAGGGTTTTATGCGTCTATCACCCGTAACAACCTCAAGATCCGAACAAAGGGACAAATGTCAAAATGCAGCAGACCGATACTTCTTTTTCAGATCATCGTTATTGATGCGCCAGCTCAAACTGCTTCATAAAATCCACCAGCTTCTGAACCGTTTCCAGCGGGGTTGCATTATAAATGCTGGCCCGCATACCACCGGTAGTACGATGCCCTTTCAGGTTCACAAACCCCGCAGCTGCCGCATCTTTCAGGAACTGGTCGTCCAGTGCATGCTCTTTCGTAATAAAAGGGATATTCATAATGGAGCGGTTTTCCCGGGCGGCAGTGCCGCTGAACAATGCCGAATTATCGATGAACTCGTACAGCAGCTTTGCTTTTTCGATGTTCACCTGCGCAATGGCATCTACCCCGCCCTGTTCCTTTAGCCACTCATAAACCAATTTACACAAATAAATGCCATAGGTAGGTGGCGTGTTGAACATGGAACCATTGTCCGCATGATTCTTATAGTTCATCATGGCCGGGGTAAAATCCATTGCATTACCCAGCAGGTCTTCCCTTACAATAACCACGCATACGCCCGCTGCACCCATATTTTTTTGAGCACCGGCATAAATCAATCCGAATTTCCGTACATCGTAATATTTAGACAGGATATCGGATGACATATCGCCTACCAGAGGAACATTTCCGGTATCGGGCAACTCATTGAACCGGGTACCATAGATGGTATTATTGGTCGTAATATGAAAATAATCCGCATCCGGAGTAAAGGTTGCCGGATCCAGTGCAGGGATATAGTTATAGGTTTTATCCTTTGAGCTGGCCACCACCTGAACGGTTCCATAACGGGACGCTTCTTTGATGGCCTTATCGGACCAAACACCGGTATTTACATAGTCCGCCTTTCTATTCCGGTTCATCAGGTTCAGGGGCACCATTGCAAACTGGCTGGAAGCGCCTCCCTGTAAGAACAACACCTTATAGTTGTCCGGTACCTGCATCAGCTCGCGGAACAGCTGCTCCGCTGATTCGATGATGGCCATATAATCCTTCGATCGGTGACTCATTTCCATTACGGACATTCCGGTATGGTTATAATTCAATAACTCCTTTTGTGCGCGCAACAGCACCGCCTCCGGTAATGCACAAGGCCCGGCCGAAAAATTGTAGACTCTTTCCATTCTGAAAACTGGTTTTTTTTATCAATGAGGATGCAAAATTAGCAAGAACCCCGCATCCTGCTGAAAGCTTTAATTAAATTCTAATAATAAACAGGTCTGTTGACTTTTTTTCAATAAAAGAGGGGATTTGATCCGGATATTTGCTCTTTTAACAGGAGCAGTCGATCTTAAAAACCCCATTCACCGCAACGATCTGCGCCACATCAAGAACACTGCCGTTATCCAGCACCAGGAACTTACCTTCTTGCTTTTCAAGGATTTCCCTGATCATCCCTTCCGCCCTTTCCCAGCCGCCAATGTCCGACAAAATGGAAACTTTCCGGTTTGCTGCCCGGTGTCCTTTCAGGAGGTCCAGGAAGCTCTCCGTATTGTCCAAAGTGCATTTATAGTCCATAAAGATGCTTTATTCACAAAGGTAATCATTTCCGAAGTCATTCATACCCAATAGGTTTACTCCCTGTTTGTATTTTTTTTTCACACATATACTATTCAGGGGCATTTCAGCGTTTTATGTATAGCCGATCATATTACCAATATCTTTAAACTACCCATCACATGGATATAAACAAAATGCAGGATAAAATAATCGCCGAATTTGAGAACCTGGCCACAGTGGTCAATAAGTTTTCTTATTTCCGGCATTTAAAGATGATATCCAATGGTAGCCACCCGATGGATGATACCGACAGGAGCGATGAGAACCTGGTAACAGGCTGCCGTAAAAAAGTGTGGGTGACCGCTTATAAAGAGGACGACCGGATTTATTTTAAGGCGGACAGTGATCATGGTATTACCCGCGGACTGGTGAACCTGCTGCTGAAAGTATATTCCGGGCACACGGTTTCCGCGATCACCAATGCCGACCTGTATTTTTTACACGAGATCAAGCTATTCCATTACCTGGGGGCTTCCTGGGCGCGCGATTTCCTTTCTGTGGTGCAGCGGATCAAATCGCTGGCCATCGTACAGCATCTTAATACCGCCCCCGAAACACGGGCAGGCGCATAAATTTATAGCCGCCGGTCCGCTGATTAATCTTCTCTGTTATTTGATCTGCGTATCTGCGGCTTACTATTTGCACAAAATAGACCAACTACAAACGGGTGTTCTATTACCGCTAACTCGCTGATTACTTCCCTTACCACTTGATCTGCGCAGCCGCCACTCCCTCTCTTGAAGCCGGCGGGGTAGCCGGGTATCCCGGATAGATCTTATATTTGCGCCCATGCAAAGCAGTACCCTGCGTTTTAGCAACCGCGTGGAGGATTACGTAAAGTACCGCCCCCACTATCCGCCAGAGATCGTTCCGGAGCTTGAACGGCAATCCCTGTTGGCACCCGGAATGAAAATTGCAGATATCGGCTCCGGCACAGGCATTTCTTCTGAACTGTTTTTACAAAAAGGCTATCCGGTCTGGGGGGTGGAACCCAACCGGGAAATGCGCCTGAAAAGCAAGGAACTGCTCCAGGCTTATCCGGGCTTCAATGCGGTCAACGGCACGGCGGAGGCCACTACCCTTCCCGGTCAGCATGTAGGGCTGATCGTAGCCGGCCAGGCCTTTCACTGGTTCAACAGGGAACAGTGCCGCAGCGAATTTGAGCGTATTCTAAAACCTGGTGGTGCAGTGGTGCTCATCTGGAATGAGCGGCTGACATCGACCCCGTTTGAAAAAGCATATGAGCAGCTGATCATCGATCACAGCAACCACTACCTGAAGGTCGATCACCGGAACACCGGCGAGGCAGCCATTGAGCAGTTCTTTGCGCCCAAAGAGGTAACATTGACCGTTTTTGATAACCAGCAGGTTTTTACTTATGAAGGACTTGAAGGACGTTTGCTGTCGTCTTCTTATATGCCCGTAAAGGGAGGCGCAGGCTACGGGGAGATGGTCGCCGATCTGAAAAAATTATTCCACGCGTTCCAGACCGGCAATCAGATCACCATTCATTACAGTACAAAGATGTACGGATGCAGGCTTACCTAAACCATCCGGCCCATAAAGGGATCTGTGATGCTTTCTTTTGTTGTTTCGACCCGGCCTGCATAGCGCTTTTCAAAGCTGCTGTTGCCATTGATCTTTACGCTAAAATCGTACCAGCCGTTACTTTTTGACAGGTTCAGCACCAGCTGCTGGCTCCCCTGCACCTCTTTGCGCAGGTCCGGATTCTTATATGCGTGATCGATAATCGTTATGGATAGCGGCCGGCCGGTCTTCAACTGCAATAACAGGTTGCCGGTGGGCAGATCCCCCTTCAGCTCATAACTACATTCCACCAATAGATCCGGGTCCTGTCTGTTGCCGCTGAAAGAGCGGAAGAAACCGTTGGGCCCGTGTATCCGTAAATGATAGTCGCCCTTATCAAAGCTCTTTACCGGCCATTCATAATGAAGCGTATCACCTGCTCTTACGGCAAAGGACCAGTTCCGGCAAACCGATGCGGCTTCTTTACCATCATCAAAAAGTACGGGGGCATATGCGGTAAAGGGCGCTCCCTGTGCTGTTTTGCCAAATACCTTGTTGCCCGCCCTGAATGAAACCTCCAATCCGGATTTGTCTTTCGAAAGATTGCCGTCCACATACAGTTCGTAAGGAATGGAGGGAGATGGCCGGGTCCCTTTCTCCTGTTGCGGCATAGAGATGGGATATCCCTTGCCACTGGTCACCAGCCGGATGTCCTGATCAGAAAGCAGATGAAAGCCTCCGGGGTCTTTTTTGAACTGTGCATTATAAATCGTTTCCACGAACTGGTCGCGGTTCAGGAACGGCAGCTGGTGTGCGCCGGCCCCGTTAAAGGGACTGAACGCTGCGGTAAGGTCTCCGCAAATGGTTCTTCTCCATTCGCTGATATTGTCTATACGGATGTTCTTATTGTATTTCCGGTTGACAAATTCTTCGAGGAATTGCAAGGTTGAGGTATGATCAAACAACTGCGAGCAAACCCGGCCACCCCTGGTCCAGGGAGATGCGATCACCAGGGGAACCCGGAATCCCAGTCCTATGGCGGCTTCCCGTGCCTGTTTTGGAGTGATGCCCTGCTTCAGTTCATATTCGAGGCGTACATATTCCACTTCCGTATCAATACCGGCACTGCATTTACCCGTTCCGGGCTTGTTATTGTCGGCAATGGAGAACGGCGGCACATGATCGTAGTAGCCGTCGTTTTCGTCATAAGTCATGATAAAGATCGTTTTCTTCCAGACCTCCGGATTTTTTGTAAGGATGTCGAGGATCTCGGAAACATACCAGGCGCCGTACCAGGGGGCGCTGGGATGATCAGAAAAATTCTGGGGGCCGGCCAGCCACGAAACGGTGGGCAGCTTTCCCCCGTCCACATCTTTGCGGAACTGGTGCAGGATATCTCCCGAAGGAATGGTCACCAACCGTTCGGTTCCGCCCTCACGGTATTTCAATTCAGAAACGGAGCGGTAGCCCGGGTCTCGCTTGTTATTTACAAAAGCGCTGTAAAAGAGTTCCTTTTGCTTGTCGGTCAGCTTTTTGAAACGGGCCTCGCTCCATTGCAGCAGCTCTGCCCGGGCATTGTCGAGCACTTCCTGTTTTTTATTAAGGGCCGCCTTTATTTTCCTGGCCGCCGCTTCGCTCGAGGGGCTTTCTTCCTGCAGCTTGTTGATCTCCCCCGGAAGCGTTTCTACCTGTTTCTTTAAATTCTCTATGTAGCGGGGGGTGTATTTTACGTTATAGGCCTTGAAAAACTCCAGCAGGTTACAGCCAAAGTTTGAGAGCCATGCGCGTTCCTGCCCTTTATAGCCGCCGCCGCAGGAAATATCATTTTGATAAAATTTCCATGGAATACCGTTTTCGGTAAGCAGTTCGGGAAAGGTTTTCCAGGTCATGCGGGCATGTGCAAAATTATCATTGCGGATGTTGTCCCGCGGATAGCCGTCATCGGTATCTCTTATCTTACCCGTCCAGAAAAACGAACGGTTAGGCGTGGTGCTGGTCATTGCAGAACAGAAATTCTGATCACAAACGGTAAAAGCATCTGCCAGGGCGTAGTTAAAGGGCAGGTCTTCACGGGTATAAAAGCCCATGGTAAGTGGCAGCCCCGAATATTTTTTATTGCCCGCCTTCTTTGAAGGCAGCCACCGGTCATATTTGCCGTTGTTGTACGCATCCACCTGGCTGGGACGTGAATGGGGCAGTGCTCCCGTCCAGGTAGCTTTGCTTTCCTTTATATTCAGCCGGAAGGGGCCGTAGGTATCTCCTTTCTCATTGGTCTGGAACCACACCGGTTTTTGATCCGGCAAGGTAATGGCGCGCGGGTCATTATAACCCCGCACCCCCTGCAGGGTGCCAAAACAGTGATCAAAGGAGCGGTTCTCCTGCATCAGGATCACGATGTGCTCCGCGTCTAAAAAGGTGCTTCCCGGCTTTGGGTCAATCGAAAGGGCTTTTAAGAGGGCTTCCGGTACGGCTGCTTTTACCCCTGCTGCACCGGACAGCAACATGGACTTTTTCAGGAATGCGCGTCTGTTATCCATTTAATCTATTTTTATAAATGAAGCAATTGTTTACAGTACCTGTCAAATATAGTTTAACAAGGCCCCGGGGCCAGATTAAAACATTGTTAACCGGTCCTATTCTTTTTTTGACGGCAGAAAATTAAGAAAGTTTAAATGAAAGAAAGATAAATAAACAAAATAAAAGCAATTAATATCCAGATTTGAGAATACATGTCGCATGCCCTTTAAAATACACGGTATTCATTTTATTAAAATGTGTAGCCTCCTAAATGGTTTTGGAGACATAAGCCCTGATCCGCGCCACGGGGTTGCAGATAAACGCGAACGAATCTGTACGGATCTGCGTTGCATTTTAATTTGCAGATCTGCGGGAGATGAAACTACCATCGGCTATCAGACAACCTCAAATATCAGGAGACTCGAGTTCCAAATCTTGGGAAGCGGCTAACATCGGGTAACAAACAGAGCTCGGCCTTAAACATTTACCTTGAACTTCTTAAATCAGCACATCTTCTGCAAATGGCTCCTCTTTGTACGCCTCCCGTTTGAGGGCATGAGACCGGATGCTGACATTGATTTCAAAGCCGACCAAAAGGATCAGAGAATTGATGAAGATATACACCAACACCAGCAATACCGTTCCCAGAGATCCGTATAATTTATTAAAGCTGCCAAAACTGCTGACCCACCAGGAAAAACCCAGGGCCAGGATGGTCATCAGCACCGCGGCTAAAATGGAGCCTGGCGTGATCCACGACCATTTTTTATGTACCGAGGGAACGGCCCGGTAGATATAGGAAACAATGATCAGAAATAGCCCAACGATCAGGACCCAGCGCGTGCTGCTGATCAGGTTGATGAGCCATTGCTGCTCAATCCCCAACCACTTGAGCACGCTGCCCTGGGCGGCCAGCAGCGCAATACAGAGAACAAACAAAAAATCCAGCCCCAGGGTTACCCGCAGCGCATTCCCTCTTTTTTGCAATCCTTTGCGTTTGCTGAATCCGGGAAGATTCTTGTCGAAAGAACGCATCAATCCCATAATGGCATTTGAAGAGAAGAAGAGCGACAGCAGGATCCCTACGGAAAGCAGATCCGTACGCTGCCCTTCAAAAATATTGCTCACAAATTCAAGGATCGGCTGATGATACCGGGGATCCGGCACAATTCCTTTAATGATCTCAACGATCTCTTCTTTGAACCGGATCTTTATGGGGAGCTGCTCAAATACGATCGGAAATAACGTAAACAAAAAGATCAGCGTGGGCGGGATGGCCATAAAAAAATTATACGAAATGGCGGATGCCCGTTCGATGATATTATCATCCTTGATCTGTTTCCGGAATCCTTTAAACGTATCCAGCAACGACACCTGCTCAAAGCCGGGGATCTCGGCGGTTTCGCCTTTATGCCGCAACCAGGTTACCCTTCTGGAGCGCTTGATCCGGTTTGCAATATGTTTGATAACGGTCATTGTATCGCTCGAAGGCTGTCGCGTTTTCTGATCTGGATATCCAGGGCCTGCTGATACAGCCTGGCGTATTTTGTATGCTCCTGGTAGTTGCTGGTAAAAATATGCGAGCCATCAAAATTGCTGCTGGCCACAAAATACAAATAATCTGTTTTCGGCGCATGCAACACCGAATCAATGGTTGACTGCTGGGGGGTGCAGATCGGCCCGGGAGGCAGCCCTTTGTTCTTATAGGTATTGTAGGGCGATGCCACGGCAAGATGCCCGAACAGGATGCGTTTGATGCCAAAATCTTTCAGGGCAAACTTAACGGTGGGATCGGCCTGCAGCGGCATTCCTTTTGCAATGCGGTTCATATAGGTACTGGCGATCCTGGGTTTATCTACTGCTTTATTGGTTTCCTCATCAATAATGGAAGCCAGCGTAATGACCTCCAGAGGGGCAAGGCCCTGCGCGGCCGCTTTTTCCTTTCGCCCGTCTGTCCAGAACTTTTTATAGGCGTTATAAAATTTATCAAAAAGCGCCCGGGGCGTGGTATTCCACCGGATCTCGTAGCTCAGCGGCAATACAGCAGCCATTACGGTATTGCTGTCGAGCTCATATTTCCTGAGTGAATCATTGCTGCTCAAAAAACCGATGGTCTGCAGCGAATCGCATTCAAACAGTTTACCGATCTTCCCTGCCAGCGCTTCCTTTGTCCGGATCTTGGTGACCACGAGGTCCACCGGCGTCTGGTTCCCGTTCTTCAGCATCCGTACCAGCGACACGATGCTGGTACCGCTCCCCACCCGGTACTTGCCGGGCTTCACCACTTTATACTTCAGCATTTTTGCAGCCATGTTGAACCAGCTGATACCGGACAGGAATTTTTTTTCAACCAGCTGTTCTTTCAGCTGCTCCATGGTGGTGCCCGTTTTTACATAGAGGAAGCCCTTTTCCGTTTTATGAGTGGCCGGCCCAAAAAAAATAAACGCAACAAAGCCGATCAATACCATTCCTGCCAGCAGGAAATAAGGATATCTTGTTTTCTTTTTCGCCATATGACTATTCCGGTTTTTTGTATGCCCAACCTGCGTTCCCCGACGGGCCTGTATTTTTATTTTTTATAGATGATTTCGAGAACCTCCCCGGTAGTGCCGGTTACCCGGAAACGGTGATCGATACGATAACCTACGATCCAGATGATCTTCTGACCCATTTCCAGCACCCATACTTTTTCTTTTTCTGTAGCGCTCAGTTTATGATCGATCAGGAACCGGGCCACTTTCTTTTTTTTCTCCATGCCCAGCGGGTAAAAATAATCTCCTGTCCTCCATGGGCGAAGCATCAGTGGAAATTGTATGTGACGCGCATCCAGCCAGGCCGTTTCTGCAACTGTGGGGATAGTGCTTTCATTCTCCTTCAACCGGAGCTCCAGCTTTCCTGCATCAAAGAAATAGCTGCCGGGTTCTTCCACAGCAACCCTGGAGCCGGCAGCCGGGGCCAGCGGCGCAATAATGAGATGTTTCCGGTCGCGGATGATCCGGTGCGTAGTAGATGCTATAAAACGGCCGGGATCCGACGTTGTAAGCGCAAAGACCTCCGGCAGCTGCCCGGCACTAAAACCGTAATCTTTGATGATCTCAAATAAGACCGTAAGCGGGGCCACCGTTTTCAGCAGCAGGAGCACCGGAAGATGCAGCTCCGCTCCTTTCCGGGTTACCAGCTTCTTCCGGTATTGGGCTACCGACTGGCGGTACAAGGCATTGGCCTCCCGGAAACGCTGCACATTTCCGATCAGGTTCTGCTCCACCTCCGGATAAACGGATGCCAGCTGGGGAAGCAACCGGTTACGGATAAAATTGCGGGTATAGTCATCTTTCAAATTGGACGCGTCCTGTACAAAGGAAAGCGACTGCTCCTTCAGGAATTGCTCCAGCTCCCCTCTCCGGGCAAATAAAAGGGGCCGCACCAGGGCGCCATTCTTTTCTTTAATGCCGGTAAGCCCATTCATACCCGTACCGCGGAAAAAACTCATCAGAACGGTTTCTACATTGTCATTGGCATGATGGGCCGTCAGCACATAGTCAAAGACCTCCTTTTTCCGGACCTCTTCAAACCATTCATAGCGGAGCTCCCGCGCAGCTTCCTGTATGGATAACCGGTTGGCCTCCGCAAATTCGCTGGTGTTGAAACGGATGCTGAAAATAGGAACGTTCCAGTTTTCCGCCAGTGTTTTTACAAAAAGTTCATCCGCATCACTGGCATCGCCCCGTAGCTGAAAATTGCAGTGGGCCAGTCCAAAATCAAAACCGGCCAGTTTACAAAGCTGCCCCAGCACCACCGAGTCCACACCACCGCTCACAGCCAGCAACAGGCGGTCATTCTTCGTAAAAAGGTGGTGCCGGTGCACATAGTTCACAAAACGGGCTAAAAGATCCATTTTTTATTTTTAAAATTCCAGGTATTCACAAGCAGCTCTCAATTCATTATACGCATGCTGCTCCCCCAGTTTCCGAGCAATTTCCATTCCTTTTTTATAAACAGCGATCGCACCCGGCTCATCCCCCTTGCGTTCCCGCAATTTTCCCAGATGATAATAGCTACCCACATAATCCGGGTTATCTGCCAGGATCGCTTCAAACAGGTCAGCGGCTTTCCCGTCATCGCCTGCTTTTACATATTCGAGGGCCAGCGCATGGGTCAGGAAGGCGTCGCCGCTGTGCTCCTGTAACATTGCTTCTAATTTTTCGATCCGGTTCATGCTGCACATTTTTTTTAGGATATCTTATCCATTATTACCTTACAACTGTTATCTTTGTTTGGTTGCATAAACAACTTTCATACGTAAAAACAGGATACCATAATGAAGATATTAGTTTGTATTAGTAAGACGCCCGATACCACGGCAAAAATAGCCTTCACGGATAATAATACGAAATTTGATGCGGCCGGTGTTCAGTGGATCATTAATCCCAATGACGAATACTATGGCCTGGTACGGGCCGTCGAGTTAAAGGAGGCCGATCCTTCTGCTACCATTCATCTGATCAATGTTGGGGGTGCAGATGCCGATGCCATCATCCGCAAGGCACTGGCCCTGGGGGGCGATGAGGCCATCCGGATAAATACCGAAAGCGCAGACAGTTTTGGCATTGCCACACAGATCGCACAGGTGGCCCGCGAAAACAATTACGACCTCATTTTCCTGGGCAAAGAGACCATCGACTATAACGGAAGCTCCGTTGGCGGCATGGTGGCCGAGCTCCTCGACCTTCCTTATATTTCACTGGCTACAAAATTTGAGCTGGCCGGAACAACCGCAACCGTTACCCGCGAAATTGAAGGCGGCGAAGAAGTATGCACCGTTTCCCTGCCCGTGGTCATCAGTTGCACCAAAGGCATGGCGGAACAGCGGATCCCCAATATGCGCGGCATTATGGCAGCGCGCACCAAACCCCTGAAAGTAGTGGAGCCGGTGGCCGCCGATACGCTTACACAGGTGGCCGCCTTTAGCCTGCCACCTGCAAAAGCCGGTGTAAAGCTGGTAGACGCGGACAATGTACAGGAGCTGGTACGGCTGTTACACGAAGAAGCAAAAGTAATTTGAAGAAGTTTCAGGTTTAACACCCAACCGGCCGGACGGGCAGGCTTAAAGTTCCACGCAGGATCCGGTTTTATGCTTCCTTGTATGGTGTTCATCTCTGGATTCTCTTAGCATTGCGAACACAACCCATTTTCAAATTTCCAAATCACAAATTTTCAAATTAGTTATGTCTGTTTTAATATTCATCGATATCAATGACGAAGGTTCTGTAAAAAAGACCTCCTTTGAAGTTTTGACCTACGGCGCCAAACTGGCCCGTCAGCTTGGGGTACCTGCCGAAGGGGTGGTATTGGCTCCCGTAAAGGAGGACCTTCCTGCTCTTGGAAAATATGGCGTTCAAAAGATCTATCAGGTGCAGCATGAAGCCCTGGCCCATTTTGACGCACAGGTATACACCAGTGCCATTGCACAGGTGGCGGAAAAGACAGGAGCAACAGTGCTGGTCTTTTCCAACAACACCGATGGTAAAGCTCTCGCACCCCGGCTTTCCGCCCGGTTAAAGGCCGGACTGGTATCGGGCGCTGTTGCCCTGCCGGATACCGGCGACGCGTTTACGGTGAAAAAATCTGTTTTTTCTGGTAAAGCATTTGCAGATATAAAGATCACAACCCCCATAAAGATCATTACATTAAACCCCAACTCCTTCAGTATTGAAGTAGGTGAAGGAACAGCAGAGACCGCTTCGGTTGAAGTAACCCTGGACGCTCCAAAGGTAAAGATCCTGAATGTGAACCGCCAGTCTTCAGAAGTGCCGCTGGCCGAAGCCGAGCTTGTAGTAAGCGGCGGCCGCGGAATGAAGGGCCCTGAAAACTGGGGCATACTGGAAGACCTGGCCAAAGCATTGAATGCTGCACTGGCCTGCAGCCGGCCGGTAGCGGATGCGCATTGGCGGCCGCACAATGAGCACGTGGGGCAAACCGGTGGCGCCATCGCTCCAAACCTTTACCTGGCTGTAGGCATCTCCGGCGCCATCCAGCACCTGGCGGGTGTAAACCGCAGTAAAGTGATCGTGGTGGTCAATAAAGATCCCGAAGCGCCTTTCTTTAAAGCAGCCGATTACGGAATTGTGGGTGATCTTTTTGAAGTAGTACCCAAATTAACAGAAGCGGTAAAACAGTTAAAAGGATAATAACCGGTCTCCGGTTTTAATAGCCGGGGATTCACAATTTTATTTCCCGCGATGTCTCCTGAAAGGGACGTTAGCGGCAAACAGTTACCATCATCAGCAAAAGATTTCCGGGCTTTAGCAGAAGCCGGCATTGGCATGCAGTCCCGAAAATCCGGTATTATTTCAGCATCTAAAGCGAAACCCGATTGCCATAAATTCTGAAACAGGTTCAGAACGACAATCCTCTATAATCAGGTTTTTTAATCCCCTCTGACAGGCACATGCCGGTCCGCTAAACTCGATTCTTCCCAAATCAATCAGCGAATCAGCGGCCATAAATTTAGCCCCGCACTCATTTTCCCGTGGTGTCTCCCGGAGGGCGTCGCCGCGGCGGACCGTTGCCACCATCAGCAAAAATGCCTGGGTTGTGGCAAAAGTTTGCATTGAGATGCCGGGCTCCGGACCCTCATGGAAGGGCTTGCAGTAACCGAACGATCCGACGCCTTAAATTAAAAAAATTGCGAAACTAAAAAGTTGCGCATATATTTGCAACCGAACGGTTTCTTAAATAAAGAACGGGATAATGAGAAGAGGTATCTTTCAGGCGATAGCAGATTCTACAAGACGGGCGATCATTGCGCCCATTGCATTGCAGCCCATGACATCAAATGCCATTGCCGAACATTTTGAAACAACCCGGCCGGCAGTATCAAAACACCTGCGCATACTCACAGAGTGCGTCCTGGTACACCAGCAACACCAGGGCTGGGAGATCTATTATGCTCTCGAAATAGACAAGTGGCTCGAACAGTTCTGTAGTATATAGGAACCAAAATTCAATCAATTGGATCATTTATTGGGAATCATCAAAAAACAACAATAATGAACAAATTACAATTCGATTTCCTTGCTGATAAGGAAAACAACACACTTACCATCAGACGTGAATTCGAAGCAGGGCGCCAATTGGTATGGGACTGTTACACGAAACCGGAACTTTTAGACCAGTGGTTTGCGCCGAAGCCATTCACCACTAAAACCAAGTCAATGGATTTTAAAAATGGCGGCCATTGGCATTATGCCATGATCGACGAGGACGGAAATCATTATTGGAACTGGATGGACTACGACTATATTCAACCGATCGACTCTTACGAAGCCCTTGACGCATTCTGTAATGAAGAGGGCGAACTAAATCCTGCATTGCCAAGGGCCAAATGGGAAGTGACCTTTACCGATAAAGGCGAAAATGCCGTTGTTGAAACAGTGGTCCGTTACAATTCGCTCGGCGATCTTGAAACGGTCATCAACATGGGTATGCAGGAAGGCATGATCTCTACGCTCGAAAAACTGGATGAATTATTCATTTCTTTAAAAAAGTAACTCATGAAAAAATATAAGATCATCTTTTGGATCGCTACCATTATCATATTCCTCTGGGAAGGGCTGATGCCATTAAGCACCATTGTATTTGCACCCGAATACGTCAATGCGGGAACAAAGCCATTGGGCTATCCCGATTATTTTGCCTATGCGCTTATCATTTTCAAAGGACTGGGTACAATAGCTTTGATCATTCCCAACCTGCATCCCAAACTCAAAGAATGGGCTTACGCAGGCCTGACATTCAACCTGATATTTGCCGTAATAAGCCATATCGCGGTGGACAAGAACATCGGCTATATTTTAATGCCGGTGGTAGTTGGTATTATCCTGGCGGTATCGTATATCTATAACCAAAAGATCCGAACCCATGGTGAAAACAGATTACAAAACCATTAATAAATATCATAACACGTTCACAGGTGATGTTCGCCAGCTTTTTCAATAGGTCGCCCCGACGGAGTTTAAAACTCCGTATGACTGTTTTGTACGAACAGACGGCCCTGTGACCAGGCCCCTCTAAGAAGCTGTTTAAAAATAATATTTTGGTCCCCCTTATAAGCGCCATCCGGCGCGTCGCTATCGTTAAAGCCGCGCTTTAGCACGGCTTTAACGAAGCTGTAATTTCATAAGTGCCATCGGCACGGATCATTATGCCCCGAGCCTATGGCTCTCTGTTGTTCTTTTGGACTTATAAACGGGTTGAAACCCGTTCTTGCCGGACCTTCCGAGGCCATGCCTCTTTTGCTAACATGATCGTTGAACCCCGCTTTTTACAGATGACGGCTACAGCGAAGCCCCAAGTAGAGACGATAAAAAGCTGGTACCTTTTAATGGTTATACGAATGCTCCCGGATCGTTTTTAAACAGCTTCTAAGGGCTTTATACTGGTAACATGGATCAACGAAGCAGCACCCAATGCCGGAGAAGTCATCAGTTACCAGATCCCCGCATTTAAAATTGGCAAAAAACTCCACTTCATTTACAATTGTGCTTTCCCAAAACATCTGGCGTGATCAGGTTCCCGGGTTGAAGCAATGTCAGGAGAATTGAATGATGCATTACAGGGAATGAACGTTTCTAAAACAGCCATTCATCTTCCACATCACGAACCTTTGCCACTGGATCTGATAAATCGATTATTGATTTTTCGCAAAAAGAATTTGAGACAAAAAACAGAAAAATAAAAAGAAGAGGCAGCTCAAAGATCATCGGTCGTTGTATGTAAAAGAGGGGGGCCTTGCATCATGTACGAAAAGCGTTTATGAAACTACTGATCATCGTCCTGCTGCTCGGCAGCATCCCCGTCCAGGCCCAAAAGGTGCAAAAGTTTAAAAAACCTGTATATCCTGGTCTCTATTTAGTACCTGATGCGAATATTATTGATACAACAAGTGTTACAAAGCTCAACGATAAATTTTATGTAGGCAAGGCCCGCCAGGATCGCATGCCGGTATTGCTTCCCTTTGGAACCGGAAAAAGCATTGCGAACGCCGGAACCGGTCTCGATAAGAAGGGCCGTATGCCCAATTTATGGAACCAGTCTCAGCAAGACAGTATGATCCGCCGCCCGGGGCTGATCTTTTACCCGTCGTCACCGGCCACCGCTTCCCCATCCCGCAGGAAAGAACGTGCAGCCGGCAAGCGTACCCCGCATTAGCTGCAAGAGCGATCCACCCTCATCTGATTTACACTGTTTTTAACGGATCCGTTTACCGTTGAACCATAAAAACCTGTATCTTCCGTGGTGGATCTAATCTTTTACCAAATAATCATTTAAACCCACTATATGATTTTTAATCTGCGATTGAGACTTGCTGCAATCGGGCTAACCTGCATCATACAACCGCTGCCTGCCCAGGACCTGCTGATGACCACGCTGACAAAGGAGCTGAACCGGGAATTTGGCCAGTTGAAAAAAGCAGACGACCGGTTGTACTACATGAGCTACCGGGTAGACGATATCACTACTTACAATATCCGTACATCCTTTGGTGCCGTCAGCGGCATCGACTCATCACGGTACCGCATATTTTCTCCTTCGGTGCGGCTGGGCAGCTATCAGCTGGACAATACGCACAATGCTGGCTTTGGCCAGTTTCCGGGCACCATCCCGGTTGTAAACGATGAAGACATTATAGCGCTCGCCGTCTGGAAAAATACCGACAACGCCTACAAAAATGCGGTACAGGCCTATGAGCAGGTGCTTACCAACAAAAAAGTAAAAGCCGCCGAAGAAGACTCCGCAGCCGACTTCTCTGCGGCAGCAAAAGTGGTCTACCACGACCCGCCCCTGCTTTATGCCGCTCTTCGTCCTGATGTGGATGCCCTGGTCAAAAACCTGGTCGCCTATTCGGCGCTTCTGAAAGCCAATCCTGACCTGCTGGCCGGCGTTGCCAATATTGAGTTCAAAATTATCCGCAAATACTTTACAGATACAGACGGATCATCGATCATTGAAAACAGCACCAGCACCTGGCAATCGGTATATAGCATTACCAAGGCTTCCGACGGTATGGAGCTGCCCCTGTTCCGGATGTACTATGCATATGAACCGCAGGGACTTCCCTCCCGGGACAGCGTGCTGAGGGATATAAAGGAAATGAGCACCACGCTAACCGCACTCCGGACAGCACCGGTGGCCGATCCTTTTGTTGGTCCCGCCATTTTATCCGGCCGTGCGTCCGGTGTATTTTTTCATGAGATCTTCGGGCACCGCCTGGAAGGAAAGCGGATGAAAAGCGATTTTGACGGCCACACTTTCAAAAATAAGATCGGCTCGCCGGTATTGCCCTCCTTCCTGAGCATTACCCTGGACCCAACCCTAAAGAACGTGGGCAATACCGAGGTGAACGGATTTTACCGCTATGATGATGAAGGGGTACCTGCGCAAAAAGTAACTGCGGTAGAAGATGGCATTCTACGCAGCTTTTTGATGACCCGCACCCCCATTAACGGATCCAACGGCTCCAACGGTCATGCCCGTACCGCCCCCGGTGGAATACCGGAAAGCCGGCAAAGCAACCTGATCGTAAAAGCAACCACATCAAAAACGGCCGCCGAATTGAAGGAACTGCTGCGAAAGGAAGCCCGGAAGCAGGGACACGAATATGGTTATTATTTTGAGGATGTACAGGGCGGTTTTACCAGTATCGGGCGTACCATGCCCAATGCATTTAACGTGATGCCCGTTGAGGTGTATAAGGTCTTTGCCGACGGATCACCGGATCAGCTGGTTCGCGGCGTGGACCTGATCGGCACACCGCTTTCGATGTTCCGGAGGATCGTTGCGGCGGATAATACCGTGGAAACCTTCAACGGCATGTGCGGTTCCGGCTCCGGCTGGGTACCCGTATCAGCTTCCTCGCCCGCTATTTTTGTAGACCTCATCGAAACACAGAAAAAAAGCAAATCCAACGAACGACCACCCGTATTGCCAAGACCCGACCTCGATGATGCATCACATTGATTCGCGGATCCGCCACCATTCTTAAAATGACCCAATGCTAAAAAAAATTCTATTATCCGCCTGTTCTTTTGCCCTCGTTCTGGGAGCCGGTGCCCAGGAGCTGCGCGACAACTTTTACGTAAAAGTGCTTTCTGAGGAATTGGACCGGAATATCCGCCGGCTTCGCCTGCCAGACCTGGGAAAGCCATTTTTTATCAGCTATAAATTGAGGAATACGGTTTCGCAATCCCTGCGCGCCGAAAGAGGCCGGATCGTTACGCCGTTCTCCGGACCCTCCGAAACAAAGACGGCTTCGGTCAAGCTGCTGGTTGGCGATTACCACCGCAACTTCGATTATCTTTTTAACGACGGATCCTATATTGTATTGCCGGATGAGAACAATGCAGACGAGTTTCGCCGCGTTCTGTGGCTGGAAACAGACCGCGCTTATAAAAAGACCGCGCAACAATACAACGCAACAATGGCGGCGTTAAAAAGAGTAACCGTTGATCCGAAAGAACTCGAGCTCCATGACCTGTCCCGTATCCGGGCAGAGGTAAAAGATCTCGGAGAGCGCCCGCCCATACCCCGGGCCGGGATCGAACGCTGGAAGCCCTTGCTGGAAAAGCTTTCAGCATTGTTTGTCGCCTATCCGCAAATAACGACTTCATCCTGCCACCTTGCAGTCACCCATGCAGAGGAGTACCTGGTATCCAGTGAGGGAGCGATCATTCGCAGACCTGTTTCTCAGGCACTGCTGACCATTTCAGCAGCAATGCCGGGAGATGACGGAACCAATATCTTTGAAACCTATGACGAATACGTTACCCGGATCGACGACCTGCCGGATGCAACCGCACTGGAAGCGGCGGCTCGGGGCATCATCAAACGGATCCTCGAACGGGATCAGGCATCCAAATTTGAAGGCGCCTACCTGGGGCCGGTTCTGTTTGAAGGCGAATCGCTTTCGAATCTTATTTCCGGCTTTTTTCGTTATAGCCTGGGTGTGAACCGGAAGTCCATCCTGTACCCCGATAACAGCACTACCTTTTATGAGGACAAGTTAGGCCAGAAGCTGGTCGCCGCTGATTTGAGCCTTACAGCCCTGCCCCGCCTGAAGGCATACGGTGGCCGGCATACCACCGGAGCCTTCGACATCGACTATGATGGAGTGGAGCCGCCGGATTCCCTGGTACTGGTACGGAACGGCGTTTTAAAAAGCCTGCTGAACGGCAGAACGCCTACCCGGAAATTTCAGGAGCCGGGAGGGTTTGCATACGGAGAACGTGCCTACAGCGCAGGAGTCTTAAAGCTTACCGCAGACAAAGTGGCTCCGCTAAAAGACATGAAAAAGGAGCTGGTAAAAGCCGCAAAAGAAGAAGGCCTTCCCTATGCCTATATTGTCCGGAATGTAAATGTGAGCTACGGTCAGGCGCCCTATCTTTACCGCATCGACACGGCCACGCTAAAAGAAGAATTGCTGACCGGCTTTAAATTCACTAATTTAAATATGCGCAGCATGCGCCGGTTCGTTATTGCTGCCAACCAGCTGCGTTTATGGAACCAGTCATTTTATTCGGTCATTTGCCCTCAAAGCATGATCATTGGGGAAATAGAGCTGGAAGCGGAGAACAGCGTGGTAAAAGCAAAGCCGATCATAGTTACCAATCCGCTGCTCGACAAAAAAGCGCATTCAGGGCCATCGGGGGTATTTCATCCACGTCCTGCTCATCGCCGGACTTCATTGGAGGCAGCTCCTGTTAAAACACGCCGGACTTCTAAAAAATGAAGCCCGTGATGTCGTAGTTCCGCCGGACACGTCGCTTTTATTGAAGTAAGGGCGGCTTCAGGTGTTTTTTATAACAGACCAGTATCTGTTCTATTAAAATGGCTGTCCTGTTAAATGGTTTGTGGAGACACAAACCTTGGCCCGCACCCTGGGGCAGTGTCCTCATTACCCGGCCAGTAAATTGATAAAAATAATTCTGATGCCGGTTCATTTTGAGCCCCTGTCAGGCAATCGCCATAAATTGACCGCACACAAAAAAGCCATCTTTACAGACGGCTTTTTTTATCATAAAAAAATTCTACCATTTTTCCACTTCCTCATGATTACCGCCCGTTGCGGCCGCATCATTCTCCGGAGCCGGAGGAGGAGTGTCTGCTACCGGCTCTTCATCAATCACCGGATCGGGCGGGGCGCTTTCCGCAGGCTCAGCCGGAGGAACAGGTGTTACCGCCACAGATCCGCCGGAAGCAGGCTGAGGCTGGTACCCGCCGGGACCGCCTTCTTCATCATAATCGTCGTGGTTGAACGCATCGAAATTAAAATCAGGCATCAGATCGGTCTTTACATAATCGATCGCCTCATTCAACGCTTTTAAAAACTTATTGAAATCTTCTTTATAAAGGAACACTTTATGTCGGTCGTACCCATTATCATCAAAGCGCTTACGGCTTTCAGTGATCGTCAGGTAATAGTCATTCCCTTTGGTAGACCTTACATCAAAAAAATAGGTCCTTCTTTTTCCGGCACGGAGTCGCTTGCTGTAGATGCTCTCCAGTTTTCGATCGTTATGCTCGTTCTCCACGTGTTTCTATTTTATTAAGTAGAAAGATTAATATACAAACAAATATATGTATGTTTTCAATAAAAATTAAATTTATTGAAGATTTACCACATTTTTTTGAACAATTTTTAGATGCACAATCACAGGCACTTACACGTGCAGAAAAAGCGTCAGGAGCTCACCTCCTCCGTACCCAGTCCCATTTGCTGCCGTTGGTACAGGCGTGCATAAAAGCCATCCGGGATCTTTATCAGCTCTTCGTGCGATCCCTGCTCTGCAATTTTCCCTTCATCCAGCACGATGATCCGGTCAAATGAAAGCAGCGAAAAAACGCGGTGTGTGATGATGATCGCCGTCTTTTCATCCAGGTAGGCATTCAGCCGGCCCATAATTTCTTTTTCGGTCTTGGCATCTACCGCGCTCAGGGAATCATCAAAAATAATGACCGCCGATTCCTTGATCAGCGCCCGCGCAATGGAGATGCGTTGTTTCTGTCCTCCGCTGAGGGTTACTCCGCGTTCTCCGATCATGGTGTCGTATCCCTGCTCAAATCCGTCAATTTCCCGGGCCACGCCTGCTATTTCTGCCGCGGCAATCACTTCTTCCCTTGTGGCTCCGGATCTTCCAAACCGGATATTGTTCTCCACCGTGTCGCTAAACAGGAATACATCCTGGGGTACATAGCCCACCTGCTCCCTCAGGGCATACAGGTCGACGTCCCGGATATTCCGGTCGCTCATCACCAGGGAGCCGCTATCCACATCATACATGCGCAACAGCAGTTGGGTCACCGTTGTTTTACCGCTGCCGGTCTTCCCGGTGATCGCGATCTTCTCTCCTTTTTTTATATGCAGGTCAAACTGGTGCAGGGCCCTGATCCCCGTGTCGGGATATGTAAAATCAACGTTATTAAAGGAGATGGAACCATCCAGCTGCACCGGTGTGGCGCCTGTTTCATTTTTTATTTCCGGTACAATGTCAAGGAATTCATTCAGGCGCTTTTGCGAAGCAGCCGCCCGCTGGATCATACTGGCTGTTAGTCCGATAGCACTTACCGGGAACGTGAGCATATTTACATAAACTATAAATTCCACGATGGTACCCAGGGTAATATTGTGCTCATGATGGATATAATAAAGTCCGCCGATCATGATCGTAAACAGGGTACTGATTCCGATCAGCAGCTGGATCGAAGGAAAATAGATCGCCTCTACCCTCGCCAGTGCAATGGCATTTTTCCGGTAGTGTTCGCTGTTCGTTGCAAAAAACTGAAACATTGCTTTTTCCTGCACAAAAGACTTGATCACACGGATACCGGAATAGGATTCCTGGGCATTGGTGGTCAGGTCCGATAGTGCCGCCTGGATCTTTTCGCTTTTTTTATGGATATTACTGTTCACAAAATAGATGATCACCGCCAATACCGGCAGGGGGATGAGGACATATATGGTCAGCTCCACGCTGCTCTGCACCATAAAAAAAACACTCAGCACAATAACCGTCAGCAGGTTTACAATATACATGATTGCCGGTCCGGAAAAGATCCGCACCCGGCTTACGTCTTCTGCAATACGGTTCATCAGGTCACCGGTCGTATGTCCCTTAAAAAAACGGCTGTCCAATCGCTGGTACTGGTTGTATACTTCATTTTTTTGATCGTATTCTATATGGCGGCTCATTACAATAATGGTTTGCCGCATCAGGAACATAAAGAAGCCGCGCAGTAAGGCCAGCACCAGGATAACGATACTGGCAATCAATACGACCTGCGCAATGCTGCTATACCGGGTGACCCATTCCACTATTCTCTTAACAAGCACATCATATCCCCTCGTTTCTGTAAGATGGGGGTTCCCGGTCAGGGTGAGGGACTGGTCCACATAATTGACGATAAAACGCATCAACTGGGGCGATAGCACATTGAAGTAGTTTGATAAAGCCACAAATAATATTCCTGCTCCCAACCGTATCCGGTACTTCCAGAAATATTTTCCAAGGGCGCCTAAATGCTTCATGCTGCAAAGTAAACGGGTAATGTTATAAATCTCAAATTCTAAATTACAAATACCAAATTCTAAATTTAAAATGGTACCTTGTTCACACAAATTGATACCATGGTTCCGGAACTCAGACAGGCTTATAATACCGCATTTACCGATGAAAAATTCCAGGCTTTTGTGCAGGCATTGAACAGTTACTCCACCCCCATCCAGTTCCGCATTGCAGAAACCCCGGTCTTTATTCCGCAGGCGTTTTCGCGCCAGATGATCGATGCTTGTGAACAGATCGTGGACGTTATTGTACAACCCGGCTTTAAGGAACAGACCGAACGGGCCATACCGGAAAACTTCCGGGTGCCGAACGAAAACGGCCATCCTCATTTCATTGCTTTTGATTTTGGCGTTTGCCATGGTACCGGCGGAGCGCTGGAGCCACAGCTGATCGAAATGCAGGGCTTCCCGACGCTCTTTGGTTATCAGGTGCTGCTCGACGACGTTTTTAATGCACATTTTGGCCCGGTGGCCGGTTATTCTTCTTACCTGGACGGTCTGAGCCGGGAAACCTACCTCGAACTTTTCAAAAAGATCGTGGTCGGTAAGGAAGACCCCGCGCAGGTGATCCTGCTCGAGATCTTTCCGCAGCAGCAAAAGACCAATGTCGATTTTTATTGCACAGAAGACTACCTGGGTATAAAAATGGTTTGCATAACCGAGCTGATCCGGAAAGGGAAACAGCTGTCTTACCTGAAAGACGGAAAAGAGACGCCTGTTAAACGGATCTATAACCGGGTCATTTTTGATGAGCTGCAACAACAGGAGGCAGCGGTTCAGGAAAAGGCGGCCATCCTGTTTGAGGACCTGGACGTGGAATGGGTCACCCACCCCAACTGGTTCTACCGGATCAGTAAATTCACGCTCCCGTTGATTCATCATCCCAATATACCGGAAACACGCTACCTGAGCGATCTGGAAGCGTTGCCCGAAGACCTGGAGCATTATGTGCTCAAACCGTTGTTCTCCTTTGCAGGCCAGGGCGTGGTCATCGATGTAACACCGGACGATATCCGCGCCATCCGGGATCCGGAGAACTGGATATTGCAAAAAAAGGTGCACTATGCAGCGGTCATTCAAACTCCGGATGAACCGGCAAAAGCAGAGATCCGTATCTTCTATTTCTGGGAGGAAGGCGCGGCACGCCCCCGCCCGGTGAATAACCTGGCCCGTTTGAGCAAAGGAAAAATGATCGGCGTCCGTTTCAATAAAGATAAAACCTGGACAGGCGGAAGCTTTGCTTTGTTTGAACAATATAAAAACGCTCCGGAACCGCTTTAAAACAGATTTTTTGAAAATGCTGCCCGCATGACCGATAAGGCAGGCCTTAAGAAGGACCCGCTTGCTCATGTTCTTAATGCAGCTGCACAGCTCAATGATTTTCCTGCCCGGATGTTTACCTCATTCAACTTCGCCATAGAATCCTTAAATTCCTTATTTTAGATTTTATATTCATTACGCTACAATGGGCATCTTCTCTTTCCGGAAAAAACAAAAGATCATAGGGCTCACACTCTCGGGCGGCGGCATGCGTGGCGTGGCGCATATCGGCACGTTACGCGCCCTGGACGAATTTGGACTGAAACCACAGGTAATGTCCGGCAGCAGCGCCGGCGCGATCATCGGCGCTTTTTATGCAGCAGGTTTTTCGCCCCAAAAGATGCAGGACATCATTATCAAAACCACGTTCTTTTCCCGCTCTTCCTTCCGCCTGGGAACCACGGGCATTTTTAATACCGGTTTTCTGGAGCGGCTGTTCCGGGAATATTTTCCGGAAGACAATTTCAGCGCGCTGAAGATACCGATGTATGTGGCGGCAACAGAGATCACCAATGGAAGAACAGAATACTTTTCCGACGGTAAGCTCTTCCAGGCGCTGCTGGCATCGGCAAGCATCCCCTATATCTTCCCTCCCATCCGCATCGGCGATAAAGTGTATATGGACGGCGGTATTTTAAACAATTTTCCGATCGAGCCGATCTATAATAAATGTGATTTTTTGATCGGCTCCCATGTAAACTCGCTGGTATACGACAGCATGCAAAAGATCAGCGCCCGCAAGGTGTTCGACCGCGTGATCCACCTGGCCATCGGGAACTCCGTCTATTCCAAGGCCCGGGCCTGTGATCTGTTCTTTGATCCGCCCAACATGACCCAATACAGTCTTTTTGACAAAAGAGGTATCCCGCAAATGCTGGATATGGCGTATAAGAACGCCGCAGGCATCCTGGAAAAGAATGGTTATAAACGAAAGGCGCAACAATGACTGGAGGCAACGGGTAAAACGGGATCCCGACACGACTTGATATCAGATTTCTATGTCCCGTTCTGGGATCCCGGGTCCCGGGTATGAGAACCAATTCTGCACTGTGGTTACATTAAAACATCACGGATTATTTGTCCGGCAATGACTGATGGGTTAGTTTTGCCGGGTATGAAGTGGTTCCTGTTCCTTTTTGGATGCTACCTGTTATCGCTTACAGCCATTCCCTGTTCAGACGACAGGGATGCAGTTCGTGAGGATCTTGCGATAGCCACCCTTCAAACGACCGGCGGCCATGATCATAACACGGAGCACTGCACACCGCTTTGCCTTTGCAGCTGCTGCTGCACTGTTGTTGCCGCCGCGCCGGTGCCCGTCCTCACGCAGGGCCGGCCGCTTCTGTGGACCCCCCGCCTCAGTTCATTTCATTCTGACAAGTACCGCATCGGTTTTCATTCCACCATCTGGCAGCCTCCCAAAAAACATTGTTGATTTTTGAAGGATCTTCTCTTTTAAGTGCCCGCTATGTCCTATAGTGGCGCAGGATCTATAGTCTGCCGGCCGCAGACAGAACGGTCCGCCATCATTCTATATCCTAAAAAAAACTACAACAGTGTTAAATAACATCATTCGATTCAGTATAAAAAACAAACGGGTCATTGTCGCGCTGACGCTGGCCCTGATCATCTGGGGCGTATGGAGCGCCGGCAGGCTGCCCATCGATGCGCTGCCGGATATTACCAATAACCAGGTACAGATCATTACCCAATCGCCCACGCTGGCCGCCCAGGAAGTAGAGCAATTCGTAACCAGTCCCATTGAGCGTGTCATGGCCAATCTCCCCGACGTAGTGGAAATGCGTTCGTTTTCCCGCTTCGGATTGAGCGTCATCACCATTGTATTCAAAGACAATGTAGATGTCTATTTCGCAAGGCAGCTCATTGGAGAAAAACTGAAAGATGCCGAGAAGCAGATCCCCGAAGGCATGGGAAACCCGGCTATCGCCCCCGTAACTACCGGCCTGGGCGAGATCTATCAGTATGTCCTCCATCCAAAAAAAGGCAGTGAACATCAATACTCGCCCATGGACCTGCGTACCCTCCAGGACTGGATCGTGGCGCGGCAGCTGGCCGGCATTGAAGGAGTGGCGGAGATCAGCGGTTTTGGAGGCATTACCAAACAATACGAAGTAAGCCTCAATCCGGACCGGCTGCAGGCCATGAATGTGACCATACCGGAGGTGGTCGCAGCACTGGAAAACAACAACCAGAATACCGGTGGGGCATACATCGACAAAAAGCCCAACGCTTATTTCATCAGAGGCATTGGCATGGCCCGGGACTTCAGGGACATCGAGCAGATGGTGGTCAAAACCGCTTCTAACGGCATACCGGTGCTGATCCGGGATGTAGCTACGGTGGGCTTCGGCTCGCCGCCGCGGTACGGAGCGCTTACCTATAACGGTGAAAAAGAAGTAGTGGGCGGCATCGTGCTGATGTTGAAGGGAGCCAACAGCAATGAAGTCGTAAAACGCGTAAAGGAGCGTATGATCTCGATACAGAAATCGCTTCCGGCAGATGTAGTGGTGGAACCATTCCTCGACCGCAGCGCCCTGGTGCAGCGGGCCATCGGCACCGTAGAAAAGAACCTGATCGAAGGTGCATTGATCGTAGTCTTCGTATTACTGCTGTTCCTGGGCAACCTGCGCGCCGGGCTCATTGTGGCTTCCGCCATTCCGCTCTCTCTCCTGTTTGCACTGGGCATGATGAACCTGTTTGGCGTAAGCGCCAACCTTATGAGCCTGGGCGCTATTGATTTCGGGCTGATCGTAGACGGGGCCGTGATCATTGTGGAAGCCACCCTGCATCATCTTTACGGCAAAAAGCGGCTGCAGCAGCTAACCACGCAGCAGATGGACACCGAAGTGTACCAGGCAGCTTCCAAGATCAGAAGCAGCGCTGCTTTTGGCGAGGTCATTATCCTTATTGTGTACCTGCCCATCCTTACCCTGGTAGGCATTGAAGGCAAGATGTTCCGGCCGATGGCGCAAACGGTAAGCTTTGCCATACTGGGCGCGCTGGTGCTTTCGCTCACCTATATTCCCATGATGTGTGCCCTATTCCTGTCAAAAAAACCAACGCATAAAACAACCTTCCCGGACCGCATGATGCGACGGCTGCAGCAGCTCTACCGCCCCATCCTGAACCGGGCGCTCAGGATGAAGAAAAGCATAGTGGCCATTGCGTTGGGGTTGTTTGCCACCGGGGCCTTTTTGTTTACACGCATGGGGGGCGAATTCATTCCCAGCCTGGAAGAAGGCGATTATGCTATTGAGTTCGGGCTGCCGCAGGGCACCTCGCTGGCACAGACCATCGAGACCGCTTTCCAGGCGGAAAAGATCCTGCGCACGATACCCGAAGTAAAAATGGTGGTCGGTAAAACCGGCTCGGCAGATGTAGCCACCGACCCCATGCCCATGAACGCCTCCGACCTGATCGTGGTAATGAAAGACAAGAGTGAATGGAAGACCACAAAGGATCATACAAAAATGGCGGAGCTGATGAAGGAGAAACTGGAAACATTACCCGGGGTGATCGCAGAGCCCAGCCAGCCCATACAGATGCGCTTTAATGAACTGATGACGGGCATCAAGCAGGATGTAGCCGTGAAGATCTTTGGAGAGAACCTGGATACCCTGCTGGAACAGGCGCAAAAAATAGCAGGGGCCATCAGTAAAATAAACGGCGTCTCTTCTCCCCAGATCGAGCGGATCGCCGGGCTGCCGCAGATCACCATCGAATACGACCGCGCCCGCATTGCCAGTTACGGGCTGAATATTGCAGCCATCAACAAAGTGGTGACCACGGCCTTTGCCGGCAGTTCCGCGGGCGTAATCTTTGAGAACGAACGGAAATTTGACCTCGTGGTACGTGTGGACAGTGCTTATCGGAACTCGCTGGAAAGTGTATCCTCCCTGTTCATTCCCGCTGCGTCGGGCCATCAGGTGCCGCTTTCGGAGCTGGCTGCTGTAAACTTCAAAGAAGGCCCGGCGCAGATCACGAGGGAAGACGCCAGGCGCCGGATCGTGATCGGGTTCAATGTGCGCAACCGCGATGTGGAAACCGTGGTCGAAGAGATCCAGGAACTGTTACAGCAACCCCGGTTCCGGCTCCCGGCCGGGTATTACACCACGTTTGGAGGTACGTTCCAGAACCTGAAAGAAGCATCCGCCCGTTTGCAGATAGCAGTTCCCGCAGCGCTGCTGCTCATATTTGCGCTGCTGTATTTTACATTCCATTCCGTAAAACAGGCCCTGCTCATCTTTACGGCCATCCCTTTGAGTGCCATCGGCGGCATCTGCGCCCTGCTGCTACGCGGCATGCCCTTCAGCATCTCCGCCGGCGTGGGTTTTATTGCATTGTTTGGCGTAGCGGTCCTGAACGGGATCGTACTGGTAGGCACATTTAACCAGCTCAAAACGGATGGTGAGCAAAATATTTACCGCCGGGTGCTAAAGGGCGCCCTCACCCGGCTCCGACCGGTGTTGATGACCGCAGCCGTAGCCTCACTGGGTTTTCTGCCCATGGCATTGAGCCAGGGTGCCGGAGCAGAAGTGCAGCGCCCGCTGGCCACTGTTGTGATCGGGGGACTGATCTCAGCCACGCTGCTCACATTGATCGTGCTTCCCTGCCTGTATCTGTTGTTCAACGGAAAAGAAACAAGGAACAGCGGAGCACCTGGTGATCATCTTCTTTCTGTTAACCCTGAAAATTAAGACAATGAATTGGATCCAATATCCCTGCTTTTTTTGTTTTGGCCTCTTCTGCCTGGGTGCAGTTCCCGTTGCAGCCCAGCGCATCACTATTGACGAAGCGCTCAGCGCCGCCGGGGCCAATCTTGAGTATGCCGTAAATAAAGCTACGCTGAAAAAAGCCAATGCCCTTACAAAAACAGCAACGGCACTGGCCAATACCGGCATCTTCGCAGAAAATGAAGATCTGAAACCCGGTAATCGCACCGGTGTTTTAAAGATCGGCGTAAGCCAAGACGTAGAATGGCCCGGTATATATAAAGCGAGGCAGCAGTACTTTAAAGAACAGGCCCGGTATTATGAAGTGAATGCCAAGGCCATTGAAGCACAATTAAAAAAAGATGTAAGAAAGGCCTATTACCAGCTCTGGTATCTTCAGGACCGGCATAAACAATACCGGCAGTTAGACAGCAGCTACCGGTCATTGTTGCAAACCGCTACCCTGCGGTACCAGAAAGGTGAAGCCGCCGGCATTGAAAAGATCGCAGCAGACCTGCGGTTTAAAGAGTTGCAGGCACAGACCCGGGAAGTGCAGCAGGAAATGCGCCTGCAGCAGCAACAACTGATGCTGCTGCTGAATACAGAACGGTTGCTCCTGCCCGTAGACGGGCGCTTGCAAAAACTGGTGCTTCCTGCCGTTGAAAACCCGGAGGCCCATCCCCTGCTGGCCCTTCAGCAACAGAATGTCAACATTGCTGCCTCAGATATCCGCGTTCAGAAGAATGCCGTAAAACCCGAATTGTCCGGGCGCTTTTTTTCGCAGGCCCTGTACGGGATCAGGAACCCCTACTCAGGCTTTTCCGTTTCAGTAGGCATCCCCCTGTTTAATGCCGGCGCCAACAAAAACAAGGTCCGGGCCGCGCAGGCCGAAATGGAAGTGCAGCAAAAAAACCTGAAATGGCAGGCTCAAAAGCTGGAGGCACAAAAACAGCAGGCGCTTACAGAAACCATACAATCGGATGCGCTGCTGCGGTACTATGAAGAAAATGGCCTGAACAGTTCGGACCAGATCATAAGCGCCGCAGTCACCGGTTATAAGGGCGGCGAGATCAGCTTTACAGAACTGACCCAATACCTGAACCAGGCAACCGACCTGAAAAAAAACTACCTGGATGCATTGAACCGGTACAACCAGGCCCTTATCCAATATTTATATTTTATCAATCTATAATTCCAAGCAATGTTTAAATCAATGAATATCCTGCCGGCCCTGTTTATCTTATGCATGCTCTATTCCTGCACCGGTGATCAACAATCAGCGTCCGCCGGAGAAGAGGAAACTGCTGAGGCCCATGCCCCAGAGGATGTTTCCATGACGGCCGAACAGATGCGATCCATCGGCATGCAGCTGGGGCCTATAGAAAACAAGGAACTGTCCAGCACGGTAAAAGCCATGGGCATGCTTACGGTACCCAACGAAAACAAGGCATTTGTTACGCCTTTGTCCGGCGGCATCATCCGTACGCTCCATGTGCGGCCGGGAGCTCCTGTAAAACGGGGCCAGGTACTGGCTACGATCGTCAACACCGAGCTGATCCCGCTGCAGCAGCAATTGCAGCAGCTCCATGCACAGATCCGGCTTGCAGAACTGGAAGTAACGCGTCAGCAGGAGCTCTATAAAGGCAATGCCGCTCCCTTGAAAAACTATCAGCGCGCTACAACCGAGCTGCAAACCCTGCGTAGCCAGCGCACCGGCATCGAACAGCAGCTCAGCGCCCTGGGCGGCAGCCGCTCTTTCTCCGCTTCGCTGCCTGTACGGTCACCCATCAATGGTACGGTAAGTAAGGTAATGCTACAGATCGGGAGCAATACAACGGCAGGCGCACCTATTGCCGAGGTGGTGAATAATTCCCGCATACACCTCGACCTCAATATCTACGAAAAAGACCTGCCCCTGATCAGCGTGGGACAGGTCATCCATTTTACGCTGACCAACAACCCCGGGAAGGAATACGACGCTTCGGTATTTTCCATTGGCACCGCGTTTGAAGGCGATACCAAGTCCGTACCCGTACACGCTTCGGTTACCGGCGATAAAACAGGCCTGATCGATGGTATGGGGGTTACCGCCAATATCAGCCTCAACACCCGGACGGCACCGGCCGTTCCTGATGCTGCTATTGTGAACTACCAGGGAAAGGACTATATCTTCATTGTGGCAGCCGACGGAGCACAGCTGGAGCCACCGGGAACCACCCATTTTACCCTGATCCCCATAGCGCGGGGTGTTTCGGACGTTGGATATACGCAGATCACCCTGCTGGCAACCGTGCCCGGTGATGCTAAAGTAGTCACCAAGGGCGCCTTCTTCATACTGGCAAAAATGACCAATACGGAAGGGCATGCACACTGATCTGAATGTCGCAAAATCCCCCTTAGATTGTCTGATCCATCAGGCCTGCAGCAATACCGGCTCATTTAAATTTGTACTTCATCATTCAAATAAAAAGAAGCCGATGTTGTTACAAAATAAAAATGCAGTCATCTATGGCGCCGGTGGCTCTCTGGGCGGTGTCATCGCCCGGGCATTTGCCAAAGAAGGCGCCCATGTATTTGTTACCGGCCACAGGCAGGAGCCGATACGCAAAGTAATGGAATCAATAAAAAGTATGGGCGGCAATGCCAGCATGGCCGTAGTGGATGCGTTGGATCAATCATCCGTAGCAGATCATCTGCTCCGTATGAAGGAAGCAAGCGGCCCGGTGAATATCTCCTTCAACCTCATCGGGCTGGAAGACACACAGGACATTCCGCTGACGGATATGCGGCTGGAGGATTTCCTGAAACCCATCAGCAGGGCAATGCGCTCGCATTTTATCACAGCAACCGCTGCTGCGCGGATCATGAGGCAAGAAGGCCCGGGCACTATTCTTTCGTTGACCGCCACACCCGGAGGCATTGGGTATCCGCTGACCGGCGGTTTTGGGCCCGCCTGCTGCGCTGTTGAAAGTTTTTCAAAGAACCTGGCCTCGGAACTCGGTGCTTATGGGGTCCGCGTGGTCAATATCCGCTCCGCCGGTTCTCCCGATTCAAAGGTCTTCCGCGACTTTGCAGCTATGAATGCAGCCTTGTCGGAGCAGGTCCTGGGCAATATGCGGCGGGATACCATGCTTAAAGAGCTGCCGCTGATGCAGGACATTGCCGACACGGCCGTATTTCTTTGTTCAGATAAAGCGGCAAAAATTACCGGAACTACCATCGATCTTACGGTAGGAACAACCAACGCTTTAAATTATCACTTCGAACAACCCGTTGCGGGCACCGGTCCTAACGAAGAGCCTGCCCGGAGCCATTCATTTTTTAATCCCGGGTATCAGTGAGGCTACTCGTTTTTTAAAGTTCAGGTAGATCTTATAAACAAATAGCTATCAGTTAGAAAACAACGAAAATTGAACACGAAGTTTAAAATCATTACATTTGGGCATAAGGTAATTGATGTAAATATATTGAAATGGTTGTACCAGAGATTTACCGAGAAAAATCCCCATTGTCAGAAAAAGATTGCTTCGTTGTATTTGACCGGCGCAAGTCAAGCTTTACCTTCCCCGTTCATGTGCACCCCGAATTTGAGCTCAATTTTGTAGATGGTGCAGCAGGTGCACAACGCATTATCGGCGACTCGGTGGAAACGATCAGCGAAAAAGACCTGGTGCTGATCACCAACCCCGAGCTCAAGCACGCCTGGAAAGACGGGGGGCGTGTATTTACGAACATCCATGAAATCACCATCCAGTTCCATCCACAGCTTCTGGAGCAATACCTGAACAAGAACCAGTTCCGGAGCATACAGCGGCTCTTTGAGCGGGCAACAAAAGGCCTGTGTTTCGGAGCCACAACCATCGACCGGGTACAACCGCTTTTGCAGATCATTACTATGGAAAATGACGGGTTCTATTCGGTGATGCGGCTGCTGATCCTTTTATATGAACTGTCGAAAAGCGAAGACTGCCGGGAACTTTCGAGCGGTGCTCCTCCCGAGATCAGCAGAGGCGCAGAGCTGCTTAACCGGCTGCAGGATCATGTGAGCCAGCATATCACCGACCTGATCCGCCTCGCCGATGCTGCGGCCCTCCTGAACATGAGCCGTTCCACGTTCTCCCGCTTCCTGCAATCACAGACAGGGATGAACTTCACCGACTACCAGCTCGACTTCCGCATCAATGTGGCAATGCGCAAACTTAAGGGCACAGCTTCCATACAGGATGTGGCCGATCAATGCGGCTTTAACAGCATCTCCTATTTTTACCGCGTATTCAAAAAGGCAAAAGGAGTTACTCCTGCCGAGTTCCGGAACAATTTTAAAAAGCAACAGGTTATCGTCTGATGCGTGACGGCACTATAGCTAAACACCTCTGTGCATTCCAAGAAGCTGTTTAAAAACAACATTTTGATGCTCCCTATAAGTGCCATCGGCACGGATCATTATGCCCCGGGCCATGGCGCTCTGTTGCTCTTTGGGACGTGTGAACGGGGTTGAAACCCGTTCTTGCCGGATCTCCGAGGCCATGCCTCTTTTGCTAAAATGATCGTTGAACCCCGCTTTCTATAGATGACGGCTACAGCGAAACCCCAAGTAGAGATGATAAAAAGCTGGTACCTTTTAATGATTATACGGATGCTCCCGGATCGTTTTTAAACAGTTTCTAAGACTTTGTTTCACGCAACGACGAAAAGGAGCGGCAGCACATTCCTATTACCATAAGACCGCAGAGACACCCGGCAGCTAAAGAGCTGTATTTCCTATGTTTGCCGCGGACGCGCAGAAATACAGATCCTTTTATATCACGACCGCGATGCTGTCGCCATTTCAAAACAGGCCTAAAAAAAATTCCGTGTTTCAGCGATCCTGCAGCACTATTTCACGCAACACAAAGAACCAGGGAGCGCCACGGTTCTGATCGCCGGATATCCCTTCTTTTGTGCCCCCTCCCTTTATGAACAATCACCCCATGAGCAAATTCTTCAATCCAAATGAGCAGATCGTTCAATAAATGCGTCCCCGTTCCGGAAAAATATTCCGTAGTATCGCATGCGTGCATGGCATGCACCGGCTCATTTTGCACATCCTTCTTTATTGTTCCCTCCGCATTATGCCCATTTTAAAGCGGCCGCACACCGGCAGACCGTCCTTCAAAAACAAGAAATAAAAAGGACGGATTGTTCAATGAAGTTGATACGATTGTGAAATGCCCCTGCTATTGTTTCAGTTAGTTTTACGGCCTCATTTTTTTACNAAACAAGCCATATGTATGAAAAAAATTCTACTCATACTGCTTTTAGGAGCCATTAGCCATTTTACATGGGCACAACAAGTATTACAGGTCAAAGGAACAGTACGGGATAAAAATAACAATCCCCTTTCCGGTGCCACCGTAACCGTAAAAGGAACAAGCAACGCCACGGTCACCGACCTGGAAGGAAACTTTGTCTTAGACGCCGCAAAAGGACAAACGCTGGAATTCACCTATGCCGGCATGCAAACCTCGGAAGCCACCGTCACGGGAAATAATGCCATCAATATATCCATGAGCGAAAGCAGCCAGATGGATGAAGTGGTGGTGATCGGGTATGGTACGATCAAGAAAAAGGATCTTACAGGCGCCGTAGCTTCGGTAACCGGTAAAGACTTGCAATCCAACCTGGCCAAAAGCGCTGCCGGCGCTTTACAGGGTCGCATAGCGGGTGTATCCGTTTCTAACTCCGGGGGTACACCGGGCGCGGGCTTAAGCATCAATATCCGTGGCCTGGGCTCTTTGCGCAGCAACTCCCCGCTTTATGTTATCGACGGGGTATTTGGAGATATTAATTTAGTTGACCCCAATGATATCGCTTCCCTGGAGGTGCTGAAAGATGCATCTGCTGCCGCCATCTATGGCTCGCGGGCAGCCAATGGCGTGGTGATCGTTACCACTAAAGGAGGACGTAAAAACGCCCCTCCTGTTATTGGCTTCAATGCGTTTACGGGCGTGCAAAGCCTTCCTAAAAAAATGGACCTGATGAGCGGTCTGCAATGGAAGGCCATTGAAAAAGAAAACGGTTTATTACCGGCACAGGCAGAAAGCTTTACTGCCAATACCAACTGGCAGGACGAAGTATTTCACACCGCTCCCGTCAGTAAAGTGAATTTAGATGTATCCGGAGGTGGAGAGCGAGCTACCTACAACGTTTCTGCCGGGTATATGGATCAGAAGGGTATTTTAAGAACCACCGGCTATAAGGCATTTACAGTGCGTACCAAAAATACCTTCAGCTTTTTCAACGATCATTTCCGGGTGGGCAATACCTTCTTAATTAAATCGGGCGACCGGAAATATTCTGATTTGACCATCACTGATGTACTGCGCCAGAATGCATTACTTCCGATCTATGATCCCGCTATGGTGGGGGGCTATGCCACCTATGCACCATGGATGAAAAATTTAGAAAATCCTGTCGGTTTTTTAAACCTGCACAACAAGCACGTATATCAAACAGATCTTATGCTGAATGGCTATGCCGAAGCGGATCTGTTTGTAAAAGGGTTAAAATATAGGCTCAATGCGGGTATCAACCGGACCACCGGGAGGAACTACGACCGGGGCCTGGCCTATACCTATGGCACAGCTAATCAACAATCCTACCTCAACGAAAATGCTTTTTTCAATAATCAGTGGCTGGTTGAAAATACCCTGCATTACGACCGCACGATTGACAAGCACACCATTCATGTTTTAGCAGGTTATTCGGCACAGGAAAATACGAGTCGTGGTTTTGGAGCCAGCCGGAAGGATCTTCCTTTAGGAACAGATGCTATAAATGCCGGGGCATTACCCGATCAATCTACATCCGGAAGCCTGCAGGAAGCAGCGCTCATATCTCAGTTTGGCCGCCTGGTATACAGCTACGACAGCCGTTACCTGCTAACGGCATCGTTGCGCCGCGACGGATCTTCCAGGTTTGAAGAAGGACATCGCTACGGCGTATTTCCGTCTATCGCCTTTGGCTGGAATGCGATGAACGAGCGCTTCTTCGAAGCGGCAAAAAACACGATAAATGAATTGAAAGTGCGCGCCAGCTACGGCCGGTTGGGTAACCAGGAAATAGCCAATTACACCACGCAAAACATCACTACCTACGGCATCAATTACATACAGGGCGGCAAGCTGTGGCCGGGATCCATTACCGGTATCAACTGGGTTTCCCGCCCGGACCTGACCTGGGAAGAAACGGTTACCAGTAATATAGGATTGGATCTGGCCTTTTTGAAGAATAAACTCAATATCAGTGCCGACTATTATGTACGGGAAACCAGGGGTGTGCTGTTAAATATCAACCAGCCCCCTTCTACAGGACTTACAGGCTCGCCGGTTATGAATGCCGGAACCATCAGCAATAAAGGCTTCGAGTTTTTAGCCACTTACAGAAATGCTGTCGGAGCGTTGAACTATACGATTGGCCTGAACGCCTCTGCGGTCAAAAACGAAGTAAGTGCCGTAACCGTGGGCAGTGTGCAGCAGTTTGAGGGCTTTAATCCACGGGGAGAGGGCGTTGTTAGCTGGGCGAAAGTAGGCTACCCGATCGGTGGTTTCTGGGTCATTAAAACCGATGGCCTGTTTCAATCAGACGCCGAAGCACAGGCTTATAAGGATGCTAACGGCAATGTGATACAGCCCAAGGCCAGGGGCGGCGATATTAAATTTGTGGACGATAACGGCGATGGGCAAATTAATAATGACGACCGCCAGTACGTGGGAAGCCCTTTCCCCAAACTGGCTTATGGCATCAGAGGCGGTCTGGATTACAAAGGAGTGGATGTTGCCTTTTTCTTTGACGGCATGTACGGCAATAAAATATATAATTATACCCGCGCGCGCATGGAGCAGACCAACGAAGTAAACAATCATTCGGCACGCCTGCTGGAATCCTGGACGCCCACGAATACCAATACTGATATTCCCCGCTATACCCGGGAGGACCCTAACGACAATAAACGCCGGGTAAGCGATCGCTGGATAGAGAGCGGCGCATTCTTTCGCTTAAAAACGGTTGAACTGGGCTACGCCCTGCCCGAACAGTGGTTAAGCAAGGCTGCATTGAAGAACGGCCGCATTTTCCTGGCGGCAGACAACCTCTTTACCGCAACCAAATACAAAGGTTATACGCCTGACCTGGGGCAAAGCAATGGCGAAAACGGCGATTATACCGGCGTGTTTTCAGCTGGTACCGATTATGGCCGTTTTCCGCTGGCACGTACCATTATGCTGGGCATCCAGGCCAATTTTTAATACTGAACGGCCTTTTGTAACAAATCTTATTTCTTTTAAAAATGTCAATAATGAAACGTTCGATAAAAATATATACGGCAACAGCGGCAGTGCTGCTGTTACTGGGCAGCTGTAGCAAAGATTTTCTAAACAAGATCAACCCCAATCTTCCGGTAGAAGAAACCTACTGGCAAATCGAGTCCGATGCGGTAGCTGCCATTCCTACCATTTATTCACCCATCCGCAATCAAATGGATGGCTATTACGGAGCCTATTCGGGCTATCAGACCATGAACCGGGCAGATGATATGTGGTTCCTGATCGGTGAAGAGCCCTTTACCTGGGACTATGTTAATTTCCTTAATGCTGCCGGTACTGCCGGAAGCAATTTTGGAGACCTATACAAAGGAATCAACAGGGCCAATGTATTTATGAAAAATATTGACCGGGTAAAAATGGATGAAACTAAAAAGAAGCAACTGATCGGTGAGGTAAGCTTTTTACGGGGCATGTACTATTTTTTGCTGTCCGCCAATTTTGGCGATGTACCACTACGGCTGTTGCCCGCGGGCGATGATCCGGATGGGGGCAACAAGCCTTCCTCACCGGAAGCGGATGTATGGAAGCAGGTGATTGCCGATTTTAAGGTAGCCAGGGACAACCTGCCTGTGAGCAGACCGGGCAGCGAGGTGGGCCGGGTTACCAAGGGCGCGGCCATTGCTTATTTGGGCAAGGCATTGGTATATACCAAACAGTACCCCGAGGCCGAGACCGAGTTAAAGGCGCTGCTCACTGCTCCTTACAATTATGATTTAATGGAGCATTTTGAAGACAATTTTAAAGAAACCACCGAGTTCAACAAAGAGTCGGTATTTGAATTGTCCTATGATGGCTTTTTGGGCTCCGGCGGAATATGGGGTAATGATTGCGCCTCCTGCCAGTTGGGTTTTGCATTGCCTAATTTTTGCGGACCGGCCGGCACCGGCGCCTGGTTTAAATTAGTGCCCGGTATATCCATTGTGCGCGATTTTGTTAGTGAAGAGCGTCCCGCCGGTTCCGACACCCGTTTTGACAAGCGGATGTACACCAGTTTTTTCTGGAAGTATTCCGATTACGAAACCGGTCTTGCCGATGAGACATGGTTTGGCAATCATAATTTCGACTGGCTTTGGCATGAAGCCCAGGCAAAAATGTCGGTAAACACAGGACTGGTCTATCCTGAAATAAGTAGCAAACCCGGGCGTTTCTTATTGAAGAAATATACCAACTTTTATAAGAACGAAGAAGGCGCTAACAGCATGTATAATGCTGCTAATAACAACAATAACCTGCGCGTAATCCGTTTTGCAGAAGTATTGTTGTTACATGCAGAAGCCTGCGCCAAAAACGGGAATCTGGCAGGGGCTGCCTCCAGCTTAAAGCGCATTCGCGACCGGGCCGGACTGTCGGACAAAACCTGGGGCAGCGCTGATGAACTGATGAAGGAGATCATCAAACAAAATGAGCTGGAGTTCTTCTTTGAAGGGCATCGTTTCTTTGACCTGAAACGCTGGTACACCCCTGCTGAAATGAAGCAGATCTTTGTAACCAATCAAAAGCAGGGCGCTACTAATTTTCAGCCCAGGCATTACTATCTGCCCATTCCGGAATCGGAAATAAATACGAATACCGCAATACAACAGCATCCACTGTGGCAATAGATAAGCAGTGCTGTATAACGGAAGATAAGCGCGCTGTCTGTTGCAACCTACCGGCAGCGCGTATTTCCGGCAGCAGGCCTTTTATGATCTTAGCCCGGCAATTTGTTTCGTTTTTATTTCCCAAACAGAAAGATCATTTGATGACCGCCGGGTGCTGCAAGACATCCGGCAGCCTAAAAACAACAGTAAATAATATCCGATATGCCGATACCCCAGCCTTGTCATTTTAAGAGGGATAGCGCATTGCCCGGTCTGCTTTTAGGTCTGGTGATATTGATATTTTCCTGCACACGCCGGGACGATGCTCTTCCGGATATGCCGTCAAAACAATCCTTAAGCGTCAGGGCAGATAAAGGAGACCTGCTGTTGGATGTTTCCACGAATGACGACGGGTATATTTTTAACTTTGAACAGGGAGCGTTGCAGATCCCCATGCAGGATATTACTAAAATTGTACCCAAGCCGGAACGCTGGCGTATCGGGATCATCTTTAGCGATGGCTCCGAACTGGAGATACCCGCCAAAGGCACCAATCTCGATTATATCGTAGAGGATATAAGACTCAACCCGTCGGGCTACAACCCACTCGCCGCCCTGGTAAATGTATGGCTGCCTACTTATGGCCGGGTAAAGGTAACTGTGCATGGTAAAAACGGGGAAGCGGGCACCATCACACACTTGTGTTACGAGGATAAGCCACGTCAGAGCGTGCCCGTTTTTGGCCTGTATGCCGGCCATGACAATATAGTAGATCTCGCTTTTACCGACCGGGACGGCAGGGAGCGCGGCAGCACAACGATCCACATCCGCACAGCGCCGCTTGCAGTACAGGATTTTCCCAAATGGAAACTGATAAAAAGCCAGCCGGGAAAAATGGAGCCCGGGGTCAATATGATTAACTACCCCGGAATGTCGGAAGCAGATGTATCGCTGCCCTATATGGTCGATAACGAAGGGGAATTGCGATGGTTATTGCTTTTTAAATCATCGCCCGACCTGCAAAAGCTTTCCGCATCCATCGGCTTAAAGCGCACAAAAAAGGGAACCTTCATCGCCGGGGACCAGTCGCAGTCAAGGATCGTGGAGATCGATATGTTCGGAAACCTGCTGCACCAATGGGATCTGCAGAAACCCGGTTATACCTTTCATCACGAAATCAAAGAAGCGGCTAACGGAAATTTTCTGATCACCGTTACCAAGCCCGCCGCACGCTTAAGAAACGGTCAGCCACGCATCAATGACCATATCATCGAACTGGACCCGGCATCCGGTACCGTAGTTAAAGAATGGGATCTTTCCGCCCTGCTTGATACAGCCCGTTATGTGAAGCCTGATGGGATCACGCCCCCGCAATACTCCCAGAATCCCACAAACTGGGCACATAATAATTCGATCAATGAAATTGGAAGTGATCTGCTGGCTACCGCGCGTTACCAGGGCATTTTTCGTTTTACCCACACCGGCAATCTCCGCTGGATCATCTCCCCCCATAAATACTGGGGAACTGCCTTTCAGCCATACCTGTTAGATCCGGTTGATGAAGACGGGGTCCCTGTAACGGACCCGGCCATCATTAACGGGGATGCACACACAGCAGGTTTCGACTGGCCCTGGGGACCCCACACGCCCGTTGTTATATCGGATGACCACATCCTGGTGTTTGACAATGGTTATAACCGCAACTGGGTGCCCAATTTCGGTTCCGGCGCTGCTAATTACAGCCGGGTGGTAGAATATAAGATCGATATTAAAAAGCGGACCGTGCAGCAGGTTTGGTCCTACGGCAGGGAAAGAGATGCTGCGGGATTTTCACAGGCACTTTCCGGAGTGCAGTTCTTGCCACAGACAAAGCATGTCTTATTTTGCCCCGGCATGGGCGTACCAACCTCCATCGGGCCCGGAGGACGTGTTGTAGAAATAGACCCGGCAACAAAAGAAATCGTATTTGAAATGGAAATAACCACACTGAGCGGCACCGCGTTCCACAGGGTAACCCGTATGCCTTTGTACCCTGACAATCTTTAACCTTTTTGCATCATTTGAAAGAGCAAGCATTTTCATGAGGAATACGACGGGCATACATTTTCAGCAACAGTGGAAAATACTCATCCGCGAACAGGAACAGCTGATCACCAGGGCGAATGAGCCGCGGGAGACCGGCAACGGGATAGTGCGCAGATACAGGAACCCGGTAGTTACCAAACAACATATACCCGTTTCCTGGCGTTATGACCTGGATCCGCGTACCAACCCGCTTTGTATGGAACGGATCGGCATCAACTCCACGTTGAACGCCGGCGCGATCAAATGGAAAGGGCGTTACCTGCTGATGGTACGCGTGGAAGGAATTGACCGAAAATCTTTTTTTGCAATTGCAGAAAGCCCCAACGGCATTGACCGGTTCCGCTTCTGGCCACGGCCGGTGGTCATTCCGGACGGCGCCCCTTCCGAAACGAATATCTACGATATCCGGCTTACGGCGCACGAGGACGGCTGGATCTATGGTATTTTTTGCAGCGAGCAACATCATCCTGATGCCGCCCCGGGCGATCTTGCGCTGGCCATGGCCAGCTCCGGTATCGTACGTACAAAAGATTTTCAAAACTGGGAGCGGCTGCCCAATATCCAGGCCGGCGGCCAGCAGCGCAATGTGGTGCTGCACCCGGAATTTGTAACCGGCCGGTATGCATTTTATACCCGGCCGCAAGACAATTTTATCCTCGCAGGAAAAGGAGAAGGCATCGGGTGGGCGCTGATCGAAGATATTTGTCACCCGGTAATCCGGTCGGAGAAGATCATCAACTGCAGACAATACCATACTATTAAAGAACTGAAGAACGGCGAAGGCCCCCCTCCCATTAAAACGGCAGAAGGATGGCTCCATTTGGCACATGGAGTCCGCAACTGTGCTGCCGGCCTGCGGTACGTGTTGTATATATACCTGACAGCACTGGAAGATCCCTCCAGGCTCATTGCCGAGCCTGCGGGATATTTGCTGGCTCCCGAAAATGAGGAGCGCATCGGAGATGTTTCCAATGTGTTGTTCTCAAATGGATGGATCCCCGATGAGGATGGCACGGTCTATATATACTATGCGTCCAGCGACACAAGGATCCATGTGGCGGTAGCCACAATAGAGCAGCTACTGGACCATTGCCTGCATACACCCGGCGATGGCCTCCGCTCGGCAGAATCGGTGCGACAGATCAACGAGCTGATCGATAAGAACAACGCTTTCCTGGAACTATATGCGTAAAAACAAACTGCAATTTCCATACACGGAATAGATTCCATACCGGATGCCATAACCTGCACAGTACCGGCCATTGTGTGCCGTGTGCACCGGCTATAAAGAAAAATGGTCTCCCATAAAGACAGGAAGCCGATATTTGCTCATCTGACGATATAAAGGATAAAAACCGTTACATGAAGCTTGAATGGATCGATGCACTCATCATTGCCATATACCTGGTCGCCATGATCGTTATCGGGCTTGTGCTCAAAAAAAAGGCGGCGAAAAATATGGACGCCTATCTGCTGGGCGGCAAGACTCTTCCTTTTTATCTGCTGGGCCTTTCCAATTCATCCGGGATGTTTGATATTTCCGGAACCATGTGGCTCGTATCCCTTGCCTTTACTTATGGGCTGAAGAGCCTCTGGATCCCCTGGTTGTGGCCGGTGTTCAACCAGATCTTTATGATGATCTACCTTTCCGTATGGCTGCGCCGCTCCAACGTGCGCACAGGTGCAGAATGGATCCGCACCCGGTTCGGATACGGAAAGGGCGCCGGCCTGTCGCATACCATTGTTGTTCTTTACGCCATCATCGGCGTTGTGGGATTTCTCAGTTATGGCTTCGTGGGCATTGGAAAGTTTATCGAGGTCTTCCTTCCCTGGGATGCTGTAGCGCCCCTGATCCCGTTTTCTGTGAACCCGCAATATGCCGCTCATATCTATGGCATTTTCTTTACCGGTATTGCTACTTTTTACGGAATGCTTGGCGGTATGAAGGGCATTGTATGGGCCGACCTGATCCAGTTTGTTATCAAGACCACGGCGGGCATTGTGATCGCGGTAACAGCGATCAGCCGGGTAAGCCCGGAGCTGCTGGCCGCCCACACACCTGCAGGCTGGGATACACCCTTCTTTGGCTGGAGGCTGGACCTGGACTGGAGCGCGCTGCTGCCTTCCATTACCCATAAAATACAGGAAGACCAGTACGGGCTTTTTACCATTTTCGTGATGATGATGTTATTCAAAGGCGTCTTTTTTAGTATGGCCGGCCCTGCGCCCAACTATGATATGCAAAAGATACTGGCCTGCAAAAGTCCGCGGGAAGCGGCCCTGATGAGCGGCTCGGTATCGGTTTTCCTGCTCATTCCCCGATACCTGATGATCATGGGTTTTACGGTGCTGGCCGTTGTATTCTTCAGCGACGATTTCCGGATGCTGGGCGCGGGGATCGATTTTGAAACCATATTGCCAAGGGCCATCCACCAGTTCCTGGGCATGGGGCTTACGGGATTGCTGCTGGCCGCCCTGCTGTCGGCCTTTATGTCTACATTCGCTTCCACGATCAACGCTGCCCCCGCCTACCTGATCAACGATGTGTACTTAAAATACATAAACCCCGGGGCATCTGCAAAGGTCCAGATCCGTGCCAGTTATATTATTGCTGTTGCTGTAGTTGTTTTCAGCACGGTTATCGGCATCTATATCCATAATATCAATTCGGTGCTGCAGTGGATCGTATCGGCTTTATACGGAGGCTATATTGCCGCCAATGCGCTTAAGTGGTATTGGTGGCGGTTCAATGGTAACGGCTTTTTCTGGGGAATGCTGACCGGCATTGCGGCATCAATGATCATTCCCGAAATTTTTCCGGATACCCTGCCGCTTTATTATTTTCCGGTATTGCTGGTGCTGTCGCTCGCCGGCTGTATTGCCGGCACCCTTACTTCCAAACCCACGGATATGGAAACACTAATCGATTTCTATGTAAAAGTCCGTCCCTGGGGGTTCTGGAAACCCGTAGCTGAAAAAGCCCGCAGCCGCTATCCGGGTCTTAAAGCAAATACAGCATTTGGCCGCGATATGGCAAATGTGGCCGTGGGCATTGTATGGCAGTGCTGCCTGACCCTCATTCCCATGTATATAGTGCTGCAACAGCAACTGCCGCTGCTGAGCACGGTGCTGGTCCTCGGCATTACCACTTTGATCCTGAAAAAGAACTGGTACGATAAAATGAACCGGGAAGAAAAAGAGTATCACCGGTTCATGAAAACCCTGCCATCCAAATAACACTGCAGTCCCATTCGTCATCACAGGAAAAGCGGCGCAGGCACAGCTCACAAATTGTGCATACATAAACACATGTTACCCATAATTTGTTCCGGTGCCGGTGAAAAGACGGCCTGAAAGAACAAACAAAAAGACGGGGAAATGATTAAAAGAACCGGGAAATCAATTGATTGTTTCGATTTTTTATTATCTTACGCCGGTCGCAGTATGAAATGTATGTATACATGTCATACTTGTGTAGAAAATATTGAAACAGTACTATTTTGTGTTTGCAAGAATAAACAATGATGAAGCTTTCCCTGGATCACAAAAATCATATCCCGCTTCATGTGCAGGCGGAACAGCTGCTCCGGAACCTGATCAAGGATCCGCAGTTTGCCAATGGAAAGTTGCTGCCCAACGAAGTGGACCTGGCAAAGCAGCTTGCCATTTCGCGTACCACTCTACGGCAGGCCCTGAACAAGCTGGTATATGACGGCCTGCTGATACGCAAAAAAGGGATCGGCACCCGTGTTGCCGGCACAGCCGTAAGTTCCAAGTCCAATAACTGGCTGAGCTTTTCCCAGGAAATGCAGACCCGGGGCATCCCCATCAAGAATTATGAGCTGCATGTGAGCTGGGTACATCCCGAAGAAGCTATTGCAAATTTTTTCCAGATCACGCCGGATAAAAAGGTCCTGAAGCTCGAGCGGTTGCGCGGGCGTCCGGAAGCTCCGTTTGTCTATTTTGTATCTTTTTTTCATCCCAGAACAGGACTTACCGGTGAAGAGGATTTCAATACGCCCCTTTACGAAATGCTGGAAAAAAACCATCACATCGTAGCCAATCTTTCGAAAGAGGAGATCAGCGCCAAAGCAGCCTCCAAGTTCATCGCCGAAAAACTGGAAGTACCCCAGGGCGACCCCGTACTTTTCCGGAAAAGATTTGTATATGACCAGGGAGAGCGCCCTATTGAGTACAACCTCGGGTATTATAAGGCAGACTCTTTTGTTTACACTGTAGAAAGCCGGAGAGAACAATAAGCATTGCCGGCCGTAGGTTTTCAGGGATCAGAGTTGAGAGTTGAACTTTCAGATTTCAGTATCACGGAATTGAGAAATGTATCCCAGGCTGCGAACAAACCTCAAACTTTAAATCTTAAATAACACCCGCTTTAAAAAAGGTTCTTAGAAAGCAATGCGATCGCCGCGATAAAGGGCAGAAAGACCAGCAACAGGGCCAGCGACAGTGAAAAATATTTCAGCAGCCCTTTTACCCTTTTTCTCAACAGCAGCAGTACGCTTCCGGCCACCAGCACCAGCACTGCGATCATGAAATTTACCAGAATGATAATGCCGGTGTACAAAACGGCAAACAGCGCCGGCTGCATCACAATGCCGGAGATAAGTCCGTAAAGCAACCCCGCAAGAAAAGTACAACCCAATACCAGCAGCCCATACCGGAGCCCTCGTTTAAAATGAAAAGAAAAATATTTTCCGGAAGATAAAGCGCGGATGGCCTGCAAGACCTTTTCATCCTTCGAAGGACGTGGCGGAATGGCGCTTTGCCTGCCCTGGCGTTTTTTAAAGCGTGGCCACCATACAATGAGCCCCGTAATGAACAGCAACAAAGGCACCAGCCCTCCAACACAGGCAAGGATCTTGGTAGGCAGCCCTCCAAAAGTGCCCAGGTGCAACGGAACGATCCACGTCAGATAGCTGTTGCCAATATTGGGGAAATCCGTTTCGCTGTTCAGCAGCACCTTTCCGTTGTATTGATCAATGCTGAGCATGATCCGGTTGCCCTCTTTTGAAACGCCATCAGAACGCATGTCAAAACGATAGGCCGCCGTTGAATCTGCCGGATAGGCAATGCCCCTGATGACGGCATTGGGGAATTGCCTTTTTGCAACAAGCGCCGCATCCGCCGGAGACAGTTGCTGCCCACCCCGGACCCATTCCGATTTTTGTCCGAAGATCTGTTGTACGGATTGCGGCGACCTGCCGGTGAGCATGAACAGGAATGCAATAAAGACCGGACCAAAAGTAAGCGCAAATCCTGTCAGGGACAGCATAATGACCACCGGCGCACTGTACACCCCCAGTACATTGTGCCAGTCATAATTCTGCCGTTTAAATCCCGATCTGAAATTTACCGTAAGTACGGATCGCCATTGTTTCCATTTTTTATATTGCTGGGGCACCCATAAACGCAACCCGCTGACCGTAAGAATGAGCAGGCACAGCGTGGCGATGCCGACAATATACTGCCCCGGCCCCGGCATCAGGAGGTTCGTATGCAGCTCCGTTACAAAGCCGATGAAGGAACTGTGATGCAGGCGTTTGCCGGTAAGTGTTGCCGTATAGGGATTGATAAAGAACTGTTCTTCGGTTGCAAAGTCATAGCATACATAGCTGATATTGGGATTACCTTCTTTGGGCAGGTACACATAATCCACTTTTTTCCCCGGATACTTTTGGGGCACCAGTGTGGCGATCTCCTCAATGGAATACCGCTTTTGTTTTTCCATCGCAAAAAACAGGTCCTTATTCAGCGCCTGGTCGATCTCATCTCCAAAGACCAGGATGCTTCCCGTAAGGCCAACCACACAAAGCAAGGCACCGGCGATGATCCCCAGGTAAAGATGCCATTTACCAAACCACCGCTTTTGATGAGCGGCCCATTTCAGTTTTTTGCTTTTTTTTACCGTCATGATGCGTTGTCAAAAAATAATCGTTTACAGAAGGAACAGTGGCTGCCGCGACTAAAATTTATAGGCGATGGACCCGATCAGCTGCCGGGGCATCTGGGGAATAAAATTGGTCCAGCCCTTCCAGTATTTTTCGTTACTGAGGTTGTTCACCTTCAGCCCTACGCGGTAATGTTTACGATCGTAGGTAAGGTGCGCACCCAATATAGTTGCCGCCGGAAGGATCAGCCGGCCGTCATAATTGCTGTTAACGGCATTGGATTCGCTGGAATGATTCAGGCTGAAGCCAACACCCAGTCCATCCAGTGCAGTTTTGGTAAATGTATAATTGGTCCAGAAGTTTAATGTATTGTAAGGACCGGCAGGTACGGGGCGCAGCCCGTTCACGTCGGCATCTGCTTTTTGCATCTTGCTGTCGTTATAGCCATAGCCAAAGAGCAGCGTCCAGCCTTTATAAGGATTGGCCAGCACTTCGATCTCTACGCCCTTGCTGTGCTGCTCTCCATCCTGTATGCTGAAGCCGGTATTAACAGGATCCTGCCGGATCACATTTTTTACCAGGATGTCATAATAACTGATATTTCCGGTAAGCTTATTTCTAAACAGCGCATATTTGACGCCGATCTCTTTTTGATTGGCCTCTTCCGGCTCAAAGGCTACATGGTCCTTGGTTTGTCCGAACTGGTTGGTAAACCCATTCTGATAATTTGCAAAGAAAGACAGCTGGTCTCTAACCGGCATAAAGATCAGTCCGAATTTTGGAGACAGTTTTGTTTGGGATGGCTTTACGTCCGTTCCAGGAGCATTCTCCAGCTTATTGTTAAAATGATCGACGCGCAATCCGGCAGACAGGATCAGGTAATCGGTAACATTGGTGATATTGTTGATATAGCCGCTGAAAACATCCGAGTGCTGGTTGTAGGAACTGGTTTCTATATTGCCGCGGTCCTGGTAGGCGGCATCCAGGTTGGGTCTGTTATAAACCAGGTTGGCGGCGGAGTGGCCGTTGGCGTCCACTACGTCAAAAAGATAAGGATAGGGCACCACGTTATGCAGCATTCCATAAAAGTAGTAATAGGTTACATCGGAACGGTACGACAGGTAGTCCACCCCCACAACCGCCCGGTTGCGCACCTTCCCGAACTGGTAATCCGAGACAAAATTCTGCTGCACATCGAAAGTTTTGGTGCTTCCTACCGGCTTCCAAACCATGCGGGCAATACTATCCGTACCCGGTGTGCCGAAATCCGGTGTACCGGTGGTTAAAAAAGCGTTCAGGAAATGGCCCAGGTAGTTGGGCAGCAGGTACTGGAAAGCCGCATACCCGTTGTTGTGGCTCAGGCTGTAGGTAATAGCGGTCTGGGAGGTCCAGTGACCGGACATCCGGTAGCTGGCATCCGCAAAAAAAGAGTTGGTATTGGTTTTGGAATATACATCATTGGCGATAAACGAGCGGTTATAATCCAGCTTCAGCTCGTCGATCCGGTCGGTGCCGTATGCTTCCTTCAGCGTTCGAGGCGCCTGGGCCATAATGGCGTTGATGTTTTCCTCCGGAACCTTCGCCTGGGTCAACATGCCGGCCAATGCCCCGTTGATGGTGCTGGGTGGCAGGATGAACATGAAATTGCCGCCATTGCTGTTTCCTTTGGAGCCGGCGATCTCCGCATCGGCGTTCAGGGTAAAGCGGTCGTTGGGCCGGTAAATGAATGACGGGGCAATGATGTAGCTCTGCTGGAAACCCGCATCCTGCCAGCTGTCCTGGTTCTGCCCTGCCACATTCATGCGAAAGGCCATCTTATCTTTCTTCAGCACCACATTTGCATCCGCCGAAGCCCGCATAAAATTATACGACCCGTAGGCAAGATCTACATAACCACCATTATAGAAATACGGTCGCTTCGTGATCCGGTTGATCAGTCCACCATAAGAGTTCACAATGCTGCCAAACAAAGTACCCGATGGTCCTTTCAGCACTTCGATCCGGTCCAGGTTGGCCATTTCAACATTGGTGTTAACGATGTTGGGCAATCCATTCCGGGCCTTGGTAGTGGTCTGAAAGCCACGGCTTACAAAAATGGAGCCGCCGTCCGGCCGGTTCGTGGCATCCCATATCTTCGAGATGCCGGTTGCGTTCTTCATCGCATCTTCCAGGCTCATGGCAATCTGTTTCCTCAGGATCACATCCGGAATGGCGGTAACCACCTGGGCATTCTCAAGATTTGCCAGCGGCATTTTATTAGAGTAAACGCTTGCCCTGTTCATGATCTTGCTGGTCTCCACGATCACTTCGCTCAGTTGTTTAGAGGTTTCCTGAATACTGAAATCGAGCTCCAAATTGGTGCCGGGGCTTAAAGAAACCGCTTTGCTTTCCCGGATATCACCGGTAAAAGAAAGCTCCAGCGTGTATTCCCCGGGCTTAATATTTTTTATCTGGTAAGAACCGTCCCCGCCCGAAATTGTTCCCCACCTGGTATCCTTGAGCACAATGCTGATCTGCGATACCGGCTGTCCGTCTGCGGTGGTTACTTTGCCATGAATGGCTGCATGCTGCGCATGTAACAAAAAAGCGTTACCTGCAAAAAGCAACGCCATCATCAACTTCTTCATCATATATATCTCAATTTATAATCCGCTGGCAAAATTACCAGCAGCACCCGGTCGCCTGGTTCCGAGATACGGAAAAATAAGACGCGTATTTTTTTTCCCGAATGCGCAAACAGCCGGGAGCTTTCAGCGGTCAGCTATCAGTGTTGAGATTTGAGAATTGAGATGTGAGATGGTTGTGCTCCTGTTCGGAGGGATGTAGCTTTTAGCTTTCAGTCATCAGCTTTTAATGCAAAATGTCCTGTCCTGAAAAAAGAGAGCCGAGAATTGAGCGATCAACATTGAGTAAACGGATTCCAACCTTAAACATGAAACTTTGGACAATCGACGATAGATAATAGACATTAGTCGGGACAACGGGATGGAAGATCTGATCACAAGCTAACGTCAAACATTAAACGTCAAGCCTGGAACAAAATTCAGCGGTCAGCTTTTAGCTTTCTGAGCCCGGAACTGAGAAGTGTTCATCGATCAGCGACCGGATCTCCAACTGAAACATTGAACTTTAAACCTGAAACAACAATCCTTACCCAAAAAGTGTACTGCTCAGGTAGCGGTCGCCCCGGTCGCAGGCAATGAAAACGATCGTGCCTGCGTCGATCTCAGCCGCCAGCCGGAATGCCGCTGCTGCCGCACCACCGGTGCTCATGCCGGCAAAGATCCCTTCTTCCCTTGCCAGCCGCCGGGTATGATCGACCGCCTCCGCTTCGGTAATATCCATCACGTGGTCTACTCTTTTGGGATCAAATATCTTTGGCAGATAGGCTTCCGGCCATCGCCTGATGCCGGGGATCGATGCCTCCTCAGTAGGCTGACAACCGATGATCTGCACTTCCGGGTTTTGTTCTTTTAAAAAGCGGGAACACCCCATAATGGTGCCGGTAGTGCCCATGGCGCTTACAAAATGGGTGATGGCGCCATCTGTGTCTTTCCAAATTTCCGGTCCCGTGGTTTTATAATGTGCGCCCCAGTTATCATCATTGGCAAACTGGTTTAAAATAAAGGCTTCTCCTTTTGCTGCTTTGGCCTCTGCATAATCGCGGCAGGTTTCCATGCCGGTCAGCAAGGTTACCCGGGCACCGAATGCTTCCATGGTCAGGGTACGCTCGCGGGTAGAAGTATCGGGCATCACCAGCTCCAGGTCGAGGTCATAAAACCGGGCGATCATTGCCAGCGCGATACCGGTATTTCCACTGGTAGCTTCTATGATCTTATGACCGGGTTTGATCGTGCCCCGCTCCAGCGCCGATGCAATCATATTTAAAGCCGTGCGGTCTTTTACGCTGCCGCCGGGATTCGTCCCTTCCAGCTTGGCAAACACCCGTACAGCGGGATTGGGATTGAGTTTTTTTAGTTCTACCATGGGGGTATTGCCCACCAGATCCAATAAAGAAGCCATTTATAAAAGTTCTAAATTACAAATACTAAATCTCAAATTCCAAATCGCGGATTTCAAACCCCGGTGATCGGTTTTCGGTTTTCCGGATCTTGCTGATGGCTGAAAGCACACAGGGTTCCTATTCCAGTATCTCCTGCTCTACCAGGTCGATGGAGGGCCGGTGATATACTTTCGAGTTTGGAGGTATGCTCCGGGTAAGCCAAACGTTTCCTCCTACAATGCTGTTGCTCCCGATCACGGTATCGCCTCCCAGTATGGTGGCATTGGAATAGATCACCACTCCATCTTCTACCGTGGGATGACGTTTGCGGTCCATCAGGCTTTTATCTACGCTCAGTGCACCCAGGGTCACCCCCTGGTAGATCTTGACATGATCCCCGATGATGGTCGATTCCCCGATCACCGTGCCGCTGCCGTGATCGATGCAGAAATACGCGCCGATGGAAGCCCCGGGATGGATATCAATACCGGTAATGCCATGTGCATATTCTGTAAGAATACGGGGCAGGTGGGGTATTTGCAGCTTCAGTAACCCATTGGCAATGCGATAATAGGTAATGGCGAAAAAGCCCGGGTATGCGCGGATCACCTCAAACCGGGTCTTGGCCGCCGGGTCGCCGGAAAGGATCGCTTCAATATCCGTATTCAATAAGCGGTACAATTCGGGCAGCCGCTTAAAGAACCCCTCGGCCTTTTTGGGTACCTGCCGGCAGGTGTCGGTAAGCGCAAGAATAGCTTCCAGTTCCTTTTGCCGGATACTGAGTTTATGTTGTACTTCGTCGATACTGATCGGGAAGCAGTCGGCGCGCTCCGGAAACAGCAGGCAGATCAACGAATCCGCCCAGGAAGAAATTACATGATTGGGCGGCACCGCGGGCACTCCTTTCTGCGATTCAAATATCTGTTGATAAAAATTATTGTCCATATTCACTTGATCGTACCCTACAAATCTACCATAATAATTAAAAACCCGGGGTAAAAAAGTAGAAAGGTCCGCTACAGCAGCCGGCCTTCCCTTTATCGTTAACATTTTCAAGACCGTTTTGTTCTTCCTTTTCCGGATCTTCCAAAGGAAAGTCGGAAAAATGAGAATCTTTCATTCACCAACATTCCTCTGCAAAAATCAGCATACAACGAAGATCTGATCCTGATGCACGCTTCCCGGGTGTCCCCTTTGGGAGACTCCCCGGGAAACAGGGAACACGTACTTCTTTTCCGGGTCTCCTGAAAGGGACCCGGAAAATCACCACCAAAGAACATACTAACAAGCAATATAATATATAGTAACTATTTATATTTGTACCTAACATATACTTATGAGAAAAAGCATTACGCTGATCCGACTGAAGCCGATCGCAAAAATGCATGGACAAATTATGGTGATTTTGCAAGCGAGCCTTTCTTAATGGTGAATAAATACTTCAAATCAATCTATGACTATTAAGACCTTTAATCAATGACAAACCCGACGCGAATAAAAATTCAGCTGGCCGCTTATTTTATCTTTTTGGCAAATTGTGGGTTGGAAGCCTGCTATGACACTGAAATGAGCGGGATGAAAAAGTACTGGATGTATGGCCTAAAAATGGTAGCCTTTCTGTTGATCTTTTGCTGGGATTATTGGTTCCATTACCGGAAGAAACGTGATTTTTCCATTCCTCCTTACCTTCTTTTTTATATCAGTATTGTTTCCTGGCTTTTTGATCGGGCCTGGCTTTTTGCGGGAGTGAATACTTTGCTACTTGTATTTGTATCGTTTTGGAGTCGCAAAACGGAGCGCGATGTTGACTGAGAAGGGCTCCATCTTCATCCCGGCGCTTTGCCTGCCAGCCAATGCCCTTATTTTCCGGGTCTCCTGAAAGGGAGCAGGCTATCTCAGTTCCTCAAACAGGCCTGTCTGTTTGTTTTTGCGGACATTATCCCAGTTAAAGGCCCGGCCGTTCATAGCAATATACACCCCATATGGAAGCGTTTGTGCAAATGCCAGCGCGTTGCCCAGGTTGAATAGCCCGTCAGAGCTGCCAAATTTAATAGGGATCATGGCACCCGTAAGCACGATGGTCTTATGGGTGATCCTTTTGGCCAGCATTCTCGCTGTTTGGTCCATTGTATCGGTGCCATGTGTAATGACAATGCGCTCTTCTTCGCACTGCTCGCAGCGGCTCACGATCAAACTGAGTTGCTCCTGCGTCATTTCAAGACTGTCGATCATCATCAATATACTGGTGGCTACCGGAACCAGGTTCCGCCCTTTTTCCAATAGCTCCTGCATATGCGTATCTTTAAAATACAACCGGCCATTCAGCATATTGTATTCTTTGTCAAATGTACCTCCTGTACCAAAAATTCTAATCATCATTTTTATACCCATAAAAGCAGCCAGGCGGCCAACCCCATGAGACAGACCGGCCTTACCTTAGCTGCTGCTGAGGCTCCATGAAGCCTCTTTCCTTTCCGGGGCTCCCAAGTGGCCGCGGAAAAATTCCCCTTCATTTGCAAACGCCTCTCCAAAAAAAATCAATACCCAATGAAAGAGCCCCTGATCCTGATCTATGCTTCATCCGGATGCTGCAAAGACCCGCTCATAGATTATATAGATACCGGTAAGGATCACCAGCAAATAATACAGAACAAGGTTTCCCCTGTCCGGTGGTTCGGAAAGAAATCGCCAACGCGCCGGTAATGGAACTTTAAAAAAAAGAAAGACCAGGCGCAGTAAATGGGTAAGCACCGCGATCGCGACATATATCAATAACGGAATTTCAAGTATGTTAGGCATCGGGCTTAAAAATTAAAATGTCTGGGAAATTTTTCCTTTCCGGGCCGACTGATAAACTGTCTAAAAATGCGTCCGCAAAAAATAGGAATGATAATGATTTCCCGCAGATGGCGCATCCCGACAGGAGCAATCGGGACGTAGAAAAGAGCCCATTAGCAAAAATCAGCGGAAAAAATAACCGGCTTTATCATAAAAATCTATTCTTAGACAGCTTCTGAGCTGCCATTCAATTTATTTCAGCATCTGGAATGAAGGCTGGCTATCAGTATCTCTTGTTGATGATGCCCTGCACATCGCCTTTTCCGAATGCCAACAACGGACAGCTGGCTTTGCACTTTACCGTTTCCGCAGCTGGCCGTAAAAAAAACTGCCAGGGTCCGAAACCCGGTACAGGCCGCCCAGGCTCTGACCTCCGGAGGCAGTGCTGGCAACCCAATCGATTTTAAAGGGCCCGCTGCGGATCCATTCTTCAAAATCTCCTATTTGCGTGATCCTCGACGTCCAGTTACTGCCTGTTCCGTTCGTTACCGGTGTATAATCCGAAAGCGTAAGAACGTCATTTTCCAGTACATAATTAAAAGAAAGCGCAGCCTGGTAACTGGTGCTTCCCGACTTATACCGGATTTCCACCATGCCCTGGGTACTGTTCTGCAAAATGATCCGTACTGAATCAATCGGTCGCGTGGGGCTCGCGTTAATGAACCTCGTAACCATATCATCAAATACGCTGTTAAAGCCTGAACTAACGTCTGCCGGCAGTTGGCGGCCACTGATAAGAATGGTATTATATGTTTTATTATATGCAAACAATAACTTGAGCGGGATAACAGGGGTGGCGTTTTGGGAAACGGAATATTCCTTTCCTTTGTCATCATAAAGTTTCAGCGTATTCCCTGTTAAAATGCCATTTTTAAATTTAATGCCATTAACAATGAAATCGTCTGCGAAGCCTATTCCATTCAAATCAAAATTGAATTTCCCGTTCACCGTAATAATGCTATCCTTTGCATCCGCATACTGAAAAGAAACCTGCTTGTCTTCGCCATTGGGTACAAAGGCTACTTTATTGGCAATACCGGCTACATTGATGTAGTTGTTAAAATGCGTATCAAAGTAATCCCCAGTTTCCTCCATCATATCCAGTAGCGTCCCCTGCTGGTAGGCTGTTGCTTCTGCTGCTGTTGCTTTTACCAGGTACAGATAATTCCGGTACTTCTTTCCACGGAGGATGACCGAATCACCCGTTGAGCGGATGTATTCAAATTCGATATCACTCTTATAGCCACTGCCGGCTTTACCACCATAGGAACCGGGAACAGGGTCCTGGAGCAGGGTGATATAATTGTAGGTATCAAAGATCAGCGAGGCGTTCATTACCCATTTTATCCGGTAAGTGGAGGTTTGTGGCTCGGTAGCGGCATCCTCATCCAGGTCGCCCATCATGATCACTTTTTCATCGGCGCCAAATCTCATAAAAAAGCCATAGCCCCCACCGCCGGAAGTGGTAAGGGACGCCACCCAGCCGTTTTCGGCACCGGTTAATTTACTCCTCAGCTCGGTTAAACGCGCCGCCATTCTTTCTTCGGGCAGGCCTCCGTTTACGAGGGCAACCTCGTTCTTTCTGCAGCCGGCTATAATTACCGCGATCAGCGAAACAATAATGATCTTATTCATATCTGTTACAATTTATTTTATGACAGGCCAGTTCCCCAGGGAAAGCGCCCGCAAATCTTTATTTCAATGCGATCGGCCCGTAGAAATAGTTCGAAGAGGAGCCGTCTACATAAAACCCTCCAAATGTCCGGTAGGCCGGATCTGAAGAGGGCAGCGTGGCAGGAAGCCAGGCCGCAACAAATTGCCGGTTGGTCAGGTACGGCAGTATGTACTGCTCAAATGCGGCCACTATAGTGACAATTTTATTATTACTATTTGTGTTTGCCGTTTCGGGTACCACTTTGGTGAACTTTACGCTTCCTGTAATAGGGTTTACTGTAAAGTCAAAATTATAATCGGCTACATATACCGTGGAGCCATTGGCACCTTGTTTAAATGCCAGCCGGAACGTCATGCTCGTTGCACTATTAAACCGGAACTGGATATACTGCAAATACCAATTGCTTGTTTGCAGTGACGCTTTGTAATCATTATACACCGTTGTAAATGCCGCCGATCTGCCATAGGTATCATAATGCGCAGCGGCGGGGTCATACGTGATCGTGCTTACTTTATTATCCAGCAGCCAGTTGGGCAGGGTTTGGGTCACATCTTCCGGATCATGAACATTATAGGTTTCCTTTAATACTTTTTGCACTTCGGCCTGCAGCTCACTAAACTCAATATTAAAATAGGTTTTAAAATAATCCTTTACCAGCCGTTCTTTTGCCTGCAGCTTTGTTTTTGCATCCGCTTCAGTGGTATTGATATAATTATTGAACCATACCTGCCCTTCCACCAGCAGATGGGAAACCATTTCTGCAAAATCCTCTTTATAGCTGCTCCGGGAATAGCGGGACACAAACCCCAGCGACTTGGCCACAGCATCCGTATTCGCACTGTTGGTCCAGTCTGCATCATATTCGGCCTTGGTCACCTGTTCAAACTCCGGCGGAATAAGGATGTTTTGGTTCAGAATATGGGTAAACTCGTGATGGATGGTACGGATCTTCCGGCGTACCTGCTCCCCGTTGGAGAAGTCGAGACTGTTCAGCTCATACAGCACCACACGCCGGCCCCCGTCTGCCGTACCCAGTGTGATGCTTCCATTGGTGTTGTACGAGGGCGATCCGTAAAGCACATATTGCTTAGGCGTATATTTCTTTATAAAAGCAGCACCGGCGATCTTCTCATACGGCTTTAGAAAAATGCGGAGCACCGCCTGCATCGTGGGCATCACCTTGTCCAGCGCAATCGGGGAAACATCTTTGCCCACGTCGGTCAGGTTCCGTTCAAACCGGTACACGGTCTGGATATTGTACGGATCGGTAAGACTGTCCATGAGCCATTGATCAATCACGGGATCGGCCACATAAGTGTCCGGATTGTAAGTGCTCAGGTCTACATCCAGGTTGGCATCGCTTTTACGGCAGGACGCAAAAACGAGCAGCAGGAATACAAGGATCAGTGAATTATTTTTCATCTTTCTGATAATTTTATCTTGGATTGGGCATGACGCCTGAAAGTTTTGCATCCTGGGGGATCTGGAACATCCGCCGGTTATCATCCGCGCCCAGGGTTTCAAAGGTTTCGGTACCATCTGTAGCAATATGATTATGTGTTACCGGAAGCTTATGGCGAAGGATGTCCATCCACCGGATGCCTTCCTGCATAAATGCGATCTGCCTGGTTTCCAGGACTGCTTTTATCAGCGCCGCTTTATCATCTGCTTCGTTGAAAAAGGTCTTTGCTTTATCAGTCGTGAGCGTGTGCTTTGCAGGATCATAATTTACAATGCGTGTGCTGGCAAACGTGTTCAGGTCGGTGATCGCCGCATCAAACTGCTCCTTCTGGATAAACGCTTCCGCCCGGTTCAGCAGGGCTTCATCCACCGTAAACAGGGGCATCATGATGTAGGGATACCCGATACCGGCGGCTACATTTGTGTAATAAAAGTACTCATTGTATTTGTTGGTGGTATAATTGGGCGCGGTATAGACACCATACCGGTTCCTGAAAGCAGCGCCAAATACCGTCACTTTGTTGTAGATGTCCTTTTTCGTTTCCCCGAAACTATACCGGGCATTTCCCGCGGCCCCTACAGAAGAGCTGCCTCTCTGAAAGTTGGAGTACGTATTTGCCAGCAGCAGGTTCCACGGTTTTTCGGCCTTGGTATATTCAACGCGGTGCTCTGTATAGGTCAGGTTGTATAGAGCCCCTGTATAGGGCCTCAGGTTCTCTTTGAAATTGTTCGCCGGCAAAATGGCCGACACCTGCTCGATCACTTTGTCCCAATCGCCTTTAAACAGGTAGAATCTTGCAGCAAAAGCATGGGCAGCCTGCGGGTTAAAATGGTATTTGGGTACCTGCCACTGACCACCCGTAAGCAACGGCAATCCCTCCGTAAGGTCTTTCTCTATGCGCGCATATACAGATGCCACCGTTCCCCGGTCGTATTTTTTTATGGCCACCGTTTCCGGCTCATCTACATAAGGCACTCCCGGCGAAGCATTGGCGCCTCCCGGTTCATATGCTTTTGCAAAAAAGGTAACCAGCATAAAATGTGCGTAAGCCCGGGCTACCAATGCCTCCCCGCGGTACTGGCGGGCGCTTGCACCAAATTGATACTCTTCAATGGAAGCCAGTGCCTGGTTGGCTGCAGCAATGGCCTCATAAGCAGCATTCCAGTATTTAACCGGCGACCCGTTGATGTCCTCTATCATTTCCTTCCAGTTATATAAAGTAGGAAAAGGCTCAGTATTATAATCTGCCAGTACTGCGGATTTATCCTCAACATTGTCGGAAGCCACTTCGGCAAACGTAATATAATGCCGTTCGGGATATGCCGAAACGAGGAGCTGCGCAACCTTATCGATGCTGTTGATCTCTGCGCGCATATCCGGGTTTTTATCCAGGAATTTATTACAGGAAGCCAGCAAAACAAACAGCAGCACTGTTCCAGAAAGTTGTAACCGTATTTTCTTCATAGTATGATCGATTAAAAGCCTGCTTTAATTGAAAAAGTATATTGTTTGGGAATGGGCATCGCCACGCCCCCGTTGTTGAAAAATTCCGGATCTGCACCGTTCAGCCTTTTGTCGGAATACAGCAATGCAATATTATTGCCTACCACTGCAAGCTGAAGGCTTTGAAGCCCGATGCCGGTCACCATTCGCCTGGGGAGCAAATAAGCCAGTGTAACATTCTTGAGCCTGATAAAATCGCCTTTAGCCACACGCTGGTCCGAATAGTTGTAGGCATTGTACGGGTAAACGGCACTTACCGTGGTCCCATCTGCCTTCAATATGCTGTTATTGATGGCAAACTGGTCCAGCAACGAGGGAATACCGGTGCGGGTCTCATCCCCCGGCATGATCCAGCGGTTCACCACGTCTTCAGACATGGACACCATGTCGTTATATACCGCGGTATAGGTAGGTTGAAGTCTTATATAATTGCCTGCTGCAAACGTAAATAAGGCCGATAATGAAAGCCCCTTATACGCTACCCGGTTGAAGAACCCGCCGGTAAATGTCGGATCCACCGGACCGTGGTATTTCAGATAGTCGATATCGGTGCTTTGCAGGTACACATAGGTATCCTTTTTCCCATCAGTGCCAATATAGGTAGGATAGCCATAATCAGGATCCAGGCCATCAAATTGTATGGAAAAAAGTCCCCGTTGGGGATATCCTTTTTTTGTGCCCCCCTCGGCCCTTACCATCGTCCAGATGTTGGGATCTACTTCCAGTTTTGTTATCTTGTTCTTATTCAGTCCAAAATTGAACTGTGTGCGCCATTTGAACCCATCCGGTTTGCTAACGGGGTTGCCGCCCAACGTAACTTCCAGGCCTTTTGAACTCATCGCTCCATAATTGGCGCTTTTGGTAAACTCACCTCCGATGCCGGATGTCCGGATGGGACCGATGAGATCAAAAATATTCCGTTTATAAACGTCAACAGTAAGGTTTACCTTGTTCCTGAAAAAGGAAAGGTCCGTGCCCAGGTTAAACTCGTATAGCTTTTCCCAGGTCAGTTCCGAGTTCTCCAGGCTGCTGATATACGTACCGGCCTCCTTTTCATTTTCATATGGCCGGTACGTGATGCGGTTGTAATAGACCGCTGAAGAATTGGTGGCATTTCCCATATTGCCCACTAACCCGTAAGTGGCCCTTAAACGGGCTGTGGACAATATCTTATTGTCCGGATTAAAGAAATCCTCACGGTCGATATCCCACGCCAGGGAAGTGTTCCAGGTGGGCTGCCACCGGGCTACTTTTGATTTGCCCATTTTATTGGACCCGTCATACCGGATGCTCCCGTTAAAGATATAGCGCTCTTTAAATGAATAGGCCGGCTTAAAGGCAAAAGCCGCCAACCGTTCAAATCCGTAGTTCATTCCAAAATAAGCATCGCCGCCTTCGATCATTTTCTTAAAGAACCGGTAATTGGGATTTACCAGCCCTCCGTTCTCATACTGGTAGGCCACGCCTGTAAAGTTGGAGTATTGCCGTTCCAGCGAGCTGGCTTCCACCATTCCGTATAATTTTATCCGGTGATCATCGCCAAGCTGCCGGTCGTAATCAAGCGCATTTCTTACATAAAAGTGTTTGAGGTCATTGTCGTTCGTATTATAGAAACCGCCTTCCGGCAATACCACCACTGGCAGTGAATTGGGGTCATCCGGATCGGTATAAAGATTCCTGTTCCCATCGGCGATCGATGCATCGCCATTGGCACGAAACGCTTCGGCCATATTGGAACCTTCTTTTACATAATGCCGCCTTTTGGTAACGGCATAGCGGTAGGACGCATCAAAGGAGTACACCAGGCCGGACAGGATCTTATATTTGATGCCGGCACGTACCTGAAGGTCCTGCACGCCCAGCTCCAGGTAATTTTTATCCAGCTCGTTGATGATATTAAACGGAGCATAATTACGGGTAAAAAATTCAAGGCCCCCGTTCTCATCATACGGGGTGATCAGCCGGCTGGTATTGATCGCATAAGAATACGGGTTGATGTCAAAGTCACGGGAGTACTGGCCGTAAACCGGATCCGATGCCCTGGTAAGCGTGCCCGGCGCCCGCTGATCGCGTATGGAGCCATTGGCGCCAAACTCAATGTTCAGCCTTTCGTTTACCTTCATCGTCGTTCTGAAATTGGCAGTGTACCGCTTTACCCGGTCGCCGATGGTTTGCCCGTTGTCATTAAGGAAGCTGGTAGAAAAATAGGACTGGGCCTTATCCGTTCCCATCATTACACTTACCGAATGTTCCTGCATCAGCGAGTTTTTAAACAACACATCAAACCAGTCTGTATTCGCCCGCGCGTACCGCTCCAGGAAGTTCAGGCGGTCCTGCAAGGTGTTCTTTAACGCGAAGGTATTGGTGGCCTCGTCGTAATCATACATCAGGTTGTACATCTTATAAAAAACACCGCCTGTGGCCGCCCGCGATACCTGGCTGTGGTTGAAGTATCCCTTGTTCTCCAGCTCCAGCATTACGGACATCTGCTCCGCCGAGTTCATAATGTCGAACTGGCTGTAACTGGGTTTCAGGAATGTGGTAAAATTGCCCGTATAATTGATCGCGGCACGGCCCTGTGTATTGCGCCCTTTTTTAGTAGTGATCACCACTACCCCGTTCATTGCGCGGGCACCATACATGGATGTTGCTGCCGCATCTTTCAGGATCGTGATGGTTTCGATGTCATCCGGGTTCAGTCCCGCAACAGACGAGCCGATCAGTGTGTTGGCATCGCCTGTCGTAAGCGCCTCATTGGAAATGTTCACCACGTCCTGTAGCATAATGCCATCGATCACAAACAACGGTTTGTTGTCGCCCGAAAGCGAAGTGGCCCCGCGGATCTGGATCTTCGGCGCAGCGCCGAAAGTGCCGGATACATTTTGCACCGAAACCCCGGCCGCCTGTCCTTCCAGCATCCGGGATACGTCCGGAATACCGTTCCGCAGCGCGTCCTTCGCAGAAATAATGGCAGAAGAGCCGGTAAACATCTTTTTGTTCACGTTCTGATAACCGGTGGATACAACGACTTCCTCAAGTTTGTCTTTTCCGTCGTCCTGAAGAACAACATTTAAGACCGGCTCATTATTATATACCACCGACTTTGTTGCCTTACCGATATAGGAGAATTCAAGCGCATCGCCTTTGGCAGCATCGATGGTGAACGTTCCGCTTTCGTCGGTAACCTGGTGGAGGTTCGTACGGATCACATGCACCGTAGCCCCGGATAAAAAGGCGCCCTGCTCATCCGTTACAGTGCCTCGGACCTGCCGGGTGCCCGTCTGCGCATATACTGCAGCTCCGTTAAAACCCATAAATACCAGTAATAAAAGGAGGACTTTCCTGAGGTTTTTATCATCGTTCAAACAACCTGAACCAGCAGCAACAGGTCCGTTATTCCGAACAGCAAGCTTTAATCCCATAAACATTTATGTCTTCGTTAAGAAAAACTAAAAATAATGCAAAGGGATTTTAATAGAAAAATAAAAAATATTTTTTTTAGAAATTTTTTTAATTACTGCGGACTAAATGGGAAAAAACAAAAAAATATTCAACCAGAATTGAAATAGTTAGATAAAATTTACAAACCGATCCGCTTAAAGTTGCGCATTCCTGCAAAAAAACCGCAGAGAGGAGCACCTGTCATCGATCACCATGTACAACGATCACTTTGCTATAGCTTTTTCCGCCGTCTTTATCAACCTGCGCAATGCGTATATAGACCCGCTCTTTGCCGATCGTTACGCCCTGATTGTTTTTTGAACAACCGTACCAGGCAATAATGCTAAAGATGCATACGGCTATCCCACCCAACCATTGTCTTTTTTTACCGGTAGCTGCTATAAAAAGAGCGAAGATACCCAGGCCCGACAAAGCCATACTTCCCGTTAAAGCAATAGTAACGCTGTATTCAAGTAACCTATCTGAATTACCGTTCACTGCCCGGGATTCGATGGTCGCAATGGTCGTAAATGCTGCGCCATCTTCTGATGCCTGCACTTCGAAGTGGCTGTTGTTTGTTTCGGAGGCGGTTTGCCACGAAAGCGTATATTTATTATCCGATCCTGTTGCGTTGATTGAACCAAATGCAACAGGTAACGCGATTGCACTTGTCCCTAAGGTGGTGCCGACTGAAGTTGAGCCTGCACCGGAATCATCTCCGTCCCAGTTGGTTTTATCTGTAATGCGTGCTAACCAGGTAGCTTTATCAGCGGAACCGGAAGGCCCATTGTAAAATACATTATCGAACTGTTGCTGCGCGGCAGTGCTCCCGCCCGGGTTGGTTAAAACACCCACAGCATTTACGCCGGCAGTTAAACTGTTCTGACTCCCCACACCATTGGGCAATGTCGAGTGCACCAATGTCTGTGTAATAGCAGTCTGCCAGTTATTGGCGTCCAGGTTCGTATTTCCACTGGCGTTCAACCCAAAAATGAAATAAGGGTTGGTGTCGCTTCCCCGGTATATAAAAACCTGGTCACCGGATGCAAGCAGGGCATCGTTCGTGGAGTAGCCGTTGAAAACAGCCTGACTTGTCAGGTTCGTATTGATGGTGACGTTTACCAAACCCGTAGCGGGTGCATTATCTGCACCTCCCAATACCAGGGACAGGATCGAACCGGCATCTACTTTTACAATGGGGGTCCAGGTTACGATACCATCTCCCGTCATTGAAGGAGTAAAGGCGTTTGCAGCATTGTCCCAACCCCGGTCCGTTATTTTTATTTCTGTTCCCGCAGGAATATCCACCAGCGTGGCAAACATAATTTTATCATTCACCACATCTATCCCCAAAACCACCATATCCCCGGCAGAAGGCTGGCCAAATGTTTTAAAAGACAGAAAAATAAAAAAAGCAAACAAAGAGGCAGCACCCCGAAAGCGTTTCATCATAGCATTTATGTTTAGAGTTCCTCAAAGAAACAGATTAATCCGCACTTTTCAAAATGCACAAAGAAAAAACACTTGTCAGATGATCATCGTAAAACAGCTATCCGGAAATCATTGTGTGAATGTCATGACTTACAGAACCATATCTGCAACAATGTAATACTGCACATGGCATACACAGTCAGGGGAAATAAATAGATAAGGCCCTCCTTAGAAGCTGTTTAGAAATAAAATTTTGATCCTCCTTATAAGCGCCATCCGGCGCGTCGCTATCGTTAAAGCCGCGCTTTAGCACGGCTTTAACGAGGCCGTAATTTCATAAGTGCCATCGGCACGGATCATTATGCCCCGAGCCCATGGCTCTCTGTTGTTCTTTTGGACTTATAAACGGGTTGAAACCCGTTCTTGCCGGATCTTCCGAGGCCATGCCTCTTTTGCTAAAATGATCGTTGAACCCCGCTTTTTGCAGATGGCGGCTGCAGCAAAGCCCAAAGTAGCGGCGATAAAAAGCCCGTACCTTTTTTGTGACGATAAGGATGCTCCTGAATCGTTTCTAAACAGTTTCTTAGAATGTCTGACAAACTTCCATTTCCAATAAAAGAAATAACTTGCAGAAACGAATGCTGATGGATTGGATCAGCAGAAACGGGACAAGTATGGAGGTTAAATTACTATCAACGATAACCTTCTTTCTGAAACACAGGCCGGACGGGAGCGGGAGAAGATCTTTTGTCTTTGGCAACGCCTCCGGAGCCTTGTGCCATTTTCGGATCAAGTGAAAAAGTTGGGGGAATAGTAAAAAAGTGATTTTTTTGCTGGGGTATGAGTGAAGATCAATCAGAGACATTTAAGGCATTAGCGGGGTATTTTTTGCCGGCAGGTACGCTGGAATATTTCGATTTAGTTCGGGTATTAAAAGACAAGGAAGGGTTGGTGTTGTTTTTAGAAGAGCGCAACGAGCTTCCAGAAGAGTTCAAAGGACAACGCTATCATTCCAAAGGAT
>NZ_KB893634.1 GCF_000374125.1 Niabella aurantiaca DSM 17617
CCTATGATAGTGATAAGGCTGACAAAGAGCTTAGAAAACAGCAGGTGGAACTGATCGCGCCACATCGTTCTAACAGAAAGGCCAAACCCACCCAGGACGGACGACCCTTGCGGCGCTATCGAAATCGCTGGAAAGTGGAGAGATTGTTTGCCTGGATTCACAATTATCGAAGATGTTATGTGCGTTACGAATATCATGATACCAACTTCCTGGCCTTTGTTCAAATAGCTTGCATTATGATCATTATGAAAAAATACTTTTGAGATGGCTTCTAATGATAGATAAAGATAAAAAGTTTACCGGACAGCCGGTATTATCACAGCTATTAAATTTGATAAGGAGTTCTTTGATAAACAAGGTTAATAAGAAGTATCATGCAAACCGGTATTATAAAAAGCTACCATTACGGGTACATCTGGTGAGCCTTTTGTACGGGGTATTTAGTTATTGTAATGGCCTGCGTGAGCTATGTGAGGGGCTTTTAGCGTGCGAAGGCCGGCTTGTTCATCTGGGATTTGATAAAGCCCCAGCCCGCAGTACACTTTCAGATGCCAATACCAAAAGAAGTTTCCTGGTATTCGAAATGATTTATACAGAACTGTTAGGGCAATATCACAGTTTTATCTCGGACAGCCGGTTAAAGAGGGTTGAGCATCAGAAATTTAAAGATCATAGACAGTAGTACCATCCAATTGTTCAGCGAGCTGCTTCGTGGAGTAGGACGTAATCCTAAAGAAGGCAGTCGCAAAAAGGGAGGCATTAAAGTACATACGCTGATGGATGCATTCAGTGGAGTGGCAGAATTTGTACGCATGACCGCTGCACGTGAGCATGACCGTAAGTTCCTGTACCAATTGGATTTGCCTGCAAATAGTTGGCTGGTCTTTGATAAGGCCTACAATGTCTATCAGCAGTTTTCAAAATGGACAGTACAAAAGATATGGTTTGTGACCCGAATGAAGGACAATGCGGTATTTCATGTTACAAAAGTATTGGTTGACAGAACGAAGAAGAAAAACGTGGCTGGTGTGCTCAAAGAACAATACATAACGGTTGGGGTAAAACAGAATGGCATTGAACAGGAGCGCTTAAAACTTCGCCGTATTGCCTACAAAAGCAAGGATGGAAAGGTATATGTATTTATCACCAACAATTTTAGCTTACCGGCGAACCAGGTAGCCACTATTTATAAAAACCGGTGGATGATCGAATTACTATTCAAGCAGATAAAGCAAAATTTCCCGTTGCGATATTTTTGGGGTAATAGCGTGAACGCCATTAAAACCCAGGTGTATTGCGTATTGATCGCTCAGTTGCTGATGGTAGTGATCAGAAAAAAAGCAGCCACTAAAAAGTCGTTCGCCAATATGATTACCGTTATCCGGCTGCATTTAATGAGCTATGTATCACTTCTTGAGTTTATCAAAGATTGCTATAAGGCATGGAAGAAAGCAAATGGATCGCCGTTTGCCTTTCAGACATAAAAAAACAAAGGGGTACTCCCCTGAAATTGAAATATTAGTTTTTACCCTGTAACGCTTTACTGTAAAGAGTTACAGCAATTTTAACCCGATTTTAGTCGGACAACAATGATTGTTTTTATATTTCTCCAGCATTTGCAGGGCAGCAGTGTTCCTTACCCCAAGGTATTTTTTTATAAAGGGAGTTTGGATCATTTTTTTAACGTATCTGATTGTTTTATCCGGCATCCCGTAATAAAGCTACCTGTCCCGGGTTCAAAGCTTCTACAAACCGTAACCCGCTTTTGTTTATTTTTACACTTTATGTTATCAAGGCTGAAAATACCGAAAACGATCCTGTGGGTGATCAACACGGGACTGGTACTCTTTGTCTTATTTTTCAGCTTCCGGCTGATCACCTTTTTTGCATTCAAACCACCCGGCATCTCTTTTAGCGACTGTGTTCCTTCAATTGTGCTGGGGATCCAATACGATCTTCGCTGGATCGCTATTTTTCTGCTGCCCATCGTGTTATTCAGCTATCAACGGACCTTCTCCCCCTTTTATTCTGCCCGCAATAAACGCATCTGGACCTGGTACCTGGCGGCGATCACCTTCCTGTTGTTCCTGTTCTTTATTGCAGATATGGTGAGCTTTTCCTATAACCGGACCCGGCTGGATGCCGGCGCTATGAATTTTGTGGAAGATCCGGGCATTTCGCTCAACATGATCTGGCAAACCTATCCGCTGATCTGGATCCTGGTGGGACTGGCTGCCGCTGTTGTTTGTTTTAAATGGGCCCTGAATAAAAGCCACTGGCAGGTCATCAACCTCACAGATGGAAAGGCCATTATGCATCGCAGAATGCCGTTTGTAATTACGGCTCTTCTGCTGGGCCTTTTCATTTATGGCAAGATCGATGACGCACCGCTGAAATGGAAGGATTCCTTTGCGCTCAAAGACAGTTTTAAAACCTACCTCGCGCTGAATCCGCTTCAGAATTTTTTTTCCACTATGCGGTTCCGCAAACCGGTGATCAACGAAAAAGGCGCCCGGGAAGCCTTTCCCATTATGGCAGAGTTCTTACAGTTTCCACCCAGGGCCTCCTTTGGATTTAAACGCACCGTTGCCCCCCACAGTGCAGCCCTGGAAAGCAAGCCCAATGTAGTGCTGGTGATCTGCGAGTCGTACAGCATGTACAAAAGCAGCATGAGCGGCAACCTCCTGAATGCCTCCCCCTACTTCGATTCGCTGAGCAGGCAAGGCGTCTTTTTTGAGCGTTGTTTTACGCCGCATTTTTCCACCGCCAGGGGGCTTTTTGCCATTTTAACCGGCACGCCGGATGTTCAGCTATTCAAATTTTCTACACGCAACCCCGAGGCCATTGACCAGAATACCATCATCAATAATTTTACGGATTATTCGAAACACTATTTCCTCGGCGGGGATCCGGGATTCAACAATTTTGAGGGCCTGCTCAGGAACATCGACAGCCTCCAGCTACATACCGAGCAAACGATCAATGCCCCGCGGATCAATGTCTGGGGCGTCAGCGACAAGGATCTTTTCCTGGCGGCGAACGATATTTTTAAAACAGAGCAACAGCCTTTTTTCGCGATCATACAAACTTCCGACAATCACCGGCCTTATACCATACCGGAAACGGACAGCGACTTTCATAAGAAAGAAGTTCCCAAAGAAATGCTGCAGGAGAACGGATTTGAGTCACTGGAAGAATACAATACCTTCCGCTATGCAGACTATTCCATTCAAAAGTTTATGGAGGCCGCTGTGCGGGAAGACTATTTTCACAATACGATCTTTGTCTTTATCGGTGATCATGGGGTGGCCGGCAATGCCACCAGCGTTTATCCAGCGATCTGGACCACCCTCCGCCTTTCGGACGAGCACGTTCCGTTCCTGATTTACGCGCCCTACCTCGTAGCACCCCAGTTAAGAAAAGAAACGGTTTCGCAGATCGATGTACTGCCTACCATTGCCGGTCTGCTCCAGCGCCCTTACGACAATTTCACACTGGGCCGCGATCTTCTTGCGCCCGGAAAAAAGGGAAACCTCGCATTCATTACCAATACGGCCGGCAAGATCGGCATTGTTACGGACCAGTTCTATTACGTCAAAAGCCTTGATTTTGCAGAAGAGGACCTGGCACCGATCGATACTTCTGCTTTCTATTCCCCTGCGGTGCTGGATTCCGTGCAAAAAAGAATGAGCGCCCTCACAGATGCCTATTACCAAACGGCTCAATACCTGCTGCTTAATAACAAAAGAGAGCCGTAGTACCCTGCTGTTTTTTGCATGCTTTACCAGCGTTTTTATGCCTGAAGATCCCGTTTTAGCTTCCACATAACCGGTTACCGCATTCGGGGAAACCGTATTTGCGTCTTTTCAATAAAAGTAATGTTATAACTAAAATAATGTCGCTTAAGGAGTGTACTTTTGCAACCGCAATAAGCTTTTGGTGGTCAATTACAGGGCTTTTATTCTAAAAATTAAAATAACATACTGTGTCTCTTATAAAAAGTATATCCGGGATCCGCGGAACGATCGGTGGAAAAACGGGAGAAACCCTTTCCCCGGTAGACGTGGTTAAGTTTACTGCAGCTTATGGAACCATCCTCAAAAAATCGGCTTCAGCATCCCGAAAAATAAAAGTAGTGGTAGGGCGCGACGGGCGTATCAGCGGGCCGTTGATCAGTAACCTGGTTACAGCAACCCTCAGCGCGCTGGGGATCGATGTGGTGGACCTGGGGCCCAGTACTACCCCAACGGTGGAAATAGCAGTACCGATGGAAAAAGCCGACGGAGGCATTATTCTTACGGCAAGTCACAACCCCAAGGAATGGAATGCGCTTAAGTTGCTGAATAAGGACGGAGAATTTATTTCAGCCGACCTGGGCAGGGAGCTCCTGGACATCGCCGAAGCAGAACATTTTGAGTTTGCAACGGTTGACAAACTGGGCATCACAGAACAGAACGACACGTATATGCAAAAGCATATTGATGCCATCCTGGCCTATCCGCTGGTTCAAAAAGAGGCCATCGCAAAGAAAAATTTCAAGGTGGTGGTAGACGCCATTAATTCTACGGGTGCTGTTTTTGTTCCGGCTTTACTAAAGGCCCTGGGGGTAGCGGAAGTGATCGTTCTGAACAGTGATGTAACCGGTAACTTTGCCCACAACCCTGAACCGCTTCCGGATCATTTAACGGAATTGTCCAGCGTGGTAGTAAAAGAAAAAGCACACCTTGGTATTGCTGTGGATCCGGATGTAGACCGTCTTTGCTTTGTTAACGAGGACGGAAGCATGTTTGGAGAGGAATATACGCTGGTGGCTGTAGCGGACTATATCCTTTCAAAACGTCCGGGCAATACCGTAAGCAATATGAGCAGTACCAAAGCGCTGAAAGAGATCACCCTCAGGCACGGGGGAGCCTATTATCCGTCGGCCGTGGGAGAAGTAAATGTTGTTACCAAAATGAAGGCCGTGGATGCGGTTATCGGAGGAGAGGGCAATGGCGGGATCATTGTACCCGATTTTCATTACGGACGTGATGCCCTTATCGGCATCGCACTGTTCCTGAGCCACCTGGCCAACCAAAAGGGAAGCATTAAATCGCTCAGGGGTATGTACCCGGATTACTTTATAAGCAAAAATAAAATTGAGCTGGATAAGAATACCGACCTGCCGTCCATCTTTGCCCGGATCAAGGAGAAATACAGCAAATTACCGCTGAATGACGAAGACGGTCTTAAGATTGAGTTTGATGATGACTGGGTGCATTTGAGAATGTCGAATACAGAGCCTATTATCCGCATTTACTCAGAAAGTGATTTTGAACTGAAAGCCAGGAATATTGCGCAGAAACTGATGCAGGATATAAAGGAGAGTATGTAGACCTTGGATAAGAGATACTAAAGGGCGTTCCTGCATTTGTTTCAGGTTGAAAGTTCAATCAACAGGAGCCAATCAGGAACCGTTAGATTTCGCATCGTACCCGGAGGTTTATTGATACCGGTTTGATCCGGTTTTATGCTTGATGCTCCATGGCCTGTTACCGATTGCCTTTCCCGTAGTCTACAAAATATATATGCCTTAGCTTTCTTAACTTTGCAGATCGTTTTTCCCGGAAAGAGCGTTACCGGTTAGAAGGAAGGAACATTCATGAAAAAGATATATTTAGACAATGCCGCTACGACTTGCCTCGACAAGGAAGTGCTGGATGCGATGTTACCCTATATGACCACGGGCTTTGGGAACCCATCTTCAGTTTATTCTTACGGGCGGGAAACAAGGCTTGCGGTGGAGACAGCCCGGAAAACAGTAGCCCGTCATCTAAATGTAAAACCGGGCGAGATCTTCTTCACCTCGGGCGGCACAGAAAGCAACAATACAGCCATTAACGCCGCGATCCGGGACCTGGGTTGCACACATATCATTACCTCGGGTATTGAACATCATGCGGTGCTGCATACAGTAGAGCACTATAGCGACGGGAATACGGTCACCCACAGCCTTGTGCACCTGCTGCCCAATGGCCACGTGGACCTGAAGGACCTGGAACAGCAGCTGGCAGCGCAGGAACGCAGGTGCCTGGTAACCCTGATGCATGCCAACAACGAAATAGGAAACCTGCTGGCCATTAACGCCGTAAGCTCCCTGTGCAGGAAATACGGAGCCATTTTTCATTCAGACTGCGTACAAACCGTAGGCCACTATCCTATCGACCTGCAACGCATCGATATTGATTTCATCTCCGCATCCGGCCATAAATTTCACGGGCCAAAGGGCTCGGGCATTCTATATGTAAACGCCAACCTTCAGATTAAGCCATTCATATTTGGTGGCGGACAGGAACGAAATATGCGCGCCGGAACAGAAAACGTCTATGGCATTGTTGGCTTTGCCAGGGCCCTGGAGCTGGCCATGAGCCGCTATGAAGAAGAAGCAGCCTACATCCGGGAGCTGAAGCAGTATATGGCGGAACAATTGCAGAAGAAGATCCCGGAAGTAACCTTTAACGGCGATGCATTTGGCAGTTGTTTATACACCGTTCTAAGCGCATCATTTCCCCAGACTGAGCGGTCCGAAATGCTGTTGTTCAATCTTGACATTCACAATATCTGCGTTTCCGGCGGAAGTGCCTGCAGCAGTGGCGCCAGCCAGGGCTCACACGTTATTGCCGCGCTCGGTACGGCACCGGACCTGGTACCCGTTCGCTTTTCATTTAGCAAATACAATACAAAAGAGGAAATCGACCATACGATCGATCAGCTGAAAGAGCTGTTGTAGGAGATTTCTGCACAGGCGGAGTTTTAAGGCTTTCTCAAAAACAAGCAGCCCTCTCATAAAATTCCTTTCATCAAAACGAGACAGGGGAGATGCTGCAAAGGGCCTCCCTGAAAATGCGAATAGGAGATCAAGTCATCACGTATTGATGGACTACCTTTCTGGGTGGCTCAACAATAACAGTACTTTAGATCGTTCGTCGTTTATAGATGAATATCACTTTTCCGCCGCCGGCATAGCATAACACCCCATTCACAGTTGACCTTTAGCAAAATTGGGGCAATCGCCCCAATTTCTCTCCGTCAAAAAAAATCTTCTATGTCTACACTAATGCTCTAAAGCATTGCTACTCAATTTCAACAAACTGATCAGACCCTGAATCTTCCGCGTAAAATACTGAGTTACCATTACGGGTAAGCTTTATACTGCCGTTGCTGTATACTGCCTGTTTGACACCCGTATGTTCAATCTCAGGCAATCTTACCGGTTTCGCGTTTCCTCTTTGAACAATGGCAATACCCGGAGAGTTATCGATTTTATAACCATACACAACTGCTAATGACTCGCTTCCGGTTACCGCTTTATATAACACTTTCGTCCGGGCGGAATAGGTCGTATCCTTTAAATCAATATCCTTAACAGATACAGTGGATTTGTCATTTACATAGGCTTCAACAATTGTGGAATCCTTTGCCTTGTAGTGGCTTTGTATATCCTCGATCGATTCGATGGGCGTCTCACCCTTCAGATTTTTATCCTCATCCTTGCAGGAAATAATCGTCAATACAAATAGCAGACAAACGGAGGACAGTAGTTTTATTCTCATATCTCTTTAATTTTTTGCAAAGGTAAAACAAAGCGCAAAGAAAAACGATAGGAGAGGAATTTTATAACATTTCTATAGAAAGTTTCTCAACCACTCCATCTGTTTTGTCAGCCATACCTCACCTTTTGACTCGACATTTCGACGAAACGATTACATAAAATTCCCGGACAATGCTATTCAATCACCTCGGCTTTAAAAGTGAGTATATGACCTGTATGCGGCGAGGTATTCGCATTTACAAAAATCTGCTTTACATGTGTGGCCGCCGCCTGCATCTTTGTATAAAACACAGCCCTGATCACGCCTTTTTTGCCCGGCAAAACCGGTTCTTTTGGCCACTCGGGAGTAGTGCAGCCACAACCTGCCTTAACGTCCGATATAATCAGGGGCTTATTACCCGTATTGATAAAACGGTAGACCATTGCTGCAGAATCGCCTCTTTTCAGGACTTTAAGATCCCTGTATGTGGAGTCTTCCCATCGGAGCGTTGTAAAATTTGCAGAGTCCTTCAAAATATCCGGGATCATGTTATTCCTATCCGGAAGTTTTCCCTTGGCGGTTGGTTTTGTTTCGCTCCGGTCCGAATGTCCGTTGCAGGCATAAAAAAAAATGGCAAAAAAGACCAGCCCGGAATACTGTCTGATTATTTGATTCATATGTAAAAAAATAAAAAGTAAAGAGGCTACCGTTGGTAGCCTCTTACTATCTATAAAGTAGTTTGTTTACTTTATTTTCTGACCCTGAGCTTTCAGGATGATTGCCCCGTCATCAGGATTGTTAGACGGAATGGTCTGAATTTTTAATTTCAGTAACACGTCGTCTTCTCTTTTGGTCACGTTCGGAATGAACTTACCATTGAAGTAGAATCCTTCGCAAGCAAAGTTCTGATTGCTCGGCCAGGGACCATCAAAGTAGCTTCCGTGTGTCGGGTTTGCACCATAAGGAGCGATATAACCCTTAGGACCAGTCCAGCTGTATTGGTAGTTACCCAGGTAAGGATAGTTCGGGTTGAACGGACCTACTACCGCGCGGGTAATTTTACCACCGTTATAAATACGGTAGTTCACCTTCAGGTAACCATTGTACAACCAGATACCATCGTACTGATATGATGAGCTGTTTGTTGGTTCCGGAACGTCATAAGTACCAAAATTAGGATCATTTACTGTAAAGGTCTCTGTACCATTGTAGGCTACGAAAGGCGCAAAGAGGTAGGGAGGAGGAGTCAGATCATAAGAATCTCCATTTGCTCCGTTCTCGCGGCTGTAATCATTTGCCGCACCACTTCCATCCTGGTCACCTGAAGAATTACCCGGAGCGCCGGTAGCACCACGATCGTTAAGGCTAAACCAGATATTGTACCAATTCTGAAGATTCAGCGTACGGCTTCCACCAGGGAAAGGCTCGGTTGCACCAGGCCAGGGAGTACCAGGGATAGATCCTGTTTGATAAGTTTTTGCCAAAGGACCACCCGGAACTTCACCGGTGTTAATGATATCGCGCAGGCTCCACTGAGAAGCACGGCCACCGTCATCATCATAACCTTTAGGTGTACCAAACATATAATGGAAATCGATAGAACCTGTTTTCCGTGCAGCTTTCCAGGCCTCACCCAAACCTTTTTCAGTAACAGCTTCCAGGTCAATGGTCTTTTTCAGATCATAGTCTTCACCTGTACCTGTATTCACCTGAGGAGCTTTTTTCCACATCGGCCAGAAATCAACCAGGTCGCCAATCGCCCATCCGGTTTGAGTACCGCTTGGAGAACGCCCTGCTTCTGCATACTGCCAGTAGCAAAGCGGGTTATTGGTGCTACCAACAGGGAATGAAGATGCATTTTCAGACAGACGGTCGTAGTCGGCCTGAGAGAACGTGTAGATATTGGTCGGGCTCACGCCAACAGGAGCAACTGGAGGTGCGCTTTTACCGTATCTTAAACCACCACCGGTGGCTTGCTGACCCGGAAGACCTGAAGGATTCCAGGGCGCAGGATTCGCATATGCACCGGTAAGCGGGTTAGGAGGATTGTTGGTTCCACCGCCCTGGGCGCCTACAGAAACACCTGCAGCTACACCGGCAGCTCTTACAGCAGCCATGAAAGCAGCATTCTTAGGATCTTTTGTATAGATGAACTGACGTCCCACAACGTTTGGCACAAGAGGAATAATACCAAAAAGGTCATTTGTGCTTGTCGGAATCATGTAGAGCTGGTTGGTAGATGTCAACGCCGCATCAATAAACATGATCTCACGACCGTTAAAGGTGTACCAATCCGGGTATTCAGCGATCCGCTGCTCTACATCTACGCGGTTCAGTTCGTAGGAAGAGTTGATCTTAATGTCTTTATTCACCATCAGCGCGGTATCGTGATAGGTACCAAGGCTGTTCAGCTTCGTTACATTAGGACCTTGTAATTGATTCAGTGAAATGTCAAGGAAGAATACACGGGGTGTAGCTGTTACGCCGATGGCAATGCCATTTGCGGGCCATGCACCTCCTGCTTTAGGACCAAATAGTTTGGAATCGGTGGTATTAAACCAATAGTCTCCATTCTGACCATTGGCTGCCGTAGGATTACCAGGACCAGCCAGGAAGTTAGTACCGTTAGCACCTGCAGCGCCGGTTGCACCTGTAGCGCCGGTTGCACCTGTGGCGCCATTCGCCCCATTCGCGCCGGTTGCACCTGTAGCACCATTCGCCCCATTCGCGCCGGTTGCACCTGTAGCACCAGTTGCGCCTGCAGCACCAGCTAATGAAGTACCTGTGCCCCAACCTGAATTAGTTTTCGGACCATACAGCAGTTTACCGGTTTTGTCGAAATAAAAATCGTTCACGGCACCGTCATTTGCGCCAGGAGCGCCGTTACCGGCAATAATTTGGGTTCCATCAGCACCGGTTGCACCTTGAGGACCTTGAGCGCCCGCAGCACCAGCAGCACCGTCAGGACCCGCAGGACCTGCAGGACCGGTGTCTCCTTTCTTACAAGAATCCAGACCTGTAAGCAGGGAAGCTAGAACTAGGACGGATAAGAATGTACGTCTCATAAAAGTTTAATTTAATTTTATTGACTAGTTAATGATTAAATAATGCCTACTCTAAGAACTGCTTTTCGGCTTACGCAGGGTTGATTTTTTTATTATGCCACAAGAATACGATGTTCTGTTTTTACTTTTACTAACAAAGGACATAAAGTGATTTTTGAAGGACGAAACGCATTTAAAAAACAATACGTCCTTCATTTTTGCGCTTATCCGAAACAATTTTATACAAACGGCTCATGCCAATTTTGCTAAGGGATTTGTTAATTTCATTCCCGTTGGTCAATTTTAACTTGCACTCTTTATTAAACACATCACTATCAAGATACACGATCTTTGAAATGTTAATGATGGTGCTTTTATCAATCCGGACAAGCTCTTTTAAATGAATGCGCTGATCAATGAACGTGATGTTTTCATTAACCGTTTTCTGAGTACCGTCTTTAAATGTGATCTCACAAATGTTGCGGTTGGATTCTACAAAAAGAATATCCCGCTGGTTCACATACAGCAGCGACCGGTTGGCTTTTAATGTAATAAAATGATCTTCAATAGCGTCTTTTGATTCTTCATACAAAAGGCCAATGACCCGGCTTACGGACTTCCGGAGATCATTGGAATTAATGGGTTTCATGATCAGCGATGTAACGCCGATGTCAATAATGCTCTGCAGCTGGCTCAGCTGATTGGGAGACGCCGCAACAATGATTTTAACCCGGAATATTTTTTGTTTTATAAGGTTCTCTATTATTTCAAATTCCTTATTCTTTAATAACTTAAGATCAAATATGAGGATATCCGGCCGGTGCAAAAAGATCGCACCGATGGCTTGTTCCATAGTGGAGCAATAATCCAGGAATTGCAATTGGTTATCAGTTACACTTTCTATTTTAAATTTCAGCAAATTCCATGAAACCTTGTCCTCCTCAACAATCTGAATTTTAAAACTCATAGATAATCACAGCTTGTTTTATAATAAGTTAGTTTTTCGCAGTTATGTTTTTACAAATGACAACCCCTAACATCTTTAACCCCATAACAGAAAAAAACGCATTGGTAGGTGCAATATATATTAACTTTTATAAAAATATTAACTTTTTTTCATAATTTTTTTTTCACAATTATTACAACATATTCATAATAAGCGTTTTATGAAATTGTTTTTCACAAAAAAATAATGCTTCTGAAAAGCCGGGAAAGGGAAAAAGTGATTTTGCTATGTGCAGAAGATCCGTCAGAACTATTGAAGCCCTGAGCGGGGTGTTTCTATTTTTCGCGGGTGCGGCAGAACAATGCAGGCGATCTGGAGCCATACAGGCTGACCCGGCACGCTCGAATTGAAAAAGACCATCCATCGCCCTGCAATGATCTCTTCTTCCGAAGACCGGAAAGGAAAAACAAAAGCAGTCATATGATCTCTCAGCCCCATCGCGGGGTATATTAAAAACTAAACAACTTACCTGTCAGGACGGGAGCGGCTCATACACTTCCTTTTTGCGCTCACCGATCTGCTGCCGCCACATTGCATAGTAGAGTCCTTTCTGTTCGAGCAATGCTTCGTGGTTTCCGGTTTCAACAATCTCTCCTTTTTCCAGTACATAGATCCTGTCAGCATGCAAAATGGTGCTTAGCCGGTGAGCGATCAGTACCGTTATCTGGTTCTTTTTGGAAGAAACAACTTTTATGGTTTTGGTGATCTCTTCTTCCGTGATCGAATCCAGTGCTGAAGTAGCCTCATCAAAGATCAGGAGGTTCGGATGCCGCAGCAACGCCCTTGCAATGGCAATGCGCTGTTTTTCACCGCCGCTGAGTTTTAATCCGCCCTCGCCGATCACTGTATCCAGTCCGTTCTCCGCCCGGGCCAGCAGACCGGTACAGCTGGCCTTTTCCAAGGCATCGGCCAGATCATTGTCTGTAGCCTGGGGGTTTACAAACAACAGGTTTTCCCGGATGGTTCCGGCAAACAGCTGAGTATCCTGCGTTACAAAACCGATCTGCACCCGCAGCTGGTCAAAATCGATCGCATCCCCATTTACATGATCGTAACAGATCGTTCCTTTTGCCGGCCGGTACAGGCCTACCAGTAATTTCACCAGCGTACTTTTCCCCGATCCGCTCGGGCCTACAAAGGCGATCGTTTCGCCCTTCGTTACGGCAAAGGAAATATCATTCAGCGCATTGAACTGAGCTGTCTGGTGCCGGAATACCACGTTGTTAAATTCCAGCGTTTCGATCATCCCGATCTGCCGGGGCTGTACCGGCCGGGGCTCCGCTTTCCGCTGCATGAGTTTGTGAAAATTATACAGCGAAGCTTCGGCCTCACGGTAAGAAATGATGATGTTCCCGATCTCCTGCATCGGGCCAAAAATAAAAAATCCATAAAACGACAGGGAAAGGTATTGTCCCGGGGAAATGGCATCCTTATAGATCAGCCACAGCAAGGTAAATGCAATCACCTGTTGCAGAAAATTCACCATCGTACCCTGTATAAAGCTCAGCGCCCGGATGCTCTTTACTTTCTTCAGCTCCAGCCCGAGTATCTTAAAGGTATTGTTATTAAGCCGCCGCACCTCCTGCTCGGTCAATCCAAGGCTTTTCACGATCTCAATATTGCGCAGGCTTTCTGTTGTAGTACCGGCCAGCGCGGTCGTTTCTTTTACAATATTTTTCTGGATCACCTTGATGCGCCGGCTGAGCAGACTGGTTACGTAGGCAATGGCAAAAATTCCGATTGCATATACCGGCATGATGGACCAGTGCAGCTGAAATGCATATACAGAAACAAAAACGATGCTTACAATAATGACAAAAAAAACATTGATAAAACTGGTAATGAATTTTTCCGTATCGGTCCGCACTTTGGTCAGGATCGAAAGCGTTTCCCCGCTCCGTTGGTCTTCAAAATCCTGGTAAGGAAGCCGCATGGAGTGTTTTAAGCCATCCGTGAATATAGTAGCCCCGAATTTCTGAATGATCACATTTACAAAATAGTCCTGGAACGCCTTGGCGATACGGCTTACCATTGCTGTACCAATGAGCAGCATAAGGAAGAAGAAAAGCCCGTGCTGCCCCTTCGCGCCAAAAAGATACTGGTGCTCCGTACGCGGCAGGGTTTTCGCCGGATCAAAATGATGCGGGTGGGTGGCAAAAAGATCGAGCAGCTTTCCGCTGATCAGCGGGGCAAAAAGCGAAAAAACCTGGTTTACAGCTGCCAGTAATAGCGCCAGCATTACCAGCCAGCGATAAGGTTTTATGTATTGAAGGAGAATGCGCATAGGTGATAACGGATTCTAAAATTTACGCCAAAATAAAAATTTCCTGTTTACCGTGAAATTTTTCTTTACTCCAACAAACAAACGAAACAAAAGTTTGCGCTCGTAGGTCTGCAACGCAGGCAGTTTAAAAGCTGCCATTTCAATAGCTTGCAGCAAAAAAACAGGAGCATCCGCTATATGAATCATTCAATTGACTATTTTTATGCCGAATAAAATTTTCTGCAAAAAAACCGAGCCAATATTCTTATGAGCAACAGTATTAGTTACACTCCTTTGGAAAAACTGTCTGTAGGTAATCCCGTTCACCGGATCAATTATCTCAAAAAGGCATGCACCGGCAGAAATGTGCTCGATCTTGGATGTTATGACGAAACTGCACTGGTAAAAAATGACTCGGGCTTTTATCTTTTTGATGAGATTTCCGCAGTCTGTAAAACGCATATCGGTGTGGACAATTCCGCACAGATGCCGGAGGAGGGGATTTTATATACCGAAAATATCAAAATGTTGAAAGGAGACATTTATCATCTCGAAAAACTGGATTTTAACCACCAGGAAATCGATGTTATCATCGCAGGTGAGCTTATCGAACATTTACCCGACACGCTCATGTTCTTAAAAAAAATGAAAAGCATGTTTCAGGGAAAAAGGCTTATATGTTCAACACCCAATGCTACTTCTTTTTTTAATCTCGGGCTTGCGTTTATCAAAAGAGAATCCGCCCATAAAGATCATTTTCAAGTGTATTCTTACAAAACCCTGAATACATTATGCCGGAATGCCGGGTTCGGACATTGGCACATTATCCCGTATCACGTACGATTTACCGAAATGATTCTGAACTCACGTGGCTTAAAAAAGGAATTGGTAAAGATTTCCGAGAAGCTGGTGAATTTTATGGAATATTGTTTTCCTTTAACCGGAGGAGGTTATATTATAGATATAGTACTTTAAGCCATCCGGAATCATTTATTTTGTACCTAACCATTAATGCCCCTATTTCATGCCGGATAAAACGCATACATTCGTGATACCTGCTTATAAGGACTCTCCACATCTGGAGAACTGCGTAAAAAGTTTGCTACAGCAAACCAGGCCGACAAATATTCTTATCGCCACTTCTACCCCATCTGATCATATAAAAAATATTGTAGCTCGTCACCACATCCCTTATTTTATCTCCGATGAAACCAGCTCTATTGCCGGCGACTGGAACTTTGCCATGAGTAAGGCAACTACACGGTATGTGACCATTGCCCACCAGGACGACCTCTACGATAAAGACTTTACAAAAGAAGTACTTACCAGGCTGAACCAATCTCAAAACAAAAAACCATTAATGGTATTTACAGGTTATACGGATCTTGTAAATGGAGCAGAACGAAAAAGGTCGCTTAACGCTTTTGTAAAAAACGCTCTGCTTTTTCCATTTCGCATCAAAAATACGATTCAGAATAAATGGGTCAAAAAAGCGGTATTGGCCCTTGGCAATTCTATTTGTTGTCCGTCGGTTACCCTGGACCGGCAGAGCATTCAGGAAATACAATTCTCAAACCGATACACCTGTGTGCTGGACTGGGTAGCCTGGCTGGCCCTTGCCAAACAAAAAGGGGCTTTTATTTATATCGAGAAAAAACTTGTAAAGCATCGCATCCATGAAGATTCAGAAACAACCAACCAGATCAAAATAGGAAAACGCCAACAGGAAGAACTGACGGTTTTGCAGTCTATATGGGGTAAATCTATAGGGCAACTGATCTCAAAGGTCTATACAAGGGGGCTGAATGATAATAAAATTTAACTTACCGTTTCTGGTCAATCGCCCATTTTAAATTGGCCGGTGCATTCGGATGTTTCGGGTTCAGCTGCAAAGCTTTTTGGCAGGCTTCCCGGGCCTTATCCCACTTTTTTAACATGTTGTAGGCTGCACAGATATTGTTATATGCGTCTGCGTTATCCGGGGCTATAGACAGTACCTGTTCACAGGTTCGGATGCACTCCTCATACTTCCCTGCATTGTACTGTTCCAGACTGATATTGATGTAATTAATTACGGAAACCGCATCGGTAATATTTTTTGGCGGTGGTATTATCGCTTTTCGTTGCCGGGCAGCCTGTAAATACTGCAGGGCTCCCGGATCACCGGGGCTTAACTGCAATACGATAGCGGCGGTTTGCTTTAACTTGTCCCACATACCCAACGCCTGGCAGGCGCCCATTAAGACTTTATAGGATATATAGGACCTGCTGTTGATTGCCAGGGCTTTTTCCGCCAGGTTTTTTGCATCTTCAAACTTGTTCTGCTCCAGGTAATAGCGTGCAAAATAGCTGTAACTCTCATCATCATTCGGCGCCAATACCAATGCCGTAGTAAAGTTCTCTACGGCCTTGCTGTGCTCTCTCAGTCCGCCATAGGCAATACCCAGGTTAATATACAAAAGATTATACCCTGAATTGAATTCTTTGGCCTTATTGAATAAGACAACCGCCTGTTTGTAATCACCCTTTGCCATCAGTGTCAATCCATAGTTCATCCACCCCCTGCCGTTCTTTGGGCTTTTTTCAGTTACGTCCTTCCACAAGGACTCTTCATTATCCCAAACCTGGTTACGCTTATATACGCCAAATGCATTGGCCAGGATAATCAGCAGAAACCCGGCCACCAGGTATCTATAATTTTTATGCCTGAGAAAAACCGATTTGCGTTTTGTGACGAACAAGCTCAATGCCGTCACTACACTCAAGGTCAATCCGACAAAAGCAAAATACATCCGGTGGTCATTCATAACCTCGGCAAAGGGTACCAGCGATGTCGGCAACAGTGAAGCCGCAAACCAGATCAGCCCAAATGCTACCGGCCGGGTTGCAGGGCGACGGGAGGTCTTAAAAATCGTAATCACCAATGCAATAACGAACAACACGCCTATAAGGATCCGGAAGTCAAGCGGGTTGCTGATCACCCCCAGATCTGTATCAGCGCTCAGATCAAAGGGCAAAAAGAACGACCGGAAATAATGAAACCAAACATAGGTTTGTGTGAGCCAGCTATAGCCCAGCGGATTTGACATTCCATGAGATGTCGACACTTGAGTTATTTTTGAAAGGGTATATAACTGAACCGCCGCAACCACTGCGACCAGGGGCAGCAGCATCCGGATGCTGTTGACCACTTTCCCTATATTCGGCTTTCTGAGGGCATCGTACAGTGAGATCTCCTTTTCAAAAAGAAGGATGTAGAAAAATAATAATATCGGCAATACAGGGACGGTCTCCTTCGCAAAAACCCCAGCCGCAGCCAGCAGGATATATACCCCATATTTTCGCTTCTGCGGATATGTAATATACGTCAGAAAGGAGGCCACAATAAAAAAAGTTGAAAGCACATCCGAGCGCGAGATCATATAATTGATGGTTTCCGCAACCACCGTATGCAGGCCAAACCACCCCGCTCCTGCCAGCGCTATAAACGGGGCCCAGTCAGGACGAATGGCTTTGCGGATCAGCTGCCGATACATAAAAAACACCATGATGCACAAACCGATATGCCATAGGAATGTAGACCATTGAAATACAACCGGGTTCAACCCGCCGGCCAGCGAATAATCGATGGCCAGTGTGGTTGTTACCAGGGGTCGTAATCCCCTGTGCGTAGGGCTGGTACTAAACAGATCCGCATTGGTAAAGAACTCAGGAATATTACTCAAATTGCGGATCGCCAAATTTTCCTGAATGGTATGACTGTCGTCAAAATGAAAACCGTTGTCAAAATGGTTGGCGTAGGCGAGCAGCAATAAAATCAATAATAATAAGCCGGAAATAAGCAGGCTTTTTCGTTTCTTCGTTTTTACGGGAGCTACAATTATTTTGGTCATAAGCTTTATTGTTCTCTTCAGCCCCAGCGGAATCAACACCAGGTCATAAACGTCCGCTAGCCGAAAAGCATGGTGCGCAAAGTTAACCCAAATTGCATAATGCTGTACAAATCGCTGGAATTTGCTCTTGGTGATCCGGGTGTGGCCGGAATAAACTGCACCAGATTTTCAGGTAAAGGCAGAGCGCATTTCATTTAATGCTTTGGGAAAAGTATGGTTTTATAAAATCCAGAACGGATCGGAAGTCTTTTGATGAAAATCAAAAGCTGCTTTTACAGGCCCGGGCACTGAAGGCTTCTGCTATAAAGTTAAGGAGTTTATTTATTGCAAAAAACGAAAAACACGCGTAAAAATCTTTTTACATTGCGGGGCCAGACGAGTCTTTTGCCTGCGCATTTGCGAAAACCCGAATGACCGGCTTATATTTGTATATAAAATAAAACTAATAGTACATGAGCTTCAGCAATTCCATATGCGTGGTCATCCCCACTTACAATGAGGCCGGAGTGATAAAGGAAACACTGAATGATCTGCTTACATATGGTTATACGATCGTTCTTGTAGACGATGGATCGTCAGACAACACCAAAGAAATGATCATAGGTCTGCCGGTATATTATTTACGCCACGCGGTAAACCTCGGTCAGGGAGCCGCCATTCAAACTGGACTCAACTTTGCCAGAGGGCTTCCCGGCTGCGACTATTTTGTTACGTTTGATGCAGACGGGCAGCACCCCGCGGAAAAAATAAGGCCGATGACCGAGTTTCTTATTTCGAAGAACCTGGATATTGTACTTGGTTCCCGGTTTCAGGGAACCAAGGCGCTCAATATGAGCAGAACCCGGACGATGCTGCTAAAGATGGCAAGGATCGTTAATTATTTTTTTTCCGGGCTTTTTCTTACCGACGCGCACAACGGATTCCGGGTAATGAACCGGAAGGCGATCGAAGCCATCCATCTGAACGAAAACGGAATGGCCCATGCCACAGAGATCCTGATGCAGATCAGGGACAAAAAACTGACATACGATGAATTCCCTGTGGTGATCACTTATACAAATTATTCCCTACAAAAAGGACAACAAAATCTCGACAGCATTAAAATTCTGCGTCAAATACTCATCAATAAACTTTTCAAATAATGAACAGCATTCAGATCATACTGATCATCTGCGTTTCGCTGATGACCTTATACATCACCAGTATTTTCAAGCCAAACAAGATACTCATCCTTCTTTTATTCCTGTCCTGTGTCTTTATCATTGTCTTCCCGGACGAGTTAACAGGAATCGCGCATCTGGTTGGCGTAAACAGAGGTGTGGACCTGCTCTTTTATTTCACTTTCCTTTTCCTGTTTCTCACTATTATCGTTTTGTACAAAAAAATCAGGGACCTGCAAAAGAAGATCACCCAGATCATCAGGAACGACGCAGTCAGCAATGCCCTGCACCACGAAAAAGATCCGTCAGCTGGCGGGCAGTAGAACCGGCATCCCGGATCTTTCATGCACCGCCGATCCCCAATTTTGCCAGCATGCCGGCCGGATCGCTGAAAAAGGCTTTGTAGATCGTATAATATGCGGTTTCTTTAAACGTAACAACCCCGGGTTTGGGCAGGGAGAGATCGATGATCCTCGCATTTGGATAGGAAAGAATGATCGGGGCATGTGTGGCAATGACCAACTGGCTTTCTGCCCGGACCAACTCGTGCATACGCACCAGAAATGCCAGCTGCCGTTGCGGCGAAAGGGCTGCCTCCGGCTCATCCAGGATATAGAGTCCCTGGCCATGAAACCGGTGCATAAATAAAGAAAAAAAGGATTCCCCATGGGATTGGGAGTGCAGCGATTTGTTGCCATAATGCTGTAATAATCCCGGCTTTTCTGTTTCCAGGTCGTCAACATACGAAGCTGTATTGTAAAAGGATTCGGCACGGAAAAAAAAGCCGTCCCGTGGTTTGATGATCCCTCTTCCGATCCGCAGAAAATCAGACAACGATGAATGGGTTTTTCTGGTGGTAAAAGAAAAGTTCCGTGAGCCGCCTTCAGCATTGAATCCATATTGCACCGCAAGCGCTTCCAGCAATGTTGATTTGCCGGATCCGTTTTCCCCGATGATGAACGTTACCTTTGGATGCAGGAACACTTTTTTCAGCGACCGGATGGCAGGTATTGTAAACGGATAGGCATCAGCAGTTGTATGCTCCTTAACGATCTCAAAATAATTTATGTATTGTCGCTTTATCATACACGCATCGAAAAACCAACCCTTCCAAATGCTTTCTTTCGCATTCCGTATTGTTCCGGTTACATTCTAATTGCACATCCTCTACCGTGCCCAGCTCTCCCGGTCAAGGCTGCGGTACTGGATCGCTTCCGCAAGAAATTCCGGGCGGATCACAGGAGCATCCTCAATGTCGGCGATGGTCCGCGCCATCTTCAGGATACGGTCATAGGCCCTTGCGGAAAGGCTGAGCTTTTCCATTGCTTTTTTCAGCAGTACCTGTCCCACATGATCGATGACGCAAATTTCCTTCAGCTGCCTGCTGCTCATTTGCGCGTTGCAGTAAATACCGGCATCGTCCTTAAAACGGGCCAGCTGGGTTTCCCGCGCGCGGATGACTGCCTCCCGGATCCCGGCAGAGCTTTTTTCCGCGTGCCCGGCCGAAAGCTCGCTGAAACGCACCGGTGTAACCTCCACATGAAGATCGATCCGGTCCAGCAAAGGTCCGGAGATCTTGTTCAGGTATTTCTGAACCGCACCCGGCGGGCAGGTACACTCCCGCTCGGGATGGTTGTAAAAACCGCAGGGACAGGGGTTCATAGAGGCGATCAGCATAAAGCTCGCGGGAAAATCGATCGCCATTTTAGCGCGGGATATGGTTACCCTCCGCTCTTCCATGGGCTGGCGCATGACTTCCAGAACCGTCCGCTTAAATTCAGGAAGTTCGTCGAGGAACAGAACCCCGTTGTGGGCCAGTGAAATCTCCCCCGGCTGTGGCGTACTTCCCCCGCCTACCAGGGCTACATCGGAAATGGTATGGTGCGGCGACCGGAATGGCCTTCTTGAGATCAGGGTGGCGTTCTCCGGCAATTTCCCCGCTACCGAATGGATCTTGGTCGTTTCCAGCGCCTCCTGCAATGTGAGGGGCGGCAGAATGGTGGGCAGCCGTTTGGCCAGCATGGTCTTTCCGGCGCCGGGCGGTCCGATCAGTAGGGCATTGTGTCCGCCTGCTGCTGCAATTTCCAGCGCCCGCTTAATGTTTTCCTGACCCTTTACATCCGAAAAGTCAATATCAAAATCATACTGTGCCTCAAAAAATTCGTCGCGGGTATTGACCACCACCGGTGTCATTCCCTGCTCCCCGTTCTCAAAAAAATCAACAACCTCCTGTATATGATCCGCACCATATACTTCAAGATTATTGACCATACCTGCCTCCCGGGCATTTACGCGGGGTACGATCAATCCCTTAAAGCCCTGCTTGCGCGCCTGGATGGCGATCGGCAATGCACCTTTAACCGCACGAAGTTGTCCGTCCAGGCTCAGTTCACCCATGATCACATACCCTTCCAGCGCTGCCTGGTTCTTTAATTGCTCAGTTGCCGCCAGCAGCCCGATGGCAATCGGAAGATCAAAAGCAGTTCCGCTCTTCTTTATATCAGCAGGCGCCAGGTTCACCACAACTTTGGTCCGGGGCATTTCAAAACCATTGGTCTTGATGGTGCTTTCCACCCGCTGCCAGCTCTCTTTAACCGCACTATCCGGCAGGCCAACAATCATAGGGTCTTTACCAGAGGACATCCAGTTCACTTCTATAATGATGGGGATGGCTTCTACTCCATAAACAGCGCTGCCATTGATTTTCACCAACATGAAATGAAGTTAATTCATTTTATGCAAATCTGTTTGCCAAATTGAAGCGGAAGCCGTTGAGGCAATGAAACGCCGGGGTTTTATATCCCGAAGATCCGGAACAGTACTTTAGTGGTCCCGTCCGGGGACCGGCCGCTAATACACTTCCCGGTTGGTCTTATATTTGCGCAGCCGCTTTTCGGCCCGCTGTAACTTTCCATAGATATCATTTTGCTCCTTAGGACTCAGATAGTCGTCGGCCTTTGCCCGCTCCATTGCTTTCCGGATCACCTTCTGCTCTTCCTGTAATTTGTAATACTCTTTGGGTGTAACCTGTTTCTTTTTGAACGCTGATTGAATCGCGGCTTTCTGCCGCTGCTGCATTTTCTGAAGACCCTGTGCGCTTACCCGGGTGGCTATGCCGGCCAGGAGCAACATCACCAATAACAAAGCTCTTTTCATTTCTACTAATTTGTATCCTTGTTTTAAAGTAAGTCGTTGAAGCCTTTTGTCAAAACCCTACTTTTTATAAAGACAGGTCGTCCCGAACTTGTTTCAGGAACTGTTTGGGGAAAATATTTTTCATCCAATAATTGCTGAAACACCCATCCGGTCAGGAGTTCAGCAAAACACTCCTGCGGTAAATGCTGCCCGTTTTTTAAAAATTCAAACACCTTCAGTGATAAGGGCGCTGCCTATGACGGATCATTTAATGGCGACCAGACCATTTTGCGTAATGCTCAGCTTTCTTAAATTCATCCGGTTTCGTTTTAAGAAACAGGCTGAAAAAAAATTCCCGCTATTCGGGTATTGAGCATCAGGGGCGCTCCACGGCTTTAAAGTAATCTACCTGCATGGAAGACCCGCTCACAACCCCAAACCCACTCAGATCCAGCGACCGGTCATTCACCGCCGTCATCTTATAAACCTCGGCATCGTTGATAAAAAAATACAAGGTCTCCTGCCGCAGCTCTACCCGGAGCTTGTTAAACTGATCCTTACGGATCTTGCTGTGCAGGGCCCAGTCTTTATATTTTACGAGGGTCTCATCGGCATTCGGGTATCCGTATATGGCAAATTCCCCGCTGGAGCTGATCACAAAAAAGAACTGGGTATTGTTTTGCTGACGCTCATTCCACATAAGTCCACCCGTGCCATAGTCGCTTCCGCCGACAGGAAACACTTTTACACTGGCTTCAATGGCAGTGGTATGGGTAATGCCCGAAAACAAGGCACGGGTCCAGTAAAAATGGATCCCCTGGCTGCTGTTGTTCGCCATGTGATAATAGCCATCCCGGATGCTGGCCGGATAATTCCCCGAAGTGACGATGGACCAGTTCCCATCATCGTTACTAAAATCCGTCTCATACAGCGATATTTCTTTTTTGGAAACATCGCTTTTTTTGCAGGAGGGTGCCCATACGAATAAGGTTAGAACGGCCAGTAACAGTTTTTGATAATTCTTCATAAATTTTCCTTTAGCTTTAGGCAACAATGACCCTGCTAAAGTGATCCAAATACCGGTTACAAACAATCCGCAAAAACCTTCATTTTTTTTATCCATGAAAACCGGTAGGCGAAATACAGGTATCCGGGTATTGACAGACCGGTCTGAAAACCGGATTTTTGTGGGTTAAAGAGACACCATCAGGCATTGAAATCTGAGATCCCCCTGCCTGCATAGAACGAATAAAAAAATGACAGCGGTCCAAACATACATCAGAAAAAGCTGCATGCTTATGGCTGCCCTATTGCTGCCCGGAGGGATTTTTGCCCAATACGGCCCGGTGGCAGACAGTCTGCTGCGGTTATCGGGCATGCAAAAGACAGATACGGCAAAAGCGGCGATCCTGTACCTGCTGGGGGATGAGCTATCCACCACCGACACCCTGCACGGCGTTCATTTCATACAACAGGGGCTGCAGTTAGCCGGGAAACACGCTTACTACCGGGGAGTGGGTCACTTTTACCTGGGACGCCTGTATATGGATTATGACGCTTCCAGAAGCGAAGCAAATTTCGACCGGGCCCTCCTTTTTTTAAGCAACTATACCACCCCCGCCTCCTATCGCTATCAAAGCCGTGCCTGGGCCAATAAGGGAGTGCTGGCACAATATAAAAGTGACAACAAAACATTTGCCGATGTCCTGTTACTACACGCCATTCCCCTTGCGGCAAAGGCAGGTGACAGCCTGGCCGTGGCACAGGGATATACCAACCTTTCCCTGCCATTCTTAAACTTCGGCAACTATGAAAAGGCCATTTTATATGCCGGTAAGTCGGTGGCCATCTTCCAGCGCAACCAGCCCAAAGACCTACGGCAGGCCGATAATTTTATTAACCTTGCCAAGATCTGTTCGCAAAAGGGAGATAACACAGGAGCAAAGACGCATCTGGACAGTGCCCTGAGCATCATACAGACCCAACCCGGATCCCTTTACGAACCCTACTATTACACTACCGAAGCCCAATACTATATCAATACCCATCAGCCGGGACGGGCTGCGCAAAGTATTGAGAACGGGCTTTCGGTTGCCGAAAAAATAAAAAGCCGCAACGACCTGCGTACCCTCCTCTACCAGAAAGCGCGGATGCTGCAAGACGAAGGCAATATCCGGGCAGCTCGCGATGTTTTGCTGAAAATGTATCGGGATAGCTATATTACCACAGACCTCGACCGGAAACAGATCTATCATGACCTGGCCATGACGGAAGCAAGCCTGAAAAATATGACGGCCGCCTTCAGCTGGCTAACTCAATATGCGGCTCTGTCAGACAGCCTGAACGAGGCCCGGACAAAGATCCAGATCGCCGCCCTGGAAACGAAGTACAGCTACGCCCAAAAGGAAAACGAGCTGTTAGCCATCAGCAACAAGGCCAATGTACAGCGGATGATCATGTGGGGTTGCATCGGGGGGTTGCTGCTGGCATCCCTGCTTTTCTTTTACTTCAGCAGGATACGGAGCGCCCGGGCCGAGCAGGAGGTCCGCTCCCTCAAACAGCGGCAGCAGATCGCCCTAACGCAGGCCCTGCTGCAAGGTGAGGAAAAGGAACGGGCGCGCATGGCCCGCGATCTCCACGACGGGCTGGGCGGTATGCTTGCAGGCGTAAAGATAAATCTCACCAACGCGTTGCAGGAGGACTCTTCAACTGAAATAGGCAGGGTCATCATGCAGCTGGACGATTCCGTAACAGAGCTGCGGCGCATTGCCCGGAACATGATGCCTGAAGCCCTGCTGCGCTCCGGCCTGCGCACCGCGTTGTCCGATCTCTGCCAGTCCGTTTCCAACGAACAGCTGACCGTCGATTTCAGCTTTATGAATATCAGCGAAACCCTTCCCCGCCAGATACAGATCATTATTTACCGGATCATACAGGAACTATTGTCCAATATCGTGAAACATTCCGGTGCATCAGAAGCTTTTCTTCAATGCAGCCAGGACGAAGATGTTTTTTATATTACCGTAGAAGATAATGGCCGGGGAATGAACACGGCAGAAGCGGGCAAACACCGGGGGATCGGTATGGATAATATCCGTAGCCGTGTAGACTTTCTGAAAGGCAGGATGGACGTCCATTCCGGGCCTGCTAAAGGAACCATTATAAACATAGAACTGAAGACCAATGGCAACCCATAAATTATCCGTAATCGTGGTGGAAGATCATTCCATCATTGCCGAAGGGCTGAACAGCATCCTTCACGACAACGAGGAGCTGGAACTAAAAGGTATTTTTGCAACCGCCGAAGAAGCGCTGGTTTTTTTAGAGGCCTCCGCAATCGATGTGCTCCTGCTGGACATCAGCCTGCCTGAAATGTCGGGACTGGAAATGTGCCGTATCGTAAAAAGACAATATCCGCGCACAAAGATCGTCGCCCTTACCAATCATACAGAGCGAAGCGTAATCCAGGAAATGCTGGAGAACGGAGCAGACGGCTACCTGCTAAAAAACACTTCCAAACAGGATCTGATCACGGCCATTGCCGAGGTTATGAAAAACCGGTTCATCCTGCAATCCGAATTGCAGAAGATACTCTTCAGCCCCGCTGCTGCCGACAAGGACCGCCCCCGTCTTACCACGCGTGAAAAGGAAATACTCCTGTTGGTAAGCCAGGGAACCACTACCAGCACCATTGCAAAGCAACTGTTCATCAGTCCGCAAACAGTGGAGACCCACCGCCGGAACCTGATGCAAAAATTTGAGGTCAATAATTCCGCAGCGCTGATAAAAAAAGCTACTGAAAAAGGTCTCCTTTAAATCATTTGCCGGCTGTTTCTTTTTTGAGCTTCATTAACTCCGCCTTCAGCAGTTCGATCTCTTCCTGCTGCTGTTTGATAGCCGCCACCAGCACTGGGATCAGGCCCGTTTCATCGATAGTGTTCAATTTTGCATCCCTGTAGGCGTTTTTGCCAAACATATAGGACACTTTTTTCTCTTTAACAAGGCCGGGAAAAACCCTTTTTATATTATCGTCTATAAAGCCGTACCGCGCTCCTTCGCCCAGCTTCAGGTACTTATAACCCTTTACTCTGTATTCGAACTGTTTCGGCTCCAGCTGTACAATCTTCTGTAACGGGTTTTCAATTTCGGCTACCCGGGTTTTAAGCTCTTTATCGGTCAATGTTTGCGCATCGGCAACAAAGGCCGCGCATGAAAAAACAAAAGCACCCAGTGCACGCACAATAATTTTGCGGTTCATCATGATCATTGATTCATTAAAAGGAAATTAAAATAACATCTCCGGGGACTACAGCCCGGCAAACAAGGTATTTAGACAGCGGGCCGCGGAGGTGGCGTGGGAATGCGGGCATAAAGCGGATGAACAAAGGGCTGCCGGAAAGCACAAAACTCCTTTATAAGAGAAGTTCTTTGCGGCAATGCGGGAAAACTGTTGTTATCAATAAATTCTTTTTCAGGTGGCAACTCCTTTATTTCGCAGGCGCTTTTTTCCATCCCGGCCTTGGCCGCAAGGGCAATATGCGCTTTCTTCACAGACGCTTCATACATCCGGACGATACCCGGTGCAAAAGCTGCAGACAGGATCACCAGCCATAAAAAGCCGGCAGTAAGATATCGTATCAGGCCAGACATGAATGCTGCAAAGATAACAGAACCGTTGCTTTCGCGGATAGACCCTATAAACCGTTTGTGAATAAACCGGAGGTATTCCCCGTCTTTGAGTATATTTTTCTAACGGATTGCCCATATGTACACAGACCATTCACTGATGATGCTATTGTCTTTTTGCATAGGTCTGCCCCTCATGAATCGTTAGAGACATTTTCCATCTCTGCTATTCTGCGTAATCCGTAGGCACATTTTTCTCATTGATTTCCCGGATATGCAAAAACCTTCCCGGACTGCTGTCCATTACCAACCTGGATGTGATCGTATTGCAAATACGCCAATTAAAAATATCCTAATTTGCGATCATGGAAATAAAAATTCGAAGAGCCGTAGCGGCCGACTGCCGGCGGATACTGGAACTGGTACAGGAGCTGGCCAGCTATGAAAAAGCACCGCAGGAAGTGACCGTTTCGCTGGAACACTTTACTGAAAGCGGGTTTGGCCCGAACCCTGTCTGGTGGGCATTTGTAGCGGAAACAGAGACAGGCATTGTAGCTTTTGCCCTTTATTATATCCGCTTTTCCACCTGGAAGGGACAGGCCATGTACCTGGAGGACATTCTTGTTACCGAACAAATGCGGGGCCATAAGATCGGTGCCCGGCTGTTTGACCAGCTGTTTAAAGAAGCAAAAGAAAAGGGATTCAAACGCATCTGCTGGCAGGTGCTGGACTGGAACGAACCGGCCATTAATTTTTACAAAAAATACAATGCCCATTTTGACGGCGAATGGATCAATTGTTCGGTGTCTGTTTAGACCCTTTTTTAAAAAGATGCCAGGAAGGAGCAGGGCAGGAAAATATGCATAGAACTTACCGGTAAAATTCGGGGCATAACATTTCTCTGATCCGTGAGGACACGAATCAGGGCGGTCAGTTGCGGGATCTTTACGCGCCGCCCCGGAATAAAAATGTTATACCCCCTAAAATCCTGAGGACCTGTTATTTTTTAATATCTTGTGTATCTAAATCATTTTAAACTTAAAAACAGACTACTATGTACGAACAGCCAAGTATTCCCACGGGCCTTATTGCCTGTTATCTTATCGTAATTGTAATTATGATCATTGCCCTGTGGAAAATTTTCGAAAAGGCAGGGCAGCCGGGTTGGGCCGCCATCATCCCCATCTACAACCTCTACATCCTGCTGAAAATCGTTGGGAAACCCAGTTGGTGGATCCTACTGATGCTGATCCCGCTGGTCAACATTGTTTTCAGTATCTGGACGGCCAACATGCTTTCCAAAAGTTTTGGCAAAGACGAAGGATTTACCGTTGGCCTGGTTTTGCTAAGCTTTGTATTTTATCCGATCCTCGGATTTGGCAGCGCCCGGTACCTGGGCCCTTTTGGAGATCCGGTAGCATTCCGTGCAGCACAGGAGCAAAATAGCTTTGATTTTGAAAAAAACAATGTCTGAAGAACAAACGCTGCATACAGCAATAAAGGCCGGAGCATTTGTTCCGGCCTTTATCTTAAGATGAAGAAAGCCATGAGGGATCCCGCACATTGGTCCAACCATCCTTGAAAAAGGTAAACCCCGCACGCAGCGGGGCTTTACCAGCAGTAATGGTATCGTTAGAAAGCATATACGGCAGCGAGCAGAAAGGAGCCGGTGCTCCGGGTTCCGTCGCCCGAATTTTTTATAAAAACAGGGGCTTTTGCATTGTCGATCCGGAACTCAGGAATGATCGTCAGCCCGCTGGCCGGCTTAATATTAAAGGAGAGCGTCCCCTGCACAACTGAAGTGCCCAGTAAAGCGCTGCCATCCGGGTTGGTGATCACCCCTTTGCTGTCGTCAAAATATTCGCCGCGCAGCGTGATCCCAAATTTTTCAGAAGGATCAATGTTCACATACAACGCGGATCCCCACCAGCTTTGAGAAGACCCGTCTTCCGGTTTTACCATTTTTACCGTACCGTCATACCCCAATGAAAACAGGTCGCTGATCTTTGCCGAAGCCGTTAACCCCAGCTGGTTCGATGCAATGCCGGCGGTGTCCTTTCCTCCCACATAGTTTAAATAAACATTTACGTTCTCTGATGTCTTGCTAACCTGCCCGATGATGAATTTCTTGTTCCAGGGTGCCGAAAGATAATCCGTGGGATTGGCAACACCGGCCATCACACCAAAACCCTTGCCCAATGTAAAATCTGCTTTCAGACCTGTATGTGAAAAGGGCCCATAGGAGAACATATAGCTCATGCTGTAATTCCGGTTAAGCTGCGGGTCCAGCAGTTCATAACCCAGATGCGTGCCCCATTTTCCTGCAGATAACCTGACGGCATCGGTAAGAGCATAGGTAATATAAGCCTGTTTGATGGCTTGTGCAACGCCGCTTTCATTGTAAGAAAACTCCTTTGCCCGCGTTCCAAAGCCCAGGTCCACCACAACACCGGCCCTGCCTTTGGTATAGCTTGCTTTTAATGACGCCATACCCAACTCAAACGAATTGTGCGTATTGGTAAAACTGGTAAAGTTATTTGTTTGCTGAACAGACTTTGCGTGGTTCAAATTAAAACGGTAATAGGCATCTACCGAACCGTTAACCTGCAAGGTCCCTTTCTCCCCTGGTTCATTTGGGGCCTGGTCCTGGGCCAATAATACACCTGATATGAAAATTGTTTTTGTGAGCAACAGGATTTTTCTCATTCAATAAAATTTTAATTTTTCCTAAAATAGTTTGTGGTTTTCCAAAGACAGCTGCTCCCGGTAGTCTGCTATTTTAGCATTTATCATAACGGAGATAATGCAGTTTCATATACATATAATATTATATTAATATTAACTATTTTAATAAAAAATGACATAAATTAATAAAACATAGAACAATTTACAATATAAAATGAGTAAATCTATAATAAATAGTTAATTTATGGTAATTTATATCACATATATTATAACATAATATATAAATTATTAATTTACTTTTCTCTTTCATTTGATATTTTTCACCCGGGCTGTTTGAGAACTTGTCTGCAACAGCTATCTTTGCCGCCTCAAAAAAAATTACATGGCAAATACAGCAGACATCAGCCGCGGCATGATCTTAAAGCTCGATGGCAACCTTTATTCAGTAGTGGAATTTGGCGAGAACAAAACTGCACGTGCTGCAGCTAAGGTTTGGGCTAAGTTAAAAGGTGTGGACAACACCCGTACGATTGAAAAAACATGGAATTCTGGCGATACGATCTTCCCTGTCCGGGTTGAAAAGCGGGCGTATCAATATCTGTACCAGGACGAAACGGGCTACAATTTCATGGACAATACCACTTTTGAACAAATGAGCGTTGCAGAAAACCTGATCGACGCTCCCCAATTCCTGAAAGAAGGACAGGAAGTTGCAATTGCCATGAATACGGAAACCGAGCTTCCCGTAAGTGTGGAGCTTCCGGATAAAATCGTGATGCTGGTTACCTATACCGAGCCGGGCTTAAAAGGCGATACTGCGACCCGTACACTGAAACCTGCAACCGTTGAAACCGGAGCTACCGTTAGTGTACCGCTTTTTGTAAATGAAGGGGAGTTGATCCGGGTAAATACCAAGACGGGCGAGTACGTGGAACGTGTAAAAGAATAAATCAAAATAACCCTGAAAAATGGCTTAAATCAAACGATCTTAAGCCATTTTTCGTATAAATTGTAGTGTTTTCCCAAAATATTAAAGAAAATGCTACCGAATTCTTTACCTTAGCTTTTCTCTTTTTTTATTGATTCTCTATTAGTAAAAAGCAGGGCAAATCTGACTCCAAACTATTTTAAATCTTGAAGAATATGGACTTTAAGCAAATCCAGGAGTTAATCAAAATGATTAACAAATCCAATATCGGTGAATTGAGCATTGAGCAAAAAGATTTCAAAATCTGTATCCGCCAAAAGGAAGAACAGGTAACCCAGGTAGTGGCCGCTGCTCCGGTGCAACTGCAGCAAGCCCAGGTGCCAGCTGCATTGCCCACACAAACAGCACCTTCAGCTCCTGTGCCCGCTTCCCAAACAACAGAAGCGCCCTCTAATACCATTACGATCAAGAGCCCGATGATCGGTACTTTTTACCGGAAACCGGCCCCCGACAAACCAAATTTTGTGGAAGAAGGTGATGTGCTGGCTCCCGGCAAGGTTATTTGTGTAATCGAAGCCATGAAACTCTTTAATGAAATAGAGGCCGAAGTAAGCGGAAAGGTCGTCAAAGTACTGGTAGATGACGCCTCGCCAGTTGAATTTGATCAGCCATTGTTTTTAGTAGAACCATAATTTAATTTGATAATCAACCAATTTGAAGATTTGAAAACGGAGAACTGTTTTCAAAATGTTTTAATTGGTTTCTTATTTTCAAATTGGCATATTTTCAAATTATCAAATTAGAAACATGTTTAAAAAAATATTAATCGCAAACAGAGGGGAAATTGCGCTGCGTGTGATCCGTACCTGCAGAGAGATGGGCATCCAGACCGTAGCGGTCTATTCTACTGCAGACAGTGAAAGCCTGCATGTTAAATTTGCGGATGAAGCGGTTTGTATCGGAAGACCGGCCAGTGTAGATTCCTACCTGAATGTACCCAATATCATGGCAGCGGTGGAAATCACCAACGCAGATGCAGTGCACCCGGGATATGGATTTCTTGCAGAAAATGCCAAGTTCGCGAATATTTGTAACGAAAACGGCATCAAGTTTATCGGCCCTACAGCCGAAATGATCAATAAAATGGGCGATAAGGTTACCGCAAAGGAAACCATGATCAAAGCCGGCGTACCGGTGGTTCCCGGAGGCGAAGGCCTTTTGCAGAGCCTCGATCACGCCAAAGGCGTTGCCAAGGAGATCGGTTACCCGGTTATTTTGAAAGCAACAGCCGGCGGTGGCGGAAAAGGAATGCGCATTGTTTGGGAAGAAGCAGAAATAGAACGGGCTTATGATACCGCAAAAGCAGAAGCCGCCGCCTCCTTTAAAAACGACGGGATCTACATGGAGAAATTCGTGGAAGAGCCCCGTCACATAGAAATACAGGTAGCCGGCGACCAGTATGGCACCATTTGCCATCTTAGTGAGCGCGACTGCTCTATCCAGCGCCGGCACCAGAAACTGGTAGAGGAATCTCCCTCTCCGTTCATGACCGAAGAACTGCGGCATGCAATGGGCGAAGCTGCAAAAAAAGCGGCCGGAGCCATTGGTTACGAAAGTGTGGGAACCATCGAGTTCCTGGTAGACAAACACCGGAACTTCTATTTTATGGAGATGAATACCCGTATCCAGGTAGAGCATTGTGTTACCGAAGAAGTGATCAATTTTGACCTGATCAAGGAACAGATCAAAATTGCCATGGGTGAAAAAGTTTCGGGAGCCGACTATCTGCCACAGATGCATGCCATCGAATGCCGCATCAATGCGGAAGACCCATATAATGATTTCCGCCCTTCTCCCGGCAAGATCACTAACCTCCATGTTCCCGGGGGTCATGGCGTACGGGTAGACAGTCACGTGTACGCGGGTTATACCATTCCTCCCTATTACGACTCTATGATCGGGAAACTGATCACGGTAGCGCGCACGCGCGACGAAGCCATCAATACCATGTACCGCGCGCTGAGCGAATACGTGATCGAAGGCATTAAAACAACCATTCCTTTCCATTTGCAATTAATGCAGCATGAAGATTTCCGCAATGGAAATTTCAATACCAAATTCATGGAAAGTTTTGTAATGAAAAAATAACAGGATCACCACCCCCAGGATATAAGGAAGCTGGATCAAAAGTCGTTTAAAACGTATTGTCGTTCTGAACTTGTTTCAGAATCTATTAACTGATAACTATCTTCAGATGCCGAAACAAGTTCGGCAAGACAAATAAAGACTTTTGATGCAGCCACTTTTTTGCCCTGTTCCCGGCCCGGAGCGGATCCCGGATGAAAAGAAGATGCAAAACCGACCGGCTCATTTTTCATACACCAGGTTTTTCAGCAGAACATCGATCCGTTTTTGCGAAAGCAGGTCGGTCAGCAATATTCCTTTTTCCTTGTTGGTGTCCAGCAAGGTTACGTCGTGATCATACCCCAGCTTGAAAAATACCCGGTCATCAATGATCCATCCCTGCACGCCAAATTTGTACCCCTTGTACGAAAGACCCTTCCGGGCGGTCTGCAGGTCCTCATCCAGCACTACATCTACAATATCGCCATCCTGGAAATTTTTGATCTTCCCTTCTACATGCGCCATAACATATTCTTCCCGCACCACCGGCTCTTTTTTGCCGGCGTTTTTTGCAACCTCTTTTTCTATTTCCGTCAACACATCCGGGTCATTCACCACCTTAAGGTCCTTTTGGTCAGGCATGTTTTTGGGACCGGTCCTGGGATTAAAAATATTATACCCAAATTTTGAGTTATACAGCTCCGGGTATTCAAATAATTCCTTTACCGCAATAATCTTATACACGTATAGTGCGGTTTCCGGATTCAGCTTCATCGTAAAATAATTATATCCCTGCGCCCTGACCGCTTTTACAATATTTCCAATGCCAAAATTATACGCCGCGATGGTCAGTGGCCAGTTTGTTCTGCCAACAAACCGGATCAGCATATTATAATTATCCTTTATCAGCGTGCAGGCCATGCGCGTGGCCTTGTCAAAATTCTCCCGTTCGTCCCGGGCTTCGTTAATCACCAGCCCATAGCTCCTGGCGGTTGCAGGCATGATCTGCCAGATTCCCTTCGCACCCACTGCCGATTCTTCCGCCGTTAAAAAACCACTCTCCACGATCGGGAGGTATTTCAGATCCCGGTGCAGGCCATAGGCCGCCAGATACCGCTCCACCAGTGGAAAATATGCAAAAGCCCGTTTGCGCAGCGCGGGAAAATTGACAACATTCACCTGCTTCCTGATGGTATTGATCAGCTTATCCTGGATAAACTGCTGATCCATAGGAACGGGTTCTCCGCAGAACGAAACAATATGCTGGGCGTACCCGCAATACGGAAAAAAAACGGCAGCCAACACTGCGATCATATATTTCCTGTACACGTGCAACATCTTTAAGGTTTATTGGGGCAATACATAAAGGGGTCTTTATGTCATACAGGATCCCGGTCTTTTATCCACCCGGTTATTTCAGTTTCCTTTTGCTCTTTTTTTTGATTTCCGGATCGCTCCGTTCCCGCTTTGAGGAAACAGCCGCCCCAACCGTCGTCTGCACCCTGGCCAGCTCCCCATTATAGGCAGCGCCGGTGATCACGATGCTGGCAGTTCCTTTATCCTTTCTCCGCTCGTCTACAAACAATACCAGGCTTTCCTTATCCGTTACATTGGGCGACCGTGTTACAAAAACCACATACTGTACAGTGTGTGGACGGACCAGCGGAAAAAACCCGATATATGTCACATAGCTCCCTTTTACCATCATCTTCGCCTGCTCGGCAGCATCGTACCAGTACATATATGTTCTGCCCATCAGAAAATCCTCATCCGTATTGTTCGCTATCTTTAATTTATAATAGGTGTGCACATCTTTAAACACAATATTTTCCAGGGAAATCGTCACCGCTTTATTGACCGGCTTATCGGCAATGATATTGAGCTTATCTGCGATGTCTGTATGCAACAAGGAATCAGCGATCCTGAAATTTCTCAGCGTATCCCGTACCACATAAAAATCGGAATTTACGGTAGGCACCTGGTTCCTTGGAAAATTGTACAGATCGATGCCTTTCTTACCATACCGCTGCCATAACCCCGCTTCCGAATAGGCTTTATCCGCTGCCTTCTTTTTGTTCTCCGCCTCAAGCTTCGCCAGGCGCTCCTGCGCTTCTTTACGGGCAGCTTCTTTTTTTGCAAGCTCTTCCACTATTTTTTTATGCTTTTCCTCTTCCTCCTTTCTCTTTTTTGCCAAAAGCGCCTGCCGCCGTTTTTCCTTTTCCTGTGCTTCCTGCTGCGCTTTTGCCAATGCTTCGGCGTCTTTCTTTTCCTTTAGCTCTTTTTGCCTTTTTTCATCCTGCATTTTTTGCTGCGCCAGCGCTTCGGCTTCTTTCCGGGCCTGCTCGTCTGCCGCCTTTTGGGCAGCAGCAGCCTTTTCCGATGCCAGCTCCAATTGCCGCTCCTGCTCCCGGGCCTCCCTGCGCGCTTCTTCCAACGCCGCTTTCTTTTGCTGCTGTTCCGCAGCATTTTCTCCGGATGAAGCGGCTGGTGCCTTTGCCACTGCGTCTTCCTCCGCTTTTTGCTGCGCAGCCAGTGCTTCTGCCCGGCGGGAAGCCCCTGCTTCTTTCTGCCGCTGTTTTTCTTTTGCCAGTTCATCCCCCGAGGCAGTTTCTGTTTGCTCTTTCTGATCCTTTACAAAGGCTTTCAGCTCTTTTAGGTTGGAATGATCATACCAAAGGGGAGGGCGGCTGTCATCATTGATATCGTAAGAGGAATCGAATAACAGCCGGAACATATGGCTGCGCCCTCCCTCATTCACCAGCAAGCCGGTGGTAGGCCCGCTCTCCTTTTCTTTGTTAAACTGGATGGAGATCGATTTTTCTTCCCTCCTTTTGGGCACATAATAGTCATAGGCCGCCTCATCAGAAAAATTTATATTCACCACTTTATCCGGAAAGTTAATGATGGTGATGCTTTCGCGGCCAACAATGATCTTCTCCCCGTTAATATTCTGGGAGCTTGCATGCGCATGGTAAAAAGCGCAGCACAGTGCGATCAGGAAACATTTTTTAAAATAGCCGGGGCTGTACATGGCTTGAATATTGAAGTCTGAAATTCGGAATTTGATACTTGAAATTTGGAACCTGGTTTCACGGGACCTACGGATCATCATAATCCGTATCCCAGGTATTGCCTTCATCATTTTTTTGCCCTTCCATTTTGATCAGAAAATTTTTTGCAGGAAAATAGGGCTTCATATAAATATCCAGGTGGATATTGTCTTTTTTGATGGCGTCCTGCTCAAACCTCCGGATCGTAAAGTTCTCCACCAGCTTGCGGGGGCCAGAAATGCTGTCGAGGAACAACACGATCTGCGTCATCAGCTCCCTTCTTGTATTGGCGTTAAAATTCTCAAAGGCCCTCCTGTTCAGGAAATCGATCAATACTTTGGTTACATAATCAAACACCCGTACCACGGAATAGGTTTGGAGCCCCATATTCTCCCCGTTGAACAAGGTCTTTGCGGAAAAGGCGATAACCCGCCCCTGTTCCTTTACCATCGGGATCAGGCTCATTTTTTCCAGGTGAGCGATCTCACTTTTCTTCAGCTCAAAAGCCACACCGGTTACGTCTTTAAGGATGCCAAACTTCTTTCCCGCAGCTACCTGGCTCATTAAGGTTGCATAAAGTTTTCCCGCCAGCGCCGCAGAAGGTGGCATGTACAGATCCTCCTCCTCACCAGCTTGCGTATAGCCGCCTCTTGCTATCAGCCAGTTACAGGTCATCATTACACTGGACAAAAACTTTTCGCCTCCGGCGTGATGTACCCGTTCAAAAAGTTCCATCACATCATCCGGCTCATCCAGGTGTTCAAAATCCGTGATCAGCATCACTTTATTTTCATGTGCCAGCTTTGCCCATACCTCTACCGCTGCCCTGCTGCCCAGGTATCCGGGGATCACCAGCAGGCTGTAATGGTCACGAAGATCAAGGCGGTCGTAGTTCTTTTTGAATTCCTCGCGCACAAAATCGGTCAGCAACGGATCATCGGTATCTTTCAGCTCCCCCAGGTCCGCATTTACAAAAGACACATTGGGAACCCGGTCTTTTTCGGTATTCGCAAAAAAGGCGTGTACCGAACGGTACATACATTCCAGCTTACGCGTGGCCCCCAGGATCGTTTTCAGATTTTGCTGGTGGCGCACCTGCTGTTCCGCTGCCATTCTTTCGCAATACAGGATCATTCCGTCCACCGCTGTACCGGTGTCCAGTATGGTCTCCCAGATCCGCAAACGGGCCAGCAGGCGGGTACGTTCTTCTTCAAAACCAGCTTCTTCCAGAAACAGATCCTTCTGTGCCTTCCGGTCCGGATCCAGGTACCCGGATCCCTCGATAAAAGAAGCAAGAAGCAGGATCATTTCCTTTTGAAACAACGATGCTCCGGCAAGATCGTTTGCCGGCACGATAGCTGCGGTATGGTCTGTATTTCCCGTCATAACAGGTGTTTACCGGTCATTTATTAATCCGGTATAAAGGAATGAACGTTGCCGCCGGAAGCACTGCTGTCCGCGCCGGCCGGTGCGCCGGATCCCGAAGCGCCTGCGCCGGTATTTCCCCAGAACCTGGATTTATCAAAGACCTCCCCATCGATCTCGATCTTGCTGCAGGAAATGAGCAGGCCGATCGTCATCGGATTCTCTCCCGAGCCCGTAAAGGTTTCCGAGTAGTGGAGGCAATACCCGTTGGAGAACTGTACCCGGCGCATTGCCGCTTTTGTGTCCCGCTTCATAAAGATAATTTCGCCCTCCTGTGTCATCGTCGGGGAAAACATCCATTTGATAAACATGGTATCCAGGGAAGATTCAACGGTAAGACTGATGAGCCCCCCGTCTGTACCTACTTTCGGCTTCCCGTACTGGTCCGCGGACTTTTTAAAGTCATAGGCGGCGCTCAGCACGTTATATGTTTTGCCCGAGATCTTTAGTATTGCATAAAATGACATACAATTGTTTTTAGTTTCTTTATAAATAGGGTTCCAGTGCAGCGATCATCTTTTTGATCGTTGCCTGTAATTCGCTGCGCGTTGCTGCCGCCCCCAATGCCTGCTTTAATGGTTCGTTCGTCTGCAGCATGCGGGCAGCCTCTAAATATTCTTCCGTCTGAAAAGTGCCGCGTTTTAAAACACGGCTCTGCAGGCCGGCCATATCCGGTGCAAAATCCTCCAGGGCCCTGAGGTGCAGCGTTTCCTGGATCCTACTGCCGTCTGCTTCTTCCAGGACTACCGTCACTTCCGGCTGGTAATGGGCAAAGACCATTTCCAGTTGCTGCAGGCCCTGCACCACTGCCGGCTTCACCGGAACGGTTGCAGTAAACCGGCCTGCGATGAGCGTCCGGTTGGGAGCAATGTCGGCAACCGTTTCCACCGGCTGCCGGCCACCACCAAATTGCTGTTCGCCGAATTCGTCTGTCATGATCGGTATTTTATTTTTGTTTTTCCAAATACGGAAGTCGCTCTGCCGCGCACCATTACATCCATGCCGGCAAATAAACGGAGGGCATGGAAAGGACCGCAGTGCCGGTGGTGATATAATCTGCGGCTCCGGAGGTCTTCAGCCGCTCCATTGCCTGATGAATGCACTGGGTAGGCCGCTGCTCATGCGGATGCCAGGTATAGGGGTCGCGGATGGCTACCTGTATCTGCATCAAAAAAACAGTTCCCCTCCGCTGCGCCCGCAGCAGGTAGGCCCGGTCGCCGGTTTCCCGGTTGTCATAAGGGTTGTAATCATTCGTCAACCGCCAGTGCACTTCATCAATATTGCCATTTGCATTCAGCCAGTCTTCTGAATCATAATCCTCCTGGCCGACCGGGGGCGGATTTCCATCATCAACACCCCTTCCGATAATGCTTCCGGAATCGTTGTGTGGCCGGGCCCGGAGCTGCCGGCCGATGGCATCGAATACCTTTGTCCGGATCCTGGGATTTGAATGGAATAAAGCCGCCAGTTGCGGTTCTGTATAGTCCCTTCCGCCGCCCCGCCGGTAATGCCGCAGATGCGCGCGGGCATTGGGTTGCGGTGAGACCCATGTCCAGTAATTCATGATGGAATTATAGACCTGCTCATCCGTGGCGCCCGTGCAGATGGCCCGCGCTTTTAAATACTCTCCCAAACCGTCAAACATACCCAATCCATTTTATGATGCTGCCTTCCGGACAGCCGGAACCGTTTCTTGTGAAGAGCCTGCGCTCCCCGTTCTGTATTCATTTTTTTCGAGGTTAAAAAAATTGGTGCTCCCGGCGCGCTCCATACAATCCAGATATCCCGTCTCCAGGTCGATCGCATTCAGCACCGGACCATACGCTTTTTTTAATACCAGGTTATGACTATTGTAGATAAAGTACAGACTGTTCACGTCCTTGTGCACCGGATAGTTACTGCGGTTCAGAAATCCTTTTATCCGGCAGAGCTCGGTATCGAATTGCCTGATGGAGGTTTTCAGCCCCGGCTCCTCCGGGGTTCCCTCATCAAAATCTCCGAGGAACTTTCCTGTCAGCTGCTGCAGGGGCGCAAAAGCCGCGTCACCGGTTAGTTTCGAAAGAAACCCATTTATTCCATCCAGCGGCAGGTAATGCAGCAGCTGCGCATAGAACTTCTTTTTGGAGGGCATCATCGGCAGCAATAAAGCAGTAACCGCCTCTGCAATACAAGCCTGGTCCTCGCCGGAAAGGTCACTGTTTTCCAGGTCGACATCCTGCTCCTTTGTAACCGAAGCGATCCTGTTCCGGCAATGATCGATCATGGTTACCGACTGGTCATAAACAATGCCGTCAGCGGAAGACTGTTCCCCGCTTTCTTTCCCGTTGCCCGCCTCCTGTTGCTGCTTTACACCGGCAGCCATCTGTGCCAGTTTCTCCAGGTAAGGATCCACGCCAAGCTGGCTTACCGGAACCGGTTGAGGCGCCCGGATCTTTTTCACTTTCGTTTGTTTCATCAGTTTATCAAAGGCCTGACCGGCCGTTCCGGATCCAATGGAAAACAACCGGAGCGAAGCGGTCAGCCGATCCACAAGGGGGCAGAGGCAGTTCAGTATCTTTTCTTTCCGGATCCGCCCCGTATCAAGACTTGTACCCTGGCCCGCTTTTTTTACTTCCTCTATAAACGCCTCAAGCCGTTGCGCAGACTGCTTCGGAACCGTATCAAATCCCCGGAGCATTTGATCCAACTCCGGCAGATCCCCTGGCTTTATCAGGTCCGGAACGGCATTCACCAGTGTTTTTACGGCGTTCACACATTCTTCTATAAGGCCCTGCATTTCATTCTTCGCTTCCTTCAGCTTGTTAAGGTGGCCTTCATTGTCTTTACCTGTTCCAAACCCATCAATGCCCAGCAGCTTGCCCAATGCGGCTACCAGCCGGGTCTTTATTTTGCCGGTAAAAACAGAAAGCGTATTGGAATTGCATGCAGCCACCACCCGGCGCAACTCCTCGTTGGGCTCAAAATACTCAATGGCCTGTGCCGTAAGATCAAACCGGTTGCCAAATGCATATTTTTTCCCTTTCCCCCGGAAGGCACGTTCCTCGTCAAACCCGTGCTGGTTGCGGTAGAGCGGTGTGGCCACATACACCACCGACTTCACCCACCATTTATCCTTAAACGCTTCCTCCCTGCTCAGCTCGCTGATACACTCATTGGCTACATTGCCACCCTGTGCCAGGCCCACAAAATGAAAACAGGCGCTGTACTCCTTCCAGGAAGCCGTTTTTGCTTTTATCTGCATGCATAACTTCTGCCCTTCCTTTTTCCGGCCTTCCGCATCGGAAGCATCAAAATCAAAGACCAGCACTTCATTATCAACATGCAGCTTATCGGAGAGCTCGTTCTTCATTTTTTTCATGTACGCGTCCCAATCCTTATAATCCTTATAATAGGTGTATTCCTTATCACATTTCTTCTCCGGTTCTGTTTCTTCTTTAAAAAAAAGGCCCAAGCCCGGCAACGCAGCAGCGGCCGATTCCACTTGATCAACCGCTCCCTGTACGGCATCCGCAGCGCCTCCCAGCATCATATCGGCCTCCGCCGCGCCCATGGGCCGGTAGCGTACCAGGATCAACATCTGTCGGACGTCGTTGAGCTCAAAGGTTTGTTTTGTATCTGCTCCGGGCATATCGGTTATTTCTATTTCAGAAAGCTTACTGTACAGTCTGCCGTTGTATATCCCTGTAACGGCTGCGTTTCCCCGTTGCTGTTGGTTTTCCCCTCATGGATCTTTCCATCGCCGGTGCGGATCTCATAACGTTTTCCGGCAACTGCTTTTTGGGCTTCATCCTTAAGGGTAAACGTGGCCGTAAAATCCTCCCGGGTAGTCTTCGCAGCAGCGGCATTGCCTTTTTTGGCAGCCTCTTTTAGTGCCTGTGTATTGGCCATATCTTTTGCCTGGGCTGCACCGATCTTCCCGCTTTTCATTAAGTTGCCGCCCATACCGGCGCCCGTATCTCCGCCAGCACCGCCGCCGCCGGTTTCCCCGATCAGTACCGTCATACAGCCCACCACTATGCTCCCCCCGTGTGCGGTTATATCTCCCATTCTTGCTGCAGGTCTCCCGCCGATCAGCACACCGGCACTGCCAAGTACAATTACGTCCGGCGGACCGGTACACACACATAGATCACCCATTGTTGCGGCAGGCATCCCACCGATCAATACGTTAGGCACTCCGGCAGGCAGCACCGGGCCACCCACGTGGGGCACCAGCCCGTTGACCAGCGGGCATACATGCATATCTCCAATCCTGGCTGCAGGTTTTCCCATTGATGTTGTTTTATTCAATAAAGAATCTTCTTCGCTTAGGCTCCTCTTTCGGAATGCCAGCCGGTTCATCCGGCTTTTTATCCGGTACGCTTTCCACTTCCACTGCCGCGGCTCCGTCCTCCGGGAAGATGGCTGCTTTCCGGACCCGTTCCGCAGTTAAACGATACCGCTCATCCGGCTTCCAGCGATCCTGAAACGCTTCTTCGGCGCACTCGGTATAAAAACAATCAAAGAATTCGAAGAACATGATGCGGTCTTTTTCCTTCCATTCAGGAAACGCCTCCAATAATACCCGGGGATCCCAGATCCGGAAATAAGCAGGCCCCGCATCCGTGGCCTGATATACAAACCCCTGTAAAAAACGGATGACCTCCTCCAGTGGTTCTTCTGTTTCCAGCAGCATACAATGATCCAGCCGTATTAAAGCGCTTTCCTGCCGCAGGCTGTAAAAACCGGAGGCTGCTTCAAAAAGATAGGGCGCTGCATCCCAGATCCCCTCATCATCGGTACCCCGGAAAAGTGAAGCATGCCGCGGATACCGATGCAAGAGCTGTATGAGCGTATACTCTCCATTTAAAGCCGTATCGTAACATAAAAACCGCACAGATCAATTTATTTTAACAAGAGCTCCGGTCAGCGAGGCAATGCCATCTCCTTTTAAGTCCAGCATGGCACCGGCCAGCGTTGCCTGTGCTGATGCTTTAAGATCCAGCGACGTACCGGCATCTACTTTGACCATTTCCCCGGACAATCCGGCCGACGTCTTTCCCTCCAGGTCAAGCTGCACCTTCGCTTTCACCCCAATATGCCGCGCTTTCATATGGATCTCGTCTGCCTCCAGGTTGATGGTCTGGTCGGCCTTAATGTTGATGGTTCCGGCAGATATGATATCCATCACCTTGCCGTCCTGCTGCATGTCGATCTGCAGGATCACCGTATTCCCGCTTTTTACACCCAGGGTAACACGGCCCCTGTTCCCATCGAGAAACACAACGGACAAATTCGCCTCATCCTTTCCACTGGAGATCTGCAGGATCTTTTGCCCTTCCGTCTTCATCATAAAAACCCGGTTGCCCACCATGTCTTTAAAATCATCCGCCAGGATCATTTCTCCCTCTTTATCGTTCATCTCCAGCCGCCTGCCCGTTTTGGTACCGATCCGCTTTATATTATTGTCTTTTTCCGGTACGCCGGGTTTGTGCTTTTCGGTATAAATGGCGCCCATCACATACGGCAATTCCGCATTTCCGTCGGTAAACTGCACCATTACCTCATCATCAATTTCGGGAAGGAAGCGGAAACCTTTGTCTTTTCCCGCATGAGGTACCAATACCGATATCCAGGGCGTTTTTTCATCTTCCTTCATCCAGGAGAACCGCACTTTTACTCTTGCCATACCGGCGTCATCCACATTATCCGTAACCACTGCCAGCTGGGAATTGGCCAGGGGAGCGATACCGGCATTGGTATAGGGCGGCACTTCCGCTTCTGCGGGTATGGCGGTAAAGCTGTTGTGATAATGATCCGGCTGCGTGCAGTGATGATGAATGTCTGTAATGATGAAGTGTTTCCCCCCGGAATCGTCCCGGTCCTTTATTTTTATGATCTTCCCGATCGAAAGCCGGTTATTGCGGGTATCGCCGGTAATGGCAGCGGACCGCGCATAGCCGGCCTGCTGTTCGATACGGAACATACGTTCGATGTGGCTTTGATTGAAGCCCGAACCGGCAAAATGATGCCCCCAGGTTTCCAGGGCTTTCTTGCCCGCATTCCCGGTTGCCTGTAATATAGGACTTCCGGGTGCTTCGGCCTCCCGGGCAGCTTTTATCGTTTCTCCCTTGTAGCTATCCGTTCCTACCGCATCAATGGGGTTCCGGAACATATGTGCATGGATATTCAGATTGTACACATCATCGGGAGCATTGAGCTCCACAGCCGCTCCTTCGGGCTTTTTTCCAAACACCAGGTGCTCTCCGTCATAATGCATCCATTCTCCAAAACGCATGGCCAGCGCAGTCGTAAACCCAAACAGCGTCTGGTTGTACTGAACCATATAAAGCAGCTCCGAGCTGAATGCAGGATTGTTCTTAACCGCCGGTTTGATACCGGAGTCCTTGTATGCCTTTTCAATAATATTGGAAAGCGTCTGTTTGTAAAAGGAATGAAACTCGGGTACCTTATCCACTTTACAGAACAAACCCGATCCTTTGATCTGGAATTCATAATTATGCTCATCTGCCAGTGAAGAGTTCACCTCCCGGATAAGACCTTTAAAACGGTGTTGCAGCGCACCGGAACCGTCTTTAAATTCTATTTGCAGTTCCTTTCCCAGGATATCCTTTTTAAACCGGATGATGGAGTCGAGCGTAGCCTGGTCATCATCAGCCCGTATGGAAAATGAAAAATGATTTACGCTGATGAATGATTCATCCAGCAGCAGGTTTGAGAACACAACGGGCTGGCTGTTTTTGTATCCCTGGATGACGATCTCCGTCTTACTTAAAATGGCGTCGTTCGACATTTGTTGTAGTTTAAGCCGGCTTCAAAACAGATGAAATGAACACCCCGCAGGTCTGGTAACGCAGATGGCCCATACATGGGCTCCATCCCTGTTGTTCTTTTCTTAGATTACCCGGCTCATGATTGTATAGTTTACAGAATAGGTTTTTATTCTTCGTAAAAATAGATCATTGCCTTACTACAGACCATCGCTATTATTAGGTATAGACGGCCCCCTCCTTTTTTTCTATTTTTGATCATCCGAATGATATTCATCTTGAATCACGATGTCATAATTAAAACAACATGAGCTCCCGGGATCACTATATTATGAAACCTCTGTTTCGCGCAGAAGCCATATGCGCCGGACTGGTGGAGTTGGGAGTGGAGTTGGAAAAGATCGTGGTTAACCCGAAAGGTGGTTTCCGGAAAAGCTTCAGCAATGATGTATCCGAAATGGTCGCAACCAAAACTGACTGCACTTTTGAAATGGTTGTGAACAGAGACGGCATCTACGACAAGCTTCCGGAGGGGCTCTTTCACCAAACCCGGGGAAACAGCAAGGTGCGTACGGTGCAGGACGCCGTTGAGGAGCACAAACGGTTCAAGGAAGAAGAACGGCGGGCGCGGAGTTTTTTTGCACCCCTTGAGCAGTTGCTCTTCCGGTACCAGGTTTTTGTTGAAGCCGAAGAGCGGGATGCGCTGTTCCATTTGCAAAGCGGAATGCGGGACCGCTCCTGGTTCCGCTTCTGGAACTTTAACGAAACCCTTCCGGAAGAAGAGGCGGGCAGGATGGTGCAACTGATGCCTTATTTACATTTCATAAAAGGCGATCCCTTGTCAACAGCCGCAGCGCTGAGCCATATCCTGAACAAAAAAGTGCTACTGAAGGAAGAAACGCGTAAAAGCACCCGTTCCCTGCAAGGCGCTGCTTCCCTGTCCGGCAGCTTTATGGGAACGAATGGTGTTCTGGGGCAAAACACCGAAGAGCTTTTTCATTACTGGATCTTCACCATCGAAGGAAAATCGAATCTCGAAATGCAGCCATTTATCCCGCAACCTAACAAAACAACCATTCTTCAAAAATTTGAAGACCTCTTTATTCCATTTGAAATAGATGCGCAGTTCGAGTTTGAAATACAGGATGAGGAGGCCGGTAAGGACCTCGGCGCTGTATTGGGTTACGGAGCCCATATTTAGCCGGGAGCCATAAAGATTTATTTCAAAACTTCAACAATATGGCGTTAAAGTTTTTCATACTCTACGCAGGTATCTTTCTTTTCTCTTCACTGGCACTCATACCCCTTGTCCGGCAAATGAGCAGCTCGTTCAGCAATATGGGTAAAAAGCCGTGGATCTTCAGTTTTGTCAGCGGCGCAATTTCATCCGCCATTGCCTTCGTCATCACCTATATTACCCGCGACCTGTTTACCACATTCTGGTTGCTGAGTGCCGTATTTCTCCTGCTGGGTATCCTGTTCCTGCTGCTGATCCATAAGAAATACTTTCGCGCCCGCCGTGATAACCGGAACAGGCAACTGTTTGCGGAGTTGCTCTTCGGCATTTCCATCATTTTCTTATGTGTAGCCGTCTTTTCCTCCCTGCAATACTTCCTGAAAGACCGGAACTTTATGTATTTCCCGGTATTGCTTTGTATGCTGTCTTTCTTCATTCCAGTTTTGCTCCTGCATACCTTCGACGCAGCCACCGGCATTCCCTTGCCGGAATATCCTGCCTGGCGGTATCCGGAGCAGACCATTGAGATGCCTGATGAAAAAGAAGGCGAGCACCTGTATGTGATCTGGTTCGAAATTGTAAAAAAGATCACCGGTTCCGGAAAGCGGACTTTTTTCAGAGGCAAGGCGCCGGAAGATATGCTGCTGGGAGATCTGTTCTATCACTTCATTAACGAATACAATGAAGATCACAGCGAAACCCCGATCGAATATGGCAGCCAGGAAAAAGCAGCCGGATGGATGTTCCGGACCCGGCCCCGATGGTACCGTTTTTCGAAAGTGCTGCATGCAGACATTACAGTAGCGCAAAATCATATAAAAGAAAATACCGTCATTATTTGCGAACGCGTTCAATAAATACCTTCAAAAGCTGAAACATGGATAACGGATCAATTTTTTTGCGTGTAAACTGGTCAGATGGCATGAAATTAAACAAGGAGTTATTCATTGCCCAGGATAATGCCACTGCCGCCGCTGCACACCAGCTGATCGCCACAAGTCTTTCCCCTGTCCGGTACGGGCTGCTGCCCCGGGAAAAGAATTTCAACGTCCGGATGGCGGTCGACAATCAACATACCATCAGGATATCGGTGCTTTCCCTGAAAGCCCTTACCCAGGGAGGTGTTCCGGTAATCATCGACGCCTTTACGGATGCATCCGCTACGGATGGGGTACCTGCCGTGTCCCTGGAGATCGATGTGCATCAAACGGCCACCTGCTGGGTGGTGCTGCTTGTAAAACCCTTCGAAAGGAACCCCGCCGGCATTATCGACCCCCACGAAACTCCCGCACGGTTCCCGTTTGTAAAGGCAGGCTTCGGGGTGCTCATCGCTGATGACCGCGACATGCATCAATATATTCATCACCCGGAGGCCCTCGTGATCGGCAAGATCTCGGTCAACGGCAATGTTGCGCACATTGAGGAGGAATACATTCCTCCCTGCCTGTGTACCGCCGCATCTTCTGACCTCCTGGGTTTGCATGCTGAACTGGACCAGTTCCTTGCAGGGCTTGAGCAATCCTGCTCCCAGATCGTTCAGAAGATCTACAAAAAAAGTCAGCAGAATGCGTTGTCGGAGCTGGCGCGGTTCCTGTGCGACCGGATGATGCTCTTCCTGGGGCAGGCTCTTACAGAATATCGCTGGAACCTCATTGATGAGCCACCCGCAAGAATGCTCAGCTATATTGCCGCCCTGGCAAGGGTCATCAAAAACACCATCGACCTGCGCGCAGGCTCCGGCAAGGATGAACTGATGAATTATCTGTGCGAGTGGTGCGAGCTGAACCAGGGAGAACTGGAAGGATTGCTGAATGAAATGGCGCTCCTGCGCTACAACCACAATGACATCAACGAAAATATCCGGCAGATCATCCGGTTTGCCAAGGTCGTGGGTAAGCTGTTTTCCACATTGAGCAATCTTGAGTTTATCGGCAAACGGAAGGACGCAGGACTTTTTGTTAAAGAAGAACAAACGCTACCGGACAATGATATCAGCGCTCCCAAACCCAAAAGAAGGTTTTTTGGATAACCGTACCGCCATCCCGGATCCCTGTTGATCAATCCCCATAAAAAAAAGAGCATTCATGAAACCCAATAATACCCCCGAAAGAAACAGTGCCTTTGCCCGTTTTCTGCTTTTCTTTTTCCTGACCATTGCGCTGATCGTTGCCACCGTTTTCTTTGGGATCCGGATCCCCTATGCAGAAAATGAAAAGCTCCGGGAGCAGCTTGCCATCATCGAAAAGGAAAACCAGTTCCGGGATCAGTTTGCCAATTATATGTTACAGACCCAGTCGCTGCTGGACAGCGTCAATATAGATCCGGCCCGGTCCGGCCTCGTGGATGGCCGCATCACACAAAAGATCCAGGAGCTGGATGCCCAGTTGAATAAAAACGAAACCAGCTCCAAAGAGATCTACGCCCAGATCATCAAAGCGCTCAACAATACCCAAACCGATAAAAAGGGCCTGAGAGCCGCCAGCAGCAAGGACTCGGTAGTAGCGATGTACAATGCACAGATCCAGGAACTGAAAAACTCGCTCACCAAATGGCAGGACTCTTACAAGCAGCTGGAAATGCAAAACCTGCTACTGCGTCAAAAATAACCGGTCAGATCATTCATTCAATACACTATGCATTTTGTATATACCAAACAATGGGGCAGGCTGGATTTCAGAATATGGATCTCCCTGATCACTGTAGCCGTTATCACACTGGCGCTCTTCAGCTACAAAGTAGCTACAAATGTGTCCTGCCCTGATTTTCAGCTAAAACCGTCCAGCAATATCAACCACCTTTCAGAAGGCCCCAACACCTATTTCGTAAATGAGCAGGTCCGTTTTTTTGCCACCCGTAATGATGCCAGCCTGATGGTTACCTGGAATTTCGGGGACCGGTCCGCCACACAGATCGGTGCATCCGTAACCCACAGCTTCATAAAAGAAGGCAACTACCTGGTTACCGCACTCATCAACGGAAACTGTACGGAATCCATCAATATCCGGATCATTCAGAACAGCACTATGACGGGTACAACCGGCAGCCCGGATCTCAACCGTATCGTTTCGGACGACATTGTTTCCATCGGCAACGAGATCGACTTCAATACTACTGCAATATCTACCACATACAACTGGAGTATCGACGAGCTTCCGGAGTTGGGGCAGCAACAGACCAAATCCGCAAAATTTATTTTCACAAAAGCCGGTGCTTTTACCGTAACGCTGAAGCTGGACCAGGGTGCGCAATATCAAAAGACTATACAGGTTACCGATCCGCTGGGAGCCGGCGTCGGCACCTCCGACGTTCCGCTTCCTCCGGGCCCTGCAGAAGCGGGGCCGCCGCCACTACCCGGCGAAATCACCGAAAAAAAACCGGAAGCGCAGCAACCTCAGGAACCCGCACCAGCGGCGCAGGAACCTGCCCCCGCCGCTTCAAAAGTGTATGAACAGCTGCCCGAACCTGCCATACAGGCCATGCTGGAGGAAGTAACGGAAGGTAAGAAAACAGTGAATGACTTTAATAATATCCTGTGCAACGGGGCCGGAACAAAAGTAATGGCCAATGATCAGTCCACAACCTTTGCCGCACTCTGTAATGAGCTGAAGGAAAAAAAGGGACTGCCCCTGCTAAAAAGAAAAAGAAGGATCCAATCCTTTAAAGTAGTACGGGATCCCGCAAATGGAAATTGTGTAAAAATCATTTATATCACCTATAAATAATCCTTTGAAAGAGTATTTGAAATTGCCCCTGCGTTTTGACCAGTTCTTTGATAAAAAGAAACTGCCATCCTGCGGGTTGATGGATTCCATTTTCCGCAACCTTCACCTGATCATTACCACGGTGCCGGGGGAGAACAAAACCGACGCCGCATACGGTTCCTCCTTCTGGGAAACGGATTACGATATTCACCTGGACAATGACTCCAGAAAGGAGCTGATCGCGGGCAATCTCAAAAAACAAATCGGGCTCTATGAAAAAAGGATCACCAACGTGGAGATAAGCGTGGAGGTGAAGCTGGCAGTGCTGAAGACCGCAGATGCCGATCTTCCCAGAAGAAAAATAGAAGTCACTGTAAACGGGCAGATCCGGAAAACCCTGGAAACATTCCGGTTCCAGACGGGTTTATTCATCGGACCGCTTACATTGGACTAACAGTAAACGATGCATAGCTACAATCACAATATCAGGCAATGGAACAATTAAAAAAAGAGCAGATCCGGGACCGGATGATCCGCCTGGCGGCCACCCACTGGCAGGTTCCGGAAAATGAAATTGAAGCCAACTTCGATCCGCTGCTGATGCTGATCTTTGATGTGCTGGCAGGAGAGGTCGAAAACATCGGCCACCAGATCAATGATGTCAGAGGTCATCTGCTCAGCGAGCTTTCAACGCTGATGCTTCCCCAGGCACTGTTAAGGGCAAAGCCCGCTTCCTGCATCTTAACGGCAACACCTGCAGAAAAAACGGCACTGCTGAACCAGGAGCATTGTTTTAGTACAGTAGCCGTTACCCAAACGCCCGGCACACCGTCGTCAGAGACCGAGCTTTGCTTTACACCCAACGGCGAAGTAAAACTGTTTCAGCTAAATGCGCTTTTTCTAAGGGCTGGCAGCAGGGTTTACCGGCTGGCAGAAACCGGGCGCAAACTATTGGTACATGAGAACCCGCAGGATAAAGAACCCGTTAACGAGATCCACTTTACACTTCATGCCCGGGAAGCGTTTTCCTCGCTCCGGGGCCTGCAGTTGTTCTTTGACCTGAAAGGGCATTCGGAAGCTGCAAACTTTTATTTTGCCGTTCAGCATGCCCGGCTGCTGATCAACCAGCAGGAAGCCCCTTTTACCAAAGGTTATCACCAGCAGGAACAATACGATACCAGTCTGAAAGACAGCCTCGAAAGGGATGGCGATTACAGCCGGAAGATCCGGAAGGAAATAGCCGGCGTTTATGAACAGCAGTTCATTACCGTACAGCAGGGATCCGTTGGACCTGCACCGGAAGACGCTCCCATCCTGCTTCACCTGCCGGACAAACTCCAGGAAGAGATCAAAGCAAAAGAGGTCATTTATGTTACACTAAAACTGAGCCGGTATTTTCAACAGGAGGTCCTGGAGCGGTTACTGGTAGGAGTGAATGCATTCCCTGCTTTGAACAGGAAACCGGAAAAAATTCATTTCAAAACGGAAAAATGGATCAATATCGTTCCGCTGCCTGTAAACGGATGCTACCTGGATATCAAAAGCATTGAAAGCACCGACGGCGGCAGCTATAAACTGCGGCCGGACCCGGGTGATGACAATATCTACGAGGGACAAGCTATTGTAAGAACAGCACGGGTAGGTAAAGAAAGCAGCCGCGATGTACGCAATACCATTAACAATCTCCTCGAGCGTATCCGGGATGAAAGCGCCTACTTCAGCAGGGTCAGTAATGATTTTATTTCCTCCCAGCTCAATGAGATCTCAAAATTGCTGGCACGGCTTCAGGACCGGCTGGCGGCTTCAAAAGATGAAAAGCCTGCATTTAATTATGTGCTCTTACGATCAAAAAAAGAGCAGGAAACCGTATTTGTGCAGTATTGGTCCACCACACCGGCGGCGGCATCTGCGGTAAAAGCGGCAGCGCTGTTCAAACCCGTGATGCATGCGCTGACCACCGGGCCCTGTGCGGCGTTGACCACCGTTAGCGGTGGCGTGGAAAGCTATAGTGACCATGCACAAAAACAAATGCTGCTGCGCCAGCTTTCTTCCAGAGGCAAGATCATCAGCAAAGAAGACATCCGGCTATTGTGCTACGAGCTGTTCGGTACCCGGCTGCAGAACGTAGTTGTGAACAAACAGATGAACGTGCTCCCGGGCGCCCAAACGGGCATTGCACGAACGATCGGGATCGATCTGTATCTTAAAGAGAATAATGACCCGGAAGAGGAACTGTCTTACCTGAAAAAGCTGCTGTATTACCAGTTGGAGACCCATGCTTCCTTTGCGTTCCCCTTCGAGATCCGGATCATTCCGGCGGACTGATGCCACGACCGCTCCTTCTATTCTGTTGCAAACAGATCGGCGGCAATGCCGTCTGCAAATAGTTTGCCTTCCTTTGTTAAGCGAATACGGGCATTGTCCACGATGAGCAGGCCCCGCGCAACATGGCGCGTCGCCTGTTTTAGGATCTGTTGCTGTGCCTCCTTGCCCAGCTTTTTCAGCTCCAGTCCTTCTATTGTCCGGAGGGCGATCATAACATACTCATTCTGCTTTTGAATCGGCGTCAGCACTTCCTCCTCATAGGGTATGGTTCCCGAACGGATGGCCCGGATGTACTGCTGGTTGTTTGCAATATTCCAGCGGCGTACGTCTCCGTTAAACGAATGCGCCGCCGGCCCCAGTCCGTAGTAAGGCGTTCCCTTCCAGTAGGCGCTGTTATGTCGGCTGCGGAATCCCGGTTTTGCAAAATTTGAGACCTCATAATGCTCATAGCCAGCGGCCTGCAGCCAATCCATCAGCAGCAGGAACTGTTCCGATTGCAGGCCGGCGTCCACGGGCTCTTTTATATGTTTCCGGATCATTTTATCCAGCGGCGTCTGAGGCTCCACAGTTAGGGCATAGCAGGATAAATGAGGAGCGCCCAGCTCCAGGGCTGTTTGTACATTTTGCTTCCAGCGGTCGTTGCTCAGCCCCGGAACCCCATAGATCAGGTCCAGCGTTATATTGCTGAAATACTGCACGGCAAGCTCCAGTCCCTTTCTTGCCTGTACCGCGTTGTGCGCCCGGTTCATCCACAAAAGGTCCTCTTCAAAAAAGGATTGTACGCCAATGCTCAACCGGTTCACGCCCGCGGCTTTCCAATCTTCCAGCTTGCCGGTGCTAAGGTCATCCGGGTTGGCCTCCAGCGTTACCTCCGCATTCCCGGCCACAGGATATGAAGCTCTTACCTGTCTGAGCAGGAAATCAATTTCAGCCCCGGACAGCAGGCTTGGCGTTCCTCCCCCCAGGTAAACGGTGGCAACCGGCTCCGGCTTTATAAAGTCTGACGCTGCGGCAAGCGCTGCTTCCTCCCCAAGCGCTTTTACCAGCGCTTCCCGGTAATGCAGCGATGTGGAAAAATGAAAATTGCAATAGTGACAAGCCTGCCTGCAAAAAGGAATATGGATATAAATACCGGACAATGATCTATGATTTTTTGTTTGCTATAAAAACTGGGCACACCCACACAAGCCGAACGGGATCAGGCATGTACATAAATTGCGCTGTGCAGACAGGCGTTTATAGCACTGATCTGCGAATCAGGGCCATTCCCAACCCCATATACAGCCGACCTATTTAATAATTCATGCGCCCGCCCCGCGAACGGCCTACCATTCACCAAAATAACGTTTATTTGTGTTTCTGAATGGCAAAGGTACAATACCATTTAACGCTCCTGCTATTTTTATGGACCGGCTTCCACGCCGCATCCCAGAACCGGTATGCGCTGATCATTGATCCGGCAGATCAGGACAGCAATTTTGTAAAGGGAACCCTGGGTATCAAAACCGATTTTATCAACCAGGACGATTGCCGCCAGTACACCGGCCAGCTGCTTTCCCTGTTGCAGGCAAAAGGTTATGTAACGGCTTCTATCGACTCGCTCCGGTTCGATTCCACTTTCGCCTATATGCAGCTTTTTACGGGCTTGCGTTATGCGTGGGACTCGCTGACCGCCACCGGGGAAAGCCTCCGGTGGCTGGCCATGGCCGGCTATGACGCGCGCCTGTTCACCAACCGGCTGCTGGACTATTCTTTATTGGAAAACCTGCAACAGCGCATGTTGAATTATTTTGAAAACCATGGGTATCCTTTTGCCAGGATCAGTATGGGCGCATTGCGCATCAACGGCAATAAAGTATCGGGACAGCTGCAGGTACAACCCGGCCCGCTGTACAGGATAGATAGCATCCGCATCACCGGCAATGCAAAACTAAGCAACGATTACCTCCAGAACTACCTTGACATTAAAAATGGCTCGATATACAACAAAGAAAAGCTGCAGCGTATCAGCACCGAACTGAAAAAGCTGAATTATATTGAAGAACCCTATCCACCGCGGTTTTACTGGGGAAGCACGGGCGGTCTTGTTGAGGTGTTCCTGCAGCAAAAAAAGAGCAACCAGGTCAATTTTATTATCGGCTTTCTGCCCAACAGCGATGCCCAATCAAAAAAAATGCTGATCACGGGCGAAGGATTGCTGCATCTTAAAAATGCATTGGGCGGGGGAGAAACCATCGGGCTGGTCTGGCAAAGACTTGAGGCCGCCTCCCAGCGGCTGGACGTTGCTTTTCTGCAACCCTACCTGTTCCGGTCACCTTTTGGTCTCGATCTTGCTTTTGATATGTTAAAGCGCGATTCCAGCTACCTCAACTTCGAGTACCGCATCGGAACACAGTACGTCATCAACACCCGGCAAACGGCCAAGCTGTTCTACAACCAGTTTTCCACGATCATTAACAGCATCAATAAGAATGAGCTGCTGCAGACCCGGAAGCTGCCGGGCGAGGCAGCGGTCCGCATCTCCAATATCGGCCTGGAATACCAGCTCAATACCACCAATTATATTTTCAATCCCGTTTCCGGGCTCGACATCCAATTTACAGGCACTGCCGGCATTAAAAAAATAAAAAAGAACAACCAGGTATTGGAGCTGGAAGACCCCGAAGATCCGCTGTTTGATTTCGGAAGTTTGTATGACACCGTAAAGCTCCGGTCGGTACAGGTACGCACCCGGCTGCTGGCGGCCCGTTATTTTCCACTGTCCGGGCGCGGCACCAGCACCGTAAAAGCTGCAATACAGGGAGGCTATCTTGCCGGGGCAAACATTTTCCGCAACGAGCTTTTCCAGATCGGCGGTTACCGGCTGCTGCGCGGGTTTGACGAGCAAAGTCAGTTCCTTTCGCAATATGCCATCGGTACGCTGGAATACCGCTACCTCGTTGGCGAGCACTCCTACCTCAACGCTTTTGCCGACGGAGGATGGGGATACGACGGCAGCAGGGGCGCTCATAAAAATTACAACTACCTCGCAATGGGCATTGGTCTGGCCTTTGAAACAAAGGCCGGAATCTTCAACCTCGCCTGGGCCGTAGGAAAGCGGAACGATACCCGGTTCAACCTGCGACAATCCAAGATCCATTTCGGGTTTATTAATTATTTTTAGTTTTCAGAGATGAGATTTGAGCATGGAGCATCGAAATCTGAGATGGCTGCGTCCCTGTTCGAAGGGATGTAGCTTTCAGCTAAGAACCCGGAACCGGGCAATGCGCAGCAAGCAGCGACAGGGCTCTAACCCGAAACTTTGAACCCAAAACCTGGAACAAAGAAAGTACCTTTGCACAAATTTTTTCATATGAGAAAATGCACCCTTGTTCTATCCATACTTTTTATGCTAAAAGCCAACGCACAACAACCCCTCAGTCCGGAAATGCTGCTAAAGCTGGGCCGGGTATCCGCCACAGGAATTTCGAAAGACCGGCAATCATTGCTCTATAAAGTGTCCACGCCTAATATTGCGGAAAACAAAATGGACACAAAAGACTATGCAATACCCCTCTCCGGCGGCCCTGCAACGGAGCTGACCGATGCTGCCGGCCTCGTGGAAAACAACCGCATCTCACCCGATGGCCGGTATATCCTGAGCAGCGACGCCGTCCTGCTAAAAAAAGTGCTGGGAACGGACCGCTATCCGGAGTTGGATAAAACATCTGCACAGGTGTACACCGCTCTCAATTACCGCCATTGGGACCGTTGGTTTGACGGCCGTTTCAGCCATGTATTCTTCGCGCCCTATACCGACGGGCAGGCGGGTGAAAAAAAGGATATCATGCCTGGCGAGCCCTATTTTTGTCCGCAGCAGCCATTTGGCGGGGACGAGGATTTCATCTGGTCGCCCGACAGCAAAAAGATCCTTTATGTAACCAAGAAAAAGTTCGGGACCGACTATGCAGTAAGCACCAACACCGATATCTATGAATACGATATTGCCACCGGGGCCACAAAGAACCTGACCGAAAACAATAAAGGCTACGATGTGGCCCCGGCCTTTAGCCCACAGGGTAAAATGGCCTGGCTGCAGATGAAAACCGAAGGTTATGAAGCAGATAAGAATGACCTGGTGGTGATGACCAACGGAACAACGGTAAACCTCACCGGTCACAACGACCAGATCAATGTATCTTCTTTTATCTGGAGCAGCGATGGCAAACACCTGTTCTTCATCGCCCCCATCAACGGAACCGAGCAGGTCTTTTCAGTGAACGATATTGGCCGCACGCGCATGCTGCCCCGCATTCAGCAGGTTTCCGGCGGCGATTTCGATGTAACATCCATTATTGCCCAAACCGGCGAAGAACTCATCGTAGCCCGGGAAGACATTTCCCACGCATCAGAGCTCTATAAGCTCAACATCAAAACGGGGACCCTTACACAGCTGACGCATGTAAACGATGCCGCCTATAAAAATATTGCCCCGGTCAGAACGGAGCGCCGCTGGGTAACGACCGCCGACAACAAAAAAATGATGGAATGGGTCGTTTATCCGCCCGATTTCGACCCCTCAAAAAAATATCCTACACTCCTGTATTGCCAGGGCGGGCCGCAATCCCCCACTACGCAGTTCCACTCGTATCGATGGAATTTTCATTTAATGGCCTCCCAGGGCTATATTATCGTGATCCCCTCCCGGCGCGGTATGCCGGGCTTCGGCACTCAATGGAATGCATCCGTAAGCAAAGACTGGGGCGGAAAAGTGATCCAGGATTACCTGGATGCCATCGACGATATTTCAAAGGAACCTTATGTAAATGTAACCCGGCGGGCAGCCGTGGGAGCCAGCTTTGGCGGGTACTCCGTTTTTGCCCTGGCAGGCTGCCATCAAAAACGGTTCAAAACATTCATTGCCCACGACGGCGTTTTTGATTTTACAGCAATGACGGGTACGACTGATGAACTATGGTTTGAACACTGGGAAAAAGGCGGCTACTATTGGGAAAAAGACAATAAAGCCGCACAACGCTCCTATGCGGCTTCTCCTTTAAACGCCGTAGCCAACTGGGATACTCCTATTATGATCGTCCAGGGAGGAAAAGACTACCGGGTACCCATCGAGCAGGGTCAGGGTGCCTTCCAGGCCGCACAGTTAAGAGGCATTAAAAGTAAATTCCTGTTCTTTCCGGACGAGAACCACTGGGTGCTAAAGCCGCAGAATGCTATGGTATGGCAACGCGAATTCTTCGCCTGGCTGAAAGAAACCCTGTAAGCTCCGCCTTGCAAAACAGGAATGATCACCCGGCCTTCTCCGGAAACCGGTTAGGATGCCTTATAAAAAACTTTCCGGTGCCAAAATGGTGCACAACATCCTGAACCTGCTTCTGTTGTTCAAAAAGCACCTTTTGGCGGCAAACGATTTACAACGTTTTCGTAAATCGTTCCCCCCTGTATGCTTGTTTTATTCATTAATTAATCATTAGATTTGTACTGCTTGAGCTTGAGAAATGTTATAATCGGATAACGATTGTATTTTTTAAAGAAATGTATTTGTACTGAACCATAATAGGCATTCCCTTCCGGGTGCGTCTATGGTCATGGGTATATAGTGCAAAGTACCTCGCAGAACGATCATTCCACTTAAATTAAACCAAATAAATCATGAGCAGCTGTAAGAACTGGATAATTGTATTTTTGACACTTATATGGGTCTGGAAAGCAGAACCATCCCTGGGTCAGAATAACCGGTGGACGGTTACCGGTGTTGTTACCAATCAAAGCGGTACCCCGTTGCCGGGGGTTACGGTCCTTGTTAAAGGTTCCACAACCGGAACCGTTACCAACCAAAAAGGTGCTTTTACCCTGCATGTGCCGGAGAAACCCGGTGCAAAGCTCGAATTCACTTCCACAGGGTATCAGCTCCTGGAAAAAGAGGTCAGTGGCAATGCGACCCTGGAGGTGGTCATGACCGCAGAAACCATGGGGCTGGATGAAGTGGTGGTGATCGGGTACGGTACCGCTAAACGGAAGGATCTTACCGGTGCCGTGGCTTCCGTACAGGCAACAAAACTGGAAAAAGAAGCACCCCGGTCCGTTCAGGACTTATTAAGGGGAAACGCAGCGGGTATCATCATCGGCCAGAGCAACCCGGGAAATACGGCAAGGGGCGATGCAGATATCCTGGTAAGAGGCTCCGGTACCCTCAAAGCAGGAAGCAGCCCTTTGAATGTTGTGGACGGTGTGATCTTCGACGGTACGTTTGCCGATTTGAACCCCAATGATATCCAGTCGATCGATATCTTAAAAGACGCCAGCGCAACCGCAGTATACGGAGCAAAGGCCGCCAATGGGGTGGTCTTGATCACAACCAAAAAGGGGGCCACCGGAAAGCCGCGGATCACGTTTAACGCCAACCTGGGGTTTGTGGAAAAAGCAGGTATGCCCCGTGTGATGAATGGCGATGAATTCCTGGCATGGCGGTACGATTACGAAGTAGGCAGGCGCACCGACGCAGACCTTCAGAAATACCCGGAAATGTTTGTGGATCCGCGTAAACTAACCAATGTGCAGCCACTGGACTGGTACAACTATGATCAGAAAACGCCGGTAACTTCGGTAACCGATGAGCAACTGCTCCGCGCCTGGCTGTCGCGGCTTGAGCTGAAATCACCGGAGATCGATAACTATATGGCCAACAAGGTTACCAACTGGCAGGACCTGGTTTTCCAGAAGGGTTTTCAGCAGGATTATACGGCAGCCGTTTCCAATAAAAATGAAAACTCAAGCTACTATTTTTCATTAAACTATGTAGATCGGGAAGGAATTGTAGTAGGAAACCGGTTTAAGAATTTCCGGACCCGGCTGAACCTGGAATCCAGGGTAGCTTCCTTCCTGAAGATTGGTGCCAACACCAATTTTGCCGTACGGAATGAAGGCTTCTTACAGGCAGACTGGGGCCAATCGGCGGTAATTTCTCCCTATGGCTCCAATAACATCGATGATCCGGCCAGCATCTATCAAAGACTGCCCACGGGTGATGCCACCCCGGTAAACCCGTTTTACGACAACCAGTTCCGGGACCGAAAAGACCTGTCCAGTACCCTGAACTCAAGTCTTTATGGTATTATAACCTTACCCTTTGGCTTTGAGTTTCAGTCCAACTATACCCCCTCCTTTTCCTGGGATGAATACTACAATCACGAATCTTCATTGAGCTCGCAATGGAACGCAAAAGGAGGCGGCAGCGAGCGCCGGTTTGAGAAAACCTTCAACTGGCAGATCGATAACGTGCTGCGCTGGAAGCGGCGCTTTGACATCCATAATTTTGAAGTGACCCTGTTGCAAAATGCCGAAAAGGGGCAATACTGGATGACCAAGGCCACCACATCCGGCTACAGTCCGAGTGATATCCTGGGGTACCACCGCATCCAGGCCGGTACCGTTCCGCTCAATGAAAGTAATGATACCTATAGGACCGGGGACGCCCTGATGGCCCGTTTGTTCTATTCATTAAAAGACCGGTACATGCTCACTGCATCAGTACGGAGGGACGGCTATTCCGCATTCAGCGTACAAAATCCCCGGGCCACCTTCCCGGCCCTGGCCTTTGCCTGGGATGTTTCTGAAGAAAATTTCATGAAAAATACTTCCTCCTGGTTGGATTTTGCCAAACTGCGGCTTTCCTGGGGAAAGAACGGGAACCGGGATATCGGCCAGTATGATGCCCTTTCAGACATGACCTCGGGCCTGCACCCTTATATTGATCAAAAAGGAAATGTGTATGTTGGGTCACAGCTCTATGTAAACCGCATGCCCAGCATCAACCTCAGATGGGAAAGCAAGGCTTCTTACAACGTCGGCGTGGATTTTTCCCTGTTTAAAAGCAGGCTGAGCGGCACGATCGATGTTTATACAGCTACTACGAACGACCTGCTGGTAGACCGTGCCCTGCCGGAGATCATCGGCTTCAACAGCGTGGCGGCAAACCTGGGTCAGCTAAACAACAAGGGATTTGAGTTCAGCCTCAATGGTATCCTGATACAGAAGAAAGATTTCGACTGGAACAGCTCCTTTATTTTCATGCTGAACCGCAGGAAGATCGTGCATTTATACGGTGATATGATCGACGTAAAGGATGCCAACGGCAATGTGATCGGCCAAAAAGAAGCCGATGATATCAAGAACCGCTGGTTCATAGGCAGGGATCCTGACCAATTCTGGAATTATGAACGCGTGGGCATATGGCAGGTTGGTGAAGAAGCTGCCGCCAAAAAGTATGGAAATGCACCCGGCGACTTTAAATACAAAGATCAGAACGGAGACAGCCTGATGACGGATGCGGACAGGGTATTCCTTGGCTATAAAAGCCCGCGGTTCCGGTGGACCTGGAGGAACGATTTTAATTATAAGAGCCTCAGTCTTTCTATCTTTATTTATTCCAGCTGGGGCCAGAAAGAGCAGTTTAACCGGGCGGCCAACAACAATAGTTTCCCCGACAGGGCCACCGATTATGTACAGCCCCGCTGGACGCCTGATAACCCCATCAACGACTATGCCCGGATCGGCTCTAAAAACATTGGCACCAATTATGTGGAACGGTCCTTTATACGTTTGGACAATGTTTCTTTGTCCTACTCCGTGCCTCAATCCTGGCTAAATGCCATAAAGGCTCAAAGCCTGCGCATTTCCGCTGCAGTACGAAATGTGGCGTTCTGGGCTCCTTATTGGAAATACGGGGATCCCGAATCCGGGGGCTACCGGACCCGGAACAGCGACGGGAACGAATATACCCCGGGACAACCGACTCCCCGTACCTATAACTTAAGCCTCAATCTGACACTTTAATTTTATCGCCATGAATCGCAATACACTCCATAAAAGACTTTTACTTTTTTCATTAATACTCTTAACGCTCCTCTCCTGTAATAAAGACTGGCTGAAACCCAAGCCACTTTCCTTTTACGAACCGGGAGTTGCCCTGTCCGACGCAAGGGGCCTTTACTCCACATTAACGGCCTGTGAGCGCAATATGCGGCATGAATATTTTGGGGATGCGGCTCCTATCCTTACGGAGATCATACAATCCGAAGTAGCGGTTGAAGGGACCACCGATAAGGCCGGCCCCCAAATGGACATGGATATTTCCCTAATGCCTGACGCGCAGCTAAACCATACCGATTACACCAAGGTCGGCTGGTACTGGTATGAAGGATATAAGGGTGTTAAATATGCAAACACGGTAGTTTCGTGGATCGACAAAGCGACCTACAAGGATGAAAACGAAAAAAACGCCATCCTGGGCGCTGCCTATTTTCAAAGGGCCTACCGGTATTTTAAACTGGTACATCAGTTTGGGGATGTTCCTTTTATTGACCACGAGATCATTGAGCCCAAATATGATTTTTATTCATCCGACCGGTGGAGCATACTGGCGCGTATCAAAAAGGATCTTGAGTTTGCATACGAATGGGTCCCTGACAATGTGGACCGTGGCCGTACTTCAAAATCAGCGTGTGGCGTGCTGCTGATGAAAGTATGCATGGCCCTTACGGATTTTGACCGGGCCATCGAAGTGGGCAAGGAAATTGTAGCGGAGCACCCGTTGATGAAGGAGCGGTTCACTTCCAATAAAAAAAGTGAGCATGGCAACCTGATGACGGACCTGCACAGCGTGGAAGCCAAGCTGGATATGACGAATACGGAAGGACTGATGTACGTCGTTTCCTATCCCGAAGTAGACGGATCAGACCGGATTCAGACCATGCGGAATGCCGTGCCCTACTGGAACAGCGGCAATATCAAGACCCCGGATGGCAAAACAGGAACCATCTCTCCCTCACCGGAAGATACACCCGACAGTCTTAATCTCAATGAGACCTATGGGCGCGGGATCGGGCGTTTACGCCCCACCTGGTATTCAACCAATGAAATATGGCGCGCCGATAAAGAAGCCAATGATATGAGGGGCATTTATAATCACGATAGCTGGAAACGGATGGAAGACCTGAGATACAATGAGCCCAAGCTTAAGAGCAGCAATAATCCCTGGTACGGCAAACACTTTGTAAAGCCTGCCGCCATGAGTGTGGAAGACACCATCCGGCTCTGGTTTTCCTGGCCTCACTACAAAATATTTGTTCCAGACCCCCTGCAAACCACCTGGGCTGGGGGCGAAACGCCCTGGTATATCTACCGCTCCGCAGAGGTGTACCTGATGCTGGCAGAGTGCTATTACTGGAAAAATGATCCAGGATCGGCTGTCGTTGCCCTGAACGAAGTACGTACGCGGGCCGGGGCAGAGCCGCTGACCGCAGCCGATGTCAACATCGGGGAGATCCTGGACGAGCGGGCCCGCGAGCTTTATTATGAAGAGAACCGGCATATTGAACTGGTACGGATCGCTTACACCTATGCCAAGACCGGCAAGCCCTGTGAGATATTCGGCGGACACGTTTACAAACTCGAAAACATCAGCGGACCAGGCGGGGCTAACTCCAACGTAAAGCAGATGGGGGTCAATTTCTGGTATGACCGGGTAGTAAGCAAAAGTAATTTTTACAACAAAGGTGTAAAACACAAATGGGCTGAATATAAAGTGAGCGTACATCATATCCTATGGCCGGTACCCGCCAATGTGATCAATACGAATTTAAAGGGCGTTATCAATCAGAACATCGGCTACCCCGGGGCAGAAAAGAACGTAGCCCCACTGATCGTAGAATAAAGCAAGACAACGTTTCATTTGGTAAAGGCCGTCCGTTTCCGGGCGGCCTTTTTCTTTTTAAAATAACACCTTCATCCCCTTGCAAAACTTTATGAAATCCTTAGACCCCGTTATGATCCCAATACCAACGAAAGCCGGTAATTTCAATATCTGTGTTTTTTTGGCGCATACCGGTACTGCAGTGCCCGCAAGTGCGGCAGCAATACCCTTTTTTGAGCACATCGCGGTTTTCATCAATCACCGGGATGATCTCCGGAACGGGTACAGTCATTTTATGTACGAGATCAAAAACCTCAAAAGCCTGCTCTTAGAAGCAACAGCAGGAAAACGGTCCGCCATATCCTTTTATTATCCCGGTTCTACCGGAGCTTTACTCTGTTCTCCCTGGTAGCGGATATGGCGGCAGCAATGTTATACGGAAAATACGGGGCCGGCATCTTTCCCATGTTATGGTTCCTCAAGTCAGCCTCCTTTCTTTTTTCCTACTATATCATCAACAAACGAAAAAAAATGAATATTACTACTATTATACCCAGGGCATTTCCCGTAAACAGATCTGGATACCGATCGCCATTTCCGACATGCTTCTTTTTTTAATCATTACCTGTTGCTTTCATGCCTGAAGCCACTCCTCCATACCTTTTCGCCGGGGGCATCCGGCTCTCATTGAACCACAGGATCATTCTTTCTGATATCCGCCTTCAATGTCACCCATACCAGGCTACCGGCCTGCTGGGAAGGAATGGCTCCGGCAAAAGCTGTAATCTCTATATCTTAAACAATGGCAAAACCTATTTAGCTACAACGGATGAGGACCTGGCTTTATTGGCATATACATCCGGGGAAGCCTCTAAGCAGTCGGAAAAATTTCATTATAAATGCTTTCATCAATTGACCGGATCCCGGGCAAAGGGCCCTTCAAAATAATCCGTTCTCTAATCCACAAAACGGAGTGCATGCCCTTTTTCTGCAGCGCTGTATTCTTTGCGAAGAGAGGGCTTTGTTGTTCTCCCGTCTCTGACGGGTCGGGTAGACATGAAAGAACAATAAGAACTCAAAAAATGTTACGCCTCTCAAAGCGCTATACAACCATTAACTTTGGTTTTTTATCACCCTTCATTCAATTTCATATGACTGGTCAGCAGATCATAGCTCCTTTCTCCATTCAGCCGCTCCTCGAAAATGCGGATGTAAAACTCCTGCCGTTGAAGGAAGACGACTTTGAACAACTATACGCCGTCGCTTCAGACCCGGACATTTGGCAAATGCATCCCAACAGGAACCGTTACGAGCAACCGGTGTTCAAAACCTTCTTTGAAGGCGCCTTGCAAAGCGGAGGCGCCTTTCTTTGCAGGGTGCTCCCCTCCGGCGGGCTGGCCGGGAGCACCCGGTTTTACAACTACAGCCCCGATGACAACAGCATTTTTATCGGCTATACTTTTTATGCCACCCGGTTTTGGGGCACAGGGCTAAACACCCAGGTAAAAAAACTAATGCTGGACTATATATTCCGGTTTGTGAACATCGTTTATTTTCATGTGGGTGCCGAAAACTACCGCTCACAAAAAGCTATTGAAAAGCTGGGTGCCCTGAAACTAAAAGAAGAATGGATCGCCTATCACGGCGAGCCTGACCGGTTAAATTTCGTCTACTGTATCCGCCGCGAACAATGGTCTCTATAAGGCCGGATCTTTTGAATACGCGGACCAGAGCTCATCCAGTGATCTGCCAGTGATCTGTTTCCAACTATCTTTATTATAGGAATGATCCCGCAAAACCTTATTCAGTGCCTTTACGGATCCATCTTTTACCCTGGCTTCTATCCAGGCCAGGAACCGCGCCGTTACCCGGTATCCATCTGAATATTTCTGCTGATCTGTGTATTCCGGTAATTTCCAGCGTCCGCCTTCATTGTCGATCCCATATTTAAACCGGATATAATCGGCAATTCCTTCGGTGATCCACCATGGGCCAACACTCCTCCCATAAGCTTGTACAATATGCATCACTTCATGCGTAACCACGTCAATATCACCCGGATTCTTTGCAAACCATCTGGGGTCGTACACCACGTTCCCTCGACCGGTAGCCGCCACACCATGATAGGCGGTATCTATTTTAAAATAGACCTCTTTTGCCGCATCCCTATTAAAATCCTCCACCAATTTCGGGTAAACGGTAAAAAAAGCATCTACCATCCGCTTCTTAACCGCTGCACTAAAGTCCGCAGCATTTGATGTAAAATGTAATACATACCCCTTTTTCTCAAAACGGTTGCTTTCATAATTAAACGCAGAATCCCGGGTTGCATTCACTGCAGCCTCCGAAGAAACACTGCATATAAAAAAACCAGCCAGTAATAAACAAGATTTCATAAACACTTTTTAACAACAGGAAAGTATCACAATTCCGGCAATAGAACAAATCGATTCTTCGCATTCCTGCAGGTCAAAATTCAAAAATGCCGTGTACCCTATCTTTTTCGGTAATATTGAGGCCGGCTTGTTATTTTTGTGCTTTCAAAGAAAAGCCTGTTTTGATCCGCTTAGCAATTATATTTTTTCTGAGTTTCTTTTTCTTGAGCACCCTTTCTGCTCAAAAAAAAGACAGTGCAAAAGATCAGCCGCAGACAAGGTCGGCATCAAAAACGGATACCAATAGAAAAAATACTCTTGCACAACCGGCTTCAAAGAAACAATCCGCTGCAGGAAAAAAGAGCACTACCCCGGTAAAACCGGCAACAGATAAGGCAAAAGCAACCCGGCAACCCGCCGTTTCCGGCAATAAGAAAACAGCTCCGCAAAAAGACACCGTAAAGAAAAAAGATACGGTTGCAAAACCAGTGGTCAAGCCGGTTACAAAAAAAGACTCTGCAACGGCAAAGAAAGCAGGCGCCCAGGCCGGTTTAAAACAGGACTCCGCAGGAAGAACAGGGCAGCAATCTCCTGTAAAAAAGGACACCGTAACAAGGCCGGCAACCGCAGTTGCAGTACACGCCCGCCCCCATCTCCCGGACTCCACACGCATAAAAGCAGCAATTGCCGATAGTTTGAAAGAACAGGCAAGGGGAACAAAGCTGGAAAGGGATTTTGCCCGCACACAACAGATCCTTGCGGGGCATCCCTACTATGCCTTCTCGGCCCAACCCATCATTACACCCTACAGCAAACGGCATAAACAAACAGGTGAAGAGATCTATTTTTACACACTTGCCGGTATCATGTTATTGTTTGCAGGGTTTAAGACCGCATTTGCAAAATACTTCGAAGACCTGATCACCCTGTTCTTCAGGCGTACACTGAAACAGCGCCAATTGCAGCAACAGCTGAGTCAGAATACCCTGCCTTCTTTTCTCTTTAACATTTTGTTTGTATTTACGGCCGGCTATTACCTGGCGCTGATGGCAGAGCAGCTTGCTGGAAACGAACAGGCTTATCCTTTTTGGCAGTTGTTCTCTTTTGCAGCCATCTTTGTGTCCTTTGCCTATCTGGCAAAATTCTTCCTGTTAAAATTATTCGGCTGGCTCTTCAAGCTGCAGCACCTTACGGATGCATACATCTTCCTGATCTTCCTGGTGAACAAGATCCTGGTGCTGTTCCTGCTTCCGGTAATTGTGGTCACATCCCTGGGAGGCACGGGCATTAAAACCATTATCTGGACACTGAGCTGGCTGATCATCGGGGCGCTATTCCTTTATCGCTTTACGGTTGCCGTTCAGATGGTGCAGAAGAGTAACAAGGTCAGTCTTTTTCATTTCTCCATCTATTTCATCGCATTTGAGCTGCTGCCTGCCTTTGTAATCTATAAGTTTATTTTACACTTTTTAACGGGGAATAGCGTACCTTTGCACACAATTTAGGTGAATTTTAATGTCAAGTAACGTAGCAACAAAACCCATAGCGAAGCCTGAAGCTGGAAAAGTACAACACATACTCATCAGCCAGCCAAGACCAAAGAGCGAAAAATCTCCCTATTTCGACCTTGAAAAAAAACATGGTGTAACCCTGGATTTTGAAACACTGATCATGCTGGAGCCTATTTCCGGAAAAGATTTCAGACGCCAAAAGATCAGCATTCCCACCTATACAGGAGTTATCTTTACCAGTCGCAACGCCATTGATCACTTTTTCAGGACCTGTGAGGAAATGAAGATCAATGTATCGCAGGACACGAAATACTTCTGTATCACAGAAGCGGTGGCTCTTTATCTTCAAAAGTTCATCCTCTACCGCAAAAGAAAGGTCTTTTATGGTACGGACGGCAGCAATAAAAGCCTGCTTGATGTGATCAACAAGCACAAAGAAAACCTCAATTTCCTGTATGTATGCTCTGAGAATCAGCAGGATAATGAGATCATCAGTTGGCTGAAACAGCATGATTGTGCGTTTGACCTGGCTTTCATGTATCGCACCAAAAGCAATGACGTAAAAAAATCATTGGCCAATATAAAGTTTGATGTCCTTTGCTTTTTCACACCCAGCGGCATAAAAAGCTGGTTTGACAATTTTCCTGATTTCAAACAGAACGAAATGGTGATCGGCACTTTTGGTGATAACACCCGGGAAGCGGCGAAAAAAGCAGGACTGACCCCTCAAATCGTAGCTCCCCTCCCCAAAACCCCCAGCATGATCACCGCCCTGGACCAGTTTCTGGCCAGCAACAACGAAAAATAAGCAAACAAGCGGCTCTTTATCAAAAGCTTAACGACTCATATTTTGGGTAGCTAAGGTTTTTATGAATATTTGCATGGTTATAGTTAACTTTGCAAACTTTATGAGGTTTTTTGTCATCATTTCCGCCTTGTTTTTAATGTCGTCCTGCGGGCCTGGCATGAATAAGATTTTAAAGAGCAAGGATGCTGCCTATAAATTGAAAATGGCAGACGCCTTTTATGCCAAAAAGAAATACAATAAGGCACAGCTGGTGTACGAAGATATTTTACCCTATTACAAAACCACGCCCCAGTTCCAGGACATTTACTATAAGTACGCTTACTCCGCCTATTATCAAAGGGACTACGCCATGGCCGAGAACTATTTCAAAACATTCCTGGAGAGCTTTCCCAACAGTCCGAAATCCGAGGAAGTCGAATACATGCGCGCCTTTGCCTTCTATAAGCAGTCACCCAAGCCGGAGCTGGATCAAAGCAATACGTTTAAGGCCATAGGGTTTATGCAAACCTTCATCAATACGCACCCCAATTCTGTGCGGCTTCCGGAGGCGAACAGGATCCTGGACGAGCTTAGAAAAAAACTGGAGACAAAAGACTATAAAAGTGCAAAGCTTTATTATGATATGGGATTTTACAGGGCCGCAGGGGTTAGCTTTGCCGCATTGTTAGAGAACTTTCCGGAATCCCAGGTGGCAGATGAATACAAAATGATGTCTGTAAAGTCTTATTATCTTTTTGCCGAAAACAGCATTGTTAACAAGAAGTCCGAGCGCTTTAAAGAAGTGATGGATGAATGCAGGGAGTTCCTCGATCGCTTCCCGGAAAGTAAATATAAAGCCGATATTGAAAAATATATGGCCATGTCACAAACACAAATTCAAAAATTTAGTAATAATGAGCAAATTAAGAAGGCATCTTAGTGTCGGTACTCCCAGCAGTGTTGAAACAAAAAGCCTGCAGGAGATAAAAAACAAAACCGGCAATATCTATGAATCCATTGCCATTGTTGGTAAAAGAGCCAACCAGATCAACATTTCCATCAAGGAAGAGTTGCACAACAAACTGGATGAATTTGCCAGCCATACCGACACATTGGAAGAGATCCATGAGAATAAAGAGCAGATTGAAATTTCAAAAGCATACGAAAGAATGCCCAATCCTGCGCTTTTAGCTACCCAGGAGTTTCTTGACGATAAAATCTACTACCGCAAAGCTGAAGACGAGTTGTTCAGCTAACGATCGGTCATTCTATTCTGAATACAGCCGCAACGGATCGATGGGTCCATTGCGGCTGCTTCATGATATGGCTTGCCGGTGGTATATACAAGAAATACCTCCCGTCCCTCCCTGCGGATTTTATGTATATTTATACAGGTGGATCCTATAAAAGGACCTTTAAGCACCTATGCGCAGATGCTCAGCAACTACAGGGAACAGGTTGCCAATAAGTTTTCTATACCCGCCCTGTTTGAATACAACGAGGTCCTGGGTCATTTCAATACCTACGAGTTTTTGCTCAAAAATCTTCAGTTCAGCTTATCAGAAGAGCTATTGATAAAAGTGCATACGATCGGCCCCGACTAAAAACACCGTCGAATATCTAAAAGATACCAACCCGGTGAATATACCCGGACTCAAATGGCAGCAGGAAACATCATTTCTCCGGATCATGACATCAGTATTGAAAATGTACCGCATTTAATGAGTCAGACCCAAAAAAGCGCAGGATGCGGGAAGAACGCATCCATTGGAGATCAGTGTCCGGTTTTCATAACTATTTCGTCTATCTGCACCCCTTTCCCGACGGCAATAGCCGGATCCCCCACGTTTTTCAAATTTACTGATAAAGGCCAACTATCCAATCTTAATTATCAACAGTGATCAAAAAAAGCATATACCGAAGCGTTAAAAAAATCGCACAAACACCCGGATCGGAATATTATAAGTACCTTTTCTATAACTATCGCGGTTTCAGGAATGGAGCAGGAAATAAAAAAAATCCGGGTACCCATTGCACCTTCAAAAAAAGCAACAGGAAACCGGCCCGCGTCAAAAAACAAAGGCATCTCCTTTAGTTTTTGACTTATTTTTGATAAATGTTAGCAGGCAAAAAAATAGCCATCGGCATCAGTGGCAGCATTGCAGCGTATAAGATCATTCACCTGGTGCGGCTTCTGGTAAAACAAAAGGCCGTTGTAAAAGTGATCATGACCCCTTCTGCGAGGGATTTTGTATCGCCGCTTACACTGTCCACACTTTCAAAAAATGAAGTGCTCATAGATATGGCATCCGGCAATACCTGGGCCAATCATGTGGAGTTGGGGAGATGGGCGGATCTTTTGTTGATAGCACCATTAAGCTGCAACACACTGGCAAAAATGGCGCAGGGGCATTGCGATAACCTCCTGCTTTCCGTTTACCTTTCTGCAACCTGCCCGGTAATGGTCTCTCCCGCCATGGATGAAGATATGTGGCAGCATCCTGCCACGCAAAAGAACATCGGGATCTTAAAGAAATTTGGCCATACCGTGCTGGCTCCGCATCATGGCGAGCTGGCCAGCGGGCTGATCGGTGAAGGCCGCATGGAAGAGCCGGAAATGATCCTGGCACATATTCAATCGTTCCTCGGAGATACGACGGATAAAAGCCTGGAAGGGAAAAATGTGCTGGTGACCGCCGGGCCCACCTATGAGGCCATCGACCCCGTCCGTTTTATCGGGAACCACTCTTCAGGAAAAATGGGCTATGCCCTGGCAAAAGAATGCCGCAGGCGCGGCGCGACGGTCACCCTGGTATTGGGCCCTGCACCCGCCGTACTTGAGCAGGACCTTTCGGATATCACGCTCATCAAAGTTACCGCCGCAGAGGAAATGTACCAGGCCTGTATGGATCATTTTGAATCTGCAGACATTGCCCTGATGGCAGCTGCAGTAGCTGACTACAGACCGGCCGCCGTTAGCGATACGAAAATAAAGAAACAGGAATCCGGCCTTGAGTTGAACCTGGTAAAAACCCGGGATATCCTCGCGGCCCTGGGCGCCATCAAAACCAACCGGCAGGTTCTGCTTGGCTTTGCCCTGGAAACCAACGATGAAGAGGCACACGCGCTTGAAAAGCTTCATAAAAAGAATGCCGACTATATTGTATTGAACTCGTTAAACGACGGGGCAGCCTTTGGAGCAGATACCAACAAGGTAACGGTCTTCACAAAAACAGGCGAAAAATTCGGATTTGCGTCCAAATCGAAACAGGCTATAGCAAAGGATATCCTGGATATCATTGTAAAAACGGACATAACAACAATATGAACAAATTACTTCCTTTACTGGTACTCAGCATCACCCTTGCCGCCTGCGGACTTGGGCGACCCAAAGATATCCTGCCCCGGGAAAAGATGCAGGCCGTCCTGTGGGATATTGCCAAAGGCGGCGAATTTGTCAACGGCTACGTATATTACCGCTACCCCAACCTGAACCGCGCAGTGGTTAACCAGCAGGTGCTCAAGCAGATCTTTACGCTGCACAAGATCTCAAAAAAGGATTTCGAAAAAAGTCTTGAATACTACCAGCGTAAGCCCGATGTTTTTGTAGCCATGCTGGATTCCATCAACGCCCAGCAAACACGTGTAAAGAAGGACACGCTCCAGAGCGCTGCTGCAGACTCCTCCGCTAAGCCGGCCAAAACACCACTGCCTCCCGCTACCCAGGTAAAATAATTCCGTTCGTCTTTTATACATTCTGCCATGCACGATCTATGCTTTAACGGAGTTTTTTCAGATGCGGGCACACCCGTTATTCCGGCAGCCAATAAAGGCTATCGCTATGGGGACGGCTTTTTCGAAACCCTTCGGGTGCACCGTTCGGCAATTCCTTTATGGAGCTTTCACCGGAACAGGATCCTCAAAAGCATGGACCTTTTGGACTATTCATTTGCAGCGGGCATATCCGTTGCGCATCTTTATGACCAGATCATAGAGCTATGTACCAGAAACCAATGCAGGGAGAATGCCCGGGTGCGGTTGTCCTTTTCGAACGGGAACGGGGGCCTCTTTGACCAGTCGGCAACGAATTACTTAATAGAAGCCACACCCCTTACCCCGCTAAATATTGCCGGAGTCGGGCTGGTACTTGGCCTGTACCCCGAAATGCAGAAAGAGCGGCACTGCTTTTCCGGGCTAAAACTGGCGAATGCGCTTTTATTCAGCCGCGCTGCGCAATTTTGCACGCGGCAGGGGTGGGATGATTGCCTGATCCAGAATAGCCGCCACCAGGTAATCGAATCCTGTATTTCGAACCTGTTCTGGATCCGCGGAAAACAGCTGTTTACGCCGCCGGTAACGGAAGGCTGCGTGGAAGGCGTATTCCGGGCTTACCTGATGGCTGCCGAACCCGGAATTAAGGAAGAGTCCTGCACCCCGGAAACCCTGAAAGAAGCCGACGAACTTTTTCTTACCAATGCGCTACGGGGTGTCCGGGAAGTGTTCCGGTTTGAAGACAAAACCTATGCCGGTCATCAGACCGCCGCATTGTGTCAGCGGCATCACGGGTTGCTTTTTCCCTGAGGAGCTGTTTAGCGCCGGGTTTCGCCCCCGTTTTGGCTTTTTGCCGCCAAACTCAGAATACGCTGAGGTACAGTATTCCTCTTTAGCTGCCTGGTGTCTTTGCGATCTTGTAATAACCTAAATATGCCGCCGCTCATTTGCGTCGCTGCGTGAAACAATGCCACAGCGTCACTGAAACGCTGAAATTCTTTTAGGACTGTTTGAGATGGCTACGGGAGCACGGTAGTAACATAAAAAGACCCGTGTTGCTGCTCCTCAAAGGCAAGCATAGGAAATACATCCGTTTTCTTTAGAAGTCATCTCAAAAGTCAGGAATAATGTGAATAGTTAATAAATAGTTCTTTGAATTAGGGGTCAAGAGTATGAAACTTGCGGTTATGGATTTAACAGTAACGCAATGGGAAGAGGTTTTGCCTGTAATTAAAAAGGCAGCCCCAGTCAAAATAGTTAGTGGTCGTCCACGTCAGGATGATCGGAAAATCCTGAATGGAATACTTTGGATCTGTCGGACGGGAGCACCCTGGAAAGAC
>NZ_KB893635.1 GCF_000374125.1 Niabella aurantiaca DSM 17617
CATTCAAAAAACTGGCCCTCTGGTATAATGAAGTGGAAGATTCCGGATTAAAAGTATTTCGAACGGTGGCCAGATCCATTGAAACCCATCATCAAAGTATCCTTAATTATTTTAATAATCGAAGCACCAATGCAGCGGCAGAATCTTTTAACGCTAAAATTAAGGCCTTCAGAGCCGCTGCAAGAGGGGTAAGAGATATTAACTTTTTCCTATTCAGACTCGCTAATATTTATGCCTGATCCCCCAATTTTTCAACCTGATCCATAATTATCCGGAAAGACAACAAAAGACGGAATTATTGTACCAAAGAAAAAGCAGCTACGAATTTTAAACGTAACTGCTTGACTTTTTGTGGTGTGGGCCGGGATCGAACCGGCGACACAAGGATTTTCAGTCCTTTGCTCTACCGACTGAGCTACCGCACCATCCTTTCCGCCTTTAGCGGGCTGCAAATATAGAGTATATGCAGTATATTGTCAAAAATATGTGGAAAAACTTATAAAAAGCTTCGGTTCCTTTCTGCCGGGGGACCAGCGAAAGACCCTTGGACTACATGCCGTATTCACTTAAAAATTTGATCCGCATAATTTTCAGCTGCTCCCAGTTAAAATCAAAATCTGCCAGTTCTTCCTGGGCCAGCTGCAGGGAGGAGGTTTCGCAGCTTTTGAAATATTCGATGATCTCGTCCTGCTCGTCTTCATCCAGCATTTCGTCGATGGCATAGCCAAGGTTCAGCTTGGTACCACTGGCGGCAATGGTCTCCATCTCCTCCAGCATTTCATTCATTTGCCAGCCTTTATTTTTGGCGATGGTTTCCAGCGGTATTTTTTTATCGGTCTGCTGAATGATGTACACCTTATTCCCGCTTTTGTTCACCACGCTCTTCATTACAAAATCGTCCGGCTTCTGGATATTGTTGTCTTCCACATAACGTGCCACCAGCTCTACAAAAGGTTTACCATAGCGAATGGCCTTTCCTTTGCTCACGCCCTGGCATTTTTCCAGTTCTGCTATAGTTGTGGGGTACAGGGTTGCCATATCCAGCAATGAGTTCTCAAGAAAAATAACAAAAGGTGGCAGACTTTTCCGTTTGGCTTCTTTCTGACGCAATTCCTTCAGCATTTCAAAGAGCTGCTGATCGGTAGCAGCGCCGTCCCCGTCTTCTGTGCCCGGGGCCTCGTCATCATCCCAGGCTTCTTCAAATTTATTGTTGAGCACAATAGAGAGGGACCTTGGTTTCTTTAAAAAGGAATTACCTGCGGGAGTGATCTTCAGTACGCCGTACTCCTCTATATCCTTTTTCAGCAGCCCTTCCAGCAACATTTGGCGGATCAGGGAATTCCAGAACAGCGTATCCTGGCCTTTCCCGATGCCGAAAGAAGACAAACCTTCATGCCGGAACATTTTTACCTGGGGTGTCAGCTTCCCAATGAGGATATTGACGGTATAGTCGGTAGCAAAGCGTTCATCCAGTTCTTTAATAGTTTTCAGCACCTGTACTGCCTGGCCTTTTGCTTCGATTCGTTCTTTCGGGTGCTTGCAATTATCGCATTGTCCGCAGTTCTCCACTTCGTATTGTTCTCCAAAGTAGCTCAGGATCACCTTCCGGCGGCAAACACCGCTTTCCGCATAAGCAACGGTCTCATTGATAAGCTGTGCTCCAACTTCCCGTTCGCTGAGCGGTTTATCCCGCATTAAATGTTCCAGCTTGCTCACGTCTTTATGCGAGTAGTACAGCAGGCATTTCCCTTCCAGCCCGTCGCGCCCGGCGCGCCCGGTTTCCTGGTAATAGTTTTCGATGGATTTGGAAATATTATAATGAATGACAAAACGGATATCGGGCTTGTCGATCCCCATTCCAAAGGCAATGGTGGCCACGATCACCTGTACATCTTCATTCAGAAACTGGTCCTGCCGTTCTGCACGCAGCTTACTGTCAAGACCTGCATGATAGGCCACGGCCTTGATGCCATTGGCCATCAGGATCTCTGCCAGTTCTTCGGTGGTCTTTCGGTTCAGCGTATAAATGATCCCGCTTTTATTCTTCATGCTTTTGATAAAGCGGACGATACTTTCGTTGGTTTGCTTTTTATTGATCTTGGGTGCGATCTCATAATAGAGATTATCGCGATTAAAAGAAGAAATAAAAATATTGGCTTCTTTAAGCCCCAGGTTCTTGATGATGTCGCTCTGCACTTTTGGTGTAGCGGTTGCCGTAAGGGCGATCACCGCCGCATCCGGGTTGATCTGGTTCATCATTTCGCGAAGCCGCCGGTATTCCGGCCGGAAGTCGTGCCCCCATTCAGAGATACAATGCGCTTCGTCTACCGCAAAAAAAGAAATATCCAGATCGCTGAAAAAAGCCAGGTTCTCCTGTTTGGTAAGGGTTTCCGGTGCTACGTACAGGAGCTTTGTTTTACCAGACAGGAGGTCATCGTGTACCTCCTTGATCTCTTTCTTATTGAGTGTTGAATTTAAAAAGTGTGCAATTTCATCATTGCTGTTATAGCCCCGTACCAGGTCCACCTGGTTCTTCATCAGCGCAATCAGCGGAGAAACGATGATCGCCACACCCTCCATGATTACGGCCGGTAACTGGTAGCAGAGGCTTTTTCCACCTCCGGTAGGCATAATGACAAACGTATCTTTTCCTGCTAAAAGTGATCGGATAATGGCCTCTTGTTTCCCTTTAAATTTTTGAAAGCCAAAGTTCTTTAATAATTCTCCGTGTAGATCTGTCTTTGTTTCTGTCTTCCTGGTGCGGCTGACCGCGGGTTCCTTCTTCCTGGTGGCCTTCTTTTCGCTTTTCACTGCCATTTCTGTAATATAAAGATTTAATAGTCGTTCAATATCCTTAAAAGATACGCCGGATATTCAGAATAAAAAAATTTTCGGGTAGCGAATTTAGCTAAGGATTCCCTGCTTTTAAAATATTAATGGTTAAAGTTTTTTGTGCCCATATAAATAATACATTTGTGTTTTCTTAACGAGGCCGATATATAAATGAGTGACAATATTTTACAGCGCGCCAGAAAGACATTCCAATTAGAGGCCGATGCGCTTAATGAAGTACAGCAGTTATTGAATGAGGATTTTATGCAAGCCGTTTTGCTGATCCATAACTGTTTGGGACGCGTAGTTTTTAGCGGGATCGGCAAAAGTGCGCTGGTGGCGCAGAAAATTGTGGCTACCTTCAACTCTACCGGAACACCCTCTATTTTCATGCACGCAGCCGATGCCTTGCACGGCGATCTGGGAATGGTGCAGGAATCGGATGTAGTGATCATTCTTAGTAAAAGCGGATACAGCCCCGAAATAAAAGCGTTGGTGCCGCTGGTAAAGAACTTTGGGAACAAGCTGATCGCGATTGTGGGAAATACAAACTCCTACCTGGCTCAGCAGGCGGATCTTATATTAAATACAACGGTGCACCAGGAAGCCTGCCCCAATAACCTGGCGCCCACATCGAGCACAACGGCGCAAATGGTAATGGGCGATGCACTGGCCACCTGCCTGATGGATCTGAAGGGGTTTAAAGATGATGACTTTGCAAAATTTCACCCCGGGGGTACATTGGGAAAGAAATTGTACCTGAGCGTTGCAGATGTTTTTCCAGGCAATGACCGGCCCCTGGTTTATGAAAATCAGTCGCTGAAAGAAGTGATCGTTGAGATCACACAAAAAAGATTAGGCGTTACCGCTGTTGTAAATGAACAAAAAGAGCTGGAAGGAATTATTACAGATGGGGATCTCCGGCGGATGCTGGAAAAGAATACGGATATTGAGGGCACCGTGGCCCGTGATATCATGACGCGCAACCCCAAAACAATTGAACCGGGTGAACTGGCAGTTTCTGCCCTTGATATCATGCGGAAAAACTCCATAACCCAACTGGCGGTTGCGGAAGGAAAGAATTATTTAGGAATCATTCACATTCATGACCTGTTAAAGGAGGGGTTGATTTAAAAAAAGTAAGTATGAGTAACCGTTATGTGGTAATAATGGCGGGCGGCATCGGAAGCCGGTTCTGGCCCAAGAGCCGGACCAATTATCCGAAACAGTTCTTAGACATTCTGAATACAGGCAACACGCTGATCCAGTCTACATTTGTCCGGTATAACAAACTTGTTCCGGTAGAAAATATTTTTGTGGTCACTTCAGAAGAGTACCGGGAGATTGTAATGGAACAGCTTCCCGATCTGCCTGTAGCAAATATCGTAACCGAACCCTTCCGGAAGAATACGGCTCCCTGTATTGCATACATTGCCTTTAAAATTCAGAAAAAGGACCCCGAAGCGATCATGATCGCTGCTCCGGCGGATAATCTGATCCTGGAAGATGAAGCATTTAATGATACCGTGGAGAATGCCCTGCAATTTGTAGAGTCTGTGAACGCGCTGGTAACTCTGGGGATCAAGCCCCGGAATCCCAATACCGGGTATGGGTATATTCAGCATGACACCATTGAAGCCGCGCCGGGGATCTTTAAGGTAAAGACATTTACGGAAAAACCCAACCTGGAGCTGGCGAAAGTGTTTGTAAAAAGCGGGGATTTTTTATGGAATTCGGGGATTTTTACCTGGAAGATAAAGAATATCCTTATGGCCTTTGAAAAATACCTCCCGGAGATCCACGAAGTGTTTGCTGCATATCAGGACCAGTTCAACACGCCGGAAGAAGCTGCGGTGATCGAGGAGATTTATGCCCAATGCTCCAACATATCCATCGATTTCGGCATCATGGAAAAGGCGTCGAATGTATATGTGATCCCTGCCTCCTTTACCTGGAGCGACCTGGGCACCTGGAAGAGCGCGTATGATAATATGAGCAAGGATTATTTTGATAACGCTGTTGTGGGGCAGGATGTAATGGTGTATGATACGCACAATTGTATGGTGCATGTGCCGGAAGGAAAGCTGGTGGTATTACAGGGGCTTGAGAATTTTATTGTAGTGGATACCAATGATGTGCTGCTGATCTGTAAAAAAGACCAGGAGCAGGAGATTAAGAATTACGTTGCGGATGTAAAGAGGAATAAGGACGAAAAATATCTTTAAATATGCTTGCACAATATCCGGTTCATTCCATTCTTTTTTTAGACATCGAAACCGTGCCCCAGTATGCCTCTTTTAACGAGGTGCCGGATGCCTGGAAACATTTGTGGGAGCGGAAGGCCGGTACCCTGCTGCGCAACAGGGAAGAAGAAACCCCGGAAAGCATTTATGAACGTGCCGGCATTTATGCGGAGTTTGGAAAGATCGTTTGCATCAGTTGCGGCATTATCCAGGGAGGCCCCGGCCAGCGGAAGATAGTATTGAAGTCTTTTTACGGCAGTGATGAAAAGCAACTGCTCCTGGCATTTGCGGAGATGCTGCAAAAATTTTCTGCAAATGAGCAGAAATACCTGTGCGCGCACAATGGAAAGGAATTTGACTTTCCGTATTTGTGCAGAAGAATGCTGATCAACGGAGTACCCATTCCTCTGCTTTTGAATACCGCAGGCAAAAAGCCCTGGGAAGTGAACCATCTGGACACGATGGAACTTTGGAAATTTGGAGATTTTAAAAGCTATACCACACTGAACCTGCTGGCCCATGCGCTGGGGGTACCTACTCCAAAGGATGACATCGACGGGAGTATGGTTGCAGATGTTTTTTATAAAGAGCAACAGATCGAACGCATTGTTACCTATTGTCAGAAAGATGTGGTGACCGTTGCACAAATCTTCCTGAAAATGAATGGGGAGCCATTGATCGGCGAACAAAATATTGAATACAAATAGTTCTGTATGAATATCGAAGATCTCCGGGAATATTGTTTGCAGCTCCCGTTTGTGGAAGAGGGGTTTCCCTTTGGCCCGGACACCCTGGTGTTTAAAGTAAACGGAAAAATATTCCTGCTGGCGGGCCTCAATAATGACCCGCTGCAGTTCAATGTAAAGTGTAACCCCGAGAAAGCGGAAGAGCTGCGGGAGCAGTACAATTCCGTTCTGCCCGGGTATCATATGAACAAAAAGCACTGGAACACCGTTGTTGTGGACGGCTCTGTACCCAACCGGTTATTGAAAGAGTGGATCACGGATTCGTATAACCTGGTAGCAAAGACCAGGAAATAAGTTTACGGGGAACAACGGGCAGATCCCTTGGGCCATACCTGGTTTAAAAATACATTCCTGCGCCGAATATCGTTTGAAAAAAGCGCGTGAAACGTTATCTCCGAATCAGGCAAAAATTGTGAAGGAAATGGCTGCAGACAGCGGATCGCTTTTAAAAAGTTATCGAATCCTCAAATAAGCAAGATCAGTATTCATAGAAATGTAAGCATTCTATGTAAACAGCGTATCATCAAGCGCATAGGTCTTGCAAAGGGGGTTCGGGAAATCATAAAAAAGAAGAATGCACTAAAACACCATCTGTTGCTCTTTTTTGCTCCCGTAAAAACTAAGGATCTCTTCAAGAAGAGCCCGGTCATTGCTTAAACGCGGTACTTTATGCTGGCCACCCAGTTTCCCCTTGTGGTGCAGCCAGTCTATAAAAAGGCCTTTTGGCAATGCGTGTACCACGGGCATTTTTAAGGCAATATCTTTATGACGTTTGGCTTCGTAATCACTGTTGATGGCTTTCAGCGCGGCATCAAGGTGTTGTACAAACACTGCTAAACTTTCCGGTATTTTCTCAAACTCGATCAGCCATTCGTGTCCCCCGTTTGCTTCATCAGAAAAATAAACAGGAGCCGCGGTATAGTCATTGACCACCGCACCGGTTTGCTGGCAGGCCAGCTGTATGGCCTTGTCGGTATTATCAATGATCACTTCCTCTCCAAAGGCATTGATAAAATGCCGGACCCTTCCGGATACGACGATCCTAAAAGGGTTTTTCGAGATGAACCGGATCGTATCGCCCAGCAGGTAGCGCCACAGTCCCCCGTTGGTACTGATCACGGGGGCGTAATTCGTATACAGTTCCACATCCTTTAGCCCGATCGTTTGAGGCTGCGCGCTGCCATATTCGCTTACCGGCATGAATTCCATAAAAATACCGTGGTCTGTGAACAACAGCATGCCTTCTTCTCCCGGGACCTGCTGGGCCGCAAAAAAACCTTCGCTGGCGTTATAAGTTTCCAGGTAATGAATGTCCTTGCCTACGATCTTTTTAAACTGGTCCCGGTAGGGAGTAAAGGAAACGCCGCCATGCATATACAATTCAAGTCCCGGCCAAACATCCGCGATCAATGATTTTCCGGTGATCTCCAGGATCCGTTTAAATAATACCAGGGTCCAGGTAGGAACCCCGCTTACCGAAGTGACGTTTTCCCGGATGGCCTGCGCCGCTATCTTTTCCAGCTTCGTTTCCCAGTCGTCCATCAAAGCAATGCTGAGCTCCGGGGTCCGGAGCCAGTGGCCCCAGAACGGGCTGTTCTGCAGCAGAACCGCGCTCAGGTCGCCAAACTGCACTTCTTCATTCAGTGCATTGATGTTATGGCTGCCGCCCAGCACCAACCCTTTTCCCGTAAGCATGGTGCTGTCCGGTTTAAACTGGTAATACATGGTCAGCACATCCTTGGCTGCTTTATAATGACAGTCTACCAGGCTTTCTTCACTGATCGGGATAAATTTGCTCTTGTCCCCACTGGTACCGCTGCTTTTTGCGAACCAAAAAATAGGAGAGTTCCAGAGTACGTTCTGCTCCCCGTTCATGCAGCGCTCGATATAGGGTTTCAGGTCGTTGTATTCATGAATGGGGATGGCCTTTTTAAAGTCGCGGATATGGTACAGGCTGCTGAAATGATATTTTCTTCCAAACTCCGTGTATTGTGCGGAGGTAACCAGGTTCTGCAATACTTCCCGCTGCGCGTCCAGCGGGTGGCTGCGCCAGCCATCTATGCGCCATTGACGCATGCGGGCAAGAGATGATATCGCCGGACTTAACAGAGGCATTTGGAATCTGCAATATAATCACAAACGAATAAAATTAAATGGTTTTGTTGTTTATGCAGGGCGGAGGCGTAAATATCCGGAAGAAGATCGTTTGGGTATTTTTCCGGATCAAATTACCGGGTATTCACCGTTCCAGGCCGAAGGCGCCCATACATTTGAACCGGATTTCAGCGAGCCGATCTGCAACCGGGAGCTATAATGGATCCGGGTGCCGGATTGCTTGTAAAACAAAAGCGCAGCAAAAAGAATTGATATCCGGGTATATTTTTTTCAAATGAAGCAAACAGCCCTTAAATTTACTTCAATGAAAAAACGATTACTCCTTTGCGGGCTGGCTTTTTCGCTGAGCCTGGGGGCCATGGCCCAGGATCCGCTCATTCAATATGTGAACCCACTCGTTGGCACCCGTAAGATGGGACATACTTTTCCTGGGGCCACCGTTCCTTTTGGGGCCGTGCAGCTTAGTCCGGACACGGATACGCTGCCCTATGCGGTAAACGGACAGTACAATGCGGACGTTTATAAGTATTGTGCCGGCTACCAGTACGACGATCCCACGATCGTGGGGTTCAGCCATACGCATTTCAGCGGCACCGGTCATTCCGACCTGGGTGATCTCCTGATCATGCCCACAACAGGCACCCTGCAACTGAACCCCGGCGCGGCTGCCCAACCGGAAACCGGGTACCGCAGCCGCTTCCATCATGCAACCGAAACCGCCGAACCTGATTATTATAAGGTGAAGCTGGAAGATGATCAGATCCTGGCAGAGCTCACCACCACTACCCGCGTGGGCGTGCATCAATATACCTTTCCCCAATCGGACAGCGCGCATATCATCCTGGACCTGATGCATGGGATCTATAATTATGAAGACAAAAATGTATGGACCTTTGTGCGGGTGGAGAATGATACGCTGATCACCGGATTCAAGCAGACCAACGGATGGGCGCGTACCCGCACCGTTTATTTTGCGATGATCTTTTCAAAGCCCTTCCGTTCTTACGGGTTTGCAAACTTTAAGACCTATCCGTACAAAGGGTTTTACAAACGGTTCGACCAGACAAAGAACTTTCCGGAAATAGCGGGGGAGCAGATCCGGGCGCATTTTGATTTTAGCACAAATGCCGGTGAAAAGATCGGGATCCGGTTGGCGCTTTCGCCGGTGAGCACAAAAAATGCACTGGAGAACCTCCGGGAAGAAACCGCCGGGCTGGATTTTGAGACCATAAAAAAACAAGGGCAGGCACAGTGGAATAAAGAGCTGGGCCGCATTAAAATAGAGGCGCTGCACCGGGATGATCTTATCAATTTTTATACGGCCCTGTACCATGCGTTTTTAAGCCCAACGGTATATATGGACGGGAACGGGGAGTACAGGGGCCTGGATCAGAATGTTCATAAGGCAGACGGGTTTACAAATTATACCACGTTCTCCCTTTGGGACACATACCGGGCACTGCATCCCTTCTTTAACCTGGTGCAACCCAAACGGAACAGCGATATGATCCGGAGCATGCTGGCGCATCAGCGGCAAAGTGTGCATGGGATGCTGCCGGTGTGGAGCCATTATGCCAATGAGAACTGGTGTATGAGCGGCTATCACAGTGTGCCGGTGATTGCGGATGCCATTGTAAAAGGTGTGGGAGGGTTTGATGTAAATAAGGCGTTGGATGCCTGCATCCGGACCGCCGGTGTGCGCTATTATGACGGATTGGACGCGTACCTGCAAAAGGGCTATGTTCCGGATGATGTGCGCCCCAATTCGGTTTCTACCACCATGGAATATGCTTTTGACGACTGGAGCCTGGCGCAGGCGGCAAAAACGCTGGGCCGGATGGATGTGTACGAAACATTTATGAAGCGGTCGCAGAACTGGAAGCATGTGTATGATGCATCAACCGGATACATGCGACCGCGCCTGAGCGACGGAACATTTCGTAAGGAATTTGATGTGCTTTCCACGCACGGGCAGGGTTTTATTGAGGGCAATGCCTGGAACTTCAGTTTATTTGTGCCCCAGGATCCGGAGGGAATGATTGCGGCGATGGGTGGTGAGAAACGATTTGTTCCGCACCTGGATTCCCTGTTTACCATGCACCTGCCGGACAAGTTCTTCGAGGAAACGGAAGACATCACCCGGGAGGGCATCATCGGTAATTATGTGCACGGCAACGAGCCTTCGCATCATGTGGCCTACCTGTATAATTTTACCAGGCAGCCCTGGAAAACACAGGAGCGGGTACGCATGATCCTGAAAAAGCAGTACCAGCCGGCGGTTGACGGATTGGGTGGAAATGATGACTGCGGACAAATGAGCGCCTGGTATCTTTTTAGCGCCCTTGGCTTTTATCCTTTTGCACCGGGCGCAGAAGCGTATGAGCTGGGAAGCCCGGCGATAAAAAAGGCGGTCTTGACATTAGAGAACGGAAAAACGTTTACGATCGATGTAAAAAACCAAAGCGATCGGAATGTATATGTTTCAAAAGTGTTGTTGAACGGAAAGCCGCTTAAAGGACATTCCCTGAAGCACAGCGATATCTTAAAGGGCGGTATCCTGCAGTTTGTAATGGCTGCCCGGCCGGCAAAATAACCCATTTACCTCCGGACAGGCTTCCGTTGAAAAAAATAGTTTAAAGACCGGTGTTGTAAGTCCGCTCGATGAGCGCGGCCCGCACTAAAACCCAATGCGCACCGGTACGCCCGGTTGCCCGAAGACGGGGAAAGAACGTGGCGCATCTTTAATGTAAACGATCTGTCAGCGGTCATCAAACCGGCAATACGGTTACTTCTATTCCTCCCGCCCGCAGCTCATCCACTGTATGCGGGGAAATATTGCTGTCGGTGATGATCTGTTCAATATCGTCCAATCCGCAGATCTTGCCAAAGCCCCGTTTCCCGAATTTGCTGGAGTCTGCCAGCACAATTGTTTTGCGGGAGGCGGCGATCATTTTTCGGTTCAGCTGCGCTTCCATCATATTGGTGGTGGTGAGCCCAAATTCCAGGTCGATACCGTCCACACCCAGGAACAGTTTGCTGCAGGAGAAATCTTCAAGGATCTTTTCCGCATAGATGCCGGTAACGGATGAAGAGGTCTTCCGCATGATGCCGCCCAGTTGGATCACCTCAATGCCCGGGTGATGCGCAATTTCCATAGCCACATTCAGTGCCGCAGTAATAACGGTTACGTTTCCTTTCGGCTGGATGTTTTTTGCAAAGTAAAAGACCGTTGTTCCGGAAGCGATCAGAATGCAGTCATTGGGTTCAATAAGGCTGGCTGCATATTGGCCTATTTTTTCTTTTTCTGTCGATTGTATCCTGACTTTTTCAATAACCGGGCGATCTCCGATATAAGGGTTGCTCAGTGTAGCCCCTCCATGTGTCCGGAAAAGCTGGTTTTTATCTTCTAAAAACTGCAAATCCTTTCGAATTGTTACGGACGAAACATCTAACTCCTGGCAAAGATCCAGCACCTGTACCATCCCTTTTTTTTTCAGGGAATCCATGATATGCTGATGGCGCTCAACTAAACTGCTCATATAACCAAAATTAGCGATTCTCCTGTATTTCCAAAGGAAATAAAAAGAAAGTTATGGTTTGTGTATAAGATATTTTAAATTTTTTCATTTTACATGAAAAAAGATTATTATTGCTTTCGAAATCTTTTGTTTGCTTTTAAATCGAAGGTTTTTGACAACAAAGAGAAGGGAGAGCAAAAAATGAAAAGCGGAATCATTGACAGGGATCAATTGGTAAAAAGAGTTACGGATGCCGGCGGGCAGTGGGATGTACTGGTGATCGGAGGCGGGGCTTCTGGTTTAGGCATCGCGCTGGAAGCGGTTACGCGGGGATACAAAACCCTGCTGCTGGAGCAATATGATTTTGCAAAAGGAACTTCCAGCCGTAGCACCAAACTGGTACACGGCGGGGTACGTTACCTGGCCCAGGGAGATATTGCCCTGGTGCGGGAAGCGAGCATTGAGCGGGGGCTGCTGCAGAAGAATGCGCCCCACCTGGTAAAAAATCAAACATTTATCGTACCCGTTTATTCCTTCTGGGACCGGATCAAATACACCATCGGATTAAAGGCATACGACTGGATCGCAGGCCGTTTATCGCTTGGCTCTTCCGTTTTTATTTCAAGAAAAAAAACGTTGGCGGCCATCCCGGATGTAAGATCAAAAGGACTGGTTGGCGGCGTGCTGTATCATGACGGCCAGTTTGACGATTCGAGGCTGGCGTTGAACCTGGCGCAAACCATTATTGAGCAGGGAGGCGTGGCCGTAAATTATATGAAAGTGACCGCACTGGAAAAAGGCCCGGAGCAACAGCCCGCAGGGGTAATCGTGGAAGACACAGAACGGGGAGCCTCCTACAAGGTAAAAGCAAAAACGGTGATCAATGCCACGGGTGTGTTTGTAGATGATATTCTCCGGATGGACAATCCCGTTGCTGCAAAAAGTGTGGTGGCCAGCCAGGGGATCCATCTTGTTTTGGATAAGTCGTTCTTTTCTTCTGCGCATGCGCTGATGATCCCCAAAACCAACGACGGACGGGTATTGTTTGCCGTGCCCTGGCACAATGAAGTGGTTGTGGGCACCACCGATACGTTGGTGGGTGCACCATCAGTGGAGCCACGCCCGCTGGAAAAAGAAATAGAATTTATACTGGAAACGGCAGGCGCCTACCTGTTAAAAAAGCCGGCGCGCAAGGATGTACTGAGTGTCTTTGCCGGGCTGCGTCCGCTTGCAGCACCCAAAGAGGGCGCGCAGAAAACAAAAGAGATATCCCGCAGTCATAAGATCATGATCTCACCCAATGGCCTGTTTACCATTATTGGTGGAAAGTGGACCACCTACCGGAAGATGGGAGAGGACATGATGAACAGTGTGGAGAAGAAACAGGGATGGCCGGCAAAGGCCACGCAAACGCCGGACCTGCGGATCCACGGGTTTGCTATGGGAATGGATTGGAGCGATCCCTTTTATTTCTACGGCAGCGATGCGGCGGATATAAAAGCAAAGAGTAACGGGCACTGGATCAGTGAACGGCTGAAGATCAACAAGGCCCAGGTAGAGTGGGCGGTTACGCATGAAATGGCCCGCACGGTGGAAGATGTACTGGCGCGGAGGACCCGGGCACTGCTGCTGGATGCCCGGGAAAGCATCAGGATCAGTACCGAGGTGGCCACCATCATGGCCGGGATACTAAACCAGGATGAGCAATGGGTAAAAGATGAGGTAAAGCGATTTGACGGACTTGCACAACAATATATTTTACAGTAGCGGATAACCAATAAAAAAAGGCTATATGAATCGATGCTGCGATGCTGTAACCTGGGTGCTACATTATGTTTTCGTTAACAAAGGTATAGAGTGTCAGCCACCTGCGTGCCGCGCTCTATATTTGGGCCCCCGATGCGTTTTTTTAAGAACGCAGACCCTCAGGATAAAAAAAGAGAAGACCCTGTTTAAAAAAGCAGGGAGGGGAGATTTTGCAGATGGCCAGGTTTGGGCATCGGCACCATTGTTAAGCGGCGGGTCTACGGATATAGCTGATTCGTACTGCCGACCATTGGCTGCATTTATTTACATATCAGGGATTGCTGCATCTGTTTGCGCCGGACGCAACAGGACAGCGGATGCTATGATCAGCAGGGCTGATACAGGTATGTAATACCTATTGGGCAACAAGCCGGGTTTATCCCGAAAGAAAAATAAAAACTTAATACTTACAGGTATGATCGTTCAATCAACAATCCATCGGGCCCTGCGTTCAAAACCGCTGCTGCTGGGTTTGGCGCTGCTGCTGGCGCCGGTGCTCATGTTTGCACAAGGCAAAACAGTAAGAGGCATCGTTACATCAAAAGAAACCAGCGAGCCCATTGCCAATGCCACGGTATTGATCAGGGGAACCTCCAGGGGAACCACTACTAATGCCCAGGGGCACTATTCTATTTCGGTCAGCAGCAGTGAAACACTGGTCTTTTCAGCGGTGGGCTATAAAGAACTGCCGCGGAAAGTAGACCAGCAAACCGTTATTAATGCTCAGCTTGAAGGCGAAGAGAAACAGGAAGAAGAGGTGGTAGTAACGGCTTTGGGAATTAAAAAGCAGGACAAATCTTTGGGCTATGCTCTTACAAAAGTAGACAGCACCCAGCTTACGGATGCGGTAGCGTCTAACTGGACGGATGCGCTTTCCGGTAAGGTAGCCGGCCTGCATCTGATCCGTTCCGGATCTGGTCCGGCCGCTTCCAGTAAGATCATTCTTCGCGGAGAAAACAATCTTACCGGCGAGAATGAGGCCCTGATCGTAGTAGATGGCGTCGTGATCAATAACAGTAGCGGTAAACGGTCGGCTAACGGAAGCGACCTGGTATATGCCACCAACTCCGACAACCTGCCGGCGGATTACGGGAGCTCGATGAATGATATCAACCCGCAGGATATTGAAAGCGTATCCGTCCTGAAGGGCCCCGCCGCCGCCGCCCTGTATGGCCAGAGGGCAGCAAACGGAGCGATCATAATCACGACCAAGTCCGCGAACCAGAAAAAGAATGGACATTTTAACATCCGTTATACGATTAACGGAAGCCTGGAGCAGATAAACAGGTATCCCGACCTGCAGTATGAATATGGACTTGGTCTGGATGGGCAACTTGATTATGAGTATGGAAAAACAGTGAACAGCTCTTCCAGCTCTGCATACGGACCAAGGCTTGACGGGCAGCTGTTTTACCAGTATGACCCCATTACTCAAACACGCTCGCAAATAGCAACGCCCTGGGTGGCGTATAAGAATATCAACGACTTCTGGGATATCGGAAGAGACCTGCGGAACAACATCAGTGTCGATGGTAAAATAGGAACAACGGCTCTTCGTGTCAATCTGGGTACAGAAAACAACAAATGGATCATACCCAATACCGGATTCGAGCGCAGAAGTGCGGGATTCACCACCAATACGAATATTACCAAAAAATTAAAATTATCGACCAAGCTAAACTATGGCTTCAAAAGCAGTGATAACCTGCCTTCTGCCGGATACGGAAACCAGTCATTAATGTACTGGTATATTTTCTGGCAACCCAATGCAGATTATAACTGGCTGCGGAATTACTGGATGGGTGCGCCGGGTAGCATCTACAGCTCTGATAGCATGTACAGAAGGATCCGCTATCCCTACTCTTCTTATCCCGAAAATCCGTTTGCTGTGGTAAATGAGTTTTTAAACAAAACAAGACGGAATAGCGTAACCGGGAATGTAACCCTGAACTATCAGCTTACAAATGAGCTGAACCTTATGCTGCGCGGCAACCTCGACTGGATGAATGATAAGCGTGAGCAGGACCGGCCTTATGACGCTGGTTCGCGTTTGCCCAAAGGTTCTGTCAGGAAGCAGAACATCTATGGCCGCGAAATGAGCTATGATTTTCTTGCCCGTTATAACAAGAACCTGTCGGACGACCTGAAGCTTGGTGTTTCCATTGGAGGAAGCCAGCTGAAGAACGACTACAAAAAAAGCGACGTAAGAGCTGACGGATTAAGATTCCCAGACTCGTTGAATGGTTCTCCCTATCCCGGCATGTATAATCTGGACAGCAGTTTGTATGGATTGATATACATACCCGATACCAGCCAGTACCAGATCAACAGCATTTATGGCATTGTGAACATAAGTTATAAGGATTATTTATTTGCCGAGCTAACCGGAAGGCAGGACTGGAACAGCGTTTTAGCTACTGCTGACAGAACAGACAATGTAGGATTTTTTTATCCGTCGTTAAATACAAGCTTTGTCCTGTCTGACTTTACAAAGTTGCCGTCCTTTATCAGTTACGCCAAGTTGAGAGCATCGGTTGCACGGGTAGGTAGCGGCAGTACTATTCCGTACAGAACGGCATATACATATCCGCTGGCCAGCGCCGGTATTTATCCGGACAGCGCTCTTGTAAATCCGACCCTGCTGCCCAATAATAATTTGAAGCCGCTTCTTACCACCACTTTTGAGCTGGGCGCGGAAGCTCAGTTTTTCAGAAGGCGGTTAGGAATAGACGTGGCGGTGTATTTTGGGAATACCAAGGATCAGATCCTTACAAGAACCGTAGATGCCTCTTCGGGGTATACTTCGGCAACGATCAATGCCGGAACCGTAAGAAACAACGGAGTGGAGGTACAGCTGGACGGGAAGCCGATTGTGAACAGCAATGGATTTAACTGGAGCGTTTCCGGAACGTTCTCATACAATAAAAACAAGATCGTAGAGATGCCCGACAGCTCCGTATTGCTGAAAGCGGGCCAGATTGCCAGCGGCCAGATCGTGGCATCTATCGGGGGCAGTATGGGTGACCTGTACGGGATTGGATACAAGCGTGCTCCGGACGGCCAGGTCATTTATGATGAAACCACCGGGTTCCCTAAGCTTTCAGATGGAATCATTTACCTGGGCAATACGATACCCAAGTATAAATTCAGCCTTGGAAATACCTTCCGCTTCAGGCAGTTTAGCCTAAAAATGCTGTTTGATGCGCAGATGGGCGCCGTGGCGTACTCCCTTTCCCAGTACAAGATGGCGGAGCAGGGCAAACTTAAAGTAACATTGCCGGGAAGGTACAACGGCATTGTCGGCAACGGTGTGTTGGAAGTTAAAAATGATCAGGGCGAAGTAACCGGTTACAGGAAAAACGATGCGGTGGCATATGATATTGACCAGTACTACCGGTACTCCATTGGCACGGAAAACGCGGAGGGCAGCACCTTTAGTACGGACTTCTTAAAATTCCGGGAAGCGACCTTAAGCTATGCCTTTAAACCCAGGATGCTGAAAAAACTGGGTTTAACCGCAGCCAGCATCGGTATCTTCGGGCGCGACCTGTTCATATGGTCGCACTGGCCCATCTTCGATCCGGAGTTTGGCACGCTGGCGGGATCCGATATTGTAAGAGGGTTTGAAGTGGCGCAGTTCCCTTCCACCCGGACGATGGGCTTTAATTTATCCGTTGGATTTTAATAAATGAAGCAGCGGATTCTTTGTAAAAGAATAAAAAACACAAGATGAAAAAGCAATTATTGATAGCATGTATGGTTCTGGTGCTCATGCCAGCGCTCTTTTCATGCACAAAGGGGTTTAAGGAGATGAACGTGGATCCCATCAACGTGGTCAACACTTCTTCGGACAAACTGCTGGCGCCGGCCCTGGTAAGCTCTATCTGGCCAGGGATGAGCCGGAACAGAAGCTTCAACAATGAACTGATGCAGGTTACTGTTAGCCAGAGCGATGGTGATAATTCGACCTTCCGGTACGCATTCAGAACCAGCATGTCCGACTATTTGTGGAATGCATGGTATGTGCAGCTCACCAATTTCAAACAGGTAGACAGCCTGGCCCGTACTGCTGCAACCCCCAACGCATCTTACCAGGGTATTGGGAAGATCGGCAGAGCGTGGCTGTTTTCCAATCTCACGGACATTTATGGAGACATCCCGTATTTCCATGCGCTGGAAGGAGACCAGGGAAATGTAACACCGGCTTTCGACCGGCAAAAAGATATTTATCTTGACCTGTTTGACCAGCTGGAAAAAGCCAATGACCTGCTGGCGAAGGGCGACGCCATTATAGAATCCAGCGACCCGGTCTACAAAGGGGATATTTCAAAATGGCGGAAGTTTGGAAATTCCCTGTATTTGAGATTATTGCTTCGTATATCAGGAAAAGCGGAAGTGGCGCAGCTGTGCCAGGATAAGATAAGACAGATCATTGAAGACCCCGCGGCATATCCAATCATGACCGGAAATGCAGATTGCGCGCGCTTACTCTGGAGCGGGGGCACCAGCTCCACGGACCCTTACACATCGCCCTATGTCAATGGCATCCGCACACAGGATTTTCGTTCTCCTTCTATTTGCAGTTTCTTTTTAGATCCGCTTATACAATGGAGCGATCCCCGTGTCGTTTCGTCAACCCCTTATGGCTATGGATCCATCGGGCGGCTCGGTATTGCCCAGGCTTCCGGAGGCGGATGGTTTGGTGTGCGAAGCGGGTACCTGCCGGGGCAGGCAGATCCCAAAGGATGTTATTTTCAAAGCTATGACAACTCCAGCTCGGGAGGTACAAAAAGTCTGCAGCAAAGCTCTTTGACGGGTATTATTATGCAATATGCAGAAGTTCAGTTCATTCTTGCGGAGGCTGCGGCCAAGGGCTGGATCTCCGGAAATACGAAAGACTATTTTTATCAGGGGATGGCATCTGCTATTAACTACTGGGTACCGGATTTTCCGGAGGATACTGCGTCCGCTGATTTCGATGCGCATCTTGATCTTCTTTCTGATGGTGGATTTATGTGGGATGATAATGCTTCCCTGGATGATAAAATGGAAATGATCCATATACAGAAGTATTATGCGCTGTTTCTGACGGATCTGCAACAGTGGTTTGAATACCGGCGCACCGGTCATCCGGTTTTGCCAAAAGGAGGCGGATTGTCAAATGGTGGTGTAATGCCGGCACGGCTGGTGTACCCGGTGTATGTACAGGCAGCCAACCCGGTAAATTATAAAGCTGCGGTAGCTGCGCAGGGTCCTGATGAAATTAATACCAATGTATGGTGGCAGAAGCCTTAACGGTATCAACGGTAAAAATTTAAAAATATACAAATGAAAAATATATTGACTGTTTTTTTGGTAATCGGTACCATCGCTGCCATCAGCGGCTGTACCAAGGACCAATATGGCAATTACCCCGGCGGTGTACCTTACGATGTGGTATCCATACTGGATATAAGACCTCTGTACAAAGGCCAGGATGTTACCCTTACGATGGAAAATATGTATGGTGGTAAAAGAGTGCAGGCCGTAGTAGTATCTGAACATGCCGCGGGAAATCTTCCTCAAGGGTTGCTGATTGTACAGGATAAACGCCGTCAGACGGCCCTGAGAGGCATTTCTATCGATCTGGGTGCGGCGGCAGCGAACTACCATCAGGGAGACTCGGTTGAGATCAACGTGGAGGGAGGTACGCTCACCCGCCAGAACGGGGTCCTGACCCTCAAAGGGATTACAGAAGCAAAAATCACCAGGAAGGGGACCGGACACCTGGAGATAAACAGTGTGAATGCCGGCCAGCTGGCCACCAAAATTGATCAGTATGAAAGTACGTTATGCATGGTCACCAAAGTAAGCTTTAACCCGGTGCCGCAACCGGGAGACGTGATCAGCGGCGCTAAAACGATCAATGACGGGTTTGGAAATTTTACGTTATATACGGACCCGGGTGTAAGCTATGCCAACAGCGCTCCTATTGGAATGGCTGCTTATATCGGTATTCCTTTCCGTACAACCGACGACACTTCCTTTCAGTTCAGAACAAGAAAAGAGGAAGACATCATTTCGATGGGAAATGCTTCTTTAGCACAGGATCTTGTTATTACAGGGTGGCAGGGTGATCCGGAAGGCGGAGACGGAGATTATGAGTATGTGCAGTTACTGGCAACCAAGGACATCGATTTCTCGGTTACTCCGTACAGCATTGTATTTGCCAACAGTGCCGGTACATCCACCCCATCCGTACTGGACTCGGGCTGGGCAACCGGAGACCGGCGTACCATCAAATGGGACATTACATCGGGCAGTGTACAAAAAGGAAAATTCTTCTACTTCGGCGGAACAAAAAAAATGATCAATGGTTCCAAATCGACCCTATTGTCTGATGCCAACTGGTATGCTAAAAAATACGCCACCAGTGGCACAAACCCCGGGGATGGCGGATTGGCCAGGGTTTCCAATTTTGGAACCTCCGGGCCCTTTGCCAATAGTGGTAACGCGTCAGCCGTTGCTATATTTAAAGGAACATCCGTTACCGAGAAGTCTGTTCCGGTAGACCTGTTTTTTATCGGCTCCGGAGGAAATAATACGGTGTATGATGCCGAAAAAGGCCAGGGTTTCCGTATTTGCAATAACGACTGGTATGCGATGGTTTCTATTGATCCTGCTACCCTGCAGCCCCTGAGCCAGCCGTTTTTTAAGGCCGGCAGCAATACGCTTTTTGTAGGATATCACAGTCCTTCCGATAAGGGTTTTTATTATATGATGGGGGGCGTGTATAATCTTACTCTGGGAAGGTGGACAAAAGCGCGGGCAGACCATCTGGTGGATCTGACAAAGGAGTCAACACTGGCCGAAATAGAAAGCGGGCTCGGAGGGCCCAATGACGAGTTTATTACAAAACTTGAAGAATAGCAACCGGAACGGGGCCTGAGTGGTGCAGCGTTAAGGGTCGCACAGAGGAACGCATCCTGGCTGACCGGATGGAGATCTGGTTCTAAGTGGAACACATTGAAATATTTTATATGATAATGAAGTTTAAAAACAAGATAACCGCAGGTCTTGTGATGGCCTGCATGCTTGCAGTGGTTAACGGCAATGCCCAGTCGCCAACCTGGGACAGCACTTACCGCCCGGGCAGCTACCCGTTAAAAGTGGCTCAGTTTAAGGTGTTTCCCAATGCGGCCCGCGACATCATTTTTTTGGGGAACAGCATCACGGCCGGAGTAGACTGGGCGGAACTGTTACAAAACTCCAATGCCCGCAACCGGGGCATCAGTGGCGACATCACCTTTGGCGTGCTGGAGCGCCTGCATGAAGTAACGGAAGGCAAGCCCCGTAAGGTCTTTATCCTGATCGGGACCAACGACATCGCCCGAAACATACCGGATGCGGTGATCCTGGATAACTATAAACGCATCATCCGGCAGATCAAACGGGAGAGCCCGGCCACAAAGATCTATTTCCAGACGGTGCTGCCGGTGAACAGCGATGTTCCTCCAAAGAAAAGCCATTACGGAAAGGATGAGCACATCGCGGCTGTGAATGAAGGGTTAAAAAAGCTGGGGAGGGATGAAGGCATTACCGTAATTGACCTGCACCCGCTTTTTTTAAAGGGGGGAAAACTGGATAAGGACCTTACCTATGATGGGCTGCATCTGAATATAAACGGGTATAAACGCTGGGAAAAAATTTTAAAAGATGGAAAATACTTGTAAGGTGAAAATAAAACTATTCGGCACCGGGTTGCTGTTATCAGCTGTAATGTTGTCCAGCGCACAAACAAAGATCCAGCTTCCGGCAAAGTACCGGCATTTTGATATGGAGGCACACCGGGGAGGCAAAGGCCTGATGCCGGAAAACACCATTCCGGCAATGCTGCGTGCCATTGATATGGGCATTACCACCCTGGAGATGGATATGCAGGTAACAAAGGACGGGCAGATCGTTGTATCGCACGACGCCACCTTCAACTACGGGTTTACAACCACTCCTGAAGGGGATACGCTGACACCCGCAGAAGCGAAAAAGCGTATACTCTACACGATGACCTACGACTCCATAAAAAAATACGATGTGGGTCAAAAGTTTTATGCTGCCGTTCCGAGGCAGAAAAAGATGGCAGCAGTAAAGCCGTTGCTGAAAGACCTGCTGACGGCAACAGAAGCGTATGCAAAAAAGAAAGGGGTAGCCATCCGGTATAATATTGAAATAAAATCCAGTGTCAAAGGAGAAGGCGTTTATTGCCCGCCGGTGGCCGGGTTTACCAACCTGGCCATGCAGACCATACTGCCCTTTAACATCGGTAAACGCATGATCATTCAATGTTTTGACGAACGGGCATTAAAGATCATGCACGCGAAATATCCGCAGGTACAGACCTCTTTTTTGACCGGTGATAAAGAAAAACGCAGCCTGGATGAGCAGCTGAAAAGCCTGGGCTATGTCCCGGAATATTACAGCCCGCATTATTCCGTTGTGACCCCGGAGCTGGTTGAAGCATGTCATGAGCGCCATATGAAGATCGTTCCCTGGACGGCGGATGATATTGCGATCATCAAAAGCCTGGCAGATATGGGAGCGGATGGTGTCATTACGGATTACCCGGACTTGTTTTACCAGTTGAAATAATTTTATATTTTAGGGGCAGATATTCATCGGCCCGTATGGAAAATGGATGATGATTTTAATAAGACCGGATTTGTTGTGTTGCTGACGGGTGCGACGCAAGGTCGCTGACAGGAGTACAAAGCCGATATCACAATTACTAACAGCCTTTCCCGAAAGGCAAAAATTTATTGCATGCCAAAATATGTTCTCTCCCTGGACCAGGGTACAACCAGCTCCCGCGCCATTATTTTTGATAAGGCCGGTTCCATTGTTGCCGTAGCACAAAAAGAATTTACACAGATCTTTCCCCAGCCCGGTTGGGTGGAGCACGATGCCAATGAAATATGGTCGACCCAGTTAGGAGTAGCTACCGAAGCCATCGTAAAAGCCGGGCTGACCACACAGGATATTGCCTCCATTGGAATCACCAACCAGCGGGAAACAACGGTGGTATGGGACCGGAAAACCTCCCAGCCGGTATATAACGCCATTGTTTGGCAGGACCGCCGTACTTCCGGTTATTGCGATGCACTGAAGAACGACGGGTCTGCCGAAAAAATAAAAGAAAAAACCGGCCTGGTAACGGATGCCTATTTTTCTGCAACAAAGATCCGGTGGATCCTGGAAAATGTGGACGGTGCTAAAGCCCGGGCGCAAAATGGAGAACTGTGTTTTGGAACCGTAGATTCCTGGCTGTTGTGGAAGCTGACCAATGGGAAAGTGCATGCCACTGACGTCAGCAATGCTTCCCGTACGATGGCGTTCAATATCCATACCCTGCAATGGGATGAAGAGCTGCTGCAATTGTTCGGCATTCCGCAAAGCATGATGCCGGAAGTGCGCTCCAGCAGCGAGGTGTACGGGCATACCCAGCAGCTCATCACTGCCGCAGAGATCCCCGTGAGCGGCATCGCCGGTGACCAGCAGTCTGCATTGTTCGGACAGATGTGCACCCAATCCGGGATGGTAAAAAACACGTATGGCACCGGCTGTTTTATGCTGATGCATACCGGCAATAAACCCGTTCCATCAAAAAATAATTTGCTGACAACGATCGCCTGGAAGATCAATAATGAAGTAAGCTATGCGCTGGAGGGCAGCGTGTTCATTGCAGGGGCTGTAGTGCAATGGCTGCGCGACGGGCTGAAGCTGATCCAAAAGTCGGGGGACATTGAGGCGCTGACCGCAACAGAAGCGGATAATGGCGGTGTGTATATGGTACCGGCCTTCACCGGCCTGGGTGCTCCTTACTGGAACCAGCACGCCCGGGGCATCATTACCGGGCTTACCCGGGGCAGCTCCGACGGGCATATTGCGCGCGCCGCAGTAGAAAGCATTGCCTACCAAACGATGGATGTGTTGAAGGCGATGGAAGCAGATGCCGGGCTGCAGATCAAAGAAGTGCGGGTGGATGGCGGTGCAACGGTAAATAATTACCTGATGCAGTTCCAGGCCAACCTGCTGGATACCGCAGTGGTGCGGCCGAAAATTACAGAGACCACGGCGCTGGGCGCAGCCTACCTCAGCGGACTGGCCGTTGGCTTCTGGAGTGATTTAAAGGAAGTGGAAACCTACTGGCAGGTAGACCAGAAATTTGAACCCTATATGAAGGCCGGTGTGCGGGAGGAGCTGGCAAAAGGCTGGAAGCGCGCTGTCCGTGCAGCCCAGGTTTGGGCCGGGGATGTTTAAATTTTCAGGGTTCCATATTTTCTGAATCCGGAACGAAATTTTAAAAACAACAGAAGCTAATTTACACGTTCTTTGCTTCCAATTGAAATGAAAACGATAAACAAAACCATATGAGTATTTTTACTGGAGAATTAATCGGAACTTTTTTTCTGATCATCCTGGGTAACGGCGTTGTGGCCAATGTTGTTTTGAACAAGACCAAGGGCAATAACAGCGGCTGGATCGTGATCACATTTGGCTGGGCCATGGCCGTTTTTGTAGGGGTGTTTGTTGCATCCAAAGCAAGCGGGGCCCATCTGAATCCGGCGGTGACCGCTGCGCTGGCCTGGCTTGGGAAAATTGAGCCCTCAACCATTCCGGAATATATCGGGGGACAGCTTTTAGGCGCGATGCTGGGTCAGCTGGGTGTTTGGGTGGCCTACCGGCAACATTACCTGGAAACAGATGATACGGGCCTGAAGCTGGCTACTTTTTGTACGGCTCCCGCCATCCGCAGTGCATTACATAACCTGCTCACCGAGGCAATAGGAACCTTCCTGCTGATCCTTTCCGTGTTGTTTATCATTGCTCCTTCCAATAGTTTAGGTGCCCTGGATGCCCTGCCGGTAGCCTTCATCGTGCTGGCCATCGGTTTAAGCCTGGGAGGTCCTACCGGTTATGCCATCAATCCGGTGCGCGATTTTGCCCCCCGGATCATGCATGCCATCCTGCCCATTGGCAAAAAAGGCAGCAGTGATTGGCGCTACAGCTGGGTCCCCATTGTAGGGCCCTTGCTTGGTGCGTGGCTGGCTGCAATTGTTTTTGAGCAGCTGATGTAGGGGGGTGAATTTGCGCAGATCCAAAGGCGTAGCGCGGCGGTCATATCACACACCGGCCTGTATAAATCGGGCACGATGACCGATGCGTTGCCCATCGGGGCGGGCACTTTCATGGCTTGTTCGGGGATGTTTACTACAAGGATCAACGCTGCAGCTTTTTAATAGTAAAAGGACCTTGACGCGCATGCGATGACTATGGGAACAGCAAGACAAAACAGGCGTTTGAAACAACCCCGGATAAAAGTATTATCATTTAAAACAAAAAGACCATCCCTGAACGTCTAAGTCGGTTAGTTTTATTACATCCTTTTGAAGAGCCGGCTGCGGCCCGCTGCGAAGCGGGCAATAAATGGTGCTACCGGAAAGGGTATAATTGCGCGCCGGGTTTAAAAAAAGATCCTTTCGCCTTTCGCCGTTGGGCTCTTGACGCCATGACCAGACCGCTTCAATGATGCGCTCAGGTAAAAAGCAAAAGAATCGTAATAACAGAAGGAGCCGGCAAGCTGGAATAAAAAGACGTATTGTATGTGCTACAAAAAAATTGCTTTTGCCATCCTGTGCATGCTGGCCGGTACCGCAGCACGGCCTCAGATCGTTTTAAAACAACAACGCGAGCTGTTTGCGGACAATTACCTGGTAGACAAAATGGCTGGTGTCGAAAACCGGTTGGGTGTACCGGTTGCGGCAGAAACCGCCATTAAATTTGACGCGGGCTGGGAGGGGGTCTTCAGCGGTGCGTATGTATCTGTTACGCATGACGGAAGTCTTTACCGGATGTATTACCGGGGCGTTGGAGAAACAGAGGATATAAAAAAGCAGGTGACCTGCTGTGCAGAAAGCCGGGATGGCGTCCATTGGCAAAAGCCGGCATACAGGCAATTCAAAATAAATGGTTCTTTAGAGAACAATGTGGTGCTTTTGGGTGATCGGCTGCAGGCAAGCCATAATTTTTCAGTTATCTATGATCAGAACCCCGCTGCAGCTCCGGGCGAACGATATAAGGCCGTTGGCGGGGTAGCGTCTTCCAAAAGGCGCAGTATGCGGGGGCTGTACCGGTACGTGTCGGCCGACGGTATTCACTGGAAGATAAAAGATTCCATACCATTGTTTCCGGATGGGTATGGAATGGATTCGCAGAATGTACTGGCCTGGCTGCCTTCAGAGCAGCAGTACGCAATTTACCTGCGGGTATGGACGGGTGATCATCCGGGGGATAGTACTCTCCTCAAAGGGGTACGCACCATTGCCCGGTCCGTATCCGAAGATTTTATTCATTGGTCCGAACCGCAGCGCATGCAGTTTGATAACGGCATCATCGAAGATCTGTACACCAATGCAACCCAGCCCTACTTCCGTGCACCGCAGCTCCTGGTATCCCTGCCCTTTCGTTTCAGCCCCCATGCGGTGGCGCTTACGGAAAGCGAAATGAATGAGAACGGCATAGCCAGATCAATGCGCAAGGGGATCTCGGATGCGGTGCTGCTGACCAGCCGCGGCGGCAATAACTATTCGCGGCCGTTTATGGAGTCGTTCATCCGGCCGGGCCTGGATGTGCACAATTGGGCAGCAAGAAGCAATATCCCCGCTTTGGGCGTGGTACCCACGGGGCAAAACGAGATGTCTGTTTATGTAACGCGTGCGTACGGAACAAAAGAATGCCATATTCAACGTATGACGTTAAGAACGGATGGGTTTGCCTCTTTACATGCAGGATATAAAGAGGGCTACGTACTCACCAGGCCGCTTCAACTGGACGGCAATAAATTTTTATTGAACTATTCAACGTCTTCCGTAGGGTATGTAAAAGTTGTTTTCCTGGATGAAAGCCTCCGCGAGATCGCAGGCTTTTCGGAAAGGGACGCAAAAAAGATGACCGGCGACCGGATTGATCAGGAAATAAGCTGGGGCTCCGCTTCGCTCGGCGAACTGAAGGGGAAAACGATCCGGATAAAGTTTATCATCCGGGATGCCGACATTTATTCTTTTGCGCTGTTCTGATCTAATGGTGCGTGCCTCCCGGAATGCATGAAAACAGCCTCCCTGAAAAGGTGTGACCCTCCAACAGGTCCGGATACCAACCCTGTTGTAATATTTCAAATCCTGATTGTATGTTTCCCCGGATCAAAACAGCAATAAATAGGACATGCTGTTTAACTCAGTAATCAATCAAAACATCTTGCGCGGGTCTGCGGTGCAGGAGCGGACCTGTGCAGTTCCGTTACTTGCCTGCTATGCTGCGGGTAAGCGATGGCTTCGCACGGCCCGGGAGGCCTGCGCGAGATGGTTGCTCCGCGTTTGTATCAGCCCCTAAATAAGGATCTGCGGAAAACGAAGCAAACGAATGTCCGAACCCATTTCCCGGGCGTCTCCTTCGGAAGACACCCGGGAAAAAATATTTTTCACGCGGGTGCACCAGGACATGCGCCTTTGTTTACAAAAGCTCAGGCCTGCGCAATAACGGTCTTGTCAACCTCAATTTTCCCGCGGACAACTTTAACCGCTGCCTTTTTATTTTTATAAGTTACCGTGCCATAGCCGGTAGCCGTACTTAAAAAGCAGGTAAAATCGCCAACCTTCGAGTCGATGTACAATGTTTTTTCCACGGCATCATACCGGAGGCCGGTGAGTCCTTGCAGCATTCCGTAGCTCGACATGGCGCGGGCATACCAATGCCCGCATTCGTATTCATTAAAAGGGTTCCGGATACGGCCGTCGTACCGGTCCCTGCAGGTTTTTACGATCTGGAGTCCTTGCTGCACCTGTCCCATCAGCATCAGGTGTGCCGCTACCTGGTACTCGATCCCCGTCCACACTTCGTTGCTGTAAATAAAAGGAAGGGATAGTTTGGCGCCTTTAGGCCAGCTGCAAAGAAGCAGTCCGCCCTCGTTGCCCATGGCATAAGTGGGCCGTTGGGGGTTTACGTGGTCTTCCAGGTTCTTTTTAAAATTGTATTGATGCACGGAGCGCAAATGACTCGTTACCTTTTCCGGGTCAAGAATGCCCTCCATGCCACACATCCGTGCGATCCAGTCGCCCAGTACACCGTCCGAAAGGCAGCCTTTTCCGTATTGGTATTTGGGCCCCTCTTTTTTCAGCAGTTCAAATGCTTCGGAAGAGTAGCTGCTTTTTGCAGCAGGGTCCTCCAGCGGGCTGCGGGCTTTCAGTCCGTTCCACTCTATTTGCTGGATGAAGTATTCCCCGTCGTACAGGGTGGTCTGCATATACTGCTGCCCTTTTTGCAAAAGCGCTTCATACCGGGAAACGTTTTCCCGCAGGTGTTTTCCCATCAGGATCATTGCCTGCAGGGCGCCCAGGTAAAAGCTGGTGCACATTCCGTCGGGTCCCCAGAACTCGATGTCATAGGTGTTGTGGTGTGGTTCTTCCACCACGCCCTTTTCTTTGGGGTCCCAGGTATCGATGCAGTAGTCAATGCTTTTTTTCACCAGCGGGTAAATTTTCCGTAGCCAGGCCCCGTCGTTACTGATGCGCCACTCGCGGTGCACTTTCATAATGCCGCCCAGCTGGCCATCTGCTGCCGCGTGAAAGGTATGCGTTGCATTGCTGATGGGTAAATTGGAGCGGAAGGTCTGGTGCCCTTTGTTATCCTGGCTTTCGCAGAACTCTGTGTTGCGCAGGCTTCTTTCCAGGCGGGGAAACAGATGGGGAATGGCCTGTGCGTAGTTCCACACATGCGTGCAACTGCCGTGGCAACAGCCATTGTCATCACTGCAGCCTTCCCAGGCCCAGAAACGGCCGTCATATTGCCGTTGTACGGTTGGGGTTTTAAGGATGGTTAAATTGGCAGCAACGGCCTCCATTACTTCCGGAGGCAGTGTGCTGGAATAAAAGCTGTCCCGGAAGAGCGCGCTGTCTTTGCGCAGTGCCGTATAATGGCTGCGCCAGTATTCGGTAACCTCCTCTATATTTTTAAAAAAGGAACTGTACCAGGGCTTATAATTCGGAAGCTCTTTTTTTTCTTTTTGCTCCAGACCAAAGTCGATGGCATTGCAGCAATTACCGGCATCACAGTCTTTGTCCGGTTCGGCTTGTTTGGCTCCAAAGTGCATGGCCGTGTCCGGCACATACCAGGCCATCAGTACCCGTATTGTCTTTGTAGCCCCGGGGGCCAGCTTAAGAGGAACAAGTAGGGAGGCCCCGGGAATATCGTCAGCGGCAGGGCCGGTATCGGCGGTATCGCCGCGTGCAATGGCGCCCCAGGCCATCGTAAGCGGGTCAAAGCCCCGGCCCCGGAACCAGCCGCGTTCTGTCGTTGCTGAAGGGTCGTCTGTATAAATGGCAAAATCCGCCCGGAGCTCAGGCTGCTGGTTCTTTCCTGCTGCGCTAAGGATAAAACCGCCTGCTGTTTTTTTGATCGTCCCCTGCTGTTCATTCCTTGCTACAAAATTCCTGCTGTTAAAAGAAAAGACCGCTTCTACCGTCTTTGTGGCGGTGTTCTTAAAGGTATATTCCAGGGCTCCCACCGGCATCGAAGAATGATCTTCATCATTGGGTATGAAGGGGCTCCAGCCGGTGAGCGTGGTTTTTAAGGGGATTTCTTTATCGGCAAGATCAATGGTTGCGAAGGGAAACCGGGCCAGGAAGCGAGCCGATCGAAAGCGGGGCAGTCCGTATGTGGATCCGGATGCTCCGTTGGCCGCGCCGCGCTGACCAAAGATCTTCCATTCGGGAACGGGCCCCTCAATGACTTTGGCAACCGGATTTGTACCCTTTACTGCAATGGCGGCAAAAATAGCCGGAGCGTTGAATACCTCCGGACGATGATAGATCGACATATGCGAGAGGGCCCCGGTGCCTTCCAGGCAAAACATGCCGGCACCGATGCCACCTATAGGGAAGGCTACCCGGCTCAAATGATCTTTTTGATAAAAACCATTATAGGTATGGGCATCGCTCCCGGGTATCATTTTTCCGGTTTCCTGGCCAGGCATATAGGCATCTCTGCCCGAAAGGGATACCGGACAGGCAGCAGCGAGCCCACCTGCTCCGATCTGTTTAATAAATGAACGTCTGCTCTTTTGGAGGGTTTTTGTCATGGCAATCGTGTTGTTATTGGAAGAACTAAGGTAGGAAAACATCCAATTTAATCGTATAAGCAATAAAAAAGTATGAGGATGCCATAAGAAAGTACAAGAAAATCATGAAGAAAAAGGATCGGGAAAAACGCGCGGATCCAGGCGATATCAATGATGCGGAAGGTCGCTTCCCTGCCGGAACCGAGATTTCATGAAAGAAAAAAAGTTCATTTTTTTATTATTACTTTTGTATCTCCCCGTGTTTACATTAATGATAATTTTTTGTTTATAACATGAAAGAAACTTCTTTATCACAAAAAGTTTATAGTGCCTTAAGAGACAAGATCTTATCAAACCAGCTCCTGCCCGGTACCCGTTTAAAGGAGGACCAGTGGGCAAAAAAGCTGGAGGTGAACCGTATTGCTGTACGGGAAGCGCTGAACCGGCTTTATGGCGAGAATCTGCTGAAGAAAGGGGAAAAAGGCGGGTATTATGTAAAATCCATGGAGGCCGGCGATATTCATGAGCTGCGTGAGTTGCGTGAGGTGCTGGAACTGGGTGCGCTCCGCCTGGCGATACAAAAGATCACGGCGGCACATATTGAGGAAATGAATAAGATCTGCGATGATTTTACGTCCATGTATAAGAACGGGTATTATGGCGGAGCCTGTGAAGCGGACGTACGGTTTCATGAAATGTTTTTTAATATTATCGGAAATGAAAAGCTGAAGAATGTTTACATCTCCAGTAACATACCGATCTTTCATTTGAAGCTGGGGCAGTCCAGCGCCTATATGAATGATTTTGAACTGACAGATAAGGAGCATCGTGCTATTTTGAATGCCCTTATCAAAAAAGACCTGCCGGAAGCCGAAACCCTGCTGGTAAAGCACCTGCTCAGGGGAGAAGTTTCTGCAACTGAAATCGAATAACACACCTTATTAACCGGCCGGGGCATCATCCGGCAAGGCCTCTTATTACAATAGCGCCCCAAAACTTGTTCATAGTTGGATTGTTCCCTGGGGTGCGGATCTGCATCCGTAGACGACCGGTTCCTTTTTCAGATACCGGGTACCCGGCCGGGTATGCAGTGTCACAGGGCTAAAAGCCCTGTTTCCATACCCTGTACGTTCTGCAAGGGCTGTCTGTGAATCATTAATGTTTACAATATTTGTTTAAAAATAACTACAATAAACAAACATTAACCGTCGACATATTCGCCAATAAAGATGCGCAGGGCGTTTCCCGGTTATTTTTTTTCAGATTCCGGAATACATTCGTTTTAAAAGAAAGTACGACCGTCCGGAAAGAAATTTTGGTGTAAAAGCAGTCATATAATATTAGTAATAAGCTAGTTGTATTTTTATAAGCTTCTGCTCACCCTGTCACCAGGAAACCGTTTTTGAGGCTCCGGTATTTCCGGATGATGTAAGATCGTATGCAAAAAATAAAAAATCATATCTATTTTTGTTTATAAAATAACCATATATTTGTAAATAAATAAGCGATTGCACACAGATAATTTAAGCATTTTGCCATCTTTTTAATCTTCATCATGGATAAAAAAAGAAACCAAACGATTGTTCTTTTTGCCAGAGTCATTCCGTTGCTGATGTGGATGCTGGTTGCCGGTAGCGCGTATGCGCAAAAAAAGGTTGAAGTGACGGGGATCGTAACAAGTGTGTCGAACAATCCGCTCCCAGGGGTAACGGTTCAGTTAAAATCGAACGGGAGTACGGGAACGATTACAGATATCAATGGCCGGTTTGTACTGGAGTTGCCGGATTCTTCGGTGCTTGTGTTCTCTCTGGTGGGGTATAAAACACAGGAGCTGGCTGCGGAAGAAAAACTGAAAGTGGTATTGGAGGAGGCATATCCAATATGGATGAAGTGGTGGTGGTTGCGTATGGCACGCAGAAAAAGCAGGAGGTGGTAGGGGCCGTTACCAGTATAAAGCCTTCGGAGTTTGATGTATATACCTACGACAAAAAGGGGAGCAGGTCGATCCGGGTAAGCTTATCGGGGGTTGTGTACGGAAGTGTATATGAGCAGTCATTGGTGAACCGCGGGATAAGATCCGCTGCAGTTTCGGGATCCGGTGCGCAGATCAACTGGTATGACGCGGGGGAAGATGCGGCTGCGGTAGAACTGACCTATACGGATAAGGATGGGGTACTGCATGTCATAACAGACCCGGCAACCACGGCGCAAACGGTACTGGAAAAAGATTTACAAGACTCCGAGATCACCTACCGGACCCTGTTTGTACCGGGCGGGAATGCCATTGATACCTTTTACACCAACCCGGATACGCTCATTCCATAGGCTTTTATAAAACGGATAAAAATTATTATCAGACGATTAAATCAACAGAATATGAAAAATGAAAATGACAAAAAAGAAAACGTGAATCTACCACCAGACAAGGCGTTCTCACGCCGGTCCTTCCTGCATGCAGCGGGTGCAGGCGCGGCCGCTTTCGGATTGCTCCAGATCGGCTGCACCGCAACCAAAAAGACACAGCAGAAGCCTGCAGCTGCTGACACCCCGAAGATCGCCGGTTTTGAGAAGGCCGCAACCGATGAAAGTGCTTCCAAAGACTGGGTGCCGGTATCCGACTGGAAGATCCGGGTAGGTCTGATCGGGTATGGCGTATGCAAATTTGCCGCCCAGTTTGGCTTCCAGGATCATCCAAATGTTGAAGTAGCTGCGGTGAGTGACCTGTTCCCGGATCGTTGTGCCGAACTGGCAAAGGTTACCCGGTGCAATAAAACGTATCCCTCCCTGGAAGAACTGATCAAAGACAACACGATAGAAGCTGTGTTTATTGCAACGGATGCGCCCAGCCACGCAAGACACGCCATTGCCGCGCTGGAGCACGGTAAGCATGTGGCCTGCGCGGTGCCCGCCGTATTTAATTCAGTGGAGGATGCCTATAAACTATATGATGCGGTAAAAAGGAGCGGTAAAAAATACATGATGTTTGAAACGTCTGCTTACCATGCTGATGTGCATGAGATGCGGGAACTGTATAAGCTGGGAGCTTTTGGCAAGCTCATCTATTCTGAGGGAGAATATTATCATTATTTTGGTACCCCGCTGGGCGGCTATAAAAACTGGAGGGAGGGAATGCCGCCGATGTTCTATCCTACCCATGCCACAGCCTATCATATCTGTGTTTCGGGGGCCAGCTTTACAGAAGTGTCCTGTTTGGGATTGCGCAGTACGGTGCCGCAATACCAGCCCTCCAACAATGTCTATAAAAGCGGCTTCGGAACCCAGGTAGCGTTGTTCCGGACCAGCGACAATGCGTCGTCGCGGATGACCATTAGCTGGGACACTCCGGGTTTTGGTGCGGAAGCCGGTCGTATAAGAGGCGAAAAAGGTTCTTATACCGGCAAATACCAGGGAATCGTTAAAGGGCTTCCGGCGGCTATTTCAAGGCCCCCCATTCCTCCCACCATGCAGCTGGGCGGGCACGGCGGCGCCCATGGCCCGCTTACCAATGAGTTTGTTACCGCCCTATTACAGAACCGGCATCCGCTTGTGGATGTAGCAACGGCGCTGAATTTGACCGTTCCCGGAGCAATTGCCCACGAGTCCTCACTGAAGGACGGTGAATGGATGAAGATCCCCCAGTTTAAAATGTGGTAAGGGGGGCGCCTCTTTTTATGCACTACTTAACGTAATAAATTTAGAAGAACAGAATGAGTAAAATAAGAAAAAGATCACAAACACTATTAGAAAAAAACCAACAATGGATCCCGGGTGGAGTGGTATCGCTGAACCGGAAATCGGATCCCAATATCTGCTTTAAAAGCGGCAGGGGCAGCCGGGTATGGGATGTGGACGGGAACGAATATATCGATTACCAGGCCGGTTTTGCGGCCACTTTTCTGGGGCATAATGACCCGGATGTGGATACGGCGGTTTTAAAGACGATTAAGGACCAGGCAGTGCTGATGGGTGCCGGACCTACGGAGCTCGAAGGCGAATTTGCGCAGCTTTTCTGTAAGAGTGTTCCTACAGTGGACAAGCTGCAAATCACCACTACGGGGTCAGAAGCAACCTATCACGCCATCCGTATAGCGCGGGCAGTTACCGGCCGGGATCATATCATCATCATGCAGGGCGGGTATAATGGCTGGCACAATGACGTAGCGGGAAATGTGATCAGCAACCTGCAGGACGTTGGCCCCCGGGTGAGCCCGGGAGCATATCCGTTCGACGCTTTATCCGCCGGCATTCCGGAACAGCACAAAAGCCTGGTGCACGTAATTAATTTCAACGACCTGGAATCCGTGCAATACATTACGAAGCGGTTTCCGGTTGCGTGTATCATTCTTGAACCGATCCTCCAGAATATCGGCATTGTAAAGCCCAAAAAAGGATATCTTGAAGGTCTGAGGAAAATGGCGGATGAAAAAGGATTTTTGTTGATTTTTGATGAGGTGAAGACGGGCTTCCGGCACGCCCTGGGAGGCTTCCAGAGTATTTGTGGGGTTGTTCCGGATTTGAGTACTTTTGGAAAAGCGGTGGCCAATGGGTATCCCATGGGCGTTATTGGCGGCAAAGCAGCATACATGGACTATTTCATTCATGAACAAAAGGAAAAGCGGGTGCTGATTGCAGGCACTTTTAATGCCCATCCGCTAACGACGGTTGCTGCAATCGCTACTTTAAAGAAGCTGTCGTCGCCGCAATTCAATGTTTATGCACATGTAGAGCGGCTTGGTAAAATGCTTGAAGAAGGATTGAACGCTATTTTTTCCGGTTATGACAAGTCCTTTTACGTAGCCCGCCAGGGATCTGCATATTGTGTGTATTTTATGGACCATGCTCCGGTAGACTTCCATGATATTGCTGTTCATAACGATTCGGCCTTTGATAAGGCGTATCGCTTAAAGCTGATCGACGAAGGAATTTTTAATTTCCCGTTGCCTTTTAAACAGGGCAGTATTTCGTTTGCGCATACAGAAAAAGACATACAGGAAACATTGGAAAAAACAGCTGCTGTTGTGGCCGCATTATTCAGCAAACGCCTCCAGCCCATTTAGGAAACCTGATTGAATCGTTCAACAATGAAAATAACGGCAATTGAAACTTACGTATGTAACGCCCGGATGCGTAACTGGATCTTTGTAAAGGTGGTGACGGATCAGCCGGGATTGTGGGGCTGGGGAGAGGCTACGCTGGAATGGCATACCCGTTCTGTGGTGGGAGCCATTGAAGATATTTCCCAGCTTTTAATTGGAGAAGATCCCAGGCGCATAGAATATTTGTGGCAAATGATGTACCGGCAGCATTTCTGGCATGGCAACGGTATTGTAAGAGGCACCGCCATCAGTGGGATCGACATCGCTTTATGGGATATACTGGGTAAGATACATGGAGTGCCCTGTCATGAGCTGATGGGCGGCCGTGTACGGGATTATATCCGCCTGTATTGCCACTTGGGCGGAGGAAAAATGGAAGATTTTTACGAAACCAGACCGGATGATGCAAAGCGATTTGGAGAACTGGCAGCCCGGGCGGTAGCAGACGGTTTTACGGCATTTAAGTCGATGGCTGTACCGGAAACCATGCCGCTGGAAGGGCTGGCACCGATACACTATGCCGAAGCCAATGTGAGCGCCATGCGTGAAGCCGTTGGCAGCAGCGTGGACATCATGGTGGATTGCCATGCGCGGCCCAGCCCCCGGATGGGGATGCAGTTTGCTAAGGCATTGGAACCTTACGGGCTTTACTTTTTTGAAGAGCCCTGCTGGCCCGAAACGCTGGAAGACATTGCCTTAATTCAACGGTCGGTTTCCACGCCCATTGCAAGCGGAGAGCGGTTGGTAACGATTCATGCCTTCCGCGAGCTTTTTGAAAGAAGAGCGGTTAGTGTGATCCAGCCGGATATTACGCATTGCGGTGGCTTGAGCGAAGCAAGGCGTATCGCTGCCATGGCAGAAGCCTATCGTATTGCAGTGGCTCCGCACAACCCGCAAGGCCCTGTGAGCACTGCCGCTTCAATTGAATTTGGTTTTGCCACGCCTTCTTATGTTATTTGTGAAAGCGTACATAATGATGTGCCCTGGCGGGCCGATGTGGTAAGCGAAGGATTTAGCGTACAGGAAAAAGGCCGGATCGTGCTGCCCAATACCCGGCCGGGTTTGGGAATTGAGATCAATGAAGCCGAAGTAAAAAAGCATCCTTTTCAGCAGGAAGTATTGCAGCGGACCTTTTATAAAGATGGCAGCGTAGGCGATTGGTAAAAACTGTGCAGCATATGGAAAAAATATTCAAAGACCAGGTAGCCATAATCAGTGGCGGCATGGGCGATATTGGTTTTGCCACGGCTCTTGCGCTGGCAGGCCGGGGCGCCCATATTGCCCTCTGTGATGTGTTGCCCCCGGCATCGGTGGTGGAAAAAATAAAAATAGTCGAGGATACCGGGGTAAGATGCACCTATGATGAAGTAGATATTGCAGACGCAGCGGCCGTACAGGCCTGGATGGATGCCGTTCATAATACCTTGGGCACAGCGCAGCTGATCATTGCGAACGCCGCGATCACCAGGGTAGGAGGCATTTATGACATTACACCGCAAGAATGGCGGCGGGATATAGACGTGAACCTGAATGGCGCTTTCTATCTCACTCAGGCAGCTACGGCGCTGCTTTTGAAGCACCGGCTCCCCGGACGCGTTGTGTTTGTGGGAAGCTGGGCGGGGGCACGTGCACATGCGTACATACCAGCCTATTCAGTGGCAAAGGCCGGTATGACCATGCTCTGCAAATGCATGGCGCTGGAGCTTGCGCCGCACCAGATCCTGGTCAATGAAATTGCACCGGGCTATGTGGCGGCAGGACTGACCGGGCAGATCTGGAAAGACAACCCCGAGAATGAAAAGGCGGCAAGAGCCCGAATTCCGGTGGGAACGGTGATCACAGCGGAGGAAGTGGCCGAACAGATCGTTTACCTCTGCGATCCTGCCAACCGGCAGATGACGGGAAGTACCTTATTAATGGACGGGGGCCTTTCTTTAACATAGAAGCAAATTTTTATGAAATTTAAAAACCGTTCTTCATACTATAACGCAGGTTTCAGCGGATGGATCGGAGCCGCGCAAAAAGACATTACCCCACCGGTGGGGATCTATTCCAAAAACTGGGGGGCGGGTAATGACAGCATAAAAACAGGCATTCATCACGGACTTTGTTTGACCTGTATCGTGTTTAAATCTGACGCTGCGGCAAAACCGCTGATCCTTATAGCGGCTGACCTGGGATGGTGGAGCGTTGCGGAGGACGAGCAACGCTTCCGGCAGGCGCTGCTAAAAGCGTTTGAGCTGGACGAGCCCGGGTTAATGATCTGCTTTTCCCATACGCATTCCGGTCCCAACCTGCTTACAGAAAACAGCGATAAGCCCGGCGGTGAATTGATTCCGGGATATCTTCAGCAGCTGCAGGCCCAGGCAATTGCAGCCATACAGGAAGCGATGGCAACCGCAGAGCCCGGCACCCTTTGCTGGAACTACGGCAAGTGTGGCCTCGCCCGTAACCGCGATCAGCCGGTTGAAGATTCTTCCAAAGTACTTGTAGGGTTTAGCCCCGGAAAAGATGCAGATGATACTTTGTTAGTAGGAAGAGCCACCAATGAGAAGGGGGCCATCATTGCAACCATTGTTAACTACGCCTGTCATCCCACCACATTGGCCTGGGAGAATAAGAAAATTTCTCCGGACTATATCGGCGCAATGCGCAGCCTGGTGCAGGAGCAGGCCGGGGGGCTTTGTCTTTTTCTGCAGGGCGCTTCCGGAGAATTGGCGCCGGCTGAGCAATATTCGGGAAACAACGAGCTGGCAGATCGTTACGGACGGTGGCTGGGATATGCTGTGTTGTCAATACTGGAATCTATGTTACCTCCGCAACAACAGCTCTGCTTTACAAAAACGATTGAATCCGGTGCCAGCCTGGCGATCTGGGAAAAACGTCACCGGGAAATTTCGGCAACGCTGGAGGCCCGGTTGCTTTATATAGAAATGGAGCTTAAGCCCCTGCCCTCCCTGCAGGAAATAGAAGCGCGCTGGAAAAATTGCGACGATCCTGTTTTAAAGGAGCGGCTTTGGAGGCAGCGTGCGATCAGGAGGAGCCTGGGTGAAAAAAATCCGGCCGCAATCCCTCTATGGATCTGGCGCATTGGTGAGTGTTGCTTCATTGGCCAGCCAAACGAGGCCTACTCGTGCTTTCAGCAGGATCTGAGACAGGCATTATCGCCTTTTCCCGTAGCAGTAATGAATGTAGTGAACGGTCATATTGGTTATCTGCCTCCGGCAGAAATGTATGATTTTGATATTTATTCGGTTTGGCAAACGCCCTTTGCCGCCGGCGCATTGGAAGCATTAACGGATGCTGCCGCCACAGAACTGAGGAACATAATGGATTTATAACAAAACTCAGATGATGAAAACGAATTTTGCACTGCTGGATATGATCATATTCGGCATATATATAGTCGCGGTTGTATTGATCGGGTTGTTTGTTTCAAAAAAGGGTGCTTCCACAAAAAGGGATTATTTTCTTGCCGGGGACAAACTGCCCTGGTGGATGATCGGGGGAAGCATTATGGCTGCTAATATCAGCAGCCATCAGCTGGTGGGCGTTATGGGCGTGGCCTATACCGAAGGCTTTGTAGCGGTAGCCATTGAATGGGGGGCCATTTTGATTGGTTACAACGCGCTGTTGTGGATCTTTCTGCCATACTACTTGCGTAATGGCTTTTATACAATGCCGGAGTTCTTACAAAAGCGGTTTGGAGGATCTGCACGCACCATTTATTCGATCCTTATTCTGTTAACGTATATCATCGTGGAAGTAGGTGCGGTGCTGTACCTGGGTGCTTTAACATTGCATTCATTATTGGGGATACCGGTCATCACCAGCGTGATCGTACTGGCTATAACAACCGGTGTTTATACCATTGCCGGAGGTTTAAGGGCTGTTATCTGGACAGAGATGATCCAATTGGTGGTACTTATGCTGGGGATGTTTGCCCTGTCCTATGTAACCATTGATGCGGCTGGTGGTTTTTCTGCAGTATTGGAAACAACCAAAGATTGGGACCTTCTGCGTCCCGCGAATGACCCTAATTTTCCATGGACGATGTATTTAGGCGGCGTTCTCTGCATCAGTATATTTTACAGCGCAACGAACCAGTTCATTGTTCAGCGGACGCTGGCGGCAAAGAATGAATGGCATGCAAGAATGGGTGTTGTTTTTGGCAACTACCTGAAATTTTTACTTCCCCTGGCAATTGTATTTCCCGCCCTCGTGGCTTCAAAACTATTTCCGGATCTGGAAAAACCGGATCTTCTTTTTGCAGTACTGGTAGAAAACCTTTTGCCTTCAGGTCTGGTGGGCCTGGTCATGGCTGGTCTTATTGCCGCAATTATGTCGCATATTTCAGGAGCCATCAATTCCTGTACTACCATATTAACAATGGATGTCTATTTGCCGTATGTAAAACCCAATGCTTCTGAAAAACAGTCGGTCTCTTTTGGGAAAATATCCGGTATGGCGGTCATTATTTTAGGAATTATCTGCAGTGGATTATTGCTGATGTATTCAGAGAAGCCGATCTTTATTTACCTGTTGAATGCATATGGATATTTTACACCGGGCATTGCCACCATGTTTTTAATGGGGATTTTATGGAAACGGGCCACCCACGCGGGTGCAATTGCTGCGGGCATTTTAACGATACCGCTTTCGCTTGCGCTGGAGTTTTTGTTTCCATCCATGCCGTTTTTCAACCGTACGGGAATTGTATTCTGGATTTGCATGATCGTTTGTGCCCTGGTGAGTTTGGCAACCAAACCCAAACCTGCATCCGAGTTGACCGGGTTGATATGGACCCGCCGGCATTTAAGGCTTCCTTCGGACCAGGCGGCACTGTACAAAGGCGTGCGAAACCCGGTAATATGGTGGGCAATTGTTACCGCGGTGGTTCTTTTTTTCTATGTCAGGTACGCCTGATATTCTGCAACAGGAGAAACGATTGTATGCGTAATATTGTCAATATCGGAATTGTTGGAGCCGGCTTTGGCGCGTCCTTCTATTTTCATCTGCATCCGGCCTGCAGGGTTGAGGCGGTGAGCGCCTGCTTTGAAGAAGAAAGACATTACCTGGGCAACACCTATAAATGCCGCAAGCAATATGCTTCGCTGGAAGAATTATTGAAAGATCCGGCTATCGATGCGGTGGCATTATTTACGCCTGCTCCCCTCCATGCGGAGCATACCATTGCTGCGCTGAATGCAGGGAAGCATGTACTTTGTGCCGTTCCCCTTGGTATGAGCATTGAAGAATGCCAAATGGTAAAACAAACCGCTGAAAGAGGAGCCGATGATGGTGGCTTTATAACAGCGGCCACTGTTGCGGAACAATACGACCAGCCTGAATGGTGGCAGACAGCGCTGCTCCCCGAGCCGCTCAGGATCGATAGTGGCCATGGCGGCTCGCACACTTTTTTGACCCATGAGTTCATTGATGCCATCGTCAATAACCGGAAGCCCCGGATCGGGATCGAGGAAGCAATGGCCTACACGCTGCCGGGCATTCTGGCGCATGCATCCGCAATGCGAAACGGTGAAACACTTAAAATACCCGCATATGGAATGCTTTAATTTAAGAGTGCCGGCCTGTGAGCTGGGTGAGGGCCCCGTTTGGGACCCGGAAAGACAATGCCTTTGGTGGGTGGACATCAACCAGGGAGCGGTACATCAATACCATATAGCCAGCGAAATTCATAGGGAAATAAAAACGGAAAACCTGTGCAGTGCGGTTCTGTTATGTGACTCAGGAAAACTGATCGTGACTTTAAAAGATGGTTTTGCCTACATGGATGCGGCTACCGGATCCACGGCCTGCCTGGCAAAAATTGAAGAGGACCTGCCGGAAAACCGGTTTAACGATGCTAAATGTGATCCGGCGGGACGTGTCTGGGCCGGAACAATGAACTACTGTAGCGGACAACCCGGGGCGGGAAATTTGTATGCATTAGAGGCAGAGCATACCGTTGTTAAAAAGCTAACGGATATTACCTGTTCCAATGGAATGGCCTGGAGCCCGGACCATCAGCTATTTTATTACATTGACAGTCCTACCCGGGAGGTGACCGCATTCAGTTATGACAAAGCAATGGGTACCATCAGTAACAAACGTACAATCATACAGATCCCCGAAACGCAGGGGATGCCGGATGGAATGACGATTGATGATGAGGGGATGCTATGGGTGGCTGTTTGGGGCGGCAGCTCGGTGATCCGCTATGATCCGTTTTCGGGGAAATGCCTTTCAAAAATACAGCTGCCGGTAGTGAATGTTACTTCCTGTACTTTTGGAGGTGAAAACCTGGAAGATCTATATATCACCACTGCAATGACCGGGCAAAGCGATGAAGCTTTAAAAGAACAGCCGCTCGCCGGTCAGGTATTTGTTTGTAAAAATACAGGGTGTAAAGGCCTGCCGCCTCATAAATTCCGGGACTAAGCAAGCCGCCCCCGGGGAATCAGGATGACATCTTCAGGGTGACCTTACATTGATTTGAAGGGCGGCAATTTGGAATGCACCCGTTGATCAGACACCCCCTGGTGTAATGAAAGTTTCCGTATATTAAGAAATTGTAAGCCGGAAATAAAAAGTGCTGTGCCGGGTGATTTTATTATTGAAAAGATCTTCCGGAAATGATCGTATAAAAACCTGTACAAATATGGAAAATAAAATTGCAATCATTACGGGTGCTGCAAGCGGTATCGGGTTTGAAATTGCCCGTGTGTTAGCTGCAGCTGATATAACCGTTGTACTGGCTGATTTAGACGGGGAGCAGGCTCAGAAAAAAGCGGGGATTTTATGTGAAAAAGGAGCAAAGGCTTTAGGTCTGGGTTGCGATGTTACCGATGAAAAAAGCCTGGAGAGCAGCATTCAATATGTGGCTGACAGGTTTGGCCGGTTGGATATATTTATAAGTAACGCCGGCCTGCAGCACATCTCCAGGATAGAAGCATTTCCTTCAGAGAAATTTGAGCAGCTGATAAAAGTAATGCTAACCGGCCCTTTCTATGCCATCAAGCATGTATTTCCCATTATGAAGCGGCAGCGGTTCGGCCGCATTATCAATATGTCTTCCATCAACGGGTTGATCGGTTTTCCGGGAAAAGCGGCGTATAACAGTGCCAAACATGGCGTCATTGGCCTCACCAAAGTGGCTGCACTGGAGGGTGCTGCGTTTGGAATTACTGTAAACGCTGTATGCCCCGGTTATGTGGATACACCGCTGGTACAAAGTCAGCTGGCTGGCCTGGCTAAAAATCGTGGCATTTCAGTAGAAAAGGTTTTAGAAGAGGTCATTTATCCGTTGGTACCGCAAAAACGGTTATTAAACGTAGAGGAGGTTGCGGAAGCTGTTTTGTTTCTTACGGGGGAAAACGCAAAGGGGATAACAGGACAATCGCTTGTAATAGACGGCGGCTATACAGCACAGTAGCCCCCAACGGATTTTCTGAATTCCGGAATAAAGGAAAAGCGTACTTTTCAGCGGCCCTGGATGCCCCGGGCTTACTCCCTGGCCCAATCCTTAAGGCTACGGGCAACAGCATCGATGTCTGCCTCCGTGTTATAAAAATGAATGCTGAAGCGGACCGTGCCATTACGCCCGGTAGTGATCACGTTGTTTTTAGAGAGATGCGCGTGCAATCCGTTCCGGTCTTCCGCAACAAGGATCGGGCTCCTGTTTTGCATATCAGGAACACCAACAACCGGAACAGCATACCGCAGCAATTGCTGCAGCAATATTTCTGTAAGGGCCCTGTTGTGCGCTTCGATCTGTTCCATGCCTTTTGCGGTCTTCTCTTCGATCGCTTTATTCAGCAGAGAGAAACCAAACATGTTTACGCCCCCGGGCTCGTAATTGGTAATGCTGGTATTGAGGTCGAAAGACAGATCGGAGAACCGGAAGGCATTGCTGTTCGCCCCGGATATTTTTGGGGGGTACAGCGCTGCAAATTCAGGATCCATATACAGGATGCCGGTGCCAAACCCGCCGTTCATCCATTTGTAATTGCTGGCAATGAGCACGTCCGGCAATATTTCCGGGATCGAAGTGGCAATGGCGCCCAGGCTTTGTGTGGCATCGATAAGGGTGCGGGCACCGTGTGCCCTGCAGACACTGCACAAGGCTTTCAGATCCAGCTTAAAGCCGGTATGCCATTGTACATGACTGATGGCTACGATGTCGATCTTTTCGGTTTTTATCAGCGACTCGATCTTGTTCAGATCAACCAAAAAGCCGTCCTCATCATCCAGCCAAACAATATTAAAATTATTGATCATGAACGGGATGTACACCGAAGGATAATCTTTCCGGTACAGCAGCACCTTTTCTTTGCCACTCAGGGCCTGCACCACAGCATTGAAACCGTATGAAAAATTAGGGATGAGCGCAATGTATTGCGGAGCGGTGTTCATAAACCCTGCGATATTGCCCTTAATGACCGGGCCTTCCAGGTCGCGCCAGTTTTCGCTGGCAATGGAGGCCCTGTTTTCAAAATGGTTATACAAACGCAGGCCTGCCTGCAGGGCATCATTGGCAATCAGGCCGCAGGCTGCAGTATTCAGATATACCGGTTTTTTATCTTCGGGCATTTTTTTAATAAAAGTACAAAGAAAGAGGGTTAGACCTAACAGGTCTTTAAGACCTGTTAGGTCTAACCCTCCTCAAAAATATAGGGGCCCCTTTTAACTAATCGATCTTCTCCGGCCGCATCTGCGGGAAGAACAGCACGTCCTGTATCGAGGGCTGATTGGTCAGCAGCATCACCAGGCGGTCCACACCAAAGCCGATCCCCGATGTGGGGGGCATGCCGTATTCCAGCGCCCGTAAAAAATCGTGGTCGATGTACATTGCTTCTTCATCCCCCCGTTCCAGCAGCTTGGTCTGCTCTTCAAACCGCTCGCGCTGCTCTACGGGATCATTGAGCTCCGAATAGGCGTTGGCGATTTCCTTTCCGTTGATCATCAACTCAAAGCGCTCTACCAGCCCCGGTTTGCTGCGGTGCTTCTTGGTAAGCGGGCTCATCTCCACCGGATAGTCAATAATAAACGTAGGCTGTACATAATGGGCTTCGCATTTAGCGCCAAAGATCTCATCGATCAGCTTGCCTTTGCCCATTGTTTTATCCACATGGATATTCAGTTCCCCGCAAACGGTACGCAGTCCTTCTTCATCCAGGGCGCTTACGTCGTGACCGGTATGCTCCTTAATGGCATCGTAAATGGATACGCGCTGAAAAGGCGCCTTAAAGGAAATGGTTTTGTCGCCCACCGGAACCTCTGTGGCGCCGCATACGTCCAGTGCCGCCTTTTCCAGGAGCTTTTCCGTGGTTTCCATCATCCAGTAATAATCTTTATAGGCCACATAGAATTCCAGAATGGTGAATTCCGGGTTGTGGGTTCGGTCCATCCCTTCATTGCGGAAGTTGCGGCTGAACTCATACACCCAGTCAAACCCGCCCACGATCAGTCTTTTTAAATAAAGCTCATTTGCGATGCGCAGGTAAAAAGGCACGTCCAGCGCATTGTGGTGTGTTTTAAACGGGCGTGCGGCGGCGCCTCCGGGAATGGATTGCAGCACCGGTGTTTCCACCTCCAATGCGCCCTCTTTATTCAGAAATTCCCGGATCGAATTTACCAGGCGGGTGCGTTTCAGGAAGGTCTCCCGCACGGCCGGGTTAATGATCAAGTCCGCATAACGCTGCCGGTATTTGAACTCGGGGTCGGTAACCTCATCAAATACATTGCCGTCTTCATCCCTTTTTACCACCGGCAGGGGTTTCAGCGATTTAGCCAGCAGGGTAAGGGTCTGTGTGTGAATGGAGGTCTCTCCCGTTTTTGTTATGAAAACATAGCCCGTCACGCCGATGAAATCACCCAGATCCAACCCGTGTTTTATCACGTTTTCCCAAAACGATTTATCTTCGCCAGGGCAAAGCTCATCCCGTTTTACATAGAGCTGGATAAGCCCTTGCTGGTCCTGGATCTTTATAAAGAACACTTTTCCTTTGTCGTTGATGCTCATGATCCGGCCGGCAAGGCTTACCTGGGCGAATGCTTCTTTTTTTTCTTCGGTAAAATTATTTTTGATGTCGGCGGAATAATGACTTACGGGAAACAAAGCCGCGGGGTAAGGGTCCACACCCGCCTCTTTTAATTTTTGTAATTTCTCCCTTCTTATTTTTTCCTGCTCGGAAAAGGATTGTATGCTCATGAACTGCTCCGGATTTTTATGAGCGGCAAAGATACTTTTTTAGAGAGATTTTCAGAGATTTCTCATTCCGGAGGCGGGTGCATGCCAAACAGGCTGTGGCGATGCAGTCCTTTATTGAAAAGATTGCCGGCCGTCCGGAGGGCGGATTTTGGAGAAAAGCACGTTATATTTATCTTTGTTCTAATATAAAAAGTATGTCCCAAAACCTGTACAAGACGGATAAGTTCTCAATCGAGTACATCCCTGCTGTCGATATTTTAAAGGGGAGCTTTTTGAAGTGCAGTACTTCTGATGAATATGTAAGCGCCATAAAGGCGTTTAAGGAGGTATATGAGCGGGTGCTTCCCCGCTACACGTTTTGGGACAATACCCGGTTCAAACACATCATCACGCCCGGGGAGCAGCAATGGACAGATGATTTTCTGAACTACCCGGGCGCGCAAAAAGGAGTTACCAAAAAGGTGGGGATCCTGGTGAGCCAGGATCTGCTGGCAATGCTTTCCGTTTATGAGATCTTTGAGGCCGGAAGGGCACCGCTGAGGCCTGGTTTCTTTGCGCATGAAGCGCAGGCGCTGGAATGGTTAACAAAAAAAGAGGAATCCACGGCCCCGCTTCCGGATAAAGACCCCGCCATTGCAGTAGGCTGGAATGCGGAAAAGGCCAAAGTGGTGATCCAGGTGGAGATGGAGGCCCAGGACCTTCCTTATTATATAAGCCGGTTCCGGCGGTTTTTAAATGATCATGATTTTTTAAAAAAGAACCTTCCGCTATTTCAGGAGCTGACCAGGCAGGAGCGCAAGATCCTGTCCATGATCATCGACGGGCAGCAGAACGGCAAAATAGCAGAACGGCTGTTTATTTCCTGCGAGACGGTGAAGACCCACCGGAAAAATATCATGCGCAAACTGGACTGCTCCAGCTTCCGTGAACTGGCCCGGTTTGGGCTGTTCCTTTAAGAAGGGCCGTTTAATCGCAGGATCCGGTCAAACAACGGTATACGTAAAAGACCGTTTAGAATTTTCCTGTGATCCCACGTGAACGGGCCACTGGTTATTCAGGTACACCCACCGGCCGGTCTTTCCTTGTTTATGTCCATACGAAGATTTGGAACAATACAACCGCGCAGAATCCGGCCCCGGAAAATACCTTTGCTTCCCCTTGCCGGAATCAACATCCCGGGTTTATCAAAACTACACATTTGCTATACGCACCATGCTCCTTCCTGCCGGATCGCTAAAATGAGATGCGTTTACACGACGCAGACCATTATGGAAATGATGATTTTGAATTCCCCGTCGTATCTTTAACGACCGCTATTTTCTTTGTAAACAAGGTTCTAAATAGCCATACAAATAAAAAGATAGAATGGAGTACACTGCCTTATTGCTGGATGTAGAGGAATATGTGCGGCAATACATTGCCGGTCATGCCAGGTCTGAGTTGTATTATCACAACCTGGAGCATATTGCCCATGCGGTTGCCGCGGCCAAACAGATTGCCGATCATTACCAGCTGCCGGAGAACGAATATGCCGTTGTGGTTACCGCTGCCTGGTTTCATGACCTCGGTTATTATGCAGGCGACCGGGTGGGACATGAGGAAACAGGCGCCGGTATAGCCGCCGGTTTCCTGGAGCAAAAAGGAGCAGATCGCTCCCTGATCGATGCGGTAACCGGCTGTATCCGGGCCACAAAAATGCCGCAGCGGCCGGCTAACCGCCTGGAGGCCATTGTATGTGATGCCGATCTTTTCCATCTGGGCACAGCAGGGTTTGACGCGTTCAATAAGCTGATGCGTAAGGAGGAAGAAGCGGCTTTTCAAAAGAAGATCTCAAAAGAAGACTGGCGCAACAGCACCATCCTGTTGTTGCAGCAGCATCGGTACCACACCGATTACTGCCGGTTGCTTTTAAATGATAAAAAACAGGAAAATCTGGAAAAACTACTCTCCAGGCAACAGGAAAAAGCAGCAGAAGCGGCAATGCCCGCCGGGGAAGGCGCCGGACAGGCTGTTACCGGCAAAAAGGGCATCAAAGAGCCCGGCCGGGGTATTGAAACGATGTTCCGGATCACTTCCACCAATAACCAGCGGTTGAGCGATATGGCAGACAACAAGGCGCAGATCCTCATTACTGTAAACTCGATCATCCTTTCGGCCATTATTACCTTATTGCTAAGAAAACTGGACGCCGATGACCCGCTGGTATATCCGACATTCCTGATCCTCGCAACAGCGGTGATCACCATGGTAGTGGGCATCCTGGCAACGCGGCCCAGCCTGCCCAACGGGGTTTTTACACAGGAGGAAGTCGACACAAAAAAGATAAACCTGTTGTTCTTTGGTAATTTTTACCGGATGCATCTCGACGAATATGCTTCCGGTATGCGAAAGATCATGGGCGATAAGGATTTCCTGTATGATACGCTGATCAAGGATGTATTTGCGCAGGGGGTGGTTTTGGGCCGGAAATATAAATTACTGCGCCTGGCATACAATATTTTTATGTTCGGGATCATTTTTTCCGTGATCGGGTTCCTGGTTGCCATGATCCTTAATGATTAACGGCCAACAATACGCAATGAAGAATTTGCAAAAATGGAACGACCGTGATATCAGCTGGCTACATTTCAACGGCCGGGTGCTGGAAGAAGCTGCAAAGCCGGATGTGCCGCTGCTGGAACGGCTCTTTTTCCTTTCCATCTACTCCTCTAACCTGGATGAATTTTACCGTGTCCGCATGCCGGTTCTGAAGGCGATCGGGCAACTGGAGGCCGGTGAAGAAAAGTCCGTTGCCGTCATTGATACCGTAAAAGCGCTGGTGAACCGGCAACAGCAGCAGTTTGGGAACATCTTACGGCAAGAGATCATTCCCGGGCTCGGGCGGGAAAAGATCCGGCTGGTATATAATGAGCCGGTTCCGGAACAGGTGGGTGCTATTGCGCGATCCTATTTTTTTGATGTGCTGACGGCCTATCTCACCCTCATACCGTTGGAGCATACAAAACCGGTCTTTCTTGAAAACAACAAACTGTATATGCTGGTGGACCTGGTGCAAAACAACCTGCAACGCCGCTGTATCGTAAACATCCCTTCCGACAAAGTATCCCGGTTTCTTCATACAGAGCACGATGGAACGACCTATGTGCTTTTCATCGATGACATCATCCGTCAGCAGCTGCCTTTTATTTTTAAGAATGCTAAAATAAACGGAGCCTATAATATTAAAATTACAAGAGATGCGGAGCTGAACCTCCAGGATGAATATGCCGGGGACATCGCAGTAAAAATAGAGGAGGAAATTCAGAAAAGGGATTTTGGCCTGGCTACGCGCCTTTTGTACCCGCCGGATCTGCCGCAACCCTTGCTGCGGACCTTCGTGAATGCGTATGGATTGCAGGGAGCCAATACCACTTCCGGCGGATATTATCACAATCTGAAAGATTTTCTTTCGTTTCCGGTAAGACCCGCGCACCTGCTTTACCCGCCGGAGCCACCATTTTCCATGGTTGCCGAAGTTTCGTCGCTCTTCGACCGTATTTCAGCGCGGGATTTCATTGTGCACACGCCTTACTGCTCCTACGACGCCGTACTGCGCTTCTTTAATGAGGCCGCCATTAACCCGGAGGTTGTGGAAGTGTACACGACCATGTACCGGGTGGCCCGCGATTCGAGGATCGCCAATGCATTGATCACTGCCGCAAAAAACGGGAAGAAAGTAACGGCATTTGTAGAGCTAAAGGCCCGCTTTGACGAAGCAAACAATATCCGGTGGGCCAAAACCATGAAAGCCGCAGGGGTAAAGATCATTTACAGCATTCCCAAGCTTAAGGTACATGCAAAAGTGGCCCTGGTTAAAGTGAACCGGGCCGGCCGCCTGAAGGATTATGGCCTTTTCTCCACGGGCAATTTCAATGAGTCCTCTGCCCGGATCTACACCGATCATATCCTGTTTACCGCAAAGCCGGGGCTGCTCCGGGAGCTGGAGCTGCTCTTTATCTTCCTGGCCAAACGGCGCAAGCCGCTTCCGGAGGAACGCTCCGTTTTCAGCACCCTGCTGGTGGCCCAGTTTAACCTGCAGGAAGAGTTCCTGCGGCGGATGGACACAGAGATCGCCCACGCCCGGAAAGGACTTCCCGCCGGCATTACCATAAAGCTGAACAATCTGGAAGAGGAGGTGATGATCTCCAAGCTGTACGAAGCCAGCTGTGCGGGGGTGCATGTGAACCTGATCGTAAGGAGTATTTGCCGGGTTGTGCCCGGTGTGGAAAACTTAAGCGAACGGATTAAAGTAAAACGGATCGTGGATCGTTATCTGGAACATGGGCGCATCTTTTTGTTTGAGAACAACGGCGACCCGCAGGTGTACCTGGGATCGGCCGATTGGATGAACCGGAACCTTTACCGGCGGATCGAGGTTTGTTTCCCGGTATCCGATCCGGAGCTTAAAAAAGAGTTAGTGACGATCCTGCAAATGCAGTGGGAAGACACAGCCGCCGCTGTTTGGGTCGGAGCAGAAGCACAGAACATACCGCAGCACGGGAACAAAAGCAGTTTCAGATCGCAAACGGGTGTTTACCTTTACTTAAAAGAAAAATACGGAAAATGAACAAACTTGGGATGCTGCTGTTTTGTCTTGCCACCATTGCCTGCAGGGGCCAGAAGGAATATACAAGCCCTGCGGGGTATGATCTTTCCCACCCCGAAACGCTGAAAATGCCGGCGGTACTGGATGAAATTTCCGGTATTAGCTTTGCTGACGGAAGCGATACGGTTTATGCCATACAGGATGAAAGCGGAACGGTATTTCATTTTAAACCCGGGGATAAGGATCTGGTGGCAACAAAATTTGGCAAGAAAGGAGATTATGAAGATCTTTCTGTATGGAATGACCGGCTGATTGTATTGCGCAGCGACGGGAGCCTGTACGGGTTTCCGGTGCAGGAAACCAGCCTGGCAAAGGCGGTAAATGTAAAGGAGTGGAAGAAGCCACTGCCCGAGGGAGAATATGAGGCGTTGTATGCCAATCCGGCGACCAATGAAATTGTGGTATTGTGTAAACAGTGTGCTGCAGACAAAAAGACGGGCAAGGTAAGCGGATATATTTTAGAACAGGTAAAGGATTCCCTCACTATTAAGAACCGGTTTGCCATCGATGCTTCGGCGCCTGGCAAAGGATCCTCTAAACATAAAGGAGCATTTAAACCAAGCGCGTTGACGCGGAACCCCCAAACGGGCCAGTGGTATATTTTATCGTCCGTAAACAAATTGCTGGTGCTGGCAGATCAGAACTGGCAGGTAACGGAAACGCATCGATTACGCCCCTCGCTGTTTTCGCAACCGGAGGGGATCGCATTTGATAAAGAGGGCAATCTGTTCATCAGCAATGAACGGGGACCAGATGGCAACGGAGCGATTTTGAAGTTTGAACGGAAATGACGTGAACCGCAAAGCACGCGGAAGATCGGCGATGATCGATGAAAGCGAGTTGCGTTGTACGTCGTTGTGAATCTTGCGAAACCCTTGTGTATTCCTTGCGGTTGAGAATAGACCGCGAAGCCGTTAAACCAGGAAAGAACAAACGTGTGCATGTTTAAAAGAATATTTATTTTTTGGATGCTGTCCCTGCCGCTGCAGGCGATACAGTCCCAGGATTCCATCGTCAGCCGTCTCATTTTTATCGGTGACGCAGGGGAGATCAATATGCATCAATCGGATGTGATCGGGACCGCCGCCGCACAGGTCATAAGAGATAAAACAACGGTCCTCTTCCTGGGAGATAATATTTATCCCAGCGGGATGCCGCTGGAAAATGAAGCAAAGATCCGGGATGCAGAAAAGATCCTCCGGACACAATACGAGCCGGTGATCCGCAGCGGGGCAAAAGTATTCTTTGTGCCGGGCAATCATGACTGGGATCGCATGGGGAAGCTGGGATATCAGAAGATTCGGGCACAGGCGGCATTTATCAACGGGCAAAACAATCCGGACCTGAAGCTGGTTCCCGGGGAAGGATGTCCCGGCCCGGTGGAGATCAGCATCTCCAATGAAATAACGGTTGTTGCCTTCGACAGTGAATGGTGGCTTTTTCAGCATGATAAGCCTTCCGGTGATTGCGAGTGCAGCACAAAGGAGGAGTTCCTGGAAAAACTTTCAGAGATCGTGAACCGCAACCGGGATAAGATGATCTTCCTTGTTTGCCATCACCCTTTTCAGAGCTATGGAGTGCATGGGGGGCATTACAATCTTAAAGATCATATTTTCCCCCTGACCAACCTGAACAGGGGACTTTATATTCCCCTGCCGGTGATCGGGTCGCTTTACCCGCTGCTCCGGAGCAGCATTCCCAATCCCGAAGACCAGGGCCACCCGGACTATAAAGAAATGGTAGCGCTTATCGACAGCGTGTTCAGCGGTCATCAGAACCTGGTGCATGTGGCCGGGCACGAGCATGGCCTGCAATTTATAAAAGGAGAACAGGTCCAGATCGTGAGCGGTGCCGGTGCAAAAAATGCCTACGTAAAAAAGGGACGGAACAGCCTTTTTGCTAAAAAGAACAGTGGATTTGTTACGGTGGATCTGGTTGCCGGCAACCGGTTGCATATTGTTTATTATGCCCTCGAAAACGGAGCGATGCAGCAGGCATTTACATACAACCTGCCGGTTATTTCGAAACGGCGGCAAGAGGCGCAGGTGTATAATGCTACGCTTACAAAAAAGGACAGCGTGGTGGTGCGCACCAACGCCGCACTGGATCGGCCGGGGCGCGGGCACCGCGCCTGGTTTGGTGAGAATTTCCGGAGAGAGTGGGCCGCTGAAACAAAACTGCCGGTACTGAAAATTTCGTCCATCGACGGCGGATTGACACCGGTGAAAGAAGGCGGAGGACTTCAGACAAAATCACTGCGACTGGTAAGCCCGTCCGGCAGGGAGTGGGTACTGCGCAATGTGAATAAAAATATGGAGATCCTCCTGCCGGAGGCTTTGAGAAATACGTTTGCCAAAGACGCCATTACCGATGCATTGAGCGGTCAACATCCTTACTCTGCCCTGATCGTACCGCCCATTGCCGATGCGGTAGGAGTACCTCATGCCAACCCGGTGATCGGTGTAGTGGCGCCGGACACCGCATTGCTGCCCTATGCAGAAAATTTTTTCAATAAGGTTTGCCTGCTGGAAGAGCGGGAGCCCATTGGTGAAACAGATAATACGGGGAAAATGTACAAGGCCCTGTTAAAGGATAACGACAATACGGTGGACACGACTACTTATTTCAATGCCCGGCTGCTGGACCTGCTTATCGGAGACTGGGACCGGCATGAAGATCAGTGGCGCTGGGCGTATGAAAAAAAGAAAAAAGACCGCCGGTATATACCGGTACCGCGCGATCGCGACCAGGTATTTCACGTGGTACAGGGCGTATTACCCACCCTGGCGTCCAGCCCTTCGCTTATGCCACGCCTGCACGATTTTTCCGGGAAGATCAAAAAAGTGAATGCCTATTTTATGGCCGGCCGGGGACTGAACGGGAATTTCTTTAACCAGTATGATTACGACCAGTGGATGCAAAAAGTACACGCATTTACTTCGGCCGTTACAGATTCTGTTCTGGAAGCGGCCCTGCAACGGCTTCCCGCCTCTTCTTACAACATCAGGCACGATAAATTGTTAAAGATCCTTAAAGAACGAAGGAATCGTCTTCCGGCGGCAATGACAACATACTATCGTTTTTATAACAGGGTGGTGGATATCCAGACATCGGATAAAAAGGAATTCGTACAGATAACGGATGCGGAGAACAATGGCCTGGAAGTGCTGATCCACAAAATAAACAAGGAAGGGGTGGTTACAGACCGGTTGTTTCAACGGATCTTTTCTCCTGATATTACCAAAGAGATCCGCCTGTATATCCATTCCGGAAACGACAGTGTGTTCATTAACAGTCATTCCGGCATACGGCTCCGCATCATTGGCAACAAAGATGAAAAGCAGTACCAGATTGCTCATGGAAGAAAAAATATACGGATATATGGAAAAAAAGGGCAGGTCTCCTTTACCGGGGCCGACGGGCAGATACGGAAACGGCTGTCCCGCGATAGCAGCAATACCGCCTATGCACCCACCGATCTTTATAACCGGTACTTCATCCATCCCAACCTGGGTTTCAACCGGGATGATGGCATCATGCTGGGGCTGGGTGTAAGATTCGTGAACCAGGGATTCCGGAAAACGCCCTATGCCAATGCGCACCAATTCTCCTACCTGCATTCGTTTTCATCCGGAGCCAACAGCTTCCGCTTTAAAAGCGACTGGCTGCAGGCTGTGGGCAAGGCGGACATCGTAGTTGCGGGAAGACTGCTGGCGCCCGACAATGTGCAGAATTTCTTCGGGCTCGGAAATGAGACGGGGTACGACAAATCAAAAGGAGTGGGGTACTACCGCGCACGGTTTACGCTTTTTGAAATAGTGCCCGGCCTGCGGTGGCGTTATGGAAAAACAAAAGCCGTTTCGGCGGCGCCTTTTTACCAGTTTTACCGGTATGACCGGGACGACAACCAGGGTAAGCTCATTGCGACCCCGTCGCTGGTGGGCACGTATGATAGTGCAACTGTTGACAGGAACAAAAGCTACACGGGGCTTATTCTAAATTATGAAGTGGATTCGAGGGATGATCAGATGTTGCCGGCGTCCGGCGGATTTTTCAACATAAAGCTCCAGGGCTTCAAGGCGCTCAACCGTGCTGCGCGCGACTTTGCCCAGGTGCTGGCAGAATTATCCGTATTTAAAAAACTGGGCGAAGGAGGAAATCTGGTATTGTCCGACAGGATCGGGGGCGGGGCCACCATCGGCAACGCACCCTTCTATCAATCCCTGTTTTTGGGTGGCCAGGAGAACCTGCTGGGATACCGGAAATTCCGGTTTGCAGGAGAACAGCTCCTCTATAATAACCTGCAATTAAGGATCAAAATAGCCGATATCGGAAGCTACATTCTGCCGGGACAATTGGGACTTTCCGGATTCTTCGACGCCGGCCGGGTATGGGCTTCAGGATACAGCAGCAAAAAGATTCACACGGGAGTAGGCGGTGGCCTTTACTTTGTGCCCGCGCAAATGGCTGTGGTGCAGCTGTTGGCGGGATATTCACGGGAAGGCTGGTATCCTCATTTTAGCATCGGATTCAGATTTTAATTACCATGCAAACTAAATTTCTTGATTTAACGAAGTGGCAGCCGGTCCGGATGGAAGGCATCGAAACGGCACTTTCATTCGGCCCGCTGATCCAGTACCTGAAGGAACGGATCGGCCGCGAAACGACCATAAAAAAGCACTTCTTTGAGTTTGTGCTGGAGAAATTACAGGCAAACCCGCATATAAAAGAAGAGCTGACGCCGGAAGAAATGGTGCACTTTAAGGATGAGCTGGAGCTTATATACTGTTTGGTGGAACCGGCCCTTGCCGAAGAGCAAAAATCGATCTGGGCCATCAGCATGCCGCTGGATCCGCTGGTGGTCTGCGGAACCGATGCCTTTTATGAAATGATGCAGGGCAACAGTGATCTGCTGCACCGGTCGATGATCCAATCGGTGCAGGACAAATCGATGGCGCAAAAACGGATGGAGTTTGTGTACTCCGTGATCTTTGAAAAGCTATACGGTCAGCAGATCCCCATCGGCAATGAGGTAAGCTATGCCCTGTCTTCCATGGAGAAAGGATTGCCGCGGTATTTCAAAATAAATATCGATACCCGTTTTATTGATGTGATTGCCAGGGGGCCGCTGCCTGCATTAAACCTGATCGAATGGGCAAAGGACCTTAAGGGGGATGACTACGACTGGAGCCGGGGGATCAAACAGTTACCGCTTTCGTTGTTCAAATTCCGGGGGCTGGCGATCATTACGGTAACGGATATTACACAGGAGCAGGCCGTAGAGAATATTAAGGAGATCGCGCTTAGCCGGCATGGGTTTGCCCTGAAGGAAGATACCCAACAGGTGATCCATTCCTTAAAAGTGCTGATGGGCAGCCCGGAAACCGAATTTGGACTGCTGCCCAATTTACGGGTGAATGATAAGCTCGTGTTTACGCTGGAAAGCGGTAATAACAGCATCCTGCTTCAGCCCAATCATTGCATTGACAATGGCAAGAGTTTTCAGAAGCTTGCCGAGGAGTACCTCAATCATCCCAAGCCGGTGCTGATAGATGAGACCACGCAGGGGGAGGACGCCCGGCAATTATTGCAATTTCTCAATATGGCGGGTATTGAAGCCTATGCCCTGTTCCCGATCTATCATAGCAATGAAGTGGCGGGTGTGCTGGAAATCTATTCTTATAAAAAAGGCGTATTGAACCTGCAGCGTCTTGCAAACCTTAAGGATGCTATACCGGTAATTGCGCAGTTGCTCAAAAACTCCATCGATGAGTTTAACAATCACCTGGACAATATCGTAAAGGATAAATTTACAGCGCTGCAACCGGCCGTACAATGGAAGTTCAATGAAGCGGCATGGAATTATCTGCGGGAGAACCGGCTGTCCGACCAAAAACGGCCGATAGAAAAGATCTCTTTTAAAAACGTTTTTCCTTTATATGGGGCGATCGATATACGCAACTCAACCATAGAGCGCAATAAAGCCATGGCCGCGGATGCCGCCTTCCGGCTGGAGCTCCTGATAAAGCTGCTGGAAAGCATCCGGAAAAAAACCGGACTGGTGCTGGTGGATGATATGATTGCGAAATGCAATAAATGGCGCTCGGGGATCCATCAGGATATCCGCGATTCTGACTATGGAAAGCTGAACGAATTCCTGGAAAATAAGATCACCCCGTTTTTGCAGGACCTGAATGAAAAAGACGGAGCGCTGCAGCCGCTCATCCAGCCCTACCTGGAGGAAGTGGAAGCAAGTACGGGAAATGCCCTGAAAAATATAAGGGTGTTTGACAGTGCATTGAAGACGATCAACAACGTGATCAATAATTCCCTGGAACAGTTTAACAGGGAGTTGCAGACCTTTTACCCGTATTATTTTGAAAAATTCAGGACCGATGGATTTGAGTTTGATATTTATGTGGGTCAGGACATTGCCCCGCAAAAACCCTTCAGCAGGTATTACCTGCAAAACCTCCGGCTGCGGCAGCTGCAGGTAATGGCGGAGATCGCCCGGGAAACGCATACCCTCCTGCCCCGGTTGGAGATACCGTTGGAGACCACCCAGCTGATCTATATCCGCTCGGCACCCATCGATATCGTTTTCCGGCAGGACGAGCACAAGTTTGATGTGGAGGGAAGCTACAATATCCGTTACCAGGTGATAAAAAAAAGGATCGACAAGGTCCGGATACTAAATACCGGGGAGCGGCTTACACAACCGGGTAAGATAGCGCTGGTATATCTGAATGAAAGTGAAACCCGGGAGTACCGCGATTATATTGCTTATCTGCAGGATCAGCAACTGCTGCTGGATGACCTTGAGGTGGTGGAGCTGGAGGAGCTGCAGGGCGTTACCGGGTTACGGGCCCTGCGGGTAGGCGTCAACATGGAGCAGGTCAATGAACCGGTACAGGATGAAATTGACAGCGAAGAACCGCAGCGGCTCTTATGATGCGAGGGATTGATGTAAAAGGAATCTCCGGAAAGTGAGCCATGAAGGCCGCGGCGGAAGCGAACGGTGTTATCTGTCTTAACGCGTTCCTTGCAGTTAAAATGAACCGCGAAGTGTGCAAAGGATCCGCAAAGATCCCTTGCGGTTAAAAGAGAACCCCACAATCGTATTCACGTTTAAAAATTAACCACCCCTGTGATGCTTCAGGTGTTCCACCAGCTTGGACGAGCGGTATCCGAACTCCGCACCAAAGCTATTGATCACGGTGCCTTTGACGTTATGCTTTTGAGATGAGATCGCAAAAACGATGCTTTCGTCGGCCGGGTCCGTCATCCCTTCAAAACGGTAGATCTCATCGATCTCAAAATCATCGGGTGAAAGTTCCAGGGAGTGTTTGTTGCAATAAAGGCAATCCTTGTTCTCCATAGCCAGGAAATCTTCCGTATATCCTCGGCGGATGAGGTCATCTACTGCTTCACTCAGCGTATCGTAACTGTAAAGGGGGGTCTGGGAATTCATAACAGGAATATTTTGATAGAGCAGATCAAAGGTACTCCTTTAAACCGGTATTTAGCAGATGATCTGCCACGATGGCCGGCACAGGGGCAATGACGGAGAAGAACCCATCAGCCGATCATTACCTGGTATTTTTTCCGGTTGTCCAGTATGATCCAGATAAGAACAACCAGTAGGGCGGCAGCAACCGGCAGCCCGGAAGGGTCCATCGTCGTATGATGCAGGAAGATGCCCGTCAGGATCGGGAAGAGGATCAGCGCCCCCAGGGCCCGTGTTTTGGGGAAGATGACCAGCAGCCCGCCGGTAATTTCCATGAGCCCCAGCAGCGGAATCAGCCACTTCAGCTTCATCATTGCACCAAAAGCTTCCATTTGCCCCTCCGTGGGCTTGGGCGCCGGCATATAATTAAAAAACTTGTTGAGGCCGGCATTGATGAACATCAATGCGAAAAGTGTAAAGAGGATCTGTTTAACAATTTTCATGTTGAGGGTTTTTAGCGGTGATCGTTCAATCATCAGCCGAGGCAACAACGTGATGTCTGGTTTTTCGGGCAGCCGCTAATAAAGCCTTTTTTCTTTTAAATAATTAAAGCTGGTCCGCACCCGGTCCATTCCGTCCGTTGCTGCAGAGGGCGTTTCTACAATTCCATACAAAAACCCCGCCTGTTTTTTCTGCAGATGCAGGGCCTGAAAGTCGATGATGCCGGCTCCCGCATTTACCGGTTGCCCGGTTGCATCCACATCCCGGAAATGCCACAGGGGAAAACGGCCGGGATATGCCGCAAACCAGGTCTCCGGCGCTTGGCCCGCCTGTACCATCCAGCCCAGGTCTGATTCGAAGACCACCAGTTCCGGATCAGTATTGTTCAACAGGATATCAAAAGGGCATTCGCCCTGCAGGTGGGCAAACTCAAAATGGTGATTGTGATACCCGAATTGAATACCTCCGCGCTTTGCGATGCTCCCGATGCGATTATAGCTGGCTGCGATTGCGTAATAGTCTTCCGCCGTCCGGCGTTCATCCGGATAGAGGGATGTGATCAGGTATTGGATGCCCGTTGTGGCAAAAGTTTCTGAAACCTGCGGGATGGTGGCTGCCGATACGGGTGCGTGCGCACTGATGCACTGCATTCCGGCGGCCCTGATCTTTTGCACAAAAACGCCCGGCTGCAACCCGAAAATGGTCCGGCTTCCCGGGTCGTACCCTGCAGTCTCCACAAAACTGAATCCTGTTTCTGCAAGCATTTTCAGCGATCCGTCAAAATCCAGGGCCAGGTCGTTCTTTACAGACCATAGCTGAACCCCCAGAGGAATAGCGTTCTTATTTAAAAAACCGGACTTCTGAGGCCCGGTTTCTGAGGAATATGTTGCCGTCATATTGCAGATATATTAAGGACGTTCCCCTAAAATTTTGTAAAGTCCCATCCACCCCGGTAAGGGCGGCTGCGCATGATATTGGCATAGGGATTGTCAAAAGCCTCTTTTACCGGATCCCATTTCAGATCTTTTTGCAATTCGTAAGCGATATTTACGGCGTTACAGACGGTAGCGGTCCGGTGCCCGACTTCCACGTCGCAGATCGGTCTGGATCGTTTTTTTATTGCATTTACCCAGTCCTGGTAATGGTTATCGCTAAAATACAACCGTTTGTCGCCGGTCCTGAATTTCAGGGAGGCCAGGTTTTCAGGATTGGTCCGCAGAAATCCTCTGCTTACTTCGATCTTTCCTTTATCGCCCAGGAACTGGATGGCATTTCCCTCACCCCAGTTCTTGTGATGCACTTTTATCCCGTTTGCGTAAACAAACGACAGCCCATTCTTTGCTGCGGGCTCTTTTGGCGGAGTAAATTGCACGGGTCCTGAATTGTCCATTCCCAGGGCCCATTGTACAATATCAAACATATGCGCTCCCCAGTCTGTGATCAGGCCGCCGCCAAAGCCCCGGTATCCGCGCCACCAGGCCCAGTCCTTCGATTCCAGCGGAGGCGCCAGCACCTTGTTGAACCCCCGGTACAAGGAAGGCCCGATCCAAAGATCCCAATCCAGTCCATCGGGAACAGGCTCCGTAGGCAGGTCGCATTGTTTTACCGGTTCGCCTACCGAAACATTGACCTCGCGTATTTTTCCGATATAGCCATTTGCCACCAGTTCCGCTGCCTGCCGGAAGTTGAAGGAAGAACGCTGCATACTGCCGGTTTGAAAAACGCGTTTGTATTTACGCGTGGCATTTACCATGGCACGTCCTTCGGCAATTGTGAGCGCCAGTGGTTTTTCACAATAAATATCCTTACCCGCCCGGGCCGCGTCTATTGCAATTTGTGCATGCCAGTGATCAGGCGTAGCGATCACAACGGCATCAATATCCTTTCGATCCAGTAATTCGCGATAGTGCTTGTAGCCCTTTACATTTGTGGCTACTTTTTTTTCATTGGCTTTTTGGGCCAGCCCGATAAAGTGTTCCAGTTTTTTTTCATACACATCGCAGGCGGCCAGCACCAGGGTCTCTTTGGGACCATTGATGGCATTTACAAGTCCGTGCGATTGTTTCCCGGCGCCAATGTAACCCAGGTTGATGCGGTCGCTGGGCGCAACAAACCCGTTACCCCCCAAAACAGAACGGGGGATAATGGTGAACGCAAGTGCACCCTTTGCGCTCTGACTGATAAAATTTCTTCGTTTCATTTTTTTTGAATGGCATAAGCAGGCGGTACCAAATCGTTTATAAAAAGGGCCTTGCCTGTTGTTTTATTTCAAATAGTATCTGACTTTCCAAAGCTACTGAAATGAACGTAAATTCCCGTGAAGACCTTTTTGGACGGAGGCATAACATTTTTTATAGCGCTGGGCTCTCTACGGCAATAAAAGGCCTTTGTGCTTCCTGGTGACCTGGCAATGAAAACCACAAAGTCTCAAAGGCCCGGAGAACCACGAAGGAAGCTATAAAAGCCTTGATGCTTCTTAGAAACTGTTTAGAAACGATCCGGGAGAATTCGTATAACCATTAAAAGGTACCAGCTTTTTATCGTCTCTACTTGGGGCTTCGCTATAGCCGTCATCTATAAAAAGCGGGGTTCAACGATCATTTTAGCAAAAGAGGCATGGCCTCGGAAGATCCGGCAAGAACGGGTTTCAACCCGTTTATACGTCCAAAAGAGCAACAGAGAGCCATGGGC
>NZ_KB893636.1 GCF_000374125.1 Niabella aurantiaca DSM 17617
GCAAGAATGAATTATCCATTATACAAAACGATCGGTGCCGGACTGATTGGTTCCGGCGCTATCGAATCAGCACACCGAACGATTGTCCAAAAAAGGCTGAAGCAATCCGGACAAAGATGGAGCCGAAATGGCGCCCAAAATATGTTGCATCTCAGAGTAACAAAGAAGAATCAACAATGGTCAAAGATTGTAGAACTATCCAAAAGGGAGTTTGTTAAGGTCGCAGCATAGCGAAAATCTGAAATGCACCCCCGGCCCGTTTAAACGGGCACGTAACATTTTTATATTCCCTTTTTAACGCAAACGGCACGGCGAGCCGCAGTGTTCGTAAAGAGGGCTGCTATTCAATATCCCTACGAACCTTGAGGGGACTTTGCTCTTTTTGAGTGAAACGTTAACACCAAAAGCGGCTTGTATTAGAAATGGTATGCACGCTCATTGAAAGGCTGTAAAAAAAAACCGGCGACCATCCTGATAAAGGATCATCGCCGGTCCATAAGATATTCGTTTTATAACGCTGCCAGTTGGGCAGCAGGTTATTTCAGGTCGATCTTTATCTGTAATTCATCCAGCTGTTTGTTGTCGATGGTAGCCGGTGCATCCAGCATGATATCCCTTCCGCTGTTGTTCTTGGGAAAGGCGATAAAATCGCGGATGCTTTCGCTGCCGCCCAAAATGGCGCAGGTCCGGTCAAGACCAAAGGCAATACCACCATGTGGCGGTGCACCATATTCAAAGGCGCCCAGCAGGAACCCGAATTTATGTTGCTGCTCTTCTGCGTCCATGCCCAGCGCTTCAAACATTTTCTGCTGCAGCTCCTTCTGGTAGATCCGGATGCTGCCCCCGCCGATCTCGTTACCGTTCAGGACCATGTCGTAGGCATTGGCCTTGATGTTGGCATACGGATGGCTTAAATAGGTCGCTGCGTTTTCAATGACCGGGTTATTGCCGATCATGGTATCGATGTCTGAAGGTTTTGGGGAGGTGAAGGGATGGTGCCGTGCCACCCAGCGATTCCCTTCCTCATCGTATTCAAACAGGGGGAAGTCCAGTACCCACAGTAGTTTGAACTCGTCATCTTTGCGCATGCCGAGGCGTTTGCCCATTTCCAGCCGCAGCTCACTTATGGCTTTACGGGTACGTTCTTCTGTGCCTGCAAGGATCAGGATGAGGTCTCCGGGTTTTGCCTGCGCCGCTTCCGCAATGGCTTTGAGCCGGTCTTCGTTATAAAATTTGTCAACGCTGCTTTTAAAGCTGCCGTCTGCGTTGTACTTTATAAATACAAGCCCCTTCATGCCGATCTGGGGGCGTTTTACCCATTCGGTCAGCTCGTCTGTTTGCTTGCGGGTATATTCACTGCATCCCGGAACGGCAATGGCCAGCACGGTTTCTGCATCGTCAAAAACACCAAAGCCGGCACCGTCCACCAGGGCTGCGCTCCGGTCCTTCTGAGCAAAAACATGCGCCGGGGCCTTCATATTCAGCAGCTGCATGCCAAACCGGGTATCCGGCTTGTCATTGCCGTACTGCCACATGGCATCTTCCCAGCTCATGCGGGCAACGGGCTCTGTATATTCGATCCCTTTTACGGTCTTAAAAATATATTTGATCAGGCCTTCAAACATGGCCAGGATATCTTCCTGCTTCACAAAGGCCATCTCACAGTCGATCTGGGTAAATTCCGGCTGTCGGTCGGCCCGCAGGTCCTCATCCCGGAAGCACTTTACGATCTGGTAATAGCGGTCGTACCCGCTTACCATCAGCAGCTGCTTAAATGTCTGGGGCGACTGTGGCAGGGCATAGAACTCGCCCGGGTTCATACGGGAAGGTACTACAAAGTCGCGGGCGCCTTCCGGTGTGGATTTGATCAGGAAAGGGGTTTCTATATCCATAAAGCCCTGCTGGTGCAGGTAATCCCGCGTAGCGCGGTTTACAGCGTAGCGCAGCTCCAGGTTCTTTTTTACCGCATTGCGCCGCAGATCCAGGAAACGGTACTTCATGCGCAGGTCATCCCCGCCATCCGTATCGTCCTGTATGGTGAATGGAGGCGTAATGCTTTTATTCAACACAGAGAAATGGTCTACGAGGATCTCAATATCCCCGGTGGGAATGTTCTTATTTTTATTGCTCCGCTCGTGTACTTTGCCGGTGATCTGCAGCACAAATTCCCGGCCTAAGGGGCTGGCATCGAGCTGATCGTTCAGCGCCTCAGAAAACAGCAGCTGTGTAATGCCATAACGGTCACGGAGGTCTACGAATGTAATACTGCCAAACTTACGGACGGTTTGCACCCAGCCGGCCAGGGTCACTTCCTTATTGATGTCTGCGATTCTTAGTTCACCGCAGGTCTGTGTACGAAACATGCTTGAAAATTTCCGCAAAGATAAGGGCTGGCGGCGGTTTCGCGTTTCACGTTTAAAGTTCCAGGTTGGATTCCATTTAATGCAGGGCTGATGGCCGATCGCCTGATATTTCAGAAATCAGTAGGTTTGCATTTTAAAAACAACAAACATGGACATTGCCCGGTACATCGACCATACCATCCTGAAGCCCACCACCCTGGTGAGCGATATTGAAAAATTGTGCAGTGAAGCAAAGGCGTATGGATTTGCAGCGGTCTGTGTGCCGCCTCCCTTTGTGAAGCAGGCAAAGGCCCTCCTGGCAGGATCCGGAGTGGGAACAGCTACCGTTATCGGGTTCCCCTTTGGGTATTCGGCAATTGAAGCAAAACTGGCGGAGGTATTGCTGGCGCTGGTAGACGGGGCAGATGAACTGGACATTGTGATCAACCTGATCGCTTTAAAGAACAATGACTGGCCGTACCTGGCCAATGAGATCAATCATTTGATGCCCGTGATCCGGGAAAAAGGCAAAGTGATCAAGATCATTATTGAAAGCGGCGTGTTAACCGATGACGAGATCATCAGGTGTTGCGAATTGTACGGTGCCGCAGGTATCGACTATCTGAAAACTTCAACAGGCTATGCGGAAAAGGGCGCCAGCGTACATGCCGTACAGTTGTTTAAAAAACACCTGCCTCCGCAGGTGCAGATAAAAGCGAGCGGCGGGATCCGGGATTATGCCTTTGCAAAAGAGCTGGTGGAAGCGGGCGCCACACGCCTGGGCTGCAGCGCCGGCGTGGCGATCGTAAAGGGAGAGCAGGGCAGCGCTGGTTACTAACCCTGATGTTGCAGGTGCTGCATTCTTGCAGGAGTACCAGGCACCCCTGCTGCGATCCACGCGATCCTCATAAAAACTCACGTCATTTGCGGGAGCGCCGCTGTGGAAGAGACCCGAAGGGGCTATTCGGTACAGGCGGACATCGTGGCAGGCGCTTCGGGCACCCGTCCGGCATTTTGATGTCTGCTCATGGCGAAAATCTGATCTGCGCGGGGAGCAAACATTTTTTTGGATTTTTATTGTTTTGCCGCTAAGGCGCCAGAACACTAAGAAGCACCAGGGCTTTTATTGCCATAGTGGGCCCAGCGCTATAAAAAGTGTTATGTCCCGCTGCGCGTCCCTGCTGTAAATTGGAATACACCCCTGTAAATGAAGCCGCTTTTTATATATCTTTGTTGCAATTATCGCCTCAGTAACGACCCTTTAAATCTTAACCTCGGTACTGGAATCTTTATAGAGACAGCATAAGGGTTTTAGTTTATATGTCTGAAAAACTAAACTATGAAAATTTTACTTGTTGAAGATGCAACGGCCCTGTTGCGGGCTATCGAATTGAAACTGAAAAAGATCGGTTATGAAGTGTACCCTTGCGCAGATGGCAGAAAGGCCCTGGAGCAACTGGAGGTATTGACGCCGGATATAGTGGTTACGGATATCATGCTGCCCTTTGCGTCCGGTTTGGAAGTGCTGAGCGCGGTAAAGACAAAAAACAGGAAAACGCCGGTGATTGTCTTTTCTGCCATGGGGCAGGAAAATGCAGTGGAAGAGGCTTTTCAGCTGGGCGCGGATGATTATGTGGTAAAACCATTTGGTCTGAAAGAACTGGAAATGCGGATAAAACGATTGGTGGGCCCATTGAATACGGATCCGCTTTCCTGATGTTTTAACCCCCTTCCAGGCTTAATTTTTCATGATCTTGCTGTTTTCGATTTCCATATTTGACCTGCTGAACCCCGGGCTTCTTTATACAGTGGCCGGTGTCTTTACGGCCATTATAGTGCTGTTGCTTGTTCTCATTTACTGGAATCTTTATCAGCGTAAAAAAGCTTTTTTTCAACCGCAGTCCTTCCGGATGGGGTTTGAGCTGTGGGTGAGCAAATTGATGCTGGAAGAAGGGGAACTGCTGAAGGTTACCGTGCCTGCTAAGTTTGCGAAACATCTGAAGCAACCCCATAAACGTCAGTTTGCGCTCGACAGCCTTATTGAATTAAAAAAAAGCGTTGCGGGAACGGTTGGCGATAACGTGGTAAAACTTTATCTGAAGCTGGGCCTGAAAGAAGACTCCATCAAAAAACTCAATAGCCCGGTATGGCATAAAAAAGTAAAAGGGATCAATGAGCTGTCGGTAATGAAGCAGGAAGACCTGAACGCCCGGATCTTCAAGCTTACAAATAACCGGAATAAATATATCCGGAGGGAGGCGCAGGCGGCCATGTTCAACTTTTATGGATTTAAAGGGCTGCGGTTTCTGAATGTGCTCACCCATTCGCTTTCAGACTGGCAGCAGTTGAACCTGATCGAGCGATTGCGCCCGCTTGATCCTGAACCGATCCCGGGTTTGAGCGCATGGATCCATTCGGACAATGCAACCGTTGTGCTGTTTGCGTTAAAGCTTGCCGAGATCTACCAGTGCTTTGAGGTGCATGATGATGTAGTGAGCTGCTTCATGCATGAAAACGAAGCGGTAAGAGGCCAGGCGGCAAAAACGCTGAAGGAGATTGCGGGGGAAACGACCGCCGGTATTTTATGTGAGCGGTACCCTTCCGAAACGGTAAAGAATAAGATCAATATATTGAACAGCCTTACCGTTATTGCCGATGATGCGCAATTGCCGTTCCTGATAAAAGAGCTGGACAATGAAAATGATTTTTTAAAACTGGGAGCAGCACGGGCCATTGCAGCCGGTTGTACAGGGGGATGGGCTTTACTGGATAGCAGGGCCCTGCAGCAGCCCCTGCTGTTTCAGAATATTTATGATCACCTGAGATCCGAACTGAAAAAATGAATTGGTGGGTTATTATACTGGAAGCATTTGCACTGGGCATATTTTTATATTCAGTGATCCTTTTTGCCTTTTATGTTTTCATCGGCATCTTTTCGATCGGTGAAACCCGTAAATATATACATCAGAACCGGGTAACGGATTACCGGATGATCGCTTCCTCGTTGCACGCGCCCTCTGTAAGCATTATAGCCCCTGCTTATAATGAAGGATTGTCGATCGTTGACAATGTACGGTCGCTGCTGTCCATTTATTATTATAACCTCGAAGTGATCATTGTAAATGATGGCAGCAGGGACAACAGCCTGCAAAAATTAATAGATGCTTACCAGCTGCGGAGGATCGATTTTTTTGTTCCCCGCCAGATACCAACAAAAGCCGTAAGAGGCATTTATAAAAGCCGGAACCCGGTCTTCCGGAAATTGACGGTGGTCGATAAAGAGAACGGGGGCAAAGCGGATGCGCTGAATGTGGGCATCAATATTGCAGGGAATGATTATGTGATCTGCATTGATGTGGATTGTATATTGGAGCAGGATGCCGTTCTGAAAATGGTGAAGCCCTTTATGGAAGCCACAGGCAAAAGAGTGATTGCTTCCGGAGGAGTGATCCGCATTGCAAATTCATCCATCGTTGAAAATGGCAGTCTTGTAAAGGTAAGGCTGCCCCGGGAGTATCTTCCCCGGATGCAGACGTTGGAATACATCCGTGCCTTCCTGCTGGGGCGGATGGCCTGGAGCCGGCTCAACGGGCTGTTGCTGATCTCGGGTGCTTTTGGCGCTTTCGATAAGGAAATCGTGGTTCAATGCGGCGGGTATAACCGGAATACGGTGGGCGAAGATATGGAGCTGGTGGTGCGTATGCGGCGTTATATGGAAGAAAAAAAAGCGCCATATAAGGTCACCTATATCCCGGACCCGCTGTGCTGGACGGAGGCGCCCGCATCTTATAAGGTATTGGGAAGACAGCGGAACAGATGGATCAGGGGAACCTATGAAACCCTGAAGTTTCACCGGAAAATGTTCTTTAATCCCCGGTACCGGTTGCTGGGTATGCTCAGCTACCCGTATTGGTTCTTTTTTGAGCTGCTGGCGCCGGTGATCGAGTTCCTCGGGTTTTCCGCTTTTTTTATAATGATCCTTACAGGGCTTGTTGACTGGGAGCTGTTTTTTCCGCTGCTCGCCGTGGTAGTCAGCTTCAATTACCTGTATTCCGTATTTGCGGTATATATGGAGGTGAAAACGTATAACCAGTACCGGAGAAGAACGGATATTGCCAAGCTGTTGCTGACAAGCCTGAGCGAGCCGTTCAATTTTCATCCCTTTGTTGTATGGAGCAGCATCAGGGGGCTGGTGGATATCTTCAGGAACCGGCACAGCTGGGGCGATATGACCCGCGAAGGATTTGACAAAAAGATTTCATAAGATGAGAACGCCATACAAAACCGAAAAAAAGGAGCCCTTCTTTTACAGGAAATTGAAAAGTGCCTGTAAAGCGTTTGTGCCCTGGTTTTTGATATTGACGGGGCTGTTCCTGGTATTCCGGCTGCTGGAGACCGGGTATGACAGTTACCTGCACCATGGCAATAAATTTTTCTGGAGTGTGCTTTTTACGGGTCTGCTAAAGGATCTTGCGTTCTTAACCGGCATCGGGTTCCTGCTTTACCTGCTGTACCTGGTTTGCGGCCTGGCCGGCAGAAAATTTGCCCGCATCGTTTTTATCATACTGGGCAGTGCAATGTGCCTGGTGCAGCTGGGGCTGGTCCAGTATTTTCAGGCATCGTTTAATTTGCTGGGAGGCGATCTGTGGAGCTATAAGTTGTCGGACATCCGGCAAACCATTGGAGCCGCCGGTGTCCGCATATGGGTCTTTGTTGTGCTGGCGGCTGCGGCAATACTGATCGTTTGGGGGTTGGCGAAGCTTCCCCGCAAAATAAGGCTGCCGGACGGGGTCGCCTACCTCGTGGTCCTTTTTCTTTTGGCGGCCATCCCGTTCAGACCGGCATTACGGGCATCCGGGCTGCAGCCGGGAAACGAGTACGCCAACAACCTTTCCGTAAACAAGTCTTATTACTTCTATGAAGGCACCCTTGATCATTTTCGGCCGCAGGAATTGCTGACGGATATCTATAGTGATCGTTATTCGGGGGATTATGAAGAGGGCCCGGCGGCGGCAGACTCCCTGAAGGTATTTAAATATATTGACGAAACGGCCTATCCCTTCCTGAGAGCTGAAGACACACCGGATGTGCTGTCGCCGTTCTTTAAAAGGACGGACAGTCTCCCGGGTATCGTGATCATTATTGTAGAAGGGCTGGGCAGCGCGTTTGCGAATAGCGGCGCCCGGCTGGGCAATTTTACCCCGTTTTTGGATTCCCTGTCCCATGCCGGCCTTTATTGGGAAAATTGCCTGAGCACATCGGGAAGGACCTTTTCCGTGCTGCCAAGCCTTTTAGGCTCGCTGCCCTTTGCAAAAAATGGTTTTGCAGAGTTGGGCGCGGCCATGCCGCCGCATATAAGCCTGCTTTCCCTGCTGCAGCATAACGGGTATCATACGGCGTTCTATTATGGCGGCGATGCCCATTTTGACAATATGGATCTTTTTATGCAAAAGAATCATATAGGAGTGATCCGGGATATAAAAAGCTTTCCTTCCGGATATACCAGACTGCCGGCCGCCAGCTCGGGATTTTCGTGGGGGTATGGCGATAAAGAATTGTTCCGGTGGTACCTCGCAGCAGAGGAGCCCGCCTCCCCGGCTCCCCGGTTGTCGGTATTGCTTACCGTAGCCACACATAGCCCGTTTTTAATAAACGACCAGGAGGCGTACTTCAAAAAGCTGGAGCAGCGGCTGACCGAGCTGCGGCTCCCGGATGCGGAGAAGGAGAATGTGCGGAATTACAAAAATCAATACGCCAGTATTTTATACGCAGACGATGCATTGCGCGATTTTTTTGCCGCCTGCAGCAGGAAACCCGGCTTCGCAAATACCATCTTCCTGGTTACGGGCGATCACCAGATGCCGGAGCTGCCGCTGAACAATAAGATCGATCGTTATCATGTGCCGTTGCTCATCTATTCACCCCTCTTAAGCAGAACGGAAAAATTTTCATCCGTGGTATCGCACTTTGATATTACACCGTCGCTGCTGGCCTTTCTGAAAGGCAGCTACGGGCTGCAAATACCGTCACTTGTAAGCTGGATAGGATCGGGCCTGGACACGGTGCGCACATTCCGCAACGTACATGCATACCCGATGATGCAGGATAAAAATGACCTGATCGATTTTGTGGAAGGAGGCTATATGATCAATGGAAGCAACCTTTATGAAATGGATCACCGGCTGAATTTGATACCGGCAGATTCCCGGGAAGTAGGAAGCCGGCTCAGCGGTGCTTTTGACCGGTTCCGGGGAAAGAACCGGCAGATCATCAATGGTGCGGGATTGATACCGGATTCGATCTACCGGTTGTACACCACCGGAAAATGAACCTTCCGCCGGGGGAAGCAACCCGGATTGAAAATTAAAAATGATCAATTATGCCCATAAAACAGTCTTTGTTGTTGATGTTCCTTTTTATCGGTATCCAGGTCTTTGCCCAGGCGGATACCGCCACATCGGATGGCCTGTTCCAGGCAGCACGGCATGCGGCCTTTGAGAATAAAGATTATGCGCTGGCAAAGCGCTATTGCATCAGGGCATTGGACCTGAGCCCGGAGTATGCGGACGTCCGGGTGTTCCTGGGGCGACTGTACACCTGGGATAAACAGCCGGACAGCGCAAGGGCCTGCTTTGATCGGATCCTGAAGGACGAGCCGGACTATGAAGATGCGGCCATTGCCTATACCGACCTCGAATACTGGAACGACAATAATGCCGCAGCCCTGGAAAGAGCAAATGCCGGCCTGACCTACCATCCGGCTTCTGCCGACCTCCTGCTCCGGAAAGCAAAAGTGCTTGCGGCAATGCGCCGCTACGGGGAAGCAGGAAATATTGTGGACACCCTGCTGAAAAAAAATAAGAAGAGCCCCGAGGCGCTGGCATTGGGCAACCGCATCAGGGACGAACGGTCCCTGAACCGCATTGGCATCTCCTATGATTATGTCCATTTTGACCGGCAGTTTGACCACCCCTGGCACCTGGCCAGCTTTGACTACGGGCGGCGTACCGGGATTGGAACGGTGATCGGACGGGTGAACTATGCCAACCGGTTCCGCAACAGCGGGGTACAATTTGAAGTGGATGCCTATCCGCGGATCTCAAAGACCTTTTATTTGTATGTAAACGCGGGTTACTCCAACAATGTGGGTGTTTTTCCCAAATGGCGCGCGGGTCTTTCTGTATATGCAAATCTGCCCAGGAGTTTTGAGGCAGAGCTGGGCATCCGGCATCTTTATTTTACTACAACGACAAATATCTATACGGCTTACATCGGTAAATATTACAGCAGCTTTCTGTTTGGTGCCCGTGCCTATTTTGTGCCCTCCAAAACCAGCAAAAGCTCGGCGTCCTATAACCTGCTTGGCCGCTACTATTTTGGGAGTGCGGATGATTTTATCGGGCTGAACCTGGGCACGGGCATTTCACCGGATGAGCGGTATCTGAACCCGCAGCTGAATGCCGCATACCCGCTGAAAACCTATAAGGCGACCCTCGATCTCCGGCATGCGTTCCAATTGAATATCGTTTCCCTGAGCGCTTCTCTTATCAACCAGGAATACATGCCGGACACAAGGGGAAACCAGATCCAGGCCGGTATCGGGTACATCCGGCGCTTTTAAAAAGAATCAGCTATGAAATGGAACCGCAGGTATGCATATTTTTTCCCCTGGGTATTGCTCCTCATTCCCCTCCTGATGTGGGTGCTGTGGCTGCTGACCCCCAAAAAACGGCTGGTGGTGGCCATTGTTGATAAAACAGCGCTTACCACAGAGGGTCAGGAACATATTTCGCTGACATGGATCCTGAACCATTACCGGTTTACAAAGAACGCCCGCCAGCGGTATGATGTAGGCCGTGACTATTTTGGTTTTTTTCCAAAGGAAAATGAAAAGTTCCGTCTGAAGGGGCTGGAACGGTTTGATGAACCGCTTTTGAATAAACTGAGCACGGATGCGGATCTGGTTTATTATACCGACACTTATGGGATCTTTTCAAACGAATGGTACCGCAAGAAGAACATTACCGAGCGCTCCGGTACCATCTACGGGGGGCTGAGCGCCCAGGATATAGCGTTCATGGAAAAAATGAAGCAGAAACGGAAGCTGGTCATGGCCGAATTCAATACCATTGGCTCGCCGTCTGCAATGACCGAACGGTACCACTTTGAGCAGCTGTTCGGTCTGAAATGGACGGGGTGGATCGGAAAATATTTCAGTCTGCTGGATACCGCCGCCAATAAAGACATTCCCCGCTGGCTCATTCATGGATATATGAGCCGGCATAACAATAGCTGGCCGTTTACAAAGGAAGGAATTGTTTTTGTAGGGGAAGACAATACCATTGTAGTGCTGGAAGCCGGTAAAGATCTTGAAGCAGCGGTACCTTATATTGTTACCGAAAGCGCATTCAGGGACTATTATGATTTACCCGAACGGGTCAACTATTCCTATTGGTTTGATATTGTGGTTCCGGATACGGCCATCAACAGGGTCCAGGCGCGGTTTTCCATTGATCTTACTGCAACAGGGCAAAAAGAACTCGCCCGGTATGGGATTCCCGCAACCTTCCCTGCGGTGCAGGCGCATGTAGGGAAGGATTACCAGTTCTGGTATTTCTCGGGTGATTTTTGTGATAACCCCATCTCGTTCAATACCTCCTATTTTAAAGGGATCGAGCTGTTCAGATTCTTATTTATGAACCGGCTGGACAAGACCCAGCGGAAGAGTTTCTTCTGGAGTTTTTACCGGCCGCTGGTGAGCACGATCCTGAAGGATTATTACGCCGGAAAAAGCAAACGGCGCTGACCAGAGAAACAACGGGTCTACTTTTTCAAACGGTACCAGGATTGTATATGATGCACCGATACGCCATAGTTCATGTTGCCGCAAAGCGTGCCCAGCTTTTGCAGTTCGCCGTACAGATAGGCTTTGCCTTCTTCCACATAGGTAACCGCGTCGCCTTCCTTTGATGCGGCGGTTTCTGCTCCTAAAAAGAGCTGCTTGTTTTGGGATGCGGCAAAGGCGAGCTCCTCTTTTGATACCGCGTACATCCCTGCTGCCGTATCGCGGTACGACATAATGAAGACACGGGCAGCCGTGCTGATCACCGCTTCGTACAACCGGCGTTTTTCACCTTTATACATCACCTCGTCATCCATCCAGAAGGGAATGTCAAAATCGATGGTTCCCGTACCGGCATATTGATCGCAAGCCCAGACCACAAAATCGATGTACTGTTGCAGGATCGCTGCGCGCTGTTGGCGGAACTCCGGGTCCTGTTGCGGTTCCACATCCAGGTGAATGCCGGAAAACCGGCGGGTACTGCTTACCGAATGCTGGTATTGGGTGTATCGATTCATGAGACTGATAAAACCGCTGCGGTCATGGATCCATTGATAACTTCCTGCAAGGAGGAAGACCTTGATGCCTTTGCTGCCGGCGTTTTCGATAAACGCGCCGGTGGCTTCTGAAAAGTCAACCGTATAAAAATAGATCTCGGTAATGCCGTTTTGATGGGCGAAATCCAAATATTGATCCTGGTACCGCTTGCTGGTGCTCCACCACCAGGTACCCAGCGGCACCGTTCCGGTCGCAATAACGGGATTGTCTTTGCCCTTGGAAAGGGTTTTGCCGGCGCTGCTCCGGGCGGCGGACCTGTCGGCTACCTGCCAGGAAGGCTTGGTACAGCCTGTTAAAACAAGGGCAGCAAGCAGGCAGCAGCGGATGCGGCGGGTTGCCGCTTTTGGGATCTGGTTTTGATACATAAAGATGCGGTTGAAAATGATGTCATCGTTCCGTTTTTCTTTTGCTGCTGTGGCCGGATCAGAGCGCTTTCAGCATCCATATGGTGCAACCCGTATGCCCGGAATTGCCCAGCGGATGATCCAGTTTTTTAAACCCCAGCTTCTCATACATCCCCACTGCGGTGGCAAACTGGGGTAGGCTCTCAAGGTATATTTCTTTACAATTTAAAGCCCGCGCAGATTCCATGCATTTCCGGAACAGCGCCGCTCCAACACCTTTGCCCCTGGCGGAGTCTGACAGATAGAACTTGACCAGCTCAATACAGCCCTCCGGCAGGCCGTCCGTTGGATAAATGCCACAGCAACCCAGCAGTATGCCGTCCTGTTCTGCCACCCACAAGCGGGAGCCTGCTGCTTCAAAAAGGCCGGAAAGACGGTCGGTTGCCGGATCCTCAAAAACAGTATTCCGGGTAGGAGCGCTGAACTCCACAAAGGCGGCGCGAACGATCTTTGCAAGCGCCCCGTTGTCGGTTTCCGTAACGGGTCTGATGGTAACCATACTCATGATACAAAGGTATTGTTTTGCAGATGGAAGAACCGGGAGCCGCCGGCAGGAGACCCCCGTCTGTGGTATTGAAAAAAGATAGAGTGGAGCAACAGCCGCCGCCGGATCAATAACGCGGTCCGCCATTAAAGAACGAACGGTTCCGGTTGATCTTCAGATCCTGCAGCATTCCCGATTTGGGGCTGATGGTAAAGTTGTAATATTTATAAATACCCACGGGCGAAACACTGGCCGAAAGCTGCCAGCAATGCAGGTCTCTCGAAATGGTAAACCCTACGGTCTGGATCTGCTTTGTCTTAAAATCGTAAGCGCCATTCACGCTGAAGTTCCATTTAGGGGTCAGGTTAAAGCTCCCGTTAAAATTGGTGCTGGAGTTAATACCGTTTCCGGCATATGCACCCGAAGTTCTGGTGGGTCTGCTGTATGTGAGCGAATAGGAAAGATTGATGGACCAGGGGGTATTGAAATCAACGAATTCGGCAGGGTTCTGACGCATGTATTCCAGCAGCCGCTGCTGGTCGCCCTGGAGCATGGGATCATTCATTTGCTGGTTCAATGCTTCCTCCCGCTGCTTGGCCTTATTAGCGTCCTTCGGCTTGCTCTGGAAACTGGTGCTCATCGTAATGCTGGCATTGGTCAGCGTACCGATGTTAAAGCGCCGGCCCTGCCAGGCATATTCGCTGAACTTGGGAATCCCGTTGGCATCGAGCTTATAAGGCATGATGGTACCATTGGCGCTGATATTGATCTTTTCAAAGAGGTTGGTCCTGAAGTATAGGTTGAAAGGAGCAAGCCTGGGACTAAGAGAATCTGCAAACAGGTTATACGAGGAGGTAATGCCAAAACCTTCGATCAGGCGTATTTTTTTAAACCCGTTCTCGTCAACTCCGCTCTCGGTTTCGCTGTCGGTACTGTCTGCTTCGGCTTTCTTTTTTTTCTTGGCCTTAACTTTCATTTCCAGGTTATTATCGATCCCGAAATTGACGCCTCCGAACCGCCGGGGCTGGTAAGTAGGCAGCGGAGAGGAGTACAGACCTGCCAGCCGGTCGTAATAGACCGTGGATATCGTAGTATCTGTGCGGACGGTCACCGGCTGAAAGTTGTCCTTGTTGATGTCCGGTGTATAGTTGAGCGATATAGTGGGTCGGATCACGTGCCGGATCCCCTGCACCCGCTTATTGCGGAACTGGTAGGTACCATAGAGTGCGGTATTCAGGCTTACACCCATGCTCATCTGTTTGCGCAACCCGATGCCGCGGTTCATTTTTGCGATGACGGTATCATAAACCACCGTTTGTCCGAATTCGTTCACCATTTCCCTGCTTTCTACGGAGTAATCCGCAATCCGGCTTACCATGTTCTGCGAATAGGAAATGGAAGGAGAGATCATTACCGCTCCACCCAGGATGGGGGGTAGTGAAAGCGAGATGGGGATGCTTTGGTTCGCGTTCCACTGCAGTGTGTCCCACATGCGTTCAAATGCATTTTTATAAAGGCTCAGCCCCTTGAGGGAATCTTTTTGCCGGTCGGCATATTCATAATACGACATTGAGTTCTGAAAACCCGTCTGGAACCCGATGCCCAGCTGTTCGTACCACTTCCGGGAGCCCGCAGCATTCTTTTTCTGGAAAGGGTAAATGGTATTTACCGTAAATGCCATGTTGGGGAAATTAAAGGTCACCAGCCTTGCCGCATTGTTCTGGTTATGATTAAAGCTTGCCGTAAAGTTAAAAGGCTTGTCCTGCCAGGTTTTGGCATAGGTAATGGAAGAACCGGCCGTGTTGTTGGCCATATTCAGCAGGTTACTGTTGGGAACATTTTCATTGTACCGGGTGGAGCTCATGTTCACATTTGCGGAAAAGCTGACCCCGGGCCGGGAGCGAGAGTCCGATGAATGCGCCCAGTTAAGCGTATAGGTGCTTACTTTTGAAAAATCCGGATCGCCTTTGAAATTGCGTCTTGTGCGCTGCAGGCCAAAGTTCATGGACCCCTGGTATTTATATATCTTCCGGTAAGTAGGCTGTACGTTAAACATCCAGCTGCCATAAGAATAGATGTTCCCATACGCCTGCACATCCCAGTGGTCATTGATCACCTGGTAATACCCCATACGGGAGAGGCCCAGCCCCATTTGATCATTGCGCTCGAATGAGGGCGACATCATACCCGAATGGCGGCCCTGGTATAACGGATAAATTCCAAAAGGAAGGTAGATGGGCACCGGCACCGAGTCAAATTCAGGTCGTACGGATCCGGTAACCGCTAATTTTTTGTTAATGATTTTTGCGCGCCGTGCCCGGAAGCCGAAATGCGGATGATCCAGGTTGCAGGTGGTAAAAAAAGTGCCCTGCCCGTACATGGTACGTGCATCGATCTTTTTTGCGATCTCGGAATGGACATACATTTCTCCTTGCTGGGTAATGGTACCCTTGGTAATGCCCTGCTGGGTTTTGATATTGTATTCCATCCCCTCGCTTTTGTACTCCTCCTGGCCCTGCTTCATTTCCGCATAGTCCGCTATTTCACCGGTGCTGTCCCTGCCGGCTTTTGCGGTAACAATATGATTTTCCTGGTCAATGCCAATCTCCGGCGCCGTAAGGGTCAGATCCTGGTATTCTGTTTTTGCTTTTCCGTAAAGGTTGATCTTTTTTGAATCCAGGAAGCCTACGATGGAGTCCTGCCCTGAATATTTTACCGGTCCGGAAAGCGTGTCTTTCGAAATTTTGAGCCGGAAGGTATCGGTTTTTGCCCGGGCGCCCGTATCTGTTGCCAGTTTGGAAGAATCGGCTATCTTTAGGCTGTCTTTTACCGGAAGGGTATCTTTTATGGATTTTTGCGGAACGGTGTCTTTTTGGAAAATACCTGCTTTTGCACCCGTTGATGCCCGGGCGGTAAAAGCAGCCACATCTTTTTCACCAGCCATCAGGATCATAGCTGTTAGAAAAGGAACAACAAAATAAATTCTTTTAAATTTGCGCATTAGGGTTTAAGCCAAAGTACGGCGCAAATGTATAAAGAACATAGTAAAGATTTTGTGAAGCTTGAAACTAAAAACAAGATATTACTTCCAAGCCTGAAAAAAAGTATGAAAAAATTTGTAATTCGGTTTATTCTATTCATAAGTGCAGTGGGTTGTTTTTCGGGTATTTCTGCGCAGCAGGGTACTTCAGGAGCGAAATCGGGCTCGGTAAAAACGATCATTGTGGATGCAGGACACGGAGGTAATGATGCAGGGGCAAAAGGCTTGCAGACCACAGAGGCAGCCATTAACCTGCAGGTAGCGCGAAAACTGGCAACGGCCCTGCGCAACCAGCTGAAGGGCATCAATATCCTGGAAACAAGGACCAGTTCCGCACTTCCCGGGGGGCTGACCAATGCTGTTGCGGCCAACCGGTACCGGGCCGATTTTGCTAACCGCAGTAACGGCGATCTCTTTATTTCCCTGCATTGCAATGCTGCTGGCAGAAGACCCGGAGGATGGTATATAAAAAAGGTGATCGGAAGGACCCGGCATACAAAAACCGTAACCGTAGGAAGGGGCAAAAAGAGGCGGAAGGTAAAAAAGACCTATTATGTAAATAAATATGAGGACGTATGGGTAGAAAATAAAGCGAGAGGCACAGAAACCTATATATGGGCAGTGGGAAAGAATGAACAAAAGGTCAACTCCATGAAGAATATTGATGACGAGGATAAGGATTATTACAATGAGGAGACCGGCGACGGTGCCGATAACCCCCCGCTGCCGGACGTTAACGACCCGGCAGAGCGGGTGCGTATGCTGATCTACGCACAGAACTACTTCCGAAAAAGCTATTCCCTCGCTTCCCTGGTGGAAAAGAATTTTATTGCCGACGGGCGCCTGAGCCGCGGCGTACAACAGAGGAACCACAAAGGGATCTGGGTGCTTCAGGCTACCGGTATGCCCAGCATCCTTGTGGAAATGGGTTTTATCAGCAATAAAGAAGACGAAGCATACCTCATCAGCTCCGAAGGACAGGAAGCGATCGTGAACAGCATCCTCTCCGCGGTGAAGACCTATATTGAAAAATACAGCACCACTGTACCAGGATCCCTGGCATTGGTCAGCAAGGCGGAATAGACGGCCCGGCCCCGGATCACTGCATGACACAAAGAATTAACGATTCTGATGGTGAGTTTTTTGTATAAATACGCAGGTTTTTAGTTTTTTCAGACGTTATTTGCAGAATAATTTGAGTTAATTGGCTTCAGAGAAAATTTAAACCATTGTTTCATGAAAATATCAAATGAACTTAAAGTAGGCATTTTAGCTGTATTGGCTATTACAGCGCTTATATTCGGGTTCAGGTTTTTGAAAGGGAAGGATATTTTTAATCATAACCCCAAGATTTACGCCATTTTTAAATCAGTCGGAGGACTGGAAAAATCCAATTTTGTAAAGATCAACGGCCTTGCGATCGGATCGGTTTACAAGATCGAGCCGAACGATGCGAATGTGAACGCTATCCGGGTAACACTGAGCATTACGGAAGACGTGAATATACCGGATAATTCGGTTGCGTATATTTCGGGGAGTTTGCTGGGTGCATCGGAAGTGGTGATCGATAAGGGGAATTCGACCAAATACCTGGGAGATGAAGATAAGATCAGGACCAAGGTGGAGGAAGGGCTGCTGGGCAACCTGTCTTCAGAAGCCAAACCTCTGATGGGAAAAGTAAAAACAGTAGCAGATTCACTTACCCTGTTATTGTCGCATTTTAACAATACGCTGGACGCGCCCACGCAACGCAACCTGCAGGAAGCGATCGCCCATTTAAAGAATACCATAGCGTCCCTGAACCTTCTATTAACAAGCGTGCAAAGACCCCTGGCGGCTTCGCTGGACAATATGAGTGTATTTACCGAATCGCTGAAACGCAATAACGGGAAGATAGACCAGATCCTGGGAAATGTAGATACCCTGACCAGTAACCTGTCCCGGTTGGAGCTGCAGCAGACCATGGATACCTTAACGGCAACCGTGGGCGTATTGCGCGATGCGGTACATAAGATCTCTAGCCCGGATGGCAGCATCGGGGCAATGATGAGCGACCGGCAATTATACGACCGCCTCAACAAAGTGGCCCTGAGCGCCGAGATCCTGTTGGATGATATCCGGGTTCATCCGAAACGTTACGTGAATATTTCCGTTTTTGGCAAAAAAAATAAAGCCGGAGAACTTACGGCTCCTGCAATAAAGGACACCGTTCCAGAATAACATGCATACCTCCTTTTTTCCGAAATCCTTTATGCTCTTCCTGTTGCTGATATGGGCAGGAATGATCAGGGCCCAGCAGCCTGTTCCGGCATCGGCGGGTGGCGGGTCCATACCTATCGAGATCATTCACGCAGACAGTCTTTCATTAAAAAAGGCAGATGACAGTACCAATCTGACCGTACTGGTGGGACGCGTTGTGATGAAGCAGGGCGCTACTACGTTTAAATGCGACCGGTGCGTCCGGAACGACCGCACAAGGACCTTTGAAGCCTGGGGCAATGTACATATCAATGACTCGGATACCACGAATATTTATGCGGGCCATTTGCGGTATCTTACAGATAAGCAGATCGCGTACCTGGATAAAAATGTGAAACTGACCGATGGCCATGCCACACTGACCACGCCGGACCTGGAGTACAATATGACCACCAATATTGCCACGTATAAGAACGGGGGAAAAGTGGTGAACCAGCGCACCGTGATCACCAGTAAAGAAGCATTTTACTATACCGATATTAAAGATGTGTACTTCAAGAAAAACGTTTTGGTAAATGACCCGGGCTACCGGATCACAACCGACTCCCTGATGTACAATACCGAAAATCAGGTGGCCCGTTTTATTGCATTAACGCATATAAAGGACAGTACCAGTGCCTCCATAGACACCCGCGAGGGATATTACAACCTGAAAAGCGGGGATGCCCAGTTTGGCCAGCGCCCACTGATCAATGATGGTAAAGGCGTTACGGTAGAAGCCGACAAAGTATCGCTGGACCAGGGATTTGCAAAGGCGGAAGGAAATGCCGTGGTGATCGATACCATACGGAAAACGACCATCATCGGGAATCTTATTTTTCAGAACCGCGTTACCGAAGCGATCCTGGCGACCTTAAAGCCCCTGATGATCATTAAACAGGGGGAAGACTCTATTTTTATTACGGCGGATACCCTGTTCAGCGCAAAGCTCACCGACCTGTACGTATTATCTCCGGCCCTGGGTGGCGACAGCATCAAGACGGCGCCGGATACCCTGCATCAGAAGCCGGCAGACTCATTGAACATACCGGCGGTCCCGGTGGCCGGCAAAAAAGATTCGCTGGGGTCCATTGTAAAAGATACGACCGCTGCTGCGGCCAAAAAAATTAAAGAGGCTCCACAGCCTGCCGTAAAGGACAGCATACCCGGCAAAGCCATCGTGAATGTGCCGCCGCCGGCATCAGAGAAGGCAATGAAAGATACGGCTGCCGCAGTGGCAAAAAAAGTAACGGCAGAAAAAATAAACGCGATCCCGCTGCCTTCTTCCGCAGATCCGCAACATAAGGCCGCTGTTAGGGACAGCATACCCGGCAAAGCCATCGTGGATGTGCCAACGGTATTGGGGAAAGCGGTAAAAGATACAGCAGGCCGGTCAAAAACGGCTGCCGCCGCTGCAGCTTCAGGAGGCAAAGGCAAGCTGCCGCAAAAGACTCCGGCTTCCAACGACAGCACCAACCGGTATTTTGAAGCTTTTCATCATGTGAAGATCTTCAGCGATTCGCTTCAGGCCGTTTGCGACAGCCTCTTCTATTCCTTTAAAGATTCAACATTCCGGCTGTACCAGGACCCCGTGGTTTGGGGCAAAACCAGCCAGGTGAGCGGCGACACCATTCTGTTGCATACAAAAAACAAACAGATCAACCGCTTTGAAGCATTCAAAAAAGGCTTCATGATCAATCATATTGAAGACCAGGCCTACAACCAGGTTAAGGCAACCCGCCTCGATGGTTATTTTACAGATGGTAATATGGACTCCGTGCGTGCAAAAGGATCGGCAGAATGTATTTATTATGTGCAGGATGCAGACAGCTCTTATATAGGGGTCAATCAGACCACTTCGGATATCCTGGATGCCTATTTTTGGGAGAAGGAGCTTAAAAAGGTGGTGCTCAGGAGCAATGCCGAAGGAACCCTTTATCCGCTGAAGGATAAATCGCCGGAAGAAATGCGTTTAAAGGATTTCAGATGGCGTGAGGCTGAGCGGCCCAAATCAAAATATGAACTGATGGAATAAATGACCTGTTAGGTCTCTAAGACCTAACAGGTCATCTGTGCCGTTAATGGTTGCTCTGTCAGGCTTTTTTGTCCGTTACGATGTAGCATTCCCTGCCGTCAATGATTTCAATATGCCAGATCCATTCCGAAATATTAAAACTGGTCGTTTTGCCCGCTAAATGGACGATGGCATCTGCTGTAAAACTTATATGATTCAAGAAAGCCGATTGATGAGCATCCTTTTCAGGCCGCTGGATTTTATCATCTAAAAGCACTCTCATGGCTCCTGTTTGTGTTATAAGTGGGCTGCATAAATATACGCCATGGAAAAGGGGAATCAAAATTTTTCTTTAGCTGCACTAAAACGAGGCTTATTGCCACTGATTCTGAGGTATTAAAGCTTAGAGGAGGCAAGCCCGGCAGAATGCCCCGGAAAAAGATCCGGGATCCGCGGCAGCAGGATGCCCCGTTTTACATTTCCGCGCCTCCCTTATCCCCGCATTTCCTGTATCTTTACGCCTCATCAAAAAATACGTCGGAGAATAAAATGCAGGCATCATATAAACAGCCGGATGAACAGGGATATTACGGGGAATTTGGAGGCGCATATATCCCGGAAATGTTATACCGGAATGTGGAAGAATTGCGGGAGAACTATTTGAAGATCATTGCAGACGCCGCTTTTCAGCAGGAATACAAACTTTTGCTCGCAGATTATGCGGGGAGGCCAACGCCGCTTTATTATGCCTCCCGGCTGAGTGAAAAATACAAGACCCATGTGTACCTTAAGCGGGAGGATCTTTGCCATACCGGGGCACATAAAGTGAACAATACCATCGGACAGATCCTGGTAGCGGAGCGCTTGGGGAAAAAAAGGATCATTGCGGAGACCGGCGCCGGGCAGCATGGGGTGGCCACTGCTACCGTATGCGCGCTGAAGGGGCTGGAGTGTATTGTGTATATGGGAGAAAAAGATATTGAGCGCCAGGCGCCCAACGTAGCCCGGATGAAAATGCTGGGCGCTACCGTTATACCGGCAAAAAGCGGGAGCAAGACATTAAAAGATGCAACCAACGAAGCCATCCGGGACTGGATCAACAACCCGAATGATACGTTTTATATTATCGGCAGCGTGGTGGGGCCCCATCCGTACCCGGATATGGTAGCCCGCTTTCAAAGCGTGATCAGCAAAGAAATAAGAGCCCAGCTGGCGGAGAAGACCGGTTCGGAACTGCCCGATGCGGTGATGGCCTGCGTGGGCGGCGGCAGTAATGCGGCCGGTACCTTTTATCACTTTTTAGACGAGCCTTCTGTGGGCATCTATGCTGTAGAAGCGGCCGGCTGCGGCATTGATACGGATAAAAGCGCAGTTGCTACCCAGCTGGGGAAGCCCGGCATCCTGCACGGCAGCAGGAGCTACCTGATGCAAACAGCGGATGGCCAGGTGGAAGAGCCCTACAGCATTTCAGCAGGCCTGGATTATCCGGGCATCGGTCCCATGCATGCCAACCTGTTTGTGACCGGCCGGGGCAATTTTCTGAATGCCACCGACCAGGAGGCACTGGACGCAGCGTTTGAACTGGCCAGACTGGAAGGTATCATCCCGGCGTTGGAGAGCGCGCATGCACTGGCGGCACTTAAGAAAGTATCATTTGCAAAAGACGATAATATTGTCATTTGCCTTAGTGGCCGGGGCGATAAGGATATGGAAACCTATATGAAAGCAATGGGTAAATAAAAGTGCAGCGTTATCGTATAAGTTGTTAAACCATGGGATTGGTATACGCAGGCATGGAATTGATCAATAAGGATGATACGGCATTAGCCGGAAGGCATATGATCGGCGAGGAGGAAGTATGGCGCATCCATCCCAGAGTACAGGAACCTGTTGTGAACCCTGAGCACCCCAATTATGCTGTTTTAAAAATGAAGTAACAGCTCTGCATAGTTAAAAAAGAGCGGTATTAATAAAAGGATTTTTGATGAGCCGGTTAAAAGACATATTTGCACAAAAAGAGAAGAAAGTATTGAATGTATATTGCACGGCGGGTTTCCCCGGTGTGAACAGCACCCTGCCGGTTATGGAGGCCCTGCAGGAGAACGGGGCCGACATCATTGAGCTGGGTATGCCGTACAGCGATCCGCTGGCAGACGGGGAAGTGATCCAGAACAGCAGCACGATTGCCCTGGAGGGCGGCATGACCCTTTCCCGGTTGTTTGAACAGTTAAAAGAAATGCGTTCCCGGATCCGGGTTCCGGTAGTGCTGATGGGCTATATGAACCCGGTATTGCAATATGGCTTTGAAAGATTTTGCGCGGATGCAGCGGCCGCCGGTGTAGACGGACTGATCCTGCCGGACCTGCCGCCTTTTGAATTTGAAACCTCCTATAAAGCGATCGTAGATCAATACGGGCTTGACTTTATTTTCCTGGTAACCCCCGAAACCCCGGAAACGCGGGTCCGGAAACTGGATGCCCTCAGCAGCGGTTTTCTGTATGCGGTGTCCTCTTCTTCCACCACGGGTAATGCAAAGGATTTCACCGCCGTGGAACAATACCTGGAGCGCTTACAGGGATATCAGCTAAAAAACCCGGTGCTGGTTGGTTTTGGAATAAAGGATAAAGAAACATTTTCACGTGCCTGTAAATATGCAAACGGGGCGATCATCGGCTCTGCCTATATAAAAGCCCTGGAGGGTAAAACGGATGTAACTGCAGCTACCCATGAATTTATCAAAAACGTTTTGAACTGACCCGGTAACAAATTACCGGAAAAACATGCGTACCCGTCTGCGGCGACAGGAACTTTCCTTATTAATATTTTGCTAAAATAGAGCAAGATGCCGGATCGCCTGTGATGATGAATGCCGGAAAATCAATCGGTTATAACGGGCGCTACCGGTACAGGCAACGGATCGCCGGTTTTGTGCAATATTGTTTGGAGACGATGCAACAAATAAACCGTAATCTTGTTTTACAGAGAAGTATTCACCAAATGGCATTCAAAAAAATCACAGATCTAAATGAATAAAATCAGTCTTTTTCTTGCATTGATATTGCCGGTTTGCACGATGGCTCAAAAATTAACCATAACGGGCAATGTAGAAGGATTGCCGGATAACACGGCTGTAGTATTGATCGACCTGGAAAATGCTTCTGCCACACTGGGAGAAGCCAAATCCAAAGGTGGAAATTTTGTACTGTCCGGTAAGCTCGAAGCGCCGGCGATCCTGGGGCTGATGGTTGGTGATACCATGAAAACGGCTGTATTCCTTGGCAATGAAAATGTAAAAGTATCGGGATCGGTAAAAACAAAGATGGACGACTGGAAATTTACCGGCTCCAAAACGCAGGATGATTTTACGGAATTCCAGGATCTGTTTATCCCGAAATTTGAAAAGATCAACCAGTTGGGCATAGCGCTGCAATCAGGCATGGGCAGCGACAGCCTGAGCAATGCAATGAAAAGCCAGGTAGATGATATCCAGGAAAGCGTGGACCTGTTTATAAAAAAGCACCCGTCGTCCCCGGTAAGCGCCATGGCGATCTTGTCGACGATCGGTTTTACCGAGGATGTATCGCTCCTGGAAAAACGGGCAAATGCACTGACCCGGGAGGCAATGGGTACTGCCATGGGCGGGCAATTGAAGAAGGCCCTGGTAGATGCCCGGTTTAACGCTGTGGGAAGTGTTGCCACCGATTTTATGCAGAAAGATACCAGCGGTAAGGATGTTTCCCTGGCCCAGTTCCGGGGTAAATATGTGCTGGTGGATTTTTGGGCAAGCTGGTGCGGGCCCTGCCGCAGGGAGAATGTGAACCTGGTAAAGACCTTCAACAAATATAAAGACAGGAACTTTACGGTACTGGGCGTATCGCTGGATGAAGAGAAGGATCGCTGGCTGGCGGCTATAAAAAAGGATGAACTTGCATGGACGCAGGTAAGCGATCTGAAAGGATGGGAAAATGAAGTTGCCCAGAAGTACCGCATTACTGCCATTCCCCGAAACCTGCTGCTGGGGCCTGATGGAAAGATCCTGGCAAAGGACCTGCGCGGGGAAGACCTGGATGGTAAGCTGGAGGCGTTGCTGGGCAAATAAACGATTGCCGCGAGGATGCCGCCTGTGTATTTTGCACAGGTCCCGCTATGTGTTGCGATCAGCCAAACGGGGAATTGCTTTTTTATGGGACAGGCTGCTGACTACTGCTCTTCTCAAATTTTTCCGGAAAGCCCTGCCGCACCCGGTGGTTTCAGGGGCACCATACCGTTTTTTATAATAAGGGCGCGCACCGCGTAATATATTCATTATATTTAAACTATGAAATACTGGGCGATCCTTTTATGCTGTTTGTGGGTGAATTCGGGAAAAGCTCAGCAGCTGATTACCGGTAAAGTGATCATTAAGGGTGCAGGACAGCCCGTTCCGGGTGTAAGTATATTTATCAACAATACTTCTGCAGGCACCATTACTAAAGCAGACGGAAGTTTTCAATTGACAAATGCTCCGGAGGGAGACCTCATTGTTTCCAGTGTGAGTTATGAAACAGAGGTATATGCCGTTAAACCGGGGCGACAGCTGCTGAACCTGCATTTTGAATTGCGCCCAAGGGTAAAGGAGCTTGAAAATATAACAGTAGGAGGGTCTATTACAGAGACCTGGGAAAAATGGGGAGCTATATTTATGGAAGCCTTCCTGGGTACAACGCCCACCGGTAAAAGATGCGAGCTGAAAAATAAAAAAGCAGTCCGGTTCCGGTATTATAAAAATGAAAATATACTCCGTGCGGTTGCGGATGAACCGCTGAAAATTGTTAACCCCCGGTTGGGTTATAAAATACAATATGACCTGCAGGACTTTCAGATCAATTTTAATGAGCATCGTACCTATTATGCAGGTTATGCGCTGTTCAGGAGCAGTTCCGGCAGGGGCGTTGTAAAACAGGGCAGGCGAAATGCTTATTATGGGTCGCCGTTGCATTTTATGCGGGCGGTTTATGAGCATCGGCTGGATGAAGAGGGGTTCCGTTTGCGAAAGATGGTCCGTATCCCCAATGTGGAAAAAGAACGGGTGAAAGAGGTAAGACGTAAAATCATGGTCCTGAAAAATGAAGCCATCAGGGAAGATCGTCCATTTATTGAGTCTCCGGATTCTGTAACGTATTATAATAAGATCATGAGCCAGGCCGATTATAAAGATGCTTATGACACAGAGCATATGACCGCGGATAGCATTATTGTGGCCGGGAACGGCGCCAACCGGGTCCTGTATTGGAACGACTTCCTGGTTGTTACTTATATAAACGACCTGGAAGCCGTTGAATACCTGAAACAGATCGGGGAGCGGCGCGATCCGCTGTATCCAACCTCTTTTTTGCAGCTCAGGGAACCGCTTACCATTAACAGCCAGGGCAACTGGACGCCTCCTAAAGAGCTTATTTCTTCCGGTTACTGGTCCTGGAGCGACAAAGTGGGCAATATGCTTCCATTGGATTATGAACCCTGATCTTAATAAAAAAGATAACGGCTGATTATTAGGCAGTTTCCCGTCCCTGTGGAGCAGTATATCCGGGAGTGATTATGCTTCGATTGCCTTTTTGACCCATTGTTCATTTTCTGCATCAAAACAAACGAAGATGACTTTTTCAAGAGTACCGGGCTCTGTCAGGAAATCCTGAACCGCCCCGACGGCAATGGCCGCTGCTTCTTTTTTGGGATATCCGTAAATGCCGGTGCTGATATTGGGGAACGCAATGCTTCTGCAATGCCGGGCCACCGCCAGCTCCAGGGAGTTATGGTAGCAGGCATACAGTTGCGCTGCTTCCTGGTTCCGGCCATTGTTCCAAACGGGGCCTACTGTGTGTATTACATATTTTGCCGGCAGCCGGCCGGCTGTGGTCACCACCGCTTCCCCGGTTTTGCATTCTCCCTGCCTTGCAACGATCTTCCTGCACTCTTCCAGGATCTGCGGTCCGCCCGCACGGTGAATAGCGCCGTCTACCCCTCCGCCGCCCATCAAAGAGGAATTGGCTGCGTTTACGATTGCGTCCACATTGATTTTTGTAATATCGCCGGCGATCACTTCGATCATATGATTTTTGTTTTTGAGTGCCCTGTTATCCTATCCGGAGGCCGTTGGGCACCGGTTGCTCCGGTGAAAGCAGGGTAATGGTATTTTCATCGCCAACGGTGCCCAATACCAGACATTCGCTGTAAAAGTTGGCGATCTGCTTGGGCGGGAAATTTAAAACGGCAATGACCTGTTTCCCGGGCAGTGACTCAGCGCTGTAAAGCCTGGTGATCTGCGCAGAGGATTTGTAATGACCGTATGCTCCAAAATCGATGGTCAGCTTATAAGCGGGTTTATGCGCCTCTTTAAAGATCTCGGCATCTATGATCGTACCCACCCGCATTTCAATTTTTGTAAAGTCCGACCAGTTGATCGTTGGTTGTTCCTGCATATGCATTATTATTTGTGAATATGCGGAATATACGATAAAAGGGGCGAAGGCACAACAGCCTTTCCATTATTTTATTCCCGGGGATGGGTGGTTTCCGGGAATAGCGGTAGTTCTTTTTTACTGCCTCCCGGAAATTTCAGTACCCGGTCGCTATTTCATTTCTTCCGGGAAGCGGTCGCCTACCAGGTTCAGCAGGATACCGTGCTCCAGCAGGGCCTTCAGGTTGGCCAGCACCAGCGTAAAACCCTCAGTAGCGTCGCGCACCTGGGCCAGCAGCTGATCTGCGTCGCCTTTAAACCCGTTGTTTACGATACTTACAAAAGTTCTGGCTTCGTCAATGGCTGTAAAGGTCCAGGTTACGGTGGTTTGCACCCCCTGGTTGCCCCATTCGATCCCGATCTTTTTGTTCGCCTCAATGTGGGTCACTTTTACAGGAACGGTATGGTGATACATCTCCCAGGTCCATTCGATCATTTTTCCCGCTTCAAGCCTGCCGCTGCTTTTGGTAAACCATATTTGAGTAGTGATCGCCGGGTCAACAAAGGCTTCAAAAACCGCTGCAACGGGTTTGCGGATCAGCATTTCCGCCTTTGCAAAATTTTGTGTTGTGGTGGCCATAACGCTTTTTTATAAATGTACGCTTTTATTCAAAGATCTTCCGGCATCGTGCAAAGGAAGCATCAAAAGCTGGCCTTGCTGCCGGGTAACCGGTCATCCCATTGCGCCGTGGGGCATCAAAGGCAGTGCTATCCGGCGATGCCCGGGTAGCAGAAGCGCTTTTTTACGATCCCGGTCCCGGCTTTGGGCTCACCGGTTCCCGGGCAGCGGTTGCGATTGGTTCTCCGTTTTATGAATGGCGGCCAATAGCCGGAGCAGGTCTTCCGGGGTGATTACTGTGTTCACGCGAAAAAGCAGGTTGGCACCTGGCGAAAGAAAGACCAGCGCGGGGTAGCCGGCCGGTTTGTTGCCAAGAAGAAAAGCCGCCAGCTCATGTATGCCGGTGCCGGCTCCGGTAGGCCGGTAATAATACATACGTCCCATAAACCGGATGGGCCTTTTTTCTTCAGCGTTCACCTTAAGGAAGTAAAAGTAGCGGTGCAGGAAAGCGATCAGGTCCGGGTCCTTAAAGGTCGTCTCCTCCATCAGCCGGCAGTAACGGCACCAATCGGTGTACACAAAAATGACCACCGGCTTTGATTGCCGTTGCAATACACTGTCTGCCTTTTCCGGGGTACGCAGCTGTGCTGCCGGCTGCAGCGGGATAAGTAGCATCGCGGCAAAGAACCATTTTATATGTTGTTTCCTGCGCATGATTACCGGTTGTTCGAAAAGCGGGCAATACTCCAACGCATTCCTAAAAAACCGCGGATGCCCTGGTTGGGTGCATAAACATAGGAGGGATCAAAGCTTAACCCGTAGGGATTTTCGGACGTAACGGGCAGGTTGCCGCTGGCATCTGTATCGATCTTCCCGTCGCCATTGTAATCCAGTTTTTTATCAAAAGGATCATGCGCCCGCGCTATCAGGAACGGGTTGCCTTTGTCCGGGGTAAAGTTGAGCAGGTTTTTGATACCGCCATAAACCTCCAGCTGCCGGCCGATCTTTTTAGTGACCTGGATATTCTGTATGCTCCACCAGGGCGCCATTCCCGACCGCGGATCCGTGGCGCTTAAAAGGGGAAGCCGCATGGGGCTGTACAGGTTGCCGGTATAGTCAATACTCCACTCGTGTTTTGCAAACCGGTAGCCGATATTCCAGACGCCGGTGAATTTTTCGGTGAACAACTGACGTTTTTTGATACCGCCTTCCTTGCTGTAAACATCCATATAAGTGGCGCCGGTCAGGAGCTTCAACCCCCGGGTCAGGGATACATCCAGATTGAGCGATGCGCCCCGTGAAACCGCGTATCCGCCCAGGTTCTGGTAGCGGATCTCATCCGGGTCGCTTTCATAATCGGCAATGATCTTATTGGTAAAGAAGGTATAGAAGGCTGTAGCGTCGATGCCGATAAATCCACCGGCGATAAAGATCTTTTTCACAAAGTTGATATTGCCGTTCCAGGAGGTCTCGGGTTTTAAGGCTTCGGCAAAAACAACCTCCCGTGCCCCGGTAAGTGCAGCATGATCTTCCGTAAAAACCTGTGCCACGCGGTAGCCGTTGCCAATGCTGAACCGCAGTGTGTTGTTCTTGTCCGGCGAGTTCCATTTGTAGTTCAGGCGGGGGGTAAGCACGTGGCCGTGTACGGAATGATGATCGTACCTCAGGCCCGCCAGGAGTTTATTGTTTTCATTAAGCGTGAGCTCGTCCTGCACAAACAGGCCCGGGAGCCAGGTCCGCTCCGGCTGGTTCCGGATCTGCCCGTTGTGCGGTTGCGCCGTGCCTGGTGTATTGTCATCGTAATCCGTAATGCGCAGTGCAGCGCCGGCGGTCAGGTCGTGTGTGCGGGTGGCTTTGTTCCAGGTCAGCTGGAGAAAGCCGATGTTTTGCCGGGCATTAAAGAGGGTGGTTCCATAAGCACTGTTCTGATCATGACCATTGGCGCTGAACCAGAGCAGGAGCTTCTCCGGCAACGGTAATTCATATAAACCAAAAAGCTCCCAGCGTTTGGTATAGATGCTTTCGCCATAGATGCTGTCACCGCCCCGGAAATGCTGATTCCAGTTCATTTCTCCTCCCCACCGGTTCTCCTGCACGTAACGGGCAGCCATGGTCAGGACGCGCTGTGAGGGGCGGCTGATCTCCCATTTTGTAAAACCGGAGAAACGGTTTTGCAGGGTGACATCGGTAAAGCCGTCATGGTTATGGTCCGCGGGAGCACTGTAATTAAAATAATTGATCCCAGCCATACCCCGTGCATGGCAGCCGGCGCGAAAACTGGTAGCCAGGTCGGCATTGACCTCCCGCCAGGAAGTGGCAAATACATCCGCCGCAATTGCGGGCGTATTTCCAGGCTTGTGTGTTATGATATTTACCAATCCTCCTACAGCTTCGCTGCCATAAAGCGTGGAAGCCGGACCCTTTACGATCTCTACGCGCTCGATCAGCGATTGCGGAATACCGCTTAGCCCGTAAACGGTGGAAAGACCGCTTACAACAGGCATTCCATCGATCAGGATCATGGTATAGGGCCCTTCGAGACCGTTGATATGTATATCGCCGGTATTGCAAATATTGCAGTTCAGCTGGGGGCGCACCCCGTTGATGTTTTGCAGGGCATCAAAAAGTGAGGGCGTGGGGTTGGCCTTAAAATACCGGGAGGTGTACACTTCAACCGGAACAGGGCTGTCCTGGCGCGAAACGGCTTTCAGGGTTCCGGATATGACCACTTCCTGCATTTCCGGTGATGCCTGCTCCAGCTGTATGACCAAAAGCGTATCGCTTTGAAGCCGGACCATCGTGTCCTTTTTCTTATATCCGGTTGCTGTAATTTCCAGCATAATCGTGCCCGGGGGTAAATGAGCCAGCTGAAAACGGCCATTGCTGTCGGCCCTTGTGGCGGGGTACTGCTCCGGCCGGACCGTTGCATGCGGAACGGGCTGTGCCTGGTGGGTAATGACCCCGTTCAAAACAAATTGGGCATTTCCCGCAATGGAGCAGAGAAGGAGTACTAAAAGGATACCGGAGATTTTCTTTTTCAATATACTTACTTTTTATTTTCTATATGCGAAATTATAAAAGTTAGATTAATCTAACTTTTATTTTTAGATTTTTTTGTTAGTTTTGATGAATGTTGTCCAATACGGAAGAGAATTATCTGAAAGCGCTGCTTTATTTGACCACGGATGAAGCGGGAAAAAAGGAAGCCGGCACCAACGACCTGGCCGCACACCTGGGATTAAAACCGGCTACGGTAAATGATATGCTGAAGCGGTTGAAAGAGAAGGCGTATGTGAGCTATAAAAAATATGGAAAGATCACCCTTACCCGGGCGGGGCGGGACATTGCTGTATTTGTCATGCGTAAGCACCGGTTATGGGAAACCTTCCTTTGTGAGGTGCTGGCGTTCAGCTGGGACGAAGTGCATGAGGTGGCCGAGCAGCTGGAGCACATCCAGTCCGACAAGCTCACCGAGCGGCTGGATAAATTTTTGAATTATCCGGATTATGATCCGCACGGCGACCCCATTCCCAAACCCAATGGAAAAATGCCACCCCGGGCTACAACCTTGCTGTCGTCTGTGGCCATTCAGCAATCCTGTACCGTGGCGGCGGTAAAAGATACTTCCTCTGTTTTCCTGCAATACCTCGAGCAGTTGTCGATCGGTATCGGTACAAAGATCAGGGTGATGGAGAAGATCTCCTTCGATGGGTCGGTGATCCTGCAGGTGGGGAAAGAGAAGATCACCGTATCGGAAAAATTTGCAAATAGTTTATTGGTGGATTGAAAGGACGGGTTTCACGTTGGGATCCGTTTTTATGCTCGGTGTGCTTTTCGGGGTTTAAAGTTCCACGTTTAAGGGTCAATGTTCCAGCGGATCCGTGCGATGCTCAATGCGCATTTTGCAATTGTTTCAATTGGTTGAATATGGTTGAAGATTGTTTAAAGACTGATCGCTGAAGGCCAATAGCCGTCGTATAACGTCTGTAGAATACCGACCAGAGGCAAGCTCATCGAACCGGAACGGCATCCACATTTTCAAATTCTCACATTGCCTCATTTCCAAATCTCATCCAGCGCTTCACTGATCGTGGGGTATTGAAAAGTAAAGCCCGCCGCCTGTAATTTTTTTGGGATCACCCACCGGCTTTTTAATACCAGCTCTGTTTCCGTACCGATCAGTTTGGCACCCAGCTGCAGCAGGCATTCGGGAGAAGAGAAATACACCAGTGGCCGGATCCGGCTCCTTAATTGTTGCATGAACTGTTTGTTGAGGACCGGGAACGGGGCCGAGGTATTATAGACCCCTTCAAGGGCAGGGTGCTCCATAATAAACCGGATGATCCGATATACATCCGCTATATGGATCCAGCTGAATACCTGCTTGCCGCTGCCCTGTACGCCGCCCAGCCCGTACCGGACAAGACGGGTGTAGGGGATCATTACCCCGCCGCCTTTTCCCAATACGATGGCGGTTCGCAGGGCTACTTTTCGGGTGCGGGGTGTAGCCCGTTCAAAAAAAGCCTGCTCCCAGGCTTTGGCCACGTTCACAGAGAACCCGGTGCCGATCTCTCCATGGGCTTCATCCATCGGCCGGTCTTCTGCGTGCCGGTAGATGGTGGCCGTGCTGGAATTGATCCATAGCAGCTTTGTCGTCTGCACCCGGGATCCGAGGATCTCCTGCTTATTGGCTTCCGTGTAACGGCAATCGACAGACCTGCCGGCCAGATTGATGAGCGCATCAGCTCCTTCAAGCGCTGCCCGTATTTTATTTTCTTCGGACCAGGTAATGAAGGCGGCATTCCTGGCGATCAGCAGTACCTCGTAGCCCTCTTCCCGGAACCGTTTCACCAGGTACTGGCCGATAAACCCGGTACCGCCTGCAATGATTATTTTTTGTTTCATACTGTATTTTTGTGAATTTAAGGTATAGGATCCTGGTGTTGCTCCGTGGCTGGAATGAAACCGAAAAGGATGTCAGGGCCTTTACAGGGTTTATTTCCCTGCGTTCTTTATGTGTTCCCTGAGCCTTTGCGGTGGTTGCGGGATTTTGCTTTTAATACCCGGCTGCCCAGCTGTACCGGCTCTAAGTCCGGGGCAGATTGGTCTCTGTGATAAACGGTGCGCTGATCCTTCTTTGTTTGGCGATCTTTTTGCCGCGGAAGAACAGATACATATTCAGGAAAAGCATGATGCCGAGGTAGATGCTAAAGCCGCCGATCTTTACGCTCAGCGCCTCGATGGCTGCCTGCGGGGTTTCCAAGTGGCCGGTGATCTCCAGGATATAAAGCCCGAACCCCAGGTTGAGCAAATAAAAACCGATCCTGAAAAGGGTGTTGGTAGCAACGGCTATTTCATCGCGCCCGTTAAAAATATCCTTCATATATACCAGGCTGTTGCGAAACAGGCTGTGGGCTACATAAAAGGTAAGAAGGATCACTACCGGCAGGTAAACCAGGTACGCTATAACGATGAAGTCTTTCATGATGATATATTTTATGATGAATAATGGAGTACTCTTTTTGAAAGAATATAAACGAGCAGCATATTGAAATAGTGGGTCACTGCGAGGATGCCCACCAGTATGCCTGTTTTCCCGGCTATAGAAGCGATCAGCATTTGCAGGTTCTGTACCGCCTGCCAGTTGCTGAATTGTACGATGGCATAACCGGTATTGAACAGGTAATAAGCGGTCAGGATGATGTTGTTGGTAGCATCTGCCTGCGCCGCATGACCCAGAAAGATCCTCAGTATGAATACCCTGCCGTTTTTGTGAAACAACCGGCCCACCCAATAGATGATATAGATGGTAATTGCGGCGTAGATAATATAGGCAGGGATATTATAGTTCATGGCTATGCGATGAGTTTCAGTAATTTTAGCAGGAGCTCCCCACGGGTGGAGGTAGCTACCCGCTCTACCAGCGTACTGAGCTGGTCTGTAAATGTTTGTATATCATGAATGGTCTGGTGCAGCGCTTTCCCTTCGGCTGATTTATCCTTTTTTGTTTCTGCTTCCAGTTCGGTTAACACGCTCAGGGCGGGATCAATTTCCTTTTGCTTGCGCATCAGGGCTATTTTCAGCGCCCATTTCCAGATATCCTTTTCTGCTACAAAATATTCTTTGCGGTCTCCGGCGATCACCTTTTTATAAATGATGCCGTAATCCAGCAGCTGACGGAGGCTCATGTTCGCATTGCCGCGGGAGATGGTCAGTGCCTCCATGATGGTATCGGTAGAAAGGGGATCGTCCGAAACGAGCAGCAGCGCCTGTACCTGTGCCACTGATTTGTTGATGCCCCACTCAGAGCCCAGGGCGCCCCAGGTATCGATAAATTTTTGTTTGGATACGGTCAGGTTCATTTGTTTTCTTTTCGGGTGTAAAGATATATGTATTTATTGAATTTTCAAAAAATATTGAAAATTAAATAAATATTTCCTTTCCTGGCCTTATTCCGGCAGTTCCGGGTGCAAAGCGAGGCCGGTCCGGTATATCTGTAAGAGATCCTTCTTGAGAAACTTTTATGGGGCAGGGATCAGGCTGAATACTCCGGCAACAACCGGAGCATCAGTGCTTTTACCAGCTCCACATCTTTTTCGCTGGTCCTGAAATTGACAAAAGCTGCCCGGATCCCGGCTTGCTCTTTATAGTGGGTTTGGGTCATGAATACTTTTCCCGTTTTGTTCAATGCCGAAAGGAACGCTGTTACTTTTTGCGGATCGCTCTCAGAACCGGAAAGCGAGAAGCATACCGTATTGAGACGTACCGGGGCCAATAACCGGAGCTCCGGCCGTGATTCGATAAAGGCACCAAAGTCGGTTGCCTGCCGGATGCTGTTCTCCACGATGTGGCGGTATCCTTCGCGCCCGTATGCATGGAGTGTGAACCATACGGGGAGGGCCTTTAGCCGCCTTGAATTTTCCGGCAAAAGATTGAGGTAGTTGAATTGTTCAAGGGGGTCGCCCAGGTAGGGCGCATTGGAGTTTTGGAAGGTGGCTACCTGAAGCATCCGGTACCGGTCTTTTACAAAGAAGACCGCATTTTCATAAGGTACATTCAGCCATTTATGACAGTCAACCGTAATGCTGTCGGCCTGTTCCCAGTCCTTCAGCAGGTGTTGATGTGCATCCGAAAGGATGGCGAATCCGCCAAATGCGGCGTCAATATGCCACCAGAACCGGTATTTATCCCTTAAGGCCGCGATCGCAGAAAAGTTGTCAAAATCAACAGTATTGACAGTCCCGGCGCTTGAGATCAGGATGAACGGCGCACCGTTCAGCTGCCGGATCTGTTCCTCAAGATCGTGGGTATCGATGGCTTCGCGGTTGTCGGGCAGGGTCTTTACAGGCCTAATATTGCTGCTTCCCATGCCCAGCATGGCCAGTGATTTTACGGAGGAGGAGTGTGGGGTTGCGGTAAGAACATGCATCTTTTGTGCAATACCTTCCCGGGCGATATCTACCCCCGATTGCTTGCCCAGCCATTGCCTTGCCACTGCCAGGCAGGTAAAGTTCGACATGGTGGCGCCGGTTACAAAGCCTCCGGTAAAGTCACCGGGCAGTGCCAGGAGCTCCCGCAAAAGGCCCACCGTTTCCAGTTCAATGGCGGCGGAAATATCCCCGTCGCCTTTTATGATCTGGGTATTCTGATCGTAAATGGTGGTCAGCCAGTCGCCCGCAACTGCAGCGGGAGTGGTTCCTCCGGTCACGAAGCCCCAGTAGCGCGGACCCGAAGCCGCCACCATGGCTGATTCCCAACGGTCATTGAATTTTTGTAAGGTGTCAATGGTTCCGATCCCTTTATCGGGCATCGCAGCAGTTGCAGCGGTCTTCATGACAGTTGAGGTGGGGCGCCCGTTTATATTTTTCAGGTAATCCAGCCCCTGTGCGCTTACCAGCTGAAATATTTTTTCCAGTGAGGAAAGATCTCCTTGCAATAGTTTGTTCATGATCCTGTAAATGTAGGATAAAACCCCGCTCTGCGGTGCACAGATCCTTAAACCTTAGAAGCTGTTTAAAAACGATCCGGGAGCATCCGTATAACCATTAGAAGGTACCGGCTTTTTATCGCCGCTACTTAGGGAGTCGCTGTAGCCGTCATCTATAAAAAGCGGGGTTAAGCGATCATTTTAGCAAAAGAGGCATNGCCTCGAAAGATCCGGCAAGAACGGGTTTCAACCCGTTTATACGTTCTTAACAGCTTCTTAGACGACGGGCCCCAGCCTGTCATATCGATAAAGACAGAACGGAAGGGCCTTTATAGTTCTTCAGACGGGACGGGATCCTGAACCGGCTGTTCTTTAAACAGCACTATAAAGATCAGCATGCACGCCACCGCCATGGCAGCGGGCGACAGCCATACGTAACGCCAGTAGGTGGTGCCTTCATATGCTTTCAGTGCCTCGGAAATAAGCCCGGCAACCCAAAAGCCGATCAGCATGCCGATCCCGTACATGGCTACCGTTACCAGCCCCTGGGCGGAGGAGCGGTATTGATCGCCCGCAATGCTGTCGGTATAGATCTGTCCGACCACAAACATAAAATCATAACAGACGCCATGCAGGACGATGCCAAGGATCAGCATAAAGGCCAGGTCCTGCCCGTTGCCATAAGCGAAGAGCAGGTAACGCAATGCCCAGGCGCCGATGCCGATCAGCATCATTTTCTTGTACCCGAGCCGGGCAAAGAAGAAGGGGATCAGCAGCAGGCATAAGATCTCTGAAAGCTGCCCCAATGCCATTTTTGCCGTTGGATTGGGCAAGCCGGTTGCCACCAGGAACGGATTGGCGTGCTGGTAATAAAATGAAATGGGAATGCAAATGATGATAGCCGTAAGAAAAAATACCAGGAAGCTTTTTTGTTTTAACAGCTTCAGCGCCTGTAACCCCAATGCGTCGCCCCAGTAAAAGGGCTGATCTTTTTTCAAGGGCGGTGTAGCCGGAAGCAGGAAGCAAAGAAGACCGAGGGCTACGGAGCAGGCAGCCCCCAGCAGAAACGTGTTTTGCAATGCCCCGGCGGCAACGGCACCTTTTGAATCCCAATGGAACCCATAGCTGATGGCAAAGCCGGCCACCATCCATCCGGCGGTGCCCACCAGGCGTATGAGCGGATATTGTTTTTTGGGGTTGCGGAGATTTCTGAAACAAACCGAGCTGGTAAGGGCAAGGGTCGACATATAGGCGATGAAATAAAAAAGCACATAAGGGTAGAGGCTGGCGGCATTATCGGCCCGGTACATCATCAATAACAATCCCGCGCCCAGCAGGTGCAGTACGCCCATCACCCGCTCCGCATTGAAGAACCGGTCGGCAATAAAACCGATGAAGAACGGGGCTGCTACGGCACCCAGCGACTGCGTAGAGAAGATGCTGGAAATTTCCAATGGAGAGGCGCCCAGGTTGTTTTTCAGGTACGTGCCCAGGGTGACGAACCAGGAGCCCTTCATGAAAAATTCAAGGAACATCATCAGGGACAGTTGCAGGTGCAGCGATCGTTTCATATAACAGCGGCTATTGAGTGTTTAAAACCTGAAAATAAGGTTGTTTTTTTAGTTTTCAAAGGAAGAAACACCTGGTTTGATGTGCAAATACAGGAACGGCAGCCCGCCAGGGCTATTTACCCGTCATTTAATCCCGGTCACTCCCAAGAATAAAAGATGCTATTGAACAGCGGGTAATTGCGTACGGTCAATATTCCGGGCAACAGGCTGGCGGGCGCTGCCAATGGTCGTCTGCCAGGATCAGCATTTATTGATAAAGTCCCCGGGATCCGCGTTCTAATGGACGACCCCGGATCAGCGGAAATAAAGAGTAGCGGCATTAAGAATGCCATTTTAAATGCCCTTGCTCCGGCCAATGCAGACAAATGGCTATCTTTAAAAAGGGTTGCTAAAATCAGAACGATGAAAATGAAATGCTTTTTGATCGCAGCATTGCTGACCAGCCAGGTGTTGCAGGCGCAATCGAATATTCCGCCTGGAGACCTGGACAGTCTCAATGATTGTATGAGCGAAGTAGTGGCCGATTCTGAACTGCCCTACTCGTATCTTGGAAATATATATATGATGGTTGCCGATCTGCAGGCAGGACAACCGGTAACACTGCACATGCTTAAATTCAATGAAGGCAAGGTTGATACGCTTGAAATAAAGCCGTCAAAGCACCTGGACCGGGCAAGATCAAAGCTCGCAAATCTCCGGACCGCAAAACGGGCGACACTCATTGCTCCTTTTATTTTTCTTGAAGATCCCAAAAAAGGAGTGAACGGTAATATCCTGATATATGATATTGTTTTAAACAGGCTGTTCCAGTGCTTGTTTAAGATTAACGTGAGTTCGACAAGATTTAGGCAGCAATAGCGATCCAAAAGTTTCGTTTATGCGCTTTGAAGGTAGGTTTGATATCTCTGAAGTTATATGCGGCCAGGCAGGCAAGCATGTTATTAAATCCATTGTCCACACTACGATGCCGGGTGTGCCACAAATCCTGAAAGTCCTTTAGTAAATCAATCACTGTTTCTATCAAAGCTCTTCGCTTCAACATAAACTTTTCTTTGATGGTCAATAGTTTATTTTTCATATT
>NZ_KB893637.1 GCF_000374125.1 Niabella aurantiaca DSM 17617
TGATCCCGTATCGGGAAATCCTGTACACGTACCTCCGGTAAAAATCCTTTGGAATGATAGCGTTGTCCTTTGAACTCTTCTGGAAGCTCGTTGCGCTCTTCTAAAAACAACACCAACCCTTCCTTGTCTTTTAATACCCGAACTAAATCGAAATATTCCAGCGTACCTGCCGGCAAAAAATACCCCGCTAATGCCTTAAATGTCTCTGATTGATCTTCACTCATACCCCAGCAAAAAAATCACTTTTTTACTATTCCCCCAACTTTTTCACTTGATCCCAAAAAAGGAGCAAGCATGATCCTTCGTTCAAAAAAATAAATTAAATATAAAACTAATTTATTGTATATTTGGAATATCAAGATGTAACTGTGTAAAAGTGAGAGCAATGGCCGGTCAAAGGGTCTCTTTCATATTGTTCCCAGCGTAGATGTGTTTGCCGTTCACCGTGCTCTGATAAGAGCATAAAATAACTATTTCAGCCCGGCAGCTGATTTTGGATTTGCGTGCCGGTAAAGATTTTTTTGTTAATATAGAAAATAAAGACCGGGTTATTCTTAGCCGGGTCTCTCTTAAGCCTAAGATACTGATTTTAGTCCAAAAGCGACTACATGCCTTGTCATTATTTTTAGTGACAGGTTCATGGGGCATATTCGCAGATCAGAAATTAAAAAGTCCCGAATGGCGATGGTTTCCGGATCGTAGCGCTCTGTTACATCCGATAGCGTATATAACATACAAAATACTGCAAAAACAGGGCAGCGCGCTTTTAGGCCTACCAGCAGGCCCGGCTAAACGGCATGAGCGTGGGAGCCGCGTGGAAAAGTTTTGGAAATCCCAGTTTTGACTCCTCCCGGTTTGAGGCTTTATATCAGGTGGAAAATGACTGCCGGAATTTTTCCGGGGCGATGGCCGGCGGGCTGGCAATAGCGCCTTTGCTTATTGCTGCAACCCCCGCTATTGTTTCGGGTGCTGGTTTTATAGGCAACATCACCTTAAATGCGGTAAGAACCTATGGGCCACAAATACTAAATCATTTTGCCAGAACTTGGAAGTTGAGGGCACCGGTGGCAGGAATAGACTTAGCAAATCAATTAGTGTATGCAATTCCTCAAAGTCAAGCGAATGGTGATGGTGTTGGCAGGGACTATGTTGAAAAAGTGGCTGGGGCATAAATTCTTCGCTGAGAGCGGATCTACCGATGGTTCTATAAGGGATGCCTCCGAACAATATTGCCACTATAACACAGCTGATTTGAGATCATTATGGATTCAACAAAGTATCGATATTGAAAAAATTGTTTCGGGATTTCCGTTTCCACTACCAATCGGGAAGTAGCGATTGTGGCCCTGCCTGCGCGCCCTTGCCCGGGCCGGCTTTTTCTCAACGTACAGGCAGCAGGCCGCAGCAATTCGGCCCGGCCTGCTCCGCCGGTTTTGCAAAGCGATGGTATCAAAAGCCATTTTTATAGTGCTAGCAATGCCGGCTTTTGATACCACCTCTTTTTTGTTACCTGTATCTTAAGTCTGCATTTTATATAGGCTCAATCAGATTTCGGATGGGCTTCATCCCAACGCAGGTTTATGGTGAACAGCGATGGATTGTAGTCCGGAGCGTCCCAATAAAGACCTGCTGCCGGGCCGCCCGTACGCACCGGCATTTGTCCGGCTTTGATCGGTGCCTTGCTGCCGGATCCGGAGAAACGAAGCGGGATGGTGACTTCATGGAACCCTTCAATCTGCACATACTCCGGTACCTGATCCAGGGTGCTGCCGCTGACACAGCTTGCAAACCGGCGGTGGCTCATCAGCACGTCTTCCGCTAAAAGCCGGATCTTTATGTCGAAGCCACCCGGCTGGTTGATGACTTCTCCTCTTAGTCCGTCGCTGCCGGGATCCGTGTCTTTTTTGCGGTCAATAATTAAATTATGAATGGCGTCCCAGGCAACGGTATAGTCGCCGCAGGCATCCATGGTTACATGACTGGTAAAGCTTCCCGAGGGCATCTCGATAATGCCTTTACAATAGGTGTGCAGATCGGTTTTGTGGACCATTGGTACCTGTCCCAGTCTGAAAAAACCATCCGCATCCCCTCTTAAATGCAATACGAGGTTCACTTTTTTGGTGAGCGCACCATCGGGGCTTTGCTTTTGATCATAGAACAGATCAACCACCCACTCGTTGAGCAGTTTACCCGCGCTCTTGTTTTCGGATGTTACCACTACCATGCCGGAAGATGACGGCCCTACGGTAGGGATGTCGCAGGCGATCATGCCGGGTGTCCAAAGGGCAACGGCAACTTCACCGTTGTTGATCGTTACATGGCGCTTGCCTTTTCCCGGGTCTTCACCAAAGCTGCCATAGATCCAGAGGCGGCTTTCGTAGTCAAGTCCGCCTGTGTGCTTTTCCGTTTCATCCACCTGCATATAATCAATATGAAATTCGGTGCGGATGGTAATATTGGATACCAGCAGGAACTGTCCTTTTCGTTTCATCTTCACTGCTACGCTCACCGCTTCGGGGTTTATGCGGGGCACCGAGTTGGGCGCCTGGTAGTGAGCCTTATTACCCTGACCTTCGAGCGAACCCTCACCGGCATAGTTCCAGTCGCCGAGAAATTCACCGCCGGGCTGGTAGGGCTGCATTACGGGGCTGGGGTTGGGCTGGGGAAGATCCGGAAGCTCATCAGGGGTCGTAGCCAATACACGGAGCCCGAGCTGGGCCCCGGGATCCACAAGGGCTTCTTCGGGATCGATATAGAAATAAGGAAAAAAACCCCAGTCGCTGAAGTGAGTTGTAGTGGTTGTAAGGGTGTGGTTCGCTTTATCCGGCACGGGTTCCGCAGCACGGAACCATTTGCCGCCCTCATCCTGGTAGGCGATGCCGAGCAGTTCGGGCACCGTATTCCGGATGCTGCTTTCATCGTACCGGAAGCGGATGGTCACCGGCTTCTGGAACAGGATCTCGTGCGGAGTCAACCGGTAAGCCTTGCCGTAACCGGCGGGCAGCTGGTTGACCACCGGCTGTACCGTGATCTGCTGGTTACCCGCGAGGGCGCCGGCAGGTATGGTGATTGCAATGTTCCCGTCGGCACTGGTAACCGTGCCTCCGGATGTGCCGATGGTTTTGCTGACAGCGGGCCCGTCAGGAGCACCGGGTGCGGTAACCAGCTGGGTTGGCGCAGGTGCGGGGGAAATGGATTCGGGTTTGGAGCAGGCGGCAGCAAGGATGACCAGGAAGATGGTGATCCAGCGATTCATCTTTTTCATATAATCTTTGTTTGAAAATCTTGGAGTTTTTTGAATGAATGCTTTTCGCTATGGTTTCTGAAGGACGGGTAAAGCGTTGACGAATTTTTCACAAAGGGCCAACGGGTCGTACTCCGAAAATTCCTTCGAAAGCCGTTCCACGCTTTTCCGGTAAAGGGGGTTGCTCAGGATCTCGTTCACAGCTGTTTTTATTTTTTCCGGTTTGGGATGTTCCGTGCGCATATTGATGCCTGTTTTAAAATATCCCACCCGGGCACATATTTCGTTTTTCCCTTCGTGTATGCCGGCCACTACCATTGGCAGCTTATTGCTTATGCTTTGCATCACACCGCCGTAACCACCGTTTGAAATGAATACATCGGCAAAAGGCATGATCTGGCTGAACGGAATAAAGTCTTCAATAACAACATTGGCAAATGCTTTATACCGCTGGCGCAGTTTATGGGTATGCCATCCGGCCGTTGTTACCACCACCAGGTGGCGGCTGTTTTTAAAGGCTTCAATTGCGGGCACGATCAGCTTGCGCACATCTCCTTCAAAGGTTCCCTGCGTTACCAGCAGCACTTTTGCATACTGATGCAGTTTGTCTTCAAAATGGAATGGGGCAGGGGCATCACTATGGGAGGGCAGTAAAGGGCCTATAAAATGGATATGCCGGCTCATATGCGCGCGTTGGTATTCAAACCCCGGGGTACAGCTTTGTAAAAACAGTGTTGCCTTATCGATCTGCAGATCAAACAGGTTTTTGCCATTGGTCAGCATGCCTGCACGGCGGTATTGTTCGTTGATCAGCGCGTGGGGCTTTTTAAACAATACTTTATTGGTAAGAAAACGCAAAAACGAATGCACGGCTTTTCCTGCCAGGGTTTTGGCCGGTGTAAGTCCCATGATGGGCGGGGGTAGCTGTTTCGAAGAGGCACATAAAGGGAGGATGCCGATGGCTACTGCATGCTTGTTTAGTTTTTCTTTTACGAACGACATACCGGTAAAAGCGCTGTCGCAGATCAGCACGTCGAAATCGAAACTTTTATTGATGTCCTTTATGTCTTCATAAAATTCTGTTCCGCGTTCGATAAAATACGTGCAGATATCAAAGATGACTTTCTTTACATGATTCCGGATCGTTTTCCTTTCGGGAAATACTTCGTCAATGTTGTGAACGGTTACCTCTTTTGCCTTGTTAAAAAGATAGAAGGGAATGCCCAGCTGTTCGATACGGGGTGCATAGCTGGCGCCGGTGTACCAGCGGACATCATGCCCTGCTTTTTTGAGCCGAACGGCTAATCCCGTTAGAGGGTTGAAATGCCCGTCGGCAGGGATGTTGGCAAATAAGATTTTCTTTTTTTCACCGCCGTGTAAGGGAGCAGCGGCATTGGTTGTGTTTGCTGTTTTTGTGTACATGTTGTTTGATTATTTTAATTGCAAAACAACTGTGATAAGTATGGTGCAAAAAGTGTAATTTGTGCCTTAAAAGGGTCATTTTACGCCATGGGACTACAAGCAACTGCGATCCGGGACATGCTTTATGCCGCTGCTACATATGGCGAAGCTTATGATACATTGAGGGAAATGGCTGGCTTTACACAGGAAGAGATCAGCGACTCCGGCCAGACGGTTGAATGGCAAAAGGCGGCAAAGCTATACGATTTACTTGCAGACATTACAAATAATGAGCAGATCGGTTTATTCATGGGGGGCGATGTGCCGGTATCGATGACGGGCATGGTGGGTTTTATGATGCAGGCCAGTAAGAACCTGGATGAAGCCATACGGGTCTATTGCAAATACGGGCATATGGTGTGCCCGATGATCGCCTATGAGTATAAAATAAAAGGGAAGCTTGCGATCATTGAACTGCATCAGAATGCGCTCTGGAAAACGACCTATCCCCGCAATGCAAGGATCGCGATCGATTTTGTGCTGGCATCGACCATCAACTTCATAAAAGTGCTTTCCGGCAAAAATATCTACCCACAGGCCGTAGAAGTGGAATATGCCAAAAACGCTGTTACTACTTATTATGATGTGTTGCAATGCCAGGTGCTGTTCAATGCCCCCTTGCATCGCATGATCTTTCTGGCCGGGGATGTACAAACCCCCGTGCTTACCAGCGATGCTTCCCTATTTGAAATGTTCAACACCATCCTGGGCCAGAAAAAATCACTTGCCATACAATCCAGCTGCCGGGATGCCGTAAAGCATTTGCTGCTGATGCAGCACAAGGGGCAGATCCCCACGATCGATGATGCAGCGGCGGGTCTTGATATGACGGTGCGTACCCTGCAACGCAAACTGACCGAAGAGCAGACCAGCTTCAGGGAAATAGCCGGCGAGGTAAAAAAAGAGCTGGCGCTGCACTTAATGAAGAACGGTACCGGTACGATCACCGAAGTGGCGGGGGTATTGGGCTATAACGACCTGCCTGCGTTCCGGCGTGCCTTTAAAACCTGGACCAAAACAACTCCCAAAGAAATAAAAAAACAGCTGATCAATGAATAGGCACCTGACCGCTAAGGGCGCTGCTATTGCAGGATCACCGTTCCTAAAATATTGGTGATCTCCCGCTCCATATCCTTTAATGACTTGTGGATGAAATGGAGTTCCTTGAATTTATGGTCATTTAATGCGCCGGACATATCGTTCTGGTTCTGAAGCAGCATCCGGCGGATCTTTTTGAGCTTAAGGTACTGGATGGCCGATTCCACCTTTTGATTGGTGCGGTCCTCGGAGATCAGTTTGTATTTATTCAGATCGTTCTCATTCCCTTTGCTGATCACGCGCGAAAAGGCTTCAAAGTTTTGTTTGAACAGGTCTTTCTGATAGCCGGTATTGGAACTGAAATCGGCGGCCCACCGTTCGCTTTCCTCATAGGGGTGGTTCAAAAGCGATACCGCAAAGGCGCTGAGCTTTTTGTCTTCGTTGTAAATAAAATATTTATCGCTCAGTTGCTCCGGGTTGTTACGCAGCAGTTGCTTTATTGAGGCTATGAGCAGGATTACTTCCGGATCTTCGATCTCCAGCTCGTCGATCTCATCAAACACATGCTGTGCGATCAGGGACTGCTCATCCCATTGCCGGTTCCCGAATTCCAGTAAGATGCGGGCCAGTTCTTTTTCCTGCAGCTGGTCTTTGAACAGCAGGTCAAAAGTGGCGTCGTCATAGCTGGTGATCTCGGCATCCTGCGCCTGCTGCTCCTTCTGCGCATTGCTGGCGGCCTTCCGCTCCATGGCGGTCACTTTATCGCGAATGTATTTGTTTACCAGTGCATGCAGACCGGCTTCATCGATCTGTAAAATGGCGGCAGATTCTTTGATATAGTCCTGCTGTTTGGTAAAATCCTCGGCCTTGTTGATGCGGCTGATCGACTCGGCGATCTTGTTGACCAGCTCGGACTTTTTTACCGGGTCGTCGCCAATGGTGCTCAGGGAAGATTCGAGCTGGAACAGGATAAAGTCTTTCTTGTTCTTTTTAATAAAGTCCGTAAAGGCGCCGGCACCTACTTTGTTTACATAGCTGTCCGGGTCTTCTTTGTCCGGGATCAGGACCAGCTTTACGTTCAGGCTTTCCTCCAGGGCCAGGTCCAGGCCGCGCAATGCTGCTTTTACACCGGCAGCATCCCCATCATAAATGATGGTTAGGTTATTGGTATATTTTTTGATCAGCCGGAGCTGGTCTACTGTCAGGGAGGTACCCCCGGAGGCCACCACGTTTTCGATCCCTGCCTGGTGCAGGGAAACGACGTCCGTATATCCTTCTACCAGGAGGCATTCATCTGCTTTCTCAATAGCGGTCCTGGCAAAATAAGAGCCGTAGAGGATCTTGCTTTTTACGTAAAGCTCATTTTCCGGTGTATTGATGTATTTGGGCGCTTTGTCGGTTGTTTTTAAGATGCGGGCGCCAAACCCGAGCACTTTACCGCTGTGGTTATGAATTGGAAAGATCACCCGCCCGCGGTAATTATCCAGCAGAGCGCCGTTGCGCTCCACTACAAGCCCTGTTTTTAGCAGGAGCTCTTTATTGTATTGTTTGGCCAGGGCTTCCTTTGCAAAGGCGTCCCGTTCCGCCGGGGCATAGCCGAGCCTGAATTTTTCAACGATCCCTTCCCGGAATCCCCGTTCCTTAAAATAGCTGAGCCCGATGGCCCGGCCTTCTTCAGATTGCATGAGCGCCTCGGAAAAATACTGTTCTGCAAAACTATTGATGATGAAAAGACTGTCGGCCGTCTGGTATTGCTCCCGCTGTTCGGCGCTGGCAAAGGTCTCTTCCACCTCGATGCCATACTTGTTGGCCAGCCATTTGAGGGATTCCACATAGCTGTATTTTTCATGCTCCATAATGAAGCTGATGGTGTTGCCGCTTTTGCCGCATCCGAAACATTTGTAGATCTCTTTGGAGGGCGATACGGTAAAGGAGGGGGTCTTCTCGTTGTGGAAGGGGCAGAGGCCCAGGTAGTTGGCGCCTCTTTTTTTTAGCTTTACGAACTCGCCCACCACATCCAGGATGTCGATCCGGGATAAAATCTCCTGTATGGTATTCTGGGAAATCACGGGCCGAAATTACGATATTTGAACTCGTAAATAGAATTCGTTAACCGGAGTGAGGTCTTTATTGCCCGGAGAGGCTATTGGGCTGCATAATAGATGGATGCGTGTCTTTGGTCGGATAGTTGGAAAGCTTTATTATTCTGGTTTTATTTTCACTATTTTATTATCACGTAAAACAACGAGCTTACTGTTTTTGGCTTTCTTGAATTCAATTAGTTTCTTATAGACTTTTTCAAGCCCTTTTAGGATCCTGCTTTTTTCTTCAATTTGAATCTCAATTGTTGTCATAATAATCTTTTAAAAGGTCGAATTTCTTTTGGTTTGCAATGTTCACGGGCCGAAATTACAAGGAATGGCCGCAAAAAAAGCTAAATCACACGCGCCCGGTAAGTTTGTTTTGCAGACCGGTCTGATATCGTACCTGTTTTCTTCCGGGTCTCCCGCTGATTAAGAGGGCTTTCTGTTTTATTTGCAGACCATTTTTCTGCAGATCTGTACGCCGGCCGGGTTACGCTAAACAGATCTCCCCGGTAAGGTACAATTTTCCCTCTCCGCTGATCTCCACGCGGTCGCCTAAATAGCGGCAGTATAAAACGCCCCGGCGCTGAGACATCTGCAGGGCAGAAAGCGCTGTTTTTCCGAGCTGTTTTGACCAGTAAGGGGTAAGGCTGGTATGGGCAGAGCCGGTGACCGGGTCTTCGGGAACTCCGGACTGCGGCGCAAAAAAGCGGGATACGAAATCCACCGCGTTGCCCGGGGCAGTAACAATGATGCCCCGCGCTTCGATTGCCGCGATGGAAGGGAACACCGGTACCAGGTCCTTTATTTCATCTTCCTGGTCAAACACCAGCATATAGTCTGTTTTGCCCCTAAAAGCCAAACGGGGCTGTATGTTGAAACAAGCGGTCAGCTCATCAGACAGCGCTACCGGCGTCAGGTGGTCGGCAGGGAAATTGAGCGTCAGCAGCGCTCCATTCTGCGTTACGGTCAGTGCCCCGCTCCGGGGAGCATGGAACCGGATGCTACCGGCTGTATGCCCTTCGTGATGGAGCAGTACAAATGCTGCCGCCAGGGTAGCATGACCGCAAAGATCTACCTCAACGGTGGGGGTAAACCAGCGGATCTCGTAATGATCTGCCTGCGGCACATAAAAAGCGGTTTCGGCCAGGTTGTTCTCCATGGCTATTTTTTGCAAAAGATCATCCGGCAGCCAGCGTTCAAGCGGGCAAACGGCGGCGGGGTTCCCTGAAAATACTTCGCTGGTAAAAGCGTCTACCTGGTATATGCGTTGTCTCATTTGTTGAATTGATAAAAACAGCATTTTGATGCTCCTTATAAGCGCCATCCGGCGCGTTGTTATCGGGGCTGACTAAAAAGGTAAATGAAGGCTCTGAGAATCGCATAAAAGACTATCAGTTTCCATCGCCTACCCGAATAAATTCATCATTCGATGACCTTTTTGGTCAGCCCCGAGGCCGTAATTTCATAAGTGCCATGGGCACGGCTCATGATGCCCCGGGCCTACGGCTCTCTGTTGTTCTTTTGGACTTATAAGCGGGTTGAAACCCGTTCTTGCCGGATCTTTCGAGGCCATGCCTCTTTTATTAAAATGATCATTGAACCCCGCTCCACCGGATGTGATCACAGCCACCTGCGTACTTTTTTCTTATAATCCAGGTAGGATGCGCCAAACCAGGACTCCATCCACTTTTCTTCGCGCAGGATGAATTGAACCTGCAGGATCCAGATCAATACCGGGATCATGATCAGCGGTGAAAGCGTACCTAACCATATACCGGTCCCGGTGAGCATGGTAACGAGCCCAAGGTACATCGGATTTCTTGTAAAACGAAAAGCCCCTTTTGTAACCAGCACCGTTGCCTTTGCCCCCGGGCGGAGCGCTGTGCCCAGTTTACGGAAAAGCAAACCGTTGCGGGCGGCGAGCAACAGCCCGGGGAGGATCAATAAAATCCCTGCATACCGCCAGGGGAATTCCAGCCAGCGCATCACCGGGAGGTATTGATGGAGCAGGAGCATCAGGATAACCGCAAACAGGAGGTAAACCGGGGGTGGAATGCGGGGAATGGAATGGTTCATCGTTGATTGTTGAATTGCTTGTTAAAAACGGCCCTAACTTAAAAACCATCACTTCTTGGAGATAGCCACAATTTGTATTTTTCCTTATAATGATCTCTCGTTTTAGTGTCGTTTAATATGATGTCCATACCGCCGTCATAAGGTGCGATGATGTATTTATTTTCGAGTGAAACAAAAAAGGCTCTAAGGTAGTACTGAGCGATGTCTTTGAGAAGTTTGTCAAATCGTTTAGGGATCCATACTTGTTGACAAAATTTCGCAATAAATAATTGTCCTTTGTCGTGCTCGTCAGGCCAAAGTTTATGTAGGTCTATCGGGTTTAAAGAGACAAGTGAACAGTCTTCTAATGAATATTCTGATTCTAATATATCATAAGGCTCCTGTCCCTCAAAAAAATATTCGCCTATGACTACTAAGATTGTTGTTTTATAACCTAAAAGGTCATTGATGATTTTGTTTTGTCTTGAGAGCAAAATTTCCCATTCTTCCTGTGTCTCCGGATATCTTTTTGATTCTGGCAAGCTATGAATTCTTAACCATCTTTCCGGAAAGTCGTATTTAAAACAATGAGATATAGGAATGGTGCCCGGGTAATTAGTTTTCCAGAATATGTCAAATTGTTCCTTCGTCATTAGGGGCTCTTTAAAATTATTGCCAACGTCCGGGGGACAGTTTTTTATTCATCAAGTCTGTTTTTCAAATCCATCCGTTCGTGCAAAATTCTGATGATTTCAATTTCTTGTCTGGTTATGACTTGATAAAATATTATGTGTTTGCCAGCCCTCAGCCCGAGTAAGTTGCCGTCGATTCCCCCGTATTTTTTCCCAAGTTCCGGGTTTTCTGCAATTTGCATACAAGCAAATTCTAAAGTTGAATAATAAGTGTCTGCCTGCTTTTCTGACCATTTTTCAAAAGTATAGTTCCAAATATCATTCAGGTCATCAATGGCGTCCTGTCTTAAAATAACTTTAGCCATTTTTTCTTTTTTCCGCTTTCAGATGTTTTAGGTTTTCCTTGAAGTCAAAATTTTCAACTCGTGGACTCTCCAATCCTTTCTGAATTGCAGTTCTCAAAGCGATTACTTTGGTTTCTTCATCTTCTAAGAGACGAAGTCCTGCACGAATAACCTCGCTTACATTTTTATATCGTCCTGCCGATACCTGGCTACTTACGAACTGGTCAAAATAATTCCCAAGTGATATTGATGTATTTTTCATTTTTCAAACTTTTATCAAAGTTACCAAAAATTGGTAAGTATGTAAATTGTTCAGTCAGAATTTTAAAGTTTGATTTCCGGATTTAGTTTTTTGAGTTTAATTCCTTGTTTTTTAATAGGATATTGATAGCTAATTCTTTCTCAAAAAAAAGCGCATTTTGTATTTTCAACGCTAAATCAGCAGATGAAACAATACAAAATGCGCCGCTTATGTTACAAACGTCAGCTGAAGCTGACGCATTCTTTTAATTCCTTTTCGGTATAGGCCAGGCCATACTGCTTCAATACATCATCCGGCACACCGTTCCATTGGTTGGGCTTATTGCCCGCATAACCAATATCTTTTACTCCGATCTCGGAGGTATAGAAGCCGGTGGCGGTAAGGTTGCGCATCAGTGTAAAGAAAGAAACGCCCTGTGCCAGCTCCGGTTTACCCTTTGCCCTTTCCGGGTAGGCAATAAGGTCTACGATCCCGATCTGCTGCTGTGGGGTACAGTCTTTAAATGCCTTTTCATATTTCTTCAGGCATTGCAGGTCCAGCCAGCGCAAACCGCCTCTTAGCGGTGTTTGCAGCCTGGGCTGATCCTTTACAGTGAACGCAATAAAATCCGGAACCTTTGCATCGCTGGCGCTGCCGCTTACTTCGTCTTTGGGGATGATGATGTCTGCAAGCACCGTAATGGTGGCCATTTCATGCGCGTTGAAGAAGTCCGGCATTTTTTCTACTTCGTCCTCGTATATTTTTTCGTCCTCATAACGGTGGAGGCCCGTCTTTTTATCGGGTGGCGGGGTAGTGGTCTCGCTTTTTTTGTCGGCCGGGTTACAGCCGATGACCAGGGTTCCGGTAGCCAGTGCCCCGGCAGCTATATATTTTAAGGAATCTCTTCTTTTCATGTCTGATGTTTAATGTTTGTCAGATGATAGATATCAGGCAATGGGCCACGAGTCTAACGTCGACCATCTATAAATTTTGCTTTTTCATTTCATCAATAATGTACTCGCTGGCGCGCATGCTCAGCGCAAGGATCGTCCAGGTAATATTCTTATTGGCCTGTGAGGTAAACTGGCTTCCATCCACGCAGAACAGGTTTTTACAATCATGCGCCTGGCTCCATTTGTTCAGCGCCGATGTTTTGGCATCATCCCCCATACGCGCAGTTCCGGCTTCATGAATGATGTACCCGGGCTTATCGATACCGTAATTGTTTTCCGGTCCGTCATCGCCCCAGGTGATCACAGCACCCATATTGTGCATGATCTCCTTAAAGGTTTCTTTCATGTGTTTGGCCTGTTTGACCTCATAATCGCTCAGCTTTACATTGAATTTTAAAACAGGGATCCCGTATTTATCCACCACATTGGGGTCGATTTCACAGCGGTTGTGCTCAAAGGCAACGGCTTCTCCGCGCCCGGCCATACCTACGGTAGCGCCATAAAAGAAGCGCTGGTCTTCTTTGAACGATTTTCCGTAACCGCCGGCTTCTTTTTGTTTGCCGTTTACGGGGTATTTGCCGTTGAACGATTCAATGCCCATTCCAAATCCATAGGCCGGCTGACCAAAGCCGCCCCAGTATTCGATATGATACCCGCGCGGGAAGCCGAGTTTTTTATCATCGCCCCACCAGGGTGAGTACACGTGCATGCCGCCTACGCCGTCCTCATTGTATCGTTTTCTGCCAAAGAGTTCGGGGATATAACCGCCCATGGCGGCGCCGGTACTGTCCTGCAGGTATTTGCCCACTACATTGCTGCTGTTAGCCAGGCCATTGGGATGGCGCTGCGATTTTGAGTTCAGTAAAAGCCTTGCCGTTTCGCAGGCACTGGCGGCCAGGATCACCACACGCCCCTCTACCTGGTATTCCAGCAGGTCTTCTTTATTGATATAGGATATGCCCGTTGCAACGCCTTCGGAATTGGTCAATACCTCGCGTGCCATAGCATTGGCAATGACTTCCAGTTTGCCGGTTTTCAATGCCGGGTAGATCAGCACATTTGATGAGGAAAAGTCTGCCTTGGCCATGCTGCAGTTCCGGCCGCACTGTGCGCAAAAGAAACAGGCTCCCCGGTCGTCGTTTAATTTTTTTGTAAGAATGGATAACCGCGAGGGGATGACCGGAACACCCGATTTCTGTGCGCCCTTTTTTATAAAGAGCTCGTGAAGACGGGGCTTGGGCGGTGGCAGGAAAATGCCGTCCGGCTCATTGGGAATGTTTTCCACGCTCCCGAAGATGCCGATCAGCTGATCTACCTTATCATAATAGGGTTTGATATCATCGTAGCTGATGGGCCAGTCTGCACCAACACCATCATGGCTGTAGCCTTTAAAATCCCTCGGGCCAAAACGCAGGGAGATACGCCCCCAGTGATTGGTCCGGCCTCCCAGCATGCGCGCCCGGAACCATTCCCATTCAGTACCTCCTTCCCTTGTGTAGGGCTCTCCTTCGATCTCCCATCCGCCATAGCAGGCATCAAAATCTCCAAAAGGGCGGTACTTGGTTGACCGGCCTCTACGTTTGGACTCCCAGGGGTTTTTTAGCTGGAAGATTTCCTTTTGAGGATCATACATCGGACCCGCTTCCAGCATACATACGCTGAGCCCGGCTTTTGAAAGCGTATATGCGGCCATGCCACCGCCGGCGCCCGAACCAACGATCACTACATCGTATTTTTTGCCCTGTTTCTTTATTTGCAATTCTTTCATTTGAGATGGCCTGTTTTGAATTTTAAAATGGTGACCCAAGATAAATGAAATATTTTATAATTTTTCGCCCTATTTTTTAAGTCTTGCAGGAGTAACCGGTTTTCGCTGATTTTCTGTTAATTTTAACGGGAATTTGAATACGAATCAATAATATACTTATGCAAAAAAGCTGTTTGCCGCTTGTGGTGGCGCTTTGCGTAGTGGCGATCGGAGTGCTGGCCTATTTCCTTGGAAAAAAGAATGGTACAAAAACGGTGGACCACATGGCGCTGAATGTGGCATTTGTGCAGGAGATAGCAGAGCTGTCGTCGCTGGAAGTACAGGGTACGGCCAGCATCAAGACCACCAATATTACCAATGACGGCAGTATTACCGACGCATTAAAGAAAATGTTCATGGAGCACACCATGAATGTCTCCATCCCTTATATTGCCAAGTATGGCGTGGATCTGAGCACCCAGCAGCTGACCATTGAGGAAAAGAACAAACAGGTGTATGTGGTCATTCCCCCGCCGCAGCTGCTCAGCTATGAATTGCGGCTGGACCGGGCGGATGCGCTCACAAAACGGGGATTGCTGGTGAATACGGATGAAGCTGCCTATCGCGTTGTGGAGAAGAAGCTGTACACCGAAACACGCAAACAGATGGAAACCTATCCCGCTTATATGGAGCAGGCAAAAGAAAAGATCCGGAAGGTGCTGGAGCGTTATTATGCCCCCATGAAGTACCGGGTAACGGTGGTTTTTAAGGATGAAATAAAAAGTAAAGTAAACCGCCCCTTATATTAAATAATTTCAAAAAAAGAAGAAAAACTACCAACTGTTTATATCCCGTTTAAATGAAATTTATTACTTTGATCGTCTTTTAAAACCAAATTTAAATTTTTCGCCATTATGAAACCAAAAAATCCATATTCCAGAAGGAAGTTTATCCGGAATTCGGCGCTTGCCGGCAGCGCTTTTTTTATTGTGCCCCGGCATGTGTTGGGCAAGGGTTATGTAGCGCCCAGCGATAAACTGAATATTGCAGGAATTGGTGCCGGTGGAAAAGGTGAAAGTGACCTGGCAAACTTTGCAAAGAGCCCGAATGTGAACATAGTGGCGCTTTGTGATGTGGATGACCGCCAGGCAGTGAACTCAAGAAAAAATTTTCCCAAGGCCAATTATTATAAAGATTTCCGGGAGATGCTGCAAAAGGAAGCAAAAAATATTGACGCCTGCAGCATCAGCACGCCCGATCATACACACGCGGTGGCCACCCTGGCCGCGATGCAGCTGGGGAAGCATGTTTACACACAAAAACCCCTTACACACGATATCTATGAGGCCCGCATCCTGGCACAGGCTGCAAAAAAATATAAAGTTGTGACCCAAATGGGGAACCAGGGCGGGTCCGGCGATGGCGTGCGGCGGATGAAAGAATTGTACAATGCCGGTCTGATCGGGGACATCGTGGAGGCGCAGGCCTGGACCAACCGGCCCATCTGGCCGCAGGGCGTGCCCAAGCCTTCGGGGAACCATCCCGTTCCCGGTGAGCTGAATTGGGACCTGTGGCTGGGTACCGCGCCCAAAGAGGATTACAATCCCGCGTATGTGCCTTTTAACTGGAGGGGCTTCTGGGCTTATGGTACCGGGGCGCTGGGAGATATGGCCTGTCATATCATGGACCCCATTTACCGGATCCTGCCCATCGATTATCCCACATCGGCGGAGTGCAGCATTGCCAACCAGTGGACCGGCATGAACCAGGAAGCCAATAATGTGGACAGCTGCCCGGTTGCGTCGATCATTCACCTGGAATACCCGCGAAAAGATAAAAAAGGAACCCTTAAGGTATCCTGGTACGATGGGGGATTGCTTCCCAAACGCCCGGATGAATTGAAGCCCGAGGAATCATTTGGTAACTGGGATGGGGGTGTACTGTTTATCGGAACCAAAGGAAAGCTGCTGGCCGACTGCTACGGAGCCAACCCGAGATTGCTGCCGCTGTCAAAGAACGAAAGCGCCAGGGCGGTGAAGCAGACCATTGCGCGGGTGCCGGGTGGAACAGACGGGCACTACCTGCAATGGGTAAATGCCTGTATTGCCGGCTATGGCAAGGGAGTGACCAGCTCTCCGTTTGAATATGCGGGACCATTTACCGAAAGCATCCTGATGGGGAACCTTGCCATCAGAAGCGCGCTGTATATGGATCCGAGCATATCCGGCTGGGGTAAAAGCAAATTTACAGGGCGTAAAAAACTCCTGTGGGATGCAGAGAATATGAAGATCACCAACTTTGATGAGGCCAACCGGTTCGTAAAAAGGACCTATAGGGAAGGCTGGGGAAGCCTGAACCTGTAACGGGATCTTATCGTTATTTTATTTTTATCATGTTCAAATAATTCTTGAAGCAATTATGGACCAAAAGAATCGAAACTCGAGAAGGAAGTTTATCCGGAATTCTGCGCTGGCCGGCAGTGCTTTTTTTATTGTGCCGAGACATGTACTGGGCAGGGGCTTTGTGGCTCCCAGCGATAAGCTGGTGGTAGCGGGCGTGGGTGTTGGCGGAAAAGGTGCGGGCGATATCAGCATGTTTCACAAAAGCGGCAATGCCGAGATCGCATTTCTTTGCGACGTTGATGATCGCCAGGCGGCGGGCAGCCGGAAACGGTTTCCGAATGCAAAGTATTACCATGACTGGAGAGAACTGCTGGATAAAGAGAGCAAGCACTTTGATGCGGTGAGCGTGAGCACGCCGGATCATACCCATGCTATTGTTGCTTTTCATGCCATGCAACTCAACAAGCACGTATATGTGCAGAAGCCATTGTCGCATGATATATGGGAATCCCGTATGCTGGGCGATGCTGCAAAACGGTATAAAGTGGTTACCCAAATGGGGGACCAGGGTTCGTCCAACGACGGGGTCCGGGACCTGCGGGAGTGGTATGAAGCCGGCCTGATCGGCGAAATTGAATCGGTTCATTGCTGGACCAACCGGCCGGTATGGCCACAGGGAATTGTATGGCCTTCAGAAAAACCGCCCGTGCCCGAAGGGCTTAACTGGGACCTGTGGCTGGGTACGGCTCCTTACCGTGAATATGAAGGCAATGTGGTTCCTTTTAACTGGCGGGGCTGGTGGGACTATGGTACCGGCGCCTTAGGCGATATGGCCTGTCATATCGTTGGGCCTGTATTTAAAGTACTGGGCCTGGGCTTTCCCACAGAAGTGACCTGCAGTTTGTCTACTCCGTATGTTAAAAACTGGACGCAGGTATATGCACCGGACAGTCCTCCGGTTTCTTCTTCCATTCATTTTAAATACAAAGGAAAAAACGGTAAGGACATTAAGCTGCATTGGATGGACGGTGGTATTCAGCCGGAGCGGCCGGACGAACTGGGACCGAATGATATTATGGGAGGCAAAGGTGATGTAGGCAATGGGGCGCTCTTTGTTGGAACCAAGGGAAAGATGATGTGTGGCGTGTATGGCCAGGATCCAACCTTGCTGCCCGTTTCAAAAATGAGTGGAGTGAATGTGGCCCGGAAATATGCACGTATTCCCGGCGGTGCAGAGGGGCATTATAAACAATGGGTGGATGCCTGTATTGCCGGCTACGAAAAAGGAAGCAAAATGGTGGACTCTCCGTTTAACGGGTATGCAGTTCCGCTTACTGAAAGCATCCTGATGGGGAACCTGGCCATCCGTAGTTTTAATTATAAAGACGATAAGGGCAAATTCCCCGGTCGCGGTATTACTCTGCAATGGGATGGCGGCAAGATGAAGGTGACCAACTTTGAACCGGCAAATCAGTATGTGAAGCGTACCTATCGCGAAGGCTGGCCGGACCTCAAATTCTGACGGGGCATTTAAAAGAATCAGATCAAACAAACAAGAGGGTATCTCAAAAGCCAGGGATGCCCTCTTTTTTTGCGGTTGCCTGCGGTTCTCGTTTTTTCCGGGTCCCTTCCAGGAGACCCGGAAAAGAAAAAGGGATCAAATATCAGCAGGGGCTATGAAGAAATCAGGTTTACCGAAACGATATGGCTGTAGGCTTCGTTTAAGAAATTGGGGATTAAATGCTTATTGGTCCATAGGATCTTATCCGGGTCCTTGAGCTGATCGATCATGCTGGTGAGTTTTTCCTGCCCGTGGTTGTCAATGACGGTCTTCCGTTTGTCTTCCGATTGAAAATGCCTGAGCATTCCTTCTGCATCAGCCTCAGGATGGAACTGCGTACCGAACATATAAGGGTTGAATGAAATGCCCATCACAGCCCTCTCATAGGGCACATGCGGGCGCTCCTTTTCGATACAGGTGATGTATGCTCCCATATCGTTCAAAATATCCAGGTTGGGCTGTATGAGCTGAAAATCCCTGCTGTCGACCGCATAGAAAGGATCGCTTAAATTTTCAAATACCGGGTTCGATCCGGCTTCCGGCAGCATATGTACCGGGAAAACGCCAAAAGAAGTGGATTTCCGTTTACAGATCAGGCCGGCATTGAAATACCTGCTGGCCAGCTGAAAAGAGTGACAGATAAAAAAGACGAACTTTTTCTGTTCATTGTCCGGATTCTCATTCCACCGGAGCAATTCGTTCAGCCATTTGTTCCAGTGAATGTCCCAGTCGTCAAAACGGGTGCTCAACGGATCTCCCGGGCCGCCACTGGAAATATAAATATCGTACGACATATCCGGCAGTTCGTTTTTAACGCGAACATCAAATACGTCATAGGTCAGGTCAACCTGTTTTTCGTCTGCCCACCGGTGCACGATCTCTCTAATGCAGCGCATGCCCTGGTTGGGCTGCCCTTCATTCAGGTCCAGTATGGCAAAACGAACACATTCTTTTTCCATCAACATCCTGCAAAAATAGCGATTGGAGCCTTAATGGTCGTTAATCCCCGTCAAGAATTACTAACAGGGGTGTATATTTTAACGTTTAACGGTATTGCTTGGTGATCGCATAACCGATCTTGCCATTCACTCTTTTCAACACATTTCCATTGATTTGCCGGCGTCTTTTCCGGTCGGAACGGTCAAGAAAAATGCCCTTGCTGTTAAAGGGCTGCGGTGTTTCAAAAAATACCAGCGTACAATAACTTTCTCCTTTTAGTGTATTGTTGAGGGCTTTATTCCGCACCGACATCTGTACCAGTTTCCGCGCCCGCAGCCCTTCGTAGTAGTCTACGTTGGCGATCCAGGTACATTGGATCGCCTGCATCTCTTCCACCAGGGCTTTAACGCCCCGGACATCATAGTGATGTGCCTGCAGACTGTCTGCAAAGGCCGGCTCGTTGAGGTTGAAATGATAGATGTATTTGATGCTGTCCTCGTTGAATTCAAAGGAAATATTGGTAAAGGTCTTTTCCTCAAAGAGAACGGAAAAGGGGTGCTGCGCATATAACCGGCTGAAATCAGCCTTGATCGCCAGCAGCTTTTGTTCATTCCGGGCATAAAAATTCCGCGTAAAGTTCCGGGGATAAGAGCAGCTGCAAAGAATACTGGCCAGCGCTATTACGGACGATATAAAAGTTCTGTTTTTCATTTTGAAATCCTCGGGGTCCAGACACTGACCCCGTAAATAATGTTTTTTAAAAATTCGGGCGACAGTTGCTGCACGGTCCTCGCTCCATAGTCCCAGTATTCAAACTCAATATTGCCATCGGTACGTTTCCGGATATTGGTCAGTAATACATAGTGGGTGGGCGTGCTGATCATCGATTGTTTGTGCGACTTCCGGTAAAGCTTTTTGTTGTTCAGGTAAAGGAATACCAATCCCTTTTGCATATGGGCCGCCAGGTATCCGGGCAGGTCTTTTATCGAGGGGCGGAAAAGATCGGCTCCCCTGGCTTTTACGTTCCCGTTAAACAGACGCCGGAGCATCCGGTTAAACTTTGCAAAGTTCGTGGAAGCCCAAAAAGTATTTTCATCGCCTTTCTGAAAGCGCCGGTTGAAAACATTAAGATACCCTTTAAAATGGTCTGCCAGGGTCAGGAACCACATCTGGCCCGCGGGGTTGATGTCCAGGGAACCTTTATAACGCAGAAGACCGGCTTCCATCCTGACGGGTTTGCTGGGCTTAAGCTGGTTCTTTCCGATGTTGGCCTGCCCGTTCCTGTACAGCTCCACCATGAACCGCGCAAAGCCCAGCGGATCATAAGTGAGCGGTATATAGGTAAGCGCCGAATATGCGCAGAAATTGGTGGTTTTCCCTTCATAAAATGCAAAGGGCTCTATGGTAAAGGTTTTCAGGTTGTGCAGTAACAGGGCAGGAGGTACATTGGGCCACCACTTGCTCTGCTGCAGGTCTTTTATGCTGTTTAAATACCGCAATGCCTGCTCAGGGGTACTCTTCCTGGCAGTATCTGCAGGCAGCACCGCCCGGCCGGTAAATGGCTGGAAAACCAGGAATGCAATAAAAAGAATGATTTTTACAGTCTTTATTTTCGAGGTTGCGATCATCATGGTCCCGAAAATAATGATTTTTGCATTGCCACAGAGATTCTGTGCTGAGGCACAGAATCTTCGCGCTTCCGGCAGTGGGCTAACCGCAGCGTGTACCAACTGCTACAAGGCGTTGTGGCAGGATTTTTTTGATAAATCTTAACATTTTTTTCCGCATCCCTTTTGGTTGATCCAACTGCGAAGCGGGAAACCATGGCCCGCGCCCCGGTCAGTGAGGGCACTGACCAGGCAATAAATTTATAAAGATCATTTTGATGCCGGTTCATTATGAGCGGTTCCCTGCAAGTTAGTTAATCACGAGGCAGACCCCGTTGACGGATCGCAGGAGGAAAGGCTTCGCAAAACCGCTGATTATTTGTTGGCTTCTATATCACCGTTGAATGAAATAGGGGTCTTATTTAAACTGAGCACACGCAGGGATGCAAAACCAGAGGGGGAGATGGTAAGAAAAAGCGACTGTACCTCATTGTTATCTTTTGGAGTGATCTCTATTTCATAGTTGTTCTTCCGGTCTCTTTTTTTATAGTCAAATTTGGTAGACGTGAATTTGATCCCTCCTTTGGTAGGGTCTACGGGAGCCGTATAGGACCGGCCAAAAAAGGGCAGATAAGCGATCACGGAATCGGGTGTAACCCTCAGGTCATAGTGTGAAGTGAGTTGGTAGAGATTGCTGGCATTGGGAAACAGGAACCGGGGATTAAAACGGCTGTCCTCAGTTGGAAAAACGCTGTTGGCAATAAATGTATAATTCTGGTCGGTGACCGCCGCCAAGATGGCTTCAGACTGGCCGGTGGTTTGTTTTTGTGAAGCGCATGCGGTAAAAATAGCGACTGCTGATAATAAGATCAGCAATGAATGATGTATCGGTTTCATAAAAAACTGTTTTATTCATGATGCGATCTGAGGGTAATTTACACAATTTTTGGGGAATGAAAATGCGTATGGGGCCTTTTTGTTCCGCTGTCGGGATGCCGGGGCATCTTGTTTCCTGGGAAAACGCAGGATCATAAGGGTTTGTTTTTCAGCGCTGCAGGATGCATTCAATTGATGACTGACAGTCTTCAGCGTTCAGCGAAAGATGCCGGATACGCCGCCGCGTTCATTGCTTACCGCAAGGTCCTGCGGTTTATTGCCCGGCGTTCTTCGCATGTTCTTTGCCGTTGCGGGAACGCAGGACCACCGCAAGCTATAGACCGGGGGCTGTATCAGGATTGTTTGCCTGTACCGTCCTTCTGCTCCCCGTCCCTGGGTAGTACCGGGCTGTTTAGCTGCACCACATGCTGCTGCTGCTTTTTACGCATAAACAGGTTCAGCAGCTCTACAATGAACGAAAAAGCCATTGCAAAATAAATGTAGTTCTTTAAATGCAGCTCATGTGCCATATCGGCATTCCAGCCTTCTACGATCAGGCTTACGCCGATCATTACCAGGAAAGACAAGGCCAGCATTTTTATGGTAGGGTGATTTTGTATAAAATCGGAGATCTTTGCGCTGAATGTAAACATAACGATCATGGCCACGATGACCGCCGCGATCATGATCTCAATATGTTTGGCCGTACCGCCTGCGGTAATGACACTGTCGAAGGAAAAGACCGCATCAATAACCAGTATCTGGCCGATGGCCTGCCCAAAGCTGAGCTGTTTTTTATTTTGTGCCGCGGCCGAAGGATCTTCTCCTTCGAGTTTGTGGTGGATCTCTTTTACGGATTTGTATATAAGAAAAAGCCCCCCGGCCAGCATTACCAGGCTGGCCAGGTCAAATCCTTTGCCAAACCAGGATTCGGGAATAATATGCTTACCCTTTTGTGCCAGCAGCCAGCTCAGTGCCATCAGCAGCAAACAGCGGGATAAAATGCCGGTGACCATCCACACACGCCGGGCTTTTTTCCGGGAGTCCTTGTGCAGGCGGTTGAGGATGATGCTGACAAAAATAACATTGTCGATACCCAGGACGATCTCCAGGATGGAAAGGATCAGGAAACTGATCAGGGAATCGACGGTGAATAGTTCAGCAGTTGAAATAAATAAAAGCGCCATAATGATTTTTTGGTTTATAGATGATTGCAGATATGCTTCACAATGGTAGGACCTTCATAGATAAAGCCGGTCCAGATCTGTATGAGGGAAGCGCCTGCTTCCAGTTTTTCTTTTGCGTCCGCGGCGGTAAAGATCCCTCCGGATGCGATAATGGGGATGGCCCCGTCGGTTTGCTCTGTAATGTATTTTACAATGGCCGTGCTTTTTTGCTGTACAGGTCTGCCGCTCAGCCCCCCGGCGCCGATCGCCTCGATCTCGCTGAGGGGGGTGCTCAGGTTACTGCGGTCAATGGTGGTATTGGTAGCTACCAGGCCATCGAGCTGGATCTCCAATGCCAGCGAGATCACATCATCGACCTGCTCGCGGGTGAGGTCCGGCGCTATTTTCAGCAGGATGGGCTTTGCAAATGCCTTGCCATTGTTGATCATTGCCAGGTTCAGCAAGATTTTCCGGAGCGCATCCTTGTCCTGTAATGCACGCAGCCCCGGGGTATTCGGACTGCTCACATTGACTACAAAATAGTCCACGAACGGATGCAGTCTTGTAAAGCAGGCCGCATAGTCCTGCCAGGCATTTTCATTCGGTGTGATCTTGTTTTTCCCGATATTGCCCCCGATGATCAACGGGTATTTTTCCTGGCTGCCGGCTTTTTTTGTACGCCATTCTTCCAGCCGCCGGGCAACGATATCAACGCCGTCGTTGTTGAATCCCATCCGGTTGATCAACGCTTTATCTGCAGGCAGGCGGAACAGCCGGGGCTGCTCATTACCCTCCTGTGGCAGCGGCGTAACCGTACCGATCTCCACAAATCCGAAGCCCAGTGCCTCCAGTTCATTGAGGAAGAGGGCATTTTTGTCAAAACCGGCACCCAGGCCCACCGGGTTTTTAAGTGTCAGGTTCAAAAAGCGGGTCTCTTTTACCGGGGCATCAGTAAAAGACCGGACGATCGATTTGCCCAGTTTGTTCTTTGTCAACAACTGCAAATGGTGCATGGCCATATAATGGACACGTTCCGGCGGAAATGTGAAATAAAATTTTCGTAAAAGGCGGTACATAAAGTGCAAATATAGCCCAGAATTGAAGATTTGAAATTTGGGAATTTGAAAATTTGAAAATGAGAAGCCGGTATCAGGCGTGGGGCCGGATCGGACCGGGACAGTTCCTGTGGTTCGCGCTTAACGTTCAACGTGCTGTTCTTCGCTCAGCCGGCTGTTTAAAAACGATTCGACATAATCGGTATAGCCATTAAAATGTACCGGTCTTTTATTGCATCTCTTATGGCTTCACTGTATCCGCCATTTGTAAAAAATCGGGGTTGAACGGTCATTTGGCAAAAGAGGTATCGCCCCGGAAGATCCGGCAAGAACGGGTTTTAACCGCTTATAAAATTACAAAAAGCAGAAGAGAACGATCGGTCCGGTGCATGATGGACCGTGCCCATGGCAGTCATGGAATGACCGCCTCGGGGCTGACCAAAAAGGTCATCGAATGATGAATTTATTCGGGTAGGTGATGGAGACTGATAGTCTTTTATGCGATTCTCAGAGCCTTCATTTACCTTTTTAGTCAGCCCCGATAACGACGCGCCAATGGCCCTTATAAGGGTAATCAGCATTTTATTAATGTGAAAGATGCCTGGGGTTTAAAAGCGGATCTGATCTGGAATCCAAACCTATTCAACCTTCCAGTCAACAGGATCGATGCCATTTGCTGCCAGGTATTCATTGGTCTTTGAAAAAGGCCGGCTTCCAAAAAAGCCATTGTGAGCGGAAAGCGGGGAGGGGTGGGCCGACCGGAGGATCAGGTGTTTTGAAGCATCGATGAGCGAAGCTTTTTCCTGTGCGAATTTGCCCCATAAAATAAATACGACATGCTCTTTATCCTGCGATACCTTCCGGATCACGGCATCCGTAAATGTGGCCCAGCCTATTTTTGAATGGCTCATGGGCTCGCCTGCTCTTACGGTTAACGATGCATTGAGCATAAAAACACCCTGTTGCGCCCACCGGGTCAGATCTCCGCTTTTGGCGGGAGGAACACCAAGATCTGCCTGCAGCTCTTTGTAAATATTTACCAGCGAAGGAGGAAGCGGCACTCCTTTCTGAACAGAGAAGCACAGACCATGCGCCTGACCGGCCCCATGATACGGGTCCTGACCAAGGAGCAGGACCTTTACCTGATCGAACGGCGTTGTGTTGAAGGCATTAAAGATATTCTTTCCGGCAGGATAGATGATCTTTCCCGCCTGCTTTTCGGTTTTAAGATGTTGTGCCAGCGATTCAAAATAGGGTTTTTGAAATTCATCCTGCAATTCTTTTTTCCAGGAGTCCTCAATTGCTACTTCCATTATCGTAATTTGAGTAAAAATAATAACTATGCAGAGAAACGCAAATATTTATTGAAAATCAGTATCATACTGGTTTGTAGCTTCCTAGATATATAGAATATATCCCCATTATTAACAAATAAATAATTTAACATTTCCCGGGGGAAGGGTTATGCGATTTTGGCTACTTTTATTGCCTCGCTAAACCACTTCAAATGAACCCTTACGTTTTATTTCCTGTAGTTTGGATTGTTGCTAACAGCATTTATTCCATTATCATGTATGCCTTTTTAAAGGACCGCCTGTTTAAGGAAAAATACCTTACGATCCTGAAAGTTTCACTTGTAAGTCTCTGGATCATTTCCTTGCTGGCCATTGCCGTGGCCTATGTACTGTTCTTATAAAGTTTCTCCGCAGACAAGATGTTTATTGGATTTTTTCCATTTATGTTTTAACTTGAAACATATTTTGAGTAAATGGATTATATCGACTATTATAAAATCCTGGGAGTTACAAAGGACGCGTCGGCGGATGATATCAGGAAAGCCTATCGTAAGCTGGCGCGCAAACACCACCCCGATCTGAATCCTGATGATAAAGAAGCCGTAAAATTATTTCAGCAGATCAATGAGGCGCACGAAGTGCTGAGCGACCCGGAAAAAAGAAAAAAATATGATCAATACGGGGCCGACTGGAAGCATGCCGACAAGTTTGAGCAGACCCGGCGGCAGCAGGCTTCCGGCGGAAGGGCAAACCCGTTTGAGGAAGCCGGCCAGTACACGTACAGCTCCGGCGATGCGGAAGATTTCTCCGATTTCTTTTCTTCTCTTTTCGGTAACCGCGGCGAAGGTGGGCGGTCTGGTGTACGGTTTAAAGGGCAGGACTACCGGGCTTCAGTACAGCTGAACCTGACGGATGCCTACAAGACGCATCAGCAGACCTTTACCGTGAACGGCAGGAACATACGCATTACGGTGCCTGCAGGAATTGAGAACGGGCAGGAAATAAAGATTGCCGGTTATGGTGCACCCGGGGCAAACGGAGGCCCCAGCGGAGACCTGTATATTACCTTTGCCATTCAGAATGATACTGCCTTTACCCGTAAAGGGAATGACCTGTACACCCAGGTACCCCTCGATTTATACAAAGCGGTTTTGGGCGGAGAGCAAACCATTGACACCATGGAAGGAAAGGTAAAGCTGACCATTAAGCCGGAAACACAAAATGAAACAAAAGTGCGTCTGAAAGGGAAGGGGTTCCCGGTATATAAAAAAGAAGGGACTTTTGGGGATCTGTATATTACCTATCAGGTGCAGCTGCCAAAGAACTTATCTCCGAAAGCAAAAGAACTGTTTAACGAACTGGCAAAGGAGGCAGAAAAACAATCATGACAGAGAACAGCAATAACATATCCGTAGAACAATGCTGTGCTTATTACAGCATTGAGGTTGCCTTTATTCAATCGCTGAACGATCATGGGCTGATTGAGCTGGTCCGGCAGGATGAACATTATTTTATCGGGTTTGAGCAATTGACCAACCTCGAAAAATACATGCATATGCACTACGATCTTGATATCAATATGGAGGGACTGGAAACCATAGCCCACTTGCTGAACAGGGTACATGCGCTGCAAACGGAGATCCGCTTGCTTCGGAATGAACTGGGGCACTAAGGAATCCTGCAGCTGACGATAAAGTTACTTTGCAGATGAATAAATATATCATTGAATAATTCCGTTTACAGGAAACGGCGGACCGCCGCACGGAGAGGGGCAGTGCTGAAGTGTTGCCTGCTGTTTTGTTTTATTGCAGGAATGCGATACGCCAATGCGCAGGATACCGCCGTTCCCAGTGGCATTGCAGAGCAGTTTTACATGCAATATCCATATGCCACAGACCTGAAATATGCCGCGGAAGGAAACCAGATCATCGTGGATTTCCTGATGAAAAATGAAAAATACGAAGCCTTTTATAAAAAAAATGAATGGACCTACACCGTCATGGATTTTAGTTATGACCGGCTCCCGGATAAGATCAAGGAAGGTTTCAAAAGGTCGCGTCTGGGGGAAGCTGTTGTTGCAGATGTGGCTGTGGTCTATATCCCCAGCGGGTTTGAAACCTACCGCTTTCAGCTGAAAGACACCGGTACAACCAAAAAATACCACTATTTCAGCGAGTCCGGAAAGATGCTTCATGCGCCTCCTTACCAGGACTGACCGGTCATTTATCGTTTTCAGCGCCCTTTCTTTCTGTTTTTTTGTTATTTTTCGCGGAATTTAAAATTTGAATCATGCGCATCTTAAAAGGGATTTTGTTTTTATTGTTCATCGGTTCCGTAGTTTCAGCGGATGCACAAAAAGGCTATTGGCAGCAGCGGGTAAAATATCGTATGGATATTGATATGAATGTGCAAACCAACCGGTTTACAGGAAAACAGCAGCTGGAATACTGGAATCGCTCGCCGGATACGCTGGACCGGGTGTACTATCATTTGTTCTGGAATGCATTTCAGCCGGGAAGCATGATGGATGAGCGGAGCAAAAGGCAGGGAACGATCCTTGTAGGAGACAAGCCTGATTGGGATCGCCGCGTTAAGGACCGGATCAGCGGGCTGAAACCGGACGAGATCGGCTATCAGAAAATACATGCGCTTAAAATGAACGGGGTGCCTCAGAAATATGTGGTGCAGGGTACCATCCTGATCGTGCACCTTACCCAGCCGGTACTCCCGGGGCAGAAAGTGGTTTTTGACATGGATTTTGAAGCCCAGGTGCCTTTACAGATCAGGAGAAGCGGACGCGACAATCCGGATACCAAAGTGCGCTACTCCATGAGCCAGTGGTATCCGAAGATCAGTGTTTACGACAAAGAAGGCTGGCATCCCACTCCTTACGTGGGCCGCGAGTTTTACGGGAATTTTGGCGATTTTGAAGTGAATATCACCATTGATAAAAACTATATACTGGGCGGTACCGGATACATTACCAATGCCAATCAGATCGGCTATGGCTATGAGGCAGAAGGAGTAAAGGTTGCCCGGCCTGCCGGCGACCGGCTTACCTGGAAGTTTGTGGCGCCCGAGGTGCATGACTTTGTATGGGCAGCGGACCCGGAGTTCATTCATAAAACAAAAAAAGTGCGGAGCGATCTTACGCTGCACCTGCTTTATAAAGTGGCAAAATCCAAACCGGAGAGATGGGAAAAGATCCTGTCTGATGCTGAACGGGCGCTGCCCTATATAGAGCGGACCTTTGGCCGGTATCCGTATAAACAATATTCCTTTATTACCGGCGGCGATGGCGGGATGGAGTATCCCATGGCCACCCTGCTGGCTTCGCCCGGGGCCTGGCTGCATGAATGGATGCATGAGTGGTTTTACGGCCGGCTGGCCACGAACGAAACCCTGTACCCGTGGATGGACGAGGGCGGAGCCGATTATGCAGATACCCGCGTTTCCGGCTGGCTGCACCAGCAGGGCGTGCCGGGTTATGAACGGCCGGACTCTACCTATATTTATTACCTCAATACCGTAAAGAGTGGTAAAGAAGAAGCGCTGAGCACGCCCGCCGATCATTTCAATACCAATTATGCCTATGGACAGGGCAGTTATATCAAAGGCGCATTGTTCCTGGTGCAGCTGGGCTATATACTGGGGGATTCGGTGCGGGACAAGGTATTGTTGAACTACTACGATCAATGGAAGTTCAAACACCCGGACCCGGATGATTTTATCCGCGTGGCCGAGCGGACAAGTGGTGCCGAGCTGGACTGGTATAAGAACTATTGGATCTACAGTACAAAAACCATTGATTATGCTATCGACAGCCTTTGGGAGGAGGGGGGCAGGACAAAGATCCGCTTACGCAATGATGGACTGATGCCAATGCCCATAGACTTTTTGATTACTTTTAAGGATGGCTCAAAGGAAATGCACAATGTTCCCCTGGACCTGATGTATCATGCGAAGCCGGCAGAGCGCACAGCGATGCAATGGAAGGTATATGAACCCTGGCCCTGGACCAATAAGTACTATACCGTCGAAACAACACACCGTTTAACGGAAATTGCTACGGGGGAAATTGATCCCGGAAAACGGATGGCTGACATTAACCGCAGGAATAACCGGATCGAATTAAAATACTAAGCGGCAAGGCCGTACGGAAGCCGCGTTAAAGAACTACAGGCAATATTCTTTAACGCGGTCTTTTAATGCCTGCACGTTTTATTTTTTATGTTCAACACCGCCCCGGCGCTCGGGCTCTTTCATCTCCGGCCAGGCAGCTTGTTTTCCGTTGGTCACCGGTAGCACCCGTTTTTCGCGATTGGCAAACAGGGGGTCTTCAGAAGCCATGTATGCCAATACGGCGGTGAGGATGACATTGTTTTTGACTTCGTCAAAGACGATCTTGTCATAAGTATCCCGGTTGGTATGCCAGGTATATCCGCCGTATCCCCAGCTGAGCGAACTCAATACAAAAGCAGGAACACCCGCCGCTACAAAAGAAGCATGGTCCGACCCGCCGCCGCCCGGCATACCGGGAAAGCTGGTTTCGATGCCCGCGGTTATTTTCCGCGGAGCAGCGGCCAGCCACCGGCCCAGGTAATCATACGCATTTACAAAGCCCTGGCCACTGATGGTTGCGATGCGCCCGGTACCATTGTCCTGGTTAAATACTGCCTGGGTATGCTGCACGATCCCGGGGTTATCTTTTACAAAAGCCCGGGAGCCGTTTAACCCCTGTTCTTCGCTTCCCCAAAGGCAGATGAGTATGGTGCGTTTATTATGGGGATATAATTTTTTCAATACCCGAATGGTCTCCATCATGGTAAGGGTGCCGGTACCATTGTCTGTGGCGCCCTGGGCTCCGTCCCATGAATCAAAATGCGCGGAAAGGATGACATATTCATCCGGCTTTTCTTTTCCTTCGATCCGGCCGACGACATTGAATGTTTTTGCCATGCCCAGCTCTTTTGATTGTACATCGATCCGGATGCGGGGCGATTGCCCGTTTACCGCCATGCGGTACAGCATGCCATAGTCTTCTACCGAGATATCAATAGTGGGTATCTGTTGGGTGCGCGCGCCAAAAATGCGGTTGGCCCCCATGATGCCCGTCCAGTTGGAAATAGCAATTGCTGCCGCCCCGGCTTTTTCCAACGCCCCCGGCAGCGTACCGACGGTATATCCGGTATGATCAATAAGCTTGCGGAATGCTTCAGCGTCTGCTGCTCGTTCCTGCATCATCTTTTCATAAAGTTCGGGTGTTGCAAATTCTTTGATCTGGTAATCCGGTCTTCCGGAGCGCTGGTATTGCGACATGAGGACCACTTTCCCTTTTATCGTTTTTAGCCAGGCGGCAAAGGCCGCGGGATCTTTTACAAAGGGCAGCACCATCACATTGCCCTGCACCGGTTTTTTGGTTGCCGGGCTCCAGGCCAGTTGTGTGGCGTCAAGGCTCTTGATGCGGGGCGCAATCATTTCGACCCGGGATAGACCCCGTTGCCATCCGCGCCATTCGCCGAATGGTTCTTCGCTGGCTGGCACGCCCCAGCTTTTCAGTTTGGTAATGGCCCAGTTCCCTGCCTGTTGCATCTCCGGGGTACCTACCAACCGGGGTCCGATGCCGTCCAGCAACTCGCTTGCCAGCTTTTCCAGTTGCGAGTGATGACTGACCTCTGCAACAATTTCTTCTACTATGGGCAATAGTTTTTCGCTGTTGGCGGAACCTGCAGACTGGGCAAAGGACGACAGGTACGGACCGCAAAGGATCCCAATAACAAAAATTAATCTTAAAGAATTCCTCATGACGTTAAACGGATGGTTGATTGATGCCAATATAGGCACTTTCGTGCGGAATGCAAAAGGAAGTGCGTGTACACTGTACAGAATGTGGGATGCATTTGCCGCCTGAAACCTTTCCGCCGCCGGGTCAGGCAAGGGAGAGGGGTAAGCCGCAGAGGCGCAGATTTAGGACGGGGGTGATTTATTTACGCTGCGATCCGGCAAATGAATGCTTGAATACAGCGGGATGATATTATCCGGATGGCCGCAGATGCGCAGATGAGGTGGATGGCGTGGTAAATCCGGTCAGCAGCAATCGGATGCCCGGATGCAACGGGTCATACCGGCCGGCAACGGGCTGCAGGTCTGCCCTGAAGGGGCCTGTTTGTTATGATACTGAATTTCAGGGTTTCCATCTGCGGATCTGTAGCTATAAAATTTTATGCATCCGCCCCGGGTCCACCCATGGGTAAACCATAAATGCGCTATTTTTACACCCCATGAAGCGCAAGTATATCCCGCAGGTTGTGACGACGGCCGCCAAGAATTTGGCCTACCGGTTTTATCATTTTACAGAGAAGGTATTGCAACCTCCGTTTGATAAATACGATTTTGAAACCATGGACGTGATCAAAAGAGTGCTGCGGGAAAACAGCAACTGCATTGATATCGGCGCGCATAAAGGGGAGATCCTGAAAGCCATTCTGAAAGGGGCACCGGAGGGAAGCCATATGGCGTTTGAACCCATTCCCTATTTGTTTCAGCAGTTGCAGCGGAAATACGGCGGACGCGTACGCCTTTTTAATACCGCCCTTTCCAGCGAAGCCGGCGAAGCAGATTTTACCGTTTTTAAAGACCGGCCGGCTGTAAGCGGGTTAAAGGAACGGAGCTTTGAGGATGCCCGTTACGATACGGAAAAGATCCGCGTGCGGCTGGAACGCCTGGAAGACCTGGTACCCGGCAACCTGCCCATTCACCTGATCAAAATTGATGTGGAGGGTGCCGAGCTGGAGGTATTAAAAGGAGCCCGGCGCATTCTTGAGCAATATAAGCCGGTGGTCTTGTTTGAGTTTGGAAAGGGGGGCAGCGACCTGTATGGGGCCACTCCGGAGCTGATGTTTGATTTTTTTGATGCGTTGGGTTATACGCTTACCCTGCAGCGATATTTTCTGAAAGGCTACCAGGGACTGAACCGGCATGAATTCATCGGTCAGTTTGAAAAAGGGTATAATTATTTTTTTATGGCCTATGATGCAGGAAGGGAGATGTGAAATGAGATGTGTACAGCGGGGAAGGAACCATATATTAATTTGGAAATTTGAGCATATGGAAATGTGAAAATGAGCTGCAGGATTGTGTTCCAGGCAAAATTTGAGAGGTCGTTCTGCCACGGTGAAGCTCCTCGTCATTGATTCCTCGTTCTCCACTTAATAACGGGCAAAAGATATGGGCAGTAGGTTTTACGGCAATGAAAAGAACTCCCGTATCCGGAAAAGAAAAGCTCTGCATCTCCGGGACAATAGAACGCGCCAGTTATTTCGGTACATATACCAGGTACTTTTCTTCAAAGAATGGTTCGGGAAAAAGATCGTTGATGGCCATTATATGCGGCCGGGTACCGCTTTCAAAGATCTCCTCTGTAAGATCGCCGCCCTTCAGGCAGATCAGCCCCGGGGCATGGTCGCCTTTTTCGATGAGCCTTGTGGTATGTTTGGCCGGGTCTTTCCGGATCAGCGGTTTGCTCCATTGCCAGAGGTCCTTTAACGGGGCCACTGCTCTGGATACGACGAAATCGAATTTTTTATCCTTTACATCCTCGATCCGGCAATGCCGGGTCTGCAGGTTTTTTAAACCGATGGCCTCGCTTACCGCATCCACGACCTTTAATTTTTTGCCGATGCTATCCACCAGCAGGAAGGTGACCCCGGGGAAGAAGATCGCCAGGGGAACTCCCGGGAAGCCGCCGCCTGCGCCCAGATCCACTACCTGTGTGCCGGGTTGAAAGTTAAAGACCGCCGCTATGCTGAGCGAGTGCAGCACATGCTTTTCATAAAGGCCGTCGATATCCTTCCGGCTGATCACATTTATTTTTTCGTTCCAGTCTTTGTACAGCCCCTCCAAAGCTTTGAATTGCTCCAGTTGTACGGGTGTAAAATCGTCAAAGTAGCGCTGCAGGACGTCCATGCTGCAAAGAAAGCGATTTTTGAAAACCCGGGAATATGGAAATTTGAGAATTTGAAAATGAGGGCTCCGTTGCAATTACATATTTTTCCCTCCGGGCCGGGCTCTGTTTCTATTTCGTAAAACGGGAATGTGGTTGGTCCACGGATCATAACAACGGGTCTGACGTCAGACTTTAAACGTGAAACAAAACAGGGTTCAGGAAGAATGAAACCGGATTTAACGTGAAACTTTAAGCGTGAAACCAAAAAAGGTTTGTGTATAACCTTGTTAATAATTGGTCCAGAAATAAAGATTTTTTTCTACCCGTTTTAGGGTCTAAATTCGCTTCCTGATTTCAAAGGGACCGTAGCCTGGTCTCCCCTAAAATTGATAAATTTAAGGTTCGAAAATGATCCAAGGAATCATTGGCTGGTGCTGATGATATCGGGATTTTTGTCTTAAAGGGCAGAAAAACAGTTGTTTTAATATAATGGATTTAAAGGATATAAATAAAGACAGGAAGCAGAAGCGCAGAACGGCGGTAGATCTGGGAACGATGGTATATGGCAAAGTACCTCCCCAGGCCCGGGAGTTGGAAGAGGCCATCCTGGGGGCCATCATGCTGGAGAAGAATGCTTTTGATGCTGTTATCGAAGTATTAAAACCCGATTGTTTTTATGTGGATGCTAACCAGCGTATTTTCCGGGCCATGCAGTCGCTGGCCAATAAAAGCCAGCCCATCGATATCCTTACGGTGGTGGAAGAGCTAAAGGTAAGAGAAGAGCTGGAAATGGTAGGCGGTGCTTACTACGTTACCCGGCTGACCAATACCGTGGTGTCTGCCGCCAACATCGAATCGCATGCGCGGATCGTATTGCAAAAATTCATCCAGCGGGAGCTGATCCGGATCAGCGGTGAGATCATCAACGATGCATTTGAGGACAGTACGGATGTTTTTGAGCTGCTGGACGATGCCGAATCCAAATTATTTGAAATTACCAATTCCCACCTCCGCAGCACCATACAGCCGATCGATTCAGTATTGGTGCAGACCATCCAGCGGATCGAGGACCTGCGGCACCGCAATGAGGACATTACCGGTGTGCCCAGCGGGTTTAAGATGCTGGATAAGGTCACCTACGGCTGGCAGAATACGGACCTCATCATTCTGGCTGCCCGCCCTGCGGTGGGTAAAACAGCATTTGCGCTCAACCTGGCGCGCAATGCGGTCATGAATAAAGTCAGGGAACACCCTACACCGGTAGCGTTCTTTTCGCTGGAGATGAGCGCCGCTCAGCTCGTGCAGCGGGTACTGTCGGCGGAAAGCGAGATCATGCTGGAAAAGATCGCCCGCGGTAAGATGGAAGATCACGAAATGAAACAACTTTATACAAAGGGGATCCAGCGCCTTTCGCAGGCCCCGTTGTTTATTGATGATACACCGGCCCTGAATATTTTTGAGCTGCGGGCCAAATGCCGTAAATTAAAGAACAAGCACAACATCGGGATGATCATTATTGATTACCTGCAGCTGATGAGCGGCAGCGGGGATTCAAGAGGCAACCGGGAGCAGGAGATCAGTACCATCAGCCGAAACCTGAAAGGGCTGGCCAAGGAGCTGAGCGTGCCCATTATCGCACTCTCCCAGCTAAGCCGGGAAGTGGAAAAGCGTGGCGCAAAAGATGGGAGCAAAGTGCCACAGCTGAGCGATCTTCGCGAATCCGGAGCCATCGAGCAGGATGCGGATATGGTCATGTTCCTGTACCGGCCGGACTATTATGATATGAACACCAATGCCGAAGGCGAGGACCAGCGCGGTCTTACCGAGGTAAAGATCGCCAAGCACCGGAACGGTTCGCTCGAAACCATTAAACTGAAGGCTTTATTGCATATTCAAAAATTCATCAGCTGGGAAGAGGATCCCTATAACATCATGGCCGCTCCGGGCAGCAGCTGGAAGAGGATCGACGAAGAAGAAGGAGGCGGCGGTGCCAAGCTGTTCCAGGTAGAAAGCAAGATGAACAAGATGAAAGATGACGAGTTTGACGACCTGGAAGATGCACCGTTTTAATTTGTTTAAGGTATTCCCGGTGGCCCGGACAGGTTAAACTTTAAACATCAAACTAAACTCCCGTTTTGCAACTCCCGTTTTTTTATATCAGCGAATATACGCCCGGTGAAAAAAACATCGTGCTGGATGAAAATAATTCCCGTCATGTGGTACAGGTGCTGCGGATGCAAACCGGGGAAGCGCTGCACCTGACAGACGGAAAAGGACACCTGCTTACGGCCGGGATCGCCAACCCACATAAAAAACACTGTGAAGTTTCCATTACGAACACCGTTTTTTTGGAGCCTTGCCATCCACGGGTCACCATTGCCATTTCTTTATTGAAGAATGCCAGCCGTTTTGAATGGTTCCTGGAAAAAGCAACCGAGATCGGTGTGGCGGCCATTGTTCCCCTGGTCAGCGAACGCACGGAAAAGGACCGTGCTAAAACAGAGCGGTTGCAGCAGATACTGATCAGCGCTTTATTGCAAAGCCGGCAGGTTTGGCTGCCACAGATGCCGGAACCGGTAAAGTATGCCGATTTTATAAAAGCTCCGGAGTACCTTTCGATATCCCAAAAGTTTATTGCCCACTGCCTGGAAGATGAAAAGCATTCACTAAAAGACCGGCCGACAGATGAAGACAGCATCCTGCTCATCGGACCGGAGGGCGATTTTACAACAGAAGAGATCGGTACCGCATTGGCAAACGGATATCAGCCGGTGACCCTTGGTGCCACCCGGCTGCGTACGGAAACCGCAGGGGTGGTGGCCGCGGCGCTGCTTTGTGTACAATAAAGATGGTATATTCTCCGATACGGTGAAAACAATATAATACAATACCTGTCATATGACAGAAATAAATCTTCCCCCGCCATACCTGCAGGAACTTGTTGAAGCAGCGCTTCGGAAGAAAGCGATTGCCTGGACCATTCCGGATTGTGGTCTTTCGGCAGCACACCGGTTTTCCGTAACGCTGGAAGATCAACGTAAAGTATTTGTAAAAGCGGCAACGGACCCTCTTACAGCAGATTGGCTGCGCCGGGAGTTACTGGTATTATCTGCAGGTCTGGAGGTATTGATGCCCCGGCTGATTGGCTGGATCGAAGTGCCCGGTATTTATCCGGTGCTGTTGACTGAAGATCTGAGCGATGCCTATTGGCCCGCCGGTCACAAAGGGGTGCATTGGCGGCCGGGCGATGTGGAACAGGTTTTTGCCGGACTCCGGATATTGGGTGGGCTGCCGGCAGTACCGGGTCTTCCGCCACTGCCACACAAACAGCCGCTGTTTTGGCCGGATATAGCAACCGACCCCCGTCCGCTCCTGGCATTGGGCATTTGTTCGGAACGCTGGTTCCTTGCGTCGGTAGATGCGCTGACAGCAGCAGAAAGTCTCGCGGATGAATCGGGCAGCCATTTTGTCCATGGTGATGTGCGCAGCGATAATATATGCTTTGTTGGGCAGAAGGTGGTATTTGTAGACTGGAGTCATGCGGCACGGGGGAGTTCCCGTACGGACCTGGCCAGGCTGTTGCCCGCACTGTGCCTGGAAGGCGGGCCTGACCCGGCGGCAGTAATACCCGATGGCGGAAGCGCCGCTGCGGCGGCTTGTGCCGTACATCTTAGCCGGATGCGCTACGAAGCGATGCCAGCCTGGCTAAAGACTGTTTTTGCAAAGCTGGTGGCCATCGAGCTGAAATGGGCCGCAGATTGCCTGGGACTGGAGCAGCCCGACGGGGTTTCCTGGCAAGCCTTTTGATGGTAGTAGAACCGGCGTGAAAGCGGATGAGGCTTGGTGCCGGATATGCGAAGACAGTATGATCGTTAACCAAATCTGTTAAATAATGATACTGGATAAAATATGTTTTTTTATTGCGCTGCTGCTGGTGGCGCTTATGGCAGGGCTGTTCTTTTCCTTTAGCATTGCAGTAACGCGGGGACTGGGAAAGCTGGATGATAAAAGCTATTTACGGGCGATGCAAAAGATCAATAAAGCGATCCTGAACCCGGTGTTCCTGCTGTGTTTCGCTGGCACCCCGTTTTTTCTTGCCGGAGCCACGATCCTCCTTTTTTTTATGGACTATGCAGGGTTTATGTGGATGCTGCTTATTTCGCTGGTTTATATCGGTGGGGTATTTCTGGTTACCATGCTTTGCAATGTTCCCCTGAACAACTATCTTGATAAGCAGGACGTGGACCAGCTGGATCCGGAAGCGGCCAAAGCGGTCCGTTCCCGTTTTGAATCTGCCTGGAACCGGTACAATCATATCCGTACGCTGTTTTCGATACTGGCCTGCGGGATGATGATCGGTATTGCGATCGTTTAGATCCGGAATTTACGTATGCACAGCTTGCTGGTCTTACGGATCACACTCTTTTTTCATTAAAGGATAGGGTTACTTCATGGACACCCGGCGTCATTTTCCGGAGCTGAACACCCGCCGTCTGCAACATACGCCTGGCCGCGATAAAGTGCTCCCTGCCGGCATATTTGTCAGACAGGTAGATGACCTCACCGATGCCGGACTGGATGATGGCCTTGCTGCATTCATTGCAGGGGAACAGTGCTGTATAGATCTTGCAGCCGCTCAGGTTCATACCGATATTATTCAGGATGGCATTGAGCTCTGCATGACAAACATAGGGATACTTGGTCTCGAGAAAAGCGCCCTCGTTTTGCCAGGGAAAATCATCATCGCTGATGCCGGTGGGCAAACCGTTATAGCCTACGCCTACAATTTTATTTTGCTGGTTCACAATACAGGCGCCCACCTGGGTAGAGGGGTCCTTGCTGCGCTTCCCGGAAAGCAGGGCCACGCCCATGAAGTATTCGTCCCAGGAAATATAGTCGGTTCTTTTTGACATGATGCTTTCGATTCCTGTAAATATACAGGAGATGCTGCGAATATGCGAAAAGCACCCCCGGGGGAATTTAAAATATCAAATGTGAAATATTAAATGTAAAATTGAATATGCTGCTATCATTCGGAAATTGCTCCTCTGGTTAAAATCGATATACGAACAATCTGAAAATTTGAAAATGTAGGAATGTGAGAATGACAATTATAAAACAGATCTGACGTTAAACTTTAAACGGCTCCGGTCGCCTGCGGAATACGACTATATTTGCAAACATAAACCGAATCATCATGAAGGCGATCCACAACGGCATTATTTATACTGGCGATGAGGTGTTGAGCGGTCATTGCATCCTGGTGGATGGCGGCACGATCGTTGCCGTTCAAAAGGAGATCCCTGAAACGGCCGAACGCGTCGATCTGAGCGGCCGCCATATTTCTGCGGGATTTACAGATATCCAGTTGAATGGGGGAACCGACCGCTATTTTTCCAGGGACCCGGACCAGGAAACGCTGGAAGATATGTATGCCGCCAGCAACGGCTATGCTACCCCGTATTTTCTTACAACGCTGATCTCTTCACCGCAGGAAACCATAGGGAACGCCATTGAAGCGATCCGCTGCTTTAATAAAGCACGGCCCGGAACGCTGGGCATGCACCTGGAAGGTCCTTTTATGAACCCGGAAAAAAAAGGTGCCCATGACATCCGGGTCATCCGGAAGCCTACGGATCATGAGCTGGATGAGATCATTGAGCTGGGGCAGGGCGTGATACAGGTGATGACCATTGCTCCTGAATGCTTTACCGATGCACAGCTGGAACGCCTGTTGAAAACAGATATCGTGCTATCGGCAGGGCATTCCATGATGACCTATGAACAGGCGCAGCGCTATTTTTCAATGGGTATCCGGCTGACCACCCACCTGTACAATGCCATGACGCAAATGGGACACCGGGAGTGCGGTATGGTAGGCGCCATTTTTGACAATGATGCCGTTTATGCTCCAATCATACTGGACGGCGGACATTGTGCTTATGCGGCTGCCCGGATCGCTCACCGTCAGAAAAAAGAAAAGCTCTTCCTGATCAGCGATGCATCCTTCCTGGGCCGCCGGAAAAAACGATTCGACTGGGAGGGGCTGAATATTGAAATGACCGGCGGATATTACCGCGACAAGGCGGGAAACCTGGCCGGCGCCGCGATCTCGATGCCCGAGGCAATGAAGAATGCCATGGATTTCGTAGGCGTTTCCTTACAGGAGGCGGTAGCAATGGCCACCAGCAGGCCGGCCCGGGCCATCCGGATGGAAGACCGGATCGGGTTTGTAAAAAAAGGCTACCCGGCTGTTTTTTCAGTATTTGATAGTACGCTGACCGCCTGCGAAACGCTGGATCTGTCCTGAATATTGAAATAGCGGCATTTGCCAAAGGGCAACGAAGCGCCGGATCTTGGTGTACTGGCTGCACTATTACGGAACAGCAGGTTATCCAACGGTATCAACAGCAGCATTGCCGAAGCTCCGTGTTTCTGAACTTCTGTGGTATTCACTCCAGATAAAGGGAATATTTATGTACTTTTGCAGCATAATCGGATGCGAATGGCTATAACTCCAGGACCTCTTTTGCAGCAAGTGAATGCACCTGCGGATCTGAAAAAGATACCGGAAGATAAACTCCACGAATTTTGTGATGAGCTCAGACAGTATATTATTGACGTGGTGAGTATACATGGCGGGCATTTTGCTGCCAGCCTGGGCGTAATAGAATTGACCACCGCCCTGCATTATGTGTACAATACCCCGGAGGACCTGCTGGTATGGGATGTGGGTCACCAGGCTTATGGGCATAAGATCATTACCGGGCGCAGGAGCCGCTTTGAAACCAACCGGAAATACAACGGGTTGAGCGGGTTCCCCAAGATTTCGGAAAGCGAATACGATACTTTTGGTGTAGGGCATTCCTCCACCTCTATTTCAGCGGCCCTGGGAATGGCCATCGCCGCAAAATACAAGGGTGAGCCTGACCGCAAAGTGGTAGCGGTGATCGGCGACGGATCGATGACCGCGGGCATGGCATTTGAAGCGATGAACCACGCCGGGGTCTCCAATACGGATATGCTGATCATCCTGAACGATAATGGCATTGGCATTGATCCCAATGTGGGGGCACTGAAGGAATATCTTACGGACATCACCACTTCTCCCAAATACAATAAGTTTAAAGATGATGTCTGGAATGCGCTGAATAAACTTCCGGTAGGCAAAAATATTTCCAAAAGCATCGCACATAAACTGGCAGAAGGGCTAAAGGGAATGCTCAACAGCAATTCCAATCTTTTTGAGTCGCTGAAGCTGCGTTATTTTGGCCCCATTGACGGTCACAATATTACCAAGCTGGTCGATACCTTAAAGGACCTGAAGCAAATAGGGGGACCAAAGATCTTGCATGTGATCACTACAAAAGGAAAGGGGTATGCACTGGCAGAAAAGGACCAGACCAAGTGGCATGCACCGGGGCTGTTTGATAAAGTGACCGGGGAGATCATCAAGAAAACCTTTGATACTCCACAGCCTCCAAAATACCAGGATGTATTTGGGAAGACCATTATTGAACTGGCGGAAAAAAATGAGAAGATATTTGGAATTACCCCGGCCATGCCGTCGGGCAGTTCTTTAAAATACATGATGGAGCAAATGCCGCACCGGGCCCTGGATGTAGGCATCTGTGAACAGCATGCGGTTACACTGAGCGCGGGCATGGCTACCCAGGGATTACGCGTGTTTTGCAATGTTTATTCCTCTTTTATGCAACGGGCCTATGATCAGGCAGTGCATGATGTAGCCATCCAGAACCTGCCGGTGATCTTTTGCCTGGACCGCGCCGGCCTGGTAGGAGATGATGGCCCCACACACCATGGCTGCTATGATATTGCCTATTTCCGCTGTATTCCAAATATGATCGTGAGCGCGCCTATGAATGAGGCCGAATTACGGAATCTGATGTACACGGCGCAGCTGGACAAAACAGACCACCCCTTCGTGATCCGCTATCCGCGTGGGGAAGGCGTGCTGCCGGAGTGGAGAACCCCAATGGAAGAGGTTACTATCGGAAAAGGAAGGCGGCTGAAGGAAGGAAAAGATATCGCCATCCTGAGTTTTGGGCACCCGGGGAATTTTGCCGCTGCAGCGATCCGTGCCTTGCATCAGGACGGTATTACGCCGGGTCATTATGACCTGCGTTTTGCAAAACCGCTGGATGAAGCGCTCCTGCATGAAGCCTGCCGGAACTATCCGAAACTGATCACCGTGGAAGACGGAACCGTGATCGGAGGTGTCGGGGCCGCCGTACTGGAATTTATGGCCAGGCATGGCTACAAGAATGAAGTGCGGATCCTGGGCATCCCGGACCGCATTGTGGAGCATGGTACGCCTAAGGAGCTGTACCGGGAATGTGGTTATGATGCAGAGGGCATTGCCGCGGCGGTAAGGGAAATGATGAGCGTGAAAGTGGCGGTGACAACGGCAACGTTTGGTGCTTAAGGCTTCCGGTTCAACGCCCGCTGACCAGCGGGTTTAGAGTTTAAGATTAGATTAGGATCTGCCACCTGATGAACTTTCCCTGGTTTACGTTTAGTGCAGGGGCAAGGCCGGATTATGTTTCAGAGATATCCGGTCGGTGAGGACGCTGACCATGGCGCAGGCCATGATTTGTATCCTCACGACCATTAAGAGGATACACATTTTAATAAAATTGACACCAGGGTTATTGTCAATCTACCTTTTCCCTGGGGGATGCCTGAAGCGGTTCTTTCTTTTGTTCCGGGATCATGGGTTCCACACGTTTTTGAAGGGAGGAATCCGGCGCTGCCGGTTTGCTGCTGCTATCCGGCCGGGTAGTGCTTTGCAGCAATATGTCGCGCTGCGCCTGTTTGCGCATATTGCGGAAGATCTCGCCGAGGGTGTCAAACTCTTTCCGGAAAGAAATTCCACCCCCTGTCCGTTTAAGCTTGGCGGCGCCGGTGCTGTTGGTGGTCAGGTAATCCAGGTTTTCCCGGTAAAAAAAGTTCAGCCGGATGCTGCCGCTCTGGTTCAGCATCCAGGCTGCAGTAACATCAGGAAGGAACTGAACACTCTGCTGGATGGAAGAGGCCAGGGGCACTTCCATAGAGCTGCCCAGGGAGATCACGAACCGGTCCTTGAACAGCGGCACCAGTATGGCCCCGTTTACATTGGCCTGGTTGATGTCGAAATTGCTGCTGGGTGCAGCGAGAATGTTCCGGTTGTACACAGAGCCGTTAAAGACCACGCTTACATCTGCCCCCAGGATCTTTGTGAGTTCGTTGTTCAGCTTTTTGTTGATCTCATTAAAGAAAAGCCCCGACAAGCTGGAAATGGTATTGTAGGTGAACTCATTTACGGTGCTTCCGAAATTGGAACCCGTTTCCGGCGGGGCAAAGCTATTGAAAACGATGAGATAGGTAACCTGACGGGTCACTTCGTTCTCATTGCTTTCGATCTGCTGCAATGCATTGGTGACGTTAAAATCATTCCGGTATTTACTGCTGGGATCAAGCTCCAGGCGGAATTTAAAATCGGGCTTTGAGAGCAGGCCGGTAAGCATTGCGGTAACATATACGTTCTCCCGCGTATTGGCATAAGCCTGGTCAATGTTGATCTTGGCAAGCGGAGCAAAGCTTACCCGCTCTGCTTTGTACTGTGCCTCCAGGTTCAGGTTGGCCCTGAGCGGGTCTCCTGTCCAGGAAATATAGTTTTCACCGCCTTTCTTGATTTCAAATGGTTTTTTAAAGAAAGACTGGAAGGTATAGTTGTAACTGCCCTCGCTGATGTCGAACCGCCCGTGAATGCTCAATGGTTCCGTGGTTCCGGAGTGAATGTTCAGGGTGCCGGATCCCCGCCCCTTGATCTCATCCCCGGTAAGATCGTCCATTACAAATTTCATTTCTACCCGGGGGTTGGCGGTCACGTCAAGATCATAGGTGATCTTACTGCTCTTATCCCGGTAGATGCTGTCATCCATGGCCTCCCCGTACTTGCGTTCCACCAGCCAGTCCGGCATCTGGCCTGCTTTGGAGCTGGAAGATGCGATGGTAAAGCTGCTTTCATCCCGGTAGGAGGCAATGGCGTCGATCTTCATATAGGCATTTTCTTCGGGGCCCACCAGCGAAAATGAACCCGTTGCCCGTACCTTACCGTAGAAGGTCTTATTGTCGTTGTACGTGGTGTTGAGCACCTGTACCGGACGGTTGTTGGCTGCACCGCGGGTTCCGGGTTTCCGGGTGGATACGTTCACGTCAAAAAACATATTTTTAAAACCATTATGGGTGATGCTGCCCTGGAGATACACCGGGTTGTTGGTGATGGTGTCCCGCAATACAATGCCATCCAGGTTGATCTCTCCTTCCTTTAATTCGATCTCGTTATCTTCCACCGCATAATAGCACTGGGTAAAGTTTACACGCAGTCCGGCCTTGTGCAGCCTTCCTTTGCCCACGATGTTGAGGTGGTCAAAAGGACCTTTCAGATCAAATTTTCCGGTAACCTCTCCCTGCATGTCCGAAAAAAGAAAGCCCAGGAACCGGTTGATATATTTGATATCGAAGCTGGAGGCATTCAGGGAAATGATGTTGTTGGCCTGACTCTCCTGGTCCTTTAAAAAGAGATTGATGTTAAACGCCAGGTCTTTTTGCTGGGGGTTCATTGTTTTTCCGTTTGCCGTCAGCTCCTTCGTGGCCAGGTCAAAGACCATCCGGGCGGCAACATTGCCGATGGAATCATTGTCGAACCGGATGGCGTTTCCCCTGAGATTGTTGGAAACGATCCGCATATTCTTCCCGGGATTTTCCAATAGGAAATCACCGGAGATCATGCCTTCCAGCCGGTTATCCGGTACAATGTATTTGGAGAGGTCGCCCAGGTTCAGGTCCTTTAGGGTAACCGCGATGTCGTTCCAGCTGCCCACGTCCGACGGCAATGTCCGGATGCGGATCTCCTGGGCGTTTTCCCGCAGCACCAGTTGCCCGTGCGCAGGCACGTTCTGCCGGAACTCCAGCTCACCCCGGTTCTCGATGGTCCAGGTCTTACCGTTCAGTACGAAAGAGGAGGGGGCAAATTCGATCTTGACACCGTTGCTGTAGGTGCGCACAACGGTATTCAGCCGGGCCTGGTCCAGACCTGCAGTGCCGCCGGAGTAAAGCATTACCCGTGATACGTCGTTTTTGGCAGAAATATTGAACAGGGCCAGCGGAACGTTCAGGCTGTCGCCCATCAGGATATTCGTGGTCCTTCCGGTAAGCGAAAGACTGTCGTAATTACCTCTTCCCGTTACGGAAACGTCGTTGAATTTAAACCGGTCATAGCTGAAAAAAGGTACTTCGGCATCCAGCATGAGGCTGTTGGTAAAGGTATTGATGCTCCCGGTAATGGAAGTGTTATTGAATCCGCCCAGGCTGCTGTCGATGATGGGGGCAAAGCTGTCGAAGTTTTGTGTTTTTATTTCAAAGGAGAAGGCCTGTTCCTTTACCTCCCGCGAAGGCGGCTTGATATAGGCCGGGTAATAGCGGTTCAGGAAAACGATCACCGAATTGGGCAGGTCGCGGATATTGTAGGTACCGAACACATTTATGGAAAATTCATTGGAGGCGATATGAAGCCGTTTTTTGTCGCCTTCAAGGGAGGAATGGATGGCCAGTGAGTCGAACGACAACGGCGAATCATTCCGCACCAGCACGGCATCGGTGATGGTGGCGTGACCCAGGAAATCGTCTATGGATTTGCCGGTAAACTGGGCGTTGATCTTGCCGGTGAGGGCGATATGCTCCTTCAGAAGGTTCAGGGCATTGAAACGGATCTTCCGGATGTCGGAAACAAAATTAAATGCAGGGGTTTCTTTGCTGAAATCCACCAGGCCGTTCAGATCGAAGTCGGCATTCGGATCGTTGATCTTAAGTTTGCCGTCGAATACCCTGTTGTTGACCTCTCCATCGGCCGTAATATTCGTATATCGGTATTTATTAAAATCGACATAATTGACGTTGGCCGTCAGCGCCACACTTCCGCTGGCAGGATCAAAGCCGGCTCCCTTCAGTTTGGCCTTAAAGCTTACATAGCCCAGGTCCTGGTTTTTTAACAGCGGGCCCAGGTTGAAGTTGTCTGTCGAAACGCTGCCGGAGTAAACCGGATTGCCGCCCTTCGGGATCTTCATGTTCACATCCGTTTTCACCGTTCCCAAACCCGTACGCAATGTTCCAAAGGTTACAAAGTCGCGGATAAAGCCGGTATAGCTTCCTACAAAGTTCAAATATTGTAAACGGGAGAGGTCCGGCACCGTTATTTTTTTTAAGGCGGGAGCAAAAGCCAGGGCATCGGCATAGGTGGTACGAAAATCGTTGGCTTTTATATCTATAAAGGTTTCATTGATGTCCGGGAGCCCGCTCAACGAAGCGCCTCCGGCAAAGTAGGTGTTATTTCCGGCCTGGATCTCCAGCTTGTGGCCGGTCAGTGAGGCTACCGGTCCTTTGATCTCCCCGCTTAAAATGATCTTTTTTTTCCAGGTACGCATGGCGGGTGCAAAAAAGGCAATATCGTCGCTGTTGATATTGGCCTTTTTAAAGCGGCCTTCCATATGAACATCGGAGATGAAGTTGTTCATGCTGGAAAAGCTGGCAAATTTCATACTGAAATAATCGGTCAGCCGGCTGTCATTTGTCTGGAGGTCGAGCTCGTTAAATGTAATTTCCTTTGGGGTAACCCGTGCGTCCGCTGCCAGCTTTTTTACTTCGATGCCGCTTCTTTCCCGGGTGGTCAATGCGATCCGGGTGGTAATGGTATCCATCCACCAGCGTACTTTTTTAAGGTCGATATCAATTTTCGAAAACTCGATGTGCCTTCCGTCAAAGGTACCGGGGTCCGGGGCGATGGAATCATTGTCTGTTTTGAACGTTCCGTTATTGATCGCAATATTTCCCGCCTTGATCTCCCATCGGCCGCTGTTCCATTCGAGCTCTTCGGCTCCTTTTGCTTTGGGCGCGGCGGGCTTTTTGGCGGAGGCCTCGCTGTCTTTTGTTTCTGGTTTATTGCCTTTATAAGAGTGCAGGGCTACATAAGGTTTGTTAACGATCAGCGCATTGATGTCGATGAGCTTTTTATCAAAGTCGATATGTTTGGGATCTACATGAAGCGAAGTAAGGGAAAATGTCAGATCCTCGCCGGTCCAGGCATCCCGTTTTTTCAGCAGGATGTTTCGCAGATCCACTTCCCGGAAAGCGATATTGATCGTACCTTTCTCTTTGGTGGTTTTTTTGCTTGCCGGCGTGCTGAAATATTCCAGCAGGAACTGGTGGCGCCAAACAGAATCGGTCCGCTGCAGCTGGATGTAAGCGTCGGTCAGCCCGATGTACTTTAATTCGATGTTCTTTTTAAGAAAGAACCAGTCCGTAATGTTAACGGTGATCTCTCCTGCGCTGAGGATGGTGTCCTTTTTGCGGTCCTCGACCAGCACACCCTGCAGGTGCATTTTGTTAAAAAGGGAAAAATCCACGTGCCGGATATCGATCCGGGTCTGAAGGTCTTTGGATAATCGTTTTGTTACTTTGCCGATCAGCCAGTTCTGAACGCCGGGTGTTTGCAAGGCCAGCCACAGGATAACTACAAGGCCTAAAAGGGTCCCTGTAACAATGAGCAATATCTTTTTTAATTTCTTCAGTAAATTACGCGCTTAAAATATTTGTAAAAGTACTTTATTCGTTGAGTACGTGCAAATTTGCAAACGATCTCTCCGTAATTTTATCATTTTAGTTACATTGATCCGGAAGCATTGATTGACGCTTGAAATGACTGAGCCTGAAAGTATATTTAAAAATAGGATATGCGTAAACTGTTGTATGTGATCGTTCTTTTTCTGACGGTGAAGAATGCCGGGGCCCAGCAATTTGGAGGAATCCCGCCTTCCGTACGCTGGCGCCAGATATTTACAGATACGGTCCGGGTGATCTATCCCCCGGGGCTGGACGCAACCGCCAGCCGTGTTGCAGCAATTGTTCACCGGCTGGCCGCCGGAAACCAGCATCCGCTGGGGCAGCGGGTAAAGAAGATCGATATCGTGCTGCAGAATCAGCCGGTAACTTCCAACGGCTATGTCAGCCTGGGGCCATTCCGGAGTGAGTTTTACCTGACGCCGCCTCCGGATAACTTTGACCAGGGCAGCCTTCACTGGCCCGATCAGCTGGCCCTGCACGAATACCGCCATGTAGAGCAGTACAACAATTTTGACCGGGGGCTCAGCCGGGTTATGAAAACGCTCTTCGGCCAGGAGGGGTATGCGCTGGCTATGAACGCTGCCGTGCCGAACTGGTTTTTTGAAGGGGACGCGGTTTACCAGGAAACCAGCCTGTCTGTCCATGGCCGGGGGCGCATCCCTTCTTTCCTGAAGGCATTTCCCGCTCTGTGGAAGGATGAAAAGCAGTACAGCTGGATGAAGCTGAGAAATGGCTCACTGAAGGACTATGTGCCCAATCATTACGACCTGGGGTACCTGCTGGTGAACTACGGTTATGAGCGGTACGGGAAGGATTTCTGGGGAAAGGTGACTTCCGAGGCGGCGGCCTATAGAGGCCTTTTTTATCCGATGCAGAAAGCCGTTAAAAGACATACGGGACTTTCTTATAAAGGTTTTGTTGCTGCTGCTTTTAATTTTTATAAAAGCAGCTATGGACTGCCACGGGCATCTGCCTTTACAGATACGGCGGTGCATGCGGTGACCCCTACAGATCACCGGACACTGACCAGTTATTTTTACCCTCAGCAGGCGGGCGTGGATTCCCTGGTGTATTTAAAGTTGTCTAATAAGAAACGGCCGGCCTTTTACCTGCGTGATCAGCAGGGGGAGCATTTTTTGCGTTACCGGGACATCAGCGGTGAGGAGCAATTTAGTTATGCCGGTGGCCGGATCGTTTATGCGGCGGTAGAAACCGATCCCCGGTGGGCCCGGAAAACATACAGCGTGCTCCGGGTACTGGATATTGCTTCGGGGAAGCAGAAGCATCTTTCAAAAAGGACCCGCTATTTTTCCCCGGATATTTCGGCCGACGGGAAACGGATCGTGGCCACCGGGATCGATCTGAAGGGCAATGCCTCACTGGTGCTCCTCGATGCGGCGAACGGTACCGTCATCCGTACGTTTGCGGATAAAAAGATCGATTATTTCGCCAATCCTAAAATAAGGGATGATGGCCAGGTGATCACAGCCATCCGGCAAAAAGATGCGAAGACGTATATCGGACGGGTAGATCTGGAAGGGAAGCGGGTGGTACCATTAACGCCGCCTGCTTTTAAAACGGTAGGACAGATCAGCATTTCAGGCAACACCGTATATTTTATCGGATCCTCCGGCTTAAAAGATGAGATCTTTTCGGTTGATCTTGCCTCCGGTGTTTTGAAGAAACTGCAAAACGGGGAGGACTGCCGTTATTTTGTAAATGCCGGACCGGACCGGCTCCACTGGAGTCTTTTTACGGCCGATGGCTTTCAGCTGCGACAGCTCCGCAACCAGGATGCCACCTGGACGGAGCTGCACCCACAGGACTTTACTGAAGGCACTACCGGTATCGTCAGTGATCCGGCAGACCCGGCCAATAGCCCTCTGAACGAGGTGACGGCATTGCTGCCTTCAAAGAAGTATCCCCGGCTGACCCGGCCCTTTAATTTTCACAGCTGGCGGCCTAACTATGCAGACCCGGAATACAGCTTTACGATCTATGGAAACAATACGCTGAACACCACACGGACGCAACTGTATTATTTGTATAATGAAAACGATCATACACATGCCATTGGCGGGAATATTACGTATGCGGGCTGGTTTCCCTATATCGGCATCAGCACGCAATACCGGATGAACCGTTATCAGCAGGTGCAGAAAAAGCTGAAAGAGTGGAACCAATGGGATCATTTCCTGTCGCTGACCGTGCCGCTCAGCTGGAACCATGGGCAGCAGCTGCGCTTTTTAAATGTGGGCACCCATATCGGCTACCGCCAGGATATTGCCAAAGGCGCGAACAGGGCGGTATTTCCTTCTGCAGATTTTGGATACATGATGCATAGCCTGGGCTTTGGTACACAGGTACAACGGGTAGCACAGGATATTTACCCGCGCTGGGGCTTAAACGTAAATACCGAATATCGTTATGCGATCAATAAAGGGAGCAGCCGGCAGCTGTTTGTAAAAGGAACGGTATATCTGCCCGGGCTTTTTGCCACCCACAGCCTGGTGCTTTCCGCAGGCTACCAGGAAGCTTTTTCGAGGCGCCGGCTTTTTTCCGACCGGATCAATTATGCCCGGGGGTTTAATGGCATCGATTCTGCCCGTATCGGAACTGTAACGGCCAGTTATCATTTACCGCTTTGGTATCCGGACTGGGGCTTTGGGAATATCTTTTACCTGCAGCGGGTAAGGGCGGCCGCTTTTTATGATCATACGGTCGTCCGGGGAAAGCAGACCGGTTTTTACCGGGGGCTGCAAAGTACGGGGATCGAAATTTTCATGGATACCCAATGGTGGAATCAGCATCCGCTGAGCTTTGGTTTCCGGAGCGGGCGGCTGCTTACAAAAGACCTGGTTACGCCGGGCAGGAACTGGTTTTATGAGTTCATACTTCCGGTAAGCATCATACCGAGATAAGGTAAACCCCGAGGTCGTTTCATGCGGAAATGCAGTGGTTGTTTCGCGCGGCGACGCGAAGGGGCGGCGAAGCGGTGGATTTGCTGTTGAGGGTTAAGTCCAATGGCTGCGATCTTCTGTGTGCCCCTTAGCGGTTCCCTTGTGATCTCAGCGGTATTCACTTATCACACGAAGATGCGGAGGTTATTTCACGCCGGGCGGTGATCCTGCTGCCCGGATGCGCTGCAGGTTCTTAAAACCGGCGTAGGGATTGGGCGGGGCAATTGCCTTTTTTCCGGAAAGAGCGGAGGCGTTGTTATTGATAACCCCGTCTTTTGATTTCCTGCCGTAGATCCTAACCAATTGCAGATTTTTACACAAGGCGATCCCGGAATTATTCCCCGGCAATTACGGAAAGCCCGTGCTTGATCTTGTTGGCCTGGTGCATCAGGTCGGCTTTTTCGTTACTGATGATGGTGACATGCCCCATTTTTCGACCAGCCTTGGTTTGTTTTTTCCCGTAAAGATGAAAAAAGGCATTTTCTATTTTCAGCATTTCATCCAGTCCTTCATAAACAGCATCACCGGCGTAACCTTCCTTACCCAGGATGTTGAGCATTACCGAGGGCATGATGGCTTCTGTATTGCCCAGGGGGTAATGCAGCAGGATCCGCCATACCATATCAAACTGCGAGCTGTAATGCGCCTCGATGGTGTGATGGCCGCTGTTGTGCACACGCGGAGCCGTTTCATTGACCAGCACATCACCGCCGGGCGTAACAAACAGTTCTACCGCGAAGATACCCGGGGAGTTAAAATTCTTTACGGCAGACAGGGCAATGGCCTCGGCTTTCCAGTATGTTTTTTCTTCGAGGTCTGCGGGGCATAATTGAAAATCGAGCAGGTTCAGGGTTTTGTCAAAAACCATCTGAACGGCAGGGTAGATGGCAATTTCGCCGGACTGGCTGATGGCGATCATTATCGCAATTTCTTTGGTTACATCTACTTTTTTTTCCAGCACAGACATCGCATCAAAACCTTTTGCCACGTCTTGTTCGTCTTCAATGATCTGTACCCCGCGTCCATCGTAGCCGCCCTCGGCGATCTTGTGTACTGCCGGAAAAAAGTGAGCTTGTTCTGCAAGTTCCTGGATATTGTGCGTAAGTATATATTCCGAAGTGGGGATCTGGTGGTCCGTATAATATTTTTTCTGCGTGGCTTTATTGCAGATGGTACGCAGCACAGAAGGCCGCGGTATGATCTTGACGCCTTCCTGTTCCAGGGCCTCGAGGGCGTCAACGTTAACATTTTCGATTTCGATCGTAAGGGCGTCCAGCTTTTTTCCAAACTGGTACACAGCATCGTAATCCCGGATATCCCCTTTTACAAAATGGTGGCAGAGGTGCGCCGCCGGGCAGTTTTCATCGTTTTCCAGTATAAATGTTTTTACCGGATAATTCGCCGCTTCCTGCAGCAACATCCTTCCCAATTGACCACCGCCAAGAATACCTACCTTTTGCATGGCGCAAAGATATGAGATTTGAAAATTTGAAAATTTGAAAATGTGAGGATGTGGGGATGTGGTAATGGGAGAAGAGGCATTCGGCCGGAAGCCGGGATCCGCGCTAAGCTCAAATGAAAAATATCATTATTTTAGCGCAAAAATAGTTTTTATGCGTATCGATTATGCGGCAACAGCACCGGAAGGATATAAAACGCTACTGGCCATGTATGGCTATTTGAAAAAAACGGATCTTGCTACGGCTCTTTTGCATATAGTGTACCTGCGCGTTTCGCAGATCAATGGCTGTCCTTATTGTGTAGATCTGCACTGGAAAGACGCCATTGCTGAAGGAATGGAGCCGCGCAAACTGAACGGGGTCTCCAATTGGAAGCATATGCCTTTTTTTACAGCAGCAGAAAAAGCTGCATTGGCACTGGCCGAAGAGATCACGCTGCTGCCTGGTCAGGCAGTAAGCGAGGCTGTTTATGAAGAGGCCTGCCGGTACTTTGAAGAAAAAGAACTGGTTGACCTCAGTTTAGCCATTGCTCATATGAACATGCTGAACCGCGTAGCCATCACCTTTCATAAAGTGCCGGAATTATAAGCGGTCCCGTCTCACGGATAGGCGGCGTACAGCGGCGCCTGCTTTGCGCAGCAGCGCACCGCGGTCCTGCCGGAACCGAACCGTTCGTCCTGCAACCTTACAGCTTGTTGGTGCCCCGGTTTTCTTTATCCAGGCTTTGAATGTCTTTTAGCTGGTTGGCCGGTATAATGTTCACGTAATCCCAGAAAGCGGCCACGCAAACAATTTTCCATTGCCCGCTTTTCTTTTCCATTACCCTTACTTCCTTGCTATGGCGGAAATTGCCGTCCTTATTGCTGTTGTATTGATCCCAGGTTAAGTAGCAGGCGTCCTTGCCATAGAATTTAAATGTGATCCTTTTTCTTTCTACGATCGGGTTGCTGCCCGTTTGGGGCTCGGGGTTATCGTGGATATACTTTCCCACAGAATTATCGATGCCTTCCCAACCAACGCTTGCGTCAAAAGTGCCGTCCCTGTTGCTCCACGCCTGAAAAGCATAGTCTTCATGCGCATAAGTAGACTTCCATCCTTCATAATCACGGGCAAAAAAGGATTTTGTTTCTTTTTCGATCGTGGCCATGATGGAATCCTTGTCTGCCTGCAGTGTTTGTTCATTATCCGCCTGTTCTTTTGCATTGGAGGAGCACCTTATAAAAAGGGTCAATACCATACAGAAGAGAACGGGTACGGCGCTCAGGAGCATGTAATGGCATACGTCTTGTACCGAAATGAGCTTTCCAAATTTTTTTTTGCTGGAGAATGTTTGATGCTGGAACATAACGACAAGTTTTATTTTGAAAAAAAATTCCTGTCCTCATCAGAATCCATTGCATAAAGCCGGTCTTAAAAAAGCAGCTTTCTTACTGTTAAATTAACTCAAAAAATCCTATTTCCCATGATCCGGGGCAAATTTATTTTCGGACGGCCCTGTTTGTTATACGCTGTATGCAGGCAGGGGCGGGTACCGTGATGCGATAGCTATGTAAGGCGGGAAAAGCGGCAAAAAAAAGGGGCCGAAGCCCGCTTTTTGATCTTAACTTTTGTATCGATAGCATTTTTATGCGTGTTGAGTGCGATCAGATCCGTTTCAGGATCTCTTCGCCGATGGCATCGGTGCCCAGTATTTTTTCTTTTGGTGTGGCTGCATCGGCAATGTCGCCTGTGCGGAAGCCGGCTTTCAGTACCTGGTCTACTGCCTGGATCACGTCCTCACTTTCCTGTTTCATGCCAAAAGAAATATCCAGCAGCAGGGCTGCCGACAAAACAGAGGCCATTGGGTTGGCAACGCCTTTGCCGGTGATATCGTGGGCCGATCCGTGTATGGGCTCATAAACGCCGGTGCCGTCTCCAACAGAAGCGGAGGCCAGCATACCCATGGACCCGGCGATCTGGGAAGCTTCATCCGTGAGGATATCGCCAAACAGGTTGGCTGTAACCACTACGTCGAAACGCTTGGGATCTTTGATCAGCAGCATGGCAGTGGCATCTACGAACTGGTGTTCTACTTCCACTTCCGGATATTCTTTCGCAACCTGCTGTACTACTTCGCGCCAGAGGCGGCTGGTTTCAATTACGTTGGCTTTATCAACCGAGCACAATTTTTTTCCGCGGGTCATGGCGGCTTCAAATGCTTTCCGCGCAATGCGCTCTACCTCAAAGCGGCTGTACTGGGCAACGTCGAAGGCGGTATCGCCATTATCTTTACGGCCTTTTTCCCCAAAGTAAATGTCTCCCGTCAGCTCCCGGAAAAACAGGATGTCGGCACCTTTTAAGATCTCGGGTTTGATGCTGGAAGCACTCAGGAGCTCATCAAAGAGTTTGATGGGCCGCAGGTTGGCGTATAATCCCAGCTCTTTCCGCATTTTTAACAGTCCCTGTTCCGGCCGGACCTTTGCAGAAGGATCATTGTCGTACTTGGGATGGCCTACCGCTCCAAACAGCACGGCATCGGATTTCCTCATTTTTTCCAGGCTTTCATCCGGCAGCGGAACACCGGTTGCTTCGATGGCCGCATGACCGATCAGGGCCTCGTCATAAGAAAATTCATGTCCGTATTTTTCGGCGATCCTGTCCAGTACTTTCTTACCTACGGTAGTCACTTCCTGCCCGATCCCATCCCCGGGAACAATAAGAATATTTTTTTTCATCTGTTTTTTTATTTGATTTTAGCCATAAGGCCCGTTTTGTTAGAAGTTTTTTAAAAAACCGCCTGGGCAGGCCTCTAAGATACTGGATGCCCGGTTATTTTCTGAAAAATTGAAGCTGATTTTTGTCAGGAAGGTGATTTTGGTTGCATTCTAGCCCTTAATGCGCCGCACTTCCCTGATTGCTTTTACTACCGGGTGTTTTTCGAAATGCGCGGGTGCTGTAAATCTTAAACAGTTTTCTGCAGGCCCGGTGAATGGATCATTAATAGACCCTCTTTTTTGAACTTCCCTTAATGCCAATGCCAACCGTGATCCTGTGTACCGCACCTGAATAGTCCACAAAATTATTTTTCAGCGGGGTGGCTATGTAACCATAGCTGAAGCGCAGGAAGGTTGTCTGCATCATTCCGGGGGAATTAGTGAAATAGGAGGCCGCGGCTGCAGTTTTCAGCTTCAGGTCTGCAAACACCCCGAGAACCCCGCTGATGGTGGTTTTGATGCCTGTTCCTTTATACTCCGGATGCGTATTGACGTTGTAGTTTCCATCAAGACCAAATATGCCAATGCCTGCATATGGCGCTATGGCGGCGACCCGGTTGCTGACCAGATACCTGCCCGCTGCCAGGTGAACATCCCCGGATGTGGCTTTTGATCCTCCGGGCCAGATGGCGCTGCCTACGGGCATATCTTTTTTGCTCTTGTTAAAACCACAGATAAGGTCCAGCTGATAGATCCACTTCCGGTCGAAGAAATCGATGGAGAGACCGGCCAATGTAGGATGCGTGTAATAATCCCGCAGGTTGCCGGTAAAAAGGAATTTGCCGGAATGAAGCGAAATGGCATAACCGTTATCTGCCGGCGCATACCGGACCCGGATATACTGCCGGGTAAATGTGTTATAGCTGCCGGAAGGGTATCGGTTGAGCAAGGCATCGGCACCGTCGTTTAATGATTGCTGTTCGTTGTTTGCAGGACCGTAGGCGGTACTGACAAGATACTGCAGGAAGAGGGCGAGAAAATCTTTCTCCTCGTTCGTATGGCTGGTGCGGCGGATCCCGGCAACCAGGCTGTCGGTGTCCTGACGGGTCTGTTCTGCCAGCCGGATGGCCAGGTAATCTGCTTTGGGTGGTATGGGAGTGGTTTTTCGGGAATCAGCGGTTACAGCTATTTCGCCCGGCAGGGCGCCGTTGCCGGGAACAGCTTCTTTTACAAAAGACAGGACGTCTTCATATTCATGTGTCCAGTAGGAAAGGAGCAACAGCTCCTGCGGATACAGTGTGAGGTAATGCTCATCCTGCATTCCGGTCAGGTAATCCTTGACCACCTTGACATGGCGCAGGTCCTTTTCAATGAACTTGTCGAGCAATACGGTTCTTGCTTTGGCAATGGCCTCTGATCTTGTACCATTATACAGTTCGTTGATCAGGACGCTGTCTTTCTGGGCCCGGCAAGAAAAACTGTAAAGCATGGAGGCAATGGCGAGTATCGCGTATTTCATCAGTATCGTTTTGTAAAAGATGTATTTCTTATGAAAATACATAAATGTTCCGAAGATCAGGGCCGGTTGGCGGGTTAGGCGGATGAATGTTTCTGAATTCCGCCCTCTGAAAATAAAACGGCGTTACGGACTATTGGGTTGCGCATCCCGGAAGGGCCCGGGTATTTTACAACGCGTGTTGTGCAAACAAGTACGGCCGCTTCTAAGGGCTTCGTGCATCAAAGACAACCTGCTGAAGCCCGGTTTATATGAGGTTGAGCATTTTCTGTGTTGCCTTGATCGCAGCAACGGTCTGATCGCTGTCCAGTCCCGAGGTAATGAACTCCCGCCCGTTGTGGTTCCAGGTGATGATGGTTTCGCAGAGGGCGTCGGATTTTCCTCCCGGGGGGATCCGGACAATATAGTCGGTCAGTTTTGCCAGTGGCAGCTTTTTTTGCACATAAATCTTCCGGAGGGCATTCATAAATGCATCATATTGCCCGTCGCCCTGTGCGTTTTCTTCAAAGACCCCGTCCTCAAATTTAATGCGGACCGTGGTGGACGGGCGCATATTCTTGGAGTGGGTCAGCACATAGTTCTCCACATATACTTTTTCGGTAGCGGGGTTGCTGTCGAGTACATCCGAGATGATAAAAGGGAGATCATCCTGGGTAACAGTTTCTTTTTTATCGCCGAGCTCAATGATCCGTTGGGTCACTTTTTTCAGGTCCTCGTCCGACAACTGTATGCCCAGCTGCTGCAGGTTGTTTTCGATGTTGGCCTTGCCGGAAGTTTTGCCTAGGGCGTATTTCCGTTTCCGTCCAAAGCGTTCGGGCATCAGGTCATTGTAATAGAGATTCTTTTTCTTATCGCCGTCTGCATGAATGCCGGCGGTTTGAGTAAATACGTTTTCGCCCACTACCGGTTTGTTGGGAGATACGCGGAAGCCGGAAAAGGCCTCAACCAGTTTGCTGATCTTGTAAAGCGCTTTTTCATTAACGGATGTCTTTACGTCTTTCTGAAAATCGTTCAGTACTGCCACAATACTGGACAACGGTGTATTTCCGGCCCGTTCACCCATACCGTTGATGGTGAGGTGCAGCCCGTTGGCGCCGGCTTTTACGGCCTCCAGTGCATTGGCCACGCCCAGGTCATAATCGTTGTGTCCATGAAAATCAAAGTGCAGCTGCGGATAGCGCTCCCTGATCTCTGCGATATAGGTATAGGTTTCGGACGGGATCAGGATGCCCAGCGTATCGGGCAGCAGCACCCTTTTGATGGGTTGCTTCGCAATAAAATCGAGGTACCGGAATACGTATTCCTTGGAATTGCGCATCCCGTTGCTCCAGTCTTCCAGGTACACATTGCAGTCGATACCTTTTTTCTGCGCCTTTTTTATTACTGCGGCGATATCCTTAAAATGTTCGTCGGGGGTTTTTTTGAGCTGGTGGGTGAGGTGATTCATTGAGCCCTTGGTCAGGATATTCATCACTTTTGCTCCTGCTTTTTCCACCCAGCTGATGGACGTATCGCCATCCACAAAGGTCAGCACTTCTATTTTATGCAGGTGTCCGTTTTCCTTTGCCCAGTCGGTGATGCGTTTTACGGCCAGGAACTCGCCTTCAGAAACGCGCGCGGACGCAATTTCAATGCGGTCTACTTTTACTTCTGTTAAAAGCAGCTGGGCAATGGTTAATTTTTCCGTTGCTGAAAAGGATACGCCGCTGGTCTGCTCACCATCCCGCAGGGTGGTATCCATTATTTCGATTTGTCTACGCATAATTTAAATAAACTTACCATTCAATCAGTTCATTTGATAATTGAGAAATACCTAATTCTTCTTTGAACGTTGCTTCTTCATATTGCCTTATTATTTCAGCGGCAACCAGGGATGGCTCCAGATCTGCATCAACCTGTGCAATTCCGGTTTTCATTTTCCCGGGATTAAGACTAATAAACTGTATTCTGTTTTCAAATTCATTTCGTAAGCAATTTGTTAGCATGTTTTGCGATGCCTTGGCTATCCTGTAGGCATAACTAACCTCCAAATGCCGAAACGTTTTTCTGGATTGTTCTTTGATAGAGCCCAACCTGCTATTAATATTTATAACAATAGGTTTTTGTGCAGCTAACAAATTTTTTAAAACGGCCTGAACAACTCTCAGAGCGCCTAAACAATGAATATTAAATAAGTCCGAAAGTTCTTTTGTGTGGATATGCTCTAAGTGATTTGCAACTCCTCCGGTTCCGGCATTATTAATGATTAGATCAATGGGATGCGATTGAATTGCATCTTTCATGATTCTGATTGATTGTTCTTCTGTAAGATCTGCTTGTATGATCTTGTAATTGTTTAGTTTAGATCCTGTAAAATTAAAAGTAGACTCGTTCGGTCTTGTAACTCCAAAAACATAATAATCCCGTTCTGTAAATTGATGAAACAATTCATTGCCAAGCCCCTTGCTAACCCCAGTAATCAGAACCGATACCATAAGGCGAAATCTTAAAAGAGCCTAATACAAACTTTTATCTGCAAATGTGTTGATCTCCTGCTTCAGGGATTGTAAATAATCGATGTCGTCGAAGCCGTTCATCATGTTGTGCTTTTTGTAACCATTGATGTCGAAGCTTTCTTTGTCACCGGTTGCCAGGATGGTAATGGTCTGTTCGGGAAGGTTTACTTCGATCCCGGCTTTGGGATCTGCTTCGATCGCTTTGAATATTTTATCGAGAAATTCCTCGCTTACGGTTACCGGCAATAAACCGATGTTGAGCGAATTGCCTTTGAAGATATCTGCAAAAAAGCTGGATACCACACAGCGGAACCCGTAGTCATAAATGGCCCAGGCCGCGTGCTCGCGGCTGCTGCCGCTTCCGAAATTTTTACCGCCTACCAGGATCTTCCCGGAGTAGATGGGGTTGTTTAAAACAAAATCCTGTTTGGGCGTGTCGTCATTATTGTAGCGCCAGTCGCGGAACAGGTTGTCTCCAAAGCCCTTGCGCTCTGTTGCTTTCAGGAAGCGCGCGGGAATGATCTGATCGGTATCCACGTTCTCGATGGGTAAAGGAACCGCTGTGGATGTTAATACTGTGAATTTATCGTATGCCATTTTTTTTGTTTAAAGATTGAAGTTTAAGTTTCAGGCTCCTGTTTTGAGGTATGGTTGTTATCTGATGTCGGGCAAATTCCCGGATTTGTGTTGTAGAGACCTGTGAGGTCTTCAAAACCTCACAGGTCTTTTTGCTGATACAAGCACTGCAGTACAAGTGTGCGACGCAACGCGGATGCCATGGATACTGCTGTCCGGGGCAAAAAATTATGCCGGTACTTCTTCCATCAGCTCCCGGGGATCGGTTACCACACCCGTTACGGCTACCGCAGCAGCTACATACGGACTTGCCAGCAAAGTGCGGGCGCCGGGTCCCTGACGGCCTTCGAAGTTGCGGTTGCTGGTGCTGACGGCATATTTGCCGGCTGGGATTTTATCTTCATTCATCGCCAGGCAGGCAGAGCAACCGGGTTGCCGCAGTTCAAAACCAGCTTCATTTAAAATATCCAGGATGCCTTCTGCTTTGATCTGGTCTTCGACGATATGGGAGCCGGGAACCAGCCAGGCAGTGATATTGTCGGCTTTCTTTTTGCCCTTTACAATAGAAGCAAAGGCGCGAAAGTCTTCGATACGGCCATTGGTACAGCTTCCTAAGAATACATAATCGATCTTTTTGCCCAGCAGGGCTTCACCTTCTGCAAAATCCATATAGGCCAGGGATTTCTTATAAGAGGCTTCGCCATCTTTAACTTCGGAGGCTTTGGGGATCTGGCGAGTAATGCCCGTGCCCAAACCGGGGTTGGTACCGTAAGTGATCTGGGGCTCGATGTCGGCTGCATCAAAATGCAATTCTTTATCAAACACCGCGCCGTCATCGGTCTTCAGCGTTTTCCAGTAGGCCAGGGCAGTATCCCAGTCGGTCCCTTTGGGCGCTTTGTCCTTCCCGTATATATAGTCAAACGTGGTTTGGTCCGGAGCGATCATACCACCGCGCGCGCCCATTTCAATACTCATATTACAAACGGTCATCCGGCCTTCCATACTCATGTTCTCAAAAACATCACCGGCATATTCCGCAAAGTAACCGGTGGCGCCGCTGGCAGTGATCTGCGAGATCATATACAGGGCTACATCTTTTGGCAGCACGCCTTTGCCCAGCTTCCCATTAATGGTGATGCGCATTTTTTTGGGTTTGGGCTGCATAATGCACTGGGAGGATAATACCATTTCCACTTCAGAGGTTCCGATTCCGAATGCAATACAGCCAAAGGCTCCATGGGTGGAAGTATGCGAATCGCCGCAAACGATGGTCATGCCCGGCTGGGTAATGCCGTTTTCCGGTCCTACAACGTGCACGATCCCGTTCTTGGGACTTCCCAGTGCCCAAAGGGAGATGCCCCATTTAGTGGCATTGCTGGAGAGCGCCGCCAGCTGGTTGGCTGATAAGGGATCTTTAACGGGCTGATCCTGGTTCATGGTGGGGGTATTGTGATCTGCCGTGGCGAATGTACGCTGGGGATAGATCACGGGAATCCCTCTTTGTTCCAGACCGAGGAAGGCAACCGGGCTGGTTACCTCATGAATAAAATGCCGATCGATAAACAATACATCCGGGCCATCTTCAATATGGCGTACCACGTGGGCGTCCCACACCTTATCAAACAAAGTAGTCGCGTTGCTCATTATAAAACTTGAATGGTTATTAAAATATGTCTCATTGAGTGCCTGTAAAATTAGACAAATTTTTAATGGAATGGCGCGTGCAACGGGGCTATTTAAGAACCGGCATTCCCTTGTTTGAATTTTTGGAAAATGTAAAACGGTGCACGGGTTTTAGTGCAGGATGCTGCGTTCCGGCCGCCTTTTAATGAATTGTAAATTATTGCACATTATTCTAAATCAATCATTTGTGTAATATTTTATCGATCGCCGTGTTTTTTCGGATGGAAGAATGCGGTTGCTGCCTGCGATGTTTGGGGGGCGTATTCCGGAAAAAAATAATCAGCTCCACGGGCGCGAAGGGCGGGTTTGAGGAGCGAAAAGAATTGTATTCAGAACAATTGAAGCCGGGCCCTTATAAGGATTTTCGCATCTGGTAATCGTTCATGAAGAATCCTCCGCCGATGTCAATATCCTCTGTTTTTATAACCTCATATCCCTGGCGTTTGTAGAAATCAACGGCTTTATTCTGCCGGTTTACGTTCAAAAGAAGGTACTGGGCGCCCCGATTTTTTGCGATCGCCTCCATGTGCTGTAACTGGAATTTGCCCAACCCTTTTCCGTGCATTTTCTGCGACAGGTAAATTTTATGCAGCTTCCACGAGTCCTGCTCTTTCTGCTCAATTGCGGTATAGCCCATATCGGCTCCGGCATGATTGAGGATATAATATTCCACACCCCGCTGCATTTCCATTTCCAGGACAGCAGGGGCATACATCAGCTGCAGCATATAGCCGGTTTGTTCCGGGGTCAGGATCTGCTCAAAGGCTTTTGGCCAGATGTCCAGCGCCAGCTGATGGATGATGGCGATTTCCTCTGTTGTGGCTTTTCTTATGGAGGTTTTTTCCGGCAGTATCATGGAGCAAAGATAGGGTGGAAGGCGTATTGATGAATGCCTGCCGGGAAGCTTATGGGGCCCATTACAAATCAAAGGCGCTTTTTAAGCATGAAGGCGTGAAGGGGCATTGAGGCGCTGTTTTCTTGTTTGAAGTTCCTTAATGATTTGTTGCAAAGTAATGGTGCTCCCATCAGAAGCGATAGCCTGCAGAAAGGGTAAGCACCCGGTTCCTGAATTCTTCCTTGGTCATTTTTTTGTTTTCGGCAGGGGCAATGTTTTTTAGCCCTGCCTGCCCGGTGAGTTTCAGGAATACCGACTTGGAAATGATCAGGCCCGCCAGCAGGTTGATGCCCAGATCGGTTCTCCTGCCATAATTGAATTTCTGATCATCGGGGTCTTGCCGGCTTATATCGGTATATTCTATGGTACCGGTATCCCAACCCCATGCGCTGCGGTAGGTCATTGTCCACCTGCCGCCCAGGCCATAGGCAAAGTAGGCCCCGGCTCCTAAAAAAAAGCGTTCGGTATTGCCCGGGATCCGGTACAGGATATTCAGGGGTATTTCACCATACCAGGGATTGACAACCAGTACGCCCTGGCCCTGATCATCTTCATAGTCCTGGCGGAAGCCCTTGGTCGAGAACAGAAGGCCGGTCTGCAGGTGCAGGGATTTCCGGTGCAGCATGACGGGTACCGAGGTAAGCAGGCCCAGCTGATAGCCGGGGTTGAATGCGTTGTCAATAGAGGTTCCGTTCCTTGATTCTTTCCAGGAGACCCTGGATAAATTGAACCCTGCGGTTACGCTAACCCTTGTTTGCGCCTGTGTGGCCGGTACCGAAAGAAAAAGCGTGCAGCAGATCAGGATGCGGAGGGGTGTGTCCTTCTTCATAAGCGGAACAGTTTTTATGAAATAGTTGCATTTTACCCTGTTAAGATAGGCCGTTTCAGGGGTTCCCCGTCCGTAGCGGATGAAAAGTTTGGTTAAAATTAAAAAACCGCCCCCGGAGGGGCGGCCCATGTTTCATAAGTTCGGAACTAATTGTTTTTTAGAATTTATATCCAACGGAAATTCCAAATCCTGAGTTTTTAATTTTTTCATCCGGTTTCTCGCCATCATTTTTGGGTGCGATGTTCAGGAGACCCAGTTGGCCGTTCAGCTGGAACGATAATTTGTTGGCAAATTCATAACCAAAGAGCAGGTTAGCACCGGCATCGAAAGGTTTACCATAGATGGCTTTGTCATTGGAACCATCCGTGCGGTCATTTTTGAACTCAAGGTCGCCTTCTGTGCTTCCTGTGTAGGAACCGGCGCTTCCGTCTATTTTCCATTTACCGCCTAAGCCGTAAGCTACATAGGGGCCTGCACCCAGCAACAATTTTCCTGTTCCCAGTTCCGGCTTATAAAGGAAGTTAATGGGAACCTCCACATAATAAGGGGTTGTTTTGCTGGAAACATTAGCGACGCCGTAATAGTCATCATCGGTTTTAAAGCCTTTGGTGCTGAACAATGCACCCGGCTGCACATAGAACTCATCGGCTACAGGAATATCAAAAGTTACCCCGGCGTGCCAGCCCGGATTCAGCTTTGTGTCTGTTTTGTCACCGTTTGCATCTTCAATGGTGGCGTTCGAAAAGTTGGCGCCTGCCCGGATGCCGATCTCTACCTGGGACATTGCTGCGCCCGATATGCTGACCGCTGCCGCAACCATAAATGCTTTTAATAACTGATTTTTCTTTTTCATAAAATTATAGGTTTGATGATCGATTTTATTAAGGCCTGACTATCCTTTGTTGGCTTCCTGCGCTGCATCTGCCTTCATTTTTTCATTGGCAGAGATCACAAATTCCACGCGGCGGTTCTGTGCCCGGCCGTCAGGAGTATCGTTTGAATATTTGGGAACACTGAATCCATATCCCTTTGTGCTCATCCGTTCCAGCGCTATATTATGCGAACCAAGATAGTTGGCTACGCTGGAAGCTCTTCTTTCTGATAAGGCCTGGTTGTATTTGGCCGTGCCGGTATTGTCGGTATGCCCCTGTATTTCCAGGTCGGTATCCGGGTATTTGTTCAGGATCGTGATCAGGTCGTTCAGGGTGTTCTGGGCTGCTCCGGAGAGGGATGACTGGTCGAAACCAAACAGGACAGCGCTGTTGAACTCTACGGTAATCCCTTCACCCACGCGCTCTACCTTGGCACCGGGTACCTGTTGCTTGATCTCCTCTGCCTGCTTATCCATTTTTTTACCGATGATGGCACCGGTTACCCCGCCTACGGTTGCGCCAATAATGGCACCCAGCCCGGCATTACCCGCGGCCTTTCCGATTACAGCCCCCATAGCAGCACCGCCTCCGGTTCCAATGATGGCCCCTTTTTGAGTCCGGTTCATGGAATCGCAACCTGCAAGGGTTAAACCGGTTAATGCGATTCCCAGTGATAGATTTCTCAGTTGTTTCATGTTTTTTCTTTTGATATTCTTTGCTTTGCCAAATAATATGCCAAATTGTAATTTGAAAATTTGGCAGTCGGAAATAAGACCCGTTTATATCAGAAAGGGTTGCCTTAAAGTTGGCAACCCCTTGATTTTAACATTTTTATTGATCCCGATTAATTCTCAGATGGGGCTGCTTCCGGGCTGGCTTCAACAGCGGCTGCCGGTACATCCGTCTTGGTGCCGGTATAAGTGCTGCCCTTGATCACCGGTTTTTTTGTCGTTGTCTTTTTCGGTTTTGAAGCCGTATCGTCGACCATTCCGGCATCTGTCAGGGCAGTGGAATCTGCTGCAACATTCATTTCGGGGAATGCTGCTGTAGGCTCTTCTTCATTGTACTTATTGCCGATATTTACATAAATGGCATTGGCCTCTTTATCAAAGATCAGGGTGCCTTCTTTAATGGAACGGCCGCTGATCACTTTGCTTTTGCTTTTTGTTGCGGCGTCGTCTGTGGTTACTTCCGCAGCTGCATCCATCGCATCATCATTGGCCAGGGTTTTTTGTGCGGGGATCTTGTAAGTAGCGGGCGCATCTTTGATCAGCGCTTTAAACTTACCTTGCGGTAAACCGCTTACCCAAACGATGCCTTTATTTTCTTCGTCCCTGGTGATGGTCAGATGAGACGCTGTGCCCTCTTTATCAGTTACATCGAAGGAACCGAGCACCGGGAAAATTTCGTTCTCCGTCAGTGAATCCGGCATCGGTAGCAATTCCTTGGGTTGGGGTTTATAATTCCTGGGAACCTCCGGAGTGCTTGTTTGAGCGAAGGTTACTATTGTAATGGCAGTTGCCAGTATGAATGTAAGAAACGACCTTTTTTTCATAAATACATTTTATTTAAGAATTGATTCAAATTACCCTACGTACTGAAATTATTATGCCAAACCGGTTGTTTGCCTGGAAAAATGTATATTTTAATTTTTGGTTATGAGTTTCCGGGTAACCCCTGATAGCTGACCCGGAGCGGCAGCTTGTTACGGCCTGGTCCCGGAGTGCCTGAAATTCAGCATTTCAGGTTGTGCAGTACCGTATTGTGGGGGAGCAGGAAGCGCTCATCTTCCGGAAACAGGCGCTTTTTTTATACCGACGCCCGTTTTCTACATTGCCCCGAGGTAACCGGTACATATGGTCCGGCGAAGGGTGGAAAACAGGATTTATGGCTGGCCTGGTGATTTGGCGCATTCAGAAGAAAAATTTATGTAGGTTTGTGCCTGTTTTTTTCGATCATCCCAAAATTTATGATACAAGTTGAAAGCTGAAAGCGAAGTGATTGAGGTGTCCGGTGCCCGGGTGCACAATCTGAAGAACATCGATATTTCCATTCCGAAGAACGAACTGGTGGTGATTACCGGGATCAGTGGCAGCGGAAAATCATCCCTGGCGTTTGATACCATTTATTCAGAAGGTCAGCGCCGTTACATGGAAACCTTCGGGGCCTATGCCCGCCAGTTTATCGGCGATATGGAGCGCCCGGATGTGGATAAGATCACAGGACTTTCTCCTGTGATCTCTATTGAACAGAAGACCACCAATAAAAATCCCCGCTCAACGGTTGGAACGATCACCGAAGTGTATGATTTTTTCCGGTTGCTGTTTGCACGGGTGGGCGAAGCCTATTCTTATAACACCGGCAAAAAAATGGTGAAGTGGAGCGAGGAGGAGATCGTGGAAAATATTTTTGACCGGTTCCGGAATCAGAAGATCCACCTCCTGGCCCCTGTAGTGCGGGGACGTAAAGGTCATTACCGGGAACTGTTTGAAGACGTGCGAAAGAAAGGATTTTTAAAAGTGCGGGTGGATGGCGAGATCAGGGACCTTGTTCCCAAGATGCAGGTAGACCGTTATAAGATCCATGATATAGAGATTGTAGTGGACCGGTTAGAGGTAAATCCTGCTTCAAAGGCCCGGCTGAGCCAGAGTGTGCAGGCAACACTCAAATTGGGAAAGGAGCTGATATTTCTGCTTGTGGAGGAATCGGACCAACCGGTACAATACAGCAAACAGCTGATGTGCGAAGACACCGGTATCAGTTATGAGGAGCCTTCGCCCAATTCGTTTTCGTTCAACTCGCCCTATGGTGCCTGCCCTTATTGCAAAGGGATCGGAACCGCCTATGCGATCGATATGGAGTCCGTAGTGCCGGATCGTAATCGGAGCATCAGCGAAGGAGGCATTGCACCCCTGGGTGAAGAGCGCAATGCCAGCGTATTTCAGCAGGTGGTTTCTTTTGCCAAAAAACATAAGATCAGTCTGAGCAAACCGGTTGGCGAGCTGCCGGAAGGACAGTTGGAGTTGTTGTTGTACGGAGATGGGGCAGCTAACCGGGAACTGGACCTGGATGGTGCAGACGACTCGGTCCCCGATATTTATACCGGCAGCTACGAAGGCATCATTCCCATGCTGAAGCGCTGGTTCTTTTCTACCCAGACTTCCGAATGGCTGCGTGAATGGGTGGAACAATTCATGATGCTGAAGTCCTGTCCTTCCTGTAACGGCGCCCGCCTGAAAAAGGAGAGCCTGTGGTTTCGGGTGGATGAGCGGAATATAGCGGAGCTGAGTAATTTAAACCTTGACAAACTGGGCAACTGGCTGAAGGGGATCGAATCCCGTTTGTCGAAGAAACAAAATGCCATTGCCAAAGATATTTTAAAGGAGATCCGGGAGCGGCTGCAGTTCCTGCTAGATGTAGGTCTGACCTACCTGACGCTTTACCGTCCGTCCCGGACGCTGAGCGGCGGTGAATCACAGCGGATCCGGCTGGCTACACAGATCGGCTCACAATTGCAGGGGATCACGTATATCCTGGATGAACCTTCTATCGGGCTGCACCAGCGCGACAATCACCGGCTGATCACTTCCCTGCAGCACCTGCGTGATATCGGCAACAGCGTGCTGGTGGTGGAGCATGATAAAGACATTATGCTGGCTGCGGATTACCTGATCGATATCGGGCCCAAGGCCGGGTATCACGGAGGGCGCGTAGTGGCCAAGGGTTCACCTGAAGAGATCCTGAAGCTGGACACGATTACTGCCGGTTATCTGAACGGACATCTGAAGATAGAGACGCCTGCAGAGCGCCGGTCCGGTAACGGAAAAACACTGGAGCTGAAAGGCGCCACCGGTAATAACCTGAAGAATGTGAGCGTAAAATTTCCGTTGGGCAAACTGATTGTGGTAACGGGAGTCAGCGGCAGCGGGAAATCGACCCTCATCAATGAGACCCTGTATCCCATTTTATCACAGCACGCGTATCATTCCAAGAAGGCGCCGATGGCGTATAAATCGGTAAAGGGATTGGAGCATGTTGATAAGGTAGTGGAGATCGACCAGTCGCCCATTGGCCGTACGCCACGGAGCAACCCGGCTACTTACTGCGGATTTTTTACAGATATCCGCACGCTCTTTGCAGCGGTTCCGGAGGCAAAGATCCGGGGGTATAATGCCGGGCGTTTTTCCTTTAATGTAAAAACAGGCCGTTGTGATGTGTGTGAAGGCGGCGGCATGCGGGTCATTGAGATGAACTTTCTGCCGGATGTATATGTGCCTTGTGAAAAATGTAATGGCAAGCGCTATAACCGGGAAACACTGGAGATCCGGTACAAAGGAAAATCGATCTCCGATGTACTGGATATGACGGTAGACGATGCCGTGGAGTTTTTTCAGGCCGTACCTTCTATATACCGGAAGATAAAGACCCTGCAGGATGTAGGGCTGGGTTATATTACGCTTGGACAAAGTGCGGTAACGCTGAGCGGGGGTGAAGCCCAACGGGTAAAACTGAGTACGGAGCTTTCCAAAAAAGATACCGGCAAAACCTTTTATATCCTGGATGAACCAACCACCGGTTTGCATTTTGAAGACATCAAGCACCTGTTGCAGGTATTGAACAAGCTGGTGGAGAAAGGAAATACCGTATTGGTGATTGAGCACAATATGGATGTGATCAAAGTGGCCGATCATGTCATTGACCTGGGCCCTGAAGGAGGTGATGGGGGCGGGCGTATCCTTTTTGAAGGAACGCCGGAGGCGTTGGTGAAGTGTAAGGAAAGTTATACGGGCTTTTATCTGAAGGGGGAATTGTGAGGCTATTGGCTACAAAGTGAGGTTGCAAAAAACATTAGTGCCCTTCCGGAGACAGGGTGACCGGAAGCGACTTTTAGCACTGCTAAATGGTCTTCATCGTCGCCCTGTCTCCTTGAGGCTGTGTTGTAGGAGACATTCTAATTCAATTCCACTGCTACGTTCCAGTTGGCTTGTTTTGAAAGATACACGATCAGTTCATTGTTCATTTCAAAACCTTTTCCGCGGGTTAACAGGTCCACTGTGATGTCTTCCGTTGCATCTTTTATAGACAACTTAAGTGTGCTGGGCCCCTTATGTGCTTTGAGGTTGGAATGAATGAACTCAACGGTTTCTTTGGTGACTTCCTCTACCGGTAATTCTATCTTCAGATTTTTGGTCTGGTTCTTCATCACGCTTTCCGCAAGGCAAATAGAAGTGATCTTGAAATCAAAATCGCCGTTGAACCGCTGCTTGAAGTAACCGGTCAGATATACGGTGGCTCCCAGCTGCAGCATGGGCGAATATTTCATATAATCTTCCGAGAACAAAACCATGTCCAGCTTGCCGCTGTAATCCTCAATGATAAAGCTTCCGAATTTGTTCCCCGTTCTGGAGATCCGGTGTTGCGCATCGGATACCAGCCCCATGATCTTGAAACTGGCTGCCGAGCTTATCTTTTCTTTATCCTGTGTCTTATATTCGTTTAGGTAGGAGATCTTTGTGATGCCATAGTGTTCCATTTCAAACCGGTAATCATCCAACGGGTGCCCGCTGATGAAGATCCCCGTTACCTGTTTTTCATGATCGAGTTGCACCACCAGCGGCCATGGGGCACATTCAGGGATCTTTGGTACCTGTACCTCCATTACTTCTGCAAGGTCACCAAACAGGGTATTGGTGCTGGTTTGAGCCTGAGCCTGACAGACCTGTCCATATTTTATGATTTTTTCAAGGCCATTGGTAAGATCACCCGGCGGTATATGAAAATACTGCGCGCGATACAGGTCTGCAAAACAATCGAATGCGCCTGCATACGCCAGGCTTTCCAGCGTTTTTTTGTTCACCGTCCGTTGGTTTACCCGTTTGATCATATCGAAGATCGAGGCATAAGCGCCATTTTCATCCCGTTCCTGGATCAGGCTTTCCACGGCCGCTTCCCCTACGCCTTTCAATCCACCCAGCCCAAAGCGGATCTCTCCTTTTTTATTTACGGCAAATCCCTTTTGCGATTCATTGATATCCGGTCCCAGTACAGGCAGGCCCATGCGTTTACATTCTTCCATGAAGAACGTGATCTTTTCAAGGGAACCGGCGTTGTTCAATACCCCGGCCATATACTCGCTGGGGTAGTGGGCCTTCAGGTAGGCCGTCTGGTAGGCCACAAAAGCGTAACAGGTCGCATGCGATTTGTTAAACGCGTACTGCGCAAATGCTTCCCAGTCGGTCCAGATCTTGTCGAGTTTGTCCGCAGGATGCCCTTTTTGCGTGGCACCTTCGACAAACTGCTTTTTCATTTTATCCAGTACCGCTTTTTGTTTTTTACCCATGGCCTTCCGCAGTACGTCGGCATCCCCCTTGCTAAAGCCGGCCAGCTTCTGGCTCAGCAGCATCACCTGCTCCTGGTATACGGTGATCCCGTAGGTGTCTTTAAGGTCGTCTTCCATTTCCGGAAGATCAAACACTACCTCCTGGCGGCCATGCTTCCGTTCGATATAATCAGGGATATAAGCCAGCGGGCCCGGGCGGTACAGAGCGTTCATCGCAATAAGGTCGTCGAAACGGTCGGGCTTCAGCTCCCGCAGGTATTTTTGCATGCCCGCACTTTCAAACTGGAACGTGGCATTGGTTTCGCCTTTCTGATAAAGTTCATAGGTCTTTTCATCATCGAGCGGAATATCGTCTATTACAATATCAAGATTGTGGTTTTGTTTGATCAGTTTCAGCGCGTCTTTAATAATGGTGAGGGTCTTTAAACCCAGGAAGTCCATTTTAATAACCCCTGCTTCTTCAATCACGCTGCCCTCGATCTGGGTAACCCACAGGTCGGAGTCCTTAGCGGTACTTACAGGCAGCAGTTCCGTCAGGTCTTTGGGTGCAATGATGATGCCTGCAGCGTGGATGCCAGTATTGCGCACAGAGCCTTCAAGGATTTCGGCCTCGTGGAGTACCTTGCTTTGAAGATCGTCGCCATTGTAAACATCACGGATCCTTTTTACGTTTTCAATGTCATCGGCACCCAGTCCTTCTTTTTCGATCAGTGATTTTTCCCCGGCTTTTGGCTGTAGTGGTGCATGCAATACCCGTTTCAGTGAGATGCCTGGTTTTTCCGGCACCAGCTTGGCCAGGGCATTGGAGTCGGGAAGGGGAAGGTCCATTACCCGCGCCACGTCTTTAATGCTCATTTTGGCGGCCATGGTACCGTACGTAATGATCTGCGCCACCTGGTTTTTGCCGTATTTCTGTACCACGTAGTCGATCACCCGCTGACGGCCTTCATCGTCAAAATCGGTATCGATATCCGGCATTGATTTGCGGTCGGGGTTCAGGAAACGCTCAAACAGAAGGTTGTACTTAATGGGGTCAATATTGGTGATACCGATGCAATAGGCCACTACAGAGCCCGCTGCGGATCCCCGCCCCGGGCCTATGAATACGCCACTGTCGCGCCCGGCTTTGATAAAATCGCTCACGATCAGGAAGTACCCGGCAAAGCCCATGGTCTTGATGGTGAACAATTCAAAATCAATGCGTTCTTTGGTGCTGTCCGGCATCACGCCATAGCGTATTTGTGCGCCCTCGTAGGTCAGGTGCCGGAGATATTCCCACTGGTTCAGCGAGTCGGCCGAAACCAGCCCCTTGTCTGTTTTTTCATCCTCGGTATGCCGCTTAAAATCTTCGGGGATGGGAAAGTTGGGCAGGAGGATGCTGCGTTTCAGATCCAGTAATTCAATTTTATCAACTATGGCGTTGGTATTGTCAATGGCTTCGGGAAGATCAGCGAACAGTTTGCTCATTTCTTCCGTATTCTTAAAATAGAACTGGTCATTGGCAAAGGCAAAACGCATGTTCTTCATGTTTACATCATCGTCGGCAAAATCACCCCGGAAAGCAGGGGTGGATTGCTTTTCGCCGGTATTGATGCAAAGCAGGATATCATGGGCGTTGAAATCGTCCTGTTCCACATAATGCGAATCGTTGCTGGCAATGATGGGCACCTTGTATTTAACGGCAAAGCGGATCAATACTTCGTTCACCTTATCCTGGTCGCCGATGCCGTGGCGTTGCAGCTCTACATAAAAGTCTTCTCCAAAAAGATCCAGCCACCACTTGAATTCCTGCTCGGCCTCTGCTTCCCCTTTGCGCAGGATGGCCTGTGGTACTGATGCTCCCAGGCAGCAGGTGGTGGCGATCAATCCCTCATGATACTGCAGGACCAGTTCTTTATCAATACGGGGGTATTTGCCATACAGCCCTTCTATGAACCCCAGGGAAGTGAGCTTGGTAAGATTGCGGTAACCCTGTTCATTTTTAGCCAGCAGGATCTGGTGGTAGCGTTTATCCTTCTTTTCTTTGGTAAAGGTTTTTTCGTGACGGTTCTCCACGAGGTAAAATTCGCAGCCTACTACCGGCTTTACCTTCGGTTTCCCGTTTTCGTCCAGATGCTTATAAGCTTCTGCCACAAACTGGAAAGCACCATACATATTTCCGTGATCGCTGATGGCCAGGGCCGGCATTCCGTCGGCGATGGCTTTTTTGTACAGGGAGCCGATGGGAGCGGCCCCATCCAGCAATGAATATTGTGTATGGACGTGTAAATGCGAGAATTTCATGTGTACTTCTTTAATATGGGGCCTGTATCTTACAGCAGGGATTGCTGAAAAAACAGCTTTTAGTGCTGTTTGACACGAGGCCTGTTCGAACTGCTAAAATGGGACAAAAACGGTAAAGAACGGGTATATTTTTATGCACATTCTCTAAAAGGCAACAATCAACTGCCTGTTACTGTTTTGTGCACACGAACGATTGTGATTGCTTCTTGATTACTATAAGGCTCGATTTTATTTGTATTGATATTCAATATAATATGTATTTTATTCAAAAAAAAGTCTCCCCCGGGCAATAAATGCTCTTGATCTGCGTTATGATAAATTGGAAATGGAAATTCCAGCATGGTCATTTTTTAGGCGTTGCTATTGGTAAATAAATTTAAAAGAAATCGTTTTGAGATATATATTGACGGGATTTAGCTTGATGGTGCTGATGGCCAGTTGCTCAACCGCTTCTAAATTTTTTACCTCGTCCAATAAGAAAACTACAAATACAAAGCTGCAACCCACTCAAGAGCCCACCCTCGCCAATGCTTATATGGAGCAGGTGACCATTTCCCCTGGCAATTCCAAATCGGATACGAGGATGCGGCGTATAGAAAAGAATATAGCTTCCAGCGGGGTAAAGGATGTAAAAGCCCTGCATGCTGCGATCATTGTTCCCCGGTCGGCTCCGGCAACAGAACTTCAAAGAAAATACGCGGTCATATTAAATGTGCTGCCCAATTCGATCAGTAATAATGACCTGCTGGAAACGATGGATGATTGGTACGGTACCCGCTATCAATATGGCGGAACCACCAAATACGGCATCGACTGCAGCGCTTTTACCCGTGAAATGTATCGCGGGGCTTACGGGATAGAGCTTCCCCGGACCGCCCGCGAACAATATAGCCGTGTGCGTAAGATCTCCAGTACCGAACTGAGGGAGGGTGATCTGGTTTTCTTTAATACAACGGGCGGTGTTTCGCATGTTGGGATGTACCTGGGTAATAACAAATTTGTGCACGCTTCTACCAGTAAGGGCGTTACCATCAGCGATCTGTATGAGAGCTATTATATTTCACGTTTTATAGGCGCAGGGCGTATAGAAGCTACGTCTGAAGAGTACCTGGCGCATAATAACGAAGGATCTTCCGGGGTGAGTAATTAATGATTTTTTTATTAGTAAGGAAAGCGCTTCTTTATGGAGCGCTTTTTTTGCGTTACAACCTGTGGAAGATCTGCCGGCAGGCTGTTTGAGGTTTGAGGTTTTGGGTTTGAAGGTTAACGTTTGTTGTTTGTGGGTTGGGTCCCGGTTTTATGCCTGGTGCTGGATTTTCTTTCGAAAGTCCACAATCCTTATTAGATGCCGTTTATCTAAGGGCATTTAATAAACCTTGCGGCTGCTTTTCTGTTTTTCCACTTTTCCAGTCAATGAAAAGTGGAGCAAAAATCTTTTCCGCCGAAAGGCGAATCCTGCAGGACCAGAAAAATCTGCACTTCAGGCTTTGTTCCGCTTGAGGCGGAACGCCATTCCGTTTGATTTTTCTTTTCGCTGTCCGGCGGAAGCCTTCTAAGCAGGGCCTCTTTTAGCATGTGAACCGCCTTTTTATAAACAGGTCCTGCCCCCGATCATTTTGTTTGAAAGCGGGTGGTTTATGATTAGGAATACTTTGGGGTTTGGGTTCCGGTCTTATGTCTGGTGTTGGATTCCCTTTCGAAAGTCCGGACCCTCATTTTCAAATTTTCAAATCAGACATTTGACACGCATTCCCGAATCTAAAAGCAGACATTTTTTTCGACTACTGCTTTCCGCTCTTCCGGTCTCTCTTCAATCGCTTTACAAGTGATGCAAGTACCGGTTTCAGGTCGGGGGTCAGGTTCAGGAAATACACACTGCCTGTGAACAACGCTACAATAAAGATACTGCGGGCAAATAAGCCTGAAAAGCCATGCAGGTTGTGAAAAAGCAGCCAGCTGATCCCATACGTTCCGGCGGCCAGGATCAGCGTATAGATGGAGTTTCTTGTAAAGGGGAATAAACGGAATTTTTTCCACAGGAACAGGATCCGCACAGCATTGTAAATAACAACGGAGATCAGGTTGGCCAGAGCCGGTCCGTTGATGTCCATTTTTTTGGCCAGGTAGTAATTAAGCGGCAGCATGAGCAGCAACAGCACAATACCGCTGGTAAGTTCAAATTTCCAGTACTTGGATGTACCAATGATGGGCGCATTTACGCCGGTTCCAAGATCAACTATTTTTGTAGCTCCCAGTAAAAGGAATACATCGAGCCCGTCTAAAAGCTCGCCCATCAGACCCAGGGTCCGGATCGCTTCGCTGAAATTGGCCAGTACCAATATGAATAGCAGGCAGGCGAAAATGAGCATGTTTATGGATGACCGCTGGTAGATATTTTGGATCTGCCCGATATTTTTGTCTTTCCATGCTTGTGAAATATAGGGGGTAGCGGAGGCCTGAACACCGCGTTGGGGGGCCTGTATAAGGCTGGTGAGGTATTGGGCAAAGGTGTAGATGGCCAGACCGGTTAGCCCTTTTTTGGAAACGGAGGAGATCACAAAGGAATCAAATACCATCGAAAGGTTTAAGATCAGTGACCCGGGATATACAAATAGCAGGAACCGGAGGATATTTTTGGAGAACTTCTTTGAAACACTACTGAGCCGGAAGGTGATAAAGATCTTTTTCTTTATCATTAAATAGATCAGCAGTGTGCATGCTATGATGAGATAACTGAAGGAATAGATCTTTATAAAAAGGTCAAAGTTGGAAATGATCCTGAAGATAAACAAACAGATCAATACCGTGGTGATCAGCCGGAACTGGACCTCTTTCATAAAATTTGTGACCACGGATTTTTTAAGGTTCCAGGCATAGGCTTCGAGCACGGTGTAGATCGTTAATCCGAATCCAAAGGGAAACATCCAATAATAGTACTGAACGGCCAACGGTGATTCTGCAGAGTATTTTCTTTCAAACAGCCATTTGAAAGCGATCCCGATAATGAGAACAACCACAGATCCGATCATGGAGGTTACCAGGGATATGGTCAGCATATCATTTTTCCGCACCGGCAAACGATCATTGTAATAAGGATAGAACTTGTAAATATAAGAGGGCATTCCCATGCAGGCGATGGACATCATGAATGTGGCCACGGGCACGAAGAAGCCACTCGTGAGCCCATATTCGGTAGTTGTGAAATAGCCCTCCTTTGTAAAAAAGAAATTGTTCAGGGCACCAACAAGAAATCCGAAATAAATAACGACTGATGAAACAAGACTATGCTTCCTGATTTGTGCGCTCATTGAAATGGATTAAGAAGCTTTTTCTACTTTGATATAGAAATTGGGGCTTACATCAAGTGCATTGTTTTTTAAAATACCCAGCGGGGCCTCCTGATACCTTTCTTTAGGTGCCAGCCACTGTCCGTTTGCCAGCTGAACGGGCATATTGAATCCCGGTACACAGTTGGTCCATTTATAACGTACTTTATTTCCGCTGACGGTGTAGGTCAGCACCGGAACCATGGTCGTGCGCAGGTATTGGTCAAATACTTTTTGAAGCGGCTTTCCGGTCTGGCGGATGATGTATGCTTCTATTTGCCGGCCGGTTACGGTCTGGTGGTAGAAGTCCCTGTTAAGTCCCCGGAGCAGGTTCCGGAATTTGTTGTCGTCGTTGATGATCTGGCGGATGGTATGGATCATGCTGGCTCCTTTATCGTACATGTCACTGCTTCCTTCCTTGTTCACCCCATAGATGCCGATAATGGGCTGGTCGTTCCGGATGATCCTTCGCTGACCGATCACATATTCGTTGGCTGCCTTTAAGCCGTGCCGGCATTGCACGAACAGGGTTTCGGAATAGGTAGTAAAGGCTTCATGCACCCACATATCGGCAATATCTTTGGTGGTAATGTTATTGGCAAACCATTCGTGACCGCTTTCGTGTACAATGATAAAATCCCAGTCGTCGCCCCAGCCGGTTCCGGACCGGTCCTTGCCCAGGTAGCCGTTCAGGTATTGATTGCCGTACGCTACGCCGCTCTGATGCTCCATGCCCAGGTGGGGCGCATCTACCAGTTTATAGCTGTCTTCATAAAAAGGATAGGGTCCCATCCAGTGCTCAAAGCAATGGATCATGGGCTTTACGATGGTAAAATGTTCTTTTGCCTTTTCCAGGTTATAGTCCAGCACCCAGTAGCCGATATCCAGTTTTCCTTTTTCTCCCTGCAGGGTATCGCTGAAATTTACGTAATGGCCAATATAGGGTGTTATCAGGTAGGTATTGATAGGCTGTGTTACGGTCCACTTCCAACCGGTAGTGCCATTCCGGTTTTTGGTTTTGGCCGTCAGCCGCCCGTTGCTGACTGCCGTCAGGCTGTCCGGTACAATGATGGTAATGGTCATGCCGTTGTCCGGCTCATCGGCCTGGTGGTCTTTACAGGGCAGCCAGGAGCTGGCGCCGATTCCCTGTGTTGCCGTGCTGACCCAGTTCCGGCCCTGTGCATCTTTTGTAAAGATCCATCCGCCGTCCCAAGGTGGTGTTTTGGCAACGATGGGATTTCCCCTGAAATAGATACGGAGCGTTTTCGGTTTTTTATTGATCGCAAAGCCGGTAGTATTAAGCCAGAAAACATTTCCTTCCCGCTGGAAGGAGATCGATTTATGGGTATCCAGGTCTTCCACGCGCTCTATTTGCATCGGTTCCTGCAGGTCTATTTGCAGGGGATCTTTTGAGTCCTTTAGGATTGCATAGGTAATGTCATTGTAGCCGCTGATGGCTTTGTTTGCAATGTCTACCTGCAGCCGGATATCATATCTGAGCACGTTCCACCAGCTTCTTCCTGCGCCATAGCTGCCCCGGAGGCTGTCCTGGCGGGTAAGCTTTTCCTGGTGATTCAGCAGCTGTGCCTGCAAACAACCCGTTGTGAGCAGCATCAGGCAGCTTGTTTTCATAATATTTCTCAAAAAAATCATTACCGAAGGGGTTTGAATTGTAAATTTAAACGTTCAAGATGAAAACGACACGACTATATCACTACAGGGGCCTTCTGATACTTTTTTTTTGTGTTTCTTTTGCAGGCTGTGCAAACAATAAAGGGAGGAGCCTGAAGATATTCCGGTATAATGAATATGCAGGCATCGCTTCGCTGGATCCGGCATTTGCCAAAAACCAATCAACCATGTGGCCGGCGCACCAGCTTTTCAATACCCTGGTAGAGATCGATGACAGCCTTAACATCAAACCATCGCTGGCAACGCACTGGGAAATTTCCGATGATAAGCAGACCTACACTTTTTACCTGCGGAACGATGTCTTTTTTCATGATGATCCGGTTTTTCCCAACGCCCGCGGGCGGAAGATGACGGCTGCGGATGTGGTCTTTAGCCTGAACCGGATCATTGATCCCCGGGTAGCCAGCCCCGGCGCCTGGATCTTTAATGAGAAAGTTGATTCCCGGGAACCGTTTACCGCGCTCAGCGATACAGTTTTCCGGTTGAAGCTACAGCGACCTTATCAACCCATCCTGGGGATCCTCTCCATGCAGTACTGCTCTGTGGTGGCCCGGGAAGCCGTACAGAAATTTGGCGTGGATTTCCGGAGTCATCCGGTTGGCACCGGACCTTTTCAGTTCGTGGCCTGGGAAGAAGGGCAGGGGCTGGTGTTTAAAAAGAACCCCCATTACTTTGAGCGCGACAGCGCCGGGAACCGGCTGCCTTATATCGATGGCATTAAAGTAAGCTTTAAAGACAGCCGCGCTACCGAGTTCTTATTACTGCGACAGGGGAATTTAGATTTTATCAACGAACTGGATCCCAGCTTTAAGGACGAGGTGCTTACCAAAAGAGGTACGCTCAAAAAGGAATGGGAAGGAAAACTCCTGCTGAAAACGGAGCCTTACCTGAATATTGAGTACCTGGGGATCCTGATGGACACCGCAAATGAGATCGTGCGTCATTCGCCTCTGCGGCTGAAAAAAGTACGGCAGGCGATTAATTACGGGTTTGACCGGAGAAAGATGATCCTCTATCTGCGTAATTCGCTTGGTACTCCGGCAGAATCCGGTTTTGTGCCGAAGGGATTGCCTTCTTTTAATGATTCGCTTGTAAAAGGATATCACTATGATCCGGCAAAAGCGCTTGCCCTGTTGGGCGAAGCCGGTTTCCCCAATGGGAAGGGACTGCCCGTGATCAAATTGCTTACGATCTCCATTTATGCAGATTTTGCCAACTTTATCGCAAAGCAACTGGAGGAGACGGGAATGAAAATACAGGTGGAAGTAGTGCAGAAAGCATTGCTGTTTGAAATGACCGCCAATTCAAGGGCCGCCTTTTTCCGGGGTGGCTGGATCGCCGATTACCCCGATGCTGAAAATTACCTGTCTGTTTTTTATTCAAAAAACCCGGCTCCCCCCAATTATACACGTTACCGGAACAAGGAGTTTGATGCCATTTTCGAAGCGGCGATCAGGGAAACCAATGATTCGTTGCGCTATGTTTTATACCGGAAGGCAGACCAGGTAGCTATCAATGACGCCCCGGTGGTACCGCTTTGGTATGACAAAGTGATCCAGCTGGTGCAGCCCAATATTAAAGGGTATCAGCCCAATGCTTTGAACCTGCTCGAATTGAGAAGGGTACGGATCGAATAGGATCACAGACCTCGATGCTCATCACGGGCGATCATATATGCGTCAGGATGATTTTACGATTAAAAAGCTGCGGCGTTGATCCTTTTGGAAAAGACTCCGAACAGACCATAAAAGTGCCCGCCCGCCTGCCCGAATGAATGCATTCAGGCGGGGATGATCTTTCGGACGGGCAACGCCCGGTCGTCGGAGCTTCGTTCTTCTTGCTGCCTGCGTGATAGCTATCGGCTCAAATCCTGATTTCCGCATAAAAAAAGCGGCTACTTATAAAAGTAACCGCCCTCATTAAATGTAAATAAAATAAAGCTAGGCTACGGCTTTCTTCACCAGGTCTGCTGCTTCACTTAACAAGATAGCTGATTGTACTTTCAGTCCGCTCTCGTCAATAAGTTTTTTTGCTTCCTCCGCGTTGGTGCCCTGCAGGCGCACAATGATGGGGATATTGATATTGCCCATATTCTTATATGCATCAATAACGCCGGCGGCTACACGGTCGCAGCGAACGATGCCACCAAAGATATTGATCAGGATGGCTTTTACCGCCGGATCTTTCATGATGATCTTAAAGCCGGCTTCAACGGTTTGTGCATTGGCCGTACCTCCCACGTCGAGGAAGTTGGCGGGTTCGCCACCACTTAATTTGATCATGTCCATGGTTGCCATGGCCAATCCGGCACCATTGACCATACAGCCCACGTTGCCATCTAATTTTACAAAGTTCAGGTTGTATTTACCGGCCTCCACTTCTGTAGGATCCTCTTCGGTAACATCTCTCAGTGATGCCAGATCTGCATGGCGCATCATGGCGTTATCATCGAGGTTCATTTTACAGTCGACGGCAATGATCTTGTCGTCAGCAGCCTTGAACAGGGGGTTGATCTCCAGCATGCTGCAATCCAGTCCCACATAAGCGTCGTACAGGCTGGTGACAAACTTTACACAGTTCTTGAAAGCCGTACCCGTCAATCCCAGGTTAAAAGCGATCTTGCGGGCCTGGAACCCCAGTAGACGGCCGGAAGGGTGCACCCATTCCTTAAAGATCTTTTCAGGTGTTTCATGGGCTACGTCTTCAATGCTCATTCCCCCCTCCGTGCTGTACATGATCACGTTCTGGCCGTTGCTCCGGTCCAGCAGGATGGAAAGATAAAACTCCTGTCTTTCGGAAGGGCCATCATAGTACATATCCTGGGCGACAAAAATTTTGTTCACTACTTTTCCCGCAGGGCCTGTCTGAATGGTTACCAGTGTTCCGCCGAGGATGCCCTTGGCGTATTCTTCCACTTCTTCAAGCGATTTTGCTACTTTGACCCCGTTGATTCCGGTTTCTTTAATGGCGCCCTTTCCGCGCCCGCCGGCATGGATCTGTGCTTTAATAACTGCAAACTTACTGCCGGTGTCGGTTTTGATCTTCCGGTAAGCTTCTTCGGCTTCCTGCACGGAACTGCAGGCATAACCCTCCTGTACCGGAACATTGTATTTTTTTAATAATTCCTTGGCCTGGTATTCATGAAGATTCATCTGTAATGATTTTAGAACTTTGGCACGAAGATAAGGATTCAGAGGAAACTTTCGGATGGAGTTTCTTTTTCTGTGCCCGTGCATCTCACGGTATATTTTCTGCAGGAAGTCCCTGTATATATCATTTGTGAACTCCGGTTAACGGTTGTGAAACAAAAGGCAAACACCACCGGTTGCAACCTCCCGTAAGATATCGTTGTCTTTCGTAAAATCGTATCTTTAAAAAAACATCTTGAGAAAAATGAAAAATAACACACCCGGGCTGCTGCTGATGCTGGCCCTGCTGCTGGCAACTGCTACCGTTACGCAGGCGCAATCCGTTTCCGCAGATTCCATTAAGATCCTGAAACTGCACAAAGAGATCCTGAAACAAACAACAGAACTGAACAAGCAAAAGCTGAACCTTGCCGAGTACCAGAACAAGCTGGTGAAGCTTCAGAATGACCTGGAAAAGGCCAACAGGGATGCTGCAAAATCGGCTGCTGAAAGCAAAGATTATTCCCAAAAGATGGCAAAGAACCCGGGCGATCAAAAACTGGCGCGGAGGGCGAAGAAAGCAGCAAAAAGTGCTGCTTCCAGTAATAATAAGTCTGAAAAGCTCACCACAAGCCTGGCCGGCATGCAACGGAACATTTCAAAGACAGGCGATAAAATTGCGGGACTTGAGAAAAAGATCGCCGCTTTGCGGAGCAAGGGCTGAGACCGGTGAAGGGCTGTCTGGTCCGGAGCTGCAAACCAGCTAAGGTTTTGAATGTTAAGAGTTTTAAAAGAAACAGCGGATTCTTTTACCGGAAGCGTGTATAGCTGTTAGTTTCATTATATTTGCTCCCACTTAATTCAGAGATCTATGTCAGAATCCATCGTGGAGCAGGTCCGGGAAACCGTTGCTTTTTTACAGGCGCAATATCCGGTGGCCCCGGAGGTTGGTATTGTACTGGGCAGCGGGCTGGGCAATTTTGCTGCGGCGATTACTGTTGAAAAAGAAGTGTCTTATACGGCGATTCCCAATTTCCCGGTATCCACTGTAAAGGGGCATTCCGGTAAATTGATCTTTGGAGAGCTGGCGGGCAAAAAGGTGGTGGCGATGGCCGGCCGGTTTCATTTTTACGAAGGGTACACGCCGCAGGATGTTGTTTTTCCCATACGGGTACTGAAACTGCTCGGAATACGGCAGCTGCTGCTGAGCAATGCCGCCGGCGGAGTGAACCCCGATTTCTCCGTAGGTGATATCATGATCATCAATGACCACATCAGTTTTGGTACGCCCAACCCGCTTGTTGGAAAGAATATAGACGCGTGGGGCACCCGTTTTCCGGATATGAGCGAGCCTTATAAAAAGGGCCTCATTGCAAGGGCTAAGGATATTTGCCGGGAGGCCGGTATTCAGGTGCAGGAAGGTGTTTATTATGCGGTAACCGGCCCTACCTTTGAAACACGGGCCGAGTATAAGATGATCCATATACTGGGGGCAGATGCGGTAGGAATGAGCACTGTGCAGGAAACCATCGTGGCCAACCACATGGGGCTGGATGTTTTTGCGGTGAGCATTATTACGGACCTGGGCATTCGCGAAGAGGAGAATGTGATCACCCATGAGGAGGTGCTCGAAGCAGCCAGGGCGGCAGAACCGAAACTGGCGCATTTATTTACGGAAATGGTAGCCCGCGCATAAATTCAATAGATGAAGTTTTATTTTGTTTTATTTCTTGTTATGACGGGGATCTGCGCACAGGCACAGGATCCATTGGGAGGGGTTGGTAACCGGTTCCGGGGTATTAAAAATGCCGGCTCCGGTAACGACAGCCTGGCCAGGAGAAATAAATTTGAAGATTCCATCACCATTTCTTACCGGTACCTGGATACATTGCGGAATTATAAGATGGATTCTTCGATCAATGATTTTACGCGGTATTATCCCATGCCGGCAGAATACAATTACCTGGGTAATTTTGGAAATGCGGCCCAATCCTATGTTTTTGCACCGAACATGAAGGCCGGTTGGGATCCGGGGTTTCATGCATTTGATATTTATAAATACACGGTCGAAAAAGCACGGTTCTTTACGGCGACCCGCCCCTACTCCGAGCTGAACTACATGCTGGGTACCCGCTCCGAACAGTTTATTGAACTGATGCATACGCAAAACTTCCGGCCCAACTGGAACACGCATTTTGCTTACCGGTTGCTGAATTCGCCCGGACTGTTCCAGAACCAGAAATCGGCCCATAACAGTTATTATCTTACCAATTGGGTGCAATCCAAAGACAAACGGTATAACAACTACATCATTATTGCTGCCAATAAATTACAGAATACAGAGAACGGAGGGGTCACCAACAGCTCTTATATCGATAGTGTGGACTATGCCAGGAGGGACTATATCCCCGTGCGCCTGGGAGGTGGCACCCGTTATTCTGCCGACTTCTTTAATACCAATATCGCTACCGGGAACAGATATGCCGACTTCAACGCGCTCATGCGTCAGCAATTTGATCTTGGACGTAAAGATTCACTGGTAACAGACAGTACGGTGATACCGCTGTTTTTTCCCAGGATCCGCCTGGAGCATACCATCCGGTACAGCAAATACACGTTTATGTTTACGGATGCGGCTCCGGACGCGCCCTATTACCAGGATCACTATGATTACCCGCTGACGGAAAGCAGCTCTTCAACATTTTCGAAACGGGATGACTGGAAGGAGATGGTCAATGATTTCTCTATTTATACCTTTCCGGATGCTAAGAACACCCAGCAGTTTATCAAGTTGGGCGCAGGTATCCAGAACCTGTCGGGTGTGTTTGACACCCTGCAGCGGGAAAGTGTGCTGGAGCTGATCGGCGGGCGCCAGAAGGAAAGCTTTTACAACATCTTTGGCCATGGAGAATACCGCAACCGCACAAAGAACCAGAAATGGGACATGATGGCCAACGGAAAGATATATTTTGCGGGAATGAATGCGGGGGATTATGAACTGGGTGCCAGCGTGCAGAGCCTGCTTGGAAAAAAGATCGGGAGCCTGTTGCTGGGCGCGCAAAATGTAAACCGGACGCCTTCATTTGTAATGCAAAATCCCATCAGCAGTTTTCATTTGATGCAGGGGAGTCCGGATCTTAAAAAAGAAAATATCAGCCACCTGTATGCAACGATCTACCAGCCGCTGCTGAAGCTGGGTCTTTCCGGTCATTACTACCTGATGACCAATTATTCGTATTACACCGATTTTTATAAGATCAACCAGTACAATTCCTTGTTTAACGTGTTGCAGATCGGGGTGAACAAAGTGTTTGAGGCCGGAAAAACCAAACAGTGGAAATGGCGCACCGAGGTTTATTTTCAGCAGGTGGTAGGCGGTGCCCCTCTGCATATTCCCACCATTTATACACGGAACCGCCTGGGCTATGAAGGAAAACTGGGTTTTCCGAAGCTCAACATCGCCATGGGCCTGGAGGCAAAATACCGTACAAATTACAAAGGCGACGGATATTCACCGATCCTGGGCCAGTTCTTTTACCAGGATGACCAGACCGTACAGTACAAACTGCCTACGATTGCAGCCTACCTCAATTTCCGGATCAATTCCTTTAAAGCCTTTGTACGGGCGGAGAACCTCAACACATTCCGTAATCTTGACGGCAGCTGGGGCTTTACCAACAATAATTTTGCCGCAACGGATTATCCATACCCGGGATTGCTGATCCGCCTGGGCGTTTTCTGGGGTTTTGTAAATTAACAGGGGAGGGGTGAACAATCTTCCATACAACCTGTTCTTCAAAAACGGAGTCTTTCCGATACTATTGATCAGGTCAAATACATTATGAATATGAAAATACTTGGAGCAATCCTTTTAGGAACGGTGATGGTGTTTGCCGCTTCCGGCGCAAATGCCCAGACAAAAAATGAAAAAATTCCTGTTTCGGGCAATTGCGGAATGTGTAAAAAGAACATCGAAAAAGCCGCAAAAACAGCGGGAGCCAAAGAAGCGGTCTGGGATATCCCCACAAAAATGCTTGCGGTGACCTACAATGCAAAAAAGACCAACAGCCATAAAATCCAGCAGGCCGTAGCCGGTGCGGGCTATGATACCCGGGAGATCCGGGGAAGCGACAAAGCCTATGAAAAATTGCATGCCTGTTGTCAGTATGAGCGTACAAAAGCCGATACGGCTGTAAAACAGCTATAAAGGAAGAAGCAATTCCCGCAATGAAATGGATGATCACAGGGATGCTGCTTTTGTTATCAATGGCCGGCACCATTGCGCAAGCCATTGTGACGCCCATTCCTGCCGTTCCGTTCACCCTGCCGGACAAGAACGGGATCCCTGTTTCGTTGGCCGGTTACAAAGGAAAGACCGTACTGGTACATTTTTGGGCTTCCTGGTGTGTACCCTGCAGGGTCGAGAACCGGCGGCTGGCCAAGCGGTACCACCGGTTCCGGGAGCTGCCTTTCGAGGTCCTGGGCATTTCTGTAGATACCGATGAAGAAAGATGGAGAAATGCCATTTCAAACGACAAAATGACCTGGCCTCAGTTGATCGACGATGCCAATCTCAAAAAAAGTGTGGCCTACCGGTGGAATGCAAGCGCCCTGCCGGCTTCCTTCCTTGTTGATCCGCGGGGCGCCATCATTGCGATACATGCGGCGGCACTTCCCATAAATGACCCTGAGGGATTCAGGATCCTGTTAAAGAAGCTGGCTGCAGCCAAGTAAACGGCCCGGTTTAAATTTTTTCCCGATTTCGTAAATGCAGCAACTTCCGGTCCGATAAATTTGCGGCCTATGCAGCGGGGAAAATTCAGGAAATTCTTTAACGACATCCACCTCTGGCTTGGACTGGCCAGCGGGATCGTGCTTTTTTTGGTATGTCTTTCAGGAACCATTTACACCTTCCGTACCGAGATCGAGGAACGGGTAAATAAAGAAGTGTATTTTGTTGATTACCAGGACGGCCTGCTGGCACAGCCGCTGGGTTCGCTGGTGGCAATGGTGGAGAAAGCGCAGAAAAGCCCGGTTATGGGGGTTACCATTCCTGTAGCTCCGCAAAAGGCCTGGTCATTTTCCGTAAAGACAAAAGGAAAGGGAAAAGGACGTGGCAAGACCGTGCTCGTAAACCCGTATAAAGGGACCATCACCGGCGATACAGAAACCGGGAGCAGCCGTTTTTTTATGACCATGATGAAACTGCATCGCTGGCTGTTAATGGAACAATCGACCGGAAGGGTGGTCGTTGGCATAGCCACCATCATCTTTACCCTGCTTTTACTTTCGGGGATCATTCTTTGGTTGCCCCGCAGGCTCCGGTACTGGAAGCAGGGATTTGTGATCCTGTTTTCGGGAAAATGGAAACGCATCAATCATGACCTGCACAATGTGCTGGGTTTTTATTCCTTTATCTTTTTGCTGATCATGGCGCTCACCGGTTTGTGCTGGTCGTTCGACTGGTATAAAAAAGGTGCTTCAAAAGTGCTGGGAGCGGAAGTCTTTGGCGCAAAAAGAGAAAAACCTGTGAAGTCTGTATCCGCCGGAACGGTGATGCTGCGGGCAGACGAAGTGCTGGAGATCGGTAACAATCAGCTGCCTTATACCGGAACGACGCGTTTGAGTTTTCCGGCGGACAGCACCGGTGCTTTCAGCTTTTCCAAGAATGATGCAGCTGCCTGGAACAGTGCTGCCACCGACCGGATCATGATTGACGCTTATGATGGTGCCGTTTTGAAAAAGGAGCTCTATGCTTCGAAAACTGCGGGACAAAAAATAGCAGCCAGCATCCGCCCCATTCATACAGGAGAGATCTACGGTTTGTTCTCAAAGATCCTTTATTTTATTTGCTGTCTCATTGCTACCAGCCTGCCTGTTACAGGTACCCTTATCTGGCTGAACAAGCTGAAAAAGAAAAAGCCGAAAAACAAAAGTATAAAGCTGCCAGTAAAAGTACAACCCGTTGCTGCTACCGTTTGAGTTAGCTGTCGGAATTTGATAATTTGAAAATGTGGGAATGTGAAAGTGTGGGAATAATGGTCCCAAATGTGGAACTTTAAACCTGAAACCAAAGAAAGGGCATCGAACAGGAACTGCCGTTAAACCCTTCTCCCGGCAACGTTTCCGTAATTAATGGCCCCCATCGTTCCGGATGGGTTGTTTGCCATCATTAATTTCTTATCTTCATCCCTGAAAAGGATTTATAAAAAAGGGGTAGGGATGAACATGGAACCGATCAATTTAAAAAAACTGGCGTCTCTTTTACATCTTTCTATAAGCACTGTTTCAAAAGCATTACGCGACAGCCACGAGATCAGTGCCGATACAAAGAAGCGGGTAATGGATCTGGCGCGGGAACTGAATTATGAGCCCAATCCCTATGCCGGCAGCCTGCGGAAGTTCAAGAGCAAGACCATTGCAGTGGTGGTTCCGGATATCATCAATAACTTTTTCATTTTTGCCATCAAAGGAATACAGGAAACCGCACATGCAAAGGGGTATCATGTACTGATCTATATTACCAACGAAAACCCCGAATACGAAAAAGATGTGGTGCGGCACATGACCAATGGCCGTGTAGATGGCGTGGTGATCTCCCTTACAAGCCCGATTGATGATACGGAACACCTGATGCACCTACAGGAAAAAGGAGTGCCCGTGGTATTTTTTGACCGTGTAGCGGAAGGGTTCGACAGCACGATCATTACTACGAATAATTATGAAAGCGCTTATAATGGCACCCGCTATCTGATCGAGCAGGGGTGCAGGCGGATCGCCCATTGCCAGGTATCGGATAAGATATCCATAGGCATCGACCGGCTCAACGGGTATAAAAAGGCATTGGAAGATGCAGGGATCGAAGTGCGCCCGGAGTGGATCCTGACCAGCAAAAAAGATTCCGCTCATGATGCCACACTGATCGAAAACGCTCTTTTACAAAAAAACGCACCCGACGGCCTGTTTACATCCGTAGAAACGCACGCGCTGATCACCTATGATATTTGCAGAAAGCATAAGATCGACATGCCGGGGAAACTGAAGCTGCTGAGCTTTAGCAATATGCCCACTGCCCATCTATTGAAACCGTCATTGTCTACCATTACCCAACCGGCTTTTGAAATAGGCCAGGCAGCTGTGCAGCAACTGATCCTGGCGCTGGAAAAACCGGCCCGTTACATCCCCGAAAAGGTCAATATGGACTCCGTACTTATTGAGCGGGAATCCACCGGAAAATGATCAATCGGTAAAAAGTACCATAAATACCTGTTTTTGGTCTGTATTGTGGGCCGATGGTTTTGTACCTTTGCGGCACTCAATATTCATGATGCAGAAAGAAAAAATACCTGTTTATTCGATCCGGAGCCTGGTTCAGGAGCCGCAGCAGCAGATCGACTTTCAGGTAGAGCATCTTTCTGCTTATCTGGAGAAACATTATGAGCATTTGCACCGGCCACACCGGCATTCATTTTATCATATGGTACTTTTTACTTCGGGTAAAGGCAGCCATACCATCGATTTTCACCGGTTTGAGGTAAAATCCTTCCAGGTGTATTGCATGATCCCGGGCCAGGTGCACAGCTGGCATTTTCAATCTGCTGTGGATGGCTATGTGGTCAATTTTCCCGATCATTTCTTCAGGGATTTCCTGTTCGATCCGTATTTCCTGGAGCGGTTCTCTTTTTTCAGCGGGGTGAGCACCGAAAGCGTTTTTCAACTGCCGCCCCCGCTGCGCGGGAAAATACCGGCGCTTTTTGAAGAGCTCATCAGCTGCACATCGGCACCGGCCGCATCGCCGGATCTGGGCCGGATATTATTACTGCAGATCTTTTTACTGATCGGCGGCGAAATAACAGACCAGCCGGCCAAAAGCTTTCCGGAGCAAAAAAAGGTTGTTTTACACAACTTGCGCCGGTTAATTGATATGCATTACAGGTCTGTGCGGCTGCCCAAAGAGTATGCGGATCTGTTGTACATTACTCCCAATCATCTGAACGCGCTTTGTAAGGATCTGCTGGGACAAACGGCAGGGGAACTGATCCGGAACCGGGTGCTGCTGGAGGCAAAGCGTTTGTTGATCAATGCAGACCGGACCGTTGCGGAAATTGCTTATGAGCTTAATTTCCAGGACAATTCTTATTTTAACCGCTTTTTTAAGAAATATGAAGGGATCACACCCGATGAATTCAGGAAACAATTTTTAAAGTAATTCTAAATATGGAATCTGTAGATACTATTGAAGCCGCAACCGGCAAGGAAAAAGACAGCGTACCCAGTTATTTAAATGTAGTGGCTTGCAAATGCCCCAGGTGCAGGAGGCACAATATGTTTGAAGTAAAGAATCCCTACCATCTAAAGACCACGATGCGTATGTACCGGGAGTGCCCGGTTTGCAAGCAGCCGTTTGAACTGGAGACCGGTTTTTATTTTGGTGCCGGTTATGTGAGTTATGGATTGGCGGTAGCCCTGAGCGTTGTTACCCTGGTGATCTGGTGGGCAATTATCGGGCTGAGCATTTATGATGACCGGTGGATTTACTGGCTGATCTTTAATGCGGTCTTTCTTATTGCCCTGCAGCCGGTGCTGATGCGCATGGCGAGAAGCCTGTGGCTATCCTGTTTTGTACGCTATGACCGTAAATGGTATGCCAATGCGCCATCAAGGTTAAAGAAGCAAGGCACCTGACCCCACCCCTGATCGTCCTTTCCAGGTCTCCTGAAAGCTTGAAATATTTTTGTAATTAAAATGGCACGTGCGTACACGCGCCATGGCGAAGGCGGTTATTTTTTTGGCTTTAGATATTTTTCCAAAAATTTCTCCATAGCGCCATAAAAATCATATTGATTGTTCTGGTTATGGAAACCGTGGCCCTCGTCGTTCTTTACCATATATTCCACGTCTATACCACGTTTTTTTAATGCGGCTACCATCTGGTCGCTTTCTGCTTTATTGACCCTTGGATCGTTGGCCCCCTGTGCAATGAACAACGGGGTTTTAATTTTGTCTGCGTGCAGGGCAGGCGACGCCTCTGCAAGCAGCAAGCTGTCTTTTTTAGGATCACCAACCATTTCGTGAAGCTGGTCCAGATAGGGTTTCCAATAGGGCGGAATGGTGTTCATGAATGTAAACAGATTACTTACGCCCACATAATCGACGGCCGCTGCATATAAATCGGGTGTAAATGTAATGCCGGCAAGTGTTGCATAGCCGCCATAACTGCCGCCATAGATCGCGATGCGTTTTTCATCAGCGATGCCTTGTTTTTTCAACCATTCCACGCCATCGGTTATGTCGTCCTGCATTTGTTTTCCCCATTGTTTAAAGCTAGCTTCCCAGAATTTCTTTCCGTAACCGGTGCTTCCCCGGTAATTCATTTGTAAAATGGCGTAGCCCCGGTTAGCTAAAAATTGTGTTTCCGGATTGTAATACCAACCGTCCCTTGCCCAGGGACCGCCGTGCGGATTTACCACAACGGGCAGGTTTTTGGGCGCTAAACCAAGTGGAAGCGTTAAATAACCATGAATTTCTAAACCGTCTCTTGATTTGTAGGTAATGGGTTTTACATGGCTCATTTGTTTTTCTTCGATCCAGGGAAACGGATTGGCGACTTCATTGGTCTCTTTTGTCTGAAAATCGTAGATATAGTATTTAACCGGCGCCCGGTCGTTGCTTGTTGCAACAATGGCCTTGGTCCGGGCATCATTGTAGCTTACAATCTCGGTTTCGTAACCTTCAAATTTTTGATCCAAACCGTTTTGGATCGCTTCCCATTCTTTGTCGAAGAAATGTTCTTCCTGTTTTTCTGCCTCCCAATGAACCGAAGTTAAGGCTTGCTTTTTCCGGTCGTATTTGATGGAGCTTAAATCATAATTATTGTCGGCATACAATTCTTTTACGTCTTTTTTGGTGGCCGGGTCGTATTCGACCAGGGCCACTTTGTCCCGGCCGATATTGCTGAGGGCGTAAATATTTTTATTGTCTTTATCAAAAGACGCCGGTGAAAAAAAATCTTTAAATGAGGTCCTAAGCAGTGGTGTAAAAGGGTCTTTATCCGTATTGCGATAGTTCCAGGTAATATTTACACCGTCTGTTTTTGAGGCAAGGCGAATGACTCCATTGTTATCGGTAACCCAACTATCGTAGTTCTCTTTGTTGTCGTAAAGCAAGGTCAGTGCTCCGGTTTCTATATTCAAAAGGTAGGGGTCGAAGTATTCTTTTACTCTTTTGTTGATTTGTACGATCAGTTCTTTTCCTTTTCCGTTAATGTTGAGCAAGGCATCGATGATGTCGCTTCTCACACCAGGGAAAGGCGTCAATGCTTTTAAATCTGTTCCATCGGCATTTACGGAAAAGAGCTGAAAATTCTCATCACCGCCAATATCCTGCGCATACACGATCTTATCGCCTTTCCAGAAATAATTGAAAATGCTCCGCAAGGTGTCATTGGTAACACGAACGGCGGTGCTGTCGCTTACTTTTTGTACAAAAATGTTGGTCTTTCCCTTGTAATCCGCACGATAGCTGAAATAGTTTCCGTCGGGTGAGATCCGGAATGTGCTTTTTTCTCCGTTTTTGAAAAATGTTTTCACATCAATCAGGGGAGCAGCCGTCTCCTTTGTTTCCTGTTTGCAGGAATGTAACAGTACTGCCAAAGCAACTAGAACTGATAAAATTGAAAATCTGATCATATTTCTGTTTTTAAAGTTGTCTTAAATCGCGTACAACGGCCCGGGGCCCCGGCATTTGTACGGGGTAATGATGTCGTCATCCCGTTTTGTTTCGGCCGGAGTAACGATCTTTAATCGGGTTTATTTTAGCTCTGTCCAGTGATTTTTTGCATCATTAAATGTTGTTGAAATGGTAACCCAATTGTTGTTAATTTCAGTTGTCCGGCAAAGCCTTTTTCTATGTTCCGGAGTCGTCATATGCTGTTTGCAGTCTTGTTTTAAAATTGGGCAGCAGGTATAAATATACGCATAATTTATTGGTGCCATATACAATTATGTATCTGTCTGGCGATAATGTTGTGTGTCAGATAAAGGAATACCGGTGAAACGGTTATCATTTCCAATAGCATAAAGTTTGCCGGTCAATGCGCGCCTTAAGATCAGCAACAGTTGTGAAGAACGCAGTCATGCACAATTACAAATGTCATCTGATAGCAAATTAAGAATGGTGGGTATTGTGTAATGGTTTTTTCCGGAAGCCGCCCGCCCTGTTATGGACAGCCCCGCTTTATTTTTTATGCTCAATTTCGTCAAAGTAATGCATTACTTTCACTTCCGTTTCGCTTTGAAGCTGGACCTTGTTATTGTAAAGGTCTGTTCGCAATTGTCTGTATAATAGGGCCGCGTTCCTTAAACTACTTAATAAGGATCGTTTGTCGTAATCGGGAATGGTGAGTTTGAGCTGGTTAAAGTCGCTGGTGCATAATTCGGTTTCTACCTTTCTTACACCACGGGGCAGTGTCTTGTTTTTAATATGCAGTAAGGGGCCGAGCACCGTCATTCTTAAAAAAGCGGAAAAATCATAGGCCTCCAGATATTCGCCCCGGCCTATTTTCAGCAAGGCATAATGTATCCAGATCCAGAAGCGGTCTTCAATCCATTGATAGTCCGGGTAGGGAAACTTTGCCTGGGAGTTGTTAATGGCACTTTCAAGTTGTCCGTTTTTGTCGAGCAATATCGTTGGTGTTTCAATACGATCATGAAACTCGTCAAGTGTTACAAATTTCAGGTCAACATGCAGGAGCGGGTTGTCGTAGAGGCAAATGAAGACCCTGGGTTCGCCAACATGCTCTCCGGTAAACCCGGACAAAAGATTGCCCAGCTTTTTTGCATAGTGAAGCATGCGGCTTTTGGTGTCGGTGATTTTTTGCCTCGTTACAAGGATCAGATCAAGGTCGGAATATGCATCCAGTTCATTTGTAAGCCAGGACCCGGCAACTGCCAGTCCGATAATATTGTCGTCGGGTTTTAATATTTCTTTTGCGCGGTTTGCAAAAGCGTGCTGTTTCATTTTCCTGTTTGTTGTTTGTCTTTTAAGATGGTGTATATGGATAGGGGCTTGTTGCTGCTTATTTTATTTTAACTGCCCGTGCCATTTTTTTGAACTCCTCCAGGTTGGCCGCCATATTATTTTTTGATGAACCCTGTATTGTAATAACTTTGTCTCCTTTTATTAAAACACAATAATACAAGAGGCTGTAGTTGCCCTGCATGTGTCCATACAGCTCTGTTTGATAGGCGTCGTATCCGTTTATTTTTCCGATAAATGTGTTTTTTCGCCCATGGATGGTTATCCCTTTTTGTTGTATCTTGTTAACCAACATGTCTGTCAAACTTTTTCCAGTCATGGTTTCTTCTTTTGGGTACTGTGAAATCAAAACAACGGGCGCGTCTTTGTCTTCTTCAGTGTTAACGCCACCGGTTGTGTAGACGTAAACATTTGCGGCGTATTGAGAAAATTTGAATTTTGAGGCTTTGTCATCTATGGAGAAGTTTGCTGCTTCAAAGGGGTCGATCTTTTTGTTTTTGTCATAATAAATGGTATTTAACGACTGAATGATGTCGTTGCCCGTTTTTTCATCATTAGCCGGATACGATGTCATGATCATTGTTGTAAAAGTTGTATCACCAAAAACAAGTGATTGTCCTTTAGTCACCGGATCTCCTTGCATTTGAATATATTTTGCAGGGAAATCATTTACGCTGATCGCCTTAAATTCAATGACCTTTGCTCCTTGTCTTTCAAATTCGGCCTGGCTAAACGTGGCCGCATTGGTGTTTATATTTCCACCCACTAAGTCGTAGATATTTATAATTGCGCTTTCTCCTTTCTGAAGCCCTATGAATGTTGAACTCACATTGAAACCGGGTGGGGGTATCATGTAAAGCCTGGTACCCGGAATATTTATGTGCTTATTCGTTTTTGTATTTTTGATATCGGGATCAATTTTGATCGCTGCTGTTTGTCCACAGGCTGTTAGCAAAAGGAGTGCAAGGAAGTAGCGTATTTTATACATAAGGGTTTTGTTTTCGCATCGCTAAAATGTCCGACCCGGACCACTGCCAAATTTACGAAAGAAGTGCATTCGGTATTCAATCTCGGCGAGCCCTCGCGGCGCGCGATGACTTAGGCGATGCCGGGGACCGGTCTTTCAAGTCGCCTAAGTCCCCGGATGCCGGCACAAAACTGTCGACCTTATTTCACAGCCCAAGGGTGCGACGCAAGGATGCCGATAGCAGTACTGCCGATGACTAAGTGAAAATCAATAAGTTAGATCTGTAACGCCGATTAGGCTATTCCTTCGGGATTTCGTACCTTTGCAGTCCGAATTAAAAAACCTTCGGATTTTATTATGTTTCAATTATTTTTTAAACAATTAAACGCTGATGCACAGGAGAATGCGGGCGCTGCCGAACAACCGGTAGAAGAAGCATCTACAGCGACAACCACTGCACCTGTAGCCGAAGCTGAACCTGCCGAGGCACCCGTTGCTGCAGAAGCCCTGCCTGCTGAACAGGAAGGCGCGCACGATGATTTTGACTGGAGCGTAGACAAGCGCAATGTTTCTTCTTACTCCAAGGAGGAAAAAGAAAAGTATGATAAAGTGTATGAAAACACTTTCATACAGCTGAACGATGGTGAGCTGATCAACGGTACCGTTGTTGGGATCACTAACACAGATGTGGTGCTGAACATCGGTTTTAAAAGCGATGGTCTGATCTCCCTGAATGAATTCCGCGATCTGCCCAGCCTGAACGTGGGTGATGAAGTGGAAGTAATGATCGTTGAAAAAGAAGACCGCGATGGTCACCTGAACCTGAGCCGGAAACAAGCCCGCACTACCCGTGCATGGGAGCGCATTGTTGAGGTGGCCAAAACAGGAGAAGTGGTTACCGGACAGGTTACTTCAAAGACCAAAGGTGGTTTGATCGTGGATGTATTTGGTATGGAAACCTTCCTGCCGGGCTCCCAGATCGATGTGAAGCCGGTTACCGACTACGATCAGTTTGTGGGTAAGACCATGGAGTTTAAAGTGGTGAAGATCAACGAAACCATCAAGAACGCCGTAGTCTCGCACAAAGCGCTGATCGAAAGCGATATCGAAGCACAACGTGCAGAGATCATCGGTAAGCTGGAAAAAGGCCAGGTACTGGAAGGTACTGTTAAGAACATCACCGACTTTGGTGCGTTCATGGACCTGGGCGGACTGGATGGTTTACTGTACATCACTGATATTTCATGGGGCCGTATCTCGCATCCGAATGAAGTACTGAAGATCGATCAGAAAGTGAACGTGGTGGTACTGGATTTTGATGATGAGAAAAAACGCATCAGCCTGGGTCTGAAGCAACTGACCCCGCATCCGTGGGATGTATTACCGGAAGGCATTGTGGAAGGCAATACCGTGAAAGGTAAAGTAGTAAATATTGAAGATTACGGTGCATTCCTGGAGATCACTCCGGGCGTGGAAGGTCTGGTACACGTAAGTGAAATTACATGGGCAAACACTCCTGTAAATGCCAAAGACTTCTTCAAGCTGGGCGATGAGCACGAAGCGAAGATCGTAACCCTGGATAAAGATACCCGCAAAATGAGCCTTTCTATCAAACAACTGACAGAAGACCCATGGAGCGATATCGAGATCCGCTTTGCAGAAGGTACCAAACATACCGGTGAAGTGAAGAACATTACGAACTATGGTGTGTTTGTGGAACTGGCACAGGGTATTGGTGGTATGATCCACATCAGCGATCTGAGCTGGCTGAAACGCTTCAACCATCCGGGTGAATATACGAAAGTGGGCGAAAACATCGACGTGGTGATCCTGGGTATTGATAAAGACAACCGCAAGCTGCAGCTGGGACACAAACAGCTGGAGGAAGATCCCTGGAATACCCTTCAGGACACTTTTGCCATCGGCAGTGTGCATGAAGGAACCATTGTACGCAGGGACGATAAAGGTGCTACTGTTCAGCTGCCTTATGGCCTGGAAGGTTTTGCTCCTAACCGTCACCTGAATACACAGGATGGTAAGTCTGTGAACCTGGATGAAACCGCTCCGTTCATGGTGATCGAATTCGATCGGAATGAAAAGCGCATTGTATTGTCTCATACCCGCGTTTGGGAGCAATCTGCATACGAAGAAAGAGAATCTGTGAAGAAAGATGCACGCGCTGAAGCGGAAAAGACCAAAAAAGCAGTGAAGAACATCCAGAGCAAGGTTGAAAAAGCTACCCTGGGTGACCTGAGCGCTTTGGCGGATATCCGGAAGAAACTGGATCAGGAAAATTCTGGTAAATCAGAATAACCGGGTCCGTTCAGATACTGAAAAGCTGTCGCGCGAAAGCCGGCAGCTTTTTTTAATGCCCTTTTATTAACATTGCCTGATAAATCTGTAAGATTTTAACCAAATAAGCAACTTATATAGTCAAAGACAGGATTTTTTAAGGGCATCATAAATAACTGAATGACTACAAATCAGGATCGCATGGGCGCAGAAATTTTAACGGCCATCCATGAGCATCAGAAGATCATCTATAAAATTTGCAACCTGTACAGGGATCGCCGGGAGGATCAGGAAGATTTATTCCAGGAGATCGTTTACCAGCTCTGGAAATCTTATCCTGCATTCAAAGGAGCCTCTAAAATAAGCACATGGATCTACCGGGTTGCCCTTAATACAGCCCTTACCATCTACCGGAAGCCATCGATCGCGATTGATTATTACCGGGAACTGCCCGAAGGGATTCATCCATCCGAAGAAAAGAAGGTCCCGGAGCATACGGAACGGCTGTTTTCGGCCTTACGCACTCTAAACGATTCGGAAAAAGCCATTATCGCGCTCTATCTCGAAGATTTTAATTATAAAGAGATTGCAGCAATAACGGGTTTGAGTGTAACGAATGTGGGCGTGCGTTTAAACAGGATAAAAAATAAATTGAAAGAACTATTAAAATAAGTATCATGGACCTAAATGAATTGAAATCGGGATGGCAAAGAACCGGGGGCTCATATAAAAGCGAAGCAGACCTGCAGCGAATGACCAGGATGATCAATCACCCCTCCGTAAAAAAAATAAGAACCAAGCTGGTTGTTGAAATCATTGTCCTGCTATTTATCTTAGTGATCTACTATGATTGGTTTGATGGAGACAAAAAGCCCTTTTACGCAAACCTGGCGTTGATCGCAGGCTTATTGTTATATATTGCCAATGATGTGATCAGTTTTATTTTCCTATTAAAGCCTGTAAGGAAAGCGAATTTGAAAGACGGTGTTCAGGAGTACCTGATACGCGTAAAACGCCTGTCGGTTTTTTCTGTAATCATCGCCTTCCTGTACAGCATTTCTATCATTACCTTTTTTACATCAACTATAAATTTTACAAAAGAGAAAGGACTCATACTGGCATTTAGCTCGGTGGTCATGTTTCAGCTGATCCTTTTATCCTTTAATGTGTGGAAGAAACGGATCAGGAATTTGAAACGGCAGGTAGCCGACTTTGATATTGATGAAACCGCATCGTTTTGATGACCCGGGAAACCCGGGGAGCCGCTTTGGGAATCGCTGTACAGGCAAAGGGACTGAATGCATATGCGCCCGGCTAATTTTGGCCGTCGGATAGCAGCAGGGCAACGCAGATCTTATTCGTAAACTGTGAAGGTTGTACAGGCCGGTATATGGGCGCGCATGCGAAGGCCCGGATAGCATGACGATACGCTATAGATTGATTTTTGAGCTTCTTTTTATTGCAGGACAGAACCCGGAAATAGTTTAATTTAGTTGCTTTTATAATCAGGAGTGATGCAGCTTACACAGATATTGGACCAGGTACTGCCATTGCCGGAATCGTCGAGGGATAAGATCGTGCAGCGGGTTTATGAAACCAATTTTGCCAAAAATCTTCTGCTGATGAAGGCAGGAAGGGTTGAGCATTGCCTGTATTTTATCAAAAGCGGTATAGTAAGGGCCTATGCCGATAAAGACGACCATGAAATTACATTCTGGTTCGGCAGCGAGGGAGCGACCATCGTGTCGATGAACAGTTATGTAGCCGGCAAACCCGGTTATGAGCACATTGAATTGCTGGAACCCTGTGTGCTGTATGTACTGCGGGCGGAGGAGCTGCAACAGCTATACCGTGAAGACCTGCAGATCGCCAACTGGGGCCGGAAGTTTGCTGAAAAGGAGCTGATCAAAACGGAGGAGCGGCTGATCTCCCGGCAATTTAAAACCGCGGCACAGCGATATAGGGAGTTGATGGCCGATAGCCCCGCGCTGCTACAGCGGGTACCCCTGAGCCATATTGCCTCCTATCTGGGCATTACACAGGTAAGCCTGAGCAGGATCCGGTCGGAGATCCGCTGAACCGGGAGATTATTTATCATTTGTAAAATTATATTTTCGTATTTCAATAGAATTTTGCCGGAAATTAAAAATTATGAACTGGATTATTCTGATCATTGCGGGGTTGTTTGAAGTGGCCTTTACTTCCTGTTTGGGAAAGGCCAAAACGGCCACAGGTGCGGAAGTTTACTGGTGGTACGCAGGCTTCCTGGTTTCGATTACCGTTAGTATGCTGCTGCTGATGAAAGCCATCCAGGGACTGCCCATCGGAACGGCTTATGCCGTGTGGACAGGAATTGGCGCGGTGGGCGCGGCGCTGATGGGGATCCTGATATTTAAAGAGCCGGCCACCTTCTGGCGATTGTTTTTCATTACGACCCTGATCGCTTCTATTGTCGGGTTGAAAGTGGTTTCACCACATTGACGAATAACCGGAGCTGATCCGCCGGGCAGTGGGGGAGCAGGAGAACCGGCTTCTCTGCCATCTGCGTTCAGGTTAAATTATCTATATTCAATATGGAAAAAGAGCAGGCACTGATCAATGTTTACAAAAGGAAAGGGCGCCATTTTCAGCGGCCATTTTCATCACCCTTTTACCAGCTGGTAGTGTTTGAAGGGCAGGGCCGTTTTGAGGTAGACCTGACGGAATATATGTGTTCGGGAAAAACAGTGTTGTGCTTGGCACCCTATCAGCATTTCAAATGGAAGGGCGCCCCTTTAACAACGATGCAGCAGCTGGAGTTCCATGGTGATTTTTACTGTATCGAGTATCATAAAGAAGAAGTGGCCTGCAATGGATTGTTGTTTAATAATATCTACCTGGTGCCGCATGTGCGGCTGGCGCCGGCTGTATTTGACGAAGTAGGCACCGTGTTTTCAAAAATCGAGAAAGAGCAGCGGGTGGGTGCGGTATTTTCGGCGGCGGTGCTTAAGGCATACCTGCAACTGGTTTTGGCTTTGTGCAGTAAGGAGAAAAGGGCATTCCTGGATAAAAGAACTATGCAGATGCCGGTACCTGCGGGCGATCGTGATTTTCAGCAGTTGCTGGAGCAGCATTACCTTACAGAGCGGACACCTGCTTTTTATGCAGCACAGCTTTCCCTGTCGGTTGATGCTTTTAGTAAAAAGATCCGCCGCCGGTTTGGGAAAACACCGTCGCAACTGATCCAGGACCGGGTGATCCTTGAGGCAAAAAAACTGCTGCACCTCACCCGCAGATCTGTTAAGGAAATAGCCGCTCAACTGGAATTTGACGATGTATTTTACTTCAGCCGGTATTTTAAAAAATATACGGGGTGTGCACCCACCTACTTCAGGGAACAAACGGGTATTTCCATTGTGGCAAAATAATCTATAGGAAAGCCGGGTTTGTCCATGTTCCGGGCTGCGCGGATGTTCTATTTTTGAATGGTATAAAAACCATAGGAATATGAACCGGTTCCTTCTTTTTTTGGTCCGAAGCCGTACCTGGTTGGTACATGGGATGCGGATCGCTATATTTATTGTGATGGCCTGGATCGGGGGGCTTAAAGCGCTTTCCTATGAAGCGGATGGCATTGTTCCGTTTGTGGCCAACAGCCCGCTTATGCGCTTTTTTTATAATAAGCCCGCGGAATATAAGGAGCACAAGAATCCCGAAGGTAAAGTGGTGCACAAAAATATTGAATGGCACCGGGCAAATGGGACCTATACTTTCTCCTACGGGCTGGGTGCGGTTATTGTACTCATCGGATTTTTGACCCTCGCCGGGATCTGGTTGCCCCGGACCGGTGTTGCAGGCGGATTGCTCACTTTTGGGATGTCGCTGGTAACGCTCTCATTTCTGATAACGACTCCCGAGGTCTATGTGCCGGCGTTGGGCGGAGACGGGCCAACGCCGCAGCATGGTTTCCCTTATTTGTCCGGAGCCGGGCGGCTGGTGCTCAAAGACATCATCATGATGGCAGGGGGGCTTATTGTTGCGGCGGAGGCGGCAGAACGGGTATTAAAGCGGAAGGGGTCCTGAATGCGGCGGGACTCCTTTTGCCGGAACCTGGGCCAACCCGGGAAACGAAAAATAGGAACTGGATTATCTGATCCATGCGGGATCCTGGTGTTTAAAGAGCCCGCTACCTCCTGGAGATGATCTATGGTATAAAAATAATACCTCAAAATATTCCTGTAAAGCCTACCGCCACGCATTATCGTAGGCCTTGCCCGCTATTGCCATTGGATCCCCGATATCGGTTTGGATAGAATTGGTATGCCATGCTATCTGCACATTGTTGGGGAAGTGCATGATTACGGTAAAAATACCACGCTTTTGGTCATCATACCAGTAGCCGTTTTTCCAGTAATAATCACCCCTTTCGCCGGAAACAAAGCCATCGTACCCCATGAGCAGATCCTTCATCTTTTCCAGCATCAGGCCCGATACATATTTTCCGGCCTCGGCCGTCAGCAGCACCTGCGCCATCTCGGGAGCGTTGATGAACCAGCCTCCTGCACCGGCATCCTTGTAGGTAGTATAAGCCATGATGCCCGGGAGCGAGGGTTTGGAATAATTATAATACATCGTCATCTGGCGGTCGGGAGCGGCTTCGCTGATGGTGCCGTTGGCGTTCCAGGGGCCAATATTGATCTTCTGCCAGTCCGGCAGCCCGGCTACTTTAAAGATCTTTTCGCGTACATAATCACGATGGGCCTGCGATACCGCCTCATCGGCCTGCTCATCGGTCATGTTCGCATAATTTTCCCGGCCGTTTACCACGCATGGAATCAAAACACGGCATAGAAGATAATTGACGTTGTCATATTTCTTCTTGGTAAGATAACCGAAGCCCGTAGTGGGTGTTTTCAGCGTTTTGCGCAGCGAAGCATAGTCGTTGCCGAAGTAGGTAAGACCCGCTTTATGCGTAAGCATGTCCATCACCGTTATCTTCCGGTTTTCTGCGGCAATATCCCATGATGAAGGCAGAAGGTCTGCAAGGTAAGCGTACTCATCAAGATCTTTTGCTTCCAGTGCGCCCAGGAGCGCCAGCGCCGAGATGGTCTTGCTGCAGCTGCCTATGGCCTGGCGGGTGGTGTAGGTGTACTTTATTTTGGTGTTATTCGTACTGAGGCGTGCATAACCGCCCGCGTCATATTGAACAATCTTCCCGTTCTGGGAAATGGCGAAGGACCAGCCGACCGTTTTTTCATTGAGGCTTTCCCGCATATTCTTCGCAAAAAGCGCGGCATCAAACCCTTTGTTCACAATACTACCGGGCTTTTTGCATGCTGTGAAGATCATTGTGACAAGTCCCAGGGCGACCCAGGAGTTTTTTAGGACATTTTTCATTTTTTCTGATTTTTAAAGTTTAGTCCTGTAAAGATGTATTGCCGGAAGAAGATTCAGCCGGTGGAATTAACAAAGAGCGCTTCCGGATTAACGAAACAGAATGTTGATGCCCTATTGCTTCAAATCAGCGTTCGATTGAGACCACATAGGAGCACAGGTATAAACCGTAGCATAAAAGGAGCGTATTGAATATATAGCACCGAGGCATGGCTTCAGGCTGTGTGGAATTTATTTGGAGATCCATATTCTTCACATAAAAGCTGCGTGACAATGACAAGCCACCCCGCTTAACCAGCTTGTCTGTTTTATTAACCCAAACAGCCGTTCCGTTAAAGCCCGTCAGTAACAGCGGTACACCGCTATAATTTGCATCCATTCTTTAACAGGGGATCATCGAAAAACGGTGTTCCCGGATAAATAAAACTATAAAATCCTCAAATGATGATCTTTAAAAAACGACTATTCATAACACTGAGTTTTGTGTTGATTGCTGCAGCCATATCTTGCAAAAAGGATCATGTTACTTCCCATGATGCTCTTGCCAACAGTACCTGGTCCGGAACATTTATTGTTAAGAACAACGGGCCCGATCCGCTTGCCATTAAGTTTAGCGAAAACAAAAATGTAACGTTGTTCTTTGGCGATTTGACTGCACCTGCTGAGCACCAGTGTAAAGGCAGTTATACCCTTGCTAACAATAAGTTGGTATTCAGCGTAACAGATTATTATAATGAAAAGATGTCGTTCACGGGCACCCAGACCAATAATACGATTACCGGCACATGGGGACACGGAGATGCAGATAATGGTGGCGGTTCTTTTAATCTTGCCAAACAATAGAACGGAAGCAACCCCGGATCTTCATATTTCTTATTGGAAGGTTGCCGGAATAGAAAAGAGGCTGCCTTGCTTTAAGACGGCCTCTTTTGGGTATTGGAGTAGTGGGGAGTTGTTAGTGAGATGTTATTAGTGAAAAGTTGCTGGTGAGGAGTTATTAGTGAGGTGTGAGGGTTCACTGTCGATGATGCCGGCAGGAGCAGTCCGATTGTAGCCTGTCTGTTGGCAACATTTCGCCATTCATTAAAAACTCTTCACTAAAAACGGTTCATGATCTATTTCTTCGCGGCTTTCAGGTTAAACCCGATTTCCACATCCTTGCTGATCATCCAGTTCTCCGGGCTGCCATCCGTTTTGTAGCTGATCCCCCACGCGCTCCGGTCGATAGTGAATTTTGCATTTGCATTTACCTCACTGTCTGTAATGATGACCTGCGCCGGGAATGTGATGTTCAGAGTGCTGTCCTTTAAGGTCAGGTTACCACTGATCAGGTTCGTTGCGCCGGGTAACAGGCTTTTTTGCTGTGTGCTGTCGTAAGGAGCCACTTTCGTGATCTCAAATTTTGCAGTCGGGTATTGGGCCACATTAAAAAAGTCAGCGCTTTTCAGGTGTGCTTCCAGATCAGCCGCTTTTTTGTCGGGCTCTGTAACCGATGCAGTGTCTACTTTTAAACCACCCACGTTTATGATAAAGCTGCCGGCCGTAATGGCGCCGTTCTCAACGGAAAGAGAACCGTCGTTTACGCTGATGATGCCAAAGCGCGGGGCAAAGCCACCTTTGTGCGTAGCACGCCAGTCAACTGTGGTGGTAACGGTATCAATGGCATAGGTGTTGCCGGTAGCCGCAGCGGCTTCTTGTTTTCCTTCGGTTTTGGCCTGGTCGCTCGAGGCGCCTCCGCAGGCAGCCAATGCTACAGCCAGGACGAAGATCGGGATTGTTTGTTTCATATTTAGTTATTGTTTTAAGAATTGCGCGCAAAATTAAAAGGATCGGCCGAAAAACGATGTTTAAACAATAAATATGGCAATTCCATAACAATTCATCGTTTGCCGGATAATGATCCGCAAAAAATTATTGATCCTGCGCAAGTTTTTTGTATGTCTCCGCGCTTTCAAAATAAGAAACCTCACCATTGTTGCCCGTGATCACGATGTATGCTGAAGCTTTATTCACCGGCTTCCCCGTGGCGGGATCTGTTGCCTTTCGTACGGAAGCATCTTTCGGGATCCGGTCTTTACACATTTCGCAGCAACCATAATATGTACTGCCGTTAAAAGGGACGGCGATCTGTTGTTTGCCCATATAGGCATCATTGACCATACATACGAGGTTGGCGGGAATGGCATCTCCTTTTTTATAGGGAGCTGTTTCCGGTTGCAATGCTGCTGTTACTGCTGTCCGGGCGGGTGCTGCCGTTGTTTCCTGTTTGGGGGCCGGGCTGCTACAGGCGGTCAAAAAAACAGCGCCGCAAATGATGAAGCTGGCTCTTATAAATTGATTCATTTTTTATTGATTTTTGATTATTTGAATGATGTGGATGGTTGTACCTGATGCTTATTGCAACGACTGCAAGGCGCATAACGGCGATCGTTGTGCTCACAGATTACTCAGACTGTTACAGAAATTGAATGATGTTGATCACTGTATTATCTGTGAGAATCAGAGGAATCTGTGAACAACTATTCTGTATCTGTGTTATCTGATATTAATAAGTAAGCACCAATCCACCCCCGAAGCCGTATCCGGTATTGTAGTTGGCAGATACACTCAGGTTCCTGTTGACGATGTAGCGCAGTCCGCCCATGTATTCCCTGCGGGTGTCCAGGGAGAATGCGCCTCTTAACCGTTTTGAGAGCGGAATGTCTTCCCGGCCCAGCTCCACGCGTACCTGTCCTCTTGTGTCGAGCTGCGTTTGCAGGATCACCAGCCAGGGCAGGGTATAGGCAAACCCGATGTTGTAGCGCAATTTTCCATCGTGTTCGAACTGCTGTCCAAACAGGTCCCGTTCTTCATGGCTGTCTTTCCGGTAGGTCCACTCGACTCCTACAAACGGGCGGAACCACTGCATTTGTCCCAGGAAGCGGCCAAAACTGGCTTCAACTTCATGCCCTCGTTTTGCGGTATAGCCCAGCTTCCATTCTGCATTGAATGCCCAACGGGTGTTGTGATACAGGGCAGCACCAAAGTTACCGTTGGAGGCCACTTCGTTCCCGGCCATCAGGAAGAACATGCGGTCATCGCGGTACAACTTTTTGATCGCTTTCTGCGGATTGATGATATAAGGGTTGGGCGCCTGGTTTTGATACGTGAAGATCCGGCCCATACCTGCCATCATATGATACAGGATGTGACAATGGAAGAACCAGTCGCCTTCTGCATTGGCTTCAAACTCGATCACATCGGTTTCCATCGGCATGATGTCGATCACATTTTTCAGCGGGGCATATTCCCCTTTATCATTCAGCACCCGGAAATCATGACCATGCAGGTGCATGGGATGCCGCATCATAGAAGCGTTGTATAATTTAATGCGAACGATCTCTCCTTTTTTGACCAGGATCTTATCCGTTTCGGAAACCACTTTGTTGTCCAGGCTCCATACATAACGGTTCATATTGCCGGTCAGCGTAAACGTGAGCTCCTTCACCGGAGCATTTTCCGGTAATACCGTTTTATGCGGGGCTTTGAGCATATTATAGTTCAGTGTAACAATGGCCGGCGGCATTGCCGGATCGGCTTGCATGGAATGGTGTCCATGTCCTGTTCTGGCGGCTACAGTACGATCCTTCTTTTGTTCCATAGAGGTATGCCCCTGCATGTTTGAATGCTCTTTTTCTGTGCTGGTCTGCTGCTTTCTTTTTTCCTTCCCCCGGACGGCCGGTCCGCTGATCTCCGGGTACATTACGGTATTCATGTCCATTTGCTGCAGGCTCATATCCATGCCCATATCGTTCATGCTTCCGTTCATGCGCATCATACCGTTCATCATCTTCATGCCTTCAAAGTATTTCAGCCTGTCCAGTGGTTGTGCCAGCTGCTTTTTTCCTTCCCCAATAAAAAGAGATGTGGTGCCGGTACGGTCTTCCGAAGTGGCCAGCAATTCATGGGAGGTGCCCTGCTCCGGAACCGTTAACACGATGTCGATGGTTTCCGATGGCGGCAGGATGAAGCGGTCCACTTCAACGGGTTCCACATCGTTCCCATCATTGGCCACAACCGTTATTTTTCCTCCCGCATAGTGTACCCAGAAGTAGGTAGAGGCGCCGCCGTTGGAGAGCTGCAGGCGCACTTTATCGCCTGCTTTGAACTGGGAAAGCTGGCTTTCATTTTTACCATTGATCAGCATCTTGTTATAATACACATCGCTGACATCCATAGCCAGCATGCGCTTCCATTCGTTGACCAGCTTGGTTTTGAAATGGCCGGCTTTGATGGCTTCTGCATAGCTCTGTACGGCATTTTTTTTGATGGCTGACCAGTCGTTGGCATTGCGCAGCATCCGGTGGATGTTATGCGGCATAATGTCCGTCCACTCGCTTAGGATCACCGGAACAGAGGGCAGGTCATCGATCCCTCTTCGGAACGTGGGATCACCGGCTTTTTTATGAAAGATTATGGAGCCATACATACCGGTCTGCTCCTGGAAGCCATAATGACTGTGGTACCAATGCGTACCGTTCTGAATGATGGGGAACCGGTAAGTATATGTAGTGCCTGGCTCAATAGGCATTTGTGTGAGGTAAGGGACGCCGTCTTCTTTATTGGGCAGGAATACGCCGTGCCAGTGCAGTGCGGTAGGCTCTTTCAGCCGGTTGTGCACGACGATCTCTGCAGTGTCGCCTTCGGTGAATTCCAATGTGGGCATCGGGATCTGCCCGTTCACGGCGATGGCCATTTTGTGTTTGCCGGAGTAGTTCACCATGGTATCCGTTACATACAGATCATAGCGTTTTATGCGTTGCGCATAGCTTTGCCGGATCGCGGTGATGAAGAGAAGAAGAAGGAGTATGGTTTTAAATTGTTTCATTTCTGTTCTGCTTTTTATCAGGTTGCGTTAACCTGTTTTTTATACTTGATCGCTTACCGGCCCTCCGGCCAGGGATGTCTTTTAGCCCGGTGAAATACCGGATCAGCGTGGTCTTTTCGGCTGCTGTCAGATCACGATGCAGGAGGGAGTAGAACCATAAGGGCATCGTTCCGTCTTGCAGCGCATGAATGATGCCCCCGAATTTACTGCGCTGCTTACGTGCTCCATATCGGGCTATTTCATCAAAGTTCAGTTTTTCTTTTCCTTTTTTTATATGTGCTGCCATAATCCTGTTTATGGGCTGTACCCGGGAATACCAGGGGTACCGGGTAGTATTGCTGTGGCAGTCAAAGCACGCAGCGGTCAATAGCTGCCGGAGGGTATCGGGAACAGCGAAGCTGCCGGCAAAACTGCTCCCGGCGGCTACGGCTTTGTTTTCCGGAGCACGGGGGATGAACTGGATCCCCGCAAGGATCAGTAGAACGACCCCTGCTCCTGTACGAAACGGTTTCATTATTTTAATGTTTCGTCGATGGTGCCGCAGTCATTTCCGCCTGTTCCGGTATATGGATTTTTTAGTTCCTGCTGATTACTGAGCCAGGATCCTCCTTTATGGTCATTCAATGCAGGACAAACAAATTTATAGACCGTTGCTCCTGTACCGGCGGTTTTGACCAGGTCATACAGGTCGTTGCTCAATAGCTGGAAATGCTCTCGCTGATGCTTCAGGTTGTCTGCGTTGACGGCAATGTGTTCAGCATTTTCGATTGAAGCTTCTACGATCTCCCGTACAATTTCCTGCTGTGCAGCGGGAAATGCCGACTCCCGGACCGCCTGCAGTTCTTTTTGCAGAGCGGTGGCGGCCTCTGCGATTATTGGGGCGTTTTCAGCAAAAAGAGCGGCTCCCAGTTTAAAATAGGCATTCAATACCGGTGCGGCCGGAAAGGCTTTATTGGAGGCAGTGACCTGCTTATGGGCGCCGGCTGGCCGGGCGGTGACCGCTTCTGCTTTGAGCTGGTCCTTTGTGGCAGGATTACAGGATAGGCATACCATTGTCACCACTCCCCATAAAAGAAAATATTTCATGAGCTTGTTTTTTTCTGAATGAAAGAATGGATGATTATTGCAATGTTTCCTTTGTGGATCCGCAGGTGAGCATTTTTGAACCGTAGTAGGGGTTTTTGATCCCTTGTTCTTTGCTCAGCCAATAGGCACCTCCATGGTACATCGGGCAATGGTTGTAATAAACCTTGTAAGGGGATCCGGATGCTTTTATTAACGGGTACAGCGTTTCCGTAAGGGATGCAAATGCGGCCCGCTGTTTTTCAATACCGGAGGCTCCTTTTAAGGCTGCTGCCTGCTGGTCCAGCTTTTTCATTACGCTCATCCAAACGTTGTGCTCGCGTGCAGAAAGTTCACCCATTTTTACTGACCTGACCAGCCCGGCGAGTTCACCGGCCTTTTGGGCCACGGTCTTTGCATCCGACCGGACCAGTGCCTGCTGAATGGAAAAATAGGATTGATATAAAGACTCCAGTTTTGATACCGTGGCATTGGCAGCCGCATGGTCCCTGTGCTGCTCCATCGGGGCATCACAGGTATCCTTTTGCGGATGCATGGCGGTTATATTTCCTTTGTACCGGCATCCTTCCGGCAAGGCCTGGTAGGCTGTTACCGGGGCATTATAGCTTTCATTGTCAAATCCGGCCAGTGCCACCCGCCGCAGCACAGCGTCTTTTGTTGTGGTATGACTATTGTAAACGAGCGCTGCTTTTTGAGTGGAAGGATCCCAGGTTAATTGTGCCTGTTTCTTTTGTGTGCCTGCTTTTTCAATTTGTGTTTTGCAGGCACGGGAATTGCCCCGGATGGTTACAGTGGCGGTTTTTGCATTGCTGATTTGTGCGCCGGCATAGATGGAACTGGTTATCAGGGTCATAAAGAGGCCCAGAGATATATTTTTTATCGATTGCATGGTTCGTATTGTTAATCAGTGAAAGAATAGTACGCGGAATGATCGCATACGGCAATAAAGGTGCGCCTGAGGCGTCACCGGCGGGACATAAAATGCCCCTGGTAAAACTGATTAACCAACTCGGGGAGGTTGCCAGATCGAATAGGCGTAGGAGGGAAGCTGTGTTCTGTGATGTCCGATGCGATGACCGGCTGCGATTGCCGGAGGGGAAGTGATCCCAAGATGATGGACAGCATGCAGGCTGTATATGGAAACGGGGTGACAACTGTTGTTGGTACAATTGTCATGTGTACAGTGTCCCTTTTGCTGATGTGCATGGTCGCAACAATCAACACGGGTATTTCCCTTATTAAAATGAGCGGTATTGGCTGCCGGTTGCTCCGTTTTTTGATGCATGTCGCAGGCATTGGCTTTTAGCGCAGGTGCCGATGACAAAGCGGCCAGGAATACTATGAGGAGCATGAAACGCATAGATACTACAACACAAAATTAATCTTTATTGTTTCCCGGGCAAAAAAATCCATATCGAAAACAGATTCTAACAGATTAATAACAATTGATACTCCTCTACTTGCCTTTTCTGTAAATGATGCAAAAAAACGGGGAAATTCTGCAACGGCCCTTTGCCGCGACTCCCTTACAAACAGTGCCTTTGTTGCAGTATGGTGGCTGTTTTCACGGGCCGGGAGCGAAGGATATGACGGCCGTTTGGTAATCAGCTCCAAACCTTGTGCAGCGTATTGTGGTTGGGTGAGCAGTAAAGGAAAGATCGATCTCGCTCAATAGCATAGCGAAGAGCAAAGCCGCTGCGTTTGTTCTCCCTTAGCGTCGTTGCGTGAAATAAAACCGCAATGCCGGCCGGCGTAGCGGCACTTCAGTTTGTTAGCGGTGGCTAACCCGGAATGATGTATTTTAGATGGATGGATGAATGGCTCTCAAAAAAGGAACACTATTTTTATAAGGAAATGCGATCGCCTACAGGGCCGTTGCGCCTGATAGCAACGAATACGCACCTGGTAGGGGTGCAGTGGCGGCTGACGGAACATTCTATACAAGGGGAAAATTTTTTGGAGGCGGGGCAGCATGCATTGCTGCTGGAAACAGAGCGGCAACTGGAAGATTATTTCTCTGGAAAGCGCAGGGCCTTTGATGTGCCGGTGGCGCTGGACGGGTCGGAATTTCAAAAAAAGGTTTGGGAACGGCTTCCGGAGATCCCTTTTGGCACCACCATCACTTATGGTGAGATGGCCCGCAGACTGGGCGACATCAAAATGGTGCGTGCGGTAGGAGGCGCCTTGAACAAGAACCCCGTGCCCATCATTGTTCCCTGTCACCGGGTGATCGGGTCGGGCGGCAAGATGGTAGGCTTCGGCGGCGGTATGCAGAATAAGATCTATTTACTGAATCTTGAAAATCCAAAACCACAGCTGGATCTGTGGTGATCCTTCCCTGTTATGATCCGTTCTTTTTCTGAAAAAACCTTCAGGCGCATTTGTAACCAGCTGGGTAAAAGAGATCCGCACCTGGCCGGGGTACTGGATGCATATGGCCACCCGCCTATGTGGACGCGCACCAATAGTTTTGAATCACTGGTGCATATCATACTGGAACAGCAGGTATCCCTGGCATCGGCATTGGCGGCGCTGAAAAAACTGCAGGATTATACAGGGGGGCTGACACCCGAAAGTATACTAAAGCTGCAAGATACCGAAATGCGTGCCTGCTATGTGAGCCGGCAGAAGATGGTCTATATCCGCGGACTGGCGGCTGCGATGGTTAGCGGGGTACTGGATCTCAGGGGGATGCACCAACTGCCCGACGGTATTATCCGCGAAAAGCTGACCTCCTTAAAAGGCATTGGCAACTGGACGGTTGATGTGTACCTGATGTTCGTATTGCAGCGGGCGGATATTTTTCCCGTGGGTGATCTTGCTGCTGTGAACGCGCTCCGGCGGCTAAAAGCATTGCACCGGGAAACCTCCCGCGACGACCTGATTGCGATCGCAGCAAATTGGGCGCCTCACCGTACCGTAGCCACCATGATCCTGTGGCATTATTATTTGTCGGCGAAAGAACGGGGATAATTCCAGGTTCCACGTTCAATGTTCCACTTTAGATCCGTTTTGCTACCCGATGAACTTTCTTTTGTTTAAAGTTCAATGTTAGATCCGTGTTGCCCTTCTTATGGGGCTCGAACAGGTTTTTGGTTCTCCTCGAAGTTTCGGGGTTCGGAAGACGTCTGGGGGTTAGGGTTTCACTGACCACCGGCCGCCCAAAATCACTAAATGGTTACGACTCGTTTGGACGTGATGATATTGGTAAGCAGGTTGATCTTATTCTTATACTCCTGGGTGATCTCCTGGTAGCCGGGTGCTTCAAACAATGCATTGCGCACAATGGGTACACTGAAAGGAACCGGCCAGGCCCTCAATGATTTGGCTACGGCGTCCATGGCATTGATTCCCTGCATGGCCTGTCCGCCATCTGCCCAGCAAACCATCCCGATCAGTTTATCGATTAAATAGGGCCGTTCTTCTTTAGAGCTCAGCTCCAGCCAGTCGAGGCAGTTTTTCATAACACCCGTCATGCTACCGTGATACAGTGGGGTAAGCCAGATATGGGCATCCGCAGTCCTGAAAAGGTTGAGCATTACCTGAACGCCGTTGGGCACTTTTTGCAGGGTATAGTCAAATAAAGGAATGCCGGACTCTACGAGATTGAAAACAGTGGCTTGTGAACCCTGGTCTTCCAGGTGTTGCTTCAGGTATGCAGAAAGCTTTGCGGGAGTAGAACCGGTCCGCTGATCCAGAGATCCGTTTAAAATTAATATGTTCATCGTCTTCTTATAGTTATTAGTTTATATGATCTGTAAATAATCTTTGACGGCCCGGCCATAGCCTGTATATCCCTGCTGCCAAATATAGCGCTTTTTGCGAATGACCGGGGTCTTATAGAACGGTCCCCTGTATAACATTCTGATTCATGGGGACACGCATCAGGCCGGCCGGCTACATGGCTGTTGACTTGTTGCCATTCGGTATCGATGAATGCGCTGCTTTCGTACAAATCAGCACATCCGTGGCAATCAGAACCCAAAAACAGCGCCCTCCTTTTTGAGGTTGACGCTTTCATCCTGAAACACCATCTTCATGATCCGTATAACGGTCGGTTGCCGGTTTCCTCTAAGTGCCGCAAAAATACTAATTTTGTATAATAAAATAAATAATTACTTTGTTTATTATGCATAATCATCTTCCCGACAATGAAAAGGCGTTGGGCATCATAAAGGCAAAGGGGCCGCAAACCTTGCTGGAGCTGGCGGTGCAGATGGAGGTGACGGTGGAGGGGGCCCGGTTCCATCTGCTGAAGCTGGCAAAAGAAGGATTGGTAAATGCCACTACTGAGTCCAAAGGCAGGGGCCGACCGCAGCAGATATGGGCGTTAACCGATCTTGGAAATACCCGCTTTCCTGACCGGCATGCTGAATTGACGGTAAAGCTGATCGAGTCCATAAGAACGACGTTGGGGCAACTGGCCCTGGATAAGATCGTTGCGGCCAATGGAAAGGCGATCCAGGACCGTTATATGAAGGAGCTGGAAGGCGTGCCGGATCTGAAAGGCCGGTTAAAAGGATTGGTCGCGATCCGGACGCGGGAAGGTTATATGGCCGGCATTCAAAAAGAAGAAGGGAACTTTTTGTTGGTGGAAAACCATTGTCCCATTTGTGCGGCGGCAGCCAGTTGCCAGGGGTTCTGCGCCGCCGAATTAAAAATCTTTAAGACCGTACTGGGCAAAACGGTGGAAGTGGAGCGGGTAAATCATATCCTGAAAGGAGCCAGGAGGTGCGCTTATAAGATCACACCCCGGAAATAGAGCGTCGCCGTCGCTCAGGCATGTATAATGTCTGTGTCCACAGGCGTATGGCCCAGCAGCCTGCTCATCGATAGCAGTTGCCCTTTGTGGTGAAATTCATGCGTGATCACATGGGTAAAGATCCGGAACCCGGATGTGGAGCGTTGCCCGCCGTTCAGCGAAAAAATAATGTTGTCATCCATGAGCTGCTGCTGATCTAAAAGCGCGGCTATAAGAGCGTCTGCCTCCCGGTACACATCCCTGATCTCCGGTATATTGCTGAAATCTTCTTTTTTTGCATAAACGGTATGTGTTTTCAGGGCGATGTGGCCTATCCAGTGCTGGTACACGTTGGCAGTGTGTACCAACAGGTCGCGGAGACTGCCTCCGTTGCCAAAAGAAGGGATGGGGCGAATAAGGTCCTCCGGGCTGAGGGCGCTCAGGTAGCGCAGCAATAGCTGTCGGGTTTCTTTTACCCAGTTGTACTGGAGCGTGCAGTGCTGATTCGGCGGGTTCATTTTCGATTTCATAAGATGAACTAATGAAGCGGAGGCGCCTTACGGATCTTCCGGTAATAGCTGCGGGCGATGAAAGAGAGCGGAAGACCGACGACGAGGATGAGTATCGCCGCATTGATGAGCATACCGGGAACAGCGTCCGGAAATTTCCCGATCCTTGATAAAGGAACAACGACGAGGTTCATAACGCTCCAGATAAAAAGACCATAAAAAATACCGGTGGCGATGCGGTTCCGCCTCAGTATTTTTAACCGGGGATACAACCAGAAGAAGAATGCCGTGAAGATGCATGCGATCAGGTAATGCAGCAGCAGCCCCGCTACCTGCATTGCTGCCCCACCAGAAAAAGCGGCCGGCCCCAGTAACCCGCCGGCAATATATTTCAGTATGAACAGCGGATCTTTACCGCTTGCAATCAAATAGTGCAGAAAGGCGGAAAGGATGTCCAGGGTACCTACCAGGAATGTGGCTCTTGCTATAACAGCGCTGTTTTTTTTCATATGCTGTTGATTGCAGGTGATATCAGGTATCGGATCTGTGGTTTCTGTTAGAAAGGATAACCGATACCGATATTAAAGATAAGATTTTTTTTGCGCCATTCCGGATCACTGAAACGGATCTGGTCAATGACCCACCGCTCTCCCGGCGGCAGCCAGGGCTTCCTGAAGGGCATGGCCAGATCGAACCGTACCACAAAGATCGATGCATCTACCCTTAAGCCAACCCCTCCGCCTATTGCGGTCTGGCTCAGTACATTTCCAAAGCGGAACTGGCCCCCCGGCCGGCTGGTATCATTTTTGGCCAGCCAGATATTTCCCGCATCAATGAACACAGCGCCCTGGATGATGCTGAATAGCTTTGCCCTCAGTTCCGTATTCAGCATTAGTTTTACATCGCCTCCCTGGTCGGCAAACAGATCCAGGCTGTCGGCATTGATGTAAAATGTGCCCGGCCCCAGGGAGCGCGAACGGAAGGCCCGGATATCATTGCTTCCTCCGGCAAAGAACTGGCGTACATAGGGCAATACCGAACTGTTGCCATACGGAATGCCGTAACCAAGGTTCAGGCGGTTGGCCCATATCAATCCCGGGCTGATTTTGTAATAGTCCCTGAAATCGGCCTCGAGCCGCACAAACTGGTTGGTGATCGTTTGAAACAGGCGCTTTTTCCCGTCTTCGCCCCTGGGAAGAAAAGCATTGATGAGGTTGCCTGCGGATTCTACCGAGCCCATGAACAGGAAATTGTTGCGCAGTTCATTCTTCATCTGGTTGCTGTACGTATAAGTATAGTTGCTTCCTATAATGAACTGGTTCTCGAAGTTGTTTTTCAGCGTGGGTACTTTTTCCAGCATCCGGTTAAAGCTGTCGGTGGTATTGGCCGTACGGATGTAGCTTACCGAAAGCGGATTCAGCTGGTGCTCGTTGAACTCGTTGCCCTTCCACAAATAGCCGAATTCGCCTTTGCCGGAAAGCAGGGTATAATAATTGGCACGGTTCAGCAGCTGTGATCCGATGGTGATGTGGGTTTTGGGCACATAGGCATTATGGGTCCGGAACCCGGCGACGGGAATCAGGAAACGCGGGAACAGTAACCGGGCTTCGGCTCCCAGCGAGTAGGAGGTAAGGTTTTTCTGCTGCCCGCTGAACTGTTTTTCAAAACCACCGGAAAGGCTGAGGTTGAGCTGCTCTGCCCCGCGGAATGCGTTTTTATTGGTATGCGTCACTTTTACTTCGGATCCGATAAAGTTGTTGGATTTGCTGGTGCCGGTTACCGAGAGGGAAAGCGCGTTCTTTTTTGAGGAGGTAAGCAGGAAGTCCACGTCCATGTTGTTGCTGGAAGCAGTATCGATGGGGTTGAATTCTGCTTTTACAAACCGGAACGTGCCAATATTTACCAAACGGTTCAGGCTTAATGAATGATCCGTACGGTTATAAGGGTCGCCCTTCTGAAAGAAAATGAGGTGCTCAAATAACCGGGGCTTGTATTTGTGGTTGGGATCATAGATGGTAAAATCTTTATACTGCACCGGGTCCGAGGCCCTGGTAAAGGAATCCCGTCTCAGGCTATAGTCCGGATAAATGTTGATGTTGCGGATGAAATAGGGTTGCAATGCGGCCTGCGGCGCATCGTTTTTAATTTTCAGGTCTACGTCCACCTTCTGTGCCCCGATGGTACTGTCGGCCTGGATGAGCAGGTAGTTGGGACTGAAATAAAAGTAGCCTTTTTCCTTTAGCTCTATATCGACCCGTTCCCGTTCGGCTTTAAAAACATCAAGGTCGTAGTAGTCGCCCGGTTTGAGCAGGGTTTTGTTTTGGGCGGCACCGATGAGGCGGGCAACCTGGCTGCTGCTGTCGCGGGGAAAGGTAATGGTATTGAGGGTATAACGGGGACCGGAGTACAACTGGTAGAAGGCTTTGCCCGTTTTTCCTTTGATCGTCGTGTCGCCGGAGCCCGAGGCCTGCAAAAAGCCCTTGCTTGCCAGGTAGCTGGTCAGGATATTTACATTGTTCTGTAATCTTACCTGGTTCATCAGCACCGGTGGTTCTCCCAGTTTATATTTTACCCAGTATTTAAAACCTTTTTGTTTTTTGGGCTCGCTCACGAGATTGTAAAAAAATAATTTATAACGCCAGCCGAGCAGCTTTTTATTGGGTTGCGGGCGCACCAGTTCTTCAAGCGTATTTTGAAAATGTTTCTGATCTTTAACTGCAGGGGTATCCGGGTTCAATTCTACGGTTGCCCCGGTATAAAGTACTTCGCCTGGTTTTAGTTTTTTGGTAGTGGAGCAGGAAACCATCAGTAACAAAAAAGCCAGCAGGAAGATTGAGGATTTGAGATCTGAGATTTGAGATTTGAAAGCTGACAGCTGACGGCTGACGGCTGATGCCGGACGTCCGATAGCTGATAGCTGACGGCTGAAAACTAATATCTGATATCTGCGTTTACTCATCTCCCTTGTTTTGTCGGTTACTGCCTCCAAAATTACCGGTTCCCCGGCGCTGGCCCCGTTTTCTGAAACTGCGGAACACCTCACCGAATTTATTATAATCCACAACGATCATAAAGCCCACGCCGGTTTCGATGATCTGTCCTTCAATGATGCCTTCCGTCTGGTTGCGGCGATAAGCCCTCAGACGGTAACGCCCGTCGCGGGAAAGCATGTATTCGATGTTGACGTTGCTGGCCAATTGTGCGGCATTCTGGTTAGTGTTGGAGCCTTCCAGCGCAAAATTATTGCCCACGGTAACACTGAGGCGGTCGTTCAGCAACCGCTTGGTAAAGGCCACGTTCAGATCGGTCTTTGTCTTTTCCTGGCCGGTAGAATAGTCTTCCTGCGAAGTGAGGTCAAAATTGATGTCTACGCCCTTGATCAGCCCGGCAGCAAGATTGTTCAGCTGCTCGGTAAGCAGTTTGCTTACGCTCTGCCTTGCGAGGGCCCCCGCAGAAGTGCCGCCTGCAAGGCTTTCAAACGGGTTGTCGGAAACGAACCGGTTGAGGGCCAGCAGGGCAAATACCTGTTTGTTCAATTCACTTTCATTGGCGTTTATCTGCTGCAGCCGCGTGTACACAATGCCGTTAAAGGCGTTGCGCTCGCTCTCCCGCATATCGATCTGGAAGCTGATGGTGGGTTTTAAGAGCTCACCGCTCATTTTAAGATATACGTAAAAAGGAAGCTTTTGCCGGTACATGGTGCGGGTGGTGGTGCTCTCGGATTCGAGCTGCGCAGCCACCAGGTCGATGGGCGATGTATTGACCTCGTAAATAGCGGTGATATCGGCATTGGCTTCCGTGGGGGCGCCCGTCCACTGGATGGAGCTTCCCTGCTGGATCTTAAATTCCCGTTTGGCCAACCCGCCAATGGTAAGATTGTAGCCGCCTTCGGTGATCTCATACCGGCCGGTTAATGTGGTACGGCCGCTGGGGTCCATTTGCAGGCTCAGATCGGCCTCTCCTTTTACCCGCAGGGCATCCCCGTTCTGCGGGTCCACCACGATGGTGATCTCGGCTTCTTTGTCGATGGTCACATCCCCTGAAATATCCATCCCGGTTATAGGCGAACGGGTCAGGCTGTCCACGTTAACCGGCTGGCGTCCGTTAAAGGGCGGCGCATCCTTGTCTACAAATTCCACAATGCCTTCCTGGCTGGAGACCAGCGGATCATCATCCGGAATGACAAAATTGAATTTGGTTCCCTTATTGATCCGTGCCTGCATATTTACCTTTGGTTTGTTCAGGTCACCGGTGATCCGTGCATTTAACGTAACCAGCACCGTGCCGTAGAACAGCTCGTTATCGGCTGCCGTGGAATTCATTATCTTGAAGTTGTTGGCTCGGAGGGTCAGATTGAAGCCGGGATTGGAAAAGTCGCGCAAGGTAACCATCCCATCCAGTGTAAGCGGCTGGTTGGCCGAATCCCGTACGGTAAATTTATTAAAGGAGATACCGGATTCTACAAAACGCACGGTTTCATTTTTGAGCTGGTAATATCCGTTGAGCTGTGCAATATTGAATCCCGCATCTTTGAAGGTGAGCGCACCCAGGATCACCGGTTTGCTTACCGGGCCTTTTGCGGTCAGGTTCCCGGTAAGGATGCCTTTTCCATTCCTGATCTGCCCGCCGGTTACACTTTCGATATGCTTCAGGTCGATCTTATCGACCACAATATCCAGATCCAGTGTGCTGGCAGGCTCGGTATAGTAGAAGCCGGTTACGGCGAGGTTGTGCAGGCCGGAGAGGCGGATATCGGCCTGGTAAGCATTGGCCGTCTTGTTGTTTATCTTTATGGATGCATTGCCCAGGGCGTCTTTTTGGTACCGGAGCTGGTTAATGGTGAGGTCTGCTTCAAACTTCGGATTGGTGGCGATATCCGTTACATCTACAACGCCATTGAGCTTTCCACCTACCATTGAAGTGTCCTGGTCTGCATAGCGCGTCAGCGTTTCCAGCATAAAGTTGGTGAACTTTACGTTCACCGGGGCATTGGGCTGGTCCGACAGGCTATTGATGGCCAGCGATTGCCCGTTATTGCTGATCTCAAAGTTGCGTACATACACACCCGCCTTGCCGTATTGGATGAGGTTGTCGGCAGCCACTTTCCAGGGGTCATAGTTGAGGAGGAGCTTTTGCGGGTCCAGTGTGAATTGATAGGTCTGCCCCAGGGATTTGAATTGGCCGCCGATGCGGTACTTATCTTTATTGGTACGGTCTCTTAAAAAAACGTTTACATCCAGCAGGTTATTGAGCGCGGCCCCGCTTACCTCCGCATTGTACAGATTGACAGAGGAGCTTTGAATCTCTTTAATATTCAGCGCATAGTCCAGTTTGGCAGAATCGGTGTTGCCTGCCTTCAGTACAATGTCCTTTACATCAAAGCTGTCGTAGACCACATGTGGGAAATAAGCATTCAAACGGAGGCTGTCGTTCTGCGTATCAATGCTCCCGCTGATGGTGGCCGGCGCAAGCGTGGTCAGCGCAGGTACAAATTTCTGAATGAGCTCCGGATCCGTAATGGCCAGCTGGAACTGCATCTGCTGCGGTGGAATCTTTTTTGTAGGCGCAAATGCGTAATACTTGTTGATCTGGTTGATGAAGGCCTGCCCGATCTGGGTCAGCTGGTATTTGCCATTGAATCGGGCCGTCATGAAATCCGATTGCAGCGACAGCTCATTGTGCTCTTTGGTGGCCACAGCGCTCAGCGTTAAGGTATCGATATTGTAAATGGATTCATTGAAACCGATCTGAACGCTTTTGAGGGTAGCAGATCCGTTCAGCTGATCCGGATCGATGGAGCTGAAGTCCATATCGACCAGTCCGGCAAGCTTTAACGGATCGGAATAAAAATTCAGCTTCTGCAGATCAACATTCTTCAGGTCGGCGGTTCCTTTTATTGCCGGAGCGCTCTTGTTGAGGTCTACCTTTGTATCCAGCGTAAAATGCGCATTACTGTCGTTGCTGATGGCCTGGAGACCGGCAATCTTGCCGGCATAGGTACCTTCCAGTTTGATGTCTTTATAATCATACTTATTGTAGCGGGCATGATAGATGGTACCGTTCAGCTTTGCACGCATCTTTTTAGGATCCAGGCTCTGCCCGCTTACATTGGCCAACAGCGAAACGGTTCCCAGCTGATCCTGTTGTTTTAATAAACGCCCCAGGTTAAATTGGTGCAGCTGTAGCTTGGCACGATAGGTTTCCCGGTTCTTTGGTCCCCCCATGGCTGCCTGCAGGTTTGCGCCACCCATATCCGTTTTTAACCGCAGGGCGGTGGTAAAGTTGGTAAGGCTCCCATTGAATGTGCCGTTAGCGGAAAGATAACCGGGCAGCTCTATGCTTTGCGGCATGGATGTGGCCGGTACCAATGCCAGCAGGTCGCTTTTGGATGTCTGGAGTTTGCGTAGATTGAGGTTAAAGATGGTCTTCTCCATATCGGGCAATCCCCGGATGCCACCTGCAATATCGATGTTGGTATTGTTTAAACCATGGATCTGCAGCTTTTCTATATCAAGATCGTTCAGATAGCCGGTAAAGGCCGCCGAAAGGTTGATCTGCCGGCTCCGGTAGCTGGCTGGCACGGAGGGCATCAGGTAGTAGAGGTCCTGCATCCCGATGCGGGTGTTGCGGAACTGCACGTTCATCTTTACCTTTTCCGGATGTTTGCTCAGGTCCTCCTGCGATGTATAGCTCAGCAAACTGTTGTTGTCGATCTGTGTGTAAGGGGTTTTCAAAATAAATCCATCCACCTTCAATTGCTGATCGTCGTACACGATATTCCCCTTCAGATCATGGAGCACGAAGCCACTGGTGTCTTTCAGTCTTCCACCCAGCACATCTGCTTTGATGCCGGTGCTGTCGATGGAGACGTTGTTGCCGGTAAGCCCTAACTCTTTTATGTTGAGATGATTGAAATCCAGGTGCCCCGGTGTGCGGGCGGCAGCCAGATTATCGTACCGCACACGGTTGTTGGCAATGATCACTTTGCCCAGCAGCAGGCTGAAGGGCGAAGCAGCGGCACTGTCGGCGGCGGTTTCGATGGCTTTTTTATTGGAGGGGGTTGGCCGGTAGGCAAAATCGATCCGGGAATTTTGCAGCAATACATCCGAAGAGCGGTAGCCGCCATTGGTAAGATCCAGTGCCAGGTCTTCCAGGTGAAAGGTATCCAGGTTGGCCTGAGCCCGGGTATCCGATAACCGGTCGTCATAATTAAGCGATACCTGATCCAATGTCAGCTTGCGGAACTCAATAAGCGGCAGGCGGCCGCCTTTTTCTTCAGCGGTACTGTCGATGCCCGAATCGATCCGTTGCTGCAATACGGTAAGCGGTTTGTTCTGGAAATAGTGGAGGCTTGTATGCTGCAGTGCAAGGCTGCTTAATCCATAATGCATCCGGTCCAGGTCAAATGTTTTTACCCGGGCCTCCAGTTTGCCCAGGGTGATGCCGGCATCGTTCCCCGCCACATCATCCTTAAACCGGAGCCGGATATCGTCAAACCGGATCTTGTTCAGCCGGAACTTAAGTGTGGATGTGGTATCCTTTTTTTCTTCTTCGGGTGTTTTTTCTTCATCGGATAGAAGTGAGTCTACGAGGAACTGGTAATTGAATACGGTGTCGGGATGAATGCGGTAAACATTTGCACGTACGGTCTTGAGCTCAATGCTGTTTATCTCCACGCGGTCCGACAGCAGCGCCAGCATATCCAGGTCTACCCCCAGTTTTTCTGCATAGAGCAGTGTGTCTTTTTTTTGATCGGCGACAAATAATTTATTCAGCTCAAGGTCTTTTGGAAAACCGATGCGGATGCGCTCCAGGCTGATCTCCGTGTTGGTCTTCTTTTTCAGGTATTGCACAACTTTATTCTTGATGAAGTTCTGCACAAACGGAAGATTGAGGGAAAGAATAAGCAGGATGACAAGCACCAGAATGCCTGCAAGTATTTTTACAATTAATTTTATGCCTTTTTTTACTGCTTTGTTCAAGTGTTTAACGGTTCGTCATATGAATTAAAGTGGATCTTTCCTGTTTCTGCAAACCTAACAGATTTCTCAGTTTTTGCCTGCTTTTTATAGGGAATTCTCCAAATATTAAACCAAAATCCGCTTTATGCAATTCCCGTTTCATCATATACCGCCGGACGGCCGCTGATGGTTTGGCCTGAAATTCGTGGTGCTTTAAATGAACCGTATGCGGAACTTCTTTAAAAAAGATAATTATGAAAGACTTTCTGATATGCGCAATACTGCTCAGCATCCTGCTTCAGGGCTGCAGCGCTGTGGAGGCGATATTCAAGGCAGGTATGTGGTGGGCCTTTTTTTTGGTAGGGGTGGTGATCCTTGCCGTATTCCTGTTGCTGCGCCGTAAATAATGACCCTGCAGGTGGGCGGTACCGTTGTTTTGTGCGGCAGTGCAAAAGTTACGTATCTTAGCCGTAACCTTGTTATTTATGAAGTTAAAGATCGTTTTTTACCTTTCATGGATGGCGCTTGCCACCTTGTCTGCAAATGCACAGGCCACAGCAACGGCACAAAAAACAAAATGGTTTACTGATGCCCGTTTTGGCATGTTTATTCACTGGGGGTTGTACAGTGCAGCTGAGGGTATGTGGAAGGGGGAACGCCTGCGGTATGGAAATAACTATGCGGAGTGGATCCGCTACCGCAACCGTATTTCGAAGGAGGAATATGGAACGCTGGCGAAGCGGTTCGACTGGAACCGGATCAACCCTGAAGAATGGGTGCTGCTGGCAAAAAAAGCCGGTATGAAATACATCACCATCACCTCCAAACATCACGATGGGGTGGCACTCTGGAACAGTAAGGTAAGTGATTATAATCTTACAAAGCTGAGCGGCACCAACCGCGACGTGATCCGGGAGCTGGCGGTGGCCTGTAAAAAACACGGGATCAAGCTGGGCTTTTATTATTCGCACTGGGTGGATTGGGACCATCCTTACGGATGGGACCATAATAAGGAGCTGACCGGCATTAAGGACGAAGACTATGACCGGTACTGGCAGGAGAAAGTAATTCCACAACTGAGGGAATTATTGACCAATTATGGCGACATTGCCATGTTCTGGTTTGATATGTGGCTGAACTATAAAAAGACCGTGGTAAAGAAAGAACAACTGGACCAGGTGGTCCGGCTGATCCGGGAGCTGCAGCCAAACTGCCTCATTAATTCCAGGATCGGGTTGCCGGCATCGGACCCCGGTGTGGATTTTGAATCAAAGGGCGATAACGAATTCGGTTCCGCCTATACGGAACATCCCTGGGAAACCTCGGGTACCATTGCACATTCCTGGGGATATTATGGACAGGAGAATGAGTGGAAATCGACCAGCCAGCTGCTACAGTCATTGATCGGCAATGTGAGCCTGAACGGCGATTTTACATTGAACATCGGACCCCGCGCAGACGGGTCGGTGCCTTATGAAGGGGTGCGCCGCCTGGAAGATATGGGCAAATGGCTGTCGAAGAACGGTGAGGCCATCTATGGCTGTACCGGATTGGAGCTGCGTGCCGGCCAGCACGACTGGGGACGGATCACCACAAAGCGGGTCCATAAGAAGCAGCTGGTGTACCTGCATGTATATAACTGGCCGCTGGATAAAGTGCTGCGTCTTTCGGGCATTTTGTCCCGGCCGGAAAAAGCGGAGCTGATCACAGACGCGGGCCGGAAGCCGTTGAAATTTGTTCAGCAGGGACCCTTGACGCACATCCATCTGCCCCAACAGGCCGGCGACCGGTTTGTTTCGGTAATTGTGCTCCGGTACCCGGAGCCTGTGGAAGTGGATGGCGAGATGGTGGCGGAAGCAGGCTTTGGCGGCTTTCCGCTCAGCAGCTCCAATGTATGGGAAAATACGGCAGCGTATAAACGGGTAAAATACGACGGGCTCCGTCCGGCGCATTTTATTATTGATAAAGAAGGCGCATTGACCTGGGAAGTGTACATACCCGAGGCCGGCAACTATGCTGCAGACCTCTCTTATCATAACCATTCAAAAGCGCCCATCGGCGTTCAGTTGCTGGTTACCGGGCAGCGCCTGGAGCAGCAGTTGAAACCATCCGGAACCATAGTGGCAGAGCCGCATTCCAGCTATACGGAAGAATTTGCGGATACCCGCCTGGGCCAGCTGCGTTTTTCGGACGCGGGTTTTTACCAGCTTACTTTCAAAGCAGCTGTAAAAGAGGGCGGACCGCTGTTGCTGAACCGGGTCTGGATTCAAAAGGTAGCCCAATAAGGCGGTACTTTATTGTGTTTTCCGGTAATTGCGGATGGCGAGAGCATTGAGGCCAATTGCAAACAATAATTCAAAAACAAGGATCGGTAAAACATCACTGAAGGTGCTCCCCTTCAGGATGATCATGCGGACCGCTTTCATAAAATGGGTAATGGGCAGGAAGGTGGCTATGGTTCTTGCCCAAACCGGCATACTGTCTACGGCTGTGAACAGCCCGCTCATTAAGACAAAGATCATGATAAAAAAGAACGCGATAAACATCGATTGCAATTGGTTATTGCTGATGGTGGATACCAGCAATCCGAAGCCCAGCAACGCCATCAGGTACACCGCAGCAAGCAGGTATAAGAGGAGGATACTGCCCAGTGGGATGATGCCGTAAAAGAGCCGGGCTACCAGCAGCCCGATGGTCAAAACGATCATGCCAACCACCCAGAAGGGGATCAGCTTTCCTAAAATGAACTGCCATTTTTTTATGGGGGTTACGTTGATCTGCTCAATGGTACCGATCTCTTTTTCCCGTACAATGTTCAGGGAAGAAAGAAATCCTCCGACCAGGGTAAGCAGCAATACCAATACACCCGGCACAATATACCAGGTAAACTTTTGATGAGGGTTGAACCAGGCGGAGGAAGCAATATCGATGATTGCCGGGGCCACGGGCTGTCTGTTGCTCATGAGCCGGATGTCCTGGTTAAAGTCCCTGATAACGGCCAGCAGATAGGCCGTGCCGATCCCGGATTTTGTGCCGTTAATGGCGTCGGCAGTAACGTTGAGGGACTGGTTGCCTTCTTTTATAAGATGGCGCTCAAAAGAGGGAGGTATTTCAAGAACGATATCGGCTTTGCCGTTCTCCAGGCTGAACAGGGCCTGCTTGTAGGCCGGGGCTACTGTCACGATCTTAAAATAACCGGATGCACCCAGTTTGGTGATCAGCTTCTGTGTGTAGGCGCTGTGGTCCTGATCAACGATCGCAACGTTGATGTTCTTTACATCCAGGTCCATGGCCAGCGGCAGTATTCCCAGCTGGATGACCGGAAGCAGAAACATCATGACCAGGATGGTCTTGTCCCGGAACATCTGGCGGAACTCTTTCTGCAGTAAAAAACGAAGTGTTCTCATGCTAATCTGATTTTGAACCGTTTTACAGTGATGGTTAATAACAGCGTGGTCATGATGCAGAGCATCAGCATTTCTTTCCAGACGTATGCGATTCCCAGTCCCTTCAGCATTACCGCTTTTACGGCCGCGTAATACCATTTGGCCGGAATGAGGTTGGAGATCCACTGGAAGATTAACGGCATATTCTCCAGGGGAAAAATAAACCCGGTAAAAATGATGGTAGGCAACATCAGGCCCATCATTGAAATGAGTAATGCCACCTGCTGGGAGCTGGTTGCATTGGAGATCAGCAGCCCGAAGGAAAGGCTGGTGATAATGAACAGCAAGGTGATCAAAAACAACAATAAAAGACTTCCGGCTACCGGAACGTTTAAAACATAAACGGCCAGCAGCAGGATGATTGAGAAGTTGGCCAGGGACAGCACCAGGAACGGAACTGCTTTGGCAACCAATACCATTACCGGTTTGAACGGAGATACGAGCAGGACCTCCATGGTACCGGTCTCTTTTTCCCGGACAACGGCTACAGAGGTCAATGCGGTGCAAACGATCATCAATATGAGCGCCAATACGCCTGGTACATAGTTAATGGAACCATTTCCTTCTTCATTGTATAGCATGCGCAGTTCCGGTGTAATGGTAAGGGGGGCGGGAGCCATTGCCTGGTGCTCCCGCTGAAAGTCCTGTACAATGGCACTGATGTACTGCGCAATGGTTTTTGAAATATTGGGTTCTGACCCGTCTGTAAGCACCTGGAGCGTTGCATGCCGCGCTTTGATAAAATCACTGCTGAATCCGGAAGGGAAGACCAGCGCCGCTTTGATATTGCCTTTTTTGAATTCTTTTTCTATTGCGGTGGGGGATAGCTGCTTTTCCTGCACATTGAAAAAGGCTGCCGATCTCAGCTTGGCGGTAAGCTGCTGCGCCAGCGGATCAACAGAACCATTCATGATGACAAGGTCCGCATTTTTGACTTCACTCGTCAGGGCATAGCCAAACAGCAGGATCTGCACCAGGGGCAGCCCGAACAGGATGAGGAGCGTGCGCCTGTCGCGGAAGACATGGTAGAATTCTTTGCGGATAAAAACGAATAGCTGTTTCATTCTTTTGCTGATTAACGATCATTTACGTGCGGCGATCCATAACCGGTCCCTCTGCCTTTAAGAGTCGCTTCGCCGGGCGGTCCTGGCCAGCCTGTAAAATACTTCATCCATATTGTCGCAGGCGAACCGCTGCTTCAGATGGGCGGGCGTATCCAGCGCCTCTATTTTCCCGTCTACCATAATGGTTATCCTGTTGCAGTATTCTGCTTCATCCATGTAATGGGTGGTTACAAAAATGGTAACGCCGGTTCCGGCCGCTTCATAGATCATATCCCAGAACTGGCGGCGGGTTACCGGGTCAACACCCCCGGTAGGCTCGTCCAGGAAAACGATCCGCGGCTGATGGAACATCGCTACGGCAAACGCCAGCTTCTGTTTCCAGCCCAGGGGCAGTGCGCCCACGAGTTTGGAGGCTTCATTTTCCAGGCCGAGCGACCGGATCAGTGCGGGCCCCCTTTCTTTAATGACCTTATCCGCAACCCCATAGATCCCTCCGAAGAAGGTTATATTTTCCAGTGGTGTAAGATCATCGTACAGGGAAAACTTCTGGCTCATGTACCCGATATGTTGTTTGATTTTTTCCTGTTGCCGGTACACATCAAACCCCGCGACGGTAGCATGACCAGAGCTTGGGTAGGAGAGGCCGCACAACATGCGCATGGCTGTGGTCTTTCCGGCACCGTTCGCACCCAGGAAACCGAAGATCTCGCCTGGATTGACATGGAAGCTGATCCGGTCTACGGCCACGAAATCGCCGAATTTCTTGGTGAGTTCCTTGCATTCAATGGCTGCACCTGCTGCGGCAGGCGATGACGGTTTAAGATTGATCTGCGGATCCATATTGCAATGAATTTGTAGTGGTCAGCCGTATAAAGCTGTCTTCGATGGAAGGCGCGATGCGTTGAACGGTTACCTGGTCATGTCCTTTTGCTGTTGCATATTCCCGGATCAATGCCAGGTCATCGCCGGTATGCGGCCCCAACGTTACGTGCAGCAGGTCCCCGAAAGCGTAGCAGCTTTCTGCCTGGGTCCAGGACCTAAGGTCTTTTAACAGGGTATAGATCGATGCGGCTTTGACCGCGTATAGTTTTACAGGAAAGGTATCGGTGATCTGTGAAGGCGTGCCGATATTGAGGAGCTGCCCGTTCTGGATAAGGGCTATGCGATCACAGCGCACCGCTTCCTCCATATACGGCGTGGACACGAGTATGGTAATGCCCTGCCGTTTTAATTGCTGCAGCATTTCCCAGAACTCTCTTCGTGATACTACATCCACGCCGGTGGTGGGCTCATCCAGGAACAACACTGTTGGTCTGTGAACCAGCGCACAGCACAGGGCAAGCTTTTGCTTCATCCCACCGGAAAGCTTTCCGGCCCTGCGATCGCTGAAGGGTTTGATCTGGTCGTAAATGTCTTTTATCAGTTCGTAATGGGCGGCCACGCTTGTTCCGAAAAGCGTGGCAAAGAATGTCAGATTCTCCTCAACGGTCAGATCCTGGTAAAGGGAGAATTTACCGGGCATATACCCAACTGAGCTGCGGATCTGTTTGTAGTCTTTTACCACATCGTATCCGGATACCCGGGCCTGCCCTTTATCGGCCTGCAAGAGGGTGGTGAGGATGCGGAACAATGTTGTTTTTCCTGCGCCATCCGGACCGATCAATCCGAAAAGCTCCCCTTTTTTTACCTCGAACGATACATCCCGCAATGCGTTTACTGCCCCTTTGTTATAGCTTTTGCTTATATGATCTGCTATAATGGGCATATCTGCATGATCTGCTGCGGGGGCACTATTGGGGTTATTTTTTTTCATGGAAGAGCACTTCACCATACATGCCGATTTTTAGATAGCCGTCGTTCCTGACCAGTACTTTTATGGCATAGACCAGGTTGGCCCGCTCATTTTTGGTCTGAATGGTTTTGGGAGTGAATTCGGACTTGTCACTGATCCAGCTGATGGACCCGGTGTAGCTTTTGTAGGATTGATCGCCATTGTCGATACGAACGGTTACCGGCTGTCGTATTTTAAGGGCCGGTAACTGATCGCCGGTTATATAAGCTCTGAGCGTGAGGGTGTCGAGGTTGGCGATCTTATACAGTGGTTTTCCGATGGTGGTCATTTCACCCTGCAGGGCATATTTGGTAAGCACAGTGCCTGCAACCGGGTTCATGATCTGGCCTTTTTCTACCTGTAATTGTGTCTGGGCCTTTGCTTTTTCAAGAGGCGCCCGTTCGCTGAGGATGGTCCTGTTTTTTGTAGCTGCATTTGCGGTGTACAGGCGGATCTGCTGACGGGTGACGGCCATTTGTTTTTTTGCCTGTGTGATCTGTGCCTCCATATCATCCAGTTGTTTTTGCGGTGCGGCGGCGGCGGTAACGAGGTTTTGCAGGCGGTGCCGCTCTTTATCCAGGTTTTGCAAATGTGCTTCCTGCGCCGCCAGCTGGCGTTGTGCTACCTGTATCTCCTGCAGGGGAGATACCACCCGCTGTTGAAGGGAGCTGATCGTTGCCTGGGTCTGCTCCTGCTGAAGTTTTTGCAACGCAACATCGATTTGCCCGACTACCTGGTGGTATTGAAGCACATCGCCTTCCTGGATGCCGAACTGAAGAAGCGTTCCGGTCTGTTCTGCGGATACGATAACCTCATCCGCTTCAAAATTGCCGGCTGCATCAAAATCTTTTTTGTTCCCGTTGCATGCAAGAAGCATTAAAAGAAGTCCGCTGAGAAAATAGAATTTCATATTCGTGCTGTTTAATTTCCGGAAATGGTTTGATAGTTAACCTGTGCGTGCAGCAATTGTACCTGGTGGAGGTTTTTTAACTGTCTTGCCAGGTGCTCTGCGTTTAGCTGGTTAATGTATTCATGTGTGGTGATCACACCATTCTCCAGCTGGGCCTGGGCCGACCGGGTAACCTGGGCTCTTAATGCAATGACTTCGTCGTCCTGTTGCAGCAGCCGGCTATATTTTTCCATTGCATTGGTCTCTTTTGTTAGGGCGGTCTTTGTATTGCGTAAAAATGTTTCCCTGTCCGCTTCCAGCTCGCTGCGGTCGAGCGCCATTATTTTTTTATTGTTCTGATAGGTGTACAAACTGCCCAGCGGAAAGCTGAACCGGATACCTCCCAAGGCAAAAGCGTCAAATGCATTGTTGAGCATATTGAGTGCCGGGCGGCCATAGCCCCCTTGCACGAAAGCCGCGATCCTGGGAGTCCAGCCGGTCGACAGTGCTTTTTCCCGTATGGTAATATTGCTTTTCTGCAGATCAAGGAGCCGGAGCTCGGGGCGGTGAATTTCGGAATCGGTTTTTTGAGGAGTGGGTTGCACCAGGTGTTCCGGTACCGGAATTCCGATCAGCAGGGCCAGTGTTTCCCGGACGGCCTTTTGATCGGATTGGATCTCCGTATTTCCCATAGCTGCGTTTATCAGTGCTGCTTTTAATTCGGCCACACTGCTTTGCGCAACGGTCCCGTTCGTTGCGGCCGCTGTTGCCTTTTCGAGCGAAGATGCGATGCCCGCTTTATAAATTTCCTGTTGCTTCCATTGTGCATCCAGTAACAAAATGGAAAAGAATAATTGCGTTACCTGCTCTTTGACCGCCTGGAAGCTGATCTCAATTTGCTGCAGTTGTGTTGCTTCCTGACTCCTTAAAAGTGCCTTTTGGCTTTTTGCAACGCCGCCGTCGTAGATCGTCTGCGTTACTTCTCCCTGTATGCGGTACTGGTCTTTACTTAGCTCGGGAACGCCTGGCAGCGCTATCGGGATCCGGGTTACATCCGTTTGATAGGTGGCCTGGCCGCTGACGGACAGTTGGGGCAACCAGGACCGGGCCGTATTTTCAATGGAGTACCGGGTGCTTTGGCGGAGCAGGTCCTGTTTTTTAATGTTGGGAAGATTTTTTCTTGCCAGCTGATAACATTCGTCCAGGCTGAGTGACTGTCCGGAACACCAGACGGACAGGAGCAGCAGGACACAGGATGTCAACCGTTTCATATTTTAAGATTTATTGTTTGATTTAATCATTTGATTAATACCGGGACAAAAAAATTATTTCACTTTCAACATCGCTTTCATCCATTTGGGTACCAGCTTCTTCCGTTCTTCCATGAGCGTGTTGAATTGCACCCCGATCTCCGGGGAGAGAACTTCCAGCCCCGGACGCATGGCAAAAGGAAAGATGCAGAGTGCAATGATGTTGATAAACAATTGTTCCGGTGCCACATCCGGGTTTTGCTCCTTTAACTGCCTGGCAAATACGGAATGCAGCACATGGTCCGCACCTTTCAGCATGGCCACAAATTTTTTAGGAGCATTGCGCATGGCATTCAATACAAACAGGGGAAGATCCGGGTTGTCTGCCAGCATGTTGATGTACCGGTCTGCAATGGTATGGATCTTGTCGCTGAGCGAGGAGGCCGGGTCCTGGAGCACGGGAAGCATCAATCCAAAAAAGCTGCTCAGTTTTTCCTGCATCACCAATTCGAATAGTTTCTCTTTACTGCGAAAATAATAATTCAGCAGGGCCAGGTTGATACCGGCGGCTTCTGCAATATCCCTCGTGCGGGTTGCGGCATAGCCTTTTTCCATAAAAACCTTCCGGGCTGCTTCCTTTATCTTTTCCTCGGAGGACAGCGTTTCCTGCTTCTTTTTTGCCATTGCAGCACAAAGTTGGTAAAAAGAAATGATTTAAACAAACTTTTTAATCAAATGATTAATTTTATCGTTAAGGAGTTGTTTGAAAACAGCATTTTGATGCTCCATATAAGCGCCATCCGGCGCGTCGTTGTCGTTAAAGCGCAGCTTTAACGAGGCCATCATTTCATAAGTGCCATTGGCACGGATCATTATGCCCCGGTCCCATGGCTCTCTGTTGCTCTTTTGGACTTGTAAATGGGTTGAAACCTGTTCTTGCCGGATCTTTCGAGGCCATGCCTCTTTTACTAAAATGATCGCTTCCCCCTGTTTTTTACAGACGGCGGCTACAGCGGAACCCTAAGTAGAGGTGATAAAAAGCCGTTACCTTTTTGTGACGATAAAGATTCTCGCGGATCGTTTTTAAGCAGCTTCTAAAACAACCTTTATAGGCCAGGAGGTGTTGGTGGGGGTTATGGACTGTTTCGATGAAGTATCCTGCTGAACCGTGCAATATCCGCCTCCGGAAGCAGGGGCTGCCGGTGCAACAGGTGTGCTACCAACTGGTGCGCGAAATAGGGAGCCAGGGAGCAGCCTTTGGTGCCCATGCCGTTGAGAATGCCGATGTTGGTGTGAACCGGATGGAAACCGGCAAATGGCCGGCGCTCTACGGTAGCGGGGCGTACAGCGGCTTTATGATCGACAGTTCTGAACGGCATTTTCAGCCATTGCTTTAATGTTTGTTCTGCCGATTGCCGGAAACTTTCTGTTGGATTTTCGTTTTCAAAATCCCAGATATAGTTGGTGCCTGCCCAGAAGAACCCGGGCTCGGCCATGGGGGCCAGCAGCATCGACTTTTTATAAAGATGGTCCGGGGGCAGGCCGGGGATCTCGAGGATCAATGCTTCGCCTTTGTTCAATGCAAAAGGCAGCGTTGCAAAATAGGGATTGCCGGCCCCAGCAGCACCGTCGCAAAAAATGAGTGTGCCGGCGGTGACGTCTTTATAACGGATCCGCTGTTCTTCCGCCTTCAGCTCCGGAAAATTCAGCGGCTCTTCCATGAGCTTGTGCTCTTTTTTTAAGAAGGCACGCCATGCCGGCAGCAGCAGCTGCAGGTGCACGATATAGGCAGGCTCAATAACCCCGATGCCAAATTCGTAATTGAAAAAGGAAGGATAGGGGCCTTCATTTTCCAGCAGGGATATATAATCTTCTTTTTGCGCAAGCTTTTTGAGAAAGCTTTCTTTCATGAACGGGTTGGGAAAAAAATCAATGATGGATGTCCGGGTTATGCCGTTCACGCTGAGGAAATTGCCGACGGCATCATATGAAGCTGCCGCAAAGGGAAGGATCAGATCGTCGAGCCATACCTTTACCACCCGCCGCCCGGTAACGGGATTGATGATCCCCGCTGCTACTTTGGACGGAGTATGGGATCTCGGCTCGTCGATAACGATGAAGTCGAGGCCGGCCTGGTAACAGAACCAGGAAAGAAACGTGCCGCTGATGCCCTGGCCTACGATGATGACTTTCTTTATACTACGATCCATTAATCTACGGATTTATAATAAACGGCAAAAGAGCTGAGTAGCTCAGATTCCGTTTTTGTTATTGGAGGTCTTTCTTTAAGAAAGACCCTGAAACCGGCCGGTAATAAATTGTTCGTATCATGAATTTCCGCTGATCTATGCAGAAATATGCGCCTATGACCTGTGCTTCTCAGCCTGGCCGGCGGGAACGGTATTACAGGAAATTTATTTGTATGACCGGTATCTGTTCACAAATATAATTGATAATATTCTTCATCTTTGCGTATGCCCAATCCGTATTTCCGTTTTAAGCAGTTTACGATCTACCAGGACCGCTGCGCGATGAAAGTGACTACCGATGCCTGTCTTTTTGGGGCCTGGGTGGCTCAGCACCTGCCGGCAGCAGCCGAAACCGTGCTGGATGTGGGCGCAGGAACGGGTTTGCTCACGCTGATGATCGCACAGGCCGGGAACCGGTCGATCGACGCCATTGAACTACAGGAAACCGATCATGTGCAGGCGGCGGCGAACATCGCGCAAACGGCCTGGCATGCTTCGATCCGGCTGATACAGGGGGATGTTTTAGCGCATGTTTTTGACAGGAAATATGATGCCATTGTCAGTAACCCGCCCTTCTATGAGCATGATCTGAAGGGCGGGCAACGGAACAGAAATATTGCCCATCACAATGAGGGGCTCCTGCTGTCTGATCTTCTTGATTTCATCCGGGGACAACTGGCAGAAGAAGGAACCTTTTTCCTGTTGCTGCCGGCAAAGAGGCATACGGAACTGATACGGTACCTGGAAACGATGGGATTGCACTGCAACTCCTGCTGTTATGTGCAGCAAACCGAAAAACATGCCCCGTTCCGGATCCTGGTGTCGGGTGCGTTCAGGAAAAGTGCCTGCCGGGAGGAGCGGATCGTGATCCGTGAAAGAAATGAATATACACCTGAATTTAAGGCGTTGTTATCCCCCTACTATCTGCACCTGTGATCAGGGAAGCTGCACTGCCAGTGTCTTCAGATCCGGTAATTGCAGATCGATATCGGGGTGGGGTAATGTTTCAGACGCATTGGTGGTCGTAAGATAAATGGTGCGCATGCCGGCACCCCGGCCAAAACGCATGTCCGAAATGTTATTGCCGACCATTACCGACTTCGTGAGATCGATATCCGGAAAATCTTCAGTCGCCTGTAAAGCCATACCGGGATTGGGCTTACGGAAAAAATCGCGGGAGTCGATCGCTGTAGCATAATAGATCGCGGGTATATGGCCGCCGGTCTTTTTTACCTCATCGTTTAATAACCGGTGGATCCCGTGTAATGCTTTTTCCTCCATCAGTCCCTTACCGATGCCCCGCTGGTTGGTTACGATAATGACGTGCCGGAAATAGTGAGTGAACCGGTGAATGGCTTCCGGAACACCGGGATAGAACCGGAACTCCCCTTCATGAAATACATAGCTGTCCGGCTTTTCCTCGTTGATAACGCCGTCCCGGTCCAGAAACAGGGTCCATTCTTCTGTCAGTTGCGACAGGCTGAACGGAGGGGTTTCAAAATCTTTTTGGGCACGGTTATAGTCTTCAGGAATGCCAATGTCAATAAAATATCCATCTCCTGCGGCGCCATAAAAGCGGCCTGCTTCCACACCGGCTTCCAGGTAATCTTTCTCAAAAGAGAATTTGGCAGGCAGACCTTCTCGCAGCAGTTGTTCTTTATTGATGAGATAAGTACCCGCATTGATAAGCCCGGCCTCATAATATTGTTTTTCTTTAAAACTCCGGATGCACTGGTGGTCATCCAACGTAACCACACCATACCGGCTGAAATGCTGCATGGGCTTCAGCGCCAGGGTACAGGCTGCCCCGGAATCTTTATGAACTTTAATAAGCTGCCGGGCATCAAAAGCAAAGAAGCTATCCCCGTTCACCACAAATACATCGGGGCTCTGTGTTTTTTGCAATGCCAGCTGAATGGCACCTCCCGTACCCAATGGTTCATCTTCAATACAACAATCGTATTGTAGTGTGGGAAAGGCCTTTGCAAGATAATCTTCAATAAACTCGTGTTTGTAGCCCAGGCTGAAGATGATGCGCTGGATACCCTGTCGGCGTAAATAACGGATCACATAATACAGGAAAGGCCGACCCGCAACGGGGGCCATGCATTTGGGCAGATCGGGCACCGCCGCGCGCAGCCGGGTACCCAGCCCGCCGGCCAGCACAATGGCTTCCATTCCGTCTTTCCAGTTGCCTTCAAGGCGCTTTTGAAGCATACGATCTGTTTGGGATTTGAGATTTGGGATTTATACCATCATCATATCAAACGAAAAAAGCCAGGCATCGGCGTGCTTATCCGAAATATTGTTCTTCCACCAGCTGGCAAATGCTGTGTCCTAACAGCATATGGCATTCCTGTATGCGGGGCGTATCGGCCGATGGGATATTGAGGAGGAAATCGGAAGCGGTTTTCAGGATGCCACCGCTGGCGCCCGTAAACCCGACGGTGGTCATGCCTTTTGCTTTTGCCTGCTCAAAAGCCCGTACAATATTTTGAGAGTTGCCCGAAGTGCTCAGCCCGATCAGGACATCGCCCGGTTTGCCGATCCCGTCAATGATGCGGGAGTAGATCACGTCAAAGCTGTAATCGTTAGCCACTGCCGTAAGATAAGATGTATTGCAGTGCAGTGCTTCTGCGGGCAGGGCCCTGCGGTCTTTATAAAACCGGCCGCTGAATTCTGCCGCAAGGTGCTGGGCATCTGCAGCACTTCCTCCGTTACCACAGAAATATACACTGTTGCCATTCCGGAAGGCATCTACAATAGTATTAACCACTCCGGCCACCGTTTGTAACAGTGGTTCGTTTTCCAATACCTGTTTCTTTACATCGATGGAAGCCTGCACCAGAGCTTTGATTTGATTGTTCATAATTAAACTGTCCAGGTTTTTAAACCGTGTTTTACAAATTGATAGTTGCGGTACTGACCGCCAAATTGCTGAAGGCTGGTCCTTACTTTATATTTGGTATTGCCGGGGCAATAAAAGATCATAAAACCGCCACCGCCGGCACCGCTGATCTTACCGCCGGAGGCACCATTCTTTTTAGCTGTTTCATAAATGGTATCGATGAGCTCGTTATTGATACCGGCGGCCATGCGGCGTTTTTGCTCAAAACCGATGTCAAGGATCCGGCCGATCTCGTCCAGCTGTCCTTTCAGTAGGGCTTCTTTCATCATCTGGGCCTGTTGTTTGAGGTGGTGCATGGCCTCGATGGACCCGCTTTTTTTTGCGGTAACATTTTTGCTTTGTTCAATGATGATCTTGGCAGATTCCCTGCTGGTGGAGGTGTAATATAACAACAGGTTGTTTTCCAGCTCGTCGATGTACCGCTGGCGGATCCGCAGAGGGTTTACAATAACCTTGTCGTTGTTGTAAAACTCCATGTAGTTCACGCCTCCGAAAGTGGCCGCATACTGATCCTGGCGGCCACCTGCCAGCTGCAGGTCACTGCGCTCAATCTCATAGGCATAGTGTGCAATATCGTATTCGCCCAGGGGTAATTGCAGCATTTCCACAAAGGCGCCCACTATGGCCACTACCAGGGTGGATGAAGTGCCCAGGCCGGAGCCTGCCGGCGCGTCTACATAAGTGCTCAGCCGGAAACCCCCGTTATTAAAAGGATAATCCTTCTGGATCCGGTTGTACACGCCTTTTAACAGGTCGAGATGCCCGTTTAGCGGCAGGTTTTCCGACCAGTCGAAGCAGGCTTGCTCATCCCGGTCCAACGCCTCCAGACAAATTTTACCATCGCTGGTCCGCTCGATGGTGGCATTGGCATTTAAAGAAATGGTGGTGTTGAGAATGGCGCCGCCAAATTCATCGCAATATGGGCTTACATCGGTGCCTCCGCCCGCCAGCCCGATCCTTAAAGGTGCTTTACTTCTGTGAATCATTCATTATCCGTTTATGGAACCAGGTCAATGATGGCATTGACAAGATTGGTCCAGCTATATTTTTCCTTTTCACTGCGAAGATGTGGAATAAAATGGGTTTCTCCTAATCTGAAGAATTCAAGAATGGCGCCCGCAATGGACGCCGCTTCCGGCTCTGCTACCAGCCCGCTTTTCATATGAGGGACCAGGGCCGGCAGCCCGCCTACATTGGTTACCACCATGGGTTTTTCAAAATAATAAGCCAGCGGTGTAACTCCGCTTTGCGTGGCATTGCGGTAGGGCTGTACCAGCAGGTCGGCGGCACATAAATAATATTTTACTTCGCTGTCCGGAATGAAACCGGTCCTCAGGATCAGCAGATCCCGGATATCCAGCCTGTCGATCAGGGCCTGATAGGCGGCCTCGTCTTCGTAGAATTCTCCCGCGATCAATAATTTGAGATCTGAGATTTCTGATGTCTGGTCGCTGCCCGCTGACGGCTGCCTGCTGATGGCTGATATCGCTTCCAGCAGCAGGTCCAGCCCCTTGTATTTCCGGATGAACCCAAAGAATAAAAGGATCTTCCCGTTGGGAGGAAGCTTCAAATGCTCCCGGGCCTCTGTTTTGGAAACCGGCGTTCCGAACGTATCATATAAAGGATGCGGAACCAGCAATGCCTTTTTTTGGGTGAACTGCCGCAGATCCTTCAGTACCTTTTCGCTCATGGTAATAAACCCGTCGCAGGCTTTTACAAAATACCTGGTGAACGGAATATCGCCGGGTCTTTTTTCATGGGGGATGATGTTGTCCGCAATGCAAATGATCTTTGTTTTTTTATTTTTCCGGATGCGCCGAAGGATCGTTCCCAGGGCGGGACCCATAAAGGGCAGCCAGTAGCGCACCACCACGATGTCCGGGGCTGCTTTTGCAATGTCACTGCCTACCTGTATCCAGTTGAGCGGATTGATGGCGTTGATGCGGGTATGGATCGTGATCTTTTCCGGAGCGGGATCATCCGTATATTGCGATTTTCCGGGGAAAAGAAAAGAGGGATATTGTAATGAAAAGGACCAGATCGAACAATCGTAGCCGCTATCGGCAAATGCTTTTGCAAGCCGGTGATTGAAGGTGGCCAGGCCGCCCCGCAAAGGATGGGCTGGCCCTATGATGATTACTTTCTGCATAAATACAAGTTCATCGCCTGCCTTACCGGAACGGGCCGGCTAAAAGGTTTCTGTTCAACAGAACCCTGTTCAGCAGGAAATCTGCAACAAAATTAATCCAATCCTGTTTTGGCCTCAATTAAATAGCTGTTGCGTCCCGGAGCATTCCGCGAAATCAGTTCTCCGATAAAACCCGCCATGAAAAGCTGTACGCCAATGACGACAGCGGTTAAAGAAATATAGAAACCGGGGCGGTTGGAGATGGAGAAGTCGGGACTGACGATCTTTGCGACGACCAGGTACAATGCGGAAAAAAAGCCGATCATAAAAAAGAGCATTCCCCATATGCCGAAGAAATGCATGGGGCGTTTTGAGAATTTTCCCACAAAAGTGATGGACAGCAGGTCCAGGAACCCATTGATGAAACGGTCCCATCCGAACTTGCTCACGCCATATTTGCGTTTACGATGCTCCACCACTTTTTCTCCGATCTTTTTAAAACCGGCCCATCTGGCCAGTACCGGTATATAACGGTGCATTTCCCCATAGACCTCAATGCTCTTTACCACTTTTTTATTATAGGATTTCAGACCGCAATTAAAGTCGTTCAGGTTTATTTTAGAAACTTTCCGGGTAACGGCGTTGAAGAATTTTGAAGGAATATTTTTGGTAAGCGTATTGTCGTACCGCACCTTTTTCCATCCGCTCACCAGGTCGTACCGGTCTTCTGCGATCATGCGGTACAATTCCGGAATTTCATCCGGACTGTCCTGCAGGTCCGCGTCCATGGTAATGATCACATTGCCCTGTGTTACGCGGAACGCCTCATTCAGCGCGGCGGATTTGCCATAGTTGCGCTGGAATTTGATGCCTTTTATATAGGGGTTTTTTTCGCGGAGATCACCGATCACCCGCCAGGAGTCGTCCGTACTGCCATCGTCTACAAAAACGATCTCATAACTGAAATGGTTTTCCTGCATTACCCGGTCGATCCACATGGCCAGTTCAGGTAGCGATTCTTCTTCGTTTAACAGAGGTATGACTACAGAGATATCCATTTTTAGTTTTTCTTTGACAAAGATAAGATTCCGGCTACCACGGTAGTTACAACAACGCCTGTTAGAAGATAGCCGAAAACGGACCCGGACACTTTGATGGGGATATAATATTTGAGCGTATTTTTTGCCTGCTCTTCAATTTCGGCGGGAGTGCGGTCCTGGGGATTTTTTAAAAGATATGCTTTTGTTTCTGCGATGTTCTTGTTTATGATCTCCGGGTTGGCTTTCCAGAAAATAAAAGTGTATACCGACATGATCAGTGCAACGACCACGAAACACCGGAATCCCTGGTTGAACAGTGTACCAAACCGGGCGCCGCTCCATTTGGCCGCGGCATAAACCGCCCATACAATGCCTGCTCCAAAGATCAGGAATCCGATATATTGCAGGGGCGAATTGAGGGGTACATCTTTCCAGAACATCAGGATTCCTGCGCATACCATCAGCAGCCCCGTTATCAATCCTTTCTTTGTTGCGTTGATTACCATGCTAAATTGAAAGATTTGTTTGGTTATTATGAATAATGCCCAATGGTTTGCCGGTGAGCGGCTTGCCGGAGAACGCGGAGTTCTTGCTTCGCGAGAGGATCGCACCGACAGAAAGCTCCCATTGCTGCTGCGGGCTGAAAACCGTAAGCGATGCCGTGTTGCCTTCTTCAATAGAAGGTACCGGCAGTCCCAGGATCTCCCGGGGATTGATGGAGAGCAGCTCCACCCAACGCTCCTGCGGCACTTCCGGCAATACAGTATTCAGCACTGCGTAGGCGGTTTGCAAACCGATCATGCCGTTTTGGGCATATTCAAATTCCACCATTTTATGATCGGTATCGCAGGGGATATGATGTGTGGCGATACAATCGATGGATCCGTCCAGGATGCCCTTCTGCAGCGCCTTCCGGTCGCCGGTGGTGCGCAGGGGCGGGTTCAGCTTCAGGTTGGTGTCGTAGGTCTGCAGGTCTTCTTCCGTAAAAAATAGATGGGCCGGAGTTACCGAAACGGTCACATCCGTTTTTTTCTGGCGGGCTTCTTTTACCAGCTTTAATGAGGCAGCGGTGGTAATGCCGGTCAGGTGCAGGCGGGAGTCTGCATACGCTGCAAGCTTCAGGTCCCTTGTGATCAGCAGCTCCTCCGCGATGGCCGGTTTTGCCTGCAGGCCGAGCTGCGTGGACGTAATGCCTTCATTCATCAGCCCGTGGGGCTGTATGTCTTTGTTATCCGGCAGCTGGATCAGCACCCCGTTGAAAGGCTTGATGTACTGGAGCGCCTTTACCATGATATCGGATGACTGGATGGCGTTTTTTCCATCGGTAAAGGCGATGGCACCGGATTGCCGCATATCATAGATCTCCGCCAGTTCTTTGCCCTCTGCATTCCGGGTAACCGCTCCCAGGGGATGAATGCTTACGGGCAATTGTGCGGCTTTTGCGCGGATGTACTCTACGGATGATTTCTGATCGATCGCCGGTTTGGTATTGGGCACAATACAAACATCGGTAAAGCCTCCTGCCGCCGCTGCCCGGGCACCGCTGGCCAGTGTTTCCCGGTACTCAAACCCGGGGTCTGCAAAGTCGGCAAACATATCCGTCCAGCCCGGGCTCACATGCAGCCCTTTGGCATCCAGTACCTTGGCGCCTTTTTGAGCGAGGCTTTTACCAATGGACTGAATGATTCCGTTTACAATAAGGATATCTGCCGTGCGACCATTAAAAGAAGAGGTGGGGTCGATGATCTTGGATTGCTTAATGAGAATTTTCATTAAGGTGCGAAGATAAGGTCAATTTCTGATTTTTAAAGGAATATGAGGATATGTTAGGTGGTTCCGGTATAAAAGTGGGGTCATGCCGGTAAAAACCAGTGAAAACAGGAAATGTAAAAATGTTCTGCGCTTCTTTTGACGGAGAAAGCGAAAATATATTATATTTGCAGCCCTTCCGGTAACCCCATATATAATGGAGGTAAAACAGTTCGGGACGTAGCGCAGCCCGGTAGCGCACTTGCATGGGGTGCAAGGGGTCGCTAGTTCGAATCTAGTCGTCCCGACAAATAAAAAGGCTCAGCAGCGATGCTGGGCTTTTTTTTGTTGCCTTTTTTCTACCAAGTGGTACCCTTTCACGGATCAAGTGAAAACTTCAAATTTGGGTATCAAATGGGTATCAAAAACCAGAAAGGAACTGTAAGTATTGAAAATTACAGGTCCAGAATCCGGCTAAGGCGGAGGCATAAAAGCTGTCTTCTTTTGATGACTTGTTTTTGATCGCTATCATCAGCTTTTTCCATTCAGGCCGGTTGAAGTTTTCGGCTGAGAAATCTTCACGATAGATACCCTTGACTTCAATATCGTTATACTCACAATATTTCAATAGCCGATCTTCTTGCTCTGGTAAGGAATATCCTTTTCTCTTTTGCTCATCCGTGCTGCTTACACACAAGAGCCGCGTTTCCCGACAATTTACTGCCGCCGCAAAATCGTACCTACAAGATGGTCTGACAGGGCTGGCGTTGGCCAAAGGCCTGTCCGTAATGATTACAGAAGTATTGACTAAACCTGGATGAAGTATCCGATCACTGATACGAAATGCCGGTTTTGTATGGTGTCCGGATTTTTAATTATTCCGTGAAATGGACACGGCGTCATTTTTTAAAAATAAAAAAATTAGAATAAATCACAATTCTATATTATATTTACCCTGGCCAATTTGAACCAGCAATAACAAAAATTTAGTCAAACATCTGTTTAAAATAATGGGAAGACAAATGCGTAAGTAACCCTCTAATCTGCATAGTTTTCCAAAATGTTTTACAGACACCGTTCAATTAGTAGCTGTATTCAACATGAATACGCGTGTAGTCGTTTCGGATTTTTAAACGACCATTTTTCAAGAGCCCGTTTCTTGATAGGTACGTATTCATGTAAATACGTTCGTTAAGGATTAAGACCAAAATACTATTCAAATGGATAATCATTTCGATGTTATCGTTATCGGCGGTGGCCCGATGGGGCTTGCCTGTGCCTATGAAATCGGCAAGAGAAAGGCATCCGTCCTGGTACTTGAACGGTTTCAATGCCTTAATCAGAAAGGCAGTTCCGCCGGCGTTTCCCGGCAATACCGCATCCCTTATCCCGATACCTATATGGTAAAAATGGCTTTGGATGCCCAACCCTATTGGGATGCCCTTCAGCTACGTACCAGGACACCATTGATGGACAAAGTAGGCACTTTGTGGTTCGGAGATCCAACGGTTGATTCTACAGAAGGCAATATTGGAGCGGCAGAAAAAGCGCTTCAGCAGCTAAACGTAAAATATGATAGCCTGACGGTCGAAAATATTGAAGACGATTTCCATTTTAAAAACTTACCCAAAAATTACACAGGATTATTTCAGGCAGATGGGGCAAGCATCAATCTGGCAGCGACTTTGCAGTCGCTTTTTGATCTGAACAACAAAAATCCTGATGTTCATCTAAAGGAAAATGCCCGGGTAATAAAAATCGAACGGAAGGATGGGATTTTTTATGTCAGCACATCCGAAAAAGTTTTCACGACACCAAAGCTGGTAATTACACCCGGTCCTTACATTAATGAAGTGCTTAAATTACAGGAGTTCCATGTGGCGGTTACTTATTGGGAGATGTCTTCTGCTTATTTTAGAAGAAAGGACCCCAACATCCAATATCCTACCTGGTTTGTTTTCCAGAATGCTATCGAAGCAAATGGCAACCAGTTTTACGGATTCCCAGGTGTGGATTGGGATTTCCCTGGATATATAAGGGTTGCACCCGATTTTGTGATCCAGCCGTTGGATAATCCGGAGAATGCCACCCATAAACCCGATCCTCAGGCTTTGGGATATACCGCCCAATGGGTAAAAGATCATATGACGGGTTTGGATATCGTTCCCGAGCATACATCCACCTGCCTCATTGCCTTATCGAAAATCAAAACAAAGGAATTGTTGCTGGATTTTGCACCGGACTATATTCCCGGCCATGAAGATATCGTTATCTATGGTACGGGGTGGGCAGCTAAATTCATCCCCTTCCTGGGAAAATTACTTGCCGATATGGCTCTGGACGGTAAAACCGATTATGATATTGCTCCCTTCCAGTTAGGTTTGAAATATTTCACCTCATTAAAACGATGAACCTTTTTCCGTTTATCCAACCCATTACTTTATCCAGCAATAAAAAATCATTATGTTATGAAATCAGCAAAGATAAAAGACCTTCCATTGAAGACCGGTCAACCAGATATCCGTTCTGTTGAGGTAGCCATTATCGGCGCCGGTGTCTCCGGTTTATACAGCGCATATCGCCTTACCAATGATGCCCATCATCCTGTTGCGGCAGACCAGGTGCAGCTATTTGAAATGGGTGACCGCATTGGTGGCAGATTGGAATCGGTGCAGTTGCCAGGCATGAGCATTACCGGCGAATTGGGCGGGATGCGCTACATGACCTCACAGGAGATCGTGACTTCCCTCATTGAAAATGTATTCAAAGATGAATTGGAGCATGTTGATTTCCCCATGGGTAACGATGCTGACCTCTTTGGGTATTTCAGGAAGCAGCGCCTGCACATGGGGGATTGGGTAGCGGCACAGAATAATGGAGAAAAACTGCAAACAAGATATTACTTAAATGATGATGATATCGGCTATAGCGCCGATCAGCTATTCAATAAGATCATCTATGAAGTATTGGCCGCTGATCCTTGGTTTATGAAGGTATACGGCAGTTTGATTTCAAACCCATCTCCCTATCAGTATAACTTTAAGATCACGAGGGAAGAGTGGAACGATATCAAGCCAAAACTGACTTATAACTTCGATGGCCCTTACAAAGGAATGAAGGTTAACGAAATAGGATTTTGGAACCTGATCAAAGACCGGGTTTCAGAAGAAGGATATACTTTTTTATCTGTGGCGGGCGGCTATTATTCCAATACCATCAACTGGAATGCCGCAGAGGCTTTTCCTTACATGGTAGGCGATTTTTCAAATGCCGGATCGACCTATAAAACGATCAACGGTGGTTATGACCTGATTGCTTATGCATTGGCAAACGCCTACCTCCAAAAAAATGGTGCGAATATCTGGATGGGAAATCGCCTGGAAACTTTTACAAGACAAAAATCGGGTCTATATAAATACACCCTTGTATTTTTTAACGAGCAATCGCAGTCAAAATGGATTTTAGAAACGAATAAAATCGTTTTGGCCATGCCTCGCAGATCACTCGAACTTCTGGATCAAAACAATTTCTTTTTTAACCAGGATACCCAAAAAGTTTTACAAAGGAATATCGCTTCCGTAATAAAAGAACCTTCCCTGAAGATCCTCATGGGATTTGAAAACCCCTGGTGGAAAGAAGATTTTGGGATCGAGGCCGGGCATTCCATCACTGACCTGCCCATGCGCCAATGCTATTATTTTGGAACCGACCCCAACAACGATCATTCTTTATTCCTGAGCAGTTATAACGATATGAACACGATCACCTTTTGGCAGACATTGGCCAGCTCGCGCAGATCGTATGGAGCGAAAAGAAAATTATTCCAATTCCGGCCTGCAAAGCTGCTTTCCTCAGAGCAACCCGATGCTGCATTCCTGCTCAGATTACAATCCAACCAGGCGACGCAAGTGATGGTGGATGAAGCCATGAACCAGATCAGGGAATTACATGGCCGGGATACCATACCCGATCCTTATGTGACCTGGTTCAAAGACTGGACCCTCGATCCCTATGGCGGCGGCTACCATGCATGGAAGGCCAATTACAATATCCAGGAAGTAATGCAATACATGCGTAACCCCGACAAAGCGGAGTCCATTTATATCTGCGGCGAAGCCTACTCCGACCAGCAAGGCTGGGTGGAAGGTGCATTCTGCGTTGCTGAAAATATGCTGGAAGATTTTTTTGATCTGAAGCGCCCCGATTGGATTCCATCCGACTATTACCTGGGTTGGTAATCAGATAAAACAAAAAAATGCTAAAGCAAATGACCAATGAATCTTTTGTGTCGTACGAGGTGAGGCTGCATCCCCAGCGCCTGGAAATGTCGGTGAAAATGCACATAACCGGAGATGTAGCTAAAGGCAAAAATGGGGGACTGTTGCTGGAATTACCAACCTGGGTCCCGGGTGATTACAGTTTTGAATCTTACGGCCGTGATATCTTTTCGATCACCGCCCACGATGCCCGGGGAAGTGCATTGCCCATTGAAAGAAAAGAGCTTAATGGTTATCTCATCAGGGTTACGGACGGACCGGTCTTAGTGGAATACCAGGCTGCCTGTTATGAGCCCGACCTGGGAGACGCCATGGGGATCGTAGATACCGGTTATACTGTTCTGATGGGGACCCGTTATCTTTTTTGCGTTGATTTTGTGGGTGCCTGTTCGGTGGATTATGCGGAAATACCGGATGGCTGGCGAATACATCATCCTTCCGGGGCGACAAGAGCCGGCAATACTAACAAATGGACCTATCCCAGCTTTGAAATCCTTTTGGATACGCCTGTTTGCTTTGGTGGTTTTAGGTTGCTTCAAAGAATAATAAAAGATACAATATTTTATTTTGTCTTTGTAGATAAAGGCCTGGGCTTTGATGAAAAAGTAAATGAATTTGTAGACAAAGTGAGTTTGACCGCTGAAAAGATCCATGATGTATTTGGATTATTTCCTTTTTCGGACTACACCTTCATATTGTCGCTGAATCCACAGGCAGATTGGGGGCTGGAACACTTAACCAGCAACATGAGCGGCATCGGCCCGGAAGTGTTTGTCGACGACGGTTTATTTGCAACCGGAATACGTGTTTGCGCCCATGAGCTGTTCCATGCCTGGAATGTACGAAGACTAAGGCCTGCGCCATTCGGTCAATTAAAACACCAGCTATGCTGCGGCAGCTTTACCGAAGGTTTGTGGATGGCCGAGGGTTTTACCCGTTATTATGAATTTCTGATAAGCGCCAGAGCTAAAGTCTATTCGCCGGATCAATTTTTCAGCGCCATCGCAGGATATTTCCAGCATTTGACGCAGCAACCGGCTTACTCCCGCGTATCGGTTACAGATGCTTCATTGGCGACTTATATGAATCATAGCAAATATCCGGGACGAGTCAATAATAGCATCGATTACTACGACAAAGGCATGCTGATCGCATTTGGATTGGATGCAAGATTACGGTCGGCTGATAAGCAAGCCAAATATGCCAGTCTTGACGACAGCTTTAAGGCATTTTATCTCCAATACTTTGGTGACGGCACCGCTATTCCCAACGACTATGTTGGTTATACGACAAAAGAAGTGATTCAGTTCTATGAAGAAGTGCAACCTGGGTTGGGAAGCATATTGGCTGCGCAATTGATGGAACCCGGAAATATAGATACGGATAGCCAACTGGAAGCGATAGGCTTTGAAGTAAAATGGCTGGATACCCGTTATCTCGGATTATTTTTTCTGAATGACGGAGCCCCAACCATTTACGGCGTGGCCGACGATAGTCCGGCCGGCAAGGCAGGTATTGCACCTAACGATGTCATTCAGGCCATCAATGGTTTTGCCTTTTCTCAGAAAGGATTGGAATGGGCAGGAAGTCAAACAGCTTCGGTTCACCTGGAGGTGCTGAGGGGCCATAGAAAACTAACTTTTCAGTTAACGCCAGCTGCATTCAGGAAAATGGATTACCTCCTTTGGAAAGGAACAGACGTCCAGGCGGAAAAAATAAACCGGTGGCTGGATACAGAAGATTTTAAACCTGCTGTTGGCCAAAGATTTGATTTGGATTTCTACGATAATTTTCATGGCATAGAAAAAATGGTATAATAAAATTCATAAACGATAAACGGATAGGGTAATGAGGGTTCGCCCTTTCAGCTATCCTGCCGGTTAATTAAAAAAAACAAAAATGCTTAAGCGAAAAAAAGAAGGCTATAAAGCGGGTGCTTCGTCCCTCCTCAAAAGTTCAGGTGCAGATCAAGGTACCCTGGCGCAAATCATGTCGGGATATTCGAAGCTGCTGATCGATGATCCGGTCAGGCCATTTAAGGAAGAAAACCTCGAGCAGATCGGCAACGATGTGGATTACGGTATTTTACAGGCATTGGATGGCACATGGGTAAGCTATAATGCCAACTATAACAAAAGTGTTAACAAGCCTTCATTGGCCAGTGGAATACATACCACCATCATGCCCTCACCGGGTACCAATTCAGGAACGATCCCTGGTAAGTTCAGTTTTGACTGTGAAGAATATATCGAGAAATTGACATTTTCGCTGGTACCCGGCGGTGTACGTAACCGTGGCGGGGCAAGTGAATTATTTTGCGGAGCGGTTAAGTATGAGCAAACGATCAAAAGTGTAAATAAAGCGGCCGAACAGGGGCCTTTAAAATACACACCCATCCACGAAGAAAATGGGATGTACTTGTGGCTTAGTGATGTGTACAATCATGCCGCTACCGAAGAATCGATCAAAAGAGATCGCGGCATTCACGCTTTTTCCGAGGAAGACTTTAAGCTGTACGGTTACAAAGGGGAATATAGAAATGAACCCCTGGTTCAGGTATCGACAGATGAAAATAATAAGAAGTATATTCTTTTAAGTGAATTGGCAGCAGGACAGGAATACTTTGAGATCATCCCGGCCCAGGAGCTAAAACCAGGCGCAGGCGTCGATGGCCCCTACTTTATTCCTGACTACTCTATTTCAAGGAGTGGTGTGATCCCACATGGCAGCACCGTTACTTTATTGGGAGATATCCAACCCAACGGCGATAGTTATCTGATCAATGGTGCGCCTCAATTTCCTTACGGTGATGCTGCCTGGCAAACCGACCACCTTGCTATTTCAAGAACAATGGGTGGGGCAGGTGCCAGTCCGTCAAATCCCATCAATCTTGACCAGCCTGCACCAGCATGGGTACAGGACACGCTCACCGATGAGAATGACCCCGGCTCTAACAAAATCTATACGCAAAGAATACTTGCCGATGAACTTTATCCTTATTCCGTAAGACCCGATCTGAGACTTAGGGATACCTTAAGTGGACAACAGGTAAGCAATTACGTATTTGTTCAGCTGTCATCCAAAATGAAAACCGGCGCACAGGGCGGTATTTTAAATGTTCCTTTTGTGAATCGTTTTGTTCCTACCGTTGAAGTGGACATGAGCATGTGGATCGAGACAGTGATTGAAGACGGGAAAGAAATTCTTCAGCTGCAATACGAACAAATCGTATTTTTTGAATTTGATTTCGGAAATGACGGTGGCACCACCAGCTGGCCGCATATACAGGTCAATACTCTTCGCAAGATAGCCGATATTCCAGCGGATCAGCGACGTGTAATAGAAGAGCAATTTCCGGAGTAAAAAATAGGTTGCCGCTTAAAAGGCGCGTAACTTAGAGCGACAGCTTTTCGAATAAAATCGTAACAAATAAAACGTGGGTTTTGAAAATGACATTACTTGCAATTTATACATGATATCAAATCCTGCCAACTTCCTTAAATTTCGTAGAAATAAGTTCGATATTTATATGGAAGGGCAACGAATAAAAGGCTCAGTAGCAATGCTGGGCTTTTTTGTGTGATGCCTGCGGCAAATGCAGGACCCATGCTTCAGGACTTAAGGGACCTGCCCGCGCGATCCTTTTTTCCTGTGGATTCGCGGATGATGAGGCTGCTGGGAATGGTTACATTTTTGCCTTCCGGGGTTCCTTTCCCGCTCTTTTTTGTTTTGATCTTTTCAATTAAGGTTTGTGCGGCCGTTTCGCCCATCAGCAGGCCGGGATAGTCGATGGTTGACAGTTTCGGGCTGATCAGACTGCCGAGGATATCATTGTTAAAGCCGATCACCCCCATATCTCCGGGAATACGGATGCCGCTCTGTTGCAGGGCATCCATACAAACAGCAGCGGCAAAATCGTTGGTGACAAAAAAGGCATCCGGTTTTTGCGCCAGAAGTTTGTTCATTGCTTCTAAAGTATCTTCCCGGTTCAGGCTGCAGCTTTCCACCAGCTCCGGGCTGAACCGGATATTCCGGTCTGCCAGCGCCTTTTTATACCCTCTGAGCCGCTCTTCATAAACGTTGCGCTGTAAGCTGGCCGTGATGTGCGCAATGCGCCGGTATCCCTGGTCCAGCAAATGGGCCGTGGCCTGGTAACCGGCTTTAAAGTTGTCGATGACGATTTTGCTGCAGGGCATCTTCTTAACGACCCGGTCAAAAAAGACAACGGGAATGCCTTGTTCAAAAAATGGGTTGAAATGATCGGTGGCCGAGGTGTTCATGGCCAGTGATACGATCAGCCCGTCCACTCTTTTGTTAAAAAGATTCCGGGTATTGGCGATCTCCCGCCCGCCGTCTTCGCCCGAGTGCGCGATCAGGATATCGTATTTTTCCCTGGTGGTGATCTTTTCAATACCGGCAAGCACGGAAGTGGCGAAATAGCTGTTGACCTCGTGGAGCAGCACACCAATGGTACGCGACTGCTGCTTGCGCAGGTTGCGGGCAATGAGGTTTTGCCGGTAGCCCATTTTTTCCGCCATGGCCCGGATCTTTTCCCGGGTATGGGGTTTTACCAGCGGGCTGTTGTCCAGTGCCCGGCTGATGGTGGCCGTGGAAAGATTGAGCGCGCGCGCAAGGTCATAAATGGTTACCTGTTTCTCCATAAGGGCAAATGTACCTTTTTTTGATCCATTTTATATCAAAAATGAAATCGATTACATTTAAAAATATGTATATTGCATTGCTTTCCCGGAAAGGGGGGCGCTCAAAAAGTTTTGATCCATGATTGCTGAAAGAAAAAGAACGTTTTTACTGGGTATTGATGTAGGTACCTCTGCGGTAAAAGTAGCCCTGGTAGAGGTCGCGACAGGGGCCGTAGTGGCCACGGCATCCTATCCGGAGACCGAAGAGCGGGGAATAAAATCGGTTGAGCCGGGATGGGCGGAGCAGGATCCGGAGCAGTGGTGGGCGGATGTGCAGACGGCCGTTCACGGGTTGCGTGAGCAGTCGGCCTGTGACCTGCACGCTGTTGAGGCGATCGGCATTACCTACCAGATGCACGGGCTGGTGATCACTGACAGGGAACAGCACCTGCTGCGGGATGCCATCATCTGGTGCGACAGCCGGGCGGTTCCGGAAGGGGCCCGGGCATTGCAGGCTATCGGAAAGGAAAAATGCCTGCACCATTTGCTGAATTACCCGGGCAATTTTACAGCGGCTAAGCTGGCCTGGGTGCGGCGGCAGGAGCCCGCAGTATATGCCCGGATCGATAAGGCGATGTTACCGGGCGACTATATAGCCCTGCGGTTAAGCGGTGAGGTCACCAGCACGGTTTCGATGCTGTCGGAAGGGGTTTTCTGGGACTTCAGGGCGCACCGGCTCTCACAGGAGATCCTTGACTTTTTTGAGTTTGATGACCGTTTTTTTGCGGAAACCCGGCCCGTTTTTGCCACACATGGCAACCTGGCGGCAACAGTGGCCGAAGCCCTGCAGCTGACACCGGGGATCCCTATTACCTATAAAGCAGGCGACCAGCTGAACAATGCGCTTTCATTAAATGTGTTGCAGCCGGGAGAGATCGCCGCAACCGCCGGTACCAGCGGTGTCATCTATGCCGTGACCGATCAGCTGGTCTATGACCCGCTTTCGAGGATCAACAGTTTTGCGCATGTGAATCATGATCCGGAACAAACACGCATCGGGCTGTTGCTATGCATCAATGGTGCCGGCATCAGCAACCGCTGGATCCGCGACTGCACCGGAGCGCAGCATTCTTATGTCCAGATGAATGAAATGGCGGCAACCGTACCCGCCGGCGCAGACGGGCTGCTCTATTTCCCTTTTGGCAACGGTGCGGAACGTATGCTGGAAAACGGCATCATCCATGCCGGTTTTTGGGAAATCGACCTGAACCGGCATCGTACGGCGCATTTATACCGTGCGGTGCAGGAGGGTATTGCTTTTGCCTTTCGCTATGGACTGGACATCATGCGGGCGAACGGCCTCCGGGCAAAAGTGGTCAAGGCGGGAAAAGCCAATCTGTTTTTAAGCAGGGTATTTGCCGAAGTATTTGTAAACGTGACCGGGCTTACGCTGGAGCTGTATCATACCGATGCCAGTGTGGGCGCGGCGATAGGGGCCGGTATCGGGCTCGGGATCTATACAGAAGCAAATGCATTCGAAAATCTCCGCCAGGCAGCGGTCATTACCCCCGATGCCGTGCAACACGGGCATTATGAAACCATTTACCAGGATTGGCTTAAAAAGCTGGATCAACAGATTCTTCAAAATAAATAATAAAAATAATAAGCATTATGCAGGTACTTACAGGAGCGACCGAATATTTTAAGGGGATCGGACAAATAAAATTCGAGGGACAGGGATCCGACAACCCGCTGGCTTTTCGCTGGTATGATGAAACCCGGGTGGTGGCAGGCAAACCCTTAAAGGAATGGCTGCGTTTTGCCTGTTCCTACTGGCACTCTTTTAATGGCAACGGAACGGACCCCTTTGGCGGGCCCACCCATTTCTTTACGTGGGATCAGAAGACGGATACACTGGAAAGAGCAAAGGATAAAATGGACGCGGCTTTTGAATTCTTTACTAAAATGTCCATTCCATTTTATTGTTTCCATGATGTGGACCTGGTTGACCATGATAATGACGTGGCAGAAAATGAACGGCGGCTGGATGCCATTACCAGCTATGCCCTGGAAAAACAGCAGGCAAGCGGGGTGCAGTTATTATGGGGAACAGCCAACCTGTTCTCGCATATACGGTATATGAATGGTGCGGCCACCAATCCTGATTTCAGAGCGGTGACCCATGCGGGGGCCCAGGTAAAGGCGGCATTGGATGCTACTATAAAGCTGGGGGGTGAAAACTACGTATTCTGGGGCGGCCGGGAAGGCTATATGAGCCTGCTGAACACCAACATGAAAAAAGAGCAGGAGCACCTGGCGCGTTTTTTACATATGGCAAAGGACTATGCGCGGCGCCAGGGATTTAAGGGTACTTTTTTTATTGAGCCCAAGCCCTGCGAACCTACCAAGCACCAATATGATTACGATGTGGCCACCGTCATCAGTTTTTTACGCCAGTACGGCCTTTTGGAAGATTTTAAATTAAACATCGAGGTAAATCATGCTACCCTGGCCGGGCACACATTCCAGCACGAGCTGCAGGTAGCTGCAGATGCCGGGCTTTTGGGCTCTATGGATGCCAACCGGGGTGATTATCAGAACGGATGGGATACCGACCAGTTCCCCAGTAATCTCAATGAACTGACGGAGGCCATGCTGGTTATCCTGGAAGCCGGGGGACTCAGTTGCGGCGGTATCAATTTTGACGCAAAAATACGGCGGAACTCAACGGATGCGGCAGATCTCTTTTATGCGCATATCGGCGGCATGGACGCCTTTGCGCGGGCACTGATCATTGCCGACAACATCCTGCAGCAATCAGATTACCTGAAGCTGCGCAAAGAGCGGTATGCATCCTTTGAGAGCGGAACGGGTAAAGACTTTGAAGAAGGAAAGCTGCGCCTTGAGGATCTTCGTGACCTTGCCCGGCAGGGCGGGGAGCCGGAGGTGATCAGCGGCCGGCAGGAGTATTATGAAAATATTGTGAACCGTTATATTTAAGGCCGGGCGTTATAGGAGCAGGGTAACGATTCCTGCAAATAGTTCCGGGGTGCGGTATTCATATGGCATCCCGGAATTTATTTAGAAGGATGAACCCCGTTTTACAGATGGCGGCCCTAAGCAGATGCGATAAAAAGCAGGTGCCTTTTAATGGCTATACGGATTCTCACGGATCGTTTTTAAGCAACTTCATGGTGTTGAGAAGATTTCGTAACTTGTAATATAAAATTTGTAATTAGAACTTTTAATTACAAATAACTTATTACAAACGTTCTTTAAATAAAGTTGTTTAAACTTTTAATTTTTGCAGGAATCTGGTGATAAAAGCAAGCTAATGCAATCCCGTCCATGTGGAGATTTTCTTCTAGGGCTTTGTAGGCATCCGGCCAGGCATTGGCGTGTTCGATTTTTGTCCTTCTTTTATAAAGTTTATCATCAAAGTATTTGTATTCAATCATTTCTTTTCTGCAGCGCCGTTTGTTGGGCTTTACATTCAGCTCTATCTCATTTTCGTCACATAGCCGCTTTGATTTCAGCTTCTATGCATATTGTCGTTCAATAGACCCTGAAACACCCGTCCGACCGCTTGGGCGAAAGCTCAGGGTGACATCGCGTTTATGGGAGTGCGACAATCTGAAATTCACCCCTTGATCATTATAAAATTTTCGGTTCCTCCAAAAATCCTATCTTCGTCATTCAAAAATCTACATTGATGAAAATCATTGCTACCCCGGTTGTTGTACTGCTCCACTAAGTACCATCCGACGATTCCGTTGTAACTACTGGTCAGTGGCATCCCGTCGTTGCGGGATGGTATTCTATTTTCATTCAAATCAATCAAAAATTTATGTCTTTTGATCATAAAGATACCGGTAAGGTATCGGGTGCGCTTCTGTTTTTGAAACAGGCGTTCAGGGGAGAAGAAACGGATTACACCGCTATCAGTATTCGCAGGGCCGTGTTGATGCTGGCCATACCCATGATGCTGGAAATGAGCATGGAGTCCGTATTTGCGTTGGTAGACCTGTATTTTGTGGGGCACCTGGAAAAGAGCAGTTTTGCTATACAAACAGTGGGCCTTACGGAGTCTGTACTGACAGTGATGTATTCGGTGGCCATAGGAATGAGCATGGCTGCAACGGCGGTTGTTGCCCGCCGGATCGGCGAAAAGAACCCCGAGGCGGCAGCGCACAGCGGTGCGCAGGCGATATTGGTTGCTACGGTTGTAACCGTTCTGTTAAGCATGGCCGGCGTTGTTTATGCAAAGGAGATCCTGCTGCTGATGGGCGCATCGGAATCGGCTGCGGAGCATGGTAAAGACTTTACGGCCATCATGATGGGCAGCAGCATTTCCATTATGCTGCTGTTCCTGATCAACGGCATCTTCCGGGGAGCGGGTAACGCGGCGATTGCCATGAAAAGCCTTTGGGTGGCCAATAGCTGCAACATTGTACTCTGCCCGCTCCTGATCAATGGGTGGGGGTTGGTACCGGCGTTCGGGTTAACGGGGGCCGCAATGGCCACAGCCATCGGCAGGACCACCGGGGTGTTGTACCAGTTGTATCATCTTTTGGGCAACAAAGGGAAATTCAGGATCAGGATGCCTCATTTTCATGTGGATCTTCCGCTGATCCGTTCGCTGGTGAAGATCGCCGTGCCGGGAATTTTTCAGTTTGTGATCGCCTCCTGCAGCTGGATCGTGCTGGCAAGGCTGGTGGCAGTAACCAGCGGTGATGAAGGTTCTGCGGGGTACCAGACGGCATTGCGGCTGATGATGTTCTTCATGCTTCCCGCCTGGGGACTGAGCAATGCTGCTTCTACGCTGGTGGGGCAAAATCTGGGAGCAAACGCTGCAAAGAGAGCCGAGGCTTCGGTGATGACCACCGTAAAATACAATGTATTGTTCATGCTCCTGGTCAGTGCGGTCTTCTTTTTACTGGCGCACTGGCTGGTATCTTTTTTTACTACTGAAGAGCATGTGCAATCCATTGCCCGTACGGCGATGTACATTATGGCCTGCGGGTTTGTGTTCTATGGCGTGGGTATGGTCATGATCAATGCCTTCAACGGGTCGGGCGATACATGGACGCCCACCTGGGTGAATTTTTTTGGTTTCTGGTTGTTCCAGATCCCCCTGGCATACCTGCTGGCTGTTTATTTCGGGTTCAATGAGCGCGGCGTGTTCATTGCGATCCCGGTATCGGAAGCGGCCATCACCGTTGTTTCATTTATCCTGTTTAAACGCGGCCGCTGGAAGCTCCGGAAGGTATAAAAATGGTATTGTTTTTTTACTGCACAGGAATGGGGCCGACTAAAAAGCCGCTTGCCGGACAAAAAAATACTTTTTGGTCAGCCCCATGATCAATAAAACCGGGATTTGTTTTTTAACAAGCGGCGTTACTCTTTCTTCAATGAGAGCGTCTGCTCGGAGATCTTTCCGTTGTCGTCTTCCGTCCAGGTGCCGTCGATCTTATTCTTGCTGTCCGACAGCGTGCCTTTGGCGGTGGCCTTAATGCTGTTAACCTGGAAACCGGCTTCAAAATTATTGGAAGTCAGTTTCCAGCTGCCGTTTAGTTGCACGGCTTGTGACGATACGATAACGGTTCCGTTTTCAAGGATTTCGAACCGGACAGGAGTGGGTTCGCCTTTGCCGATAACGGTTCCCTTCCAGGTGCCTACTACGGGGGCCGGCGGAGGTGGCGTATCGTCTTTGTCCTTCCGGCAGGAGCTGGTAAGGACAAGCGAAATAAAAATGCCTGCGATCGCAAAAATGTGTGTCAACGTTTTCATGAGATTTTTTTTATTTGAATGATTGTTTTTACGGGGGCAAAGGTGCCGGGATTTTGGCCGGTGGAAAAGCGGCAATTAATGAAACAATTGTTTGGTTTAACGAAAGAGCGTCTTTGGATATTGCGGGGTAGAATAATCGAGGGTCAGAACGATCAACGGCCCCTGAAGAGCAATTCTGCCTGCCATGCCTGTGAATAAGACCGGCATCTTTTTTATTAATTCAGAAAACCATTCTGTTAAGTGGTGCAATGGGGGTTGCCGGCTGCCGGGTAATTTACATCCATTCAATAACGAAGGTGTGAACGGCCGCGGCTGTTTGTACCGGTAAAAAAAAATACATCATGCAAACGATTGGAATCATTGGCGCGGGAATCAGCGGACTGGCTGCCGCCAAATCATTTAAAGAACGGGGCTATAAGATAACCGTACTGGAAAAAGCAGCGGCGATCGGCGGCGTGTGGGACCGGAACCGGTTTTATGTAAATGTTACCACGCAGACAACAAAAAACGAGTATGCATATTCTGATTTTCCCATGCCGGAACATTTTCATGAATGGCCTACCGGAGACCAGATGAACCAATACCTGCTGGATTATGCTGCGCATTTTGATCTTCTTGCTTCGATCCGTTGCAATACCACCGTACTGGATATGCAGTATGAAGCGGATGCCTGGCAGGTTGCGGCATTGGATAACTGCACGGGCAGTAACCTGTCTTATGTTTTTGACTTTGTGGTGGTATGTACCGGAACCTTTCATGAAAAATACATCCCGTCGTTTCCGGGTATGGAGGCCTACCGTGCTGCCGGCGGTGAGATTCTGCATACTTCAGAAGTTACCGATCAAAAACTGCTGCGGGATAAAGAGGTGGCGGTAGTAGGTTTTGCCAAGTCTGCTACGGATATAGCAACGCAGGCTGCCGATATCAGCACTTCCTGCACCCTGCTCTACCGCAAAGCCCAGTGGAAGGTGCCCCGCTTTTTTGGGAATAAGATCAATTTAAAATACCTCTTGTTTTCCCGTTTTTCGGAAGCCTTTTTTGTGCCGTATCATAAAACGGGATTTCAAAAGGTCCTGCACAGTGTGGGAAAACCGCTGGTGTGGGCCCAATGGAGAGCTGTTGAGTTGCTTTTAAAGAAGCAATTTCGCTTAAAGCAATGCGGCATGGTGCCCGGGCACCGGATCGAGGACCAGATCAGTTGCAGCCTGGGAATTGCCCCGGAGGGATTTTATGAAAAAGTGCGTTCAAAAAAGATCAACGCCGTTCATACGGAAATAGAAAGTTTTACAACCGATGGAGTGGTTTTAAAGAACGGGGCCCGGATCCGGCCGGACCTGGTGGTAATGGGCACCGGGTTTCGCCAAAGCCTGCCTTTCTTAAGCGGGCACTACCTGCAGCGCATCTGCAATGAGCAGGGACAGTTCCGCTTATATCGTAACATCATCAATCCCAAACTTCCCGCCCTGGGATTTGTGGGCTTTAACTCAAGCCTCTTTTCTACATTGACCTCGGAAATCGCCGCCAACTGGCTGGCAGAATATGTAAGCGGAAATCTGTCCCTGCCGGTGCCCGGCGAGATGGTTAAAGAGCGGATGCTGATCGACCGGTGGAAAAAACGGACGCGCCCGATCTCCTCGGAGTTCAGCGGGCTGTGCATTGCCCCGTTTAATTTTCAGCACCTGGATGCGTTGATGAAAGATATGGGTCTGAAAACGGCGGCAGGCAGGAACCCGGTGTACAATTTTTTTAAACCGATCAACCCCCGGGATTATCACCAGCTGCTGAAACGTTTCCGGACCCGTAAGGGTACCGGAACAGAAACCGGGCAGCCGGTCACAGGCGGTGCTCCGGCGCTTTCGGGGAACTGACGGACGGCGGCGGTTGTGCTACGCATGTACAGCGCCCTGGTAAAGCCTCCGGTACCGGGGCCTGTACTTTTTACGGCCGCAGTCTTAAACCAGCCGCTGTGCCATCAGCTGCAGAAAATCGTCCTTTTTCTTTGGTGAGATTGCGATCATGGAAGCATCGCTCATTACCGCGTATCCTCCGTCTGTTTTGATCATTTTCCGCACTTCCTTTAGGTGGATCATATGCGAGTTGTGCACCCTGAAAAAGCCATGATCGCTGAGCAGCAGCTCGTATTCTTTCAGGTTTTTGCTTACCATGATCTTGTTCTGGTTCTTCAGAAAAAATGTGGTGTAAGGCCCGTTGGCCTCCAGGCGGATGATCTGGGACAGCAGTACATACTCAATACCATCGGAAGTAGAGAGACTGATCGAAAAGTTTTCACCGCCCGGCTGGCTGAGGTTCTTCATCAGCAGGTCGATGCGGTTTTCCTGTTGCCGCCGGATCGATTGAATGGCTTTGTCCACGGCCTGCTGCAGCTCTTCCAGGTCAATGGGTTTCAGGATATAGTCGATGGCACTGAACTTGATGGCTTTTATGGCATAGTGGTCATAGGCCGTGGTGAAAATGACCTGGAAATTCCGGTGCTTCACCTGCTGAAGCACATCGAAGCCGGTGCCCGGCTGCATTTCAATATCCATAAAAACGATATCCGGTCGTTGCTCATTGATCAGCCGGATGGCTTCCGGTACGGTGGCGGCCATGCCGGCTACCTGGATGTCGGGACAGAATTCGGTTGCCAGGTCCTTTAAAAGATCCCGGTTCCGGGCTTCGTCTTCAACAATGAATGCTTTGTATTTCATTTTAGATAGGTTTTGATCGTTATTTATGTTTCGAGGTCGAGCGCTTCCGGATGCTCAAAAAGCGGTTGTGGTATTTCGATGCGGGTGGTGAGGATATGATCGCCCTCTTCCCGGATCAGCAATATTTTCCGTTTTTGCTGTTTGTTGAACAGCCGGATGCGTTTTGCCAGGGTATCTTCTGTGTCCATACCGCTATAGCCGGTTTGCCCGTGGGCACTGGTGCGTGGTGCCCCTTGCCCTTTGCCGGTTACGGTAACTGTCAGCTGGTTACCGGCAAACCGGAAAAACACGCTGATCTTTCCCTTCTTATAACGGTTGATGACACCGTTATACAATACTTTTTCTACCAGTCCGTGTGTAAGGAGGGGCAACACCTGCAGGGATGCGGCGGGCTCCTCCACGATTATTTCGTATTCCAGCTGATCCGGGAACCGGGTCTGTTCCAGCCACAGGTATTCCTTTAAAAGTGCTGCTTCATCCTTTACGGTGATCAGCACCTCATCGCCAAAGCGGATCAGCTTTCTCAGAAAGCTGGAAAACCGGTTGATGTACTGCAACGAAACCTTCCGGTCATCAGCGACGATAAAATACTGGATGGAGTTCAGGGAGTTGAACAGGAAGTGTGGGTTCATCCGGGTTTGCAGCACCTTGAGCTTCAGCATGTGATTCATGTTCTCTATCTGCGCATTCTGGGCGCTGATGAGCTGGTTACGCTGTTTCAGCGCGCGGTTCATCCGCTGTTTTGTCCGGAACCTTCCATACAGCAGGGCAGCAAAAATGATGAGGCAGGCCAGCAACAGCAGCGTCATATTGCGAAGGGATTGCTGTTTTTGCAGCTCCACTGCTGAATGAGTAAGCCGCTGGGTCACAATTTCGCGTTCCTTGGTCAGCAGATCGATATCGGCTGCGCTGCCGGAATCGTCCTGCGGTACGGAAACCTCAAGGATGATATGCGCTACCTCGGGTCCCAGGTATTTCCGGATAAGGGAGTTGACAAAGAACTTGCATTCGGCGGAGTTGAAATATTCATCCACCGGCATCCCCCAATCGCTGTTTTTGGGGTAAATGGCTGCAAAGCCTTCGCGGTGGATATCGAAGAGCCGCTGGCGTTTTATTTTATAGCCTTTTTGCAGCGCCACTACATAAATGCTGACCGGCACATAGGCAAAGGATGCCTTGTTTTCTGATACCTGGCCCAGGATCGCATAGTCGTCTTTGGTATTATAAGATATCGGCAGGGAGGGGTAGTAGGCCTGGCGGATCTTTTTCAGGTCCGTTTCCATGGTAGTGCCGGGTTGGGTATACCCGTGCATGGCGGTGATCCGGTTCCTGAACTCGCCGGTTGTGGTGAACGTGGGCACCTGATTATTGGTAACGAGGATGTTCAGATCCGGCATATAGGGCGGGGAGAAGCGCACCTCTTTTTTTCGCTCTTCGGTGATGGAATAATAGGAAACGGCAAAAAGCCCGGGCCGGCGGGCGTCCCGGACCTGCGGATAGATCTGCGCAAAATCCTCGATCTCCTGCCAGCGGATCTTCAGATCGACCTGGTAGTGGTTTTTGAGAAATGTTTTGAACCCTTCCATCAGTTCATACTCGACCCCGATTAGCTTGCCACGGGCATCGGGATATATAAAGGGTTCGATCCGGTCCCACAGAACAGTGATGGTGCCCGACTTGCGGGCAAGGGTCGTATGCCAGGAGTCTGCCCCTTCCCGTTGCGCTTTTGCGGGACCGCCCATGCACAGAAACAGCAGTAAACAGAGTGCCAGTTGTTTTATAAAGGGCATAGTTTTCCCGTTATTTATGTAAAGATGGACTAAATACGACAAATCCTGCTTTTGACTTAACGGATGGGGCATTTAACTTAACGGATTTGACCCCCGGTTTTTGATCTTTTTCGGATGAATGCCTACTTTTATGCCCATGAAAATACATGGGGTCCGCCTTTTTATTTTTATACAATTGCTTTGCAGCCCTGCTATACTGTTAACTGCACAGCCACTTGCTTTCCGGCACCTGAATACGGCCAACGGGTTGCTGAGCGACCAGGGAATACAGCTATGTGAAGACCGGATGGGGCGTCTGTGGATCGCAACGGATGAAGGCGTTAATGTTTTTGACGGCTATGCGGTGGCAGCCTATACCCGTGATAATAAAAGCGGGATCCGTAACAACCGTATCAATGCCATTTTATGCGACCGCTCCGGAATCATCTGGATCGCCACTCCGGCCGGCCTGCAATATAAAAACGAGAACAGCAACCGTTTTTCTGTAATTGATAATCCTTCCAGTTTCCCGCTTGAAAAGACCATGCTGATCCGGGAGGCGCGTACAGGCATACTGGCATTTACAAAAGACAGTTGTTTCCTGGTAGGGCATGATAAGCGGGTGCGGCCGCTGAACGGCATTTCATCGATGATCGGTGCCCGGGCCAACATGCTTACCGCAAGTCATGTTGAAGGAGATATCTGGTTGCTGGGGATCCGGGCAAAAACACTGGTGGTGGATATTTCGCGGCAGACATTGATCCGGGAGCTGCCCTACCACAATGCCTGGAGTCTCTGCCGGGTAAAAGGAAGCGAATGGCTGGCCTGCAGCCTGGCAAGGGACAGTGTGGTGCTGATGAACATCCGTACCGGCAGCATGGAGCTGGTGAATGACTGGAAGACGGTCGACGGAAAAAAGCTGGTTGGATATGGAAGTGAGATCGAAAAGATCGATGATGAGCACTATGCCATGGTAACGCGGTACCACGGCCTTTACATACTCAACACCCGGACACGGTCTGTACAGCAGTACTGTAATGATCCCGGGGATGCCACATCCATTCACAGCAGCTTTTTGCGCCGGGTACTGGTTACCCGCGGCCACACGCTGGTGGTTCATGGAAATGGTATTTCCTTCACTACATTGAGTGAACCGGCCTTTAGCGCGGTACGAAACTTTACCAATGAAAAGGGCGCCAAATACCAGAACGTAGTCAACTGCTTCTACCAGGATCCATCGGGCCAGCTATGGATCGGCACTAACAGCTACCTGATCAAATGGAACCGCAACCATGGCCCCAGCAGCTTCTATTCCTATTACAGCAAAGGAGAAGGCCCCCTGGATGTGCGCACGATCCGGGCAGTATTGCCCGACGCCAAAAACCGGCTGTGGATCGGCGCATTTGGCGATGGGTTTGGAAGGCTGCGTGCCGATGGTGGGTTTGATAAGATCCCAACGCGGATCCGGCCCGGGGATAACAGCCTGGTGAGCAGCGAATTTCACCGCGTCGTGGCAGACCGGAACGGGAACTTCCTCGTAGCCACCGGTGCCCGGTTCTACCTGTTCAATCCGCTTACGAACCAATTGGAAACCTTTCGCACGCATCCCCAGCTGAATAAGATCATCAGGGGATACACGACGCATTTTTTTGCGGACCGCGATGATAACTGGTGGTTTGCCCAGAGCCGCGGCCTGAGCTTTTATGATAAAAAGAAGGACCGCGTTTATACCTTGTCGTTTCCGGGAACGCAAAAAGACAATAATATATTTGCCGTTGAACAGGATCTGGACGGCAATATCTATGCCTGCGGATATTACGGCGTGTACATCATTGATCCCCGTACGCTGCAGATAAAGGCGAGGCTGGATAAAAGCGATGGGTTGGAAACCTCTTATGTGGCCGGTCTTTTGCGCGATCTTGAAGGAGATATCTGGATCATCGGCAACCGGGGGCTGGCGCGGTACCATCCCGGTACGGGCACCATTACATCGTTTGATGAAAAAGATGGCCTGCTGCAAAGCAATCACCGCATTTCTGCTTATTACCGGGCGCCGGACGGGGAGCTGTTCATTGGCACACAAACCGGCTTTAACCATTTTTATCCCTCAAAACTCCAGATCCGGTCCTACCCGCTCCAGGTCTTTATAACCGATGTTTATGCTGCAGATACCGTTTTAAACGTGCTGGACGGCAAGCCGCTGCGGTTCTCCCACCGGGGCAACAACCTGGTCTTTCGCTATCTGACGGTGGATTATAAACACGCAGGATCTGTAATGTACCGGTATAAGCTGACCGGGTTTGACACCGGGTATATTTATGCCTACCGCGAGCGCCAGGCCCGTTATACGAACCTGCCCTCCGGCGACTACCGTTTTGAGGCCGAGGCGTCGGTGAACGGTAAAGATTGGTATAAGGCCGCCCGCCCGCTGGTATTTACGATTGACCGTGCGTTCTGGAACACCTGGTGGTTCCGTATTTCACTGTTGCTGGTGCTGGGTATGCTGGCCTACCTGTTTTATAAATGGAGGATCGGCCAGGTGAAAAAAGAAGCCCGGCTGCGCAGCGATTTTGAGATACGGCTCAATGAGCTGGAGCATAAAGCGCTGCGTACACAGATGAACCCTCATTTTATTTTTAACTCACTGAATACGATCAACTCTTTTATCAATTGCAACGACCGCATCCTGGCCAATCAATACATCAGTAAATTCTCAAGACTGGTGCGGTTAACACTCGATAACTCGCGGGCAAAGAAGATCCCGCTCCGGGATGAGCTGGAGGTGATCAAGATCTACATCGAACTTGAGCAGGTGCGGTTTGACCAGCGGTTTGCTTATTCCCTTACCACGGATGGAGTAGATCCGGATCTGGTAGAGATCCCCTCGATGATCATTCAGCCATTTGTTGAAAATGCTATCCTGCACGGACTGTTACCGGCAAACCACCAGGGCATGCTGACGGTTTCCGTTACCCGGAACGCAACGGTGCTTCTGATCGTTATCGAGGACAATGGGGTAGGCCGGCAGGCTGCTAAAAAGAGCAGCGAGCAACAACAGGTGGCCCGTAAATCGCACGGACTGGACATTACGTTAAAGAGAATTGAATCGTTTAACAAGGGTTATGATGTTTTTGAACCGGTGCGCATCATCGACCTTGAGGACCCGGAAGGGATCCCTGCCGGCACCCGGGTGGTCATCTCGCTGGCGATAACGGAAGCATTTTAGGGCCGTTCACCTTTTTTCCAAAACACCGCATATATTGCCACAGCCGGGATGACGGATTGTATGGCGAGGCCTTTTCATCCGGGGGAGTTGTACCGGCAACCGGTGAAATACATTCAGCACATCCTGCCGGGTAAAAAAAAATAAAAAAAAATTTGTCCAATTAAAAGAATGATTTTACCTTAGTTTTTGAATACGTATTCATTCAAGATAATTCATATATTTTGGTAACTAAGGCAAATCGGGGAAATCGGAATGCAACATCGGAAGATGTAGCACAGCTGGCAGGCGTTTCGCAGGCCACGGTATCCCGGGTTTTTGCCGGAGGGGCCAATGTATCTGAAAAGAAACGTAAAAAGATCCTGGATGCAGCAGCGGCGCTTGAATACAAGCCCAATGCGCAGGCCAGGAGCCTTATCACCCGTAAGACGATGATGGTGGGCATTATTATGCGCAATATACGGGACCCATTTTACTCGGCGGTACTGGAAATTTTTCATACCCGTTTATCACCCCTGGGTTATCAGCTGATCTTTAACAATTCCGAAAATGAGATCATCGAGGAATGGGAGATCGCCAAACTGCTTGAATACAATGTGGAGGGTATTATTGTAACGGATGCCCTGCTTTCTGAGGGCGCAACCCGTAAACTGAAACGCAGCGGCATTGTTTCCATATTGTTTAACCGCTATGCTGAGGGACTGAATTGCAGCGCGGTATACTGTGATAACTATCTTGCGGCCCAGCAGATCGCGACCTACCTGGTGGAGATGGGGCACCGGACGTTTGCCTTTATATCCGGTCCCCGGAATACATCCACTACGGTCGACCGTCTGAAAGGCTTCCGGGAAGTATTGTTGGAGCGGAAGATAAAAGATCTTACGATCATTCCCGGGACCTATACCTATGAAAGCGGGTTTCAAGCTGCCCAGGAGCTGTTAACACGCAACAAGAAGATCGATTGCATCTTTTGTGGCAGTGATATCATCGCGCTGGGGGTTATGGATGCTGCGCGCCTGGTGGGGTTCCGCATCCCGGAGGACCTGTCCGTAGTAGGGTTTGACAATATCCGGATGCTGGGGTGGACGCCTTATCCGTTAACGACCTGGGAGCAGCCCCTGGAGGATATGGTAACCAGTACGGTGGATTTATTATTGAAAGAAATCAACGAAAAGAATGCGGTGCCCCGGATCATTGCCATGAAGGGGCATCTTGTGATCCGCAATACAGTAAGGAAAAAGAAATAATTTTTTTCTGATATTTTGAATACGTATTCATTTTGTCGGAAGGCAGTCGTTGACCGGTTCGGGACGATGCAGGGCTTTTACTGCCCGGTAGGAGACGGCTGCTGAAACAACCATAAGAACAAAAATTGCCACAGATATGAAAAGAATAACGATCGCACTATCGTGCTGCATCCCGGCCGCAAAAAAGATCCCGGCCACAGATGCGTTTTTACGGATGATCTCAAAATACTGCTGGATCATCTTTTTGCTGGGCCTTATGCTCAACAACAACCAGGCTGCTGCCCGCCATTCGCCGGTGAAGGGATTATGGCCCTCCGCTGCCGTTCAGGACACCCTTCCATATGTGCTCAACGGCCTGGTACAGGATGAAAACAAAAATCCGCTGCCCAATGCCTCCGTACAGATCAGGGGCACGGTAAGAACAGCGCAGACAAACCTGGATGGTAAGTTTATTATTGAAGCGCGGAGCGGCGATTCACTGGTGGTTTCTTCCGTGGGCTACCTCCGGCAAATATTGGTGCTGCAGGGAACCCCAACATTGGTGGTCCAGCTGCTGCCCGATCTTGAAGGACAAAAACTGAACGAAGTACAGGTGGTCGGCTATGGATCGCAGAAGAAGACAACGATGGTCGGCGCTGTTTCAACGGTCAGTGTAGCAGAGCTGCAAAAATATTCTACTCCCCAGCTTACCAATGCCATTGGCGGAAAGCTGGCAGGCGTACTCACCCGGCAAACCTCGGGTGAGCCGGGTTACGACGCTGCCAAGATCTATATACGCGGACTGGTTTCTCAAAACGGGGTAAACAAGCCACTGATCATTGTGGACGGCGTAGAGCGGGAACTGAATGATTACTGGACGAACATGAACATCCAGGATATCGAGAGCTTTTCAGTACTGAAGGATGCATCTGCAACGGCCGTGTACGGGAACAGGGGCGCCAATGGTGTGATCCTGATCGTAACAAAAAAAGGGGTTGTTGGTAAAACGCGGGTGATCTTCCGGACAGAAACAGCGATAGCAACTCCACAACGGATCGAAGACAATATCAATGCCTATGAATATGCATCACTGGTAAATGAGTCCCGGCGCAACATCGGGGAGGCTCCGAAATATTCGGATACCGAGCTGCAGAAGTTTAAAGACCATTCTGATCCGTACCTCTATCCGGATGTGGACTGGTACCGTACCATTTTCCGGAAAAATACCATGCAGACGATCAATAACCTGGGCATTACCGGGGGCACGGAGGTCGCGCGTTATTATGTGAACCTGGGCTATACCCTGCAGCAGGGGATGTATGTAGAAGATCCTAAAATGGAATATAAGACCAATGCCATGCTACACCAGTATAATTTCCGTTCCCGGGTGGATGTGAAGCTCAACAAACGGCTGAATATAGACCTGGGGCTGGCCGGTATCTCAAAGGCCGCTAACTTCCCCGGCAGGGCGCGGTCTACCATTTTTGATGTACTCAAACTTACGAACCCGCTGATGTATCCGGTGAAAAACCCGGATGGATCCAATCCCGGCGCCAGCGGCGACTCCAGGATTAATCCCTACACCCTGGTTACACAAACCGGTTATACCAAACAGTTTTATACCACTATTACCAGCAACCTCAATGTGCGTTGGGATATGGGCGGCGTGGTACCCGGGTTGTCATTAAACGGGCTGGCCGCTTTTGATGTGGTAGACATTACACAGAACGTGCGTACAAAAGACCCGGCTACTTTTTATTACAAGAAGGATCCGGGCACCGGTGCGGAAACGTATACTCCCATTGTTACGGAGACCGCACTGGGCCTGTATAACCTCAATGAAAACTACCGTACCGTGTACCAGGAGCTGCGGCTGGATTATGTACGCAGTTTTGGTAAACATAACATAACCGCATTGCTTGCTGCAAACAGAAGACAGTATAACAACGTAAATGCGGGCAATTCGATTGACAATATCGCGGAAAGAAGACAGGGGCTGATCGGAAGGATCACGTATAACTATGATACCCGTTACCTGCTGGAAGTGAATGCCGGTTATACCGGGTCGGAACAATTTCCAAAGGGCGAGCGTTATGGCCTCTTTCCCTCCATCGGTCCGGGCTGGGTGGTATCGAACGAGCCGTTCTGGAACTCCGGGTTGATCAGCCTCTTAAAATTCAGAGGGTCCTATGGGCTGGTCGGTAATGACCGTATTGGTGGCGAACGTTTTTTGTTCCAGACCCGCTTCGACAAAAATGCGCCCGGTTATGTTTTCGGACAGGATCAGAACATCAATCCCGGCGGTAAACGGGAGAACTTTATCGGGAATCCCGATGTGACCTGGGAGCATGCCTATAAATCAAACGTGGGGTTGGATCTTGAAATGCTTGAGCATATGTTCACGCTCACCGTAGACCTGTTTCATGAGCGGCGCGAAGACCAGCTGCTGAGAAGGCGGATCATTCCGATATATGCCGGGTACCCCGATTTTATTATCCCTTATGGAAATGTAGGCATCGTAGAAAATAGAGGGGTCGACGGTAGTTTTCAGTTCCGTAATACTACAAAAGGCGGCCTGTACTACTCCGTTAATGGTAACCTCACGTTTGCAAAGAACAAGATTATCGAGAATGATTATCCCAAGCCGCAGTACCCCTGGCAGGACCTGCGCGGCTACCCGATCGGGGCCAACCTGGGTTATATCGCCGAAGGTTTTTTTAAGGATGAAACCGAGATCGCCAACAGCCCGGACCAGACCTATTTTCAGTCCGTCATCCGGCCCGGTGATGTAAAATATAAAGACATTAACGGGGATAACAAGATCACCAATGCCGATCAGACCGTGATCGGGAAATACGGATCGGAACCGCAGATGATGTATGGCCTGGGGATCGTGCTTTCCTATAAGGGATTTGATGCTTCCGTTTTCTTTACCGGGGTAGCCCATCGCGATTTCTTCTTTACGCAGCAATGGACCGCGATGCCCTTTGCCTCCGGTGAAAGCATGTACAATGTTATGCAGATGGTATATGACCAGCGCTGGATACCGGGTGCCGATAACAGCAATGCAAAATTCCCCGCTGTAAGATCGCTGAGTAAAAACAATAATGCAGGCTCTACCATATACCTGCGCAGCGGCGATTACTTAAGGATCAAGAATGCAGAGATCGGATACAACCTTCCCGATGCCATGATGAAGCGGTGGCGGTTGAATGGCGCGCGGATCTTTGTACAGGGTACCAACCTGGCAACCTGGGATCATATAAAGGCCATTGATCCGGAATCCGACTTTGGCACCGGCAGTTATCCCATCAGCCGCAATTTCAATTTTGGCCTGGAAGTTAGATTTTAACTCAAAAAAAAATGATCATGAAAAAGTTGATACAAATTACCGTAGTGGTAGTCACGTTTATACTCATATCCGGCTGTAAGAAAGGGTTCCTGGATAAAACACCGGATGGCGACCTGACGCTGGAGCAGATCTTTACCAACTCAGGATTTACCGAGCAATTCCTGACGAATATTTATTCGCAGTTGCCACAGGAACTCCGTATGGTGGACAACCCGGGGTCCGGTTTGCCCAATAACCCGTTTAACGGAGCTTCCGATGATATGGAAATGAGCTACTCCGGCAATTTTGCCACTGAAATGAACCTGGGAAACTGGAATCCCGTAACGTATACACTGGATTTTTGGTCCAACAGTTACTACGCTATCCGGAAAGCCAACCTGTTCCTGGAGAATATAGATAAGCTGGTGCCCAGCGATCTGGCCCCGGTATCAAAGATCAACCGGTGGAAAGGAGAAGCGATCTTTTTGAGGGCCTTTTATCACTTTCTGCTTATAAGGGTTTATGGGCCCGTACCCATTATTGACCGGACCTATAACCTGAATGAAGATTTTTCAAAGGTGCCGAGACAGCCCATAGACCAGTGCGTAAATTTTATTGTGGCCGAATGTGATAAAGCGGCGGCCCTGCTGGAGCCCAAAGTAAGTTCGCCCAGCGATTACGGCCGTCCTTCCAAAGCAGCGGCATTAGCATTAAAAGCCCGTACGCTGCTGTACATGGCCAGTCCGCTGTGGAACGGAAACCCTGATTATGCCGGTTTCAGAGACAATGCGGGTATCAGGCTGTTCCCTGATTTTGATGGCGGGCGCTGGCAGGCAGCTGCAGATGCGGCAAAAAATTGTATTGATGAAGCTGCGGCAGCGGGCTATACCCTGTACCGCTCCGGCAATAACAATCCTGTAAAAAATTACCAGGAGCTTTTTTATACCAATTTCAATAGCGAAGTGTTTTTTACCGGGAATGATCCGGACTACCAGAACATTGATGCCTACAGTGAGCCGAGGGGGATGACCGGGGCAAACTGGCCATTGCAATCGCCTACGCAGGACCTGGTTGATGACTATGAAATGGCCAACGGAACCCGGCCCATCACCGGCTACAATGCGGATATGACGCCTATCATCAATCCCTTGTCCGGTTACACCGAAAACGGCCAGGCCAACACGGAAACGGATTATTATTATGCCGGTACGCGTACCATGTATGTGAACCGTGAGCCGCGCTTTTATGCTACCATCAATTTTACAGGTGCCAAATATAAGACGGGGAGTCCCCAGAACCGTAAAACGCCCCTGCAGTTCTGGAAGCTGGGGCTGGATGGCCGCACAAACGTAAGTACCGATTTTTACAGTAAAACAGGATATCTGCTCAAAAAACTAACACACCCGGCCTTTGTAATGTCGCCAAAGTCGGACCCCAAGCGTACCTGGATCTTTTTCCGGTTGGGTGAGCAATACCTGAACTACGCGGAAGCATTAAATGAGGCACAGGGACCGCTTGCCGATGTATACAAATATGTGAACCTGATCCGCGACCGTTCGGGATTGCCGGGCCTTGCAGCCGGTCTTTCAAAAGATGCGATGCGGGAAGCCATCCGCCATGAACGGCGTATAGAACTGGCGTTTGAGACCCACCGTTACTTTGATTGTCATCGCTGGAAGATCGCAGAGGTTACGGATAACAAGAATATTTACGGGCTTGATGTGAACGGGGTTATTAAAGAAGCTACGGCAAACGATCCTGCCATACCGTATACGATCACCAGCGATGCATTTTATAAGCGTACGCTTATCGAAAAAAGGATCTTTGATAAGAAGCATTATCTCTGGCCGATACAGCAACGCGATATCGATAAGAATCCCAACCTGGTACAGAACCCTTTTTGGTAATCAATATACATATTTTATGGGCAGGCATTATGAAGATTTTGGAACGATCGGGAAGGTATTGTTTACGGCCGTTTTGTTATGGCTGTTATGCGGCAGCGGGCCGGTCCGTGCGCAACCATTATATGAGTTGCCGGCGGCCGGCACCGAAACCCGCTGGATCAGTTTTGAGAACATTCGTGGCGAAAAAGGTGCTGCTGCAAAAGAGAACAAAGGTGCAAAGGGACATTCTTCCGAATGGATCCGTGCGGGTGAGCGCAAGCTGCTGATGGATTATTCCGGTGCCGGTGTCATCCACCGCATCTGGATGACCGTGATCGACAGAAGCCCGGCAGCGCTTCGTTCCATACGCATAGAAATGTATTGGGATCATGCTGCAAAACCAGCGGTGTCGGCACCGCTGGGAGATTTCTTTGGGATAAGCCTTGGCCTGAGAACGGCTTTTCAGAGCGCCGCTTTTGCCGATCCGGAGGGACGTTCTTTTAATTGTTATATCCCGATGCCGTTTAAAAAGCATGCGAAAATTGTTTTTATTAATGAATCAAAAAGCGACCAACTGCTTTTTTATGATATCAATTTCTCCGTGCTGAAGCGACCCCCGCAGCAAGCCGGTTATTTTCATGCCTACTGGAGTACGAATAAAGTTTCCGCGCTGGGAACGGACTTCGCCATACTCCCGGAGATAAAAGGAAAGGGGCGTTTTCTGGGTACCAATATCGGCATTGTGACCGACAAAGTATATAGAAGTACCTGGTTTGGAGAAGGTGAAGTGAAAATATACCTGGATGGAGATCAGCAGTATCCCACCCTGGCAGGAACGGGTACGGAAGATTATATTGGCTCCGCATGGAACCTGGGACCCTTCTCCAATTTATATCAGGGCGCGCCGATAGTGGATAAGGCAAAGGGGCGTTTCTCTTTCTATCGCTATCACATCCCTGATCCGGTTTTCTTCAGTACGAGCTGTAAGGTCACCATCCAGCAGATGGGCGGTGGGGGAAGGGATTCCATACGGGCTATTATCAAAGCGGGCGGGCAGGCCCGGCCGGTCTCGGTAATGACACAGCAGGGGTTGATCCCGTTATTAGACAGTACCGGATATCCCGATCTGTTTGATGACCGGTTCTCCAAAGACGAATGGGTGAATTTTTATCGTGTAGATAATTATTCTGCCACGGCGTATTTCTACCTGGACCGGCCCGGAAATGATTTGCCCCCTATAGCTGGGCTGGATGAGCGTTTGAAAGGATTGTAACGTAACTTGACTGATCATTATTAAAAACAGCGATTTGTTATTATGGTTTGGGATCATCTTGATATCTGGATTGTTATAGGCTACCTGCTGCTGATGCTGGGGATCGGCTTCTGGCACCGCCGTTTTGCCAATAAGAGTATGGACAATTTTTTCCTGGGGGGCAGGAAGATCCCCGGATGGCTCAATGGGGTATCCTACACCGCGGCGCTGGTAAGCCCGGATGCTGCAACCGGTTATGGAGGGCTGGCAGTAGCTACCGGTGGTTTTATCTGCTGGTGGTACTTAAGCCGTTTTGGTCTGGCCCTCTTTTTGGGCGGGGTGTTGTTTGCCTTTTTCTGGCGGCGGCTTAACCTGTTTACATCACTCGAATTCTATGACCTGAGGTTTCCGAAAGGAGCGGCTGCTGTAATGCGGTTGTGGATCGCCCTGCGCACCTCGCTGATCGCAATGCCCGCCTGGACCGGCATTACGCTGCTGGCGGCCTATAAAATAATGGGCCCTGCTTTTGATCTTACCAGATTTGAAACGCTTTGCCTGGTGGTGCCTGTTTCGTTGCTGTTCGTTTTTTCATCGGGCTACAAGGGCGTGGTGATCTCCAACTTTATACAGATGCTGATCTTTTTTGCGGGAACGCTGTTGTTGTTATTCCTTACACTGCAGCATTTTGGCGGCGCTGCGGCCATGGTGCAGGCCATCGAACATGCATTCGGTCCGCAGAGTAAAGAGATCCTCGGAAGTATTCCGCCGGAGAAGCAGGAGGTGTTTCCGCTTGCGGCGGCCTTTGGATGGCTGATCGGGCAAAGCATCGGCTATGGCGGCGATGCGGCGCCGATGGGTGGTGCCATGGAAGGACAACGCATTCTTTCAACACGTACACCGTCGGAAGCGCTGACGATGTATGTGGTGGCTGCTGTTTCTATGTTTGTATTGCTGTTGCTGGTAACGCTGCCGAGCATCAGCGCGGCTGTACTATGGCCTGAGCTGCGGCAACCGGGAGCAGACCGGGAGCTGGTCTATGGCCGGCTGATGAAAATGCTCTTGCCTCCTGGCGCCATGGGATTGATGGTTGCAGCCATGCTGGCGGCAACGATGTCTACAGTAGGCGATAACCTGAATTTTGGAAGCCAGATCATGGTGAGCGATATCTACCGCCGCTGGTTTGTGCCCGGGCGTTCTGAAAAACATTACCTGTTCATTGGCAAGATTTCCATGCTGGTCATACTCGCCATTTCCATTGCGGTTGTTTATAATGTGCTCATCATTACGGATGTGGCCATTTTTATGTTGTCGCTAAGTGCTGCCGAATTGCCCGCCAACTGGGCACAATGGTGGTGGTGGCGGTTTAATGGTCCTGCAAGAATTGCGGCCTCATTTGGTGGCGCGGCCATATTCTGTATGGTGGTGCTGGGGCCGCGGTTGCTTATTTATCTTGGTGTGGAGGGCGCAGACCGGCTGGTGATCGCCTGGTACTGGCAAACCCTGCTGGTAATGGGGCTAACCACGCTGCTCTGGATCATTGTGGCCCTGCTCACCAAACCCGATCCGCAGCCATTGTTACAGGATTTTTATAACCGCGCACGGCCACTGGGGTTTTGGAAACCTTTTAGCAATACCCGTCAGCCCGGAACCGGACAACCGCTACGGCCTGTTTTGAAAGGGATCGTTATCGCCGTTATTGGAACAGTATCTGTTTCACTGCTGATCCTGGGGCTGACCCATGCCTGGTTTGCGCGATACGGCACCAGTGTGGTCACTCTGCTGACGGCGGTATTGCTTTTTATCGTTTTCCGGAAGATGGCATCCCGATACCTGGAAGAACTGGAAACCGCTACCGGCGACAGGGCATTGACAGAAGAGCAGCCGACGATCGCTGCCAGAAACACCGGAAAATATGATTGAATTTATAAAACACATATACAAAAGTTATGAGAGCAAAACAAGTGGTACGAACAAAAGAAGAGCATGTGCTGTACCTGGGCGACTGGGTATTTCATGTGGGGCCGACATTTATTGAAACACCGTTTGGTACAGAGACAAAAGATGCGGATCTGCATTTTTACGGAGAACGGCTTACCGAAGCGCTCGAACAGCAGGCCGACGTAACGCCTTTGTCCAACTGGGAATTGTACCGGCTGGAGCCGGGAAAACTGGAAGCGTACCTGCAGGGATCGGAAGCACTCATCATCAGTGACGTGGAAGCCAAATGTTTTCACCTGTACCCGAGCTTTTTTGACCGGGCACGCCGGGAAAAAAAGATCGTAACCTTCCCCGACCGCATAGCCGTAATTAAAGAATGGATCCAAAGTGGTGGAGGCCTGATGATGCTGGGCGGATGGCTGTCATTCAGTGGTGTGCAAAGCCGCTCAGGATGGGGACGCAGTGTATTGCAGGAAGCGCTGCCGGTGAATTGCCTGCTGATCGAAGACCTGGTAGAATCGTCTGCCGGCTTTACGGCCGAGGTAGTAAAGCCTGATCATCCCATTGCAAAAGGACTGGCATGGGACAGCTTCCCGCCGATCTTCGGCTATAATGAGGTTACCGTTAAGAACGAAGCAGATGTGATCGTACGCGTAAAAGAGACCGGTCACCCGCTGGTAGTGGCAGGTGAATATGGTCAGGGCCGTGTGTTCACCTATATGTCGGACCCTGCGCCGCATTGGGGTATCAATTTTGAGTTGTGGGAAAGCTACAACGATTTCTGGCTGCAGGCCTACAACTGGATAAAAAAAGAACTATGAGTCAGTCTGAACTATGTGCGGGAGCCGCAGTAACCGATATTACACCACCGCTGGAAGTAGGATTGCTCACATCATCCGTAAAGGCGGAATATGCGCCCTTTGAATCGATACGTACACCATTGAAAGCACGGACGCTGGTGATAGCGTCCGGAAAAGAAAAAGTGGCGGTGGTGTCGCTGGACCTGTTGTCCCTTACCGATACTTCCGTAGGAGGATGGGGGGCGTTTAAAGAAGGTATGGCAGGCATAGTGCCGGCAGCAAATATTATTATTTGCTGCACACATACGCACAGCGCCCCCGAATCGGCGGGTCTTACAGCGCTGTACCAGGAGCCGGTCTACAAGCGCTGGATGCAAAAAATACAGCAGGATATCCGGGATGCGATCAGTACGGCGGCGGAGCGGCTTCAGCCTTGCCGTGTATCCGTTGCAACAGCAGTACTGGAGGGCTACTCGCTGCAACGGCGGATAAAACAGCCGGAAGGAATGGTGATCTCTGATTCGCTGCAGCCGGTTTCGGAAGCATTAATGCAAGGCGAACCGGTGGACCGGCGGGTGAAGTCCATCCGGCTGATAGGGAACGGCCGGCAATCCATTGCAACAGTAGTACAGGCGGTCTGTCACCCGGTGCACGAGATGTGCATTCCCCGCGTGTCGGCTGATTTTCCGGGTGAACTGTGTACGGCATTGGAGCAATCCGGCAAAAACGGCACCGCATTGTTTCTGAATGGTGCTGCCGGCAATATCAATCCGCCTACGGTATCCATGGGCGCCACTTATGCAAAAGCACATGGTGCGGCAATGGCGGCGCTGGTCGATGCAGGAAGGTCTTTGCCGCTGGCAGATGCTGCATGTTCTTTTCGTAGTCTTGTATTGCCGCTGATGGTACGTGAAGGGTCAGGCATCACAAATCCCGGAGATGCGGTAGCGCGGATCAGCCTGCTGCATTTTAATTCACTGGTCATCCTGTTCCTGCCCGGCGAGATCTTTGTAGAAACAGCCTTGGAGATCGAACGCCGCTCGCCCTTTGAATATACGGTGATAGCGGGCTTCTCCGAGAATAATATCGGATACGTACCTACGCCGGCTGCATTTGTAGAAGGCGGCTATGAGACCGGCCCGGGAAAATGGTCCTTTCTTGAAAAAGGCGCCAGCGATCGTATAAAGGAGGCCGCCGTGGACCTGCTGCAACAACAGTTTGATACAATGAATGCACACCTGATTAAATCTTAAAATATGTTTTGGCGAATTAAAATAACCGGAACCCTTCTTGCATTGTGTATGACCATTGCCACACAGGCCCAGTTATTCAAAAAGACCATTTCCTTTTATGGGAGTGACAAAAATGATCTGTACCTGCTGCTCAAAGAACAGGGTTATAATATAAAACGGTACAGCAATCCAGAATCGGCCATCCGTTCAGCACCAGCAGGAACCGGCGTGTTTATAACGGCGGACCACTATCCGGAAATGGACGGAAAGAACCGGATCAGCGAGGCCTTGCTGCGCACTGCCGCTTCCCGCGAACTTCGGTTGTATGTGGAATATCCTTCGGCATATCCCGGACTGGATCTTCCCGGTAAGCCTCTCGAAACCCATTTGGAGCGGGGTGTGGTAACCACCGGTCTGTTTGGCGCCGGGTTGCCGCGACTGGCATTGCTGGGTATTCATAACTGTTACGTATTGCCGGTTGATGCGGCGGACCCCCTGCTGGTTCTGGCCAAAGTAGTGGGCGTGGATAAAGCAGAGCTGGGCCTCGACAGTACGAAAACCTATCCTTTATTATTCCGGAAGAATGGGGTGCTGATCAGCACTACGGCACTGAGCAATTTCAGGACCGGTCGCTATGGTCCGGAACAACCGGTTAAAACGGTACTGTCCTATATCATTGCGCAGCTCACCGGCAACCGGACCCCGGTCACCGGCAAATGGCCGCAAGATGTAAGACCGATGTTTGGACGGGCCGAACCGCTGCCGGAAAATGCCCGGCGTAACAGCATACAAAAAGGAGTGGAGTGGTTCGCCAACGGCCGGTTCTATGTGCATCCCAGCTGGAAGGCCGACTGGATGAAATACGGTGGTGTGGATGGATTAAAGCCCGTGGGGCCACCGGTATCACAGGATAAACCCAATGGGGATGGATCGTTGGGCATCATTGAAGGGCATACTTCCACGATCTATTACGACGGAAGCCAGCAATACCGTTACTGGATGCGTGCCGATGTACAGGGAGAAGCAAGTATGGCGTTGGCGGCTGCCGGCCAGTTACTGAACAATGCGGATTATAAAACAAGAGCCATTAATATTATCAATTTTCTTTTTAAGACCTCCAACCTGCGGGCGGGTCCAAAGAATGATCCGGGCAGTCCGGCATTCGGGCTGATCGGCTGGGCAACTACCAATGCCGGCACCTTCTACGGGGATGATAATGCCCGTGCTATACTCGGGGCACTGGGTGCAGCGGGCTATCTGAAAACAGACCGGTGGGATAAGGAGCTGGCAGAAGCCATTATGGCCAATTTCAGAACGACCGGCAAACAGGGGTTCCGGGGCGAGCGGCTAGAGGAAAATGATATCATAAAAAATGGATGGCCCTACTATTACAACCGTGATCTGGAGCATCCCTCTCCACATTTTGAATCCTGGATGTGGGCGCTTTACCTGTGGCTATATGATAAAACACATTATGCGCCGCTGCTGGAGCGGACAAAGGAAGCCATAGCGATCACCATGAAAGATTATCCGGATAAATGGAAATGGGGTAGCAGCCTGCAAACCCAGCGTGCCCGCCTGATCCTGCCCCTGGCCTGGCTGGTACGCGTGGAGGATACACCACAGCATCGCCGCTGGCTGGATGAGATGATCCGCGAGATGCTGAAATACCAGGATGAAAGCGGCGCCATCCGGGAAGAACTGGGAAAAGGAAAAGGCATGTTCCGGGAACTGAAATCAAACAACGATTACGGTTCGGATGAAGGATCGCTGATCTCACAGAACGGACAAAAAATATCCTGTATGCTGTACACGAACAATTTTGCGGTGTTCAGTCTGCATGAGGCGGCATTGGCCACGGGCAATGCCGGATACATGAAGGCCGTAAAAAGGCTGGCTGATTTCCTGACCCGGATACAGGTGCAGAGCAGCAAGCATAAGGATCTTGATGGCGCCTGGTTCCGGGCGTTCGATTATGGCAAGTGGGAATACTGGGCCTCTAATTCCGATGCAGGCTGGGGTGCCTGGTGCACATTAACGGGATGGATCCAGAGCTGGATCGTGACCACACAGGCCCAGATCCTGCAACAGCAAAGCTTTTGGGATGTTACGAAGAACTCCGGCATGCGTTCCACGGGTACGGCCGTTATTGATCAGATGATGAAAAAACCTTGACAATGAAAAGAACAGGAATATTTGTAGTTGCAGTGGTTGTGCTTACATCTGTTGTTTACGGGCAGGCAATCACCACCAATGATCTTGCTGCGCTTTCGATGATGCAGGACGGCGTGATCTCAAAACGGGTGAGCAGTCATGATACTGCTGGTGCCGGCAATGATTTTATACGGATTGCCGATAAGGAGACAAGGACCATCTTTGATGTAAAAGGTGCTGGTATGATCAATCATATCTGGATCACCATGGCGCCGGGACCTGAAGCACTAAGCCGTAATGATGTGATCCTGAAAATGTACTGGGATGGCAATACAACGCCATCGGTCATTGCACCCATCGGTCCTTTTTTCGGGCAGGGATGGAATGAGTCCTATACCTACACTTCGCTGCCGTTGTCGGCCAGTCCGGTAAACGGAAAAGGAATGGTCTGCTACTTTTCGATGCCCTTTGCAAAAGGCGCCCGTATTGAGATCGAGAACCAGGCCGGGAAGGAGATCAGTCATTTTTATTATTATGTGGATTATGTGGAGCTGGACCGGCTGCCTGCGAAAGCGGGGCGCTTTCATGCATGGTATAACAAGCAGCTTACGGAAACCTCGAAGACCGAAGGTGAAAATGAATGGGCCATTTTTGGCAAGCCTGGAGAGAATACGACGGGCAAGGACAACTACCTTATCGCCGACATCAAAGGCAAAGGGCATTTTGTGGGTGTGAATTATTATGTGCATTCGCCCACGCCCATGTGGTATGGTGAAGGTAATGACCGGATCGAGATCGACGGTGCAAAGGGAACCGTCCTGAAAGGCACCGGTACCGAAGATTATTTTAATACGGCATGGTGTCCGAAGGCCGTTTTTGAACATCCGTATTATGGTTATGCAAGGGTGAATAATGATATCGGCTGGCTGGGCCGCACGCATCTGTACCGGTTCAACATCACAGATCCTTTTTTCTTTAATACTTCATTCCGGTTCAGTATCGAGCACGGGCATAACAATGTGCTGACCCTGGATCTTGCCAGCGTAGCCTATTGGTACCAGCCGGAAGCCCATGCAGTGCCGGCCATTCCCTCAAAAGAAGCGCGGCAACCGATGCCAATGATCGATATCGGCGATATCCACCGGTGGCGCAATGAATGGCGCAAAAGCAAGAACAATGATCCGAAATTGTGGGGGAATGAACGTTGATAATCCGGTACTGAAGCAAATAACGCATAGATCGTAAAAAAAACAATGACATCCATAAAAGCAAAATTAATGCTGGTGATATTCCTCACAGGTGCGCTGCAAGTGACGGCTCAGGACCTGATGGCACTTACCGGCATAAAGCAGGGCGTAAAATCGAAACGGATCAGCAGTTACGACCGGTCAGGGGATAACAACGATAACCTGCGGGATATAAAACCCGGGGAAAAACGCACGATCTTTAATGTGGAGGGTGCGGGGATCATCGATCATATCTGGATGACGCTTTCTCCCGAACCCAATGTGCTGAGCCGGAATGATGTGATCCTCCGGATGTACTGGGATGGGAATACGTATCCGTCCGTTGAGTCGCCTATTGGCCCTTTCTTCGGACAGGGATGGAATGATGCTTATCTGTTTACATCAGCGGCGCTGGCGGCAACGCCAACAAACGGGAACGGACTGGTCAGTTATTTTGCTATGCCCTTTGCAAAAGGCGCCCGCATTGAGATTGAGAACCAGACGGACAGGAATATTAACGCCCTGTATTTCTACATCGACTACCAGGAAATGAAAACGCTGCCGGCGAACACGGGACGGTTTCATGCCTGGTATAATAAACAACTGACAATACCTGCCGATCGTATAGAGAACGAGCACTGGATGTTTGGAGGCAACCCACCCAATAAAGACGGTAAGTCGAATTATGTCATTGCGGATATAAAAGGGAAGGGGCATTTCGTAGGCGTGAATTATTATGTACATGCTCCTACACCCTACTGGTATGGCGAGGGGGATGATATGTTTTTTATCGATGGTGATACGCTGCCCACAATGAACGGCACCGGTACGGAAGATTATTTCAATACGTCCTGGGGCGCGCCAAAACAATCTTATGCATCTCCTTATTTTGGTTATGCCAAAGTGAACGGGGATATCGGATTCCTGGGTCGTACGCATATTTACCGCTTCCATATTGCAGATCCGGTTTATTTCGACCGGTCGTTGCGCTTTACCATCGAACATGGAAGCAATAACGTGTTAACGCTGGATCTTGCCAGCGTGGCGTATTGGTACCAGGACAAGGCAGATCGTATACCTCCGATACCGGGTGCCGCTGCGCGCAAGCCCATGCCATTGATCGGGCCCACGGACATCCATCGCTGGCGGAATGAGTGGCGGAAAAGCAAAGGAAATGACACCCGTCTCTGGGGCAAATAAGTGATGATTGATCAATAAAAAGGCATTCGAAAAAAGAAAATAACTATGGCGCGGTTTATTAAAAGAGGAAAAGCAGTAATAGAAGTGCAACAGGAGCATTCAAAAGTAAAACAGGTTGTGGAAGCGATGATCCGGAATATTGAATCCGGCGGTGACGAAGCAGTGCGCGCTTATGCGGAACGGCTTGATCAATGGACACCGGGATCCTTCCGGCTGTCGGACGAAGAGATACGGGCGATTATAGACCGCACACCGCAACCGATAAAAGAGGATATCCTTTTTGCACAACAGCAGATCCGTTCCTTTGCAGAACAACAACGGAAGACCTTGCAGGACCTGGAAGTGGAGACCCTGCCGGGCGTATTCCTCGGGCATAAGAATATTCCGGTGAGCAGCGTAGGCTGTTATATACCCGGCGGTCGTTATCCGATGGTGGCCTCCGCACACATGAGCGTGCTCACCGCCAAAGTAGCCGGCGTAAAAAGAGTGATCGCCTGCACACCGCCCATACAGGGAAAGATACCGGAGGCCACGGTCTGTGCCATGTATTTTGCGGGTGCGGACGCCATCTATATCCTGGGCGGTGTACAGGCGCTTTGTGCGATGGCGATCGGTACGGAGTCCATTCCGGCTGTGGACATGATCGTAGGTCCGGGTAATGCGTACGTGGCGGAGGCAAAACGACAGCTTTTCGGAAGGGTAGGCATCGATCTGTTGGCGGGTCCTACCGAAGTACTGGTGATCGCGGATGAAACGGCGGATGCAGAAATGGTAGCCTGCGACCTGCTGGGGCAGGCGGAGCATGGCCCCACATCGCCGGCGGCGCTGATCACTACCTCTGAAAGGCTGGCAGGGGAAACGTTGGCTGAGATTGAACGGCAGCTGGAAACCTTGCCGACGGCGGATCTTGCGGGAGCAGCCTGGCGGGACTATGGGTCGGTTATATTGGTGAAGGACATGACGGAAGCCGTGACCGAAGCTGATAAGCTGGCCTATGAGCATGTGGAAGTGCTGACTGCCGATCCCGCTTATTTTCTGGAAAACATGACCAATTACGGCGCACTGTTCCTCGGGCCGGAAACGAATGTGGCCTACGGGGATAAGGTCATTGGTACCAATCATACACTGCCCACCATGAAAGCCGCGCGGTATACCGGTGGGTTGTGGGTAGGTAAATTTATAAAGACATGCACCTATCAGCGCTGTTCTCCGGAGGCCAGCGCACTGATCGGTGCTTATGCAGAACGGCTTTGTGCTGTTGAAGGATTTGCCGGGCATAGAAAGCAGGCGCTCATACGCGTTGCGCGTTATGCCTCAAAGAAATAGGGAAATTGATCATTTTTTTACAATTTTGGCATAGCTTAAACGATAAAACCCCTTTTTAACCGCATTAAAACAGCATCATCATGAAAAAATACGCCCAAGGATTGCTGATCCTTTTCAGTGGATGTTTTCTGGGAACGGCGCATGCAGGCAGCACCGGCGGACCCGATGCGCCGATGGCTGTATGGCTGCAAAGTTCGCTGCAACGGATATTTCCGCAATCACCGGCGCAAACGGCTGCTGCACTGGAACTGCAGGCGGCAAGGAACAGCCGGGTTTCATTCCAGGTAGCTTTCCGGAGCAATATGAAAGACCAGACCCATATATCCTGCAGTACCGAAGGCGCGGAGACCCTGCACCCCCGGGTGCGTTATGTGGGTCTGGTGCCGATGCCGCATTTCAATACCGATGTAAGTCCGGAAGAACTGGATGGTGTGGGCTACCTGCCCGGCTGGCTGCCGGATCCGCTGTATCCTGTAACAAAAACAGAAGCACATCCGTTTGAAAGCCGTTCGTTCTGGATCACCCTGCAAATCCCGGCGTCATTGTCGCCCGGTATCCATGATTTTCATGTACGCATGCGCTGGCAGGAAGGCAAGGAGGAAAAAGACAAATTGCTACATGTAAAAGTAAAAGTGAGCGCATTGGTACTGCAACCAAGGAGCAATTTCCATGTTACGCATTGGTGGCGGGGTGAAGCTATTGCCTTACAGTATGAAACGAAAATGTTTGATGAACAATGGTGGAAGCTGACGAGGGCCTGCATGAAAAATCTTATAGAACATGGGAATGATGTCGCTTTTATCCAGAATTTCTTCGAACTGCGGGCTGTATTTAAAGAACCCTGTCAGATGCTGATCGTAAGGGAACCGAGCCCCGGAAAATATGAGTTTGACTGGTCGCGGATCAAACGGTTTGTAGATATGTGCCGGGAACTGGGCTATAAAAAATTTGAATGGGCGCATCTCTGGCTTTATTGGGGCGTACAGGATGCCATGCATGTTTATAAGAAAGAAGGGAACGCCTATAAACTGTTATGGGCGGAGAACCTCTCGGGTACTTCCGATACCTATATTCATTTTTTAAAACAATACCTGCCCCAGCTGCACCGGTTCCTGCTAAAGGAAAACCTGCTGAGCGATTCGTATTTTCATCTGTCGGACGAACCCTGGTCGGAGCATGTGGAAAATTATAAAAAAGCACGCAATATACTCCGGCAACTGGCGCCGTGGATGAAGGTAATGGATGCCTTAAGCGATGTGCGTTATGGACGCGAGCAACTGACCGATATTCCGATACCCATCATCAGCTCGGATGAGGCGTACCGGAAAGAACAGATTCCGCATTGGGTCTATTTCTGCACCGGTCCCCGCAATAAATGGCTCAACCGGTTGTACGATACACCACTGCCCAAATTGCGGATGAGCGGCTGGCTTTTTTACAAACTGAAAGCCCTTGGCTTTTTACATTGGGGCTATAATTTCTGGTATACACTGGATAAAGAGCAGCCGGGGGATCCCTTTACAGAAGGCGCCGCTTATGCCTATCCGGGTATTGCCTACGGTGATCCTTTTGTGGTATATCCCGGCCCGGATGGTCCGTATGATTCCATCCGCTGGGAGGTGTTTTCAGAATCGCTGCAGGATTATGCCATCCTGCAATCAGCAGGGATACAGCCTGAGGATCCCATGCTGGCAGCATTGCATACTTACGAAGATTTTCCCCGGAGCGAACAATGGATCAATGAAACGCTGAAAAAGATTTTGGAAAAAGCAAAATAATGCGGCATGAATAAAACAGGAACTATCATTGGAATTGTATTGTTCGTTTTTCAGCTAACGGAAACGCGGGCACAGCATATAGAAGTGCCACAGATAGCGGGGGACTGGGTACATATTTTTGATCCGAATGAGACCCGCCGGCAGGGCGACAGTTCCTGGTACACCAATGACCATTGTTTTGTAAAAGCGGCAGACGGCTCCTGGCATGCCTTTGGCATCATTCATCATCTGCCGGTTGCTCCCTGGAAGGAAACCCGTTTATTCCATATTACAGCCCATACATTATCGCAGTCACACTGGGAAGATAAAGGATATGCCCTGTCGGCAGAGCCCGGTGTGGAACGGGTATTGTGGGCCCCGCATATTTTCAAAGAAAAGGGACGCTATCATATGTTTTACAATACTGGTAATATGCAGGAAAATGCACCCAACTATGCCTCATGGGGCCAGCTGCGCCTGGCTACCAGTATGGACCTGTATCAATGGCAGCGGCATGTGTTGAACCCGTTGTTCAGTGATGCCGGCCATGCACGGGACTCTTATATTATGAAATATAAGGGGCGGTATTACTACTATTACACCCGCACGTTCAGCGAAACGGATCTGCGCTCCGTGGTAGCGGTACGCACGGGGCCGGACCTGTATCACTGGAGTGGTCCCCGGATCGTGCATACGCAGCCCTTCCGGGTAGACTGGGGTGGCGATGCGGAAAGTCCCTTTGTGGTAAAAAAAGGGAAGATATTCTATCTTTTTATTTGCCGGGCAATGACGGAGTATAACCGTACCGATGTGTACTGGTCAAAGGATCCGCTGCGTTTTCCAAATGAAAACCTTGTCTGCACCTTACCGGTACATGCTGCGGAACTGATCTATGATAAGAAAGCAGGCTGGTTTATTTCCAATACCGGCTGGGATAAAAAAGGGCTTTACCTGGCCCCGTTGAAATGGGTATTAAAAACCGGAATAAAATGAAGGATAAGATCTTAAAACAGGGAAGTTTTTTTTTGCTGTTGCTGCCTTTTTTTGCAATAGCGCAATCCCGCAAAAGCGTTGTATTGCCGCCCCAACCTTCGGGCTATGATGCCTACCGGATGTGGAGCAGTCTGCCGCAGCAGCGCATCGGCGTAAGGGCCTATATGCGCAGCACCTATGACCGCGGCGGTGGCGGCTACGATGCTTCCAATTTTCTTTTTATGAAAAAAGAGGATGAGAATGTAACACTGGATGTAAAGGGTAATGGCACGCTCTGGTTCTTCAGAGCCAATCACTGGCATGGCAGCCCCTGGCATTTTGTTGTGGATGGGAAAGATAATATTGTAAGGGAAACAGCAACGGCCGATCCGGCAGATGCGGTTAAAAAATATAAAACGACTGCCTATATCCCCGCAAAGGCATTGCCGGAGCCCTTTGCATGGACCTGGGGAACCACTAAGGGCGCCAATCTTTCCTGGATCCCTATGCGGTTCAGCAATTCGTTGCAGATCGCTTATTCAAGAACTTTTTATGGTACGGGCTATTATATCTACCACCTGTATGCGGATACTGGATTACTGGCGAACCAGACCAGGCCCTGGAACCTGCAACAGGTGCCTCCGGCGGATGCCATGGCATTTGTGAACCGTGCGGGTACGGATATCGCTCCAACGGATATTGAAAAGGTGCAGGGAACCGTGCAGCGCGATCGGGAGCACGTGGTGCTTGCTACACTGCGATCGGGACCTGCAACCCTTCGCGCGCTGAAGCTGACCCTGCCCCTGGATGAGGCAGAGCAGCTCGAACGGGTACGGCTGAAAGCAACCTGGGACGGGGCAACAGAACCTTCCATCGATGCCCCGCTTTGCCTGTTCTTTGGAGCCGGTACCTTTTTTAACCGGGAGAAAAAGGAATACCTGGTAAAGGGATTGCCGATCAATATACGCTACAATTATGCAGAGGGAACGGTGGAGCTTGCCTGCTATTACCCCATGCCGTTTTTCAGCGCTGCAAAGATCGAACTGGCTGGTATCTCCTCCGGACAGGGAACGATCCGGTATGAGCTGCGTTATGAAAAGCAGGCAAAGGCAACACCGGCGTTCAGCAGTTATTTTCATGCTACGTATCGCGATTTTCCGAAACCGGAACTCGGACGGGATATGGTCTGGCTGGATACAAAGGGGCTGGAAGGGCAACAGGAGTGGTCGGGAAGCTTCCTTGGCAATTCATTTATTTTTTCGCATAACGCCAATCTGAATACACTGGAAGGCGACCCCCGTTTCTTTTTTGATGACAGCCAGACGCCACAGGCCTATGGCACCGGAACAGAAGAATGGGCCGGAGGGGGTGATTACTGGGGTGGTGAGAACATGACGCTGCCGCTGGCCGGACATCCCTGCGGTGCCATTGAAAAGAAAAAAGCAGTAAACGAAAAGGACCTGATCCAATCGGCATATCGTTTTTTGTGGGCCGACCTGATGCCTTTTGGAAGGCGGGCCGTGATCCGGTTTGAGCACAATGAGAATGTTTCCCAGGAGCATTATGAATCGGTTTGCTACTGGTACGGGCTGCCGGCTGCTTCGCTGGTGGAAACGGATCGGCTGGATGTAGGCAATGAACAGGATGAGCGGTTGCATCGCTACAACTCGCCGCAGGGGTCAGCGGTCGATACCATCGAATCGCGCTATGAATGGGGGCCGGATGCCTATCCCGCGCATGCCTGGGGCTATGACCTGCCCAACCGCCCGGGTTATAAAGAATATATGGGGAAACAGATCTACCCGGCGCAAAAAGAAGATGGCCGCACTACAGCAGGCATTACGGAATTTAATATCCGCCTGAGAAAAGACAACCAGGGCGCATTGCTGCGACGTACACTGGATTACGGCTATCCCAATCAAACGGCTGAAGTATATATCGCTGTACCAACCGGTAAAAAGGCAATTGCTGAAACAGACTGGAAGAAGGCGGGTACCTGGTATCTTGCCGGTTCCAATATCTGGATGACCTCCCGGCCAAAGGATGAACTGGGTAAGCGGGTATACCAGGTGCGTACCTCCAACCGGCGCCTGCGCGATGATGAGTTCCTGATCCCTGCAGTGCTGACAAAGAACCGTACAATGGTGCGGGTGCGGATCAAAAATATTCCCAACCGGCAGGGGCTTTACCCGGGGCACCCTTTTCCATTAGAAAATAAGTGGAGCGAACTGCGGTATCGCATTTTCAGTTATATCATTCCCTCATTCAACGTTCCCGGAAAATGAATTTGAAAAAGTTATTCCTTATACTCCTGTTTGCAACGGCATCGATCCGGGCAAAGGCCAATATCCGCCTTCCGGATATCATTGGCAGTAATATGGTACTGCAACAAAAACATAAAGTGAAACTGTGGGGCTGGGCCGATCCGTATGAAAAGATCACGATTAAAGGTTCCTGGAATAGGGAGGTGTATGAGGCTATGGGAACGCGCGATGCCAAATGGGAGATCGAATTGCAAACGCCTGCCGCGGGCGGGCCTTATACCATTTCCTTGCAGGGAAAGAATTCATTGCTGCTGGAAAATGTATTGATCGGGGAGGTATGGCTTTGTGCCGGGCAGAGTAATATGGAAATGAGTGGTAACTGGGGATTGCCGGACATCCAGAACGAATTGCCGCAGGCCTATCAGCGGGAGCTGCGTTTTTTTCATATAGCCAAAACAACGGCGGCTTTTCCACAGGAACAGGTACAGGGACAGTGGGTGGTATGCGACAGTAATACGCTGAAGACCTTTAGTGCGGCAGCTTATTTTTTTGGAAAGAAGCTTCATCAGCAACTGGGCGCTCCTGTTGGACTTATCGAAGCAGCCTGGGGCGGCACGGCTGCGGAGGTATGGACACCGGATAGCGTTGTGAACAACGATCCTGTTCTTAAAAAAGCTGCAACGCTGATACAGCCCAGTGGTATGTGCCCCTATATGCCCGGCAGCGCTTACAATGGAATGATCGCGCCCATCACCTCTTATGCGATTGCAGGAGTGATCTGGTACCAGGGAGAGAACAATACCGATGCTGCCGTAACCTACCGTCCATTGTTTACCGCCCTCATCGGGGCCTGGCGCCGTGCCTGGGGGCAGCAGCTGCCCTTTTATTATGTACAGGTGGCGCCCTTCCGGTATAAGAAGATCAACGCGGGGGCATTGCTGCGGGAAGCACAGTGGCAATGCTCCTCGATTCCGCATACGGGCATGGTGGCCACTAACGATATTACCGGTAATGTAGATGACGTACACCCCCGGAATAAACACGATGTTGGGCTGCGATTGGCTAATTGGGCGCTGGCCGATCATTACGGCCAAGCCGGCATTGCGTATAAGAGCCCGGAATATAAAAGTATGCAGGTAAAAGGAGCGAAGGCGGTTATTAAAATTTCCGGAGCAGAAGCGGGATTAATAATAAAGGGAGATAGCCTTGCGGAGATGCAGATCGCAGGGGCGGATAAGGTCTTTTATCCCGCGGAGGCCACCATACAGGGTGATAGGATCGTAGTTTGGAATACGGAGGTAAAAAAACCAATGGCCGTCCGGTATTGTTTTACCGATACGGCCATTGGTAATGTAAGCAACAGTGCAGGACTTCCGCTATTGCCCTTTCGCACCGATCGCTGGGCATTCCCGGGATTCTGATACAGGGGACTGTGCAACCCGGCGGCTATTTTAAGAACAACTCCACCACCGGTATTTCGTAAGGTGGCTTTTGTTTGGGCAAATGTAAAATAAGATCTCCGTTCTCTGTTTTGTACTGGATTTCGGAAGCATCATGTACAAACTGGGCATAGCTCACCTTGTCTGCATACCCCGGCAATACCAGCGTTCCGTAATTGGACGGATAGGTGAATAAATGCAGGAACAGCCTTTTTGTTTTTGGATTATAGGTCTGTTTTATATCCAGGTTGTCGGGCAGCTTATATTGCTCCGGCGGATAAGTGCAATTGTAAATGGACCGGCTGTTGGCGTGCATCCAGTAGGCCAGGCTGTCCAGCGCATTGTTGGCACGATAATCAAATTCGCCACGTGCGGTAGGGCCAACATTCAGGATCAGGTTGCCCCCGTTCGCAGCAGAGGTGATCAGCAGGTCCAGCAGCTGGCGATGGGTTTTCCAGGTATTTTCATCACGGTAGTAGCCCCAGGATCCGGAGAAGGTCTGGCAGGTTTCCCAGTACTTGCCTTTGTATTTGAGAAGTTCGGATGGTTTTACCTGCTCCGGCGTTTCAAAATCGTATCCATCTGAATAGTTATTCAGGTCCAGGCGGTTGTCTACAATAATGCCCGGCTGCAATTTCCGGATCATCTTTAAGAGCTCAATGGAGCTCCAGTCATCGTGCCCCTTGCCGTTTTTTCCGGGATAGGAAAAGTCGAGCCACATGATATCGATCTTGCCATAATTGGTCAGTAATTCTTTGATCTGGTCCTTCATGTACTGGCGGTAGCGGTTCATATCCTTTCCCTTGTTCAATGCTGCGTAATCGGCCTCGGTAGCGTCATTGCCCAATCGCTGCGGATGTACCCGGTCAATGGTAAAGTCGGGGTGATGCCAGTCGATCAAAGAATAATAGAACCCGATCTTGATGCCCTCCGCCCGGAACGCGTCTACAAACTCTTTTACCAGGTCGCGCTTTGCCTGGGTATTGGTGGCCTTGTAATCGGTGTATTTGGAGTCGAACAGGCAAAAGCCCTCGTGGTGCTTGGTAGTGAGCACCGCGTATTTCATACCCGCGGCTTTTGCTTCTTTTGCCCATTTCTTTGGGTCAAACTCGTCGGGGTTGAAATGGTCAAAATATTTCTGATAGTTTTCGGTGGTAATGCGCTCCCGTTGTTTCACCCATTCGTGCCGGCCGGGAAGGGCATACAATCCCCAGTGAATGAACATGCCAAAACGGGCGCTGGTCCACCATTCCATTCGCTGGGCCTTTTGTTCCGGCGTTTCTTTAAATAATTGCTTCGGCTGTGCATGAAGCAGGGTGGTAGTGGTGATGGCAATTGCCAGGAAAATCTTTTTCATTCTAATCGCTATGTGTTTAATAATGAACTGTCGGTAGCGTAAAAATACAAAAGAAAAGTCTTAAGAAGCCGCTCTGGCCAGGCTCCGGCAGCAATTGGATAATATATTTTACGAAACGGGTAATATAATAGAGATCCCGGATGTGCGCCATTACAGCGGACGTTCCGGGAAATAAAAAAAGGCTGTGCCCCTCTCTGACACAGCCTCGATCTTAGTGGGTGTGTGCCGTTACTGGGTTAGCGTAATTGAGCCTATATCCGTTACTTTTCCAAATGCTACATTGATGCCTGTTATGGTTGAATCCCTGTATGTGGTAGCGCTGTCCGCGTCAATACGGAGCGAATAGGCGCCATCGGCCAATCCTACGAAATGAAAGAACCCATCAGGGCCGGGGATTGCGCTTCCAATGGTGTCTGCTCCCTTTAATGCATACAGCCAGGGGTTGGCTTCTGCCGGTTTTACATAGCCTCTGAACTGGCCATTGGCTTCTTCACTAAAGGCCTTTACTACCGGTTTTAGCATGTATTTACCGCTTTTACCGGCTGCATGTACCGAGCGGGCAGCATCAAAATCGAGCCAGATCTTGTAAACGCCATCGGGTGCCAGTTCTTTATGAAAATTGATCTTGTACCCACTGGTAGAACCGGAGGGAACGGTGAGGGCATGCTCCACGCCGTCTACCACTACCGTATTGTCATCACCCAGGACCAAACGGATCTGCTCGATCTTACCGGCGGGTAATGTCAGCGGATCGCCCATGGCAATTACGGTTCCGTTACGATAATTCAGAATATTGATGGGGTCATGGAAGGTGGGGTCCAGCGGATAATCAACCCAACCGGCATCATTGCTGCTGTTGTTGATCGATACGCTTTTTACATCCAGGTAGATGGCGTCATAGGTGGCCGGGGCATCGGTCAGCATCATCTGGACCTTTGCCTGTCCGTTGGAGTTCTGGTCACGATCACTGCTGTCATTTTTTGAACAGGAGGCGAGCATAAGAACAACACCAGCCCCCATTGTAAAGAATAAGGATTTCATTTTAAAGGATTTTACATTGATGAAACGAAACTAAATCCTCTATATGAAGGGAAAATGAAAATGTGCCGGTTCTGGCTATTTTTGGAGATGATTTTCCGAAAACAGCAGTTCAAACCGCGAGCCCTGGTTTAGCTGCGTGTGTACCTCAATGCGAATGCCCTGATAATCAGCTATTGATTTTACAATGGAGAGCCCGAGGCCGAAACCTTCCCGCTGAGAGGTATTTTTCTTAAAACGGTCAAAGATCCGCTCAGATTCCCCGGCATCCATTCCGATGCCGGTATCGCTGATGGAAATGACATAACGGTTTTGCTGATATGCATCGCTGATGCTAACGGACCCGTTGAGCCGGTTATACCGGATGGCATTATGAATGAGGTTGTAAAACAGCTGAAAGAGCAGGTCCTTGTTTACCCTATAGAGAATGGTCTCGCCCAGGAGCCGTTCTTCTATGGTCAGTGATTTTTCATCTGCCCGGTGTTGCAGCTCCTCCAGTACTTCGCAGATCATGGGCTTTACGGTCACCTGGTCGTTGCGGTTGTATTGCTCGTTATCTATTCGTGATATGAGCAGCAGTACGCTTACGATCTTTTTTAACCGCTTCATGATCCGCATGGTGTCTTCCAGTTTCAGCACGGCATTCGCCGGCAGGTCCGGATCTGTCATCATGTTCTCGATCTTACCCTGCATAATGCTGATGGGGGTCATCAGTTCATGGGAGGCGTTTGAAGTGAATTCTTTTTCTTTTTCAAAGGCATGGTTTACCTGTTGCATCAGTTGGGAGATAGACTGATCCAGGTATTTGAAATCGTAGGTGGAGGTTGCCAGCGCGGGCCGGGGTTCTTTAAAAGGAAAGGTCTTTTTGATCAGCCGGGTGCGGATGATGCGTCCCAGCGGTTTCAGGAGGTGCCGGGTATAAAAGAGCTGGATACAGGCCATGATCAGGGTAAGCACGATCAGCACGCTGATGGTAGCCCTTTGCAGGGCGATACTGTCCTGCTGGATGGAAGCGATCTTCTTCCCGATCTCGAGGAGATAGGTCTGATGGCTGATGGTGAAGGTGTCGGTCAGGATGCGGTAGGTAATGGTATCGTCATCGATAATGCGCTGTGCGGTCTGCAGTTTTTGTTTTGCCCAGCCGGTGCCCCGGGGATAGGGTTCCAGGGAAATGTATTCGTCTTTCAGCATCGAGTAACTGCCATAGGCGGAATCTCCCTGGAGATAGTAATTGACCCCGTTCTCCTGGATGGCCTTCAATGCTTTTTCGCGTTGCTCACGGAGGTTTTTGTTAGTATTATCCGAAGCGATTTTCTGCATGAGGAGCGGAAGCTGCCATACGAACAGCCCAAGGACGGCAATGGTGGCCGCCACGGTAAACAGCGTCAGTTTGGTATGCAATCTCATGAGGGGGTTTTGATTTTATAACCGACGCCTCTTACGGTTTCCAGCCAGTCGGTATCCGCATAGCCGTGGAGCTTTTTCCGGATGTTTTTTATATGCACGTCAATATAATTGGAGTCGTATTCGTCGTCCGCATTGTCGCCCCACAGATGGTCGCTGAGCTGCATGCGGGAAAGCGGCCGGTTTTTGTGAAGGAGCAGGTAGTTCAGCAGATCGAATTCCTTCCGCGACAGGGAGATCTCTGTTTCCTGATAAGCGATGGTCCGGTTTTTAAGATGAATGGTAAATGCTCCCAGCTGAACTGCGTTGTCGTTCAGTTTGAATTTCCGGCGGATGATGGCTTGCATCCTGGATTGGAGCTCCAGCAGGGAGAAGGGTTTGGCCAGGTAATCGTCTGCACCCATGTCCAGTCCCCGGATGCGGTCCTCCACTTCACCTCGGGCAGTAAGCATGATGATGGCAGTGTCTGTGTGGTCTTTCCGGATCTCCTGCAGAAGCCAGAAGCCATCCCTGTCCGGCAGTCCAATATCCAGTAAGATAAAATCAAAGCTTCCGGTATCTGTCCGGTTCAGTGCATCCCGGGCAGTAAGCGCTGTTTCGCAAAGAAAATGGTTCTTCTGGAGGGCGGCCTCAATTTCCATTGCCAGGGATTGTTCGTCTTCTACGATCAGTACACGCATGCAAATGTTTTAAAACTGGTAATAAGCGCTTAAAGTAAAAAAAGAATTCACGGTGCCTTTATTCACGGCATTGTTGCCCAGCAACGATAATTTCAGCGCAGCTTCAATAAGGTAGGAGGCCCTGTTGTAGGACATTGGTAATTTGAGATTATAGGAAAGCAACCCATATTTTTTATAATCGATGGTGGTTGCCGTCACCTGGCCGGGTGGTTGTGGGGTATTCCCGTTTCCTTTGCCGTTCCCGTTCCCCCTGCCTTTTCCCGGGTTCTCCTTTTCGATCAGATAGGTCTCATAATATTGCTGGGTGCCGGCCGTAAGCGCCAGCTCGGGTGTGAAGCTGAGGATGGCGCTGCCTCCGGACAGGTTCCAGTCGAATGATTTGGAATTGGAGAGTGTTGTGAAATAATCCGGTTGCTCACCAAAGGCAAGGTCAACTCCCAAAGCGGTTTTAAGAAAATATTCGTATCCCAGCTCGGCGCTGGCCAGGTTGGGACTGGAGGCCTGGAGGAAGGGCGACGCTGCCGGATAGAAGGCATGGGTATAACTGATGTCGCCGGATAATTTTGGCGTAATGTTAAACCCGTACCCCAGTGTAAGCGAAGCGGCTGATAAAAGCAGGCTGTCGGAGAACAGGTGAAAACCTGTTGCGGAAAGATAAACGCCAGCAGGTATGCGTACCGTCGCATTTAAAGCCAGATAGGGGAGTGGCTGCTCAGTGGTTTGACCATAGTAGTCGATACCGGTGCCATAAAGGGCGGCCACCGTAACGGTTGTTTTTTCTTTTACAGTATCGGCCTGTTGCTGTACGCTATCGGCTGTATCCTGGGCAAGCAGCTGCGTTGCCCCTGCGCAGTATAATAAAATAATGAATAACTTTTTCACAATACCCTTTCTTTTATCTGCCGAGTCCTTTTCCGTTAATTTTTGGTTTAATGATCTTCACCGGTTTTATTTTGACCCTGGGAGCCACTACCATTTTAGGTTTTGCCTGGTTCTTTGCCCGGGGCACTTCCTTGATGGGCTTTCCTTTGGCAACGTTCTGGCGGCCGGGGGGCTCTTTTTTCTCAACCGGTACATCCTGTTTTTGCGCCGGAATGGTGTCGGTTATTATGATCGGCCTTTTTTCTGCGCTATTGCTGTGAACGGCTCCTGTTCCGGCACAAACCGGCAGTATGCCCCCCAGTAAAAATAGATAAAGAAAAAAGGTTTTCATAATAGAAAATATCAGATAGCAATTAAGCTATCTGATATAAAGGTACTGATTAAAAAGAAATCGGGCTGTTTGTTCCCGCTATCTTAGGGTACGGACTTTTGTTGTCTTTTTTGCGACAACAGGATATTTTCTTTTATAGTGGATCTTACCGTATTTTTTTCCATTGGATTTGGAGGAGGCAACGCCGCTGATGACCCGGCCATAATGTGTGGTATGTGCTACAGTGCGTACGACCATTCCGTGGTTCGCTATAACAGGCTTTACCGGCTTCACTGCAATATGAACTTTGCCTGGTTGCGCCATTAAGGACTGAGCTGTAAAAAGCAGGATCAGTAATGTCAGGCTTATTTTCATATTCCCATATTTATAAACAGCAGATAATTGGTCTGCAGCACAAATGTAAATGTCGATTATGAAAATTTGATGAAGGCTGGGACCGGTATAAAAAAGGCTTCGTTACGGTTGGTGATCAACGGGCCGGTGGCTGAAAACCGGGAGGATCTACCGGGTTCAGGGCCGCATGCAGCTGTTCTTTATCCAGCTGTTTTTCCCAGTTGGCGACCACTATGGTGGCCACCCCGTTCCCGACAAGATTTGTGAGGGCGCGGCATTCCGACATAAAACGATCAATGCCCAGGATCAGCGTCATACCTGCAATAGGCACTTCCGGAACGATGGCCAATGTGGCCGCGAGCGTAATGAACCCGGCACCCGATACGCCTGCCGCGCCTTTGGAGCTGAGCATGGCTACGAGCAGCAGCAGCACCTGGTGTTCCCAGGTAAGCGGAATATTGCAGGCCTGCGCAATGAACAGTGCGGCCAGGGTCATATAAATATTAGTGCCGTCCAGGTTAAAGGAATAGCCGGTTGGAATGACCAGCCCTACCACCGGCTTGGCGCAGCCTGCTTTTTCCAGCTTTTGCATCAGTGTGGGCAGGGCGGCTTCAGAAGAGCTGGTACCCAATACAAGCAAGAGCTCGTCTTTGATATACCGTATGAATCTGAAAATGGAAAAACCATTGTAACGGGCTACTGCGCCCAGGACGATGACCACAAATAAGGCCGAAGTAAAATAAAACGTGGCAACGAGCAATCCGAGGTTCATTACGGAACGGATGCCATACTGCCCGATGGTAAAGGCCATGGCTCCCAGCGCCCCGAGCGGTGCGAGCTTCATCAGGATCTCCACCACTTTAAAAACCGGGTACGTGAGCGCCTTTAAAAAACCGATCACTGCTTTGCTCTTCTCTGCGGTCAGCGCCAGGCCTACGCCAAATAGAATGGCAGCAAACAATACCTGTAGTATATTATTACCGGAGAGCGGGCTCACCAGGGTTTGCGGAATGATGTCGAAGATAAAATGCTCCAGGGTCTGGTCTTTGGCCTGTGATACATATTTGGCGATGGTACTGGCATCGAGGGTGCGGTGGTCAATGTTCATGCCGGCGCCGGGACGAACGGTGTTGCTCACGATCAATCCCACGATCAGGGCAAGTGTTGAAAAAGTAATGAAATAGATGAATGCCTTTCCGGCAACACGACCCACTTTTTTCAGGTCGTTCATACCGGCAATGCCCGTGCTTACCGTAAGAAAGATCACCGGTGCAATGATCATTTTTATCAGCATGATAAAACCATCTCCCAGGGGCTTTAGCTTTTTACCGGTGTCCGGAAGGAAATGCCCCAGGGTGATACCGATCACAATGGCCACGATCACCTGGAAATAAAGTACCTGGTACAGCTTCTTTTTTTTCAATGGCTTTTGCTGTTCAAGATCCGCAACAATCATTCGTTTTTTGCCAACAAGATAAATAAAATTGAAAAGAGAGGAGATAATTTTTACATACATACAAATGATTGTTATGGCACGTAGGTTGCACAGACTGTTAAAGTTCGGTGCAGTATACCGGTTCTGATTTACAGGAGCCTGTATGGAATGTAGCCTTTTGAAAAGCCCGAATGCGTCATTGCTATAAAAAGTTGGTATTGTTTTTTCTTTATGGCTATGGAGGCAAGGAAGTGCAGGCAAAAAAAATTGATCCGGATCCAGTTCTTTCAAGAACCTGTGCAGTGCTTTATTGTTATTACTATGAATTAAATCTTATAAGCATGAAAAAAGTATTTTTTGCAGTAGTGATGGGTGTTTTATCCGTCAGCCTGGTACAGGCACAAAGTATGAAAAACACACTGAAGATAGGAGTGATGGGGGGCATAGCCGTACCTAATGAAAATGCTGCGGCAAATGCAGGGGTCGATGTGGCATATCAGAACCTGGTGACACCGCATGTGGGCCTGGGTATCGCTACCGGCTACAATCATTTTTTTGGTAAGGACAAGGACCTGGGTAACACGACCCTTCAGAACAACAGCTTTGGTGTGGTACCGGTAGCTGCTCTGGTTCGCTACTATCCGCAGGCAAAGGGCATTTATGTAGGTACGGACCTGGGTTACGGGTTTATTACAGGAGATGAAAAGGTTGCCAGTAACAGCAGCGTAAACCGTCCGGATGGCGGGTTTTATCTGAAACCCGAATTAGGATGGCACAACCGCAACTGGAACGTGTTTGCACACTACACGAAAGTGTTTACCGGCGATGATGGAACAATCAATGTTGGTAATGCATCCCAAAAGTACAATGCCGGAAGCATTGGGGTAGGGGTAGCCTACAATATTGGTTTGGGTAGGTAGTTTGGTTTTATGACACCGGTTCAACCGGAAAAAGCAGGCGGAGTATTCCGCCTGCTTTTTTATTGCATACCGCGTCGCAGATGATTGCCATTGGCCACATCAGTTTTTTAGCTGCGTATCTGCAAAATGGATCATCGCTGCATTCATAAACGCCGCAAATTCCCGATCGGCAGTACCGTTTACGGTAGTGTACCGGGTATCTGCAACATAGAGATCGCCCAACCCTTTATAGGCTGCTGCGATGTTGTCCGTTTTGCCCCAGAATTTTAAAATGCAGTCGTAGTGCTGCTGCACCTGCGGACTTTGCGGACTTTGCGGATCTTCTTTCTTCAGCGCTGCCAGTTGCTCGTTCACGCTTTTGAAAGTTTGCTGCAAGATATCAAAGCCGGCCCTGCTCATTTTCAGCAGCATTTTTTCGGAATGCTTTACCTGGTCCGGCCATTTTTCAAGCGCCTCCTTGCGCCATTGCTGTGCCTGCTCCCTGGGCAGGCCGGCATATAATTCTTCGTGTGTCATGTTAATTTTACCTTTTAAATTAAGAATGGTTTTGTCAATGGTCTCCATCATTTTTGAAAGTTGCTGCTGCTTTTGCTGCAACGCTTTTTTATGACCGGTCAGCGCTTTAACCAGGTCAAAGTCCGGCGCATCCAGCAATGCAGCAATTTCGGCAAGTGATAATCCCAGCTCTTTGTAAAAGAGGATCTGCTGTAGTCTCAGCAACTCCGCCTTGCCATAATAGCGGTATTTTTTTTCCGTGCGGAGGGCGGGTTTCAGCAGCCCTGTGCGGTCGTATAAATGTAACGTGCGCACCGTTACACCTGCGGCTCTGGCCAGTTCTTTTACCGAAAGCTGTTTCATCCGATTGTTTTTTTTGTCTTAATTGCCTGATGGAATCCCTGTTTCAAATGCAAAGCTATCCTATGACCTAAGGTAAGAGTCAAATTTTTTTCCGACTTTTTTTGAGAAAAGTGGTAAGGGGATAATGGGATGCTTGGTGACCGACACAACCAGGGCTGATTACGGGCACCTGCCAGGTCGCACTGGTCGCCACAGAAAAGCAATCCGGTGTTCGCCGCCGGGCTTGCACTGCAGTACAAGAGTGCGACGCAAGACAGCTGATAGCAGCACTACAGTTTGGTCCATAAAAAAAGTCCCGCCAGCGGGCGGGACCATAAAACCCATCTTTTAATATTATAAATGAATGGCTTCACCATAGGCCACCTCAATAGCGTCTTTTACGCTTTCGCTGATGGTGGGGTGCGGGTGAATGCTGTTCAGTACTTCATGATAAGTCGTTTCCAGCTTGCGGCCCACAACGGTTTCCGCTATGATCTCGGTAACATTATAACCGATCATATGGGTGCCCAGCCATTCGCCGTATTTGGCATCAAAGATCACTTTTACAAAACCTTCGGTATGCCCGGCAGCACTTGCCTTTCCGCTGGCGCTTAAGGGGAACTTGCCCACTTTAACCTCGTAGCCGGCTTCTTTAGCCTGCTTTTCGGTAAAGCCCACGCTGGCTATTTCCGGATAGCAATAGGTGCAGCCCGGTACGTTTCCGTAATCCAGGGCTTCCGGCTGGTGCTTGTATTTCTTTTCACCAAAGGCAATGTTTTCTACGCAGATGATGCCTTCTTTTGAAGCAACGTGCGCCAGCGCCTGTCCGGGAACACAATCCCCGATGGCATACACACCATCTACATTGGTTTTGTAGAATTTGTCTACAACGATCTTTCCTTTATCAGTCTTTACACCAACAGTTTCGAGCCCGATGCCTTCGATGTTGGCAGCCACACCTACAGCGCTCAGCAGTACATCCGCTTCAAGGATGGCTTCGCCGGTAGCGGTTTTCACTTTTGCTTTTACGCCGTTGCCGGACGTATCCACAGAAGTTACCTCGCTGCTGGTCATAACGGTAATGCCCTGTTTTTTGAGGTTCTTTTCCAGTTCTTTTGAAATGTCTTCATCTTCTACCGGTACGACCCGGGGTAAGAATTCAACGATGGTCACTTTTGTGCCCAGGCTGTTGTAGAAATAACCAAATTCCACACCGATGGCGCCGCTGCCTACTACAATAATGCTTTTGGGTTGTTGGGGCAATACCATGGCTTCGCGGTAGCCAATGATCTTTTTACCATCCTGTTTCAGGGCGGGCAATTCGCGGCTCCTGCCACCGGTTGCCAGGATGACGTGCTTGCCTTCCACCAGGGTCGTTTTTCCGTCGGTTCCCTTTACTTCCACCTGGCCCTTGGCTTTTAAGGTGCCAAATCCCATGATCACATCAATTTTATTTTTCTTCATCAGGAACTGCACGCCCTTGCTCATTTTATCGGCCACGCCGCGGCTGCGTTTTACGATGGCTCCAAAATCGGGTGTACCGGAAGCTTCGATCCCGTAGTCCTTTGCATGCTGAATATCATTAAAAACCTGCGCGCTTTTTAATAGGGCTTTGGTGGGGATACATCCCCAGTTCAAACAAATTCCTCCGAGGCTTTCTTTTTCAATAATTGCGGTTTTTAAACCCAGTTGGGAAGCGCGTATAGCGGCTACATATCCGCCCGGGCCACTACCTACAACTATTACGTCGTATGCCATAAAATGTATTATTTAAAAAATTAAAAGATCAGTGAGAGTGCGAATTTAGTTGAATTACCGTAACGGGCAAAATGCCGTTTCAACCAAATACGCAATCGTTTTTGTAAGCCAATTACCAGAAATACAACAATTAAGAAGGGGCTTTGTTGCTGTAGGGGCTGGTGTTTTTTAAACAGAGCCGCTTGCGGAAGACGACAGCCCGGCAGGAGGAACACTGCGGGAACAGCGCTCTGGAAATATAAATGGTCTTTAACCTTTTCACTTTTTATCAGGGCGGAAGAATACTGCAGCAGCGGAATGTTGAGGTTTTTTTTAAATTGTTGATAGCTAATGATATAAAAAGTATATAGCTGCTCTTTTTCCCACTATATATTACTTTTGCGGCAGTGACGGATAGTGAAAGCGGGATAAGAAATCGGGGAATGGAAGTTTTTTAAAAAATAATTGAAGTTTTGTTGCTAAATGCCGTGTTAAATACCTACCTTTGCACTCCTAAATTTTTATTCATTATGGCAAGAGTATGTCAGGTTACAGGTAAAACCCCAATTGGAGGCCACAAGGTTTCTCACTCCAATATTAAGACAAAGCGCCGTTTTTTGCCTAATTTGCAAAAGAAGAAATTTTACCTGGTAGAGGAAGACAAATGGATCACCTTAAAGTTATCTACAGATGCCCTCCGTACCATCAATAAAAATGGTCTGTATGCTGTGGTGAAGGAATTGCGTGCGAGAGGCGAAAAAATCTAACTAAAGCAGTTTAAAGCATTATACAATGGCGAAGAAAGCAAAAGGAAACAGGGTCCAGGTAATTCTGGAATGTACCGAGCATAAGACCAGTGGTCAGCCCGGAACCAGTCGTTACATTACTGTAAAAAACAAGAAGAATAACCCTGAGCGTTTAGAGTTGAAGAAATACAACCCTATACTGAAGAAAGTAACCGTTCACAAAGAAATTAAATAAAATTTGAAAATTTGAAAGTGTACCAATTTGAAAATCAGGTGCATTTATTTTCAAATTTTCAAATTATCACATTTTCAAATTAATATAAGATGGCAAAAGCAGCTTCAAAGAACGCGAAGGTAAAGGATGCTAAAGCAGCAGCAGAGTCTAAAAACTGGACGAAGGTGATCCGTGCGATCCGCAGCCCCAAAACAGGTGCCTATACCTTTAAGGAGCAGATCGTACACAAAGAGAAAGTAAAAGACTTTTTAGCTCAGAAATAAGTTCCTGCTTTCCTTACAATATTAAAAGCTGTTCGTTTTTAAAACGGATGGCTTTTGTTTTTTGTTTGATGTTTGACGTTTTATGTTTGATGTTGCATCTTTGCGGGAGAAATAACTTCAAACGATAAACCTCGAACGATAAACGTTTCAATCATGAGTTTTTTTGGAAAATTATTTGGAAAGAAAGAAAAGGAATCGCTGGATCAGGGGTTACAGAAAACCAAGGAGGGCTTTCTTTCAAAGATCGGTAAGGCTATCGCCGGAAAAAGCACCGTAGATGAAGAGGTGCTGGATAGCCTGGAAGAAGCATTGGTTGGGGCGGACGTAGGCATTGAAACGACTGTACGGATCATTGACCGGGTTGAGCAGCGGGTAGCGAAAGATAAATACATGGGTACCGGTGAGCTGAACCGGATCCTGCAGGAGGAGATCGAGGGGGTGCTGGTGGATGCTCTTTCAGGCGCGCATTATACCTTCGAAAGTGAGCTGCCTGCCAAACCTTATATCATTTTGGTAGTGGGGGTAAATGGCGTGGGGAAAACGACGACCATCGGCAAACTGGCCTATAATTTTAAAAAGGCGGGTAAAAATGTCCTGCTGGGAGCCGCAGATACCTTCCGTGCCGCCGCGGTAGACCAGCTGACCATCTGGAGCGAACGGGTAGGAGTGCCGATCGTAAAGCAGGGAATGGGCAGCGACCCGGCGGCGGTGGCTTTTGATACGGCCCAAAGCGCCGTAAGCAGGGGCAGTGATGTGGTGATCATTGATACTGCCGGCCGGCTGCACAACAAGGCGCATCTGATGGATGAGCTGAACAAGATCAAGCGGGTGATCCAGAAGTTTATACCCTCGGCCCCGCAGGAGGTGTTGCTGGTGCTGGATGGGTCCACCGGGCAGAACGCGCTGGAACAGGCCAAACATTTTACGGCCGCTACCGATGTAACGGCACTGGCCATTACCAAACTGGATGGTACGGCAAAAGGAGGAGTGGTACTGGCGATTGCCGATCAATTTAAAATACCGGTAAAATTCATTGGCGTGGGCGAAAAGATGGAAGACCTGCTTGTATTTGATAGACATGAGTTTGTGGATAGTTTGTTTAGTCTGGATAAATAAGGGCGTAGCGCCACGAAGGCTCAAAGACTCGAAGGCACACAAAGTGATGTAAAAATCTTGGCCGTCTTCAGCGTCAGTGGTTCAGTGGTAAATATAAAATCCTTAGTGTTTCCTGGTGTCTTCGCGCCTATGTGGCGAAAAACTACTTGCTACCGATCTGCTCTTTTACTGCGGCTACCAGCGGTTTGTTTTTCAGTTTTTGAAATTCAGGAACACCGATATGCGTGATCAACAATACGTTCCCGGGAATGGTTGTAAAGTAGCAGGCAATCGGCGCTTCTGTTTTTGCCATTTTCAATACATAGCCCTGCCCGGCTGTATCCATGCGGGTGATCAGTTGCTGCAGTGTTTCCGTGTTCCCTGTTTTAATGAGGTACCAGGTGGTCCTTAAAGAATCGCGGCCGGTACTGTTGCGTATGGCAGTGCCCTGGTAAATGGTGGCTTCCAGCTGTGTGCTCGTATAGGCCGGGTCAATCAATTTGAGCGCATCGGTCATAAAGCTAATGTCCGATCTACAGTTCTGCTCCTTAGTGGCACAATGGGTCAGGGCGTTGTTTTTAAAGCTGACGGCGTTGTACTGCTGCACCTGGCCAATCCGGATCTGTGCGGTATCTTCCTGAATTACCGGGTGAGCGGGGTGCTCTTTGCCTTCAGTCTGACCGGCACAGGCGTATAGCCGGGAAATGGCTGCAAGCAGCAGAACCGTTAATATATAGCTTCTAATATTCGCCATAGAATGCTGATTTAATATCCGGGGGAGCGGCATAGTCTACCTGAATGTATAACTGACCGGCTTTTACAAGGGCTTGTATCGCTTCGTCGGATGTTTTTGAAGAGACCCCAGAAAGGGTCTGTATATCGGATTTGAATTTGTCGAACCCACCAATGATCTCTACGCAGCCGGCTGCGCCCCAGCCATATTCCGAAAGTGAAGCAGGGCCAGCATGCACGAGGAAGGAATCTTCGATCTGGATGGCGCCGTCGTAGGGAGAATAGGTATTGTGTATCTTGTAATTCGGGTTGTAATACGTAACTTTTTTCTTGCTTACCTTATGTTTGCCGGAATTGACCCAGCCTCTGTGGCGGTAGCGCTTGTCCGGCTGTTTGGGATCATTCCAATAGGGCATAAAGCGCAGGGCTTTCCACTTCAGCGTTACTTTTTTATTACAGCTGTCCATTCCTTCAAGATGTACATAATAGACCGGGATCTTATAATACTCCGTTTTCCCATTATTGTCATAGTCGCTGTCGGGGTACGACCTTCCGATATAATGATCGCCGGTAGTGTTGTTGGTAACGATGATGTTAACTGTTCGGGGCATTTTTCAGAAATATAGGATCAAATCTACTGAATTTTTACATTTTTTCATCCGGGTGGCTGGAAAATGCGCTTCCGGATGAAGAAAGGGATATCAATAAAAACATTCGTAAGAAAGGCGCTGATTGCACCAATGGAACACGTTAATTGTATCGCCGGAATTGGCGATGTCTGAAATTTGGAAACCGGTATGTTTACATATTATCTTCATTTTTATATGTTTCGATGCTTTGTGTACCCAAATATTTAATTCGTATTCTTCACTTTAAATCTTCAAAAATGAAAAAAGTAAGCATTCTTTTTGCAGCAGCATTTGCTGTTGTAGGCCTGTTGGCCAGTTGGAAAGCTGCGAACAACAGTGCGGTTGTGATTCAGGATGGAGGCTGTTGGTTTAGTATTAATGGTTATTCGGGCACAACCGATAACGGAAATTTTGTGGCTACAAGTAGTGGCAACGGAATTGTCAGTTGTCAGTTTTCGGGTGTAGAAAACAATACCGGGAAGGCTGTTGTCTTTAATTCTAAAGATTTCCCTGGGGCAACCTGCGGTACCATGGCGGGCCCAACAGATGACTGGCATATTGTTATTTCTCCCAGCGGCCAGGCGAATTTTACCTGCAAATTGAACGGGGCTGCCGGTCATTAAAGAATGTGCAAATGGTAACAGAGGGAAGGTGATGCTTTCTTCTGTGGTTTTTTAAGCCCGGCCGGTATCCCCTGGTCGGGCTTATCAGATATGCGCAGCGAATATGTTCAACACCGGTTTCCTTATGCACTTTACAAGGCAAGTCTAAAAATTCCACCCCGCCTTGAATCCTACAAACCCTTTTGTACCATCTTTCATCCAGGCTTCGTACTTGGCCTGCAGATCAAATCCCAATATGCGCAAGCCTACGCCGGGCGAGAGGATAAAGGCCGAACCATCATAATGGTTGCCGCTGTAATTAGCGCTGCCGGCTTCCAGTTTTACATATAAGAGGGGTATTAAACGGTATTTCAATCCTACGCGGATGGGAACGGCTTTCAGGTCATACACGCGGTATGGGTTTCCTGCATCATCGGTACGGTCTGCTCCCCGGAAATACATATAACCTACAGATCCCGTAAGAGCCAGCTTTTTGATCAGCCGGATATCGGCTGTTCCGCCCACGCCTGCACCCCAGTTAAAATTTTCGCCAAATTCGCCCTGGGGAATGGCATATTCCCCATAAGGACCAAGGCTGAAGCCTTTCCATTGTGCCCCTGCAGACAGGAAAGCCCCTGCAATAAATAGTATAACAAATAAAAAACGGAATGTATTCATGGATAGAGGATTTGTATTACGGAGGTAATCATTATTTCTATCTGCAATTATTATACCCGTATTGGAGCGGTTGATATAAGTTGTTGATTGCGAAGGGAAATTAACCGGTGCTGATTTGTTGCCGCAAGGCGGATGTGTTTTTCAAAACTGGTCTTTAATTCCTCCTCTTTCCCGGGGCAGGTCGTCCGGTGGAAATGATGTTGCATCGCTGTTGCTTACGTGGATCAGCCGGTTGTTCTTAAGATAGCAGCGAACATGTGTTATTTTAGATTTTTTAATATCAAAGGCCACCATATCCTCATTTTCTTTCATGGCTGTTGAATCGTAGTACATTGGCCTGTTATAGTGATAAGTACGCTCCAGCACGAACGAGGGTTGTGCATTTAGCAGATAGTATTGCGTTAGCTGCTAATACATTTCTCGAAACCGGCGGACAATGATCTTTTCCAGCTGCCCGTTCAAATTGTAAAATGTAGCTGCACCGTCTTCAGTGCTTTCCCAAAGATCTTTTTTTACAACAGCAGTCCAGGTGGTGATGGCATTGATCCTGCGGAAATTTTCCCGTATGGGTTTCAATTGCTCCTGCCGGTTAGCCGGGATGGTGTCTGTGAATACGGTTTTGCTGCTGATCGTATCGGGAATTAATGATGGTGTCTGAACCGTGGTGCTATCGGCATGCACGCTGGTGATACCTGCACGCTTTTCCTTTGCAGGGGCAGCGCTGCAGCCGTTCAGCGCGGCACCGATCAGCAGCAGCAGCAGGCCATATGCCGGTTTGTTTTTCATCTTTCTTCTGTTATAAAGTTAGGGAATACCGGTTGTATTGCTAAAAAAGCACCGGCCAGTGACCGATGCTTTTTTATAAAAGGAATAACTGATTACAGCTGTGCCAGGCTTTCCTGCAGGGATTTTATCTTTTCCTCCGCGTCTGCTTTTTTACGGCGTTCTATATCCACCACTTCCGGTTTTGCATTTTGTACAAAACGCTCATTGCTGAGCTTCTTTTCTACCGATGCCAGGAAGCCCTTCAGGTATACGAGGTCTTTTTCCAGTTGCTCTTTTTGGATGCTGGTATCCAGTTCTGTGGACGGCAGGATGAACAGCTTGTCCTTACCTACCAATACGTTGATGCATTTGTCAACGGTTTCGGTGGTAATAGCAAGGGCTTCTACATTGGCCTGGCGTTCCAGGATTGATGCCAGACTGGTATAGCTGTCCTGTTGCGCAGTCTGCACAAACAGTTTTACAGGCTCCTTACTTTTAATATTGTTCTTCACACGCGCATCGCGGATGGCTGTGATGGTCTGCTTCAGCAGCTCGCCCTGTGCCAGTATATTGTTGTCTGTTGCCTGAGTGGGGGCATACTGTTTTACGGAAAGATCATCACTTTGCTCGCGCAGCAGGTGATAGATCTCTTCTGTGATAAATGGCATATAAGGGTGCAACAATTGCAATAGTTCTTCAAAGCACTGAATGGTGACCTGCAGCTTTGTGCTGCTGGTAGGTTCGCCCTGTGCGGGCTTCTGCCATTCCAGGTACCAGGAACAGAAGTCGTCCCAAATAAGGGAATACAATGTTTTCAATCCTTCGCTGAGGCGGAACTCGCTGAAAAGATTTTCCATTTCCGCTTTGGCCTGCTCAATACGATTGTGTATCCAGGCAGCCGCAAAATCTGGTCCGTCCCTGTCATCTAAAACAACGCCGTTGGGGTTGCTTTCCCACATGCGCACCAACTTCAGCGCGTTCCAGATCTTATTATTGAAGTTACGTCCCTGTTCCAGTGAACTTTCATCAAACAACAGGTCGTTACCCGCCGGCGCGGAGATCATGATGCCAAAACGCACGGCATCGGCACCGTAGGTGTCAATCAGCTTCAGCAGGTCTGGCGAATTGCCCAGTTGCTTGCTCATTTTGCGCCCCAGTTTGTCGCGCACCATACCGGTAAAATAGACGTCTTTAAACGGTATCTGCTTTTCATACTCCAGTCCGGCCATTACCATACGTGCCACCCAAAAGAAGATGATATCCTGTCCGGTTACGAGCACTGAAGTAGGATAGTAATACCTGATATCGGCGTTGCCGGGATGGGTAATGCCATGAAATACTTCACTGGGCCAGAGCCAGGAAGAGAACCAGGTGTCCAGAACGTCGCTGTCCTGTTTAAGATCGTCAATGGTGAATGGTGAATGGTCAATGCCATTCGCGGATTCACGATTCACTTTTGCCCATTGACTAAATGCCGCTTCTTTGCTCTCTGCTACCACGAAGGTTCCATCGGGCGCATACCAGGCCGGTATCTGCTGGCCCCACCACAGCTGGCGGCTGATGCACCAGTCCTTCACATTCTCAAGCCAGTATTTGTAGGTGGCCAGGAAGCGGTCGCCGGGATGTATTTTTATGTCTCCATCCAGCACTGCTTTTAATGCCGGCTCTGCCAGCTCTTTCATTTTTACAAACCACTGGGTGGAGATCCGGGGCTCTACCACTGCATTGCTGCGCTGGGAAAACCCGTTCTTGTTTATAATATCTTCTGTTTTTACAAGGTTACCTGCTTTTTCCAGTTCTACTACGATCTTTTTCCGCACGTCAAAGCGATCTTCGCCCACGTATAGTTGTGCGGCTTCACTCAGGGTGCCGTCTTCATTTAGGGTATCAATGACTTCCAGATTATGCTTCAGTCCCAGGTTATAATCGTTGATATCATGCGCCGGGGTGATCTTTAAGGCGCCGGTACCAAATTCCATATCCACGTATTCATCAAAAATAATGGGGATGCGGCGATTGATCAGCGGCACAAAAGCATAGGCGCCTTTCAGGTGCTGGTAGCGCCCGTCGTTGGGATTTACGCAAATGGCAGTGTCGCCCAGGATCGTTTCCGGACGAGTGGTGGCGATAGTAATAAATTGATTATCAGCGCTGGAATCGGCGGGTGTGCTCAAAATGCCAAAATCGATAATTTTTGGTATCTTTGTATCAGCGGGAGTCGTTTCGGACGTGTGAGAGAAGGATTCCATCCCGGTAGTTTCCGGGGCAATGGAAGGCACAACTCGCCCGCTTGTGAGGGAAGATTCTAAACCAGTCTTCCCTTTCATTTTGCGCATGGTTTGCAGCATCAGTTCCTTCCTGCCGGTTCTTATTTCCTCTAAATAAATAATGGTACCGTCCTCAAATGTTTTGCAATATGTGATCGTTTCTTTTTGTTGTTTGTTAGGACCTGATGCTATGATCTCGTCCGGCTGATTGAGAATGTCAACGATCAGTTCAAAGTCCTGCTCTGTAAGAGCAATCTGTCCCCGTTTTTCTTCTATTGCAATGTTGCCATGATTATTCAGTATATGGTTAAAACTGCTTCTGTCTACAGCGTGCACATAGTTTTCGGTAATATCGATACCGGTCAGTTCCGACAGAAAAGCAGCTCCTTCCGGTGTTACGCTGCCAATAACCGTTTTGTCGGCCGCGGTATCTACAGGTGTAGTATTTATTTTCTTTATTAAACCGCGAATGACCGTCTTTGCTTTGGCCAGTAATTCTTTCGCCGTCCAGATCTTCAGGAATGGCTCCTGAAGCATATTGCCTCCCTCCAATTGGTATTGTACATAGTATAGTTTGCTTTGTACCTCGCGGTATTCCACTTCCTCGTCGCTGAGGGCAGTTTTTGCGGCCGGATCCCAGTTGATCATACGGGCCCCGCGGTAGATCAGTCCTTTCTGATACAGATCTGCAAATACCTTTATGACGGCCTTGTAGTAATGGGCATCCATAGTAAAGTTCACCCGGTTCCAGTCAACGCTGCAGCCCAGGCGCTCGATCTGGTTGTAGATGATGCCGCCATATTTTTCTTTCCATTCAAAGGCATATTTCAGGAATTCTTCGCGGCTAAGGCTGTTTTTATCAATGCCTTTTTCCTCTTTCAGCATCTGCACTACTTTGGCCTCCGTGGCAATGGACGCGTGGTCGCTGCCGGGTACCCAACAGGCGTTATAGCCGCTCATACGGGCGCGGCGCACCAGGATGTCCTGCACGGTTTCATTGAGGGTGTGTCCCATATGCAATACACCGGTAACATTGGGAGGGGGAATGACCACGGTATAGGCCGGGCGTTCATCCGGAGTGCTGTTAAAATACCCTTTTTCCTTCCAATGCCCGGTCCACCGGGCCTCAATTGCTGCTGGCTCAAAATTCTTTGTTAATTCCATAAGGCGGCAAATTTACTGCATTTTGTTCATAGGGAATCAATGTTCGGCGGGGAAAGAATGAGAGCCGGGGCAGGCAGATGGGGCCGGCACCCGGAGCGGAGATCCGATTCAAAACAGAAGGGTATGAGGGGCCGGCACAGTCAGGAGGTCTGTGCTGGATGGCTGCCGGAATGCCGGTTATACCCTCCGGAGCTTCGGACGATCAGGGAAGGTAAATGCCGGTAAATGCCCGGGTATAGATCTCATGGATCTGTTGTTCAGAGAGCTCCATCGGGCACCGGGCCAGCAGGCGCTTTTGAAGAATACCGTCTGCCGCAAGCGCTGCCGCAGCAGATTCTGGAAGCTGATAGCCTCCCAGGGTTTCGGGGATCCCAATATCTTTTGTCAAACCGGCCAGTACATCAATACATTTTCGGGCAGCTTCCTGCGTGTCCATACCTTCTGCCGGGAATCCCAGCGCCTGGTAAATTACAGAAAGCCGCTCTGTGCAGGTGGGTAAAATATATCCCAGCACATAGGGGATCAATACGGCATTGGACTCGCCGTGGGCCAGGTGAAATTGTCCGCCAAGCGGATAAGCCAGGGCATGGATGGCTCCAACGCCGGCGTTAAAAAATGCCATACCGGCAAGGTAACTGCCGTACGTCATCGCCGCACGCGCGTCCCGGTCATTGCCGTCTGTTACTGCCTGGTGCAGCGAACTGCCGATCAGACGGATCGCGTGCAGCGCCAACCCGTCTGAATAGTAGGTGGCATTTACAGAAAGGAAGGCTTCTATGGCGTGGGTTAATGCATCGGCACCGGTCGCTGCTGTAACCCTGGGTGGAACCGACAGGGTAAAGACCGGATCTACGATCGCTGCTTCTGCGAGCAGGTAATCGTGTACCACCACATCTTTTGTACGCTCCAGCGCCAGCACGGAGATATTGGTTACTTCCGTGCCTGTGCCGGATGTGGTAGGGATCAAGATTTTGGGGATTCCTCTTTGCTCAATTTTTTTTGTACCGGTCAGGTTGAGGTAGGCGTTTACCGGCCCGGGATTATGAACGAAGACCGCTACCAGCTTGGCCATGTCCAGGGCACTGCCGCCGCCAAATCCGATCACCAGGTCAAAGTTGCCGCTTCTGCCAAAGTCGATCGCGTTTTGCCCCGTCTCCACGGTGGGCTCGGGAATGAGATCGCTGTAAATGCTATAGGCCACCTGCTGTTGGTCCAGGATGTCCAGTACGGGCTGAATGATGTTGAGAGAAACCAGTACCGGATCAGCAATGATCAGGACCGTATTGCCTCCTAATTGTTCTAAAAAAGCGGGTAGCTGCCGGATGGCCCCCCATCCAATGGCGGTATGCGGGACCGGTTTTATTGCGGTAGCCTCCAAAGGGGATTTCAGGATTGTTTTATTAAAAGATGCTGCCATAAAAAGGTGTAATAATTTTTTTGAATCGCCACTTAAATTCGATTATCTTAGTCGCTATTGAATAGGCAAGACAGTGCCTGCTGTAAAATTATAAAAAGTGGTCTGTGTGCAACTGTTGCTGTAATATTGTATTATGATTGCGTAGAAAAATAGTACCTGTAATAAAACGTTTTTCAGGAGCATCGTGAAAGCTTCACTAATTGGTTTTATAAACTAGGTGTTTAAATTAAATGATGAACGAAAAGATGCTATCGGCTGGTACTGCAATAACGGAGATCACTCCGCCGGTTGGCTCCATAATTAACGGAGACTTTTTCCCGCACCATGCGCAGGCGGTTAAGGATCCTCTTTATGCCAAGGCAATGGTATTGCAGTCCGGTGATACGCGCTTTGCATTGGTCATGGTGGACACCTGTTCGCTTACCTATGAATTCCTGCATCCCGTAAAGCAAAAAATTGAAACGGCAACCGGCGTACCCGCGCAGCATCAGTTGATTGCCGCAACGCATATTCATTCCGGCGGATCTGTTACGGGTATTTTTTTATCGGAGGTAGATACCGCTTATAGCAATTTCCTGGCCGATGCACTCGTAAATGTAGTGATCGCAGCCTGTGAGCGAATGACTTTCTGTGAAGTGGCCTATGGATCGGCAGTAGTTCCCGAGCACGTGGTTTGCAGGCGTTATCAAATGAAAAAAGGCTTCCAGTTCCCTGATCCCCTGGGAGAAGGTATCGATGCCGTAGTAACGAATCCTTTCGGACGCGAAGAGCAGATCATGAAGCGCACGGGTAGAACCGATCCGGAGCTGGCTTTTATGGCGCTTCGTTCCCTGGAGGGAACATGGCTGGCAGTGCTGGCGAACTATTCACTGCATTATGTAGGTGATTTTCCAAGAACGGTGATCTCTGCCGATTATTTCGGATATTTTGCCCGGTCGCTGAAAGAAATGCTGGGCGCAGATCCGGGCTTTGTCGCACTTATGTCGAACGGTACCAGCGGCAATGTGAATATCTGGGATTTTTTGAACCCGGGCCGTTATCCCGAAGGGGCATTTGAAAAGAGTAAACTGATCGGAAGCTCGCTGGCGGCGCGCATTATTGAGTGTTTGCCGCAACTGCAATGGGATGCGACAGCAACCCTTTCCGTAAAGACGGCGTTGCTTGAATTGCCGGTGCGTAAGCCAACAGATGCTGCACTTGCCACTGCGCAAGACCGGCTAAAGGACCGCGAGCCTGCAATGAGCACCGATTCCGGCCCGGAAACCGTAGCGCTGATCTATGCACGGGAGCAACTCCTATTGGCGGAAGAGCCGGACCATTGCCCCGTTTATATCCAGGGGGTTCGCATCGGTACAGGACTGATCGGTGCCTTGCCGGGGGAATTTTTTGCAGAGACCGGTTTATGGCTGAAAGAACGGTTGCATGGAACGCCTTATTTTACCATCTCCCTGGCAAACGGTAATATTGGCTATGTGCCGCCCCCGCATGAAATGGCGGCAGGAGGCTACGAAACCTGGCGTTGCCGTGCCAGCAAACTGGAGGCGGGTGCTGAACCGGTCATTAAAGCCGGATTGGAACAACTGCTCCGCAGCCTACAGCAACCCGGTTAAAAAACAGCATATTTCTTTTGGCCCGATCCGAAAATATCCCCGGCCCTTTCGCGTGCTGCAGCATAATCCTTTGTCGGCAGATCTCTACTGGATCAGCACTCTGATCTTCAGCTTTATCCCCTGGTAAACGGCAATGATATATCCGGAAGCCGGCGTTTGTCCGGCAGTGAAGGCAGCACCGGAAACGGTTCCCAGTCCATTGCTGATGATCGAAACGTTTGAAGGATTTTTAGTCACGATCTGCCCATATTTATTAAGCCCGTAAAAGACAAAGTTGTGAGTTGCTCCTTTTGCAAGCCGGAGCAGGTACTCTTTACTTGCCAGCTCTGTGATCTGATTATCGTCCGGGGCGTTGGATACGGCAAATACACCGGCAACTACGCTTCTTTCGGTGCCATCGCTTGGGTTATTTACGGTGCCTATTTTATCCAGGTACATGGTTGACGAGCCGCCTCCGTCCAGGTTGAGGGCATCGGTAGCACCATAGTGCTGCATGATCTGGGCCATTTCGGAGGTTTTGACATCTGCAGCAATCGTCGATCGTCCGTCAATTACGCACAGGTAAATTCTGCTGCCATTGTGCGAAAATCCGATCCCCGTCCTGGGGTGTTTGTCGGTGCCATTCCAGAAATCGGCGGCTACCGTATTGTTGCGCATAATGATCTGCCGGCCTCCGACGAGATTGTATGGGTTGATACTTTTTCCGCTGCGGGCGGTCAGACTGAATTTTAATTTGATCACGTCATCTTGTTTCAGCTGGTTAAGAAAATCTGCTGCTGCCCCGGATGCGCCCGCCAGTATGGAAATGGAAGAAGAAACGGCATTGTCCCTGCTGTTCGGGTGCACAGCAACCACCCGCATATCGGTTTCGCCTGTGTAATGAATGCTCCCATTTACCGGGGTGATCGCCACTTCCGTCCGTAAAGGGGCCGTAGGATTGCTGGTTGTTTTGCCGGTGTAGCTATTGTAAAAAGCGAGATGGTCGGCGTTTTCGTGGTTGTAGTAGTTGAGGGTATCTATAGACATCGTTTTGTTTCCGAAAGTTACCGAACCGCTGTAAGTCAGGTTATCGATCTGTAGCTGGTTTTGGGCATCAAAAATAGCCACACCTGCATAGTTGCCGCCGCTGATTGCTTTGTTGTCGGCAACAGAAGCCAATACTCCGTCAACCATATTTGCGTTCCTGGGGTATCCGGTAGTGGTATTGAAAAAATCGGAGTTGGTGCCGGCGATATACCGGTTGCCGGGAGAAGATTTCCGGACAGCCATTGCTGATGGCCTTTCGTTGTTGGATACAGAATCCCGGCCAACAGCAGACCTGATACTGATAAATGGGTTGGTTACATCAACCATGGTTAGAAAGGCCCTGATAGGCTTCGTACCTGCCGCTCCCTGGAATTTTAAAGCGAGGTAGTGGGTACCGGGACCTATTTTGATATAAGACAGCGTATCTGCATTGTAGGATAAACCGCCGATGGTCAGCAACCTGTAGTTATCATTGACCGGTCTTTTATAAGAAAATCCCACTTCATTGGAGAAGACAGGGGGAGCGGGTGCCGTAAACTTGTTCTTTACTTTTATTTTGACATTGCCGTTGCCAACCGGTACAATAACAATGATACGGGTACTACTCCGGGTCACAACGGTTGCTTCTGCGGTGCCAAACAGTACCGAAAGGTCCGTATGGAAACCCTGCCCGGCTATTGTAAGGGTATCGCCTACTTCTGCAGATTGTAGATTTGAATAAATGATCTCGGGTGTTAAAGCAGGATCTGTGGTATAGGTGAAACGAAGGGTATTCGAGCGGGAAGCGTTGCCGTTTTGCGCGCTTACGTTTACCGTGCCGCTCCCCTGTGGAACGATCACCCGGGCTTGCGTGGCATTCTTTGATACAATGGTAGCCTGGGTATTATCGAAGTACACCGTCAGGTCTCCGTTGAAATTTTTTCCGCTGATATTCACGGCATCGCCCACAGCTGCCGATGTTTTGTCCATGGCGTTCAGTTCAGGCGCCGGAACTACAGGATCGTCTTTGGCGTTTTTTTTACACGAAATTAATACGGCCCCAAAGGCCAGTACAGCAATAAAAGTTTTCATGCGCAATTCGTTATTGTGTTTTACAGAAGATATTGTTTCGATGTTCATGCGATAGTTCTGATCAATGTACCTTCCTGCCTTCTTCAGGGGCGGCCCTGGCATTGTTTTCATCAATGGATGAAGAAGGCCGGGCTGGAATGAGGAAGATAGTTCCTTTTACTCAGATCTCTTTTTTTTGTGATATAAAAGTATAACGATAAGAAATGATTGTATCATCATCCGGTGCCGGACAAGGGAGGCTGCAGATGTGTTAGTTTTTGATTTCAGTAAAACCATATAGTGTGCCTGTTTGTAGTGGGCGGATCCGAATCATATGTTAACAGCCGTGTTGTTAAATGAAGCTGTTGAAGTTGGGCGCCTTGCCCGTTTGATTTGCGGTACAGGGAGCCGCAGGCGCGCAGATTTTCTGGAAAAAGAATGAGATTGTATCAAAAGCCTGCATCGTCTTACTGTCCCGAAATTTGGGGATGGTTTCAGCATCGGAAGATATTGTTAGCGCTTTTTATACAACCTTATATCCTGGCGGCCATGCGGATGCCTATGCCGTGGCATCTACGGTTCTCCGGTAATCGGTAGGCGTCATCTTTTTGATCTTTTTGAACTGCCGGTTAAAGTTGGCGAGGTTTTTAAATCCGCATTCATAAGCGATTTCGACAACGTTTTTATTTTTCTCGGCAATCAGTTTGCAGGCGTATCCCACTCTTACTGTATTCAGGTATTCCACAAATGTGGTCCGGTAGTTCTCTTTAAAAAAATTGCAGAAGGTCGTGATCGCCATGTTGGACCGGGCGGCAATTTCGGGGAGGGAGATATCGCTGTCGAAATTGCGCATGATGTATTCTGTTATTTTAGCGGAGCGGTCACATCCATGCCAGGACCCCTTTTGGACATAGCCCGGGCTGGCCAGCAATTCATATTCCCTGGTATTGGCCATCAGATGAAAAATATTGAAAAGCGCCGACAGCCGCTCCAACCCGGTCATTTCGGGCATGTTTTTCATGATCGCATTGATCCGTTCCCTCGTTCTTCCCAGGATGACCATTCCGTGGACCGATAGCTGGAACATCTTTTTTAACTGATCCATCTCGGGTATGTTCAGGAACTTTTCCCCGAGGAATTTTTCAACGAACTGGATCACGATTCCATCCGCCTGCTCCCGGGCCTCACCTTTAACGAAGGTTTCATCATTCAGCCAAACATGCTGCAATCCGGGCCCCATAAAAACAAGGTCCTCTTTATCAAAATACCCGATGTGATCGCCTACCATGCGACGCCCGGTACTGCTGGTGATCAGTACCAGCTCATATTCAGGGTGATAGTGCCAGGGGCAGGGGAAAAACTGGCCGCTTTCGCGGAAGACAATAAATGATTTGTCGTAGTCTTGTGGCAAACGTTGTTCAATCGCTTTCATATCTGAAGAATTATGGCTGATATTATTCTATCGTAAATTTAAGTAAAATAGTACCAGTTTCGTTTCTCCGGTGAAAAAAAGTATCGGTAGTCGATCAGATAATACTATGTAATCCCTCAAGGGTCTGCTACTTTTGACATATGCCATCCATACGGAAGTATTTAAAAACCGGACTCGTCCTATGCCTGCTTTTCCTGAGATATCATGCTCATAGCCAGGGGCAAAGCTGGGATACAACCTATCGTCCTGAAATATATCCGCTGTTAAATGATCTGTACAGTTCCGAAAAGACGGATCCGGCGGATATTGTGTTCCTGGGAAATAGTATCACTTTCTGGGGACTGTTTAACCAAACCCTGGGAGAACCCCGGATCAAAAACAGGGGGATCCCGGGCGACATCACCAATGGGGTGCTGGAGCGGCTGGATGCCGTACTGAAAGGACATCCCGCAAAGATCTTTATACTGATCGGCATTAATGACATTGCCCGTGGTATTCCGGACAGTATTGTAGTTGGCAACCAGCGGCGGATCGTGGCGCGCATCCGGGAAGGATCTCCGCGGACAAAAATTTTTCTGCAAACCGTATTGCCTACCAACCGTTCTTTTAAAAAATTGTCTGCTCATTACAATAAAGAGGCGCATATCCGGTTTGTGAATGAAGGGCTCCGGCGGATAGCGGCAGAATCGGGTGCAACACTGATCGACCTGCACGCCCTCTTTGATGACGGTACCGGCCAGCTGATAAAAGAACTGAGCTTTGACGGCGTGCACCTTACCAAGAAAGGATATGACCGCTGGGTCCGGTTGTTAAGAGCGCACCATTATTTAGACGATCAAAAATGATTTATCAGATCTTAAAACAAATACAATGAAAAAATTGCTTGCAGTTGTCCTGTTTTTATTTTTGGCCCGGTTTTGTCCGGCCCAGTTTCCGGCTGCTGTGCCATCCGCTGCATTACCAGGTACAGAGATCTGGGACGGGGCGCAACATAACGCTTTTACAGACCTGCTGGAATATAAAGGATATGTGTATTGCAGTTTCCGGGAGGGATCCGGGCATGTACCGGGCTCAAACGGGGTGGGCCGGATCATCCGTACCAGGGACGGCAATACCTGGGAATCTTTTGCCCTGATTCAGAAAGAGGGCATCGACCTCAGGGATCAGAAGATATCGGTAATGCCCGACGGGCGGGTGCTTTGTCTTATGGGTGGTTCCGTGTACGACGTCACAAAGAAGCCCTCCCGCCTGATGGCGATGTACCCGCATGTGGCCTTTATGGGAAAGGATATGAAATTTACTACACCCGAAAAGGCTGTGCTCGAAAACAGCGGCCACAACTGGATCTGGCGGCTTACCTGGTACAAAGGCGCCGGCTATGGGATCGACTACGGAAGCGGTCGCCCAGCGGCACTGGTAAAAACAACCGATGGTAAAACGTTTACCCGGGTAACAGACCTTGAAGTGGATGGGGCTCCCAATGAGTCTACCATCCGGTTTGATAAAAAAGGGAAAATGTATATCCTGATCCGGAGGGAGACCGGTGACAAGCTGGGGGTACTGGCTACGGGGAAAGCGCCTTTTACTTCCTTCAGCTATCACAAGCTGGATTACCGTTTGGGCGGGCCTGATTTTATGTTTGCTCCCGGCCGGAAAAAACTGATTGTAGGAACCCGGCTGTATCTGCCCGGGGGAGCAAAGACCGGAATTCTTGTTACCGATCTCAAGGGTAATATACTGAAAACACTGTTGCTGGAAAGCGGCGGGGATTGCAGTTATCCTGGTATGCTCATTAAGAATAAAGAATTGTGGGTTAGTTATTATTCTTCGCATACCGGCAAAACAAAGATCTATTTTACCCGAATTCCAATGAAGGATCTTTTGAATTGAGTGGTTCTGCACCTGTCAGAAATACCGGGTAAACCATTAAGGAGTTAGGAGCGGTTTGTGTAGGGTTGTTCTTCATGCTCTTTAAATACTCAGTGGTTTTATAATTACTGCGGCGAGGTGGATCATTAAGAAATTGGGCGGGTAAAGTTGTTCCCTCAATGTCCCCCCGTTCAGATTATTTGTGTGGATTAAAATTTTAAAATAAATGAAACAATATCGCTTAAACCGCCTGATGAATCCTGCATCAGGAAAATGTTTTGATGTGGCCATTGACCATGGTTTTTTTAATGAACCGGGTTTTTTGAAGGGCATCGAGCAGATGCAGCAGGCGGTTACCACCGTAGTACAGGCGGCACCGGATGCTGTACAGCTTACCGCAGGACAACTGCATTACCTGCAACGGATTCCCGGAAAGAATAAGCCGGCCCTTGTGTTGCGAACAGATGTGGCCAATGTATATGGTAAAGAATTGCCGGCTACGGCATTCAGTAAAGTGATCGAGGAGCCGGTGTTGCAGGCGGTACGGGCCGATGCTGCCTGTATGTGCGTGAATTTGTTCAGCATACCCGGCGCGCCGGAAGTAACAGCGCAGTGTATTGATAATATCCTGAAGCTAAAAGTGGCTGCGGATCATTACGCCATGCCCATGATGGTGGAGCCCCTGGTGTTCCGGCCCAACAGCGAGGCCGGAGGTTATATGGTAGACGGGGATCTGAACAAGATCATACCGCTGGTACGCCAGGCAGTGGAGCTGGGTGCTGATATCATCAAGGCGGATCCCTGCGATGAGCTGGAGGAATATCATAAAGTGATCGAGATCGCAGGTGAAGTGCCGGTACTGGTACGTGGCGGAGGTAAGGCCAGTGATGAGGAGATCCTGCAGCGTACAAAAGTATTGCTGGGGCAGGGAATTGCTGGTATCGTATATGGCCGCAACATCATTCAGCATGCTTTCCCCGACCGTATTACCAAAGCGCTGATGGGTATGGTGCATGCAGACAGTTCCGTTGAAGAATGCCTGACTCTTTTAAAAAAAGCATAAATCGGAAAAAATGGAAGTACTGGAAAATATACTAAGCCTGAAAGGAAAAGATGTATGGGTAATTGGTGGTGCCGGTTACCTGGGACAGCCAACAGTAGCCTTATTGAGCAAAGCAGGTGCCACGGTGCTTTGTTGTGACCTGAATGGCCGTGCTGCGCAGTTTGTAACCGGAAGCGGGCTGGAGACAAGCGTTACCCCGGCGGATATCAATACGGGTGATGAAGCAGCGATTAAGGATTTTGTAGAAAAGCGGGTAGCTGAGCGGGGGATACCGCATGGTCTGGTGGACCTTTCTTTTGCTTCCACGGCTAAAGCAATGGAAGCGCTTACCGCTGCAGAGTTCAATAAGGTGAACACAGCGATTACCAACACCTTTCTTTTGGCGCGGGAAGTAGGTACTCATATGGCAGCGCAGGCAGCCGGAAGCATTGTGCTCTTCTCGAGCATGTACGGAAATGTAGCGCCTTACCCGGCCGTGTATGAAGGATTGGGGATGAATAAAAATCCTGTAGAGTACGGGGCCGGAAAAGGGGCCATTATCCAGATGACCCGTTACCTGGCTGTACATTGGGGCCGGCAGAATGTGCGTTGCAATTGTATTTCACCCGGTCCGTTCCCCAATCCGGGCGTACAGGAAAAGAACCCGGAATTTATAAAACGGCTGTCGGAAAAATCGCCCATGGGCCGTGTGGGAAAAGGACATGAGATCGCAGGAGCGGTAGCGTTCCTGGTTTCAGAAGCATCTTCTTATGTTACCGGGCAAAACATCCTGGTAGATGGCGGATGGACCGCCTGGTAATCAATGGACCCGCTCCGGCAAATACAAAAGATCGGTTTGGGAACGGTTACCTTTGGAAGGGAGATCGACCAGATGGAGTCGTTCCGCATCATGAATGAAGCGGCGGCGCAGGGGATCCTGTTTTTTGATACAGCTGCCGCCTACGGGCAGGGGGCATCAGAAACCATTATCGGTAACTGGATGCAGGCATATCCGGTAATGGCACAGGGGGTTACCATCGCCAGTAAGTTGCTGCCGCCTTATGAGTCTTCCGCGCTCAAACAACGTATTGACGAGAGCCTGCGGCGCCTGCGCCGGGAGTCTATTGACCTGCTTTTTTTTCACAACTGGCACCCTTCCGTATTGAACGTGGATGTTTTAACGACGCTGGCCGGGGAGATGCAGCAGGGAACGGTTAAGGCGATCGGCGCCAGCAATTTTAATGCAGCACAACTGTCTCAATTGCTGGAAGTGCAGGAACGGTATCAACTACCGGGGATCACTGCGGTACAGAATAACCACAACCTGGCAGTTTCCGATCTGGACGCGCCGCTACGTTCCGTATGCCGGAAGTATGACCTGGAGATCATTACCTATAGTCCGCTGGGTGCCGGTTTTCTTACGGGAAAACATACAGGTGCTGTTGAAGAAGGATCAAGGTTTGAGCGGATGCCTGCACATCAGGATATCTATTTTACCGGTGAGTGTTGGGAGCGTCTGAAAAAATTAAGAGCGGCAGCAGCAGGGCAAAAAGACCTGCAGGTGCAATGGGCGCTGGCCTGGGCATTGCACCATCCTGATGTAAACCGTGTGCTGATCGGAGCCCGGTCCGTAGCGCATCTGAAGCAGGCACAACAGGCAGCATCGTTCAATGACCTGGCCTTCCTGCAACAGCTGGGGCCATTTGATTAACAAAGGCATCACTGCCTTTTCTCTTTTGTTCCGGCACGGTGCTTTGCCGGTGACACCCGCGTGTTCATGATGCAGTACCCTTTCTGCTCATTATATATATACAAAAAACAAAAAATAAAAATTAGTATCATGATTCGGTAGAACCTGTGGCATCAAACCGGATTTTATAGATCAAATTTGAAACCGGAAATATCCGGTTACCGGATCTGGAAATAACAACTTTTATGGAACAATTAGATCAGCAACAATTAACAGTAACAAAAGATTGGTGGAAGGAGAGCGCTGCGGATGTTCCGCGGCTGATCACTGAAACACCGGGACCGCGTTCGAAAGAAATGCATACGCGTGCGGCCCGTTATATGAAGGGCCTGAGCAGTCAGGTAAAACTTTTTCCCGTATGTTTTGAAGAAGGCTATGGGGTGACCCTTACGGATGTGGATGGCAACCGGTACCTCGATTTTTCTTCCGGTATCTATGTCACTTCATTAGGGCATTGTCATCCGAAAATATCTGAGGCCATTGCTTACTGGGCAAAAAAACTGATGAACGCGCACGACTTCACCACACCCGTTAAGGAGAAGCTGCTGGAGAAGATGGCGGATGTATTGCCGGGGAATTTAAATGCCATCCAGCTATACAGCGACGGGGCTTCTGCAGTGGAAGCAGCGATCCGGGCTGCGCGGGCCATTACCGGTAAGCATGAATTTATTTCGGGGTACCGCGATTTTCACGGAAAAAGCATGGCCGCCGTTAGCTGTGCACAGATGATCCGGGGGGATGTATTCAGTTATGGACCCACACGCGCACCGGGCTTTTATATGGTACCACGCCCTGACCCTTACCGTCCTTTGTGGACAAAGGCAGATGGTACCATCGATACCGATAAATACATTGCATTTTATGATCAGTTTATTACGGAAAGTACCGTGGGAAATGTGGCGGCTTTTGTGCTGGAACCAGCGCAGGGCTGGGCGGGGTCTATATTCCCGCCGGATGACTTCTTTCCCAAGCTAAAAGCATTTTGCGAAAAGAAGAAGATCCTGCTGTTTGATGATGAAGTGCTGGCCGGTATGGGCAGAACGGGCGAATACCTTTGCATGAATCACTGGGATGTGCAGCCGGACATCGTGACCCTGGGAAAATCTTTCGGCAACGGATTCCCGGTGACGGCAATGGTCTTGAAGGAAGAGTATGGAGAAGCGCTGGAAAGTATTTCAGCTTCTTCCAGCTACGGAGGTAACCCCATGGCCTGCGCCGCCGCCCTGGCTTCCATTGAAGTGATCGAAGAAGAAGGGTTGCTGGAAAATGTAAGAACGGTAGGCGCAGCGATCATGAAACGCCTGGAGAGAATGAAAGAAGCTCATCCGATCATTGGCGATGTAAAAGGAAAGGGCTTTTTATTGGGTATAGAACTGGTTAAAGATAAAACAACAAAAGAACCGTTTGCAGAAGCGGGCACATTGGTGTATCAGAAGGCTTTTCAGCGCGGGCTGGCCTGGATCCCGGCGGGACATATTCTCAGGATGTCGCCACCGCTCATTATGGATGAGGCGTATGCAATGAAGGGGATTGATATGATCGAAGATGCGATCACGGACGTTGAAAAGCAATTTGGGTACCTGTAAAAACAGAATAGATGCAAGCCATATCCAAACTACGAACAAAAAATAAAACGACCTGCCTGCGAGGGAATATCATGACCGATACGGGTTTTCAGAAATCCGCTGTCTGGTTTGAAAACGGGGTGATCCGTTCCGTTGGCCGCCCTACCGGGTCTGATGAGGAACATACATCGGTCATCGATGTAGGAGATGCTTTTATTGTGCCCGGGTTTATTGACCTGCATATGCACGGCATTCACGAATATCTGATCGACAGTGGTCCGGCCGACCTGGAGCAGATTGCAGAGATCATACTTGGGTATGGTATCACCAGTTTTCTGCCAACCGTTTGCCCGCGCCGGGAAGGGGAGGATATGGCATTTTTAAAGATCCTGGCCGGGGTGCAGTCGAAGGGTGCCAATATCCTCGGGTTTCACCTTGAGGGGCCGTTCATCAAACTGACGGGGTCCCTGGTGGCCAATACCGTTGCAAAGGCCGACCCGGTACGGGTAAAGGGGCTCATCGAAGCTGCCCGGCCCTACCGGGCAGTATTCAGCATCTCTCCGGACCTGGATAATATTACGGATATCATTCCCCTGATGGCGGCCAATAACACGCCGGTGTTTATGACGCATACAGCGGCCGATGTGGAACAGACCAAGGCGGCCATCGCATTGGGTGCCTCCCATGCCACGCATTTTTATGATGTATTTCCCTGCCCACCGGTTACGGAGCCTGGTGTACGCCCCTCTGGGATCGTGGAAGCCATCCTGGCAGATAAACAGATCAGCGTTGATTTTATACTGGATGGGGTGCATGTAGATCCGATCGCCGTAAAGATGGCAATGGTGTGTAAAGCCAATGGCCCGGGGACAGTTTGCCTGATCACTGACTCGAATATCGGCGCAGGTTTGCATGCCGGCCGGTTTATTTTTGGCGAGAACGGGGAAGTGGAGATCGCATATAAAGGAGCGCCGGTAAGAAAGACCGCAGACAATACGCTGGCGGGCAGCGGGCTTACCATGGATCAGGCGGTGCGGAACGCGATGAGCTACCTGGATATAGAGTTGCACCAGGCGGTACAGATGGCCAGTGTCAATCCGGCAAAAGTGTTGGGCGTAAGTGACCGGAAGGGAAAAATAGAAGCGGGGTATGACGCCGATCTTGTTGTGCTGGACCCCGAGTGCCAGGTATTACAAACCTGGGTTTCCGGAGAGCGGCGGTTTCTTAAAAAATAATAAAATAAAAACGAATCAGGTATGAGTGACTTTCACTTCAAGGCATCGCAATGGGTGCCCTTCAAAGATAAAGCGATTATTGAACGTGTCCGGGACATTAAAAGGGAGGAGATCGAAAAACATGCGAACCCTGATTTTAACATAACCGTATATCCGGACGCAGATGTTGAATTTGTATGGGTGACCGATCTGTTTACGCGCATCTGGCAGGCTGCACAGCTCAATCAGAAACTGGTGCTTATATTGCCCAATCCCTGCCCATCCTACCGGCATGTGGTGCGGCTGATCAACGCCAATAAGATCGACTGCAAAAATATACATGCCTTTGCGATGGATGAATATGCGGATGAGAACGGCCGCATTGCTCCAGCCGATTGGAAGTACGGGTTTACACATGCCATGTTCCATTATTTCTACGATCGAATCGATCCGCAATTGCGTCCGCCGAGGGAGCAGTTTGTCGGATTTACCAATAAAAACATCAACGACTACGGAAAGATGATCGAGGACCTGGGTGGTGCGGATATTTGTTATAGCGGTCCCGGCTGGACGGGGCACCTGGCCTTTATCGAACCTGATGCCCCGGAATTTGCCGGAAGTCTGGAAGAATGGAAAGAGATGAGTGCCCGCATTGTTACCTTAAGTCCTTTTACCCTGGCTCAAAATTCACTGCACGGCAGCTTTGGCAAGAGCGGCGATCTTTCGGCGGTACCGCCAAGAGCGGCCACCATTGGTCCTAAAGAAGTGATCCGGGCAAAGCACCGGGTAGACTCCCATTCCATTACCGTACATGGTACTACTACTTCCTGGCAGCGGCTGATGACCCGCCTGGTACTGCACGGGCCAGTAACGCCACTGATTCCCGAGTCCATCTTACAGACCTTAAAAACGGATGTACTGGTATCAGAAACGGCAGCGATGGACATCGAACCCGACTGGAACAAAGGCTATTAGCAATCAGCGATCAGCTTTCAGGAGCAGCGTCCAAAGCTGATCGCTAAAAGCTGACAGGTCCAACGCTCAAATCTCAACGCTCAAATCTCAAATCTCAATGATCAAGGCCGGCGCATCTGCAATCGATATCACACCTCAAAAACCAGTACAGTTAGCGGGTTATCCCTTTGTTGAACGGAAAAGTACAGGGGCCCACGATCCACTGCAGGCATCTGTACTGTACCTTCACGATGGAACAAAAGCGGTACTCTTTATTTCCTGCGATCTGATCTATGTGGGCAAGGAAACGGCATTGCGCATACGCAACAGTATTGAGCAGCTGTATGGGATTCCGCAAACACATATCATGATAACGGCCACCCATACGCATTCGGGCCCGGCAACCGTTACATTTATTGCCGGGTCGCAAGATGCGCTGCAGCAACCTGTGGATCGGGAATATCTTTCATACCTTGAAAAACAGATACCCCAGGCCGCAGGAGAGGCCATACAACGCGCTGAAGCAGCTACGATCGGGACCGGAAATGCGGACGTGACCGGCATTGGCTCAAACCGGCACGATCCGCATGCCGCATCGGATCTGAATGCGCCGGTCATGCTGGTGCGCCGGAAGACCGATGCATCGGTGATCGCCTGCATGATCGTTTGCAGCATGCACCCAACGGTACTGCACGAGGACTCGACCCTGCTTAGCGGGGATTTTCCGGGGATAACCAGGAACCTCTTACAGCAACAATATTTTTCTCCCGATACGGTGTTCCTCTTCCAGCTGGGAACGGCGGGAAACCAAAGTCCGCGGCATGTGACGAAAGCAAATACCTTCCAGGAGGCGACACGGCTGGCCCATATACTGGCCACTGCAATTGAAAAAAGCGTGCAGGCCCTCCGGTACGAAGAAGTGGCGGATCTGAAGGTATTGAGCGCCCGTGTAATGCTGGAGCGCAAACGATTTCCTTCATTACCGGAAGCAGAAGCGTACGTGGCATTTTGCCGGAACGTACTCGATGCAGCCATCGGCGGGCAGCACCCGGCACAGGAAATACGGTCGGCCGAGGTGAACTGGTTCGGAGCAAAGGAAATGGCGCACCTGTCGCAGCTGGCCGCTGGCGGAAAGCTGGAAGAGACCTACCGGAAGAATGAACAGGCGGAGATCCTTATATTTAAGGTGGGAACGTTTCTGTGTGTGGGGTGGCCGGGGGAGATCTTTGTAGAATATGGTCTTGAAATAAAGCAGCAATTCCGCGATACGGCGGTGATCACCCTGGTGAATGGTGAATTACAGGGGTATATTGTGACGCCGGAAGCTGCGGCAAAAGGTGTGTACGAGGCTTCCAATGCTATTTTTGATCCGTCTGGCGGGGCCTTGCTGGTTGCCCGGACAAAAGAGCTGATCGATACATTGCAATAATATGTTGTTTTTGGGGATTGATATGGGAACCAGTTATTTTAAAGCGGGCCTCTTTAACGGGGACGGCAGGCTGGTTGGATCAGGCCGGGTAATGGTTCCCAGGCGGGGAAGCGGTATGCAGGCAGAACTGGAGATTGCTGCATTCTGGAAATCCCTGCGACAATGTGTATTCGGCGCTTTTGAAGAAGCAAACGCAGAACACAGCGCGCTTACGGCGATGGCGTATTCCTCCCAGGCGAACACCTTTCTTCTGATGGACGGAGGTGGGCAGCCGTTGACTCCGCTGATCCTCTGGACGGATGAGCGCGCGCCCGCAGATCCGGAGCTTGCCGGATTTACAAAACAGGAGCAGTGGCCGGAAACAACCGGTATCGGCATTCCTTTTGGCGCCGGCTTTTGCATCAGCAAATGCAGATGGTTCCAGGAAAAGGGAGCGGATATATGGCGCAAAACGAGAGCTGTGCTGACGCTGCCGGATTATTTTACATTTTGTCTGACCGGAAAACGGCTGGTGGATACCAGTACGGCATCTTTATTGGGGCTGATGAATATGGAAAAGAGCGCCTGGTGGCCCGAGGCCGTGGCCGCATCGGGGATGGAAGAAGACCAGCTTTCTCCGCTCTGTGCTATGGGTACAGATGGGGGAGCGCTTCAGCGTGGGAATCCGCTGGGGCTGCCGCCCGGTGTGCGTTTATTTACCGGAGGGCTGGATCATCATATGGCCGCGATCGGTGTGGGTATCGGCGCAGGCGCAAAGCTCAGTGAATCGACCGGAACCGTTATTGCGGCCGTACTGTATAGCTACAATAAGATGCGTATAAAGAACGTATGCATGGCGCCGGCGTTGGAAGCCGATGCTTATTTTAAAATGAGCTTCGACCGCAATGGCGCCGGTGCGCTGGAATGGTACCGGAAAACCTATGCAGCGCAGCATACGCTGGACGAGCTGGTAGAAATGGCCGCAACGGTCCCGGCAGGATGCGAGGGGCTGATTGCAGTACCTTGTCCAAATGAACATGCGGATAAGAGCGGGTTTTTAAATCAACAGGACCGGTTCCATCATGGTTATTATATCCGGGCGATCATGGAATCGACCGCAGAAAGTTTGAAACAGCTGATCCATAAGGTGGATGCCGGGCAGGAGAGCAGCGCTGTTTTTTCTACCGGCGGCGGCGCCAAGAGTAAGCTCTGGGGAGCCATTAAAGAAGCTGCCATACAACGGCGCTTTTACCGGAATACCAACAGTGAGGCTGCCTGCAGGGGAGCGGCGCTGGTAGCGGCAACCGGTACCGGAATGTTCACCTCTGTTTTTGACGCGCAGCGATCCTGGTTACGGGGCGAATGAAATATCTTTCAAAAAAAATGAAAAAACGAAAATTAGGTAAGACCGGCATTCGTGTTTCCGAAATGGCTTTCGGTACGGTGGCGTTGGGTGTTCCTTATGGTTTAGGGATCGAGCATGAATCGCAATTGCTCCCGGAAGCGCAGGCCATCGAGCTGCTGCAGGCTGCGCTGGAGCAGGGCGTTAATTTTTTTGATACTGCCCGGCAATACGGAAGAAGTGAAGCCCTGCTGGGGCGTGCCTTCCGGGAACGGAGGCGGGAGGTGGTGATTGCAACGAAATGTGCGCACCTCCGCCAGGCAGATCATACCCTGCCTGCAGGGCCAGCCCTGGCAGCAGTGATCGAACGGTCGCTTGCGGAAAGCTTGGAGGCATTGCAAACAGATTATGTAGATGTGCTGATGCTGCATGATGGCGATGAGGAGATCATCCGGCATACCGGTATAAAGAAAATATTCGAAGGGTATAAAAAAGAAGGGGTGATCCGGGCCACCGGCGTTTCCACTTATACGCCCCGGGAAACAAGGGCTGTAATGGATAGCGGGGGCTGGGACATTGTGCAGGTTCCGTTTAATTTAATGGACCAGCGTCAATCGGCATTGTTTGAAGAACTGGAGCAAAAAGGGATGGGCGTTGTGATCCGTTCTGTTCTGCTCAAAGGATTGCTGAGTGAAAGAAGGCAACAGCTACACCCCGCATTGCGGGAAGTGGAGCAGCATATTGACGCATACACTTCGCTCACGGAAGCCAGCGGGCTGCGTTTGTCGCAGCTGGCCACTAAATTTGTACTGTCGTTTCCCCAGGTGTCTTCCGTGCTGGTGGGGATCGACCGGATGGAGTACCTGCAGGAGGCACTGGACTCCGTTGCCGGGAGCGCCCTGGGATCAGCGCTTTTTGAACAGGCGCGGGCTGCTGCGTTCAGGGACCCGGACTTTTTAAACCTGCACCACTGGAGCGTTCAGGGGTGGTTAAAATAAAGAACAAAAATGATTAAATTAGGAGTGATCGGAATGAGCGAAGGGAATGCGCACCCTTATTCCTGGTCGGCGATCGTGAATGGCAGCTTTGACGCAGAAGAGATCGCCCGGGTGGGTTATCCGGCAGTAGCCGCCTACCTGCAGGCCAACAAAGAAACACTGGGATTGCCCCAGGCGCGTGTTACCCATGTGTGGGCGCAGGAGCGGGAAATTGCAGACAGCATCGCAAAGGCAACCGGCATCGGACACGTTGTCGATTCCCTGGAAGAAATGGCTGCTCAAGTCGATGCGGTATTGCTTTGCAGGGATGATCCGGAGCATCATGTGTCGATGGCCCGGTCCTTCCTGGATGCGGGGGTACCCCTGTTCATTGATAAACCTCTTGCGGTCACGAAAGCAGACCTGGACTGGTTTGCAGCAGAAGCGGAGAAAGGACGCTTTTTCATGTCCTGCTCCTCCATGCGTTATGCAGGCGAGTGCCGTGCGCTCCGCCAGGACCTTCCGAATCTTGGTCCGCTGCAGCTGGTAACGGCTGTAGGAAAAAAAGACTGGGTAAAATACGGCGTGCATATGCTGGAAGCAGTTTTTGCCATTGTGGGCGAAACCACTGTACAGGCGGTGACCAACACAGGAGATACCGGAAAAGAAGTAGTGACGCTTGAATTTGAAAACGGGCTCAGGGCCACGCTGCATTTATTTATGGATATTGCGCCCACATTTCAGGTTTCCGTTTTTGGAAAGCATGCATGGCGCATGGCCGATATAAAGAACTCCTACGCGATGTTCCGGGATAACATCATTGAGTTTGTGCGCTCCGTTGCAGAAGGACGGCCGCGGATCGCGTTTGAAGAGACAAAAAAAATAATGCAAGTACTTATTGCTGCGCAGGAAAGTCGCGAGGCAGGAGGACGTAAAATAATCATTGACGGATCATGCATGTAAAAGATTTATTGAGTTTAAAAGGGAAGATCGTCCTGGTTACCGGCGGCGCGGGCAACTATGGCAAGTGTATTGTAGAGGCCATGGCGGAAGCGGACGGGACCGTGATCACCGCCTCCCGGAATCTGAAAGCAAATGAGGCTTTTGTCGGGCAATTAAAGGACCGTGGCCTGGAGGTGCATGCGCTGCAGCTGGATCAGGGAGATCCGGGTTCCGTAAAGAACCTGAGAGCAGCGATTGAGCAACAGTTCGGTGCATTGCACGTGCTGGTGAACAATGCCGTAGCCCGCCCCATGGCCACTTATGATGCGCCCATGGAGGATTTTGCAGAATCGATGCGGGTAAATGCTACGGGCATGGTAGACCTGATGCGGGAGATGACGGCTGTGATCATTAAAAGCGGTGGGGGTAGCATCATCAACATCGCTTCCATGATGGGAATGTTCGGACCCGATCTTTCCAACTATGAAGGGACCACGATGACGCAGAGCCCTCCGCCGGATTATTACTTTCACAACGCGGGCCTGATCAATCTGACCCGCTATTGGGCACGGATGATGGCAGGCAAAAATGTGCGGGTGAACTGTGTAAGTCCCGGGGGATTGTTCAATCACCAGCCCGAACGGTTCCTCGAAAATTATACAGGAAAAGTACCTTTGCGGAGGATGGCGAATCAGGATGACATAAAAGGCCTGATGGTGCTGCTGGCCTCCGAAGCCGGGGCTTATATCAATGGTGAAAATATTCTGATGGACGGCGGTCTGAACGCTTAAAAAATGATATCATGGCAATACAATCGATCAATCCGGTAAACGGAAAAGTTATTGAAAAATATAAAGAAGAGACAGCAAAAACGGTCGAAGAAAAGATAGTGGCAGGGCACCGGGCGTGGCTCAAATGGCGTACCGTTCCCTTTGAAGAGCGCGCCAGGTTGCTATTGAAAGCAGCTGAAGTATTGCAGCGGCAAAAGCAGGAACTGGCGCTTTTAATGGCGCAGGAAATGGGCAAGCCATTAAAAGATGGGATCGCCGAAATAGAGAAGTGTGCTTCCGTATGTGTATATTATGCAGAGAACGGTGCGGCATTTTTAAAGAACGGCAAAGTAAAGACCGATGCCCGCAACAGCTTTGTTACGTATCAGCCCATAGGTGTAGTGCTGGCGGTAATGCCCTGGAATTTTCCTTACTGGCAATGTTTCCGCTTTATTGCTCCTGCGTTAATGGCCGGGAATACCGGGCTGCTCAAACATGCATCCAGTGTGCCGGGCTGTGCCCTTTCTATAGAAAAAGTATTGCAAAAAGCCGGTTTTCCCAGGGGGGTATTTCAAACCTTACTGGTGGGCAGCGGCGCGGTACAGAAAATCATCGAGCACCCGCTGGTAAAGGCCGTAACGCTTACGGGCAGTACGGAAGCAGGCAAAAAAGTAGCAGCACAGGCCGGAGCACAGATCAAAAAAACGGTTCTGGAATTGGGCGGAAGCGATCCCTATGTGATCCTGGAAGATGCCGATCTGGAGAAGGCCGCAAGTATTTGCGCCCAGAGCCGGCTGGTCAACAACGGGCAGAGCTGCATCGCCGCCAAACGTTTTATTGTTGTAAAAGAAGTGGCGCAGGAATTTATCCGTTTATTTAAAGAAAAGATGAGCGGGAAGAAGATAGGCGATCCGCTGGAAGCCACTACCGAATTGGGACCGATGTCCAGAAGAGACCTGCGGGATGAGCTGCATCAGCAGGTTCTGGAGAATATTAAAAAAGGAGCCCGGTGTATCCTGGGCGGAACGATACCGGAGTTTAAAGGAGCTCATGCTTTTTACACACCGACCATTTTAACCGGCGTTAAAAAGGGAATGCCCGCTTATGAAGAAGAGATGTTTGGACCCGTAGCCTCCGTAATTGTTGCCCGTAATGAAAAGCATGCCATTGAAATAGCAAATGATACCAGCTTTGGGCTGGGCGCAGCCATATTTACAAAAGACATAAAAAAAGGAGAACGCATTGCAGCCGAACAATTACAGGCAGGTGCCTGCTTTGTGAATGCATTGGTGAAATCCGATCCCCGCCTGCCTTTTGGCGGCATTAATCAATCCGGCTATGGACGGGAGTTGGGGGTCTTTGGAATCCGGGAATTTGTGAATATAAAAACGGTGTGGCGATAAAGCCATTGGCGTTCTCCCGAACCTTGTACGCATCAATACTAAGCAGGAGCGCGGAGTGTCCGGGAGGATGCACAATGAACCGGTATTAAAATCATCTTTTAAAATTTAAGGTCCATTCACTTTTCGACCGGTGAGGATGCCGGACGTGGAGCGCCATGGTTTGCCGGAACACAAACCATTAGGAATGGATAACATTTTAATACAATCGATACCGGTTCATTATGAAACGGGTTGTAAGGGCTTTTGGCATTTTCTATTTTAAGAGGAAAAGTGCAGGAAATGCTATGGCGCTGTTGTGCTGAAGATAAAGAACGATTGCTGTCAATTAAAATATGAATGAATATGACACTTAAAACTAAATGCCGTATTGGAGGATTGATGCTGCTTTGCCTGACGATGCTTAAGGCCCGGGCACAATATATCTTTAATCCTCAGTTTGAAAAGATCCAGCCCCGGGTAAGCTTTGTACCCGGTATTAAAGTGATCAGGGGGGAAACGGTGGTGATCGTGCCCATGCAAAAAAATAGCTGCCCGAACGGAACGGTTTTTAAATTCAACAACGGTGAACTGCAGGTGGCGGATATGCGCTCTAACGATGATGGTAAGACCTGGTATCAGACCGGCCATAAAATGGGGGCCTCCGTTTATCAGTTTCCGCAACCGGACAACGAGGCCATCCAGCATAGTTTCAAAACACGCAAAGGAAAGGGACCGGGTGTTTATGAAGCCACTTTTTACCGTTCCCGGGACCAGGGTAAGACCTGGAAGGAATTTACCTCCATCATCCGGCTTCCCAAAGAAATGAACTGGTCCGGGGTTACTGACCGTAAGATAATTGCACTGAAAGATGGTTCGCTGCTGATGACCCTTTATGGCCGGATGGCCAACACCGTTGGCTTTTCCGTGCAACTGGTTCGCTCCACAGATCGTGGAAAAACCTGGTCCTTCTATTCCACCGTTGCGTTTAACATTACGGAGAAGCTGTTGGGAGAGGGGTTTTGCGAGCCGACATTGCTTTTGTTGCCGAATAATAAAATGCTCTGTTTTATACGTTCATCCGGCAACTACCCGGCTTCTCTTGGCAGTAGCAATAATAATGATCCGACGGTCAAAATGCCTTTTTTTTATTCCAAAACAACGCCGCTTTTCATGAGCGCTTCAAATGATATGGGCAAAACCTGGAGCAACGCTGCACCGGTCAATGATTTTGGCGTTTGGCCGGATGCGCTTGTATTGCAGAACGGCATCATTGCGCTGAGTTATGGCAGGCCGGGAAACTGGCTGATGTTCAGCAATAACAACGGTGTGAGTTGGGGACCTCGGTTACAGTTCTATAACGATATCTATCCGCCGGATTGTGGAAACTATATGTCCATTGCCGAAATAGCGCCGAATATATTGTTTGTGGTTTACAGCAGAACAGATCCGAATGACAATAGCCGCAGTGAGATTGTAGGTACGTATTTCCAGGTAAAAAAATATGAATAAAGATAAAGATGACGGCTATTTCCGGGGGGCTTTCCCCTTTCTACTTAAATGCCCGGCCTGAACTAATACTTTTTAATTGAATTTTAGTAGTATTTTTTATTATCAATCTTGACAGATTTTTAACGGTTAAAATTCATTTATTTTTAAAAAAATTCGATTGCGTAACTGCTTCTGCTTGCTTAGAGGTGTGTGGAGAAAACTAATCAAAGTGTAAATAACTAAAATATGCGAATTGCTTTTTGTATAAGAAATTTGGTTTTCTGTCAGTTGATGATTTTCTGCTTAGTCTCAATACCGATGGTAGCCAAATCCCAAACTACCAGCCAGGAAAGCGAAGATTCTTTAGCAACATCAAAGACTGCGGAGAAATTTAAAGAAACCCTTCAAAAAACAAATAGCCAGCGTTTAGATGATACCAGCAGCCAACGGACGCGGGTCCGGCTCAATGGTATTTCAAAAGCACCCTTTATTTCTTTGCAGCAATATCTGAAGGGCAATGCATCCGGCTTGTTTGTTAAGGAAGAAAGCGGCGAACCCGGTAGCGAACAGTTTATGTTTATAAGAGGACTGTCATCGCCGTTATTTAATAAACAGGATGTGTACGGTGTTCAGCCGGTTGTGTATTTGAATGGTACGCCGCTTACGCAGGAAAATGCTTTCAGTTATAACATACAGCGCTATGATTTTAATAAGCTGGGATCGGGTACAAATTTGCTTGCGGCACTGGATATAAATAATATCGGCAGCATAGAAGTGCTTAAAACCCCGGCGGATATAGCAACGCTTGGTCCTCTTGCAACAAATGGCGCTATCTGGATCACCACAAAAGTAGCACAGCCGTCGGCAAAGCCCATTATCAATTTCGAATCATATGTAGGGATGCTGCGTGCTCCTAAAGTTAAGACCATTAACGCAGCATACGAGAATGATTTCCGTAAACGCTACTACGACGCCTATGCCACTCCTGAACAACTGGCTGCCTATCCCGTTTATGTGGCCAATCAGTACGACAAAAATTATTACGGTCCTTCAAACTGGAATGATATCTATTATCAGTCGAAACCCGTTTACTATGTAGGGTTTGGATTGAACGGAGGACATGACCGGGCAAGCTATCGTTTTAACATCAGCGATACAAAGGATCATAATTTTGATGATACCAACTTTGACCGGTATGCCCTCACCTTCGGAATGAATATGCTGCCGCTGAAATGGCTGACAATTTCCAGCAACATCAATGCCGCACGTACAGACCGCGACCGGAATAAGAGCCTGAGAGACCGGTTTGCCGAAACAAGATTTGTTCCGGATCTTGCAAACCCGCTTTCCCCTAATAAGGAGGCATATCAGCTTTACCTGGATAAATACCGGACCTCGATCGACGATAACAAGAACAATGCGATATCGGGCGATTTTACGGCAACTGCGGATATTCAGAACCTGCAGATAAAGACCCAGTTGTCCATCGACTATGAGGAAGCATTAAGGGATGTTTTTTGGGGAAGCGAGCTTATGGATGGCAATAGCTTTATTTCTACCTATTACGGACTGGCACAAAGAACTTCTATAAAGAACACGATCCGGTACACCGTTCCGCTGGCGCACGATCAGCATCGTATAAGGCTGGAAGCGGGTCAGAACTATGTGTCTGATTTTTTTAAGTACGACTACATTTATGGGTATAATACGCCCAATGACTTTATCAAAATAAAATCGGTACTCGTTAACGGATCTGCTTATTCGAACAATGACAACATATTTGCCTATCCGTTCAGCGATAACCTGAAGGCCCGGTTGTCGTCTTATTACGGGCGGATCGGTTATTCTTTTAAAAATGTGTTCAGCATCGACGCGGTAGGTAGGTACGATGGTTATTCAAGTTTTTCGCCTACAGACAGATGGTTGCTGACGCCTGTGGTGGCAACAAAGGTCAATATTCATGAGCTGATGCCCCATGACCAGCTGTTTAGCACGTTTGCGTTGAGAGGATCCTGGGGGACATTTGGTAAACTGATCCAGGATAGCCGGTTTAAATTAGGACCGCAGTACCGGGTAGATCTGGGTTATTCCGATGAGCCTGTTATTGGCGGCAGCGGGGGATATTCGGGTATTTCTCAAACCTATTCGTTCGGTTGGATAAACCGGTATTATAACTGGCCCTTCAGTGAGAAATTGAACATCGGGCTGGACCTGGGCTGGCTGAACGACCGGGTGATCCTGACGGCAGATTTTTATAATAACAAAGATAAAAATATGATCGTGCCCACATCCGTGGCATCGGAAAACGGATTCAGCTACAAGTGGGTGCAGGGGATGGCGGTTCAGAATACGGGATTGAACCTGGGTATTACCGCCGATATTTTGCATAACCCCGGTGGCGTGAGCTGGCAGTTTTTCACAAACTTTAACTGGAACAAAAATAAACTGCTGAAGCTGCCTTATGATCTTAACGAGATCGTGTACGGGGATATGAAGCTTGTGGTGGGGAAGCCCGCGGACAGCTATTGGCTGTTTGAGAACCAGGGGATGATCGAGGATGAAGCCAGCATACCGCCGGGCAGAACCAATGTGGACGGCACCGTGTTGCCCATGACCTTTGGCGGTACGATTCCTTTTTCAGTGGGCGATCCGCTTTGGGCAGATATTAACAAGGACGGGGTCATAGACCAGAATGACAAAGTACTGAAGGGGCATTTTCTGCCGGTGTACACGGGCGGCATCGGAAGCACCTTGTCGTTCCGGCGTTTTAATCTTGATTTTATGTTTTACTATGCCTTGGGACAGCAATTGCTGAACCGGCTGACCTCTACAAAGCTCGATTTTATCAACAGTGAGAACTCGCGGGATATTGCTTCGATCAAGGAAGTGACTTTCTGGCAGCAGACATTCGACTACAATACCTATCCTCTATACAATCCCTGGAGCGGTGTGATCCCCTACAGGGCGGATCAGGACCTGTTCCTGGAAGATGCCGACTTCCTGAAGCTGCGGTATGTTACACTGGGATATGATCTGGCCTCCCTTGATTACTTTAAGAAGAAAAAGATTCCAAAGATGCTGGTATATGTTACGGGAACCAACCTGTTCACGCTCACAAAATTTTCAGGAGGGGATCCGGAGCAGGTGAATTACAGAGGAGCGTACACGGGTTATGCACTTCCTTTGGCGGCTTCCTATTCCCTGGGGGTAAAAATTAATTTTTAAAATAAAAACAGAAGCGATAATGTATAAATTGAATAAATACATTTTTAATAAAGCAGTGTTGCTTTTGTCTCTGGTGTTTTCCATGTCTGTTTCCTGTACAAGGCAATTGGACATTGAGTCTACGGAAGCAGCCAGTTCTATCAATATGTGGCAGTCTTATGATGATGCCAAGTCGGGGCTTGTGGGCCTGTATGGCCTTGCCAGGGCGGCGCTTGCAAACGATAATGCGCATTGGCTCTATGGGGATCTCCGGATGGCCGATTTTGCCACACCCCGTTCCGGTTCCTACATCGAGGCGATCATAAAGAACCGGTTGAATGAAGATCTGCCAGGGATGGAGGACCTGAAAGACTGGCGGCGGTTTTACGCAGCCATTGATGCCTGCAATACGTTTATCGAAAAGTCCGGCGGGTGCCTCCAGGATACCCGGTATTCCGCGCTGTATCATAAAGTGGATGTGGCGCAGGCCCATATATTGCGGGCATTCCTGTACCTGTATGTCAGCCGCATTTGGGGAGATGTGCCTCTGGTTACTTCAGCTACTACCGAGGGGCTGAACACCAATCTTACAAGAACCCCTCAACGGCAGGTGCTTGACTTTTGCATCAATGATGTTAAGCTTTACCTGGACAGCCTGCCAACAGAATATGGAGGAAATGATCAAAGTAAATTGAAATTTACCGGCCCTTACTATGGCAGAACCTGGGCCCAGATCGGCAATTTTTATTGGGGGTACTGGCAGGGGATGACGGTGCTGGCGCAGATCTATGCCTGGATGGGAGATTATGAACGGCTGGAACCCGTGGCCAGGAAAATATGGGATAACCTCGCCCAGGCAAAAACACAGCTTGTGGGCTACCAGAATGCAAACAACTATCTGACCGGTAATAACAGTATTTTTTATGGCAACGGGGTCATCGGAAGTTATTGTTATCAACTGCTTTCACTGTCTTATAATATGGACAATAAGGAATCCGGCCCCAGTGGGGTAGGTCATATAGAGTCGCTGACACTTGCCGACCCCTATATTCCGCGGCAGAAACCCGATATTTATGTTCCCCGGGATACCATCGACCAGCTATTCTACAGCATTACGGATCTGCGCCATCCTTATCAGTCGGCAGCAAGCAGCTATCAGTCGGTGTACTTTACAAATTATTACGCTTCTATTCCGGTGTTATCAAAATTTAAAACATTTGCGCCGGCCGCCAATGGGTTCTCCATATACGGATCCTGTATTCCCCTGTCGAGGGCGGAGGACATCTGCCTTTTACTGGCCGAATGTTACCTGTACAAGGGTACCATCGGGGATGCCCAGGGCTTTCTTGAACGCATCCGGTTGCAACGTTTTACAAACGGCTTTGCCAATAACTTAAGACCGCTGGGCACGGGCGGCCCGGTGTACGTTCCAACGGACCGCAGCCGGGAGAACGGGCTCCTGTGGAATATCTTCAGGGAGCGCAGGGTCGAATTGATGGGAGAGGGATACGGATGGTACGATCTCATTCGCTACAAAAAGTACCTGGCCAATGACGATGAATTTAATAAGCTGGTGGAGCAGGGAGGGATCTACTGGCCGGTAAGCCAGCGTGTGCTGGATAACAATCCGCTTATAGAGCAAAACTCCTATTGGAAGCGATAATCTTAATCCCTGAATACAATGAAACAACTATATACTATATCCTTCGTGCTGCTGATGGTATTAATAACTTATTCCTGTAAGCGGGATTATGGGACCTATTACGATTATAAGCCGGCTTCAACCGTGTATGATGGGGATGTAATGAAGTTTCTCCGGGAAAACCATTTTGATTCAATGGTGAAAGTGCTGAATAAATATCCTGATATAGTAGCCCGGCTGACTTCAACCGACAGCTTTACGTTGTTTGCGATTCCCAATAAATCGTTTGAGATCGCTGTCAGCAATTTTAATACCAACCGTACCCGTGCCGATAGCCCCCTGTTGTACATTGATCCCGCCCAGTTGAATATGGAACAGGCGGATTCCGGGCGCTTCAACAACCAGATGATGCGGTTGCTGATCTCCCGCTACATTATCCCCGGTATCTGGAGCTTTGATACGCTTGCGCAATCATCAACCGGCATCATATTGAAATCGATCAACTATGATTACATGATGAATCTGAAAGGGGTGCAGCAAAATTCAACCGGGTCCATCAGCGGGGGACCAAAGATCATTGAACTGAAAGACATGAATTTTTCGCTCTATGATGCGTATTGGAAACCGGCGCATACATCTTCTGTAAACACGGTAAGGGCAGGAAATGTGCTGGTACACGTACTGGCCGATGATCATGAATTCGGGTTCTCCAACTTTTTTGACTACATGAATACACCGTACATCCTGCGGAATGAATGGAAGCCGCTATCGTGGATATCGCAACAGCCCTCTACGGTTTTCGGCGGCACTGTTTCGCATTTATTCGACAACAATTTGAATACGTACTGGAACACGAAAAATACCGGTGCCATGCCATTGCCGCCTTTTTGGTTTGTGACGGATATGGGGCACAGTTACGAGGTAAAATCGGTGGCCATGCAAAACAAAGCGGAATGGACCAACGGACAGTTGATGGTAACCGCTTTTACAACCGAGTTTGCTCCTGAAGGTGCTAACCTCGATGATCCGGCGGTATGGTCGCCCCCTGATACGTTCCGGTTAAAACTTGTAAATGGAACGGTGGGGCTGCAGGCGAAACAGCGTTTTTATCTTCCTGCCGCGCAAACGGGCCGTTACTACCGGTTTACAGTGATCGATAATTACGGAGGCTTTGCATCCTATAAACAATGCAATCTGGCTGAAGTGTGGTTATACTAAACAAATATATGTTCATGCTTATGCGCTATTTATATTCATTGATATTATTTTGGGCAGCGGGCTTGCTCCTTCTTATATCGTCGTGTAAAAGGGATTTTCCGGAGGACCGCGATTCGATTGATCCGCTTGCAACGTTTACACGTACATTCTATGATCCGACGCTGGGACGAAATACCGTCTTCTCGGATAATTTTAATGCGGCCAACTCTTCACAGCCGCTGGAGTTTACCATGCTCAACCTCCGCCGGTATGATGATGCGCCGGCGCCTGAGCTTACCGACAGCATTTACCCGGTTTCGGTATGGAAGGATGGCGGCGCTTACACCGGCAAGGAAACCTCACTGGCCGAAATAGAAAGCAAACGCAAAGTTGAAAATCACCGGATTTTTGAGATCAGAAAGAATTCAGGCCAAATAGTGGTATGGTCCGGAATGGACCAGAGCAATATACGCTCCCAACCCGATTCAGGCTATAAATTTGATGTAAAAGTTTCCAATTCGGGAGGCGTGAATTACTACTACAATTTACGGTTCATGCCTAAGAAGGCGATCCCGTATGTGCCGTCCAATTACAACCCTGAAACGGGGATGACCACCGGTCCGGCAGTATCTTATCCCACCAACGGCGTCAGTCTTAGTAATGTTCAAAGGCTGAAAGACGGGCTGGCGATGCAGGAGAGCGAAGTGGATGTTTATTTTACCCGGAAGGGTGCAGGGAACAGTCTTACGTTTAAGTTCCTTGATTCGGCCTTCAGCCCCATCAACCCCCATCTGTTTAATACCACCGACTGGCCCAACCTGGTTCATGGCTTCGATATGAAATTATCCGATACCGCGGTTGTTTACCAGGTGGGTTATCCGATACCGCTTGGTCCGATACCCACAAAATATACAAACGCTGCAGGTACCAGGGCCGCGGTAACATTTTCTTATTACCGTAGAGGAACGGCGGGCCTTGGATATGTTTGTTCGCTTGCGTTCAATTACGCTATATACGAGAAAGGAGATTGGGAAATTGCTTTTCAGTTCAAGAACAGTTCCCCAAAATTCATTAATGATTGATGATTGAAAATAATTAACCAGGAATCGCTGATTATGGATAAAATTTTTACCGTTTTGTGGCTGCACAACCAAACGAGATTATTGAGATCCCGTTTTAACCGAGGGCAAAGGAAAACGCAGCGTTTGAATTTGCTGCTCCCGGGATTTGTATTTTTAATGTTCTCCGTTCAGGTGAACGCGCAAACAGTACAGGGCACTGTATTTGATGAGCAAAACCGGTTGCCGGTCAGCGGGGCCAATGTAACGGCCGGTGCCATCGGTGTATCTACGGATACTGCGGGGCATTTTGAGATCAGGGCGGCCGCCGGCAGCACGCTTTCGGTAACCCATCTGAATTTTAGCCCGGCTACCTACCAGGTAAGCGATGGAGAAACGTCGGTAGAGATCTACCTGAAACTGGCATCCGGGGCACTTACGGATGTGGTGGTGCAGGGATTCACCAAAAAAAGCAGGGCATTGGTTACGGGCGCGTCCACGGTCATCACTTCCGATGATATCAAGGATGTGCCGGCGGCCAGTGTAACGGAACTATTGCAGGGGAAGGTAGCGGGGGTAAACATTCAGAATACTTCGGGTATGCCGGGCGCAAGAGGATCCATATTTCAGCGCGGGCTCTCCAATATCAATGTGACCGGCGATGGCAACAACGCCTACCTTGCATCGGGTCAGCCGTTGTTCATTATCGATGGGGTGCCCATCGATCCGAATGAGGATACCGAATACGGTTTTGCACAGGCCGGCGGGGGCGCCAATCCGCTTTCGGTAATACCACCTGAAGATATCGAGAGCGTTGAGATACTTAAGGATGCCGCCTCCACCTCCGTATATGGTTCAAGAGGCGCCAATGGGGTCTGGATCATTAATACAAAGCGGGGCCATTCTAAGATACCCAAGATCACGTATGATGGTAAATATATTTATACAGCGGTTCCGCCGCTTCGCCAGATCTATGGCGGACATCTTGAAAGACAGATAAAGGTCAACCAGGTATTGTACAACAATGCCCAAACGAACAATGCATTTAACTGGGGGCTGGCTACCGTTAATGCGAATTATTTCCTTTCCGATAGCCTGAATCCTTACCTGAATAACTCGGTAAACTGGCAATCTTATTTCTTTGGCCCGCAGCTGAACCACAGCCATAACCTGCGTTTTGCCGGAGGAATGAGCCAGTTCGACTATAAGGTGAACCTGAACTATATGCAGGATATGGGGATCATTAAGAATACCGGGTACAAAAGATACAGTGCCGGGATCAACTCTCAATACCAGAGCGAGAACAAGCAATTCCGTATGTTGACATCCGTAAATGCGGCGTCGGAACTTCGCCAGAACGGGAGTGGTGTCGGCTTGCTGCAAACCGGTGTAGGCACAAGCGGAATGGCCTCTACGCTGCTGCCGCCTCCAAACGTATATACAGAGAATAATACGGCACTGGCATCCTTCATTTTAAAAGATGATAACAAGAAAAATTCGTTGGGTGCCAACCTGGAACTGACCTACGATATTACGAAGGACCTCAAATTATACACCACGGGAAGCATTACCTTCAACACCACGAGTTATAATATCTTCTATCCGGGATGGCTGAATTACGGGTATACGCAATACAATACGCAGGACCGGACATCCAATACCTATTATAACCGTAATATGTTGCAATACTCTCGCAGGTTCCTGAATGAGAAGCATACGATTTCGGCCTTTATATTCAATGACCTGAACGTAAATAAATCCAAGACAACGTACGCCCGGTTGCCTTCCACGCCCAATAACTATATTTCCGGGCCATTTGGCTACGACCTGAGAACGGCGGTTTACGGAACACTGGGCGAACCGGTGGATGTACGCCAGTTTGGATACGGGGCAAACATTGCGTATGATTATATGCAGAAGTATGTAATCAATGCGAGTTTCCGTTTTGATGGTACTTCTATTAACGGACCGCTGACGGGGTTTAACCGCAACCCGATGATCTCCTTCCGGTGGAATATCTATAAGGAAAAATTTGCCGAGGGCTGGAGCAGTTGGATGAATTCAAGCTCCATAAGGGCGAGCTGGGGCCAAACGATCGTTCCGCAGGGCAATATCTTTATGGTGTATGGCCAGTACGCCCCGGGGGCTTCTTATAACGGGCAGCCAACTGTATTGAATAATTTCGGAACAGAGCCCAATGCTTATTATAAGCCCATAACGAACCGGATGACGAATATTGGTTATGACGGCGAGTTTTTTGACCGGAGGCTTACCATACAGTATGATTTTTACTACAAATTTGTACAGAATAACTCCCTGCTGATAAACGTTCCTTACGAAACAGGGTATTCCAAATACCCTTCGAATGATGTAAGCTGGGTTGACTATGGTCATGAGCTGACCCTGAATATAAGGCCGCTGCCCAAAGACAGCAAGCTGAGCTGGACCTTTGGTCTGGTGGGTGCTTTTAACCGGAATATATTGACACGGTTGCCAAATGACGCACGTGAATGGGTCATCAACCCCGGCGACCAGCTGAACCTGCCGTTGCTGTACCGGTTGGGAAGAAGCAGCTTCTCCAACTACCTTTTTGTGACCAATGGGGTCTATTCAACAGATGCGGATGTGCCGGTGGACCCAGCAACCAATATGCCGATGCGCATCAATGGCGTGTACCTGAAGGCAGGGGATCCGATCTTTGCCGATCTGAACGGCGATTATGTGATCAACGATCGTGACCGTGTAGCCGTGGGGAACCCGGTGCCCAAGCTGACAGGTGGTGTTTCCAATTACCTGTCGTATAACAATTTTACGCTCAATATATTTACCTCTTTCACATTTTTCAGGGACGTGCTGAATACGCCGCTTGCGTATAAGTTCCAGCAGTTCTATAACCCGTTGAACAGTAATTTATCAAGCGTACAGGCCGTACCGCCTATTGACCAGTATAACTACTGGAAGGCTCCGGGCGACAACGCGGTTTACCCCAATCCTTATGCATATGATCATAACGCAGCTATTTCGGCATTCCGTTATAACCAGACGCTGTTCCAGGAGGATGGTTCCTATTTCAAGATCAATTCAATAACACTGGGTTACAATTTCCAGAAGGAGCTGCTCCGACGGTTGAAGCTGGATCTCTTAAGGGTCTTTTTTACCGGATCAAATGTAGCCACGATCTCCAGCTATTCGGGCCCCAGCCCGGAAGTAATAACGGATCTGGGTCGTGATAACCCTTATGGATATCCCATGGCAAGGAGATATACATTGGGTCTGACTGTTACTTTTTAAAAATTTTAAAGCATCATAAAAATGAAATATCGTGCCATCATATTTTCTCTTTTGATCTCTGTTTTGTGCATGAATCTTTCGTGTAAGAAATTTCTCAATGTAAGCCCTGTGGGCGCTATGTCGGGAAATAATTTCTGGAAAACGAAGCAGGATGTGGAACAGTATGCAAATGGTATCTATACATTGTTGCGGAGCTATACCTGCGGGAATGGGAATACGCTTCTTGCCATGGCTGATTACCGCTGCGGTTCCTGGGTGCCCAATGTTACCAACGGGAACGAATTTGTAGCGTTGTTAAGAGGCAATAAGATGAACAACCTGGTAGCATCTTCCAACTATGCCTGGTGGGACGACTGGGGATTTGGGAATATGGATCAGTGGATGCAATTGTACCGCGTGGTATCGGGTGCCAATAACCTGATCGCAAATGTTCCCGGAACAGATATTGCGGACCTGACAGATGCGGACCGCAGGTTGTATCATGCGGAAGCCGTATTCATCAGAAGCCTTTCCTATTTCATAATGGTGCGGCACTGGGGCGATATTCCCTACATTGCGGATATCAATGATGTGGGTAAAAATCCAAGAACCAACCAGGTTGAACTGTTCCAGAAGTGTATCAACGATTTGCAGGGCGTTTTGGGGGATCTGCCCTGGACCTATGCGGATGCCTCTAAAAAAGGCTCCCGGGCCATGAAGGGCGGCGCGCTCGTATTGATGATGGAAATGTATATGTGGATGGCCGGATTTGACGATGCAAATGCGATGGCCTATTATCAGAAAGTGGCGGATCTCAGCCATACGCTTATTGAGGAAGGGGGCAATTACTATAAGCTGCTGCCCTATGACAACTACCAGGTCATCTTTAACGGACACAGCGATGAAAGCTTATTCGAAATCAGCCAGAGCTCAAAACCCGGTGAACTCTTCAGCTTTTATGCCACTGTAGGGGCGCTTACCTTAATGACCCCTTACAAACCCAGTGTAAGCGTAACCCCCTTGTATTATGATCAGTACTACCTGCATCAGCTGTACGATGTGGACTACAATGGCAGTAATGCCGATGCACGGGCCTCTCAATGGTTCGAGAATATGTTCAGCACGGATGGTACATTTATTTTTAAGAAGTTCGCCAACTTTAACGGCGGCGTTTCGGGTAACCCTACCGATGCCAAGATCATGTTCCGGTATGTGGATGCATTCCTCCTGCGCGCGGAGGCGCTCGAAAAGCTGGGTGATTATCCCGGTGCGCTTGAGGCCATTAATGTGGTACGGAAAAGGGCAGGGGCAACGGAGTTTGAAGGCGGAAAGACGGTTACCAACATGGCTGCGGGCATTACCCTTGAAGACGCGATCTGGTGGGAGCGGGAACGGGAATTGATGGGTGAAAGCTCCTTTTTCTACGATCTTGTCCGTACAAAAAAGATAATGAGCTCCCTGTATACGATGAATACAATAAACTACGAGGATTTTATGAGCGGAGCCTGGACTTATCCCATTGATGCGGCCATCAGTACGGTGAATCCCAATGTGTCTTCAAATCCTTACTGGAACTAAAATGTTGTTTTCAATTGTTTTAAAAACGGACATAAAAAATAAACGGATGAAATATTTGTTGTTAAAGACTTTTTTAATAGGTTCCTTATCATTGGCAATGGTAACGGGCTGCAGGAAGGACTATTATACAGATACCGGTCTTAGCACGCCATCGTTTGACGGCAATATGCTGGAATTTCTTCAGTCGAAGCCCTATATGTTCGACACGCTGGTACACATTATAAAGGCGGCGGGCCTTGAGGATTATTTTACGGACAGCACCATTACTTTTTTTGCACCGGCAGATTCCTCCATCCGGAGCACCTTCCTTTTTATCAACAGGAATTTAAGGTCCCTGGGGCATGACACGCTGATGTCCGTTGATAATATTAAGCCCGAGTTCTGGAGAAATACCCTGATGATGTATATGTTTAGCGGTGCCCGGGGTATGGATAATTATCCGCAGCTGGATATGCAGAACCTCTCCTCCTTTTCCGGGGAATTTGTCCGCTCCGTCGGCGGACGTGTGATGAATGTAGGGGTCAATTTCGGGGATGCGAACGGTATCAAGTATATCGGGTACCGGAGCCTCAACTTCTCCTATGTCCCCAACCCGGCGGCCCCGTACCAGGGCTGGTGGAGCACCCGGGTGGCAACCAGTAATATCCGGCCAAAAAATGGTTACTGCCATGTGCTGGTATTTGGCACGCACTATCTGGGCTTCGATCCGCAACAGGCGTTGGCCAATGCAATGTATATCGGTTTTCAATGATCATTAGGATAAAATTCGGAACATGAAAAAAAATGTAATTCTTTTATTAATATGCTGCTCATTTTTCGTTGCATCCTGTTTTAAGCGCCAGGAGATGAACTACTCCGGGGCTTACCCGCCTCCGTTTGTGAATGCTATCGGACTGCCGCTCCAAATGCCCGTTCCTTTTCAGGGCCAGGCAGGGGATACCGTACGGTTTAAGGTTTCGGGTATTGATACGTTGCTGAAAATGGCTCCTGCTTCTATTGAGTTTTATCTGAACGGGTCGCGGGCAACGGTTAGATCTGTGAATGGCGGCGATAGTACCGTAACGGTAGTCGTGCCGGAGTTCGCCTCCTCGGGGGCCTCATCCATGATCGTTGGCAATAAACAGTTCTATGGCCCCGATTTTAATATTGTGGGCTGGACCTGGATCGACTCTTCTTTTAATGCTACCGACCAGGAAGACGAAAAAGGCAATCCCCTGCTGGGAAGCGCTGCGAACGGCCCGGTATGGGATCTGTATTACGATAGCTGGATGCAGGTGCTGAATTTATTTGTTTGTGGTGATTTTACCACCTGGAACGGGCTGAGTTTCCTGGGAACCACACCCGACTCCTACCACAACAATAACAGCACTGGGCTGATCCAGCTCAATCCGACCACCGGTACCCTCCGGGATAACTTTTATGTGGGAGAGGGCCCCAATGCAAGCTCGGCTATTTATGGTATCATAAAGCTGACAAATTTTCCCGGGTACCTGGTTTATGGTACCGGATTTTCGAACTTTGGTATTTACCGGGGCGTCAATAACATGACCCGGCTTTATCAGAATGGTCAGATCGATTCGGTTACAACGAATGTGAACAATCCGGATCCGGAAAACCCGACCGCCAATATCGGAGTATTTGTCAATTTTAGGGGCGGGTTTGACGGGGCCGTTAGAAAAGTTTTTATGGATGATGCCGGAAGGCTGATTTCGGTGGGTAATTTTTCCCGTTACGTGTATAACGATTATACGTTGTCGACCGCCTATTCAGTGGTAAAAAACTATACCTACCAGTCTCAGGTAGCTGCCATCAGCCAGGATGGAATATTGGACACTACCTATAATTATGACCCCTACAGAACAAAAGGATTTGGTACCAACGGGACCATCGCGGATGCCGTGCAGCTCATGGACGGCGACACGCACGGAAGCATCATCATTGCGGGCAATTTTACAATGTACAACAATGAAAGTGTGGGACGCATCGTAATGCTCGATAACAACGGCAAGCGGGATCCTGCCTTTAATGTAGGACCGGGGGCCGACGGTGCCATTACCAAAATCACCTATAATCCTGCTACGCAAAAGCTACTGGTAGTGGGCGACTTTAAAACATTTAATGGTGTAGCCTGCCCGGCAGGTGTGGTAATGCTGGACCGGGACGGGTCGATCAGCAACGGTTTTCAGCTGGGGGATTTTGAACGCTCCACGGCCAGCAGCGGGCGTCTTGTCAATTATGCCGGCCAGCTGAGCGATGGAACGATCATCATGTCGGGCGCCTTTGAGCGTTACCGCGATGTTAACAGCAGTTCCTTTATAACACGCCAGGGATTTATGATCCTCAACTCCGATGGAACCCTGGCAGCCAATTTGAACAATACGGGTGCATTCAACGGAGCGATCAACGATATTTTAGAAACTACTACGCTTTCAGGACGCAAGGGCGTGGTAATTGCCGGGAGCTTTTCTTTGTTTGACAATAACCCGGTAAAAAATATAATAAGAATTGGATTGCAGCGCAAATAAACGGGCATCAAATGGTTAAAACATTATAACACGCATTCAATGAACAGTATATACAAAATGAAGTATTGGTTATGGGCGCTGCTGATATTTTCAGCTGTGGCCTGCAAAAGAAACTACGGCTATAATGTGGCTGATGGGTTTGACGAGGGGCAGCCTTCGGCAAATGCGGCCGGCGGTGGAACAGGCGATATGGGCGATGATTTCAGTAAGCTGGACAGGGCAAAGATATTTCCCGGCCTGATAGCGGCAACAGAGCCCCGCGTTACCATACCGGTTACGATCAATATGGCCTATAAATATGTGCGCAACGCAGATATTAAACTGATCTCCACACCCCAGCCTGTTTTTAGCACGGGCTTGTATGCACCTGCAGGAGAAGCCATTTCTATCGAGGTGCCGGCGGGCGTTTCGGGGTTAACGGTGCAGATAGGGGGGTGGACCGACAACATCACCAATACGACGATCAAGGGCCGGGACCCGGTTCTTTATAACCAGGTACAGCTGATACCGGGCATCAACTACGTCCGTAATCTTTATGGGGGCTCCATTTACATCAGGAAAGCAGTGAACCTCGATCTCGACCAGGTAACCCTCAGCTTTTCGGGTGTTGCCAAGTCCCCGGATTTTATACTGGGGCAAACCAGCGATGCGGAATGGAACGACCAGGTAAAGCAATCCACTGTTCCCTGGATTCAGCTGAGGGGTAAGAAGATCATATTTGAGCTGCCAAAATACCTGGTAGACAAGTACCCGATCGCAAACCCTACTGCTGTGATGCAGGAATGGGATGATTTTATGGATAAGGATGTTTATCGTTGGAAAGGCCTTGATTATGAAACTACCGATTCATTGAATAAGGCGCCGGAACTTCCGGTTCGTGTGATCATGGATGTGCAGCCGTCAAATGCCTACGCGCATGGTGGTTATCCCGTGGTCATTCCGATCGACGAAAATATTTATTTGAATGAGATTGTGAATATAGGAACCGGACAGAAAGGTGCCTGGTGGACGATGGGCGCAATTGGCAGCAATAATATAGGCTCTTCTTCAACCGGATGGTTCCCTGCCGCACTCCCCAACATTCACCAGCTGTATGGTTTCAAATTTGCCAACAGGAAAAATTTCAATATTCAAAGAGTGAATCCTTCCGTAGCTGACGGCGTTGCAAATGCGATGTACTATGTGCGGCAATCGCTTGCCAGTCAGCTGCCGATCGATTTTTCCCGGCGGATCCCTAATTTTTCAAACAGTTTCATTGTACGGCTGGTACCCTTCTTACAGTTGTTTCACGAATATGGTTATGGGTTATACGATAGCCTTGACTACAAGGCACGGTACTATTACAAGCAGGTAATGACCGACCAGGAAAAAATAAATTTCATTTACCAGGTAGCTTCGGACTATGCACAGCAGGATCTGTATATGTTCTTTTATGTATGGGGGCTGCTCCCTACCGATGCATCGAGAGACTCGATCCGGGTGAAAAATTATCAGCTGATGCCCAACGATGTATATAACTATAATCCTGTTCTGGACACCGGAGGCAAGCGCGCGGCAATGCCCGAAGACAAGCGGGTGCCGCGGGTTGGGTGGACCATTGCGGGTCTTTGCTGCCAGGAAGTTTCAACCGGGAGTTATGCCAACCTGGCGCTGGATGGCGATGATCATACGTACTGGCATTCACAGTACATCGACTATGAAGCAAATCAATATCACCTGCCGCATTATATGGTATTTGATATGAATAAGTATTATGATATATCGGGCTTTTACTATGTGAACGGACACACGTGGAGGCCGAAAACGATTGCCATTTCCTTTAGTGCGGATAACCTGGAATGGAGCGAGCCGAAGGTGTTTACCGGGAAGAATAATGTTTACGTCTTTAATAACTACGCATTGGATACGGTTTATAAAGGCGTCCGGTATGTGCGGTTCGAAATGCTGGATGTTATCAATGCTTCAACAAACCACGCCTGCTCGCTCTCGGAATTTGGAGTGATCAAACCTTAAAAACTGGTCTGAAAATGAAAATCGTTATAAAAACTGCGCTTATTTTGGTGTCCGCTGTGCTGCTCATCAGCGGGTGTAAGAAGTTTTACGATCCGGTACTGGATCAGAATGTTTACAAACCCGATTCGTCCAATGCAATGGCAGCTGTTAACAAAAGGCATGTATTGGTGATCGGGGTGGATGGATTGCCGGCGTCGGTTGTAAAAGCGATCGCGCCCCCCAATATTTTGGGGTTATTGCCCAATGCCAAGTATTCCTGGGATGTGGAACTGCCGGTTATCCGTACCGAAAGTGATGTGACCAGTGACGGAACCCTGACCGTTGCGTTTGAAAATGCAAGTGGTGCTGCGGCGGCAAACGGATCTTCCAAGCTGGTAGACAAGAACATTTCATCCTTTTTCTCCTGTGGTCCCATACAGCCCTATCTGCCCAATTTATGGGCGCAGCAGGAATATAAGGCCAACCTGCCGGTGGTGGAGGCTTATACGATGACATCGGCTACCGAGAACAACACCCAGAACTGGCGGGACCCCAAAGACTGGACGATCCAGGCCGCCAATGATCCGGGTGGTCCCTGGACAATACTGGACACGCGGTACGGTGAAATATTTACCGCGCGTAACCAGACCAAACGATATGAAATTGAGAACACCACTCCCTACCGGTACTACAGGCTGGTGATCTCTGCAATCAATGCGATCAATTATACGGGTTATCTGCAACTGGCAGAGTGGCGTGTGATCAAATATCTGCTGAGCAGCGGCGGCAATGCCGGATCCTGGGCGGGGATGATGACGGGGAACGATATTACCCAGCACCGCGTATTTGACAGCTCTTTTTATCCGAAGCCTATTGATTCGTCCGCCACCACCCCGCTTTCGCCAAATTTAAGCGCACTGCGCCTGCTGTACAATGATAAGCCCGGAGCCATCCGGACGGCAGCCATATCCTCCTGGGGAAATTTGGTCAATACCCTGCTCCGGGACGCTGATGTAAAAGTGACCACCGGCAGCGATGCGGATACAAAAGATCAGACCGTACGTATGTTACAGGCCGATTCGGCCCGGGTCATCATTACGCAGTTTGGAGATGTATATCATAACGGGCGGCAGTATGGGTTTTCAAATCTGGCGGCGCCCTATGCAGATGCGGTTTCCAGGACCGACGGCTATATAGGGGAAATACTGAATGCGCTTAAATCCCGGAATAGCTATAATAATGAAGAATGGCTGGTGATCATCACCACTACACAGGGTGGAAGCGGTCTGGACCGTGCGCCGATCGCTCCCGGCTTTTTTGTGGCGTACAATCCGATGTTTAAATCGCAGGATCTCACACTTACAAACCCGGCCGTTAATGTATTGCAGCAGGATCTGACACCGCAGATACTTTACTGGATGAAAGTACCGCAGTCGTCTGCTGTGCAAAAGGGACAATTATGGCTGGACCGGTTTGGCATAGAATTTTTGAAATAAGCAAATATATAAACAGACATGAAGGTCAATATTCTTTACTATACACTCATCTGGTTGCTGCCTGTGGCATTGTTTTCCTGTGCAAAAGAAAACCTGCCTGCAGATAAGGACGCCGATGCGTCGTATAACAAATTGTATTTTTCAGATGTGAACACGGCAATTTCTTCTAAGATCCGCGTCAACACAAATGTAGGAGACAGGGATACCACGGTGTTCAGCTACCAGGTGGATATCGGCGGCAATTTGCTGGCATCTCATGAGATCCCTGTGAAGTTTACGGTATTGCCCGATGCTTATGTGCAGGCCTTTGACAATGACAATGTAGGAGCGTATGTGCCCCTCCCGGCCGATGCCTACAGAATGATCACAGATACCGTAATACACAGTGGCCAGGCATCAACGGGGTTATTGCCGCTGGTCATTTATAAGGATAAGCTGCAGCCGCTTACAGATTATGTGCTTCCGATTCAGGTAGCGGCCTCAGATGCCACATTTAAGGTAGATCTGGAAAGGAGTATTAAATATATTCTGATCAGCAGCCGTACCCTGCAGGTGGGGCTGAAGATCGGCAGCCTGCCGCAACTGGCGGATCCCAGGGCCGATCTTTTTGATTTTTACGGGGATCTGATGCTTAAAGACACGGCGGGCAACCTGTGGTTCATTCCCCTTGAAAGCAACGGCAACAGGCAAATGGGCGAGCCCGTTATGGTGGCCACCGGTTTTAAGCGGTATGAATGTTTGTTCTTTCATCCGTTCTACCAGATGATCTTTGGGGTAGATACCCAAAGCCCGTGCTCATCCAACTGGAGCTCCGCTGTCACAGGATGCGGCCATCCCTATAGTTTTGCGGTTACGCCTTATCCTCATATTACCATCGGGCCCCCCAAACGGTTAACGAGCAATGTGCACCAGCTATCCAATACGAGTCCTGCTACTTATAATGAAGATTGGGGATACCAGCTGTACACAGCTCAAAAAAGGCGCCGCTTTTTTGCGGGGGTCAACGGGTTTACCCATGTGATCTATTATCCGCCCCGCACCACGACCGCAACGAGCCTGTGGCATTCCAAATTCAACCGGCTGGATGCCAACGGGCAACTGACCACCGCCAACCGGAAGGATCAGAGCTCCTGGGGCTTTGGCATAAAATCGGGCTGCACCATCAACGACCGGCAGTTCTTCCTTACAGACGATGTGGCTTTGATCTATGCGAGCTACGACCCGATGGCAGGGAATTATCCCGTATATAATTATGTAACGCCCGCTTCCTATCCTGATTTTGGCGCAAGGTATGCCAAGGCATTCAGCGTGTACCAGCGGGACCTGGTATGTTATACCTATACGGGGGACGTAATAAGATACGAATCGCCGACATTCGAAGACATGCTGCGGCCTTAGACGCCCGGACAAAAAACAGAATATGCGACTAAATAGATTATATATGCGAAAACTATCTGTGGTTGTACTATGTATAGCAACCCTTGCTGCCTGCAATAAACAGCGAACCGATGCGGAATTGGGGTCCGTTTCCAAGGATGCGCCCTATATTACCAGTATATCCGCCGGCCTGGGTGTGTTTGGCGACACGTTAACCATAACAGGAGAGAGTTTTGCTAAGAATACAGCCGTATTATTTGGCGCCAATGGTGCCAAAGTGATCGATGCCGGGGATACTTATGTAAAAGTAATGGTTCCGCAGGGCACGGGCAGCGTATACATAAAAGTATGGAATGGCGACTATAGCTCCAATAGTGTAGCGTTTACCTATAAAACGATCAGCCAGGGAGAGGGCGGCATTGGTCAGATCGTGAACATCCAGGGCAGTTATTACCTGCTGGACACAACAGCGTTTTTTGATGTTGGCCCGGGAACCCGGTATATGCAGCTGGTGTTGAATGATACGGGATTTGCATACGATCCTGTAAAGATCAATATGCTGGTATATGACGTTTCCAATCCATACCTTACCTTTAAACCGGTATTGGCAAATGATAAGATACCTACCACCGAAACCGTACTTTCCATGGCTTCGCGGAAATCAGCTCCGGGCAATGTGTATTTTGCCGGTACCGGTGGTGATTATTTCAGGGCCACAACGGATAATTTTCACGGGCAGCCGATCCAGGGACTGGTCATTGATGGCGATCTTGTTACCAGCCCTACTTACCTCATAGCCTCCGATGTGAATACAGGTGGTGTGGATGCACATGCTTTTTTTGAAGACGGTAAAAAGCTGTTCATCGATTATGCCGTATATCATGGGTCTGCTATTTCCAAAACCCAGTTTCTAAGTATCGATGGGGTGAACAAGATCCGGCTGGGTGCGCTCAGCGAGGCCCGGAGGTATATCATGCTTATGACAAAATATACCGGTGCTTCCACCCTGCAATCCAATGCAGGCGCTGAGGCCTCCCTGTTGCCGGCCAGCGGTTTCTCTTTTCCCTTTGGCTTTAATAAGACCACTTCATTTGTCGTCAACGGGAATGTGGCCGCGCTGCAGAACGGGATGGCGATCCCGGCCAGCGGAGCCGTGCTTTCCGGTTATCCCGGCCGGGCTATCAGCGGTACAACCCCTATTACTGAAGTAACCAAGCTGGCAAACGGCGATACCGTTAAGGTAGACATACAGTTACACCCCAAAAATGCACCTTCCCGCGATTTTACGCAGATGATCGGTGGGCGTTCCTGGATTATACGGAACGGGATATTGAATGATACCAACTGGCTTGCAAAGCTACAAAGAACGGCCATCGGCGTTTCAGAGGATGAAAGCAAGGTATATATGTGTACGGTAGATAATCCCGGGCTGTTCACAAAAGAAGTGGCCCAGTTAATGCAGCTTTATGGCGTATATAATGCACTGAACCTTATCGGGGGCAATGAAACCACGATGTTTGTAAAGAACGCCGGTTATAACAATACAGGATTAATGAACCGTCCGAACAACGGTACTGCTCCTTATGCGAATGGAGAGGGGATCTTTGGTGTTTCTTCGGCGCCGGAGGATAACGCGGTAGCTGCCTTTGCGCCGGCAAACCGGCTGGTGCGGTTAGCAGTGGGCGATACCTTTACCCCTGTTTTTTACGGAATGAATCAATACGGCCTGATCGTGAACACAGCCCTTACGTCCGTAACGGCTGCTCTGGATAACAGTGCCATCGGCACTTTTTCCGGGGGGATGTTCACCGCCGCTGCAAAAGGGACCGGAACGATTACGGCCACTTATGGCGGCGTTACAAAAAGTATTAAGATAATTGTACAGTAAGTATGCCTGTAAACGGTTATTGTTATCGTAAATAATCTAACACTATGATCCGTAATATATTTCTTGTGTTTTTGGGAGCAAGTATGATTACGGGCATGAGCTGCGGAAAAGATAAAGTAGTTAAGAAAGAGAAAGACCAGCCGGAACGACCGGCTCCCCCCGGGGAGGAAAAGGTCTATACAGCCCGGTTTGGCAAGATATGGGATCTGGCGCCGCATAGTGCCTTTACCGATCTTGTCCGGTTTAATAATGCCTTTTATTGTGTGTTCCGGGAGTCTGCTTCACATACTTCCCATGATGGAAGGATAAGGATCCTGAGATCTGTGGATGGAAATACCTGGACCTCCGTCCGGTGGTTTCAGAAGGCTCCCGAAGGGCCTTATTCGATTGATCTCAGGGATCCCAAGATTTCGGTGACGCCGGACAACAGGTTAATGGTTCTCGTAGATGTGGAGTATTGGTTAAATAATAACGGAACGTATACCCGGCAAAATTTCCGTCCCTGTGTTTCCTATTCCGATGCACAGGGAACGGTGTTTGACGATCTGCAAAGCTGTTCGGTTTATAACCCGGGGTTAAGTACCGCTTCCTACTGGATCTGGCGCGTTAGCTGGAACAGGAACGGTGAAGGGTATGGCTTCGATTATATCAACAGCCCGCTTACCCTGCTCAGAACGGCCGATGGTAAAGCTTATCATGCAGTTACAAAACTTTCCTTGCCCAATAGCCCGAATGAGGCAACAGTAAGATTTGATAAGCAGGATAATATGTATGTACTGGTGCGCTGCGAATCGGGAGGCCGGAACGGGATATTGATGGTAGCGCCGCCCCCGTATTACCTGTTTACCCAATACCCGCTGAAAATGCGGCTGGGCGGACCCGATTTTGAATTTTTATCGGATACAACATTGTGTATGGGTACGCGTTTTTATACATCAGGCAAACCGGACTCAACGGCCATTTACATTACCGATTTAAAAGGTAATGTAAAAAAACGGTTTCCCCTGCCCAGTGGTGGGGATTGCAGCTATCCGGGAATGGTATTGTATAACGATACCTTATGGACCTCTTACTACTCGTCGCATACGGGTAAAGCTTCTATCCATTTTACTAAAATACCGGTAGTCCTGCTGGAAAAATAAGTTTAAACAGCTTCAATCAAAAATATAAACATGATGATCCGCAACATCCGCCCCTTAAGCCGCTTCTTAAAATTAATGATAGGTTTGCTCCTGACCGTTAGTATGTGGGCACAAACCGGAAAGCCCCGGGGAACCTTTAGTTACAGCCCCGTGCCGGCAAAGCCGTTGAGGATCTATTTTGATTATTTCCATCATTCATTGCCCAATACCAAAGTAGGGAATCACCTGGTTACCGGCAGCTGGATCGCAGGGGCGGGGCGGTACGCCTGGGATGATTTTGTACATTCCAACACGTTTGATCCTGTATTTACGGCCCTGGGCCATGAGCACTTTATAACCATCGGGCGTGCGCCCTTTACAAAAGAGACCTTGAAAGACCAGGATGCCGTATTGATCCTGAATCCTGATAACCCGAAAGTGGTGCCGGAAGTGCCGGCGCTTGCAGATGTTGAGATCAGGAACCTGATCGAATATGTACAGAAGGGCGGAAGTCTGATGATCATGATCAACGCAACGACTCCCGATCGGGCTGCCGAGGATTTTGAAAGCGTACAGTTAAAAAAGCTGGTGAATGCTTTCGGGTTGGCATGGAATTATGATGATACCCACTATTCGGATGTTCCCATCGGCAATGGGCATGCCCATTTTTATGATGTACCGGTTTTTCACTACGGAGCCGGTTGTACGCTGAAGATATTGCCCGGTGCAGTGAAGCCGGAAGTGCTGATGGAAGTAGCTTCTGATGCCGGCTACCCGGACCGCCATGTGCGCGGACCCGGCATCATACAGGTACGGCCGGGCAAAGGCAAAGTGATCCTTGTAGGAGATATCGGGTCCTGGACCGGAAATATGGCACGGCCCTGGGCAGAGAATGAACGCATATTGAAGCAGTTGTTCCGGTATTTGAAACCGGATCAGCACGTGGTGCCGGCGCAATACCCGAAGGGAAAAAAGCTGGAGTATAAGGTAACGGTTGCCGGTTTGCAGGCGATACCGGTTGCCAACTCCCTGTCTGCTTTGCCCAAACCGGTTTACCGACTGTTTAAACCCAGGGAAAAAACGGGGATGCCCTATCTGGAGGGGACGGCTGCGCTTACTTTACAGAGCCGGGGCATCAATGAGCAAAAAGCAGCGTCGCTGGAGGCACGCATCCGCAACTTCAGCTGGTTTGACAGCAGCATTCATGCGGAGGGACAAACGGTCCGGTTTGCTGCCAGCCGTCAGGGTAAGGTTACGGATGTAAGCACGAGCGGGACGGCTGCGGCCTGGCTGGCGCCGGACATCGCTTCACTGGTAGCCTTAATGCCTGTTGATGGCCTGAAGCCGGGCGATGCGTGGGAAAGCCTGGAGCCTTTGCGCATCCCGGCGCTTCAGGGTACTGATCTGCCCCCGGTACGTACACTCGAAATGCCGGTCACTTATGTTCACGACGAAATGGTCAACGGCGTCCGGTGCCGGTTGTTGCGCACGGCGCAGGAGACCTGGCTGAAGGACCTGGGAATCGGTGTAACCGACCTGTTAACGTCTACTGCAGTGAACAAGGCAGACCTCGTGCACTATAGATATTTTAATGACCGTGGTGGCAAGCTTTTGTTCAAAAGAGAGCAGTGGGTAAATGCGGAGACCGGTGTAGTGGTAAAGGCCCGTACGCAAAGCCGGGTGCTGGCCTGGGTACAGGATACACGTAAAACGGTAGACAAAAGCAATGCCGACAAGGATAACAATATGATCCTTTCGCTGGCGCAAACCATTACAATGGAATTACAATAGTCCTGAATTTTAAAACATACAAAATGCGTATTTCTTTGATGCTTTTTTTATTTTTTGCAGCCGGTGTATGCGGGGCGCAGCCGTCTTCAAAGAGTGCAGTGGTTGTGGATGACCGGTCACCCGGGGAAGGCAGGGGCCTTAAGGATGGGATAGCGGCCTATGGAGCTACCACCGTTCAATACAAACAACGGGGGAAAAAGGCGTTTGATATCCGGTTTAAAGACCCGGTGGTGATCGCCGTGGCCGCCAGGCCGGAGAAGTGGGGCTTTTTTCAGTTTCCCAATATTGACCGTACTGCCAACGGTAATATTGTTGCTAAATGGAATCTCACCCGTGATGCCATTGAGGCTTACGGAACCGACACGCGTGGCAGCGCTGTCTCCACCGATGTGGGAAAAAGCTGGCGGGAGGAGCCTTCCGAAGATCCGGGCAATGCCGTACTGTTGCCCAATGGAGACCGCCTGGCCATTTATACGCCCAAACCCATTCCTGAAAAAGAGTTGCAATTGCCGGCGCCGGTTGGGGTGGGACTTGAAAACTACCGGAAGTCAAATTTTAATTTTTACCGCCTGAGCGAGCTGCCGGAAAGCAGGCAGGGCGTCTATTTTAAAAGATTGAAAAAAGGCGCTTCAAAATGGGAGCTGGAGAAGGCGGTGCTGGAAGACCCGCAGGCAGCGCGGTACAGCCTTGCAGGACTGGTACCGATCGTGTGGTGGGGTGATATTCACGTAGCGAAGGACGGCTCCCTGATCGCTGGCATTTACCCGGGATACCTGGTCGATAAGGACGGAAAAACGGATCCGCGATCCGGCGCCTTCTTCTATCGCTCCACAGATAACGGGCATCATTGGAGCGTCCAGGGCCGGATCCCTTTTCAATTGGATCCAGCCGGAGATACCTTGTCTGCCAGGCGGATGGGATACACAGAGCCGGCCTTTGAAATATTAAAGGATGGTACATTTCTTTGTGTGCTCCGGACCACCGATGGTGCGGGCATCGGACCGATGTATGGCAGTTATTCCACTGATCAGGGCAAGACCTGGTCGGTGCCGCAGGTGATCACCCCGGCAGGAGTATTGCCCCGTTTGCTGCAATTATCCAATGGCGTGTTGGTAATGTCATCAGGGCGCCCCGGCGTGCAGCTGCGTTTTTCAACGGATCCCAGGGGCATGCAGTGGTCCCGGGCATTTGAAATGTTGCCGCATGATGATGTTAAAAAAGAGCTCAGCGGCGGCTCAGCACAGGTGTCGTGTGGATATACAGGATTGCTTCCAACCGGTTCCAATAAATTTCTGATCATCTATTCCGATTTTCATTATCAGACGTCCGAAGGAACCATTCGCAAGGCAATTAAAGTGCGTGAAGTAGTGGTTAAGAAAAAATAAGTGATCATCGAAATAAAAAAACAGATCCATCAAAAATTATGAGTAAAGCGTATAACCGAAGAAATTTCCTGGGACTGATCGGCATATCGCCGTTGATTGCCCGGGTCGCAGATGTAAACAATACCCTCGTTGCGGAGCAGACACCACGTCCGGTTCCGGATGCGGTCAAAAATACAATAGCAGACATACTGGAAACGAAAACGATCAGCATCGAACCCGGCAGGTTCCCGGCCGGATGCGGCGGAATTGATAAGAACGGTCATCCCGTTCAGACAAATAATGGTATAGAGCCCAACCGCTACCTCGGATGGCCGACGGTTGTGCTGACAAAAGACAATGAGCTGCTTGTTGCTTACTCGGGCGACCGGGATAGCCACGTGTGCCCCTTTGGAAAGACACAGCTTTTGCGGTCGTTGGACAATGGCAAAACCTGGTCTGCTCCTACAACGATCACCAATTCGCCGCTGGACGACCGGGACGCAGGAATTATTCAGACAAAGAAGGGGACCCTTGTGGTGAGTTGGTTCACCTCGCTTGCGTTTGAAAATCCGGCATGGAAGGGGGCATATAATAAATATGCCCGCATCGGGGAGAAAATAAGCGGGGAGACAAAAAAAGAATGGTTGGGTAACTGGACGAAACGGTCGCTGGATGGCGGTAAAACCTGGCAGGTTCCCTCGCGCACAGCAGGAACGGCACCCCATGGCCCGGTGAATCTGAAAAGCGGGGATCTTTTATATGCGGGAACGGGAAAATACAAATCGATGGGACCTGTGCTGATCGAAAAGTCGACCGATGACGGGAGAACCTGGAAAGTGATCGGAAGCATCCCCTTGCCTGAAAATGCCAAAAGTATTTCAGAACCGCATGTGATCGAATGTTCTTCGGGAAAGCTGCTGGCCATGATCCGCAATGAATCGAAAGCGTTTCACAGCGGCCACCTGCTGCAATCCGAAAGCCATGATGGGGGAAAAACATGGACCCTGGCAAAAGAAACGGGTATTTGGGGGTATCCTCCCCATCTAACCCGTTTAAAAAACAATGTATTATTGCTTACTTACGGCCACCGGAAGCCTTCCTACAGCCAGCGTGCCTGCCTTTCTTATGATGAGGGCAAAACCTGGGATATAGAAAATGAAGTAATCTTAACCGGTTCGCCCAATGGCGATATGGGGTATCCATCCACTGTTCAGTTAATGGACGGCTCTTTACTGACCGTGTATTACCAGTCGCCGGGCAATGGCCAGCCGACCAATATTCTGTCCACCCACTGGCGCCTAAAAGGATGATCCGCGGTTAACGGGGATCTTTTTATCCGAATGCAGCCGGTCAGTACAGGTATCGTATTTTTTAACGGAGGTTTAAATCAGCAACATGACCCGATTACAGGCTCGCCGGAATTATTTATTTTTTTGCGCATTGCTGCTTGTCATTGCGCAGGAAGGATTCTGCCAGGACCGCCCTCCCAATGTCGTCTTTTTTCTGGTAGATGATATGGGTTGGAAGGATTTGCACTGTTACGGATCTTCTTTTTATGATACACCCCATATCGATGCCCTGGCTGCACAATCGGTAAGGTTCACCAGCGCCTATGCATCTGCGCCGGTTTGTTCCCCGGCAAGATCCGGCATCATGACGGGCAAATATCCGGTGGCCATGCAAACCACCGATTGGTTTGGTGCGGTGCAGCCGGAAGATGCGGCAAAAGAAACCCGGAAGGAAAAGATCACCCGGTTGTTACCGGCATCTTACAGGAACTACCTGCCGCAACAGGAAGTAACGTTGGCCGAAGCCTTTAAAAAAGCCGGTTATGCCACTTTTCTGGCTGGAAAATGGCACCTGGGGTCTGTGCCTCAAAACGGTCCGCTGACACAGGGCTTTGATCACTATTTCGAGGGGAAGGCAAAAAGTCCGTCAAAAGGCAGCTTTGGAATTGTGGCGGAAGCCAACCGGTTTATAGAACAAAATAGAGCGCATCCGTTTTTAGCCTTTGTTTCTTTTTATGCGGTGCATATTCCCGTTCTTGCCGGCGAAAAGAATATTGCGCGCTATACGGCAAAAAAAGATCGGCTGAAGCTACTTCGGCCAGTGGTGGCAAGTCCCTGGGGCAGGGAGCGGGTGAAGCAGGATCATGAACGGTATGCGGCCATGGTGTTTGAAACGGATTCCGCAGTAGGGTTGGTGCTTAGTAAGCTGAAAGAGCTGCAGCTGGATCGCAATACGATCGTTGTATTCCTTTCGGATAATGGCGGGCTTTCTACCGCAGAGGGAATGCCCACGGCCAACAGGCCGTTGCGTGGCGGCAAGGGATGGTTGTATGAAGGTGGCATCCGCGTGCCGCTCCTCCTGAAATGGCCGGCAATGACGCAGCCTGGCACGGTGGTTGATGCCCCGGTGGTGAACACGGATCTGTATCCTACGTTGCTGGCATTGGCCGGCCTGCCGCAGAACCACACACAACATAAAGATGGGGTGAACCTGCTTCCCCGGTTGGCAAAAAAAGAGGTGCCGGAGCGCTCGCTGTACTGGCATTATCCGCATTACGGCAATCAAAAAGGAAGCCCGGCATCCGCCATCCGTTCGGGTAACTGGAAACTGATTTACTGGTATGAAGACCAGCATTGTGAATTATACAACCTGAAAGAGGACCAGTCGGAGGCACATGACCTGGCCCCGGTCAAGAAAGCGCTTACGAAAAAGCTGAAAGCCGATCTGCAGGCCTGGCTGAAAAAGGAAGGCGCGATATACCCGGTTGTAAACCCGGCCTACAACCCAATGTAGCCTTCCCCCCGATGTCTCCCGCAGGGGATGTAGCGGAGGATGATCTGCGGAACGGGGGTATTTTTCAGGGCCCCTTCCAGGAGACCCTGAAAAGAAAAGGGCGTTGCGGAGAATAAAATAAAAGCATCATTTTTACAAAATAAAAAATCTACGATATGCGTTGGATCAGGATAAGAGAGATACTACTGTTGCTTTTTGTATTACCGGCTATTACGGTGCCTGCACAGCAGCAAAATGCAGGGGTAAAAAAAATAAAAGATATCGTGCTGTATGAAGATGCCCGTTTTTACAGCTCGTTCCCTTCCATCATCCGGCGGCCGAACGGGGAGTTCCTCCTGGCGTTCAGGAGAGCACCGGAACGGAAGCGGCTGGGGGAGAAGGGTACCAATCATGTGGATCCCAACAGCTACCTGGTGATGATGCGCTCCAAAGACGGGATCAACTGGCCCCGGCAACCGGAACTCTTATACGCCTATCCTTTTGGTGGCTCACAGGATCCCTGTTTGCTGCAGCTGCGTGATGGATCCATCCTCTGCGCCAGCTATTCCTGGGTGTTTCCCCGGGCGGATGCTAAAATAAAAGCACCTTACTTCGGGCACTATACATTGAGCTCGGTCTTTAATGGCGGATATCTGGTGAAGTCCTTAGATGGCGGTAAGACCTGGCAGGGGCCCTATGAGCCGTTGCATATACCATCGGAAAAGCATAATGATGCGTTTGGCAACCCACTGCCGGCTTATAACAGGGGAGCGATGTATGAAGGTAAAAAGGGGCAGCTCTACTGGGTGGCAGCAAGCGTTGAAAAAACAAAACCATTGATCAACGCCACGCACCTGCTGGTTTCCTACGATAAAGGAATGACCTGGAAGTATTCAGCGCCTGTGGCCAAAAATGATAGCATTTCCTTCAGCGAAACATCCGTGTATGAAACGCCAAAGGGCGATATTGTGGCGTTTATGCGGACAGAGTTTTATGATGACCAGGCCTGTATTGCCCGCTCCACGGATGGTGGTAAAACATTTAGCTGGGAAAAGATGGGCTTCCAGGGACATCCGCTCAACGCGCTGCGTTTGCCGGATAACCGGGTATTGCTTACCTATGGGTACCGCCACGCGCCTTTTGGTATCCGGGCGCGTATCCTGAATGCAGAGTGTACCGATTATGCAACGGCGCCCGAGATCGTATTGCGGGATGATGGAGGCACCCGGGACCTGGGTTATTCCTGGCCGGTGCAGCTGACAAACAACCGGGTACTGGTGGTTTATTATTTCAATAAACAGGACGGCATACGGCATATTGCGGGTACCATTCTTGAAATAAAATAAACGGAGCGGATCGCCGGATCATAATGGGCCGGTATCAAAGCAATCTTTATAACATTTTAATGATGCCGGTTGGATATCCGTAATCGACCAATTCCATTGGCCTGAACGGCTATCAGGAGCATTATACGGGAAGTATCGGCCTGAATTATCATCCACTTTCGTATAAAATGAATACCGGTTCCACTATCAGTCATGGACCCGATGATCGTACGCCGCATTTTTGACGCCCCGATCCGGGGGCTTATAAAATTTGTTAGTACAGGACTTAGCAGGTATATCGCCCTGGTAAGGGCACTCAGGATCGCCGGTGTCATCGATGGGAAACACGGACTCTGCAGCTGCGGTCTGTTATAAAGATCCAATCGGCAAATTGGCTGCAACCGGCGGTAGCCTCAAGTGGACGTCCGGAAAAAAGCTCATTTAAGGCCATAAGATCTTTCCGGAAATAGATCCTTCTTGTTTTTAAGAATACCTATTTATAGGCCTCATTCCCTTTTTGCTCCTCTGTTGCAGATGAGTGGATCCTGCTAACAAGGGTTTTAAAATAAGCGGAGAGCCCCACTACATCGGCGCCCACACTTACAAACTGATAACCCATCTGTTTAAAAGAATCCAGGTGGTCGATGCCGCCGGTAGTGCCGGCGAATTTTCCGTATTTTCTTGCCAGCGCGGCAACCCGCTCCCTTGTTTCCAATAGCTTCGGGTGGCTGAAATCCCCGGGCGCCCCGATGCCCTGGCTAAAATCGCCCGGGCCAAAAAAGAGCATGTCATAACCTTCCAGCGCTGCGATGGCTTCCAGCTCTTCCAGTGGTTCGGGGTCCTCGATCTGCAGCACTACAAACCGCTCTTTATTGGCGGTGGCCAGGTATTCCTGAAAATCCATATTGGTATAGGCCCCGTCTGCGTTACCGCCATCGATCGGCCTTCTGCCGATGGGATGGAAGCGGGTATCCTGTACCACTTTTTTCGCATCATTCAGGCTCATAATATGCGGTACCATAATGCCCGTGGCATCCATTTCCAGCGGCTTGGCCAGATCGCTGTAGCTGCCCCGGGGTACCCGCACCATCAGGTCGGTATTGTATGCCTTGGTTGCCCATACCTGGCTGTTGAGCACATCCCAATCGGGAGTACAATGTTCCTGGTCTACCCAAACACAGTCAAAACCGCAAAGGGCGGCGATCTCGGCTACCTGTGCGTTCGAAATATTTATTTTGATGCAGCTGGCAAAGCCACCGCTTCTCAATTTTTGTAATACGCGACTTGTTCTCATTTTCATAGTTGAAAAATACACATTATTTAGATGTCCGCTCCGCTATTTTCAGGATGGCATAAGCGGCTGCAGCCCGCACATCAGCGCCGGTTGCGCTTTGTGCCTCATAGAGGCCATTGTTTTCATTATTGTTTAAGAAGGCCGACAAAACCGTTGCATCGTCGCAATCGCCTTGTTCCGCCAGTGCCTGTGCCAGCTCAATACGCTGGGAGGCGGTGAACTGCTTCCAGTCCCGGGTCATCTCTGTTTTTATTTTTTGGAAAGTGGTCTCATCATCACCAAGGTAAGTTACAAAAGCCGCATGAAGCAGGTTGTTGCGCAGCTCACTGCCTGCCGGCTCATTCAAAGCCTTTGTTGCAAACGAGCTCCATTCCCGGGGTGTCAGGTCTTTTGATTTCAGCAATACATAGGCGCTGATCTTCCGGATGATGGGGTCCGGGTCTTCAAAGGATCTGCGGATGAATTCCTGTTTGTTCTTTTCTTCGGTCTCTGCAGAAGTATAGGAGGTAGCCCACAACGTATAGGTCTGCAGGATGCGACTGGTATCGCCCAGCGCAGCATGGGTGGCCTCCGGGTATAATGGCTGCGGGGATGTTTTCAGCTTGGCCAGGGTTTCGGCGGCATGGATCCGGTCGGGAGAAGTGGTATCGCCAAAAACGGCAAGTACCTTGTCCACCCAGGCTTTCTTCTTTGCAGGGTCGCTTTCGGTCTGGTATAAAACACGCGAGATGCCGATGCGGTATTTCGGTTCATTCTGATATTTCCCGTATTCATCCAGGTAAGCTTTTTGCACTTCGCTGTTGTCCTCGTGCAGCCATAGCAGGTATTCAGCCGCATGAACTTTTACCCAGACGGTATTGTTTTTTAATACTGTGCGCAATTCAGTCAGCGCCTGGTCTTTTAAAGAGGTTTCTATTTTGCACGGATGCATACAGGAATAGTTTAGGAATGAAAGTGTACAGATGATAAAAAGAAATTTCATTGGATTTATTTTGATGAGCCCGTGGTCCGGGCGTATATGGACTTGATGGCAAAAAGCAGGAGCGCGCAGACGACCATCGTGATTGCAGCCGTTTTGAAGAGCACCTGTGTGTTTACCGAAGCGTCCCTCAGCACGCCGCCGGCGTAAATGCTCAGCCCGCCTACAATGCAGGCAAACATATTTAAGACCCCGTATCCTGTTGCACGGTACTTTTCATCAGCGATCATGCAGAGGATGGGCATCAGGTTGGTATCGGTAAACGTACGGGTGAATGCGTAGACCATAAATCCGCCGATGGCCAGTAACAATACATCGGTAGCACCGGCCATATAAGCTGCAGGGGCAGCGATCAGCAGGCCGATAGCCGGCAGCAGGATGCGCGCATAGCGGTTGGACCGGTGCCAGCGGTCGGCCAGAAACCCGCCTAAAATGACCCCGGCAAAACTGAGCGGATAAACATACCAGGTGGCATATACGCCCGCCATGGTTTGTGAAAGCTGGTAATGTTCTTTATAGTAGGTTGGCAGCCATCCAACGATCATCCATCCCACCAGACCCAGCAGGCCCCAGAAGATCACCAGCAAAATAAAGCTGCGCCGTTTGAAAAGGGTCTTGATCCCGTTCAGGAAGGTGATCTTCTCATCGCTGTTTCCCTGTTCGGCCGGAAGGGGAAGGGAAGCCCTGCCACCCGGTACATCTTTCAGGAAGAAGAACATGACTACGGCATACGCCACTCCGAATATGCCAAATACGGTGAAGGCATCCGACCAATGATGATTTTCGGCGATCCATCCGCCCAGGAATCCCATAGACTGACCGATCATGATACCCCCGTTGTGAATGCCGATGGCCAATGATCGGGTGGAGCCGCGATGATAGTCGGCGATCAACGCCAGTGCAGCCGGAATGTAGCAGGCTTCACTGATGCCCATCAGCGCCCTTGTGGCCAGCAGTTGTTCAAAGTTTTGAGCATGGGCAGTTAACCAGGTAACGGCAGACCATACAAAAAGACTTACAATAATGACCTTGCTGCGGCTGAACCGGTCTGCAAGAAAGCCCGCATAAGGGCTGAGCAGTCCGTATACCCACAGGAACACGGAGGTCAGCAGCCCGAATTGTGCGTCCGTCATAGGAATGGCGTCCACGATCGACGTGCGCATCGTGGTCAGCATGATCCGGTCCAGATAGTTCAGGAAACCGACAACAAACAACAGGAAGACAGTAAGCCAGGCGCCGCGTATGGCTTTTTGATAGCGCTCAGAATCGTTATACGTAATCATCAGGCCGAAGATAGTAGTTCTGCAAATACCGGTCCTCTTACTTTTTCTGGGATTGTGATACTATATTTCAGGATGTAAGTGTTGGAGGATCCGTTATTCTCTTTTGGTATCGGGTTACCGGTATTGAGCAATGGATCTAAAACCACTTCATGATCTCGCGGGCCACCACCGCATGCCCTTCCTTATTGGGATGATTCACCTGCGACATGTATTCGGTAACGCTGTGCCCTTCTTTCAATTTTTGCTCAAAGGCAGCATAGCTGTCGGCAAGGCCGGTGTTGTATTTTTTTGCGAGCTCGCGGATGCCGGCTGCAAAAGGGGCATAGGCGCTGGCGGAGCCCGTCATCGGGAACTGCTGATGGGGTGTGGGCGTGAGCAGAATGACCGGGATCAGCTGCTCCTGCGCGGCTTTGATCATTTTTTCCCAGGCGATCCGGGAACGTCCGGTCCCCATCATCCGGTCATTCAATGCATAGTCGATGAACAATATATCCGGGCGATGGCTGAGTACATCCCTGCGGAACCTTTTTTCACCGGATTCGGAATTTTCCCCGCCGATGGCTGTTACGATCACGTTGACCACTGCGTTGGGATACCGTTCCTTTAACTGCTTCAGTACCTGGTAAGGATAGGAATCGAAGGTGTTGACAAACGGCGTTTTGAAATAACCGGAGGGCACAGAGTGTCCATGAAAGACCAGGTTGATGGTACGGTTCTTTGGCCACTCCTTCTGCAGTTCGGCTTTGATGCTGCTGAGATAAGTGGCGGTGTCTGCCTGGCCATAGCCGCCCGTGCCTTTGAGCAGTAAGATCAGGAAAAGAATGGAATAACGCATAATGGCAAATGATGTTAAAATGATCCTTAAAAATAAGAAAGGTACCGGTAGTTTGCGTAGTCTCAGAAATTGTTTAAAAAAAGACCTTTCAAAAATCCTGCATCTATTAAGCAGCATTCGTTACTTACCGTTCTGAACCAAGCTTACTGCTTCACGGTCTTTTATATCCATGTAAATTCAAGATACACATTTATGAAAGCTTAAAAATCGGTTTTCCGGCAGGAAACGAAAAGCGGCTGATATAATAGTACCTGATTTATGGATGAATTGCCCGGTTGTTCTTTTTCAATAAAATTAAGTTTGCACGAGATAAAACAAACGGTTGTGATGCGTCACACATTCCTTTCATTGAGTTTGCTCTTTTTTGCTAACGCAATTACTGCGCAGCGGGGCAGCAATGCGCCAAAAGATGATTATCAGGTAGCGGCCTATTATTTCCCAAACTACCACGTAGATGCTCGGAATGAACGGTATTTTGGAAAGGGGTGGACGGAATGGCAGCTGCTGCAAAACGCGAAGCCCCGGTTTAAGGGACACCAGCAGCCCAAAACTCCTCTTTGGGATTATAAAGATGAGGCGGATCCCGGGGTTATGGCGCAAAAGATCGATGGAGCACCGTATTTTTCGGTATATGATATCGGTATGTTCGTCCGATCCTTTGATTCACTGGCGGGGGCAGTAAAGGCGATCCGTTATTTCCGGGAGAAAACAAAAGCCGCCCGTTTTATTCGGGTCCTGCCCTTTAATTCCTGTACCTCGTATGTTTGGTACCACTACGGGGGCTTCAACGCGTTTCCGGGCGCTGCATACGAGAGCGTGAAGAAGGCGTATATTGCATTTACAGATGCCGCCGTGGATCAATTGCCGGTGCCATACTATCCGAATATCACCATGGGGTGGGACCCCTCGCCCCGGACCGATCAGCACACGTCCTTTGTAAATTCCGGCTACCCGCATACCCCCGTCATTATTGATAATACGCCTGCAGCTTTCAGAAAGGCGTTGCTGTGGGTGCGCGGGTAGCTGGATGTGCATGCGCAGGCAAATAAGATCGTAACCGTTGATGCCTGGAATGAGTGGACCGAGGGAAGCTACCTGGCGCCGGATACAAAAAACAAAATGAAATACCTGGATCCCCTGCGGGATGTTTTCGGCCGCGATCGCCCGGGGACATCTGCTAAGAGAAAATGAATGATCTGCAATCTGGCAAAAAAACAAAACATAAATCATATGAGGAATTGCCTTTTTTTATTATGCGTCTTATGGTCGCATGCAGCCTGGTCGCAGGAGCTTTATCGTATTCCCGAAGGGGAGGAGACCCGCTGGATCAGCTTTGAAAACCCGACCGGCGCAAAAGGAAGCGGCGGGCTGGAGAACAAACAGGCCAAGGGCCATGCCTGGGACATCATCAGGAGCAAAAGTAAAAAAGTGATCTTTGATGTCAAAGGCAGCGCGGTGATCAACCGTATATGGATGACCTTGTCGGACCGGACGCCGGAGGCGTTAAAGAACATCTATATCGAAATGTATTGGGAAGATAACCGGGAGCCATCGGTATCGGTGCCTGTCAGCGATTTCTTTGGATTTTCGCTCGGAAAAATGGTGCCTTTTCAAAATGCGCTGTTTTCAAGTCCCGAGGGACGTTCATTCAACGCGACTGTAAAAATGCCTTTCCGGAAGGCCGGAAGGATCGTGATGGTCAACCGGGGCGAAAAGGATATTACCCTGTTTTATGATGTGAACTATACCCAAACGAAGCTGCCCGCCGGTATTTTATATTTTCATGCGTATCACGCCACCAATCAAAACACGAAAGTGGGAGATGATTTTGTGGTCCTGCCTGCGGTAAAGGGCAGGGGCCGGTTCATTGGCGCTAACTTTGGACTTGTTACAGACAGCTCTTATAAGAACAGCTGGTGGGGAGAGGGAGAAATAAAGATGTACATAGACGGAGACAATGCAGCACCTACCCTGATCAATTCCGGTACGGAAGATTATGTGGGAACCGCTTATCGCCAGGGCGCCTTCGACCACTTATACCAGGGATCGCCGGTTGCCGATGTAAAAACGGGAACCTGGTGTTTTTACCGTTATCATATTCCGGATGCGGTTGTTTTTTATAAGAATATAAAAGTAGCCATTCAGCAAATGGGCGGCGACCAGCTGGACAATGTGCGGAGCTATCTTGCAAATGGGGCAAAACTGATCCCTGTTTCAGTAACGGGCGCCAGTTATTTATACAAGCACAACCTGATGGAAGAAAAGCTGCCGGAGATATCCGATGAAAAGTTTCCAAAAGGATGGGTGAATTTTTACCGCAAGGATTATTATGTAGCTACCAGCTATTATTACCTGGACCGGCCATAAAGGATAGAACGGCAGGGGTATAAAAATACTAATAGTACACAAAATAGTACTGCTTCTAAAGGATTTCAGAAACTAAATTTGATGTTGCCTTATATCAAAATTATACATTATGATTTCAAACGATTTTTCCGCCGTTAAAACGGATTATAACCGGGATGGATATGCCTATCTTCCGGGCTTTTTAAGCAATGAAGAAATAGCAGGGATTAAAGAAGAGCTGCGGAGGTTTGTGGAACAAAAAGTTCCTGAAATGCCTGCGGGCTACGTATTCTATGAAGATAAGAATGACCCGGGTACGCTGAAGCAGCTCCAGGACATTCAAAACTACAGTCCCTTTTTCGGCGACGTGTTGGTTGGCAGCAGGTTTGAAGAGCTGGCCGGTGTGTTGCTGGATGATGCGCCCGTTGCCCGGAACCTGGAATATTTTAATAAACCGCCCCGTATTGGCAAGGCCACACCTGCGCACCAGGACGGGTACTATTTTATGCTGAAGCCCTGCAAGGCCATCACCATGTGGCTGGCGCTGGAAGAAGCGGATGAGACCAATGGATGTGTACGCTATATCAAAGGCTCGCATCAGAAAGGAATGCGTCCGCATGGCCGTACCCAGACACTGGGTTTTTCACAGGGCATTACCGATTACTCCGACGCCGATCATTCCAATGAAATCTTTTTTCGTGCAAAGGCGGGGGATCTGCTGGTACATGATGCCATGACCATTCACCGTACAGATGCCAATAAGAGCGACCGCTCCCGGGAGGCACTGGGCTTTATCTACTTTGGAGCATCTGCAAAAGAAGACCTGGAAGCAAAGGCAGCCTATCAGCAGAAATTAAATGAAGAGCGTTTTGAAAAAAATGAAAAATAGATTGCGCCGGTGTGGGACCCTGCACGGTATGCAGCGGCAATTTGGCCCGGGCGGCCGCAGCAGGATCCGTTCCGGCTGTGCTGCGCTTGTTTTTGGAATGGCGGGGCTGGCCGCCGGTGCACAGTCGAACAGGGTAGTTGCTGTCAGGGACCGGCTGCAGCCTTTGGCTGCGGGCGCAGTAACCATCGGCGGATACCTGGGCAATAAGATGGACCTTTGTATCAATAATCGCATTGTCCTGCAGCCGGCAGCGCCTTTTCTCCGGATCTTCAAAACAAAAAACCTGGATCCGGGGGGATATTGGGGTGAGTTTATCGGGAAATGGGCAACTGCCGCGGCGCTGGCCTGCCGGTATCAGTCCAACCCGGCGCTGACAGGCAAGGCGAATACGGCCATGCAGGAACTGATCCACGCGCCTGCTGAAAACGGTTATATCTCTACATACAATGCTTCAGATGCGTTTAAAGTATGGGATATCTGGATACAGAAATATGTGCTGCTGGGCCTCATTGCCCAATATGATGAAGCCGGCGATCTGCAATACCTGCGGGCTGCGCAAAGAAGCGCAGACTACTTGTTGAGCAAAACGGGCCCGGGAAAAATGAGCCTGGAGGAATACGGTCCGCCTTTTCATAAAGGGGGTGTTAATTTTTCCATCCTGGAGCCGATCGTATTGTTGTATCAGCGTACGGGTGATAAACGATATTTAAAATACGCTGAGTACATTGTGGCAAGTTGGAGCAAGCCGGGCAAATACGCGCCTAAAGGGGTACGGCTGATTGAAAATGCGGAAGCCGGGCTGCCATTGGTGCAGTATGAAGTGCATCATGCTTATGCCCTGATGTCCAATTTTGAAGGGTTGTGCGAGCTGTACCGGGCCACGGGCAATAAACGTTATCTGGATGCCTGCATTAAGTTTGCGGAAGCGGTGGAAAAGTATGAGCTCATGATCACCGGAACGGTCTGCAACCACGAAATGTGGTATAACGGGGCGCTGGCCCAAACCGGCGTGCTGGAGCAGCCCAACGAAACCTGCGCTACCGTTACCTGGATGAAATTGTGCTATCAGCTGCTGCGCCTTACCGGCAACCCGCGCTGGGCCGATGCAATGGAGCGGTCGTTGTATAACGGTTTGCTGGGCGCCATGATGCCGAGGGGTGAGTGGTGGGCCTATCATTCGCAGCTGAACGGGCAGCGCATGCCCAGCCGTGTACAGGGATGCGATATCAGTTGCTGCGTATCCAGCGGGCCGCGGGGATTGCTGATCACACCGGAGTGGATGGCCATGAAAATGCCCAATGATGCGCTGGCAGTCAACCTTTATTCAGCGGGAAAGATCACCCATCAATTAAAAAATGGAGCTTCGGTACAACTGACGGAAGCGACCACCTACCCGGCCGGTGGAAATATACGCTTTACTGTACAGACGCAACGGCCGGTTACATTTCCATTGCAATTGCGCATTCCGGACTGGAGCAAAAAAACAAAACTGACCGTGAACGGGAAACCCGTTACAGCAGCACCCGGCGGCTATGTGACGCTGCACCGTGTGTGGGAGCAGGGTGACCGGATCGAGCTGGAGCTGGACATGCGGGGTCGTATTGTGCATGCCCCTTCGGGAACCGATCAGGCGGTGGTACGCGGCCCTGTTGTGCTGGCGATGGACAGCCGGCTGGTGCCGGAACAGGACACGGCCATATGGCTCATTGGAGGTGCCCGTAAATTTGAACCGTTTCCGGGCAATCCCAAATACCGGTCGTTGGATCCTGCCCATGATTTCGACAGTCAAAAAGAGGACGTATATATCGATCTGAGACCGGTGGACGTTCCGGATAAGAATATCTGGATGGCTTTTGAAGTGCCGTTTACCGATCGTCCTATTTTCCACATCCACCGGGAAAAAAGGATCCTGATGTGCGACTATGCATCGGCGGGTAACCAATGGAGCGAAACCAATCTTTACCGGGTATGGCTGCCGCAACCCATGTATATGGGGAATATGTATGCACGCAATACCTGGAAGCTGCTGGGCTATGGGATGAAGGCGCCCATGAAAGTACCGGCCTATATTACGGAAGCACTAAAAGATAAATAGAAACAAGATGCTGAACCGGAGATCTTTTCTTACCATGGCGGGTGGAACAACGGCATCGCTGTTGCTTGCATCCGGCCGGTCTTTTGCTACGGGCCCTTCCGGGAGCCAAAATAAAATAAGGATCGGGATCGTAGGCGGGCGTTTTGGTGCTTCCTTTCATTTTCATGAGCACCCGGATTGCATCGTTGAAGCGGTGAGTGATCTTAAGGCAGACCTGCGGCAGCGGTTGATGCAGACCTACAAATGCTCTAAAAGTTATCCCTCTCTTGCAGAGCTTTTAAAAGATAAAAAGATTGCCGCCGTATTTATAGCAACCCCCGCGCCCGATCATGCAACGCATGTGATCCAGTCATTAAAAGCGGGCAAGCATGTGCTTTGCGCCGTGCCGGTGGCGTTAACATTGGAAGATTGCCGCCGGGTGCTGGAAACCGTAAAGCAAACGGGGCTTACCTATATGATGGCGGAAACCAGTTATTACCGTCAGCAAACGATCTCTGTACGCAAGATGTACCGGAACGGCGATTTTGGAACCATCTTCCGCTCCGCCGGGGAGTACCATCACCCCGGACTGGAAGTGCTGTATTTTGATGAGCACAAAAAGCCCACCTGGAGGCATGGCCTGCCCCCCATGCTTTATCCCACGCATTGTACGGCTTTCCTGGTTTCGGTAACGGGGGAGCGACTGACCCGTGTAAGCTGCATGGGCTGGGGCGATGACAGCCCGATACTGAAAAACAATGCATACCGGAACCCCTTCTGGAACGAAACAGCAATGTTTGAAACGGATAAAGGACATCCGTTTAAGGTGGAAGTGGACTGGCGGGCAGCTGTCCGAAATGCGGAGCGTGCCGAATGGGAAGGCAATAAAATGAGCTTTTACATGGCGCACCGGGAGGCCGATCCCCAGGACAATATTGTTGTGCGTTATGCAGAGCAGATTGGATATGATGATGCAGGGTTCAAACATAAGGCCCCGGTTACAGAGCCTTACAAGCAGGAGCTTTGGTGGCAAACTGATCTGCTGCCGGCGCCGTTGCGGCACAACAGCGGGCATGGCGGCTCCCACACCTTTCTGACGCATGAGTTTATCGACGCCCTTGTGCATAACCGGAAACCTGCTGTAGATATATATGAGTCGCTGGCCTATACCGTACCCGGTATTGTGGCGCACCAATCTGCTTTAAAGGGCGGGGAAAGCATGAAGGTACCCGTTTTTGATCCCCGGTGATGTACTTTACGTTCTGCCGGCTTTTTTATTAGATCCTGCACATGACCCGTTGGTGAGTGAGGCCGTGCTGATCCGTGTGCCGCGCGGGCACAACTGTGTTCCACCCGCCGGACAGCATTGATGCATTCTGGAAAAAAACATGTGCCCGCCTCGCTGCAATACCCATCGACGGCAAAACAGAGCCGGTGGCCGAAACACTGTCCTATAAAAAATATTTTATCACGGTAAAAAGCCTCAACAATGTTACGGTGGCCGGTTATTTTTCGATCCCGGTTCAGGGAGAAGCCAGGGCGTGCAATTGGGCGAATGCCAGCGGGGTTATGCCGTACTACAGGTATATCCCAGGGGCCAGGGTATTTCGTCAAACTATTTCTCGATTAACAGCGACAAACTGAGCACCAAACTGGCTTTGCCCGAAGGCGATTATTATCAGGGAGGATATATGGATATTATCCGCATGATCGGTTATATAGTTACACGACCGGATATTGATTCCAGCCGCATTGCCATGGTGGGCACCAGCCAGGCCGGAGGGATCTCGCTCGCAGTTACGGTCTTGGACAGCCGCATTAAGGCGGTAGTGGCTCATGTGCCTTATCTCTGCAATGCGGGATTGACGGTTACTTTGCCCTCTTCATCTTAAAATATTACTGAACCGGGCAGGCAACAATATTGCAGCGGCCTTTCGAACACTTGATTATTTTGATCCTTATGTACTATCCGGCGGGATTGGGGTACCGGCATCCATGGATGAATACCGGTTTTACCCCGATGTGCCGCATACGAGCTGTATGGATTTTTATACGCGTACGTGGGTGTTCCCGGACCGTTATTTTAAAAACGTAAAACAATAAGCGCAATGATGCCTGTCGCCCTGGTTCGCGCCCACGCAAATCGGGGATCACCGCCGCACTGCGGCTGAAACATTCGATTCTTGCTCGGGGTACAAAGATTGCCGGCGTGCAGCGTCATTGTCTGTTCTTTGCTTTTACAGTATACGGCATAACGTGTACGATTTCTGAGTCGCATCGGGGAAAGACCTTAAGACAAATACCTGGATTGGATTATATCCCGGCGATCCCCGGTTCATCTTCGGCTGGCCGTTAACGGATGCGGAAGAAGCTTCTTCGCATTTTTATGGGATAGCACAGCGGAAGGGCCGGAAAAAGTGGCCGGTATCACCCGCCAGAGCCGCTAAAAGAAAATACTACTACAATATCAAAAAGTATCAGCATGCTGAAGCCGGTTAAAGTATTTTTGAGTGATGACGATAATGCCGTTTTAACGAGATCAAGCAGTTACATGAAAATTAAAGAGGTTACCACTATATTACTTACAGGGCCCTGTACCCTGGATCCCTATTTGTCTGAGGCACGCAAGCTACGGAGCGCCGCATTTGTAAAAATTGAAACCGAGGAGGGGTTGACGGGCATTGGTGAAACATACGGGGGTTATTTCTTCCCGGAATCGATACCGGCCATTGTGGATTTTTTTAAACCCATCTTGATCGGCGCAGATGCCGGGGATATCCGCACCCTCTGGCAGCGCATGTACCATTGCGGCAATTTCTGGTGCCGGGTGGGCCTGGGCGCCATTGCGCTTACAGGTATTGAGGCCGCGCTTTGGGATCTGAAAGGAAAAGCTGCAGGCATGCCGGTGTACCGGTTATTGCAGGAGGAATACGGAAAGGACTTTAAAATGGTACAGCAGCACGAAAAACTGCCCTGTTATGCAACCGGTGGTCCCAGCAATTATCCGTTGGACAAGCTGGCCGGTAAAATAGAATACTACTGCTCCCTGGGGTTTAAAGGGGTAAAGGTAGGCGCCGGGGCGTATTATAAAGATAAAGGTTCCCAAATCTCGAACGAGCCGGAGGCCGCGGCCGCTTTTGAAGTAGAAAAGCTCCGCTTTATAAGAGAACGTTTTGGCAGGGACCTGTGGCTGATGCTGGATGCGCATATGGGCAATCACGCCACCGCCACCTGGAATCTGGATACCGCCCTGGCAGTGGCTAAAGCGGTAGAGACCGAAGACCTGTTCTTCCTGGAAGAACCGCTGCATTATACACGGCCCGACTGGTATGCCGAGCTTTGCCGGAATACCAGAACACGCATAGCCGGAGGCGAATGTCTGACCGCAGTGAGCGAATGGCAGACCTTTATTGAGAAAGAATGTTTTCATATTGGTCAGCCGGATGCGGCTTTTGTTTCCGGACTGGGGCCGTTTATGGAAATTGCGGCGAGCCTGGCACAGAAAAACAGTAGTATTGCGCCGCATGCCTGGGGCGCCGGTGCTGCGCAGATGCAGAATATACATGCCGGTTTTGCCTGCTCCAATACCGTGATGCTGGAAGTGGCGCCGGCTTACGGCCCGCTGCACAGTGAGCTGATCGGCGACGGCCTGCAGATAAAAGACGGATACGTATTGCCTCCGGAAAAACCGGGACTGGGGATCGAACTTACCGATGCGACCATAAAACGTTTTCCTTTTGTACCCGGAAGCGGAGAGTTTAACAGTGTGCCGGGAAAAATATTAACAACCTGATTGGATGATGGAACTGATTATCGACCTGCCGGTATATGCGCCTGTTCTGAAAAAATTACAGGCATTGGATGGAATAACGGTCCGCGTGCTTGCGGAGCCGGCAGACAACGCGCGTGAACGGCCGGTATCTGAAATTGAAAATGGAGCCCTCTTACTGTGCACGATTCCTCCTGTGAACCATACGGCCATGAAAAAGCTGGAGCTGGTACAGATCGCTTCTGCGGGATATACCCAACTCATCGGCCAGGGATTTGCCGAAAGAAATGTCCGCTGTTGTAATGCCTTAGGAGTATTTGATGTACCCATCGCAGAATGGAACATTGCCATGATGATCAACCTGGCCCGCGACTTCAGGGGTATGCTGCACAATCAGCAGCAAAAGATCTGGGATCGTTCTGCACGCTTCCAGGACGAAATAAGAGGGAGAGTGGTAGGCATCTGGGGTTATGGAGGCATTGGCCGGGAAACGGCGCGGCTGGCTAAAACACTTGGAATGACGGTGCATGTATTGAGCCGGTCGGGTGTAAAGCCGCGGAAAAGTGCTTATTGTGTTCCGGGAACCGGCGACCCGGAGGGACTGCTGCCGGACCGGGTGTTTGGGATGCATGAAAAAGAAGCGTTTTTAAGATCTGCCGATTTTTTAATTATGGCCATTCCGCAAACGGGGGCTACAGTGGGGATCGTGGGAGAAGAAGAATTGAGGTCATTAAAACCCACGGCATTTTTATTAAACCCCGCGCGTGGTCCGCTGGTCAAAGAAGCAGCCCTGATCCGGGCATTGAAAGAGCACTGGTTTGCCGGCGCGGCGCTGGATACGCATTATCACTATCCCATGCCGCCGGAGCATCCGTTATGGGAAATGGAAAATGTGATCCTTACACCCCATATTTCCGGATCCAGTGCCAGTCCGTATTTCCTGGAGCGGGTATGGGATATTTTCTTTGAAAATGTACAGCGCTTCCGGGATCGGCAGCCATTGCTAAACGAATTGTCTGCCGCTGCACTTACGGGCAGTTGATGTTGGCCGGGCATATAGAACGTATTGTTGTGTTATAGCAAAATAGAGAGGTGAGGTCACTCCGTTCCGGCAGCTGCCGGGATTGACAGGGAGTGAGCCTGCCACAACCGGCAGGCGGGCTGGCCGAGGCCTGCCTGTCCGGTCCGGCGGGCCGTTATTTAAAATAAATGTATAAAATGAAATATATTTTCACAATAACGACGGTTGTGTTGCTGGCCTTGTATGGTCATGCGGCGGTGCGGGCAAAGGGAACGCCTCCGCGGGACAGTATTGATGCATTCTGGAAAAAAACAAGGGAGAGGCTGGCGGCGGTGCCGATGGATGCAAAAGCCGTACCGGTGGTTGAAGCGCTGCCTTTTAAAAAATATGTAGTTACGGTAAAGAGCCTCAATAATGTTACGGTACTGGGTTATCTTTCCATTCCGGTGCAGGGCGAGGCACCGGCAAAACCATGGCCGCTGCTGGTAACGACCACCGGGTACAGTGGCAACGGGCTGGGCCTGCAGCCCGGCGAATGTCAGCGGGGGTATGCTGTATTGCATGTATATCCGCGGGGACAGGGCCCTTCGTCTGATTATTTTAATATTACCAGCGATAAGCTGAGCACCAAACTGGCTTCGCCGGAAGGCTATTATTACCAGGGAGGGTATATGGACATTATCCGTATGATCGACTATGCGGTAACGCGTCCTGATATTGATACCAGCCGTATTGCCATGGTGGGCACCAGCCAGGGAGGTGGCATTGCGCTGGCCATTACCGCATTGGATAGCCGCGTTAAGGCCGTGGTGGCGCACGTGCCTTTTCTCTGCAATTTAAGGCTGGCAGCAACCATGCCATCCCTTGCCAGGTCATTGCTGGACCGGGCTGGCAACAATAATGAAATGGCGTTCCGGACACTTGATTATTTTGACCCTTATATGCTGGCGTACCGGATCAGCGTACCGGCATTCATGGACGCCGGCGGCAAAGACGTATTGTGCCCTGCGCCTACCATTAAGGCGGTGTATGATAAAATAAAAAGCAAAAAAAAGGAATACCAGTTTTATCCTGGTCTGCCGCATACCAGCTGTATGGATTCGTATGCACGTACCTGGGTATTCCTGGACCGCTATTTTAAAAACGCGAAAAAATAAAAGAGATGATGCTGAAGCATACAAAGACATTGCCCGGGAGCAAACGAAAGCTTCTCCTTTTTGTTACCGCTTTTTTAGGTGGCGCGGCAATGGGCTTATCCGCACTGGTTGGCCAGGGCATTCAGAGGATAGAAGGTTACGATACCGTGCTGTTTCATTACAACGGGAATCGTACGCTGGCTACAACAGACTACCGGGGCACCAAAAAGGGGTATATGACCGCTGCCTGGTGGGCGCCGGAGCAAATGAAAAAAAATATATTGCGCTGGCGGACCGCAACCGTACCGGAAAAAAAGAATACCGTGTTTGTTTTTGTTGGCGCTTCTGCTCCGTTGCCAGCGGAATTTTCCCGGGGCCCCGCAGTAAAGCTTACGGTGAACGGGCAGTATGCGCTCACTTTCAAAACAGGGGTCTTGCGGGACTTTACCTGGACGGAGGGAGATTGTAAGTTGAGATACAGCTCCAAGCGGGTGGAGTATCCTTACTTTGGCACGCACCGGCAGTTTCAGCTGCATGGCAACAGCGGGCTGTACGAGCTTACCATTCCTGCTTCAATGCTGGAACCGGGCAAGCCCGCGGTGATCGAAGCCGAAATGCTTCCGTTTCCCCAGTGGCCCAACGGCTGGTTTATGGTAAAAGCATACCGGGATGTATTGAAGCAGGAAACGATCGCAGACCTGCAGGGACAGGTAAATACATTGAGAAAAGATGTGGCTACTTTGAATGAGCTTACACATGTGCTGGGCACACAGCTGTACAGCAGCCTGCTGGGCACCGATCGTTTCCAGCATCAGGTGATCTATGCCGATGGCTTCCGGCACCTGCACCCGGCCGATCTGGTAACGCTGCAGAATGGCGAATGGCTGCTGTTCAGCAGGGAGGGTACTGAACATCTTTCCGATGATGGCGACGTCTTTTTATTGCGTTCAAAAGACCAGGGGAAAACCTGGGGCGGGAAACAATGGGTTGCCAGCATCCCGGAAGTAGATGAACGGGAAGCCTGCGGCCTTCAGCTAAAGGATGGTACCATTGTAATGGCCGTTTTTTATAACAAGCTCTATTTTAAGGATGGTAGCTATTTTTTGTGGAAACCCGGATCGGTGCTTCCCAAAGACCCGGTACACCCGCGGCTGGGCACTTATATCATTACCTCGAACGATAACGGGCGCTCCTGGTCGGAGCCCCGGTATATTGACATAAAAGGCATGCCGGTAAACGGGCTGGAAGGCCCCACAGACGCGCCCATTGAGCTTCCAGACGGTTCCATCGGTATGGCAGTGATCGGCTATTCGCTGCAGGGCGATTCAAAAAACACCGGTTCTGTCTTTTTGCGGTCAACGGACAAAGGCAAGAGCTGGGGCTATGTGGCTACCATTGCCAGCGACCCGGGCGGCAGGCTGGGCGGCTTTGTGGAACCGGGCATTGTGCGTACAAAAACGGGTCGCATCATAGCCGGGTTGCGCAATCATGCCGACGAAAATGCAATCTGGATGACCTATTCTGATGACAACGGAAAAACCTGGGTGCCTGTTTTTAAAACGGCAATGATCGGCCATCCGGTGGATCTGATCCAGTTAACGGATGGGCGGATCATGGCTACCTATGGCATCCGGGAGGCGCATGCGAAGCCGGGCGGAATCCGGGCATGCTTCAGCAACGACAATGGCAACACCTGGGACATCCGCACAGAAGTCCAGTTGCGAAACGATTTTATCAATATGGATATCGGGTATCCGGAATCCGTTGAGCTGAAAGGCGGGAAGGTGTTTACCGCATATTATTTTAATCTCTTTGGAAAATATTTTTTGGGCAGCACCATCTGGAACCTGAAAGATGCGGCGGTGCCGCGTTCCGCTACCCGGCACTAAAAACAGATCTTTATTATTTAAACAAGAAGTATGAGACAATCAAAACAAATCTTTTACCTGTTCCTGTTATTTTTTATCGCGCGATCGGCTTCGGCCCAGGAGCGGCAGCAGATAGAAGGGTTCGACACGGTCGCTTTTCATTACAACGCCAACAGAGGCGCGGCCGTCCGTGATTTCCGGGGGCAAACAAAAGGATATATGACCGCGGGCTGGTGGGCAAAGGGGCAGATGAAGAAAAATATCTTATCGTGGAAGACGGCGGTTGTTCCGGAGAAGATGACCACTACGTTCAGCTTTATTGGTTCCGGCGCCGTTTTGCCGGCGGCCTTCCTTATCGGGCCGGAGCTGCGCTTAAGTGTAAATGGTAAATATGCACTTACGTTCAACATCGGGAGAACGCATGATTTTATCTGGAAGCAAGGAGCATTTGAGCTTAAATATATTTCGAAGAGGGTTGAGTTTCCCTATACCGGCGAGCACCGGCAGTTTGGGCTGAACGGGAACAGCGGTATTTATCAGCTGACGGTTCCGGCCTCGGTCCTGGAAGCAGGTAAGGCGGCCACCATACAGGTAGAGCTGCTTCCGTTTGAAGGCTGGGACCATGGCTGGTTCATGGTAAAAGCCTATAAAGATGTTCTGCAGACACCCACTGTACAAAAACTGGAAAAACGGATCGAAGGAATGCAGAAGGACATCAATCTTTTGATGGAGCATACGGACATCCTGGCAACGAAGCTATACAATAAAGAGCTTGGAAATAACCAGTTCGAGCACCAGATCATTTATACGAACGGTTATCGCCACCTGCATCCCGCAGACATTATCAAATTGAAGAACGGCGATATCCTGCTCTTTACACGGGAGGCTACGGAACATTTTGCCAATGACGGGGATATTGTCATGCTGCGGTCGAAAGATAACGGCAAGACCTGGGGCGGACGAAAAGTTGTAAGCGCCATAAAGGACCTGGATGAGCGGGAAGGATGCGGCATCCAGTTAAAGGACGGTACCATCATTGTGGGTATTTTTTATAATGACCTGTACATCCCGGATGGTACCTACAACTGGGGAGGAACGGTAAAATTAAAGCCGCTGAACCGTGCCCGGCTCGGCGCGCATTTCATCACCTCAAAGGATAACGGGGAAACATGGGAGCAGGGTGCTTTTATCGATATGAAAGATAAACCGTTCACCGGTGTGGAAGGCCCCACCGATGCGCCGGTTGAAATGCCGGACGGCAGCATTGTTATGGGCGTGATCGGTTATGGGATCAATGGCGATTCCAAGAACATCGGATCCGTTCTGCTGAAATCGACGGATAAGGCAAAGACCTGGAAATATGTGTCCACCATTGCGGGAGATCCCGGTGGAAAGCAAAAAGGATTCCTGGAACCGGGCCTGGTCCGCACAAAAAGCGGAAGGCTGATCGCGGGTTTGCGGAATCATGCGGATGAGAATGCCATCTACATCAGTTATTCTGACGATGACGGCAAAACCTGGGTACCACCATTTAAAACAAAAATGATCGGGCATCCTGTGGACCTGATCCAGCTCAGGGATGGGAGGGTGATGGCTACTTATGGCATCCGCGAAGGGGTTGGCCGGCATACCGAGCCGGGAGGCATCCGCGCCTGTTTCAGCTATGACAACGGCAAGACCTGGGATTTAAAAAATGAGGTAGTACTGCGCAGCGACTTTATCAACTGGGACATCGGGTATCCGGAGTCGATTGAAATGGAGGACGGGCGGATCATGACCGTGTATTATTTCAATCTTTTTGGAAAATATTATATCGGCGCCACTTACTGGAAGCCGGAGCAGAAATAACCGGAACTCTGTAAATAGCATGGATCATGAAAGTAAAGGGTCTTATATATTTTGCGTTATTTTGTGCAGCCATCGGACCACTATACATTAACGGGCAGGCAAAAACGAAGCCCAATGTGCTGCTGATCGTTTCCGAAGATCATGGTCCGCACCTGTCCTGCTACGGCGATACGAATGTACAAACGCCCAACCTCGACCAGCTGGCGGGGCAGGGCATCCTGTTCAGAAACGCCTATGTGACGGAGTCCGTCTGCAGCCCCTCCCGGAGCAGCATTCTTACCGGGCTGTACCCGCATCAAAGTGGCCACCTGGGGCTGACGACGCATGGTTTCCATTACGTGGGGCAGGTTCCGACCATTTATGCCCTGTTAAAAAAGGCGGGCTATAGAACGGGGATGATCGGTAAGCTGCATCTGAAGCCGGAAGCGCTTTTCCCGATCGATGAGCACCCGATCAAAAGTCCCAATTATGAAAAGAAAGGACTGGAGCGTTATGCGGCCTATGCCGGTAAGTTTATGCGGGCCTCAGATGAACCATTCTTCCTGATGGTGAACTTCCCCGATACACACTGGCCCTTCCAGGACCAGGTAGAAGGGCGACCGTCAAAAACGGTGACCCCCGCGCAGGTGACCTCGTTTCCGTATATCGGGTTCGATAACGAACGGATCCGCAGCTATACCAGCAGTATTTACAATTGCATGCTGCGGCTGGACGGGTGTATCGGAGAACTGATGCAACAGCTGGAACAGTCAGGGAAATTGCGCAATACACTCGTGATCTTTTTGTCGGATCATGGCGATGAGATGGCCCGGGGAAAATTTGATATCTACGAAGCTTCCAATAAAGTGCCGTTCATCGCATCCTGGCCCGGAGTGATCGGGAAGGGAATGCAGTCGCAGGCCCTGGTGTCTTCGGTCGATATAGTGCCTACGGTGCTGGAGCTGGCGGGCATTGCAAAGCCCCGGAACCTCACCGGAAAAAGCCTGATGCCGCTGTTCGCAAAACCCGGTCTGCAGTTCAGGGAGTATCTTTTTACCGAAAAGAATGCCGATCAGATCGGGATGTATTACCCCCGGAGGGCGGTGAGGGACGGCCGTTATAAGATCATCTATTCCTTGCTGGATGATGGCCGTAAAAATGAGGTGGCGGTAAGCTATACCCGGAACAGCCTGAAGCCCCGCACCGACGCGGTGGCCGGTTCTCCTACGCTGGAGGAACTGAAGAGCGCTCCGGCCTTTATACAAAAAGCCTATAACGACTGGATACTGCCGGCAAAAGTACAATTGTACGACCTGGAAAAGGATCCGTATGAATTTTATGACCTGTCTGCTGATCCGCATTATGCCGCCGTCAAAGGCCGGTTACTGAAGGCGCTGTTCCGGTGGCAGAAAGAAACCGGTGATCCCCTTCGCTTTCCGGATAAGCTGAAAAGATTGACACAGGAAAATGATACCATGAAGGTTTCGAAGAATATGCAATGGCACTACCCGGAATATTTATACGGTCATAAACGATAAAGAATAACCTTTTTGGCAATGAACAACGAGTCCCGAAGAAAATTTATAAAAACAGCAACCGTATTCGGCGGTGTCCTGCCGCTGGTGGGTTTGCCGTCAGGCGACGCACAGGCGCAGTATCAAACAACATCCTCCCGGTCACGGCAAAAGGAAGCTTGCAGCATTTCGATACAGGATCAGCAGGTAACCATTCGCGCCGGCATCCTTACAAGGGTGTTGGACATCCGCAGCCACCAGGTCATTACGCGGAACCTGTCTATAAGCGGAAAAGCATTGATGACGGAGCCGGCGGCAGAATTCAGCTTATCCTTCTCCCGTGCCGTACCGGATCGGCAGCCCGCAGGCATCCGGCTGCAGGCCGATGGTTCGATGAAGTGGGCCGATGGCTCAGCCGTAAATAATAAAGGCGACAATCAGCCGGTGAGCTGGGACCCGGTGGCAATGGTGAACGGCCGGGAGCTGTCGGCGCGATTTCAGCTGGTGACCACGGAGATCACGCATCCCCGTGAAGGACATACCCGGCTGCAGCTGAGGGCTGCTGCATTGAACGATCCGGCATTACAGGGGGTAACCCTGAGCTTCTTTTACGAGGTATACGAGGGGTATCCGGTCATCCGAAAATGGATCGAAGTGATCAACAATGGCGCGCACTGGCTGAAGATTGACCGGTTTACCATCGATGCGGTGACCATCGCGCCGGATTTCCGCACTGTAACGCCGCTGACCCCGGCTGAGCAGGGCGCGGAGAGCAGTATTGTGGCTTTTAGCGATACAAAATATACGCACGGCGTGATCGTGACCAGTGAAGTACCGTCTGCAGTGCGTACCATCGGTACATCGGGCAGCACGGGTTATTCGGCGGATTATTTTGAATGGGTACTTGGGCCTTCGGAACATTTTGCAACCGAGCCCGTATTTCATTTTGGTTTTTCCGGAGCGGCCATTTCAACGGTAAGTGGAGTTTCAACCCCCCTGGACCGCGCGGTGGAAACGCCGTTCAAAGATTTCCTGAGAGGATGCGTAGGGCTGCGTGCAGCCGCCGCAGACGTGCCCGCGCCCATCTGGTGCTCTTATACGAATTTTCTTGATAAACTGAACGACGCCGATATGCGGCAGCAGGCGGATATCGCCGCTGCCATTGGTTTTGAAACCTTTCAGCTGGATGAAGGATGGGCCGCAACGCCGGCTCCGGGCGGATCCGAACCGGGCAGCACTTTTCCGGATTTTGTGGCAACCTGTAACTACATCCGGTCAAAGGGGCTGCAGGTGGGGTTATGGATCTCCTGTTTCCGGGGCAGCGAGGCAAAAGACCTGAAGGCCTTGCCCGACGGACGGTCGCTGCCGCTTTTTCAAAACACGAAGCGCGGATATGGGATGAGCTTCTCCGGTCCCTGGCGCGACTATTTTGCCAATGACCTGCTGTACATGCGGGATAAATACGGGATGACCTATGTGAAAGTAGATCTGACCAATATCAGCAAAGGGGACATCGCTGAGGCACATGAAAGCCGCACCCGGAAAGAATCGCTGCTGCGCGGATTGAGGGGCTTGCTGCATATGTCTGAACGTGTGGGCGCCCTGGCTCCGGATATCTGGACACAGCTCACGCATGAGCTTTACTGGCGCACGCCGGGCCCTCCGGCTGATATAGCGGTGCTGAAATATGCCTGTGCGTTCCATACCACTCCTAATACTTACAAGGGCGCGGGCAACGGCAGTAAACGGGTAAGCCAGGATTGGCCCTATGACCCGTTGAAGATGCGTGCGCAGCTGATCGATAGCTGCTGGGAAGCCCGGCAGCGCTACTTTGGTCATCGCGGCCTGCCGCTGTACTCTGTAGAGTTTTACGCGGCGCATACTGTAAACATTAAAGGCAGTATGACCCCGCAGGTCCAGGACCGCCAGGTATGCAGCTGGCTGATGGGCGCGCCTACGGTCTTTGCGGGCGATCTTTCTTCGCTGACAAAGGAGCAGATCGGGCACTACCGCAAGCGCTTTAACCTGCTCAAATACTTGCAGCAGGCATACAATATCTATCAGCACTTTCAATACAGTGGGGTTCCGCAACCTACCGAGACCGACTGGCACTGGTGGGGCAAGCTGAACGGGCAGGGCGCCGGAGTGGTAGTGGTCATCAGGGGTTCGGAGGGGGCTGCTGCACGAGCCGTCAATGTTCCCTGGGCACATGCAAAAAGCTACCGGGTAACGGCGTTATTCACCGGTAAAAAAATGGGCCGTTATACCGGCATGCAGCTCCGGAACGGAGCGCTGAACCTGGCGCTGCCGGCCTATGGGCAGGAGCTCCTTGAGCTGGAGGTCGTAAACTAATCAATATACCAATCAATTTTATGATATGAACAATCATCCATCATCACGAAGAACATTCTTAAAGCGCACGGGCATTGTAATGGCCGGTATCCCTTTTGTAAATACAAGCCTGTTTCCCGGTAAACAATCAATAGCAGAGGGACATTGGGTGGTGGCGCACAATGAGCCGGTTACGGTGCTTACCGATAACCGGTTAAAATTTGACTATGGAGAGGAGCGTATGATATGGGAGGACGGCTTACAGCCTTCCATGCTCATCACCCGTAATAACACCATTGTGGTGCAGGCGCAAAATCACAACAAACCCCTGCCCCAGGAGCGGATCTATTACCCTTTTGCGGTAGATACGGTGGTGTCCCGGGATAAGGGAACCACCTGGAAGAAAATACCCCTTCTGCCGGGTAAGAACGATATCAACATTGAGGGCGGCATCATCCAGCTGAAAGACGGCACCATCCTGGGACTGGAAACCTATGTGACGCCCGGCAGCAAACCCGATACCGGCGAAACGCTGATGTTCTATTCGGCAGACGATATGAAAACGGTCAAAGGACCGGTTACGGCTACATTTGACATTCCGGATTCAAACTTTTATGCTTCCTCTGATGACGGCGGCCGCCCACATGTGGCCATGCGCCTGCACCGCAGGATCATCGAAATGCCCAATGGCGACCTTATGACAACCATCTACGGATGGCAGAAAGGGGATAAGAGCCCATCGGACTATGAAGTGCGCATGATCAAGACAAGGGTCATGATATTCCGCTCTTCCAATAAGGGGCGTCATTGGAAATTTGTATCGAGTATTACGACAATGCCACAGGCACAGACGGAAGGCTTTGGGGAACCGGTGCTGAACCGGGTGAATAAGGGAAAGCATGCCGGCCGGCTCATTTGTTTCATGCGTACCGGCAGGGAGCTGTTCAAAGCGTATTCCGATAACGAAGGGAAGACCTGGAGCAAGCCGGAGCCCATCCAGTTTGCAGACCGCGATGTATATGCCACGGAAAAATGGCGGGAGATGTTTAAAGATGTGAAACGGAAAGGTCAATTAGTGACCGAGAGCTCGGTTGAGATCATCGGGGCCGTGGTGGACCCGGATCTTTGCGTATTGCGCAGCGGCCTTCTGGTGGCGGCCTTTGGCATCCGCATACCGGCAAAAGCCTGCTGGCAAAAATTCAACCATCCCTGGAACGGCAATTACATTGCTGTAAGCAGCGATGGTGGCGATACCTGGGGCAACGTGCAGCAGCTGACCTCCGGCATTCCGACCACACACTATATGGCTATAGAGGAAATGAAAGAGGACAATACCGTATTTGTTGTATATGACTGGGGCTGGTGGGGATACAAAGGCGGGCGTTATACCTACGGCCGGCCGGTAACCATCCGGAAAAAATAAGAACGGGGCTGATCAGGAAGTTTTTTTTGCCGGTAAGGCGGCGGGATTGAAAGTCCTGAAACGATTAGCGGGTAATGCCCTTCCGGATTCCCGGCTGATCTTTAGTCCGCGCTTTTGGGTCGGCCCCTCAATAAAAGTTCAATTTTTAAAACAGACCGAACCATGCGATCGATCATTATTGGAATACTCCTGCTGATAAGTTGCGGGGCGGCCGCCCAAAGCACCGCGGAGAACGTATCTTTTCGCATCGTCTTTGGCCTGAAGGATAAAGCACCCAGGGCCTGGGACGGGGCAGTGATTCCTGCTGCCGGTCAGCAATTAGCGGTACAGGCCGACTGGTTTCGCGATCATCAGTACGAGGCCAAGGGCTGGTTAAAGGGGATCATCAGCATTAAGCTGCCGGATCCGCCTTTTCCCAATGACTACCTTCCGGACAGCACTTCCTGGATTTGCAGCACACGTCCTTCTCCCTTACACGGGCCTACTACGGAATGGCACGATCATGGCCAGCTGGACAGCCTTTACGGGGAAGCTGTTCTCAAGCCGGTAATTGTTTGCCCCAGCATCATCCTGCGTCTTCAAAGCTCCTCGCTGGCAACGCCGCTGTCGGTGAAGACCGCGGGCGGCGATTTTCGGTTTGTACCGGCCGAAGTGATGCGTGACCGGGTTGCGTATTTCCTGGACAGCAGCATCCGGATGGAGGCCGCGCCGGTCACCGAGCCCGTAACGGCTTCGATCAAAGACCAGGAAGACTATCCGTCGCTGCTCATTGCAAAGAACGGAACAACCTGGCTGGCACGGCAGGCTTTTGACGGAAAGACCGATAAGCTGGTGGTACAATACAAAAGGGATGCGGTGTGGTACCCGGCAGTGACACTGACCAGGCAGGCAGATATTTTTTCCACGGCCCTGGCGGAGGATGCCGGGGGAAATATCTGGGTGGTGTGGTCCATGCAGGTAAAAGGGCGTTTTGACCTCTATGCAAAACATTTTAATGGCAGTAGCTGGTCTGCGACTCAATGCCTTACAAAAGGGGGAGCCGTACGGAATATTTATCACCGGATAACAAGCGATGCACAGGGGAATCTATGGCTGGTATGGCAGCAAACAGGAAAAGGAAACAGTCAGATCTGCGCAAGACAACTGGAAAAGGGCGTGTGGAAGCAGGCCGTGCAAGTGAGCAACGGTGCGTCCGCAGCGGGCAATAACTGGTGGCCGGCGGTCGCTGCAGCACCCGATGGCAGTATAGCCATTGCCTGGGATGGATATGCAAAAGGAAGCTATGATATTTACCTGAGGCGGTATATAAAAGGCAAATGGCAGGCGGAGCAGGCCGTGATCGCTACGGAAAAGTTCGAAGCGCATCCTTCCATTGCCTATGATCAAAAAAACCGCCTTTGGATCGCCTGGGACGAGTCCGGCGCAAACTGGGGTAAAGACGTGGGCTTCCTGCTGGATCAGCAGCAAACCCGTCTGCATGAATCGCGCGCCGTAAAATTGATCTGTATGGATGGCGACCGGATCATGACCACCAAACAGGCGTTGTCAGCGGTATTGCCCCCGAAAGATTTTTGGGAGCTGCCGCAATTGCAGATGGATGCACAGGGCAATCCCTGGTTGCTGGTGCGGCACCTGGTAATGCGGGAACCGGATACGCCTTTGGAAGGACCGATCGATCTGGCGCTGTTTGAGATACAGGCCCTGCAATACAGGGAAGACCGCTGGAGCCCGCCCATCTGCATTCCGCAAAGCGCCGGCCGGAACGATATGCTGCCGGCAACGGCGATGGATGCCGCAGGAAATATCTGGGCGGCCTGGGCCACGGACCTGCGCAACCGGAAAACCTACCAGCACAACCAGCTGCAGGTGGAGCTGGGAAAAATCGGGAAATGGACAGCGGGTAAAATGCCGGAACTGGTATCTTATGACGGCGCAACCCGCGCGTACCAGCCTTTTGATCCGTCGGAAAAAGCAGCGGTAGAGCGGATCCGCGACTATCGTATAAAAAAAGGGACCAAACAATACGCCATCTACCGGGGTGACCTGCACCGGCACACCGATATTTCTGTAGATGGCAGTAACGATGGGTCCATACTGGATGCCTACCGCTATGCGCGGGATGCGGCGGCCCTGGATTTTGTGGGCGTCTCCAATCATACGGATGCGGTATGGGATGAATACAACTGGTGGAACACCCAAAAGCTGCAGGATCTTTACCAGATCCACGATGCCTTTGTTTCCTTTTACGGATACGAACGCTCTGTAGAATATCCCAACGGGCACCGCAATATCTTTTTCACCAAAAGGGGTACTCCTTATATTTATCCCATCGGCGCTTTTGAGGCCCGCGGGGGCTATGTAGGCAGCGGGGCCTTATACTGGTATCTGCGCCGTCATGGAGGATTCAGCATTCCGCATACCACCGGGCGCACCAGCGGCACGGACTGGCGGGATAATGATCCATTGGTAGAACCGCTGATGGAAATTTACCAGGGTATGCGCGACAGCTATGAATACCCGGGCAGTCCAAGGCCCTACAAACTGTTTGCCTTGCCGGACAGCACGCACCCTGTAGGCCGGGCCTCTTCGGCGCCGGAAAGCCCGTCCTTTAAACCCCTGGGCTTTGCCTGGAATGCGCTGGCCAAAGGATACAAGCTGGGTTTTATTGCATCTTCGGATCATATTTCCACGCATATCAGCTATGCCTGTCTGATTGCAGAGACCCTGACGCCGGAAGGATTGCGGGAGGCGATCGATCACCGGCGCACCTATGCTGCCACGGATAACATCATCCTGGATGTAAAGCATACCGGGTCTGCCGGAACCTACCTGATGGGGGCATCATTTGTGAGTGCCACACCGGTTCAGGTCCATGCCACCATCATCGGCACGGCCGCCATTCAGCAGGTAGACATTATAAAGAACAATGCCATTGTGCAAACCTACAAGCCGGGTACCGGAACGTTTAAATTTACGTTTACCGATGACCGCTACCGGGATAAAAAACAAGGAGAAAGTTATTATTATGTACGGGTGATCCAGCAGGATGGCGCCATGGCCTGGGGATCGCCGGTGTGGGTAACATATAAAAAATAAAAACCGTGTAAATGTGAAGCGGATCCAACAATTATTGTGGTGTTTAATGGCAACATCCACTTTAGTGAGCGCGCAGCCGGCAGCTAAAGGAGAAGGGGCGCTGCAGCCCGTACATGCGGGAAAGCCCGGCAGCAGCGCCTTCTGGAACAGTTATGCCGGCCGGTTCATTTATCCGCCTGCTTTTGAAATTTCCGAAACAAAGGGAGCCGCTTTTTACAGGTTTACCGTTACAGGAAGTGATGGCCGGCAGCACCGGTTTAAAGAGTGGAAGCCCTGGAATGCGCTCACTCCCGTTTGGGAAGCGGTGCCTGAAGGCGTTACGGAGCTTGAAGTAACCGCAATGGACCGTGCAGGAAAAGCGGTAGCAGCGCCCGTAAAAAGGACATTCTACCGGTCGCCGGCTTTTCCTGGTGTTGCCATAAAGCCCGCATCCGTTTATTTTAATGCCGGCCGTCAGGGCCTCGAAGCATTGTTTAAAACACCTGCTGTTCAGTACTGGCTGCAGCACAAAAAACCAGACCCCGCTTATGCCCGTTACTGTTTTCCAAATAAAGTGATCGGAGGCTTATTGCGGGGAATGATCGCTTATGTGCAGCTTGCCGCAACAAAAAGAGAACGGACGGACGCATTGCAGATGGCGCGTAACATGGGAGACTACCTGCTCTCTGTAAGGCAGCCTGCCACGGCACATTATGCGTTCATTCCGCCTACCTATCTCAATAATGTAGAAACACCAGCAGGCCCGGCATTAAAGCGCTGGCAGGAAGGCTGGTTTATGGTGCCTTCTGCTATTGATGCGGCATTGGGTTTTCTGGATCTTTTTGATGCAACGGGGGATTCCGTTTATTTTCAGGCAACGCAAAGGATCGCTCAAACATTGGCCGCTACACAGGAGCCGGATGGCACCTGGCCGTTGATGGTGAAAGGAACGGAGAGCAGACCCGTTACACCACAGCGGCTCATTCCAACGCCGGTCATTTTATTTTTCGACAGGATGGAGCAGCAATACGCCATCCACAGTTACCGCCTGGCAAAGGAACGTGCATGGTCCTGGATCCTGAAAAATCCGCTGGAGACCTACCAGTGGGACGGCCAGTTTGAGGACGTAGCCCTCCATGGTGCGTATAAGAACCTGGCACGGGAACAGGCCTGCGACGTAGCTTCTTTATTGCTGGACCAGGCCACAGGGAACCCCGCCGGGATGGCGCAGGCGGAAGAGCTGCTCCGGTTTGCAGAAGATCAGTTTGTAGTGTGGGCGCCGGTAAAGGATCCGGAGGGCTGGAACCACACAATAGGCGGCAGAAAACGGGCACCGGAAACCTGGTTTGCCCCCACCGTACTGGAACAGTATGTATGCTACGAGCCGGTGGCCCGCAGCAGCGCTGTATTGATCCATGTCTATTTAAAAGCACATACCGTTACAAAAAAACAGGTGTATTTGGAAAAAGCTGCCGCCCTGGCAAACGGCCTGCTGGCCGGCCAGTCATGGATATCGGAAACCTACGGCGGCATTGCAGAAATACCGACCTGGGTAAAAAAAGTGAAACCATCCAACTGGATGAATAATTCTTTTTATGCGGCGGAAGCAGTGCTCCGGCTGGCTACCGTCCTTAATAAAATACAGGAAAGGACCCGGGCCGGTGGATCATCATAGACGGGAAGACAGCGATCTGTATTGGATAATAACTGAAATAAGAGGCAGTATAATATTGTTAAACTTGGCATCTATGGTTTTTTTATTTAAGAGCAAACTACTGCGTGACGGCACTGATCTTCTGCCGGCCGGCGGAAGATCACACCGGTATATGAAAATCCCCTTTATCTGGCTGGGCCTCTTTCTGCTGCTGGGCACGGGTGTGGCGGCACAGGATCCGGATCATTCAGCCAGCGCATTATATACGATCCGGCCCGGGCTGAAGAACAAACGCATCAGCAGCGCCGATACCACCGGGGCCAACAGGGATTTTATCGTGGATATCAAAAACGGAGAAAAGCGGGTACTGGCCGATATCAGCGGCGCCGGTATCATTGATCATATATGGCTGACCATTTTTCCAAAGGACATCAACAGGAATGACATCATTATCCGCATGTACTGGGACGGGAACCCATATCCTTCGGTCGAATCTCCTTTGGGACCCTTCTTCGGACAGGGTTGGGATGAATATTATAATTATACTTCCTATGCATTGGCCGCTGCTCCCCACGATGGAAAAGCCGTGACGTCTTATTTTCAAATGCCGTTTTCAAAAGGAGCACGCATTGAGATCGAAAATCAGACCGGCAAAACGCTGAATTACTTTTATTACTATATCGATTATGTGGAAACAAAGACGCTGCCTAAAAATGCGGGCAGGTTTCATGCCTGGTACAACCGGAAGGTAATGGGAGCGGTTAATGGAATGCCCCATAACCGGCAGGGAACCGATAATTACGTGTTTGCGGATATAAAGGGAGCCGGGCACTTTGTTGGGATCAATTATTATGTACAGAGTCCCAGTACAGTCTGGTATGGTGAAGGCGATGATATGTGGTATATAGATGGGGCAAAAACGCCCTCTTTAGGTGGAACGGGTACGGAAGACTTTTTCAATACCGCCTGGTGTCCCAAGGAAGTGTTCTGTTATCCTTATTTTGGTTACCCCAGGGTAAACAATAACATCGGCTGGCTGGGTCGCACCCATTGTTATCGCTATTTTATACAGGACCCTGTTTACTTTTCCCGGTCGTTAAAAGGCACCATTGAGCATGGAGCGGGTAATAATATGACCCTGGATATTGCCACGGTAGCTTACTGGTACCAGGATAAAGCGGCCCCTCTGCCCAAAGCGCTTTCCAAAGACGAACGGAAGCTGCAGCCGCTTATAGGCGCAAATGAGATCATGAATTGGAGAAAGGCCTGGGAAAAAGGAAAAGACAGTACAAAAGTGATTTGGGGAAACGAATGATCTGCTCAGGGCAGATCCGGTAAAAATGGGGTATATAAAAATGAAGGAATGTATTTTGTGTTTTTTAATGGGCATTGCAACGGCGTTGTGTGCCCAGTCCGGCACCACTCCGATCAGCCGGGTAAAAGGCCCGAATGGCGGGTGGCTGATCCAAACAAGATCTTCTGCGTACCGGCTACTGGTTACAACAGATAAAAGAGTGTATCCGGTTTTTTACGGTCCGGTTGCCCGGGCGGCAGATCCTGAAAAGACCAGCGTGGGGATGAAGCGTATAGAAGAGGTTCCGGTACGTGGCGGATCTTCCAATAAAACAGCTGTTCTGGAGGTCGTTTTTGCAGATCATGTGCGGGCCGTGGACCTGGAATATGTGGAGGGCGCTGTTGTGACTGTTAACGGCCGGCCGGCTTTAAAGATCACACAAAAAGACCGGAAGTATCCGCTGGAGGTTATTACCTACATACGGATACTGGAAGAACTGGATATCCTCGAAAAGTGGATCGAGGTGAAGCATACCGGGTCTAAAGGGACCATGCGCATTCAAAATCTCATGTCGGGAAGTATAGCGCTCCCCACCGATCAGTATGTGCTAACACAGTTGTCCGGAAATGAATTGGGGGAGTTTCAGCCTTACCGGTCGGTGCTCACTCCGGGGTTGAAAGTGATCGAGAACCGGATGTTCCGGTCCAATAACAATATGCCCTGGTTTTTGGTACGTCCCAAACGGACAGCTACGGATGAGAACGGGCCTGCCTGGTGGGGCTGCATTCATTACAGCGGTAACTGGAAAATAGTTTTTGATCAGGCCTATGAACGGTCATCCAACTATACGCTGCAAGTATCGGCCGGTATCAATTTCTGGGATACCGAGCTGGTTTTAAAGCCCGGCGGTCAGTTTAAGACTCCGGTATTTTCCGTAGGCTATACTAATGGGGGAGCGGAAGGCGCAGCAAGAAGTAATGCGGCTTATGTACGCAATGCTGTTTTGCCGGCTGCATTTCGCAATGTGCTCCGGCCGGTGCTTTTTAACGGCTGGGTAACCACCACATTTCACATTAATGATTCAATAGAGCTGGCCATGGCAAAAGAAGCGGCAAAGCTGGGGGTAGAGCTTTTTGCCATTGATGACGGCTGGTTCAAAGGCAGGAACAGCGGCGGCGAAGGGCTTGGCGACTGGGAGGTGGATAAAAATAAATTCCCCAGGGGGTTAGGACCGCTCATAGACAGTGTGCACCGGCTGGGTATGAAATTTGGCTTGTGGGTAGAGCCGGAAAGCGCCGTACGGAATAGTGATGTGTATCGAAAACATCCTGACTGGGTGCTGGAGTTCCCGGGAAGAAGCGCAACGCCGGGCCGTTTTTTTCTGAACCTGGCGAAAGAAGAAGTGTATCGGTACCTGTATCATTCGTTAGACCGGTTATTGACTGAAAATAAAATTGATTTTATCAAATGGGATCAGAATACGGCGATCGGTGATGCCGGGTGGGCAGATGCTCCGCCGGAGATCCAAATGGAAGTACGCGTGCGGTTTATCAATAATGTGTACCGTTTGGTAGACGCGCTGCGGAAAAAGCATCCCCATGTTTTATTTGAAAGCTGCGCCAGCGGAGGTGGCCGTGTTGACCTGGGAATGCTTGCCCGGATGGACCAGGTCTGGACAAGTGACAATACGACCGCCATCGATCGGGTGTTCATTCAGTACGGCTATTTAGGCGCCATGCCTGCCAACACGATGGAATCCTGGGTAATTGGCGATTATATCAACCAGGGCAATGGCCTGCCCTCGCTTTCTTATAAATTTGACGTGGCAATGAGCGGCCTTTTAGGTATCGGGGAGAATATACTGAAGTGGACACCCGAAGAAAAAGCGCTGGCAAAGCACAAAGTGGAAATATATAAGCTCATCCGGCCGGCAGTGCAGAACGGTACCTTATACCGGCTCGTGTCTCCGTTTGAAAATAACCGGAGCGCACTGCAATATGCCAAAGGAGATACCAGCGTGCTGTTCTGTTATAACCTTGCGTTGTATGTGACCGCAAATTATGACAGATCCGTAGACCTTACAGGAGGGGCGCAACAGCTTGATCAGGGATCGACCCAGTTAAAGTTAAAGGGCCTGGACCCCGCGGGGCAATACCGCATCAGTGTTGCGGGAAATGCCGCGGCAAAGGTCCCGGTTTATAACGGAGACTACCTTATGAACGTCGGTATCAGCTGGCCCCTGAAACGGCCGTTCGAAAGCCAGATCTTTTTAATTCATAAAATCAGTAATAAATAAAACGGACATGGTAAAGCAAGTTTGGATGGTTGTTTTTAGTTTTTTTGCGCTCAGCTCGCAGGCTCAGCATCATGCGTCAATTATTCAGGTACCGGGTCCCGACGGGGGATGGGTGATCCAAACAAGATCTTCTGCTTACCGGTTGCTGGTTTCACCGGACAAAAGAGTCTACCCTGTTTTTTACGGATCTGCGGCCGAGGCTGCATTTCAAAAAAGATCCGCCGTTTGGACACAGGGGGTGGAGGAGCTTCCCGTGCGTGGCGGGTACCCTACCAAGTCGCCGCTGCTGGAAGTGATCTTTAATGATCATGTAAGGGATGCGGACCTGGAATACGTATCGGGGGAAGTAGTGACCATCGACGGGAGGCCTGCTTTAAAGATCGTTGAGAAAGACCGGAAATATCCTTTGCAGGTTACAGAATACATCCGCGTGCTGGAGGAATTTGATATCCTTGAAAAATGGGTGGAGGTAACCAATACGGGTAAAAAAGGAAACATAAGGATACAGAACCTTTTATCCGGCAGTTTATTTCTTCCTTCCGATGAATATGCGTTAACACAATTGTCGGGGATGGAGCTGGCCGAATTCAAGCCGTTTCGCTCCATACTTACCCCGGGTGTAAAAACGATTGAAAACAAATTGTTCAAATCAAATAAAAATATGCCCTGGTTTATGGTGCGTCCAAAAAACGCCACCAGCCCGGATCAGGGTCCCGCATGGTTCGGCTCCGTGCATTACAGCGGAAACTGGAAGCTCATTTTCGATACTCAGGTAGAACGTGGCTATGCTTCGGCGCTGCAGATTTTGGGCGGGATCAATTTCTGGGATACCGAGTGGACATTGAAGCCGGGCGCTTCCTTTACCACGCCGAAATTATCAACCGGGTTTACCTTAAAGGGGGAGGAAGGAGCGGCGCTCCTGAACGCCGCTTACGTGCGTAAAACGATATTGCCGGAAAAACATCGTAACGTGTTGCGCCCGGTGCTGTTCAATAGCTGGTATGCCACTACCTATCATCTGAACGAGGATCAGCAGGTAGCTATGGCAAAGATAGCCGCAGAAATGGGGGTGGAACTGTTTTGCATGGATGATGGCTGGTTTAAGAACCGCAATAAAAGCGATGCGGGGCTTGGCGATTGGGAGGTGGACAGGCAAAAGTTCCCCAATGGCCTGCAGCCGATGATCGACCGGGTGCACGCGCTCGGTATGAAATTCGGAATATGGGTGGAACCCGAAAGTGTGGTGCTGAAATCCGATGTTTACCGGAAGCATCCCGACTGGATCCTGGAGTTCCCCGGCCGGCGGAAAATTCCGGGACGTGTATTCCTGAACCTGGCCCGGGAAGATGTGTACCAGTATCTGCACCGGTCGTTAAGCAAGCTGCTGCGGGAAAATAAAATTGATTTTATTAAATGGGATGAGAATACCTATCTTTCCGATCCGGGCTGGGCTTCGGCCTCGCCTGAAATGCAGCTGGAAGTGCGCATCCGGTTTATCAATAATGTGTACCGGCTGGTGGACGCGCTGCGGAAAGAGTTTCCCAACGTATTGTTTGAAAGCTGCGCCAGCGGCGGCGGGCGGGTAGACCTTGGAATGCTTTCGCGGATGGACCAGGCCTGGACCAGTGATAACAGTACGGCTGTGGATCGCCTGTTCATTCAATATGGGTATCTTGGAGCGCTGCCGGCCAATACCATGGTGTCCTGGGTCATAGAGGGCATTGCCAACCAGGTGCAGCTGAATCCGCCGCTGCCCTATAAATTTGATGTGGCTATGAGCGGTGTATTGGGCATCGGGTACGATATCCGCAAATGGTCGGAAGCTGAACGTGCGCTGGCGAAGCAGAAGATAGCGCTTTATAAGAAGGTGCGTCCCATGGTACAGCAGGGAGATCTTTACCGCCTGGTATCGCCTTACGAGCACAACCGCTGTGCCTTGCAGTACAACAGTGAAGACAAAAGGACCGCGGCCGTTTTTTGCTATAACCTGGCTGCCTATGTTTCCGGGGGGTATTCAAAAACGGCTGATCTGAAAGGTGCACAGTATATGGATAATGGGTCCACGGTATTAAAACTGAAGGGCCTGGATCCGGCGGGGCGCTACCGCGTAAAAAAAGCAGAAGCAGCTGATGAGACCGGTGTGGTTTATCCCGGATCGTTTCTGATGGAGGCCGGGATCCAGTGGCCTGTGAAAAATTCTTTTGAGAGCCAGCTCCTGCTGGTAGAAATGATTCGATAAATATGAAAAAAGCAATGATCATAGGACATAACCGTCATCGGTATCGGGTGCACAGCGATTGGGGCTTTCCCGGGGAGGGCCGGTACCCTGTAAATGATTGCCATGAAATGGTGATGGACCAGCAGGGACGCATCCTGATGCTGACCAATGAAACACGCAATAACGTGTTGGTGTATAATAAAGACGGTACGATAGTGGACGCCTGGGGCCATGAATTTCCCGGTGGCCACGGTCTCAGCATCCATGATGAAAATGGTGTACAGATGCTTTATATCTGTGATACGGAGCGGCATGAGATCATAAAAACCGACCTCAATGGCCGGGTGATCATGACGATCGGGTTTCCCCGGGAAGCCGGAATATATCCGTCTGCAGACCAGTTTCTTCCTACAGAATCCGTAGTGGCGCCCAATGGGGATATCTATATTACCGATGGCTACGGACTGCAGTATGTGATCCGGTATGACAGCAGGGGCAATTATATCGGGCATTGGGGCGGCAAGGGAGAGGGGCAGGAACAGTTTGATTGTGCCCATGGAATTGCCGTTGATACGAGGGACGGAGGCACGAGCCTGCTGATCACCTCCAGGAACCACAATGCCTTCAAGCGTTTTACGCTGGACGGTGTGTACCGGGAAACCATAACTTTGCCGGGGTCATTTGTGTGCCGGCCGGTGATCAGGGGAGCGCTGCTGTACGCCGCTGTTTTCCGTTCGGAGCAAAATACCAATGTTGGCTCCGGATACGTAACTGTGCTGGATGAGCATAACAAGGTGGTTGCCACGCCGGGCGGCACAGCACCCGTTTATCAGGATGGCCGGCTGTTGCCGCAGAAAAAAGAGGGTGCCGTTTTTGTGCACCCGCACGACGTTTGTGTCGATGAAGATGAAAATATTTATGTATGCCAGTGGAACTCGGGAAAAACGTATCCGATCCTGCTGGAGCGGGTATAAAATAAAACAAACAGATGGAACCGTTAAAAGCAAAGGAAATATATGGGACCTGGGGCACACTGCTGCTGCCCATACAGGAAGATGAAAGCATCCTATACGAGGCATTATCGCAGCAAATAAAGACATTGATCGGCACTGGTGTCAATGGGATCTATTCCAATGGTACTGCCGGTGAATTTTATAATCAGACCGAGGAAGAATTTGACACGATCAGTGGTATGCTTGCAGACGAATGCAATGCCGCCGGCATGCCCTTTCAGATCGGGTGCAGCAATACCAATCCCAAATGCACCCTGGAACGGGTAAAAAGAGTCCGGTCGCTGAAGCCGGGCGCTATACAGGTTATTTTGCCGGATTGGTGCCCCCCTTCGCCGGATGAGCTGCTGCGCTTCCTGGAAGGCATTTGCAATGCGGCGGAAGGGATCGGGATCGTATTGTATAACCCGCCGCATGCCAAGCGCGTATTGGCACCGGAGGATTATGCTGCCATCATGCGTCGCGGGATTCCGCTGGTGGGCTGTAAAACAGCAGGGGGCGATGAAAGCTGGTATGCACAAATGAGCGCCATCCCGGGCCTGTCGCTGTTTGTGCCCGGGCATTGGCTGGCAACGGGTGTTCGATCCGGCGCGCATGGTGCTTATTCAAATGTAGCCTGTCTGCACCCCATTACCGCACAGCGCTGGTATCAGGATATGATGACCGATATGGAAAAGGCCTTGCAGTTTGAGGCGCGCATCGGCGCTTTCTTTAAACAATACATTGTTCCGCTGATGACGGAACGAAAATACTCGGGTCAGGCCATGGATAAGATGATGGCCTGGATCACCGGCTGGGGCAACGCAACGCTCCGGTTGCGCTGGCCTTACAAGGGGGTTACAGAGCAGGAGGCATTGCTGGTACGTGAGGCCTGCCGGGCTCAGTTGCCTGAGTTTTTTGAGGCCGGCATAAGCGCCCGGTGATCGTTGTTCGCCACATCGCCCTGAAGTGAATGGAGAATGATATCCTGTTCTTTTATAAATGATTGCCCTGCGCTTGTCGGTCCGTAGGGATGCAGGCCATGGTTTGCGTCTGCCCAGGCCATTTTAGCAGGTGTTTTAATAAAATTGATATCGATCTGTTATGACACAAAGTATGTTCGATTTTTTTTATAAAGAACGGAATGGAATGGATGCGCAAAAAGACAGGAATAAAAAAAAGCATTCTGTTGAAGTAAGAGGCATCCGTGTCCTGATGGCTATAATGATAATCGTGCAAATGAACTGTACCATACACAAGCAGGTTGCGGCTCCCGGAAAAGATACATCGATGTCCGTTTCTTTTAACGACGCCCGCATCCAGTACGAAGGCCGGATCGATTACAGCGACCCGGCAGCGGCAACCCTTTGCTGGTCCGGAACAACGGTCCGGTTCCGCTTCTCCGGAACGGGGGCACGCGTTCTGCTGAAGGACTACAGCGGGCAGAATTATTTTAATGTGATCATTGATGGCGATACGGCTGCCATAAAGAAAATGCGGATCGATACGGCAAAGAAGTGGTATGTACTGGCCGAAGGGCTTCATCCGGGAAAGCATACGGTGGAATTGTTTAAGCGCACGCAGATCAATAAAGAGTACAACAGGGGGTATACAAAATTCTATGAAATAGGACTGTCTTCCGGTGCGCGGTTATTGTCCCCGCCTTCTCTACAGAAAAGAAAGATGGAGTTTTACGGGAATTCCATTACCTGCGGGCACGCCATTGAAGACAGCAGCGGCGGCGATTCGGGTGCAGCGCAATTTGAAAATAATTATCGTTCCTACGCGGCCCTGACGGCGCGGCATTTCAGCGCAAGATACCGCTGTATTTCGGAAAGCGGTATCGGGTTGCTGGCCGGCTATAGAAAAGAGCTGATGCCGGAGATCTATGACCGCATCAATCCTTTTGACCGCCAACCATTGTGGGATTTTTCTTCCTATCAGCCGGATATCGTTGTGGTGAACCTGTTGCAGAACGATGAAGGTGTGATCGGCAATCCGCAAAGCGAAGCGTTCAAAAAGTACTTCGGAACAAAAGCCCCGGCTGCCGGCCAGATCATTGCTGCCTACCGTCATTTTATTCAACGTTTGCGCGGCCACTATCCAAAGGCGCATATCATTTGTGTATTGGGCAGCATGGGCATTACCCGTACCGGATCTCCCTGGCCCGGCTATGTGCAGCAGGCCGTGGCATCGCTGGCCGATAAAAAAGTGTACACCCATTTCTTTCCTTATAAAGGCACCCCGGGCCACCCGCTGATACAGGATCATGCGGCAATGGCGCAAAGTCTGACCCGCTTTATTCATGACCAAATCGGATGGTAAGCCGGCCTTTGCCGGACGGGCGATTGCACGGAAAAAGAAAATACAACAATGCGGCAGAATAATACCAGCTTTCTTCGTTTCGTCGTCGTACTATTGTTATGAAGAAAACGGTGCATGCTGACTGGAATCGTACACCGGGAACAGGCCCCATTTAACTTTTTATAATTAAAGGAATTATCTATGAGGGAATTCAGCCGTCTAAAATGTATCCTGAGACGTAGTTATTCAAATTGTTTATTGCTGTTGCTCCTGCTTTGCTCCGTGTCTGCGTCCCGGGCGCAAACAACGATACGGGGCACGGTAAAAGATGCCGCAGGAAAGCCCCTGGAGGGCGTAACGGTGCATCTGAAAGAGAGCAACGTAGCCTCCATTACCTCGGCGGAGGGTCAGTACAGTGTTGCTGTTACGGGCAGCGACCCGGTGCTGGTGTTCAGCAGCGCCGGGTATACCACCCTGGAAGAACCGGTGGGGCAACGTTCGGTTGTGGATGTTATACTGGAAGAGCAGGTGTCCAAACTTGAGGAGGTGGTCGTCATCGGGTATGGTTCCCAATCGCGGCAGAAGCTGACGACAGCGGTTTCAAAGCTGGATAATAAAGTATTGCAGAATACGACCTATACAAACCTGGGAAGCGCCCTGCAGGGAAATATACCGGGGTTGCAGGTAATGTCCACGGGAGGTGGGCAGCCCGGTGCTGCCCCCCGGATCATCCTGCGCGGGGGCACATCGATCTTAAATCCCAATGGCGCGGCGCCCCTTTATATTGTAGACGGTGTGATCCGGCCGAACGGGCTCAATGATGTGAACGCTTTTTCGATCGAATCGATGCAGGTACTGAAGGATGCGGCTTCCACCGCTATTTATGGTACCCGGGGCTCCAACGGGGTGGTGATCGTTACCACCAAATCGGGTAAACCCAACAGGACACAGATCTCTTACAGTCTCAACAGCTCTGTGGGGCAGCCTACCCGGCTGGTCGATTATGCCAATGCGCATGACTATATATACTATAACCGCCTGGGTGTAAAAGCGGCGGCAGAATACCGGCCAGAGCTGATCTCCCGTCTTGGAACATCGAATGCATCGGGCACCGGGAATGATCTTTCGAACAATACCGCATATACCGTTATGTACCTGACCCCGGAGAACGAACACAAGCTGCAGGAAGGGTGGAAGAGCATGCCGGATCCGATCGATCCTACGAAAACCCTTATTTATGCAGAAACCGATTACCAGGATCTGATCTACCGGAATGCGTATACATTTGATCATTACCTGGATGCGTCGGGCGGCAACGACAAAGCGTCTTTTTATGCAGGGCTGGGCTATACAAAATCGCAGGGTACGGCAACCATTACCGATTACAACCGGTTAAGCCTGAACCTCAATGCCAGCTATAAGATCCTGGACAACCTTCAGATCCTCGGAGGGCTTCAATATACCAACCGCAATACCCGGACCGTATCCAGCCTGGCCAACCTGTTCTACCGGTCGGCCTCCCTGCCCGGTACCGCAAAATACAAATTTGAAGATGGCACGATCGCCCCGGGGCAGAACCAGTCCATCGGGAACCCTGACTACTATTTTAAAGGACCGTATGCCCCCCAGGGAAATACAGAATTTGAAACATCTACTTACTCCCTAAGGGCAAAGTGGGATATTTCTAAAAAACTGGTATTTGAACCCCTGCTTTCACTTAACAGGGATCTTGTTCCTACCTACAGTTTTCAGCCGGCGTCCATGCTGAACGGTATCGGGCCTGTGGTAACAAGGCGTAGCACTTCTGCCAGCAGCACCCGCAATACACAGTACCAGGCGGATGCCGTTCTGACCTATACCAATCTGTTTGCAGGTAAGCACAGTCTGGAGGCAAAAGGCGGATTTTCGCATTACTCCAGGAGGAATACGACTTTGTCCGCCAATGGTCAAAATGCCGCCACGGACCTGATCCCCACCCTGAACAGTGCCGCAACGCCTACCGGGGTAAGCAGCACGATATCGGACCTTGCCATTCAAAGCCTGTTTTCCCGGATCAATTATGATTACGAAGGAAAATACCTGTTGTCGATCAATGCCCGTTACGATGGTTCTTCCAATCTGGGTGAAAATAATAAATTCGGCTTTTTCCCGGGGGTATCCGCGGGCTGGAATGTAGACCGGGAAAAATTCTTCCAGTCCATTGCCGATGTATTGCAGCTGAAGCTGCGTGCCAGCTATGGGGTCAATGGGAATATATCCGGCCTGACTGATTTTCAGCCGGATGGCAGCTACATCACCACAGGCGGGCTATATGGCGGACAGTCCATCATCCGTGCGGATGTTCTGCCCAACCAGGACCTGCGCTGGGAGCGCTCCAAAACAATTGACATCGGTGCTGATATCGGGTTTTTCAACGGAAGGGCCAGCATCATCTTTGATGTGTACAACCGCACCACCGACGATCTGCTGACTACGGTAAGTCTTCCGGCTTCTTCCGGCTTCTCCAGCGTATTCACGAATCTGGGAAGCCTGCAGAACAAAGGTTTTGAAATAGAGTTGAACGGGCATATATTTCCGGCTGCTTCGGCTTTTAAATGGAATGTATCCCTGAATGCGGCCTATACAAAGCACAAGATCCTGAAGCTGCCGGATAACGGGATTCCAAAGAACCGGATCGGGGGCATATATGTCTGGGATCCTGCCATCGGCGATTATGCCTACATGGGCGGGTTGCAGGAAGGTGGGCGCATCGGCGATATGTTTGCCTACAAGCAGATCGGGATCTATGCCACCGACGAGGAGGCTGCCAATGCGTTGCCCGATAAAGTACCCTCGGCCACCCAGAAATTCAAACGCGGCGGAGATGTGATCTGGGCCGACCTGGATGGGAACGGTTACATCGACGACCGCGACCGGACCTATATGGGGAATCCTTATCCCGACTGGACGGGGGGCTTTAATAATTATTTCACCTATAAAGGGTTCAGCCTGACCATTCGTACCGATTTTACAATGGGCAATACCATTTATAATTACCCGGCGGCGCTTGCCAACGCCCAGGCGCAGGGAGATGCGTTGCCCTTTCAGAGCTATATCGATAAAATGTGGAAGCAGCAGGGAGATATCACCAATACGCCCCGCTATACCTGGCAGGATCAACCGCTGAATATCTTCAGGGGGAATAACAACTATTATGAAAAAGGTGATTTCTTCGCCATCCGGCAGGTAGCGATCAGCTATGTATTTCCCGATTATATCCGAAGGATTTATCTGAAGAACCTGAGGGTATTCCTGTCGGGCAATAACCTGCACCATTTTACAAAATACACGGGGATCAATCCGGAAGATGGCGGACAGGACAACGGACATTATCCCCTTACAAGAACCTTTACTTTGGGCATTAGCGCAACTTTTTAATCAGCATAATGATGATAAAGAATAAATTTTTCCTATCGGCTGCAGTAGTTTTTGTTTTGATCACCGGATGTAAAAAAGGCATAGAAACAGATCCGGTAAGCATCATCACTTCGGCAACATTTTTTAAAACGCAGGATGACGTGGCGGGTGCCCTGCGGGGGATGTATTTCCAGCTGCGGATCCCGGCCTCCAGCGATCTGTATTTTATGAGTGAAGGGCGGAGCGATATATTGAGGGGGGCGGCTGCGGGAACCCTGGGTTTTGACCGGTATTACAACAATACCCTTAATGTAACCAACCCCGGGCCCAACTGGCTGAGCCTGTACACTGTGATCAATACCGCCAACCTGATCCTGAAATATGCTCCGGGCATATCGTTTACATCAGAGAATGTGAAGAACAATATACTCGCCCAGGCCTATACAATGCGTGCCTTTGTTTATTTTTCGCTGGTCAGAACATGGGGCGGCGTTCCCATCCGTACCGAACCGACCGAAAAATATGATCCGGCAACCATCCAGGTGCCCCGTTCCAGCGCGGAGGATGTATTCAAACTGATCAGGCAGGACCTGGACCAGGCGCTCTCGCTTTATCCGGATAATGCGATTGACGGTACCCGGTCTTACTGGAACAAACCGGCCGCAAACGCGTTGAAAGGCGAAGTGTTCCTTTGGACCGGCAAATTGATGAATGGCGGTGAAGCCGATTTTACAACGGCGCTGGCGGCGCTCAATGATGCAAAAGGGGCAGATGTGCAGCTGCTGCCGGACTATGCGGATATTTTCAGCTATACCAATAAGAACAACAAGGAGATCCTGATGTCGGTACGGTTTCAATTGCTGGACCAGGCGCCGAATAATTACTATACCAATATGTACATCATCAACTTCGGCGGATTGCCCCCGGCCGTACAGGCAGTGGTAGGCGTGCAGGGAGGGAACGGCAGTGTGATGCAGATCCGGGATGAGATAAGGAGTCAGTTTACCGATGATGACCAGCGCCGGGATGCAACATTTTATGAGGTATATGATAAGGATAATAAATATTATGCAGCCATAACCACGAAGGGGAACGGGGTTGTGGATGGCGGTGCCAGGAGCTTTTATACCGATGTTATTTTATACCGCCTGGCGGATGTGCTGTTGCTGATCGCGGAGGCAAAGAATGCGCTGGGGCAGGATCCATCACCGGAAATAAACAGTGTGCGGCAGCGGGCATATGGTACGAACTATCCTTTGCATATATTTGTCAATGGCTCAAAAGAAAGTAACGACGCTGCCATCCTTAAAGAGCGGTTGCTGGAGCTTTGTACCGAGGGCAAACGCTGGTGGGATCTGGTACGCTTCGACCAGGCATTCAACATGGTGCCCACGCTGAAGGGGAAGGAAGCGGACCACTATCTCCTGTTGTTCCCTATTGGACAAACCATCCGGAGCCTGGAACCACTGGTGACTGAAAACCCCGGATGGGAATAGCTAAGTTTTCTTCGCGGGGCCTTTTAAAGCTAGTGGCGAAATGTGCATTACAAAATACGGTGGTGCCGGAAGTTATGCAGGACGCCGTGCCTCATATGCCACTAATAGGTAGGTTCGCGGCAGTTCCGGTGCCATGGCATGTTTCCACCATAGCCGTCCATTTAAGTTAAAAGTGAAGCTGCTGCCGGACCGATTGTTGATCTCGATAGCATTGCACGGAGCGGGCTCCGGAGCGGCCTTTTTTTGACTAACCGGTATCTTGCTTTACATTTGCAGTACCCTCTAAAGATACTGCACATGAAAATCAGATTTCTGAACCGGAACACGGTTCTTATGAACGCGCGTACAAATGCCGATATTGTGAAGTGGATGATGAAACATGACTATGATTCCACTTATTTGCAAAACATGAACCTGTTTATGAAAAGCTATTCGGAACGGAAGGCCCTGTACGAGAATAAAAGCATCCGCTTCGACTCTGTAGACCTTTTTGTAGCAGACCTTGTTTCCAACAGCATTATAGAACTGGTAGACAACGGGTAAATCTCCGTCCGGCCCATTCTGCTGCCTGCCGTTGCGCGGGCCGCCATGTTGGGTAGGATCGTATAAAAAATGGGCAAATATTTAAATTGCCGGATGCGCTTACAGTGATATTTTTACATTCTGAACGAAGAAGCTTCCAATGATCGCTAAATTGTACAGATGAAGAAATTGCCTTTTATTGATTTAAGTGTGATCCTGCTTTACCTGGTTGCCATGGTGCTGGTGGGATATTTATTCTCGAAAAAGAATAAGAATGCGAACCAGTTCACGACCGCTTCCGGCCGTATCCCGGGGTGGGCGGTCGGACTTTCCATTTATGCCACGTTTTTGAGCAGCAATACATTTTTGGGGGTGCCGGGAAAAGCGTTTGGCAGCAACTGGAATGCTTTTGCCTTCAGCCTTTCGATGCCCCTGGCTGCATGGGTAGGCGCAAAATATTTCGTTCCGTTTTACAGGAGTGTGGGGGAAGTATCGGCTTATACCAATCTGGAAAAGCGGTTTGGCCCCTGGGCACGTACCTATGCCGTAATTTGTTTTTTGCTGACGCAGATCGCCCGCATGGGGTCCATATTTTTTGGTTTGTCGCTCACCCTGCAGGCCCTTACCGGGTTCAATATGCAAACGATCATGTTGATCACCGGAGCCTGTATCATCCTGTACACCGTAATGGGAGGTATTGAAGCGGTGATCTGGACAGAGGTGGTACAGGGTATCCTGAAAACCCTTGGGGCCATACTGATCCTGTATCTGATTATTTCCAATGTAGACGGCGGAGCAGCTGCCATCATGGATATCGGAAAGGCGGATCATAAATTCAGCCTGGGTAGTCTGGACCTTGATTTTACCAGCTCTGGCTTTTTGGTGGTGCTGTTATATGGATTCTTTATCAATCTGAACAATTTTGGAATGGACCAGAACTATGTGCAGCGCTACCATACAGCAGCCTCAAAGAAAGAGGCAGCGCGGTCGGTATGGCTTTGTGTATGGATCTATATTCCGGCATCGCTGCTCTTTTTTATCATTGGTACCTGCTTATATGCATATTACCAGCTGAACCCGGAACTGCTGGATCCGGTGAAATTGCAGGTGGCGGCAGAGCGGCTGGGGCAGGGTGCGTCGCCGGCGCAGATCACCGCTATGGCTGCCCAGCTGCTGCCCGGTGATTATGGAGATAAGGTAATGCCGCATTTTATGGTGACCATGATCCCCACGGGGCTTGTGGGGCTGATCATTTCGGCAATCTTATCGGCCGGCATGAGCACGATCAGCTCGGGCATGAACGCCTCAGCCACCGTCTTTGCAGAAGATATTTACAAACGTTACATCCGGAAGGACGTGAGCGATAAACAGGGATTGAGGCTGCTGCACATTGCCACCGTGATATTCGGGCTCCTGGGCATGGTTGCCGGGGTGCTGATGATCGGAATAACGAGCGTGCTGGACATCTGGTGGCAGCTTTCGGGCATTTTTGCAGGGGGCATGCTGGGTCTGTTCCTTTTAGGCATCATCAGTAAACGAACGGGCAATACGGCGGCGCTCCTCGCGACCATTACCGGCATCATCGTGATCCTTTGGATGACCTTCTCTGCCTGGATACCGGAGGAATATCATTATCTGCGAAGCGGGCTGCACGCAAATATGATCATAGTAGTGGGCACGCTGGTCATCTTCCTGGCAGGTCTGTTGTTTACGAAATTCCAAAAGAAAGGGATCTGAACCTGATATGACGGGAACAGTTATTGGGATATTGCTTTTCAGCGCAGCGGTACTCACCGGCAGCAGCAATGTCCGGGCACAGGAGTGGGGAACTGTTCCGGGAACAGTGGTTACTCACAGTAGCGGAAAAGTGGAGATGATTACCTGGCCCGTGAATAATCGGGGGCCACGACATCGTTGATCGTTACCCGGAAATACCGGCATGTTTTTGAGGATGGTTCAGGTTACTTTTTTTTAAGCGCGTTGCGTACCGCGTGTACAAAATCCTGGAAAACACCGGCAAAAGTTGGCAATCTCAATAGCGGTGAATTGGTTTACGCCAGTAAGTTACCGACAACTTTCGTTTTGCCTTCGGCTTTTCCCTGTATTTTACCTTCATATCTTTCTTTTTGAAGGATCTCCTGTGGTTCTCTTTCCACAAATGCAAAAGGATTTCCGCTTTTTAACAGCGCTGCTCCTGCATCATGATCTTGTAATTGTTAAAAGAATAATGAATCGCTGTTCCCGGGAATTCGGAATGGGATGCCTTTCCACAGGGAATCGTCAAAGCGCATAGGTTATGTGTTTGGTCAGGTGCACTTTAAAATCAAGACAATAAAATGAATATGGATAAGATCGTATAATGGGATGCAAAGAAATTAAAAAGGAAATAGGAACGGGGGAAGTATTTTTGAATACGGTGGGGCTGTTAGGATCAATTCTTTGCCAATGAATGATTACTACGATGCTAAAAAGTAAAATAATTTTCGCATGCTCAATAATAGGAATGTTTATGACAATGAATAGTTGTGTATCAGAAAAGAAAGGAAGCAGGATCGTGCAGTTAACACATTCCGCGGCGGGGCACACCTTGCATCACAACGGGGTATTTTCAAAAGATGGACAATGGATCGTATTTGACGGAAGGAATGACGATACAAAGATCGGAGAGACGTCCGTGATCGGGATCGTAGAGGTCGGTACCCGGGAGGAAAGGGTCATTTACCGGACAGAGAATGCAACGCAATATGGGCCGGGGGTGGGTGCAGCCTCGTTTAGCCCGGTAACGGACCGGGTGTTGTTCATTCATGGGCCGACCGGTGCAGACAAAGAAAAACCTTACCATATATCCAGGCGGACCGGCGTGGCCATTGACCTGGAACACCCGTTTCAGCCGGTATGGATGGACGCGCGGGATGTTACGGCTCCTTACACACCCGGCTCCCTGAGGGGTGGCACGCATGCGCACTGCTGGAGTAATGACGGAAAGCTGATCAGCTTTACTTACAATGATGCGTTGGTGGAGCCCGACCTTCGAACGGTAGGGGTGATGTTTGATGCGGGGCATCCTGTTTTGGTAGATGCTGCGGAAGAAAATAACAGCGGTCAGTTCTATGCCACTGTCATTGCTGATACTGTTCCCCTGCCGCGGCCGGGTTCTGATGAGATCAGTAAGGCGTTTGATGAATGCTGGGTGGGAAGAGCGGGCTATACAAACGCTGCAGGCCAGCAGATCCCTTATGCCGTTGCTTTTCAGGGAAATACCCGGAATGAGAGAGGCGAGCCCGTTACCGAGATTTTTATTGCGGCGATCGACCCTGCTGCGATGCGGGACGATACGGCAGCAGTCGGGCCTGCAGGAACGCGGCCGCAGGTTCCAAAAGGAGTGCGGGTACAAAGGATCAGCAGAACCGAAAAAGGCCTTTCTCATGTAAGGCATTGGCTCCGCTCTTCTCCGGATGGCCGGTTTATTTATGCGCTGGCCCCGGATGAAAAAGGCATCGGGCAAATTGTAAGCTGTGCGGTCGGCAGTGGCCGGATCAGCTATCTGACACACAACCCGACTCCGGTTGATTATTCCTTTAATTTGGACAGGAAGGGAAACAGGATCGCCTATGTGACCAATAATAATGTTTTCATATGGGATCTTGCAGCAAATAAAAACAGCCAGGTGACCTTCAACGAACCCGGCGCTCCTGAAATTGTGGGTGCACCGTTGTTTTCCCCCGGTGGCCGCCTGTTGGTCTTTAACCAGTATCAGCCACAGCATGGGCAATTGTTCCTGCAGATCATGGCGGTGGTCTTGCAATAACGGCACTGTGTTCCGTGCCAATTATAAATACCGGATAAAAGAGTCCTTGTTGCGCGTGGGAGACACCGTAAAGTGTGCGGGGAAAAAGGTTGTAAAGTTAGGACGAAGCGGGAAAGGATTTTCCCGGAAATTGCCGGTTTGTTGTACGATCTTATCCATCTGGAGGGGGAATCAGCCCCTGGAAAAACCTTGATTTTTTGTGACCGGAAAGTTCGTTTTTCAAGAAAAATAGACATAAATTCGTATGGATGCATGTGATGCTACGTGGCCGCCTGGCCGGATAATTTTGTATAAACGTCATCGTATGGGTTGCTTGTTTTAATTCTTAACGTTGCAGTATATGAAGCTTCACTTTCACAAGGTGCCGGTTCCGCTACAGGATTCATTTTCGATCCGGCATGATCGTGTACCGAATTTTGGTAAACCCCTTCATTATCATCCCGAACTGGAATTACACTTTACGATAAAGGGAGAGGGGATCCGTTTGATTGGTGATCATGTAGCCCATTTTAAGGAAGGGGAAGTGATCCTGCTGGGAGAAAACCTGCCCCATGCCTGGCGTGGAAAAGAAAATGAGGCAGGGGCGATCATGGATGATTCCTGGGTTGAGGCCATTGTCATACAGTTTTCAGCCGAATGCCTGGGCCGGGATTTTTTTCATTTGCCGGAGGCGTATCTGCTGCCGCGTATTTTTGAGCTGGCGAAAAAAGGACTGCTTTTTCACGGCGAATCCTCGGAGCTTATCAAGGACCTGATGTACCGGTCGGTAAAAGCCACGCGTTTTGAGCGGGTCCTCATCCTTTTGCAGATCTTGCAGGTGATCAGCGAGCGGGAAGAATTTACCACCATCGCTTCCGCGCATGCATTTTATAAACCCAATGAGCATGAATCGGTGCGGTTGAACAACGTGCTGGTATTTACTCTTGCCAACTTTAAAAGGGAAATCTCCCTGGAAGAGGCTGCGGCGGTCAGCAACCTGAGTGTGACATCCTTTTGCCGCTACTTTAAAACGGTCACCAATAAGACCTATCTTGATTTTTTGACCGAGGTGCGCATCAGCCATACCTGCCGGATGATCATCGAAGACCGGTATCCTATTGCCATGATCTGCTTCGAATGCGGGTTTAATAATGTATCGAATTTTTACCGCCACTTTAAAAAGTTTACAGGCATGACGCCTTTTGAGTATAAAAAGCGGTATAATAAGGAAGTGTCTGCATAGTAATCGCGAACGCAAAGCATCTGCAACGATCGTTGGAGGAATACGGCTGCCGAATATATGTGTGAATTCCGCTGGATCTTTGCATATTCTTTACAGTTGAATTGAACCGAGGATATGCGAAGAAACGAAGGGGTATAAAGAGGACAGATTGGTTAGCGAATGGCTGGTACCTTGCATTTTAAATCCCTACTCCCATATACTCTTTAGTGCATATACCTTTAGTTCCGAAACCTTAACCGGGCCGCCTTTCACTGTTAAGGACAGGGACCGGTTGCTGCTGTCGATATTGATATTGACGGGCATGAATACAAGCCCGTTGTTGGCAAAGATCTCCAGGCCGGTTCTGTCTGCATATACCAGTAATGAAAGCCTGCCATTTTGCAGCGGTACGGGCGCCGTTACACCGTCTACAACCAGCTGCTGACGGCCGGTATTGTATATTAGGGGTACGCCCCGCACGTCCAGCCGGATCTCTTTTGCTTTGCCCGGCGTGAGCTCCAATCGTATTTCCGCCAGCTCGATCCGGATATCCTTTAACGGGTTCGTACCATTTTCCCGGATGGTTTTATTTCCGGGGTTGTACATTTTTGTTCTCAGCTGTTCTACTTCTTTTACCGGCATACGGGTCAGCCGGATACCCTCGGGTGTGCCTACCAGTTTGTGCTCCATTGGCAAACTCATCGATTGATTGAAGGGTGTTTTCCCCTTGGCAGTGTTGGTGCGCCACCATCCCATTTCTATCCGGCGGCCGGTGGGCTCATTGCTGAAGGTCTGCGGTGCATAAAAGTCGCGTCCGTATTGGTTTTGCAATTTGCCTGCTTCCTCTGTGAAACGCGTCCCGTCGAAGCTTCCGATGGCATACTGTGTGTTAGCGCCGGTCAGCACCCATTTTTTTACTCCGTTCACGCCCTGCACGGGGAGTTCATAGAACTCGGGACACTCAAAAAGATATCGGTCGTTGCCGGTGCCGCCATAGGTGATGCTGGCCGGCGTCCAGTTCTTCAGGTCGGGGGAGGTAAGGAACTGTATGCTGTGCTGCTCGTTATTGCCACGCTCTACCCATAATACCATTACCCATTTTTTTGAAGGTGCATACCAGATTACTTTTGGATCGCGGTTATCTTTGTTGATGCGCGGTACCACGGCCTTACCGTAGTTATGAAACCGGCGGCCATCCGTGCTCCAGCTCATATACTGGCCCCAGCCCCGTGCTCCTGTATGAAACAGTACCATTGCGGGTTTCCCGTTTTCTCCCAATCCGCTGGTATTGGTGTTATCCACTACGGCACCGCCGCTGAAAACGGGCCCGCCCTGGTCCGGATGCAGGGCATCGTCCAGCTCCTTCCAGTGGATCAGGTCTTTGCTTACAGCATGGCCCCAGGTCATATTTCCCCAGTTGCGACCGTAAGGGTTGTGCTGAAAGAAGAGGTGATATTCCCCGTTGAAATAAACCATCCCGTTGGGGTCATTCGTCCAGCCACGTTTGGGAGAAAAATGGAATTGAGGACGCAGTTTTTCGTGGTATTCATTTGTATTGGTGTCGATGTCACTCTGCCGTACGGGCTCAAATACCTTTGAAGCCGCTGCTACTTTATCCACCCGGAGTTCAATGGACTTTCCTTTCCATCCATCAATGCGCAGATAAGCATACCAGTCCGGCTGTTCTTCTGCCAGTTCCATATCCCAGAACCTTGTGTTGATGCCGTCTACCCAAAGTTCCAGGTTCCGTTTGGGAGCTCCGTTCTTTACAGGCAAGACAAGGTATTTCTTTTCTGCCGTAAAATATGTGCTGATGCTTTTAGTGAGCGACTGCTCCTGTGCATATACCCGAAGGAAAGCAAAAAGAAAGATGCAGATTTTTAGCAAGCGGTTCATGCTGATATCGGTTTTGAGTTTTGCGATCTTTTTTAAGCGGATGTGCATGCATCCCCGCGATCATAAGGAAGCATTCAAAAAATATTTCCGGCGGGAGGGTAACCGGTCATCCTCCTGCCGGCTGCTCCCCGCTCCTTATTTCATCACACCCGTTCCCAGTTTCTCTTCCATCTCTTCCAGCGAAACGCCTTTGGTCTCGGGCATCTTAAACAGCACCCACAACAACTGCAATACCATCATAAGCATAAAGAAAAGAAAGATCTTTGCCGGTCCGATGGCAGGGTCATTGGCAAAAAAGGGAAATACGCTCGTGATGATGGCGGCCATGACCCAATGTACAGAGCTGCCCAGCGATTGCCCATAGGAACGCACCTGGTTGGGAAAGATCTCGGAAATAAAAACCCAGATCACCGCACCCTGACCAATGGCGTGTGCCGCAATGAAAATGAAGACAAGCACCGGTACCGCCATGCCTCCCAGGAATTGAAAATAGAATGCTGCGGCAATAGCGCCCAGGGACAGGATATAACCCAGGGAGCCAATGAGCATGAGCTTTTTTCTTCCCAGGCGGTCGATCAGGTAGAGTCCCAGCATGGTAAAAACGAGGTTCACCAGGCCCACACCGGCGCTTTGCAAAAAGGCGGTGCTTTTTCCCAGTCCTGCCAGCTCAAAGACCCTCGGGGCAAAATAAATGATAGCATTGATACCGGATAACTGATTGAACAAAGCTACCAGCACAGCCATAATGATGGGGCGGGTATAACGCCGGGAAAAGAAAACGGACAGTCCGGCCTTCTTCTTTTCGGCCTCAACATCTGCCTGTATGGACCGGAGCGCCTCTTCCACGCCGTCAGCATCGGATACCTCCAGGATCTTGCGGGCACCGGCATAATCATTTTGATGCACCATTAGCCAGCGGGGGCTTTCGGGCACAAAATACAGCAGCGCTACAAACAGGGCCGCAGGAAGGGCCAGGACCCCCAGCATCCACCTCCAGGCGTCGGTACCCATACCGCTTAACAGGTAGTTGGACAGATAGGCCAGGAGGATCCCAAACACGATATTGAACTGGAATGTGGCAACCAGTTTTCCCCTGTTCTTTGCCGGGGCGATCTCGGAGATGAACATGGGGGCAACCACAGAAGAAGCGCCTACACCGAGGCCGCCCAGGAAACGGAAAAGCATAAAGGTGACCACATCGTGTGCCAGCGCTGACCCTACCGACGAAATAAAGAACAGGATGCCAATCCAGAACAGTACTTTCTTTCGCCCGTATTTTTCTGCCGGAAGCCCTCCAAACAGAGCGCCGATGATCGTACCGTATAAGGCGGATGCCAGGGCCTGGCCGTGCAGTACATCACTCAGGTTCCATATATGCTGTATTTGCTGTTCGGCACCGGAAATGACCGCAACGTCCATTCCGAATAACAACCCGCCAAGGGCGATCACAATGCTCCAGAATAAAAGCTTCCTTTTCATACGTCAATCAGGTGGTTTAAATGTCTGGTAAAGATAACCGCTCTTTTGTTTTGATGTCGGATTCTTTTCTTTTGAGTATAGAGACAGGCTTTTGGACTACGGATTGTTTAGGGGAACGAAGGAATTGATACCCATCCGGTGTGATACGGTATAAGCTGCATACGCCTTTGTTTACCGATTATCCGGTAAAGGACCGTTTTGTTGTGTTGCCCCGCCAAAGCCAGGTGCATTGTGTTGTGAAAGGGCTGCTGCATTTCCCGGATTCAACGGGGATCATTAAAAACGTTGCCTACATCAACGAGCAACACCAGAAGATCATGATCGAAACGCGGATGCTGGTAAAAAACTGCAGACCACGAGTGGAAAGCGATGAATTATTTATGGAATAAAGAACAGACCGACGCCCTGAAACATTTTACCCGGGGTACGGAACGGCAATGCCCGGGCTGGCGCGTACCGTGATCCATAAGGAATAGGTAAAGCGGATCATGGACCGGATCAACGCATGCCACCCAAAAATAAATGCTTTATCGTTTGGTAACTTTGTAGCTGCCCACTTCTTTGCCCGAATCGTCCAGCATGCTTACATTGATATCCTTCTTAGTAGCAGTGATCCGGGTAATGGTACGCGTGCCTTCCCTGGGACCGCCACCAATAATGAGGGGATAGTGGTTCCCGTTCTTATCCGGCGCGTGCACTTTGTACCGGTGTGTGTGGCCGCTCAGCACCAGGTCTACCTTTCCCTTATTCAGCAGCGGCTCAAAGACCTCCGTGCAATGTACAGCACCATGTGCATTGCCCGAGTAGCGGGGCGGGATGTGCATCATTACAATACGGAAAGGCGCTTTTTTAAAAGCCTTGCTGCTGATCTCCTGTTCCAGCCATTTTGCCTGTTCCAGGCGGTAGGCATCAAAATCCACAATGCCGGCATAAACGGGGTGGGTGTCTTCCTTGTCTTCGCCCGTGTCGAGGATCACAAAGCGCACCGGTCCTAATGTAAATGCCGTGTGCCCCACATGATGGAAGTAGGAAGAAAAATCACGGGCAAACTTTCCCCTTGTTTCGTGGTTGCCGCGTACATAAACAAAAGGAATGTTTTTGGCGAAGCTATCGGTACAGGGAATGAGCATATGATCGATGATCTGTTGTTCATTGGTCTGGTAGTCAAAAACGTCTCCGTTAAAAAAGACAAAGTCTCTTTTAGCGCCCTGATCCAGGCCCAGCAGGTGGGGAATAGATTTGGGCCGGTCGTGGATATCGTTCAGCATGACGAAGGAAACACTGTCTTTGGCCGTATCCGTATTGGTGAACTGCTCAGTATTGCCCGATAGGGTTTCTCCGTAAGTGAGCTTATAAGGCTGGAAGTCTTTTATTTCCTTCGAAGCGATTTTGTAATGATAAGTGGCTCCCGGTTTCAGGTTGTTCAGGGTAACGCAATTGATCCTGCCTGCGGGTTTTAATCCCAGCTCGCTTTGGCCAAATGCTTTTTGATCCAGCGCATCTGCCGAGGGGCCGTATTCGACCCAGCTGGAAGCGTTTTTATTGGTGATCCATAAAATGGAGATACTGTTACCGAAGTTTGTCTGTAAATAGGGCCCCGCAACGATCTTGAAATTTTCATCCTGCCGGTCGATCCCGGCGGCAAGTGCCTTTTGAGGATGTAGCAGCGCCATTCCTCCAATGGCCAGACCACCTTTTAAAAAGGAACGCCTGTTCGCTTTGAGTGCATGCTCTTTCATGACAATAGTTGAGTTGATGATTGTTGGCAAAATTGGGGGATTTATTTCTCTTTTCGTAAAGAATCTCTGCAATTAACTGCAAGGGAACCGCAAAGGAATCTGTAAGTGGCGGCTACGATGAAATAACGGCTCCTTAGAGTAAGGAGATCTTTGCGGGCTTCGCGTTAAGGAAAGGCCAGGTTGCGCCCGCTAAACCTTTGCGCCGTTGCGTGAAACAAAACCACCTTGTCAGATCTCCAGCATGGTTTGCTTCAATTCTTCGTAATCTTCTTCGGAAATGGCGATCAGGTATGCAAAGGATCCGTTAGAAAATCTGCTTTTGATGAGCTGTGAAAGATATTGTTCCGGTGTTTCCGGAATGTTTTTTTCTGCGGCATGTAGAAACACATAGGAGAGACTATTGTTAATGTGATCAGGCTGAACTACAAGTTTGTAGTAGTACATAAGCAGAAATTTTTGGCAAAGATAATGGAAATGGCGAATCTGTTTTCGAAGTTGAGACGGCCGGAAAACAAAAAAGCACAGCGTAAAACTGTGCTTTTGTAGCCTCGACAGGAATCGAACCTGTATCTGGAGCTTCGGAAACTCTTATACTATCCATTGTACTACGAGGCCATCTTGTCTTTCAAAAATCTTCTTCCGGAGGAGGTTTTCTCAACCGGCCGGCAAATATAAAGAACTTTATTACAATTCGGGCAGATTTATTGCACATGCTGAAATAAACCCGCAGCATTTGATGCAAATATCTTAATGGCGATGGCCAGCAGGATCACACCAAAAAATTTCCGGATCGCGATCAACCCGCTCGGACCTAATAGTTTTGCAAGCCGGGCAAGGGATTTCAGCACAATATAAATGATCAGCAGGTTCAGGATGATAGCAATCAAAATGGTCACTTCCTTGTAATTCGCCTTTAAAGACATGATGGTGGTGAGCGTTCCGGAACCGGCAATAAGGGGAAACGCAAGGGGAACCAGCGTTGAAGCTTTCACATCGCCGTCTGATTTAAAAAATTCCACTCCAAGCACCATTTCCATGCCCAGGATGAAAATTACGATCGACCCGGCGACCGCAAAGGACTTTACGTCCAGTCCCAGCACATTCAGGATGGGTTCTCCCAGGAAGAGGAACAGGATCATCAATGAGCCGGCAATAACGGTTACTTTAAACTCACAGATGCCGCCGATCTTATTCTTCATGGAAATAAGGATGGGGATGGATCCAATGATATCGATAATGGCGAAAAGTGTAAACGTAACGGTAAGTATGGCCTTGTAATTCAGTGAATCCATGCTTATGGTTTTCCTGCAAAGGTAATTTGTTGCGGGTATAAAACCGCCCGGGGCGGAGTTACTTATTGCTTAAATGAAGATGCCGGAAGCTGACCTGCCGGCTTTCGTCTTCCGGCGACGGAAATGACCGGTTAAAAAAACCGGCGGTCTGGTATGGTACCGGCCGGGCAAAAACAGGTCCCGCATAACAAAAGCTGTGGTATTCGCCGTTTTCACCACAAGGATCAGCGGATGCCGGAAAAGAAGCAACAAGGGCCGGAGAAAGAGGGTGCCCGCAAACCTCCGGATGCAGCATGGAGCCGTTAACGCAGCAGATAACGGCTTTAAACCCCGATTCAAAAAAGTTGCGCAGGTAGGCACCGGTGTCAATGCCCCACAATGGAAAAAGCCCCGTCATGCCCGCCTGCTGCAGCTGTTGTTCCCGGTATCGGCGCAGATCGTTTAAAAACAGGTCGCCAAATGCCGCGGTCCGGATCCCTTCCTGTTTTACACGCATACATACCCGCAGCATTTCTGCTTCATAGCTGCGGCTGTCTGCACCCACGTATATTTTCAACAGGGGAATGCCCGTCTGCCGGGCCTGGGCGGTGATGAGGCCCTCCGGGATCTCGTGCATCGATGACCGGCCGGCCTCATTAAAAACAGTAAGCAGGTACCTTATTTCATACCGGCCGCTTTGCTGCAGCCGGTACAGGCTGTATGCGGCATCCTTTCCACCACTCCAGTTGAGCACTACCGGATTTTTTTGAAGAGGGGCCTTTTGCTTTTCCATATATTGTATGCTGTTGCTGCGGTATGACCACGGGCCTGCCTTTTATAACTGAAACCGGATGCCGGCGCGGAAGGCCCTGCCCCATACAGAATAGCCTTTTGTTTCGTAGTAGTCTGCATTCAGCAGGTTGGTGACCTGCATAAATGTTTTGAGTTTTTGCTCCAAAAAGCCGTATTCGGCGTAGGCGTCCCAGAGTGTATAGGCATTCAGATCCACGTTTGCCCCTTCAAAAGCGTCGGGGGCATAATAGAGATCTTTGCGTTTCCCGTAAAAATTAATATTGGAGCTTACGTACAGGGCCGGCAGGACCTGGTAGCCCACAGAAGCGCCGAAACTGTTCCTGGGACGTTTGAACAGGTTGTTATAGGTTGTATCTTTTCCACTTTGTGTGGCAGTGGTCACCGTGCCTTCCACAAAGGTGTAAAACAGTTTTATGGTTATGGGATCGATCGGCTTCAGCGTTGTTTCCAGCTCGATACCGCGATCTTTCTGTTTGTTGTAATTAACGTATTGGAAATTCTGATCGAAAGTGATGATATCTTTTGTGTTCCTTAAGAACCCAACGATCCGCGCATCTGCTTTTTTATGCGCAGCCGTGTATTGTACACCTGCTTCAAAGGTCTGGGAGGTCTCGGGTTTCAGATCCGGATTGGCACCAAAAGAGCCATACAGCTCTGACAGGGAAGGCGCGCGAAAGGCTGTACCAAAATTGATAAATAATTTCACCTGTTCGTTGATCAGGTAAGAGGGATTGAGCGAGTAGGTAAAATTGTTCCCGAACTTGGAGTGGTTGGTCAGCCTTCCGCCCGCTTCGAGGTAAAAGCCACCCAGGTCCCGGAGAAAAAAGGAGATGTAGGGACTGATCACTTTGCTAAGCGTGTCGGGTGTCGTATTGTTGGGTGCTTTCATTTCCGTTTCGTCGTACCGAAGTCCCGCCAGTGCCTGTACAAAACGCTGCAGGTCCAGCCGGGTATAGACCTCGGCTGTTTTCTTGTTCCCGTTGTATTCTTTTACAAAGCCATCGGGATATTTCCGATTCACTTCATCGTAGGAGAACAGCCCGGTAATGCTGCCTTTGTCAAAATGATACACGCCCTGACTTCCTGCTGAAAGCAGGCCGGAGCGGAACCGGTTTTCGCCGGGAGTGAAAACGTTACGGGCATAGCTGCTTTTGAAATAGGCGTACCTGAAAAAGGGTTTGATGTGAAAATCCCGGGTTATGGCCCCGTCAATATCCATGCTGACAGCATTCCGCAACATGCCGTTATTCGGAAAGTTCTGGGTGCCCAGGGTATCTTTTGCTTCCGGAATCCCTCTTGTTTCATCATGCACGAACGAGATGGCGTAGCTGCTTTCCCCAAAACTCCCGTTCAGACCGGCGTTGGCCTTCAGGCTGTGACGGGATCCATAGGAGATGCCTCCTGCAAGATTTGCGGACCGGCCGCTTCCTTTTTTAGTGATGATATTGATGACACCCGCCACGGCGTCCGACCCATACAGCGTACTCTGTGCACCTTTTAAGATCTCGATGCGCTCGATCTGGTCAAGGGACAGCATCCGAAGGTCAAACGCTCCGCCAACGCCCGTGGGGTCCATCACCGGTACCCCGTTGATGAGGATGGCGGTATAGGCATTGTGTGCGCCCCGCATAAAAACGCTTTTATCTTTACCCGGGCCGCTGCCGGCCCCGTTTACGATGATGCCGGCCTGTTCGTTCAGGAGCTGGGGCAGTTCTTTGCCACCCGCTTTTTCAAGTTCTTCTTTTGAAATAATGGTGACCACTTTCCCGGTTTCACTTAGTTTTTTGGGAAACCGGGTTGCTGTAATGGTCACGTTGTCCATGGACACGGAGTCTTCCTGTGCTGCCAGCAGGCTGCTGCTAATGATAGCAGCCATCATTAAAATCGTCTTTCTCATTTTTGTTGATTTTAAAATGACTGCTCCCGGTGGAAATAGAATAGTAGAAGATTGTTGAAGCAGGAACGTTGTATGGTTGCCTGCAAAACACCACTAATATTGTACTTTTCTCCCGAAAGCTGAATATTGTTTTTCCCGCAGATGCGGACATGGTTCTGGCAGGTCTTCTGGCTCGGCCTTGTTCAAACCTTCCCATTCCGCGTTCAGCGGAACAGTGGCATATACATGAACAACTTTCTCCTTTATCCTTTTTTCAAAGGGGCGGAGGTGGCCTTACAGCTACGGGGATAGCGCCGGACTTTCACCGGACTTCCCTTTTCATTCCCGCAGGGCGGGAAACCAGATCCGGTGCAAAAGTAAGGAGCTGGAATGATACGCATCATTTTTTTTAGTAATTTGCCCGCAAGCAGGTTATTCCCTTTCAGCAATACGCGGTTTGGTTTCAGGCACCCGGGCCCGGTGCGGCCAACCAGCAATAGCCAGAACTTAAAAAAAATATTCCATATGGATGATGATGATTTTTTTGGAGCGGAAGGCGAGGAGTGGAAACCCTTTCACCGGTTGCAGCGTCAACTGGCAAAAAAAGCGCGGGAATTATTACACCTGATCATGAGCCTGGAAGCCAGCTTTGAGATCGGTGAAAAAGAGCGGACGCATCCGGTGCACCTGATGATGGAGAATATTTCTGTTACCAGTGCCAAACTCAGCGGGGCCAAAGTGCTGTATGACGTATATCATGCGCTGATGGAAAATGCCGTGCTGGTGAAAGTGAATATGACGGAGCTGAAGGTGCAGCTGTTTGCAGCCGGTGAATTTTACAAGGGCGACAAGGAATACCTGGATATAATAAAAGAAGAGGTGGAGTCTTTCCGGCTCCTGTTTATCCAGTGGATAAAGACCTTTGATAAAAGCAAAGATTACCCGGATGACTGGCATCTGTTCAACGATCCGGCCGATTTTCCACCGGATGATGAAGACGGGGATTTTGATCCGCGTGATTTTTTGCCGGGTGCAGATGGAGGTGATTAATGGGCAATAACCGGATGACCATTCTTGCGCGTAGCTATATTTCTTTGTAAACCCGGTTGTTGCATCCTGTTTTTTGTCTTTTTCGTCTATTTTTGTGAAATGAAGAATACATTACTGGTATTAACAGCTTTGGGAATGGCAACTGCTGGCAGGGCCCAGGATAAATGGAGCCTGGAACAATGCGTGGCATACGCGGTGTCGCATAATATATCGGTAAAGCAGGCCGATGTACAGGCCCGCGTGGACCGGCTGACGCTGGAGCAAAGCAAAGCTGCATTGTATCCGACAGCCAACACACAGCACAGTATGGGGTACCAGTTCGGGCGATCCATTGACCCTACCTCCAACCAGTTTACGACCAATGAGATCCTTTTTGCGAATCATTCGGTAAATGTAAATGCGGACCTGTTCAACTGGTTCAGAAAGCGAAATACGGTGGCAGCCAACGATTTTGCTTATGAAGCAAGCGTGGCCAGGTTTGATAAGGCCCGTAACGATGTGGCGCTGAATGTAGCCAATGCATATCTGGCGGCATTGCTGTCGAAAGAGCAGATCAACGCAGCCCGTGTACAGCTGCAGCAAAGCCGCGAGCAGCGGGATAATGTGAACAAGCAGGTGGAAGCGGGTGCGCTCCCCGAGCTGAATCTTGCGGAAATGGAAACGCAACTGGCCAACGACAGCGCTACGCTGATCAACGCCCGGGCGGATCTCAGGTTGCGGCTGCTGCAATTGCAGGCCCTGCTGAATCTGGATGCGGCTGATGCCTTTGATGTGCAGTCACCCCCGGTGGACAGCATCCCGGTAGAGCCCCTGGCCGAGCTGGAGCCTGCAGTTGTGTTTACCTCGGCCCTGGAGAACCTGCCCCAGCAAAAGATCAACGAATTGAATGTAAAGGCTGCTGTTAAGAATGTATTGGCGGCAAAAGCGGCGATGTATCCTTCGATCGGGTTGTTTGGGGGGCTGGACTCCCGGTACTCCAATGCGCAAAAGCTGCTGCCTTCCAACTACCAGGATGGGGTGCTGCCCATCGGTTTTGTAGACATCAACGGAACGAACTACGTGGTAAACAGTAAGGAAAAGATACCGACCGGATTTACCAAGAACACCTATTTCCGGCAGCTGAGCAATAACTTCAGCCAGAACCTTGGCATTAGTCTGAGCGTGCCGATCTTTAACGGCCACCAGGCCCGTACCGGCTGGAAAAAGGCAAAGCTGAACGTGGAGTCGCAGCAACTATCGCAGGAGCAGGATGCCCAAACATTAAAGCAGGATATCTACCAGGCGCATACCAATGCCGTGGCAGCCATTGAAAAATACAATGCTGCCAGGATCGCAGTTACATCGGCCCAGAAGGCGTACGATTTTGCCCGGAAGCGGTTTGAAGTGGGATTGCTGAAACCGATCGACCTGATCACGAACCAGAATAATTTGTTTAAAGCAAAGATAAATATGCTTTCAGCTCAGTATGATTACGTGTTTAAACTGAAATTGCTGGAGTTTTACAAAGGGCACGGTATTAAATTACATCATTAATCAGACATCCTGTTTAAAATTTGATCATGAAAAAAAAATGGAAACGTATTTTGCTGGTAGTCGCCGGCTTGGTTGTATTGCTGGTTTTGTTTGCACTGTTTTCCAATAAAGATAAGGGGCTTATAAAGGTTTCAGCTGAAAAGGCAGCGATCCGGTCGATCACGGAAACCGTAACGGCCAGCGGGCAGATCTACCCGGAGTACGAGGTCAAGATCAGTCCCGATGTAAGCGGTGAGATCACGGATTTGACTGTTCAGGAAGGCGACAGTGTAAAAAAAGGTCAGGTGCTGGCCCGGGTATATGCAGATAATTATGCGTTGGACCGGGATGAGGCCTCCGCCCGCCTGGGTCAGTCGCAGGCCAACGTAGCAAACAGCGAAGCTGCATTGGGTGCTCAGAAAGCGACCCTGGAACGGGCGCAGCAGGCTTATGACCGCAACAAACGGCTGTATCAGGATCGGGTGATCTCCAAGGCAGAATTTGAGCAATATGAAACGGACCTTGCATCGGCCAGGGCCAATTATAATGCGAGCCTTCAGAATATACGCAGCCTGCAGGCGGGTGTGCGCTCTTCCCAAACGGGGTTGGTAGCGGCCAATAAAGTGCTGGGCCGGGCCACCATCGCTTCACCCATCAGCGGGATCATTTCTTCGCTGAAGGTCGAAAAAGGCGAGCGCGTGGTGGGTACCGCGCAGATGGCAGGTACTGAAATGATGACGGTAGCGGACATGAATACCATGGAAGTGCGGGTGAATGTGGGGGAGAACGATATTGTAAAAGTTAGCATCGGCGATAATGCCGATATAGAAGTGGATGCCTATAGCGGGCGCAAATTTTCTGGTATTGTTACAAAGATCGCAAGCAGTGTGAAGACATCCGTAACATCAGGCACGGCCACCAGCAATGATGTTACCAACTATGAAGTACGCATCCGTATCGATAAAAATTCTTATCAGGATCTGGTCGATCCGGAGCATCCGAGAAAATTTCCGTTCCGGCCGGGGATGAATGCCAGCGCCGAAATAAAGACCAAGCGAAAAGAAAATATTGTTACCGTTCCGATCTCATCGGTAAATGCAAGGGTGAAGGGAAGCGACAAGAGCCTGAGCGATACACGCAAGGAACAGGAAGCGCAGAAAGGGAATACCAATAATAACCCGGATGCCGAAAGCAGCACCGACGACATGGAAGAAGTGGTGTACCTGGTGATGAAGGACGGGGTGGCAAAGAAGCACATCGTAAAAACGGGGATACAGGACATCAATTATATCGAAATTACCAGCGGGTTAAAGGCCGGGGATGAGGTGGTGACCGGACCGTATAGTGCCGTTAGCCAAACGCTGAAAGATGGTACAAAAGTAAAAGTGGTTTCGAAAGAGGAGTTGTTCAAGGCAAAATGATCATTGGGTAATGTCCCGCTTTTTTGGAGTATGTATTTTCCTGTGTTTTATTTCCGGGGCCCGGGCGCAATATCTTTTTGACCGCCTGGAAAGGGGATATCCTCCCCGTTTGATGAAAGCGGACATCGATCAGCTCTGCAATGATCTGGAAAAATACCACCTGAATCTGTATTTATATGCCTCAAGAGACCGGCTGGATAAGGCAGTTGACAGCCTGAAGGCCTCTTTGACCGGCGCGCTTACCATCCGCGAATTTTATTACCGGTTACAGCAGGTCCTGTCTCTTATTGGTGACGGGCATCTGAAAACGGACTATTTAGAGCCGCAAAAAATAACCGGGGCTGACTGGATAAAATATGGGAAAAAATACCGGTCGCCATTTGAGCAATTCCGGCTGAAATTCATTGATGATAAAATTTATATAAGCAGCAGCAGCGCATCCTGTCAAAAACTGGTGGTGGGCGCAGAAGTGATCGCCATTAACAAGATATCCGCCGCAGCAATTATCGGCCGGAAAATGAGCAGTTCCTTTTCAGACGGGTATAACACTACGTTCAAGTACTACTTTTTAAACAATGGCAGCCTGGACGATCTGTGGAAGCGGGTTTTTAAAACTACAGATCGTCTGCATGTGGTGCTCCGGAACAAAGGCATTGTGGACACCGTGCTCGTTGTTGGTGCCCCCTTTGATGTACGGCAGGCACTGGAACGGAGTAAAGAGACGGTTGCAAATGCGGACCCCGTAGATACGGTCCCCGGCATGATCTATAAAAAAATAGATGCATCAACAGGGTATCTAAAGATCAGTCACTTTCATCCGGATCAGCAGGGGCGGAGCTTCTTTTCAGCGCTTTTGGAAAAAGAGCTGCCGGGCTGCAGATACCTGGTCCTCGACCTGAGGGGGAATTTGGGCGGTGAAATGTTTTATATGCTGGAGGTGCTGAAGGCATTGCTTGTAAAACCGGTGCATGTTCTGAAATTTCCGGGGGAGCTTTTAAAAGGGGTTTCTGTATTTACCCGGAAGAACCCGGTAAAAAGCAAACGGTTGCGGTATGTGAATCAATACCTGCAATTGGGGGTGGATCTCATTTCGCCGGCGGATGCTTCTTATAGGAACAAGCTTTATGTATTGATAAACGGGGGGACCTTCTCCGCAGCAAGTGTGCTGGCCTATGCTCTTGGAATAGATGGCCGGGCGTTGCTCATTGGCGAGGAAACAGGAGGCGGGCGTAATACCATGAACGCGGGTATTCATTTTGAGAATCGGTTGAAAAACACGGGTATTTCCTACTCATTTGGCCTCGTGCCTTTTAATGCTTTTTATCCTTCCCGGGAAAAAGGGCATGGTGTACGCCCCGATATTGCGATTCATTACACCATTGATGATTATATATCCGGCAGGGACCTGGAGCTGGAGGCTGCGATGGAGGAAATAAAAAAGGCCCCAAATGAATAGGGCCTGTTAATGTTTTTGCTGATACCTCAATTCTCAAAGCCCCAAACTCAGTCCGATATTCCAGTTGATGCCCGCCTGCGGAAAATAATAGTTCTCCGTAGTATAAGCGCCTTCCGCCATATAGCTGTAAGTATAACCATTGTTCTCGTACTTTTTGTTGAGCAGGTTATTGACCATCAGCACCACCCCGATATTTTTAAACGTTTTTGTGCTCAATTGGTAACGCAGGCGGAGGTCGGTCAGCGCGTATGGGTTGATGCTCTTTCTTTTATCCGAAGCATTGTCCAGGTATTGCCTGCTTACATATTTTTCCAGGAGATCGACGAAAAAATGCTGATCGCCGGTGACCTGGTATAAGGGCTCAAGCGTGAGGCTGGCTCCGGCGATCGTATTGGGCGAAAAAGAGATATCGGTATTCCGGTACTCCGTAGCTACCTGCCCGCCGTTATCGTAATCGTCTCCGTATTGTGTGATCGACCGGATCTTGTTTTTGCTGAACGTGGCATTGGCGCTCAGCTGCAGCCACTGCAGGGGTTTGAGCCCGGCAGAAAATTCCAGGCCCGCCCGGTAGCTGACCGGAACATTGGTTCGCGCATATGCGCCCACGTCATTGATCTTTCCGGTAAGGATCAGCTGGTCCTTATAATGCATATAATAGCCGTTGACGCCTGCCTGGAAAACGGGTGTGGCGTATTGGTAACCGGCTTCAACATCCTGCAGTTGTTCGGGCCGGGGCTGCTCTTTTTCAGATGCTTCAAAATCATCCCTGTTGGGCTCTTTGTTGGCAATGGCATAGGAGGCATATATTTTGCTGGATGCATGAGTACCATGGGAAATAAAATAGCTCAGACCGGCTTTTGGGTTAAAGAACTGATAAGTATTCTCAATAGCAGGCAGCAATGGCGATTTCCGGAACCCGTTGATGGTATAGGCCACGTTGCGGTACTGAAGGTCGGCGAATCCATAAAGATCAGGAAGCAGCAGCTGCTGCAGTTTTGCATATACGTTGAAATCGTTTTTGAAAGCTGTCAGGTCATACCACCGGTGATCCAGCGGAACACCGTATGCCGCCCATTTTACAAAGCCGTAATGGCTGCCGTCGTAACGGGTGTAAGCGCCGCCCAGTGTAAAATGGGTAGGTGCAGTCGTGTAGGTGGTGGAAAAAACGGCACCGTAGTAATAGTTATCCAGCCAGAGCTGCCGGGTCAGAGCTACTTTTTTCAGGGTATCACCCGGTGCTTTTACAAAATCGGGTAAAGCGTAATCCGAAAACGACTCATCGCCTTTGTATTCATTGTAAAAGCCTTTTCCCCGGGTCAGATAGGTACCGATGTTCACGTTCCAGTTGGCGTTGATCCGCTGGTTCAGGAACAGCTGGTAATAGTCCTGCCGGTAATTATCCGTTTGATCGTTGTAATAAACGCCTTCGCTGATTTCCCCAAGGGTATTGGAGCTCCGGCCTTGTTTTTCCAGCTCTTTCTGGTAGTCGACCGGGTTATCCTGGTCGGTAAAGGCGATTCCCAAACCATTCCACGCCTGCCCGGTCCGTTCTTTACCGGTGAGGTAATTGAATTTGATATTCGTGGCTTCATTCTTCGAGGTCCAGGAACCGATCACATGCGCCGCCAGCAGATCCGAGAAGGCCCGGTCGACAAAACCGCTGGAGCTGAGTCTCGACAGGCGGACGTCGAACTGAAAGCCCCCTTTCAGCAACCCGGTATTGGCCTGCAGGGTATGTTTCCAGGTATTGAAAGATCCGTAGGAATTACTGACGGATGCACCGGGCGTTTTGTTTTGCTCCAGGTTGGAAATATTCACGGAGCCGCCAAAGGCGCCGGATCCGTTGGTGGATGAGCCCACACCGCGTTGGATCTGTACCGTGGTGGTAGATGAAGCCAGGTCGGGCAGGTCTACAAAAATAGCCGCCTGGGATTCCGCATCATTTACCGGTATACCATTCATGGTCACATTGATGCGTGTCATATCGGTACCGCGGATCCGCAGTGAGGAATAACCCACACCCACGCCATCGTCCGAGCTCACGATCAGCGACGGGGTCTGGCTGAGGAGGTAGGGCATGTTCTGTCCCAGGTTCTGCTTTTCGAGGTCCTTTGAGGTAACGTTAGACGTGGCAAAAGGAGCTTTACTGCTTAGCCGCAGCGACCGCACCTCCACGGGCGACATTAAGTAAAAGCTGTCTGCCTTTGTAATGGCAGAATCCGTTTGGGCAAAGGAGATCTGTGCTGCCCATAGCAGGCAGCCGGAAATGAATAGCCTCTTCATTTGTTTTTTTCATTTTTTGGGCCCTGCATTGATCTGCGGGGCGGGTTAAAAAAAATAATGAGAGGGAAATGCTGAAAAGAAAGGAGCCATCCTTCCCTGCGCAGGCATTACCCTGATCAGGTTTACGGGTATCATCTCAGCCTTCATCCTGCTGTAGCAGGAATCAAGCACCCCGGGAAACCTGCCCGTTCCGGAAAACGGGCATTAGAAAATCGTATGCTGTCTGATTACGGCCATCAAACAGCCCTTTTTGTTTAAAAGAACGGCGCGAAATTATCAAAATTTAGTTATAAAACCATAACCGGAAAGAAAATGTGCTTTTTGTAGCGGCAGCTGCTTACCTTTGCATGGTTAGTTTGAATAGAATACATTTTGTAATGTTTTGCTACTTGATCCGTTAAGCAATCGCTGCATCTGGTTTATAAGCCTTTCCTTACACTGTTTTTTTTCAAAGATTTTATTATTTTAAATTTTTCATTTACATGAACATTTATGTTTCGAACTTAAGCTTTATCGTTCGCGATGAGGACCTTAAGGAATTTTTTGTTGAGTATGGCGAAGTGAGCTCCGCAAGAGTGATCACCGATAAGGTTACCGGCCGCAGCCGCGGTTTTGGTTTTGTGGAAATGCCCGACGATGAGGCTGCCCGCAAGGCCATTAAAGAGTTGGACGGTGGTACAGTGGACGGTCGCGCCATTAAGGTAACCGAAGCCCGCCCCCGGGAAGAAAAGAGCACCCGCTCTTATGCTAAATGGTAATGCGGTTCTTTAAAACATAGCTGCGGGATTTGCCTCAAAGGGCACCGGCAGACGATCTGGATGTCATCATCAGCAATTAGCGGATGATGGCATTTTTTTTGGGACGGGTCAGCCCTTGAGCAACGCAATGATTGTAGGCTCTTTTCTCACAACCGTATTTTGACTGCCCCGGATACAATACACTCAGATCCCTGGGCCCTTAAAAAGGATCGATCCCGGAAAAAAAAACAGGACACATTCTTTCCGGATTCTTTGCCAGGTAAAAGAAATCCCCTATCTTTGCAGTGCGAGGTAGAGCAGCGGTAGCTCGTCGGGCTCATAACCCGAAGGTCCCAGGTTCGATCCCTGGCTTCGCAACTGAATCAGATCCCACTAAAAAGTGGGATCTGTTATTTTTATGCTATCTACACCGCATGAGTTTTAAAACACACCCTGTTGATTTACGGGTGGTCTATTTTCGTCAGCTCTGTTATTGTAACACCGCCGGTCTTTAAATTGGTTTCAGAGCCTTTTACAAATCCGATGCCGGGCGCAAACCATTCTTTTCTGTCCAGATCGGTTTCATAATCGACGACCTGCTGCCCCGTGGCATCGGTAGCAACGCTGTGAAAATGACCTTTGGAGATATAATGCACCCTGATGCAATCAAATGTTCCCAAAGCAATGGTCACCTTGCCCAGGGAATCGATTTGTCCCGGTGTTACTGTTGTGGTATTATCGGTGATCAGGGAAGCCTCTTCGTCCAGTTGTTCCGAGTGCCATTTGGTATATATGTTTTCGGGAAACACCACAGCATTGCGCTGGTTGCTGTGCGGGATGGTCATGGCGTAAGGGTGCTCTTCATGCGTAAAAACATCGAATTGCGCAGCAAGCTGATCAAGGGTTTGATAGTAGACCGGAAGCGGTGCAACCGTTTGGATGGTCTTTTCTTTGTTGTGCACCATATAAAACGGCGCGCTGATCTCCGTACCCGTCACGATGCTTGTTCCTTTTGCAACGGTGTACCCCGAGGAATCGTAAACATCTGTTATTCTGGTAACAGAAGATCCGCCGGACTCATCGCCGGAAGTAATGGTATACGTCAGCTTCAGTCCCTTTGTTTGGGGCATATAGCCGTCCCCTGCCGGTATGTTGCGGGGTAAGCTGGTATCCTTTTTATTGCAGCCCAGGAAAACGGTCATTGCTGTAAGCAATAATATCCGGCAGGGCATTGGGTATTTGTGGATCATGTCTGTTTGTTTTTATGGAAACGGATGTTGCTGTTAACGCATGCTCTCTTTTAGCTGGTGATAATCGATGCCTTCGAAAATGGTCCGGGTCTTTTCTTTTAAAGGATCCGGGCAAAACTGCTGGTCGTACCAATAAGCGACTGCTATCGCCTGTGTTTTTGTGGGTGGTTGAGTGTTATCGTAATAATCCGGGTTGACGATGTATAAGGGCCAGCCTTCTTTTCTTCCATAAGGGACCAGGTACGGCGGCATGCGGTTACTGTACCGGGTGCTTTCCATATCTACATAAGCCGTTGCGGCTGCCTCACCGGGAGGCATTTCTGACAGCAGGGTTTTGTAGCTGCGGATCTGCTCCTGGTGTTGTCCTTTTTGTGTTTGCAGTTTGCGGAGGGTGCCTTCTATTATGCTGATGCCGTCTTCAATAGCCTTTTGTGCGTTCTTAAACACCGGCTCTTTCAGGTTTTTTTTTGATTGGGCGATCTGTTCCTGGCAGCCGGTTATTTGTGCTTCCGTTTCTTTGATGCTGAATTGTTCTTTAGCTATTAAATATTGTACGTAATCTTTCCGGGTAAAAGCGACGAATATAGGTTTGGGATTGCGGCGCAGTATACGGATGCAAAAATTGCGGTAGTAGCCCGCGTTGAACGGATAGCTTTTGAAGCTGTAAGCAGTATAATCGGCGGTAGAATCGGTTACCGGTATGCGTTGAAAAGGGTGCGGGATTTTTAGTTTTTTATCATAGGCGTCAAAAAAGCCGGCCTTATTTGTAAAGAAGTCTTCGGGGTTCAAATACATTTTTATATATGCCGGGGCTTCATCGGCTTTTTTAATAGTGCCGTTTTTGCCGGATATATAATTGAAAAGAAAAATATTGAAAGTGCCGGTATGCCGTTTTTCTCCCAATTGCGGCTGAAATTTTGAAACGGTGGTAAAGACCAGCGCTTCAAATCCCCGGGGAGTAGCCAGCGTTTTGCAGGCCAGGGTGCCACTCAGTATTTTGGCAAAAGTCGTATTGAGCATTTTCGACGTTACGCCCTTAAATATACCGTTTGCGGGCAAACCGGTTATTTTGCCGGGCCGCTCGGAAAGTGCGCCGGGCTGTGCCTGTACGGACAGGCTTGCAAACAGGAAACTGATCATAAGGAACGGCTTCAGGCTCCTGTATTGATATGCATTGTTTTTCTTCATGGCGGAAGAGCTGTAAACTGTTTTTTTATGGTGTGGAACAGCCCGGGTGCTCGCAGATGCTTCTAATGCAAGTAGAGAAGCATTCCGTTTGGAGCGTTCATTTCCGGAGGAATTCTACCCTACGGTTATTGGCTTTGCCTTCGGCATTGTCATTGTTATCCATGGGTTTTGTTTCGCCGAAGCCCTTTGCGGTAAGGCGGCCTCCATCAATGCCCATGTTTATAAGCTGCGCTTTTACGGCATCGGCCCGGGCCTGTGAAAGTTTCATATTCGCCTCGTCGTTGCCGTCGCTATCCGTATGCCCGTCGATTTCGAAATTCAGCTCGCTGTGATCTTTCAATAGCTTCACAATTTCATTTAATGTGCCCATGGACTCGGGCCGGATGGTGGATTTGTTTACGTCGAAGCGGATGCCATGGGTTACGAATTTCCCGGTGGTAACGATCTTGTTGTACTGGTCATCGCCACCGGCAGCCAGGCGGAGGTTTTTTATTTTGATACCGTACCGGCCGGCTTTGATATAGAACTTGTCGGCGCCTTCGGGAAGGTTGTTAACAGCAGCAACCCGGTATGCGTCGATATATGCTTTCCCAATATTTTTGCGGACGTAAATGGCAATATGGTGCCAGCTGTTCCCTCCGCCTAATGATTTTTGAAGTGCCCCGGTTAAATTTTGAATTCCGGAATTGCCGAAGGAGCATTGGGATGCGCCGTTGATCACAAAAGCATAGGCACCACCGTTGTAGTAATTCTGGTCATTTCTTTTGCTGAAGCCGACCCGGAAGTCGCTCACATACCTGAAATGGTCGGCGTCGTTTTCCCACATCAGATCAAATTCAAGGGTGAACTGTCCGGGCAGGTAATGATCCGTGCTCATCAGCGGCTCAACGGCTGTGCGGGCATCGGGCTCAAGATGCAGTATCTTTTCGCCCTCGTAAGTTTGTATTTCAGCCGTTCCTTTCTGAACGGTATAGCGCGCCGGCAACTCGGCATCGGCTTCGTTGCGCATATCGGGCTGGAAGAGGATGCGGTTACCGGGTACAAAATCATAGTTTTTATAATTGGCTTTAGCCGGTTGGGGGGGTATATGCGCCGGGGCATTGTTCCCGTCTTCCGGGTCCGCGGCATCGCTGGTGGTTTTTTCGCTCCCTTTCATGCCATTGATCGCATCGTTCGTTGCTTTGTCGATCGCGCTTTCGGTGGCGTTGCCCGCTTCGCGTACGGCTTTGTTTTCTGCCCGGCTTTTTACTTCGTTGCCAAGCCGTTTTAAAAACTGGCTTTGTGCAGGAATGGGGCATAGCAGTGGAATGAATAGTACGGAAATACGCATGAAGAGCGGTAGGGGGTGTTGCATATCCTTTTATTTAAGCTGGTGAATGATATCCAAAGCAAAGTTCCACCCCGCAGCAGTTCCGGACAATCCTGCAAAAAGGGATTTTTAAATATCCACGAAAAAGGGGATTTTTATGAAAGGCTTCCCCGGATTGTTTTTTTTACTGAATTTTGAATGTATTATGTACCGGCATATTTACAAATTGTTTGCTGCTTTCTGCTTATTGATGCCCTTTATTTCGCCTGGCCAGTCCCGCGAAATTGACAGCTTAAAGGCCCTGCTGGCCGGTAAGAATATGCAGGACAGCAGCCGGGTAGAGGCGTTGCTGATGTTGGGATGGGACCTGAGCTTTTTTAATACCGATTCTGCCCGGATCCCTTTGCGGCAATGCATTTTGCTGGCGCAAAAGCGGAATAGCGACGGCCAGGTGGGGAGCGGGTACGCCTATATAGGAAGTAGTTATTTTAATGAAGATAAATTCGATAGTGCGCTGTATTATTACCGGTTGGCCGAGATGCATTTCTTAAAAGATACTACAGCTGAAGGAAGGGAAAATGTAATGGTGAACCGGATGAGTATGGGAACCGTAGCGCTGCAGCAAAATCAATATGAAGAAGCGCTGGGGCATTATTTTAAAGTGATCAGCTATTTAAAGAACGCCACTGCCGGAGACTGGCCAAATTTACTTACCGCCTATGCCAATGTGGGGCTTGTGTATAATGATATGAAACAGTTCGGCAAGGCATTGGAGTACCATACCAGGGCGCTGGAGGTGTTTCAAAAGCATCCGATGGATCTGAAGAAGAAAGCGCAGGTACAAATGTTTGTGGCATTGGATCTTTTAAATCTCCGGAAGTTCGGCCGGTTCACTATTGCCATTGATAGTGCGGAGCTCATCATAAAAAAGCTGAATGCCCCATATCTCAATTCGAGCTTTTATGCGATCAAAGGCCGTTATTTTAATGATATTCATGATTACCGCAAAGCCATCGCTGTTTGCAAAAAGGCGCTGGGGTATGCCCAAACGGCCAACCAGAAATTTGAAACCGCCAATATCTTTTTTCAACTGGGAAGGAGCTATTTTCATTTAAGGGATTATGCTCAAAGCCTCCGGTATCTGCTACCCGGGTTGTCTATACACAAAGCATTAAAAGATAGAACGCGGGAGCGGATCTCTTTAAACTATATAGCCCGGGCTTACTACCGGGATAAGAACTATAAAGAAGCCGCCCGGTACTTTGAGGCGTACGGAAAGCTGAGCGATAGCCTGCACGGATCAGAGATCCAGATCAGGATCAACGAAATAGAAAACAGGTACCAGGGAAAACGGAAGGAGGACAGCATCCTGGTGCTTCAGAAAAATAACCAGCTGCAGCAACTGGCGTTGCACAAAAAGCAGTACCAGGGACTTTTCATTATTATCGGCGCTTCACTGCTGCTGGCGGCCGGTTTATTATTGTATCGCAACCTGCGCAGCAAGCATCGGCTGCTGAAACAATCGGAACAACTTCATGAACAGCAAATTGCCCAATTGGAAAAGGAACGCCAGCTGATCGCCGCACAATCATTGATGAAAGGCCAGGAAGAAGAGCGCAGCCGGTTGGCCAAGGACCTGCATGACGGGGTAGGGGGACTGTTATCGGGAGTAAAATTAAGCTTATCAAACATGAAAGGAAACGTGTTCTTATCAGAAGAGAATGCAAAAGCCGTAGCGACCATCATCGGTCAGTTGGACAGCTCGATCCATGAGCTGCGGCGGGTATCGCACAATATGATGCCGGAAGCGCTGATCAAATTCGGGTTAAAGGAGGCACTTGAGAACTATTGCGAAAGCATTGACCAGTCCGGTAAGCTGAATGTGCGCCTGCAGACTTACGGGCTGGAGCAACGAATGGAACAGGATACCGAGATCATCCTGTACCGCGTTGTTCAGGAATTGCTGAATAATGTGGTCAAGCATGCTGATGCCCGGCAGGCATTGGTACAGCTTGTAAGGGAACCGGACAAATTTACACTGACCGTAGAAGACGATGGTAAGGGTTTTGATAGCAGCGATCCGCAACACCGGAAAGGGGCAGGGTTACAGAATATACAGGCGAGGGCCGGTTACCTGAATGGCATTGTGGACATCCGTACCAGGCCCGGTGAAGGCACTTCGGTTACCATTGAAGGAACCCCCGGATAAAATCCAAGATCATGATACATGTATTTATCGTTGATGATCATCCGATCGTGATAGAGGGCCTGAGGGCCGTGATCGACAAGCTGGATGATCACGAAGTAACGGGTACCGCCGGCAACGCAGTAGAGGCAGTCGGTCTGCTGAAAGAGGTGCCTGCAGATGTGGTATTGCTGGACATCAATCTGCCGGACGTCAGCGGTATTGATCTTTGCAAAAAGATCCGGAAAGAGTTTCCGGAGAAGAAGATCTTGGGCATCAGCACGTTCAGTGAGCGCAGCTACATCTCCCGGATGATCGAGAACGGCGCGCTTGGTTACCTGATCAAAAGCGCCTCTGCCGTGGAAATTGCCGAAGCGATTGCCTCGGTAATGCAGGGCCGGCTGTATATGAGTTTGAACATAGAGCACCTGTTGCGGCCCTCATCGGTGATCCTGCCCGATGCCCTGCCCAATCTTACCCGGCGCGAAAAGGAAGTATTGCAATACATCGCCGAAGGGTTGACCAACAACCAGATCGCCGAAAAAATATTTGTCAGCCCTTCTACCGTTGACACTCACCGGAAAAACATGATCACCAAACTGGAGGTCAGTAACACCGCCGCGCTGATCCGGTTTGCGGTAAAGTATGGGTTGATTGAATAAGTGCTATTTAAAACGGTTATCTTTAAATCCGTTTCTGCCGGATCCCGGCCTGAAGACGTGATAATTATTAATGACCTGTTAACGATAGAGCGATCATGAAAAGAAGCTGTTTCCTGCTTTTGAGCCTGTTCTTTTTTATAAAAGCAGCTGCTCAGCAAAAGCCCAATTTTATCATTATTTATGCGGATGATCTCGGCTATGGCGATATCGGGATCAACGGGCATCCCGGCATTCAAACGCCCAATCTGGATCAGATGGCCATAGAGGGGATCCGGTTCTCCAATTATTACTCGGCATCACCTGCCTGCACCGCGAGCCGCTATGCCTTGTTAACAGGTAAATACCCCTCGCGTGCGGGGTTTCGCTGGGTGCTGAGCCCCAACGCTACAAGGGGCATCCATTCAAAAGAGCAGACAATGGCAGAACTTCTGAAAGATGACGGATACCAGACCGCTATCTTCGGAAAATGGCACCTCGGTTCTTCGAACAGGTCTTTTTTACCCCTTGCAAACGGGTTTGATGAATATGTAGGGTTGCCTTACAGCAATGATATGATCCCTCCCAAATATCCGCCCATTGCTCTTTTGAACGGGTACGATACTATAACGGTAAACCCGGACCAGTCGACGCTTACCCGAATTTATACAGAAAAAGCGACGGCCTTTATCAAACGCAACAGGGAACGGCCGTTTTTTGTGTACCTGCCCTACGCGATGCCGCATACCCCGCTTTTTGCGTCGGCCCGTTTTCGGGGAAGCTCGAAACGGGGAAAATTTGGGGATGTTGTACAGGAACTGGACTTTTATATCGGCAGGCTGATCAGCTGCTTAAAAGAGGAAGGGCTGAACAAGAATACGTATGTGATCTTTACTTCCGACAATGGCCCGTGGGTCAAACAGAACCAGGCCGGGGGATCGGCGGGTTTATTTCGCGATGGAAAGGGAAGCACCTGGGAGGGGGGAATGCGCGAACCTTTTATCTTATGGGGCCATCACAGTATTCCCCGGGGTAAAGTAGTAAGCGAAGTATTTACGGCGTTGGACATTTTCCCCACGATCGCTACGCTTGCAGGAAAAGCAAGGCCAAAGAACAGGATTGACGGGCACCCTTATGCCGATCTTTGGAAAGGGGTAGGAACCGGCCGCGCCGAATTCTATTATGTGGGCATTGAGCATCAGCTGATGGCTGTGCGGAAAGGTCCCTGGAAACTGCATATAAAAACCTACAGTCAGCTGGGGATCGACTATTTTGAGAAGGGCAAGCCACTGCTTTTTAATCTGGACGAGGACCCTTCTGAAAAATATGATCTTGCATCAAAATACCCTGACCGGGTGAAGGAGCTGAGCCTGCTTATTCGCAAAAAGGATGAGGAAATAAAACAAACCGGATCCTTTTGGGATCAGTAAGCAGGCGAAAAGCCGGATATGCACTGCAATATGGATTTCAGACAGTACGATGCTCAATGCATAATATGCCGGTTTATTGGCATTGTTCCGGAATTAATCAAAGATCGGGCCTTTCGCAGATGCCGGATACCCTTCCGGTTGCCCAGGCGGGTGGAAATAACGGGTCTCTGTTGCGGGGCTGGTTTGTTTTTCACCGGTTGGCGCTGGTACCGGTTCTGAATGGCTGGCCGTATTTTTCCCGGTATCAGGTAGGCGCTCCCCCGGGGATTTGGAACGGTTGCTATGCATGGTTACGGTATCTACCAGGTCGTTTAAAAGAATGTAATGAGCTTCCCCCGGGTTGGGTCGGACGGCTGCCGCAGGATCATCGCTCAGCAGTATGTACCCTGTATCGGCCGCGCTTTTTACGGTAGCGGGTACATCATTATAAAGGGAAGCACTGTCCCTTTCCGGGCTGGGAGCAACCGGCTGGGCGGCATCGCTGACCATAACGGAATACGAGAAGTCGGAATGGACGATGGTGGTCACAGGCCCATCGTAAAAGATCCTGCTGAACGAAAAATCCGGATAGACAATGGTCGCAGCCGTACTGTCCTGGTCTACCACAATGGCATGGCTCCCGTCAGGGTAAATGATGGTAGAGCCGTAAGGACTGTAGTAGAAAAATGAGTAAGTCCCATCCGGGTTCGAAATGGTCGTTTGGGCGGTTGATGCGCCGGGCACTAAAAGTAAAATGATCAATAGTCTTTTCATAAACACAGCAGATTGTGAAGATGCTTTAAAGTTAAAACAGGCAGGATCCGGATCTTGCTATAAGAATGATAATTAACAATCCGTTGGGGCTGTTTTCGGGAATACCTGGCTGCGCTCATGAGAGGGAAACTTTAATTCAGCACTTCAGTGTTCCGGTGGCTTCTTTTGAGTTATTTTTGCAGTCATGAGATCCGGATTTGTAAACATATTTGGAAAACCCAATGCGGGAAAGAGCACTCTGCTGAATGCCCTGATGGGGGAAAAGCTGGCCATTGTTTCTCCAAAAGTGCAAACTACCCGGCACCGCATTAAGGCGATCCTGACGGAGCCGGATTACCAGATCATCTTTTCGGATACGCCGGGGATCATCGAACCGAAGTATAAGCTGCATGAGAAGATGATGCAATCGGTAAAGAGTGCGCTGGAAGATGCGGATGTGGGGCTGCTGATCGTGGATGTGAATGACGACTGGGAGGAGAACGACCGGATCTTCTCCGGGCTGCGGTTGCGGGTGCCCTGCGTGCTGGTCATCAATAAAACAGACAATGCCACGGCTGAAAAGGTAGCGGCCTGCGCTGCCTATTTTAAGGAAAAACCGTATTGCAGGCAGGTAGTGGCGATTTCGGCGCTGAAAGGGGCGGGATTTGACGCGTTCCTCAAGCCTGTGGTGGAGCTGCTGCCCGAGGGTGCGCCGTTTTATGATTCGGATGACATCAGCGACCTCCCCACAAAATTTTTTGTGGGAGAGCTGATCCGCGAAAAAGTATATGAGCTGGCACAGGATGAGATCCCTTATCACACCGCTGTCCTGATCCGGGAATTTAAGGAAAAGCAGACCCTGATAAAGATCGTTGCGGATATTATCGTACACAGGGAAACCCAGAAAGCGATCCTGATCGGGGAAAAAGGAAGTATGGTGAAAAAAATAGGGATGATGGCCCGAAAAGATATTGAGGCATTTTTGAACCAAAAGGTATTTCTGGAGTTATTTATTAAGGTAAAACCGAAGTGGCGGGACAATGATCTGTACCTGAAAGAATACGGATATGGTACCTGACCGCCCCAAAAGGTTAAAAAATCCCCAAAAAATAAAATTGCAGGACTGACAATATTTCATCATATTTGTTGTTAAATATTTTTTTGCCTTGCCCGTAAGGCTCATTCGAAAAACAAAATTTACGTTGCTTCACGGGCGGAGTAACGGGGAGAATTTAAAAAGTTAAATGGCAGTACCACAAAAACCCGCCTACAGGCCGCCCGGCACAGGATTCCGGCCCGGAGGCAATAATAGGCCTAAAGGTTTCTTTAAAGGACGGTTTCAACCCCAGAAAGAAGCAGAACACCGCATCAATCAATACATTCGCGTTCCACAGGTAAGGCTCGTTGGCGACAACGTGGAGCAGGGCATTTATCCAACACAGGAAGCGCTGAAAATGGCTCAGGAAATGGAGCTGGATCTGGTGGAGATATCACCTAAAGTGGATCCTCCTGTTTGCCGGATCATTGACTACAACAAATTTTTGTACGATAAAAAGAAAAAGGACAAGGAGCTGAAGGCCAAAAGCAAGGCTACGGAGATCAAAGAGATCCGTTTTACACCCAATACGGATGAGCATGATTTTGATTTCAAGGCCAAGCATGCCGAAGGATTTCTGAAAGACGGTAATAAGGTAAAGGCCTATGTACAATTTAAGGGAAGGGCCATCCAGTTCCAGGACCGTGGCCAGTTGCTGTTACTGAAGTTTGCAGAACGGCTGGCGGATTTCGGCACCCTGGAGAATTTGCCCAAGCTGGAAGGGCGGCGGATGCTGGCGATGATCGCTCCCAAACCGGCAAAAAAGAAATAAGCGTTTTTTAATTGTTTTTATCGTGGAAGCCCTGTTCAAGCAACGGGGCTTTTGCGTTCCCGTCAATGTCTCCGCAGGGGCCTGCGGGAGATCCATATTGTACAGGTGAGCCGGTGGACGCTTCCGGGAGACCCGGAGCGAAAAAGAAAAGGCTGTCTTCAAACGATTTTGAAACAGCCTTTGTATCGATGTTGTCTTCTTAAGCTTCCATATAAGCCTCTACCGGCTCACAGGTGCAGATCAGGTTCCGGTCGCCCAGTGTATTGTTTACACGGGCCACGGAAGGCCAGAACTTATTGTGCGCTATGTAAGGCAGCGGGAAGGCCGCTTCTTCCCTTGAGTATCCATGCCCCCAGTTGCCGGTGATCACCGCCTGCTGGGTATGTGGTGCATTTTTAAGCGGGTTGTCCTTTACATCCCATTCCCCGGCTTCTATTTTTTGGATCTCTTTCCGGATCTGTTGCAGGGCATCACAAAAACGGTCCAGCTCTGCTTTATCCTCGCTTTCAGTAGGCTCGATCATGATGGTTCCCGGAACGGGGAAGCTCATGGTTGGGGCATGGAACCCATAGTCCATCAGCCTTTTGGCGATGTCTTCGGCCTCCACCTGTGCGGTTTTTTTAAAAGGACGCAGGTCTACGATAAATTCATGCGCGCACAGGTTGTTGTTATTGGTGTACAAAATATCGAAATCTTCTGCCAGGCGTGCCCGCATATAATTGGCGTTAAGGATGGCGTATTCGGTTGCCGCCTTTAATCCTTCCGCACCCAGCATCCGGATATAGGCATAAGAGATCAGCAGGATGGAAGCAGATCCATACGGAGCTGCCGATACGGCGCCCTCATGCTGCGGATGGCTCTGGCCATTGCCGTTGAGCGCGATGGTCTTTGCCTTATGTATGGAAACGTGGCCGGGCAAATGCCGGGTCAGGTGCTCTTTTACACAGATGGGTCCCATGCCGGGACCACCACCGCCGTGCGGGATGGCAAAGGTTTTGTGCAGGTTGAGGTGGCAGACATCTGCGCCGATCAGGCCGGGGGCTGTAAGCCCTACCTGGGCATTCATATTGGCGCCATCCATATATACCTGGCCACCGTTCTCATGGATGATCCGGGTGATCTCCTTAACCGTTTCTTCGTAAACGCCATAAGTGCTGGGATAGGTGATCATAATGCCGGCCAGGGTTTCGCAGTATTGCGCTGCTTTTGCTTTCAGATCTTCCACATCAATATAGCCGTTCTCCAATGCTTTTACTACAACCACCTGCATGCCGGCCATTACTGCCGAAGCGGGGTTGGTACCGTGGGCGGAAATAGGGATCAGCATTACATTCCGCTGCGGGTTGCCCTGGGCCTCATGATACGCTTTAATGGTCAACAGTCCGGCATATTCGCCCTGGGCACCACTGTTGGGCTGCAGGCTACACGCATCAAAGGCAGTGATCTGGCAAAGGTATTGTCCCAGCTCATCCACGATCTGTTTATAACCACCGGCCTGACTGGCAGGCGCAAACGGGTGGATATTGGCCCAGTGCGACCAGCTCAGGGGGATCATCTCCGTAGCTGCGTTCAGTTTCATCGTACAGCTGCCCAGTGAGATCATGGAAGTGTTCAGGGAAAGGTCTTTGTTTTCCAGATATTTGATGTACCGCATCATCTTGCTTTCGCTGTGATACGTATTGAATATGGGATGGGTAAGATAAGCGGAGGTCCTCAGCAGGGATTCGGGGATATGCCGCAATTGCTCTTCTGTGCTTAATGAAAACGATACCGGGTTGGAGTCGTTCTCAAAACAATTGATCAGGTCGTAAAGGTCTTCGATGATGACTGTCTCGTCAAGCGAGATTCCAATATGCTGATGATCGATCTGCCGCAGGTTTATTTTCTGCTGTTCTGCCTTCTCCACGATCGGAGCGATATTGTTTACCTGTACAACGATGGTATCAAAATACTGGTCGCTCACCAGTTTAAACCCGCGTGCTTCAATGGCTTCTCCCACGATCTGGGTGTAGATCGCGATCCGCTCCGCAATCGTTTTCAAACCCCGGGGGCCGTGATATACGGCGTACATGGCTGCCATATTGGCCAGCAGGGCCTGGGCAGTACAGATATTGGAGGTGGCCTTTTCGCGTTTGATATGCTGTTCCCGGGTTTGCAGCGCCATGCGCAATGCCCGGTTACCACGGGCGTCTTCGCTGATGCCGATAATGCGCCCCGGGATGTTGCGCTTAAATTCGTCGGTGGCTGTCATAAACGCCGCGTGGGGCCCGCCATAACCAAGAGGCACGCCAAAGCGTTGGGCAGAACCGATGGCTACATCCGCGCCCAGTTCCCCGGGAGGCGTCAGCAGCGTCAGCGCCAGCAGATCGGTAGCCAGGGCTACATAGCCTCCTGAAGCGTGCACGGTCTCAATAAAGTACCGGTAGTCTTCGATGCTGCCCTTATTGTTTGGATATTGCACCAGGGCGCCAAAAAAAGCATCTGTAATGGAGGTATGTTTATAATCGCCTTCCACGATCTCGATGCCAAAAGGAATGGCCCGGGTATATAATACATCCTTGGTTTGCGGAAAGATCTCGGTATCGATAAAGAATTTCGGTTTCTGGATATTTTCCGAGCGGTTCTTCAGGTGAAAGAACATGCCCATAGCCTCGGCTGCTGCAGTAGCTTCATCCAGCAGGGAGGCGTTAGCCAGCGGAAGTGCCGTAAGGTCGCTGACAACCGTCTGGAAATTCAGCAGGCTCTCCAGGCGGCCCTGTGAGATCTCTGCCTGGTAAGGGGTATACTGTGTATACCAGCCCGGGTTCTCAAAAATATTCCTCAGGATAACGGAGGGAGTAATGGTTCCGTAATAGCCCTGGCCGATGTAGTTATGAAAGATCTTATTTTTCAGCGATACATTTTTAATATGGCGCAGGTACTCATTTTCGCTCATGGGTTTTGGAATATTCAGGCTATGCGGCATCCGGATTCCCTGGGGAACGGTTTGCCCGATCAGCGTATCCATGCTTTCGAGGCCTGTTTGAGCCAGCATTTTTTTTGTTTCTTTTGCATCCGGGCCGATGTGGCGCCTTAAAAACTCTGTCGATTGAGCGTCTAAAATATTCATATAACTTCTGAGGTGTTAAGTATAATTGAGGTGTGCAAAGGTACATGCATTTTATGAGAAAAACCGGTTTGCGCAAGCAGGACAAAGGGAACGCCAACGCGGGGTGGGTAGACCGCGAGTTTTTATAAGGTGACTGTTTTTTTATAGACTGTTTAATGTTTTTTCCGATTTGTGATTTTTTATTTATCAAACCGTTTTTTTTGTTATAAATCCTCAAAATATGGTCCGGGAAAATAAAAAATGATTCAACCGATTGCGCACCCCGAAATACCTGCCGGAGTACCTGCCTTAAAATGCCATCCCGTGCCGGACCTGATGTTGATAAAAAAAACTGTTCCGGTATCAGGAACAGCTTTCCGAACGCCTTTGTTGTAAGCTTTTATTTTTTCTTCCTCAGAAACTGTTTAGAAACGATCCGGGAGCATTCGTATAACCATTAAAAGGTACCAGCTTTTTATCGTCTCTACTTGGGGCTTCGCTGTAGCCGTCATCTATAAAAAGCGGGGTTCAACGATCATTTTGGCAAAAGAGGCATGGCCTCGGAAGATCCGGCAAGAACGGGTTTCAACCCGTTTATACGTCCAAAAGAGCAACAGAGAGCCATGGGCTCGGGGCATAATGATCCGTGCCGATGGCACTTATGAAATTACGGCTTCGTTAAGGCCGTGCTAAAGCGCGGCTTTAACGACAACGACGCGCCGGATGGCGCTTATAAGGGGGACCAAATATTATTTTTAAACAGTTTCTCAGAGGTCCGTTTTTCTCCTGCGGATCGTATATCAGGTTGCGTATTACTTTACGCCTTCTGAACAACTCGTTAAGAAATGCGATCAGCAGGTACTTGTTAGGCTCTGATCCGAATATTCTTTTGAACCCAAAATCGGTTAGCGGGTCTATATACCGGCCAATGGGCGGCATCGTGTTTTTCTGCGTGTTTCTCATAATCATGTGTGTTTTTCAGCATCAAAGGTAAAATGACTATCTCAATTGAGGGGGTAATTGCGATCCTTTTGGGCCTGCCTGGTCCCCCGAAAGAAAGGAACTGTATCGAAGTCGTTCTATAACATATGGGCGTTCTGAACTTCTGCCTGGCGGGCGGGCGCCCGGCATCTGCTGACGGATCATCATCTTTAGGTGTGAAGCAATCCCATAGCTCCTGTCGGATTTGGATAGTACCATTTGATTTTTATGGAGGATTTGAATCTGCTTGCTACCTGCTAAAGGATTAATTTTGCAACTACTAAACAGGAAGGGGCCGGATCATGACAACAGACGCATTACAAAACTGGGAGAAAAAAACAAAAGAGCATCGGAAAAGTTATCAGCAGTTTTTAAAACGGGCCGATAAGAACAAGGTGCTGAAGCAATTGCCCGTACTGCATGAGGAAGCGTTTGAAGCAGTGGATTGCCTGACCTGCGCCCGTTGCTGCAAAAACTATTCGCCCCGGTTTAAGACCCCCGATGTAAAACGCATTGCCCGGGGGCTGGGGTTGAAAGAAAGTGTGTTTATCGATACTTATCTGAAGGTGGATGAAGACGGGGATTTTGTAGTCAAGCAGTCGCCCTGTCCTTTCCTCAACCCGGACAACACCTGCAGCATTTATGAAATGCGTCCTTCGGACTGTGCCCGGTTTCCTTATACGGATGAAGATGTTCTGATCAAACGGCCGGCGCTGACGCTCAAGAACAGCGAGTTTTGCCCCATCACATATTATGTATTGGAAAAGCTGATCGCAGGGGCTTTAAAATAGTGTTGTATTTTTATGAGAAAAACCATGCCTGTTACTGATCTCACAAAAACAGATGCCGAAAATATTCAGGCCATTCTTCAATACATCCTGGAGAACGGAGCGATCCATAAGGATCTTGTGCCGGAGGCGCTCGGGCATATCCAGCCCCCGCAATATGCCCGTTACCGGAACCTGATCCTGGAGCTTGATCCGGCCGTTGTGGAATATGACCCGCAAAGCAATAACCAGGGATTGCCGGCAACGGAGCATCTGGAGATCTATATGGAGCATGGAGGCTTCCTGCATTTTTTTAATGCAGAGCTTGCCCGGATGCAACAGACCGCGAGCAGCCGCCTGCAAACCGACGCACAGCAGCGTGCGGCGAACGCAGGAAAGGCGGCCGGTAGCAGGGCCACGATTGCCATGATCCTGGCCATTATTGCGCTGGTGATCGAGATCCTGATCATTCTGTTCAAATGATGGTTTTTATTGATGTACCATTTGTTTTGAATCGTTGAGCTTTTTACGCAATCGTTACCGGAACCGGGAGCCATTGCTATCTGCTTTATTATAAAAGAGATAGCCGGCGGCCGGTAATAAAGATCCGCTTTACATAACGGCGCAGAACCGCTTCTGTGGAAGGATGGTAAACGGGCTGGGAAAAAAACAACCGTATTTTTGGAAACACTATTATTTATTTGCCATGACCCCCAGGTTTTACAGAAACAGCGGTCTGATACCGGTACTGATCATTTTATTATTAGTAGCGGAAGGAAGCCTCATAAAAATTGCAGCACAGCAGCGTCCCAATATTGTATTGATCCTTGCAGATGACCTCGGCTATGGCGACGTTGGTGTTTACGGGCAGCAAAAAATCAGGACACCTCATATCGACCGGCTTGCGCGGGAGGGGAAAACATTTCGCCAGTTTTACACGGGCACGGCTGTTTGCGCACCTTCAAGATCCTCGCTGCTAACGGGCCAGCATACCGGGCATACGCCAATACGCGGAAATAAAAGAGTGGTACCGGAGGGACAGTGGCCATTGCCGGCAGGCACGCATACCATCGCGCAGTTGCTGAAAAACACCGGATATACAACAGGGTGCTTTGGCAAATGGGGTCTGGGGTTCCCGGGTTCTTCAGGCGATCCTGTGAAGCAGGGGTTTGACCGGTTCTATGGATATAATTGCCAGACGCTTGCTCATGATTATTTTCCGGATCATTTGTGGGACAACGGCCGGCGTATCGAATTTCCAAATACGCGGGGATCGCAAAAATGTTATGCGGCAGAAGCAATACATGATCGCGCCCTGGCCTTTATCCAGCAGAACCGGGACGGTCCTTTCTTTCTGTTCCTGGCATATACCCTGCCCCATGCGGCACTGCAGTTGCCAGAGGATGATACACTTTTGGCATACTATAAAAAGGCATTTCATGAAACGCCGGTGCCCGTGCCCGGAACGTGGGATGGAAAAGGATATCGGCCACAGGCATACCCAAAAGCGGCCTATGCGGCTATGGTGGGTAAACTGGACGGTTATGTGGGGGATATAATGAGCCGTTTGAAAGCCCTGGGTATCGACAAAAACACATTGGTGATTTTCAGCAGTGACAACGGGCCACATAAAGAAGGGGGCAATGATCCTGTTTTCTTTAACAGCAGCGGAGGACTTAAAGGAATCAAAAGGGACCTGTATGAAGGAGGAATCCGTGCTCCGTTCATTACCCGGTGGCCCGGGAAAATAAAAGCCGGTACCCGGTCGGATTTTTCCGGCGCCTTCTGGGATCTGCTGCCCACTTTTGCAGCACTGGCAGGGACTGAAGTGCCGGCGGACGTGGACGGGATCTCTATTGTTCCTGCTTTGCTTGGTGAAAAGCAAAAAGAGCATCCGTTCCTGTATTGGGAGCTTCATGAAGATGGCGGGAAACAGGCCGTGCGGATGGGGCGCTGGAAAGGGGTCCGGAAGAATGTTTTTGAAAGTGATGCTGCTGCGGTTGAGTTGTACGATTTACGGACCGACCCGGGCGAACAGCAGAATGTTGCTGCAACGCATCCGCAGATCGTATCGGCAATAGCCGGCATTATGAGCCGGTCGCATACAGAAAATCCCAATTTTCCTTTTGTCAGCCGTCCCGTAAAAAAGGAATGATCAAACGGGCGCACCCGGCCTGCAAGTGTATGCTCTATATCTCCATACCCCTTCTTAATATTTGTTTAATTTACAATTAAATAGAGGTGTTCAGGACGGGTCAGGACGGCTAATAGAAAAAACGGTCCTATTTTAGTTGCATGCCCCCATTGGCACACAGAAAAAATATTCCATAAAACAGTGTTATGCAACGGATCGCTTTTAAAATGAAATTGTTTAATGGGTATGAAGCCGAGTACAAAAAACGGCATGATGCCTTGTGGCCCGAATTGCGGGAGCTGCTGAAGCAGACAGGCGTGCAGGACTACAGTATTTTTTGGGACGAGCAGACCAACGATCTGTTTGGCGTATTGACGCTGGAAGAAAACAGCACCATGGACGATCTGCCGGCCCACCCCGTAATGCAAAAGTGGTGGACCTTTATGTGCGACATCATGGAAACCAACCCCGACCGTTCGCCGGTATCCATGCCTCTTAAGGAATTGTTCCATCTCCAATAGTGCATGCATGGCGCTGACAACGCTCCGTTGAAGGGAACGGAAGATCCGGGTTTGGGGGGTAAACGAACTATGCAAACGATTGCGTAAATAAACCTTAATTTTCAGGACGGTACAGGACAGGGAGGGAGCCGTTAAACTCTATTTTTGAAGCATTGTCATACGGAAGTTGACGGTTGAGCAGACTGCTGGCGGAAATGGCTTCCTGTCAGAAGGACCAGGGGCGCATCGGCTCCGATATTATGAACGATAAAATGTCGATTTTGAGAACCGGTTTTCTTATCAGGGCAGCGCTTGTAACGGGCGGGAGCCTTTTTATGTTTTTAGCTAAGGCGCAGATCAGCTGGCCACAGATCACACAAACGCAGAAGCCCTGGACGCGCTGGTGGTGGGAAGGCAGCGCTGTGAACAAAGAAGGGCTTACCTGGAACCTTGAACAATACCGGAAAGCCGGCATTGGCGGCACCGAGATCACGCCGATCTATGGGATCCATGGCGAGGAGCAACATTTTACCCGCTTCCTGTCGCCCCGGTGGATGGAATGGTTTTCCCATACCCTGAAGGAAAGTAAGCGCCTGGGATTGGGGGTAGACCTGGCCAATGGAACCGGCTGGCCCTTTGGTGGTCCCTGGGTAAAAGATGCGGACGCCAGCAAATCGGTATATTACAAGACCTATTCCCTCAGCGGGGGGCAGCGGTTGCAGGAGCCCGTCGTGTACATCCGGGAAGGGTTTGTGCGTACTGCCAATAACCGGCCGGCAAAACCGGACGCTATAAAAAACCCTGTTTCCGAAAATGAAAACCTGCAGGGGCTGGCCCTCGACCAGGTCCAGTTTGCAGGAAAACTGCCGTTAAAAGCCCTGATCGCTTACCCGGCAAAAGGTACACCGGTGAACCTCATCTCCAGGGTGGATACTACGGGCCGGTTGAACTGGACGGCTCCTGTCGGTACAAATAACTGGACACTCTATGCATTGTTTGAAGGGTTGCATGGTAAAATGGTGGAGCGGGCGGCGCCGGGAGGTGAAGGTTATGCGATTGACCATTTTTCCCGTCAGGCGGCAGTGAACTATTTTAAACGCTTTGATGAAGCGTTTAAAGGAACGGACATCCGTTACCTGCGCTCCTTTTTTAACGACTCTTATGAGGTAGATGATGCACGCGGTCAGGCCAACTGGACACCAGATTTTTTTAAGGAATTTCAAAAACGGAAAGGCTATGATCTGCGTACCGAATTGCCGGCTCTTTTTGGCAGGGACAATGCCGACAAAAACAGCCGGGTGATCTATGACTACCGGTCGGTGATCGACAGGTTGTTGCTGGAGCACTTTACCTGGGAATGGAAAACATGGGCCAAGGGGAAGGGAAAACTGCTGCGGAACCAGAGCCACGGATCGCCCGCCAATACGCTGGACCTGTACAGCGTGGTAGACATTCCGGAAACAGAAGGCAACGACATCCTGCGGTTTAAATTTGCAGCTTCCGCCGCTCATGTTACGGGCAAGCCCCTGGTTTCTTCAGAGTCGGCTACCTGGCTGAATGAACATTTTCTGTCATCCTGGGGAGATGTGAAAAAAGCCATCGATCTGTATTTCCTGGGAGGGGTGAATCATATCTTCTATCATGGTACGGAATACTCGCCCAAAGAGGCTGCCTGGCCGGGCTGGCTGTTTTATGCGGCGGTACATTTTCAGCCCACCAATCCGCAGTGGAAAGATTTTCATGCCCTGAACCGCTATATTGCCCGTGTACAGAGTTTTTTACAGCGTGGAAAGCCGGACAATGATCTTTTGCTGTATTACCCGATCATCGATCGCTATTCAGAGCCGGGCAGCGCCTTGCTGCAACATTTTGACGGGATGGAGAAGAACTTTGGCAACACCGATTTTGAGCATATTGCGCAGGAGATGGTGGAAAAAGGATATAGCTTCGATTTCTTCTCAGACCGGCAGTTGCAGCAGTTCCGGTATGCATCCGGCAATATCATCAGCGGGGGTAATTCCTATAGATCCATACTGCTGCCTGCCAATAAATTCATTACTGATGAGAGCCTTGACAAGATACTGGCTCTTGCGAACGCGGGGGCGAGAATACTCGTGTATAAAGCGCTTCCCAAAGATGTTCCGGGGCTTGGCGGGCTGGCAACGCGCCGGAAAAAGCTGTCGGTGCTGACCAGCCGGCTCCGCTTTACCGGCCAGGGGAATATCCGGAAAGCGGTTGTGGGCAAGGGCACCGTTTGGCTGAGCGATGACCTGGAAGCCCTGCTGCAGGCGGGTGCGGTACGGCGCGAGAAACCGGGCGATCCGGACATTTACATTCTGCGGCGCAAACAGGCGGATGGTCATGTTTATTTTATCAACAATCGCACGGATGCAGACGTGGAAGAGTGGATCACCCTGAATGGCGACGCCGCCTCGGTGGCATTGTTTGATGCGATGAGCGGCGAAAAGGGGCTGGCGGCCTGGCGCAAAAAAGATGGCGTCCTTGAGGTGCAGGTGCAATTGCAGCCACAGGCTTCGCTGCTGATCCGGACATTTGATACCATAAAGAAAGGGGAGCCCTTTCCATATAAAAATAAAGCAGGTGCGGCAACCGCCATTGAGGGGAACTGGACGCTCGATTTCCTGGAAGGAGGTCCGGCCATACCGGCATCAAGAACGGTAAGATCGCTGGGGTCCTGGACGGATGCGGGCGGACAGGAAGTAAAGGACTTCTCGGGTACCGCTAAATATACCCTCTATTTTGACAAGCCGGGTAATGCAGCCCGGTACCTGCTAAACCTGGGCAAAGTGCATGAAACCGCTGAAGTATTCCTGAACGGCAAAAGCATGGCAACGCTCATCGGCCCATCCTTTACCACGGTGATCCCTGCTGCTGCCTTCCAGTTAAAGAACAACAGGTTGGAGATCGTGGTGGCCAGCCTGATGGCCAACCGGATCGCTTATATGGACCGTCATCGGCTGCCCTGGAAAATATTTTACAATACGAATATGCCGGCAAGATTAAAGGAAAATGTAAAGGACGGTCTGTTCAATGCGGCACACTGGAAACCATTGCCCTCGGGCCTTTTGGGGCCTGTTACGCTTACCCCTTTAAAATAAAAGCATGCAGCGTCTCGTGCCCGTATATTTTTTGCTATTGTTTGCGTTGGGTGCCGGTGCGCAGCCACAGGCCGCGCCCAGGCCCTTGTACGATGACCCGGTATATCATGGTGCGGCAGATCCTGTAATCGTTTATAACCAGCAGCGAAAAAAATGGTGGATGTTCTATACCAATCGCCGGGCCTCCGTGCCGGACTCGACCGTACAGTGGGTGCACGGTACACGCATCGGTATTGCAGAAAGCAGCGATGGCCGTAAATGGAGCTATGTAGATACGGCAGACATCCGGTACCGCCCCGATGCCGGTTATACCTTCTGGGCGCCGGAGATCATCATGGATAAAGGAATGTATCACCTGTATCTTACTTATGTGCCGGGTACATTCCGTACCTGGAGCCATCCCCGGCAGATCGTACACCTGACCAGCAGGGACCTCCTTCACTGGGAGTACCAGTCGGTGCTATCGCTGGTGAGCGGTCGCGTGATCGATGCATCAGTGTATAAGGTCAGGGATGGGCTGTGGCGTATGTGGTACAACAATGAAAAAGATGGTAAATCCATTTATTATGCAGAGAGCAATGATCTGTATCACTGGCAGGACCGGGGAAAAGCCATTGCAACCCGGGGCGAGGGGCCTAAAGTATTTCGCTGGAAGGGACGGTATTTTATGATCGTGGATGCATGGAAAGGAATGGAGGTCTTTTCGGGCAGCGACCTGATGCATTGGGAAAAACAGCCGGAAAGGATCCTGGAACATCCTGGCAGTGGGACGGATGATCAGGCGATCGGTGGTCATTGCGATGTGGTCGTAAACCAGAACCGGGCCTATGTTTTTTATTTTACGCATCCCGGCCGGAGAAAAGACCTGCCCGCAGCCCGGTACTCTTTTGAAGATAAGCGGAGCGTGATACAGGTAGCAGAACTGAAGTATAAAGATGGTGTGATCATCTGCGACCGAAATGAGCAGGTGATCATTCATTTAAAACCCTGAACCCGTCGAAGGAATGAGCATATTTAAAAGGATAAAAAAAACAAGGACCTGTCTGCCGGTCAATAGCCCCGGCCTTTTCTTTTTGTGGCTTGCGGCGGCAATGGTTTCCTGTACTGCGCAAAAAAAAGGAGCTGTTGCATCCGGTGAAACGGTATCGGACGGGGAAGTAGGCGCAGCCCATCTCCCGTACGCGATCGCGCCCATCAGCGCACCTTTTCCGATGCAGCAACTGAAGCGGCCGGTCTTTCCTGCATATTCTGTTAACATCAGGGCTGCCGGGGCCCGGACGGGTACAAAAATAACCGGCCTGATCCAGCAGGCGATCGATGAGGTAAGCCGGAAGGGAGGAGGAACGGTCGTGGTTCCCAAAGGCAACTGGCTTACCGGTCGCATCGTTTTAAAGAGCCATGTAAACCTCCATCTTGAGGAAGGGGCCGTTCTTTATTTTAGCGGAGCAATAGAAGATTACCGGCCGGCGGTCTTTACAAGGATCGAAGGGGTGGAGGTAATGTCCCTGGGGGCCTGCATTTATGCAAACGGGCAGGAAAACATTGCGGTTACCGGAAAAGGAAAACTGGTTGGCCCGGATAGCAGTGGTACGGTACGCAAACAGATCATGACCACAATGGACATTGCAGCTTTTGCACCCTATACACTGCCGGTTTCCAAAAGAGTATATGAAGGATATAACGGGGCACCTGTTTTACCCCCCATGTTCATTTCGCCCATCAATTGCAGGGAGGTCCTGATCGAAGGGGTCACACTTGAGAACACGGCCTTCTGGAATATTGTACCTATTTACTGTGATGGAGTTATCATACGCGGCGTAACGGTGCACTCGGTGGGCATACCCCGGGGTGATGGCATCGATATCGAATCCTCCAGGAACGTGTTGATCGAATATTGTACGTTGAGCACCGGCGATGATTGCTTTACGATTAAGGCGGGCCGGGGAGCGGATGGATTGCGGGTGAACCGGCCTTCGGAAAATATTGTGGTCCGTAACTGCCTGGCTATTGAAGGACATGGCGGCATTACCTGTGGCAGCGAAACCGCGGGCATGATCCGGAATCTATATGTGACCAATTGTGTTTTTGAAAATACGCGCACAGCCATACGGTTTAAAACAAGACGGCCGCGGGGCGGAGGCGGGGAGTATTTGTATTATAACGGCATTCATATAAAAAATGCTCGGTACGTTTTTGAATGGGATATGCTGGGCAGTGCGCAACACGTGGGCGCCCTGGCCGGCCGGCTGCCGTTAAAAAAAGCCGATAAGCTGACACCGGTCTACCGGAATATTACAGCAAGGAATATCAGCGTGGACCGGGCAACACAGCTGGTAAAAGCAACAGCGCTGCCCGAAAGCCCTTTGAAGAATGTAAGGATAGAGCAGATAGACGCCAAAACGGACCGGCTGTTTGATGCCGCGGATGTGGATGGCTTTACGGTCAGGAATGCGGTACTGGAAGCCAGGGATCCCCTGATCCGGGCGTTGGACAGCCGGGATATTTTGTTTGAGCATGTATTGTTTAAGGTGCCGGGTAATAAGGTGATACCGCAGATTTCCGGTCCAAAGGCCATGCCCATATTGTTTAAGGACTGTGATCCGCCAGGGCCCGGACAAATGCAACAGGGAAAAAAGCGTTGATCAAATCAAATATGATGACCATGTATAAAGGAATTTTTTTTGGGGGCGCAGCACTGATGGTGGGCTTGCTCATGAACCAGGCAGATGCTTTTGCCCAGGACAAAAATGCCGCGCAAAAAGAACGACACAGAGAAAAAAAAGTATTGAAAATGATTTCCGAACATGACGGACCTGTTATTGGCATACATCATCCGGATGTAACGGCAACAGACAACCGGGCAGGTTTTGAAACCGGTCATGTGGTCAAGCTGAATGGTACGTATCATATGTTCGTAAATGAAATGTTTCAACGTCCGCACAGGGACCTGCGCATTGCTTACTGGACCAGCACGGATGCCGCTCACTGGAAACGCCAGTCAACGGTTGTGAACAGCATTCCCGGAAGAACGCCGGATAATCCGCGTTCAGAAGTGTGGGTGAATGCCGTCGTATTTAATGAAGAAGAAAATGCATGGAATATTTTTTATGTAGCATACCGGGCGGGCGACAGTACCCGGGGGGAGATCGCCGGCAATGATTATGAAGGAAGGATCTGGAGAGCGCGCTCGGTAAAAAAAGGACGCGCCGGTATTGCGGGGCCCTATGCCGACATGGGGATCATGCTGCAGCCCGGGAACGAATCCCAGTCCTGGGAGGGGCAGCAGGCCGTGGCTTCCTTTTTTCCGTACAAGGCAGGCCATACCTGGTACGCGCTATACGACGGTCACAACCATATTCCCAAAACGGGCTGGCCCACCGGTATGGCCTATGCGTCAAAGCTGGAAGGCCCCTGGGAACGGTTTCCGGAAGGTCTTAATCCGGTTGAGCTGGCAGATGTGTTTACGGAAAATGAAGTGGTGTTGCAGCTAAAAGATGGCCGCTACCTGATGGTGTTTGATTCTTTTGGCGACCAGGAAATCGGGTACAGTATTTCCGGCGACGGGGTGCATTGGAGCAGGGAAACCCGGGTGAAAATTCAGGCCGGAAAGAATATATGGGCAGAGGCAGGCGATCATTATACCCGCACGCCCCTTTGTGCCATTGAAGAGGAGGATGGCACATTTACCGTAATGTATACGGCCCGCGGCAAATTTGGAGATAAGAACTTTTATGCGGTAGGCAAATGCTCACTGGCATGGGAAAAAGAAGAAGGCCGTTAATGCCCGGGTGTAGAATGATATAAATGAATATGAAGATTGTGCAACGATTGCAGGCAAAATCCCTGAGGGTTTTGAGGCTTAAATATAAAACAACAGCTGTGAAAAGAATAATTGCAGGAATTACCGCGCTGGTCCTTACGGGGATGGTCAGCGCACAAACCAGCCAGATCCAATATCTGTCCGGAACGGGCAGTGATCAAACAGTTGCATGGGATTTTTATTGTACCGGCGGACGGAACAGCGGCTACTGGACAAAGATACCGGTGCCTTCATGCTGGGAGCAGCAGGGCTTTGGGGCGTATAACTATGGGCGCGATTACAAAACCTATGGAAAGAATTTTCGCTTTGCGGATGAAAAAGGAATGTATCGGTATGCTTTCAATGTGCCGGCTTCCTGGAAAGGCAAAGAAGTTTTTGTAGTGTTTGAAGGCAGCATGACCGATACGGAAGTAAAGATCAATGGAAAAAAAGCCGGCGACACGCACCGCGGTGCCTTTTACCAATTTAAATACCGGATCACTGATAAATTAATCTTTGGCGGCAAGAATCTACTGGAGGCTACCGTAAGCAAAATGTCGTCCGACCGGACGGTAAATAATGCAGAGCGCCTGGCAGATTACTGGATCTTCGGCGGCATTTTCCGGCCGGTGTACCTGGAGGCATTACCCAAAGAGTATATGGAGGGGGTGGCGATCGATGCAAAAGCTGATGGGAGCTTCGGGATGATGGCCCGGCTAAAGAATATTGCCGCTGAAAAAAAGGTGACGGCGGATATCCTGAACGCGAAGGGAGCGGTACTGGCAACGGCAACGGCGGTCGTTAATAAAGGCGATTCGCTGGTAGAGCTGCGTACGAAGGTGAAGGACCCTCTGCTGTGGACCAGCGAAACGCCCCATCTTTATAAAGTCAATGTTTATCTGAAAGCGCAGGGCAAAACGGTACATCAGCTGACCGAGCGTTTTGGTTTCCGCACGATAGAGGTACGGCATGGGGATGGCATTTATATCAATGGCGTGCAGGTGAAAATGAAGGGCGTGAACCGCCACTGCTGGTGGCCGGAAACGGGAAGGACGCTGAACGACAGTCTGCAGCTGGTGGATGTACAGCTTATCAGGGAAATGAATATGAACGCCGTGCGCTGTTCGCATTACCCGCCGGACCGGCGCTTCCTGGAGCTATGCGATTCCATTGGCCTGTATGTACTGGATGAGCTGGCCGGCTGGCAGAAGGCATACAGCACGGAGGCCGGAAAACCACTGGTAAAAGAAATGGTGCAGCGGGATCTGAATCATCCGTCCATCATTTTTTGGGATAACGGCAATGAAGGCGGCACCAACAAAGAACTGGATGCTGAATTTTACCGCTGGGATTATTCCAGGCGTCCCGTCATTCATCCCCATCACCGGCCGGGAAACGCATTCAATGGCATCGACTGCAATCACTATGAAGATTATTACAGTACCAAAACAATACTAGCGGACAGTCTTATTTACATGCCCACCGAATTTTTACATGCGCAGGATGACGGAGGGGCCGCATCTGGTATGTATGATTTCTGGGAGCTGCACTGGAATGCAAAAAGAAGCGGCGGCGGTTTCATCTGGGCATTTGTGGACGAGGGTGTGGTGCGTACCGACATGAACCGGATCATTGATGCCAACGGGCTCAATGCCAATGATGGTATCCTGGGGCCGCACCGGGAGAAAGAAGGCAGCTTTTATGCGCTGCGCGAAATCTTTTCACCGGTACGGATCGCCATGAAAACCCTGCCCCAAAATTTTAACGGCGAAATTGAAATGGAGAACCGCTATCATTTTACAAACCTGGATGCAGTAACCTACAATTGGGCACTGGTGGATTTTTACAAACCATTTGACCAGATGAACAGCGGATCGGTGATAAGAAAAAAAGGAACGGCAACAGCCCCGTCAATAAAACCGCTGCAAAAGGGAGTATTGAGGCTGGAGCTTCCGGCTGGCTTCCGGCAATATAATGCGTTGCAACTGCAGGCGGTAGATTCGCAGGGCAGGGAGCTTTACAAATGGACCTGGAAGCTGCAGGACAATACCTCCCTTCTGAAAACGACCTGGGGCAGGGATCAGTTTGAAACTTCGGCGACGGAAACCGATTCGGTGATCACGCTTGCCACGGGTGGCCTGCAGGTGCTGCTGGATAAACATACCGGTATGCTGACCGGTATTAAAAATAAAATTACGGGTTTGGATAACCTGTCCTTTAAGAACGGACCGGTGCCGGTAAAAGGCGATGCCGTGCTTAAGGAAGTAAAAGTAGACAAGGGAGCCGAACCATCTGTAACGTTTGACTATGCCGGCAATATGAAGTCAGTGCGCTGGCAGGTATTGAAAAACGGCTGGGTACGCCTGGACTATGCATACGAAATGGACGGAAGCCAGCCTTTTGCCGGTGTCAGCTTTGATTACCCGGAAAATTATATTCTCGCCGCCCGGTGGCTGGGCAAGGGGCCATACCGGCAATGGAAGAACCGGACGCACGGCACACCCGTAAATGTATGGCAGAACTTTTATAACAACACAAAGACCGGTTACTGGCCCATGGTATATCCTGAGTTTAAAGGCTATTACGGAGATGTCACCTGGATGGAGTTCAGTACCGTGGAGGGCAGGTTCTACGTGGCCTCGGAGCAGCCGGGATTAAATATACGGTTGTTTGATTTTTATGGACTGAGCGGCGTGCCGCCGTTTCCTCAATTGCCTCCTGGAGATATCTCTTTTCTGGATGCCATACCACCGATGGGCAGCAAACTGGCATTGGGCGTAAACCGCAATACCGCTTCACTGGGTCCTCAAAGCGAGCTGGCAAAAATAAACGGCCCGGTAAAAAGAACCTTGTATTTTTACTTCGGTCTGCCAAAGATCAGCGATGCCCGGGAACAGTACAGCCGGCCGAAATTGGATAATGTATTTTAATGAAGGTGAAACGGGAATTTGTGATGAAGGACCGGTTAAGAAGTGCAGGATCCCGGGGCACGGGACAGACCGGCCGCAACCCTTATTGCTTAATGTGCCTGATTAAAACTTAAATAGTGAAAAAATATTTTGTCATCCTGCTGCTTATCGTTACCCGGCTTTCGGCGCAGGACAGCAGCGTGTACCTGTTTTGTTATTTTAAAGACAACGGCCAGGATGGGCTGCACCTGGCTTACAGCAGGGACGGGTACCAATGGACGGCGCTTGGGAAGGACCACTCGTTTCTAAAACCTGCCGCCGGTAAAGATAAGCTGATGCGTGACCCCTGTATCATTAAAGGACCGGATGGCTTATTTCATATGGTATGGACCGTCAGCTGGAATGAAAAAGGGATCGGCTATGCCGCTTCAAAAGACCTGGTGCACTGGAGCCCGCAGCGCTATATTCCGTTGATGGAGCATGAAAACGCGCTGAACTGCTGGGCGCCCGAGATCAATTATGATGCGCAAAGCGAGCGCTACATGATCTATTGGGCAACCACCATTCCCGGAAAGTTTCCCGGAACGGATGCATCCGGGGACGGCCGGTACAATCACCGCATGTATTACGTGTTTACAAAAGACTTCAAAACCTTTTCAAAGCCGGAGCTATTGTACAATAAAGGATTTACAGTGATCGATGCCACCATAAAGGAAGCGAACGGGCAGTACATCATGTTCCTCAAAGATGAAACGAAACTGCCGGCACCGCAAAAGAATATCCGCATTGCAACCAGCCGCTATATACATAAAGGATATGGCGCTCCTTCCGGCCCCATAACAGGCGGCTACTGGGCAGAGGGGCCAACGGTATTGCGGCGCGGCGGGGAATGGACCGTTTACTTCGACAAATACCGCGATCGCAGGTACGGGGCTGTCCGGTCGACCGATCTGAAAAACTGGACGGATATTTCGGATAAGATCCGTATGCCGGATGGGTTGCGCCACGGTACCGTTTTTACCATTACCCAGAAAGAATTTGAAACCTTTTTTAAAGAAGATCATTCCCGGTAGGGACTGCGCTGCAAAATGAGCGAATCCATAATGAGCATCCAATCCCATTCCGGCATACACAGGGTGGCTTCCAAAGCCGATTGGCGCGAGTAAGCACTGATAGCTGTAAAAAAATAAAAATATGAAATTCATAAAGTATGGCCTTTTTGCCGCCGGTATTGCCCTGTTCTCTTTTTCTTATCTGAAGCCAAAGCCCGTGTTGTACATCATTGGTGATTCTACAGTTAAGAACGGAAGCGGCAGGGGAGCGGATGCGCTCTGGGGCTGGGGAAGCCTGATGGCCCCCCGTTTTGATACAACGAAAATAGACGTGCAGAACCACGCCATTGGCGGCCGGAGCAGCCGCACTTTTATTACGGATGGCCGGTGGGACAGGATTTTGGCAACCCTCAAAAAGGGCGATTATGTGCTCATACAGTTCGGGCATAACGACAGCAGCCCGCTCGACGACACGGCCAGGGCACGCGGAACCATCAGGGGGATCGGGGATGAATATAAAGAAATCTTTAACCCCATTCGAAAGGTGAAGGAAACCGTATATACTTACGGGTATTATATGCGCAAATTTGTAACCGATGCAAAAGCCCGGGGTGCTATACCGGTTATTTGCTCACCGGTACCCCGTAATAATTTTAAGGACGGAAAGGTAAGGCGGGGCGATCAGGATTATGGGCTTTGGGCAAAACAGGTGGCCGTGCAAACGGGCGCGTACTTCATTGATCTGAACCAGCGCATTGCTGATCAATATGACCGGATGGGCGCTGAAGCGGTTGATGAATTTTTTCCGAAGGATCACACCCATCCCAACCTTCAGGGTTCCACGCTGAATGCAGCCATGGTAGTTGCCGGCATCCGGGAATTAAAGAACTGTGACCTGAAGCTGTTTTTGAAAGCCGGCGTTTCCCCATAAAAAAATAATGGCGGTCCTGTTAAATGGTTTGTGGAGACACAAACCTTGGCCCGCGCCCTGGGGCAGTATCCTCATTGCCCGGCCCATAAATTGATAAAAATAATTTTGATGCCGGTTCATTATAAGTCTGCATTTGAGGTCGAAATGGACCGGAATGAAAATGAGAGGCCCTTCTGTTTTAAACCACAGGGAATACGCGAGGATTTTGCCAGGGATGCCAGGATATTCGGCTGTAACCTTCTCCCATTGCGGTTTTCGTAGGTCCTCTGCGCCCCTCGCGGTTCGATTTTAAGCTTTCGATGTTTGCCATTGAAGCTCAGAAATACAGATATTTTTATATCGCAGCTATGTTCTGGTCGCCATTTCAAACAGTCCAGAAAGCCGGGATCTCAGTATATGCTGAATTTCAGGTTTCAGTGACGGACCCGGCCCATAACCTGATGGCTATGCTGTCCTCGGTGGCCGGACAATATATTTAAAAAGATCATTTTAATACGGATCGTTATCAGACAAGGTTTCTCCAAACCGGGAACTGCAAAAGTTGTCGACAGTTTGATATCGCGCTGTTTTTGATACTGATTTTTCAAAAAAAAATCAGAGCCGGTGCACGCTTTTTTGAAGCAGGAATCGGCCTTTTTTCAAAAGAAAAGCTGCGAAATTAATGTAAAGCAATTCATACTGAGTAGAATAGTAAATTTTTACAAGCATATAAAAAGATAAGACAAGAAAAAAGGCTATGCAAACGTTTGCGTAAAAAGTTGCCGTTAAGCAGGATGCATCAGGACGGTTAGAGATGACGACCCTGTTAATTTTGAAATCAGTTAAGCTTGCCGTATAGATAATTGCTGATACTGCTTGATTTAAATTTTAACTAACAAACGGGTACCCTTAGAAAAGATGGTTCAAAAGAATCACTGTATAACTGTTGCATAGTATGAATAAATTACGTTTTTTGTTGATCGCCTTGCCGTTTTTTGCCGCATGTAATAAAAAAGCATTTGACGAATATTACCAAAGACCGGAGTGGCTGGCCCAACCCATTTACCAGCAACTGGATTCCATGGGGAATTTTAAGAATTTCCTGGCCTGTATCGAAAAGGCAGGGTATAAGAATACCCTTGGATCGGGAGGCTCCTGGACGGTGTTTGCGCCCACGGACGAAGCGTTTGGTAAGTTCCTGAAAGAACAGGGGATCGCCGATGTAAGCGAGATCAATGCTGCCCTGGCCGGGAAGATCGTGAGGACATCGATGGTTTATGATGCCGAGCGGCTGGAGAAATTGAGCGATAACTTTTCTGCCCGCGGATGGGTGCCGGGCGTGGCTTTCAGAAGAAGAACGGTTTATTACGATTTTGTAGAAACGGACACAATCGGTGATGGCAAAACAATAAAGATCATTTCAACAAACCGCCGCCCGGGTGTAGCCTACGTTCCATCTGATTACAACAATAAGCACATCAGCTATTTCTTTAAGGATTATATGAGCAGCAGGAGCCTGGGTGCGGCAGACTATAACGCATTTTTTCCCGGTACAGAGTACACCGGTCTGAATATAGCAGATGCAAAGATCGACCCCGATCGTAGTAATATCCTTGCAGAGAATGGTTATATCCACATTGTGGACAAAGTATTGCTGCCGCAGAAAAGTATGGAGCAGTACCTGCGTGAAAGGCCGGAATACAGCACGTTTAAAGGGATCCTGGATCTGTATGCAACCTATACGTACAATGCGGATGTATCGCACCGGTACGAAGTGCTTACGGGAAAGGCGGACAGCGTATTTACAAAAGGCTACCTGGATCTGGGGCTGGCATTGAACAATGAGAACTATGCTAAGGACGACGCCAACGATGCACAGGTAAATAATTTTTCGATAACCGTTCCGGATAATGCGGCAGTGGCCGATTATGCACAGCGCGTGCTGCTTCGGTATTATCCTGCCGGAACCACGCTGAAAGATGTTTTTTATAATAACAGCACGATCCTGACGGAGTTTGTAAATGCGCACCTGTACAATACCCAGCTATGGCCCTCCCGGTTCAATGTCGAACAGAACTTCCAGGGAGAGAAACCAAAGGTGTCCACGGCAAATATCCGGGAAACAAAGCTGCTGAGCAATGGCGCGTTCTATGGCATCAATGCATGCCAGAGCGCCAATGTATTTCAATCAGTATATGCGAATGTGCTGCTGGATCCCAAATACCGGCTTACGCAAATTGCGCTGCAGCGCATGGGCCTGCATCTTACCTTAAAGATCCCGACCATACGGTACATGATGATACTGGTTGCCGACGACGAACTGCACCGGATGGGCTTTGAATACGATGCCTATAATACAACAGATCCGATCAGGTTTAACGGCGGAAACGGAAGTCCTGCAATGGCTGCATTCCTGACCCTGAATATTATCCCTCTGGACAATGATCCCATACCGGATTTAAGCGGCAGGGGCATACTGGAAAGTTATACCGGCGAGTATGTGAAGTATGACAATTTTAAAATGTATTCGAGCGGTACCATGGACAGTGTGGTGAAATATGCGGCGGTTGATTCGGTTTATACCGGGGCCGGCCTGTCGGCATCTTTGAATGGCGTGGTGGTTTATACCAACAAAGCGCTCCGGACCTCTGCAACGAATATTGCTGATTTCTTCAAATCGATCGGCGCTGAAACAGCCACGTCGCCCTTTTACCGGTTTTTTCAATACCTGGTTAATACCGATATGTACTCGGCCAGTGACGGGAAGATCAATGGTATCGAACTGGGGTTGAATTATACGATGCTGGTCCCCAACAATGCGGCCATTGCACAGGCCGTTACCAATGGCGATCTGCCGACGTCCACCAAGCCAGGCGACCAGGCAAGCAAGGACCGGGTCAAGCGGTTCATACAGTACCATATCCTGAAGAACTCTTTTGCGATCGATGGGAAAAAAACAGGCCTGTTTGAAACATTGTGCCGGAATATTGAAGGGGAGGCCCAATCGGTGACGGTGGTCCTGAACCAGCCGGACCAGCTGGCGGTGCAGGATAACCTGGGTAATGTAGTGAATGCCGATGTTGTCAACAGCAACCTGCTGGGACAAAGGACCCTGGTGCATTCATTAAACGGATATTTAAAAAACGGGCTTTAACCGGACTGTACATATTATGAGAAAAATTTTTGTATTTATCTGCTTTGCTGTTTTCTTCGGCAACCTGGCCCCCCTGCGGGCGCAGGATCAAAATGATTTGCTAACCGGTAAGGTAACCGATAAAGGAGACAACCAGCCTGTTGAAGCGGCCACCGTAACACTTATGGATAAGGACGAAAGGACTGTTTCCTCGACCACAACGGATGTGGAAGGGAATTTCAGTCTGAAGATCACGCAAAAAGGATTAAGGCTGAGCATCTCGCATACGGCCTATAAGAGCCCGCGGCCGGTCGTCATCGGCAACCTGAACACGATCAATGTGGCGCTGGAATCCAAAGCCAACAGTATGGATGAGGTGGTGGTCGTTGCGGAAAAAACAATCGATGATGGCAGTGGCATGGGACTATCCAAGGCGAGATCTACATCGGCGGTCTCATCCATCAATATGAAAGAGCTGGAGGAGATGCAGGCGGCTTCGCTGGACCAGGCGCTGCAGGGAAGGCTGGCCGGTGTGGACATCAGTACGGTTTCCGGCGATCCCGGTGCCGGCATGCAGATCCGGATCAGGGGTACCTCCTCATTGAACGGCGCGTCGGACCCTTTGATCGTGGTAGACGGTATGCCCTACGATATTACCATCCCGGAGGATTTTAACTTTGCTACTTCCGATGATAATGCCTATGGGCAGCTGCTGAATATTGCGCCCTCTGATATCCGGGAGATAACGGTATTGAAAGACGCCGCCGCCACAGCGATCTGGGGATCGAGAGCCGCTAACGGCGTACTGATCATTACCACCAAAAGAGGCAGCGTGGGTAAGCCCTCCCTGAGCTACAATTTCAAGGGCTCCATTTCCCGGCAGCCCAAACCCATCCCGATGCTGAACGGCGACCAGTACACCACGCTGTTGCTGGAGGAATACTACAACGCGGGAAAATTGTTCTCGCTGTCGGAGAATGCGCAGCAGTTCCAGTACGACCCCAACAATACCTATACCTATTTCAACTACAGCAATAATACCGACTGGATCGGGGCCATTACGCAAACAGGATATTTCCAGGACCACAACATGCAGATCAGGGGCGGAGGGGAGAAAGCCCGGTATCTGGCTTCCCTGGGCTATTTTAACCAGAAGGGTGTTACCAAAGGTACCGGTACCAACCGGCTTTCTGCACGGGTAAACCTGGATTACCTGGTTTCTCAACGGATCACTTTCCAGTCGGACGTTTCTTATTCGCATGTTGATAACGATATGTTGTACCACACCAATGTAAGGGATGTGGCTTATCGTAAAATGCCCAACCAGGCCGTTTGGGAATATGACGAGTACGGCCGGCTTACCGGTAACCTCTTCAGTCCCGTGAGCACCGCCCAGGGTACCTATTCCGGCACGTACAATCCGCTTTCAATGGTCACCTATGCAACCAGTAAGCAGCTGGGCGATGTGGTAACCTCGCGGTTCAACCTGAAATATAAGCTGATCCCCCGCCTGCTTGAATTGAACAGTAATGTATCCTTTAACATCAATAACAATAAATCGAAGAACTTTTTGCCGCAGTTAGCCACGGGAAGGCCTTTTACAGAAAGCGCGGTGAATAAGACCTCCGATAATGATTATGATCGTTTTTCGATGGATACCAAAACAAACCTGCTGTTTACGCCGCGGTTAGGAGAAGATCACCTGTTTACCGGTAACCTTTCTTTTCAGACATCCGAAACAAGATATACCATTCAGGGCCTCAGTTCTACCAATACCGCATCTTCGTTCCTGCAGGATCCCAGTATCCCGTCCCGGACGCTGACCGGATCGGCCCGCTCTTCCACCACGCAATCGAGGGCTATCGGCGCTTTGGTGCAGGGAAACTACGTGTTTAAGAACCGTTACATTTTTGCGGCCAGTTTAAGAGGCGACGGCAGCTCCCGTTTCGGACCGGAGAACCGGTACGGGCTTTTCCCGGCTATATCCGGCGCCTGGCGCCTGGGGCAGGAGAATTTTATCAGGCGGATCAAATTTATTGACGATATAAAGTTCCGCGCAAGCTGGGGAAGAAGCGGTAATGCGCCCAGAAGCGACTACAGCTACATTAATGTGTACAATACTTATGACTATGCCTACCTGGGCGAGAACGGGGTCTATTCCTCCAATATAGAACTTTCGGATCTGAAATGGGAAACGGTAACCCAGCAGAACCTCGGGTTGGATATAGAACTGTTCCAGGGTCGGCTAAGCTTTGGCGGTGAGCTGTATAAAAGGAGGACCACCGATCTGATGATGAACAAGATCCAGATCGCCAGTTATAACGGCTTCAATTCGCTGACGATGAACGTGGGCTCCATGGACAATGACGGCTGGGAAGCAAGCTTCTATTACAACCCTGTTCGTACCAAAAGGTGGAATGTCAGCATCAATTTCAATATAGCTCATAATGAGAATGTGATCCGCGAAATTTCGCCGCTATACCCAAGGGAGAATGCCAGAAGCGCGCTCAAGAACAAATCGTTCTTTACGTATTTGCAGGAAGACAACCCCTTTGGATCCTTCTATGGATTTCGCTACCAGGGTGTGTATAAGGATGTGGCCGCCACCGTTGCAAAGGACGCGCAGGGCAACGCGATTATCGGACCAGACGGGGAAACCATTTATATGCGGTTTAACTACCCTGCGGTGGATTATATTTTTCAGCCGGGTGATGCCATGTATGAAGACATCAACCATGATGGTGTGATCGACCAGAAAGACATAGTGTATTTGGGCAACAGCAACCCGAAGCTCACCGGCGGGTTCGGGTTTTCGGCCAGTTATAACCAGCGCTTGAAGCTGAGTGCATTTTTTAACTACCGGCAGGGACTGGATATCATCAATGGTACCAAGATGAATACCTCGGATATGCTCGGATACAATAACCAGAGCACCGCTGTTTTAAGAAGGTGGAGGAATGAAGGCGATGTAACAGATATACCGAGGGCTTTATACGGGACGGGCTATAATTCCCTCGGATCGAGCCGGTATGTGGAAGATGCTTCGTTCCTGCGGCTGAGAAGCCTGACGCTGAAGTATGATTTTGATAAAACGATTTTAAAACGATTGGGCATTAACAGCCTGGGAACCTATATTACCGTGGAAAATTTATGGACCTATACCAAATACACGGGGCAGGACCCGGACGTGGGTGTCCGTATCAAAGATGCCTTTTCCACGCTGATCGATTATTCAATGACGCCGCCGCTAAAAACAGTGACATTGGGTATTTCCATTATGTTTTAAAAACCAGTATATGCAAAAGATTTATTTGATTATAGGTATCGTCATAATAGCTGCCGGAATGAGCTCCTGCAAAAAATGGCTGGATCTTCAGCCGCAGGATGGCATTACCAAGGCGGAATTCTGGAAGACCAAAGAAGATGTCCGCGCGGCCCTTATGGGCATTTATTCTTCGCTGAACGAAGGCGGTGTCGAAGAGCGGATCTTTATTTGGGGAGAGCTAAGGGGCGATATGGTCATCCCTACTTCTACCGCTTCGGATGATGACCGTTTTGTGAAAAATATGAATATCCTCAGCACCAATGATATCTCCGATTGGAGCGCGCTGTACGGGGCGATCAATAACTGCAACCTCCTGATCGACTTTGCCAAGGATGCCCGAGCTTTAGATCCCACCTTTACAGAAGACCTGTATAACTCCTACCTGGGCGAAGCGCTGACCATCCGGAGCCTGCTGTACTTTTACCTGGTGCGGACCTTCCGGGACATTCCCCTGAAGCTGAAGGGCTCCTACAAGGATACTGACGTACAGCCAACGCCCCAGGCTACCGCCCAGCAGGTGATCGGTCAGCTGATCTCCGATCTGACAACGGCGCAGGGGCTGGTGCCCGATTATCATGAGCCGCCGGCGCAGGGAAATAATGTAACGGAAAGCCCCGTGAATAAAGGCCGGATCACAAAACCGGGAGTCACCGCTTTGCTGGCCGATGTGTATTTATGGAACGAGGAGTATGATAAGGCTGCCGCAGAAGCCGACAAGATCCTGGCAACGAACCGCTACCGGTTACAGGGAAAGGCTACCCTGTCCATATTCAGTTCCAGCACCAGCGAAACGATCTTTGAGATCAGCCATAAAGACTCACGGGAAAGCCCGATGTATGCCTTGGTGATCAACAGCAAAAAACCTTTTGCAGTGGACAACGTATTTGTCAATGCAGACGTTTTTACGCCCAACCTCCAGGGTGATCTTGATGCCCGGGACAGCCGGGGCGAACAGTTCCTTTTTGCTTCTGACGGATCCATTATCAAATACGGCATCGAAAACCCGAGCTATTATAATTTCCAGGTGTACCGGATCTCTGATGTAATGCTTATAAAGGCGGAAGCTGCTGCCCAGTTGGGAAGAGGCGCGGAAGCACTGGTGATTTTAAATGACCTGAGAACGGCCCGCGGTGCTTTAGCAGCTACCAACCGGGAGGTTGATGAGGCAGACACCGATGATATTGTACGCTTCGTTATTGAAGAGCGCGCCCGGGAGCTGGCCTTTGAAGGAAAGCGCTGGTTTGATCTGTTGCGGCTTGCTAAAAAGGACAATTACAGCAACCTGGACGTACTGGTAGACCTGGTATCCAGAACGGCCGACGTGTCGGTAAAACAATCGGCCATCAACAAGATAAAAGATGTCAACAGTCACTACCTGCCGGTACTGGAAACAGAACTTTTCAAAGATCCCACGTTAAAACAAAATCCTTTTTACACAAAATAGTATGGGTATGAAAAAGCATAAACATTTTATTCTGCAGATCCCATTGCTGTTGGGGCTTTTTTGCCTCTGCTGTCTTTCCTGCAATAAACAGGTATTCAGGGAAACCACCACAGATGAGGTGAACATCACGGGCTACCTCGACGAGCATCCGGAGTCTTATTCCCTCTTATCCGAGATATTGATCCGGGCCAGGGCTTCGGGATACCTGGGCGCCTATGGCACCTACACGCTTTTTGCTCCGGACAACGAGGCCATCACTAAATGGGTTGCCGCTAACGGCAAAGCTTCGCTGGATGATTTCAGGGACGCCGAGCTGGATTCCTTTGTACGATATCATGTCATCAGGGATACGGTGGGATCGCTGCGCTTTACGGATGGTAAAATAAAAACGCCGACACTCTTTGGAGAATTTTTATACACCGATGTGGCCAATGGCGTTTTTAGAGTGAACAAGCGCGCACAGATCATCCGGTCAAATATCCGTTGTGGCAATGGCATTATCCATGCCATCAACGAAGCGTTAACGCCGCCCCGGCAGAGTCTGGCAGAGCTGATCGCCGGTAATCCCCGTTATACCATTTTTGCGGAGGCATTAAGAGCCACCGGCTTTTATGATACCCTGTACTATAAAAGGGGTACAGAGGTGCCCGCAGAAAAGCGTTTTCAAACGGCCATCGTTGAATCAGATTCGGTTTTTCAGGCGGCGGGTATCATGAATTTTGAGGATCTGAAGCAACGGTTCTCCAAAACCGGTGATCCAAAAAACCACAGCGACAGCTTATGGCTGTATGTGGCCTACCATCTCAGCAACAGCGGCAATTACCTGGAAGACATAGCCTCCCTGTCATCCCTCTATACGTTAGCTCCCAAAGAGATCCTCAGCACGAAACTGGCCGGAACAAGGGTGCTTTTAAATGACGATGTGTTCAATGGTGTGTACGAGCCGGGCGCGGAGCTGAACCGGGTAGAAAGTGACGTGACGGCGGTGAACGGTGTGCTTCATGAGAGCCTCCAGATGTTTGCCATTAAAGTAAGGCAGCAGGTACCCGTTTATTTTGATCTGGCCACTTCGCCCGAACTGCTGACGGGGCTGGGCGCTGCTTACCGGAATAAGAGCACCCCGCTGGTGGTGAATGGCGAATCCATTGCCAGCTCCATTTCATATGAGAAAATGGACGTGATCACCATTGGATCCAATACGTATAATTTTAGCGCCAGTCTCGAAACAAAACGTCCCTATGCCAACGGCGATATGCTTGGTCTGCAGATGTGCTCCAATAATGCCAACCGCGTAAAGTATGTGGATTTTAAAACCCCTTATCTCGTAAAAGGAAGATACAAGGTTTGGGTATGCTATGCACAGAACGGGAACGGTCCCCAGCTGCAGGTGATCTTTAATCCGGGCAGAACGGACGAGCAAACACTGCCCAATATCGTATTCCTGAACCAAAGCCTTTCCGCATCGGGCGTTTCCAACCTGGCAGACCCTAATGCAGACAACCTGATGCTGGCCCAGGGATATAAAAGGTATATGGCAACAACGGGAGACTACAATGCAAACGGAGTTACCGGGGGGATCAAGCCAAAGACCGGCAGCGAGGCTTCGCTGAACGTGGGCCGGCTGGCCGGTGTGATCAACGTGGAAACTACGGACCGGCACACCGTACGCCTGCTGGCCATCGGAGGCACGTGCAAATCCAATGCCATCTATCTGGATATGGTCCATTTTATACCGGCCGATGATCCGGAGCAGATCTATCCGCGGTTTCACCAGCTTCCGGGCGAATTATTTTACAGGCCTCAATAAATTAATGATGATGAATAGTGTACCGAAATATTCCTTTTTCCTTTTTGTGCTTTTTTGTACATGCAGTTTTTCCTGTACGCATAAATGGGACGATCATGTGGGCATTGCCGATCCGGCATCGCAAAAGACCTTATACGACGTGATCCGTGCGGCGCCTGAGTTTTCCGGATTTATGGACCTGGTGGACCGGTCCGGCTATGCCGGCGATCTGAAATCTTCCCGGAATTTTACGGTGATCGTTCCGACCAATGAGGCGATCGGGGAGGCAAAGACAGCATATGATTTTAACGATTCTGCTGTAGTCCGGAGCTTTGTGGGGTACCATATCATCAATTCGGTGTACAATGTAAATGAAGCTTCGGACACGATCCGTGCAAAGAACCTGCGGAATAAATACGTCGAGTTCACCCACGGTAATTTTGACGGGGTACCGGCGCTGAAGAAGAACATCGTAGCGGCAAACGGCCTGTATCATGTAGTAGGTACCTCCTTAAAGCCGCTGGCAAATATCTATAACCTGGTCAGCACAACGTTTCCTGCTACGGCCCAGGTGAACAATGTGCTGCTGATGGATACCACCAGTTACCAGAACTGGCTCAGTGAGATCAAACGGCCGATGACCACGGAAAACAGTAAGTATACCTATTTTGTGGTAGATGATGATTATTTTAATGCCGAGTACGACCGGCTGCGCCCTTTTTATCATACGCATTATGATGAAGCTGCAGGTGCTCCGGCAGACAGCACCACCTCGTTCTTTACCAGAAAAGCATTGCTGAGAGACTTTATTGTGGCGGGGGCGGTAACGATCGGGGATCAGGTCACCCACCTGGTTTCAGTGTCCGGTACTGCCTTTTCAATAGATCCGGCAGATATCCTGTCGCGCCATAAAGCCAGCAACGGCGTTGTTTACCGGGTAAAAAAGCAGCTTTGCTCCCTGCAGGACCGGATCAGGGAATTTAAAGTCATGGGCAATCAGCCCTCAGGATATAAACAGAGCGGCAAGAGCGGGAACATCTATTTCAGGGTAAAGAAAGATACCCTGGGTAATCTGTATAACGATGTGGAGATCCGCGGGCATGGCGTTAGTGCGTTTTATGCAAAATACCGGGCTGCAAATGCAAATACGGTAACCTACAAAGTATATGGGCGGGCCATCATGGGGCTTACAGGTGATCCTCAGACAGATGATTTTACCCAGTATGTGCACTTTTTTGATCCGTCGATCGAGTCGGTGAATGAAGCGGATCTCTATAAGCGGCCGGTGGTGAATGACCAGGGGGCAAACGATGTCCGGATGCCCTGGTCCGTTACGCTCCTCAATCATGACGAGGTCTATTTAGGGGAAGTGACCCAGAATGAATTTGGCAACATGCGGTTGCTGGTCATGGCCAACGGCACCGGTCCCATTATTTTAGAGTACCTGCGTTTTGTTCCTGTAATACAATAACCAAAACCAATGATGATTAAGAGCTATATAATAAGAATAGGAATGGTCCTGCTGCCGGCGATCCTGACAGGGAGCGATCTTTATGGCCAGGTAAAAAAAGGGGCCCCAGCCACCCCGGCGGTTGCCGGGGCGGCCGTGATAAAGATCAGCGGCAGGGTATTGGACAGCAGGTCCGGATTGCCCATGAGAGGCGCAAGGGTCACTTATGGAAAATCCATCGCGCGGCTTACCGATTCCACCGGCACTTTTGTACTGGACCTGCCGGACCGGAATGCGCTGATCGAAGTGTCGATGGACGGTTATACGGCCAAACAGGTACCGGTGCTGGCCGGTAAGGAATGCCTGGTAACGCTTTACCCGGATGATTACCATTCGTTCTATGAAAAAACGAACACGGTTTTTGGCGACAACGGGGTGCTGAAAACAACGGGGGCGGTGGAAAAATACGACTGGAACCCCTGGGAGCAGAACTCGGAGACCGTAGACAGTTACCTGCAGGGCAAATTTTCGGGTGTATCGGTTGTCCGGAAATCAGGAACGCCATCCATCGGCGCCGATGTACAGATCCGCAACTTTGGTTCCTTATATACCAATAACCAGCCGCTTTACATTGTGGATGGGGTGGTGTATAACGCAGAGATGCATAGTCCTTCCATTACGACCGGGCATGAGAACAACGCGCTGCAGAATATCGACATACGGGATATTCAGGATGTGACCATTCTTAAGGACGCCATTGCCGCATCCATCTATGGAGCGCGTGCGGCCAACGGGGTGGTCGTGATCAATACGAACCACACACATGAGCTGGCCACCCGGATCGATCTGCAATTGTCCACCGGCGTCAATGCGGTTCCCCGGCAGCTGCCCCTGCTGAATGCCTATAATTACCGCAGCTATCTGAACGATGTTCTGGCCACTTCCTCCTATACCGGGGAGGAAATAGCGGCAATGCCGTTTAATAACGACAATCCGTCGTTTGCCGCATATGCAGCGTATCACAACAACACCAACTGGCAGCAGCAGGTGCTTAAAAGCAGCGTGGATAAAAACCTGTTCCTGCGTGTTACCGGCGGCGATGATATAGCAAAATATGCCCTTTCGATCGGGTATAACAACGAAAGGGGGATCATTAATAACACACAGCAGGATAAATATACCGCCCGTTTCAATGGCGACATGAACCTTACGGAGAAGCTCACAGCGCAAACCAATATCTCACTGGGTTATGGCCAGCAGCAGCTCAAGGACCAGGGCATATCGCCCCTGACCAACCCGCTGTTCCTGGGGCTTGTAAAATCGCCCCTGCTGCATCCCAATGAATTGTCAAATGATGGCAAGGTATCGCCCAATTATGCAGAAGCGGATTGGTTTGGTTATTCCAACCCCCTGCAGCTGATCTACAATGGGCTCAATAATAAAAAGGCGTACCGGTTCCTGGGGTCGGTCGTTTTCAATTATCAATTCAATGATCGTTTTCATTTGAGCAACCTTACAGCGGTAACCTACGATAAAGCGCAGGAAGATTTTTTTGTTCCCAAGAAAGGTGTAGCCCGGGATACGATCAACAATATGGAAGTATTCAGCAGGCTGGGCGCCCAGGTGGCCCGGTATTATTCCATTTCCAACGATCTGCGCCTTGGATATGACCGGGACCTGGGCAGGGAAAGCAATCTGCAGGCCATTGCAGGCCTGAGGTACCACCGGCATGATGCAGAGCAGGATTATGCCCTTGGCTTTAATTCCGCTACGGATCAGCTGATCACCATTGGTAATTCAACGGCATCTTCAAGAGTGTATGGCGGTCATATCGGCAAATGGGTGAACCTGACGGGCTATGCCCTGGCCAACCTTACGTTGCGGAACCGGTACCTGGTCAGCGGATCGGTGGGTATTGACGGGTCTTCGCGGTTTGGCGATAAAGTAGCTAACGGGCTGAAGGTCTCCGGCAAGGCATACGGTGTCTTTCCCGCGGTGGGCCTGGGCTGGATCCTTTCAAACGAAGATTTTTTAAAAGGCAATTCCCTGCTGAACCTGTTCAAGCTCAGAGTGAGCTATGGATTGACCGGCAATGATGATATCGGAAATTACCGGGCGCGGCAAAACTATGTATCGCAAAACTTCCTTGGGGTACAGGGCCTGGTGCGCGAGGGCGCTTCCAATCCCTGGCTGCAATGGGAAACCGTGCTGAAAGCCAATGCCGGGGCAGATCTTTCCTTCTTCCGCGAGCGGCTGAATATCAGCATCGATGTATATCAGAACACGACAAAGGATATGCTGGTGTACAACAGGGGAAATGCGGTTTCCGGGATCGGCTATTATCTGTATAACAACGGGGAAATGAAAAATACAGGATTGGACCTGAGCGTTTTTGGCAGGCTGCTGGATGGCCGTGTAAAATGGGATGCCGGTTTGTCGCTGGGCAAATACAGGAACAGGATCACTTCCGTTCCGGAAACGATCTTCACAGAATTTGCAGGCGCTACCTATATCACTGAGAACGGATCCCCCGCCAATACTTTTTACGGGTTTAAATATGAAGGAGTGTACAGCACCCAGGCGGAAGCAAATGCTGCCGGCCTGGGTATCCTGGATATTGCCGGTAACAAAATACCCTTCAATGCCGGTGATGCGAAGTTTAAAGATAAAAATAACGACGGCATCATCGACAATAACGACCGCTATGTGCTGGGGAGTCCCATTCCCGATCTCTTTGGCGGCATGAATCATACCGTGGCGTATAAAAGATGGAGCCTGAATGCCCTGTTTACGTTCAGTGCAGGCAATGAAGTGTACAATTATACAAGAGCACAGCTGGAGTCCGGGAAAGCGTTTTATAACCAGACGGACCTGATGCTGAACCGCTGGAAGGCCGAGGGGCAGGTGACCAACGTTCCGAAGGCGACCTATGGCGATCCGATGGGCAATGCCCGCTTCTCCGACCGGTGGATCGAAGACGGATCTTACCTGCGCTTAAGACAATTATCGCTGGAATACGATTTGGAGGTGAACCGGCAGCTGGTCAAATACATACGGATCTATGGCACCGCCAATAACCTGTTCACGGTTTCCAGGTATCTGGGCTTTGATCCGGAGTTTGCCATGTCCAACGACGTGTTTCACCAGGGCGTGGATGTGACCCTGGAACCCATCTTTAAATCATACCAAATAGGCATACGCCTGGGATTATAAAATTATGAACATGAGGCAATCATATATACGTTTTTCAATGCTGGCCCTGGTGGCGGTAGCATTGACCGCCGGATCCTGCAGGAAGATGCTGGAAGTGCTGCCGGAAGACCGCCTGGATCAATCGATGGTGTACAACAGCCTTGCTGACGCGGATGCAGTGGTATTGGGCATTTACGGGCAGGTGGCCGCGCTGGGCGACCGGTATATCTTATTGAATGAACTGCGGGCGGACCTGGTGGACGTAACGCCCAACGCAGATCCCTATCTGCAGCAGCTGTCTGCACATAATGTGAGCGCGGATAACCCGTATGCAGACCCGGCGCCTTTCTATAAGGTGATCTTTAACTGCAATGATGCGTTGGCCAACTTTAAGATCATGGCCGATAAAGGCGTGCTGAGCCAGGCAGAATTTGCGCAACGCTACTCCGATATAGCGGTGCTCCGTACCTGGCTCTACCTGCAGCTGGGGATCCATTACGGAGCGGTGCCTTATATAAAGGATGCCGTAACAACGGTAAAGGACATTCCTGCCTTGAACAATGCCCCCAAACTGCCTTTTGATCAGCTCATCGATCAGCTGATCGCCGATACAAAAGACCTGCCCTACCTGGAGTACCTGGCGTATCCGGCGGAAACTTCCCTGGTTTTTACGGTTGATGGAAGCAATACGCAAAAGGTATTCATTAGCAAACCGCATGTTTTGGGAGAATTGTATTTATGGAAAGGCGATTATTACCAGGCGGCGTACTGGTATAAGAAACTGCTTTCTGGTATGGATGTAGGCGCGCCGCGGATCGAATACGAGGTGAACGAGAACCGGATCAGCTCCTTCAATTTCCTGGTAACTTTTGAAAGGTCGCAGGATGGGTCGTCACTGGTAAACTCCTTAACCGATGTGGGCGCCTCCTGGCGGAGTATCTTTGCCATAGCCAATACGGTGCGGGAGTGGTCTTATGAATGGAACTGGTCCATCCCTTACAGTAATTCATTTGCGCCGGGCAATCCTTTCGTGGAGCTGATGTCTAAGGCCGGCGGGTATAAAATAAAACCATCGCAGAAAGTGATCGATCTGTGGAATGCGCAAACTTTAACGAATGGTGTGCCCTGGGATGCACGGGGCAAAATGTCTTATGAGATTGCGCCCGATGGAGACCCCGTAATTACCAAGTTGACCGATAATGCCACAGCGCCGCTGTCGTTGCTGAATAAGGGCGGGCAATGGAACATCTTCAGAGCAGCGCAGGCGCATCTGCGTTTTGCCGAGGCGGCCAACCGGGATGGCCAGGGTCGGGTAGCGTATGCGCTTTTAAATGATGGTTTGATCAATACCTTTTATTACGGGGCGTTTAGTTCCGGCGGAACAAAGATCCCGGGTAGCTTTTTTGAGCTGGAATCGGAAATCACGCACCAGGGCTTTGGCACCGGCCGGGTAACCTATCCGGTGGGGTCGCCTTATTATTTTGATGCCCGGGATAACCAGAGTGTGGCAAGAGGGGTGTGGTACCGGAACAGAGGCATTCGCGCCAGGGCCGCTATGCCCAACCTGGCATTACCGGGTATTACCTACGGCCCGGGGACTGCGGGCGGTTATGGCAGTGTGATGATGGGCTTTGACGTAGATCCCGTTCTGCTGGAAGATAAAATTATAGAAGAGGATGCCCTGGAGCTGGCTTTCGAAGGAGAGCGCTGGTCCGATCTTACACGCATCGCCCGCCGGCGCAACGACCCTGCTTTCCTTGCCGATAAAATTTATGAAAAACTGATAAAGGCCGGTAATCCCAACGCAGGAGCCGCGAGGGCAAAGCTGATGGACCCGAAGAACTGGTATCTGCCGTTTAAGCTGTAGGGACCGGCCTGTCATTCGCCCGTAAGAGGGGCCGGATGATCCGGTGTTTTTTGGAGGGTCCTGTATCCTGGTGCTGGATTGCACCGGCAAGCAGGCAAATTGTTTACCGGTACCGCCCCCCGTTGCACCGGTATAAAAAAAAATAAATGAAGATCAATATGTACATAAGACTGATGGTTTTGTTGTTGCTGCTTTCAGGCAAAGAGCTTCGGGCCCAGGAACTTTTTCCCGATGGATCGCCGATACCCGCGTGGTTCCGGGAAACGGTGCCCACTGATGTGGACGGGCTTGGGAAAAAATACCGCATCACCGATTATGGTGTGGTGCCCGACAGTACCCTGGTACAGACGAAAAAGATACAGGCAGTCATTGACAAGGCCGCCACAGGTGGTGGAGTGGTCATGATTCCAAAGGGCGTTTTTCTGACCGGCTCTTTGTTCTTTAAACCAGGCACGCACCTGCACCTGGAAGAAGGAGCCACCCTGAAGGGAAGCAGCGATATCAGCGACTTTGAGCTGGTAACAACCCGTATAGAGGGACAGACGCTGAAATATTTTGCGGCCCTGGTGAACGCAGATCATGTGGATGGATTTACGGTCTCCGGCAAGGGTACATTGAATGGCAACGGGCTCAGTTACTGGAAGCATTTCTGGTTGCGGCGCCGGTTCAACCTGAAGTGTACCAATATGGATGAAATGCGTCCGCGTGTTTTGTATGTTTCCAATAGCAAGAATGTTCAGATCTCCGGCATCCGGCTCATCAATTCCCCCTTCTGGACCTCGCATTATTATAAATGCGAAAACCTGAAATTGCTGAACCTGTTTATTTATGCGCCTTTTGAGCCGGTGAAAGCGCCCAGCTCCGATGCCATCGACCTCGATGTATGCAGGAACGTGCTCGTCAAAAACTGTTATCTGTCCGTAAATGATGATGCGATAGCATTGAAGGGCGGAAAAGGACCGTTTGCGGATAAGGACACGGTGAACGGAGGGAATTACAATATCATTATTGAAGATTGTACCTATGGCTTTTGCCACAGCGCACTCACCTGTGGCAGTGAATCGATCCATGACCGGAATATTATTTTGAGAAGATCCCGGCTGCAAGGCGCCCGGAGGGTATTGCAGTTAAAGATGCGTCCGGATACGCCGCAGCATTATGAATACATCACTATTGAGGGACTTACCGGCGATGCAGGAGTGCTGCTGGATGTAAATCCCTGGACACAGTTTTTTGACCTGAAGGGGGAAAAGAAAATGCGTACCACGGATGCGCACCATATCACTTTTAAGAACCTCCGGCTGAATTGTGATGCGGTATTCAACGTAAAAAAGTCGGACCAGTATTCGCTTCATGATTTTATGTTTAAAGATCTTAAAATAAGAACGGGGAAAACCTCAATGGTTCATAAAGAAGATATGGGGAATGCGGTTTGGGATGATGTTATGATCAACGGAGCGGTAGTAAAATGAGGAGCCCGTTTCGGAAATTGTTTATATTTCAATTATTAAAATACGGACAATAAATATTAAAGACCAACTTCTCAGAAGGCAATTTGTATTTAATCATTAAAGAGTATGGCGATGAACCGTTTTTGGTTACAGGTTTTGTTTTTGATGCTGGGCATGACTGCCCGGTCGCAGCGGTTGATGGAGCCGCTGAACAGGGGTGTAGTGGCCATCCCCGACGGCAGCGGGAAGATCTTCGTCAGCTGGAGGTTGCTGGCTACGGACCCGGACGGTATTGCCTTTGATCTTTACCGGCAAACGGGAAAAACGGTAGTAAAGCTCAATAAAGATCCGCTTACGGAGACGACCGGCTTTTCAGATGTTTTTCCGGCCGCCGCGCACGCGGTAACCTATATTGTAAAACCGGTATTCAGGGGCCGGGAGTTAAGCGGGGGCGGGCGTTTTGTGCTTACGGATAAAGACCGTCCCTTTTTATCCCTGCCCCTCAGTATTCCGGATGGCTATGCTGTCAATGACGGCTCTGTTGGTGACCTGGACGGTGATGGTACGTATGAGATTGTATTGCATGTGGCGGGCAAGGGGCACGATAACAGCCATGCCGGTTTTACGGACCCGCCGCTGATACAGGCGTATAAAATGGACGGCGCCTTATTGTGGACCATCGATCTGGGAAAGAATATTCGCGAGGGCGCACACTATACCCAGTTTATGGTGTACGACCTGGATGGTGATGGCAAGGCGGAAGTGGCCATGAAGACTGCGGACGGAACGGTGGACGGCAGGGGAAATGTTGTAGGCGACCGTACAAAAGACTGGCGGAATGATAAAGGATATATCCTGGCGGGTCCCGAGTATTTAACGGTATTTAACGGGCAAACGGGCGCGGTCATCCATACGGTGGATTTTGTTCCGCCGCGCTCCTCCCTTTCATTAACCCCGTCACCGGCGGCCCTGAAAAAGATCTGGGGTGATGGCTATGGCAACCGCATGGATCGTTTTCTTGCGGCCATTGCCTACCTGGACGGTGTGCATCCGAGTTTGATCATGACCCGCGGCTATTATACAAGAACCGTGATCGCCGCCTGGGATCTGAGAGATAAAAAACTGCAGCAACGCTGGGTATTTGATTCCGGTGTCCGGGGAAACGAACGGTTTGCCGGTCAGGGAAACCATAACCTGAGTATTGCCGATGTAGATGGGGACGGCAGGGATGAAATTGTTTATGGTGCCATGTGCATTGATGATAATGGCCGGGGGCTGTACAGCACAGGCCTGGGGCATGGGGATGCGCTGCATGTGTCTGACCTGGATCCATCCATCCCGGGTCTGGAGGTATTTGACATCCAGGAGCGTTTTGATGATGCGGGTTGCAGTTTTCGCGCGGCGGCCACAGGAGAAGTGTATTGGAAAAAGCCGTCTGTAAAGGCCGGAGCGGATGGGGAAGGCCCCGGGCGTGGCCTGGCCCTCGATGTGGATCCCCGCTATCCCGGCGCAGAATGCTGGGTGGCGGGGGCCGGTATCACCGGAATGTTTGATTGCAGGGGAAACAGGATCGCAGACAGAACGCCCGCCTGCAATATGGGTGTTTTGTGGGATGGCGACCTGCTGGCGGAAATACTCAACGGAACAAATATTGATAAATGGGATTATGCCCGTCAGTCTGTAAACAGGCTGCTCAGCGCGGCCCGGTATCAGTGCCGCAGCAATAACGGCACCAAGGCAACGCCGGTACTGGTAGGCGATATTTTAGGCGATTGGCGGGAAGAGGTGCTGTACAGCACGGTTGATAACAAAGAACTGCGGATCTTTTCAACAGCTGTTCCCACAACCCATCGCTTTTATACGCTGATGCAGGATCCGCAATACCGGCTGAGCATTGCCTGGCAGAATGTGGGCTATAACCAGCCGCCGCATACCGGTTTCTTTTTTGGAGCGGGCATGAAGCAGCCGCCGGAACCGGATATCAAAGTGGTTAAACCGGTAAAGGCAGGTGCTCAATGATGCACTGCGCTATGGTGTCCACACGAATCATCATAAAGAATAATGAGGTTCACAAACAAAATCTAAAATAAACGACACGTGAAGAAAAGGATCATCGCGGCTATTGTTTTCCTGGCAGCCGTATTTACAGCATGGACGCAGCCACAGCCGAGGACAAAGTATGATTTTAATGCTTCCTGGAAATTCCAAATGGGAGATCTTTCCGGAGCCGAGGCTGCTGCATATGACGACAACGGATGGCAGCAGGTTACGCTGCCCCGCGCCTGGAACGAAGATGAAGCTTTTAAAAAAGATATCAGGGAATTGTCAACGGGCATCGTATGGTACCGCAAACACTTTAAACTTCCGGCCTCGGCCCGCGGACAGAAGGTCTTTATAGAATTTGAAGGCATCCGCCAGGCTGGTGACTTCTATGTGAACGGCAAGCTGGTTGGCATTCATGAGAACGGTGTTATGGCCTTTGGCTTTGATATTACCGACCTGGTACGGTTTGATAAGGAGAACATCCTTGCGGCGCGTATCGATAATTCCTGGGATTATCGCGAAAGGGCAACGAACACCAAATTTCAGTGGGAGGATAAAAATTTTAACGCCAATTATGGCGGCATCATTAAAAATGTATACCTGCATATCGCTCCCCGGCTGTACCAGACGCTTCCCCTGTATTCGGGTTTGAAAACGACCGGTGTGTACATCTATGCAACCGGTTTTGATATCCGGGGAAAGACGGCCGGTATTCATGCGTCTTCAGAAATAAAGAACGAAACGGCAAAGGAGCAAAGGGTGGACTATGCAGTAGCGGTAGTGGATCCGGATGGAAAGACGGTCGGGTCCTTTAAGGGAGAAACGGTTCTGATCCGGCCGGGGGAAATGAAAACCGTAAGCGCTGCTGCAACGGTGCGCGGTCTGCATTTCTGGAGCTGGGGCTATGGTTATTTGTATGATGTGCAAACCACCCTGCTGGTAAACAATAAGCCGGTTGACCGGGTAATCACCAAAACGGGCTTCCGGAAAACGGAGTTCAAAAATGGCATGATCTACCTGAACGACCGTGTCATGATGGTGCATGGGTATGCGCAGCGCACATCTAACGAATGGCCTGCCACCGGGCTTTCTGTGCCTGCCTGGATGAGCGATTACAGCAATGGCCTGATGGTGGAAGGGGGCGGGAACCTGGTGCGGTGGATGCACATCACACCGGCAAAGCAGGATGTGGAAAGCTGCGACCGCGTGGGCCTGATGCAGGCCATGCCGGCGGGTGACGCCGAAGCCGATGTGCAAGGCACCCGGTGGGAACAGCGTAAAGCCGTGATGCGCGATGCGATCATTTACAACCGGAACAACCCCAGCATTATTTTTTATGAGTGCGGGAACCACGGCATCAGCGAAGTGCATATGGCAGAAATGAAGGCGATCCGCGATGCGTATGATCCTCATGGGGGACGGGCAATCGGCAGCCGGGAGATGCTGGACAGTAAAACAGCCGAGTATGGCGGTGAGATGCTTTATACCAATAAAAGTGCGCATATCCCGCTGTGGGCAATGGAGTACTCCCGGGATGAAGGATCGCGAAAATATTGGGATGAATGGACGCCGCCCTATCATAAAGACGGCGATGGCCCCCTGTATAACGGGCAAAAGGCTGCCGGTTATAACCGTAACATGGAATCGCACGCGTTGGAGAATGTAAAGCGCTGGTACGAGTTCTGGCGCGAGCGCCCCGGAACCGGCCGCCGGGTCAGCAGCGGCGGTGTAAACATTGTCTGGTCAGAGACCAATACCCACCACCGTGGCGAGGAAAACTACCGCAGGAGCGGAGAGGTGGATGCGCTGCGTATCCGCAAACAGAATTTTTATGCCAACCAGGTCATGTGGGATGGCTGGGTGGTTCCCGAACGATACCGCATGCACATCGTTGGGCATTGGAATTACAAGCCCGGCGTAAAAAAAGATGTGTATGTGATCGCTTCCGCTCCCAAGGTAGAACTGAAGATCAATGGCCGGTCGCTGGGGTATGGTTTGCAAAGTGATGGTTTTATCTTTATCTTTAAAAATGTTGCATGGCAACCGGGAGCCATTTCGGCAACCGGCTATGATGCGCAGGGCAAACGCGTTTGTACCGACGAGATCAGGACCACCGGAGAGCCGGCGGCTTTGCGTCTTACCCAGGTAAAACGGCCCACGCCATTTCGTGCAGACGGGCATGATATGGCATTGGTAGAAGTGGAAGTGGTGGATGCCAGCGGCCGTCGCTGTCCCACGGCTTTGAACAGGATCCGTTATAAAATGAACGGTCCGGGTGAATGGCGTGGGGGCATGGCAATGGGACCGGATAACTATATCCTGAAAAAAGAATTCCCGGTAGAAGGAGGTGTGAACCGTTTTCTTATCCGTTCAACCGGCACACCCGGTACCATAACCGTTCAGGCAACGGCGGATGGTCTGAAACCCGCTGCTATCCGGCTTCATACCCGGGCAGTACCGGTAACGGGCGGGTTGGCAGAGTTGTTGCCCGCCGATGGGCTGCCCTCGTTGCTCACAAGGGGCGCCACCCCGCTGACCCCTTCTTATTCCGTTGTACGCAGGTCCGTACCGGTAAGGGCCGCCGCCGCGGGTGCAAATGCAGACAGGGCGGGGCTCAGCTATGATGATAATGAGCGCACCGATTGGGTAAATGACGGGAAGCTTGCCAATGCCTGGATTGAATACGAGCTGGCCCGGACCGCTACCATTGATGAAGTCTCTTTAAAACTGAACAACTTCCGCACCAAGACCTACCCGCTTCTTGTTACGGTTGATGGCAAGGAGGTTTTTAACGGCAGAACGCAGCCAACCCTTGGGTATTATACGATAAAATGTACGCCGGTCCGGGGAAAGAAGGTGAAGATACAATTGGCGGGCAATGCATCCGGAAAGGCCAATGAAGAAGTGGAAGTTGGAGGAAAAAAACTGGGGGATGGGGTGGCCCGGGATGATGCGCATGCAAAAGGCGCTTTAAGCATCATTGAAGCAGAGATCTATGAACGGGCAAAATAGCCTGTTCCCGGATACAGGATTTTAAAGAGAACAAAAGAATTGCCTGAAACCGAATATTGATGATGCGTACCGTCTTTTTTTTCATAATGGCCCTTTCTGCGCTGTTAAGCCATGCGCAGGCGCCGTCCCGCTTACGAACGGAGCTGCTGGAGCATACGGACCGGGTGTTCCTGGATGGCTACCTGACCACCCTGTCCCTGCAGGAAGCCGGAACGGCCATCGAACGGTACCAGGTGGCTGCGATCCGGAGCGCCCGTCCCTCTTTTAGCTGGGTGGTGAACAGCGGTGCTTCCAACACGCTGCAGGCAGCCTACCGGATCCAGGTGGCTTCTTCCCGGGAAAAGCTGGCAAAGGGGGAGGCGGATATCTGGGACAGCCGCAAGGTGAAGAGCGGTCACTCGGTTGCCGTTCCATTTGAGGGAGCACCACTGCAGCCCTCCCGTATCTATTACTGGAACGTGAAGACCTGGGATAATCACGGCGTGGAAAGCCCCTTTTCGGAAATAAAAGGTTTCATCACTGCCCGGGAGCTGGATGGCAAAACGGCGCAATATCCGCTGCAGATCACCGATGAATATCCTGTTAAAGTGAAGGCGATCGGTCCGGGGAGCACGTTTATTGATTTCGGGAAGGCGGCTTTCGGAAAGCTACGGCTGACGCTGAGGTCCGATAGCGGGAAGGATACCGTTACCATTCACCTGGGGGAACACAGTGTAAATGGGCGGGTAGACCGGAAGCCCGGCGGCTCCGTCCGGTACACGGTATATCAGCTGCCGCTGATAGCGGGGGTGCATACCTATACGATCAAATTCCGGCCGGACGGAAGGAACACCCGGCGGAAGGCGAATGAAAGCGGGGTGGACCCGGTTTTTATGCCCGCCTATATCGGGGAAGTGTTTCCCTTCCGGTATGGCGAGATCTGCAATTATATCCCGCCGGTAACGGATAAAGACATCGTCAGGCAAAGCGTACATTATCCCTTTGACGATGGGGCCGCTGCCTTTCATTCTTCAGACTCTGTGCTGAACAACGTATGGGACCTTTGCCGGTATTCGGTAAAGGCTACCTCGTTTTTGGGTACCTATGTGGATGGCGACCGGGAACGCCTGCCTTATGAGGCGGATGCCCTGATCAACCAGCTTTGCCATTATTATGCGGACCGTGAGTTTTCAATGGCGCGCCATACACTGGAATACCTCCTGTATAATGCCACCTGGCCAACGGAGTGGAATCTTCAGCCGGTGCTGATGGCATGGAATGATTACCGGTTCACGGGCAACAAGGACTTTCTGGAACAGTATTATGACGACCTTAAGGCCAAAACGCTGCTGGCCCTGAAGGAGGACAACGGGCTGATATCTACAAGAACGGGGAAGATGACCACCGCATTCTACCGCTCCATTCATTTTAAAGGCAAAGCACTGAGGGATATCGTCGACTGGCCGCAAAGCGGCAATGCAGGAAATGAAAAAGAGCAGGGCGGTGAGGCCGACGGATATGTTTTCACCACCTACAATACTGTGGTGAATGCTTACCATTACGAGGCGCTGCGTTTAATGAGCCGGATCGCCGGTGTATTGAACAGGAAACGCGATCAGCAATTTTACGAAGCCGCAGCCGGAAATGTTAAAAAACAATTTAACCGCCTGCTTTTTGATCCAAAGAAGGGGCACTATAAGGATGGGGTAGAAACGGATCACAGTTCGCTGCACGCAAATATGTTCCCTCTTGCATTTGACATGGTGCCGGAAAAGAACATCGAACAGGTTGCTGCATTTATCCGGTCAAGAAGAATGGCCTGCAGCGTTTATGGAGCACAGTTCCTGCTGGATGCGGTGTATGAAGCGGACGATGCGGGATATGGCCTGGCGTTGCTTTCGTCAACCGGCGAACGCAGCTGGTATAATATGATCCGGGCCGGCTCTACCATAACGATGGAGGCCTGGGACAACAGGTACAAGCCCAACCAGGACTGGAACCATGCCTGGGGTGCCGCCCCCGCAAATATCATCCCGGGCCGGCTTATGGGTGTAACACCTGCGGAACCCGGGTTTGAAAAAATATGCATCCGGCCCCGGCCGGCATCGCTTCGCGAAGCGTCATTAAAAATGCCTTCCATACGCGGCGATATCCGGGTTTCATTCGTAAATGACCCCGGCGTGCGCTTTGCACTGCAGGCTGCGATCCCCGCCAATACAACGGCAGAAGTATGGCTGCCGTTCAGCGGCAAAAAGTACCGGCTGCTGGTAGACGGCAGCGTGCAGAAAGGAACCCTGTCCGGGGCCTTTGTTAAAGTGGATATCGGTTCGGGCCGGCATACGCTCCGGATCGAAGATCTTTCGGAAAAATAAAACAGCATTGATCGCAAAATTTGATGGGAGTATGTATCGATTTTATTGGGTTTTGATGATGACGGCTTTGGGGCATAACTGCTGCCGGGCGCAGGAGGATCCGTTGCTTTTTCGCATCGCAAAATATAAAGATGATAAGACCTGTGCCATCAGCTATACATTTGACGACGGGCTGAGGGAGCACTATACACTGGTAGCGCCAAAGTTGAAAGCGCTGGGTTTTCGCGCTACGTTCTGGATCAATGGCAGCAAGATCAATCCGGGTGCCGGTGCAATAAAAGACACTACCCGTATGACCTGGGCGGAGCTGAAAGAAATGGCAAAGGACGGGAACGAAATCTCCAATCATGGCTGGGCGCATAAAAATTTCGGAAAATATAACCTGGAGGAACTCCGGGAAGACATTGCCCGGAACGACAGCGCCATTTATCATCATATCGGCATTATGCCCAGCACCTTCTGTTATCCCAACAACGCAAAAACACCGGAGGGCGTGCGCATGGCGTCGGAGCACCGGGTGGGTACCCGAACGGTGCAGCATTCGGTAGGCAGCAAATCGACACCTCAAAACCTGCAGCAATGGGTAGACACATTGCTGCGCAGCAGGGAGTGGGGCGTAACCATGACGCATGGGATCACCTATGGCTATGATCATTTTCGGGCAGCCGCTATCTTATGGGAGCACCTGGAACGCGTCAAAGCGCTGGAAGACCAGATATGGGTGGGCACTTTTCATGATATAGCGGCCTATACAAAGGAGCGGGACCTGCTTCAATACGACATAAGAACGAAGCGGGGCGGGTTTGTCATAACGCCGCGGTTGGAGCTGGATGAAAAGCTCTTTACAGAACCATTGACCGGTGTTATAGAAGGGAAGGGGATCCGGAACCTGAAGATCCGGCAGGGAAAGAAAAAGCTGAAGCTTCGGGTAACGGCGGACAAGGTCTTGTTTGATTTTAACCCCTATGGCGGGGAGCTGTCGGTAACCGGAGCGGGGCTGGGTGGCAGGTAAAGAGGATAACCGGAAATAAAATAAAAACATGAAGAAATTACCAGTATGCCTTCTGTTGGCAGTAATGCTGCCGGTTTATACGTACGCCGGAATCATTTTTCGAAGGGGTGCAGATGTACGGGTATCGCTCGATGGTGATGAGGCGCCGGTAGTGCACACGGCGCTTCAGATGTTGACGCAAGACTTTAAAAATGTTTTCGGAAGCCGCCTGGTACCCGCCCGCAGCGGGCAGATCTTTATCGGAACGCTGGGGGTAAGCCCTGTTGTTGAAAAAGCCGTAAGCTCCGCATCGGTACGCCGGTACCCGGAAGGTTTTGTGATGACGGTGAAGAATGATCAGCTGTACATTCTCGGAAGCGATAAACGCGGCACCGCTTACGGTATTTTGGAGCTGTCGCGGATGATCGGTATATCGCCCTGGGAATGGTGGGCCGATGTGCCGGCTGAAAAAATACCGGTGTTCCGTTTAAAGAATGGATATACCCGCCTGGAGTATCCTTCAGTCGTCTACCGCGGTATTTTTATCAATGATGAGGATTGGGGCCTGATGCCCTGGAGCAGTAAGAACTTTGAGCCGGGCCTGCCCACTGTCGGAAAAACAAAAGGGGCGATGGGCCCGAAGACCTATGCAAAGATTTTTGAACTGTTGCTGCGGTTGCGGGCGAACACGATCTGGCCGGCAATGCACGAGGTGAGCGTGCCTTTTTATCTGACCAAGGGCAATAAGGAAATGGCGGATAAATACGGCATCCTGGTAGGTACTTCGCACTGCGAACCCCTCATGCGCAACAGCGTTACTGAATGGGATATTGCCGGCAAAGGTCCGTACAATTATGTAACCAATAAAGAAGCACTCCTTGCTTACTGGGCCGAACGTTTAAAGGAACTGAAAGGCGCCGATAATATTTATACCATCGGCCTGCGGGGCAAGCATGATGGCATGATGCAGGGCGTAAAAACATTGCCGCAGCATAAAAAAGTATTGGCTGACGTGCTGGAGGATCAACGGGAATTGCTGAAAGCATATGTGAACCCGGATCTTACCAAAGTGCCGCAGCTGTTTATTCCCTACAAGGAAGTGCTGGATGTGTATAACGACGGGTTAAAAGTGCCGGATGATGTAACCCTGATCTGGTGTGATGACAATTACGGATATATCCGGCATTTTCCCGATGAGCAGGAGCGGGCGCGGAAAGGAGGCAATGGCGTGTATTATCATGTTTCCTATTGGGGACGGCCACACGATTATCTCTGGTTGTCGACCAATCATCCGGCACAGCTATACACCCAAATGAAGCGAGCTTATAATAAGGGCGCAAGAAAGATGTGGATGCTGAACGTGGGCGATATAAAACCGGCAGAATATTTAACCGAACTGTTCATGGACATGGCCTGGGATATCGGGTCGATCGGGAACAGCGCAGCTGGCCTTGACAAGCATTTATATGCGTGGCTGAGCCGGGGATTTGGGGCGGCCGCTGCAACAGCGTTGCTGCCGGTGATGAATGAATACTATCGCCTGGCCTATATCCACAAGCCTGAATTTATGGGCGGCACACGAACCGAAGAAAAAGATCCGGCGTACAAAATGGTTACCGACCTCCCCTGGAGCGAAGCGGAGATCCGCCGGCGCATCCGTGATTACGACCGTATTGCTGCCCGGGTAGTACAGCTTTCGGGGAAGATACCGGCGGAAAAGCGGGCCGCATGGTTCCAACTGATCGAATATCCCGTGCGGGGTGCTGCTGAAATGAATAAAAAATTTTTGTACGGCCAGCTGGCAAGACATGGAAAAGTTGATTGGAGCCTGAGCGACAGGGCTTATGAGATCATTGAGAAGCTCACCCGGCAATACAATACGCTCAATAACGGTAAATGGAAAGGGATCATGACAAGCCATCCCCGGGCGCTTCCTGTTTTTGAAAAACTGACCCATACAGGAACGGATGCGGCAATGGTGAAAGAGAACCGGCCCCGGTTCTTATGGAATGGGAGCGCATACAGGAGTTATACGGGGGAAAGACCGGTTGCGCATGGTTTAGGCTACCAGCGGGGCGCGGTAAGCATATCAAAAGGCAGCTCCGTTGTATATGATTTTACATCGGCTGGTAGCGCCGTCACCGTTGAAGTGGCCCTTGCGCCCAATCATCCCGTTGCAGGTGAACGGATCCGCTATGCGATCCGGATCGATGACGGGCCGGTTCAGGAAGTGGATTATGCTACAGAAGGCCGGAGCGAAGAATGGAAGGAAAATGTGTTGAGCAACCAGGCCAAACGCGCTACCCGGCATAAGCCGGTAAAGGAAGGGAAGCATCTGGTAACGATCAAAGCGCTGGATGAGGGCGTTGTTGTAGACCAGGTAAGGATATGGTAGCAAAGGCATATTTGCAAAAAGGGATTCAATACCGTTTCCTTAAACGATTCTTATGGTTGCCGCAGATACACTGATTGCGCCTGAGGCGCTTTTCTGCGACATTTTTACTGTTAAAGCGGATACTAAATCTGCGCAGCTGCGGTTTTAAGGAAACAGCATTGAATAGGGATTGTTCTTTTGTCGGTATTAAAAAAATGAAACATAAACATGATGAAACAGATCATTTACGGGAATAGTATTGCCTGCCTGGCGGCGCTGCTTTTTTGTCCGCAGCTGCGCGCGCAGACCTTTAAGTTTGATTTTGGAAAAGGGAAGGCAGAAAGAGGATATATCAAAATTTTGCCGGGGACCGGGTTTGACCAGCAAAAGGGCTATGGGATCGATCTGGGCACCCCTGTGGTCAGCAATACTTCTGTAGGAAGAACTGCATTGACGGACGGGTTTGTTACCAGCCACCAGCCTTTTTATTTTTCGGTAAAGCTTCCTGAGGGGAATTATGATGTAAAGATCTGGACCGGGGACGACCGGGGGATCTCGGACATAGCCGTCCGCGCGGAAAACCGGCGGATGTTCGTGAACCGGCTGCAAACGGAACGGGGCAGGCACAAGGTGATCACATTTACCGTAAATATCCGCGACAGCCTGATCGCCGGCACCAGTCGCAAAGTCCGTCTTAAAGCGCGCGAGTATGCCTATCTGCACTGGGATAATAAACTGACCCTGGAATTCAACGGCAGCAGTCCCAAAGTAAATGCCATTGAAATCACTCCCAATAAAAAAGCCGTGTCGGTTTTTCTGGCAGGAAATTCAACGGTGGTAGATGGCCCCAGTGAGCCTTTTTCCGCCTGGGGGCAGATGTTCCCTTATTTTTTTCAGCCGGGGAAAGTGGCCATTGTGAACCTTGCCGAATCCGGCGAAACGCTGAGCGGGTTTATCGCAGCCCGCCGGTTTGCAAAAATGCTGAGTCTGATGAAGCCCGGCGATTATGCCTTTGTTGAATTTGGCCATAATGATCAAAAGCAAAAGGGCAGGGGTGTTGGTGCCTTTACCACGTACAAAAGGGACCTGGAGTTCTTTATTGAAGAAGTAAAAAAGAAAGGAGGTGTTCCCGTGCTGGTGACGTCGGTACAGCGGAGGCGGTTTGACAGCAGTGGCCGGATCCAGGAAACCTTAGGTGATTATCCCGCAGCAGTACGGCAAACGGCAAAAGAACGGCAGGTGGCGTTGGTTGACCTGAATGCCCTGAGCAAAACAATGTTCGAGGCAATGGGGGTGGAAGGATCGCTGCTTGCTTTTGCGCATTTTCCGGCCGGAGCGTTCCCCAACAGGAAAGAGGCGATCGCGGATAACACGCATTTCCGTCCCTTTGGTGCGTATGAAGTTGCCAAACTGATGGTGACCGGCGTCCGGAAAGGCGTACCGGATCTTGCCCGGCTGCTAAAACCGGAGGAGCCCGTCTTTGATCCTTCAAAACCCGATGCCTATACCGGTTTTTACTGGCCGCAAAGCCCGGGCAGGGATGCCACAAAGCCGGATGGGAATTGACCCGGCGCAGCGGCATCGCTGCCATATAAAATGATGAACCTGATGCGCTATATTTTAAGATGTTCCTTTTTGATCTTATTGCTGTTATGTGCCCCTGGCGTTCAGGCGCAACGAATGGGGCGGTATCCTGCCATCTATTCCGGTGTGCCCTGGCTGGACGACAGCGGCAATACCGTAAGCGCCCACGGAGCGAATATTGTAAAAGACAACGGCCGGTATTATTTATTTGGTGAACGCCACAGCGATACCAGCAATGCCTTTGCAGGGTTCAATTGCTATTCTTCCGCAGATCTGTACAACTGGAAATTTGAGTCCGTAGCGCTCCCGCTGCAGCCCTCCGGAAAGCTGGGACCTAACCGTGTAGGCGAGCGTCCCAAAGTAATGCAATGCCCTTCCACAGGCGAATACATCCTGTATATGCATGCAGATACACTGGGTTACAGGGATCCCTTTGTGGGATACGCCACGGCAAAAACGATCACCGGCCCTTATACATTCCGGGGGCCGTTGTTGTTTCAGGGAAAGCCCATCCGGAAATGGGATATGGGCGCCTTCCGCGATCAGGATGGCAGCGGTTATATACTGCTGCATGGCGGGGATATTTACCGGCTTGCGGACGATTATAAAAGCATCGCCGCACAGGTGAATAAGGCGATGGCCAGGGGCTTCGAATCGCCGGCCCTGTTCCGGAAAGACAGTCTGTATTACTTTCTGGGCTCCGACCTTACGGGCTGGGAACGGAACGATAATTATTATTATACGGCAACCGCCCTTAGCGGTCCCTGGACGAAAAGGGGTTATATAGCCCCGGCGGGCACGCTTACCTGGAATGCGCAAACCACTTTTGTATTGCCGGTTACGGGTACGGAACAGACCACGTTTATGTTTATGGGCGACCGCTGGTCCTTTCCCCGGCAGGCTTCGGCGGCTACTTATGTATGGCAGCCGCTAAAGGCAGCGGGGCATATCCTTGCATTACCGGAATTTTATGAAGCCTGGGAAATAGACGGGAAGACGGGGGCCTACGGGCCGGCGGTTGTTGCCGGACGCGCAATAGCGGCGCATAACAGGCGGATCCGTTATTCGGGGGTATGGCAGCGGGATACCTTAAAAAATCAAAGCGCCGATAAAAAAGGCGCTTCGTTTACCGTTAGCGCCAGAACAACACGGCTGGGCTTTTATGGCCTGGCGCGCCCGGACGGAGGCTATGCAGATGTTGTTATACGGAATAGCAGGGGCCGGATCATGGTGCATGCAAATGTGGATATGTATGCAAAGCACCCGGCGGTGGCCCTGAAATTTTTAAGTCCGGTGCTTCCCAATGACCATTATACCATGACGGTTACGGTTTTGGCGGAGCACTGGTACTGGGTAGAAAAAAGCGGGAGGAGATCGGGGAGCAGTGGTGATTGGGTTTCGGTCGACAGGATTCTTGTTGGGCAGTAATGATAAATAGTCTTAAATTGATCTTTAATGAAGACGATACTTTTGTTTTTTTGCATGGCCGTTTCGGCAAAGGCGGGGGCGCAGTCAGACGGTCAAGATCCGGACCTTCATCTCTACCTGCTCATCGGGCAGTCGAATATGGCGGGCAGGGGCCCTCTGGATGAAGCGGGTAAAAAAGAAGATCCGCGGATCCTGATGCTGGATTCGCTGGACCAATGGGTGGTGGCTACGGACCCCGTGCATTTTGATAAGCCAAAGATGGCGGGTGTAGGGCCGGGCCGGGCTTTTGCTGCGGGAATGCTGAAGACCGGTAAGAAGGTCCGTATTGGTTTGATCCCCTGCGCCTGGGGCGGTTCGCCCATAAGGGTGTGGCAGCCCGACGCCCGGTATTTTAAGGCCCGTCCCTATGACGATGCCCTCAGGCGGGCCCGTATTGCGATGCAAAAAGGGGTATTAAAAGGCGTGCTCTGGCACCAGGGAGAATCGGATAATGACACGGTGCATGCAGCCGTATACATGGCGCGGCTGGAGGAACTGGTGGCGCGCCTGCGTACGGATCTGAAGGACCCGCACCTGCCGTTTGTAGCGGGTGAGATCGGCTATTTTAATAAGAAAGGCACGCTCATCAATACCATCATCGATCAGCTGCCACAACAGGTACCCGGCACGGCAGTGGTTTCGGCCAAAGGACTGATGCATAAAGGGGATTCGGTTCATTTTGACACACCCTCGGCCAGGGAGCTGGGAAGGCGGTATGCCGCAGCAATGAAACAGCTGCAGGACAGTGCCGGCCGCGGTGCAGAATAGAGAAGCTAAAAAATGGAAGTAGCCACGAAGACCGAGAGAGTGGGGGATCCAATGTTTTAGCGTGCAGGAAAATTGCCGCCCCTTTTCTTTGCTTTATTTGTTCACAGAAGTCGATTTTACTATTGAATAATACAATCTTTCTGAAGGTTCAGAATATTGGATATCCTTAGCATTAACCGGCTTCGTATAAACCCGACTATTGTTTGACTAAAACTCAACATTACCTGCGCTATTAACACTACTATCACGAACTGGAGGTTCTCTATGCTAATACCGGATCTACAATGCTTTGTGTAAGAAAGAGAAAAATCAACTGCATTAATGATGTTACTATAAACGCCATAAACACTTGCATCAAGGGCCATTTTACTGAACGTAGGTATTGCAATACTACCCCCCAACTTAACTTATGTTCTTTTTGACTTTCTAGTTCATAAAATAAAGGCGTAGGTTCTAGTAGCAGCGCAATGCCAGCCTCTTCTCCTGGACGTCCATTTGAGCTTGTTGTATTATGTGTACTTATCCAATGGTTTAAAAAATCCACTTTTGAGAAGGTGATTACGCCTTTTGCCGGGTCTGCTATTTGAGCGATTCGTTTGGTAAGTTTTGTCAGCACCACAAAATGATATTGGTCCCAATGTAAAGTGCAGGGTAATGGAGCCCTGTCCAGTTGCTCGAATAAAATTTTTACGCCTCTGGTGCGAAAGCCAATTTTCTCAGCTGTATCGCTAATGCCTAGTAAAGATGTGCCCTGCTTGCTAAATCCGGTCATTTGCCGCAAAGTGTCAGTATTGTAGTGCTTCCCACAATGTCTGGAAATCATTCGTAAGCAGGTGGGACCGCAATCCATTGCGTTCAATTGCTTATAAAAAGGAGAATTTCTCATAATCTGCTCAATAGGCCAAGTTTATTCAAATATGAGATTCTTTTGGAAGTAAAAAACTTTATATTTATTTTTAATGCGAGTTTTCTGTTGCCTAAATTTTGGGAGAGATCGCTCTTGTTTTTGACCTTTTGAATACTAACCAAAAATGAACGTATGGCCTTTTTCAATCGACTGCTAAACCCTATTCATCATTGTGAGGATTCAGTGAAAGTTTTTTTATTAAATTTCGTACTTCTGTTTATCGGTCACCAATGTGGCGCACAAACCAATAAGCGGGTACACCTTTTCGGAAATTTCCCCAATTTGCCGGGAGCCAAAGTGTTTATAATCCCTTTAAAAATAGACACCCCATTAAACAATGGAAAGTTAGATATTTGGTTAGATAATATTGAGACTGGAGCGTATCCCATTGGGATTGGCTATCCCTTGAAAAAGGGAAGTGCTCCTGTTTATTCTAGATCACGCGATGGTAATGTTAAACTCTTGAAAAATGATCACCCCGGAGCGGCATTATTTACATACATCTATCTCAATCCTGATCAATCGTCCGAATATAGATTGGAACCTGTTAAAGGACTAACGGTCCCCAAAATTTTAAACTATAAACATTTTGACAACTATAGATCGGGCGTATTCGGTCTGGATATTACTTCAAATGCTGAGGATACTAAATTGTATGCGGAGATCTCAAAGCTGAACGATCAGTATAACAAATTGTCTGTTTATAGAATTATGGATAGCTTATATCAGAAAAGCACAGTTTTAGATAAGATATATAGCGAATTTGAAAAGCAAGCCAAAGAACTGAATCGTCAACGCAACTATACCACTTTATTAAAAGCCAAAAGGGATTTCGCACGCAAACATCCTGAAAATCCAATTGCGGCGCTGGCAATTTTGGATGTTGATAGTTTAAATTTGGCTAAAAATCTCAATGTGTATCAGCAGATACTGGATAAAATGACCGGCCGGGCCGTAGAAAGCGGCTACTATGAAAATATGAAGTTAAAGATAGCTGCGCTCAACGGAGTGAAGCTAAAAGAAGGAGACGCGTTTGCATTGCCGTCAGGAAAGACACCCGAGTCCGCGGCATTAATATACACACCTACTGGCGTCAATTATACGCTTGTAGAGTTTTGGGCCTCCTGGTGTGTCCCTTGCAGGGCACAGAATCCTAAATGGAACGTAATTTTAACTAACTATAAAAATAAAGGATTCAAAATTCTGGGTGTATCTCTGGACCAATATCCAGTGGAATGGAAAGCTGCCATTAAAAAAGATCACCTGGAGGGCTGGCTTCATGTGTCAGATCTTGCATATCCTTGGAATAGCGCTAATGCCCTGAGATATGGGATTCAAGCAATCCCTTTTAATTTATTAATTGATTCGAAGGGGCGTATTGTAAAGAAAAATATAACCCCTTCAGAGTTGGAGGAGTTTCTCGCAAAAAACTTAGCAACTATTGAAAAATAGAGTGTTTTGTAAAACTGATCCAGATAGACTAAACCTGTTTTTTATTATTTGTCATTACGAGAATGGAAAAAATCATTCCGAATGTACGAGAATGAATGATTGTAGCTTCAACTTGTCAATTTAATTTCAGCAAAAAAAATGAAAAAATTAAAACTTAACCTTCAAAACATTGAAGGTATAGAATTACTTACAAAAGCGCAATTGAAAAATGTGTTAGGTGGAACTAACCTCGATGAAACGACGACCACTACGACAACTGGTATGCAGTGCTACTGTTGTGACGGATATGTCGTAGGCGAATCTGGGGATTGTGAAGCTTTAGAGAAAAATGGCTGTACGTATCTTGCAGAAAGTGAGGCAGACTGTAATAGTTAATCTCTAATTTCATTACACCTTGCTGTCTTTGCTAAAAGACCGGGCATTAGAAATCACGAGACTATTAGATGATAAGTTGTATTGATATTGAATAAAAATAACTGAACAAAGACCTCACTTCCATATTTATGATATTTCTCTCTGCACAACCAGACACGTATTATTTTACCGGGCAGTTGGAATTGCAAATATTTAATTTGAATAAACTCGGAATAAGGCCTAGTGATATTCATATTTTAGTAGGTTATAAACCGGCATTAGGATTGGAGCAGCACTTTCAAGAACTAATGAGCCGGTTGGGTCATAAGGCTTCTTTTTATGCATATCCGGATAATCGCATCGTGCCCAAATATGCGTCATCTATACGGCCGCATATCATTCAGCAGGATTTTCAGCAATTTCCCAAATTGGAACAAGAGACTATTTTTTATCATGATTCTGATATTCTATTCAGGGAGCTTCCGGATTTTTCGGAAATGCTTTGGAATGATAAATGGTATGTATCTGATACCCGAGTTTACCTGGATAGCCGATATGTTAAAAGTTTTGGGGGAGAACCGCTTCTTTTGGAAATGTGTAATATAGTCGGTATCCATCCGGAAAAAGTAGTGGCACAGGACCCTAATTGTGGGGGCGCCCAATACTTATTAAAAAATACGACTGTAGAATTTTGGCAAAAATTGGAGAAAGACTCTGAGCACCTCTACACATACATGAATGAATTTAATGCGCGAAGTGTAGATTATGCTGAAAAGAATCAGAAAAATAAAACGATACAGGCGTGGTGCGCAGATATGTGGGGGCTTTTATGGAATGCCCTTTACTATGAAAAAACAGTAGAGATTCATGCGGAGATGGATTTTTGCTGGGCCGACACATCAATTGAAAATTGGAAAAAAAAGAAAATTTTACACTATACCGGAAGCGTTGCAAAAGATAATTCAAAATTATTCAGAAAAACAAACTATTCTGAGTATTACCCGTTTTACGATCTCGGTTTGAATAAAATTGACCCGACCAGTTGCAGCTCAGCCTTAGTGGAAATTATAAAGAAATATGTCATGGAGCTGGAACCATCCAGAATCGACCTTTCGGACACCTTGTTATTTGTTTTAGTGAACCATGAAGGAGAAGGCTCAATAGACGTGTTAACAACCCAGCTGAGATATCTTGAAAAGTTTTTCACCATCAATATATATATAATTGAGACAGGGCCTGTCCAGTTGCATAATAAAATAACTGGCTTGAATACATATGGATATAATTTTTTTCCCATCGAATAGCGATGTGAATGTAAGAGGTATAGCGAACAGGTAAAAAGCGTTGTTGATTTTGGATGTGGCCCAGGGTTTTATGTACGGCATTTAAAAAAAGAAGGCTTTGACATTATTGGATATGACGGAAACCCCCATACGGAGGAAATTTCTCAATCGATATTGAATGATGGGACATTTTGCAAATATCTAGACCTTTCGGTAAAGGTAGATTTAAAACGAAATTTTGACTGCGTAATTAGCCTGGAGGTAGGCGAACATATTCCATATGAATACGAAAGCGTTTTTTGGGAAAACCTAGTTAGGCATTCAGCTAAATGTGTTATTTTGAGTTGGGCAATAGAAGGGCAAGGAGGAGATGGTCATGTTAATTGCCGAAATAATGATTATATTATCAAAGAAATGAGACAAAGAGGGTTTGTAGAATTTGAAGATGCCAAACTATTTCTTAGATCGATGGCTTCCTATTCGTGGTTTAAAAACTCCTTAATGGTTTTTTGGAATGAACAATTTTTAGAGGATTAAAACCGAGGTGTCTTTCTGTGAAAAATAGCTTTGGCGATTCCTTGGAGTCGCCAGCGCAGATGTAAGATCTGTTTTGCTTTCATAGTCAATCTTGCCATTGGGCCCAATAAAAGGCATGGTTTCAATATCCTTTGCAATATCTGCAATATCTGTTGCCCCGGTATTCCTGCGAAAAGCCGGGCTTCATTGAACAATGCCAGTAATTTGTGGCGTAAAATTCCTTTAGTGTTCAAAAAGATCTTTTTATGGTTGCTTGAATTTTCCATAAGTGGAGCGGCTAAAGAACTTTGGGGTTTTAGGTGACCTTCAGTTTATTACTCAAATTTGATATAATTGGTCAACATTGCGGTGTGATATTTTCTAAAAAGTATGTGACATTTTTATGATTTGAATAGCATGTTTGGAGACGCTGCTTTTCGGGGAAATAAGACCTCCTTCCGGCCTTTACCGCACCTGGAAGCCGTTTACATGCTCATGAATGTTCTGTTGCTCTGTTACGCTTCCTGCAGTTACATTTGTAAGCGAGACATTTGTTACCGGCAACGCTTTTTGTGCCAGGATCCGCGATATGAATTTTGCGCTTGTAGCGGTTACGTTGTTGAGAAATACATTGCTGATGGGGGTCAGCCGCTTTTCATAGGTGGGCACCAGGCTGCGCCACTGGTACAATACATCGGTTTCAATGCCGAGGATGCCCTCGTCGACCCTGCCGGCCTTTATACCGGATGCATAGATGTTCCTGACGTATCCGCCCATCCGTTCATTGGTCTTGATGAACAGGAGATGGTTGAGCTTCGCCCCGTCGAGAACGGTGCAGTTGTTGACAAAGATATTTTCAATGCCTCCGGAAAGCTCGCTGCCCAAAGCCACCAGCTGGTGCCCGTTCTTTACGGTACAGTTGCGGATGACGATGTTTTTGGAGGGCGTTTTCAGACGCCAGCCTTCGGGGTTCCGGCCCGATTTTATAGCAATAGCATCATCGCCCTGGTCAAATACGCAATGTTCGATCAATACATTTTGGCTCATTTCAGGATCCACGCCATCGTTGTTGTGCCCATGCGCATACACATGGATGTTCCGGATCACCACGTTGTTACAGAGGTAGGGGTGAATGGTCCAGAAAGGGCTGTTGACTATGTGAACACCTTCCAGCAATATGTGCTCACTGCGGTTGAACTGGATGAACTGCGGCCGCAGGTGCGCCGTATCATTGACCATCTGGCGTTCTTCCACCGGGCGCCGCTCCCAGGCCAGGTTATACAGGCGTTTGAGACTTTCCATATGGGCCCGGGGCCGGGCAAACCATTGTTTCCAGGTGTCCATAGTTGCTTTTAATGTTCCCTCGCCGGTAATGGCGATGTTTTTACATTGCCAGGCGTAGATCAGGGGGGAGTAATTGTAGCACTCCATACCTTCCCAGCTGGTATAAACCGCAGGCAGGTAATCAGCAGGATCGCCCGAAAATAGCAGCACAGCCCCTTTTTCCAGGTGCAGGTTTACATTGCTTTTAAGATGGATCTTTTTGGTAAGCCATTCACCTTCCGGGATCACCACCACCCCCCCTCCGTTCTTATTGGCCTGGTCAATGGCCTTGCGGATGGCCAGGGATGTTTTTTCACGGTCGCCGGTAACAGCGCCAAGATCCGTGATGCGGATCCGCGGGCACCGGCTGAAATCGGGCACTTTTAAGGCCGGCATTTTAAAGGGCGCTTTTACGGGTATTGATTTTAGTACAACGGCTGAAGGCCGGTCTGTAACAGCAGGCATCCGCCTGCGGATCAGCGCCGCTACAGGGGCGATCAGCGCTGCGGAGCCTGCTGCATCGAGGTGCAGTCCGTCGGTCGTCATGGTATTGATGTGGAGCCCTGGCGTCTTGTACCCATTTACAAAAAAGCACCCATTGCGCAGTGCCACTTCTTTAAAAGAACGGCTCATTTTTTCCACCCGCAGGTTCCCGCCCCTGTACTTTTCTGTGGCTTCTGCTTTTGTACCATAAGGAGGTGGGGCTATGATGATGATGGCCGCTTTGCTGATGGCCGGATAGCGGCTGCTCTTTATCTTGCGGATGAGTTGCTCCAGGTTGCGGGGCACTTCCTGCTGCCTGTTAGCAAACACGGATTTGGCATCATTGGTGCCCAGCTCCAGCACAATAAAATCAAAAGCCCGGCCATTGGCGGATGCCACGGCTTGTGTAAGCATCTTTTCCAGCATGCCCAATGCATTCAGCGTACTGTCGCCATTATTGACAAAGCCGATGGTGCGCCCGGATCTGCTGATGTTGACGACGGCTGTCCCGGGCAGGGCCTGCTTTAGCTGCTGTGGCCAGCTGTATGGAAAGCTGCCATTGCTATCACCCAACGTAAGGATGTGCAGCGCTTTCGTTTGCGCCCGGGCTTGTGCACAAAGCAGGAAGGGCAGCTGCAAAAGAAAGATGAAGAATGATTTTAAAACAGTTGTCATTTTTATATTTTATATCCATTCATTTTCTGATCAATGTAATGCTCATGATGCCGGCCACTACTTCGTTCGACAGGGTACGGAGCGTAACCGAGGCCAGTGTTTTGGCCGGGTTCAGCGGCAGGTCTACCACCGTACCGGCCCCACCGTCGACCGCGCGGTTGGTAAAGCCTTTTATAGAACGGTAGTGATCCACATCCCGGCTGATCCGGCCGGATTTAAAAAGAACACGGTAGGGCCTGGGGGCGCCGGTGGTAAAGGCGTAGCCATCGTTCAGGTAATCCTGTTCTATGGGCCACCAGTTCATCGGATTGATCAGTGGAAGAACGGCTGTTGAACCGTCGGTGTACCTTACGGTTATGCGCGCGTTCTCTATATCTGCCTGCTGGTGGTTGGTAGAGCCGGCCACAATAAAGTAGGCATGGGAGGCCCGGCCGGCCAGGGGCAGTATTGCCGAATCCGGAAAATGATCCCATAAGGAAGTGAAGCAGATGTTCTTACCGGCGCTTATTTTAAAAGGGATCCGGTCGAGGTAAAGCGTGGTCCTGTTCTTTAAGCCGGCGTCGGTGATCTCCGGCTGCACCAGCGGGTAACACCAGTTGCCAATGCCCTGCCAGGGGATTTGCAGCGTGGGAGAAGCCGGCCGGGGTGAGCGGTATTCGTGGCGGAAGATCTGGGTGACATGATCGTTGAAGGCCGCACCAAGGTCGACGGTTTCATAAACGGCTGGAGACGCAGGCAGGCTCCAGCTGATGATGTTCTTCCGGGTACTGCTTCCGTCATTCCAGGAGATCCGCACAGGATTGGAGCCCTTTACGCCCTGTATGGCGGGTATGCTCACGCTTTGGGTGACGCCCGGTGCTACGGATAGCGGCCGTTCATAATGGTTGATATGCAGGCGCCCGGTTTTGACGGAAGCGGTATTGTTGGTTATGGCAAGCGTAAGCCGGGTGCTGTCTTCCTGGTTGACAGCTGCAACCTGAACGGGCTCTTTTATTTTCAGATAAACGGGGGCGATCCAACGGGCGTCCCCCTGTTGCAGGGTAATAAAAACGGCATGACCTGTGGTGTCTACCCCGGGTTTCAACTGCAGTGTCCGTTTTGCCGGCCCGGTGATCGCGGTGATAAATTGGGGGGCGTCGATCGCGGATATCTTCGCCTTTTTTGAAGTAATGGTAAAAGGCTGATCTGCTACCGCATCCGGAAATTGCAATGTTTCAATGGCATCCCCGGCATATTCAATTTGGACAACGGCATGCGGCAGCGGGCCAACGGCGATCTCTATCTGTGGCCGGCCAAAAGCATGCGGTACCCAGGTGTACCGGGCCGGGCGGCCGTTTATGGTAACCGATCTTATTTTATCCGTGGGCGCCGCCGTTCTCAACGTGATCGCCAGTTTTTTTTTATAAAATTGCGCGATCCGGTACACCGCTGTTTTGTGGGTTCTCTGAAATGAAAAGCGGATATCCGGCACGGAGAGCCTGGCATGGTCCCAGCTTTGCGGCAACCCCGGTTGAATCAAGAGTTTGCCGTTCAGCGCGTCCGGCAGGATGCCAAAAAGGCCTTCGGTAAGGGTGCGGGCGGCCACTCCGATCGGATCCGCAAAATCGCGGTAGAGCTCGCCCCTGGCGGCATCGTAAAAGCTCAGCTGCTGAAAGCCGCCGGGACTGGAACTTAGATACATGCTTTCGATAAGGCTGTTGCGCCAGAGCTGATACGCGTTTTCGGATTCGCCGCTCTGCCAGTAAGCCAACGCGGTGTTCAGGTTTTCGGCCAGCGCCACATTGTTCACGCTCCAGGTATAAGGCTGCCAGTTGGTGGTGGCCAGCAGAAATCCGTTCGTTAAGGACAGGCCATTTGCAGCAACGGGGATATGCGGGATGGAATGGTCTACATAGCGCAGCAGCTGGTATTGCTGTTTGGCTGTTGCTAGCTGTGCGTCAATGGCGTGATACACGGTCCACAGGGCGGCGGCAGGATGGGGGCGTTGCAGGCCGCCGAGGTCTACGTACTCGGCAAAGCAGCCCTTCTCCGGAAGCCATAGTTTTTTTTGAGCGGCCGTCCGGATCTTTGTGGCTTCTTTTTCATAAGGACGGGCATCTTCCCCGATCAGCCGGGCCAGGAAAGCGGCTGTTTTATTGGCGCGGTAATTATAAGCGGTGGCATGGGTTACGCCGCCACCGCTGTATTGTAATGCATCGCTGGCCCATATACAGGCGTAGGCATCGTATAAACCGTCGCCATCGGCGTCAAAATTTCTTTTTTCCCATTGCAGGTGCCTTTTTATGGCGGGCCACATTGTTCTCACATAAGCGGTATCGCCCGTGTAATTGAAATGATTGAAGAGCTGGTCCATAAATACCAGGTTCATATCATAGTGATGCGGCCGGATATCTCCGTCAGGATTGCGGCAGATATAACCGTTGCTGAACAGGGCCGTGCCCATTTTTTCCAGCTGCCGGGCCATATGCCTTGCGGTGTCCGGTGTTACTCCACCCGGAGGAATATCCGTTACCTGCGACCGGATATAGCTGTCGAAATGCATGCGGGCGCGGTCATGCCATCCCAGCGGGTCCGCTGTATAGGCACCTCTCCAGGCCGGTAAACGCATGCGCCAGGCCACCGCGCCATGCAGGTAGGTGGGCGCTTCCCAGATGGCATCGGCGGCAGTTGATAAAGCCCCACCAAGGGTATTGATATACGGATCAGGTGTTTCTACGGTGATCCTGCCGGCTATTTTTTCGCGGGCGGCTTCGGCCTTTGCAAACAGCAGGGGACTATCGTTGTAATGATTGCTGACCGGATCCTTTTGAACCCGGAAATAAACCGGCCCGCTTCGCTGAAGCGTGATCAATGCTGCGATGGCAGGACTGCCTGATGCGGCCGAGTGCCAGAGCCGGAGCGGCGTTTCCTGTTGAGCAGCATCAACTGTTTTTACCAGGCTGTTTGCGGGGAAAATACCGGAAATGTTCTTGCCTTTGTCTTTTTTTGTGGTATCCGGAGGGTTGCCGTCCCGTATTTCGTACCGTTCATCCCCGGTTAACGGTTTGGTGAACCCGTAACGCAGCTGAAAACTGTTTTGTTTTATGATGTAATCATTGTCTTTACAATAGCCCGGCTGAAGATAAAAGGAGGATTCCGGATCGGCGCCGATATCGCCATCGCGACTGAACTTTTTCCCTGTTGCTCCCCCATATACGATGAGCAACGACACATTCCCGGGAATATCTTTTGCTGCTATCTTGATGATCATGCCATCCTGATCTGCCATTGCAAGCGCTGTAACGGCGAGCGAGCCTTTTTGAAGCAGCTGGTCCTTTATGGAATAGCGCATGGAACCCGGTCTGTAGATCGTTTGTATGCTGTCCGCCGCGGTGATCCATTTGCTTTGATGGCCACTGATAATGCCTATTTTGCAGTTGCCGCCCATGCCCGGCATGTACAGGGCAAACTCAGGCTGGTCGCCGGCTTCAACACGAAACCCGGTATTGGTACCGTACAGGGCACGGTTGAATTTTTTTGTACCCTGGTACAGAACAAAATCTTTACCTGAAGGTTTGTAATGCAGGGTCCGTTCCTCGTTGTGCCACCATTGCCGTTGTGCGGCTCCTTTTGTAACGCCGGACATTAAAAAGATAAAAACAAGAACTGTTTTGATGGCCAATCTTTTCACTCGGGTTCAATTTTGAAGATAAACGGGCTGGAGGTCATGTACTTTCCTCCCTGGGTAGTAGTAAACAGATATACGGGCTTCCCTTTTTTTAATAACAGTTGCGGCCGTTCAAAACGCCCGTACTTTGTAAGATAGGAGGGCGGCGGCGGCTGCCGGATATAGTGGCTGGCCGGGTAGTATGCCGTTTTGGGATCGGACCAGCTGATGCCGTTTTCAGATCGCATGATAATGCCATCCGTATGGTTATAGTATCCCATATCGCGGGCGATTATGTGGTACATTCCCTGTTCCTCCCATATAAAGGCATCTTCCAGCTGGGCATTATTCCCTTTTTTGGAAAAATCAATGACGGGATTCCCTTTATATTTTTTGAAAGGGCCTTCGGGCCTGTCGCCGAATGCCAGCCCGTATTTGCGGTTGCCCCGCACCGGTCCCGTTTGTGTTTGGTAATCTTTTGTATTCCATGATTTGTAGTATAACCAATACCGGCCATCGGCATGGCGAAGCACAGAAGGGTTGGTGGTGCAATGATCGTCCCAGGCGCCTTCGGAACCGGGTTCCAGGATGGGATGGTCAAAGCGTTGCCAGGGTCCGTTTAATGAGCCGGCCACGGCAACCCCGATACGTTTTGTATTGGTTTTGCCATTGCTGTTGCCCATATAATACAGATAATACTTGTTGTCAAAAGTGGTGATGGAAGGATTGTGACAGGTGGTGGCGTCCCAAAATCCCGGTCCCCGGGGTGCCAGTATCGTTCCGGTAACTGTGTAAGGCCCTTCCGGGACATCGGCTACGGCATGCGCAATTTCGGAGCCTTTGATCCAGCCGCTCATTTTCTTTTCAGCCTTCCAGCGGGAGAAAAAGACGTGTACCTTTCCCGCTGCATCGAAGATCGGGCTGTTGCACCAAACATAATATCCTTCCAGCTCTAACATACGCCCGACGGGTCTCAGGCGTTTGGCAAAACCCGAAACAGGCATCCTGCTGCTCAAAAGAGGGCCGGGATATGCGATCAGCCCACTGCTTAGTAAGGACAGGTTCTGTATAAATGATTTACGATCCATGCTTGCAGATATTGAATGACCGGTTTGTATTTTTATTTTACCAGCCCGTTAATATACGCTTCGATGTTTAAATAGCCGGGGTTTCCGCTATGGGGTAGCAGCGCATCGCTTTTACCGGCATCGGTCCCGATCCTTTTTTCAAAAGTATCCGGTATGCCATCACCATCGGTATCTTTGTGAGGAGCGGCATAGGGAAAATCGCCCAGACCCTTGTTGGCAAGAGGCAGATCAGATTCGCGGTACAGATACCGTCCCTGTGAGCCTGCGGACCGCATTTCTTCTATCAATAACTTGTCAACATCGTCCCTGTGCGGGTAAAGTGCCCCGGCTTCTTTTGCCACATATTTAAATGCTGCCGCAGCGGACATTGCCTGGGTACTGAAGGGATAGGTAAAAGGAGCCGTCATAAAATTAGATGGATCGAGGCCCGGGTATCCCGTGGGATCGTCGGGCACCGGGCTGCCGTCGAGCACCCCGTTTTTATTGGAGTCGAAATAATTTCCGGCGGCATATACGTTAAAAGTACCCGACCCTCTTGAGAACGGCGTTTTTACAGTGGGCTTTGTCAAAGGACCTGAAATGAAATAGTTATTAATAATGTTTGCCCATGAAGTGCCCTGGGATTCGCCACCCATAATATAGGCGTCGCCGCCAATGCTATGGCCGTAGGTGTTGCCGTCATTTCCCCAGTTATAAACGACATTATTTACAAATTCATTGTAGCCTTTTACTTTTGGGTTCCTGGTTTTATTGCTGATATAAAGACTTTTCAGAATGCTGATCTTACCGCCTGTCTGCATTAGACCGCCGGCTGAGTGATTCCAGCGGTGAAGCCCCTGTCCGATAATACAGTTTTGTAAGGTAATGCTATCCGGCTCGGCTCCTTTTTTATCCCAGTTAACGGAAAAAACCTCATCCTGCCCCCAGGTAAAGGAAACGTGATCAAAGATGATGTTTTTGCCATTGGCGATGCCGGATGCGTCATCGCTGCGGGAGGCGCCGCCATTGGTGCCCAGCCGGATCCTTATATTTCTTACAATGGAATTGGCCGCTCCGGTGAACGATACTTTTCTTCCGTATAGCACAACGCCTTTGCCCGGGGCGGTTTGCCCTGCAATGGTGGTGTTGGCGGAAACCGCTACCGTGGATTTGAGGTAAATGATGCCGGTAACTTCAAACACCACAAATCTCCCGGGTTTACTAACCGCATCCCGGAAGGAGCCCGGGCCGCTATCGTTTAAATTGGTGACCACATAAATCGATGGTGTCGCCGCTCCCCGGGCGCCCGCTGCATACTGTCCAAAGCCCTCAGCTTCGGGGAAGGCGGGTGTTCTGTTGCCCGGCAATGCGGACCGGATGGCGGTCCTTGTATCGGTGCCCATTGTCGTTGCTGCGGATCGCAGCTGCTGGCCGGCCCGCTGACAGGCGGCTGACGCGAGCAGCATAAAACAGGAGCTTACGGTAATGATCCTGGTTTTCAGGCTTTTTCTTTTTTTCATGTTGGAGTTTTATTTCATTTATAGATCCATATCGATGCTGTTGGTTACGGAAAGGGGCTTGCCATTATTCTCCTTTATACTCACCTTGTTGAATTTCCAGCCTTCTGCAAATGAAATGGTACCGGCGCTTTTTCCGGAGAGGCGAATATTGGTGAAGTTGAAGTTTTTCAGTAAGGACGTTTTTAAGCCTTCTGAAAGAATAACGGCATTGGTGATCCCTTTGGCATTGATACCGGAAATGTATATGTTTTTAAAAGTGGGGATTCCTTTTGAGGCCGGCTCTACTTTGGTGAGCATTACTTTCCAGTGATGCGGAACGGTGTTGAGATCATAGCCCGGAGGCAGCTTTGAATAACTGTAAGAGGGGTTCCAGTTCATGGTGAAATGAAAAGCATTTTTAACGCTGTCCATTTTAATGTTTTGGAAGTAGATGTCTTCGACGGTTCCGCCTCTTGTGGTGGCCGATTTAATGTGAAATCCATTACCGGTATTATGTGCTTCCAGGTTGGTAGCCAACACATGACGGATGCCGCCGGATGTTTCGCTGCCGATGGTAAGCAGGCCGCCGCCGCGTCTTGCAATGCAGTTCCGGATAACAACATATTCGGTGGGCCTGTTTACCCGGAGCCCGTCCCAGTCGCGGCCGGCCTTAAGGCAAAAATCATCATCATTGCAGTCGATGTCGCAGTTTTCCACCAGCACCCAGGTAGACGAGTCGATGTCGATGCCATCCGTACTGGGGCCTTTGCCGTCTTCGTTGTTCCGTATAATAATACCATCAACGGTAAGGCGGGTGGAGTATAACAGCTGTACGGTCCAGAATCCCGCATTTTTAAAGGCGAGTTCCCTGAGCGTTATGTCCGACGCGTTTTGAACGAGAAAGCTGCGGATCCGTTTTGCATCGTAGTCCACGATCCAGCGCAGGCCTTTGGGCTCATATTCCTCCCTGCGCATTTTCCAGTATTTGTCCCAGCAGAATTTGCCGCGCGCATTGATCACTCCTTTGCCGGTGACGGCTGCATTCGTTGCGTCGATAATATTGATCAGCGCAGCGGGCCATTTCATTTCAATGCCTGCAATGCGGGTGTCGATCTCCGGGTAGTCATCAAAATTTTGCGAACCTAAAAGGAGCACACCCGCATCAATTTTTAAATGCACATTGGATTTTAAAAAAACAGCGCCGGTTACATAAGTGCCGGGTTTAAATGCAACAATACCGCCCCCGTTCTTTTCACAGGCGTCGATCGCTTTTTGTATTGCTTTTGAATTGACCGTAACCGTGTCGCTTTTGGCGCCGTAATCATTTACGTAATAGACTTTAGTGCCGGCCGGAAATTTCCGGGCGCCCACCTTTTTAGCCCAGGAGAGCGTCCCGTTTTGAGCGTAGAAACTATTCGCAACCAGGAACAGGAAGAGCAGCGCGAGGATCTTTTTTTCAGACATGATTAATTGGAGGGTTTTATTTCAACGGCATAGATGTTTTCCCTGCCTTCGAAGTTGGCACGGAAGATGATCCATTTTTGATCGGGCGAGAAGTGGATATTCGGTTCAAGATGATAATTGTGCTGTTTCATATTTACCAGCTTTTGTCCGTTGAAATGGTCCCCATCCGGTGTGAACAGGTAGATCCATTTGCCATCCGGCGCTTTTGCAACGGCATTGGGATCGCCCCCATCACCTGCAAACCGTTTCCCATCCGGTGACGTGGTGAAGTGCACCGACCACTCGTTTCGCTGCAGCCGGTATTTTGTCTCTTTTCCGGTTGTCAGGTCTGCCCCGCCTACAAAAAAAGTGGCTCCGCGCGGTTGTTGCAGGTCAAACCAGATCGTTTTGCCGTCTGCGCCAAACCATTCGTGACCGGCAATTTCCATGGGCATGGTCCTTTTATGCACAAGCTGCACCTTTCTGGTATGGATGTCAATGGTCCAGATGCGGTCTACCTTGTGCCAGGGACCTTCATGGCAGAACATTAACAGCGCCGGATCCACCGGGGAAAATTGGATATGGTTGAGCCATGCAGTATCTGAAAACAGTTTCTCCAGCTTGCCCGTGTTGATGTTTACGGTAAACAATGTTCTGCGCAATTTGGCTTCATAGATCTTATTGAAGTAGCTGCTTTTACCGGGATTCTTTCTGAATATTTCTTTTTCTTCGTCGCTTGCTTTTGCTCCGGCCAGCAGCGTTCCGTCTGCATTGATCGTTGTTATACCCGCTTTGAAATCAGCAGGAAAAACATAGACAAGCCGTTCCTTTTTAGTGGAAAGATTGACGGCAAAAACGCTGTCCTTTACCTGGTAAAAAGCTTCATTCCTTTTGGCGGATACGATTTCTCCCTGCATGGGTGTTGGATGGCTGGTTAACCGTTCCGACTTCAGAGTTTGCAGATCCAGGAGGTATAGTTGCCGGTCTGCGGCATTGCTGTTATAGGTTTCCTGTTTTGCCGCGGCTACTTTTGTCTTCTGTGTGCTGTAGTACACCATTTTATTACCCACAAACGGGTTGTTGTGGAAGTAGAAGCTCATATTGCTCCGGTCATTGTTGGTGAGCCGGATTATTTTGTGGTGGGTATCTGCATCGATCCATTCTTTGGGCATATGGGCCCCGGTTTGCAGAAGCGGCTGGGCGTTGCTATGGATATTGCAGAACAACAGACCGGTTAAAATTATTTTTTTCATGGCTGAAAAGGGGGATGGATGATTATAGCATTTTTTGAAGTCCTTCAACTTTTACTTTCCATTTTCCGTTCCGGGGAATGCCCGGTAATGGGCCTGTTGCCTGGTCATATCCGCCGCACATCATGGCGATGGCTGCAAGTAAGCCCCCGTTACCCGGAAGATAAATGGTAAGACGCCCGTCCTGGTAATTATGCCCGTTGGGCAAATAGGTGTTGGTTTGAATGGGCATCAGCAGGGCATCAATGGCTTTTTCGGGGAGCCCCAGCCTGGTGGCGGTCATGGCCGTCATTGGAAAATCCCAGCCCCAGGTTTTATCCCAGCTCCAATGGCCCCAGATCCAGTCAAAGGTATTGCGCATGATTTTTTTATTCACTAACGGGGTCAGGGGCATCATGCCTAAAGCGCCCAATACGGAAGGATGGTCGGTTTTGAATTCGGGATTGGTGTAGGAATCCGTTGCGCTTTCGGTAAACAGGTATTTATGATCCCGGACGGGCAGGGGGGACAGCTTTTTTAAAACGGCGTCCCATTTTTTGTTCCTGGAAAGACCCAGCCGCGTCCTCCATTTTTGAGCCACCTCAAGGGCCCAATGCCAGTAGACCAGCTCATAAGCGGGATTGAATGTCTCTTCGGCTTTGAAGCGCTCCTGGGCGGGAATGATCCCCTTACCCAGGACGTAGCGCTGGCTGGCGGAATCGTAGCGGGCAAAGGAAGCCATAAAATCGGCCGTGCCAAATACGAGGTCCCTGTATTTGTGCAATAGTTCTTTGGATGTGCTGGCCTGGTAAAGCAGCTCGGCATAATAAATAAAATGCGGCTCCTGCCAAATAAGGAAGGCGCCTACGGATGAGGGGCTTTCCCGTCCTTCATTATCCGTCATCTTTTGCCAGCGTAGTCCTTCGTATCCCTGCCGTTGCGCAATGGCGCGTGCCCCGGCGGCATTACGGGCATACCATGACAGGCTTTTTTCCAGCAATTCCGGCCGGCCCCATAATGCAAAATGAATGCCGTGCCACCAATGCATTTCCATATGTGGCTTACCATACCAGCTGTTGTAAGTGAGCCCTGTTTCCTGTGGCGGGTTGTTGCCGGCGCATTGGATCTTTGTAAGGTATAAGGACAGGACAACCCTTCGTTCCAGCTCTGCAGCGCGGGGATCCGTACTTCCCGAAAAGTCAATGGCGCCGCCACTGTTCCAGAATTTTTGCAGTTGCTGCCGGCTGTTGAGTTCGGTAGCTGCAAAAGAGGGAAGGGATGTCGCATTCCTTTTTTGATCAAACCGGACGGTTGCTTCAAAACTGCCGGCAGGCGCCGGTGTTAACAGATAATAGTGTGATTGCTTTTGTGTCAGCCGGGCTTTCCTGCTCCATCGTGCGGCGATATAATAGGTGGCCGTATCCAGGCTGTGTTGGATCACGGCGCTGTTCTTATCATTGCTGATAACGGAGGAATGGTGCCGGGCCTCATCTTCCCAGTTGTTGCCCATATCCGCCCAGCCGCCGGTAGGATAGGGGAGCCGGATGCGGATGCGCAGCCTTTTTTGCTGAATGAGCGGGGATGTGATTTTAAAGGCTACGGCATCCTGTTGCTGGTGACCGCAGGTAATGACCGCTACGGGTGTGTTCTCGACCGTAAAGGAAGATGTTATGGCCCCCGACCACATATTTAATTGCTGGCGGATGTTTTTGATATCCCCGAGCGTAGCAAGGGCGCCGTCTTTCTTTAAAATTTCCAGGCCGATATTTCCCAGCTGTAGCCGGTGTACGTTCTGTCTGAAATAATCGGCTGCCTTTTTATGTGCTCCGGGGTCACTGCCCCATTGAACGGCATAGGTAATGTTCCGTCCGTTCAGGTGATAGGTTTTTAAGGCATCTTCAAATTTATAATGGTTTACATTGGGAAAAGCATCCCATCCCCACTCGCTTTGTGTGCCCAAGGGAACTCCTTTTGCATAAGCCTCCGGAAACGACTGTAAACCGGTTATGTCCGCTGTGAAGGCAAAAGAACCATTGCCTACGGAGAGGGAGGCTAAAGTGTCTGCAGCACTCAGCTGCACCGTATGCCGTTCTACAAGGGCCCTGCGGTCGATCCTGTTGGATTGCCCCTCTGCTGTATGCGCTAATGAGGAGCACAGGAATGTGTACAGAAACAATTTCAGGTGGTGATGATGGTTTGTTTTTATAGCCATAGGATCTGATTATTTTGTTCGAAAAGCGTATGAATATTTGTATCGGCCCGGAACCTGCATTTCTTTTGTTGTTCCCCGGAACAAAAATATATTTTGATGTTTAAACAGAGCCGCTTCGTTACCATTGAAACGGCAGGTACCAATTGTCCGGGTTCATTAATTTTGCTTTTACCGCCGCGGCATTTGGATCGTTTTGCTTAACCAGCTTTGCATAGATCCTGTTTGCAAGATACCCGGGATCATTTCTTCTCCGGGCAATTCTCAACAGATCGGACCAGCGCGCACCTTCAAATGCCAGCTCAAGCGCTCTTTCATTTAGGGTATTGTCTTCAATGGACAGGAGGCTGTCGGTCATGACCGGCACACTGTACAGACTTGCCCTTCCTCTTAAGCCGGCGTTCAGATACCAGTCGCCGGCGATGCTGGGGTTGTCACTCTTTCTTGCATCAAATATATAAGGATCGCCTTCATTAACAAGGATCTTCCCGAATGCAGGCTGAATGCCCTGGTTTACAATGGCATCTGCAATAGCCGGGTGACCGTCCCTGTTTGCAGCTTCTGCAAAGTCCAGGTTCAGCGCGGCCGCGCGGTACAAAAACCATTTTTCCGTTCCGGGGGCGTATTGGTATTTCATTACCTCTGGCTGCCCGTTGATGATGTTATAAGAGAACTTTGGACCCCGGGCATCATAGGGGAAATTGTTTTTCTGGGTCTGGCCGTTCCAGTTGTCAATGGCCTCCTGCGACGGCTTTAAAAGATAGCTGCCCTGGCTGCTGGAGAATAATTTCCGGAAGGGATTTTCCGGCCTGAAGAGGGTATTGTAGGGCAGGTACCAGATCCATTCGTATCCGAAGAGCTTGTCTTCTGCACGTGCAAAAATGGAGCGCCAGCCCTGGTTGTTGTTGTTTACAAGGCTGTTTTCATTCTCTTCCTGGTAACGGATGTAGCTCACGGCAATATCATTATTGTCTGCTTTTGAAGCCCCGGTGATCCGGTAGGTGAAAAAGTTGCCGGTACCACCGGTTTCCATAACTGATTTAAAAGCCACTGCTGCATTGTGATAGTCCTGGCCTTTGCCGCGCCAGAGGTATAGCTGCCCCAGCATTACCTGCTTGTTGATAAAGAATTTTGTGGTAGCATAACCGTCTACCGTGGTAATAAGGCTTGTTGCGGCAGGATAGGAAGATTGGAAGGGCAGGTGTTCCTGTACGGCGATCAGCGAATCCAGCAGGTTGTCAAAGGATACGGGCTGGTATTCGGCGGAAGCCATCACCTGCTTCAGGGCATCGAGGTTGGGAAGACTGCTGGTGATATACGGCACCCTGCCAAACTGGATGCCCAATTGCAGGTACACCCAGGAGCGTATCGTGGCCACATCCGCATAACGTACGTTGTAATCGGCCTCCAGTATTTTTTTATCGCGCAGCATCCTGTCAAAATTGCGCAGGATATCGTTGCAGTTCAGCAGCACATCGTAATAGGGTTTGGGATCCGTATAGCGATTGCCCGGCTGCGCGTTGTGGTGCTCGATTTGCCTCAGCTCATCATCCGCGTTGGCGGTAGTGGTCAGCAGATCGGCCCGCAGCTCATTTAGGACGACCTGCTGTTCTGCCAGCTTTAAGAATTTTCCATATAAACCGATTACGGCAGCGTCTGCATCAAAAACATTCTTATACATATTCTGGCTTTCCAGTACTTCCTTTGCATCAACGTCGATCAGCTTTTTGCAGGAAGCCAACGCTGAGGTTAAGATCAGCCCCATGATCAACGGCCTTAATATTCTTGTCATACCCATTTATTTTGTGTCCTGATTTTATACATTTTCATTATAAACCTACCCTTACACCCACCTGTATATGCTTATATTGCGGCTCCAGGAAAGTGTCCACGCCCTGCCCAAACACACCGGATGTGGCGCTGAATTCAGGATCGTACCCCATGTATTTCGTAAACGTAAGCAGGTTACTGCCTGTTACATAAACATTGATATATTTCAGGGCGGTGGGCCTCACCGGTATTTTGTAGGTCAGGGAAGCCGTTTTCAGCCGCAGATAGGAACCATCTTCCAGCCACCTGTCGGAAAACCGGCTGTTACCCATTGGGTCGCCCCAGGTAGCTTTGGGGATATCGGTCAGCTGTCCGTCTGTCTTCCACCTGTTTTGGATCGCCGCGGTCTGATTGTAGTAATTGCTTTCCGATTCTAACTGGCGGCGCGCATAATTATAAATATCGTTTCCTTTGCTAAAGGTGGCCAGCAGGTCCAGGGTAAAATTTCCGCAGGTAAGCTGTGTGCTGATGCCGCCGAAGAAATCCGGGTTGGGATTTCCGATGATCTGCCGGTCGTCTTCATCAATTACATGATCGCCGTTGCGGTCTGCAAAGATGATGTCGCCGCCTTTAAAGGGCGTCAGCGAACCGTTGGTGTTCCTATTGCTTAGACCGGTGGCAGCGGCCGCGGCATCCGATGCGTAAACCCCCTGTGTTTTGTAGCCATAGAATAGGTTGGGGGGGCTCCCCACCCGGGTGATCATGGTACCTCCGGCAAAACCGGTATAAATATCCCCGGAGGGTAATTGGGTGATCTGCGCTTCGTATGTTGAAATATTAAAGCCCAATTGCCATTTCAGCTTCTTTTTATGAATAATAATAGTGTTTACATTGGCTTCAAGGCCAGTCGTTCTCATGCCGCCACTGTTGGTAATGATATAGTCCTGTCCGCTGACCGTTGGCCCGGGCTCGTACAGGATCATCTTGCTGGTGTTGTTCCTGTAACCGTCGAGGGTAATGTTCAGCCGCTCATTGAACAGCGCAAGATCGATACCGGCATTTAATTTTGCCACCTGCTCCCATTGTAGTCTTTCATCACTGATGCCGCCTCTGACCAGGCCGGATATTCCCAACAGGTTTTGCGATGTATAATAGCTCCGTGCGGTATAGTTGCCGATATCATCATTGCCGGTCAGGCCATAGGATAACCGGATCTTTGCGAGGTTTACGGTTTGATTGCCTGCCATAAAATTTTCGGAGGACGGGATCCAGGAAATGCCGGCCGCCGGGAAGAAGGCCAGGGTCCGGTCTGCTATTTTTATCCCGGATTGATCCGCTTGCCTGCCAAAACGCGAGGAACCGTCTAATGCGCCATTCACGGTTACAAAATATTTGTCTTTAAAACCATAGTCTGCATTCAGGTAAGTGTTCAGCCAGGTGGAGGCTCCTAATGATCCGCCGATCTGCCGGAGGGTATTTAAACCGTATCCAACGCTGGTCAGCTGGTCGGTTGCGGAATTAAAGCCCAGTCCATAATCCTGTTCGGTACTGCTTTTGTTATAACGGACTCCCAGGGTGGCGGCAAGGTCATGGCGGTTGCTGAAGTTCCTTTTGTAACCGATCCGGGTGTCGTTAAAGATGTTGAATACTTTTATTACCTGTGCGCCGGACCGGTTGTTTGCCGGAACGCCGTTCATTAAGGTGTCGCTTGCAATTCCCCTTTGCGGGATGAAAAAGTTTTCTCTTATTTTTTGGCTGGTAACGGCAATGGTGGTCCCCAATGTAAGATGCCTGCTTAGTAAATAGTTAAAACCAAGTGCGCCCACATAACGGTAACTGTTGTTTTCCGCGGTTACGGTTTTGCTGATGGCTGCAGGGTTGCTGATGCCGAAAGTATCCCTGTCTGCAAGCTGCGGAGATGTGATCCCGTTGTCCGATATATCGTTTGCGGCAAGGAAGGGTGCTTTAACAAGTGCGGCAAAGATGGGGTTGGTAGTAGGCGCAATGCCGGTGTTCCTTATTTTTTGCTCATTTCTGAAGTAGCTTACATTTGCGCTTGCGGAAAGTCTTTTGCTGAGATTAAAATCGGCGTTGAACCGCATGTTGTACCGGAGAAGGCCGGTGTGCGCTAAAGGCGATTTGTTGTTGGCATATCCGATGGAAAGCGCATATTTGGCAATATTGTCCCCGCCCGTAATTTTTAAATAGGCGTTTTGTGTGTACGTATTCTTAAATACCTGGTTTTGCCAGTCGTTGTTATTATGTGTCCTGTAATAGTCGGGATGGGAAGGATTGTCATCCATATAAGGCAGGGCGGCTATTTGTGCGGCGGACAGGCCTTTTGACTGCAGCATTTCTGATAGGTAGGAGCGGTAGCCGGCTGCGTCCATCACGGGAATCTTCTGCGGAGCAAAGGCGATGCTTCCATAAACAGACGCGTCTATAGTGGTGGCTTCCTGCCTGGCTTTTGCGGTGGTTATAATAATGGCCCCGTTTGCTGCTTTGGCGCCATACGCGTAAGTGGCATCTTTTATGAATGTGATGTTGTCAATGTCTTTGAGGTCAATGAAGGAAAGGGGATTGTTATAATATCCGGTTGTTAACGGCGCACCATAAGTGCCGTTATCGTAATACACCCCGTCTACGATGATTACGGGCTGGTTGGAAGCGTAAAGTGAAGAGTAGCCACGCAGGAATAAATTGGCGCCGGAATTGGGTGTGCCCGATCTCCGGATGGCGTTTAATCCGGCCATTCTTCCCTGAAGATAATTGTCCGGGGTCTCCGGGGTGCCGGACCAGGAACCGTTGGTCTCTATGGATTCGATGGCGCCGGTTAGCCGGCTTCTTCTTTTGATGCCGGAAGGAGCGGCAAGTTCATCATAGTAACTGAAAGCACCGCGGGGCTGCAGCTGGATCACCACCTGATCCGTTCCTTTCAGCGCTGTTTCCTTGTCGTTATAATCGCCTGCTTTGATCAGGATGGTCGCGCTTTTATCCGGTACACCTATCGAAAAATTACCGGTACTGTCAGAAATGGCGGCCCCATAGTCCTTGTACGTAATGTTTGCGCCGTTCACAGGTTGTTTTGTAACGGCATTGATGACCGTTCCTTTTATAATGACGGCATCCTTTTGTATCGGGACCTGCTGCGCGTTTTTATTTTGAGCCTGCACAATGCCCGTTAGCAATAGTAACGCTGCTGTTTGTGCAATGCTGAATATTTTATGTGATTTTCTCATAATCTGATGAACAGGGATTAATATTTTTTAGTTAATCTAAAACCGGTACAAACTTTAAATAGTCTAATGTAATGTTATAGGGCTTTCCGGAAGTGACGCTGGAGGGTGCCAGTAACCGGATATATTTTGTAGCAGGGTTGTAAATATAACTTTTACCGTCCGGCGTGCCCGGCGGATACGATAGCAGCCAGTTGTAATCCGTATTGGTAAAATCTCCTATATATATCTCGGTATACGTATTGGGGAGAAGCGGGGCAGCGCTGTTAAACAGGATGGAATCAGCATCTGCTCCGGGTCTTATTTGTACGAGCTGGCTTAAGGTGGAGTCGGATCCATAGGCATCATCGCCCTGGCCTGAAAGAACACGATCGCTTAATGCCACCCAGTACACTTTGTATTTTACGGTGTACAGATCATTGCTGAAATAGTTGATGTAAAAGTTGGCGCCTGAGGAGCCCAGGTTTGCATAGATGTCATTAAAAGAAAGCCCGGTTTCGGGATTCATCCGTTGCCGGTAAAAAACTTTAACGAGTGTTTTGGGGTCGGTTGTTGAAAACCCGATCGGGGTTTCGCCTTGTACATATACTGCCGGTATTTTTTCTGATAGTAAGGCCGGGGCGGCATTTACAATGTAAACAATGCCGTTGCTTACTTCCTGCGTTTGCAGGATGGCCGATGCGTTTAACGGGATGTGTACGCCGAATTTCGAAAGTAAAACGGCGGGCAACTGGCTTGTTGTGTACATGCCTTTTACCGTAAGATCTTTTACCACGCTCCAGGCGGCATTCATATTTGCGGTGTCGGCGCTTCCTGCTTTGAAGTAGGGAAGCAGGGCTGTTTTTTCCGTATTGAATGCGGCATCCGTTAACAGGATATACGTATATAACGAATCTTCATTGGCGATGTCGTACACTTTGGTGCGATAGGTATTTATTTCCACAATGCCGGTATTGGGTTTGTATACCGGTTCGCCGGTTTGCGGGTTAATGCTGTCCAGTGTTGCCAGCGCCGGGTCCTGGGCCATGTATTTTAGCGAGGAGATATAGGCATTTTGCGCATAATTGCTTTTTTGTGCCTCAATGAATTCCCATATATTGGGCAACGGGGATATGGCTTTGTCAACCACATGCAGTACCCCGTTCTTTACAGCGATATCGCTTTGCGTTAAGGCCGCATTTCCCCAATGTCCGTTATTAAAAGCGATCCGTTTTCCGTTCAGCATGGGCACGCGCAACAGTACCGATTCGTCGCGCGTATAGTAGGCCTTGGCAGAAATATGGTTGAGCAGAAGCGCTTTCAACTGCGTGGGATCCGATACAATGTCCTGGGAGAGATTGCTCAGTGCGCTGTTGTCGGGAGCAAATACCGTCAGGTTCTTTGAAGCATTTAAAAGAGAATCGAGCCCCGTTTTCACTATGTAGCCTGCCAGTACGGACAGGTCGGGGTTCTTATTGATCTGCTCCATCAGCGTTTCATTGAATGCAGGGCTGTTTATAGTGGTATGATCATCCCATTTTTTGCAGGACCCCGTTAACAGGGCCGCCGCTACACCAATCATTAAAATATAGTTCTTCATCTATCTGCTTATTGCTTTTGTAATTGAATCGATGGTTTTCTCCCTGCTAATTAATATTCGATGCTGCCTGTTTTGCTAAACCGGGGACTGGTCTGGCTGGGCCAGTCGACCGGGATAAAGTGTACCATATCAAAATTGCAATCTGCGTTGGCACCGGATACCAGCTGGAATCTTATTTTGTGCCGGCCGGTGGCTTTTACATCAACGATGCCCAGCATGCGCGCGGCGGTTGCTCCGGCTTTTTCAGAGGAAATGGCCCACCATTTCCAGCCTACGGCTGCCAGGCTGGCTTCCTGTGCGGGGTCTACGGACGATATCTTTTTATTGAACTCGATCAGGGCGCTGGTCAGCGGTACGGAGTCGAATAAAGCCTGCACCGCGCTGACCGTTGAGTTTTGCGTGTAATAGCAGAACCAGACCTTGTATTTGCCCTTTACCAGCAGGGGTGTGGTAAATTCGATCCAGCTGTTGCCGGAGCAGGTGCCCAGGTTGGACGTATTGCTGGATGAGCGACCCATTCCCATCTGCCAGTAGTCGCCTAAATATCCTTTTACACCGGTACGGTATTTCAGGCAGCTTTTTTCCCATTTAACGTCTTTGAACGTGTTGTTGGTCGAATCGCCATAATCGAACAGGTAGGTCTTTTTGCGATAGATCGAGGAAAGGCGGGTTAATTCCGGCTGCGTTGCGCAAAGATCCCAGTAAACAGGGAAGGGCTTTCTTATTTTAATCCCAAACCCGCCCAATGCATTGTGCAGCACTCCGTTTGTTGCGGACCGGTCGCTGGTGGCTAAATCCAGTTCTACCCCCGGCTCATTGACGATCCCATCGATTGTGGTATAAGAATCATCATTGATCAATACTTTATTGTTCACAAATTTATCGGTGATCACTTCCAGCGGAACCAGTGTTTCCTGGGAGTTGCTGGTTACGATGTCTGCCAGGTATTTGATATCGGGCAGGATGTGATAGGCCATATACAAATGAAGACTGTCATCGGTGCGTTTCGGATCACCGGTGTTGCAGTATTTTGCTTTTAACTGTGCATAGTTTTGAATACTGGAATCGATATAGACCTGGTCCTTTTGTGCAAGAACGGTAAGCCAGACCTGCGCTCCGTTTTTGTTTTTGGTGATATTCAATGTATCATAGAATCCGGTTTCCTTTAATGCCTGCGTAAAAATGGAGTAGCTGTCGTCCTGCTCGATCAATTGTGCCAGGGTAAGCAGCGATGGTGTAAGTACGTGGTCAATGGCATGAATGACACCGTTGCCCACCATGATATTGGGCTGCGTTATTTTTGCCTGCCGGTTTACCACGTAGGAGGAAACGCCGGCTGTATTTACAACGCTGGTAACAAGGTACTGGCCAAAATCTGTGATGGATGAAAGTTTGCCATCATTAAATGAAGATGTTAAGATCGGGTCTGACAGTAAATGAAATTGCAGCATCTTTTGCAGGTCTTCTTTCGGCAGATCGTCAATGGAATTCGCATTGTGCGCTTTCAGGTAGGCGTCGATCGCGTCGTTGGTAGGGGCAAAGAAGGTATAAGTGCCATATGTATTTAAAGCCGTTTCATACCCCGCTTTATCAATGACGGATATGAGTTTGGTGAAACGGTTCAGCGAATCATTCCGGAGGTAGTCCATCACATTGGGATCGTTGGTGGTGGTTTCTTTGATCTCCAGCTTTTTGCAGCCGGCCCCCGAAATGTAAGCTAAGAATAAACTCGCAATGATGCATATGAACGTATAGTTTTTCATTTCTCTCGAGTTTTTATTGATAAAAAGGATTTTGAACCAATTGTTTGTTTGTTTGCAATTCGTATATGTAAACCGGGAAGTAGTGACTGTTGTGATCAAGCATTTTTGCCTGTACGGTGCGCACCGAATTGGCCGGCACCAGGCTGGATACAAAATCCTGCAGGTAGGCAATATTCTGATAGTCGTTCTTTTTCGCATAGCGTAAAACATCGTACCAGCGCTTTCCTTCGAATGCGAATTCGCGCGCACGTTCATCCAGTATAAATAAGGATAGCTGGTCGATGTTGTTTACATCGGGCGCATTGTTGGTGGTTTCGGGGGCTCCGGCCCTTTGCCGGATCAGGGTTACCAGGTCCAGCGCCTCCTGGCCTTTCCCGGGGAGTTGCGCCAATGCTTCTGCTTTCATCAGCAGTACATCGGCATAGCGGTAAAAGAACCAATGGGTATAAGATCCGTCGGCACTGATCATGTCGGTGGCATTGTTGCCGATGTATTTCCATATCACATTGTCCTGCGCCCGCACGGAAGCCCCGTCGGACCGGATGTCTAAAGCATTGGTGAAGAGATTGATCTCCGTAGTATAGATCTGGTCCATTACTTTATTGGAGGCTTCAAACCTGCGGGTGCCCGTGCCCAGCATGCTGTAAAAGACATTTAGCTTTTGCTGGTCGAATTCAATTTCAAAAATGCTTTCGGCAGAGTTTCCATTGCGGAACAGGGTAGTGAACCATGCCGAGCTATTGGCGATGAGCCCGAATTTTTTGGAATTGATGACTTTATCACAGGCGGCAACCGCTTCCGGATATTTTTCCATCCATAAATAAACATCGGCCTGTATGGTATTGATCGTGTACCGGGTAATGCGTCCCTTATCGGTAGCCTGGTTCCCATAGGAAAGCACCGCCATCGGTTCGGCTTCGTTAAGGTCTTTTAATACCTGGGCGAGCACTTCCTGCCGGCTGCTTTTGGCTATTTGCATGATCTCCTCATCGCTTGATGTGGAAATGAGCTTCAGCGGCACTTCGCCGAAACTTCTTGCAAGGTAAAAGTACATAAGGGCGCGGATGGTTTTGACCTCTGCCAGGTAACCGTTCAGCAGATCCTGTGTAAAGGTTTTGTCCTTATCGAGCACGGAAGGGGCGTAGTCTAAAACGGTATTGCAGTAATTAATGATCTTATACACCGGCCGCCAATCTGTAATGGTATTGGTGGCCTGCGTATTTACATTCATGATCTCGAGGTCCGCGGCTGTTGTTCCCAGAGCGGCCGTCAGCAGGTCTCCCCGCAGCTCGCCCCAGGTAAACAAGGTTTCTGCAAGGCTCTTGCCGCCGTTGGGGTCGCCCATTAAGGCGGCGTAACAGCCGATGACTGCGGCCCGCACCTGCTCTTTGGTTTGCCAGAAATTGTTCCGGATAATGCCATCGGATGGTTTCAGATCGAACTTTTTAGAGCACCCGGTGAAAATGCCCATGATTGCGGTTATGATTGCGATTTGATAGATGCTGTTTAAACGCATAGCTGCTTTTTTATTCAGGATTAAAAGGAAGCGGTAAGTCCCAACGTGAATAATCTGACGGGCGGCGTCATTGAATTATCCGTGGCTACCCGGAAGGGATCGGACCCCCGTACACTTACCTCCGGATCCTGGCCGGTGTATTTTGTGAACGTTACTATATTTTCTGCCGTTAGATAGGCGCTTAAATTTTTTATATTGGCTTCGTCGAGGAAGGATCTTTTAAACAGATAGCGCAATGTGACGGTTCTGAATCGCAGGAAGGACCCGTCTTCCACATAACGCGATGACCCCAGCCAGTTGTACCCCGATTGGTAAAGTGCCCGGGGAATGTCCGTCACATCGCCTTCTTTTCTCCAACGCCGCAGCACGGCGGTGCTTTGGTTATCGTAGCCATACATATTGGTACTGTTCATCTCCGTACCGTTGATGATCTGGTACCCCGTTCTGAAATTAAAGAAGGTGGAGAGCTTCCATTGGCCGCCATAACCGATATTCAGCCCGAAACCGCCGGTTATGGCCGGGTTGCTGTTGCCCAGGTACACAATGTCGCGATAGTCGATCGTCCCATCATGGTTCACGTCTTCATACATCGCATCACCGGGCTGAAAGGTATAGTCGACCGCGGGGTAGTTGAAACGCGTATATACCTGTTCGCCGTTAGGCCGTACGATGACCTTCCCGCTGGCATCTCTTGCCAGGGTGGCGTCGTTGTCTTTATAAACGCCGAGGTATTTAAAGCCATAGAAGGAACCAAAAGGGTTATCGACCTGCATATAGGTTTTATAAACGCCATTGGTGGTGATATTCCCTTTTTCGACTGGGTAGTACTCTGATATTTCGCGGATCATATTGATGTTGCGGGCAATGTTAAATGTAAAATCAACCTGCCAGGGCCCCTTTTTGTACGGTTGTGTCTGCAGGGTAATTTCCCATCCCTGGTTATCCATGGTGCCTACATTCATATTTACCGAATTGAAGCCGTTAATGGAGGCGATCTGCAGGCCGTTAAAGAACAGGTCCTTGGTACGGTTGCGGTAAATTTCGGCGTCTATGAACAGCCGGTTCTTAAACATGGCCAGGCTGAAGCCCAGGTTGGTGCCGATAACGGTTTCCCATTTCAGGTTCCGCAGCTCCATATTGGAGGGATATATTCCCGATTCCCCCATAAAGCTCCAGTCGAAATTATCGTACACATTGTAGTAGCTGTAATCTTTTCTGGGGGCATTACCGCTGCGTCCGTAACTGAGGCGCAGGCTCAGGTCATCTATTTTTTTCACATGGGCCAGGAACTTTTCCCCCGAGATCCTCCACCGGCCTGATATGGATGGGAACAGGCCATAACGGTTGTTTGGCGCCAGCCTTGACGTAACATCCCCCCGCAGACCGGCATTGATAATGTATTTATCCAGGTAGCTGTATTGCCCGTTGATCAGCGCGCTGGAATTTGCCGTTTGAGAAGTGCCGGATCCCAGGGAGGATTGTGCGCCGTTGACCCGCGAAGGGATCGACGGATCCTGCAGGCCGGAGGAGGCCGTATTGGAAGTGCGCGCCTGGTAAGAAACATTTTTGGCATCATAGGTCATCACATTCAGAAGGCCCACAAAGCTGTGATCGGTGTTTTTAAATTCCGGGGTCCAGACCAGTGATGATTTGGTCTGCACATTGAAGTTGTCGTTGTCGCCGTCATAAGCCATGTTCACATAGGCATTGGTCCATTCCAGGCCGGTGGCCACCTGGGGCAGGAAGCTTTTGCTTTTGGTGCTGCTGATATCAAACTGCACGTCCACTGTAGCCGTAAGCCGTCTTGGAACGATCTGGTATTGCATGTTGAACTTAGGGGTTACCCTTTCTGTTACCACATTGTTCACTGCGGCTTCGGCCAAAGCTACCGGGTTGTATGTTTTGCTGTACCGGCCCTGTATGTTCGATTCGGGCGAGAAGTACACCGGGGTAAGATTCCCGAATTCATCGAACTGGTAAATGCTCATATTGGGCATTTTTATATAGGCCACACTGCGCACGCCATCGGAATAATTCCTGTTGTTGTCCGAATGTGCATAGGAAAGATCGGTCCGGATGCGGATCCTGTCGGACACGTTGTAGTCGAGGTTGATGCGGCTGCTGATGCGTTTTAAGTCGGTTCCTGTGGTGATGCCCTGCTGATCGAGGTAACCCATGGATACATAGTACATGGCTTTTGAGCCGCCGCCGGTCAATGATACGTTATGATCCTGTGTATAGCCCTTCCGGGAAATGGCATCCACCCAGTTGGTATTATTGCTGTAATTGTAATAATAGTAGGGATCATTGGGGTCGTACTTGAATTCATTAACGGTTTGTGTATTTAACGGGATCCCGTTCCGGTTCATATAGGCCTCGGGTATCAGGTCAGAGTACTGTGCGCCGCTGAGCATCGGGATAGGCTTTGCCCTGGGAGAAAAGGAGCCTTTGAATGTGTAGGATATATTGGGCCGGCCCCTTTGCCCGCGCTTGGTGGTAATGACCAGTACCCCGTTGGCAGCCCTGGATCCCCAGATGGCGGTAGCCGCGGCATCCTTGAGGATGGTGATCTCCCGGATGTCGGTTGGGGCGATATTTAACAGGGAAGCATAGCCCTGTTCATCTGCTGTGCCAAAGTTAAAGTCGGAAGGTATCTGCGTTTCGTAGGGCATGCCGTCCACGACGATCAGGGGATCATTGGAGGAGTTGATGGAAGAGGTGCCCCGGATGCGGATCTGCAAACCGGCGCCCGGATCACCGGAATTGGCCGCAATATCCACACCGGCAAGGCGGCCCTGCAGCGCCTGGTCGATGGATGTAGCCTGCATTTCCTCCATTTCTTTGGCATTGATATGGGCGAGGGCAAGCGTTGAGCTCCTGTCGGGGACCGGCAGCATCCCATTATCGGATTTATGCGTGGATACCACGATCACTTCATCCATTTCCTTGCTGCTGCCTTCCAGCCGGATGTTGTAAATGCGGCGCGTGTTGATGGCCAGCTCCTCCTGGCTTTTATAGCCGATCGCTGAAAAGGAGATCCGGTGCTTTACATCATCGACGGTTAATGCAAAATTACCTTCGATATCGGTGGTGGTGCCCCGTACCGTTCTTTTTTCATCGTCCGTTTCCGAAACGGATACATCCTTTACGGGGCTGCCATTCCTGTCCGTTACTTTTCCTTTTAATACAATGGCGTTCTGGGCGTACGTTGTACTGAATTGAGAAAGCAGGGTGAAGCATAAACAGGCCGTTATTATTTTTTTCATCACGATTCCCATAGCAAAAATTAAGTGTATTACTGGTCGTTATATTTGAGATAATTGTCTATCAGGTGAATGACACAGCGGTTGGAAAGATTATTGCTTTGTGCCATGATCACATGGGCGGTCCTTCCATAATCATCGAGGATGTTCATGGCATTTTTATAGTTCTCTACCCGTACTTTAAGCGTGGTGCCAATACTGTTTTTAAGATAGGTATCGTACATCGCCGCATCCGTATTCCCGTCCGGCACGGCGGTATGTGTGGCCAGTATATGATAGTATAAAAATTTACGCACTTTTTCAACGTCGGCAGGCGCGGAGGGTTTGAAGTTGGGTGCGCCGGTGCTTGAAACCCTGGGAAGCAGGCCGTCGTCTACGGCTTGCTGGATGGCGGCATTGGTAGGTACAAAGAGCGTGCTATAGCCGGTAAGCCCTACGATCTGGTTGGTGGTCTGGCTGAACACTCCCGCGGCATTGCGCATCAGCTGCCAGAAATAATTGAAATCGGAAGCAACGGCGTCGCCCAGGTTGCCTAAATGGTACCCGATGCCGTTTTCGGAATATAAAGGAATGTTATCAAGATAGTAGACCTTGCCGTTGGCCGAGGTTTTTACGCTGTCTACGGTTGCCTCCAGCCCGGCATCTTCCAGCCCGGCGGTCACTATTTTATAGTTATTGAACTTAATGTATTCACCTTCCCCGTCCGCATCGCCGGACTTTACAACAGCGCTGCCGGAAAGATCGTCGGTTTCGGGTTTGTAATTTCCAAAGAATACGCAGGTCCGTATGATCCGGTCGAGCCGGTCCGGTACACCGTTGGTGCTCCCTTTATACAGGAACTGGGACTGGTTCGAATTATACGTGAAACCGGCAGCCAGGAATACGGCATCAGGTACCAGGAAGATGTTTACCGGTATATTTGATTTTGCGATCAAAAATTTTAACCCCGAAGTGTTGAACAGCCTTGTCATAAACGTGTACCGGGGATTTAAATAGCCCTCTCCGTAAACCGTGCTGAAGATATCGGCCTGCTCAATCTTATTGGTTCCGTAGAAGATGCCGTTGCTCAGGATCTTTTTTTCAATGACATCTGTATGAAGATCGAACCGGGCCGGTTCAGAGAATGTGTTCACCGTGGACGCAAATTTGGAAGGCCATACCGCAGTGGGGAACATATGGGCGTTTAAGAAATCGGCGATGATGCTTACCGGAACACTATCAAGGGACGGGTAGTATTTCAATAATGTGTTTTTCAGGTAAGCGTCGGTCGCCGCATTGTTGGGGGCGAACATCGTCCAGCAGTCCTTTTGACCATCATTGTCGCCGATCTTCAAAAAATTTTCATTATTAGGCGCATAGGCCAGTAGCGGAGAGTACACTTTTACATACACCTGGTTACCGCTTCCGGTCAATACCTGGTATCGTTTGGTGACCTCTTCATTATAAATGAACTGTACAGTATTGTTGATGAACAGGCGGTTGAGCATTGCCCTGAAGCTGCTGTATTCCGGCCGGGTCCGGATGTACTCATCAATGCTTTGCAGGGGGGTAATGACCTTGTCGATCTCATGGATCACGCCGTTTTCAGCCGGGATATCCGCGGTGACCACTTTTGCCTGGGCCACATTAAAACCGGTGTATTGGGAATTGGGGTAAAAGTAGTTGTAATCTGCAGCAGACAGGTTGGCCCTGGACATATAATCCTCTGTAAAATAGGTCAGGTATTTATTGTTGTAGTCAGCCGAAACATAGTTGCCGGTGAGTGAACCGGCCGTATTATTCCGGTTGGTGGCAATGGCCATGACCGGTCCGGTGGCCGAAGTATCTTTATAAAAACCCGTATAGTATGCGGTCCTCCGGCGAAAAGCGGTTGACAGGGTCCACCCGGTATTGTTTTCACTGGCCTGGTAATCGTCCAGCCGGTCTTTTTGGAAGGCATTGTACACCAGCATGTATTGCACCATTGCGCGGGCGGTAGGGGCGTCGATGGCGGCAATGTCTGTAATTTTGTTATCGGTCAGGTAGGTTTCGAACGCGGCATCATTGGGGGCGAACAGGGTCCAGTAGCCGGCGCCGGATTCCAGGGTTTCCCTGTAGCCGCTTTTGTCGATCAATGCGAGCAGGTGGTTAAAATTTCCCTTTCCTGCCAGTTGCTGATAGATGGGGGGCGGCAATGTTCCGGGGCGTCCGTAAAAAGCATCCCATTCCTTTTTTCTGCAGCTTACCGCTAACAGCGCCGGGAGCAATAAAAACAGAAGCAGGCTTTTCGTTTTAATCATATACGGTAAAATGTGGTATAAATTGTAATCGATTGCAAAAGATAGTTGCAACAAAACCCCTATGCTTGCGGACCGGGAGGGCTCGTAAATGGTCGGGGGATGATTTGCAGTCAACTTTTTTGTTTCATAAGACTATTTTTTGACAACCGTTGATGCGAATATAGGTTCGTGCGTACAATAAACTGTCCTGCTCCATCCTTTTCCGGCCGGTTTTTTTATGCAAACGTTTCCGTAAATTTTTAGCGCCTGCAAAAGAACGGTTTATCACCGGGCGGCGAATAGCCGCTATCTTTGAGCCGTTAATGAAATTGTCTAAAAATTCTTGCCATGAAGCGATTTAAGTATTTAATTGTATTCCTGACACTTTTTTTGAATATTTCCGCGGCGGCGGCACAGGGGCTTCCGTCAAAGAAGCAGGTGCTGGCGGTGCTCCGGCTTACCAATGATTATTTCATGAAGAAGTGGCCCGACACGGGCAAACCGATCGTTACCAATAAAACGCGCCCCAGCAATATATGGACGAGGGCTGTTTATTACGAGGGGCTGATGGCGTTGTATGGCATTGACCGGCGGAAGCGCTATTATGACTATGCGGCAGACTGGGGCGAAAAACACCGGTGGGGACTGCGCAGCGGTGTTGGTACAAAGAATGCAGACGATCAGTGCTGCGGCCAGACCTATATTGATCTTTACCTTATTGATAAAAAAGAAGAGCGCATCCGGGATATTAAAGCCAGTATAGACGGGATGGTTGCAGCAGCCGACAACAGCGCCTGGAGCTGGATCGATGCGCTGCAGATGGCGATGCCCGTTTTTGCAAGACTGGGTGTGCTGTATAAGGACCCTGCTTATTTTGACAAAATGTACCGGATCTATGCCTATACAAAAACGCAGCATGGCGGTAACGGGCTGTACAACAAGGCGGATCATTTATGGTGGCGGGATAAGGATTTTGTTCCTCCTTATAAGGAGCCCAACGGTGAAGATTGCTATTGGAGCCGCGGAAACGGATGGGTGCTGGCGGCCCTGGTGCGGGTGCTGGAACTGTTGCCCGCGGGCGACCCGCATTATAAGGAATACCTGCAGGATTATAAAGACATGGCGGCAGCGCTGTTAAAGATACAACAGCCGGATGGCTTATGGCCCGTAAGCCTGCACGATCCGTCCCATTTCGGAGGAAAAGAGATCTCCGGCAGTTCCCTGTTCGTTTATGGATTTGCCTGGGGGGTGCGGAAGGGGATCCTGGACCGGGATACTTTCTTGCCGGCCATTGCCCGAGCCTGGAACACCATGGTCAAAGATGCGGTACACAAGAACGGCTTCCTGGGTTATGTGCAGGGAACCGGCAAGGAGCCGAAGGATGGCCAGCCGGTAACCTACAACAGCGTTCCGGATTTTGAGGACTACGGCCTGGGTTGTTTTTTGCTGGCGGGAAGCGAAGTGTACCGGTTGGGGGAAAAGTAAAGGCCGGGTGCGCGGCCGTTGTCCCATTTTTAAAGTGGGACAAGAAAACCGGTACAGTCTGGCAGGAGCTAGCCGGCAATGCTTCGCAGTATCAAGGGGTATTGGTGCATGGCAACCGGTTTCGACCATGAAAAATGGCGGGTGCATACCAAATTGAAACGCCAAACGGGACTCAAGGGAAAAGATATATTGATGTGCAAGGAACAAATCCCAAAACTGGTGAAGTAGAGTCAGTGCAAGTAGGTAGGGTAAACAAAAATGGGACTCCAGTAAAAAGAGAAAGAGAAGCTTTAGATGATATTGAAAACGCGACAAAGCAGCGACCTAGGTTCGTTCCATACAATAATTGATAATTCACAAATAAGTTGCAGAAATGAAGTCAAAGCAAATTAATTTCTTTTTATCGAAAGAAGATATGTATGAAGTAGATCGTTTTTTTCTCAGAACGACTGTTTAATTTTAAAAAGAGAAATTCAAGATCCTAGATATCTTTCTAATTACGATGTTCTTGCTAATCCCGACAAAATATTTCAAGTTTATCTAAGCAAGGATGAGTTTAAAAACAAACTTTTTTTGATAATATTAAATTAAAAGAGCATTACTATATAAATATTCTTAAAAGTTACTGTATCGAATTTTCGATTGGAGGATTTTATCCTTACAGTTGTACGGAATTTCATTCGAGCCGATTTTACTTTATTTTTGAATACTATCGTGATGGGGCTCTTATTCACAAAGATGAAGAGTTTACCAGCTGGGCAAATCATCTACTTAAAAGCTTTAAGGCTCGCTTTTTAAGAAAAGCTTTAAACTATTCGAAAGATCCTCTTTCCTTGAAGTTTATCGATTGGATAAAAAACAATAATGCGAAAATAACAATTGATGGAACTAAGTTTATTATCCCCGCTCTTTGAAGCATGTTGCTACTCATAATGGTGCTGTATGAGGCTTGTAGCCTCACATGATTATATTGTAGCCGTTGGCTATAAAATGCGCAGCACCAAATAACAGTATCTGCGATTACAATAATACTGTTCAAACCAGCTAACCTACACCTGCCGGCCAGCAATAAGCTGGCCCGGGTAACGGATAATGCCGGTGCTACGCGCGCGCGCATGCCCTGGGGATTTTAACGACGGTACCAATAGCGGGGATGACTATGCCTATGATGTAAACGGTAATCTTACCAAAGATGCAAACAAGGACATCAGCAGTATTGCGTATAATATCTTAGATTTACCAAAGGAAATAACGGTAACCGGCAAGGGAACGATTGTTTATCAATATGACGCGGCGGGTAACAAACTGAGCAAAACGGTCAATGAGACCGGTCAGCCGCAAAAGACCACCACCTATTTGGGTGGAATGATCTTTGAAAATGATGTGCTGCAGCATATAGCAATGGAGGAGGGGCGCATACGCCCAGACGGGAGTGGCGGCGTTATTTATGACTATTTTCTGAAGGATCATTTAGGCAATATCCGGATGATGCTGCAAGGGAATGGCACTTTGCTGGAAGAAACGCACTATTATGCCTTCGGGCTTACCATGAAGGGCATTTCCACTCAGCAAACCAGCTCTTCCTTACAAAATAAAATCCTTTACAATGGTAAAGAACTACAGCGGGACATAGGATTCGATCAGTATGATTATAGTGCACGTTATTATGATGCCCAGATCGGTAAATGGCTTCAGCAAGATCCATTGGGGGAAAAGTATTTTAGTATGAATCCTTATAGCTACGCATTGAATAATCCAATTAGCTTGTTAGATTTGGATGGTAGGGATGCAACTATTATTTTTTGTTGAATGAAAAAGGAGCTGTTGTAAGGATAATAGTAAATTCAACCATATATATAAAAGGTGGTAGCGAAGAAGAACGCAAAAAATATATTGACGCAGCAAATGATTATTTAGTCAATCACAATAATTTTGATGATGCTAAGTCTTCTGTCAATCTAACGTTTGATATTAAATATAAAGATGGAACAGGAAGATCTACACGTAATCTTAAAGAAGGAGAGAATATGTTTGATATTGCTGGAGGTAGCGCAGCCACTGGAAGATGGGATGAGATTAGTAAACAATATGTAACGGGAGTTTACGGACATATTCAGAAAGGAATGATTGATGAAGAATTGATGGGGAATACAATTTTCCATGAATCGCTACATTTATTAGGATTGACCGATCGTTATGATGAGGTGGGATATAAAAAGGATAAAGATGGCGACGGTCTGAAGGACCGGAAAACCAAACCGCATGATGGTTTTATTTTCGATATGATGGGTGCTTTTCATTACGGAAAATGGCAGAAATTTAGTAATGTGCATAGAAAAAACTATAGGAATTACTTAGAAACAATTAGAAAGACCAAGCCTGAATTGATCAGGCAAACTAGACAAAATGAGTACCAGTTTTTATTGAAATATAGAGTTGATTTGGATGCGAATCAGGAATTGATAACGCCTAAATAATCGAATTGTGTATAAAAGGCTCATTAGTTTGTTTATTTTATTTGGAATGCTTTTTCAGGGGCAGAATTGTATGGCGTCTGTGTTTGGCAGGGAAGGTGTTGCTTATGGAATTTTAAAACGCCCATTTTCCTACTTATTTGCAAGAGACTTCGATTTTAGTTATGTACCTGATTCTGCTAGCATCCGCGATTTGCTGCCTCTTAAGGATGGATTTCTCATTGCAATGTTAGGAAACGGACACGGATTGATTAGTTCAGCCGACCAAGGTGATAGCTGGTCAAAATATGGAGATGATAGTATTTATTTTAGACAATTTATCATTGACGATAATAATGTTATTTGGGGGCTTGATTATTCTAGGGATTATGCATATTTGTATAGATCCTTCGATACCGGGAAAACCTGGCATTTCTTTAAGCTTGATATATCAAAAATGTTCCCTATAAAAATTATTTCAAAGTACTATGAGCCGCTGAAAGTGGTAACAATCAATAGAAATATTTACAAGCTAAAAGGCGATAGCCCTTTGGACAATTGGTTATTAGTAGGGCGCGATGACAGTCTTCTTTTTTTAGAGGGATTGGTAAGTGCCAACTTTGTAGTAAGGAACAAAACAATATATAAGAAAAGATCTGAAGAGGAATGCGACTCAATATTTCAGATTAAAGAGTTTGAACCATTAGATATTCTGGCAAAAGATGATACGTTGTTTGTTTCGGGAACTGATCATAGACAAAGTAGTGTTTTTGGATATTTTTTAAATGGTAAATTACATAGGATCGAGATAAAAGAGCCATACGCATTGCTTGGTATTCGTTTGGATGCCAGGGGCAGAATTTGGGCGTTTGGGGACAAAGGCATTTATCTATATGAAGATGGCAGGTTGGTCAGAAAATACTAAGTGCTAAGCCAATTATGCTCTTCGATGCATGTACCCCCGCTCTTCGAAGCATGTTGCTGCTCATAATGGCGCTGTATGAGGCTTGTAGCCTCACACGATTATATTGTAGCCTTTGGCTATAAAATGCGCAGTACCCAATAGCAGTATCTGGATTACAATAATACTGTTCAAACCAGCTAACCTACACCTGCCAGCCAGAAAACAATAAGCTGGCCCGGGTAACGGATAATGCTGGTGATACGCGTGCGCATAACCTGGGCGATTTTAATGATGGCGGTAATGTGGATGATGACTATACGTATGATGTAAACGGCAACCTGACACTTGATAAAAACAAGAACATCAGCAATATTGCGTATAATATCTTAGATTTACCAAAGGAAATAACGGTAACCGGCAAGGGAACGATTGTTTATCAATAGGACGCGGCGGGTAACAAACTGAGCAAAACGGTCAATGAGACCGGTCAGCCGCAAAAGACCACCACCTATTTGGGTGGAATGATCTTTGAAAATGATGTGCTGCAGCATATAGCTACAGAAGAGGGGCGTGTGCGTCCGAATGGCAGTGGAGGAGTGGTGTATGATTATTTTTTGAAGGATCATTTAGGCAATACACGGATGCTGCTGCAAGAGAATGGTGCTCTGTTGGAAGAAACACACTACTATCCGTTCGGGTTGACGCAAAAAGGTATATCCTACACGAATCCAATCCCATCACTACAGAACAAGGACAAAACGTTCCAGGGGCAGAAATTCGATGATGATCTGGGGCTGAACTATTACAGTTTTAAGTACCGTAATCATGATCCGCAGATCGGGAGGTTCATAGAAATAGATCCGCTGGCGAATGACTATGTGTATAATTCGCCTTATGCGTTTAGTGAAAACGCTGTGACAGGAGATGTTGAGTTAGAAGGGTTAGAAAGAGTAAGCGCACGGTATATGGATCCCTATTATTACGCGCAACAGCGGAGGTCCTACCAACAAGTTAATAGTTATGTGCCAAATGCGTCGTCTTACCGGCGTACTTCAACGTATACATCAAATGCATATAATACCGCTACAACAGATGCTGATATTTATGTTCCCCGAACATCATCTACGGATCCAACTATTACAAAGGGTAATTTGAGAGGAGAGGCCGCTACCTATACTCTTCAGACGTTAGATGCGGTATATGATCAAGTAAAGTCAATTAAAGTTACAACAGATAATATCCATAGTAAAAATCTTGCGGGAGGAGAAGAGTTTTCAAGTAAGGTTTCGGGTGTGGAAATAACATTCAATAGTTCAGAAGCCGAGAAGGCATTTAATACAGCCACAGCAAATTATAACAATAAAGTCGGCCAAATTGAGGCGGATGCCACTAGTGCGCTTAAAGCAATGCCAGCCTACCCGGAAAAAGGGACCGCTGGTGAGCAACTTAAATGGTCCATGCAAGCAAATAGTATAGAGGCAGGGAAAAATTTAAAGATTTTATCATTAGGGTTGTCTCCGGTACAGCAAGTATTAAATAAAACAAACTCTAAGGACTATAAACTGCAAAAAACGGAAACCAGGGATATTCCGGAAATTAGAGCAACACGAAATCGATCTTTTTAGTAAAAATGGGAAAGATAAAGAGAGATAAGAAAAAGGATGATATTAATCAGATACCTCCACTAATGAAGTATATCCTTTGGGTAGCGATTGTTTTACTTATACTTTATTTTATTTTTTTTTGGAAATATGTTCCAAGAACAACATTTCCGTCTTATCGGCCTAAATAATGGAATTGCCAAATGTTTAATTTTTTGTTTAACAAAAAAGGGAATAACCCGATTGATACTGAAACAGAGAAGTGGATGAATCAAGCTTTTAGCTGGCTGATTAAGCAGTTCGGTGAAAGTGATTTAAAGTCCAAAGATGTTTTAACTCCTGATCAGAAATATTTTCCTATACGATATGACGGTACAATGTCTTCTTTGCAGGCAACCGCAGTAATTGTTGCTTCTCAAATGGGAATAGATGTAAAGGAAATAAACCTGCAGGTTTATGAGAATAATATACATGAGCTCGGGCGTTCTTTATGGACAAATGTTGAGAAAGAGCAATCTGAAGCTTTATCACAGGGTTTGTATTTTGATAAGAATGAAAGTGGATATTATGATATACTTGTCGAAAAATCGAATTTAGATGATCCCGAAAATCTTGTTGCTACTTTAGCTCATGAGTTCAGTCATATTAAAATATTAGGAGAACACCGTTTGGAGCTTAATGACGAAAGCTTAACTGATTTAGCTACTGTTGTTTTTGGCTTGGGCATCTTTAATGCGAATGCGGCATTTAAGGAAATTAAATCAATAGATGGGTATGGCTATAAAACTGCGGGTTATTTGACCCAAAAAGAGTGGGGCTATGCTTTGGCTTTATATGCTATTTTTAGAGGAGAGTCTAGTCCTGAGTGGGTTCAATATCTAAATAAAAATATTAAATCAGATTTTGAGAAAAGTATTCTTTGGCTAATGCTATATTAACAAATAAAACGGGTAATGATAAGGTGTATTTGCAGGTAACTTATCCGCATGACCTTAAAATCAAAGTAGCTAATGGTACAACCAATCACCTACAAAAAGTAAAATAATGAAGGCGAAAAAGATCTTAATAGGACTATTGACAGGTGTTTTTCTTTTATTTGTCCTGTTTTTTTTAGTTATAAATATAGTTGATCTTGTGAATGTTTTTAAACATAGTGGCGAGTACCCGTTTGAAAGTGCCTTTTTCTCAAAATACTCCATATATAGATCAAGAAATACCTATATTTTATTTCAATTAATATCTGTTTTTTTTTTAATTCTTACAGCTTTCTTTGCTTTTAAGAGAAAATGGAAGATGTTTTTTATAGTTTTTTCTTTTGATATAGTTCTGTTGTTGTATCCAGTATTAACTAATGCATGACTGAAGAGTGTTATTTATAGGGCCCCGTCTCAAAAATCATTCTTGGAACTGTAAGGGCGGTTCCGTCCGGATAGTAGCACTTTTACAGCCGATTATTTTCTGAAGGATCATTTGGGTAATGTACGGTCAATGATCAATGAGAATAAGACCCTGCTGGAGGAGACACATTATTATCCATTCGGCTTGACAATGAAAGGTATCGGGTATCAGAATACAACAATAACAAGCAATAAATATAAATACAATGGGAAAGAAGAACAAAGACAAGAATTCAGTGATGGTTCAGGTCTTGAGTGGTTGGATTACGGAGCGAGGTTCTATGATGCACAAATAGGAAGGTGGGGTGTTATAGATCCAAAAGTTGAAAAATATCATGAACTAACACCATATGATTATGCCTTAAATAATCCAATTATCTATGTTGACCCTGATGGTAAGGATGGCGGTGTATCAGTTCACGGTGACACAATATCAATTAATACCACAGTATATGTAATGGGAGTGGATGCAGCTAAACGTGTAGCTCAATTAAACAAGTATGTAGAAGATAATCAAGCCCTTACTCATGGCACTTATAAGGATGAGAATGGAAAAATATGGAGAATAGAAACAAATGTGACATATGCACTCGCATCTGAAGAAATGCGGAAAAGTAAAGATCCTGGAGCTGGTAATAATCTCATGGAATTTACAAATGAAATGAAGACAGGAGACGCATCTGTAACTAATATACATCAGGATTATATAAAAAATGAAAAAGGCGTTGTGATAGGAAAGAGTGAATACTATAAAACGGGAAATTATATAAAAATGAATGCTCAAAATGACTATTATGCGTCTCCTGCAACGGGATTTCATGAAACATATCACGCTCTGGGACTGTCAGATAGATACTATGATACCTATCCAAATAGAGTAAGAACGAGTACTCCCAATAGTAAGGAATTTATTGGAGACGTAATGGGGACAGGCAAAGCAATAAAAGTAGAAGGGGTTCATTGGAATAACTGGGGTAATTATATATTAAAACAAGGTAAGAATAGTTTTATTTTAAATAAAGTAGTAGATAGACCTGCGGCATCAACATACGAAAAGAACAAAAAACTTTTATGAATATGAATAGCATTCGATTTGGTTTGCTTTACTTTGTTTTTCTATTTTCCTGTAATCATTCAACAGTCAATACGGTCAATAGATATCCGGTAAAGCAAAAAAAAGGATATCTTTTAATTACGGGACAGGATGAGGTACTTTTTTTTCCTGATAATTCGGCTAAAGCGAATTGGTCTTTAGATGATATTCCAAAGTCAAATGGATTTCAAATAAGAGGCAATACGACATATGACCTATATAAAATACGACGAATAGCACCAAAAATACAGGTGAAAATGAAGTTTTTCTCTGAAGATGGATCAAGTAAACTAATCGCATATGACATACGGGCCATTCCAGTGAAAATAAAGTATAGTTTATATAATTCACAGCTTCCAAATCGTGAAGGTGCGGTTGCTTTTGAATTTAATGGGCGGCATTATTCTTATGATTATAGTGATGATTTTGATGGCTCGATTGATGAATTTATTCCAATAAATAAGAATGACCTGGAAAAATTTAGAGTCTATAAGGAATGAAAACATTGTTATTATTATCCGTTCGGGTTGACGATGAAAGGAATTTTCATAAGCGCGACCGGTAGTTTGCACAATAAAGAAAAGACGTTCCAGGATTAACAGACGGATGAAGATCTGGATTTGAACTGAACCCGCTTCAAATGTCGTAACAATGATCCGCAGCTCGGAAGATTTATGCAGATTGACCCTAAATCAGATGATTACAGATACTATAGCAATTACGCATTCACTGTAAGAATACGGATGATGACTACGCCTATGATGTGAACGGCAATCTGGTCAAAGACCAGAACAGGAACATCAGCAGCATTACGTATAATATTTTAAATTTACTCAAGCAAATTGATGTGACCGGTAAGAGGACGATCACCTGTCAATACAATGCGGCGGGTAATAAGCTCAGCAAAACGGTGAATGAGACCGGCCAGCCTCAGAAAGTGACCACCTATGTGGGTAGAATGATCTTTGAAAACAATGTATTGCAGCATATATGATGCTTTCGGAGAGGGGCGGGTGCTTACCCGCATTCCCCGGAATAAAGTTGCAAACGCATTTCGGTTTTCAACGGGAAAACGCTTAAATTGGTTGCATAAATTGGTATTATGGATCCCCAACCACAGAATGTATTGGATTACCACAGTGCGAATGCCCTGTATATGGTCTGGAACTTTAAAGAAGGAGCCGCTGTTCAGGATGTTTTTAAAAGGGTTTGTGCATTGGTGATCAATCTCAATCATTCCGCATATACCCGTTTTCCTGATGGCGGGGTGAGTTGTGTGATGGGGATCGGCCACGATGCCTGGCTCCAATTGGGGCTGCCGGTTCCGCTGCCCAAAGAACTGGAAAACTTTGAACCCGTTGTGGGGCAAAAGCATACAGCCGTTTCCACGAAAGGAGATCTGCATTTTCATCTCCGCGGCAACTCGGACAGCATCTGCTATGATATGGCTGCAGACCTGTCGGCGGTGCTGGACCCGGTAGCGGCCTGTGTTGAGGAAGTGCATGGCTTCCGGTATTGGGACGGGCGCTCGATCATCGGCTTTGTGGATGGAACGGAAAATCCGCAGGGGGCTGGGGAGCGCGCTTATTTTGGCCTGGTTGGCGATGCGGACCCGGCGTACCGCGGAGGCAGCTATTTGTTTGTTCAGAAATATATGCACGACCTGGCGGCATTTAAAGCATTGCCTGTGGAAGAGCAGGAACGGGTGATCGGCCGGTATAAATACAGTGATGTGGAGATGCCGGATGGGGTCAAGCCGGGGAATGCGCACTCAGCCCTGGCCAATGTGGGGGACGACCGGAAGATCATCCGGGACAATATGCCTTTCGGGAATATGGCCCGTAATGAAATGGGTACCTATTTTATTGCGTATGCCAGCACTTTCAGTACGGTTAAAGAGATGCTGACCCGGATGTTTACCGGTGATCCTGAAGGCAATTACGACCGGCTGCTGGATTTCAGCTCGGCAAAAACAGGTACGCTGTTCTTTGCGCCCACGCTGGATATGCTGAAGGATTTCTCCGGCGGCTGATCTCCGGCAACCGGATCAGCGATCTTCCAGGGCGGCCAGGTACTTATCAATATATTCCTGTTTGTATCTTGACCGGTATTGTTGTATAAAACGCGGATGCTCCAGCGTAATGAGCCGGCCGAACAGGTGCTCGGTTTTGTTGATCTTACTGATAAAGGACTCGTTTTTCTTTCCCAGCACGTATGCTTTGTCCGTATTCAGCCCCAGGGCAATATGCTGTCGCAGACTCTTGATCATAAAAGGTTTTACAGCTTCAAATAAGGCGGGATCATCGTAGTAGTTTGCGTTCAGCCATTTGCCGGGTGCTGCATGTCGCACTATAGCCAGCGGGAAAGGAGAGTTAATATAAAAATGACCATAAAAACGGTCCACGCCTCCATATTGAGCGATCACATCGTACAGGAACACTGAAGAAACTTCATGGGATGCGACAGACTGCATGGGAATGCCGCATACTTTATCCAGCCGCTTGGTATCGGTAAACGGCACACCCGTCAATCCGGCGCCGTGGCGGCTGGGATTGATACCGATAATAAACTTTCTTTGATGTTGGTCATTGTAAAATTTGTGGTAGAACTGTTCCATCACCTGCATCGTTTCGGGGTTCTCGCGAAAAGGGTTGAGCACTCCGAAGCCTTTGGGCAGCGGGCCGGTGTATTGGAGCTTCCTGTTAAAGGAAATGATCTTTTCTGCTATTGTTTTCAATCTTCTCTTTTACAGGCTAAATTATAACTTATTTCTGTTGCTGCCATTCCGGTGGTATTTCTTCCGGCTACGGGCAGCATCTCTTCCGGCGATGCCCGGCATGCTTCTGATCCGTGAAGATGCAAATGCCGGTAGCCAGCCATGCGTATGTTATGCGCTGCTGCAGGATAAAAATAGAATGTGAGATGGTATCAAAAGTCGCTTTATAGCGTGTTGTCGTTCTGAACTTGTTTCAGAATCCATTGATAGATAACTATTATTAGATACGGAAACAGGTTGCCAATGACGAATGAAAGACTTTTACAACCTCTACGGCTCCTGCGCCGCGCAAATGCTGTTGGTTGAGTCGGAGGGCGGCCTGAACCTTTGCAAACAGCAGGTAAAGGACCTCTTTTTATTCAATAGGTTACCTTTACACCGGCAAACAACATTCGGCGCACCCTTTGCAGATGCAGGTATGCGCCGGTAACGTTGATCGCCTGTTACGACTATGGAACCGGGAAACAAACATACGATCTATACCATCGGGCATTCCACGCACCCCTTAGATGTTTTTATAAGAATGTTGCAATCCTTTCAGATCCGGGCCCTGACAGATATCCGCCGGTTTCCGGGATCACGGAAATATCCTCATTTTAACAGGGAACCATTGATGGCGGCGTTGCAACAGGCCGGAATTGCCTATGTGCATCTGGAAGATTTGGGCGGGCGGAGAAAAACAACGGAAGGCTCAAGGAACAACCGCTGGCGAAAAGATGCGTTCCGGGGGTATGCGGACTATATGGAAACAGAAGCTTTTAAGGTGGCAGCAGCTGTCCTGGAATCCATAGCGCTGCAACAGCCCACAGCTTATATGTGCGCGGAAGCCGTGTGGTGGCGTTGTCACCGCGCGCTGGTATCCGATTATCTGAAAGCAAAAGGCTGGGCGGTATGGCATATCATGGCAGAAGGCAAGGCCGCCCCGCATCCTTATACGGCTGCAGCCTGTGTAAAGAACGGGCATGTTTTTTATACGGATGAAGATTTGTTCACCGACTAAAAACCGGTTATGAAAACAAAATTTAAAGTAGGCGATGTTGTCAGCTGGAACTCTGAAGCGGGAAGGGTTTCCGGAACGATCATCGAAGTGCATACGAAAGACTTCGCTTATAAAGGCTACACGCACCATGCCACGGAAGATGATCCGCAGTATGAGATCAAAAGCAGCAAATCGGATCATATTGCAGCGCATAAAGGATCGGCATTGACCCGGGGTTAAGCAGGAGCGGGACCCACGGGGCTGTTAAGATCTATGGACACCGGGTAGCTGTTGCGGCGAAGAATACCCTGGTACAATGGTGCGCCATGGCCGTCAACTATGGTTCAGGCCTATAATGTCCTTGTTTCCATTGCAGATTTTTACAAGGAACCGGGGTTGGTTGCTGATACATAAGGGCAATGCGGCTGCCGGTTTGCACGCATGCTTACAAGCAGGCGTTACCCTGACTTATAAAAAGCCATTGGTCCGTATCTGTTAAAGTTCCGAATTGATGCCGGGTTAAAAGCATACAAATAATGTGTCGGGGGCCATCAGCACGGTACATTTCCGCTGGGGTTAAATGTTGGGACCGCTTTGCTTTTCGCTTGAGTTAAGGGCCGGGGATGGCGCTGGGATCGCGGGTGCAGGGCTTTGGTTTTCCTGTGCACCCCTCCTGTAAAGGGAATGCATCCTGAATGCCCGGATATAAAGAATTATTTATAAATTGCCGCATGCTTGCTTCACCCGTTTTTATGATCTCATTGGCGCTGGTGACCGGGATCGGTCTCATCATTCTTTTAAGCACCCGCTATAAAATACATCCTTTTTTTTCCCTGGCCCTGGCCTGTTTTGTGACCGGTGGGCTGGGCGGGCTGGATGCTTCCTTTATCCTGACCACCATGAAGGAAGGCTTTGGAAAGATCATGAGCTCCCTGGGCTTCATCATCGCCCTCGGCACTGCGCTGGGAATGGTCCTGCAGGCCAATGGTGCTACCACGGCAATGGCGAATGCCCTTATTCGATGTGTGGGAGGCAAACGGGCTGCCTTTGCCATGAGCCTGACCGGTTTCATCGTAGGGCTTCCGATCTTTTGCGACTCGGGCTACGTAGTATTGAATGGACTGAACCAGTCCATGATCCGGAGAACGGGTGTTGCAACGGCCATTATGAGCACGGCAATGGCTACCGGTCTCTATGCAGTGCACTGTTTAATACCGCCGCACCCGGGCATTACAGCTGCGGTGGGAACCCTGAATGCAGACCTGGGACGGGTGATCCTTTATGGGTTGCTGGTGGCGGTTCCGGCAATGCTGGCCGGTTATTGCTGGGCGGTATGGAAGGGCCGCGGGTTTCCTGAAACAGATGCCGGCCAGGATCCCGCGGTATCACAGCCGGATGGCATTGCGCCGCTGCCGGGAGCGGGGATCTCGTTTATCCCTGTGGTGGTACCCGTGGTCCTGATCGCCCTGAGGGCGCTGGTGCCCCAACCGGACAATGCGGTTTTCGGAGCACTCCTGATGACGGGCGATCCGTCCATAGCCCTGGCCATCGGCCTGGTGCTGGCCTGGTGCATTCCCAAAAAATGGGAAAAGAATGAAGCCGGCCGGCTGATGCATCATGGCCTGGAAAAGGCCGGCGGCATTCTGGTGATCATCGGCGCCGGCGGCGCTTTCGGAATGATCATCCATGCCCTGAAACTTCAGGACCATCTTGCGGATATACAGGGGGTAAAAGCGCTGGGCGTGTTTTTCCCCTTCCTGGTAGCGGTGATCCTGAAAACGGCACAGGGCTCATCAACAGTTGCCGTTCTGACGGCCGCTTCCATTGTGCTGCCGTTCCTGCCGGGGTTGGGGCTGGATACGGAAAACGGAAGGGTGATCGCCGTATTGGCCATGGGGGCAGGATCGATGGCCCTGTCGCATGTCAATGATGCTTATTTTTGGGTGGTGACCAATTTTTCAGGACAGGAATTGAAACCGGTGCTGCAGGTGTACAGCCTGGCTACCGTCTGGATGGCCGGCACGGCCATGCTGGCGGTTTATTTATTATCCTTAATCATCTTGTAATGAAGATTGTTATTGCGCCCGGTGCATTTAAGAGCCGTCTTCCCACAGCAAGGGTGCAGGAGGGGCGCGCAGTGGTTTTTGCCGGGGAGCTGGCTTGCTGCCGGGTTGGGGATGGCAGTGACGGAACGGGCAGCTTGCTGCGGCAATACCTGGATGTCATGGCCCTTCCCGCAGCCATGGATGATCCGCCGGGCAGTAACCACGACCGGCGCAGCAGTGCAGGCGCTGGAAAACGGCCGGCTTCCGGGAAATACCACCGGTTGATCATTGGTGGAAGACCGGACCGCAGGATATAAATTTGAAAAATGATGAATCTTAGAAATGGCTTGCTGTTCCTGTTGCTGCTGGTGATACAGCCCGCAGCCGGTCAGCAGGATACGGGCGGGCAATGGCAGTCGCCGCATACAATGGAAGTATTGAACGCTGCACCGGTGGCGCTGATCCCCTTTCCACAGGAAGTGGTATGGACCGGGCAGCCGTTGACATTGCGGGGAGAGATGATCCTCGAAGTGCAGGATGCTGTTGGACGCCTGGCGGATAACGCAGTCCGGTCATTAAAGGAGCTGCTGCAGGCATACCAGATACAGATGGGAACCGGCAGCGATCAAACCAAGGACGCTCCCCGCATCCTTTTTGTTAAAAAAGCACAGTCTGCAGCAGAAGGCTACCAGCTGCGGGTGACCCCTTCCGTTATTTCGATCGCTGCAAATGACGCCCCGGGGTTTTATTACGGGGTGCAAACGCTTCGGCAGTTGCTGGCGCAGAAGACAGCGAAGGACCAGGTATATGGTTGCTCCATCAACGATTGGCCGGCATTCGGACTGCGGGGCTTTATGCATGATAACGGCCGCAATTTTCAGCCGGTAGCGCTGTTAAAAGCCCAGCTGGAAAAGCTTTCCTGGTATAAATTCAATACTTTTCACTGGCATTTAACGGATAACCCGGCGTGGCGCCCGGAAAGCAGGATATATCCGCAGCTGAATGACCCGGCAAACCGGAAAGCCGGACGCGACCCGGATAGCTCGTATTCGTTTGAGGAAATAAGGGCACTGATCGCATTTGCCCGTGAACGGTCCATCCGGATCATACCCGAGCTGGATATGCCGGGTCATAGCCGGTATTTTGAGCCCACTTTCGGGTTTAAGATGGAGAGTGAGCAGGGGATGGCTGTGCTGGAAAAACTGATCGATGAATTTTGTGCGCAGATACCGGCGGAAGATTGCCCTGTGATCCATATCGGCTCGGATGAAGTAGGGATCCCCAACCCGGAGGCCTTTATCCGGCGCATCACCGATCGCGTCAAACAGCACGGCCGGCAGGTAATGGTCTGGAATCCGGGCCTGCCGCCGGAACCGGGCACCATCGAACAACATTGGCGGGATGAGGGCAGCGCCGGTATCAAAAACAACGGTAACCCGGTGGTGGATTCCTATTCAGGATATTTAAATTATTTTGATGCATATAGCCTGATACAACGTTATTTTTTTCAGCAGATCTGTAACCAGCCCCGGGGCGACCGTCATGCATGGGGCGGCATTGTATGTTGCTGGCCCGATGTGCGGGTGGATGATAAGAGCAGGATCCTCCTGCACAATCCTGTATGGCCCGGCGCCATCACCTATAGCGAGGCGGCCTGGTGCGGCAGACCGGGTTATAACAGGATCTATATGAATGAACTTCCTCGCCGGGGTACACCTGCCAATAGCTATTTCCGGGAGTTTGAAAGCCGTATGGCGCGGCACCGGTTATTGTTTTTTGCCGATGCCCCCTTTCCTTATAATGCATTGGGGGATATGGAGTGGACCATGACCGGCCCTTTTTACCGGGGTAAGGAAGACGCCCAGTATAAGGCCTTTGCACCGGAGCTGGATGCGGATCCCGGTAACACGGTCCGCAGCCGTATTGTTGCAGGAGGAACCTTCCGGTTCGCGGATATGCTGGGTGCAAAATCATTGAGCCCTTTGGCGAACGAAACCCTGTACCTGACCGGGTATATCCATGCAAAAACAGACCGGACGATATATGCTATTACCGGCTTTGAAACAGCCGCGCGCAGTAACCGGCGTAGCGGCGGCATTCCGCAGAACGGTAAATGGGATGCGAACGGCGGCGCCATTTTTGTGAATGGTACGGAACTGGCTGGTCCCGTTTGGAACAACCCCGGAGGAAACCGGTACCTGAAAGCTACCTGGGGAACTCCCGCCAATGAGATACCGTTTACAGATGAAGCGTTCTATTGGAGCCGGCCACCCGCAAAGATCCTCCTGAAGAAAGGCTGGAATAAAATAGTAGTGCGGGTGCCCCGTGCTTACCGGGAGCAGAACTGGAGCTTCGCTTTTGTTCCCGTTAAAAAGGACGGCAACGGAACCTGGGAACGGGATGAAAATGTGCGGGTGGATGCACATGCTCCTTTGTCGTCGCGGAACTGAAATAAGCAATGCTGTTCGGTTAAAAGGTATGCCTGTTATAAAAAGCCGGGGATCTGTTTGCCCAGTTCTTCGCGATACACCCTCCCGATGGGGATGAGGTGCTCTCCAATGATGATACGGTTCCCCGAGATCCGCTGTATCCGGCTTTGTGCGACAATAAAGGATTTATGTACCCGGATGAAAGCAGGCCCGGGGAAAAGCTCCTGCATGGATTTGACAGAGCCCTTAACAACGGTTTTACCGGTAACCGAATGAATGATGGCATAATCTTTCAGCCCCTGGATAAAGAGGATATCCGCCAGGAACAATTTTATTTTTTCCACACCGCTTTTTACAAAAATAAATTCCCGGTTGTTTCCGTTCCGTTCCAGATCCGCTCCGTTTTTTTGCAAGGTCAGAAAATCCAGGATCTTTTCTATCGACTGGTTAAAGCGGCTTTGGGCAACCGGTTTCAGGAGGAAATCGATCACGCCCAGTTCAAAGCCTTCAAAAGCATAGTTACGGAATGCCGTGGTAAATACCGTTACGGGTGGTTGTGGCAGGCTGCGCAGTAAGGCGATGCCGCTGATCTCCGGCATTTCAATATCCAGGAACAGCGCATCTACGGGATGATCCCTCAGGTAGCGCAATGCCTCAAACGCGTTGCCGAAAGCGCCGGCAAGCGTTACCCCGGGTAATGATGCCATAAAGCCCGTTAATATTTCCCGGGCCAGCGGTTCATCATCCACGATCGCACAGTTTAATTTCATAAACGGATCTTTAAGGTAACAATGTATGCGCCGGGCGGCTCTGCCGTGCGCAGTTCATGCCGGCCGGGGTACAACAACTCCAGTCTTTTCTTTAAATTCTGCAGGCCAATGCCCCCTTTGCGCGTTGCTGCCGCATCGGACCGGCTGTTGGCCAGCCGCAGGTCCAGCACGGTTCCGGTGTTGATATGGAGGTGTAAGAAAGCCTTGTTCCCTGCAGTGCCAAGACCGTGTTTAATGGCGTTTTCCAGCAAGGGCAGGATCAGGAACGGAGGCAGCAAACACTGATCGGCTGCTCCGTTGACCGTTATGCGGATATCGGCCTGGCGATCCGACCGCAGCCGTTCCAGTTCAATATAGTTTTGCAGGTAAGCCAGCTCCTTTTTTAACGGGATGCATTCTTCATTGCTTTCATAAAGCATGTATTCCATCAGTTCCGAAAGCTTGAGCACTACTTCGGGTGCTTCGTCGGACTTTTTTAAGGTAAGCGCATAAAGGGTATTCAGCGCGTTGAACAGGAAATGCGGATTCACCTGCGCACGCAGAAAATCCACCTCGGCATTCAGTTTCTCCACCCTGATCTGCTGGATGAGGAGCTGCTGCCCATACCAGTCGATGCTCAGTTTCAGCGCCAGCATCAGCCCGAGATACCAGAGCGTACTGAAAAAATTGTAGGACAGGGTTTCTGCCAGGGTACTGTTGCGCATGGGGCCGATCACGTATCCATAGAGGAAATGATCAAACAGGCTTTGTATCGTAAGATAGCCGGCCACCGACAAAAGCAGTGCGGCGATATAAGCGCCATAGCGCTTCTTCATCAGGTAGCGGGGTAAAAAATAATGCAGGTTAAGGTAGGCGATCGCCATTAACAGCAGGATCCGTACAGAAACACAGGCAATGAAATAAGGAAGGCTGGCCTTTTGGATGAGGTATCGCTTTTCATAAAGAAAGAACCCCGTGATCAGCAACCAGTATGCGCTGTGCACGAGGACGTACCGGACGGATACCCTTCGTTTCGAAAACGGCAATGATATGCTTCTGTTCCACAAAATCATTTTAGTGGTTGTTCTGTGTAAAAGAAATCAAAGCGATGGACCTGGCAAAATTATATCGACCAACGGCGTCGATCGTAGAGGAACGTAAATAATAAAAAAAGTAACAACCGGTGCATCCCGTTCGTCTACTATTCCGGGCGCTGCTCTATTATTTTTTTATCCCGTTTTTCTTACTGCTAATATTGTATCCGGAGCATTCAAACAACAATTATTCACCTAAAACATTTTACAATGCAATCTACTACATTTAACCGCCCGTTTGTAAAATTATTTACGCTCGTGGTATGCTGTCTTTCGGTATTGAGCTTTACGACAAAGCTGGGGCTTGACAGTTACGAGATCTATCTGAACAGCAGGCTTCTTTTGAAACAATCGGTTAACCAGCCGCTGGATTTACGGAAGCTGCAGCTGAACCGGACCGCAGCCGGCGACCAGCTGCGCATTTATTACCGGCATTGCCATACGCCCAACGTAGGTACGGACCGGAGCCTGATCATTAAAGACGGGAAAGGACATGCATTAAAAAAATGGACCTTCACCAATGTCAGCGGTTCCGATCTGGGTATGGTGATCCCTGTGAAAGAATTATTGCGGCTGAAAAAAGAAAATCCACAGCAGGAGCTTCGTATCCATTATTTCTCCCGGGAACTTTCCAAAGGAGAAATGCTCGCGTCGCTCCGTTTTTGACCGGGGCAGCAGACTCTTTATCTTCCGGCTGAAGACCGCAGCAGCGCACCCGGTGTACTTTGGGGTGCGCTGCTGGTTTCTTATTCCCTGGATCCGGCGGCAGGGACTCTTTCGTAAAATGCCCTGCATATTGTCGTATCCTACCTCGTTCAACGCCGGATTTTAAGGGGATCTTTGTGAAGCAAAGGTTGATGAATGCGGTCAACTTAGCCGTGGAGCAGGAACCATACAAAAACGGGCGGAACCGAAAAGCCATACGAGTAGGAAATGATAAAAAGTATTTTATGTCAGACAACAAAGTTTCATTACACAGAGTTCTTAAGGCATCCCCTGATAAAGTATATCGGGCTTTTACCGACGCCCTGGCGATCGCTTCCTGGCTGCCGCCTTATGGTTTTCTTTGCACCGTGCACGAAATGAATGCGCAGGTGGGTGGATCCTATAAAATGTCGTTCCAGAATTTTACAACCGGGAACAGCCATTCGTTCGGCGGTGCATATGTAGCGCTGGAACCCAATACATTTCTGAAGTACACCGATCAGTTTGACGATCCCAACATGCCGGGCGTTATGACAACCTCTGTATGGCTCGGGAAAACTTCTGTGGGCACAGAGCTGAAAGTATTGCAGGAAGGCATACCGGCAATGATCCCTGCAGAAATGTGCTACCTGGGTTGGCAGGAATCACTGGAAAAGCTGGCGAAGCTGGTTGAGCCCGAAATACCGGATGCCTGAGGCCAGGCAGTCCTGATCAGGAATAGGAGCGGTCCTTCGGAAACAAACGGAGGCACCGCTTTTTTTGATGCATCATTTATCCGCCCTGCGGAATTTGGAGATCAACCCCGTTTCTCCATCATCGTTCACCCGGATATTGTACAGGTGGTCTTTGCCGTAAAGTACTACCAGGTATTGTGTCCCGGAGCGGTTGGATACTTCGGTAACCCCGTAGATGTCCTGTTTTTTATAGGCGGCTTTTATTTTGGAGGCGATGTACGGTGGTAAATATTCCGGGGTATAATAGCGTACCGTTTGCAGCAGGTCGCCATGCGCATTGAACCGGGCCCAGATCCTTATATTGTCTGCTTTGAACCGCGCGTCTGTAACTCCGGCGGTACTGCTCCAGCTTACGGACAGGGCTTCTTTGAACAGATGCCGGAAATTTTGCAGTATTTTTTCGTTGACGGCCGGCGCTGTTGCGTTTGCGGACAAGCTTACACATTGTACCCACAGTGCTGCGATCAGTAATTTTTTCATGTTGTATGATTTTGCAGGTGAACGATTTTGTTCGCTGTTCTTACAGCATGAAGTTAGCACGGATTCTGATCCTGCATATCCCCCTTTTTGCGTGAAAAATTGGTCCGGGCTAAATATACCGGCCTTCCCTTGCTACTTTTATCGCTTCATCGCGCGAGTTGACGTCTAACTTATGATAAATGTTTTTGATATGCGACTTTACCGTTTCCAGGTCTATGAACAGCTCTGCCGCGATCTTTGAGCGGCTCTTACCGTCGGCCACGCGCTCCAGTATTTCTGTTTCCCTTTTGGTCAGCGGTGTATTTAAGTTTTTTTGAAAGTGCTGCATTACCTGCAGGGCAATGCCCGCGCTCATGGCGCCGCCCCCGTTTACCACTTCTTTGATATGGTCTTTTATCTTGCTGAAATTGGTGTTCTTGGTCAGGTAACCCGACGCGCCGTTCTTTAATGCGGTAAAAATGAATTCCGGATTTTCATGTACTGTCAGCATAATGATGCGCACCTGGGGAAGCGTTTTTTTGATAAGGGGGAGCGCATCCACGCCTTTCATTCCCGGTAACTGGATGTCCAGTAAAAGGATATCGGGGCAGGCTGCTTCCAGGTGCTTCAGCGATGCCTCTACAGAAGGGTAGTCGCCGGAAATAAAAAAATCCGGATCTGCCTGCAGCAGGCTTACATAGCCTTTCCGGATGATCTCATCGTCCTCGATAATGCAAACATTAATGAGCGGATCTGGTGGGCGGGTATGGCTCGTGGCGGAGTACATCATGTTTTATTGATTTTAAGTAGTGCATCGCGCGTATTAAAAATAACACGGCAGGTGGTGCCGGTTTGCTTTTCGGAATGAATGGTCACCGTGCCATTGATCTTTCCTGCCCTGCGGCGGATATTGCTCAGCCCGTTTCCCGTCTGGCCGTTCACATCAAAACCGATGCCGTCATCGGCAAAATCGATCTGCACCGTGCCGGCTTCTTCTTTGCAGGCGATCGTAACGCTGGTGGCATATGCATGCCGCATGGTATTGCTCAGCAGCTCTTTGAAGATCATAATGATGTTACGGTTATATCCCGCGGGGATCCTTGTGCCGGTCCCGATTTGCTCCAGCCCGGTAAAAACAAGCCGCACATCGGTATCGCTGAAAAGCTCAACGGCGGTCTGCCGGATCGTATGGATCACTTCTTTAAGATTGTCGCTTTCTTTTGTAAGCGACCAGATGATCTCTTTGGTACCGGCATAAAGGCTCAGGGCGTTTGATTTTATCTGGAGGATGATCTTATTCCGTTCTTCATCTGCCGGGTCGGTTTTATGCGCTAAGACATCCGCCAGTACAGATATCCGGGTTAGCTTGTTCCCCAGTTCATCATGAAAGTCCTCGGCGGTCTGTGTGCGTATTTTTTGCTGTTCCTGCTCTTTTATCAGGCGGATCTCTTTGGCCCTTTTCCTTTTTTGGTTTGCATAGGCCCGCTGCAGCAGTACGCCCATGAGTATCAGGCCCAGGATCACCAGTACGCGGAACCATACGGTTTGATAATAGGGTGTGGTAATGGTAAACGGGTATTCAACCGTGTTTGCAGAAGGGATGCCGTTTTTTGTGAAGGACCGGACCTTAAACACGTAGCGCCCCGGCGGCAGGTTCTTATAATTCAGCACGGTTTCCTTTTGCAGGGGGGAGAATGCGGTATCATAGCCGGCGAGCTGGTAGGCATACAGGAGGGAGGCGGGATCGCGGAGGTAAATTCCCTTAAAGCTGAAAGAGATGCTGTTGCTGGTATATGCGATCGCCGGATCTGCCGGCAGGTGCTCGCGGGCGGGCAGGCTGTTGATGCGGAGCTCCTGCATTCCGGGAAAGGAGACGGACTCCATAACCGTGACCGGTTTGCCGGTTTCCCTGCTTTTGTCGTCCGCAGGGTTGTACCTAAAGGCGCCCTTTGTGGTCCCGATCCAGATCTGATGCTCCTGGTCTTCGATCATGGCATTGAGGTTGGTTTCTGAAGGGTCATAGCCATCTGCAACGGTGTATTGCTTTACATGAAAGCCGGCGGTGGCCGGATTAAAGGCAACCTCCTGCACGCCGGAGCTGCTGCCCGCCCACAGGTTCCCGCGCGAATCGTTCATTAACGCAAAGATGTTATTGTCGGCCAGGCCCTGCTCTTTGCTGCAGGGGATCACCTGGTTGGTTTTCTGATCCCAGAAGAACAGGCCTTCGTCAAAGCTTCCGATAACAATATAGTGGCGGTACCGTTCAAAGCAGGAAATATTGACGCCGTCAAGCCCGGCGATGTTTAATTTTTTTGGGGCACCGCCGGGCGAATAGAAAAAGAGCCCCTGGTCGCTGCCCATTAAAAAAGCATCCTTGCTCAGCTGAATGGAGTTGACCAGGGATCGCAGCCCTCTGATCTTTTGTACATGATCGCCCTCCAGCCAATAGCCGCCCTCCATGGTATGCACCAGTACTTTGTTGTTATAGGCCCTGATGGTGTAAATGCCCGGCCGGTGTTTCCGGTCCAGGATTATTTCTGATATATGCCCGCCGCGGATCTTTAGCAACCGGCTATCCATGGTGCCTGCATAAATATTTCCGGAGGCGTCTGCGCCCAGGCAGTTGATGCCATAGGTACTGAATTCTGAATAGTCGGTGGAAGTGAATGTTTTTTTTGCCGGATCAAATCGCAGCAGTTTCCCCTCCCGGGTGCCCATCCATAAACGGCCGTCCACTGCCCGGGCAAAGCCCATCAGCACATTGCCGGTGAGCCCGGTGTTTTTGTCATACCTGATAAAAGCACCTCCGCAGTATTTAAAGAGTCCGTCACCGTCGGAACCGATCCACAAATGCTGATCGGTATCTTTGTAGATGGTATGGATCATGTTGTCGGAAAGGCCATTGGCGGCGTTCATCCGGTTCGCAACAGACAGATCTGCTGCATCGACAACCAGCACGCCCTTTGCAGAAGCCAGCCAGAGCGTGTTGCCCCGGTCCATACCTGCAGACCGGAAGGCGCCCTGCAGCTTCTTTCTCCGGACAACCACACCGTTCTGTATTTTTAACAGCGTGCTTTTATTGGTTACCGCGTAATAGAAGCCATTGCCTTCTGTCATCAACCGCACATATTCCTGTTGCTCTAACCCGGGGATCTTGAAGCCTCTGGTCCATTGACCGTTCTGTAGCTGGTAAAATCCATGCTGGTCGATATAAGCCCATACCTTACCTGCAGCGGTGCGGTACAGGCAGGTAACGGCGTTGTTTTCGGCAGGAGTTGTTTGCTTGACGATCTTCGTTCCCTTTACCACGAAGATGCCGTTCCGGGGATCATGCGCATAAACAGTTCCGCTGGTATCTTCAGTGATCGTTCTGAAATTCAGGTGGCTGTCCTGAGCCGGCAGGGCGAGGTTCTCAAAGCGGTGACCATTGTAGCAGGAAAGTCCTTTGGAAGTGCCCACCCATATAGCGCCGCCGCGGGAGCAGTATAAAGCGGTTATGGTATTGGAACGGATGCCGTCTTTTTTTGAAAAGGTTTCAAAATGCATACCGTCAAAACGGTTTAAGCCGGCAATGGTGCCTACCCACAGGTAATGCTGCTGATCCTGTACGATGCTGGTAACCTGGGACTGGCTCAATCCTTTGTCTACATTAAAATTCTCGATGGGCAGGCGCTGGCAGTAGCCTGTGTCAAAGAGAAGGAGGAGCAAACACAAAACGGATATGGCAATGATCGGCTTCACGAAGTCCGGACGTTTTTTAAATTTATTCCTAAGATATTGCGCCTGCCGGATATTTAAATGTTAAATATAAAATCTGCTGTTTGAAAAAGCAGGTAGTAGAAACCACCTGCGGTGCAATTTTCTTAACAAAAATTACATGAGAATATTTACCTGTCTTTTTAAGATCCGGGCAATTGTTTTTTGCTTCAGTGCCGCTTGTAAAACAAAGATAGCGGCCTTGCGGGATAAAGGCATCCCCCGTTTAGAGGGATTTTGACGGAACCGGCCGATCGCTGCTGCATAGCCATTGCAGCAGCTTTACCGGTTTACCGGATACGGGGCCGTGAAACGTTTCGAAAATAAATTTTAAAAAAATAACATTTGTAGTGGAGGATCGTCTTAACTTTGGGTGCGCTAAAACGTTCATACTATTGAGCCAATACTAAAGATGATTATAAGTTTTGTGTAAAATATAATGAGCGCTATTGGCGGTACCAGGTGCTGCGAACAACAAGGCTAATCGCTCGCTGAGAATGAGCCGCATTGTTGCTTTTCAGAAAGGGTTGATGGGCGTGCCCCATTCATCGGTACATGACTCGTAGAAGACCGGACAACAATTTTGAGCCCAACCTAAACTTATGTATCCTAATTTTTTGAATGAGGACCTCTTGATCACGTCTCCGTGTGAAATTCCGGACGTGGGGTTAGCCTTGGCCACCGCTAAAGCCGGAGCCTTTCCCATTATACACCTGGGCTGGAGGGAGGAGGAGGCCCGTATCGCTTTGAACAGGATCAGGGAGCAGCGGCAGGAGCGCTTTGGTGTAGCCCTGGTAACGGCCTTGCCGGAGAACGCATTGCTGCCGGAAAATATAAGCGTTATTATGGTCCCCTGGGCGCTGCGCGCCGTTGTGCCGGTTGCTCCGCATGCCCGGCTCTTTTTCCAGATCATTACGGTAAACGAAGCGGTACAGGCCCAAAAAGCCGGGGCCGCGGCCATCATTATAAAGGGCAATGAGAGCGGCGGAACGGTGGGCGAAGAGTCGGCCTTCATCCTGTTCCAGCGCGTCATCGCTGTCATTAAAGGTATAGATATATATGTGCAGGGCGGTATGGGAATACATACTGCGGCTGCAGCAAAAGCGCTGGGTGCCAGGGGCGTTGTACTGGACAGCCAGGTGCTCCTTTTCCGGGAATGCAGCGCCCCTGTAACCATAAAGGATATTGCCGGCAAACTGCACGGTAATGAAACCCGGGTGATCGGTCAGTACCGGGTGCTCGTTCGCCCGGATTCCCCGGCAATAGCGGCTGAAGCCGGTTTTGCAGATATCCGCCCGCTGCTGGGCGGCTGGGAGATAGGCCGTAACCTTCTTGCCCTGGGGCAGGATGTGGCGTTGGCAGGCGGTTGGGCAAAGCGCTATAAGAAACTGGAGCATCTGGTGTTTGCCTTCCGGGAGGCCATGCACGGGCACCTTATACAGGCAAAGACCCTGAATGTCCTGCGCCCGGGCAATGCGCTGGCGGAAGCTTTGAAGATCACTTACCCGATTGCCCAGGGACCAATGACCCGCGTAAGCGATGTGCCGGAATTTGCTGCTGCTGTAGCCAATGAAGGGGCCCTGCCTTTTGTGGCATTGAGCCTTTTGAAGGGGCAACCGGCACGCGACCTGATCCGGCAAACAAAAGCGCTGGCGGGCGATAAGACCTGGGGGGTCGGCATACTGGGCTTTGCTCCGCAGGAACTGCGCGATGAGCAGCTGGCGCTGATCCGGGAAGAACGGCCGCCGGTGGTGCTGATCGCCGGGGGACGCCCGTCACAGGCCGCACCGCTTGAAAAAATAGGGATCCGGGTATTCCTGCATGTGCCCTCGGTGGTGCTGCTGGATATGTTCCTGCGTGAGGGTGCAAAGCATTTTGTGTTCGAAGGCAGGGAATGTGGCGGCCATGTTGGCCCGCTCTCCGGTATGGTGCTCTGGGAAAAGCAGATCGAACGGTTGCTGCAGGAAGATGACCTTTCCGGCGTCCATGTTTTTTTTGCCGGGGGGGTGCACGACGCGCGTTCTGCCGCATTCATTGCAGTAATGGCTGCTCCGCTGGCAGCAAGGGGAGCCCGGGTAGGGGTGCTGATGGGAACGGCTTATATCTTTACCCGCGAAGCAGTGCAGACCGGTGCCGTCCTCGAACAGTTTCAGCAGCAGGCCATCCTTCAAAACGATACCGTATTGCTGGAAACAGCCCCGGGGCATGAGACCCGCTGTCTGCGTTCTCCTTTTACGGGGTTCTTCAACCAGGAAAAACAACGGCTGACAAAAGAAGGATTGGAAAAGAAAGAGATCTGGAAACAGCTCGAAGCGCTGAATGTGGGCCGCTTGCGCATAGCCGCCAAAGGCATCGAACGGCGGGAAGGCGGACTGGAACCGGTGGCTGCGGCGGCGCAGCTGGATAAAGGAATGTACATGATCGGCCAGGTAGTGGCCATGCACCATAAGCCCATGGGCCTGCACGAGCTGCATGAAGCCGTGACCACGGGGCATGCGGCCTGTATAGAACAGGCGCCGTTACCGGCAATGCCTGTAAAAGAAGAGAAGGCGCTTAATGTTGCCATTGTGGGAATGGCCTGTATCTATCCGGGGGCAAGCAATAAAGAAGAATACTGGCGCAATATTGTTATGGGAACGGACAGTGTGACCGAAGTGCCCGATGACCGCTGGAATAAAGCGCTTTATTTTGACCCCGCTGCGGATACAGAAGGGCTGTCGCATTCCAAATGGGGCGGCTTTATTCCCCGCGTTGGTTTTGACCCGCTGGAATTTGGCATACCGCCGCAATCGCTTGCCGCTATTGAGCCCAGCCAGCTGCTCAGTCTGCTGGTCGCCAGGCAGGCACTGGAAGATGCCGGTTATAAAGAAGGAAATTTTAATGCAGAAAATGTATCGGTTATCCTGGGTGCTGAAGGTGGCAATGACCTGGCCAACAACTATGGTTTCCGAAATTATTTTAAACAGGTGTTCGGCGAAATGCCGGAAGCGCTGGACGCGGCCCTGCCCCGGCTTACCGAGGACTCTTTTCCCGGTGTGCTGGCCAATGTGATCGCGGGCAGGATCACGAACCGGCTGAACCTGGGCGGCCGCAACTATACGGTGGATGCGGCCTGCGCTTCGTCGCTGGCGGCCATCGACCTGGCCTGCCAGGAGTTGATTCTTGAAAAATCCGATATGGTGCTGGCCGGCGGGGTAGACCTGCACAACGGCATCAATGATTATCTGATGTTTTCCAGTACACATGCCCTTTCGCGGAAAGGGCGCTGCGCCACTTTTGATGCAGCGGCAGATGGGATTGCCCTGGGGGAAGGCGTGGCCATGGTGGTATTGAAGCGGCTGGAAGATGCGGAACGCGATGGAGACCGGGTCTATGCAGTGATCCGGGGTGTGGGCGGCAGCAGCGACGGCAAAAGTCTGGGATTGACCGCTCCCCGTAAACAAGGTCAGATCAGCGCCCTGGGGCGGGCCTATGAGCAGGCCGGTATTTCACCGGCCGGGCTGGGTCTGCTGGAGGCGCATGGAACCGGAACGGTGGTGGGCGACAGAACCGAGCTGAGCGCCCTTACCGATCTGTTGCTGCAGGCAGGCGCTTTGCCGGGGCAGGTACACCTGGGCTCGGTAAAAACCCAGATCGGGCATACCAAATGTGCGGCCGGGCTTGCCGGGCTGATCAAGGCTGCGCTTGCCGTTTACCACGGCGTAAAACCGGCAACCATTCACCTGCGCCAGCCCAATGCCTATTACCATCCGGAGACCAGCCCTTTTGCGTTTAATGCAGCAGCAGGTGTCTGGACCCATGCCATACGCCGTGCGGGCATCAGTGCCTTTGGCTTCGGCGGCACCAACTTTCATGCGGTGCTTGAGAGCAGTAACGCCCGGAATGCGGCAACTACATTAGCATACTGGCCTGCGGAGCTGTTTGTATTCCGTGGCGCCACCCCCGGTGCGGCAGGGCAGGTCATGGATCGGGTAAAGACGCTGCTTGCGACCAATGATTCCATCGCCTTAAAGGACCTGGCTTACAGCCTGGCCGTATATAATGAGGACCCGGTGCAATACAGCATCATAGCAGAAAGCGGCAGCCAGCTGCTGGAGCGGATGGAGGCGGCGCGGCAGGGAACGGAAACAGACGGGGTATTCATCAGCCGACGGAAGGAAGGGAAGGTGGCCTTCCTCTTCCCCGGGCAGGGCAGCCAGCGCATCAATATGGCAAGGGAGCTGTTCGTAGCGTTCCCGGCTATGCGCCGGTTGCTGGCAATGCATAGCCGGTATGAAAAGATCCTGTTCCCGGATGCCGCTTTCAGTGAAACGGCGCAGCAGATGCAGAAGGAGGCTATTAAAGACACCCGCAATGCGCAGCCTTTGCTGGGCATGGTGGATCTGGCGATCGCTGAGTACCTCCGGTCGCTGGGCATTGTTCCGGATATGGTGGCCGGGCACAGCTACGGCGAGTTGCCCGCATTGTGTTTTGCCGGAGTCTTTGACCCGGAAGCGCTGGTGGCATTAAGCGAAAAAAGAGCCGGCGCTATACTGGATGCCGTGGGAGCCGACAAAGGAATGATGGTAGCAGTGAGTTTGCCCGCCGATGCGCTGGACCTGCTGATCAGCGGCCAGGAGGAGGTTTGGGCAGTGAACTTCAACGCGCCCAAACAATGGGTGCTGGCAGGCACCACCGCGGGAATGCAGCAGCTGGTGCACCGGATGAAGGCCGAAAAGATCTCTTTTCGCCAGCTGGATGTAGCCTGTGCCTTTCATAGCCCGCTGCTGGCAGGAGCAGAGGCCCTGTTTGCAGGTGCGCTCAGGGAAGTGACTTTTTGCAGTCCGCAGCTGACTGTATGGTCCAATACCACCGCCCGTCCCTACCCCGGGGAGCCCGGAGCCGTCAAAGAGCTGCTGGCCCGGCACCTGGTACAGCCGGTCCGGTTTATTGCAGAGATTAAAGAAATGTATGCCGCTGGTGCACGGCTATTTATTGAAACCGGCCCGGGTAAAGTACTGGGAGGACTTACCCGTTCGATCCTGAACGGGGATGAACAGGTGCTGCATACAGAAGATAAGGGCCAGGGAGGCATCGCATTCCTGCTCCGGGCAATAGCGGCCTACCAGGCTACCGGACGGAATGTGGACCTCCGGCAATTGTTTGCAGACCGGGATGTCCGCCTGATCCATATCGACGCGCCGGAGCAATACCGCAAAAGCCCGGCGTTGTGGTATGTAGACGGACAAAAAGCGTTGCCGGCATCCGGCAAGCTGCCCGCGCATGGTGCATTGCCCATCGCAACCCCCATTCCATTAAAAATCCAAATAACGACCATGACACAGGAAACGGCCGCTGCCGATAAAATGATGCTGGAATACCTGGCCGGCATGAAAATGATGATACAGGCTCAGCGCGATGTGATGATGAGCTATTTCGGGCAACCTGTAACGGCGGCACAGCTTCCGGTTCAGGGAAACGGAATAGCTGAGGTCTTGCAGCAGCCTGCGGTTCCGGCTATCGCCGCAGCGCCGGCGGAGCGGATCCCCGCGGCCCTGCCGCAACCGGTGGCGGTCACCGATGTGAAGACCCTGTTACTGGAAGTGGTCAGCGAAAAAACAGGTTATCCCCATGAAATGCTGGGCCTGGAAATGGACCTCGAAGCGGATCTGGGCATCGACTCCATAAAACGGATGGAGATCATCGGTGCCATGCGGGACCGGCTGGGGGGCTTTCCGGAAAAAAACGAGGCCGGAGAGCAATTGATGGAACAACTGGCGGTCATCAAAACACTCAGCAACCTGATCGGCTGGCTCCGGGCGCATACGGCGCAACCGGCCCCCGCCCATGAGGTCATCGCATCCCCGCAGCAAACCGCATCCGGACCTGCAACGGATCTGCGTTCGGTGTTGTTACAGACCGTAAGCGAAAAAACGGGGTACCCCATTGAAATGCTGGGCCTGGACCTGGACCTGGAAGCCGACCTGAGCATCGATTCCATAAAACGTATGGAGATCATCGGAGCGCTGAAGCTTGTTACAGGCGGAGGAAATGCCGGTGCTGAGGATGAGGACATCATGGAGCAGCTGGCCGCGATCAAAACTTTAAACGGACTGCTGGGCTGGCTGAACCGGTACAACAACCCCGGAGCACCCGTGAAGGAAGCACAGGAGATCATTAACAACGGCTTTGCCGGTGATAAAGACCCGGAGAGCAGGATCTCCCGCCTGCGTTTTGAGATCACCGCTGCACAGATGGCCGCAGGCAACCCGGAACGGATCCGTGGCAGGCGCTTTGCCATCACCAACGACGGGGGACGCATGGCTGCTGCCGTAAAACAGCGGCTGGAAGCATCCGGAGCGGAGGCCTTCCTGGTTACGATGGAGGATGACCTGCACCTGTTTGACGGTCTGGTTATCATCAATGCCCACGAGTCGGCTAGATGGTACAGCATTATGGAAACCTTCGCCCTTATTAAAAAGCTGGATCCGGAAAAGATATCCTGGATCTTTATGTTCTGCGACCTTTCCGGGCATATGGAACAGAACAATGATCTGAAGATGCTGCGGGGCTACCAGGGATATCCCGGCCTGATGAAAAGCCTGGACCGTGAGCTGGAACAAACACAGTGCCGCATGGTCAGTCTGGAATCGGTACTGGAACCCGAGGATTTTTCAGAGATCGTGCTGAATGAATTATTGTCGCCCGGTGCCCCGTCTGAAGTATTGTACCAGGGGAGGGAACGGAATATATATAACCTGGTGCCTTCGCACCTGATCCGGTCAAACGGGCATACAGCGCTGCACCTCGGCAATGAAGCGGTAGTGCTGGTGTTTGGCGGCGCGCAGGGGATCACTGCCGAGCTTACGGCAAGATTTTCAAAAGACTATCCCTGTCAGTATATCCTTGTAGGCCGTTCACCCGGTCCGCAGCCGGGCAGCAATCCCTACGGCATATTCAAAACAAAAGAGCAGATCCGCAGCAGGCTCATTGAAGAAGGCCAGCTGAAGAGCCCTGCTGAAATTGAGAAAAAAGTACAGCAGCTTTTCAAGAATAACCAGATCCTTCATACGATCGATGCGCTGAAGAATAACGGCGCAAAAGTGGCCTATCATTCGCTGGACCTGCGGGACGAGCAGGGCCTCCGCGATCTTCTTCACCAGGTATACCGTGATTACGGCCGCATCGACGGGGTGATCCATGGCGCCGGCCTGCTGGAAGACAAATTGTTCCTGCACAAAACGGCCGAGTCCTTTGAACGGGTATTTACCACGAAGGTAACGCCGCTGCGCGTGCTGGTTGAAGAGCTGAGGGAGGATGTACAGTTCGTGATCCTCTTCAGCAGCATTGCCTCTGTATATGGCAATCGCGGACAAACCGACTATGCCGCGGCCAACAGCGTAATGGACCGCTATACCTGGGCGTTAAAAGAAAAGCTCAGGGGAAGGGTAACCGCCATCAACTGGGGACCCTGGAAAGGGGCCGGTATGGTTTCACCCTCCCTGGAAAATGAATACAACAGGCGGGGAATAGCCCTCATACCGCTGGAAGAGGGACTGGAAAGCTTTGTAAATGAATTAAAATATGGTACGGAAAGCCAGGTGCTGATCATGGCCGGGGATGTCTGGTGATCCCGGTACCTGTATGAACAGGCAAGGGGTACAGGAAGGCAGCAAAACCGCAGACCCTGTACCAAAAAGTTGGAACGCTCAAATGAAAGAAACAGATATCGCCATCATTGGAATGTCCTGCATTTTTCCCGGTGCAGCAGATCCTGCTGCTTTCTGGCAAAACATATTGGATAAGAAAGATGCGATACAAACGGTTCCGGCCGAAAGACTGGACCCCTTATATTTTGATACGGCTACTGCCGGAGCGGACCGGTTCTACTGCAGCCGGGGCGGGTTCATACCCGGCGTTGTCTTTGACCCGGTGCGTTTTGGCATCCTGCCCCTGGCCGTTGAAGGCATGGAACCCGACCAGTTGCTGACGCTTGACCTGGCCTGTAAAGCCCTTGAGGATGCAGGCGCGCTTGGCAATAAGGAGGCGCTGGAGCATACGGGAATCATTATTGGAAAGGGGAACTATGCGGGCCCCGGTGCCACCAGGGCCATCGAGATCGTACGGACCGGCGAGCAGATCGCAGAAGTATTGCGGCATGCATTGCCTTCCCTGCCGGAAACGGCGATCGAGAAAGTAAAAAAAGAATACCAGGAACGGAAGGGCCGCTTCAGCGCCGATACGGCCATGGGGCTGATCCCGAACCTTGCCGCCTCGCTGGTGGCCAACCGGCTGAACCTGGGCGGGGCCGCCTATACCGTGGATGCGGCCTGCGCCAGCTCCCTGCTGGCGGTAGACCAGGCCATCCGGGAGATCCACAGTGGGCGCTGTGCGCTCATGATTGCCGGGGGCGTGCATGTGGCGCAGAATGCAGCCTTCTGGAGCATTTTTAACCAGCTGGGTGCCCTTTCGCGCACCCAGCAGATCCGGCCCTTTGACCAGGATGCGGACGGGTTGCTGATCGGCGAAGGCTGCGGCTTTGTGGTGTTAAAAAAAATGAGCGCGGCGGTGCAGGACGGCAACCGGATCTATGCGGTCATCAAAGGGGTGGGAGTAAGCAGCGACGGCAGCGGCACCAGTGTAATGAGCCCGGCGGTAAAAGGCCAGGTAAAAGCCATACGGCAGGCCTGGGCGAACGCCGGTATCGATCCGGCAGACGTCGGCTATATTGAGGCGCATGGCACCGGCACCCCGCTTGGAGATAAAACTGAACTGGAAACACTGCGCTCCGTATTTGGCTCCGCGCATACGGAGCTCCGGGCCGGTATCGGCACGGTTAAATCCAATATCGGGCATGCCATGCCGGCCGCCGGTATTGCAGGGCTCATCAAAACAGCGCTGGCCCTGTATCACGACGTATTGCCCCCTACTTTACATTGCGCACGGCCGCTGCCGCAAATGGCCGCAACACGTTTTCGCGCGGTTACCGCACCGTGCAGCTGGAGCGGAAGCGGCCTGAAACCCTATGCCGGAGTCAATGCATTTGGCTTTGGCGGTATCAATGCACATGTGGTGCTGGAAGGGTATGCGCCACAGCAAAGGGCAGAGGCCGGGTCCTTCGCCGGCGATGCAGTGCTGCTGCTGGCCCGCAACAGCAAGGAATTACTGATAAAAGCCCTTGCCGGGAGGGATGCCCGCACCGGTGAAGGGAATTACCGGATTGCGCTTTTTGATCCCAGTCCGGAACGGATAGAAAAAGCCATAAAAATTGTGGGCAGGGATAAACCCTGGAGAAACCGGCAGGATATCTGGTTCACCAACGGACCGTTGCTGTCTGGTGATGCGAAGCTGGCCTTTGTCTTTCCCGGACTGGATGGACTGGCCGGTGGCGAAGTAGAAAGCGTGGCCGCTTATTTCGGACTGGACGGGCGGCGCCCTGCGCAGGAGAGCGGACTGCTGGCACAGGCGCTTGATGTGCTGGAGCGGAGCCGTGTGCTGGATACGGCGATGAAACGCCTCGGCATTATACCCGATATGAACGCGGGGCACAGCCTCGGTGAATGGCTGGCGGCACGGTCGTCCGAGCTGGCAGAAGAGGCATCGGTAACACAGCTGCTCAATGTGCTGGACCCGGGAACCTTCGAGCTGAAAGACTCCCGTTTTATAGCGGTAGGCTGTGGCCTGGAAACCGCTGTGCCGCTGATGGAACAGATCCCCGATCTGTACCTGTCCAATGACAACTGCCCCAGCCAGGTGATCCTTTGCGGAACACATGCTGCCATCGGGCAGCTTACGGCGATACTGAAGGAAAGGCAGGTCTTTTACCAGGTACTGCCGTTCCAATCCGGCTTCCATTCGCCTTTTGTGGCAGATAAGCTGGATGTATTGCTGCGGGGCATGGAAGGCATGCGCTTTCAGACAACCAGGATCCCGCTGTGGTCGGCAACCACTTTACAAACCTATCCCGAAAATTTTGACGCGATACGCGCACTAAGTGTAGAGCACCTGATCCGGCCCGTACGCTTCCGTGAGCTGATACTGAAACTTTATGAAGAAGGCGCCCGGGTATTTGTACAGATCGGCGCCGGGGGGCTTACCGGCTTTATTGATGATACCTTGAAAGGCCGGATGTACAGCGCCGTGGCGTCTAACGTACCGGTGCGCTCCGGCATTGCACAACTGCAGCGGGTGCTGGCCGCCTTATTTGCCGAAGGCAGGGCAGTGGACCTTGCATTTATGGGTATTCGCAATGAACCGGAGCGCCGCGCTGCAAAAGGAATAAAGCTGCAGCTGGGAACGCCGCTGGTAAAACAATGGCCGCTGCTCGATGAAGCCGTTTTAAGCGCCGGCCGTTCCGTACCTGCTGATGTGCTGCCGGCGGAAGTGCCCGGCCATCCTGTAATGCGCGCAATGAAAGAGAATGTAAACGAATTGATCCGGATGCAGGAGGAGCTCGTATCCCTGTTCCGCCTGGCCAGGGAAGTCCCGGCCGGTGAAGGAATTGCTCCGGTAAGGACAGTGCCTCCTGCTCCGGTTCGGGAGCCTTTTGCGCACCAGCTGGATATCACGCTGGAGAACACCCCTTATCTGATCGATCATGCACTGCTGCGCCAGCCCCCGGGCTGGAGCTGTGTGCAGGATATGGACCCGGTCATTCCGATGACGATGATCTTTGAGCTGTTTGGCGATATCACCGCAAGGCAGGTACCCGGCCGTAAGGTGCATAAGATATGCAACACAAAAGTGCACCAGTGGATGAACGTGGCCCAGCCATTCCGCGAAACGGTTACGGGGCACTGGAAGGGACCGGACCTGGCGCAGCTGGATCTGGAAAAATATGCTGCCGCAGAAGTAATGCTTGCCGGCACGCTGCCGGCAGCGCCAAAGACAGACGACAATATCGGTAAGGACCTGGGCATACAGATCACGCCGGAGAAGATCTATAAGGCACATATGTTCCATGGCCCGGCCTACCAGGGCATCCTGTCGGTTACGGCAATAGGAGAAAGAGGGATAAAAGGCCGGATCAAAGGCGCGGGAGGCAAGGGTTCTTTACTGGATAATGCGGGGCAGCTGTTTGGCCTGTGGTTGCAGCTCACGCTTACCAAAGACCGTATTGCATTTCCGGTGAAGATCCAGGAGATCGCTTTCTATGGCGATATGGAGGATCAGGAAGGGGTTTTTGATTGTACCTGTGTACGCACTGCCATGAACGATGAATTTGTTACGGCCAATATAGTGATGCAACGGGAGGGTCGTACCTGGGCCATCATTACCGGCTGGCAGAACCGGAGGCTGGAGATCGATGAGGCCCTCTGGAGGATATCGATGTCGCCATTGCAGCACCGGCTGTCGGAGGAGCTGGCCCCCGGTGTGTTCCTGTTTTACAATGCCTATAACCGTGTGGTCAGCTGGGACTTTATCCTGAAGCGGTATTTTAACCAGGAAGAAAAAAAACATTACCAGGGACTGAACCCTGCAAGAAAAAAGATATGGATGATCAGCCGGGTGGCGGTCAAGGATGCCGTAAGGGCGCTGCTGCAGCGGGAACGGGGCTACTCCTGCTTCCCGATCACTTTCAGCACCCGCAGCAACGAAAAGCAACAGCCTTATGTAGCTGGTGAAGCCGTGGAAGACATCAGGGTTTCGCTGGCGCATAAAGGTACCGATGCGGTAGCGGTTGCGGCAAGCGGCCGGCCGGTAGGGATCGATATCGAACGGATCGCGGTGCGTACTCCGGATTTTATGGAGCTGGCCTGCACCGCGGCCGAGCGTGCGCTGATCAGGGACCTGGATCCTGCCGAGTGGAGTACCCGGCTGTGGGTGGCCAAGGAAGCGTATGGCAAAATGCTGGGACTGGGGCTCAAAGGCGATCCCAGGGCCTATGAAGTAAAACAGATCAGGGGCGATGAGCTGCTGATCAATGACACGGTGATCAAAACAATGCAACATAAAAATTATATTATAGGATGGACACTGTAACAATCAACCAGCCGGCTGCGGCGGCAATTTTCGATCTTTTGAAACAATTTATTACCGAAGTGATCGGCGAGGAGTTTGCGGAGGAAATGGACATCCGGCCCTCCAGCTCTTTTACAAAGGACCTGGAAATGGACAGCATCGAGATCGTTGCCTTTTCCGAAAAAGTAAAAGCGCATTTTGGCGCGCACATCGATTTTACCGGCTGGTTATCGGGTATGGATCTTGACCAGCTGATCAATCTGAATCTGAACGATATCATCCATTACATCCAGCAATGCCGGTAATCCAGGTCAACGGAAAGAAGGTTCATATCCAGGAGCTGAATAAAGGAGCTGCGGAAACCGTGGTAATGATCCATGGTATGTTCAGCAACCTCTCCGTGTATTATTTTAACATCGCTCCCGTACTGGCCAGGCGCTTTCATGTTGTATTATATGATCTTAAAAGTCATGGCATGAGCGAACGCGCGGCGGATGGGTACGACCTGGACAGCATGACGGGCGACCTGCGGGCGCTGATGGACGTTCTGGGGCTGGATAAGGTACACCTGGTGGGCTACAGTTTTGGCGCGCTCATTGGTCTTAAAATGGCCATGCATTTTCCCGGGCGCATTCACGGGCTGGCAATGATCGAAGGACCGGATCCTGCCGATGACCGTACCCGCGGCTTTATGGATGCCTACAACCGGGATTCCCTGGAACATTATTTCAATACCACAAAAGTACGGATAGGCAGGCGGCAGCTGGAGCGGAGTCACCGCATGTATGAATTCCTTTTTTCCCAGACCTCCATCAAAAAGGATATGCTGGCAGAGCGGGATCTTTTTGCCGATGCGCGCCTGACGGCCCTGGCGCACCAGCCCCTGCTGATCTACGGTAACCGTTCCGACTGCCTGGAGGCCGGCTATTTTTTAAAGGACCATATTCCCGGTGCCGTACTGGTAGAGATAGGGGGCGACCATGACCTGCCGGTTCAGGCGCCGGAACAGGTAGCCGCTGTGCTGATGCGCTTCCTTGTAGGGGAAACAATGACTGTTTAGATAACAAAACCAAAGAATATTTATGGCCAGGTTTGCGATCATAGTACCACCTTTTACCGGGCATGTAAATCCCACCCTCAGCCTCGGCAGTGAACTGCTGCGCAGGGGGCATGAGGTAGGCTGGATCAGCCTGGACCCTGCATTGCAGCACCGGTTGCCGGCGGGTGGAATATTGCTGCAGACCGGCGGCGGCCGCAGCAGCCCGGAGCAACAGGAGAACGATGCATATCTTGATAAGATCACGAGCAAAAGCGTCTATGGCATCGACAGCATTAAATTCCTGTATGAAGATGTGCTCATTCCCCTGAACCGCTATATGTACGCGGATATCCGGCAACAGCTGCTGCAATTTGTACCCGATATGGTCATCACCGATCATCAGCTGTTTGCCGGTGCGGTTGCCGCCCGGCAGTTGCAGATCCCCTATGCAACCTCGGTAACCGCACCTGCGGCGATAAACGTAATGGAGGATCTGCCCGGGGTACATGAGTGGGAGGAAAAACAGGTCGTGGCCCTGCAGCAGGAGCTGGGCTGGCCCGGCGATCAAAGCCTGGATTGTTCCGATGTACTGACGTTTGTATTTACCTCGCAGCTGTTTTTTGGAACCATGCAGCTGCCCCCGCATTTCCGTTTTGTAGGGCCGGTCATACAACATCGTAAAACGGCTGCGGCCTTTGACTGGGAGCGCTTTCACCGCACACCGCACCCGAGGATCCTGGTGAGCATCGGTACCACTTTTGACCATGCGCATAAGCGGCTTTTCTTTGCCAGGGTGGTGGAGGCTTTTGGCGGAATGGCGCTCACGGTAGTGGTGGTCTCCGATCCCGGTCTGTTTGAAACGGTCCCGGACAATTTTATCATTCAAAAGATGGTCCCGCAATTGGAGCTGCTTCCGCATTTGCAGGCGGTGGTTTGCCATGGCGGGCACAATACCGTATGCGAAACGTTGAGTCATGGCCTGCCGCTGGTGGTCATCCCTATAGCGTACGATCAGTCGCATGTAGCGGGAAGGGTAGCACGCACCGGCGCAGGATTGCGGCTGAACTTCAACCGGTTCAAGGCACATCACCTGCGGGATGCGGTTATGGAAGTGCTGCAGCAGGAGCAGTTCCGGGAAGCTGCGGAGCAGATCTGCTCATCGTTTGAAGCCGCCGGCGGCGTAAGCGCTGCTGCAGGTCATCTGGAAGCATTATTAACAACAAAACAGGATCCTGTTGCGGGCCGGGGAAAAATGCAACCGGCGGGCAAGGGGTCATAACCTGATCTTATGTCGAAATTCTTATTTGTAGTACCGCCGTTTTTCGGACATCTCAGTCCAACGCTCAGTATAGGCGCAGGCCTCATCGCCAGAGGGCATGAAGTGACCTGGCTGGGCATTGTACCGGTTGATGAAGCACATTTGCCGGAGGGAGGTGTGTTCATGGTTCCGGAAGCGGCATTGAAGGGCCACCGCGCAGAGATAGAAAGGATATTGAAACGTCAGGATGATGGTCCTTCCCTGTCTCAGCCGGAAGTCATGAAGCTGGCGCTGGAAGAAACCTATGTGCCCATTGCCCGGATGATGATGCCGGGCCTGGAGCAGTTCATGGATGAATGGCAGCCGGATGTGGTCGTAAATGATTGCATTACCTTTGCCGGTGCGCTGGCTGCGTATAAAAAAGGAATTCCCTGTGCAACCACCACGCCGGTGCCGCCCGATGTAATGGGCGATACGGCCGGTAATGCGCCGAAAATATTTGAATGGCTGCAAAAGCTGATCCGCGATCTGCAGCACAGTGTGGGCATTGAGGAAGAAGGCGTGTTCATACATTCCCGTAAACTGAATATAGTCTTCACCTCTGCGGCATTTGCGGGGTTCGGGAACCCGGAGCCGCATATGCAGTTCGTAGGTCCCGTGCAGGGCCGTCCCAATCACAGCCCCTTCGATTGGGAGCGCCTGTCCGGGGCCACCACGCCGAAGATCTTTGTATCGCTGGGCACTCTGCTGGTAGATATCCGCAAGGAGTTTTTTACCCGCCTGATCGAGGCTTTCCGGGATGAGCCGGTAACCATTATTGCGGCAACCGACCCGGCAGTTTTGGAGGAGTGGCCGGATAATTTTATTGTGCAGGGCTTTGTGCCGCAGGCGGCGCTGATGCCCCATATGGATGCGGTGATCTGCCATGGAGGATTTAACACCGTGAACGATACTTTTATGAACGGGTTGCCGATGCTGATTACGCCGATCGCATATGATCATTTCCACACCGCTTCGCTGATCGAAAAAGCCGGCTGTGGTCTGAAGATCCGGTACAGGCGGATGCGGGCTGCGGATATGCGGAACGCGGTGTGGAGGTTGCTGAAAGAGCCCCGGTTCCGTGAAGCGGCCGCAGCAGTGCGCGAAACTTTTATGGCAGCAGGGGGCAGCGCAAGGGCCATTGAGCTCCTGGAAAATTTTGTAATGGAGGCTACTCCCAAACTGATGGATGCATGACCGGACCAAGAATAAAAAGAAGAATGCTGTTTGCAGAGCGCATGATGTACCAGGATGGCGCAACTCCTTTTAACGCCCTGTTCCCGTTAAGGATCCGCGGGGTGTTGTTACAGGAGCAGCTGCAGCATGCATTGAGAGGGCTGCAGGAAAAACATCCGGTGCTTGCTGCCGCGGTAACAACAGACAAAGAAGGGATGCCCTGGTTTGAGAGCACGGCACCGGAAATTGAAGTACCCATACGCATTGCAACACGCAGCTCGGACGAAACCTGGCAGGAAGAGTCGGTAAAAGAATGGAATACCGCTTTTGATACCCGGAAGGGTCCCCTGATGCGGCTGGTATGGGTACGGGGAAACGAAGTTTCGGAGCTGTTGCTGGTGGCGCATCATTGTATGTGCGACGGGGGATCGGCGCTTGCTATTGTGAAGGAGTTCCTGTTGCTGATGGATCAGCCGGATGCGGATATCGGTAAGGAGCACGTGTTTACACAACTGTCAGACATTGTGCCGGCCGCTGTTTTGCGCAGCCGGAAAAAGATCCTGCGCGCCCGGCTGCTGGGCTGGGCGGGTTACCTGCTGCTGCATGCCATTCCGCTAAAGAAAAAAACAGTCAGCCGCGGGCAGGAGTACCTGCTTCACTGGAAGCTGCCGGAAGAAGCAACCAGGAACCTGGTGCAGCATTGTAAAGCGCTGGGGATTACGGTCAATACGGCCACAAGCCTGGCTTTGCTGAGCGCTTTTGCTGCGGTGCGCGGAAAAAAAGCAGCCAATAAGGTTACCTGCCCGGTGGAGATCCGGCGATATGCCCGGACGATCCGGGCCGACGCGGTGTTTGCATTCGGACTGTTGCTGGAGCTTTCTATGGATAAACGGCCGGGCCCCGGTTTTGCGGCAAAGGCACAGAAGCTGCAGGCCATGGCTTCAAAAAAGCTGGCCCGGCTGAACGCTTACGATTCGCTGATGATGCTGGAATATGCTCATCGGGCATTGCCGCGTATGGCGGAATTCCTGAAATATAGCAAGCCCACTAACGACTGCATGTTTTCCAATATGGGCATATTGCGCATTCCGCACCAGTACCGCAATTTTGCGGTAGATGCGATCTTCAGCCCTTCGGTGATCGGTTCGCTGGGCAATCCCACAACCTTGATCAGCTCTATATTTAAACAACAGCTGGACTTCAGCTTTATTTCCGCCGAAGGGTATATTCCCCGCAGTGAAGCTGTGGCTATAAAAGAAAAACTTACGGATCTGTTGCTGCAACTGCAAGGATCTCCTGACCCGCATTGATATGAAAAGAAGACTTATCGTTGGAGAACGCATTATGTATGCCAACGGCGACCGGCCGGTTAACTGCATATTTTCGGTAACGCTCGAAGGCGCATTGTCGGAAGAAGACCTTAACCGGGCCTTTGACCGGCTGCAGGCCAGGCATCCGCTGCTGCGGGCGGTGATCCTGCAGGAAGGAACGCGGTCGCCTTATTTTGACATCCGGGATACGCCCGCACCATCGCGTGTGGAAGTGCTGCCCCGGAATACGGATGAGGATTGGGTACGCGTTGCCGTAGCGGAATGGCAGCGCCCCTTTGACTACCAAAGCGCGCCGCTGATGCGCGTGCTCTGGTTAAAGGGAGATGCTGTATCGGATCTGGTGCTGGTACTGCCGCATTGTATTTGCGATGGCGGCACTATTGTGAACCTGATGCGGGAGCTGCTGGCTTATGCCGCCGATCCGCTGCTGGAGGCGGTACCGTACGCTTCTTTTGATACCACCGCTGATCTTGTTGCCAAAAGCGAAATGCCGGGGAAGGGAGCGGTGATCAGGGCGCGGGTATTTGCTTACGCAGCCCGGGGTATATTATCGCTCCTGGTCCGGAACAAACCGGTCGCAAGCGGAAGACAATACTATATGGTCCGCTGGCCGATGGACCGGGAGCAGTCACAGCAGCTGATGGCTGCCTGTAAGGCTGCTCAAACCACGGTGCAGGCGGCGCTGGGAGTCGCTTTCCTGACGGCTTTTGGTAAAGTGATGGGGCAGGAGGCGAAAAACAAACTGATCTGCCCGGTGAATATCCGTAAATCGGTGCCGGGTATCAGGGAAGACATGATGTTTGCTTTTGCGCCGGTGGTTGAACTTTCGGGGGCGGACAGGAATGATGCAGCATTCTGGAGCCGGGCGCGCAGGATGAAGGCAGATCTTCAGCAAAAGATCCATAAGCTAAACCCCAATCACCTGCTGGTGCTTACCGAATATTTTCACGCTGCAGCCGGGCAGATGGTCAAACACCTGCGCACCACCAAGGGAGGTCATGATATTACCTTATCCAATATGGGCCGGCTGGATATTCCGGCGGTCTACAACGGCTTTAACGTAAAAAGGGTGTATGCGCCCAGTGCCGCTTTACCCTGGAGAAACCCCAATACCCTGGTGGTGACCAGTTTTGACGGGCAGCTTGATTTTTCGCTGATATCCGAAGAGCATTTTCTCAGCAGGGACCGGGCGCAGGCGGTCCGGGATGCATTTATGTTCCAGTTGCAGCAGGCGGTGGCCGTTACCGGATGATTTTTTATGAACAATCTTTTTAAAGAAATAGCAGCATTGCCCGGGCAGGCCACGGTTGTGGAACCGCGGATATGGAAGCGCTTCCTGGTCAGGAATGCGGTGATCTATGCCTGTACGAATATCTGCTTCAACTCCATGATCCCTTATTTTAGTTTTGAGCAGCCCGCGGCCGTGCATCTTTTTAAAGGTGCGTATAGTATTGCGCGGTTTTTACTGCCGCTGGCGTTCATTATTCCCCTGCTTACCACCATAGACACCTGCAACAAAATGCGGGCATTGTTTCAAAAGCGCGCCACCTGCTTCTCATTTCCCGAAGGGTTCCGGTACAACCGGTTTTTGCTGAAGCAATCGTTGCTCAATGGCAGCCTTACCTTTGGGCTCACATTCGTGGTCATGACGGCCCTGCTGCTGGCTATGCCGGAAGGGTATACGTATAACGGGCTTGGAGCAAGCATTCTAATGGGCATCTATGCCGGGGCCCTGGCCTTATATTTTATGATGCGCGCCATCAACGGCTTTCTGAAGATCAAATGATCCATTTCCTGTAAACAGATGTTTTTGGCGCAGATGCGGACGCTGCTCCGGTCACTGGCGGACCCATCCGCTGAGGCATGTTATTTTGACACCGACCGGCGGTGCGGAAAAAAGGAACCGGGATCCGAAAAAAAGTTGTCGTTCTTTTAGGGGATTTTTCTAATTTTTGCCTCCTTGTTAATAGAGGCTGTTTCCTCTGTTTAACGATCCGCAGGCTTTGGAGCATGATATTAACATACAGATCTTACTGGAACAAATAGCGGTACTGGATGATAAAGTGGCGTTTGAACGGTTGTTCTATGCCTATTTCAAAAAGCTGCACCGGTTTGCAGATGCAATTGTAAAAGACCGGCATGCGGCGGAAGAAGTGGTATCGGATGTATTTATAAATCTTTGGAAGAACAGGAGCAGGCTGCTCGAGATAGAGAATCTGAATAACTATATCTATATCGCTACCAAGAATATTGCGATCCGGCGCAGGACAAAGTTAAGCGCCGCCCGGCAGTTTGGGATTGAAGAAATAACCATTGAGCCGGCGGTACTGGAAAGCAGCAGCCCGGAGCAGATCTTTCTGAATAAGGAGCTGGTAAGGCGGTATGAAGCTGTTGTAGATGCACTTCCCGCCCGGTGCCAGACCATTTACCGGCTTGCGCGGCAGGACGGACTACGGTATAAAGAAATAGCGGCCATTTTAAATATATCGGTAAAGACGATTGACGCCCAGATGGCTATTGCACTAAAAAAAATAACGCAGGCCGTCCGGTTTGTAACGGATGTAAAATAGCGCCGGGCGTTCTTTTAAAATAAAAGGTATATGTCGAGCTTTAGAATATGGCAATTAAGTGCGCGAAAGCTGACTCAGGATGCAACACTTGAGGAGCTGCAGGAGCTGGAGCAGCTGCTGCGGGATCATCCGGAGCTGGCATCTCAACTGGAGCTGCACGGCCTTTTTTTTAATGCTGGCCAGGGCACTGCTTCAACACAGGATCCGGAGGTAAAAGAGGCCTGGAGGCGCCAGCTGCGGGCCATGCGGGAAGCAGATCCCGGTACTTTTGTCAACACCCGGCAGAAGGGCAGGAGGCTTTGGTGGGCCGGGGCTGTTTTGGGAGTGGTTGTTTTAACCCTGGGTTATTTCTGGGCGCAGCAGCGCCCGGCTAAAGGAAAAGACATGCCGGATGTGCATGATATGGCCATTGAGTCCGGAAATACCCGGCACGAAGTAACCCTGCCCGATGGCTCCAGAGCAATATTGAACCAGAACAGCCATATCACCCTAAGCAAAGGGTTTGGCAAAACAAACCGGAACCTTCGCCTGGAGGGAGAAGTGTTTTTTGATGTGGTGCACGACGCGCAATTGCCATTTACGGTGCAGGCGGCAACCATACAGGTAAAGGTCCTGGGCACGGCCTTTAATGTGCGGGCGTATGAAGACGAGCACCTGGTGCAGACGGCGTTGATAAGAGGCGCCGTGGAAATAACCGATAAGATCAATAAGAAACTGCGGATCCGGTTGAAGCCCAATGAGAAAGTTTCCATACAAATAAACGATGCGAATAGCCGATCCGACCCGGCGGGCGATACCGGGATCCTGTTTAAAATGGAGCCGCTTCATAAAGAAGAGGCAACCGGTATGATCCCCGAAACTGCCTGGATACAGGATAAGCTCATGTTCAACAGTGAACCGCTGGCAGAAGTGGCCAAAAAACTGGAAAAGTGGTACAAAGTGTCCATTCTTATCGACAATGAGCGGCTTAAGGAGGAGCGGTTTACGGGAGTGTTTGAAAAAGAGACCATCGGGGAAGCGTTGACCGCCTTACAGGTTACCTACCCTTTTCAATACAGGATCACCGGTAAAACGGTGATCATTCAGTAAATGTGCATCAGCCGGTGCTACTGCTGTACCGGACGACATTTGCCCCTTATCGGTAACAATAACAAAAAAACAATAAATAACTAAAAAGGAGATGCGCCAACATCTCCTTTGAAGTAACAACGGAGAAACCATTATTACTCACTTTAACCATCATGCAAGTTATGCAAAAATCAGCACTTAGGAGAGGCAGTGCCTGCTGGCGGCCTCCTGTTAAATTGTTTTTAATTATGAAAATTGTTGTGGTCCTGCTAACCGTTGTTTGTTTACAGGCTTCCGCAAACGGGTACTCCCAGGAGCGGATCACCTTGTCGATGAAGGATGCCAGTTTTAAGGAAGTGCTTACGCAGATCCAGAAGCAGACCTCCTACCGGTTTATTTATCACGACAACGTGGAGCTCCGGAAAAAGGGCGCGGTAAACATTGACGTAGAAAATGTAACGCTGGGTTATGTAATGAATGCATTGCTGCGTAACTCCGGGTTTACCTATTCCGACCTTGGCAACGGGCTGATGGCCATATCAGCTGCCGGGAAACAGGACCGGCCGATTACCGGAACGGTCACCAACAGCAAGGGCGAAGCATTGGCCGGAGTGTCCATCCAGCTAAAAGGAAGCCCGGTAGGAACCATTACGGATGCAAACGGTCAGTTCAGTATGAATGTGCCGGAAGATGCAGTGCTGGTCCTGTCGGCGGTGGGCTATATTGCAAAAGAGGTTCCGGTTGGTACGGGAAACAATATCAATGTATTGCTGGAAGTTCAGGAAACCAGGATGGATGAAGTCGTGGTCGTAGCCTATGGGACGGAGTCGCGGCAAACACAGACCTCTGCGGTCTCCAGCATCAAGGCTTCTGCCATCCGCAACATTCCTTCTGCACAGCTGTCCACCAGCCTGGCCGGCAGGTTGCCGGGTGCCGTCATTATCCAGAATTCCGGCTTCGTGGGGGCAAACGCCTCTATTGCTGTACGGGGGTCGAGAACGGCAGCGCTCTATGTGGTGGATAATGTTGTTACAGACAAGGCCCAGTTTGATGTGCTGGACCCGGGAGAGATTGAATCCATCAGCATATTAAAAGATGCGGCCGCTGCGGCCATCTATGGCGCAAGGGCTTCCGGAGGGGTAGTGGTCGTAAAAACAAGATCGGGCAAAAAAGGGAAGACGGCTTTTCATTATCAGGGAATGCTTTCCACCAGTCGTACCATGTATCCCCTGCAGAACTGGACGCCGGAGCAGGAACTGATCTTCCGGAATGGAGTGGCCACTACCCAAAACCGGTTAAGTGCCAGTCCCAATCCTGATTTCAAAGTGCCGTTTAACCAGGAGGCGCTGGATTATGCAAAAACCATGCACCCCCAGAGCATTAATGATATTTTATGGAGAAACCCTTCTTCACAGCAGCACAGTATTGATGCTTCCGGCGGCAGCGACCATGTAAGCTATTTTTTCTCCGCCAATTATAGCGGCAATAAAGGCAGCTATGATAATACCAATTTTGATAAGTACACCCTCCGGGCAAAGGTAGATGCCCAGGTATCCAAAAACCTGAAAATAGGAACCAATCTCAGCTATAACCGGCGTTATACCGACCGTTTTTACTGGCCTTATGATGGCGATAACGGAGAGGGCTTTACCGTAGCAGATTTTTACAGGCCCACCTTTAACCTCTCCCGCCTGTATCCTTTTTATTCAAAGGCAGATGGTACGCCCACCACAGCAGAGGATCCGGATAGCTACGCCACCATTCAGCCCGGATGGGGCTTTAACCCGGCCCAAACGGTAAACTCGGTAAACTATCGCCATATCCTTTATAATACATTCAATGCAACGGTAACGGGCGAGTTAAAGATACCGCAGATCAAGGGCCTGTCGTTAAAAGTGCTGGGAAATTATCGCCAGGACAATTACTTCAGGAAAGATTTTGTGGGAGAATTCAATGTAAGCTACCGGGTACAGCCTGCAGGAGCTTCCGGCATCGATCTGTTAAAACTGAATCCATTGAAATTTGATGCGGCCAATACAGTGGTAAATAATTACGGCAAATCGTTTACGGGCATCGATGAATATATGTTTATGGATGAGCGCTACCAAACCAATGGCTTTTTGGATTATACCAGAAGTTTTGGCATGCATAATATCAGCGCCTTTGCAGGATTTGAGCAATACCAGTTCATGCGTAAAGCCGTAAACGGTACCGCGCAGGACCTGCTGACCTCCGGCATTGACCAGATCCTGGTAGCCAACACCGATGCGGCGCGCCGCAATTTTGGCGGCTCGGAGCTGAATCAGTCCCGCTTATCTTATTTTGGCCGCGCTAAATATGACTACGATGCGCGGTATATCGCCGAGTTCTCTTTCAGGGAAGACGGTTCTTATATTTTTCCGCAGGGAAAGCAGTTTGGCTTTTTTCCTTCAGTATCTGCCGGCTGGGTAGTGAGCAAGGAACGTTTTTTTGCAGTAAAGCCGATCAGCACTTTAAAACTAAGAGCCTCTTATGGTACTACGGGTTATGATGGGGTAGATGGTATCATCACCAATATTGCTCCTTACCAGTTTCAGAATAACTATAGTGTTAACAACGGGTATCTTTTTGCCGGTGGTAATATGCCGGGTTTAGCGCCGCAGAGCGTACTGCCCAATCCCGGTATTACCTGGCAGATCAACAAGACCATCAATGGTGGTATTGATGTCGGCTTTTTGAAGGACGCGCTCAGTATGAGCTTTGATTATTTTGTTACCAACAAATCCAAGGTGCTGGCATCAACCGTAGACCTGATCCCCGGTACGCTGGGTACAGGGTTGCCTACTACCAATATCGGGGAATTAAGATCAAACGGATTTGAGCTGGTACTGGGCTACGGCAACACCAGGGGCGACTTCAGCTATAATGTGGGCTTTAACATCAGCTATGCTATTGAAAAATACATCAGCTGGCCGCAGCTGTCTACACTTGCTGATTTTCAGAAACGCATCGGGCGGCCTACAGACGGGATCGTTACGGGCTATATATCTGAAGGCATCGTAAAAGACCAGTCGGTAATTGATGCGCTGCCTGCAGGGTATAAGCAATTTGGCAGACCCGTAATATTGGGTTCTGTGTTACTAAAGGACATCAACGGGGCAGGCTATGCGCCCGGACCCGACGGTAAGGTTGATAATAATGATGTGACCATATTGTCTACGAACTCCGTGCCGCGGACCACTTTTGGGATCCCGGTTGATCTGCGCTGGAGAAATTTCTCGTTAAATATGCTTTTCCAGGGAGTGGGCAAATATGATAAGTTTGTGCGGACCATTAACGGCATCGGGGCGTTTCAGCAGGCAGATCGTCCCTACTTCGATCTTTGGACCGATGCGTACTCACCGGATCTGAATCCCGATGGCAAATACCCAATGGCCAGCGGCTCCTTCAGCGATCCGGATCTGATGGGCGGTTCCTCTTCCTTCTGGATGCGGAACGGTGCTTATGGACGGCTGAAAAATGCGACACTCGCTTATTCCCTGCCGGAGAAACTGATCAGCAAAGCAGGGCTCACCGGTGTACAGCTGAGCTTTAACGCTACCAACCTGTTTACGATCAGTAAGTTTAAAGAGTATGACCCGGAACAATCGAGCCTCGATTCCTATCCCCTGTTCCGCTCCTATGCTTTTGGTTTGAATATATCCTTATAAATCTACATAATTACTATAGCTATGCAGCTTCATATACATAAAAAATATTTACTGCTTCCGGCCTTCATGGTGCTGATCCTTTCCTGCAACAGGAATGTGCTGGACGTTAAAAATTTAAACGCGGTAGAACCGAAACTTACATGGACCGATCCCAGGCTGGCCAATGCTTACCTGGCCAACCTGTACAACAGGATAATGCCCAACGGATGGCCGGCAGCCAGTAATGCATTATATGGCGGGTTACCGGTAGATGAAAGACGGGGCGTTATTAACAACACTACGATTCAGACGACCAGCCATCCCTGGTTAAGCTCATTTGAAGACAGCTATACCGATATCCGCCAGGTCAATATTCTCTTAAAGGAAATAGAATCCGGTACCCTGGATGTTACAATAAAGGACAAAATAGTAGGCCAGGCGCTGTTCCTGAGGGCCTTTAGTTATTTTCTTTTGGTAAGGGTCTATGGAGGTGTACCCCTGCTGCTGGAGCCACAAAGTTTAACGGATAGTTTAAGCGTGCCCCGGGCCGGTACTGCAGAGGTATTCAATGCCATCAATACCGACCTGGATAAAAGCATCCAGCTATTACAGGGACAAACCTTTGTAGACGGCGATAAAGGCCGGATCGGGCTGGGTGCTGCATTGGCGTTAAAAGGAAGAGTGGCCTTATACAAGGCAAGCCCGTTGTTTAACCCATCGCATCCCTATGATAATGCTTACTGGCAGGATGCCTATAATGCCAACCTTACCGCAAAAACACAGCTGGATGCAATGGGCTTTGGGCTGAACGCCGATTATGCAGGCATCTGGTCCACCGGTAACGAGGGAAACAAAGAAGCCGTTTTAACCGTTAAATTCACCGCTCCTACAAAAACAGACGGAAGGAATGAACGGGGCGCCCGGCCGCTTTCCCAGACAGCAAACGCAACAGGTGCTGATAACCCCGTATGGTCGATGGTAAAAGCCTACACCATGAAGGACGGGTATCCTGCCGGCAGCAGTCCTAAATATGCTTACAGCGATCAAACGTTCTGGCAGAACCGGGATCCCCGGTTTGATGCTTCCATTGTATGGAATGGCTCCATCTATGAAACGGGCGGTATTGCCGGAAGAAGGCAGTACGCCGACGATATACTGGCTACCGCCACCGATTCCTATTCCCCCAATCCTTCAACTGCTAACTGGAGCTTTACCGGGTTGTATGCCCGCAAGGGACTGCAACCGGAGCTAAAGGCCGCGGAAGTGGCGCAGAATTCCGTTGACTGGATTGAAATACGCTATGCAGAAGTATTGCTGAACCTGGCAGAAGCGGCCAATGAAACCGGTCATACTGCCGATGCGGTCGCATTGCTGCAGCAGATCCGGCAGCGGGCAGGGATCGAAGCAGGCGCGGGCAACAACTATGGCATTATCACTACAAACCGGGATGAAGTGCGGAAGCTGATTTACAACGAACGCTTCGTAGAATTTATTTTTGAAGGCCAGCGGTTCTGGGATCTGAAACGTTCGCGCACACTTTTAAATTTGAACGGCACCGTGCAGCAGGGGGTGGCTTCCACGCTGAAAGCCTCCAATTTGCCGGTGGATGATGACCGGAAAAATGCATATGGTTATCTGTCGGAAGACTTTAATTATACGGTCAATACGCTTTACAGGACTACGGTGGATAACGTTACATTTACAATAACAGATAATGAATATTTTGCACCCATACCCCTGGCGCAGATCCAGAAGAACCCCAATTTAAAACAAACGCAGGGATGGGGCGATGGCACCTTCAACCCTACGTTGGAATAACTTTGACGGTATCATACTCATCGCATAAACGGGCTAAAGGTTTTTAGCCGGGAAAGTGGCGCGGCGGCATGTCAGGATCAATTAAAAAACAATACCTTCCCGGCTAACTATTGGCTCGTAACTTTTCCGTCGGCCCATATTTTATTAGCGTGCGGCGAAAAGCTGCTATCGGCTGAAGCCTGAAGTAGTGCATAATAGTTTTTTGGTTATGAAAAAAATAGTCTTTGCTGTCATTATACTTTTCGGGGCCCTTGTGTCCAATGCGCAGGAATTACGTATTAAAAATAACAAAGTGCAGCGCGTGCTGCAGTACGATGGTGCCGTATGGCGCACCAAAAGGTTTTTGAGCCCCGATGGCCGTACGGTGCTGGAAGTCAAAAGCGATGAATTCCATATCCTGCCCATGAACAACAGCGAGGGACTGACCATATCCGGTTTTACAGCCGTTGCGGATCCAAAGCAATACCAGGCAGGCGATACCAGCTTTTGTGAAATTACCTACCGGCCCGGCGCCGCAGCTCTAAAGAACAGTGCCTGCCCGCAGCAGGTGATCATTATCTATTTTGCGGTGAAGGGGCAGCCGTTCACACGAAAAAAACTGCGGCTGCTATTTGACAGACCGGCAACGGTAGACCGGTTGGAGGTGGAACGGTTTATAAACGGGGATGAGCAGACCGGCGGCGGTCGCGGCGAGCCGGTGTTCATAAAAGATCAATGGTTTACCGGACTGGAATACCCGGCCGGGTACAGCCGCCGGGGCAACGGCAACCAGCCGGCGAGCTATGGCCGCTACTACGATTCGGTGGGCAATTACAGTTTTATAGACCTGGAAGGAAGGGATGTGGAGCCGCATCCGGCAAAAGGCATGGTACGCCTGATGCACTTCCCCGGTTACGCAGTAAGATCGGCAACCGGCTATGAAATCAACAGCAAGGTTTCCGTAACCGGCTATGCGGGAAAAAATACACCGGTGAAGCAGGCGTTTATGCAGTACCTGGCCACCATCTGGAAAAAACCGGTTTCTTTTCTCAACTATAATAACTGGTTCGATAGGTCGGCAAAGGACCTGAGCGGCGATCATTTTCTGAACGTTTACCGGAAATATAAAAAAGAGCTGGAGCCTTATGGCATCAAACTGGATGGCATGGTCCCGGACAACGGCTGGCAGAACCGGAAAAGCGTCTGGGAACCGTCCCCTGCTTATTTCCCTGGCGGAGACAATGACCTGGTTGCCCTCAGCAATAAACTAAAAAAAGAAGGAACGCACCTGGGGCTTTGGCTGTCGTTGAACGGGTACACCAATGATATGAAATGGGGGGCGGAAAATGGTTATGCCGTTGCCAAAAGCAATGCTTATTTTAAACAGTATGGCCGGTATTTCAGCCTCTCGGCAGACCGGTACAAAGCTGCCATCCTGAAGAGAGTGCCGGAGCTGGCACAAAAGGCAGACCTTATTTATTATAAGCATGATTTTAACGAGCTCTGTGATCCGGGCGAAGGCAATAATCATCCACCTACCGACCGTCATGGTCATGAAGCCAACCTGGATGTGGCGTTGCAGGTACTTACAGCAACCCGAAAGGCGCGGCCGGGTATTATACAGAACCTTACCAACTGGGTCTGGTTTTCTCCCTGGTGGCTGCAGTATGCAGACTATTTATGGATGCTTGCAGGCGATGACGGAAAGAACGGCAATACACCGGAGCTGTCGGAGAAAGCGTTATTTACCACGGACCGGGATACCTATATCTGGCGGATGTTTGGCAACCCGGCAGACCGGCCGCTGGTTCCCGTATCCCGTTTGATGACACATGGCATCCTGCAGACCTCGGTCAAGGAAAAAGACCTGCCGTTGCGCGACTGGGCGGATTACGTACTGATGCATTATGGTCGGGGCACATTGCTTAAAGAATGGTATATTTCCCTGGATGCCATGCGCCCGGAGCTGTGGTCGTCACTGGCAGGTATTTTAAAATGGGCCCGGCAGCATGAGCCACAGTTGAACAATGCCGTATTTGTCGGAGGCAGGCCCGATGAAGGAAACGCCTACGGCTACATCGGCTGGTATCAGGATAAAGCCGTATTAACGGCCCGCAATACGGCCCCGGTGCCGCAAAGGCTGGTCATTCCCTTTAACAGCGGAACCGGCTTTTACGGAGCTGCCGGCGCATCATACAGGGCGCGTATCACCTATCCCTATGAAGAGGACTACCCGGTTGCATTCATCGCAGGAAAAACCATTGAAGTGGTGCTGCCCGGCTATGCAACAATGGAGTTTGAAATTGAAAAAGGGCGGCCGGTAAAAAACAGCAGAACGGAGCCGGCAGCGATCCGCTTTCAGGTGCAGGAGCACCGGGGCGACAGTATGGTGAGGATAAAGCTGAAAGTGCCCGGGGATATTAGAGCGGGCAGCGAATTACAGGTGATCGGTTATCCGCATCTTCCGGACCTCTCCTTGAACGGTCAGGATGCCGCACCGCAGCGCAGCGCTGTTTCCCGGCTCAATCATTTCGCCAGCTATGCCGTTGCCGGGATGAAGAGCAAAAAAGCGGTTCCGTGGGGCATGGCCGGGTATTCTTTATTGCCTTATGCCGGGAAGGAGCTCGAACTTACATTCAGGAATGTATCGGGAACGTTTCATGCATATATTGCCGCCGAGCAGGAAGTGAAGGTATCAAAAACGGGCAGCGGAAAAAACCTGTTGCCGGTAGTGCAGGACCGGAGACGGCAAACCCTGCAATTGTATTAAAACAGGTGGCACTTTTCTTTTATATTGCCCAATCCCATTTTTATGTATCTGACTGAACGATTATTGATAACAATGAAAAGGCTGATTTTACCGGTAGCTATGGCGATCAGCAGCGTTGTGTTATTTGCCCAGCAGACAAAAAAAGTAGTGTTGCCTAATGCGCAGCAACTTCAATGGTCTGCTGCCGAGATCGGGGCTATCATTCATTTCGATTTGGTTAATTACGTGCCCGGTTATAACTGGCGCAACTGGGGCACGCACCCGTCTGCAAAGGTTTTTAATCCTTTAAAGCTCGATACAGACCAATGGGTACGTGCGGCAAAGGCCGCGGGCGCTACTTACGTACTGTTGGTTGCGAAGCATTGTTCGGGGTTCAGCCTGTGGCCCACCGGCGCTCATCCGTATAGTGTAAAAAACGCTCCCTGGAAAAACGGGAAGGGTGACATTGTAAAAGATTTTATGGCCAGTTGCAGGAAGTATCATGTGAAACCGGGTATTTATGCAAGCGCCTCGGCAAATGGATATTGCTATGTTGATAATCCCGGCCTGGTACAAAAAGGATCCCCCTTTACACAAGAACAGTATAATGCCATTGTAATAAAGCAGCTTACGGAGTTATGGAGTAATTATGGAAAATTATTTGAAATATGGTTTGATGGAGGTGTACTGCCAGTAGAAAAGGGGGGACCTCCAATTGCTGCATTGCTAAAGAAACTGCAACCGGACGCCATCGTATTTCAAGGGCCTGTAAAGGCAAAGAACCTGGTAAGATGGATTGGTAACGAGGAGGGGGCGGCGCCCTATCCTAACTGGAGCACGTCTGACGCCACCACATCCGCTACGGGAACAATAAAAGTGGATCATATGCAGGGGGATCCAAACGGAAAGATCTGGTGCCCCGGCGAAGCAGATTTTCCTTTACGCACAGGTTGGCAGGGGGGATGGTTCTGGAAGGCGGAGGGACAAAAAATGCTGTCCCTGCAGCAGCTGCTCAAAAACTACTATACCAGTGTAGGTCGCAATGCCAATATGCTTTTGGGCATTGTGGTAGATACGAGTGGCCAGGTGCCGGCGGAAGATGTGGAAAGACTTACCGAATTTGGCAATGCGGTTAAAGAAAGGTTTGCCCGTCCGGTATTTGCCGGCAAGGCAAAAGGAACAACAGTACTGCTGACCATTGCTCCCAGGCCTGTTACCCTTAACTGCATAGTGCTGCAGGAAGATATAGCACAGGGTGAGCGCATACGCCGGTATGCAGTAGACGCCTGGATAAACAATAGCTGGAAGCTGATTGCAGAAGGCAGTTCCATCGGGCATAAACGCATACAGGAATTCACGCCGGTTCATACAACTAAAATAAGGTGGCGGGTGACTGAAGCTGTTGCTCCCCCTGTTTTAAAGAACATTGCCCTGTATGACATTAAAATGTAGGTGTTGTTTAAACGTTCCGGATGGCAACAAACGGGCTGTGGTTGTATCAAAGGCCTTCTATTGGTGCTAAAAAGACCGGATCTTTTGATAGCAAACGGGGTGCGGCGTGCCGCAATCATTGTAACAAGAACTCCCGGAGCCTGCTCTTAGCCGCAGCGTGGCGGGAATCTTTTTGGGAAAGGTTTACATTACGGGTGCGCTGCACCTCCATGCATCTTGTGTTGGTTGCGAATAATACGAAAGTGAATGATAATTCAGGCCGATACCATCCCGTATAATGCCGATGTGATAGCCGTTCAGGCGAATGGAATGGGCCTATTACGGATATTCAATCGGTATAAGCGCAACGCCGCGCTGCAGCTTTGCTTTGACCATTGAATTCTTGAAATGAACCGGACGCACATGCGATCGCAATCGGGATTCCGGTATCTAAAAGAATGATCTGTCAACAGATCCCGAAACACCCGTCCGTCTGCTTGTAGGGGTGGGAGATTCGGTTTTAGAATGACTTTAGAAAACGCAGCTTCCTGATGCTGTTAAAAAATAAAAAAATAAGCAGATGAAACAATTGCATTCGGGGTTTCTTTTAGCTGTCATGTTGCTGCTCAGCTGCGAATCGCAAAGATCCACGCAACAGGGCGTTCCAAAACATAAAAATGATTTTCACATTTTTATATTGATGGGACAGTCGAATATGTCGGGATATGCCTACCTGCAACCGGGCGACAGCATACCCGTTCCGCATGTTTTCAAGCTGCCTACCATCTACTCCGGCAGATTGAGCTGGGAGCCTGCGGCGCATCCGTTGCACAACCGGTTACCATCGGACCGCTTTGGGTTGGGGCTGCCTTTTGCAACAGCATACCGGGCACATCACAGGAACGTTTCCGTTGGACTGATACCCCTTGCTTTTGGCGGGGCCGGGATTGACCAGTTGAAGAAAGGCACCCCGGTGTATGATGATTTTCTAAAAAAGCTGGCATTTGCCCGGGAATCCGGCATTATAGAAGGCTTGCTCTGGCACCAGGGTGAATCGGATACGGTAGATGAAGAAAAAGCGAATAGCTATGCGCATAAATTGCTTCAGTTGGTAAGGGACATAAGAAAAGAAGTGGGCAATGAGGGTTTGCCTGTTATAGTAGGTGACCTGGCGGAGTTTTATGGTACTTCCAAAGAGCACAATAAACCGGACCGGGTAGCAAGGATCAATAAAATACGGCAGGTGCTCCGGAGCCTGCCGCAAAAAATAACGAATGCCGCCTTTGTGGAAACCACCGGCTGCACTTCAATAGACGATCACTATGTACATTTTGACAGAGCGTCTTATATCCTGTTGGGTAAAAGATATTTTGAAGCTTTTTCTAAACTAAAATCATCACTCAATCCATGACCGGATATTTTAAAAACAGGAATATGTCATTCAGATTTAAAGTTCTTACGTTAATTGTTTTAAGTATAGTTGCCGTTGCGGTTGCTCCGGCCCGGGGTTTTGACACGCAGGCTGCGGAACGCCTGATCCGGCGGGTGGTGCCGGCTCATGCCCAACAATTTAGGGTGGCCGCCATACCTGCAGACAATGGGAAAGATGTGTTTGAAATTGAATCCGGTAAAGGGCGGATCGTGCTACGGGGCAATAGTCCTGTTGCAGTAGCGTCCGCGCTTAACTGGTATTTGAAGTACTATTGCCATGTGCAGCGCAGCTGGTGTGGCGATCAGATGCGTTTGCCGGCAAAGCTGCCGGTAGTTCCGGAAAAAGTGCGGCAGGTGACCCCCTATGCAAAAAGGTCATACCTGAACTATTGTACCTTTAATTATTCGATGAGCTGGTGGAACTGGGAGCGCTGGGAGCGGGAGATCGACTGGATGGCCATGCACGGGATCAATATGCCGCTGGCCGTTACGGGACAGGAAGCCGTATGGCAACGTACCCTGCGCCGGTTTGGAATGAGTGATGATGAAATACGCGCCTTCCTGGTAGGACCGGCATACCAGGCCTGGCAATGGATGACCAATATTGAAGGGGTTTACGGACCCCTGCCGCAGCAATGGATCAACCGGAGCATTGTACTGGGCAAAAAGATCCTGCAAAGGGAGCGGGACCTGGGTATGACGCCGATATTACAGGGCTTTACCGGTTATGTGCCCCGGGCATTGAAGCGGCACCAGCCGCAGGCCGACATTGTGGAAAAGCCGGTATGGTTTTTTGTAGGAGGTCCCACGGCGCAGTTGAACCCGGTGGATCCGCTGTTCAGCAAAATGGCAAAGGCCTTTATCGAAGAGCAGACACGGCTGTTTGGGACCGATCATATTTATGCGGCGGATCCCTTTCATGAAGGCAAACCGCCGGTGAGCGGTGATGATTATTTAACAGCCGTTGGGAAAAAGATCTATGAAGCCACTGCCGCCGCCGATCCGGAAGCCATCATAGCCATGCAAACCTGGAGCATGCGTAAACCCATTGTAGAGGCGATCCCGGCCGGCCGCATCATCATGCTGGACTTGAACAGCCAGAAATGGAAGGGGAGCCAGGCTTTTTGGGGGCGTCCCTGGCTGGCGGGTATCATCCATAATTTTGGAGGCAATACCGCCATGGGAGGCAATTTAAATGAAGTAATGGAGCGGTTTCCCCGGTTGCTGAACAATAAAAGTGAAACCCGCAATTTATCAGGCATCGGGATGTTCCCCGAAGCCATCGGGCATAACCCCGTTATTTATGAGGCCGCCAGTGAAATGGCCTGGCACGCCCGGCAGCCGGATACCAAAGAATGGCTGTACGGTTATCTCCGGGGCCGCTACGGCCGCCTGGATGATGCGGTGAAGAACGCCTGGGACCTGCTGCTGGAAACCGTTTACGGCCGGAAAACGGGGGTGGAGACCTTTCGCGAATCTGCCATTTGCGCCCGGCCGGCCCTGACGGTATATGGCGCTTCACCCAATGGCGCGCTCAACAGCCGGAAGAATTATCATTTTCAAACCCTGTGGACCGCTGTAAGATCCATGATGGCGGCTGGTGAAGTTACAAGGCGCACGGATACCTATAAATACGACCTGGTGGATCTGATGCGGCAATGCCTGGCCGATCTGGCGATACCCATACAGGCAAATATGGGAAATGCATACCGCAACAGCAAACGAGACAGCTTTGCTTTTTACAGCCACCAGTTTCTGGAGCTCATGGATGATTTTGATGGGCTCCTCGGCACCCGTAAAGAGTTTTTGCTGGGCAAATGGCTGTCCGATGCAAGAGCCATCGGTACTACCACCGCCGAAAAAGACCTTTATGAAAAAAATGCACGGGGCCTCATCACGATCTGGGGACCTTATGATTCCAGCGCGATCCAGTATGATTATTCCGCCCGTCAATGGAACGGGTTGGTCCGCACTTTTTATAAACCACGCTGGGAAAAATTCATCGCAATGCTTCAGGGCGAATTAAAAAAGCAGCCGGATCAGCGGTACCGGGAGGTCAATATTAACCACCGGTTCCGGCGGCCCCGCAATAACGCCAATGACTTTTACCGGATGATCTCGCAATGGGAATCCGACTGGGTTACCCGTCCGGGGGTGATCACACAAACGGCGGCTTCCGGCGGCGAGCTGAGAACGGTACAGCGCTTTTATCGCAAATGGCACCCCGTGGCATCGGCACTCTACCGGCCATAGTCCGCAGGCCGGCACGACTCCCGCGATATTCGTATTTAGAGTTTGATGTTTGGTGTCCGATGCGTATTTGTCCGCCCGGATTCTTAGCTGACTGCTGAAAGCTGAAGGCTGATCGCTGTTCCAGGTTTAAAGTTCCACGTTGGATTCCCGTTTGGGACCTGATGCGTATTTTTCCGTTCGGGGTTTTTAGCTGACTGCTAAAAGCTAAAAACATCTCATCGCTCAACGCTCGAATCTCATTACTTCCGCAACAATGCGCCTTTCAGCCGCATCAGTTCCGTTTCCGACAGCTTGGTATTGTACCGGGCCTCGATCAGCCGGTCGTAGGCCTGAGCCAGGCTGAGCTGGGCTTCGCGCAGCTGTACTAAAGTGGCCATGCCCAGCTTATAGGTCTGGAACACGATGTCCACATTCTCTTTTGCCAGCTCAATATTTTCTTCTTCCAGCTTCAGCGCCCGCTTTTGCTGATCGTAGTTCTTATAGGAATTGAGCACCTGCATATTGAGGAGGGAGCGTTGATTGTCGTAGTTGAGTTCTTCCATTTTCAGGCCCCACTGACTTTGCCGGATATTTCTCCTGGCGGATAGCTGGTTGAAGATGGGAATGCGGGCTGTGAGCCCATAGTTGTACCCGTGACTCTGATTGAACAGGGTAGAGAAGGGATTGATGACCTTCTTGTTTTCCGTACGGGTAAAATTATACATAGAGCTGAAGGAGATGGTCGGATAAAGATCCGCCCGGCTCTCTTTTACAGTATAATGGGCAATATCGATCCTTGCTTTTGCCAGTTGCAGCGTGGGGCTGCTTTGTTCAATGCCTTCCAGGACGCCCCCCAGCGAAAGATCATAATTGAGAGGGATGGTATCCGGGATGTCAAAGGCCGTACCGCGGATCTGGCTGTTCATGGCCTGAGCCAGCTGTTCTTTCAGTTGCGCTACCTGAACCTCCTGCTGCATCCGCAGGGCTTTCTGGCTGTTGAGATCAACCTTGCTTTGCAGCACATCCGGCTTGGCGCCCGTACCGATGTCGAGTTTGTTCTGCGCCAGTTTTGCCCGTTCGTTATTCAGCTTTATCTGTACTTCGGTTGCTTCCATCTGCTGCTTACCCCTTGCAATGGCGTAGTAATTGGTGATCACGGCGGCAATGGTGTTCATGACCTGTTCCCGGATGGTATATTCGCCGGCTTCCAGCAGCGCGGCTACCTTATCGCGGGTGGCAAACATTTTCAACCCGTCGAACAGTACCCAGTCAAGGGAAACGTTGGCCTGCACATTGTTGCTCCGGATATTATTGGATTTTCGCTGGGTGCCGTCGGCCAGTGTTTGCTTTTGACTGTTATTGGTATTGGTAAGGCCGGCGTTCCCGTTTACCGAGGGCAGGAATACCATGTTGCGGTAACTGTAATCGATGGCCGCAATAGTAGAGTCGTTCTTTGATAGTTGAATCTCGTAATTGTTGAGCAGGGCAGTTGCGATCGCTTCTTCCAATGTAAGCAGCCGCTGTGCACGAAGCGGCCCGGAAAATATCAATGCCACCACAATGATGCAGCATATCTTTCCTGTATAAAAATAGTTGTTCATGCGTTCAGGCATTTTGATTAATGAATGGCCACTGCGATCGTTACGCAAAGCGAGCGGTTGCGCACAACTTCCGGGTCTGAGCAACGGGTTATGCATTTGACGGAGCCTGTTTGCTTTCTTCTGACCGGAGTATTTCATCAAATTCTTTATTCTTTTTATTAGCCGACAGGTAGCTGTAGACGGCGGGGATCACATACAGCGTCAGGATCAGTGAAAAGATGATCCCGCCTACGATTACGATCCCGAGCGGAATACGGCTTGTGGCGGCGGCGCCCAGCGACAGGGCAATGGGCAGCGCACCCAGGGCCATGGTCATACTCGTCATGAGGATAGGCCGCAAACGCTGACCTGCTGCAAAGATCACCGCATCCGTCTTCTCCATATTCTTTTTACGGCTCTGGTTGGCAAATTCCACGATCAGGATCCCGTTCTTGGTTACCAGTCCGATGAGCATGATCATCCCGATCTCGGAGAAGATGTTGAGCGTGTGCCCGAAGATCCAGAGCGAGAGCAATGCGCCCGCCAGGGCCAGGGGAACGGTGATCATGATGATCAGCGGATCGATAAAGCTTTCAAATTGCGCGGCCAGGATCAGAAAGATCAGGCCCAGCGCCAGTAAAAAGGCAAAGCTTGTATTGCTGCTGCTTTCCGCAAAGTCGCGTGCTGAGCCGCTCAGGGAAGTGGTGAACGACTCGTCCAGCATTTTCTGGGCGATCCGGTTCATTTCCTTTACCCCGTCGCCCAGGGTATGCCCTTCGGTAAGGCCGGCGGATATCGTGGCGGATTTGTACCGGTTAAAATGGTAGATGGTGGGCGGCGTTGTGGACTCCACCGCATTGGTGATATTGTCCAGGCTGATCAGCTGCCCCTGCTCGTTGCGCACAAATATTTTCTTCAGGTCTTGCGGGTCGTCCCGGTCGATGCGGTCTACCTGCGCCATTACCTGGTATTGTTTGCCGCTCCGGGTAAAATATCCCAGTCGCTGGTTACTGTAGGCGGTCTGCAGGGCCTGCGATACATCGCTGACCGTTATTCCCAGCTGCGCGGCCTTTAGCCGGTCCACATAAATCCGTATCTCCGGTTTGTTGAATTTAAGGTCTGCATCCACCTGTTGCAGGATATTGCTTTTGTTGCATTCGTCCAGGAACTTGGGCAGCATTTCCGAGAGCTTTTCAAAGTCGTTGTTCTGGATCACGAATTGCACGTCCTGGCCTCCGCGGCGGTTTACCTGGATGGTCTGGTCCTGTATCGCAAATGCTCTTGCCTCACTGTATTTGGATACATGCCGGTTTACATAGTCCACGATTTCCTTTTGCGACCGGCTGCGTTCATTTTTGGGCACCAGGCGCACCCGTACCATACCCGAATTGGCACTGCCGCTTCTGCGGGAACCGGTGATGGAGAGCACGATCTCCTTTTCGGGAACGGAGTCGATCAGGAACTGCGATACCTTGTCTACGTATGTGTCCATGGCATAAAAGGAAGTGCCCTCCGGTGCCGTAAGGTTTAACCGGAACTGGCTTTTGTCTTCCATAGGGGCCAGTTCCGACTGTATGTTCCGGCCGATCAGTATAATAACGAAAAAGCACGCCACCACAATGATCCAGGACACCCAGCGTACCTTCATAAATGCTTTTAACGACCGCTCATAATACTGCTCCATCCCCCGGAAAAAAGGCTCCGTTTTGTTGTAGAACCAGGAGTGCTTATGAACATTTTTCTTGGTAAGAAACACGTTCAGTACAGGGGTCAGCGTAAGGGAAACGAAGGCCGAGATCAGCACCGCTCCGGCTACCACGATCCCGAACTCGCGGAACAGGCTGCCCACAAATCCCTGCAGGAAAATGATGGGGAGGAACACCACCGCCAGGGTAATGGAGGTGGCAATGACCGCAAAATAGATCTCTTTGGACCCTTCCAGCGCCGCTTTTCTTTTGCTCATGCCCTGCTCCAGCTTTTTAAAGATGTTCTCCGTAACAACAATGCCGTCATCGACCACCAGCCCGGTTGCCAGTACAATGGCCAGCAGGGAAAGTACGTTGACGGTGTACCCCATAATGTACATGATAAAGAAAGCGCCGATCAGGGAAACGGGGATATCGATCAGCGGACGTATGGACAGGATCCAGTCGCGGAAGAACAGGTAAATGATGATCACCACCAGCCCGATGGCGATAAAGAGTGTTTCCTCAACCTCTGTGATCGATTTTTTGATGTATTCGGTCTGGTCCAGTGCTATATTCAGTTTTATATCGGCTGGTACTTCTTTTTTAATCGTTTCCAGTCGTTTATAAAATTCATTTGAAATGGAAACATAGTTGGCACCGGGTTGCGGGATCACCGCCATGGCGATCATGGGGACGGCGCTTTCCTTTAAAGCAGATTCTTCGTTTTCGGGTCCCAGCACCACATTGGCCACATCCTTGACGCGGATATCGGCACCGCCTTCGTTCTTGATGATGATGTTTGCAAATTCTTCTTCGGTGTCGAGCCGTCCGAAAGTGCGGATGGTGAGCTCGGTATTTTCGCCGGTCAGTTTTCCGGAAGGCAGCTCTATGTTTTCCCGCTGCAGGGCCAGTCGTATGTCGGCGGCCGTAATATTGAAGGCGGCCATTTTATTCGGGTCCAGCCAGAGCCGCATTGCAAAGCGCTTTTCGCCCCAGGTGTCGATGCTGCTGACACCGGGGATGGTCTGCAGCCGGTCCACGAGGCTATTGATGGTATATTCGGTAAGTTCCAGCGGGTTTTTGGTGCTGCTTTGCACCGTCATTGCCAGGATCGGCTCCGCGCTGGCATCGGCCTTTGTAACGGCAGAAGGCTCTTCGAGGTCGGGCGGAAGCTGGCGCTGGGCGGCGGAAACCTTATCCCGCACGTCGTTGGCCGCGGTTTCGAGGTTGGCGCCTACTTCAAACTCCACATTGATGTTACTGCTGCCGTTGCTGCTGCTGGAAGTAATGTTCCGGATGCCGGCAATACCGTTGATGGCGTCCTCAAGAGGCTCGGTGATCTGGCTTTCAATGATGTCTGCATTGGCGCCGGGATAGCTGGTGCGCACGCTGATATTGGGCGGATCAATGGCCGGGTAATCGCGCACGCCCAGGAACTTAAAACCAATGAACCCAAATACGATGATCACCACGTTCATGACAATGGCCAGCACCGGTCTCCTCAAACTTAGCTCTGAAATATTCATCAATAAAGGGGTTGATGATGTTCAATCACCTTTTTCAGTTAACGATTTTATTTATGCTCACTTTTGAATGGGGTTTTGTTGCCATTACCCCGGTTACCAGAACGGTATCACCCGGTTTTAATCCCCCGGTGATCTCTACGCGGGCAGAGTCGCGGCTGCCGGTCTCCACATCGGAAAAAAGCGCTTTGCCGTTGTCAACCAGGATCACCTGCTTACCGCGGGCGGTGGGCATAATGGATTGCGTGGGAATAAAAATAGCATGATCCTTTTGGGCAAACCCGATCCGTACTTTGGCAAAGGCACCGGGGATCAATCCCTGTGTGGCTCCCGTTACCACGGCTCTTACGGTTAAGCTCCGGTTGGTGACGGATACGTTGGATTCGGTTGCCATTACTTTTGCGGAATAGGTTGCATTGTTCCCTTCCACCGTAAAGCCAACGATCTGCCCGGGCTTTATCTGGGTGGTATATTTTTCGGGTACTACAAAATCAATTTTGAGGGTACTGGTCTGGTTGATGGTGGCAATAACGGTTGCCGGTGTCACATAAGCGCCGGGGCTGATGGCCTTTAGGCCGATTTTCCCGTTAAAGGGGGCGCGGATCACGGTACGGGAAATTTCAGTGCGCACCAGGGCGATGTCTGCCTGGATGTTCTGAAGCGTAAGCAGGCTGTTATCATAATCCTGCTTGCTGATGCCCTGGATGCCAACCAGCTGCCGGGCGCGGTCTTCATTGGCCTTGGCAATATTGAGCTGGGCTTCCAGTTTTTTCAGTTGTGCCTGCAGGTCGCCATCATAAACTTTCGCAAGTACGGTTCCGCGCGGTACATACTGCCCTTCGCGGATGTTGAGCAGGGTAAGCCTGCCGGAAACTTCGGGATGGATCTCCGTCACTTCATTGGCTACAATGGTGCCGGGCGTTTCGATCGTTTCGGAAAAGGATTCGGTTTTGACAATAAATGCATCTACTTTGGCCGCAGTTCTTTTTTGACCGGCCGGTACTGATTTTTTCTTTTCATTGCAGGCCAGGGCGCTCCATACCGTCAGCAGCAGGAGTAAACAAGTTGGGATCCGGTTCAAACGAATGGTTTTTAGTTGAGTAATAAATAAGCTGTTTAAATTCTATAAGACTCTTTTACAGCGAAAACCTTGCGTAAAGAAAGGGTTTTTTCGTTCCTGTAAGAACGAATGTTCGGTATTTCCGGATATCAGTCTGCAACCAGTATGCCGGAAACATTCCAGGCGCTGAAGCTGGATCCCTCCGGCTTGCCCTGGGGGATCTTTACCTGAAGGGTATAATCGCCGGCTTCCAGATCGCCCAGATGGATCCTGAAGGGGTTGGTTACGGTTCCCGGGCACCAGTTGGAGCGGCTCAGATCAGAAGAGGAAAGCCCGTTGCTGAAGTTGCCGGAGGCCGGGTTGAACAACCGGTAGGAGCCACAATCGGCCCGCCAGGGCACCAGGTCAAAGATGACCCGTCCGTTGAGCAGGATCGTATTTTGTTTCGGCACAAATTCGTCGCCGTTGCCCCATCCTCCATGGCCGGTTGTGGTATAAAGCAGGGACGCGTTTTTTAAGGGCGCATCGATCCGGAAATGCACTTCCAATCCTTTTTCGCTGTCAAACATGGTGGCATATTCCTGCCCGGCCATTTCCATAATGTTCAGCGTATTGAACAGCGGCATGATTTGTTGTTTCGGTTTGTCGGGACCGCCCCTGTGAAGGGTGAGGTTGGCGGTTATTTTGTGCCCGCCCTTATCATAGTTCCCGATGAACACGCCAATATACACTTCCTTATTGCTGAGCGCTGCCGCAAAATCTGTAATGTCCTGGCGGTAGGGAACCGCCTCCTGCCATTGCTTTCCTTTAAGCTGTATATGGTTGAACTGTTTGATACCAAAAGGCGTGAAAAAGCGCATGAGCTCCAGCGGAGGCGTATAATCCGGCGTGGCCACCACACCCTGGTACGTTTTCCCGTTGCCATTGGTGTACGCGGGAAGGGTTTTGACCCCGTTCTTTAACCCATCAAGGAAGGATTGTTTTTTACCGGTGGGGATCAGGAATACGGTCCCTGTCCGGTCATAGGCATCGCCGTTGGACTGTTCTTTCAGGTCCAGGAACACACTCGAATTGCTGTCGATGGCCGGCATTTTTATTTTTTTTACCACGATGGTACCATTGGCAAACCGCAGTACATCTCCGGCTTGATTACCGGCATCTGAAAAATTGATGACCTGGCCGGTAAACAGGGGAATGGTGGTAAAGCGGCTGTTCCAGATGGCGTCCCGGTAGTTGAGCAGGTCGGTTTGTTGCGGCTTTAGCAACAGAAAGGCCGGCAGGCTGATCTTTTGTTTTTCGATCTTCTCTGCCCGGATGCTATTGTTGCCGTTCCTGACCTGCTCCAGCACCAGGCCCAGGTTTTGCCCCAGTATCGTTGGTGCGCCTTTTACCGGAAGCTGATCGGTGTACCACAGTTCAATCGTATTGGAGTTTACGATGATCTTTGCCTTTTTGCAGCGATAGCCCAATATATCTTTGGTCGCCGCCTGCAGCTCAAACTGCTGGGTCCGGAAAGCCGTATCTGAAGCCGTAATGCTTTCCCGCTCATTCAAAAAGGCATACAGCTCCTGCCGGTTGCGGGTGCGGTCTATAAGCGAAAGCTCAAAAGGATAGGCGGCCTTCCCCGTAAAATCCCGCTCGGTGGTGACCAGTGTTTGGCCGGGCGCTGCGAACACCCAGGTCTTGTTTTGCTTTTTCGGGGTCTTTCCGTTAAAGCTGGATCCGTAGGTGATCTTGTAAACGGGAACACCGGCAAATTTCACCTGGGCATGTCCGGCGATCTGCATACCGGTCAGTACTGTTAAAAGCAGAAATGGTTTTATTTTCATGATCATAAGATTCAGGGGTACAAAGATAGTTGCAGGGGGGCTTGGGTGCGTTCTAAAAAGTGCAGAACATTTTTTGCGGGGAGCAACGGCCGGCCTGCACGTCGTCCGGGATTAAAAGCAGATGTACCCGTCCGGATAAGGGACAAATATTTTATGCCACGAATAGGGGTAGCGGCGCCGGAAAGCCCTTTCACAGCACCTGTTTCATAGCGATCAAAAACTGGCGCGGATCACCCGTAGTATATTCCCGCCGAGTATTTTCCGGATCGATCTTTTTGTATAGCCCCGTTTCAGCAATTCGAGGGTGATGTTGGGATAGGTACTTACATCCTCCAGCCCAATGGGCACGGAGCCGATACCGTCATAATCCGATCCGATACCCACATAGTCATCACCCACCAGCTTTACGATATAGTCAATATGATCCACCACATCCGAAATGGTGGGGCGGACGGCTTCCAGTTCTTTTTTAGTATAGGTGTTCCATTGCCGGAGGGCCCGCAGGGAATCCCCGGTCTGCCGGGAAACGGAATCCACAAAGTGTTTTTTTGCCGGTTCTGAAAACGAAGTGAGCTTTTCATCAAATTTCCTGCTGATAAAACCCGAATAGAAATTGATGCAGACGACGCCGCCGTTTTTGGCCACGGCCCGGATCTGGTCGTCCTTTACATTGCGGAAGACCGGGCAAAGGTTGTAAACCGAGCTATGTGATAAAATAACGGGTTTGGTGCTGGCGGCAATGGCATCATAAAAGGTCTGCTCCCCGGTATGGGAAAGATCTACCAATACCCCAAGCTGATTGAGCCGCCGTACGACGGATCTCCCGAAGTCGGTAAGTCCTTTATGTTTCAGGGTATCGGCATGCAGGGTCTCGTCCAGGGCACTGGTAGCCCAGGAATTGCTGTTGTTCCAGGTAAGGGTAAGATACCGCATGCCTCTTTTTTGCAGGGCGTCCAGCTTGTCAAGGTTGTCCTCGATCATGTGGCCGCCTTCCACACCGATGAGGGCCACCAGCTTTTTTTCGTTGATCCCTTTTTTTATTTCTTTATAGCTCCCGGCCAGCATCATTTGCCGCGGATGGCGGCGGACCAGGGCCTCGAGGGAGTCGATCTGGTCATTGGCGTCAGCATATACACCTTTCGGATTACGGGCAACCGGGCCTGTGAACACAGAGAAGAACTGTACATCCAGGCCGCCTTTTTTCCACCGGATAAGGTCTGTGTGCCGGTCTGGCTGCGATTGGGTAATATCCCTTCCCTCAACGATGGATGCGGAGGTTACATCATTGTGGCCGTCGATGAGCACGGCTTTATTATGGATCCTTCCGGCTTTTTGTGCAGCTGCGGAGAAGGAGAGGAGCAGGAAGCAAAGAAGCCCTCTTGTTTTTAAACCCGGTAGATTCATGTTGTTGATATGGATAGGAGACCATAAAGGCACTAAGGTACGAAGGTACGCGGAGATTTTGGTTTTTGCCCCGGCGCGGCTTCGCCGTTTTGCTTTAAAATGCAGAGGAGGCAAAGTCCTGAACCGTGAGGTACCTGAGGTTAACGCAAGGTTATTTAATAATGCTTAATAGCACATAACAGACCGGTTTTGTGTATTCTTTGAGACCTCCCGTTCTTATATCCGCTCCCGCTCTTCCTGGTTGCTGTTGGTATGCTCGGTTGTCTGAAGCTCTTTTTTCCCAAATTTAAAGATCAGGGTCAGCGAAAAATTCCGGTTGAGCTGCAGGACGGCGTATTTCTGCCGGATGCCGTTCACCACCGTAGTATAGGAAGCGCCGCTGGTACCAAAGACATCCTGCAGGTTGGCGTTGAGGGAGAGCTTGTCCTTCATCAACTGCGCATTCAAACCGAGATCAACATTGTAGTAGGCATCGGATTGGTTGACGAGCGTTACTTCCGGGAACTGGTACCAGAAGTTCAGGGCGGCAGACAATGTTTTGCTGCTGTTTAAAAAAAAGTTATTGCTGCTGGATGCATAGGCGCCCCATCCCTTACGCCCCTCAACATAATCAAGCCGGGATCTTCCGCTGGTATAATACAGGCTGAACAGGTTGTTACTTTGCCACCAGGGGATGGTTGAAAAATTATAGGTTTCGGAAATCCCGAAACGGGTGCTGTTTACAAAATTCTTGGGGGTGCGCATTACAAAGTTGGTGTCTACCCGTGCAATGGTAATGTCGTCGAACCCGTTATTGGTAAGGGCTGCAAAGAAGGCGTTGGTAAGCTTGTTTTTATAGTTGTGCTGTAACTGGAAGTTGCTGTTGTATTCCGGTTGCAGAAAAGGGTTGCCTTCATAATAACTATATGCGGTCAGCAGGGAAATATAAGGGTTCAGGTTCCAGAAGGTGGGGCGGCGTACCCGCTTGTTATAGCTGAGCGCAAAACTGTTCTGATCATCCTTTTTGAAATTGACCAGGGCGTTCGGAAATAATTTTATGTAATTGTTTTTATTGCCTTGTTGCCGGGTATAGGAATAGCCGCTGGTTTGTGTCAGCTCCCCCCGGAGGCCGGCCTGGAAGGTCCAGCTGCCGGATTCCCGGCTGCCGTTCACATAAAGGGCCTGGGTATTTTCCGTGTATTTATATTCATTGCTCAGCTGGCCATCATAGTTTTTGTCCGTTCCGGTCACCCGGTAATAACGCATATTGTTGTAGGTGTCGATGAAGTTGATCTTGCCGCCCCATTGCAGCTTTGCAACGCTTGTGGGAAATTCCATATCCGCCTTCAGTGCATAGATATTGATGTTCTGCAGGGTGTTGTTATAAAAGCGGGCGGTGGAAGGGTCCACCGGTTCGCCTTCGGGTGTAAAAGTCCGGGCGGTGACATCCGATTCATCAGTACGGTAAAAGGTAAGGTAGCTGCCGTCCACAGAAAGGGTTTTCCCGCTGGTATCCAGCTTTGTTTTATAATACAGGTTATAGGATTGTGTTTTGGCCAGTGGTATATAGGTGGCATAAGTGGTCAGCACCGAATCGGTTTGCCCCTGCCCGTTGTAAAAATGATTGCGCACATAGTCGGCGCCTCCTTCAAAGTACCGGGAGAAGCCGGCACTGAACCCGATCTGGGACTTTTGGGAGAGCCGGTAATCGGCCCCGGCAGTGATCATTACGTCCTGCCATTTGTAATCGCCGGTATCGCTCATGATCCAGGACCGGTCAGGGTAATATTCTTCCCAGCGGAAGCCGTATTTATGCCGGGTGCGGAACATATTGGCATTGGCATACAGGCTCCATTTTCCGGAATTGTAATTGATATTGCCCGTAATATCCATGCCCGGGTGGCGCTGCCAGTGTTTGTAGCTGGCCTGGATGCTGCCATTGTATCCCTGTTGTTTGCTGCGTTTGGTAATGATGTTGATGAGGCCGGCATTGCCGGCAGCATCATAGGCGGCAGACGGGTTGGTGATGATCTCGATCTTTGATACATTCCCCGCAGGGATGGACTTCAGGTAATTGACCAGGTCTTTCTGGGAAAGCTGGATCAGGCGCCCGTCCTGCATCAGCTGCACTTCACCCTTGCCAGGAATAGCGATCCGGTCGCCGTTCATCTGGAGGCCCGGGATCTTTCCCAGGGTTTCTGCAAGACTGTTGCCCACAATGGTCATATTATCGGCCAGGTTCACGACCGTTTTGTCGGGCTTTATTTCGATCAGCCTTGCTTTGCTGGTTACGGTTACATCTTTTAAAAGGGTACCGGCGCGTGTTAAAATGATGCTGAGCACAGTGTCGCCCTGCAACTGAAGTGCCAGCGCCTGGTCCCGGTAGCCGATAGCAGAAACCTGGAGCAGGTATTTTTCGCCTGTCCGGGGAGCATCGATGCGAAAATGACCGGAAGCACCGGCGGCAATTATTTTTGCAGCCTGGCTGCTGCTGTAAAATTCAATGGTAGCGCCTGCAAGGGGCGTGGCGGCTTCATCGCGGATGGTTCCGCTGATGGAATGCTGGGCAAAACAAAAGGTATTTATCAAAACAACACTGAGCAGTACTATGATCTGTCGCATCCGCCAAAAATAGGGAAACCTGAAAGATATCTGGTATTTGAGAAATGAGAGTTGAGAATTGAGACAGAGATTGATGCCGCTTCCTGATCCTGGGCCGGCATGCTCACATTTCCACATTTTCAGATTTCCCCGGGTATCATTGATACTCGCCAAACACATCCACCAGCGTACCGGCAATCTCCCCTAAGGTGCATTTGGCCTCTACCGCTTCAATCACATCGGGCATGATGTTCTCCGTTCCGGAAGCTTTTGAGCGCAGCACAGATAAAATACGGTCGCATTCCGGTTGGTTGCGGTTATTGCGGAGTTGTTCCAGCTTTTGCCGTTGCAGGGCGCCGATGCTGTCGTCTACCTTGAAGATGGGGGTGGTATTGGCTTCCTCCGCCTGGAAGCGGTTCACGCCCACGATGATCTTTTCATGGGTCTCAATTTTTTGCTGATACTCGTAGGCGCTGCGGGCGATGGCCTCCTGCATAAATCCTTCTTCAATGGCTGCTATGCTGCCGCCCATGGCATCGATCTGGTTGATCAGCTCCTGTGCTTTCTGTTCCATTTCGTGGGTAAGCGTTTCCACAAAATAAGAGCCGGCCAGGGGATCAACGGTGTCCGGTACGCCACTTTCAAAGGCAACGACCTGCTGTGTCCGCAATGCGATGCGTGCCGCTTCTTCCGTGGGCAGGCTCAGTGCCTCATCAAAGCCGTTGGTGTGCAGCGACTGTGTGCCGCCCAGTACTGCCGCCAGTGTTTGGATGGTGACCCTTGAGATATTGTTCTGCGGTTGCTGGGCCGTTAAGGTGCTGCCGCCGGTTTGTGTATGAAAACGCAGCATTTGCGCTTTGGGATCCGTAGCACCCAGGTCCCGCATGATCTGCGCCCACATCCGGCGTGCGGCGCGGAACTTGGCCACTTCCTCAAACAGGTTGTTGTGCGCATTGAAAAAGAAGGAGAGACGTTTGCCAAATACGTTTATGTCTAAGCCCTTGTCCAGCGCGGCTTTTACATAGGCTTTGCCATTGCTGAGCGTAAACGCAATTTCCTGTGCTGCGGTACTGCCCGCTTCGCGGATATGATAACCACTGATGGAGATCGTGTTCCATTTGGGCAGCTCTTTGGCGCACCATTCGAAGATATCGGTAATGATGCGCATGGAAGGCTTGGGCGGGTAACGGTAGGTGCCCCTTGCGGCGTATTCTTTTAAAATATCATTCTGGATGGTACCGGATATCCTGGACAGGTCCGCTCCCTGTGTTTTGGCCTGGGCCACATACAGCGCCAGCAATATAAATGCCGTGGCGTTGATGGTCATGCTGGTAGACACTTCCTCCAGCCGGATGCCGTTAAACAGCTCCGCCATGTCTTCAATGCTGTCGATGGCCACGCCTACCTTGCCTACTTCGCCTTCCGCCAGTGAATGGTCGCTGTCATAGCCGATTTGTGTGGGTAGGTCAAAGGCCACGCTTAAGCCCATTACCCCCTGCGACAATAAATAGTGATACCGTTTATTGCTTTCCGCTGCCGTGCTGAAGCCGGCATACTGCCGCATGGTCCACAGCCGGCCGCGGTACATATCGGGCTGTATGCCGCGTGTAAACGGGAATTTTCCCGGTAGCTCCTGCTCCTGTTGCGGTGCGTCATCAGCCGTGTACAGGGTATTGACCGGTATGTTGCTGTCTGTATAGATCTTTTTTTCTTCCATGTTTTATTTTGATTCGGGATCCTGGATTCTTGATTCTTGTCACTGATCGAGTATCAAGCATCCCGTATCGAGTATCAAGTATCCTGACTTGTTTCGTATCAATTTCAGGGCCGTAAATATATGAACACTTGTTCGTTTCAGGAAACAGTCTTTTATATTTGTGCAAATAAAACGATGCAGGCATGGATTTTCAATTGTCAGAAGAACAGAAAATGATTCAGCAGGCCGCCCGGGATTTTGCCGTCCGGGAATGTTTGCCGGGAGTGATCGAACGCGATGAGCAGCAAAAGTTTCCCCGGGAGCAGATCGAAAAGTTAGCCGACCTGGGTTTTTTGGGGATGATGGTAAAGCCGGAGTACGGAGGCGCGGGGCTGGATACGGTCAGTTATGTGCTGGCGATGGAGGAGATATCAAAAATAGATGCCAGCGTAAGTGTATGCATGAGCGTGAACAACAGCCTGGTTTGTTACGGGCTGCAGGAATATGGAACGGAAGAACAAAAACAGCAATACCTGGTACCGCTGGCGCAGGGTAAAAAAGAGGGCGGGCTGTATATTGGTGCGTTTTTGCTGAGTGAGCCGGAAGCGGGCAGTGATGCCACCTCGCAGCAAACCACAGCGGAAGATAACGGCGATCATTACCTGTTGAACGGGACCAAGAACTGGATCACCAATGGCGGCAGTGCCTCGGTGTACCTGGTGATTGCACAAACCGACCGCTCAAAAGGATCCAAAGGCATTAATGCATTTATCGTGGAAAAAAGCTGGCCCGGTGTAACGGTGGCCGCTAAAGAAAATAAAATGGGCATCCGTGGCAGCGATACGCATACCATCCTTTTTTCGGATGTGAAAGTGCCGAAGGAGAACCGGATCGGGGAAGATGGGTTCGGGTTTAAGTTTGCCATGAAAACACTGGCGGGAGGCCGCATCGGTATTGCTTCCCAGGCACTGGGCATCGCAGGTGGCGCGTTTGAGCGGGCAAGGGATTATTCCAAAACAAGGAAATCTTTTGGTACCGAGATCATGCACCACCAGGCCATTGCATTCAAGCTGGCGGATATGGCCCTGAAGATCGAGGCGGCGCGGTTGTTGTGTTTAAAGGCAGCCTGGGAAAAGGATCAGCATCTGAATTATGATATCAGTTCTTCGATGGCGAAGCTCTATGCTTCCGAAACCGCCATGTGGACGGCCGTAGAGGCTGTGCAGGTGCACGGGGGATATGGTTTTGTAAAAGAATACCATGTAGAACGGCTGATGCGCGATGCCAAGATCACCCAGATCTATGAAGGCACCAGCGAGGTACAGCGGATCGTGATCAGCCGGGGAATTTTGAAGTAGCGCATTTTATGCCTGTATTCCCTTTGGGGTTCCCGGTTCAAAGTTTAAGGTTAGACCTGCTTTTGACACTCGATGTAACTGCTCGAATCTCGAGTCGTCTGAGAAGCTGTTTAAAAACAACATTTTGATGTTCCTTATAAGCGCCATCGGCACGGCTCATCATGCCCCGGGCCCATGGCTCTCTGTTGTTCTTTTGGACTTATAAACGGGTTGAAACCCGTTCTTGCCGGATCTTTCGAGGCCATGCCTCTTTTGCTAAAATGCTCGTTGAACCCCGCTTTTTACAGATGGCGGCTACGGCAAAGCCCAAAGTAGCGGCGATAAAAAGCCCGTACCTTTCTTGTGACGATAAGGATGCTCCCGGATCGTTTTTAAACAGCTTCTAAGAAAGTGTTTAAAGTTCCGGTTGGATGCATTTTGATGCCTGATGTACCTTTGGGCGAACGTCTATCACCCGGGAGCAGAGGGAAGATTATTGGAATGTAATGGAATTTTCATTTCCGCATTTCCACATTTTCAAATTTTCAAATTCCCCAAGGCTTTCGTCTGACTTCTATTTTGATCTGAACAATCGTTTGCGCATTTTTTAGGGGCACGATCCACGGGCCGGAGCGGAAATAATCTGTATTTTACCGCGATCATCAAATTATATGAATATGAGAATCGGGCTGCTTACCATTTTGTATTGCCTTTTAAGCTGGACCATTGCCGGCGCACAAACTCCGGATATTGCACAGGTGGAAAAAGACCTGAAGGTTTTTAAAACGCCCCTGGCACTGGAGCTGAAAAAACGGGTAAAGAAAAAAGACATCGAAAAGATAAAGGATCCGCAGCTGAAGGCCGCGGCTTTATTGATGGCCGATAAGAAATATGAGAGGGGCTACCGCGTAGCCGACTACCCCGCATGGCTGAAACCCACTACCCTGGGACGGGAACTGACCATCGGGGATGGCTATAGCAAGTATGAGGGGATCACCGGTATCTATCTTCCGGTGGGCCGGCAGGTGGTGCTGGTGGATGGCATTGCCGAAGGAAAAGAAGTACGGCTGCTGGTGCCCAACTGGAACCGGCGCGCACCGGAGGGAGTGGAGCCTACAAAGGACCCCGCGGGCTGGGGGATCAAACGGCAGGTATTTCCGCTGAAGAACGGCGTGAATATCATCGAACTGCAAAAGCACGACGGACTGGCCTATATTGATTATTATTCCGATGAGCCGGAAAAAGAGCGGCCCATCCGGGTTCATTTTGTGAACGGGAGGGTCAATGGCTATTTCGACATTACAAAAAACAACGATGCCGACTGGAACCGGCTGATCGATCATGCGGTTTACCCGGTGATCGACGCCCGGGGGCGGCATATCCAGATTGCCTATCCTGCTGAAGACTGTAAGAAATATGCTTATGGCAGGGGCGTAGAGCTGATCAGCAATTATGATTCGCTGGTATATCGTCAGCACCGCATCCTCGGACTGATCAAATACAATAAAGTGCCGAAGAATCATATACTGGCACGGGTAAATTACAACTATTATATGTTCCGCGATGGAGATGGGGTAGCTTATATGGGCACCAAGCCCGGCAATGCCATGCCGCTGGTGGTAGATCCTGCCCGCGTGATCAAAGGCGATCCCTGCTGGGGCTTTAGCCATGAAGTGGGACATGTGCACCAGCTGCGGCCTTATTTGAACTGGGGCGGACTGGGAGAAGTGAGCAACAACATCTTCTCGCTTTACGGAACGACCTCTTTTGGAAACAAAAGCCGGTTATCCGAACAAAAAAATTATCAAAAGGCGCGCGACAGCATCATTGCCCGCGGGATCTGCTATTTGCAGGATAAGGATGTGTTTAACCGGCTGATCCCTTTCTGGCAGCTGCAACTGTATTTTACCGGTCCGGGTGGTTATGCGGATTTTTATCCCGATCTTTTCGAAGCCTTCCGTCAGCAGGGAGCGGCAGAAAGCAATAAGGAACACCGTTCCGGAGGCTGGGGCAACCGGGGGAAAAATCCTGCGCTCTATCAGCTGAATTTTGTAAAAACGGCCTGCAAAGTGGGAAAGACGGACCTGACGGACTTTTTTGATAAGTATGGCTTTTTTTATGTGGGCGAATTTAAGATCGGCGATTACGGAAACTATGATTATGAAATGACCGCGGAAATGGTGGCGGCCTGTAAAAAGGAGATCGCAGCGATGAACCTGCCCAAACCCAGAACAGACCTGACCATGCTGGAGGATTAACCGCGAGGATGGGAATCGGTTTTCAGCCATCAGAGTTGAGCATTCAGAATTGAGAACTGAGAATCCAGCGTTGGGAATCCGGAATTGAGAAACAGGTTGAACATGAAACCTTAAATTTCAAGCCCGGAATAACCAGCGGAGCGTTGGGCTGATTATAGATTTTTGAATGTCTTTTAAGAATTGCGAATGAAAAAACAGCTCCTTGTTTGGGCCGTGTTATTGATGGTGTCAGGAATTTACGGGCAATCCGAAAAATCAATCCAGGGACATCAAACGCCCATGATGGGATGGGCCAGCTGGAACCATTTCCGCGTTCATATCAATGAGCAGATCATCCGGGCACAGACGGATGCAATGGTGGCTACGGGAATGAAGGCTGTGGGCTACACTTATATAAATATAGATGATGGTTTTTTTGGAGGCAGGGACGCGGCGGGCAATATCAAAAGCCATCCCCTGCGGTTTCCCGGTGGCATGGGCGCATTGGTGGCATATATCCATTCAAAGGGACTGAAGGCCGGCACGTATAGCGATGCCGGCATCAATACCTGCGGTTCTTACTGGGATAAAGATTCGATCGGGATCGGCATGGGGCTGTATGGGCATGAGCGGCAGGATCTTGAGCAGATGCTGAATAAATGGCGGTTTGATTTTATAAAAGTAGACTGGTGCGGTGGCGAATGGCTGGGCCTGGATGAACAAACAAGATATACAGAGATCGGCCGGCTGATCAAAGCCATAAAACCGCAGGCGGTGTATAATGTATGCCGTTGGAAATTTCCCGGTAAATGGGTGGCCAATGTGGCCAACTCCTGGCGGGTGTCCGGCGATATCCGGGAACAGTTTGCCGCCATTGCAAAGATCATCGATCTGAATGCGGATCTCTGGCCCTGGTGCGGACCGGGTCACGTCAATGATATGGATATGCTGCAGGTGGGGCGGGGAATGAGCTTTGAAGAAGATAAAGCACATTTTTCGATGTGGTGTATGCTGAATTCACCTCTGCTGGCCGGGAATGATCTTACAAAAATGTCGAAAGAAACACTGGGCATCCTGACCAATAAAGAGCTGATCGCCATTAACCAGGATCCGTTGGTGTACCAGGCGCGTCGCCTGCGGGATGACGGGGATCAGGAAGTATGGGCCCGCCCGCTGAAACATACCATGAGCGGGGAGATCGCGGTGGCGCTCTTCAACAGGGCGGAGCAGAAAGCGAGAATAAAGTTCCATCCTGATTCATTGAGCATCGATGCAAAAAAAGGATATACCATGCGGGATCTGTGGAATAAAAAATCCTATGCCCGCACTACGGATAAAGAGCAGTCCTTTGAAGTGCCGGGACATGGCGTGGTGGTGTTGCGGATAAAGGGTACTTCACTGCCGTATAATGTGTTTCAGTATAAGTGAGGATTGAGATTTGAGAAACGGGGTTTGGTCTTTAGGATTTAGAGCCTGGAATTTGATAAATCTGTACTTTTACCCTATGTCGGTAAATGAAAACAATTACAAAGCAATACTCGAAAAAACAAATGCGGCCGTTGCCACACTGGTGGCGGTTTCCAAACTGAAACCGGTTAGCGATATACAGGTCCTTTATGATCTGGGCCAGCGGGATTTTGGTGAGAATTATGTTCAGGAGCTGGTAGAAAAACAGGCGCTGCTGCCGGGCGATATCCGTTGGCATTTTATCGGCCATCTGCAATCCAATAAAGTAAAATATATAGCCCCCTTCGTACACCTCATTCATGGGGTGGACAGTGAGAAGCTGCTGCTTGAAATTGATAAGCAGGCGCGGAAAAATAACCGGACCATCCATTGCCTTTTGCAGGTGCATGTAGCACAGGAAGAAACAAAGTTTGGTTTTGACGGGGCTGAAGTTACTACCCTGATCGACCGGATCAGTTCCGGCGCATTAGTGCTGTCCAATGTTGCGATTAAGGGCCTTATGGCCATGGCCAGTTTTACGGATGACATGGAAAAGCTGAAGCAGGAATTTGCAGCGATGAAAGCCCTTTTCGAAGAAAATGCCGAACGTGGAACTTTAAAGTTTGAAACCTTATCTATGGGCATGAGCGGTGACTATGAGCTGGCGTTGGAGTATGGGAGTACAATGATCAGGGTGGGGAGCCTGTTATTCGGGGCCCGCGGATGATCGGCCATCAGCTGTTAGCACAAGAGCATTCAGCATAGAAGAGCCTGGAATTGTGAAATGTGCATCATCAGCGAACGGACCCTAACCTGGAACATTGAAACCATCCGTTGCAGCCGTCAGCGATCAGCATTTAGCTTTCAGCTAAGGATCCGGAACTGGGAAATGTACATCAGTCAGCTAAGGATCCGGAAATCATAGAAATTGTTTACATTTGGTATAGAAAAACAATCATCTATGAAACACCTGTTACCTGCACTGCTGCTGCTGACCGTTTGCTGGTCCTGCTCAAAGGAACACCCCCGGAACGGAGGTAGTTCTGAAGATACAACACAATTAAAAAACTATTCCAAAGATCTTATCATTGCCAACTGGAACATCGAATGGTTCGGTTCCGGCCGGTTTGCCGGTGACCCCGATGTTCAGGAAGCAAATGCAGGTAAGATCCTGCGCTATCTTGAAGCCGATCTGTACGGGATTTGCGAGGTGGTGGACACGGCCCGTTTTGGACGAATGATCCGGAATTACCTGGGGACCGAATTTCGTTATATGATCAGTCCTTACCCGAGGATCGATCAGAAGCTGGCATTTGTGTACAACAAAAATATTTTCCGGAATGTTCGGGTGCGGCCTTTTATGAGCCAGAGCGCTACCGCTGCCGTCCGTTTTGCTTCCGGGCGGTTCCCGTTTTTGCTGAGCGCCGATGTGGCGGTGAACGGCAAATGGCATCCGGTCTGTTTTATATTGCTGCATGCCAAGGCCGATGCCGATACAGAATCCTATAACCGGCGAAAAGCGGGAAGCGCAGAACTGAAGGATAGTATGGATCTGTACCTGAACGGACGGCATTGCATGGTTTTTGGCGATTTTAATGATCAGCTGAATGGCAGTATTCTGAACGGCCGTCTCTCCCCGTATAAAAATTTTCTGGATGACAGCGCGAGGTACCGGGCCCTGACCCTGCCCTTAAATGCGGCAGGCTATCAATCCACCCTTTCTTTTGCAAACTCGGTCATCGACCAGCAGCTCGTTTCCGGTAAAATGCGCCATTGGTATAAAGACCATTCGGTTCAAATAAGAACGGATGTAGGAACGGTCGTACCGGATTACCGCGAGCGGAGCACTTCCGATCATTATCCCGTTACATCGGCATATGCCGTAACGGATTGAGCATGGCTTTTATCGGTAGCCTTCCTGAAGTCATTGATTTGCCGCTACTTAAATTTTAAAAGAAGGTTGCGGGAAGTTGTAACTTTGTATTGGTTCTTTGTTTGATTATTCACCTTAAAATACAGCAATATGACATTGATGCAACGTATTGAGTTCTGGGGTGAAAGGCATCACCCCGCCTGGATGGATGTGATCCGCATTGCGTTGGGATTGTTCCTTATCGCAAAAGGGATCCAATTCATCAACAACTACAATGTACTGATGGACCTGATGCCCAAATGGATGTCGTTCAGTTCATTTATGATGATCCTTGTAGGGCATTATATTGTGGGCGCGCATATCCTCGGGGGTGTTCTCATTACATTGGGGCTGTTAACAAGGGCCGCCTGTCTGATGCAGATCCCCATACTGCTTGGAGCAGTCTTCTTTGCAGGGCAATCCGGCAATGTGCTGCATCCTTTTTCCAACCTGCTTACGGCAATTGTGGTACTGTTGCTGCTGGTCTATTTCCTGGTCGCCAGTAATGGCCCCTGGTCGCTGGATGCCATTCATGCAGGGGAAGAGGAAAAGAAGCGGTAAGGGTCGGCACAAAAACGGGTTTATTGCCGGCTGTAATACGCTGATCGTAAGCGTACCAGGAGGTCGTTGGCGGCGGTTTATACGTATCTGCTGAAAGAGTTCCGGAACCGCTTTGAACCATTTATGCTGAAAGATTTGCCTGGTCCGGGATATCAGCAGCTCTTTCAGCGGATCGAATGCCTTGCTTCCATCGACCTGGCCTATATACAGGGTGCTGGGCAGCCCGCCAAATTCGTGGAGGTACAAAACTTTTGTATTGATGAATGAATCGCCAAAGAGTTCATTGGTGTTGATTACCTTTTGTATTGATTCCTGTTCCATTTTTTTGTGTTTAAACTTTACGACCTCACAAAACAGGAGGTCATAAAGTAGCTGGATATATGTGTTTTTCGCAACGGCCTATTGAACGATTTTGTCGGCGCAGCTGGAGCTGGCAAATGCATAAGGTTTTGCTTTACAGGTCCAGCCCATACCGGAAACATAGCCCATAGCTTCACGAAGCGCTGCGTTGCTTTTATATGCTGCGGAAGTGTTGATATCCACATGCAGCTCGGGAGCGATGCCGTGCTGTTCAAAGACGGCATTCAATTGTAAGGTCAGCTGAACGGTCTTATCTACCTCCAGTAACATCCGTTCCCGGATGCTCATTTTCCTGCGCAATAACTCCTTTTGCAGAAAAAGAAAGGCGCCCTTTCCTTTTCGTACGAAAACGATCACGGTAGCAAACTCAATAACCGCGCCTTTTACCTGGCTATCGGTGCCCAGGCATACCTGTATGGTATTGCCGGCTTCCTGTTCCGCCGTTAATGCTTTGTTTACTTCTTCAGCAAGCGGTCCGCGCAGAAATGTTCCTCCGAACCGCTGCCATTGCTGTTGTTCCATCGGTTTAAATTTTAGTCGTCGATCTGTTTGTTTTTTTAGCATGAGTTACAGGAATCGAACCTGTGTCGGCGGTTTTGGAGACCATCATATTACCACTATACTAAACCCATATGCCGGCGGTGCCCAAAGGACTCGTCCCGTCTTCATCGGGAGGCATAGATAATATAATTAAAATAGTACGGCCTTCAGATTTGAACTGAAAACGCTCGTCCGCTACTTACCTTTCAGAAAGAAAGGGGAATGAGCATGTTACCCTTACACCAAGCCGTATTGGTTGACCCCGGGACTCGAACCCTGTTCTCCACATCCACAATGTGGTGCTTTACCTGTTAAGCTAAGGCCAACATAAACACCCCGCTGCATCTCACGGGTGCGTTTTCTCCTTTTTCTGCAACTAATAAGTTACCGTAATCTTACAGAAGCCGGATCATCGATCCTCGTTCCTGTCTGATCCGTTATGGTATCGTTTGTTTTATTTCTGCCGGTGATTCTTTCTGCCACCGCTACCAGCAGAATAATTATATAAATGATGTTCATCCTGTACCTCCTTTTACTATTAAAAAACCCGGTCTTTCTGAGACCGGGTTTCCTGTATCATGCTGCTGTTTTAAGCAGGATGCCAATATGAAAACTCCGGTCGTTGTTCTTCTGATTTACGAAAGTGCATAGCTCCGCCATCTGGCCGGCAGGAGAACAGTGCCGTTGTTGTAAATCGATGAGCTGCGTTTATCCGATTCATTTTATTCTGTATAAACAAAAACCCCGCAATCACTTGCGGGGCCTGTATTCTATTAAAAAGATTTTTTAATTTTCTGCAGCAAACGCCCCGCAACGGGTATTCAGTCCTACCGGGCTGAACCACGCTTTTGTTTCAATATGTAAAAAATTGCGTTGCATTGTTTTTGTTTTTTATTTGCGAGTGCAAAGGTGTTAAACCTTTTTTATATGGCAAAATTTTTTTTAATATTTTTTTTGAATGCGTAAAATTGCTCATCTCCATTTCCAATGCAGCTCTTCGATGTATTCGATCTGCAACCTGCCGCAGCGCTGTTTAAGTTCATCTGTTAATGCATGTATGTCATCTGCCGCTTTTTTTGGAAGGCTCAAATACGCGCCTGTTTTTAATTTAAAATAAAAATAATCCCCGGTCTCTGTTATGTTTTCAATCTCAGATGAATGGATGGAGGATGTACTGCCAGAATCCGTGGTTTCAATAGCGGCATCCGTCAGTTTTAGTGTAATTGGTCTTCCGATCCTGTTCCTGTAAGCGTCTTCAATAAATTTATCATAGTGATCCCTGTATTGTACTCTTTGATACAGTGGGTAGAATAATAAACTAAAGATGCCGAAGATGAAAAAGTAGCGGGCCAGAAAGGTATTGCCACTTTGATAGAACAGAAGGCCAAGCAGCGCCATCACAGCTGTAACCATTAGCCATGATCTTCTGCGCTTCTTTTTTATTCTGACTGTTTTGGATGCAATAAAAAGATGGTTTTGAAGGAAATCGTTCTGGTTGGGTTGATAGGTTAATATCATTTTATGGATCTTTCTGTGATTGGTAAAAGAAATCGGATGTAAATTTATCAAAAAATAATGGAAACCCGGGCGGATCTATATTACGGCAAGTGTGCTTTTTAAATACAGGACGGAGCATCCGGCGCCGACTGATCCCTTTTTTATAGCCGGTGTTCAATGAATAAAGATGATCACAGTTGAACAAATAGAAATGGCCCACCCGCTTTACAAACAGGAACAGGAGCTGCGAAACCGCATCCTGCTGCGTCCGATCGGTTTGCCGGATCATGGCTGGGAAATGGATGATCACAAAGCCTGGCATTTTGTAGCGGTGGAAGGTGACAGGGTGGTCGGGTGCGTGATCCTGGTGCCGCTTCAGGACGGAGTGGCACAACTAAAGCAGATGGCTGTTGAAACAGGAAACCAATCCAGGGGTATCGGGAGGTTGTTGGTTGATGCATTGCTGGCGTTTGCAAGGACGCGGCAACTGCAGGAGATCATTTGCCATGCGCGGGATACCGCGATCCCCTTTTATATAAAGAACGGATTTGAGATCTATGACGAACCATTTGTAGAAGTGGGTGTACCGCATCATCATATGCGGATATTTTTATGAACGCAGTGATATTCGCTATACGAAGTCTGAAGTGTTGTCGGAAGCCCGCCGTCCGGATCCCTGGAGGATCTTTTAGGTTTACAGGTTACGCGGGCGTTCACAGCCGAAAAAGCTGCTTTATGAAAGCCCGGGATATCTTTGAGGGATCAGTATCAATGAATGCGGTCTCCCCGTACTTCCATTTCCTGCATGACCGCGGCCTCATGTGCCAGCCACTCCGCCCAGCGCTTCCGTACTTTTTCTTTGGGCAGGTATGCTTCCGCCAGTTCTATAAAGAGGGTATAGTGCCCGGCCTCGCTTTCCATAAAGCGCCGGTAAAATTTGCTCAGGTAGGCATCGTTCAATCCTTCGCTCAGCCGCTTAAAACGTTCGCAGCTCCTGGCTTCGATCATGGCCATGGTCAGTAGTTTGTCAAGAAAAAATTCATCGGGGCTTCCGCCTTTTGCCTGGAACTGCAATAGTGCATTTACGTATGCATCTTTTCGCTGGCGCCCCAGTTTCAGGCCTCTTTTTTCCAGTTCCTGCAATACCAGCCGGAAATGCCCCCATTCTTCGGTTACAATAGGGGCAAGGGCTTTCACCAGTTGCTCCCGGTCGCTGTAGCGCTGGATGAGGGAAATGCAGCTGGTGGCCGCCTTTTGCTCGCAATAGGCGTGGTCCGTGAGGATGGCTTCCAGCGATATCTCTGCAAGATTTACCCAGCGCGGATCGGTGGGAAGCTGCAGGCCCAGAATGTTTTTTGTGTCCTGTGAAAGTTCCATAGGCAGCGAAATTAAAGAAAGTTTGTTTACGGTCATGGGCATTCAATAGCTCCCTAAAATGGGTGATTTTGCCCGAATTGTGGCAGGTTTCTCCTGTTTATTCCTCATTTATCCCTATTTTGAGAAAAAATACCGCTTTTGCTTTATGTTTATACTGAACCCACGCCTCGCTGCTGACATATTTGACGGCGAGTACATTATTGCCAACTTGGATACCGGACTTTATTACAGCGTACAGGGCCTGGCTGTTTCATTGCTCAACGCACTTCCTTTTGAAGATGAAAAAACGCTGTTCCGTTTTTTTTGCGAAGCGTTGCCGCAGCATGCCGGCGCAATTGAACATGGGCTTGCTCCCGTTTTTCAGCAGTTGCTGGATGAAGATATTATCCGGAAAGCGGAAGGTACCGGCGTCGTCGCCGGGGAGCTGCCGGATGCCCCGGTTGCATACGAGCCTCCGGTGTTTAACAGGTATGCAGACATGCAGGACCTGCTGCTCCTGGATCCGATCCATGACGTAGATGAGGAGGGTTGGGCCGTACAGAAAGACGCTTAAAAACAACATGGTTTTGCAGCTTACGGAATATTTTTCCCGTCTTCTTTCTTTATTTGAAGCATTGCCGGCCTATCACACTGATTGTTTAACGCTGGCCGGAAGAGGAGTGCGCCTGCATACTCCCTCGGATGTTTTACGTGGCCGGTTATTGCCGGCGATCTCCCATTTGCTGGTTGAAGGCGGCGGGGCAGAAACGGCCCTCACGATCTGGTATGCAGTAGATGCGGATCTGCCCGGTAAAGTAGCGGCGCCGCCCTGGCCGGGGTTCAATGCCCAGGGGTTTAACACGGAGCTTGACCAGGAAGCGGTCCAGATCTTTTTTCAGCCCTGGCAGCGGCAGGTTTTTTTGTATTCCAGAAGCAAGCGTACAGGAATTTACTGGGCGCAGACGGCCGCAGATCTTCCCTGGTGGGAAGCGAGCTTTCCTTTCAGGATCATTTTCCATTTCTGGACGCGGGACCTGCCGGCCCAGCTGGTTCATGCCGGGGCTATGGCCAGGGAAGGCAAAGGTGTGCTGATCACCGGTCCCAGCGGGTCAGGAAAATCTACCTCCTGTCTTACATTGCTGCGCGCCGGGTATCAATACCTGGGCGATGATTATGTATGGGTGGAACTGGGTGGCTGCCCGCATGTGCACACCCTCTACCAAACCGCCAAAGTAGCGCCGGATAACCTGCGGGAGCGCTTCCCGGATTGGCTGCCGCATGTGGTCAATAAAGAATTACTGGGGCAGCAGAAAGCCATTTTTTATATCAGGGAGCAGTGGCGCAACGCGTTTATAAACGCTGCTGCGCTCAACGCCGTTTTGCTGCCCAAGGTCATGCCCCAGGAACGATCCGTATTTGAACAGATCAGACCGGCGCAGGCGTTGCTGGCCATGGCGCCGACCACCTTGCATCATTTGCCCCATCATCGTGAGGCCGCCTATCAAAAGCTGATGAAGATCAGTGCTGCGCTGCCTTGCTTCCGCTGGAATTTGGGAACCAACAGCAAATTGTTTGAACAGTCATTCGATCAACTGTATGCCGATGAATTATCCTAAGGTCAGTGTTATCATCCCTACATATAATAACGGCGCCGAGCTTTTGCGTGCCGTGGCGAGCATTGCGGGCCAGGACGCCGTCCGCAGAGGACTGTGCGGGCTGGAGATGATCGTGGTCAATGACGCGTCTGCACCCGCAGCCGGGCCATTGCTGCAACTGCTCACGGAGCGGTACCCGCAGTTGAAGCTCCTTTCCCACACCGTTCAGCGGGGCCCTGCAGCAGCCCGGAACACCGGTATCCGGGCCGCCCTGGGGGAGCTGATCAGCTTCCTGGATGCAGACGACGAGTGGCCGCCGGACAAACTCAGCCTCCTGCTGCCTTTACTGGAAGACCCGGAAGCAGATGTGGCGGGCGGAAAAATAAAGTATGTTTTCCGGGAGGGTACTCCGGAGCTTTCTATGAAGTATGAGGATGATGAAAAGCGGTTGAGCCATGTGCACCTCGGTGCGCTGCTGGTACGGAAGCGGATCTTTCAGCGACCGTTCTTTTTTGATGAAAGCCTGGGCTTCAGCGAAGATATAGACTGGTGGCTCCGGTTAAAAGAGCAGCAGGTGAAGATCGTGCTTTTGGAAGCAACAACGCTTTTATACCATGTACATGGTAATAATATGTCTGTGCACAAAAACATCGCGGAGCTGCAGCTTCTCAAAGTGTTGCACAAAGCTGCCCAACGCAGAAAAAATAACGGGAAAATGAGCCATATACCGCAGCTGAAAGATTACCGGGTACAGAAGGAAGAACCGCTGATCAGCATTGTTCTTCCTTTATACAATGGAAAGGATCTTGTTAGTAAATCGATCGGGAGCGTGCTTGCCCAAACTTATACTCATTGGGAATTATTGGTGGTTGATGATGGATCTGCTGACGGTGGTGCCGGTTTTATCAGGGATCACTTTCCCCAGGCCAGGATCATACCGCAGGCCAATGCGGGGGTGGCGGCGGCCCGGAACAGGGGCGTCGGGGATGCGCGCGGGGAGATCGTTGCATTCCTGGATCAGGATGATGAGTGGATGCCGGAAAAGCTGCGTGCGCAATGGGAGGTGCTGCAGCAGGATCCGTATTGTGCATTTGTTACCTGCAATCAATATTTTGCCTGCGCAGATGGTGTGGTACTGCCCGCTAATTTTAGCGGGCAGCTCCAGACGGAACACCGGGCGCTGGTGCCCAGCGCGCTGCTGATCAGGAAGCAGGTATTGCTGCAGGTACAGGGTTTTGACGAATCGCTGGATGTGAGCAGTGATTTTGATTTGATCCGCCGGCTTCGGAAAGCCAATTTCCGGGAAGCGAATGTGGATCGCCTGCTGCTCCGGAAATGGTATCATGGCGGAAACGCCAGTCTCAATAAAGAAATAATGCGCAAGGAGATATTGGGTTTGCTTCACCGACAAATCAGGAATAAATGAATGGTCCGCTGATTGATGTTATCATTGCCGTGTACAACGGACAGCGGTTTATCGGCGAGGCCATTACATCGGTGCAGGCGCAAACCTGGAAAGCGCTGCACATCATCGTCGCCGATGATGGCTCCGAAGATGATACGACTGCTGTTGTTGAATCGCTGATGGCCGGGGACGACCGCATCCGGCTGTTGAAGTGCCCGCACCGGGGGGTGTCTGCCACGCTCAACGCAGCCCTGGCACAGGGGAGCGCGCCTTTTATCGCCTTCCTGGATGCCGATGACCTGTGGGCGCCGCAGAAGCTTGAAAAGCAGATGGCGGCGCTGGAAGCCGGTACTGCAGCGGTTTGCTTTTGCCTGATCCGGGAGTTTGAAACCCTCACCAGGAAGGCTGCCACTACACAGCAGGCCCGCCCGGCGCCGCTCAAAGGGTATTCGAAAACCGCCTTTTTGGGCGGGAGGCGGCTCTTTGATACTTATGGCGGTTTTAGCGAACAAGTAGCCATAGGTGATTTTGTTGAATGGTTCAGCAGGATCTTAAGGGCTGGCCTGGAGCTGCGGATGCTGGACGAGGTGCTGGCCTACCGCAGGATACACGATCGTAACAGTACGCTTGGTGTAGCCAGGAAATCTTTTTTGGAATTGATTAAAAAACATTTGGATGAAAAGCGAAAAGACTGACCTCCATGCCTGAAGACCGGGTCAATAAATATCTGCGGTGGTCCGGCTTTCTCCGGATGATCCCGAAAAAGCAGTTGGTATCGACAATGGCCTACGGGATCTTTCGGATACTGGCTGCAACCGCATGGCCTTATTTCCTGTATCGCTATCTTAAAACGGATGCGCTGCCGCATTTGGGTGAGCTGCTTCCCGGTGTGCTGGCGGTTTTGCTGTTGTTCATCGGCAGCAGCGTTGCGTCCTACCGGCAGTCTGAGATCAATATTGTGTTGTTGAAAACTTTTTCACTCGAACTTACGGAACGCATCTGGAAAAAAATAAATGCGCTCGACTGGCTCACCTTCCACCGGAAGAACCGGGTGTACTATTTTGATATGATGATGGTAGAGGCCTGGCGCTTGCGCGGTGCGATGGGAGCGGTGCTGGAGGTGCTTGCTGTTAATGGTATCGTTGCAGCGGCGCTGATCGTTGTCATGGCACTGATCAGCTTTCCGTTGTTCTTATTGTGCATCGGAGCGCTGGCGGTTCTTGGGGGGCTTCATCTTTATGCTATGCGAAAGCAGCGGCCCGCTATTCAGCGGTTCCATGATGCCTGGCGCAGGCAGCATCACTGGGTGGCCAGGAGCGTTGATCAGTTCGACCTGGTCCGGATGGGCCGGGGCTATGCGCGGTCTGCAGACCAGAACCATGCGGAAACCGACAGCTTCCTCGAATCCAATTCAGAGAAGCTCCGCCAGCAGTCGCGGTGGCGGATCGTCAATCAGGCTGCAGGCAATGTGGTGCGCGTCCTGATTTTCCTGGTGGGTATCTTTTGGCTGCAGCAGGGGTATGTACAGTTTGGCGAGCTGCTTCTGGTGCTGTTGCTGGTAAGCATGGTGCAAAGCAACCTGATGCAAGTACCCGGTGCCGTAAGCCAGCTGCTGGAAGGACAGGACGCAGCACTTACCCTGGCTTCATTTTTCGATCTTGAAGAAGAACGCATTGCGTGCCCGCTGCCTTGCGATAATCAAAGCATCGGACAAATATCCTTCAGGGGAGTCGGCTATTTTTATAACGAAAAGGCCGGAATAAAAGGATTGGACCTCGACCTGGTGCGGGGGAAGATCTACCTCTGGCGGGGCCGGAATGGCAGCGGAAAGTCTACAGCGGCCCATATACTCCTGGGCCTGCTGCGGCCACAACAAGGATGCTTATTGGTAAACGGAGCACAGGCAGACTGGGATGTATTAAAAACCTTGCGTCCCCGCTTTGGGCTTTTGGATCAGGACGCACCGGTATTTACGGGCAGCATAAAAGAGAATGCCACTTTTGGTCATCAGGAGCCCGAAAAAGCCTGGGCGGCATTAAGCGGGTCCTGGTTATCCCGTTTATTGCCGGCCGGCAGCTGTGCCGGGGAGCGCCGTGTAGGGGAGCGGGGGGAAGGGCTGTCCGGCGGCGAAGCAAAGCGTATTGCCCTGATCCGCGAACTGTTGCGCCCGAGCGAGCTGCTCATTCTTGATGAACCGCTTAATCATCTGGATGCATACAGCATTCGCATGCTCAAACAGGAGCTTGTCCGGTTAAAAGAAAACCGGATCATCATTATCATCAGTCATCAACCCGGTTTTGAATATATTGCCGATGAAACCCATTCTTTCTGATCCCATTGATAACCTGAGCGTGGCACAGACCATGCTGGTGCGTGCCTGCCTGGCCGGCGACAAAGCCACGCGCACCGCTTATGTCCGTGCCTGGGAGGAAGAGGTACAGATCATGGATCTTGATTTCAGCTCTTCGCGCCTGGTGCCGTACCTGTTGTACAAAAATCAGCAGGAGGGGATCAGGTGCCTGCACGACAAGCGGCTGAAGGTGATCTACAAGTACTGGTGGCTGCGCACACAGCATATCAGCAACCAGCTCTCCCGGGTACATGCGGCCTTCCTGGCCGGGGGGATCGGAGTGGCGGTCATCAAAGGCGCCTCCATCAAACAATATTACGAACGGGCGGAGTTAAGACCGATGAGCGATTTTGATCTGCTGGTTCCGGTGCAGCAGCTACCGGAGGCGATCGGCGTATTGAGGCGGCTGGATTTTATTCCCGAACCATTGGAGGCGACCTGTTTAGAAGAAAAGCCCGGGCTGTTGCTCGATTTCGGGCATGCGATTTCCTGTACCAACCGCAACAATGATACGTTTATTGATCTTCATTGGAAAATAGGATCCAACTGCACCAGACGGTTTACGGATCAGCTATGGGAGCACCTGGTTCCCCACCCGGCTTTACGGGCGGCCCGGAAGCCGGCACTGGCTTATGAGGTGTTTATGATCCTTATCCATGCGGCGGATATGGCCAACAGGGACAACCTGAACTGGATCGTTGATATGGCCTCGCTGCAGGAAGTGATGAACGATCTTGTCTGGCGGGAAGCCCGGCAACTGGCCATTGATGAAAAAAAGGAAGACCTGTTTGACTATTCCTGCAAGGTATTGCGGCAATTTGATGTATATGCTCCCGATCCCGGGGCGATAAAAGTTCCCAAAAGGTTGTTTTATAAAACCATGACCAAAGAGGGCTTCATTCAATGGGTATGCAATGGCCCGCGCACGGTAAAGAACCTGATGTATATCGTAGAGCGCCTGTATCCCTATGCAAATATCTGGAAGCGGTACTATCATTTTGTAAGGAACATCAACTATGTTTTTGTTTCCAGGCGGATCCGGAAACGCGTGGGAACCTTGCCGTATGACTGACCGGCCATGTCCGCTGTAACCGGGGCTTCTTTTTATGAGCCTCCGGCATGGGTTGCGAAAATTATGTCAATAAAAAAGGACCGTTTCAAGAGTCAATTATAGCATGCTGTCATACCGAACTCCCGCCCTGGCGCCGGGCAGGATACGCTGTGTTTATTGATCCGCATGTATAATGAACCGGTAGCAAAATGATCTTTATAAATTTATTGGCCGGTCAATGTGGACGCTGAGCGCGGCACGGGCCATGGTCAACGCTTTCAGACCATTTAAGATGACACACATTTTAATAAGATGAATACCGGTTCATTAAAAATGATATCACCGGGCTTTTATCAATAGCCCGGGTTTTGTTTCAGGTTCGGGTTCACCGGGATCTGCTGGCTCGGGATGGGGTAAACCAATGTTTTGGGATCCGGATCGGCAGCTTTTTCCTGCCAGGCCTGGAGGAATTTACCAAAGCGGATCAGGTCCTGCCTTCTCCAACCTTCCCAATATAATTCCCGGGCACGTTCGTCGAGCAGCGCATCCAGGTTAACAGAACCCAGGGAAACAGCGCCCCGTTTGGCACGGATCCCGTTTACCAGTAACAATACTTCCGCCGGCGTACCCGTAGCGCCTCTTAAAATGGCTTCGGCCTGCATCAGCAATACATCGGAATACCGGTAAACGACCCAGTCGTTATTGCGCTGCCCGTTGCTGGCATAGTCAAATGCGTATTTCATCGGGCGGATGCCGGCGGTTTCGAGGGTCGCTCCTGAAGTCCTTATGGATACCTCGCGTGTAAATACCAGCGGAGCATTGGACGGATTTCTTGCCATCAATGGCTGATTGGTCTTCCAGTCGTATTGCTGCCCGGCGAAGAAGCCCACATTCTGACGGTGGTAACCCTTTTTCCGGTTACTGGTGGTATCTGCGGGATAATCATAATAAATACCCCTTCGCTCATCGGTAGCTCCAAACTTGTCGTAGTAGTCCGACAGGGTACACCAGCCGTTCCAGCCGCCGGGGGTCATATTGTAGTGCGCAATGGTATTCCAGGTCCGGTCTACGTTTCCGCCTCTTACACCGTTCTGATTGAACAGGGTAAAAATATTTTCGGTGGATTTAACGTCGTTGTCCGGCGCAAAGTTATCGAAATACTTCCCGGCTGGTGAAATGCTGTACTTGCCCGACGCGGTGATCTCTTTGGCCAGCGTCACTACACGATTCATGTCTGCAACGTCAAACTCTGGTGATTGCCGGTTTATGAAAGCACCTTTGTTTAAATAGACCTTCATCAAAAGCGCCCGGGCTGCATTCTTGCTGGCTACGTAGGCCGACTTGGTGTCTCCCTGCGGAAGACTGGGCATGGCTGCGGTAAGCTCCTGAATGATAAAATCGATTGCTTCCGCGGGCTGCATCACTTTTGGGGCGATCTTGTAGTCTTCCAGCGAAGCGCCTTCCCGGATGGGGGCAACCCCAAACAGGTCGATAAAGTCAAACAGGGCCATCGCCCGGATGAAACGGGCCTCTGCTTCCTGCTGGGGGCTCGGGTTAAATCTCAATACATTCGTGGCGTTGAAAACGAGCGTGCCGAGGCTTACAAAGGTATTGTTCATATAACCGTTATCCGCATTCCAGGTATGCAGGTGTATGGACCGGTGCATGCCGTTATCATCCCAGTCGCCGCCGCGCGTGGGTGCCATCGCCGCATCGGTGGATATTTCCTGCAGCACCCACCGCTGCTCCTGCTGGTAGGGAGTGTTAAAAGAGCTGTATGTTGACGTAAGCAGGGCTGCGGGATCCACTATACCGCCGCTGCCTTCTTCCAGTTCGCCCCTGAATTCTTCGTTGAGCTTGGTGCAGGAAGCTCCAAAGATCAGGACGCCCAGTATTGTTGTATAGATTAAATATTTTGATTTCATATTCGTTGCTTATTTAGAGCGAAAAATTAATTCCTAATAAAATGGTCCTTGCCGGGGGATAGGGCAGGTATTCGATACCCAGGGAAGCGATCCCCCCGGTAGCGCCATCCGTGTTTACCTCCGGATCAAAGCCGGTGTATTTGGTGATGATAAATAAGTTTTGACCGGTTAATGAAATATTGAAATTCTTCAGCGTGCTGCCGATGTCTCCTACTTTGTAGCTAAGGGTCATATTTGCCATCTTCATATAATTGCCTTTTTCAAGATAGCGGTCGGAAGGAGCGGCGGAGTTGGAAGGCGATTCTTTTACCGCCGTATTGAAGAATGCCGAACCGATATTTCTTGCGGAAAGATTACTGATCCCCAATGTGGTGGCGGCCGTATTGTTGAATAAATAGTGCCCGAATGCCCCGTTCATATTGGCTCCCAGGCTGAACTTTTTATACGTAAGGGTGGTGGAGATACCCAGCAGTGTTTTGGGATTCGGGCTGTTTAGGTAAAATTTATTGGTAGCCGGATCATTGGTGGTGCTGATGCTGCCATCCAGGCCCCTGTACATGCTCATGCCTGTGCTGGGGTCGATGCCTTCGAACCGGGCAAGGTACCAGGCATTCAGGGGCTGGTCGTTGACCATCCGCTGTCCGGTTACACCCGAAAAGCCCTGCCCCCGCAGCGCTGCCGTTTCGTAATAGCCCAGCAGACCGTTTACACTGTTTTTGAGAAAAGTGGCATTGGCCGAAACATCCCAGTTCCACCCGTTATTTCTGATCACATTTCCTGTCAAAGCGATTTCCACACCCTTGTTGATGATCTCGCCTTCCAGGTTTACCCAGATGCGGCCGGCGGGTCCGGGCGGTGCCAGGGTTTGCTCAAACAGCGCATCTGTGGTGGTCTTGTTGAAATAATCAATGGAGCCATAAAGCCGGTTGTTGAACAGGGCAAAATCGATACCGGCATTCAATGTGGTGGAGGTCTCCCACTTCAGATCATCGTTTTTGATATTGGTTTGGTTATACACGCCCGTGCCAAAAACGAACCGGTTGAGGGCCGCCCCGGAAATGAATTCCTGGTTGCCGGTCTTTCCCCAGCCCAGGCGGAGCTTTAGCTGGTTGATACGGCTATTGCTTTTTAAAAAATCCTCTTCTGCCAGGTTCCATGCAAAAGCAAGGGATGGAAAAACAGCATACTTGTTGTTTTTACCAAATTTGGTGGATCCGTCCCTTCGTACCGTTGCTGTTAAAAGATACCGGTCCAGGTAATTGAATGCACCCCTCAGGAACTGCGACTGCAGCTGGTTGGTAGGACTTCTGTAAGAGGCGATCTCCCGGGTGGAAACGGTGGTGTACTGTAAATAGTCCCAGTAGTCCAGTCCCAGATAATTAAAGCCTCTTCCATAGCTGGCATTGTTGTCAAAGTCATAATCCAGGTATTCATAACCGGCAACGGCATTAACGCTCAGGTCCGGGTTGATCTGCTTGTTGTAGGAGAGCGTATGGGTCATCTGCTGGTTGGTTTCCGCATTGTTTGAGATGAATGCTTCTTCATTGTTCACGTTGTCCGGGTTGATCAGCCCGGCGCGGAACATGCCCCGGCGGCTTCCCACCTGCCGCATAACGCTGTACATGAGCTTATACTCCAGGTCATCGGTTATTTTATAATAAGGTGCGATGTTGGCAACAATGGTATTGGTTACGGCCTGGTCCTTGAAGGCTTCGATACTGGCTAAGGGGTTTCTGGTTGTGGTACTTACAAAGGTAAGATTCCCGTTCTCATCCCGAAGCGGACGTGTGGGGTTCCATTGAAGGGCCTGGGAGATCACGTTTCCCTGTGAGCCTACCATGGCGCTGATCGGGGCATATTTATTATTCATTTGTGTAATAAATAATGAAAAGTCCAGCCCCAGTCTTCTGCTCTCAAGAAAACGGAAATTTCCCGTAAAGTTTGCGGTGTACTTTTTTAACTGGGATCCGATAATGATCCCATTCTGATTCATATATCCTCCGGACAGCCGGTACTTGCCGTGCTCGGTGCCTCCGGATACATCGGCATAGTAATTTTGGGTGATGGCATTCCGGGTGATGGCTTTAAACGCATCTTCATTGCTTCCGAAGTCGGCAGTGCTGAGGTCATCAGGAGTATAAAATTTCACTGCTTCCCGGAATTGGTTGGCATCCAGTATTTGCGGGTATTCCCGGATCCTGGAGGTTCCGACGGAAGCTCCGGCTGAAATAACCGGTTGCCCTGCCTTGCCTTTTTTTGTGGTGATCAGTACCACGCCGTTGGCACCGCGGGAGCCGTAGATGGCCGTAGCGGAAGCGTCTTTTAATATATCCATACTGGCGATATCGCCGGGGTTCAGGTAGGTAAGGGGGTTGCCCCGGTCAGAAGAGAAATCGCCTCTCCCCGCGGGCAGGGGTGAGTTTCCGGACATCGGTATCCCGTCCAGTACAAACAGGGGATTGTTGCTCGCCCGGATGGAGGAGTTCCCGCGGATGCGCACGGTTACGGTACCACCCGGTTGCCCCGTGTTATTGATCACCATCACCCCGGGCGTTTTACCCTGGATGAGCTGGTCGGGGTTGGTCATGATCCCTTTGTTGAAATTCTTTTCGTTAATGGTAACCATCGCGCCGGTAAGATCTTTTTTGCGCGCAGTACCATAGCCGATCACCACCACCTCGTCGAGCGCCTGCTGGGCGGGTTGCAGCATCACGGCCAGTTCCCCATCGGTAATGGCAACATCCTGTGTGGCAAATCCGATAAAAGAGACCTGCAATGTTTTTGCATCCGGGGAAACATGGATGGAAAATGTTCCGTCATCTTTGGAAAGGGTAGCCGTTTGAGTACCCTTTATTTCAATGGTGGCTCCTGCCACCGGCTGGCTCTTGTCATCCGTAACCTTGCCCGTTATGGTTTTTGTTTGGGCAATAGCAGGGGAAAATGCAAGTAACAGCACAAAAGCCCAAAGGCTTGTTGCAAGCGATTTGATTTTCATACGCATTCCTGTTGATTCGTTAATTCGATTTAGTTTTAAGAGGCCCTCATGTATAATTTATTATGTACTGAATACACAATATTTGTTAAAAGTATCTAAAAGCAGTTGTTTAAAAAAATATTTACCCTGGTTTTTTTACAAAAAGGGGGAATACAAATCTTTTCGTGGCTGTCAGGAGTTTTTATTTTGTCTTGCCGTCCTGTTGCGTTGTATAAGATATGACCGTTATATAAATAAATTACTGGTTATGATAAACAGGATCTGCTTTGCCTTGATTGGCGTTATGTTGTTTTTGAGTTGTTCAAAGAAATTGGATGTAAACGAGGATATGACCTTTACGCAGGTGAATGGCAGCGGGTATGGCGAATACTCAGGTCCCATGCATATTGAGTTGAGATCTGATGGCCGCGCATTCTTTTATCCGGGAAGCGGAGATATCGTATGGGATGGATACTATAAGATCAAAGGGGGAAAGCTGAAGTATAAGGACCCGAACCGTGAGACCGGCTATACCTTCGAAATTATTTCTGAAACGGAACTAAAGGGCGAAAGAGGGGAAGTTCTTAAAAAGGAATGACTTTGAACAGCCGGGGCTTGCTTACGGAGATCTTTTGTATTCACAATTTTGTCAGGTTGTATATCCAAATTTGGAATTGTTGCCGGGATAAACGGTCATTCGTTACGGCACCCGGCACCGTTCCGCTGAAAACAGGGGATCGGGACTGTTTTGAAGAACGGGCGCTTGCAACGGCATATTGATGGTAATCAATTTTTTATGTTAGTTCCAGGTTTGGGAACCATATAAAGAATTAATTTATCCGCGCACATAATTATTTGTAATTTCCGGTTAATACGTTACCTTTGCAGCCGAAATTATTGAATAGAAAAAAATCGGATGACCGTTTAAAAGTTTAAAGATGCCAATCACAAAAGAAAGAAACGTAGCTATTTTTACCGAATTTGGCGGTAAAGCGACCAACACCGGTTCCATTGAAGGACAGGTGGCTCAGCTGACTGAGCGTATTGCGCAGGTAAGCGCCCACTTAAAAGAAAATAAAAAAGATTTCTCATCCCACCGCGGAATCATGCAGCTGGTTGGTAAGCGCAAACGCTTGCTGGCATACCTGCAGAAACACAACCTGGAAGGTTACCGCGCATTGATCGAAAAACTGGGTCTGAGAAAATAAGATCGCCAACCCAAGGGGTATTGGTGAATGTTTTATCCGGTTTTTGATTGTTGCAATCAATGCTATTATAATATCTATTCCCAATGTCCGGCGGATGTTGGGAATAACTTTTTTACCCCTTCCCACTTGTTACAAGTGATGATTTTGCCAGACAGAAATGCTACAACCCATCCTGGTACAGGAAAAGGCAATGGTTGGATAAGCTGAAAGAACATGCCGTCTTATTGCCCGATAAGGCACCGGCCTGCAAGCCGGGGCGGCTGCAAAGAAGATCGCACTGCTGTTGCCGGGTTTATTATTAATTAAAAATTTTCAATTTTATTTTATGTTACAACAACCTATCAGAAAGGTATTCGACATAGGCGATGGCCGGGAAATAACCATAGAGACCGGCCGCTTGGCCCGCCAGGCCGATGGATCCGTAACGGTATCCAGTGGCAAATGTATGATCCTGGCTACCGTGGTGGCCAACAAAGAACCGAAGGAAGGGCAGAGCTTTTTTCCGCTGACTGTAGACTATCAGGAAAAATTTGCTTCTGCCGGCCGCATCCCGGGGTCTTTCTTTAAAAGGGAAGGGCGCCTGAGCGATTCGGAAGTATTGATCTCCCGGTTAATCGACCGGGCGCTGCGTCCGTTGTTCCCCGAAGATTATCTGTGCGAAGTGCAGGTGTTGGTTACCCTGATCAGCAGTGATCCTGAAATACTGCCCGATGCAATGGCTTGCCTGGCGGCTTCGGCTGCACTGGCAGTTTCCGATGTGCCGATCAAAGAGATCATCAGCGAAGTTCGGGTAGGACGTGTGGACGGTAAATTCAAAATTAACCCCAGCCGTACCGAGCTGGAAAATTCCGATATTGACTTCATCATTGCCGCTACCGAAAAGAACCTGATGATGGTGGAAGGCGAGGCTGAAGAATGCAGCGAAGCCGACCTGGTTGCAGTCCTGGGAGTGGCACATGAGGCCATCCGTATTCAGATCAGCGCGCAGGAAGAACTGCGTGCGCTGAAGGGTGTAACGGGCAAACGGGATTATACAAAACCGGCACAGGATGAAGCCATTCGCGAAAAAGTGTATGGGTTTGCCCAATCCAAAGTGTATGAAATTGCTAAAGGAAAATTAAGCAAGCACGATAGAAGTGATAAATTTTCAGGAGTTTATGATGAGTTAGTTGCTCTTTTTGAAGAGGCGGCAACGGAAGAGAATCCATTTACAACGGAAAAGAAAAGGATGGTGGCCAACTATTACAGCGATCTTCAGTATGATGTGGTGCGCGACATGATCCTGGATGAGCGTGTGCGGCTGGACGGGCGTTCCCTTACCGAGATCCGTCCGCTGGATATGGAAGTGGATGTATTACCCTCGCCGCATGGATCAGCTTTGTTTACACGTGGTGAAACCCAGTCTCTTACAACCGTTACCTTGGGTACCGGATTAGATGAGCTCCTGGTTGAATCCGCAGCAAAATCAGCATATACCAAATTCATCCTTCATTATAATTTTCCTCCGTTTTCTACCGGTGAGGTAAAAATGATGCGCGGCCCCGGCCGTCGGGAGGTAGGCCACGGAAACCTGGCAATGCGCTCGCTGAAACAAATGATGCCCAAAGAAGGAGAAGATTTTGGTTATACCGTACGGGTGGTGAGCGATATCCTGGAGTCGAACGGTTCCAGCTCAATGGCCACTGTATGTGCCGGATCACTGGCGCTGATGGATGCCGGAGTGCCGCTTCCGAAGCACGTTTCCGGAATTGCAATGGGACTGATCACCAAAGGTGAAAAATTTGCGATCTTAAGTGATATCCTGGGTGATGAAGACCACCTGGGCGATATGGATTTCAAAGTGACCGGTACTCGCGATGGTATCTGCGGTGTACAGATGGACATTAAGGTAGACGGGTTACCGATGGAAGTGATGCGGCAGGCTTTGGACCAGGCGAAGGCGGGTCGTCTGCACATTTTAGAATCCATGTACAACGCCATTCAGGAAGCACGTCCGGAAGTGAAGTCACATGCACCGCGCGTTGTGAAGATGTTCATTGATAAAGAATTTATCGGTGCGGTGATCGGGCCAGGCGGTAAAGTGATCCAGGAAATGCAGCGGGAGACCGGAACAACCATCAACATCGAGGAAGTAAATAACCGGGGTGAGATCAGCATTTTTGGTGTGGAAAAAGCAGCAGTTGAAAAAGCGGAGAACTGGATCAAAGGCATTGTAGCTGTACCTGTAGTGGGCGAAGTTTACGATGCAGTGGTAAAAGGGATCAAAGAGTTTGGCGCGTTCGTAGAATTCCTGCCGGGCAAACAGGGACTGGTGCATATCAGTGAGATCAGCTGGAAGCGTTTGGAAACTCTGGAAGGAGTGGTGAAGGAAGGAGATGCGATGAAGGTGAAACTGATCGGAACAGATCCGAAATCCGGAAAGTTCAAGTTGTCCCGCAAAGCACTGATCCCCCGTCCGGAGAAGAAAGAAGGTGGAAACAATGTACCTCCGGCCCCTGAAAACAACTAGTATCTCGTGTTCGACAATATTGCTAAAACCTTCGCTCCGGCGAAGGTTTTTTTATTGGGCTTAGCCAGCGGGAAGTTGCGGATCCGGCAGTTTACAGAGGTGACCGGACCATAAATTTATAAAGATCATTTGATGCTGGTTCATTATGATTTACCGGCTCGGATTCATAAGGTGGATCTAAATAACAGGCTGGTTATTAATGATAAAGAAAGGATATCTTAAGTGAATTTTTGTTTTTCGATGACCGCAACGGTCAACCGGCTTACACAGGTGAGCTGGCCGGCATCATTGTAAATACGGATATCCCATACATGGGTCTTATTTCCAAGGTGAAGCGGCGTACAAACCGCCCGCACCCCGCCGGAGGCAACCGGTTTCAGGTGATTGGCGTTCACTTCCATTCCCACTGCCATAAAACGATCGGTATCTATCACAAGACTGCTGGCATAGGAGCCAACGGTCTCTGCAAGTACTACCGACGCCCCACCGTGCAGGATGCCGTAGGGCTGACGGACCTTTGAGGTAACCGGCATGATGGCGGTAAGACTGCTGTCGGTCACTTCGCTAAAGGTAATATCGAGGTAGCTGCCCATATAATCCGGGGTCATATTCAGCTGGCGCAGGTCAACGGGTTTTTTCCAGATCATCTTTTTTTACCCAATATAGTTCATTACGGATTTTTGGCAAAGAGCAACGGGCGCAAGAGGGTTGGATAGAACGATTATTCCTGCCTTTCCGGAATAAAATAAAAAGTATAACGTTTTCGAAAGTGGTATTGTCTTCGGTTCTTTTTAATTTTGCGCCACATTTTAATGCATAAAATAGCGGAACGTGGCTAAAAGAAAAGAAATAGAGACCGAAGTGGTATTGATCGGTGCCGGGATCATGAGCGCAACCCTGGGCGCTTTTATAAACGAGCTGGAGCCAGGGCATTCCATCCATATTTTTGAACGTCTGGGCAAGGTGGCCGGCGAAAGTTCCGATGCCTGGAACAACGCCGGTACCGGTCATGCTGCCTTGTGCGAACTGAACTATACCCCGGAGAAGGAAGACGGGACCATCGAAACGAAAAAAGCGCTGGACATTATTGAGCAATTTGAGCAGTCCAAGCAGTTTTGGTCGTACCTTGTAAAGGAGGGGCAGATCGGGGATCCGAAACGTTTTATCCGTACGGTACCGCATATGAGCTTTGTACGGGGAGAAAATGATGTGCACTACCTGCGCAAACGGTATAAGGCCCTGCAGCAATACAAACTGTTTCAGGGAATGGACTACTCCGAGGATCCCGAAGTGATCCGGAACTGGATCCCGCTGGTAGTGGAAGGCCGCGATTCCTCTGAAAAGATAGCCACAACCCATACCGACCTGGGCACCGATGTGGATTACGGCGCGCTGACGAATATCTTTATCGGCAATATGGTAAAACGGGGAAATACAGAATTGCACCTGCTGCATGAAGTGTATGACCTGATCCGCCAGGACGATGGCCGCTGGAAGGTAAAGGTGAAGGACCTTTCCTCCGGCGAAAAAGCGATCTATTATTCCCGTTTTGTATTCATTGGGGCCGGCGGAGGATCGCTGCACCTGCTGCAGGACAGTGATATCCCGGAGAGCAAGCTCTATGGCGGGTTTCCCGTTGGGGGACAGTGGCTGGTATGCAGCAACCCGGAAGTGGTGAGCAAACACCACGCAAAGGTTTATGGACAGGCTTCGGTAGGAGCGCCTCCCATGAGTGTGCCCCACCTGGATACCCGTGTAATGGGAGCGGAAACCTCCATCCTGTTTGGCCCGTTTGCAACCTTCTCCACAAAATTCTTAAAGGAAGGTTCTTACTGGGACCTCTTTGAATCCATTAAATACTGGAACATTGTTTCGTTGATGCGGGTAGGACTGAAGAATTATGAGCTGGAAAAATACCTGGTCCAGCAATTGAGCCTGTCGGTTGAAGACCGGATTGAAGCGCTCCGGGTATTTTATCCGGAGGCCAAAACGGAGGACTGGAAGCTGGAGGAGGCCGGTCAGCGCGTGCAGATCATTTATAAAGATGCGGAAAAAGGCGCTTCCCTGCAATTTGGAACAGAGATCGTCACCAGCGAGGACAGGACCATCGGAGCGCTGTTGGGAGCTTCCCCGGGAGCTTCTACTGCCGTATCCATTATGCTGACGCTGCTGGAGCGCTGTTTCCCCGACCATTTTCACGGGAAGTGGAGCGAAAAATTAAAGAGCATGATCCCTTCTTTGGGACAGAGCCTGGAAGAAAATGATGCGTTGCGCTACCAGGTAAGAACAGAAACCTGCGACCTGTTGCAGCTGAACTGGAAGGAACCGGTACCGGTGGGTATGGAAGTCGCAGAGAATGCCTGAATGACAGGGTCATAATAACCTTATACAGCCTCCGCAGCGCGGGGGCTTTTTTATACAAGCCTGCCACTGAAGGCACAGCATCACAGAAGTTTTTTGGGCTGTAAGGGCTCCTGTATTTGTTTTTTATTGGATAGGAATTTGCAGAAAGTCAATGCTTCAATCTATGGGTACAGGAGGGAACTATCGGCCGCAAATGCATCGCGGGGGTAAAAAACCAGTGTTTCAGCGTTTCTGCGGTGCTCTATAAAAAAAAATTTGGTTACTTCAGTTTTTATTCTACATTTGTAGAAACAAATCTATATTTGTAGAATGATAAAGCTATCAAAATCGGAAGAGCAGCTGATGGAGTATATCTGGAAAGCAGAAAGAGCATTTATGAAGGACCTGATCGATGCTTTTCCGGATCCGAAACCCGCGAGTACAACGGTAGCCACGCTATTGAAGCGCATGACCGACAAGGGGGTCATTGGTTATACCCAGTATGGAAATTCGAGGGAATATCATCCTTTGATAAAAAAGGCGGACTATTTTTCGAAGTATGTAAGCAGCATGATCAAAAATTATTTTGACGATTCGGTGTTGCAGTTCGCCTCCTTTTTTACCCGGGAAGCAAAATTGAACAAGGAGCAATTGGAGGAGCTGAAAAAAATAGTGGACCGGCAAATACAATCATTGCCCGATCAAAAAAAGAAGAAATGATCCTTTATCTTTTAAAAGTCATTGCCTGCAGCGGGTTGCTGTACGCCTTTTATTACGGCTTTTTGCAGAAGGAAAAAATGCTGTGGTTTAACCGGTTTTACTTGCTGGGAAGTATGCTGTTCTCATTTCTGATTCCACTGGCAGTAATCGAAGTCCGGCTGAAACCGGCGGTGCTGCAGCAGCCATCAGCAGGAGCCTTCATTCCTCCGGTACCGGAAAGCACCCCCTGGCCGGAGCTGCTGATGCAATGGTCTTTTGTAGCAGCAGGAGTGGTAAGTATGGTATTGCTGCTGCGTTTTGCCCTGCATTTATACCAGATAAGGCAGAAGATAAAGGGAAATGAGCAACGTGTTTTTGAAGGTGCAACGCTGGTATTGTCAGACGAGCCGGCAACACCGCATTCTTTTTTGAATTATATCTTTTTGAATAAGGCGGATTTCGATCATCACAGGATCGATACCGCTATTCTTATACACGAGCTTGCGCATGCACGTCAAAAACATACCTGGGATATCGTGCTGGCAGAGTTTATCGGTGCGCTGCTGTGGTTCAATCCTTTTGTGTTGTTGTACCGGCGGGCCATCCGGCTCAATCACGAGTTCCTGGCAGACCAGGCGGCTGCCGGCGGGCAGGAACACCGGGTGGCCTATCAGCAGCTGCTGTTAAAAAGTATTTACGTAAATCAATCCATACCGCTTGCAAGCAGTTTCTATTTTTTAACCACAAAAAAAAGGTTACTTATGTTACAGCAAGAAACAAATCGGTTCAGAACAGGTATTAAGGCGGTGATGGTCGCCCCGGTATTGGCCCTGCTTATTTTTATATTTGCGGAACGGGTGTACGCACAGGAGCCGCCGCCACCGCCGCCCAAGGCACCAAAAGAACAAAAAATGCCGGGCGATATTAAAAGGCTTAGCGTGATTACACCCAAAGGAAAGGCGGTTGCCGTTTTAACGTACAAGAACGGGAAAACAGTAAAAGCAGATATCAGCAGCCGGGAAAAACAGGACGCATTTGAAAAAAAATACGGAGTAAAAATTCCGCCGCCACCACCACCGCCACCGCCGGCCAAAAAGGGACAGCCGGCAGGGGGTAAGGGAGCCAGTGCACGGGAAATGAAAACATACGTGGATTTTTATCAGACGGCCATGAAAGAGTCGGAAGATCAGAACAATGGCAACGGAGAGCATCTTCAGCAGCTCGTAAAGATCTATCTTAAAATGACGGAATCACAAAGGGCTACAGTCCCGGAATTGCCGCCACCGCCGCCGCCGGTACCTCCGGTTCCGGAAAAGAAGGCTCCGGCGCCTTTGACCCCGGTGAAGGAAGAACAGGGTATGGCAAAGGCGGAATATTCAGATGGCAAAGCCATTGCGGGGATCGGCCCGGAGGAGCGTGTTAAAGCTGCAGGAACAGTCATGAGCCGTGCGGAGATGGCGCCGCTCAAAATAAAAATCGGGCAGATCAACGAACCTGTGGAAGTAAGGAAAAAGAGCCCGGGGATTGTTAAACCTTTGGCTGCAAAAAAAGAGATGCGGGAATTGGGAGAAAGCCGGCCGGTAAAACCGGTTCGGGCAGTAAAGGAAATTCCCCAAGCGGCGGCCGTTAAAATAAAAACAGGCACCATTAAAGAAGCGCCTGCCACAGCCCGGCCGGTAAAAGCAGATCCGAAAAGGTTAACGTTCGATTGATCTGTTGCACAGGGGCCCGGGCACTGCTTGTTCAGAAGAAGCTGTCTTGTGTTCGTTGCTAATAATACAAATTATAATTTAGGCGGATACTTTCCCGTATAATGCGGGTGTGATAGCCGTTCGGGCCAATGGAATGGGGCTGCTGCGGATATCCGGTCGGTATAAGAAGCTGGCACCTTTTAATGGTTATACGGATGCTCCCGGATCGTTTTTAAACAGCTTCTAAGAACAACGCTGCAGGCCATTAAAGAGGTTGATACGGCCTCTTTTTTTATTGCCCGGTTTAGATACGGATATAATGATTGGTCATTTTATTTTTTGCGTCAAGCCGGCGTGTGTCATTTTTTAATAGATGCCGTTTCGGTTGCCACTAAAGAGAATGTGTCAGTCCGTTTGGTATCATTATAATGTTGATACAGTTTTTTTGACACAACATTTTCCGGGCCGTTGCTATTTATCCTCGCCATTTAACCGGCAAAAAGAAGCCGGTCCATGAGGTATGGAAGCCTCTTGCAACCCATAGACCACCAGCTGGCAGGATATACCCTCCCTGATCCATAGGTTCTTCCTGCTGTTTAAATACATAGCGTTTTTAACAATTCTTTTGTATCGTCAGCACAAAATATTCTGGCTGCATCGCCGAAAGTATTAAATAAATGATAAAGCTTTTACAGTGAATGCTCCTGGTGCAGCTATTGCTTATGATATAGGGTCTTACTCAATAAAATTCTTAAGTTATGAAACAAAGTAAACTTGCTCTGAAATCCTTCCTGCTTGCAGCAGCCATTGCCGTGTCCGGTGCCGCCATGGCACAGGTGGATGTTGGCGTACGCGCGGGCGTTAATCTTTCTAACCTTACTATAAAAGATGCCGATGGGAAAACGGTCGACGGCGCTAAACTGACCCCCGGTTTTCATGCGGGACTGACCTTTGATATTCCGGTTGCCGACGAATTTTATGTTCAGCCCGGGGCGTTGTTCAGCATGAAAGGCGCAAAGCTGGAAAAAGATGCGCATGAGTATTTTAATTCGGACGCGTATGTCCCGGCAGCTTCGGGCGACTACACAAGACTGAACACCTATAACCTGGAAGTGCCCGTGAACTTTATTTTTAAACCCGCAGTGGGAGGCGGCAACCTGTTGATCGGGGCCGGTCCTTATTTTTCCTATGCATTGGGTGGAAAGTTTAAAAGGGTTACGGACAGCTATGGAACCGAAACCGGGAACCTGGAGTATGCCGGTGATTACAATGACTTCGGCGATGACCCGGATAAAATGACCTTTGGCAAGCGTGCCGATGTAGGAGCCAACCTGCTGTTTGGTTACGAATTTGCCAACCGCTTTTCGGTACAGCTGAATGGTCAGCTGGGACTGACGAACCTGGAGCCGAAATCCGACGGACGTAAGCCGGACGAAACTTTAAAGAACAACAATTTTGGTCTCTCCGTTGGTTATAAGTTCTGATCAATCCATAGGATATAATGAGCGTTACCGCCCCTGGGGCGGTTTTTTTTATGGTCATATCATACGCCGGCCTGTGTAATCGTGCATGATGACCGGTGCGCTGATCCTCCGGACGCGTCATCCGGGCGTGCACCTTCATGGCCTGCTCCGGGGTGCTAAAAGGATCGACGCTCTGCTGCAGCTTTTTGATTGTAAAATGAACTTGACGCAGGTGCGATCGCTATCGGGACGGCAAGACAATGCCGGTTTTTGACGCCCTTTTTGGTGCCCGGTTTTGCTGTTTTAAGATATTGTTAAAACCAAAGCAGAAGCATGACAGTACATGACGGTAGTCTGTTTTAAACGGAATATTTTTGACTTTTAATGATTGCTTAAAAAAGATTCATGAACGCATTATTAGGAGTTATATTCCATTTTATAGGAGGCTTCGCTTCGGGCAGCTTTTATATTCCCTATAAGAAAGTAAAGGGGTGGGCCTGGGAGTCTTACTGGCTGGTAGGCGGTGTTTTTTCCTGGCTGATCGTACCACCGCTTGCCGCATGGCTTACCATCCCCGATTTTTGGGAGATCATCAAAACCGCCGGCGGTGCCACCGTAGGGTATGCCTATCTTTTCGGCCTCCTTTGGGGCATCGGCGGGCTTACATACGGGCTGGGGGTCCGCTACCTGGGCGTATCGCTGGGCAGCAGCATCATCCTGGGGCTGTGTATGGTATTTGGTGCCCTGATCCCCGCTATTTATTACCAGCTGAATCCCGCAGATGGCAAAGATACCATCGGCCTGCTGTTCGATACCAGCTGGGGAAAAGTGGTGATGCTGGGCTTGCTGGTCTGCATCATTGGTATCGTCGTTTCCGGTAAAGCCGGTGTGCGCAAGGAGAAGGAGCTCGCGGGGCAGGAGCATGATCATTTATCGGGAAAGGATGAATACAAATTTGGCCTGGGATTGCTGGTGGCGATCGTTTCCGGTGTGCTGAGCGCCTGCTTTAATTTTGGCATTGAGGCCGGTAAACCGATGGCGGATGCGGCCAATGCTTTGTGGAAGGCAGCGAACCCGGGGCAGGGGGAATTCCTTTACCAGAATAACGTATCCTATGTGGTGATCTTATGGGGCGGGCTGACCACTAACCTGATCTGGTGCCTGATCCTGAATGCGCGGAATAAGACCTTTGGTGACTATACCAATGCAAAAACGCCGCTCTTATCCAATATTATCTTTTGCGCATTGGCCGGTACCACCTGGTTCCTGCAATTCTTCTTCTATGGTATGGGAGAAAGCAAGCTGGGCAACGGTCCCAGTTCCTGGATCCTGCACATGGCGTTCATTATTTTAATAGCCAATGTATGGGGGCTGGTATTGAAGGAATGGAAAGGTGTAAGCCGGAAAACCTTTACTACGGTAGTACTGGGGATCATCATCATCCTGGTATCGGTATTGCTGGTCGGATACGGGAACTCATTAAGAAAAGATATATAAAAGCATTAAGTAGTCGTAAAAAAGAATTCAGTTTATGAGTGCAGAAACGAAAACGTTCAAACATGTAAGTTATTTATGGGATGAAGCCACTGCGGCCGCAATGGAAGGTGATGAAGTGGCATTGCTGATCTACCGTTCCAATTTATTGGGCGCAGATCTTCGCTTGACCAACTATGGAGGCGGGAACACCTCCTGTAAAGTAATGGCAAAGGACCCGCTTACCAACGAGGAAAAGGAAATTATGTATGTGAAAGGCAGCGGCGGCGACCTGGGCACACTGAAAAAGAGCGGGCTGGCAGCTCTGTACGTAGACCGCTTACGGAGCCTGAAGGCTATTTACAGGGGTATCGAACATGAGGATGAAATGGTAGAGCTGTTCAATCATTGTATCTATGACCTGGCATCCAAGGCTCCATCGATCGATACGCCGTTGCATGGGTTCCTGCCGTTCAAACATATTGACCACCTGCATCCGGATGCGGCCATCGCCATTGCCGCAGCCAAAGACGGCAAAAAGATCACTGAAGAATTATTTGGCGGTACCATCGGCTGGGTACCCTGGCAAAAACCGGGGTTTGATCTGGGATTGCAGCTCAGACAATGTCTGGACGAAAATCCGGGCATCCGTGGCATCATGCTGGGATCACACGGCCTGTTCACCTGGGGCGATACCGCTTATGAAAGCTACCTGAACACCCTGGAAGTGATCGAAAAATGTGCGGAGTACATCGAGCAGCACCTGGGTAAAAATGGTCCCGTGTTTGGCGGGGAGAAAGTGGCTGCGTTGCCGGAGGCAGAGCGGTTGCAAAAAGCTGCAGCGCTGGCACCGGTATTGAGGGGCTTCTGCTCTTCACATACAAAAATGGTGGGCCACTTTACCGATGATGAGCGGGTACTGCAGTTCATCAATTCCAATGACCTGGATCGGCTGGCGCCCCTGGGTACTTCCTGTCCGGATCATTTCCTGCGTACGAAGATCAGCCCGCTGGTATTGAACCTGTCACCGGATGAAGATCTTGAGGCGGTAGCTACCGTTAAAGAAAAGATAGCGCCTTTGTTTGATGCGTACCGAAAAATGTATGCGGCCTATTATGAAACCTGCAGGCACCCCAACAGTCCGGCAATGCGCGACCCGAACCCGGTGGTGATCATTTATCCAGGGGTAGGGATGTTCACGTTCTCAAAAGATAAACAAACGGCCCGGGTTGCGGCGGAGTTTTATACGAATGCCATCAATGTAATGCGCGGATCCGAGGCAATTTCCGAATATACATCGCTGCCCCGGCAGGAGGCTTTCAATATTGAATACTGGCTGCTGGAAGAAGCAAAACTGCAGCGGATGCCCAAGCCCAAGCCCCTTAGCGGCCGGATCGCACTGATCACCGGCAGTGGCGGTGGTATTGGTAAGGCCATTGCCCGCAAATTTGCCGGGGAAGGCGCCTGTGTGGTGATCAATGATGTGAATGAGGAACGTGTAAAGGAGACCACGGCCGAATTCCGGAAGGATTTTGGCAGAGATGCGGCGGCGGCGGTGGTACTGGATGTTACCGCCGATGATTCGATAAAGACGGCCATCGATGCGGCTGTGCTGGCCTTTGGCGGCCTCGACATTGTAGTGAATAACGCCGGTATCAGTATCTCAAAATCCATAACCGACCATACCATTGAAGAATGGGACCGCTTGTATGATATTCTTGTAAAAGGGCAGTTTATGGTGTCCAAACAGGGCGTGGCCGTGATGCGCAAGCAGGACATCGGTGGCGATATCATCAATATCGTTTCCAAGAATTCGATCGTATCCGGCCCCAATAATGCCGGCTATGGATCGGCAAAAGCAGCCCAGGCGCACCTTTCAAGACTGCTGGCTGCAGAGCTGGGCGGGGATAAGATACGCGTGAACGCGGTGAACCCGGATGCTGTGATCGCCAACTCCAATATATGGGCCGGCGGCTGGGCAGAGGGGCGCGCAAAAGCCTATGGCATTACTGTGGAAGAATTGCCGGCCTATTATGCCAAGCGCACCCTCATGAATGAAGTGATCCTTCCGGAGGATATAGCCAATGCCTGTTTTATATTTGTAAGCGGATTGCTGAACAAGTCTACCGGCAATGTGCTGAATGTAGATGGCGGAGTGGCGGCTGCATTTTTACGATAAAAACGTCTTCATATAACAAGCAATACAAGAGTTGATGATTTTCTAATCGGTCAACTCGTTTTTTAAGATCTTTAAACGACGAATGCATCACCACCTGCAACAAGGGTCGCACCGTATGGAGGTGATGCGAACGTTCAAACCGATATAAAGTATTTTTTATGCTATTAACAAAGAGCCAGATAGAGCAGCATAATGATGCATTGCTGACACAACATCAACGGAATTTTGAATGCCTCTCGGGCAACGTACCGGGGGTGGAAGCGGTATTGAAAAAGCTTACCGACTTTCAGGTGGCCATTCCTTCCTGGGCGCTGGGGAACGGAGGCACCCGGTTTGGGCGCTTTGCCGGAAAAGGCGAGCCATCCACGCTGGAGCAAAAGCTGGAGGATGTAGGACTGCTGCATCAGTTCAACCGGTCGAGCGGGGCCGTTTCCCTGCACATTCCGTGGGACATTCCGAAGGACGCCGGTGCGTTGAAGCAGCTGGCTGCAGCGCTGGATCTGCGGTTTGATGCGATGAACTCCAATACCTTCCAGGATCAGCCGGGCCAGGCGCATAGCTATAAATACGGCTCACTGCAGCATGTGGACAAGGCCGTACGCAAACAGGCGATCGATCATAATATAGAAGTGATCAGGTATGGTGAAGAACTGGGTTCGGAATCGCTGACCGTATGGCTGGCGGATGGCTCCTGCTTTCCCGGGCAGCTGAATTTTCGTAAGGCGTTTAATAACACATTGGAAAGCCTTGGAGAAATTTATGCTGCTTTGCCCGAAGACTGGAAAGTATTTGTAGAGTATAAAGCATTTGAGCCCAATTTTTATTCCACTACGGTTGGAGACTGGGGGCAATCCTTCCTGTTTGCCAGCAAGCTGGGAGAAAAAGCGTATTCCCTTGTAGACCTGGGCCACCATCTGCCCAATGCCAATATTGAACAGATCGTGGCGCTGCTGCTGAATGAAAAGAAGCTGGGTGGGTTTCATTTTAACGACAGCAAGTACGGGGATGATGACCTCACCGTGGGCAGCATCAAGCCCTACCAGCTGTTCCTGATCTTTAAGGAGCTGGTAGAGGGCATGGATGCGCGGAATATGGATCATACCAAAGACCTCGGCTGGATGATCGATGCCAGCCACAATGTAAAAGATCCCCTCGAAGATCTGTTGCAAAGTGTAGAGGCGATCAAGATTGCCTACGCCCAGGCATTGCTGGTAGACCCCGTAAAATTAAATGCAGCGCAGGAGGCCAATGATGTAACGCTGGCGCAGGAGATCCTGCAGGGTGCTTATCGTACGGATGTACGCCCCATCCTGGCAGAAGCCCGGTTACGGGCCGGTGCGGTACTGGACCCGGTCGGTCTGTTCCGTCAGCTGAAGGTGCGCGACCAGCTGGTAAAAGAGCGGGGAGCAAATACGGTAGCTACGGGGTTGTAGACCGGAAAGGTTTGATGTTTAAGGTTTCCCGTTGGATCCGGCCCCGGTGCGCGAGGTGATTGTCTCAGATCTAAAAAGCTGTTGACTGATAACCGAACCCAAGGGCTGATATCTAATATCCGGTATCTAACGTCCAGCATCCAGCATCTAATATCGAGCATCGAGCGTCTAATATCTAATATCTAACGTCTAACACACAAATGAGTGCGATTCCGGGAATAGCGGTTTTTGATATCGGGAAAACGAATAAAAAATTCTTCTTTTTTAACGAGGACTATGAAATTGTTGAAGAAGAGGTACAGAACTTTTATGAAACAAGGGATGAAGATGGTTTTCCCTGCGATGATATTGGCCTCATCGGCGATTGGGTAAAAAAGAAATTGTCGGAGAAGCTGGCAGACCCGGCGCTTCAGGTACGGGCGGTTAATTTTTCTACCTATGGGGCAAGCTTTGTACACGTGGATGCAGCGGGCATACCGGTGGCTCCCCTGTATAATTATTTAAAGCCGTTTCCCGAAGACCTGGGCGATCTTTTTTATTACCGTTACGGCGGAAGGGAACAGTTTGCAACCGAAACGGCTTCTCCCATCCTGGGAAATCTGAATTCTGGGTTGCAGCTGTATCGGATTAAAGAGCAACAGCCTCATTTATTTGGACAAATAAAAACCTCCCTGCACCTGCCCCAGTACCTGGGCTTTCTTACACACGGGAAACTGTTTTCAGACATCACCAGCATCGGTTGCCACACTGCTTTGTGGGATTTTGGCAAGAATGATTATCACCACTGGGTGGCGGAAGAAGGGATCGGTAGCAAGCTGGCCCCTTTGTTCTCCTCCGATGCGGCCGTTGATGCAGTCATTGACGGGCAACCTGTAAAATGCGGGGTAGGTCTGCACGATAGTTCTGCTGCTTTCATCCCGTACATGGATCTGATAAAGGAACCCTTTGTGTTGCTGTCTACCGGCACCTGGAGCATTTCAATGAACCCATTTAATAAAGCGCCGTTAACAACAAAAGAGCTGCAGCAGGATTGCCTGTCGTATCTTACCTATAAGGGGATGCCGTTAAAATCCTCCCGGCTTTTTGCCGGCAATGAGCACGAGGAGGAGGTAAAAAAACTTGCTGCGTTCTATCATTTAAACCCGAAATATTTCCACGATATCCGTTTTGAGCGGACCCTGTCCGGGCAGCCGGATGCCGGCCCGGCGCGGGAGCATTTTACGTTTGCAGGCGAGGATACCGTAGAGCAAGCCTATCATGCTCTGATCCGGCACCTGGTAAAAAAGCAAAGACAGTCTACCGAACTGGTGCTGAAGGGTACGGGTGTACAACAATTATATGTGGATGGCGGCTTTGCCCGTAATGAGATCTTTATGAACCTGCTGGCAGAAGCCTTTCCGCAGATGGAAGTGTACGCGGCATCCGTGTCGCAGGCAACCGCAACAGGCGCCGCACTGGCCATTCATGAGGCGTGGAATACAAAAGGGAGTGCCGGGCAGCTGCTGCAGGTAAAACGTTATGAGGGCTGATCGTTTTTGATGGTCTTTCCTTTTTCTGCCCGACAGGCATCCACACTACCGGGAGCCCAGCTTCTCCATTGTCCTGCCGTCCTGAAAATGCAGGATGGTTTCGGCATCTGCAAGAGATCGGACCCTCAAAGGTCCTCCCGGGCGGAAGTCCGGAACGATCATCAACTGAAAAGCGGCGAACCAAAGGTTAGCCGGGAATCCGGAAACAGGGAAGGGCATGATCCATCAATCGATAAGACCCGCCGCCGCACCATCTTACCGGCCAAAAAAAGAGTCTTTAGTTACCCAAGATGAAGGAACAATAATTGATAGAGACCGGGTTGATATTTTGATACCGGCTTGTAAAGAGAACCTTTTTTGGGCTTGTACAGGTATGGGCCCGCAGGCAGCAACAATCACCTGTCTAATGCGGCAGCTTTTCCCGGACCCTTCCGTATACCCAGGTGCCCGCAATGGCGCTGAGCAAGGTAATGACGATCACCGTGGCTCCGGTACCGATCTGCGCAAACAACGGACCAGGGCAGGCGCCGGTAAGGGCCCAGCCAAGGCCAAAGATCAGGCCGCCCCAAATCTGCCCCTTGCTGAACTGCTTCGGCTGCACTTCGATCTTTTGACCATCGATGGTTTTGATATTGAATTTTTTGATCAGCCACAGCGAAAGGATACCAACCACCACGGCACTGCCGATCACTCCATACATATGAAAGGATTGCAGGCGGAACATTTCCAGTATGCGGAACCAGCTGATGACTTCTGCTTTCGTGAAAACGATTCCGAAAATCACCCCTGCAAAAAGGAACCGGACGGGAAAGCGCTCTTTTGTACCGGCATCGGCAACGGAGGCCTCCGGAAATTCGTCCTGTACGGGTTTGGGCAGCGGCATTTTATCTTCTTTGATCATTTTTGAGCGTTGTATAATAAGATTAAAGGGACAGTATCCAGGGGAGTAGAAGATTGGCCGCCAGGAAGCCGCCGGCCATAAAACAAATGGTGGCCACCAGTGAAGGCCACTGGAGGTTGGAAAGGCCCATGATGGAATGGCCGCTCGTGCATCCGCCTGCATAGCGGGTGCCAAAGCCGACAAGGAACCCGCCCAGGATCATCAGCAGGGCGCCCCGGGGTGTTAGGAGGGACCTCCAGCTAAAAAGATCGGCCGGCACCAGGTTGCTGTGATCTGTAATGCCATTCTTTGCGAGATCCGCCGCTAATTGCGGCGCGATCTTTACCGGCCCGGGATCTGTAAGGAACTGAGCGGCGATCATGCCTCCGAAAAAAATCCCAAGCACAAAAAGCAAATTCCAGATTTCCTTCTTCCAATTGTACCGGAAAAAGGGAATGCCGGAGGGCATACAGGCGGCACAGATATGCCGGAGGGAGGAGCTGATCCCAAAAGGTTTATTGCCCAGTAATAAGAGCGCCGGTACGATCAGCCCGATAAGCGGTCCCGCCACATACCAGGGCCAGGGTTGTTTGATCCATTCGAACATCTGGAAAAGCTGTTTAGGAATGCTAAGCTATTAAATATTTTTTAATCCGTCGCCCGGAGGCGGGCAGCGGGCAGTGCCATTTGAGGATTTGAAAATGTGGAAATGTGGAAATGGGATACTACGCCTAAAACCGGATCTGGCTCAAGCAGCATAGCGTTTAACCTCTGACTGTCTGAGAAACTGTTTAAAAACGATCCGGGAGCATCCGTATAACCATTAAAAGGTACCAGCTGTTTATCGCCGCTACTTGGGGCTTTGCCGTAGCCGCCATCTGTAAAAAGCGGGGTTCAACGATCATTTTAGCAAAAGAGGCATGACCTCGAAAGATCCGGCAAGAACGGGTTTCAACCCGTTTATAAGTCCAAAAGAACAACAGAGAGCCATAGGCCCGGGGCATAATGATCCGTGCCGATGGCACTTATGAAATTACAGCTTCGTCAAAGCCGTGCTAAAGCGCGGCTTTGACGACAACGACGCGCCGGATGGCGCTTATAAGGGGACCAAAATTTTATCTTTAAACAGCTTCTGAGATCGAATGTTCATCGTCTATTGATAATGTTAACCGGATGTTTATTAAATTCGATGAAAAACGACCGGCGCAGAAGCACAACAGTTGTAACTGCCCCTGAAAAGTACACAGGATGGAACAGCGAAAGAATATTTTAGTGATCATTGGCAGCGCCAGCGCCGGATCCAGCAGCGAAAAGCTGGCGCACTATTTTGCAGTGCAAACAGCAGCTGTTTTTGCTGTTAGCCTGTATAATGAATTAAAGTTGTTACCGCATTTTGACCCCGGGCGCTCTGTTACGGATCCGCCGGAGGCGGTTATGACCCTGCGGAAAAAAATAGAACAGGCTCATGGCGTATTGATCTGTACACCCGAATATGTTTTCAGCATTCCGAGTGGATTAAAGAACGCCATTGAGTGGTGTGTGGCCGTTACCGTTTTTTCGGAAAAACCGGTGGGGATCATTACGGCGTCGGCCAGTGGTGTAAAAGGGCATGAGGAATTAAAAATGATCCTGCAAACAGTGGGGGCATCATTCACAGAAGCCACCACATTATTGATCCAGGGAGTGAAGGGGAAGATCGGTCCGCAGGGCCAGATCACCGATGCTGAAACGGAGCAGGCTTTTATACAATTCACCGACGCGTTTAAAGCGCTTACGGGAGGCTGAATCATCCGGTAATTCAGGATCCCTTGTAAAAGAAAGCGGCTCCCGGCCGTTAATGGTTCCGGCTGATGCGGCATCAGTATTTATATAATCGGTTCATATTTACAATGAAAACAAAGGGATCGTTTTAGCTATAGAAACCGGGCGGCTGCTTCGATACAACCAGATCAGTTCATTATCGGAACTTGAAGAAGCAGAGCACAATTATTCCGTATTTGAATTTATATTAACGCCTCTGGAAACGCAGACCCGGTTGACCCTTACAATAACGGGGTTCCCTACCGATACGATCTACAAACACCTGGCCTTTTACTGGAATGCGACCTTATACAAAATAAAGCGGGTGGTTGAAAACGGAGCCTAAGTCCACTTCGTGATCTTTAAGGAGCGCTATTTTGCCAGCAGCCGTTGCAGGAACCCGGTTCCCCGTATCCGGCTGTTTTGGAAAGAAGCAATTTTCCAGTCGCCGTTCTGCTGACGGATGAATACCGTGGTGTTGATCGAGCGCCTGCTTTTGGGTAGTTGTTTTTGCCAGCGGAATTTTATCCCGCCGGTAGCAATGACAACGGCGGTGCCGGGTCCCCGGAATTTGATTTGCACGGAGGCGGTCTCTAATGTGGCTCCCCGGAATATTTTTAACCCGGACAATTGCAGGTGTGTGTGAAAGTTTTCCTCGATGCCTTTGAGGTGCTTCCCGTTGAAAGTGATATAATCACAGTCTTCCATAAAGAGCTCCTCAAACAATGCGCGGGGCGGGTTTTGAAACATGGCGCCCATTTTTTCCATCTTTGCGTTGATGATCTGTTCGTCGGTCATATTTTTTATACAAACCTATGCAGCGCTTCAGAAGGGGAGAAGCTGTTTCCGATAAGTGAACGGTGAATACGGCCGGCGGGCAACATCGGCCGGTGAACGTACTTTTTCCCGGAGCATTTCCGGTCGGAGAGGCATTGATCCGGTAATATGGGGGCGGTGTATTTCCGTTGTTGGTGTTGAGGCTTCTTTTGGTGGCCCGGGGGCCGGCAGGGGGAATGCAAAAGGGAGTGCCTGTCAGAAAGCAGGGGTGCTGCGGCTGTGGTACCAGTTTACCGCTTTGGATTCTTCTGTTTTCAGAAAAGCACCTTTTGCTTTATTGTACGCATTGCCATCTTCCCATTCGCGGGTGCTCAGCTTTTCCTTTAACCGCTGGTAGTCGGTCTTTACCTGCAGGTGCGCGCGGAGGTAATCCCTGAAGGCAATATGTCTGGTCCAGTGTTTGGAAGAAAGCGGCAATACATGAATATGCGCCTGCCGGTAGGTTGGGGCTGTCAGCGCCGGCGGAATAAGGTCTTCCTTCCTGATGTGCAGCGGAAGCGATAAACTTTGCGGGCTTACGCTCAGCTTTACAAAAAAGCGGCGATAGGGCATCTCCATATTGTATTTTTCATAATAGATGTATCCGGCACGCATCATCGGCTGTGGGATCCAGTCAAGATCTTTCTCTGTTTTTATACCGGCCAGTATATCGATTATGGGTTTTGCTGCCAATCCTGTTACTGATGTACTGCCGATATGCTCGATCACCGGACCGGCCGGTTTCAGCAGGGGCAGGAGTTCTTTTTTGAAGGCTTCAAATTGTTTACTCCACTCCGGGTTGTACGGTTCAATGGTAACCTTCATGTCATTCTTGTGTATCACCAAAGGTAGCCGTTCTTTAAAGAAGGTACCGCATTGGACGGTTGCTTAAGGGGCATGTTTAAAAAAATGCAGAAATAAATTTGTTGATATCAAAATAGTCATTATCTTTGCAATCCCAAATCAAACGGTAGGTTAAAATATACCAGCAAGTTCTTCAAATACAGATAGTTAGGATAAAAGAAATAAAAAAGTAATTAAAAATTATTTTGGTGGTTTCACAGAAGTTTTTATCTTTGCAACCCCGAAACGGAGGGTATGAGGAGGATGGGGTTGATGCGGGGATGGAGTTCTTTTAGGAGGTACAGCGTAGAGGCGCGCAGCTGGTTCAAATCCGGCGGTATTTACAAGGTCACGGAAGTCATTCTTTAGGGGGTGATGGAAGTGGTAAGATCTTTGAAAGTTTGGAAGCAATAGCACAATTCAGTCACATTCAATTGTGACAACGAAAGGTAAGTCAAAAAGCAAATAACATTTAGATTTTTGACACGTTAATTTTTCTCTTGAGAATTTTTAATAGTCAGTAGTCAAACTCATTTACAACGGAGAGTTTGATCCTGGCTCAGGATGAACGCTAGCGGCAGGCTTAATACATGCAAGTCGTGGGGTAGAGAGGTGCTTGCACTTCTTGAGACCGGCAAACGGGTGAGGAACACGTACACAACCTTCCTTTTAGTGGAGCATAGCCCAGGGAAACTTGGATTAATTCTCCGTAAGATGTTGAAGAGGCATCTCTTTGATATTATAGCAGTGATGCGCTAGAAGACGGGTGTGCGTATGATTAGGTAGTTGGAGGGGTAACGGCCCACCAAGCCAACGATCATTAACTGGTGTGAGAGCACGACCAGTCACACGGGCACTGAGACACGGGCCCGACTCCTACGGGAGGCAGCAGTAAGGAATATTGGTCAATGGAGGCAACTCTGAACCAGCCATGCCGCGTGGAGGATGAAGGTCCTCTGGATTGTAAACTTCTTTTATCTGGGACGAAAAAAGGGAATTCTTTCTCGTCTGACGGTACCAGATGAATAAGCACCGGCTAACTCCGTGCCAGCAGCCGCGGTAATACGGAGGGTGCAAGCGTTATCCGGATTTACTGGGTTTAAAGGGAGCGTAGGTGGGCTAGTAAGTCAGTGGTGAAATCTCCGAGCTTAACTTGGAAACTGCCATTGATACTATTGGTCTTGAATATTGTGGAGGTTAGCGGAATATGTCATGTAGCGGTGAAATGCATAGATATGACATAGAACACCAATTGCGAAGGCAGCTGGCTACACATATATTGACACTGAGGCTCGAAAGCGTGGGGATCAAACAGGATTAGATACCCTGGTAGTCCACGCCCTAAACTATGGATACTCGACATTTGTGATACACAATAAGTGTCTGAGCGAAAGCATTAAGTATCCCACCTGGGAAGTACGATCGCAAGATTGAAACTCAAAGGAATTGGCGGGGGTCCGCACAAGCGGTGGAGCATGTGGTTTAATTCGATGATACGCGAGGAACCTTACCTGGGCTAGAATGCGAGTGCCGAACCATGAAAGTGGTTTTTCTAGCAATAGACACAAAGCAAGGTGCTGCATGGCTGTCGTCAGCTCGTGCCGTGAGGTGTTGGGTTAAGTCCCGCAACGAGCGCAACCCCCATCACTAGTTGCCATCAGGTAACGCTGGGAACTCTAGTGAAACTGCCGTCGTAAGACGCGAGGAAGGAGGGGATGATGTCAAGTCATCATGGCCTTTATGCCCAGGGCTACACACGTGCTACAATGGGGAGGACAAAGGGTTGCGACATAGCGATATGAAGCTAATCCCAAAAACCTCTTCTCAGTTCGGATCGCAGTCTGCAACTCGACTGCGTGAAGCTGGAATCGCTAGTAATCGTATATCAGCAATGATACGGTGAATACGTTCCCGGACCTTGCACACACCGCCCGTCAAGCCATGAAAGCCGGGTGTACCTGAAGTCGGTAACCGCAAGGAGCTGCCTAGGGTAAAACTGGTAATTGGGGCTAAGTCGTAACAAGGTAGCCGTATCGGAAGGTGCGGCTGGAATACCTCCTTTTTAGAGCTATGTACGGGTTGAATATTTTCAACCCCAGATTTACCGTGCTGTTGTTTCCTATTCTTTCAAATTTATTTAGCGTTCTTTTAAATAAAAGACAAGCCCGAGGGTTAACGGAGGCAATCATCTCGAGGCCCCTTTAGGGGTTTGGGGTATAGAGATCCGTAGCTCAGCCTGGTTAGAGCACTACACTGATAATGTAGGGGTCACCAGTTCAAATCTGGTCGGGTCTACTTTACAAGCTGATAGCTATCAGCCTTTAGATGGGGGGTTAGCTCAGTTGGCTAGAGCATCTGCCTTGCACGCAGAGGGTCATCGGTTCGACTCCGATATCCTCCACAAGTCAAATTTGAGGATGAATAATTTGAGGATTTGAAAAAAAAGAGTTCTTTTAAGATGAGATAAAGCCTGAGAGGCTCCGATGGTTCGAAACCATTTTATCTGCAAAAGTCGAATGAGGTTTGAGGTATATGATTTAGGTTGTGTAGTTTCAGATTTTCATGAAGACCAAGTTCTTTGACATATTGGAAAAAAATAAACTGTTAGGAGAGTACCTAACAGCCCGACGCGAGTCGGGTTCGATCACAATTTTTGAAACATCACACTATAATTATTATGGTTGGTCTGAAGAAATGTGGTCGGGTAACAATCTACAATTAAACTAAAAAATAAGTCCAAGCGGGAGCTTGGCCTCATTAAAGAAGTTTACGAACTTTTTTAAAGCAATTAAGGGCGTATGGTGGATGCCTAGGGTCTGAGAGGCGATGAAGGACGTGGTAAGCTGCGATAAGCCAGGGGGAACTGCACACAAGTATTAAATCCCTGGATTTCCGAATGGGACAACCTAATATACTGAAGGTATATTACTCGAAAGAGAGCCAACCCGGAGAACTGAAACATCTAAGTACCCGGAGGAAAAGAAAATAAGACAATGATTCCCTAAGTAGTGGCGAGCGAACAGGGAAGAGCCTAAACCAGCTTCGCGTGCGGAGCTGGGGTTGTAGGACTACTTTTAGAAAGCGTTATCAAGCAGAATTTTCTGGAAAGTTAAGCCAAAGCGGGTGATAGCCCCGTAAGCGGAAATTAACGTGGACGTGTAGTATCCTGAGTAGGGCGGGACCGGAGGAATCCTGCTTGAATCTGCCAGCACCATCTGGTAAGGCTAAATACTCCTCAGACACCGATAGTGAACCAGTACCGTAAGGGAAAGGTGAAAAGCACCCTGAATAAGGGAGTGAAATAGTACCTGAAACCGTACGCCTACAAGCGGTCGGAGCATCTTTATGGTGTGACGGCGTGCCTTTTGCATAATGAGCCTACGAGTTACTCCTCACTGGCGAGGTTAAGTTTTTGAAAACGGAGCCGTAGCGAAAGCGAGTCCGAACAGGGCGCTTAGTCAGTGGGGGTAGACGCGAAACTTTGTGATCTATCCATGGGCAGGTTGAAGGTGTGGTAACACACACTGGAGGACCGAACCCGTTGACGTTGAAAAGTCTTGGGATGACCTGTGGATAGGGGTGAAAGGCCAATCAAACTGAGAGATAGCTCGTTCTCCCCGAAATGTTTTTAGGAACAGCCTCGGATTTTAGAAGTGTACTAGAGGTAGAGCTACTGATTGGGCTAGGGGGCTTCACCGCCTACCAAACCCTGACAAACTCCGAATGCTAGTACATATCTCCGGGAGTGAGGCTGTGGGCGCTAAGGTCCATGGCCGAGAGGGAAATAACCCAGAATAGCAGCTAAGGTCCCCAATACATGGTTAAGTTAGACAAACGATGTAGAGTTTCTATAACAGCCAGGATGTTTGCTTGGAAGCAGCAATTCATTTAAAGAGTGCGTAACAGCTCACTGGTCGAGAGACTCTGCGCGGAAAATAATCGGGTATTAAACCATGAACCGAAGCTCTATGATCGCCCTTTGAGGGCTGATCGGTAGGGGAGCATTGAAACGGCATCGAAGGTGTACGGCGACGTATGCTGGAGCGGTTTCAAAAGAAAATGTAGGCATAAGTAACGATAAATAAGGTGAAAAACCTTATCGCCGAAAGTCTAAGGGTTCCTGATCAACGTTAATCGGATCAGGGTTAGCCCGGTCCTTAGTCAAACCCGAAAGGGGTAGACGATGGAAAGCAGGTTAATATTCCTGCGCCTGCTATACAATAAAAGTGACGGAGCATGTTAGCTGCCTAGTCTGACGGATTAGACGAGTGGAACCTTCGGGTGAAGCGCAGCAGTGAGAGTGCTTCCAAGAAAAGCGAGTATAGCAGCCGGTACCGCAAACCGACACAGGTAGACGGGATGAGTATTCTAAGGCGCTCGGGTGAGCCGTGGAGAAGGAACTAGGCAAATTGATGCTGTAACTTCGGGATAAAGCATACCACAGCGATGTGGTCTCAGTAAAATGGTTCAACCAACTGTTTAACAAAAACATAGGGCCCTGCAAAATCGAAAGATGACGTATAGAGCCTGATACCTGCCCGGTGCTGGAAGGTTAAGGAAGGATGTTCGGAGTAATCCAAAGCTTCTGACTGAAGCCCCAGTAAACGGCGGCCGTAACTATAACGGTCCTAAGGTAGCGAAATTCCTTGTCGGGTAAGTTCCGACCTGCACGAATGGTCTAATGAGTTGAACGCTGTCTCCTCCACGAGCCCGGTGAAATTGTAGTATCGGTGAAGATGCCGGTTACCCGCCACGGGACGGAAAGACCCCGTGAACCTTCACTACAACTTTGCATTGATTTTGAATTACGGATGTGTAGTATAGTTGGGACGCTATGAAGCTTTGCCGCCAGGTAGGGTGGAGCGGTCGTTGAAATACCAACCTTCTTTGATTTAGAATCTAATCCCTAGCGGGACACAGTGCATGGTGGGTAGTTTGACTGGGGTGGTCGCCTCCTAAAGAGTAACGGAGGCTTGCAAAGGTTCCCTCAGTACGGTTGGTAATCGTACGCAGAGCGCATTAGTAAAAGGGAGCTTGACTGTGAGGCAAACAGGCCGAGCAGGGACGAAAGTCGGCTAAAGTGATCCGGCGGTTCTGTATGGAAGGGCCGTCGCTCAAAGGATAAAAGGTACTCCGGGGATAACAGGCTGATCTCCCCCAAGAGCTCATATCGACGGGGAGGTTTGGCACCTCGATGTCGGTTCGTCACATCCTGGGGCTGGAGAAGGTCCCAAGGGTTCGGCTGTTCGCCGATTAAAGTGGCACGTGAACTGGGTTCAGAACGTCGCAAGACAGTTCGGTCCCTATCTGTGGTGGGCGTTAGTAAATTGCGAGGACATGACCTTAGTACGAGAGGACCGGGTCGTACGTGCCGCTGGTGTATCTGTTGTGCCGCCAGGTGCAATGCAGAGTAGCTAAGCACGGACAGGATAAACGCTGAAAGCATCTAAGCGTGAAACCTGCCTCAAGATGAGTTTACTTTTAAGGGCCGTCAGAGACTATGACGTTGATAGGCTACAGGTGTAAAGGTGGTAACATCAAAGCCGAGTAGTACTAATTGCCCGTAAGCTTTAATTTTTTTATTAGATCTCTTCTGACAGTTTTTTCCAATATGTTAATCTTATTAGATGTTAGATATTAGACGATAGATGTTAGACATTTTAGTGCTGCATTTTTAGTTTAGTGTTTTACATTTTTAATTTTTTATGGTGGTTATACCAAGGGTGTTCACCTCTTCCCATACCGAACAGAGAAGTTAAGCCCCTTATGGCCGATGGTACTGCACCACAATGCGGGAGAGTAGGTAGCTGCCATTCTTATTGAACCCTTCAGTTTTACTGGAGGGTTTTTTTATGCCTG
>NZ_KB893638.1 GCF_000374125.1 Niabella aurantiaca DSM 17617
AATATGAAAAATAAACTATTGACCATCAAAGAAAAGTTTATGTTGAAGCGAAGAGCTTTGATAGAAACAGTGATTGATTTACTAAAGGACTTTCAGGATTTGTGGCACACCCGGCATCGTAGTGTGGACAATGGATTTAATAACATGCTTGCCTGCCTGGCCGCATATAACTTCAGAGATATCAAACCTACCTTCAAAGCGCATAAACGAAACTTTTGGATCGCTATTGCTGCCTAAATCTTGTCGAACTCACGTTAAAATAAATAACTTTTTCATACTGACCTCCTTTGTTTTTTTGATGAATGTTGTTCTGATATAAAGACGGGGCCCTTAAAAAAAAGTCGGTAAGGTGGTCGTTAATAAATTACTAAGGTTTTAAAACAGCAGGAGGGGCCGGCGAAGCGGCAGTTCTATGCAGCACCGGTTGCGAAAAAGCTTCTAAGACGAACGGCTTCTGTTTATTGCGATTGCTGTTGCTCCCAGGCTTCAAGGACATCTACGATCGATGGATAAGCAAGAGGCTTGTAGGCCGAAAGCAGGGACGGATCCACCCATTTTATAGCCGTGATGTCTTCTTCGGTTTGGGGCACCAGTTCTTCGCCGGAACTTCCGTGCATTAAAAACCAATGCGATTCTTTGAGGATATGGTGCGTCCCATGTTCATAGGTATGATAAGTGACCAGTAGCGGCGCTTTCAGCCCGATCCGGATCAGCCCCGTTTCTTCTGTAACTTCTCTTACCGCGCAGGCTTCAAGGGTTTCACCGGCGTCCAGTTTCCCTTTTGGAAGGTCCCAGAAGCCCCGCCGGTGGATCAGGAGTATTTCGTTCTGCTCGTTTACTATCAGGCCGCCGCCGGCCTGTATGCGTTCAAATTTTTTGAAGAACGCCTTTTTGAGCTGATCAAGGTCGGGGTGCATAAAGATCCCGGTTTTGATGTCGGGACGCGTCAGCTCCCGCAGCATGGTCTTTACCGAATGTGTGTCCAGCTCGTCGATCAGGACCGTTTCGGGATGGTGCAGCAGTTCGCGGAGTTTTTCGTCCGGCTGATCGCAGAGATACAGGGTTTTATCGTGGATATGTATTTTAATTTGCATAGAATTTCAGTTTTATAAAAAGATGCACTTAATTTCGCAGCCTAAATTTAGGGAGCTATTATGAACGATGCAAAAGTAGTTGCAGAAAAGTTACTGCAGGTAAATGCGGTTAAACTGAGGCCGGAAGAGCCTTTTACCTGGGCCAGCGGCTGGAAGAGCCCGATCTATTGCGATAACCGGAGCGTTCTTTCTTTTCCGTTTGTGCGTGATTTTATCAAGAGTGAGCTCTGCAATGTTCTGTTTGAACAGTTTAGCGATGCCGATTGTATTGCAGGTGTGGCTACCGGGGCCATTGCCTGGGGGGCCCTGGCCGCAGATCAGCTGAAGCTGCCCTTTATTTATGTACGTCCCAAGCCCAAGGAGCACGGATTGGGCAACCAGGTGGAAGGCTTGTTTGAAAAGGGCCAGAAAGTGGCGGTGGTGGAAGACCTGGTAAGCACCGGGAAAAGCAGCCTGCTGGCAGTGGATGCGCTGGAGGCTGCGGGCCTGAACATTATGGGGATGGTGTCTATTTTTACCTACGATTTTTCGGTGGCTCAGGCCGCTTTTTCTGCACGGGACATCAAATATCACCCGCTTACAAGCTATCCTGTACTGCTGGAGCTGGCGCAGGAAAAAGGACTGATCAAGGAAGCGGATGCCGCTTTGCTCCTGAAGTGGCGGGAAGACCCGGCCCACTGGCAGGGAATTTAAAATTTAAACTGACCTAACAGGTCGCTGGATGCCTTTTTCCCGCTGTAACGCAGCGGGAAGTTTTTTATAATGGAGCCTTTGCTTAACCGGGCATTGCCATCCAGTTTGATGTTCACAGAGTCCCTGGTGATCAGGCTGAGGGAATTGGCCAGCAGGTCCTTCATGTTTACTTTTAAACGGACGGGCACCGAAAAGTCGCTGCGGGCAGGAATCTTTACGTTTTCGTTAAGCAGGAAGTCGCCAATATAAATATCCTGTATCCAGGCTTTGCCCCCCGCATTGTTGAGCATAGCGCCCAGCTTATTCGGATTATTAAAAACGAGGTTCATTTCCATGGTCGTTTCGTTCATCCCGATCTTGCCCATTTTTACATTTTCTACCCCCACAAATTTTATATCCTGGTATCGCATACAGGAGGGGAGGAGAAAGGCCAGGAGAATAATTACAAAAAACGGCTTCATTCAAATTATATTACTGTGTAAATAAACGGCAATTTAAAGGCTTTTGGAAGAGCAGCGAAAAATGGATTGTTAAAAGCAAAAAAGTTTCACAAGATCATAAAATATCCTTCCTTAGTCAAGCTAATTTATTTAGTATTCCCTTTCACTTTAGCATTCAGCGAGGCGCTAACACTATTATCAAAGCATTTTTAGCATAAAAAATTGATTATTAATACTTAATATTATTTATATCGTTTTTTAAATGATGATAAATGACCCGGTTTTGGCATTAAAATGCCAATATGCAAACTTGTTTGAATGCGAAAATGTAAAAATACCTATTCTGTTGATATAAATATTATTATAAAGTTTACATGCTATTTTTTATTGAGTAAAGAACGAGTTAGAAAAAAATATTATATTTTTTGGGGTCACCAGAAGCGTTGGATCAGCTGGCGGGTGTTGCGGTCATTATTGAACGGCTTTTCTACCAGTGTTTTCCGGAGCCGGATCTCTTCATCCTCAAATGGTTTGTAATAAAGCTGGGATATGATCGAGGCAATGGCGTTGGAATTGCTTCCGATATGACAGGCGGTTTCAAGCCCTGTTCCGGACACCATTGCCGGAGTGGCTACACAATGCCGTCCGGAGAACAGGGCGTGTAAAAGTTTGAGGCGGATGCCGGTAATATTTTTATTGAAGCAGGGCAATACGTTGATATGTGCCTTTTGTACCAGGTCGTTGATCTCGGACTCGCTGGGATTGCTAATGAGGCAGGTATGCTGACAAAGGGAAGCGGCTTTTTGCAGGGGCCGGCCCGGGTCTTTTCCGGCAATGATAAACGGAACCCGCACCTTATTAAAAACCTTGCTGAGCAGCCAGAGTGCCGCTTCTTCATTTTCCGGTACCGAAAGATTGCCGTGAAAAAGGCAGTGGGTGCCCATGCCTTCAAGACTGTCCACTTCCTGCCAGGACGGAAATGTAGGCAGCAGGAATGCATTTTCAAAACCCTGCTGTTCAAAAAAAACAGTGTCTGCTTCTGAAACGCAGGCCAGCAAAAGATCCTTCGGAAGCGTAGGCACATACTTTTTTATGAGCCGGCTTTCGGCTGTATAATAGAGCTTTTTAAAAAGGTCTGAAGAGGCCCGGGCCAGCTCTTTGTAGTAGACCTCTTCATTATTGTGCATGCGTACACAAACCACCCGGTCTTTCTGCTCAATAAAGGGCAGGATGCCGGTACAATGCAGCCCCTCCAGCAAAACAGGATGCCGGTCTTTATTAAGCCGGAGCTTCAGTTCTTCGTTAACCCTTGAAGAAACGATATAGGGGAGCGACAGGTTCAGGCATTCCGTTTTTTTTCTGCGTTCATAAACGTTTACCGATTCGCAAAAGATATGGAGCTCCCTGGGAACTCCCCGTTCATTATAGCTGAAATAGTGCAGGTGTACCTTTACTCCGAGCCGATGAAAGGACCGGATGCGGTTCATCATATCGATCACACCTCCATAATCCGCCGGCCAGGGCACATCCAAACAAACAATATGTAGGTGCTGCTGCATTACAAATAGGGTTCGTAAATTTTTATCAGTACTTCCTGCTCCCGGTTCCAGTTTAATTCCTTCCCTGCGGTTACTGCATTTTCTCTTGCTTTCCGCACGCGTTCCGGGTCGCTCAAAAAGCCGGCTACTTCAGCGGCCATCTCTTTGGGAATACGACTATTTAAACAAAATCCGGCTCCGTATTGTTCAATAACCTTTTTAACCTCCGGCAAAGGGGTGGCTGCTACCGGAATACCAGCTAATATATAATCAAAAAGTTTATTTGGCAGGCTTACCAGGAAGTTTTCATCAGTAAAGCCATCCAGGGAAAAGCCGAGGTCTGCATGGGGCGTATAATTTTTTAATTCGCCCGGCGGCAGTCTATGGATCATTTCCACACGGTCTTCAAGATCCCATTCGCCGCGCTTTTGCTTCAGCTGTTCCCAAAGCAATCCTCCGCCAATATAAACCAGGTGATAGTCTGCCGGCAAATGGCACATCATTTCCAGCAGTTCTGGTCCGCCGCGCCCTTGGTTGATGCCCATGCCCTGCATCAGGAGCACTTTTTTACCGGTCCAGGATAGGGGGCGCTGGATAGCAGAAGGAGGCGGGGGTACAGGAAGGTTGCGTACCACCGAAATGGGAGTGCCATAAGCTTCCTGGTATTTTGCCTTTACCGCCTCGCTTACCGTATAAACAACCGGAAGCCGGGGGAAAATAAAATCTTCGATGCGTTTCCAGAATCGTTTTTTTGCCGGTGAGGCTGCCAGTTCCGGTACACCGGTAAAATACTCATGGGTATCATAAAAAAGGAATTTTTTCCTCCATTTGGAGATCAGGTAATTGGGCGCCAGGGTGTCGAGATCATTCGCCAGTAAATAATCCGTTTTGCAAAACAACAATCTTAAGAACAGGCGCAGATTAAATTCGGCGTATTGCGCGATCCCTTTTTTAAAATAGCACCGCATTCTTGTGGCGTGGAAGGAGTAGGGCTCCAGGGGTAGACTATTGCCAAAGGCCCGGCCGATCAGGAAGACGTCGAAGCCCATCTCCTGGAGGGTGGTGCAGATCCGGATCACGCGCTGATCGGTGGTGATCTCGGATATCACGGATACGGTAATGCGCCTTTTGTCCATACCGGAAATTACAGAGAATCTGTTAAATGATCACAAACGTTCTGTGCGGCATTCCCATAACCAAATACGGCCGTTTCATAATCGGGAGTGAGCTGAGGCAACCGGGAAAAGGAGCTCAGAATGGCCGCGGCATCCGGGGAGCAGCTCAAACCGGCCCCGGACCGGATGATCTCCGGCCATACCGGGTGCTCCATAATGATCAGTGACCGCTTTGCCGCAAAATAAGCTTCGCGGCTTACGCCGCCACTGTCTGTAATGACAAAATCCGCCCGTTTTATAAATGCCTTCATTTCGGGGTAACCAAGCGGGGCAACGATCCGGAACAAAACAGCGGCGCCGGTTTCGGCGATCTTTTTCTGCGTATGCGGATGCAGGGGTACCACCACCGGGATCTGGCGGTGAATGTCGTTGAGCGCGGCAATGATCGCTTCCAGGTTTTCCCGGATCAATATATTTTCAGCCCGGTGTATGGTACAGCCGATATAGGATGTTTCCTTTATCCGGAAAGTTTCCTTTCCGGGTATTTTCAGGTAAGCATCCAGCATCAGGTCACCGGTAAAAACGGGTGTGGAGCGGATCGCGGTGCCAAACCCTTCTGCTCTTAGTGTTTGCAGATTGTTTGGCGTACAGCAATAATGTGTAGTTGAAAGCCGGTCCGCAACCAGCCGGTTTATTTCTTCAGGGGTCTTCAAACTACCCGTCCGTACGCCGGCCTCAAAGTGATGCAACGGCTGACCGGTCCTGGCCGCGGCGATGGCCGCGGCATAAGTTGTATTGGTATCTCCGTATATGATAACAGCGCTGGCTTTTGCACCGGCAAGGTATTGTTGCAGCTGCCGGATGGCGGTCGCGGTAAAAAGGTCCGGATCACTATTGTCGATGCGCAGCTGGATATCGGGATCGGGGAGTGCCAGCTCATTAAAAAAGACCCCGCTCATTTCATGGCTGCTGTGCTGGCCCGTATGCAGGATCACCTGACGGGCGATCCCTCTTTCCGCAATAGCTTTGTATAAAACTGCCAGCTTGATGAACTGTGGCCGGTTACCGACGATGTGAATGATTTGCTTCAAGAAACAAATATAAACAAACCCCTTCGGGGAATGTAAAATATTGAATGGAAAATGCAAAAGTAAAGGTCCCGTTCCGGTTCCAAGATCTTTCCCCGGAATGGAAGCGGGGCAATGCTTATCATCAATCGCTACTGATCAATTGCCAATAGAGCAGCCGGAAGGAAACGGGAATACAACGTTGAGCTTTGAACTTTAAATGCTGAACATAAGCATAGTAGCCATTCGCTTTCAGCGATGAGTTTTCAGCATTGGCTACCGGTCGTCAACGGGATCTGCTCCGGAACTTAAACAGGATACCAGCCCGGGTCCTGGCATTTGATTAAAATGTGAAATAATGGGTGAAAAAAAGAAAGAAATGTAAACGTAAAGATCCTTTTGCTGGCCGGGAACACCGGCCCAAATGAAATCTTACTGCTACATTTCTTATTCTACATTTAATACCATAGGTTTTCTTACTGTCCGCCCATTCCCTGCATGCCGCCCTGTATGCTTTCCTGCTCACCTCTCATATTCTTCCGCTTGAACAGTGAGGCATCGAATTTTCCGAAGCGGTAGGCAAAATTCAGTCGGAAGAACTGCTGGTCGCGGGTACGCACCTGGTGCTGGTTAAAGAAACCGGAGTTGGTGTACACATCGCTTTTCCGGGTTCTGAGGAGGTCGTTCACGCTCAGGGTAACGGAAGCGGCCTTCCCCTTCAGGAACTCATATTTTAAAGCGGCATCTATTCCGTAGTTGGGCATCGTATAGCCCTGGGCATTGCCGCTCACAGTGCCCCGCATAAATCCGCGGCCGCCGCCGGAGTTGCCGCTGCTCCCGCCGGGCGCCAGTACGGTCTTGGAATTGTAATCACCGGACAATTGCAGGGTAAAATTCGCGGGCAGTTTAAAATCATTGTTGATCTTTCCAAACCAGCTGTAGATCTGGTCAGCCGTCGGGATCGCCGGGTCGTCGATATTTATTTTTGACGTATAGATATTGATGTTGCTGGTAAGATCCCACCAGGGCGTAATCTTGTTCTTACCCACAGCTTCAAAGCCTCCTACAAAACTTGAATTGGCGTTAATGAAGGTGCTTACCAGTACGGGTTTGTGACTTATGGGATGGGTATCCGGCAGCTGGTACCGGGTGATAAGACCGGAAGTATGTTTGTAATATACCGAAAGGATCAGGTTATTGCCCTGGTTGAAATTGTTTGAATAGGACAGCTCAAAAGAGTTGGTGAACTCCGGTTTCAGATCAGGGTTACCGCGGTTGAGATCGAGTGAATCCGAATAGTCGATAAACGGGAACAGCTGGAAGAATCCCGGGCGGTTGATGCGCCGGCTGTAGTTCAGCTGGAGATCCTGTTTGTCGTTCAGCTTCTGGCTCAGGAACACACTTGGGAAAAGACTGACGGGATACTTGATGTTAAAATGATTGTTTGTTTGAGCGAAGTCACCCGAAGGATTTTGTTCGGTAGAAAGAACATTGCCGTCATAATTGGAGCTTTCTACCCGGAGGCCTAACTGGTAGCCGAATTTTTCCCCTATTTTACTGGAGAAGTTGCCATAGGCCGCCCATACCTGGTCTTTATAATCGAACCGGGAAGAAAGAAGGGGTTGCAGGAGCAGCGAGCCATCCGCCTGCAGGTAAAACATATCGTTAACACTGAACACTTTTGTCTGGTTCACACGCACACCGGCTTCCAGTTTGGAGTTATCCGACAACGGGTTGGTATAATCTGCCTGGGCGGTGATCCGTTCATTGTTACCATTGCCCTGCTGCTCCTGATTGAAGCTGCTTGTTTGCGCTCCGGAGGCATTGTTAAAAATACGGTTGCCCACGGCGGTGGTATTGTCGTTCTTACTTTTATGATAGTTAAAATCGGCTGTCAGCTGATGCCCGTTCTTTGGAAAGTTGTGCACATAGCCCAGACTACCGCCCATGCTGCGGAAGCTAAAAGAGCCATCGGATTGTCTTAAGGTTTTTGAATGGGCCGTGTTCCCGCCGGCAAGCGTATCTACAAACAGGTCGCTGCCTGTATTGTTCTGAAATTTACCTTTTACGCCCATACCGGAAATGGTAAGGGTATTGCGATTGTCCAGGAAATAATCAAAACCGGCCCTGCCAAACATAAACGTTCCTTCCCCCGTATTGTGGTCCGTCTGAAGCAGATGGGTGGTTGTGTCGTTGAAAAAGGTGGTCCGTTCCGTAGTGCCTCCGGAGATGGACTTACGCTGCCCGTAATTGGCATTGGCAAATACGTTGAACTTGCCCTGGCGGATATTGATATTGCCGCCAAAATTGGTTTTCCCGCGCTGGTCAATGCCCGCCCGCACATTGCCGCTGTAACCAACCCGTTTTGTTTTCTTTAGAACGATATTAAGAATACCGGCGGTTCCCCCGGATGCATCATATTTGGCCGAGGGGTTTGTAATGACCTCAACGCTTTCGATCTGGTCCGACGGGATCTGGTCCAGTGTAAGGGTAGTAGGCCGCCCGTCCACAAAGATCTGCGGGCTGCTGTTGCGGATGCTGATATTGCCATCAATATCTACGTTTACCGATGGGATGTTCTTTAAAAGATCCGTGGCGGTGCCGCCGGCGGCCATAAGGTTGTTTTCCACATTATACACCTTACGGTCGATGCCCAGACTCACCGATGGTTTGGAACCAACAACGGTAACCCCGGAGAGCGTCTGGTTATCGATTCCCAATCTGATATTACCAAGGTCTTTATCCAGGTTGCCCAGCAGGGCAGCCATATTGCGGTTGCCCTGTTTCATCCGGGAAGGGTCGATAAAGGAGAAAGGCTTTTTATAGGCCCTGTAGCCGATCCCGGTAATTTCCAGCTGGTACCGACCCATTGCAGGAATGCCCTCTAACCGGAACTCACCGTTGGCCTTCGTGAGCATTCCGGAAATAACGGTTGTGGTGTTTTTCCCGGAAACAGAATCTTTTTTTACCTGTACCAGCTGTATGGACGCGGCATCAATCCCTTTTCCGCTGACGGAATCGATCACCTTTCCGTAAAGACTTCCTGTAGGCATCTGGCCATTCTGCGCATAAATTCCAATCGATAATAAGAGTGCCAGCCCCAGGAATAATTGTTTTTTCATCAGAAATTATATTTTAGTGCGTTAGACGTGCAATTCATTGAATTCTTGTACCGGGGCTAAAAATTTTGACGGGTACGCCCTGTGGTACGGGATGGTTAACGGATAAAATAAAAGAGGACCAGGTTTATCAGGCCAATGATCAGTCCGTACAGGAGGCCGGCATTGCGGTATTGCCGGAGTTTTACCGCAATATCATCTTTTACCATTGCCGATAGTGGATGCCGCTTTAACTGGCTGGTTACGATCTGTTCAGGGTGGAGTTCATTTTTCAGATTTGCCGTGATCTGCAGCATCACCTGCGGAAAGAGGAGCTTTAACTGATCAATGAATACTTCCCTGATCTTATCAGTGGTCTTGTTACCGATGAACATACCCAGCATCGGGATCTCTTCTTTGAGTTTTACATTCAGAAAATCGTCGATATGTTTTTCAATGGACGGCATGGCCTTTTCTATAAGCCCGGGATCGCTGATCTTTTGTTCGATGTTAAAGGACTGCTCCATAAGTGCTCCGGCCCAGCGGCCTGCCCTTTCCGCCAGCGGCCCATCCTGGCGGGGAAGATACCGGTTCAGAAAGTAGTTGCCGGCGATAAAATGGATCAGCCAGCAGGTAAGGGCCGAAACGGGAAGTACAAGAAATACCCAATAGGACATGAAAACGATTTTTGCGATGAGGCGCTTACAAAAAAACCCCGAATCATTATTCAGGGTTTCTAAGATCCGGGTGGCTAACCGGGCTCGAACCGGCGACCCTCAGAACCACAATCTGATGCTCTAACCAACTGAGCTACAACCACCATTTACAGGGCTGCAAATGTAAATAAAAAATAAATACAAACCATAGGAAATTATTTATTTTGACATCAAATCTAAGAGCTGCCTTCGTTTTAACGGGAAATTTTACCTATATATTGTCTTAAAAAAGATCCGGAAATACGTAAGTCATCGTTTTAAGCATTATTTTTGGGGAATGCGTGGTTTGTTAAAGTATATATTGAATATGAAAAGATTGCCTTTTATTCTGTTGATTATATTATTGGTCGGATCCTTTTTTGCATTTAAATCGTCCGTTGCCCGTACCCCTCCGGGGAAGTACGAGCAGATCATGGGTCTGATGGGGCAGATCCTCGCCCAGGGGCATTTCAGCCCGCAGAATATTGATGATGATTTTTCAAAAAAGGTCTTTGATAAATTTATGGGAGATCTTGATTTCGAGAAGAATGTTTTTTTGAAATCGGATTATGATTCGTTGGCGGCGCTCTATGGCAACCGTATCGATGATGAAATGAAAGGAGCTCCCGTGGAAAGCTTTCTGGCGATATCTTCTGTTTTTGACAGAAGGATCCGGGAAACATCCGGGTGGAGCCGGGCGATCCTGACAAAGCCGTTCGATTATACCGTTAATGAATCAATTACGCTGGATTTTGACAAGCTCAGCTATCCGGCCGATAACAACGAGCGCAGGGACCGCTGGAGGAAGAAGCTGAAATACCTGGCGCTGGAAAAATACGTGGACCTCGTGGATGAGCGGAAAGACAACAAACATCAGAAAGGCTATGTAATAAAAAAGGACGCCGAGCTGGAGAAGCAGGCGCGCAGCAGGACCGATACGGTGATCGGCAGGCTGTTTGAGCGCTATAGGGCCAAATATACGGACGACGACAAGTTTGATATGTTTATGAATGCCATTGCCAATACAATGGATCCGCATACCAGTTTTATGGCGCCGATCGACAGACGGTATTTTGATGAAGAGATGAGCGGTGTTTTCTTTGGCATCGGCGCAGCGCTTCAGCAGGTGGATGGCAAGATCAAAATAGCGTCCATCAATGCCGGGAGTCCCGCAGAAAAGTCCGGTCAGTTACAGGGCGGCGACATCATAACCAAGGTGGCCCAGGGAGACGGCCCTGCAGAAGACCTGATGGGCTATAACGTACAGGATGCGGTGAAGCTGATCCGGGGCAAGGAAGGGACGATCGTAAAACTCACCGTCCGGAAAACGGATGGCACTGTAAAAGTGGTAGCGATCAAAAGGGCAAAGATCGAAAATGACTTCGACACTTATGCCCGGAGCGCCATCATCAATGACCCGGTGAAACATACAAAAGTGGGGATCATTTACCTGCCGGAATTCTACGCTGCTTTTGACGATCCCAATGGCCGCAGGAGCTATCTGGATGTGGCAAAGGAAGTACAGAAGCTGAAAGAAGCAAAAGTGAACGGGATCATCATTGACCTGCGGTATAACGGGGGCGGATCCCTGTATGATGTGGTACAGATGGTAGGACTGTTTGTAGGCAAAGGACCCGTAGTCCAGGTAAAAGGCCGCATCAGCAAGGCCGAAGTGCTGGATGTAAAAGATGAATCGGTGCTTTACGATGGCCCGCTGGCCGTAATGGTGAACGAATTCAGCGCTTCTGCTTCTGAAATATTTGCGGCAGCCATACAGGACTATGGCAGGGGAGTGATCATCGGCAGTACTTCCACATTCGGCAAGGGCACGGTACAGCGTAATTTTGGATTGGATACTGAAGAGGGGATCACCACCGGCGGTGAATCGGACCTGGGAACCGTAAAGCTGACATTACAGAAGTTTTACCGGGTAAGCGGCGGCTCTACCCAGCTGAAGGGAGTGGAATCAGATATTGTACTGCCCAGCTATATGGATCTGCTGAAGCTGCGGGAAAAAGATAACAAGGATGCCCTGCCTTATGATGAGATCGCAAAGGCAGCATATGTTCCCTGGAAGAATTCGTGGAATCTGAGTGAAATAAAGGACCTGAGTGGCCAGCGGCTGAAGGCGGACAGCTCTTTCAAGATCATTAGAGCCAATAGCCAGTGGCTGGTGCGGGAGAACAATGAAAGCTCGCTCAATATTGACCGTTACCGCGAGGAGCGGAAGGCGATCAAAGCAAAATCGGATCAGATGAACGCAGCCCAGAAGCTGAAAAATAAAATGGATGTGACCCTGCTGCCGTCGGAAACCAGTAAATTTTCGGGGGATAAGAACAAAGAAGAACGGGCCAAGCAATGGCTGAAAGGGTTGAGTGAAGATATTTATTTGAACCAGGCAGCCTATGTTGTGGATGATATGATCCACATCGACCGGCTGGCAAAAAATGCAGCCGCCGTTCCGCGATAGGTATAAAAGAAGGCCCTGTCGAATCAAAAAAATCAACCCAGGTATTTGATGACAGTGCCTTTTTGAATGATAAAAAAAACCGGTTGAAAGACCGGTTTTTTAAGGTATAGGTGATTTGGTTTACGCTAAAACACAAGCTTGTTCAAATAAGCGGCTCCCTCTTTCACACATTCGATCGGCGCTTTTTCGTAAGCTTCCTGTTCCAGGATATAGTGTTGCATGCCTTCTTTCCGGGCAGCTGCAAGGATCGTTTTGAAATCGATGGAACCTGTACCCACGATAACGCTGAGGTTCGGTTCGCCTTTTTGCGGCACTGCACCTTTTTTGCGGTCTTTTACATGGCAGAGTTTAAACCGTCCATTGTATTTCTTCAGCCAGGGCAGCGGATCCTGACCTGCCGTTACCACCCAGTAAATATCCATTTCATAATCTACAAGGCTGTTATCGGTATGCTGCATAAAGATGTCCTGTGGATACTGGCCCTCCTGCAGGCGGAAGCTGTAATCGTGGTTGTGATAGCCAAAGCGGATGCCGTTCTTCTTGCAGGTCTCACCGGCCTTATTAAATTCTTCCGCCAGCTTCTTATAATCATCCAGTGTTTTTTGTGGTCCCACATACGGGCAGATGAGGTAGCTCATGCCGATCTCTGCCGCTTCGGCGGCTTTGCGCTCAAAGTCCGTTTTGTAATCGCAGTGGCTGCTTACGATCTTCATGCCCAGGCTGTCCATATATTCTTTAAACCCTTTGTGTCCCAGGCCCCAAAACATGCCCTGGGCCCCTTCGTAGCTTTCTATTTCTTTATAACCAAAATCAGCAAGCTGTTTCAGAATACCCTTTGGGTCTTTGGGAAGATCGTCTCTAAGACTGTATAGCTGTATGCCCAGGCTGGCGATGCTCCCCGCGGCTTTTGCTTCGGGAGAAGTTCCACATCCTGCATTCAGCGTTGACCCCAGCATCAAGCCCAGAGCAGCGCCACCGGATCGTTTCAGAAACTCTTTTCTATTATACATAATTTATACGTTTTAGCGGATCCTTAAACATCACATACAGAAATGGCATCTTTTAAAGCCTGTTTGCGGTCATCATCGGTTTTGCCTGTAGGGATGAATTCCTGTGCCACATATCCTTTAAAACCGGTAGCCACGATTGCCTTCATAATGGCCGGATAGTTCAGCTCCTGGAGTTCGTTCAGCTCGTGCCTGCCCGGAACCCCTGCTGTGTGATAGTGGGCAAAATATGGATGGTGCGCCCGGATATTGGCGATCACATTTCCTTCGTCTACCTGCATGTGATAAATATCGTAAAGCAGTTTGAAGTTTTCAGACCCCAGGCGTTTACATAACTCAACGCCCCAGGCACTGTGGTCGCACATATAATCATGATGATCTACCTTGCTGTTCAGCAGTTCCATTACCAGGGTCACCTTTTGCTTTTCAGCAATCGGCAGGATCTTTTGCAATCCTGCAACACAGTGCTTCAGCCCCGTTTCATCGTCCATGCCGCGGCGGTTACCGCTAAAACAGATCAGGTTTTGATAGCCGGCCTTTGCCACATAGCCGATATGTTCTGTATAGTTCTTAATAAGCGTGCTGTGAAAATTGGGCTCATTCCATCCGTCAACCAGGTTGATCTCTGCCCCGTTGCACATACTGGAGTAAATGCCGTGCTGTTTCAGCACAGCCCAGTCTTTGGGACCCACCAGGTCAATGGCCGCAAATCCCAATTCCTTAACCGTAGTGCAAAGCTGCTCCAATGAAAGATTTCCATAGGTCCACCGGCACACACTGTGATTGATATTCCCGTTTAAACTCATCCTTTTTTTGTTGTCTGTTAAAACTGCGCTCCAGCTTTTCATACCTCCGGCCAGGGCTGTGGCCAGGGTAATGGTTTTGATGGCTGCTCTTCTTGAGACCTTCCGAATGCTCATGATTGCGGCAGTTCCTGCGCTGCTTTTGATTTGTCACGGAACGCAAGTACAAACAGGATCATGACTACCGCTGCGATACCTGCGGGAACCAGCCATACCATTTTCCAGTCGGGTGTACCGGCCGCCGTTTTATAGTGTTCGGAAATAAAGCCGGCCACCCAAAAACCGATCAGCATACCCACGCCGTACGTGGCCAGTGTGATCAGCCCTTGTGCGGAGCTTTTATAGCGTTCGCCCGCTTTGGCATCGGTATAGATCTGGCCGGAGACAAAGAAAAAATCATAACAAACCCCGTGCAGCACGATACCCGTGATCAGCATAAAGGCCAGCTCACCGGAATTTCCATATGCAAAGAGGAGGTACCGGATCACCCATGCCAGCATGCCCACCAGGATGGTATTTTTAAACCCGAAGCGTTTAAAGAACACCGGCAGCAGCAGGATGAACAACGCTTCAGACACCTGGCCGAAAGCCATTTTTCCGGTTGCATTTTCAAGCCCGATGCCCGTCAGGAACGGGTTCGCGTTCTGATAATAGAATGCCAGGGGAATGCAAATGGCAATGGAAGCAATAAAGAAGATCAGGAAATTCGGATCTTTCAGCAGCTTCAGCGCATCCAGCCCCAGGATCTGCGAAACGCTGGAACTTCCTTCTGCTTTCTTAGGCGGGGTTTTGGGAAGCGTAAAGCTGAACAGTCCCAGTACACCGGCAGCAATGGAAGCCATGAGGAAGGTGTTCCGTAATGTACCATTGGCTGCATTGTTTTGCACCTCGTCCCATTTAAGCCAGCTGATCAGCATACCGGCGAGGATCCATCCGATGGTTCCGAATACCCGGATATTGGAAAACTGCTTTTCCGGGTTGCTCATCTGACGGAAGGAAACGGAATTGACCAGCGCAAGCGTGGGCATATACAGGATCATATAACCTAAAGTATAAGGATAGAAGACGCTTACATCTTCTGATTTATACATCATATACATCAGAACGGCGCCGGCAAGGTGCAGCAATCCAAGGATCCTTTCGGCATTAAAGAAACGGTCTGCGATCAAACCGATAATAAAAGGAGCAATGATGGCCCCGTAAGACTGCGTGGAAAATACTTTTGCAATATCCAATCCGTCTGCTTTCAGATTTGTTCCCAGGTAGGTACCCAGGGTTACAAACCAGGCTCCCCAGATGAAAAATTCCAGGAACATCATAAAGGATAGTTGGAACTTAATGGCTGACTTCATACCAATGCTTTCGTTATTTAATTTAGGATTTAAAAAAATTCAGATGCTAAATGTACTATTTTTTCATTCTTGAAAATAATTAAAAAGATTTTTTTTCGTTGGTCAAAAATATAGGGTTCCCCGTAAACGATTTTGAAAAGAATACCGTTCATACAAAAGAAGCCGGGGAAAGTGTCTGGAATACACGAAAATCTGAAATGATTCGTTGAAAGTTTTGTACATTTAGCCGGTATATTGCTTCACTAAAAGATAAATAACGATAATATGACTACGCTGAAAGGTCCGGGTATTTTTCTGGCACAGTTTGCCGGTGATCAGGCCCCGTTCAACAACCTGCAGTCCATTTGCACCTGGGCGGCATCGCTGGGGTTTAAGGGGGTACAGATCCCTACCAATAACGACCAGTTCATCGACCTGCAGAAAGCAGCCGAAAGCAAAACGTATGCGGACGAGATCAAAGGCATCGTGCAGGAATGTGGTATGGAGATCACCGAGCTCTCCACCCATTTGCAGGGGCAGCTGGTGGCCGTGCATCCCGCCTATGATCTGCTGTTCGATTCCTTTGCCCCCGACGCGGTACGGAACAACTCCAGGGCCCGTACAGAATGGGCGATACAGCAAATGAAATACGGAGCCAAAGCTTCCCAGAACCTGGGATTGAATGCGCATGCAACATTTAGCGGTTCCCTATTATGGCATACCTTCCATCCCTGGCCGCAACGGCCGGCGGGATTGGTGGAAGAAGGATTTACAGAGCTGGCCCGGCGATGGACACCTATATTGAATGCGTTTGATGAATGCGGAGTGGATGTTTGTTATGAGATCCATCCCGGCGAAGACCTGTTTGATGGTGATACCTATGAAATGTTCCTGGGAAAAGTACAGAATCACCCGAGGGCCTGCCTGCTTTATGACCCCTCACATTTTGTGTTGCAATGCCTCGACTATATCGAATACATTGATATTTTTCACGAACGCATCAAAGCCTTCCACGTAAAAGATTCGGAGTTTAATCCCACCGGGAAGAAGGGCGCTTTTGGCGGATACCAACCCTGGCTGAAAAGAGCCGGACGCTACCGGAGCCCGGGCGATGGCCAGGTGGATTTCAAAACTATTTTTTCCAAGCTGGCAGAATACGATTTTAAAGGATGGGCGGTAATGGAATGGGAATGCTGCCTGAAGCACCCGGAAGACGGAGCAAGGGAAGGAGCACAGTTCATTAAAGACCACATCATCCGGGTTACCGAAAAAGCGTTTGACGATTTTGCGGCTACGGTGAAAGATGATGCATTAAATAAGAAAATTTTAGGGATCAATTAATATCTTTATAAAAAAAACAAACAAATAGACAGATCATGAAGAAGATTATTTTATCTGCGGTTGTATTGGCAACGATAGCCGTTGCTTGTGGCGGAGGAGAAGAAAAGAAGACGGAAGGCGCGGGGCCGGAAGCCAAACCCACCGAAAAAACTTCCGACGTATCAGCGAATCCCGACTACCAGGCCGGGCTGGCATTGGTTGGCCAGTACCAGTGTATCACCTGCCATAAGATCGATGAAAAGCTGACCGGGCCTGCCTACAGGGATGTAGCCAACAAATATGCAGGTGCTGATGATGCCACCATCACCAAACTGGCGCAGAAAGTTATTTCCGGCGGAAGCGGCGTTTGGGGAGAAGTACCCATGACTCCGCACCCGAATGTGTCTGAAGCCGATGCAAAAACCATGGTGAAATATGTTTTGCTGTTAAAAAAATAACCCCATTAAACCTGAATTATGACAAAGATCCTTTTGATGGCTGTCGCCCTGGGCCTTACGGCTTATTCCTGCTCCGGTCAGAAACACGGACAAACGGGGGAAACCCCTGCGAACACGCTCAGCAAAAAAGAAAAAGCAGCCGGGTGGAAGCTGCTCTTCAATGGTTCGTCGACCACCGGCTGGCACACTTATGGTACCGCTGCTGCAGGAACTGCCTGGCAGGCCACAGACGGCACCCTGCACCTTGATGGTGATGCCAAATCCGGAAGGGGCGACCTGATCAGCGATGAAGAATATAGCAACTTCGAGTTGCAGCTCGACTGGAAGATTTCTCAAAAAGGGAATAGCGGTATTTGTCTGTATGTGATCGACAACAAAGACAAATACAAATACATGTGGTACACAGGGCTTGAAATGCAGATCCTGGACAATGATGGTCACCCGGACGGAAAGATCACCAAACACCGCGCCGGAGACCTGTATGATCTTATAAAAAGCAGCAGCGAGCCGGTAAAGGCCGTAGGAGACTGGAACCATGTAGCCATCAAGAGCCTGAATGGCAAGCTGGATTTTTATCTGAATGGTGTTCATATCGTTGACACTCATCTCTGGGACGATAACTGGCGTACGCTGGTGGCCGGAAGCAAGTTTAAGAATCTTCCGGATTTTACCGCTTTCAAATCCGGCCATATCGGTTTGCAGGACCACGGCAATACCGTTTGGTTCCGCAACATCAAAGTAAGAAGACTCTAATTTCATCTTTACGCATCCATGTACTGCTACAGAAGATTCAGCTGTTGCCTGATTCTTGTGCTTGCCCTTTTGTTCTTTTATAAAGGGGCAACAGCACAAAATGCACCGGCAACCTTTACCATTGGCGATACCAGTTTTTTGCTCAACAACCAGCCGTTTGTGATCCGGTGCGGGGAAATGCATTATACCCGCATGCCCAGGGCCTACTGGCAGCATCGGCTGCGGATGGCAAAGGCGATGGGGTTAAATACGGTATGTGCTTATCTTTTTTGGAACTATACAGAGCGGGAGCCCGGTAAGTTCGATTGGACAGGGCAGGCCGATGCCGCTGCGTTTTGCCGTATGGCACAGCAGGAGGGCCTGTATGTGATCCTGCGCCCGGGGCCTTATTCCTGTGCGGAATGGGAGTTTGGCGGATTCCCCTGGTGGCTGCTGAAAGACAAGAGCATGCGCGTGCGTACGCAGCATCCGTACTATCTGGAAGCATCCAGGCGTTACCTGCTGGAAGTAGGAAAGCAACTGGCGCCCCTCCAGATCAGCAAAGGGGGCAATATCCTGATGGTACAGGTGGAAAATGAATATGGCAGCTTTGGATCCGATAAAGCCTATATCGGACAGATCCGCGATTACCTTAAAGAGGCAGGCTTCACTGTTCCGTTTTTTACCTGCGACGGACCGGTACAATTAAAAAATGATATACGGCCGGATATCTTTGCGGCGGTTAATTTTGGCGGCAATCCCGAAAGTGGCTTTAAAGCATTAAGAGCAGTACAGACGCATGGTCCGCTGATGTGTGCAGAATATTACCCGGGTTGGTTCGACAGCTGGGGGCGGGCGCACCATACCGGCTCCAGCCAGCGGGTGATCGATGAGCTGAAATGGATGCTGGATCATCATGCTTCCTTCAGCATTTATATGGCACATGGCGGTACCACGTTTGGCACTTACAGTGGCGCCAATGCGCCGCCTTACCTGCCGCAAACCAGCAGCTATGATTATGATGCTCCGATAAATGAAGCGGGCAATGCCACGCCCAAATTCTATGCCATCCGTACGCTGCTTGGCAAATACCTGCAGCCCGGCGAAACGCTTCCCGATGTGCCCCGGGCCACAGAAGTGCAGGCAGTGCCCGTCATCCGTTTTACTGCAGCCGCTTCCTTGTGGAGCAATCTGCCGCCCGCTGTTGTTTCAGATACCGCTATGCTGATGGAAGATCTCAACCAGGGCTATGGTGCCGTGCTTTATGAAACCATGCTGCCGGCAGGAGGCGCGTCGGTCCTTCGCTTTGAAGATGTGCACGACTATGCGCTTGTGTACATCAATAAAAAACAGGCGGGGATCATTGACCGGAGGAAAGGGCATTTTACGGTGGATATTCCCGCACGGACAAAGGCGGCCCCGTTACAGATCCTGGTAGAAGCAACCGGGCGTATAAACTATGGCCACCTGATGCACGACCGTAAAGGCATTCACGGAAAAGTACTCCTGGATGATGGCAAAACAACAAAAGAACTGAAACACTGGAAAAATCATCCCATCTCATTGGGCGACCAGACGATCCCGGTAAAATATGCACCGCTTTCGAAAACACAGCTTCCAGGCACCGGTTTCTATAAGGCCGTGTTTGAGGTACAGGATCTGAAGGACACCTACCTGGATATGCGGAGCTGGAACAAAGGGCTGGTGTGGGTCAATGGCATCTGCCTGGGTCGTTACTGGAACATTGGTCCAACGCAAACCATGTATCTGCCGGGCTGCTGGCTGAAAAAAGGAACGAACGAAGTAGTGGTCTTCGATCTGTTGGGTACTTCCAGCCCGGAGCTCCGGGGGTTAAGCAAACCCATTCTGGACTCTGTTACCGAACAACGTGCCCAGGGCCATAAGACCGCAGCGCAAAAATGGCTGATCCCGCCTTCCCGGGCTTACCATACCGGTACTTTTGACAACAGCAAGGAATGGCAAACAGCATCCTTTAAACCCGTAACGGCAACGTATTTCTGTCTTGAAGCCTTAAACGAGTTTCAACACCAGCCCTATGCTTCGGCGGCAGAGCTGATCCTGCTTACGGAAGATGGAAAAGAAATTCCGCGCAGTGCCTGGAAGGTGGTGTATGCCGACAGTGAAGAGCTGGAAGGCGACGATGGGAATGCAGCCAATCTTTTTGACCTGCAGTTCACCAGTATCTGGCACACGGAGTGGCAGGCCAAAAGCCCAAAACATCCGCACCGCGTGGTCATCAGCCTTGGAAAGGCCTATAAGATCGGCGGGTTAAAATTGCTGCCCCGGCAGGACAATCCCAATGGGCGGATCAAAGATTACCGGCTGTATTTTTCGGTAACGCCGTTCAAAGGCCTGTAAGAATCGGGTGAACAGCGATCAATTTGAAGATTTAAAAATGTGTCAATAGCCCGTTAGTAGCATACCGGGTATGAGATGGATTTAACGTTAAACAGGGAACAATTTGAAATTCGCGAATGTGGGAATGTGAAAGAAATGTGGAAATGAAGATCCGGAGCTTTCGGAAGAAAACCCAACGTCGGGCATAAAACCTCAAACCAGAAATCTGTTCGTATCATTCGGAAGCGAAGCGCGGATCTAATGTTAAACCTGGAACAGCGATTATTTTTTCCTCAGGACCTTTAATGCCCGGCTGCGGACACCGGGAGGAGCGTTGGGAAGAACAAATGTTACGGCTGTCTTTAACTCCGGCAATATCTCCGGGTAATCGTCGGTCATACGGGAAAGGATACCGATGGCAAAAGCCCGGGAAGCGATGGTCTCTTCCGGGTCTTCCAGTATCCGGAAACAGCTGTCCATAACCGGCCCATGAAATTTTTTGGGTATTCCCGGCCCCTGATCCATCAAACGCAGGATATTTCTTTTTACGGCCGGTGGCTGGGCGGGGTTGTTTAACAAGGCGATGATCTTTTTATAGTGCGGGGTGATCAATTCCGGATGGCGGATCACACAATAGCTCATTGGCCAGGCGGCCCTTTGCACCACCCGTGGCTCATTGTTTAAAAAAAGGGTAAACAGCTGGTCAAACCGTTTTTGATCGGCCCCGATCCACTGAACGATCTGCTCCACATCTTCTTTCCGGATGGCTGTCGACAGCAATACAGGCAGGTTCATGACATCATAGTTTCAATGAAAAAAGCCGGGGTTACCGGCTTTCAAAAAATAATCTCCTAATATCAGTTCCTCCTGCCAAACAAACGCAGCAGCATCAGGAACAGGTTGATGAAATCGAGGTAAAGGCTTAAAGCCCCCATAATGGCCAGCTTCTTTACATCACCTGCAATTACGTTTCCTTCCTGGTCGATCCCTTCACCGATCCTTTTTAATTTCTGAACGTCGTACGCGGTTAACCCGGTAAATACGATCACCCCGATAAAGCTGATGATATAGCTCATGGAATCGCTTTTCAGGAACCAGTTTACAATAGAGGCAATGATGATCCCGATCAGACCCATCATCATGATCCGTCCCATAGAAGTAAGGTCCTGCTTGGTCGTATAGCCCATTACGGCCATTACGCCAAACATCAGGGCCGCTGTAAGGAAGCAGCCAAACACCGAAGTGCTGGTATATGCCAGTAAGATAAAGCTAAAGCTGACCCCGTTTATAGCGGAGTAAACCAGCAGCAATGCCATTAGAACAGGTGCGGAGAGCCGGTTGAATGCAAAAGACATTAAGAGCACAAAGCCCAATGGTGCAAACATGATGGCATAGAACAACAATTTATTAGATGCGATCGGGTATAGAAATTGTTCCGCATTGGCTGCAAAAAAATAAGCCAATACTGCGGTGATGCCCAGGGCAACAAACATAAGCGTAAATACATTGGCCATGAAGGAGCGGGATTTTGAACCTACGGCCTCATTCCCTGAAAAAATACTTTCGGGCGTGTTTCTCGAATAATTGTCTTCCATTTTCTATAAAATTTAAATGTGAAAATAAGTCAAAAACATTAGGTTACAAAGGATTCGGCTGCTAAAAATGTCTGAAATTTCCTCCAAAGCCGGCCCCTTTAGCTAAAGAGAGCGTTTAAAGTTCAATGTTAGGATGGCTTTTATACCCGATGCCCGGGTGTCATTTTCAAATCTTCAAATTCCACATCCCCGGATTTTCAGATTACCCGGCAGAAGATTTAAACCGTCTCTGGATCCGGTTCAGAGCAGGTCCCGTCATCAGGGTGGTGGAAAGTGCCATGATCACCAGGACCGTAAAGATCTCCCTTGAGATCACACCAAGATCGTACCCGATGTTCAGCACCACCAGTTCGGTAAGCCCGCGGGTGTTCATCAGCGCGCCCAGCTGAAGGCTTTCGCTCCAGGTCTGACCGGTGAACCGTGCGGCCGCGGCGCTGGCGCCAAATTTGGCGATCACCGCAATAATAAAAATAACGATACAAACACCCCATAGTGTAGCATTGTTCAGCAAGGCGATCTCTGTTTTCAGTCCTGTGGACACAAAAAATAAAGGCAGCAACAGCAGGAGGGCCACGCTATCGATCTTTTCGATGAGCTGTACACGGAATTTCATATCCGCCGGCATGATCATTCCCGCCACAAAAGCGCCAAACAAAGCATGTATGCCGATGGCGTCTGTAAGGTATGCGGAGGCGATTAAAATGATCATACAAACGGCAATAAAGGGTGTTGTCAGTTTTCCGCCGTTGCTCTTTTTATAGTATTGCTCCATCAAAGGGCGCAATACTTTCAGCATGAGTAATATATAGGCAACGGATAACAGGATCGTATATAAGGCGCTCCAGGCAGACCCGGCTTTTACCACGGCAATCACCAGCGCCAGGATGCACCAGGCGGTCACATCATCTGCCGCCGCACAGGTAATGGCCAGCACGCCCAGGTTGGTTTTTGAAAGGTTCCGCTCCTGTATGATCCGTGCCAGTACGGGAAAGGCCGTAATGCTTAAAGAGATGCCGATAAACAGTGCATAGGAGATGAATTGTACGCCACCGGGCGCAAATTGCTCGTAGGTAAAATAAGCAGCGGCTACACCCAGGGTAAAGGGTACGATAATACTGGTATGACTGATCATTACGGCGGCATTGGTCTTTCCTTTTAGCAAGGAAAGATCCAGTTCAAGCCCCACAATAAACATGAACAGTACCAGACCGATCTGGCTCAGCAGGTTGAGGTTGCCCAATGATTGGGGAGGAAAGACGAAGGCCGATACATCCGGGAAATAATAACCAAGGAAGGAGGCGCCCAGTAAAATACCCGCAGCCATTTCTCCGATCACACGGGGCTGTCGGATCTTTTTGAACAGGAAACCCATTAAAGAACCGGCCAGCAGGATCACAAAGATCTGCAGCAGCAATATTGCCAGTGGCTCACGGATGTTGTGCCGCAGTATGGCGGTAAAAGGAACCCCTAATGCCGGCTTGCTTTCGATGATGGATTTGATGTTTTTTTGCGACTGTAACTGGCCCCCCATAGTGAGGATCCACCAAATGATCGCAATAGCAGCGGCGACCGTTAACACATAGAAAAGAAGGTTCCTGTATCGTTGCATGCCTGAATATTTCAGCTGCAATATATCCCGTTTCCTTTTAATAGGCAGATTATCTTTATGTCAATACAGGACTGCGGCCACTGCAGCGCTGAAACAATAGATACCGCCTACGCTTTGTGGTCCGCGCTATCCATGATGGTGAGCCGGATGCTGCATTGGAGTGTGCGCCGGTGTCGCTTCTTTCACATCGAGGGTGAAATCTGCGGTATGTACGATGCCACTTGCATCGAATTGGATCCACATCCGGTAGATCCCTGCTTTTTCAAACTGCGTATGCGCCACAACCGGAGCACCGGTGCCTGCTTCAGTATGAACGTGCAGGAAATCCTTACAGGTCTGGTGGATGAGGATCAAATGTGCTGCTGCTCCAAGGTATGGTGACAACGCTGTTGCACGCAGCTGTTCACCTTCGCGTTCGATCCGGAAGGGGAGCAGGGATGCCGCGCCTGTGTGCAAGGGCGCGGCTAGGTCAACTTTAATGTCAAGACCTCCATCGGTAACTGCCGTTAATTTTTCGCTGCTTGTGGCAACGGGATCGGGACTGTTGCCGGCAATATGCAGTGGGATGGTGTCTACCGAAGGATCTATCCCTTCCGGTTGATAATCGGCGTACAACAGGTAGTTACCCCCCGGCAGGAAAAGTAACGGCCACCTGGTAGCTGCCGTCCTGCCGCAGCGCCGGATGCAGATGCCGGAACCAGGTAAGGGTTTCATCCAGAAGGATCAGGTGAAACGCCGCTTCATGCTGGTGTGCCAATCCTACTGTGACCCCGGGATCTGTGTGTCCTACCGGCTTAAACAAAAGCTGTATTTCCTTTTTAGCAGTAATGGCTTTTTAAAAGCGCCGTTTTAAACAGCTACAGTACAGGTTCTATTTTAAAACCGGCGTCTTTAACGGTGTTGATGACATCTTCGGGTGTGGCGCCGGCTGTTTTTACGGTGAGGATCTTATCCTTGCCTGTGGTATCTACCTCCCATTCTGCAATCCCGCTGTTTCCATCAAGCGCCGGTCTTACGGATGCCACGCAACCACCACAGTTGATATTTGTTTTAAAGCTCAGGGTAGCGCTGGCGGTATTGTCTTCTGCGGTTATATCGGCTACCGTGTAGCCCGCTTTTTCGATAGCGGCGGTAACGTCGGCCTGCTGTTGCCCGTCGTTCAGGGCTATAGAGGCCTGGCCTGCTTTTATTTCATTGACCGTAACCCCTTCGATACTGTCGAACGCGTTTTGAACGCGTGTCTGGCAATGAGCACTTTGCATATCAGGAATAGAAATGTGAATTGTTTTCATGTGTATATTTTTTAATTCGGTTACAAATTTCGTTGTTGCTGATCACGGTACTGTTACATCATTCCCGTTTATTCTTATATCATTTACCGTTTCCATTTGAGGCGTAAACTGTTGGTGACCACACTTACGCTGCTCAATGCCATGGCGGCTCCGGCGATCATCGGGTCGAGCAGGAATCCGTTCACGGGGTATAGAACGCCCGCTGCAACCGGAATGCCAATGATATTGTAGATAAAGGCCCAGAACAGGTTCTGCCGGATGGTGGCCACGGTTTGCCGGGACAGCCGGATCGCCTCCGGGATCTTGTTCAGATCCGATGAGATAATGGTCATCTTTGCCACGTCCATGGCAATGTCACTGCCCTTGCCCATCGCGATGCTCACATCGGCCTGCGCCAGGGCCGCGCTGTCGTTGATGCCGTCGCCGACCATGGCCACCGTTTTACCTTGTGCCTGCAGTTGTTTTACAAAGACTGCTTTCTGTTCCGGCAGCACTTCTGCCTGGTAGTCGGTTATGCCGGTTTGCCGGGCAATGGCTGCAGCTGTTGTTTCATGATCACCGGTAAGCATGTACACCGCAATACCTGCCTGCTTTAATGCCTGTATGGCTTCTGCCGAGCTTTCTTTTACCTGGTCGGCAATCGCAAACACGCCTAAAGCCTCCTGTTCGCTGGCAAACCAGATAACGGTTTGGGAGGCATCGCTCCATTGCCGTGCCTTTTCTAAAAAAGATTCGTCGATCCGGATGCCTTGCTCGTCCAGCAGCCTGCGGTTGCCTGCGTAGTAGACTACTCCATGAACCTGCGCCCTGACGCCGCGGCCGGTCAGGCTTTCAAATGCCGCTACGGGAGCTGCAGATACCGCTTCAAAATGTTTGGCCACGGCATCGGCCAGGGGATGCTCCGATCGTTTTTCAATGCCGAGGAAGATCTGCTTTAAAAGCAGATCATCATTTTTCCAGTAACTACCGGTCACCAATGGTTTGCCTTCGGTAATGGTCCCGGTCTTATCGAGCACCACGGCGTTTACTTTTTTGCCCAGCTCCAGGCTTAAGGCATCTTTGATCAGGATGCCTTTTTCAGCACCTTTGCCTATTCCTACCATGATGGCGGTAGGTGTGGCCAGTCCCAGGGCGCAGGGACAGGCGATCACCAGCACAGTGGCAAAGGCAATGAGCCCCTGTGTAAAACCATTGTTGCCGCCCAGCAGCATCCAGCTGGCAAATGCCAGGATGGCAATCCCAATCACTACCGGTACAAAAATGCCGGCGATCTTATCAACCAGTTTTTGGACCGGCGCTTTGCTGCCCTGGGCTTCCTGTACCATGCGGATGATCTGTGCCAGCATGGTCTCGGATCCTACTTTCTCTGCACGGAACCGGAAGCTGCCCTTCTGGTTAATGGTGCCGGCAAATACGGGATCGTTCTCATTTTTCAATACCGGAAGGGGTTCACCACTCAGCATACTTTCATCTACATAGGAGCTGCCGGCCGTTACGATGCCATCCACGGCGATCTTTTCACCGGGTTTCACAAGAAGGACATCCCCTTTATTTACCTTTTCGACAGGCAGGGTTTCTTCCCGGCCGTCTGTTTTGATAACGGTAACCGTCCGGGGCTGCAGCCCCATCAGCTTTTTAATGGCAGATGAGGTATTGCCCTTTGCCCTTTCCTCCAGTAATTTTCCCAAAAGGATAAAGGTTACGATCACGGCTGCTGCTTCAAAATATACATGTCCGTGCAGACCGCGGCTATGCCAGAAGGAGGGAAACAGGGTATTGAATACGCTGAAGATGTACGCCGTTCCCGAGCCCAGCGCTACCAGGGTATCCATATTGGCAGAACGGTGTTTTGCCTGTTTCCAGGCGTTGATAAAGAAGTCCCTTCCAAAATAAAGTACCACAGGGGTAGAGAGAACCCACATGATCTCGTTGGCATACCGGATATCCATAAAGAACATGCCGATGATCACCACCGGTACTGTAATGAGCGCAGCCCACAGGGTCTTTCTCCTCAGTGCGGCGAATTTTTGCTGATGGATGGCTTCCAGCGTTTCCGCCTCTTTTTCCCCGCTTTCGATCAGCAGGTCGTAGCCGATCGATTGCACGGCTTTTTGCATTCCGGCAGCGTCGATAATATTGGGGAGGTATTCTACCGCTACTGATGTTGTGGCAAAGTTAACAGATGCTGTTACGATCCCCGGCAGGCTTTTCAATAGACTTTCCACACTAATGGCGCAGGAAGCACAGGTCATATCCAGCACCGGGATGGTCTTTTTTACGGTGGGTACATCATAGCCGAGATCACGGATGGCGGATACAGCTTTGGACACTACGGCGTTTTCATCCGTGGTGATCAATGCCCTGCGGTTGTTCAATTCCACTTTATGTGCGGCAATTCCCTCCACTTTATCCAGCCCTTTATCTACGATCAGGGCACAATGTTCACTTTCTACTCCTTCCAGCGGGATGGCTATTGCATTTAACGGATCTGTTGTCATAAATAAATCGTTTAATAATTCCATACAAAGTTCGTACAGACAAAAGGCAGGACTGTTACACAATTATGGGTTTGGTTTATATAATTGCCATTGAGGTGCGGAAAATTTGAGAATTTGCAAGTTTGAAAATGTAGAAAATGAAAAAAAATAGAAAATGTTCCGGCGCTGTCGTGGCTGGCCGCTTAACCTGGATTAATTTGGAAATAAAAGAAATGGTGTAGCTTGGTACTCATAAAAAAAGCATATGAAATATAAACTTGAAAGACCGGTAAACGCCGCGATCGGCGCTGGAAGATACCAGTGCTCCGTCACCTGGCGCAATGGCAGCTTCACTGCGGATGAGCCGGTGAGCCAGGGAGGGCAGGACAGTGGCCCGGACCCTTATACCTTGCTGCTTTCTTCGCTGGCTTCCTGCACCCTTATTACCTTGCGTATGTACATCGACCGTAAGGGATGGGAGATACCGGAGATCCGGGTCGATACCAACCTGTACAGTGAAATAAAGGAGGGGAGCACCATCACGGTCATCGACCGGGACCTTTATTTCTCTCAGCCGGTGCCGGACGATCAGCGGCTGCGGCTGCAGGAAATCGCCCGGGCCTGCCCGATCTCAAAGATCCTGGAAAACCAGGTTACCGTCCGCACGTTCATGCAGCGGGAGCAGGAACAGGCAAAAAGGATCCTTTATGAAAATGAAGAGATCGCCGTGGTCTGGCGTCCGGAACTTTGCCAGCACGCCACCCGCTGCTGGAGAGAGTTACCTCAGGTATTCCGGCCCAAAGAAAAGAAATGGGTGGATGTGAACGGCGCCCCTGCAGGGCGGATCAGTGAGCAGGTACTCCGGTGTCCCAGCGGTGCCCTTGCGGTGGAGAAGAAATAGCAGGCGCCTGGGTGACCTACTTTTCAGGTTGTGGCCAGCAAAAACAGTTCTCCGCTGGCAGGCTGCAAATCATCGCCGCGGTTAGCAAAATACAGCCGCTCCAGATCGCTCTTGCCGATGACCTTCCCATTTTGAAGACCGGCTTCGCGGGCCAGCTGCAGTACGTCATCCGGTGCAAAAAAACTGATAAAAGGAGTGCCGGCTTCCCGGGCGCCTTTCTCCGCTATCTCCTGTAACGGCCGGTCTTCCTGTTCCATCAGGGGCAGGGGTAAATAGAAGGTTATTGCCAGTGCAGAGCCGGGTGCCAGCACTGCCAGCTGTTTCAATACATTCCGGATCGCATTTTCTGTAAGGTAAAGGGTTACCCCGGTACAGGCTACCACTGCCGGTTTGCCGGGGTTAAAGCCGGCATTTACCAGTTCCTGCCACCAGGAGGTCCTTTCAAAATCCACCGAAACAAAATGCAATTCTCCGGGCAGATTAAAGCCCAGTGCCTGCAGCCGCTGTTTCTTCCATAGCTGCGTATCCGGCTGGTCAATTTCATAGATCTGCAATTTCGAAGCGATTTCCGGCCGGCGTTGTGCAAAGCTGTCCAGTCCGGCACCGAGGATCACATACTGGCCCACACCTTTGCGGACCTGTTCAATGACCACATCTTCGATAAAGCGTGCCCGGGCCACCATGGACGCCCGCAGGCGCCTGGTAAATGCGGCGTGCATGTCCGGGCGTTGCTGCCATCCGGTATCCGGAGCGATCAGCTGCAGGCCGATCGTATCTTCGATAATGAGTGGGGGCGCATCTACCTGTACATGCAGGGCCCGCCATAAAGCGGTTCGTACTGCCGTATTATCCGGCTTCGTGGTTGTGTTCATCGTATCAATTAAAAATTTTCCACCTTCTGAAGCCCCGGCGCACGCAGACGGCTACCGGTATGCGAACCGGTTTTTGTTCCTGTATAAAACCGGCACGCAGAGGAATACGAAGCTAAGAATGCTGGTCAGGGTTCTGTAAAAATGGAACTGCTTCCAGGTGGCACGCAGTGCAACCCAGTTATCCGGGATCGTAGCAGGAGTCCATGTTTTGATCTGGTTGTCGATGGGCACTTCCACCAGCAGAGTGATGAGCAGGCTGATGATCATGCATATAAATGAGGCCAGTACAAAATAAAACGCCGGCCTCTGTTTCCGGAGACTAAAGCACAGCAGCAATAACACCAGCAGGGTAGCGGGCATCAGGATCCGCATGGGCACAGCTACATTATCAATGATGGTTTGACCGATCTTTATAAAATGATCCGGGGGAAAGGTTTCCAGACTGCGCGTAAGGGTGAACCAGGTACCCCAGAATACCCCGGTAACCAGCATGACAAGGATCAGGCCGCAAAACCACCAGAACTTTTTCATGACTATTGATTTTCGTTTTTCGGGCGCCTTCGGATGAGGCTTCAAACAATAAAGGTATTGCATTTCGCCAGGAAATCCTATAGTGCAATGCTGTTCAACTGATATTTCGCCAATATGCGCCATGGTTCCCTTCGATGAAACAGATACTGTCAAACTTTAAAACCGCAGGTAAAGGGATCTTTTGAATGGTCCGGAATATTTCATCTGTACAGGCTGCGTTTCTGGGATGCATCAATGTGATATGGGCTGGTGTAGCCTTACCGGAGCCGCTGAGCCGGACAAAACTTTCAACCGGAGCTGGTGAAAGGATTCATTATTGCCCGCTGGCTATTTTGTGACAGTTCCGGCGGTGGAGAAAAATTCAGCCCGCATTTGAAATGATACTATAAAAAAAGACACCGGTAGATGCAGCTGTATCAAAAGCCACTATTCCTGCCCGGGCAATCGGCCGGATGGGCATGCCGGCATCTAAAACGAGGTAGGGGGGCAATAAATTCCGAACCAGGCTCAGAAAAACATTCCGTTATAAAACGAATTTTGTCACGGTCCCGGAACCTCTTCCAACAAGAAACGCCGCAATTGATATTTCTGATGTCACTTCCTTAAGATCTTATCCATGGTCTTTCCCTTTGCCAACTCGTCAATGAGTTTATCGAGGTAGCGGACCTTTTGCATAAGCGGGTCTTCTATTTCTTCCACACGGTAACCGCAGATCACACCGGTGATCTTCGAAACATTCGGATTGATTTGCGGCGCCTGGGCAAATAAGGTTTCGATGTTGGTTCTGCTATCGAGATGGTGTTGCAATGTTTTAAGATCATATCCCGTCAGCCAGCAAATGATGGTATCTACTTCCTCTTTGGTACGGCCTTTTTTCTCCGCTTTTTGAATATAATGCGGATAAACACCGGCAAAGGACATTTTATAGACCCGGGCATTATTTGCATTGTTCATTTTAGAAAGTATTGATGGTTAAGTTTTCTATGTACACTGCCGGCAAAGGCAGCATGGCCCCCTGTTACAGGTCTGTCAAAATTACATAAATATATTTATAAGGAGGGGGCGCTATAGATACACGAATAAATAAATTACAGCCCTTTTCTTTCAAAAAATGGGTACGAGTGCCGCCATTTGGCGCTTATTCGTGAATTTGTGGCAATGAAATTGTTGAAACTTTTCGTTGATATACTTCTTTTTGTAGCGAAATGTCGCGCCGGGGCATGAAGACTGGTGTAACCTGACCTGATCCCAGGGTTTCATTGTTTTTCGCCCCGCATTATTGACAGCGCTGTCTGTCGCCCAGGTCATCTGGTTACCCGGAACGGCTCGCTTGCGGGAATGACCGCGTGAAAAAGCAGGGCTTGTCTAAAGCCCTTCCATATAAAAGACATTGAATTTATGCCCGTCCGGATCGGCAAAAACAAAACCATAATAATCGTTGCCAAATGTTTCCGGAGGGGAAACCAATTTGCCGCCGGCCTTTTCTACTTCCTTCGCCCAGGCATCCACCTGGTCTTTGCCTTTTGCAGAAAGGGTGAATATGATCTCGTTTGCGATGTGTGCATCCGCTATTTCGCCTTTCATACCGGGTTTAAGCGCGTCTTTTAGAAAAAAGTGCAGGACAAAGGCATCTTTACCCACCGCAAAACTTGTCAGTTCATTGTTGGGAGCGCCATTGGGTTGAAATCCCAGTTCGGTATAAAACTTCGTGGTCCGCTCCAGGTTGTCTACGGCCAGGTTGGCCCATATCATTTTTGGATCCATTGATTTGATTTTTTATTTGGTTACCGATGGTCAGGGCCTTCGGCAAGCCATAATTATGATTCGCAAATTGCCTGTACAAAGCTATGAAATAGCATAGAGCATTTTGCAGTGTAAAAACGGCATTTGAGCGGGGGATTTGAGACAATGTCAGGCAATGGTGCAGGCGGCCCTGCGCCTTAATGACGAAAGAAATACCGTGCAACCAGGAACAGGAGGTAGGCGTACAGGGCAACCACGGGCAGGGCGTAATACCATCGCTGCGGCAATTTCTGCTTCATATCGATCTTTGCCCGGATCTCTTCTATGACCGGGGGCGGTATCAGCTTAAGGGTGGCGCTGATGAGTAGGGGCACAATGATCAGGTCATCCAGCAGGCCCAGCACAGGAATAAAATCGGGAATAAGGTCCACCGGGCTTAAAAGATAGATAACGGTAAGCCCGGCCAATAACTTTGCCAGCATCGGGGTACGCTTGTCGTGCAAGGCATAATAGACCGGAACGATCTCCCGCCTGAACTTTTTTACTTTTGCTTTCAGTTTGTGGAACATGACCTTTTTTTGCTGCCACAGAATACACAGCGATGCTGAAATTTCAGGACGGTTTGAAATGGGGACGGGAACACCGTCGCAATATAACAAGATCTGTGTTCCTGAGCTTCTATAACTGATCTCCTTAATCGATCTTCTCAAAAGCGGTAAACCGGTGTTTCGGCTCAAAATGGTTCCAGATGATATTGGCCAGTTTGCGGGTCAATACCTCGGCTTCGTTATCATCCGTCCAGCTTTGGTCTTTATTGTTCTTGGTGAGGATACAAAAAACAAAATCACCTCCCGGGGCGTTTACAAGCACTACCTCACCGCGGGCATCATTCACCGATCCGGTCTTACAAATGGTGCTCACCGTTGCCGGGAGCTGTGATAAAGAACGGCCGTTGTAAAACTGGTTTTTCAGGTAGCGGTACATTTTATCCGAATACCGGGCGTCAATAACCTTACCCTGGCGGATCAGGGTAAACAGCCGGGCCATTTCCCTGGGCGTGGTCTGCCCCCAGCCATATTTCTTCCAGATATCCTGCCGGCCTGCGGTGCGGGAGTTCACCTTTGTATGAGGCAATCCCAATTGATCCATAAGCGGATTGACAGCCGCACCGCCGCCCGCCAGCTCCTGCAGCCAGATGGCGGCCACATTATCGCTGTATGTAAGCATTAGCGAGATCATGGTAGACAGATCTGTACGGGCGCTGTCCTTATAAAACTGCATGAGCCCCGAACCTCCATACGCCCGTTTGGCATCATATACAAATTCCTGCGAAAGTTTCAATTCGTTTTGCGAAATTTTCTGAAACACACCTGCCAGTATGGGCACTTTTACAATACTGGCAGTGGGGAAAACGGTATCCGCATTCACCGCTACAAAGCGATCCCTTTTTAAGTGATGTACATACACCCCAATATCCCCGTGAAAGTCGCTGACCGCTTTTTCAATCAACGTCTTTAACTTTCTATCTTCTTTTTGAGCGTAACTAAAGGTGTATATAAACAGTGCACTTGCAAGCAGAATGTATTTTGACATGGCCCAACAGTTTTGACAAACCTACATAAAATTTTTCATCCGGATTTTACCGGGACTGCATAACCTTTTTTCCTCGCCATGGCGCCGTGTTCATACAGGCCATTTCAATCACAAAATGTGATGCACCTGTTTTACCGGTCGGGGTGAAAAATTTGTGTAGGCTTTCTTCCTGCTAAATAGAACCGTTTTTACAGAAGAAATAAAGAAAGGCCTGCTCATTTATTAACAAATGTTATTGTTCCGGCAACACCGGACGGCTTAATTTTGCCGGAAAACAGGAATCCAATGAAAGCAGCGGTCGTATTTCAAAAAGGCGAAATGCTCAGATATGTAACCGATTTCCCGGCGCCGGTAGCGCAGCGCGACAATGAATTATTGCTCACCGTAAAGGCCTCCGCCGTAAAGAACCTGGATAAGATGCGCGCCAGCGGGCAGCATTATTCCACTCAGAACGAAGCATGGACGGCAAAGGTGGTGGGAGGGGATGGCGTGGGCCTGTTGGCAGATGGCACCCGCGTGTATGCCATCGGCATCAGCGGCATGGTAGCCGAAAAGGCGCTGGTGGAGAAAGATATATTGGTAAAGCTGCCCGGGGGCATTGACGACGCCACTGCTGCCGCGCTGCCCAATGCCGTGATGGGCTCGGCGCTGGCATTGCGTTTCCGCGCGGGCCTGCAGCAGGGCGAGACGGTGCTGGTGAACGGCGCCACGGGCGTTACGGGCAAAATGGCGGTGCAGATCGCCAAACATTATGGCGCCGGCAGGGTGATCGCTACGGGTCGCAATGAGCAGACGCTGCAGCAGTTGCTGTTGCTGGGTGCGGATGCGGTGATCCCGCTGGGGCAGGATGCTACCAGCTTTGCCGACCGGGTACGGCAGGCGCACGGGCAACACCCCATTGATGTAGTGGTGGACTACCTGTGGGGGCCCAGTGCAGAGGGCATCCTGCAGGCACTGAAGGGCGATGGAAGGGCCTCGCACCGTACCCGTTTTGTAACTATTGGCGGCATGACGGGCGACACCATCATCCTGTCTTCCTCCATCCTGCGCAGCACCGACATCCAGCTCTCCGGCTCTGGATTGGGCAGCTGGTCGCGTGCAGAAGTGAAGCAATTGATCACTGAAATGCTGCCTGAAATGTTTCAACTGGCGGCAGCCGGCGCGTTAAAAATAGATACCCTTACCATGCCCTTGCAGGATATAGAAAAAGCCTGGGATATGCCGGTGGCAGGGGGCAAGCGCCTGGTGATCCTGATCTGATGAGGGACGGCGGCAGGGCCAATGATTATAGTCGGTTTTTAGATTTGGACGTGTCCCCGGCATGGGCAGCGGGGATGGTCAATATACCGCATTATCCAAAAGCCCATACCGGGGCCGGGCTACGGCGAAGTCTTCACGAGCACCATTAAAAAACAAATAAAAAAGATAGCGGTTTTGAAATAGGCCATGTAGTGGATGTTACCTGTGAGGAGGGCCGGCTCACCATTACTTTGTCCAAAGAGCAACGCTATGTAAGCGAATAGCAGAATACGCCTCCTATTACAAATCTTATATGGCTGACTTTATACAATATTACACCGTATCCTTCCTTAAGTGTGCAGTTATGGTGCAATTCTTAATTCGTAGTAAGAGCCGGCACCTTTGGTCTCAGATGATTTTAAAATGCCTTTTTTAACCAGTAGCTGTAAATCTCTTATTGCAGTCATTCTTGCTACGCCAGTAACTTCCTGGTATTCTTTATTTGAAATCTTTCCTTTTCCTTCACATACAACACGGCTTTCACTTGCCTGCCCGGAAATTTCCCCAGGCATCGCATTTCGTTACGCTTTTTTCCTGCATGCCAGGGGCAGATAGCGCGCCCCCGGTCTTAGAAGCTGTTTAAAAACGATCCGGGAGAATCCGTATAACCATTAAAAGGTGCCAGCTTTTTATCGTCTCTACTTGGGGCTTCGCTGTAGCCGTCATCTGTAAAAAGCGGGGTTCAACGATCATGTTAGCAAAAGAGGCATGGCCTCGAAAGATCCGGCAAGAACGGGTTTCAACCCGTTTATAAGTCCAAAAGAACAACAGAGAGCCATAGGCTCGGGGCATAATGATCCGTGCCGATGGCACTTATGAAATTACAGCTTCGTTAAAGCCGTGCTAAAGCGCGGCTTTAACG
>NZ_KB893639.1 GCF_000374125.1 Niabella aurantiaca DSM 17617
AAGGATTAAACGGATCATAGCAGATCGTGCCTATGATAGTGATAAGGCTGACAAAGAGCTTAGAAAACAGCAGGTGGAACTGATCGCGCCACATCGTTCTAACAGAAAGGCCAAACCCACCCAGGACGGACGACCCTTGCGGCGCTATCGAAATCGCTGGAAAGTGGAGAGATTGTTTGCCTGGATTCACAATTATCGAAGATGTTATGTGCGTTACGAATATCATGATACCAACTTCCTGGCCTTTGTTCAAATAGCTTGCATTATGATCATTATGAAAAAATACTTTTGAGATGGCTTCTAGAGATTCGTATTCTTTGTGAAGGCCTGTTGTGTCGCGGGTCCGTTCTGTTTTTGATTTTATTTTTTTATCTTTTAATGAAGATCGTATATGAAAGGCGTTTATTTATTATTGGGATTGGTGTTGGGATCTTACAGGCCGTTGGGCGCGCAGACAGCCCCGTTGGCCAATGATTCCAATACCCCGCTGCACCTGCTTGCACCGGACTACCGGATACCTTATAAAGAGTGGAACACGGGGGAGATCCGGGAGCGCCTGGGCCGCATATTGGCTTATCTGAACAAGACCACACCTGCGCGTGTACTGGATGGAAGATCGCGGAAGGAGATCACCGATCACGCAAAAATAGACCGGTATGCGCAGGTGGAGCGGGGCAGCTTCCGGTTAACGAGCTATGAATGGGGCGTTACCTATTCAGGGATGATGGCGGCGGCGGATGCCACCGGTGATCCCGGCTATCTGGAATACGTTACCATGCGTTTCCGCTTTTTGTCTGAGATGGCGCCCCGCTTCTCCCGGCTGGCTGAAGCGTTTCCGCTTTCGGACGGACAAATGCGCCAGGTGATCAGTCCCGGTGCGCTGGATGATGCGGGTGCCATGTGTGCAGCCATGATCAAAATGAGCCGTTTGCAGCGGGATCCGGATTGCAGGAAGATGATCGATCATTATATCGATTTTATTGAAAATAAACAATACCGGCTTACGGACGGCACTTTTGCCCGGATGCGCCCCCAGGCCAATACCCTGTGGCTGGATGACATGTATATGGCGATCCCGGCCATTGCCCAAATGGGCGCTTATACCGGGGAAAAACGCTATTTTGATGAAGCCGCCCGGCAGGTGGGCCTGTTTGCCAGGCGCATGTTTGTAAAAGAAAAGGGATTGTTCATGCATGGTTGGGTCGAAAGCGCGGCAGATCACCCCGCTTTTCACTGGGCGCGTGCCAATGGATGGGCATTGCTTACCCTGACGGAGCTGCTGGACGTTTTGCCAAAAGACCATCCGGAAAGAACGGATATGCTGGCCCTTTATAAAGCCCAGGTGAAAGGGATCGCTGCCTGTCAGTCAGGAACGGGATTCTGGCACCAGCTGCTGGACCGGAACGATTCCTATCTCGAAACTTCGGCCACCGCCATCTTTGTTTATTGCATCGCGCGCGGTATTAACAATGGCTGGCTGGATGCCATATCCTTTGGGCCTGTAGCCCAGTTGGGCTGGAGCGCTGTTGCTACAAAGATCAACGATAAGGGGCAGGTTGAGGGCACCTGTGTCGGCACGGGCATGGCTTTTGATCCGGCATACTATTACCATCGTCCGGTAAATGTATTTGCGGCTCATGGTTATGGGCCTGTGCTGCTGGCCGGGGCGGAAATGATCCGTCTTCTGAAAAAGTTTCACCCCCGGATGAATGACAGCGCCATCCAGTATTATTTAAACAGGCAGGACTCACCCAAACCCATCTTTGAAGTGGAGCAAGCAGGGTATTGACCAGACGGCGCGTAAGGATATGCGCTGCGGCCTCTTTGCTACAGCTTGTTGTTTTTCGGAAAATGCCCTAAAATCCCAATTCTTTCCAGAATTGAGCAGGACTTTTACCTACTTATTTTAAATTCGGGGTATGAAAGTCTTGGTTATTGAAGATGAATCAGAGCTGCAAGGAGTGATCCGGGATGCCCTGTCTAAAGAGGGATATCTGACAGAAACAGCCGGCAATTTTGACCAGGCGCTCGATAAGATCATTTCGTATGAATATGATTGCATCCTGCTGGACATTATGTTGCCGGGAGGCAGCGGTCTGGAATTGCTTTCGGAAATAAAAAAGAGTAATAAAAAGCAGGCGGTCATCATCATTTCAGCAAAGGACTCCGTAGAAGATAAGGTCAGCGGGCTGGACATGGGCGCCGACGACTACCTGACAAAACCCTTCCATCTTGCCGAATTGAATGCCCGGGTAAAATCTGCCATTCGCCGGCAAAATCAGCATGGGGATCATAAATTGCATTGGCGGAACATAATCCTGGATCCGGACAACCGGACCGTTTTCATCAATCAGGAAGAAATAAGCCTGAACAGAAAGGAATTTGACCTGTTGTATTATTTCATCACCAATCCCGAACGGCTCATTAATAAAACGTCCATAGCTGAATATGTGTGGGGCGACTATATGGAACAGGCGTCCAGCCTTGATTTCGTGTATTCGCAAATAAAGAATTTACGAAAGAAGCTCACGGCTGCAGGTGCAGACGGAGACATACAGTCGGTATATGGCGTCGGATATAAGATCTCCTGAATATGCAAAGACGATCCCTGAAAAATTATACGCTGCGCTACCTGGTAGTGGCCATTTTGGCGATCATCGGTGTTTGGGCCGCAGCTTTTTATCTGGTAGTTATTGAAGAAGTGTACGATAACATCGATGACGGTTTAAAAGACAGCCGGCACCGGATCATCAGCGAGGCCGGATCGGATCCGGAAATACTCAATACGGGGGAGTTCGGCATCACACAGTTCAAAATTACCGGATTACCCGGCGCTCATCATGATACCAAAACCCAGATCTACAACTCCGAACTATACCTTCCACAGCAGGACGACAAAACATCCGTGCGCATCCTGGAAACTATTTTTAAAAACGGACGACAATACTACCGGTTAGAGATCTATACGTCCACCGTTGAAGAAGACGACCTGCTGGAAGACCTGCTCATAGCCCTGGCGGCCCTGTACGTTGCTTTGGTCGTGAGCATCGTTATGCTGAATCATTTTATTTTGCGTAAAGCGTGGAAACCCTTTTATAAGATCCTTGATAAGCTGGGAGGGTATCGGCTGGGATCTTCCCGGAAGTTTGACCGGTCTGATCCGCGGATCATAGAATTCAATAACCTGGAAGAAGCGCTTGAGGCAATGATGGAAAGAAATGAAACGATTTATTCGCGCCAAAAGCAGTTTATTGAAAATGCTTCCCATGAATTACAAACGCCCCTGGCGATCGCTGCCAATAAACTTGAGCTGCTGATGGAAAACGAACAGCTTACAGAAGATCAGCTGCACAAGATTGAGGAAGTGAACAATACGCTTCATCGCCTGAAGAGGATCAATAAATCGCTACTGACCATTTCCAAGATCGAGAACAAGCAATTTCAGACAACGGAAACGATCTGCTTCAATGTACTTTTGACCCAACTGCTGGAAGAGTATGCCAGCCTGGTTCAGTTTAAAGAGATCCGGATAACGCTTGAGGACCGGGGAACATTTGAAGTGAATATGAACCGCGATCTTGCCACTGTACTGGTCAGCAACCTGCTGAAGAATGCGATCGTGCACAGCGGGAAGGGCCGGCTTGTTGAGATATCCATTGCACCCGGATCATTCCTGATTAAGAATGAAGGGGACAGTCCGTTGAACACGGCACTTATTTTTGAACGGTTTCACAAAGGCGGACAGAACGAGCATTCTACCGGTCTTGGGTTATCGATTGTGCAATCGATTTGCAATCTGTACGACAATATATTGCTCAAATACGATTTCAGGAACGGTCATTGTTTTGAAATCATAATGCATAAGCCGGTTTAATTCCCAATTGTTTCCAGGTTTGATGCGGAGCTTTGCAGTATAAAATCAAATTTATGAAAGCAAAATTAAAGTTAAGTGTGGGAGCTGCCCTCATTGCGGTTGCAGCGTTTTTTGGATCGAAATCAGCAGCACAGGAAACCCCGATCACCAGATCGCAGCTTCCAAAAGCAGCGCAGGCGTTTTTGACAAAGTATTTTCCCGGCCAGGAGATCAGCCGCATCATCCGGGACAAGGAGCTGATGAGGACCGAATATGAAGTGTACCTGGCGAATTCAGTAAAAGCGGAGTTTGATGGAAATGGTGCCTGGAAAGAGGTAGAGAGCAAGCAGCAGCCATTGCCTGTAACTTTTATTCCTTCGAATATAACCCGGCATATCTCAGCAAATTTTCCGGCTCAGAAAATTATAAAAGTGGAGAAGACAAAGGCAAAATATGAAGTAGAGCTTTCCAACGGTATGGACCTGGATTTTAATGCGAAGGGAAATTTTTTAAGAGTGGATGATTAGCAGGGTGATACCTTCCGAAAGATCCGGTTGATAACCAGCAATGAATCCGATGGCGGTGTTAAAGGTCCCTGATGGCGCATGATGGTTCTGAACAATTTCGGAAACGACAGGCAGGGGCTTTTGATACAGCCATTCGATCTAAAAATAAAAGAAGCCTTGTTGCTGCTGCCTGCAAGTAAATGCTGGCAAACATTTTGTTTTATAATTGCAAATGGCAGAAGACAGAAGAAACAGCAATTCTATGAAACAAAGAAAGAATAAGAAAAAGCCGGCCGCGTTGAAACCCGATGCTGAGACCCTGCACACGACAGATCCGCCGGATAAGATGCAGGGCCCTGTGTCAACGCCCATGCATGAATTAGAGAAAGTATTTGATACCGCTGAACCATAAAGCCCGTCGAAAAAGAAAAAAGAAGATTCCGGAAGCTGACAGGGCTGAACCGGATCTGTTTGGTTTTCTTAACCTGTTTCTTGTCCTCCTCTTCCTGTACGTTGCAGTCTCATGAATAAGCAACCGCAAACTGTGTCAAATCGTGCACATTTTGTAGAAGTTTATCCACACAATAGTATTACCATGAGCCCAATAGCACACACGCAGCCGGAAGCAGCGGAAGGCGGTTCTTATACGCATCCCGGCAACATACCTGCACACGCTAAAGAGCATTTTATAACAAGATACATATTCAGCCAGGATCATAAAATGATCTCCAAACAGTTCCTTGTTACGGGCATGATATGGGCAATGATCGGCGGATTATTTTCCGTATTGTTCCGTTTACAGCTGGGCTTTCCGGATGAGCGCTTTCCGGTTCTTGAAATATTGTTTGGTCATTGGGCCGCAGGAGGAATGATAAAGCCGGAATTTTACTATGCCCTGACCACAATGCATGGTACCGTGCTTATTTTTTTTGTTTTAACAGCGGGGTTGAGCGGCACATTTGCCAACTTGCTGATACCTTTACAGGTTGGCGCGCGCGACATGGCTTCTCCTTTTATGAATATGCTATCCTACTGGTTCTTTTTTGCAGCGAGTGTGGTAATGTTGTGTTCCTTATTTATTCAGACGGGCCCTGCGGCAGGCGGCTGGACCGTTTATCCGCCTTTAAGCGCCCTGGGCAGCGCATCCATTGGGTCCAAAGCGGGGATGGACTACTGGATCGCCGCAATGATCTTATTCGTTATTTCTTCGCTGCTGGGTGGGCTGAATTATATCAGCACCATTTTGAATATGCGTACCAGGGGCATGCATATGGCAAGGCTGCCACTGACCATCTGGGGCTTGTTGTTTACGGCTGTGCTGGGCGTACTGTCGTTTCCGGTATTACTGTCGGCACTTGTACTATTGTTATTTGACCGGCACCTGGGCACCAGTTTTTACCTCAGTGATATTTATATAGGCGGCGAGGCCCTTTCCAGCGAAGGTGGGAGCGCGTTGCTGTTCCAGCATTTATTCTGGTTCCTGGGGCATCCGGAGGTGTACATCATTATTCTGCCCAGCATGGGCATTGTATCGGAGGTGATATCCGTAAATGCGCGGAAGCCCATTTTTGGCTATACGGCAATGATCGCTTCATTGATGGCGATTTGCGTACTGTCATTTTTAGTATGGGCGCATCATATGTTCACAACAGGATTAAATCCGTTTGTCGGGTCGGTCTTTGTGCTGTTCACATTACTCATTGCGGTGCCTTCCGCTATTAAAGTGTTTAACTGGCTTACCACTCTATGGCGCGGAAGCATCCGGTTTACGCCCGCCATGTTATTTTCTATCGGTTTTGTAAGCTTATTTATTTCCGGGGGATTGACCGGTATTTTTTTGGGTAATGCTACCATAGATATCCATTTGCATGACACGATGTTTGTAATTGCCCATTTTCATATCGTAATGGGCGTGTCTGCATTTTTCGGAATGTTTTCCGGTATCTATCATTGGTTTCCCAAGATGTATGGGCGGTTTATGAATAATACTTTAGGATTTATCCATTTCTGGATAACCCTTACGGGCGCCTATCTTATCTTCTGGCCGATGCACTACGAGGGATTTGCCGGTATGCCCCGCCGCTACCTGGATAAAAGCAGCTGGGTGAGCTTTGGACAATTCCATCGCCTGGATGCGATGATCACCGTGGTAACGATCATTGTTTTTTCTGTTCAGCTGTTATTTCTATTCAATTATTTTTATTCCATATATAAAGGCCGCCGGGTAAGAACAGTAAATCCCTGGCGGGCCAATACCCTCGAATGGACAACGGCGATCCGGCCGGGACATGGCAACTGGGAGGACGAGATACCGGAGGTATACCGCTGGCCGTACGACTATAGCAAGGATGGCAGGGACCATATTCCTCAAACCGAGCCTGTAACCGCGCCTGAGAATTTAAATGACCCTTAAATTAATTTTATGAATATGCTTATTGATGGAACCGTACTCAATGATCTGCTCCGGATCCATAAGGACCGCATAAACGGCTACGAGCGGGCCATCGCAGAATTAAAGGACGCAGAGGACGCCGACCTGGCAGCCCTGTTTCAGAAGCTTACAGAAGGCAGCAGCAACTTTATTGAAGAGCTGACTGCAAGGTTGGAAAAAATGGACCAGCCGGTGGCTACAAACAGCACCGCCATGGGCAAGATCTATACCGTGTGGATGGACATCAAAGCCTACTTTACCGGCAATGACCGGCAGACGATCCTGAACAGCTGTGAGGCGATCGAAGATGCCGTAAAAAAGGCATATGAAAGTGCTCTGAGCGAACCCGGATTATTGCCGGAAACATTTTTATTGATCCGGGAGCAGAGCAATAAATTGCTGTTTGCGCATTCGCAGGTAAAAAAATTGAGAGACGCGTAACACCCGGCGGTGATAGCCAGGGCAGCAAAACGAATGGCGATATCGATCGTGTTGCGGATATAGATCTCAATGAAGCAGGCAAAGGCATCTGCTTCCATTGGCCTAAAGGGCCTTCACATCGCATTATACGGGAAAGTATCGGCCTGAATTATAATTCAGCTTCGTATAACATCCTAATTTAGCAGGATCTCATCAAAGAATACCCAGCCCTTCTGGCCCTTGCCTTTATGCCAGGAGGGAAGACGGCTTATTGGTTTTGCAATTAATTTGATGACCTGGACCGCCTGTTCCGGAAAACGGCATTCATAACCCGTGGTATAAGTGGATGCCGCTGAATCCGGCTGCGGAGGACGGGATCGGGCCAGTAGTTTCAGCGACTGAGCGTTGGCGCCTCCCCAAACCTGGAACTCATGGGCGGGCATAATATAGCTGTTCACCGAGATGAGGGAACTAAAGGTAACGGAGCCGATCCTTGCCGGCTGTTTAAAAAACAAATAGGCTTCAAACGGAGCTTCCTTGTATCCCACCCATTCTTTTGTACCAAAGTTTTCTTTTCCCAGCTGCTCATCGATCAGTGTTTTTCCTTCCCGCGCCCTTGCCTGGTATTCTTTCTCCGGCAGGGTGATCAGTTGGATGCTGTCGGGTTTAAGACGGCTTTTGTAAAAACTTTCTTTTGAAACATCGCTGGTGATCCATCCGGGCAGGTAAGACCTTGCTTTGATGGTCGTAGCTTTATCGATGGGAACGGGTTGTTGATATACGGGGGAGGTAAGGCTATCGGGCTCGCTGCCATCCAGCGTATAGCGGGTCACGGCGCCTTTTACAGGATTTTTTATTTCAAGGGACAGCGTGGTTTTGAAGATCCGTTGCTCGGTTTTGATAACCGGGGTGCTCAGCTTGGCAACTACGGTATCGCCTTTGTACCCGATATCAAAAACAGTTCTCCGGAAACGGTTCTTCAGCGCCGCCAGGTCCTTATCGGTAAATGCCGTGTTCCAGATCTGCACCGATTGCAGGCTTTTCAACGGGGCAAGAACATTGAGCTGCCCCGGCCGGATGCCGGTTCCGGAAAGCGACAATTGTTTCAGATGCTGCAGCCCTGTAAGATACCGGAGCCCGTCTCCCTTAACGGATGTAAAAGATATATTGAGCGATCGCAGATTACTAAAGGTACCCACCGTTTTAAGGTCTTCATCTGTTACCGGCATCTTGCTGAGCTGGAGGGACACAATATTGTTCCTGATCTTTTCGAGTTCTTTTAACTGTTCCGGCCGGAACCGGGCGATCCCGTAAAAGTTTACCGCAAGGGCAGGCGAGCCCTGTGCAAGAGGAGCTATGACCCGGTATTCTGTATTCAGTCCCGCGATAACATTTTCGTCCGCAGCGGCAAAATCGTAGGTGTCGGTATCTCCGCTTTTAAAGAAAGTAGCGGCAAGCACCCGCAGCGAATCGCTGCCGGGCAGGTCGGTGACCTTCTTTGTGAAGCTGGCGCCGCCTTTTATCCATAAGTAAAGGACCCTGGCTTCTTCTCCGGTAAGTTGAGGTTTGTTTTTCGGGGGCATATGTTCTTTGCTGTCGGGCGGCAGATGAATACGCTGCATCAGGAGCCCCAGGTCGGCAGCGGTGGTATCCCATAATTTCCCGTTTTTTCCGCCTTTAAGCAGGAGCTGGGTCGTTTCCATAACCAATTCGCCTTTTGCTTTATTGAGGTTATGGCAACCCATGCATTTGTTTTCGAGGATGGGTTGTATCAGGTGCGCATAGATCACCGCATCTTCGAGGGGTACCGCAGGCCTTGCATCCTGACCCATTACCGGTGAAAGAAGGAAATCATCTCCATGCGTAATCGTTGCGCCTTTATGACCGGCGATCAGCAATACAAAGCTGCATGAAAGGCCGGCAGCAATGGTAATGCCCCTTTGTTTCCGGATCCGGTTCCGGAAGGCGTACCAGCCAAGGCTTAAGAAGGAGCAGGCTGCCCCCAGCCATTTATGCAGTTGGATGGCATCGCTGTCGTATCCGTCTTCCTTTGACAAAAGCAGCCCCATCAGGGCGGCGATGACCGTAGTGAGTGCGGCCGCCAGCAACAGCGTATTGGCAAAACCTCTGAGCGATTGCTGTTTCGCGGAAAGGAGCTGCAGCTCGAATAAAAAAGCCACCAGCAACAGCACAATGGGAAAATGCAGCACCAACGGGTGGGCCCTGCCCAATACCTGCATAAAGGAAGGTACCCGGAGGTAGTGGTCGGAAAATAACAGGAATAACAGCAGGCCATTCAGGGCAATGCACCCGTTAAAGAGGATCTCCTGCCATTTCATTTGCTTCATAATCAGATATGGTTTGCGCGCTTCAACAATTGCAGGGTCACCTGTTAAACGACGGGTTCTAATTTATACGGATATACTTTTCCGGAATTCCACTGGGCCACATACAGGTTTTCCTCATCGTCTACGCATACATCATGCGGATACCGGAAAACAGGATCGGTCTGGTAGAGCTCCTGTAGTTTCCCGTCCGCATATTGAGGCGCGCAACCCGCGAGATTGGAAATGACCCGGTTGTTCTTGTCGAGAATGGTTACAAAACCGGATTGCTGATCCTGTTTGCGATTGCTTTGCAGCACTGCGGCGTACAGATGCTCCCCCTTTATAACGGGGCGGCATACCCAGGCGCCGGGCATCGCAACGGTATCCATATATACTCCGTCCATCGTATATCTTTTAAATGCGTTTTGCTTTCTGGAGGTTACGATGAGCACCGGCTTTTTATGGCGGTGGTCGATGCAGATGCCGTGCGCATTGAGCAGGTGTTGCGGTCCATTGCCACGGCCGCCGAAATGCCGGATATAGCGGCCCTTCTGGTCGTACTGGATCACATAATCCCTGCCATATCCGTCTACCACATAAATATCCCCGTTCGGCGCTATTGTGGTTTCTGTGGGGATGTATTCTTCAGGTTTGGTGTAGGCGCCGGTTTCCCTGGGGTAATCCAGCACCAGCAATACCTTTCCGTCGATGGTTGTTTTAATGACCTGGTGCCGGGCATTATCGCAAATGAACAGCACGTCTGTTCCGTTTTCGTCAAAGAGCGTCAACCCGTGGGCACCGGGATATTCGGTACCCCAGGCGCTTAAGAATTTTCCGCTTTTATCGTAGATGATCACATTGTTCTTTGTTTCATTGGTCAGCAGCAGGATGCGGCCTTTACGGTCCTGTATCATTTCATGGCAATCCTTTACCGGGTACCGGGCCACATCGGCGCGGCTCCAGTTCGTGTTTAACCGGAATTTTTTATTACCCTGTCCTAAGATGACATTGTTTTTTATCATCCACTCCGGGCTGTAAAGGATGCCGGTAACACCCAATGCAGTATTCCGGATGAAATTCTTTCTGTTCATATTTTTTTATTGGGGTGTAAGAAATGAAATGTTGAAATTGAGATATTGAAGGTCAGATCTTTGATGCGGAACACCCGATGGGAACGATTGCCACTGACATGTCTTTCCACGAAATAGAAAAGCATTCCGGCCGGAGCGAGGCATATTCAGTTGTAACGGGATCTTCATTTTCATACTTTCACATTTCTACATTCTCTCATTTTTCAAATTCGTTTACGCCATCAGGCCCGTCACAATTTTGCCGGCCACATCGGTAAGCCGGTAACGGCGTCCCAGGTGCTTGTACACCAGGCGCTCATGATCAAGTCCCATCAGGTGCAATGCCGTGGCATGGAAGTCGTGCACGTGCACCGGGTTAGAAACGATGTTGTAGCCAAATTCATCGGTTTCTCCATAAACGCCGGGCTTAACACCGCCACCGGCCATCCACATGGTAAAACAGCGGGGATGATGATCGCGGCCGTAATTGTCTTTTGAAAGCGCCCCCTGGCAGTAATTGGTCCGCCCAAATTCCCCGCCCCATATCACAAGGGTTTCGTCCAGCATGCCCCGCTGCTTCAGGTCGGTGACCAGTGCTGCGGATGCCTGGTCTGTATCCCTGCACTGACCCGCCAGCTCGTTGGGAAGGTTGCCGTGACTGTCCCATCCCTGGTGGTACAGCTGTACAAAGCGCACACCACTTTCCGATAGTTTGCGGGCCAGCAGGCAGTTGGCGGCATAAGTACCCGGTACCAGGCAATCAGGACCATATAATTTAATGATCGACTCCGGTTCTTTGCTGAGATCGGTCACCTCGGGTACGGCGGTCTGCATCCGGTACGCCATCTCATATTGCTGTACTTTGGCTTTTATTTCCGGGTCGCCCACAACACCATAGCTCTCGTTATTGAGCTCCGAAAGATGATCCAGCATTTTTCGCCGCTCCGTCTTGTCCATGCCGTCCGGATCGTTCAGATAGAGTACAGGATTTTCCCCATTGCTGAACTGAACCCCCTGGTGGATAGAGTCTAAAAACCCGTTGGTCCAGAGTTTTGAATATACGCCCTGTCCATTGCCCTTTCCTTTGGAGAGCAGCACACAAAAAGCCGGCAGGTTCTTGTTTTCACTGCCGAGCCCGTAGCTGAGCCAGGCGCCCATGCTGGGGCGGTTGCCTACCTGGGCGCCGGTCTGGAAAAAGGTCAGCGCCGGATCGTGATTGATGGCTTCTGTATACAGGCTTTTGACAATGCACAGATCATCAACGATGCGCGCGGTATAAGGCAGCAACTCGCTGATCCATGCCCGGTGCGCTCCGTATTGATCGAATTTGAAAATAGTGCCAGCCAGTGGAAATTTTGACTGATTGGCCGTCATGCCGGTAAGACGCTGCCCCTGGCGTATGGATTCGGGCAGATCCTGCCCCTGCATCTCGTTTAATTTGGGCTTATAATCAAACAGGTCTAACTGGGAAGGAGCACCATTTTGAAAAAGATAGATGATGCGCCGGGCTTTGGGGGCAAAATGGGGCAGCCCGGAAACAATGGCTTCCTCTACATCCTTACTGCTGAAAAGATCCGGGATGAGCAGTGTGCCCAACGCTGCGCCGCCAATGCCCATGCCCAGCTTTGTGAGAAAGCGGCGGCGGTTGTGGTTGAGTCCATGTTCCAGTACTTCTTTTTCCATGTTATAATGTTTAAAATATTCAGCGCGGTGCCTATGTTTTCACAATGGCTTCTTCCATATTATAGATCATATTGATGACCCGCATCAGCGCCGCGGCTTTTGTAATATTGGCGGGACTTCCGCTGTGTGGGTATTCCCCCGCAGCTATTGTTTTTTCGGCTGCTGCTTTTTTGGTTTTAAATACCGTAAGCTGGTCTGTATAGTATTTTTTGAGGATTTCCATTTCCCGGGCAGCTGGCTTGCGGCACAGGATGCTTTCAAATGCGATGTTAATGGCGCGGCCGGCATCGTTTTCTTTTTCCGACAGCTTTTCTGCAAAGACCCTTGATGCTTCGAGCACCGTTGGGTCATTCATCATGATCAGTGCCTGCAGGGGCGTATTGGTGGTCAGCCGGTTTACCTCGCACTGATCCCGGTTGCTGGCATCAAAGATGATCATGGAGGGTGGGGGAACGGTGAGTTTTATAAACGTGTAGATCCCCCTGCGGTAAAGATCCAGGCCGATGTCCTGGTTATAGCTTGTAAGCGCACCCCGTCCGGAGGTGGCGGCTTCCCAGAGTCCTTTGGGCTGATACGGTTTTACGCTGGGTCCGCCAATGGTCTTATTCAGCAGGCCACTGCTGCCCAATACCATATCGCGGATGCTTTCTGCCGGCAGCCGGATGCGGGAGGCCCGCGCATAGAAGGCGTTGTCCGGGTCTTTTTCAAGATCTTCCGGGCTGCTCTTTGATGATAGCCGGTATGTAGCGGAGAGGAGTATTTTCTTAATCAGTCCCTTAATATTCCACTCATGTTCCATAAAATCTGCCGCCAGCCAGTCGAGCAACTCCGGATGTGTGGGCAGGTTACCCTGCATACCAAAATCGCCTATTGTTTTTACAATGCCTCTGCCAAACAACTGTTCCCATACCTGGTTCACGAACACACGTGCGGTAAGCGGGTTTTGTTTGCTGACAGTCCATTTGGCCAGTCCCAGCCGGTTCGGCGGGTACCGGGTCGTGTCAAAACGCATTACAGACCGCAGGGCGCCTGCGGTTACCACTTCGCCATGCTGGTCATAGACACCACGGTTGAGCACATAGGTGGTACGCACCGTATCCAGCTCACCCATTACCGACACCCGGATGCTGGCGGTGTCTTTTCGGTTGATGAAAGAGAGCAGGCCCCTGGTGTCGTCTGCCGTTAAGGTCAGTACCGGGGTTTTTGCAGGTCCGGAGTTTACCAGGCCTTCCAGTCCTTTTTCTTTGCTGGTGTTAAAAAAGGCAAACAGCTGGTAATAGTCCTTTTGGGAAATGGGATCGTATTTATGATCATGGCACTGGGCGCATTCGGCCGTCATCGCCAATATACCTTTTGAATAGGTCTTTACCTTGTCGATGGCATATTCCACGCGGTACTCTTCCGGTATCACGCCGCCTTCTTCGGTTATTTTATGGTTGCGCAAGAATGCAGTGGCCAGTAGCTGTTCCTTACCCGCATCGGGCAGCAGATCGCCCGCAAGCTGCCAGGTGATGAACTGGTCATAGGGCATATTGGTATTGAAAGCATGGATCACCCAGTCGCGGTAAGGCCATTGGGTCCGGATATCATCGTCCTGGTAACCATAACTATCGGCGTAGCGGGAAATATCCAGCCAGTGAATGGCCATCTTTTCTCCGAACTGCGGACTGGCCAGCAGGCGGTCCACCGCTTTTTCATAGGCTGCCGGAGCTTGATCCGCTTCAAATACCTGCTGCATTTCCAGGGTGGGGAGCAAGCCGGTAAGATCCAGCGACAGCCGTTTCAAAAGCGTGCTTTTATCGGCTTCCTCATTGGGCTGAAGGCCGTGCTCCTGCATTTTTTCAGCGGTAAAATAGTCGATCTCATTTTTCGCCCATTCTTTATGATCGATCTCCGGCAGGGATGTTTTTTGAGGCGGAATAAAGGCCCAGTGTTTTTCATAATGAGCACCCTGCTCGATCCAGCGTGTGAGAATATCTATTTCTTTTTCATTCAATGCGCCCAGGTGCGATTCGGGTACGGGCATCTGGTAGGAGGAATCCGTGGAAGTGATCCGTTTGATCAATTCGGATGCGTCCGGTTTACCGGGCACGATGGCATAAGCGCCTTTAGTTTCCCTCAGCGGGGCTTTTGCATTGGCCTCGATATCCAGCCGTAGCCCTGCTTCCTGTTTGTTCCTGTCAGGACCATGACAGGCAAAACATTTGTCGGAAAGAATAGGGCGTACATCATAATTGTAACTGATCTTGTCCCTGGTATTGCCTTTTTTGTTCCTGCAACCGGCAGTCCAACAAACAATGACGATCGCTACTGTAATGAAGCAGGCAAACGTTGTCGTAACTTTCATCCTTCTAAAGATAAAAATAATGTTTCCGAAAAGGATTTTCAGCAAGGTAAATTTAAGTATAAAGTATCGTTTGTAGCAGCTTTTGGTTCATTAGAGTATAAAAAAACATCGCATTACATACATGATGTATAAACATACGGATGATTTTGGACCTGCGATTGTTTGCCGGCGTCATTTCGGAACCGGAGGAATGCATGGCCGCCTTCTGTTTCAGTTACCCGCCGCAGGCCTGCTGAAGGGTCATGTATTGTACGGAAGTGATATGCCGGGCAGGCGATGGTACCGGGCTGGTAATACCGGATGAACAGATATGTTTTCTTTATGATTCTTTTCCCGGGTTTTTGAACCATTCATATTGTCGAGCAGGTAGTGATTGAATTCTGATTTCAGCCTGGCGAACTGTTTCTCCATTAAAAGGAGCTCATTGTGTAAAAGGAGTACCGCGCTTCAATCAGTTTACTCTCCGGCCGGTAGCTTTCCGGAACCGGAACGGTTCAACCGGGTCAGATCATCGCGGAAAATGCCGGTCCGTTCGTCGTTCCGGATCAGCTTGTTCTGGGGATCTCGATACCTTCCAGAAGGTTGTCGTCAAAGTTGGACCTTAACACTTCGGGTAACCTGTTTTCATAATGACGGATTCTTCCATCATGAATATGACCGCTCTCTTCCGGGTTTCGCATTCATACCGGGTCTGTTGAAATTTAGGGCCATCCATATTCTTATACCTGTGTTGTGCGTAGTAAAGACCCTGTTCTGTTGAACATGGTCGGTGAAGTGAGGAAGGCCCGCTTCCATAACGGCAACTGGTCTGGCTGCAACATCTGGTATCCCTTCCGGAAGCGGGAATATATGCTGTATCGTTTCATAAAAGAGTTGTTTTATTGTTTGTTCTGAAAACGCGGCAATGGTGGCCGCTGCTGTTTATTATACATAAGCTCCTAAAGTAGCAAGTCCGGATCTCCGGTGGAAGGAGCAGGGTTAGGAATAGGGCTGATTTACGTCGTGACCGGTTGCTGTTATCCGGCAGCAGAATCAGGAATGTCTGCGTATAAAAAAATTACCGTTCAGGATCTTGCCATTTAAAACAGAACGGCGGTTCCCTTGCAGGGTATCCTTAGAATGAGACGCTGCAATGAAAGTGGTCAATGCCCCCGGATGATCCCTGTTACAGGCGGCTGTATGTTGTGCCGTTCGCTGTTAAAAAAGGCGATATTTTTTAAAAAAATGCTGCATTTATTTCTTCGCATTTCAATTTTTAGCCTATATTTGCACCCCTGTTGGGCAGTTGCCTGCAGGATTTGAAAGATTCAGCTCTTTTATTTGGATGGTTGGCCTTTGGTAATACAGGCAGGGATCGCAATGATCATTTGATCTGCAATCGAAGAACAATCGGATCAATGCCCGGGTGGCGAAATTGGTAGACGCACTGTCTTCAGGTGGCAGCGTTCGCAAGGATGTGCTGGTTCGAATCCAGTCCCGGGCACATCAAACCCCTTTGTAAATTTTGATTTACAAGGGGGTTTTTTGTTGCCGGCGCACCGCTTTCCCCCTTATGTGATCCATAATGTGATATATAAAAAGGAGAAAATGGGGATCAGGTTGAAAAATTGGGGGATCAGGCATAAATATTAGCGAGTCTGAATAGGAAAAAGTTAATATCTCTTACCCCTCTTGCAGCGGCTCTGAAGGCCTTAATTTTAGCGTTAAAAGATTCTGCCGCTGCATTGGTGCTTCGATTATTAAAATAATTAAGGATACTTTGATGATGGGTTTCAATGGATCTGGCCACCGTTCGAAATACTTTTAATCCGGAATCTTCCACTTCATTATACCAGAGGGCCAGTTTTTTGAATGCGATTATTTTAGCCGTACAATTGGAAAAAAT
>NZ_KB893640.1 GCF_000374125.1 Niabella aurantiaca DSM 17617
CTTAATACTTAGTTCTGCTTTTTGATCCCGTATCGGGAAATCCTGTACACGTACCTCCGGTAAAAATCCTTTGGAATGATAGCGTTGTCCTTTGAACTCTTCTGGAAGCTCGTTGCGCTCTTCTAAAAACAACACCAACCCTTCCTTGTCTTTTAATACCCGAACTAAATCGAAATATTCCAGCGTACCTGCCGGCAAAAAATACCCCGCTAATGCCTTAAATGTCTCTGATTGATCTTCACTCATACCCAGCAAAAAAATCACTTTTCTACTATTCCCCCAACTTTTTCACTTGATCCCATTTATTTTAAACAAAACAGGTAATACATCTGCCAAAGTAATATTGCCGCCTGATGAAGGATTTTTGTTTAGCATACAATCTAATGACACAAGCGGACTGTATGATCAAATATTCACAGAGCAATGTACGATTTACAAAAATATAAACACCGCTATCAAGAATACAATTATTGAGGTTTCTAAGATCGACGAAAGTGTTTCGGCTGAGTCAGAATTGATCGTTCTGCCATAGTAGTAGGGATGATCAAAAAAGGCAGCAATCAAGTATAAAAACGCTACTTAAATTGCTACCTTATTTTATAAAACATTGAAAATCAATGTAATCTGTCGGGATGACTGGATTCGAACCAGCGGCCTCTTCGTCCCGAACGAAGCGCGCTACCGGGCTGCGCTACATCCCGAAAAAAACTTAAGGGGCCGCAATATATAATAAGTTTTGGAATTTATGACGATATCCCCTGATTTATTTCCGATGCCTCCAACGCCATTAAAACGAGCGGCTGTTTCGTCAACCTCTTTACAGATCCCGCCACAATTGATGCCGGATAGGGCTCAAATCTCATGTTCAAATTGGAGGCCGCAGCGGCGGTCATTCCAATAACAGGCTTACCACGGAATGCCGCGGGAGCTTTACTACCAGATCATGAGCTTTTATCTGCGCACCTTTAAAGACAACCGGTACTATTTTCGTTTTATTTTCAAAAGTATTGATATCCGTAAATGCAGCCGACCCGAGCAGCTTTCCACTGAGCTTTTTATATGCAGCCCCGGGCAGTTCTGCGCGCAATGTAATGTCACTGGCCGGATCGATATTGACCAATGTAATGAACAACCGGCCCCGAGCGTCCAGCGAGGCAGAAGCATTGACCGCCGGTATCTTTTGCATGCCGTTTACATAGTCAGGGGCGGTTATCTGCAGGGGCACCCGCCGGGCATCCATATGCTGCTGGTACATATCAAAAACATGATAAGTGGGCGTCAATAACATCTCCGCGCCCCTGGTCAATATCAATGACTGCAACACGTTGACCGTTTGGGCAAGATTGGCCATCCGCACCCGGTCCGCATGGTTGTTGAAAATATTGAGCGTTGTGGCGGCGATCAGCGCATCCCGGAGACTGTTCTGCTGGTACAGGAAACCCGGGTTGGTCCCCGGCTCCACATCCGTCCAGATCCCCCATTCATCCACTACCAGCGCCACGCGCTTTTCCGGATCGTATTTGTCCATGATGGCCGCGTGCCGGGTTACCAGCTCATCCATAAAAAGGCAGTTTTTCATGGTATTGAAATATTCGTTCTCATCAAACTGTGTGGCAGATCCCTTTCGATCCCATTTGCCGGTGGGTATGGTATAATAATGCAGACTCAGCCCCCACATCATGCGCCGGGGAATGGTCTTCATCAGAACCTCCGTCCAGTTGTAATCGGCCGCATTGGCGCCACCGGCTACTTTCTTCAGCGGAGCGCCCGGGTAATTTCTTGCAAAAGTTGCGTAACGGCGGTATTCACCCGCATAATATTCAGGCGTCATATTGCCGCCGCATCCCCAGCTTTCATTGCCCACTCCCCAAAAGCTCACCCGCCAGGGCTGGCTTCTTCCGTTCTCTTTCCGCTGCCGGGTCATGGGCGTATCACCATCGGCGTTTAAGTACTCTACCCATTTCGACATTTCTTCCACGGTACCACTGCCTACATTTCCGGCAATATAAGGTTCGGCGCCCAGCAATGCACAAAGCTCCAGGAACTCGTGTGTGCCAAAGCTGTTGTCTTCAGTAACTCCTCCCCAATGGGTATTGATCATCTTTGGCCGGTCCTTCCGCGGGCCGATGCCATCGCGCCAGTGATATTCATCTGCAAAGCAGCCTCCCGGCCAGCGCAGGTTGGGAATGCGGATCTTTTTAAGCGCCTCTACCACATCCAGGCGGATCCGGTCCTTTTTGGGCAGGTTCATACCCGGGTCCACCCAAAAACCATCATAAATACAACGACCGAGGTGCTCTGAAAAATGCCCGTAAATGTGACGGCTGATGACGGTCTGGGTATCTTTTACCTGCAGGGCCAGGCGGCCTTCCTTTTGTGCATTCAGCTGTATTGCAGCCAGCAGCAGCAACCCAAAAAGCAAGCTATATCTCATATGATCGTTTTTTCTTTTTACAAACCGCCCCGTTCCTGCGGCGGACAGCTGCGGATCTCCCGGTTGCCGCCCCTCTTCTCCATTTCCGCCCTGCAGCCCGGCCAACCCGGTATCGCCTCCCGAAGAAGACAACCGCCGCACCGGCAAAGCAATAATTAATTGTCAGAGTTACAATTATATATCAAAAATAAACCATCCGGTAAACCGTTCCAAATATTTTTACAGGACAGTACGCGAATGGTTTTGCCGGGGTATGCGCCTCTCCGGACACGCTATGATAACGGGCAGGTGATCATTCCCGGGCTGCAGGCTGGCGGGCCGGATGCTTGAGTATATGGGGAGACCTCCGGTGTCCTTTTTAGTATTGCACGTGGATCGTTACGCTGTTGCTCAGGTTCTTTACCCTGAAACAATTTCTGTTGGTTGCATTGCCGCCGGTCGCCACGAGGATGTGTGCGGTTGCGGCATAATGGATCTCAGACGACCGGCGTGCCTGAAATGCAAATGTATTCGGGTCACCGGTACCTGGATCTACAAAAACGTACACTTCTACTTTTGCCGATTCATTGCCGGGGTTTTGCCCCGTTATCGAAATGGCGATCTGCTTGTTCGTTGTTGTATGTCTGCCTCCCGATAACTGACCGGGGGCTATGTTTTCTATGGGCATATCGATATGTTTTAAGAAATGAAAGCGCATGATCATCCGCTGGTGCCCAGAAAGCTGGCCGGGTAATAGCCAAAACCGATCCGGTCCTTTGGCTCCGTGCCGGCAAGGGTTTCTCCGGGGTTGATAACGGCGTACACGACATTGCATTTCCCATCCCCGGGGACGGCCAGGTCTTTTAATTTTACACCCCGAAAGAATAACTGCTCCATTCCGCGGACCGGGATATTGGCAATATGCTGGTCCGGTGCTACCGGCGGGCTGTCTTTTAACGGATCTGCTTCAAACAACCCAACGGTTACAGGGCCTGTAGCTGAAAAGCTGTTGTTGTGCACCCGGACGGTTACATCTACCAGGCCGGGATCTTTTTTGTTCAGGACAATTTCTATGTCCCGGGTAAACAACCGGTACTGTTTTGAGGTGAAAGGCAGGTGAAATACCGGGTTGGGCCGTTGAAACTGCTCATAAAACCAGGTGCTTCCCCGGGGAATGTTCACGATATAATCCACCTTCAGGTATTTTCCTTTTTTGCTCCAGTACACATAGGGCCGGATGCTGTAATGCATGGTTTCATCAAGCCCGGCGGCACTTACAGACAAATGAATGCTGGTCTCCTCATTGAACCCGAGGGTATAATTTGACGATCGGCTATTGGTATAGCTGCCCTCCCAGCTATGGCTGAGCCCCATGCTGAGCCCCTCTAAAAAATCCACTGAAAAATTGCCCGACTGGCTGTTGTTGATGCTGGTAGTTTGCGTTATCGTTTTCAGATCCGCATCTGACCGGTTGCCCGAAAAATGCACATCAATAGACGCATCCTGGTTGTCGACCGAGATTTCCTGTTTGCAGATATTTCCCAGATCGGGATCGTAATCGGTCATGGATCCCTCACCGGAATAATAGGACAATATATTCCCGGTCGTATGCCGTGGTTTATACATAGCGCCCAGGTCCGATCCCGATATTGTTTTTACCTGCCCCGTGCCGGATTGCGGAAATATGACCAGCAAGTGGCCCTTTTCCTGGTTCTTATGGATCACGGGATATTCCCATACATTGAATACGTTCACATACAGCAGGATGATATCTTCTTTGTTCGAAGAAACGTTCAGCGAAGTGCTGATCATTTCTCCTTTATCCTGTGTTTTAGAAAAATCTTCTCCATAGGTGTTATTGATAGAGCGGGTAAGGCTTCCCAGCAGGGAGGCGCCCAGCTCCGCCGTCAGGTTGTCCGACGTTGTATATGAATTGTGGGTGTTCAGGCTCAGTGAAGTGGTTTTCCCCCGGGTATTGGTGAACGACACCTGCCGCGAACAGCTCCGGTTCTCTTCTTCGTTCTGAAACTCGGCAGGAAGCGGCGGAATGTTCACGATCGCCACTACCGACTGCACATCACTGATCACGCTCATTTCCGGGGCGCCTACTTTTATGAGGCTCCCGTCAAAATCGCCGGTGGCCAGCTCCAGGCGCAGCCGGGAAAGATCCCGGTCTTCCCGGAAAGCATAGCCTCCGGCATAGAGTCCCGGCAAGGGTGCGGGCTTGCCGAACTGTACGGGAAACTTCAGGTACGGATCTACCTGCAAGGCCCCCACGCTCACCCGGGCATAGCCCCGCTTCAGCAACAAAGCGTTGTCCGCACCCAGCGCGGCAACAATGATCGCAGGCCCGGTATCGTGCTCCAGGTTGGCGATGGCCATTTTAAAATCAAAGGCAATAAATGTCATTCCCTCTTCTCCGTTCACTCTTGCGTCAGAAGCAAGTTCCGGTACCAGTATATTCGAGAAACGAAACACCTGTAACAGCAAATGCCCGTAGATCCCTTCCGCATCATCTGCCGTCCCGATCACCAGCTCCTCAACCCCGTCTTCGTTCAGATCTCCCGCGGCCAGCCGGATCAGCCCTTTGGTTACGGGCAGGCTGGTGGTGCTTTCTTTCTTTAACAGGGCTTCCGGATCGCTGCCACCTGTCGCCGCATCGTATTGCCAGGTCTGCACCTCAGCACGGGTCTGGCCTTTTGTTGTCCAGGTCAGCACCAGCCCGTCGGTCGTGCTGCCCGGTAAAAATGATCCGCTGACCAGCTGCATGCCTTCCGGAGCCACGCCCCCTTCGGTTCTTCCAACCACGGCTTTGGCAACGGAGCACCATCCGTCCTGTGTAACCTGCAGCAGTTCCAGGAATAAATTATTTCCGTCCGGATCTTTTTCTCCTTCATAAAACAGGGCCATCTCATCGTTTTTGCTGCCGGTAAAGACACCGGTAACCAGATCATATTTTTTTCCGGAGGCCATTACCGGGCCCGGGTACAGCACGGGCGCCTCTTCCTTTTGCAGGGTCTCTTTTCCGCAAATACAGCAGCACAGCCGGTTTTGTGGCCCGGGAAAAGCGATCAGGATATGCGGATGGCCCCCGTGGTCGATCCGCCCGCACCAGGCAGGTCCTGAAGTCCGGTCCGCAATTTTCCATGTTCCCAAAGGCGAAAGATCCCGTTCTTTATCCGGCGCCTCGGCCGGCAGGACGGAAAAAAAAGCCATCACCAGGTGCTCCTCCTCATTGATGGAAACCGTTGCCAGCTCCTCCCGGCCGTCATCATTAAAATCTGCAGCAACTATCAGCAACGGGTGGGAGCCGGAGGTACCGGTCATTAGCCGGCAGCCATCCGCTGCTAACCGGACGTAAGAGCCCTCCTCCCGGGAATGCGCCGGCTTCGACGACAGGGCAACCGCCTTCAGCATTTTTTCCTCACCTTCAAAGGATATCATAATACCTTCTGTTTTCACCAGGTGATAGTTCCCGATCAAAGGATCGTATCCTTGTGGAGGCCGCGAAGCCGGCTGCCGGATCTTACACTGTAAACCGGGCTTATGTTTTATAATTACAGACATACGGATCAGGTATAAGCGGTCCTCTATTCCTTACCGCGGCAAGGGCGGGCAGAACTGAGAAGCGCGATGCGGCTATACGACCGGATAATGGCTCAGCTGGTCGTTCACCGTTTTTATAAATTTCTGATATACGGGCGCGTCGGTATGCTTTCCCGCAATGGCATCAGCCACTTCGGTGGCTTCCATATTGCTGTCGCAAAAATGCGCCAGCTCCAGGATCTTAAACGCATAAGCCTGGTACTTACCATCTTTTCCGTTGGAGATATGCCGGGCAAACAACTGACGCTCTGTTCCGAAAAAATCCCATTTTTCGGTATCTCCACCGGGGTAAAAAGCCTGGGTCCGGATATAACAGATATAATAGGGCAGGTTGTATTTGGGCGACCACTTTGTGGGATCGGGCCAGGAGAAGCTTGCGGCAACGGCAAATTCGTGCTTATCGCCCATGGAGCCGCTGGCTTCTATAAGCATCGAAAGCGGCGTGCCCTGGAATCCGTACCAGATCTTTCCCTTATCATCTGCCGGATATTGAAGAAATTTCTCGCTGAATTCGATATAAAATTGTGCCGCGGTACCGGGTCTTATTGCTCCCGGCGGATCAAACCGGGTCATTTGATACGGCTTTTCCCGGTTGGTTTCTTTCAGTGTACTGGTTGTTGCGTTATAGATACGCAGTAGAGCGCCTTGTCCCATTGTGTTGATTTTTGAAGGTGGTAAGAGGGTTGTCCGTTCCTGGTCTGAGGGCCATTTTATGGCGATGGCCGTATGAAGTTACTTCCAGCGACCCGCTTTTTCCAAATCCGGTAGCGGACAAAATGCGGATTGCGGCAGGGACAAATCACGGACAGCCTTCCATGATCGCATACGGGAGCAGAAACGGGGCAATTTTTATTAGCAGGCGGGGCATCGCAGATCAGCTCATTGTTTATACGATTGGATATCCGTAATAGACCCATCCCTTTAGCCTAAACGGCGGCTATCACCCCGGTTATCCCGAATGAACGTTCAGGCGGGCATTATACGGGAACGTATCGGCCGCATCGCCTATTTTGGGTAGCAGGTTAGTATTGAGGGGTGAGCCCCGGGGACGGGGGCTCAACTGCGGGACGCTTTACTACAACGCCGTTTATGTTTTTGTATATCGTTCCGCTGGCCCCCGCCTCTCCCTGCGGCGAACCACACCCGCTACAGTTCCAGGCATAAAAAAACCCTCCAGTAAAACTGAAGGGTTCAATAAGAATGGCAGCTACCTACTCTCCCGCATTGTGGTGCAGTACCATCGGCCATAAGGGGCTTAACTTCTCTGTTCGGTATGGGAAGAGGTGAACACCCTTGGTATAACCACCATAAAAAATTAAAAATGTAAAACACTAAACTAAAAATGCAGCACTAAAATGTCTAACATCTATCGTCTAATATCTAACATCTAATAAGATTAACATATTGGAAAAAACTGTCAGAAGAGATCTAATAAAAAAATTAAAGCTTACGGGCAATTAGTACTACTCGGCTTTGATGTTACCACCTTTACACCTGTAGCCTATCAACGTCATAGTCTCTGACGGCCCTTAAAAGTAAACTCATCTTGAGGCAGGTTTCACGCTTAGATGCTTTCAGCGTTTATCCTGTCCGTGCTTAGCTACTCTGCATTGCACCTGGCGGCACAACAGATACACCAGCGGCACGTACGACCCGGTCCTCTCGTACTAAGGTCATGTCCTCGCAATTTACTAACGCCCACCACAGATAGGGACCGAACTGTCTTGCGACGTTCTGAACCCAGTTCACGTGCCACTTTAATCGGCGAACAGCCGAACCCTTGGGACCTTCTCCAGCCCCAGGATGTGACGAACCGACATCGAGGTGCCAAACCTCCCCGTCGATATGAGCTCTTGGGGGAGATCAGCCTGTTATCCCCGGAGTACCTTTTATCCTTTGAGCGACGGCCCTTCCATACAGAACCGCCGGATCACTTTAGCCGACTTTCGTCCCTGCTCGGCCTGTTTGCCTCACAGTCAAGCTCCCTTTTACTAATGCGCTCTGCGTACGATTACCAACCGTACTGAGGGAACCTTTGCAAGCCTCCGTTACTCTTTAGGAGGCGACCACCCCAGTCAAACTACCCACCATGCACTGTGTCCCGCTAGGGATTAGATTCTAAATCAAAGAAGGTTGGTATTTCAACGACCGCTCCACCCTACCTGGCGGCAAAGCTTCATAGCGTCCCAACTATACTACACATCCGTAATTCAAAATCAATGCAAAGTTGTAGTGAAGGTTCACGGGGTCTTTCCGTCCCGTGGCGGGTAACCGGCATCTTCACCGATACTACAATTTCACCGGGCTCGTGGAGGAGACAGCGTTCAACTCATTAGACCATTCGTGCAGGTCGGAACTTACCCGACAAGGAATTTCGCTACCTTAGGACCGTTATAGTTACGGCCGCCGTTTACTGGGGCTTCAGTCAGAAGCTTTGGATTACTCCGAACATCCTTCCTTAACCTTCCAGCACCGGGCAGGTATCAGGCTCTATACGTCATCTTTCGATTTTGCAGGGCCCTATGTTTTTGTTAAACAGTTGGTTGAACCATTTTACTGAGACCACATCGCTGTGGTATGCTTTATCCCGAAGTTACAGCATCAATTTGCCTAGTTCCTTCTCCACGGCTCACCCGAGCGCCTTAGAATACTCATCCCGTCTACCTGTGTCGGTTTGCGGTACCGGCTGCTATACTCGCTTTTCTTGGAAGCACTCTCACTGCTGCGCTTCACCCGAAGGTTCCACTCGTCTAATCCGTCAGACTAGGCAGCTAACATGCTCCGTCACTTTTATTGTATAGCAGGCGCAGGAATATTAACCTGCTTTCCATCGTCTACCCCTTTCGGGTTTGACTAAGGACCGGGCTAACCCTGATCCGATTAACGTTGATCAGGAACCCTTAGACTTTCGGCGATAAGGTTTTTCACCTTATTTATCGTTACTTATGCCTACATTTTCTTTTGAAACCGCTCCAGCATACGTCGCCGTACACCTTCGATGCCGTTTCAATGCTCCCCTACCGATCAGCCCTCAAAGGGCGATCATAGAGCTTCGGTTCATGGTTTAATACCCGATTATTTTCCGCGCAGAGTCTCTCGACCAGTGAGCTGTTACGCACTCTTTAAATGAATTGCTGCTTCCAAGCAAACATCCTGGCTGTTATAGAAACTCTACATCGTTTGTCTAACTTAACCATGTATTGGGGACCTTAGCTGCTATTCTGGGTTATTTCCCTCTCGGCCATGGACCTTAGCGCCCACAGCCTCACTCCCGGAGATATGTACTAGCATTCGGAGTTTGTCAGGGTTTGGTAGGCGGTGAAGCCCCCTAGCCCAATCAGTAGCTCTACCTCTAGTACACTTCTAAAATCCGAGGCTGTTCCTAAAAACATTTCGGGGAGAACGAGCTATCTCTCAGTTTGATTGGCCTTTCACCCCTATCCACAGGTCATCCCAAGACTTTTCAACGTCAACGGGTTCGGTCCTCCAGTGTGTGTTACCACACCTTCAACCTGCCCATGGATAGATCACAAAGTTTCGCGTCTACCCCCACTGACTAAGCGCCCTGTTCGGACTCGCTTTCGCTACGGCTCCGTTTTCAAAAACTTAACCTCGCCAGTGAGGAGTAACTCGTAGGCTCATTATGCAAAAGGCACGCCGTCACACCATAAAGATGCTCCGACCGCTTGTAGGCGTACGGTTTCAGGTACTATTTCACTCCCTTATTCAGGGTGCTTTTCACCTTTCCCTTACGGTACTGGTTCACTATCGGTGTCTGAGGAGTATTTAGCCTTACCAGATGGTGCTGGCAGATTCAAGCAGGATTCCTCCGGTCCCGCCCTACTCAGGATACTACACGTCCACGTTAATTTCCGCTTACGGGGCTATCACCCGCTTTGGCTTAACTTTCCAGAAAATTCTGCTTGATAACGCTTTCTAAAAGTAGTCCTACAACCCCAGCTCCGCACGCGAAGCTGGTTTAGGCTCTTCCCTGTTCGCTCGCCACTACTTAGGGAATCATTGTCTTATTTTCTTTTCCTCCGGGTACTTAGATGTTTCAGTTCTCCGGGTTGGCTCTCTTTCGAGTAATATACCTTCAGTATATTAGGTTGTCCCATTCGGAAATCCAGGGATTTAATACTTGTGTGCAGTTCCCCCTGGCTTATCGCAGCTTACCACGTCCTTCATCGCCTCTCAGACCCTAGGCATCCACCATACGCCCTTAATTGCTTTAAAAAAGTTCGTAAACTTCTTTAATGAGGCCAAGCTCCCGCTTGGACTTATTTTTTAGTTTAATTGTAGATTGTTACCCGACCACATTTCTTCAGACCAACCATAATAATTATAGTGTGATGTTTCAAAAATTGTGATCGAACCCGACTCGCGTCGGGCTGTTAGGTACTCTCCTAACAGTTTATTTTTTTCCAATATGTCAAAGAACTTGGTCTTCATGAAAATCTGAAACTACACAACCTAAATCATATACCTCAAACCTCATTCGACTTTTGCAGATAAAATGGTTTCGAACCATCGGAGCCTCTCAGGCTTTATCTCATCTTAAAAGAACTCTTTTTTTTCAAATCCTCAAATTATTCATCCTCAAATTTGACTTGTGGAGGATATCGGAGTCGAACCGATGACCCTCTGCGTGCAAGGCAGATGCTCTAGCCAACTGAGCTAACCCCCCATCTAAAGGCTGATAGCTATCAGCTTGTAAAGTAGACCCGACCAGATTTGAACTGGTGACCCCTACATTATCAGTGTAGTGCTCTAACCAGGCTGAGCTACGGATCTCTATACCCCAAACCCCTAAAGGGGCCTCGAGATGATTGCCTCCGTTAACCCTCGGGCTTGTCTTTTATTTAAAAGAACGCTAAATAAATTTGAAAGAATAGGAAACAACAGCACGGTAAATCTGGGGTTGAAAATATTCAACCCGTACATAGCTCTAAAAAGGAGGTATTCCAGCCGCACCTTCCGATACGGCTACCTTGTTACGACTTAGCCCCAATTACCAGTTTTACCCTAGGCAGCTCCTTGCGGTTACCGACTTCAGGTACACCCGGCTTTCATGGCTTGACGGGCGGTGTGTGCAAGGTCCGGGAACGTATTCACCGTATCATTGCTGATATACGATTACTAGCGATTCCAGCTTCACGCAGTCGAGTTGCAGACTGCGATCCGAACTGAGAAGAGGTTTTTGGGATTAGCTTCATATCGCTATGTCGCAACCCTTTGTCCTCCCCATTGTAGCACGTGTGTAGCCCTGGGCATAAAGGCCATGATGACTTGACATCATCCCCTCCTTCCTCGCGTCTTACGACGGCAGTTTCACTAGAGTTCCCAGCGTTACCTGATGGCAACTAGTGATGGGGGTTGCGCTCGTTGCGGGACTTAACCCAACACCTCACGGCACGAGCTGACGACAGCCATGCAGCACCTTGCTTTGTGTCTATTGCTAGAAAAACCACTTTCATGGTTCGGCACTCGCATTCTAGCCCAGGTAAGGTTCCTCGCGTATCATCGAATTAAACCACATGCTCCACCGCTTGTGCGGACCCCCGCCAATTCCTTTGAGTTTCAATCTTGCGATCGTACTTCCCAGGTGGGATACTTAATGCTTTCGCTCAGACACTTATTGTGTATCACAAATGTCGAGTATCCATAGTTTAGGGCGTGGACTACCAGGGTATCTAATCCTGTTTGATCCCCACGCTTTCGAGCCTCAGTGTCAATATATGTGTAGCCAGCTGCCTTCGCAATTGGTGTTCTATGTCATATCTATGCATTTCACCGCTACATGACATATTCCGCTAACCTCCACAATATTCAAGACCAATAGTATCAATGGCAGTTTCCAAGTTAAGCTCGGAGATTTCACCACTGACTTACTAGCCCACCTACGCTCCCTTTAAACCCAGTAAATCCGGATAACGCTTGCACCCTCCGTATTACCGCGGCTGCTGGCACGGAGTTAGCCGGTGCTTATTCATCTGGTACCGTCAGACGAGAAAGAATTCCCTTTTTTCGTCCCAGATAAAAGAAGTTTACAATCCAGAGGACCTTCATCCTCCACGCGGCATGGCTGGTTCAGAGTTGCCTCCATTGACCAATATTCCTTACTGCTGCCTCCCGTAGGAGTCGGGCCCGTGTCTCAGTGCCCGTGTGACTGGTCGTGCTCTCACACCAGTTAATGATCGTTGGCTTGGTGGGCCGTTACCCCTCCAACTACCTAATCATACGCACACCCGTCTTCTAGCGCATCACTGCTATAATATCAAAGAGATGCCTCTTCAACATCTTACGGAGAATTAATCCAAGTTTCCCTGGGCTATGCTCCACTAAAAGGAAGGTTGTGTACGTGTTCCTCACCCGTTTGCCGGTCTCAAGAAGTGCAAGCACCTCTCTACCCCACGACTTGCATGTATTAAGCCTGCCGCTAGCGTTCATCCTGAGCCAGGATCAAACTCTCCGTTGTAAATGAGTTTGACTACTGACTATTAAAAATTCTCAAGAGAAAAATTAACGTGTCAAAAATCTAAATGTTATTTGCTTTTTGACTTACCTTTCGTTGTCACAATTGAATGTGACTGAATTGTGCTATTGCTTCCAAACTTTCAAAGATCTTACCACTTCCATCACCCCCTAAAAGAATGACTTCCGTGACCTTGTAAATACCGCCGGATTTGAACCAGCTGCGCGCCTCTACGCTGTACCTCCTAAAAGAACTCCATCCCCGCATCAA
>NZ_KB893641.1 GCF_000374125.1 Niabella aurantiaca DSM 17617
CATCCCAACTGCATCGGGCCAAACTACTATTTGAACGATATCCGCTTATTGAACAAGCCTATAAATTATCAAGAAAATTAAGTGCTATTTTTTCAAACTGTACCGCTAAAATAATAGCATTCAAAAAACTGGCCCTCTGGTATAATGAAGTGGAAGATTCCGGATTAAAAGTATTTCGAACGGTGGCCAGATCCATTGAAACCCATCATCAAAGTATCCTTAATTATTTTAATAATCGAAGCACCAATGCAGCGGCAGAATCTTTTAACGCAAAAATTAAGGCCTTCAGAGCCGCTGCAAGAGGGGTAAGAGATATTAACTTTTTCCTATTCAGACTCGCTAACATTTATGCCTGATCCCCAATTTTTCAACCTGATCCTGAACGGTTAACCCGCACCGTTTATCACCGATAATTGTAAAAAATACTTTTTATCAGGGAAGCGGCCTGCATGGATAAAAGAATCCCGGTTGAAAACGCAGCATAGCAATGCAAACGTTTGCGTAAATTACCCGCCCATTTCAGGATGGCGCAGGACGGTGAACGGATTTTACTCTTTTACATTTGTTCTGTTAAGAAATAAGGACGGTTGTGTGCTGGATTTGCAGAAGGATTTGAAATTCGTTTATTAAACCAAAACAACCGAAGATCCGGTTGCTGAAAAGAAGAGTACATGTGGAAATGGCGGATGACCATCCTGGTCCCGCATGCCCTTATATTGTTCTGCCAAAGTAACGGAGATCCCACTTCAGTTGTATTGGTCGGGAACGATGACCTCTAATCATAAACCAAACGTATTTTTCCGCGCTTGCTTTTATCGTGCAGATTGTTGTATGGTTGGCGCCCGGGTGTTTTCTACTTATTCTAAACCATATACATATGAAACAAAACCAATGTCTCCGTTGCATATTCGCAATTTTTGTGGCGGCAGCCTTGCTCAATGTTCCGCTGCGTTCCTATGGACAGCAACGGCTATCCGTAACCGGTACCGTACTGGACGAGGCCTCAAAACCGGTAGCCGGGGCCACGATTCAAATTAAGGGCACCGGTCTGGCCGTTGTCACGAATGAACAGGGAACATTCCGTCTGAACGCTTCTCTGAATGCCGTTCTTGTGGTATCTAATATTGGGTTTGCCACACAGGAACTGCACATTACAAAGGGGCATATGAGTATTGTATTGAGACAATCCGCCTCAGAAATGGACCAGGTAGTGGTGATCGGTTATGGCGCTGTGAAAAAGAAGGACCTGACCGGCGCCGTTACAGGGATCAATGAAAAAGAGATAAAATCGAGGCCGGTGTCCAATGCCTTGCAGGCCATGCAGGGAAAGGTGGCCGGCGTGGACATCTCATCCACAGACCGGCCGGGTACGGTGGCCAGTATTAATATTCGCGGTGTGCGTTCTTTAACGGCATCCAATTCCCCGTTGTTTGTTGTTGACGGGATCCCGCTGTCTACCGGCGGTATCGATTACATCAATCCGAATGATATTGCATCCATTGATGTATTGAAAGATGCTTCCGCCACCGCGATCTATGGTTCCCGTGGTGCCAACGGTGTTGTGATCGTTACGACCAAGAGGGGGAAGCAGGGCAAAGCAACCCTGAACATCGATCTGTCTACCACGGTAGAAACGCTGGAAGACAGGAAAAAAATGTTCAACGCAGCAGATTACATTTCCTTCCGCCGCTGGGCTTATTATTACCGGAACCCCGCGCTCTACCCCCGTGGTGACCAGCCCACCATCGCCAATGATAAGGTGATCTTCCTTGCCAGCGGCGACCCCTCGGCATGGGCCAATATAGAAAAGGGCTGGGCCTCCGGGAGCTGGGATGGCTCAAAAGTGCCCACGACGGACTGGCTGGGCATGGTGACCCAAACCGGCATCACGCACAACCTGAACCTGAGCGTTGCCGGTGGAAGCGAAAAAGTAAAATCATACGCGTCCTTTGGCTACCTGGATAATAAGGGAACACAGAAGGGACAAAGCTTTAGAAGGTATTCGGCAAACCTTAATGTGGACATCAACGCAACCCGGTGGTTCTCCCTGGGCAGCAATCTCCAGGTTTCATACGGGATACAGGAATACGGACAATCAACCGCGGGGAGCAACCCTCTTTCCCGGCAGAACAGCATTTACGAATCGGCCCGGACCCTGTTCCCGTACGCTGTGCCGTACGATTCTGCAGGGAACAGGATCGAGACCCCCGGTGGCGATATCGGAGTAAAAAATGTTGCCAATGAGTGGAACCTGAACCAGGATCAGCGAACAACACTCCGCGCTTTTGGAAGCCTTTACGGGCAGGTTGATTTTGGCGCCATTCTTCCTGTTCTGAAAAACCTGAAATACCGGGTGAACTTTGGGCCGGATTTTTCTTATTACCGCGACGGAAGCTATGTAGACGCAACCTCTGTCAGAAGCAGCGGGAGCAGCGCGGCCTCGCTTTCAAAAACACAAACCATTTCCTATACCCTCGATCATTTGATCTATTACAATAAAAGCATCGGCAAACACGATTTGGCGCTCACCTTACTGGGCAGCCAGACGCAATACTTAAAAGAATCCAGCTCTATTGCTGCAACGGGTGTGGCCTTTCCCAGCCAGAAATGGAACGCTTTGTCAAAGACCTATATCCCTGCGGCGAACCTGACCGATTATTCATCAGGCCTGACCGAAAGCCAGCTGCAATCGTATATGGCCCGCATCAATTATAGCTTTGATGACCGGTATTTGCTGACTGCATCCGCGCGCCGCGACGGAGCATCCCAGCTTGCGGAAGGGCATAAATATTCCTGGTTCCCTTCTGCGGCAGTAGCCTGGCGCATAGACCGGGAAAGTTTTATGCAGGGCACCGGATGGATCAATGATCTGAAACTGCGGCTGGGCGTTGGTGTTACGGGTAATTCGTCGATCGACCCGTATGAAACACAGGGCCCGCTGACCTCCGTCTTCTATCCCTATATAAGCACGTTAACGGCGGGCACGATTCCCTCCTCCACACTGGCCAATCAGGCCCTGGGATGGGAAAAAACGACGCAATACAATGTAGGACTTGATTTTTCACTGCTCAACAGAAGGATCTCCGGGAACCTGGATCTGTATCAGTCAAGAACAACTGACCTTTTAATGGAAATGTCCATCCCCACGGTTACCGGCTATACCAAAACGTTTGCCAACGTAGGGGAAACCGCCAATAAAGGCGTAGACCTGAGCCTGACAACGGTTAATGTGAACAGCCGGTCCTTTAACTGGACCACCACTGCCAGCGTATCCTGGCAAAAGGATCGTATTGTGAAGCTGGCGACCGGCAACGATGATATCAACAACAATTGGTTCATCGGGCAGCCGATCAGCGTGATCTACGGATACCGGAATGCCGGGCTCTGGCACCTGGAGGATTCGGCTGTCTACAATCTGTACAATGCAAAGGGTGCTTCCTTTTCGGCCGGGAATATAAGACCCATCGATATCAACGGCGATACAGCAATCGATGCCAATAATGACCGGGTTATCATCGGTAATACGAGGCCCCGGTGGATCGTGGGAATGACCAATACCTTTTCCTACAGGTCCTTTGAACTATCCGTATTTCTGTACGGCCGCCTGAAATATATGTATGACGCGGGCGGCGAATCGGAAACAGCCCGGGGCGTTCAGCGGGTGATCAATTATTATAATGAGAACAATAAGAACGCCGAATACCAGAAGCCCATTTATACCGAAGGCAGCGGTGATCCGTATTACCCGGCTTTAGGGTATCGAAAGGGCTCGTTCATCAAAATCCGCAATATATCGCTGGCATACAACCTCAACAGGAGCTTGCTGAAAACCACGGTGATCTCGGGTTTAAAAGCCTATGTACAGCTGATCAATCCCGGAATGCTGTTCTCCCGGATCGGCTGGCTGGATATGGACGTACAGGGCGCTACCTATAACCGGGGCTTCACGATCGGATTGAATGCAACATTTTAACCGGAATGCTTAATCGTAAAATTTAACGTAACATGAACACGATAAAACTGATTTTTCACCTATCCTTTTTTTCAGGGCTGCTGTTTTTTTCATCTTGTAAAAAGAGTTTTTTGAAGGAGGAACTCGAAACCGCAAGAGGTATGGAGTATTACAAAACAGATGAGGGCATTCAGTCGCTTGCGGCCGGTACATATTACCAGGTATTCAATACGCCCTTTAGCAGCGAGTGGATCTATTGCGCGGCAAATTACGGAGTGGACGAATTTAGTGTGGGCGGCGATGCGTCAAATGGTGTATGGAACAACTACGGCGGCGGTTTTAAATCGATTGTTTCCGTCACCAATTCCAATACATCCAGCGCTAATGTGCAATGGGACAACCTTTATATCGGAATTGGTGATGCCAACCTGCTGATCCAGAATGCCGGTGCCAGCGCTTCCACCTCGGATGCGATCAAAAAAGTAGCCTTGGGAGAGGGGTATTTTTTCAGGGCCTACTGTTACCTGCGCCTGGTTTCCCAGTTTGGCGGCGTACCGCTGAAGACCGTCCCCAGCACCACGGTTGAACTGGAGTTTACAAGAGCCGCTCCGGAAGAGATTTGCAAACAGGTGATCGATGATCTCCGGCAGGCCTATGACCTGTTGCCCACTGCGGGCGCCCCGGCGAAGATCACCAGGTACGCGGCGGCCCATTATCTGGCAAAAGCCTATTTGTTCCGGGCCAGCGAGATCAACGACTCCTGGAACGCTGCTACCAAAGCCGCCGACCTGGCTGCCATTTTGCCCCTTTGCGATGAAGTGATTGCGCAGCACCCGTTGACCGCCGATTTTGCCGGTTTATGGAAATATACAGGTCCGGATGGCGCCAACGAAAAGCTTCCGGAGCTGATCCTTTCCGCCCAGTTCACCGCAGATGTTTCGACCAACGGCTCCAACGCACAGCATCTTTATTTTGCGTCCCGGTATGACGACCTGCCCCAGATGCAGCGCGATGTTACGGGCGACCGGCCCTACAGCCGTTTGCGCACCAGCTATTATATGTACCGCATCTATGATCTGGTGAACGACTCCCGGTTCTGGAAAAGCTTCCGTACCAAATACCGTGCAAACAAGACCTCCGGCGGTTATTATGCCAACGGCGACCTGGGCATTATCTATATTATCAACCAACCCGGTGATGCGCGCTTTTCCGGCTATAAGCTTAACAATACAGTGGTTTACACCAAAACCGGCAAAACCATCCCCAGCGCCTATATCGCATATCCTTCCGGTACAACGGAAGATGGGGCGTTAAACATTGATGTGCGGTTCCCCGCTTTGAACAAATACATCGACGGCTCAAGGACAGGATTGAATGATACAAGAGGATTGCGGGATATTAACCTGGCCCGTTCTGCAGAGACCTATCTCATCGCCGCCGAAGCAAAGATCCGGCTTGCGAAGCTGGGTACGGGTTCTTATACGGATGCGCTGCCGTATATCAACGCGGTTCGTGCACGTGCGCAATATGCAGCAGGCGAAGACCGTTCTGCCTATTATGACGGGGGTGGGGCCCTTGCTGCTTCTGCTTCCGGCCAGAATCCCAATATTAATTCTTTCATGACAGAGAATGCCTATTATGAGTCCAATAATATCCCGGTTACAACAGCAGCAGCAACCAGCCTGACGATCACCGATATCAACGCGCTCCCTGCCGGGGATGAATATGTGATCTCCAGGTTGGGAGTAAGCAACGTGTACGACCGGATGCTCGCTCTGGTACTGGATGAGCGGTCGCGCGAACTTTGCGGCGAGTACAAACGGTGGGAAGACCTCTCCAGGACAAAGACACTGATACCAAGGGTTAAGGCATTCAATTTTCAGGCAACCTCCAGTATCCGGGATCATCATCTGTTACGCCCGATCCCGCAAACCTACCTCGACGGTATCCTGTTGAATGGTAAGAATCTGACGGCAGCGGAGAAACAGGCTCAACAAAATCCGGGGTATTGAGTGTCACGAATAAATAAGGATTTCAAATTAGTTCTTTGATTTTGTTATTTAATGCTATGTAGATGATGATGGTTCGAAGGATTCCTTCGGAGCAGGCCCATCGGTAGCGACTTACAGGAGTAGCTATCAAACCACCTTTAGCTGCTGCAATTAAGAGTTGTGGTGGTGAGCATGAAAGGAAAAGGCATCGATAAAGGTGTCAGGTAAGTGTTAACGAAGGCGAACATTAGTGAACTGTCGTCAGAGGCGTCGAAAGGATTAGACGATGTCAAAACCAATGTGCAGTATCATCATTGGGACAAGCAAGGAGGTTACCTGTTTATTGTTCTTGCGGCATCCGGCGTATAGACAGCGTGAGCTTAACACAGGCATTTACATGGAACGTGAGAACCAGTCGTTGCGATGTTAAGAGAAAACTTCAAGCAAGAGACACTGTAAGAAGGAAAGTATCAATGAGCAGCACTGGGGCAGAAACTTCCGTAGTAGTGATGACAGCTATCGAAAGATAGCAGTAGCGAAGGGGAGTTGTTTTCCGGTTTTTATTCATTAACAAAAACTAATTCACCGACGAGTGGATCAGGAGGTATGAAGATGAGCAAAGCAAAACCGTTTAGTATNNGTNNGCGATTNNTGATGNNNGCNTNNCANAAGGTNAGATCCAACAGAGGTAGNGCAGGNGTGGANGAAGTNAGCATGANNGANTTTGACAAAGANTACAGGNACAANCTGTACANNCTTTGGAATCGNATGAGNTCNGGCAGNTANATNCCACCACCGGTGAAACTGATTGAGATACCGAAGAAAGGAGGTGGACTAAGACCTCTGGGCATACCTACTATCGCCGACCGGATTGCCCAATCTGTAGTAAGAGGGCTATTGGAACCAACGNTNGANNCNCTGTTTNTTAAAGACTCNTATGNTTANNGNCCNGGNAAGTCNGCCAGGCAAGCTGTTGAAAGAGTAAGACAACTACGCTGGAAACAGTCGTGGGTGATAGATCTTGACATTAAAGGGTTCTTTGACAACATTCCACATGATCTACTGATGAAAGCAGTCAGAAGGCATTGCGAAACAAGGTGGATACTGTTATACATCGAAAGATGGCTGACAGCGCCACTACAGTTGGCTGATGGGAGACAGGTAGCAAGAACCAAAGGAGTTCCTCAAGGTTCTGTTATCGGGCCACTGCTGGCCAACCTTTATCTCCATTATACAATGGACAAATGGTTGAGTATAGCGCACCCGGAGTGTAAGCTGGTTCGTTATGCTGATGATGCCATCATCATGTGCAGATCACAGAATGAAGGCCAGACAGTGATGGAATCGTTGGAGAAGAGGTTGACGGATTGTGGTCTTGAAATGCATGCATCAAAAACAAAGCTGGTGTATTGTAAGGACAGTAACAGAAAGTTTTACAAAGACTATCCAAGTATCTCGTTCGACTTTCTTGGTTTTACGTTTAGGCCAAGACAAGCACAGAACGGAAGGAAAGATGGATCTTTTACGAATTTTCTACCTGCGGTCAGTACAAAAGCAATGAAAGCGATGAATGAAAAGATGAGAAAGTGGAGAGCATTAAGAAAGACAACAAATACGTTGCAGGAAATAGCAAAAGAGATCAACCCCATAGTAAGGGGCTGGATCAATTATTACGGAACATTTTACAGAACAAAAATGAAAGAGTTTATGCACATTTTAAATGTAAAACTCGAAGCGTGGGCAAGACGCAAATACAAACGACTTCGAACAGGAGGGATGAAGACAGTCAGATGGCTTCATCAGATCTCAGAGCGCAGGCCCAAGATGTTTGCGCATTGGGAACTACTGAACTCGAAACCAACGGTTGGAAAATCGGAGCCGTGTAACGGGAGACTGTTACGCACGGTTCTAACAGAATCTCAGGCTGTGATGCCTGAGTTTACTTACTAGAAGTCATCTCAAAAGTCAGGAATAATGTGAATAGTTAATAAATAGTTCTTTGAATTAGGGGTCAAGAGTATGAAACTTGCGGTTATGGATTTAACAGTAACGCAATGGGAAGAGGTTTTGCCTGTAATTAAAAAGGCAGCCCCAGTCAAAATAGTTAGTGGTCGTCCACGTCAGGATGATCGGAAAATCCTGAATGGAATACTTTGGAT
>NZ_KB893642.1 GCF_000374125.1 Niabella aurantiaca DSM 17617
GCTTCCGAAAGTTCCTGCAGGTCTCTGCGAACCGTGTCCTCAGAAACCTTCATATCTACGCAGAGCTTGGCACTCAATACCTTATTGTGCAGATCCAGCCGATGGAGAATATATGCCTGCCGTTCTTTCTTTAACACAATCGTTAATTTATTCCTAAAGGTAAATAGTAAACCAGCAAAAAATCGCAAAATGTCAAAAAAAAGTGCATAAAAACAACCGCCCCGCAAGCCGGCAATTAATGCGGGATAATGACCGCAGCAGCAGTTTTCAGGTATGTGTAATTATCCATCCGGGAATAGTAAAAATACAGCTGCCATTTGCAATACCTCTCTTCCGCTATTAGACATCCGGGAGGTCCGCAGCGTCATTTTTAGCTGCAGTAAACAACAAACAATATAAGACAGGGCGGCCCGGATTCAAAAAATCATAGCCGCCCTGTAATAGTAGAATGCCTTGTTGATAGAGACCGGCGCGTTACCGTGCTGTAAACTGCCGGACTGCCGAAGTAGGTGTTGCCGCACGCATACCCGACAAAATATGATGAAACGCCCGCCCGATATATCCCGTCCACCAATCGGCATAATTCACAAATTTACCGCTTGAATTCATCACCTGCAGCGGTCCCTGGTCCGACCCGTCGGCCCCTATCACCCTGGCCCGGTAATCGACCCGGGCGCTTCCGCTGGAAATAGGGTCAGTCTTTATAACCGTAACCGGCTCCCAACCGGTAGATTCTCCAAAGCCAACCGGTTCGCCTACATTGAGCCAGCCGCTTTTTTCACCCGTTTTTACGTTCATCGTATATTGATACTGATACTGAAGCTTCAGGCTGGTAGTTACGCCCGCAGTTTCATATAAGAAGTTATAGAATTTTACCCAGCAGGTGCTGTCTGTATTCCCTGTTATATTCAGCGGATACGGAAAGCCATTGTCGAAAACGATCGGCGGTTTGCTGAAATCATATACAAATACATTTTGCTTTCCTTCTTTCAAAGTACAGCTCTGGTCATATACCAGTGCGTTGCCCCCCTGGTATAGTTTTAAGCTGGATGTACCCGCACCGGCAGTAAAAAACCGTCCTACGGCGCCGCTCGGTATCGCATTATAGGTAACGAGTGGGGTACTGGAATCCGACACCACCTTGCCATTTACTTCCACTTTATAGATATTGTTGGCGGCACCGGTGGTAAGCGGAACAAAGTAGTGCAGTTGAAACTCAGCCACACCAGCCGGCACAGGATCTGAATCATATTCCACCACATGTTTCTGGCAGGAAGCGGCAAGTACGATGACCATTACAAAAGCCAGGAGTGCTCTTAAATTTTTCATACTCTTATTATTTATGCGTTTACTATTCGTGTTAAGTTAATTAGGCAACTCCCCGGGATAAGCGAACCAGGGAATGGATGTCTGGTAATTGTCAGCTGTGCCCGGTATGGGTTTTAATGATTCCAGCGACTTCAGATTCCACATATACTCCGAGTTATAGCGCGGGCGCAGGCGATAGCAGGGAGCCCCCTCATTTTTAAGGTCATAACTCCCCTTCCTGTTTTGTACCTGTGCCGGCATCAGGTATAAGCCTTTGTACACTTTATCCGGATCCGTATCCCATTTCTGATCGATAATGGTATTTGTCCAGCCATTTCCATTCTTGGGGTAATCGCCGGAGTATGCTATATCGTAATGATATTTACGCATATCCACCCAGGCTTCCGGCGCCCCCCAGGGATATAAAGCGATCCATTTCTGCATCATAATGTGGGACAGGGTTAAGTCGGATAAACCATTTACAAAAGGGCCGGCCACATACTTATCCGCCAGGCTTGTAAACAGTCCCTTGCTGATCTTATCTCCGCCGGTGGCGCTTTCCGATTTACCGGGTGTGATATATCTTGCGGTAGTCTCCATATCGGCCTTTACTCCTTCTTTAAAGGCGTTCAGGGCCTCTGCTTTTTTACCCAGCTTCCAGTAAGCTTCTGCCAGGCAGAATTTAATTTCGGCGCAGGTGGTCAGGATATAGGGCGCATTATCCCGGTAGATCCAGCGCCCGATACCGTCATGAACCGTACCGCTGTATTGAGAAGAAGCATTCCGTCCGTAAAAAGAGGGGGCCGATCCGATCGGTCCGGCGGTGCCGGTAAATGATCCCCCGTAATATTTATAGGCCTTAACACTATCTGCATTGTCCAGGTTCAAATAGGTGGGATTGCTTGTGGTTCCCAGTTTCACCGCTACCCTCGGATCATAATGACCAGTAACATTCACCAGGGTATCGGTCACGATCTGGTCTGCCAGTTTATAAGGATGATAGTCGTTGCCTTCATCGTTCCGTATCTTTTCACCTGTTGAAGGGTCATACTGGGGAACGGTTCCGGTAAATAACTGTACGGCATATTCATGTTGAAAATAGGTGCGGCTCAGGTTACCCCGGGCTGTTCCCCAAAAATTATTATAGTCAGAATAAGGTGCCTGTTGTGATCCGGCGGCGATCTTCAATGTGGCATCATCATCCGGGGTCTGAAAGGCCTTGCCGGCGGCCGTGATCAGCTCCTGCGCATACTCGGATGAGAAATTGGTTTTGTTGGAGAGTGAGGCCAGGTTGCGCACAATAACCGAATAAGCAAATTTGATCCATTTGCTTTTATCCCCTCCGTAAATAAAATCGTTGGCGGTTATTTTGCTGCCATAATTATGATCATCCGGCTTCTCCAGCAATTCAATGGCTTTATAAGCCCATTCCCGTGCCTGCGCATAAATGTCCTTTTCATAATCATAATCGTGCGACAACAATCCGGGCACAAAAGCATCTTTCAGGGGCGCATCCACATTTACTTTTGCCAGCAGATCCCAGGAAAAAGCCTTGATGGCATAACCGATACCTGCCAGGGTCCAGTCTTCCGCGGCCTCCGATTGATTGATCAGGTTCTCCAGATTCATGCCCTGGTTCCAATACACGATCCGCCAGGTTTCACCCGCAGCATCGCTGCCCGGGATATAAGAATTAACGGCATAAGTGCTGTATGAGCCCGATGTTCCCATCATCTGCGTCAGCGGACCAATTGCCCGGATATCCCAGTAAATCCCTTCGTATTGCTGCTGGATACCGGCAAGGTATAAATAGCCGTCCACCTGATCCGGGGCATCTATATTTTTATTGACATCCAGGTATTTCTGGCAGCCGGTAGCAATAAAAACAAAAGATATTAAGAATAGTATAACTTTTTTCATAATCTGATTTTTAATTGAGTGTTATGCTAAATCCTACGGTAAAAGCTCTGGGGTTGGGCAATGACCACACATCATATCCCTCACCGCCCACACCACCGGCAGCCGCAGAAACCGTATTTCCAACGGCATCAATTCCGGAATAATTGGTGAAGGTGAACAGATCATTACCTACCATATAGACATCGACCCCGGAGATGATCCTGGTTTTGCTAAGGAGCTTTTTGGGCAGCGAATAGGCCAGGCGCAACTCCTGCAGGCGCAGGTAATTCACATCCTTTTCCAGCCAGTTCTCATCCCCCCCGCCAAAAATGCTGCTGCTGTATAAATGGTAATCCACCGCAATATTATTAATGATGGCATTATCCGTATTTTCATAACCGTTCTTTATAACACCGTTAAAAATCACCGGACCCCGCTCCCGGAGATCCACCGATTCCCAGCTTGTTCCGCTGGTCATCATGGTGCGTTTGGTTCCATTGATGACAGTAGCTTTATACCGGCCCGCAAACAGGCCTGACAAGCGAAAACCTTTGTAATTAAGGCTGGTCACAAAACCAAAGCGCAGCTTGGGTTCCCGGTCGCCGATCACACTCCATTTATCGCTGGTAACCGGTATACCGGTAGCGGGATCGATCAGCACCTGGCCTTTATCATTGCGCTCATAGGCCCTGCCGGTAATAGTGGTAATCGGGTGCCCTACCATAATACCATCCCGGATATTGCCGGAGTTCCACGTATAGGGGTTATAATATTCGGTCACATTCTCCGGCAGGTAAACGACCTCGGAGCTTCCCCGCGAAGCATTCACCCCTACATTCCAGGTCAGACCTGCGGAATTGCGGATCACATCCCCGTCTATATGTGCTTCCCAACCCCAGGTCTTAAACGATCCCACATTCATGGTATTCAGCACAAATCCGGTTGCATAACTTAAGCGGAATTCGGTAATGATCTGGTCGGCATTTTTGGTCGTATAATAGGAAAAGTAGGTATTGAGCCGGTTATCGAACCAACGGGTATCAAAGCCAAATTCGCGCGATGTGGTCATCTCCGGCCTTAAATTGGGATTCGGTCCGGTATAGCCATATTTGAACCCACCGCCCGTAAGATTTGTGGGCTCCAGCTGGGGGTAGATGGATAGCGGGCGGGCGTCCTTTCCTACGCGCGCAACGGACCCCCTGAGCTTAATAAAGTTGATGGTCTTATTGCCTTTCAGAAAAGGCAGTTCCGTTAAGACCCACGAGCCCTCAACCGCCGGGTAAAAATAACGGTTATTATTTACCGGCAAAGTGGAAGACCAGTCATTACGGCCTCTTAATGTTACGAAGGCCATATTATCATACCCAAATTCAAACTGACCGGAGAAAGCCTGGATCCTGCGTTTGGTGTTGATTTGTTTGGAAGTAACGGTTGCAGGATCCGTATTGTTGATCGACTGAAAATCGGGAATGATAAATTTGGATCCTATTGTAGACTGCATGGTTATGGCATTTTCCAGCTGGTGATAACCTACCTGCCCCGAAAAGGAAAATTTATTGTTGAAAAATTTATTGTTATACCCTGCCAGCAGATTCAGCGTAGGATCCGAAAAATTTGAATGCACCAAATTATAAGTACCGTTTCCGGCGTTATCGTAAGCATAGTATGGATGCCAGGAAGACTCATAGGTCTGCATCCCTACATCCCAGCCGACCTGGGCGCGTACAAAGGTGTTTTTTACAGGAGTGGCGGTAAAAGCCACATTGCTGAGAAACCGGTCGGACTTATCAAAATTTTTATTCTTGTTCAAGGCAAAAAGCGGGTTTAGCAGATCTACATCTACATAATAATCCGGGTTCCGCATATGAATGCCATCGGCGTCCAGGTAATTGGCCATATCATCTACCATGGGCCAAAGCATTGCACGGTATAACGGGCCATCAGTTCCCCGCAGTATTTTATTATTGGATGCATGCGCGTATTGCATCGACCCCTCAAATTTCAGCCAGCTGGTAATGTCCGCTTTACCTGAAAGGCTCAGGTTCGTCCGGTCAAGGTCCGTTTTTTTGATGACGCCCTGGCTTTCCAGGTAGGAAAAGCTACCGCGTATAGTGGCTTTTTCTGAACCGGCCTCAACGGAAACATTGTGCTTCTGTGAAAAGCCCGTTTGCAAAATGGCATCGATATTATCATACAGCGGCATGCCCCCGGGATAAAGTCCTCCGTATTTGGCCGTATAATAATAGTTAGTGGTACCATAGGAGCCATTGGCATATTTGGTTTGCATATCAGGATAGCCATAGGCTTTATCCCAGCGAAAAGAATTGTTGTAGGAAACACGTCCCTTACCCGCACGGCCTTTTTTTGTAGTAATAATGATTGCGCCGTTAGAGGCATCTGAACCATACAGGGCAGCAGCCGCAGCACCTTTCAGTACGGTAATGGATTCGATATCCTCCGGGTTAAAATCATTCCCGCGGGAGGAATAGTCCATATTCCGTACCGAATAGATCTCCGCATTTGCCGCCTGTCCCATTTTGAGCGGATCAAAAGTAGAATTGTTCATGGGGATACCATCTACCACATACAAGGGCTGGTTATTACCGGATATGGATGTAAGGTTCCGGAGGACAACCGTTGTTGAAGCACCCGGAGCGCCACTCGTAGAGGTCACATTCAACCCCGGCACGCGGCCCTGCAGGGCTGAAATAAAATTATCCCTGCCAGACTCCGCGATGGTCTTACCATCAATTACCTGAACAGAAGAACCTACCGCCCGTCCGATCCGTTTCATCCCGAACTCAGTAGTAACCACCACTTCGTCCATCGAGCCTTTGTCTTTAACCAGCACGACCTTAATTGGTGATGCCGCATTTGCCTTTACAGACTGTGATAAATAACCTACATAGGTAAACACCAGCGTGTTGGACCGGTCCCCCTGCAGTGTGAAGGATCCGTCATCTGCAGTGCTCGTGGCGGTTGACGTACCATTGATCGTAACCGTAACACCAGGCAACGGTACATTTTCGTCGTTAAAGACAGTACCCCTAATAGTCGCTTTTTGTGCACTTCCCGAAAAGGGACTAATGGCAATAAAAAAGACTAACAGACCAACCAGTTGAGTTAGTTTTCTCATTTTTTGATATTTAAATTAATTACTATAAAACACTCACTCCTGCTTTTACATAAGGCTGTAGCAACTTATCGTCCGGATCCAGCTCCGTTATCAGATAATCGATCTGTTTCAGTTCGCAGACCTGCAATGCTTCAAATGAGTTCAGCTTTTCCGCAATCGTCAGGCAGGCGGTCCGGGCAGAAGCTGCCACCATCGCCTTCTTCAGCTCCACCACTTCCCAGTCGCTGTCCGTGATCCCCCGGCGCAGGTCAATGGCATTCGTACCCAGGATGCACAGATCCGCATTCACTTCCCGGATCTTCGCTATCGCACTGGCGCCCACAGTGATCTTGGATTCTTTGTTAACCTTATCCCCCACTACCACCACGTTGATGTTCGGATGCGCAATATAGGCGCTCAGCACCGGGATGCTCCCCGTAATAAACGTTGCCCGCAGCTGGGGCGGAAGCCGTTTGGCCATCTCAATGATCGTGGTGCCACCGCTCGTCAGCACATACATATTCTCTTTGAGCAGTCCGATCACTTTCTGGGCAATGACCGCTTTCTGTGTTTGGGAATATACCGGGCTCGCATTAAAATGTACTTCATTGAAAGCCAGCGACAATGCACCTCCGTGTACCTTGATCAGCCGGCCCGCTTCCGAAAGTTCCTGCAGGTCTCTGCGAACCGTGTCCTCAGAAACCTTCATATCTACGCAGAGCTTGGCACTCAATACCTTATTGTGCAGATC
>NZ_KB893643.1 GCF_000374125.1 Niabella aurantiaca DSM 17617
TATTGGAGCAGGGTATTAAACTGGTTACCAAAATCCGTCGCAATATGAAAAATAAACTATTGACCATCAAAGAAAAGTTTATGTTGAAGCGAAGAGCTTTGATAGAAACAGTGATTGATTTACTAAAGGACTTTCAGGATTTGTGGCACACCCGGCATCGTAGTGTGGACAATGGATTTAATAACATGCTTGCCTGCCTGGCCGCATATAACTTCAGAGATATCAAACCTACCTTCAAAGCGCATAAACGAAACTTTTGGATCGCTATTGCTGCCTAAATCTTGTCGAACTCACGTTATTTTAATATCTTCCAATCTGCGGGAATATACCGCCGATAAAGCCGCCAGGGTATCTAATACCTCCTAACCTCCCCCACCAGGAAAATACTTCCGCAAACAAGGATCAGATCCTCTGCATGCGCCTGTTCTTTTGCTGCATCCAGCGCCTCATTTACACCCGGCCAAACAGTACCGTTCAGTCCGAATGCGGCGGCTTTCCCCTTAAGATCCGCTGCGGGCAGGGCTCTCGGAAGCTTTGCGTTCGTAAAATAATAGAGCGCCGTTTCCGGAAGCATGGACAAGACCTTATCCACATCTTTATCTTTTACCATACCCATTACCAGGTGCAGCTTGCGGTAAGGGGTCAGTTCCAGCTGATCCAACACCTGCCGCATCCCATCCTCGTTATGGGCAACATCCAGCACGATGCGTGGCTGCCGGTGTATGAGCTCCCAGCGGCCATGCAGACCGCTCAGCTTTTTGGCATGTGCAATGCCTTTGGCTACCGACGCTTCGTCTATGGCAATGCCGGCACGGCGCAGCCGCCTGCAGGCCTCCAGCACCGTCAGCAGATTCTTTACCTGGTAAGCTCCTGAAAGGTCCATCTGGTACCGGTAATGGTCGATCGCCGTTTTTTTCGAAACCTCCGCCAGCAGGATTTCCTCCTGGTAATACCAGTTTTCCACATGCCATTCCTGGTCGGCAAAAAAGACCGGTGCATTCCGCTCTTTTGCTTTATCAAGAAATACCGGCGCCGTTTCAGGATGGGTTTCCCCGATCACTACCGGAACCTGTTCCTTAATGATCCCTGCTTTTTCGGCAGCAATTTTTGGCAGGGTATCGCCCAGCAGCTGCACATGATCAAACCCAATATTGGTGATTACCGAAAGGACAGGCCGGATGATATTGGTGCTGTCCAGCCGCCCGCCCAATCCTGTTTCAATCACCGCATAATCCACGGCTTCCCTTACAAAGTGATCGAAGGCCATTGCTACGGTGATCTCAAAAAAACTGGGGTCGATCCGCTCAATGACCGGCCGGGTCTTTTCAATAAATGTCACTACGTCCTGTTCCCCGATCATCTTTCCGTTTACTTTTACCCGCTCCCGGAAATCGGTGAGATGGGGCGATGTGTACAGGCCCGTCTTATATCCCTGAACCTGCAATGCCGAAGCCAGCATATGACTTACGGACCCCTTGCCGTTGGTGCCGGCTATATGGATAAAGGTGGTTTTGGTTTGTGGCTCTCCCAGAAAAGCACAAAGCTCCAGGATGTTCTGGAAACCGGTTTTGATGGCTTTGGCTCCTATCTGGCTGAACATGGGGAGCCTTGCATAAATGTAATCCAGCGTTTGCTGATATGTCATGATTTAAAAATACAAAGATAAGAACCGCACCGGGTAAACTCCCCTCCGGTTATTTCAAATTCTTTAAAAATAGGCCCCGGTATTTATCAAATAAATGAAGTCTTTTGCCTATTTTCGCAGTCCTCAAACGGGTAGCCCGGGTGGCGAAATTGGTAGACGCACCACCTTGAGGTGGTGGCGCTGTTAACACGGCGTGCTGGTTCGAATCCAGTCTCGGGCACAGAAAAAAGGTTGTAAGTAATTCACTTACAACCTTTTTTGTTTTTGCGTGTGTCAAAAAAGTGTCGCTTTTTTCCGCTTGTTTCCACTATTTACGACACATAAATGACACACGGAATGACACACGAAATTTACTGGATTCGATCCAGCACACAAGGAGAAAAATACAGCTCCAATCACTACTTTTTTCGGAGATTTTTTGACCGGTTGACACATGGTTTGACACATGAAATGACACACGCTCCTGACAAACCGGCAAACTGTTGCACGCAAACAAACGCAGCGCCGAAAATTTTTTTTTTACAGTTCTTTCCACAGTCTTCCCGGGCTGGTAATGAAGGCAACACTCCAGGCATTCCGGCATATTCATTGATCATCTTTCTTATCACCTTCTAAATACAGTGAGTATGAATATCGGGAGAAGAAAGAACGCAAAACGCGATAAGTATCTTTATTATTATGATTTTGGAGGCAGAGGTAAGGGACAACGTCCTTCTATGGGCTTGTTCATCTACGTAAAGCCTAAAAACGCCGCAGAGAAGCAACATAATCTTGAAACGAAGGCTATACTGGATATAACGAAAAGCCAGGCAATTTTAGACCACCAGCAGTTGGAACACGGTATATTCCTCAACATAAGTTTAAGGCGAATTTTCTGGATCACTATGCAAACTATGTCATACTGTTGACGATCGTTATTAAAATTACCAATGTGCCCTAGATCATTAGGGAAATAGATATGTTTTACATTATTGACTTTTTTATGTTCAATTTTTTTTACATTAGATCTTGCCCAGATATAGCATATTTTAACGCCGCGGTGTTTTTCTAGCATGCGTCCGAGCATAGCTACATATGTATTTAGCCCGTTAAGCTTGAAATCGGAATAATAATCGACAATGTACAGGTTTATCATTGTTTCTGATAAGGGTTAGTGTGCAAGTTGGTAATTCAAAAGTGGTCACTCTCCTTTACTTTATAGACGTACTTTTTGTGATGGTATGGAAAATAAACAATACATCAAATAGCGGAGCGTTTGATTTACCTTCTAATTCAATGGTCGCGTCTTTTCCCCAAGTGCCGGTCGAGATAGTGGGTACTTTGAAATCAGACAACTCAACGCTGTTTTCTGGTAAATAATAAATTCCCTTTTTAAGGATTAGTTTTTTTGTAAGCTCGTCACCATCTGCTACTGTCGGTTGATAGGGTTTGCCACCTTTTATGCCAATGACATTTGCGCTGTCCGAAAAAGTAACAACAGTGTTGACATAACCACGACCAAACGTTTCTCTGTATGCTGCGCCGTTGGTTGGTATCGGCAAGGCTTTTCTGTTTACGTCATAGACAAACACTGCCGAATTCGTAAAAGTGGTATTTGGAGCGGAAAAAATGATCTTATTAGATCTATTTTTCATTAATTCATTTATTGAGGATTTCTCAACATGTGCATATAGCATCAGCATCTGATTATATTTTTGCAATTCATCCAGCTTGCTATTTAAGAGCGACAATGCTAATGTTCTATCAGCGATATCTGAATTCATTTGTGCAAGCACATCAGTATCGGTAATTAACTTCCGCTTTTCAACCATTTGCTGCCATGTCTTCATATACGCTATAACTACCGAGTCAGAGGCGACAGTATTACTGTTGCCAGCTTTTTCCCATCGGAAATGCATACTATCGGCAATCGCTTTATTGTAAGGACGAACATACTTTTCAATAAAGTAATTGTTCATTATTGGAAATTGAGAAACATTCTCAACCAGGAATCCAACTCCCTTTATTCTGACTTTGTTTGTTTTTTGCTTTGCATTGAATTTTTTTAACCAAAGTGCAAAACTTTTAAAGTCAGTATTAAAATATCGTGAGCCAGCAAATGTTTTGCTGAAAATCGTATCGAATGCTGTTTGAGAAAAAGCTTTATCGTCAGCGATGATGTATTCATTAAAATTGCGCACTACCCAATCAGGTTTATCAACTAAATATGTATTAAAACCGTTTTTTTGAATCAAATACGCCGCAATTGCCGCGTTTAGAAGTATTGGTTCTCTTTGGTCAATTTGTAATTCGCCTAATCCCACCAGGCGCACACTGTCGTTCATCTTTTTTGAAATGTATGGCTCAATTATTTTTGAGCCGTTATCAATGTCAGATTGCAGCAATTTATTTAACTGGGCATTGGAATTCAAGTTAAGACAAATGCTTGCCAAAATAAAGAAGGCACATCTATGAATATATTTAATCGAATTAGAAGCAGGAAGGATCATTTAGGAAGTTTCGATTTAATGGATGAGGTTAGGGATAAGAAATCCTGATATGAAGGGACGCATGATTAAATTGTAAAACCCGGTTAATTTGAGTGGTTTTTCCACCTGGCGCCTGGCAGCGCATTCTTGCAATTTCATTGCAGAAATTTTCAACGTATTCATTTTGATTTTAAGTTTAGATTGACTATTGCCGGTGGTTAGAAATAGTCTACTTATTTGGTAGACAAATATACTCCTTTTTTTAACTAAACAAAAAAAACTATATAAAAATTTAAACGTGTGTGGAATTTTTACCGATACCTGTTACCGGGATCCTGCAACTTCATGGAGCGCCATCCATCATAAACAGCCTTTTGATCGGTTCTGCCTGTTTTTCGCTACCGGTAATCTGCGATCTTTATCAGCCGGTTTACATCATGAATAATAATTTTCCGGCCTTTTGTTTCAAGAATGCCTTCCTCTTTAAATTCGGTTAATATCCTGATGGCATTTTCGGTAGCAGTACCTACCAGGTTGGCCAGGTCCTCGCGGCTCATATTGATCACTACCGGTATACCCGGCTGAAAATTTACTTTATATTTTTCCCTCAATACGATCAGCTGAAGGGCCAGGCGCTCCCGTACCGACTTTTGGGTAAAAAGACTCAGCCCGTTAACCAGCACAGCAAACTCATGACTCAGTGTCTTTAATAACCGGCCATTCAGATCCGGAGAAGATTGCAGGGCCTTCAAAAAATCTTCTTTGGGTATAAAAGCGATCCTGCTTTCTTCCAAAGCCGCAGCAGAATCCGGATAACGGTCCTCAGACAGCAAGGCATGATATCCGATGAGCTCTCCTGTATGGGCCACATAGAAGATCTGTTCTTTACCTGAATCATTGACCTTGAACTTCTTTACCACTCCGTCTATAATATAAAAGATCCCCTGGGGAAACCCGCCCTCCCTGAAGATAGGGGTCCCTTTTTTATATACCTGCTCCAGCCGGTGCGCCATCAAAAGCTCCAGGTCGTCTAGCGATAATCCGGAAAGGATCGAGTGGCTTCTGAAATCCCATTTCTCTATCGGAAAAATACCATGAATACTCATCAGCAACAAAGTTACCCTATTTTAAGACTGATAATTTGCAGTTTTCAGGCTGATATAGTGCACTTATTTCCCCGAACACAAGCCCGATCTTTGCGGCGTAGTAAATCGACGGTCCATGCTCCTGAAGGCGAAGGCCGGATCCCCGAAAGAATACTCACGAACACAAACGAGGTATGCAGTTATTCCCGGGGGCTCAATACAATCAAATACAAGAGAATCATATGGAGGAAAAAGAGCTGATGCAGAACATTAAGGGGAATACGCTTCCGGGGCGGGACGGCTCCTATTATTTTGAGTCGGATGAAAACTTCCATGAACTGTACCCGTTACCGGTGGCAACCCTGGCAAGCCGGCATTGGACCCCACTGGCTGTAACGAAGAAAGCCGCAGCCTTCCTGGCCACACATAAAGGCGCACGTATATTGGATATTGGTTGCGGCGTGGGAAAATTTTGTCTTTCGGCCGCGTATTTTGCACCCTGTGCAAGGTTTTACGGTGTGGAGCAAAGAAAGCGGTTATTAGCACATGCTCAAAATGCCCGGGCTGCCCTGCGGGCTGAAAATGTATATTTCCTGCACGCCAATTTTATGCAGCTGGATTTCGGGAGCTATGATCATTTTTACTTCTTTAATTCGTTTTACGAGAACCTGGAGCATGCACATAAGATTGATGACAGCATTGTTGTTTCTGAGGAGCTGTTCAACCATTATAACCGCATCCTGTTCCGGCAACTGGCACAAAAACCGGGAGGCACCCGGATCGTAACCTATCACAGCATGGAAAACGAGATCCCCCCGGAATATTACCTGGTGGAAAGTGCCTCCGGTAACCTGCTTAAGTGCTGGATAAAAGCATGAGGCTTTATCATGAAGAATAACTATAAAAAACAAATGAGCGCTACCATTGATTTTGAAGAGCGGCAATGGAACCTCCGGGTTATGCCCTACAGAAAATACGGCCATTGGCTCAACAAGGATGATGTTATAGAAATAAAGCAGTCCATTCAAGTTTGTACGTAAATCCCGACAAGCATGTTTACGCCGAAATTATTGACGACATTAAAGCACTATGACCGCCGGCAGCTGGGCAAAGATATACTGGCAGGCGTTATTGTGGGCATCGTGGCCCTGCCCCTCGCTATTGCTTTTGCCATTGCTTCGGGGGTCTCCCCGGAAAAGGGCTTGTACACGGCCGTTGTTGCAGGCTTTATCATTTCTGCCCTCGGGGGCAGCAGGGTGCAGATCGGCGGGCCCACCGGCGCTTTTATCGTGATCGTTTATGGCATTGTGCAAACCTATGGTGTTAACGGACTGATCATCGCTACTTTTATGGCGGGCATTATGTTGGTGCTGATGGGTTTTGCACGTTTAGGTTCTGTGATCAAATTCATCCCCTATCCGTTGATCACTGGTTTTACCAGCGGCATTGCGCTGATCATTTTTGCGTCACAGGTCAGGGATCTTTTGGGTTTGCAGATGGGCGAAGTGCCGGCAGATTTTATGAACAAATGGATCGCTTATTTCCGGCATATCCATACCATCAATTTTTACGCAATGGCCATTGGCATCATCACAATCCTGCTTATCTGGCTTTCTCCGAAGTTTATCAGAAGCATTCCCGGGTCTTTGCTGGCCTTGCTGCTTACAACGATCGCCGCTAAGGTATGGCACCTGCCGGTAGAGACCATCGGCACCCGGTTTGGACATATCTCTTCCTCATTGCCCGCGCCCTCTATTCCTTCTTTGGACTATGCAACTATAAAAAACATGATCCGGCCGGCCTTTACGATCGCATTACTGGGAGGTATCGAGTCGCTATTGTCGGCAATCGTGGCAGATGGCATGATCGGTGCCCGTCATAAATCCAATATGGAACTGGTAGCGCAGGGCACGGCCAATATTTTTTCTTCGGTCTTTGGCGGCATTCCCGCTACCGGCGCCATAGCGCGCACTGCTACCAATATAAAAAACGGAGGGCGCACACCCGTAGCCGGTATGGTACATGCGCTTACCCTGCTCATCATCATGCTCTTTGCCGGTAAATGGGCTACGCTCATACCAATGGCTACCTTAGCGGGAATACTGGTGGTGGTGGCTTTTAATATGAGCGAACGGGAAAACTTTATTTCAGTGCTCAAAGGCCCTAAAAATGATTGCGCGATCCTGCTGGCAACATTCCTGCTGACGGTTTTTGTAGATTTAACTGTTGCCATAGAAATAGGGATGATATTGGCGGCGTTCCTTTTTATGCGGCATATGATCCGCAACAGCAAGGTGAGCCGTGTGCTCACCGAAGATGAAGAAGATGATGAGGAAGAGCGCCCCGGGCTCCCTCCGGGAATCGAGGTCTTTGAGATCTCGGGGCCTTTATTCTTTGGTGCGGCCTATAAGTTCAGGGACGCCATGACATTTATCGGTCATCCGCCAAAAGTGTTGATCATACGGATGCGGCAGGTGCCCATCATTGATGCAACGGGAATGAAGACGATCCGCGAAATTCATAAAGACACGGTGCGGCAGGGCACCAAGCTCATACTTTCTGAAATAAGCAATGAACAGGTCATTGAGGATCTGAGAGCCGCAAGGCTCCTGTTTGCGATCGGGAAGGCCAACGTAACCTCCAGTTTTGAAAAAGCGGTACAGAGAGGACGCGCGTTTTTGGCGGAATAAAGCAAGGTACGCTTAGGCCCTGCCATATCCTGCCGCTTTATGGGACCAGCGGGAAATACCTAAATGCCTCCGATCTTAGTGCGTAAAGGATGGGGCCGGGTACCGTGCGGATCTGTACCTGCTGTTCCTGGTAGCGCACGGTACAGCTGCCACCACTGCGCGACCAGATCCGGGCGGCTGTCAGCCTGCCGTGCTGCCATTGGATGTCTATCACAAAGTTTCCACGGGCCACCAGCCCATTTTTTGCCACAATGAATGACGCGCTACCTGAATATCCCCCGGGGTACCACTCCCGTCCAGGACTCCGGCACCTGTTTTATTTTAAAGATCCGGGCCAGGACAAGCGCGGTATTCTTATTGCTGTTCAGGAACGGCTTCAGTCCCTGTTTTTTTACAGAAGGACCTGTTATTGCCCAGGGCACCTGCATCTCCCTCATGGTAGTGCCTCCATGCCCTTTATTGATGCCCCCGTGATCTGTAATGAGTAAAAAATGGGTATCCTTATAAAGATCGGCATCCTGCAATTTTTTTAAAAAGACCCCGATCGCACTATCGGCAGATTCAATTGCAGCAATATATTGCGGAGACATCCAGCCGTATTGGTGCCCTGCATGGTCCGTATGAACACTGTACAGAAATACCAGCTGCGGGTCCTTGCGATTCCTGATGATAAATGCACAGGCTCTGTTGTAATTACTGTCGTACCCGTCATTCACCTGGAAGGCCCGTTCATCAATATACTTTTTATTCATGGAGTTGATCAGCTCCGCCCAATTGTAAAAAAAAGCTGTTTTTACTCCACGCACCTGCTCCTTCAACACTTTAAAAATCGATGGGTAATACCCTTCGGCATCCGCAGCTACCGGACTTAATTCATGTTTCTGCAGCGTCCAGGCGTTGCTGGTGACCCCATGCTCTTCGGGTCCCGATCCCGTTAAGTGACTCGTCCAGTTTGGCAGGGTAACAGAAGGCATCACCGGCCTGGTGGTCAGCGAAAACACGCCGCCGGCAATCAGTTTATCGATATTGGGATGTTTTGCCTTATTAAAACCTTCCGAACTGAATCCGTCCAAACCGAGGACCACCACTCTTTGTGCCGATCCTGCCAGGGTCAGTACAGTAAAGAAAAAGGTAAAAATAAAACTGCCGCCTTTAGACCAGCGACGGCTCCTGTTCACCCCGGACAAAAAAAACGCTGCTTTTTTTAGCATATGATTATATTCTGATCCTAAAGATAAGCATCCATTATATTTTCGCCAGCAACAATTTCCTTAGATCAGAATAGGTTCAGCTTTACCTGCATCCGCACATGATGCACGACGATCCCGCTGAGGGATGATCGCCCTAAGAGTGCCGGTCATTGCCGCATTTGTAAATTGAATACCACGCCGGATAAAAAATGATGCGGATCCGCTCCGGAAAGGATGATCACATCGCGAACCGGATCCTCGTCCTTCTAATGTGCCAAAGCATCCGGCCAGGCAACAGGTTTGCCGCTATCCTTCCAGCGAGGCATCTGCGCGCCCCGTTGCTTCAGCTCCCGTGTCCACAGCCGGGCCAGTTCTTTTAGCTTTCGTGGATCTGATCCCGAAAGATCATGCTGCTCACCCGGATCCTTTTCGATATCGTACAACTCCAGCTTTTGCTGTTTCATTAAATAAACGATTTTCCAGTTACCCAAACGCATGGCGCCCGACCAGGCATAACCTTCATCTTCGTTTGCCGTCCACCGGTTTGGATAATGAAACAATAACGGGCGGTCATTCTTTGTCTTTGCCGGATCTTTCAACACCGGTACATAGCTTTTTCCATCAACCCGTACAGGAGACCTGATACCTGCAATCTCCAGCACTGTTGGATAAAAGTCCTCGGCGCTCACATAGGTATTTGTTTTGGTGCCCGGCCGGGTAACACCAGGCCATTTTATCATCATCGGGATCCGGATACCACCCTCATAGGGCGAGCCTTTTCCGGCACGCAGTGGCAGGTTCTGCGTATTGCGCGCGCCGCCCCTGCCCGTATTGGCAAGCCCCCCGTTATCCGACATAAAAATAATGACCGTATTTTTTTCTATCCCTTTCGCTTTTAAGTAGTCCATAATATCTCCGAGGCTTTTATCCATGCCCTCGATCATCGATGCATAGCCGGCTTCTCTTGCATCAAGACCCGCCGCCAGGTATTTGTCGATGTATCTACGGTCCGCCTGTATCGGCAAATGCACGGCATAGTGCCCCAGGTACAAAAAGAAGGGGTTTTTATTCCGTATGGGAAAGTCCATTGCCGCCATGGCCTTTTGGGTCAGCGCCTCGGTCAGAAAGGTGTCCTTCCCATAGTATGCCTGCAGGTCGGGCACGGCATTAAAGGTGGTCTTACCGGGCATATTGCCAAAATTCTGTTCTCCGTAATAACTTTGCGGATGTCCCAGCGAAGAGCCCGCAATGTTTACAACAAACCCCAGGTTCATGGGATCGCTGCCCCGGGTACCCAGGCTCCCCCAGTGCGCTTTGCCCACATGAATGGTAAAATAACCGGCATCTTTAAGCAGCTGCGGAAGTGGTTTTCCACAGGAATAGGTCTGCGGGTCATTTGTGGTGCTCAGCCCGCTCACGTTCCACCTGGGCGCTTCCAGCACATCATCTTTAAAATCGGTGGGCTGGCCGGGAGTAACGGAGGTCCAGTTGGTAATATGGGTCCTTGCCGCGCTCATACCACTGATCAATGTGGTACGTGTAGGTGTGCAAACAGGGTTCGCATATGCCTGGTGAAACAACAGGCCTTCCCGGGCCATACGCTCCATGTTGGGTGTATGGAATTTCCGGTTCAATGCCATTACAGAATCGCCAAAGGGCTGGGAAGTATCCATCCAGCCCATATCGTCTACCAGGAACAAAATGATATTGGGCTGCTGCGGCTTTTCAGGTTGGCCGCTAAGCGCTAAACTGTTCAAAAGGATCAATGCAAAACCAAAAATGAGTCGTATCATAGAAGCTGTATTTATTATAAAGATATTTCATTCGCCTGGTTGAATTCATTTCTGCTATTTTGCCTGGTAAGCTGCAAATGTCCTGATCACCGGGCCGGCTGCAGACGCTTTCACAAAGAGCCTTAACTTTTGTGCCGTTAAGGCTTCCGGAAAAACAGCAATCATTTTATGCCCGACGGAGGTTCCTGAAAAGACCGTCCGCCATTGGCCTTTTTGATAGGCCTGTATCTCAAACGCCCGGATACGTTGTCCTTTGGTAATGTCTTCCTGAACGACAAGCTGCCCTACCTGTTTACCATCCGGTATCCTTAGCTGAAACATTTTACCGGTGCCGCCGGCAGCCGCCAAAGGCCGGTCAAACAGGGTCCGGATCTCCCTGCCCAGCGCCGCCAGGGTATCCACGTCCTGCGGGTCCAGTAAGCCATCCGGGTTAGGCGTAAGCCCCAGCACCAGCGTTGCATTATGGCCTACAGAATTGAGATATATGCGCACCAGGTCCTTTACCGGGTAAATATGCGCCACATCGCCAGGTTCCCAAAACCACTCGTGGCGGCCATGGTAGCCCCGTATCGGCGCATCGGCCATTGCGGGCATATAATACCGGCCGTTCTTATCGCCTTCCTTTAATAATTGAAAATTATTTTTAAAGATCTCCTCTGTATTTTCTGCATGTGAAAAAGGAAAGGGATAGGTAGCCCAGCAGGGGTATGGCACAGTGCCTGTTTCCGAGCCGCCCCATCTGAAATCGGCCCGCTGGGCATTATGATAAAACAGGCAGTTGGGCTGGTTCCGTTCTACAATGGGCAATATGTCGGCCCCGTAGGTTTTGGGGTCGGAGGCACCTCCATCAAACCATATCATAAAAAGATCCTCATAGCGTGTGGTTACTTCTTCTACCATACCCTCGCACATTTTCTTGTACGCCTGTTGCCGGTTCTTTGCAAACGGATCGCTGCCCTGCATTTTAAAATCATGGATCCCCAGGAAAGAGTTCCAGCGGATTCCCAGGTATACGCCCGGCTTCAGGCCATATTTCCGGCAGGAATTCACAAAATCGCGCAGCAGGTCCCCCTTGCCGTTTTTCCATTTAAGCGCCTTCATGCAGTAGGGATTAACATCGCTCTGATACAGCGCAAAACCGGTTTCGTGCGTAACGGTAAGGATCGCAAAACGGGCGCCGGCATCTTTTGCCGCTTTGATCCACTGGTCTGTGTCGAGCGTATCCGGTGCAAAGATGTTGTAGTCCGGAACCGGGCTGATCCGGTTCTGCGACTGGTTATATTTTTTTCCATCGAACACATGCAGGTCATAATGAAAAACAACCCCTAACTCGGCTTCCTGCCAGGCTGCCTGGGCGGCGGTGGGCACCGGGATCTGGCCATACACACCAAATGTGAGAAGCAATAAACCTGCTGTTTGCAGTAACCGGATCATACGTTTTGTAATCATTAAATAAAAATTTCTATCCCTTATGATGCACCCCCAATCAGGAGCTCCTGCCAGTATTTGAAAACAGAAAGGGACCCTGCTCCTTTCCTGTTTTATTGATTTCCCTTTATTGCATCAAGCGCCCCGCGAAGCGCAGCTGCTTTCTCCGGGTATTCTTTGGAAAGCTCCCGGGCTTCCGAAATATCCCGGGTCAAATAGAACAGTTGCTCCGCTTTATTTTTAGATGCGGGAATGTATTTCCACCCTCTTTTCAGGATCGCCAGGTTATGATAGCCTTCTTCTACCAGCTGCTCCCGTCCCTTCGGATCTTTTCCCGTTAAGGCAAGGATATGATCCTCTGCATCGGAGGCAGCCCCTTTGGGAATGCGTACTTTAAGATATGCCGCAAACGAAGGCAGCAGGTCCATCTGGCTGATCAGCGCATCCGACACGCCGGCTTTTACTTTTCCCGGCCAGTAAACGATAAACGGTACCCGTGTACCCCCTTCATAAATGCTGGTCTTCCATCCCCGCAAAGGGCCTGCCGGGCGATGCGTCCCAACCTTTTCCACGGCTTCATCGGCATAGCCGTCATCCAGGACCGGGCCGTTATCACTGCTGAAAATAATGATGGTATTCTTTGCGATCCCTGATTGTTCCAATTGTTTCCGGATCGCCCCTACAATCCAATCCATTTCCAGGATCGCATCACCGCGATAGCCCATGGTGCTTTTTCCCTTAAACATGGTGGCCGGCATCCGGGGAACATGAATATTGTTCAGCGCGAAATAGAGGAAAAATGGCCGATGTTTATTTTTGTCGATGAACTGCTGCGCCTTGGCAAGAAAAGTCGGCCCCACTTCTTCATCTGTCCAGCGTGCTTTTTTACCCCCTGTCATAAACCCGATCCTCCCGATGCCGTTTATGATCGTATTGTTGTGGCCGTGGGAAGCCCGAAGCTTTAAAAGCTCCGGATTTTCTTTCCCGGTTGGTTCGTCGCCGATCTTTCTTTTGTAATTCACCGTTATGGTATCCTTCTTCGAAAGACCGGTAACTTTGCCATTTTCCATAAATACCGTAGGAACACGGTCAGCCGTAGCCGGAAAAATGAACGAGTAATCAAAGCCGGTTTCATTGGGTCCAGGCGTTATGCGGCCATTCCAGTTCTTTTCGACCTGATCACCTAAACCCAAATGCCATTTACCTACGATACCTGTTTGATACCCAGCCTGTTTGAATACTTTTGGTAATGTGATCCTGTTTACCGGAACGATCAAAGCAGCATCACCTGGCAGTATATTATGCCCCTTTTCACGCCACGGATAAACCCCGGTCATTAAAGCATAGCGCGAAGGGGTGCAGGTAGCCGAGGTACTGTGGGCATTGGTAAACCTGATCCCCTGCTCTGCCAGGGCATCGGTATTGGGCGTTTGGATATGCGTTGCGCCATAACAGCCCAGATCTCCAAAACCGAGATCATCGGCATAAATAAGGATCACATTCGGCCGCTGCTGGGCTGAAACATACCACAGGTTAAGACAGATCATTAACCCGGTAAGAAAACATCGTTGAACGATCATGGGAATGCTTTTTTGTTGGCTGACTATTTGTTTTTTCCCGGTACTCCGGAAGGCAAAGATCGCAGAACCGGATTTAAAAATCTCGAGCCCGATAACAGGCCGTTTGCAAGATCACCGTCGCATTTTTCAATGAGCAGCTTTTTCAGCCCGGCCACTTTTTCCGGATGCTGCGCGGAAAGGTCGTATTGCTCCCGGTAATCTTTTGGAAGATAATAGAGCTGGAATATTTTTTTGGGCGCAAAATACCGAAGTTTCCAGCCGTCGGAAGTAACAAGGGCGGGACCCATAAAGGATGCAAAAGCAATGGAGCGCGGCTGCCCGGCCCCTGGCGGCCTTCCTTTTTTCAATGCTGCCAGATAAGATATACCATCCTTCTGGTCTTTAAGAGGAACGTTTAAGAGCTCGGCCATCGTAGCTATAAAATCATAGTTCGTCACCAGCTTTTTAGAAATAGCGCCGGCTTTAAACTTTTGAGGCCAGTACACAAACAGCGGCACTTTTACGCCACCGTTCCAGTTGCTGGTTTTCAAACCGGCCATACCATGGTTCCCGTCAAAAATATCACCGCCGGTTTTGCTGTAAAACTTATCCGTAACATTATCGAACCGCCGGCCGGTTTGCATATTCTTTATGGGTTTCTCTACCCTGCCTTTATATGCCGTATAGAGCTCATGCCCGTTATCAGAAGAAAAAATAATGATCGTATTGTCCGCAATGCCCAGGCGTACCAGCTCCTGCCGGATCACTCCCAGATCATCATCCAAACGCTTCACCATCGATCCATAGGCTTTTTCAATAAAAGTCAGCTCCTTTCGAAAGGCCAGCTCAGGATGAATCGCGGGGATCGCAACCGGTCCGTGTGGCAGTTGCGTGGGATGGTATAAAAAGAAAGGCCGGTCTTTATTCTTCCGTATAAACTCCAGCATTTTTTGCAGAAAAAGGTCCTGCGAATAGACCAGCTTCCCGTTCATATTCCATCTTGCTTTTACATCTGCGCTATCAGAGCCCCATTCGCCCGATTTGCCGGCATCCGGATGGGTGTTACCGGGAATTGCTATACGGTTACCATTTTCATGCAGGAACATCGGGTAAAACCCGTGGCACTGCACGTGATCATAGTATCCGTAATGGTAATCCCAACCGTGATGGTTGAGCTGCTTTTCAGTTGTGGCAAAGCCATAATCCAGCTTCCCCACTTCCCCGGTTATATAACCTGCCCGTTTAAATATTTGCGGCAGGTAGTCCAGGTCCGGTTCCACCCCGATCGCTGCATTTACCGCAGACTGGGCCTGTCCGTCGGTCAGCTTGCCGGTCGCCGTTTGCGTATAGATTCCCGCCTGGGTCAATACAAATTTTCCTTTTCTGCAGTCGCTATACCCGGTCAGGAAGGTAGCCCTGGAGGGGGCACAGTAAGCGCTGGAATAGGAGTTTTCAAAAACCACACCGTTGCGTGCCAGCCGGTCGATATGTGGTGTGGTAAAAAACTTCTGACCATAATACGATAACATTCCCGCCCCCATATCGTCGGCCAGGATATAGATCACATTGGGTGGTTTTTCCGGAACACTTTTCTTTTTCCGGGCGTTCAATGTGATCATCGCAAATACAGCTATCGTTAAAAGAAGGATCTTTTGTTTCATCTGTACTATCATTTATTTTTTACAAATATCCGTTTATGCTACCACCCCGTGTTCTGTTTGAGCTTGTCATTCAAAACGGTTTCGGTCAGGGGAATGGGATATAGATAATAATAATCTTTCCATCCTTTTGCCTGGGCCAGGGGATCATCGATGCGGTAGCATCTTCCTGCATCGGCACCGGTTGTTACCCATTTCAAAGCGGCAGGCGTACCTGCCTTTGGCATACGCACACCCAGTGGTTGGGCATTTATAAAGTATCCGGCGCGTTTCCATCTTCTTATATCATCAAATCCGAAACCTTCGCCCATCAGCTCTGCCATGCGCTCTCTTCTTATTTCCCAAAGCACCGGGGGCACTTCCGGATCCCGGTTGGGATCGAAGTCGTCACCAATAGCGGCAACGATCATATTGGCCACATGTGCCCTTGGGCGCAGTTTGTTGATGGTCTGATCTGCTATGGGCTGGCTGAACTTTCCCAATTCGTATATGGCCTCTGCATAGTTCAGTAATACTTCTTCAATATGAAAGATCGGGATATCGGTTGTGGCAAAGCTTCCTCCGCTCAGTACATCGGTGCCGGTATTGTAACACATATAAAAATAATACCCGCAATTATTGGACATAGGCGCTAGCGATCCGGTCGCACCGGTAATATGCGGGATCCGGTCGATCGTAAACGGCTGCCAGGTCAAAACCGGAAAAGGGCGAAGACCGGTGGGGTCCAGGCTGTTCATCAGATCGATATACTCACGGTCGGCCGGATTGTTCGTATAGGTCCATAGTACATTGCCACCGGGCACCCGATTTACCTTATACGGAGGAATGATGCGGTATAGCAGGCGGTAGTCCCGGTTCCGGAACTCATCATTCATTGTGGCAGCCCCCTCGTACCGTATGCTGGTACCGATGGGTTTTCCGTCTGAACAGAGATATCGTTCAATGGTTCGGGCATGCATCTCAATCTTGTTGCTTCCGCCCCGTTCACTTCTGCTGAACGGCTGCATGATCACATTGGAAGCATATTCCTTAAAAAGGATCATTCCCGGATAGGTACGGAGATCCTCTGTTGACCAGCGATGCTGAAAATCAGCAGCCACTGTAGGAAAGGCGGTCATCAGGAGCGCCGAGGCCCTTTCGCATTCTTTCAGGTACCGTTCGCTGTCCGGCAGACCGTGGTATTTCCGCCAGGTCCCTTCCCGCAGGCCAAAACGGGAAATAAGGGCCAGTACACAGTTCTTGTTGATAGTATTGTCACCATCCCCGCCGGGCTTGATCTTGTTTTCGGCAAACTGCAGATCCCTTAAAATATTTGCCGCAACTTCATCCCTGGGCGTCCGCGGCCCGTAGATAACGTCCGTCTGATCTTCTTCCACCACATCTTCCAGCCAGGGTACATCGCCGTATTTCGATAACAGCTCCATATAATGAAACGACCTGAAGAACAGGCCAACGGCACGCCAGTGCTCCTTTTCCGGTTCGGTCATAGCAGACCGGTCTATGTTCCGGAGCATGATGTTCACCTTTCTTATATAGGCAAAGTTCCATCCCGCGGGAGGTGTTTCTGCTGTAACCGTTTGCCAGGCCCAGCGGTTCCTTCCGTTGGAGTTGTACAAATAGTTTGCTTCCACATCCCCTTCCGGCAGGGCGGTGATATCCCCGGCTATCCGCTGCAGGTGCGAAGGGTCCGAGAAGATTTCGTATAATGACCAGGAATAGGTTTTGAAGTTATCGTAGGAAATAAAGGCGGTTCCTTCTGTAAATGCATCCGCCGGCAGCTCGTCCAGGAATTTGTCGCTGCAGGACGCGCCCAATAATAAAAATGACAGGATATATAATTTAAACTTTTTCATTGTGAACAATTTTAACTGGGGTAAATACTACAAGCCGATATTGATACCGAATGAGTTGGTGACCGCGTGCGGATATTCCCAGCCCAGCGATTCCGGATCAATCCCCCGGATCAGCTTAGAGAAGGTAAACAGATTCTCCCCGCTGTAAAAGACCTTTACATTCTTCAGATTCAGTTTTGAGATCGGGTGCGCGGGTATGGAATAAGAAAGTGTAATATTTTTTACACGCAGGTAGGCAGCATTCTGTAAAAATCTTGTTTGGATGCGTTGATTGGCTCCGTGCGACTCCTGGGCATTCTGATAGATCCGGCCGTAATAAGCATCCGTGTTGGCGGGTGTCCAGTAATCGAGCTGATGTGCATAGAACGTAGAAAACTGGCCGGCATGTGGGAACATGATATCGCCTCCGATCCAGGCATCACGTTTGGCCACGCCCTGTAAAATAAACGACAAGCCGATCCCTTTCCAGGCTATAAAGCCGTTGATCCCGTAGTTATAACGGGCGGTAGCGTTTCCAATGATCTTTTGGTCGCCGGGATCGGTAAACGTATTCTGTCCATTGTCGATCCGGTTCACGGAATTTGTCCCGTCACGGAGGTTTTTGTATTTGATATCCCCTTCGTGCGAAATGACACCATTGATGGAAACCACGCCTTCTTTCAGGGTTCCGTCCTCATTAAAATCGCCGGCAGTATAAAAGCCATCGGTCACATATCCCCATATTTCCCCGATCTGCATTCCTTCATAAAAAGAACGCTTTGCCGGGGTGCCTAACTCTTTAACATCGTTCCGGTATTTGGTGATAACGGTTTTAGCGTCGTAGAGATTCAATCCAAGACCGTAGGTGAATTCGCCCGCCTTATCGGTCCAGTTCATGGTCAGCTCCCAGCCGTTGGTTTTCAGGTCCGCTGCATTCTGGTACGGGGCATCTGTTCCTGCCACGGCAGGAAAATCCATGCCCGGCGCCAGCATGCCCAGTGTGAGCCGCTTGTAGATATCAAACGAAGCTGTCAGCCGGTTTTGCAATATCCCGATGTCTACGCCACCATTCAATGTGCGGACTTTTTCCCAGGTATAGTTAGCGCGTACCATGCCGGGCGTGCGCAAGGTTTTTGGGGTAACGCCTGTATAGATCCACAAGGCATCATAGGGGGCCATGGTTGGTAAAAAACCGTAGTTGGTTACCGTCTGGTTACCCAGCTCGCCTAATGCCCCCGTAACTTAAGTGTTTGAACAGAGGCGGAAAGGCCTTTGGCAAAGTTTTCCCGCGCAATGTTCCAGCCTGCCGAAACAGAAGGGAAAAAGCCACCGCGATAGTCCGTAGGAAATTTTGAGCTGAGGTCATACCGGCTGTTTATTTCCAGGAAGTATTTCTGGAGGTAATTATATGTAATTCTTCCAAAAGCGCCGCGAAGCTTAAACCGGTCAAAATCATCCCCGGTTTCGGGCGGGGTAGATCCGGATGCACCTCCCAGAAAAGGCAGTTCATTGCTGATCATATTATATGCCCTTGACCATTGCAGCTCCAAATTGCTTTCTTCCTGGTTGAAACCGGCTACCGCTGCAATGTTATGCCCCGTTCCTATTGTAACCGAATAGTTAGCATAGGCGTTGACCGATGTATAGTCACTCAGCGTCTTTTGCACATAATACTGGGTATTGGGATCCGATATATTTAAGGCATCTTGGAGCCCCTGGTGCAATACAAAATAGTTATTATACCGTTTATTATTTGCATCGCTGTGCTGATAGGTATATTCGAAGGTTAGTTTCAGAGCTTTCACCGGGGATAGTACCGTCCGCGACAGCAACCGCGCATCATTGGTCTTCCAGCTCTGTTTGCTTGCCTGTTCAATTAAATGTTTCGGTGTGTTGACCGCATAGTTCACCCCATTGAACGGCAGGGAGTCGTTGGGATGATAGGATGGAAGATTCGTCTTCCACAAGCTGCTGTTCTGGCCGGTCGCATTCGGGTAGGTTCTGAAGCCCGTAGAATATTTGACATCCAGGGAAGTGGATAACCATTTATTGATCTTCCCGTCAATAAAAGACGCCACATTCGTTCTTTTGAACAGGTCCTTATCGGTTATCAGAACGCCGTCATCCTTAGACCGGCCCAATGACAGACGGTAGCTTATATGCTGGCTGCCGCCCTGCACCGAAAGATTGTGTATTTGCCTGGATCCCGGCTCGATGATCTCACCGATAAGGTCCGTTTGTTTTAAGAAATATTTGGTACCGTTCACATCGGTCCATCCCAGCGGATATTTAGACGGATTCGTTTTATACTCGTTCAGCAGGATCTCCCAGGTATCAATGTTCTGGCCAGACCAATAAGCGGCGTAGCCCATATCCTTCAATCCCCGGACGATCTGTTCGGGCGTTGCCATTTCGGGGCGGTTGTTCACTTTTGAAAAGGCAAAGCTGCCGGAGTAATCAATGCGGAGGGCTTCATTTTTCTTTCCCTTTTTTGTGGTGATGAGTACCACACCAAAGGAGGCTCTTGCCCCGTAAATGGCTGCAGATGCGGCGTCTTTCAACACCGTTACTGTTTCAATATCGTTAGGGTTCAATAAGTTCAGGTTGTTCTGTATCACACCGTCCACCAATACCAGCGGCGCACCGCCATTGATCGATTCGTATCCGCGAATATTAAAACTGTTGCCCTCCCCCGGTACCACGGAGGAAGAAGTCGTAAAGCCGGCCATTGCACCTTGCAGCGCTGCGCCCAGGCTGGTAATGGGTCGGTCGCCCAATACCCGGTCCATTTGCACCTGCGAGACGGCGCCGGTCACGTTCTCTCTTTTTTGAGTGCCGTATCCCACCACTACAATTTCGTCCATGCGGCCTTCCAGTGCTGTTAATATGATTTCGACCGAAGATTGATCGCTGATCGTTATTTCCTTTGACTCATACCCTACCCTCGAGAATACCAGCACATCTCCACGTTTCACATTCAATGTGAAAAGACCACCGGCAGTTGTTGTGGTGCCGGTCCTGGTATCTTTAATGGTAATGGAAACCCCTTCGAGCGGCTCGCCGCTGGCGTTTTTGACGACACCGCTTACAGGGCCCCATACAAGCGCTTCCATCCGGAGTTTGTTGGGATCTTCAAGTACAATGATCGTATTGCCTCTTATGCTGAAGTTCAGCCTTGTATCGGAAAGGGCATCTTTCAAAACCCCGGCAACCGCCTTCCGGCCGGCCGTCACCCGCACATCTTTATACGCGTTTACCTGCGACTCAAGATAAGCAAACCGGAAAGGTGTTTGCTGTTCGATCCGGATGAACAGTTGCTTCAGAGACAGCTCCTGCCCCGTCAAAGTGACGGAGGTTTTATGGATATTCTGTCCTGAAGAATTCCTTGCCAAAAGAACATTTAATGTAAGAAGCAGGAAGGAGAGTGTAATAAAGCTAAGCCTCATCAAATAGACAATTTTTCTTTTACCGCTATGGCCGGGGATCACCCCTGGCAAAAAAAGATCCCGAAAGGCACTTTTTTTCATACCTTTAAACTGATTTAAATGTGAATAAAAGGATTTTAAATCGTGGCTGTATTAATTCGCAGTTAATACGGCCTTTTTATTGCTGTTTTTAATTTACTCATTTACAACCACCCCCTTCAATATCAATGGTGCTGATCCCACTCTTATGCCACCGGGCATTGGTGAGGGTACACAGTATCTCAAGACAATCGTTCAACGACTTATCTGTAAAGTCTGCCGTAAAACGGCAATGCCCGAGAGCAGGGTTCTCTATCCGGATATCCACCCCGTATTTACGGTGCATCAGTTGCGCAGCCGTGGCCCAGTTGTCATTTTTAAAAACCAGATCCTGTTTTGTCCAGTTGCCGACCGCTGCAGCATCTACATTTGTTTTAACGGAAGCCGCTGTTTCAATTTCCGGGAGGTTGTCCATTACCAATTGATTGCCTGGTGTCAGTTCAGCCAGGGGTTTTTCCGTAGCTGTTTCCTCTACCTTGACCCTGCCCCTGGCTACCGTTACCGCCAGCTTCCCTGCGGTTGTTTTTACATTGAATGCCGTACCTAGTACTTTGATGCTGTACTTACCGGAGTGCACTATAAAAGGCCGTCCCGCATCGTGGGCCACATCAAAAAAAGCCTCACCCGTAATATGGACCGATCTTGTCTTTCCCGTTATAAAAGACGGATCATAATGCAACCGGCTGTTTTTGCGTAAGGTTACTTCGGTTCCGTCTGGCAAGGCAACTACTTTGATATCCGTTTCTACCGGTGTGATCGTTTCCTCTACCGCCAAACCCTGCTTATCCTGTTCCGGCTTTATAGCAGACGGATATAAAAAATAACCCCATACAAGAAAAGCCACGATGGCCGCCGCAGCCCAATATGGCAAATAGCGTAATGGCCTCGGGGTGGGAATTTTATCCTGTTGCTGAATTTTATCGTGAAGTTTGCTGTAGATCCTGTTCCACTGTTCTTCATCAACCATAGCTTCAGGCTGTTTCCGACGCCAGGCATCGGCTATCCCGATAGACAACCGTTCCTCATCCGTGAGCTCGCTCATCAGCGACCAGAACTCATCCAGCTCCTGCGGCGTGCAGCTACCGGCTATGTATTTTTGAAAAAGCAGGTCGAGCCTGTAAGGGTTGGACGACATATACGATGATGGATTTGTATGTATAAAGACGCCCCATAGTATCAAACAGGACTATCCGCACACAATTTTTTTAAAAATAAATGGAAATAGGCCGCAGCGACCCGGTCCGTTACAATTTCTGAAACAGCAAGAGGAAGACCAGCCAGCAACTTTCGATCCGGAGTTTGTCTTTAAGCGGTTCCAGCGCCTTCATGGCTTGTACGATCGTGTTCTTGACAGTACTTTGTGATATATTGAGCCGCTGCGAGATCTCTTTATGCGATAGCCCTTCGATCCTACTCAGTATCAATATGTTCTTTCTTTGCGGTGATAGCGAGCGGAACAGCATTTCCGCCAGTTCCCTGGATTCAAGCACCGCGTGCGCGTCCGAAGCAGCCGCGGTATTTTTCTGATGCCGTTCAAAGCTTTCATGGATCTGCTGTTGTACTTTTTTCTCCCGTGAAGTTTTTCTCAAAAAGTCCAGCGCCTTTCTTTTACAAATCGTAAACAGAAAGGCATCCATATCGATCACTTCGGGCAAGCTGGCTCTTTTCTGCCAGATCCTCAGGAACACATCGATGGTGATCTCTTCTGCCGTTTCCGGTACTTTAACAAAGAGCAGCAGAAAGCCATAAACCTTTTCTTTATATTTTGAGAAGAACCGGCTAAAAGACGTCTCGTCGCCCTTCGACAAAAGTTTGTATAAGTTACCGTTATTTTCCATTTGACAAAACCAATCTGTAAGCTGTCCGCTTATTTTGGATGCTAAAAGTAAATAAAAAAATAAAGCTGCAACATGCAATCGATTGCGCCGCAGGTTCCTGCAGCGCCGGTCAACCGCAACATTTTCAATTACATTCCCCGCAGCAACTGCACATGCATCGGTGGGATACCGGATTTGCACTGATCCCTTTCCTTCGAATATGCTTGCGGTTAAAAAAAATTACGCAATTAAATAATTGCATTTATATTTGCAATCATTTAATTGCATATTATGATCATCAGACGAGACGTTTTCCAGGCCATTGCCGACCCCACCCGGCGGCAGATCATTGATCTTGTTGCAACCCGGCCGCTGCACCTGAATGCCATTGCAGAACAGTTTGATGTAAGCAGGCAGGCGGTATCCGTCCACGTGCGGATCCTTACCGAATGCGGCCTTCTGGTGATCACCCAAAAAGGGAGAGAGCGGTATTGTACGGCGCGTCTTGAAAAACTGCACGAAGTAGCTTCCTGGGTCACACAATACAAAGCTTTATGGGAAGGCAGGTTTGCGGCACTGGACAACTATTTACAAAATGAAAAATCAAAAAGAACAAGCCATGATAGCAAAAGAACCAAAAGAAAATAGTTCAGAAATGGTAGCGCTCACGCATGTATTCGATGCCGGATGGGAACGGGTCTTCAGTGCCTGGACGGATCCGGAGCAACTGGTACGATGGTATGCACCCGATGGCTGCTCCATCCGGTTTAAAAGCATCGATGTCCGGGAAGGAGGCTCCTTCCATTCCTGCGTTCAGGATCCTGTACACGGCGATTGCTGGTGCAAAGGCACCTACCTCGAGCTGAAAGCCCCGGAACGGCTGGTGTTTACCATGGTCGTCACCAATGAGCAGGGGGATGATCTGTCGCCGGAAGAAGCCGGCATGCCTGCCGACTGGCCGGTGCTTACAAAAGTGACCGTAACCTTTACCAGCCTGGGCAATAAGACAGAGATCCTTCTTCAGCAAACCGTTCCGGCCGCGCTTGCCCGGCAGACCGGTGCACTCCCCAGCTGGATCCGCATGTTCAACCGGCTCAATCAATTGTTATGAAAAAGGTACGCCTCCTGATCCTTCCGCTGATAGCCTGGTTTTTGCAAAACAACACTCTTTCCGCGGCTTCATTCCCCGATACAACCATATGCAACATGAAAATCAAAAACGGCTATGTAGACGTGAACGGCATAAAAATGTATTACGAGATCTATGGGCAGGGCGTGCCGCTGGTATTGATACATGGCGGCGGTTCTACTATCCAGACCAGCTTCGGACGCATCATTCCGCTACTGGCGCAGCACCGGCAGCTGATCTGTGTTGAGCTACAGGCCCACGGAAGAACAAGCGATCGGAACGCGCCGCTGTCTTTTGAACAGGATGCGGATGATGTGGCTGCATTGTTAACGATCCTGCGGGTGCCGCAGGCAGATCTCTTTGGCTTCAGCAACGGCGGAAATACCGCATTGCAGATAGCCATCCGGCATCCCAGGCTTTGCCGCAGGATCATTGCCGGCTCCGTACTGCTCAAACGCAACGGAGCCCCACCGCAGTTCTGGGAGTTTATGAAGAAGGGAACATTTGAGCAGATGCCCCTGCAATATAAAGAGGCATTTCTCCGCGTTACGCCGGATAGCGCTAAACTGCACAACCTGTTCCGGAAATGCAAGGACCGGGTGCTCCGGCTCACCGACTTCAGCGACGAGGCCATCCGGTCCATCCGGGCGCCGGTATTGCTGATCAATGGTAATGCCGATGTGGCCACGCCGGAGCATGTGGTTGCCCTGTCGAAACTGATCCCCCGGTGCAGCCTGGCGATCCTTCCCGGCGGGCACGGGGCCTATATCGGAGAGATCACAACCCTCCCGGCAGAACAGGCTTCCTATGCATCAACGGTGCTGCTTATGGAACAGTTCCTCGATAAAGAATAGCATCGCAATGAAAAACGGAACCAGGCATGAAGCTGCCGCGCCCTGGATAACCGGTTCTTTATTCGAGGACCTTTTTCCGGTATTCCCTGGGCGTCATTCTTTTCAGGGTCTTAAAAAAACGGTTAAAGTTAGAGATGCTGTTAAAACCGCATTCATAGGCCAGCGCTCCAATGGTATGATCGCCGGAGGTCATCATCCTGCAGGCATGACTGATGCGCACATCATTGACAAATTCCACAAAGGTCTTCTGGGTGCGGCTTTTAAAGAACCGGCAAAAAGCCTGCTTATTCATATGCACCAGGGCCGCGGCATCCTCTAACCGGATATCATCCCCAAAATGATCAAAAATATACCGGAAAACCTTATCTACCCGCTGGCTATCTTTTGCCTGATAGGTATTGGTATAGCCGTCTCCGGCCAGCAGCTCATATTCTTTTGAAGCAACCAGCTGTTCAATGATCCGCAGCAATGATACAAAACGGTTCAGCTCATCCTGCGTTGCCATGCCCAGCAGCAGTTGCCGGATCCGTTCTTTTTCGGAACCCGTAAACTTCATGCCCTGCTGCGACCTGTTCAGAACCCCTTCGAGTTTTACAGTACTCATGAACCTGGACAGCAATGCGATCAGCCTGTCCGGGTGAAAGAACAATGCCACCGACCGGGCATTGATCTTCCGGGCAGCCTCCCCGCTGAAATAACGGTTGTCGTTATGCCATACATGGGGAATGTCTGAACCCAGCAGGATCAGCTCATCGCCGGAAAAGTCCTCCACGCTGTCGCCCACAATGCGCTTGCCCTCGCTTTGCATCACATAAACCAGCTGGCATTCCCTGTGAAAATGAAACTCCGTGGAAAAAAAGGGCAGATCGAAGGACCGGAACGCATAGACCTCTCCCTTCAGATCTTCCATCACTTTTGCAAAAACAGGCTTCATATTAACCGCTTTTTGTTTCAATCGATCACTTTTTGCTAAAATAGTATAAAATCTGATCATTCTACCTTTAGGAAACCCGTTGCTCAAAAACTAATTTGCAATTGCATTTCTATCAGAAAAAAAATAGCATCATGATCAGGCTTGTCATAAAGTGCCCGTCCGGTAGCGGAGGTGCAGGGCATATAAAAACGTACAGCAACCACCGGCATTCAACCGGGCCCGCGGGCCGCTTCATGCAAAAATCCCTCCGCATTATTATTTCTTAACCCTGTCTGGCAAAATAAAAAATGTACCCGCTTCAAAATAAAATCATCTTTTTAACAGGCGCAGCAGATGGCATCGGCTGGGAATGCGCAAAAGCTTATGCCGGCGCAGGCGCCTCCGTATGTATTGCAGATGTGAACCCGGAGGGTGCTGACAAGCTGCAAGAGCTGAAGACCGGCGATCACCTCTTTATTACCTGCGACCTGACCCGGGAGCAGGAGGTGCAGCAGGCTATGGAAGCCGTGATCCAAAAATACGGCGCGCTGAACGCCCTGCACAATAATGCCGGAACAGCGCATCCCTCAAAACCCCTGCATACCACTACCGGTGCCGAATGGGAGCTTCTTATGAATGTGAACCTGCGCAGTATCTTTTATACCACCAGGTACGGCATCGGGCACCTGAAAGCCTCCAAAGGCTGTGTGCTCCACACAAGCTCTCTTGTGGGCAGTATCGGCCAGGAAAACCATGCGGCTTACACGGCAACCAAGGGTGCTATCAATGCGCTGACGAAATCAATGGCCCTGGATTATGCGCCCTGGGGTGTGCGGGTAAATGCCGTCGCTCCTGCCGCCATCAAAACGCCGATGCTGGAAGCCTGGAGCCGGGAGCAGCCCTATGCTGACCGGGTGCAGGAATACCTCGACCGTTTGCAGCCACTGGGCAAAATGCCCGGGGCCGATGTGATCGCCGACGCCTGCATCTTTTTAATGAGCGATGCCGCGCGTTTTATAACCGGTTGCATCCTGCCCGTTACCGGCGGGGCCGAATTGGGCTACCGGATATTACTTTCATGAACCACGCAACAAAATAATGATTCGAAAAATAAACATCCGGGATGCCCGGTATCAGCTGGAAAACGGGGCGGGCAGTGATGCCGTACACAAAGATCCGCAATACGCTTACGCCGTAACGGACCTGGAGGACGATGCAGGAAACCGGGGAACGGGCCTTGCCTTTACATTGGGGACAGGAAATGACCTGGTATGCGCGGCGGCGCGCTTCTATGCCGAAAAATTGACCGGCAGGGATATTGAGGAGCTGATGCCGGATTTTGGCAGCATGTTCCGCTTACTTTCCAACGAACAGCAATTCCGGTGGTTGGGGCCGCATAAAGGAGTCGTGCACCTGGGGCTGTGCTCGGTCACCAATGCCTGCTTCGATCTTTGGGCCAAAAAAAGACAGGTTCCTTTGTGGAAGCTGCTCATTGACCTGACACCAGAGCAGGTGGTGCAAACGCTGGACCTCTCCTACCTGGAAGATGTATTGACAAAGGAGGAAGCCATTGCCCTGCTCCGGGAGCAGGCGCTTACCAGGGATGCACGCATGCAGGTGCTGCAGAACGGATACCCGGGTTATGACACTTCGGTGGGCTGGTTCAATTACGACGACGAACAGGTGCGGACCAATTGCCGGAGGGCCATCGGCAACGGCTTCCGCGCGCTGAAGCTGAAAGTAGGCGCCGCAGATCCCGGCCGCGATATCCGGAGGGCCCATATTGTAAGACAGGAGGCCGGCGATACCGTAAAAGTGATGCTGGATGCAAATCAGCAGTGGACTCTGCCACAGGCTATTTCTGTTTGCCGGGAGCTGAAACAGATCGACCCCTACTGGATCGAAGAGCCTACCCATCCGGACGATATCATGGCGCATCAGGTACTGGCAAAAGAGATCGCCCCCGTAAAGCTTGCGCTGGGCGAGCATGTGGCCAACCGGATCGCATTTAAGAACTACCTGCAGGCGGGCTGCGCAGGATTCATCCAGGTGGATGCCGTGCGTGTGGGTGGGGTGAGCGAATTCATCACCGTGAGCCTGCTGGCGCGGAAATTTGGCGTACCGGTGGTGCCGCACGTAGGCGATATGGGGCAGCTGCACCAGCACCTGGTCCTGTTCAACCATATTGCCCTGGGACATGAAGCTTTGTTCCTGGAGCATATCCCGCACCTGAAACAGCATTTTGTGCATCCCGTAAAAATTGAAACCGGTGTGTATATCACCCCGCAGGAGCCGGGCAGCAGCTGCGATCTAAAACCTTTGCAATGATCGGAACATTCGATACCGTCCTTACTGCCGGCTACATCCTGCTGATCGTAACCATCGGGCTCTGGACCGGTACCCGGAACAGAAAAACCGGGTCCGGCACCTCACGCGATTATTTCCTGGCGGGTAAAACCCTGCGCTGGCCCATGATCGGCCTGGCTATCTTTGCCACGAATATCTCCTGCCTGCACCTGGTAAGCCTGGCGCAAAGCGGTTTCGACAGCGGTCTGCTTAACGGGAATTTCGAATGGATGGCAGCGTTTACGCTGATCCTGCTGGCGCTGTTCTTCATTCCTTTTTATATCCGCTCCGGCGTTACCACACTGCCGGACTTCCTTGAAAAAAGGTACAACCGGGCCTGCCGCAACTGGTTAGCGCTCATCTCCATCGTGTCTGCCGTCATCATTCACATTGCTTTTTCCTTCCTGGCCGGCGGCATCGTCCTCGAAACGCTCTTTGGCATCAATATGTATGTCAGCATCATCGTAATAGCGCTGCTTACCGGACTTTATACCATTGTTGGCGGGTTAAAGGCGGTGGTGGTCACCGAAACCATTCAAAGCGTCGTGCTCATTACCGGCGCACTGATCATCACTTTTTTTGCCTGGAACAAAATGGGCGGGTGGAACCAGATGGTTGCCGTCCTGGAGCAAACAGGAACATCTGACAAACTGAGCATGATACGACCGGCGGGCGATGCCAGCGGTATGAGCTGGATCGCTGTGTTTCTCGGATACCCGGTGCTGGGGATCTGGTACTGGTGTGCCGATCAAACCATTGTACAACGGGCCCTGGGCGCCCGGGATGAAAACCATGCCCGCGCAGGCGCCCTGTTCTGCGGGTTCATTAAAATACTGCCGGTATTCATCTTTGTGCTGCCCGGATTGTTTGCCTACACCCTGTACCACTCCGGGGCGCTGGACCTGAGCAGCCTCCTGCAACATGATGAAAAAGGCGGCCAGTTGCTCAATACCAAAGGCATTTACACTGTCATGATCACCAGCCTGGTTCCAACGGGGCTCATCGGCATACTGGTAGCGGCACTGCTGTCGGGTCTGATGAGTCAGATAGCCGGCGCCTTAAATTCGATCGCCACGCTGGCCAGTTTTGATCTTTACAAAAGGGTCCGGCCGGAGGCGGGCGATAAAACACTGGTGGCTGTAGGCCGGTGGACGGCCGGTGCCGCCCTGCTTGTATCCATTGCGCTGCTGCCGCTGCTCAATCAGTACCAGAGCTTATTTGAAGGCATCAACGATGTGATCGCGCATATCGCCCCACCCATCACGTGCGTATTCCTGCTGGGCATTTTTTGGGGAAAAGCTTCAGCCAAAGCCGCGCAATATACCCTGTGGACCGGCTCTTTACTGGGAGGAGCCGTTTTTATGGTCAATAAGCTCCTTCCGCAAAACCCCATCGGAAAGATCCCGTTTATGATGATGGCTTTCTATTTGTTTTGTACCTGCGTGCTCCTCCAGGTCATTCTTTCTTACGTGTACCCGGTACAGCATACTGAAGAAAGCCGCGCGCTTTACTGGAAATCATTCAAGGAGCCCCTGCAAAGCAAGGGCTGGCCGGGATTGGGTAATTACAAAGTACTTACACTATTATTGCTGTTCGTTATGACGGTCGTTTACTGGATCTTCCGGTAACCATAAAGGCCGGACGATCAAAAAAATCAAATCATGAAGCAAGGTCTATTTTTGTATTTTTCTGCCATGGTATTTTTCCTTTTCTTTTCCTGCAGCCAAAAACAGCCGCCTGCTAAGACCACTCCCCCAAAAGTACAGCGCTTTGGCATGGTAACAGGAATAAAGCCGGAAAAAATACCGTATTACAAACAATTACATGCTGCCGTATGGCCCGCAGTACGGAACAAGATAAAAGAATGCCATATTCAGCATTATTCGATCTATCTCAAGGAAGTGGATGGAAAGCCTTACCTGTTCAGCTATTTTGAATACACCGGTGATGATTTTGATGCGGATATGCAAAAGATGGCTGCTGACAGTGCTACCCGGCGCTGGTGGCGTGAAACGGACCCTGCACAGCGCCCGTTGCCGGATGCCGCCGCAAAAAAACAGATCTGGAGCCCGATGGAGGAAGTCTTTCACCTGCAATGAAATATAAGATGAAACACAAAACAATAAGCCTGCTGATACCGGTGCTGTTCGTTCTTTATACGGCATCCTTTGCCCAAACCCTGCTGCCATCTGCCAGACCCAATGCTGCACAGCAGGCGCTGATAAAAAGAGGCTACGGGATGTTCATCCATTTTGGCATCAATACCTTTGCCGACGTGGAGTGGTCTGACGGCACCCTGCCGGTTGAAAAATACCATCCCACCCAGCTCGATCCGGATCAATGGGTGCGGGTGGCCAAAGAGGCCGGCTTCCGGTATGTGCTGCTGATCACCAAACACCATGATGGTTTTTGTCTTTGGAACAGCAGGTACACGACCTATGATGTAGCCGCGTCTCCCGTTAAGACGGATATTGTAAAAGCGGTCTCAGATGCCTGCAAAAAATACGGGATACAGTTTGCCATCTACTATTCGCTCTGGGACCGGCATGCGCCTTCCTACAGGGAAAAAGATCCGCAGCGGTATATCAACTATATGCTGCATCAGCTGACGGAGCTGTTTACAGGCTATGGCCCCATCAGTGAGCTTTGGCTGGATGGCGGATGGGATCGCCGGCCGGAGCAATGGGGCATCGACCAGATCTATAAACTGGTAAAAAAATACAACCCCGCCTGTGCGGTAAGCGTTAACCATACGATCGTAAACGAAGAAGGAAAGAGAACCTTTACCCGTCCGTCCGACATGACGCAGGACAACCGTTATTATTTTCAATACTTTCCATCTGACTTCCGTCTTTGGGATCCGCAGCTTATAACGAAATTCGACAAAAAGCAATACCTCCACGAGGGCCGGTCCTATTACCTCCCTTTTGAACATACCCTCTGCATCAGCAAACGCTGGAACTGGTTCCAGAAATCGGAGCAACTGCCCGTGCGGGACCTCGATGAACTGGAAGAGCTGTTTTACTGGTGTACCGACAATGACAATGCACTGGTGGTGAACGTGCCCCCGGACAATACCGGCCGCATACGGGAGTACGAAGCCAATGCAGCGATAGCGCTGGGAAAGCGTTTGGGCTTATCGCCCCATAAACCGCTGCCCCGGAACGGCCGGTTCATTTCCTTTAACAGGCCGGCCAGCGCTACCAGTGCCTGGCCTGCAGAAAAGGACCGCTATGATGCATCCCATATCAACGATGGCAAGCTGGATGCGCGTTGGGCGTCGAAAGATACGCTGGCCAGCGTGGAGCTGGCGCTCGATCCCGCGGAGGCCTTTAATAAAATAACCATTTTTGAATACCAGGATGTAAAAGGGCTGTCTGATGGCTTTTCGCAGATACGCATTCCCCGCATCCGGAAATACAGCGTAGATCTGCTGCCGCCTTCCGGTGAATGGCAAACGGTGTACCTTAGCGACGAGCCGATGGGCGATTGCAAAGTGATCCGGTTTCCCAAAAACTACAGGGCCCGTAAGCTGCGTTTAAAGATCCTGGACGCTTCGGCACCTCCTTCCATCAACGAGATCTGCGTGATCCGGATGCCGGAAGGCCGGTAATGATGGAGGATCAGCCGTATGTTTTCAACAACAGGTCGCATCTTTTATTTTGTTTGTTATGATAAAAAAAATACTTTTTCTGCTGTTATTGCCTGCGGCCGTTGCAACGGCGCAGCCCAAACCGGAGCATGATCTCCGGTTCAACCACCTGGCCACGCGATGGGATGAAGCCATGCCCCTCGGCAATGGCATGCTCGGTGCCCTGGTATGGGAAAAGCAGGAGCGGTTGCGGCTTTCGCTGGACCGTGCCGATCTCTGGGACGAGCGGAAAGCGCTGGACCTTTCTTCACTCAATTTTAAATGGGTGGAAGAACAGGTGCTGAAAAAGGATTATGCACCCGTACAAAAACGGGGCGATCAGCCTTACGACCGGGTCCCCTATCCCACCAAGCTGCCGGCGGCTGCGATGGAATTTGATGTCCGCAGCCTGGGCAGGGTGGTTTCCAATACGCTGGATATCCGAACCGCATTGAATACCGTACAGTTTGAGAGCGGTGCCCGGTTCCGGTGCTATATACACGCTTCAAAAAACATCGGCTATTTCTCTTTTGAAGATCTTCCGGCAGCCCTGGGGCAACAGATCGGGGCGCTGGCACCCCGACTGATCGTTCACCGGTACAACAGTGGAAAAGGCCTGGTGAAAAATGATAACAGTCATGCGGGAGAAGGACTGGAAAAGCTGGGCTATGCAAAAGGGACCGTTCACCAAACTGCCACCACCATCCGGTACCGGCAGCCCACTTACGATGGACATTACTACGAAGTATGCATCCAATGGGAACAATTACCGGGCAATAAGCTGACCGGCAGCTGGGCAATCGAAAAAGACCGGCCTGCATCGCTTCCTGCGCTGAGCGCCACGGCAAAGGAGCCTGCCGGCTGGGCGAAGCACGTTGCCTGGTGGAAAAATTTCTGGAGCCAGTCTTCCGTTACGCTGCCCGATCCGCTCATCGAAAAACAATATTATCTGGAGCTGTACAAACTGGGAAGCGTTGCCCGGAAAGGAGCACCCGCCATCACCCTGCAAGCCGTATGGACGGCCGATAATGGCAGCCTGCCCCCCTGGAAAGGCGATTTCCACAACGACCTCAATACACAATTGAGTTACTGGCCGGCTTATACCGGTAACCACCTGGCCGAGGGCGCCACTTTTACCGACTGGCTTTGGAAGATCCGCCCGAAGAACCTGCAATACACCAAACAATATTTCCAGGTAGCCGGCCTTAATGTGCCCGGAGTGGTCACACTGAACGGAGACCCGATGGGCGGATGGATCCAGTACTCCCTTTCTCCAACCGTAGTGGCCTGGTGCGCCCAGCACTTTTACTGGCAGTGGAAATACTCGATGGATGCGCACTTCTTAAGATCGCAGGCATACACCTATATACACGAAGGCGCTACCTACCTGGAAAATATTACCCGGTTAGAGAACGGCATCCGGAAGCTGCCCCTGAGCTCCAGCCCCGAATACAATAATAACGACATCAGCGCCTGGTTCCTGGATTGGAGCAATTTCGACCTTTCACTTGCCCGGTTCTTGTTTGGCGCTGCAGGCGAAGTAGCGGAAGCCATGGGTAAGAAAGACGAAGCCCGGCACTGGTCGGCGATCTTAAAGCAATTACCGGATTACGAGGTCAATGAAACCGGCCTGACCGTTGCACCGGGAGAGAACCTGGATGAATCGCACCGGCATATGTCGCCCTACATGGCCATTTACCCGCTGGCCCTTCTGGATTATAACAAACCGCATGACCGCTCCATTATCGAACATTCTTTAAGCCGCATTGCAGCAAAAGGCACCCGTGCCTGGTGCGGCTATTCGTTCAGCTGGATGGCTTCGTTGTATGCCCGGGCTTACAAGGCCGACAGCGCGGTGAAACAATTGCAGATCTTTGCATCTAATTTTTGCTCACCCAACAGCTTTCACCTTAATGGCGATCAGAAAGGCGGTCAGTACTCGGGCTTCACCTACCGCCCGTTTACCCTTGAAGGTAATTTTGCTTTTGCACAGGGCGTGCATGAATTGCTGCTGCAAAGCCGCAACGGCTATATCCAGGTGTTTCCTGCTGTTCCGGAAAGCTGGCAGCAATGTTCCTTCCGGTCTTTACGAAGCGAGGGGGCCTTCCTTGTTTCTGCAGAAAAGAAAGACGGAGCAACCTATACCGTGGAAGTGCTTGCTGAAAAAGGCGGGCTGCTAAATATAAAATTGCCTGTCGGGAAGATGAAGGCAAGGGGTCCTCTTGCCACAACCGTTAAAACCGGGAAAGACGGGATCACCACCGTGCTGCTGAAAAAAGGACAAAAAATCAGGTTTACCACTAACCCCGCTTAAAAACAAACTTTATCCGCAATGAAAAAAACGATCCTTTTTTTGGCAATATTCCTGGCCGCGGCTGCCTCGGCGCAAAAAGCACTCCTTCCAGTACCTGCCACGAAGCCCAATCGCTACCAGCAACAGCAGATCGAACGCCGGTATGGCATGTTCCTGCATTTTGGGATCAACACCTTCCATGACGAGGAATGGACAGATGGCTCCAAGCCGGCCGTTTCCTATGCCCCCACAGCCATCGACGCGGAACAATGGATAAGGACCGCCCGGGATGCGGGCATGAAATACGTGATCCTGATCACCAAACACCACGATGGCTTCTGTCTTTGGGACAGCAAAGCAACCACCTATGACGTGGCCAGTTCCTCCAACCGTACCAATGTCGTTGCAGCGGTGGCGAAAGCCTGCAAAAAATACAATATCGGCCTGGGATTGTATTATTCCCTCTGGGACCGCAAACAAAACCCGGATACAAAAGATGCGTCGCTCGATGCAGCGTACAATGCCTATATGCTCCGGCAGCTCAATGAGCTGATGGACATTACCCGGCCATATACCCGCATTGTGGAGTTCTGGTTTGATGGCGGCTGGATGAAGGCCAATAACCGCTGGCCCATCGCGCAGCTTTACCAGGTCATCAAGCAACGCGAACCGCAATGCCAGGTGGGCATCAACTGGAGCATTGGAGCTCCGGGCGACCCCGATAAGCATGCGGTGCTGCCGGAGGATCAGAAGACCGGATACCCTATCCGCTATTTTCCCGGCGACTTCCGGCTCGGCGACCCCCACCTGCCCGCGGCAAACGATCCCAAACTTTTCGCACACAATGGTCAGCTGTATTATATGCCCTGGGAGTCTACGGTATGCATCAGTAAACGCTGGTTCTACAACACAAAAGACACCAGCTTCAAACCGGTTGATGAGCTGGAAAAGCTTTACCACACCGCCACGCGCAACAGCAATATCCTTATCCTTAACTGCCCGCCCAACAGGAAAGGCAAAATACGGCAGCGTGATATCGACATCCTGACGGAGCTGAGAAAAAGGCTAAAGATCTGATCACCCGGAGCTGTCCGGACGACAAACGAAGGCACTATTTCGCGCAGCGAAAAGGAGCGGCAGTCGTTATTTCTCGCGAAGCCGCCAATACACCCGTCAGGCGCTGTTCTTCTGCACGCGTCATCCCCGGGACGCTTCTTTTTTTGACCCGCCCAAAAACAAGTGTATATTTGGACCATCTATTGCATACATTTTTCACGAACCCTGATAGTCCAGATGTTACGACCATGGAATATAGAGCTTCACCTGGATGAGCGATCCGGTAAAGCGATCTACCTGCAAATTGCCGACGCCATTATAAAAGACATTCATTGGGGCCGGCTGAAAGGCGGCGAAGCCCTGCCCGGAAGCCGCCAGCTGGCGCAACTTCTACAGGTAAACCGTAACACCGTGGTGGAAGCGCTGCATGTATTGCTCATCGAAGGCTGGCTGGTATCAAAAGAGCGTAAGGGTACATTTGTTGCCGATCAGCTGCCCCGTTTTAAAAAGATCAAATCCCCCGGGCGCGTACGCGCCACGCAGGAAAGACGCGTAACAGGGTATTCCATTTATTTTGATGACGGTCACCCGAACGGTAAGATAGCGCCCATTGCGGAACTGGCGCGCTCGTACCGCCAGGTCTTTCACCAAAAGGCAAAATGGCAAATGATGTCTTACGGGAATGTGTATGGAGATCCTGCGTTCCGGGCGGAGATCGCCCAGATGCTGAATCACCAGCGGCGCATGCAGGTTGCCGAAGATCATATATGTGTGACCAGGGGCAGTCAGATGGCCATGTACCTGATTGCGCAATGCCTCCTGTCCGCGGGCGACCATGTGATGATCGAAAACCCGGGATATAAACCCGCCTGGCAGGCATGGGAACATGCCGGTGCCACCTTACTGCCGGTTCGGGTAGATGAGGAGGGCCTGTTGATCGAAGACGTGCTTGCGCACCTCCGTTCACATAAGAAGGTAAAAGCCATTTATACTACGCCCCATCGCCAGTACCCGACAACGGTAACGCTTAGTCTTCAGCGAAGGCTGGAGTTGATCCGGCTTTCCAATGAATACGGTTTTGTGATCATAGAAGATGACTATGACAATGAATTCCATTTTGGTTACCGTCCCGTTCATCCCTTGTCTGCCTTCCCCGAACTGAAGCACTTCATTTACGTCGGTACCTTGAGCAAGGTGGTGGCGCCCGCCCTGCGGATCGGCTACCTTGCTACTAAGGACGCGGCCCTTATTGAAAAGATCGGCACGCTCCGGAAGATCATCGACGTTCAGGGAGATACCATTATGGAACAGGCGGTGTTGCAGCTGATCCGGGACGGCACCATTAAACGGCATATACGCAAGGCCTTTCAGTATTACAGGTCAAAACGGGATTTTACGGCTTCGCTCCTTTCGGAATATTTAAAGAATAAAGCCCGCTACCCGGTACCCGAGGGCGGGCTGGCCTTCTGGATCCTGCCCCATAAAAAAATAAACTGGATGCAGGTTTCCAAACAACTGCGATCAAAAGGGATCGGGATCACCACACCGGATAGCTTCAGTTACGACGAGCCGGTGAATGGAATACGGCTGGGTTACGGGGCGCTTTCCGAAGAGCAGCTGAAAGACGGTATAAAGGCCCTGGCAGCCTTTCTCTGAATGACCGGTTCCGGCTTTCACTTCTTTTCCAGGTCATTCCCCGGAATAAAGCCAGTGTGTTAAAACAGCGGCCATTTTTTCATTACAGTCCGCGATCAGGTCCTTCCCGGCTTCTATTTCCGCTGCGGATTGTACTGCTGCTGCCGTTTCAAGGTCAGCAGCAGCCTCCCGCAATAATGCATCCACTGATGAAGCGGTAACCTCCAAATGAAATTGCAGGCCGATCACATCCCGGTTATAGTAAAAGGCCTGGTTGCCGTTCGCCTCCGAGTGCAACAGGTCCATGGCACCTTCCGGAATCGTAAACCGGTCGGCATGCCAATGAAATACTACCGGACCGGTCCTGAACAGTTCATAAAACCAGGGCACCGCCCTGCAGTCACCGGCAGGGTACACCGGAAACCAGCCGATCTCTTTATGGGGCGCCGCCTGTACGCGGGCACCCAGGCAAACCGCTATGAGCTGCGCACCCAAACAAATGCCCAGTACTTTTTTGCCGGCACCAATACAGGTTTTTATAAATGTCTTTTCATCCGCCAGCCAATCATAAAGCGACTCATCATACACGCCCATCGGCCCTCCCATAATGATCAACGCATCCAGCTCGTCCATAGCCGGCAACCGGTGCCCCGGGTCGTAAAAACGGGTGGCGGAAACGTTGTGTCCCTCCTCCTGCATCCAGGTTTCTACATACGCCGGAGCTTCAAAAGGAACGTGTTGTAAATAGTGTACGCGCATCATATTTGCTTCCTGATCTTTAAAATCCGGACCGATCTGCGCCGGAAAGATAATACATCCTGTTTATTTTTCAGGTCCACAGTGAAAGGGGCCATGGCATGGCGCGTGATTTCACACACTGCCAGATGGGAACAAAATATAAGACGTCTGAAAGACCCTGGAACAGTGAGTTCAGGCACACAGGAGCCGCAGATGCACAGATCTTAAATCCAATAAAAATACCGCGGCCGTTTGGATCATGAGCCGGCGGCCATCCCCACACGCCGCCTGAGGGATCGAGATATTATGCTCCCAAAAAAACCTGGCGGCCTCTGTCCCTACACCTTGTACTTTTATAGTAGCGGTTGCGCTTGCTATGCATCCGGGGTCTGCTCATTCCAGTAGTAGCTGTCCGGGTAACGCCGCTTCCCGAATATGGCCGTTCCTACCCGCACGATGGTCGCACCTTCCTCAATGGCCGTTTCCAGGTCGCCGCTCATCCCCATAGAAAGCGCTTTCATTTCCACGCCGGGAATGGCTGCGGCAGCGATCTGATCACGGATCTCTTTTAATAACCGGAAACAGCCGCGCACTTTCCCGGTATCAGCGCTGAAAAGCCCGATGGTCATAAGCCCCTTTATTTTTATGGATCCCAGACCAGCCACTGCCTTTACCAGTTCAAGCGCTGCATCCGGCCCGATCCCGAATTTGCTGTCTTCATTGGAGGTATTTACCTGTATGAGCACTTCCATTGTTCTCTGCTCCAATAACAGGCGCTGATGCAGCTTTTCCGCTAACTCCAAACGATCGACCGACTGGATACAGGAAATATCGTATTTCAGCAGTTCTTTGATCTTATTGGATTGCAGGTGCCCGATGAAATGGCTTTCATGTGGAACTGCCTTCAACGCTGCATGTTTTTCGCGGATCTCCTGCACCCTGTTCTCGGCGATCAGGCGTTGCCCTTCCTGCAACGCGATCTTTATGCGTGCCGGCGGCACCGTTTTCGTGGCTAAAAGCAGGCGTACTTCCTCCGGCGCCCTCCCGCTTGCGCTGCAGGCACGCTCTATACGTTTCCGGATCTCCTGTAAGTGTTCTAAAATATCGGCCATACGCTTTTGTTTAGAATGCCCGCGACATGTTCTTTTCAAAAGATCAGCGACCGGGCACGGTCCCATTCGCCTTTGACGGCTGCGGCTACTGCAAAACATCCAGGCATTTTATCAGCGCAGCCGCGGTGAGATCGGTTTCGCCCAGCCCGAAACTGTACCGGAGCACCGCATGCAGATAGCGCACCGCCTTATCAACGGCCTGCCCGATATCCCTGCCAAGATTCAGCTGGGCTGCAACAATGGCCGCAAACAGATCCCCGGTGCCGATCACTTCAACAGGAACCCGGTCTGTTTCAAAACGCGCTATCTGCCCCTCTGTAAAAAGCATTACTGCTATCCGGTCTTCCGGCAGGTTCACAAATCCGGCACTGGTAACAATAACAGTTCTGGAACGCAACAACGGATGCCCTGTTACCGCGTTATAAAATTCCTCCTCCGAGTTTATTTTTCTCCCCAGGATATATTCCAGTTCAAAATGATTGGGGGTGATCAGATCGCTCAGGGGCAGCAATGTTGCTATTGAATGATCTGCTACCGCCTTCGGAATGTAGAGGCCGCCGGCCCGGAAATCGCCACAGACCGGATCGTAGAGATAGCGATAACCGGCGTGGGGGCGGGTTTTCCGGATAAAATCTGCCAGCAACGAAAGAATGACTTTATCATTGCAAAAGCCGCTGATCAGAAAAGAACAGTCATCAACGATCCCGTTTGCCGCCACCCCCTTCAGCAGCGCTGAAAACAAAGCCGGCTCTACAGGTCGTCCATACACTTCAGGATACTCGATATGATTCGAAAGCATCACCGTGGGCACCTGCACCGGATCCGATCCGCAAAGCTGGAGGGCGATGGCTGCAATATTGTTACCCACATATCCGATGGCCACCTGGCTCTGTATCGTGAGCACCCGCTTCTTCATTGCACGCATGTTTCTGGCTTTGTGCCGGTTTAAAAATGATGGCAACGGAACGCGTTCCAGCACCTTTCCCTGCATCCCGGCTGATTGTTGAACAAAGCTATCCAGAAACAGGACTGCCTGTCTCATACAGTTTTTGAAAAAACAGATGGTCCAGCAACCGGTTTTCTCTACCTCCTCATACGATCGCCGCCGGCAAACGGTGTGGATTTTCCGTTACAATCAAAAGGGTTGTATCAGAACGGATGTTCCTGTAACCGCATGATCCCCGGGCTCTTTACGGTGCCTGCGGCAAGGAGCTTCTGATACAACCCGTTCACCTTTCAACTACACGTAAGGCAGAGTGGCTACCCTTTTACATCAGCAAGCGATGCGCCAAAGTTGATGTGCAAGACATTGCCGTTTGGCGTTACCAGCGCGGGTACGGATTTCACCCCCGCTTTTTCTGCTTCAGCAATGCGGCCCTGGTCTTCACCAAGATGCACTACTTCCACATTGGGTTCTCCAACTAAATGAATGATGTCGTGTTCGGCACTAACGCAAACCGGACAGCCTGCGTGGTAAAAAATTGATTTTTCCATTTTTTGTCTTTTGGTTTTAAAAAATGTTGACATTGCAAATTTAGTTAGGATTCCTAACATTTAACTCCTCCAGTTTTTAGCATCTTCCTAAAAACTGGCGCAGGTCCGCAGGAGGGGCAACTCCCCCGTGCATATGGGGAAGCTTCTTCGCAGCGCAACAGCGCCCGGGAGCATGCGATACCGGCAGTTCTTATAAAAAAAGGAACCGGTTTTAACGACCGCTTTTTGCAGACATCACTTCTTTGAGCCTGCCGTTTATCCGCAGCTTTATTTTTTGAGGACGGGAAGAACGGATCTGGTAGCTGATCACTTTGCCATTGTGCCATTTACAATCTACGGTAAATCCTCCGCGGGCCCTGAGCCCGGTAAAGGATCCGGAAGCCTTCCATGCGGCGGGTATTGCCGGCAGCAGGCTGATCTCGCCAGCGTGGCTTTGCAGCAGCATTTCGGCCATGGCGCCACTGATACCAAAATTACCATCCAGCTGAAAGGGCGGATGATTGGCAAAAAGATTGGGCAGGATATTATAGGTCAGCAGTCCGCGGATCATTATCCCTGCTTTTTCACCCTCACCCAGGCGGGCCCACAATGCGCAACGCCAGGGCCAGGTCCAGGAGCGACGGCTGTCGCCTACCGTGGAGGCTGCAGTAAACGGTTTATCCGCATTTTTACCATAGTTCCCGCTGCGGCTGCGCAATGAAATAATGGCTGCCCGGGCCAGCTCCGGAGTCCGGGTAAGGCTGATCTGCCGTCCCGGGTAAACGGCAAACAGGTGCGAGGTGTGCCGGTGCTGATCATCGGGATCGTCCCGGTCTTCCTGCCACTCCTGCAGCTGACCCCATTTACCGATCTTATTCGGCGCCAGCCGGTGTTGCAGGGATGCTACTTTTGCCTGGTAATCCCTGTCGATATCCAATGCCTTTGCCGCGTCCCGGTAATTCTGAAACAGATCCCATACCAGCTGCTGGTCGTGCATGACCCCATCTTCCCGCGGGCCATGCTCCGGCGACCATCCATTGGGTGCTACCAGGCTTCCGTCCGGCAATGGCTTCAGCCGGTCTTCCCAGTATTGGCAGATCTCTTTCAGCACGGGATAAGCCGTGCTCTTCAAAAAAGCACGGTCCATGGTAAACGCCCAGTGCTCATATACATGCTGGGCATACCAGGCACTGGCCGGTATGTTCCATTCCCAGCCGTTCCCTCCAAAAATATTCTGACTGGTACGGGCCGTCCAGCCACGGGTATGAGCGCCGAAGGCTTTGCGGGTAGCAATACGGCAGGGCTCTGCCTGGGCTACTATATAATCCATCAGGGGCTGATGGCAGGCGGAAAGATTGGTTGTTTCGGCGAGCCAGTAATTCATCTGGATATTGATATTGTTGTGGTAATCGCTGGCCCAGGGGGGATTATTGCTGTGGTTCCAAAGCCCCTGCAGGTTGGCAGGCAAACCACCCGGGCGTGAGCTGCTGATCAGCAGGTAGCGGCCATACCGGAACAGGAGCTCTTCCAGGTCCGGATCCGCGCTGCCCTCTGCGTATTGATCCCGGCGCATATCGGTGGGCAGGGCACGCAATGCCGCAGGGGTAGCCCCGATGTCGATCCGGGCGGCGCCCGTCAGCGCCGTAACGTCTTTGATATGGTCAGTCCGCAATTGCGCATAGGTTTTGGCCCATGCAGCCGCCAGTTCTCTTTCAATCACCGGCAGGGGATCGGCACCCCGCCAGCCGGCATTATAATCCGGTTTGTAATTGGTGCGGGCATTGAGATACAAGGTAAGTGATGTACAATTGGTAAATACCAGCTGGCTGTCGGTTACCGCTATGCTCCCCCCTTCATGCCGGATCATTACCCGGGCAGCGTACCGGAGCTGGTTGGGCATTATTCCTGCAAATTGTAATGTATTTCCGGTAACCTGCGTTGCCGCCCCCTGGGCCGACCATAAGCCGATACGCCCGGACAGTTTTCCTTCCTTTCCTGCCACATACCGGAATACCATTACCTGGTCCGGATGACTGGCGAAGGCCTCACGCCGGTAGTGGCCGCCTGCACCGGAAAAAGAGACCTGGTAAAGACCGGTAGCTACATTCAGGCTCCTGCGATAATCATGAACCGATAATTTCCGGTCAAACAGCAAGCGCAGCTCTCCAAAATTCCGGTAAGCGCCAAAACCGTGGTCGCCGGTTTCATAAGCTCCATCCCAGTTGTTATCGCCACTCCAAAGACTCTGTTCATTAAACTGGATCACATCTTTTTCAACACCACCCAGCATCATGGCCCCCATACGTCCGTTGCCGATCGGAAGCCCCCCGGTTTCCCATTTTGCAGCCGGCTTTTCATACCATAAGGCAACATCGCCTTCATTGCCTGCTTTGGCAAAAAGACATGCAAAAAAAACCGGCAGGACCAATGCAGTGATTCTCTTCATATTCTTCATCGTTTTTAACACCCCCGCTTTCTGAAGCATAGAAACCGGCAGGACAATTGTATTTTTATTGTCGGCAAAGATATTGGTTCACCTGCTGCTTTCGTTAAATGCACGGCCTGCGCTAAATTAAAAACCAAAGATTTCCACCTTTTGTCCCCAGGATATCGGGCTACCCGCGCATCCGGATTTTTATGCAGGATATTTTGATAATTTTATACGGTGTTCAGCACCTTACTGGCGTTGTGCACGACTAAATCAGTTAGATATGAACATTGCTGTTTTATTTCCTGAATTTGAATATGGCCATACGCAGTTGAACAAATTTGTTGAAGCTGCGGGCTTTTTTACCATCATGCTCAAATCGGGAGAGATCATTCACTTTTCGCCGGAACACCCGGACGAATTCCGGGAATGGCTGCAGATACACAAAGTCTCGGATATCAATACCGCTAACTAAGCTCTGGCGACCGGATCCGGGTTGCAGATATAAACCGGTGCACCCGCCGCAGGACTACCGGCAATACTAAAAAAGGGGTCAGGGAAGATCCACTACCATATCATACACAACTACCCGTTCCCACAGGTGACTGTATTTTTCAACAAAAGCTTTGTGCACCGGGTGCTCCTGGTATGCATCCTGATCGCGGGTGCTGTCAAAATACATCAATTCCGAAACCTGGAAGCTGTTGTCAACTACATCGCGTTTCAGCGTGGAAGCCGGCGTGCCAATCAGCAGCTGCCGCACCTGCGGGATGGCTTTCAGGGTCTTCAGACCGACGATCAGGGATCTTTTACCTGCTTCGGATGCAGGCTCCTTCAGCCAAAAGAAAACATGATGAATGACCGGCTGTTTGGGAGGCGGCGTTCTATGCCCCATGGTTACGGGTGCGGTAGCCAGCACGGCCGTATTCTTTATAAATTTTCTGCGGGTATTTGCACTATCTTTTTTGTTTTGCATATGATCTTTTTGAGCACTTCGTGTTTTTTCAAAGATAAGAAAAAGGGCCAACAGCCTTCTTCTCTTCCGGGTCTTCCGAAAGGGACCGGAAGAATTTTCATCTGCAGCGTCCTCTTCGAGCGGTACTGCGGGAAAGCATTACCGGTCCTGCATTACGTTATAGGTCGGGTCTTCCATTACATTTACATCAATGGTCTCTCCGGCATTTTTCAGCAACCGTTTACAATCCGGGCTCAAATGCCGCAGGTGGATTTTCTTATCCTGCCGGGCATAGCGCTCGGTGATCTTATTCAGGGCATCGATTGCCGACATATCCACCACCCTGCTCTCCCGGAAGTCGATCACCACTTCATCCGGATCATTCTTTACGTCAAACTTTTCCATAAACGCAGTGGTAGACGCAAAAAAAAGCGGGCCATAAATTTCGTAATATTTTATCCCGTTGCTGTCGGTATGCTTGCGTGCACGGATGCGTTTGGCATTATCCCAGGCAAAGGCCAGGGCCGAGATGACCACCCCGATCAGCACCGCCAGCGCCAGGTTGTGCAATACCACGGTGATCAGTGCCACCAAGATGCCAACGATGATATCTGTTTTGGGGAATTTGGTGATGATCCGCAAGCTTACCCATTGAAATGTACCGATGGCTACCATCATCATCACTCCAACGAGGGCGGCCATCGGGATCTGCTCAATAAAGGGCGCTCCTACCAGGATCACCGCCAGGATGGTAACAGCCCCGATAAAGGCAGACAGCTTTGTACGGGCACCGGCATTCAGGTTCACCAATGTTTGCGCCACCATGGCACAACCTCCCATGCCGGCAAAGAAGCCATTTACCATATTGGCGGTGCCCTGTGCCATCGCTTCCCTGTTTGAAGCTCCTTTGGTATGGGTGATCTCATCTACCATATTCAGGGTAAGCAACGATTCGATCAGCCCCACACCTGCCATGATCAGTGCATAGGGAAATATGATCTGCAACGTTTCCAGTGTAACCGGCACTGCCGGCAGGTGAAAGGACGGCAGGGAACCGCTGACGGAAGCAATGTCCATTACCTTCCGGGTATCCATGCCTGAGAAGAAAACGATAGCAAAAACGGCCAATATGGCTACCAGGGATGCCGGAACCGCCTTGGTGATCTTTGGAAACCCAATAACGATCAGCACCGTCAAAAGGGTCAGTCCGGCCATCGTATACAGCGCTGTTCCTGTCAGCCAGCCGGCCGGTGTTTTAAACTGTGCAACCTGTGCCATAAAAATGATAACCGCCAGTCCATTCAAAAATCCGTACATAACCGGCTGTGGGATCAGGCGGACGAACTTGCCCAGCTTAAAAAAGCCAACCAGTAGCTGAAGCAACCCAGCCAGGATCACGGTGGCAAAAAGATATTCTACTCCATGACCGGCTGCAAGTGCAATGAGCACGACCACCGTGGCACCAGCCCCGCCGGAAACCATACCCGGCCGGCCCCCTAAAACAGAAGTCACCAACCCCATAAGAAATGCCGCATACAACCCCGTCAGCGGTGACAAACCTGCCAGGATGGCAAAGGATAAGGATTCGGGGATCATGGTCATGGCCACGGTGAGGCCTGCAAGGATCTCTGCTTTATAATCTGTATTACGGTTCAGTCCGAGTAACTGCATCTGCTATTTAATGAATCGGTTAAAAAATATACCTGCATTTTCTCCTGCAAAGGGCAGCGCCCCCTCCGGGAGATGCAGCGCGAAGGAGAACCATCCAGCTGTAAGCTTTCCGCTCCCGGCAGGTCACCATGCATCAAACCGGATCCAGCGTGAAATCCTGAACCTTAAACCTGGAACATCCATGATCAGGAGGCTTTCTTCATCTGTTTCTGCAGCTCTTTAATGGTCATATTGTACATGATGCTATGCCTGTTGTTGACGCGCTGTGCCAGGTGTACATGCGCGATGTAATCCTGAACGATCTGTATCTTATCACTGGGCGTTACAACCAGCAATTGCAGATGCAGCTGTTTGCACAGTTCCATCAGGTAGGTTGCCTTGTCTTCATCCTGGTTGCTGAAGCTTTCATCCACGGCAATAAAACGCAGGCTGCGACTGTTCTTTCCCTCACGGGTGATGCCAAACTGGTAAGCGATGGCGCTGCACAGGATCGTATAGGTCAGCTGGGCCTTCTCCCCGCCGGACAACTGGCCCATCTGGCGATAGGTCTTTTTCAGCTCTCCGGTATTGCGGAATTTTTCATCTGCCCAGAACTCAAACCAGTTCCGCACATCCATCACCCGCGTACGGTAGGTTTCGCTTTCATCGAGGCTGTCGATCAGCGGTTGTACTTTCTGGCGGAAATGCAGTGCCTTGTCCTCAAAGCTGCTCTGCTGCCAGTTGGCCGCCTGAGGCAAGGCCTCCAGCAGGGCATTGCGGAAGGCATTTACCGTGGCATCCTGTACCCGGCGCTTGCCCAGCTGGATGTAGGTATCCGGGAGCTTGTTAAAGTTAATTCCTCCCAGCGACTGGTTCAGCTTGCTCACACTGTTATTGATCTCCCGCTCCCATTTTTCCATTTCCTCATTCAACCCGCCGATCTTATAGGTAATGGTATCGTTGACAAAATTCTCAAAGTCCTTCCGGTATTTCGGCAGGTTCTCACTCACCAGTTTATCCAGCCACTCTTTAAACTCTTCCGCATGCTCCGCCTCTTCCGGCAGGAACTGCACATCACTATACCAGTCCGGGAAACGTTGCAATAAAGCCGGAGACGGATTCTTGATCTGGCTGATGCCCCGGTTCAGCTGCGTTTCTTCCTTATGCAGCAGCCGCTGCATTTCCTGCGTTTCGTTCTCCAGCTGTGTTTTAAACTGCGCATATAGTGTTTCAATATTCTCCAATGTTACAGTTGCCAGCAACGCCGCATGCTGTTGCTGAAACAGCAGCAGCTCTTCCTTATCCGTTTCGGTAATATGCTGCAACAGTAATTGCAGTTGCTCCCGTTGCTGCTCCATCGTCCGGATCCCGTTTTGCAGGGTGGTTTTCGCCTGCGCGGCCTGCTCCCAACTCTTTTCTGCCTCCTGGCGCTGCCGGATCGTTGCTTCCAGCTGTGCGGTCAGTTCCTGTAACTGGTTGTTGCTTTTGCTCAATGCCGTGATCTGCTCTCCGGTTTTATGAATGTTCCGCTGTATGCCCGCTACGTCCAGCAATGCAAAGCCACCATGTTCCTGCAGCCGGTTCAGCGCATAGAATTGTTTTTGCAGCCGGGCAGCCCGGTTGCGGCAACGCTCTATGATCTCGGCGGCATTCGCCAGCTCATCTGCCAGCTTATTCCGCTGACTGATGAGCGCCTCTTTCTTATTTTCATTGTTCCAACCCATTACATAACGCCCGGCATCATTGCTGCCCGGCCGGTCATCCTTCTCATGCCGGTCGCGGTTCTTGATCAGCCCGTTCAGCGTAATAGCCTTATCATAGCGCTCCATCGGCTTCTCCTCTTCCAGGCAGGTATAGGAAAACTGCTGCACCACCTGCTGTTGTACCCAACCGGAAAGCGGATGTTCCGGATGAAAATCCAGCTTATAAAAAACGGTATCGTCCTCTGCCAGGGTATGAAAGGTATCCAGTACCCGGTAATAGACCAGCCGGGTGCCGGTATTGGTCTGATTGAGGTAGCGGGTCACTTTTTTATAGTACTGATCGGGCACCAGCAGGCGGAGCGAAAAGCCATACAATAATTTTTCAATGGCCGGCTGCCAGCGCTGTTCTTCCGGCTTTACCTGCATCAGTTCGCCGGCGAAGGGCAGTTCCGATGTATCCAGTTTTAATGCCGCGCACAATTGCCGGCGTACCTGTACCAGGTGGGCAGGGATATTGCTTTTGTTGTGCAGCAGGATATTCAGTTCTTCTTCCAGGCTGCTCTTTGCCTCCCCGGCCCTTTTATGGAGGTTCCTGGCATCAAAATCATCTGCCTCGTTCTGCCGGTTCTCTTTTTCGAGCCGCCGGGCAAACTGGCCGGCTTCCTTCTGCACGCGTTTATAACTTTCTTCATCGGAAGCGCTTTTATCTTCCAGGTGTAATGCGGCACACCACTCTGTAAATAATGTGAGGTCGCTTTCGGCTTCTGCTCTTTTGGCCTGCAATGCCTGCAGCTCCTGCTCCAGCTGCTTCAGCCGCTGCCCGGCCTGATTCTGGTCGATCTGGTTCCGGGTAACGCGTTCTTCTTCATGCAGGGCATCAATACCCGCTTTTGCTATTGCGGTTTTCTCTTCCAGCTCTTTTACACCCATGCCGGCTTCTTCCAGTGCCTGTTGTAATAACCGGTCCTGGGTATAGCCCTTCCATGCAGCAGCAGTATGCAGGGCCTTTTGGGCGTTCTGCTGCCGGGTCTGCAGATTTTTGAACCCGGTATAATGTTCCTGTACAGGTTGCAGCAGGCGGATCTGCTCTTCCGCCTTTTCAATATTCCGCTGGGCATCCAGCAGCGTGGCCAGGTGCTTTTTTAGTTCCTGGAACAGGGATTCCATATCGCGCGGCTCCAGCATATGCGTGCGGATAAAATCATCCAGGTTGCCCAATACTTTAATGCCTACGGTCTGATTAAAAAGGGTCAGCGCCTGGATGCTCTGCATCCCCAGCACATCCACCAGCCGGTGGGCATATTTGCTCGCGGCATCAAACCATTCTACCTGCTTGCGGCTCCCTTTATTGTATTGCTGATCCAGCCGGCGTTTCCAGGCATTGCCGAGGTCGAAGGGCTTAAAATCTTCCTCAATATGCAGACTTTTATGGGCAATACCAAACATCCGTTTCATATCCCCGTTGTTGAAATACCGCACCTGGAACAGGGTCACTTCCTGCATGGCTTCATTGGTAAAATTAGCCAGCAGGATGCTGTAGGCTTCTTCGCGGTTCTCCCGCAGGTACAAGGCTTTGGTAACGCCGTTCTCATTGTTGATGGTGCCATAGCCCCCCAGTACATAAGTTTCTTCGGTACGGTCGCCTTTCTTTTCGCTGCCGCTGCTCTGGTTATAGAACCGGTATTTTTTTTCGGGAACGATGAGCGTTAGCAGGGCGTCCACAAACGTGGTTTTCCCGCTGCCGTTTGATCCTGTAAGCAGGCTGGTTTCCCCACCGGGAATGATGGTATGGATCTGTTCGTCGAAAGTTCCCCAGTTAAAGACTTCCATGTATTGTAACCGGAAGCCGCTTTTTTCATTATCCGTGCTGAATACGCTTAGCTGCATGTGCTGTCAATTGCTGTTTAAAATCTTCTAATACCTCGCTGTCTACCCGGGCTTTGATGAGCTTTTTGATCCGGAATTTTTGTTCATCCGGCACTTCGTGTACACCCGACCGTTCCAGGAATCCATTTTCCACGGCGCGTTCGATGAGCCGGTCGATGTCCTTCAGCATCTTTACCCGGCTGGCATTTTCTTTAAAAAATAACTCGGCATACTCCTTGATCTCCCTTCTTTTTTTGATCAGCTCCCGCTGGGTAGCCTCGCCCACTTCAAATTCAGCCATCATATCGCGCAGTAACACCAGCATCACACTTTCGTCGTAGGCCAGGGCCCGGCGCTGTACCCAGCTTACACTGGTGGCGTCCTCTTCCGATACCGCGTGTTTTATGTACGCGTAGCCATCCTGCTCATCCAGTACCAGGGTCAGTCCTACACCCTGTAAAAAAACGATAAGCTCGGTCTTGTACTGGAGCAGCTTTTCCCAAACGTTTTTGTCCAGGTATTCTACCGGGCCTTTGAGCAGCTTGATGAACACAGGCGTAAATGAATGTATTTTTTCGGCCATGGATCTCTTTCTATTTACTAAATAACAAATACGGCACTTCCACAAATTTATCGGCGCTGCTGTTCAACGGGATCAGCTCTACCGCGCTACCCACTATCTGCACCCTTTTTGATCTTTCTTTTAAAAAACCGTAGTAGCTGATCACCTCGGCCAGGCCATGTTCCAGCTTTGCAGCTTCTATGACCTCTTTTAGGGTGGCGGTTTGTTTGTGTTCCAGCACCTGCTCTACCTTTTGCCAGAGCCGCTTTTTGTCTATAAAGCTGGTGTTCAGCAACCGGTTGAACCGGTCCACATCGGCGATCTTTTCCACGGCCGGCATGGGCTGTTTTAATGCGCCTGCCGTTTTTTTTGCCTCCAGCGTCAGCCCCCGGTCCATAACGATCTTAATATCGGCAGCCTCTTCCAGTAACAATCCAGCTTCAACAGGATGCTCTTCCTCCATGAGATCGAATACCAGCTCCTTGATGCCGCTGATCTGCTGGCGCAGCCGCCGGTGGCGCGCGATCTCCTTTTCGGTGATGATGCGGCTGAGCTTCTCCGCCATTTTATCGTTGGCATCGTAGACCGCACGCCCCTGCTCCAGCAGAAATGATTTGATATTTTGCAGGAAATCCGTGTCGGCTTCCAGCTGGCGGTCTTCCAGCAGGAGCAGCAGCTGTTCGGTAAGCTGCCGCCATTCTTCCTGTCCGCTGCGGGAGATGAGGAAATCCCAGAAGGCATAAAAACTCTTGCCCTGGTTGCTGCTGCGCAACGCATCGTACGATTCAAAAGCAAAACCCACAATGGCACCTTTGTTCTGTTCTGCACGGGTATGCTGCTCCACGATGCTGCGATGGATCTGTTTGAAATTGTCTTCAACCTCGCGAAAATCGCCGATCAGCTCATAACAAAGACGGATGAACAGATCGAGCCGCTCCTGTACCTGGGCATTGTTATACCGCTGCGGCGCCACACCCAGCTCCAGTGCTTTTATTTCTTTATCGATTTCCGCCTTCCGGTCTTTGAGGATCTGCAGCTTGCGTTCCCGGTCATCCTCGGTATTCTCTACCATATCGCGCAGGGAAGAGAACAGCATTTTGAACCGGCTTTCGGTTCCCACGTGATGCTGTCCCTTCTGCAGATGCTGCATCCATTGAAAAACTTTTTCGGTATAAGCGCTCAGCTGGTAATTGGTATTGCCTTCGGTGTCGGGAAAATCCTGCAGGATCCGTTTCTGTACCCAGCTCAGCAGGTACTTCCGGCTGCGGCTCTCTTCATCCTCTCCAAAATCGATCCGTGCTTCCTCCCAGTCTTCCATACCATCTGCATGCGCGCCGAGCGTCTCTGCCAGCAATGGCACAAGCTGGTCCTCCCGGATCACCATCCGGCGGTTCTCTTTAAAAACAGTATATAAAAACGGTAATACCCAGCCTGCATTCCGCAACCGCAACATTTGCAGCGCTGGTGATGAACTGATTAAAAATGCAATTTGCTCGCTTGTCATGCCTCTACAAAACCATCTCTTTTACAATAGGAAGCCTGCAAAATAAGATAATCTGGTGAGATTAATGGCACAACATTTTTTAAACGGCGGGCATTCCCGACAACCAATGCCAAAACCCATCGGTTGACCAGGAGGACAGGCGATAGGCCTTTGAAGAGCCGGGCAAGCAGCAATATATTAAGTTTATGTAAACTACTATATCTAATTAAAAATTATAAATTTATACCACTTTATATAAAATAGCATTAAACTAAACAATGCTCTTTTCAGCGCTGCCTATCTGGTTTGCCTGTTATGTGCATTGCGAACGGATCTGCCTGTATCCGGGTGTTTTTTGCGGTAGATAGAGGAGTCTCTGCCCGTGGCCTGCAGTTCCCTCTTCAAAACAGCCTGCACCACTCCCGGCCGGGTATCCTTTATTTGCCGGCCGTTCAAAAAAACAGCCGGAGTTCCTTCAATACCAAGGGTCGTACCCTGGCGGATACCAGCCTGAACAACAGACGCTGCAACCGGGCCATTCCGGAATGAATCAAAGGCCGGCAGTTGCAGGCTGCATTGTTTTGCCACCATGATAAGATCTTTTTTCCCTGCATCTTTAAACAGTTCGTGGTGAAATTCCATAAATTTCCCCTGCTGAGCGGCTGCCAGGGAGGCCTTTGCCGCCTCGCAGGCACCGGCATGCAGGTCTTTCTTAATAGAATGATTGCAGTCTGTGCTGAGCGGAAACGGTTTAAATACGATCAAACATTCTCCTCCGAATTTCTTCAGAATACTGTCTGTTTCCGCCGAAAACATCCGGCAGGCGGGGCAATAAAAATCTGTAAAGATCACCAGCTTCATAGCTCCGGACGGATTTCCGGCGGTTGCATCTTCTTTGCTGACAGGGATCTGCCGCACCGGCTGGAGGTCATAATCCGCAACTATTTTTTTGATATCGATCCTTTGCCGGGCAGCCGTGGAAAGCGCCAATGCTTTTAAACCAAAGAAGCCCGATGTCATAAAAAAGCCAGCGACCAGGAAACCAAACGCTTTCCAGAGCCCTGAAGCAGCAGCAGGTTGCACTTGCACGGCCGGTGCCCGAAAGCTGCTTAAAAATGACCGGAATCCATAGCTGTTTATTTTCATCAGCAGGAAAAACAAGAGGAAATTGATCCCATGAATCATCGTGCAAAACGGGCAAAACAGCGCAGGTTGCAAAAGCATTAATCCGATAAAGTAGCCCCCTGCCATGACGCTGCAAAAGCTGAACAGGAAAATGAAAAAGCGGCTTCCCTGCAAAAAGGCGTTTCCAAAAAGCCGGGGAATCAGGAAAAACAAGCCAAGGGAAACATAATACAGTATTCCCCAGCCCCCCAGGGGCAGCCCCAGCAATTCGGCATAGAAGCCGGAAAGCGCCCCATTACAGCTATTGCCGAAAACAGCCAAACAAACATCCGGTCCTCCGGTTTCCAAATGTTTAAAAAACAAATAAAAAGAAAGGGTCATCGCCCATACCATCAAAAAGACTACGATCCCTCTGGTTACAACGGTTTTCATATCTATACAGATTACACCTATCTAAAAAGCGCCACAGCATAAGGGCGTGGCGCTTTTTAAATTTTTATTATACGTGCTTTTCCTATTCAGCTTGGAAATGACAGGTAAGTGTTGCCTGACCGGAGGCGCTTACCACAAAAGTGTAGTCGGCCCATTGTCCGGGAAATGAATAAGACCAGCAACCAGCTTCCCCTTTTTGAACATATGCTTTTCCGCTGGGATTGGAAAAGTCATCGAACTTACAAGACATCAGACCCGATGATTTTTTTGTGATCACTGCTTTTGCGGTAGTTATCTCATGAAAATTCCCATCAAGATCATACATACCACACCATTCATCATTGATAACGGCTGCGCCGTTGTTCATTGCTTTCCAGCTGATTGATAATACAGCCACAGCAATTACTGCAGCAAAAAGAATGCTTAATTTTTTCATTTTAAATTTTTTTATGTGTGAAAAATGGTACGGGAGCAGACGTATACGTTTTGGTAAACACAACAGTTTGTTTGCGCCGGCAGCTATTTGCCTGCGTTTTGGGTTTGGATTAATTAAATTGGAGGATATCCCGTAACGAAGGTAATCTCCCGGATACCCGGTTTCCAAATTTTGAGGATCGCTAATTTAAGCGAGCATGAAAAAAAATACGCATATATCCCTTCCTGTTGCGGGAAAGGTCATCAATAATCATAGCGCTTGCGCCCAGGTCATAAAGCGCCCCGCCGTCCGATGGTGTTACTTTTCGAGGCTAACCGTCGTAAACTCCCGGGTCACCTCCTCTCCCGATTTGCTTTTGATGTCTTCCATTTGGGTTGCTGTATCCGCAATACAAAAGGGGGTCTTTTTAAGTAGTTCCGTTATCCCTTCATTGTCATAGAGGGTAAATCCGTATTGTGTAAAAGACAGCTTTTGCATAAAACTTTGCTGTGCAAAGGTGATGTTCAATTTTCCTCCTGGTTTCAATACGCGGTATAATTCTGAAAGCAGCCGCTCCGGTTCTTTCCAGAAGTAAATGGTGTTCACCGTGAAGATCCGGTTAATATAATGATCAGCAAACGGCACGTGCACCCCATCATACAGCTGAAAAAGGGCCTGCTTCCTTTCTACAAAAGCCTGGTTCATTTTCCCGGCTTCCCGGCTCATTGTTTTAGATATCTCCAGCCCGTAATAGGTCAGGTCTGCTTTTTGCCGCAGCAGATATGGAAGGTGTTTCCCGTTCCCATGCCCGAGTTCCAGGATATGATCATGATCGGCGATGTCAAGCCGGTCGATGGCATGCCTGGTCATCCCGATATTACTTTCATGCATCATATCGGCCACTTCTATTCCCATTGCACCGTCGGGCTGCCGCAACTGAGCGGCCAGTTCTTTTAACCGGTCGTTATCATTCATATGTTTTTTTTACAGTGTAACATTGTCTCTTTTCCGGTTCAGACCCAAGGCAGCGAAAAATAAAAAATAGCCCCCATTCCGGCCGCGCCTTCGGCCCATACCCTTCCTTTATACCGGGCGATGATCCGTTCTACCAGCGAAAGCCTGATACCGTTGCCCTCGCCCTTTTACAAAATAAATAATATCCTGCGTTGTTTCCTTGCAGCCCACATGAATCACCGTTTCTTCTTTTTTGTGGCTGTATTTTACTGCGTTCCCGGCAGGTTGATCCATACCTGCAAGCGACAATGCCCGCACCACATGCACAAGCTTTTGCGATCGTTTATCAGGTGTTGCTCCCATAATGAGCGGATTGGTATATAGAAAGTGAATTTACAAACGAATATAGAGAAAGCTGTTACAATAAAACAGAGCTCCGTACCTTTGGCGGCATCAACCACTTTTAAAAATAGCAAATATATGCTTGCAGCAAATGAACAGACCGGTCGGCATTCACGCCGGGATTTTTTGAAGAAAGGCGGCCTTGCCTCCCTGGGATTGTTAACCGTTCCTTCTCTTTTTGGACCGGAGGATCTGTTCAAAGGGCCTGGCTCCAGGATTTCCGGTGTACAGATAGGTGTCATCACTTACTCATACCGGAGCATGCCCGGCAGCCTCCAGGAGATATTGCAATACACGGTAAACAGCGGCATCAGTGCCGTGGAGCTCATGGGCGATGCGGTGGAGCAATATGCCGGATGTCCTTCGGATAAAGCACAAATAGCCGATTGGCGGGCCACGGTTCCGATGGACAAATTCAAAATGGTGAAAAAAATGTTCAACAAGGCCGGTGTAAAAATTTACGCTTATAAACCCAATGCATTAGGTGCCCGCAATACCGATGCTGAAATCGAATACGCCATGCGGGCGGCAAAAGCCCTGGGCGCTTCGGCGGTTACCGTTGAGCTGCCCAAAGATCCTGCGCAAACAGAGCGGCTGGGCAAGCTGGGCGCCAAACACAAGGTCTATATCGGCTATCACGCGCATACACAGGCAACCGATACATTGTGGGACCAGGCTTTAGAGCAATCTCCCTATAATTCAATGAACCTGGACTGTGGTCATTATATCGCGGCACCGGGGCATACAGCCCAATCATTGCTGGCGCTGATCCGGAAGCGGCATAACCGGATCACCTCCATGCACCTTAAAGATCGCCAAACCGCAGCCAACGGCGGGGCCAACCTGCCCTGGGGCCAGGGCGATACACCTATTAAAGAGATCCTCTCCCTGCTCCGGGATAATAAGTATAAAATACCGGTTACAATTGAGCTGGAATATAAGATCACTGAAGGATCCGATGCCGTACAGGAAGTTAAAAAATGCCTGGACTATGCCCGGAAAGCGCTCGGGGCTTAGTCTTTTTGTTTCAGGTTTGACGTTTAAAGCTTGAGGTCAGATCCGTCTAACGTCCGACTACCGCCGAAAGCGAACAGCTGATGACCTGGGGTGCATTGGGTGTTTGAGGTTCACGGCCTGACGTTAAAGCACCGCGGGTTCGAATCCCGCCCTCACCGCAAAAGAAGTTCAGAGTTCATGGTTCGATACCTGATCTGTTTTATGCCCGATGATCTCATTCTCACATTTCCACATTTCCAAATTCTCAAATTAACATACTCAATAATCCACTTTATAATCCTTCTTCACCGGCTGTCCGCTCCAGGCTTTTTTGCTGGTCCAGTCTGCCGGAGGATCCGTCCAGAATTTATTATCGGCGGGTAACCCCAGGGGCAAAAAGCCCAGCGTGGCCATGTACAGGCTTCCGGTAGAGGTATAAACATCTGCCATCATGGGTTGGTGCCCGTTAAAGCCCAGCACCAGCCAGCCATTGGCGTCAAAGTTCTGGTTCCCTTCAAACATATTGGAAAACACTTTTGTCAGTGCACAACGTACCTGTGCCGGCCGGATATGTTCCGGCAGCTTTTCCATCAGTGCCACCTGAGCCAGTGCCTGAAATGCAGCCGTGCGGTAGGTTACCGAGCGTCCGAAAGCGGGATAAGTGCCATCCGGTGCAATGATGCGCTCCAGGAATTCTGCATGACGCACCATCCGGCGCAACGCCGTTTCATAATCTTCCGCACGCACATGTACTTTTCCCGGTCGCTTTTCCAGCAGGGTTTTGATCAGATCCGTGAGCATGGGATGAATGACATAAGAGTTGTAATAATCCATACTGAACAGGTCGCCATCCTTGTACCAGCTGTCGCCGGTGTACCAGTCCTTCATTTTGTTCAATGCATAATCAATCCGGACCGGGTCATAATCTTCCCCGATGTATCGCAGAAAGCCTTCGGTAAGCGCTGCGAACACCAGCCAGTTATTGTAGGCCCCGCTGCGGTTGCGCAGGGATTTGAATGCATCGATGTACCGCCGTTTTGTAAGGGTATCCAGCGGCTCCCACAGGGCCTTGGGCGCTCTCAGGAACGCGTGCGACAAATAAGCCGCATCTACAATGGGCTGGCTCTGCTTTTTAAAATTCAGGCAATCGGGGTTCTCCGGGTCCACCGCATTTCTGAGCCCCTGCAACATTTCTTTACGCATTTTGGCACGCAACGTCCCTTCCTCTGTTGCGTCGTCCGGTAAGGCCAGCCAGGGCGCGATCCCGGCAGCGGTCCGGCCCACAGCCTCCAGGTAGGTCACATCTTTTACCACCAGGTTGTAATCCGGTCCCTGCTCCAGCGGCAGGTTCTTTTTTAAGGTGCCCTCCGCCAGGTTGTGCACCACCGGATAGGCGATCTTATAAAGGTCCTTTACCCAACGGGCACGATCCTGTGCGCCTGTGGCAATGCCGGGGTTTGCCGGCTTTATTTTGGGATTGCGTCCCGGCTGACCGCTGCCTGCCAGGGATACCAGTAGCGCAATGACCATGAACGCCCCGGTTTTCTTTTGTATATATTTCATCTCTCTATCTTTTAATATGGCAATGATGCTGTCTTTATAACACCGTCTTTTGTTATTCTTCAAACAATTTTTCATTATGGGCAATTTTACGATACCGAAGCAATCCTTCCAGGAAGTAATAATCGGCATATACCAGCGGCACATCGATCTCGTTATTGTGCGGAATGCTGCCAACGCTGTGCATCAAAATAAAATTTCCGTTCGTATGCTCCTTTGCACGGTATGCAGGGCTTGCCAGCGTATGCAGGGTAGCAACGGCAAACCGCCGGTACCCCGTGGCCTCTTTACCGGATACATAGCCGCTCAGCTCCAGCAGGGCCGATGCCGTGATCGCCGCCGCAGAAGCATCCCGATACGGGATCTTTACGCGCAGCGCGTTGGAATTTACACCCGGCGTATAGCCCGGCTGCCCGATGTTAAAATCCCAGTATGGAATTTTATCAGCAGGCAGATTCTTATGATTCATATAATAGCCGGCCAGCCCTTTTGCAGTTGCCAGGAACCGCGGGTCTTTTGTAAATCGGTAAGCCATGGTAAACCCGTAAATGGCCCAGGCCTGCCCCCTTGCCCAGGTAGAGTTATCGGCATAACCCTGCGCGGTCTCCCTGCCCACCACGTTGGACGAAGCGGTATCATAACACACCACATGATAGGTGCTGAAATCCGGCCTCACCTGGTTTTTCATCGCGTTCAGGGCATGGGTTACGGCAACGTGCCGGTATGTGGTGTCCCCGGAAACTGCTGATGCAAAGAACAGCAATTCAAGGTTCATCAGGTTGTCTACGATAACCGGGTAATGATAGGTCTTGTTCCCATGCCAGGAAACAAAACGGTTCCAGGATTTGATGCTGCCAACCCGGGGATCAAACCGGGTGCACAAAGAACGCGCTGCCTGTACCAGGATGTCTTTATAAGCCGCATTGTGCGTGAGCCGGTACGCATTGCCATAGCTGCAATACATCATAAACCCCAGGTCGTGATGCTGGGTAAAGTTTTTGAGCGGCTCCAGCTTTTCGGTCCAGCGGAGCGCTTCTTTTTTCAGCGCCTCATTCCTTGAGTATTCATATGCATACCAAAGGCTGCCGGGGAAGAACCCCGGTGTCCAGTCGTACATCGACGTGGTGGTCATCTGCCCTTTTTTGTTGATGGTACGGGGATAGGCGCCTTTGGGAGCGGCAAATTTCTGATCAGCGTCTGCAAGCTGCAACTGCAGCATCTTTTCGCTGTGGAAAAAATTCTCTTCAACAAAACGGTCGGCGGCCGGTTTTTTATTTTCCTTTGATGTTACACAGGAAGCCAGCAACGCCATAAATAATGGTACCGTAAAAATGTTTTTTCTGAGCATTTTCAAATATAAAATTAAAGTTATTTACAAGCAGTCACCGTTGGTCCGGAGTTTTCTTTAAAGAGCTGCCGGCTCCGGATACAATCACATACTGAAAAGCTCCTACGTCCGGGTTCCCGGCTGGAAGGCCATTTCCTGAGAAGTCCACTCCCCCATTATTCTTGATGAACATACCCGCGTTCCGACAGGAAGAGCTGGGAAGTATCCCGAATCCCTTCGCCTTTTCAAAACCAGCGCCAGGTGCAGGATCGACAAATAAAGGATCTTCGTAAAAATTATCGCTTCGCACAGCCTTGCCCCACTCGAGCGCGGCGAAAGTAGCTTGAGGATAAAAACAATTGTTATGGAATCGGGCTCTTGTATCCGGAATCTTATCGGCCAGCATGGCAATCGTAGACTCCGTGTAAAATATATTATTGGAGAAGATAGCACCAGATCCCTCCCAAAACATTTTGTCTACCGGGTTTCTAATAACAAACACATTGTTATACACGAAGCGATCTTTATTTGGGCTATTCTGGACAAGGAAGAGCTTTTTTGCACCTGTTTTACCAACATCATTTACACTTACATTATACCTCACGGTGATATTATTGGCCCGGGACATAAACAGGAAAAAGCCGCCATTGTTATCGTGTGAATAATTGTACTCAAAAACATCGCCATCGGTAGCAGAAGGCTCATCCCAGCCATCAGCGTCAAAGGCCATACCATCATTAGGGCCGCCGCCTTTCATTCCATATACCTCGTTGTGCGCAACTACCGTATTAACACTGGCCACCGTCCAGATACCGGCAAAGTTAATATCATTGGTCATACAGGCATTATAGACCGTATTATTAGTGACCCTGCTGCCACCACTTACCTGTGCCATAACAATGCCATCGCCGTAGATATTTTCAATAAGGTTATTGTCGAATACGATATTTTTTGACCGGTTCGCCATATCTGAAAAACCCGTTGTACGTAGCCCCTCTACAGAACAATCAGCAATATGGCAGTTTTGGATCCATACGTCGCTCAATTTACCATTGACAATGATGCCTCCAGTTCCTTTTACATAATTGGGCTGTTTTGCCGTGGCTGCATTTACATCATGTATATAACAATTCTTAATACGGATGTTGGTACAAAAGGGGCCTGACCGGCTCCCGCCGTTTACCCGGACCCCAGTGGCGGCGTAGCTCATACCGTCCGGAACCTTATTGGTTATTTCCAGGTTGTTCACCTCCCAGTAGGATACTCCGTTTAAAAGTAGTGTGCTGGATCCGTTTGTTTTACCTCCGCCATGAATCACCGGTCTTTTGTCTCCGCCATATTTATCAATAGTAATGAATGCGCCGGTTTTTCCGGAACCTTTCGGTTGCAGGGTTTCATTCCATATGCCCCCGCTCTTTAACAGAATCCGGTCACCCGGCAAAAATGTTACGGAATTTACTTTGGACAGCGTTTTCCATGCCGTGGTAGCGCTCGCGCCGGTATTGGCATCATCTCCATTGGGGTCTACATAATATACCGTGGGGTGCACCCTAAGAAGGCCCGATCCGGGCAGTTGTCCGGCCGTTTCTCTTGACTTCTTACAGGCCCAAAAGCAAGTGAAAAAAAATAAGAACAGTAACAGGGTCTTTTTCATGTGTGTACTTTTAATTTTATTTCTTGACACAGGCCGTATGTCTAACCTGTAGGCCGCCGGATCCAACGGCACGGTGGATCTTTTGCCTGCTTGGGCCGGAAGAGAGAAGCCTGAAGCATTTTATCAGTCTCCATACCTTCGCGCGCTTCCCCCTGGCTCCATTATTGGTTATAATACGTAATTTTCGTTCCGCATAATTACCCTCGATCAAAAAATGGTAAAGAGATTGGTACTCAAACCCCACATACATAATATTGTTATTAAGCTTTTGAAGTATTGCTTCGACATCATTTGAATTGACTTCATCGATACATCTTTACGGGTATGTTCAGGGAGCAACTTGCAGAATGACCATACAATCGGCAATTGCAGCTCGTTAAAATTTCCGGGAACAGTCTGAACCATTCCCGGAAAATACTAAAAAGGACCTAATATATCCAGCCCGGTGTAGGTTTCAGGTTCTTATTGAGTTCTATTTCAGCTTTGGGAACCGGCCATGTGTACCAATAATCACCAATCCATTCATAAGTGGTACCGCCTGTACTTTCTGTGCCCCCCCAGGCGTGTTGAGCCACTTTCTCGCTGAATTTTGTTTCTTTAAGAGTTTTCCAACGCATTTCATCAAAGAAGTTCACCCCTTCCCCAATCAATTCGCGGCGACGCTCATCACGCACATAATTGCGCGCGGTTGTTTTATCGGAAAAAGAGGAAGCCATTGTTGGCATGCTTACGCGATCCCTTACCTGCTTTACCTTGGCCATAGCACCACTGAGATCATCCATCTCTACCAGGGCTTCCGCCCACATCAATAGCACATCGGCGTAACGAATGATGGGCTCATCTACAGGGTTTTGTTCACGGCGGGCATAATCCAGACCTTCACCTACAAATTTCCGGTGAATGTACTTGAATTCAGCCTGTGCATTACAGGTTCCCGAAGTGTAATACGTAGCTGGCAGACCTTTGTTTAAATTTGGCTCCGCCCCGGACTGATCAAAGTAATATTTTCCGGTTACCGGGAACCTGTAGGTGTACATACCTTCTGCCGTTTTTGGATTATTTACTCCTTTAAAGTCGGAGTAGGGCGTTACGACGTTGTATGCCAATCGAGGATCCCGGTTTTGATACGCTGCTTTCAAGCGGGCTTCATTTCCTTCCGGCAGGTACAAAGCTTTGGCGGCCGGATTCAATTTATTTAATTCGCTGTTGATAATAGTAGTGATCGTGGAATGTACTTCCAAACCATTGACCTTTTGATCGCGGATAAAGAAGGCCTTTCTGTTGGCAGTGCCCAATGCGCTGATGGCATTCCATTCGGGGAAAAAGTCTAACCAATTGAAAGATTTTACCGTATTGGCATCTATTTTTTCTTCATACAGATTCACCAATGCAGGCGTCACCTGCAAATCAGTCCAGCAGCCGGCGGCATCTTTTGCTCCCTGCTGATATGCAGCACAAAATTTTTGCAGTGCGGTGCCATAACCGGTAGGATCCTCAATATATTGAACGCTCATGATCATTTCCTGACAACGCTCCTGGCCTACCTTAAACAATTGCTTGTAGTCCGGATAGAGGCTATAGCCCATCTCTCCCACTTTTGCAAAGTCGGCCGCGGCAAGATCATATTTTTTTGAAAGCAGGTAGGCCCTTCCTCTCAATGCATAGGCAGTGCCCTTGCTGGCACGTCCTTCACCGCCGATCTGATTATCGGGCAAAGAAGATTCATTGATCGCATCCGTAAGATCCTGGATGATCAACGCCCAAACATCTGCCTCCGGGCTCTGGCCCCGGTTGCCTTCCGAAGGGTCAATCGGTTCGGTGTAAATAGGCACACCCAGTCCTTCCCTTCCATACAATTCATTCAGGCGCATATAGAAAAATGCACGCAGTACTTTGCATTCGGCCACCAGGCGATTTTTCTTTTCCGCATTCATTGGAGCTTCGGGAATATGGGCAATGGCATCATTTGCCCGATGAATGCCGTCATAACACCATTTCCAATGGTGAGAAAAATATGCGGAACTGGGTTTTACCGCCGAGGAAAACAAATTATCCAGGTTATACTCTCCCTGGCCCGTCATTCCAAATGCTTCATACCCGTAATATCCGATGTTCGTGGCGGTGCCGATCAGACCGTTGCTCCGTACGGGCCGCTGCAACGAATAATAAACCCCGATCACACCCTGATCCACCAGGCTTTCCGTTGTCCACATTGTGGAAGAAGATATCTTATCATTTGGAGCCGTTTCCAATAACCTTTTACATGCCGGCAAACTGCCCAACATGCAAATCATTGCTAACGTATATATATATATTTTCATCTGCTTATTTGTTTAGATTGATTAAAAAGTAAGAGATAGTCCGGCAGAGAATAATCTTGCGATAGGATAAACGATCAAAGAGCTTCCCAATTCCGGGTCTACACCTTCGAAATCTTTATTCTTAAATGTCAGCAGGTTCTCTCCTGATGCAAATACGCGAAGGTCACTTATTCTTGCCCCGTTCAGCCATTTACTTGGCAATGTGTAACCAATCTGCAATGATTTCAGCTTCAGATAAGAAGTATTATACAGGTAAAATGTATTTGAAGTCATGATGGAACTCGCAGACAATAAGCGCGGGTATTTGCCATTTATATTGGCGTTGGGATCGGTTGCCGGATCGTAGTTATCATAATCGGTATTTGCTTTAACGGCATCATAAAAATAATATTTGCTCCATGCATCTGCTGGCACCTGGTCACCGGTATTTGCTAAGATCGAACCATTCGCCCCACGGTCGTTGATGTAATGATAAGAACCCAGACGTCCGGCCCAAAGCATATTCAGATCAAGGCCTTTCCATGCGGCCGTCAGATTCAAACCAAAAATCCATTTGGGAACGGAGGATTTGCCGGTAAACTCCCGGTCGTCGTCGTTCCCATATTTTCCGTCACCATTCACATCAGCCATAAGTTTCTGCCCGTACCATATATTAGCAGCTCCGGAACCCACGGTATTGTTATTGAAAGAATAACCTGCGGCGATCATGGATTTTACCCATTCCAGGTCGGCCTTGGTGCGGATCATCCCATCTTTGGGTCCGCCATTCGGGTTTACCGTTCCGTCTGCATTTGTGTACATACCGTTTCCGGCATAAGGTCTGCGCAGAAACCATTCGTCGATCATATGCCCTTCTACACGACGGGTATCGCCCCCGGTAGAAACATCGGCGAGGTTGGTATAGCGCCAGGTAGGATTGCCCCAGGTATCAAGTGTGGACGCATCTTGCTGGTATGCTAATGAGCCCTTAAATTTGGTGACTTTATTGTCGTTGTAACTGACATTCGCATTGACCCCGTACTTGAATTCACCTACCCGGTCATGCCATCCCAGGGTAAGCTCTATCCCTTTATTGCCCAGGGAGGCGGTGTTGGACATCGGCGCGCCGATATTACCCATGGTGAGGTAAATAATAGCAGGAGTAAGAATATCCGATGTATGACGATAGTAAAGATCTAACTCTGTACTCAGACGATGTTGCAAAAACCGGGCTTCCAGACCTAAGTTATAAGTAGTTAATTTTTCCCAGGATAACGCCAGGTTTTGAATGGTTTGCTGGATCACCCCATTGGCCACCTGTTCATTGAATACACTATTGACTTTTTGATATAAGGTCTGCCAATCGTAATTACCACTCACTGTGTTTCCTACTGTACCATAAGAAGCTCTCAGTTTTAAATAGTTGATGGTATTAGAGACAAAGAACGGCTCATTGCTGACAACCCATCCGGCAGAAAACGAGGGAAACAGGCCGCTGCGATGGCCCGGGGCAAATTTGGATGAAGCATCGGAACGGAGATTGGCTTCAAACAGGTACTTACTGTCATATGCGTAGTTCAGGCGTCCAAAATAAGATAACATGGCATACTCCTCTTTTGCAGATCCACCAATAGACTCCATAACAGCGCCGGAAGTAATATCCGTAATACTCCAGTCCAGTAATCCTTTCTTCGTTGCGCTAAAGCCGCTATTCTCTGCACGATACTGTTCATAGCCCAATAATCCTCCGATATCATGCTTGCCGAAACTGCGGTTATAACGCAGCAAAAGATCCGCTGTATAGCTGGTAGAATTATAGGAATACCGGTAGGTGGTTGCCTGGTCCAGATTGCCGATCCCTTCTTTGGGCGTATCAAAACTTTCGCGGAAGCTATACCGGGGGAGGTCCTGGGAATAGTGCTCATCTCCCCGTGTATATTCACTGTAATTAAACCTGGCCTCGGCAACAAGGCCTTTGTAAAGTTCAGCATTGGCATACCAGGAAGTGTTAATGCGTGTATAGTTATTCATTCCCCCGTTTGAGGCTACCTGCTGAAGGATATTATCTTTTTGCGTAGTGTTAGGATCTTCACTGGCACCATATTTACCCTGGTAAATAGGTGTCATTCCCGGAAAGGCCTGGAGAAGATAGGTCATGGAGGTGCTACCCGGTTCCTTAAACTCTTTAGTAGCATATGTTTGAGTTCCAAAATTGATGAGATCAGCAATTTTCGTCTCCAGGTTTACACGCACATTGTAACGCTGCATACCCGTGTTTTTTAATGTACCGGGATTATTCTGATATCCCAGTGACATCAGGTATGATGAGTTCTTGCTGCCTCCTGAAACAGATGCCCCGTATCGCTGGTAATATTCCGGTTGAAAAAGAATCTGTGCCCAGTCGGTATTCGGATAGGCCAACCAGTTTGGAATCGTTTGTCCCGTTACCTGATCCGTATAAACACCATTCGGATCCGCATTGGCTGCACGCCATGCATCTATTGTAGCATATGCATAGTCCGGGGAGGTGGACGTTGGGTTGGCATTGAGCTTTGCGATATTGTGCAATTCCATCCAATCGGCAGTACTCGACATGAATTTCAGATCCGTCATAGCCTGCTCCTGTGCAAACAAAGTATTAAAAGTAACTTTAGGAGCCTGATTCTTCCTTCCTTTCTTGGTGGTTACTAAAATAACCCCGTTGGCGGCCCTTGATCCGTAAATAGCTGCTGAAGAAGCGTCTTTCAGGATCGAAATGCTTTCAATGTCATCTGTATTTACAGGTACCATATCAGCGATGACCCCGTCCACCAAAATCAACGGATCGCTGTTATTGAACGATCCGGTGCCACGGATCCGTATCGACACGCCTTCACTGCCCGGGTTTCCGGCACTTTGGGTTACCCGAACCCCCGGAGCAGTGCCGCCCAGGGCTGCAGCAAGGTTCATTATCGGGCGATTGGTTAGTTTATCAGCCCCTACTGTCGAAACTGAACCGGTCAGATTGATCCTCTTTTGAGTACCATACCCCACCACCACAACATCTTCTAAACTCGTGGCACTTGCCTTGAGGGCAATGGTCAGCGATGTTTGCGATCCCACAGCAATCGTGGTCGCTTCATAATTGATCGCGGAGATTTCCAGTACATCATCCGCAGCGGCATTGATCCGGAACCCGCCGTCATTACCGGTAACGGTTCCCAGCTGGGTGCCTTTGACTGCTACTGTAGCACCGGGTACCGGCGCATTATTCATATCCGTTACGGTACCCCCGATCTGTTTTGACTGCGCCCGCAGCAACATGGGCGATAGCAGGAAGAGTACGACAATCACCCAGGAACCGCGGTGACGAAGCCAATGGCTTGAATCCTTTAATGGCATAAGCACAAACTTTTTAAAAAATGATTAATAATGGCAGATGTAATGATGGACAGCAATACTGCAAGCTTTTCTCTCATGTACATATTTCCGGATGCAATATCTTTACACCGTGGCTTGGGGTGGGATGAAAATCCTAAATGAATAGGGGTGTTTTCTTTAACATATACATAAGAAATTGACAGTCAATAAACTATTTTGTTTATCAAGACTTCTTCCGCTGCTGATCGTTAAGGAGTTTTTAGAACCGGACCGGCACCGGGTGTTCAAAAGCGTTTCAAAAATGGATAGGGATCGTTTCCGTTGGCAAAGAGGGACTATATTTAAAATAGCAAGGAAGTTTTTATTTTTAAATATCCTTACCCTAACAGTCGTTTGCAAGGCACAGCCTCTTAGCTTTACCCACCTCACCTCAGAAAATGGCTTGTCCAATAATTCGGTGCTCTCCATAGCACAGGACGGACAGGGATTTATATGGCTGGGCACCGCAGACGGGCTGAACCGGTACGACGGATTCCAGATCAAAATATATACTGCCGGTACCAGACCGGGTTCAGGACTTTATTCCGACAATATCCTTTCGCTTTTCCACGACTCAAAAAAACAGCTTTGGGTAGGTTCCAGCGGAGGATTGAACCGGTACAACGATAAAACGGACGATTTCGAAAGGATCCACCTCCCCGTAACTGCGGTGACCGGTGTTAATTGTATTTATGAAGACCGGAAAGGCACCCTCTGGATCGGCACCACAAGAGGGCTTTTTACTTCATCCGGGGAAAACCGCTTCCGGGCGGTCCGCTTTAAAACAACCGGCGGTAACCACCTGCCGGAGACAACTGTAAAGAGCGTCTTTGAAGATCATGCCGGAAATATATGGATCGGGGCCAGCACAAAACTGATCCGGATGTGGCGGCAGGACAGGCAATACCACTATGAGGCATATTATCACCACCCTGCAGACCCGGGAAGCCTTAGTAGCGATAATATCACCAGCATCTGCGAAGACGAATCGCATAACCTGTGGATTGGTACCCAAAGCTCGGGGCTTAATCTTTACCAGCCGTCCCAGGGCAGATTTCTCCGTTTTTCCAAGACACAGACGCCCGGGCTGATCCACAATAATATCCGCACCCTCCTGGTCAAGAACCGGAACGAGCTTTGGATCGGCACACAGGAAGGACTGAGCATTTTAAATACCGCCACAAGGGAGGTCGTTTCTTACCAGAACGATGGCAGGAACAATAAAAGCCTGAGCCAAAACTCGATCTACAGCCTGTATAAAGATGCCAACGGTTCGGTATGGGTAGGCACTTATTTTGGCGGGGCCAACCGGGCAGACGCATACATTACCGAATTCAATACCATCCATAATGACGGCAGTCAGAACACGATCGTTAATAATGTGGTCAGCAGTATCCTGGAAGACAAAAATTCCGATCTGTGGATCGGAACGGAAGGCGGCGGGCTCGTCCTTTTTGACCGCCGGAATGCGCGGTATCAAACGTTTAAGAACGACATCAGCAACCCTTCAAGCATCGGCTCCAACCTGGTAAAAGTGGTGTATCTCGACAAGCAGGGCAATGTCTGGTGCGGCACGCATGGGGGCGGCCTGAACCTGCTCAACAGGAGCACCGGAACCTTTGAACGCTATCTGTATAAAGCAGACGATGCGGAAAGCGCCGGAATGGAGATCCAGTCGATCCAGGAAGATGGTGAAGGCCGGTTCTGGCTGGCAACCAATGCAGGGATCCGCGTGTTCCGGAAATCAGGGACACGGCTGACGGAGATCCCGGTTTCGGCCATTGAAGAAAAGATCAGCAGGCTAACCGCCAGCAAGATCTACGAAGACAGTAAAGGTACCGTCTGGATCGGCGGCATATCCGGTCTTTATACGGTACAGGGCCATCAATTCAGGACCATCAGCACCGGTATTTCGGTGAATACCTTCCTGGAAGATGCCAACGGCGACATCTGGGCGGGCGGGCGCAACGGCATACTGGCATGGTATCATAAAAAAACGCAACAGCTGACCCAATACCGCATTCCGGCAGGCGGCACCAAAAATATCGTCGGCATCCTGCAGGATGATCAGGGTTACCTGTGGCTGAGCACCGATGAAGGATTGCTGAAATTTGACCCGGCCCTGAAAACGGTGATCGCCTATGCCGTCGCTGACGGTTTGGCCGGAAAGGAGTTCAATTACAATTCTTATTTGAAAGACAGCAAGGGCGAATTTTACTTTGGGGGCTACCGGGGCATTACGCATTTTTTCCCGGACCGGATCAGGGTCAATCAATACCACGCCCCGCTGATCTTTACCAACCTCCGGCTCAACAACAACGAGGTAAAGATCGGCGCTTCAGATGGTTTGCTCAGCCGCAATATCAGCCATACCCGGCGGCTTACCTTTCAGCACGATCAAAACCTGTTCACCATCAATTTTGCATTGCTCAATTTTATAAAGAGCAATAAGAACCGGTACTCCTATCGGCTGGAAGGGTTCGATAAAGACTGGAAAACTGCCCGCGTTCCTGCAGCCACGTACACGAACCTGCCTCCCGGAAACTATATTTTTTCCGTTAAAGGCGCCAATAATGACGGCATCTGGACGGAGCCCATCACATTAAAAATAACCGTGCTGCCTCCATTCTGGCGTACCTGGTGGGCCTATACCCTCTATACCCTCATCTTTATCGGTATCCTGTTCCTGATCACACGTTTCTTCTTTCTCCGTGCATTACTGAAAAAGGAAGACGAGCTGCACCAGGTCAAGCTCAATTTTTTCACCAATGTTTCGCACGAGCTACGGACCCACCTGTCGTTGATCATGGCCCCCATTGAGAAGCTGCTGGACATCAACCGTGCCGACCACTTCACTACGCAGCAGATCAAACAGATCAAGAACAATTCCAACCGGCTGCTGAAACTCGTCAGCGAGCTGATGGACTTCCGTAAGGCGGAATCCGATCATCTGAAATTACAGGTGAAGGAACAGGACCTGATCATCTTTCTGCAGGAAATATACATTAGCTTCCGTGAGTTATCGCTGGCGAAGAACATACAGATCTCCTATACCCACACTACCCCTCAGGCACGGCTGTACTTCGACGAAAAACAGCTGGAAAAAGTCTTTTTTAACCTGCTTGCCAATGCATTCAAATTTACGCCGGAGGGCGGACGCATTGCCGTAACGGTTACTACGCACAAAACATTTACAGAAGTTACCGTGGCCGATACCGGCAGGGGCATTGCAGCGGCCTACCTCTCTAAACTGTTCACCAATTATTACCAGGTAGCCGATCATGGCATGCAGAACACCGGCTATGGCCTGGGCCTGGCGCTTTCAAAAAAGATCACCGAACTGCACGGAGGCACCATCCGGGTGGAAAGTACGCCGGCCACAGCGGCAGCAAATGGTCATACCTGCTTTTTTGTGACGCTCCTGAACGGGAGCCGCCATTTTGAAAAGGCCCCGAATGTAAGCCTCCTGAAGCAACCAACCGATGGTCATACAGCAGGTACCGGTTCCCCGGTGGCGCGCGGGGAAACCGGGCCGCTCCAGGAGCCACTGCCTGCAGGCCGCAGCCACACGGTGCTGATCGTGGAAGACAACCCGGACCTGCGTACCCTTATCAAACAGCACCTGGAAGGGCACTACCGGGTACAGGAAGCGGTAGATGGCCTGCAGGGCTGGGATGCCGCAGCAGAGGGGATCCCGGACCTGATCATCAGTGATGTGACCATGCCCGGCCTGAGCGGCATGGAATTGTGCAACCGGCTCAAAACCGATCAGCGCACCAGCCATATACCCGTAATATTACTGACAGCGAGAAATACCCAGACCGACCAGATCGAAGGGCTGGAGAACGGCGCCGATGTTTACATAACCAAACCGTTCAGCACCAAAGTGCTGGAGCTGAATATCCGCAACCTGCTGGAAACACGCAGGAAACTGCAGCAAAAGAACATGAGGGAATTTACGCGTCTCTCAGCAGATGCCCGGGCCCATACGGGAAAGGAGGCCGCGCTTACCATAGACACCGACTATCTGCTAAAGGTAACGGGGATCATCGACAGCCACCTGGAAGATCCGGATTTCGGAGTTGACAAGCTATCCAGAAAAGTAGCTATGAGCGCGCCGGTCCTTTACAAAAAGATCCGGGCACTGACCAATATGTCTGTAAACGAATTCATCAAGACCCGGCGTTTTAAAAAAGCAGCGGAACTGATCCTGCAGAAAAACCTGACCATTAATGAGATCTCCTACGCCGTGGGTTATGACGACCGAAAATATTTCAGTAAAGAGTTTAAAAAACACTTTGGGGTAGCGCCGAGCGATTTTAACCAAACGACCCTGGATGAGCACCGGCAAACTGCCGGTAAGGATGAGCAGGACGACGCCTGACCGGGAGGCGTATCATTCCGGTACGGAACTATGAAAGTGCCGGAGATGCAAAGTGCTGCTAAGGATATTATGCGGAGATTCCCTTTATGATCTTTGCGGCTCCCTGCATTACTGCGTGGGCCCAAGCCGCTGCTTTCGCTATACCTTTGCGTCGTTGCGTGAAATACCATCTTATTTCGCATCAACTTTGGGAACAGCGATCCGCTGTGCCCTGTAAATGCCTGAATGACCACTGAAGTAATATGCAGTAAAACAGGCAACGGCAAAATACAGGATATTCTCTCCGCCAAACAGCTCCACTCCCATCACCATGCAGGCAACAGGCGTGTTAGTAGCGGCTGCAAATACGGCAATGAACCCCAGCCCCGCAAAGAGATCCGCAGGCGCGCCGCTCAGTGCAGCGATGGTATTGCCGAGGGCCGCACCAATAAAGAATAACGGGGTCACCTCGCCCCCTTTAAACCCGGCGCTTAACGTAACCGCAGTAAACAATAATTTCCAAAGCCAGCTCCAGGTATCCACTCCACCCGCAGCAAAAGCGCTCACAACGCTGTTGTGGTCCCGGGGGTTTACCACACCCAGCCCCAGGTAATCAAAATTCCCCAGCGCGTAACTGCCGCCAATGATCAGGATCCCGCCGGCCACCGGTATCAGCCATTTTACCGGGATCACTCGCACCCAGACCCGCTTCAGCAAATGCGTACACCGGGCAAAGGCCATACCGGCCAATCCGAAGGCGATCCCGGCGGCAATCACTTTTAATAAAAGAAACAGATCAAAAGAAAAACCGGGGATCCAGGTGGTCATGACCTGGGAGATCTGGGTATCGATGGCATAATGTGTATGGCTAATGCCATAGCTGGTGCAAACAAGGTGCGCGAGTACGCTCGAGATCAAACAGGGGATCAGCGCATGGTATTTGATACGGCCAATGAACAGCACTTCCATTGCAAACAGTGCGCCGGTTACCGGAGTACCGAACACCGCGCCAAAACCCGCAGCCATTCCGCACATCAGCAAAATGCTGCGGTCTTCTTTTTTGATGCGGTACCATTTTGCAAAAAGATCGGCAATGCTGCCTCCCATCTGTACTGCTGTGCCTTCCCTGCCGGCCGAACCGCCAAACAAATGGGTAATGATCGTGCCGGCAAGCACCAGCGGGGTCATGCGAACGGGCACACCACCTCCGGGCTCATGGATCTCGTCCATAACAAGATTATTGCCGGCCTCCGAATTCCTGCCAAAATAACGATACAGCCACCAGATAAAAATACCGGCCGCGGGCAGCAAAAAAAGCAACCACAGATGTTCCCAACGGGTATGGGTGGCCCAATCCAGCAACCATAAAAACAATGCTACAAGCGACCCTACAACGAAGGAAAGCGGCACCAGGCGAACCGTCCAGTGGGCGAGCTGGTAAAAGATCTTTCCCTGTTCTGTTTTAAATTGATACATCCTACAAATAGATTACCGTGTAATAAAATATTACTATTTGTAGGCGCCATCAGATCCCGCAAAATGCGTGAGCGGTTGGGTCAGGAAGACACCATTTCCTGTTTTGTATGTTGCAAAGATAGGAGTTATTCAGATTTGCATCTTACATCTATACGCGGAGGGCCGGTTTCAATGCCCCACCCTCAAACCGATGCTACTGCTTCCTGTCCGTACATCTGGTCTTTATATTTCAGCGAAGGAGAAGGAATAAAGGGCCCGATCTTCAATAACTCCCATTTTTCGTCTACTGCTTTAATGGTGGCGTCATCCGCCACAATGATATTGGGCCAGTCCCGCTGAAAATGATCAAATGCTTTTGTTTTAATAGTGCCATCCAGCCCCAGACAGTCGTGACCTTCCTTTAAGGTAGGCGCCAGCACATGGTCCCGCACCGGATCCAGGTTATTACAGAACCGCCAAAGCGCCAATGCCAGGTCCGAAGCATTCACCGTATGCTCCACATACAGGACCATTTTTACGGGTTCCATACCCGGCAATACGGCAATTTGCCGGTGCAGCTCTTTTATATGCCCCTTCCGGTTCTTTTGAACGGAAACGATCAGACAGGGGATCTGCTCTTTCAGCAATGCCTCATTAACCCCCTTGATCTCATGAAAACGCCCCGTCAAAAGACCGGCATGATCCACTTCCTTTCCCGGGGCCAGGGGGGTATAATCATCCCGGGTCTCTTCTTCAAATTTCAGCGTACCGTCGATGCACATTTTTCCGCCAAAGCCCATTTTGCTGCAGCTGTGATCCAGCACATCCATTGGCCCCTGGCTAAAAGCCACGTCGGTTGCGGGATTCAGGTTCTTAAATACTTCCCGGGCACAGGCTTTATAATCGCTCAATCTCAGTGCGCTCCCATCAGCAGTTTGCGAAACCAGCACCAGGATCTTGTTAAACATCATCTGACCTGCACCCCACATCGCATTCATTACTTTTTGTCCCTGGCCCGCATAATCTTTTCGGATCTTTGTGATCACCAGGTTGTGGAACACACCTTCCACAGGCATTTCCATATCCTCGATCTCCGGCACGAGGGTCATCTTGATCGGCGCCAGGAAAATGCGCTCGGTAGCCTTTCCCAGCCATGCGTCTTCCTGTGGTGGTATGCCCACGATCGTTGCCGGGTACACCGGGTTCTTTTTATGCGTGATGGCGGTGATGTGAAATTTTGGATACCAGTCGGGCAACGAATAATATCCGGTATGATCGCCAAAGGGGCCCTCCCACAATAGTTCATCATTGGGATCTACATAGCCTTCGATCACAAAATCTGCATCTGCCGGTACTTCTATCTCCGGTTGGGTGATGCATTTCACCAGCTCCACCTTCTTCTTCCTCAGAAAACCCGCCAGCATGTATTCATCTACATTTTCGGGCAGCGGTGCGGTGGCGGAATAGGCATACACCGGATCTCCGCCCAGCGCCACAGCCACCGGCATCTTTTTGTTCAGCTTCTTATACTCATTAAAATGCTTTGCCGAAACTTTATGTTTGTGCCAGTGCATGGCCGTAAGCTGCGGGCCAAATACCTGCATGCGATACATACCCACATTCCGGATATGGCTATGAGGATCCCGGGTATTAATGATGGGCAGTGTAATGAACGGTCCCCCATCCTGCGGCCAGCAGGTGATCACCGGCAGCTGTGTAATATCCGGAAGGCCTCCCCAAACCCCTCCGGGGGTGAGGGGCTTTTCTGTGCAGATCACTTCCTGGCAGGCACCCCTGCCCTTTTTTACTTTGGGCATCCAGGATGCAAAAGTGCTGAGCTTGGGCAGCAACTTAAGTTTATCTATAATCCCTTCTTTGGGTGCCGATAATAACCGGAACAGGGTTTCAATATCACGGGCCACATCATCCAGCTCTTTTACACCCAGGGCCAGGCACATCCGCTTTTCACTTCCATAGGCGTTCATCAATACCGGGAACGCATATCCTGTGTTCTCAAACAGGATAGCTTTTCCGCCGCCTGGTTCTTTGCTCATCCGGTCGGTGATCTCTGCCATTTCCAGGCGGGGATCTACATAAGTTTTCACCCGTACCAGCTCACCTGCTTTTTCAATTGCTTCAATAAACTCCTGTTGATTTTTATATGCCATTTCTGATATCAGACTTTAGATGTTAGACCTTAGATTTTAGACGTTAGACGCTCGATGCGGGATGTTTGTTCCGGGTTCAATCGGCCATCGTATCATTTCCCTTTGCCCGGTCCCTGGTTTCAGGCCCGGATCTTCATTCCTGCCAACCCGCAAACCCTCAAACTTTAAACTTATTCTTAACCCTTGAACAATCCTTTATACTCAATCCCCAACCCGGGTTCGTTGTTATAGATGAGTTTACCATAGTCAAACCCAAGCCCGGTGGCCACATCTTCTTCCAGCAGCAATGGCCCGTCTACATCCGCGTGATCGATGAACGGTGCCAGATGGGCGATGGCGGCAGATCCTACCGTGCTTTCATTCATACAGCCCATCATGATCTTTAGTCCCAGCCTGCGCGCCTGCCGGATCATCCGCAAGGCGGGTGTGATGCCGCTGCACTTGGTCAGTTTGATATTAATGCCATGAAAATGATTGACGCACCGCTCCACATCCCGCTCAAAAACACAGGATTCGTCTGCATACAACGGCAAGGGAGACCGCTCGTACAGCACCTTCATGCCTTCCCAGTCATCCTTTGCCAGAGGCTGCTCCACGTACTCCACGCCCAGGGCCTCCAGTTCCGGGATCAGTTTTAATGCCGTTTCCAGATCCCAGCCGGCGTTCGCATCCACCCGCAGGGGCACATCTGTTGCCGCCCGCAGCGCTTTTACAACGGCCAGATCGTCAGCTGTACCCACTTTCACTTTATATACGGGCCAGGGACGTTCCCTGAGCTTTGCCACCATTTTTTCAATGGTATCGATACCGATCGTAAAATCTGTGACCGGACTGTTTGCCGGGTCTCCCCGAAGCACTTTATATAAAGGCCTGCCGCTCATACGCGCCCAAATATCCCAGGCAGCCATGTCCAGCGCGCAAACCAGGAACGGATTCTCCGGCAGCAGGTGATGTAAAAAATGCCAGTACCGGTCCGGCTCTGTAAAAGCAAATTTTTCGATCATTGTTTTTTTTGCCTCCAGGTCCCGCATCATATCTGCCACCGTAATATGATAATAGGTAATGGCCGGGGCCTCACCATATCCTTTTACTCCAAAATGCTCCAGCTCCACGATCAACGTTGGCTGGTGTGTTTTTGTTCCTTTGGAGATCGTAAACGGATGCCTGAATTTTAAATCAAACGGATAATACGTACACTTCACGGTTCAATTGCCGGATCCCCCGGCCGGGTTTTGGCAAATGTAAGACGCGAAAAGGTAAAATAAAGGATTGTTTCAACTTTTCGGACTGTAGCGAACAGGCCACCCTGATAGCGCTTTATGCCGCTTCGCTGATCTTTGTTACCGCACAACACCCTTACAGCGCTGGCCATAGAGGCGCCTGCCGGTAAAACCTGTCATACAATTTTGGATCCCATCGGGGCGATACGTTGAAAAAGCTGGAACAACTTCAAATATATTGAATGCAGATCATCGCATTCACGTGCGCGACAGGGTCGTATTTCCGGTTTTTTTTGAGGGCCGCAAGCGCCGGCTCTGTCCATACCTATATTCCCTCCTTTACTCCTGCACGGTCCTGAGATCAGCCAGTGGAACAGGCTGTTTTTTGATCGCGGGCCGCAAAGAAAACCGGAGTCGTATTCTCCCGAAACGATACAGGGAAATTTATTTCGTTTTCCGTAAATTTATAGGAAAAAGAAACGGTATGAAACGGATCTTGGTTGTCACCGATTTTTCAGCAGCGGCTGGTCATGCAGTGGACTATGCCTGTAACCTGGCCAACCAGCTGAACATGGAGCATCTTTTCATTTTGAACACCTATGAAAGTGTTCCCATTTACGACTCCGGCGAAGCGGGATCGCTTGCGTTAAGCATGCAGGAAGCAGATGCGCTGGAAGAAGGGAGAAACGAAGAACTGCGGTTGCTGAAGGAACGGCTGATGCTGCAGCTGAACCCTGCCGTTCGGTTGACCACCCTGATCATCAATAATGCCCTGCCGGCCGCGGTCAACCAGCTTTGCGAAGAAGCATCCGTTGACCTCGTGGTCATGGGTTTTAAACCCAGGGATGAACTGGAAACCTGGCTCGTAGGCGACAACGTTCAAAAAGCAGTGGATAAGATCCGTTTCCCGGTACTGCTCCTGCCCAAGTATGCCCCCATCTCCGTTCCGCGTCATATCATACTGGCCTTAGATTTTAAAGAACCGCTCAACAAATCCATTCAGCTAAAGCTGCATAAATTCCTTCAGAAATTCAATGCCCGGGTAACCGCGGTGCACCGCTGCCCCGAAAAGGCCATGAATGAAAAAGAGACCCGCCTGGCCAGTGATCTGCAGCTGCAGCTACAGGATTACCATTTCCGGCTGCACCTGGCCGAAAATGTGGAAGACCTGCCCACGATCGTAAGTGATTTTGCAAAAAAAGACAACGCGTCCCTTATCATCTCTATCCACAAAATGCGGAGTTTTTTAGCGGGCCTGTTTCATAGAAGTGTTACCAAAAGCCTGGCCTGGCGCAGCGAGGTTCCCGTGCTCGTGTTGCACATGGAGTGAAGTTTAACGTTGGATCCGTGTTTCACCGCTCACAGATCACTCTTATGTTTTAAGTTTGAGTTTTGAATTTCCCGCTCCGAACCTTCGGAAGATCCATCTCCTGCCCGGAGCTCCTATTGACCATTGACTATGGCCCCTGCCAGGATTCCAGTTCCTCTCCGAAGATCCGGAACTCCCATTTCCATATTCCCAAATCATCAAATCGTTTAAATCCGTTTTCATACCTGAAATTCCATCGGCCATTGCCCGTTCACGCTTCACGATTATCCCCTTCAGGACTATCCGCCATGTCTTCCTTATCCTCATCCGGCAGCAGATCCAGTTCCGCCAGGTATTTTCCGGGGATCTGTTTACTGGTCTTTGCCTCCAGGTTCCGGATCCGCTCAAAACGGCCGATGATCGTATGTCCTCTTTTTGTTCCGCTGGTTAAATGATTCATGGCATCGCGGTGGGCTTTTGATGCCAACGACAAGGCGTTTTCCATCCGGTCCATTTCCTCAAGAAAGGAAACAAATTTATTGTACAATTCGCCGCACTGGCGAAAGATCTCTTCCACGTTCTTTACCTGGTTCTCCTTCTGCCATAAAAGCTTCACCACTTTAAGCGTGGCTACCAGCGTTGTCGGTGTGATCAAAACGATCTTTCTTTTTAATGCCTGGTTAAAGATCTCCGGGTTCTGGTTCAGTGCCAGCGTAAGCGCAGATTCCACGGGCATAAAAAGAAAAACATAATCGGGGGTATTCAGCCCCGCAAGCGATTGATAGCTTTTTTCAGCGAGCTTTTCGATATGTTCGGTAATGCTTCTTGTATGCTGTTTGAGGTATTGTTGTTTTGTATGCGGATCTGCTGTGTTAAAATAATTCACATAAGCCGTCAGGGAAACCTTACTATCGATCACGATATGTTTGTCGTAGGGCAGTTTCAGGATAAAATCTGGGCGCCGTATCCGCTGTTCGGCGGCATCCCGGTACACTTCCTCCCGGGTGAAATCGATATATTTTTGCAACCCTTCTGTTTCCAGGATCATGTTCAGCCGGTCCTCCCCCCAGTTCCCCTGCATCTTTACCTCGGCTTTGAGCGCAGTGGCCAGGCTCCTGGCTTCTTCACCCAGCTGTACATTTAATTGCTGCAGCAACCCGATCTCTTTTTTCAGCGAGGTCAGCTCCCGGATGTCTTCCTTGCGGGTGGCTTCCACCTTCTCCCGGAACTGATCCAGGTTGGCCTTCAGCGGCTCCAGGATGGTTGCCAGTTCCCTTTTGTTGGTGTCGGCAAAGCTTTTCTTCTTTTCCTCCAGCACATCCACTGCAAGCGTTTTAAACCGCTCCTGTGAAAGCTGATGCAGCTTTTCCAGCTCAGCAGCAAACAGCTCCAGCTTTTCCTTCAACGCGGTTTCCCGCTCTTTCACGGTCCCCAGCTCATTGCTCAGCTGCAGGATCTGCCGGTCGCGCTCCTCCACTTCTGTCCTGGAAAATTTCTGCTCCGATTCCCGGGTCAGTTCCAGGATCTCCTTTTGCTGCTCCTGCGCTGCCCGTTTTTCATTGCTCAGTTCTTCCTGCAATACGCGAACGTTTTCCTGCAACAAGTACCCCGCTTCGCGGGAAATATATTGCTGTTGTATTTCTTCCCGCGACAAACGGGAAGCGTTCGACTGTTCCAGCAGTCCGATCTTTTTTTGCAGCTCTTCCACCCGCGATTGCGGCACCGAGGCGGCCGCCAGCAGCTTCCGGGCGATCATATAGCCCGCAGGCACACCGATGATGATTCCAAAGAGAAGGTATAATGCTTCCATAGCCAGATCCGTTGCGTTAATAAATCCTGTCTTATCAATTCAGGTACAAAATTCATCTTTTTTCCGAGATTCCGGCATGGAAATGCACAACATTTTTTAGAAAGCAGATGATCAGTAGTATTCCCGCTGCCATGAGAAAGTTCCCCCAAACAAATGTTTTGGGAAAAAGGATCAGCAATGCGGCAAGCAGGGTTACGGCCCCGTTGATCATCACCCCGGTTCTGCTAAATCTCCATTGATTAAAAGCCGGGTTATATTTTTCACCTTCGTCAGATCCGCCTGAAACAAAAATGCTTCGGCGCCAGCTGCCTGCATTGGCCCCATTTCCTGCCGCATTGATCCCATTTTTTGCAGGGCGGGCCTTAACCCCTGTAATATTGCTGTTAAATATGCATTGTCATTTATGAATATAAAAATCATACCTGCACTGATCCTCATCATCGCTCTTTCCTGCGGTGCGAATGAGGGCTCAACCATCATTGTTACAAAGCATAGCGGGGAACTGCGGATCCGGGTAAGCATCAGGAAGAACCGGGAAACCCTAATGGATTATGATCAAAAATTTCCTGTCGGGAAGATGCCCCAAAAACAGCAGGATTCGCTCGTATCCCATATACTGGATTCATTAAAACAGGAGGCTGACCGGCTAGCCGGCATGCATTAAAGCCCTACCTGCGGTAAAAGCTTCCCTGGCAGGTTTTGCCGGGTCCTTTTCCATTGGTCCGCCGCAATCCGCAGCCGGCGGGACGGGAACGCGCGCTGATCGATTTCATTTTCCTGCGCGCGATTACCCTGTTTATTTTACAGAAAAAACAAAAGCCATGCTCACCTTTTTCAAAGCCGCATATGAAAACCTGGCACAAACAGGATCTCTTGTAGAAAGCTCGTCCCGGCTTGCGGCCCGGATGACACGCATCGTAAACTTTAACCGACCCGTGCACATCGTAGAGCTGGGTGCCGGTACGGGCAGCATCACCCGACATCTCCTGGGCCAGATGAAGACCGGGTCGCGCCTCACTGCATTTGAGATCAACCGGCAGCTTTTTTATAAGCTATCCTCCCTGCAACAGCCACAGCTGGTTCCCGTTAATGATGACGTATGCCGGCTACAGCAATACGTTTGCAATGCCTCGGTTGATTATGTCATTTCCGGTCTGCCATTGGCCAACCTGGCTTTGCAGACAAAGGAGCACATTCTCGGAGCCGTCAGATCCGTATTAAAGCCCGGCGGTTTTTATATACAGTTCCAGTATTCGCTTAACGACAGGCCCCTGTTGCGGCGAATGTTCCCGTTGGTCCAGCTTGGCTTCGAACCCATTAATATACCCCCAGCCTTTATTTATTATGCCCGCAAGTAGGAACTTTGGGGAGCAAAAGCTAAAGAAGCTGCTCCGTATCGTATGGGTCATCCTGATCGCAGGCGGGGGGATCTTTTATTGGTATAACCGGCAGCATTTTACACAGGAAACCATTGCCGCCTTCCTGCTTCAGTACCGGCAGCAGGTATGGCTGACCTATTTGGGCGTCTGTGTGGCACGGGGGCTGTTCCTCCTGCCATCCACTCCTTTTTTGATCGCGGGGATGTTCATTTTCAGGGATACGCCGTTTCTTCTGTTCGGGGTATTTATGATAAGCATTTTTATTGTAGCCACGTTTATCTTTTATACAGCCCGGTATATAAGCATTCCCCGCTTATCCGGCGCACCGGCATCAAGGCTGGAGCGGATCCAGCGGGGACTGAACAGCAAACGGGGGTTCTGGTTCATCCTGGGTTGGGCCCTTATGCCATTTACACCAACCGACCTGGTCTGTTATGCCGCGGGCCTGCTCAGGATCCGGTTCGGGCGGTTTATGCTGCCGCTGCTGTTGGGGGAAGCCCTGATCTGCGCGCTCTATATTATGAACGGACGTCTGATCTTTTCCTGGTAACGGGCCCGGGCGCTGTTAAGGGGTTGCAGTGCTTTTTTTGTTGTTCAGGGCGGCACAATTTAACTTTGACGGATATTACATCCAGACATGAACCGATCTCCTTTCGACCTGACCATGCAAAATAAAAGCATGGACCATAAGATCATCGCCGCACTGGAGCGCATTTCCCAGGCATTCCGGGTATTGCTATGGAACGAGAGCAAGGAGCTGGGACTGACGCCGATCCAGATACAAACCCTGATCTTCCTGCGGCACCATAGTGTAGAAAAAAGGAAGATCAGCTACCTCGCCACAGAGCTGGGCGTTACCAAGGCAACCATCAGCGAAACCGTAAAAACATTGCTGGAGAAGGCACTGATCGGGAAAGAATACGACCCGCAGGATTCGAGGAGCTTTGTCATCCGGCTTACACCGGAGGGGAAAAAGATCGCAAAACAAACGGGATTCTTTGCCGGTCATATAGAAAAACCCATCGGACGGCTTGAAGATGCCGATAAAGAAACGCTTTTTAAGAGCCTGACCGGTATTGTTCATCATTTGAACCAGGCAGGGGTCATTGGCATCCAGCGGATGTGCTTTACCTGTGCCTATTACGCGCAGGACCGGGATGGCACCCCTCATTTTTGTAAACTGATGAACATTCCGCTAAGAACACAGGACCTGAGGATCGACTGCCCCGAACATGCCCCCCTCCATTAGAACATCTGCCCGCAGGTGCCGCTATCAATGCGGATTTTGTTTATAAAACGGGTAAGATAATGGCCGGCTGATTTTGCATTACGGAGAAAAACTGCTGTATCTTCATCCCTTAAACGAACCGATCGCATGCCCGGAAAACTGATGAATAAAAAACGAACCGCAGCTATTTTCTTACTGACCATGTGGAGCCTCGTGCACGCGGCATTTGCGCAAACAAAGATCTTTGTGGCCCCTGCCGGAAGCGACCGGAATACCGGAACGGTACGGGCGCCTTTCAAAAGCCTTCACAAAGCCCTGTCCGTGGCTTCCGCAGGGAAGGGTGATGCAACCGTATATCTCAGAGGGGGCACCTACTACCTCGATACTACGGTGATCATCCGTGCAGACCAGCTCCGGGCGGCTTCGCTGACCATTAGCCGTTACAAAGATGAATCGGTAACGATCAGCGCCGGCAAGCAGTTACAGCCGCACTGGCTGCCCTTTCATAAAGGGATCTATAAGGCGTCGGTGCCGGCGGGCATCGTATTTGAGCAACTCTTCGTTAACGGCCGCCTGCAGGTACTGGCACGGTATCCCAATTATGATTCCACTGCACGGGTATTTCACGGCACCGCAGCCGATGCCCTCCTCCCGGAAAGGATCCGCCGGTGGAAGCACCCGGAGGGAGGCTATGTACATGCCCTGCACGCCCATGAATGGGGTGGTTTCCATTACCGGATCACAGGCATTGGCGCCGACAGTACGCTGCTGCTGGATGGCGGGTGGCAAAACAACCGGCCGGCGCCCATGCACCGTCAATACCGTTTTGTTGAAAATATTTTTGAGGAGCTGGATGCCCCCGGAGAATGGTTCCTGGACCGTTCACAAAACGAGTTATACTACTACCCCCCCAATGATATTGACCTCGCTCATGCCACCATCGTGGTATCGGCACTAAAGAACAGCATCGTCCTGAAGGGAGGTCCGGAGAAGCCGCTGCGGAATGTTCACCTGAAAGGACTTACCTTTTTACACAATGAGCGCAGCTTTATGGAAACCAGGGAGCCCCTGGTGCGCAGCGATTGGACGATCTACCGTGGCGGGGCCCTGCTGCTGGACGGAACGGAGCAATGCACGGTAAGCGATTGTAATTTTACCGGGATCGGCGGCAATGCGATCATGCTCAGCAATTACAATAAAAAAGACACCATCAGCGGGTGCCATATTTCATTCATCGGAGCAAATGCCGTAAGCTTTATCGGCGATCCCCATGCATTGCGCTCGCCCTCCTTCCGCTACCAGGATTATATTCCCTACGACGAGCTGGACAAGACGCCGGGACCGCGCACCAATAATTACCCGCAGCAATGTATGGTGACCAATAACCTGCTGCACGACCTGGGGCAGATCGAAAAACAGGCGACCGGCGTACAGATTGAGATGGCGGAGGCCATTACCGTAAGCTATAACAACATTTACAATACTCCGCGTGCCGGTTTGAATATCGGTGATGGCGCCTTTGGCGGGCACCTGCTGGAGCACAACGACGTTTTCAATACCGTGCTGGAAACCGGCGATCATGGTGCTTTTAATTCCTGGGGAAGAGACCGGTACTGGTCGGCCAACAGGCGGTACATGGATAGTCTTGTGGCCCTGCATCCCGAACTGATCTTACTGGATGCCCGGAAACAGACCATTATCCGCAACAACCGCTTCCGCTGCGATCATGGATGGGATATTGATCTGGACGACGGCTCCTCCAATTATCATATCTATAATAACGTTTGCCTGAACGGGGGGATCAAACTGAGGGAAGGTTTTTACCGGATCGTCGAAAACAATATTATGGTCAACAATTCATTTCATCCGCACGTATGGTTCCGCAACAGCGGTGATGTGTTTCAACATAATATTGTAATGAAGAAATATTTCCCTATACAGGTCCGCTACTGGGGAACTTCCGTCGATTCGAATTTTTTCCCGGATAGCAGCGCCCTGCAGCTGGCCCGGGATAATGGTACCGACCTGCACAGCATTTTTGGAAAACCCCTGTTCGTAAATCCGGCTGCCGGCGATTTTACGGTAGCTACCGGCGCTCCTGCATTAAAGATCGGGTTCCGGAATTTTCCTATGAAGTTTGGCGTGCAAAAACCTGCGCTCCGGAAAATAGCACAACAACCTCCCATACCGGCATTGCTGGATATGGCGGGATCCGCTGATCCGTCCATGATCATGGATTTCCTCGGCGGCAAGGTCAAATCAGTTGAAGGCCTGGGCGACCGGTCGGCATACGGACTGGCGGACGAAACGGGTGTGATCATCATTGCTGCAGATAGCAAAAGCCTGCTTGGCCGCTCTGGACTGCAGGAAAGAGATGTGCTGCGCAGCGCTAATGGCACACCCGTAAAAGACCTGAAGGACCTGATGGAAGTATACAGCAGTGGCAACTGGAAGGGGCATATCCCCATCAGCATCATCCGCAACCAGCAACCGATGCAACTGGAGCTCAAAACCCGGTAGGCCATCGGACCTGTTTTTTTTTGTTTATAAAAAGGGTAAGATATTTGACGGATTGACCGGATATTCGTTTTTACTTTACATCTTCAAGCAATTCGTTATCGAACCCGGTATCCGCTTTGTCCAAAGCCCGGTACCGGGTTTTTATGCCCCGGTCCTGTTGAAATGTTTTTTGGGGGTATGGTTTGCGCACGGATGCCAGAGAATAACACAGGAATTCTGTGAACATCCGTAATTCCTGTGAGCCCCATCCACGCTGTTCTATACGGCACCCTACAACACATCCTTCAGCTTTAAAACCAGCAGCTCTCCGGGCAGTTCCCCCGGCTTGAACCCGGAGAGGTCCACCAGGCAATCCTTCCCTATATTCTTTACTTTAACGGTCTTATTATTGGCCAGCAAAAGAGCCGTTGTATTTGCCGGCACGTTCAGCTCCCGGATCAGCAATTTGCTTTGGTAATCCGGCAGGATACAATACAGGTCTTTTTCTTTCCGTGTAAAGAACAGTTCTATATGGGCCGTATCTTTCCTGGGCTTTACCAGTTCTGCCACGTTATAACCCGCCATATAGCTTTTATCACTTTTCCGGGGGATCCTGCCACCGCTCCACTGGGCCGGCCGTGTATAGGCACGGGTGCCATAGATCGCTTCCCCGTTTATCTTTAGCCAGTTCCCGATGGCCGTTAACCGCTGCTGCATGATCACCGGTATCCGCCCGTCGGCAGTGGGGCCGATGTCCAGCAACAGGTTCCCTCCTCTCGAAACAATGTCTGTCAGCATCAGGATCAGTTCCCGCCCGGTCTTATAATCGGTCAGCTTTTCGTTGCGGTTATACCCGTATGAGTGGCCGATGCCCTGACTCTCCTCCCAAACCCTGCTGGCATCCATCCCGCCGCCATATTCGGAAGTCGTATAAGTGGCACCGGTATTTTTTTCCCGTGTATTGTTACCCCAACGGTCATTGACCACTACCTCATCCGCAACAGGTGATTCATTGAACAGCCAGGCCAGCAGCTCCGGACTATGCCAGGCCGTGTCCGGAAGGTCCCATTCCCCATCCGAAAAGATGAGCGATGGCTTGTACCTGTTCACAAGGTCTTTCAGCTGCGGGATCATATGCTCCGTTACATACCGCTTACGGTCCTTTTGCCAGAGAGGGTTATACCATTCGTAAAGAGAATAATAATAACCCATCTTTAACCCGGCGGCTTTTACAGCACCGGTAAGATCTCCGAGCAGGTCCCGTTTGGGTGTGCCGGTCACTGCATTCCAGGGGTGGCCCCAGCTGCGGTCGGCTTCAGGGCTGTTCCAAAGGCAGTACCCTTCATGGTGCTTGGAAGTAAGCACTACATAACGGGCGCCCGATGCTTTAAAAATACCGGCCCACTGGGTGGGGTCAAACAGCTCTGCCCTGAACATGGGCTCAAATTGCGGATAGCGGAAGCCGGCGCCATAGTTCTTGTTATGAAAAGGAATGAAATTTTTATTTTTTTCCATCAGCCGGTACCAATACCATTCGGCATAGCTTTCCCCGCTATTGGGGATCACCGGTGCATATGCCGGTACGGCATACAATCCCCAGTGGATAAAAATGCCGAATTTATCCTGCCGGAACCAGGCGGGTATCTTCCGCGTATTGAGAGAGGCCCAGTTAGGCGCATACTTTTGCGCAGCAACGGTACAGCTCATCAGGACCATTAAAAAAAGCAGGCTTCTTTTTTTCATTTCTTTACATTTTTAATCATTGTTGTCCGGATAAAATCGGGTTAAACCCGTTGTAATCCATATCTGCAGAGGCCTGCAGCTTAAAAATATATATTTTAAATCAGGGGGGGTGCCCCTTGTTTTTTTATTTGTAAAAGTCACGATCTGATCCGATAGTAAGGAATGATTCTTCAAATTTTCAAAAGGGGTTTGGATTAAAAATTTAAGCTACCGATCCGATTTCATTGAACATTTTTTGTTTTGCTAAGTTAAGGGAATCAGCAAAAAGTCCGCATCGGCGTTTTGCCAAAACAGCATAAAGCCACTTCCCTTACCGATACAGCAACGATATACGAAGGATACAGGAACGATACAGAAAGGATATACAAACGATACAGAAGCGATACAGAAAGGATACAGAAAGGATACAGAAAACAGGCATTTTGAGATCAGGAGGGGTCATTAGGGATCATCAGTGGTCAGAAGGGGTCATTAGGGATCAGAAGGGTTCATTAGGGATCAAAAAAATAACCCGGCCCTTTAATACCCCAATTTTACGCAAGCAAACATTTATTTATTCATTTTTAAAAATTAAAGCTATGGGCAGCGTGACCAATTCCATTTTAAGCGGCACCTCCGGCCGCACCGGGCGTGTTGTTATCGCCAACATTCATGGGGTGGAAGTAAGCCGCGCGCGGCCCGTCATGCGCAGCAGCTCCACCGAACCGCAAACCGCTCACCGCGAGCTGTTCCGTTTTGCAGCAGCCTTCCTGGGTTTGTACAAGTCCTTTGCACGCCTGTTCTTTGGCAAGCGTAAAGGGCTGGTAACACCCTATAACCAGGCACAGGCTAATGTACTGGAAAACATTCAGCTTGCCGGCGACGAGGTGATCATCAACTACAGCCAGGTGCTTATTTCGAAGGGGAACCTGCTGGAAATGATCCCCGAAAGTATTAGCTCCAGTTTTGTGTACATGCCATCGCGCAGGGACGGACAGTTCTTTAGCGGGGTGGCAGCGCGCCAGGCCGGCAGCGCCACGGTAAACATGCTGCCCTTTTACGCGGGTGAAGAAGTGCATGTATGGGCCACCTTTACCGATGAGGCAGCCACTGCGGCCTGTAACTCGAGATACATGGGTTTTACAAATAGTTTTTTATCCCACATACGTTTCCGTTCAACAATGCGGTCCTATGAAGAACAACGCTCAGACCGTTTGTCCCTGTTGTATTTTTTTCCGGTAACCCGCAGGCGTAATATGCTGGATCTGTTTAAAAAATTTATGAAAATTTGCCGTTGTGTTATACCCGCATTCATAACAGATCGCGGATACCGAATATTGTTCGTCATGCAAAAGCTCGCAGGCATACCCGATCCTCAGCTCATTCAAAAAGCGCGTAAAGGGTTTATTGGTCCGGCTTTTAAAAAAACGGCAAAATGAATTGGTGGTCATATGACAGAGATCCGCCACTTCCCCTAAGGTTATATCTCTCTTGAAATTTTTCAACAGGTACTGGTAAACCGTATAAATACGACCAGCATCCTTTTCGTCGTACCGGTTATGATACAGTGCGGTAGCCAGGGCATCAAACTCTGCAGTGGCCGTCAGCAGGTCGATCACTTTCAGGAAATCAATGATCCTTGGAATGCCTTCGGTCTCCGTGATCTTCGACAGCAGCCGGACCGCCTTTTTCCGGGTTTCGCCATGAAACTGCATGCCCCTGCGCGATTTCCGGATCATTTCTCTAACCCGGTCCAGCGTTGCTTCCTCATCGGTAAGATGTGTAAGAAAATCCGGATCAAAATAGATCGTGGTGGATTTTACAAAATCAATTTTGGCGTCGCTCCTCCAGATATGGGGCAGGTTGGGCGCCATCAGTACCAGGTCATTCTTTTTAAAATTGGAGACTGAGTCCCCGATGATCCGGGTGCCCACCCCTTCTTCCACCCATACCAGCTCACAGAGATGGTGAAAATGGAAGGGCCCGTCAAACCTGGACTTGGCAGTCTTCTTAACCTGGATCTTCCCGGCCTTTGAAAATATGATATCAACAAACTGTGGTTTCACGCAGTTAACAAAATAAATCAAATTCTGTGTAATAAAGCCGCCAAAATCCGGGAACCACTGCCCGGCCGGAACCAGCGGCCCGAGATGATGTGCTGCAATTCGTTCTATTATCCGGTTCCATAAAATTCTCTGGGTTCAAAAATAGACGATTGAGCTGTCCCTCCCATATTGATTCTTAACATTTATATAAACTATTTTACCAGATATTATCAAATACATTACCAAAAACAGAAGGCCCGGTATTTTTCCGGGGGCGGATCAAAAAGTATTTTGGCTGGTAATACGGCGAGGGAAAGTCCTGTAATAACCCGGTATCAATGCTATTAAAATGTGCCTGCTCCTAAATGGTTTGGGAAACACCAACCATGGGTCGCATCAATTTGTAAAGATCATTTTGATACCCGTTCATTGTTAAGCGATCGACAGGCAGAACTTTTCCGTCTTTTCAGATCTTCGCTTTCATTTGCGGATTTCGAATCGCCCCCGGCGCGGAGCGATGGTACAGGCTTTCATGAGTCTTTCGGGAATAAAAATCAGACAGGCGGCTGCCTTTGTAGCGACCATTGCCTATCTTTCCGCCGGCTTATTTTTCAATCATTAAAAAGAGATATTGTTATGAAACGCATCTTGCTTTCCGTTTTTGTATGCAGCCTTCTTGTAACTACCGGGTGCCACACACCGACTTCGCGGTCAGAGGCCGGAACAGGCGGCGAAGGCATTCCCGTGCCGGAAGGGACACTGATACCGTTTACCCGCGCCGCAAATTACTTCGTCCGCAACGACTACACTGATGGACAGCTGGAAAATAACCGGATCACTACACAGCAAGACTTTGATGCCATCTTTGGTGCCGCTGCCACAATGGGCAGCAACGGAAAACCCACACCCATCAATTTTGGAGTGCAGGACGCCGTTGCAGTGATCCTGCCGGTTTCCGACAGTGCCGTTACACTGGAGGATCCGGTGCTGCAACAGGAGGGCGCCTATATTACGTTATCATACAACGAGCGAAGAGGGCCGGAACAAACATTCACCACCCGCCCTTTTCTATTGCTGGTGGTGAGCAAAAAATATAAAGGCATCATTAACACTGTTATCAAAAAATAGAGTAAAGTAAGGCTTAAGCCGTTCCGGTAAAAAAAGCCATGTTTCTTCATATACCGGTTATCCATAGGAGAAAAATATACAAAAAGCCCCCGGCAATGCCGGGGACAAATTTTCTTTCTTCCTACGCCGGCATTGTCCGGTTCAGGTTCAGCGGGTTTATTTCTCAGCGAATACCTTTCAATATTACACACCCCGGAAGAAAACTTACTAATAGAGATCAAATTATAGTGCCAAACTTTTTTTCGCCTGCAGCCGTCAGAGCAGAAGCGATCCTCCGGCAGCTGCCGGAGCAGGAAGCCGCCGTATCAGCGGCCGGTCCGCTTTAATTTCTGCGGCATACCGGGCAGACAATGAGCACAATACATGAATGGAAAGTACAGAGGGGGCTAAAATAATAAAATAAAAAAAGAGGCATCGCAATGCAGCAAATAAACCACCCCGCCCCCGCGGGTCCTTATTATTGTTGCAGATCTTTCTACATAAGGGGCACATTGTCCACAAGCCCCGTATGCTTCCGGCTAAGCAGCAGATGCGGCCTTTTGTCTCCTGCTCAACAGGCGCTTTCCCAGCCACCACGCAGTGCAAACAATTGCTACCGTCATCAGTAATTCCCGGATCCCGGCTTTCTTGCGGGGTTGCTGTTTATTTATATCGCTGATCCCTTTTACAAAACCGGTAATGCTTTTATCGGAGTAGATCCCGTACGCATCGAGCAATACGCCCTTCACTCCGTCATCGGTCCTCAAAAGATACAGGATCGAGCTGTCGGCAGGATCGCTTTCTCCTTCGAACCGGTAAAAATTCCGGATGCTGACTTCCTCCGGCAGGTACACCCGGCGTGCGTTTTTATAAGAAAGCACGCCATCCACGATAAAAAAGTCTTTATCATATCCCGTTGCAACGGCCTTCTGAATGCATTCCGAAATCGTGCTCATCTTTTCCGATGAAGTCTCTTTTTTCATCATGATCGTTATTTACAGGTATTGCCGCAAAAATGAAGCCCTCATTCACGCTTTTATATTTCTCTTTGCCTGAAGCCGGACATATCCAAAAACCGGTCGTGACCCCGACGGAGAAAGATGCCCGTTGAGCTGGCGGATACAACAGGCACAAAGACGCTTTTTCAACAAACTGCAGCCCGGGGGGCGTAACTGGTATGGCCGAAGTCCAAAGCCCGAATGGTATTCCGGTGAAAGCTTTGCGCAACGCCGCCGGCCGGTCTGCATGGAGCTTCCAAAACGGGGCTGCTTTTCACAGCGTCCAATACAGGAATCAACCAAAAAGGGAAGCACACGCTGGTACTCCCCTAAATTTCCGGCTCTTTGAATAACCTCGAATTACCGTGTTACCGAAAACTGCTTCTTCAAGGATCATCAGGGCAATCAACGCGCCAAAAAAACACATCTCCCGAATAGGATCCATCCGGACGTCTTTACGGGTACCGTAAGGGAAAAATATTACACTGCTGTTGCCTTATGTACGCATCGATTTGCCGGGTCAATAAAAACATCCCGGCATCCGGGTTAAAAACGGGTGCTTTTCAAATTGGAAAATAAAAGAGATCACAGGAAGATCACCCCGCTATTTCAGCCGTTCAGCGGCACCGTTCGCCTGCAATTGCTGCCGGCCCGTAACGATGCAATACTTTTCACCATTGATGACCTCGATATGCCAGATCCAGTCTTTTATGTCAAAACAGGCGTGCTCAAATAAAGACAGTTGGTTGATGGCATCTCCGGTAAAACTTACGGGAAGCGCGTGACAAAGATCCTGGAACAGCATCCTGTCGCTATTGGTTTTTATGGGCGGTCTCATATAATTATTTTGAATAGTTTAGATAACAGCCAAATCCGGAGGTCATTGCTTCATACAGCACCTGCAACCTTTCTGAATGAAAAAGTGAACAAACGTATAAATAGAAAAGCAAAAGGTCTGCCAGAGGCGGTAAAACCTGCGGACAGATGACCCTTAATGAGGATCGGATGCGGCAGGCGATCCCCCACCGGCAAAGAATGCCTGTCTGTAAAAAAACAACAACAGCTGCCTGCCGTTTATATGGGTATCGTCTTACACGGTATGGGATCTTTTTTCTACACTTTCAAAGAAAACAGACCGCCTGGTTTATAATGCCCCGATCCGGGGCAGGATACTGAGCCCGGACAGGGTCTTACTGCAACCACCCTTTTCCTGGATCAGCACTTTACATTTTATACCCATATCCGCCAGCAGCAGATAGCGTAACAACGATGCTTTCTGAGCAGCCCGGGCTACATCCTTTTCTCCGGAAAGCATCTCCCGGATCACTTCCGGAACATCCAGGGATAACAGGAAATGACATTGATCGGTGAACCCGCAAGTATTCAATCCGTTTTTATTTCCCCAATGGTTCAGAGCCGAAAAATTCACATGCGCGGTCATATCCTGCTGCCCGATATGGTCATACAATGCATCCGTAACGGCGTGCCTGTAATACCCGAGCAGCGTTCCGGAGCTCCGGCAGGATTTATAAAGTTCTTCTGAAGGATACCCGTAATCGATCGTTAGCACATACCCTTTGTCAATCGCATTTGCCACTTCAGCGATCCACCCGACCGCCTGAAGATTGATCTCTGTCCGGAACCCGCGGGGCAGCTCAATTCCTAACTCCGAAAAATAATCTTTAAGTCCCTGCGCCGCAGGGCGCCAGGTTTCCACAAACCCGTTCCGGAAGCCGATAAAAAGCTCCATCAGCTCTGCTTCCATCCACACCTGGTGAACCGGAAAATTGTCGAGCAGTTCATTTGACAGGACGCACCCCTGTATGGGCGCAATTTCCCCGATGGATTGATGCCAGCTTACTTTTTCATCCAATACGGGCAGGCCACCGGGCTCCCCTTTTTCAATGATACAGTATTGCAGGTGTTCATACATTGGTTTGTTATGCCTTAGTGCGGACAGGATATCGCGGCACAGGGTGCCGTCGCCGGCCCCGTATTCCACGATGGTGAAGGTTCCGGCATCGAGATGGCGCCACATTTCCTCCAGTTGTCTGGCAATGGTTGCCCCAAATGCAGGCGTAAGTGTTGCGCAGGTATAATAGTCGCCGCCCACACCAATATGGTCTTTGGAGGATGCATAGTAGCCCTGGCCGGGATCGTACAGGCAGCACTCCATAAACTCCTGAAAGCGGATCGGTCCCTCCCTTTTTATTTTTTGTATGATCTGTTCCGAAAGTTCCATATCGATAACAGGCCAAAAATGGAACCATTTCCGGTCTGCCGGTAAAGCAGGCAGGATAAAAAACCGGCCCCGTTATGAATAGCAAAACCCCCAATGTAAAGAATTACCCGGGGGTTGAGTTGCATTATAAACCTATCTTGAATGCTATGGGATGCCCATACGCATATAATTCCTTTGCGAAACCGGACCGGTCGTGTCACACATTGTTGCAGTTGGGATGCAGCCCGTCTTCGCCATCGGAAGACCCCGGTTCCTGTTTTATGAACCGGAAAATGTGATCCATCCACCAGACCCTTCGATACCTGTTATCTATCTCAAAAACGGCGGCGTTTTCCCTTATGTCAAATTTGGAAGTGCGTTTTGTTTACAATTGAAAGCAACATTCCGGTCGGGGTACATCTTCATATCGGATGCCCGCCAAAAATATTTCAGGGATTATTGTCAAAATGATGAAATTCGATGAATGGTCCTTTTTTTTCGCCCAAATGCCGGGAAAAGGAAAGCTGGCCGCCAAAACCGGTCGTTTCACCCGGGTGCCACCAAAAGCCTCATGTATTTTCACAGATCATGCGGGGGGTAAACAGTTCACCGCATAGTCGGCAAACATTCTCAGGATGTATTCCCATCCCATACCGGCATCCATGGCCCGGGCATAACTGGCAGCTTCCTCCCCGTGGTTCTCAAACCCGGTATGGCAGAGCTCCACCACGGTGCCACCCCTGCCTGTGTCCCGGAAGTTTATCGACACCACACTGGCCCGGTCCGGCTCAGCGGCACGACAATACGCGCCGCTGAGGCCTCTAAGTTGTGACCTTTTAAAAAATCACAAAGACTATACCACCAGCCAACTCCGGAGCACCTCCGGGTATTATTTCCATGGCCGTTACAATAAACGGGAAGCAGCAGATCAAAAAACGGAATATGTACCGCTTTATTTTTCTGCACCTTCTCCACTCCCGGGCGGCAGCGATGATTTTGCTGCTTGCGAAATACCACGCGCTTTCAGAACGTCCTTTTGTCAATGAAGTCGTTCAAACTTTCTCAACAGGTCGCCCCGGTGAGCTTAAAAATCGTACTACCGGTCTTTTACCAGCGGATTACCCGTAGGGACCGCCCTGTAAGGACGTTATGCCGGTAGCATGGATAAAGGAAGCAGCATAAAGCCCCATCGGGGCGGCCTGTTTGCTGCAATCCGAAAAGTTGAAACAACTCTCATAAAAAAAATGCTAAAAAATGTCTTTGTGACAATAATTAACCAACAAAAACGTTTTAGTTAAAAATATCACTGACTTTGGATGGATATTTAATAAAGATTTTCAATTTTCTCATAAGCAGTTAGTTTTGGTTGCGACCCCTGTTTCTACAGGGGTCTATCTTTTTTGCATGTGCGCTTTTACTCCAGGGGCCGGCTAAAAATCCCTGTTTGTCGTGCAGGACCTCCGCCCGGCGGGAACCTGCGTTTTGCGCATTGTTGTTATGTGCTGACACGCAATCCCTTTCCTTCATAAGGAGTTCACGTTATGCACTCCTGTTTTCTCCCGGATCTGTTTACCCAAAGGTGCCGGCCGCCGTCGCCACCGGGAGGTTCCGATGCAATTCCTGCGGACCTTCAGCTTCACCCCGGTAAATGCGTGTTTGTCCGGAGCCCGGTTAAAGAAAGCTGTGGCGCTATGGATTAAATAGCTTACCTTCGCTGCCTTATATGTTATCCTTACACTGAATTTGTTTTCATTTCCTCCATTCAAATATAGTGATTGCTTAACGTAAACAGGTATCGTATCACCGGTCAGTCTGTTGATAGCGCTGCTTTTATTTATTCATTTAAAATTTAATTTAATTGTCCTTTAATAATTTGTCGCTTGTTGCACCTTTACTCAGGGCCATAAGTGAAACGGGCTATACAAGCCCCACCCCTATCCAGGAACATTCCATACCTGCTGTACTGCAAAAAAAAGACCTGCTGGCCTGCGCTCAGACAGGCACCGGAAAAACGGCTTCCTTTGCCATTCCATTATTACAGCTGCTGCATCAGCAAAAACAGCAGGACCCACGGTCTGAAGGCCAGGCGCTGATCCTGGTTCCTACAAGGGAGCTGGCGCTGCAGATCGCCGAAAACTTCACAGTGTATGGCAAATTCCTATCCTTAAAGCATCTCGCTATATTTGGAGGAGTGTCTCAGCACAGCCAGGTAAAGGCCCTGCAGCAACGGGTAGACATTCTTATTGCCACACCCGGCCGCCTGCTCGACCTGCTTCACCAGGGTTGCCTTTCGCTCAGGGATATCCGGCACCTCGTGCTGGATGAAGCAGACCGGATGCTGGATATGGGTTTTATCCATGACGTAAAAAAGATCCTGGCCCAGTTGCCTTCAGAACGGCAGACCCTGCTGTTCTCCGCCACCCTGCCCCCGGAGATCTTAAAACTATCCGCCACATTGCTGAAACAACCGGAAAAGATCACGATAACGCCATCGGCTACCACCGTTGACCGGATCCTGCAATCATTATATTATACAGAGAAGCAGCATAAGACCCCGCTATTACTGCACTTGCTGAACAACGACGGTATCAAGACCGCGCTGGTATTTGCCAGAACAAAGTATGGTGCTGAAAAGATCGCAAGGAATCTTGTACGGTCGGGAATAAAAGCGGCCGCCATACATGGCAACAAATCCCAGTCTGCGAGGCAAACTTCCCTGCTGCATTTCAGAACAGGCCATATACGGGTGCTGGTAGCTACGGATATTGCTGCCCGGGGCATTGACATCGAAGAAATGGGACATGTCATCAACTATGACCTGCCCAATGTACCCGAAACTTATGTGCACCGCATCGGCCGTACCGGAAGAGCCGGTGCCAGCGGCATCGCCATCTCGTTTTGTGACCAGGAAGAAAAGCCTTACTTACAGGACATTCAAAAACTGATACGCAAAACCATACCCGTCATCCGCGATCATGGATTTGAAGTATCGGCAACGGATCAGCAGGAACCGGTGAAGATGCAGCCCGCCGCCGGTAATCACCGGAAAAACGGATTTAATAAAAGAAAAGGAAAACGCCCGGCACCAACTGCATAAACCGGGGCCCGTGTTAAAGGATCCGCGCAGTTGCCGGTCAGGCAGGTGTTTTACGTGACGTGACGTTTGGTTGCGTCACTTCTTTTTTAACATCGGTAACAATATAATAAGAAGATCCGCCTCTTATTTCTTTATACCAGTCCCAATCATCCAAATGGATCGCAGCACCACTTTTCGCATAAGCATTCAATAATGCAATGGCATTTCCCGTAAAGCAAACGCTGGTTGACATCACTTCCACGTCTTTGAGCAATATCTTTAGAATGTCGCCTGCGTTGTATAGATCTTTAGGCATGTTCAATGATTTTTAAAGGTACACAATAACACAATGCTTTACCCCGGATGCAGGTAGAGCACCCACATGCCTGGTCCTGCCGGAGCGCCTGTATAATGAAGAACAACCGGCAATATGGATGCGTAAAACAAGAATGCAGAAACGTCGTATAAAAGCCCGAAGGAATTAAGAGAAGGAAAGGGACAGGCTCTTAAAAAATGTTGAACGGTATCTGTAACCGTTTAAAGATACGCTTTATCAGCGGCATTAAAAAATAAATAACCCGGCGCTACCGTTCTTCCCAATGGATCATCTGCCCGGATGCAATGGCTACGCCGGTTTTACAGGTATGCGTTTTGTGCGGCTCTTCATTAACCGGATGGCCTGCTCCCGGCTTTCGAACATGTTGTTAATGTTCACTAAATTGTCTGCCAGCTTCTGGTACTGTTTGGTCATCAGGTAATAAAAGATATGCAGATAATGAATGCCGTCAAATACAATGGCCTTCTGGCGGGCAAAGTCGTCTTTCTTCCTGAGGAACTCCTGCGGCATTTCCGTATAATGGATGCCGGGTCTCAGATGATGAATGATATGATAGCCATCATTCCAGCAGGTATGATTATAAGAAGTATTGATGCAGTTGATCGAATTGGTATATAAATTTTCCGGATCCGAATTGTCAATAAATGAATGTTGTGTCCAGTTGCCCAGCATCATTACAAATCTTGCAAAAAGCAGCGGAAACACACACACTACTAACGTGGCTTTCAGGTTCACAAAACAGAGCACGGCACAGAGGGTGATATAAACCCACTCCCCGAGGGTCAGCCGGGTATACAGCTTTTTTCGTTTACGCCGGTACAGATACAGGAATGTTTCGGGAACACCCTTAAAAAGAAACCGGAAAAAATACAGCAGGAAGCTTCTGAAACTGTCACGCTGATAGTGCATGGTGCTGCTGGTATCTTCTTCGTTATTGTTTTCAACATGGTGCATTCCCATATGATGACTGAAATAACTTTCCGGAGTATGTCCGAACAACGGGCAGATGACCCAGCTGATGTATGCATGGATCCGCTGCTGCCAGGCCGGCTTGAACATTTTCCGGTGACAGATGCAGTGAAACATCAATCCAAACCGTCCTTTAAAATAAAACTGTGAAAAATAAAAATATACTACCGCCGTAAGCCACCAGCTCCATCCCTGCAACACGGGGGTAAACAGCAACAGCGCTACCGGCAATATAAAAATATGGATCTTCGAAAGCAGATACAGGAAAGGCAGGTCTCTCTTATCATTCATAAAACGAAGCCAGAATTTTTCATAAACGTTAAATTTTGCTTTCGTTGTATAAATGGGATCGGTCAGTACGGATAAAATTTTCATCAGTAGATTTTTTATGCCCGCAGATCATCCGGAAAGATCCGGTATCACCCGCAGCGGGTCGTTGAATGGTCTGATGGAACTCTGCACGTGTGTATTTCTCTGTGAAAATATTTCTCATGCTGCATTTCATGCAAACTTTTTAAAGAACTGTTGTTGAACTGCGCGTAAGATAACCATATAAACCCGTATTGTCCGAATTTATTCGGCAGCCGGGTTTCATCATCGCCCGGATACGGGGTTGTGAACATTTCCCGGAGCGCAAGAGATTCTTTCCGGAGCAACACATTAAAATTATAAGCAGCAAGGCCATAGCAGGATATTTATAAGAAGCTGTTTAAAAACAACATTTTGATGCTCCCTATAAGCGCCATCCGGCGCGTCGTTGTTGTTACAGAGGTTGTATTCAGAACGACAACCTGCTATAAAAACGGCTTTGGATACAACCACTTATCCGATAATATCGGGTGGTGCCGCTCCTTCTGCAATTTAGATGCGTTTGCCCCGATATTCTTCCTGTTTAACAAAAAATGTTGAAAAAAATCGGTATATTCATCATCTGTTCATTACTTCACTGATTGTTCTACTGTCTTGGTAAGCCAACCGTATAGTAACGATACTTCCTTCCGCTTTAGTAAAAACAACAACACATGAAATTTGCTTCACTCATTACAGGTACCGGAGCCTATATACCCCACGAAATACGTAAAAATGCGGCCTTTATGGATCATACGTTTTTTGCGCCAACGGGAGCCCCCATCACAACAGATACCGATGTGCTCATTGATAAATTCAAAAGCATCACCGGCATCTCCGAAAGGCGGTATGCCCCCGGCCACATCAATGCTTCGGATATGGCGGCAGCGGCCGGCTGGCAGGCGTTGGAAGACAGCGGAATCGACCCGGAGCACCTCGATCAGATCGTTGTAGCCCATAATTTTGGAGATGTAACCTACCACAATATCCAGTCGCAAAACGTACCGGCCCTCGCCAACCGGGTAAAGCATATACTCGGCATCAGCCGCCCGGAGTGTATTGCCTGTGATGTGCTGGTGGGTTGTCCGGGATGGCTGCATGCCGTGATCCAGTCGCACGCATGGTTCAGCGCGGGGATGGCCCGGAAAGTACTGTTGATCGGCGCCGAAACACTATCACGCGTGATTGATCCGGCAGACCGCGACAGCATGATCTTTTCTGACGGAGCCGGTGCCGTGGTCATGGAATACAAAGCCGCAGAAGCCGGGAGCCGGGGGATATTGGGATGGAGCGCACAAACCCATAGCATCGAAGAACTGGATTATATCAATATGGGCAGGGGGTATCAGCAAAACGGGAGCCCTACCCTCTTCATTAAAATGAAAGGACGAAAAGTATATGAATATGCGCTGAAACACGTGCCGCTGGCGATGAAGGAATGCCTGGAAAAAAGCGGCGTGCACATCCGTGAGGTGAGCAAGATCCTGATCCACCAGGCAAACGAAAAAATGGATGAGGAGATCGTAAAGCGGCTGTATGCGTTATATGATGCAGTACCTCCGCCCGGGGTCATGCCTATGAGCATCCAGTGGTTGGGGAACAGCTCCGTGGCCACCATCCCCACATTATATCATTTGATACGCAATAATAAAATAGCAGCGCAGGAAATTTCAGAAGGTTCGGTCCTGCTTTTTGCATCGGTTGGCGCCGGCATGAACATCAATGCTGTATGTTACCGCGTGTAAACATGCGCAGGAGGCACCCAATATGGAAAATGATCCCTTCTTAATCCTGACAATGTTCCGGAATACTGCTTTTGAAATCTTCCGGACCCATTTCAATCAATTCAGGCAACAGTGTCAGAAATCAGACCGGCAGAAGGATAAAAGCCGGCAATCTTTAACACCGGCATCAGTTTGTTGTTACCAGTTTAATAAACCCGTCGCCATAAAAAACACGGGCCAGATCTTCATCACCGGTCCGGTCATATTCTGCGATCCGGCTTTCGTGCACGATACGCCAAAAGTTTTTCTTCCTCAGTTCGTTGTAATCAGCCGTTTTTATAAAAAGCCCTTTTATGGATGCACGGCCTTTAAACCGGATCTCAAATAAAGGGCGGTCCTGCTTTTGCACCGTTCCGGCTATTTGTTCGTAAGTCATTATATGACGGATTTAAATCGGGAAACCTACTCAGATATAAACACGTGCCAGCGCAACCAGTTGAACACAGACAGCTCACTCCTTGCTTCCTGCGGTACGTCAGAAAAGATCTTTTGCTCAATGATCTTTCCCTCCTTCAGGGTAAACCTTTCAGACAGGGAGCCATAAAAATTGATCAGGAACAATACCTGATCCCCGTTGTTTTTATCAAAGGCCCTCCGGCTGGGCTGGCCCTCGAAGATGCGCCCGTCACTGGCCCAAACATAATGCTGATGTACAAGATCCTGCTTTTGAAAATGCATGTTGACTAATTTAAAATGATCAATACAGAAAAGCAACGGAGTACTGGCTCCTCATTAAAACCCTGTAAACCGGGTTGCATCACCGGAAAGAAAAATAAATAAAAACGGGACCGCAGGCGGGAATAATAATGAATGAATGCGGAACGACTGCTGTTTCGCATAAAGATAACGTATTTGCGGCAGACCTCCAAAAAAGAAAAAACGGCCTCATGTGGTATTTTTGCCTATCTTTGCCGGGTTAGTTTGAGTTACTGCTCTATAATAAGCACCTGCTTTTCAGCTTCTCTGCTTTATATATTTGCCTTTCTCGAATCATTTATCAAATTAATAATTATTACTCATGAACATTTTTGTGTCCAATCTTGGGTACAGTTTCAGTACAGAAGATCTTACCAAATTATTTACCAGCTACGGACAGGTAGATAGCGCAAGGATTATAACCGATAAGTTCACCAAGCAAAGCAGAGGCTTCGGATTTGTTGAAATGTCAGATGACACGGCCGCTGCAAAAGCCATCAGGGAACTGAACGGCTCCATGCAGGATGGCCGCCCCGTTAAGGTAAGCGAAGCCCGTCCGAGAGAAGAAAAGCCGGGTACTTCCGGTCGCTGGTAAACCGGCACCCGTTCAGCTATTTACAGAATTAAAAGAAATCGTATGGATGCAGAATCAATAGAAAAATTTTTAACTACCAATGCAAAGCGATCGGGAGTTGTAAACATACATTTTAAGGACCGGTCTACGGTGACCGGCTCCTTCATCAGTGCACGCGATTATGATGAACTGAAAGCGAAAAACTTCTGGCGGGTCGTGCACTCAAAAAATTTACAGCAGTGGGAACGGACCAGAGACATCAACCTTTCCCGCTTATTCAGCGGCACCGGCTTCACCCGGCTCAGCGCGGCAACAAAATAGGGCCGGCACCGCAGTATTTATTATTTGATCTTTAAAACAATTTCATGGGGGAAACCTGGAACAAACGAGAAAGAGAACAAAAAAAACGAAACGCAAAAAAACAGAAAGAAGAAAAGAAACAGGAGCGGAAGGAAAACTCCGGTAAAGGCAAAAGTCTGAATGACATGCTTGCCTATGTAGACGAGTATGGCAACCTGTCGGAAACCCCGCCCGATAAGAAAGCCAGGACAAACGACTATATACCGCCTGTTGTGGCAAACAGCAGGGCCCTGAATGCTGTTAATGAACCCAGAAAAGGAGTGATCACTTTTTTTGACAGCAAAAAAGGATATGGATTCATCAGGGACACCGATACCCGGGAAAGCATTTTTGTACACGTCAATGCCTCACCCATTGAATTAAAAGAAAATTTAAAGGTAGCTTTTGATGTACAAAAAGGTCCCAAGGGCCTGGTGGCCGTAAATGTTATGGCCGACGTATAAAGGCCTGCCGCCCCTTTTCAGGGCAACCCCAGGCGCGCCTGAAAATACCGGGGCATTACCCATGATCCCGGCACAAGTGTACCGGATCGCAGAGATCTTTACTACCAAAACAATTCGAATGCCCGGTTTTCACGGCAGCCGTATGCTGCAACAAGCTGCGGCAATCATAAACCGGCGGCTTCCCAGGCCTGCCCTTTCATAACTATTCTCTTCTTTCATACACCCGATTGCCAATAGATCCTGAAACAGGTTCAGAAACACAATCTTCCATAATCAGGCTTTTTAATCCCCTCCGGCGGATATATTATTTTCAGGGAGCATGGATCTTCCATCCGCTGCCGGTCGCTGTCTGGCGTAATAATTGAGTCCTGATCAATACGGCTCCGGAGCAAAACACCGGGGAGGCCGGACGGCGGCATGCCTGCCTGCTGCAACAATTAAAATTTTACGTTATGAATTATCAGGACCACAGTGCATTGTTAAACGATCTGATCCGCATTAATAACGACCGTATTGCGGGCTACGAAAAAGCAATCGCAGCATTAAAGAGCGGCCAGGACCAGGATCTGAGGGCGTTATTCAGCAAAATGATCACCACCAGTCATGACCACAATACCGATCTCTCAAAAATGGTAAGTTTTATAGGCGGAGAGCCTGCAACCGGTACCACCGGATCGGGGAAATTATATCGCCTCTGGCTGGATGTAAAGTCTGTATTTATTGATATTTCCGATAGAGGAAGCATCCTGATCCACTGTGAACAAATTGAGGATGCTGTGCAGAGCGCCTATAAGACCGCATTAAACGAGCCCGGGCTGCCCGATGAACTTTTTTCATTGCTCTCGGCGCAAAAAACCGCCCTGTCTGAATCACATAACCAGATAAAAGCGTTGCGGGATAACCGGTAAGGCGCGCTCATCCCCGGGGTGATTAAAGAGCTATGGACGCAAAGGATTGCTGCCCTGAATTTTTAATTTGCAGGACAACGCTCTGTAAGAGTGCTCTCAACTCCCTGTCCGGCTGAAGCCGGATCCACGCCGGCAACATCGACCGGTGCGGCCTGGCGCGGCAGCCGGCAAAAGCACCAATATTCCCTGATGTATAATGAAGTCTGCCATAAGCAATTTCCACCAGGCCGCCGCAGGCGGGAGTCCGGCACTACAACTGGAGCGCGTATGGTCCCTTCTTAAAAGAGATACTTCCCTATAACCATCATTCATCCACCCGGAACGAAACCTTACAGATCACGCCGTAGGAATGGATCGCACCATCGCTGACATGCACCTTAAAATCCTTTACGTAAACCGAGTCGATGTTCCGGATGGTCTTTGAAACTTCGGTTACAGCATTCTGAATAGCGGCTTCAAATCCCTCCGGCGCAGAAGCGATCACTTCAATAACTTTTACAATGGGCATAAGAAATAGATTAAGATTAAAAAATAGTTTTTCGCCTTTAAACCGGTGACTGATTCGGTTACTTCCAAAAATAAGAAAATAAAATGCCAAAAAAACAGGCAAAATAAGGCCCCGGGGGAATTATTACCACAAACCGGGGAAATGATTGCGATGGCAACGCAAAAAAAGTTCCGGCCGGCAGGCCGGAACCAGAAGTTCCATTTTTTAACCTTTCTGATTGAACAGAACCCGGTTTTCTGCTGGCCCGCAGGAACCTGTCCGTTTGGGCTCAGTTTAAAAAGAAACTCCGGATAAAGAGATGAAAAAACAATGCCAACGCGTAACGGTATAACGGGAAACCCGGCATCATTTTTTACCATGTAAAACGGCGGCTGATCTCAGGCATGAAGACACACCGGACCGGTTACCAATTATTGATCATTCTTAAATTTATAAAAAATGAAAACGATAAGTACCGCATGGATCGCAGCAATCTTTCTTTTATCCTGTACAAACAGCCCGAAAACGCCGGTTGCCCGGGCAGATTCCACCAATGAAGCAAAACAGGACAGTTCTGCCGGTGGGCTTGCGGTAACGGCCGACAGCGCCAGTGCTGCGTTCCTTGTAAGAGCCGCAGATAACGAGTTAAGGCAAGGCGATCTGGCTGCACTGGCCGGAGAAAAAGCCAGCATCCCCACGGTAAAAGATTTTGCCGGCATGCTGTCGCAGGCGCACAAACAGCTGAATGAAGCGATCAAAGCACTGGCAGTGCAGAAAAATATTACCATCCCGCCCACTTCCAATGACGAAAGGACCATGAGCAGGTTGACGGAACGGCAGGGCAGCGCTTTTGACAAAGCATATATCAACGAAGTGATCGATGGGCATAAAAGCGCGGTTTCCAAATTTGAAGACGCCGTAAAACACGCTCAGGACCCGGATGTAAAGGCTTTTGCAGATAAAGTGCTTCCGGAACTTCAGCAGCACCTGGACTCAGCTAAAAGTATAAAAGAACGGTATTGGAAATAAAATGAAGGCCCTTTGATGGCAGCCCCTGTTGATACAACAACAGCCGTCCGGGGTTGCCGGGTGTGCCAGCGCGCCGAAGGGATTGGTGTAGCGCAAGAACAAGATGCCCGGGATCAGGTTTTTCTTTGTTTCCGGGCATGTTTTTTTTCTTTCCGGTTATGGGTAACATCGTCCCCCTTAAAGAGCTGCTCCTCTCCCTCCCTGCTGTCGATGTCATCTTTATTCTGACGTCGCCCGGTCATTTTTGCCTGCTGCCGGTTTGTTTTCGGCGCGGCTTTCAACGTTGCTTTCATGGATCTGTATTTTATTAAAAAAGAAACGGGGGAACGATCGGAGGCAGCAATTCGTCATTGACCTCCTCATAAGGCACCCCGTTGACAAAATGGACAAGATCTCTGTTCAGGCGTCCCCGGTGTGTGTAGAACAGTCCATGGGGCGCACCTGCGTAAACGCCATACTGAATCTGGGGCAGCAACTCCGCAAGCCGGTCGGCACTGACCTCTTTCGGTACGATCGTATCTTCATCCCCGTGTATCAAAAGAACCGGAAGATCCAACGCATCCAGATCGCCCCGGAAATCGGTAGCGGAAAAACTGGTAATGCAATTTACGGTAGCATGCATGGCCGCCCGGGATGCCAGGTGCACATAATATTCCTGCAAGGCTTTGCCTGCCGACCTGTTCAGCAGCGATGTACCGAAGAACTGCTTCACAAATGCCTCCAGGAAACCGATCCGGTCGGTGCGTACCCCGGAGACCATATCTGCAAAGACTTCCGCGTCCATGCCATAAGGGTTCCCGTCCGTTTTCATCAGGAAGGGCAATACCGGGCTGATGAATACGGCGCTGCTGACGCGGCTCCGGCCATATTTTTTCAGATACCGGGCCACTTCCCCGCTGCCCATTGAAAATCCCACCAATATGATCTCCCTCAGATCAAGCTGAAGGATCAGCTCATTCAGATCGGCTGCCAGCGCATCATAACCGTATCCCTGCCAGGGTTTGCTGCTTTCTCCAAAACCCCGCCGGTCGTATGCGATGACCCGGTTCCCGTTCTCTACAAGATCCGGCAGCTGGTACTCCCACATTTCCATACTTAGCGGCCAGCCATGGATGAGCAGCACGGGCTGACCTTTCCCATAATCACAGTAAGCGATCTCCAGTACTTCTTCCTGCATCGGATCTTTATACGAAATCTTTTTCATACGCTTTTTTTTATTCAGATACCCTTTTAAACGCCTCAAGAAACAGGCCCAAAGCCCCGTAGCCGGAACAGGGCCACCGGCAAAGCACCCTGCCGCGGCTGTGTGGATTTTTTTACACTCCTGAAGAAAAAATACCACAGGATCAGGACCGGCAAAGAGGATCCGGCAACTTTTAGCAGCCGGTCCCTGATAAAAACAGCTGGCGGACTTTTTGCCCTTTTACAGCATGGGCACTTCTGCAACAACAGGCAATCCGGTTAAAAAGGAATTGCTGATCTCTGTAAACCCCGGATCTTCCTCCCTCAAATGTTCTGTGTACGTATTAAAAGAGCGTCTGCGCCTCGTTATGAAAGCAAGCATTACCGGCGCCGGATCCGGCCGCTGCCGGCTAAAGCTGGAAGACCGCTTCAATCAGCAGCATATCGAAAGAACGTTGCAACTGGAGACGGTCCAGGAAATAGTCCTCTTTATGACCCGCTTGCTGGTTGCGTATTGCCGGGGCTGGAAGATCGCCGCCATCGGGCATCGCATCGTGCATGGAGGAAACAATATCGCCAATACGGAAGAAATCAATGACTTCTTTTTGAAGAAACTGGAAAGCGTAAAGGTTCTGGCGCCCCTGCACCTGCCCGGCGCGCTGACCACCATTGCCGCCTTTCGCGCTATTTTCCCCCGGGTGCTGCAGGTTGCCTGTTTCGACACCACCTTTCATAAAGACATGCACTTTGAGGCCCGTCATTATGCGCTTCCGCGGTATTTGTGGAAAAGCGGGCTGATCCGTTATGGATTTCACGGGCTCTCCTGCCTCTCGGTTTTGCTGCAATTAAAAAGCACAGGAATGGATATCCGCAAATACAAGATCATCATAGCGCACCTGGGAAGCGGTTCCAGCGTCACAGCCGTTCAATACGGAAAAAGCGCAGACACCACCATGGGCTTCACACCCGCCGGCGGGCTCATTATGAATACCCGGTGCGGTGACATTGACCCCGGTGTGGCGGTGTACCTGCTGGCGCAAAAAAAGCTTACGGGCAAGGGACTGGACCTGCTGCTGAACAAGGCTGCGGGATTAAAAGCGCTTTCGGAAAGCGACAGCAGCATTTCCGCATTGCTGGAACGGGAGGGGTCTGACCAGCGTGCGGCAGAGGCCATCAGCATGTATTGCTACCAGGTAAGAAAGCAGATCGGCGCAATGGCTGCTGTACTGAGTGGTGTAGACCTGCTGGTCTTTACGGGCGGGATTGGCGAGCACGTGCCCGAGGTAAGAGAGCGGATCTGCGAAGGATTGCAATTCCTCGGTATCCAGGTCGATCAGGAGCGCAATAACAGCCCCGCCACCGGCCTCTGCCGTATTTCGGCGCGGACGGGAGTTTATGTCGTGCCGGCGGACGAGGAGTGGATTATTGCCCGGCAAATAAGCGACCATCTTGCAAAACAACGCACACTCAAAAGATCTTAAAATGACCACAGAAAAAGAGCTGGAAGCTATACATCGTTACTGGCAGGCCGCCAATTATCTTGCGGCTGCGCAGCTATACCTGAAAGACAATATCCTGCTGAAAAAGCCGCTGCTGCCGGAGCACATCAAGCCTCGCTTACTGGGACATTGGGGCACCTGCCCGGGCCTCAACCTGATATATGTGCACCTGAACCGGCTGATCCGCAAGACCGGAGCCTCCATAATGCTGATCGCCGGTCCGGGACACGGGGCGCCCGCCATTTATGCCAATACTTATCTCGAAGGCAGTTACTCCGCCGTCTATCCCGCTATCTCCCGCGATGAAGCAGGCATGGCCAAAATGGTACACCAGTTCTCCACGCCCGGTGGTGTGGCCAGCCATGTAAACGCCGTTACGCCAGGCGCCCTGCACGAGGGCGGTGAGCTGGGTTACTGCCTGGCGCACGCTACAGGAGCCGTTTTTGATAACCCGGATCTGATTGCCGCCTGTATCATTGGCGATGGCGAGGCCGAAACCGGTCCGCTGGAAGGGAGCTGGAAACTTACCCGGTTCCTGAATCCTGCCCGGGACGGCATTGTACTTCCCATATTGCACCTCAACGGGTATAAGATCTCCAGCCCTGCCCTGATGGCGCGCATGGACGATCCGGACCTTGTAAAACTATTTGAGGCACGCGGATATACCGTACGCATTGTGGAAGGCAAGGACCCCATGCAGGTACACCGGGTTTTTGCCCGTATATTGGATGAGGCCTATGCACAGATCATTGCTCTGAAGCAAAACGCGTTAAAAAAAGAGAATGGCCCGCTGATGGCGTATCCCCTTATTATCCTGCGTACGCCAAAAGGATGGACGGGACCGGCTGCATGGGACGGCACAAAGATCGAAGGCAGCTTTCATGCACACCAGGTGCCGCTGGAAGATGTGCGGACCGACGGGGGCCAGCGGCTGTTGCTGGAGCAATGGCTGCGCAGCTACCATCCGGAAACCCTGTTTACAGGGAGGGGCACCCTGGCAGGTCCGTTGGCGGCGCTGATACCACCGGGGAAGAAGAAAATAGGAATGTCGCCCTATGCCAACGGCGGCAGCCGGAGCAGGGAGCTGATATTGCCGGACAAGATCGCTTATGCCGTTACTATTACCGCCCCCGGTAAGGAAAGGGCGCAAGCTACCAAAGAGCTGGGAAGCTATATCCGCGATGTTTTCCGGCTGAACCGGGCGCAACAGAATTTCCGGCTTTTCTGTCCCGACGAAGCACTGTCTAACAAACTCGAGGCCGTATTTGAAGCAACGGGCCGCTTTTACCTGGGCAGCCGGCAGGATGCCGACGAATATCTTTCCGGCAAGGGAAGGGTTATGGAAGTATTGAGCGAGCATCTTTGCCAGGAATGGATGGAAGGTTACACCTTAACCGGCCGGCATGGCCTGTTTGTGTGTTATGAGGCCTTCATTACCCTTATCGATTCCATGTTTAACCAGTATGCAAAGTGGCTGAAGCAATGCAGGGAAGTACCCTGGCGGAAGCCCCTTCCATCTTTTAATTACCTGCTAACCTCCCATACCTGGCGACAGGACCACAATGGCTACAGCCACCAGGGGCCCGGGTTTATTGAAACCGTGATCAATAAAAAAAGCGATATCGTCCGCATTTATTTACCGCCTGACGCCAACTGTCTCTTATGCACGATGGAACATTGTTTCCGGTCAAAAGACAAGATCAACCTGGTCATTGCCGGGAAGCAATCCGCATTACAGTGGCTCAGCTTAAAGGAAGCAGCCGAACATTGCAGGGTGGGCATATCCGTTTGGAAATGGGCGGGCAGTGCTGCCAAAGAGCAACCGGATATCGTTCTCGCCTGCGCCGGCGATGTGCCTACCACCGAAACCGTGGCAGCGGCGTGGTTGTTAAAAAAGCATCTCCCGCGTTTTAAGGTACGGGTGGTCAATGTAACCGACCTTATGGCCCTTTCCCCCGCAGGCTATCATCCGCATGGTTTGCCGGAAGCACTTTTTTCGTCGCTCTTTACAGATGACAGGCCGGTTATTTTTGCCTTCCACGGCTACCGGCGGATCATTCATGACCTGATCCACGGGAGATCCCATCCGACGCGTTTTCATGTGCGTGGCTACAATGAAGAAGGGACGACCACCACTCCTTTTGATATGACTGTACTGAACGGCATCAGCCGCTATCAGCTGGCAATGGACGCCCTTACAAAAGCAGGCGCCGGTGGCGATGCAGGCTATGTGATCCGCCTGTTTGAAGAAAAGCTTAAGCAACATCACCTTTACATCCGTCAGCACCTGGATGACCTGCCCGAGATCAAAGAATGGCAGTGGTCCTGACCAGGGGGCGTTATTCCGGCTCCTGGAATAGTTTTAGTTTATTGTACAATGTTTTCCGGTCTATTTTCAGCAGCTCCGCAGCCTTTTTCTTATTGAAATTCACTTTTTGCAAAACAGCCATGATCGCCTGGTATTCCGCGCGGCCGGCCACTTCCTTCAACAGGTCCCGGGGCGGCCCCGCCGGCATTTCCGTTTCCGGACCGGCCTGCTTATAAAAATCCATGATCTCGGGGGCCAGCACCTCCTCTTCCACCACGCCGCCGGCCGGTGTCAGCAACACTGCCCGGCGCACTACATTGCGCATCTCCCGGAGGTTGCCCGGCCAGTCGTATGCCTGAAAAGCTTCCAGCACCTCATCAGAAAAGCCGTTCACCTGTTTTTCGCTTTCTGCGCAGGCATTTGTCAAAAAGAATGCAGCCAATGGCCGGATATCATCCCGCCGGTCGCGCAGGGCCGGCAGGTGAATGGCAAATTCGTTGAGCCGGTGGTACAGGTCTTCGCGGAACCGGCCCTTTTGACAGGCGATCTTCAGATCCTCATTCGATGCCACAATGATCCGTACATCCGCTCCGATCTCCCGATTGCCTCCCACCCGTTTAAATTTCCGCTCCTGGATGATCCGGAGCAGAATGGCCTGGATATCGGGCGACAAATTGGCGATCTCATCAAGAAAGAGCGTACCGCTGTTGGCCATTTCAAAATGCCCTTCCTTATCCTGCAGGGCGCCCGTAAAAGCGCCTTTTACATGCCCGAAGAGCTCACTGCCCGCCAGCTCCCTGGAAAGCGTACCGCAATCGAGGGCAACAAAAGGCTTTCCGGAGCGCTTGCTGTTGTCGTGTATGGTCCGGGCGATCACTTCTTTGCCGGTGCCGCTCTCGCCATATAAAATAACACTGTAATTAGTGGGCGCTACTACATTCACCTGCTGGTACAGCGCATGGGTGGCCTTTGCCTTGCCAATATAATATTCCTCCGAAAAAGCACCGGTACTGCTTTGCGACACCGGTGCCGGCCCGCTGCCCTCACTCCGGGTGATCATTTTTTTCAGCAACTCCAGCACTTCTTCCGGAACCAGGGGCTTGGGGATGTAATCAAAAGCGCCCAAACGCGTCACTTCGATCGCCGGCCGGATGTCTGAATAGCCGGTAATGATCAGAATGGCAGCCTGATTGTTCAAATATTTCAACTCCCGCACCAGCTGGGCGCCATCCATATCCCCTAACCGGTAATCGGCGATCACCGCATCAAACCGGCCGGTCTTGTATTTGGCAATTCCTTTATTACCGGAGTAAGCCGTTTCTACCTCATAACCGTTCTTTAAAAGGTAACGCGTCAGTAATTGGCATAAATCGGCATCATCATCAATGATTAGAAGTTTATGGGGCATATATTGAGGTTTTTTTTACACACACAATGTACAGCGCAAATCGTGCCGCTTTTTTTTACGAACAAATAACGGAGCCGGCAATAACGTTTTTTTTGGCAGCATAATTGTCTGTTTGTAGACGTGGAAGGTAGTTTTACCGAATATCAATCCGTACACGCGCCACCGGAACAGCCGTTAAAAACGTTGATCATCGACGATGAAGATGATATGTATTACCTCCTCAGGAATATTCTGAAACAACGTAATATCCAAACGGTGTTTGCCGGGTCCATTGGTGAAGGGCTGAAGGTTCTGAAACAGAACCCGGACGTTTTTTTGATCTTCCTTGACAATCGCCTGCCTGACGGCCTGGGTTTTCAGTACATACAGCAGCTCAAGGCCATTGCAGATGTTACCGTGGTCATGATGACCGCCTATGATACCAGTTATGACCGGAAGATGGCGAAAAACAACGGCGCCGACGATTTTATCGGCAAACCCTTTACCAGGGAGGCCATCCTGTCGATCGTAGACCAGGCCCCTTCTGCAGACAATACCTGAAGAACCTTCTGTGGTTACAGCAGGTTCAGTGAAACCGTAAACGTGCTTCCCTTATCCTTTTCGCTCTTCACCCGGATACTCCCTTTATGATTCAGGATGATATTCTGTGTATTGGTCAGTCCGAGCCCGTTTCCTTTTTTCTTCAATGTAAAATAAGGTTCAAAGAGGTTTTGCAGGGTGCTCTCATCCATGCCGCTTCCATTATCCCTGATCTCCACAATGCACCGCTCCCCCTCTTTTCTGGTGACCAGCTCCAGGATACCGTCCCGCCCGTCCATGGCCTCAATTGCGTTCATAATAATGTTCAGGAAAGCCAGCTTTATCCGCTCCTTGTCCACCATTACATCACAAAGATCGGGCGAATAGCTTTTAATAACCTGCACTTTGCGCAGCAGCAGCCGGTCCTTCGCCATATCAAGGCTTTCATCCAGGATCTTGTTGACATCTTCTTTTTGTTTGTCCAGCTGTATGAATTTAGTCGCATTCAGCAGGTCGGCCACCATCTGGCTGATGCGGGCCGAGTTCCGGCTGATGATACTGATCAGGAGCTTCCCTTCCGGATCCTGGTCGATGCAGGAAATATCCTGCAGCTGCTCCGTTGCCAGGGCTATATTGGTCAGCGGGTTCCGAACTTCATGGGCCACCACCCGCGATACCCTGCCGATGCTTGCCAGTTTTTCAATACCCTTGAGCTCGCTCAGTATTGTATTCTTATCACTTAGTTCCTTTACATTGCTCTCCAGCTCTTTCCGGTACTGGTCAGCAATGCTGTTTGCCTTCTTTTTTTGCCGGTACTGACTGTTAAAGGTAAAGATCGCATACAGGGCAGCTATCAAAGCCATGCACAGCGACAGGATCGTCATGGCCTCGGTGCTGGTATAAAAATTATTGAGCTTTGTGATGCTTTTTTTCATCAGCCGCTCCTCGATACCGGTCATTTTCTGGATCTGCTCATAGATGCTGTCGGCTTGCGCCAACTGTGCCGACCCTACCGTTGTCCGCTTCAATGTAACCGGTGCTTTCTGATGCGCCAGCACCGCTGCAGACAGCTCCGACAGCCGCCGGTCCGTCATGGTATACAACCGCTTTTCATTTGCCGATTGTACAGGATCGGTATTGGTAAGTTGCTTTACTTCACCGTGCAGCGTCACGAGGTTGGACCGGGCCGTGTAAAATCCGTTCAGGAACTGGGGCAACCCGTTGATGATATAGCCGCGCACATTGGATTCGGCCTCGCCCATTGCCATTTTTATATCCCCCATCTTATTGATCAGTGTATAGTTATTTACGATCCAGTTCTTTTCCCGCTGTAACCGGCGGTTGGTAGACAGGATCAGGATATAGGACACGAGCAGCAGCAGCGACGAAAGCGCATAGCCAAGCCTGATTTTATTTAAGGACAATATCATAATAAAACATTGAAATAAACCGCCGGAAGAACAGCACAGCGGACACGGGGTTTACAAAAGGCAGATCCCAAAACAAGAAAATAATGAAGACCCTCACATCACTTCATTGATCTTTACACCCGTGATGTTCCTGAATCTCCGGAGGGCCGTACACAAGATCAGGTTCCGTAAAAGTACATAACTTTTTTAATATCATCCCTCAGGACGAATCCGGGGTGGGTCAGACAGACACCTGTATGCCTTTAGTCCGAACATCCGGAAATCTGAACGGCATCCTTCAGGGAAATCCGCCAACTTCTGCGGTGGGGAAATAATTCCACATCCGCATATCCAAAGCTGTGCCTCGCCGGGAGCCACCTGGCTGACACCACGCTGTCCGCGCCCAAAAAAACGTTCCCGCAGCTGCCGCGCGGAATGTATGCAGTTGTAGCAGCAGCTATAACTGGCAAGGGTTTTGTCCGTAACAAATAAAATTTTACGTTATGGCAAAGTATTCAAAAAAAGCAGGCGATAAGGTAGAAAAAGCCATGCATGAAATGAAACACGGCGATTTAAAAAGCGGCAGTGGTAAAAAAGTTACCAGCCGGAAACAGGCCATTGCGATCGGCTTATCCGAAGCCCGCGATGCCGGCGCCAAAGTACCTAAAAAGGCTTCCCGAAAAAAAGCAGCAAAGGCCTAAACCGGCAATACTGCCTTTCAGGCCTCTGTTTGACGGCTGGCATCCCCCGGAGCCCCGGAATTGTTTTGCGGGTGACCGGCGTCATCAATGGATCGGGAGCTTTTGTTGTTTTTGCTTCGCTTTATCTTAAGGGACAGCCGCTGGTAATACCGGTGCAATACCTCCAGTTCATCTTCCGTAAGATCTTCGATGTCCACCATCCGGTTACTCGCCTGCTGACTGGCAGCGATCAGCTCATCCAGTTTCAGTTGTATGGCCCGGCCATCTTTGTTCTGGGTCTTTTGAATGAGGAACACCATCAGGAAGGTGATGATGGTGGTACCTGTGTTGATCACCAGCTGCCAGGTGTCGGAATAGTGAAACACCGGGCCCAGTATCAGCCACACCAATACGAGGGCACATGCACATCCAAAGGCAACAAAGCTTCCGGACCACAAGGTAATGCGGGCCGCAACCCGCTCAAAAACATTCGTTTTATTCTTTTTCATAATTCCGTTTTTTAGTACAATCCACCGGCGCGGCCGGGTCCGGTATCCTTACCTGTTGCGCAATGCGTCCGTGATCTTTTTTGCGACACAGGCAATGGTTTGAAGGATGATCTTTTCCGGCGACCCGGAAAATACGACCCGCTCAGAGAAAACAGTAACACCGGCCATCATTCCACAAACAAACATTGTACCGACCGGTTTTTCCGGGGTTTCGCTTCCTCCCGGTGCGGTTAGGCCGGTGACCCCCACATGAATATCAGCGGGGATCAACGGCATCAGCCCCCGGGTGATGGCCGCAGTTACCTCGGCCGATTCGGGCGTATATCGCTTCACAAGCTCCGGCGTCACGCTTAAAACCTCCTCTTTCACTGATGCATCATAACATACAAACCCGCCTTTCAAAAAACTGCCTGCATCCGGCAATAGGGCAAATTCGGCAGTGAGCCGTCCCGCCGTGGCGCTTTCGGCAAATGCGATCGTTTGCTTTTCTTTCAGCAAAAGCGCCGCACATTCGATAAGATCTTGCTTCATCATAAAATAAAAGATTTGAACCAGCAACCGGTTGCCCGGCACTCTTTGGCTTGATTTTTTTCTGATTCATACAACAGCCGTTCATAAAAACAGGGAGGCATTCATCGCCTCCACCAATACGGTCTTATAAAATTTTCTCATTCCCAAAAAACAAAGATCATGACACAAACAAAATCAGGTAAGGCAATGACCACTGAAAAACGCAGAGAAAGGAACTCCGCCGCCATTTCCCCCGAAATGAAGAACAGCGAGTTCCACCGGTTCTTTGTAGACGAGCTTAAAGACATTTACTGGGCCGAAAAACATTTAGCAAAATCGCTTCCAAAAATGCAAAGGGCGAGCAACAGCGAGGACCTGGCAGCGCAAAAAGCAGAGCACTATGAAATTGCAACGTACGGAACCCTGCACGCCTTTGCCGAGCAGATGGGTCATGCCGATGTGGCAAAGCTGCTGCAACAAACGCTGGATAATGAAAAAGCAACAGACCTGGCCCTCACTAAAATAGCAGAAAGCTTTGTTAACGAACAAGCCATGGCCGAATAGATGCCGGTTTCACAATTCACGGTAAAACAGACTTTTTGATCAGCCCCGCCTATTGATCAACACCGGAGTACCGGCAGCGCCGTTGCGGAAATACTGACACGGAACTGTAGAAAAAACGCCCCACTCTTTTTCGGAAAAGCACTATGGATTTTTTTTTGCGCGTTTTTTCACTTTTTTCTTTTGTTCCGGTTCAAATACCTCTTCCAGCTTTTGCATGGGTGTGGAAACCGGCCCTTCCATATGCTCCTGCGGATCGGTATTGTGCAGGGTTTCCGGATCGGGCTTTATTGTTTCTTCCTTTTTTTTCTGCTTTTTTTCCATGATCTTTCTTTTTGATGAACTTTATAATAAACGGAAAATGATGCCAATAAGGCCCGGTTGTGATGTGCATGATTTTTGAAGTCTTCTTAACGCAGCATCATTTATTTGTACCGGGCAGGAAGATCCGGATAAATACGTATCATCTAAAAACAAGAATATATGAAAGCAATATGGACCGGCGCTATTGGTTTTGGCCTTGTAAACATCCCCGTAAAATTATATGCCGCCACAGAAGAAAGCAGTCTTGACCTGGACATGCTGGATAAAAAAGATCTCAGCAATATCCGGTTCAAAAGGGTAAATGAAAACACCGGTAAGGAAGTGGACTGGGAGCATATTGTAAAAGCCTACGACTACGAGGGAAAATATATTGTGCTGGAGAAGGCCGATTTTGAAAAGGCAATGCCCGAGAAAACGAAGTTGCTGACAATAGACCAGTTTGTAAAAACGGAAGAGATCGATAGTATCCTTTTTGAGACCCCCTATTACCTGGAGCCGCAGAAAGGCGGTGAGGCCGCTTATACGTTATTAGCAGAAGCCCTGAAAAAAACCGGGATGGCAGGTGTTGGAACGTTTGTGCTGCGCACCAAAGAAGCCCTGGGTGTGCTTCGTTTTTATGAGGGCCTGCTGCTTTTTCAGCGCATCCGATACGCACAGGAGATCCGGGATACCGGCGACCTGAACATTTCGCACAGGACCATCAAACCATCGGAACTAAAGATGGCCACTGCGCTGATCAACCAGCTGTCACAAACATTTGATATCAGCGCGTACAAAGATCATTATACTGCAGCGCTCATGAAGATCATCCAGGCAAAAGCAAAAGGCAAAAAGATCAGTCAGCCAAAAATGAAAGTAGTGTATAACAAATCCAAGGATCTTATGGAGCAGCTGAAAGCCAGCCTGGCCGCCTCAAAAACAAAAAAGGTCTCCTGAAAGGCCTGTAACATTAACCCCTGCAAACGTGGCACCGTTAAAAAAATACCAGCAAAAAAGGAACTTTAAAGAAACGCCCGAACCGGAGGGAAAACAACGTCTTCCGGATAAACACGCGTTACATTTCGTCATTCAGCGGCATGCCGCAACCCGTTTGCATTATGATCTCCGGCTGGAAATAAAGGGCGTGCTCAAAAGCTGGGCGGTGCCCAAAGGCCCCTCACTGAATCCCGCAGATAAACGGCTGGCCATGATGGTTGAAGACCATCCCTACGACTACCAGTTCTTTGAAGGCAGCATTCCCAAAGGGAATTACGGGGCCGGCGAAGTAGAGATCTGGGACAAGGGCACCTACGAAGCACTGGAAAAACAGCCGCGAAAAAAAGAGAAGACCGTTTTAATGGAAGCCGTAAAGAACGGTTCTGTAAAATTCATCCTTCATGGCAGAAAGCTGAAAGGGGAATTTGCATTGGTCCGTATGAAAAACACCCCGGAAGATAACGCCTGGCTTTTGATAAAACACAAAGATGCCCATGCAGTCGATACGCCTTATGACGCAGAGCTGCATGTAAAAAAAAAATCAAAGGTAACCACCGCCGTTCTTGAAAAACGATCAAAGAACAACAGCCGGCAGAAAGCCGTTTCCCGCAAAAGAGCACCTTTCCTGGCCGCGGAAAAAAAATATGCACATTTTATCAAACCCATGCTGGCCACCCTTGCCGCCCGGCCCTTTACAGACGGGGGCTGGATATTTGAGATCAAATGGGACGGTTACCGCGCCATTGCCGAAACCGGGGGGCAGTTCCGCTTTTATTCGCGCAACGGGCTCAATTTTGCCGGAAAATATCCGGAAATAGCAGCTGCATTGCAACAGCAGGAACAGGAGATGATCCTCGACGGGGAAATTGTAGCTTATAATGAGGCCGGGGCTCCTGATTTTCAGACGCTCCAGCACTATGGAGACCATCCCGGAGCGCCGATGGTCTATTATGTGTTTGACCTGTTATTCCTGAACGGGCACAATATCGAAGAGCTGCCGCTGCTGCAAAGAAAGGAATTGCTGAAAGAAGCGCTGACGGAGAACGGCCTGATACAATATTGCGATCATGTGGAAGCCGACGGAAAAGGTTTTTTTAAAGCCATCCAAAAGAAAAACCTGGAAGGCATGATCGCCAAACGGGCCGCAAGTGCCTATACCGAAGGAAGAAGAAGCGGCGCCTGGCTTAAGATAAAACACCACCATACTGAAGAGGTCATTATTGCCGGTTATACCGAACCGAGGGGCGGGCGCAAAAAATTCGGTGCACTGATCCTGGGGCGATACAAAGGCGACCAGCTGATCTATGCCGGTCATACGGGTACCGGCTTTGATGATCAATCACTAACGGAACTGTATGAGCGGATGCAGCCCCTTATCATTCCGCGGTCGCCCTTTGAAACAACACCCAGGACCAATATGCCCGCCGTATGGGTACGCCCAAAGCTTGTTTGCAATATCAAGTTTTCCGAACTGACAAAAGATCATATTTTTCGCCAGCCTGTTTTCCAGGGGCTCCGGGAAGATAAAACAGCAGCGGAAGTCATGATCGCCCCAAAAGAAGAAGCGATGACAAGAACCACCACAAAAAAGCAAAAAGAAAACCCGGAAGCAGCCGCCCCGGGAGCGAACGAATACCGGATAAAAGCAGATGGCAAGGAAGTGAAGCTCACCAATCAGCAAAAGCGCTACTGGCCGGAGGAAGGATATACCAAAGGCGACCTGGTCGACTATTACAATAAAATAGCACCGGTCATACTGCCTTTCCTTAAAGACCGGCCGGAAAGCCTGAACCGTTATCCGGATGGTATTTCCGGAGAAAGCTTTTATCAAAAGGACGCGGGAAATATTGCGCCTGACTGGATGAGCACCGCTCCTATCTACTCGGAAAGCAATCAAAAGGAGATCGACTATATCTTGTGCAATAACCGGGCTTCCCTGCTGTACCTGGCCAATCTTGGCTGCATTGAGTGCAACCCCTGGAACAGTACCGTTAAAAAGCCGGATGCACCTACCTACCTGATCATGGACATTGACCCTTCTGCAAACAACAGTTTCGAGCAGGTTATTGAAGCCGCCCTGGCCACCCGGCAGGTGCTGGATGATTGCGGCGCGGCCTCCTTTTGCAAAACCTCCGGCGCTACCGGTTTGCACATTTATATTCCCTTAGCCAACAAATACCTATATGAGCAGGTCAAAGATTTTGCCCACCTCATTGCCATCCAGGTGGTAAACCTGCTGCCTGCAACCACCACCCTGGAACGGAACCTTAAAAAAAGGGGCACTCAAAAAATATACATCGATCACCTGCAAAACCGCCGGGGACAAACGGTTGCCAGCGCGTACAGTGTGCGGCCCAGACCCGGCGCCACTGTATCGACCCCGTTAAACTGGAAGGAGGTAAAGCGGGGACTGAACCCGTCGCAGTTTGATATAAAGACCATCCACAAACGGCTGAACCGGGTAGGTGACCTGTTCCGGCCGGTATTGGGCAAGGGCATTGATATGCGGCAATGCCTCAAAAAGCTTGGCGCATAAACAGGAAGCGCCCTTTCTTGCCTTTTATAAATTTGGCGCAATAATTGAAAATTTTTAAGAGACCCGAATTGCCGATAAACGACCCAAAAAAAACATGATGCATCATACAGAAAACAACATCCGGGAAATGGAAGTGCTGAACGATCTCATGGAGATCCACACGGAAAATATCGAGATCTATGAACGGTTTAAAGTGCATTGCGCGGGATGCTACCTCGCCGAATTCATTGAAGACCTGATCCAGCAGAGCCATTGTTTTATCTGGTCGATCCGCTCCTACCTGCAGGGGACAGCGTCCGGCAGGCCCAATACCGGCAACCGGGCCGTGTACGAGGTTTGGAACGGCCTACGGGCGGTATATACAGCCAACAGGCCTCCCGGGCTCCTGGCAGTACTGGAATACAACGAAGACGCCGCGATAAGGGCCTACGAAATTGCACTGGCCGGCGATGCCCTGAACATCGGGTTGCAGGATATACTGCAGTATCAAAAAGAAATACTGATCGATAATCAAAAGAATATCCGGCGCATGCAGCATCCGTGGGGAGCCTGTTCCGCTTCTTAATGCCTGTACCCGCTAAAGGTAGTGAAGACGATACCGGACTCAAAATACAGACTGTTATCGTTTCAGAAGGCTGTCTGTATGCCGGGCATGCTGCAGGTGCCGCTGCAGTACCGGAAGTTTGCCTTCCGCCCATTGTGCCAGACGCTGATCTGCACCATTACCGGCATATTTCCGGAAGACCTCCACGTCCTCCTCATGATCCTCCACCATCAGCGACATATATTCTTTATCAAAATCAGCGCCTTTCAGCGTCTGCAGGGCTGTATATTTCCTTTTCATACTCTCGCTCAGCGAGTCGGGCAGCGAAATGCTTTTCTGCTCTGCCAGTACTCTTAATTCATTATTAGCCGCTGAATGATCTTTGATCATCATTAAGCCGAATTCTTTTACATCCTCCGACCGGCCGTTCTGCTGGGCCAGCTGCCCCAGCTGTACTTCCAGCAGGCCGCCATCGGCTGCCGTTACCGCAAAATCAGCATCCCTTTCAAATGTTGCCAGAGACGGGTTTGCCGAATCGCTCCTGTTAAATTTGAGCTTATTGGAATCCCCCGCGGCCCTTTCGCTGTCCGGTGCTGTGTTACAAGCTGCTGCAATCATGCCCAGCAGCAGGATCATCCGGAATCGCATTCCCAAACAATAGCGTATCATAAAAATAATTTTAAGTTGTTTAATAATCGGCAGCAGCACCGCCCCGGGCTCTATCCTGTTTGCCACAGCCCGGCTGCTTTATCCATTGATGATCTCCCCGCCATTGGGATGCAGCACCTGCCCCGTCATAAAGCTGGCATCATCGCTGGCCAGGAATAAATAACACGGAGCGATCTCATTGGGCTCACCTGCCCGCTCCATGGGCACATCGCTGCCAAAACCGGCTACCCGCTCTTTATCAAATGAAGAAACAATGAGCGGTGTCCATACCGGCCCCGGCGCAACAGCATTTACCCGGATCCCTTTTTTTACAAGATTGCCCGCGAGGCTCCGGGTAAAGCCAACAATGGCCCCCTTGGTAGACGCATAATCCATCAGCGTGGGGCTGCCCCTGTAGGCGGTCACTGACGTGGTATTGATGATACAGCTTCCTTTCTTCATATGCCTGATCGCATATTTCGCCAACCAGAAACAAGAAAAGAAATTGGTATAAAAGGTCTGTAAAAGCTGTTCGGTACTAATGTCTTCGATCGATGACTGCACCCACTGGGTTCCTGCATTATTCACCAGGACATCGAGCCCGCCAAAGGCCTTTATCGTTTCTTCAACAACCTTCCGGCACTGTGCTTCCTCGCTGATATCCCTTTTGACCAGGCGACAGATGCCACCATCCGCTGCGATCAGGCCCTGGGTAGCAACGGCATCTTCATCCTCGCTCAAATACACGATCACCACCCGGGCGCCTTCTTTTGCAAAGAGCAAGGCAACCGCCTTGCCAATGCCGCTGTCGCCCCCGGTGATCAATGCTGTTTTGCCGGCAAGCTTTCCTCCCTCGTGCTGCTTCGGTTCGCTCTCCGGCCGGGGAAGCATTTCATGCTCCATTCCGGGTCTGGCTTGTATCTGGCCGGGCCGCAGCTTTTCTGTTTTCTCTTTTTCCATGATGCTGTTTTACCAATGAATAAAATACCTGCTCTTCTCAACAGGACAGGCAGTGCGCCAATACCGCGCGTACCACGCCGGAACGCATGTTCTTTCTGAACCTGAAACCAGCGTTACATAAACGGGAAAAGCGCCCTTCCCTCCCGTTCTTTTCCGGATATGCGTTGGGGTTTTAGACAATCCATGTACGGCTATTTATTCTGGACACGCATTTGCCCCATATCAAACTGCTGGTTTGAAAAAGAAGCGGAAAAGTGATGCACATATTTTGCAAATGCAGGAAGGGTCAGCGCTCCCTTGAACTTCTTGACAGGAAGCTCCCCGCTATCTGCCGGTGCTCCCTTTGTATGATCGTATGCATACAATACAACAGCGAACCGGTCTTTTTCAAAGGTAATTTTAAGCGTTACGGGTGTAAACCGCTCAGAATGATAATTGGGGAAGATGGCTGCGAGGCATTCATCAAGCGCCCCATTCAGGTCAAGGGCCGCATTCCCCGCAAGGTCATGCGCCGATAATTCAAATGGTTGTTCTTTCATTTTTACATCCTCGCTTTTTAAACAATCCTCCTGCGATCGCGAAACACCAGATCGCCGGCAGGCTTCTGTTATCTCCTGTTATAATGACGCCAGGCACTGGTCTGCCGGCAGCAGGAGGGGCAGCGCACGGGGCCTGCAGTACCCATTCTGTGGATTTTTTTCCGCACGGTCATCCATAAAACGGCGATCCTGCACCTGCCTGCACAGCGCTCCTTTCCCCGGAAAAATAGTCAAACGCCACTACGGCATGGTCCTTCACACACACTTCAATATAAAAATCGAAGACCTGGTAGCGTGTATAGACGAATTCCTGAACGGATCTTTCAGAAACAAACCGGGCTTCCCACAAAACCTGAAGCTGCTCTTCTTCACTGGCCCGAAGAAATTGATCCAGCGTCATAAGGGCGTCTTGTTTTTTATCGTTGATTGTATCGAACATGCCTGTATCTTACCCGCCGTCAACCGGCAACGAGCCTCCGGGAATGGCCCATTCTTCTTTTATAAAAGAGGCCGAAAACAGCTCCTGCCGCTATAAGGGCGCCGATCCCGATCTTCAGATAGCGGCTGAGTTCCGTTCTCATTCCGGGTTTGTGTTTTTCGATCTCACCGACAGCTTTTATAAACTGTGCAATCTGTTCATCTGAATACACACCATAGGCGTCCAATAGTGTACCCCGGGCCCCGTCATGCGTTCGCAAAAGATACAATATGGAACTATCGGCAGGATCGCTCTCGCCTTCAAACCGGTAAAAGTTCTTTATGGTCACTTCATCGGGTAAGTACACTTTTCCAGCACCGTTGTAAGAAAGCCCCTGATCATTCATAAAAAAATCCCGGGTATATCCTGCCTTCACGGCGCTATGGATACACTCGCTAATGGTATTCATTTTCTGGGAAGACGTTTCTTTTTTCATAGTCCTGTTTATCATAGCCGTAACAAAAATGCTGCCGGTATCTGTAAAAGAATGCCGTTCCTTCCGGAGCGTACGGCCTGCTTATTGCAGCAGATCGTTTTTAAACAACTCCATTATGATACGCAAGCTAAAATCCGGCAAATACCGGTTGTACTCAAGAAAACCGGATAAGAGAACAAATAAACGCAGGAACCTCGGGACCTTTGACACGTTAGCCGACGCCAAAAATCACGAGCGGGAAATACACTATTTCAAACACCACGCCTGAACAGGCTGGCACCGTACGTCCGCACTTCGCGGTAAAAATAACCGCAAGGTACGCGTAAGGCGGCCGCAAAGAGCGCAACAAGGCACCCCTGCAGAGGCTCTGCAAACCTCGCGGTAAAAAAAACGAGGTTGTATCAAAAATTTTTCATTTGTCATGCCGAGTTTTCAATTTGCGTTGCAAAATCAATGAAGCCATGACATAACATGTTTTGGGTTATCCTGAAGATGTCATCCCGGACTTGTTCCGGGATCTATTCTTGATTCTTGTTTCAGGATCTGCCTAAATCGTGCATAGATGCCGGATAGATGCTGAAACAAGTTCAGAATGACAACACGCTATAAAGCGACTTTTGATACAATCTCGTTTAAAAATAATATTTTGATGCTCCTTATAAGCGCCATCCGGCGCGTTGTTGTCGTTAAAGCCGCGCTTTAGCACGGCTTTAACGAAGCTGTAATTTCATTAGTGCCATGGGCACGGGTCATTATGCCCCGAGCCCATGGCTCTCTGTTGCTCTTTGGGACATATAAACGGGTTGAAACCCGTTCTTGCCGGATCTTTCGAGGCTATGCCTCTTTTGCTAAAATGATCGTTGAACCCCGCTTTTTACAGATGGCGGCTACAGCAAAGCCCTAAGTAGCGGCAATAAAAAGCCCGTACCCTTTTTGTGACGATAAGGATGCTCCCGGATCGTTTTTAAACAGCTTCCAAGAAACCTCTGAAAAGCGGACCGCAGATCAGGGCACCAGCGACCGGTCATACAATTGCTGGTGTAAGCGGAACATTTTATCTTTTGAAAATTTCAGCACTTTCCGGTCATAGGTGTAGAGGCCGTTGATCTCCACTTCTACATCCGTTGTTTGTGTATATACGGCAGCGGAAAGTCCCTTCTTGATCAGGACCGGCAACCGGTTGATGAACTCCTCATACTTATTGTAAAGTTCCTCGGGGTTCTTAAAGCTCTGGTACCCCCAGTTGCCGCTCGACACCCAGGTATGGCCTTCTACCGGCAGACCGAGGCCGCCGAATTCGCCCAATACGAGGGCCTGTTTATTACCATACATTTCCGGGTCCGGCATCATGGGTGCCGGGTACCGGTGAAGGTCCATTATATGACCGGGCAGTCCTTTTACATAATTTCCGCCACTCGCTGCATTTACCAGCCGCGAAGGATCATAGGCCACGGTCCAGTCAACGATCTCCCGGGTATCAAACTGCCCCCAGGCTTCGTTAAACGGAACCCAGCAAACAATACTGGGATAATTATGCAAATGATCCATGATCGCCTTCCATTCTTTTTTATGGATGGCCGCCGATTCCGGTGTCCGCTGCTTATCCTGCGGAAGACCTGAAATAACTCCCGGGTACTGATCCCACACGTTTCCGCCCCTGTCGCCGCTGGGCATGTCCTGCCATACCAGCATGCCCATTTGATCGCAGTAATAATACCAGCGGGCCGGTTCAACCTTTATGTGTTTGCGGATCATGTTAAAACCCAATGCTTTTGTCTGCTCAATATCAAACTTCAAAGCGTCATCTGTAGGGGCTGTGTACAACCCGTCCGGCCACCAGCCCTGGTCCAGCGGTCCATACTGAAAAACAAATTCATTGTTCAGCAGCATCCGGAAAATGCCGTTCTTATCTTTAGCTATGGACGACTTGCGCATGCCGAAATAAGAGCCTGCCTCATCAATGATCTTTCCCTTGCGTTTCACCGCGATCTTCAGATCGTATAAAAACGGGTGTTGCGGCGACCAAAGCTTTGCACCGGGAACCGGCAGTACCATCCCCTTCCCGTTTGCCGAAGTCTGTGCCGCCACCTGGCGGTCTCCGTCCCAGGCGGATACGAGGATCTCATCGCCCGGCCGGAGATGATCCACATTGACCGCAACATCCAGCTGCTGCCTGTCGATATCCGGCGTGTGCTTTACCGATGCAATATAAGTGGCGGGCACTTTTTCCAGCCAAACGGTCTGCCAGATGCCGGTGACCGGTGTGTACCAGATGCCATGTGGCTTTGTGACCTGCTTTCCTGCCGGCTGCGGGCCTTCATCCGTTGGATCCCATACCCGGACAGCCAGCGATTGGCGGGTTCCTTTTTTTAAGGCATGGGTGATATCGATTGAAAAAGGGTCATAACCGCCTTCATGCTCTCCTACTTTGATCCCGTTCACATAGATCCGGGCTGCCCAATCCACCGCCCCAAAATGCAGCAACAGTTTGCCTTTGCGAAGAGCGGCCGGTACCTCTATGGTACGGTTGTACCACAGTACGCTGTCCTTTCCCACTGTTTTTCCAACGCCGCTCAGTGCAGATTCGATCGCATAGGGCACCAGGATATTACCGCTGTATTGGGCCGGAACGGATCCTGTTTCGCTTTTTGGAAGCACGGTATATTGCCATAGCCCGTTTAAGCTTTTCCAGTTATTGCTCCGGGTGAGCTGCGGCCGCGGATACTCCGGAAGCGGGTTGGCTGCGTCCACTTTTTCGGCCCAGGAAGTTTTGATCTTTCCTGCTACCGGTTTCCACTGCGCATTTACGCTTGCTGCACTCATAACTGCAACAAATAAAAGCGACCATACTGTTTTTTTCACTTGATTGTTGGTTGTTGTTTAAAAATATCGTTCTTTCTGATCTTCCGGGGCAATCGTATTTTGGCAACCGGGGTCGTTCAAAAATACAAATCCCCGGTAGAAAAACGAAGCGGTTTCGCTTAATTGTTTAAACAAATTTCAGCGAAGATCCGTAACAGGCAGGATAAGCAGCGAAACCCCCGAGAATAATGCCTGCAAAAATAAAAACTTCAGGCGCTTTGCATTTTTATCCGCCCGTTTTTCATTGACATGGAAAAGAAAAAGAAAAATGAACCATTTGCGCTAAAAAGCGCTCCCCCGGTTTGTGAGGAGCGCTTTTAAAAACCGCTATACTGATCAATGTACGTTCAGCTGTTTGGATGCTTCTTTTTTCTCAAGGTTAACCACCCCGGTGGTGCCACCGCCTTTCAGCGTCAGCTCTACAGGGGCATTGGTCTTCCAGGCACCGCGGGTAAAGTCAGGAATATCCACGCTGGAAGAGCGTTTGGCAATGGATCTGCCGCTCAGCGGGAACAGGCAGCTCCAGGCCACACCGTCGTACACATCCTGATCCAGCGGAAGACCGTTGCGCAAACAATCGATCAGCCGCCAGTCCATCATAAAATCCATACCGCCATGGCCACCTATTTGTTTGGCAAGGTCGCCAATTTTCCGGACGATCTCAGGAGTATATTGTTCGTAGAGTTTTTTCAGCTCTTCCTCTTTGATCCATTCATGACCGAAGGAGATGCGCTCTGGATCGGGCCATTTCTGCGCCATGCCTTTGGTACCGCTCAGGAGGTGGATACGGGAATACGGGCGGGGCGAGGTTACATCATGCTGGATCATGATGGTTTTTCCTTTATTGGTTTTAATGGTGGTGGTGTTCATATTGCCGCGGTAGGTTTTGCCCACGAACTGCTGGAAGTAAGGATCTTTGGCAGCAAGATCTTTTGCCATCTGTCTCATCTGAAAGTCATTGCTGGACACGGATACAAGCCAGTCCATTTTATCGCCGCGGTTGATGTTCAGGCACTGCGCTACCGGACCAAGACCATGCGTGGGGTACAGGCAACCGTTATGCTCATAATTTTGGCGGAGGCGCCACATGTTCTGATAACCGGTATCTTTTTTGAAGTTGAGACTCCGCAGATCGTGAAGGTACGCTCCTTCGGCATGTACCAGTTCGCCAAACATGCCCTGGCGGGCCATGTTGAGGGTCAGCAACTCGAAAAAATCGTAGCAGCAGTTCTCAAGCATCATGCAATGCTTGCGGGTGCGCTCGGAGGTTTCCACCAATTTCCAGCCGTCTTCCAGGGTGAGTGCAATGGGCACTTCGGAAGCGGCGTGGCAGCCGTTTTCCATGGCAAAAAGGGCCATGGGCGTGTGGAGATGCCAGGGCGTAGTGATGTACACCAGGTCCAGCTTCTCTTTCCGGATCATATCTTTCCAGCCATTTTCGCCGGAATACTCCTTCGCAGCAGGGCGGCCGGTTTTCTGCACCAGGTTATTGGATCTGGTGGCGCGTTGGGGGATCAGGTCACAAATGGCAACGATCTCCACGCCGTCGATGTGCGACATCCGCTGCACCGCACCCGGGCCGCGCATCCCCTGCCCGATGAAGCCGATGCGTACTTTATCGATCCTGGGGGCCCGGTAGCCGCTCATATTAAAACGGGCACCACTTTTTTCCAGTTCATAAGAGCGTTGCATTGCTTCATCGCCAGCGGCAAATGCAGGCAGGTCAATGGCAAAGGCACCCGCACCAACAGCAATGTTTTTAAGAAAATTTCTCCGGTTACTCATAATGGAAGTATTTTGTTGTTAAGCAGATAAAAATACCCAATATTGCATCACCGGCACTGTGCAAACGATTGTTCAATAGCCGGTTTCCGGAAACTGTAATACAAGGGATTATGAAAGCGCCGGGAACTGCCGGTCCGGATCACCTGCCGTTGCAGGTGATCCTTGTCACCAAAATTGGTGATAGTGCTTCTTTAAAACACATTAGGAGTAAAGCATATTTATTGTATTTTTGATGCATCGTACGCCTTCAAATATAAAAATCTCATGACGAAAACTTACACAGCTGCCCTTACTTACCCTGAATTTGAACACAAGCCCGCTGCATTGACCAAATACATTGAGGCCACAGGAATTTTTACCATCATGCTTAAAACCGGTGCCATTGTGCACTTCAGTCCATGCGACACCGACGGTTTTCGCAGCTGGTTAACGGAACACAATATACCCGATATACGCACGCAAAACGATAACGACGTGCATTAAACTTTATTCAACTTTGTATTTCACGGTTAGCAAGGGCCGGTTTTGTCTAAAACAGGCCCATTTAAAGTTCCGGCCCGGGTCCCGTGCACATCTGATGCTGAAGTCCTCCTATTCTGAATTTAAAAACCGGCCTTCTGTTATATTTTATTGAACGGTTCAGGAAAGGCGCCGTCTGCCGCAGATTAAAATGCAATGCTGATCCTTCCCGTTTTTTGGCGATCCCATGAGCGTTTATCCCCGCCTGTCCGCCGGTTGACCTGGCCAGGCGGGAATGATTTAGCAGGTGCGGGCAACTTCAATAAAGGCAAACAGGCAAAGGCGCCCATCCGGATGATCCGTTCGGACGGGTAACGCGCCGGGGGACCTTTGTAACCCGGAGTGATTCATGGTTTATCCAAATGCCGCATTGATTTCTTTCGTAAAATCAACTCGACGCAGATACGAAGTTTCGGGGCTGCCCCCTGGAGTCTTGTGCCTGTTTCAGTCCCGGGGTTACGGGGATAAATTCCATGGATCTATGAAAAGTGAAAGGCGATCCAACCCGTCTATCGTCTTTTAGCATTCCATGCCAGGGTATTGGATCCACATTTTCGGATTCACACATTCTCTTCGGAACCGACGGCTCACTGCTGAAGCCCTTTTTCTATCAAATAAAAATCCCGGTAATTGCTTACCGGGATCACTTTTTGCTATTGTGTATCCGTTTACTTCACTTCTTCAAACGGCACATCGGTTACGTCATCAGCACCACCGGCTGCAGCTCCGCCCTGCTGACCGTTGTCGCCGGGTTGTCCTGCATTGGCCTGCGCCCCGGCTTCAGCACCCTGTCCGGATTTATAAATATCCTCACTTGCAGCCGTCCATGCGGCATTCAGCTCTTCCATGGCCTTATCGATACCTGCAATGTCCTGTTGCTTGTGTGCCTCTTTTAATTTTTCAGCAGCGCCCTCGATCACCGATTTTTTATCGGCGGGAAGCTTATCACCGTATTCCTTCAGTTGTTTTTCTGTCTGGAACACCAGGCTGTCTGCAGCGTTCAGCTTGTCAATTTTTTCGCGTTCGGCTTTATCCGTTGCTTCGTTCGCCTTTGCTTCTGCCTTCATTTTTTCTACTTCTTCCTTGCTTAAGCCACTGCCTGCTTCAATATGGATCTTTTGTTCCTTCCCGGTGCCTTTATCTTTTGCCGTTACATGCATAATGCCGTTAGCATCGATATCAAAGATCACTTCGATCTGGGGCACACCTCTGGGGGCCGGCGGAATGCCGTCCAGGTTAAAGATACCGAGGCTTTTATTATCTTTTGCCATCGAGCGCTCGCCCTGCAATACATGGATCTGTACGCCCGGCTGGTTATCGCTGGCAGTGGAGAACACTTCCGATTTCTTGGTGGGGATCGTTGTGTTTGACGGGATCAATGCGGTCATTACACCGCCCATGGTTTCGATACCCAGGGAAAGCGGGGTTACATCCAGCAATAAAACGTCTTTTACTTCCCCGGTCAGTACCGCTCCCTGTATGGCCGCACCTACAGCCACTACCTCATCCGGGTTTACTCCTTTGTTGGGTTTTTTACCAAAGAATTTCTCTACAATTTCCTGTACTTTGGGTATACGGGTGCTTCCTCCTACCAGGATCACTTCATCAATTTCAGAAGGGTTCATACCGGCATCCTTTAACGCAGCTTCACAGGGCTTTAAACAACGGGTGAACAGGTTGTCTGCCAGTTGCTCAAATTTAGCGCGGGTCAGCTTTTTCACCAGGTGTTTGGGAACGCCGTCCACCGCCGTAATATAAGGCAGGTTGATCTCCGTTTCGCTGGAAGACGATAATTCGATCTTTGCTTTTTCAGCGGCTTCTTTCAGACGCTGCAGGGCCATAGGGTCCTTCCGCAGATCAATGTTTTCGTCTTTCTTAAATTCTTCTGCCAGCCAGTCCATAACCACTTTGTCAAAATCATCTCCACCCAGGTGTGTGTCCCCGTTCGTAGATTTCACTTCAAATACCCCATCGCCCAGTTCCAGAACGGAAATATCAAACGTACCTCCACCAAGGTCAAATACAGCAATTTTATGATCTTTACCGCCTTTATCCAGGCCATAAGCCAGGGCGGCAGCGGTAGGTTCGTTTACAATACGGCGTACATTCAGTCCGGCGATCTCCCCTGCCTCTTTAGTAGCCTGGCGCTGCGCATCATTAAAGTAAGCCGGCACCGTAATAACCGCCTCGTTCACTTCCTGGCCCAGGTAATCCTCGGCTGTTTTTTTCATCTTCTGCAATACCATGGCAGAAATTTCCTGGGGTGTGTACAGGCGTCCGTCTATATCAATACGAACCGTATTATTGTCACCCTGTGCTACCTTATAGCTCCAGTGGCTGATCTCTTCAGAAACCTCATCAAAACGGCGGCCCATAAAACGCTTTACAGACATGATGGTGTTTTGCGGGTTTGTAATGGCCTGTCTTTTAGCAGGATCGCCCACCTTACGCTCACCGTTTTTCAAAAATGCAACAACAGATGGGGTTGTACGGCGCCCTTCATCGTTGGCAATCACCACCGGCTCGTTACCTTCCATTACCGCAACGCAGCTGTTGGTGGTTCCTAAGTCAATACCAATAATTTTACCCATAATATTTAAATTTCTCCTTTTATTAAAAATTACCACATTTTATGGCAGTTATTAGCTTTCAATGATTATGCCGCAGTGATAAAATATGCAAAAATGTCAGTCATCAAGCCGGGGAGCAGCCATTCGTCTGGTTGCCGGTGAGCGGGGCTTCCGCATTGGGCATATTGACTTCAACGACCGGTGCCTGTTCCACTTGTCTATCAGGACATTGAAGATCAACCTCCGGTGCCCAGGGACCCCTTTTTGTCAGATGGGAGCTGTTTTACACTGCACGGGCTGAACGGTTAATGATAGGTTACAGTTATCGCCGACGCACCGGCCCCGTCTTTGTCGTAAACGATCTTTACCGGCCGGTTTTTTCCGTCAAATTCGGTATAAATGTCCTTATAATCGGCATCATTGGGTACAGTTGGAGTGCTGCCCGGAGCAAAAACGGCATTCCAGTTTTTTGCTGCATTGTTCCTGGAAGCAATAAAATCGTAGCCCAGTGAAGGAGGAAGAACGCCCAGTTTTTTATACAGGGCATACAAATATCCCGGTCGCTTATCATACAGATAACGCTCCACGACCCGGAAATAATTATTACCGGGTGGAGTACCTGCTGGCGGAACAGGGCCATATCCAAAGAAGGTTCTGGAAACAATATTTTCCCCGTTATATGTTAAAGCAACATTTCGCATGCTGTATTCAGTATCGGTCAGCCATTGTGCATAGGACATCGAATCCGGCAGGGCATTTGACCGGTAGTAAAAACGGGCCAATACGCCCTCCCTAAATCCTTCGCTAAGCTGCGGATCTGTTGAAGTGTATCTTTTATAATAGACACTATCCCGTATCTCCGAGATCTTTCCGTTCTTCCAGATATAGGTATACTTCCGGATATCGAGGGCATAACGGTATCCATCACTATATGCGTTCTTTACAGAATCCAAACGGTAGTACCGGGAACGGAAAAGCCTTCCATTCTCATAGAAGAGTTCCTCATTGCCGATAAATTTCAGCTGTCCCTGCTCATCGTACCGGAACTCCAGGGGATTTTGGATACCGGATGAAGCCGGAGACCGTTCAATGGAAGCTATTTTTCCATCGGTGTCAAAAGAAAGGGAAGCGTCTTTATTGCGGTTACAGGCCAGTAAGAGGCCGGCAATGCCCAAAAACAGGTATCGATTTTTCATAACAGTGGCTGATCTACTTCTGTTTTCAAAAATAGCGCTTTTTAGCTCATCCTTATTATTTTTGAGCGAATGAAACAAGTACTGATCCTGTTGTTCTTTTTGCTCCACGCATCCCTGGCCTGGCAGCAGCCGATCGCCCCTGCAACACCGGTCCTTTCTGCGCCGGAATACCCCGCTGCGACCATACCGGAATCAGAACTGAACATTCCCATACAAATAGACCTGGCTCCTTTTTTTGCAATGGCCGATAAAAAGGTGGATACCCTCTTCACCTCGCCGCATTTTCCTGACGAATGGGTGCAGGAGGGCTGCGACACCCGTTATAAATACAGCTTCCGGCGGGGACCACTGCAATTCAGCCTCAACAATACAACATTGGATATCTCTTTTACCGGCTATTATAAGATCATCGGCTCTACAAGAGCCTGTGTGAACGGGAAGGCACTCACCCCCTGGACGCCAGCCTGCCAGTGCGGTTTTGAGGAAGGGGAACGTAAGGTAAAAGTGGGATTTTCCGTAGCCATCGCGCTCCTTACCAATTATACCATCAAGATGCAGGTAACCCGTAAGGAGCCGGAGCCGGTTGACAAATGCACGGTTTGCTTCTGGGGGCAGGATATTACCCCGGTGATCATGGATGCCCTGAAAAAAGAGCTCGATGTTTCAAAAGCCGACCTTGAAAAAAGTTATGGTCGCATCGACCTGAAGCCCCGGTTCCAGACCCTGTGGAACCAGCTGAACACGCCTTACAATATCAGCAATATGGGCTGGCTGCAGATCAACCCGCAAAAAGTGCGCATCAACAGCATTCAAACGGCAAACAATCAGCTGCAGATCAGTGTGGGTATGGCGGCCAAGCCGGTAGTACGTTTTGAAAAGCCGGCGGCCGCAGTTGTTCCGGTACCACATATCAGCAGCTTCAGCAAAAACAACGGGTTCCAGGTATATGCGGACCTGGTCATGAGCTACGACTCCCTTAGCCGGATCCTTACCAGCCAGATCGCAGGAAAAGAATTTACCTTCACCAAAGCGTTCATCAAAAAACGGTTTATTTTTCAGGAATGCAGGCTCCTGGGCAGTCGTGATAACCGCCTGGTGATGCAGGTAAAATTTACCGGTTCCAACGACGGCTATTTCTATGTAACCGGCAAGCCCCTGTACTATGCCGGTTCTCATATATTGCAGGTAACCGATGTGGATTTTGATATCCAGTCGCGGGATGCCCTGCTCAGGACCGCCGACTGGCTGTTTTCCCGGAAGATCACCGGGCAGATCGAAAAGATGGCGAAATACGATCTCAGTACGCTTTTAACAACGGCAAAAACCAATATGGAACAGCAGCTCAACCGGCAATTTATAAAAGGAGTTACGGGAGCAGGAACGGTTAAGGACATTACCGTGGCCGGTATTTTTCCACAATCAAACTGGCTGGCAGTCCGCGCCTACTGCAGTGGTGATTTTCTATTAAAGGTAACGGAGATCGATCTATAGGAACCCATTTTAAAAACAGCAGCGCTGTTACTATTCCCGCAGATCTACACGGATGAAATGCAGGCAGCGATCAATGGGTACATCGAAAAGATCAGCGAAAATCCGCGGGAAATACCACCCGCAGATCTACGCGGATGATATGCAGGCAGCNATCCGCGGGAAATACCACCCGCAGATCTACGCGGATGATATGCAGGCAGCGATCAACGGGTACAGCGAAAAGATCAGCGAAAATCAGCGGGAAATACTACCCGCAGATCTACGCAGATGAAAGGCAGGCAGCGATCAATGGGTACAGCCAAAAGATCAGCGAGGATCCGCGGGAAATACCACCCGCAGATCTACGCGGATGATATGCAGGCAGCAATCAACGGGTACAACGAAAAGATCAGCGAAAATCAGCGGGAAATACTGCCCGCAGATCTACGCAGATGAAATGCAGGCAACGATCAACGGGTACAGCGAAAAGATCAGCGTAAATCCGCGGGAAACACTGCCCACAGATCTACGCGGATGAAATGCAGGCAGCGATCAATGGGAACAGCCAAAAGATCAGCGAGGAGCCGCGGGAAATACCACCCGCAGATCTACGCAGATGAAATGCAGGCAGCGATCAACGGGAACAGCGAAAAGATCAGCGAAAATCAGCGGGAAATACTACCCGCAGATCTACGCAGATGAAAGGCAGGCAGCGATCAACGGGAACAGCCAAAAGATCAGCGAGGATCCGCGGGAAATACCACCCGCAGATCTACGCGGATGATATGCAGGCAGCGATCAACGGGTACAGCGAAAAGATCAGCGAAAATCAGCGGGAAATACTACCCGCAGATCTACGCAGATGAAAGGCAGGCAGCGATCAATGGGAACAGCCAAAAGATCAGCGAGGAGCCGCGGGAAATACTACCCGCAGATCTACGCAGATGGAATGCAGGCAGCGATCAACGGGTACAGCGAAAAGATCTGCGTAAATCCGCGGGAAATACTACCCGCAGATCTACGCAGATGAAATGCAGGCACCAATCAATGGGTACAGCCAAAAGATCAGCGAGGATCCGCGGGAAACGCTGCCCGCAGATCTACGCGGATGATATGCAGAAATAGAATTCATGAGAGTAGCCGCTCACAACCGGTTTACTTTCCGGAAGATTCCTTTAGTTATATTATCAACATTAAAATTAACAAGTATGGCTAATTTTAACCCGGATAGTTTCAGATGAGTGATCACCTGTTTATGATGTACGTTCAACAGCGTCTCAACCGATTTTATTTCAATAATCACTTTTTGTTCAACTAAAATATCAATCCGATATCCGATATCAAGTTTTATTGACGCATATACCATTGGTAAGGCCACCTGCCTGTTGATGCATAATCCTTTTTGCTGCAGCTCAAACGCAAGGGCGGCTTCGTACGCTGACTCCAGCAATCCCGGCCCCAAGTTGTTATATATTTTGAAAATGCATCCACGGATCTCGTAGGATAATTCATTTTCGGTCATGATTCATTAGGTTTTAAGCGTTATAAATAAAATTACTGTATATTTTTCAATAACGGGTAATTTTTCCAGGAAAGATCACCGAAAATCCGCGGGAAATACCACCCGCAGATCTACGCAGATGAAATGCGGGCAGCGATCAACGGGAACAGCGAAAAGATCAGCGAGGATCCGCAGGAAACACTACCCGCAGATCTACACGGATGAAAGGCAGGCAACGATCAACGAAAACATCGAAAAGATCACCGAAAATCCGCGGGAAATACTACCCGCAGATCTACGCGGATGAAATGCAGGCAGCGATCAACGGGTACAGCGAAAAGATCAGCGAGGATCCGCGGGAAACGCTGCCCGCTGATCTACGCAGATCAAATGCAGGCAACGATCAACGGGTACAGCAAAAGATCAGCGAAAATCCGCGGGAAACACTGCCCGCAGATCTACGCGGATGAAAGGCAGGGAACGATCAACAGGAACAGCGTAAAGATCTGCGAGGATCCGCGGGAAACACTACCCGCAGATCTACACAGATGAAATGCAGGGAATGATCAATGGGTACATCGAAAAGATCACCGTAAATCCGCGGGAAACACTGCCCGCTTTAAACAGTGGCTAAGGTTTTATACACTTTACCGGTCTGACCGGTCATCGTCCAGGTAGGTAGGCTCCGGCACCCGCTTAAAGCTGAAATGCCGCTGCGCCAGGTAGCTGAGCAATATCACCACTACCGTAGTGCCGATCTGCGCAAAAACAGGATAGATCCCCCATGCTTCCACCAGGATCTTGAGCAGCACAAAATTAATGGTAAGATTAAACACACAAACCAGCAGGTAACGGAACAGCTGCACCCGTCCCCGGATCCGGCTGTCGTCGAATACCACATATTTCATCAGGAAAAAACCCACCAGGAAACTGACCACAAAAGAAACCGCCAGCGCCGCCACATGCGATTTCAGGGCATAAAAACCAAAATGAAAATCATGCCCCTGCAAAATGAACTTATATGTGATATAATAAGACAATAGTCCCAGGAATGTGTTTGAAGCCCCGGAAACTGCATACCGGAAGGTTTGCAGCGGCATGATCCGCCTGAACGGCGGATAAAAAAAATCGATCAGCGGGAGAATATGGTCCCGCACACTATGCAGATGTTGCCTCATCGGCGGCGAAGATATTCCTTATTAAAATGATTTCTGCGCCGGCGTTCCTTATTTTTGCACAAAATTGTTAAGAATGAGTATTGTAGATACATTGAGGCCGGTTGTTGCAGCTGCATTAAAAGAATTGTATCAAAAGGAAATCGAAGTTTCATCGATTGCGATCAATAGCACCAAACCTGAGTTCGAAGGTGATTATACCGTTGTTTTATTCTCGTTTATCAAAGAGCTGAAAAAAAAACCGGAGGAGCTGGGTACGGAGATCGGGCAATACCTGGTTGACCACCGGGCAGACCTGGTTCATTCCTTTAATGTCATCAAAGGGTTCCTGAACCTGAGCATCGCAGAAAGCTTCTGGACCGGCTTTCTGGATCAGCATTATAAAGATCCTTCTCCGGGCAGGGAAGCGCAACAGACCTCGAAGGTGATGGTAGAATACTCCTCTCCCAATACCAATAAACCGCTGCACCTGGGCCATCTGCGGAATAATTTCCTGGGTTGGTCCATTGCTGAAATACTGGCCTATACCGGCAGCACCGTGCAGAAATGCTGCATCTCCAACGACCGGGGCATTCACATCTCCAAATCAATGGTGGCCTGGCAGCTTTATAGCAACGGCGCTACGCCGGAGTCTACCGGCATTAAGGGCGACCACCTCGTGGGTGATTACTATGTATTGTTCGGCGTAAAACACAAAGAGCAGATGGCAGCGCTTCTGCAACAAGGCATGAGTAAGGAGGAAGCCGAAAAGAATGCTCCGATCATGAAGGCCGCCCAGGAGATGCTGGTAAACTGGGAAAAAGGGGATCCGGAAGTGATCGCGCTCTGGAAAAAAATGAACGCGTGGGTATATGAAGGGTTCGACCAGACCTATAAACGCATCGGTACCGACTTTGACAAGATCTACTATGAAAGCGATACCTATATTTTAGGAAAGCAATTTGTGGAAGAAGGACTGAAGGACGGCGTGTTCTTTAAAAAGGAAGACGGCAGTGTATGGATCGATCTTACCGCCGAAGGGCTGGATGAAAAACTGGTGCTGCGCAAGGATGGAACAGCCGTTTACATTACCCAGGACCTGGGACTGGCCGATGAAAAGTATAAGGATTTTCCGTACGACCAGAGCATCTACGTGATTGCCGATGAGCAAAATTACCATATGAAAGTATTGCAGCTGATCCTGCAAAAGCTGAACAAACCCTATGCAGGCGGCATCTACCATATGAGCTATGGCATGGTGGAGCTGCCCAGCGGACGCATGAAAACCCGGGAGGGCACCGTGGTGGATGCCGACGATCTGCTGGATGAACTGGTAAAAGTAGCCGCCGCAAAAACAGAAGAACTGGGGAAGGTAAAAGACTTTTCCGAAACGGAACTAAAAGAGCTGCACGATACCATTGCGCTGGGCGCCTTAAAATTCTTCCTGCTGCGGGTAGATCCCAAAAAAAGGATGGTGTTCAACCCCGAAGAAAGTATCGACTTCCAGGGATTTACCGGGCCTTTCATCCAATATACGCATGCGCGCATCAGATCCATCCTCCGGAATGAAGCACCGGCTGCGGATACAGGAGCACCTGGCCCGTTACTGCCGCTGGAAAAAGAGCTGATCATTTTGCTGGAGCAGTTTCAGACACAAGTACAGCAGGCGGCCGGTGAGCACAACCCTTCGCTGCTGGCCATCTATGCCTTTACCATTTCCAAACTGTTCAACAGCTTTTATACGGCGCACTCGGTACGCAATGCGGAAAGCCCGGAGAAGAAAGATCTGCGGTTAAAGATCTGCACGCTCGCTGCAGCCACCATTGCCGCCTCCATGAACTTGCTGGGAATCCGGGTACCGGAACGGATGTAAATCAAAAGACCTGTCAGGTTTTTAAAAGCCTGACAGGTCCTCCTAAAAGATCACAAGGTCTTCAGCACATCATTCATATTGCGGACAGCGTCTGCGCTTTTATTAAAGGCCGCCTGTTCTGCTTCCGACAATTTAAAGTCAAGGATCCGTTCCCATCCGTTCCGGCCGATGATCACCGGTACCACCAGGGAAATATCGCTCTGACCATATTCGCCGTCCAGGGCCACACCACAGGAGATCAGTTTTTTCTCGTCACGCAGGATGCTCTCCACCATGGCAGCGGTGCCGGCGCCCGGTGCATACCAGGCCGAAGTGCCGATGAGCTTGGTTAATGTGGCGCCCCCTACCATTGTAGCGGCCACGATCTTATCCTGCTGCTCCTGTGATAAGAAATTGGTAACCGGTGTGCTGTTCCAGGTAGCATGCTTAATCAGCGGGATCATTGTAGTATCGCCGTGCCCGCCGATCACCACTGCGTTCAGATCCGCAGGCGAGCAACCCAGCTCCTGGCTAAGGTAATACCGGAAACGTGCCGAGTCCAGTGCCCCGCCCATACCCAGTACCCGGTTCTTAGGCAACCCGGAGGTTTGCAGGGTAAGATAATTCATGGTATCCATAGGATTGGAAACCACAATGATAATGGTATCGGGGGAATGCTTCAGGATATTTTCCGTAACACTTTTTACAATCCCGGCATTTACACCGATCAGTTCTTCGCGCGTCATGCCCGGCTTACGGGGCAAACCGGAGGTAACCACCACTACATCGGAATGTTCGGTGGCCGCATAATCGTTGGTAACCCCTTTTATCTTTGTATCAAATCCCAACAAGGCAGCGGTCTGCATCATGTCGATCGCCTTTCCTTCGGCTACGCCCTCTTTAATATCCAGCAAAACCAATTCGGACGCCAATTCTTTTCTGGCAATGTTGTCCGCACAGGTAGCGCCTACCGCTCCGGCACCTACTACAGTAACTTTCATATAATCGTTTTAAAAATGAATTGAATAGAAACAAATTTAACTGATTAAGTTTCAATAAACCAACGCCCGCAAAAATTCCATTATTAAATAAAAAAAATCGAAAAAAATATACAGAAACATATGGTTACAACAATTGAATCCCCTATTTTTGCAATCCCAAATCTGACACCTGTCAGCATAAAGGGCGGATTGACCCATGGTGTAACGGTAGCACTACTGATTTTGGTTCAGTCAGTTAAGGTTCGAATCCTTATGGGTCAACTCAAGGGCGTTGTAAATCAACGCCCTTTTCTATTTTAGCCTGTATTTCAACACCAGATAGCACCAGATAGCACCAAAATTATTATTTTTATGCCTCAAAATACGCCTCAAAAATGCCTCAAAAATATCATATAGGTTTTATGCTCGGCAACGCCGGAAAAGAAGACTTCTGTAAGGTTTATGTCCGTGTTACAGGCGGCGGCGCCGACTTCCGGCTGCCGACCACAGTTAAGGTAAAAAAAGAAGACTTTACGGGTAAAAAAATAACTGGTGTTCATAACCGAAAACAACTGAACGACCTGATACAAAAAGAACGGCATCGGGTGGAAACTTTGATTCTTGACGCTATTCTAAAAGACATAGCCATTACCCTGGAATTACTTTCAGAGGATTCGGGCAGCCGGGATAAGCTATCAACATATATTAAAAAATACCTGGAAGACACTCCCGGACTTAATACGAGAAGGACCCTTAAATCCATTTATAAAAAGCTGCCCGAAGTTTCAATAAACAGAATAGGCGTTGACTTTTTACAGGATCATGAAAAAATGCTGAGAGGTCAGAATTTGGATCAAAATACCCTTTACAATCAAACAAAAAAAGTAAAGCAGCTGCTTTTGTCGCTTATAGACAAAGACAAAATCACAAACCCGAAAGTAATTAAAGCAATCACTAAATACTCACCTCCGCCGGGCGTTAAAAATATACCTGAATTTCTTACTATTAAGGAGGTTAACGACTGGATGACTGTAACAAAATCACTCGTAAATCCAAATAAAAAAACCGCAGGATATTACTTTCTACTATCGTGTCACGGAGGATACCGGATCAGTGACCTTTACAGGTTCGACTATGATAAATGGGTTAAAGACGATATTTTGATTGTCCGGGCGAACAAGAACAAGAAGATAGTGTCTATCCCAATCTATAAGCCACTGGATGAAATTCTGCTTTATTGCAAAAACCACACCTTAAAAATGTCTGAAAAAGAATTTAGGGAATTTATCAGGGATGTGGCTAAGGATATAGGAATAAACCTCGCTAAAAGAAACATTACTCCCCATACAGGGAGGCACTCATTCGCAATGATGATGTTAAAGAAAGGCTTAAATATCGACGAGGTAAGCGAATTACTCGGCGATACCCCGGATGTTGCCAGAGTATATGCCAGGATCCTAAACGAACAGATTGCCGGTAAAATAAAAAAACATTTAGATTGATTTTTCCATCGCATCTCGAATTTTTTCCAAATGCTCTACCCGGCACCAGGCAATTATTTCCACAAATGACCCATCTTTTAGCATTCGCAAGGTTTCTGAAACAAACTCTTGGGGGTTGTATTGAGTTGAAGCGGCGTCGAGATGCAGCATCTCTGGCAATTTTCGTCCTGCGAAAAAAGCTTCCAGTGCTTCTATTCTCGATAAAGGAGGTCTCATAACACAAATGTATGAAAATCAAGTCCTCAAAAAATGATTTTGAAATACTAAATATTTTAGTAAATATTTGTGGTGAAAATGTATCATTATGCTGCAGCCGTTGGAGGTGTTCACGACCTTAAAAATAAACAGTTTTGCTATTCATGAGGTGAACTACCTGGTGTCGCAAACCTATTATCGGGCTTTCAACCCACTAACCAACCAGTTAAAAATACCCATATTGCTCACCCCCTATAAAAACAAGGAAGATGCAGAGTTTCACAAGATAAAGATCAAAAACGACCGTTATGCGGCAATAATCCATGTCGGCAGCCCTGCACACATGGAGAAGGTTAAGGAAATGATGCGTATCGATGGCCGGTATCAGCTCTACTATGCTACATTTAGATTGGCCGATCAAAATAATACGAGAGAGTTGGCCGCAAAATTATTTAGACATAAAATCGTCAACTGGCTTTCAAAAAATGAAAATGTATATGTAAACCCAAAATCGGAGATAAAGCTTGACTTTTTGGTTCAGTACGGCATAGTATACGCGGCTGTTTCAATTCAGAAAAAATGGTACAAAATGCCCCTGGATGAGATTGAGGATTATAGTGAGGTTCCAATGATCTAAATCACAATTTCCGGCACCTGGTCATAATGGGCCGGCGCTTGTGGATTAGCTGCTGTTTTAAAGTCTTTTGCTATAGTATAGTATTCGAGCTCCGTATCTGGGAGGCTTACGGAAGCAAATGCCGATATTTCCGCATCTGTCAAATTAGGATCTAACCATTTTGCCGCTCTGTCTTCATCCAGGATTACAGGCATCCGGTGCTTGGGTTTCCCGGTTTTTGCATCCAATTTATTGTGAATCGCCTGCATGACTTTGTTTGCTGGCTGCGTGCAAATAGTAAATGTGTTCAGGAATTGACCATTCCGATCCCACGGGTTCCATATCCCGGCCATAAAGAACACCTCCTTACCTTTCTCTTTAATAAAGTAAGGGAATGCTTCTGTTGTCTTCAGCAGCTCCCCCTTCTTCCCTATTTTTGGCAAATGGCGCCATTCGTAAAATCCGGAAGAAAGCACCAGACACCGGTGCTTTTTTACGGCTCCTTTAAATGAATTCTTATTAAACACATCTTCCAGGACGGCGTTCTGTGTGCTGTATCTAGCAGCCTCTTCAACGCTATTTGCCCAGGAAGGTATCAGCGTCCAATTCATTAATGTAGTGTCGTAACCGCTATCTGTTTTAACAACCACGGGCCACTCTGGGAACTCATGGAAACCGGCAAGTGGTATATTTATGTCGGGCTGCTTAACTTCGAATCCCTGGAGGCGGACCTCCTCTTTTGACATTTTGTAGCTGTTGAAATTGCACATAGCTTAACCTTTAATTTTCGCGTTGTATTCTTTAATCGCCTGACTGATGGCGTCTATTTCCAGGCTATCGAGCGCCGGCATACCTTCAGCCACATTATACATTTCGTTCTCCGCATCCAGCTCAAGGCGGGTGACAATGCTGCCTTTTTTCGGGTGAAGGAGATAAACATCCACCGACCCGTCGGGCGCAATTCCGTCATAATCCTCAAAATAATGAAAGTTGCAGGAGGCGTAATACCTATTATTTTCATCCTCCAACGGCACAATAAAATGACCATAAAGCGTATAATCGACCTTGTCATTTTTTATGTACTCATTCACCTGGACCACGATCTCGTCCGGAAGCAAATCACCTGAAACCCGGAGATAAAGATCCAAATTCGGATCATGCTCCATAACAGCAGATCTCCCTTCATAGGAAACGGCAAACGAGTCAGAATGAGGATCAAACTTTATCTGAACATCAACAATACGTGAATCCGGCAACCTGAAAAACGGCATAAATCAAACTTTCGTTCGAATTTATGTAATTTTTGTCAAGTATTTTATAAGCAAATTGGCTAATAACGTTATATATTAGCGAAGCAAATAATAAGAGACATCAAGATAAAGACCATTATTTCTCATTTACCGGCCGGGGCGAAAGTTCCGGCTTTATTGTCGGGTGAGCACCTCCCACACCACCTCCCAAGCCCGGTCCTGGTCTTTCTCCGGGACGGCCAGCTGCCGGTCTCTCCCCGAATGGATCAGGAAGACTTCAAAGCCGGCCAGCTGCAGCGCTTCTTTTACTTGGTCCAGGGTGTCCAGTTCGCGATGGGTGATGTAAACAGTGCATAGTATCATCGGCGCAAGGTAAGGCGCCGGGAAGGGGGATTTTTACGGGAATCCGGAATTAGGTCCCTTTTAGATACACCTGCTCTTCTTCGTCCCACACAACGGTATTGCCGCAACTGCAATTAAAAGTAACCACACCCCCAACACTTATCCGGTGTTTCCGGAACAGGCGGGCACGGCATTTAGGACAGTTAATAAAATTACTATCCTCTGTTAAATACAAGAATACTGCATCTTCAATTATTTCATTCCGAGGCACATTCATGCTTTCGGAGCTTTCCTGCAGCAAATCGAAAATCTGTTTCGTGGTGCGCAGATCTATACGCTTGTTTTTCTTTGCCATATCTTTGTTCTTTGAGCTGGTTAATAATTGTTTTGTCGCTCAAAAATTTAGCCCCCGGCTTGCAGGCTGGGGGATTTTGTTTTAACCGAAAGTTTCTTCTAATTCTTCTTTATCGTAGCCGTCTGCTTCAAAATCCTCGTTTTCAACCCAGTTGGTTATAAATTTTTCGTTCGGTCTTTCAGGTTTTTCAAATTCGTAGTAGGTCGCGATAATATCATCATCCCAATTTCTCCAGGCCCAGCACAACGCTTCATCTATCTTTCTTAATAAATCGGAAAAAGGACCGTAGTGCCCACCGTTGTTAAGGCCATCCAATTGTCTGATGATTTCGTTTTTGTAAGCTTCCATTTTGTTTTGTTTTGTGCCGTTGCAGCGGCGGTTAATAATTGTACAGCAAATATAGTATTTGTACGTACAGAAAACAAGAAGAAGAGCAATTATTTTAAAAAAATACCCCAGATGTGGTATAAGCAAAAATCCCAGCCTGAAAAAGCCGGGAGTACCAGTAACTCTATAGATTTAACTAAAGAGTAGGTAATAAAGATAAGGCTTCTTTTAAATACCGGAAAATGAAAAACCCGGCGCTGGGCCGGGGTTTTACGGCAGTGTTGCATTTTTCAGCATTTTTTTAATTGCGGCACGAATGGCCCTTTTTTCTTCTGTAGAAAATTCAGTTGGATTACCACGACCGTTCTTGCCTCTAATTTTGTGCTTGTGGCTTTTTATATGTGGCAGATAGTCTCTAAAAAAACTATCTGCCTTTATGTATTCCCAAATCATGCAGCTAATTTATGATATATTATGGCTTCTGTTCTTTTTATTAGTTTCATCCCTTCTTTTGTATCTGCGTAGTATTCTTTGGCTGCCTCTACACACACAGCCTGGTCTGCGTAATACTCTTTAGCGATAGTATTGCAGGCACCATCTAAACGTGCTACCACTTTCCAAGACAAAAGGGTTGACCAGGTAGTATTTTTTACGAATTTCTCAATCACCGTAGACTCAATATTATGTACATCGTCAACAGTAATGTACATTTTGTTAACCATAATTGAAGTTGCCCCTTGGTTTTTCTGTTTTGTTTCGATGTAAAGTTCCATTGTTATTTGTTTTTGTTAAAACAAAGATAGTGTAACGTTTTAGTTACACCAAATATTTTATAGTTTTTTTTGAAAAATATTTTTTATCACTAAAAACCCGGCGTAGAAACACCGGGTAAACGATTGCTTGCCATATGAAGCACCGGGGGTAGGAATCGAACCCACATCAAAGGTTTTGGAGGCCCTTGTTCTACCATTGAACTACCCCGATATATTTATTGCGAATACTTCCTATACGCCGCTGCCATCTTCTCATCATACCGGTTCTTCGCGTACCCAGTACCATTGTATCCCCGTGCGAATGCCGCCCAGTTTTTAGCCTTTAAGGCCGGCAGAAGGCCGGTATTCCGGATGAAATTACAGAAGGCCATTAGGTGCGCGGGTTCTCCGGAATACATTGCGTTTATGAACAGCTGCAGTGTCGCGAACCCTGCCAGTTTGAAGTTTGATCCCATGATCTGAAATTTCCCGTAGCTTGCCGATTGTAGCGCTGCGTCCCGGTCCAGGGCGGCAGCCTTTTCTAACCGGTCGTGCTGGTGCTGGCCGCCGGGTCCGTATGATCCGGTCTTGTATGGTCCGGAAATATCCGGACCAACTTTATCATACTTACCTCCGGTCAACCGGTGGAAATAATGCCGTTCAAAAAGGATTTTCGGCTGTCCATCCGGCAGGAACCCAGCCCCTGCGCTTTCCACCTGTGCCACGGCTTTTATCGCGGCCACCTCCACGCCCAATATTCGGGCCGCATCCTGGTAGTCTTTATCTGTAAGAATAGACTTCATTTAGTATATTTTTTCCTGTCCCGGCATAAACGGATCGCAAGAATTAATAAAAATTTGTTTTGTTGGTAACGGAGTAATTGAAATGTCCAGATACCACTGCTCATCAGTGTATTGATTATACCTACCTCCCCGGTTCAGGTTGATGACGTAACCGTGCCGACCACCTGGTAACACGGAGAACAAGTACCCTCTTTCCACTGATTCGTCAGTATAGGAAACTCCACGCAACCAGCGATCCAATGCTTGAATTAATTCAGCTTCCGGCTTCGGATCATCAACCCAAGGGATTGCCACCAGGTCCATATCCCGGTTCAGGCTTCCGTGAACAATTAAGTTATAGCCCAAATCTTTTGCGATTTCCTGCATCGGAAGCAGGCAGCAGGCATAAAAATGAGGCTTAGCTTTTACAGGTTTATCGCTCATTTTTTGACAATTCCTTTATAAACCATCTGCCCAAGGTCGATAGCCTCGCTCAAATCGATCTTTCCATCTGCCAAATGCTGAATCAGCCGCCCGGCGAGCTCCGCGTAAAAATCCCCCCGATCGGACTCAATCTTTGTCTTCAAAAAATCGATCAAGGAAAGTATTGGGGTGTTGGACTCTAGTATTCCAACTGCAGCCAGTATTTCCGGGGCGGCCTTCTCATAGGCCTTCATTAGCCGGCTTTTTATCTCTTGCCCTAAATCATCAGGCAGTAATTCCGAAAACCACTGAAACTCCTTTCCTTCCACGATGCTTTTGAATATGTTTACCGCGTCCACCGCAACATGAGCGAAAGGTCTTGCCTTTTCGATTGCTCTTTTGGCTGAATTAAACAGGCTCATAAACCAATTGATTATTTTTTTCATGATATTGTTTTGTTGTTTTTAAATTAAGGTTCCAAATCCGAATCCGGCGTGTAGTCGATCAGATCCACGATGTCGCCAACGGTTAGGTATTGCGCCTCCACTAGGGATATGAACCACCGCGTATCCGGCATCTGCACTGGGTTGTACTGCACACCTGGTCCGTATTCCGTACCGGCAAGTTCCCCGGCTTTTTCTTCTGTGATTATTGCTACTATCATATTGTTTTATTATGCCACTGCGGTTAAACCCAAGGCGGTTAAATAAGTGTTCGTTGCGGAACGGAGCGTGGAAACATTCGTGCTCGTCAGCGCTGCACCCATCAGGTAGCTGGCGATCGTGCCCTTTCCGAAATTCACGGACCCGGTAGACAACAGCCGCTGCGTGCTATTGTCGATCACTGTTGAGGCGATCGTTGCCGTTGACATGACGCCTTTATTGTACAGCTCCACCCCGGCGCTCGTCTTCCTCTGAATGATCTTTAGTCCCGTTCCTCCCAGGTCCACGGCTGCCGGCAGGCTGTTTCCGGACTGGTTGATCTTGTGGCCGGATGCCGAAAGAGAAAAAAGGCTGTTCGCGTTGGAAGCGCCACCGGAAATATCGACAATGTTGTCATACCAATTCGCGCCGTTAACTGCATACACTACGCCACCATGCACCGCGTCGTTCAGTTGGTACTTTTGCCCCGCAGGCAGCAAAGAAGGATTGAAATTCGTGTTTACGTAGGCGTTCGTTCCGTTGCCCTGCACGCCCCCGCTCAACCAGGTAAGACCCCCTAAACCGGTTCCGTTGTAGGTTCCCGGTTTCACGACGTTGATCAGCTTAAAGCCCGTCCCGCCATCGCCGCATAAGATATAATACAGATCCAGTTTTGCAAGGACCACCTCCACGCCCCGGATATGTGCATCATAAGCCCCAAGATCAGACGGCAATGTATAGCCCTGCCCTGTGGCATAGGATAATACCGCCTGCGTAATCGCGTGCAGGCTGTTGTCAAACACCAGGGATCCGTTCCGGTACGCTTTACCAATCTCGACGCCTCCGTGGTAGATTCTCGCTGTTTCCTGTCCTAAATAATACATGGCTTACACAATAGGGATTAAGTAAAGCGTTCCGTTTTCTTTTTCTTCCGTCGTCAGCCCGTCGTACTCCGCCTGGGTTTTGTTCTGGATCTTCGCATCCAACTGCTCGGCGGTCACACCGGATGCTTTAGGAAAATTTGTGTTGATATATTCGATCACCGCCTGCCGGGAGGCAAATGGGTTGCCACTCTCGTCAATAAAGTCGGTGTATTCGTACCGGTCGAAGTTCGTCAGCGCCGATATTGCGAACACGACGCCGGTGTCAGTCGCATCCTCATAGGCTCTTACCTGGCCTTTGGCAGCCGGGTACCTCCTGCCGTTTATTGTTACGATCCCTGCCGGATCTAATTTAACTGTTGCCATTTATTTCTTTTTAAATAGTTGAATAATTTTAGGAATTCCCTTGATCAGCGCCACGATCCAGCCGCCTTTTGAGCCGACGAAGCCCATTAAGACAGTGCCCAGGATCCCGGCACCGGCCACCCACCACAGGACCTTATTTGTTTTTTGAGCGCCTTTTTTTGCCTTGCTTATTTCAGCCACAACCTTGCTTAACGAATCAGCACGCTTCCTTTCTAAATCAACCGCCGCGCTGTCCAGTACCCGGTGATTAATGTCGTAATACACAGTATCGGGGGCCTTTTCAGCGCATTTGCAAGGCGCCAGAACTGTATCAATTTTGCCGTCATTATCCTTCAGGAATATATATTGCCAATCGGTCACTGTATCTTGCTTACCGGGTACAAACCTGATCACCGAATCAACCGGCTTGTCAATACAGGGAAACGAATCGCGGGCGAACCTTGCTACCATTCCGGGACTATGTCTGTACGCCCATTGCAGCTTATTTGCGGCCCGCTTAGCTGGATTGCAGGACAGTAGTCCAATGCCCATTAAGATCCACATAACAATTACCACAATCCACCAGAACGCTGTATTATTGCTTAGCTTCTTCATGTAAATATTTTTCGTAAAGTCGATAGGATTTATTTTGAAGTAAGCCCCGCTGCATCTTCCATTCTGCGTAACTATACGGCCGGAAGGAATCGCCGCCGTAAGACCTGCACGCCTGGTAAATAATGATTGCGCGATTAACGTACTGGCCTTCCGTTAGCCAGATGTTCTCATCCCGACAAACAGGAACTTCAACCGGCACCCTCACAATTATTTTCTTTATCTGCGTCCTTGTTACAACCTTTGGCTTAGTATCGGGCTTGCTTAGGAAAGCGAGTAGTATCTGCGTCTTAATTGTATTAGAATCGACCTTATTCTCCGTAACCTCAATTTTGCTTTCAATCCGGTTTATTTTTGTGGAAACCGAATCAGTGCGTATCGGCTGTGCAGGCGACTGATACGGCGGAATAAACGAAATAATGACACCAAAAACGAATGCTGCAACAATGGGCAGCACAAAGTGTTTATTTGTCTGCATTGTTTTTAATTTTTATTGCTTTATTTAAAATAGTTTCATTGTCGTCGGTCTTTTGCCTCACCTGCTCAAGACGCATCTCCAAAGAATCGAGCTTGGGATTTAGTACCCGCTCATACTTATACAACTTCGCCTCCCTCCTAACGGCCTCATCCATGCAATCCTTGTATGATGATTTAGGCACCGTTGTTTTCGCCAGCCACACAATGGCAATCGTCTGCAACGTCAATATGCCGATGACTAACCCCCGCTTCCACGCGGCACTTATAAATCCGTATTTATTTAAATCACTCTCCGACATCGGGTTTCAGTTTATTATCTATAATACAATTTGCCGTATGTCATCGCCGGGGATTACACCAGCCTGCCGGTCGAATACGGACGCGCTGGTAGGGCTATCTGCAAGCTCGTTATCGGCCAGCTGGTTGTTTTCTGCGTCAAACGGATCTGCCGTCTCCAAAACGGGCGTTGAGTTGTTATAAGAGCTCACGAAATCCGAAATGTATCCCGCAGACACGATGCCTCTTTCCAGGATCCGCTTGGCTAACTCTTTTCTTTTCCGGGTCGCCTCATTATACCCCTCAAAAGTGGAGATCGGGAAGCTATTCCAATACTGCGCCGTCTTTGTTGCTGCGGCGTGTAATCGGTTCTGAAAACGGGTGCTGTTTTTCAACGCAGCTCTTTGTGTTAAGTTTAATTCTGCCATTTTACTGTACTTTGATACTTTTTAAGAAACACGAACGATTTCAAGGCTCGTCCCATTCACATCCAGATCGACAACCTCCTGCGAAAAGACAAATGGATACACAGAGACGCCTTCAGACAACGCCATAATACGCGAATTCGAAAATGACGTTCGGCCTACCGGGACGTTTGTTGACCAGGAAAAGGTTGAGTTGTCTGCAATCGCGGTATGAACCCCAAGCCCGAAGGAGGTTGTTGAGTCGTCGTCGACTACTCTTGCCTTTAAGACAAAGAGGTATGTCCCTGTAGCGGGGATAATGAACTTCTTATTCGTATTATCCCATTCGGCCGCAGCATTTACGAAAGCTATCGATTCAAAGGCCTGCGAAACCAGTGTCTGCGCCGAAGAAATACCCAACGATAAAAGAAACGGAGTAATTGCACCGGGGCCCGTTGCACCGGTGTCGCCTTTGTCACCCTTATCGCCCTTCGGAAGGGTAAGGTTTAGTGTTTGGTTTGGAGCGGTGCCGGTTATTGTTGCTCCAGCAGAAGCGCCGCCCGCAACCGTTCCGATGCTCAAAGTGTTGGCAGGGCCGGTGGATCCGGTTGCGCCAGTGTCGCCTTTTTCCCCTGTAGCTCCGGTTTCTCCGGCCGGGCCGGTCGCGCCAGTATCTCCTTTAAGCTCCTCTTTTTGCTCCGGTGTAAGGTCCTCAAAATTCATTGAGCCATCTGCGCCCTTCGGCCCCTGCGGCCCTTGCTGCAAAACAAAATTTACAGTCCTGCCAATAATAGAAACGGATGGGGAGGAACCCGATGTTACCGTACCCACAATAAATAGATTTGTTGGGTCTAGCTGCTCTTTTGTTGACTGCGATAGCTCCCCCGGTGACATGATTACTAAGTCTGTATCGTTGCCGGTTATTAAATCTTTTACTCTAACTGTTGTACTCATGATGCACCAATTATGTTGTATGCGCCACCGCCTGCACCAACTACGGGTATGCCTGTTTGGTTTTCGTGCTGCGCTTCTAAATAAATTTCAACTTTAATGTATACCGGATTAGTAAACCTGATGCGCGTTAACCTTTCTGGAACCCTTACGGGCTGCTTACAAAACACATAGTGCGTAAGATTGCTCTCGGTGTGATACAATGCCATTGTGCCCGCAGACTTTAGCTTATTGGCTAATGCCGCCCTTTTAGACGCGTAGTCACTTTCCGAAACCGCCTGTATGTAGCCTTTTAAAGTGATCGGTTTATTAGCGAGTTGTGGCGGTACGTCCAGATCTGTTTCTGTGCCGTTCTCGTCTTTCCAGTCGTGAGAATAGCGCTCTTTGAAGGGGAAGTCGGAAATTATATCAATAGAGCACTGTGGCTCCGGAACGAACCCATAGGCAGTGTACATATCCACCCCATCTAAGTAATATAGATCGTTACATGGAGCCATTGATAAAGTTTGTGAATTGATAAGCCAGGAACGGGCTTAATTTATCTTTAATCACAGACAGAACGGCGTCTTTTTCGGTATCTGTTAGTTCAACCGACCCATTATTGTAAAGTGCCCGCATCTTTTCAAACAGTCCAATATCTTTAACATTGAAACAGACCGTGTTTGCAATAAATTGGTGATGCTGGGCGTCTGTTAATACTACCCGCTTTTTACCCCCGGCGTCCGTAAACGCGAAGTTGGTTAAATCCAGTGTCATAGGTCAACAAAGTTTGTTGTTAGCAGATTCAAAATTACTCTTTTATTCATAATGATTATACTTATTATTTAAAAAGTTGAGTCGTCGATATACAATACTTTATTCGTCCCGTCTGACTTCCATTTTACGCGACCCTTGGCCGATGTCCCGGATGAGTTCTTGACATTATCCATGTAGATAAACCCATTAAGCACACGCAACGCTATGTCGCCTGAATCGTATTTACCAGAAGAATCCAATGAGTGTTTTTCTGCATTCAGCGACAATAGCGTCTTATTCTCGTTGAAGTCAGATTTATAAGAAGAAGTCTCTTTTCCCAGGTTGAAGCCTTTGCTATAAAACCAACCCGAAACCTCGCTAATTACGCCGTAACTAATTCCGGTCGCATTTATACTTACGCCATCAGCAAATAACCCGTCATTATTGATCGAAAGAGACCCTATTTCCCCGCTTGTCGCATAAACAGTCGCATCTACGGTCAAATCCCCAGCAGTATTCCAACTTATATTCCCTCCAGCCAGCCATCCGGAACCATCCCGCAGGATCGCCACTTTCTGCGTTTCGGTTGTCAGCCCAAAATTGGAAACCCCGGCTGCAAAACAGATTTGCGAAGGGCTTGACCCGATTGTGTAATCTGATCCGTTCATATAAGCTGTAACGGTCCCTGAAGAGTTTTTTGCGCCTATTACACCGGACAAAACAAGCCCCTTTGTAATTTCGGTACTAATATCCAGTAGCGCGTCATTCAAATAATCGGCCACAGCCCCGGATGGATCAGACCCTACTACCCCTTCGGTCCATGCAGATCCATTCCAATACCACAGTTTGCCTCCGCTGGCATTTGTTTCCAGCCAGGTATCATACAATTTAAAATCGGAACCGGATGGTGCGGTGTTCCCCACATATGAAGTGCTGGCACCATAATTCACTTCGCCAAAGTCGGTTACCACATCACCCGTATTTCCAGACGCGCGGTATATCTTGCCCGAATAAAACGTCTTGGACCCAATTGTGAAATTGGAAGACGGGATAATCATATCCCCCGCTTTGTAGGGCATGGGGTTAGTCCAAAACACATTAGCTGCAGGCACTTCTAAAAAGTCAGCCGAAACACTTCCGGTATTCCCTGTTGCCTGGTAAACTTTGTCGCTGGAAAATGTGATACCGCCAATAACCGTTGTAGTCGTGGGCCTAAAAAGATCGTCTGTACTCCACCCTGAAGGAGCGGAGCGGTAATAATCTCCCGATGTCACTTCTAAAAAGTCGGCCGGAATATCGCCCGTCTTGGAAGCTGCCCGGTACGCTTTATCAACATAGAATATTGTACTCCCTATGGCTGTCGTTGTATTCGGGATGAACAGGCTGCCGATTTCGTAAGCCACCGGCGATTGGGAATATACTTTAGAGTCGGGCGATCCTTTTTCAATCCAATTGGATCCGTCGAAGAACTTTTGAATATTGCCTTTAGAAGTGTCAACCCATAGAGCGTTCGTCAGGGCCGTTTTCGTTTGTGGCGCCGTACCCTGTACATAGATCATTTTCTCGTTCTTCCAGTGGGTTGCACTGAAAGATGTGGCCGTCATTTGGGAAATATACCGATCGCCAGCTGTAAACTGGATACCGCTTATAACGGTTGATGATGCTACATCCCAGATATCACCCTTTACATAGCTTGTAGGCTGCGTTGTGTAAATCTGAGCGCCCGGCTTATAATCCACTTCCACAAATGCCGTATCAACGGTCCCGGAGGCGCTTGTGGCCCGGTATACCTTGCCTATGTAGAATGTTTTGCCGTTGATAGTTACTTGCGTAGACGGGATATATAGATCGCCAACCTTCCACCCGGATGGCAGGCTGGTAAAAATGGTCGCTCCGGTGTAGTCGATTTCAGCAAAATCGGTGTCCACTGTACCGGCATTGGTAGTTGCCCTGTACACTTTATTGGCGTAGAATGTCCGGCCGTTGATCGTTTGATTGGCGGAAGGGATGTACAGATCTCCAGTCTTATATCCACTGGGCAAAGTTGTGAACACCGTTGCCCCGGACGCATCCGTTATAGTCCAGGTTGATCCGTTGTAGGTTTTTGTGATGTTACCTATCGATGTATCGATCCATATTGCCCCAACAAACGTTGTTGAATTTTGCGGCTGGGTGGACTGTACATACACCATCGTGTCCATCTTCCAGTCGGCTGCCGTGAAGGATGACCGGGTGAACTGGGTTACGTAGGTTTTTCCGGCTTTAAATACCACCTCGCTAATAGTTGTATCAGCCGCGGGGATCCATCGATCCTGAACTTTGTAAGCCGTCGGAGTGGCAGTATAAACGGTTATCATACCGCCTCCGGATCCTCCACCGATCGTGAGTGTATTATTGTCCAGGTCAATAACAAACGATGTTCCATCGGCGCTTTGGATCTTACCTGTGGTAATCGTATCCCCCAGGATCGTGGTCACCCCCTTTACAAAGTAGTACCGGCGTTTGCCGTCCACCACTTTCATGAGTGTACCGATGTGGATGATATAGTACCCGGTAACAGCATCGTACAGCATTTTATTCTCGCTGATGATCCAATCCGTATCCACCACGCTTGTTTTGCTGATTTTCGCATATACATAGTACAGCTTCGTGGGATCCAGCCCGGAAACCGTCGTTGCCGACATTGTCCAGGTGTAATGCGTCTCATCTACTTTATAGATGTAATGAATCAGGCTGCCGGCAGAGATATTGATTTTGTTCTCGTCGTTTTCAAAATTTGGCGAAAAGGTAACGCCGTCAAAGTCCAGGTTCTGGTTGTCGGTGCCGAATTTAGCGGCCAGGGCCAATATATTCTGAAGATCCCCACCGGTAGGGTCAAACAACGTTTTCAGCAGGTCGTTAAAGTCGGCATAGTACTGTCTCGCAGTCCGGGTATTAATATTCAGTCGGGCAGTCACCCCGTTTTTGTAGATTTCATTCTCCTTTTCTTCCAGCTGGGTCAGCGACTGATAAGAAGCAGAAACAACGGAAGATAGTTCGCAATTAATCTTGTAAATATCAACCGGGGAATCAGCATTACTTATCGGCCGGGAAACGGAATTCACCCGAAGGACCTCATCAATACCCAAAGCCTCGTCAATTACCCGAATATTTTTCTCCGTAGTTGGCTCAATATAATTCCGGCGGATGTGCAGGGGATCTACTTCCAAACCATACAGGTAGCGCTTTTCGAGCGCTTTGTTTTCATCAAAATAATTCTGTCCTTCCGTAAGTAGCTCAAGCTCCGCATTGTCGATATAGGTCTGAGGCATCAGGATGTCGTAAATCCCGTACTTATCTCCGACCTGAGGGTAGAATGTTGCGCCGGGTTTTTCAGCCAGTTTTTCGCTGGTATTAACCTCTAAGGTGATGGTCTTAGTGGCATGATCATATGAAACCAAAGAGAGGTCATAACCCGCCAGGAGGCCGGTTTCAAAATGGATCACTGGCTTAACCGGTTGCTCCGGCGTTCCCAGTATGTGATCGTTAATATCGAAGTCGATGGAGCTATCATTAAATACCAGCCGGTTGCCGGCGTCGATGGCGGTCACCGTACCATATCGCTTCGGAAAAATGTCGTCAAATGTCTTTTCCTGCTCTATTACTCCCCCATACTCAGTAATCAGTGCGTCATCCTTAATGAACGTCCCCGATGGTAACCGCAGGCGGTCAGACCCATAATCCGGCGGGATATTGCGCGTACCGCCCTTTACATATAGCTTATTAAACGGATTTGCAGTGAATTTATTCTTACGGGAAAGAGAGTACAATCCGTTCCCGCGACCGTATTTCATTGTGTAGGCGGTGGCCAAGGTCCGCAATCCGAAATTTATCGTCGTGCCGCTGATCCAGAACTCCAGCTTATAGGTATCAAAAAGCTTAACCAAAGCCTCCATACAGTTTTGGTTCGAAAAATCAAACTGCTTTTCGTCGGTGGCGTCGCACTGGCCAACCGTGTAGCCGGTATAACCGGCGGCCGTCATGTTCGAAACGATTAGAGCAAGCACCCCCGCCGCATCGATAGTAACCGAGCTTTCGGTAACAGTCAAATTATCGAAGCTATCCGGAAACTTGAACAGCACCCGGTTCAGATCGTACCATTTAGCTTCAAAAATAAGTTTGTAAACATGATCCCTCGATGATTGCTTTTCGTATTCTCCGGGTATATTCAAAAAGTAATCCTTGCCAAAAACAGTGATCTTATCCCCGGGCTTAAATTCCACGGGAGCCGTTAGCCGAAAGCTCACCTCCACGTAATCGTTCTGCATCACCGTAGTCTTCGCCGCCCCGGTTACTTTCAGGTTTTCAATAATCTTCGTCGCCCCTCTGTATATCGTGTACTTCATTATATTCCTGTTAGCCTGTTATTATTTGTAGTATCGGTCATTTTACCGTCCATGCTTTTCAAATACTTTACAGCATTATCCAGGCGTTCAACTGTGTTATACGTATTCCTCTCGATCTTTTGAAGGTTGTCCAGACTTCTGTTTGCAATGTCGTTCAGCGACACAAAGCCCGTTTTTAAAAGGTCATTGGTAGTTAGCTGGGCAACACGCATTCCCATTGACTGCGCCGTCAGTAGATCAATGCTTTGCTGTGATGCCTGAGCATAAGCCCCCGACAAATTATTTACTGATTTCCCGCCCTTCGGATCAGAAAGACTGATGCCGGTAGATTCTTCCAGCATTTTAGCCCGGGCATTGTTTCGTTCAATCATGTCCTTATACCCCTGATTCAAAACATTCTTTTCAGTAGCATCGATAACGCCATCCGCAGCAGCGGCGGCAAACTGATCATACCAATCCTGGGCGGCTTTTTCCATAGCCGGATCGTACCGCAGGCTGTTCAGTAATGCTTCGCGCATAAGTAACTCAAAATCCCCGGCAAAATCAGCTGCGGATCTCTTGCCGTCGCGGAACCCCTGAACGATTGAATCGGAGATGGCAGAGGCGGTGGTGGCGGTTGCTATTTCCTTTTCTTCAGCCGCAATATCGGCTAGCACATTGCGAACATCCACCCCCTGTTGTTCAAGTGCGGCGAGCTGATCATATAGCGCTTTTGTTGATCCCTCGAGAAGACCCTTAGCGTTAAGGTCCTTCAATTCATCCCAAGTGACCTTAATTCGCTTACCTGAAGCATCGAGCTGGCTTATGGCTTCATGAAAAGACTTCATGCCCTGCGAGTTCTTCTGCCCAAACAATCCCTTAATATCTAAGTCGTCCAAGGCTGCTCTTGATATTGTACCTCCCTGCCCATACTTATTTACGATATCATTCAAAATATTAAGATCTCCATACCCAGCCGCCTTCATATAGGCTATAAAATCCTCCGTTTTATATGATCCTAAACCGCCGTACCTTGTTTTCGTTGTAGCTTTCCCGCCAAAAAGTTTATTAAGCCCACCCGGTTTGTCGATATAGCGATAATAAACCTGTTCGCCGCCCTGGATTTCCTCCAGCAGACGCTTAGTCTCGTCCTGGATTTGCTTATCATTTTCCTCTGCAACCTTCCTGCGTGCCGCAAGCTGCTCTTTCGTCAGCTTGATGCCTTCTGCTCGAAGCATATTTTGCTCACGCAATTGCTCAGATATCTTATACTCTCCAAGAATCAGGTCCGAATTTTGATCGGCAAGCGCCCTTTGGGCTTCTATAAGAGAATCCTTGTATCGTTTTCCAGCCCCAAACAGGCTAACAACAATATTGATAATAGCCAGAATCGCGCCCCAAAGGTCATTTGACTCCAGCAAGTTCGTTACTACGTCTTTGCCAGATTTAATTGCATCCTTTGCCGTTTTCACGACCTTGCTAATACTCGTATATGCGGTGCTTATATTTATTAGCAACTCACCCATTCGAGAAACCGTCTCCCCCATACTCCCATCTCCGGCGCTCGACAACGCGCCCCCTATTCCTGTCAGCGCTTGCCCAACTTTATCCAAATCAACCGCAACCCTGCCTATCTTAGAGCTTGTGATCTGTATGCCAATAATCTGCTCAATAATACCTTTTAATTGCTCCTTGGCCGAAGCCAGCCTTATTAACACATCAGGTGGAACGTCAACCATTTTGCCGGTGGCGTCTTTTAATTTACCGGTGCGAAGAGCTTCATCCAGATCTTTAATGATTCCCTGAATCTGCTCCTTAGATCCGGTTTCTACATCGCTATTTAGCTTTTTAAATAGATCGGATTCGAAAATGCTCAGCTCCTTGGTGCCCTTCTCATAGGCCTTATTTATTATCGCGAACCGGCGTTTATACTCTTCTTCACCTATATGCGTTCTGTCCCGTTCCAGTGCGGCCATACGGGCGGTGCGTTCCTTTTCAAGTAAATCGACCTGCACCTGGTAGTTCCCGGCCTTTTGAAGTAGATCCAGATACATTTTGGTTTCGATTTCTACGCGCCGCTTGGCCATTTGTTCGCTCTCAAATGCTGCTTCAGTAGCCAATTGCTTAACCTGCACCAATCTTGCCTTACCCGCTGAATCCAGCCTTCCAGACTCGTCGGCTTTAGTCATACTGTATTCTAACAGCTTCAATTCTTGATAATACGACTCCCCTTTTGTAAGAAGGTCTGAATACAGGCGATCAGCCGAATCTTTACCGTATTTTAACTTAAAATCTTCATAGTCCTTGTATGCGGCCTTATCCTGTTGAAGTTGTTTAAATAAATTTTGAGACCCCTGGTCAAAATCAGCGAGACCAAGCGCATGCTTTCTGTTATTTTCTATATCTGCAAAAGCGGTCTTGGAATCAATAAGGTGTAGTTTATTCTTTGGGTTAGAATTAAATGCTATTACATCACGCTTCAGGCCGTTGAAGTATCCATTAATCTTATCCTGTTCGCTCTCGATATTGCTTCCGAATTGAATATCAAATTTCCCTTTAGAGTCTGCTATTTTCTGACGTAGGTCTTCAAGCGCCTTTTTAGCCGCAAATTCGGCCTGGTCTGTATTTTTTGGCGTTCTGCCCTTACCTGACCCTCGTCCAGCATCTGTTCCGGAGGTGGTGAGATTACCCATTTTTGCCTGAATAGATGTAATCTGCCCCGCATAGGCATCCAGCTGCTTAGTATTCGCTTGCTGTTGGGTGTAAACCTCCTTCCAGCTATCCTTTATTGCTTTTACTTTAGTCGAAGCGATATCCTCCTGATCAGGACCCCTGTTCACGGCAGCAAATCCAACATCATTTCCCTCCCGTTTATTCTTTTTGCGTATTTCTGCAAGGTCCTGCTCTGCTTTGTTCTGCTCTTTCGCTATACGCAACATCTCGTCATCGAGATCCAGGTTTTGTGTAGTAAGGGCATCCATTCTGGATTGCAACGCTCTGGCTTTTGAAGCTGCTACTATCGCAGGTATAAGCTGCGTGTTTATAACATTTGCTACATTTCCCGTCTTTTCGTACTCGTCCCGGAGTTGATCCGCATACGAAGGATAAAGTTTAACCAGCTCATCATATGCCCCCTTTTTTGCCTTAGCCGATGCGGTGGTTGACTGTAAAACTGCGTTTAATGAATGCAGTTGCCCTATTTGCTCTCCAGCCGTTTTGTTTGCATCCTTTTGGGCTGATTTCAAATCATCCAGTTCTTTCTTCAATCGCTGAACAGCCTCACTCCCCTTTAATATCCTTGAAAACAGGTTAACTATCGGGTCAATTAAAATACCTATCAAACCTGCAATACCCAACCCAGGTATTATGTAGGCTAGTTTTCTAAGCGCTCCCCACGCAGCAGAAGCGCCCGAAGAAACCTTACTCCCCATGGTTGTCGCCGTCTTTCCTACATCGTCAAGTGGCTTTTTAGCTTGCTCAAGGGCTACCTTAGCCGTTCCGAGTTCCTTCTGAAGTGTTTGCCCGACAAGTGCTTTCTGTTCCGCTTGAGATAGCTGATTATAACTTAGCGTAAGAAGTTTAACCCGGGCATCTAAGGCCGCCACGGATCCAGCGCCCGCAGTCTGTTCTATACGTTGTTGTTGCAACACTTTTGTGACAAAAGACACTTCACTTGCCAGCTGAGCTTCCTTCGCAAGATATTCGGCGGTAACCTTTTCTCCATTTTTTAGGGATGCTGAGTGAGCGTTTTGCTCATTTATGAGTGTGGCTAAGAATTTTTCATTCTCAGCTATTGTCCCCGTCAGGCGATCAATAACATTTTTGTACTGCTCAACATGCTTAGCCTTGAAAGCCTGATCCATCTTGCTCCCAGCCTTCTCGGCCTCAGAAGAAATCTTCTGAAATGCATCAACAGCATCTTTCACCCCCTTGCCATGCAGGTCTGACGTATCTGCCGTAATTTTATAATGCGCGCTACCTTCTTCTATCTCTGCCATTTATTTTTATTGTTGCATTAATGAATTGGCCATTCTTGCTGCCGGAGAAAGCCCATCGCTTTCGTTATCTACTGAATGATCCGGAATCGTTGCCATGAGCATGCAGATGTTGGCCCAGCTACGTTCATGCATAATCTCATCCCATGACATCCTGAAATACTTCATTACTCCTCCTATTGTTTCCCAAGTGCTATAGCTCTCACTCAGGCGCTGGGGTTCACCTTGTTTAGGCTTATGCCTTTCATCAAGATTATACCATTGACGAAAGGGACCATATCCGAATCCCTGTAAGCGATATTTAATATCTGGGCGTACTGTTCATGGCTCAACTCTGTTTTAACAAAATCAATAAGCCATTTTGTAGGTTCCTTCCTGGGATGGGATAACAGCACGGCAATGCAGTAAACAATATCCTCGTAGTGGGCCGTGATCATCTTTGAAAACACCAATGCTAAGGGCTCATTGTTATGAAATGGAGTTTCGTCAAGATCAGCCAACCGGTTTTGGATCCGGTGCTGTTGTGCGCCCCGAATGGGTACCACATCAAAGGAATACTTTACAACCCTTTCCTTTTTCCAAAACTGCCACCATTTCGGGGTTTCTTTCACTACAGCCGAAACGACCGCAGACCTTTCCAGCAGAACCTCCGCTTCCCTCCGGTCGATATACTCTTTTCTTATGTCCATAAAATAAATAGGGCGGCGATTAGCTCACCGCCCATTGGGTTCAGATTAGGTTAATTAATTAAGCTACCGGAGGTTCTGTTTCGATAACCGGGAAGTAGGTTGCGTCAACAGCCTGAGCCGTAAATGTGACCTGCCATTCAGGTAATCCAGATTTTTGGGTAATCGTATTTTCAACGAAAGAAACACTCGCATTGAAAATCTCAATAGTCTTACCCTGAATCAATTCAATTTTGATATACCGGTTAATCGCTTGCTGCTGAACCGGGGGGGAATACTTTGCCCCCACCGCAGGAGGTCCGGCAGATCCGGCCGTATATGTTCCGCCTTCCAGGTACGCCTTTAATTCAAGGTCGTTGCAATAGGTGGTTACAAGATAAGTCCGCGGACCAACTTGCGTTTTCAAGCGCGTCAGCGGAATATCACTCTCTTCAACGGGAATATCGTTAAACGAATCTTCGGCCTTGCCGTATACCGCTGTGTCAACCTTTGTGAAGGGCAACTCCTTTAATGAGGCGGGGGGCGTATTGTTTGCCACCGCATCACCCACCTTTAATATTTTAATACCATAAAACGGTTTGAAATTTGCCATGTTTACAATTTTATATTTTGTTGTTGATTCAAATTAACCGCCTGAACTAACAGGCGTTGATTATAAAAAGTATATTGTTTATCTTCCTCTCTAAGGATATTAATCCTTCCAAGTTTTGTATTGATTAAAGAAGTGTACGCATCTTCAAGTAGCGGCTTAATGGCATTGTGGACAACATCCAATCCGTTCCCGTCCATTACTCCATATAAGTCCGGAGCGTATATGTTGACATTCAAAATCACATCCTGAAGCTGCTCAAAATCGCCGGTAAGGAAATTGACAACCACAAACTTCTCTTTTGCATTAAAGGCCCGATCGTATTCACTCAATGCTACTTCACCAGGATAAACATTCTTTACCAGGGCTTTCACCAATGGCACCCAAATAAGGGATCGGACTTCTTGTATGGCTTGGAATGGGGTCATGCGGCTCTACTGATCTTCTTGTGAATTTTAAACATCCTATCCTTAATAAACCTGGCGGCTTCTCTTGCTCCGCCAGTTATCACGTCATATCCTTTTGCTTCGACATATAGAGCGTACTCCATTCCAGCAGTAACTACTATGATAAATCCTTTACGTGGCGCAAATTGCTGAGCTACTTCAATCGCTAATCCTTTGCCAATCGATGCGCCCACCTTTGGGCCTTCTTTTGGCCCAGAAGCATCATTAGGGTAGCTTTCAAAAGCCAGCTCCCCGTCCTTGTATATAATATACCCTTCCGAGTTGCGCAGGTTCGCTGTCTGGTCTTTAAACGTGTTTAACGACCTCATGTAAGCAACGGCCTTCTCTCCTGTTCTCTTGAACGCATCCAGAATAGTAGCTTCATACCGCTCAATATTCTTCAGCATGTATTCCTTTATCTGGAATGTGGTAAACTGCGGTACTATTGGCATAACACGTAAGCGTTTAAGCGACCTTTATTGAACTGGGTTACAACACCTTTGTAAGTTTGTCCGGACGTGCTATCGAAAACACTCAATTCTACGTCGAGTGGAACAACCGGAGTACTCAAGGGCATGTAAAACACAAACGATGGGGCCGTGTAATTACCATCTTCGCCACGCTGGATAAAACGCTTAACATTCGTATCATACCTACCTGTCAAATTCACAACAACACTCGTTCCAGAAGTAGGTAGTCCGCTTTCCGGATCGTACCCGCCGCCTGTTACTTGTGTGAACGTCGCTGTGTCATCATACCAAATCATGGACGGTAGAGTAAGTGTGAAATGTCCCTAATTTTTGGACGCATGCTATACCTATCAATCAAAGAGCTACAACCACTATCACTTACCAAACCGTTTATTCTGGCTTTCAAATAAGGGGATGCCGAATCGTAAGAGATACTCATCCCGCCTTCTGAAATTGATCGAATGCCTGTATTAGCGTTCGCCGATTTCAAAACCTGATTGATCAGCGCATCATAAAAGGCGCAATTGATAGGGTTCGATTTTGACTTTACCCAGGAGCCGTTAGGATCTATACCAGACACATTCAGTATATCCGAAATACGCTGATCCGGAATTGCCGAATCGTCCAGTAACACCTTGAAGGCTTCCAGGTTGGTCATTATTTTTCTTTAATCAGTCCGAGCTTTAAAAGATCTGCGATCCTTTGCTTATCGAAAGAGGCCGGGATGTCATCCCCCACGTTATACGCCTTGCTGAAGTTGTCTTTATCGACAAATTGAGCCGCGATGACATAGGATTTTGACTGTGATGGATCCGGTGCTTCAATAATCACCGAGCTGTCGGCAGGTATTAAACCCGTTGTAATTCCTTCGCCATCCACTACCGAATCGGAATCCGGGATTACCGGGTCAACAATTGAACCCTCAATACCCGGATCAAACTGGGCCTGTTTTCTTGGTCGTGCCATTATGCTTGTACTGTTTTAGTGTCAAGAATATAGAGGGCATCTCCATTAATCGCAGGAGCTACACGGGCCTGAGACTTATTGTATTCACGCAGCGACGGTTTAGAGTCAACCCCGTGAGATACCAGGATGTACTCATTCGGCTTTGTGTATACAACGGACTCGTCTCTGTGGTTATCTTCGGCCAAAGTTGCATAAACCAGGTCCCCAACATTCCTGTCGGTAAGGAAAGTAATTACACCATCCTGCCACGGGGTTTTATTGGAAATAACGCTGTTCTTTTGCGCCTTAAACTTCCGGTTTACGATTTCCAATGTAATGCCCCATTTGCGCTGAAACAGTGCGATTACAGTTTCCTCGTCCAAAACAGGGATAATGGCCTTATCTCCTGCAAAACCCCTAACAAATGCAAAATATTGCATGAATTGAGGGTCGGAAAGAAGGGCGGTCACTGCGGTGCGGTCTGCCATAGCATGAACGAACACGTCTCCATTCAGATCGGCCGCGTCAACAACCTTCTGAATGTCATCCATCCGCTTTGCAGTCGGATCCGACCAAACGATCCCAACACCGCGCTTGTGGTCAACAGGAACCTGGTAATTCAGACGAACACCATCAGTTCCGGTATTGTCATCATCTTTGGTAAGACATACCCCGGTGGAAAGTCCTTCCAGCAGCATGTATTCCAATCGTTCATAAATACCAGATACAACGTTCACCGCATCAGCAAACAGAGCGGCTACAATCTGCCTATCGGGTACACCTGTTGCTACCATCGTATCCAGTTCTGTAAGTTGGGTTTCATTCAGGCTAAACTCCATACCCATTTTCGCAATACGCCCGGACGCTCTGGATGAGGTGGGTCGGCTTTTCAGCGGCAAGGATGAATCCATTGCTACCACATCGGCCATCACCATCCGGTTATTTATGATAACCGTATTCCACATACCTGTTGCGGAATACTTAGGCGTAAGCATTTGAGTGAAACGGTAGGGCTGCAAACGTTTTTCATCGTTCAGCTTATTAACCACCCGGATCGTAATGCCTGGCAGGTATTTTTCAGCCCATTTTATAAATAAATCTTGTGCCATTTAATCGGTTAATTTTAATTGTCAATTACTTGTCATCGCTGCGGAAATCAATTGCCGGCGATAATGCTGTTTTGAGAGCTGATAAAATGCTGGATGAGTCAAACTGCATAGCCTTGGGGTTCACTGTACCGCGCACCATGATACCGGCGAAAGGAGCCTTAGCGGGAATGGTTGCAATTAGGATACCGGCATAAGTATGACCGCCGGGAAGTGCCCCATAGGAAACCGCATCCATGCTAACAGATGCCACGCGAATAGCGAACCCAGAACCACCTGTACCAATGTTTGCAGCAGAGGCGCTAAGATTATCATTCGCGGCATAACCGGATCCAGGATTTGTAATTGTCACGCCGGTCACAGCCCCGCCGGCTACAACTACCGTAGCTTGTGCGCCACTTCCAGAACCTCCTGTAAGAGATACATTAGTATATGTCCCCGCATTGGTGTATCCGGATCCGGGAGTAAGTGTCCCTAAAGCCAGAATAGCACCAGACAGAACGACGGGTAGCGGCTTATACTCGCTTGTGGCGGTTTCCTTGATGATCGGATGACCACCCCAGACGTGAGATGGCGCAAAACCCGTAACATCGAGTGTACGTCCGCCCCGGATAGTTTGGAAGTTATCAACGATGACAATGCTGTCATTCGGATTGATAAAGTCCTCCTGGGGGTTTATTAAATCAACTGTTGCCATTTAATTTTTTGTTTTAAATTTTAAAAGTGTCCACAACGGCGTCAAGCTCTGCATCGGGCACCTTGCCGCTGGTGGGTTGGCTGCCCTTCATCAGACCGCCGGTCTTTAAAACTTCCTGATTGTGTTGAGTGAGGTACTCTTTTTCTTTTTCGATGAACGAATTGTAATCCTCATCATCTTTGAATGCCAGGCGATCGAAATGCTCCAGTTTATTGGCTTTCATTTTATCGTCTTTCACATCGGCAAAAAGAGCTTCATAGCCTGATTTCCGCGTATTTGTCTGCTTCTCCTTCAGGAGTGAGTCAAAACGTTGATCATTCTTTGCCGCGTAATCCTTAAACCATGCAGGCGCTTCTTCACCTGGGTTAGGTTTTGGATCTGGTGCAGGCTTCGGATCTTCAGGTGTTGGAGTGGGTGCCGGGTCTGCTTTAGGAGGTGCCTTTAATTTGTTTTCCAGCTCAGCGATTTTGTCGTCTTGCTTTGCAATGTCTGCGAACGGGAATAGCGAATCAAAGTCCGTCACCGCTGCGTCTATTTCTGTTTCGTCTTTAACCCTTGCTTCAAGTTTAGCCGCAATAGCGTCCAACCTTGTTTTGCGCAGATTCAAAGCCGGGAATTTGGCTTTAATAGCCGCTACAATCTTTTCCTTCATGCTTTTTGAAAGTTTGTTTTAAAGAACTATTTCAAGGCAAAAATTGGAAATGCATGAAGCGCCTGAAAGCGCATGTGTACAATAGTTGAAATAGTTATAGCAATAGCTATGGGCCATACGTAAATGGCACCAACTTCCGGTAGATAGGGTCATAATAAAACCCCAGCCTAAGACTAAGCCGGGGTAAACTATCTATGAGAAAAAACATTTATTCTTTTATGTTGGCCAGTTTTTGAGCCTCAATAATAAAATCTGATACTTTGGAAAAGTTATCGTCCTCTTTTTTGTCACGATAAAAAGGAACTCCATCCCTAATCCCATATACCAATTTATTGCCTCCGATCATTGGTAGATTAAAATGCAGGCTGCGATTAAAGCAGGCGATAACATAATCAGATGCGACATCCCCATCTTTGTATTCAAATAAATATTCCATAATCAAAATTTAGTTTTAATATATTTCGAGTTTTCCGTAACCCAGTCGGGTAAGTTCTTCCATCCGCTCATGCGCTCTTTATTTTCGGATATCCATTCAATCATTGAGGACGGCGGATCGATCACATACCTGATCTTTGGCGGATCTTTGCGCAGCCCAAGCATATAGTCCTCATACCTGGACTGCTCGGCCTCGGAAACAAGAATAGGAATGGCTGCGCAGAGGCATTGTGTATGCCATCCTGGGAAAAGAAAGTCTCTGGGATACCGGCGGGCTAGCTTATCGCAGATATCATACCGTGGGTGAGAGTTACTCAACCTCACCTCAATACACTTAATGTACCACGCGTCTTTCCAGCGTTCATAGTCTGCTTTCTGATAGGCTTTATTGATCGTTGTCCGAGTAAGCCTCTCAGCGTTCTTGCGCGGGTCGTTGTACACTCCGGGACCGCTGCCTGCGTTTTTATAATGCGCCGTAACGAGCATTTTAGCAGCACTCTTGGCGGATCTACCTGTCTTCAGGGTGTCCACCATTACGTTTTCGATGCGCTTACGGTAGTTCTTATTCTGTTTCCAGATCCGATCTGAGAACTTCTTGCCAAAGTCCTTTTCTTTTAGGATCGATCTTACTGCAGCGCCGCTTCCTTTTTGAAATATCGCCTTTGCCGGTACCTTCAGGCGTTTAAACAGGTTTTTCTCGACGGAATAATTGAAATTGGATGAAAATGTACCGGCGTTTAATACCTGGCGTTCAATTTCCGCTCCGATGGTCTTAAACAGCTCATCTACAAGTTTGGCGATCTTATTTCTTGTAAGCGCGTCCAACCTGCGGCCATTGATCAGCCTGGCTTTTGCAATAAGTTGACCAACATCCGTAAACGAACGGCCAAAAAGCCGGTTAATTTTATTAACCAGCCTCAATATATCGCCACGCTTCTTTGCTTCGTAGGCTTTAATTATTCTTTCAAGGTCGCGCTGGGTCATTTCTTGTATGGTACAATATATATACCCATGTCGCCGTCGGTAGATATTTCAACACGATTTATGTCATCGTGTTTCTGTACTGCTTCTTTAAAATCTCTTATCAACTTTCGCTTGTTTATTTCATGGCGTTCCTTTATGAATTTCGCGAACCAAAAGGTTATAAAAAACACCTTTACTTCTACCTGAAAAGATACTTTTATTCCAGGCTGAAGCCCGCATCTGTTAATCATAAAGCCAAATCCGCAAAACACCTTCGTGAACAGTAAGCCAATTGAATAACTTTTCGTTTGATTCATCATAAAAATAGTTTTATCTTAGTGCAGCAATGTGGCGTTTAGCTTCGGCTACCGTAAATACCGGCGCCCTCATTCGCTCTATAAATGACTTCGCATTTTGTTTTATCGTCTTCTGTTTTTCACTAAAAGCTTTAGATGACCGCTCAACATCCGCAGCTACCCCGCTGCTCTTTTTAGGCCCCTTTTTTCTTCGGATATAAACTTTTCGTCCATCCAGGCGCTCAACCGCATTGACAAGGTGCCTGAATACTCCCACGCGTCCTGCCCGGCTTAAATATCGTCTCACAGCCATGAGTGCCCCCCTTATATCCCGGTTTAATATTTTCACATGAAACTTTTCAGATGCCGGGTAAGGAACCCCAACAAGTCTGAAATAGCTCGTAAAATCAGTCTTGAGTCTGTATTCAGCCTCATTGATTGGGAAGTTGTCCAATTTATCGCTGATGCCGACTTCCGGACTGTCCTTTGTTGTGTGAGGCCTGTCTATTGATGGCAATCTCTCAGTCATAGTTTATATTTACATATTTGCTTGCCCTTAAAGAATTTCATCCAGTGGTTAATGCTGCCAATTATCTGTTTGTAGTCAATTATCTGGTAGTTTTTCACCCTGGTTCTGTGTTTTAATAGCCGCTGCACCTCGGTAAGCCATATGTCCGGCTGTTTGTCAGCTTTCCACTGGTTGCACTCGTGGCAGCATTGAAGTATATTATCCGTATCATTCCCCGTTCTGCTCTTTGGGATAAAATGATCCCTGGTGCGTGGGTTAGCATCCGAAAATCTCCGCCTGCAGTAGCAGCAGTGGGAATGCAGAATATTACTCATCCTGATTCATTTGCATATCCAACTCGGCTGGGTCTGAGTCCTTCGCCTCCTTTTCCTTTTTTATACGGTTGTATTCAGCTAAAGCATCTTCAAACCACGGATTGAGCTTACATGCTGTTTCCAGGGAGATCATGCCGGCCTGATACAACTCTATCAGTGTTTGTATTTTGGTTATATCGTCCCCAGCCATATACGGTATAACCTTGACGCTGACTTTAATTTCATTCATTGAATTAGACCAAGCCTTATTCATTACACCAAGGATGCGCTTCACAATATTATATCTGCGAGTGAAATACACATCAAAATCCTCCATTTTGTTGAACACCTCCAAATGCGGGTCCATAAGTGCAGTTTTCAGCCCCTCACCAGAAAGAATGTTACCCATCCCTTTCATGGCGTCAAATGACATCATTGGTGTTCTGGTAAGGGAGTAGATTTTGCTTTCATTTCGGCTGAACTCAGAATCCACAGATTGTGTCGCGTTGTCCCATGCGATATAATCCAAGTCGGCATCCGGCCCCTCGATCTGTACAAAGTCGTCTATTTTGGAGGTAACTGTTGCATTTTTCGCTTTAAGAATGGGTATCGAGTGACGGTCATTAATGTCGCCATGGTTAGACGCAAGCGTGTCGTTTCTATCGCAAAGGCGCTGTACTTTATAATATTCAGTGTGCTTTTGGTACCCCCAAACCACAGGAATTAACCCCAGCTCCTTTACTCTGGAGTTTTCAAGGCTAACGAACGGGGATACATCTTGAGTCCATCCAGTATCTGATTTAAAATATCGCGCGTAGCTATCTTTGGTCCATGTCTCAAAATATTCTATTTCTTTTCCTTCAACATTTGTAATCACATACCCACGGGAAAAAGCGACCAGATCTCCAAGATCATCAAAAAACGGATAGAGCCTATCTCCGTCATCAGGCTTAAAAACCTGTAAACGAAACTTAATTTCGCTTTCAAATCCATATCTGTCTTGCTTATCCGCTTGCGATGTCGCCCAATATTCAGCGACCTCATAGTAAGAGAACTTTGTTCTTGCTATTTCTCTGTTCCGGCTATCAATCTTTACGTCTTCATTTACTTTCTGGATTGCTTCGAGAACCTTCTTTGCGTTGGCGTTAGTTGAATTGGTGCTTACAAGCAATGGATTCCCAAACATAAAGGAAACGCGCTTATCAATAATATCTGATTGATAGGCAAATGGAGTTCGGTTAACCTCTTTATATTCGACCTTAGTTTCAGAGCCTTCAACCTTGGTTACTTTTCGTTTCTCTCTCTTAGTAAGATCAGTAACAGCATGCAAATTGGGATCCAATTGCTTCTTGGCCTCCTCAATTTTATCATCAGTGGTTTTTCTTTGGGACTGTAAGTATTGTATCCTTTTATTAAGATCTTCTTCCTGTAGTATTTCCTCAATCTGCATGAATTATGCGTTTCATGCAAGTTGGTTTATGTTTTAAGGGTAACGAAATATGATAAGATAAGGATTGCAATAATTATTAAAAGCGAAAGCCGCTCTCTTAGAACGGCTTCTATACTACAGCAACACGTGGTTGCTAAGTTCTGTATTATTTACCCAGCCTTACGGTCCATAAATCAAATTCCATACTCAAATCCTCACCAAAATACGAATCATATTCGATAATTAAATCGGCTAAACATTCAGGACACTTTGCATTTACGCTCTCATACCTTTTAGCTTCCAATTCAATATTTAGCCCACAAGAAGGGCAGTCGTATTCAATTTCCATTAGTCATAACCATTTTGAAGTTCCAATGCCCGTTTTCGCGTAGAAAGACACCCCTCTTGTATGCAGGCTGATTCAAAGGCACCCATACATCTCCGTCCTTTGGATTAGGGGGCTCGTCTTGCCTGCAAAATACCGAAGACTTGGGTTGATCCATGCCATTCAAATACTGATTAATGTGCCTCTCCCAAATCTCCTGCGCTCTTTCTTTTGCATGATCCAAACTAATAAAGCCATTGGGCCCAGCGGTTGACGGATCAGAATACACACAATACAGATGACCTTCTTTATAAATTCTCAAGTCGATCGGGCAATTGACAGCCTTAATCGAAATCAAGTTATTAAACACCCACTCCAACGGTTTTATTGTGTACTGCTTCATATTCCAAATTTACAATTTTTAAAACCCTCCAGCAAAAACCTTGGAAAGATCCTGGGCTCCTTTTAACAGCTCCCTTTTCACTATTGCGCTCAGGCAGTCGGCGTATTCGTCATGTAATGCTTTAGGAAATGAAATAACCTGGCTTACAAACTCATCGTTCCATCCGCCAAACTCCAAAGAGACGCGGCCCGCCTCCACCTTCGGGCTTATTATGTGGACATTGGTTAATTTATCCTCCTTGGGGGGATCAGATATTGTCATGTTCAGATTGGTTGTTTTCTTAACCTGCTGCACAACGCTGAGGCCTGATGCTTTAGGCTCCGTGTATATCATTGATCCTTGCGTATATCCAACTCCGGTTAAATAGCTCGGTAGCCATGCGATAAAGTCCGGGAATTCCTTCCAAACGCTTATTGCAGATGTCAAAAAAACCTGATTGTTTAAAACATAGTACCCCAATATACCGGTAGGGTCATTAGTTGTTTTTTCTGTGTACGCCGGATCTATCTGGAAGCACATCCTCACTTTTGGCGGGCGAGAATTAACCACTGGAAACCATTCTTTCTTAAGTATCCCACCGCCTTCCGGTGCCGGGCGCTGCATCATCTGACCAGCGTACCCATAACTACCCAAATCCTCCTTTTGTGTGATTAGCACCTGCCGGGATGCCCTTACGGGGTCAAATAGTCCGTCCTGGTAATACTCTTTTAGTTCGGCAGGTTTTACATCTTCAGACAATTCGGCAGGAATGCAGATGTGTTTTATCCTTAATCCCTTTTTAGCAAGCAAATACCCGGTAGTATCAGCCTCGTGGAGCCGCTGCATAACGATTATGGTCACTGTCAAATCCTTGTCCACATTCCGGGAACCTAACGTTTGACTTATCCATTTGTTAGCCCTGTCTCTTTCCAAATCAGACGCAGCAATTTGCGGTGACATCGGATCATCCACAATCTTCAAATGGGCGTGAATCCCAGTAATTCCCGATCCGGTTGAGGTAGTATACCTTTCGCCCTTTAATCCATTTTTGAAGTTTGTTTTACCCCCGGTGGTGTTTTTCACCAGGTCCGGGTACATCTCCCTGAATTTATCGCTCGTGTAGATCTTGTAACACTTATCGGCTATATCCTCAGCCGGTGTTGAGGCGTAAGATCCACATATGTACCTAAATGACGGATCGACCGTCCAGCCCCATATTGGCAGCATTTCGGATATTATAGTTGATTTTGAGGATCCAGGGGGAACATTGATGATAAAGTAATCGTATTCTTTCTTTTCTCTCCGGGCCAGGCGTTCAACGACACACTGCAGCTCATCGCAAATTAGTTTGATATGCCAATTCCAAATAGGATCTTCGGCTATTATTGTGTCCCAAAAGTATTTAACAAACTCGTAAAATCCAGATTCTCCGGCAAACAATTGCTTATAAAGCAGTGTTACCGGAATGCTATTAATCAGATCTTCGAGTTCATTATTTCGCGACACCTTTTAACTTTATCAGCTCTTTTATGGTTGATTGACTAAGATTGTCCAGCTTAACAGTAGTGGTATTTGTATTTTCAGTTTTAACGTTAGCGTCAACCTCCTGCACCATCTTATCCATATACCCGTAATGGTTTTTGAGCAGAAATATATCCATTATTTCCCCCGAATAGGCTAAACGTAAGCGGCAAATATCCTTTATTTTCTTTATTAGCCCCAAAACGACCCCATCTTTTGGTAGTTTACTTTGAAATTCTTTCTCATTCCAATAGTCCCAGGAACGAAGATCTACGCCTGCGCACATAACAGCCTCTTCGGCGAACTTTATATCATTCGCTCTTACGATATTCGTGTTTTCCAGGCCGTTATCATCCGTCCCTAACACAGCAAGTATCTTGTTGAGTTCAGGAATCATTGTTTCGTCCGTCCACTTCACCGCTGCCTGATTCCCCGGCTTGAACCTTACGCCTCCGGTCTTTTCCTGCTTATGAACCGCTTTTTTCTTAGCTGGAACCTTCCTTATGTTATCCTTTTTTGCCATAGTAAAAAAGGGCCGAAGCCCTGTTAAGTTTAGCTACCCTGAGTTGATCTACTCACTCTTGGCCTTCCTCCGGCCGCTCTGCTCCTACGGGATGTGATAGGGGCGACCCTTCTGATACGTCTGCGCATGTGTTTTAAGATTTATTGGTTAAGAAATATGTTACAATGTCATATCCTTTAATTTGCTATTAACCTTAAACGATCCCGGAGGATTTTTGTCTGGAGTTGTTATTTCAATTCCCAGTTTCTTTGCCAGGGCTTTCCCGTCAATGTACTGCTTGTCAGACGGGTTTATCCCTAACTTATTAAAGAACTCTGTCAGCTGCTTTGAATTATTAAACGTCACTACTGTGAAGTAATTGGCATCCACATTGTCCTTGAACTTATCGCGTTCAGCCTTAGCCTTAGCTGAATATTCCATCACCTCTTCCAGGCTATCCTGCTCAATGTTGCCCGGGTTACCTTCGGATTTCTTTACAGGGGCTTTCTTTGATATTTTGTTATTTGAGTAATTAATAGCCATATCTTTTCAATTCTACGTCAATTAATGGGAATAATTGTTTCAGTTTTTCATAATCATTCGGGAAATTATCCTTTAATGGCTTAATAAACCTGAAATCCAACCCGTCAAACGACTTTCCCCAAATCTTATAGTCAACAGGAAGTTTAATACCCGAATCCTCTATTTCCTGAACGAGCTTTTCCATATTCCAGTCGTAAACAGGGTAAAACGTTTGTCGTTTATCGTTCACAGCCCCATACATCATTATTGCCCGCCGCCTATTGAGTGAATCCGATGATCTGACCCCGATTGCCGTGTAAACATTCTGATCAATGCCTAAATCTTCTTTAATCATTGTATTTACATCATCATTATCAAAATTAGGAAGCCCCATTTTTTTTATCACCGCCCAATTTAGCTTATCCTGGAATAACCCACTGTTGAGGTGCTTGTAAAGCATCTGGTTCGGCACCCGGTAAATATGTGTCCCCATTACCCCCTCATAGTATTCCAGCGACTTGTTTATAAAATCCAAATCAGGGTGTAGGTAATGGTAAATCGGAATAATGGTATGAAAGTAACGTTTCAGCTGGATATAAGAAGCTATTGCGTCCTTTCCGCATGAAAAGCGAAGCAACGTAATACCACTCTGTCGTTCAGCCATTAACTGACATAGTTCTTTTGAGTTTTTGTACTCCATCAAGAATTAAAATTTTCAAATAACAATTTGGTTGCGGGGGCAGTAATCGAAACTGCGATTTCCTCTTAGTCGGAGAGGCGAGATAACCACTTCTCTACCCCGCGATATTAAAGATCAAATAAAGTCTGCTGACAGGGTTCAGTGTATCCTAACTTAAAAAACACCTCATCAGCCAATTTTCGTAAATCACTATCTTTTGTAGTCAGGTTTAGCCTGACCGCCTTAAATGCGTCTGAAAAGTTCGGCGGCTGCATGTGTAGCAGCTCACACATCCGCTCTCCAAATCCTACAAACTTTAGCGCCTTATCATCGCTCTTGTACGCTTGGGGGTAAAACACTTTAAACGCTAATGCAATAAACAACCACCGATCATCGCCTTTTAAATCCGAAATAGTCCCATACTTACCCTCAAACCGTTCTTTCAAGAACCTCAAACTATCAAACCTATAAGCCGCATCCATTGCGTTTAGCTTGCTAATTGCCGCCGCAGCTTCAACCGGGTTACTTCTGTACCACATCTTCAGCGCCGCTGTGCTTTTTGACATCTTTAACCCGCCTATCTTCAAAGCTTGAATGTTTTACGTGCAAAATACAAATTATTTATTCAATAATCAAACTTATTATTTTTATAACTTCTAATAGTCATTAATGGCTAAATTGATTGTATTGGGGTACAGGGGCCTTATTTTTGCCTCGTGTTACCTGATTTGTACAATAAATACGACTTATTAAAGCATGTAGGCTTAACCCGTCATCAGTTCGACAAGATGAAAGATGAGGATATTGCCAGGGAGTTTATGTGGGCGGGCTTTGTGGCAGATACTAAGAAAAAGGATAAACAAACTGCTATGTCGCTCTATTGGATCGGCATGCAGGCGGCCTGGAAGGCAAAATGGGAGCCGCACCGGTGGGCTACATTATTTGAACGGGTGTTAATCATACTTAGAAAAAACAAAAACTATGAGATTGAACTACAGGTACTGGATGATGTTATTCCCCGGTTCGCTTATCTCGCAAAATATCACAAATGGGAATCGCGAAGAGAAAAAGTAAAACAGCTCATTCAGAAAAAATCTGGAATAAAAGGATTTTTGAACTTGTTGCTGAGCGTGTTTCCCTAACCCGCGAACCCGAAAAGGAAATCTTTGCCCTGATTGGTCTTGAGGCCTCTAATGCTCACGCTGTCCGCAACGGGAAGCAGTCCTTTACAGTAGATCAGATTGTTTCTGCTGCGCGGCTCTTTGGGGTTTCACTGGATTGGATCGCAGGCATTATAGACACTCGAAACACCGTAAATATCCCGCTATCGAATCAACTTATAGACATCATAGCCAAAGAAGTGAAAAATCAAATTAGCGATCATTTTGCAACAAAAAACCATAACTCAAATGCCTAAAAAAGAGACTGAAATAATAAATACCTGGGACGACATTGTAAAGGACTGGGAACTACTCCCATTAGAAACATTAATATTTATATTTACCCAGGCAAAAGATCGGTATGAAGAACTTTTATCCGAATCTGAATCAATAACCAACAAAACATTTTTCTTCATTAAAACGACGACCGCATCCTCTATTGCCGCAACGGTTTACTTTCTCAAAACCCCTTCGTATCACAGATTTATATGGATTGCAGCAATTCTCTTTGTGGTAACATTTTCAATTTATATTTATCTACTTTCACCTAAAAAAGTGATTTACAGGGGGTCTTCCCCAAAAGAAATTTTCATTTCCTATTTAGACAACAAATCGTATGCTACGGAAGAAAAAACTAAATTAGCTTATTACCACGAATTAATACGATACCAGGACAGAATTGAAAGTATGACTGGGAGAAATGATGAGAGAAACATGTGGTACAAAATAGCATTGGTTCTCTCGGTGTCTATATTCATCTTGTTTACAAGTATGCTTATTTCGTCTATTTTGCGCCTTTCGTAGAAGTGTTTGTTGTATTCGGTTTGGTCGTCCCTGTTTCTTTCGCCATATTTTTGTATATTTTCTGTCCACAATGTCAGGCACCCGCCAGACAATTGTCGCTACAAAGATAAATAATTTTGAATACAAACAAAAACCAGCGGTAGAAACCGCCGGTCTCCATTAATCATACTTAAAAAACCAAAGAATTCAATATTCTTTTATCTCCCAAACGCCTTTCACCAGCTTCACAACCTTTAAAGGGAAAGGATACATTGCTGCTACTGCGCGTATTTTCACGAGTGCATCATCAGTCATCCATCCTTTTGTTTCGTGTAATTCCAATGAGCGATCGGCCATCATAACCAGGAAGTCGGGCCTATAAAAACAGTTGTCACCTATTCTTAGGTTAATCGCCTCAAACCAGTAATTCTGAATCACCCCGGCACGCTTCTCTAACTCCAGATGATCACGGTATAGGGCCTCCGTTTTATTCATTTTCCCGGTCTTCAGTCTCCCCAAGGCGAAAGATGCAATTTTGAATTTTCCGGAATTTCCGGAATCTCCACCCGGAATTATCGGAATTTGAGGGGAATTACCCGCTTTTTCGGAAGCGACCGCCGGAATACCCGGAATTTTCGGGGGTATTTGCCCACTCTTGGCGTTGAAGGCGTCGACATCCGCCCGGGTCCATCTGGTGTTCATAGTCTTAATTGTTTTCAGCCTCCCATTCCTCTCTTGTCGCATGGATGACTTTGCCTTTTGTTATCGCCTCATACTCTTCTTTCATGACGCAGAAATTATTCGGCATCTTGTACTTAATATATCCCGCCAGACTTTCGCCACACCACATGAACGTCGCGGGATGATCAAACCATTCCCGGTACAACCGGTCGAAAACCTTCGGGTCCGTAATGTCAGTAACCAGCGTAAAAACACCATTCACATCCATTGTATATTCGGCCAACCTGGTAACCGGCGGCTTTGCCACGGTGTTTTTTGTTGTCGTGTGAGACCTTTTGCGTTTCTTACTCATTTTACCTTTTTAAACAGGGCGCATGCCCGGTCAGTTACTTTAATTTATTTTCAAACTTGCCAGTTTGTCCGTATACAAACTCTTGATCTCTTTACATAGGGCTAAGGCGATGTTGGCTACCTGATCATGATCGCCATCCTTATGCAGTCTCATTATCTTGGCATGGGCGTTTCCGTACTCGCGGATTGTTTTTAACAAGTATTCAATATGCTCCGCCTCATCTATTGTCATAAATACCTCCTTTTTAATTTGTCCTGAAGATTTTCAACCAATAATTCCAATTCAGATATATGCGCTTTCATTTTCTCCACCTGCTCCTTGAAGGCCTTACGCTCGAAACCAGCCCACGTAACCGGCCTTTTGTCGCACACACAGTCTTCGATTTTATCAATATAGTCCCCAGTACCACACCCAGGAATCAGTATCTTTTCCCCTTTATCGTAGATATAGTGGCAGCGCATCATCTCCTTTTCCCTTTTATCACCGCCCATCCAACCCCGGCCGAATAAAAGGCCAGGAAGGCGGTTAGAATTATTGTTGTCATGGCCGGTATCTCAGTTTTTCATTTTGAAAATACAGGCCTGGAATGTCTTTTAGTTTTTTATTAAAGTCGTCGATCAGCGCTTCCATCTTAGATGGCAATTCGCCATCTTCTGTTGATTGATCACTCCAATATTCATAATCCAGAGGGATAAATGGCTTTCTTTCTGCGGCATACAGATACATGTCTTCCATTTCCAAATCGTTATCCTCCAGATACTCTTCCAAATCGCCTTCATCCCAAAAGAAATGATTATCATCGTCACAAATCGGGAATTCGCTCGTAGTGGGAAGGGCCATGTACCGCTCCCGAGCCTTCTTTGACCGGCAACTAAAGCAGTCACCTCCTTTGTATTCAGAATCATTTATGCCACAGGTTTTGCACTTAGTGTGAGTGATATTATCGTAAATAGCCCTATCCTTAAAATAGTGAGCGTATATTTTACCATTAGGGGCTTTAAGGCAGTCCAATTTTACAGGCTCCAAAACCACGTCTTCCGGGTATATTTTCTTCGATTCCATAATTAATGTTTTAAAAGCTCATTATTCTCATGAATGTTGCCAGCCCGATGTAACTTTTCAATATCATCTGGTTCAATATTGAAAGGCATCATTCTATCAAGATGCTCAATTCCGGTATCAATGTATTCGTCCTTTTCTGAAATCGATAGCAAAGAGAACATTGCCCATTCGTTTATCCAGGTAACAACAAAATAGTTGCGCTCATCTCCGTGATCCTGTTCTATTTCTTCAAAGAATATATCCCCCTCAAAGATCATTTTACCGTTCTTGTCCTTTAAGCCGGTGTACTGGCCCACTGTTTCGGGCATGACTTCAATTATGTTTCCACAGTCCTCCAGATCTTCCCAGCATTCGTAGTCATTCAAACGGGCGATAATCTCAACGGTGGCCACACCCGGCGAATCGGTCAGCTCAGATTTTACCCACAGGTTATTTACCAGGCATCCGTAAACCCATTCGCCGTTATCTACCCGCTTCCCCCGGAATATGTATTCTCTCATTTCTTTCTATTTTTAATAAACCAATAAACGATACCGTTGATCAGGCCGCCAATGAGGCCTATAATGATTGCTTCTGTCATTTTCATTTATCGCCCTTCCGGGCCGGTTGATCGTTTAAAATTCTCCCCATTTAGGCAGTTCCGACCAAGACAGATCGGGTTGCAACTCTTTTCCATCAGACAGCCTGATAATAGTTAATACACCGGATGACAGCCCTGCTAAATCATCGTCTGTGTATGTGTCAGTAATATAGTGCTGCCCATCTTCGAATGTGATAATATATTTTTCCATAAATAGTTGTTTAATATTCCAAAACCTGATTTATCATATCTCTTATTGCTGTTAACTCCTTGCGATTTACGTTGAAATAAACTTCCTCGCCGGGGTCGTCCTCGTCGATAGCAACGGTCACCTGCACTTGGCTGCAATCGTTTTGAATTGTTACCTTATAGTCCCCCTGATCATCAAAGGAGGTGAAGATTGTCTGATGCTTTGTTTTTTCTACTCTCATATACTTTTATTTGTGGCCGTATCCGGGTTAATTATCTACAAAACTCATCTTCAGCCCACTGGTCAAACGTTCGCCCTTGGTCGTCTCTGGGTTCATTGTCTATGTGATTCACGACGCCCCGTTCGTCCGGTTTACCCCACTTTCGGTTAAGGTTTTTCTGAAACTTTTTATCAATGAAATCAACGATATCATCGTAGCTCATTCCGGCTTTATAAGCGGCGCCAAACAGAAGAAAGAAGGCGTCAGCGAATTCCTCCCGAGGGTCGCCCATTATCATTACTTCGTCTTCTATTTCCCTGATCTCATCTTTTAGATGGGCTAAACGGGAATGCACTGTTGAATCAGGGAATGTTTTGTCTTGCCATTCTGTAATGGCTAAAAATTGTTCATGTGTCATATTCTATTTTTAATTGTCAAGTATTACTTGACGGTTGGTGATTAATGTTCAAACCCTTCAATATCAAACTGCTGTTTGCATTTTGGGCATTCAACCTCGTAAGTGCTATCAATCCCATCGGACGGAAAACTCGGCATATAATTCTCCCACCATTCACGATCCCAATAATCATCCAGATGTTTGTCGCAGTGAGGGCAATAGACGCTGTATGAGATCGAAATATTGCCGGTTGTTTTTGGCACAACCCCTCCGGTGCGCTGGCTGTCATTAATGTGTTGCTGATTATCGGCCATAAACAATACTTTTAGCTTTTAAAAACTCGATTTCATGCTCCAAATCCGAAACCCGTTCTTCCAGGGTCTTTTTCATGGGCACCGGCATTACACGCTGATCATCTTTGATATACCCGGCATCGATCAGCAGATCCTCAACATTAGTGCTATACAGCTTTGCGAGCACATACAATGCCTGTGCGCTGGGATGCTTTATTTTGCCTGTTTCTAACTGTGACAGATAGGCATTGCTCAATCCGGTAGCTTCTTCGACTTGCCGCAGCGTTAAGCCCGATCTGTTGCGTAGAACTCTAAGTTGTATCATTCTCCACCTCCTTCCTTTTTTAAGTGTGTGAATTTTTGTTCCCACACAATACCCGTTCCCCTACAGGACCTACACTGCTCAGGTGTTGCATCAGAAGAACTGCTCCATTGTCCAGAAACCTGACGATAGAAACCATTCGGTACCGTTCCTGTTCCGCTACATATCGGGCAACAATGAGGCTTACTTTCACTTACCAAAGTCATTTTTTGACTGCTCATTTTGATTGCTTTATTTGGTTGATTATTTCGCCTTCTGAATACATATAATCTATTCCGATCGTTTCTACTTCGGTAGTGCCAAAAAGATCTTCCAGGCAGAATATCTCTCCGTTATCAAATCCTTTTCTTGCCATTCTTATTGCTTCTATCACCTGCCCCTCCGTATACATCCCCGCCACCTTCCCAGCGGCATATTCGGCTGCCCGGGTGTTGAGGTATTTTTGAATGGCTTTTGCACCATACTCTTCGGCGATGTAATCACTAAGCAACCCGCTCACTTCATCCAGTGGAAATGCTTCGCCCTGTTCCTGAATGCGGGCGGCGTGGTAGGCTTCGGCATACTCCTGCATAGCCTGGCCAACGGCGTTAGAGTAATTATCTGGATTAAGTCCCGCGGACCTCCATATGTGCTTTCTTTCTTCCATTAATTCTGTAGTGTTCATCGCTTTGATTTTAATTGTTGTTCGATCTCGATTGCCTTATCAGCAACACCTCTCCATATTTCCCACATCTGACGGTAGTCACTGCCTTGAAACTGGTTTGCCATATGCTTATCCATAGAAAGAATGTGATCGGCCAGATACATAAGTCTTAAAAGGTTTGTTTTACCTTCCTGAAGTTTTGCGGCGTGGTAGGCTTCGGCTACCTGATCATAATGAAACTCGCGTTGATGAAAAGGAGTGTCTGATATAAAGTGATCCCAATCCGGATAATTTGGGTAATGCTCCTTTGCGTATTCATCCTTTACCTGCTGTAGCAGGTCTGTTTGTTTATCCATTGTCTTTGAATTTTTTAAATACATAAATTCTTTCCAGGTCCAGTACCTTATCCTGGGCTGATGGCATGCTTATTTCCAATTCCTTGTACTTTTCTTTTATCTTGCCTAAGTGGGCGTTAATGTTGTCATCGGAAATTGAATAACCGGCAGCTTCTATGGCTGAATCGAATGATTCCGATGCAGTAATATCTCCGTTCCAACCACCAATCCTGTAGTCAATGTAGTATTCACCTGTCTCAAACCACTCTACCAACTCGTCAAAATCCTCCTGGTGCATTTCTGATAGACTCCCCACCAATTCGTACCCCTTTGGGAAATACCAGACCTTTTGCCGGCCAATGTGCTCACCATGCACAGATGTTGATGTATGAGGACCGAGGGCTGATTTGTCACCAATGGTCCAACCTTCCGGTATTTCCGCAAGAAGCACCGGTACGGGTAGGTTATTTAATTCAGCTGTTTTCATCTTTTTGTCATTTCTTCTCCTTTGATTCGTAAAACAAAAATGGTTTCTTAAATACGGTTTCCTCTTCGGCCTGCCAGGCTTGATGCCGCGATCGGTTAAGCTGATTTGAAAAAGAATCCCTAACCAGCAGCTCCATTCCTCCTATAAGACATGAGGCCTTAGGTGGTTTATCTCCCAACGGGTTCCGCAGATTCACGTTTGCACGCACCAAAGACTCCAACGACCAACGCGCAATAGAAAACCCAGGACCTCCATTGTTCTCTGGGAAGTAGTTTTTATACTGTATACCAGGATTTCGGCAGACAGAATACGACGATTCAACAATCAGTTCCGCCACCTCCTCCGGAACTTCTCCCAGCTTACCGGCGGGGAGCCAGGTGCCGGGATTAATGGGCTCCTTGCAATACAATGGTATATTGTGCCCAGTTCCATTTAAAACATATGATATCCAGGGCCATTTAGTTTCTTCATCGAACTCAAGGATAACGTTCTTTACGCCCGCCGGAAGATCCACGATCAGCACGCGGGCCTTTTCTGTTTCAATTAATTTGTGTTTCATGAATAAAGTTTTTCGTATTGATTAATGGCGCTGAATATGGCCTCCGGTATCTGGCGAACAACCGCATTACCACACCCACCTAACCTTTTAACAACGTCCAGTCTTTTGGGAGCCCCATCATCCACTCTGAAAATCGGGGGTTCGCTATAGCCTTGTTGAAATCGTAGAAAAGGATGGCATTGTGTATCCAATGCATCCGCTTTGACACTCTTTTCAATGCAGCCTGCTTTGACACTGTGTAGTATGCCTTTCCATCTGTGTGAAGAGGGGTAGGCAAGTACCCACAGGCGCTTCCTGATGTGCGGCATTCCAAAGTCGGAAGCTGATATAATTTCCCATTCTGCATTATACCCGATTTCGGAAAGGTCATAAAGGACTTGCTCGAACCCTCTTTTAAGGAGCAAAGGTGAATTTTCAATAAGGATGTATCCAGGATGAATCTCTTTGATACCTCGCGCATACTCACTCCAAAGTCCGCTTCTTGATGCGTAAATCCCCCCCCCAAGCCCCGATGCTGAAATGTCCTGGCATGGGAATCCTCCCGAAATAATGTCAATTGCTCCATCATAATCTTTAAAATTTACCGTCTTAATATCCCCGTGTTGCCTGCATTCAGGAAAGTGATGGCTTGTGAGCCTATTACACCAATCATCTATTTCAACCGACATCACGTTATCCCATCCTACATTGCGGGCTGCCAGTTGAAAACACCCAATCCCGTTGAAAAATGCCGCGTGCCTCATTTCTTCCTATTTACCTCCGCCACTATACCGGTAATCAAACCGATCATAGCAATCGCGGAGAGGGTTAAAAAAAGGGTTGTAGGGGTCATGACACAACTGTAAATAATTTAATAAAGTCAACTTTGTTAAGTTGTATTTCTATCTCATCCCCGTTCGTGATAAAAAACCGGCTTGCATTCCCACAAATGGATCTAAACTTGGCAAGCGTCATAGGTCCGGATGACAATTCCTTTATTTTATTTTTGTGCCTATCGTAGATTTCAAATAGGTTATTTATGTGGTAAACCACCTTGTAGGCCCTGTCTATTGCTGATATATCAATATCTGAGAATCTACCAAGTATTTCCATGGCTTTTGCATCCCCTGTCTGAACGAGCTCAGAAACTCGTCTTATGCCATGTATTACAGTTGTATGGTCCACATTGAACATCCGACTTAGCTCAGACTTGTTTAATCCGTAGTACTTATACAGGTAATAATGTGATACCTGCCTGGCTAAAGGGGCGTCCCCTCTCCTTGTTGTACTGTTTACGTCATCAAAAGGAACGCCAGCTGCGTCTGCTGCTCTTTTATAAATACTTTGCACTGTCATATTATGATTTTTTATTGTAACTGATGTAATCGATATGTAATCGATTTTGTAACCCATTTCTCATTGATAATCAACTCCGTAACCGATGTAACCGTTTTTTTGAGAAAAATTTTCTATTTTTTATTTTTCTATTTTTTATTTTATATAAAAGGGTAGAGTGCGAAAAAAGCGTTACATCGGTTACACGGTTACAAAGTCAATACTGGACTGCGTTTCAGCTGTAACCGAAATGCCATTCCCTGCGTCTAAACCCATATATAATCGGTTACCATCCTCCCGAACCTTCTTTTCAACCAGTTTCAATGAGAAATTTTCTGAACAGGTTTTAACAGCCTTTTTAAATCTTTTCATTGAATACTCCTTTCCATCCACTCCTGATATTGTCAAAAACTCTTCCCTTAGGTCAGATACTTTTTGAAGCTTAGAGCAACCATTTGCTGAATAATCCTCAAACCAGCTTACAAACTCTTCACCCCATTGTGATTTTAGTTTCTTTAATTTATAATTCCTCGACTGCTTCAAATCAACAATTCCATTTTTTAAATAATACCGGATGCAGAAGAACATAAAATTGTAAAACCGGTTCCACTCGTCATTATCCCAGTCGTCAAAGAGAAGGTGCCCAAATTCATCGAGCGGCGTTTTGTCCGGGCTGAAGTAGCTGGCAAACTCGATGATCTTAAGCCGCCGCTTGCTATGGTTCGAATTATCATTTACGGCATAATTAGTGGTCACCAGCAGCTTGGGGCTATCTTTGTAGGGTATAAATAGCTCATCCTGGTTTTTTTTCTCGATGGTCGCTCCCTCGGTGATCAGGTTATACAGTGCCTGGAAATCGAAATTATGGATCACGTCTTGCAGAATCACAGCCCTTGTGTTCAATTTTATCCGCTGGTAGGCGAAATTTTTCTTATTTGGACTGAAAGTTTTACCATCGATGGTAACCACCGGCATCATGTGTTCAAATGCCTTTGTGAATATCCCCTTACCGGTTCCGCCGCCCTTACTTTCATCTTCCGTCTCTTCGCCCAAAATAACGGCATACGGCCGGGCCGGATCCTTGTACTTATGGAGAACATACCCGATCAGAGATATGGCCTGTAAAAGCCTGTTTTGGTCATCTCCGGTAATTTTTTCGACAAACAGGGAGAACTCACACTCATTATCATCATCCTGGGAAATATCAACGTTAAAATCGATCAGGTCGCTATCCCATATCACTTTGTGAATCCCCCCGTGATTAAACAGCTTAATTTCATCTTTTGTGATCCGGACAATTCCGTTCCGGTACGGAATAAAGCACTCCGTTTTCGTATCCTTTAAAAAATCAATATTGATCGGCTTAAGGAACTCAAAAAGGCTGTCTGAGAAAATATCCCTACTGTGGTATATCTTCTCCAAAAGGTTTTCCTCAGTGTATTCTACTCCTTCGATACCTAAATCTTTCACATACCCCTCAATGTGCTTTTTAATCCGCTCGGTCGTTGTTTCTTCCAGGATATTGTCCACGCATTTGACAATTTTGAATATTGGTGACCCCTTGTCGTAGAAAAATAAGCCAAATCCCTGCGCGTTCAAGAACTCCACAAACCGGGTATACACCAATGATAGCTTTTCAGATTCTTTATCCCAGAACCAAAAATCATCCGTTTCGTCATCCTTATTCAAAGATTTGATCACCTGTTTCGCAGCCTCTGGAGTCATATTATTGTCCAGCGCTACCCGTTGGGCTATTCTGTCGTCATCCAACCCCTGGTCCTGCATCCGGGCAATATCCCTACGGACCGATTTATTTAGCTTCTTAAACGGCTCTCCGTAGCCCATTTCAAGGAGTTTTTTTGCAGCGACCTTCCAGTCGTTACCACATTCAAGCATCGCAAACACCGCGGAGGGCTTATAACCCTTATTGGGTTCAAATTCAGAAGAGGTGGTAAAAACGCTGAAAAGGTTCATTTCGCGGTTAAAATCACCACTGCTTTTTGATGTTGTTTCCCCGGGGCGAAGGACCACTACTTTTTTTTCATTCTCTTTTACCGTTTTCCATCCGTGCGAATTAAGCAGTCCTACTATATCCCCCCTGTCATTATAATCACTGAATGGCGACTTCTGGAACGGCTTCTTTTCCGTGTAGTCGTGGTGCTTGTATTCCTCAATGACTTTATTAAATGATCGCGCTATTTCAAGTATCACCCGGCGTTCATCTTCCGATATCTCTGGAATAGACCCGATATCTCCCTGAGTAAACTTATATCCGGTTGTTGGCGGCGCTATCACATACCCGGACTGCCCCCTGGTCTCAATCAACACTTTCACTTTCTCATGCGGGTTTTTAGCCTTTTCTTCATCTGTGGTAAATCGCTGGGCCAGCTTTTTATTTCCTTCGATAACTGGGCACCGGTAGTAAATGTGATATCCATTGCCTTTTGTCTTTGCGATTACCAGGCGTTGAGCCAAATCAGAATTTGCGTCTGTTATTTCCTGTATGTAGTCCTGGAATAATGATTTCGTAGTATCATACTTACAATCAATATCGATCACTTCAAGGTTTCCTGAAAGTCTACCACACAGTACAGCGATACCTTCTGTTTTGTGGTGCCCAAACATTTCCTTCAGATCATCATCGGTTGCAAAATTCAACTCATATTTTTTCCATGGCAGGACGGCTCTCTTATTTGCATCAGTCGCAATAACACTAACGCCGGACTTAATATATTCTTTCGCTATTTCTATTCTCTTACTCATTACAGTGCGTTAAACTCTTTCTCCAGTTCATTTTTCATCTTTATCAATCCCTTCTTTGTAAAAGCGGTTATGTCCGCTCTTATCTGCTCTCTCAATGGAACATCCAACTTATCCAACACTTTGTCATCTATTGTGTCATGAGTTATTACGCACTCTATAATATTTATCCGGCGAAGAATATCCTGCGCCTTGTAAAAGTCCTCCTGCTTCATAAATTTCCACCTCCTTATTTATAATATTTAAACAATTGCTCGTCGTCAACATTGTCAACCCAAAATGAATCAAATCCGGCTTCTCTTATTTTTCTGTGCCTATACTTCTGTAAATCACTTGGTGTTTCTCCAGGCTTCTTTACCTCAATAAAGACAGCCTTGCTGTTTTTTAGCGCTATTATATCATGTATGCCGTTTTTGGTGGTCTGAATGAGCTTAATAACAATCCATCCGGATTTTTCAAGTCTTTTTATGATTTTTGATTGAATGGCGCTTTCCAGCATATTACTTCACCTCCTTTAATTCACCACCAACCAGCATGTAAAAGGTATCAGCCTTAACAACATCGCCATCCACCTGAAACGATTTTACAGCTGTGCGGTGCCAGTTGATGTTTTCGTCTCTTTTCCATTCAGCTAAAACAATCCAGGACCCTTTGTTTGCTTTCGCCTTTCCCTCGATGCCTAATGATATTGCCACAGACTCTGCACCCTCAACTGTCGCAGCCGAGTAGTTCCCGGTGTTTGTCGCAGCCGATTGGTCCCCGGTGTTTGTCGCAGCCGATTGGTCCCCGGTGTTTGTCGCAGCCGAGCGGTTCCCGGTGTTTGTCGCAGCCGATTGGTCCCCGGTGTTTGTCGCAGCCGATTGGTTCCCGGTGTTTGTCGCAGCCGAGTAGTCCCCGGTGTTTGTCGCAGCCGAGTAGTTCCCGGTGTTTGTCGCAGCCGAGCGGTCCCCGGTGTTTGTCGCAGCCGAGTNTTTGTCGCAGCCGATTGGTCCCCGGTGTTTGTCGCAGCCGATTGGTCCCCGGTGTTTGTCGCAGCCGATTGGTCCCCGGTGTTTGTCGCAGCCGAGCGGTCCCCGGTGTTTGTCGCAGCCGAGCGGTTCCCGGTGTTTGTCGCAGCCGAGCGGTTCCCGGTGTTTGTCGCAGGGGCCTCATCCCATTTTACGCGATCTAAAATGAATTTGACGCCGGCTTTCAATAGACCATTCAATGTTAATTCAGCACGGATATGCAGCTTCCTGGCAGATACTTTTGAATCATCACCCCCTTGTTTTATTTCTCCCTCAGCCTCAACTTCTGCAAATTTGCTTTCGGCCGGTGCGTAATAATTAAACACATCCATTGGGTTTTCGCAGAAATGTAGGCCCGCCTCGTTGCTGTTTTCAGGGCAGCAGGCCAGCTTTTTGTCTTTTTCAATCTCGTAGGCATCGCCTATCTTGTATTGTGTATCACGGCAAGTAAAATCCTTATTAAACCCTTTAAACCCTTTTTTCATAAATAGTCTTTTATTGTTTTTAAGTCAAATAATCTATCTCGTACATAGCGGTCGTCCCGCCAATATTTTCTTATCATATCGAACCAAACGCTTATCACTTCCTTTTTAATATGTGTGCATTTGATGGTTATTACCTCTGGAATCAATACACTATCAAACCATTCCTTTAATCCTTTTGCAGCTTCTGTTTTATTTCGCCAGGGATATAGGTAATACACGTCCGATTCTTCTACCAGTGGATGCTCTTCATTTAGATCCAGCATTGTTACCGGCTTAGGTGTTGGCTTATCTACCAAAACTTCTGGATCATTAATGAGCAATAGCTGCAGGCTCTTTAGTGATGACATTTGGTTGTTTTTTAATTCCAAAATCCTTTAGAAACCAGCGCATAGAATAGTCTTTCTTGTTCGACACCACTTTGTAAATATTATGCTCAATCCCTTCGTCTGCGAAAATCCAATATAGAAGTGCTTCCTTTTTTCTATTCTTATCTTGGATGCGCTCCCTTGCTTGTTGATAGGATACGGAGCTATACCCTATATTGAACATAATCATGCAGTCGGCGGTAGCGATGTTGACACCTTCTCTTCCAGATTGGATCTGAGAAATAAAAACCCGGTTATCGCTCTCATTAAAAACCTCTGGACTTTCTGTAATTGCCGACCCAAATGCCCGGCGTAACATTTCACCCTCACCAATATATTGGTAGTAAATGGCAATCTTCTTTCCTGCAAAATGCTGCTTAATAAAGGTTGCCTTGCTAATATCAAAAATCTGTGTGGTACCATCTTCACATTTGACAGTTCCGCTGTAGATCTGGTGTAATTTTTGCCGGAGCTTCACTTCGGTGTCGGCAACCAATTCGGAGCCATCCTTACCAATATGAATCTTTTTAGCAATCAATTTCTTAGCCAGCCAATAGGTGGAATCCTGCATTCGGATGCGAATAACCTCTTCCTTTATCTCCTGATTGAATCCAGCCTGCTCCTGGGTCATTGTGATCATGTACTTCCCAACAACCTCTTTTATTTTCTCCTCCTTTGAGTGGCTGTAATCATTTAGCTCGCGATTGAAAACGTACCTTTTTTTTGGATAACCGAAATCTTTAAACCATGCATAAAAGTTTTTGTACTCAGCAAAAGGTGAAAATGAAGAGATATAAAACTCGTGATAAATCTGGCTGTAGGATTCGGGTGTGATTGTTGCAGAAATAAGTATAACAGGCTTACCTTTTGCGATTTCTTTTAAATGCGTTGTTCTTACAGCAGGCTTAGGAAATCCCGCGCAGGTATGCACTTCATCAGCGATCACCAGGTCAAACTTCTTATCGACAAAATTGTGAAGCGATTCATAATTTGTGACAGTGAGGTTATAAGCGTATCCTAAATTATTGTAATCGGATTCAATGTTACTGATCGCCTTTTTCTTAGTCACGAATAACACATCCTGTGCACCGTACAATTTCGCACCTTCAAGCGCCGCAAGCGTTTTACCGCAGCGCGGCTGCCATACCAATACAGCAATTTTTAACGTTGACAACAATTCTACAATTTGCTGTGCCCCATTTTTTTGATAATCGCGTAGTTCCATGATAAAAAAGATGCGGGGACTTTCACCCCGCAGGTATGGGTTAGTTAATCGAATTGCTGATTGAACAGGTTATTATCTTCCGGAGTCATCTTTTCGACAATCGCTTTACCGGTGTCTGAGCGGATGATGGTCTTTTTGCCAGTCTCCGGCTTGTGGTAGATCACCTCGCACTCTACATCCCGGAACTCGTAGCCGTTGGATATTTTGGCAGACAGATCGGATATATTTTTCTTATGCTCATCGATCTGGCCTTTATAACCTGCATTCGACGCTTTCTTTTCCGCCTCAACCTGTGCAAGATCCTGCACAGTGTTTGCCAGGCTCATTGATAAATCGTGAATCTCTGGTGCAGAGAAGTCGTATTTTAACGACTTGGTGATAGTGTTGTTGAACTCAACCGAGCCCTCATTTGTGACTTGCATTGATTTTTATTTTAATTGGTGAATGAATTAAAATGGAGCCTCGTCGCTTTCTTCAGCAGAGCCAGCGGTAACAGGGTCAGACTTTTTCAGTTTAGGCAACACTTCGGTATTGACCATGTTTTCAAGGAATTCCATCATATCAGAATCATCCCAGGTTAATTGTCCCTTAACCTTAACCTGTACCATATTGGGCAAACCTTTGGGATCGTCCTTTGTATAATAGTGCTTAAGTGCTTGTCCATTCTGGTTCAGGAATAGTGTTACGCGTTTTTTGCCATCAACCTCCTTCATCGAAGGAATAAACCGCACACGCTCATTTAGGTCCACATTAGGGAGCTGTTTCAGGAATGCAGATGAGTATCCTCCGGAATAATTCATCTGAAGCACATAGGCGTCCCCACCATCTTCTATCCTTACATTCCAGAACTTGCCGTACTGATCATGCGTGTATGGTTTGATATCAGTAATAATACCAGACACGCTGTCATAAATTTCCTCATGAATTGTGTGGCCGTTTTTTGTAACCCTGGTTACGCTACTTTGGGTAGACTGTTTTACTCTTCTTGTGATTTTGCCGTCACTAATTGACAGAAACACGGCATTGTTGTTTTTTTCAAGAGCCATCTTATTTATTTTTAATTGTTAAAGAATTCACTTCCTTCTCAGTAGCCCATTTAATGTACCCGCCGCATGACCCACATGTAATTGCCGCAAAATGTGGCCCCTTGCCTTCGCCGATCACAATGTCATCAGCTACACCGCATTTCTTGCAAACCAGCTGCGCGGGCATTGTGTCTAACAGATAAGATAATGAATACGATACTTGCTTTGGTTTCGATCCTTCGTTTTCGGCAAGCCACAATTTCTTTGTAGCGTTAAACAACTCTGTGTCCTTTGTTGTATCGGTTTTAGTAACGAGCTGCCATCCTACACCTTGGTATTCTTTTTCAGTTCTGGTTTTTGCATTAGACCACCATATACCAACGCGGTCAATTTTTAAATTAAGTTCCGTTTCGGCCATCTGTTTATAAGCCGCCACCTGAAGCCAGTAAGATGGATAAATTGCGCTGGATGTTTTAATATCAAGCAACCACAGCTCACCATCGATGCTTATAATGCGATCGAGTGTACCAGCATGGCCAAGCTTATCTGAAACAATGTTTTGTTCACTGTATATAACATCAAACTTGTGGCGCTCCCGGAAGTTTACCCACTTCGCTAAGGCATTCCATTCCGTAAGCGTGTACCCCAGATTTCCGTTATTATCCAATAGGCTCAATTCTTCTCCGGCATCATATCGTTCTGTAAGGTTGTGAACTATTGAACCACGTCGGCCCGCCTCATCCCGTATATCGTCACTATCCTGTCCGTTTTTCTTCAACCATTCATAATACTGTGCGCCTTTCGGATATGCTTCTAAAATAGTTGTGACAGACGGAAGGAACTGCCCCGATTCGCTATAATAAAAACGCGTATCTAAAAAAGTAATTCTCCTGTTTTCAAGATCAACCTTGTAATTTTTATTATTGTGCTGTATTAATGTTGTCATAATATATTTTTTTACGCCGCTACCGCCAGCTGATTAATAATTTCATCTTCGATCGCCTCAATCTGATCTCTTTTGAGCAGATGCGTGATTACTGTTCCGCGCTTTGCAATGATCAACTCGACGCACTTAATATTCACATAAACCGACGCCGGGAATGAATGAATACCGTGGCATTCTTCAGTACTGCCGGACAACACTTCGTAGTCGGCGTTTACCAGTAACTCAACTCCATGTTCATCTACTATTGTGAATGTTTGATTGTGCATGGTTATCAGATTTCAATGTTTTCTTTCGATAACAGCTGTCTCGTGTACAGGTTAATGAAGTGCTGCTGAAACGCTCTAGTCTCATCCGAAAGCCCAGTATTAAAATGCTCGTTCTCTTCTATCAGCATAGCAACAACCTCAAACAAAGGCTTTTGAATAAATGCTTTAGAGATATACACTTTGCGTGTTTTCAAATGGACCTGAGCAAGGGTTGTTTTATCCTCAAAGAAACCGTACACAAACTCAAGCTCAGGGTGAAATACATAGCCACAACTTTCCAGTATAGTCAAAGCCTGTTTAATCCGGCTCTCCGTTCTTTCGCAGTAGTCCTCATAAAAATCTTTTAAACCACTCGCCACACTTGTCGCTCCTATTCCTTCAAAAGAGCTACACAGTTTTTTGTATAAACTTTCGGGAACAATAATCAAACCCGCCTCATCCGGTTTACCTCCTCGGTCTTTAATTGTTTGCAATGTTTTCTCAGTAATAATTTTGGCGCTACCAATAGCCTCCTTCCAGCCTTCTTTCATGTCCTGATACCAGTTCCAGTCCAATTCATATTCAAACTGCCCCTTGGATACCGAATCAAGGAAATCCGACACCTGTCCTTTATTCATCGTTGATAAACAATAAACAATAGGTTGCGTGATATTGCCCCTATACTCCCTTAGTTCGTTTATATCGGCATTAGAAATATCATAGCTATATAGAGCAGGCTTATCAGTGTTTTCAAAAATCAACACGCCGTTTTTATAAAACCTCAAAGACGGACCGCCTTCATAAACTGTATAAACTCCCGTTTTAAACAGATGCGATTTATTGTGAATGAAATACTTATCCCATTCTTTTATTACGTTCTCAATTTGCCGATCAATCTGAATATAAAACGATGTGGTTCCTGGATCCCCCACGGCAACTTCTGTTTCACACCGTTCAGCCCCACCTTCGTCCAGCGCATTACACCACAGCTCGCGAATGATCATCCAGGCCAACCAATCTTCGCCCATCCGCGTAGTGATAGAAGTCCTGTTGCCGTCAATACAGATTATTTCAAACTGTTCGCCCCGTATATCTTCCTTTTCTATATGAAGCCTTACTTCTTTCTCTCCTGAGAATATCTTAAAATCCAGATTATTTCTATAAAGAAACGCAAGCGTGTATTTCAGTCCGGTTCCAAACTGGCCTATTTTAAACTTATCGTTCGCCTTTGTTGTTCCTCCCATAAGTGCCACGAGCCTTATATCCAACTCTCCGTTGTTTTTGATTTTTAAGTATTTCATTTTTATTGATTTTAGCTTTTAGAATAAAGGCCCGCTGTAGAAACAACAGCCCGTGTTTAGTGAAATTTTAAATCCGCTTCGGCGTCCGGTTTCGAACCGGTAGGGCATCCCGCGCCGAATCCCTTTTTTGTCATTTTTAAATCTCTGCGTGTTAATAGAGTTGCTAACGTTTCATGATATACCTCCTTTTTGTTTGGTGACCGGATGCGCTGGGCCGCATATGATTGGTTAGATTGTTGTCGCCCTCTTGATTATGTCTTTTGCCCTCTGCATAGCTGCGCTGTTTTCATTTGTGTACCCCTTGCTCGCCAGGAACTCTATGGTCTGTTTTAGATCTATTAAGGCATCCAGCATTTCTGGTGCGCAGGATATCAGCTGAGCGTTTGCCTTTGCTTGCTCGTTGCTAATGGCAATATATTCGTTAGGTAGACAGTTGATAAACTTTTGAGAATAATATGTTTCTTCATTCCCTACTTCATAAAATATCGGCAACCCATATGATCCGGCGGCGCTTGTAGGATGAACAAACCAGGGGGCAGGTGTTCCTTTAAATTCCATTTTATAAATTTTAAATTTTTAAAATAAGGCCCCAGATAAGAATAACAGGGCCGAAACCAAAAACTAACTGCTATGAGAATCTTAATAATTTGTTGTCAGTCGTTTTGTGTTAACCATCCGCATAGACTTGCGCCTAAACTCGCTCAACAATACTCCCTCGTCTTCCGGATGATTTGCTACATGCGCCCGCATTAGTTTTCCAGATTCATGTAGTTGCGCCTGATTCTGCGCTGATCTTATTTTTGTAATTATTTCTTGCATATACTTTTGGTTTTACCAGCCATAGAAATCTTCGTCTTTCCACCCAGATTCAGGCCACTTTGTTTGTTCGTTTAATTGATCGCGCTTTCTTTTTCTGTCCGCCCATCTAACGCCGATATAAAGGATGGCAAGAAAAGTGGCGGTGGTTATTATTGTTTGGATCATTTCACTTCTGGTTTTTTAGTTGATGGGCAGGAACAGTTTCTTTTATTGTCCTTCGCAGTCCCCGGGTCTTGTTTCCTGCATGACACAAAACAGAAAGCAAGAGCAAGAAGGATAATGATTATTGTTTGGATGACCGCTTTCATGGCTTCTTTAATTTGATGTTGAATATTGCCACAACAGATGAATATTGTTTTAGCCTTTCTCGCGGGTCGTATTTATGAGAAAGAAACACAGCCTTATTTTCATTTATATTTTGCTGAACGATGTACCGGTGGCCAACATCAACCGCCCATGTTTCTAAGTGTCTTACTGTCATGCGGATTGTTTTGGAAGTACTTTAATTGAAAGCGCTCTTTCCAGGTCGAACATTTCGCCAGAAACTGTTTCCACTTTTGCATCTTTCAGATCTGGATGCAGGCAAATCCTATTGGTTAATGTTCGCGGAGATATTCCAAGAACCTTACACAGTTCAGACCTGTTGACTAATATCCGGCCTTTAACCTTTGTCCCAATTATGCTTACGACCGATTCCATTACGATGCCTTTTTAAGCTGATAAACAGATTCTGTTTTGTTCATCCGGAACACTTTTGGATCCTTCCTTATAATACTCAATGGTGCAGGCGCAGGAGATCCGGTTGTTTTTCTGATCATCCAAAAAGTGTCTACATTGTAAGACCATATCAGGTCAGGTAAACACCTTACATTCCACTTTCCGTAAATTGATCTGATGTGATTGTGAACGGTGTCCAGCGCAATCTTTAATGTAATGGCAACAGCCTTGAAGGGCATCCGACCTTCTACAACCATTTCCACAATCTCCCGTTCTCGCTTAGTGAGCAATTGCATTTTAGTTGATTGACTCTTCATTTCGTTTGATTTTTTATGATTATATGGATTAGTTCTTTTTTAAAGCCCCAGTGTAGAAACACAGGGCCATGTACGTTTTATATCTATCCTACATTCTTATCCCAGATGTCATGGTAGTGAAAGCGCTCGAAAATCTCTTCGATCAAAGTAGCTTCAGCCTCATCTAATGGCGTCTCCCCCTCCCCATTCTTGCGGTTGTAAAACGTGTTCTTACTGAACCCGGTCTCACGCTTATAGGCATCAATCACATTTTTCTTTGTCCTGTCTCCTATATCCTCCCAGATTCTCTTGAATGACTTTTTCTCTATTTGCACCTCAGTAGCCATAAGTGTCTATTTTTAGTTATTGGGTTATCCTGTATTTTTGCTATATTGTTGTTCGGTACACCAAAGATACAGAAGATTCATCTGTAAAAACAAATTTATTTAGATGTTTTTTCTGTAAATACCTAAATACTTGATTCAAATCAATAATTTAAAACAACTACTATTGAGAATCAATGAGTTATGGGTTTTTTGAAATATTGTATTTTATTCGAAACGTCAAGGCGTTGAATAAATTAATTGGTTACATTAATGAATCGGATGGCGTGATTGTAAAGCAGGGAGATAGGCGGGCCGCCCTTTTGCAAAGGCTGGGTTATGTGTTTGTTAGGCAGGATAATGATGGGTGGCTATTGGAGAAAAGCAGATTAAGCGTTCCTAAAGCAACCAGGTGGAAGCTGTTTAAATTATGGTATAGTAAGTCGCCTTGGTTGAATAAAACACTGGCAGCTATTGTAATTGGTGTTATAATTTATATTATCGGTGCGGCCCTTTATGATTATCTAAAGTGGCTAATATTAAAATAGTGTTGATGAATATACCTAATGCCAATGTTTCGATAACGGGAAATTTAAAAACCGCCATTATTATTCCAAGGGCAATAAAACTGGATAGAAGTCGAATAAATAGATGGCGCAGGCGCATAAAAAACAAATTTTAAACAAAGATACAGAAGATTCATCGGTGAAATCAAAAAAAGAAATAATACCCCCATCGCCTTTTAAGCAGCGAATTTTAGACTTTATAAGCTATTTAGGCATATCGCAGGAAGATTTTCAAGATAAGGCCGGCCTTTCAAACGGAGCCGTTAACAACATAAATAAGGGGATGCGCGAAGAGAGTATAAATAAAATACTCACGGCATATCCTGAATTAAATAAGGTCTGGCTATTAACTGGCATCGGGGACATGATTCAATACGCATCACCATCCTACACAGAGCAACGTAGAAATAAAAAAAATCATGTCATTGATCAGGGTGTAGACAATAGCAATCTATTCCAAGTAAACCCATTATTAACGGGAAGTGCTAAACAAGGCAAAGATCCTGTTAGGTTTTTCGATGAAGACTTTCAGGCCGGATCTGGGATAGTATTTTATGAAGACAATGTAGAATTTCCGGCTTACGAAATGAACATTCCGGCTTTCAGTGGATGTATTGCTTTCAATGTGTTTGGGGATAGTATGGAGCCTTTAATAAAGAACGGGAGTGTTTGTTTTGGTCGCAAGTTGGAGGATTGGAGGGAATATATTGAATACGGCCAAATCTTCGGAATAGTTATGAAAAACAATCGGAGGTTTCTAAAATTTATTCGCAAAAGTGAAGATTCAGGAAAGTTCCTTCTCCGGAGCGCCAACAAAGATTATGATGATTTCGATATACCAAAGGAAAGGATTCACAATATCTGGCTTATAGAAGGCTGGATGTTAAAGAGAACATGAAATAGTTATTCACATTTTTATCAAAACTAATATTATGAAGCATTTTCTACTTTTGATGCTATTTCTTCCTCTCATGGGTCTGGCTCAAAAAAAGCAAAAAGGAAGCTATTATCTGGAATTAACAAAAGTTGAAGCCAACTCAACAGGAACTATTGAGCGAAACGACACGACTACTTACAGCTGGGTCGATAATGTTATCAGCATCAAATTTCGGAAAGCATATGGCAGTGTCAGGTTTATCTTAGAAAACAAGTCCGATAGTACATTAAAAGTAGATTGGAATGAAGCCGTTTTAATAAATACTGATGGCAACTCATATAAGCTTATTCACGGGGATACTAAGTATTTTGATAAGGAAAAGGAGCAGGTTCCTACTACTGTTTACCGAAAGTCAAAAATAACAGAGGTTGTCGCGCCGTCGGACTATATTATTTATAAAAGTGGATCATGGGAGCGCAAAGAGTTTTTAGCTGGTGACAGAGATTTGGCTATATTCTCCATTTACAACCCAGAGTTGATCAACAAAGAGGTCCGGTTGGTGTTGCCTATTTTGCTTGGAAACAATAAAATTGAATACGCCTTCTACTTTAGGACAATTTTTGTCAACAAAGATGATTTTTGGAAGGCGCAAAAGAACTTTTTTTAGCCTCTTCGGTGGACTGCAATACCATGTAATGAAACCGCAACTCCCAACAAAATTAAAGTTCCCTACGTATTCGCCAGAGCAGGTACGTGACGGAAGTTTCTTACAAGAGTTTAAGCTTGATCTTGTATTTTTAGAGGAAAAGATCAATGGTGGTATAGAGGGGATGGGTATCGCATTAGATCTGCGGTCTATTAATTATTGGTTTAAATCTTTGATCGATGCTTTCCAATACCATGAAAGGCTTGCAGCGTTGGGTTATCCAATAAAAGCAGAAACCAATCTTGACCGGCTTAGAATACTCCGGGATTATAATAGGAGCCTTGTTAAGTGCGTAAAAGCAGAGTATGAGATATACGAACGGGGATCAAATACATACGTTCAATGGGCATTGATACAGCAAACAGAGCGCCTGTTGTCAATAATAAGGGATATGCTTTTACATGTAAAAGATTGCGAAAATTCAGACAGCACTACCGAAGCGCTAAATGATTATTATTTTAAAGTTGAAGAAAATTTTTCAGACAAATATAAAACATAAAGCTAAAAAAGCTACTAGACGACGGCGTCCTAACAAAGGAGGAGTTTGAGGCCGAAAAGAAGAAGATTTTGAAAAGCGAATAAGATGTTTACAAGAAAATTGACGCAGCAAGATGCAGATAATGTTCAAAAAGCACTGGAGTTTCTCAGTAAAATAAGGAATGGCATCCCTATATGGGAGATGGCCGAACAGCTTGGGTTTACAAAAGAGCTTGTCGAATTTTATTTAGACTTTGTGATATTAAAAATAAACCCAGTTATAGCAAGCCGGCAGTTATCAACTCCATCAATTATCATACCGCGGGATGAATTAAAAAATTACATGAAGAAAGGCGGGTTTATCGCAGATTTTGAACAGTCTCAGGAATACCAGCGACAACAAGACTATGATCGCGCCTTGACAAGAAAAGAACTTGAGGTATCCATAGAAAACAGCGAAAAGGCAATAAAAGCATCAGGCCGAAGTAACGCTATTGCTTTTTGGGCACTCGTGGTCGCTATAATCGCTCTTTGTTATTCGATCTTTGGTAAGAAGCTGTTTCCTGATCTCTTTTAATTCATTGAGGATACTCTCAAGAAGAATAAAGGCGTATCCCGATCCGGCCTGTTTGGGATCATATTGAATATTATCGCTCATGATGGCTATTTGTCACAAAGGTAAATAAATAAAAATATCATTATCGAGAGAACAAAAAGAGCCCCCTGGGGAAAAGTAATTAAAAAGATATTTGCCGTATTTTACGCCTCAATCTATGCCTCAAATGGCAAAATTACGCCTAAAAAATAGACCTTATGGGTCAACTCAAGGGCGTTGTAAATCAACGCCCTTTTCTATTTTAGCCTGTATTTCAACACCAGATAGCACCAGATAGCACCAAAATTANAAAAGTAATTAAAAAGATATTTGCCGTATTTTACGCCTCAATCTATGCCTCAAATGGCAAAATTACGCCTAAAAAATAGACCTTATGGGTCAACTACTAAAGTTGGCAATCAACAAATTGAGTGCAGGTCTGTATCAGATCCTGCACTTTTCTTTTTTAGCCCCTACTCACTTGCCATTTAGCCGCTCTCTCTATTTTTAAATTATATCTTTTTTTCAAAACTGGAATCCGGTGCGGTGAACAAACACATTATTACCGGAGCCTATCCCGAAATATGGGATCAGGGGCTGAATCCCGCCAAATGGATGGCATCCTGTCTTCAAACCTATGTACAACGGGATGTAAGACTCCTGAGAGATATTTCATAATGAACCGGCATCAAAATTATTTTTATGAATTTATGAGCCGGGCAATGGGGACACTGCCCCAGGGCCCGGCAGCAGCACTCGAAAAACATCATCTGTACGGAAGTATTTTTGAAACCCGGATTATGACCGAAATTAAAAAGAACCGGTTTAATTCCGGCATCAATGAGGGCATGTATTTTTTCAGAGACAGTGCGGGAAAGAGATCGACTTATTACCGGAAAAAAGTGAACAGACGATCGCAATTGAAACAAAAGCTGCTAGAAAATTCAACCCGGATCTGCTCCGTAATTTCCGATACCGGAAAAAGAACACCAACAACGGTCCATGCATCCTGACTTATGGCAGCGAGCAAAATGAAGAAAAAGCATTGGGGATACATACACTTAGCTGGAAGGCGATCGCCGAAATATAGTATGTATGAGTAATTGCATTCAATTATCTTTGAACACACAAATATGCGTATGTTAAAAATAGGGATCGTTGGTGTAGGCCATCTGGGAAAATTTCATCTGAATAATTGGCTGGAGATCGAAGGCGTTGAGGTCGTGGGTTTCTATGACCCGAATGAAGAAACTGCAAGCGAAATCATTGAAAAATACAACATCAGGCGTTTTTTTGATGCGGACGCCTTTTTGGCACTCTGCGATGCCATCGATATCGTAACCCCCACTACTTTTCATTATCAGTGGTGTGAGAAAGCCATCAAAATGGGCCGACATGTATTTGTGGAGAAACCATTTGCCGATACGATGGACGAGGCAAGGGAGCTGGTAAAGCTGGCTAAAGAATCCAATATCAAACTGCAGGTAGGGCACGTAGAACGGTTCAACCCTGCTTTTCTTGCACTAAAGGAGGTTGCCTTAAAACCCATGTTCATCGAAGTGCACCGGCTGGCACAGTTTAATCCCCGGGGAACAGAAGTAAGCGTGATCCTTGACCTGATGATCCACGATATCGATATCATCCTGAGCATTGTAAAAAGCGATGTAAAGCGCATATCGGCCAGCGGTGTGGCAGTGCTTACGGAAACACCCGACATTGCGAACGTGCGGATAGAATTTGACAACGGCTGCGTGGCCAACCTCACCTCCAGCCGCATCTCCATGAAAAAAATGCGGAAAATGCGCCTGTTCCAGAAAGACGCTTATATCGGGATCGATTTCCTGAACAAGCAAACGGAGATCATTAAGCTGAAAGAGGCCGCAGACACCAATGTGTTTGCCTTCGATATTGATACCCCCGGGGGCAAAAAGACCATTGCCATGGCCAACCCCGCCGTTCCGGAAGTCAATGCCATCAAAAAAGAGCTGGAAGAGTTCCGGGATGCCATCCTGAACAATACCCAAACGGTCGTTTCAGAAATCGATGGATTAAAAGCCATGGATGTGGCACACCAGATACTGGAAAAAATTGGCAATAACACAATAAAGAATTAGTGGAAAAACCAAAAAGCATTTCCGCTGCGTGGTACCTGATGGCCGATTATGCAGGAGCTGCCCTGTCCTGGTTCATTTTTATCAGCCTGCTTCGCAGAGGTGCAGGAAACCTGGCAGCAGCAGATTGGCTGGTTACGCTGTTCATTGTTCCGGTACTGTGGCTGCTGCTGTTTACACTGGCAGGCAGCTATGGCAATCTTTATAAAAAGTCGCGGGTAGAAGAATTTCTTGTTACACTGGTCTGTTCTTTTATCGGCAGCGCCACGCTGATCTTTATCTTCCCCGAATTAAAATACCATTTATACATCGGTATTCTACATCTGCTATTCCGGTTGATCTTTTTACATTGTACGATCACCTGCATCTTCCGGGGAATGATCCTGGCGATCGTGAAATACCAGATCAAGCACCGGTCTGTTGTTTTTAATACCCTGCTCCTGAGCGATACGCCATCCGTAGACACCATTGTAACCAATACCCGCCAGGGATTATCGGAGGCGGCGTTCCATTATATCGGCTACGTAGAGCTAACGCCCGCACCTCACCTGAACGGTACTGCGCTATCCAGGCTGGGACCGGTGGAGGAGCTCGAAGCCATCATTGCACAGCATCGTGTCCAAATGGTGGTCATTAACAATAACGGGTCGTCGCAGACATCCGTTGAAGACCTCCTGGCCCGTTTAAGCGAGCGCGATGTGGAAATAAACCTGATCCCGCAAACCCTGGATATCCTTTCCGGCTCTGTAAAGATCGGCAGTGTATTAGGAGGCGGCCTGGTACACATACCCAATACATTACTGAGCAATTGGCAATCAAATATCAAACGGGTCCTTGACGTAGCCTGCGCATTCTGGGGCATCATCCTCCTGTTTCCGCTCTATCTTTTTGTGGCCCTTCGGGTAAAGCTCAGCAGCGGCGGCCCCGTTATTTACAAACAGGAGCGCATCGGGTATAAAGGAAAGCCGTTTATGCTTTACAAGTTCCGGTCGATGGTTGTGAATGCCGAAACCGGTACTCCCCTGCTTTCCTCAAAGAATGACCCGCGGATTACCCGGTGGGGAAAGATCATGCGGAAATGGCGCCTGGACGAGCTGCCCCAGCTCTGGAACATTCTGAAAGGTGATATGAGCCTGGTGGGCCCACGGCCGGAACGGGCTTATTTCATCCGGCAGATCGTACAGCGCTTTCCTTCTTACAAATACGTGCTCAAAGCCCGCCCGGGACTTACCAGCTGGGGAATGGTTCAATTTGGTTATGCGGAGAACCTGGAGGAGATGATCGAGCGGAACCGCTACGACCTCATGTACATTGAGAATATTTCCCTGCTCCTGGACCTTAAAATCTTACTGCATACATTCCGGATCCTTTTACAGGGAAAAGGGAAATGAGCCGTTTTCAAAATGTTATCGCTTTAGCAACCGGAGCAATGCGGGCAGATCATTCATCAAAATCCTTGAATAACTCACTTTCCGGGATCCGAACTGTGCGTCAAAAAAAGCGATCCCCGGCACGTCGGATCCTTCAAACCGGAAGGTTTTACCGGTTCCTGCATACTCTTTTATGATCGCATCAATCATAAAATAAAAGGCTCCGTGTTTCTTTCCCGCATCTGTTGATCCGCCCAATACGGAATAAATAGCCCGCTGATCCCTGAACATCAGATAAAATGCAGCGACGCTGCCATCAGGAAACTTTACAGAATAGGTTTCTGCCATGCCCAGGGCCCGCCCCTGCTCCGCGCACTGTGCCATACGCGCATACACTTGCGGGCCGATCTTTTTCAGTTGTTTTCCATATTGAAAGCTGTAATGCCGAAGCAGTTCAGCAACAGGTATACCCTTTTCAACATAGAACGCCTGCGCTTCAATATCCCGGAGTACCCGTTTGGCAGAACGTTTATAGTTACACGCCAGCACCGGGTATGGATCGTTCAAAGACAGCAAATGGTTTGTCCGGGTAACAATTTTTACAGGCCTTTCCACCAGATCGCTCACCAACGGATCCGTTTCCTTGAATGCGATATCCCAATACCGGAATTTTGATGGGACTGCGTTGATGAACCGCGCGATCATATCCGGGTGCAATGGTTCGCCAAAGACGCCCAGCGATATGGTAAAATATGGCTGGTAGAGATAGCGGACCCCGAACTTTCGGTTCCAGACCAGTGGCATTACAGCCTTATAATCTCCCCATACAAGGGCATCCCAGCAGGGTGCCATCGCATCGAGATAAAAACTGCGCCCGTAAACCGTTCCGTTTTTATCTGCATCCATACAGGCATCCCATTTGCCCGCATCAATATCCGCGCGTTTTATGTATCGAATTGCTGCTGCATCCATTAACCTGCTTTTACAAACCTGAAATAAAATTCCGGTCTCGTTAATTGACGGACCCTCATTCCTGCATATCCCAACAACAGTACTCTGTTTTCCCCTATATTCGTAATAAAATACCGTGTGATCTGTAATTCCAAAAATACAACATAAGGATGCTCATATCGCGCCATTTCCGGCAAGATGCAACAATTATTCCGCTGTGATCAGCATCTGCGGGACCAAGAAAAAAAATATTTTCCCGATTTGTCCAATTTCATACCAACCGGTTGTTATAAAAGTATAAAACATTTAATAACCATCCCGCCCTGCGGGAAAAAAATTGAAACCATGGAACAAAGAATCAACGTACAGGAAGTAGGAAAAGAGGCATTTGCAGCGCTGTATCCGCTGGGAAAGTACCTGAAACAATCAACCCTTGATCAACAGCTTTTGCACCTGATCTATTTCCGTGTATCGCAGATCAACGGCTGCGCCTTTTGCCTCGATATGCATGCAAAAGACCTGAGAGCCGCCGGGGAAACCGAACAACGCCTGTATGTACTGGACGCCTGGCGGGAAGCGCCGTTTTACAGCGACCGGGAGCGGGCCGCGCTGGCATGGGCAGAAGCGCTGACCAGGCTCACCGCCACACTGATACCGGATAGCATTTATGAAGAAGTAAAAAAGCACTTTACGGAAAAGGAGCTGGTGGCGCTGACCCTGGGGGTAACAGCGATCAACACCTATAACCGCATCAACATTGCCTTTGGGGCGCCTGTGGGCACTTACGAAGTTGGCCAGTTTGCTTAAATAATAACATACAAAAAATAATACAATGAAAGACTTTTTATTCCTGTTCCGCGCCGATTACGTCGAGTATGCCAAACGATCGCCGGAAGAACTGCAGTCCATGACCAAAAAGTGGATGGACTGGATCGGCGGCATCGCCGCACAAAATAAACTGGCCGACCGCGGCAACCGTTTGGAAACAGGCGGGCGGGTAGTGCGCCCCGGCAACCTGGTAACTGATGGCCCCTTTTGTGAGATCAAGGAAAGCCTGGGCGGGTACGTAGTGGTAAAGACGGCCACCATTGACGACGCCACAGAAATTGCAAAAGGATGTCCGGTCTATGAGATCGGGGGATCGGTTGAAGTGCGTGAGATCAGTGTAATATAGGCATCATGGAACAAGACGGCCTGCTTCCGCATTTATTCCGTACAGAGTACAGCAAGATCATCGCTGTACTCTGTAATCATTTTGGTATTAAATACATTGAAGTAGCAGAAGATATTGTAAGCGATACATTTTTAACGGCTACGGAGCTCTGGGGCATGAAGGGGGTACCGCCAAACCCGGTTGCCTGGCTGTATACAGTTGCCCAAAACAAGACCCGTAATTATTTAAAGCGCGATAACCTTTTTGAAAAGAAAATTATACCTGACCTGAAAAACCAGTCCGCCGGAACAGAAATCGATATCGATCTGTCCAGCACGGCCATTGCAGACAGTCAGCTGGCCATGATCTTTACGGTTTGCCATCCATCCGTTTCAAAAGAAGCACAGGTGGCGCTGGCACTGAACCTGCTCTGTGGTTTTGGCGTACAGGAAATCGCCGATGCCTTCCTGAGCAATAACGAAACGGTGTACAAACGGCTGAAACGCGCGAAAGAAAAGCTGCGGGAGGAGAACATCTCCATTTCCCCGCCTTCTGTACAGATGGTAGCAGAACGGATAGAAACCGTATTGACCACCCTTTATCTGTTATTCAATGAGGGCTATTACTCGGTTTCCGGTCAGCATCCGTTAAAAAAAGAATGTTGCATGGAGGCAATGCGCCTTAACCTCCTGTTGCTGGCTAATACCGTCACCAACACACCCGCCGCCAACGCACTGATGGCATTGATGTGCTTTCATGCCTCCCGTTTTGAAGCGCGTACAAACAGCAAGGGAGCCGTCATTCTGTATGAAGACCAGGATACCCGCCTCTGGAACAGCGAGCTGATCGAAAACGGGCTCTACTACCTGAACCGGTCGGCAGGGGGCAGCGGCATCAGCAAATACCACCTCGAAGCGGGCATTGCTTACTGGCATACCCATCCGGAAGACAACAAAGAAAAATGGGAAGCCATCCTTCAGCTATACAATAAGCTGCTGATCCTTGAATACACCCCGGTGGCCGCATTGAACCGCACCTATGCCCTGGCAAAGGCCAACGGAACGGAGGAGGCGATCGCAGCCGCTGAAAAGCTCCATCTTACCGACAATCATTTTTATTTTGTGCTGCTGGGAACCCTCTACCTGGATCAGAAAAACACCCGAAAAGCCCGCACACTTTTTCAGACCGCCAGGGACGTTGCCCGGTCGAAAAACGACCAGCAGCTCATACAGAAAAAAATAGATGAACTGAAAGATAAGCCCTAACTTAGACCAGGATCTGCCCCTTTCCGGCAGACAGATTCCCCGCTGCCGTTGATGATCCGCCACCCGGAACAGGCGGCTATATTTTTTTTCAAATGCAAGTATATGAAAGCAATCGTCCTTGAGCAATTCGGAAATATCGACAATCTTCAGTTCAAAGAAATGCCGGTTCCGCAACCACAGGCCGGCGAGGTCCTGATGAAAGTGGTTTTTGCCGCTGTAAACCCGTACGACCGCAAGGTAATAGAAGTATATGGGAAAGAGGCGGGGATTCAGCTGCCGGTAATACCGGGCTCCGAGCTTTCCGGTATCGTGGAAGCTACCGGGGAGGGCGTTACCGGTTTTCAACCGGGCGATGCGGTTTGCGGCAACCCCGGAACTTTCGGTGGCTGTTATGCAGAATATGCTGTGGTAAAAGCAGCCGACATCGTGAAGAAACCGGATCCGGTTTCTTTTGAAGCCGCTGCGGCCATTCCTGTTGCAGCGCTTACCGCTTCCAAAGCCATCCTGGACGAGGGTGGGCTGAAGGCCGGTGAAAAGGTCCTTATTCACGGCGCATCCGGCAGTATCGGTTCTATGGCCGTGCAGCTGGCAAAAGCAGCCGGGGCTTATGTCCTTGCAACAGGTTCCGGAAAAAATGAACAGCGGATCAAAGAGTTGGGGGCCGATGTTTTTATCGACTACACCACACAGGATTTTAAAACAGTAGCAAACGGGGTGGATCTGGTACTCGATACCATCGGAGGCCAGACACAGGAAGATTCTTTTGCGGTGCTCAGACCGGGTGGCCGGCTGATCAGCCTGATACAACCCCCCTCGGAGGAAAAGGCGGTTCAACACCAGGTGCATGCAAAAATGATCTTTGGAGGGCCGAATGCAGACCGGTTGGAAAAAAGCCTGCAACAGCTTGCAGATGGTGTTTTGAAAATAACTGTGGAAAAAGTTTATGTACTGTCTGATGCAAAGGAAGCCCTTCTTGCTATGAAAAACGGGCACCGCACCGGGAAACTGTTGCTGAACCCCTGACACCTTTCCTGTACCCACTTCTACCGGTACAGCTGAAAGTGTTGAAAATGCGGCACAGCATCCGGGTAACGTATACATTGCGGGTTATGGTGTTTTATAATAATCGTTTGAAAAATTACAAAAAAGCGTATGAGTTTATTGATAAAAAGGACCGGCTTCTTTTTGCTGTTGTTCACTTATTGCAGTGCCGCCGCCCAGACCACGACTTCTGTAAGATCAGCGCAGGCGGCGGCGGATAGTCTTTTCCGGCTTAAAAAATATGCCGAAGCCGCTGCCGGTTATACAACCGCGATTGATCTTGCAGATTTTAAAATAAAAAAAGCCGACCTGTATTACAACCTGGCCAATGCGCTGGCGCTTTCCGGAAATGCAGACAGCGCCTTCAATGCACTCAAGCAGGCGGTTGGTCTGGGATACAACGACAAGGACCATATGGAGAACGACAAGGACCTCCTGACGCTTCATCAACAGCAGGGATGGCACCGTTTGGTGGCCGGCATTCCCAAAAGCAAACCACTGAATAGCGATCCGGAAAAAACAGCATTCAGAACCGATGACATTCACCGGTTCTGGAGGGCGTATGACGCTGCCGGTCTTGACACGGCCAACTATACCAGGATATTTCAGCAGCTCTATTTCGATAGTGCCAGTTCAGGAATGGAAGATTATATGGCCTATAAAGTGAACAGCATCGATGACTTCATCGCGCATATCCGCTCCGCACCGGCATTTTATCATTCCATAAGGGCCGCTACCTTCAAATCGGATGCCTTCAAACAGGATTTCCTGGCTTCGTTTAAAAAACTGAAAGCGCTTTACCCCGAAGCAAAATTCCCGGATGTTTATTTTGTCATCGGTGCTTTTACTTCCGCAGGTACCGTTACCGGGAATGGGCTGCTGATCGGCATCAACCAGATCTGCAAAACAGACAGCACCCGCACAGAGGAACTGAGCGACCGCTTAAAGACCCGGATGAACAATATCAGCTACCTGCCGAACATCATTGCGCATGAAGCTATTCATTTTCAGCAGGAAGGTATGAACAGCGATGACACCACCACCCTGCGATCGGTGATCGTAGAGGGTATGGCTGATTTTATAGGTGAACTGATCAGCGGAGCCACGGCCAATCCGGTACTGTTCAGCTGGGCAAAGGGAAAAGAGAAAGCGATCTGGTCCCGGTTTCAAAAAGACATGTACCAAAGCCGGTACGGCAATTGGATCGCCAACTCCAAAACATCGTCGCCGGACAACCCGCCGGATCAGGGCTACTGGGTCGGGTACCAGATCTGTAAATCATTTTACGAAAAGGCTGGTAACAAAAAGAAAGCAATTTATGACATGCTGCACATCCGCGACTACCGGCAGTTCCTGAAACTGAGCGGCTGGGAGGAAAAACTGGCCGGTATATAAATTTTAAATAACTTCATGTTGTACTAAACAGTCGGCTGATTATGTCCGGTATCCAGTTATTGATCCCACTTTGTGTATTTCCGCTGATGTTATTTACGGGTATTTACCTGTACCGCCGCATCAACGCCTGGTTGCTGGCTGCAGAAACCTGGCTGGGGATCATCAGTCTGGGATTGTTGTTATTTATGAGCATTGCCGCCACCCTGAGCGGGGGGCTGTTATTGATGGCCTGGCTGTTCCAGCTCCATCAGCAGTAGTCAGGTAAGTAATTGCGCGGCCACTGCAAGATCCAGGGGGTGCGTGATCTTGATATTGTTCTTCTCGCCTTCTACCAGCGATACTTTCATACCAAATGCTTCCACCACGGAGGCTTCATCCGTGAATTTCTCTTTTTGTCCGATAGAAAACGCGGGGATCAGTATTTTGCTGTGAAATACCTGCGGGGTCTGCACCAACACGATCTTATCGCGCTCCAGCGCATCACTGCCGTCTTCAGTAAGCAACCGTACACTGTCGCTGGAAGGTACCACCGGTATGGCGCTGCCGGTTTCAACCGCCTGTTCATAACAGCGCCGGATCAATCCGGATGAGACCAGGCAGCGTACGGCGTCGTGTACAAAAATGATCGCCTCTTCCTCTATCAGTTGCAGCCCGTTTTTTACTGATTCAAAACGGGTGGCACCACCAATGGTAAGACGTACCCGGTCCTTATCAAAATAGGCATCGATAATTTCCTGGCCCATATCTGTATAGGCCTCGGGTAATACCAGCACGATGTCCAGGTCCTCGTAGGTTTTTAAAAATGTATCGATCGTATAATACAACAGGGGTTTGTTCTTCAGCAATAAAAACTGTTTGGGTAGTTCTGTTCCCATTCGCACACCTGTTCCTCCGGCTACAATAACTGCAATTTTCTTCATTCCTGTTCCTTTATTTCCTGTTATTAGCTGTTAGTTATCCGCCACAGCATTGCTGTTAACCGGCAGAGATCAAGTTACGATGCTGAAAGCTCAAAGCTGATAATTTAAAACTGAAGGCCCACAGCTACTACCTACTCATCCAGTTTCAACACTGCCAGGAACGCTTCCTGCGGAACTTCCACATTACCGATCTGGCGCATCCGCTTCTTTCCTTCTTTTTGTTTTTCCAGGAGTTTACGTTTCCGGCTGATGTCCCCGCCATAACATTTTGCCGTAACATCCTTACGCATAGCCGAAATATTCTCCCTGGCTACGATCTTGGCCCCGATGGCTGCCTGTATCGCGATCTGGAATTGCTGACGGGGCAATAGCTCCTTCAGCTTTTCGCAAAGCTTCCGTCCAAATTCGTGTGCGCGGCTGCGGTGGATCAGGGCGCTCAGCGCATCCACCTTATCTCCATTCAGCAGGATATCCATCTTCACGATATCGCTGTCCTTATATCCGATCGGATGATAATCAAAAGAAGCGTAGCCCCTGGTCTGGGACTTCAATTTATCGTAAAAATCAAATACGATCTCGGTCAAGGGCATTTCAAAGATCAGTTCCACGCGCGAGGTGGTAAGATAGCTCTGATTGATGAGGATGCCGCGTTTGCCCAGGCAAAGCGTCATGATGTTTCCGATATAATCCGGCTTGGTAATGATCTGTGCCTTGATATAGGGTTCTTCGATCCGGTCCGTTTTCACCGGGTCCGGAAATTCGGTCGGGTTGTTTACAATAATCGTTTCGGCCTTTGTGGTATGCGCAATGAAACTTACGTTGGGCACGGTGGTGATCACCGTTTGTTTAAATTCGCGTTCCAGCCGTTCCTGGATGATCTCCATATGCAGCATTCCCAGGAAACCGCAACGGAAACCAAATCCCAGCGCCTGTGAGGTTTCCAGTTCAAAGGTCAGCGAGGCATCATTCAGCTGAAGTTTCTCCATGCAATCCCGCAACTCTTCAAACTCATCCGTATTCACCGGGTAAATTCCGGCAAATACCATGGGCTTTACTTCTTCAAATCCTTTGATCGCCACGGGGTTGGTATTGCCGGCAAGTGTAATGGTATCCCCTACTTTTACTTCTTTGGCATTTTTAATACCGGTGATGATATAGCCCACGTCTCCTGCGCGCACTTCGTTCCGTTCCGTCATTTTCAGCTTCAGGATCCCGATCTCATCTGCTTCATATTCCTGGCCGGTGCTTACGAACTTCACCTTGTTGCCCTTTTTCAGCGCTCCGTTGAGGATCCGGTAATAAACGATGATGCCCCGGAAACTGTTAAAAACGCTGTCAAAGATCAGGGCCTGTAACGGCGCTTCCGGATCGCCTGCGGGCGCAGGTATTTTTTCCACGATGGCTTCCAGCACTTCGTCAATACCCAGCCCCGTCCTCCCGCTGGCCAGCAGGATATCCTCCGGCTTGCAGCCGATCAGGTCAATGATCTGGTCCTTCACCTCGTCGATCATGGCCCCGTCCATATCAATCTTATTGATTACCGGAATAATTTCGAGATCATTATCAATAGCCAGGTACAGGTTGCTGATGGTTTGTGCCTGGATCCCCTGTGTGGCATCTACCAGCAGCAGGGCACCCTCGCAGGCTGCCAGGGCACGGCTCACTTCATAGCTGAAATCCACGTGGCCCGGGGTGTCGATCAGGTTGAGTGTATAGTTTTCGCCCGCCGGGGACCGGTAATCGATCTGGATGGCATGACTTTTAATGGTGATCCCCTTTTCCCGCTCCAGGTCCATGTCGTCCAGCACCTGGTCCATCATTTCCCGGTCGCTAATGGTATTGGTGGCCTGCAACAACCTGTCTGCCAGGGTACTCTTTCCGTGATCGATATGCGCGATAATACAAAAATTCCGTATATTCTTCATGCTGATGCCCCATTTTCGGGGCTGCAAAGGTACGCTTTTCAGAGGAAATTCCGGGGAATTTCCGGCTGCAGCGCCGGGCTCACTAACATTCCCTGCGGCAAACCGGTCCAATGCAACGTTTAGCGGATCAAAAATTTACAACATCATGTAAGCCTATTGTAAATAAACCCGTTACAATTGTTTAAAGCATTGTTTTTTTGCAGTTGTTAGAATTTTGAGATGGAGATCAATGATAAAGTTAAAATATTTTATACAAGTCAGAAACTCAAACCGGAAACCACCTGGCGTAAAAAAAACTGTTGCCATAACCGGAACAGCTTTCAGTTCAATGATGAACGTTCCACCCTCCGCACCTGTACAGGTGAGATCAAAAATGGTTTTACGGTAATGTCTTGCCGCACCGCCATGCGCTTGCAGATGATACTCCAGATCGCGTATCACTTTCCGGCCCTGAAACAAGGCATTCAGAAATGCGATCAGCAGGCCCTTATCAGGGTCAGATCCAAATATCCTTTTGAAACCAAAATCAGTTAGGGGGTCGAGGTACCTATCGGCACGATCGGTGTGTCTTTCATATTAGCCATCGTTAAAGATACAATTTTCTCAGCCCTCCATAAAATTGACCAGGGGCCTGTGTAATAACCGTCCGGCCCACCGATCACTGTTCTGTTAAAATTACCCGCTGCCCCTGACAAAACCCCAAATTTAGCCAGCCGGTTTAAAATAAAATGAGTAGTTTAGGAGGATCAAACGATTCAAATTTATTCATTTATTAAACCGCCATCATGAGTACGACAAATACGAACAATACCCCGCTGGCCAGTCTTGACGAATGGGAAGATGATTTGCTGCGCAGATACCCCGATCCTGAAACCATCGCCACTTCAAAGACCACGGATGAATACCGCAACTATGAAGATCCGCAACGGGATACTGTTAAAGAGTTTTACCGGCTGAACCACACCTTGCAGACACACGATTTTGTGATGAAAAAAAGAGCTGATTTCCTGAAGTTCAACCGGAAGGAAATGACGGTCTGGAATGCTTTTGATTTCCTGAACCAGTTGGTGGATGATTCCGATCCGGACACCGACCTGGACCAGTTCCAGCACCTGCTGCAAACCTCTGAAGCCATCCGCAGGGACGGACATCCGGACTGGATGGTGCTCACCGGGCTTATGCACGATATGGGCAAGGTTCTTTGTCTTTTTGGTGAGCCGCAATGGGCTGTGGTGGGCGACACGTTTCCTGTGGGATGTGCCTACTCGGATAAGATTGTTTACCCCGAATTCTTTAAAAGCAATCCCGACTACGATAATCCGACCTACAGCACCAAACTGGGCCTGTATGAAGCCGGGTGTGGTCTCCGGAACGTAACCATGTCCTGGGGACATGACGAATATATTTACCAGATCATGAAGGAGCACCTTCCGGAAGAAGGCCTCTACATGCTTCGTTACCACTCGTTTTATGCCTGGCACAGGGAGGGCGCTTACGAATACCTGACCGACGACCATGATAAGAAAATGCTGAAATGGGTCAAGCTGTTCAATCCGTACGATCTCTATTCCAAAAACCCCGAGCCCCCCGATTGGACAAAATTGCGGCCCTATTATGAAACCCTGGTAAGCAGTTACCTTCCCGAAACATTAAGATTTTAAAAAGCCGGGGTTGACGAAAAAGCGGCGAGCTAAAGATCAGGCGGAAAGGTATCGTATATCCATTATTCAGGGCTTTCCGCCTTACCAACTTGCCGGCCGAAAAATACTTTTTAGCCACTCCCATATTCATAACCGGGGAACCCTGAACCAGCGATGGCGTTGCAGTGCCCTGAGTTAAGGAAGGAAGCACCCCTGCCGGGTATCCACCCGGGTAATCCTGTTTCATCTCCCAAACCATTCCCGATGCATCAACTTCAGCCGCTGGACTATCTCGTTTTTCTGATCTATTTTATTGCCGTGTCTGCTTACGGGTATTATGTTTACCGCCGGAAAAAATCAGCAACCCCCAGTTCCAAGGATTTCTTTCTTGCAGAAGGTTCACTTACCTGGTGGGCCATCGGGGCCTCTCTGATCGCTTCCAATATATCTGCCGAGCATTTCATCGGCATGAGCGGGTCCGGTTTTGCGCTGGGGCTGGCTATCTCCTCGTATGAGTGGATGGCCGCCGCTACATTGATCATCGTTGCGGTATTCATCATACCGGTGTACCTGAAGAATAAGATCTTCACCATGCCGCAGTTCCTTTCGGTCCGTTACAATGACAAGGTCAGCACGATCATGGCTGTTTTCTGGCTGTTGGTCTATGTATTTGTAAACCTGACCTCCATCATCTACCTGGGCGCACTGGCCATTTCCTCCATCAGCAGCCTGAGTTTCGAAGCCTGCATTGCAGGGCTCAGCCTGTTCTCTGTTATTGTAACCCTGGGCGGAATGAAGGTGATCGGTTATACCGACGTGGTGCAGGTGATCGTACTGATTGTTGGCGGACTGATCACCGCCTACCTGGCCCTTTCCCTGCTGGCAGACCGGTTTGGATTTGAAGGCGATATCTGGAAAGCATTAGGCATTTTAAGAAAGGAGGCGCCTGCCCATTTTCACATGATCTTTAAAAAGGGCGATCCGCATTACTATGAGCTGCCGGGAATGTCGGTGTTGATCGGCGGAATGCTGATCAATAACCTGGCTTACTGGGGCTGTAACCAGTACATTGTGCAACGCGCCCTGGGTGCCGATCTGAAAACAGCCAGGAAAGGGATCCTTTTTGCCGCTTTTTTAAAGCTGCTGATCCCCGTAATTGCGGTGCTGCCCGGTATTACGATGTTCGTATTGCACCAGAACGGAATGTTTCAGCAGGAAATGACCGATGCCTCAGGCGTCGTAAAACCGGATCATGCCTACCCTACGCTCATGAACCTGCTTCCCGCGGGTCTGAAGGGCGTTGCATTTGCGGCGCTTACAGCGGCAATCGTGGCTTCGCTGGCGGGTAAGGCCAACAGCATTTCTACTATTTTTTCGCTGGATATTTATAAAAAATTCTTTAACAGGGAAGCATCCGAGCGGAAACTGGTACGTGTGGGGCGCTGGGCCGTAATTACAGCCATGCTGCTGGCGGCGTTGGTTACCCCTGCCCTTCAATCGCTGGACCAGGCGTATCAGTTCATCCAGGAATATGTCGGCTTTTTTTCGCCGGGGGTGCTGGCTATTTTCCTGCTGGGTATGTTCTGGAAACGTACCACTGCCAATGCAGCACTGGCCGGCGCCGTGCTCACCATCCCCATCTCCACGGTCCTTAAATTCCTGCCCGCATGGACCCACGGGGCCTTTCCCGATTACCCGTTCCTCGACCGGATGACCATTACCTTTTTTTGCGTGATCCTGCTGATGGTCGGCATCAGCCTCGCATCTCCCCGTACAGCCGCTCCGGATGCCATCGAAACGGATAAACGGCTTTTCCGGGTATCGCCGGGCTTCCTGATGGGGTCCGTGATCATCTGCGGTATTCTTGCCGCCTTATACACCGTTTTCTGGTAATGACCATACGCCGTCCGCGCCGCCGGGCCGGTATCAAAACCTGACCGGCGACAAGTAAGCAACCGTTTTCAGGCATTTCCGGGATTTTTTTAATCCCTGGATGTTGCGTTTCATTTCATAGCTGCGTTACCTCTATCAGAACAACATTTATATCGCTCAAAATCTGAAAATGATGAAAAAAGTTTTTCTGGGCAGCTTTTTATTGTTGACCCTGGTGTTTTTAAGCTCCTGTTTAAAAGATCGTGACAGCTATTACGACAGCCCCGAGTTTCAAAACGCCGCCGCAGTAAGCATTATCAACGGTGCCCCGCTGGGGATGCCACTGGACATCCAGTTTAAAGGAACCCAGCGCTGGCTGCTGAATGAGTTTTATTATACTTACCGGACCAATTATACCCGCGTTTATTCCGGTGACCGGAAACTGTATGTGTTCAACCGGGGAGAATCGGACAGCCTGTTTTCAAAGAACGTAACGTTCGAGCCCCGCAAACGGTATTCCATCTTTATTGTGGACACCCTGAGCAAAATGGATGCGGTACTGGTACGCGACAGTGTTATGACCCCCGTTGGCGATTCCATTTTGATCCGTTTTGCCAATATGAGCCCCGACGCCGGAGCCATTGACCTTTACATACAGGACAATCCTACCGCAGTCGCAAAAAACATCGGGTACAAAAATGTAAGTACATTTGTCAGCTTCAAGTCGGCAAAAGACATCCGGTTTGAGGCAAGGGCAGCCGGTACGAATACAGTACTGGCCACCTCGGAGGTAAAGAATTTATATAATGGAAATCAATATACTATTTGGACAACTGGTTTTAAGTCGATGAACACTACCAACGGAAAACTGATTGTAGAAGCGATGGCGCACTATTATTAGTAGATCCCATATATTTCCATAAAAAGATCAGCCTCCGTTGCCCCAGCGCCGGTTGGCTGATTTTTGGTATATTTAGAAGAAGGTGTAAAAACATAACAAAGGGAATTTGGGAATACAGGACGCCGAACTGGAACTGGTGCTGAAAAAATGCGGGCAGGACTCAGTACCACACAAAGAAGCGCTTTATAAAAGCTATTATGGCTTTATAAAAGGCGTGGTGAGGCGTTATGTAAATGATTATCATGTAATGGAAGAGTTGGTGAATGACTCTTTTGTGAAAATCTTTAGTCACCTGGATTCCTTTAAGGCACCCGGATATTCGGCGGATATTGAGCAGTCCTTTAAAGGCTGGGTAGCCAAGATCGCTTCAAGAACGGCGATCGATTTTCTCAGAAAGAAGAAAATGAATCTCTTACAGGAGGAACCGTCGGAGAACCATTTTCCGGAGCAGCACCCTTCCGGGGTGCAGTCCAGCGAAGTAAAGGACATTATGTCCCTGCTGAATCAACTGCCTGAAATCCAAAAAACCGTTTTTAGTTTATACGAAATCGAAGGATTCAGCCATGAAGAAATTTCCCGGATGCTACAGATTTCGGAGAATGTCTGCCGGGTTTATCTCTCAAGGGCGAAAAATAAATTGAAAGCGCTTTATATAAAAAATTTTTAATGAAAAGTCATGGAAGACCATCAGGATGATTTTTTAAAACATATTAAAGAGGTACTCCGGAACCACGAGGAGGACTACCGGCAGGGCGCCTGGGAACAGTTTTCCCAACAGCACCTGCAGGCTCCGGTAAAAGCTGCCCGGGTGATCCCTCTGTGGAAAAAGATCACGGCTGCCGCAGCTGTTCTTGCCGCTGTATTGCTGAGCGTCCAGTATTTTATAACAACACCTCCTGCCGGCGTTTCTCCGGCGATCGTGAAGGAGGATGGCGCACAGTCACCCTCCCAAAAGAACCATCCGGCCACCGGGAACAGTCAAATAACACTCCCCGTACCGGACACCCAGGCTCCGTTAACGGCAGACCGGTCCTCCGGGAACAACCCGGTATTTTCTCCGCAGGAACAGCAAAAACCCGGAACGCCTCTTACCGCCAGCGGACAGGAACCGGTTGCACAAAATGATGTTCTGAAAGAAACACCCGTGTTGCCGGCGCCCCCGTCTGCAGGAACGGAAGTGACTGCAGGACACGGGCAAACACCAACAAGACAGAAGCCCGCCCCCAAACCATTTTGGCCCAACCCTGTTGCGCCCGGCAATGCAACAGCAGGCCAGCAGCCACCGGTACGCCAGCAAAATCCCCTCTTCCTGGCCCGGGAATCCGCCCCGTCAGAACGGGAGAACAGCCGCTCAAAGAAATGGTCTCCCAGCGTCTTCATCTCGCCCATGTTCGGGGAAAGCGACGTAAATATGGGCTATGGAGTTTCGCTGGGTTATGCGGTAAATGATAAAATAAAGATCAGCGCAGGGGTCGCGCACAATAAAATGACGGCTTCACGTGATTTTGATGTTTCTTTCCCTTCTTCTAATGCGACGTTGAACAGTCCGGCAGCTTTCAGCGCTTCCGCCGCAAGAAGCCTCGTTAATAATGATGCTGCTGTGCCTCAGCAGCAACTCGAAAAGGTGAACGCTACTTTAAGTGGTTTTGACATCCCTATTGATATCAGCTACAATATTACCAACCGGCTGTATGCTACTGCCGGGGTATCCGGAATGGTGGTGGTCAGGGACAATGCCCTGTATTACTATAAAGACAGCGAAAACCAGCAGATCTCGGTCGAGAACAACCAGGGCATCCTGAAAGAAGACAAGAACATACAGGTCATAAAATCTTCGGTTTCCGATGCCGCTCCGGAAGCATCCGGAAAGGAACGGACGCCCTTCCTCGGGTTCTATAACGTTTCTTTCGGCTATAAACAGAAGATCACGCCCAAAAACAATGTGGCCATCGAACCCTTTCTGAAAGTGCCCATGAAGAACGTATCGGACCAGAAGCTGAACTATACCGGTATGGGCATCCGGCTGAAATTTGACTTTTAGGATCTTGTTGCTTTAGTTATTCGTTTATGCGGGACTGGTCATCCCGCATTTTTATGCAAAGATTCCTATCTTTAGAACAGCCATGAAATTACTGAACGCAGCACAAATTAGGCAGTGGGACGAGTTCACCATGCAGTATGAACCGGTTGTTTCATTGGAACTGATGGAACGCGCCGCTAATGCCTGTGCCCGGTGGTTGCAGCAAAACACGCTTGCAGACAGCTATTACGTTTTTTGCGGCAAAGGCAACAACGGGGGCGACGGACTGGCCATCGCCCGCCTCCTTTACAACTCCGGCAAGGCCGTAACCGTTTTTATACTGGAGTCGGAAGCAAAAGGATCAGAAGATTACATTTCCAATTTCAATATCCTGCACCATCTGTCCGCCATTCCCATTTACCAGCTCCGGTCGGAACAGGACTTTCCGCTGATCCCTGATGCATGTATTATTGTTGATGCGCTTTTCGGAACAGGGTTGAACCGGGGACTGACGGGGCGGGCGGCACTGCTGGTAGATCATTTAAACAATGCCCCGGCACCCACCGTCTCCATCGATATGCCCAGCGGGCTGTTCTGCGATCAGTCTTCCCTTAACCAGCCAGTCATCCGGGCACGGCACACACTTACATTCCAGGTACTGAAAATGGCATTCCTGGCTGCCGAGAACGAAGCGTTTTTCGGGCAGGTACACCTCATTGATATCAACCTCCATCCTGCGTTTCCCGAGCGCGTGGACACCCGTTTCCACCTCATCAACAAAACAATGGCCCGGCAGCTCTACCGGCCACGCACCGCCTTTGCACACAAAGGGAATTTTGGCCATGCCCTGATCGTAGCCGGCAGCTATGGGAAAACCGGGGCGGCCGTTTTAAGCACCCGGGCCTGCCTGAGAGCGGGCGCCGGCCTGGTAAGCGCCCATGTACCGGAACAAAGTGTTCCCATTCTGCAAACGGCCGCCCCGGAGGCAATGCTATTGCCCGATACTGAAGCGACCCATATTGCCCATCCCAACTATGCTCCGGACCTGTTTTCCGCAATCGGGGTCGGGCCCGGCATAGGAACAGCGATCAAAACAAAGTCCTTCTTACGGGAATTGCTCGAGCGGGAAACACGGCGTCTTGTACTGGACGCGGATGCCCTGAATATCATCGGGGAAAACCCCGGCCTTTTAAATCTGCTGCGGCCGGACAGCATCCTTACACCGCACCCAAAAGAATTTGCCCGCCTGTTCGGAACACAGGATCACAATTTTAAAAAAATAGAGGTAGCTGTCTCTAAGGCAATGGAATTAAATATTATAATCGTCTTGAAAGGGCATCATACCCTGGTGGCCCTGCCAGACGGAACTGGCTTTTTCAACATTTCCGGAAATGCCGGAATGGCAAAAGGAGGCAGTGGGGATGTGCTCACCGGCATCCTTACCGGTTTGCTGGCGCAAGGTTACCTGCCCAAAGAAGCGGCCATTATGGGTGTGTTCCTGCACGGGCTTGCAGGCGATCTTGCCGCCCAGAACAAAGGGATGGATGCAATGCTGGCCACGGACATTATCGAAAACATCGGAAACGCTTTTCAGCAATTGTCATGAGCAACCGGCAGGTCCGTTCTTCCCAATTACACATGCAATATTTTACCAGAACATCGCTTCTTTCACTTTCTTTTTCATAGCTTTCAAAAAAGCTTTATAAATGATTTAAAAGTTCAAATAAAAACGATTGACGGCTCAAAAAACCGCTGGTTGGCTCTCAAAAATAACAACTCACTTGTTGAATGCAACACTTATATTTGCAACCTTGCTTATGCCTAATATATTAATGTAGAAAAATTTATATGCAACATCTGATCTATTTAGTACCTCTCATGGCCATCATCGGCCTCATTTACACTTTATTTAAATTTCGATGGGTTGTAAAACAAGATGCAGGAACACCAAGGATGAAAGAGATCAGCAATCATATTGCTGAGGGGGCCATGGCCTTCTTAAAAGCTGAATGGAGGATCCTTGCCTACTTTGTGGTGATCGTTGCAATTTTACTGGGAGTGCTTGCCAATGCCAATCCACACTCCCACTGGATGATATCCATATCTTTTATCATTGGAGCCGTTTTAAGCGCTGTGGCCGGCTATATCGGGATGAAGGCTGCTACCTTTGCAAACGTACGCACGGCCAACGCCGCAAGAACCAGCCTGCGCAAAGCGCTGAATGTTTCTTTTGGCGGTGGAGCCGTTATGGGAGTTGGCGTAGCCGGGCTGGCCGTGTTGGGCCTTGGCGGATTATATATTGTACTGAAACACTTTTTTGCACCGGATGCCGACCTGAATTCAGCGGAAATGCTGACCACTGTTGAAGTGCTGACCGGTTTTTCACTGGGAGCGGAATCGATTGCCCTTTTTGCCCGCGTAGGTGGTGGTATCTACACCAAAGCTGCCGACGTGGGTGCCGACCTGGTAGGAAAGGTAGAGAAAGGCATTCCGGAAGATGATCCCCGTAACCCGGCTACCATCGCCGATAATGTGGGTGATAATGTAGGAGACGTTGCCGGTATGGGCGCCGATCTTTTCGGATCTTATGTGGCCACGGTACTGGCAACGATCGTTCTGGGGCAGCAGATTGATGTGGCAAACGGTGCGGATTTCCTGGGCGGTTATTCTCCGGTAGTGCTGCCCATGCTGATCGCCGGGACCGGGATCCTGTTCTCCATCATCGGAACCTTTTTTGTAAAGATCAGTGAAAACGCAGGGATCAATACTCAAACCGTTCAGAAAGCACTGAACATGGGTAACTGGGGTTCTATTATCTTAACCGCCCTGGCATCCGCCGCACTGGTGTACTGGATCCTCCCGGAACAAATGGAACTGCGGGGCTTTCATTTTACCAAGAACGGCGTATTGGGCGCAATTGTGGTAGGACTGGCCGTGGGCGCGCTAATGACCGTCATTACCGAATACTATACCGCAATGGACAAACGCCCGGTGAACTCCATCATTAAAAAATCCTCAACGGGGCATGCCACCAATGTGATCGGCGGTTTGGCCGTGGGTATGGAATCTACCTTTTTGCCCATTCTGGTACTGGCCGCTGGTATCGTGGCTTCCTACAAATGTGCAGGCTTATATGGCGTATCCATTGCCGCTGCCGCAATGATGGCCACTACGGCCATGCAGCTGGCTATTGATGCTTTTGGCCCGATCGCCGACAACGCGGGCGGTATTGCCGAAATGAGCGAACTGCCCAAAGAAGTACGGGAAAAGACCGATGTACTCGATGCCGTTGGAAATACCACCGCTGCTACCGGTAAAGGATTTGCCATCGCCTCTGCAGCATTGACCGCATTGGCATTGTTTGCCGCATTTGTAGGGGTCGCCGGCATTACAGGCATCGATATTTATAAAGCCAATGTACTGGCCAGCCTTTTCCTGGGGGCCATGATCCCCTTTATTTTTTCGGCACTGGCCATCCGCGCGGTAGGTGAAGCCGCCATGGCCATGGTAGAAGAGGTAAGAAGGCAATTCCGCACCATTCCGGGTATCATGGAGGGAAAAGGAACGCCCGAATACGATAAATGCGTGGCCATCTCTACCGAAGCTTCCCTCAAAAAAATGGTGGTCCCGGGTGCCATCGCCATCATTTCTCCCATCATTATCGGTTTTTTACCCGGTTTTGGCGCCGAAGCCCTGGGTGGCTTTCTGGCAGGTGCTACCGTATCGGGTGTATTGCTGGGGATGTTCCAGAACAATTCCGGCGGGGCCTGGGACAATGCCAAGAAATCCTTTGAAAAAGGCGTAGAGATCAACGGGGAAATGTTCCACAAAAAATCCGATCCGCACAAAGCATCAGTGACCGGTGATACCGTGGGCGATCCGTTCAAAGATACTTCCGGTCCGTCCATGAACATCCTTATTAAACTGATGTCGATCGTTTCCCTCGTCATCGCACCTACCCTTGCACAGGTGGAAGGGAACGTGGCCAAACAGCCGGCCCCCGTTAAACAGGAAATGACAAAAAGCACTACGGCCTCCGGTAAGACCGCTGCGCATTTTAGCAGCGTTTCAAAATAGCGGAGATTACAAAATATATTTGGAGTTGTTTCATTGGAAACAACTCTTTTCTTTTCCGGGAATATCAACGTAAAGAATGCCGCGCTTCTGCGACCACGGCCTACTTTATGTCTGCAAATACAAAATACACGGCACCGATCAGCAGCAAAAAGCTGACGAGGTATTTCCAGTGAAACGCATTGTTGGCAAAAGCCACGGCATAGATGGTAAATACCACCAGGGTGATCGCCTCCTGCGCGATCTTCAATTGAAATAAATTCATACCCGCCTTCTGCCCGAAACGATTCGCCGGTACAGCCAGGCAATATTCGAAAAATGCGATCAGCCAGCTTAGCAGGATCGCCTTCCACAGGGGCCAGTTCTCATTCCTGAGATGATGATACCAGGCCAGCGTCATAAAGACATTGGAGCAGATCAACAGGAGAATGGTTCTGTAAAACATAAATAAGGAACAAAGTTATGGCTGCCGCCACAGATCAGACCAACGCTTTTTTAAAGGCAGTAACCTTAGCCGGGTCGATGCCCGAATGCCGGATGCTCTCTGCATCATTGACAAATGCGGGGGTACTGAATTTCATTTTTGAAGGGATCATTTCCCGGAGGGAGCTGTGAAACTGGGTGCAGCCGGTATCAGCAGCCAGCGCTTTTACATTGTCGGTGCGCACCCCGCTCCCGGGCATAATGATGATCCGCCCCGCGGCCTGCTCATTCAGCCGCCGGATCAACGGTGCGCCCTGTATGGCCGTAAGCTCCTGCCCGCTGGTAAGGATCCGCTCACACCCTGCACCAATGATCTGCTCCAACGCTTCCAGCGGATCTCGGCACCGGTCAAACGCGCGGTGAAACGTAACACCCATCGGATAAACCGCTTCAACGATCCGGGCGGTGCGTTCTACATCAATTTCACCATTCGCTTTTAGAAAGCCCACCACCACACCATCGCAATCCAGATCTTTGCAATTAACAGCATCCGCCAGCATGCATGCAAACTCTTCCTCCGTATATAAAAAATCGCCCCCCCTTACCCGGATGATCGGATAGATGGGAACATCAAATCTGTCCCGGCAGGTTTTGATCACTCCATAAGACTGGGTAGTGCCCCCCTCTCCCAGGTTGGCGCAAAGTTCGATACGGTCCGCACCTCCTGCAACAGCATTCTTCGTGGATTCAAAATCGGTCGTAGCGATCTCTATAGTAAATTCATTGTATATAGGGGACATGGGGGTTGTTTGGTGAGAGGTTTTAGTGAAATGCTTTTGAGTGAAATGTTGTTTAGTGAAATGTTTTTTAGTAAGATGTTTATTGTCCGGATGTAAAATGATAATTGGCGTCAACAAGGGTTTCTTTTGTTTTTGTTTTGATGGCATAGTTAAACCCCTTGTGTATGGCGTAGGAACCTACCACCCCGTTCCTGTTGATAGCGATAAAAGCTACCTGGATCTTTTGCGCGTCCGCTTTCTTGATCTTTACGATACGTTCAATGATCTTCCGGCAGGCCACTTCCGGTCCGTACCCCTGGCGCATCATTTCCACCACGCTGTGCGAACCGGCCACCCGGATCACATCCTCTCCCTGGCCGGTAGCTACGCAGGCGCCCGCTTCATTGTCTACAAACAGCCCCGCACCGATGATCGGCGAATCGCCCAGCCGGCCCCGCATTTTAAACCCCATGCCGCTGGTGGTACAGCTGCCGCTTAGGTTGCCCATCGCGTCCATGGCCAGCATCCCGATGGTATCATGATTCCATTCACCATTATCGAACCGTTCGGGTGCAAACGGACCATGCCCCTTGTTTTCCCGGTTGATGGCGGGGGCATACTTTGAATCTTCCAGCCATTTCTTATAGGCTCTTTGCGCGTCCGCCGACAATTCCTGGGGTTCCAGCGGAAAACCTTCTTCCACGGCAAATTGCTGTGCCCCGCTGCCCACCAGCATTACGTGCGGCGTTTTTTCCATCACGCGGCGGGCTACGGAGATGGGATGTCTGATCCGCTCCAAAAAGCCTACGGCGCCGCAATTGAACTGATGATCCATAATGCTGGCGTCCAGCGTCACAATTCCATCCCGGTCCGGATTGGCGCCCAGGCCCACACAACAGTTCTGCGACGCTTCTGTTATCTTAACACCCTGCTCCACGGCATCCAGGGCACTGCCTCCCTTTGACAGGATCTCCCAGGCACCTTTATTGGCGGCCAACCCCGCATCCCAGGTAGATATAACGACCGGCCCGTTTTGCGACACCACCTGTCCGCGGCCATTTTTGAGTAATAACGACGTTACTCCGGAAAGGAGCCCCAGCTGAAGAAAACGTTTCCTGTTGATCATACACCTATTTTTTTTCGAAATTAATCATTCCCGCGCATTTCATTCCGGTTAAACCTACCCTGGAAGCATAACCCTTTTTCTGACTCGTGAATACACCAATCAGGGCGGCCAGACACACTAATTATTCACACCATAAATGTGCGAATAAATTCTGTCAAAAAAGAACGAAATCTGAACAGCTGTTTAAAAACGATCCGGGAGCATCCGTATAACCATTAAAAAGTACCAGCTTTTTATCGCCGCTACTTAGGGAATCGCAGTAGCCGTCATCTATAAAAAGCGGGGATCAACGATCATTTTGGCAAAAAAGGCATGGCCTCGGAAGATCCGGCAAGAACGGGTTTCAACCCGTTTATACGTCCAAAAGAGCAACAGAGCGCCATGGGCCCCGGGCATAATAATGATCCGTGCCCATGGCACTTATGAAATTACGGCCTCGTTAAAGATGTATCAAAAGTCTTTCATTTGTCATTAGCAACTTGTTTCCGTATTTAATAATAGTTATCTATCAATAGATCCTGAAACAAGTTCAGAACGGCAACAACGCGCCGGATGGCGCTTATAAGAAGATCAAGATTTTATTTTTAAATAGCTTCTGACGACACAGGGTGCCTGTGATCAGGAAGCAGTACCCGGCGCATCGGGCAGTTGCAGCCGTTTTGTATCTGAAAACGCTTCCAGGCGCCGCTGGTACTCTTTTTGTACCCGCCGCTTCATAAAATTTGTCCACCCAAAAAACTCCCCTTTTATACCATAAGCCTGCGCGATCCATTTGGTAAGACTGAACCCGTCGCTGTGCTCAATGATCTGCTGATCGGCAAACCGCATGAACGATTTAGCTTCAAAACGGATCCGCCGGTTTGAACGGGAAGAACGCCAGGTGGCCTTCCATTTACAGGTAGCATATTCATGATCGATCTCTTCGGTTTTGATAACGGTCAGTTCAAATTCCCGGATCCCCATACAGACCATTTCCCACTTGTCCGCTACCTGCTCCCCTTCCAGCATTCCAAAAAGCGGATCACTGTAAATAATCTCCTTGCTGTAGAGCGCATTCATGCCCCGGTGATCCAGGCTTCCAAAGGCCGAAAAAAACAATTCAATAATTTCAATATTTGTCATCCCCATATTAAAGACACCGGTAACTATATTATTTATACCCACCGCTGCGATGCACGAAAATAAGACAATCGTTTGCATTACTCCTTCTTAATTTCTAACTCAAAAAATCCTTAACTTGGCGCACAAAACTCAAACCTTTGTTATGCGCGCTATTTTATGCTTTATTGCTTGTCTTTTCGTATTCAATATCGGGGCCCAGGAAATCAGCATCATTCCGCAGCCACAGTCCGTTGTTGTAAAAGACGGCAGCTTTACCCTTAACCGCTCCACACCCATTGTTGCCGTATCAAAAGATGATAAGAATATTGCAGCGCTTTTTAACAGTTACCTGAAATCCTATTATGGGTTTTCCCTGCGGGTTGTTTCCAAAGGAACAAAGGGAATTGTCCTTACCACAAGGTCCGCCTCGGGAGATGGTTATTCACTGGAGGCCGACCCTTCGGCCATCCGCATCGCCGGCAATTCTGCAGCAGGCACTTTTTACGGAACCCAATCCCTGATCCAGCTGCTTCCGGTAGAAAAAGGCAGCACGCTCTCCATTCCGGCCGTATCCATTACCGATGCGCCGGACCTGGCATACCGGGGTATGATGCTGGATGTAGGCCGTCATTACTTTCCGGTGGATTTTGTAAAAAAATACATTGATTATATTGCCCTTCACAAAATGAACTATTTTCACTGGCACCTTACTGAAGACCAGGGCTGGAGGATCGAAATAAAAAAATATCCCAAACTTACCAGTGTGGGCGCCTGGCGTAATGGCACCATCATCGGCAATTTTCCGGGTAAAGGGAATGATCACAAAAAATACGGCGGGTTCTATACCCAGGCCGAGGTAAAGGACATTGTAGCCTACGCAGCCAAAAGATACATTACTGTAATCCCGGAAATAGAAATGCCCGGGCACGGGGGCGGCGCCATTGCGGCCTACCCGTATTTAAGCTGCTTTCCTGATGAGCCTACACGTCCGGCCAAAGGCGTCAGCTGGAGCGGCGAGGTAAAAGGAAAACAGGTACAGCAGGCCTGGGGCGTGTATGAAGACGTTTTCTGCGCGGGAAAAGAAACCACGTTCAAATTCCTGGAAGACGTGCTGAATGAAGTGTTGCCCCTCTTCCCTTCCAAATATGTACATATCGGCGGCGATGAGTGCCCCAAGAAACACTGGGAACGGTGTCCCAACTGCCAGAAAAGGATCAGAGAGCTGGGCATAAAAGGCGATGGCAAGCATACGGCTGAACATTACCTGCAAAGCTATTTCATCCAGCGCATGGAAAAATTCATCAATTCCAAGGGCAAGAACATCATCGGCTGGGACGAGATCCTGGAAGGTGGCCTGGCTCCCAATGCCACGGTAATGAGCTGGAGGGGTGAAAAAGGCGGCATTACCGCAGCACGCCAAAAACACCAGGTGATCATGACGCCAAACAACTATGTGTATTTCGACTACCAGCAATCGCCCAAAGAAGACTCCGTTACCATTACCAACAACCGCAATCATTTACCCATAGAAAAGGTGTACAACTGGAAAGTCGTTCCCGACAGTCTCAGCACTGAAGAACGCAAACTGATCTGGGGCGGCCAGGCCAATTTGTGGACCGAATACATAAGCAATCCTAAAAAAGCAGAATACATGCTGTTTCCAAGAATGAGCGCACTCAGCGAAGCCCTGTGGAAACCGGTTCAGGACCGCAATTTCGACGATTTCAAAAAAAGGCTGGAAACCCAAAAGAAACGGTACGACCTCTGGGGCGCCAACTATTTTGGGAAATAACCTGCCGCGGCTTCTGCCGAAACAGGTGCGCCCATTCATTTATAAATCAATATAAAATCATACAAATGCCTAAGTCACAAACTGCTAAGCAAAATCATCTGGATACATTGGAAAAAGTAGAAGTGCAGATCTTCCCCGATCTGAAAGCCGGCTCCCTGGCCATTGCCAAAGCCATCGCCGGGCTGATCCGCGAAAAGCAAAAACAGAAACAAAAATGCGTTTTAGGCCTGGCTACAGGTTCCAGTCCCAAAACCCTGTATGCCGAGCTGGTGCGCATGCATAAGGAAGAAAAGCTGAGCTTCAAAAATGTGGTCACCTTTAACCTGGACGAATATTATCCCATTAGCAGGGAAGCCATCCAGAGCTATAACCGCTTTATGCAAACACATTTGTTCGATCATGTAGACATCCATCCAAAAAATATCCATATTCCCAATGGTGAAGTAGCCAAGGAAGATGTAAAGGCCGCCTGTACGGCCTACGAGCAACTGATCGAGAAGGCCGGGGGCATCGATCTGCAGATCCTTGGCATCGGTAACAACGGCCATATTGGTTTTAACGAACCCGGATCGGGCATTTATACAAAAACCCGGCTGATCAACCTGGACAATTCCACCCGGATCGCCAATTCCTACGAGTTTGCCAATATTTCCGAAGTGCCCCGGATGGCCATAACCATGGGTATCAGCACCATTTTAAAATCCAAACAGATCATCCTGATGGCCTGGGGCGCCGGCAAGGCGAAAGCCGTAAAAGCCGCAGTGGAAGAAGACGAGACCGAACACGTACCCGCCTCCCTGCTGCAAACCCATCCCGATGTGAAGTTCATTGTGGATGAACCGGCGGCATCCGAACTGACCCGTCTGAAATCTCCCTGGCTCACCGGGGAAGTGGAATGGACTCCTAAAATGATCAAAAAAGCGGTGGTCCATATGGCGCTGCAGCTGGAAAAACCGGTGCTTTCCCTTACCAACGAGGATTATAACGAGTACGGGTTGAGCGATCTGCTGGTGGAGAAAGGCAATGCATACGAGATCAACCTGGAAGTATATTATATGCTGCGCGACAGCATTACCGGCTGGCCCGGCGGAAAGCCCAATGCGGTGATCCCTTCCCACCCGGAACGTTCCATCCCTTATCCAAAAAGAGTGCTGATCTTCTCCCCGCACCCGGATGACGATATCATCAGCATGGGCGGTACGTTTCAGCGCCTCCACGACCAGGGACATGACGTGCATGTAGGCTATCAGACCTCCGGGAATATTGCCGTAACTGATGAGTTCGTAACCCGCTTTCTTGATTTTGCAGTGGGCTTTAACACCATTGCAAAAATAGATTCGGATAAGCCGGCCAGGATCCTGGCACAAACGCGCAAATATGTGGCCGGGAAAAAACCCAACCAGATCGATACTCCCACCATCCGCGAGATCAAGGGGCTGATCCGTCGCGGTGAGGCCAGCGCCACCTGCCGTTATGTAGGCATCCCTGACAGCAATATCCATTTTATGAACCTGCCTTTTTATGAAACAGGCACCATAGAAAAGAAACCCCTGGGCGAAAAGGACGTCAAGATCACCATGGAACTACTGCGGAAAATAAAACCGCAACAGATCTATTGCGCCGGTGATTTTGCAGATCCGCATGGCACACACCTGGTATGCTTTAATGCGGTTGTGGCGGCCTTACAGCGGCTCCGCGAGGACGGCGACGAGTGGATCAGCGATTGCTGGCTGTGGCTGTACAAGGGCGCATGGCAGGAGTGGAATATTGAAGACATTGAAATGGCCATCCCGATGAGCCCGGAGCAGGTGCTGAAAAAACGGTTTGGTATCTTCATCCACCAATCACAGAAAGATATGGTGCCCTTCCAGGGTTCCGACAACCGTGAGTTCTGGCAGCGTGCCGAAGAGCGGAACGCCAATACCGCAACGATCTACGCTGATCTCGGGCTGACGCACTACGCCGCAATGGAGGCCTTTGTGCGTTGGTATTATTAGGATGCAAAAAAAAGAGGACCGTTTATTGAATCGCCTCTGTTTCATATTTATCAAAATGCGCCCATTCCGGATCGGCGCATTTTTTTATGCGGGCACCAAATGATGTTGTTATAGTCGCCCACGGAAGTCACGGGCTACCTGTCTCATCTGTGAAGAGCCGCGAAATCTGTACGCTATAAAGACAAAAAGACATTGCGACAGGACTGTGGTGCAGGCTCAAAACTTATGCTATTTTTTTCATAAAGAATTGCTCATATTTCAATAATTTTTATCCAACCTTTTTCTTTATTAAAAAGATACAAAAAAACAACGCTGTTTTTTTTAGTTATTTACCTGCTCAGCTTATCTTTAACAGCATCATGCATTTAACGGTTTACTAACTTCTTAAAGCCATTAAACATTTATAATGAATCGCAGAAAATTTATCAAGAACAGTGCTGCATCGTTTGCGGCATTCACGATCGTGCCTTCCCATGTGCTGGGAGGTCCGCGGCATATTGCGCCCAGCGACCAGCTGACAAAAGCCATCATCGGTGTCGGTTCTATGGGTCAGGGCCATATTGGCTATCCCGGCGCGCGCCTGGTGGCTATTTGTGATGTGGACAAAAAGCACCTGGCACAGGCCTTGAACAAATCTCCGAAGGGTACCAAAACCTATCACGATTACCGGGAGCTCTTGCAGGATCCGGCCATTGACGTAGTGCACATTGCCACCCCGCCACACTGGCACGGCATCATGAGTGTGGATGCGGCCAATGCCGGTAAGGACGTGTGGTGCGAGAAACCCATGACCCGTACGATTGGTGAAGGCAAACGCGTGCGGGAAGTGATCCAGCAGAATGAGCGCATGTTCCGGCTCAATACCTGGTTCCGTTTTAAAGATAATTTTTACGGGATGAATACCACGGTAAAGCCGATCAAAAAGCTGGTGGAAAGTGGTTTGCTGGGGTGGCCGCTGAAAGTGACCGTAAATGCAGCCACCGGCTTTAACTGGAAATTTTTCTGGGTGGGCAAGACCGCGCTCAACGTGCAGCCGGTGCCGGCGGAGCTGGACTATGACTTCTGGCTGGGGCCCGCTCCCTTTAAGCCTTACAACGCGCACCGGGTACACCAGACTTTCCGCGGCTATTGGGACTACGACGGCGGCGGCCTGGGCGATATGGGCCAGCATTACCTGGACCCGGTACAATATTTTTTAGGAAAGGATCATACCAGCCCCGTAAGGATCGACGTAGATGCACCGGAGCAGGACCCGGACGCAGCGGGTACCTGGAAACGCATTGAGCTTACTTATGAGGACGGCTGCAAGATCATCCTGGACGGTGAGAACCGCGATACCAATGCTGCTTATATTGAGGGCCCGAAGGGAAAAGTATTCAACGGGTTCCGGACAACGATCCCCGACCTCGATAAGAAGCTGGCGGCAATGCCCGATCCGGAACCACAGCTGGACGACTTTGCACAATCGGTAAAAACACGTCAGAAATTTGCATTGAATGAAGACAATGGCTTCCGGTCCGCCACCCTGGTGAACCTCTCTATTACAGCGGTAAGACTGGGCCGGTCCCTGCAATTTGACCCGGTAAAACTGGAATTCGTAAACGATGCTGCGGCCAATGCACTCATTCACCAACCCATGCGCGGCCCCTGGTCCATTTGATGATCCCCAAAAAACAAACGATGAAAAAATTTACAATACTGACTTTTCTGCTTCTTTTGATGGCTGGCTTTACCAATGCGCAGCAAAAAGGAGATGTAAGAACCACAGCAACAAAAGTTGCAGACCTGCTGATGAAAATGCCTCCTCAAAGTTCAGCAGAGCTGGATGCTGCCATGAAGGAATTGACGGCAATCGGTGCACCCGGTTACCGGAGCATTATTGCTAAAATTCAGCCCCCGGGAAACCGGACCGACCAGGCAGCACGCTACGCGCTGAGCGGACTGACCAAATACCTGGGAAAAGGCAATGACCGCAGTGCCCAACGCATTGCAGCACTGGCGCTGGCTAATGGACTGAAGACCGTTCAAAACGATGAAATAAAAGATTTTTTGCTGCAGGAGTTGCAATACGTGGCGGGCGATGAAGTTGTGCCGGTAGTAAAAGGATACCTGCTTCATAAAAGGCTTACCGATCCTGCAGCCCGTGTTCTGGTTCGCGTAAACACCCGCAGCTCCGCTAATGCGCTCCTGTATGCGCTTTCCGCCGCAAAGGGTACACAGCAGATGATGCTGATAAAGGCCCTCGGCGATCTGAAGTATGCACCAGCGGCAAAAAAACTGCAGCAGCTGTATCCTTCTGTTCAGAACCTGAATACCCGGAAAGCACTGTTGTACGCGCTGGCAATGATCGGTGACCCGCAATCTGCCGCCACGCTGAAAGCGGCAGCCCGGAAAACAGGCTATCAGCCGGAAGCATCCAACGCCGTAAATTCATACCTGCGTTATCTTTCAAAAACAGCAGAGGGACCGGGCAGATCCGTTACGGAAAAAACGGCCCGCGAGCTACTGGCCATGAACGGGCTGCCCGTACAATTCCGCAACGCTGCACTGGGGCTGCTTTATAAAACAGCCGGCGAAAATGCACGTCCGGAACTGCTCGCGGCCCTCGCCTCTTCCGACAAACAATACCAGGCCGCGGCGGTCGCATTGCTTGGAGCATCTTACAACGAACAAATTTCCGGTGAGATCCGGAACGCAGTAAAAAATACATCGGATCCGGTACAACAGGCAAACCTGCTGCACGTGTTCGGTGAACATAAGGACAAAGCCGCATTACCCCTGTTAACCAGCTTACTCAGTTCCGGAAATAAACAGGTACAGCTGGCAGCCATTGCAGCTATTGCACGCGCCGGTGAAGGCGAAGCCATCGCTCCCTTGCTGAACCTGATACGCACTGCCGATGAATCTCCCGCTAAAGACGCATCATCCACCACCACGCTTGATGCGGCCCAAAAGGCATTACTGACCATTAAGGGTACCGATGTAGCCAGCCAGGCTGCCGCCCTGCTCCCGCAAACCTCAGGCGCAGCACGTGCAACATTGATCGACATTGTGGCCCGCCGGGGCGGCGAAAAATACGCCGGTACTGTTTTTGCCGATGCCACCAATACCGATGCAGCGGTACGGCTTGCAGCCATCAAGGCCCTTCCCTACGTTGTTGCTCCGGGTGACGAAGCAAAGATCGCCGGCCTGTTGAACAACGTGTCCAATACCGGCGAAGCGAATGCCCTGCAACAATCTCTGTTTGCTGCCATTAAAGAAAAGAAAACAAAGGCCAGCCAGGTAACCGCCGTAAAGGAGCTGATGAACAACGCCGGTGCCGGCAAGACCCATTATTATTCGGTGCTGGCTGATATTGGCGGCAAGGAAGCCCTGGATGTGGTACTGAATGATTTCAACACCGGCAACGCCGGTCAGAAAGCCGCCGCATTGAAAGCGCTTTCGGGTTGGAGCGATGCCGCGGCACTGGACGCGCTTTATACCATCGCGAAAGATCCGGCAAATGCCCGCTTCAGGAACGATGCGCTGAACAGCTTTATAGCCGGCATCAACCGGTCTAAGAATCCGGTAGACCAGAAGGTGCTGATGTTCCGCAAAGCCATGCAGCTTGCGGTCAGCAACGGGCAAAAAACAAAGATCCTCAAGGGTATCGGCAGCAACAGCTCCCTCTTATCCCTTGTTTTTGTTTCCAGCTACCTGGATGATCCGGCATTGCAGCAGGCCGCAGTACAGGCCGTAATGGCGATCGTTACCGATCATACCGATCTTTACGGGCCATTGGTGGAGGGCATTGTAAATAAAGCCATCTCCCTGAACAAAGACGGGGAAGCCGCCTACCAGAAAGCTGCCTGGGTAAAACAACTGGCCGGTCTTCCCAAAGATCCCGGCTATGTTTCCATGTTCAACGGTAAGGACCTCTCCGGCTGGAAGGGGCTGGTAGGCAACCCGCTGACAAGAGCAAAGATGACACCCCAGCAATTAGCAGCAGCGCAAAAGAAAGCTGATGAGCAAATGCGCAACGACTGGCGGGTAGAGAACGGCGTACTGGTGTTTGACGGTAAAGGATTTGACAACCTGGTATCCACCAGGATGTATGAAGACTTTGAGCTTTTTGTGGACTGGAGAATGGAAGCCAAAGGAGACGGCGGCGTTTATTTAAGAGGATCGCCACAGGTACAGACCTGGGATCCTTCCCGGACGGATGTGGGCGCACAGGTGGGATCCGGCGGCCTGTACAACAATAAGAAAAATAAAAGCACACCCCTCGTTTTTGCCGACAATCCCATCAACGAATGGAATACATTCCGCATTAAGATGGTCGGTAATAAAGTAACCGTTTACCTCAACGGCAAGCTGGTGACCAACAATGTAACACTGGAAAACTACTGGGACCGCAACATTCCTATTTTTGGAAAAGAGGCCATTGAACTGCAGGCCCATGGTACCCGCCTGGAGTTTCGCGATGTTTATGTGCGGGAAATTCCGCGGCCCCAGCCCTATGTGCTGAGCGAACAGGAAAAGAAAGATGGCTTTGAACCCCTGTTCAACGGAGTAGACATGAAGGGATGGACCGGCAATACCGAAGGCTATTTTGCCCAGGGCGGCACCATTATCTGCGATCCCTCTATTGCCGTTCCGGAAGGCGCCAATCGCAATGTGTACACCGAAAAAGAATTCAGCGACTTCATCATGCGTTTCGAATTCCAGCTAACCCCGGGTGCCAATAATGGTTTGGGCATCCGTGCTCCTTTAACAGGAGATGCCGCCTACGAAGGTATGGAACTGCAGATCCTGGATAATGAAGCCCCTATTTATAAAGACCTGCAGCCTTATCAATACCACGGATCCGTGTATGGCATCATCCCGGCGCTGAGAGGTTATTTAAAACCGGTGGGGCAATGGAACTACCAGGAAGTAAGAGCGGTTGGAAACCGGATCACGGTAATTCTGAACGGCAAGACCATTGTAGACGGCGATATCGCCAAAGCAAGCAAGAACAATACCGATACGCCCGATCATAAAAAGCACCCCGGGTTGCTGAACAAAACGGGACATATCGGGTTCCTGGGGCATGGTTCCTTTCTAAAATTCAGAAACCTGCGTATAAAGGACCTGAGCAAGAAATAATCATTTATAGCAAAAAGTGAAAAGGGGTTACGGTTGTAATCCCTTTTTTTAGCGCATGTCATTTCAGCTACATACATTTTTCCGGGTGCGTGAGGAACCCGGACCAGGGCGGCCGCCGCCGTATCTTCAGCAGAGCTACCGGTCCTTGGTCCGGGCCCGGGGTGTTTCCCTCCTGCAGGGACTGATGGAAAAGTAGCTTTGGCCGGTAAGGCGGTGAGTTCTTATCTCCCGGCCTGTGCGGAGCGGTCACTTAACCATGTTATTTTTAAACAGCTTCTTAGAAATCATTCTCTTAAAAAAGAATGCCCGCTCAGAGCTTCACCACCTGTCCTGTCTTTACCGATGCATCACAGGCAAATGCGATCCGCAAGCTGTTTACCGCATCATTCATATGATCCGTAAGATCTTCATCATTAACGATCGCATTGTAAAAATAGCGCTGCTGCCGGTTGCAGAGCTCCTGGTGATCCGGTTCATCCTGCATATCGATCCATTCATCTGCTTTGGTAAACTGATCGCTGGCATCCACATCAGCGTGGTGCAATAAAATGGATTCGGTCTTTGTATGTGCATCAATATCGGACGAAGCGCCAGTTCCGCCTGCACGTTTCGCAACAATGGAAACCGATCCTTTCGGTCCGATCACATCCTTTACAAAAAAAGCGGTCTCGCTGATCATCGGCCCCCAGCCTGCTTCATACCAGCCCACCGATCCATCTTCAAAACGGATCTGCAGCTGACCATAATTGTAATTATCCTCTGGCACCGCCTCGGAAAGTCGCGCGCCAATGGCTGTTACCTGTACCGGTTTTGAGCGCACCATCTGGCACATGACGTCAATATAGTGTACGCCGCAATCCACAATGGGACTCATATGGGAGAGGAATTTTTTATGCACCTGCCATGCATGCCCGCTGCTCTGCTGGTTCAGGTTCATCCGCATTACCAGCGGCCGCCCCAGACCCGAGGCCAGCTCAATAAATTTTTTCCAGGAAGGATGATGTCTTAAAATATAACCGACCACCAGTTTTTTACCCTGTTTTTTTGCAGCCTCCACCACACGGACCGCCCCCGCAACGGAGTCTGCCAGCGGTTTCTCAATAAATACATGCGCACCGGCTTCCAGGGCGCTGATGGCATACGCCTCATGTGTATCCTGGTAGGTGGCAATACAAACCGCGTCGGGCTGAACAGCCGCCAGCGCTTCATTAAAATCCGCGTAAAGCGGGTAATCCGTACCGAGCTGCCCGTTGAGCGCAGCATTGCTGCCGCCGCGCGATACCAACCCGCAGATCTCAAATGCCTCCATCTGATGATAGGCCGCAGCATGGGAACTTCCCATATTTCCGCAGCCGGCAACCAGCACCCGTAAACGTTTTTCACTCATATGATCTCATTCATTTTTATACTCCGGTAAATATCCCAAACTTACAGGAAATCAACGTAAAATTAAAGGCAGAATGCATGGGCCTTCCAAACCGCCGCATTGGGAGCGCCCGCTTTCGCGACGCCCGGGCTACAGCCCCTTCTTTTGCCGGTTTTTCGTAAATTACCGGATCAAATAAACGCATATGGATTTTTTAAAATCGCTGAGCATCGAAAAAACAAACCGCGGCACCAGTACCGGCGGCACCTGGCTGGAACCGCTGTCGGAAGATATCGCGTCTTACTCGCCGGTCGACGGAGCTTTGATCGGTACTGTTTCGGCGACCACAGCCGGGCAGTATGGGCTGGTGGCAGCACAGGCACAAAAGGCTTTTGCCGAATGGCGCAGCTGGCCGGCTCCCAGGCGTGGAGCGGTGGTACGCCAGATCGGTGACGCGCTGCGCCGACAAAAGGAATCGCTCGGAAGGCTGGTTTCTTATGAAATGGGGAAAAGCCTCCAGGAAGGCTGGGGAGAAGTGCAGGAAATGATCGATATCTGTGATTTTGCCGTGGGGTTGAGCCGGCAATTGTACGGGCTGGCCATGCACAGCGAACGCCCGGGGCACCGGATGTATGAACAGTACCATCCGCTGGGCGTTGTGGGCATTATCTCCGCCTTTAATTTTCCCGTAGCGGTCTGGAGCTGGAATGCCATGCTGGCCCTGGTTTGTGGCAATACCTGCATCTGGAAACCCTCCGAAAAAACTCCGCTCTGCGGCGTTGCCTGTCAAAACATTATTTCACATATTTTTGAAAATAATAATGTTCCTGACGGAGTCTGTAATTTAATTACAGGCGATCGTTCGGCCGGCGAATGGCTGGCGGCCGATCCCCGGATCGCGCTTGTTTCTGCAACCGGTTCCACCCGGATGGGCAAGGCCGTAGCGGCAACCGTGGCAGGCAGGCTGGGCCGCTCCCTGTTGGAGCTTGGCGGCAACAACGCGATCATCATTTCAAAAGACGCCGACCTGGATATTGCCCTGCTCGGGGCTGTTTTTGGGGCAGTAGGTACCGCCGGGCAGCGCTGTACCACTACCCGCCGCCTCATCATTCACGAATCGGTTTATGAAGCGGTAAAAGCCAAATTAAAACAGGCATACAACCAGTTAAAGATCGGCGATCCCCTGGATCCGGCCAATCATGTAGGCCCGTTAATTGACCAGGCCGCCGTGCAGTCCTACCTGAATGCCATTGAAAAATGCAGGGCTGAAGGAGGCCGCTTCCTGGTAGAGGGAGGTGTACTGGAAGGAGCATCTTTCAAAAGCGGATGCTACGTAAAGCCCTGTATTGCAGAGGTAGAACCTCTATATACTATAGTAAAAGAAGAGACCTTTGCCCCCATATTATACCTGTTGAAATACCAAACGCTGGAGGAAGCCATCGTCATTCAGAACGGGGTACCCCAGGGATTGTCTTCTGCAATCATGACGCTCAACCTGCGGGAGGCAGAGCAGTTCCTGTCCTATGCCGGAAGTGATTGCGGGATCGCCAATGTGAACATCGGCACTTCCGGTGCGGAGATCGGTGGTGCATTCGGCGGCGAAAAAGAGACCGGCGGCGGCAGGGAGAGTGGCAGCGATGCCTGGAAGAATTATATGCGGCGGCAAACGAATACCATCAACTACAGTGCAGCGCTTCCGTTGGCCCAGGGTATCCGGTTTGACCTGTAACTGCTAAATTTTGCCTAAAGAAAAAAGAGGGTGCAACCGCCGAAAACGGCAGCGCATCGTATAAAACGATACCGGATCCTGTTCTTAAGAATAATCTTTTTAGGATATTCTTAAAACCAGATCCGCTAAATTTGTAGCTTTTGCATAAGAAAACTCAATCTGAAGTACATGATGAAATTGTTGAAAAAGGCCGGATTGGCCCTGTTGAGCAGTGCGTTCCTGATTACCGGTTACGGACAGTCGGATGTTCCGAAAGGATGGCACCTGAAAGACCTGAAAACCGATGGGTACTATGGTATCAGCGTAAATAAAGCCTATGATTTCTTGCGGTCGAAAAACAAAAAAAGCAGTTCCGTGATCGTAGGGATCATTGACTCCGGCATCGATACCACCCATGAAGACCTCCGGCCGGTGCTCTGGACCAATAAAGGAGAGATCGCGGGAAATGGCATTGACGATGACAGGAATGGCTATGTGGATGATGTGCATGGCTGGAATTTTATCGGCAGCCGGGACGGAAAGGAGAACGTGACCAAGGACTCCTATGAAGCGGCCCGCGTATACTGGAAGCTGAAGGATAAATACGAAGGAAAGACGGTGAGCGAGGTTCCCGCTGCGGAACAGGAGACCTTTAAGACCTGGCAGCGCGCAAAGAAGGAAGTTCTTAAACCGGATGAAAACGGAACGGATGACATTTTCCTTGAAAGGATCTTCAAAATGATGAAAGTTGGTGACGAGATCATCCGCATCGATCTGAAAAAAGAAAAGTACACGGTCAAAGATCTCACCGATTACCGGGCGACCACCTTTAATGCCAACCAATTCAAGACCTTCCTGACCTCCATCAGCAAAGACAACAACAGCGACGACATCAGCAATAAAGACCTTCTTGAAAATATAGAGCAGGATATTGAAAAGATGAACAATAAAAAGCAGCCGCCGGAGCCCTTTCGCGATGAAGTGGTAAAAGACAATTACGACGACATCAACGACCGGTATTATGGCAACAACAACGTTCTGGTGAACGAGGAATCGGCGATGCATGGTACGCATGTGGCCGGCATTGTAGGCGCAGCGAGGAACAATGATAAGGGGATGGACGGCGTGGCAGATAATGTACAGATCATGAGCATACGCGCCGTGCCCAACGGGGACGAGCATGATAAAGACATCGCCCTTGCCATCCGCTATGCCGCCGACAATGGTGCGCGGGTCATCAACATGAGCTTTGGCAAAGGCTTCTCCCCCGAAAAAAAATGGGTGGATGACGCGGTGAAATATGCCGTAACAAAGGGGGTGCTTTTGGTACACGCTGCCGGAAACGATAAGCAGGACAATGACACTACGTTTAATTTTCCTTCGGCATATTACCTGGATAAAAGCAGGCCCGCAACCTGGATCACTGTTGGAGCCAGCGGCCCGGATGCCAAAAGCGGTCTCGTAGCCAACTTCTCCAATTACGGAAAAAAGGAAGTAGATGTTTTTGCGCCCGGCGTGCTGATCTACTCCACCCTTCCCGGTGGTGATACCTATGGCAACCAGCAGGGCACCAGCATGGCCGCGCCTGTTGTTACCGGTTTGGCGGCGCTGATCATGAGCTACTATCCCGGCCTGAGCGCCGTTCAGGTAAAAGAGATCATCGAACGGTCGGTTTTAAAACCCGACACAAAGGTAACCAACCCCGAAACCCGAACGGAAGTACCCCTCTCCGACCTGTCGGTAACCGGGGGGATCGTAAACGCTTATGAAGCCGTTAAATTAGCAGAAACTTATAAGGGCAGCAGTAATAAGGCCGTAAAACCCGCAGCCAGAAAAAGACACAAATAAAGATTTTTGTTATAGCAAGAGGCTGTTTCCATATATTTGGGGGCGGCCTCTTTGCTTAAAAGGGGTTAAATTGTTAATTCTGTAAGGCAAAAGGTTACATTGTGCCCCCTTTGCAATAAATTTGTTGATTAAAATAGTTTGAATCGATGCCGGTACACCATTTAATTGTTGTCTATCTGATCAGTACGCTGTTGGTTTTTCTTCCCTCCTTTGGTTTGGCGCCCTTGTTTAAAAAGGCAGGATATGCACCCTGGAAAGCCTTTGTTCCGTTTTACAACACCTGGGTGATGCAGGAGATTGCAGGACGGCCAAAGCATTGGGTGTTCTGGCAGTTCATCCCGGTTGTAGGCTGGTTCATCACCCCGGGGATCTTTATCGAGTTTGCAAAAGTATTCTGCCGGTTCTCCATTGCCGATCATTTTTTTGCCGCCATACTGGCGCCCTTCTACTTTCCCTGGCTGGCCCGCAATAAAGACGCACGCTTCATTAAGGCCGAGGGTGTAAAACACCATCAGAAGCCGGCCTGGCGCGAGTGGGTGGATGCCGCCGTTTTTGCAGTTGTTGCTGCTACGCTGATCCGCATCTTCATCTTTGAAGCCTATGTGATCCCATCCAGCTCCATGGAGAAGACCCTGCTCATCAATGATTATCTTTTTGTAAGCAAATTCAGTTACGGGCCGCGGATCCCCAATACCCCGCTCTCTGTACCTTTTGTACATAACTACCTACCGGGAAGCAGCGCAAAGTCCTATACCACGCTCATCGAGCTTCCTTATATCCGTTGGTTTGCAGCCCCGGTGAAACGGAATGACTGCGTGGTCTTCAACTTCCCCGAGGGCGATACGGTGATCAACAAGGACGGGTTCCAATCGGCCCAGCCCTATTATATGTTTGAGCGTATGCTGGGAAGGGACCGCGTCTTAAACGATCCGCAGTTTCAGCCACTGGCGGTGCACCCGGTCGATAAAACCGACAATTATATAAAACGTTGTATTGGTATTGCCGGCGATTCGCTCAAAATTGTGAACGGTATTGTTTACATCAATAACCAGCCGGGCAATATCGCTCCCACATCGGCCACATTCTATACCTTCCGTACAAAGAACAATACGCCGGTTGATGCTGATTTTCTCCGGGAATCCGGAATACGGCTGAATATGGAGAGCAACAGCCCGGATTTTGCCATGCTGAACGGAGGCAATTACAGCATTAACCTCACCCTGCCCGAACTGGAGATCCTGAAAAAGCTGCCCGTCATCGATCCGAACAGCATTGTAAAAGATGTTACGCCGGCCGGCCTTGTAGAGCAGGGCACCTTCCCTTTTGACACCCTCCACTTCAAATGGAACCGGGACAATTTCGGCACCATATGGATCCCCAAAAAAGGCGCTACCATTACCCTTACAAAAGAGAACATTGCCCTGTATCGCCGGGCCATACAGGTATATGAAAAGAATACGCTCGTAGAGCATGCAAACGGCAGTTTTGCGATCAATGGCACCCCTACGGATAAATACACGTTCAAAATGGACTACTACTGGATGATGGGCGACAACCGGCATAAATCGCAGGACAGCCGTTACTGGGGATTTGTACCGGAAGACCATGTTGTGGGCAAAGCTGCCATGATCTGGTTCAGCTATGAAGACGGCCCCAGATGGCGCCGGTTCTTTAAGATCATTAAATAGCTCATAATCTTAAAAAAAGTCTTCGCAGGCAACCCGCTTGTGGAGACTTTTTTTTAACGGCCATTCGCCTACCTATTCATACGAAACTGAATGATCATTCAGGCCGGTACTTTCCCGTATAATGCTGATGTGATAGCCCTTCAGGCCAATGAAAGGGTCTGTTACGGATATCCAACCGGTATAAAATGTATTTTTACAGGATCTGCATAACGATAAAGCCACACCATGACCGGAATTTCATCTGTAAAAAGAACCTTCTGTAAAGCGATCCGGAGCATTGCGCTCCCCTGTTTGTTCGTGATCTCCCTGCACTCCGTTGCGCAAAGTGGCCGTAGGTATGACATCGTTGTCTATGGAGGAACTGCCGCCGCTGTAATGGCCGCAGTTGAAGCCCGGATGTCCGGCAAATCGGTTGTTCTTATATCGCCCGACCGGCACCTCGGGGGGCTCTCCGCTTCCGGGCTGGGCTTTACCGATACCGGAGACAAATCGGTGATCGGCGGACTGGCCCGCGACTTTTACCATCGCATCTGGGAGCATTATAACGATCCCGCTGCGTGGAAATGGGAAACAAAAGCATCTTATGGGAACAAAGGACAGGGAACCCCGGCCATTGATGGCGCTAACCGCACCATGTGGATCTTTGAGCCGCATGTAGCGGAAAAGATCTTTGAAGATTATATAAAAGAATACAGGATACCGGTATATCGCAATGAATGGCTCGACCGGGAAAAAGGAGTGATCATTAAGAACCGGAAGATCCGCAGCATTGCAACACTTTCAAAAAAAAGATTTTCAGGGACCGTTTTTATTGATGCCACCTATGAAGGCGACCTGATGGCGGCTGCCGGGGTTTCCTATCATGTTGGCCGCGAAGCCGGCAATGTATATGGCGAACGCTGGAACGGGATACAGAAAGGTGTAAAACAGCACCGGCACAACTTTATGGTCCTGTCCGCCCCGGTAGATCCCTACAAAACGCCCGGTGATCCTTCCTCGGGGTTGCTGCCCGGCATCAGCGATGAGCCCCCCGGTAACAACGGTGAAGGAGATCACCGCATACAGGCCTATTGCTTCCGTGTCTGCATGTCGGCCAACCCGGCTAACCGGCGTCCCTTTCCAAAGCCGGAGCACTACAATCCGGATCAGTACCTGCTGCTGCTGCGGGTATTTCAAACGGGGTGGAACGAATGGTTCCAAAAGTTTGATGCCATTCCCAATAAAAAGACCGACACCAACAACCATGGTCCTTTCAGCACCGATTATATTGGCATGAATTATGACTACCCGGAAGCTTCGTACGAGCGCCGGAAAGCGATCATCAAAGACCACGGGGATTACCAAAAAGGGTTGCTCTGGTTTGTTTCCAATGACCGGCGTGTTCCGGAAAAGATACGGCTGCGCATGCAGCAATGGGGATTACCGGAAGATGAATTCAGGGACAACGGCGGGTGGCCCTGGCAATTGTATATCCGGGAAAGCAGGCGTATGACGGGCAGTTATATCATGACAGAACAGGATGTGCTGGCCAGGAAAGAGACCCCGCATTCCATTGGAATGGGCTCCTATGCGATGGACGCGCATAATGCGCAGCGCTATGTAGATGAAAAAGGGCAGGTACAGAATGAAGGCGATATAGGTGTAGCTCCGGACCGGCCTTATAAGATCTCCTATGGATCCATCACTCCCAAACGTACCGAATGCACCAACCTGCTGGTGCCCGTTTGTCTTTCTGCCAGCCATATCGCCTATGGATCCATCCGGATGGAACCGGTGTTCATGATCCTGGCACAATCAGCGGCGGCGGCAGCCTCACTGGCCATTGACGCGCGCATACCCGTACAGGATGTACCTTACCAGCAACTGAGCCATGCGTTAAAAAAGCGGAAACAGGTGCTGGGCCCGGGAAATTAGCCGGCAGCGCACGCAGCATCACCGTGCCGCATCAAAGATGAAAGGGTACACCTCGAACCTGAGATGACGCCTTCCCTACTGATTGATCAGCGGCTTCACTTTTGTTACCATATCCGCTGCAGCCTGTTGTGCCAGGTTTTTGATCTCAAATGCAGTAAGGGCGGCTTCGAGCTGTTTTAGTTTTGCGGCGTTGCCGTTTTCTTTGTACTTTTTTTTCAGAATGCGGATCTTTTCAAAATCCTGCACGCCTTCGATCATTTTTTCAAACCGGATGGAGGTAACCGGTCCGGGGTATACCTGGTAGGTATCTCCTGCAGGCCAGGTACGGAAACGGCTGTCGTTCACCGGATCCGCCGTCCAGCTGTTGTAGGCCCAGCGCAGGTAGCCTTTCATCCCTTTGGCGGCCGTGTACCAGCCGATCCAGACATGCTCTGCGGGCGGCGAGAAGGTGAACCCGTTCGGGTATTTTTCCGTGCAGCAGGTATACCAGGTACTCAGCTGTCCCCGTTGGTTCCGGGCCGCCAGCACATCTGCCGGGAACTGGTGCGCCGAAGCAATGCAGTAATCGTCAATATCTTTTTCTATTTCCGCATGATAGTCTCCTGCCAGCGCGATCTTCCAGTCCTTGTCAATTCCCTTCAATAATCTGATCACCGCTTTCATGGCATCCATGGGGCGCTCATCCATAGCAATGGTGGTCTTTTCAAACCAGCCCTTCGCCTTCAGGTGGCGGGTAAAATCCTTTAGCATGGGTGTCCAGAAAACATTGTATGCTTCTGACCCGATCTTGCCGGTAAATACCGTATCGCGGCCCAGGCCCTCATCATAATACTGAAAAGCCACCTTCCAGGGAACCATGCTGTAACAGTTGATGCGCTGGTTGATGCCCGTGCTCATTACGAAAGTGATGTACTTATCAAACAGGCTGTAATCAAAGCTCCAGCCGCCGTCCTTCTTCCTGGTCCATTTGATCAGGCTGGGATAATCGTCATAGGTCTGATGCCCCCAGGGCTCATTCACAATGCTGGCAGTGATGAATTTTTGTCCGGCCTTTGCCAGCATTGCATAGTATGGACGCATCCGTTCAAAATGCGCATCGCTCCATAACGGTACATTATGCACGCGGGCCACTGCCGCCGGGTGCTGCCACAGATCAAGATGAAATGCCCACTGCGATGCCGGGGGCAACACTTTATCCAGCACTTTAACGGTAAGCCTAAGCCGGTATTCTTTATCTGCCTTTATGGTGATCGGCCCTTCGTAGTTACCCGCCGGTGCATCTGCCGGCACATCGATGCTTACCCATATGGGCTGTACCTGGTTTGGTTTCAGAACGGCACGGGTCTTTCCAAAATCAATTGCATCCGCCACCAGCGATGAGTCAAAATCTACCGGTTTGCGATGCCCGCAGCCGTTGCGGAACTCATCCGTCATGACATACCCCATAAACCCGGTCTGCACCCGGTCAGCAGGGATCTCCGCACCATTTTCAGATTTCAGGGATCCGACAGCCGCTGCTACCGCTCCTTCTTTTGCGGACCATACGCCCAGCTGTGTATGCACCCGTTCCCCCTTCCAGGCTACCAGCGTTTCGGCGTTCTTAGCTGCTGCTTCCGGAATGCGGTCCTGCGGATACCGTTTATTACTGTTGAGGAAACCAACGGCCGTACCCCCTTTCAGGGTTTGCCAGCGGGCAGTTTTTTCCGCCGTGGTCATCGGAGGTTCTTTTTGAAGCGCAAGACTGATATCCTGTGCCGATAAGATACGAATGGTGCAAAGCAAGGCTGTTGTTAGAAGATAACGCATGATCATGAATTGAGTAGGAGGCAAAATACATCATTCTTCCCTTAAAACCAATGTTAGTGGAAACGATTGCACAGGGCCGGCAGCGGCTTCCGGCCACCCTAAAGTGCTCTGTTACTGCTTCTTTTTGGGAAATACATTGTTTTGATGCGCCCACTCCTCCCATAAGGCGCCCAGGCGTTTGACCTGTTCCGGGTACCGGGCAGACAGGTCATGCAATTCCGAAGCGTCCTGCTGCAGATCAAAAAGCTGCCAGGGCTTGCCGGGTGCTGCTACCAGCTTCCAGTTCCCGTCCCGCACATAGCGTGCGCCAAAATGTTCATTAAAAAGCAGCCGCGATGAACGAGCGCCGCTATGTTTGAATGAAGGCACCAGGCTCATCCCCTGCATGGGCCGGATGGTACGACCGTTGTAGGTTTCCGGGTAGTCAGCTTTGGCCAGCTCCAGGAAGGTTGCCATAAAATCGATCACATGCCCGGTGGTGCGCGACACCCGGCCCTTGCCTTTGATCCCTTTTGGCCAGCAGGCGATCATGGGCGTGTGCACCCCACCTTCAAAAGAAGATGCTTTGGCAAAACGGTAAGGCGTATTGGCCACATTGGCCCAGGCTGCTCCGATAGAGGCGAATGTGGTCTGCGGGCCCGGCATTGCCCCCTTATTTACAGGGTAGCGGATGGGGTCACCCATACGGGTAGCGCCCGGGCGGTCGAACCCCGGCCCGTAGGCCATTGCATTTTCGGGGCTGGCGCCGTTATCGCTTAAAAAAATGATCAGCGTGTTGTCCAGCTTTCCTTCCTGCTTCAACGCGGCAATGATCCTTCCAATACCCTGGTCCATCCGGTCCACCATTGCTGCATGCACGGCCATAGCCCGGGCATCCCAGTCCTTATGCCGGTTAAGCTCCCAGCTGGCGGCGCCGGCCTCCCTTGGGGAAAGCTTTACGATATTGGTATCGATCAGGCCCAGCGCGGCCATCTTACGGTAACGCGCCTGGCGGATGGCATCCCAGCCCGCGGTGTAGGTGTGCGCATACTTGCGGATATCTTCCGGCAATGCCTGCAACGGCCAGTGGGGTGCGGTATGCGCCACGTAAAGAAAAAAAGGCGCTTTCTGTTTACTCAGTGTATGAATGTATTGAACGGCGGTATCATTGATGGCATCGGTATGATAATAATGGTCCGGTACCGTTTTTATTGGTGTGGTGCCGCTTACCAGGCTAAACGGATCAAAGTAATCCACCACGCCCCAGATATTTCCAAAATAGTGCTCAAAGCCGCGGTTTACGGGATATTGCTCCACCGGCGAAAAAAAAGGGTGGTCTTCCTGGTGATTGAGCCAGCGCAGCTGTGCTTCGGCGGTTGGCTGCTCCAGGGTATTGCTTACATGCCATTTGCCGGCCATCGCTGTATGATAACCGGCTTTTTTCAATACTTCTGCCAGTGTAACGGTGTTTTCGGAAAGCGCTCCCCGGTAACCCGGCAGCCCCCGGTTGGTGGTCATTTCGCCGATGCCGGCATTGTGATTGTACATACCCGTGAGCAAGGCCGCTCTTGTAGGGCAACAGCGCGAGGTGTTATAAAAGCTGGCGTACCGGACGCCGTTGGCTGCCAGCCGGTCGATATGGGGTGTGGCTATTTCCCCGCCATAACAACCCACATCCGAATACCCCAGGTCATCCGCCAGGATGAGGACTATATTGGGACGTTTGGACTGTGCAGTTCCGGAAGGCCGCAAGCCCAGACAGAAGATCACTATAAAGATGATGCGTAGGTATGCCACTGCTTTTTTATTTTTTTGATCCAATAACACGAGGAGGCCGTACCGGAGCTGCTCCACATGGCAAAGCAATATGATACGGCACAAATGTACAACGAAATCCTATCCCTTCTTTTTCTGCTTCCCTTTCAGGAAACAAGAAAAGAAAAATCAAACCCGCCTGGCATCTGATATTTTTTCATATTCAATTTTATTAAATACCGCACAATTTGAACCTGAGGAGGGCAAAATACAGCAATGAAAGCGGGTGGCGGGTGCATGATTTACGAATGAGCGGCGCTCTGTTAAAACGCAATACGACCAATGACCGCCTGCCGGCCCTCCTCCGGCAGCAGCGTTTACCACTGGATTGCCTGATCTTCATCCGGTATCTGTGTATTGATCTTTCTTTCCATAATCAGCGACCCACGAACGGTATAATCGATGGACGCATTGGTTGCAGATGTATAATCGGTAAAATTGTAATCAATATTATTGATGGTAACATACCTGTGAACAAGATAGGGCTGAAGCTCGTCCTTAACGTCTTCAACCGTATAATAAATTTTTTGATTTACCTTTAACTTCATGGAAGGATTATCAGAACCAAGTGTAACTTCTTTGGTCTGATCATCAAAATGGGCGTGTATTTTATAATACCTTCTATCCGTTTTATTCTCATCAACAGTACCGGCGTAGAAAAAGACTGAATTTTCGTCAACAACATAAGCCTCTATTTCGCTCTTCACTATTGCTGCCCCGTTTTCTTCTCCTTTTAAATAAATTTTGAGAGCCGTGCCGCTATAGACCCCGGAATAATCATTGAACGGTACAATCCTCAATAATGCCTTGGAGTAATTCCTTCTTGGGTTTGGCGTGTAACCGTTGGAAGGCTGAATGGTCAGCGGAAGTATCCATTTATTTACCAGATCAATATTTTTAAGCGAGAACCCGATTTTTATCGTGTTTGTATTCACCTCTTTTGGAATAGACACGGTATCAGGAATCGTAAAATACTGACTTGTTAATTCTTTATAATAAAGATCTGTTCTGTTTTGAAAATTCGCATTATTGAAGGCGCTCAGGGTATCGGGATCCACGCCGATATGCACCAGTAAATCGTTGTCGTTATCCGTTGAGCCGCTAACAATTACCGGCAATTGATAATTAACAACACCATCCGGTTTGTAGCGGATATAAACAGGCGTAACATCATCTCCATTTAAAGGTGCTTTGAAAGAGACATAATGTTCAAATTGTTCAGAAACCCAATCCTTATTGCAAGCTATACTTCCGGAAACAAACAGGATGGACAGGAATGCAGCGATCTTTTTCATTCGTAAATATTTTAATTATTTATAAGTTTGCCAGCCCGGATTTTGCGTTAAACGGGCATCACGCCTCAATTCTTCGATTGCAATAGGCCAAAAATACATTTTGGATGCAAAGGTGCTTTGAAGGGCAAAAGCTGCCACCGGCTGATGAAATAAATCTCTTTGAGTGGCGGTCATAAGCGTATTGTAGCCATATATAGGAAGGGTCAGCTCAGTGGCGGCATCCTCCCATCTGCGCAAATCGTAATACCGCTGCTGTTCACCCATCAATTCAATCTGCCGTTCACGTTTTATCGCGGTGCGCAATTGAGCGTTGCTCGAATATACGGTACCGGGATAATCGGGCAATCCTGCCCTGATCCTGACAGGCCTGATTCCTTTGCGCATTTCTTCAGCGTCCCTGGTAATGGTATAAACGCCCGAACTATCCCAAGTGGGTATAGAATAGGAGCCGTTTAATTCGTTTAAAGACTCGGCGTAGGCCAGTAATATGTCTGCATAGCGAATGGCCGGCTCGTACTTTGGTACCACTTTACTCAAATTCCCATTTTCATAAGTGTCCTGCGGGTTTACATATTTCATTACCCCGATACCGGTTCTCAGCCAAAACATGGTATTGGTATACCCATTACCCGACCCACGATAATAAAAAACCTGCTTTTCCCTGTTATTGACCTGCGACTCATTGGTGAGGTGCCATACACTGCCATTATAGGCTACCGAGGCATAAAACCTCGGTTCCCTGTCGGCAAATTGTAAGGATACGCCGGACGCCAGGGGCTTATATTTCCCACTTGTAACATCCTGATCGGTTACAAAGCCTCCTACCCGCTGGCTGCCATCTCCTCTTCCATACTCCATATCTTTCCCGGGCACATTGGCACCATCGTTCATATAATAGGCATCGCACTGTTTTAATGTTAAACCATGTGTGTTCCAGCCGGAGGCTATGCGTGGTAATTGGTGCACCACCATCACATTGATGCCTTCGGAGGATTGATTCTGCCCGCGTGTAAAGATCAGCTCCGGGTTTGAAGAAGCAGGAACTTCACCATCAAACAGGGCACGATAAGAATCAAACGGGTCTATATCCGCCCATCCCTCAGGCCATGCTTTGTCTGAAAATTCAGCGTTATATGGCGGCGTTATGGTAGCAGGATGGGTTATGGTACCTGATGATTTATATGGTGCAACAAACAGGGAATAAACGCCCAACTGCATCACATCTTTTGCCGCAGCGGCTGCCCGGGCCCATTTTTGCTCATCATAAGTAAGCGAAAGCAGGGGCGTTCCTTTATCATCTACCAATTGCGCTTTATAGTCCATACTCCGCTCACCTCCATTCATCAAAGGACTTGCCGCATACAAAAATACTTTAGCACGGGTTGCCAATGCTGCACCTTTGGTTGGCCGGGCTATGGCCAGTTGACCGCGATTCTGTGGCAGATCCCTGGCCGCAAGCACCATTTCTTTGCCAATATATTCAGCGCATTGTTCATAAGAGTTCCTGGGCAACGCTAAATCGGCATAGCTATCCGTATAATCGACTCCATCATCAGGAAGAATGGGAACAGGGCCGTACTTCCTGAGTAAAAGCCAATAACAATAAGCGCGTAAGAACCGGGCCTGTGCCTTGTAATCCGCCTTCCTGCCCGCATCGATTACGGTGGACTGGTCAATATTTTGTATAAATATAGAGGCGCTCCTGATGCCCTGGTAGCATTTTGTCCAGGACTGAACATCCCCCTCATGATAGTTGCCAAGACTAAATTTGTTATAATTCAAAGAGCTGGCATTCTGTGGGTCATACGCCCCATCCCTGTCTCCGTAATACATATCATCGCCAAAGTTGAACGGCTCGTAGCCTTTACTTGCCACATCGGCATTTATCCCGGTAATGGATGAGTAAGCATTTGCCAGCCATTCTTCAATGTAATTTTCATTATTAAATGCTTTATCCAGGGTCATCCGATCCTTAAAATACTGGTCGGTGGTCAGATATTTTTTGCAGGAAATCAATAGCGTCACCACCGCAATAAAAATGGATATGGTTGTTATTTTTTTCATCAAAATACGTTTTATATTATAAACCGATTGTTAGTCCAACAGTAACCGACTTGGGTAAAGGATACGTTTCGCCTCTCGGGTTTGTTGTTTCCGGATCCCATAATTTAAAAGGCGCCCAGGTTAACAAATTAGTGCCCAAACAATACACGCGCAAACTGCTCATATGAATTCTATTGAGCATTTGTTTAGGAAGCGTATAACCAATATCCACATTTTTAACCCTTAAATAAGCCCCGTTACGTAACCAATAGGTAGAATTACGATAGTTATTGCCATTTCCATTATAACTTAACCTGGGATAGGAAGCATTTGGATTTTCGGTTGCCGGATCTCCGGAAATATCTGCCGATATCCACCGGTCTTCAACCATACCTTTCAGGATGTTGCCCCATTCGCCTTCGCTGAATGCATACACTGTTTTTCCATATATAAAGAAACTGGATTCTCCTGCACCCTGGAACCGTACACCCACATCTAATCCCTTCCAGCTGACGGAAGCGGCCATGCCATATATTAAATTCGGGGTACTGGTTGAACCAATGGCAACGACGTCATCATCATTGATGACGCCATCTCCATTTACGTCTTTATATTTAATATCGCCGGGTTGATAGACTCCATATGTCTGCGCAGGGCTGTTCCTGATATCCTCATAATCTTTAAACAGGCCCAAAGCAATTAAACCTCTTGTCTGATTAACCCGGTATCCTTTTTGCATCTGGTAGCGATATACACTTTCTTCCTCATCCCGGTCCAGTATTTCATTTTTGCTATACGTTATATTACCGCGCAGGGTTACATTGATTTTATTGAAATTATGCTTCACCGTAACATTTCCGTCAACGCCCATGGAACGGACAGCGCCTACATTTGCACTTGGTGTGCTTGTGAGACCAACATAACCAGGTAAGAAATTTCTTTCCATATAAATTCCTGTGCGCTCATCCTTAAAGGCATCAACAGTCATTGAAAATTTGTCATTCCAAAGTGATAGGTCCAAACCAATGTCTTGTTTGGTCGCAACTTCCCAGGTTACATACGGCGATGCCACCTGAGTAAATCCTAATCCTCCATAGGTCTTTTTGTTGCTAAATTCGGCCCATTCATATCCGTCCAGCCCCTCGGCGATCGTATATAAATACGGGAACCTGTTATTTCCCAGGTTATCGTTGCCCGCCCGGCCATAAGAATAGCGGATCTTAAAGAAATTGATCCACTTTAAGTTATTTTTAATAAAGTCTTCTTCAGCAATATTCCAGGCAACTGAGCCCGCAGGAAAGAAACCGAACTGGTGCCCGGGACTAAAGTTTTCTGATCCTGTATAGCCGAAATTAAAATTCGCATAGTATTTATTTCTCCAGTTATAGGATGCCTGTCCTGCAACCCCCTGGTTCTTCTTTGAGATCCCGTTCTTAATATCCGTTCCCAGGTTTTGCGTAAATGTATTGGCTTCGTTCGTGTACCTCAGATCCACACCTATATTATGATCATTTTTTATAGTGCGGTAATAATTGAGCAAAGCAATAATGAATTCCCTGCGGCTGCCATCAGAGCTACTGGACTGATGCAGTTCGCTTGGGCCAGACATGTTGGTAAAAACCAGGTTCCCCTCCCTGTCCCTATACCGTTCCGCCCTCCATTGTTCCGGCCATTTGCGGCGTTCAATAGTACTGGAGTTATAGGTATCGTAACCAAAACTGCCTTCAAATTTTAATCCTTTTGTTATAAAGTTCAGATCCTGGTTTACTGTAAAATTTGTTTGAATATTATTTTCCCAGGTTTCATTAAAACCGGTCTGAGTGGCCGCTACCCAGGGATTCGTTTTATTGCCGGTACCCACAGCAGGCACATATCCATTGGAGTAATAAATGGGCGTGCGGACGGGGGTATAACCAAACAGCTCTCCCCACACATCCGCATCTCCCAAACCGGGGCTGTTTCTTTTTCTTAAAGAGCCGGATACCCCTAATTTCAAAACAGTCGTTCTGGTTACATTCACATCGGTATTGAGTCTGTATGTCCATTTTTTATAATCGGCATTCGTATTATAATCCCTTTTTATCGCATCATCTGTTTTATACATGCCTTTCTCATCCAGGTAACCGCCGGATACAAAATACCGGGCTGTAGTACCGCCCCCGCTCAGGTTAAGATTTGCGTTATAGGTCATTGCTCCGTCTTTTAACAGCTGACGAGACCAATCCACATTCGGATACAGATCAGGATCCAGGCCCAAACGTAATATTTCCAGCTCAACAGGACTATATATGGGAGCACGATTCCGTGTTATCTGCGCTTCATTAATTAAATGGGCGTAGGTGTTCCCGTCTACAAATTCAGGAGTGATGGTACGGGTGTTATAAGAGGATTCGACCTTGGCGTTGATATTGGTTTTACCAATGATTCCGTGCTTTGTGGTAATCAAGACCACACCATTTGCCCCTTTCGACCCATACATGGCCGTAGCAGAAGCATCTTTGAGTACAGAAATTGATTTAATATCGTCAATATTCACTTCATTAATGTCTCTTTCAAATCCATCTATCAGCACCAGCGCGCTATTGTTGGCTCCAAATGTAGAGATGCCCCGGATCCAAAAGTTCGAGATATCTTTTCCGGGCTGCCCGGAAGTTTGCATAGCCATAATTCCCGGCACATTGCCCGCCAATGAATTTACGATACTGGCGCTTGGAGCCGATTTCCCGATTGCTTCCATATCTACCGTAGTAATGGCACCGGTAACGTTAATTTTTTTCTCAAGGCGGGTACCTGTAACAACAATTTCGTCCATAACGCTGTTACTTGATTTTTGCATCAAAACATTCACGTTATCCTGATCGGTTATCTGCACTTCTACTGTATCATAGCCCACATAGGAGAACAATAATTTATGGTAGGCCTCTACCTTAATGGTGTATACGCCTTCTTTTTTTGAGAACGTACCCAACCCGGCTGAGTTAATTACCGAGATGCTTACTCCCGACAAAGGTTCTCCACTTTCCCGGTCGCTTATTTTTCCATGAACAGTCATCCGGTTGTTTTGGGAAAAGGCCGTCATCACGGTAAAAAACAGCAGGAAAAAAACAGCAACTTTTTTCATCAGCAATTTCTTCATAGCAATCATATTTTAGTTTTCTAAAGAAATTTTCCGAACACAACGATTCATCCAATCGCCCACATAAAACACCTGGTTTACCGAGTCATAGGCTAACCCCTCCGGCCGGTCAAACCGGGCTTCTGTGCGAAGCCCTCCATCAATATGACCCCACGGATCAGGATTGATACTGGAGCTGCCCCTTCCTGCAAAAGTGGTTACTTTTCCTTCGGGAGTGAGGATACGGATATCATGATTGAGCTGTTCGGTGAAATAGAAATCGTACTCATCTTTTTTCCCCGCGTAGTCCGGATTTTTGACAAATACCCCTTGATAGGGATTAGATAATCTGGCCGTTGTACCTACTCCATCAACCCACCCCGCCGAACGCGGCTTCCCGCAAACAACATAGGGCTGCGTAAAGGTTTTGCTATTCCAATCATAATCGGTCCTTAATATATATTGCTGGTTGATGACAATAATATAAGCATAGTCGCCGGTCGGCGCGATGTTAATATTAAACTCCCAGTTATTGTCCTGGATCTTAAACAGCTCCTGGTAATCTTTAATCCCCAGGTCATGATCTGCGAGATACCGGTTCAGGTCAAACCTGTAAAACTGTCCTTTTTCATAGCTGTTAAAATACAACTCTCCGTTTACAGGATGTATAGAGGCCCCGTTACATTGCCTATAGGAAGTGAGCACCTGCGGGTCTTTAAAGCCACTTGCCCGGGATAATATGGAAGTGCTTTTGCCATTCACATCGCCCTGGTCATTGGCAATAATCATATATTTCTTATCCGGCGTAAAAGCGATTGTCCGGATGCGCTCCCAACCACCCATGCCTCGCGTAATAGGGGTCGTAACCGTTTTGTTCTCAAAATTCAGCAACCTGATATCGCCCCCGTCCTGGCCCATATACAACAGGTTGGGGTTATCCGGATCGAAAGTCAGCCATGAAGGATTATAAAAGCCCCCGCAATCCTCAAAAGTGCCGTCTTTTATATCATAATTATCCCTTTCATCTTTCTTGCCGGCCAGGGTCGTCACCACCATTCTTTTCTGATAATTGAACGCCTCGCTTGCCATAACAACCCCCTGCCTGGTTCCCGTTCCCACTTTTACCTGTATCTCACCTGTATAAGCCTTGTCAGGAACAATACAATAAATGGCATCGTGGTGCACATTGATTATTGTAGCATCCTTGTCGCCTATTTTGACAGAAACGATGGACTTATCATCCCCAAAATTTTCCCCGTAAATTACGAGCTGCTGCCCGCTACCACCTGTTTTCGGGAAGAAATCCTGTACAACTACGTCTTCTGTCGGGTTATATGGTGTTCCGTTTGCAGGATCCACAATACCTTTTTTCTTGCAGGCAAGGATCATAACCATCACCGCCAGCAGGCCAAACAGCCATTTGAATAATAATGAACCAGATCTTTTCATTTGTATGTATTTTATTTTTATCACTATTTACGGGCGAAGCATAAAAGCCGCGGGCCCGGCTGCGGGATGTCGGAAGGATGTCCATTATTTATGACGGACCACCCGGTAACCGGATCCCCGGCCAGGCCTGTCTGCGGCATTACAAAGTTCATTCCGGGCTGGTTGGCTGTAAGCGGATCCCTCTCTTTTCCTGTACAGGCAGTAAGGGACAGCTTCCTAACAGCAATCGTATGTCCTGACTTTATCATATCGTTAAACATATTTATTGTACGGGCCTCAAGAAGGAATAACCGCCCCGGAAATGCGGGCTGCAGCCCAATCACTTACTATGGAACAAATCATGCAGTATAAGCAGTACAGTCACAATCCCTAAAGGAGTGCTCCCTTTCATATGCAAGAAATTCAGTTTATTTAATCATTCGCCACTTACGGATCAAAATTAACCCGTCGTTAAAAAACTGTTAATTCATTTCTGATCAAAAACATTTCAAATTGTCTCAATCTTTACTATTTCCCCTGATATGATTAACTTACGCTGCCTTTGTATGGAAGGGAGCCTTTATATGGTTGAATAAAGGCCGGCATCGTTAACAGCTGCACAGCGGATCCCATTTATAGTTAGAATTGATGAACGTATTACGTGCTCATTGTTTGCTACTTTTTGTTTTGACTGCTGTCTGTGGATACAGCCAGTCATTTTATTTCCGGCATTACGAGGTGGAAAACGGGCTGTCGCACAATTCGGTGATCGCCGCCTTGCAGGACCGGAACGGCTTTATGTGGTTTGGTACGCCGGATGGTCTCAACCGGTTCGACGGCTATGCTTTTAAAATATACCGGAGCGGCGGCGCGCACAGCCTGGCCAGCAACGCCATTTATTATCTTCATGAAGACAAGCGCGGTACCCTATGGGTGGGAACGGAAAAAGGGATCTATTCATTTAACGCAGCAGGCGAGAACTTTATGCGTTTGCCGGGCACGCGCGGCAAAACAGTACGGGCCATACAGGATGATGCCCGGGGCAACCTCTGGTTTTCCGAAGATACCGGGCTTTATAAATATCATTTCCCAACAAAAAAACTAACGTGCTACAGCAGCAATGAAATACATCATGTATCCTCCATTCTCCGCGCCAAAAACGGAACTGTCTGGATCGGTTACGGCAACGGCCGCCTGGCGCGTTATAATGCCCTTACAGACCGCTTTGATCCGCAACCACCCATCCCCGCAGCGGAGCATTCCAACTCGATCGAAAAGATCTATGAAAGTGCGGATGGTGTATTGCTGATCGGCACTTCCCGGGAAGGATTAAAACAATTTAATCCCGTTACAAGCTCGTGGAACGATGCACAATTGGCAGCCCGGGGCAATAATGCTTTATTTATAAGAGGCATCCTTCACGCCCGCAATGATGACTACTGGATCGCTACGGAATCCGGGCTTTACATTTATGACCTGAAAAAGAATACGGCAAAACATATTCAAAAGATCAGCAATCATCCTTATGCACTTTCCGACAACGCTGTCTATTCCCTGTGCAGGGATACCGAAGGCGGGATCTGGGTGGGCACCTATTTTGGCGGCATCAACTACTATCCCAATACCATCCTTCATTTCGAAAAGGATTTTCCCGCGCCGGGAAAGCACTCCATTGCCGGGAACGTGATCCGGGAGATCACCGAAGACCGCCGGCACAATCTCTGGATCGGGACCGAGGATAAAGGGCTGATCAAGCTGAATGCCCGCACAAAACAGTTTGAGAACCTTATCGAGCGCGGGATGAAACCGGCCATTGCTTCTACCAATATTCACGGCTTGCTGGCCGACGACCATTACCTTTACATTGGCACTTTTGAGCACGGGCTTTACATCATGGACCTGAACGGAGAAAAGATCGTGGCGCACTACGAAGCAGACGAAGATCAAAAAAATATCCGGAGCAACTATATCAATATCATCTATAAAACAAGCGCCGGGCCCATTGTGATCTGTACGGCAAACGGACTGTTCCGGTACCATCCGCAAACAAAACGGTTCACGCGGTTCGCCGGGCTGCCTTCCCAGGCGTTCTATTCTGCAGTAATGGAAGATTCGCGGCATCGCCTCTGGCTGGGCACGCACACGGAAGGTGTATTCTATCTTGACCAGGATCAGCGGCTGATGCGGCTTTCCATTAATACCCATGGTACAGACCTGCTTCGGGAAAGCCGCATCCTGAACATCTTCGAAGATCAGCAGCAGCAGATATGGATCTGTACGGAAAACGGACTGTTTGTGACCAGCCCCGATAAAAAGACATTCCGCCTGTACAATACCAACAACGGCCTGCCGGGCAACATGGTATATGCCCTTCTGCAGGACTCGGGATCCAATATATGGGCCAGCACCTCCATGGGACTTGTCCGCATCGATCATCAAACCGGCGCCATCAAGGTGTTTAAAAAGACGGATGGGCTGATCAGCGAGCAATTCAACCACCGTTCTGCCTATAAAGACAAGGACGGCTCTATGTACTTCGGAAGTGTAAAAGGGCTCATTAAGTTCGATCCCGATACTTATTACATAGATACCCACGCTCCTTCCATTTACTTTACCCGGCTGCAGATGTTCAACAAAAATATGGAACCGCAGACGCCGCAATCGCCACTGCACACATCGCTTTTGCATACCAAAAGTATCCGGCTCAGGCATGACCAGGCCACATTTAGCTTTGACTTTGCCGCTCTTAGTTATACCTCGCCCGACAATCTGCAATACGCTTATAAGCTGGAAGGGCTGGACAAGAACTGGAATTTTATCGGCGCTGAAAAAAGGGTGCATTTTAATAACCTGGCCCCCGGAAGCTATGTTTTTAAGGTACGGTCAACCAACAGCAGCGGAATATGGGTGCCCAACGAAAAATCCATCCTGCTGGAGATCAGCCCGCCGTTCTGGAAATCGCAGGGTGCCTATCTGATCTATTTTATCCTTGCAGCGCTATTGCTGCTGGGAACGCTGCAGTTCATCAGTAACCGGCAGCAGGAAAAACAACGGCGGCAAATGCAGCTGTTTTCACTAAACAAGGAAAAAGAGCTCAGCCAGGCCAAGATCGATTTCTTTACCACCGTTGCGCACGAGATCCGCACACCGCTCACACTGATCAAAGCCCCTATGGATAAGCTGTTAAAAATGACGGACAAGATACCGGAAGCGGAAAAGGAACTGACGGTCATGAACAGGAATACCGAACGGCTGTTGAGGCTTGCCAGCCAATTGCTAAACTTCCGGAGGATCGAGTCCGGTAATTACACCATTCATTTGGGTCCGGTAAATATAGCGGCGTTGGCGGAAACGACCTGGGAAAGCTTTCGCCCCGCGGCTGATCAAAAACAGATCAGCTACCGGTTTTACAAAAGCAGCGCAACGATGATCCTGCAGGCAGATGAAGATGCACTTATAAAAATATTGAGCAATCTCCTCGACAACGCCATTAAATACGGCCGCTCCCTGGTATGTTGCGAAGTGCAGATGAAAACCGATGCCGGAAAAGAAGCGGTGCTGATCACTGTAAAGAATGACGGCCGGATGATCTCCCCCGATGCCGGTGCCCGGATCTTTGAGCCTTTTTTCCGTTCAAAAGAGAACGGGAATATCCCCGGCGCAGGCATCGGTCTGCCTTTTGCACGGTCATTAGCCCTTCTGCACCGGGGCTCCCTTACCTACCACGAGGAGGACCATATGAATGTGTTTACACTTATATTGCCGCTGGCCCCGGGATCATAAAACAGCGCCGGCATCAAAACTTTCTTAAATCCGGAACAGGGTGCAGGCAAAATGATCCGTGGCAATCAGTGAGGCCCGGCCGGGGTGCCGGAAGAAGGTCTGTGCCCTCAAACCGTTTGAGATGGAGTACATTTTTATAAAATTGATACCGGAATTACTCGTCCTCCGGGTGCTTGTTGAATGCTGCCGTAACCTTATCGATATACGCAGTGGGACTGATCTTAAACTGCTTCAGAAAATTTCGCTTAAACTGGCTGGGCGAATTGTACCCGACCAGCTCGGCCACTTCGTTGATCCGGAGATTTCCTTCATTGATAAGGATGGCCGCTTTTTTCAACCGGGTAAGGTTGATGATATCATGCGGTGCCAGGCCGGAAATGGATTTGATCTTTCTGTATAAAGTAGGGCGGCTCACGTTCATCAGCAGGGCCAGCTTTTCTACATCCAGACCGGCATCTTCAAGATTCCGGACAATATGCCCGTGCAGGTTTTCCAGAAAATCCTGGTCCATTTTTGAATGCGCCATGCTGTTGATATGCGCCAGTGGCGACCGGGCATAAAAATCTTTTAGCCGGGCCCGGTTTTCCAGGAGGTTCTCGATCTGCACATAGAGATGCTCCAATGAGAACGGCTTTTCAATATAGGCATCCGCCCCGGTCTTTAACCCCTGTATCTTTGACTGGAGTGTGTCTTTTGCGGTCAGTAAAATCAACGGAATGTGATTAAATTCCAGGCTGGAACGGATCTTTTCGCAGAATGCGAACCCGTCTATATGCGGCATCATAACGTCGCTCACGATCAGCTGAACAAATGCGGTATCCAGTACCCGGAGCGCTTCAGCCCCGTCATGCGCGGTAAGTACCGTATAGCGGCTTTTCAGATCACCGGCAAGATAGTCCAGGATCTCTTCGTTGTCATCAACCAGCAGCACTACCGGCTTTTGCTCCTTTTGGTCGGCGATCCATTCTTCCATATTAAATCCTTTGCCCTGATCGTTTTTGGTTGTTTTGAACAAGCCTGTAAATTACGAAAACCGCCGGATTCTTCCAAGTACGGGTTCCCGGGCCGTTTCCCGCTGTGGTAATGGCGCACCGATTTCGCAGATTTTCACAGAAGTCTGTGGCATTCTGTGGTTTCTGTGAGAACAATAACAACATAACACAAAGCCCGGAGTTTATGGTGACGCCAGGCTTACGGAAAAAGGCTGATCGCCCTGCTCCACTCCTCTTTTTTTATTGGGCGTTGCACTCATTTCAAAATAAAGATGCCCGCCTTTTACAATGTCCTGGTAGGTAATGAAGTTTTTGGAATATGCTTTTTGGTTAAGCTGCGCCTTGCTGATATATACATTTTTTTCCGAATTATTCCGCGCCTCAATGATGAATTGTTTACCGTTCTCCAATGTAATGGTCGCTTTTTTAAACAGCGGGCTCCCGATCACGTATTCACAGGTACCGGGCGTAACGCTGTAAAGCCCCAGGGCGCTCAACACATACCAGGAAGACGTTTGCCCCTGGTCCTCATCCCCGGGATACCCGTTCTCCGACGCATTGTACAGCCGCTTCATTACCGTACGCACATGATACTGGGTCTTCCAGGGTTCGCCGGCATAGTTGTACAAATACGCCATATGCTGGATGGGCTGATTGCCGTGCGCATACTGCCCCATGTCCGCCATTATCATCTCCGACATCTCATGGATCATGCCACCGTAAGTGCCCACTTTAACGGTACCGGGCACCGAAAAGACCGAATCCAGCTTTTTGATGAATTGCCGGTCACCGCCCAGCAACCGCTTTAACCCGGCCACATCGTGAAACACCGACCATACCCAGTGCCAGGCATTGCCTTCAGTATAAGGGCCGCCCCATTCTGTGGGATCAAAATCCTTTACCCAGTTGCCATTGGCATCCTTTCCCAGCATGAACCCGCTTATGGGTTCAAACAGGTTCTTGTACTGGAACATCCGGGCGCCAAACTGCTCCATGTATTTTTTATTTCCGATCGCTTTTGCGAGCGCATAACCGCAAAAATCATCATAGGCATATTCCAGCGTTTTTGCGGTAGCCTCCCGGTATTCGGGATACGGCACATAACCCAGGGTATTGTATTCTTTATAGCCATCCCTGCCATTGGCCGGCCCCCAGGGCCCTTTGTGGTTGGCTTCATGATCATATGCCTCCAGCGCTTTAACAGGATCAAAGGTCCGGATGCCCTTGGCCCAGGCATCGGCCAGCAAAGAAATGGCATGATTGCCGATCATGCTTCCCTGCTCATTGGGAAACGACCAGGAAGGCAGCCAGCCGCACTGTTCCCGGGCATCCAGCAACGCATGCATATACCGGCCGTGCATGGCAGGATGCAGCAAGGCATTCAGGGGAAACTGCGCCCGGAACGTGTCCCAGAAACCGGTGTCTGTATAAAGATATCCTTCATGTACCTTACCGTCGTAGGGACTGAAATAATAGGGATGCCCGTTCTTATCCAGCTCATAAAATTTCCGGGAGAACAGGCTGGCCCGGAAAAAACAGGAATAAAATGTCGCTTTATCCGCTTCTGAATCGCCTTCGACAAGGATCTGCGACAAATGATCGTTCCAGATCTTTGCGGCCTTTTCTTTTGTTTGCTCCAATGTTGCGTCAGCGCCCAGCTCTCTTTCCAGGTTCAGCTCCGCCTGCTCCGGGCTGATATAGGAAGAGGCCACTTTCGCCTGTACTTTCACACCATCTGCAAACTGAAGATAAGCGCCCCTTCCTGCGCCTTCTGCCTTTAATGTGCCGGTGCTGATATCGTTGTTCCGGTTCTCCCAGGTGCCATAGCCGGTAAAGGGCTGATCAAACCGGATCACAAAGAAATTCTTCCATCCCTTTTGAAATCCATGTCCATTGTTGACATAGCCGGTAATGCTGCGCGCTGCAGGATGTATCTCCACACCGCTCAGACCGGTATATCCATCCAGCACCAGGAAGCTTTTGTGTCCCCGGGGAAAGCTGAACCGCAGATGGGCCCCTCTTTCTGAAGGAGCGATTTCCACCGCAATACCGTTCTCCATGGCAACTTTATAATAGTGCGGGCCTGCTACCTCTTTTTCATGCCGGAAAACCGTTGCCCGGTCCTGCTCATTTACCACCAGGTTATCGGCTACCGGCATGAGGGAAAAAACAGCATAATCGTTGGTCCAGGAGCTGCATTGATGCGCCTGCTGAAATCCGCGGATCGTATTTTTTGCATACTGATACTTCCAGCCATCACCATTGCGCCCCGTCTGGGCCGTCCAGGTATGCATGCCAAAGGGCAATGCAACGGTAGGATAGGTATTGCCGCGGGTAAGCGCATGCGATGAATTGGTTCCCTGCAGTGTGTTAACATACTGAACAAGCTGCCTGGATTGCGAAAAAACCGCACCGGGAATGATCCCGTATAATAAACCTGTAAAGAGAAGCCTTTTCCAGACAGTCATTATAAAGCCAATTTAAAGGGCCGCCGGCCCGGGTGAAACACAATCTTTAGCAGTTGAAAATACAATTAAAATCAATATACCGGAAATTGTGCGATCCTCAGCTGTGTAGCGCCATAAGGCACCAGGGTAACCGGTTCTTCTTTATCCAGCAGCGAGCCGTAGGCCACACTGTATGGCAATGGCCCGGCAGATTCATGATACAATTGCCAGTTAAGGAAGCGTTTTCCCCGGGCACGGATGGATATGGGCACGGTTGACAGGGTCCAGGGATCACCGCCCCCGGGGGACCGTTTTTCGACAACAAAACGCTCATTCAGCTGTGCCTCCGAAAGATTTGGCAACCCGTAATTCCAGGGGGTAACCGGGCGCAGCTCAAAATAGGATGTTCCGTTGGCCACCGGGTCTTTTGTATTGATCACTTCCTTTTTCTCAGCCCCGATCTTCAACGCATAGGTAAGCGGCCCCCGCTCAATGGACACGGAATTCTGCTGCCAGGTATTCTTTTTAATGCGCATGGGCAGTTCCAGGGTAACGGCATCTCCGTTTTTCCAGCTGCGCGCTATCTTTAAAACCGTATCGCCCTTTATATTCCCGTAATGGGTTCCGTTTATGCTCACAATGGCCGTATCACACCAGGCCGGTATGCGGAGGTAAAACGGGAACGGAAGCGCTTTCTTTGATCCTGACTCCAGTGTAAAACGGATCCTTTCATCAAACGGGTATCCCGTCTGCTCTTTAATGGTGACCTCGGTGCCGTCCGCCACTTTCGCTGTTACCGCCGAAGGGGCATACACCAATGCAGCTAATCCTTTGTCTGCTGTAGCATACCAGAGATTCTGGGTAAATTTAGGCCAGCCCTGGTGCATATTGGAGGTACAGCAGGCGTAGCCGGTCAGCAACCCAAAGCAGATATCCGCACCGTCGTGGTCCACGCTGAAATTCCGCGCGTGCCGCGTTATCATTACCTGGTTGACCTGCTGGTAATACTGGCGGTTCATAAACTGCGCATCGATCTGGGCCGGCAGCGCATTAAAAGCGATCTTCTCCAGCCGGTCCGCATATTTTACATCACCGGTCACGTTCAAAATGCTTTCAAGCGAAAACATCATCTCCACCGCCGTGCAGAGCTCCGATCCAAATACCGGGTCGTTGCCATGCAGCGCCTCATCTCCGCCAAACAAGCCGTTTGCAAGACCATTGTATTTACGCAGGTCGTCAAATCCCTTATCCACTGCAGCCAAAAAGGATTGCTCCGGCTTCCGCTGGTAGTACACCACCGGTTCCTTGATCCCCTGCGCCAGGTTGACGCAATGAATGCTCCCCGGCTGTTTCAGGAGGCCGGTCTGTAAAAAGGCATGTGTATAATCAAATGTTTGCTTATGGATCAGATCCGCAAGATCCAGCAGGAAGGCCTCTCCGGTAATATTATAGAGCCAAAGTACGACCATGAGGTTGTCCCCCGCCCGGTAGCGTGCCCAAAACGTCCAGTGGTCCAGCGGCTTTGCGGGAAGGGTCTTCAACTGGTACCGGAAATAACGGCTCATCAGGTGGATCACCCGCTTGTCGCCGGTTGCGGAATAATATTGTTGCAGTACTTTCAGCATGACCATTTTGGGCCACCAGTCCCGGCTGTTGTTCCGCTGGATGCCGGGCTCGCCGGGATAATCTTTTGCAGGTCCGAAATAGCCATCCGGCTGCAGACTGTTCAGGGACCACTCTACCCAGGGCTTCACTTTTGCGATCAGCTCCTGGTCCCGCAGCAGGTATGCCAGCGGCAGCAGCCCGTCGATCCAGTAGGGTCCCCGCTCCCACTGATCCCCATCACCGCCCAGCCAGCCGTTGCGCTTCCCCATTACCAGCGGGTACAGTTGATCAAGCCTGCCCGTGGCCCCCTTCTTCTGGCGTACCAGCATCGCTTTCAGCCAGCCTTCGGGAGCTATGGCGCCGATCGGCAATTTCAGGAACTGAAGGGATTTTAACGGGGCCCTGTTGTTCCGGTACAGACCGGCTTCCGTTGCGGGCGCCTGGGCCCTTGCCATACCGCCGGCCAGCAAAACAAGGCCAAGCATACCAACCGGAAACCAGGACCTTTTACGCAGTAGATGATCTTTTTGAAAAAGCATGATACAAACAACATTCAATTAAAGATAATATTGTTCCCCCGGTTAACGGCCTTTGAAAACGGAACGGCCCGTTAACGATGATGTAACCGGTAATCGAACACCTTCATAAAATATCCGCCCACCACACTGCGGGCCTGAAATCCCACCTGCTTGCCATTCGTCGTCTCGTGCCAGTCGCTCAGCGGCACCCTGCTTTTGGTTTCGGTTACATACCGGTACAGGGGCTGAATGAACTGTTCGAAATCTTCCCTGTTCTTTGTCATGGTAGCCGTCCATATGATCCAGTCGGATTTTGTATAGGTCTTCCGGGAATCCAGGGGCAGCCCGTATTGCTGCTGCTTCGTCAGATAGAAACGGATCTCTTTGTCGTATAACGACTGCGGGAATAAATGAAAGTCGAGCACCTTATCCCAAACAAGATTGTATTTCTGGCTCCAGGTCCCCTTCTTTTCAAATGCCAGCGTGTAATGATCGCCATCAGCCGCCAGCTCCATCCATTTGGGCACCATTGGCTGTATCAGCATCCTGTATTTCTTTGCCGTGGCGGTCTCCCCCAGCATTTCGGCCAGCATTGCATAGCTGCGCAGGGCCATGATGGCCTTTGCGGAAAGGTTCACATTCCGCGCCATATGCCCTGCAAAATCGTCGGTGCAGAGCTGGTTGGCAGGATCAAAACCTGCTTTGCTGAGGTACGTAGCCCAGGTAGTCAGCGTTTTCCAGTGTTTTTTTGCATACGCCGCATTCCCTTCTACTTTTGCGATGGCCGCCATCAGGATGATCATGTTTCCTGCTTCTTCTACCGGCATGTCTTCCCCATAGGTTTGCCCGTTTGCCTGCGGGTAGGTACCCAGGTCATGCGCGGCAAAGGGTTTGGTCCATTTGCCGCTTTCGCTGTAATAAAAGATGCCGTTCATCATTCCCTTTTGTAAGGCTGCGTTGTAGGTCAGGAAAAGCGGGGCCGAAGGATAGGTCAGATCTACGGTATTGATGGAGCCGTTGCTGAAGTTCTCCTTTGATAAGAACAGCAGCTCTTTCTGCGGGCTTTCCACCAGGGCATGAGCGGCGATGCTCTGGCGATACGCCAGTTCACAAAGCTTTGCATAGGTTGCGCCCCCTGCTTTGAGCGCGTCTTCATGAATGACCTGATCAAATTCATTTACCTTTTTGATAACCGTTTTATAAGAGGCTGCGGCTTCATTCATCAACGCCGTAAATTGCTTATTTCCGTTCTTATTCCACCAGGGGCGCAGGTTATTGTGAAAATACTGGATGGAATACAGCTCATCGTAACCCAGCAACATATGCTGCTCGGCTCCGGCTGCCCCTACCTTTCCAATGTCGAGTATGGTATTCAACACCAGGCTCCGGCCCCGGACGCCGGATTGCACGGTGCCCGGCCGGTTACTGATAAACCTGGCGATGCCGTCCTGCTGGCTGCTTGTAATGAACTGTGTGGTAATGTTGTTGGCGGCGCCCACATAAAAATATCCCCAATCGATCCGCAGGTCGTCGCCCCGCTTTGCCAGAACGGGCTGGCTGGTAGTACCGGTTTGTAACATTTTTAATTGCCCGCTGTTTACCACATTGGCCAGCACTTCCTGTGAAGACTCGTTTACCGCGATATTGGAGGAAGCACCCAGGTATACCTTTACATCATGCGGGCGCCCGTCAGAGGATTTGACGGCATAAGTAATGTAAGAAACGGGGCGTGCCAGCAGGTCCAGCTCTTTTAATAAAAGCGGCGAGGTAAACTGTACGTTCAGATCAACGCCTCCGGCAGTAAAATCATAAACGGTTTGCAGTGCTTTCACCGTAACATTGGTCTGCGTGGCTTTCAGCAGCTGTTCAGATGGCGGCGGCGGTACCTTCCGGTAAATACCCAGATCCAGGTGGCGTCCTCCCGCGGTATTGCGCAGGTGCACGGCCAGTACATTTTTGCCTTTCTTGAGGTTTGCTTTCAACGCATCGTTCAGATCCAGATAGGTCATCCGGTTCACCCATCCGGTCTTGTGATAAACCTGTTTTCCATTCAGATAAACATTGATATTATCATCATGGTTGATCTTCAGGTACAGATCGCCGTCAACCGGACCTGTTACATCAAAAGAGCGTCTTATCCAAAGGTCATCGGTATCCCAATAGGTCTTTGCAATGGACCGGTCGTCTGAAAAAGGTGCGGCTCCTTTTTTCCAGCCGCCGTCTCCGAACTCCGGGGCGTTCCATCCTTCGGCCGGCCTTTGTTCCGTGTACCGAACACTGTAAGACTGATCATCGCTTGTGGGGGCAATGGGGGCAAACTGCGCCTGTTCCTTTCCCAGGAAGCGGTAGAAGCGGTCATCTATCTTTATAACGCCCACCAGCGACTGTTCGGTTCCGGACCAATGTGTGGTCACCGATTCGTTCAGCTGGTCCGTATTGCTCCAGATACTGAAATAAGGGGTATGTGTGATCAACGGGTAGCTGGGTGCTTTCTGCTCCTGGGCATGACCACCACGCGAAGAAAGCATAAAGGCCATCAACAGAAGGCACCACCGGGTTCTTCGATAACATAACTGAACCATAGAATTATACATTTCGTTTAAAATTGTTTTATACCGGTCACCATTGAATAAAGCGGGTGTTGGATAAAAGCCGGGCAGCGGGTTAACTGACAAACGCAGCAATCCTTCATATGGCTACAGACTTTCATCCGTTCAACCTTCTGACGAAATTCCTTAAAAAAATGCAAACAATCGCTTCAAAATGTCTCAATAGTTAGTCAAAATTGTTCATTCTTTAAAAAAAATACGATAAAATTCAACTGCCGGAACGCGGGCAGCAGGGGATTAAAAACAGGTTGCGGATCTTTGCACCTTGCGGTTGATTTTCCGCCACAGAGATGGCAATTAGAAAAGCGCCGGCTTTTTATCGCGTCTCTTGTGGCTTCGCTGTAGCCGCCGTCTGTAACAAGAGCGTTTAAGCGATCATTTTGGCAACAGCGGCATGGCCCCGAAAGATCCGGCAAGAACGGGTTTCAACCCGTTTATAAGTCCAAAAGAACAATGGAGCGCCATGGCCGGGGCATAATGAGCCGTGCCCATGGCACTTATGAAATTACGGCCTCGAGGCTGACCAAAAAGGTCATCGAATGATGAATTTATTCGGGTAGGTGATGGAGACTGATAGTCTTTTATGCGATTCTCAGAGCCTTCATTTACCTTTTTAGTCAGCCCCGACAACAACGCGCCGGATGGCGCATATAAGAAGCATCAAAATGTTGTTTTCAAACAGCTTCTAAGACGAGATACCAGGATTGCTGCTGCGGATATTTGCATCCCTGCCGGTGCCGGTTCAACCTCGAAAAACCTTCGCGTTTAAACGCCTTTCTTCAGCTTTAAGATACTGAATTCCGTATCCTCTTTTACGATTGTATTTTCCAAAACTCCAAGCCCTTCCACCTCCATCCGTACCACATCACCCGGCTGCAGCCACTGTTCCTGGTAAGCGGGGTCGTTCAGCCTTCCGGTTCCGTTCAGTTCCAGGAAACAACCCGTGCCCACCGTACCGCTGCCGATCACATCCCCGGGGTAAAGATCCGCACCATAAGAGGCCCGCTCGATCAGCTCTGCAAAGGTCCAGTCCATATCGCCCAGGTTTCCGCGGCTTACCGGTTCGCCGTTCACAAAACAATTCATCGCCAGGTTCCAGCTTTTGCCCGTATGCCCCTGCGGGGGTGCCGTTTCAAAGGAAGCGAGCTCGTCCGGGGTCACCAGCCAGGGGCCGGTCGCTGTTGAAAAATCTTTGCCTTTTGCCGGCCCGAGGTTGAGCAGCATCTCCTCCATCTGGAGCTTCCGGGCACTCAGATCATTCATGATCATCAGGCCGCCGATATAGTCATCCGCATCCACGGCTTTGATATTCCTTCCCTTCCGGCAGATCACGATCGCAACTTCCAGTTCAAAATCCAGCCGCTGAAAATGATCTGGCATACACCGGACGGCTCCGGGGCCCTGTATGCTGTTATGATTGGTAAAGTAAAAAACAGGATACTGGTCAAACTCCGGGATCATGGGCACGCTGCGGTTCCGGCGTGCCGTGGCTACATGCCGGCGAAAAGCATAGCCATCCCTGCAGGATGCAGGATGCGGTACCGGAGCCAGTAATGTCAGCCCCGAAAGGCTCCGTTTTCCTATGTTTGTATGATCGCCTGCAAGGATCTTCTTCTCTGCTGCGGCCAGCAAAGGATAACAGCCCACCCAATCATTCAATATGGCGCTCATTGTTGCAGGCAGTGCGCTATACGGCCTGTATACCTGATCCGCCACCAGGAGGCCTGCCTCCTCTTTCCCGTCTGCCAAATAAGATATCAGTTTCATCAATAACTATTTTCATTTTTTACTGCGGGGAATGCTCCAGGCTGCCGTACGGGCCTCCTCTTCCCTGTGACCCGTGCACCGGTTCCCTGCTTTTCTCCAACACATTTTTTAGTTCCTGAAGCATCGGTCCGATCGCTTCTTTCCTGCAGGTACCCACACTAAGCCGGTACCATTTTTCGCTTTTTGTTGCGCCAAACGCAGAAAAAGGAAGCAAGGCGATCCCCGCCCCGTTCAGCAATGCTACCGAAGCATCGCCCGGAAGATCGATCTTAACGGTCAGATAGATGGATGCCTGCGGAGCAATGGCGTCAACCGGCAGTCCGGCTTCTTTAAACGCCCGGATGGCTTTGCAGATCTGCTGCAGCCGGTCAAAGATCCGGCTTTTGAAATGGCCAAGAAATGATTTTACCGCATCCGTATTCCGTAAAAAAGCGGCAACAGCCTTCTGCTCCGCCATTGGCGCCCAGGCCCCCACATGGCTCAATATTGCCTTCATTTTGGCGATCACCGGTGCCGGGCCGTAACACCAGCCCACCCGCACACCTGTGGCCGCAAAGCCCTTGCTGACGGCATCTATATAAATACAATAAGGTCTTACCTCCGGGCACACCATCACCGGATCTGCAGGCGCTGCATCCTGATATGCCAACAAATGATAGATCTGATCATACAGGATGCAGAGCTTCTTCTCATCTGCCCCGCGCCGTTCGTTTTCTGCTACCACCAACCGGCAAACCGCTTTCAATTGTTCTGTTGAATAACAGGTGCCCGTGGGGTTTTGGGGAGCGCACAGGGCCAGCAATACGGCGTCTTTGATATGCGGCGCTATTTCTTCCGCCAGCGGCATAAAATGATTTTCCGGGGCCGTTTCGATCACACAATGTTTCCCTTTTGTAAGCTGCACATAATAATTGTTATTCCAGGAGGGCACCGGGTAGATCACTTTATCACCGGGGTCTACTATTACCTGGTAGGCGGCATAGATCAATGGTCGTCCGCCGGCGGCCACCAGGATATCAGATGCAGGATAATGCAATCCCTGAAAATCCCTGATAAATGCCGACAGGGTTTCCTTGAGGTCTGCGTTCCCCTCCGCAAGCGGGTAGTTTGTCTGCCTGTTTTTATAAGCGCTGATGATCTCCTCCTCCAGCAACGCAGGGATCGGAAATATCGCCGGATCAAAATCGCCTACGGTATGGTTATAGATCTTCTCCCCCTTCCGGATGCGCTCCTTTACGGCATTGCCCAACGCCAGTATGGCTGAGCCCGGTATCGATTCTGCTAATTGAGAAAGTTTCATTGAAAATATAAAATAAAAAATTCAAGCGCCAAAAGACAAATACCCGCAGACCTTCATTTCGCCTATTCTCTATTGACTATTGACCATTGACCGTTCACTACGCGCTCTTCCCTGTTACTCATTTCTACAAATTCCCCCGCGCTTCCTGTTCCCGTTCCAGCGCTTCAAACAAAGCCTTGAAGTTCCCTTTGCCAAAGCTTCTGGCTCCTTTGCGCTGGATGATCTCAAAAAATAAGGTTGGCCGGTCCTCTACCGGCTTTGAAAAGATCTGCAGCAGGTACCCTTCTTCATCCCGGTCGATCAGGATCCCCAGTTCTTTCAGAGGCCGCAGGTCTTCATCAATGGAACCAACCCGGTCCAGCACGGTATCATAATAGGAGGCCGGGATCTTTAAGAACTCCACCCCGCGGCGCTGCAAGTCGCTTACGGTTTCAATGATATTGTGCGTCGCCAGGGCTATATGCTGTACGCCCTCGCCGTTGTAAAAGTCCAGGTATTCCTCCACCTGCGATTTCTTCTTTCCCTCCGCAGGTTCATTAATGGGAAATTTTACAAAGCCATTGCCATTGCTCATTACCTTGCTCATGAGCGCGGAGTATTCAGTGGATATATCTTTATCATCAAAGGATAAAATATTCCGGAAACCCATTACCGCTTCATAGAACCGCACCCACTTATTCATCTGGTTCCATCCAACATTGCCTACACAATGGTCCACATATAACAAGCCTGCGGAAGGCGGATTGTAAACGCTCTCCCATTTTTTATACCCCGGCAGAAAGGCCCCGTTGTAGTTGTTCCGCTCAATAAAAAGATGAATGGTATCACCATAGGTATGAATGCCGCTCATCACCACCTCCCCCTGTTCATCCTGCATTTTTACAGGCTTCAGGTAGCTCCTGCCACCGCGCCGGGTGGTTTGCTCCCAGGCATCCGCGGCATCGTGCACCCTCAGGGCCAGCATCCGCACACCATCTCCGTGCTTACCAAGATGTGCTTCGATTTCCGCGCAGTTTTTTATCGGGGTGGTAAATACAAAAGTCAGCTTGTTTTGCTGCACCGCATAGCTGGCTTTTTCCTTTACACCGGTTTCCGGTCCGGAATAAGCCAGGGATCGGAACCCGAATGCGGTTTTATAAAAATGCGCCGCCTGTTTGGCATTACCTACATAAAATTCAATATAATCGGTGCCCTGTAAGGGCAAAAAATCCACGGCAGCAGCAGCCGTCGAAACAACAGTATCTGTATCAGACATGATCAAAATTTTAACAGTGGAAAAATCCCGTAACGGGAACAGAGAGCAATAAAAACGTTAGCAGCTTCGGTCAGTAGCCAGTGCTTCGATCAGCAACACGTAGTTGACGCGTTTGTCGGGAAATACCTTGTATGGATAATCAGGCCGCATATTACAATAACAAATGTACGTTATTTTGTCAAAAGCGGTAATTTTGTGTCAGGAAATTATTTTATGCCTTACTACAGGAACTTCACCTACTGGATCGACAAGCGCCACTGGAAGTATTGCTTTTTGCTGGCCAGCCTTGCTATGAACGCGCAGTTCCAGGTTCAGCACCGGACCCTGTTCTGATGCCTGGTTGTTCTGCTGTACCCAAAACACAGGATAACTCCCGCAATCTGCTGCAAAAAGGAATAACCCGGAACCCTGAATCGTTTGAAGGCGCCCTCCCCGGAGGCCCATCCCTGCATTTCTTTCCATCAATCGTTTAAGATCAATAATCAGTAATTAAAATGCCGCACTATTATACATCAGGAATGATTCCGCACAAACGCCATACCCGGTTCCGCAAACCGGATGGCGGGTTGTACAGCGAACAACTTTTCTCCACCGAAGGCTTCAGCAATGATTACGCGCTCTTATATCATTGCCATCCCCCCACCCGGATCATCAAAACGGAACCGCAGCAGGATGTCAGCCCGCAAATTGCCGAAGAAAAGATGCTGCAGCACCGCTGCTTTGAAAGTTTTCGTCTAAAACCGGAAAATGATTTCCTGGAAAGCCGCGTTCCGGTGCTGGTAAACAATGATTGTCACCTGGTGCTGGCCGCGCCGCAGCAAAGCATGACGGACTATTTTTACAAGAACACCGATGGCGATGAGCTGCTTTTTATACACGAAGGCTCGGGTGTGGTAAAAACCCAGTATGGTGAATTGCCCTTCGGCTATGGCGACTATATTGTGCTGCCCCGGGGCACCATTTACCAGATCCATTTTAATGAGACGCACAACCGGCTCTTTATTGTAGAGTCTTTTACTCCACTGCGGTTTCCCGGGCGCTACCTGAGCCGGTACGGGCAGCTGATGGAGCATGCACCTTACTGCGAACGCGATATCCGCCCGCCACAGGATCTCAAAACGATCGATGAAAAAGGCGATTTCCTTATCAAAGCCAAGAAAAGGGGAATGCTCTACGGTCTGCATTACGAAACCCATCCCTTTGATGTAGTGGGATGGGACGGCTGTTGCTATCCGTTCATTTTTTCGATACACGATTTCGAACCCATCACCGGCCGGGTGCACCAGCCCCCTCCTGTGCACCAGACCTTTGAGACCGGTGCTTTTGTGGTCTGTTCGTTCGTGCCCAGGCTATTTGATTATCATCCGCAATCCATTCCTGCTCCTTATAACCACAGCAACATCGACAGTGATGAAGTGATCTATTATGTGGATGGCGATTTTATGAGCCGGAAAAATGTCAGCCGGGGCATGATCACGCTGCACCCTGCGGGCATTCCGCATGGCCCGCATCCCGGAGCTGTTGAAAAAAGCATCGGCGCGCGGGAAACAAAAGAGCTGGCGGTAATGGTAGATACGTTTCGTCCGCTGATGATCACGCAGCAGGCGCTGGCGCTGGAGGACCCCGGCTATATCATGAGCTGGGCGGAGTAAGCATCCTGTTTTTATCCGGGTGCAAGTACTGAAGTCATTAAAGCGGCCTTTTCCACCCGTTCCAAAAAGATGAGCCTGAAATAAAGATCCTCAACGGGACCGACGCAAAGATCTCTTTTATCATGCTAAATTTATGTTAGCATCTATTGATTATCAATGCAGATCTTTCCCCGATCTACTTTTGGCCTGCCTTATTAAAACTAAATTCCAATAACCTTTTTATTCCGGGGCCGCATAGAGCAGGAAAATAATTCATCGAGATCATGTAAATACAAAAAGGAATAAAAGTAACATAACTACAACAAGCACCATGGCACATACCGGAAAAACGCCCCATCTGTAGCGCTTCTCTTCCCGGATAGCTGACACTTCCTCAATAAAAAACCTGTATTTAGCCCTTTCAGGATCCCGGGTGAGCTTATCGGAAGTGTCATCATCTTTATAACCGGCCTGGATAGCGGTAAGCATAGGATCAAATTTTTCTTTATTTGTCCATTTGGTTTCATGACCATTTCTCATGACCATCGTTTTTATGAATATTAACCAATCGATTTTCTGTAATGTTACATCTCCCGTCATTCGATAAAAATCAGACCCGGCTTTTCTTCCGACGTCTGTAAATACTCCCCCCGCTGAGAAAACTTGCCTGTATACCATTCTTAGCCGCTGTTTAAAAATAAAATTTTGATCCTCCTTATAAGCGCCATCCGGTGCGTTGTTGTCGTTAAAGCCGCGCTTTAGCACTTTAACGAAGCCGTAATTTCATAAGTGCCTTCGGCACGGATCATTATGCCCCGGGCGCCATGGCGCTCTGTTGCTCTTTTGGCGTATAAACGGGTTGAAACCCGTTCTTGCCAATCGTTTACAATTAAGGTTTTTCCGCCACAAACACAGACAAGGCACCTGCACCAATTGTGCTAAGGCTGGCGGGCTGGCCGTTCGTCCATAGTATGGCTGCTGTGTTTCCGCCACCAGTAAACTCAGTGCCCACTATGTACACATCCTCACCCAATACTTTTAAAGAATAAGCAGCGGCATTATTACTGCCGTTGGCGAGATTCGTAAAATCGCCATTCTTCCATAGTTTGGGCATAAATTTAAAGTCCGCTGTCATTTCGTAACCGGTTGCATACAGATCGCTTTCGGTTACAAAAAGAGCGGTAACAGTGGCATCATTGGTACCATCAGTAAGGGATTGTGGTCCGCCGGGTTTCCATACTTTGGCTACCATTTTATTGTTTGCGTTTGTTTCAGAACCTGCATAATACATTACAGCAGGATCTGTATTCCATTGTATAAATGCGGAAGAAGCTAAGGCATCGCTGGTGCCACCGGTAAGATGATGGGTATTATTTATACTGCTGTTGGGGGTGGTAGCCCAAATTACAAACTCATCTGGCGTTTCGTTTTTCCAGTAGGAAGCCACATTTTTTGTCCCGTTGCTTTCATAACCTCCTACGCGCATTTCTCCCGCCGTTACAGACACGGAATGCGCCCAGGCATTGTTATCGCCGTTGGTCAGCTCCCAGGGGTCATTGTCACGCCACACCATTGCTACGTCCTTTGACCCGTTATGCTTAACACCCGCCACGTATACACTGCCGCTATAGATACATATGGAGTTAGCCATACTAAAGTCAGCGCCATCGCCAAGTGTGTATAGCAACGAACCGTTCTTCCATACCGTGGCAACTTCAATGTTGCCTGCATTTTTTTCATAGCCTGCTGCATAGACATTATTGTTTTCTGAAACAAACACGGATTTAGCTATGGCGTCATGATTACCATCGGTAAGCGATTGAGCCATTCCGTTCTTCCATACAGTAGCCACCAATTTGCCGTTTTCATTTCTTTCATACCCGGCTACATATACGTCGACCTGGGCCGGTTGTGGTATGGATGGCTGTTTTTTACAACTGCCAATCAGCAAACACGCTGTCATAAGAATTACTAAATACTTCATTGCAATAGGGTTTTATAGTTTTAAAATTGAATGCATTATTTACAAACCAGCTACCGACATTTTACCATCTGCTAACCGGATACTGTACATTTTAGTGATGAGATGGTTATTTTCATCGGCGGCAGACTGGATAAGCAGGTATTGATCGGTAAAATCCAGCCCTTTTATTTCTTTTAGCTTGGTCTCAATGTTCCAAACTTCTTCTCCATCCCTCGTTATTCTGGCAAGATTTGTCACGCCGTTTTTACCGATAGCCGTTTTATAGGCGATGATAAACCCCGATGGGCTCGTGCAGTGGAATGCGCGGCAGGTATTTCGGTTGATCAAAAAAAACGCATTGAGAAATTTTTGGTCTGATACCCGTTTTAAGCGGTCCTTGTCAATAAATAGTTTGGTGCTTTTTTGATTAAATGAGGCCGACCATAAACTTCTGACGGCGTCCAAAGAACCCGCCGCATCATTTCTGAAGGCACCCGCATATACGGGCAACTCATCTGTGCTGTATAACCCGTAAAAAATATTTTCTGCCGTATCCTGACTGCTTTTAAAAGCTCTTTCCGAACCGCTGCGCCACAGGTCGTCTTTAAGATTTCTTTTCCCTGCCGCTTTTTTTTCTTCCCGGGCAACAATGTATGGCTGCGCCTCCAGACTTTGGGTGTTTAACTGCCAGGTAGTACCGTCGGCTGTGGCAATAAGGATCGTCTTGTTTTCGCTATTCCACCGGTAATATTTTGCGTCGTTCAGTAAAGCGGTTGCCAGAGCAGGATTCTTTCGCTCTATTTCTTTTCGGTTCGCCACCTGTTCTAATGTGGAGGAATGATAGGCCGCAAGCTGATCCGTGAATATCCATATTCTATTGCGGTCCTTTCCTATTATCAGGGGCTGTTTGCTTTCTTCTTCGTCAATAAAATCTAATTTCTTTTCGGTGATGCTGTGCATGTTTACTACATCATAATTTACAATATAGTAGGAGCTCTCCATCGCTTTGGTAGATGAGCCGTGCGTTTCTCTATAAGAATATACATCACCATGCCGTTTGATGCCCACTGCAATGGTTTTGTTTTTTTGCTCAAATAATAAGGCATTGGGGAGCCAGGCATATTCATCATGACCGGAGGCGATCCTGCCGTCAGGCGGCATACAACCCATATATAACATAAGCAGCACACCTGATGAAAGAAAGCAGCATTTATTTTTACAGATAAGCAGACACATCATTCTTCAATTTTAAATTTCAACGGAAAACTTTCGTATTGCCCGAACTGCCCTATTGAGGTTGACTAAAGACCCTTCCGATCTTTTCATTTTAACCTGATGTAAAGTTGAGGGCCGGCAAAAAGCCGCACAACCCCAAAATGTGGGTTTTATAAATCGTTTAAATACAGAAACGGAAAGCGATATAAAAACGCCACTTAAATCAGGCGTTCATTGATCGCTTTGGATACGGCTTCGGTAGCGGAATGTACCTGAAGCTTCTCGTAGATCTTTTTGATATAGGAGCGCACGGTCTCAAAACTAAACCCGGTGGCAGCTGCTATCATTTTATAACTATTGCCCTGGCACAGCAGTAACAGGAGATCCTGTTCACTTTTATTGAACTGATATGGGTTATTGACCGTACGCTGCATGGACTGCACCACCATTTTGGCTATTGACGGGCTCATCGGTGCGCCGCCTTCCAATACATCCTCTATGGCGGCAATCAATTTCGCTGAAATATTCTTTTTGAGCAAATATCCGGAAGCACCGGCACAGATCGCATCAAATACATGTTTGTTGTCGTCAAAAACGGTGAGCATGATAATGGCCGGTTTCAGACTTTGTGATCTTATCAGCTTTACCGCTTCTATTCCGTTCCTGCCGGGCATGTCGATGTCCATCAATACCACATCGGGCAATCCGGATTTCATTGTCTCCGTTATTTGAAGGCAATCAGGGTAGGAACCCGTTACGGCATACTCATCCGACAGGTTCAGGAGCTCTTCCAGACCTTTGCGTAGTAGATCCTTATCCTCAAATATCCATATTGTCTTCATCATAAAAAATATATTGCAAAATTCAGAGAACCATTGACAAATACATACCCCAATTTGTGTGTTCAAAGATTCAATTGCAGTTCAATAGAAGTACCTTTACCTTTTACCGAATCGATAATAATACCGGCGTTTACCTGTGCCGCCCTGTTTCGCATATTCCTGAGCCCATTCCCCAATTTAGCTATCGCCGGGTCAAACCCATTGCCATTATCGGTTATCTTCATGACAATACTATCGGAATTGCGGCTGGTAAATCCGATGCTAAGCGTAGTGCAGGAACTATACTTAGCCGCATTATTTACCGCTTCCTTAAAAATAAGGAATACATTCTTGCGAAGAATCGAGTTAAATGTCAGGGGCATTTTTTCTGAAAGGCCATTGCGAAATTGCAAATTTATGTCCAACGGTTCGCAAAGCTCCGTTGCAAAACTTTTCATCCTGGTTAACATACTTTCGAACGTGTCATTTTCCGGGTTTATCGACCATACAATATCATTCATGTTTTCCATGGTCTTGTGTGCCTGATCGCTGATCGCCTTCAAATGCGCCGCTACAAAGCCGGTATCCGAATTTTTTATCAGCGCAGTACGGCTGCTGATATCTATGCTCGACAATTCAGACCCAATATCATCATGCAGGTCGCTGGCAATTTGTTTTCGAATGCTGTCTTCCACAAAATATTTCGTCAATTTCTTCGTACAGGTATCTGCTATTCGCTGAAGCAGCTTCAAATGCCGCCTGGTATAGAAGTTTCTTTTGCTGTGTTCGGAATCGATCACCCCTAACAGCTTTCCCTCCAGTATGATGGGCACCGTGAGTTCTGAAAACCGCTTCTGATCATCAGTTATATAACGCGGATCTTTAGTAGTGTCGGCTATAATTTCAGGCCTCAGTGAGGCGGCTACCGACCCCACAATACCGCTGCCAAGGGGTATCTCGATCTTGTTGGCAATCGTATATCCGTCAGGGTTTTTGGGACCGAATGCGGCTTTCTGAATCAACATTTTCCGATGTTCGTCATAACCGTAAATTACGCAATCCTCAAAGTTTAACCGTGATATGCAGTTTTTGGCAATATCCCAAAATACATCATTCACCGTATTCTGATTATACAAGGAGGTAGCAAAATAATTAAGAATTTCTTCTTCTTTTATTCTGCTGCGGGAGTGATACAGCCATATTATTGATCCCGCAAGGGCCAAACCCAGTATGGATGCCAAAAACCCCCATTTTATCCTATTATTCTTTATATGCAGGAGTTGTATCTGTGCTTCTTTTTTTTCTGCTTCGTATTTTTCCTTTATTTCGGTGGCCGCTGTTATTTGGGCAGTCTGGTTTAATGAATCGTTCAGTGCAGCCGTTTGTTGTGAATAGGTAAAAGCCTGTTGCCAGTGTCCCCGTTGAGCATGCATGTCTGTCAGGGCATCTGAAATTTCCACCTGGAAATTCAGCATATTAAGCGAGTCGCTTAATGCATAGGCTTCCAGCAAATACTTTTCAGCTTCCTGATACCGGGATAAAAGCGTCAGGGTTTTACCCATGAATAGTGCCTCGTAAGCGATGTCACCACGGTTGTTCATTTCAGCAAAACTCCGATAAGCGTTGGTAAAATGCTGCAACGCCTGCCGGTAGGCTTTCTTCATGAGATAAGCCTCTCCGATATGTTCCTGCAACATCGCTTTATGATAAGGTGATGCATTATGCGCTTCTGCCAGCTGAATAGCACGTTGTATGATCTGCAGACTGCTATCCACCTGTCCTTCACTTTTGAAGAGAATGCAGAGGCTTACGGCCACATCAATACATTTTGTGTAATTCTTCTGCGTTTCGTAACCCTTCATTGCATCTTTAAAATATTTTTCCGCCTTTTTTGTGTCGCCGGATTCACGATAAATAATCCCCAGCTGTCTTTTACAATCTGTCTGCAAACCCATATCCTTTAAAATATTGCTGAGCGAATCTGCCCGGAGGATGTATTTTAAACCTTGTGTAAAATTGCTTTGCCGGGCATATACCTGCGAAATATTGATATTTACCCTTGCTATATTGTACATACTGCCGCGTTTTGAAAAAAGCCGCAGTGATTTATGAAGATAGAACAAGGAGGAATCCAGCTTTCCTTTATGCATATAGGCCCAACCAATCGCATTGTAGGCATTGGCTGTGGCAGGGGAATTATTGCCGGATCTGCTTAACACGGTGCTGGCTAGCAACAAGGCAGAATCCGGATCGGAAAACGCCAGATCAAAAGCCACTGAAGCGGTCTTAAAAGAGGTATGGCCGTCCTGCCCATAGGTAAAGGTCATGCTAAAAAATGACACCACAAGCCAAAAGGTTAAAGGTCTGTAAAGCATGAGTTAAGAATTAAAGGTCATTAAGCTAAGAAAGTAAGGTTAGAAGGAAAAACAGTTAAAGAAGTCGTATTTTCCCGGGTTCTGCAACATACGCTTCATTACCCTTGCCATATCGCAATTCTATTTCGTTTCCAGGCAAACCAATGCACCCGTTTCCATGTGCCCGCAATAATTTAAAAGGTGCAAGTTAAGGTCTTTTTGACACCTCTGATTCCCAAATATTAGGTACTCACCCCCTGCGGAGGGCGTTGCCGGGTAACCAAGCGGGCGCCACAGAAACAGATCAAATAAAAAATAACCATCTGCGTCGCCGACATTACTTCGTTGTTAAGTTCCAGTAATAATAAATTCCACAAACGGACGGAGAGATTATATGCACGAACCGAACTGCATGAAAAAGGCCGCAATATTGGTTCTTGAAGACAATGGCCCTCCTGTAAAAACCCACATTAAAGGAAAAAAGTCTTATTTTCGAACTATATGCTGGTCATCAATAGTTTTGAGGAGTTTAAATCGTATTTAGGTAAGGAATTAGGATTTTCTAATTGGCATACAATAGATCAGGAGCAGATTAACAAATTTGCTGCTGCAACGTTAGATTATCAGTGGATACATACAGACAAAGAAAAGGCTGAAAAAGAAGGCCCATTTAAGGCTACCATTGCCCATGGTTATCTGACATTATCATTAATACCCTATCTATGGAAACAAATAGCCGACGTTCGCAACCTGAAAATGGAGATCAACTACGGGATAGAGCATCTTAGATTTGGTGAGCCCGTTTTGGTAGACAGCAACGTTCAATTGAGGGCTAAACTTAAATCGATTGCAGATCTAAGAGGGATTACAAAAGTCGTTATCGAAGCAAATCTTGCTATCAAAAACCAGACGAAACCGGCTTATTTGGGGGACGTCGTATTTTTGTACCATTTTATTTAGCTTGCCATTGAGACTCCGGGGCCAGGGAAAATCCCGTTCCATATTTTTGTACTACCGGCCTCATCGGCGCTAAGGCCTAACCCAAAACACATTTTTCGCTGTAATCGGAAAAACAAGAAAGGAATATGCCCGAATAATTGATCATTCTTAATTTTTCTGCCTGCTTTTTTTCCATAGCCCGGTAAATATCAATACCGCAAAATTAGTCATTCTGTCACAGGTCGTCATTGTTCTGCGGCTCATTTAACATTGCTGACAGGCTCATTTTTTATCACCGTGCTTGATATTCATTATCCATTACTTCCTCCAGCCAGACCGTTTTCCCCTTTTCCCTGCCGGTTATCGCTACCTGTACAAACGCGGTATCAACGCTGGCACCATGCCAATGCGGAATATCAGGCGAACATTTTATAACATCCCCTTTTCGCAACACCTTCTTTGGCTGACCCTTTTCCTGGTAATACCCGACTCCGTCCAGGGCCAGGATTATCTGACCCGCGGGGTGAGAATGCCATTTGGTTCTGGCTCCGGGCTCAAAAGTAACACTACCCACTGCCACCTGGTTGACGCTATCCGCGTTTACCAGCGTCTTTAACCAGGCCGTCCCGGTAAAATTATTATTGGAGATCTTTTCACCCTTTGGGAAAATGATATCCGCATTTGTATTTTCCTGAGATTTTTCTTTGGTTTCATTGCACGATAGTATACCCGCAACAACGCAAAACACCAATAAGAAATGTCCATTAAAATTTATTCTTTTCATTATTACCGTTTAAATACTTATTTTTTACTCTTATTCTTCAACACCTCACTCACCACCTTCTTTGCATTCCTGGCTTCCTTTCTGCCAATCGCCTGCTTAATAACTTCTGTGAATTGCTGCAACTGGTCAGGTGCTATTCCCACATTCAGACAGATATTCAAGTGTGAGCGCAACATGGGTTCTACGCCTCCGATACTGCTAAGCACTGATACTGTTACCCATTCCCGCTCGGCATAGGTCAGTACATCACGTTCAAAAATATCAGCAAACAGGTGTTCTTTGAGGAAGATCTCTATTTCGGGAGCAAAAGCAGCATAGCCGGTTTTTTGATCCTTCTCCGGGACACCGGTTAATTTTTCCAATATGGCCTTACCCCGTTCGTACTTGCTAAGTTCACTACGTATCGGCGATGGCTTCGCACCCATAATATCATTAATACCTTTAGCCTCACGTTCATCCAATACGGCCATAAATGTCTGTAGTCCGCGAAGGCTGCGCGGGAACCCGGCATAGGCATATAAATGAACAAGGACTTCCTTGATCTGGTTTACCGTCAAGCCCGCTTCCAATCCTGTATTCAGCTCTGCTTTAAGTTTTGACAGGTCACCCTTTCCTGCAACAGCAGCGATCCTGATAATGCTTTGCTCCCTGAGGGTCAAGATTACTCTTTTTTCCGGATCTCTTTGAGCATTTAACGCAAAGGGAGCAATACTTAATACAATTGCCAGTGCTATAAATAGTTTAAATGTTTTCATGCCACAAAAGGTTTTCAGTGGCTTTATCTGCCGCCGGGAGTCAATAGCCTGGTAAACGATAATACACCTAATTTCCAATTGCCGTTCTGTTTTACATAAACCTCGGTGACCATAAACGGATTCGTTACTTCATTGCCACCTACAACAGCCAACAGGTCTATTCTATTTAAAAGAATGGCCGTATTATCAATTACTTTCACGGATACCTCGTGAATATCTGCTTTCTTATACCAAATGCCGCCGCTTTTAATTGTTTCAAGTTCCCGCTGCTTTCCCCAGGAGCCGCCCATGTGAACAAACATAGATCTCTCATCAAAAAGGCTGTCCAGAACGGCAACATTTTTATCTGCCATCCATTGCCACTTTTCCCTCGATAGCTTAATAATTTCCTGGTCTGCGGTGGAATTTTGTGCGGCTGACCATTGTGTACCTGCAATAGCTAAAAACAGGCCGAGCATTACTTTTTTCATACTGAAAATGATTTTATAGATTCCTGCCAAAAAAATCAACCAGTTTATTAACTGCCTTATTTACATATTCCGGCTTCCAATAGGTTTGTATATGAGTAGCGCCATCAATCAGAAATAATTCTTTGTTTTTTGCATTTGTTGCTTTTTTAAACGCTTCATCTGTCATGTATTTTGTATCGGCCTTACTTCCTGCCATCATTAAGAGGGGCTGGTTGATTAATTCAATCTGATCGGTAGCATCCCAGCTCATCAGGTCCGTTAAGCTGCTCGTAGTGTACAAAAAGGTTGCATTGGGATGTGCATGGGTTCTGTAATAGTATTCAAATCCTTCCCGATACAGATCGGTCGGGGTTTTGGCAATTTCGGCATCTGTAATGCTCGCTACGCCCGAATACAGCATTTTACCACCGGCGGCCTCCTGCGCACGCGCATCTGAAGCTTGTTTTACGCGTTCCTGTATGGTAGCTAATTGCGAATTCTGAAACCCGTTGCGTCTTACCTCGCCGGAATTAAACATACTCAATGTTGCTACAGCTTTAAATCGTTTATCCGATTGGGCAGCTTTCAGTGTATAACCACCACCACCACAAATACCCAAAGCGCCCAGACGATTGGCATCAACTCCTGCATACTGGCCAATAAAGTCAGCCATACCGCGAATATCTTCAGTCCGGTATTGAGGTTTATCAGTATGGCGGGGTTCTCCGCCACTCGCGCCCTGGTACGCTGCATCCGCAGCAATAGTGATATATCCGTTTTCTGCCAGGCGCTGGGCATATAACCCGGCAGTTTGTTCTTTTATACCTCCGTTAGGATGTGCTACCACTACTGCCGGATATTTCTTTGAAGTATCGTAGTTGGCTGGCGTATAAATATTCGCTGCTATATCGATCCCGTTCAGCTTATAGGTTACAGGGTGAATATTTACTTTCCCTTTTTCATTCTTCGTTATTGCCCCCTCATATACCAATGTAAAGGGGTTTTGTTGATACCTCTTTTCTGTAGATTGCGCATTTACCATATCAGTAGCAGCGAGTGAGGTTGCTATTGCGATTATTGATGTTAATTTTTTCATTTTATATTTATCCTTTTGAAGCGTTAATGCATTTATTACTTATCATTTTACAAAGCCTATTTTATTCAACCAGTTTTGTACCGCTATCTGTACCTGCTTTTCTTTGCCACCTTGCATCACAAATAAAACTCCGTCCTTTTCTATACCGCCTTTGGTAGAAAAGCCTTCCAGAACTTTACTCCTCGGGCAAAGTTGTTTTACCGTTTCAAAACTGCTGCCAACACCATATCCTGCATTGGTATTAAAAGGCACCACCGTTTTACCACTCAGATCATACTCGTTTAAAAAGCTTTTCATGGGTGGAGGTAATTGCGTACCCCAGCTAGGAAACCCGACAAAAACTACATCGTATTTTTCAATGCTGTCAATAGTAGTTTTTAGTGGTGGCAAAGATCCCGTTTCATTTTCCCTTGCTACCTGGTCTACCGTTTTTTTATAATCAGCCGGGTATGGCGTTTTTAATTCCAGCCCCACCAGGTCACCGCCTGTTTGCATATGAATTATTTCGGCTACGGCTTTGGTGTTTTTTGTTCTTGATGAGTAAACGATCAGCACTTTTTTATCTTTCGGTAATTCGCCTTTTTCAGGCAAGGGGTTTTCTTTTTCAGATACTGGGGCTTCCGCCCTTGAACAGGAGGTGAGCATTAAAAGAAAAATGTTTAGTAATAACCCGTATAATTTAACCCGTTTCATTTCTGCTGTCATTTAATGATACAAAGTTCTAAAGGACAAAGAAGTTTTATGGTAGACGGATTCCTGGAATTACTACCAATATTACTTATCCAGTCCTTTTTGTTGTAACCATTTGGATAACTGATCGGCGATTTGCCCATTATTTAAATCTGACATGATGAAATGTGTATTGCCCCTAATCCCTATTTCCGGCAAATGAACAATGGTAGCGTCACCGCCATGCGCGTTTACAACTTTTGCCCATTGCCTTGCGGTGGCCAGCACATTACGCCAAAAGTTAAGCGAAGCCGCGTTGGTTTCTTCTTTGGGTATATAGTCGCCGTAGTAAACCACGATAGGTATTTTGGTTAATTTCAAAAACTCGTTAAGCGGCACACCTTTTCCACCACGATTCCCTTCGGGTGCTTCGCCTTCAGGAAACGTGAAACCGCCCGGCTCTATGGCTACGATAGCCTTTACACGGCTGTTTTGGATAGCCGTTTTCCAACCAGGAGAACCGCCGGCGGAATGCGTAAACAAGATGCCATCACCCGTTCTATCAAAAACAGCCGATAATGCGTTAACAATAGTGCCCTCATTTACATTGCCGGTGTTAGGCGTCATCATCCGGTAAAACTGATCCAACGATTTTTCGTCTTTTGGAAATTGTACACCTTCGTTAAAACTGGGATACAACCCGATACGAAATTGCGTAAACCAGGTTTGGTCATCAGGCGTTGCTGTGATTTGTCCTGGCTTTGTGGTTTGTCCTGCATCGCCGCGGCCCGGCTGGTCAACAAGATAAACTCCATATCCTTTTCGTAAGAAAATATCAGCAAAGCCCTCTCTGCCATCGGCAGTAGTTTGCCAACTGCGGCGGGATTGACCATAGCCGTGTAAGAATACCATTGAATAGCGTTTTGCATTTTCAGGAATCTGGTAAAAAACATCAGCATGGTCGCCATGCCGGGTTTGCCCGCCCTGCTGTACATTCCACGGCTTTAAGGCATCGAATTCACCTTCACTTTTAACCACCGTACCACCTGCCGAAAACGCCCCTTGCTCTTTAATGATCAAATTGCCACTTGAATGTGGTTTCGTTGCTACACAAGATGCAATGCCAAATACAAGAATTACCAATAAATAAATACCAGATCGCTGTTTGCCCATTTGTTTATAATCTGCTGTTTCCCTTTTCATATTATTAATGGTTACTGTACAGTTTTATTTGCCTACTCGTTTTTGTAAATGTTCAGGATACCTTGCCCCTACAATTTCGATATCTTTCAGCGCTTCACCGATACCCGCCAACTCTTTATTGCTTAGGTGGATATCGGCAGCCCCTACATTCTCCTGCAACCGGCGCACCTTTGTTGTGCCTGGAATGGGAACAATCCAGTTTTTTTGCGCAAGCAGCCATGATAATGCAACCTGTGCGGGTGTGGTATTCTTACCGGCGGCAATGCTCTTTAACAGGTCCACCAGGCCCTGGTTGGCTTTCCTGTTTTCTTCCGAGAATTTTGGAACAATATTTCTAAAATCCGTTGGGTCAAATTTTGTGTTTTCATCAATAGCTCCGGTCAAAAACCCTTTGCCCAATGGACTGAACGGTACAAAACCAATTCCCAGCTCTTCGAGCGTGGGGATGATCGCTGTTTCGGGTTCACGGTAGAATAATGAATATTCGCTTTGTAAGGCGGCAACCGGTTGCACAGCGTGCGCTTTGCGGATGGTTTCTATTCCGGCTTCTGATAAACCCCAATACCTGATCTTGCCTTCTTTGATCAAGTCTCCGATGGTTCCCGCGACATCTTCGATGGGCACATCCGGGTCTACTCTGTGTTGGTAAAAAAGATCGATATAATCCGTATTCAAATACCTCAATGAATTTTCCGCCACCTGACGTATACGTTCCGGACGGCTGTCCAGTCCTTTGGATGCATCTCCGTCTTTGAAACCAAATTTCGTGGCAATTACCACCTGGTCTCTAAAAGATTGTACCGCTTTCCCCAGAAGAACTTCATTTCCTCCCTGACTATAGGCTTCGGCGGTATCAAAAAAGGTAATGCCCAGATCATAGGCTTTCCTGATCAGGGAGACGGCATCAGCTTCCGCTGTAGCAGGCCCATAACCAAATGTCAGTCCCATACACCCTAAACCTAATGCGGATACTTCCAGTCCGCTATTTCCCAAAAATCTTTTTTTCATTTTTTATGCTTTTTTAATTGAATAGTGCAAAGTTCCGATCTGAAAATGAGGCAGTTGGTATACAGATTACTGGTTTTACTACCATTATTACTGATTGGATGTGAGGAAAAGCTTCTGTTATCAGGGAGTTTGTACTTTTACATTAGAAAACAAGGATATGGAAAGAGCAATTACCTTTAATACCGTTCACGACTATAATGTCTTCAACAATAACCCCACCTTACATCCGCTGGTAAACATTGTCGATCTCTCCAAGGCGGACCCCAGGTCAGGCCACCGGATGACCTTTAATATTTTTTGCATTGTACTAAAAAACATAAAGTGTGGGGACATCCGGTATGGTAATAATTATTATGACTACCAGGAAGGGACTTTGGTGTTTTTTTCTCCCGGCCAGGTAATCGATGTCACGAATCCCGAAGTATACCAGCCCACGGGAACAGCGCTAATCTTTCATCCGGATCTGTTGCTCAATACGCCACTTGGCAAGCGAATGAATGAATTCAGCTTTTTTTCTTACCAAACAAATGAAGCACTTCATCTGTCTGAACGGGAGAAGAAGATTATACTGGAATGTTTTGACAAAATTACTTATGAATTAAGCCAGTCCATCGATAAGCACAGCAAAACGCTGATCGCTTCCAACATTGAGCTGTTTTTAAACTATTGTACCCGGTTTTACGACCGGCAATTTATTACCCGCGAAAATGTTAACCGGGGCATACTGGAAAAATTTGAAGAATTGCTAAACAATTATTTTGTCTCTGAAAAACCGCAGCTGATCGGTTTGCCTTCGGTTGCTTATTGTGCTGGTGAGCTACATTTGTCCGCCAATTACTTTGGAGATTTAATCAAAAAAGAAACTGGGAAATCGGCCCAGGAATACATCCAGAATAAAATAATAGATACAGCAAAGAATAAGATATATGATGCTGGCAAAACCGTTAATCAAATTGCTTATGAGCTGGGCTTTAAATATCCCCAACATTTTACTCGCTTATTTAAGCAAAAAACCGGCGTAACTCCTAATGAATACAGGAGCATGAACTGAAGAGGATAGTTCTTCCGTTTATTTGAAGCATTAACGATGATTACGTATCAAATCTAACCGTTTGGCTCCAGGAGATTGTTAAAATCAGACATTAAGCAGTTCATTATTTTTAAGAAATCTGTTCCACTGCTGTGATAACTTCATGAATGCCGAACGGCTTATTAATAAAAGCTTCAGCGCAGGCGTCTTCTACATTGCTAAACTGATATGCCGACATAATGATCACTGGTATATGGTTTGTTAAGCCGTTTCCTTTTATTTTCCTGACGCAGTGCTGCCTGCTGGCTCCTGGTGAGGAAAATATTACCCCTTCTTTCCCTTGAAAATGAAAAATAATATCTGAGCTATGATTTTGTAAAAAGAGTACCTGTTAGCGGCTCTTTATATGCGCTCTTTATAAAAAAACATTTGTGGGGGACCGGTCATTGCAGATACACATCAAACCTGTGATATATGTAAGTCTGGCATATAAATATGTAACGCAAATAACGACAAATTGAAGATCTTTATAAACATTGACCTCCCAGGCATCTAATTTTAGGCGTTTTCAAATTATGAACATAATGGCTACTAAAAGCAATCGCTTTTTTGAACCGGCAACGGACGGAAAAGGAAATCTGAAACAGACGGAAAAGGGAACCATCGGGTTGAAAAAAACCTGGTTCATACTTGAACCGAAAGAAAAAAAGATGAGATCATCCCGGGGGGTACTAGCTAACTATTCAAAGATGCGTGAGCGGATTCTAAAATTTGTAAGAAGCATACAGCTGTAGCAAATTTATTGAACAGGTGAAGATCTGTTATTAATAAAAACAAATGTCAACCATAACCCTTTTCCTATATAAAGGTTGCATTATGCAAAAAATGCCTTTATTTAATACAAAAGATAAACTGAGCACGGTGTATAAAATAATGGCTGTGAATTTTATACGTATCGAAAAAGTGGCTCAATTTATAATAGAAGCGCCGGATGATTTTGTTTTTGAAGATGTTTCAAATGATGTACTACTCCAAATGTGTAATAATGCAAAGCAAAGGATCAACCATCATTTTATAGCCGTTAAGACGACGTCCTTTAGCAGGTGCTACAAATTCATTCAAAAGAGGGCCTTTACATAAGGCCGGTTGTTAACATACTGTTCACCTGAGGATGTAAAAAAGACGTTTAAAATCAGCGTCTGAATACATTTTCAAAAAAGTTAAGGGTTTAATAAAAGGAATTATGCATATTCCTGTTCAATTTGAATTTGAAGGAAAAAAAATCTTTGGTGAGCTGAGAAGAAGCAAGAAGATGAATTCCAGACATTACCGGTTATATATTAACAACCGGGAAGTGGGGGAATTTTTTAAAACAGAACGTTTCGGATGGCAATATACAACCCAACAGGGATACTTTCCGGTTATAGCCATGCAGCTATTGCCATATGTGGATGAAAGAGAAGACTGATAAAAATTGCTACAGTTATTTTGGGCACCTGAGTTCTACAGAGTTGGGAAAGCGCTGCGCCTGATCCAGTTAAAAGCGGAAACCTCACTTTTCGCAGCATCCGGCAGATCCCGCGTAATGGTCTGCTCAATGATCCTGCCTTCCAGAAGGCTTACCCGCCCGGCCAATGATGCGTAAAAGTTGATCAGGTAAAGCACCTGATCGCCATTATTTTTATCAAATCTTCTGCGGCTGGGCTGGCCACTAAAAGCAGGCTGTTCGTTGTTCCAGGTATAGTGGGTGCCCGACAGATCTTGTTTTTGGAAATGCATGGTACATGTTTTAAAATGAAGCACACTGAGTACTCACAACAGTTATACTATTAAAAAAGAAGGGGCCGGACGGCCCCTTCGAACATTTATTACCATTTTCTATTAGACCGCTCTTCCCGTTCTTTTGCAGCCGAAACAGCAATTCTCCTGCCATCGACATCCTTACCGTCCAGCTCTTTCATTGCAAGTGTGGCATCTGAAACTGAGCCCATTTCTACGAAACCAAAGCCCCGGCTCTTCCCGGTGGTTCTATCCATAATTACTTTGGCAGAAGACACTTGTCCGAAGCTGCTAAAAAGTTCGCGCAAATCATCGTCAGAGGCATGAAACCCCAGGTTTGAAACATACATGTTCATTGTAAATAAATTTTTCTTTTAAAAAATAGAGGCTAAATGCGGCAGCAAAAAAAGAAGAAGGAGAAAAATAAATGCTATTGGTGCGTAGTAGATATGTAACTGATCCTGACTTGAAGTGATGGAGTATTTATGCCTATCCTTGTAAAGATAAGGCTTTTTAGGCAAATGTGAGTTTTTCTTTTTAAGGGATTAAGAGAATTAAAGTAGGGATGCCATTTGCATCCTATATCCACCAAATGCCCTGTGCCACAAGGTTGCAGGATTTTATAAACAAATGAGTGACATCGCCTGGAGATGGAAACATACCACGCGCGCTGCCTGGTGTTATGAGTTCTATTATATCGTTTTTGGAATTTATAGAACAGATCTCAAATACATCCGTATCCTTTTTGCGTTCCTCATCAAATTGTTCTTCAGGAGCTCCGCTGGAAGGAAATCTTTTTATAATATCTCCTTTCCGTAATAACGGAACCTGTGCTGTTGAGATCTTTTTGCTGGTCATATCAAACAGTTTAGCAGATAAAAAATTTTAATGATGATTGAAGCAGGCACCGGAAAGGAAGTAGTACAAAAGGGAAGACACTACAGCCGAAAACGATCCGCAGAAAAGAATATTGTAGTATAAACATAAAGGAAGCTTTCTTTTGAGCAACCAGGCACACTATATTCCTTACTGAGACGAATAAAGCTTCTTTATTAATTCCGTGAATCTTCTGGTAGCTGAATATTCTTTAAAGCCAGGAATAAACGATTTAAACTGAAATAGCTACTTTTTTAATATCGGTAACAATGTAGTAGAGCGATCCGCTTCTTAATTCATTATAGCCATCCCAATCGTCTAAATGTATCGTCGTACCTGTGGCCGCATAATTGTTTAACAATGCAATAGCGTTTCCGGTAAAACAGACATTCGTCGATATGTTTTCTTTATCCCCGCCCAGGATGTTCAGTTTGTTGCCTGCATGAAATTGATGTTTGGACATAAAAGTTGTTTTTAAATTATAGTAAATAAAGCGGGTAGAAAAATACGTTTCCTTAAGCCATTACCGGTTTTTTGGCAAAGCGTATAATGCGTAGCCATTTTAATAACAGGATAACCGGGTACACCGGATCTACCTCGTGCCAGCGGTTACCAAAATTTACAGAAGACGGATGTTTATGATGATTGTTATGATACGATTCTCCCAGCATTAACACATCTACCACCAGTAAATTGCGTGATGTATTTCTGAGTCTGAAGTTTATATATCCGTATTTATGCGCAAACCAATTTACCAAAGCTCCATGAAAAGCGCCCATCGTAATAACAACAGGTAGCAATAGCCACCACCAGAACGAAGAAGCAAAAATCAAAAAAAATGAAATATAAATCACTACCCAAAGTATACGTGACAGCGGGGAGTTTGCCCAGCGATCAAAACCGTGCCAGTGGGGCAGATTCTTTTCAAATCGTTTTTCTACAGGATATCGCTGGTGTACGATCGCTGAATAGATTTTTTTAGTACGCCACATCATGCTAAACATATTGGAAGAAAAATTAGGTGAGTGCGGGTCTTTTTCCGTATCTGTATAAGCATGATGCATCCGGTGCATGATTGCATAAGCCCGCGCACTCATGTAAGAAGATCCCTGGGTTAGGTAGGAAAACACGAAAAAGAAGCGCTCCCAGAACCTGCTCATCGTAAAGGAGCCATGCGCCGCATACCGGTGCTGAAAAAAAGTCTGACTGAATAGCGAAAGATACCACAACGCTACAAAAAAAATTAAAATCGTCATAATACTATGATGCGTAAAACAGGAATGCAGAAAACGGTATAAAAAGGAGCCGCTTTTGAATGAGAAGAAGAAGGGGAGCAGGAACCCGTGGATGTTTCGCTGTATCTGTAACCAGCTAAAGATACAACCTTTTGATCATATGGTCAAATAGAATGCAATAGCTGTAGCAATGGGCGATGGATCGTTTCGCCTTTTTAATGGCTATAATGCAACAACAAAAAAAGGCAGAATATTTCTTTCTGCCCCACGTTTTCAATAAGATGGATTTCTTTACTGGTATATAAAACAGATGAAGGGTTAGGCGCTGGGTTGTACTTTCCTGAGAATATTAATTACCTCGTCTCTTTTTTTGTTAAGCCGGGTTCCTACCCTGGTGAGTAAGTCATTCTCTTTTCCTTTTTCAAATTTCAGATCGGCATCCACTAAAAGTGGATATTTTTCTTTAAGTGTCTTTGACTGACTGGTCCAATCTCCTATCATTTTAAAATTTTCATTGCTTGTGATTTTACCTGTGTACATGACATTTTATTTAATTTGTAACGGATTTGTTACGCAACAAAGATCAGGTGTTTTTGAAGTGCTATTACTACACATGCGTTCATTAAACTTACAAATATCACAGGTTTTCGAGGTTTTGCTTACGTTTTAGCTTCAATTGCTTATAAAAAGAAGGAGTTAGTCCTGTGATCTTTTTAAACTGGTTAGATAAATGTGCTGCGCTGCTATAATTAAGTCTGTAAGAAATTTCTGTCAGGTTCAGCTCGTCATATAATAACAATTCCTTTACTTTCTCAATTTTATGCATAATGATAAATTGCTGCAGGTTGATGCCCTTTACTTCAGAAAAGGTGTTGGAAAGATACGTATAGCTGTATCCTAACTGTTTACTGATATAATCAGAATAGTTTACTTTAGGTAGTTCGTCCGCATGGTGGATCATTTCCGTTACAATGTTTTTTATTTTCTCAATCAGGATACTCTTTTTGTCGTCCAGTAGTTCCAGGCCATATTTAAGCAGGTTTATTCCAAGCAGATGGCGCTGGCCTTCGGTAATTGTTTCCTGAAGATCCACTACGCCAAGATCTACAGAATCATGCCGAATGCCCAGCTTTTTCAATTCCTCCTGTACTGCCATTTTGCACCGGAGGCTTACCATGTATTTTATATATATCCTCATTGCTATGATTTACCTGGCTAAGATTCCTCCATGGCCGGTTTCATCATGTACGAACACTCTCGCTTTATAGAGCCGTATCCGGACCTGCTTGTGATCCATGTTGTCAAAAGACTCCTTTTGAGGAAAGATCAGTAGCATGAATCAGGCTTTACCCGGGATCCTTTGCGTGCGTTTCCTCATCAGGCAAATAGCCTGTTCCCTGGTTTCAAACGTATTATTGATGTTAACCAGATTATTGGCCAGTTTATTATATTGCCGGGTCATTAAATAATAAAAAACATGAAGATAATGGATGCCATCAAATACAATGGCTTTCTGCCGTGCAAACTCATCCTGCCGCTTTAAAAACTCCTGCGGTAGGTCTGTATAATGCATACCCGGCCGCAAGTGATGTATGATATGGTACCCATCATTCCAGCATGTGTGATTATAGGGCGTATTAATACAGTTAATGGAATTCGTATAGATGTTTTCAGGATTGCTGCCGTCTATAAACGAATGTTGTGTCCAGTTCCCCAGCATCATTACAAACCGGGCAAACAGTAGCGGAAAAACACATATCATTAATGTGGCCTTCAGATTGACAAAACAGAGCACAATACAAAAAATAATGTAAGACCATTCTCCAACGGTTAACCGGGTGTACAACTTCTTCCTTTTACGGCTATATAAATAGCGAAAGGTTTGCATCACTCCCAAAAACAGAAAGTTAAAAAAATAGGATAAAAAGCTTTTGAAGCTATCCCTTTGATAATGCATCGTACTGCTGGAGTCTTCTTCGTTATTGTTTTCAACATGATGCATCCCCATGTGGTGGCTGAAATAACTTTCGGGAGTATGTCCAAACAAAGGGCAAATAATCCAGCTGATGTATCCATGAATTTTTTGCTGATGACCGGGCTTGAACATTTTCCTGTGGCACAGGCAATGGAACATTAACCCGAAGCGACCCTTAAAATAAAACTGGGAAAAGTAAAAATAGACAAGCGCCATCAGCCACCATGCCCATCCTTTTAACAGGGGGGTAAAAAGCAGCAGTGCAACCGGCAATATGAAAATATGGATCCGGGTAAGCAGATACATAAAGGGAAGATCCCGTTTGTCATTCATAAAGCGGAGCCAGAAATTTTCGTAGCGGCTAAAATGAGCTTTAGTTGTATAAACGGGATCCGTTAAGGCGGATAAAATTTTCATTCGTAAATTTTTATTGTTTTCAGACGCCCGATGTATTGGAGCAACCTTTGATTCGAAAAGCTCTCTCGCATCGGGTTTATCCGTATATTCTATTATTGTTCGCCGTTGGTGGAAGACTTTAGCAGCTGAATTGAATTTCGCACATTGTGTTGTGTGGGGAATAATAATTGTGCTCCGTTTCAGGCAGACATTTTAAATATGTAGTGAAATATTTTCGTAAGGTACTTATTTAAACCGGCATTATTAATATTTACCGGCTTTGCCGGTGTTAAAGAATCGCCATTATCGGGATTGTAATTGTTCTGATTATTTGCAATAGGTCAACAAGGCAACGTATTTATTACCCTGTTTGCTGCGGCCGGTATTCTATAATTGGCTGACCTCTAGTGGCTGAGATGGATGCAGGCCTTTTTTAAAAATGAAATTTTTATCAAGCACCTGATTTTGATTTGCTTTTATAGACTACCAGGGTTTATATAAAACATTGATTATAAACAAAGCCAAAACCTACCGGGAATAACAATTTCTATTTTTCAGAAAAAGCACAAAACGTCATCGCTGTGAAAATATAATGATCAATACCGGTTAAATGAACTACCTTCGGTTCTTTGTATGTTATCCTACACTGGATTTGTCTTCCTTCCTCCATTCAAATATAGTGATTGCTTAACGTAAGACAGGCATCGCCTTCGCACTGTTTGTGAATAGCATTGCCCTATTTTATCATTTTTTAATTTACTTAATTTTGTCATTTAACAATTTACAGCTCATTGCGCCTCTACTAAAAGCGCTGAGCGACACATGCTATACTACACCCACTCCTGTACAGGAACAATCCATCCCGGTAATTTTGCAAAACAGAGATGTGCTTGCCTGTGCTCAAACCGGCACCGGTAAAACGGCCTCTTTTGCCCTTCCGCTGTTGCAGCTGTTGCACCTGCAGGGAACAGCAAAGCAAAATAATTGCCGGGCTTTAATTTTAGTACCTACGCGGGAGCTGGCGCTACAGGTGGCGGAAAGTTTTGGTGTTTACGGAAAGTACCTTTCGTTAAAACACCTGGCAGTTTTTGGAGGCGTATCTCAATATAACCAGGTGAAAGCACTGCGGCAAAAGGCTGATATTCTTATTGCAACTCCCGGCCGTTTGCTGGATTTACTTAACCAGGGCTGCCTTTCTTTAAGCAATATTCAATACCTGGTACTGGATGAGGCTGACCGTATGCTGGATATGGGCTTTGTGAATGATGTGCGAAAGATCCTGTCCAGATTACCTTTGCAAAGACAAACAATCCTGTTTTCTGCAACCATGCCTACGGAAATTCAACAATTAGCCGGTACGCTGTTGAGCCAGCCGGTAAAAATAACAGTAACACCACCGGCAACAACAGTTGACCGGATACAACAATCGTTGTATTACACAGAAAAGCGGTTTAAGCCTTCGTTGTTGTTGCAGTTACTGAAAGATGAGCGCATTCAGACAGTGCTGGTATTTGCGAGGACAAAACATGGAGCCGATAAGATTACCCAACATCTTACTGGTGCGGGTATAAAAGCTGCTGCCATACACGGAAACAAATCGCAATCTGCAAGGCAAACGGCGCTCCTGAATTTTAAAAAAGGAGCAATAAAGGTGTTAGTGGCCACGGATATTGCAGCCAGGGGGATTGATGTTGACCACATGGGACATGTGATCAACTATGAGCTGCCAAATGAACCGGAAACCTATGTACATCGTATCGGGCGTACGGGAAGAGCAGGCGCAGAAGGCATTGCTATTTCTTTTTGCGATTATGAGGAGAAATTGTATTTACGCGATATTCAAAAACTGATCCGTAAAACCATACCGGTTATAAAGGGGCATGCTTTTGATGTACCCTTGATGCACGGAGATGATTTTAAAGCAGCGGATTCGTTGCAGATACCGCGCCGAACAAACCGCCCGGCTAAAAGAAAGGGCCTGTCGTTTATGCAGCATATTTAATCAACAATGCAGTAGTGCCAGAGCTCCTAGCCATATTTTTATTTTAGGTGAAAGCTTTCCGGAGATAAGCCTGCATCATAAAATACAGTGGCATAAAAATGTATGAATGGAAAATATAAAAATCGGAGACACAGTTACACTGCAGTCTCCGTTCGATTCTAAAAGACAATATACCGTGTTAGAGATAAATGGTAATTATGTTACCCTGCACCTGGCTGGGCAGCGCAAAAACCTGGTTATTTATATCAAGTGTATAAAAGGCAAACAATAGACTTAAGGAATAGGGACGATTTTTTTATGAATTGTATGGCCCCGGGTCATAAAACAGGTTGTTTGGCCAAATTAGTTAACAATTTTGGGGCCGCTCTTTGAGAACTGTTCGTCTAAAGAGTAAACACGCTAAAAAGCTCAGCAATATATTAACGAGTTTGCCCTAAAAAAGCGGTATATTCAGGAACTGTAAATTACTCCCATGACCTGTTTTACTTTTTTAGGGATTTTCGGGTATCATTACAGGAAAAGCCAGGGGATTAGCTCGGCAGCTTTTTTCCCCCTGTGCTACGGGATACGGGACTGAATAACAGGCTTAAATCTCCAACAGGGCACAGTCCATTTTGGTGCCGGTAAGCGTCGGTATGGATACCAGTTTGCTATTATGTTTATTAACCGAAGAACGAAACAACATGGAACAAGATCCTGTTTTAATAATAACCAGCTTCCGGAAAACTGCGTTTCGATTGTTTGAAGAGCTTTACCACGATTTTAAAGAGCAGGCTGGGAAATTAGACCGTCAAACAGACGAAAATGTATTTCAACAGTTGTGTGGAAGATACGAGCGCCGGCTGCAATACCAATTGGGCCAGGAGGCCAAAGATTTGATACGCACTTATAAACGAAACGGCATATTGCAGTTACAGCAATCGCTTACTGAGCATATTACGTATTGCCTGTTGGAGTTTAAAAGAAAAGCCGGTAGCCTTTAGAAGGCGCCATTAGCCGGTAATCTCCAGCTTTGTAAATCCATCTCCATAAAAAACGCGGGCCAGATCCTCATTTCTGGTCTTGTCATATTCAGCAATCCTGCTTTCATCTACAATCCGCCAAAAATTTTTCAGCTTTAATTCATTATAGTCTGTTGTTTGTATAAATAGCCCTTTAATTGAAGAACAACTTTTAAACCAGATCTCGAATACGGGTCGGTTTTGTTTTTGTATGGCGCTGCCTATTTGTTCGGATGTCATATAAGTAAATATATTTATCGGGAAGGTTTGTGACGTAACAGGTTTGTTTATAATGATCAATGGTCTATAAGTGCATAATTATTGTTCAACGATTATGCCTGATAATATGGGCTTCATTCATCCAGCTAAACTGCATGTGAGCCCGGTGCTGTCTTTTAAAAATACATGGTATCAAATTCAAATAGTGATCAAAACACTCGGAGGACTGAAGAAATACCCAACTCCCCCAATTCTGTTATCAGGCTTCCCTATTGAAACCCAACCGTTATTTATGATTGATTTTGGTTAAACTGCGTGAATGAAAGCGGAAAGAGACAGGAATACAAAAAGTCAGAGAAATAAGAACCGTAGAAAATTTAAATTACTTATGTGCTATTGCGTTGCTGAAGATACACTATTAATAACATACTACAACAAAAAAAATATATTGCCGGATTACCTGGACTCAAAAAAGGAAATCAGGTATAAATTTAGGAGATATCAGACGGAGTTGCTTCAATAGGGTTCCCTTTACAAAAAGAAGATTAAATACCTGCATCAGGAGATTGTTTTTCCTTTTTGAATCTTCGTATAATTTTAATTACAACAGGCACCGTAACCAGCACAATAATTGCCATCACTACATAATTAAGGTAAGGGCGTAAAAAGGGCATGGTTCCTATTACATAACCGGCAATTGAAAAACAAAGTATCCATCCTACAGAACCAATAAAGGCAAATAACAAAAAACGGCTGAATTTTTGTTGGATGATGCCCCCAACAATGGGAGTGAAAGTGCGAATCAAAGGAAGAAATGCACCAACAATCAATGCCATGCCGCCATATCTTTCATCTAATATCAATTCAACAGTTACTTTTACTTTTTTCATTTTGGGTCTGGCTTGTCCAGGCAAAGGCGTTTTAAAAATTAGTACCTATGCAACTTCCAACTCTTTTTTTGTGTTCATTACACTTGCATTCCTTAAATGTGCATTTTCCGGCACCGTTAATTTATAGGGCCGGTTAAGCGCCTCCTGTGAAATTTTAAACCGGGTGGCCAGCTTGCGGATCACTTCTTTTGAAAGCCCCTTTTTATAGTTCAGAATATCCGAAATGTATCCTTTGCTCATATTTAAGACGGGCACCAGGTCCTTGGCCTTAAGATTATGGTCTTTCATAAGAGATTGCAGAAGTTGTATGGGGTCTAACTCTTCAAAGGTGTTATGCGCCTCGTCCCATTTTTCAATAAGCAGGGTAAGCAATGCAATTTCGTCTTTTGTATCCCGGTCTTTACTGCCGGAAAACAACAACTGCTCCAATGCATTACAATAATCCCTGTACTGGGTTTTACTGGTAATTACCTTATATTTTAATGTTGCCATAACTCCTTTTCTTTAATAGTCGCTTCTTGTGTATTGTTCATCATTTGCACATAACTTGTCATACTGTGCACCTATCCAGCAAATGAATAAATGCATCTGTTTATCTCCAAAAGCATACTTGCCAATCATCCTGTATTTATTACCACCAATGTCAAATACCACTCTGTTGCTGCCATTGCCCAGCAAATCAACACTGGGAAAAGTGGCTGCAATATCCGCCGGACTGTCCCAATCTCCATACTTTACTTTTATAAGCCATTCTGCAAAAGAGGCCCCGCTTTGGGCATTGTGTCTTACAAAGTCCTCTATGGTTTCTTTTCCTATCAGGTGAACTTTCATAGTAAAGTTACGTTTTTTTATTCAAAAGTTCACATTTTGAGAACTCATAAATACCGCAAGCTAACTGGTTGAAAACAGTAACACTATTAAAATACGTAGTTTTATTGAAAGCGGATAGAGTAAGTTATGCACCCATTATTTTAAGCCAACAATTTTACTATTGGTGCAAGAGCGGTTCCGTTAAAACAAAGCATCATTTAGCAGGTAACTGGTGCTTCTGCCGCCTGCCGGTTCTTTCACTAACAGTTGCCGGTTTATCAGGTCCTGGATATCCCGTATAGCTGTGTCTTGTGAGGTTTTGGCAATTTTTGCCCATTTGGAGGAGGTGAGCTTACCGGTAAACCCATCCAGCAATTTATTCAGCATCAGCTTTTGCCGGTCGTTTAAAGTATGCGTGGCCGGCTGTTTCCAAAAGGAGGCCTTCCTCATTACCCCGGCTAATGTGATGCCTGCTGCATCTATGGATCGGCCCAAACAGCCCAGGAACCAATGGATCCATGGGGTTATATCCATCCGGCCTTTTTGGGTAGCCTCCAGTACATCATAATAGGCCTTGCGCTCAGCCCGGATCTGGGTAGACATGCTGTAAAACCGCTGGCGGCTTTCATCTGCGCGGGCCAGCTGCATATCCGTTATAGCCCGGGCTATGCGGCCATTACCATCATCAAACGGGTGTATCGTCACAAACCATAAATGGGCAATAGCTGCCCTTAGTACCGGGTCTGTTTTGTCCGGAGCATTAAACCAGTCCAGGAATGCTTTCATTTCAGCCGGAACCTTGTCTGCATACGGTGCCTGGAAATGCACGGTCTCCCGCCCCATAGGACCGGATACTACCTGCATGGGATCATCAGGCAGGTTATCCCGCCATTGGCCGGTTATGATCCGGTGCATACCGCTGCGCCCTGCCGGGAACAAAGAAGCCTGCCAGCCAAAAAGACGGTCTTCTGTAAGTAACTCCTGATATTGCTGGGTGGCGTCCAACATCATTTCAACAACGCCCTCCACATTACGGTCGGCAGGAACTAAACCGGCTATATCCATTCCCAAACGCCGGGCTACTGAGGAGCGCACCTGTTCGGCATCCAATACCTCACCCTCTATTTCACTGGATTTAAGCACATCCAGTGTAAGGGTTTGCAGGGTGGCTTCCTCCCGCAGATTAAACCCCAGGTTTTCCATTCGCCCCAATAGCCGGCCCTGCTGATGGCGTACGCCTGCCAGTAAGGAAGCTATTTCTTCCGTGTTCCATTGAAAATGAGGCCATTGGGTCAATTGATAGATATACATTCTACGCGTTTTATGCAACGAATATATCAATTATTCGCCGCATTAGCAATTTTATACGCAAAAAATGCAAAGAATAAAGCTGTTATTCTCCGCACATACCCAAGCATAATATGAATATTCATTAATAGCCCACTGCTTTCTGTATTTTCCAAGCTTACGCATTCTTTAGTTTTATACTCTCTAATTATACTGCAATTCCATTTCAGCTACCGTCTCTTTTATCAATTTCATATCGTTTCTGGCCAACCATAAATCTCTAATTTTCCTTGCGGCCTCTTCAGGAGTAATGCGGATATATTTGTAAAAATCCTTTGTTCTTTTGTGACCACTTATTTTCATAATGAGTTCAACAGGTGTGCCGGCTAAAAACTCGTTAGTACAAAAAGAACGGCGTGCAGTATGAGATGTGATCCATTCATATTTTGACTTGGTAACCGTTATTGTTTGGTTCTCTTTTTTGTATGAGAATTTTACTATTTGGGTAATCCCTGCAAGTTTTCCAATTGTCTTAATATGCCTGTTAAATTCAGGGTTTGTCAACTCGGGAATACGGTCGCGGAATTGGCGGGTGAAAATTAATTTTGCTTCGTGTCGTAAGGGGATAATCACCCAATGGTCAGATTTTTCCTGTTTTTTATAAAGCATACCCCATTGCAGATCTTCAGGCCGCAGAGTAGAAAAATCTGAAAATCGCAGTCCCGTTAGGCAGGCTAATACAAACAGATCCCGGTACTCAATAAGATATGGATGCTCTGATAAGTCCGCTTGATAAATCTTGGCGATTTCCTCATAAGTCAGGTATATAGCATCACTTTCTTCCTCCGGTATTTTAAAATCAGAAAGATCGATTGGCTTAACAATTTTTCGTTTAGCCCTGTCTTTAATAAACCCCCGGAGATGCTTGATCGTTTTTCCAATGGTGTTTAATTTTAGCCCGGTCTGCACCGTTTTTCTGCGGATATGTATATGTTCAAAGGTCAGGTAGTCTACAAAATCTTCGTAAAAGCTAAAATCGAAGCTATCAAAGGATATTTCCTGCCCCCGGAACGCCTCAAAGGCGAGCAAATGGGACTTTACATTGCCATAAACGGTAAGGGTGGCTTTACTTACTTTCCTTTTCTTGGATTTTATGTACTCATCAAATTGATAGTATACATTTATTCGATTCTTTTTCTCAGTTTCCTGCTGTTCTGCTGCCTCTTTTTCTTTTGTCTCAATATCGTTAAAGTCAAACGTTGGCGAAAAATGCGTCTTTGCAAATTGGGCGCGAGCTTCAAGTGGAATTTTCTTTAACCCTGCATAGGTTACAATGTCTTCGACAATTTTTTTTAGCCTCTTTAGTTCATCATTGAGCTCATTGTAATCTCCATGATTTGCAGGAAGCCGTTCACTAATACAGCGACCTGCTTTATCCCAATAGGTAGGAGGTATTTTAACATCCGTTCCAAACAAAGGTTTCTGGCTTTCATTGCAGCAGTACTGAACAAAAATGGAACAGGTTCCATCAGCATGAACCTGGCCTGTGCGACAAATTAACTTAACTGGGAGTGCCATAGCTTGAACAATTTTATTGACTCCGGTAGCCTAAATTTTTAGTCTACTTTTAGTCTACTTTTTTAAATTGTTAAGCTGTTTTAAAGGTAGTAAGGAATTTTAGAGCGTTCTGTTATTAGAACCTGAAAGTCAGCCTCTTGAAAGTAAAGTGGGGTAAAAAGCAAAAAGGATCATCATTGCTGATAATCCTTTTTTGCGGACCGGACGGGACTCGAACCCGCGACCTCCGCCGTGACAGGGCGGCATTCTAACCAACTGAACTACCGATCCTTATACCAATTTTCTGTTGGGAGTGCAAATATAGCTGTAGATTTTTTGCTGTCAAAATTTTTCGCAGCTTTTTTATATAAATTCTCTAAATAATTGTCCGCTGCTTCATCGCCTCATACAGGATCATACCGGCGGCAACAGATACATTCAGACTTTCAAAACGGTTGTGCATGGGAATGGAGATCGTCGTATCGCATATTTTCAGCAATGCCGGGTAGATCCCTTTTTCTTCGCTTCCCATTACAATGGCCGATGGAACCGCAAAATCGGCTGCCGACACCGGGACGGAAGCATCCATGGCGCTGGCAAAAACAGTGATCCCATTCAGATGCAGCTCATCAACCGCCTTCATCAGGCTGTTTACCCTGCAAACAGGTATTTTTTCCAACGCCCCTGCCGAAGTAAGGATCGCATCTTCGTTCAGGGCGCCTACCCCTTTGTCGGGGATGATGATGGCATGCACGCCGCAGCACCAGGCCGTGCGCGCGATCCCGCCGATGTTCCGGATGTCGGTGATACCATCCAATATCAAAAACAGGGGGACCTGGCCATTTTCAACCACCAGCGAAACCACGTCCTGCAGGTTCTGGTACACGATCTTTGATCTCTGAGCGATGACCCCTTCATGAGCAGCTACATTAAAATGTGCCAGTTTTACGGCAGGTACATAGTTAACCGGGACCTGTTTGGCAGCAGCCAGGCGCCGTATTTCGCCGGTGACCGGGTCATTCAGCTTTTGATCAAGATAAATACGGTCAAGTGTCTCACCCTGCCCCAGGGCCTCCAATACCGCCTGCTTTCCATAAACCAGGCTGGACTTTTTTGGTCTTTGTTGTTTCTTTCTGAAATCTTTCACTACGCAAAGAAAAGGAAATCGGGCCTTAAAAATTAAATTTTACGCCTCCCGATTTTTCATCCCATGCTAATATCCATTGCAGGAGCTTAACGGCCAGGATCACCAGAAGCACCAGCACGACCCCGGCAACGATCAAAACGGCAAAAATAACCGGCCGGGCGCTTCCCCTGTGTTTGTCTTCGGTATAGTGCTCCGTAAGCAATTTGACGTTGCGCGTATTGGCTTTGTATGCAAAATCAAAGATCCATCCCAAAACGGGGACGGTCCCTGCTAAGGCGTCCAGGGTAGCATTTACAACCATCCTGGCCACCAGCCTGCCCGAGGCCCCGTACCGGGCCATGGTGATGATCAGTCCAACCGACATCAGGTAAGCGCTCAGGTCACCCACCACAGGTATCAGATTCAGGATGGGATCCAGTCCAAACTTAAAGCCTCCGATGGAAAATTGCTCATCCATCAGCTTACTGATAGTGCGGATGGTTTTCAGACGTGGATCATTGGGAACTGGCGGATTGGCCCGGGACTGGTTCATATACGTATTTTTAACCGGTACTGCGGCAACGGCCCGCAGGAACGTAAAAGATTTTAAAACAGGGGGATTCCCCTTTCCAGCATCAGCGCTGCTTTTTGAAGCGCTGCTACGGAAATGGCATCGGTGATCCTACCTTGCTCAACCATCCCAAACGCTTCCTGCAGGGGCAGTTTTTTGATCGTCAGCTGCTCCGTTTCCTCCGGCTGTGGAGTGCTTTGTATCAGGCCGCTGGCCAGGTACACTATTGCCAGCTCATCCGATACCGAATTGGATAAATGCATTCTTAGCAGCTCTTTCCATTGCCTGGCCTCCAATCCTGCTTCTTCCAGCAATTCCCGTTTTGCACTCTCCAGCGGATCACTTCCTTCGGGGCAGCCGCCTTCCGGGATCTCCCAGGTATATACATCGATGGCAAACCGGTATTGCCCGATCAGGCAGGTATGCTGATGCTCATCCACAACAAGAATTCCGATCGCCACATTTTTAAAATGCACCTTTCCATAGATCCCCTTTCCTCCCGAAGGGTTGATGACATCATAAGCCGTCACATTGATCCAGGGATTGTCATACACTTCCTGTTTCGCCAATACCTTCCATGGATTTTCCATCACTGTCATTTCTTTTGTTTGAACGATAAAATTAACGATTATTCTTCCAGTATTTTGTCAGAATGAACCATAACATTGCCTTCTTTCCATTCAATCGTTCCGGTATGAAAATACAAATCTGACAGCCGGACCTTCTTTAATAACAATAATTCATTTAGTTTTGCGTATTAATAGAGTATCACTCAACACTTTTTAAAATAATGATTATGAAAAAAATCTTCTTCTCTGCAGGTGTTGCCGCCCTGATGATCCTGGGATCCTGCGGAAACAGCGCTACAGAATCCGACAGCGCCGACTCAACAGCCGGAACGCAGGCTGATACCGCAGCAGTGACTCCTGAAGCCGCCGCCGAGGGAACACAGGTAGCCGTGGCAAACCTGCAACTGACCAGCGACAGCACCAAGAATATCGGTACTGCAAAATTTTATAAGCTGACCGATGGAAAGATCCGGATGGATTTAGAGATCAATATGCAGGAACGGGCCGACAGTAATGTGGCCGTACATTTCCATGAGCATGGCGATTGTGGCATGAAAGGTGAGAATTCGCACGGGCACTGGAACCCAACGAAGGCGGAACACGGAGAATGGGGCTCAGCAGCGTTCCATTCCGGCGATATCGGCAATATCAAACTGGATGCTTCCGGCCACGGAACCAAAAGCGTAACGACTGATCTGTGGAGCACAGATCCGGGCGATAAAGAGATCATTGGCCGTGCGGTTATCGTACACGGCGGTACGGACGACTATAAATCACAACCTTCCGGCAACAGCGGCCCGCGTGTGGGATGCGGCGTTATTACAAAACTATAACGATACCGTCCTTTATCTTTTTCAGGAGGCTACAGTAATTGCAGCCTCTTTCTATTCCGGCCACGGGAGCCGGCGTACATAAACCAGCGATTGCGATCGCGCTGAATTCCGGATCCGGCCTTAGCTATATTTTCTTTAACTTGTAGGCAATGAAAAAGATCCTCTTGTTTGGCGCCGGCAAATCTGCAACGGTATTGATCGGATACCTACTCCGCCATGCCAGAACCGAAAACTGGACACTGACCATCGCGGATATAGACCGGGAGCCGGCACAAAGCAAGCTCAACGGTCATGAACAGGGCAAAGCGGTTGTTGTGGATCTGAATGACCCGCAAGCCCGGAAACAGCTGGTCGAAGACGCAGACATTGTGATTTCCATGCTGCCGCCCTCTTTTCATGTGCGCATCGCCGAAGACTGTGTGAAATGCAAAAAGCATTTTCTGAATGCTTCCTATATTGACGACGGACTCCGTCAGTTAAAAAGCCTGATTGAAAAAGACAACCTGCTTTTTCTTTGTGAAACGGGGCTTGATCCCGGCATCGATCATATGAGTGCCATGCAGCTCTTTGATAAGATCAGGAGTAAAGGGGGTACCATATCCAGCTTCAGATCCCATTGCGGAGGCCTGATCGCTCCGGAGGATGACAACAATCCCTGGCACTATAAGATCAGCTGGAACCCGCGGAATATAGCACTGGCGGGCTATGCAGGCGCCGTCTATAAAGAGCATAACGTTATCACAGAACGCTCTTACCCCGAAGTATTTGAGAACTGCCCGGTTCTGGAGATCCCGCCACTGGGAAAATGGGCTTGTTATCCCAACCGGAACTCGTTAGCTTATATTCCGGTTTACCAGCTGGAAAATACAGCAACCATCATCCGCAATACGCTCCGGCATCCGGACTTTTGTACTGCCTGGTATTATATTGTTATTGCCGGACTGTCCACGCCCACCGACGACCTGATGCTCACAAACTTCCAGGGAAAATCTATAAAAGACTGGTTTACGGCCTGTCTGAATGTCCATACCAAATCAGAAACATTTGATGATTTTTTGGAGCGCTGTGTTGCCGCGCCCCGGCAGGAGCTTGTACGTCATTTGTTTCACTATCTCGGGTTCTTCAGCGATGAACGGATCCCCAACCACGTACGTTCTTCAGCGGATATCCTGCAATACCTGCTGGAAACAAGACTACCGCTGGCAGCCGGTGATCGCGACATGATCATTATGATTCATGAAATCGGGTATGAAATACAGGGACAGCAGCGGAAAACGGTGAGCTCGCTTATGGTAAAAGGTGATGATGCCTTGCATACGGCGATGGCAAAAACGGTTGGATTGCCGCTCGGCATTGCAGCGAGGCTGATCTTAAACGGCCGTATTACCACTACCGGTTTACAGATCCCGGTTATAAAAGAGCTCTATATTCCCATTCTTGCGGAACTGGAGCAGAACGGCATCCGGTTTACGGAAGATGACCATCCGATGCCGGCAGGTTTTTAAACCGTCCTTAATAACGGAAACCGGCAAGCCCCCGGAACGCATCAAGGTATCCGTTTTATCCGGAGCGCGTCAATTGCTGTACCACTTTTTTAGGACCAAAAAAAAACTGATACAATTTTTTTGTCACAACAAATGATGGGGGCTTTCAACACAGCCCTATTGGCATACTTGAAAGGAAAAAGATGGCATCCAAAAGCCCGTTTATAGCCTATTGCCGTTTTGAATATCCACTCCGGGCGGATGTTTCAGCCCCATTAAAAGCGATCGGTTGTGTATTACTGCCCGGCAATCACCGCCATCAGCTGATCGATATACGCTTCGTGGGCCTTGCTGACGGGCACCACCGGCAGCCGCATCGCATTGCTGCAATAGCCCATCTTATTTAATACATATTTAACACCTGAAGGATTCCCTTCTTTAAACAGGGCGTCTACGATATCCAGGTATTTTAAATGGATCGGAAGTGCCTCTTCAAATTTCCCGGCAAGGCAAAGGCGCACCATATCGGAATACTCCCGTGGGTATGCGTTGGCCACCACGGAAATCAGTCCTTTGGCGCCACAGGCGATCATGGGGAGCGTAATGGAATCATCGCCGCTGATCACCATAAAATCATCCGGCTTTCCTTTCATGATCTGGTTCACCTGTTCAAAACTTCCCGAAGCTTCTTTGGTGGCAAAGATATTTTTGCAGTCATGCGCAATGCGCAATGTCGTTTCTACAGACACGCTCATGCCGGTACGGCCCGGTACATTATACATAATGACCGGCAGCGGAGCAACATCATTCAGCGCTTTGTAATGCTGATAGATCCCCTCCTGCCTGGGTTTGTTATAATAGGGAGATACCGAAAGGATCGCATCGAACCCATCCAGTTTCATATTCCCAAATGCCTCGAGCACTTCCTGTGTATCATTGCCGCCTACACCGGCAACAAGTGGCACCCTCCCGGCAGCGATTTTTTTAACAAAATCAAACACTTCCTGCTCTTCCTCCCGGGTCTGCGTGGCACTTTCGCCCGTGGTGCCTACGGCAACCAGGTATTCTATTTTATTTTCAATCCAGAAATGGATCAGCCGCTCAAAATTTTTCCAATCAATGGAACGATCTTCATTAAACGGAGTAACAATTGCAATGCCCGTTCCTGTAAATTTCTGTTGTAATGACATTTATGTAAGAGATATTTAGATATTAGACGTTAGATATTCGATGTCAGACTTTGGTTACAGCGTCCTCAATATTGAAACGGCGATCATGGCCATTCACTATTGCCCATTTACTGTTTATATTCTTCCCAGAATCCCATCCTGGAGAATTTTTCGATCCGATCATTGATCCGTTGCTGCGGGTCCTTCGGTTTTAGTTCCTTCAGCGAGGCGATCAATTGTTGTTTCAGGTTGTGGGCAGCAACTGAATAGTTCCAATGCGCACCGCCTTCCGGTTCCGGAACGATCCCGTCAATTAGACCAAATTCCTTCATTTTGGCAGATGTCAGTTTTAATTGTTCGGCTGCTTTCATTTTAAAATCCCAGCTCCGCCACAAGATCGTAGAACAGTTTTCCGGGGAGATAACGGTGTACCAGGTATTTTCCATCATAAAAACACGGTCGCCCACGCCTATTCCCAAAGCTCCGCCGCTGGCACCCTCACCGATGATCACGCAGATGACCGGCACTTTCAGTCGCATCATTTCATAAATATTCCGGGCGATCGCTTCTCCCTGTCCTCTTTCTTCAGCTTCCAGGCCCGGAAACGCACCCGGGGTATCAATTAAGGTAATGATCGGTTTGTTAAATTTTTCCGCCAGTTTCATCAGGCGCAGCGCCTTCCGGTATCCTTCGGGATTGGCCATTCCGAAATTACGAAGCTGGCGCTTTTTCGTATTGGAACCTTTTTGCTGTCCGATGATCATAACTGTCTGACCATCAAGCGTAGCAAATCCTCCCACCATGGCCTTGTCATCCTTTATATTCCGGTCACCATACAATTCCACGTAATTCTCCGTCATCAGCTCAATATACTTATGTGTATAGGGGCGGTCCGGGTGGCGGCTCAATTGAACACGCTGCCAATCAGTGAGGTTCCCCGTGATGTTTTTACGCGTCTCAGCCACTTTCTGTTCCAGCTGCGCTACCTGATCGGAAAGGTCGATCTTTGTTTTTTCGGTCCGTTCTTTTGTTAATTCAATCTCATCCAAAAGGTCCTTAATCGGCTTTTCAAAATCCAAAAATTGTCTGACCTGGTCTTGTGGCATAATTTTTTCTTCTTGATACGCGTCGAAATTAAGAATTTCTGAAGGATAACCCGAAATTTTGGTCAAAAACATTCCCGGCCGTTTTTCCGGTTGGTCCTGACATTTTGTTAAATCGTATGTGTAAAATGATATAAATAAAACCTTTCCTAAAAAATCGTTTCTTAAACTTGCTCCGTTATCTTTGCAAACTATTCAATGCTCGAAACCTCGATATTTATGAAAATACTCGAAAACGCCCCCTTTAAAACGCAGGGAGGAGTGTGCGTAATACTCTCGTTCCTCATCGTATTTGCAGCAACATCCTGCCGTACGAGCAGGAATCTTGTGTACTTCAATAATTTACCACCGGAAGGAGATACGGCGCAGATCGTCAATAAGATGAGCGCAAAAATCGAGAAAGGAGACATCCTCGGGATCACCATTACCACCTTAAGCCCAGAATATAACCAACTTTTCAATTCAGGTGCCGCCCCGCAGGCTCTTATAACCTCACAGGGAAGCGCAACAAACCCGACAGCAACTTACAATAACAACAGTTTTGATGCAACCCGGAATGGTTTTCTGGTAGATGAAAACGGCCAGGTAAACCTGCCTGTTCTGGGAAAAATAGACGTTGTGGGGCTTACCCGTAAAGAGGCCCAGGACAAAATAACAGCGGAAGTTGCAAAAACCGCTAAGACCCCGATCGTAAATATTAAGTTCCTGAATTACAAAGTGACTGTAATCGGCGAAGTTGCCCGCCCCGGCTCTTTCACCGTTCCGGACGAACGGGTAAACGTGCTGGAGGCCCTGGGTATGGCCGGAGACCTTACCCCCTATGCCATCCGGGAAAACATTTTAGTGATCCGGGAAAAAGAAGGCAAAAGGACCATGCAGCGGATCAACCTGGCGGACAAGAACGTTTTCAGTTCGCCGTATTTTTATTTGCAGCAGAACGATGTGGTCTATGTGCAGCCCGAGAATGACCTGAAGGCCAAGCAGGCAGATGCAAGCAATTACCGCTGGGTGCCCATTGCAACCGCAGGGATCTCCGCTATAGCAGTGATCCTGGCTTCGTTGCTCCGCTAATGATGATGGCAGGCATTCGGAGAATGCAGCAGCTGAAATTTTTATGATTAACCATTTACCCCTTCTAAATGAACGAAGAATCTATCATATCCGCTGAACAACCTAAAGAGATCAATTTAAAGGCAGAAATTACCCGATATACCCGCAACTGGTATTGGTTTGTGATCGGTGTGCTTATCTGCCTGATCCTTGCCTTTTTTTATCTGCGATATACAACTCCCATTTATCAAACAACTGCAGAGTTGCTGGTAAAAGACGACAAAAAAGGAGGCGGAGGTGCTGCAGATGCCATGCAGATGTTCCAGGACCTGGATATCTTTAACACCACCAAGAGTGTAGACAATGAAGTACGCGTTCTGAAAAGTAAAAGCCTCTTGCAACGGGCTATGCGGCAAATACCTGCGTTACAACCTACCCAGCTTGTACAGGGAAATATACGCACTTCCGAAACTTATGGGAAAAGCAGCCCTTTTATTATACAGATCGATACCCTTTATGAAGATTCGCTTTTAAAAGGAAACGTTGGGAATTATTCGGTATCAGTAAATCAGGACCAGTCAGAATTAGTACTAACGGAGGATAACGGGAAATCACAGACTTTCCATTTCGGGCAAAAGATACAAAAACCCTTTGGTACTTTTAGTATTGTCCCTAGTCCCAAATACCGGTTTTCAGACAACAAGATCCTTCTCCGTTTTAATAACATTAAGGAATATGCGGCTGCGTACGCTAAAAACATGTCGATCGATGTAAGTGATCAGCAAACCAGCACTATTATTATTACGGTCAAAGACCCTGTTTCACAAAAAGCCATTGATATCATTAACAAACTGATTGAGGTCTATAATCAGGATGCCGTTGATGATAAAAATATCGTTTCCCGGAATACGGTGGCTTTTATTGACGATCGTTTGCGGACATTAGTTAGTGAGCTTTCGGGTGTGGAAAAAAAGGTATCGGAATTTAAGGAGAAGAATCAGATCACGGATGTCACTTCAGATATAAATCAGTATATGACCCAGACCCAGGGATTGTATCAGAAGCTGGAGGACGCCAAACTGCAGGCTTCCATTCTTACTTCCCTGCAAACCTATATCAGTAAACCGGGTAATGAACATACCCTGGTGCCCACTTCTCTGGGGATCCAGGATCCGACGCTCAATGGCCTGATCCAGAGTTTTAACGATCTGCAATTAAAACGCCAGCAAACGTTGACAACAGTAGAGCCGGATAATATCCTGGTGCAGAACATTGATAAGAGCATCAATACGGTGCGCAAAAGCATTTCAGAAAACATCCGTAACCTGCAGAAGGGAGTAAATGTAACCCAGGGGCTCATTCATAAGGATTATGGCCAGTTCCAATCGAAAATCAAGACCGTTCCTGCAGTAGAACGCCAGTTATTAGAGATCCAGCGGGAACAGGGTATTAAGCAAACAATTTATCAATATCTGTTGCAGAAAAGAGAAGAGTCGCTTATTTCATTAGCAGCAACCGTATCCAATTCCAGGATCATTGATGACACTGCTGCCGACGACAAACCTGTTTCACCCAAGAAAATGTTGATCTATCTGGGCGCGATCATCGCCGGTCTTTTGATTCCTTTTGCCATCATGTATATCCGGGATCTCCTGAATGACAAGGTCCGTCTGCAAAAAGATATCCTTTCCCGAACCAACATTCCTATCCTTGGCGAAATCATGCACGCCCAGTCGGATGAGGAATTGGTGGTAAAGGAAAACACCCGCTCCCCTATTTCAGAAATGTTTCGCCTGATCCGGAGCAATCTTAAATTTGCCACTTCAGGTGAAGATGATAAAGTTATTTTAACCACTTCCAGCATGAGTGGCGAAGGGAAGACTTTTTTCTGTACCAACCTGGGGGCCAGCCTGGTTCTGAGTGGGAAGAAGGTTGTACTGCTCGAATTTGACCTGCGGAAACCCAAACTATTAAAAGGCCTGGGCATAACTGCTTCCAGGGGCATTTCAAACTTCGTGATCGACCGGGGTCTCAGTCCATCGGACCTCGTGCAACCTGTGCCGGAGCTGAAAGGAATGTATATAATCGGATCAGGGCCCCTCCCTCCCAACCCGTCCGAGCTTTTGTTGAGCGAGCGGATTGCCGAACTCTTCAATTTTTTGAGACAGGAGTATGATCATATCATCATCGACTGTCCGCCAGTTGGCCAGGTATCAGACGCATTCACCCTGGGTACATTTGCCAATATCAGTGCTTATGTAGTGCGCTATAATTATACGTTTAAGGAGCAGCTGAATATTGTGCAGGATATCTACACCAACAAGAAACTAAATCATTTGATGATCGTCTTGAACGATGCCCGGCCCAAGAACTCTTATGGCTATGGTTACGGCTATGGCTACGGTTATGGCTATGGTCATAATAACGAACGGGATACAAAAGCAAAAAGAAGCCTGAAGAAAAAGGTCCGGGACGTCTTTAAGCGATAGAATGAGATAGATAATTTGGACTTCGAAATGAGCAAAAAACAGATATTGGCTACAGGTGGTGCCGGTTTTATCGGCCCTTATCCTACAGAATATTTTTCAAACAAAAATTGCGCGGTGCAGGTACCGGATAATTCTTTCATTGACCAGCGGCAAAATCTGGATTCATTATTTTTTCATCCGGATTCCGAACTAATGAAAGGTGGCATCCGTAACCTGGCTACTTATTCCCAAACAGCTTCAGGTTCTGTTCCGGAGTTGATCAGCGCCCCGGGCACAAGCAATGAAATCAATATTTCCGGTCTTACGAATATGCCCATAGCATCCCGTATTATAAGTGTACCGGGCTTTGCATACGCGGCCAGTCCTTCTGCTGATAAAGATCCCGCGCACTCCGCTCAGAGTAGCAAATACATACAATTGGCAAGCCCTCTCCTTATGCCATTACCAGGTATGTAGATGAACGTTATGCAGTGATTTGAAAGCAGCGGAAGAATGGTTCCGGGACAATCTGAAGAACCTGGAAGAATCAGGAATAATGCTCTTAAAAAAAACAGCAATTGCCAGACTACGTTATATAAAGCTCCCTCCTGGCAGTTTTATTAACCGTCCATGGTCATTGGGTTTTACATGCGCCTGTACCACGCACGAGGGCCTGGTAGCAGAAGCACATAAAAAGCGAGACAGAATTATATTCTGTCAATTCTGAAGCAATCATACCAGGGAGGACATCGGTAATCCCTGGAGATTAATCTTTGATAATCTAAAAAAGGAGAAAGCTATTATTAGAACATAAAAGGTTCTTTTCGGATAAGACAGATCCTATATTATAAGTCTATTTATGAAAAAAAATTTAATTGTATTCGGCACACGTCCCGAAGCCATTAAAATGGCACCCCTGGTAAAAGAGTTTTTAACCTACACAGATCAATTTGATACCAAAGTTTGCGTAACAGCACAGCACCGGGAAATGCTCGACCAGGTATTGGATTTTTTTGAGATTATTCCGGATTTTGATCTAAACTTAATGAAACCTGATCAAAATCTGTACACATTAACTGCTGGTATTCTTACAGAGCTAAAACCCGTACTGGAATCATTTAAACCACATTACGTTTACGTACATGGAGATACTACTACTACCATGGCTGCAAGCATAGCGGCCTTCTATTCGGGGGCCAAAGTCTGTCATGTGGAAGCGGGGCTTAGAACACATAATAAACGTTCTCCGTTCCCGGAGGAGATTAATCGCCAGGTAACAGGCCGGATTTGCGATTTCCATTTTGCGCCTACAGATACCTCAAAAGAAAATCTCCTACAAGAAAATGTAGATCCTCAAAATATTTTAGTTACAGGAAATACGGTTATTGATGCACTATTTGATAGCTCGGCTCGCGTACAACAACTAAAAAACGCTGATATTGCCGAACTGGAAAACATAGTCGATCCACACAAGCGTCTCATACTGGTCACGGGGCATCGCAGGGAAAATCACGGCCAGGGTTTCATCAATATTTGTGAGGCGTTGAAACAAATTGCCACATCCAATCCGGATGTACAAATTATTTATCCGGTCCATCTGAATCCTAATGTAAAAGGCCCTGTGTATAAAATTTTATCCGGCATCAATAACATACAATTAATAGAACCGCTGGCCTACCCGGCCTTTGTATGGTTAATGAACCAGGCCTACATCATTATTACAGACTCCGGAGGAGTGCAGGAAGAGGCACCCAGCCTCGGGAAGCCGGTATTAGTGATGCGAGATACTACAGAGCGGCCCGAGGCAGTGGACGCCGGCACGGTTATTTTAGTGGGGACCGACAAACAAAAAATCATTTCCGAGGCGCAGTCATTGCTGGACAATAAAGAACGATACGAACAAATGTCGGCCCTTCATAATCCATATGGTGATGGAAAGGCGTGTAAACGGATTGTTAACTTCATTAAAAACTTAAAATAAAAAAAATGCAAGCAAAAGTTGTAACCGTAGGATTGGGATATATCGGTTTACCTACTTCGGCACTCATTGCTAACAGTGGTATACCGGTACATGGAGTGGATATTTCGCAACACGTGGTTGATACCATTAATGCCGGGAAAATTCATATTGTAGAACCGGAACTGGATAAGGCTGTTGCAAAAGCGGTTCAGGAAGGATATCTAAAAGCTGAAACAAAACCTGCAGCGGCTGACATCTATTTAATAGTGGTGCCTACCCCTTTCAAAGGCGACCATGAACCGGATATTTCCTATGTACAGGCTGCTACAGAAGCAATACTGCCTTTATTGAAGGAAGGGGATCTCTATATTATAGAATCCACCTCTCCGGTAGGAACTACAGAAAAAATGATGGCCCTCATTTTTGCAAAACGTCCTGATCTGCAGGATAAAATTTATGTCGCCTATTGCCCCGAGCGGGTATTGCCCGGTAACGTGATGTTTGAATTGGTCAATAATGACAGGGTCATCGGCGGAATAAACGAAGAATCGACAAAAAAAGCCATGGCCTTTTATAGCCAATTCGTAAAAGGTGAGCTCCACTCTACAAATGCGCGTACTGCGGAAATGTGTAAATTGACCGAGAACTCTTCCCGCGATGTACAAATCGCTTTTGCCAACGAATTGTCATTGATTTGCGACAAGGCAGACATCAATGTTTGGGAGCTAATCCGTTTGGCCAACAAACATCCCCGGGTAAATATCCTGCAACCTGGCTGCGGCGTTGGAGGACACTGCATTGCCGTAGATCCTTATTTTATTGTCTCTGAGTTTCCGCTGGAATCGCGCATTATTGGAAAAGCCAGGGAAATCAATAATCATAAAGCATTTTGGTGCGCAGAAAAAGTAAAAGAAGCCCGGAAAGCGTATCAGCTCAAAAATAATAAAGAACCCAAAATAGCATTAATGGGGATGGCTTTCAAACCAAATATTGATGATCTGCGCGAATCTCCTGCCAAATATATCGTACAACGTATTTTGCAGGACGCCAACGACGAAGAGTACTTTGTGGTAGAACCCAATATTACCGAACATAATTTGTTCAAACTAACAAATTATATAGAAGCCGTAAAGAATGCAGATATAGTTGTTTTTTTAGTAGCACACAATGTATTTAAAGATCTGAATATTGCAGCCGAAAAAATTGTACTCGACTTTTGTGGTGTCACAAATAAATAATAAATGAAATCAATTATCATAACGGGAGGAGCGGGATTTATCGGCTCGCATGTGGTCAGGGAATTTGTAAATAAATATCCCAATTATCAGATCGTTAATCTGGACGCATTAACGTATGCCGGAAATCTTGAAAATCTAAAGGATATTGAGGAACTTCCCAATTATAAATTTGTAAAGGCCGACATTACAGACTTAGATAAAATTCTTGAAATCTTCAAAGCGTATTTGCCTGATGGGGTCATTCACCTGGCTGCGGAATCTCACGTGGACCGATCTATCAAAAACCCTGCAGCGTTTGTAATGACCAATGTAGTGGGCACTGTTAACCTGTTAAATGCCGCAAAAGAAATCTGGAATGGACATTTTGATGGGAAACGTTTCCATCATGTGTCTACGGACGAGGTATACGGTTCGTTGGGAGAAGTTGGGCTATTCACCGAAAACAGCAGATACGAGCCACATTCGCCTTATTCCGCTTCAAAAGCTTCTTCTGACCATTTTGTACGCGCCTATCACGACACGTTCGGGTTACCGGTCGTTTTAACAAACTGCTCCAACAACTATGGTCCCCATCATTTCCCGGAGAAGTTGATTCCCCTCTGCATTCATAATATTCTGCATGGCAAGCCACTCCCAATATACGGCGATGGCAAATTTACCAGGGATTGGCTATTTGTAATCGACCATGCCCGGGCAATCGACCTGGTCTATCACAAAGGGAAGAATGGCGGGTCTTACAATATAGGAGGCTTTAACGAATGGCAGAACATTGATCTGGTACGGGAACTCTGCAAACAGATGGACGAAAAGCTCGGCAGACCGGCTCATACTTCAGAACAACTGATCACGTTTGTAAAGGACCGTCCCGGGCATGACCTCCGCTATGCAATTGACGCTACAAAAATACACCGGGAACTCGGTTATAGCCCCACAGTCACTTTTGAACAGGGGCTGAGCAAAACCATCGACTGGTACTTATCAAACCAGGAATGGCTAAACCGCGTTACCTCGGGTGATTATCAACAATATTATAAAATGCAGTATAATGGATAATGTACCTAAAAGTATGAAAGGGATTATTTTGGCCGGAGGCTCTGGCAGCCGGTTACACCCCTTAACCATAGCAGTATCCAAACAACTGCTGCCTGTGTATGATAAGCCTATGATATACTATCCGCTGTCGATACTCATGCTGGCAGGAATAAGAGAAATATTAATTATTTCAACACCGGATGACTTACCCAATTTCAAAAAATTATTAGGGGACGGCTCCAGGCTGGGCGTTCAATTTCACTATGCCGAGCAGCCGAGCCCGGACGGGTTGGCCCAAGCCTTTATAATTGGGGAAGAATTTATTGGCCAAGATAATGTGTGTCTGATTTTAGGGGACAATATCTTCTATGGAGCCGGATTTCAAAAACTATTAAAAGAATCTGTAGCAAATGTAACCGAAGATAACGAAGCCGTTGTCTTCGGTTATTGTGTTGATGACCCCGAACGTTATGGCGTTGCGGAATTTGACAAAAACGGCACCGTGCTAAGTATTGAAGAAAAGCCATCCCGGCCAAAATCAGATCATGCCGTAGTTGGCTTGTATTTTTATCCGAATTCAGTAGTAAAAATAGCGCACTTGATAAAGCCATCGCCCCGGGGTGAACTGGAAATCACATCGATTAACCAACACTACCTGGCTCAAGGGCAACTAAAGTTAAAAACCTTGAGCCGCGGCTTCGCCTGGCTGGATACGGGAACACATGAATCCCTAACAGAAGCAACAGAGTTTGTAAAAGCGCTGGAAAAAAGAACCGGTTTAAAAGTTGGCTGCATAGAGGAAGTAGCAGCTAACTATAATTGGGTCGATAAAGATAGCCTTGGACAAGCTATCGCCAGTCTGAAGGGTGGTTATTTCGATTACATTAGAAAGAAAGTGTTAAAATATTGATATCAGGTTATCATGTCTTTACGAAATAAAACAGTTTCGGGTCTTATATGGACAGTAATGGATTCAATGGTCCTAAGGGGATTATCCTTTCTGGCAACAATTTTATTGGCCCGCTGGTTAGGTCCTGCTCAATTTGGCCTAATCGGGATGATCGCAGTATTCATTGCCATCGGTACCAATATCGCTGACAGTGGAATGTCAGCATCTCTTATTCGTACAAAAGATGCAGAAGAAGCAGATTATTCCACGGTCTTTATACTTAATCTTGTATTAAGCTCCACATTCTATCTCTTGATTTTTTTTGCTGCACCATATATAGCAGCCTTCTATCACCAGCCCATAGTAACAAAGCTGATCCGTATATACGGCCTTACGTTTATGATCTCGGCATTTTCGGCCGTACAACTGGCAATTCTTGAAAGCCAGATGAAATTCAAGCAAATAATGAAACAAAATATGCCCGGTACCCTCGCAGGCGTTTTTACCGGCATTTTTCTTGGATATCTTGATTGTGGGGCATGGTCAATTATATTTATGTATCTGACTACGCAACTGGTACAGTCGGCCGTTCTTTGGTGGCGTTCTTCCTGGAGACCTAGTTTTTCATATTCAAAAGAAAAAGCAAAATATCATTTTGGATTCGGTTACAAGCTAATGCTTTCAGGGCTGCTAAACACGATTTTTCAGAATATCTATAATATTGTTGTAGGTCGTCTTTATACTGTAAAAGAACTGGGATACTTTGAGCGTTCCAGAGCTTTTAATGATTATCCTGTTTCAATCATAACGACAGCCATGAATAGAGTCAGTTACCCATTGCTGGCCGGACTGCAGGGTGATAAGCAACTGATCTCTGCCGTATACCGAAAGATTATGCGGCTTACATTTTTTATCACCTGCCCTTTAATGTTTGGAGCCGCGGCTATTGCACGGCCATTATTTCATATAGTTCTTGGAGAACAATGGCTGCCTGCAGTACCGTATTTTCAGGTATTATGCCTGGCCAGCATCTTCTATCCCATTCATGCTTTTAATCTCAACGTTTTTAAAGTTTACGGACGCAGTGAATTATTTCTGAAGTTAGAGATAGTAAAAAAATCAATTATAGTGATCGGTCTGTTCGCCTCCTTCAGGTTTGGAGTAATCGGCCTGGTTTGGAGCAGCGTCATTTGTAATTATCTCGCACTGTTCATCAATACGTATTATAGTGCAGACATGATCAATTATCCTTCAAAACAGCAATTTCTGGATATGCTCCCAACAATCCTGATATCCGGATTGATGTTTCTGCTGGTATATTTCACATTTAGGTGGCAGGGAGCTTCATTCAGCCCTTTAGCCCAGATACTGTCAGGAATAACGCTATGCATATTCATCTATCTGGGATTCAATAAACTGATTCATGCAGAACCACTCAGTTATCTTGTAGAAACAATTAAGAGAAGAAAATTAAGATAAAATCATGATACAGATCACCAAGCCTTTTTTACCGCCGTTAGAAGAGTATAAAAAATATATCGATGATATATGGAAACGGCAATGGTTGACTAATATGGGGCCTTTAGCTTCCGATTTGGAAATGAAGTTGAAAGAGCACTTAAATGTAAATCATCTGCTCTTTGTTGCCAACGGAACTGTTGCACTCCAAATGGCAATTAAAGCGCTTAATTTAAAAGGAGAAATTATCACCACACCCTTTTCCTTCGTGGCGACTACAAGCAGTATTGTTTGGGAAAATTGTTCTCCAAAATTTGTTGATATTGACCCGAAGTCCCTGAATTTGGATCCAACCAAAATAGAAGAGGCCATAACGGAATCTACCTCTGCGATATTGGCAACACACGTTTACGGCAATCCCTGTGACGTCGGATCCATCGATCGGATAGCCAAAAAGCACAAACTGAAAGTTATTTACGATGGAGCCCATGCCTTTGGAGTAACGGTTGCCGGTAAATCCATATTTGAATATGGAGATGTATCCATCTGCTCGTTACATGCAACGAAGCTTTATCACAGTATCGAAGGCGGGTTAATTGTTACCAGGGATGCGAATTTGCTAAAGAAGTTAGCTTATGTACGCAATTTTGGTATTTCAGGATACGAGACATTTGCGGAATTGGGAATCAATGGAAAAAATTCGGAGTTACATGCGGCTATGGGACTGGTAAATTTTAAATATATAAATGATATTCATCAAAAAAGAAAATATTTGACAGAAATTTACGATCAAAATCTTAGAACAGCGAAGGCGGTCAAAGTCGGCTGGCATCAGGAGGCGTCTTTAAATTATGCATATTACCCGATCGTTTTCGATTCGGAAGACTTATTACTTAAAATAAAAAGCGCATTAGAAAAGCATGAAATTTTTACCAGACGTTATTTTTATCCATCACTCGCATCATCGTTGCCCTATTTAACAAGTGAATTACTTCCTGTTACTGAAGACGTTTCTAAAAGGGTATTATGTCTGCCTCTGTACTTTGATTTAACAAAGGAAGATATTGATTTGATTTGTAGGCTTATATTAAGGTACCAAAATAATTAACTATGCTAATAGTAGGATCAGGTGGATTTGCGAAAGAACTGTTACAGGTTTTTTCAGATCGATATGAAAACAGTTCTGAAGGGATTGCATTTTTTGATGATGTCAATCTGGATAGAAAGTTACTATATAATGAATACCCTATCCTCAATTCCTTTAATAGTGTCAGCACCTTTTTCTCAGAAAGCAAGTCCGACAAATATGCTATTGGAATTGGAAATCCCAAAAACAGGAAATTCATCTGCGATAAATTTAAGGATATCGGCGGGACACTGGTATCATTAATAAGCCCACATGCAAAGATCAGCCGGCATGTTGAGATTGGTACCGGGGCTTCCATTCTTTCAGGTTGCAGCATATCAAACTCGGTAACCATAGGCGTTTGTGTCTTAGTATATTACAATGCAGTCGTAACACACGATTGCAACATTGGAAATTTCGTCGAATTATCTCCCGGAGCAACGTTACTGGGAGGCGTTACTGTTGGGAATTTTTCTCATATAGGTTCCAATGCCACTATACTACCGAATATAAGAATCGGGGAAAATGTTATTGTTGGTGCTGGCGCGGTTGTCACAAAAGATGTACCGGATAATTGCATCGTGACGGGTATCCCTGCTACAATAAAAAGAAGAAATAAAATATGAATTTGCTACACATAATAGATGATAAAAAATTTATTGAAGCATGTCAGCGCACCTTCCGCATTAGCGGCATTACGAACTTTTATCTGCGAAGCGGTTTAATTTCCGCAGAATATTTAAAGGAACAGCAAATCGATATAATATTCATCCATTTTCTGCGGGATCAGGAGGTGGCATTCTTGTTAAAACACAAAATTCATATCCCGATCATATGGATGTTTTGGGGAGCGGATGGCTTCAGTCTCCCCTCATTCTATAATGCTTTTATAGGAAACAAAACTAAAATATACCTACGGAAATGGTATTTCAAGAACCATTTCTATTCTTTAATCAGAGACTTTGTCAAAGAGTATGGCAGAAGCGTATTTAATCATCGAAAGGCCGTTAGCCAAAAGCTTAGAGTGATTCAGCAATTTAGCTATATCGTGCCGGTTATTCCGGATGACTACAACATATTGAAAAATAAATACCCATCCGTTAACAATGTGTGCTATCATTTCAACTACATCACACCCATTTTTTTCAAAGATTTTCAGTCTGTTCCTTTTGTTTCCGGCAAAAATATTCTTTTGGGTAACTCTTCTTCGAATACCAATAATCATATTGAGGTCCTGGAGATCCTCACCCAGGTTGGATTAAAATCCAGGCAGGTTATCATACCTCTTAATTATGGAGACCTTCAATATAAAAAGGCAATATTAGAATATCTACAAAAGATCAACACTTTTCAAGTTCAGGCCCTGACAGACTTTATGGAATTCTCAGAATACCAGACCATTATTCATTCATGTGAAATTATGATCATGAATCATTATCGGCAACAAGCATTAGGAAATATTATTATGGGACTACTGACTGGTGTAACGATTTACTTGAGCGAAAGATCCCCCATATTTAATTTTTTGATTAAAAACGGGTTTATTGTACATACAGTAGAGTCCATTAAGAGCACAGGACTTATTATTTTAAAAGAAGACGACAAACAAAACAATAAAGAAAAATGCATAAAAACATTTGGTCCCGATCGTCAAACCTCAAAAATAACCAGGCTTCTGAAAACTATTGAAGAGCAGAAACATAAATAACCCTGAATTCAAGTAAAATGCATATTTTTTTTATAGCAAAAACAAATTTAAATAATGATGGGAGGATTTTGAATCAGATCAAGATCCTTCAGGACCACTATAAAGATGAATTAAAGATCGATTTCATTCTTCTCCCGGATAGAGAGTTGGAGATCGACCTCGGAAAGAATGTATCTCTACATATGATTAAACCGACATTCAGGAACTCTTCTTTCTTAAGATTATTTACGGTATTTGAATTCACACTCAGGGCACTGTTCCTCCTTTTCAAGCTAAAACCCAGGATATTACACGTAGAAGACATGACAGTAGTTTTGCCCGTCTACATTTATTGCCTTTTTAGAAAAAAGTCATTTAAATTAATCTACGATGACCATGAAATGCCGAACGAAAATGAGTCGCTCCAATATAGAATATTCACCTATTTTGAAAGAAAGCTTATGAAGCGATCGGACATTATAATCTTTGCCAACAGAGAGCGCATGGAGATCTTGCAAAAAAGATATAACCTAAAAAATCGACTGACCTATTTTCTGAACCTTCCGTATTTTGAGGACCTGGCCATAAAAACAATGGATAATCAATACAGCCTGATATTGGCCGACATAAAAAAAGCATCTGCAACGGGAACTGCATTTATTATTCATCAGGGCTCTTTACACATAGAGCGCGGGCGTGCTAAACTTGCTGCTTTTTCCAGGACACTTTCAAAAGAAATCAAGTTGTTAATTCTGGGAGCATCGAAAAGTGAGTTTATTAACTTTCTAAACGAATATCAATTAAATGCAGATCACTTTTATTTTGTAGGCAATGTGCCGTATACGATTTTGAATCATTTCTGGAAAGTGGGAAATGCAGCTATTGTCATGTACTTACCTACCTATATTAACAATCGCCTTTGTGCACCGAACAGATTGTACATAGCGATCAAGAACCAACTCCCGGTGCTTGTAAATCGAAATAATCCTGTTTTAAACAATTTCGTACAGGAACATCATACGGGAGGCTTCATTGAGGATATTCACAATCCGGAGGATGTAAAGCAACTACTCAAATTCGAATATGCAACAGGCGTAATGCCTGAATTAATAGAATACGAAACAAAAAAATTCTTAACGATCTACGAGAGTCTTTAACAATAACAAATCTTTATAAGCAAACAATAAAAAGCGCGAAACATATAAACCGCCAACAATATTATTAAATGTTCATCTACATCCTAACATATATACTTTGCATTGCTGGTAACGCCCTATACAACAGGAATTACTCCGTAATAAGGAAGTTAGTCATGTTGTGGCTTTATGTATTCCTATGTTTCGGATATACTGTTGGTACGGACTGGCGGCAATACGAAAATATCTATAATTATGCCTATGACAAAGACCTGTTAAACAAGGGTTACGAACAAGGATTTTATTACCTGATATACTTCGCCAGAGGCATCATAAATGATTTTTGGCTTTTTTTAGGCCTTATAAAATGCCTGTATCTATATTCGACAATACGATTTATAAAAAAATTCACAACCGATAAGTTTTTAGCAATAGCTGTAATGTTAAATTACAATCTTCTATTTATGCTAATAGATAACCCCTTGCGGTTCATGACCGGATCAATAATATTACTTTGGAGTACCGGCTATCTCCTAAATAAAAAATACATCAAATTCACCCTGGTCGCCTCAGTTAGTATCTTTTTTCATATATCCCTCATTATTCCGACAGTCCTGTCATTACTATTCCGATTTAAAAACAAATTAATTTACAAATCGAAAACCACCTTAACAGGGCTGTATTTTGCTGCTTGTGCAATCGGCTTTTTTCCGGAAATCCTTAATTTATTTTCCACCTATTTTTCGGAATATATGCCAAGGTTCAGCTACAAATTATTGAACGTGTATGTTGCGGAATCCGGCGCCATGCTAACATTAGGATCCTTGATTCTATTTTTCCTATTCTTTGTCCTGTTACATTACAGAAACGTGATTTTGAAATCCCAATATGGTGATTACCTTTTTTTCTTCGGGTTACTTTATATGTATTTATACCGTATTTTGATGATTGTTCCCACCGCTTTCAGGCTTACACTATATTTTGGGCTGTTTTTTGCTCTATGCTTAACAATAATAATTAAGTCAACAAGTCGAAAGCTTAAATATTCGCTGTTTATCCTGTTAGGCTTAACAATTTCAAAGACGTTATGGAACAGTTATCAATATCTGCCTTATACAAATAGTATCTATTATATTTTGACATCGGAGCACTTGCCCAAAAAATATAGAGATAATTTTAATAAATACGAATATCACAAGCGGACGGGAAAAGTCGTAAAGGAAGAAAAACCAAATGAATAGTCAATTATATAAAAGTAAAAAAATGTTATATAGAACCTTCATCTTGTCATTCATAAATCCGGTTTTGTTGTTACTGATGTTTTCAGCCAAAATTTTCGGCCAGCAACAACCCAAGTTGTATATCGGAATGGCAGGGCTAAACGATCTTCAGGAAACTTATATACGACAAAACAATCTGGAAAAAGCAGTTATTTTCTATCAAAAAGAAGTCACAACAGACGGAATAAATGTGAACCCGTCCCTTTTCAGAAAAAATATTGAACGGAAAACCTCTTCTAAAAGCCAGGGAATTGCTATTATTGATTGGGAAGGGCCGGCGTTCAAAGCGCTGTCAGGTTCGAATACTAAGCAAGCTTCGCAATTTATTGAAGAGTTTATTAAGACACTAGAACTGGCTAAACGCCTTCGCCCAAATTTGCAGTGGGGATTCTATGGTCTTCCATTGAGAACTTTTGATGGCAGCAATGGTAACTGGAAACAAATAAACACCCGGCTGACCCCAATTATTAAAGAATCTGATATAATAACCCCATCATTATATATGTACAATGTAAACTCAAGAGTTTACAATATCAACTACCCGCAAATAGAGCGGGGAAGGGGCGATTATTTATACCTGAATTTGGATTATGCCCTTGACTTAGCCCAAAAGTTTAATAAAAAAGTATACCCATTTATATGGCATAAACAAAACTCCGGAAATAATAAAATGGCTTTAAGCCTTATTCCCGTGGACATTTTTAAGAACTACTATAAGATGATAACCACGCACACATCGAATGGCAAGAAAGTTAACGGCGTAATTTGGTGGGACAATTCTAATTACTATTACCTGAATAGGAATAGATATCCTGCCGTTCAAAAGCAGTATCAAAATATACGCAACGTCCGGCAATACGATTTGGACGTTTTAAAAAAGTACCATCAGGCCACAAAATAAAGGGCATTTAGCCATCGACTAATTCTCGTATTTATTGTTATCTACTATATATATGAAACCAAAAACGCTAATAATTTATAATAAAATCTGGCCATATCGGGAAAAAATTTTTGAGTTGCTGAATGAGCAACTGGATTTGACCGTGGGTTTTAATGATCCTGCTTATGTAGGAAAAAAATTCAAATTCAAGACGATCTATTTACCGACAACTAATGTCGGGCCTTTTGTTTTCCATAAAAACAACTTAAGAAGATTGTCTTCAAAATACGATGCAATAATTGGCTTATTTGATATTCACTGGATTTCCCTGATGACCCTCTCGCTGCTTCCAAAAAGAAACTATTCTGTATCTTTCTGGGGCATTGGGGTACGCGCTTCCTACGAAAATAAGTTTGACTCCACTTCCAGGTGGGATAAATTAAGATTTTTTTTCGCTAAAAGCGCTAATTCAGTGATCTTCTACAGTAGTTATCCCCTGACCAAGTACATCAACGGTGGTATTTCAAAAGAAAAATTGTTTGTCGCAAATAATACCACTGAGGTGGCAATTCGCGATACAGACAATATGGAGAATAAAAAGAACTTTCTGTTTGTAGGCACTCTCTATCCACAAAAGGGCATCGAAATATTGTTAGAAGCTTATTCTATTTTATTTAAAAAATATCAAACTCTGCCCGGGCTAAATATCATTGGCGATGGCCCTGAATTAAGTAAGATCAAGAAATACATCGAAATGAATGGTCTTTCAAATGCAGTCACCTTACATGGCAGTATCTATGACCGGAATAGGATCGCTCAATACTATGATGAATCGATTGCGTGCATTTCTCCGAATCAGGCAGGGCTCTCTGTTCTAAATTCCATGGGGAATGCCACTATTTTCTTAACATCAAAAGATGCGATTACAGGTGGCGAGATTTTTAATATTTCCGATAAAGAAACAGGTTTGTTTTTTGATGGAACGGTTAATAGCCTGGTCGAAAAAATGGAATGGATCTTTCTAAATAAAGAAAAAGCATTAGAAATATGTCAGAATGCCAAAGTCTTTTATTTAGAAAACAGGCTGCCGCAAATGATGGCACAATCCATAGTGGACGCTGTTTTTTTTGCCTTACGAAAGAATAAATCACATATAGCAAACTAAATTCAAAAAGAGCAATGGACCTTATTTTAAACTTCTTTTCGTTGCATTCAATTTACATCAGGCTTCTCAATAGAAAAATATCCCTGTTAAGCCTATTTGATCGCTATAGTAAGATAAGCGTTAATGCGCTAATTAATCGATTTGTTAAATTAAGAAAATGCACCGTAGACAGCTATACTTATATCGGTGCCAATACTACGTTGTATAATGTTAAAGTGGGAAAGTTTTGTTCGATATCCGAAAATGTCAGAATGGGATTAGGCACTCACCCAACCAACTTTTTCTCAACCTCACCTATTTTTTTTTCAAAAAAAAACGGAACCGGTTTGCAATGGAGAACCGATAATATCTATGATGATGAGGCCAAAGCATCAGAGATCGGGAATGATGTATGGATCGGCGCAAACGTTTCCATCATGGGAGGTATTAAGATAGGAAACGGTGCAATAATCGGAGCCCATTCCCTGGTAACAAAGGACGTGGAACCCTACGCGATAGTTGGCGGGGTTCCTGCCAAATTAATAAAGAAACGATTTGATGAACGCACAATTTTTGAATTAGAATCTTTAGATATATGGAACCAACATGAGGAAGTTTATAAAAAAAATATAAACCTGTTCGGAAGCCCCGTAACCAATGCAAAAATTCTTGAGTTAAGAAGTATAATAGAAAACAATGAAAATCAAAAATAAGACCCTCCTCATCACCGGCGGAACCGGTTCGTTTGGAAATGCAGTAATGAACCGTTTTTTACACACGGAGCATTTTAAAGAAATACGCATTTTCAGCCGCGATGAAAAAAAGCAGGATGACATGCGCAAGCGCTATAATCACCCCAAAATTAAGTTTTATTTAGGCGATGTACGTGATCGGGCCAGTGTGGAAACAGTAGTGAACGGTGTTGATTATATCTTTCATGCAGCCGCTCTGAAACAGGTACCTTCCTGTGAATTCTTTCCCCTGGAAGCTGTAAAGACCAATGTGCTGGGGACCGATAATGTGCTAAACGCAGCGGAAAAATACCAGGTCAAAAAAGTAGTGGTATTGAGCACCGATAAAGCCGCTTATCCGATCAATGCCATGGGTATGTCAAAGGCGCTGATGGAAAAAGTTACCGTAGCGCGCTCCCGGAACCTCGATGATTCAAAAACTGTATTTTGTGCCACCCGCTACGGGAATGTAATGGCTTCCCGGGGCTCGGTGATCCCGCTATTCATCGACCAGATCAAAGCGGGCAAACCCCTTACCATTACCAACCCGGACATGACACGTTTTATGATGACCCTCGAAGACGCTGTAGACCTGGTACTCTATGCTTTCGAAAACGGTAAACAAGGCGACCTGTTCGTGCAAAAAGCCCCGGGCGCCACCATTCAAACCCTTGCAAAGGCATTACTGGAGATGTACCAGTCCGATAGTGAAATAAAGATCATTGGAACCCGGCATGGCGAAAAGATCTATGAGACCCTTGTGAACAGGGAAGACATGCTAAAAGCGAAAGATATGGGAGACTATTACCGCATTCCTGCAGATAACAGGGACCTGAACTATGAACAATATTTTTCGGAAGGAAATACGCGGGAAGCAGAAATTGAAGAATATCATTCTCATAATACCCGCCGCCTGGACATTGAAGGGATGAAGGAGTTGCTTAAAAAGCTCCCGGTTATCAGAGAAGATATCTTAAAGGAACAAAATGTAATGCATTATCCTGTTTAAATGCTCTCTTTTCTAATTCCAAAATCAAAATCAATGAAAAAGATAGGCATTACCGGGCAGGAAGGGTTTATAGGAAAACATCTGTACAATACATTATCCCTTCAGAAAGAGGCATTCGAACTCGTTCCGTTTTCCAAGGAATACTTCGGCAACAATCAGCAATTGGATGCCTTTGTATCTCAATGCGATGTTATTGTTCATCTTGCGGCTATGAACCGCCATGAAAGCCAGGAATACATTTATGAAACCAATGTGAATTTGGTACGCTCATTAATAGCCGCTTTTGAGCGCACGCAATCAAAATGTCATGTTCTTTTTTCTTCATCCTCCCAGGAAGAGAAGGAGAACCGGTATGGACAATCCAAAAAGGAAGGACGTCAATTATTAGCACATTGGGCAGAGCGCAACAACGCACCGCTCACAGGAATGATCATTCCCAATGTATTTGGCCCTTTTGGAAAACCTTTCTACAATTCGGTGGTCGCAACCTTTTGCCACCAGGTCGCAAGAAACGAATCCCCTCAAATTCACGTAGACGGGAATATAAAACTGATCTATGTAGGAGAACTCGTTGAAGAGATCATAAAAAAGATCAGAACCGGCATTTTTGAGCCCGACTGCGTAGTACCTCATACAGCAGAAGTAAACGTGTCACAGATCCTCGAATTGCTCGAAGGATTTAAAGCAACCTATCAGGAGAACGGGACCATTCCCGATCTCAAAAACAGGTTCGAGCTGGATCTGTTCAATACATATCGCTGTTACATGGATATACAAAATCATTTCCCGGTACATTTTACCCAACATGCTGATCCCCGGGGAACATTTGTTGAACTCATACGGTTAAACACCGGCGGGCAGGTTTCCTTTTCAACTACCGTTCCGGGTGTCACCAGGGGCAATCATTTTCATACAAGAAAAATCGAACGCTTTGCAGTGATCAAAGGGAATGCACTGATCCAGCTCCGAAAGATCGGCACCACCGAAGTCCTTGAATTCCGGGTTTCCGGCGATCAGCCGGGTTATGTGGACATGCCTGTTTGGTACACGCACAATATAAAAAATATCGGTGAAGACGATTTGTACACGGTTTTCTGGATCAATGAATTTTATAACCCGGAGGATCCCGATACCTTCTTTGAAAATGTGTAAATTTGCAGCACCTCATTATGTAGAACCCGAACCATCCAAAAAAAGCAATTCAATGAACCGATTAAAAGTGATGACCGTAGTGGGTACCCGCCCGGAAATCATCCGGCTTTCCCGGGTGTTGGCAGCGTTAGACCAGTCTGTAGCTATAGAGCATATATTGGTGCACACCGGTCAGAATTATGACTATGAACTCAATGAAATTTTCTTCAATGATCTGGGCATCCGTAAACCAGATCATTTCTTAAATGCAGCGGGAAGCAATGCGACAGAAACCGTTGGCAATATCCTGATCAAGATAGACCCACTGCTGGAATCGGTCCGACCGGATGCCTTTTTGGTGTTAGGCGATACCAACAGTTGCCTGTGCGCCTTGCCGGCCAAAAAAAGAAAAATTCCTGTTTTTCACATGGAGGCCGGCAACCGCTGCTTTGATCAGCGGGTACCGGAAGAAACCAACCGGAAGATTGTGGATCATATAGCAGACATAAACCTTACTTATAGCAGTATTGCCAGGGAATACCTGTTACGCGAGGGGCTTTTGCCCGATCGTATCATCAAAACAGGCTCCCCCATGTTCGAGGTACTGCATCACTATTTACCGTTGATCCGGAAATCGGATGTTTTGAATCGCCTTGACCTCGCTGAGGAAAAATACTTTGTCGTTTCTGCTCACCGGGAAGAAAACATAAATTCAGAGAAGAACTTCAAACACCTGATGGATTCTTTAAATGCCATAGCTATCAAATACCGGTATCCGGTCATTGTTTCTACGCATCCGAGGACAAGGAATATGATTGAAAAGACGCAGGCAGCCGTAGCACCCGAAATCCGGCTCTTAAAGCCATTGGGATTTCATGATTACAATAATCTTCAAATGCATTCTGCTGCCGTTTTATCAGATTCTGGCACCATTTCTGAAGAGTCTTCCATTCTGAATTTCAGGGCATTGAATATCCGTGAAGCGCATGAGCGCCCGGAAGCGATGGAAGAAAGTTCTGTTATGATGGCAGGCCTGCAGCCCGAAAGGATTTTACAGGGCCTGGCACAATTAGAGCAGCAACAGGTTGGCGACAACCGAAATTTCAGATTGGTACCCGACTATTCCATGCCCAACGTATCACAAAAAGTTGTACGGATAATAATAAGCTATACCGATTATATAAACCGGGTAGTCTGGAGCAAATTATAAAAGAACATTAATGAAAATAGTGATCATCACGCAGGAAGATTCCTTTGTTATTCCCCGGAATATCGAGAAACTGATCAAACTCGATTTCGTTAAAATAATAAAGATCATTGACGTCGATTCTCCGCAAAGCCTTGTGAATCGAAAAGATCTATTCATCAGAGGATTTGGTCTGTATCAATCTGCGAAAATGGGCTTCCGTGTAATTTCGAATAAACTAATCAATATTATAGACGCCGTTTTTAACTACCGGTTGCCTTTAAACCCAAGAAGTCTGAGATCCGTAGCTCAAAAGCATAAGATCCCTTATCAGCAAATAGGGAATCCAAACGAAAAAAGATTTATAGAAGAGCTGGCAGCGTTGGCACCGGACCTCATAGTGTCCTACTCCGCCCCCCTTATCTTTAAAAAAGAGTTACTAACCCTCCCGGAAAAAGGCTGTATCAACCTGCATTGCTCGCATTTACCTGATTATGCGGGCGTCATGCCCAGTTTTTGGACCCTCTACAACAAAGAAAAGACAACCGGGGTTTCCGTGCATTATATGGATTCTAAAATTGATAATGGTAAAATATTAGGACAAAAAAAAGTAGAAATTTTCCCCGGCGAAACCATGTTCCAGTTAATCGAAAAAACCAAGAATATCGGGGGAGACGTTATGTGTGAGGTGTTGAGGAATATCAACAGTGACACGGTGATCGAAAAGGACAATGAAGTGGACCGTAATAAATACTTTTCATGGCCCACAGTAGAAAATTTTAAAGATTTTAGAAACAGGGGTGGTCGCCTGATATAAATATAGGTTTCATCAAAGACAATAAGAAAATGCATAAAAAATATGCTGTTTTAGGAATGGATATTGAAGATTGGTACCATTTAGACTATTTTGATAAAGAAAAATGCGACCAATCAGAAAGTACCCTTGACGGGATTAGCATTTATCTGGATATTTTAGATACCTATAATATCAAAACAACTTTTTTTGTTGTTGGTGAGCTTGTAGAAAAACTCAAAGGCACTTTAAAACAGATCATCAATCAGGGGCATGAAATAGCGCTACATTCTCATTCTCATAGAAGACCCTTAACAATGTCTATCGAAGAATACAAGCAAGACACCGGCAAAAACATCAGGGAAATTCGCGATCTCCTCGGCTACAATGCCATAGGCTATCGCGCTCCCTGTTTTAGCATGGATAGAGAACGCCTGGAAATCCTGGAAGATCTGAATTTACATTACGACGCCAGTCATATTAAATTTTCCGATCATAAATTATATGGCCATTTAGATCTGACCGGTTTCACGCCGGTCAGAAATGACATTCTGAAAAGAAACGATTTTTTTGAATTCGAAACCAGCACGTTGCCGCTAAAGAACAAAAACATCCCCATTTCAGGAGGAGGTTATTTGCGGATTTTTCCATGGATACTCACAAAATACCTTCTTAACAAATATGTAAAACTGAATAAAAATTACTTTTTCTACATTCACCCCTTCGAGTTCTCTAAAAACTACAACATCAAAACACCCTCAGGAACTTCCTTTGCAACGAATCTGCGATTCAGATTAGGTCGAAAATCAGTGGAAAAGAAAATGCATCGGCTCATACAACTGCTAAAAGAACGTCAATATGAATTTGTACGTTTTGAAGATTTAGTAAACAAACAAGGCGCATGAAATGGATATAAAACGACAAAAGTTATGGGTTTTTTCGGAGCTCTTTTTTCCAGAAGAGACATCCACCGCATATATCTTAACGAAAATAAGCGAGAAGCTTTCTCAAAAATATGACGTGGAGGTAATTTGCACGTATCCTTCATACGACAACTTCAATAAAAGATTAACCTTACAAAACAACAATATAAAAGTAACAAGGATTAAAAGCTTCAAAGGAAATAAAAACAATAATATACATCGTATTTTAAAGTTCGGTTATCTTTCAATAGCCTTCGCCATTCACCTTGCGACGAAAGTAAAAAAGAAAGATCATGTTTTTACGGTAACAAATCCCGCTCCTTTCCTGATCTTGGCGGCCATTATAAAAACCATAAAAAAATTCCGGCTGACCATACTTGTACATGACGTTTTCCCGGAAAATACGATCCCGGCCTCTTACATGAATCCGAAATCAATCGTTTATAAACTATTAAAAGTCATTTTTACCAAAGCATATTCCAAATATGATACGATCATTGTATTGGGGAGAGATATGCTGGAGCTCTTTAGAAAAAAACTCACCCACTACAAAAAACAGCCGCATGTAGTTGTTATAGAAAACTGGGCAGACACCGAGCATATTTCGCCGCAAGCTTCAAATTCGAAATCGGCAGCAGCTGAGGACAAAATAGTTTTTCAGTTTGCGGGAAACCTCGGAGCCATTCAGGGGCTCGATTATCTTTTCTCAGTGATCTCAAAAATAACCAACGATCACCTACTGTTCGCTTTTATCGGCAATGGCAAACTCAAAGAACCTTTAGAAACTATGGCAAAGGAACAGGGGCTTAAGAATATCATCTTTAAACCGCCCTTCAAAAGAGTGGAGCAAAATGAGGTCTTAAATAGTTGCGATATCGGGATCGTTTCTCTTTCCAAAGGGATGCAGGGTCTGGGAGTTCCCTCGAAAACTTATAACATTTTATCAGCTGGAAAACCAATATTATTTATTGGCGATAAGGAATCTGAAATCAGTCTTTTAGTCAAAGAACACAATATCGGCTATTCCTTTGGCTATATGGAAGAAGAAGAGCTTATTCATTTTCTGAACGCCTTAAACCCGGAAATAGCCCGGAAGCATTTCCAGGAAAAAGGTCAAAAGGCGCGATGTATTGCAAAAACATTATACTCGGAGGAGTCTATTTTAACAAAATATCTTGAGTTAATATGAAAGTGGCCATTTTAGGTGCAAGCGGTTATATAGGAAAGGCGCTCAGTCTTCTTTTAAACCATCAATATCAGGTATATCCGATAGATCGCAGATCAGCCATCGATCTTAAGGACCACGACTTTGATATGATCATCAATTGTATTGGAAGGACTCCGGATAAAAAGGATTTCTCATTCCAGGAGTACAAAGAGGCGAACTATGATATTCTAAAAAAAGTACTTCCGGATTTCATGAATTCAAAATGCAAAGCATTCATCCAGTTCAGCAGCATTTCTGCCGTCGAAGAGGAATCAAGCCTGACGGAGGTGACCGAAGAAACACCCTGCACCCCCACTACTGACTATGGAAAAACGAAACGTATGGGAGAGGAATATCTATTGGCTTATCCGATAACCACCGGAAAAAAAATCATCATCCTGCGCCCCGCACGCATACATGGACCCGGGGAACGCGGGACCATTTATAAACTTTTTAAATTTATAGTTAAGGGAATTCCCTACCCCTTTGGAAAGTTTTCTAATAAAAGAAGTTTCTTATCAATAGACAATCTGTATTTCCTGATTCAATCTATAATCGAAAATCACACCAGGCTCGAAACAGGCATATACAATATAGCAGACGACGAAGCGCTTTCCACCGCTGATATCATTCGATGTATTGAAAGAAAAACAGGAAGAAAAAAAACGATATTAAATATTCCTAAAAAGGTAATTTTCTTAATTGGTTCCGTAGGCAATATCCTACACCTGCCCATCAATAAGACTACAATTGCTAAACTGACCTCAACACGTATCATCTCAAACAATAAAATTAAAAATTCTTTGGGAGTGAAGAAATTACCGTTCACGGCCGAAGAAGGGCTGATAAAAACAATAACAAGCTTTAATACCCCCTAAACATGCCTCTACACTTTAACATCGAGCAATTCATTGGAGAACACATCACCCGCCGCTCTCAAAGCCTGTTTCTCCCCGACATGGAAGCCCATGCCGAAAAATTGCATACGGAAATAAAAGACAAAAACGTACTGGTCATTGGTGGCGCGGGCACCATCGGATCCTCGTTCATCAGGGCACTGGTGAAATATGATCCCGGCAAGCTGATCGTGGCAGACATCAATGAAAACGGACTTACCGAGCTGGTCCGGGATTGCCGGAGCCGGCCCGGACTGAAACTACCCGGCAATTTCAAAACCTACCCGGTAAATTTCAGCGACAAGGCATTCAGGAAGATATTCGAACATGAAGGTCCGTTCGATATTGTAGCCAATTTCGCGGCTCACAAACACGTACGTTCCGAAAAAGATATTTTCTCGATCGAAGCCATGATCGAGAACAATGTAACGCGTGCAAAGTACCTGCTGGAGTTATTGGTAAAGCAGCCTCCCAAACATTTTTTCTGTGTATCAACCGACAAAGCCGCCAACCCCGTAAATGTGATGGGCGCCAGTAAAAAATTAATGGAAGAAGTGATCCTTGCATACTCAGAGAAAATGAAGATCACCACCGCCCGTTTTGCCAACGTAGCTTTTTCAAATGGAAGCCTGCTGGCCGGTTTTATCGAAAGGGTATTAAAACAACATCCGCTCTCCTGCCCCTCGGATGTAAAACGTTTCTTTGTTTCTCCCGATGAATCCGGACAGATCTGTTTATGCGCCTGCATCCTGGGGCAGTCCGGCGAAATTTTCTTTCCGAAACTGGAAACCTCCGGCATGGTGAATTTTGCCGACGTTGTAGCTCCTTTCCTGAAAGAAATGGGTTTTAAAATGCATCCCTGCAAATCTGAAGAGGACGCAAAAAATGCGACCGACAATATCAAAAATGGCCTCTACCCCGTTTACCTCTTTCCAAGCAGTACCAGCGGAGAAAAGCTATACGAAGAGTTCTATACAGACGAAGAAGAACTGGATACCACAACATTTCAATCTTTCGGTATTGTAAAAAATGCGAAACGAAGGAAAATAGATGACCTCGATAAAGTGATACAGACATTAAAACAGGTTTTTGAAAACACAAAAGCAGAGAAAAAGGATATTGTATCTGCTTTGAATTCAATGATCCCCGGTTTTGAACATATTGAAACAGGAATCAATCTTGATCAAAAAATGTAGCCGATACACTCTTTTGGCTTATTCCTTGCAGTTATTGTATCGTTCGTTCAAAAATCCTTATCTCGTTCCTAATTCCTCAAACAATGTACTCCTTTTTTAAACGTCTTTTTGACCTTATTGTTGCACTGACCCTATTTGTCGTCATTCTTCCGTTTATGATCCCCATTGTGATCATTCTCCTGCTGACCGGCGAACACTATGTTTTTTACCGGCAGAAAAGGATCGGCTATAAAAACAGGTACTTTTACATCATTAAGTTCGCCACCATGCTTAAAAACAGTCCCAATATGGGAACGGGGCTGATCACCGTTCGAAATGATCCCCGGCTGCTTCCCATCGGAGGTTTTTTAAGAATGACGAAAATCAATGAACTGCCGCAGATCATCAATGTGATCAAAGGCGATATGAGCATTGTAGGGCCCCGGCCGCTGGTTGATAAAACATTCAATGCGTACACCGAAGAGGTCAAAGATCATTTGTATGATTCTGTTCCGGGGATAACAGGGATCGGATCGATCATCTTTCGCGATGAAGAGCAATTACTGACCAACACGAAAATGGATCGCGTGGAATACTATGAAAAAGTAATAGCCCCCTATAAAGGAGAACTGGAAATGTGGTACAACAGGCATAAAAGCCTCCGGGTTGATTTCTGGATCATTTTCCTGACGGCATGGTCCATCATCAATCCGGATACAAAACTTCCATACAAAGTATTTAGAGATCTTCCAAAGCGAACACTGTCCGACACTTATCAGCTATCCATGCAATGACCTACAAAAAGGCCAGGGAACTGATAAAAAGCAGCATCTTCAATGTATAAAAACTGGCTCCGCGGGGTTTTCCCTTCAACGTGAACCCCTATCTTTGCCCCGGTTTGACTCACTCCCATCATTTTATGAAGCCAGGCATATTTTACATCGTTGCATTGTGCTGGGGTCTTATTGCGCAGGGTCCGGCGCAGGCTCAAAGCGCCCGTTATAAAGCTCATTTGAATGTAGCCCGCCAGCACGGGGTGCCGGTGCTGAAAAGCAGTGCCCAGGTAAAGAGCTATGTAAATAAAAAGAAACTCTCGAGGGTAAGCTCGGGCAAAGGCTACCGGGTGCAAAAGCTCACTTACAGTGTGCCCTACCTGACCCCGCGGGCCAAAGCGGTTTTAAACCAGATCGCGCGGTCGTTCTACGCGCAAACAAAAAGTACCTTCACCGTCACCTCGCTTACAAGGACGCTGCACGCACAAAGCAAGCTGCGTAAAGTGAACGGCAATGCCACTTCCGGCCTTAGCTCTCATAATTACGGCAGTTCTTTCGATATTTCCTATATACGCTTTAACGGGCGCAAACGGCCTAACAAAAAGCTGGAGCGGGCACTCCACTCCGTGCTGGCCAATTACCAGGCAAGAGGCAAGATCTTATACATAAAGGAATACTATGTAAGTTGTTTTCATATTACCGTACGCTAAAACAGATAGCCTCTCCTGCAGCGTTGAATGCCTGCGGTTCACAATGTACTTCCGGCAGGATCAAAATTCAACATCCAGCGAATGCCGAACGGATCGGTTAACGATGCATAATAGCAGCCGGAGGTCGTAGGAATGACCCGTTGGGTAGCCGTTCCTCCCTTTCCCAGCCGCTGATACACCCCCATCAATTCTTTCAGACTCCTGCATTCCAGCATCAGGGCTATGTTATTTCCCATATACAGGCCCTCATCCGGCACAATGTCCGTTGCGATGATCTCTGCGTAGGGTGAACGCAGCGAGGCCTGCAAAATACAGGCTTTAATTTCCTTTGGCAACACTTCTGTCCCCACAGATTCTCCCAGGGTCTGGAAACGAAGCTCCCCGCCAAGACATTTTTTATAAAAACGCATCGCTTCGCGGCAGTTGCCGTTGAATGTTAAATAGGATTTTATCCGGATCACTTTGTAAACGATTCTTTTACAAAATTGCTCCAATTACTGTTAAAAAATAGTGGCATATACGCCATTGAAAGGGGTTGTTCGCGACAAATACATTTTTTATCTTTACCAAAACTTTTCAGCATGAAACGGATCTGCATCTATGTCCCGATCAATGGCGTTATTGAAGCCATCACTCCGGCGGTAAGAATTTTCCAGACCGCCAATGAATTCCTGGCGGCCAACGGCTGCCCAGCGAAATTCCAGGTAGAGCTGGTAGGATTGAAAAAAGTAATCCCCCTGTCCAACGGATTGTACACGGTAACAACCGACCGTTTGCTGAAAGATGTAACGGACGCCGACCTGCTCATCATTCCGGCGCTGATCGATGCGGAAATGCATAAGGCCGTTGCACTGAATGAGCAGGCGCTACCGCTTATAGCCGCAATACATGCCCGTGGTGCAGAAGTAGCATCGCTTTGTCTGGGCGCATTCTTACTGGCAGCCACCGGCGTGCTCGATAATAAAAAATGTTCCACGCACTGGGCATACTATCATGAATTCATGCAGCTGTATCCCAACGTGGAAATAACCGACGGAACGGTCATTACGGATGAAGCCGGCGTTTATTCCAGCGGCGGCGCCAATTCTATCTGGAACCTGCTCCTGTACCTGGTAGAGAAATATACCAATCGCGAAACGGCGATCCTTCTTGCAAAGTTTTTTGCGATCGATATCGACCGCAACAGCCAGAATGCCTTCTCTATTTTTAAAGGGCAAAAGGACCACAATGACGAAGCCATCATTAAAACACAGGACTATATTGAGAATAACATCAGCGACCGGATCAGTATCGATCAGCTGGCAGGGCTCATTGCGGTGAGCAGAAGGAGCTTCGAGCGCAGATTTAAGCAAGCCACCAACAATACGGTGCTGGAGTACATCCAGCGTGTACGCATTGAAGCCGCTAAGCGGAAATTTGAATCAAAACGACTGAATATAAATGAAGTGATGTACGACGTGGGATATACGGATACCAAGGCCTTCCGGGATGTATTTAAAAAAGTGACCGGCCTTACCCCCATCGAATACCGCAACAAATATTATAAGGCGAACCTGGAAATGCCTGCCGCGGGTTATGCTTTTTCATAGATGCTGAAACAAATTCAGCAGGACACCAAACAAGGTTCTGCAAGACATAAAACAGCGGCACACAAAACAAGATCCGGCGTAACATAACAAGTACGACCGGCCGGGTTCAAATACCTAACCGCATCGCTACTTCCTTAACGCCTCGCGTACTTTGGGCGCTATTTTGGTACCATAGATCTCGATCGATTTCATAATATCCTTGTGCAACGGCGCCCCGGTGTCCATATGCGTTGCAAAACGGGTCAGTCCGAATAATTCCTGCAGGTACAGGATCTTGTCAATTGCTTCGTTGGCATCCCCGATCACCAGGGCGCCGTTTTTTGTTTTGCCAAAATCAAACTGGTTCCTTCTGTAAGGAGGCCATCCCCGGGAACGTCCTACCCGGTCCATCTGAGCAGCATACAGCGGATAATACATTTCACTGAGCGCTGCACTGTCTTCTCCGTAAAACCCATGCACATGAATGCCCACCTGGTATTGATCCTCCGGATGCCCGTACCGCCGGTACGTTTCCTGATACAATTCGAAAAAGGGCTTAAACTGCGCAGGTGATCCGCCGATAATGGCGATCATCAGGGGTAATCCCAGTCGTCCTGCCCGTTCTACGGATGAAGGTGTGCCCCCAACCGCTACCCAAACCGGCAGGTGATTATTGGTAGCTCTTGGCAATACCATTTGCTCCTGCAATGACGCCCGGTGCTTCCCCTTCCAGGTGATCACCGGTTCTTTGTTGATCTTTAACAGCAGCTCCAGCTTTTCTTCAAACAAGGCATCATAATCCCGGAGATCATATCCAAACAGCGGAAATGACTCAATAAAGCTTCCCCTGCCCGCCATCAGCTCTGCACGGCCGTCAGAGATCAGGTCTACCATCGCAAAATTCTGATACAGCTTCACCGGGTCCGATGAACTGACCACGGATACCGCGCTGCCCAGCTTTATCTTCCGGGTAACCGGGGCCGCCGCAGCCAATACGATCTCCGGCGTTGGTACTGCATAATCCGGCCGATGATGCTCACCGATACCAAAATAGTCCAGGCCCACTTCGTCCATCAATTTTATCTCCTCTATAATCTCCTTCAGGCGCTCACCGGGAGCCTGCACCTTATTGGTAGCCGGGTCAACGTGAAGATCTCCAAACATACTGATACCAAGTTCCATATTCTTTCATTTAGAATACAAATTTAACCGCCTTCAGGGCATATTCACTTAATATAGGTTAATGAAATACCGGGCACAGGCTCCTTTAACATGGTTTTGGGAGCCTACCCGCCCTTAGCCACAGAAATGTGTAAATAAAAATATGCGGCACTCCCTTTATTGCACCCAACACCGTATTTTGCATCAGAAATGTACCTCCTCTAAAACCGAAGTAAAAACAACAGTATTGAGCCAGATATCCTTAGTCAATAAGAGGCTTTTTGCCGGCCTGTTGCTCCTGGTTCCCTTTGCAGCAGCGACCCAAACACCTAAAGACAGCACACATCTTCAGCCACTTTCGCAACAAAAAAGCCGGTCGCTCTTCCCGGAAAACATCACTGCCCGTACTTATTTATTCCCGGCGGCGCTGGTAACTTTTGGCGCTGCCGCCACCATTATACGGGAAAACAAAAATAACCGCGGGGACAGGCTACCGCATTCCCCCGCCCGGGAAACCAGCATCTTCCTGGAACCGGAAAACTACACGGCCCTTGCCCCTGCTGCGGCGGTGGCCGGATTACAGGTAATGGGTATCAAAGGGATGCACAGACCACAGGAGCAGGCGCTGCTCTATGCCATGGCTGCGGGTATCTCCACCGCCATCGTTTATCCATTGAAGAACAATACCCGGGTGTTGCGCCCCGACAAAAGTGATGCGCAGGCCTTTCCCTCCGGACATGCATCGCTTGCCTTTGCATCCGCCGAGTTCCTCCGGAGAGAGTATGGCCGGCAGTCCGTTTGGTACACTGTGGGCGGATACGCGGCAGCAATGGCCACGGCCGTGCTGCGGGTCGCAAAAAAGCAACACCGGGTAGCTGATGTAAGCGCCGGGGCCGGTATCGGGATCGCCTCTACCACAACGGCTTATTGGATCTATAACAAGCTGAAAAAAAGACCGAGGCGCAACCCGGATCAAACAACGCTCTTTATGCCTGCCGTTTCCCCGGGCTACTACGGCGTGTACATCACGAAGCGACTCTGAAGACCTTAACAGACGCATTTTGAGCGTTCCGGATGTTCAGGGACGTTGAGCGGTGTAACCGTTTTATTTCCTGAGGCAGACGTAAAACAAACCAGGGTTGGCGGCCGGCTCCCCGTCCTTCATGAACCAGAAAAATGTTATGCCCCCGGTACGCCGGCCCCGTTTAAAATACGGCGTCAAATGCTTAGCTTTATAAAAAGCTCAGGCATGAATGACTCCGTATTTACCGGTGCTCCCAACGGCGGGGCCCATGAAAACGATCAGATCCCCTGCAGGCGGCTGCGCCCCGCGTTGTATGAATACATAAAGCTGGAGCGCCCCGGCCTTAAACGTTCAGACAGTATTTCCCATAATGAGCTCAATGAATACAAGCTCCGCTACATTTCTAAATACCTGCTGCGGGACGTTCACCAGCTTTCGGAACTGGAAGACACCGTTATTTCTTCCATGACCAACCAAACGGTGATCTCCGATATGATTGATGAAGACGATGGCAATAAAGCCACGTTCGGCCAGCAGCTCGCCGACCGGGTCTCCGGTTTTGGCGGCAGCTGGACCTTCATTATTTCCTTTGTGGTTTTGCTGCTGGCATGGATCTTCATCAATTTCTACTGGATGCACAACCGGGGCTTCGACCCCTACCCGTTCATTTTATTAAACCTGCTCCTGTCCTGCCTGGCAGCGCTGCAGGCTCCGATCATTATGATGAGCCAGAACCGGCAGGAAGAAAAGGACCGGGCCCGCTCTAAAATGGACTATATGGTCAATCTGAAATCAGAACTGGAAGTACGGATCCTTCATGAAAAACTGGATCAATTGCTCTCCAATCAGGAAGAGTTCATGGCCCGCCTGCAGGAGCTGGAAAACAAGCCTCCTTCCGGCAGGGATCATTGATCTCCGCTGTACTCGCTTTCGGGCAGGGGCAGGTTCTTTAATGTGGCACTCCTCAGCGAGATCGTTGAAGAGGCCGAATACAGGCCAATACCGTTTCCGGAATAGGTATAATCGATCAGCGATAGTTTTACGATACCATCGATCGCCAGCTCGATATAATTTCCATACCGGATCAGCCGGAAATGAAATTCCTTTTCTTCCTTCAGATGAAAGATATTATCCTGCAATACGCTGTAAATAAAGTTGGACCGCGTATTAGCGGAATTAAAGCCCCAGCTTTGAAGATGCACGACGCTGTTGATGACGTCGAAGCTGAAATAATACCCCGACCCTTCTTCATCAATATCGGTTACCAGCCCCAGTTTGCCCATGCCCTCCACCGCCAGGATCCCCTCCCAGATAAACCCGGGCGCCGATTTCTGGAGCACAAAAACCTCATACCCGCTCCGGGAGCCGCAGATCCATTTATCCGTTGATTGTTCAAACGTTGCCGTCGGGTTTTTGAACAATGGCAGGATGGTCCCCATTTCGTTCTGATAAATGGTCTGGATCACCATCTGGTCCCACCGGTAATAGCTTTTCAATACCAGCCGCCCGCGGTCATCGGTTTCCAGCTGCTTGGGAGGCGGAAAGATGCGCAGCGCATTGACATTTCCGTTTGCATAAAAGAAATTATATACCAGTAAATGGTCACCGTCCTTTTGAATACGGGCGGCGTAGTTACCCTGCGGCAGCAACACATTGTTATGAAAACAATGATATTCTCCCAGGAACTCCGGTGCAAACCAATAGCGCACTTTTATATCTTCACGAATGGAGCCTAAAAGATAATGCCGGCCGTTGAGCTCAAAAATACAGGGACATTCCACATCATCATACACCATCGGAAAATGCAGCGGCGGATGAAAGATCAGCTCCTTGTCCATCAGCTGCACCAGGCCCACACAGCCCCGCCGCGAAACCGGCCCCGTAGCAGCGCGTGTACAGACCAGGAAAAAGGTCTTTTCCTCATAATCATAACGGAACGGATCCCGGAAGCTCATCCAGAGACGGGGGTTATTTTCATAAGTTTCATAATGCGGCGCCCTTGGCCCAAAAGGGAATACTTCGTTGTTGAGCTTCTCCCAATCAAACAGATTGCCGGACACCGCTAACCCGATCTTCGATACCACACCCCGGTCCTTTCGCTGCAGGCCGGTGTAATACATTTCGAACCGGTTGTGGGCCTCATACACCTGCATCGTCCAGAGCATGTCATCATCCCAATCGCCGGGGTCACCTACAAACAGGGCGTTCTTTACCCTCCTCCAGGTAATACCGTCTTTTGAGACGGCATGTGCAATATAATCGTGGTTGGGTATGATCAGGTGAAAAAGATGATACACGCCTTTATGCAGGATCATGGTCACATCACCAATTTCCCACTCACTGAATCCCGACCCGGAATATAAATTATCTGTTAACCGCTCCATTTTTAAAAAATTACGTTATATTTCCCCCGTTTTACATCCGGTTGCCGCACTACCGCGGCCGGGAGTCATTCAGCAGGCGCATGCTTTCCGCCGGTCTGTTATCCGGCAGGGCCCGCCTTCAAAGTAATCATACATATGATCTCCCCCTCTAAAATGATACGCAATGCAGGAATACTACATACAACTTTTTAGCCCCCATGGATTGATCCGGCATCATAAGCCTGAGATCGGAAGGGATAAGGACACCGGCGGACAGGTAAAATATGTACTGGAACTACTGGAAGCCTTGTCCCATCACCCACAGGTCAGAAAGGTGGACCTGTTCACAAGGAGGATCGCGGACAAGCGGGTTTCTGAAACATACAGTCATGAAATAGAGACCGTATCTTCAAAGGCACGCATTGTCAGGATCACTTGCGGCGGCCACCTGTACAAACCTAAAGAAAGTTTATGGGATATCCTTGATGAATTTGTAGACAAGGTGATCCGTTTTATTGAGAAACAGGACGACTATCCCGATATTGTGCACGGGCATTATGCAGACGGCAATTATATTGCCGGGGAGATCAGCAAGATCTTTGAGGTTCCCTTTATTGCCACCGGGCACTCGCTGGGATGGAACAAAAAGTCGGTCCTTTTAAAGGATGGTCTTTCCGAAGGAACCATCAATCAGAAATTCAACATGATCCGGAGGATCAATGAGGAAGAGAAGACCCTGAAGATGGCCAACCTCATTATTGTAAGTACCCTGCATGAAATAGAGGCACAATACCATGCCTATCAAAACAAAGACAGGGCGCGATTCCGGGTCATTCCCCCGGGCATCAACACAGAGATCTTTTATCCTTTTTACAGAGTCGGGCTGCCCTCTTTTACCATGCCCCTGGAACAGGAGCAGGCCATGTACCGTGTAAGCTCGGAGATCGAGCGGTTCCTTTTCGCACCGGGCAAACCCCTCATCCTCTCGATCGGGCGTGCCGATAAACGGAAGAACTTTGAAACCATTATCGATTGTTTCGGCCAGGACAAGGAGCTCCAAAGCATGGCCAACCTGGCTATTTTTGCCGGCGTACGTAAAGACATTACCCAGATGCCGCAGGATGAGCAGGAGATCCTTACAGGTCTGTTGCTGCTGATGGATAAATATGATCTCTACGGTAAAATGGCCTTGCCCAAAAAAAACGACCCCTCGCTGGAAGTACCCGAGATCTACCGTTTGGCCGCACAGCGGAAAGGTGTATTCGTAAATGCCACGCCGGGCGAGAACTTTGGCCTCACCATTGTGGAAGCAGCCGCCTGCGGTCTCCCGATCGTCGCATCGCCTACCGGTGGCCCCAAGGAGATCATCGGCAAAGCTCATAATGGTATGCTGGTAGATGTTCAGCACACCAAAGAGGTTTCCGATGCATTAAAAAAGATCATTTCGGATACCACGCTCTGGGAAAAATATTCCGCCAATGGCATCCGTGCCGGACAGGAAGACTATTCCTGGGAAACGCATGTAAAGACCTACCTCCGGTCGATCGATGAAATATACAAGCCCAAAACGCATCTGAAAGAAACACAGGAACTGCCTTTTGGTAAAAAGCTGATGAAGGCCGACCTCTTTTTCATTTCAGACCTCGACGGAACGCTGATCGAAGGCGAAGACGCTGCGGGCCTGGACCAGATAAAGCAATGGGTAGATGCGCATAAGAACAAGGTCATTTTCGGGATCGCATCCGGAAGGAACAAGACCCTGACGATGGAAGCGCTCCGGCATTTTCAGTTCCCGGAACCCGACATCCTGATCTGCTCCGCCGGAACAGAGATCTACTATACCCGGAATTTCATACCCGATCCCGGATGGGAAAGTCATATCAATCACCAGTGGAAACGCAAAGAACTGGTAACAGCCCTGGAACACTACCCGGGGCTTCATCTCCAGGAAGCCGACGCACAATGGGAGTATAAGCTCAGCTATTATGTAAACGACTATTTTAATGAAGGTGCGCTCGCCGACCTCTACAAATTCCTGGATGATCGCAGGCTGAGGGCAAAGATCCTGCTGACCGATAATAAATTTCTCGACATTTTGCCGGTAAGGGCCGGTAAGGGGAACGCCGTTCGCTACCTCAGCTATAAATGGCAGCTGCCGCTGGATCATTTCATCACTGCAGGGAACGGAGGTAATGATATTGACATGCTCCGCGGACGTACCAAAGGAATCGTAGTGGCCAATTACAGCCCCGAACTGGATTCGCTCCGCAGAAGCCGGCACGTTTATTTTTCCGGTGGCCGGCAGGCCGAAGGCGTAATGGAAGGGATCCGCTATTACCTGGATCAGCAATCCGCAAAAGCCGGGAAATCAGATACCGACAATCACCGGGAGGGTAAACGTGGCCAGTGATCTGCAGACCGGTTTGTTGAAATATGATGCAGTTGTTTTGTTGATGATCATCTTTATAAAGCAATGTCGTTCTTGCCGGATCTTTCGAGGCCATGCCTCTTTTGCTAAAATGATCGTTGAACCCCGTTTTTAAACAGCTTCTTAGAGCATGCATTCCGGGTGGTCGTTGTGGGCCGGCATCTAAAAACGGAATGCCACCCTGAGCCCGTTTCAGGATCTGCAGATGCCGGAATGAATCCCGTGGCTATCGGATCAGTAGGGTCACAGCAATTTGAATATACGCCCTTCACGGGGAGAAAAATCAGAAATGAGAAATTATATTCTTATTTTTACCGCTCATAACTCAACTTTATGGCATATAATCTTTTAAAGGGTAAAAAAGGAATCATATTCGGAGCGCTGGATGATAAGTCCATCGCATGGAAGACCGCTGAGCAGTGTTATCAGGAGGGCGCAGAACTGGTGCTCACCAATGCTCCCGTAGCCTTGCGCATGGGGGAAATCAATAAACTGGCCGAAGCATGTGGTAATGCACCCGTGATCGGTGCAGATGTAACCAGCATGGACGATCTGAAAGCACTGCTCGAAAAATCAATGGAACATTTCGGAGGTAAGATCGATTTCATCCTGCACTCCGTGGGCATGGGATTAAACGTGCGTAAGGGAAAAGAATATACCGATCTGAACTACGACTGGAACCACAAGACCTTTGACATCTCTTCGATGAGCCTGCACCGCATTTTAAAAACCGCCTGGGACCTGGATGCCTTAAATGAGCATGCCAGCGTAATTGCTCTGACCTATATTGCGGCGCAGCGCGTATTCCCCGATTACAGCGAGATGGCAGATGCAAAAGCATTGCTCGAAAGCATCACCCGGACATTTGGCTATTACTATGGTGTAAAGAAAAAAGTGCGCATCAATACGATCTCCCAATCGCCTACCAAAACAACGGCCGGCAGCGGGGTAAAAGGATTCGACAATTTTGTCAGCTATGCAGAAAAAATGAGCCCGCTCGGCAACGCGCCTGCAGAAGCATGTGCCGATTATATTTCGGTTATGTTCAGCGATCTTACCAAATACGTAACTATGCAAAACCTGTTCCATGATGGTGGCTTTAGCTTTACCGGTGTAACCGCGGAAGTGCTGGAGTCGATGGGCAACAACTGATGTAACGAAGATGAACGAGCTCAATAGCAGTATTCATTTATCTTATAAATTCTGATCCGGAAAACAAGCGGTTAAAACAAAAAGGGAGCATGACCCGCGGGCCACGCTCCCTTTTTGATCGGCAGGATCTTTATCCAAAGCGGTTACTTTTTCCAGGCAACAGCCGTTTGCTTCGATGTTCCCAGACCTTCAATACCCAATTCCACCACATCGCCGGGTTTCAGGTACCATGGCTCCGGCTTTTGCCCCAGCCCCACCCCCGCAGGTGTTCCGGTAGAAATAACATCGCCCGGCAGCAAGGTCATAAACTGACTCAGGTGGCTGATCACCTGCTGCACATTAAATATAAAGTCGGAAGTCGTTGAATGCTGCATCATGACCCCGTTTACTTTTAGCCAGAGGTTCAGGTTATTGGGGTTTTCAATTTCATCTTTAGTAGCCAGGAAAGGTCCCAGGGGTGCAAACGTATCGCAGCTCTTCCCCTTTACCCACTGACCACCGCGCTCGATCTGGAACTCCCGTTCGCTGTAATCATTGTGCAGGGCATACCCTGCTACGTAGTCCAGCGCCTCCGCTTCTTCTACATACGCTGCTTTCTTTCCGATGACCACCACCAGCTCCACCTCCCAATCCGTTTTTACAGAATTCCGGGGGATCACCACCTCATCAAAAGGTCCGCAAAGCGCTGTAGTCGATTTAAAAAACACCACCGGTTCTTTGGGTACCGGGGCATTGGTTTCCTTTGCATGCAGGGCATAGTTCAGACCGATGCAGATGATCTTGGAAGGGCGGGCAACACAGCTGGCCCAACGTTCGCCCTCATCTACCTTCGGCAAACCCGCAGCATTTTCGCTTACAAATGCTTTCAGCCGTTCCGGGCCATTGTTTTCAAAAAAGGCCTCGTTATAATCTTCACCAAACGCCGATGTATCGTAACGTACATCGTCAATAAGCACACCCGTCTTTTCTTTACCCGGCTGCCCGTACCTGATTAGTTTCATGTATTTAATTTATAGTTTATTATTTATTATCAAAGTTGTTCAAGCTTTTTGTTGATAATCTTTTTATAAAGAAAGGTCGTCCTGAACCTCCGCCCGGAAGGGTGTTTCAGGACCTGTTCGGAACAAATATTTTCCACCCAATAGTTGCTGAAACAAGTTCAGCACAACAACCCTAAGACCAATTGTGGTCTTTTATACTCGAAACTGCCTGTTTTTGTAAACCTGTATACAACGTTAATTATTCAGTTTTATAAACCCGCCGTCGATCGGATAATCGCAACCGGTGATGAAGGCTGCTTCGTCACTGCACAGATATAAGATCAGTGCAGCAATCTCTTCCGGCTTTGCCATACGGCCGATGGGCTGTGTTTTCGACAATTTTTCAAACATCTCTTTTTCCTTTCCGGGATACGTCCTGGCAATAAACCCGTCTACAAACGGCGTGTGTACCCGCGCCGGGGAAACACAATTGCAGCGGATGCCATCACCGATATAATCTTTGGCTACCGACAGGGTCATGGCCAGTACCGCTCCTTTGCTCATCGAATAGGCAAACCGGTCCGGTAGTCCGACGCTGGAAGCGATCGAAGCCATATTGATAATAACACCCCCTCCCTGGGCCTTCATCCGGGGTATGGCAGCATGCAGCGCATTGTACACGCCTTTTACATTTACACTGTACACCCGGTCAAAATCGGCTTCGTCCGTGGTATCGGCCTTGCCGATATGGGAAATACCCGCACTGTTGACCAATATATCGATGGCTGCTACCTGCTCAAAAGCTGCTGTAACTTCCTCCTGCCGGGATACATCCAGGAAAATGCCGGAGGCCTTTCCACCTGCGGCTTCGATCTCCCCAACGGTTTGAAGCCCTGCTTCTTTATTAAAATCGGCTACGATCACCCGGGCGCCGGCCCTGGCAAACAAAAGCGCCACTGCTTTTCCAATACCGCTTCCTCCTCCTGTTATGACCGCGGTCTTATCGTTTAACTGAAACATAATTCAATAATAATAAATAATGTAGGTTTAAAATTATAATGGCGCCGCTAATTTACCATATAAATGATAAAAAAGAAGATGAAAAAGGATATAGAGTTGAATCCGGGTCCATTTCCGGAATACCTGTTTTCCGGATCCGAAAACTATTTTCAAAATACTAATAATTTTAGTATTTTTGATAAGATCTTTCATTTTCATTATAAGTGATTTACCTAATAAAAAAAATTATAAGCTATAAAGCTGATAAATAAATTTATAAGTAAATTTGCTTATATTTGAACCATGATAGCAATCCTTACAGGTGATGTTATGCGCTCAGAAACCACGGATCCCAAAGAATGGATGCCGCTGCTGAAAAGCTTTTTGAAAAAACAGGGCCATGCACCCGGTGACTGGGAGATCTACCGGGGCGATGCATTCCAGTTGAAATTGCCACCGGCAGATGCCCTTTTTAAAAGCATGCACTTAAAAAGCATCCTGAAGCAGCAGGCAAACCTGGATGTACGGTTAAGCATCGGGGTGGGCGAGCTTTCGTATCGCACGGAGAAAATAACCGAGTCGAACGGAACGGCGTTTGTACGATCCGGCCGGAAATTTGACAGCATGAAAGAAGAGAAGACCACACTCGCGTTCGCAACCGGCAACGAGCAAGCCGATGCCGCTCTAAACCTCATGGCTCGTTTCGCTTCACTGATCATGGACAACTGGAGCCCTGCAGCCGCAGAAATTGTAGCATTATTCCTGGAAAAGCCCGAATGGAACCAGCAGCAGATCGCAGAAAAGCTAAAGATCAATCAATCCGCCGTAAGCCAGAGCCGCAAGCGCGCACAATTTGACCTGCTGATGGATTTTAATAAATTTTATCAAACCACAATAACCGGGTTAAGCACATGACACTACTGATAAAACTGTTGCTGGCACATTTACTGGGCGATTTTGTATTGCAGCCTTCCCGCTGGGTAGAAGAAAAAGAGCGTAAAAAATACAGAAGCGCCAAACTGTATATACACGTGCTCATTCACTTTGCGCTGATCCTGCTGCTGACCATGAGCACCCGGTACCTGACCCTGGCTGTGCTCATTGCCGGCAGCCACCTGCTGATCGATCTGGCAAAGCTTCAGCTGCAAACTCCCAGGAACAGGAAAATATTCTTTATTCTGGACCAGGTATTGCACCTGGCCGTGATCATATGTGCCGCCTGGTGGACGGAGCCCTTTGCGCTGCACCTGACTCCGGCGCAGACTGATGCCTTGCTGATCACGGCCACCGGACTGGTATTGCTGACCACCCCGGTTTCCGTGGTCATTAAGCTGATCTTGTCCAAATGGGCGCCGGCAACCGAGATCCGGACCGACCTTATTGAAACAAAATCATTGCAACATGCAGGTATGATGATCGGCTACATCGAACGCATTCTGGTACTGATCTTCATCCTGAACCAGCAATGGGTAGCCATTGGTTTTCTGGTAACAGCCAAATCTGTCTTCCGTTTCAGCGATCTCAAAGCGGGCCAGGACCGGAAGCTGACCGAATACATCCTGATCGGCACCCTGCTGAGTTTTGGGATGGCGATCATTACCGGCATCCTCGTTGAGCAAATGATCCGGCTGAGCGCCTCGTATGCGCCTTAGCCGGAATGCCATTCTTTGTGCAACCGTTTGTCCCTGATATCTGCCGCCGAACGCTCACTGCGCAATCGTTTCCATAAGGCATTTTTTTCCGGTATGGGTTGGTTACTTTTACAGGATCATTTTAACACAACCCAGCTATCATGAACCGGGAGTCTGAAAATACATGCTTTAGAAAAAGATTACTGACTGCATTGCTTGCAGCAACGTTATTCTTTACCGCCGGCGCGCAGGTGACTGCCGCGCAACCCGTCACCGACACTTTTTCTGTTGCCGGTGCGGAAAAGATCAATCCCACTACCATAAAAGTGCGCTTTACCAATCAGCAAGATCTGTTGCTGGACTTTTACGGGGAAACGATCTTCCGTATGTTCTCAGATCCCGGCGGCGGCGCCCTTCGTGCTCCGGAAGCCACACCACCGGCATCCATCCTTGTGGACAATCCCCGTAAAAACGTTGCAACCCTCAGCGTAAAAGACCAGGGCGGTCAGATCCTTATTTCGACCAATGCCGTTACTGTTTCACTGAATAAAGCAACCGCCCGCCTCCGGATCATTTATAAAAAAACCGGCCAGGTAGCTGTTGAAACGATTACGCCTCCTGTATTTGACAAAAAAAGCACCAGCCTGAAACTGAAAGAAGATCCTGCGGAATACTTTTACGGAGGCGGCGTGCAAAACGGACGCTTTTCACACAAAGGGAAAATCATTTCCATCGAAAACCAGAACAGCTGGACGGATGGCGGTGTGGCCTCCCCTACGCCCTTTTACTGGTCTACCAACGGCTATGGCTTTATGTGGTATACTTTTAAAAAAGGAAAGTATGATTTTGGAGCCAAAGAAAAAGGTGTGGTAACCCTTTCCCACGAGACGAGCTACCTCGATGTATTCTTTCTGATCGATAAAGAGCCGGTATCGATACTGAAAGATTTCTACCAGCTTACCGGCAACCCCGTGCTATTACCCAAATTCGGCTTTTACGAAGGCCATCTGAATGCCTACAACCGGGATTACTGGAAAGCCGATACCGCCGGGATCCTTTTTGAAGACGGCAAACGGTACAAAGAAAGCCAGAAAGATAACGGAGGGATTAAGGAGTCGCTGAACGGAGAAAAGAACAATTATCCCTTCTCCGCCAGGGCCGTGATCGACCGTTATAAAGCGCACGACCTTCCCCTGGGCTGGATCCTGCCCAATGACGGGTACGGTGCGGGTTACGGGCAAACGGGTACACTGGACAGCAATATCCGGAACCTGAAGGCTTTTGGCGACTATGCCCGTAAGAACGGCGTACAGATCGGCCTCTGGACCCAATCGGACCTGCATCCAAAAGACAGCATTCCCGCTTTGCTGCAGCGGGACATCATTAAAGAAGTTGGTATTGCGGGTGTGCGCGTACTAAAAACGGATGTAGCCTGGGTAGGTCCGGGGTATTCATTTGGTCTGAACGGCGTGGCGGATGTAGGACAGATCATACCCAAATACGGCCACAACGCAAGACCTTTTATAATTTCCCTGGACGGCTGGGCGGGTACCCAGCGCTATGCCGGCATCTGGAGTGGCGATCAAACCGGTGGCGCATGGGAGTACATCCGCTTTCACATTCCCACCTACCTGGGAGCGGGATTGTCGGGCCAGCCCAATATTACTTCCGATATGGATGGTATTTTCGGCGGCAGGAACTTCAGGGTGAACACCCGCGATTTTCAATGGAAGGCATTCACGCCGATGCAGCTCAATATGGACGGCTGGGGAGCCAATGAAAAATACCCTTATGCACTGGGAGAGCCGGCGACCTCCATCAACCGGACCTACCTCAAGCTAAAATCGGAGCTGCTGCCATATACCTACAGCATCGCACGGAAGGCTGTTAATGGGTTACCCATCATCCGCGCCCTGTTCCTCGAATATCCCAATGCCTATACCTATGGTAAAGCCACGCAGTACCAGTACCTGTACGGGCCTTACTTCCTGGTAGCGCCCATTTACCAGGATACAAAGGCCGACGAAAAGGGGAACGATATCCGCAACAATATTTATTTGCCGGCAGGCACCTGGATCGATTATTTTTCCGGCGATGCCTATGAAGGCAACCGGATCATCAATAACTTTAATGCACCGCTCTGGAAGCTGCCCGTGTTTGTAAAAGCAGGAGCCATTATTCCGATGGCGAATCCCAGCAACAACAGCACACAGATCAACAAAGCGCTGCGCATTTATGAGCTGTATCCTTCAGGGAACAGCGCCTTTACCGAATACGACGACGACGGGCTGACAGAGGCTTATAAGTCGGGGACCGGCGCCACCACGCTTATTGAATCTGCAGTCCGGAAAAATACGGTGACGATCGTTGTTCACCCAACAAAGGGGACCTACGACGGTTTTGAAAAGAAAAAAGCAACGGAATTCAGAATAAACCTCACACAAAGGCCCACAGGCATTACTGCAAAAACAGGCAGCACCCGCATCCGGTTAACGGAAGCAACCTCAGAAGAAGCCTTCAGGAAACAAACCAATGTATATTACTATAACCCGGCGCCCAACCTGAACCGCTTTTCTACAGCAGGCAGTTCTTTTGAACAAACGGCCATCACCAAAAATCCGCAGCTGCTGATAAAACTGGCTGCTGCAGATGTGACCGCCCGCGCCCTAACCCTTACCTTTAACGGATACCATTTTGAACCTGCGGATCATTTACGCAAACAACACGGCAGGCTGGCCGCCCCGTTACAGGCACAGGTAACCGACAGCAACCGGCAGGCATATGCATTAACCCCCAGCTGGAACAAACAACCCAAGGCCGACTTTTACGAGATCGATTTTAATGGCCAGCAATATACCACCATCCGGGATACCAGTTTACTATTCGATGGTCTGACACCGGAAACCGGCTATCAGTTTAAGCTGCGGGCTGTTAATAAGGACGGACAATCTCCCTGGGCCATCATTTTTGCAAAGACAAAAGTAAACCCGCTCGAATTTGCCATTAAAGACATTGTGGCCACGGCATCCGTTGCTGACCAGGAAGGAAGCGAAATAGGGCAGCTGTTTGATTTCGATGAAGGCAACCTCTGGCATACCAAATGGGGAACAAAAGCAGTACCCTTTGATCTGGTACTGGATCTGAGATCCGTTAACCAGTTAGACAAGATCCATTACCTTCCCCGCACCCGCGGAAACGGGGTGCTCCTGAAAGGACGCATCTATTACAGTACCAATAAATCCGGCTGGACGGAAGCCGGCAATTTTGAATGGGCTAAGAACGGGGATACCAAAGTGTTTGCTTTCAACAACCACCCCACCGCGCGTTACATCAAAATTTCGGTAACGGAAGCAGTCGGAGACTTTGGTTCGGGGCGCGAATTGTATGTATTTAAAGTACCGGGGTCTGAAAGCTATATTCCGGGCGATATCAACAGCGACCATATCATCGACAAGAACGATCTTACCTCGTACATCAACTATACCGGCCTGCGAAGCGGTGACGGGGATTTTGAAGGATACATCAGCAATGGCGATATCAACAAAAACGGGCTGATCGATGCCTATGATATCTCAAACGTGGCAACACGCCTGGAGGGAGGTGCCGACATGAGCAGCACCGACACACTACAAGGCCACATTCAAATAACAACGGCAAAGAAAGCATACCGGAAAGATGAAGTAGTGGACATCCTGGTAAAAGGCAATGGACTGAAGGCTGTAAATGGACTGAGCTTTGCCTTGCCCTACAATACACAGGACTACACCTTTGCAGGCATTACCCCGTTAAACCTTAAGGAACTGGAGAACATGACCAACGACCGGTTACACAGCAACGGGAAAAAAGTGCTGTATCCGACCTTCGTAAATATCGGAGACCGGCCTCTTTTAGAGGGCACGCAGGACCTGTTCATCATCCGGCTGAAAGCAAAGCATGATCTGAATTTTGACCTGAAGCCGGCCGACGGAATACTGGTAGACAAGCGGCTGAATACGGTAAGCTTTTGATCCGGTGTTTTTTTCCGGGTCTTCCGCAAGGAGACCCGGAAAAAGCAGTGGCACAATTAAGACCCCGAACTATGCAAAGCGGAGTAATATTTTGAGGTGTATCAAAAGTCTTTCATTTGTCATTGGCAACTTGTTTCCGTATCTAATAATAGTTATGGATCAATAGATTCTGAAACAAGTTCAGAACGACAACACGCCATAAAGCGACTTTTGGTACAATCCCAAAAAAGCGAAAACCCGCCATGACAGCGGGTTTTAACTTTTTATCCGGAGGTCCCGAGCGGATTCAAACCGCTGTACGAGCTTTTGCAGAGCTCTGCCTGATCACTCGGCCACGGGACCATTATCCCCAATCCCTGATCTTTGGCAGCCGGCACCGGGGCCAGGCATCCATCCGATCATTTAATCTTTGAGGGCTGGCAAAAATAGGATATTTTTGGTAAATAATAGCAAAGATTAAAGACCTTTTTATGAGCAGGATCGCCGAATCGGAATTGATCATCAATAACAGGGGCGCGGTTTATCACCTCGATCTTCGTCCGGAAGAGCTTGCGGGCACAGTAGTTACCGTTGGCGACCCGGACCGGGTGGCAGAATTCAGTAAATATTTTGACACCGTCGAAGTTAAACGCCGGCACCGGGAATTTGTGACCCATACCGGCATGGTGGGCGGCAAGCGGCTCACGGTGCTTTCCTCCGGTATCGGACCGGACAATATCGATATTGTGATGAACGAACTGGATGCCCTGGTGAACATCGATTTTGAAACGCGGGAGATCCGGCCGGAATTACGATCTTTAAACATCATCCGCGCAGGCACTTCCGGCTCACTGCAGGCAGACATTCCGGTAGACAGCTTTGTAGCTTCCACACACGGATTGGGGCTGGACAATCTTTTGAACTTTTACCGACCTGAGGAAACGGATGAGGAAACGCAATTGCTGCAGTCTTTTGTTACCCATGTACAAATGCAGGGACTGAGCACGCCCTATATCACCGGGGCCTCCCCCTCCCTGCTCAAGCATTTTGTAACCGGGTTTCACCAGGGTATTACCGTTACCTGTCCGGGGTTCTATGGCCCGCAGGGAAGGGTATTGCGGCTGGGCGTGCGCAATCCGCAGCTCATCGACCGTTTGACCGACTTTAGCTTCGGGCAACACCGGATCACGAATTTTGAAATGGAGACCTCCGCCATTTTCGGCCTGGGAAAATTACTCGGACACCACTGCCTGGCGTTGAATGCCATCGTGGCCAACCGCATCGTAAGGGAATTTACAAAGGACGGAAAAGCAGCGGTGGAGCGGCTGATCCTGAAATTTCTGGAAACATTCAAAAATAATTTCTGAAACAGGATTTGTTTCATTGGTTATAAAAAGAAATAAATAAAATATGAATTTGGCTTTTTACAAATACCAGGGAACGGGAAACGACTTTATACTTGTTGACAACCGGGAAGGGGACTATTCGGGCCTAACAGAAGAGCAGATAAGATCATTGTGCGACCGGCGGTTTGGTATCGGAGCCGACGGTTTTATGCTGCTCAATGAAAAAGAAGACTATGATTTTGAGATGGTGTATTATAATGCTGACGGACGGGAAGGCTCCATGTGCGGGAATGGCGGCCGCTGCATTGTTCAGTTTGCCAGCGACAGGGGCATTAAGAAACCAGCCTATCATTTTATTGCAACCGATGGCCCTCACGAGGCAACCATTGAAGATGGCGAAGTATCCCTGAAAATGAAAGACGTGGAAAGCATTCAGGCGTACAGGACCGATTCTGTCTTAAACACGGGCTCTCCCCACTATGTACAGCTGGATCCCGATGTGATGCACCTCGATGTATTTAAAGAGGGCCAGAAAATACGGTATAGCAAGGAATTTGCCGAACAGGGCATCAACGTTAATTTTGTGCAGGTAAAAGAGCCCGATACGCTGATCGTACGCACTTATGAGCGGGGTGTGGAAAACGAGACCTATTCCTGTGGTACCGGCGTAACGGCTGCGGCACTGGTATACTATCACAATGATAACGGGTTTAATTCGGTAAATATAGAGACCCTGGGCGGAAAACTAAATGTACGGTACCGCCGGGAACCCGATGGATCTTTTAACAACATCTGGCTCAAAGGCCCTGCTGTAAAGGTTTTCGAAGGCAGCATAAGCGCAACCGATCATGATTAAATACTTCAGGAATATTGACCATAGCACCGTAGAGATCTTCGAGCCGGAGAGCGATAGCTGGGTGAACGTTGTTCCGCCGCTGAAACAGGAGGAATTCAATGAGCTGTCGGAACTGCTGGAGATCCCCATCGACTTTCTGACAGACTCGCTGGATATCGACGAGCGTAGCCGTTATGATGAAGATGACAATGTAAAGCTCATCGTGATCAAAACGCCTACTGAAAACAATTCATTCAATGAAAGCGATGCTTACTACATCACCATCCCTATCATCATCATCCTTACCCACAACCATATTGTTACGGTAAATTCTTTTGAAAATCCGGCCATAAAAAAATTCCTGAATACTTTTCAGAACCGCCAGCCGGATAAAAGGAACATGATGGTGATCAAGATCATTGAAAAGATCATCCAGAATTTCATGGAATACCTGAAGGAAATCAATCAAAAGCGGAATCTTATTGAGCAAAAGCTTTATGATGCCAACAAGAACGAGCATCTGCTGGAGCTGATGAAGATCCAGAAAAGCCTGGTGTATTTTGTAACGGCGTTGCGCTCCAACGAACTGCTGCTTGCCAAAATACAACGCACAAAGTTCCTGCAGCTTACAGAAAACGAATCCGAGCTCCTGGAGGACCTTATGGTTGATAACTCACAGGCCCTCGAAATGGCCAATATCTATACCAATATCCTTAGCAGCACCATGGATACCTTTGCCAGCATTATCGCCAACAATCAGAACCAGGTATTAAAAAGACTGGCGATTGCCACCATTGTACTGAGCTTCCCCGTATTGATTGCAAGTATCTTCGGCATGAATGTACCCAGCGGCTTTGAGCATTCGCCTTATGCGTTTTATATTGTGGCAGTGCTTTCATTGTTACTGGCCGTGGTTTTGGGTGTGCTGGCTTTCAGAAAAAAAATACTGGAATGACACTGAGATCTTTTAACATCCGCGTGTATGGCGTTCTGGTGAATGAAAAGCGGCAGGTGCTGGTAAGCGACGAGCGCATCTATTTCAACAACTGCGAGGTCACCAAGTTTCCCGGAGGCGGACTGGAACTGGGCGAAGGTACGCGGGAGTGCATTGTGCGGGAATGTAAGGAAGAAATGAACGCAGACGTAGAAGTGATCGATCATTTGTACACGACAGATTTCTTTCAGCAATCGGCATTTAATGAAGAACACCAGCTGATCTCCATTTATTATATCGTGCGGCCTGTTACTCCCCTGCCCTACAGGCTCAATAACGGCACCCCTGTTTATCCCGAAACGATCACCGAAAACTTCCGCTTTGTAGACTGGGATCATTTTTCAGCCGATGTAATGACCTTACCCATCGATAAAATTGCCGCAGCGCTTTTAAAAGAACGCGGCTGAACGGCTCACCGGCACATCTCGGCCCGAATGACGTACTGAAACACGGGAAACAGCTCCGTGTGCGGTGTCCCGGTAGTAATGCCCCCCTCCTGTATGATTCTAACAAAAAATCGATACTTTTGAAGCCCGTTTTAATCCCCTGATATGAAGCGATTTGTTACAGCCGTTACACTGGTCATCGTAGTGCTTACAATGTCCACCTGTTCAAAAAAAGATATTCCCTTTGCCCATAACAAAGATGCCGCCGCCTACAATAAACCGGTTGGTGCTTCAGCAAAGGACCTACTGGGCAGCAGCGCATTCGCCAGTCTTTCGGTAGAGATACAGTATGTTGCCGGTTATGCCCCGGATGCCGCAGCCCTCGAGCAGCTGAAAACATTCCTGGCCAACCGGCTTCATAAACCCGGTGGCGTTACGATAACCACGCAGGTCATCCCTGACCCGGGCGCTCCCACGCTATCCCTCAGCCGGGTCCGGGAAATTGAAAATGCGCACCGCACCCTTTTTAACAAGGGCAACCGGTTCAGTCTCTATATCCTTTACAGCAACAGCGATTACTCCGACGCCAACACGCTGGGCATTGCCTATCGCAATACCTCAGCGGCGCTGATGGGAAAAAAGATCCATGAAAACTCCGGAGGATTCGGTCAGATAAGCCGTACCAAACTGGAAGCAACGGTGCTGGAACATGAAGTGGGGCATTTACTGGGGCTGGTTGATCTGGGATCTCCCATGCAATCGGCACATAAAGATGCGCCGCACGGCAATCATTGCAGTAACGAACAATGCCTCATGTACTATGCGTCGGAAACAACTGATGTGCTTGGTTTCCTGTCTCGTAATGAAGCTTCAGAACTGGACGCGGGCTGCCTTGCAGACCTGAAAGCGAACGGAGGCAGGTAGGACTGGGAATCGGGGGTCCGGAATTGAGATTTGAGAACTTGGAATTGAGTATTTGGTATTGGAACATCCGCGTTCAACAGCATTGCCGGCTACGGCTCATTGATCCCCTGGTAATAATTATAGATCTTCACCCGCAATAAATATTCATATTTCCCGCCGATAAGATCCACATTTGCCCGGTCCAGGTTGTTCTTCACCGTCAGGTACTCCACGGAGTTCCAGGTACCTACCGTGAACCGCGCCTCTGCAGCCTGGTACGACTGCTGCAATGCCTGTACCCGCTCCTGCAGCTTTTTATAACGTTCATAAGCCGCATTCATATTCACATAGGCCGTTTGTATATTTTGCTGCAGGGCCGTCTTTGCGGATGTGTTTTGCAACCGGGCGTCCTTCAGATCCAGTTTTGCCAGGCGGACACTATTCCGCAATTGCAGGTTCCCAAAGATGGGGATGGATAAGGAAAAGCCCAGGTTTCGCCCGAAGTTATTTTTCAACTGGTTTCCGATGTTCCCGTTAAACTGTGTGTAACTGCTTCCGAAACCATATCCGAAACCCAGTGAGGGAAATAATTTTCCACGGGCTGCTTTCAAACCGTACCCCGCACTTTTCAACGTATAATCGGCAGCCTGTACCCCGGCAAAATGTTCCAGCGCCGTATTATAGGCCGTTGCCGCATCAATGGTATTCTTTTGCAGGACCTCGGTAGCCGGCATCCGTTCAAAGACCATTGCGGTATCATAAGGAATATTCATCAGCGCGCATATATTGATCTTTGCCGTTTCCACATCCCGTTTTACATTAATGACCGAGGCTTCATCTCCCGCAAATTGTCCCCGTATATCAAAAAAATCAGAAGGCGCTATAGCCCCCTGATCGTTCATATCTTTCAACCGCTTCATCTGCCTTTCCGAAAGTGCTGCCTGTTCGGTATTTTGTACCAGCAGGTCTTCAAAATTCATCAGCTGCAGATATGCCAGGATCATGTTCAGGGTCATATTGTCCTTTTGCTGCTGCCAGCTCATTTTGGTGGCCGCTACGTTCATGGCTGCCTGCCGTACCGTATGCTGCAGGGCCAGCCCCTGGAAAACAGGCAAACCGCCCGACAGATTGTAGTTACCGGAATAAAAGCTTTTATCGACATAGTCATTGGTTGTTTTGTCAATGCTCCGGCCGAAGAACCAGCCATGGCTTGCGGCGGCATTCAGATCCGGCAGCATGTTCAGCCATGCTTGCCGGTGGCCGATCGCGGCACGCTCCAGCTGATTTCCGGCAAGGGCAATCTGCAGGTTATTCTTTAGTGCCATATCAATACAGGTTTCCAGTGTGTAATGGTTGCGCTGCGCCCGGGCCATTACAGGGACCGTGATCAAAAAAAATCCTATAAAAAAAAACTTCATGGATCGAGATTTCAGAGTTGAGATTTGAAACAGGGAGCATCCATTACCGGCATTCAGCAAATCATTGCCGGAACAGCCTCTTTTCCTATATCCTTTTACTATTGCCTGTTTGCCGTAACCATTGATCATACACCATTCACTTCTTTTCTACATGAGCGTCCAGCAAATGAATGATCCTTGAGCCATATTCGGCATTTTTTTCCGAATGCGTTACTTGGATGATGGTGACCCCGTCCCGGTTCAGCTGTTGAAACAGCTCCATGATCTCCTCCCCCTGCTTTGAATTCAGGTTTCCGGTGGGTTCATCGGCCAGTAATAATTTCGGGCCTCCGATCAATGCCCGCGCAATGCCCACCAGCTGCTGCTGGCCGCCGGAAAGCTGTGTAGGAAATAAATCCTTTTTACCCACTATGTTAAAACGGTCCAGCATATCGGCCACCATGGCCTTACGCTCCGGTGTTTTAATACCCTTGTAGAGCAACGGCGTTTCAATATTTTCATAAACAGTCAGCTCATCAATCAGGTGATACGCCTGAAAAACAAAACCGATATATTGTTTATAAAGTGCCGCGCGTTGCTTTTCCCTGAGGCCCTGGACAGCATCTCCCATAAAATGATAAGCCCCTTCATCAAAATCATCCAGCATTCCGATCACATTTAATAACGTGGATTTCCCGGAACCGGAGGGTCCCATTACCGACACAAATTCTCCTTCGCCGATATCCAGGTTAATATCTTTTAATAAAAATGTACGGTTGATTCCGGTGTTCACCCATTTGTAAATTCCCCGTAATGATAATAACATAGTGTCCATATTTGAGTTTTGAGACCTGAGAACCGAAGCTCACCGCCTTCTGATTTGTTATTTATTATTTGTCATTCAGCATTCCCTACTCGCTTCGCAATGCTTTGACAGGATTGGCGGTGGCTGCCCTGACGGCCTGTACGCTTATGGTAGCAAAAGCTATGACCAGTGCGATCAAACCCGCCAGAACAAAGAGCCACCAGCTAACGGAGGTACGATACGCAAAATCATCCAGCCATTTGTTCATAACAATATACGAAACAGGAAAGGCGATTAACAGGGAAAGGCAAATCCATTTTAACAGGTAAAAGGATACCAGCCGTACAAGACTTGCGACCGAGGCCCCCAACACCTTCCGGATACCCAATTCTTTTACCTGTTGCCCCGCAGTAAAAGTGATCAGGGCAAACAATCCCAAACAGGCGATCACAATGGCCAGTATCGTAAATCCCAGCAATACATTGCCCTGCCGCTCTTCTTTTACATATTGTCTTGCAAAATTGTCGTCAAGAAAATGATAGCTGAATAAAGCATCTGCATCCATTTGCTTAAAGGTGGACTCAATAAATGCGATCGTCGCTTTCATATGATCGGTACCAATCCGCACATACACATTATCCTTATCTTCATTCTTTCCGGGCAACAGCAGCACCATCGGCTCAATTTTATGCTGAAGCGAATAAATATGAAAATCACGAACCACTCCTATTACCGTTTTCAATCCCGGTCCCCCAACCTGTATCTGCATTCCAACAGGGCTTTTCCATCCCGCTTTTTTCACCAGGGTTTCATTCACCAAGACCGACTGACTGTCTGTAGCGCTTCCTTCAACAAAATTACGGCCGTTCAATAGCCCGATCTCCAATGTCGGGATAAAAGAGGCATCCACCTGCAATCCATAACCCAGATTTGTAGCCCGGGGGTCAACAACTCCATTTATTTCCGGGCTGTAATCCAACATTCCAATATCGTTATTGCCAATAGGATTACCCGCCACTGCCACGCCTTTTATGTCGGGGTTCTGACGGAGGCTTTCCTCCAGCCGCCCGATCTTCCTGCGGGTATCCAGACGATCAATATGAAACGTAAGCACCTGGTTTTTATTTAGACCAAGGTCTTTATGAAGTACATACTTTAATTGCTTATATACCAGCATAGATACTGCGATCAACGTAACGGTTACCGCAAACTGGAATACGACCAACCCCTTACGGAAAAGAGCCTGACCGTTTTTACCAACCATTTGGTTCCGCAACGAAGGAATTACTCTAAAAGCTGAAAGCAATAATGCCGGGTAAAGTCCCCCGATGCTTCCCAACAGAAGCGAAACACCCGATAATGCGAGAATGGTATATCCGGTGCCAAAATGAAATAATTCCAGCTGTTTCCCATTCAGCGCATTAAACCAGGGCATCAATGCGATCGCTAACAAAATACTGATGCAGGATGCCAACAGCGCAGTCACAACCGATTCTATTAAAAACAGGCCTATCAAATGTCTTTTTGAGGAACCAACAATTTTTCTTATTGCCACTTCCTTTAAGCGGACGGAGGATCTTGCCGTTGTTATATTCACATAGTTGATCAACGCAATAATCAAGATCAGGATCGCAATAGCCCCCACGATATAGATGAACTTTACACTCCGGTTCTCTCCCAGTTCATAACTCAAATCAGAATGCAGATGTATGGACGTAACCGGTTGCAGCTCCAGGTTGTATTTTACCTTGCCTGTAGTGTCCGGGAACATTTTGGCTGAGAATGCGGGGAGTTTTGAGATCAGGTTTTTACTACTTGCACCGGGCTTTAACAAAAGATACGTATAAAGCATAAAATTGCCGGGATCAGTAGTATAATTGTCATCAAAGGAACGCAGTCCCGAAAAGGTGAAGTGGGAGTTGCGGGGAACATCTTCTATGACGCCTGTAACAAGATTGGGGAAGTTGTTCTCAAAAAAAATGGTTTTACCAACCGCGTTTTCCCAGTTGGTAAAGAGTTTTTCTGCCACGGTTTTTGTAAGGACTATCGACCGGGGTCTTGCTAAAGCCCCGGAGGGATCCCCGGCCAGAAAACGGTGCGAAAAAATATGAAAAAAACTTTTATCCGTAAAAAGGATGGTATCTTCTTTTAGCTTCTTATCCTTATAACGGATAACACCCCCACCTTCAGCATTGATACGGACCGTTTGCTCAATTTCAGGAAAGTTGTCTTTCATCGCCTGGGCCAGCGGACCCGAAGTTCCCGTAATGTCAAAACCACCGCCCTGCCACCGGCCATGGGAAACCACTCTGTAAATACGATCTGCCTTTTCATGATAGCGATCAAAACTAAGTTCATCAGCAATAAAAAGCGCGATAAGCCAGAATGCCGTAAGGCCCAGGGCCAATCCGAAAATATTTACCAGTGCAAACAACCGGTTCCTATTTAATTGCCGCCATGCGGTCCTAAAATAATTTTTAAACATATCTGCCAGTTTTCAGATGCCGCCTTTTTTATTATCCGTGTCGATACATCCACTCGCACTCCATCTTGTATCCTGTATTTTTCATGCGCCTTTTAATGGATCATTTGCCTGTCGGACCTTCCGCAATTAATAATCTCATCATTACTGTTGCCCGGGTTTGTACCCCTGCTATTTCCCGTTCGCTTCGTTTTGAACGTTTTGTTTCCAATGCTATGCCGCAAACATAAACCATTATAAATTAAAATATTGTATCAGGGCAAGCGCTGTTTGCTGTGCGGTTTTAACACAGGAAGTGTACGGTTTTGATACAGTCCTTAATGGTTGCTCAGTTCATATGACTATGGTCCTTACTTCCTCATTAAGAATCTAAACAGCTTCCGGGAGCAACGTATGTATGTATTTTATCTGTCAGTTGCCATTTACTCGCTTCGCAATGCTTTGACCGGATCGGCGGCAGCTGCTTTCACCGCCTGGTAGCCTACGGTTACAAGCGCAATGACCACAGCGCTCACAGCTGCAAGGGCAAACATCCACCATTGAATATCGATCCGGAACGCAAAATCCTGTAGCCACTTCTTCATCAGCCACCCCGCAACAGGACTGGCGATCAGTACAGATAGCAGCACCAGCGCCACAAACTGCCGCGACAATAGCGCCACGATGCCCGGTATGGAAGCTCCCAGTACCTTGCGGATCCCCACTTCTTTTGTTCGCTGAAAGGCCGTCAAAGTCGCCAGCCCGAACAACCCAAGGCAGCTGATAAAAACAGCGATGCCCGTGGCCGCCCGCACAAGGGCCTGGGTGCGTTCCTCCTGCTCATACAGCTTTTTGATGGTTTCGTCATAGAACCTGTATTCAAACGGCACACTTCCATAAACCTGCTTCCAACTGGCTTCTACCGATGCAATAGCGCTTTTCCATGCCGATGGCTGTGGCGGGAGCTTTATATTAAAAGTATTGAGCTGCCTTTTATCCATTGCGATCAGTACTGGCTCAATGGCCGACTGCAGCCCGAACTGGTGAAAATCGCTAATCACTCCCACAATGGGATATGCTTTCTTCTTATTATCCGGAGATACTAAAAATTTCCCGATCGCATCCGCCGGGGATCCGAAACCGAATGCCTTTACTGTTTGCTGGTTGATCACGACCTCATTAGCGGTATCTGATGCCCTGAAATTCCTTCCTGCCAGCAGGTGGAACTGGTACAAACGGAGATAATCAGTATCGCCGGTCTTTATATTGACAACATGCTGCTCCTTTGTTCCGTTGTTGTATTCAAGCGCCCAGCCCACCATCGAATTATCCATCGGCCGCTTACCCAATGCCACACCTCCAATGGCCGTATTCCTGTTCAGCTCATTCTTCAGAACAAATTGTTTGTCCTTAAAGGCCGGATCTTCCCACACACGGTGCGGAACATTTACAGTGATCACCGCATTTTTATTAAAGCCCAGGTCCTTGTGCAGCATGAATTGCAGCTGCCGGTTCATAATGATCGCGCCAATAATAAATACCTGCGCCACGAAGAATTGAAATACGATCAGTGCCTTCCGCAGCGGAACCCGGTTGCTGCCGATCACCTTATCGGTCATTCCCTTTAATACATTCACCGTATCGACCCGGGAAGACAGCCATGCAGGATACAAACCGGAAAGCAGCGATATCCCGCCAATCAATACCAGCATAAAACCTGCCATGGCAGGATAATTCATGTACCCGGAAAGGCCCTCAGGTAAAAAACCGGCAAAGATCCTTACCGCAAACCAGGTAAGCACAAAAGAGAACAGCGCCGCCAGCAATGTGATCACCAGCGTTTCCCCCATAAAACGAAGAATAAGTCCGCGCGCGCTGCTTCCGAGCGTTTTACGGATACCGATCTCCTTTGCCCGCTTCGGCAAAAGGGCGGTGCTTAAATTGGTATAGTTAATGCACGCCAGCAGCAACAGGAATGCGCCGGTGATCATAAGCCCGCGCAACACGTTTTTATTCGCTGTCCGGGTTTGCGCGCTGAACCTTTTCGCAAAATGTTTTTCGGCAAGCGGCAGTACCTCATACCATCTGGAATAGTGATACTTCTCAAACGATTCCCTGTTATGCTTCAGATTGATGGCATTAAGCTGACTAAGCAGCCGGTCCGGCTTCATGCCGGCTGCCGGTTTTATAAACAAAAGATCGTTGGAATTAACGGCATCCCAGCTGTTATTATCCAGGTCCTGGGGAGCAACCCGGATAAATTCCATATTGTCTTTACCAAAGCTGTTAGGATATTCCGGTGCAGCCACCACTCCGGAAACACGGTATATAACCGTGTCGTTATAAGCAATCCTGCGGCCTATTACCTGCTGCGGTGTCCTTAAGGGGAAGTATTCTTTTACCCGGGCTTCTGTAAGCACTACTTTATCCGGTGCATCCAGGGCGGTATTCCTGTCTCCCGCAAGCCAGGTATAATCAAGCAGTTTAAAATAATCCGGCAAGGTGGCCACCTGCTGAATGTCCTCTTCTTTTTCGATCCGCCTGGACGCAGCGCCCTTCCCTTCCTTAACCGTTGCAAACTGGCGGTATTTGTAAAACATCGGAACCACCAGCGCTGCACCGGCGATATCATTCTTCAGCACGTTGACAATGGGCCTCGAGATCCCCGAATTACCGCCCTCCGGGTTGTCGCTGCTCCTGCTTTTTGTTATCACCTGGTAAATATTTTCTGCACCGGGTATTCGCTTATCAAAACTATATTCATAACTCACCATCCTGAAGATGATCCAGGCGATACAGATGCTTACGCCCAGGCCAAGTATATTCAGCACTGTGAACAAACGGCTGCGCCACAACTGCCGGATCAGAGTAGTTAGAAAATTTTTGAACATGTTTTATTTGTTTATACGTTATCCGTCTTTAGGACCGGTTCCCCGTTTCCTGTTCCGGCATCCACCTCAAACGTTCCTCCATTTTTTATCGTTCCTCCTTCTGCTTTTCTGTTCACCATGCCCGCTCCTATTCATTCCTTAAGCTCTTTACCGGGTTGGTCACTGCCGTCTTAAGGGTTTGTACACTCACGGTAAGTAACGCCAGTACGATCACCAGGGCACCGGCAAACAGGTACATCCACCAGCTTATTTGCACACGATAAGCAAATTCCCGTAACCATTCGTTCATTACCAGCCATGAAAAGGGACCGGCAATGATGAGCCCAATAAAGATCAGCAACACAATTTTCCGGGTCAGCAGCACAGATATATCCTTTATCGTGGCTCCCAGCACTTTCCGGATCCCGATCTCCTTAGAGCGGTTCAGCATGCTCAGCAATGAAAATCCCAGGAGTCCGAGGCAGGCAATACTCACTGCAAAAAAAGCCGCCACCGATATGATCTGCTGCCAACGCATATCGGTTTTATACATTTCGCCAAGTGACGCATCAAGAAATGTAAACTCGAAAGGATAGTCGTGGGTAAGGGTGCTCCATTCTTTTCTGAATCCATCAATGGTTTTGCCCAACTCCACGCCACGCACTTTAAACATGAAGTAATTCTCATAGGAATCCGTCAGCACATGTTGCTGCGGTCCTATAGGTTTGGTCAGGCTTTCAAAATTATAATCCTTGCAAACACCGATGACCGTAGCACGGATCGTTTCATTGTATTCCCCCAATTTTACATTCCCGGGACCCAGCAGTTTATAGAAAGACTCATTGATCACGCAGGCCCTGGCTTTTTTAACCGTGTCGGAGATCCGGTCCGCCGAAAAAACCCTACCCATTGTCAGCGGGATGTTGAGCAATTTGAAATAATCATAGTCCACTCTTATCTGGCTGTACCACTGCTGCGCTCCGTTCAGCTTAAACCTGTTGTAATTATAGGATCCTTTTAAATCGCCCCCGATACCAGACATGGCGACTACCTGCGGCTGTGTGCGGGCGTAATTAAACAGCCGGTTGCGGATCGATGACAGGTCTTTTCCCATAGCTTCATTCTTAATCAGCAGCACCTGCTCTTTATTGAACCCCAGGTCTCTCCTGCTGATGTACCGCATTTGCGTGCTGATCACAATAATGGCGATCACCAGAACGAAACAAATAAAGAACTGGAAAACGATCAGCGGATTTGAGAAGCGGGGATTGATCTTATAGGTGTGGCCGCTTTTTACCACTGTTACTGCTTTTGTGGCCGAAATCGCAGCGGCAGGATAGCAGCCCGCGAGAAGGCTCAACAATACGGCTAAGGAGACACCCGCTATAAGAATTTCTTTAAAAGTGATCATCGAAAAAGAGATCTGCACATCCAGCAGCCGGTTAAAAAGCGGCAGGCCCAGGCGTGCGAAAAACAATCCGGACACCATACATAGCAGCACTACCAGCAGGGTTTCCATCCATAACTGAAACACTACCCTTTTTCTACCCGCCCCCATCAGTTTACGCATGCCCACTTCTTTTATCCTGCCTATGGCACCTGCGATGGTGAGCAAAATGTAATTCACCGAAGCCAGTACCAGGATCAGGAGGCTCAGGCAGGTCAGCAGGTACAATACCCGGGAATTGGTATAATGGCCCCACCCCTTTGAACTGTAATGGCATTGCTGCAGCGGGCGTAACAGCCACTGGTATTCCCGGACCCTTTCAGGCTTGTCAAAACGAAGCTCCTGCCCGTATTTTTGCCTCATCCAGCTATTTAACTTGTGCTGGAATCGGGCTGCATCCACCCCGGTTGCCAGCTCGATAATGTATTGGTGCGACCATGTATTCAACCTGCTGCTGATGCGGTCGGTATAGTCGGGTCTCGATCTTATATTATAAACCATACTATACCGGATGCCGGAATTGGCAGGCGCATCCGCTGCTATTCCGGTAACAATAAATTGCTGAGTAGTATCATTATCCAGCACCACCCGTTGTCCTATAGGATCCCTGCTCCCAAAATATTTTAACGCCACAGATCCCGACAAAACCATGCTATTGATGTCCTCAAGCACCGTAGCAGGGTTGCCTTTTAAAAGAGGAAAACTAAAATTTTCAAAAAAATTGGCGTCAACATCCAGTATATCTGTTTCCTTAAACACTTTATCATTGGCCTCTACCACCGTTTTCCAGGCCTCATCATTTAATGACATTCCTGCCATCCTGGTGATACTTTTTACCTCCGGAAAAGCAGCCTGCAATTCTTCTGCAATAACAAAGGGGAAAACCACAGAATTGTTTGTTTCCTCCCCACCGGTCAGTTTCTTCAGCCAGCCCCTCTTTGTACCTTCCTCTTCCTTTATTTCATATCGCTGCGTTGCCTCCAGCCGGAACAAACGGTCCTTTTTTGTGTGGAAGCCATCAAAGGATCGCTCATACCGGATATAAAAAAACAATAAAAGGCACAATGCAACCGAAATACTCAGCCCGATTATATTAATACTGCTGATCACCCTGTTCTTCCAGAGGATCCGTACTGCCACTTTAAAATAATTTTTCAGCATAGATTTCAGTGTTGGGCGTGTAAATTGAGATCTCAGATATCCGCAGCAGGTATCATTTTACATTTACAATTTCTTATGCTATCTTATCGGCTCATTCGTTTCTTAAGCTGTTCACAGGATTTGCTGCGGCCGCCTTAATAGCCTGTATGCTCACCGTCGCCACAGCAATAACAAGCGCTATTCCGCCTGCCGCTGCAAATACCCACCAGGCAATAGATACCCGGTAGGTAAAATGCTGCAGCCACTTGTTCAACGCCCATAAAGCAATTGGCATTGCGATAAAAATTGCTATAACAACCGGTTTAACGAATTCCCTACCGACCAGCGAGGCAATATTGGCGACAGACGCCCCCAGCACTTTCCGTACACCGATCTCCTTGGTACGCTGTCCTGTTACAATAAAGGCCATTGCAAATAATCCCATGCAGGATAAGATAATGGCGATGCCGGCCGCTATTGAAAACATCCTTGCCAGTTTTTGCTCAGACCGGTACCAGCGGTCCACATTTTCATCTACATAAGACCCAAGAAATGCGGCACCGGGGTTCACTTCCCGCCAGGCATTTTTTACCAGATCCATGGCAGCAGCCGGATCGGTCGTTTTCACCTTAACCAGCAGGTAAGAAAAATTTGCTCCCGGCTCTAAGCCAATGGTGAGCGGTTCCGTTTCATGATATAACGAATACAAATGAAAATCAGGGATCACGCCCACAATATGCCAGGGTTTCGCCGCCGAATCATATAAAATATGCTGTCCTACCGGGTCTTTCAGATCCAGCTTTTTTACAAAACTTTCCGTAACAATTACATGATGAGCGGAATCTGCGTTATAGTTTCTTGTAAAATCACGCCCACCGAGCGTTCGCACTCCCAGTGTTTTCAGTATATCAAAGCCGGCAGCCATATAGGCGGTTCTGATATGCCGCTCCCGATGATCAAAGCCAAACATCTCTTTATTGGAGCTCCCATCCTTTCCAAGCCCCAGGTTTATATTACTGGCAGATACGCTTATAACCGATGTTTGACTATTTAAAAGGTTCCGTATTCTTTCGACCGGGTCGGCGGAAGCGGTATGCTCACCGCTCATGGGCACCGAAATAAGGTTTTCCTTCTCATAACCCAGGGGAGCCGTCCTTAAATGCTGAAATTGCTGGTAAATGACAACAGTAGCACAAATCAGCACTACTGCTATGATAAATTGAAAAACGATCAATACATTTCTTAAGCCACTCTTTCCTTTAATGATCAATTTCCCCTTTAATATCTCGTTAACCTTTAAGCGATTCATTAATAAAGCAGGTGAGCCGGAAGCCATTAATGAAATAAAAAGTATCAGGGCTACCAGGCCGGTTATTACAACAGGCTGTCCAAGCAGGGATGCTGTAATAGAAGCTCCAAATAATTGATTAAACTTTTTTACCAGGGCCAATGCCAGCCCCGTACCCATGAATGCAGAAAGCGTAATTAAAAAAGCACTTTCGCACCAGACCTGTATCCAGATCTGCCGCTTCTGCGCACCCATATACTTGCGAATACCCATTTCCCTGAAACGTGTAAAAGCCACTCCCATATTCAGATTCACAAAATTGAAACCGGCAATTAAAAGAATAACCCCGGCAATAAGCAGCAGGAGGTAAAGAAAGGTTTTATCAATAGCATCATCGGAGCCTACGGTTGTGTTAAAATGCAGCTCCGTGACCGGCAGCAGCCGCAGCCCGCCGTAGTCGCCCCAGGCATCTTTTTTAAATCCCATTCTTTTTGCTTCCCCGTCGCTCGCGGGAGCCGTATATTTTTTTGAAAATTGCCGGAGGCGCTGCTCCACATCCTTTTGATTTACACCTGGCATCAACCGCACGTATAAATTGGAGGAAGCCATATCCCAGCTGTTCTTACCTACAGGAAAGTCAGGATCCAGATCAATCCGGGCCAGCACCTGAAGATCCAGTGAACTGTTATAGGGCAGTTTATCGATGACGCCGGATACCATCAACGGCAGCCATTTATTGCCCACATTCACAGCAACCTGTTTTCCAACAGGATCTTCTGTGCCAAATAAGCTTGCAGCTACCGGTTCCGTTATTACCACATTGTTCTCATTGGATAAAGCGTTGGCCCCGGTACCTTCCAGCATCGGAAGCGAAAAGATACTCAGAAAATCAGCGCCTACAAGCCGGATGGAACTATTCAGCTGTTTATCGCCATAACGGATCCCGCCGCCGCCATTCCGGACAAGGGCCGCTTTTTCTATACCGAGGCGTTCCATTTTCAATGCCTCCTGGGCGGGGAACGCTATTGAAGCGGATTGCTTTTCTCCCTCTATCCTGTTTTTATAGTTATATACTTTAAAAATACGCTCCCCGTGAGGATAGGATTGATCATAAGAAAACTCCTGGTATACCCGCAGCAATAATAAAATAGCACAGGTAAACGCCACGGTCAGGCCGATAAAATTAATAACCGTTGCCACCTTATTCTTTCGAAAGGTGCGGATTAAGGTTTTTATATAATTTTTTAGCATAATGCAATTTCTGATGTCTGGTGTTGAACGTTCATCAACTATTGACCATTGGCGATTCCCTGTCTTTTTTTACTCGTTCCTTAGACTCCTGACCGGGTTCGCCAGAGCCGCTTTCACCGTCTGAAGTCCTATCAGTAAAAAAGTAAGCAGCGCAATACAGGTAACTGCCGCGGCAAAGGGCTCAACCGACAGGGGTATACGATAAGCATAATTACGTAACCAGTTTTCCATAACCGCATATCCTACAGGTAATGCAACCAAAATGGCCATCAAAAGAATGACAATAAATTCCTTTGTAAACAATCCAACGATACTGCCCACAGATGCACCCAGCACCCTTCGTACCCCGATCTCCTTTACCTTTTGCTGGATACTTAGCGACACCATACTGAAGACACCCAGCAGCACGATAACAATGGTTAGCAATGTGGCTGCGTAAGCAGCCTTTTGCAGCTGCAGCTCTTTGGCATAGATGATCCTTAATGCATCATCCATAAAACGGTATTCAAAAGAGGCTTCCGGTATCAGGGAGGTCCATTTTTTTTGCACGGCTTCCAAAGCCTGCTGCATGTTCCCGGCTTTCAATTTGAAAGTTAAAAAGCGATAGGTCGGGTTGAAGTTTACATTAAAGAGCATTATTGGGGCGATCCTGCCGGACATGGCACCGAAATGAAAATCCTTCAGGACCGCTTTGATGGTAAGAACAGCGGGATCGCCTGGTATCCTGACCTGTTTTCCGATTGCGGCTTCCGCATTTTTATATCCCAGGGCCGCAATACCGGTTTCATTCAGCACCACCTGGCCCGAATCTTTTTTATGTCCTTCGAAGAAACGGCCACTTTTTAAAGAGAGGCTGTAAGTACGCAGATAATTTTCATCCGTTGACAACAATTGAAAAGTACGCGCCTGCATCGAATCTTCCCCGGACTTATAAACAGGAACGATACCCCCGTTATTGCCATTTGGGATCTCATAAGATAGCGACACTTCCTTTACCTGGGGCATCCGGGCAAATTGATCCCTGACCGCAATCATTTTATCTACCCCCGGTTTGGTCCAGTCTCTAGGCACCTGTGCAGCAACAAGATATTCTTTGTTATACCCAAGGCCGTTTCCAAAAAAATAAGTAACCTGCTGTGATATGACCGCTGTGGAAACCAGGACTACGAGGGCTACTGCAAACTGGAAACCGACCAGGCTTCTCCGGAGCGCGCTATGCGCACCAACGGTTTTTTTGACACCCTTCATGGCGGCGATCATATTTACCGACGACAACCGGACAGCCGGGTAAATACCGGCCAGCAAACCGATTACTAAAATAAACAGCACCGGCATAAGGGCAAAGTAAACCGGGAACGAGATCAAAGCCGGCAGCGGCTTTCCAACAATTCCGGCAAACACATTCTTAGCGACCGGGTAGGCGGCAAGCGCCAATAGTGTTGCGAGCATTACCAGAATGACCGACTCCGAAAGGAACTGCAGTACCAGCTGCTTCCTCAAACCGCCGATAACCTTGCGCACGCCAATTTCACGCATTCTTGTTCCCGCACTGGTGATGCTTACATTGACGAAATTGATCACTGCCATCATTAAAATAAACAGTGCTACCAGTGACAATGTATAAATCATCCGTTTTATGAATGCATTGTTCCTTGATAGGTGATATTCAGTGAGGCCAACGGGTTTTACCGTGAGGTTTGACTGGATATTTGCGGGTGTGTTCTGCCGCAGCAACTGCCTGATCGGGCCGGCCAGGTCCCCAGCCACTACCCCATCATGCAGTTCAATATAGGAAGCGATCTGTATATTATTCCAATGCTCCAGGTCGTTGCGGCCAAAATACGTATAGTTGGCTGTCGGTACAAAAATGTTGCTGGGATAATCGGGCGTCAGGGAGGTGACCGTATTTTCAGGAATGACATCCAGCACCGCCGTAATTTTAAAATCGTGAATTTCGCCTCTAAAGCTCCGCAGGGCGATCCGTTCTCCGACAATATCCGTTCTGTTAAAATATTTTTCAGCAATTCCCTTCGTAACCACTACGGAAAACGGCTCATTGAGTGCCGTAGCAGGATCGCCATGTAATGTTTTGAAACCATACATGGTTAACAGCGTGCTATCACCCAATTGCACCTCTTCCTTTAAACGCTTATCTCCTTTAACAACAATCGACGAAATGCCGTCATACCGGTAATAATTCTTTACTAACTGCGGATAATCCTGTTTCAGCCGCTTGGCCAATGGTCCTAACGTTGCCAGGTCATAGCCCATGTTGGGGTCTTTCCACACGCTCGTAAGTATGTATTGATCCTTTACATTCTTAAGCCCCCGGTTTACCTGCAGTTCGCCCCATACATAGGCCCCGATCAAAAAGAAAAACAGGATACCGGCAAACAGCCCGATGATGTTTACACCACTGTGAAGCGGGTGCTTCCGGATATTGCGCCAGGCAATTTTTATATAGTTCCTTATCATTACAATCTCCGTTTAGGCATGCAGCAGGTCGCCATCCGCCGCATATGTTTTATTCCAACGATGATGCCATGAAGACAGGCCACTAATAACCAATCGGTTGGAGCCAGATTCCCATCTTCTCATTGTGCGCTTTTAAAACAGGCACCGTCCGGTTTTGATACAGTTTTACAACCTGGTAAAAAAGTAAAATCCAGACCAACTCGCCGCAACCCCAACCGTAACAACCCGTACAACCAACCCCTATTATACCGGCATCCAGCTTTAAGATCCCACACTCCTCTTTCCCGATGCATCACTCAGGCCGCAGTGCCCGAACCATAGAATTGAGATTCGCGCCGCGGGGCACTCCATACCCGTTTTATCCGCCGCTACTTCTTTATTGACTTCTTAATGCTTTTGAGGGGTTTGACAACGCAGCCCGGATCGTTTGTGAAACGATCGTAATAAGCGCTACGCCGAATACCACCATTCCTGCGATGAGGAACACAAGCCATCCGATATCCGTACGATAGCTATATCCCTGCAGCCATTGATGCATGAGCCACCAGGCAATTGGTGAAGCGATCGCCAGGGCAATGAGCATTGGTACTATAAAATCTTTTGCCAGCAGCCCGATAATCCCCGAAGCGGACGCCCCCAGCACTTTACGAATACCAATTTCTCTAAATCTTGTTTCCGCCATATAGGCCGCGAGGCCAAATAAACCCAGGCAGGCGATGAAAATGCTTAACGCAGAAAACAAGCCAATTAAGGTTCCCAGCTCCTCTTCGCTCGCAAATTTTTTGGCATATTCCTGATCAACGAAATGGAACTCGAACGGGTATCCCGGGTTGTATTTCTTAAAGACTGCCGTCACGGCGGCTATATTTTCCTGCACCGGTCTGGCCGGATTCAATTTATAATGCAGCGTTCCGATACTGAAATTGGGATGCGGACCCAGGATCATGACCGGGAGCGTATTGCTGTAAGGAGAGCCGCTGACATAATTTTTCACCACTCCGACAATGGTCAAACTCATATCATCCCTCCAGATCTTTTTTCCGACCGGATCCTTCAGATGCAGTAGCTGCACCGCCTTCTCATTCAGCAGGACCGCTGTACTGTCCGCCGGGAACCGGCTTGCATCGATATCGCGGCCGGCAATGATCTTCGTTCCAAAGGTCTTTGTAAAAGCCCCGTCCGTATTGAAAAGATAAAAGCCCGATTTTGCATCACGCTCCGTGCTGCCTTCCCAATGAAACCCATAATAATTAGGGGCAAACCCTGTTATGGGATTTTGAGTACCCGAAACGGTTGTTACAGCACCGCTTTGCAGCAGGGCCTGTTTTATCAGCAGGTAGTTTTTCTGTGCGTCTCCCTCAACAGGTGAGAACAGCAGTTGATCTTTGTTATAGCCCAACGCCCGGTCTTGGGCATAGCGCATTTGCTTTTTTATGATCAGTGTGCAAATGATCAGGGCTATGGCAAATGCAAACTGGGTAACCACCAATAATTTCCGGAGGCTAAAACTTCCATGGTTGTTTTGCAGCCCTCCTTTCAATACTTTTACCGGCGAAAACGAAGCAAGATAGAAGGCAGGGTACAAACCGGCACCGGCACCGGTCATTAAAATAATTCCAAGGAAAAAAAACCACAACCGGAAATCGCCAAAATTCAGTTTCAGGTCCGCCCCGATCAAGCGGTTAAATACCGGAAGGCCCATGGACAAGAGGAAGACGGCAATGACACCCGACAAAAGCGCCAGCAAGATGCTTTCGTTTAGGAATTGCAGAACCAATAGCGGTTTCCGTGCACCGGCTACCTTACGGACGCCCACCTCCTTTGCCCGTCGCCCGGTCCTTGCGGTTGTAAGGTTAATAAAGTTAATACAGGCAATGATGATCATCAACAGGGCAACCAAAACAAAAACACGCACTTTCGTGATGGCGCCATCTGTTAATTGCCCGTTCTCGCTTTTGCTGTACAAATGCCATTTTGATGCCGGGTGAAGAAACTGTGTCAGCTCCCGGAGCGTATGGTCGCCGGGAACATGCTCCGCCGTGACCCGTTTTATTTTACTGCCCACAACAGCAGCCGGCACACCCGGTTTTAACAATACATAGGTACGGACATTGTTTCCCGTCCAGTTCGGATATTGACCATACAGCCGGATACAGGTAGCCCAGGGCAATAAGAATTCAAACCGGAACCGGGAGGCCGCAGGCACATCTTTTAATACGGCAGCTACTTTTAACGACAGTGAATCATTCAAGGTAAGTAGCCTCCCAACTGCATCCCCCTTCCCAAACAGCTTTCCTGCCAGTGCTTCGGTAATAAAGATGTCTCCCGGGTTCTCTAATAACCCGGAGGCGTCCCCTTCCAGGACCTGGAACCCAAACATAGACACAAAACCCGCATCTACAAATAGCCCGCCGGGCTTAAATTGCCGGTCCTTGTTCGCTATCAGGAACTGCCCCTCTGCGGTCCTGGAAACATCTTCAATCTCCGGGTAGTCTGTTTTCAATACCGGCCCCATCGGGTTAGGGGTAGAGGAATAGGTATAAGCCACCCCGCTGGATACGTCGCGGTTATATACCTGGTACAGCCTGTCGGTATTTTTATACCAGCGATCGAACCGCAGCTCCTGTTGTACCCATAGCAGGATCATACAGGTTGCCGCCATACCAACGGACAATCCCAATACATTCAGTATTGTAAAAGATCTGTTCTTCCACAAGCTCCTCCAGGCCGTTTTAAAATAATTTTTGATCATTGGATTCTCGTTTGAGATTTGAGACTCAAGACTTCAGCATGTAACCTTACGTATTTTTTCTTACTTTTAATTTTCCAACTTTTATAAAGATCATTTTCAAATGTTCAAATCAGCACATTCTCATATTTCTACATTCCCTACTCGCTCCGCAAGGCTTTTACCGGGTTGGCAACAGCGGCTTTAAGTCCCTGGGTACTAACGGTCAGTAAGGCTATCAGCAGCACAGTAATCCCCGCCAATAAATAAATGCCCGCAGACAAATTGGTGTGATGATCATATTTATCCAGCCAACGCTGCATGCACCACCAGGAAACGGGCACCGCAATGATAAAGGACACCATGACCAGCTTTAAAAATTCTTTGGTCAGCAGTGCCGTTAAGCCCAGCACATCCGCACCCAATACCTTGCGTACCCCGATCTCTTTGGTACGCTGTTCTGCGGCAAATGCCGACAACCCCAGCAATCCAAGACAGGACAAAAAAATGGCGATGCCGCCAAAAACGTTGGTCACAATACCCAATATTTGTTCGTTCTGATATTTCTTCGCAAAGTTTTCTTCAACAAATTCCAGGCCTGGTGGAAAGGCCGGGTTGCGTTTCTTTAATTCCCTGTTGATCGCTTCCACTGAAGCCGTAATATTTTTTTCAGGATTCAGACGCATGGCCACAAAGCCCGGCCGGTTCTGGTAAAAAACGATCATCGGGTTCAGCTTGTAGTAGGGAGATCCCTTTGTAATGTCTTTAAACACTCCTACAATTGTGTATTGCGTACCATCCTCCTCTTTTATTTGGGTACCGATTGGTGATCGCAGCTTCATTACCTTCATGGCCGTTTCGCTGATGAGCACGTTCTTACCCGCGGTATCAGCAGGATGATCCGGTGAAAAATCCCTCCCGGTGATAAAGACCGTTCCAAAGGTCTTCGTAAAACCGAAGCCCACACCCAAAAAATCGATCAATACCCGTTCCCCCGGCAACTTGCCTGGCCAGCTGAATCCCCATCCGTTGTTCCCACCCTGGGTAATGCTGATGCTTGTTCCCGTAGCCGCTGTAATTACATTGTCGCGCAGCAGATCATTGATCAGCACATCCTTCTTTGCGCCCAGCACTCCCTCCATCTTTATCTCTACCAGGTTTTCCTTATTATAGCCAATGGGCCTGTTACGGATATACTCCACCTGTTTATAGATGCTGAAGGTCGCCACCATTAAAAACATGGCCGTCGAGAACTGAAGGACCACTGATATTTTACGGACCGGCACTACCGATTTTCCGTTTGTGATAAATCCTTTTAATACTTTTACCGGTTTAAAAGAAGAAAGATAGAATGCGGGATAAGAACCTGCTATCAGGCTTGTAAGAAGCGTCATCAGTACAATTCCTGCCCAAAACTCCCAGTCTGAGAACGGTAGTTTCAGATCTATTTGCAGCAGACGGTTAAACGACGGAAGCGCGACCGTAAGTATCAGAAGCGAAACCAAAAGTCCCAGCACCGTAATCAGCAATGATTCCCCGAGAAATCTGAAAACGAGTGATCTCCGGTCGCTGCCAATGGTTTTGAGTATGCCCACTTCCCTGGCACGTTTTTGCGACCGCGCCGTGCTGAGGTTCATAAAATTAATACAGGCGATCAGTAAAATGGCTATGGACAGATATATAAATAACCGTATCTGCGAGATCTGCCCTGACCCCGTTGCCTTCCCGTTCTTAAAATCGCGGTACAGATGGTTCCTGGCCAGCGGGTATAGAAAGGCTTCCGCTTTATAATTGTTCTGGTTTGCCATAACCATTTTTCTTATGACCGCATCCGCAGGCAGGAAATCGTTTTCAGATCTCAGCTGTACATAGGTATCTGTAAAATTCGATCCCCAGCCTGCATCCTTTGCCCAGGGATTTTCATTTTCCAGAACACGCCACGGCAATATATAGTCAAACTGAAATGTTTCATTGGGACGGGGCGTAGCAACTACTGCCGACACCACCAATGGCACGGTATCATTCCGCATCACGGTTTTGCCGACGGGGTCTTCATCGCCAAAAAGCTTTTTTGAAAATTCTTCAGTGATAACGATGTTGTTGGGGTTTGCCAGTGCCGTCCGGGCATTCCCCCTTAAGAAGGCATAGCTGAACAGCCTGAAAAATGCGCTGTCCGCGTTCAGGCCCGAAGTCCGGAAGATCCGGTCTTTATAACGGGTGATGCCCCCTGCGAAATAATCGGCGACCCTTACTGCACGGACCACTCCCGGCACCTGGTCTTGGATGGCTTTTGCCATAGGCCCCGGAGATACCTGATAGGTAAAAACGTCGTTATCTGCAAACTGGTTGCTCTCGATCACATAAATATTCTCAAGGTCCTTAAAACGTTTATCCCAGCCAAGATGATAATTTGCATACAATAACAGCAGCAGGCAGCTTGCCAGGCCGATAGCCAGCCCCAGGATATTCAGCAACGAGAACCCTTTACTTTTCCACAAGCTCCTCCAGGCTGTTTTAAAATAATTTTTGATCATAGAATTCAGAATTAAGGATCGGGAACCGGGATTTAAGAATCGATTCATCTTTCTCTATTAACTATTTCCCATTCCCCTCAACAACATTACCAACCTATTTTATTTTCTGCTGCAGGTATGCCCTGGCACGATCCAGCACCACATCTTTCCCTTTCAGGTAATCATCCACCGTTGGCACCACCGGAATATGCGGCTGGATCCCATATCCCACAAATTCCTTTCCATCGGGATAGGTATCCTTTTTTGTGCATACCCGTGCTGAACCGCCGCCGGGCATATCAAAAACCAGGGGTTGGCCGGTACTGCCAAAGCTGGGCTCTCCCATACGTATCATATGCTTTTGATTTTCCGCAGCGATCAGGAAATCTTCCGCAGCGGAAGCCGTTCTGTTTCCGGTAAGGATCACCGTGGGTACCACAATACGGGGCCTATTTAGTACGAACGATTGCGGCTCGTACGGGAAATTATAAGTGTACACGCCTTTATATACTTCCAGGCATTTCTTATTCCACGCGTTCCCGATGGTATCCTTTTCCGTTACATATGCACCCCAGGCCTTAAATGCGGGCAGGTGTTCCCTTGTTGCATATCTTGCCCCCGCCAAAACCGTATCTTTGATCAGGTATTTGAGGATATAGGTGCCGATGTTGGTGCTGCCTCCGCCATTGAAACGCAGGTCTACGATCAAACCTTTGGCCTGATAGAGCTGCGGCAGAACGGCATCAAACAGGGTATCAATCTTTCGATTTGAAAATGAGTTCAACCCAAGATAAGCCACCCCATTCTCCAGCATTTTAAACTCCAGCAGTTCCCGCTCCTGCTCATCGTAGTAGGCGCCTGCCTCGGGGAAATAGATACTGTCTGTTGGCGATGCATGCACCAGGTTTACGACCGCCTGCTTCCCGTCTGGTTTTTTTATTTTGATATTAAAAGAGGTACCGGGAGCACCTGCAAGCATCCAGTGGGTAGCGCCGTTCCATTTTACATATTCGGTAGAACTGGAAATATAGGGCAACAGGCTATCTCTTAAATACCGTTCGGAAGAGATGCCGTTCACTGCTATGATCTCGCTCCCCACCGGCAATAGCGACTGATCTTTTTTCCAGGAACGTATAATGACCGGTTTGTCTTCAATGCGCTTCACAACCACCAGGTGATCACCGAACACATTTTGCATGATCGTTAATCCTTTTATTTTCGGTGGAAAAATATTGGTATGACCATCATGCAGCAAGGCGCAGAACTTTTGTAACAGCCGGTAATACGCATAATCATTTTCCGTTTCCTGCACCAGGGGGATGAGGGCCTTATACGTGCTGTCCCACATCTTACGGTCAATTCTATCCAGATATACAAAATTATAATTCACCTCCTGCCAGAATTTCGATAGGCCATAAACTTTATCTGCGGCGGAAATAGCATTTGCGATCTGTGCATTGCCCGGAAAACAAAATACGAGGCCGGAGCAGGCAAAAACAAAGCGTAAAAAAAAGGCAACAGAAGATCTTAGCATTATATTACTTTTAAAAAACCGGGCGATCCTTGAATAATATGGGAAAATAGAAAAATGTTATACCATTCACCACAATCCTACGCCCTATACCAAAATATTTTCCGTTACCGTATGCCCGTCCAGCATCCGGATGATGCGGTGGCTGTAGCGCGCATCGTGCTCGCTGTGGGTTACCATCACAATGGTCGTTCCCGCTTCGTTCAGGTCGGTAAGCATCTGCATCACCTCGTTCCCGTTGCTGCTGTCCAGGTTACCGGTCGGCTCATCGGCCAGGATCAGCCTGGGCCGGTTGACCACGGCTCTTGCAACGGCCACGCGTTGTTGCTGTCCGCCGGAAAGCTGCTGCGGAAAATGATTGCGCCGATGCATGATCTGCACTTTCTCCAACACTTCGTCTACCCGGGCTTTACGTTCTGTTTTCTTTACTCCCGCATACATCAGAGGCAACTCTACATTTTCAAAAACGGTCAGCTCGTCGATCAGGTTGAAGCTCTGGAACACAAAGCCGATATTTTTTTTACGCATATCCGCGCGCTTGCGCTCATTGAATTTGGCAACCTCTATACCATTGAACAGGAAGCTGCCCGCATCCGGGTCGTCCAGCAAACCAAGTATATTTAGCAGGGTCGATTTACCGCAACCAGACGGGCCCATTACGGCCACGAACTCCCCCTCTTTTACTTCAAAGGAAAGATCATTCAAAGCAACGGTTTCTACTTCCTCCGTGCGGTAGATTTTTTCGAGACCAGATATTTTTATCATGCATCCAAGTTTTTAGATTTGAGCTATCAGCCGTCAGGTATCAGTTATCAGATTTTTCCGGACTCCTGTATTAAAATATTTTTTTATGTTTACTTATTGTTAATACTATAAAAACAGACTATGAGGAACTTTACAAAACTCACCATTTGACAAAGAAGTCATCAACGCACCTTAACGATCTACCGCATCACTAAAAACTTTCCCAAAGAAGAAAATAGGGCATTAACCTATCAAATGCGGAAAGCCGCCTATTCTATTCCTACAAACATCGCGGAAGGCTGCGGCAGGAGAACAATTCCACAATTCAGAAACTTCCCCGACATTGCCGCAGGTTCTGCTACCGAAACTCATTACCAGCTTATCCTTTCGAAAGATCTTTTCTATATTACCGCTACGCTTGCAGAAAGCTTAATTCAGGAAGTTATCGAGATCAAAAAAATGATTTCCGGATTCATGGACAAACTTTGATCCTGACGGCTGATAGCCGACAGCTACTTCTTCAACACCAGCGTCTCATATCTCCGTTCTCAATTCTCACCTCCTGAGAATCAGCTCCTGCATATCCCCGTAATTTTCATAACTGCTGGTAACCACTCTGTCACCGGGTTTGAGGCCCTTCAGCACTTCATAGTAATCCGGGTTCTGGCGTCCAAGCTGCACTTCAGCCTTGTAGGCCGTTTTTCCATCATCGCTCAGTTTGAACACCCAGTTGCCACCGGTTTGCTGATAGAAGCCGCCCTTCGCCAGCAGGATCGCGGTCATTTCATCGCTCAATGCCAGGCTGATCTGCAAGGTTTGCCCGCGCCGGATGTCTTTAGGAGCAGCGCCGGTAAACTCCATATCTACCTGAAAGCGTCCGTTGGTTACCTGGGTGTACACTTTTTTCACCCGCAGCCGATAAGTCTTTCCGGCCACTGCAGCTTCCCCGGTAAGCCCGTTGAACACCCTGGAAATATAATGCTCATCGATATCCACCCGCACTTTATATCCGCTCAGCACATCAATCTGCCCCAGGCGCTCTCCTTTGTTCTTGGACTGCCCGATCTCCGCATCCAGGGAGGTCAGCTGCCCGTCGACCGGGGCACGCAGCACCAGGTCGCCCACTTTGCGACCGTAAAGGGTCAATGCTCTTTGAGAATTGTTAAACGACTGGGCGGCCTGTTTTGTCTGCAGCTGGTTGGATTCCGCATCCTGCTTCGTAATGCGTTCTGCAAGGTCGCGTTTTTTGAGTTTGTACTGATAATCGATTTCCGATTTACGGAATTCCTGTTCGCCGATGGCTTTATTCTCATACAGGTACTTATTCAGGTTATAAAGGCGCGCTGCTTCTTTCAGCTGGCTTTCCGCATCCGTCATCTGGTTGAGGTTGTTCACAGTATTTTGCTGTGCAGTAGCCTTGGCCAGTTGTACCTGTGCCAGTGTGGTATAAACGGAAGACTGCTGACCGATCAGGTTCAATTCAAGATCGGTATTGCTCAAGCGTAAGATCGGTTCCCCTTTTTTCATCATGGCGCCGTCCTCTACAAACTTTTCTTCCACCCGCCCGCCTTCCATCGCATCGAGGTAAATGGTGCTGATGGGCAGCACAACCCCGTTTACCGGTATGTACTCTTTAAATGGCGCTTTTTTAACCTCACTGACGGTTATCCGTTCCAGGTCCACGTTCAGTTTGCTTTTGCCGCCGGCTATTACCACGCTGAACACGATCAACAATGCCAGCGCCGTTATACCGGCAATGGCTCCTATTCTTTTTTTACTCCAGAACTTTTTTTCAATTACTCTGTCCACGTTTGCTCTTTTTTTACCGTAATATGCCTTTTGCGTATTTTATAGCTGACCGTTCATTTTGCAGTGCGCTTCGCTGGACGGTTTACAGTCCTTTATCCATCATGCAACAATATGCCAATTTACCAAACTATTGATCGTAAATACATTAATACCGGAAAGTTTTATTTTTCTGTTCGCTATCGCACAAGAACTGTCCGTTTTTGATACAGTGAAGCGGACAGCTTTTAGCTATCGGCCAGCAGCAAAATCTGACAATTGACCCTGACAGCTGAAAAAAGGGAGCAGATAAGACTACCCGCCCCGTATATACATGAGAAATGTCGAAAGATAGAAAGATACAGGAGCTGCTACAGATCTCCTCTCCTGTATTTTTTTGATGTAACGATCTGGCCGTTACCGTTCACCACGGCATTGACCAGGTATTGCTCATCCTTTAAGGTCACATAATAAGTTACCTCATCATTTATACTCAGTTCTGAGACGTTGGCGATGTGCTGTTTTTCAAATTTCTTTTTCAGGCGATAACGGATGATGGCAGGCAGCTGCTCCTCCCGGTAATACCGGATCGTCCGGATCAGTTTCCCGTTGTCATCAAAAACCGCCCGTACCAGCATGTCGTTTACTTTAAAGCTCGCTTCGTTATTGTCCTTCTCTTGTTTCCATTTCACCTGCTCTGCATGCGCAAAAACCAGCTCGAAACTTTTTAGTACTTTTTCGTTCAGCACCGGGTTCGTATCGGCGGCGGCCACATTCAACGTAATAAAAGCGGCGATGATCCATATCAGTTTTTTCATTGTGATGTTCTTTAAATGTTTGAGGAATATGATTCTGCTATCAGGTACTGAAACGGCGTGCCACAATAATAACAGCATAACACTCAATTACTTAAATCCGGGCTCATTAAAAAAAACGTATAAAACCGGACACCAACCGTCTGTTTTTGATACAGTTGCAAAAATTTTGGAACAGAATATTTGTTATCCGGTTTACTATCCTCATTTTTGTTATCCGTTATGCTATTAAAAGACGCATCCATATTGATCGTTGATGATGACCCTGATGTGCTCACCGCTGCACGCCTGCTGCTCAAATCGCAAGCCAGGGAAGTAACCACCGAGAAAAACCCGGAGAACCTCCGGTCTGTTTTCTCAAAAAAAGATTTCGATCTTGTATTGATGGATATGAACTTCAACAGCAGTATCAATACCGGTAATGAAGGTTTATACTGGTTGCGCAAGATCCGGGAATTGGGGTCAAAGGCCTCCATCATTATGATCACCGCATATGGCGACATAGACCTGGCGGTACGGTCGCTCAAAGAAGGTGCTTCTGATTTTTTGCTGAAACCCTGGCAAAACGACCAACTGATCCTGAACATAAAAGAGCTGCTGAAAAAGCGGGCGGCGAAATCCTCAGCAGCCCAGCTCCATACCGCGGGAACCAGCGGCCTGCTCGGGCATTCTGAGGCCATGCAGGATGTACAGAAAAAGATCGAAAAGATCGCACCCACAGATGCCAATATACTGGTGCTGGGTGAAAACGGCACCGGCAAGGACCTCGTGGCCCATGCCATTCATCAGCAATCGCGGCGGGCCGCAAAGCCGTTCATAAAAACGGATGTGGGCTCACTAACGGAGAGCCTTTTTGAAAGCGAATTGTTCGGGCATACCAAGGGCGCATTTACCGACGCACGGGAAGAGCGGACCGGGCGTTTTGAAGCAGCCGGCGGCGGTACCCTGTTCCTGGATGAGATCGGTAATATCTCCCTGCATCAGCAGGCACGTTTACTGACCGTGCTTCAAAACAGGCAGGTCACCAAACTGGGATCGCATCAGCCCATCCCGATTGATATACGCCTGATCTGCGCTACCAATGTTCCGCTTGACGAACTGGCCAATGAAAAACGTTTCAGGAAGGACCTCATCTACCGCATCAATACCGTAGAGATCATCCTGCCGCCGCTGCGGAAAAGAACAGGCGATATTGAGCTGCTGGCCCGCCATTTTGTAAAACAGTATAAGGAAAAATATTTTAAATCCAATCTCGAACTGGATAAAAAAGCCATCGATAAGCTCAACCACTACCATTACCCGGGAAACGTACGTGAGCTGCAATATGCCATAGAACGTGCCGTGATCATGAGCGACGGCGAATACCTGCAACCGGGGGATATTGTTTTTTCGCCCATTGAAAGCAGGGACACTGAGTCGATGAAAACGCCGGATTCCATCAATCTGAATGTTCTTGAAAAGAATGCCATCCTCCTGGCGATAGAAAAGAACAACGGGAATATCACAAAAGCAGCAAAAGAGCTGGGACTGACGCGCACCGCTCTTTACCGCAGGCTGAATAAATATGATATTGAGTAAAAAAAGGACGGGACTGATCATTGAGCTCCTGCTGTTACTGGCCATTACCGCTGTGATGGCCTGGTGCGGAGGGCGCCGGGAATGGTGGTGGGCGAGCGCTTGCCTGCCGTGCTGGATCTACGTCCTCATCCGCATCATTCAGACCTCCGAAAAAACAGACAGGATCATCCTGGAATTTGTAGAGGCCGTTAAATACAATGATTTCAGTAAAAATTACAACACAGCTTCTGCTACCGGGGACATGAAAAAGCTGCTGACCGGGCTAAACTCGATCAATGACCGTTTTAAAGCGATCAATAAAGAGCGGAAGGCGGAGAACATCTACCTGCAAACGATCCTGGAACTGACGGGGATCGGCATCCTTTCCTTTGATAACGCAACCGGCCTGATCAACTGGATGAATGAGGCATTCAAAAAAATGACCGATATCCCGTATTTTAAAAATATACGCGCCCTCGAAAAACGGAACCCGGAATTCCTGAAACTGCTGCTGGAAATGGCAACCGGGCAAACAACCATCTTCACCTTTAAAAAAGGCATGCTGGATGAAAAGCTGCTGATCAGCGCCACTTTTTTTACCACGGACGGGAAGACTGATAAACTGATCTCAATACAAAGCATTAAAGGCACACTGGATGAAACAGAATCCGTAGCCTGGCAAAAACTGCTGAATGTAATGACCCATGAGATCATGAACTCCGTAGCACCGATCTCTTCCCTGGCTGATACGCTGAAGAATCAGCTGGAGCCGAAGGAACCGGATGGCGGGCCGGCCCCCATCGATCCGGAGGACCTGAAGCTGGGACTGGAAACGATCAAAAAAAGAAGCGAGGGACTGCAACGCTTTGCCATCACTTACCGCAACCTCAATAAGATCACCAAACCGGTTTTTAAAAAAGTAATGATCAGCGACATTTTTGAAAACCTTCAGAACCTGATGCAGCCCACACTGGACCAGAAGAACATTCAGCTGGACGTTATTCTTAAAGACCCCTTCCTGAGCGTGCAGGCAGATGTAAGTTTAATTGAGCAGGTAATGATCAACCTGATGACCAATGCCATTGAGGCGGTAAAAGCCAACCCGGCGCCCCAGATCACGCTTTCTGCTTTTGGAGAGGGCGAGCGTTCCTACATTCGCATTGCCGACAATGGTACCGGTATCCCCAATGCCATTGCGGAGCAAATATTCATTCCTTTCTTCAGTACCCGTAAAAACGGGAACGGCATCGGCCTCAGTCTTTGCAAACAGATCATGCTGCTGCACAAAGGAAGCATACAGATGAAAAGCAAAGAAGGGGAAGGCACGATGTTCCTGCTTTATTTTTAAACGGTGGAGGGGTCAGATTCGAGATTTCAGATTTGAGATTTGGCCCTTGGGTTTTGTATTTTGGATCTTGGGTCTTTGAAAGTTGGTGTTCACCAATACCCCGCAACAACTTTTACAAGTGCTGCCGTATCGCCGCCAAAGTGATGGCCCCCTTTCAAAACCACGGCCTTAAAGCTGCCCAGCTTAACCGCCTGCACCGGAAACTCCCCATCATCTCCCGGCAGGATGGCTACGATGCGCTGCCCGGCGGCCCGGTTGATCTCCGCCACCACATCCATGCTCCGCTTTTTACTGCTGCCCCACATATCGGCCACGCGGATCACGAAATCGGTGGTGGATGACGGGGCCATAAGCACCGTACGAAACACCCGGCTTTTAACGGCCCTGCCCAGCCGGTTCAGGATAAACGGCGTAACATCTGCCCCGAAGGAATACCCGACGATCAATAGTTGCTGACTGGGCCGGCCGCTGAATTGCTCCTCCAGGCAGGTCGTCAGCTCGGCCGCTGCCTGCTCCGGTGTTTTCTTGTTCCAGAAATAGGATCTCGAATTGACCGCCATTACTGTGTACCCCAGCTGGTTGACCCCCTTGCAAAAATCGCCGGTAAAACTATTCAACCCGCCATCCCCGCTTATATAAAGGACCAACGGCATTTTATCATTGCCCCGCCAGCTCTTCAGCGGCAATGCCGCGGTGCCGGAGGCTGCAGCATATAAAGACCATACCATACCACAAAACAAAAAAAATGTTCTCATATCTTAAATTGTATCAGATAAAGGTTTCATTACTTTCCTGAGCGCACCGGGGATCTGCAACAGGTCAAAATCATTGCCAAAAACCATGTATTTATTCTCCCAGATGGTGGCATATTTCTCCTTAAAATCGCGCAGGGTCCGGTAATGCCGCAGGCTGCCCATACGCTGCGAAGCATATTTGATGATGCGTTCAGCCGGGTTGTCCGGCGCCTTCATACCATTGAACGGGATCATTCCCAGGTTGAGGTATTTATACTGTTGCGCCCTGGCATACTCCGTCAGCTTTACGATCAATGCATCCATGCATCCGCCGGGTGCTTCCAGCCGCCTGCGGATAAGGTCATACGTACACTCCTCCGGTGTGTAATCGCGGATGATGTTCAGAAAAGCCTGGACCACCCCTTCGGCATCTTTTACAACGATCACATCCGATTGCCGTATTGCCTCCCGGTCGAACATTCCCTGCGAAAACACCATTTCCTTTTTTTCAAATTTCTTCAGCCATTCATCAGATACCGATTCCAGCTCCCCGAGGAAGGCATCGCCGTGCGGTGCAGCCGCCAGCAGGGTTTCATAGCCCCTCTTCTGCAAACTGTTCAGCCCGTTGCGCAGGGATTTGCGGTCCTTACCCTCCAGGGTGAACCGGTCCGTTTCCATTATGGCCTCCTGCCCTATAAAGATCTTCATCTTCCCAAGATCCTCAAAATGCAGCAGGCTGCTTTCATCGACCCGGTAATACACAGTTTTTAACCCCTGCTGTTTGCAGAAGGCTTCAAACTCTTTCAGCACTTCTGTCTTGTCTTCCGCCGCACAAACCGGTTCTTCCAGCACCATTGCAAAATCATTGGCCACCCGGTAAGCCGTAAATCCGCTGGTGATGCCGGAAAAGAACAGCTGTTTATCGGGCATCGTTTTAAAATAATCCACTGCGGACCGGCCGTGCTCTTCCAGAACCGCTCTTGCCAGCCGGGTGGCAGTTTGGGCATCCGGAGCCGCATCCTCAAAGATCCGGGGGCGCAGCAGGGAATAGACCAGGAGCAGCCAGGAACAAGCGCCCAGGAAGCGGGTGATGTTGATGAAGTCACGCCCGAAATGCGTTTTGGGCGTAAGCTCGTCATCCGAAAACAACAGGAAGCTCCTCAGCGTGTAATACAACGACTGGCGCCAGTTAAAATCAATACCAAAATGCCGTTTATCAATAAAATAAAAACTGAGAAAATCAAAGAGGCAAACGGAAAGAAGCGTGATGAAAAAGGTAGCAAAGCCGATACGGATCCACCGGGGATTTTCTTTGACCCGGTATTGTTTGCTGTTTGCGATCAGCAATATAAGGATGAAGCCGGCCAGCAGGCTTTCTTCGTAATCCAGCGCTTTTGCAATATTGCCTAAAATGGAAAGCGCCGTAAAGATCAATGCAGCGATCCACGCCGCCCGCAGTCCTTTAATGAGGTAAGCCGATGTAACGAGTAATGAGATGCCGAGCACCAGTACCATCAGCTTAGATGCATGAATGGCTTCCACCGGAAGATAGTACCGGTCCAGCCGCATCCGTTCGGCCAGCGGCGGTGTGGCTACCGATATGAGGTTCACCATACCCAGGAAAAAAATGGCGACCGCCGGCACAATGCGTGCCACCAGCTGCCGCCCCCTCCATATAAACGCAAACAATCCCAGCAACAAAGGGATCCAGAATTCAAACACCCGGTACAGCAGGGTAATGCCCAGTCCTTCATCATGACGGTAGCCATAGTCCATAAAAATATACAGCATGGTAAACTCCACAGCTCCCAGCCCGCGCAGGAACGGAGACAGGATCATCAATACCACCGAGAGCGTATAGCCCACAGCCGCCACCTGAAACGATGGGGCTGCTCCCAGCGCATAAATACTGATGTACACATGCGCGATGCCACAGCATTCAATTGCCAGCGAAGCAGCAATGGAGCACCACAGCTGCCGCTTATTGACGGCACCGGAAAAGAGCCCGTCCATATTGCTGATAAAGGAAGGAGATTTCCGGCTGACCCACCGGTAGGGTTTCCCCTTTGTTCTGAAAGAATACACGATCAAGAAAACGCCGCCCAGCAGCAGCCCCAGCAGCAATAACGAAAGCCCGGCCGCCCCCGCATGCCGTTGCTTACTGAGGTTATAAAGGATAACGGGCACCCCGATCAGGAAAACGGTCAGCAAACCCACATAGCCGTAAACAACGCTCGCCTGGTGGATCTGTGTGGCATTCAGATTCCGCCTGCGTAGCTGCGCCGTGGTATAGGCCAGAGAGCTGATTCCTCCTGCCGGGAGGAACACGCTTAAAAAATTCCGTTTTAAAAAGAGCTCCACGGCATCCGTTAACTTCAATCGCATACCCATAGCCCGGAAACTATAGATATACATGAGTGCCTGCAGCAGCACGTACAGGGCCGACACTACCAACCCGGCAATGATCCACCTGCCATCCGCAGCCCGCAGCTGTGGGAATATGGATTGCAGTTCTTTACGCTCACTTCTGAAAAACACAAAGGCCAAGAGGATCACAAGCACAGCCAGGATCTCCTTCCAATAGGTTTTGGGCGAAAATTTCCGGAACTGTTTTAGTAGCTGTTCTTTCATACAGATCGGGTCCGGTTATTTGGGCCGGTAAACATAACCCGTTTCAATGTAAAACCATGCGGATCTACATTTAAATTATTAAAAAAAAATGGTTTTATAAGGATCCATGTATACCCATACGATCCCAAAAAAACAACCCCAGCAAGTGGGGTTGTTTTGAGACAGTATTAAAATCCACCGCCATAAAAAGAGCACCGGCTATTTAGCCTTTGCTTCTTTTTTTGTTACCGCTTTCTTAGCTGCACCAGCTTTCTTTTTGCTATGCTTCACGGCTTTGCCTTTTTTATGATCGACCTTTGCGGTCTCGGTCTTCACAGGCTTATCCTGAAAATGGGTTCCTGCTGCATTTACTGCCAGTCCTGTACTTAATACGAACATTGCTGCGATTAAAATTTTTTTCATTTTTTGATTTTTAAAAGATTCTTCGGTATTTTTTGTTTACTACACTAAAGCTACGTTGCACCAGCGCCGCTTCACATGCGCAATAGGCAAAACGGCAAAATCGATCGTTGAAAAGGCAAAGCCATCATCTGTTCGCAAGGCGGGAAATAAGATTGCGCAGTCCTAAAAAAAGCCCCGCAAACGCAGGGCACCTTAACAATCAAGAACTCAAAACGTGTCTATTTTTTATTTACTTTATACCTTTTATCGGGTGTACCGTCTTTTTTTAAATGTTGATTTTCCGTATACCGCTTGTCAGGCGTGCCATCTTTTTTTACATGGGCAACCGAATGATCTGCCTTCTTTGCGGCAACTTTTTTTCCCACGCTTTTCTGAGCCGGCTTTGCGACCTGCACTTTGGCGGGCTTGGTTTGCGCGGGAGCGGTTTGTGCCTGCGACAGGCTAAAGGTGACCAGCGCGAGTACGGCAATAAAAATCTTTTTCATTTTTTATTTTTTTATAACCGGATAAAGATACACCGGGTACCATTGCAGGGACCCCCGCTAAAGACGAAAAGGCAAAAACAGTCGCTGAAACAAAAAAAACAGGCGGCAAATACATCAAGCAGCAGTGCATTTTCCCGAGGTTTTGAGGGTTCATTCAAGGACCGGGCAGAGGCGTAACGCGCAGGACCCCGCATAAAAAATAACGCGGCGATATCAACGATACCCGCCCGGGGTGCTCCTTCAGGCATAGTGTACCACATAATAGGCCTTCGCTTCATCCAGGGCATGCCGGCATATTTCCTGCAGCCGCTCATAAACCCCGGAAAAGGAAGGATCGGCCGGTTGCATTTTTTCCAGTGCAGACAGGTATGTTTCCACATGAGCAGTAAGCCCCAACACGCCCACGGTTGTTTTCATGCTGTGGGCCGTTCTCCGCACCTGATCCGGGCGGCCCTGCTGCCAGGCTGTTCCGATCCGGGTCAGTTCCTCCGGCACCATCTCGCAGAATTGCTCCATGATCTCCTTTTCGTATGCCTTGTTGCCTCTGCTTACCGCCAGCAGGTAATCCAGCTGTAAATAATGCAGCCCGTTTTCTTCCGGTGGAACAGCAGGCGACGCTATGGCCGTGACCGACTCAGCCGGCTGCTCCAGCAGCTGCACCAGTAACCGGTGCAATACGGCTTCATGCAGCGGCTTCGCGATATAATCGTTCATTCCAGCCTGTAAACATTTTTCTTTCTGGCCTGCCAGCGCATCGGCCGTCATCGCCACAATGGGTACAGGGTTGTGCAGCTCGTTCCGTATGATAGCCGTGGCAGTATAGCCATCCATTTCCGGCATCTGCAGGTCCATAAGCACCAGGTCGTAATGCGTGCCTTTCAGCAACCGGATCGCTTCCACTCCATTGGAAGCCGTATGAAAGCCCACCTCCCAGTTGCTGAGCAGCTGTACCAGCAACAACCGGTTCAGCTCATTATCCTCAACAACCAGCACTTTTTTATGCGGCCATGCCATTACCGTTCCTTTTACAGGAGCAGCACCATTTTCCTTTTCAACGGCCGGAGGCAGCACCCGGAAAGGCAGCAGCACCGTAAACGTTGTTCCGGCGTCTTTTTTGCTGGCCACCTCGATGCTTCCGTTCAGCAATTGCACCAGGTCTTTTACAATGGTAAGGCCCAGGCCCGTACCACCGTATTTCCGGGTAATGCTTTCATCACCCTGGCGAAAGCGGGCGAACACCGCGGCAGATTCCGTTGCGTCCATCCCCATACCCGTATCTGAAACCACAAAGGCCAGCATCACTTTGTTGCCCGTGATCTGTTGCAGACCAACCGCTGCTGTTACATCCCCCTTCTCTGTAAACTTTATGGCATTGCTGATGAGATTCACAAGGATCTGGGTCAGCCGTACTTCATCGCCTTCCACGATCTCCGGAATCTCGGGTGCTACTTCTACGGAAAAACGCAATCCCTTTTCCTGGCTTCGCTGCCGGTAAAGGTGTTCAATGGAAGCAACCGTTTCCCGTATATTCAATGCTGTTTTTTCCACCGGCATCATTCCCGCTTCTATTTTTGAGATATCCAGGATGTCGTTTACAATTTGCAAAAGGTTTTCTCCCGCTTTATGAATAAGCCCGGTGTACCGTGCTGTTTCCGGGTCTGTTTCCCGTTTCCGCAGCAACCCAGTAAAACCCAGGATGGCGTTCAGCGGGGTTCTTATCTCATGGCTCATATTGGCCAAAAAATGCTCCTTAGCCTCGGCCGACTGCCGGGCCCGCAGCTCCGAGGCATTGAGCTGGTGGATCAGCCGTTGCTGTTCTCCCATTTTATAAGAGATATAGCCAAAGGCCAGCAGGGATGCTACTGCTGCAATTGCCGCCAGGATCGTTCCAAAAGTCTTGGCATTCCGGCCGTTGGTATCGGCGTTGTCGATCAATTGGGTAACGCTCACCTGGTAGCGCTCGTCGATCCGGTGTGCCAGGCTGCGGATGGAGTCTGTAAACAGGGCTCCCTCCTGATCATTGATCAGCGCTTCTGCGGCGTCCTTACCATCTCCGGCAAATGTGCGCAATACTTCTTTATTCAGGCCGATCTTTTTATTAACCAGCCGTTTTAGCTGGAGTATGCCCGCTCCAATGATCTGATCGGTTTCAAAAGAGTCCAGTGCATAAAAAGACCGGTTCACGCGCTTTACCTGCTGCTCAAACCGGCCGTCCTTCAGGTCCTGTCCGCGTATGACGATGCTTTTGGCCTCTGTTTCCAGCTGTGCTACATTTTCCTGTACATGCTGAAGCTCCATCTTGATCTTCAACAGGCTCATCAGGTCCTCATTGCCGTTGATGAGCTGGTTGATGCTCCGACTGGAATTAAACTGCAGGAAAACAATAATGATGACTGCAGCTATAAACGTAACCACCATTATGTATCGGAAGGAAGATTTCATAACCGGGCAATTCCTGTCAAATATAGTCCAATTATCAGGCATCGTCACGCCGGTTGGCCGTAATGTTCCAGAACAGTTTTACAAATACAATAAGATCAGCCACGATGAGGCTCAGGAACAAAAAGATGACCAGCAGGTTACGAAGCACATACAATTCATAAAGCAGCCCATATACAAACCCGATCAGCAGCAGGGCCGACAGCGTCATGTATATGATTTTTCGGGTGTTCACGATGCCGGGGTTTATCTTAATGTAAAAATACTACCGGTAAAACCGGGATCCCTGAAGAATCGCCGAACGGGCAAAAAGGATCGTTGGAGGAAGTGGTGCGGTTCTGACCGGATACCGGGATCCGGCCTTCGCTCCTATAACACGTTCAGTCGCTTGTTGAGCGCATTCCGGTAGGCATCTGCAACCGGCACCGGCTTCCCCCCGATGACCAATGCCCCCTGCTCTATACGGTCGATCTTATCCACTGCTACAATATATGAACGATGCACGCGTATAAACCGCTGAGCCGGCAAGCGTTCTTCCACGGTCTTCAGCGGACTGTGCACAGCATAAAACCTGTGTGTGGTATGCAGCTTTACGTAATCGCCCATTGCTTCTGCATAAAGAATCTCATCGAAGCCCAGTCTTTTTACCACATTGGAGTCCCTGATAAAAAGAAACGCGTCCGCGTGCACATTTATGTGCTCACTTTTACTGTCAATAATTTCCCTTGCACGGTCGAGTGCCTGCAGGAAGCGCGCCGGTTGCACCGGCTTGGTAATATAGTCGGCCACGTTCAGTTCAAAAGCTTCGATGGCATATTCTTCTTTGGCAGATATAAAAATGATCACCGGCCGGTTTTCCCCCAGGTGCCGGGTCAGTTCCAGCCCGGTCATCTCCTCCATTTCAATATCCAGCAATAGCAGGTCCACTGGTTTCTCCCGGAGCAGATTGCAGGCTTCCAATGCACTGGAAGCTTCTCCGGCCACTTTCAGATCGCTTATCTGTGCCGCCAGCTGTTTTAATGTAGCCCGCGCTATCTTATTATCATCAACAATCAAACAGTTCATAAACCTCTTCGTTTGAAGCATATCAAAAGTAGGGCTTATTTTGCATTGTGCCGATAGAAGTACTAAAGCAAGGGATGCCTTGGTTCCCGCAACAGCGTAATGATACAGCGAGCCCGGCACGGTTAAATAAAACCGCATACCGTTGAAGTTTTCATGTTTCAGCGATTATACACCCGTGTGAGCAATACAAAAAATTTACAAAAAGAACATATTCCACCATAAGCAGGTTTACGACCGGGTTGTAACTTCATATAAATTTTTACAAGCAAGCCGGGTATTTTATTCTTTACTTATTCCCCGGACCCTAAAAATAAAGTTTTGATCTGAATATGCTATTTTAGCGTTCTTCTTATTTATTATGCCACTCATGAAATCAATGATCTACTTACGGAAAGGACTTTTGCTCCTTCTGCTGTTCCCGTGTACAATGGCCGTTGCGCAGGCCGGATTTCCAAAACCCCTGCGCCTGGGCTTTAATATCAGGATGGACAAGATCACCCCCGAAGGAATGAAAGCAGCAAAGGCCGCCGGCATCGATTGTATTGAAGTGGGTATGGGAGGCATTGTGGATACTGCCCGTAATTTTTTAAAAGCAGACGAAGCGTTTCTGGAAACAGCGCAAAAGGCGCGCAAAGCTGCAGAAGAGGCGGGCATACAGATCTGGTCCGTTCATATGCCCTTTGGAAAAAACATCGACCTCTCCCTGGGTGATGAAAACGCACGCAGGGCTGTAGTAGCCATGCATACCCGTATTTTAAAATATGTAGCAGTCCTGGATCCGCACATCATTCTTTTTCACCCCAGCTGGTATTTGAACCGGAACGAGCGGCCGCTGCGCAAAAGGCAGCTGGTGCAGTCGGTGCAGGAACTGGATCCGATGATAAAGCAACAGGGGGCCATTATGGTCATTGAAAATATGCTGGGGCCGGAGCTGCGGCACGGGCTGGTACGGGAACGCCCCCTGCTGCGCACCGTGGAAGAAGCCGTAGAAGTGATGAACCTGCTGCCCGGTGATGTATATTCCGCCATTGACCTCAACCATATCAAGTACCCTGAAAAGCTCATCCTGGCCATGGGACAACGGCTGAAGACTCTGCATGTGGCAGACGGCACTGGCCGGGAAGAAAATCACTATTTTCCCTGTAACGGCAAGGGCGAAAATAACTGGGTGGCCATCCTGCAGGCTTTGGATCAGGTGGGTTATGACGGCCCCTTTCTGTATGAAAGCCATTCCAAAAATGTAGCCGATTATAAATCCTGCTACCAGTCGCTGTATGCCGCGGCATTTGGTACCGGGGCGAACCTCACCCCTACGCTGGAGCAAAAGAATTTTCCCCTGGCACAGCAACTGGCGGCATTGCAGACCTCTGCAGCGTTTCAGACCGGTATACAGGCATTGACACAGGGCTACGCAGCGCAATTGCGGCAGGCCGTTCAAAACTGCAGCAACAGAGCCTGCTATGCAACAGCGCTCCGCCTGTCGCCGGAACTGATCCGGCAGATAAGCGATGCATGGGTAAAAGAATACGCCCGCAATACGCGCCTGAAAGCAGCAGTTGCCGGGCTAAAGAAAAAAGAAACCTACTACCGGCAGCACCCGCTAAAAGACACCGCTTACCTGCGCTGGGTATGGGAAGCCGAAGCCGGTAACATCAACCGCATTTTCAGCATCTATATAAAAGGCGATGCCCCCCGCTATCCCAAAATCGATTCCATCCGTTTTAATGCAAAAGATAACGCGTATCCCAAAGCCATACAGGCCTACCTGGATCAGGCAGCCGGCAATGCCACACTGCCGGGCACCCCGCTTCATGCGGCCATCCGTGTACTTGAGCTCAACGGGCGCTATGAATCCGCCCGCTTTGAGCCGCTGAACGGCGGGCTCAACAACGCGCCATACCGGCAGTTGAAAAAGACCAAATGGAACCGCTATACCTACGGCCTCATCCTGGTACCGGGCCTGGGGCCGGAAGATCCTTCCGTAACGCTGGACTCCGGCGGGGCCCGGCGCTGCCGCGAAGCCGCTGTACTTTACAAGAAAGGGCTGGCCCCATTCATTGTTGTATCCGGCGGCAATGTACACCCCTTCTTAACCCCCTATAATGAGGCAGTGGAAATGAAACGCTATCTTACCGGCGTTTTGGGCATCCCGGAAAATGCGGTTTTTATAGAACCCCATGCCCGGCACACCACAACCAATATCCGCAATACCAACCGGATGATCTACCGGTTTAAAATACCAGCAAACAAACCGGTATTGATCGCTACGGATGCCAGTCAGACCCGGTACATCCGGGGTACCATGACCAAAACCGCCCTGCGGGACCTGGGTTATCTTCCTTACAGCAATATGCAGGAGATCAATGCAGAGCAGACCTCCTATTATCCCAATAAAGATTGCCTGCAAACGGACGCCACAGATCCGCTGGATCCATAGTGCTTACGCCGCCATCCCGGGCTCTGGAAAGCAAGCAACCGCTTCATTTTAATGCCCGGGCAGGCTCAAAAAATCGCGGAGACCTATTTCAAAAAAAATCTTGGACAATAACAAACAATCCATTAAGTTTGCGCTCCGCCTGGGGGATTAGCTCAGCTGGCTAGAGCGCTTGCATGGCATGCAAGAGGTCGTCGGTTCGACTCCGATATCCTCCACCAGGTAAAGAGGCCGTTTCAATATTGAGACGGCTTTTTTATTTCTTCCCCAACCATTTATATCCGCCGGATCCCGGCCAGGATTTCCCATTAGCCGTCATCATTTATTATGGTCGCTTTTCAGCGGACAGCGGTCCCCTTTTTTGTTCTCATCCCTTTTGAAAAATCAGCCATCCGCGCGTCTTCGCGAAGTTTATGGGCTGCACGGTGCAGCAAACGGCCGATCTGATCTCCCGCCTTTTCGCTGATCAGGTAGGTGGCCACTTTCTGTACCAGCACGGGCGCTATCAACCGCGATAACCAGCCGGCTTTACGCAGGATGCCCTTCCGGATCACAACATCCGTCAGCTTGGTAACCCCCAGCGCAATCAGAGGATTGGATGCGTCTGCATTCCAGATATCCTTCGTGGTTTTTGCGATATGGCTGATCGGGTTCAATGTGTCTTTGATTGCTTCCACCGACTGACGCAAATCCGTTTTGCGCTGTTTCAACCGGGCTTTGAGCCGGGCCTTTTCCTGCATCAGTTCTTTATGCGTCGTAATAACAGGCTTAGTCATAGAGGTTCTTAATGATGATGTTACGGATCAGGGGTTGAATGGTCTTTTTATTGAGCGCCAGTATCAGGATTAAAACAAGCAGCAGAAATCCGGCCACTACAAAAAAACCCAGCATGGGATTGCCCAGCGCCTGCCCGATCCAGTAACTGGCACCAAATCCGATAAATAAAAAGATAAAAAAAGCCAACCCGGTAACCAGGGCAAGAATCAAAAAAGAAGATCCCAGCTTACTGCCTTTGTCTACAATGTTGAGCATTGACAGGCGGTAATAGGTTTTTGCAATCTCCTCTACGTCTTCAGCCACATTCTCCAGCTTTTCTTTTAGTTCCAGCATAGTTTGCGTTTTACGGTTACAAATAAAAAAAAGGTTGCCTCAAAAGTATATTGTTTTTAGCGAACCAAAATTTCCGGCTCAACAACAAACCTTGCAGACAACCCGTTTACAGGGATGCGCTTTATTTATTTACGGGCATACTCGTCAGCCAAGTCATTGTATTCGCCCCGAAGCTCGTCATAGCCATCTTCTGCCTGGCCTTTGAACCGCTGATATCCTTTTTTGGCTTTATTCACGGCCTTATGCGAAAGATCGGAAAGACTTTCTTTACCGGTGGCAATGAGGCTACCCAAAGAATCTGCCCAGTCATTGGCCGTATTCTTCACTTTTTTACGGGTCTTCTTGCCTTCTTCTGTATAGAACAGCAAGCCGATAGCGATGCCGGCGAGCGCAGCCCCGGCAATACCAAGGATGTACTTGTCTCTATTTTTCATAAATTTCTTTTTTATTTTAGTTGAATAATCAGATGCTCTTTAAACTCCCCAAAAAACCGTACCAAAAAAAGTTTGTACCCTCACAATTCGGGTCATCTCAATTTACAAAATATTCCGCATTCCCCGGGGCTTTTTTTAGTCTCCCAGGTTTTCTACTTCCTTACTGAGCCACCTTTTTACGGCAGCGGTGGTCACTGATTTGGGCCGCTCCAGCGGCATGCCGAGGGCACGGTCCCAGCAAAGGCTCGATAATACCCCCAATGCCCGGCTTACAGCAAAAAGCACCGTGTAGTACTCATATTCTTTCATGCCGTAATGCACCAGTAAAGCGCCGCTGTGTGCATCTACATTGGGCCAGGGGTTCTTTACTTTTCCCAGTGACTGTAAGATACCGGGAACCGTTTCATAGATCCGCCACACTGTGTTCACCAGCGGATCATCCGGCATATGTTTTTTGCCAAACTCCATTTGCGCAGTAAAGCGCGGATCCGTCTGGCGCAATACGGCATGCCCGTAACCCGGTACTACTTTTCCTTCGCCCAGGGTCTTTTTTACGTATTCGGCGATCTGCTCCGCGCCCGGCGCTTCTGTGTTCAGCTCTTTCTGCATTTCAAAGATCCACTTGATCACCTCCTGGTTGGCCAACCCGTGCAAAGGACCTGCCAGCCCGTTCATACCCGCTGCGTAGCTTAAATAAGGATCACTCAACGCAGAGCCTACCAAATGGGTGGCATGCGCCGAAACATTGCCGCCTTCATGATCGGCATGAATGACCATATACAGGCGCATCAGCTCCTTAAACTCTTCATGATCATATCCGAGCATATGGGCAAAATTGGCAGCCCAATCCAGCATGCCGTCCGGCTGTACAGCTTTTCCGCCCTTGTATTTACGGCGGTAAACAAAAGCGGCAATATGTGGCAGCCGTGCGATCAGGTTCAGCGTATCTTCAAGTGTTGCTTCCCAATAGTCCTTTTTGGAAAATCCTTCGGCATAGCGCTTTGCAAAAACACTCTCCGCCTGCAGGGCCATCACCCCTACCACAAACTGGGTCATCGGGTGTGTATCCTTGGGCAGCGCTTTCATCGTGTCAAATACATAGGTAGGTACATGGCTGCGCCGCTGCAATATAGCACTCAGGTCTTCTACATCTTTCTCCGTGGGGATCTCACCGATCATCATCAGGTAAAACAACGCTTCCGGCAACGGTTCAGAACCACCTTTGGCTTTCGGAAGCTGTTCTCTCAGTTCTGGAATGGAACGTCTTTTAAAGCGGATGCCATCCTGTGCGTCCAGCAGGGAAGTTTCGGTAACCAGGGCAGTCATGCCTCTCATTCCCTGATAAATCTGTGCCAGCGTGGTCTCTCCGATCACCGTATTCCCATGTTCCTGGAGCAGGGTCTTGATTTCTGCCCCAAGCTTATCCGCCTGCTCTTTAAACTTCACTTTGAATTGTTCCATATATGCTCTTCGTCTTAACTATTAAAAAAATGGTTTGCGCTAAAGATAGTTAAAGCCAATTGCCACAGCAAATTATATTTTAGTAATTTTTCAGAGGCAATAAATCCTTAACAAAATACCTGTAAAAGGGTTTAAGAGAGCAGCAATTAGTTGTCAGTTTTCAGCTGCCAGCTGTCAGTTTTAGGAAAGCTGACGAGTGACAACTGACCGCTTATTTAGGAGCCGTTTTATACAGGCGCAGGGCCACGATGGTAAAAAAAAGATTGGGGATCCATGCGGCCAGCAAAGGAGGAAAATTTCCTTTGGTGGAAAAAACGGTCGAAAACTGGTCTGCCAGAATGAATACCGCGGCTATGACAATACCTAACGCCAGGTGCATGCCGCTCCCGCCCCGGGTTTTACGGCTGGCGATCACCGCACCAATAAAGGTTAGCAGTAATACGGTAAAGGGTGTTGAGGTCCGCTTATACAATTCCACTTTTAAAGCGTTCAGTCCTTCCGTCCCCCTCAATTCCTCGTTTTTGATCAGGCGTCTCAGACCGGGGGTCGTCAGCTTATCTTTCAGGTATTCGTCTTTGATCAGTTCATCCGGTGCCATGTTCAGGCGCACAACTTTCTCCTTGGAATGGGTCACCCGCTCACCAAGGCTGTCGACCTGGCGCTCCACTACATTTTCGGCCACCCATCTCCGTTGTCTTTTGGTTGTATCCCATCGAACGGAAGCGGCACGCAGGTTGTACACCACTTTGCCCCGCTTTACCCGGTCCATAAAGAAGGCACCGCTTTTTTTCGTAACCGCATCAAAATTTTTCACGCCCATATAGGTAACGCTGTCTACCCGCTTATAAAAACAGGTGCTACAGGCACTCTCCGACCGGTTCTTCAGCGGGTCATTCTTATCGATATACGTTTTCCGGAAATTGCTCATAATGTCGTTAGCCATCGGGATGAAATAGGCCCTTCCAAAAAACAGCAGGGTTGCCAGCAGCAACCCGCCTACCATATAAGGACGCAAAAAACGCGTAAATCGTGTACCGCTGGCAAGGATGGCGATGATCTCTGACCGCAATGCCATCTTACTGGTAAAGAAAATGACGGCGATAAACACAAACAACGGGAACAACAAACTCCAGATATAGGGGATAAAGCCCATATAATATTTCGTAAAGATCTGCCAGGAAGAAAGTCCTGATTTTACAAAATCGTCCGATTTTTCACTGGTATCGATGGCTACGGCAATGACTGTAAACAACAGCATGCAAAATACAAACGAGATCAACAGTTTGTTTAATATGTACCAGTCCAGTTTCTTCATGAAATATATAAGCTGTAAAAATAACCGAAAAAAAGATATGGCTTACAGACGCCTTTTTAACTTAACAATCATTTGGTTTTTCCAGGAGCGATAATTTCCCGAAATGATCTGCCGGCGCGCTTCCTGCACCAGCCACAGGTAAAAGGCCAGGTTGTGTACACTGGCGATGGTCAATGCAAGGATCTCCCCGCTTTTGAACAGGTGCCGCAGGTAGGCCTTGCTGTACAGATTGCTCATTGGGTTGGGCAGGCCTTCATCAATGGGTGTGTAATCCATCTCCCATTTCTTATTGTCGATATTGATGACCCCTTCTGTTGTAAACAACATGGCATTTCTTCCGTTGCGGGTGGGCATCACGCAATCGAACATATCAATGCCCATGCCGATGCACTCCAGAATATTCCAGGGGGTACCCACCCCCATAAGATAGCGCGGCCTGTGCACGGGCAGGTGCTGGCAGCACCAGTCGCAGATCTCGTACATTTTGTCTTCCGGCTCTCCCACGCTTAGTCCGCCGATAGCGTTACCGGGCGCGTCCTTTTGAGCAATAAAATCGCAGGATTCCCTTCTCAGGTCCTTAAAAGTAGCCCCCTGTACGATGGGAAACAGGTTCTGGGTATACCCATATTTATCCGGTGTGGTGGTAAACCGGTCCCAGCAGCGATCCAACCAGCGATGGGTCAGGTCCAGGCTTTTCCGGGCATAACCGTATTCGCTTCCGCCGGGTGGGCACTCGTCGAACGCCATAATGATATCACCGCCGATCACCCGCTGAATGTCCATGACCCGCTCCGGGGTGAACAGGTGTTTGCTTCCGTCAATATGCGAGGCAAAGGTGACCCCCTCTTCTTTGATCTTCCGTGTTCCGGCCAGCGAAAACACCTGAAAACCGCCGCTATCCGTAAGGATGGGGCGCTGCCACTGGTTGAACCGGTGCAACCCGCCGGCCTTTTCCAGCACCTCCAGCCCGGGGCGTAAATATAAATGATAGGTATTGCCCAGGATAATCTGCGCCTGCACTTCGTTTTCCAGCTGCGCCTGGGTGACCGCTTTTACGGAACCGGCAGTACCCACCGGCATAAAGATGGGTGTTTCGATCTGTCCGTGATCGGTCTGGATGCGTCCTGCCCTTGCAGCAGATCCCTTATCGGTATGTTGCAGCTGAAAACTGAGTTGTGCCATAAATCGGGCGCAAAATTAAAAAAATAAGCTTTACCGGCTCGAAAAATCACAGGGCAGCTATTAATGGATCCCCTCATCCAGGTAGCCGATCCGTTTATTGAGCTCCATTACCCGGCACCTATTTTTTTAAATGTGTTAAAAATGCGCGCCTCTTTATACTGCTATTGCCGGATATGATAAGATATAGGCTTCGCTGACCCGTATCGCCCAATACGGCTGCATCTCTTTTACAACTGGCAGGTTGGTTCCCATCAGATCAAGGTACCGCTTCAGATACCGGTCTGCCGCCGCTTTCGGGTTCTCATAAAACAGATCCGCGGTAGCGCTGGCCAGCCCGATGATATACAGGTCCCTGACCTTGGGATTCGATCTTAAAAAAGGATAACGCTCAAATCGGACTTCCAGGCAGCGCACGATGATTGCACCGGCCTTGCCGGATACGGGTATGCTCTGCTGGATCAGCGACTGGGCGATCAATTCCTGCAACAGCAGGTTCTGCGGGTAATATGGTAAGCGGAATCCAGGTAGGCCAAACAGGAATCATAGTTGCTTTTTATATATAAATGATGGGCCGTCTCATAAAAATAATCGTACTGTAACGGCCGTTTAAAAAGTATCCGTTATATAAGGCAGCATCTCCTGATAAAACCGGTGCACCTTCTGAGGTTCGGGCTTTTCAAAAAGAAGACGTTTCAACGCGGTGGCGCAATATCCCTTAAACAGCTCCTGCGCACGTTCCGTCCGGTTCAGCACCCAGTAGCGCAGTCCGTAAATCCATACCTGTTCATTGACCGCGTTTCTTTTTCCGCCATCAGATTGGCAAGGGATGAAGAAATGAGAAATGAGAGCCGGAATCCGTTTTTGGGGCTGGCTTTTCGATTCCGGATACCCGATACCGAATACCGATTCTCAAAGCCTGATGCCCAAAATAAAAATTAGAGCCCTATATTTGCTCCATGCCGGATCTAACCCCTGGATATATTATATTTATCGCGCTCCTGTTCTTTACGGCTGTTCTCCTGTTTTATTATTTCTTCTTTTTTGCCCGACTGGTATTTTTCAGGGCCAGGCCCCGGAAAAGCACGCAGCAGCATCCGGTAAGCATCGTCGTCTGCGGTAAGGATGAAGCCCGCAACCTTGCAAAAAATATTCCCGGTCTTATTTTCCAGGAATACACCGCCAGCCGCCAGATCCTCGTCGTAAACGACAACTCCGTCGACGACAGCAAATACATTTTACAGGAGCTGAATGCCCGGTATGGCGGGCTCACCGTTTTAAACCTGCAGCAGAACGCCCAACATATCCCCGGGAAAAAATATCCGCTGTCGATGGGCATCCGGGAGGCCGCCCATGAGATCCTTTTGCTGACGGACGCCGATTGTGTGCCAGCTACCGAATTCTGGCTGCAAAAAATGCAGGAACCTTACGAGGAGGGCATCGACATCGTGCTGGGCTATGGTGCCTATCATAAGCTCCCCGGCTTTTTGAACAAAGTGATCCGCTATGAAACTTTTCACAGCGCCCTGCAATATTTATCCTATGCCCTGGCCGGCCACCCGTACATGGGTGTGGGCCGGAACCTGAGCTACAAAAAAAATATTTTTTTGAAAAACAAGGGCTTTTCCGGCCTGAACCACCTGCCGGGGGGAGACGACGACCTTTTTATAAATAAAGTAGCTAACGGAAAAAATACGGCCATTGTCATTGACCCGGAAGCGCATACCCTGAGCAGCCCGAAACGTACCTGGAAGGATTGGCGATATCAAAAAACAAGGCATTTCAGCACTTCAAAATACTATAAACCTAAACATCAGATATTACTTGGATTATATAGTTTATCTCATTTTTTATTTTATTTTTTGATCCTCAGCTGCTGCATCTGGTACAACTGGCGGATCGGCCTGGGCATCCTGGCCGGTAAATCCATCATCCAGCAGCTCGTTTTTGCCAGGGCAATGAAAAGGCTTAACGAGGCGGACCTCCGCAAATGGGTGTTGGTCATGGACCTCTGGATGGTGTTCTACTACCTGCTTTTTACCCCCGCGCTTATAAAAAAAGAAAAAAAAACCTGGAATTAATACGCCCCCCTGTTGCGAAACCGGCCGTTCCTGCGTTCTGTTACAATGTAACAACTTAAACCGGACGAACCATGTTGAAACGGCGATTGTTTTACTGCGCTGGCTGGGCAGCCCTGATATTGGGCAGCTGTGCAAAGCATGTATCGGATGAAGGAAAGCCGGACCTGCGGTCGGCCAAACAAACACCCATCACTATTTCTGCAGCAGTCCGGGAATCCATGTCGGGTTTTTCGTTCGCATTTTTTAATGCATTGCAGCAGACAAAACAGGACCAGGAAAATATTTTTGTTTCCCCGCTGAGCCTGCACATGGCCATGAGCATGGTAGCCAACGGCGCAACCGGGGACACCAGGGAAGAGATCCTTAACGCCCTTCAGGCAAAGGACCTTTCCTCTGAAGAACTGAATAAAACCAACCGTACGCTCCTGGAGCAACTGCCAAAGGCAGACCCGGAGATAAGCTTTGGCCTTGCTAATGCTGTGTTTTACAAAAACGGCTTTCCCGTTGAAACCACCTTTTTAGAAACTCTGGCAGCTTATTATAAAGCACAGGTAACCGGCCTCCCCTTTCAACCCTCCGATCTGCAGCTGATCAATAAATGGGCCAGCGATCATACAAATGGTAAAATCCCTGTTGTATTGAACAAGCTGAGTCCCGACCTGGTCATGCTGCTGATGAATGCCCTCTACCTTAAGGGTAACTGGCGTGCAAAATTCGATAAAGACAAGACCACTTCCGAAACGTTTACAAAAGCAGATGGCACCCAGATGCAGGTGAACATGATGCACCAGACAGATACGGTAAAATATGCCCCTGCAGCAAACTTTGACGCCATTCAAAAACCATACGGCAACGGACAGTTTACCATGACCATTCTTTTGCCCAAAACAAGTGCCGTTGCCGACCTTTTCGAACAGATGGACCTTCAAAAATGGAATGCGCTCCAGCAATCCTTCAGAACCATCACGGTAAATATCGGGATCCCCCGGTTTAAGCTGGAACAGGAATTCAAACTGAATGAGACCCTGCAAGCCATGGGCATCCGGAAAGCTTTTACCTTTGACGCCGATTTTGATGCGCTGAGCAAAATACCCGTCTACATCAGTTTTGTAAAGCAAAATACGTTTGCCGCAGTGGATGAAGAGGGTACAGAAGCGGCAGCGGTCACCAGCATTGGCATCGGCGTAACCAGCGCACCCCAGATACCGCAATTTATCTGCAACCGTCCGTTTGGGATCATCATCAGCGAAAATACTTCCAACAGCATTCTGTTTATGGGGCGTATTTCTCAACCCATTGGCCTACCATAGAGAAACCACCAATTATACGCCCTGCAACTCATCTGGCTTGCGGGGCTTTTTTTTAAGAGGCTCCGGGTAGTTATTGCTACCAACTTTTACGGCGAAGGATGTCGCAATGATTGTATATTCGCAGTCCGATTTTATTAATATTTAACGAACAGATGACAATATCTTACAAATGGCTGAGTGAATACCTGCCTGCCGGACCGGCAGGGCAACTGGTAGCCGTCAATGTGGAACGTTTAAGCCAGATCCTGACCGCTATCGGACTTGAGGTAGAGGCCATCCATGAATACGAAGAACTAAAAGGCGGCCTGAAAGGCCTGGTGATCGGCGAAGTGCTGGAAACCCGTCCGCATCCCAATGCCGACAAACTGAAACTGACAACGGTTCAGGTGGGCGGTGATGCGCCCCTGCATATTGTATGCGGTGCTCCAAATGTAGCTGCCGGTCAGAAAGTAGTTGTTGCACCGGTGGGCGCCACTATTTATCCGTTAAACGGCGCTCCTGTTACCATGAAGCTGGCCAGGATCCGAGGCGAGGAAAGCCAGGGAATGATCTGCGCCGAGGACGAGATCGGACTGAGCCCTTCACACGACGGCATCCTGGTGTTGCCGGCGGATGTACGGGCCGGAGCCCCTGCGTCGGAATATTTTCAAAGCTATACGGACACCATTTTTGAGATCGGGCTTACGCCCAACCGGATGGATGCCATGAGCCACTGGGGCGTGGCACGGGATGTTTGCGCCTATCTTTCCCATCATGACAAAAGATCAGAACGCCCGAAATTTCCCGAGACCTCGGCCTTCAAAGCACCCAAAGGCAAAGCGCCGCTGAAGATCATCATCGAAAATAAAGCAGCCTGCCCCCGGTACAGCGGCATCTGCATTGACGGTATCCAGGTGGGCGAATCCCCTAAATGGCTGCAGCATATTTTAAAAGCTATCGGACTGAGACCCATAAACAATATCGTCGACATCACCAATTTTATTCAGCATGAAACAGGGCAGCCACTGCATGCTTTTGATGCCGATAAGATCCGCGGCAACCAGGTCATTGTCAAGAACCTGCCGGAAGGCACGCCCTTTGTTACCCTGGACGAAAAAGAACGGAAGCTGAGTGCCGGAGACCTCATGATCTGCGATGCGGAAGGCGGCATGTGTATTGGCGGAGTGTTTGGCGGACTCGAAAGCGGGGTTACAGAAAAGACCACCCGTATTTTTCTCGAAAGCGCCTGTTTTGATCCCATCAGCATACGTAAAACCTCCTTCCGGCACGGTTTGAGAACAGATGCCGCTACCCGCTTTGAAAAAGGAACGGATATTTCTGCAACCGTAACCGTTCTGAAACGGGCCGCATCACTGATCCTGGAAACCTGTGGCGGAACCCTCGGTTCAGACATCTATGATCTGTATCCCGAACCACAGCCCAAAAAAGAGATCGCGCTTAAATACCATTATCTTAAAAAACTGAGCGGCAAAAACTATCATCCGGATGCTGTAAAAACCATCCTGCAGTCCCTGGGATTTGAAGTGGAAAAAGACACCATCGATTCCCTGCTCATCTCAGTGCCTTATCACAAGCCCGACATCCACCTGCCGGCGGATGTGGTGGAAGAGATCCTACGCATCGATGGCCTGGATAATGTGGAGATACCTACTTCAATAAAAATAACACCTTCTGTCGATGAAAATATTGAAGGTGAGCTTATAAAAGAAAAGATCGTTTCTTTTTTTGTAGGATCGGGCCACCAGGAAATTCTGACCAATTCCATTACCAACAAGGCCTATTACAGTGGAGAAGAATTGGGTTCCGTGGTCAAAATGAAGAACAGCCTTAGTGCCGAATTGAACATTATGCGCCCGGACATGCTGGAAACCGGGTTAGAGATCGTCGTACGGAACCTGAACCGGAAGAACGAGGACCTGAGACTATTTGAATTTGGCAAAACCTACAGCATCAATAAAAAAGGAAAATTTGAAGAGCCGGAGCACTTATGCCTTTACCTGACGGGAAATCAGCAAACAGCCGGGTGGAAACAACCCGGTGTGAAGTACGACTTTTTTGCATTGAAAGGCCTTGTGGAAAAAGGACTCCTGTGTTGCGGCCTGGCGGGCCTGCAGTATGACGAATTACAGGACGCAAATTTCCAATACGGGCTGGAACTGAAAGCAGGTACCGTTCGTTTAGGCAAGCTGGGCACCGTTCATAAAGACCTGCTGGCGCGCTTCGACATAAAGCAGCCGGTATTTTATGCAGATCTGAACTGGAGCGCTATTTTAAAAGCGGCCCTGAAATACCAACCCCAGTTTGCGCCGATCCCCCGGTTCCCGGCGGTACAGCGCGATGTTGCCATGATCGTTGCGCAGGAGCTGCCCTACCGGTCAGTTGAAGCCGCCATTCAAAAGTTAAACCTTAAGAAACTGCAATCGGTACAGCTTTTTGATATTTTTGAAAGCGAAAAACTGGGAGCCGGCAAAAAGTCGCTGGCAGTTAACGTTACCTTCCAGGATGATGAAAAAACATTGACCGATGCGGAAATTGATGGCTGGATGAAAAAGATCATGCAAAGTTTGGAAAGAGATTTGCAGGTAGAAATCCGGAAATAATCTGTAACCTTAAGAAATTGTTTACCGATGAGTCAGGCAATCGAAGAAAAAATAAAGCAAATACAGGAAAAACTGGTGCAGCTATGCCGTAAAAATGCGATCATCGAAAAAGAGAACATAGCCCTGAAACAGGCGTTGGAAGAATCAAAAGCTTCCGCAGCATCCGCCGCTTCAACGATGGAGGCCATGCAGCAGCAGCTGGATATTGCACGGTATGGAAATACGCAAATGAGCCCGGAGGAACGGAAAGCTTTTGAAAAAAGGGTCAATGGCTACCTGAAAGAAATAGACCGGTGCATCGCCCTGTTAAGTGTTTAACCTAAAAGTATGAATCATGTCACTGGAAGAGAATCTGATCCCCGCTAATATAATGATCGCCGACCGGCACTTCAGGATCAAAGTAGAGCCTGCCGATGAGGAAACCGTACGCCACTCCATAAAGATCATCAATGATAAAGTGATGGAGTTCAAAAAAACATTCCCGGGCAAGGATATGCAGGATTATGTATCGATGGTGCTGATCTGGTTTGCTACAGAGTTCAAAGCGGAGGCAACCTCCTCCCTGGATTCCGAAACGATCCTGGAAAAGCTGAACCAGCTGGAAGCCATTATTGACAGCGAGCTGGGATAACCGGAGCGACGAACCGATAGCTTTCAGCGATCAGCCGTCAGCAATCAGTTTTTAGCCAATGATGCGTTGCGTTCCTTGAGTGGAAGGAGATTTGAGAATCGAGATCTGAGATCCGGGATATTGATGTCAAAAACCGGGGATCAGCTGCCAAACGGGAACCCAATGTCGAGACCTGGAACAACAAGCGATCGGCTGTCACCTGGCTTATAATCTCCCTGCCGAAAACGTTTTAGCAAAATACCTGTATTTTAAGCACCATTATTCGGCTTTGTTAGCTAAATTTAAACCCGCAGTGATCCTGCATCTTTTTTGATGTCCCACTAAAACAAAGCCATATGTCCGATTCAAGAAGAAATTTTATTAAGAAAGCTGCACTGGCCTCTACGGGTACCTACCTGGCTTCCATGGGCCTTTCTGCAAAAAGTTATGGAAATATCCTGGGTGCGAACGACCGCGTACGGGTCGGGATTGTCGGGTTCTCCGACCGGTTCCGGAGCTCCCTCTTCCCTTCTTTCCGCAACCATTACAAGAAACTGAACTTCGACATTACCGGGGTATCTGACCTGTGGAGTTACCGGCGCGACCAGGGAACGGCATTTTTATCTGAAAAACTGCAACACCCCGTAAAAGGGTTCCGGAACAATGAAGAGCTCTATGCGGCCAAAGATGTAGATGCGGTCATCATCAGCACCGCAGATTTTCAACATGCGCTTTGCGCCATTGAAGCGGTAAGTGCCCACTGCGACGCCTATGTGGAAAAGCCCTTTGCGGAAACCATGGCAGACAACCGGGCCGCATTAAAGGCCATCAAAGCCTCCAAACAGGTCATACAGATCGGCTCCCAGCGGCGCAGTGGGGCCAATTATAAGGCCGCTGAACAATTTATTAAATCCGGAAAATTTGGCGACATCAATATGGTGGAGCTCACCTGGAATGTGAACCAGCCGGGGCGCTGGCGCCGTCCGGAGTTGGTTGCCAAACTCAGGAAAGAAGATACCGACTGGGAACGGTTCCTGATGAACCGTCCGCATGAAGACTGGGATCCCCGTAAATACCTTGAGTATCGCCTGTTCTGGCCCTACTCCTCCGGGGCTTTCGGCCAGTGGATGAGTCACCAGATCGATACAGTGCACTGGTTCAGCGGTCTGAAACACCCGCGCAGCGTAACGGCCAATGGCGGCATTTACCAGTGGAAGGATGGCCGCAGGAACTGGGATACGACCACTGCCGTATTTGATTACGGACCTGAAAACGACCCTTCAAAAGGATTCCAGGTGGTATTTATGAGCCGCATGACCAATGGCGATGAGCGGCCCGCAGAGATCTATTATTCTAATGGCGGGGAGCTGAACCTGATCACCAACAAGGTTTCGCCCCGGGGCGGACTGGAAGAAAAATTTGCCAAACCCATGGGCATGAAGCCCAACCTGCTGCCGGAATTCTCGCTGACTGAAAAGGCAGAAAAGGTAGAGACCTCCGCCAACACCGGGGCCGATCCGCTGACCAGCAGCCACATGCTCAACTGGATGGAGTGTGTGCGCAGCCGCAAACAGACCAATGCGCCGGTGGAAGCGGGATATATGCACTCGGTTGCCAATATTATGGCCACGGCAGCTGCCCGGACGGGAATGAAAGCCATCTTTGACGAAAAAAACCAGGAGGTGATGGCCGGCGGTAAGGTGTTTCAATATTAAACAGCCCGTTATAGGGAGTGCCGGGCAGTGCTCATGCCTTGATGGACTGCAGCCATCATCTGTGGTGTAGCTTATGATGGGCCGGTATTTATTTTATTAAAATAGGTATCCTCATAAAGGATTTGCGTTTCAACAAACCCTGGCCCGCGCCATGGGCAATGTCCTCGCTGACCAGACAATAAGTTCATAAAAACCTTTTTGATACCGGCCCACTATTAATCATTAAAATCAAAAAAATCTGTAGCTGAAAATTCAGCGTCCGATGCAGTGGTGCAACGGCAAATAACCGATCTCCAATTACCGGATGCTATTTATTGCGGTTCATCATTCCCGTATCCATTTTATACTCCGGCAGCAAACCTGCCATCAGCCCCACAATTCAAAACTCTCGATCCGGTGCTCATTCACCAGGTATTCTTCCAGTCGCGGCAGTTTCTTTGTAGGGATCATCAGGTTCAGCGACACGGTCATCTTCTCAGGAAAGGACTCCAGCTTTACCTGCTCCAGCCGCGAAATATAGGGTTTCAGCTGCTGAATGATCTCGTTTTTGATCGTGGTATTGTTATGCAGCAGCACCATTCTCAGGGTCCGGCTGGTCTTTCCGGAAAAAAGTGTCCGGTTCAGATAACGGCCGGTATAAACGATCAGCAAACAGGAGGCTAAAAAGATGGCAGCAAGGTAGATCTTTCCAAAACCAATCGACATGCCTACAGCGGCGGCCATCCAGATAACACTGGCCGTGGTAAGACCGGAAACATTGATCCCGTCTTTAAAGATCACCCCCGCGCCCAAAAAGCCGATCCCGCTGACCACATAGGAGGCAATGCGCGCTCCATCAGCATAGGGGCCGGTGATCTTTAGGGATAAAATAGAAAACAAGGCAGAGCCCAGGCAAATAACAGAAATGGTTTTCAGGCCCGCTGCTTTATCTTTCAGTTCCCGCTCCAGGCCCAGGATACAACCCGCCAGCAGCGCCAGCAGGGCCTTGTACAGGTCGGTTATTTCAAAAACATCCGTCATGATGTAACGATTAAACGATTCATTCCGGGGGATGATTAAAAGATCTTTCTTTGGCCGTTAAGCCTGTAAGACGGTAAGTTTTGAACGATTGACAGACAAAAACTTACTCTCTTTCCGGATTTCAGGCAAATTAATCTTTAGTTCACGGCTCCCCCGCCAGCCCCCTGCTTTGCTTCGTTTGCACAAGTTAAAACAATTCCTGCTGATTGGTGGGCTTCTCATTTTGCACCCACTCCATCACTACGGATTTATTGTAGTCGGTCAGCTTGGCGCCTACAGCTTTCCAGCCCATTACATCGGTCATTTTCGCCAGCTTAAACTTCGCGCTCCGGATCTGGCTGCCCTTCCCGCTCTGCACCATCAGCACGGGCTCTTCCGCGGTAGTAGCACATTCCAGGTAGTTGCCATCCCCCTCCTTTATGAACAGGAATTTATTTTTCAGCGTTGAGGTTTCAATCCTGAACCGCTTTACATTAAACTGCAGCATTTTCTGATCTACATACACCGCCGTGATGACCCGCTCCGGATCAAACCGCTCGATCAGCAATACCTTGTCCGCATCAAACTTCTGGATCATTTCCTGGTCGGTCACTTCATAATGCCCGTCTGTATAAAGCACCAGTATGCGGTCGTCCGGCTCAAACATACCCAGGTATTGTCCTTTTTCTTCCGAACTCAGCCGGCCAAACTTATCGTCAAACCAAAGCTTTCTTCCGCTAAGCGTGGCCCGGCCGGCTTCCTTGAACTTAACGGATTTAATGGAATACTTGGTCACCTGGTTGCCCATGCTGCTCCGTCCTTTGATGCCCAGCTCTTCAAAGTAAAAATCCAGTTCCTTGATACGGGCCGTCGAGTTCGGGCTCAGGGTGATCTTCACCACTTCCGCCTCTCCATTGGGGTTCACCGTAAAGTAATGTACTTTACTTTTATCATCGCCTTTGGTAAGGTCGTACACTTTATCCCGCGTAATGCCGGTCACATTAAAGCGCTTGGCGTAGCTGACCCCGGTCTTCCCGTCCACGTAGATCATATTATAGGTCGTACGCTCATCATTTTTTAAGAACACGGCCGCGTGCAGGATATCCTTGCCCACAAATGCCTTGTCCGATACTTTGATCACCTTCATGATGCCCCGCTTGGTAAATACGATGATGTCGTCCAGATCGGAGCATTCAAAAAGGAACTCATCTTTCTTCAGTCCGGTACCGATAAACCCGCCGGAGCGGTCCATATACAACTTGGCGTTGGCAATAACCACGTTCCGGGCTTCGATCACTTCAAATTGTTTGATCTCGGTTTTGCGCTCCCGTCCCTTGCCGAATTTTTTCAGCAGGTTATCAAAGTAGGCCACGGCATAATCCACCAGGTGCTCCAGGTCGTGCTTCACCTGTCTGATCTCTGCTTCCAGTCCTTTGATCTGCGCATTCAGTTCATCAATATCCAGTCGGTAGATCCTGCGGACGGGCTTTTCGGTCAGCTTCAGGATGTCTTCGCGGGTAATATCGCGCTTCAGTTGCTTTTTAAACGGTACAAAGGCCTTATCAATTGCGCCGATCACCTTGTCCCAGGTCTCGTGCTTTTTTTCCAGCTCCTTGTAGATCTTTTCTTCGAAGAATATTTTTTCAAGTGAGGTATAATGCCACTTTTCATTCAGTTCCGCCAGCTTTATTTCCAGCTCCTTCTGCAGCAGGTCCCGGGTATTGTCTGCCGAGATCTTCAACAGATCCGGTACGGAAAGGAACTGAGGCTTCTTATTCACGATCACACAGGCGTTCGGAGAAACGGAGATCTCGCAGGAAGTAAATTTATACAATGCATCCATCGTAATGTCCGGGGAGATGCCGGGCGCCAGGTCCACCTGTACTTCTACGTTTGCAGCCGTATTATCGGTAACCTTTTTGATCTTTATTTTTCCCTGGTCATTGGCCTTCACAATGGACTCGATCAGCTGATCGGTGGTTACCCCGTAGGGAACGCTTTTGATCAGCAATGTCTTTTTATCGAGCTCTTCAATATGCGCCCGCACTTTTACCTTTCCGCCTCTTTTTCCCTGGTTATAATCCCCCACATCGATCATGCCGCCGGTCTGAAAATCGGGATACAGCTCAAACTTCTTTCCCCGCAGGTATTTGATGGAAGCATCGATCAGCTCGATAAAATTGTGTGGCAGGATCTTGGTCGACAGCCCCACTGCGATCCCTTCTGCTCCCTGGGCCAGCAGCAGCGGAAATTTCATCGGCAGCGTTATAGGCTCATTGTTCCTTCCGTCGTAGCTCAGCTGCCAGTCGGTCGTTTTGGCGTTGAATGCTACTTCCAGCGCAAATTTGCTCAGGCGTGCTTCAATGTATCGCGAAGCGGCCGCGTCATCGCCGGTCTCAATATTTCCCCAGTTACCCTGTGTATCGATCAGCAGGTCTTTTTGCCCCAGGTTCACCAGCGCATCGCGGATGCTCATATCCCCGTGCGGGTGGTACGACATGGTTTGCCCTACGATGTTGGCTACTTTATGCAGGCGGCCGTCATCCATCTGTTTCATGGAGTGAAGGATCCGGCGCTGCACCGGTTTCAGCCCGTCTTCAATGGCGGGTACCGCCCGTTCCAATATTACATAGGAGGCATAATCCAGGAACCAGGTCTTAAACTGCCCCTGGAGCCCCGTCACCTCACTTTCTTCAAATGTTCCCTCTTGTGTTGCGCTATCGTCTTTCATATTCTTTCTTTCCAATAATTCCTAAATGCGTGTATTTAAATCCTTCTTTCCGTTTCAGTCCATACCCCAGTGCCCGGTCCAGCGAAGCGTGGCCAAAAAGGATGATCCCCGAAAAGATCAGGACCGGCTCCTTCCATACAACCCCGGCAAGATAAAGCAAAACAGCCACTGTTTTTGTTTATCCTTCCGGTTCCGCCGGCAGTGCTTCTGTTGTTTCTTTTTTCCCCGCCAGCCGTACATCAAAGCTCTTCCAGTCCTTATCTATATCCCCTTCTGCCTGTACTCTTCCGGAGGCTACCAGCTCCTTCAAACGCCACATAATAAAAATATCGCCCGTTTTGATCTTCATCCGGTTCAGCGTGTTTGATAATACCCGCGTTGCTTTTTGCCATTCGCCGGTAAGATTTTTTAAAATTTCGTCGTCATAAAACGAAGCCTCCCTGCCGGCAATTTTCTTTCCGCCTTCCAGCATGCGCACCGGGCTGTTTTCCTGTACCAGCTTATTCCATTCATCCGGGTCAATTTCAAATTCGCTCAGGGTAACCGGCCGGGCCAGCTTCTTAGCCTTGAGGAACTCTGCCGGCCGGATCTCCCACAGCCAGGAAGGATAAAAGATCAATCCTTTTTCATTAATGAAGGGGAGGTTATTGAGGTATAGCACCATCACGCGGCCCTGGAATTCTTTCAGCTGGGGGATGAGCCAGTAATAACCGGATACATCATGCTGGTTCTGCCCCATCCATATCCAGAGCACTTCCTCCGGATCAGCGTTGAGCTGGGCCTTTAATGCCGCAACCGTTTTACGGTCGTCAAAGCTGCCCACCAGGTCCCCCGGGTAGGGCGATCCTTCGGACAGTTCCTGCCACCAGGCCAGCCGGGCCTGCCAGCCCTCTTCGGAATCCAAACCAGCCAAAGGCCCCACAGCAAAATCATCCCTGATCTGTACCACAGGCCCCTGCAGGGTTTCATCCAGTGCCGTTACTTCTTTCATCAGGTCCACCTCTACCTGGTTAAATACGATATGGATCATCTTTTGTGTTTTATAGTGGCGCAAATCTAAAACAAAACAGCCTCAAACCCAAGACGGTCTGAAGCTGAAATAAAGTTTTCTGGTCCCGGCCGGCGTTCCCTGCCGCCATTGCCGCGCCCTGCAGTATATGGATTAACTGAATATATCTCTTATTTTATCAAAAAAGCCTTTTTCCGCCTTTTCCGGTTGTGGTTTCAGGTTGGCCGATCCGGACAACTTCTCCAGCAATTCTTTTTCTTCCTCGTTTAATTGCTGGGGCGTCCATACATTCACCTGTATCAGCTGGTCGCCCTTTTCATAATGGGCATGTACATTGGGAAAACCTTTTCCCTTCAGCCGGAAGATCTTCCCGCTTTGTGTGCCGGGGGGGATCTTGATCTTTGCCCGCCCATCAATGGTTGGCACTTCCAGGCTGGTGCCAAAAACCGCATCCGTAAAGGATATATGCAGGTCATACGCCACATTCAGGCCTTCCCGGTGCAGCTCTTTATGTGCCTCTTCCTCGATCAGCACGATCAGGTCACCGGCCATACCGCCACGCTCGCCCGCATTCCCCTTCCCGCTTACGCTCAGCTGCATACCCGCCTGAACGCCTGCTGGTACATCAATAGTAATGGTCTCTTCTGCATACACCCTTCCTTCGCCTTTACAGCTGCCGCATTTTGCGGTGATGGTGGTTCCTTCACCGTTACAGGTCGGACAGGTCGTAACCGTTTGCATCTGCCCGAGGAACGTATTCTGCACACGACGCACCTGGCCGGAACCCTGGCAGGTGGCACAGGTTTGCACACTCCCTTTATCCTTGGCACCGCTACCCCCGCAGGTGGAACAGCTTACATATTTTTTAACCTTGATGTTCTTTGTTACGCCTTTGGCGATCTCCTCATAGCTCAGCTTCAGCTTTACCCGCAGGTTGCTGCCCCGCACTCCTCTGGCCCGCTGGCCCTGACGGCCGCTGCGTCCGCCTCCGAAAAAGCTTCCGAACAGATCCTCGCCAAATACATCTCCAAACTGGCTGAAGATATCATCCATATTCATGCCGCCACCAAAACCACGTCCGTTACCGCTTACACCGGCATGACCAAACCGGTCATACTGCGCGCGCTTGTCCGCATCACTCAGGATCTCGTAAGCCTCCGCAGCCTCTTTAAATTTTTCTTCTGCAGCCTTATCACCGGGGTTACGGTCCGGGTGAAACTGCATAGCCACCTTCCGGTAGGCTTTTTTTATTTCCTCAGCGGAAGCAGATTTTGAAACCCCCAGTACCTCGTAATAATCTCTTTTTGACATCTTATTTACCTACTACAACTTTTGCGTGACGGATAATTTTATCATTCAGATAATAGCCCTTGGTTATTTCATCCACCACCTTACCCTTCAGGCCTGCATCCGGGGCAGGTATCTCGGTAATGGCTTCAAAAACATCCGGGTCAAAATCTTTTCCAATGGCTTCCATCGGTTTTAATCCTTTTGCCTGCAGAATATTTTTGAGTTTATTGAATACCAGTTTTACTCCTTCCTTTAATGCTACATTATCATCGGATTTTTCAAATTCAGCCTGGGCGCGGTCCGCATCATCGAGCACATCCAGGAGGTCTGTGATCACATCCCTGCCTGCGGTCTGAAACAGCTCTACCCGCTCTTTTGCGGTCCTTTTCCGGAAATTATCAAACTCCGCTGCGAGGCGTACATATTTATCCTTGCTTTCACGTAACTCGGTCTCCAATGCTTCCTGCTCGGACTCCACCAACGGGTCTGTCAGATGTTCCGTTCCGCTAACATTTTCATCAGCATTGATATTCAAACCATTGTTCTCTTCCTCCGGAAGTTGCGTATTTTCATTCATACTTTTTACTTATTTAGTTGGCAAACCTATGCCGTCAATAATACTGCCAATACTGTTATAAAGACAAAATGGCGGTTCTTCTCAGCATTTCCCGAATAAAACGGAGGTTTTCAAAAAAAACAGCCTCTGTTTTAAGCTTTTATGCTTTTTTTAAGTCAAAAAATCAGTAGTTTCAATTTCCAAAAATAACACTAATCTCAATGAGTCTGAAAAAGCTGGTCATTTTAGCCATCACCCTTGGCAATCTGCTTGCCGCCAAAGCACAAACACTGGAACAAAAGCTTGATCAATGGGGACAAAAAAGCACGATCGAGAAACTATACCTTCACCTGGACCGCGAATCGTACATTGCCGGGCAATCGATCTGGTTCAAAGGATATTTTTTGTCTGACTACACTCCCAGTGTCAAAAACTCATCGGTGTACCTGGAGCTGCTCAACAATAAATCGGCCGTGGTGGTGCGCCAGATCTTCCCCGCCTACCTGGGTGTTTCGATGGGGCAGCTGGAGATACCGGAAAATTTTCCTTCTGGCTCCTACCAGATAAGAGCCTACAGCCCCCTGATGCTCAATCAGCCGGGATTTGTGTACAGCAAACGGATCGAGATCTTTGGAGCGGCCGCCAAAGAAACAAAGACAAAGGCAACAGCCGCCAATACAATCGACCTGCAATTCTTTCCGGAAGGGGGCAACTTCATCCTGGCCCTTTTGAACAACGTGGCCTTTAAAGCCGTGGACCAGAACGGCTATCCGGTCAGCGTATCCGGGCTGCTCAAAAACAATAAAGGAGAAACAGTTACCCGCCTATCTGCCGTGCACGACGGCATGGGGGTGTTTACGCTGGTGCCCCAGGCCTCCGAAAATTACTATGTGGTCCTGGACCAGGAACCGTCCAAACAATATCCGCTGCCGGCTGCCACCACCAAAGGGATCACCTTTACGGTTGTCAACTCGCCCAAGGGAAAACAATTCAAGATCGAGCACCCCAAGGGGGTTCCCCAGGAGTTCCGCGCCGCCTACATGATCGGGCAAATGGAAAACCAGGTCCTTTTTAAACAACCCCTCCAGCAGGAAAAGGACCTGATCGGCGGGGTGATCCAGACCACCAACCTGTTATCCGGCATCCTCCATCTGACGGTTTTCAACAAGGACCATATGCCGCTGGCCGAACGGATCTCCTTTGTCAACAATAAGGAATACCAGCTTCCCGGGGAGCTGGTGGCAGACACGCTCAACACAACAGCCCATCAACGGAACCGGTTCAACTTTCATCTAAAAGATACGATTATCGGAAACTTCAGCGTTTCCGTAACGGATGCGGACTACGAAACCGATCCGTACCGCCCACTGAATATCTATGCTTATTTTCTCCTGAACAGCGACCTCAAAGGATACATTCATAACCCTGCCTACTATTTCCGGTCGGATGCAGACTCCGTAAAGAACGCCCTGGACCTGGTAATGATGACCAACGGCTGGACCCGCTTTAAATGGAGCGAAGTGACGGGGAACACCCTTCCCGCCCCCCTGTATCATGATCAGGGTTACATTCACCTGGCAGGAAAGGTAAATATAGAAGGCACCCGGAAAGCCTTTGCCAACAAAGACCTGATCCTGATGATGCGGCCGGTGGACACGCTCCATGGCAAAGTCGGACCTACAAAAATGATCCATACGGACTCCACGGGAAATTTTCGGATGGATTCCATGATCTTTTATGACAGAATGCACCTCCTGTTTTCCGATATAAAAGGATCCAAAAGCAAATTCATCAAAGTAAAAATGGATGCGGATTCGCTGAGCCGCAGCTATGATATGCCTCCGCTGCAATTGCCATACCGGGATACCCTCAATTCCCAGACAGAAGAAAAAATGCTGAGCGCTTATGACGACTATTTAAAAGCAGAAGGCCTTACACTAAAAAACGTAACGGTAAAAGCCAGGCAGAAAAGCGAAACCGAAAAATTAGAGGATGAATATACCAGTGGTTTGTTCTCCGGAGGCATTAATTCCAGGGTCCTGGACCTCCGGAATGAGCCCGGGGGCGGCATGAACATCTTTGAATACATACAGGGGCGGATACCCGGGGTAACCGTTTCAAGGACAGACGGCCAGTACGTGGTAAAATACAGGGACGGCGGTTTTGGAGGCAGTAACATGACACTCTATCTCGATGAGATGCAGACCGACCCTATTTTTATCGAATCCATACCCGTAAACGACATCGCATTCATAAAAGTAATGGGCAACTTTGTAGGGGCCAGCGGCGGTGGCAGTGCTCTGGCCATCTATTTGAAAAAGGGGGTGGATCGGCTGGCGTCCACCGCATCGGCTACCGATATCGTCATGTACAAAGGATATTCGATCATCAAACAGTTCTATGCACCCGATTATGACCTTAAGAATGTAGACACTTCCAAACCGGACGAACGGCTGACACTGGCCTGGCTTCCGGATATCTACCTGGCTAATGTGAGCCCGAAGGTTCCCATCGTTTTTTACAATAACGACCGTACCAAACGGTTCAAAGTAGTAGTGGAAGGCGTTACTAACGATGGAAGAATGCTCATGCTCGAAAAAACATTTGAGGCCACGCAATGATCTTCCGGTCTGTCTGTTATGTAATTTCATTAAGAAAAGCATCTATCAATCAAATCAGGGAATAAGAGCGCCCCACGCATTTCTGTTCCGGATAGCTGGGAACCTAAGGTCAGGTATCAAGGGGGCCGGTCAGGTGCATGTACTCACGCGCCACTTCAGGAATACACTGTTATGCCCTGGAAAAATGCATCAGCCGTGCTGATCCCGGATCCCCCGGCAAACCGGCAGCTACGGCCTCATCCGCAGGTCAGCGGCATTCAAAACAGAATGCGCCTTTCAGGAACAAAATCTGCAGATCCGGAACCATTTGCAGATTATTTTGTAATTTTCTTATAAAACATCAGCTAATGATGCGCTTTTTTAAATTCATTGCAGTGCTGTTTGCTATAACCGGCGCTGCCCCGGTATTCAGTCAGGACTTTGTTGCCCGCATGGAAACATGGAACGAAAAAGATCCCATTCAAAAAACATATCTCCACCTGGACCGGGAAGCCTATTTTTCGGGACAGACCGTCTGGTTCAAAGCCTATTTTTTATCCGGCTTCCTGCCCTCCGCAGCCAACTCCACATTGTTTGTGGAGTTGCGGAACAATGCGTCTGCCCTCGTCATAAAAAAAGTGGTTCCGGTATTCGGTGCGCTTTCCTACGGGCAGCTCGACCTGCCGGATTCATTACCCACCGGCTCCTACCAGTTGCGGGCCTATACCCCGCTGATGCTGAATTTTGACAAGGCCTATTTGTTTTCAAAACGCATTGTGATCTTTGGGCGCAATAAGGTCCGGCCGGCCGCCGGCAGTGCTTCCACCATTCAGCTCCGGTTTTATCCAGAAGGCGGTAACCTCGTTGCCGGTATCAGCAACAATATTGCTTTTAAGGCTACAGACCAGCATGGGCTGCCGGTAACAGTGTCCGGGGAAGTCCGCGATGCACAGGACCATCCGGTGGTTTCCTTCTCCAGCAGCCATGATGGTATGGGGCGGTTCACTTTAACCCCCGGAGCCGGCGTACGGTATCGCGCCCTGCTGCACGGGCTGCAGCAACAGCCCGTCGATCTGCCAGAAAGCAGCCCCGAAGGTGTTGCGCTTAAATTGAAGAACGGCAACCAGTCCAAAACCTTTACCCTCGGTTACCAGGGCAGCCGGCACACCCCGGCCTATATAGTGGGGCAGATGCAGCACCACATCGTATTCAAGCAGGCGCTTGCACCGGCGGATAACAATTACATAAGCGGCACCATCCAAACCGGCAATCTTCCTTCGGGTGTATTGCAGGTCACGGTCTTTAATAAAGACGGAATACCCCTTGCCGAACGGTTAACGTTTATCGATAATAAAGAGTACGTGCTTCCGGCAACATTCAGCGCCGATACGCTGAACAATGCCCCCCGTAAAAAAAACCACTTCAGCATTACATTACCCGACAGCGTAACGGGAAACTTTTCTGTTTCGGTCACCGATGCGGGTTATGAACCGGACCAATACCGGCCACAGAATATCTACAGCTCCTTCCTGCTTACCAGCGATATACCGGGATATGTGCATATGCCCCGCTATTATTTTACCGGCGCGCCCGGCGCCGCTGACGATATAGAGCTGGTCATGCTGACCAATGGCTGGCGCCGGTTCAAATGGACGGATGTAACCGCCGGTACACTGCCGGCTCCGCAGCATACAGACCCGGGATTCATCAGCCTTTCCGGAAAAGCGACCATCGCGGGATCGGGAAAATCATTTGCCGACCGCGACCTGCTGGTTTGGGTAGCAACTGACTCGGGACGCAGCCTCCAGATGGTCAAAACCGATGCAGAAGGCCGGTTCAAAATGGACTCCATGATCTTCTTTAATAAGGCTCGTGTGCTGTTCAGCGATGTGATGGGAAAGAAAAACAAATTCCTGACCATCAAACTGAATACCGACTCGCTTACCCGCTCCTATGCGCTGCCGCCCTTAAACATCCCTTTCCGTCCTGCGGCCGCAGCTACCGGTGCCCTTTCTGCAAAAATGATGAGTGCTTATACCGACTATACCCACGGCGAAGGAGTGATGCTGGACAGCGTGGTGGTGCTGGGTACCAAAACACGCCTGCAAAAGCTGGAGGAGCGCTATATGAGCGGGCTCTTTAGCGGGGGCATCAATGCGCGTACTATCGACCTTACCCGGGAATTCATTCCTCAACTGAATATCTTTGACTACCTGCAGGGAAGAATTCCCAGTCTTACGGTGGAGCGCGGAGGCCAATTTGGAAATTACCGGTTGTTTTACCGGCAATCCGGTGCACGCCGCCCCATGCAGCTGTACCTGGACGAAGTGCCCACAGATGCCGACATGATCGCGGCCATCCCGCCTTCCGATATTGCATTGGTAAAAGTTTTTCCCAGTTTTGCGGGCGCTCCCGGAGGCGGCGCCAATGGGGTGCTGGCCATATATACCAAACGCGGTGATGAGCTCAACTACGCCATGGAATCCTCCGCAACCATTGTAGACTATGAAGGGTACAGTATCCTGAAAGAATTTTATGCGCCCGATTATTCCAGGCCGGCCGCGATCCCGTATAATGATTACCGGCTAACACTGGACTGGAAACCGGAGATCTTCATATCGGGGAAAGACTCCCGCATACCGGTGACCTTTTACAATAACGACCGTACCAAACGGTTTAAAGTGGTAGCCGAAGGCATTACGAGTACGGGAAAATTACTGATGCTGGAGCAATATGTGGAGCCGGGAAAATAAGCAGGGGCATCCGCAAAATATATTACCGGTGGGCTGCACCTCCGGATCGGCTTTGATGCTCATAGCTATCGTTATTAACGCCGCTAATGCGGCTAACAGCATTCTTATCTGCCGCACCAATTTTCCAACGGTTGCTGAGGTACGGAGCACTTATATGCCATATAACAAAAACCCACAACCGTTGTACAGAGCCGCAGCGCGGCGGTAATATTGCTTATCTTTATCGCCAAACATCCTGATATGACCATCCGTTCAGTTACAGATATCCTTGAGACCATTGCTCCTCCTGCCCTGCAGGAAAGCTACGACAATGCAGGATTGCTTACGGGCCAGCAAAACTGGCCGTGTACCGGCATCCTCTGTTGCCTGGATGCGATCGAAGCCGTGGTGGATGAGGCTATTGAAAAAAACTGCAACCTGGTGGTGGCACATCACCCCATCGTTTTTTCAGGACTGAAAAGGATCAACGGCAAGAATTACGTGGAGCGCACCCTTATCCGGGCCATCAAGCATGACATTGCCATCTATGCCATCCACACCAACCTGGATAATGTATTGCATGGCGTAAACGGAAAGATCGCTGAAAAACTGGGATTGATCAATCTCCGGATACTGGCACCGAAAGAGCGTCAGTTGGAAAAGCTTTATTTCTTTGTACCCACAGAGCATGCAGACAAAGTGATGACGGCTATTTTTACGGCCGGGGGCGGTGAGATCGGTAATTACCGGGAATGCAGTTTCAGCACTACCGGCAAAGGCAGTTTCCTGCCCGGAAATAATGCCCGGCCGTTCACCGGGGAGATCGGCAGGCGGCATGAAGCCGAAGAGCTGAAAATAGAGATCCTTTATCCCTCCTACCTCAGAAACAAAATACTTGCAACCCTGCGTGAAAACCATCCTTACGAGGAAGTTGCTTATGAAACCATTGCTTTAAATAACCTCCATCAGGAGCTGGGCGCCGGTATTACCGGGGAGCTTCCGGAAGCCCTGGAAGAATCCGTTTTTCTTCAAAAACTCCAGGCAGTGTTTCAACTGTCCGCACTCCGGCATACCGCGCTCCTGGGTAAAAAAATCAGGCAGGTAAGTATCTGCGGCGGCGCCGGCAGCTTCCTGACAAAAGCCGCAATAAACTCAGGATCAGATGCATACGTAACATCAGACATCAAATACCACGAATTCTTCGATGCCGACGGTCAGCTCCTGCTGGCAGATATCGGGCACCACGAAAGCGAGCAGTTCACCATAGAATTGCTGCATCATATTTTACAGGAAAAAATCCCTAACTTTGCCGTCCTTAAAACAGCAGTAAATACCAACCCGGTACATTATCTGTAGCGCGGTGTTACCGTCTGATTTTTAAAATATTCAAACAGTAAGAAACATATGCCACAAATTAAAGAGTTTTCAATTGAAGAAAAACTGGGCTCCCTGATCAACTTGCAAAAGATCGACAGCAAGATGGATGAGATCAAAATTTTAAAAGGCGAACTTCCCATGGAAGTAGCTGACCTTGAAGATGAGATCCACGGACTGCATTCCCGTCAGACACGCATCGAAGAAGAGATCAATGGTGTTACCGAATTCATTGAAGAACGGAAAGCGGCAATCAAAGAATCTGAAGAACTGATCAAGAAATATGAGAAGGACAGCGAGAATGTAAAGAACAACCGTGAGTTTGAAGCCATCAATAAAGAAGTTGAGATGCAGCAGCTGGAGGTAAAGCTGGCAGAAAAGCACATCAAGGATGCCAATGAGGAAATTGCGGACAAAGTCGTTCTTCTGGAAAAAGCCAAGAAAAACCTCAGTGCCAAGGAAAGTGTTCTGGAATTAAAGAAAACCGAACTCGAAAAGATCATCTCTGCCAACGAAAAAGAAGAAAAGGAATATCAAAAGCTTTCTGAGGCGGCAAAAGAGGGTGTGGAACCCCGCCTGCTGGCCAGCTATGAAAAGATCCGCGGTAACTTCCGGAATGGTCTGGCTGTGGTGCCGGTAGTGCGTGATGCCTGTGGCGGATGCTTTTATGCTATTCCTCCGCAAAAACAGAGCGAGATCAAACAACACAAAAAAATCATCGCGTGTGAAAACTGCGGCCGCATCCTCGTAGACGAAGAGCTGCACAACAACGTTGACGTAAAATAAATTCTTTTTTTCTGTCTGCCTGCAGACAGGCTTTTTTATTTTCCCCCATTTGAAAGAATGGGGGTTTTTCTTTCGGTCTTTTTCTTAATTTGCCTTCCCATGCTGAAGCAACTACATATCCGGAACTATGTGATCATCGATGCGCTGGAGATCCATTTCTCCAATGGTATGAATATCGTGACGGGGGAAACCGGTGCAGGAAAATCGATCATCCTGGGCGCGTTGTCGCTGATACTGGGAGAAAGGGCAGATACGGCCGCCCTGGTAGACAAAGAAAAGAAATGCATTATCGAAGGGTTGTTCGCTCCCGGAACGGTAAGCGAGATCACACAATTCCTGGAGACCAACGACCTGGACCCTTCGCCGGAAATCACCATCCGGCGGGAGATCAGCAGTAGTGGCAAAAGCCGCGCTTTTATCAATGACACCCCTGTAAACCTGACGCAGCTGCAACAGCTGAGCTCACTGCTGGTAGACCTGCACCAGCAATTTGATACCCTGCAGCTGGGCAACACCGATTTCCAGGTGCATGTACTGGATGCCCTGGCCAACAATGCAAAATCCGTCAGCGAGTATCGCCTGGCCTTTGCCGGATGGCAGCAGCACAAAAAAAAGCTGGAACAGCTAAAAGAACAACAGGCGCAGCTGGATAAGGAAAGCGACTACAACCAGTTTCAATACGATGAACTGGCCGAGGCTAACCTTAAAGAAAACGAGCTGGAAGAGATCGACGAAACGCTAAAGCTCTTGTCTAATTCCGAAGACATCAAAGGAGCGCTGGCCAAGGCCTATAACGAGCTGGAAGAAGGCGAGCAGCCATTGGTACAGCAATTAAAAAGCATTGCCCACCTGCTGGGCAATTACAGCAATTTTCATAAGGACCTCCCGGACCTGGTGAACCGGCTGAACAGCGCGCAGGTGGAGCTGCAGGATATTGCTGCAGAGCTGGAGCACATCAGCAACGGCATTCATTACGATCCGGAAAAAATAGAAGCCCTGAGCGACCGGCTTTCCATGGGATATAAGTTGCAGAAAAAACACGGGATGCAGTCTACAAACGAACTGCTGGCGCTGCAGCAGCAGCTGGAAGAAAAGCTACAGGGTGTGGCGCATATCCAGGAAGACATCGCCACCCTGGAAGCCGCTACCGAACAGCACCGCCAGTCGGTAGCAGCCATCGCACAAAAAATTTCGGACGCACGCAAAAAGCAGATCGCACCGTTTGAGAAAAAAGTAGACGCACTGCTTACCCAGGTGGGCATGCCCAATGCGGCGCTGCGTGTTTCTTTTGAAAAAAGAGCACCGGGACCCCAGGGCGCCGATGCCGTGGACTTTTTATTTGATGCCAACAAAAGCGGCCAGTTCAAACCCGTGCACAAAGTAGCGAGCGGCGGGGAGTTAAGCCGGCTGATGCTTTGCATCAAAAGCCTGGTAGCCCAGCGCATGAACCTCCCTACCCTTATCTTTGATGAAATTGACACCGGCATCTCCGGCGAAGCGGCAAAACAGGTAGGCATCATTATGAAGGACCTGGCAGCCAGCCGGCAGGTGATCTGCATCACCCATCAGCCGCAGATTGCCGGTCGTGCAGATGCGCACTATTTTGTATACAAGGAAGCATCCGGAAAACAGGTACGTACCGGCATGCGGCAGCTGAATACCGAAGAGCGGATCACTGCCATTGCAAAAATGCTCAGCGGCGAAAAACCCACGGCCGCGGCGTTAGAAAATGCAAGGGAGATGGTGCAGGCGTAAATTTTTTGTTCCATGTTCCAGGTTTAAAATTCTCCAGCCGGACGTCAAAGGAACAAAGAGACTTGGGGAGGGAGGGTTTGATACCTGGCGCGAGATTCTTCACCTGAGAAAAGATCATCGAATATATCAGGGGTTTCATTTCCAAATCTCCACATCTTCAGATTTTCAAATTACTCCGACTCTACATAGCTCAAACAAAGTCCCGCCAACTGCTGCAGACGCACATTTAGCCAGCTATCCGTAAGCATAAAATGGCAATCAAATGCAGACCGCACCTCATTATAACCGGTAAACCGGATATGCTCCCGGAAATCCACTTTGCCCAAACCATACCATTTATATACTGCCTCCTTGGCAGACCAAACCTGGGTGTACTCCTCCATCGAAAGGGGGTTCAGCAATTCCATTTCAGAAGGGCTCATAAATTTATGGCGGATGGAAACCACCTTTTCCACGGGAATTTCAATATCAATGCCCACCCGCTGCTCCCGGCTCACGATGGCAGCCGCGTAATCGCCGCAATGCGAAATCGAAAAATGAAAGGCTTCATCCGGGAGGTATGGTTTCCGTGTTTCAGCGATCTGTATCAGGTGGTATGGAAAACCTGGAAAGAGGTATTGCAGCAAAAAACGGCCGGCAAGGTGCTGCAGCATTTTATGCGGATGGGTCACCGCGCGGTGTACCGGCACTTTCTCCTTAAAAAAACCCGGCTCCTCCTCGATCTTCCAGATCCCCAGCCTCGTGGAATTGTTAATTTCTTCTTGAAAAATAACAGACATAAATAATCGGATTCACTTAATTTGTGCAAGTTAAGGATTTCAAACGGGGGCGGGAGTTCCTGAAAGGCTGTTTATCCTACACGATCATGCCGAACAATGCCGGACTAAACCGGTTTCAGCTGCTATTCAGCAGCTGCCTGTTCTGCATGACAGCGTACCATTTCAGATAGCTCCTTCCCTTTTCAAAGCATGAATCATGATCTTATCGGACCTGCGCATACTGGAAGAAATAGAGAAAGGAACCATCCGCATTGAACCCTACGACCGGGACTGCCTGGGTAGCAACTCCTACGATGTGCACCTCGGGGCCTGGCTGGCAACCTATAAAAATCACCAGCTGGATGCCAGGCAGCACAACGAGATCGCTTATTTTGAAATTCCCGGAGAAGGCTTTGTACTCTATCCTCATATTTTTTACCTGGGCGTTACCCTGGAATATACAGAATCCCATGCGCATGTGCCGTTTCTCGAAGGCAAATCTTCCACCGGCCGCCTGGGCATCGACATACATGCCACTGCCGGCAAAGGCGATGTGGGTTTTTGCGGGCACTGGACCCTGGAGATCTCCGTAAAACAACCGGTAAAGATCTACAAGGGCATGCCCATCGGTCAGCTGATCTATTTCCCGGTTGAGGGAGAGATCGAAGTAAAATACAACCAGAAGAAAAACGCCAAATACAGCAGCCAGCCCAACCGCCCCATAGAAAGCATGATGTGGAAGAATAAATTTTAACCCCTTCACTTCAGGCTACTTACGCAACTAACAAACGAATGTTAGATGCTAAATCACTATTTTTGCGCCGGCTGATCATTTTAAACTAAATTTATTCAATAAATACAATTGTTCTATGGCTTTAGAGGATCTGGTAATGCCCAAGTTAGGAGAAAGCATCATGGAAGCAACCATTCTAAAATGGTTAAAGCAGATAGGCGATGCCGTGGAAATGGATGAAACCGTTCTGGAGATCGCAACCGATAAGGTCGACAGTGAAGTACCCAGTACTGCCAGCGGTGTTATTGAAGCCATTCTTTTTAATGAAAACGATGTGGTGCCCATCGGTACCGTTATTGCCCGCATCCGCACCGAAGAATCGGACGGTGAAACCGCTGCGCCCAGGCCTTTATCCGCCCGGCAGCCGGAACCGGTTGCTCCGGAGCAGGAGCAGGAAGCCGAAGTGGTTTCTTCCACCATCAAACCAGAACCAGGGGGCACGGCCGCTGCTAAATTTTACTCTCCGCTTGTATTGAATATTGCCGCCAGTGAAGGGATATCCATGAGCGAGCTGGAAAAGATACCCGGTACCGGCAAAGAAGGACGCGTAACAAAAAATGACATCCTTGCTTATGTAGCCACCCGCTCCCACCAGCAGACACCGGCAGCAGGCGTTACACCACCCGCCGCGCCCGCAAAAGAACCACCACAAAACAGCAGCCTGGAGATCAGCCGCTATAGCGGTAACGTGGAGATCATTGAAATGGACCGTATGCGCAAGCTGATCGCGGAACATATGGTACGCAGCAAACAGACCAGTCCGCACGTGACCAGCTTTTCCGAAGCCGATGTAACCAATATGGTGATGTGGCGGGAGAAAGTAAAAAAAGACTTCGAAAAGCGGGAAGGCACCAGGATCACCTTTATGCCCCTGTTCATCGAAGCCATTACGCGATGCATCAAGCGCTTCCCGCTGATCAACAGTTCGGTGGAAGGCGATAAGATCATCATCAAAAAAGACATCAACATCGGGATGGCAACCGCCCTGCCCAGCGGCAACCTGATCGTTCCCGTTATCAAAAATGCCGACCAGCTCAACCTGACCGGGCTGGCCAAACGCGTAAACGGCCTGGCCGATGCAGCGCGTAACAATAAGCTTAAGGCAGAAGATACACAGGGCGGTACCTTTACCCTTACCAATGTGGGCACCTTCGGCAGTTTGGCCGGCACACCCATCATCAACCAGCCGCAGGTGGCCATCCTGGCGGTAGGTGCCATTAAAAAGCGGCCGGTTGTAATAGAAACACCGCAGGGCGACAGCATTGCCATCCGGCACATGATGGTGCTGAGTATGAGCTACGATCACCGCGTGGTAGACGGTGCCCTGGGAGCAACCTTCCTCAGCGCCGTTGCCAAAGAGCTGGAGAGTTTTGTTCCCGTAGAGGTTTAAGAGGTTCCAGGTTCAACGTTTCAAGCCCGGCCGGTGTTATATCCGGCATAAAATCACCGATTCCTGAATGTAGGTTTTACTGTTTCTGATTCCGTCCGGATATTATGAGTGTCAGACTGGATCCAACCTGGAACATTGAACTCTAAACTGCCCTCGCGCCTGCGCATCCGTTTGCGCATCCGGGTCATTTGTGCCCCTGAGTGGTTATCTTGCGGCTATGATTCAGTCACCTGCGGTAGCTATTCACACATGAAATCAATCATTTTTTTAACCCCGGTACTCCTTGTGTTGCTCGCGTCCTGCAGCAGGCCATTCTTGCGCTCTGCCGGGTATATATATATTCAAAAGGACGGGCGCTCCGAAAAAAAGTGGAAGCTGGTCTGGAAGGACGATTTCAGTCAACGCACCCTGGATACGAGCAAATGGACCCGGATCCCGCCCGGCAAGTCCGATTGGAACAAACACATGAGCGTCCGCGAGGACTGCTTCCGGATCGATAGCGGGTATATTTGCCTCCGTGGCATTCGCAACCCTGATACGACAGCTGATCCGCGTCCCTTTATTACCGGAGGTATTTACACAAAAGGAAAATTTGCTTTTCAGTACGGAAAAATCGAAATAAGGGCAAAGCTGGAATGTGCCACGGGTGCCTGGCCGGCGATGTGGATGCTGGCGGAGCAAAATAAGTATGGTACCTATCCCAAAAACGGGGAGATCGATATTATGGAGCACCTCAATTATGAGCACAAGGTTTATCAAACCACTCACTCCTACTATACGCTCAACCTGAAGCAGACAAAGAACCCGCCGCATTCCGGAACAGCTGCCTTTGACCGGGAGGGGTTTAATACATTTGGTATAAAGTGGTTCCCGGATAAGATCGTATTTACAGTAAATGGAAAAGAAACCTTTACCTATCCGCGCATTACCGGCGTGGATGCCAGTCAGTGGCCTTATGATCAGCCGTTTTACCTGCTGGTAGATCAGCAGCTGGGTGGCAACTGGGCAGGCAAGGTAGATCCGCAACAGTTACCCGTGCAAATGATCGTTGATTGGGTAAAAGTATATCAATAAGGTTCTTTAAGATACGACGTATTGCCTTACACGATCAAATCCGGACAAGTTGATCTTTCAATAAATATTATTTCAAAAATTCAAACAACCCCGATAACGGCCTCATGAATATCAAAACTCTTTTCTTCCTGCTGATCTTTCCGGTACCGGTTTTTTCGCAAACCATTCAACCGGCCAACACGATTCCGATTCTCCGGGGTGATTCCAAAGCAACCATCATCAGCAAGGCAGCGCAGGTAGTGCCCACCGCCAATCAATATGCGGCCCTTCGCAATGAGTTCATCGCCTTTGTGCACCTGGGGCCCAATACCTTTACCCGTAAGGAATGGGGCAACGGAATGGAAGATCCGAAGGTCTTTGATCTGAAAACGCTGGATACCGACCAGTGGTGCACTGCCATGAAGGCCGCGGGTATGAAGATGGTGATCCTTACTGTAAAACACCACGACGGATTTGTGCTCTGGCAAAGCCGTTACACCACGCATGGCATCATGTCTACCGGTTTTCGCAATGGTAAAGGCGATATCTTAAAGGATCTCAGCGCTTCCTGCAAAAAATACGGGCTAAAGCTGGGCATCTATCTTTCCCCGGCCGACCTGTTCCAGATCGAAAGTCCCAACGGGCTCTATGGCAACCTGAGCAAATACACCAGGCGCACCATTCCCCGCCCGGTAGCCGGTCGCCCGTTTAAGAATAAAACCACCTTTCAGTTCGAAGTGGATGACTACAATGAATATTTTATGAACCAGCTGTTTGAGCTGCTTACTGAATACGGACCGGTGGACGAGGTATGGTTCGACGGCGCCCATCCCAAAACCAAGGGCGGCCAGCAATACAACTATGCCGCCTGGAAAAAACTCATCCACACCCTGGCTCCAAAGGCGGTCATCTTTGGCAAACAGGACATCCGCTGGTGTGGCAATGAGGCTGGCAAAACAAGAAGTACGGAATGGAATGTGATCCCCTTCAAGAACAATCCCGATCAGATGAACAGCTACCCGGATCTTACGGCCAACGACCTGGGCAGCCGGGAACAGCTGTACAAAGCCCGTTACCTGCATTACCAGCAGGCAGAAACCAATACCTCTATACGGGAGGGCTGGTTCTACCGCGATGAAACAGCTCAAAAAGTACGCAGCGCCGATGATGTGTTTGATATTTATGAACGCGCGGTGGGTGGCAATTCCACCTTCCTGCTCAATATTCCCCCTAACCGGGAGGGACGGTTTTCCAATGAAGACGTAGCCGTATTAAACGAAGCCGGCAATCGCATCCGCAAAACCTATGGCGTCAACCTGTTTAAAAACGCAACAGGTCCCAAACCCGTGCTGGACGCAGATCCGTTGAGTTTCGCATCGCTAAAGGGAAGCCGGCCTGTGATCATCATCCACACTCCCCGTCCCGTTACCATCAACCGCCTGGTGCTGCAGGAAGCCATTACTACACAGGGCGAACGTGTGGAGCAACATGCCGTGGATGCCTGGATCAACGGGCAATGGAAAGAAATTGCCGCGGCCACCAATATTGGTTACAAACGCATCCTGCGTTTCCCCGAGACCACTTCCAACCAATTCCGGATCCGGATCCTTCACGCAAGAGCTACACCTGCGATCAGCAATATCACCGCGCACTATTACAAAATGCGCCCGCCGCAGCTGCAACTATCGCGGAGTGTAACCGGCATGGTCTCTATTGCCCCCTACCAGCCGGAATTTAACTGGAAGCCCCATGGAGAAAATGCGATGCACAACCTGGGTACCGGTTTTGAGCTCCATTATACGACCAACGGCAAAGCGCCCAACCGTATTTCTCCACTATATACCGGTCCATTTCCCCTTGCCAACGGGCAAGTAAAAGCAGTGGCCATCAGCAGGAACGGTACCGGCCCTGTGGCCAGCCAAACATTCGGCATCTTAAAACAGGACTGGAAACTGCTGGCCGCAGGCAGCACCATGGAAAAACATGGCACTGCATTGGCTTTTGATGCCAATGAAAAAACCTGGTGGCAGTCAAACCCTGCATCCGGTCATGGGTTTATGGCGCTGGACCTGGGAAAAGCCTACACCCTCAAACGTTTTTCTTATACTCCGCAAACCCAAACCAAAGAGGGACTCATGAGCAAAGGAAAGATACAGATCAGCACGGATGGCAGCAATTGGACCGATGCGGACAGCTTCGAGTTTGGCAACCTTATCAATGATCCGGTTACACGCATCCATCCGTTCCCGCGGCCCTTAACAACGCGGTACATCCGTATAGCGGCTACGGAAACCGCTGCCGATGATGCCCGCCTATCCATCGCAGAGCTGGATTTTTTTGAGTAATGGAGAAGGCCTTACATTGAACTTCAATGAGCCGTTTGCCGTCTGGCCGCCCAAACCTACCTCACTTATGGTGAACTTCTGCCCGGGCAAAAGTTCAGAACGGCGATCAACCATATACCGGCTTTCGTTTGCCCGTACGTCCGTGCAAAAAATCAGCATGGAAAATAACACACCACGGTAAAAAAACGGAGGGCTTACAACCCCTGTCCGCCAGACACTTCAATCCGCTGCCCCGTGATCCAGCGGGCTTCTTCCGTGCACAGGAATGCCACCACCCCGCCGATATCATCCGGCAGGCCCACCCGCCCCAGGGCGGTAACACCGGCTATCTGTGCGTTGATCTCCTTGTTATCGCGTGTACGGCCACCGCCAAAATCGGTTTCAATAGCACCAGGCGCTACGACGTTCACACGGATCTTCCGGCCACCCAATTCCTTGGCCAGGTAGCGGGTCAGCACTTCCACAGCAGCCTTCATAGAGGCATATACGGAAGAGCCGGGAATGGTGAACCGTGCCAATCCCGAAGAGATATTGATGATACCCCCACCGTCATTGATAAAAGGCAGCACTTTTTGAGTAAGAAAAAAGACGCCTTTATAGTGAATATTCATCATTGCGTCCAGCTGTTGCTCCGTGGTGTCCGCAGCCAGCACGTACAACCCGGTACCGGCGTTGTTGATCAGGAAATCAATATTTGGGCTGCCCGTGCGCTCCTGCAAATGGTCCGTTACCTGTTTGATAAATCCGTCAAATGCAGCTGTACTACTGGTATCCAGCTGGAAGGCTGCTGCCTGTTGTCCCAGCGCCAGTATCTCCGCAACCACGGCGTCTGCTGCCGCTCTATTGCTGTTATAGGTTAGTACCACATCGATGCCCTTTTTTGCAAGGCTGATGGCCATGTTCCGGCCCAGGCCGCGGCTGCCACCGGTTACAAGGGCAATTTTGTTTTTTACATTCATATTTTTGATCCTTTTAATACCACAAAATTGCAACAACCTGTAATAACGATTGTTGCAAACATCAATCCATTCTTTGCAAAAATCAAATAAATCCGTCAGACCCAAAAAATCGATGGTATTATGGTGCTTACCTCTTTGTTGGTATTGCGCATAGCCCTGTCGTCATGATAAATTGCCAACAAACAGACCGGCACCGCACACCTGGTAAGCCGCCGTTCCGGGAGCCCAGGCGGTCATATGCGAAAAGTCGCCGGCGTAACCGTAGTTTGCTTTTTAAAGAAATTTGAAAAATGCGCCACTTCTTCAAAACCCAGGCTGCAGGCGATCTCCGAAACCGTCCAGTCGGTTTGCTTCAATAAGATCTTTGCCTCCTGCAATATCCGGTTGCTGATCAGGGCTGTGGTGGTCTTACCGGTATGTTCTTTTAATACTTTATTAAGGTGGTTCACATGCACTGCCAGGCGGCTGGCATAGTCCCCGGCCGTGCGCAACTGCAGTTGCTGCTGCGGCGATTCAATCGGAAATTGCCGCTCCAGCAGCTCGACAAACAGCGCGGTGACACGGGCCGCCGCATTGGGACTGGAGGCAAGGGCCGTAACCGGCTGCAGCTTTTGTCCGTAGTGGATCAGTTCCAGTACATAGTTGCGCAGCAGGTCATATTTAAAGGCATAATCCGAAGCGATCTCTATTTTCATTTTTGCAAACACCTGCCCTATTTCCACCGCCTGCTCATCCGTGATCTCAAAAACCGGGTAACCGCCCGGTTGAAAGATCGGAAGATCTTCCAGCACTACCCCGCTTTTATTTTTGATCAGGAAAGCATCTGTAAACACACAAAACTGACCGCCCTGGTGCGGGTCCTGGGGAATCCAGTGATAGGGCACTTTTGGCGTGGCAAACAGCAGGGCATTGCCGGTGATCTCAATCACCTTATCGGCATACTCCGCCCGGTTCCGCCCGCGGATCAGGCTGATCTTATAGTAGGCCCTCCGGTTATAGGGCATGGCTTTTTTCCGCTTCACCGCTTCTATCGTGGCGGCAATGTCAAAAACATTAAAATGCCCGATCTCTTTGCCAATGCCGGGTGGCAACAGTGCGTTCACGTCTTTACCGGTCCACACTGCCGCTTCTTCATAAAACGCTTCCAGCGAAGTAGGCTTCATCACAGTCATAAAATTGCAAAATTCAATCAGCAAGATACACAAAAATGGATCTATTGCTGAACACATGGCCAGATACCCTCGGCTTACAGCCGTTGTTGCAGCTGCCAGTAGTGTCCAAACGGGTCTTTGATACTGCCCTGCCGGTATCCATAGTCGTAATCCTGCGCCGGGCTGACTTCTTCAGCACCTGCAAGGATGGCATGTTTCATGGTACCATCTACATCCGCCACAAAAAGGCCAATGCAAACAGTGGTGCCTTTATGCGCACCGGGCGAAAAATAATACGGCTTCGCAGTCGTTTCATGCAAATGAAACAAAGCGCTGTCGATGCTTAGTTCAGACACATGAATGCTGCCGTCTTCATTGGAAAAACGCCGGAGCTCTATGGCTCCAAATGCTTTTTCATAAAAGGAAATATCACGTACGCCGTTGGGGATAAAGAGTTCGGGAGCGAAGAAAATGCTGCTATTCATAGGTATAAATTTAGCAAAAAAGTGCGCTTATAACAACAAAAGGATCCGCGCTACTCAGGCGCGGATCCTTCCCTGTCATCAATAGGGTGCACCACCGGTTTTGCCTTCGCCTATTCTTTTGGAAACTTGCTCATATCCATAAAAAACAGCTCCCAGGTATGGCCGTCGTAATCTTCAATATTCCTTGTTTGCATAAAACCATAATCCTTTGCCGGTACGGGTTCTGTACCCCCCGCTTTCAGCCCGTTCTCTGCCATTTCATTTACCTGGTCCACACTGTCAAGGCTTAGTGCAAATAACCCGGCAACATTCGTTTTGGTGTCCGCAATGGGCTTGTTCACAAAACTGCTAAACTTCTCGTGGCTCAGGATCATCAGGAAAATATGTTCGCTCCATACCATGCATTTTCCGGAATCATCAGAAAACTGCGGATTATTGGTAAATCCAAATTTTGCGTAAAACTCCATCGACCGGTTCACATCCTTTACGGCCAGATTGATAAACACCTGTTTCATTTGTTTATTTTTTGTTTCCTGCTAAATTAGTAAATCTCCAAAAAGGAATTGTTTGTCAATCCGACAATATATATGGGTTGTTGCGACAACTACCCGAACATTTTCTATTTTGGAAATAGTTGGGGCGAAAACTATATTTTTCGTATTATGCCTGACTGGCAGTACGCCTTTTGTACAAAGTGTTGCATTGCCGTCGCATATGGTTATTTTATATTGCTTGCAGCGATCATCAGTCTTTTAATTTGTGCAGAAACTGCACAAGTTGTTTCCTGGAAACATGCTAATTAAATAAATAGACCTGATAAACTTGGATTTCCGAACGTTCCAAAATAGAACGCACTGAACCTGTTTTATTTTTTAAGGCTTATGCTTTTTTTTACATTACCCTACCCTTCTTTTCAACAATAGCCCTTTTCACTATCCGGAAACCTTCATTATCACTGGTACCCGATAAACTTCTGCTCCGCTTTTACAATTTTTTCAAAAAAAGACCGCAAACCATCATAATCTTCCGCCGCATAAAATTGCCGCCGGCTATTGGTAAACTTACGGGTAACCTCCAGTTTGCCGGGTGAAGCCGGATGAAACTGCAAGGTATATGCCAGGTCTTTATATGTTAAGGACACGGAAGCCGGAGGGGTCGTAAACTTCATCCCCTTTGGTGCATAAATGGTTACCCTTGTTTCATATGCATCTGTATTTTCATAGTTCCAGTATTCAATGGGTTGCGTTCTTTTTTCCGCAGGAAACTTGTCCATGGTTGCCACCACATCATGATAATTGATCTTAAATACATTCATTGCCCCTACCTCTGAAACCTGGTCATTTACCACATAGGAAAACGCGTATTGTGCGGAATCCGCCGGATCATCCAGTCCGGAAAACCGGAGTTCCTTCAGTTTCACTCCTGTAGAGTATCCCCTTGCTACAGACGCTTCCATATCCCGGAGCTGCTGCTGTTCATCTTTGTGCCGGAAATCCGCACGCAGATCTGCTGCCAAATGTCCTGATTTGATCACTTTGTTAGTGTACAGCAGGTTGGATCCCTGGGGGTGGATCTCAATGGTCCGCACCACTTTATCCTTCAACCTGTTTTGGGTATGCAGGTATGCTGCCCCGGAGGAAGGCAAAGCCGGGTATACCGGGATGTCCAGCATCAGCGCACCGCTAAGACTGTTGGGTAATGCCGCAAAAGGCAGATTGTTATCGGTCAGTTCAATAAAATAGTCTTTGTGATCCAGCGTGGCTTTGGCAATACAATGGTTAAAATCCATCCCCGGCAGCAGCATATCCTTCGTTCCGTTGTTACGTGTATCGATCAGCACCATATTCGCAGTGATCCCTGCTTGATGGCACAAGGCTACAAACAGCCGGGATAGATCCTTACAATCGCCCAGCTGTGTATTAAGGGTCACTGAAGGTTTTTGTGGAATGTACCCGCTTTGCCGGAAGGCCACCGAGCTGTAATGAATATTATTCTCAATGTAATTATAAATGCGCTTTGCTTTGGCAAACTGGCTTTCCGGCTTTGCACCGGCCAAAAACAAAGTATTATAGGCATCCGTTACTTCCGGTTCAATTTCGTTATAATTGGTCACATCTGCATACCAGGTGGTTATTTTGCCCCAATCGGGTATGGTAGAAATATGCAGGACATTGGCTACATCCGTAAGGCCGGGCATCAATGGCTCATCTTTTTCGGGAGATGCATGAAGCACCTCCCAGGAATATTTTGTAAAATCTTCCGCGCTGCTTTTTCGGGGGCGGATGCTGTCCCTGCTAAACCGGTACTGGACCGGCGCTTCCGGCGGGGCCAGCAATGTATATCTTGAAGCGTAGCAGTACACATTTCCTGTAAAGAAATACCGGTCTGTAATCTCCCTGGCAAAATGCCCTTCTGCAAACCGTTGCAGCCGGTACCGGATAAAAACGACGTCCCCGGCTTCCAGGTTCGTAAACACAATGTCTGTTCCGTTTTTTTCACCCTGTATCCGTTTGTCTTTTTTGATCACTTCAGCCTTTTCAATCAGCAGGGATTGATTGCTTTCACGCCTTAGCGATACCTCTTTATACCCTTCAATACCGCTTTCATTAACAATTTTTATCAGCGAGGTAACATATTGCTCATTTCCCCCGTCCGGGTACAGGATCATATCCCTTTGATCCAGTAAAAAATAATAACCGGCCTTCTCCTTATCGGCTCCCTTATAATCATCGCTGCTGATAATCTTATCTTCATCAACAACAGGCAGTAATTTATAGGCCTCGCTCTTCCCTTCCAGTTTTCTTATTACAGCTATCAGCTCGTATTGGCTGGGGTTGTACTTCAGCGAGGTATGATAAGCTTCCAGTGCAGCGGCGGTCTCATTTTTTTGGTTCCGTATATCGCCCAGCAGTTTCCAGTAAGCATCAGAATAAGGGTTGATGGCCAATGCGGCAAGCGCATATTTTTCGGACCGGTCATACTGCTTTTCCGTCAGATAAAATTCAGACAGCGTAATGTAAAATGGAGCAACATGCGGAAATTTCTTTATCTGCTCTTCCAATAATAACTGGTAGTCCTTTTTTTTACCGTTATCCAGAAGCGCAGCTAGATATTGGTAAAACACATTGTAGTGATAGTTATTTTTAAAAAACTGCCGGTACACTCCCAGCGCGCTGTCCGGTGCCTTCCCGATCGATTTTCTTAATTTATAAATGCCGGCTTGTATTTCAGGGTTATCCGGATAACGCTGGTACATCTTTTCTGCAATGTCTACCATCTCCTCCAGTTTTTCATCCTTTGCCTTCAGCAAAACATAATGCCCGTCTGTCAGTTCATTCTCCCCATATAATTGTATATACCGGTTCCGTTTATTTTCCAGTTCGGTATATTTCTGGTCTTTATTCAGTTGCTGCATGTACAGGTTCATGGCCATTTCACTGTTACTGTCCAGGCGCATCAGGCGCTCGTTCTCTGTTTTCAGAAGCGTATTATTTCCTTCGGCAGAAAGAACATCAATGTATATGGATCTTAATAAGGAATTACCCGGAGCTTTTACCAGGGCCTGGTTAATGATCCGTTTTGCCTGTTCTGTTTTTTTACTGCGCAGGTAGCAATTGGTCAGCAACACATAGTTAAGCAGGTCTGCGGAATCTTTTGCCAGCCGGCTTTCAAAATATTGTTCTGCAAAATGATGCAACAGCGCCGGTGGCGGCACTGTTGCATCCTGTTGGGCATACGCCTTATATACCGTAGAGCCGTTTACGCCCACAGGCTTCCCCCCTTCATCCATGATCCGGAGGGCAAAGTTGGGGTACAGGTTATTGGAATATCCCAGCTGCACCAGCACCCGGTTGGTACCCTTTTTCAATACCCCCTTTACGCAATAGGAATCAAAGTCGGTAAGTCGCTCCCTCGGTTCTGAGATCATCAGCTGGTCGTTCAGCCAAAGCTTCAGGTTTCCTCCAAACCCCATACCCAGTATAACGGCTTTTTCTTCAGGCGCCTCCACAAAGGTCTGGGCATAAACAATGCCGGCACTGCCCGGTATTGAAAATCCGGTTTGGATCCAGCCATCGTTATTTTCAAATGCGGGGGTAAACCATTTGATGCTATTGCCCGATGCGTTCGTAAAAACGGCGCTGGGTTCCGGGTGCTTCAGCGGGTCATATTCATTATAAAAGCCGCTTCCGGAAAGGTTCTCAAACGGCCCGGCCAGTTGCCAGTTGCGTATGGAGTTTATCGCTTGTATATAGGGCGCGCCAGCAGCAAAATGGCCGGATAGGATTGCGTTACCCGCCAGTATATAGCTGGCAGATGTTCTTAACAACACAGGGGCGTTCCTGTCTGCTATAAGCTTTTGCGCCATACCGGCCTGGTACGGCTTTTTTTTAACCCCATGCGCCCCCGTAACGGCCTTGTTAAACCAAAGGGCATAAATATAGGGGTAGGGATCATCTATTTGTTCATAAACAGAATCTGCAAACCGCTTAATGCTTTCTTCATTGCGGTTAAAGGTTTGGAGCAATAAATCGGTAATAAATGCCTGCCCATGTGTCTGGGGGTCTTTTTGCGCTTCTTTTAAAAAGCCGGCGGCTGCAGCGCGGTCGTTGCTGTTCAATGCGGTCCATGCTTTTTGATAATTGTTTTGTGCAAGGGCAGCAATACCGGTTGCCAGGCACACCACCATAAGCAGTGTATATTTTCTCATTCTCCTCGTAGTTTTATACAGGTTCAGGCTTCTATGTTTTACAGGTTTTTCAATAGCCCAAAAATCGCAACAATATATGAAATTATCTGATCGTTTGGGTTATAAATATTTTACGGAGGCCACTTCGCCGTAGGCGGAACGGGACCAAAACCCCCTACAGCAATAATGGCCTCGCGGCCAATAAATTACGCATTACGGTTAATCGCCTGGCTTCTTGAAGGCTTTGCAGATCGGCAAAAATCAGCAGCAATGATGCTCCACGGATAACGTAGATCTTCTGCAGAAATGTAAGCGGGATCTGCCGGGAACACCGGGTTCGCATACGCGCAAAACCTATTTTACATATCTTCATACAGCAAATATCTTTATCCTTAAACCTGAATCGATCACATGCGGATACCATGAGAAGCATCCTTCCGCAACAGTATTTGTTCAATTCCATCAATATATAAATTCATATGAGCAAACGGGTACTTTTTATACAGGGCGGTGGCAACGGCGGCTACAAAGCCGATGTACAAATGGTGACCTCCCTACAGGCCGCACTGAGTACCGGTTACCAGGTGCATTACCCGCAAATGCTAGCTGATGAAACCGCGCCGGACTTCGCGCCGCAATGGCTTCGCCAGATCAGCGAACAGGTTGCTGCAGCTAAAGACGGATTAATATTGGCGGGTCACTCCCTGGGTGCATCCCTGCTGATTAAATACCTTTCAGAAAATACCGTTAAAACACGCATTGCCGGAGTATTCCTGGTGGCCCCACCCTTTTGGAATGGCGATGCAGACTGGGTACAGCCGCTAAAGTTACAGGAAGGTTTTGCGGAGCGCCTGCCCGGGGACATCCCCCTGTTTTTCTATCAGTGCCGGGATGATGAAGTGGTGCCGTTTGATCATTTCACCCGCTACCGGCAACAGCTGCCCCGGGCCGTTTTCCGGGAGCTGGCCAGCGGTGGGCACCAGTTGAATGATGATCTGTCGGTAGTTGCGGCGGATATAAAAGAACTCACAGTGTACAAAAACGAATAAGACCATTTTATCAACCAGGCTTCTGCCCTTAATATCCATCTGCCCCACAAAGAGCTTTGAATATCATAGATGGCTTCTACTATTTTTCAGGGTTTAAGAGCTAAATTGCGCAGGAATCTTTACATGTATTCTATGCCTCGGATCAAACAGAACATACTTGAGACACTCAGACAATTAAAAGGTAGTGGCCGGTTCGCCAGTATCGGTACAACTGATTTTGCCTTCCCGGGACTTATAGTAGAAGGTTTGGGGGAAATTGCTTTTCCCATAAATAAGATCCAGGCACTTGCCCTGATCGGAGCAGCACAAAAAGCACCTTTCGGCCAGGGCCGGAACACGATCTACGATGATAAAGTAAGAAGCGCCCGGGAGATAGATGCTGTCAAGATTTCCTTCAAAAACCCCGCATGGGAAAAGTTAATGAAAAAAACCCTCACAAATGTAAAATCGGATCTTGGGCTGGAAGACTATACCATTGCTGCGCATCTTTATAAATTACTTGTCTATAAAGAGGGCGATTTTTTTCTGCCCCATAAGGACACTGAAAAAGAAAAGGGCATGTTTGGCTCCCTAGTCATCGGGCTTCCCTCCTCCCATACCGGCGGGGAACTGGTCATTCATTTTGAGGGAGTAAAGGAAACAGCAGACTTTGCCCGCAGCGCGGATCCTTATGCCATTAATTATGCTGCTTTCTATGCCGATTGTGATCATGAAGTAAAACCCCTTGGCTCGGGTTACAGGGTTTGCCTGGTATATAATCTGGTACAGGAGAAGGCAGGCAAAAAAATAGCCTTGCAATCGGTACAAACACATGCAGCCCGGCTGGCAGAGCTGCTGATCCAACATCAGGCACAGGAAAATCCGCAACCGGCGATTGTTTTACTGGGGCACCAGTATACGCCCGAAAATTTTTCCTATGACACACTCAAGCTAAATGACCGGGCTAAAGCCGAGACCTTGCTGCAGGCGGCACAAAAATCGGGCTATTATGCCCGGCTGTGCCTGGTAACCTCCTTTCTTTCCGGAGCTCCTGCTTATGGTGGTTATTATGACGACGAGGAGGACGATAGTGATGCGGAGATGGATGAAGTGTACGATCAGTCGCTCAGCATTGAGCATTGGGCAAAAAACGACTTGCCACCCCTGGATAATGTATCCTTTGAAGAGCACGAGCTCATCACTTCCTTTGCATTGGATGAGGGTGAACCTATTGTAAAAGAATCAACCGGCTATATGGGCAACTACGGTCCGGATCTGATGCATTGGTATCATTATGGCGCGGTAATGATCTGGTCTCCGGACGTTAACGCTCGCCTGCTGCTGACGCAAGGTGCAGCGAGCCAGCTGAACTGGATCAGTCATTTCAATCGCACCAAACAAATAACAGCTGCGGAGGCCACCTCCGTGGAGTTTATTGTGTCGACGGGATTCAATAGTGATCGCCAGACTGAAAAAGCAGCCAATTATAATGTCCTTGCAGACTGGCTGGTAACCCGGAGTGATAAGACCTTCCTGCCGGAGTTAAATACAGCTATTTTGCAATCGTATTTTATAAAGATCGATCCGGTAAAATGGATCAGCATTTTTAACAATATCCCCGCGGACGTAACAGCCGGAACTTTTGAAAAACTTACAGAAATCATCACACTTCCCGTGCTGAAGCAGCTGGTAGCTGTGCTGCAGGAAATGGCTGGCGATAAGAAGTTGCACTCCCTTGCAGCGGCACAAACTGGTGATTTACCCGGTTATTTTAAAAGCGTGTATAGCAGGGATCCTGGCCGTGTAGATGCCGGAACACTTCATCACCTACTTTGGATGGCGAAAAATGCGTCACCTGTCGCTGCATGGATACAGGAAATCATACCAATTCTTACAAAGGACCTTCAGCGATCGTATGTACACAAAGTTTTGGCACCCTTGCTGCTGCAGGTAAAAGACAGCTCAAAGCTTACGAACGGGCTGCTGCAATCCTGCCGGGATTATTTACAGCAAAGGGCAGATCAACAACCACAGCCGCCACCGGATTGGAGTCGCCCGCTGCCCGATACCAAACAAAACTCCAAAGAGTGGCAGTTATTAAACGCCTTTTTAGCCTCTCCAACAGAGCATATCTTTGATTTCCGGAAGAACCAGGCCGAAAGATCCGCTTTAGAGAATGCCATCGAAAATGTAATCATCGATTTAAAAACAGAAACCATAAAAACAGGTTCACCGCATACCCTTCGGATCACGAAAACCAAGGCAACCTACCAGCGCCAGATGAAGGATTGGAAGGAAGATGTGACTTTATTGGAAAAGTTGAATAAATAAAAAGCGAGAGACGAAACATACAATTTAGGCCTTCTTTCTATTCAGACCTTACATGCACTTTTGTTTTTCCGCATACTGACCAGTTCGGTCCCTTTTTGGTACTAAATGCAAACAGGACCTTTCAACATGGAGCGTGTCCGGGAAGTACTGGGTTTTTATGAGTATAGTACCCATACGGTAATCAAGATAAAAGACAAGGCTCATATTTCTAAGATCCTGGAAACGCCCGATTATTAAGCTGACTTCCTTTTGTCTTTGAATCATTTCGAAAATGATTTTATTGAGAAAGTAACCTGTTTGACGGATAATCTCAAAGGTAGAACAACGGAGCCGTTTCGGAATAAAAGATTGGATATGATCCTCCAAACAACGAGCAACACAAGGAAGTCAATGCTTTTTTTAGTGCTATGGCTTATTCTACGTGGTATTCAATCGATCAGTTCTCACCTAAATATGTAGCAAGCGTTGATTTAAAGACACTGATCTTAAACTCTGAGCTACTTGAAGAACCCTTACAGGTGCTGCTCACAAAATGCAGAAATCAAAAGAGCCAAGCTTAGTTTACAATATATTTTTTTTAAGTATCGCTGTATTTTATCTTAACCGGGCGTTTGCGCCGTCGACTACCAGATTTTTTATTAGGCATTTGCTCTTTATGCAAGAAACTGTCTCGTATATACGCATTCTCCAGCAATCGGATCAGAGGTTTATACTTACTTCTTTGCATTTCAAAGATTTCCCTAATCAACATACATTCACAAAACCGGAAAACTACGTTGCAGCAGGCGATACAGAAATTGAAGCTGGGCCGGCAGGATAGAAACAGGCCATTCAATCACTTTCAAAAGTAACGGCCGGGCTAAAGATCCGGTTTGGCGGGTGTTTGCCAGCTTTGAAAGGCTCCTGCCTCATATTCGATCACTCCTGTTTTTGCATTATAAGATGACTTTGACAGCAGCGGGAGCGGCATTGGTATTTTGGACTGTTCCGGGTGGTGGGTGCGGTTGTGATAGGTCTGCACCTTCAGCGGATGGATCCGCTTCCCGTTCAGTTGTATATTGCTAATGCTCAGGCGCACTACAGGCAGCTCTTTATAGTTGGTCACCCTTCCACCGATAGCAGGCTTTTGCGCTGCAAAATTTATGATGGTCCCGTATTGCTCCAGGAAGATCCCTTCCCAACCGCCAAACCGCAGGTGCTTGCCCGGAAAAGCCAGGGAGCCAATAACAAATTTTTGATGCCGGTCGAGGTCCTCCACTTCCATGGTCACCCAGCTGTGCTCATACTCGCCCCAGGAAAAGATGATCTTTTTTTTCAGGAACGAATCCGGAACCGCTTTCCCGGGAACATATCCCGACTTATATAATGTAAGCCGGTAGTGTCCTTTATCCCAGATCACTTTATTGCGCACACTGATAAAATCCCCCTCGGCATCACTGCTGGCATAGTAGCCATCTGTTTTTAACGCGTTCCTGTTCCGCTCCATCCATCGCGAAAAGATGCCTCCACGGCCGATCCCCCTGCTGTTGCCGCCATCTACCGGTTTTCCATCCGACGCAGTCTGGATCCCTCCATAAAACTGCATCCCGTTCAACGTACCATTGAAAGGGGAAATATAAAAACGGTAATCATCTGGTATAGGGGTTGCAATATGCACATCTACAGAAAAACGTTCAAACAATACTGCCGGAGTATCCAGCGTAATGGTGGTATTGATGAAATGCAGCGGCGCCAATATGATACTGTCCGGGTAGCTGCGATCCGTCGTCATTTTTTTCTTTAATTCCTTATGGATATCTGAATTTTCGTACTTCTTGCGAAGTGCCGTTTTTGAAGTATCTTCCTGAGCGGAAACAAGCCCGTTAAGCAGTAAAGCAACAAGCAGCAGTAGACCGTATCTTTTCATTTTTATCATTAAGCGTAAACAAAAATCAACCGTTCAGCATTAGGTCAGATCCGAACCCGTGGGTCAAACACGCCGTACAGGATATCGGCAACAATATTCATGATCACAAAGAACGCCGCAGAAATCAGTACAGACCCCATTACCACGGGGTAGTCCAGTTTCTCCAGCGCGTCCACAGTCACCTTTCCGATCCCCTGCCAGCCAAATATATATTCGACAAAGAAAGCACCCGCAAGCAATTCCGCAAACCAGCCGGTAACCGCAGTAATGACCGGGTTAAGCGCATTCTTTAATCCATGCTTCCAGATCACCGCCCGCTTGCGCAACCCTTTGGCATAGGCCGTGCGGATATAATCCTGGTCCAGCACATCCAGCATAGCGCTCCTTGTAAGCTGTGTGATGATGGCTAGCGGACGGATGCCGAGCGTTATTGCAGGAAGGATCATGTTCTTTAGCGAAAAGACCCGCTGACCGGTTGTTGCATCCATATCGAACCAGTTGCCGGTAATGTGCAAACCGGTGTACCGGGTAAGTACAAAGCCAAAAACGTAAGCAATAATGATCCCCATAAAGAACGAGGGCGCCGAAATTCCGATGATGCTCGAAAAGATCGCGCCGGTGTCCAGCCACGAGTTTTGCCGCACCGCTGCAACCACACCCAGTGGGATCCCCACTACTATGGCCAGCACCATTGCTGCCATTGTAAGCATGATGGTTCCGGGCAGCGCTTCCATCAGAACACCCGTCACCTCTCTTTTTGTTTGGTAAGAACGACGCAGATAGGGGATCTTCAAGGCCAGTTTTTTTTCCCCGCCAATAAAAAATCCTTTCAGTTTTTTAGAAGCGATCTCTTCCTTGCCATGGATGGCAACGGGTGATACATCGTTCATGTAGAGCAGGAACTGCTTCCATTTAGGCTGGTCCAGGTACAGTTCTTTGCGGATGTTCTCCTGCGTTTTCCGATCGCCGGTCTGCCCCATCACCAGGCGGGATGGATCACCAAAACCCTGGAATAAGAAGAATACGAGCATGACCACCCCCGCCATTACCAGTATGCCGTATCCGATCTTCTTTATAATGTATTGAAGCACTCGTTAAACATTAAACTTTGAACCTTAAGCATGAAACGTGAGGCCCTGAGTTCCGCAGGTTCATCGCAATTCCTCCAGGGCATCATCAAAATTCTTGTAGCTCCATTTTCCCGCCACCGTTCCTTTTTTCAGCAGGTACAGCGTCGGGTTGGTACGGGCCGCCATTCGGATCATCACACGGTCGCCGCTCAGTACCGGTACACTTTTAAATGGCGTAGCGGCAATACTCTGCTGAACCGGTATGGCCGTACTGCTGATTATATAAACGGGCAGATGCCGTTCAAGTGCCCTTTTATAAACGGGGGCAAACGCTCCCGCCCAGTCTTGCACGGGATGAGACAGATCTTCAGCAAACAGCAGCAGGATGCCCGGCGCATCCAGGATGCTTTGCGTAACCCGATTACCGGATGCATCATCAAAATCAAACCCCCGGATCTCCGGAATATTGTTTGAGCCTGCTTTTATCAACTTGTCATACCGGCTGATAAATTTATAGGTACTATCGTTAAAATCTGCCGGGAACTGCTCGGCATTGAACTCTACTTTTTTCCCTTCTTTTTCATATACAAAAGTAATTTCTGTACTGTCCGGCACAGCATTGGCCGGCACTTTGAGTTTATCCGGTATAAAGCTTCCCTGTTTAAAAGGCAGGCAATCCAGCACCGGCAGGTACTTCAGTGTGTACCATTGGAATCCAAAGGAGAGAACCGTGCTCAATACCAGCAGTACCATGGTCGTGTTTTTTGAGAAGACCGGCCGGATGTATTTTAAATTGAAAAACAGGAACAGGATCAGTATGAGCAGGACCACATCCTTGATAAACGAGGTTTTTGAGGTAATGGGAATGCAATCTCCAAAACAACCACAATTGGTAAATTTACCGGAAAAATACGCATAGCCGGTTAAAAAGGTAAAGAACACGATCAGCAGCAGCAGCAGCCAGGCGATCAGTTTCTTTTTCCATCCCAATAGCAGGGCCGCTCCGGCAATGATCTCAAAGGCGATCATCAATACCGATAAGGTAAGCGTGATACCGTTCCATGCGCTCATCTTCCAGAGATCAAAAAACTCCTGCATCTTATAGCTGAGCCCTATCGGGTCATTGGCTTTGATCAGGCCCGAAAAAATAAACAGAACCCCTACGATAATCCGGACAATTGTAACCAGTATTTTCATGCTGTTCCCTGTTTTTTGCCGTTCGCTTCTTTTTGCAGGATCAATGCAAAAACAGCATAGTTAATAATATCGTTATAGTTTGCGTCGATTCCCTCACTGATCAGTGTTTTATAATCATTATCGAGAATCTGACGAATGCGCTGCAGCTTCATCAGGATAAGGTCTACAAAACTTTCCTGGCTCATCGCCCTCCAGGCTTCGCCATAATCATGGTTCTTATCCCGCATCAGTTTTTGGGCCGCCCCGGTGTATTGGTCGTAATAGGTCCTTACAGTGTCTTCCGGCAGGTCTGCCGGTGCCTCCTTTGACAGATCGAGTTGTATCAACCCGATCACCCCGTAGTTAATAATACCCCTGAACTCGCCGGCAATATCATCGGCCACCTTTTGCTGTTTCAGATCCTGTATCGTACGTATCCGCTGGGCCTTAATGTAGATCTGGTCCACGATCGAGATGGTCCGGAGCACTCTCCAGGCGGTACCATAATCTTTGTTCTTCTTCAAAAACACATCTTTGCATTCGTGAATCACCGCTTCGTATTGTTCATTTGTCTTATCCATAACAGTGCCTGTCAAACTTTAAACATGAAACCTGCAACAAGGTATTATCTTTACGCCCAAAAATAACAAACAAATCGGGATGTTTACGCTTAATTGCCGGGGAAAGTTGCTTCCGCTCCAAAAGCCGGTTGTCATGGGCATTTTAAATCTGACCAGCGATTCATTTTATGCCGCCAGCCGTCACCAGGCCATCGATCCATTGCTTGCGGCCGCAGAACAGATGCTAGCGGCAGGCGCGTCGATACTGGACATCGGCGGGCAAAGCACCAGGCCCGGAAGTACCCTGCTGCCGGCAGAACAGGAAGCCGCCGTTGTTGTACCAGCCATTACCGCCCTGCATGAACGATTTCCGGAAGCGATCATCTCTGTAGATACTTTTTACAGTGCCGTTGCCAAAGACGCCGTTTGCGCGGGCGCTTCCGTTGTAAACGATATCAGTGCCGGGGTGATCGATCCGGCCATGTTCTCCACCGTTGCCGCCCTTAATGTTCCCTATGTACTGATGCATATGCAGGGCCGGCCGGATACCATGCAGCAACACCCGCATTATGCAGATGTGACCCTGGAAGTCCTGGACTTTTTTATTGAAAAAACAGCCGCTTTAAAAAAGGCAGGGGTGCGGGACATTATCATCGACCCCGGCTTCGGGTTCGGGAAAACCAGTGTACATAACTTTATCCTTCTGAAAAACCTGCAGCAATTCTCGATCCTGGGCTGCCCCCTGTTGCTGGGTGTAAGCCGTAAGGGAAGCATTTACCGGGCGCTGGGAACTACTGCAGAGGGTGCGCTGAACGGCACTACGGTGCTGCATACGATCGGCCTGATGAATGGAGCGAACATCCTGCGGGCACACGATGTAAAGGAAGCAATGGAGGCCATCCTTCTCATTGAGCAGTGCCGGCAATAAGCTGCTGTATCCCTGCCGGCATAACCGGTTCCGGCTATGTTCCGTTTCCTGTCACAAAGTCTGCCTGGAAACGCATTCCCTGCTTCTCTTCTCATCTTTTGCAAACACCCGTCACAAAGCTTTTATACGGTCCGTTTTATTTTGCAGCATCCGGGATCAAACAGCCGATTCAAGAATCCCCGTAAGCTGCGCAGCAGGTATCACGCCGCTTTGCCGCCATACGACCTGCCCGCCTTTGAACAATATAAGAGTGGGCACACTCTGTACCTGATAAAAGGATGCCGCCTGCGGGCTTTCATCGATATCTATTTTAATGATCGTTGCTTTTTCGCCGATCTTTGATTTTACTTCTTCCAGGATCGGTTTCATCATCTTACACGGTCCGCACCAGGTAGCCGTAAAATCGACCAGCACCGGTTTTTCGCCATTGATCAATGTCTGAAAAGTAGCTGCCATCTTATTGTTTTTACAAAAGTATCAACAATCACACCATTCTTAATCAAAATGGCCATCCCGTTTTAAGGATGGCCACTCATAAATCCATATTGGATATCACGTCTATTTTTTACCGCCTGCTTTTGCAGTGTCTGCCTTAGGTGCTTCCTGCGGAAGTACCATGGGAGCCTGCTGCTGCGGAGGAGCATCTCCCACATGCGTGATCTCTACCTCAAAATACAAAGCATCGTATGCTTTGAACGGAGCTCCCGGAGGCACACCCTGGGTGTAGGCCAGGAAGCCGGGGATATAAACCACGCCTTTACCGCCTTCTTTGAATTGTTTTAAACCGTCTTCAAAACCGGGGATGGCACCGCCGGAACCTACCTGGGCGGTCATCGTATTGGCATCAAATGCCTTATCCCCTTCTACCGTTTTACCGGAATATTTCAGGGTCACGTATTTACCATCGGTCACCTGGGCACCGGTGCCCGGGTTGTCTACTTTCACAAACGTGCCCAGGGGCGATTTTACGGCAGTGATATTCTTCTTTTTCAGGTAGGCTTCCATATCCTTGATCTGCTTGTCTTTTCCACCGGCCTTTTCAAACGCATCTACGATCGCTTTTTGTTTGGCCTCTTCTCTTTTCTGGTAAGCTTCTCCCTCTTTTTGATAGTCCATCTGTGCCAGGCTGTCGCTTTTAAACACCTCCAGTACTTTAAATGTAAACAGAATCTTATCTCCTTTCTTAAAGAAGGCCGGCAGCTGTGCTTCCTGCGCAACTCCTTTTTTCAGCAGGGAATCAACAAACATCACCACCACAGCGCTATCGCCTTTTTTCAGGAATTTATAGATTTCATCGGGTGCGTAAATCGGCTGCCCGGGCATTGGTTTAAGATCCTGTACCTTGGTAAAAAAGGGCATTTCCCCATAGGTCTGCCCCAGGAGGGTATCTTTTGATCCCACAAGACGGAGCGATTGATTCATTTTCAGAACATCCCCCACCTTGGTAGAATCCTTACTTCCTCCCTCATAGATTTTATACTTAAGACCACTGGAAGTTGTCTTGTAATCCGCATTCTTACACGCTGTAAAAGCGGTTGCCGCAAACAGCAACAACCCCATTGTTTTTAAATGTTTCATTTTTTGTTTTTGTGTTATTTTTTATTCAGATGTTGATTCGTTTGTAACCAGAGCCGTTGCACTAAAATGGCCGCCTCTAACAGAAGACAGCCAGTTTAAACAGTCTTTATATTTTGCTATTTTTTATTTCCTTTCTTTGCAGGTGGTGGCGGCACCGATATTTGCGGCGCCGGCATGCTATCGCTTACATTGGCTATTTCAATCTCAAAATACAGGGGTTCGTATTCTTTAAACGGAGAACCCGGAGGAGGCGTTTTGCCGTAAGCAAGAAAGCCGGGAATATACACCACTCCTTTACCGCCTTGTTTAAATTGCCTTAAGCCATCCTCAAATCCACGAATTGCACCACCAACACCGATCTGGGTCGTAAAGGAATTCGGGCCTTCAAAAGTGCTGTCGTTCAACACTTTTTTACCGGTATATTTTACGGTAACAAATTTTTTGTCGGCAACCGGCGCACCAGACCCGGGATTTTCCACTTTCACAAAAGCGCCGAGGGGTGTTTTTACAGCGCTGATATTTTTAGTCTTTAGGTAGTTCTCAACCACAGCGGTCTGCTTTGCTTTTTCTCCCGACTTTTCCAGTGCCACTTCTTCGTTCTTTTGCACTTTTTCGATCTCAGCCTGGTAATCAGCGCGGGCAAGACTGTCTGAACTAAATATTTCCAGTACTTTATACGTGGAAGTTATCCGGTCGCCCTTTTTAAAATAAGGAGGCATTTGCGTTTCCGGTAACATTCCCTTCTTAATTGCAGAATCAATATAGACGATCGCTATCAGGCTATCACCTTTCTTAAGATACTTGAACACTTCCGCCGGATCATATATAGGCTGACCCGGAGGAAAAGGACGTATTCCAGTATAAAAAGGAAGTTTTCCGTATGTATCTGCCAGAACAGTATCCTTATGTCCGCTGACCCTTACTGTCATCTGCATTTTTAAAACAGTCCCATCCTTAGAACTATCTTTGCCATTGCTTCCGATAATCTTATACTTGAGACCATTGGGCGAAGTTTTAAATTCCGTATTCTTGCAAGCCGTAAAGGCAATCGCCGTAAACAGAAATAGCCCTGCCGTTTTTAATCGTTTCATTTTCGTTTTTATATTGTTTTATTGTAATAAATGTTCGTTCTCCTTTAAAGCCTCTTTAAATTTGGTTACCGTTTCCGGCAGGCTGTCTTTTGACCCGCCCCCCGAGGCGTTAAAATGGCCCCCTCCGTTAAAATAGGTCCGGGCAAATGTATTGCAGTCAAAATCATCCTTGCTCCGGAAACTCCACTTGCGCTCTTCTTCGCGGTCGATCACCAGGGCTGCCAGCTTAATGCCCTGTACCGAAAGGGGAAAGTTAACCAATCCTTCTGTATCTCCGGTTTTTATTTCATATTTAAGCAGGTCGTACTTGGGTATAGCGATCAGTGCTGTATTGTATTCATAAAAGAACTCCAGCCGGTGTGTGAACACATGTCCCATAAAGCGCAATCGGTTCTCCAGGAAATTATCAAATAGCAGGCTATGGATCTCTGTATGCCGTATTCCCTGTTCCATCAGCCGGGCCGCCATCCGGTGCACGGCCGGTGTGGTAGCATCAAAACGGAAAGAACCGGTATCTGCTATAAGACCGGCGTAAAGACAACCGCTGATATCTTTGTCCAGCATCTTTTCGTCGCCGGCTGCAAGGATCAGGTCATAGATCATTTCGCAGGTGGAACTCTTTGCGGTATTGCTGATCCCAAAATCAAAAGAGGCTGCATCCGGTTCTCGGTGATGGTCTACCAGCACCTTCAGGCACCGGGCCTGGTACAGATCCTGCTCAAAGTTCTTGGTACGATGAAAAATATTAAAGTCCAGGCAAAAAAGAAGATCTGCCGCTGCCAGCGCGGTACGCGCCTTCTCCCTTTCTTTATCGTAATTGAGCACGCTTCCGGCGCCCGGCATCCAGTTGAGCCAGGGAGCCCAATTCGTAGGCGATATTACGGTGATCGAATGCCCCAGCTTATTCAGGTAAAGACAAAGCCCCAGGGAAGAGCCCATGGCGTCAGCATCCGGCTTTTGATGCATGGTAATCACCACTTTAGCCGGTTGCCTTAAAATCGGAAATATATCTGCTATTGGTTTCAATGAGGCGCAAAAATAGGTAAATCTATGATTTGGAGTGGAGGATTTTTCCTAAATTTGCCGGCCAATATTAAATTAAACTTTAAAATGAGTAATCGCACTTTTACCATGATCAAGCCTGATGCTATGAAAAACGGGCACGCCGGCGTAATTATTGACCGTTTTATCAAAGAAGGCTATAAAATTGTTGCATTAAAAGTTACCCGGCTTTCCGCGGAAAAAGCCGGTGAATTCTATGCAGTGCACAAGGAACGTCCTTTTTACGGGGAGCTGGTGCAATTCATGAGCAGCGGACCCATTGTAGCGGCTATCTTAGAAAAGGAGAACGCGGTGGCCGCTTTCCGTGAGCTGATCGGCGCTACCGATCCTGCAAAGGCTGCAGCAGGCACCATCCGGCAATTATATGCCACTTCGCTGGGAGAAAATGCGGTTCATGGCAGCGACAGCGATGAGAATGCCAAAATCGAGGGCGATTTCTTCTTTAGTGGTTTAGAAAGAGTTTGAGCAGCTAACCGTTATCGACTTAAAAAAAGCCGGCTTGATCCAAGCCGGCTTTTTTAGATCCAGATGCATGGTGTTACCGCACTCCCGGTACGGAAATAAGATGCGAAGACAGGACCACATTCTCAGACGGTGTCCTGTGATGGCCTGGATGATAATTTGCCATTTTTTCCTCTTCTTGTACCTGGTAATTGGCGATGAATAAAAGAGAGGGCACTGATGTAAGAAAGATCAGTAAAAGAATAGATAGAAAGCGTTTCATAAAACTGGTTTTTAATATAGTTAACGTTGGAATAAAAGGCTGAGCAGCAAGGTAATAAAAAAACTGCTGCGGTGGCCGTTTTACATGATTATTATTTTATTAAATCCTTCAGGCGCGACCGGGATTTATTAAAAACATTCCTTCCCAGATCCACCCCTTTCCGCATTTCCTTCTGCTGCTCTTCGGGAAGATGAATGAACTCCTGACAGTCGGTACTGCAACAGCCATCATATTTTTCCCCGCATTCCGCACACTGTATAAACAACAGATGACAGGCATCATTGATACAGTTCACATGCGTATCTGCCGGTTTGCCGCACTGGTGGCAGCAGGCGACAATTTCATCAGTTACCCGCTCACCCAGGCGTTGATCAAAAACAAAATTCTTGCCATGAAATTTGTTGGGCAGCTTCCCTTCCTTAACCTGGTTTACATAGTTAATAATGCCGCCTTCCAGGTGATACACATTCTTAAATCCCCGGTGCAACATATAAGCCGAAGCCTTTTCACAACGGACTCCCCCGGTGCAGTACATAATAATATTCTTACCCATATGTTCCTGCATCATATCCACGGTCATGGGCAGCTGATCCCGGAATGTGTCGCTGGGAATTTCAACAGCATTTTCAAAATGTCCTACCTCAAATTCATAATGATTCCGCATGTCAATCACTATCGTTTCGGGGTCATTTGTTAAATTGTTAAATTCAGCGGCGTCTACATATTTGCCCTTCTTTGTCATGTCAAAACCGGGGTCATCGATCCCGTCCGCAACAATTTTTTCACGCACTTTTATATCCAGGACATAAAAGGATTTCCCATCATCATCCACAGCAATATTCAGCCGGAGGCTGTTTAATGCGGGCGTTTCGTGCAAGACGAGCCGGAGCCGCTCCAGGTTGTCTGTGGGCACACTTATCTGGGCATTCATTCCTTCAGCCGCAATGTATATACGCCCCAGTACGCCGATCGCGGAAAATGCCTTGTACAGGCTGTTGCGGTAAGCAACCGGATCTTCAATCCGGAAATAACAATAGAAGGAGATCGTGGTACGCGGTGTCGTATCTTTTAAAATAAGCTCTTTAAGCTCTTTGCGCGATATCCGGTTGTGTAGTGCCATAGTATTCTGAAATTTGAATCACACGACCATGTGATAATTAAATTCATTAATTGGACAGTTGCAGGCTGCACCAAATTTCGCCGCAAAGATAGGGGTTTTCGGCCTTCGGGGCAAATCCGGTATCACCGGGCGCGCTCCTATAGTCCTGAAGCTCATTTGAAATCCGGCGACAGTTCAAATAAAACTAAAAAAATAGTTGTTAAACTAATTATTTAGTTTTAACTTGCTTGAAAAATGTAATTTCATGAAACAACTGACAAAAGCGGAAGAGCAGATCATGCAGGCATTGTGGCGGCAGGGCCCGATGTTTTTAAGAGAGATCCTGGAAGTACTGCCCTTGCCCAAGCCCCATCAGAATACCGTGGCCACCATCCTGAAGATCCTGGTAGAAAAGGAATTCGTTACCGTAAATGTATTCGGGCGCCAGCATCAGTACGTACCTGCCGTAAGTAAGGAGGACTATTCCAAAAAAACGATGAAGCAGATCGTAAAAGGATACTTTGAAGGCTCTTTCAGCAACGTAGTGTCCTTTATGTTAAAGGAAAACAACCTAAGCATTGAAGAGCTCGAAACGCTCCTGCAGCAAATAAAACAGCAGCAACAATCAAAAAGATAGGCCATGTACGGATATTTCATCCAGGTGATGCTCTGCTCCGGAGCTTTTTACGGCTATTATCATTTCTTTTTAAGAAATGAACGGTTCCACCGGTACAACCGGTTCTATTTGCTGCTGTCCGCAGGACTGTCCCTTTTCCTGCCGCTGCTCAAAATACCCGTACCGGTCGACGGGGCAAATAAGATAACCCAGACAATTGAACAGGTTGTGGTCTCCCCGGGGAATATAGCGGTAGCCGTTGCTGTAAAAAACACCTATGGCCTCAGCTGGGAGCAGCTTGTAACAGGTCTGTTCTTTCTATTGCCTCTTCTATTCCTTTGCCGGTTTTTGTGGAGCGTGCTTACCATAAAACGCATCAAAGGCGCAGATAAAAACGAAAAAATGGGAAAGATCACTTTTATTGTGACCGAACATGCGTACGCCCCGTTCTCATTTTTCAACTGGCTTTTCTGGCATAAAAGGAACCGGCTGCATACGGCTGAAGGGCAGCAGATACTCCGGCACGAGCTTTATCACATCCAGAAGCGGCACAGTGTGGATCTGGTGCTGGTGGAAATACTCCTCTGTTTTTTCTGGTTCAATCCGGTTTTTTACTGGTACCGCAAAGAGATAAAAGCCATTCACGAATTCCTGGCCGACCAGCACGCTGCTGGCCCGGATGATCCTTTCGATTATGCCCGCCTGCTGATCACACAGGCCATTCAACACAAACAACCTAAACTCATTAATCCCTTTTTCACTCATCAACTCAAAAGAAGAATTGCCATGCTTACGAAAACAAAAAAACCAGCTTTTCAATACCTGCGCCGGGTGATGGTATTGCCTTTATTCACTATTATGGCCGGCCTGTTTGCCTTTACTTACCGTGCTACTGCATCTCTTTCCAATACACCCGGCTTCTTCAACTACACGCACTTAGAAACAGTAGTTGCCAATCTCTTTTCAGGAAAATCATCCGTCATCCCCGGCGATACACTGCGGATCTACAATGATCAGATAGTTAGCAAAGAAGCGTTTGAAAAAGTACCATTCAGCAAGATCGCCACCGTAATGGTGCTGTCCAAAGCAAACACACAAAAACTATACGGGCATAGTAAGGCCGCGGGTGCGCTCGTTATCCTTGGAAAGGGATACCACAGCAAAAAGCTGGAGGCATTGATGCCATCTCCGGAAGCAGACCGGAACAACAGCCCCGGGAAAATAAGATCCTTTGAAATGGTGGTGGTTGCATACAGCAGGTCGACGCCTGTAGCGGCACCCGTGTCTATTCAGCCCGAACCGGATCCGCTGAGCATTACCGGCGGCAACTATTTTACCTCAACGGAGCAGCCGGCAGTTTACAATACCGACTGGAATCAATTCCTGGCTAAAAATGTTCGCGGGGAAATACCGGTGCAGAACGGTGCACACCCCGGATCTTACCGTACTGCTTACCAGTTTGTGGTAGAGCCAGATGGCACCCTTAGCAATATAAAACCCTTAACCAACATTGGTTACGGGATGGAGGCGGAAGGCCTGAGGATCCTGAAAAAATCCGGCAGATGGCAGCCGGCCCTGCAGAATAAAAAGGCTGTACGCTCCGTCTACATTCAGAATATCCATTTTAAGATCGTGCCCTACCCCGCCGCTTCCCATCTGGAGAAGAAACCGGCCGATACCATCCCGGGTATTGCTCAAAACGAAGAGATCTTTACCAAGATGGAGGTGCCTCCCAAATTTAACGGCGATTGGGTACCCTTCCTGTTTGAGCACCTGGATGCAACGGTGGCGGTGAAACACGGAGCACCTACCGGAAATTACCAGGCCATTGTTCAGTTCATCATCGACCGGAAAGGGGGCATGCACAATGTAAAAGTCATTAAAGACCCCGGCTACGGAATGGGCGCAGAAGCCATGCGCGTGGTGAAAGCCGCTTCCGATAAATGGATCGCCGGAAAACAAAACGGGCGTGACATCAATGCCTTTGTAAAACAACCCATCACCTTCCAGGTAAAATAAATAACGATTTTATGAAAACAATTACCCTGTATCTTTTGCAGATGCTGCTTTGTTCCGGCCTGCTATATGGCTACTACCTGCTGTTCTTAAAAGACCGGAAGCTGCATGCCTTTAACCGCTGCTACCTGCTGGGAAGCTTTGTTGTCAGCCTTGCAGTTCCGTTTATCAAGATCCCCTATTATATTACCCTTACAAAGGATTCCGGGGCCGGCCTCCAGGCCCTGGTAAAATACAATGAACTGCTGTTGCCGGAAGTGGTGGTCTCTTCATCGCAGAATACGCCGGTCGCTGCCATTACCGTTCTCTATGGTCTTTACGCCTGTGTAGCGGCATTCCTGCTTGCCCGCATCATTTCCAGTATCCTGGCGCTTATAAAAAAACGCACCGGCAGCAAGATCCAGAAATGGCGTTCCTTGACCATTATTGAAACCAGCGATCCGGCGGCGCCTTACTCTTTTTTCAACTGGCTGTTCTGGACCCGCAGTGTTGATGAATATTCCGATCGGGGCAGGCAAATATTACAGCATGAATACTTCCACATGCGACAGTGTCACAGTGCGGACGTCCTGTTCTCAGAGAGCATTACTGCGCTTGTATGGGTCAACCCGTTTTTCTGGCTGATGAAGAACGAACTCAAGGCCGTTCATGAATTTTCTGCAGACGCGTTTGCTGCGGGCGATACCGACGAACTGGAATATGCCACGCTTCTCATTACAGAAGCTATCAGCTGCAAACAGCAGCTCCTGGTCCATCCTTTCTTTAATAACCAATTAAAAAGAAGAATCACTATGTTAACAACTGCCAAAAACAATCGCCATCATTCTTTAAGGCAATGGATGACCCTGCCGCTCTTTGTAGTTGCGGCCGTTCTGTTCATGATCAGCTGCCAGTCGGCCGATCAGCAAAACAAACAAAACCCGGATACAGCAGCCAGTGATCCGGCCACTGTTGTACCCGATCAGAATGTTGTGATACCGGATAGCAATTCTGTGAATAATACAGAACCGCATACCCAAACGGATTCCCCCCAGGTAACAGAAGTGCTAAAAATAGCTCCGCCCAGGGTTGTAAAAGATCCCGAAGTAAAGCGGCTTGCCCCGCCGAAGATCGCAAAAAATGAACCAGGGATCTATACCAAAACAGAAAAGGATGCTTCCTTCCCCGGCGACTGGGCGCGGTACCTTATGCAAAACCTTCGCGGCGAAGTTCCGGTAGAGCATGGTGCCAAGCCAGGCAATTACCAGGTGATTGCCCAGTTCGTCGTAGATGTTCAGGGAAATGTAAGCGATGTAAAACTGATCAAAGACCCCGGCTTTGGCATGGGCGAAGAGGCCCTGCGGGTGATCAAAAAATCGGGTAAATGGAAGCCGGCTATTGTTAATGGCAAAAATGTAAAAGCCTACCGGAAGCAGCCGATCACCTTCCAGGTAACGGAGGGCTGACCGGTGTTTATTTATTTTCCAGCGTCATCTGCAGGAGCACTTCCCGCAGATGACGCTGGTCTTTTTTAGGGATCTTCGCAGACATTTATTTGCCCCTCTTCCGCATCAGCAACAGGAGTTTTACGGCAGACCTGTGCGGCCTATAAAACCCATTGGTCTTTATCTTCATCTTCATAAGCGCGGACGCAGGTAAGTGGCGCAAAGCGCAGCCATACCGGTAACGAGGCCCCCGATAATACCCGTAATGACCGCCAGCAGCACCGGACTTTTCCCTATGCCCAGCAGCAGCGCAACCCTGCCGGCCAGGAGGCTGTCATTGGCGGCATTGATCCGCAAAGCCAGTACCATCCAGAGCAGGAACACCGCTATAAAACCCGATCCAAAGGCGCTGGACGGTTTTTGTTGCAACAATGATCCGATAAGAAAACCGGCAAGGGCAATGGTCCACCACGGAAAATAAACGCCACAGAGGCAGGCTAAAAAGGCAATCGCTATGATGCTAACAAAAAACTTCATGTTATTTAAAGATTAACGGGGCCGTTAAGATTCAGGTTACAGTAAATAATATACAGGGATCATCCACCGGAAAAATCCATGCGCCATTTTATGCGGGCATCTCCCTGCTCCTGCCGGTCCATCATCCACAGCCGGTAGTACTGTCCGGTTACCCAGGTATCAATGGCATTATCATAGAACCGGCTGCCGGGGTTGCCGCTCTGCCCGCCCGGATAAACACCGTAGGCCTCGGTAGGTGTGCCCAGTTGCACCACCATACGCCAGCTGGGCCCATGGCTTTTTTTAACCGCATTGATCGTGTTGCCCCAGCCGCCTACGTTCAACCCCCGGCGCGCAAAGGGCAGCAGCGCCTCTTTGAGCAAATGATACACCGTTACATCTTTATATTTCGCCCATTGCAGCCGGCCTTCTTTTTCTGCCGCCTCCAGCGCTGCAGCTGTTTTGTTTAATGCCGCAGTGACTATCGTCCGGATGTTCTCTATTTCCCGTGTCTGCACGTTGTCCGCAAAGCCCATAATTGTTGAGTCGTGCTTCAACGTCTCCATCAGCGTCTCTTCAGCAGGCAGCTCCACCCCGAATCCCGCCTCGCTTATTTCATCCCGCCAAACCCCCGCGGAGAGTGAATCCATCCAGGTCTGGTAAATGGTTTGCCCCAGAGAGGCCGGATCTGCAAAAAGGTCCCAGCCCTTTATGATCTCAAAATATTTGCGTGCCCCGGGGCTGAGTTCAGAAACCGCCGTATAACCAACAAGCTGGGGAACCATGTCCCGGGCCATAATATTGTAGTAATTGTTTTGCAACTCCATCATATCCTGAACCGTGATGTGGTTCATAGAGCCCAGATAATGGTCAATAGCACCGGCCCTGGGTGTAATGTATGCTCCGGGAATATAATACGGATAGGATGCGTCTGCCGGGCGTTGGTTGGCACTAAACAGATAACCTCGTTCCGGGTTTACGGCATGTGGATTTTCGGCCTGGGGAATATCGGCCTGCCAGTCGTAACTGTTGTCCGCGCCCGGCATCACATACATGCCCTGATCATTCCACCGCGCCGGAAACCGGCCCTGCTGCCAGAGGGCAATGGTACCGGATTTTGATGCAAAAGCAAAGTTCTGCCCCGGGCATTCAAAGAACCGGATAGCATTTACATAATCTTCGTAGTTTTTTGCACGGTTGAGCAGGTAGAAGGTATTGCCGTCATCGCCGGTGTGATGAGCCACCCATTTCACCGCAATACCGGCGTTCTTTGTGACCGTATCCCTGAAACTTTCATCATACATGACCGGTCCGAACACGGTATAGGCAACCGTATCATATACAACGGGGCCGCCTTTTACATGGATGGCTTCTATCCGTTGCTGTGCCGGCTTCCACTGACCATTATACCAATAGGCGCTCCGCCCGCCGTCTTTAAACCGGATGGCGTAGTAGTCCTTTACGTCCCGCTGCGCGTTGGTTACGCCCCATGCAATACTGTCGTTGAAACCGATGATCACATAGGGGCTGCCCGGCAATGTGGCACCATAAGTACTGTTCTGCGGTGTGCTCAACTGCATTTCATACCAGATGGAGGGCAGGGACAGGTCGAGGTGCGGGTCGTTTGCCAGGATCGGCGCTTTGCTTGCGGTCTTACTTCCTGCCACTACCCAGTTATTGCTGCCGTTATCCCTTTCTGGCGGATATTGCTCGAATGCGGTCACCGGAACGGCATCTTTAAAATACGCAGTATCGGCTCCCTGTGGGGCCACCGGCACTACCGCCGGCTGCGTAAAACCGGTTCCAGGAGGTACAATGGGCTTTAAAGAGTCCGGAACCTGGGGATACAGGGCATGAAGCTGACCGGTCGAAAAAACCTGGTGTAACCGGGTATATGCGAGATCTTTCTCCGTTCCCGATGCCAGCATCTTGGCCATCATTTTCAGCAGCAAGGCCGTTCTCAGGTTCGTCCACTCTTCTGGTTCAAAACCGAGGATCTTGTATTCCAGGGGAAGGCTGCTTTTTTTTAACGTATGGATATAGGCGTTCACCCCTGCCGTATAAGCACTATACACGGCACGCGTCCTGGGATCTTTCTCCATTACCTGCAGCGAATTTTCCGCAGCAAATTTCATCCCCAGCCTTCGCTGTTCCCGGTCGTACGGGATCGCCTTTGGTCCTGCGATCTCGCTCACCCGGCCTTCCGCAGCTTTTGTCTGAAGGTCCATCTGGAATAAACGGAACTTCGCGTGCAGATAGCCCTGTACGAAATACAGGTCTTCATCGTTCTCTGCAAACACATGCGGTACCAGCCGCTCATCAAAGTACACATTTACCTTGCCTTTTAACTCCGGGAATGAAAGCGACGCATTAAAGCTGGCAGCCGTATCCTCTGCATTTTGCCAAAAACCGGCCTGCGGGCTCAAAAAGGCGCCTACCGCCATGGGCACTTTATCACCCAGGGGCCTGTTCAGCATATAGGTCAGCAACACTGTAATGGCCGCAGTGGCCAGGAAAGGAACTATTCTCATAAATCAACCTTGTATCAGCAAGTTAAGCATTAAAAAGCAATTTCAAAAGCAGACCTGCCGGCCGGATGGATCCACGAATCGCGGTTCTTTATTAATGATTTGCTCACCGATGCCACAAAACCACCCAAACCTTTCTGCGAGATGCGTGAAACCTGTGGGCTGCATTTATAACCAGGCAGAGATATTATCGTTTGCGCACGGATGCCGTAATGCTACCCGGACCTGTTGTGGCGGTTATTTTTTACCCGTTGCCGGCTCTTCCTCATGCCCTTTTGATTTCTTCCTTCCGGATTCGATCAGCGCCCGCTGCAGCAGGTATTCGATCTGCCCGTTGACGCTTCTGAATTCATCAGCCGCCCACCTCTCCAGTAAAGCATAAATGCCGTGGTCTATACGCAATATAAAACTCTTCTTGTCTTTTGGCATGCCTTTTCTATTAATACAATGTTCCTGCGTTCAAAACAGGAGTTGCGGCTTTTTCGCCACACAATACCACCATCAGGTTGCTGACCATAGCGGCTTTCCGCTCATCATCCAGTTCCACAATATTTTCAGAGGACAATTTTTTTAAGGCAAGATCCACCATACCTACTGCGCCTTCCACGATTTTAATACGGGCCGCCACAATGGCCGCAGCCTGCTGCCGTTGCAGCATGGCTCCGGCGATCTCCGGTGCGTATGCCAGGTGACTGATACGCGCCTCCCGGATGACGATCCCTGCCGGCTCCAGGCGGTCTGCCAATTCCTGCTCCAGGATCTTGTTCACCCGCTCCCCGCCATCGCGCAAGGTGATCTCCGCCTGCTCGTCCTCCATACTATCATAAGAAAAGCTTACGGCCAGGTGCCGGATGGCCGCTTCACTTTGGGTGCGTACATAATCCATATAATTGGCCACCTGGTAAGCCGCTTTATAGGTATCGCCCACCTGCCAGACGATCACCGCTCCGATCTCGATCGGGTTTCCCATCTTGTCGTTCACTTTCAGGGTTTGCCCCTGGAAGTTCTGATACCGCAAACTGATATTATGGCTGGAGTAAAGCGGGTTTACAAAAAACAATCCGTTCTCCTTTACAGAACCGACATACTTTCCAAAAAAATTCAGTACCCGTGAATGGTTGGGTTGTATGATCATCAATCCTTTAATAAAAAAAACGCCCAGCAATTCCATCAATATGCCTACAATAACCGAGGCGATCTGCTGATCAGCATTCACAAGCAGGTAGATACCGCCGCCTATCGAGGCCAGCGCAATGATCAATGCCACGTAACCGGACATGGGTTTCAGCACTTTTTCCATATTTATTATTTTGATATTAAAATGATATCATAAATTTACACAGAAAACCACCAGCTTCCAAAATTTGTTTTGTCTTCCTTTATTTTTTCAATAAAGTCACGATCCGGTCTGCGATGATCCGGCAACCCTTGTCGGAGGGATGCAATCCGTCGTAAGTAAGATCGACGGCGGCTGCCGGATAGGGGTAAGCGTCTGTTTCGGGGTTAAACGGTATCTGCTGAAACCCGGGATAGGTATAATCCTGGTAGGCGCCGGTATGCGGGTTTTTCAGCCGTTTAAAATGCACCAGGTCCTTTTCGGCCAGTTCTCTATCGTTATACAGGTCAATGACCTCCGTATGGCCCGCTCGTCCAACGGCCACTACAGCGGCGGCTACCCGGGCCAGAGTTTGCCCTTTCCTTGCTTTATAAGAGCCCCACGCGTGGTTCCGCTGATCAAACAGATATACAAAATCGGCGCGTTTCATAGGGGTGATCAGGATGATGCGGGCCTTCCGGCTGGTCGTTCTCAATTTATCGATGATGATCCGGAAAGACCCGAAAACCGTCTGATTACCGCTATTGGTTTCATAGTCCTTTAGGGTACCAATGGGTCTTCCCTGCCACCAGTCATTAGTGCCCAGGAAGACCGTATAAACATCGGCCCGGGGTACATACAGCGAATCAAAATTTTCTGCGATCCGCCCTGCCGTCCAGCCGTTGTATCCCTTATTGATATAGTGCACAAAAGGCAAGGTTCCCGTTACCCTGCTCATGTATCCTTTGGTAACGCGGTTACCGGTCTCATTCAGATGGTCATTCAGGTACGTAATGCTGTCGCCAATGGCCACCCATTTCAATTCTTTTTTGCTGAAGCCGTAAGCGGCCAGCAGGACGATGCCCAGGAGAAGGATCCGTTTCATAACGATCAGGGTATTATTTCAAATAAAAAAAACTGGGTCTTTTCTTCCCTGCTGAAATTATTGTCTGCGACCAGCAGCAGAGAGTAATGACCATTGGCCAGTTTTGGCCCAAATGTAATGCCCTCTACATTATCGATATAACGGCCCAGTTCATTCATATTCAGCAGCAGCTTTTTTGAAGCCGGCCGGTAGTGCTTATCCTGATGCAACCCGCTTAGATCCGTCACATCCGTTGCAGGCTTCAGGTCAGCGATATAAATCTTGATGGTGCAATACGAGTTCCCCATTGAAAAAGAGCGTTCCATGACCAGCAACCGATGATCATCGAGCGCCATGATCTCAGAGATACCGTTTACACGGAAAGCCGTTCCCGGGTTGGGTTTCCGCGCCACAGCGTCTAACAAATAAGCATACTGCGCGATAGGCTTCCGGGTAACAGCATCGTACTTCAAAATACGCACCGGGGCACCCGCGTAATCCACATCGGCTCTTGGTCCGTCCTCATACAGAGGCTCCTCTACACTTACAAAGAGGTGGCGGTAATCACTGGCAAAGCCAAGCCCTTCAAAAACGCCATTTACCCGCGGACCTTTTTCAACCGTCTGTACATGCATGTTAGCCGGTAATGCAAAACTATCCAGGTAATTTCCCTCCAGATCCATTTCCCAGATCCAGGGATCTTTGATATTGACAACGCCATTCCGTTCTGCCCGGTCGCCTTCGCTGGACCAGACCAGCTTGCTGGTGCCGGGATTAAAACGGATCGACTCCGGATCTGCCGCTTCCAGAGCACCCTCTTTCAACGAAGGGAACAATCTGCCACCGGGCATTTTCAGCGTTTGCACTCCTGTGAACCCTATTGTATCGATCTTATTCCCTGAAATGCGGATCCGGGCTGTGTAAAAGCGGGCAGGCGTGGTTGCCGAACGTTCGTCGCTGATGATGAAGTACCGGTTATTCAGCCGGTCGTAATCAATACCGGATAAGCCGCCCACCCAGGTGTTTTCATACTTCAGCTCAAAAGGGAGCTCATAGACATCCAGAAATTTTAACCCGGATATGGATGTGGAAGGCGCATAACGGGTCTTTGAAGAACCGGTTTTCTTTGAGGCTCCACACCCTACTAACAACAAGGCCATAACAGCCAACAACTTAAATTTCATCGATTCATCATTTGGAGTTCGCTGATTATCCTGAAACAGGCACAAATCTAATTTTTTTTAATCACAGTAAGAGCCTGCTTTTGGCAGGACCGGTACCCGGATATCGGGAAAATTTGTTAAAGACGATCAGCGAATCTGTAGCTAATTTGATATCCAAATACAGACGGATCGTATTCACCGAATACGGGGCCGAGATCCGCAGATGAATACAGCAAAAGAAAATAATCAGCGAATCTCCGGCTGATTGAATATCCGGATATTACCGGATCAGATTATCTGAATACCCGCGGCAGCCGCGCAGATCAGGCGGCGAAAGAGAAGAATAAAAAAGTTACAAGCCTGTAAGCCGGATTCTGTACTTTGCCATGCTCAGCATGACAAAATGGTTATCATTTATCTGTTCAGAGAGTTACCTCAATGAATCCATCTACCTACCCTTCCCGCCAGGATATACCCTTGTGAACGAGCCGCTCACATTTTAAAACGGTTCCCGTTTTAAAAAGCAGGATTTACATGGTATTTCAGCATACAAGGTTTACCCGCGTCTCGTATTACTACGGGACACCGTGAGCTCTTACCTCACGTTTTCACCCTCATGGCGCCAATGGCGCCACAGTTATTTTCTGTGGCACTGTCTGTTACCGCTTTCCCTTTTCAGGAATACCGGTACCCGGCTATTCACCGGTGTATTGCTCTGCGCTGTCCGGACTTTCCTCCCTTCGCCAGGCGAAAGGCGATAACCCGGCTTGTAACATTGCAAAGTTAATTAAAACACAGAATGAAAAAACTCATTATAAATGATTCATTCATAATACATTCCTATTTGAAATGGATCCCGGTAGTGCCATATCCATAATACGTCAATATTTAAAATGAATCTCGGTAGCCCCATATCCATAGGAAGGATGGTACTGGTTTACAAAATAGCTGACCTCTTTTTTTAATCGCAGCGCATCGTGGATCTCATTGCGCAGCTTGCCGGTACCCACGCCGTGGATGATGGTGAGCATCGGCTGCATGTGGGCTACAGCAAGATTATAGAATTTTTCAAAGGTATCCAGCTGCAATGTCAGCATCTCAAAATTATTCATCACTGAAGGATCATCCGTCAGTTTTTCGATGTGCAGGTCCACTACGCTCCTTGCCGGATCCAGATGCCGGCGGGCCTCCTTTGCATTGTATACTTTAAATTTTTCGCTCAATTTGCTGAGGGATGCCTCCATGGGGTTTTCCTCCGGAGCTTTATCAGGGTACGTATCAAACAGTTTATAAGAAAATGCAGCCTGGTTTTTTTGCCGCAGTTCCTCAATCTTCGCAAATAGCTGCTTAGGCTTTATTTTAACGGAGGTTTCAAAGTGGGTCGCCTTTTGTTTATCGGGTTGCGAAAGCGAGAACTCCAGCTCAAAGGACGGGCTGTCGCTCATATCCTCAAAAGGAACATCATGAATGTAAAAGTTCTGAAACGGCAGAACGGTATTTTTCAGCTCAAATTCAGGATCGCCAAAAAAACCGAGCGCATATTTAAAATGATAACCGGTGCGCGTATTGTTTACCAGGTGCACCTTCAGCAACTCTACTACCTCATCGCCAAACTCATCCGTATCTGAAACCGGCAGAAAGCTCAGCCACACGCCGTCTTCCTGCCGCGGAGGGGTGGCTTTCTCCTTTTTGAGATCATCCACAAACCGGCGGGGTTTTTCCGGCGGCCGTTTCTTTTTCTGCGTAAAGTTCTTAAAATAGGGAAAATCGATCTGGTCCAGGTACACCGGAAACTTCACGCCTCTTACATCCACCATTACCATTTTGTCGTTGATAAAATCAACAATCACACCCTCTTCGTCCGAATGAAGGATCAATACTTTATCACCTATCTGATATTTCATTTTTTGTCAATGTATCCTTTGCCAGTCTGCTGTTAAAACGGCTGTAACTAAAATAAACGATCAACCCGATGCCCAGCCAGATCAAAAAACGGAACCAGTTAGAATGACTTTCCTGGGCCATCAGGTAAAAACAGCAAATCATTCCCAGTACGGGGATCAGCGAAAATTTCTTTATATAAGAAAACACGGTTATTATCAGCAATACGATCCAGAAAAGGATCATGGGGAATTTTTCCACCGTCAGAATATCGCTAAAATGCTGTGGTGCATTCTTTATAACCAGGATCAATGCCGCTAAAAACAACGCGGGAACAATGTACCGGCCATTTACATAAGGCACTTTGAATTTAGATACCGGCTTCTCGGGACGGTTGTCCAGCACGAGGATGCCACCACACACAAGTACAAATGCAAACAACGTTCCAATACTGGTTAAAGCCAAAACGGTTTCCAGGTTCAGGAATAAAGCGGGTATTGCTACCACCAGGCCCGTAACAACCGTTGCAAAAGAAGGCGTTTTGTACCGGGGATGTACCCTTGAAAAAGCTTTGGGCAACAGCCCGTCGCGGCTCATGCTCATCCATATACGGGGTTGCCCCATCTGAAAAACCAACAATACACTTGCGGTGGCAAAAATGGCGCTGACGGCCACAACGGCAGAGATGAACTTCAGACCCTTTGCGTCAAATACCATGGCCAGCGGATCACCTACATTCAGGGTGGTATAAGGGACCATACCGGTAAGCACCAGGGCCAGCAATACATAGAGCACGGTACAGATGATGAGCGAATAGATCATCCCTTTGGGCAGATCCGTTTGCGGGTCCTTACATTCTTCAGCAGTAGTGGATATGGCATCAAAGCCAATATATGCAAAAAAAACAGCGGAAACACCCTTCAGGATGCCACCAACGCCCGTGGGGGTGAATGGCGACCAGTTATCCGGATTTATATAAAAAGCTCCCAGGACAATCACCACAAAAATGACAGCCAGCTTGAGCGCCACCATCAGATTGCTGGCATTCCTTGATTCTTTGATGCCTACAAAGACAATATAGGTTATGACGACCACGATGAATAAAGCAGGCAGGTCCATAATCATCCGCAAGTTCCCGATCCGGGGGGCGTTGACCCAGGCCCCCACCTTTTCTGCCAGCATGGGATCCATTCCCGCCACCACGCTGCTGATGCCCTGTGCTCCGGCTTCCAGAAAACCATGTTTGGCGGTCATATAATCCATCGTCAGCCAGTCGGGTATATGCAGTCCTACCTTACTGGTAAGATGGGTAAAATAATCACTCCAGGATATGGCAACCGCAATATTGCCGATGGCATATTCCATGAGCAGATCCCAACCGATGATCCACGCAAAGATCTCACCAAATGCCACATAGGAATAGGTGTAGGCACTTCCGGAAACCGGAACCATTGAAGCAAACTGTGCATAACAAAGGGCGGCGAACCCGCAAGCCACAGCTGTGAATACGTAAAGGAACACCACTCCCGGCCCTCCGTCTGCTGAAGCTTTGCCGATGCTGCTGAAGACGCCGGCCCCGATGACCGCCGCAACGCCCAGTGCGGTAAGATCCCTTACTCCCAATACTTTTTTCAGACCGGAACCGTGCGTATCTGTTAAGCCGCTTTCGGCCTCTTTTAACAACACCGTCACCGATTTTTTCCGCAGTAAAGGATTTGGCATATGAATCGATTTTATGGTTAATGCTCCCTCTTTACCAATTGCTGGGCAAGGGTTTTGAGGGGTGCTTTCCGTTTAGAGACCACAGCCATATCATCAAAATGCTGCAGGGCCTCGTTTAAAAACCGGTGTTTCAGTTCAATGGCCCAGTCGTCAATTTTGCAATCCCGGTAAATGCTGATCACTTTGCTCACCTTTTCCGGATCATTCCCGGCCAGCAACTGATCCAGCGCCTCTTTTTGTGCTCCGCGTACATCTCCCAGGGCCTTTATCAGCAGGAATGTTTTCTTATTCGCGAGGATGTCGCCGCCGGCCTGTTTGCCGAATTTTTCAGGATCGCCGAAGGCATCCAGGTAATCATCCTGCACCTGGAAGGCCAGGCCGATCTTTTTGCCCGCCTGGTACAGAAGATCGAGGTTCCCGTAGCTTCCGCCCCCGAGGATGCCTCCCATCTGCAGACTGGCAGCAAGCAGGACGGATGTCTTTTTGGTGATCATTTCCAGGTACTCCTCCATCGTTACACGGTCTCGCTGTTCATAATCCATATCTAACTGCTGCCCTTCACAAACGGCAACAGCGGTATGATTGAACAGCTCCAGGATCCGTTGCACCAGTGAGAGGTCGATCCCCGAAATATATTCATATGCCCGGATCATCATTACATCGCCTGCAAGGATGGCCGTGCTTCCATTGTACCGGGTATGAACGGTTTGCTGACCCCGCCGTAAAGGGGCTTTGTCCATGATGTCGTCATGGATCAGTGTAAAATTATGAAACAGCTCGATGGCGGTGGCCACATTCCAGGCGTCGGGACTGATCTCCCCGAACAACTCATTTGCCATCAGGCACAATGTGGGCCGGAGCCTTTTTCCCCCCATTGATAAGAAGTAGTTATTGGGTTCGTACAAGGTATGTGGCTCCCGCGGAAAATGTGTTTTTCCAAATGTTTCGGAAAACAACGCGGATAATTCTTCGAATGTATGCATGATTCAACCGGAAAATATAAAATATCAAATGTAAAATCCTAAACTATAAATCCCAAATTCTAAGTACTAAATGCTAAATATTAAGATCCGGCTTCCGGGTTCGGAATATCACCCTGTGGCTGCCTGATGACCGGTGGCCGGTAAAGATCGCGTACGATATAAGGCCTGTTTATTTCTTTTTCCTCCCTCCCGTTTTTCTCGGCGCTTTTGATGTGGCGGGTTGCACCCAATGGTAGTCCAGATAGCGCTTTTCAAGATTTGCTGCTACTACCTGTATACGTACTTTATCGCCCATGGTAAACCGGGTACCGGTACGCATGCCGATAATGGCATAATCGGCTTCTGAATGTTTGAACGAATCATAGTCTGCCAGACTGGTCATGCTTACCATTCCTTCGCACAGATGATCTACCGTCTCGGCCCAGAAACCGAACTTGGAAACCCCGCTGATGATGGCATCAAATTCTTCTCCCACAAATTGCTGCATGTATTCGACCTGCTTGTACTTGTTCGCACTGCGTTCGGCTTCCATGGCTGCCCTTTCGCGCTCGCTGCAATGCCCGCATTTCTCCTCCAGCTTCTTATCGATTTTTGCTTTATCCTCCAGGATCTCCAACAGGATGCGGTGCACCATGATATCGGGATAACGGCGGATGGGCGAAGTAAAATGGCAATAATTCTCAAACCCAAGTCCGTAGTGACCGATATTGGAGGAAGTATATTTTGCCTTGGCCATGGTGCGGATCCCCAGTTGCTGCAGCACCGCTTCTTCCGGCCGGCCCTTTATATCTTTTAGCAATTTATCAAAAGAGGCTGCAATGGTCTCGGCACTGGAAATGTCAAATTTATAACCAAACTTGTGGGCAAACGCCACAAAGGGCAACAGTTTTTCCTCATCCGGCGTATCGTGGATCCGGTAGGGGAACGGTAAGGTTTTATTGTTGATCTTTACTTTGGAAGCAGCCTCGGCCACGTATTTGTTGGCCAGCAGCATCAACTCTTCAATCAACTGGTGTGCCTCCTTGCTTACTTTTAATACGATCCCGGTAGGCACGCCGTGCTCGTCCAGCTTAAAGCGTACTTCGGTGGAATTAAAGTTGATGGCCCCTTCATCAAAACGGCTCTGCCGCAGCCGCTGGGAAAGTTTATTGACGATCGAGATCACTTCTGCATGATCACCCGCCCCGGTTTCTATAATCTCCTGCGCTTCCTCGTATGTAAACCGTCTTTGGGACCGGATCACTGTTTTTCCCAGCCAGTACTGTTTTACCTCGGCTTTCTCATTCAGCTGAAAGATTGCGGAAAAGGTCAGCTTATCCTCGTTGGGCCTTAAGGAACACAATACGTTGGATATATGCTCGGGCAGCATGGGATTTACCCGGTCCGGCAGGTACACAGAGGTGGCCCGCTGGTAAGCTTCTTCATCAAGCGCCGTGCCCGGAACCACATAGTGGCTCACATCGGCAATATGCACGCCTACTTCATAGTTGCCGTTCTTCAGCACCCGGAAGGAGATCGCATCATCAAAATCCTTCGCATCCTCCGGGTCGATCGTAAACGTGAGGACATTGCGGATGTCTTTCCGCTTTGCCAGGTCTTCTTTTGTAATGGTATCCGGTATGCGGCCGGCCACTTCCATTGCTTCGTCAGAAAAAGACAGGGGGAATCCTTTCTCAAGCAGGGTTTCCTTCATGGCGATGTCGCCGGCATGCGCTTCGTCCAGTACCGAAACGATGGCACCCACCGGACGTTTATCCTCTTTTTCCCAGCGCAGCATTTTGGCTACTACCTTTTGCCCGTTCAGGGCGCCATTCAGTGCCTCCTCCGGTATATAAATATCAGGCAGACCCCGCTCCTTATCACCCAAAACAAACCCAAATCCCCGGCTCAGCTGCAGCGTTCCGATAAATTCGGTACGGTTGCGCTGCACCACTTCCACGATCTTGCCTTTCAGCTTTGCATCATAACCGGATGTCAGCTTTACACGGACCACATCCCCGTCCATTGCATTGCGGATGTCTTCCGGGCGGATCATAATATCTTCTTCCTGCCCCGGAACGATCACAAACCCTCTTCCGGATTTTGTCACTTCGAGGGTCCCCTTCAGCAGTTGTTCATTGCCCGAAGACGATTTATTTTTTTTCTTCTTTATTTTTTTTGTCATAGATACGTTTGTATTTGTGGGTTTTCAAAGTTTTGAATAAATTCTTTAATCAAGGTATCGAATTTTTTGCTCCCGTCCAATAAAAAGCTATGGCGCACCGGCAGTACAAACAATGTCACGGATGCCAGCTCTTCACGGAATTTAGCAAGGCGAACGCTGTCTTTCTCTGTGGTGATGATCGCAACAGTTCCTTTTTTATATGCCGTGTATGCTTTCAGGATCCGGGACAGGTCTTCCTTCCGGAATTCGTAATGATCTTCAAAATAAAACTCCCGGATCGCTTTTCCATATTGTTCCAGCTGTGCCCGCAAAGGCGCCGGGTTTGCAATACCGGTCACCAGCAGCAGGGCATCCATATTCCCGGGTGCCCAGCTGCGCTCTCCAAAAACAGGATATGGCTGTCCGTATTGCAGTGCTGCAAAAAAAACGGACTGTCCTGCAACGGGCCGGATCTCCTCCGTAATGGCCTGCCGTTCCTGTGCGGTCAGCAAAGCCGGGCATTTTGTTACTACGATACAATCGGCTCTTTCGTAGTGGGATCTCAGGTCCCGCAATTGCCCCGCCGGCAGGTAATTGTCGCGCGGGAACGGGTTATCGTATGCGGTCAGCAGTATATTTAACCCGGCGGTAACAGCGCGATGCTGTAAGGCATCGTCCAGAATGATGACCTCCGGTTTTAAGGTCCGGAGCAATGTTTCGATCGCTACGGTCCTCTTTTCAGAAACAGCAACGGTAATGTCCGGAAACTTCGTGTAAAACTGCATGGGCTCATCTCCGATGGTGGCAGCGGTTGCAGTGCTGCCGGCCAGCAGGAAGCCCTTGGTTTTCCGGCCATATCCCCTGCTGATAGTTGCCAGCCGGTAACGGTCTTTCAGCAAACGCACCAGGTACTCTACCATCGGCGATTTACCGGTTCCGCCTACGGAAAGATTGCCGACACAGATCACCGGCAACGGATAAGAATGGCTTTTCTTTATCCCCGAATCGTACAGGAAGCTAAAGATGCGAACGCCTGCAATATAAAGCCAAGAAATGGGTAAAAGTAATTTGTTTTTTTTTCTGATGACGTTCTTAAAACTCATAAATCCTTTGCGGCGTGATACAATAATTTAAAGGTACGTCAAATTTATCGGTATCGGCAATCCGCGGTACCGGTTCAAAGTAACTTAATCCAACGATCATTGCATCCGGCCGCAGTTCTTTCAGATACCGGTCATAGACGCCTTTTCCGTATCCTACCCGGTACCCCCGCTCATCGAAGCACAACAACGGTACAAATATGAGATCCAGTTCCCGGGGATGTGCAACGGGGCCGTTCTGCGGTTCGCTGATGCCAAACTCGTTGATGGAAAACAGGGTTTCGTCATCAACCCAAATGGCATTCATGACCGAAGAAACAGGATCATAAACCGGATAGGCAAACCGAACACCGGGATTCCGGAATTCAAGATATCCTAAAATGGCATCGGTGCTGATCTCCTTACGCCGTGCAATGGCAGCATAGCTAAATACGGAATGCAGCGGCGGCATGGGCAGTTGCTGAACCCTGATCAGCAGCAGGTCATCCCAGACCGCCTGCTGTTTTAAGGTAAGCTGGGCGCGTTTTTGCAGATATACGGTTCTTGCTTCCGACTTTAGCATTGGCAAAAGTACAAAAAACAGGCGAGGTTCCATGCGTTTTCATTACCGGGGAGCCTACACCGGCCGGTTGATAAAAACGGAAAAAATGGTGGTGCCGTAATTTTTTTCGAAACTGTATTTTTCAAATGGTTTGTAATCATTCCTAGGTGTATGTTCCAGCACAAACCAGCCATTTTCCTTCAACAGCTGTTTTTCGATGATGATCCGGGGCAGCTCGTCGATGGTGGCAAGCGCATACGGGGGACCCGCAAAAATAAAATCATACGCGATGGAGCAGGTCTCCAGGTATTTGAAAACATCCATCTTTACAAATTTCATGTTCTCTATTTTGAGGAACGCTGCCGTTTTTTTTATAAACGCAAACATCGCATTGTCCTTTTCCACAATTGTAAGGTCTGCCGCGCCCCTGCTGGCCAGCTCATAGCTGATACTGCCGGTGCCGCCAAAAAGATCGAGCGTCTTGATCCCATCAAAGCTGATCCGGTGCTGCAGCACATTAAAAAGCCCTTCCTTGGCAACGTCGGTAGTAGGCCGGGTATAAGGCATTTTAGCCGGCGGATGGATCTTCCGCCCGCCTAAATCACCGGCGATAATGCGCATAGGGCAACCTGTTTTAAGGTGGTGAAATAGTGTGCCGGGTACAGGGGCGAGGGCGCTTCTAACCAGCCGGCATCCATCAGCCGGACATTAAGGAAATAAGCATACAGCATGTTATACAACCGCGAGTCGGCATTTATCAGTCCGGATATATGCAGCTGTACCTCTGTCTGCGGCAGCCCATGAACTCCGGCAATCTTAAGCAGGTAAAACAATACATCCTCCGGAGCGCGGTAAGTATAATGTTGTGCCAAAAGCAGCACCCCGTCCTTTACAGCGACCACAGAAAACGCGTTATCAATAAAATTGACCGTTATAACCGCCGCTGTCTTATCGCCCAGGGCTTCGGTAACACGGATCTTTTGCAGGTGCCAATAGGCTGCACCCGGCAAATGCTGAATGCATTTGTTCAACAGCACAAAAGGCACGGAATAATTCAGGGCAATATCATCTCCGATATACTCATTCAGGATATGGTCCTGCGGGTCTCCCCCGGCCAGGTGCAGCAAGGCACTGTTATCGCCCTGATTCAGCGCTGCAGGCAGCAGGGTGTATGCGGGAAAATCAAAGGCGATGATCTTTTTTTGGACCTGGGGAATGTCCGGCAATATTTCGTCCGGGCTGCTTTTTTCGGTCGAATACCATTTCAGTGCTCCCAACTTTGAACCCAATGCGTCACAGACTGCGTAAGCTAAATAACCCGGCCCGGCCTGAACGGCCAAAACACTGTTCTCTGCATCTACAAAATGCGTTCCGTCTATTTCAAATCTCGCCTGCACTTGCTTTCTTGTTAAGGGAGCAAACGTACATAAAATTTTTGATTCAGATTTAATGTCATGCGGCAGGAATCGATATGGCCCGTCCGATGTTTAAAATTTTACATCAGATCCAATTTTATCTCCCCTACATTTCCACATTCTCAAATTTTCACATTCTCAAAAACTGAACACCGTTATGGATACAGCAAATACTTTTCCCGCATTTTTTTATAGGCCGCCAGCCCCGGCTCCCAGCTTTTGCGGATCTCCGCTTCTGATTTCCCTTCGATGATCTGCTTTTTAAAATCGTACACACCTGCCAGCTTATTAATATCACCCATCTGGTTGCTTTGCGTTCTGTCGAAGAACTTTGAGCGGTTGGGGTAGGCGTTGTACAGGTCGATCATCCACCGGATATTGATCTTCCGCTCACGGATCAGGTCCGTCATGTCGTATGTCCGCAGGTCCAGACCATAACAGGTCTGATCTTTATGCAGCGGGGTGGCGCTCATTCCCTTAATGCTTACGGGGGTGAAGGAAAAATCATACTTTCCTTTCAACGCCGGGGCGCCCAGCACTGTAAACGGATAATAGGTGCCCCGCCCCTGGCTCACAATGGTTCCCTCAAATAAACAAAGTGAGGGATACAACAGGATGCTTTGCTGCGTGTTCAGGTTGGGAGAAGGCGGCACCGGCAATGTATAGGGCCGGTCGTGCGTATAATGCGCTACCGGAATGATCTTAAGCTGCGCTTTCATCTTATGGGGCAGCCACCCCTCCCCGTTGATCATCTGCGCCAGCTCCGCAATGGTAAGACCATGAGCGATCGGTATCGGATAGGCGCCGATACCGGATTTCAGCCGCATGTCCAGTACCGGGCCATCTACCAGGTAGCCGTTCGGATTGGGGCGGTCCAGGATCAGTAATTCCTTGTGGTTCTCTGCACAGGCCTCCATGATGCGTCCCATTACATTGATATAGGTATAAAAACGGGTACCTACATCCTGCACATCAAAGATCATGATGTCCACATCCGCCAAGTCCTCTTTGGAAGGTTTGTTCTTTTTACCGTACAGGGAGATGACCGGGATACCGGTTTTGACATCCACAGCATCGCTTACGGACGCACCTGCATCGGCATCACCCCTAAAGCCATGCTCCGGGCCAAATGCTTTTACGATTTTTATACCGCGGGCCAGCAAGCTGTCTACAAGATGTTTGTCGCCGATCCTTGTGGTAGGATTGGCCAGCACCGCCACCCGCTTTCCGGTGAGGTACGGAATATATTTTTCTGTCTGATCAGCACCGGTCCTGATGGCTTGTTCCGGCTGCGTGGCCTGCGTTCCGGCAACCCGGGCCGTGGCACAGGAAATACCTGCAGCGATCAGCAGCAGGTTAAAGAATAGAAGCTTCATGTAGTTTCGTTTATAAAATTAAAATCGGACAATAGCTAAAATACGGCTTCCTTTAGAAAAAACAGCATTATTACGCACAATAACGCAAAAAGATGCCTGGCAACCCTCCTTCGTACTCGCTGCCTGCTCCTGCCTTTCCGCAAAACACTAACACCCGTTAATAAAAAGAAAAATCCCCTACATTTGTTGAAAACAACAACGGATGTTACCAAAAGAAGTATATATCATTGCTGCCGTACGCACCCCGCTGGGCAGTTTTGGAGGAACCTTAAAAGAGCTCAGCGCCACAGAGCTTGGTGCTACCGCCATTAAAGGGGCGCTGGCAAAAGCCGGCATTCAGTCCAGCCTGGTAGAAGATGTGCTGATGGGCTGCGTACTGCAGGCCAACCTGGGTCAGGCCCCTGCACGGCAGGCCGCAAAATTTGCCGGGCTGCCGGATAAGGTCAATTGCACTACGGTGAATAAAGTATGTGCCAGCGGTATGAAGGCGATCGCGGGTGCCGCACAGAGCATTGCACTCGGTGATGCGGATATCGTTGTTGCCGGCGGAATGGAAAGCATGAGCAATGTTCCGTTTTACCTCGACAAAATGCGTTGGGGCAATAAATACGGGAACGGGGCAGTCATCGACGGCCTGGCAAAGGATGGACTGACCGATGTGTACAACGGCGAAGCGATGGGTATGGCAGCTGAATTGTGCGCCGGCGAATGCGGCATTTCGAGGGAGGAGCAGGACGCATTTGCTATCGAAAGCTACCGGCGAAGCCAGGCGGCCTGGGAAGCCGGGAAATTTGATGCGGAAGTGATCCCTGTTGAAATCCCTTCCCGCAAAGGCGATCCCGTTATTTTTTCAAAGGATGAAGAGCCCTTCAATGTGAAGTTTGATAAAATTTCGGCCCTTAAACCTGCTTTTAAAAAAGAGGGAACGGTTACCGCGGCCAACGCCAGTACTATGAACGATGGAGCTGCGGCGCTGGTGCTGATGAGCAAGGCAAAGGCCGATGAACTGGGATTAAAGCCCATTGCCCGGATCCTGGCCTATGCCGACGCCGAGCAGGCTCCGGAATGGTTTACGACCACGCCTTCGCTTGCGGTGCCTAAAGCTGTTGAAAAGGCAGGATTGCAAATGACCGATATTGATTGCTGGGAATTGAATGAAGCATTTTCCGTGGTGGGCATTGAAAATACCCGGCGTATGCAACTGGATCCGGCAAAAGTAAATGTGAACGGAGGTGCCGTATCCATCGGGCATCCGCTGGGTGCCAGCGGTGCGCGCATCATCGTGACCCTGATCCACATACTAAAACAACAAAACAGCCGGTATGGTGCTGCCGGCATCTGCAACGGCGGCGGTGGTGCCAGCGCGATGGTGATCGAGAATATAATTTGAAAATCTGCGCATGTGCTAATACCGATTGGTTATCCGTAATAGCCCGTTGGCCGAAACGGCTATCATCCCGATAGTAGCTGTTGGGCGCATTATACAGGAAAGCATCGGCCTGAATTATCATTCACTTTCCTATAGTTTGAAACTTACTGTTTCAGATTACATAGTTGCAAACGGTTAGAACCGGAAAGCGGGATTCAGCATTCAAGACTACGTTAACATCAAGTAAGAAATGAGGTCAAACCCGCAACAAAAGTCATTTTATGATCGCTTTCTGCTAATGGCATTTATGATCTTCACCGCGTGCTCCCGGGAGTTCTCAATAAACAACCGGTGCGTGTTCATCCCCCCGCAGATCACACCGGCCAGGTAAATTCCTTTTACGCTCGATTCGTGGGTATCCGGATCCAGCACCGGGCACTTTACGGCATCATCGCTCAGCATAACCCCGATCTGTTTCAGGAACTGGAGGTTGGGCTGGTAACCGGTTGCCGCGATCACAAAATCGTTTTTCAAAGTGATCATCTCTTCCGGGGTATCAATATCCACTTCATCTTCTCTTATCTCCCTGACCGATGCGTTAAAATAAGCGGTGATGGATCCTTCCTTGATCCGGTTTTCAATATCCGGGCGCACCCAGTATTTGACCCGGGTACCGATCTCGGGCCCACGCACCACCATGGTCACCCGCGCGCCCTTCCGCCAGGTTTCCAGCGCAGCGTCTACCCCCGAATTCATAGCGCCTACCACAATCACATCCTGGAACGCATAAAAATGCGGGTCTTTGTAATAGTGCGTCACTTTTGGCAGCTCTTCCCCCGGCACATTCAGTAGGTACGGAATATCATAAAAGCCGGTGGCAATGATGATATGATCAGCCGTGCAGGTACCTTTGGACGTGACCACTTCAAACAGATCAACCGTCCGCGAAACCTGCTCCACGGGCTCAAACAGCCGTATATTCAGGTTAAAGGAACCGGTTACACGGCGATAATATTCCAGCGCTTCATTCCGGACCGGCTTGGGGTTATTGGATACAAAGGGCACTCCGCCGATCTCCAGCCGCTCCGATGTGGAAAAAAAAGTCATGTTTACCGGGTAATGATACAGCGAGTTCACCAGGCTCCCCTTTTCAAAGATCACATAATCCAGGCCGGCCTTTTGCGCCTCTATACCGCAAGCCAGCCCAATAGGGCCACCCCCGATGATAACGATCGAAAAATGTTGCATTCTGCAAATTTCAAGGATCAGCGTTCAAATCCCAAATTTTACGGCATGCATAGTGCAGCGCCGCTCAAAAGCAGCCATACGGGTCGCCGCAGCAGTCCGGAATTTTGCCCCCTTCCGCTATAGCCGGAAACCAATCCTGACCGTTCGGCGGGCACCAAAAAAAAGAGCAGCAACCGAAAAAAGCGAACGCCCTTGCCTTCTTTGGTATTCTGCCGTATCTCACTTAAATTTGCCACTCTTAAAACGACAATATTACAAATATGGCAAGGAGTATAGCTTTCAGAGAAGCCCTCAGAGAGGCAATGAGCGAAGAAATGAGAAGAGACGAACGCGTGTTTCTGATGGGTGAGGAAGTAGCTGAATACAATGGCGCCTATAAAGTAAGCCAGGGAATGCTGGCCGAATTTGGTGAAAAAAGAGTGATCGATACGCCCATTTCCGAGCTGGGATTTACCGCTGTTGGCGTAGGTGCGGCCCAAAATGGTCTTCGCCCGGTTGTAGAATTCATGACCTGGAATTTTGCCGTTCTCGCATTGGATCAAATTTTAAATACCGCTTCTAAAATGCTGGCAATGAGCGGTGGGCAAATATCCTGCCCGATCGTTTTCCGGGGAGGCAATGGTTCTGCCGGTCAATTGGGTGCACAGCACTCCACAGCCTTTGAAGCCCTGTATGCCAATATTCCCGGCATCAAGGTGGTGTCTCCGAGTACTCCCTATGATGCCAAAGGTCTTTTGAAGCAGGCCATCCGTTACGAAGAAGACCCGGTGATGTTTATGGAAAGCGAGGTGATGTATGGTGATAAAATGGAGGTGCCGGAAGAAGAATACTATATTGAGCTGGGTAAGGCCGATGTGAAAAGACCCGGAACAGATGTAACCATCATTTCTTTTAATAAAATGATGAAAGTAGCGCTCAGCGCGGCTGCAGAACTGGAAAAAGAAGGCATAAGTGCAGAGGTGATTGACCTCAGAACGATCCGCCCGCTGGATATGGAAACGATCCTTGCCAGCGTACGTAAAACGAACCGGCTGGTTATCGTAGAAGAACAATGGCCGTTTGCTTCCGTATCTTCTGAAATATCCTACAGGGTTCAAAAAGATGCATTCGATTACCTGGATGCACCCATCCGCAGAATTACTGCTGCTGATGCACCCCTGCACTATGCCCCGAACCTGGTGGCAGCGGCGCTGCCCGACGTACCCAGAACCGTAAAGCTGGTGAAAGAAGTAATGTATCTGAAGAAATAACCGCCGTTGAAGCATAGAAGCTTTCTGAAAAGCCGGCCATGCGTATCCTGATTGAAACAAAAATAATCCTGTGGCTAAGAATAAAAACAACGATCATCAACATGAGATCCTGATCATCGATGACGAGGTATCTATAAGAAAAACGCTTTCTGAGATCCTTTCGTTTGAAGGTTACCGGATTTCGGAAGCAACAGATGGAGAAGAGGGTCTGAAGTTGTTTTCGGAAAAGGCGTTTAATGCCGTTTTGTGCGATATTAAAATGCCCAAAATGGACGGCATCGAGTTCCTGGAAAAAGCCAATGCCCTTGCACCTGATATTCCCATCATCATGATCTCCGGGCACGGCACCATCGAAACAGCAGTGGAAGCCGTAAAAAAAGGAGCTTATGATTTTATTTCAAAGCCACCCGACCTGAACCGGTTGCTGATCACCATCCGCAATGCCATGGAGAAAACATCCCTGGTGGCGGAAACCAAGGTACTGCGCAAAAAGGTATCCAAAGTACAGGAGATCGTGGGCAACTCTGCCCCTATCCAAAAAATTAAAGAAACCATCAATAAGGTTGCTCCCACGGAAGCCCGGGTGCTGGTAACAGGCGCCAACGGGGTTGGAAAGGAACTGGTAGCCCGGTGGATCCATGAATTGAGCAGTCGCTCCAACAGCCCGCTTGTTGAGGTAAACTGTGCCGCCATACCAACAGAACTCATTGAGTCTGAATTATTCGGGCATGAAAAGGGATCTTTTACTTCAGCTATCAAGCAACGCATCGGAAAATTTGAGCAGGCCAATGGGGGCACCCTGTTCCTGGACGAGATCGGTGATATGAGCCTGAATGCGCAGGCTAAAGTACTGCGCGCACTGCAGGAAGGAAAAATCACCCGTGTTGGCGCCGATAAAGACATCAACGTAGATGTACGGGTTATTGCAGCGACCAATAAAGACCTGCTTCAGGAAGTGGACGACAAGAACTTCCGCCTTGACCTGTATCACCGGCTGAGCGTGATCCTGATCAACGTTCCTTCCCTGAACGAACGGAAGGATGATATTCCTTTACTGGTAGACCAGTTCCTGGATGATATCTGTAAAGACTACGGTATTTCCAAAAAAGGTATCGATGAAGGGGCCATTGAATCATTGCAGCAGTACAACTGGACCGGGAATATCCGCGAGCTCCGGAACGTTGTGGAGCGGCTGGTGATCCTGAGCGGAAAGACCATCACTGCCGCAGACGTGCAGAACTACGTAGCCATCGGTTAAACCGGCCCTGTTGCAACAACAAAAAAAATGCGGCCTGAAAGACTGCTTATTGATGCATCCTTGCCGGGCCGGTATTTTCATCTGCAAAAAAGGAAGCGCCCTTAAATAAGCGGCGATTTTCATACGTTTATCTCCCTGCACTGCACCGGATTGATATTTAACCTATAAATTTACAGTATGTTCTTTTGGCACATCACCAGATATATTCATTAACCATTTGCAGTGGAGGTAAATTTTAAGCATAACTTCCTGGGGTATTTCCGGTTCTACCATTCCGTTTTAGGCAATAAAGTATATCTGTACCTCTGCCTGAACGTGCTTATGGGATTGCTGGACGGTATCGGATTAACCCTGTTCATTCCGCTCTTCACATTGCTTTTCAGCGCCGGAAATGAAGAGGCGCTTTACACCGGGAAAATGCATTACCTCACTGACTTCTTTTCGGCAGCCGGTATTCCCTTTACTATAACGAGCATTCTTATCCTTGTGATCCTGACGTTTTCGGTAAAAGGATTCGTCCGTTTTTTACAGCAGCGCTATCTTTCCCGGATGCGTTTCCTCTTCATACGCAAGATACGCACCGCCCTGCTGCAATCGCTGAATGATATTTCCTATACCGGCTTCCTAAAACTCAATGCCGGAAAGATCCAGAACACGCTTACAACAGAAATTACGGGCCTGTTCAATACCATGACCACCTATTTCAATTCGATGCAGCATGTGGGCATCCTCGCCACCTATTATGTTCTGGCATTTATGGCAAACATGCAATTTGCAGCCCTGGTCATCATCAGCGGGGCATTAAGCAATCTTATTTTCAAACGGCTGTTCTCCAAAACCCAAAAGCTTTCTACCCACGCATCAAAAAAAGGGAACGATTTCAACAGCTATCTCATACAATCCGTAACGCATTTCCGTTACCTGAAGGCCACCAATTATTTTAAGCGCTACATGCAGAAACTGAAAAAAGTGATTGAGGAAACCGAAGCCCTGCACTTCAAAATGGGCACTTTCAGCGCTTTGTCCGAAGGAATCAAAGAGCCCGTAGCCATTATCGCCATCGGGGCCGTGCTCTGCATCCAGTTCTATTTTTTCCCGGAGAGCGATAAGAATACGGTTTTGGTGAGCCTTTTATTGTTCTACCGTTCCCTTTCACAGCTCAGCCAGTTGCAGACCAGTTGGCAATTTTTTGCCCAAAACAACGGCAGCATCCGTTCGGTTACAGAGATCGTCCGGCAGGTACGGCAGCTCAAAGAAGAAACCCGCACCGCTCCCGGAGATCCGGTAGTGATCAGCGGTATCCGCCTTTCCGATGTATCCGTAACATACGGTAAACGGACCATCCTGGAAGGGGTCAACCTGCAGATCAACCGGAACCAGACCATCGCTTTTGTTGGCGAAAGCGGCTCCGGAAAGACCACCCTGGCAAATGTCATCATTGGGCTCATCCCACCTACTACGGGCAATGTATGGATCGGCGCCACCCCTATCAATGAACTTGATCTGAATGCCTACCGGGACAAGATCGGATATATCACCCAGGACCCGGTTGTATTCAGTGATACCATTTTTAATAATGTTACATTTTTTGACCCGCCTACTCCGGATAACAGGGAGCGCTTCCATAAAGCCCTGTACCAGGCATCCCTGGCAGATTTTGTAAACGCGCTTCCGGATAAAGAAAACACACAGGTAGGCGACAACGGCATTTACATTTCCGGAGGACAGAAACAGCGGCTTTCCATCGCACGGGAACTGTATAAGGAGGTAAGCCTCCTGATCCTGGACGAAGCCACATCTGCGCTGGATTCGGCAACGGAAAACATCATTCAGGCAAGCCTGGAGCGACTGCATGGTCATTGTACCATCATCATCATTGCGCACCGCCTCGCCACTATCAAAAGATCCGACACCATCTACCTGCTGAAGAACAGGACCCTCTATGAGCAGGGCTCCTTTGAAGAGCTGAGCTGCAAATCGGAAGTATTCAAAAAAATGATCGCAGACCAACAGTTTTAGAGCGCTGTTGATATCGAAAAACGGCACAATGGACCAGAAAGCAATTATTGATTTTTATGACGACAATGTAACCTACCACATCCGGGTGGGCCTCAATGAGCGGGTCTATAGCCTGTATAAGCGGATGATCAGGCTTGGATTGCAGAAACGCTCTACGGTACTGGAGCTCGGCTGCAGCACAGGCACACTGACCCATCTGCTATGCCGGTGCGCTAAAAGAGGAACCGTTGAAGCGGTTGACATCAGCCCCGGCTCCATAGCATATGCCCGGCAAAAGATCCGCCATCCCAATGTCAGCTTTGCAACAGCCGATATTGTACATTATACTCCCCGATCTGGGAACATCGATTTCATTACACTCTTTGATGTGCTGGAACACATTCCGCTGGCGCAGCATTCGGAGCTTCTCGCCCGTCTGGCTGCATTGTGCAGCAGGCGTACCCGCATACTGATCCATATTCCCAATCCAGACCACCTTGCCTATCATATAAAACACAATGCTGAAGACCTCCAGGTCATCGATCAGCCGGTTGACCTCCCGGTATTGATTACCCGCGCCGACCAGGCAGGCCTGAAGCTCGATTTTTTAGAGACCTATGGTATCTGGCACGAGAACGATTATGTCTTTCTTGTATTGAGCGCTAAAAAGGAGTTTGAAAAAGTACCGCTGGGCAACCGGCGCACCCTGCTTCAAAAAGCCGTTAAAAGGCTGCACAGGATGTATTTCAGAACGCGGTACCGATAGAAGGGCATTCTCCAAAAATAAACAGACAGGTCAGGGATGCCTTTTCAGGGAGAACGGGAAAGACCCGCTCAATATATATATTTTCAGAACCATTGAGGCAATAAGCCAGAATAAGTCATAAGCCGCTCATATTGATCCGGAACAGCGATGGTTTATTTCCCCGCCACCTCCCGGTACCAGGCATCCATCTGCTCGGTAATGGCGCCCACCGAAAACAATGCCTGTGCTTTTTTTGCAATGGCCTGCCGGTCAAAATTCCGGCGCTCCGCAATCATTTTTATCAACGCCCTTTTAAGCGTGTCAGGGTCATACGGATCTACCAGTATGGCGTTCCGCTCATCAAGATATTCACCAAGACCGCCGTTTTGCGTTGCAATTACCGGCACACCGCAGCTAACCGCTTCGGCCGTTACATTTGAAAAGATCTCGACCTCGCTAAACACCACCAGGCAATCAATACGCTCCCGCATTGTTTTGGCCACTATTTCGTAAGGCACCACTCCCAAAAACTCCACATCCGGATGCGTCAGCTGGTAAGCAGCATTGGATGCTTCGTCCAGCCCGATCACGATCAAACGGGTTGCGTCCGTTTTTACCTGCTCATATACTTCAAGGATCGGGTCCAGTCTTTTAAGTTTTACCCCGCTGGAAATATGCGCAAAAATCATTTTATCCGAAGCGGCCCTTGGTACATGGTAGAAAATGTTTGCGTCGATCATATTGTAGATCGTACACACTTTACCCCGGTAACCTCTTTGAACAACCGCATCACCCAAAAAACCGGCAGGCGTTTGCAGACCCGATGCCTGCTTCCAGGACGCCTGTATGAGTCGTTTATACCAAAACGGAAGCTGCCGGTAGCTGTTTCCGTTAACGATATTGCTGTACCCCGACCACCGCTCCGTAATGATGAACGGGATCCCGTACTCCCTTTTTATCCAGCTGGCGATACAACCAGACTTAAGGGTCACATGTACATGAACCAGGTCTGGCTTTCCATAAGTCGCAATATAATTCCTTACTTCCTGCCTGCAGATTTTCTGCCAGGTGTAAAACGAAACCGGCTTATACCAGGCATGATCTTTATAAGGATAATAAACCAATGTTTCGGTGAGGTTCGGCCAACGCTTGTCGGTAACAACGCTTTTTCGCACCGTTTGTGCTCGCGGATCATGGGTCACTTTGAGCACATCGATCTTATGCACCAGCGAAGTTGTACGCGCATGCCGTTGTACAAAATCCCCTTCAAAGGGAGAAAGGTCATTCGGATACCAGCTGCACAACCACAAAACACGAAGCATATAAAGATTTGAACAAATTTAAAACAATTCCATTTTCCGTTTTGCGGATCAAAAAGGGCATAACATTTTCCCCGGTCTTCATCCCGCCCTTGCGGGCAGGCCGTAATGTACAGCAACACCGCAAGCGTGCAACGCGACTTAAAAAATGTTATGCCCTAAAAAAACAGATCCGGGGATCTATTTCAATGCTTTGATGATCTCCACAAAATCCACAGCAACCAGCGAAGCACCGCCAACCAGCCCACCGTCTACGTCCGGGCTGGAAAACAATTCTTTGGCGTTGTTTGCCTTTACGCTTCCTCCATAGAGGATGGACACGGAATCAGCAATCTCCTGGCCGTATTGTTTTGCGATCACGGAGCGCAGGTAGGCATGGATCTCCTGGGCCTGTTCGGTAGTGGCCGTTTTTCCGGTACCAATGGCCCAGATCGGCTCATAAGCAATAATCACCTGCTTCAGATCATCCGCAGATAAGTGAAACAGGGATTCCCTGAGCTGCTTTTCTACATACTCATTTTGCGTACCGGCTTCGCGTATGCTCAATGGCTCACCGCAACAGAAAATAGGCTTCAGACCGGCGCCCAGCAGCAGATCCAGCTTTTCGGAAATATCCAGGTTCGTTTCATTGAAGTACTCCCGGCGCTCACTGTGGCCAATGATGCAATACCGGATGTTCAGCGATTTCAGCATCTCTACCGAAACTTCCCCTGTGTAAGCACCCGATTTTTTATTGGAGCAGTTCTGCGCCGCTACATAAAAATTCTTCAACGTGTTTACCTTTTCATTGGCCGTCATCAGATAAGGGAACGGAACGCCAAAGATCACCAGCTGATGTTCGCTTGTTTCAATCTGCTCATCCAGAATATCTTTCAGCAACTGTTGCCCTTCTACATACGTTAAGTTCATCTTCCAGTTAGCCGCTGCTATTTGCTGTCTCATGATTTCTCTGTTTTTGTTTGATTATAAATATGGGTAATTAACTCTTTTTCCGCTTCGGTCATTGATTGTTTTTTGGTCTGCATCCACCGCTCCAGGTGTTCTAACGCTTTTGACAGGTCATATATTGTTGCCGCATCATCCCCCCAGGAAAAAGACGGGATCCATTTCGGGGTGAGCCCCTTTCCAAAAATATTTGCACAGACCCCCGTAACGGTTCCGGAATTAAAGGAGGTATTGATTGCAGCTTTTGAATAATCCCCCATCAGCACCCCGCATTTGATACCGGCATTGTAGGTTCCGGAGGGCAAGGTTACACGAATATTTCCGGCCGTGTTCTTTAAGTTGCTGTTACTGGTTCCGGCACCCAGATTACACCATTTTCCGATCACCGAATCGCCAAGATAACCATCATGCGCTTTGTTGGAAAAAGGGAACAATACCGAGTTCTTGATCTCGCCGCCTACGGTACAGAAGGCCCCGATCGTGGTACCGCCGTAGATCCTTGTCCCCATTTTTACCACCGCATGCTCGCCGATAAATACGGGGCCGCGAATGCAGGTACCTTCCATTACCAAGGCATTTTTTGAAATATATACGGGACCTTCCGTTGCGTTGATCATGGAAAACCGTACATCGGCACCCGCTTCCACAAAGATATTTTCTTCACCCGCCAGACGGTTGCCCGCATCCAACGGAGCGGAAAGCTCCTGATCTGTCAGCAGTGAAAAATCGAAATGCAGCAACCCGGCGTTCCGCTCAAACAATTGCCAGCTGTATTCTATAAAATCTACAGCATCCGCGGGCAGACCGGCCACCAGCGCGCCGGAAAAACCGGCTTCGGATTCCCCGTAGCCAATAGGCTGCCCGTTAGCCAGGATGATAAAATCCCCTTTTGAAAAGCATCGCAGCCGTTCGATCAGCTGCCGGGAAGGCAGCAGGTTGGCCGGAATGAACCAATACATGCCTGGCTCATTTTTTAATTCCTTTTGCACGATAAGCTCCCACCGCCGGCGGTTGGTCAGCATCCCCACGGGCATATCTTCCGCTGCAGTCGTCAAACTAAAGGGAAACAATTTTTCTGCCTGATGCCAGTTATGGGTAAAAATGATTGCGCACATAAATTGAGGCGCCTAAGATAAACAGAAATGAGAGCAAAACAAAACCCCGGAGGGATCCGGGGTCTGTAAAATTGTAAAAAACTGTATGGACTACTTTTTTGCGTATTTCCTTTTGAATTTGTCGATACGGCCGGCCGTATCTACCAGCATATTTTTACCCGTAAAGAAAGGGTGTGAAGTACTTGAAATTTCCAGTTTTACAACCGGATACTCATTACCGTCTTCCCACTGGATGGTTTCTTTTGAATTTGCAGTAGAACGGCTTAAAAAAGTATCGCCGTTACTCATGTCTTTAAAAACTACTAAACGGTAGCTTTCCGGATGGAGCCCTTGTTTCATAACTATATGATTTTTAAGGTTGTACGGATTTTGCCGTACGGTTGTTAATAAAATTTGAGGTGCGAAGGTACGATAAATTGCTAATTTCTGATTACTAATTTCTGATTTTCCGGTTTCCCTCGTTAACTCCGCATATTTTCTATCTGCAGGGGCACACCCAGCTCCCAGCTTTTGGACGCCTGGATCACGCTTTGCAGGTCATCGATCTTCTTCCCCGTCACCCGTACCACATCCTCATGAATGGATGCCTGCACTTTTAGTCCCGCGTCTTTGATCAGCTTTACGATCTTTTTCGCATCTTCCTGCCGGATGCCGTTACGTACTTCAACCTCTTTTTTCCAGGCCTTCCCGACCTGGTTCCCTTCTTTGCTCAGATCAAAAGCTTCCGGGGCAATGCCCTGTTTGTGGGCGCGGCTGACCAATACATCCAGCAACTGTTTCATCTTCATGTCGTCCTCGGTCTCTACACTGATCCTGAACGCTTTTTTATCCAGTTCAATCACCACATGCGATCCCTTAAAGTCAAAGCGGTTCGTGATCTCTTTTTCCACCACGTTCACGGCATTATCCAGCGCTTGCGCGTCTACTTTACTGGCAAAATCAAATGAAGGCATATCTGAAGAATTTAGAATGTAAAATTTAAAAGTACTAAGAAGCTGTTTAAAAATAAAATTTTGATGCTCCTTATAAGCGCCATCCGGCGCATTGTTGTCGTTAAAGCCGCGCTTTCGCACGGCTTTAACGAAGCTCTAATTTCATAAGTGTCATGGGCGCGGGGCATGATGATCCGTGCCCAAGGCGCCCTGTTGTTCTTTTGGACTTATAAATGGGTTGAAACCTGTTCTTGCCGGATCTTTCGAGGCCATGCTCTTTTGCTAAAATGATCGCTGAACCCCGCTTTTTACAGATGGCGGCTACAGCGAAGCCCTAAGTAAAGGCAATAAAAAGCCGGAACCTTCTTGTGGCGATAAGGATGCTCCTGAATCGTTTTTAAACAGCTTCTGAGACCTGCGGAAAATGTAAAATACCAGGCGAAAATGTTGTTGGTGAATAGCGAATAGTCAATATGAGAAGGAAGATCCACATTGTTACATTCTCAAATTTCCACATTCTTAAATTTCGCCCGTCCCCCATTCTGCCCGCAATTGCCGGTGGTATTCAGAATCAGCGGGCTGGTCATACAGTCCGGCCATACTCCGCTGACGGAATGCCTCGTAAATACTGACTGCGCAGGCCACACTGATGTTCAATGACTGGATGATGCCCACCTGCGGAATGATAAAATTGCCGTCGGCAAGCACGCGGATCTCCTCGCTGACGCCGCTGCGCTCATTTCCGAAAACCAGGGCGACCCGTTGGGTAAGGTCCAGGTCATACAAGGTTTCCGCTCCGGAGCTGAGGTGTGTGGTGAATACCTGATCATACCGGTTTCTTAAATCCGCAAAACACGCCGCAGCATTGTCGTATTGATGAATGGAAAGCCATTTGGCTGCACTGGAACTACTTTTGGCGCCCCATTTTTTGTGCCGGGGTATCTTTGTATTGAGGATGTACACGTCCTGTATCCCCACCGCATCACAGCTGCGCATTACAGCAGAAATATTGTGCGGATCAAATACATTCTCCAGCACAATGCCGAGCCCTTCCTGCCGCTTGCGGATGACATTCTCCAGCTTTTCTTTCCGTTCATGGGTCATTGATCGGTATTTTATAGTGAACCGCAAATGTAAATACAAATTACAGAAACCGCCTCTGCTACGCCTGGCAGGCACATTCAAATCTCCAAAGCAGCCAGGGAGTGGCGTAACTTCTAAAAATATAAGAAAAAGACCTGCCCCGAAAGCAATGAATCAATCATCAGCCCGGAAGACGGAAAAACGGGAGGGGTTTATATATCAATCCTTGCCGTCTTACTGCCTTACAAGCCCCAAAAAATACTTTTAAGACACGCTCTTTTTACAATGGAACCCGGCTCATCGCGCTTTGCATGTATTTTAATGCCCCTGCCTGCCCTGCCACACCCTTCATAATTTAATAATAATTTAAAACAGGCGGGATATAACTCTCGATTATTACCCGTAATTCTGCCGATAAAGTGTTATTATTGTGACCCTACACAGAAATGATATGCAGAAGGTTATACCGAGAGATATCAGCTGGCTGGCCTTTAACGGCCGGGTATTGCAGGAGGCTGCAGATCCTACCGTACCGCTGAATGAACGGATCAAATTCCTCGGGATCTTTTCCAACAACCGGGACGAGTTCTTCAGGGTGCGGATCGCCTCGCTCAAAAGAATGCTGCGGATCGAATCGAAGCTGAATATGCATCCGGAAAAGAACCCCAAAAAGATCCTGGAGCAGATCCACGAGCTGATGGCCGAACAGCAGGAAGAATTTGAAAGGGTCTGGAAGAATGTGCAGCGCAGTCTGAACCGTAACAAGATCTACCTGAAGACAGAAACACAGCTCACCTATACACAAAAAAAATTCATCCGGGAGTTTTATGAAACGGAGATCAGTCCCAACATCATTCCCCTGATGATCGAGAACATTAAAAAATTTCCCACGCTCCGCGACAAATCCATCTTCCTGGGTGTGGTCATGCGCAAAAGCTATAACCGGCAGGACCGCAAATATGCCATTATTGAAGTGCCGGTTACTGCCGTGGGACGTTTTATTGAGCTTCCATCGCGCAGCAACCAGCACAACATTATGTTGCTGGAGGATGCCATCATTGCCAATCTTCCGGATATTTTCCGTTTTCTGGGCTATGATGAGTTCAGGGCCAATATTTTTAAATTCACCCGCGATGCCGAGCTGGATATTGATACCGCAGACAACACATCGATCATTCAAAAACTGGAAACGGGGCTTAAAAACCGCAAAAGGGGAACGCCTGTCCGCTTTACTTACGACGACCGCATGGACCCGGACCTGCTCGCCCACCTGGTCACCCGCATGGGATTTGGCAAACAGGATGCCATCAGCCCGGCCGGGGCCATCCATAATTTCCGGCATTTTATCGATTTCCCTCCCAAGGTGTTCCGGAATGTAAGCAAACGCAAGGAGCCCTTTGATCATCCCCTGCTTCTGGAGCAGCGTATTTCCGACGTGATCCTGCACCGCGATGTGCTTTTGAGCTTTCCCTATCACAATTTCACCCCCACCATCGACCTGATCCGCGAAGCGGCCTTCGACCCGGACGTAGTATCGATCAAGATCACCTGTTACCGCCTCGCTTCCCAGTCAAAGATCATCAATGCGCTGATCAATGCGGTCCGCAACGGCAAAGAGGTAACGGTAATGCTGGAGCTGAAAGCCCGCTTTGATGAGGAAGCCAATATGGAATGGAAACAGCGGCTGGAAGATGTAGGCGCAACCGTTTTAACAGGATTTCCCAACATGAAGGTGCATGCCAAATTGTGCATCATCAAAAAAAAGAAAGGCCCGCGGACCGGGTACTATGGTTTTGTAAGCACCGGCAACCTGAACGAAAAAACAGCACGCATCTATGCCGATCATTGTTTGCTGACTTCCAATAAAAAGATCATGGCCGACATCAACCGGATCTTTGCCTACCTGGAAAAACCCAAAACCAATGAGCTGGCGCTGCAAAAATGCACCACCATCATTCCCAGTCCTCACCTGATCCGGACCTTCCTGGTAAAACTGATCGACCATGAGATCGGAATGGCCAGAAAGGGAAAGAAGGCCGAAATGATCATCAAGATGAATTCGCTTTCGGATATTGATATGATCCAGAAGCTGTACGAGGCCGCCCGGGTCGGTGTCGTGGTCAAACTGATCGTACGGGGAATCTTCTGTATGTTATCGCAAAACAAGAAATTCAAACATAAGGTAACCGCCATCAGCATTGTGGATGAATACCTGGAACATGCGCGTGTTTTTGTTTTTCATAACGGCGGCAAACCGCGGGTATTCCTTTCTTCAGCTGACTGGATGCTGCGGAACATCGAGCACCGGGTAGAAGCCACCTGCCCCGTTACCGATACCCGGTTAAAAAATGAGCTCATCGATATCCTGAACATCCAGCTCAATGACAATGTAAAAGCAAGGGTACTGGACAACGAACTTAAAAATAAATATGTACATTCGGCTTCTAAAAAAACAAGATCCCAGGAGGCCGTTTATCATTATCTCATTAATAAAAAGTATTCATAGTTGAAATTAGCCGCCATCGACATAGGCAGTAACGCAGCCCGTTTGCTGATCACCGATGTACGGATGATCAAAAAGAACAAGCCGGACTTTATCAAATCCAACCTGATCCGGGTTCCTTTACGCCTGGGCTTTGATGTTTTTGAAACCGGTGAGATCTCTCCTGAAAAAACCGCGCACATCCTCAGCACCATGAAGGCTTACCGCCATTTGCTGGATGCCTATGAGGTACCGCGGGTAAAAGCCTGTGCCACGGCCGCGATGCGTGCCGCCAGGAACGGGCAGCAGATCATTGAGCAGATAAAAAAAGAAACAGGCCTGGATATTGAGATCATTTCCGGCGACCGGGAAGCGGCTTTGATCTACGAAAGCCATGTGGCGGAAACCCTTACCAGGGGCGAATCATACCTGTACATCGATGTGGGCGGGGGCAGCACGGAGCTGACCTGTTTTACCAGCGAGGGAATGGCCTTTAAACATTCCTTCAATATCGGCACCATCCGTTTGCTGAAACAACAGGTGACCACAGAACAGTGGGAAGAAATGAAAGATTATATCCGGAGCCGCACCAAGGGACTAAAAAAAATGACCGGGATCGGATCCGGGGGAAATATCAACAAAGTATTTTCCCTGTCGAAGCGCAAGGAAGGGCGCCCGCTTTCAGTGGAGCTGCTCCGCGATTACTACAAAGAGTTCAGTAACATGACGCTTGGCGAGCGGATGAGTAATTTTAAACTGCGGGAAGATCGCGCCGATGTGATCGTTCCGGCCTTGCTGATCTATATGAATGTATTGAAATGGGCCGGGGCCGAGGAGATCCTTGTTCCCAAGATCGGGCTGGCAGACGGATTGATCCAGAGTTTGTATGAAGAGATTTGCAGTCAGGAATGAATTTTTCAGTTTGCATCCGTCCCTTCTCCGCATGGATCACCGGGCATCAAACGGGACCTGACCTGAAACTTTAAACCTGAAACCTGAAACAAAATAAGATAAGGTATGTCCATCAATAAAGAAGTAAAAAGGGTCACCACCCATACGCTGGCAAAAATGAAAGCAGCCGGTGAAAAAATAAGCATGCTTACGGCTTATGACTTTTCGTTTGCCCGGATCATCGACAGTGCGGGAATCGATGTGATCCTTGTAGGCGACTCGGCCTCCAATGTAATGGCGGGTCATGAAACTACATTGCCCATTACGCTCGATCAAATGATCTATCATGCGCAATCCGTTATCCGCGGGGCCAAACGCTGCCTGGTAGTGGTCGACCTTCCCTTTGGGGCATACCAGTCCAACTCCGAGATCGCCCTGGCCTCTGCCATCCGGATCATGAAGGAGACCGGCGCCCATGCCGTAAAACTGGAAGGCGGCGCTGAAGTCGTGGAATCCATTAAAAAAATTGTTTCCGCCGGCATTCCTGTAATCGGTCACCTCGGGCTTACCCCTCAGTCCATTTATAAATTCGGCACCTATGCGGTACGCGCAAAGGAAGAAGATGAAGCCAACAAACTAAGGGACGATGTGCAGCTGCTGCAGGAAGCCGGGTGCTTTTCCATTGTGCTCGAAAAGATACCCGCTCTTTTGGCAAAGGAAGTTACCGAAAGCCTGTACATACCCACTATTGGCATTGGTGCAGGAAAATACTGTGACGGCCAGGTGCTGGTCATGCACGACATGCTGGGCATCAATACCGAATTCAAGCCCAAATTTTTGAGACAATATCTCAATGTTTTTGAACAGGCTACTGCTGCCGTTCAGCACTATATTTCAGACGTGCAATCCGGCGCCTTCCCGAATGAGCAGGAGCAGTATTAACGGGCCGGGCAACCGGTTTCCGACTCCCTTGCTGTCACTCGTTTTTAAGGTGCTTCCTCCTGTTGCAGATGCCAGCTCCATAGGCAATCAGTAGCGGGATGCTTAAAAACATAGAAATCCCGGTAAGGACCATGAGTACCAAATAGGAACTGTCATGTGGAGAAGGATTCCTGATGCCACCCATAATTTCAAACACCACCCGGTGCAGATTGAGCAGGGTGAGCACAGAAATGATGAGGCAAACCGGCATTAAGGTAACAGTAACAATGTTCCCGGTACTCAGCCGCGTATAGGTTGTTAGAAAATAACCAAGCAGGCAAAGCCTCCAAAACGCCACAATGGCAAGGAACCATACGTTCATCGTGTTTGCGACAGCAACAGGAAAAAAACGCTCCACCGGGATCGCATAAAAAACAGCCGGAAACGAGGTTAGTGCAATAAAGGTCAGCACAGCTTTATAACTCCACGCCGTTACTTTAAACGGCAGCAGCAGCAGCCAGATAAATGCCGCCAATACAAAGATATATATAACAGATCCCATACCCATACGTTGCAATAAGCCGGCGCCGGGATCGTCCCAATAGCGCCCCATACCTACAATCCAGGTACCGATGATCCCGGTGATCAAATGGGTATTATTAAACTGTAGTAGTTGCCCGCGCTCCAGCCTGAAGAAAAGCAGGTTTGTTATATACTTAAATGTGCTCATTTCCATTTGGCAAAATTTTATTTCGTAATAATTGTTTGAAGGTTGCCCTTCGCTGTGCTACGCGCTCTTCTGAATACACGGAGCGCATCAGATCCTGAAAATATACTTCGAAGTCCGCTACCGAAAAGTTTTTAGGCCGGAAGGTCGCATCAAACAGCGTGCATTTGTTCCAGAACGGATCGGCTAATAGCCGGTGCTCTTTTTTTAGCTGATGATACAAAGCAGTGTTGGGAAAAGGCGTCAACATGGTAACCTGCACTTCTGACAGCCGGCTCTCTTGAATAAACCCGGCTGTTTCGGCAAAGGTTTCAGGAGTATCCGTATCAAAACCCAGTATAAAACATCCGTTTACCGAAATTCCGGCAGATTGTATCTTATCGATGGCTTTCAAATAAGAATCAAATTGGCGGTATTTCCAGTTAGCCTTATCCAGTCCTTTCAGGCCGGCCGGCAATGCGGTTTCAAAACCGATCAGCACCTGGCTGCAGTTTGATTGCGCCAGCAGCTCAAGGAGCTGGTCATCATAGGCTACGGAAATATCGGTTTCCGTAAACCATTTCATCCGGTAGCCTGAAAATAGGCGCAGCAATTCTTTTGACCACTTCTTATCCACGAAAGTGTTATCATCTGCCAGCTCTATAATATAAAGGGACGGTCCCAAATGCTGAAAATAGCGTCCAGTTCTTTTTGCACCTGCACGATAGGTTTTTTCTTATACGTACTGATCGTTCTGGACGCAGCACAAAAGCTGCAGTGCAGCGGACAGCCCCTGGTGGTCTGTATCGTCAGCCGGTTGTATTTTGAAATATCCAGCAGTTCATAGCGCGGCACCCGGGCGTCCTGAAAATGGAAAGCAAAACCGGGGTCAGTCAGTGAACTGTATCTTCTTTGCAGCTGTCCCAGCTCCACATCATGCAATAGTTTTTCCCAGATGCGCTCTCCTTCTCCCTGGATCACGGCATCGGCATGCAGGACGCCTTCTTCGGGCAGCGCCGATACATGCAGACCGCCGATCACCACCTTTATACCCCTGGCTCTGAAACAGGCTGCCAGTTTGTAGGTTTCATTGATCCGCGCGGTCAATGATGAAAAAGCGATAAGATCAGGCTGCTCCTCCGAAATGCCTTCCAAATCATCCTCCGTATAATCGTCCAGTTCCTTATAAATGATCTCCCAGTTTTCGGGTGTATGCGCTGCAAGTGTCAGCAATCCCAGGCCCGGCAAACTTGCAATAACCCGGCTCCGGTCTACAAACCCCGGAAGCGTTAGCCCCATTTCCAGCAGTTTCTGGTTGTATACCGTACACCGCTCATGGAGATTAAGACCGCCTTAAATGCTTTCATCGGTGCATTTTAAAACAAGATGCTGTTCATCAATGATTTTCCCGAGATAAATTTAATATAAACACAGGTACAAACATCTTTTTAGTGCCGCTATTTTACATGCGTCCGATCCGCCGGACGGCACCATAATTCGCAAGGGCCCATTCCCTGGGCGCGCTTCCTCCCCTTTTAACCTGCACATGGCCAGTGCTGCCACCATAGCCGTCAATTCATGATCCGAACCTATGGTTCTCCTGCTTCCGTTTCAGGTTTTTATAACGACCCGGGGTTCGCTGTTAGTAAATGAGGAGGAGGTCATACGGGAAATTATGTATTTTCGAAAAAACTTGACAATATGAGAAAAAGCCAGTTAGCACTAATCCTGCTGTTCGTAATCCTTTGCTTATCCTGTGGAAATAAGAAAGACTCCATTGATACCTCCAGCTGGTACTTTAAAGTTAAAATCGACAATCAATGGAGATACCTTCCCGACGACCTGGGTGCTTTTTTGCGCACCGAGTACAGCGGAGACAATCACCCATTCCTGGCTTTCAGCGCGAAGAACGAGCAAACAAAAGAATACCTGCTGTTTAATTTCAATATCACCATCATCCGGTATAATGCCGATAGTACCGTGATGCATCCGCCCACCACAAAATATAGCTTTCATCACTTTGAATACACTGTAAACAATAAAAAGGTAATTGAGACAAGATCTTCTCCCTTCGGTGGCAGTGCTAATTTGGGCACGATCAGTTTGCACGAGTTTAAAGTAGTGGATACAACCCGGAAACTCGCCGGGTATTTTAAAGGGAATATGTCCTATGTAGATGACGCGGGCAAAACCGTCACCATTACTGAAGGTCAGTTTAACCTCCCCAGGAATGATCAGAAAGTGTACAATTAATGTAACGCGCCTCTTGCCCTTTGATTGAGAAGGGTCACCAGAAGCCCGGCAATAAGATCACCGGCTTCAGACCAGGGAACGAGGCAGCGGATGGCATTTCAATCCACTGCCGGTCGGGGTCATTTCACTACAACTCCCTCCAGGTCGTAGTCATAGGCTTTTTCGACCTTCACATTATAAAATTCGCCGATCGTTAGTTTTTCGGCACTGGTAATGATCACTTCATTGTCTACCTCAACACTGTCAAATTCTGTACGGCCAATATACCGGCCGGCTTCTTTTTTATCGATCAGGGTTTTAAAGGTCTTCCCTATTTTATCCTGGTTCAGCTCATAGGAGATCTCCTGCTGGAACTCCATGATCTCCTGCGCCCGGCGTTCCTTTTCCTCCTGGGGAATGGTATCTGCCAGCTGGTAGGCCGATGTATCTTCTTCATGCGAGTAGGTAAAGATGCCCACACGGTCAAACCGTTCCTTCGCAAGGAACTGTTTCAGCTCCTCAACATCATCCGGGGTTTCACCGGGGAAACCGGCGATCAGGGTAGTGCGCAGACAGATCCCCGGAACTTTCTCGCGGACCGTGCTTACAAGCGCTTCCATTTCTGCACGGGTGATCTGGCGCTTCATCGCGCTGAGCATATTGTCCGCAGCATGTTGCAGCGGCATATCCAGGTAATTGCAGATATTGTCCCGTTGGCGCATCACATCCAGGATCTCCAGCGGAAATTTTGTAGGATAGGCATAATGCAGGCGGATCCATTCCAGACCCGGAATATCCGCCAGCCGGTTCAGCAGATCCGGCAGCATTCGCTTTTTATAGATGTCCAGGCCATAATAGGTCAGCTCCTGGGCAATCAGCATGATCTCTTTCACCCCTTTCTTTACCAGGCCCCCGGCCTCTGCCACTACCTGCTCCACCGTTTTGCTGACATGTTTGCCCCGCATCAGGGGGATGGCACAAAAAGAACAGGTGCGGTTGCAGCCTTCTGATATCTTAAGGTATGCATAATGCCTGGGAGTCGCCAGCAGGCGTTCACCCAATAGCTCAGATTTATAGTCAGCCTCAAATTGTTTCAGGATCAGCGGCAGTTCCATGGTACCAAAAAATGCATCCACTTCGGGGATCTCGGTTTCCAGGTTGTTCTTATAGCGCTCGCTCAGGCAGCCGGTAACATATACTTTATCCAACCTTCCCCGCTTTTTCAACGCTACCTGTTCCAATATGGTATTGATGCTTTCTTCCTTGGCCTTATCAATAAACCCACAGGTATTGACCACTACAATATTGTGATCAGACCTTTTATTTTCATGCACCACATCAATTTCATTGGCCCGCAGCTGTCCGCTCAACACTTCACTGTCTACCATATTTTTACTGCAACCAAGGGTAATGATGTTTACCTTATCTTTCTTTAATGTTCTCGCTTTCAAAACCGGAATTTCAATTTTAGAAGCTGCAAAGGTACGGTATGATCCCGAGATGCACGGCCCCGGGGTGCAGGAATCAGCAGCAGCGGTCTTTGGAGGTAAGATCCCGTACAAGAAAAGAAAAAGACAACACACGTAAAATAATAATTTTAAACACTTTATGCACCATGCCTGCCAATTCCTTTTCGACTCTTATGAACCCGGCCATTCCGTTTCCACCCCTTCGGTCCGTAAAAAAGCCTGGAACCTTTTCAGCAAGCCGGGCGTTTTCCGCACTTCCGCCGGTAGTACCCCGTTGTTGGCCGCAAATACCAGCAGCAACCCCACGGCTTCGCCAATACTCCACTCAACAGGGTGCAGACGGTAACACCCGTTGGTGATATGTGTGGTGCCGATGTTCTTATTTGCCGGGAAGATATTTTCCATCTTCAGGGGCAGTAACGCTCCCAGCGGGATCTGGAACGGCAATGAAGGAAAATCAATATAATTATTACCCCGGCTGCTGGGATGCAGGTCGATGTGATAATAACCGATACCCACCGAATCAAAAAAGGGTGCGGCTTTCTCCTGGCCGGAAAAAGCTACCCGGGCCCTGTTCTCCCGGCCCACGTGCTCTTCCAGTATCGTAAACTGAGCCCTGATCCTTCTCGACTCCCGGATATAAGGATATTTGGCCAATCCATCTGCAGTGCCCATAATATCGTTACGCAGGCGCAATCCCTTCCAGCCCCTGCCTCCGCCGGGCCCTGGGGCCTCTGTCTGCAACCAGTACAGCAACGACAGGCTCAACTGTTTGGCAGCATCAATATGCTTTTTCAATTCCCGGGGCGATACATCCACTATATTTCCGGGCATATAATCATTCTGCGGCCAGTTGACCACCGTAGTATCGCTTCTGTAAGCCCCCTCTTTAAAATTTTTCCGGTCGATGATCCTCCGGTAGTTCCACAAATTCAGCAACGGTCCGGTGGAATTTCCATCCGGGGAGAAACCCAGGTCTTTCGGTTGCAGTGTCTGGGGTTGTGCATATTGAAGCCCCAGCAGCCTGCCCGGCCAGGCCGGTTTCAGAAGCGGGGTATAGTTTTTCCAAAAAAGATAATCTGCAGGTCGTGCAATGGTATGGTCCTCGCCTTCCATATGGTCCATGGCAAAGCACATTGTGAACGCCTGGTTATTGGCGGCATCTCCTGTTTCCGGTGCATGCAGTTCATGCGTCTGGCTCCGGGATTCCGTACCTGTTACGTAAGCCGTACCCGTTAGTGGCAACAGGTCTCCCAGTTCTGTAGCATCGATAAAATGCACGCCTTTCACCGTGGTCAGCATCCCGTTCCTTTCGTTCTTTACTGTAATAGACTGTACCCTCGTGCTCTTTACGGCTGCTTTTACGGGACTGTGCTCCATCAGTAACAGCAGCCGGCCACTGGAAAGATAAGGTATCAGCATTTGCCGGATTACGGTTTCGGCCACTGCCGGTTCATGGCAAAGATGGGAAACAGCGCCATTCCCCGGGTTCAGATGCGGATTATTCCGTTCTTTTTCGGTCAGCGGATAATGCTGCCGGTAATGATCCCGGATCCGGTTCCGGAATTGGCGGTAGGACCGGGGCGCTCCATGGGTTTCGATCCAGGGATGCTCATCGGGCGGTACTCCCTGTGCCGTCAGCTGACCACCCAGCCAATCCGTGGTCTCCGTCAGTATTACTGAATTTCCATTCCGCAGCAATGCCAGCGCCGCTGCCACGCCTCCCAGTCCACCGCCGGCGATCACCACATCCGCCTCAGATGCCTTTCTTTCATCCGTAACTTTTGTTTCCTGCCCGGATAGCAAACGCACACCAGGGATGGCGGCGCTTACAGCCACACCGGCACCGCTGCCGCTCAACAGTTCAATAAAGTCTCTCCGTTTCATAAATGCCTGCAATCGTAAACGATTGCTAATATAACCAAACTCTTTTATTAACCTGCCGGGCAATACGGATCCGGTCCATCATTTTTTTATAAGGCAGGGTATTGCAAAAAAAAGTATACAATAACGGAGTTATTTACACCGGATAGCAAACCACAATATCTTTGCAGCTATGAAATGGATGCCGGTTCTTTTTATTTTGTTTGCCCTCTGTGTGGTTTCCTGTAATGAGCACCCAAAAAAAACAGCCGTCAGCAATGGTGTTTCTGATACACTGGCCGGCTTCCGGAACAGCAGGGTTACCGGCCTTCAGTATGAGCTGTCCTTTGATATTCCCGCGAAAAAACAGGAAGATATTGCCGCAAAGATGCGGTTATCCTTTCATTATGCAGGGGCTGCCGGGGCGCCCCTGCTCCTCGATTTTAAAGAGGATCCACAAAAGCTCAAAAAGATCGTCATCAACGAAAAAGAAGTGCCGGTCAGCTATAAAAACGAACACATCGTCCTGGATGCCCGCCTGCTGCAAAAAGGCGCCAATACCATCGCTATTGATTTTACCGCCGGCAACAGCGCACTAAACCGGAGGGATGATTTTTTGTACACCTTGTTTGTACCCGATCGCGCGCGGACCGTTTTTCCCTGTTTTGACCAGCCCGACCTGAAGGCCGTCTTCAGGCTCACCCTTGTGATCCCCCGGGACTGGGCAGCGATCGCCAACAGCAAACTACAGGACTCCGTTGCCCGCAACGGAAGAAAGACCCTGTATTTTGCTCCCTCTGATAAGATCAGCACGTATCTCTTTTCGTTTGCAGCAGGCAGATTCAATACTGCCCGGGAAAAATGGAGGAACAGCGAGATCGAATTCCTTTACCGGGAAACAGACTCCGAGAAGGTCAATAACAGCCTGCATGCCATTTTTGACCAGTATAAAAAAATGGTGCTCTTCAATGAACAATGGACCGGAATTGCCTATCCGTTTCAAAAACACGGCATGGTGGCCATTCCTGATTTCCAGTTTGGCGGCATGGAACACCCGGGCGCAATCCTGCTGCAGGCATCCACCCTGTTCCTGACCCGGGATGCTACAGAAGGCCAGCTGAACAGCCGCGCTCATTTGCTGGCACATGAAGTGGCCCATATGTGGTTTGGCGACCTGGTTACCATGGACTGGTTTTCCGACGTATGGATGAAGGAAGTGTTTGCCAACTTTATGGCAGACAAGGCCACTGCAGTTCCAGATCATGAGCAGGGTTTCTCGCTGAAATTCCTTACCGATCATCTGCCGCCTGCCTATGCCATCGACCGCACCACCGGTGCCAACCCCATCCGGCAGACGCTGACAAACCTGGAAAAGGCCGGCACCCTGTATGGAGGGATCATTTACCATAAATCACCGGTAATGATGCGACAGCTGGAAACGCTGATGGGAACATCCGGTTTTCAAAAAGGCGTGCAGGAATACCTGAACACCTATGCTTTCAAAAATGCTTCCTGGCCAGACCTGATCCGGATCCTGGATCGCCATACCCCGGCAGATCTCCGGAGCTGGAACGCGGTTTGGGTAAACGAGCCGGGGCGCCCTGTATTTGATTATAAAACCGAACTGGACCCTGCAGGCGGCCAGATCACTGGTTTTTCCGTTTTTCAGCAACCGGAGTTCGGCTCCGGAAAAGTGTGGCCCCAGCGCTTTGACATCAGCTTCTACTATAAAGGGCTGGTGCGCACCATAACCGTAAGCGATAGTCTTGCAGCGCAGCAGGTGCCGCGGGCCTTGGAGCGCAAACGGCCCCTGTTCATCCAGTTCAATGCATCCGGCATAGGATACGGGGTTTGGCCGGTAGATACCGCTATGCTGCCCCACCTGTTCCGGATCGACAACTATGTAAGCCGGGCCTCTGCGTACATATCGCTTTATGAAAATATGCTGAATGGCCGTTACAATACCCCGCTGCAGCTGCTCCGGCTTTTTGAATCCGGTCTTAGCAAAGAAACCACCGAGCTGAATCTGCGTTTGCTGACCGGCTACCTCCGTTCCGTTTACTGGAACTTCCTTTCCCCGCAGCAACGCCATCAACGGACTGAGCACCTGGAGAAGAGTATATGGAGCGCCCTGAAAAAGCAAAAAAGCCCCAACAACAAAAAGATCCTTTTTGGATGCTATCAATCTGTTTTTGGAACCGAGCCTGCGGCTGCACGGCTCTATGGGATCTGGTACAGCCAGGACCCTCCTGTAAACATAGTTCTGAAGGAAGAGGATTATACTGACCTTGCCTTTGCACTGGCGCTGAGAAACACAACCGGCGACAAGATCCTGGACCGGCAACTGCAGCGAATCAAAGACCCGGACCGGATAAAGCGGTTCCGACTCATCATGCCTGCACTTTCGCACGATCCGGCTGTCCGGGACCAGTTCTTTGCCGGCCTGCAACGGCAGGAGAACCGGGCCAATGAATCTGCCGTGGGAACAGCACTTTCCTATCTCCATCACCCGCTCCGGCAGCCCTCCGCGGAAAAATACCTGGAAAAAACACTGGAGCTTCTACCCGAGATCCAGAGTACCGGCGACATCTTTTTCCCGGGCAACTGGCTCCAGTCAAGCTTCGGAAGCTATCAATCCGCATCGGCCTACCATACGGTCACTACATTTTTGCAACGCCATCAGGAATTGAATGGTCATTTAAAAGCCAAGATCCTCCAATGCACCGATAACCTGAGGCGCGCACAGGCCATTGTGCGTTAAAGATATCAGGTTGGTTTGCTCCAACAGATCTGTCACAATTAAACGGAGGAAACTCCAATCGTTTGAAGACGGAGCAACAGCTATATGACTTTACATACAGCAACAGCTTTTTCGATATCTTCTTTTATAAATCCCCAATGATATTTTTCAAACTTTCCCAACATGATACAAATGCAATCAAACTTGATTACATTTTAAAATGCCGTACCCAACACACCAACCTTTAATCATTAAAAAAATCAACCCTCTTATCCAAAAAAATATTCCTTATCTTTAATACCCTCTGTTTTAAAAACACCGGGCCGGCAGATCATGAAGAAAAAAAAATTTCAGTTCACCTATACCGTAGCAGAAGACAGCAGCGCACTGGCAGCAGAAGATGCTGCTTTGCTGCAGCAAGCACGAAAAACGACCCGGAGAGCATATGCCCCCTATTCCCGGTTCAGTGTGGCCTGCGCCGCTAAACTGGCCAATGGCAGAACGGTTGTAGGCTCCAACCAGGAGAACGCTTCCTATCCCGTAGGCATCTGCGCAGAAAGAGCACTATTGGCAACCGTAGGCACACAGTACAGCGATGAGCCGATCCTTACCCTTGCGGTAGCCTATCATTCCCATACCGGGAACAGCAACCGGCCCATTTCTCCCTGTGGCATGTGCCGCCAGGCGCTATCGGAATATGAAAAACGCACTGGCAGCCCCATTCGTTTGTTGCTCTCCGGCATGGAAGGACCTGTTTACATCATTGACACCATAAAGGATCTGCTTCCCCTCGCTTTTGGCAACGATGATCTGGGCATCCGGGGCTGATATCCTGGAACAGTGGAGTTTCGAAAAAATATAATGCTTTTCTGCAGAGATCACCCGGGTGGAAGCACTTCTGTAAAATACCGGGTAATTTTCACTTTCAATATCTTCTTTCCGGGGTAGCGGGCCTTATACTGGTCTGTCAGGTCCTGCGTCAGTCCGATCACATTGTATTGAACCGGGTTCAGGAAGATCTGCTCGAGCCAGCCTTCATGACGAAGGGTAAGTAACCAGTTGTCAAAAGTGTATCCTACTTTATAAAGCTGCCGATTCTGTGCATATTCCGCCGCTTCATTTTTACGGAAAATAAAACCACTGCCGGCTGTTCCGGCTTTGATGGAATCAAGCAATTGATTTTGCAATGCGCGGGAATCCGTGGCGTTACGGGCTTTAACCACAACCGATGTCTTCCATTGTTCATTTTCTATATTCCTCCAGCCATACGCCGTTTCTACCGACCGTGAAAAAACGCCGATCTGCAACAGCGGCTTCCCTGTACTTTTATCCTGAACAGTGACGGTCGTATTGCCCGGGGCATGGGTCGTTATCAGCGCCCCGTTCCCTTTCCAAACGGCTTTTGCAATAGCAGTGTCTGAAGAAGCCAATACATATCCTTTACCTGCATAGGCAGGCAATGCCAGCCGCCCTTCGGTTTTGGCCCACAGGGAAACCGTTTCTTTTCCCGGCTTTTTTTCCGGCAGCTCCACATCCGTTTTGCCACAGGCTGTCACCAACACAAGAAAGGAAAAAGCAGCAATGAGTTGTTTTTTCATAAATGACAGTGGTTGAGCACACAAGATAGAAGAGAACGATCAGAAACCGGTAAACGGAATCCTGAAAGTACTGTTAAAAGCACCGCCGCGGGTTCTCCTCAGCAATCGGGCCGGAAGGGTTCTTAAAACCTTTGTTCCAGCTCCACCCCTACTCTTCCTGCGAAGCTTTCGATGGGGACGGTGAGCTTATATAAGCTCATTTTTAACGCAGAGATCTCCGGGAACCGGTCCTTCAAACGCCCGGCCAGTTCCGTAAGAAACGTTTCCAGTAATTCCCTTGGATATTGCATCTCCTCTTTTACCAGGCCGTACACCTCGGCATAGTTCAGGGTATCTTCCAGTTTGCTGATCACGCCGTCCTCTTTTGGAAAGGAAACCGAAAGACTCATTTCAAACGCATTGCCGGTCTTTTTTTCTTCGGCATATAATCCGTGACCCGCAAAAAAGCGCAAATGCTCCAGGTGAATGGTGATGAGTTGTGCCATTTAGCTTGTTGTTTTTGCCTGAAGATCCGGGAGGGGCACGTCTTCTGAAAACTCCATTGAGCGCCGCCGCACCGTTTTCGCAACCGGGAATTTAATGAATGCCTTTTTCTCCCAGGTAACGTTCGGCATCCAGTGCAGCCATACAGCCGCTTCCCGCAGCGGTGACGGCCTGCCGGTAGATCTTGTCCTGCACATCTCCCGAAGCAAAAACACCTTCCACATTTGTTTTTGAGGTACCCGGGACGGTTTTGATATACCCGGCTTCATCCATATCGAGGAATCCTTTAAAGATATCGGAATTGGGTTGATGTCCAATGGCAACAAAAAAGCCGCTTACCGGTATCTCCTGGGTTTCCCCGGTCTGGTTATTCCGGACCCGCACACCGTTTACGGTTTTTTCACCCAATACCTCTTCTGTTTCCGTATTAAAGTAAACCTTGATATTGGGAGTTTTCAAAACACGGTCCTGCATTACTCTGGACGCCCGCATCTCCCCTTTCCGTACCAGCATATGTACAGTGGTGCAAAGTTTCGAAAGATACAAGGCCTCTTCTGCCGCTGTATCGCCGGCGCCCACAATGGCTACGTCTTTTCCTCTGAAGAAGAAACCATCGCACACCGCACAGGCGCTTACACCAAACCCGTTCAGGCGCTCTTCGCTCGACAGGCCCAGCCATTTTGCAGAAGCGCCCGTTGAAATGATCACCGCATCGGCCTCGATCAGTTTTTCATCATCGATCCATACCTTATGCGGGTGACTGGAAAAATCCACCTTTGTGGCGATCCCGAAACGGATGTCGGCCCCCATTCTTTTGGCCTGTTTTTCAAAGTCGATCATCATTTCCGGTCCCTGTACCCCATCCGGGTACCCGGGATAGTTCTCGACTTCGGTAGTGATGGTCAGCTGTCCTCCGGGCTGGATCCCCTGGTATAAAACGGGGTTCAGGTTGGCACGGGAGGCATAAACAGCTGCCGTGTATCCTGCCGGCCCCGAGCCGATAATCAAACATTTTACTCTTTCTGCTCCTGTTTCCTGTGTCATATTGTCGATTTGAACGATAATGCCGAAACACCCCGATAGGCTAATCGGGGCGGCATCTACAATGTTATTTTATGTTATTAAAAGTTGTATGTATTACAAAAATAAAGGGAAAAGGTTTATCAAAAGAAACCGCTTCCCCACAGTTGGCAGGCCGGAATGTGGATTACTATACAACAGCGTCCTGTTCCATATTACAATAAAAGCCGGCTAAACAGGCGCCGCCGGTGCCCCGGACCAATCATGAGGGGCCAGCCTGTTTTGCAACAGGCCACCTGTGTTCTCCATAACCAACGCGGCAATTGCACGGCCGGTATGTCTTATGGATCTTTCTGACCCGTTTTTTCGCGGTAGGCCCCGTATAGGTCATGGATGAGCGTATCATACGCTTTCCGGTCCGCAAACACCAACGGATCGTAAGGGCTGCCTGGCATACGTTTTTCCGTCAGCTTAAACTGGCTGGCATGTGCCGCCACCCAAAGATCAAATGACAGGTGCTTCAGGGATTCCAGTGTATACGCATAGTCCCGTGCAATATCCGGATAGGCCGGGATGGCATCAAAGGGGCGCCGAGTAATGATCGTGGGTATATTGGCAATGAGCACCCGGTAGGAACGCTTTTCATCTTTTGTAGTGACCAGGAAGCTGCTCGATCCTTTGGTATGTCCCGGATGATGGAGCAGGATCAAACAGGTATTACCCAGCGCAATGGTATCTTCGTCATACAATAAACGGTCTGCCTGTACCGGTTTAAACTGTACCCCCAGCCCTCCCAGCTCATAATCGGACCGGCCGCCATCTGCCAGTACAGGCGCATCTTTTGCGTTTACCATCATGCGTGCGCCCGTTAGCTGCTTTATGGCAGCCATTGCTCCTACGTGGTCATAATGTACCTGGGAGGTCAGCAGGATCTTCGTATCCTTTAACCGGAACCCCAGCCGCTCTATGCTGTTTTTGATCAATGGCAGCGATCCGGCCAGTCCTGTATTGATGAGGATATTCCCTTTATCTGTTGCAACCAGGTAACAAGTCAGCTCGTGGGTGCCTACATAATAGAGGTTACCGGCGATCCTGAATGGTGGGTAGGGCGCCGACCAGTCTGCCGGAACATTTTCAGGTTCCTTTACCCGCTGTGCGCTTACAGGATGTTCAGCAATGAACAGGAATAACAATACAATGCCGGTCTGCAAAAAAGCTGCTCTTTTGTTTCTCATATTTCCCCAAATATTTCGCATACAAAATTAAAGAGCAGGCCGTAATCCAATGCATTTTAACGAGCCGCTTTCTGTTTGCCCCGGTATATCAGGATCAATCGGCAAATCTTTTCCGCAGTGCGTCCAGGCTCGACTGAAAGTTGTTCTTCCCCGCAGGTGCAGCCTTCGGAGCCTGTTTCTGCTGGTGTTGTTTCGCAGGCCGGCCCCCGCTTTCACCGGGGGCGGTATCTTTCATGCTCAGGGAGATCCGTTTGCGCGCGGCATCCACCTCCAGCACCGTAACCATTACTTTCTGATTCAGCTTTACCACTTCGTTGGGGTCGCTTACAAACCTGTTCGCAAGATGCGATACATGCACCAGTCCGTCCTGTTTTACTCCTACATCCACAAAGGCTCCAAAATTCGTGATATTGGTCACAATACCGGGCACTTTCATCCCCGGTTTCAGATCGGCAATGGCAGCCAGCCCCTCTGCAAAACGGAACTCTTCTATGGCCGAACGGGGATCGCGTCCCGGTTTTTCCAGTTCTTTTAAGATATCCTCGATGGTGTATTGTCCAACCGTTTCCGTAACAAAATCCCGTGCCTTAATCCCCTTCCGCAGTTCCGGCTTTGTGATCAATTCCCCAACTGTACAATTCAGGTTTCCGGCCATTGCCTCCACCACGGCATAACTCTCGGGGTGCACGGCAGAATTGTCCAATGGATTGGCGGCATCGGGTATGCGCAAAAACCCGGCGCACTGCTCATATGCCTTGGGACCCAGCATCGACACTTTCAGCAATGCTTCCCTGCTTTTGAACACCCCGTTCTTTACCCGGTATTCCACAATATTCTTTGCCGTTGTAGCGGTTAAACCGGATACGTACATCAGCAGATGCTTGCTGGCTGTATTCACATCCACGCCCACATAGTTTACGCAGCTTTGCACTACCTGGTCCAGACTGTCCTTTAAACGGTTCTGGTTCACATCGTGCTGATACTGGCCCACCCCGATGCTTTTTGCGTCGATCTTTACCAGTTCGCTCAGCGGGTCCAGCAAGCGGCGCCCGATGCTGATCGCGCCCCGCACTGTTACGTCTTCATCTGGAAATTCTTCCCGGGCTACTTCGCTGGCCGAGTAAATGGAAGCACCGCTTTCATTCACCATAAAAACAGATACCGGTCTCCCAAAATCAATTCCCCTTACCAGCTTTTCGGTTTCTTTGCTGGCCGTTCCGTTCCCATAGCCGATCGCCTCAATATCATATCTGCTTACCAGGCGCTTTAGCGCTTCCGTTGCCCCATACCCGTCGTTCTGGGGCGCATGCGGAAAGATCGTTTCATATTTGAGAAAGGTACCGCTTTCGTCTAGGCATACTATTTTACATCCTGTTCTGAAACCCGGATCGATCGCCAGTACGCGCTTGTGACCCAGCGGCGAAGCCAGCAGCAATTGCCGCAGGTTTTCGGCAAACACTTTGATGGCCTCCTCATCAGCCACCGTTTTGCTGTTCATCCGGAACTCGGTTTCAATAGCCGGTTTCAGCAACCGGGCATAGCTATCATCAATGGCCAATGCCACCTGGCCGGCGGCTTCACCCGACGACCGGATGAATTCATTTTTCAGCGCGCCGGTCGCCGAATCTTTTTCTATAGCAATATCCATAATGAGGTACCCCTCTTTTTCGCCACGGCGGATGGCCAGGATCCGGTGCGACGGACATTTCGAAAGCGGTTCTTTGAAATCAAAGTAATCGCGGTATTTCTGGGCTTCTGCCTCGTCTTTTTTGGTGGTCAGCACACGCGAGGAAACAACAGATGTTTCCGCAAACATAGCACGAACCAGGGTACGGGCCTGTTCGCTTTCGGCAATCCGCTCAGCCACAATATCCCTTGCGCCCTGCAGTGCATCCGCCGCATCCTTAACCTGCTCGCTGATGTATTTGGCGGCTTCTTCTTCCACCTGGATGCCCCCTTGCGCAAACAGCAGATCGGCCAGCGGCTCCAGGCCTTTTTCAATGGCCAACGAAGCCCGGGTCTTGCGTTTGGGTTTGTAAGGCAGGTAGATGTCTTCCAGCTCTGTTGCGCTGATGCAGGCTTCGATCCTTCCCTTTAGTTCCGGCGTCAGTTTCCCCGCAGTTTCGATGGTCTTTAAAACCGTCTCCTTTCGCTTCTCCAGCTCATCGTAATAACGGATCTTATCGATCACGTTGGCTACCTGCACCTCATCCATATTGCCGGTTGCTTCTTTCCGGTAACGGCTGATAAACGGTATCGTTGCCCCTTCTGCGTGTAACTGTTCCACATTCCCCACCTGCTTCACCGGCAGGCTCAGGTCCATTGCAATCTGCTGTATGTATTTTACATCCATTTTTTTATTCGTTGGGCTGCAAATGTAAGCGGTGCCATCAAAGAAACAAAGGACTGTGCATAACAATATCCCCTTTTCCGGATCCTGCAGCCGGAGTCCCGGAACAAGAACTTTTTTACCCGCATAGTTGAAAAGCCGCAACCATTTTTCTTTGCCGGATAACAATTTGTCCGGTTGATCATTTTACAGTATTTTTGTCTACAAATTTAGTAGACTAATATTCCGGCCCGGAAGCAGTGGTATCTTTCCCGGGAGGAATACCGGTTGTCTATCTGTTTTGTCCTCTTAGGGTGAGCCGGTCTTATAACCACTTAAACACACGAAAATGGCGGCATATACAATCCTGATCCATATTCCAAAAGCAGCAGACATCATCCTCGTACAGCTGGTCAGGCTGTTAAAAGAAGCGGTTTATACTCGGAATGTAAAAAGATCATCGGGAGAAATAATGTCCGATCACAAGAGCATTGAATGGATCATCGAAGGAAGCATCAGCTTTCATGATATCAGCAGTTTTGTAAACAGCATTACCCGGAATATACAGGAAACCTATCGTTACTCTATTACCAACCAGGACTCCGCAATTCTGCAGCCGGGCTAAAACAGCGTCCCCTTACCGTGCGCCGCATCCTGCGCATTGATTTTTTGATCAAGATCATCATTATCGGAAAGAGGCAACCTTTACCCCGCTTCGCCGGTCTGCCTTGCGAACACGGCATTTTATGCAATCCCGTCTTTTTTTGCATCCTGGTGTTGCAAAACATGAAATAATTCGTTTCACCATTAAACAATAATGATCCATGAAAAGATTTCAATTAGCAGGGTTTTTATTCATCGCGATGGCGCTGATCTCCTGCAGTACTACCCAAAAAACAGGAAAGACCGTGGTAAAAAATGAAGAAGCACAAAAACAGCTGGAGCACTTTCCAAAAGAGAAAAAAGGATATAAACGTTATGTGATCCTGCCTCCGGAAAAAGGCTCATCAGAGGCGGATTTTAAACTGGAGCTGATTCCCGGCAAGGTAATGCCTACCGACTGCAATACCCGCTCATTGAATGGTAAAATTGTAGAAAAAGATCTCCGGGGATGGGGATACAGTTATTATGAATTTGCAACCAATGGTACCGTGATCTCAACCATGATGGCTTGCCCCGACGGCAAAAAAGTCGAAAAATTTGTGAGAGCAAAATCCGAACAGATCCGCTATAACAGCAAATTGCCGGTAGTGGTATTTGTTCCGGACGGATATGAGCTGAAATACCGGATCTGGAATGCGGGCAGCACCACTGATGCGGCTGTTAAATAAACCCTTCTTTAAAAACAGGTATCCTTCTATAAAAATGTCATCCTTAACGGGTGGCATTTTTTTTGCAAATAAAACAGTCTCCCGATCCGGGCAGCGCAGTCCTTCGCATCTACGGCCTACTTTGAAGCCCGTTTAAAAATAGAATTTCGATTCCCCTTATAAGCACCATCGCGTTGTTATCATTAAAGCCGCACTTGAGCATGACCTTAACGAGCGGAAATCTCATGAGTGCCATGGGCACGGCCCATCATGCACCAGGCCGGGGGCTCTCTTCCGCTCTTTGTGGCTTAACAAACAGGTTGAAATCCGTTCTTGCCGGATCTTTCGAGGCGATGCCTCTTTTGCTCAATGATCGTTTAACCCCGATCTTTTACAGATGGTGGCTACTGCGGGGCCATAAGAGACACAATAGAAGGTTGGCGCATTTAATGGTTATACGGATTATGTTGAACTGTTTTTAAACAGCTTCTCAGCACGAATGCCACGGTAGCCAGGCAATCAATTGCCGCCGGTCTTTGCCAGGCAAGGCAACAGAAGCGCTGCTTCATGCTTTTACCAAGCTGCAGTCAACCGACCGCGGACATCCACAAAGACTCTAAAAAATAAAAAATTCCAGCGCCGCATAGGCCTTGTAGCAATGAAGGCATACCATTTTAAAAGACATAAAAAAGGGCCGCCCGCACAGGCAGCCCTATAGGGAACGGACTACAAAATTTATTTTATGGGAGCCGGTTGCACGCCACTGCGTCTCTGAAGCGAAACCTTTGTGTTATTAAAAGCCTTGGCGTAACCCTCATTGTCTTCCCGCCGGATCACTGCATTAACGGCATCATTCTTATAATCAAAAAACTCATCTACCTCTAACCGGATATTGAACCCCGCAGTTTTATTGTATAAGGTTCTGCCGCCTCCCACCGAAAAATCACCATAAATCACATCATTCATCTCCGGCCAGTAATATTTGTCACTTTCCTGGCTATAAACTATAGCATACCTGCCGTCATAATCCATACGTATAACCGAATAAGGAGAGCCTACCTCGGAAATATAAACCGTGATCCCCGATTCATCATTATAGGGATCATCATCCCTCCAATAATCCCGTTTGGAACAACTTGTCAAAACAACAGCAGCTAAAACCGCTATAATTGAAAATGTAAAAATCCGTTTCATGGTAGTTAAAGTTTAATTGTTTTCAAATTTTCCTGTCGCCACATTTCTTTAATATATAGAAGTTCTATTGGTTATGAAAATTGCATGACATTTGTTAAAAAACAGATAAAAGCGAACCTGGAATATTCCGCACCCGGGCAAACACATTTTAAGCCGACAAATGAATGATACGCCGGCCAGCGACACGCCATCCACTCCCCAGATCTTTTAAACAGGCCGAGCCTCGTCCTTACAAGCAACGGCCGCAGCCGTACCGTCATCCGGATATGCTCGCCCGGATCCCGCAGGGAATGCGCACTTTCAAACCTCAAACTTATCGTACCTTTGCATCTCAACTTTTAGCATGAAGGCATTTTTTATCTTGTTGCTTCTTATGAGCGTTACGCTGAAAAACAAAGCGTATGGCCAATACCTCGTTGTGGGCACCTACACCCAGCACAACAGTACCAGTAAAGGCATTTATGTTTACGACTTTGATCCCCGCACCGGCACCCTGGTGGCCGCGGGCATGACGGAAACTGTAAACCCGTCTTACCAGCTTGTTTCAAAAGGCGGGAGATTTGTTTATTCCGTTAATGAAACCAAAGACGGGGACATCAGCGCTTTTTCGGTTGATAACGGCACCGGGAAACTTACGCTTTTAAATTCGGTAAAGAGTATGGGAGATGATCCCTGCTACCTCGAAAGCGACCGGAAAGGCAGGTGGCTGTTTGCTTCCAACTACTCCAGCGGGGATTTTTCCATTTATGCCATCAACAGCGATGGCACCATCGGCGCTTTTTCTCAACTGGTAAAACATACCGGAAGCGGGCCGGACCTCACCCGCCAGCAGACCCCGCACGTGCACAGTACCACCATCGACCCCGGCAATAAGTTCCTGTACGTATGCGATCTGGGAACAGACCGGATCGTTTCTTATCCCTTTAATGCCCAAACGGGAAAAGTGGATACAGCAAGACAGTCCTTTATTCAAACGGCACCCGGCGCCGGTCCGCGCCATATGGTCATTTCGAAAAACAAAAAATTCGTTTACAATGTAGATGAAATGTTTGGCACCGTGAACGTTTACGCCCTGCATAAAGGGCAGCTGCAACAGCTGCAAACAGAAGATGCTTTAAAGGCGGAAAAAGGAGAAGCTGCGGGAGCAGATATTCACCTTTCACCAGACAATAAATTCCTTTACGTATCGCAACGCAGTAACAGCACCATTGAAGTTTACCGGACCGACCGTAAAACCGGCAGGATCACATTCGTGAGCAGCTTATCCACCAACGGAGATTTTCCAAGGAATTTCACCATCGATCCTTCTGGCAACTGGCTGCTGGCGGCCAATCAAAAAAGCAATAACATTACGATCTTTAAAATAGACCCGCAAACCGGAGTTCCTGCGCCTACCGGCAGGGAAATAAAGACCGATGCTCCCGTTTCTTTAAAATGGATCACAAAATAATCCCGGATGAAATATTTACTCTTTGCCATTGTTGGCACCGCACTGTTCTTCTCTACATACGGACAAACGGCCGCATTACCCGTTCAAACATTTTATAACAAAATAGAAGACAACAGCTCCAGGACATTGCTGGATGTGCGCACTCCCAAAGAATATCATGCGGGCCATGTAGCAGGCGCCATAAATATTAACTGGAACGATTCTTCTTTTGCTTCCAGGGCCCGGCTGTTGCCCAAAGACCAGCCGGTGTATCTCTATTGCCTGAGTGGAGGCAGAAGCGCAAAGGCTGCGGATTTTCTCCGGAAAAAGGGGTTTAAAAAGGTATATGAAATGGCGGGCGGAATGATGAAATGGCGCGCTGACGGGCTGCCCGAAGAACGATCAGCAGCCGTGAACGACGCATTTGTCCGGGCAGACTTTGACAAAGCGCTGGTCACCGATAAACTTGTTCTGGTTGACTTCTACGCGGAATGGTGCGCGCCCTGCAAAAAGATGGAACCTTACCTGAAAGAAATAGCCCGCGAAAAGGCCGCTACCGTAACGGTGCTGCGCATCAATGTGGACGAAAGCCGGGAGCTTGCCCGGGAGCTAAGGATCGATGCGTTGCCGGTGCTGCATCTTTATAAGAACGGGAAGCTGCAATGGTCGACCCTGGGTTATATCCGCAAAGAAAAAGTATTGGCTAAGCTGAAATAGCCGCAACCTCTTTCAGCGCCAGGTTCTTAATATCTTCCAGCCGCATCACCGTTTCCGTTAGCCGGTTCCTGGGGATGCCGATGTCCATAGAGCAAAAAAGCTGCAGCTCCTGTTTGAGCACCATACAGTCAAACTGCTTCACCACGTTCATCACTTCGTTCAGCTGTGTATAATCAAACTGGAGATTGTATCCCTTTAGTACCGGTTTGCGCACTACCGGCGTTACCTGTAAAGCCATGGCCGCGGCCGATTTATAGGCATTGATCAGTCCGGGAACGCCCAGCAGGGTGCCTCCAAAATACCGGACCACCACAATAAGGACGTCAGTCACCTGGCGGCTGTCGATCTGCCCAAGTATGGGCCGGCCGGCCGTTCCGGACGGTTCTCCTGCATCGCTGGACCGGAAGGTATTGCCATCCGTGCCCAGCCGGTAAGCAAAACAATGATGGTTGGCCTTGGGATGCGCTTTCTTTACAGCAGCCATTATCTTTTTAAAATCATCCGTATCCCTGATGGGATAGGCAAGTGCGAGAAACCGGCTTCCCCGGTCCTTAAACTCTGCCTGCGCACTGGTTTCAATGGTCTGATAATAATTCCCCTGCTCCATCTTAAATGATAAACTGATTATGCGTATTCTTATAAACGGTTACTTCATCGGTTCCCAAAATCGTTGTTTGCAGCCGTACCTGATCGTGTAGTGAGGGGGCCTGCAACCCGCCGCCGGCGATCATTTCCGTATTGGTAATTACCCGGGCCTCATCCCATAAGCCTGCGTCGATAAAAGATTGCAGCAACCGATGCCCGCCTTCCACAAAAACGCTCTGGATCTGCCGTTCCAGCAAAACACGCAACATGCCCGCGATCAACTCATCATCCGCCACTTTGATCCACTCTGCCTTCGCACTTTTTTTTGACTGCTTGCAGTTAAATACCCAGGTAGCGTTGCCCGAATGCAACAGCTTCAGATCCCCCGGCAGATCGCCCGAAGCAGAAACAATGATCTTCAGCGGTGCATTCCCTGCCCAATGCCGGTTGTCCAGCAGCGGATCATCTTTAGCCGCTGTGGCCGCCCCCACCATAATGGCAGCTTCCTCAGAACGCCACCGGTGTACCAGGCGGTCGGTTACCGGATGGGTGATCTTTAAACGCCCTGTGCTCGCCGAAGCCATGACCCCGTCCTTTGTCTGTGCCCATTTTAAGATCACATACGGACGTTTCCGTTCATGAAAGGTAAAGAACCGCTTGTTGAGGGTCACCGCGTCCCCGGCAGCGATCTGTTCGATCACGGTTATGCCGGCATTCCGCAACTTTTCGATCCCTTTTCCATTTACCGCTTCAAAGCTATCGCGACAGCCTACCACTACCGTCGGGATCCGGTGCCGGATAATGAGGTCGGCACAGGGAGGCGTTTTGCCATAATGCGCGCAGGGCTCTAAAGAAACATATAAGGTAGCCCCGGGGATCAGGGCCGCGTCATTTTTCAGGGCTTCCCGGATGCAATACACTTCTGCATGGGCTTCCCCGTACCGCTGGTGATATCCTTCACCAATAATCCGCTGATCATGTACCAGCACGGCGCCCACCATCGGGTTGGGGGCCACATTGCCCGCACCCAGGCGCGCCAGCTGAAAACAGCGTTGCAGATATATACGATGTGCTTCCGTAACCATTTTTACAAAAGTAAAAGAATTAAGTTTGCAGCATGGCTTTAAAAAACATAGAACAAAGCTTTGTTACGGAGCTGGGGGTGCTTTATCCGCAAAATGAAGCGCAGCATATATGGTACCTGGTCATTGAAAGCCTGACGGGTATGAACCTGCGCAATAACCCGGATCAACGGTTCACCCCCGACCCCTGTTATATAAAAATGCTGGCGGAGATCAAAAAAAGACTTTTGAAAGCAGAGCCGGTGCAATACATTCTGAACGAAGCCTGGTTCTATGATATTCCTTTTTATGTGGACAAAAATGTGCTCATACCCCGGCCGGAGACAGAAGAACTGGCCGACAGGATCATCCGGGAATACCGGAACCGGCAACCCCTACGGGTGCTGGATATCGGAACCGGAAGCGGGTGCATCCCCGTCATCCTGAAAAGGAAGCTGCCACAGGCCACCGTATCTGCATGCGATGTCAGTCCCGGTGCATTGAAAGTGGCCCGTAAAAATGCCGCCACCCACGGGGTGGAGATAGACTTTAAAGAGCTGGATATTTTGGACGAGCGCAATTGGGAGCAACTTCAGGAAGTGGATGTACTGGTAAGCAACCCACCTTATATTCCGGAGACGGACAAGACGGCCATGCACCGGAACGTACTGGATCATGAGCCGCACCTTGCGCTGTTTGTGCCCAATGATGACCCTCTGCTGTTTTACAGAAAAATAGCCGGACTCGCCCACCGAATCCTGCATCCGCAGGGCCGTATCTATCTGGAAGTGCACGAGCAGCAGGCAGGGGCCACAGCATCCCTCTATGAAAGTCACGGGTTTTCTGCGGTCATTCAGAACGACTTGCAGGGTAAACAGCGGTTTGTAGAAGCCGGCTTCAAGGAAACGTCAGGCCTCGTTCTTTAAGGCGTCGGTACCCGCGGGGCGCATCATCATTGCCTGAAATTGTTTCATCGTATGCTCCATTCCTTCCGTGCTGCCGTCGAGGAAGATCACATTACCCTTTCCGTATTCCGCAAAGTTCTTGATGGCTTCCGTCCACATACTGAATAAAATAAAATTGGTATCCAGGTTGGCCTGTCGCAGTTCAACGGCCGCCGAAGAAACGCCTCTGGCCACTTCCTCCCGGAACAGCGCGATCCCCTGCCCTCTCAGGCGTGCCGCTTCCCGCTCTGCTTCCGCACTGATCTTGATGGCATTTCCTTCCGCCTCTGCCGCCTTTGTTTTGGTAATCAGCAATGCCTGCCCTTCATTTTCTGCAGCGGCTTTCAGGTTATTACTGGCGACCACTTTACTCATGGAATCCAGGATCATTTTATCAAATGTAATGTCATTGATCTGCAGATCCAGCAAATGATACCCCCACTCTTCCAGCGTGTGATCAATTTCCACTTTTACATACTGCACAATTTCACGGCGCAGCCCCAGTACTTCCGCCTGCTTTTTGGTAGCCACAAATGCACGGATATTTCCTTCGATCGTGCGCACCAGTGCCTGCATCAGATTCCGCTCGTCAATGAACTTGAACGCCACTTTTTTTACCGTTTCCTCCGACTCATTCTGCACCGCATACAACAGCATGCTCTTAAAATATACATTGGCCTGATCCTGGGTCACAGCCTGGAACTCGAGCTCCACAGACCGGTTCTGGACAGAAACCTTCCGGTACACTTTTTCTATAAACGGGATCTTGATATTCAGCCCCGGCCCTACTATGCGCCTGTATTTGCCAAACATGGTAACGACGCCGATATACGCCTGGTTAATGGTAAAGAGCCCGCTTAGAACGGCCAGCAGGATCACCACAAGAATAATGTAAAAAGGATTGATCATAAAATGTAATTTTTAAGTTTTGTAAAGGAGCCCATCCCGTTCAGCCTCAGGAAGCTTTTTCTTCCCAAACCTGCACCAAATGGATCAGGGTTTCCACAGATTTTTGCATATCCTGTATGCTTACATATTCATGCTTGCCATGAAATGCCATTTCGCCGGTAAAAATGTCTGGGAACGGGATGCCCATGAACGACAAACGCGAACCATCCGTTCCCCCGCGGGCACTGCTTTTTTTAAAAACCACGCCGCTCCGCTCCATAGCGATCTTTACGTATTCCCCGATCTCGGGATGGTTGTCGATCACTTCCTTCATATTCCGGTATTGCTCCCGGCTCTCAAACTCGTACCTGCTTCCCGGATACCTGCCGGTGGCTTGTTTTGCAAACTGTTCGAGCCGCGCTTCATGTAATGCTAATTTTGAGGTATCAAAGTCCCGGATAATGAAACTGAGCGAGGTTTTTTCTGCGCCTCCTTCCATATGCACCGGGTGTACAAACCCTTCCCGGTCCTCGGTGGTTTCCGGGCTGAAGCCATCTTTGGGCAGGAGCTCCAGGAAAGTACCAGCTACTTTTATGGCATTAATGAGCTTTCCCCTGGCATAGCCCGGATGGATACTGTTGCCATAAAAATGAATGGTAACCCCGTTGGCACTGAAAGTCTCATCTGTATAACTACCCCGTTCTCCTCCGTCCAGCGTATAACCAAAATCAGCACCCAGTCTTTCCAGGTCCACATGGTCAACACCGCGCCCGATCTCTTCATCCGGCGTAAATAAAATTTTGATGGTGCCGTGTTTTATTTCCGGATGGGTTACCAGGTAGTTTGCCAGATCCATAATAATGGCTACACCGGCCTTGTCATCTGCTCCCAGCAGCGTGGTACCCGAGGCCGTGATCAGGTCTTCGCCCTTTTTTGCTTTCAGGTAAGGGTGGTCGCCGGGGCGGATGATCTGTGCGGGATCATCGGGCAGTACGATTTCCCTGCCATCATATTCACGGTGCACGATGGGCTTTACCCCGGCGCCGGAACAGTCGGATGATGTATCTACATGACTGCAAAAGCAGATTACAGGAACAGTCTTTTGCGTGTTCGCCGGGATCGTGGCATAAACATACCCGAAATCATCCAACGCGGCCTGCTGCACTCCCATATCCTTTAATTCATCAACCAAGATCCTGCTCAGGTCCTTCTGCCGGGCTGTTGAAGGCACTGTATCCGACAGCGGATCGCTTTGGGTGTCGATGGCCACATATTTCAAAAAGCGGTCAGCGACCGTAAAATTGTAGGTCATGGTCATTTATTGTTACGCCAACAATATCATTAAAAAAATAAATAATAACGAATAAACAAAGCAATATCAATCATTTAAAAAAGATACAAGCAATAGAAAAGCAGCTTAAAAGCTGCTTTATCCAATAATGAATCAGGTTTGTATTAAGGCATAATGATCAATGGGCTACCGCCTTCTATTTCTACCAGCTCCAGGTCAAAGACCAGGTCTTTTCCGGCCAGCGGATGATTTGCATCCAGCACGATCTTATCTTCGGCGATCTCTTTTACCGTTACCTGGAACTGCTGCCCCTGCGGATCACTCATCACCAACGGCATGCCTACTTCCACTTCCATATCCTGGGGCAGGCGATCTTTGGGCATCTCGATGACCATATCCGGGTTCACCGGGCCGTATGCTTCATCGGCAGGAATAGTGATGGTCTTTTTTTCACCAACCGTCATTCCTGTAACACCATCGTCAAAACCTTTGATCACCATTCCCCCACCTATCTCGAACGGCAGCGGATCCCGTCCTTCGGAAGAATCAAATGTTTCCCCCGTGATCAGTTTGCCGTGGTAATGTACTTTTACTTTATCTCCTTTTTTTGCTTGTTGCATTGATAGAATTTAAAATGAATAAACGGATTCGGGGGCAAGGTAGTCTTTTTTACCCAGATGCCGCAATCTGGCCCGCGGTATCTTGTGCCGGACAGGCGTCTATTTCCGTGGAAAACCCGGGCTTTTCATCACTTCTTCTATCTGCAGGGTATGCCGCTCACTATGGGCTGCCAGCAGCAGCAGCCCCTGGAAAACATCCAGTGTTCCGGCGGGCGTTTGCATATAGTGATCCCGCAGCGGCGCCCGCGTGGTTTCCAGATACCCGATTGTGGAGTCTCTTCTCGAAATATAAGCTGCTAAAGCCGCCTTCGCGCCAGGGAACTGGTTTCCCGGCCGTAACATTTCCGGAGCCTGCGCCTTTTTTGTACGGTCCGTTACCGCGGCGATCAGCTGCTCATTGGTGATCAGCTTTCCCGGTTTTATCAGTTTAGCGGAATCGTCTTTGAGGGTCATCATGCACCACTGCCACAACCCGCTTTCTGCCAGCGCAATATGCTCTACACATTGTGCAATTGACCAGCGCGAAGAATCCTGTTTATAATTCAATTGTTGGTCGCTCAGCTTTTCCACGTCGCGGAGCAACCGTTCTTTTGTTTTTAAATAATAATCAACGGCAAACTTCCGGTCTCCGGGCGCGACCTCAGCTTTCTGAGCGTGCACCAAGTTACTTGCGCCAAATAAAAACAGACAGATCAACAGCTGTTTCATAATATCGTTTTTAAAAATTACTGAATGATGAAAGCGGGAAAATAAAAAGTGTCTGTAACTCCGGTTCCAGACCGGGGCAAATTGCTGTCTGAAACACGGCTTAACTCTTCAAAGATAGACCATTTACTGCTATTTTTGCAGGATGACGCTGAATGAACAGGCAAAAAAGCCACGTATCGTGTTTATGGGAACCCCGGAATTTGCGGTAGCCAGCCTGGATGCCCTTGCAAAAGCCGGATGTTCCATTGTTGGCGTGATCACTGCCCCCGATAAGCCCGCAGGCAGAGGTATGGCGCTGCAACAAAGCGCCGTAAAAAAATACGCCCTGGAAAAAGGATGGACGATCCTGCAGCCTGAAAAACTAAAGAGCCCTGCATTCCTGGAGGAACTGCGTTCTTTAAAAGCCGACCTTCAGATCTGTGTCGCATTCCGAATGCTTCCGGAAGTTGTCTGGAACATGCCTCCCATGGGCACGATCAACCTGCATGGCTCCCTGCTACCGCAATACCGGGGCGCAGCTCCGATCAACTGGGCTGTGATCAACGGTGAAAAGGAAACTGGTGTAACCACCTTTAAGTTACAGCATGAGATTGACACCGGCAATATCCTGTTGCAGGACCGCTTTCCTGTTTCAACAGAAGATACCGCGGGTACCGTGCACGACACCATGAAGGAAGTAGGTGCCCGCCTGCTGGTAAAGACCGTACAGGGCCTGGCAAACGGATCGCTTACAGAAACCCCGCAGCAGATCGTGCCCGGGACGCCGCTGCGCCATGCGCCAAAGATCTTTACAGAAACCTGTCAGATTGACTTTAGCCAACCGGTTGAGAAAGTTCATGATCTTGTGCGCGGGCTCTCGCCTTACCCGGGTGCCTTTACGTTCTTAAACGGCAAAAAGTTTAAGATCTTCCGCGCATCTGCAAGAAAAGGAACAACGGACCGGCAGCCCGGCGCCTGTAAAACAGATGGCAAAACCCGTCTTTCTTTTGCTTGTACTGATGGGTTCCTGGACCTGGAAGAGATCCAGCTGGAAGGGAAAAAACGCATGGCTATCGAAGATTTTTTGCGGGGTTACCAGTTGTAGCGGGGCCCCTTCATAATATGGCAGCTGTAAGCTTTGATGATTTCCGGAGCATTGCAGATCAAAGCTCTCCGATGCCGGGGAATAACGGCTCCTGCCATACCGGGGCGCAAGAGGGCTCTGCCGGATCTTCACCTGCTCCCAGTTTAGCATAAAGTTTGTGGCTCTATCAGCAAGTGTATCCTAAAAGCCCTACTATGAAAAGAGCATCTGTTCTGGTACTGTTATTCTATACTCTCGCCGCGCTTATCGTTTTTGTATTCGTAAAGTTAAGTCCGGATCACGACGGCGGTGCCCCCGGACTGGGCAGTATGGCGCTGATCTTTTTTATGGTGCTCATCGCGCTCCTGGTGGTTATCAATATTATAAAGGGGTTCATCATTAAAAGAAGCTTCTTTTTTATAGCGCTGCTTCACGGTCTTATATTGCTTATCCTCTATTTCGGACTGTTTTATCGCTGATATCCACCTTTATAATGCTTTTTCAAAAAATCAGCCGCAGTATCCACTTCAATGATTGAGAAATAAAAATCTCTTGTATTTTCGGTAATAATATAACGTGAGTTCGACAAGATTTAGGCAGCAATAGCGATCCAAAAGTTTCGTTTATGCGCTTTGAAGGTAGGTTTGATATCTCTGAAGTTATATGCGGCCAGGCAGGCAAGCATGTTATTAAATCCATTGTCCACACTACGATGCCGGGTGTGCCACAAATCCTGAAAGTCCTTTAGTAAATCAATCACTGTTTCTATCAAAGCTCTTCGCTTCAACATAAACTTTTCTTTGATGGTCAATAGTTTATTTTTCATATTGCGACGGATTTTGGTAACCAGTTTA
>NZ_KB893644.1 GCF_000374125.1 Niabella aurantiaca DSM 17617
ATGAATCCAATAAAGCAAGAATGAATTATCCATTATACAAAACGATCGGTGCCGGACTGATTGGTTCCGGCGCTATCGAATCAGCACACCGAACGATTGTCCAAAAAAGGCTGAAGCAATCCGGACAAAGATGGAGCCGAAATGGCGCCCAAAATATGTTGCATCTCAGAGTAACAAAGAAGAATCAACAATGGTCAAAGATTGTAGAACTATCCAAAAGGGAGTTTGTTAAGGTCGCAGCATAGCGAAAATCTGAAATGCACCCACCTTCATTCCCCGGAACCTATGGAATTCCGGTTTTTCTTGGCTTAATTTGTATGTGCAAATACCCGGTTCTTATATCGTTCATTTTGACCTGGACTCCTTTTTTGTGGCGGTGGAGATCCTGTTGGACCCTTCATTAAAGGGCAAGCCGGTCATTGTGGGCGGTTCGGCCAGCCGGGGGGTGGTGTCTACCTGCAGCTATGAGGCCCGGAAATACGGCGTTCATTCAGCCATGCCGATGCAGCGGGCCATGCGGCTTTGTCCGCATGCCGTGGTGTTGCGGGGGAATTATGAAAGATACAGCCACTATTCAAAAACGGTTACGGAGATCATCGCCTCTAAAGTTCCGTTATATCAGAAGGCATCCATCGATGAATTCTATTGTGATCTTACGGGTATGGACCGTTTTTTTGGCGTCAGCCAGTACACCCGCGAGCTCCGGGAATACATCATCAGGGAAACCGGCCTCCCCATTTCCTGCGGCCTGTCATCGGCAAAGTTTATCAGCAAAATGGCCACGAACGAAGCCAAGCCCAATGGGTTCCTGGAGATCCCCCACGGTAAGGAAAAAGATTTTTTGTGGCCACTGGGCATCGAAAAGATCAATGGGGTGGGCAAACAGACGGAGCAACGCCTGCGCAAACTGGGGTTGCATACCATTAAAGACATTGCCCTTACACCCAGGGACCTGCTGGTGGGACAGCTGGGGAAATGGGGGGAAGACCTGTGGCGGAAATCGCAGGGAATGGGAAGCGGCGAAGTGGAAGGCCGCTGGGATCAGAAAAGCATGAGCCACGAAACTACGTTCCATGAAAACCAGACGGATGTGGGGTTCCTGCATAAAAAGCTGGTAGCGCTTACAGAGCGGAATGCCTACGACCTGCGACAGGATCATAAATTAACCGGGTGTATTACGGTAAAGATCCGGTACAGCGATTTTGAGACCATCAGCAGGCAGGAGTCCATTGCTTATACGGCGCTGGACGATGAGCTGATCGGAAAAGCAAAAGCCATTTTTGATAAATTCTACCAGAAAGGCCGCCCGGTGCGGCTGATCGGTGTTCGCTTCAGCCAGTTGGCTGATGATGGCATGCAGATGGACCTGTTCAACCGGCAGGATGATAAACTGAACTTATACAAGGCGGTAGATGCGATCAAGAACCGTTTTGGAACAGGAGCCGTTTCCAAAGCGGCAACCAGCAAACGGCTGCCAAAAGATAAAAAATGATTTTCTGCCGGCGATTCTTTTCCTTTTAGCTGCTTTGCCCTATATTTGCGGCGGCAGGTCTCATACGGCCAGCTCCTACTGAACCTCCCCAGGGTCGGAAGACAGCAAGGATAGGTGGTTGTAGCGGCGCGATGTGAGTAGCCTGCCTTTTTTTCTCTCTCTATTTTTCCTAATTTTACCGTTGGTTTTCTGTTTTGATTTCTATTTGCAGCGTTCAATTGAAATCCTGTTATCTTTATGGATAAACAGGAAATTCTTTTTTTTAATATAAAATCAGTTTATAATGAAGTTTTTTATTGATACGGCCAATCTGGACCAGATCAAAGAAGCCAATGAGTTGGGGATCTTAGACGGGGTTACAACTAACCCTTCGTTGATGGCAAAAGAAGGCATTAAGGGCCATGATGCGATCGTAAAGCATTACAAGGATATCTGCGAAATGGTAGATGGTGATATCAGTGCCGAGGTAGTAAGTACCGAATTTAAGGATATTGTTGAGGAAGGAAAGAAGCTGGCGGCCATTCACCCGAATATCGTGGTAAAAGTACCCATGATCAAAGATGGCGTAAAAGCGATCAAATGGTTTACCGACAATGGTATTAAAACAAACTGCACGCTGGTGTTCAATGCAGGGCAGGCCATTTTATGTGCCAAGGCCGGTGCAAAATATGTGTCTCCCTTTGTTGGCCGCATCGACGATACGGGCTGGGACGGCGTTCAGTTGGTAGAACAGATCGTGCATATTTACGGTGTTCAGGGCTTTAAGACCCAGGTGCTGGCGGCCTCCATGCGCAGCCCCAATCATATCATCCGCTGTGCAGAGGTAGGTGCGCATGTGGTAACCAGCCCGCTGGAATCCATCCTGGGCCTGTTGAAGCACCCGCTTACCGATGTTGGGTTGGCGAAATTCCTGGATGATGCAAAGAAGCTTCAATAAATTAGCGGAAAAATAACAATCGCAGTTGAACACAGCTTCCTTCATTGCCCACCGGATCGCCTTTAATAAGCAGCGCTCCTTTTCGCGGTTCATTATCAGGCTGTCCATTGTGGCTACTGCTATCAGTGTGGCGGTCATGATCATTACCCTGGCTTTTGCCAATGGGTTCCAGCAAAAGGTGAGCGAAAAAGTATTCAGCTTCTGGGGGCATATCCGTATCCAGGAGATGACCCCCTATCAATATGTGGTATCGGAAGAAATACCCATAACCGCCAACCCCGCGCTTGTGGCGCAGATAAAAAAGAATCCGCAGGTAGCTACTGTTCAGCCCTTTGCTACCCGCTATGCTATCGTAAAAACAAAAGACGACCTGGAGGGGGTATTGGTAAAAGGCGTAGACAGTACGTACAATTTTGCGAACCTGCAGTCCTTTATGCAGCGCGGCCGCCCGCCCAGGTTCCCGGATTCCACTTACAGCAGGGAGATCATGATCTCCGCCTATACGGCAACACAGATGAAGCTGGACACAGGCAGCAGGGTGCTGATCTATTTCATCCGGCCGGATAATTCCCTGCGGCCGGACCGTCTTACGGTAACGGGGATCTATAAAACAGGTATTGAGGAATATGATAAGACCTTTGCCATTGGCGATATCAAGCTGATCCGCCGCCTGAATGACTGGGAGCCGGATCAGATCGGAGGGTATGAGCTCTTTTTAAAGGATTATAAAAAGATTGATGCCGTTACCAATGAGCTGGCCGGTTTGCCGCAGATGCCCGATGAATGGGATGCCCAGGACATTAAGAATTTTGCGCCCAATATTTTTGACTGGCTCAATATGCAGGATGTGACCCGGAATCTGCTGATCGCCATCATGGTGGTGGTTGCGGTTATCAACCTAATCACCTGCCTCATCATCCTGGTGCTGGAGCGCATGCGCATGATCGGTGTATTGAAAGCGGTGGGCGCTACCGACTGGACGGTTCAGCAGATCTTCCTGCGGCACAGCCTGCTGATCACGCTTACAGGTATTGTTGCCGGTACGGTAGTGGCGCTTGGTTTGTTGTATGCGCAGGTAAAGACGGGCTTTATAAAGCTGGATGAGAGCGCTTATTATCTCAGCCAGGCGGCGGTCAAAATTTCTTCCTGGGAAGTGGGCGCCATTTGCGCCGGTACCTTTCTTGTTTGTTTGCTGGTATTGATGATCCCCACTTATATTGTAAAAAAGGTCCAGGTGGTAAAAGCCATTCATTTCCGGTAGGAGGATGTTTGAAGTTTCAAGTTTCAGTCAGGTCCGTTTTTATACTTCATGACCCCCGTTCCCTGGTTTAGGTCAATGCATCTCACTGCTCACTAACCGCCGGCGGATGTAAGGGTTCCTGGTTAAGATCTTCTTGAACCTTGATGCGGGTGCTCCTTTCTTAAATTCAGCTCTCAAACCTGACCGCTACTTCAGATGCGACAACAAAATACCCGTGGCCACGGCTGCGTTCAATGATTCCGCGGCGCCGATCCGCTCAATGGTGATCTTATCAGTAAGCCGGACGGCTACTTCCGGCCGGATGCCTTTTGATTCATTGCCGATAACCAGGATGCCTCCGGCGGCCTGTACCCTGGTAAGAGGCGTTCCATCGAGCATGGCGCCATAGACCCGGGTATTGTTCCGGAGCGCCAGCCAGGCCGGCAGATCGGCGTAAGAAACGGGGATCCGGAATAAGCTGCCCATCGTGGCCTGAACCACTTTGCTGTTATATATATCGGCGCAGTCGTTGCTGCAAACGATACCGGGTATTCCAAACCAGTCTGCAATGCGGATGATGGTGCCGAGGTTCCCCGGGTCCTGTATCCCATCGAGGGCCAGCATCAGCTTTGACGGATCATACCAATCCGCATCCGGGGCTTTCCCTTTTTCAATAAGGGCAACCACCCCGCTGGGCGTTTTCAGCTGGGATATTTTTTCCAGTTCGAAAGCAGCTACCGCAATCATCGGCGTCCGGGGGTGCAAGGGCTGCATTTCCTGTACCCACCCGGCAAGCGCCCATATTTTTTTAACAACCGTTACCGGTGTTTTCAGGGCTTCATCCACTATTTTTGGCCCTTCGGCCAGATAGCAGTTTTCTGTGTCCCTGAATTTTTTTTGGAACAAACTTTGAATATATTTGATTTCAGATTTACTAAGCATCTTTTACTTAAATTAAAAATTTAAACCATATAATCCTGGTAAAAGCATTCAAAAATACATTTCTTCCGTTAGCCGTTGGTTTGGCGTTGCTGTTTTTATCTTCCTGCAGCGTTTTTACAGTGGTTAAAAAACATCCGGAGGGTGTGCCTTTTGTTTTTGAAACCAGGGTAAATGTAGAAGAAGCGCTCAGCAAGGAAGAAAAGAGCCGGCTGGAGGCCGGGCTCAATGAACAGCTGGATGACAGTATCCGTTCCAGGAGGGTTGACAAGATATTGTGGGCGGTTATCAAGGACCCGCCGAAGCTGGATACCAGTCAGATCAGCAAGACCATCCAAAGCATGCATTATTACCTGAATGCGCAGGGCTATTTCCGGGATTCGATCAGCTATACCACGGCGGTGAAGAACGTGGAAGATCAGCAACGGGCCACCATCCAGTTTGATGTATGGCCCAAAAAGGTCACCAAAATCGATTCCCTTGCGTATGTGCTTCCAAACGACAGCCTGCAGAAAGTGATCAGGGACAACCTGGAAAATGCATTCATCAAAAAGGGAAATCCGTTTGCCCAGGCACCGATATCGGCGGAAATGGACCGTATGGTGGATCTTTACCGCAATAATGGGTATCTGCGGTTTTCGCGAGGATTGCTGTTTGGTTTGTGGGATACGCTGGATGCCTCGCTGCTGGAGCTGTCTGTGGATCCGCTGGCGCAGGCTGCACAGCTGGAGCGCCTGCAAGACCGGCGCCTGAACCCAACGGCCAACCTGGAGATCCGGACAAGACCGATCGAGGACAGCACGGCTGTGCAGAAATATTATGTAGGCAATTTTACCGTCTACCCCAATAGCAACGACACCACAGGCGCCAACCGTAAAGAAACGGTGCTGGGTAATGTGACCGTTATCCAAAACAGGAATATTTTCAAACCCAAGATTTTTCCGCCCAATATCTATTTGAAAAAGGGGGATCCGTATGATCAGCGCCGCTACATACGAACCCTTAACCGCTTTAACGGCATCGGCTCCTGGCGCATGGTGGATATTACTCCGATGCCGCGAAGTGGTCAGGATACGGTGGATTTTGCCCTTAAGCTATTACCGGCTAAAAAATACAATTTTACAACAAATGTAGAAGGCAGTTTCAGCCAAAGCGTTCTTTCCGGGAATTTTGTTGGATTGGGGTTCAGCCTGGGGCTGCAGAACCGCAACTTTGCCCGCGCCGCCAACCTGATGAGCACAAATGTGAACTACCTGGTGGAGCTGGGACAGCTGACTGCGGGAGAGATCATACAGACGCAGCAGTTCAGCGCCACCAATACCATTTCCTATCCCCGTTTTATCTTCCCGGGAATGAAAGGGTTTAAAAATAATTTCCGCGGCAATTTCCGGTCATTGTTTACCCTGAGCGCAGCCAGTACCGAGCGGCGGTATCTTTTTAACCTCACGTCTTTCAGCAGCGCCTGGGGATATGAGTTTGGCTGGCGGGGCAGGGATTACAGCAGTAATAACCGCACCTTCAATCTTTCGGTAAAAGTGCCCAATATTGAGTATTCATACCTGATACGGCGGGACAGCCTGGACAGAATGATTGCCCGGAATCCGTCTATAAAGAACTTATTCTCTGATGGATTGATCACTTCATCGATCGTAAAGCTGATCATGCCCTGGGGCCGCATCAACGGGCGCAGCACCAACGTGATCCGGGCCAATTTTGAGGAATCGGGTTTGCTGACCGGGATGATCCGCAACAGTTTTTTTGACAAACACCTGTACCGCTTTGCAAAGCTGGATGTAGAATATGCAAAGCTGTATAAATGGACCAAGACTTCCCTGGTGCTTCGGGGATTTGCCGGCGTTGGATATGAGCTGGAATCGACCGCCAACCCGGAGAAACGGGCGCAGATGCCGTTCTTTAAACAATATTACAGTGGGGGACCCAACAGCATGCGGGCATGGCAGCTGCGGCGGCTTGGCCCTGGTTCTACCATTAAAAGTTTTGAAGGGGCCTACAGCTTTCCGGACCGCTTTGGCGACATGCAACTGGAGGCCAATATCGAATACCGGGTACCCTTATTTAAAATGGGGGGTATCCCCATTAACGGGGCCGTGTTTACCGATGTGGGAAATGTGTGGCTGCTCAAAAAAGAAGCGGGGCTGCCGGATGAGATCTTTAAGCTGAACCGCCTGGGCACCGATCTGGCCGTAGGATCCGGCGCAGGGGTCCGGGTAGACCTCGGGTTCTTTGTGATCCGGCTGGACTATGCATATAAAGTGAAGGACCCAAGCCCTTCTCCCGACAACCTTGCCTACCGGAACCGGTTTTTTGCATATCCGTTCATAAAAGGAAGTCAGCTGCAGATCGGGATCGGGTATCCGTTTATTTTTTAGCGATCGGGAGAATTTGAAAATGTGGGAATATGAAAATGTGGTGATGAGGGTTCAATATCCCCGTATGAAAATACGTTGGATATCAGACGATGGATGCCAATGGGCCGTCTCCCGCGATGAATTTCCATTTAATCGCGCTCATAATTCATAGAATATCAAACCTTAGATCAGCGGGAAGTAGTATATAAATGACCTCCTGCGGCGCCCGACCGGCCGAGACATGATTGGTTACCGGGGGCTTACCGGCGCAGCGCTTCGAGGAAAACCTGAACCGACTCAGGAAATTCCAGAGCATTTGAAGGTGGAAGTGGGATCCAACACCAGGCATAAAATTGATCTGACCTGGAACTTTGAACAGGGTTTAGTTATCGGCTTTGAGAGTTAAGGACCTAAATCGAGCGGTGAGCGTCGGGTATCAACCAGAACCTGCCTTGGAACTTTAAACGTGAAGCCCGGAACCTGCCCGTCAGGCGGGCTTTAAACATCCCCCTTTATGCCGGCAGTAAATGCTTCTATGGTAAGCGCATTTTCTACTAAGAAATCGCCGATACGAGTGCGGCGCAGACTACTGAGATAGGCCCCGCATCCCAGTGCCTGTCCAAAATCCTGCGCCAGGCTCCGGATATAGGTGCCGGTTGAGCAAACAACCTTAAAAGAGATCTCCGGCAAATGGGTCGCATCTACTTCAAAGCTGGAAATGCTTACCGGCCGGGGATCCAGCTGTACATCGATCCCTTTCCGCGCCAGTTCATATACCCGTTTCCCATCCTTTTTAATAGCAGAGTGAGCCGGTGGTACCTGTAAAATATCGCCTACAAATTTTTGAGTTGCGGCCTCTATATCAAAGATCGTAAGCTGATCATAAGGTTTAAAATCTACGGGTTCGCTTTCCAGGTCATAAGTAGGAGTAACGGCTCCAAGGGTAAAAGTGCCCGTATATTCTTTTTCTTTTGCCATATAGGCGTTGATCTGCTTGGTGAATTTACCGGTGCAGATGATCAGCAGGCCGCTGGCGAGCGGATCCAGTGTGCCCGCGTGTCCCACTTTCTTAATACGGACCAGGTTGCGCACTTTCCGTACGGCATCAAAAGAGGTCCAGTTGAGCGGTTTGTCGATCAGCAGTACAGCGCCTTCGGCAAAATCGATATTTTTTAGATCTTCTTTTTTCATCTGCCGCGAAAATAAGCATCCGGGACAAGAAATACGCAAAAGAGGTCAGAGATCGGAATAGGGAGCTGCTTTCAGAAAAACAACGTCAATATGGGCAACGTTTTCCTTATAAATTTCCAGCGAGTTCAGCCGCTTCCAGTCGGGGTCTTTGCCAAAGTTCTTCCAGTTCTGGTTGCGGGCATTCATATCCGCATGGGTGGTCAGGTACATCAGGTTGGGCATACGGGAGCCGGCCAGTACTTCGCCATAGAAAACAGCGTTAAATCCCAGCCGCTTAAAAATGCCGATCTCGTCGCCGTCATTAAACATTTTTACTTTATTATGAAACTGCTTTTCAGTGCTGCTTTCATAGCTGCGCAGTTCGTATACCCGCTGCGCCTTGTCGCCTTTCAGTCCGGGAACGTTCAGGACCGGTGCTTTGGCAAAGGACTTCAGCAGGATGGTTTCGATGCGGTCATAGATTCCTGCTTTATTGGGAGCATTGAGGTAATCTGCCGCAGCCTGCTGATACCGGCGGTCATTCTGCAGGCGTGTGCTGAGCCCCTGCCATTGCGCCAGTTCCCGGAAAGGGATCAGCACATATATTTTTTTATCGGATGCGGTATCGTTGCCAAGTGCCTGAAACACGCCGATCCGTTGTAGTCCGAAACGGTGCAGGGCGGGGAGCAGGGCCTGTTGCAGGTAATGGTCCAGCTGTTCCTGTTGCTGCAGGCGTGTATAATGAAAAACCTGCAACTGGAAATATTCTCTTACTGCTTTTTGAGGTTGTGCTGCAGGGCGGCCGGGAGCCAGCAGCACCAGCACAATGACGAAGATAGATACGCGTTTCATGAAAAAGTATTGTAAAAACGTAAAGATAACGGATGTGCGGTGTTATGCCTGCAATTAAAAAAACCGGTTTATAGTGTAACGGGATGATTGAAGATACGGTTGTCCGGTGGCCGACCGTCTGCTGCCGAATACGTACTTTTGGAGCATGAACGTGTTTTCGGGCTTTGATGATACAATTGCGGCGATAGCCACACCGCCGGGCATAGGAGCCATAGGGGTGATCCGGCTGAGCGGGAGGGATGCTATCTCCATAGCAGATGCCATCTTTAAGGGGAAAAGACTGTCCGGGCAGGAAACGCACACGGTTCATTTTGGGCATATCGTGGCTCCGGAAAACGGGGCGCTGATCGATGAGGTGGTGGTTACCTTGTTCCGCGCGCCCAAAAGCTATACGGGAGAGAATGTGGTAGAGATCAGCGGTCACGGAGCGCCTTATATTTTGCAAAAGATACTGGAAGCAGCAGTAGCGGCCGGCGCAAGGCTTGCCAAAGCCGGTGAGTATACCCAGCGCGCCTTTTTAAACGGCAAGCTGGATCTGGCACAGGCGGAAGCCGTGGCCGATCTGATCGCTGCAGACAGTCAGGCACAGCATCAGGCTGCCCTGCAACAGCTGCGGGGCGGTTTTTCGGGCGATCTTGCCAAGCTCCGCGACCAGCTGATCAACTTTGCAGCGCTGATAGAGCTGGAGCTTGATTTTAGTGATGAGGATGTGGAATTTGCAGACCGGGCCCAGTTCCGGACTTTAATCTCAAATCTCAAATTTCAAATTTCAAATCTCATCAATTCCTTCCGGTTGGGCAATGTGATCAAGAACGGTGTAAGCGTGGCCATCATCGGCAAGCCCAATGCAGGGAAAAGCACCCTGCTCAATGCATTGGTGAATGAAGAGCGAGCCATCGTCAGCGAGATCGCGGGAACGACCAGGGATACCATTGAAGAAACGCTCAATATTAACGGGGTGCTCTTCCGGCTGATCGATACGGCGGGTATCCGGGAACATACAACAGACCGGATCGAAAGCATCGGTATCGAGCGCAGCAGGCAGAATGCCGCGAAGGCAAATATCATCCTGCACCTGATCGACGTAACGGATCCGGATACTGCTGCTATCGGGTGGCTGGAGCCTTTTGCAGACAAAACGATTGTAATACTGAATAAAACAGATCGTGAGGAGGTGCCGCTATCAGACATTGAGCATCGAGCATCGGATGTAGCCATCAGCGCCAAAAAGAATACCGGTATGGAAGCGCTGAAGGAACTGATGTATGAACGCGCCGTTGGTGAGACCATCCGGACTGAAAATTCCATTGTGACCAATGCCCGCCACTACGATGCGCTTTCAAAAATGATGGATAGCCTGGCCGCCATAGAATCGGGTATGAACCAGAACCTGACCGGTGACCTGCTTTCTATTGACATCCGCCGGGCCCTGCATTATCTGGGAGAGATCACCGGGCAGGTAGAAGTAGACCGGGATATACTGGGAACGATCTTTGGGAAGTTCTGTATCGGAAAGTAAGCGGGTTATTTCAGTTGACGCAGTTTGACCTCATTTTACTAACTATTTGAAATACAAGTTATTACAAAGTTAAATTTACTGCATTTTACCTCACTTTTATGGATGTCTTGTACCTCTTTTGTACCTTTTCCCAAAAGTTCATTGAACAAAAAGGGTATTTTGGGAAGGTTGGGTAGAGGACGGCAGCCACAGGCAGTTCCAGTCATTAACTGGCAGTTCGTGGCAGTTCCAGTCATTTAGCGATCTACCGCGGATTGCCTTAAAAAAAAGGTAAAATGAGTACGAATATCCGCGTAAAAAAGATCTGCCAGGAATGCAAAAAGCCATTTATTGCACAGAAAACGGTCACAAAATTCTGCTCTCTTAAATGCGCCAGTCGCAATTATAAAAAGCGCGAGAAAGAGAAAAAGATCACACAGACCATTCTTGCCACCAATCAGCAGGCAATCGAGCAGTCTCAGGCTACTGCTCCTGCGGTTCAACAAGGGCCTGAAAATGGCCGTTTACACATGGAATGGCTTAGCATCCGTGACGTGTCTCAATTGCTTGGAATAGCTGAAAGAACGCTTTTCAGGCTGATTAAAGACCCCGCTTTCCCGAAATTAAAAATCAGAAGAAGGCTGCTGTTCAACAAACAGCAGGTTCTGGATTATTTCATCAGTAAAAGCGAAGGGTTATGAGAGGAACGTTAAGGAAGAAATTACTGAAATCCGGTAAGTACAGTCTGTTTATTGACTATTATCCGCCGGTTTGGAATCCGGCAAAGCAGGTTTACACGCGTCGTGAATTTCTGCGTTTGTTTTTGCACAAAGATCCTGTTACATCCCTGCAAAAGCGGGAGAACAGGTTGTACCAGGAAATAGCGGAAAAGATCTTTATTAAGCGTATGAAAGCGTTGATGCTTGAAGCAAACGGATTGTTTAATGTAGATGTGCTTGAAGCCGACTTTTATATATACGCCGCTTCTTTTATTCGCAATAAGCAAAAAGAAGATGTAGATACGACCCATTATGAAACGGCCGTAAAATATTTACGGAGATGGGTGGGCGACCACATGAAGTTCAGAGATCTGGACGACCGGTTCCTACAGAAATTTAAAGAGCATTTGCTCAGCTCAGCGACGTTGAAGTCCAAGAAATTCAAACTTAATCAGAATTCCGCCGCCTCCTATTATGACAAATTTGCCCTTATTGTTCACCAGGCTTTTTTAGACAGGTACCTGCCTGAAGACTTTACCATCCGGGTGCCGCGTATCAGCAACGTGGATACATTCAGAGAGATTATTGATGACGAAGAGCTGCAATTGCTGCTTGACAACCCGGTAGATGATCCGCTTGTTTTCAAATCTTCCCTGTTCGCTTTACTCACGGGATGCCGGTTCAGCGCTATTAAAATACTCAGGTGGAGCTATTTCCACTATTCAACCTCGCTGAAAGCCTGGTATATCTATTTCATTGACCCCAAGCCTGAACGTTGCTTTAAACATTACATCAGCGATGAAGCTGTAAAATTATTGGGCGAGATAAAGGATTCTGATGATCTGGTGTTTCCGGGGCTGGACTATCACCGGACCAGGGCCAAACTTAAAGAATGGTTTGGTTCCGTTGGTTTAAAAGATAAGGCCAAGTTCCATAACTGGCGGCATAAATATGCAACCACATTAATAGAAAAGGGTGAGGATATCTACATTGTCAGCAAAATGCTCAATCATAAAAATGTCAAGACAACGCAGATCTACGCCCAGGTTCCTGAAGCAAATAAGGCTAAAGCTGCATTCAAACCTACTTTAATAATAAAATCTGATTTATGAAACAATTAAATATTGAACAACGGCTGGAAAAAATTGAAGAAGAAATCGCTTCAATCAAAAAAGCACTGGAAAGGGTGCTAAATAAACCGCAAGCCTTGCAAGCGACGGGTAATGAACCTGAAATTATGACGGTCAAGCAGCTAGCGCAGTTTACAGGCATAGACGAAAATATGATCTATGCTAATTGCGCTAAAGGCGATATCCCTTATTTCAAGTTGGGCAAGCAGTACAGGTTCAAAAAGAAAGAGATCCAGGAATGGCTTAAAGAGCAGAAAGGCGCCCCTGAATTTTCAGTAGACCAATATGTTGACAGGTATCTGCAGAAAAACGTACTGAAAGCATAGTCTTCCGAAAATACTCTGGAGAGTTAAACAGTCAGGATAACTACAAAACAAGTGGGCAAATAATCTTTAAAATAATATACACATGGAAATCATTAAAAGTATTCAAAACCGGATCTATGAATTAAGGGGCTTAAGGGTTATGCTGGACAAGGATCTGGCTGCTCTTTATAATGTGGAAACAAAAGTTTTTAACCAGGCTGTCAAAAGAAACATTGAAAGATTTCCAGCCGATTTTATGTTTCAGTTGACTAAAGCAGAATGGGAAAGCTTAAGATTGCAGGTGGAGGCTATAGAGAAGAGCGCACCTTCAAGGTCACAAATTGTGACCTTGAACACAGCAAGAGGCTATAACTTAAAATACCTCCCCTACGCATTTACGGAACAAGGCGTTGCCATGCTTAGTTCGGTATTGCGTTCTACTTACGCAATCCAAATGAATATCGCCATAGTGAGGGCATTCGTTGAGCTGCGCAGAATATTACTTGACCAGTCAGAAGTTAAATATCAATTGAATCAACTGAAGGAGTGGGTTGGTTCGCATGATGTCCAACTAAGTGAAATCTACCAGGCTTTGGAAAATCTATTAGATGAAAAGGCTGCGCAGCGAAAATGGGAGGATAGAGATCGGATCGGGTTTGAGAAATAATATTGATATTATATAAATAATTGATTATTAATATACAATATTATATGCAACACCAGTTGTTGCAAAAAATGAAACAACTGGAATGGAACGTCGGCGATGCAATTTTATACGATCGGCAATAAGCAAAAAATACATATTTCGATTTTCGGACTAATAGAAAATGGTTTCTTGTTTCAGAATATATATCTGAATTAAGAATTTTTATCTAATTTTATAAACAGATTATATAATGGTAATAATCTCTAAAACAATCATCCGATCATTCGTTCGGAATCACTCGGATATAGAAAATGCCATTGAGAAATGGTACAGCGATACAAAAGCTGCTGATTGGAAAAATTTTAGCGAGGTTAAAACGACGTTTAACACCGCTGATAGTGTAGGAAATGACAGATATGTTTTTGATATAAAAGGGAATCAATACCGGCTGGTTGCCCTGATTATTTTTAAAGTAAGAACGGTGTTTATTCTTTTTATTGGAACTCATAAACAGTATGATAAGATAAAAGCGAATGAAATCACTTTTAAAAAATAGTATGTATGAAATACGAAATTAATTCTAACAAAGCCTATCATGAAACTATGCTGACGATATATAAACTAATGGACAAAGGGGAATCCAATCTCTCTACAGCGGAGCTTAAAAAACTGGCCGCTATGTCTACGGAGGCAGAAAGGTATGAAGACGAAGTGCTTGGACTTCAGCCCAAAAAACAGCCGGAAACAATTGTCGAGGTTGTGGAGCTAAAAATGTTTGAGAATAAGATGACGCAGGCAAAATTGGCTACTGAAATTGGTATTGGGCAATCGAAAGTTTCTGAAATTTTAGCAGGAAAAAGAAAGCCGGACGTTTCTTTTTTAAAAGGTGTATATAAAATATTAAAAATTGATGCTGACTTTTTGTTAGAACATGCATAAATTCCTAAATCCAATTATTGTCAAATTTTCTACAAAATCGGGCGTGTAGATGAATTGGGTTTAGGTTTCCAAAGATCTAAGGCTTGAGTTTCCGGATATGGAAGGTATTTTTGTTACTAATTTGAAAAAAGTCCTCAGCTTGGGGACGAATCGCTGGATACGGTTTGGGTGCAGAAAGACCAATGCTCTCTAAATGACGGGTGCGCATTTTGCATATTGCAAATTTTCAGGTTAATGGAATGCGATATTTTTGTATGCTTAAAGGGCAGTTATAACTTGTACTTTTTGAGTACTTGATGGTCTAAATGATGCTGCACGATGCTCTAAACGATGCTGTAAAAGTATGCTTGAGAGGTTTCCACATGCTTCGTTAAAGTTCGGTGAATCATTCGGAGAAAAGTGCGGAGATAATTCGGAGAAAGTTGGGAGGTCGGTTGGATGAAAAGTTGGGTGATCGGTTATGTAAAAATGGGTGATTTATTTTAGAAAAAGTATCGGCTGACCCAGGTGAACAATATAGTTATGAAACGGTTACTATTAGTGTTGATTGACGATCAACAGTATGAAGAGACAAATTAAACCCCTTGTAAAATGAAAGTTGTTTTGCTTTTTTTCACTTCACCAACTGGATACAGGAAAACAAAAGCATTGTATGAATTATTAAAAAATTGGTAGGTAAATTGAACACTACCGTTTTCTGTTTCCAATATTAATTGTCCGTCTTTTTTAAACTTCCTGCCATTGCAATAATCCTGGACAAAAGGCCAGGAAAATTCCAATTTATGTGGAAAGAGAATCTCTCCGAAATTCTTATTAAAATTTTTTGAGGCAAGATAATTTCTCAAGGTACAAAACGGATTCCTTTCTTTATTAAGATTCTCTAAAATAAGCAGTGCACATTTACTCTTGGAACTATCTATGTAACGTCGCAACGCAGCATGTATTGAAGCTCCAAAATGTTTCGCAAGGTGTATTGCTGCATCAATGCTCAGATTCAATTTGGAAACTTCCTCTATAAATCGATCATGCTGAAAAAGCGTGATGGAAGCGAAATAGTTCGCCTCTGCTTCAAATTCATCATTTTGATCGGGGCTTAATGTTAGATCATTATCTCCGATGATATCATGGGTTTTCCGTTGCCAAGGCAAAACACCATGAGCAGTTTCATGAAGTTTTACAAAGTTTCTTCGGTTAAATCCCTGAGATAAATCTAAATAAATGACTCGGCTTTTAAAAAGAAAAAGGCCCCGCACTTTTGATAGAGCATTTCTCAAAAAATCATTGGCGCGGTCCAAATAAGTCGGATGTATTTGAGATATATCCACGTCTGTTTTTACAAGAAGTTCAGCATATTCCACGATCCGGTCAACAGGCGTTGGAAACACATCAAGACTTTTACTTCCACGCAAAATCTCCAAAGAAATTCGATCGATATCAGTCTGGGCAAGCAGTTTAGTCATCGTTATTGCGCAGAAATTTCAGGTATTTTAAAAGCTGTTCTTCCTCTTCCACCGTCAGCTTTTCTGCAGACAGTGCAGCTGTGTTTAATAATTTGTTTTTTGATTCTTTGCTCTCTTGAATAATTCCAGCTGCTGCTAACAGGCTGTCAAGTTCTACGTTATATAGATTGGCCAGTTTGTACAAAACGTTTGCAGAAGGCTTTTTTATTTTATCGTTTTCTAACTGACTTAAATAAGCATTGGAAATGCCTACTGCTTCTTCAACCTGCCGTAGCGTAAATGGAATCAATTCACGGGCATTCTTTAAAGTTTTCCCGAGTGATTTCATGCTCATTTTTTATTTATAGTGCAAAGGTAAGGGTATTCTAAATATATCAAGCGAATTAAAGTAAAAAATAAATCTACCAAGATTTGCTTGATATATTTAGATTTTTACTACCTTTGAAAAAAAATAGTATGAAAAAGAATCAACATGTAGTAAAATATGGTAATAGCTGGGCTGTGAAAGGAGCTGGTAATGAAAAAGTTACTAAGGTGACTGCGACCCAAAAACAAGCGATTGAAGTGGCTATAAAAATTGCTAAGAACAACCGTTCAGAAGTAGTAATTCATGGCCGCAATGGACAAATTAGGGACAAGGACAGTTATGGAAACGACCCTATTTATTATAGAGACAAAAAATTTTGAGCCGATGAAATAAAAAGCCCAATTAACAGTGGCGCTGCGATTGGGCTTATGGGAACAATAAGTTTGGACGACTTTGGCTGAGGCTCATCACCTCAGGATAGCTCCCTTTTTCTGAGTGGTAAAAGTAAGGATTTTATAGTTACAAAACATCACTCGGATCGCCTGGACCAATTCTCCATTGGTCTTAAAGAAGCCGGAGAATTTTTTAATTATTAAATTTTTTTAAAATGCTTAAAGAGCAGAACAATTTACCAAAGGGCGGTCACCAAGGACGCCTACCACTCACTTTAATTATTGAAGGACGTGAGATTGAATGGACAAAACAGTATATATCTGGTAAAGAAGCCAGGCGTTTAGTTGGGCTTTCAGAGGATGCAGATCTTTACCTCGCCATTGCGGATCCTTGGGACGACGAACCTGTAGGATTGGAAACGGAGGTAGATTTAGCAAGAGAAGGTATTGAATCCTTTTATGTACGGCGTCCTCTTGCTTTAACAATTGAAGGGAAGCAATATCAATGGAAAAAACAGTATATCACCGGCGTTGACATCCGCAAACTCGCTAATTTGGAAGCTGAGGATGAAATATTGTTAATGTTGCAAAGACCTTATGAAGATGAAATCGTCAAGGATAATACTCAGGTAAATCTGGCAAGAGAGGGTATTGAACATTTTCGAGTAAGGAAGAAAGATCATGATATTTCCGTTACTATTAGGATTAATGACAGGCCTTTCTCTGTTAAAAGAGGGCCGGTTAAAGTATCTGAGTTAAAAAAGCTAGCTGGCGTGTCATTAGCAGATGAACTTTCTGAACTAATAAAAGGGAAATTAATACCCCTGGCGGACGATGCAACGGTATTGATTAAAGGTGGGGAAGAATTTTTTAGTTGTAAACGTGAAGGTACTTCTTCTTAAATCTTATCATATATCATGTTTCCGCAAGATCAGATTGAAGAATTGAAGCGGATAGCCCCTAACCTCTGCTTTGCAGAGGAGGGGGGCTATCCTTATATTTTAATTGAACAGCTTCAGCTTCCTGACGGATGTCAACCGGCTATGGTAGATGTTTTGTTGTGCCCTAAACCAAGAGATGGCTATAAATCACGCCTCTTTTTTCCTCAGGTCATTACAGGAATACCTGCTCGTAATTGGAACGGCAATATCAGGGTATTGGAACGCAATTGGTGTGCCATGTCATGGCAAGTTCCTGAAGGTTTGCGTTTGGCTGAAGTATTATTGATACATCTTAAAGCACTTAAGTTATGAGTCTTACAAAGAATAAGCCATATATTATTTTTCGTATTCCCCAGGAATTGCGATCAGAAATGGAGCAAGATTTGCGGCGCCCTCACTCTTACGCCTGTGAGAGAGTAGGTTTTCTCTTCACTAAGTCAAAATGGATAGATCAAAACAAAATACTAATTGTTGCTATTTCATATCAATGCGTAGCGGATGAGCATTACATTGAGGATCCAACGGTTGGAGCGAAAATAGGTTCTGAAGCAATACGATCAGCAATGCAAACGATGTTCGACATGAAAAGCGGTTGCTTTCATGTACATCTGCATGATCATCAGGGAAGGCCTGGCCCCAGTGCGACTGACAAAAAGGGGCTTCCGGGAGTTATTGAAAGCTTCGCTAATATTGCTGGCGGCCAGCCAACGGGGATTCTAATTTTAAGCAAGGACAATTTTTTCACTGCTATTAAGGTAACGAGCAATAAAAGGTTATATCCTGCCAGCTTGGTATCTGTTGTGGGATTCCCGATGCGTTTCTGTTTTAATTCCAGTAGAACAGTGATACAGGATAACGTATTTAAAAGACAATCCTTTCTCGGCCCTAGTGCTCAATGGCTTTTTGAAAATGTTCGTATAGGAATCGTTGGCTACGGAGGAGGAGGTTCACATATAGGTCAACAATTGGCACATATCGGAGTTAGGCATATTGCTATATTTGACGGGGATCATATTGAGGATTCAAACTTGAATCGGTTGATTGGCGGACAGAGGAAGGATATTCTTAAAGGACTTGCCAAAACTTCGATTGCACGGCGCACTATTAAGGCCATACTTCCAACAGCCAAAGTGACAATCATAAATAGCCGATGGCAAGATGCTCCTGATATGCTTCAGCAATGCGATTTAATAATTGGGGGAATAGACACGTATGCAGAAAGGCAGCAATTGGAAGCAGAATGTCGTCGATATTTAATACCATATTTAGATATTGGTATGGACGTGTATCAAAGCGGAGAGGAACCCCCGACGATGTCCGGGCAGGTTATGCTTTCTTTGCCTGGCAAACCTTGCTTTTGGTGTTACGGATTTCTATCAGAGGAAAAATTAGCTAAAGAGGCAGCAAAGTATGGTAAGGTTGGTGGCCGCCCGCAAGTTGTTTGGCCAAATGGCGTTTTGGCATCAACAGCGGTAGGAATTTTAGTCGAACTAATTACCGGCTGGACTCAAAGAAAAGACGCACACATTTACCTGGAGTATGACGGGAATATAGGTCAAATGAAAGACCATGTCCGAATACGTTTTTGTGATAAAACCTGTTCTCATTATCCTTTACAAAACACAGGCCCCGTTCGTTTTAAATCAGTGTAAATCATCTGTCTTAATAAGAAACAGCAAACGTTAAGGGTAAATCCTTATCGATTGCTGTTTTTTGCTTATCTTGGTAGACAGAATAAATATATTTCATCCTATATATGGAAATTGATTGAAAAAGACAAAATCAAAACTGACGAATCAACATCCAATGGGTCAAAGCCGATTAGAAATAAAAATCATTAAAGACAAAACGAGTGCAGATGTCGATATACAGGCAATGTCGCTAGAGGCTGCGCAGGCATTCGTCGTCCTGCTTGAATCTCTTACCAATATTGTTGAGTTAACTCCTGACAATAAAAGTATTAAAATTCAAATCACGTCAGGTTCTGCCGTCATGGCAGCAGAAGGAGAACCGGTCACAAAAGTGCAAAAAGAGTTTGACAGAATTCTTGAGAATAAATCTGCTAACGGAGAATTGGTTGAACAATGGCGGCGAATTCAAAGAGTATTTACTCTAAACGGGTTACAATATGATGCATGTTTTTACGATGGAGAAATTAAGACGCCCATTTATAGTATATTAAGAAACCGACCAAAACTTAGGGTAAAACCCCTCACACACAAAACTTTCAAAACTGATTTAGAATTCATAACCGGCAAATTAATCGCAGTTGGCGGAAAAAACCCTAACATCCATGTAGAAGTAGATGGCAAAGCTCTTTCTCCTATTTCATGCACAGAAATGAATGCGACCAAAGCCAAGGCATATTTATATCAAACCATTCGATTTAGTGCATGGTCAAAAATGACTTCAAAAGGAAAGCAGTTAACACTTTGTGATTCGTACGCTAACGAAGAGAGCTTTGAAGAATTGAAAAGCTTTGTAAAGGATTTCTCTTCCAAGGGGGAAATAGAAGCATTGAAAAAACTACACTACCAAATCCGGAGTTATTTAGACGTACAAGGATATGGAAAATTACATAGGTTTTTACGTTTGTTTACTCATGATGGAACTGACATTAATATTTTAAAAATAATTCTAATTGTCACTCAAACTGTAAGAGATAACGAAAGGATAAAACAGCAGATTCAAACCCTTCATGAATTGTTTAATAAACGGTTTAAACAACTTAATAAAAAAATTGAACAAGGTGAATAATGATCAACTACTAATTGCGTTAAACTCAGAGGGAATCAATTTATCCGACAATACCATTGCTGCGGCAGTAGTTGTTGAAGCCGGCGAGCCATCACATGCTGCATTAATAATAAAACATAATGGCGAAACGCGTATATTTCATTTTTTCGGATCAATTTTATTGGAATCACCAAAGAATGCAATCGAAGAAGGCCAGCTGATTTTCGTAAAAGAACTGAACTTTATACCATCTTTTTTGATTTCCAGTTTTGTGGCTCATTGTGAACTTATACAAAAGGAGGCAAAACCCCAATACGGATTCTTTTACAACCCAAAATCGTTTTATGATGCTGATGGGAAGTTTCAGAACCCAGGATCTTTTCCAGAGTATTTGACATGTGTTGGCTTCTGTTTGACTGTTATCCAATCGTATCTTGTAAACGAAGACTTTCTTTACTATGCTGACTGGGATCATACTTCTTTAGATGTTCATCTTGAGCGAACGGCATACCAGATGCTTGAGATAGCACGTAACTACCCTCAGATTAGTCAAGAGGAGTTGAAAAGTTCAGTTCGGAGAATTCTACCGTTAGAATATTTTTGTGGTGCATATTCTTCGATCAGACCTGTGCGAAAATCTTTTACTGATAGTCTTTCGGAGAAATTAAAAACAGAAATATCGCAGAAAGTAGCTTAAGTTAGTAGAATTATAATAAGAAGTAGAAAATAACAAGATAGTTATTTTTTGGTTTGAGTTAAATTCAATTTGTAAAAACCGAACGATTATCTTCTTTTTACAACTAAATTTTCTCTCTCCGGATCATTCAGCACCTGCTCCATTACCGCATCTATAATATCCTGCGCATCCTGCTTTATCAGTAGATAGTTGTTATAGATGTTGTTCCGGTCAATGCTCCGGACTTTAGGCAGTGGGATAAAATTCTCCTTTTCTTTTTTTATAACCTTATGGTCGTTGATAATCCGGGCATGAAAAGCTTTCAGCTCAATCGGCTGATCGGGGTTATCAGCCACGATACCCACGAACTCCCCGGAAGATAAACTGGAAATGGTGCTGGCCGGAACGGACTGCTCTAAATGCTTTGACCGGGATATGGAGGTATCACTGCTGTTAATGGAAATACTTTCCCGATCCTGGAAAGTTTTAGAGAACCGCTCGCTTAATAATTTAGCGGTTTCACCGCTCACCTGGCCGCTGATGATATTACCGGTAATATTAAAGATTGTTTCCGCTTCCTCACGGGAATAAATAAGTTTCAACTGGCTATAATCCTGCACTGCGATCACAGTTATGATATCATTTGACCTGCCGGTAAAAATTGTTTCCATGACGGTGGAGGCCCTGGCGCTGGCGAACTCATCCAGTACCTGGGCGCAGCGGTATTTTCCGGGTTGATTGATGATTTTATTCAGCCGGTCAATATATAATGACATGATCGGCGCCAGCGCTTCCTTTGCCAAAGGATCATTGCCCAGGCAGAATATTTTGGGATTTTTCGGATCGTTAATAGCCAACGTAAAATCATCGCCGGATAATACATAATAGAACTCCGGGGTTGAGATACGCCCCAGCGGTATCTTCACGCTGGCCATTTGACTGTTCAGGGTTTCCATTTCGCCGTCAATAAAAGCCTGGATAAATGGATTGATCAGGGTGCTGATCTCTGTCTCCGTTTGCAGCACTGTAAAGAGCTTTTCATAAGGCGTATGGATCAGTTCTATGGCATGGGGCAGCGTACAATAAGCACCATCCTCGTATTTACGCAGAAAACCAATAACAGCAGCCAGCAAATTAATTGGTGATTCCACGAAAAATTCGCCTTGCCTGCTGGCCCAGCTACGGTTCATACTTATAAGCAAAGACTTTGCGGATTCAATTGCGGCGGTAAGGTTGCGCAGTGTTGCCGGATGGATGGGGTTACACCGATGCGAAAGTTCAGGATTTGTAAAATTGACGCACCGGAACACTGTATGGGGCGGGTATTTCTTACGATGCTTTAAAAAATGGTTATAAGTGAACGTGGTAAGCTCCGGGAACTTGTGATCGAATACAAACAGAGCCTGGCCGCCTGCAGTCAGTTGTCGAAGCAGGTTTTCAATAACAAAATAGGTCTTGCCCGATCCGGCCGATCCCATCACGAGAATCGACCTTCGTGCGTTCAGAAAATTAATATACGAGCGACGGGTTTTACCCCTGAAAGTATAAGTGGCAGACAGGTTTAATGAGAACTGATCCGTCAGCAGCCGTTCTTCCTGCGGGAAAGATTCACCGGCTTTGTTAAATACTTCCCCGCTCAATTTCTTTTTGATGATCCGGGTAAGCAATGATCCTCCCGTCATTACCAGTATAAAACCCAGCCCGGTAATAAACATATAGCTCACTGCCAGGACTTCCGGGCCAAGCGAGTACCATAATAAAATAAAGTAGCTGGAATAATAAAGTACAAGACCGATCAGAAAATATCCGAATGCAGTCCGGTAGCTCATTTTTTCATCTTTCCGTCCTTTAATGCCCATGAGTGAGATCAATAGAAAAACAAGGGCGATTGACTTGGATTGTAAAAAACCTGACAGCAACCCTGTTTTATGGATATTGTTCAGTATCCGGTCTGATATGTGGGACGTACAACCCCATATCTTAAAGGCCATATAGCAATTATCATAACAATGAATGAGTAGTACAACAATTGCAATAGTACGGGTCATGTCAATGATCTTTCTTAACCCCTGTTCATTCTCGCCTGTTCTGACTGACATAACAAATCTTTTTTAGTGACGTAATTTTTTCTTTCGTTTCTTTTTCAGTTCTTCTCTCAGCATTGGGTTCAAGCTGGCTTCTCTTTCCGGACCCAGGACTTCCTGAAGGGCGGTAATAATAGGTTGCTCCTGCTGTTTGCCTTCTGCAACGGCGTTCTCTTTTTGTGAAGCGGAATGTGTTAAACCCTCCTTTAGTTCCTGCTGTTTTGGTTTTTGTATTGGCTCAGGGCCGAGGCGCTTCAGGAGCTGGTGGGCGCTGTATTGTTTATCAATATCGCTGCCATTAAAAACGCATTTGGTCTGGTGGTCAACGTAGGTCATTCCATATACCACGCCCTTGTCATTCCTGCGAACAACAAGCTGTATCCTTTCTTTTTGAAGCGCTGCTGTTAATTGCGATAAAGAGCAACCCGGTTTTTTGACAAAAGCGAGTTCAATAGCATTTTTTATCCGCAGTTTATGTGGCTGCCGTAAGGTTTTATTTTTCTTAAATCGCTGTTCTAAAAACTGAAGCGTTGGTTTATTATAAAAATCACTGGCTTTAATGGGCACTCCAACCTTTTCTCCCTGTTCATTCAACACCCGGTAAACCAGGCCGCTGTTTTTGTAAAGCCTGGATTCTTTACTGCCCCGGTCGGCCATCATGTTATATTGCTTCAGGACGGCGTTCAGTTCCGGCAGCGATGTGTATTTATATTTTTCCAATACGGCGTCCAGCACATTGGTCATGGCGCGTTTGGTTTCAGAGTGGCCATACTGCACTTTTTGGGCATTGATGGGCTTGATGTTAAGAACCCTTTTAAGCTGTTCGCGCTGGGCAGGGACCAGCTTAAATTCTTTTTCGATTTCCAGTCGTGCTTTCTCTGACTGATTGCGGCCGATATTGTGCAGTTTGATATAGCTGCCATCGTTCTTTACATTCGTGGTCACCAGGTGGATATGCGGGTGCCCGGCATCGTTGTGTTGATACACCAAATAAGGCTGATCGCCAAACCCTATTTTCTGCATATAAGTGTCTGCAATCTGGCAAAGCCTGTCCTTAGTAAGTCTTTCGGATGGGTCAAAATTTAAAGAGATATGGAGCGTGTTTGTTTTGATCTTTGGGTTCAATTCGATTTGCTTTTCAAAGCGGCGGAGCTTGTCGGTAAAACCCAGCTTTTCCATATCCTTTGCAAAGCCGTTTGCATGGATCAGCTCCGCCTTATTTTCTTTCAATTTATTTTCATTATAATGAAGGGCGCGTCTCAGGCTGCCCGATGCTTTTATTACTGCAACCATTGGTCATTAATTTGATTGATTTTTGATTTGATCTCTGAAATTTTTTGAAGCAAAACCTGGTGGGTATTTTCATTCGTCAGCAACCATATTTTTACTTCCGGCACCTCTGAATAAATATGCAGTTTTTTAACCGCCTGGTTATAATTATTGCCTATCGCATTGAGCTCTTTTCTTAGTAGTATCATCTCCGACATAAAGTCATCTAAGGACTGGTTTCGGTGCAGCATTTTTATTGGTTTATCCAGTACTGCATAGCGCAGGAAATCGCTCATCTTTTTAAAGGTGGAGCGCGATAATCTGGAATGGATACGCCGGTATTCATCCGGTGTCAGACGTGCCTGGACGATGCACGTACGGTTGCTTTTTTGGTCATTCATCACTTAAATCATTTTCACATTACTATTAAAAACCAGCTCAAAATAACCGCCAGCGACCTCGGAGCGACCGGCGGCAAGATCCGTTGTCATACAACGGTACATCTTGCCGTCCGCAAGCGTCGCGGTGCGGACCCCGGCCGGCGGCTTTTTCAGTTGTCAGGGCATTACCTCTTGTCTTTTTCTACCCTTAACTGGTCAAAAGGAAGTCAGGGCTTTTGCCTCAACTGCTGCTTTTGATGATTTCCGATATGCATAAGCCAGTCGTTCAGGTCGCCGTAATTTTTATATAACCGGCTTTCATCAATAAATTTTTTATTGTCTAACGCAAGCGCTTTCAGGGTGCAATTTTGTCCGGTCTTATCATTGTCCATATATAAATGCACCTTGTCATGTTCTCGCATTTTGGGCAGGCTTTTTTCAAAAAATGCAGTAGAATTTAAGATCATAAAATTGCTTTCCTGCTGCTCCTGTTTGTAATACATTGTCAGGTAAGAAAGGAAGTTAAATGAGCCTTCAAAAACGGCCAGCTCTTTCGCCCCGTTGTCAATGAATGTAACGTCTTTGGGAGAGCTGCTGCCCTTAAATTTTTCATTACGCAGTTCATAGCCCCCGCTGTCATTTTTAAAGCCCAGGGCGTAATAGGTTCTGTCCCCCAACTGGTACCGTACTTCGCTTAAATATTGTTCTGCAATAGCAAGCGGAATGCGCCGGTAATGCAGGTAACGCACCAGGCTAAGTGAGTTAACCGGGTGGGCAGAAAGTATCTTTATCGTTTTGTTATTTTCCGGCTTGTCTGGCAGCCGCTGATGTGCATTTAGTTTTACAGATGGCCCGGACAATTTTTGTAAAAGGTCGGATATATTGCACTGGTGGTACAGGATACCGAAATCAACCAGGTTGCCGCCTTTGCCTTCGGCAAAATCGTACCACCGGTTCAATTGCCGGTTTATTTTAAAGGAGGGTGTTTTGTCTGCATGTAAAGGGGAATGATACCAGTAACTGTTGCCGGATACTCTTGCCGGTTCATGCCCCAAGCTGGAAAGGTACTGTACCATATCCAGCGCTTTTGCTTCGTCGATATTCATACTACACTGTTTTCAAACTTCACAAATCAACTATCGAAAACAAAGGTATGTATGACAACATCGCGAACCGTTACCCCTTTAAAAACTAAAGAGGTTTAGATAAATGTTGCTTATTCGTGAATGCCTAAGAAGGGTTTCCTTCCTCTTGTGGCGGGCGTTGCCGCGCGTTCAGGTAGTCATCAGTATAATCAATACAAATTTCTACCCACATAGGTAAATGATCAGACATTTGATGCGTGCGCCAATAGGTTTTATAATAGGTGCTTTTATTAGTGCGTGGCGTTCCTGCCGCGGTGGTGTTATAGGCTTCGCCCATATCCTTGATATATTCGGCTTCATCTTCTGCCCGGAACACTACATCATAGTAATCGAATACACCTGCTTTACCGGTAGTATTAAAACGCCCTGGCCTTACTTTAAAAGCGATCTGGTCATAAAACTTATTCTTTAAAGCGTTTGAAGGCAGGTGCTGCAACTCCGGCGGGATAACAAATCCTGCATTGGCAATAGCCCCATAAGTGGAATCAGCAGGATCGTAAATATTGAAGTCGCCTAACAGGATATTGTTATTAGACCATTCTGTCTTGCCATCCGCCCTTTTGGAAAGCGTTTCTGCAATGGTCTGGATTTCTTGTATCCTGTCTGGATTATTAGGCGTGGCGTCTCCGTATAAAATATGGACGGTGGTCAACTGAAAGTTGGTCCAACCAGCGGTAAAGCCACAGGTATAAGGCGTGCGGACGAGCTGCTGCACCGGTTCGTAGATCGTTTGCCCGGTCTCGGGGTCTTTTTTCTGAAAGGGAGGCAGCACCAGCTCCCCGGCCAGCCCGCCGAATTTTACTTTGCGGGTATCAAAAACAAAAGCCAGCCGTTCTTTATTTCCCTGGCTGCCTGCGGTCACATCGGTAATTACATAATGCCAATGGCTACCTAAGATCTGGACAAGTTTTTTGAGTGCCTTTAAATCATCTCTTACTTCCTGTATGGCGATGATATCAAAGTGGGAAACGATCTCGGCGATATAATAAAAAGATTCCAGCAGCCTTTCACCATAAGCAGGAGAATCAAATTCCCGGATATTCCAGGTCGCCAGCAGCAGGTTGCTTTCCAGTTGTTTGGTGGGTACTTCGGCTTTCAGCTTTTGGCGCAGTGCCAGCAGGCGCTGCAACGTGCGCTTTCCTGCGGGCGTACCGGCCTGGATAAATTGATAAAAAGGCATAGCAGCAATTTTATACAAAGGTAGCAATTCGGTTACTCAACCTCTTTACATTCTAAAGGGGTTGTTTGGGTGCAAAACAAAAATGCGAAAGTATTTTTACAGCGTGAACAGGATCAGTGGAAATTAAAAAGTGAACTATGTTAAGTGAAAAAGAATTGTTGTTGTTATTTGAAACATTGTTAAGCACACCCGGTATGAATGATGCTGTAAAAATAGACCTTCGTATCCCGCGTAAAAATGTGCTGCTGCTGGCTAAAGTGATTGAGAACGGGCTGCAAAACAGGCCCGGAGATGCGCTGGATGGATTGATCAGGGCAGCCGGGGCAGATAGCCGGGAGGATTTGCAGCAGATCGGCGTCGAGTTATTGCAAAAGGCCGGGCTTGCCGATATGAACAGCAAGCTGCATATTTTGCAGCCGCCCGCCAAAGAAAAATGAGAAGGCTATTTTATCAGCTTCCATATCCAACGCAGCAGTACCAGGAGTAGTGTCGCTACCCCCATTAGCAGGCTCCCTGCCAGTCTAAACAGGCTGGCGATAAGATACAACAAACCGGAAACAAGCTGCCCGCCATTGTTGCGGGCGGCTTTACCAGGTACAGGATAATAATATCCCCTTGAATCATCATCGCTAAGCTCCCAAAAAGTCATACTGTAAGGTAAAACAGTTGGGCGGTTCCAATGCCATCGCAGTGCCATTTTTCCGGTTTAAAAATTAATTACAAATCCGTCCTGACAATCACTGACTTCTTCAGTTGCCGCTTCATACGTCTCGAACGACTTTACGTTTCCTTCTTCGTCGAGTACAAATTGCGGGTAAGGGAATTTTTCTATCACGTAAAACGTTTCCGTTACTTCAGGTGCGGTTTCATCCTGCTGTAAATGATCTGCTAAAGCCGCGCTACTGTAATCGTCCAGTTCTGTAAGCAGCGCTTTTACTTCTTCAGGATAGTCATCTCCTTTCAGGATGCCGGTAACTTCAATGCCATGCTCGCGTAAATGAATTTCTTTTACGGCTGCATACTGAACATAACCATATTTGCTGTAAAAAGGAAAATCGGGAACGTCATCATAAATGTCTACTGTCCATTCTTCATCTTCATCGCCGGTGGCAGAAAAAAGTATAATACTTTTCTTGTGCATGACTATCCGCCTGATCGTTTGTTGTGCGGCTTCTCTTACTGCATTTAACTGCTCTGTAAATGATTTTTTCATGGTGGTAATAATTTAGAGTGATCAATATTTAAGTTTCTTTAATGCTTCCCTTATTTCCTGGTCTCCGGGTTCGGGGTCATTATATAAAGTGTACAGGTTATCGCTGACGCCGTCAGGCTCAAAAGGCCCGGATACAGGCGATGCGTCGTTATCTATATTGTCATAGTCAACTAAAACATAGCGCAGATCCACATTAGATAACACAGCGGTGAGGTTACCGCCCCTGATCTCGATAATTATTTTGATAGTGTTCATTTTTATAGCATTTAATTTTTAAGAAATAAAGTTTTTAGAATAAGCCGGACTGGTTGTTACCAGTCCAGCCGTTTGGCGATCTCGTTTACTTCGTTCATGGGTATTTTGTGGCATCCCACAGTAAAAAAATCGGGGGTTACTGAGGTTACCTTAAACCCGTCAATGTGGTAATTAAAGTTCATGGCATTTTTTGCAAGCGCTGCTTTGATAAACCGCCAGGTGTCATAACCCTTTTCAATGGAAAGCCGGATGCCTTTGGAAGTTTGAATAATTGTCTGATCTGTGTTAAGGCGCAGGTATGCCAGATTAGCGTCTATACCCGGCGCGCTGTGGTCAAAAGTTTCTATTCTGCCTGCTTTCCATTCTGTAATCTCTTTGTTATATTTTCTCCTGGCGTTGGCGATCCTTTTTCTTTCTTCCCGCTGCTGCTTTCTTTTCTCCTCCTGCTTGAACTGCCGGAGGGCTTCAATGGACGGACTGTTCAGCAGTTGCTGTAAGGTTGGATCCAGGGTTACACCCATTACCTCTGCAAACCTTGTTAACCGGGATAGTGCGGTTTCAGTTTGGGAAAGCAATGACCGGCGACGGGGGTATTTTTCATATTCATTAAGCGCCATTTCTATTTGAGCGATCCAGCAATCAAGGTTCTCTTTTTTGAACAGCTCGCTTGTTACGTCGCCGGTTTGGGGAAGCTCCTCCACATAAACAATGTTCTTGTGTGAAACGGCGGACAGCGTAATATTCTTGTGCAGGGTGGTTGTAAGGCTGCGGGATTGCAGGGTAAAGAATACATTATGCCCATCCAGCACAGCTATTGGGAAATGATAGCCGTAACTGTATATCACAGGGCCTTCAAAATAAAAATTACTGGCGTGCCCTTCATCATATAACTGGTGCGCCCATGCGTGTGCGCAATTCGCCTGGCAGTTGAAATACTTCTTTGTCCTTTGTGATAAATGTTGCTGTTGCATAACCAAAAAGTTTTAAATCGTGAATGATCAGCGGGAAACGCCCCGCTTTTTTCTTTTTGGGCAGCAGCCCTTATTGCTCCGCAGAGGGGAAAACAAGTTTTGTATAAAAAAATACGCTCCGCCACAACACTCTCGCCGGAGGCGGCCAAAGCGGAGGAAGATTTTTTTATAACAAACTTGCCTGACTTGTTTGGACCGGCGCGGTGCAATAGCTTTGAGAACCGTCAGGAAATAACGAGAGTAAACCATTTATAAAAATGGTCGGTTTTTATAAAATAAGCGCCATCAGAGCGCCATAAATATGTCTTGAAAGCAGGAATAAAAATAAGAGCACAAATTACTTTCAATCTGTACCAGCAAAGAAGAATTGTTACAGCGCAGGATATTAAGAAGCTCGATTAGTGTCTTATCAACTTTCCGAAGATATCAAAATGATGTGGAGGAGATTTTATAACCTCATGGCTATTCTGCGTCCTAAACCGTAAGAGGTATATCGTGCTTTTTCTGATTATTGTTAGAAAAATCTTTATACATATAGAAGCCATCTCAAGGTTTTTGAGATGGCTTCTATAATTATTAATGGCAGTATTACTTAGTCGAGATAGGTATTTCCCGATTAACAATATCTGTTTTTTACTGTTGCATTCATCTTAAAGAATATTCCTGAATCATCGATGGCTATTGCCATGGCCGAACTTCGTTGTACGTCCGACCAACCCTTAATTGATCGTATAAGATAACATGGCTCCTGGTGTAACTTGCTTTACGGTAAATACCGAACTTTTCATTAATACCATTTTCGTTGTTTACATTAGTGTAGCCAATCGGCCCTCTGTAAGTATAGAGATGCGTAGAGCTTGGGGCATCGATGTCATGTCGGTATACATCTACTTCTCCGCCGCCATTTATTCCAAATTTCCATCTAACAATGAAATCGATCCACTTGTTTGTTGGCAGGTCGATATATTGAGTGGTGGTATCATCCTGTCGAAACACATATGTTGGGTGCTCCCCACCAGCCTTGTTTACACCATATCTGATGCATAGCCCAAGCCTTGAAGAATATCCTGGCATAAGCATCAGAGCGATGGGAGGACCCTCTGGAGCTGATTGATGCCATTGGTGAAAAGTAAACCATTGATTGAGAATATTAGGCTCTATTGTTTCACTGGTTGAAGGGATATAAACGCTAAATCCTGAGTAGAACGCCGTATCGCTATGTCGGGCGAGATTTCCTCCGCGAACCAGGTGCGACTCTAAACGATCGCTATTGGGTTGGTCATAATTAACTATTGAATCCCTGGCAGGCAGGTTAAATCTAAGCCCGTTACCCCTTCCTGTCCGTCCATAAGTCACTTTTAGCAACGGGCGAACTGAATTGTTTGTTGATGAATTATAGTATAAATAACCACTGCCTCCTTCAACAGTGAGGTTATAAAAGCCGTTGACGCGTATATTATTGTCAGGCATAACTGCATCGCCGCTCAGATCCATTGTAATACTGTTGGGCATAGCTGAAGGTATAACGCTCCGGGGTACTGTAGCCAATAGCGTCCCATCCTCAAATGGAGCATATTCAGCAATTTTAGTACAAGATAATGTAGCAAAAGGGATGAATACAGCAATTATCAGTAGTCTTTCATTATTATCCATATAATCTCTTTATTAAGCAAAAAATTAAATTAATTGCAACAGATCCTGTTGTTACTTAATTCTATTGACCGTTTAAAAGTAGTTTAAGGGCTACCAGGGTTTAACGTCATTAAATGTATCACCAAGCTTTAATTGATCATAAATAACCTTGTGATCACTTGCGTAACCTGCTTTCCTGTAAATACCAAATTTTTCATTTATGCCTGGGCTCGTAACACCGCTATACCCGATTTGACCGGTGTAATCAAAGATGAGTGTAGAATTTGGTGCATCGATTTCATGTTTGTAAATTTTCAATTCTCCATTATTCCCTGAAATATCGAATTTCCACCGTACGACAAAATCTATCCATTTATTTCGAGGCAAGTCAATAAACTTATCGCCACTGGCATCATCCTGCCTGGTAAGATACTGATATGTATGGTTATTTTTGTTCACACCTTTTCTGACCACAACTCCTAATCTTGCATAATAATTGGGTCGTAGTTCAAATGCAATGGGAGGGCTTTCGCTGTTTTGAGCTGTTTGCCACCACTGATGAATTAAAAACCACTGATCGGGCTCGATCACATCTTTGCCGGATGGTATATATATACTAAAGCCCGAATAGTGAGCGGTGTTGCTATAAGTAGGTATGTCGCCATTCTTCAATAAGGTGGTTTCAAGCCTGTCCTTGGTAGTATTATCATAAGTTCCCCCAACTATTCTTTTTGGTACATCGTAGCTAAGCCCATTTCCCGTTCGCCCATACGTGGTTTTAATAACAGAGCGGACAAGCCACTTATTATTTACTGAATCGTATCCGCTGTAACCATTACCATCTTCATGAGTTTCATAATAGATACCTCCCGAGCGAACATTGTTATCTAAAGGCATTACCGCATCATTAGGTTCATCCATAGTAATACCGTTAATTACAGACATCAAAGCCGGGGCTGTTGAGCTATTCAATTTTAAATCAAGCGGGGCTTCATTTTGAGTTTGCAACTCTTGTTGTGCAAGTTTTGTACATGACATAACAAAAACAGCAAAAAGTATAAAGATATATTTCATCTTATTTTGTTTTAGATTAAGAATACTGATATGTGCAGGTGAATTCCTGACCTGTGATATAATCATGTTTTAGAAAAATGTATAACCAGAGATTGGCCGTAGTTTGAGCGGCTCTTTTCGCTTCACTACAAAAATGAGAGGTCCTTGTTTTATTATTCCATCTACAGCTGCCAGAAGCAGTAATTTAATTTGAGCAAGCATGGTTTATTTAAATTTAATCGTTAAAAATAGACGCTAAAAATAGCGAGGAGTAAAGTTTTACACTGTAATGGTTTTCTCAAATGCTATATCTATTTTCTCAAAACCTATCTTGCATTCCAATAATGAATTTTCACATTCCCTCTTTATGCAGAATATCATTTTTCAGTCATGTTTATTTTTATAACAATTTACTTGTCAATTTATATTACTCTGCTTTAAAATGGACTACATTCTCATGAATGCTTTTTTGTTCTGTAACCTTACCAGCGGTTACATCTTTTAAAAATATATTTTTAACCGGGAGCTCTTTTTGTGCCAGAATCCTGGATATGAATTTTACCTCAGATGCTTTGACATGATTCAGGTGAACATCCCGGATAGGCGTCAACCTGCGTTCATAAGTGGGCGCCAGGTCGCGCCACTGATACAGCACGTTGGTTTCAATGCCTAGTATGCCTGAATCAATTTTACCCGCTTTGATATCTGAAGCATAAATGTTTTTGACATACCCGCCCATGCGCTCATTGGTCTTGATAAACAACAGGTGGTTAAGCCTGGCGCCATCCATCACTTTGCAGTTGGTGACGAAAACATTTTCTATACCTCCTGAAAGCTCGCTGCCAATGGCTACCAGCTGGTGCCCGTTTTTTACGATATTGTTTCGTATCACAATGTTTTTCGAGGGCACTTTGAGTCTCCATCCTTCGGGATTTCTTCCTGATTTGATGGCAATAGCATCATCACCCTGGTCAAATACACAATCTTCGATTAATACATTCCGGCTCATCTCGGGATCTACGCCATCATTATTATGCCCGTGCGCATATACCCGTACTTTCCTGATCACTACATTTTTGCAGAGATAAGGGTGTATGGTCCAGAAAGGGCTGTTGGTGATCTGAATACCTTCCAGCAATACATTTTCGCAGCGGTTAAACTGGATGAAATGCGGACGGAGGTGTGCTGTATCATTTACCATTTGCCTGCTTTCGACCGGTGTGCGCTCCCAGGCAAGGTTGTATAAGCGTTTAATACTGGCCATGTGCGCCGGTGGGCGGGAGAACCAGGTTTGCCAGGTATCCATTTTTGCTTTTATCTCCCCTTCGCCACTGATAGCGATATTTTTACACTGGTAGGCATAAATCAGTGGCGAATAGTTATAGCATTCCATTCCTTCCCAAGTGGTAGGAACAGCCGGTAAATAATCGGCCGGATCGTCTGAAAACAATAGTATTGCCCCTTTTTCTAAATATAGGTTTACATTGCTTTTAAAATGAATTTTTTTAGTAAGCCATTCGCCTGCGGGAATCACTACCGTAGCGCCGCCTGCAGCATTTGCTTTGCTGATGGCCAGGGCAATGGCCTCGGAGGTTTTGTCTTTATCTCCCCGTACTGCGCCAAAATCCACGATAGAAAGCTTTTTTGTTTTACTGAAATCGGGCACACTTATAGGAGGCATTGCAAAAGGCGCGGATACTTTTATCTTTTTAACAGGAAAACCGCCTGTAAAAGATACCGACAGGAATGCAATCATTGCTGCAAAAACTATAGGGGTTCTTCCTCTCATCATTGTTATTAATTATTTATCAGAATCACGGCTACTTAACCGCAACTCAAGAGTAGATTGTAACCGATATCTGCACACTGGCTACGTGAGATATACGCTTATCTTTTGCAAAGAAGCATTTAATAATTAATAAAAAAATATTCGATCATTCATTATTTACTACTAACAGCTAATAGCCGGGGTTTTGCTTTAAGTTTGGATTAGAGTTAATTTCAATCTGAGGAAAAGGGTATACAAGCAAATGAGAGGCCGATGGTGCATCCGGATTCGGTTTCAAATGATGTGTATCGCTTAAAAATTTTCCGAAACGAATCAAATCAGTGCGATAATTTGACTCAAAGGAAAATTCACGTGACCGTTCTTCCAAAATATCTTCTAATGTCATATTAAGAAATGGCTTCGGTGTTACAAAATTTCTGGCTCTTACATTATTTACGATTGTTTGAGCTTCGCTGTTGTGTCCAGTTCTATATAAACACTCGGCTTTCATTAATAAAACATCTGCATAGCGCAAAAAAACATAATCGTTACGCGCGTTCGCACCTTGAACCAAAGGATCAGGTTCATATTTATTAATTCTAATACCCGCGTTCGCAGGAGCATTATAAAGATTTGTTATAGGTATTAAATTTAATTGAACCCCTGTCTTGGGATCAAGCAAAGGGCGTCCATCTTTATAATATTGAGGTCCGGCAAGAAAGAAAGTTTTTCTTAAATCTGAATCATCAAACTCGTTATAATGTTCTTCTAAAACAGATGTGCCGCCATACGGAGGGCTCGCCAACCCATAAACCAACTGGTGGAGTGGGTCCAAACTATAAATCATGTCCACATTTCCCTCAACCAATGCATCATTATTACATGCTCCAATAAGCATATTTTCAGTTGAACTCTGATTCTGTATAGTAAAATTTTCAGCAATGCTTTTTGTTAACGAATAAGCGTTGGAGTTAATAACAGCATCACACTGTGTAATACAATCTGCCCATCTTGCTGTGCCTGTATAAACTTCTGCATTGATATATAACTTAGCCAGAACTCCCTGAGCGGTTTCCTTCGTAAAACGTCCATAATAATCAGCATCAACATCTTTTTTGGAAGGCAAAACTTTAATTGCATCTATTAGCTCATTCTCTATGAATGTGAAAACATCTTTTCTTGAAGTATTTTTGGGAGGATTGCTTGGATCAATGCGGGCAACAGTTACCAAAGGTACTGGCCCATACAAATCACATAAAATTAAATAAGAATAGGCACGTATTGCTTTAACCTCGGCAATCACCGGGTCTAACCCCGGAACTGTTTGACTGGCAATCTGCATATTTTCTATTAGCGAATTACAAACGCCAACGGTTTTAAATTCTGCTTGCCAGTTCTGGCGAATAATATCCTCATTGGGAGTCCAGGCATGTAAGGTAAAGGGCTGCCATCCAACCCACCCACCATTCGATCGTACAGGTACAGTTCCGTGATGTGTAGTCATCTCCTGGAGAACCCAGATATATCTCCACCTGTTTGCGTCTCTCATGGAGCGATAAGCCTTTGCTAACCCCGTTTGAATCTCATCATTGGTTTTATAAAAATTGCTGGCACCCAGTCGATCAAATAACGTTTCATCCAGGTTTGTACAAGAGATAGAAAATAAGCTTATACATAACATCACACTATATATATTTTTTTTCATTATTATAATTTGAAGTTTTTAAGTAAATCTCAATTAAAATTGTAATTGTAAGCCTAAGGAAATAATTCTGGGACGTGGGTACACGTTATAATCAACACCTCTCGACACTTCAGGATCATACCCTGTATATTTTGTTACAACAAAAAGATTCTGGCCGGCAATGTAGATATTTGCTTTTTTGATCCAGTTAGCGTTACCTGTTTTAATATTATAGCTAAGCTGAACATTTTCGAGCCTTAAAAAAGAGGCATCTTCGATATATTTACTCGAATAAATATTTGGTGTAGCTCCGAAAACCAACCCATCATCAAGAGCGGGTTTAAGTATGTTCATGGGTAATTTTGTAATAAGACGATTCTCCTGTGCTGTAGCATTGTATAAATCTACACCTTCAACACCTCTTAGAAAGACATCAAGCCTGAATCTGCTATAAGATAAGTTGGTTCCAAATCCATAGAAAAAGTCGGGCTGACTTTTTCCAATCATTACCAGATCTGGAATTTCGTCGTGGTTTTCATCAAGATAAGACTCTTTCCCATTTTCATCAGGCCCAAGATACTTTTTGCCGTAATAAGTTCCGAAAGGCTCTCCAACTCTGATAATTTGGGTAGTTGATCCTCCGTTAGGCTCTCGGTCGGTTGCAATATCTTTGGCAAACCATTTATCGTTGGATAGGGATAATACTTTGTTTCTATTTCTGCTGAAATTCCCATAAATATTCCATTTAAACTTAGCATTATCCAATACCCGTGCATTCAGCGCTAATTCAATTCCTTTATTCTCAATGCTCCCAACATTGGCCACTGTACTATTAACTTCTGATGGTGATGGCAGAGAAAAACTCAACAGCAGATCAGATGTTTTTTTGTAATAAAGATCAACCGTTCCTGTAAACCGATTTTTAAGGAAACCAAAGTCAACTCCAATATTCGATTGTGCGGTACTTTCCCATTTTATATCGGGATTACTGTATTGATCCGCACCTATAGCTGTAATAATTTTATTGCCAAACATATAACGCTGTGTTCCTGCGGACAATGTTGGTATTGATATATAATTGCCAATATCCTGATTCCCTGTTACACCGTAGCTTAAGCGAAGTTTTAAATCTGAAATAGTACTATTGTTCTTTAAAAAATTTTCTTCTATAATCCGCCAGGCAAAAGCCGCAGAAGGGAAATATCCCCATTTATTGTTCGCTCCAAAACGTGAAGATCCGTCCCGGCGTACTGTTACGGTTAATAAATATTTCTGGTTTAAGTTATAATTTGCTCTTCCGAAAAATGAAATCAATGTATTCCCGTATTTACCGGATATAGGTGCGTAAAATACAGTTCCGGCATCCAAATCATTATATGATGTAGCATCGGAAATAAAATTTTGTGATTGTGCGAATAAGTTTCGATAGACAAAATTTTGGAATGAATAACCCAATACACCGGAAATCACCTGATCTTTTCCAATCGCTTTATTGAAATTAAAATTAGTCTCTAACAATTTACTACTGCTATGATTTGTCTGTTGTGTGGCACTTCCGTTATATTGCGCTCCGAGTAAAATAGATTTAGGCATATAAGTTCCCCTAAAAACATTCTCTTCTGTAATTCCTGCATTAACACGAAAGGTTAAATAATCTGTCAGCTTCAAATCTGCAGTAATATTGCCCAGCATCCGTTTGATATCCGTATTATCCTGAATCTGTGTCGCTTCTGCAACCGGGTTGTTTAGGAATATTGAATACTCAGCAAATTTTCCATCCGCATTCCTGACCGGAGAAGTGGGATTAAACCGTAGCGCATCTTTTATGACGCCTGTATATGCATCTGCACCAGAAGTTTCAGGGTTCGGAACATTATCCTGATTTTCAAGTACGTTAGCAAGGTTAAAACTCATTTTTAACCTGTCGTTAAACGTATGATTAATGTTAACTCTGCCTGTTAACTTATTCATGCCCGAACTGATAATAATCCCTTTTTGATTAAAATAGTTAATTGAGGCTCTGTAATTCGTTTGGGAAGTTCCTCCTGTCATAGCAACATCATAAGATTGGGCAGGAGCATTTCTGAATATTTCATCCTGCCAATCGGTGGACGCTCCATAATCAGTCCAGTTCTTTACTTCCGGATGCTCTTCCAAAGCAGACCGGTATTCGTCTGCACTTAACACCGGCAATTTTTTTCGCAAAGATGAAACAGATCCATACACGTCTATATCAATAGTATTTTTCCCTTTTTTACCCTGCTTTGTGGTAATTAAGATTACTCCGTTTGCCCCTCTTGAGCCATAGATTGCTGTTGCAGAAGCGTCTTTTAATATATCAACAGACTCAATATCTGATGGGTTGATCATATTTAGCGGGTTGGAGGCCGACTTTGTCATAACCTGGGCAAAGTTCGGGTTAGCAGCAGATGTAAAGTTGTCTTCTGAAAAAGCTACCGGAACACCATCAATTACATAAAGGGGATTATTTCCTGCAGTAATAGAGGTTCCCCCGCGAATACGTACTACTGCATTAGCACCGGGCTGCCCGCTATTAGGTAAAATATTTACTCCAGCAGCTTTGCCTTGTATGGCTGAAGTTAAAGCGGCATTTACTCCCGTATTCAAATCACCTGATCCTATGGACGAAACAGATCCGGTTAAATCTTTCTTTTTAACAGTGCCATATCCGATAGATATAATTTGTACTTCGTCCAAACGGGACACCTGAGTTGCTAAATAAAAAGCAAAAACATCCGTACCAGATCTGATTATTTTGCTATCATTAATAAAAATTGTCTGCCCTTCTTCAAGGGCCTTTAATTTTGCATAGGAAATTTCTAAAGTGGAATAGCCAATAGCTGAAATGACTAAGATATCGCCTTGATTAATCTCTGATATTGTAAAATGACCAGAAGCATTAGCCGACACACCTTTCATACTGCCTTTAATCTGAATATTGGCGGAAGGCACTGGCGCCCCATCTGCATCCTTTACATCACCAGTAATCGCTGACAACTGCTCCGGCCACAAGTTCATCTTTTTCACTTTCGGAGCCGTTACAGGTGAAACTTTTGCTGAAAGCATTATAGTACGACCCTGAATGGTATATTCCAATTGCTGGTCTTTAAGTACTTCATTCAGGGCCTGCTTTAACGGTGTATTGCTGAGCGACAATGAAACAGGCTTAGAATTATAAAAGATTTCTTTTTTCCCAATTACTACATAACCCGTTTGCCTTTTTATAGAACCAAAAATTTGCCTGAGGGTTATGTTCTTACCAGACAAGCTAACAGTTTGTGCCATGCCTAAAGCCTGTGCCTGAATAAAAAAAACAGCTAATAAAATAGCAGTTAATCGCATTACCGAAATAATCTGTTGCGATTCTCTAAAAACCGGGGATAGCTTAAATTTTTTTTCCATGAACTTGCAAGCAATTTTATTGTTAAAAAATGGGGTTAATTGATTGGTTTAAATCAAGTAAATCTTTACCGTCACTGCACGAACTATGAAAGCTCTTATCAGGACAATTAATCTTTTTTACCTGTACTTATATGAGAAGGTGATCCATCTATATACGAAAGAAAACCGGCAGACAATACTCTTATTTTCATTGTTTCGTTTGCATACAGTCTTTACATTATGTATATTCCTGAAATCTTAATTTATAATTAATTTTCGTCCCGCTAGTCTGCAATGGACTCCTAATTTTTTCAGGAAAATCATTAAGCCCTCCAATGTTACATCTTTGGTCATCTCCCCGCTTAGTTCGATAGCTGGCACTTGGTTTTCATAAACAACATCGATATTATACCAACGCTCTAATTGTCGCATGGCATCAGCAAACGAAACATCTTCAAAATTGAACATGCCGTTTTTCCATGCCAATACCTGTTCCATATTGGCAATAGGGCTTACTGTTAATTGCTGGTTTCTCGCCACTGCCAACTGACCTGGTTTAATATTTGCTTTTTGGTGTCTCTGATCAGTCACTGTTATTGATCCTTCTATTAAAGCAATCTTTACAGATGGCTCATTCTTATAAGCATTTATGTTGAAATGAGTCCCTAAAACTTCTGTGTTCGTGCCATTTGCTGACACCAAAAATTTTTTATGTACATCTTTGGCAACTTCAAAATAGGCTTCACCACTTAATGCTACTTTTCGTTCATTTCTGTTAAACAAGACCGGATAAGTGATGGAACTTCCCGAATTAAGCCAGATATGAGAACCATCGGAAAGAACAATGTCAACAACCCTACTACCAACCGGGTTAGTTAATGTATTGTATTGCAGGCTCTCTGAAATTTCTCCGGTTGCATTCTGGTAAGCTAAGCGACCATTATCCAGCTTTGTCAACTTCGCGTTTCCCTGATGTATCAATTGCCCGCTTTTCAGGCTATCCAGAGATATCGCCCTCCCATCAGCCAACGTAACAACCGCATAACTCTTTTGAGGCGCAGTCAATTCATTAGACTTAACAGAAATATTTTGTGATTTTTTATAGGAGACAGTGTAATAAAAATAAGCGCTATAGCTGAACAACAAGATAATTAATACGGCAGCTGCAACGGGCCATCTCTTCATAAAAAGAATTTTACGGGAAGAAGTCATATTAACCGTTTTTCGGATACCGGCTGCATGCTGCTTCATAACTGCTTCTATCTTTCGAAAAACCCGATCCTGGGATTGTTCCTGCTCTCTATATTGAAAAGACAGCAACATTCGTTTAAGTTGCTCATCGTCGTTAATCTTATCAAAAAACGCACGGTGTTGCACTGATTCAGCCAACCATACTTTTAGCTCCCGCCTTTCGCTGCCTGATAAATCTCCTGATAAATGTTTTAGAAGTATGTCCGATATTTTGTTTAAGTCCTTCATTCCTTAATACAACGATCCTATTTCAAAAACGTACTAAAGAATTCAGTGCTTTTGTAAAATTTATACCTAATAATCAAAATATCGGGTAATTACGCATCAAATAGGCGCTCCATCAATACGATTAAAAGCACCAGTGATGGTTCATTGGACAGGGCGGATTTTATTATCCTCAAGGCGGTTACCTTTTGATTCTTTACTGTTTGAACATTCAGCCCCAATTTTTTTGCAATTGCTGCAGGCTTTAAACCTTCCTGATAGGAAAGAAGGAATATCTCTCTCATTTTCGGAGGCAGTCTTTCAATCTGAGAAAATATTTTTTTAACTAATTCAACCTGCAGATCTTCCATTGAAAAATCACCGACCTCTGTTTCGCTTAGCTGATTCAATAACTGCCGATGATGCTCCGTTCTTATCTGTTGTTGTTTTAAAAGATCAAAACACTGGTTACGTATTGCAACATGCAAAAATGCTTTGACAGAATCTATTGTATCAAAATATTGCCGTCGCTTCCATACTTTTAAATAAGCTTCCGAAAGAATATCTTCCACATCCTGGGGGTCTGAAATAAACCTGCGACCAAACCAATAAAGGCGCTCATAACATTGACGAAAAATATGCTCAAATGCTTTCGCATCACCCGACTTAAACCGCTGGATGAACTCTTTTGTTTCATATAATGAAATCGCTTCAACCAAGATAGTTACATAAATACTGCTAAAAAATATAATTCATTAAATCAAAGCAATTAGTAAATGGGGTATATACTATTTCTTTTTAAAATCGCTGAGATACTTCGTAATGCTTTCAAAATTTGCCGTTCTGTCGCCGACTGATATTTCATCAATATATAATACTCTCTTTTTTATACCAGAATCAGAAGGGCATTTCCATGGCCATTTGTAAATTCCAATATCAAGATCTGTTCTTTCAGAGCAATTATACCCTATCCTTATTTCCTGTTTATCGACAATTTTCCGATATCCGGCCCCGTCATTTATCCAAGCTTGTAAAAAACCATCAGGGGTTAACGGAGAAAATTTAACATGGAAAACCCAATCTATCCATTTTCCCTTCTCTGCTTTACCCGACCACGCTTTCATTGTACCGATAGCAGATCTTTCAGATACGTCTGCCACATGGGGATCGATATCTGAAAATCTATAAATAATATCAAAAGTGTCATTCTGCGAATAAATAGCAAGCATTGGCGAAACTGCAATATCATTATGCATTTGAAAAATCAATTCAGGTACAGCATCAGTTTCCCATTTATCATCTCCTTCATTTGACAAATAACAGCTAAAACTTACCCATCTTTCCTCTTTGGCCTTTTGGAGTTGTATGCCAGCTGGCAGCAAATTATATCTGAACATCGCTTTATGCCCCACACCGCCATTTGAAACATCCAGGGTCAGTTTACCAGAATGCTTACCCCTTCTATATTTTTCAGCGTTTATTTCTGTATATGCATTAGCTTTAAGTTGAGGTAGAGTACATCTTTGGGGATTGGTTTCACCAACCCTAATATAAGGTTTCCACTGATAAAAGGAATCATTCGTTTGATTCCCCTTCACCTCCAGGCCATTTTCAAAATTCAAATGAGTAATATTCTGGGCATACAGATTATCGGCTCTTCTGCAAAAAGCAAGTAAGATAAAAAAAGCGAAAAATAAGCGTCCCTTGTCCATAATGCTTACTTGTCATTTAAGTGGATGCAAACTCATATTACTAAAAACAAATCCGGGAGAAGTAAAATATATCTTTATTGAATTTACACTTTTGTTTCTAAAAAATTTACTTTGTGTTTTTGCGCTTATATACCCTTGCAATACATTTTTATCCCAGGCGGGCGTATCAGCCTCTACTTTCAGGTCAACCCATTTAGCCGGTTCATTATTTACAGATATAGCATACCCCATATCACAGCCCTCGTACAACGGGAAGACAGGCAATGCTCTAATTTGAATCATATAATCATCTTCTGTTAACCCTGATATTTTATATTCAATAAATGGCAATTGCGTAATATCTTTTGGTACATCCTCCGTCACAGGTAATACTGTCAACCCCACACCTGCAATACCAAGCCCTTTTACTGTTGATATTTTCATACCCCGCCTATTAGTAACATAAAATTGAGAGGGTGATACTTTTAAAACCTCGTCTTTTGGTGTAGTTGGCTCTTTTTGCAGCGTTTTTATATCTTTAGCCGATGCTATCTTCGGCATTTTAAAAACTTCCTGCTCGCGGGGATGCCAACTCATCATCCCATCCCATTTGCCTGCCGATATTTCTTTATTATAAACATTAGTTATTCTTTGAATTTCTTTAAATGCTTTCTTTGACCGGTCAGAATAATTTAAAGCCGAAGAATCCCCTTTATTTGCATAAAGCCAACTAAGTTTTGCACATAAAACTTTTTCATTCATAAGCATAGCACCTGTAACAGGATATTCTATTAGCTGAAAAAATGCCGCCCTTAATGTCTCCGGTATTTTTGATTTTATTTTATAAACCTTTGCAAATAATTGCTTGTATGCCTGGAGCCGGAGTTGCATCTCAGATTCAGAGAAATTAATATCAAGTATATGTTCTGGCTTTCCGGATGCCGCTAAATGATAATATTCATTTTTAATGGTCGCTATTTCAGTTGCCAGATTTTCTCCAAAAGTTTCTTTGGCCCAACTATATGTGTAACCAAAAGCCTTTTCAGTTGGCCAGGCATTTATATTCCACGCCAGGTCCAATGCGAACTGTAATTCCGCTTCCGCTGGCTTAATATCTCCAACATTAAATATCCATAATTTGTCTGCTCCCAATTGATAGGCTTTAGTCATTTCATTTGAAATCAAAACAGGGGAAATACTGGACAACCACAAATAATCTTTCGGTCTTCCCCAATAAGAAAGATGATAATAAACACCGCTGCCTCCTTTTCTACCTCTTTCTTCGCGATCTGATAGCTGCCGGATATAACCATGATTATCATCAGACCAAACGATAGTAATATCTTCGGGAAGTTTTAAACCTTCCTGGTAAATATCCAATACTTCTTTATAAGGGCAAAAAATTTGAGGAACCTGAATCCCTTTGTTATACCTGTTTAATAAATATCGCTGATCGGTAATTATCTTTTCAAGAAGTATTTTTTTTAATTCAATAGAATCGGGGCCGGGCATACTCCCATCATGTATGCCACGCATCCCAACGGTATAAACCGCTTCATTCCCTGAAGCTTGCTTTACTCTATCCTCCCAATATGTATAAATTTCTCTGCTGTTGACATCATATCTCCACGCTCCAGGTTTCTTTCCATACTCTTTTTCAAAATTCTCGGACCATTCAAATACATTATTTCTTAGCATTGGTTCACAATGACTGGCACCAAGAATTATACTATAATCTTTCGCTATTTCCGCATTCCGCTTATAATACCAAAAAGCTTTAGTTGATGGATGCATGGCTGGCCAGATATAATTTGCTTTTAACCGCAGTAACAGCTCAAATACTTTTGCATAAGTATTAGGACCAATATCCTGTATGTCCGTATCCATTTTCCTTGCGGCCCATGGTTGTAACCCCCAGTCTTCATCATTTAAAAAAACACCTCGGTATTTAACAGACGGACTTTCACCGATATGCTGCCCTGCTTTAAAATAAAGCTTACTTCGTTTTTGAGGAACGACATCGGCCCACCAAACTAACGGAGAAACACCTATCCGACGGGATAACTCAAATAGTCCGAAGGCTAGTCCTCTTTTATCACTACCACAAATCACCAATGCCTTTTTGACTCCCTTGAACGGTCTATCGACCAAACATATTGTAAACGTCTCCCATTTACCTGTTAGGTCCCGAAATAAACCGTTCTCGCTTTGTATTTTTTTAATAAAATCTGACTGATCAACGGTACCTGCAATGATCATCAAATCCGTTGGTGGATCTTTTTGACTTCTTAATAATGGTTTATAACCGGTTACGGACTCGATATCCTTAGCAAATAGCCCGGCTACAATATGAACGACTTTCTCTTCCTTCTCATCAACATATACAGGGGCCACCTTACTACCATCTGCTAAAGGAAAAGCTCCCGGCAAATTGGCATTAATAATAATGCTATCTTTTATTATAGTATTGGGAGCAGCAAACAAAGGTTGCAGACAAGACAGGAAACAACTAAATAGTATGGCTTTACTGAACTTCATATTTATATAACGCGTAAGAATTGGATTGGGGAAGTGCAAAAGAAATGCTTCCCCCTTCACCTGCAGTTGCGGCAAAAGACTTCCCGCTTCCCAAAACTGAAATAAATTTAACTCGGGCACCTTTCTTCAACCATGTATTCATTATACATTTACCCTGTTTGTTATTCTCCCGATAAACTATAATATATCCCTTTTTGTCATTGTCCGACTGGAAGCCTGTCCAACTTACTCCGTCCGGTTCAGCTCCAATAGGAAATATGTTACCTGCATGAATATCTGATTGTAATTCCCTGTATTTTTTAACAGTAGGGGCAATCCCAAATGCATCTTCCGGCAAACCGGATGCTTCAAACCAGGCCAGGGGTTGCGCCATCATAGTTATGGCAAACAGGTATTCAAAAGACATTTTTCCGGGGGCAAGGTCATCATCGTCAGGATACTTGTCTTTATTTCTGTAATTATTCAAGAACTCTATCTGCAGATTTTGAGGCGGAACATACCGGGACAACATCCACAGATTACGCAATGTCCAATAAGGATAATAATTTCCGTAATCCGTATAACGATTCTCTAAAAATATGTTACCATATTCATTGAAGTAATGATAGCCGTATCTTTTACCTGCAGTAACATCCAAATTAAAGGCTGCCTGTTTTTTTGTTACAGCCATTACGGTATCCAACATTTTCCTGAGATTGGTCTCACAGTTCTTATTACTTACCTGTACGCCGTCTATTTTAAATGTCCTGATACCATAGCTCTTATTTAATTTTATAAGGGCGGCTGCATCTTTTCGCCAATCGGCATAGTTATCTTCTTTACTTGGGTTAAACCACAAACACACTTCAATACCGGCTTTTCTACCTGCTTCAACAACTTTATGTAACCCGTTTGGGAACTTATCTTTATCCGGCTCCCAGTAGTCAGGATTGCTCCAAATATTTTTAAAGCTCCCGCCGGCAAAAGCAGAATTTCCTGATTTGCCCGACTGCCAGCCATCATCGATCTGGAAGTGGGTAATGCCCAGTTTTTTTCCTGCTTCGATCTCTTGCAATGCAAAAGCCTCATTTACACTTTTATCCTGATTTCTATCCCCCCAGGTGTTCAGCAAAATCATATCATCCCGCCGGGGTAAATGTGTGCGAAGTTTCTTCTGATATATTCGCAACGCAGACAGTTGGCTATACTCATCTTTCATAGATACGCCAACTGCATATCCATAACATTTAGTCCATACATCCGGTTTGATTTCTTTTGAATCAATTCCAACGCCAACCGTTTTTATTTCTCCTACACGAATCGAAAAGTCGAAGCCAGGATAATTTATTTGCGCTACTGAAGTGGGCGCCTCTTTTAATATAAATAAACTATTCGGACTATCCTGATTGGATATAAACAGCAGATTGCCTGACAATCGACTTTCTCCTCTATATGCTAATTGAGAGCGGGCATTTACTAAATTGTTATTTCTATCTGTGACATCAAAAAACTCGACAGCTTTTACGTTCCAGTTGTTGCCTGGCAAATTAAGCCGGTTGAGCATAGAAGTAGCAATTTCTCCATCAGCAATAGCAGCCTTAGTTTCAATATTACGCAACTCTCCCTGGTTCGTAATATTGGTTTCCCAACTGCGCGACACTTTCCCTTTCAAATACAGATCAGAAGCAATCACCGGGCAATTTGGATAAATTCTTAATACGCGCTTTAATGAAAACCCGCCCAAAGAAACAGTAACCTCTGCTCTTAAAAAGGATGGAGAAACAGGCGTTGCCAGTTGTTTGGTTAGTACAAGTTTACCGGCGTCAGGTTTTTGCTCTCCAATAAAGAACTGATCCGGTTGCGTGTTCTTTAGCTTCCAGGTGTAATCAGCACTTTTATCAGTTATTGAAACACTTATTAAGTAGCCATTGTTCCACAAATATTTGTAACAAACTTTTTCATTTTCCACGCGAAGTGTATCGTTAACAAGTATAACACTGCAACCGTCAAGCTCTTTCTGAGCTAAAGACGCAGCACTAACCAAATTCAGGATCAACATAAATAAAACCCTGTTCATGCTACCAATTGGGATTTTGCCCGCCAAAATCTTTATTCAAAGAAAGTTCTGATTGGGGTATGGGAAGCAATAAATGTCTTTCGGAAGCTGCAGAAAAACGCGAAGCCACAATTACTTTTCCAGGCCATGCCGGGCCTGATGTTACGCCATTTTGATTTACATCTGTAACCTCATCAGCCATAACCTGGAGAAAAATACCCCAGCGCATCAAATCCATCTTCCTTATACCCTCGAACGCTAATTCTTTAAACCTTTCATTCTGTACAAGCGTCAGAAAATCTGCTTTGCTGGTACCAGCAGGCACATCTACCGATACATTGGGGGTATTTACATCGACTCCTACCGCTCTGCGTCTTACCCTATTTAGAGCTTCGAGCGCCTCCTGATTGGGAGCCCCATTCACTTCGTTGCTTGCTTCAGCGTACATCAACAGCACATCGGCATAACGCAACAGAGGAAAATTAGTAGAGCCCAAATATTGCGCCTTTGGTGTTAGCGTTTGATAATCTCTCCTATATTTGGCTATATACCTCCACTTGTTATTTGAAGGATAATTACTGGTACTGGTACCTCTGTTTCCTACGTAGGTGTAAGTAGAAATAATCCAATCTCGCCTTAAATCATCGTTCGAAAAGGCATTATAAAATTTTGCCGTAGATAAAACCAAACCCTGCATATATCCAACGGGATTAAGATCTGCATTATTCACACCAAAAGCCGATACATAATTTTCAGCTTCATTTACAGAAGTGCCAATATTGTTTCCCGAAAACTCAGCTTCCCAAATACTTTCTTTTATATCATACTTATCCTGTAAGTAATTAATAAAAATTTGCTTATAGTCTGGATTTAAAGAATGCAGATTCGATTTGATTAACTTATCTGACCATTGCAACGAAAGTTCATATTTTGAAGGATCGTTTAACCTTCCGGCCGCATGCAGGCATACTTTTGCAAGAATACCCCTTACTGCCGATTTAGATACCCGACCACCAAAATTGTACTCTGTTATATCTTTTACCAAACCCTCAGCTGTAGTCATATCGGCGATGATCTGGTCGTAAATTTCTGCTGCCGGAAATTTTTTTGTGGAAATTTCAGATAAGGATCCGGCGGGCGCTAACTTTAGCGGAACATCGCCCCAGTTCGTAACTAAAATAAAATAATAGTAGGCTCTCAAAAATAACGCCTGTCCTCTTATGACTTCTTTTGAAGCTTGTGAAGCATCTGCTTTATCAATATTAGCGAGCAATAAATTAGCCCTTTCAATCCCCTGATAGCAGCTTGTCCAACATGCCAGAACAATAGGGTCTGCAGCATCGTGATTATAAAAGCAGGGCAATACGCCGGTGCTGGCTCTATTGAATCCCTCATCTGTAGTGATTGACAATTCAAAAGAAAGATTGCGCCTGTAAAGACCGCTCGCTCCCAATATATCATAGACGCCTGTCAAAGCAGTATTCAAATCAGATTCTGTTTTATAATATGTTTCCGGAGCTATGAAATCTTCGGGTTCTGTATTTAGAAATTTGGAACAGGATTGGGTTAAAAAGCCAACAAGTATGGTTGATATAATTAATATTTTTTTCATAATAAAATTGATTAAAAAGTTAAGTTTAAACCCAATACAATCGTTTTGGGACGTGGATATGCTGAAAAATCAAACCCCTGAACGATAGCCGAACTAAAAGTTGATACTTCAGGGTCAGAACCGGAGTATTTAGTCCAGGTCAGCAGATTCTGAGCAGACGCATATATCCTTAGCTTTTTAAATCTTATTTTGCTAATAAGTTCATAAGGAAGGTTATAACCAAAAGAAATTGTTTTCAATCTCAGATAGGAGCCATCTTCAAGCGTCCTGGTAGAATAAACCCTTGGCCCGCCCAAAGCTGTAGCATAATACATATTATTCTGGTTTTCAGGAGTCCACCGATTCGAATAGGTGTCATACATGTTTAAACCAACAGTGCCTATAAGACCTTCCAGCATCAGGCGGTTTGTATTCATTATATCATTCCCGTAAGAAAATTGTAAGAAAACATTGAGGTCAAAATTTTTGTAGTTAAAATTGTTGCTAAAGCCCCCGATAAATTTTGGATTAGGATTGCCGATCACTGTTCTGTCAGCATCATTTACTATTAAATCGCCATTAAGATCTTTATACTTTATGTGTCCTGGCTTAACAGCCGATGCCGCAATATTAGGAACGTCTGGTTTAAGCGTATAAACGCCGGGAGAAGTTTCATTAAAATCTGCATATTGGTAATTCCCTTCCCAAATGTACCCATAAAACATACCTATCGGTTGTCCAATTTGTGTAATATAAGTAGGCGCACCGTTGTATCGGGTATCAAAACTTACAGTGGTTAAATAAGAATCCTGATTATCAGTTAAAGCCAGGACTTTATTCCGGTTAAACGAAATATTGAAATTAGTTTCCCATTTGAATGATTTAGATACGATATTCTGTGTATTGAATGTCAACTCCAATCCTTTATTCTCCACCGAACCGATATTTCTATAGGCACTCCTATACCCGAAAGAAGGGGGTAATTGTGCCTGTAATAAAAGATCATCCGTTCTTTTCCTATACACCTCAGCAGTCATAGCCAGCCTTCCTTTAAAAAAGCTAAGATCTAACCCCAGATTTAGCTCTTTAGATGTCTCCCATTTCAAATCAGGATTACCTATCTCAGAAGGAATAATTCCCTTAGAAGGAGGGTTTTCATTATTAAAGCCGTAACTGTTAACAATAGGAAGAGAGAGGGCGCTCAGATAGGCGAAATCAGAAACCCTGTTATTGCCGATTGTACCATAACTCACCCTCAATTTCGCATCGGAAATAGTTGCACTATTCTTCAGGAATGCTTCCTTAGAAATATTCCATGAAAAAGCGGCTGAAGGGAAATAGCCCCACCTGTTGCCTCCGGCTCTAAATTTTGAGGAACCATCTGCCCGAAAAGAAGCAGTTAAATAGTAACGTTCTTTATAATTATAATCTAACCGGCTAAGAAAAGATTGCAAACGGCTTTTTGAGTTTGCTGCGGTTATCGAAAAAGGAATACCTTCATCCAGGCCACTTAAACCCAAACTTTCATTAGGAACCTGGATAGCTCCTCCTCCAAATCTATGAAGCATCGTAGATTGAAGAGTGTACCCGGCAAGGGCATTTAGATTGTGCGCCTGATTGAATGATTTACTGTATGTAAGTGTATTTTCATTTGTAAAATAGTCCAGATTGGTATAAGTGATAGAGCCGTTTACTCCATTAGCGCCCGCTGCTGTTAGCGGGCTTCCGGATCTTGTTTGAGAATTATTAAAAATATCATATTCAAGAACGCTCTTTTGATAAACCCCGGTGGCTTTAAAAATCAAACCACGCAAAATATTGTACTGAAGATAGGTATTTGCTGAAAAGACAGTATTAATTCTATCCCTAAGTTCATTTTGAGCGCTTAATACAGGGTTCCAGCGAAAATCTGTAGGCAGATCAACACCGCCTTCAATAAGATCAGTTAAATTATCAGTCCCATTCGTAGGCCTGCGAGACCAGATGTTATACATTAAAGAATTTGAACTGGCCACTGCGGTGGGAGTTCCATAACTTTTAGTAGAACTATAATTAATATTAACGCCGGTTTTAAAGGACTTGCTGATAATTTGATCAATCGCCGCACGCCCCTGGTATCTTTTCACTCCTGAATATATAATTATACCGTCTGATGAAGAGAGGGACCCCGAAAGAGAATATTTGGTATTATTCGCCCCTCCCCGCACAGAAACGGCATGATTCTGCATCGGAGCTGTTTGATACATCAAATCTTCCCAATTTATTGTGGGTTCATTACGGTAATCTTCCAGCGTTTTTCCATTAGTTAAATAAATGCCCGAAGCGTATGCAGAATCAATCTCCAGCTGATATTTTACAAACTCATAGGAATTCATGGTAGCTACTCTTTGAATGACCTTTTGGGCGCCGGTATAGAAATCGTAATTCACTACCGGTGCGCCCGACTTACCTTTCTTCGTAGTAATTATTATAACGCCGTTTGCACCTCTCGATCCATAAATAGCAGCTGAAGAGGCGTCCTTTAAAACTTGTATGGACTCTATTTCTTCAGGATTTATTGCATTATTATCCGGATTTTCAATTGGGAAACCATCGATTACATATAAAGGAGCATTTTCTTGCGTGATAGAGCTTTGTCCACGTATAACGATATTGGGCGCACTTCCCGGCTGCCCATCCGGTGACGTCACCTGAACCCCGGCAACACGCCCCCCTAATGCATCTTCAAATGAAATAACCGGGGCTTTCATCATATCTTTCATATTAACCGTTCCTACAGATCCGGTAAGATCCTTTCGTCGTACTTCTCCATATCCTATTACCACCACTTCATCTAGTTTGTTTATTTTCCTGTCTAAGATGACATTCAGTTTAGTTCTTCCTTCTAATTTGACTTCCTGCTCTATAAACTGGACTCCCGAAAAAATCAAAACGGCATTAACCGAACCGACGGAAATTTTAAAATTTCCATTAACATCTGATACCCCTTTTTGCTGCGTTCCCTTTTCAGAGACGGTGACCAATGCGACAGGTTGATGATCCGGATCTAAAACGGTACCCGAAACCGTAATATCCTGCGACAATGCTTTTAAGTAACATTGTAACAGGAAGAGAAGGGTCAGCGAAAAAAATCTCATAAAAGATATTAGCCGCCATTTTTTAAAAAATGAATAAACAAGCATTCGTAATTCCTGGTTCATAATTGTATTTGTTTTGGATTATTTTATATGGTAATAAATACAGTAATTGGTTATTAATTTCCACCCGTTATTCCCCGCCAGTCATCCGTTCGAAAAGGCGAGGCTAGCATACCATCCTTGTTTGTCAGATTCGCTCCTGAAGGATTTTGTGCCCATGCATACCTTACGGCAACAGGATGAGCAATCGTTTCATTCCAAACGATCAATTTACCATTTGCTATTTTTGTTTTGGCCCATTTAAAAATTTTATCATCACCAGCGATAGAAAACTGGTTTAATACCTTTTCAGAGGGCAGTAATTTTTCATTAAAAGTGATTTCGATCTCTTTGCCAACAATTTTCATTGATTTATATCTGAGACCAGCAGCATCAGCGTGAAGATTGCTATAAATCAAATTCTCAGCTAATAAAAATAATCTCTCACCAACATCCTTTTTGTTCGAAGGATGAATATCATTCCACTCTCCAATATCATATGTTATAGCCATTGCTGTATTGGACAGCTCTAACGCCATTGCCTGGGCCTCTCTAAGCTCTGCCCAATTGTTTTCTTCGGGTTCCGAAGGTGCGCGGCCTATATTGGGTAGCTGAACAAATAAGAAAGGAAGATCTCCTTGTTGCCACTTTTTCCGCCAATCTTTTATCATTACTTTAAACAGTTTTTGATATTGATGCGCCTGTGCTACATTAGCTTCGCCCTGATACCAAATAACCCCTTTAATGCTCATCGGTAATAAAGGAGCTATCATCGCATTATACAACACGGTAGGCTTCCGGCTAAAAGAGGTGATACTTTCCCGGGGAAACGGCAACGATTTGTAGCCTACTTTATAATACCAGGTTCCACTAAGATCAATAGATTGACCGTCAATAATGAATTTGTAATCTTTTCCATTCAAAAAACCTCCTTTCCCTTCCATGTCGACAATGCGTATCACTATCGTGTTTAAACCAGGCTTCAACATACCGGGCTCTATTTTATATCGCCTTGCCATATATTTACTGGTAGTAAAACCAACTCTCTGCCCGTTTAAATAAGTTGAATCCTGATCATCAATGAGGCCCAATAATAAAAGCCCATTTTTTGACGCTATATTTTCAGGAACATAAAATTGTCGATAATACCAGACTACTCCATCCAAATCCTTTACTCCAGCGTCTTCCCAATATCCAGGTACTTTAATTGAATCCCATGCTTTATAATTTGTTTGATCATCCTGCCATTTTAGTGAAGAAGTAGTACCGCGATCGTTTATTTTAATATTTCGAAACCAGTCAGCAGTTATCAGGCTATCTTTTAATTTTATTGCATTGACCGTTATCGGATTTTCCAGCGAATCATTTATAGCTAATAAGTCCGGGAATTCCTTCAGCGCCTCTTTACTAATCCAGGATTCTATTGGAGTGCCGCCAACGCTACTTAAAATAATCCCTATAGGTATTTGATACTTTTCATATAAGGCCCTGCCAAAGAAATAAGCAACAGCCGAAAAGTTCATAAGGTTATGAGGATTTGCAGGCCTCCACTTTTGTTTTGATTGCATGTCATCCAAAATGACAAAACTCCATGTTGAGTTTACTGCAAACTGGCGTATCCTATTATTAGTACTGTTAGAAATTTCCTCAGCGTACCTGTCTTCTACGCGATTCATTCTGAATTCCATATTCGATTGGCCAGAACATACATATACATCTCCGAAAAGAATATCCTTTAAAACAATACTATTATATCCTGAAACAGTTATTTCATATGGCCCCCCAGCTTTTGTGGGTGGAAGTTCAATACGCCACTTTCTATCTTTCGTAGTGATTGACTCATAACGTTGTCCTTTAAAAGTAACTACGACTTTCTCATTAGGTTCAGCCCAACCCCATATATTTACCGGCTTATCTCTTTGCAAAACCATACTGCTACCAAGTATTTCAGGCAATCTTACATTTGCAGCAACGTGTACACTTACCAATAAAAATAGCATACAATGAATCGCTGAAAACAATACTTTAATATCTGTTTTTTCTAATATCATATAGCAATTGTATTTATTGTGGTTCTTTTATTTATTCTAACAATCTTTTCAATTTTACTATCTCGATACCAGCAAGTATTACAGGCCCAAGACCATGAATATCATTGAATGGTGTAGGTCTGTCATAATAATATTTCAGACTTGTATTGGTTCCTGTACCTTTTGATATATTTTTCACCTTCCCATCCGGAGTAATCATAGTTTTAATCCCTTCCCACCCGGACAAGGCCAGGTCGGCGTACATCTTATTGAGCCACCCTTTATTGATTCCCAGAGCAACGGCATAAGTGAACATGGCCGTAGCTGAAGTTTCTAAGAAAGAGTCGCTTTTGTTCAATATCTGGTGCCATAATCCCGACTTGCCTTGGTATTTAGACAACCCGATAATTTGCCTGGTATAATTTTTAATAAGAGAATCTTTGCCCGGATAATTGTCTGGAAGTAAAGAAAGTAATTCAGATTGGGCTAAAAGGCACCACCCATTGGCGCGTCCCCAAAATGCCGGGCCGTTTTCACAAACATTGTCATAATAGCAATGAAAAAAAAGCTCATCTTTAGGTGAATACAGGTGCTTTGTAAACAGGGCAACCTGTTGTATGCAAAAATCAAAATACTTGTTATCGTTAGCCAGTACAGCATACCTTGCCATAAATGGTACACTCATGTATAAATCATCGAGCCACACAGTTTTATTCTGTGGCCATGTTCTTGCCAACGTGCCATCAGAAAGACGATATTCATCTTTGTAGATGTAGTCGGCAGTTTTATCGATATAAGCTCGAAAATCACTTCTGGGATGATTCCTGTATATATCTAAGAGATCTGCACCCATTGCGCCACAATCATCCAACAACTCATGCTTAAAAAATTGCTCCATACCCTTTAGTTGCCCTTTAAGGGTCATTTCCTTCATTATGGCAGCATGGTCAAAGGCAAAAGAAACATTTTTATATGCATAATTAGCATAGCACTGCTCTTTGGTGAGCAAAGACAATTGCTGCATGGCAATCCCCAATACGCCATTCCAGTACCGCCACTCGTTGTAAGGATTAGTGAGGTAAACTCCGCTAAGGGCTTTGGTTAAATCATTAACAATTTTGCCAGATTCTTTATGCTTAAACTTAAATGTAGTTTCCTCAATAATACCATCAGCCATCTTTTTAATAACTTGTTCATCTGAAATTTGCGAAAAACTGCGGAGGGGAATGATAAAAAATAAAATGATTGTCGGAAGCAATGAGAAAATCTTAGAGTTACACTTCATATGCCTTATCGTTATTAAAGGCAAATGTCTGTCACTTCATCATCAAAGACTTTATCTCTTTTCTCAAATAGTATAACTAATGTCTCAATTTAGGTGGAAGCAAATTCTAATTAATTTAAAATCAATTATTTATTCTTTTCCGTATACTCGGTAGGTGTGACTCCGTAAATTTCTTTAAAGCATTTAGCAAAATAAGATGGTGAGGTAAATCCTACCTCATAACAGATTTCTGATATGTTCAGTTTACGCTCAAGAATGAGCCTGGCGGCATTTCTAATGCGAACGATGCGTATAAACTCCTTAACCGTTTGATTGCTCAAAGCCTTAAATTTTCGATACAGTTGCGCCCTGCTTACATTTAGGTTTTTGGCTAAAAAATCAATTCCTATTTCAGGATCTGATAAGTTTTCTTCAATTAGTGAAATTGCCTTTTCAATAAATTCATCATGAACTGTATCCTTATCTTCCTCCTGCTGAGGATCAGGTTGGCTCATTTTAGCACTCCACACATCTCTTAACCGCCTCCTGGTCATAATCAGGTTATGACTTTTTGCTAATAAAAGCTCTAGTTCAAATGGTTTATAGATGTACTCATCTGCACCTGTTTTAGTGCCGGTAATATTATCAGAAACGGTCGCTTTAGCAGTAAGGAGTATAACAGGTATATGAGCAGTGAGCGAATTGGATTTCAACCGATGACAAAGATTCAAACCACTAACTTTCGGCATCATAATATCGGAAATAACAAGATCAGGAAGCAGCTCTTCTATTAATTCCAAGCCACTTTTTCCATCTTTTGCCCCATAGACTTTGTATTTATCTTTTAAACTATCCATTAAAAACTCCCGCAAATCGTAATTGTCTTCAACAATTACAACAATAGGTTTTTCGGCAGGAGCATACTCTTTTGTTTCAGGGATTTTTGAGGAAGTTTCGGCAGACGATTCAATTATTTCGTTCTTCGGGTTATACTTATAAGCGCCTGAATGTTTTTTAGGTAGCTTAATAGTAAAGCAGGTGCCAATTTCATCAGTGCTGGCTACAGCAATATCACCTTCATGTAATAGTACAAGTTCTCTGGTTAAGGCTAAACCGATGCCCACGCCCTTTTGAAAGGAGTAATTACCCGTATCAGCTGTATAATATCGTGTAAAAATATTTTTCTGTTCTGTTTCTGGAATGACTTTGCCGTTATCTATTACATCAATTACAATGTAATCATCCATTCCTGTAATATTAACTTCTATCCGGCCCCCATTATCGGTAAAATTTACAGCATTGGATAAAAGATTGAAAATTATATTTTCGACTTTTTGCTTATCAAATTGCATGAATATTTCGGAGTGAGTAGAATGGAATACAAAATGAATTTGTCTGTCTTTAAAAAATTCATCATATGAGGTACACACATTTTTTACCCAGGAAACTATATCGGAATATTCAGGATTAAAGGAAACATTTCCAGACTCTAACTCTTTAAAATTCATCAATTCACCAATCAGCCGATACAATCGATCAGCATTTCTATACATAACTTTATGAATCTTGTTATATGCGGTATTGGGTTTCTCTTCTTTAATAATTTTACTAAGGGGCGATAGGATAAGCGTTAAAGGCGTACGAAAATCGTGAGAAATATTGGTAAAAAACCTCAGTTTAGATCGGTTAACTTCATTAATAATTTCCTGCTGATTTTTTTCGTAAGCAAGTTGTTTTCTATAGGCGCTTCTTCCCATAACAATTTTATATATTCCCCAGGCCAAGGCTGCCAAAAAAACAAGGTAAATTAGGTAAGCCCACCATGTATTCCATGGAGCGGGTTTTATGACGATACGAACACTTACAGGTTCACTCCACTTATCGTAATGGTTGGAGGCCATGATCTCGAATTCATACCGCCCTGACAAAAGTTTTGCAAAAGTCACACTTCTCTCTGTGGCTCCTGTCTCTATCCAATCATTACTAAATCCTTTTAACCTGTATTTAAACCTATTGTATCTTGGTGACGCAAAATGTAACGCTGCAAATCTGAAACCAAATGTATTTTCATCATACTTTAATATAATCTCAGACTTATTGGACAAACTGGAATCAAGCAATACCCTGCCATTTACTTGTTTTCCAATATCTACGGGTTTATTAAAAAGTAAAAAGTCTGTTATCTTTACGGCAGCAGGATATTCATCGTCAACAACCTTAGTTGGATCAAAGTAACTGATTCCGGATATCGTTCCAAAGTATAAAATGCCATTACTGTCTTTTAGAAATGCATTATGCCTGAATTCATTGTTAGATAAGCCATCTTCTCTATAGTAGTTCGTGATTTTGAAATCTTTACTGCCTATTCGGTTAAGTCCATAACTTGTGCTTACCCAAAGATCCCTGTGGTTATCCTGTACAATTCCAAGAACAATATTATCACTTAACCCCTGTGTTTCAGTAAATCTTCTGAATCTAAAAACCCCGGATGAGTCTCCAAGAAATAAATTTACTCCTCCGCCTGCTGTTCCTACCCATACTCTTCCATCCACGTCTCTCAAAATATTATTGATTTTGTTTGACCCTATTGAATAATTATCCTTTTGGTTGTAAAATATCTTTTTGATTTTACCCGTACTTAAATCCAAAAGGTTCAGTCCGTTTTTGGTTCCTATCCATAATTTATTATCTTCTCCAATCTGTATACAGAGGATTTCATTAGAACTGATTGTGCTGTTTTCAGCGCCATCAGTTGAGTATCTTATTACACGGGCAGGCACTTTTGTTTCTTTGTCAAAGAAAACCCTGAACAATCCATCGCTATTAGTTCCTATCCAAATATCATCTTTACCCGTCTCCAGAAAACACGACCCGGCAACATTCGACAGGCCAAAACGCTTACTGAGAAAATCACCCATATCATATAATTCCTTACCAGCCCTGTCTATATTTAAAATTCCTTTTTTGCTGTTAACAGAACCAATCCAATAGGAATCATTTTTTGCATGATAGGCGCTTAGCACTGACAGGCCGCCTCTAAGCACCTTAAATGTTTTTTCACAAGGTTTTGACAAGCAGTTTGTATGATAAAGTCCTGCAACAGCAGAACCTAAAATAAAACCACCCTTGTTATCAATCATAATTGCTTTAATATTATTAACCCCGGAACCTGTATAATCCTGTTTCTGAAATTTAAATCCTGAAAAATTAGTATGATTTGTGTTACATATATTAATACCCGAAAAAGAGGTTCCTACAAACAGTATTCCAGTCCTGTTAATGAGTAATGATGTGATACTATTGCTGCTAAGTGAGTTGGGATCATTGACTTCATTTATAAAAAGCGTAAATAAGTTAAAATTTTTATCAAATCTGAACAGACCGGACTGGGTCCCGATCCATATATTCTGTTTTAAATCAACAGCCAGGCAATTTACTACCGTGTTTTTTAAAGCGCCAATCTCATTAACCGTGTTTTCTGAATAAACAAATGCACCTCTATCTGTTCCGATTAACCACTTTCCGGCAAAAAATCTGATGAATCTTACTCCAGTATTAACAAGTGCCGGAAACTTCGTATCAAAACGGCTATATGCACCGGTATTTGTATTAAGAACTCCCAGCCCTTCCGTACTTACTATCCATAATTCTGCGTCACTTTTTAACTGGATATCCCTGACTCTACTTTTTACAGCGGTCTTGACAGGAAAAAACTTTCCATTAGTATATCGAATTAGTCCGGCATTGGTCCCAAACCAAAGACCCTGCCGTTTATCCTCAGCAATACAATAAATATGTCGCTCTCTTTCCGGAATCGAAGAAAAGTAGTCGTAGTGTACGAATTGATCTTTTGAAGGAATATATTTAAAGACTCCGCTATTTTGGGTACCTATCCAGATATCTGAAGATTTACTTTGGTAAAGCGACTGAATTTCATTGGTTGGTATGGACGAAGTATCTGAAGGATTTCTCTTAAATACTTTAAAAGTTTCCCCATCAAACCTATTTAGCCCATTCGTTGTAGCTATCCATATGAAGTCGTTAGCATCTTGAATAATAGCACTAACACTGTTTTTAGACAAACCGTCATTAGAATTTATTCTCTTGAAAAAAACATCTGCGCCTTGGCTATAAACCAAATTTGAAAGCAATAAGACAGTGATAAAAGTGAGCGCTTTATGCAAGATTTACATTTTTAGGTTTTTAAAAATACTTTATAATTACAAAAGTTAGCAAAAACGAAAAATCTTTACATATCAAATGATAACAATCTGATCAGGTTATTAAGATACACAATCTAATCATAGAACATTGTCAGTAAGCAACTGCTGTTTGGTTATTTTTGCGCAATTATCACTGTTATTCTTTTATTACTTTCGAATACAATATTTCTTATAGTAATCAAACCTTTCTCATCTGCCATAACGTAGCCGGTAGTGTTTCCTACTTTAACAGCATAGTTTCTCCCTTTTACTACATGGAAATTTTGCAGCCTTCGAGGTGTTAAATCGACCGATACTTTTTGGGCTGATGCTGTATCTTTTAAATATATTTCCGTACTCCATTTTTCTTTCGTGTCTTGTACGTTTTCCCAATAAAGTCCTCGGTTCATCCCACCTTTCAAATCTCCATCATCTTTATTTCCGTTTCCGGGATCATTATTTTCAGAAAAATTGGAAAAAGCGGGGTAACTCTTGTTAAGAGCCATACGAGGATGGAGTTGAAAATAATTAAGCATATCTTGAGGAGCTTCATGGTACATGTCATGTCCGCCATTATTCCAGTAAGCAACGAACCCAACGCGAGAAGCGTTCATTTGCCTGTAAAACGATGGATTATTAATCCAGGGCATTGATTTATCAGTACGCCCGTTTAATACTACAATAAATGGCAACTCTTTTATGCTGTTTGCAATAAGCTTTTCAGAATTCATTCTATCTAACACGGAGATACCTTCATTGGTCATTATGGTTTCATCACAGATTCTGCCACAAATCCCGTCTAATCTGCCAATCGTTGTTTTTCCATCAATATCCGATTTCCTGGTATATGCGGGTAACGGTACAGTAGCAAAAATTGATGTAAAAACTTCAGGATGATGAAGTCCGATTGAAAGAGCACCAGTGGCACCCATAGAGTTCCCCTCTAAATAGGTTTGAGCGGGATTAGTCCCAAAATACTGCTGTGCCCATTTTACCAGGTAGAGAATATAGCGTTCAGTATAATTAATTACTACGCCATTTTTGGCTTTTTTGGTATCATAAATAAAATTGTTGCAGCCATACCACCAGGTATTGATAGCGCGTACATGATCTCTCTCGTCTGGAGAATAATCTAACGGTCTGCCTACCCATAGCCTGTCATACGGTTCTATTACAATTCCATCCTGTTTTTTGTATACGAAAAATTTTCGGGCCAGCCCCTCTCTCCAGCCCATTGTACTATCTCCAAATAGTAAAAAATTAGATTTACGACTTAATTTTAAGTCCCCGCCCCGTCCGTGTAATTTAATAGTAAGTGATTGACCTTTAGCCGCTCCTGCAGGAGGCGTATTTCCTAATTGAATAGGCATGGGTAAGCCCGATTTAACAATTACCGGCTTTTTAAGTGAATTTTTCCCAGGAACAATACTAAAATCTTCTTTTTCATTGGTAACGGTTGTAACAGCAAAATATACTCCTTTTTCATCGCCGGCACATACAGTATGAACAAACAGGCCAGAAGCAGGATTTAACAGTCTTTGTGGACGAATAGTAAATCCGTGGGATCGGTCAGGTTTGGCATTTTTATCAAAAGAAGCGGGATCAAGCCACCAATCGCAAGCAGAATAAGGTTCAACGTGGTGGCCTATTTGCTTTGCCATTTTAATATTCTTGGCAGTTATTGGATCATCATATTCATATATATTATAATATACATTACCCTTTTGTTCAATTTCGTTCCAGGTTAAAAAAACCTGACCCTGTTGATATATTGCCGAAAGATTAGAAATTTCTAAAGAAGCATTGGCGGGTAAAACACAAAAAATAGAAAATAAACATACAGACGTAGTAGATAACAATCGCATAAAAAGCATTATAGTTATAATAAAAAACTAAATTATAATGCCATTTCTGTAACAATTGTATCAACCGTATCAATTTCTAATACTCTTTTCTCAAAATCAATCAAGATGACCCAAAAAACAAAAATTTTCTTAAAGTTACAGACCTAATATTTCTAATAATGATACAATAGATATAGTCTTTGAGAAATACCTTACAGCCCCGATATTTCCGTTGTCATACTTTCACAAACATTTGCAATTATAAAACCACCTCATAGTGGCGAAATTTAAAAATTTACAACCGCTCTTTGAAATACATATGATTATACTCTTATTTAAGTCACTGCTCAAACCGTTCATTTTTGGATTTTAAAACAGAATTTTCGGTGCTAAATAATCCCAAATTTTTGAAATATTATTTTTCTTTTTGTTTTAAAGTATGCTTTTTTAGATATGGTATTTAGGATTATCGTATTTCGATATGGTCCGAGACTTAGGTCGGCAGCATTAAAGCCATGTGTATCCTGCTCTGCGTTCTGAATAAAAATACTGTCGTACGCATCGATAGAATAATTACGTTTAGCATTATATGTATCATTGGCATTGAGTTGAAGCTGACTTCTCATTGGTGTTAAAAAGTCAGGGAACGTTGAATGGAACCCTGTAGCAAGAACAATTGCGTGTGTATTATGCTCAATAGATTGGCCCAATAGTCGGTGATAAAAATTACAGGTACAATTCCGACCATGCTTTTTTATATCAGTCAATTCGCAATTTGCCTCAATGTGAATCGGAGAAGAATTTTCTTCAATCCATTGTTCATATAAAAGATTATAAATTTCATTAATTAGGTTAGAATTAATTCCTTTATATAGAACACTGTGTTTAGGAAATAGCTCGTCTCGTTTTTCTTTATTCAGCGAAAAGAAAAAATCAATGTACTCCGGCGTGGACATTTCAAGTGTAAGTTTTGAATATTCCATCGGGTAGAAACGCTCAGCCCTTGTAAACCAATTTAATCCCTTTTTAAAGCGATCGCGTTGATGCAGCAGATCATAAAATATTTCTGCTGCACTTTGTCCCGAACCGATTATAGTAACAGAAGGCTGAGATAATAGCCGTTTCCTGTAAAACAGGTAATCTGAGGAATGGATCACATTTTCATGTTCTTCAAGATTAGTGATTTTCGGAATATAGGGAATATCGCCAATTCCAATTACAATATGCTTGGCATAGTAAAAAGTTTTATTAGTTGTTATCTTATAATTCTCCCCGGAAGGCTCAATCAGCGTGCAGATTTCATTGAAGTGAAGATTTTTTAAAAGAGAACAGACCCATTGGCAATAGCCATTATATTCCTTTCTTGTAATAAAAAGCTGCTCGTTTATTCCAAAACGGTACATTCTATTGTTTTCACATAGATAATTTAAAAAGGAATAACGACTGCGGGGATTTACAGGGGTCACAAGATCCGCGTAAAAGGGCACCTGCATACGAGTACCTGGGATCATCATACCTGGGTGCCAGTCAAAAGAAGGCTTACTGTCAATAAAAATGCATTTTAATTGGGATATGTCATCACAGAGTGCTGCAAGGCCTAAATTAAAGGGGCCTATACCAATGCCTATAAGGTCAAAAACTTTTGTTGTGTTCATAGCGTTGTTTAATGCGGTTAATAAAAAAGGTGAGGATATAGGTATCGGCTGTGGTTACCGTCATTACTATTGCGGAATGTACTGCATCCAACTCACGGAAACCGAACACTGGCAGCAGCCAGCAAATCATTACCCATTGGATAAGGTAGATGAGCGTAATATTTTTGCTGGAATAGCTCAGCAGGTCAAAGAACAGGTTGCTTCTTATTCTTGTGGCTATTAGATGCCAGCAACTAAGGCATACCAATACAACGCCCAGATGCCAACAAGTAACATTAACCGGTGTACGGTAAAACCCGTCCGGGTCAACAACGGGATTAAAAAGTTGCCATACAAATCCGCCTGTAAGTAATATAATACCTGTAATTCCACAACGCTTCATTGTTTCGGGTTGATCCTGTTTTAAATAATACCCGATGCAAAGACCGGTTAAAGGATAAACCAGCCAGGGAAAGAGCGGGAAGAATACCTTTGGCGGGCGCCCCGTTGCCAGTCCCGCCAGGTAGTGCAGCACAGGCAAAGCCGGCTGCCTGTCCCAGAGCAGCGGGCTGAGGACTGCAATGGTTGCAGCGCCTACAAAAGCCCACCATTGGTAATTTCTAAGACGGTACAAGCCGTATAAGATACACTGTGCAATAGCTGCAAAGTGCAGGATATCGCCCATGCTGAAAAGCCTTTGAGTAACTGAGTCGCTTTTATGGATGCCGAGCGCTTCCAGCACTCCTGCCGGCAGCCATCCGAACTCATAAGGCCATACAAATTTTAAGGTATTTAATAAATAGCCGAGGATCAACAACCAGAATGCCCTTGCTAATATCGATTTAAAAGTATGGTCTGACTTAAGCGCGAAAGAAACGCCCATCAGCAGCATTAGCATTTGTCCGCCAGGGCCTTCGGCAATGGCGATCAGGAAAATGCCTAATACAGATTTATGTACGATTAACCGGCTGTAGAGCATGCCGGTATGGATAGCGGGTATAAAGAAAACGGTAAAGCCCCGCGCCAGGTCAAGAGAGCGAATACGATTCATATAGCAATGGATTAAGTTTTAAAAGAAAGGATATTGGTCTTTTTTGATGAGGTACAAATGGGCAGATTTATAGGAGAGCTTAATGGGTTTCAGAAAAGCAAAGCCCACTTTCCTTGCCAGCAAAATAGCCTTTTCATTACCGGCGTCCGGTTCTGCATATAGCTTTCCCGCTTCGGGCATTGAAAAGTAAAAGGAAAGAAAGGTTTTCAAAGCGGCTTCAGACAGGCCTTTGGCGGACTGCCTGGGAGGCTGCATTATGAGGTGCAGGCCGCAATCATTATCCCCCGCATTTACATGATCCTGCAATTCATCTGTATGTACCATGTATAGGTCTACCTGGCCTATAAGCTGTTCATTATAAAGAATGACAAACGGATGCGCCCAGGGATGACGCAGCAGCATGTTGTAGGTATCTTCTAATAGTTTCCGCGAACCGTTCATTTGCCAGAACCGGATCGCATAGCTTTCATTGACCCAACCGTATAATATATCCAGGTCCGTTTCCGGGCACAGGCTGCGAACAGAAAGAACGCCCATTTCGGATTGGATAGAAAACAGAATGGACTGCTGTTGAGTTGGTTTGAACCAGGCTGATTGATTTGTGAGCATTGTTACAATTTTTTGGTAAAGGCTGCAAGCTATCTGCACCCTTATCAAAAGTTTGTACTTAAATCAATTAAAAATCAACCTAAATCTATTTTGTTATGACTTTGGAAATTCATGATGGGAATGGAAATCGGATAGAGATCCTGACTGAAATACCCCATAACCTGAAACGCTATGTACTTCCTTATACTAAGCCTTTTGCAATAAAAGGCGACACGTTTAAAGCCCTGACGCTGAAATTTAAGGGGAATGGTTTTGCAGCCTGGTATTCGCGGTACTGGATGGACGATTATACAGTACTTAAAGCCAGGGACGCCATGCCGGTATTGGAATTGCGACTTTCGTTGAGAGGAAGCATTAAAGGCACCTGGGATAAGGTAGATGACCCGTTGCTCCCGGTGCATTATTTTCAAATGAGCTTTGTGCCCTATATTATTACGAAAGCAATATTTGAACACGCTATGGAGTATCACACTTTCGACATTCACTTTGAGCTTCCCTTTCTCCAGGAACTGGGCATTGATTATAACACTTTAGAGCGTTTTATCCATAAGGTCGTTCATGAAGAGCCTGCGGCCATCAGCGACTATCCCCATCGTTGCACTCCTTTAATGATAGCTGAAGTGAATAATATCCTGAATAATTCTTTTACGAAAGCGGGTAAAAAGCGCCTCCTGAAAAATTGTGTGACCAATATTTTGATAGCGGCGCTGGAGGAGGTCGGTAAACAGGAAATGGAAACATTGCCGCTTAGCAAAGATGATATTGAGGCGTTATATTATGTCCGGTCGCTGATCGAACAGCATGTACCGATATATCCGGGAAATGATGTGCTCGTCAGCAAAGCCCGGCCAGCTCTCAACGCTTTTAAGCTCAGTTATGGGTTTAAGCGGCTTTTTCACACAAGCCCGAAAGAATACTACCTGCAAATCAGGTTCAGGATGGCTAAGGAAATGCTACGGGAAGGCCAAAGCGTTTCCGCTGTCGCCGCCAAATTATATTATGAAAGCCCCTCTACTTTTATCAAAGAGTTTAGAAAGCGATTTGGCTATACTCCGGGATTTTATCAAAAACACGGGGATTAAAATAGGCGTACAGCCTGAAGATGCTGATGGTATAATGATTACGCACCACGGAAACTGATTTATTCATAACCCTGGCGATTTCTTTAAAGGAAAGCCGGTTTCGGCAATGAAGGTCTAAGACCTTTGCTGCATCCGGCTTCAGGGTCGCCAGGGCTTTTTCCATCTCTTCATCTGAATAATGACCGCAAAGGTATTCCCAGTAAGCATCTCGCTGTTTATTGTTGTTCAGCTGCACATTAAAGTATTCGTATTGCATAACAGCCGCTTTAAGGCCCACTTAACTATAACTAATTGTCCGCTGCCTGCAATTACCGGAATTTAGCTATCACTAAGTGAAATTAATGAAGCCGGTATCCAAAATTGATAGGTATGCGATCAGGAAAGTGAAAGAACGTAGGATTGCCCTCGGTAAATCTCAATTAGATCTTGCCAATGATATGGACGTATCTGTTGGTTTTATCGGACAGGTAGAAAGCGATAAGTTCAAAGCGCATTATTCCCTTGAACGACTCAATCAACTGGCTAAAGTTCTTAAATGTTCCCTCTACGATTTTCTTCCTAAAGAGCCTTTATAAATCCGGCGCTTAGCCAAAGATATATTTTTTTGCCCATTTCGCTTAGTTATAGATAAGTGAAAGTAAAATAATAGAAACAGGTACATTTTTTCTTTTTATTGGTCTATACTTCGGCCGTTTCACGGCTCATATTTGTGTTCTAAATGACAAACAATATGCAAACGATTATGACCTGGGGGCAGCTACTGACCTGTCTTTTTATATTTCTTGTATGTTATTACGCGGCTGTGCTGGCCTTATGCTATCGCCATGATCTGGTAACGCTGGGCAGCCGCTTTATGAAGCAGGAATTGCGGGACGCGGAAAATGAAAGCTCCGGCGAAGAAAGCGACTATGAAGCCCTGTATACCAGCGTGCATGAGTTAATGAGAGATTGCAAAGATGTGTTTACAAATGTAACCAATGCGCCCATAGATAAAAACCGGTTGATCTCGGATTTGAGCCGCAAGGTAAAGTTACACCCTGACATAAAAGGAACCGCTTTCCAGGTATCAATGTCCAACCATATAGCGCAGGAGGCATCGCACCGGCTGGGGGTTGAGCTGGAAGATGACGAGCTGGAAAGGATCTGGCAGTAGCCGGGAAGATAAGGCCTCCGTTTCCCTTATGTGCGGCATTCGGATAAAGTGGGAAAGATCGGGAGCGGAGGCCGCCTAAATCCTGTCCGCAATGCCTGTCCCTCCTTACGGTGGTCGTCTCAGCCATTGGGATTGGGCAGCGGCAGGTTTTTAAAGAATAGATAATGCCTGGGTTCCGTTTAAGTCGTATTGGTTCAACGGAATATTTAAGCCCAAAATAGTCCTGCCGGCAGCTTTGCCTCTTTGGTTTCTGATCGTCTCTTAAAGACGCAGGTTGCGGCAGGTTTTTAAAAAAGTATCACCTGCTTATAGTTTATAAGACAGTGTGTGAGAAAAAGTGCAGAATGAAGTTCTTATTAATTATAAAAAGCAGATGTGTATATGAAAATGTGGAGCGGGGCTGCTTTTGGCAGCAGGGAGGTGAAGCTATGTGCGGTAGCCTGTGGAGTTCTTTTGCTTGGTAGCGTGCAGGCGTTGGCGCAGGATGGCTCGGCTGGTATTGAAGAAGCCAACACACTGGTGCGCCAGTATTTCGATACCGGCATCAACCTGATGTACGCGGTTGGGGCCGTGCTCGGGCTCATCGGAGCGGTTCGCGTATATCAAAGATGGAGCGCAGGCGATCCGCACACCGGGCAGATTGCAGCTTCGTGGTTTGGAAGCTGTATTTTTTTGGTGATCGTGGCCACCGTGCTGCGTAGCTTCTTTGGCTTATAGACCCCAATGCGCATATTATGAGCCAGATAATAGCAGATGCGATGGAGAAATATAAGCCGGTTAAGATCCTGTTGATGTTTTCAGGTGGGCACGATTCATTGTGCAGCACTCATTACAGCGCGGCTTTTTTGCAGGCCATCGGTCAGGAGTTTACGGTGTATCATGGTAATACGGGTATTGGTATCCGGCAAACAAGAGAATATGTTTACTCCCTAGTGAACAGCTTTAGATGGAGTTTTCAAGAAGGGCATCCCCGGCTGGGAGAAACCTATGAAGATTTCGTCAGGAAGTGTGGCTTCCCCGGACCAACCCGACAAATGCATCAAATCATGTGCACCCGGCTTAAAGAAAGAGCGCTCAGGCAATATGTTACGTATGGTTGTAAGTCTACTCCTCATGCCAGGGAAAACGTGTTATTGATCACCGGGATCAGAAAGACCGAAAGTAAGATCCGCATGGGCTATACACAGCATACACAAAAAGATGGCAGCCGGATCTGGTGTAATCCTATTTTCCATTGGAGCAAACGCGATTGCGATGTTTATATGCAACAGTTCGGGCTACCCCGTAACCCGGTAAAAGACAAAATCTGCATCAGTGGAGAATGTTTATGTGGTGCTTTTGCCCGGAAGGAAGAATGGGCGGAAATCAAAGCGTCCTACCCCGAAGCAGCAGACGAGATTGAACGATTACACCAGATAGCCATTGCTAACGGGCATCCGTGGCCCTGGGCGTCAGGTCCTGCTACGTATTATAAACATAATCCACCGGGGCAAATGAAAATGTTTATGTGTGTTGGATGTGAAAGTAAAAGATGAGTTATGGCAAGTGTGTATCAAATCAACCGAGGCGTTAATCAGCCGGTAATGTTTAAGGGCCTGAAGGCGCAGTATATCTGGTACTTAGGCGGTGGGCTGGTGATACTCCTGATCTCATTTGCCATCCTTTATATCTACGGCGTCAATATGTTTGTCTGCCTGGGAATAATCTTTACCAGCGGCGGCGTCCTTTTTAAAAGAGTATATAGCATGAGCCGTAAATACGGTGAATATGGGCTAATGAAAAAGATCGGCAAACGCCAGGTGCCGAAGCTGATCAAGAATAACAGCCGGAAGATTTTTATAAGATAAAGTGGGCAACCACCATTGTGAAGTAAAGAAAAAAGTGTGTATGAAAAAATGGTTAGGCGACCTCCTGCCCATTATGGATGTGGAGCATGACGCAATTGTAAGCAAACAGGGAGATATCTCTATCGTATTTAAGGTAACGCTTCCAGAAGTGTTTACACAGTCGGATGATAATTATGAAGCATTGCACCAGGGTTTTATTAAAGCCATTAAGGTGCTACCAAAAGAAACAGTGTTTCATAAACAGGATTACTTTGTACAGTCGAAGTTTCAAGCAATTAAGAAAAAGGATGATACTTCTTTTCTTTCGCAAAGCAGCGATCACTTTTTTGAGGGCAGGCCATATCTGGAGCATGACTGTTATATCACGCTGACCAAAAAACCGGCTGGAAGAAAAATATCCAGTTCTGTGTTTTCCAGTTTGCTGCGCCCGACGATTGTCCCGGAGCAAACCGTTAGCCGGAGTGCCTTGCAGGATTTTGAAGACAGCGCCGGGCAGTTTGCAAGAATACTGTCTGATACCGGTGTGCAGCTCGAACGGATCAGGGACAAGGATATTCTTAGTGAACGCGGGCGTGTGGGACTGATTGAGCGCTACTGTACACTGTCAGAACAGCCGGATCATCTGCTGGTAAAAGACCTGCAATTAAAAGACGGGCTGAAGATCGGCGACCAGCATTGCCAGCTCTATACTTTGGCAGATGTTAGCGACTTACCAGCATTATGCGGTTCACGGATCAATTATGATAAATACAGCACCGACCGGACAAAGTTCTCTATTGGTTTTGCTTCCACGCTCGGATTACTGCTTCCCTGTAACCATGTATATAATCAATACATATTTATTGGAGACGCAGGAGTAACCATGAAAAAGCTGGAGAGCAAGCGACTGCGTTTACAGTCATTAGCCGCTTACTCCCGCGAAAATGCGATTGCAAGGGATGCCGTGGGTGATTTTTTAAATGAATGTGTGAGCGAACAGCGATTGCCGGTAAAAGCGCATTTTAATGTGCTGGTGTGGACGGACGAACCCGATGAGCTGAAAGACATTAAAAATAAGGTTACTTCTGCGCTGGCGCAGATGGAAGCGGCGGTAAAGCTGGAAACAGCCGGGGCCGCGCAGATCTGGTGGGCGGGCATTCCGGGCAATGCAGCGGACTTCCCCATGAACGATACATTCGATACATTCTGCGAACAAGCGTGCTGTTTTCTCAACCTGGAAACCAATTACCGGGACAGTGATAGCGAAATAGGCATTCGCCTGGGCGATCGGTTAACCGGAAAGCCTGTGTTTTCGGACATCAGCGATGAGCCGGTAAGAAAAGGTATTTGCACGAACAGAAATAAATTCATATTGGGGCCCTCCCCGTGCCGGGCCATTCTTAACTGAGTGGCCCGGCATATTCTGGATCAGGCAAAAGCTTCTTCACCAACCACATGGTAAGAAGCTATTACGAAGCAGGCGCTCATGTTGTGCTGGTAGATGTGGGGCATAGCTATAAGGGACTATGCGACCTGGTAGATGGGTATTATTTCGCTTATAGCGAACAAGACCCGATCCGGTTCAACCCTTTCTACATCGGTGAGGGCGATAGCCTGGACATCGAAAAAAAGGAGAGCATTAAAACGCTCCTGTTAGCTCTTTGGAAAAAAGATGATGAATCTTTCTCGCGAAGCGAATACGTGGCGCTGTCTAATGCGCTTCAGGGATATTTTGAAAAACTGGCCAGCCCATCCCCAACCCTTCCCGAAGGGAAGGGAGGAAACCCGATCTTTCCCTGTTTTGATACTTTCTATGAATACGTGCAGACAGATTTTATGGAAGCGCTGAAAAGGGAAAATGTTCGGGAGAAATATTTTGATATTGACAATTTCCTTTTTGTACTCAGGCCCTTTTACTCTGGTGGTGAGTTTGATTATCTGCTGAACGCGACAAAGAACCTGGATCTGCTACAGCAACGCTTTATTGTCTTTGAGCTGGATAACATAAAAGATCACGCCATTTTTCCCGTGGTCACGCTGATCATCATGGAAGTGTTCATTTCCAAGATGCGCAAACTAAAGGGTATCCGTAAGATGATCTTAATCGAGGAAGCGTGGAAGGCACTGATGCGGGATGGGTTTGCGGCTTATATCAAGTATCTGTTTAAGACGGTAAGGAAGCATTTTGGAGAGGCCATTGTCGTGACACAAGAAATCGAAGATATCATTTCTTCTCCTGTTGTGAAGCAGGCGATCATTAATAATTCGGATTGCAAGATACTGCTTGACCAAAGTAAGTATCAAAATAAGTTCGATGATATACAGGCGCTGTTGGGATTAACCGAAAAAGAAAAGGCTTTGGTACTCTCTGTCAATAAAGCCAATGATCCGACAAAGAAATATAAAGAGGTCTTTATTTCACTCGGTGGCACTCTTTCAAAAGTCTATCGAACCGAAGTATCGCTGGAAGAGTACCTCGCTTATACAACAGAGGAAAGAGAGAAAGTAAAAGTGCAGCAGTATGCCGCTGAATACGGCAGTATTGAAAAAGGGATTGAAGCACTGGCTTTGGAAGTGACTCAATAAAAAAAAGTTTATGGAAACAAATCAGGTTATCAGGCAATGCCCGGTTTATTTAAGTTTTCTTGTATGTTATATGATGAGCTGCAACCGCATTGCCAATCGTGAAATTTTGGATTTTATTCCCGGCACGTATGTCCGAACTATTGATCATGAATTTGCGACCGGTAAGGACACACTTATTATTACGCCGCTGGAAGGCGCGATGTATAAGATCGTGAAGCGTTCGGGTTTCCGGCGCATCCATAATGGTAAAGAGCTTCCTTACGAACATAAGAAAGAAACCTGGTCCGGGCAGTATGACGTTAAAACAGGTGCCATCCAGGAATTGCAAAACGGCAAGGTCATTTCCTTTAATCCGGATAAAGATCAACTGTTATTAGGAGGCGTAACATATAATAAAGTGAAATAAGTTATGAAGAAAATAGTACTAATGATGACGCTGTGCTTAGGTCTTACATTGATGCCTACACAAAAAAGCCATGCCATTGTTTGGGTGGTGGTAAAAGCTGTACTCGTAAAAGTGATCAAAGCAATGGACCTCGCAGTGCAGCGATTGCAGAATAAAACGATCTGGTTACAGAACGCCCAAAAGACATTGGAGAATACGCTGTCCAAAGTGAAGCTGGACGAGATTTCCGATTGGGTGCAAAAAAATAAAGAGCAATATGCCAAATATTATGATGAGCTGGCGCAGGTAAAGACGGCTATCAGCGGCTACCGGAAAGTGAAAGAGATTATCTCTAAACAGATACGCCTGATAGATGAATATAAACAAGCCTTTGGCCTGTTTAAGCAGGACCCTCATTTTACGCCGGAAGAGATTAATTATATGACCAGGGTTTATACCGGCATCGTGGATGAAAGTGTAAAGAACCTGGATCAGCTCTTTTTGGTTGTTAGCAACCTGGAGACAAAGATGACGGACGGCAGGCGTTTGGAGATCATATCAAGGACTGCTGAAAATATTGACGCCACGCTTTCCGACCTGCGGTCTTTTAACGCGCAGAACATTAAACTCAGCCTGCAAAGAGCAAAGGATCTCAAAGATGTGGAAACGGTAAAAGCATTGTATGGTATTGAATAAATTTTTTATGAAAGTCATTGTGATATTGTGTATTAGTATGATGACGGCATTGGGTTCGCAGGCGCAGGGTATCAAGCAATGGTTCAGCCAGAAGCAAACGCAGACCGAGTACCTGGTCCAGCAGATCGCGGCGCTTAAAGTTTATACGGGCTACTTACAGAAAGGTTATAAGATCGTCCAGGACGGGTTAAATACAATTGGCGATATCAAGGACGGGCATTTTAAATTAGACCAGGCTTTCTTTGACGGGCTGAAAATGATCAATCCTAAAGTCCGTAATTACAGCCGGGTAGCGGATATCATATTGCTGAACATACGATCGGTCGAACTGTCCGGCAAAGCAATGAAGAGTGCCCGTGGTAGCAAACTGTTTTCCGGTGAAGAGCTGGATTATGCATCGCAGATATTTAATAAGGCGCTGGACGGTTGCGCGGAGCTGACCGAAGAACTTACGCAGATCCTGACGCCGGGTGAACTGCAACTCAGCGATGACGAGCGTATAAAAAGGATTGATGGGGTCTATGCAGCAATGAATGACCGGTACCAGTTTATCAATCGTTTTTATGGCGATCTGCAATTATTGCAGGCGCAGCGAAACAGGGAGTTAACAGACGCCAAAGGCGTTCAAAAAATGTATGGGCAATGAAACAGAGCATGAGAAATTTCTTTTTCGGATAAATAAAATTAATGCGATGTTCCATCCGACCATTAAAAACATAAAAAAGATACGGATGAAAAAATGTATTTTAATAATAACGATATTCTTTTGCTGGATAGCATTTGTACCCTCTGCATCGGCGCAGGCGGCGGAGCTGGAGCAACTGGCTTTGAATATTGAAAAGCTGGCGCAGTTCAAACAGATCCTGTCAGATATGAAAAAGGGATATGAAATCCTGACGGGCGGTTATAATACGGTAAAGAACATTTCGGAAGGCAATTTCAAATTGCACCAGGTGTTTTTAGACGGATTGATGCAGGTCAGCCCCGCAGTGAAAAAATACAAACGGGTAGGCGACATTATCAATTACCAATTGCGGCTGGTAAAGGAATACAAGGCTGCCTTTAACCGTTTTAAACAAGCCGGTTGGTTTAAACCCGACGAGATCGACTATATGGGTAAGGTGTATGGCAAGCTGGTAAACGAAAGCCTGGAAGCCCTGGATGATCTGTTGGTCATTGTTACGGCAAACAAGTTAAGGATGTCGGATGAAGAACGGCTTTCAGCCATCGATGATATTTATAAGGATATGTCGGACAAGCTTGAGTTCCTGCGCCGGTTTAACGACCAGGCGGAAGTACTCAGCTTGCAGCGGGCCAGGGAAATGAAAGACGTAAAGACCCTCCGGGGCATGTACGGCAACCCCTGATCATTTCGGGTTGTGTGTGGATGGTATGGATAGTGGAGACTGGTAAAATTTGAAATGAAATGAGGAAAGTTTGGAAAGCTGCGGCTCTCACCGCAGTAGTGGGCATGTTATTGCCATTGACAGGAAATGCACAGAGTGAGCTCAGTGATTGGGCAGGTGAAATTCAAAGCCTGCATAGCGTGTTGGACCAGTTGCACGCGGAAATGCTGCCGCTTTGCTCGGAGCTGATCGGTGTGGGACGGGGCATTGCAGGCTTTGCCGCATTATGGTTTATTGCCGCCAGGGTATGGGGTCATATCTCCCGTGCGGAATCTATCGACTTCTATCCTTTATTCAAACCGTTCGTGATAGGGTTCGCGGTGGCTTTTTTCCCCGCCTGTATTGCGCTCATCCAGGGCGTGATGCAGCCGGTTGTTAATGGCACCAAAAACATGGTCGAAAAATCAGACGCTGCCATTGCGGTATTGCTTAAACAAAAAGAGGAAGCCGTCAAAAATTCCAAATACTATGAGATGTACGTGGGACCATCAGGCGAAGGCGACCGCGACGCCTGGTATCGCCACGCCTACCCGGACGAAGATCCATCAGGAGAAAGCTGGATGGAAAAGATCGGTAACAATATCCGGTTTGCGATGGCAAAGGCAAGCTATAATTTCCGCAACAGTATTAAAGAGGCCATAGCTGAAATTCTTCAATTATTATTTGCCGCTGCCTCTCTTGCCATTAACACTATGCGGACTTTCAACCTGATCATTCTTGCGATCCTGGGGCCGCTTGCTTTTGGATTAAGCGTATTTGACGGGTTCGGCAGTACTATCCGGCATTGGCTGGCCCGTTATATCAATGTTTTTCTTTGGCTGCCTATCGCCAACATTTTCGGCGCAGTCATTGGAAAGATCCAGGAGCAAATGCTGCAAATTGACATCAACCAGATTGCAGACGCCGGTGATACTTTTTTTAGCCGGACTGACCTGGGCTATATGATCTTTTTGATCATTGGTATCCTGGGATATTTTTCTGTGCCGAGTATTGCCAACCAGATCCTTTGGGTGGGCGGCGGCGATTCGCTTACCGGCAGGGCTACCGGCGCAGCCGGTATGGCGGCAGGCGCTGCAATGGCCGCAGGTGGTATGGCGACCGGTGTAACCGAAGCTGTTGCCGGCAGGGCTGTCGCCGGAGCCGGTAATATCCTGAAAGCGCCTTACAATATCCACCAGGGTTATTCCGGTAACGACAAGGGTTCAGGTACGGCTGCTAATATCGGCAGCAAGGTAGGGAAAGCCGGGGCGTATATGTATGATAAATTAAAAGGGGGCGATAAAAAGGAAAAAGAATAAGATATGTTCAGGAAGATGAAAAATATTGATACGGCGTTCCGATATGTGCGTTTGTTTACATTGGTTATTGTAACCGGGAACCTGTTGTTATGCGGATATATTGTTTACCGTACTAATGTTACCCTTACAGCAAATAAAGGGAAAGTGTATGTGATGGTAAACGGCAAACTGGTAGAAGCTGTCGCTATGGAACGCAATATACCTGTTGAGCTCCGGGACCATATCAGAACTTTTCACACGCTTTTCTTTACGCTTTCTCCCGATGAAAAGGCGATACAGGCGCAGATCACTAAAGCGCTGTACCTGGCGGACGGTTCCGCCCGTAGGGAATACCAGAACCTGAAGGAAGCAGGTTATTACAGCAATCTTATTTCGGGCAATATTTCTCAAACAATAGATATTGACAGTATCGAGCTGGATATGGGTGTAACCCCTTATAAGTTCCGGTGCATCGGGCGGCAGTATATTACCCGGCCTACTTCGGTGCTTACCCGCAGTATCGTTACACAGGGGTATGTGCGTACCGGGATGATACAAAGTGATAACAATAGTCATGGGTTCCTGATTGAGCGTTGGGAGATCGTCAGCAACAATGATATTAAAACTGAAAGCAGGTAAAATAATGAGCCATGTTTAAATTATTCAGGAGAAGAAAGGTCAGGACTTCGGTGATGTATGGGGCGTTTCAAAAACTGGGACAGGTTGTGGAACGAAAGCAGCGCAAAGCTGCGGACTATCTGAACCAAAAAACAGCTACGCTCTCGCGCAGGCAGGCGGTTACGGGCCTTATTATTTTCTGCCTAATGTTTGGCGGCAGTTCTGCCTTTACCATTTGGCACTCTTTGAGCTCGCCCGGCAGCGCCATAAAAATACAGTCGATGTCTGTATCCCGACATTCAATGACTCCTGTTAATGACGCACGTATGCGGGTAGAGCTGACCAGCAGCGAAATGGAAAGTATCCGTCTGTTCCGTCGTTACCTGGACAGTTTACAATTAACCAGGTCCGGGCGCATGATCTATGACAGTATTGTAAGGGTTCGTCCAGGGTTATTTGACAGCCTGGCTTTTATCGAGCAGGCATATCATGAACAATTAAAAACAAATGAAGATGGAAAAGAAAAATGAGGAGAACGGAAGTCCGCAGTATTCGGCGAAATTCCTGCGACAAAGAAAGTTTTTATTGGTAGCGCCGGTACTGGTCGTGCCATTTTTGATCCTGCTCTTATGGACAACCGGCCTGGTCGGAAATGCCAAAGCAGAGACGAAATCCGGAACAGCGTTCCAGGGGCTTAATCTAAACCTGCCCTCTGCTGCACCCGCTAAAGACAGCAACTGGAACAAGCTCAAATATTATGAGCAAGCCGATAAGGATTCTGCGAAACTAAAATCGCAATTACGCAGCGATCCTTTTTATAACCAGTTGGACCAGGAAGATGAAGAACCGAGTATGAAGGGCGTATCAGAAGCTGATTACAGCGAGATGTTGTACGGCCATGAACCAACAGGTTCTTATAACAAGCAAGACAAAAATGAGCGAAAGGTTTATCAGAAACTGGCAAGGCTGCAGCAGGAGATTAACCGGGAACCTGAAAGCGGGGCTCTCGTTCCAGCGGCAACCGCATCCCCGGTTAGCAGCGATATCAGCCGCCTGGAAAATATGATGCAGCAAATGCAAGGCAGTAAGGAACCTGATGCAGAGCTGACTCAATTAAACGGGATGCTCGAAAAAGTGCTGGACATACAAAACCCGGAGCGGGTACAGGAAAAAATACGCCAGCAATCAGAGCAAAATAAAAAGCAGGCGTTCACCGTGCAGGCCCCGCAAGAAGATGTGGTCTCCGTCCTGGAATCCAAAAAGAATGTATATGACCGCACAGATAGTTTACCGGGACCCATGCGGGAACTGGTTAACGGTAACCGGTTTTATTCTTTGGATGAGGCCGCTGTGCAAACACAGGCCCGGCGCGCTATTTCAGCAATGATCCCGGAAACCCAAACACTGGTAAGCGGAGCGACCGTGAAGATGCGGCTGCTGGAAGATGTATATATAGCAGGCATCAAAGTGCCCAAAAATCATTTCGTATATGGCAAGGCCACGTTAAATGGGGAACGTTTACAAGTAACCGTTTCTTCTATTGGATACGATAATAATATACTTCCTGTTGCCCTTGAAGTATATGATAAAAAGGACGGTCTTGCGGGAATAGGCATTAAGGGCGCTATTACACGGGATGTTGCTAAAAACTCGGCCTCGCAATCATTGCAAGGGCTTGGTACGCTTAATACTTTGGACCCGTCCTTTGGCGCCCAGATGGCCACAGCCGGGTTAAATATGGCGCAGAACCTGGTAGGCAGAACAGCGAAGCTGGTAAGGGTCACGGTTGAAGCGGGCTACCCGGTACTGCTAAAAGACGATAATCAAAAAGACAAATAATTTTTAAAATCTAAATAGAATTGTGATGAACAGAATTTGTGCAGCAGGGTTAATGAGTGTATGTTTTTTATTTGCCCACAAAATAACTAAAGCCCAGGACGCTGATCCAACAACGGCAAGTATAAAGCCTTATGAGATAGCCGTTGGTTATAACCAGACCACCAACCTGATCTTTCCTTATGCCGTTAAAAGCGTGGACCGGGGTAGCAGTTCAGTATTAGCTCAGAAAGCCAAAGGCGTGGAAAATATTTTACAGTTGAAAGCGGCGGATGAAAATTTTGCTCCTACTAATGTATCGGTGGTTACTGCCGATGGTCGGTTCTATTCTTTTGTATTAAGCTATGAAGACCGGCCGCTGCACCTGAATATCAGTTTTGCAGGCGATAGGCCTGTTCAGCTTGCCGGTGAAGCGACCAATGCGCATGAGTTGGAAAACGAGGCTTTCCGGGTTATGGGTACGGCCCGGTTTATGGGATTAAGGCAGAACAATCAATCGCTTCGGTTACAACTTCAGGGCGTTTTTCTTTCCGATAACAATCTCTGGTTAAAGCTAAGAATGGATAATCGCTCGCAGGTAGATTTTCAACCGGCCTATATCCAGTTTTTCCTGCGCGATAAAAAACGTTCCAAACGCACGGCCCTCAATGAAACTGAGATCACACCGCTGTACCTGCCAGACTATAAAATGGTGAGGGGCAATAGTTCGGCAGCATGGCCGGTAGGCTTTAATGCGTTCACGGTGCCCCGCCATCAGCGTTTACTCATGCAGGTTGCCGATGCAAGCGGCGGGCGTATGATCGTGTTGCCTATAAAAAGTCCGCGTTTCCTAAAGGCCCGGAGATTGCATTGATCCTTTCAGTTCAAAGCAGCAATAATGCTGCCTTTAAAGTATTTTTTATTCACTGCCGGGTTCCGGCAGTCGCCGGGACAATTGGCGCAAATCCAATTAAAATGAAGATATTTCAATCTATTATAATAGCATGTATTGTAGTTGTTTTTTCCGTTGGTTGTCAGAAAAATGAAAATGCAAAACCGCCCATTCCGGTACCTGACAATGAACCGACCAATCAAATGAACCCTTATGATGATTTTGGGTACTGGCATAACGTTATCCTGGATTCTATTGAACAGGAACGGAAGACTGGCAGGTGCGGCGGTTTTACAGGTTCCTGCAATTATATCCGAAAGTTCTACCGGATGAAAAACTGGCCGGAGTTGGCGCAGGACCATTTTAATGAGATCCCGCAGATAGTGGTAGATGCTTCCGCCGATATCTATGGGTTTATTGACCGATCACAGTGGAGCGATGCAGTTAAGACAAAGCTGGTGCAGCTTATTCAAATCCTGGTAGATGAAGGGGATGATAGCTGCACTTATGCCTGCCTGAAAAATAAAGTCAAAGACTTCGAGGAAGAGGTATTGCAAACTAACTTATCAGCTATTGATAAAGAAGTGATCTTAAAAGCTGCTTCCGTTGCAAGGTACTCTGGATACCGGTGGATGCAACGTCCTGAACTAAGAGAAGGTTACGATCATAATGTATTGCTCGCACAATTTCAATCCAATGGGCTGGCCGTTAATAGAGTTAACGCAATGGGAGACCGCAAGCCTAATATCTTCCAAAGGATCGGTAAATGGATAGCAGTAACGGCAATGGATGTTGCCGGGGCAATTGGCGATCTAAGCATTGCCAGCGGCGCGGAAACCAGCGATTACATTTCTCACATGATAGATATGACGAGTTAAAAAAGATGGGAATTGATAGCAATGCGCTGACGATAAAGGATAAAGTTATTTTAAGCAAGGATAAACAAACGAGGAAAATGAATAGTGATGCGACATGGAAGTTTATTCAGCGGGATCGGAGGGTTCGACCTGGCCGCTTCCTGGATGGGATGGGACAATGCGTTCCATTGCGAGAAAGACCCGTTTTGCAGGAAAGTGCTGCAATACTACTGGCCGGAGGCGGTAAGTTATGAAGACGTCTGCCGCTTCGATGCAACGCAGTATCGAGGAACTGTTGATATTATCAGCGGGGGCTTTCCCTGCCAGCCTTTCAGTACAGCCGGACGGCGAAAGGGCACGGAAGATGACCGGTACCTCTGGCCGCAGGCTCGCCGCATTATTGAACAGGTCCGGCCTCGCTGGATCGTTCTTGAAAACGTTGCTGGACTGTTCACCATTCTGGAGCCGGAGGGTTTATCTGAAGTGGAAATCAAAGCGGTTGAGCTTTTTTGTGCGGACAAAGCACAGCCGCAGACCAGCGCCATTGTCCGGCTTCAAAAGCGCGTCATTGGAAGCATTATATCAGAAATCGGGGCAGCAGGATATGTACTACCGCAGCTCACCGATGGCACGCCAGTCGTTTTGTGTATTCCAGCTTGCGCCGTCAACGCACCGCATCGGCGCGACAGAGTATGGTTTGTTGCCCACGCCGACGGCGCAGCAGATCGACAGTATTGTGATCAACCTAGAAGAAGGGATGATCAGCCAGCGGACGAACAAGCAGGGCAAAAAGCGGCAGCAGTCGCTGAAGGACGCGCTGATCGAGCATACCCTGCGATGGGGCCTGATCCCTACGCTGACAGCGATGGACAGCAACGGTGCGACCGCCCGGATGAAGTCGACACGCGTAAGGCCGGGATATATGGCAGGGGTAACGCTCAGTCGGCTGATCGCTATGCTGCCGACCCCGGTAGCCAGGGACTGGAAGGGACCGAAGGCCAGGGAGTACAACGGAAAGGTGGACAGTCTTCCCGGTTCGCTGCAATTCCTGGCTGGGATGAATGGCCCGCTCAACCCGCAGTTTGCGGGGGAAATGATGGGATTCCCCGCGAACTGGACGGTATTACCTTTTCTAAGTGGCGAACGGAAAGCGTAAAGGCATACGGCAATGCTATCGTGCCGCAGATCGCACTGGAACTGTTCAAAGTGATCGGGCAGTTGGAAAAGGTATTTAATCATTAAAAAAAGTAATTGTCATGGACGGGAATGAAATGAGACGATAAATAATAAAAGATATGCGATGGAAAGGAAGTTGTTGGAAGGGAAATTATCCCGTGAGGAGGCACAGGAATTAAAAGAGATGCTCCGTATTGAAAGAGAAAAAGGGAATAGGTTGGCCGTAGTACCGACAGAAAAAGACCCGATAACCAAAGGAGATATCACGTACTATGCAACGGCTTTCGATGCGTGGCAATACATCGAGCGACAGCCTGGGCAGGAAGACTTTTATGTTCTTCGTTTGGTGATCCTGCTGCAAGATGAGGTTGACCGGATACTTGGAATTAAACAGGCCTGGTTGCAGCAGCAACGACAGGAACCCAAAGAAAATTCATCGCATAAACGTCGCTTGTCACGATAGTCGGGCAAATTATAATGGATATGAGATCAACCGAGGGTTGGAATGTTTTACCGTTTCACCAAAATGAAGAGCTATGTTAATAGAGCAGGAGGATTTTAAAAGCATCTATGATCTTTTAAAACAACAGCAGCGATATGGCGCATCGGATGTTTTTTATATACCGGAACGCGCGGTCACATCCGAAAATCTGACATTTTGTAATGGATTGGGGGATATCGCGTTGTTCTATCATCGTCATCCTCGCGACGCAGATTGGTATGATTCCATAAAGGTTGATTCCGCAGTTGAGGCAATGGAAAAGATTGAAAATGGTAAGATCGTTCCAAAATTAATTAGCGATGATTTTACCGGTGAGCAGTTTTTGGACCTGCGCAGTATTGTAAATAACATGGAGCTGGTTAACCAGTTACGGTACAAAATGCAACATGCCGATTGGCGCCATGAATATTCGGATGATTTTAAGGTGGCCGACAGGGGAAGAAAAGAGTTGATGGGCATACAAACGGACCTGAAGAAATTAAGCAGCTCTCCTGAAGGCCTGGAAACAGCGGTTAAAATGTGGAGGCAGTATGTTCCTCCTCATAGCGTAAATGCACCAGATTTTCTAATAAAAAAAATTGATATTATGGACGAGAATGAAAAGAGCTTTAACGAGAACCAGTTTCGCCGGGTAGGTGCGGACGAAGCGTTTACACCGGACGTAATAAAGCAGATGCAGGACGGAGCGCCGGTGATACAAAAGTCTTTCGTTAAGGAGTATGAGGATGGGAATATGGAGGGAACGCTTCATTTAAAAAAGTCTCAGACATCGGATCATTATTTTATGAACAAGATAGAGGCGTCGACGCAAAAGAACGGCGAAGACGCGCCCCGCAGCCAGACCTTCTATCTTTCTTCCCGCAGGCAGCCCGATGGAGATAACAAGGGCGAGCAGATCAAGGTAGAGAACCGCTATACGCTGAAAGCTATTTTCAACGCTTTGCAGGGAAGGCCGATAGGCGTTCTGCAAACGACAAAAGATGGCGATGCCGAAAGGGTCTGGGAGCGGATCAATTTTAAGAAAAAGCTGGAGAACGGCAACCACGAGGTAAAACGGCATTACCCCAGTTATGGCTTTGACCTGGACAAGACCCTGGCAAATTATTCCATTAAAGAGATGCGCAATGAACAATATGCTGATTCACTGAAAGATTCACTGTACAGAGGGAACCTTCAAAAAGCGACATTCATTGATAAAGACGGTTATGAAGAAAAGCTGTACGTGTCGCCTAATATCAGTCTGGGTTCTATGAATGTTTATGACGAAAACAAAAAACGGGTACCGGATGAAAAGCTGGTGGAAAAAGGATATATCTCGCAGGAGTTTGCGCAGCAATTAAAGGAACGCATTGCGGAGATTAACCGGGAGCTAAGGCCGGAGCGGCAACAAGAAAAAGAAGCTGCGAAGCAAAAGGAAACGCAGCAGCAGGAAGTAACGCAAAAGAGGGTTCCCAAACAAAAGGTCCGCTAAAGTGCAATTGAGTGATCTTATATACGGGTTTATGGATGCGGTTAGCGATGATCCGCGGATCAGCCCTGCCCATATTAGCCTGTACCTGGCGATACTGCATTTTTACCGGAAGCAGGATTGGCAGAACCCGGTCTGTGTTTTTGCAAGGGAGCTGATGCAGCAGGCCAAGATCGGCTCTTCACGGACTTATCATGCCTGTTTAAAGGATTTAAAGGAAGGAGGATACATTAAATATGTTCCTTCCTATAATCCTTTTTTGGGGAGTTTGGTTTATTTGAAAGATATATAAAAGAAAGATAGGATGCAGCGAATGCAAATTTTAATACCTGTCGATATAGATGAATTCTGGAAGCAGATGAAGATTTTATTAGGTGAAGTGCTTTTGGAAAAGAGTGTTACTTGTCCAGATGACCAGAGCGACAGGAATATGAAACTAATAAAAATCAAAGATGTCTGCCGGTTGTTTCAGGTTTCAAAGCCCACCATTTACGATTGGATGAGAAAAGGGCAACTGCGATCCGTAAAAATTGGATCCAGGCGTTTCTTTTTGGCAAGCGACATTAAAGAATTGATTGCGAATAACAGCAACTCCAACCACTAATTTATCAAATTTAGGAGGTGCATTTGGTTCAATCACTGCTATCTGTTTCTCATACTAAACATGTACCAAGCATTAACACCACCGGGTTCCGGGATTTGGTGTGTCAGACCTTCAGGTAATGGATCTGGATTCTTTAAACCGTCATCAATACCTGCATCCGATTTTTGCCGTAGTAAGGTATGAGACAAATATTCTCAATTTCTTTTCAAATCCGCACTCTGCTTTCCGCAAATTTACCATATACCTCCAAAACTACCCTATCCGTTGATGATACTATCTTCGTATTTAAAAGAGGTATTATGGCAATTAATGACAAGCCAAAGGTTGACCCTTCTGCTATGAACTCTGCTCGATCAGAGCGCAAATTGAACGATTGGCTAAATGAAGATTTTGGGTTTATTCTGCGAAAAGAAACTCCCGACAAGGGATGCGACTATATGTGCGAACTGATGGAAGGTGATGAAGCTACAAATTTAAAATTTCCCATTCAGCTAAAAAGCATTCAATCCCCGGAGCTGGCGCAGAATAGTACTTATATTTCCTACCCCATGCTGACTTCCCGCCTTGGGTATATGCTAAATTTGCTGCCTACCACAGGAATCATTGTACTGTATGATGTTTCTTCGGAAAAACTATACTATGATTTCTCCTGTAAGATTTTCGACAGGATTAATAGCGACAGAGGTTCTGGGAAATGGACAAGGCAAGAGTTTGTCAATATCCATGTGCCTATAGCTAATCAGATAACGGAAGAAACGATCAAAAATTTGCATGTATCCTTAAAAACTATATTTGATAATGCTGCGAAAATGCAGTTAGCCAACGGCGGAAAATATGAACTGCCGATAGTTGATATTCCAGGTGATAGGCCTTTTGATTGGAATAACAAAGAACACCTGAAAGGTGCATTAAAGCAATTCGGACTAGCGCTGCTTACCCACTTTGATTTAGCTCCTGTTTTTCACTCTCTTTGCCAATTCACCCAGCAGGAGATCGAAACCAATAGGGATCTACTTATATTAGCTTGCATAGCATATGGGGAGACAGGTCACTTTTACCAGTCAGATCTTTTTATCAGAAAGCTGAAACGAAATTTTGATCTTGATGAAGCAGAAAGAACGATGATCGATTATGCCGAAAGCAAGAACTTGATGCAATTGGGCCGCATTACTGCCGCAGATTTTATTCAGAGGTTGGAAGAAAACAAGCCACAGATACGTGATATCCATAATAAATTAATTATGCGGATCAATCTGCAGCGGCTTCATATCATGGATATTAAAGAATTGAATCCAACGCCACCGGACATCACCGCTGAAATGGGCAGTATCTTTGAAACGATTGAGATGAGTGGGCTTGACGAAGAAATAAAAGATATGCTTACGCTTTGGAACGCAGAACAAGAATCTCACTTGATCACACATCAACTTCACCTTGATTTTCTTTCCTATACGCTTTCGCAAACAGTAAACAGTGACCTACCGATGGAAGAACGCAGACAAATGGCCGATCGGTTCATAAGCAGTGAGACCCTATTTCTAAAAAGAGTAGACGCGATTTACAAGCGAGCATTTGACAAGCAGCATAAACATATTATGGCTACGGCGCTTTCACTACTCGCAAGGCATTTCATTTACAAGCTATTTGCGTTCATCAGTCAAGGCGCACCGTTTCCTGAACCAGAAGAACAGCACAAGAAGTTCTTTAATTTTGCTTTTCAAGCTTATCAACTTTTTGCAGAAATTTCACAACTTAAGGATGCGCACTATTGCCTGTCGAATGCGCTTGAAATTATGTATTCAGCAAAATACTACACCAATGCCCCTGTCGATGAAGATTTTGAAAACCTGATGGCAGACAAAGACCGGATTGAAAAACATCTGATGTTGGACACCTATCCTCTTCAGATACCGATCTTAATCGAAAAGGTAAAAAAGAATGCAGAAGAAAAAAAGGATAATAGCCTGGTTGGCCTCTCGGATAACCAGATTCAACAATTAGCCAAAGTGCTTTTTGCTCCTTTCAGATTTCCTCAAGGACGATTTATCCATCTTCTCAATGAACTCCGCGCTACTCAGTTATTTCAGCAGCGCTGCAGTGCCTCAGATATCAGCCTCCTTTATTCCTATGATGACAACCCCAATAATCGTTACAGTGAACCGGTGTCATTTGTCCTCAAAAATAGAACGACAGGGTTAGAATCCCTTCCATCAAAAAATATAGATGCCTTACTTACATCGTGGGGGTTTTGAGTCAATTAATTTTCATCCCATAGCTGTTATTGTCCTTTAAGTACTGTTTTAATTCGGGGTGAATGCGGACTACCTCCTCATCGAGGTAATTCTGGATAAATGGCGCTATTTCATATTGACAGTTTTCGGGTGGTTCCATTCCGCAATTCATATAGTCAGCCATATCAGACGATGAAATTAAAGTCGCATCTACCATTATCATTAATACCAAAAAGAATGTGGTTATATAGGAAGTTCGGATGCATACATTCTTAAAGTAAGTATCAAGATCCTTATCCCAAGGGCGAATCATATTGTGTGCTGTAAATTGCCAACCATTATTGTGAACATAATTATTTAGCTTTTGGCTAAGTTGTTCCCAGTATCGCTTAAGATTGTAGCTAGAAAGTATTGTATCGATATTGTCGTTCTGCTTCAACACCTTCATATAATTTTCGAAACTCAAAATCCTTGTTCTTATCTTAGAGGGCAGTTCATTTACCTTATTCCTCAACCAGGCCGAAACCGCCTTTTCATCATCGGTCATGTTGGGATTAAAGCGCAGATTTGAAAATGACGATAAAAACTTGTCGGAATCTGTCGTGTTAATATTCTCTACATCTGCCTCAACAAAAGATTCACGTCGATTTATAACACTTAAAACGTAGACAAACATAACCAGGTCATCTCTTAGCCTTCTGATCAGCATATTGGCATCGGCAAAACTTCCTATCGAACAACAAAGCTTGATACTCCTTAATGTTTGAACGGCGTTATCTAGCAGATCTATATTGAAAAAGTGTATTTCGCTATCCGTAAATAGGGAAATAATTCGGCCATTGTAATTTATTAGGTTGGAAAGGCTATTCAAGAAGGATGTGCTTTTATCAAACTCTTCAACAAATGTCTTATAGCTTTCAGTATCGCCAACTTGTCTTTCGGGACTTAACTCGAATTCCATATTCTAATATTTATTAACCTATCAGCTCCGACAGAATGTTCAATTTAATGGATTAATTCGAATATAACGAAACTAACTACTCCAAACTGCATCTTATAATTCCACCTGTCTACTTTCCAACCCATTCTTTAACAGCTTCGCTCTGGCTGATGATTACCAGTTCCTTCGGGTGGCTCAATGATAAGCGAGCAGTTCCAATAGATTACTTTAGCTTTTTAGCGAAATTTCCGAATGACTGTGCAGGCGTAAAGTAAACCTTCCAATTCCCCCCTTAATTTGGCACGATCAAGGGTCGAATCATTATCGTTTTCAATTAAGCGTTTTTCAAGTTGTTCTTTTCTTAGGATCAATTGTTCCAAGATAGTTTCAAAAGACTTTTCAGAGCTCATCAAAAGACCTTGTATTTCACGCTCTCCTTTTGCTAGGAAGTGCATGTTTTTTATGTAATCGTCAAGAAGCACTAGGAAACTGTCTGAATCGTAAAGAAATTGAGTTGTAAGATGCAGGAATTGCTGAAACTGCTCTAATGTAATTGGAGTACCGTTCTTTCGAGAATCCGGCCTGTTTTTATGCCCATGCTCGGTGTTCACCCTCATCCAAAGATCTTCTACGCTGTCTCGAAAATCTATTTCAATTTTAAATCGCTGCTTTTCATTTCCTGAAAAATACCGAACAATGATCCAATCTTTTGATTTCAAATGAATATAACACTCGCCTTCATCCAACTTGGACTCATAAATATGTTTCACTGCAAGCGAATAGTGGTCCATAAAAACTTCACGGAGAATCTGTTTCACTTTTGTAAATTGATCGCTGGCCGGCTTTCGTATATCTCCCTGCTTTAGCTTGGTCACTGCAACAGATATGTATTGATAATGTTCTACCTCTTCGTCCACTTCCACTTGATAGTCCGGGTTCCACCGGATCAACTGCGGCATTTGTCTCGAACTCCATCCGTCGTCCACTTTTCTTGAATAATAGTATTTGTCTTCTTTAGCCATGTATCGGGTTTGGCAAGAAAGTTAAATATTATTTCTTGCTTTAGAAAAGAGTAACAGGCCTTAGTTAATCCTTGATAGCAGTTACAACAACTGAGATTTTTTCACTAATGACCCGCCAATAAATATGGTTATAGGATACTGATTTTTTCTTGGACAGTATGTCCGTTTTTTTTATCTTGCAAGCACTGCCTGAAAAAGGGTAATTGTAGTAAGTTCTTGTAAAATAAGGTTAAATAACCCTTACTTTTTTTGTTGGATTTTTTTACAAAAAAGTACGTTTACTTTTTGTACCCCGCCTTTCCAAACCCAACGCTAACAAGGGTTTGTACTTTCTGTATCGGAAAGTGAACGGGTTATTTCAGTTGACGCCATTTTACATCATTTTTATGGATGTCTTGTACCTCTTTTGTACCTTTTGCCAAAAGTTCATTGAACAAAAAGGGTATTTTGGAAAGGTTGGGTAGAGGACGGCAGCTACAGGCAGTTCCAGTCATTAACTGGCAGTTCGCGGCAGTTCAAGTCATTTAGCGATCTACTAGCATCCTAAAGGAACGCATCAGAAAGACAATGATGTTCAGGGCAAGAAAGAAGTTCCTTCCGTCTGTCAGTTCTGCAGCCTTGTATATCTGGTATCTGCACTTCATCCGGACTCCTCCGCTTTGAAAAGTATCCGGAATGGTTTCTAGAATAATAGGATCTCCGGCAGATGAATGCTGATCTTTGGCGGAATGCTTTTGGTTTGTTGTCCTTAGAAGCTGTTTAAAAACAGATGGGTTTAATTATTTCCTGGGAGTTCTATCTTTGGAGTTGCTTAAACTTTTTCGGGCTGTAGCAAACAGGCAGCCCGATGGAGCTTTGTACCGCCTCGTTGATCCATGTTATCGGCATAATGCCCTTAAAGGGCCGGCCCCTGGGAGCCTCTACTGATAAAAAACCGGGAGTACAATTTTTGACCCCCATCGGGTCGGTATATTGAAAAAGTCGAAGCAGCTTCTTGGGGTTCTGGTTATACGGAACCTGTTTAGCGGTGAATATTGGATTGACCTAAGAGGGACTTTCGCTCTGTTGCGGCGGGCGTTGCCGGGAGTCCAGATAATCATCGGTATAATCGATGCAGATCTCTACCCACATGGGCAAGTGGTCAGACATTTGGTAAGTGCGCCAGTAGGTCTTGTAATAGGCGCTCTTGTTGGCACGGGGCGTGCCTGCTGCCGTCGTCTGGTAGGCTTCGCCCATATCTTGGACATATGTTGTTTCATCGGCTTCCCGGAACACTACATCATAGTAGTCAAATACACCCGCCTTTCCGGTGGTATTAAAGCGCCCCGGCCTTACTTTAAAAGCGATCTGATCGTAAAATTTGTTCTTTAAGGCATTGGAAGGCAATTGCTGCAATTCCGGAGGAATGACAAATCCGGCATTGACAATGGCTGCATAAGTGGAGTCGGCAGGCCGGTAAATATTGAAGTCGCCCAATAGTATATTGTTGTTGGACCACTCCGTTGTACCGTCTGCCCGTTTGGACAGGGTAGAGGCGATCGTTTGTATTTCACGGACCCGGTCGGGATTATCCGGTTGGTCCTCGCCGTATAAAATATGCACTGTGGTCAGCTGGAAGTTGGTCCAGCCGGCTGTAAAGCCGCAGGTGTAAGGCGTACGTGCCAATTGTTGTATGGGTTCATAAACTGTCTGTCCTGTTTCTGGGTCCTTTCTCTGGAAGGGCGGCAGCACCAATTCTCCCGCCAGACCGCCAAATTTTACTTTCCGGGTATCAAATACAAAAGCCAGCCGTTCTTTGTTGCCCTGGCTGCCGGCTGTAACATCGGTAATAACATAGTGCCAGTTGCTGCCTAAGAGCTGTATTAATTTTTTGAGTGCCTGCAGATCATCCCGTACTTCCTGGATAGCAATGATGTCAAAATGGGCAACGATCTCCGCGATATAATAAAAGGATTCCAGCAACCTTGCTCCATAAGCAGGAGAATCAAATTCCCGGATGTTCCAGGTTGCCAGCAGCAGGTTCCCTTCCAGCTGTTTGGCGGGCACTTCTGCTTTCAGCTTCTGGCGCAGTGCCAGCAGGCGTTGCAATGTGCGTTTGCCGGCAGGAGTGCCTGCCTGAATATACTGATAGAACGGCATAGCAGTGATTTCATGCAAAGGTAGTCATTCGGCTATTTCGATTCTTTATATTTCAGTTAATATATACCTGGTGGTGACCTCTTTTGCTAATAGATTACGATGATGTGATGATAAATTTAATCGATAAAATTTATCACGTAAATGCCCTAAGTTTGTTTTGCCTTTTACAGGGAACGATCACTGTAAGGGAGGACACTATCAATAACAAAAACTTTATAAAAATGGAAAAAGACGCAAAGGACATCAGCAAATGCCCGTTTCATAATGGCGCCTTAAAGCAACACGCTGGCGGAGGAACCAAGAACCGGGATTGGTGGCCCAATCAGTTAAGACTGAATATTTTAAGACAACATTCTTCCCTGTCCAGCCCAATGGAGGAGGATTTTAATTATGCGGAAGCCTTTAAGCGCCTCGATCTGGAAGCGGTGAAAAAGGACCTTCATACGTTAATGACCGATTCGCAGGACTGGTGGCCGGCTGACTTTGGACATTATGGAGGATTATTCATCCGTATGGCCTGGCACAGTGCCGGAACCTATCGCGTAGGTGATGGCAGGGGCGGAGCCGGCTCCGGGCAACAGCGTTTTGCGCCATTGAACAGCTGGCCGGATAATGTAAGTCTGGACAAAGCCCGGCGTCTGCTCTGGCCCATCAAACAGAAATACGGTAAAAATCTGTCCTGGGCCGATCTGCTGATCCTTGCCGGCAATGTGGCGCTGGAGTCAATGGGCTTCAAAACCCTGGGTTTTGCTGGCGGGCGCGAAGATGCATGGGAGGCGGCCGAAGATGTATATTGGGGATCGGAGACCACCTGGCTGGGCGGAGATATACGTTATGGCCATGACGGTTCTGAAGGAGTGGAAAAAAGCGGTGGTGTTCTGGTAAGTGACGACGATGCAGATGGACAGATCCATTCCCGCAACCTCGAAAAACCGCTGGCAGCGGTACAGATGGGTCTGATCTATGTAAATCCTGAAGGCCCTGACGGAAACCCGGATCCGATTGCCGCCGCAAAAGACATCCGCGATACTTTTGGCCGTATGGCTATGAATGACGAAGAAACGGTGGCCCTGATCGCCGGCGGTCATACATTTGGGAAAACACACGGTGCTGCTCCGGCCACGCATGTAGGTAAAGAGCCCGAGGCTGCCGGCATAGAGGCCCAGGGACTGGGCTGGAGCAACAGTTTTGGTAAGGGTGCAGGTGCGGACACGATTACAAGTGGACTGGAAGTGACCTGGACGCAAACACCCACAAAATGGGACAATAACTTCTTTGAAACCCTTTTTGGCTTTGAATGGGAGCTGACGAAGAGCCCGGCCGGTGCCCACCAATGGGTGGCCAAAGATGCAGAAGCCATTACGCCCGATGCCTTTGATCCGGCTAAAAAGCACAGACCCACCATGCTGACCACCGATCTTTCCCTGAGATTTGATCCTGCGTATGAAAAGATATCGCGGCACTTTTTAGAAAACCCGGATGCCTTTGCAGATGCTTTTGCCAAAGCCTGGTTCAAGCTGACGCACCGCGATATGGGACCACGTAGCCGCTATCTGGGCCCGGATATTCCGGAGGAGGAATTCATATGGGAAGATCCCATCCCGGCAGCGGATCATGCGTTGATCAATGCGGAAGACGAAGCGGTGCTGAAGGCAAAACTATTGCAGTCCGGTTTGAGCATCGCCGAGCTGGTATCCACCGCCTGGGCCGCTGCCTCCACCTTCCGGGGTGGTGATAAGCGGGGTGGTGCCAATGGCGCCCGGATCCGGCTGGCGCCGCAAAAGGACTGGCAGGTGAACAACCCGGCACAATTGCAAAAAGTGCTGCAGGTGCTGGATGGTATCCAAATGGAATTTAATGCCGCGCAAACAGACGGTAAAAAAGTATCCATAGCGGATCTGATCGTGCTGGCCGGTGCAGCCGGTATTGAGAAAGCCGCAAAAGAAGCCGGACATCCGGTTACGGTTCCTGTAACACCGGGTCGTATGGATGCATCACAGGAACAAACTGACGTGGATTCCATGGCCTTTCTGGAACCGGCAGCGGACGGCTTCCGGAACTACCGTAAGATCCAATACCCTGGTTCTACAGAGGTACTACTGATCGATAAAGCACAGCAACTGACGTTTACAGCGCCAGAGCTGACCGTGCTAATGGGTGGCATGCGGGTACTGGACACGAACTTTGACGGGTCAAAACACGGCGTGCTTACAGAACGTCCGGGACAGCTGACCAATGATTTTTTTGTAAACCTGCTGGATATGCGCACCGCCTGGAGAGCCGCATCAGAAGACCGGGAATTATTTGAAGGCTACGATCGTGGCACAGGCGCAGTTAAATGGACGGCAACCCGGGCCGACCTTGTATTTGGTTCTCATGCCGAGCTGAGGGCCATCGCTGAAGTATACGGAAGCGCTGATGGCCAGGAGAAGTTTGTAAACGATTTTGTGGCGGTGTGGGCTAAAGTGATGGACCTGGACCGGTTTGACCGGAGATGATTTGAAATACCTCTGTTTGGATTTTATAAAAAGGCAGTCTGGAAACAGATCGCCTTTTTTATTGGCCGACCATGGTGCTATATTTAAAGATCAAGAGCAATAAACCATCTTTATTTCTATGTCGTGCTTTGCCGCCGGGTAACAAAGAGAAGCGTACATATGGTTTCCCCGCCGGCAGGACCGGAACCGTGGATGAATAGCCCGGAACGGGCTGTCATGGAAGGCTCTGGGGCTTTTACAGACTACTTTTTTAATTGTAAACGTACGGATGTTTTTACGGAGAAGGGCAACGCCGTTTGTATAATTTTTTGAATATAAAACAACAAATACCAGTAAATTTGGGTAGAAACGATTAAACGATATTCTATGTTTGAAAAGTTGATTCCCAAGGAGGCGATAGAGCAATATCATATTATCCAGGCAGAGGAAGACCGCAGTATTCATTGGAAACAACATCTGAGTTATGCCGTGCGGCTGGGTAATGAATTTAAGAGCAAAACGACCGTTACATTCAATACAACCGAGGGGCCCCAGTCTGTGGAAACAACCGTATGGTCACTCACGGAAAATCATATTTCATTAAAAGGGGGCATCCTGATTCCGCTGAAGAGCATTATTGATGTTCATTTTTAGTGCCGGAAATTCAGTTTTCCTTCAGCATTATTAGTCAACTTTGAGGGTATGAATATCCTGATTGTTGAGGATGAACCTGCATTGAGCAAAAGTATCGTTACTTACCTGAAGCAGGAGGGTTATGCCTGTGCGGTAGCGGTAACCGCGTCGGATGCCCTGGCGAAAACCGAGGTATTTGATTATGATTGTATCCTGCTGGATATTATGCTGCCCGATGGAAGTGGCCTCGACCTGCTCCGGACCCTGAGGCGGGATAAACGTATGGATGGGATCATTGTGGTTTCTGCCAGGGACGCGTTGGATGATAAAATAGCCGGGTTGCAGCTGGGTGCGGATGATTACCTGGCTAAACCCTTTTATCTGCCTGAACTGAGTGCGCGCGTGGCTTCCGTGATCCGCCGCCGGAAATTTGAGGGCAGCAATGAGCTGGAGCTGAATGAAATCAAAATAGATACGGCTTCCCGCATGGTAAGGGTACATAACAATGTGGTGGACCTTACAAAAAAAGAATTTGATCTGCTCATTTATTTTATCGTTAATAAGAACCGCGTATTATCCAAAACCGCTATTGCGGAACATCTTTCCGGGTCGGATGCCGATCTGTTCGAAAACTTTGACTTTATTTATGCGCATATCAAAAACCTCAAGAAGAAACTGGCGGCTGCGGGTGCAGATGACTACCTGAAGTCGGTTTATGGAATGGGGTATAAATTTGAAGTGCTTTGAAGCTGATCCATTATATATCCACGCGGTACAGCCTGTACACGATCTTACTGGCCATTTTATCGGTACCGTTATTTTATCTGCTGGTGCAGCGTATCATGATGTATAACCTGGATGAATCGCTGGGATACCAGAAGAACTGGATCCAGAAGAAACTGGAGACCGGCCCGCCGGAAGATTTTACTTCCTATAATAATAGCGTGATCATTGTTCCTACGAAAGATACTGTGGTCCGGGACAGCTTTTACAACAAAGATATTTTTATACCGGATGATGATGAGATGGTAAAGCACCGGGTATTGGAATCGGTGATCGGTGTAAATGGGGTGTACTATTCTCTCCAGATTCAAAAATCCATGTTAGAGGATATGGATCTTGTACAAAGTATCTCTGCATTGCAATTTGTTTTTATTCTTTTCCTGCTGGCGGGCCTGTTTCTTATTAACCGTAACCTTTCCCGCAATATTTTGAGGCCCTTCCAGGATACCTTGCGCAAGCTGGCGGATTACCGGGTAGACAAACATCAAACCCCTCAGTTTGAACGGACGGCTATACAGGAGTTTGGCGAATTGAACCGGTCGCTGGACGCACTGTTATTGCGGAATGCCACCCTTTACAAGGCGCAAAAAGAATTTACGGAAAATGCAGCCCATGAAACACAGACGCCATTGGCCATCATTCAAAGTAAGCTGGACCTGTTGCTGCAAACACGCGTAAACGGGGAACAGGCGGGACTTATTGAAGAATTGACCATTAGCATTCGAAAGCTTCAGAAGTTGAATCGTACCTTATTGTTGTTAACAAAAATCGAGAACAACCAGTTCCCGGAAACGGAATCCATTGATATTAAAACGGTGGTCATGCACACGGCCGATCAATTTGCAGACATGGTCACAGAGAAGCAGATCCAACTCGAAACCGGTCCGATGGAAACCTGCCGGGTAGAAGCCAATGGACCGCTGATCGATATCCTGGTCAGTAATCTTTTTTCAAACGCGTTTCGGCATTCGACATCGGGGGGTACAATCAGGATGTCATTGACGCAACATACTTTTACGGTAAGCAATACCACCTCGGGTTCTGCATTGAACGGGGAGCAGATCTTTCAGCGGTTTCAAAAACAATCAATGGATTCAAGAAGTATGGGGCTGGGATTGGAGATCTGCAAACAGATCTGCGAGTTGTACGGGCATCAGCTTCAATACCGTTTTTTGGAGCAGCAACATTATTTTTCAGTTTCCTTTCTTAGCGCCTCCTAATTTTTTGTTAACGGAGAGCCAGGTTGCAGAAATTCCATTTTTCTACAGAATCACTTCCCAATTTTATACCGTCCGATTTTTATCCTACGCTAAAAAATATTAAAAATGAAAACGAAGATCTTACTGGCCGGCCTGTTTGCCGGCATCAGCCTCATGGGCTTCTCTCAATCGAAAAATGTTCCGGCTGCTGTAAAAACGGCTTTTGAGCACCAGTATCCCGGCACCAAAGCCAAATGGGAACAAGAGGATGGCAATTATGAAGCGGCATTTACCAGCAAAGGCGTAAAAACAAGTGTGGTATACGACAAAGACGCCAGGCTGATCGAAACCGAAACGGCCATATCCGGAGGTGCATTTCCCAAAGCTGCAAAAGATTATATAACCCGGAAAAAACTGGGCACTGTAAGCGAAACCGCTAAAATAACAAAGGCAGATGGTACCGTAAGTTATGAAGCTGAAATAAAGAAGACGGATTATTTATTTGATGAAAAAGGAACTTTTTTACGTGCACAAAAAGATTAGCCGGTAGACGCATAATAAAAACGAACGCATACGATGTACAGGATTTTTGTTTTGTTGGCGGGGTGTTTTTTTAGTTTGAATATCCATGCCCAGTCAAAACTGCGGTTTCAGTTTCAACACTCGGTTTCGAATAAGGCGGTTCCGGGCGTTACCGTTTCTGAGGACGGAAAAGCAACAACCATTGCAGATACCAGTGGCGTTGCTGCTTTACAGGTTCCTGCAGGAGCGCATCATTTTTCTTTTTCTGCGGTAGGGTATGAAAAAGCACAATTAACCATCCATATCACGCATGACACAACGCTGGTCATAAAAATGGGTGCTCTTGCTAAGGAAATGAACGAAGTGGTGATAGTGGCTACCACCCGCAATAAACAATCCATTGAGAATGCGCCTATAAAGGTGGAAGTATTGGGAAAAGAAGAAATGAATGAGGAAAACGGCATCCGGCCGGCCAATATCGCCAGTATATTGGGGGATGTAAGTGGTGTGCAGATCCAGCAAACCAGCGCTACATCGGGTAATTCCAATGTGCGTATCCAGGGGCTGGACGGAAGATATACGCAGATCCTGCGCGATGGAATGCCCCTGTATGACGGCTTTAGCGGCGGGTTTGGAATTCTTACCATTCCGCCGCTGGATCTGCAACAGATCGAACTGGTAAAAGGATCGGCTTCTACTCTATACGGTGGTGGCGCTATTGGAGGATTGGTCAATATTATTTCGAAACGGCCAACGGCGGCGCAGGAAGGAAGCATTACGCTGAACCAGACCACCTTGAAGGAAACCGATGTCAATGTCTATTTGTCGAAACGGTATAAAGGATTTGGGTATACGCTTTTCGGAGGGTATATACATCAGAACCCGGTGGATGTAAACAAGGATGGCTTTTCGGATGTGCCGAAGCTGAATAGTTATAATATACATCCGCGTTTGTTTTTCTATCCAAAAAATACCACCGTTATCCTCGGTTACAACGGGAACGTAAATAATGCGAAGGGAGGGGATATGCAGGTGTTAAAGGGACACTCCGATGCCGTGCACCAGTATTTTGAGCAGAACAATACCACCCGTCATACCGGCGAACTGGTAGTGGAGCACCATTTTGACAGTGGCAAAAGCCTGTATTTTAAAAACACGGTCAGTGATTATACCAATAATTTTGCCGATGCCCAATTGAACTATAAAGGCGATCAGCTAAGCTATTATAGTGAACTGTCCACACTGATCCCTTATGGGAATAAGAGCAGCTTTGTAGGCGGGGTAAACGTAACCGGCGACCTGTTCAAGGCAACGCATCAAAATCAGTTCATCCCGATCGCTTCGCTGAGCAATAATACCATCGGGGCCTTTGCGCAAAATACCTGGACCATAAAGGATCAGGCTGCGTTGGAACTGGGTCTGAGGGATGATTATCACCAGAAATATGGCAACTTCTTTTTGCCAAGACTGGCTTTTTTTAACCGGTTTAATGCGCATTGGGCTGCACGTCTGGGAGTAGGTTGGGGCTATAAAGTGCCCAATCCTTTTACACCCTGGTATATGGATTATACCCCGGATAAAATTGCTGCCCTGCCGGCCGATATCACGCCTGAAAAATCGGTGGGGTATAATGCGGAAGTAAATTACAAGCTCGACTGGGATGAGGGAAACAGCCTGTTCATAAACCAGGCCTTCTTCCTTACACAGATCAAAGATCCGATCTACGGAACCATTAACCCGGATGGATCGCTGTTATACCAGAACGGGAATAAAAATGTACTCAGCCGCGGTTTTGATACCTATGTAAAGACCAGGCTGAATGAATGGGAATTGTATGCCGGATATACCTATACCGTAGTAACGCGGAACTATCTGCCACAGCAGCAATTTATGCCGCTGACGCCCCGGAACCGGATGTCGTTTGTACTGGCCCGTGATTTTGAAACGGCCGGATTAATGGCCGGACTGGAAGGCTCTTATAATGGAAGCCAAAAACGGCTGGACGGATCCGGTAATCCCGGTTATATGTTTATGGCAGCGGTGATTCAAAAGCAGCTGGGCGATCATGTAACCGTGGTGTTGAACTGTGAAAACCTGCTGAATTATAAACAAAGCAATGTGGAAGCCCTGTATACCGGGTCTGTAACCGATCCTCAATTCAAACCGTTATGGGCGCCCATTGACGGAAGGGTGGTCAACCTGTCACTCCGTCTTAAATTGTAAGCACCAAAAGTTACATCCGGCTATTAAACCCATAAAAATTTACGGATGAAAAAAATCATATTCCTTTGTCTGTGTTTTGGTTTCTCCTTTTCGCTGTTAGCCCAGCAGGATTCCACGGCATCGGTGGCAGACACTGTTCCGGTGCGATCCCGGGAGTTGCCGGCCTCCGGCAGCCGGGTCCGGTTAAAGCAATTTGTTGCGCCGGCTATGCTGATCGCATTGGGCGGACTGGCAGATGGCACGAACCTGCTCAAAGGATTGAATCAAACAACAAAGAATGAAATTGTAGAAGATCATCCCGGTTTTGGAACACATATCGACAATATGCTGGAATACTCGCCCGGCGTTGCGGTATTTGCATTGCGGGCACTGGGAATAAAAGGAAAAAATACGCTGGGGCATGAAGCTATTCTATATGCCATGTCACTGGGTATAAATGCGGCATTGGTTACGCCGTTAAAGCATATTACCAATGTAGAGCGCCCGGATGGCAGCAACCGGTTATCCTTTCCTTCCGGCCATACGTCAACCGTATTTGCCTCGGCGGAGTTTCTCCGTAGAGAATACAAAGATGTATCACCCTGGTATGGTATTGGCGGCTATTTGGCTGCAACGGCAACCGGTATGCTCCGGATGTATAATAACCGGCACTGGCTAGGGGATGTGGTGGCGGGCGCAGGGTTTGGCATTGCCTCCACTAACCTGGCCTACCTCTGTTACAATAAGCTGCATATCGGACAGAAAAAGGGCCGGCAGGGCAGTACCACGTATTTTTATCCCGCCGTTTCCGGCAGGTCGTACGGAGTCGGGCTGGTAAAGAACTTTTGATGGGGATACCCGTTCGGGGTTTGATCTTATCCATTGCGAGCCATCGTTTTTTTCATAAATGCAGCTGGTGCCCCATAATCGGATTTATTTCAATAATTTCACCCTATGGCAATGGGAAGAAAACGGGCACGGGGCACAACGGTCGACAATACCGGGTTGAATACTGCGGTAACGGCAAAATATGCCCGCTTTATCAATAAAGACGGAACGGCCAATGTGATCAACCGGTCGGGTTCCATGTTTGATAAGTACAGCATTTATAACTTTTTGATCAACCTCAAAAGCTGGAAATTCGGCTTGCTCATCATTGGGTTTTATACAACCATTAACCTCCTGTTTGCCATTATCTATTACCTGTTTTGCATTCCACACCTGCAGGGACTGGTAAGGGGAACGCCGCTTGAGACTTTTGAAGAGGCCTATTTCTTTTCTTCGCAAACATTGACCACGGTAGGATATGGCCGTATCAGTCCGATCGGATTTATCACCAATACCATTGCTTCTATTGAGGCCCTGGTGGGCATCCTTACCCTGGCCATTATTACCGGGTTGCTGTATGGCCGTTTCGTAAAACCCCGGGCCTATATCCGTTTTAGCAAACATGCGGTCATTGCTCCGTTCCGTGAGGGGAAGGCGATCATGTTCCGTCTGGCACCAATAAAAAATGCCATGCTCAGCGAGGTATCCATGCAGGTTACGGCAAGCATGCTTGTAAATGAGAACGGTAAGGACAGCTACCGGTATTTTTCCCTGCCCTTGCAATTCAATACCATTAATTCGCTGCATATATCCTGGACGGTAGTGCATCCGATCAATGAGGAGAGCCCGGTGTACAATATGACCATGGCGGAGCTGGAACAGGCCGATTTTGAAATGATGGTCTATCTGAAAGCCTTTGACGAAGACTTTTCCAATACGGTGATTGCGCGTACCAGCTATACGTACAGTGAGTTGGTGAATGGTGCGAAATTTGTTCCCGTATATTATGAATCTGCGGAAGGAAAGGGGACGATTGTGGAGTTATCGAAATTGCATGAATACCAGCGGCACCCGGAGGCTTCCATCGGATGATATGCCGTATTTCTTTACATTTGCGTGGTCTTGAAAATACTGCACCATATTATCTTATATAGTTTGCTGGCAGCAGGCATCCTGCTGTTCAGCATACCCCTGCTCAGACCGGCCTGCAAGCGGCTGATGCACCAGGTGAATACGACTGTTAAACACCGTGTTCCTGCCGGTGATATGGAAACTCCGGCCTCTTGTGGTGTTGCGGGTATCGCGATTGAACCGGTTGTGGTAGAATATGCGCTGCCGCTGATCGCGTTGATCTTGAAGCAAAACTACCCGCCGGCCAAGACCCGCTTTCCCGCAGATCCGTTTCCCGAATGCATTGATGCGCCTCCGCGGAGTAGCGCTGTTATGGTATAAAATATGAAGGGTTGCCAATGGTCGCCTTATGGAGCATAGTCATTCTGCCCCCGATAGCGATCGGGGGTGTTTCAGAATCTATTAACAGATAACCATTTTTAGAGACTGGAACAATCCCGAATCTTCGGGCCGGCACGACAAAGTAGAAGGCTTTTGATACGGCATCCGGACATAAATCGATCTTAATTTAACAAATAAAAAATAATTAATGAAACTGAATACAATTATACTGATGATGGGCTTGGGTATGGGCACCCTTACAGCCTGTAAAAATGAAGCAAAGCAAGATGCGGCAGATACGGCAGCCGTGCCTCCTAATGTGGAAATGAATACCGCACCGGCAACACCTGTGGTATCTCTGATGCCGGCATTTAAAATGTCCGACGAGAAAGGGCAGCCGGTAACCCTGGAATCCCTGAAAGGGAAAAAAGTGGTGGTAAATATCTGGGCCTCCTGGTGCCCGCCCTGCCGCGCGGAAATGCCTTCGATCCAGAACCTGTATAAAAAAACGGATAAAGAAAAAGTAGCCTTTGTATTACTATCGGTAGATGATCAGATGGAAGATGCCGCTGCGTTTAAGAAAAAGCAAAATCTGAATATGCCGATCTTTTTCCCAGGAGAGCAATTACCGCTTTTATTCAATGTACAGGCCATTCCTTCTACCTTTATTTTTAATGAAAAGGGGGAGCTGATCAAGAAAATGGAAGGCATGGATGATTATGATACCCAGGAATATGTAGATCTGCTGAAGGGGTAGGAACGAAGATACAACAGCTGAGCGGTTAATAAGGAAATGACGTTTTCCTTATTAACCGTTTACTTAAATATATGTTACTAGTAAAAAACCTATGCCCAATCTCCCTCAGTCTTCCCATCGCCCAAAACTGCAAAGCTGCCAATAACAATTATTTCACCATCCCGTTATAAAGCGCATTAATAATATCATACAACAACGCCACCATTGATTTCTTATACTGCGGAATACAACCATTGGTAATGACCACAAACCCAAACTTCTTTTCCGGTTGGAAAAACATGCTGCTGTACAGGCCATAGGCGCTGCCGGTATGGCCCACCATTTTTTCGCCATCGATTAAATTTTCGGTAGACCAAAGCGCAAGGCCATAGTTTTCTTTATCAGACAGTTTGGTCTGCATGGTCCTGCTGCTGGCTTCGCTGATGATGCGTACATTGTTGGATGTGCCGTAGTTCATATGCATCATCATATACCGGGACAGGTCCAGCGCCGAGATCTTCATGCCACCGGTAGGGGAAAATATGGGTGTGTTGTATCCCCTGGTATAACTGGCCAGTTTTGCTTTGGGCGATGCATAGGCTGCCGGCGCCGCTTCAAATGCTTTTGTAGAATCATTGTACTCGTAAAGGGGAACCAGACGGTCGCGCCCCAGTGAATCCACTACATAACCTCCGTATAAATGTAAGGGCTGCAGGATATGGTTTTTTACGTACTGATCAAACCGCTCTCCGGAAATCCGTTCCAGGATAGCCCCTGCCATATTAAAGTTCAGGTTACAGTACTGGTACCCTTCCCCGGGTTTGTAATCATTATAGCACCGGGCCCAGTCCGGGTTTTTTTCGGGATTGATAGCATCCAGTGTAAAATAGCCATTCTTGTCATTAATGCTCGAAGTGTGGGACAGGATCATCTCCAGCGTAATGGGCACATCTGGGTACTTTGGATTGTTTACCTTGAAGCCCACCAGCTTGGTCACCTCATCTGTCAGACTGATACGGCCCTGCTCCACCAGCTGCATCAGTGAGGTGGCTGTAAAAGATTTTGAAATAGAGGCGATGCGGAAGATATCGGTGTTCCGGACAATGGTTTTATCATCGGGGTTTTTATATCCGAAAGACTTATTGTATATGATCTTATTGTCTTTTACTACAGCAACAGATAAGCCCACCGCGCGGTATTGTGCCATTAATTTCAACAGCCTGGTTTCTACCGGTTGCTGGGCTTTGGATTTTAACGGTATTATGCAGGCGGCAGCGGCGATCAGCAGGAAAGATTTCATTATTGACGATGGTTTTGAAAAGAAAGATACTATTAATATGAAAATTGAGCAAACAGACAGGAGCCGATAATGAAAATGAAGAAGCATTCCTAAACCCGGCATATTATAACAACGGAGATAACAACCGGCAGGTTTTTTCAAATAGTTGTATATATAGCGGCCGGTTCAACCATTTTTCAGCATCGATCTGTTCCGCATCCAGCAGGTCGTTTTCAAATGCCTGTGCCAGCTGATCGGCAATGCGGGCATCATAGACGAGCGTATTGACTTCAAAGTTCAGATCAAAGCTGCGGTGATCCATATTGGCCGTGCCCACCATTGCGAGGTTTCGGTCCGATACCAATGTTTTGGCATGAACAAAGCCCTTCTTATAGCGATAGATCTCCACGCCTGCCTCCAGCAAGGTGGCATAATAGGAATTGGCGGCCGTATTCACCAGCAAAGAATCAGAGATCCCTGGCACCAGGATCCGGATCCGGATACCGCTGTAAGCCGCTACGATCAGGGCCTCCATGATGCTTTCGCCCGGGATAAAATATGGAGTAGTGATCAGCAGTTCCTTTTTAGCCAGGCTGATGGCGCGTAGAATGGCATAAAGAATGGTTGGCTGGTCGGAGTCCGGGCCACTGGCCGCCGTTTGTACAAGAACATTCCCCGGGTGGTATAGGGTATGCGGGGCGGGAAAGAACTGTTCATTGATCGAGAGCCGGTCGCCGGCGCAAAAATTCCAGTCGGCCAGGAACAGGTATTGCAGGTAATAAACACCAGGTCCGCGGATCATCAGGTGCGTATCGCGCCAGTACAGTTTGTTATTGAACGCGGGCTTGTTCCAGTATTTATTGCTGATATTGATGCCGCCTACAAATGCCGTATGACCGTCAATGATGATGATCTTCCGGTGGTTGCGGTAGTTCAGCCGGTTGGCAAAGGCAATAAAAATGATCTTGTGAAAGGGAAAGGCTTTTACACCTGCTTGGCGCAGGCGTTTGACCATTTTTCTCCGGATGGAGTGACTGCCAAAATCGTCATAGATAAAGCGGACTTCCACGCCCTGTTGTACTTTTTCAATGAGCAGATCAGCAATGGTATTCCCGGTTTCGTCGTTCTCGTAAATATAATATTCGATGTGGATATGGTGCGTGGCTGCGCGCAGTTGCTCCAGCACCCGGGGAAATTTTTCTTCACCGTTGAGCAGGAGCTCTACCTGGTTTCCACCTGTGAGCGGACTACCTTCTTTTAGCAGGTAATGAAACAGGCGGTCGTTATTGGCCACGGATACCTTGCCCTGGTCATATGCTTCCAGAGAAGTGGTCTGTATCCGGTTGTTTAGTGATCGCTCCATGGTCTCGTTCATCTGCAGCTTTTTGCTATAGAGCTTTCTTCTCCGGTAGTTGATGCCAAATGAAAAGTAGGTAAACATGCCGATCACCGGCAGGAAGATGATCAGCAGCAGGTAGGCCAGTGTTTTGGTAGCGCTGCGCGTGTCGTAGATCACCCGCATGCAAACCAGGATCACCAGGATCACATACAATACTTCCGCCACAAGAAGCCAACTCCAGTTCATAACTGTAAGTTAGCTCAAGGAATTTAAAATAATGCATGTAAAATGTAAAAAGCAAACGGTCTACAGTGCAGGAGCTTCCTTTTTTGAAAGCTAGTCAACACTTCTATATTCCGGTGTTCCCTCAGTCTCCCCGTCCCCTCTTAAGAAAAATCACCCCTCACTAAAAATATCCTTCAGCAACGAATAGGACCGCAGTTTCTTTTTCTGATCGAATACCTGGGAAATCACCATCAGCTCCTGTATTCCGGTCTGCTCAATAAAATCAGATAGCTCCTCTTTTACCTTTTCTTTACTTCCAAAAAAGGCATTGGACAGCATATGCATCACTCCGTATTTCTGTTCCGGGGTCCAGAGTTTTTCCAATGCTTCATGGGTAATAGGAGGTTGCAACGGCGCGCGGCTATTAGTAAAAATGCCCAGGAACATCCGGTAAAGCGAGGTGGAGAGCGCTGCTGCTTCGGCGGTGCTGTCAGCAACAATGACGTTTACACAGGCCATCGCGTAGGGCTTGCTGAGCACTGCGGAAGGTCTAAAGCGACTCTGATAGATCTCCATCGCCTGCATCAGTTGCGCGGGGGCAAAGTGCGCGGCAAAGGCATAGGGCAGTCCCATTTCCGCGGCCAGGTAGGCACTGTCGGTACTGGATCCCAGTACCCATAAAGGAATATCCACGCCCTCGCCGGGGAGCGCCCGTACTTTGGAGTGACTGTTCTCTTTACTGAAATATTGTTGCAGGGCTTCAATATTGCTTTTAAAATCATAGGGTATGTTTACCGGTGCCTGGCGGATGGTCATGGCCGTGAGCGCGTCGGTACCGGGTGCCCGTCCCAGCCCTAGGTCAATCCGGTTAGGGTACAGAATACCGAGGGTGCCAAATTGTTCGGCGATGATCAGCGGTGAGTGGTTGGGCAGCATAATACCGCCGGATCCTACGCGAATGCTTTGCGTGCCGCCGGCTACATAGCCAATGAGGATCGAAGTAGCAGCACTGGCCACGCTTTCCATATTGTGGTGCTCGGAGAACCAGTACCGGGTATAGCCCAGTTGTTCGGCATGGCGGGCACTTTCCAGGCTGCGTTCAAAGCTTTGTTGTAAGGTATCGCCCTGGCAAACGGTAGCCAGGTCCAGGATGGAATACCTGATGTTTTGTAAACGGCTCATATCTCCGGTTTTACTGTTTGCACCCGGCTTTTCCGGGAAACAGGCAAGTAAAAGAACAGTTGGGGAAGAAAAAAGTTTTAGGCCACGAAGACTCAAAGGCAAAAAGCAGCGCAAAGCGAGGCGTTATGCTTCATCCCTCTTTCTGCCCTGTCTCATCAGTCTCCCCGTCCCCAAACAAAATACCTGGCTCCCAAATACATGTTAAAAGCACGCTCATAATATTACTTTTGTCCGCTGTTTTATCCGCATTGGCAGTAACGGCATCTTTGCAACTCCATAAATGATTTTCTCAATTGCCTTTCATTTAACCCATTGTGAATGAGTAATTAATAAGTCGTTTTCTAATATCTATAACGACACCCACCACCCATAATAGCAGTTGGGTATCATACTGCCGGTGGTATTTTGTACCCGTAAAGCCAGCTATTAAAAGTACTTTGCGTAGAGTGGTTTATGTTTGACGAGTGATAATGTGTACTAACTACACATTTTATTAACAGACGATCTTCATTAAAAGCAATGAATAAAAAATTATTTCCCCTGGCCCTCGGTGGTCTGGCTATTGGAACAACAGAATTTGTGATTATGGGACTGCTTCCGGACGTGGCGCAGTCGCTGGGCGTTGAGATCCCCGTTGCGGGCTATCTTATTTCCGCCTACGCGCTGGGTGTGGTGATCGGTGCGCCGCTGTTAGTGGCCCTGTCCGCCAAGTACCCGCCCAAACGGATCCTGATCGGGCTCATGGTCCTGTTTACCCTGTTTAACGGACTGTCGGCATTAATGCCTGGTTTTTACAGTTTGTTCTTTGCTCGGTTCTTTTCCGGTTTGCCCCATGGTGCGTTCTTTGGGGTAGGGGCTATCGTGGCTTCGCGGCTGGCACAGGAAGGCAAGCAGGCCCGGGCCATTGCCATGATGTTTACCGGACTTACCGTAGCCAACCTGGCCATGGTGCCGCTGGTTACCTTTATCGGGCACCAGTTTAACTGGCGACTGGCCTTTGGAATGGTATCTTTTATCGGTGCGCTCACCATCCTGTTCCTGCACCTGTGGCTGCCCGCCATGCCGAGTATGAAAACCACCGGCCTGCGGGAAGAACTGCAATTTTTTAAAACAAAAAAATCCTGGCTCATTATTGCCATTACGGGTATCGGTTTTGGCGGATTATTTGCCTGGTTCAGTTATATAGCCCCGCTCATGACCCGTGTATCCGGTTTTAGCGAAAGTTCCATTTCCTATATCATGGTGCTGGCTGGTGGAGGCATGGTGGTGGGCAACCTGGTAGGCGGTTATATGGCCGACCAGATGAAGCCCATTAAGGCAGCGGCGATCCTTTTTTCGTTAATGGTGGCCGCGCTCATTGCCGTATTCTTTTTCTCCGGTAACCAGCCGGTATCCCTGGCGCTTACCTTTATCTGCGGGGCGCTGTCCATGGCGGTGGGTACCCCGGTAAATGTGCTCATGCTGCGTTCGGCCAAAAAATCGGAGATGATGGCTGCTGCTATTATGCAGGCGGCTTTTAACGTAGCCAATTCATTAGGCGCCTACTTTGGCGGTATCCCGCTGAAGCATGGATTCGGGTACCAGTATCCTTCACTGGTGGGTGCGGTAATGGCCTTTGCCGGCCTGGGGCTTTGTTTTATTTTTATCCGGCGCTACCAGCAGGAACGGGCCGTTAACAAGGTGCCCGCAGCCGTAGCTGCTACCACCCGCATCATTGCTCCAGAAAGCCGCGAAGCGACCTGCCCATAATTTCCTTCCAGCCCTGTTCATAGTTTTCTTTTGCAAAGGCCTCGCCCCCATCTGCCAGTTGCTCAATGCCCGAATGGGTAAGCAATACGCGGGTCTTGTCCCCATCCGGGAACAGCTCCCAGGTAAGCAGGGAAATGCCCTTGCTTTGCTCCGGGTGCGTCCAGGTATGCTGAAACGTTTGCAGGGGAACGATCTCTGTAATGGTGCACCGGTGCAGAAATTCTTGCTTTTCACTTTCGTAAAACTCAAAGCTGCTGCCCACTTCATGCCGGAAATCAGGGATGTTAAAGTACCAGCTTTTCATCTGGTCCTTATCCGTAAGCGCCAGCCACACTTTTTCTACCGGCGCGTTATAGGTTTCTTCATGTGTTACGGTTTGCGGCTCCATTTTTTTTATAAAGTTAACACGAATCCGGAAAATGCCCCGGTCAGGCAGGAGCGTTGTTCAGTCAGGGGATTATTTGGGCGTGTCCCCGGCCCTTCATCGCATCCCCATAAATCGTGCCCAACATACGGCCGGGGTCGGGCCATGCCGGGGTTCCGTGCTGCGCACCGGCTGCTGTTAGCGGCCGCCCTCTATATCCCTCACACGGAACTGCCCGTTCCCTTAACCCGGTTTACGGATGAAGAACGATCCGTATGTCACGCTGCGCTTGTCGAAGCGTGAGCCTGCAGTAGAGTCAAACATTAGAAATATACAATTTCTGACACGCTTGTTTTAACCACTTTCCAGTTTTTGATTAGTACTCCCAATCCATTTTCTATTCCCAGGTACAATCAAACTCAATTGCTATAGTTCCTTCTTCGCAATCCTGTTTATTTTGAATATGAACAATTGCAGGCGTTATAATAATGATCAGGAAGGGTACAAACTAACTCATTTATATTTTTTTCCGGGATCCCTGCTGGTATGGAAGATAGACACGATGGTAACAATCTTTTTCCTTCGGGCTATTTTATAAATCAGCAAATAGGGGAACACATCACAAATTTACTGCTTTTCCGGTAAGTATTTTATCCTTGAAAGTGGGGCGGTATATTGTTCATTTTCAGTGCTGTTAAAGTTCTCAGGTTCCCAGCTACCGGTGAAAGGCCAGCCTCCTTTGTATTAGGCTGTTTGATATACCAACGCCGGATTCGCAAGGCTCGATATACCTGAACCAGGACCGGAGATCCCCCTGACTGAAATGTACCGTGCCTACGGCACTCCGTCACTTATTAGTGGGTTGTATCTCCGGAATAAATTCCGGAGTTGAAAGAAGGATCAGGCCGATGGCCTTCTGTATTCCATTCGAAGGGTAAGAGGCATCGCATCGGCTGAACCATCACCGCACGGGGCACGGGCTTCCAGGGATCTATGTAAAGATCGGCCACGGGGAAATAAATGCCTTCTTCTTTGAATTGGAGCATTGGTGTTTGTATTCAATTTCTTCCTGCAAATGACTGGCCAATTTATGGGTTGCGGTCATGCTGAACTTGTTTCAGCATCTACATGTCATTCACATAGACCCTGAAACAAGGGTGACCATAATCGTGTTTGTGATCCACTCATTGATTTTATGCTCTACGGCATGGCAAAGTGAAGGTTTTGAGCCAATAGCCCGAGGTCGAAATTTATCATCGCCCCAACCGTAGCGGAGCGGCCCTTACGGAATTATCCAAGCAAAGCAATTTTATGAATTCACCTATTGAGGATGATCAGCAGGGTTTTCCCGACTACGCTCGAAAAGACGAAGTTTCTACCATTAATGTTCAAACCCCGTGATCTTGGCTTCCTCCAGGTCCAGCTGCATTTCCTGGCTACGGATCACGGCGTCCTCAAATTGCTGTTCATGCCGCAGGCGCAGCAGCTGGTGCCGTTGTACCTGTATCAGCTCACGCGCAATGTCTTTATTCACCGTGGCCACTTCTGCATGATGCGCAGATGTGGCGATACACTGAAGTTTATTCGATAACAATTCCAGGTCGGTCTCCAGTTTTCTTTTCTGATGGTTCACTAGGGAGTTTTGTGCCACCTGCTGCTGGTAGTTACTGTTAATGGCCGTAAGCGCGGCATGTTTCAAACTGGCCTGTATCATTACCTCCTGCTTTTCCCTCGGCAGCACTTCATCAATTTCTTTAATGTTCAGCCATTTGATGAACAGGGGCAGGAGCAGACCTTGTCCAACCAGCGTGAGTACAATGATCACGAAGGTTACAAACAGCAGGATATCCCGGTGCGGGAAGGCCTCGCCGGAAGGGAGCAGCAGGGGAATGGCCAGTGCCGATGCCAGCGATACCACACCCCGCATGGCCGCAAAGCTCATGAGCAGGGGCGCACGCCAGCCCGGATCGGGTTCCGTTCTGCGGATCTTTTTTGAGAACCAGCGGGGGGCGAAGGCGATGAGGTAACACCAGGCAATGCGGGTGGCTACAATAATGCCGCCCAGGATCACGGCGTATTTAATGCCATCGGCAATAGAGTAATTCTTCATGCCCTGCACCACAACCGGCATTTCCAGGCCGATCAGGATAAAGATAAAGGCATTGATCAGGAAGATCAGGGTACTCCAGACATTCACAGCCTGTATGCGGGTGGTATGACTCAGGAAGCAATGGGAGTGGTACGACATCATCAGCCCGCCGGCTACCACGGCCAGTACGCCCGAAAAATGAAGGCGTTCCGCTACAATGTACATCACATAGGGCACAACAAGGGTAAGCACGGTATCAATATTGGAGTTGGACCGGATCCGGTTGAGGAGCCAGGCAAAAAGAAAGCCAACGGCCAGTCCTATCAGGATGCCCCCGGACGCCATAATCAGCAGGTCCTTGAGCGCATGATACCATACAAACTGGCCGGTCATTACGGCGGCTAAAGCAAATTTAAAAACGATCAAACTGGAAGCATCATTCACCAGGCTTTCACCTTCCAAAATAGTAATATCGCGTTTGGGGATCTTCATATGCTTTAAAACCGATGTAGCGGCAACGGCATCGGGAGGTGAGTTGATGCCGCCCAGCAGGAATCCGAGCGCGAGGGTGATCCCGGGGATGAGAGCAGATGAAGCCAGGGCTACCACCAACGCGGTAAGGAACACCAACCCGAAAGCCAGCAGGAAGATCGGCCTGCGCCATTTCCAGAAATCCTTCCAGGATGTGAACCAGGCTGCTTCAAAAAGGATGGGCGGCAGGAAGATGAGGAATACGATATCCGGGTTGATCTGCAACACGGGCATACCGGGAGTCAGACTGATGAGCAGCCCGGCAATGACCAGGAAGATGGGATAGGCTACTTTTAACCGCTGGCCCAGAATGACCAGCAGCATTACGGCTATTACAACCCCGATCGAGATGAGTAGGTAGTCATGTATCATATATTCTGTTTGATTGGCGGTTCGTGTTTTTAAACACCTGAGGTTTTAATAACCACGGGCGGTATCTTTTTGTTCAATACAAATGTAGGGAACCCGCTGCATCAAAAAAGAGCACGGGTTTTTGTCATCAAACTGTCTGTAAGTGCCACATAAAAATATGCTGCTACCTGTCTGCCCGCCCGGGGTCCAGGGCACTGTTGATAATGGAGATATTGTAAAGGGTATTATAATCTGAAGCGGGACGCATAAAAGAGCGGGTGATACATCCGTTAAGGTTACAAAACAGTCACGAGGCGCGGCTCATTTTTGATCCTGCGATAAAAGAAAGACGAATGAAGTATTTTCCATCCGCTTCTGCGTGATTATTTTGAATATTCGGGTGAACTTTCCGGACGGCTTTAACTACTGTTCTGCCAGTTTTTTCAGTCGCTCTAACCCCGTTGTAAAATCCGGATCCATCATTTTCTCCATGTTCATAAACAGTTTTACAATGCGGAACGGATAAGGCATCTCGCTGCTAAATCCCCAGGTGGCCTTGGTGCCGGTACCAGCTGCTTCCAGCTTTACGTAAGCCTGTGCGTCGCTTTCGTAAGGCGTATAAAATTTAAGATCGGTTTCGATCAGTGATGGAGCGTTCAACGAGCGAATGGTCTGACAACCCCTGCCTACATCTTTTCTTTGGCTCTCCCAGCAGAACCGGGCGCCGGGGGTGCCATCGGTCCCTTCATTTGTTTTCTTCATCGCCGGATCTTTGCTTACAAAGGGGCTCCAGGTGTTCATGGCTGCAAGACTGCTGACATGGGGCCATACCTTGTCAACAGGGGCATTGACGGCTACTGATTTTTCAAATTTGATTTTGCCGTCTACAAACGCGGCTACCAGGAGTACCAGCAAAATGAGGGCTACGATCGCCAGTAGGATTTTTTTGAGAATACGCATGTTTTGACTTTTTATCGTTAGAAAATGAATTTTTGCCTCAAGCCGCGAAAGCAATGGCGTACATGCCTTCTCCATGATACACAGAGGGCCTGGTGCCCAGCAGATGAAAATGTTTAAAGCCACATTGAGCAGCCAGCTGCGCTGCCTTCGAAAATGGAATGGGAAAGGGCACCCAGCTGCTGGAGATGCCGGTGTTGTATTCCACCAACGCGATTAAGCCTTCTGGTACCAGTTGCTGCCGGAGTCTTTTTATCAACGCCAGCGGATCCTTGACGTAATGCAGGGAATTGGCCATCAGGATACCGGAAAGCGGAGGTACCGGGAGGTCTTCTTTCTCAAAATCGAGCCGGAAAAACCGGATGCCGGGCGCATTAAATACCTGCTTGCTTTTATCAAAGGCATAAATAGTGCTGTTTGCGGGGAGGATTCCGGACAAGGCATGGGTAAAGGTGCCGGTTCCGCAACCGAGGTCTGCCCAACGCAGAGGTGCCCCGTGGGAAAACGGCAGCTGTGCGATCAGATTTCTGGCCTCCCGGATGCTCATTTCTTGTCAGTGTTTGTTTTTTTGGACCTGTTTGTGAAAGGGGAGATACATGGGCAGTGCGGCAGACCCGTACCAGCTATAGATACTGGCCTTCAGCAGCCCGGCTTTAATGGCCGGGTCCGCTTCCAGCAGCGCCAGGGTTTCTTCTTTGTTTTGAGTCGTGAAAATAAACAGTCCCCTGTATTGCTCGGGGTTTTTTGCAAAGGGACCTGCAATGATCAGTTTGTTGGCAGTAACCAGTTTGTCTATATTTTCCATATGTCCCTTGAAAAGCGCCGACAGTTTTTCTTTATCGGTAATAAGGCTGTCGCCGGTTTTCAGCAATACGAACTGGTACGCACGCATGCCGTATGCATCAGCACCGAGGCTGTCTGCCAGGGATTTGCGGTAACTGGTATCCTGTGATCCTGTTTGAGCACTGCCTGCCAGCGGCAGCATTGCCAGGAAGAATAATAATCGTAGCATGTATGCAAACGTTTTTATGAACCTGCTTTCGTGTGAAGGACTCCGTACTACTAAATTACGTTTTTCTGCAGGACTTCCGTTGCATTTTCCCATAGTTCGTTGTTCCCCTGGGGTGAAGGAAGGCCCTGCGCCTGAAAACCTGGAATGCCGGTGCAATTGTAAAAACTCCCGTAGCTGTAGTTTAAAATCTGCGGTTATACTGCAAATTGGGTTAAATGATGATCCAGGTGCTTGGCAAACAAATTGTTCCATTCTGCCTTTGTAAGGTCCCCAAAGGAATGAGATGCTTTGCCATCAAAATAGGCTTCTCCCAGTTCCTCCGTCTGGCGGATATAGCCGGTCAGCCGTTCTTTTTCTTTTTCAAAATCGTGTGGACCGGTGATCAGAAAGTGCGGGGCTGTTCTTATGTTGCGTTTATACGGGACCTCGTTTACGACTGCTTTTTTGATAAAAGTTTTCATAATCCATTTTAAAAAGCCTTTTGGTTTGGGATGTTTTTCTGTGTAGACTGTTTCGTACATCACGCAAAGGTGTGCTAGCATCTGGTCTACGCTCATTTTACCCCATAAAGGCTTGCTTTCAGGTGTTAATTGCTCAATGCGGCTGATCATATATTGTGCGCCTTCGGGGGAAAAGATATCGGTCATAAGCGAAATGGATTTAGGGTGTAAAAATAGGCATTCTTTGAATAGGCAGGCCATAGCGGGGCACCCGGGTGCATCTCAAATTGTCGCAGTCCTGCTGAATTTATTTCAGCATCTATGCATATGGTCGTTCCATAGACCCTGAAACAGGAATAGATCCCGGGACAGGCCCGGGATGACATCTTGGGTGACATTGCGTTTATGCGAGCGCGACAATTTAAAATGCACCCGGGCACCGTGCCGCGTCCACCGCTTCTTTGCGTCATTGCGTGAAATAAATGAGCCGCAATGGGGGTGGACTATTGGTTCTTCGTGGTAATCATTCTTCATCTTCATCAATCGCTTCCAGATCGGTATAAAGCTGGTTATCCTTTACAAAATTGCACCAGTGACAATCTTTTTTTCCGCAGCCTTTGTAGAAATCACGGTTCTGGATATGTTGCCAGGTTTCCCGGATCTGCTTCCGGACGATCTCAAGATGCTCGGGAAGAATATGGATCTTTTGTTTAATGAAGTTCTTTTTCTCATCCGGTTCAATAAAATCAAACTCGCTACTGGCAACGGTCCAGCTCTTTGCATCATAATGATCTACCAGTAGTTTGTAAAAAACGGCTTGCCGCCAGTAATCACCCCCGTTCGGATCTTTTTCGGATGGGGGCAGCAGTTTGGGCCGTGCATATTTAACATTACCGGTTTTATAATCCACTACATTGACATCCTTGCCATTGAATTCCAGTTTATCTAGCTTGCCTTTTAAGGGAACACCATCTACCACCACGTTCTTGATGTTTAGCTCCACTACCACCACTTTATTCCAGGCATCGATATAGTTGTTGTAGTATTCCGGTAAGATGATACCGCCCTGCTCCATCCGGCGTTTGAAGGATTCCCTTGTAAAGTTCTGCCGGTGACGTTGCATGTACCATTTAAAATCTTCATAGAGCGACTGCACCGGCGGAAAGACATTGTTGGCGTTCTCCCGCATCTTCCGGAAAAAGCGTTCCAGCGCAAAGTGGATGGCGCTTCCGAACTCCGTATTCTCATTTTTACCGGAGGGAATGCGGATCAGGTTCTGGTAGTAAAACCGCAGCGGGCAGTCCAGGTAGCTGTTGAGCGCTGTTACATTCATCACGAACCGGTCTACCAATGGAGTAATGAAATCTTCTTCGCGTTGTTCAATAGAAGGTGCCTGGGCCGTAAATTGCAGCATCCGGAATTGAGTCATATCGGTTTCCGGTATGGACCGGTTCCGGATCCCGAGCTCGTGTTGCTCCAGGATCTCCGCTATAAACATGGAGGGTTCCAGCTCCTTTCCGGCATTGTTCCGCCTGGCCCAGGAAATATGCAGATGCTTTTCTGCCCGGGTAAGTGCTACATAAAATAGCCGGCGTAGTTCTTCGGTGGAGCTTCCTTCCGGTTGCGTGCTGAAAATGGTATCGGGAAGTTTAAAGATCGCGGGAAAGCTCTTCTTTTTTTCCCAATAGGAAGCGTTGGTGCCGGCCAGGAACACATATTCAAACTCCAGCCCTTTACTTCCGTGTGCCGTTAGCAGGTTTACACCTTTATCATTACCGATGGTGCGTGTCATGGCCAGCGGAACTCCTTCTTTTTCCATGAGGTCGATGATTCCGATCAGGCCGTCCAGACTGAATGCGGGGTTGCGGCTGTTCTCTTCTTTTACAAAATCAAAAAAGGCGGAGAGGAACTGCATCAGCTCTATTTTCTCCGGATGCTGCATCACATAGAACAGTACACCTGCATTCCGGATCACGCTTTCTACCAGCTGCTGCAGGGTAAGGTTAGATACATCGCTGATCAGTTGTTCATACGTAATGCTGAACTGTTTCAGTTGCGGATGAATGCCGGTGTCAAAAAGATCTTTTGGCGGCCGGTTGGCTTTCTCGGAAAGCAGCTGGCGAAGGGAAATGGCTTCGCCTTTAAATTGCCGGTTATTCACTTCTACATTGAGCTTTGCAATTTCAATAGGCGGGATCTTATAAAAATCGTAATGCAATAATTCAAACAATAACTCATCGCCACCGTAAGGGATATCATGCTCGGCATTGAGGTAGCGGAGGGTGGTGATCATTTTTTTGATGAGCGGATCCTGCAGCAGGTTGACGGGGCGCTTACTAAAAACAGGCACCTGCATCAGCTGGAAGTAATTGGATAGTTCTTCCCCGTACTTGTTTTCTTTATAAATGACGGCAATGCGGCCGGGTGCTACCCCTTCCCGAATCAGGCGGTCCACTTCCATACAAATGCCGGCCATCTCCTCTTTTTCGCTGTTGTATTCAATCAGTTCCGGTAGGGTGGTCAGGTGATTGATGGTTGCGTTAGCGGCCGCCAGCTCTTTGCTCAGTCCGGGGAGTTGGGTTACCAGTCGCTCTCTGTTCCCGGAGATGACCGATTTGGACACATCCAGTATGGGCTGGATGCTCCGGTAGTTGTTGGTCAGCACAACGGTCTTTAATGCATCTTGGTATTGCTGTGCAAAATCGAGCATATTCTGCACGTTGGCGCCCTGGAAGCGATAGATGCTCTGGTCATCATCGCCCACCACAAACACATTGGGCTGTTCCCAGTAATTGATCAGCAGCTGTACGATCCGGTTTTGTGTACCGCTGGTATCCTGGAACTCATCTACTAATATATATTGAAAGCGCTCCTGGTAGTTGCGCAGCAGCGATTCATTTTCTTCAAAGGCGCGGATCACCCAGTTGATCATATCATCAAAATCATACCGGCGCTTTTCATTCAGCAATTGCTGAAAGGTATCGAACTCATTTACGGCTGCACGTACCTTTTCTATTTTTTCTGTGGCTTCCGCAATTTTATCCGTGCGCAGATCCCCTTTTTTAAAATCTTTGGTGGCCCGCTTGGTAATGTATTCGTCCCGGTTGGGGAGATCCTGGATATAGGCATCAATTTTTTCATTGATAAAGGCGGCCGTCCAACCCTCGCGTTTCATTGCCGAGAATAGCTGCTGCAGGTGCGGCGCATCAAAATAGACGTCGCCCCGGTAGCGTTTCAGGGGATGGTTTTTGGGGAAGGCGTCGATCAGCTTTTTAAAGTATTCGATCCGCTCCAGCTCTGAAATGGGGTCCAGGGAGTTTTTCTCAAAAAGAGAAAGATTGTCCTGGATCACGTCGTTGCAGAAAGCGTGGAAAGTGTAAATGTTTACTTTATAAGCATCGGCGCCAATGAACTGCTGCAGGCGTTTGCGCATGGCCACCACGCCCGCATCGGTATAGGTAAGGCAAAGGATGTTTTCAGGAAGCGCATCTGTTTCCAGCCGGATCTTCCCGATCCGGGCAGCCAGGATCTGTGTTTTTCCTGTACCGGGACCTGCGATCACCATTACAGGACCTTCCAGCGTATCTACGGCAATGCGTTGCTGGTCATTGAGCTGCTGGTATATTTCTTTATATTTTTCTTCCAGTTTTTGCTTTGGAAATGCCATCTGTGTTTTTATTTATAGCCTGCAGCCAGAAAACGAGGCCGCGGGTTTGTCTTCTTATATTTAAAAATACAAGGTAGGAAAAAATCAACGCTTTAGAGTATGGATTCCCGCATTCTCGTTTGTTATTTCTAATTTTATCGCTTCAAAGCAGATCAATGACGGATGAATATTTTATGCAGCAGGCGCTGAAAGAGGCGCAACGGGCATTTGAGGAAGACGAAATCCCCATCGGGGCTGTAGTGGTGCAGAATGATCGCATCATTGCACGGGGATATAATATGACGGAAAAACTGAACGATCCTACCGCACATGCAGAGATGATCGCGTTAACTTCTGCATTCAGTTTCCTCAATGCCAAATATCTGCCGGATGCCACGCTTTTTGTTACCGTAGAGCCCTGCGTCATGTGTGCCGGTGCACTTTACTGGAGCAAGCTCCGCCGCGTGGTATGGGGTGCTTCGGATATAAAGAATGGTTTTAGCCGCGTGAAGCCGGCAACCACCCCCTTTCATCCAAAAACAGAGATCGTTACCGGCGTGCTGGAAGAGAAGTGTGCGGCCCTCATGAAAGCTTTTTTTAAAAATAAACGATAAAAGGCCTTCGGAGCAAAGAGATCGTGCCTGATAACAGTTTATTGTTTAAACCATACCTTCAATTTTTTGTTATGATGATGAGTGCCTGGAGCACATGGCTGAATTTTTGCGGTACAACCGTATGAATGGCAGCAAGAATGGTTTAACTTTGAAGCCATTACCATTATCTGGTATTATTATTTACTAATTAAAAAAATAAAGAATCATGGCATTTACACTACCGGCCCTTCCTTATGCGCCCGATGCACTGGAACCGAACATTGACAAGCAAACAATGGAAATTCATCACGGAAAGCATCACCAGGCTTACGTGGACAATTTAAATAAAGCTATTGACGGAACAGAACACGCGAACAAGTCGCTTGAAGAATTGGTAAAAAATGCCGGTACCATTTCACCGGCAGTGCGCAACAATGGCGGCGGCCATTGGAACCATTCCTTTTTTTGGGAGATCCTGGGCCCGGATGGCGGAGCTCCATCCGGAAAACTGGCAGATGCGATCAATGAAACTTTCGGCTCGCTGGACGGACTGAAGGAAAAGCTGAATACAGCCGGTGCCACACGTTTTGGAAGCGGATGGGCATGGCTGATCGTAAAAGACGGTAAACTGGAAGTGACTTCTACTCCCAACCAGGATAATCCGCTGATGGATGTAGCAGAAGTAAAAGGCACACCGGTCCTGGGTGTGGATGTTTGGGAACACGCTTACTACCTGAAATACCAGAACAAGCGGCCCGACTATTTAAAAGCTTTCTGGAATGCGATCAACTGGAAGAAAGTAGAGGAGCATTATAATGCTGCAGTATAGCAGCTGCCGATAAGAAGATTAAGGCCGCTTCCCCCGGGAAGCGGTTTTTTTTGTTCTGAAACAATAACAAAAGACAGCAACAACATACCCGGGTCAACGTTGTTCCTTCCATAGCTGCCGGAGGCGGATGGAGGCCGCGCTAAGGGCTGGTCGCAATCTGCGGTCATCCGGAAGCGGATCCCGGATCTTTTGCTGCTCAGAGTTCTCTAAATGCCGAACCGCCTGCCAGCCGGCGGGCGGTTCGTATGACGGTAAAGAATGTTACAATAACATTGTTTATCCCATTGCTTTTAAGCAAGGATTAAAAGTATTTGGTTTTTCCCGGTGTGGCAATCGGATAAAATCCGTCTGCGTCCGGAACCACAGGAGGTGTGGCGTCAAAGCTGTACTCTTTGGGCATGATATCAATACCGGAATTTAAGGCCTTATCCCACTCAATCACCTGGCCGCTATAGGTTGCCAAACGCCCGATGATGGCCGTAAGCGTGCTTTTAGCTCCGTATTCCGCGTTGTTAAATTTATGCTGCCCGCTGGCGATAGCAGCAAAAAGCTCGTCGTGCTCCGTCTGGTATGGGTTCCGTTCGTTCTTCTTATCAAAAGCGTACAGCACTTTACCCGCACGGTCTTTGATCACCGCCTGGTCGCAGTAAATGGAGCCCTTGGTGCCTACCAGCAGTTCGTCTACCTTACTCATGGTTCCGGGAATATGGCGGCACTGGCTATTCAGGATAGAACCATCTGCATAGTGGAACTCTACATAGTGGTGATCGTAGATCTCTCCGTATTGCTTGCCGGTGCGGACCTGGCGGCCGCCCATACCCTGCGCTTTAACCGGGTAAGCGTTCTTGAACCAGTTCATTACATCGATATTGTGGATATGCTGCTCATTGATATGATCTCCACAGAGCCAGTTGAAATAATACCAATTGCGCATCTGGTATTCCATTTCTGTTTGCTGGGGCTGCCTTTGTTTTACCCAAACCCCCGCATTGTTCCACCAAACCTGTCCGGAAATGATCTCACCGATCAGGTCCTTCCGCTCAAACAGGGCACGGTAAGAATCCTGATAGCGGCGCTGCAATCCAACGACGACGTTCAGTTTTTTTTGTTTGGCGATCTCCGCAGCATCCAGTACTTTTTTAATGCCGGCCGGGTCGGTTGCCATAGGTTTTTCAGTAAAAATATGTTTGTTCTGTTTTACCGCTTCTTCAAAATGGATGGGGCGGAATCCCGGAGGGGTGGTCAGGATCACTACATCTGCAAGGGCCATGGCCTTTTTATAGGCATCAAAGCCGGTGAACTTATTGCTTTCGGGCACATCAATTTTGCCTTTCAGTGCGGCCATCTCTTCGGAAGTAATGGTTTTATAGCATCCATCCAGGCGATCCTTAAAGGCGTCTGCCATGGCAACCAGCTTTACATTCTGTTTTGTAGACAAGGCTTGTGTTACGGCGCCGGTTCCCCGGCCTCCGCATCCGATCAGGGCTATTTTGATCTCTCCTTTAGCACCGGAGAAAAAGTTTACATTGCCTATTGCGGGAGCTGCAAGCAGCCCTCCGGCAATGAGAGAACCGTTTTTTACAAAATCTCTTCTTGTTGTTTTGTGATTCATGATATGGTATTTAATCGCCAGAAATTATAAGATATATGTTGAAAAAAATTTTTCAATTTCTTCAGGGCTGGGCTGCTTGGCCGGACGTACGATCCGGAATCCCACAAAGGGTGCATCGGCATTCCACCACTTGCTTTTGGGGATCTGCGGGTCGCGCCGGTTCCAAACCAGGTCGGATTCGGTCCGGTTAGAACTACGCAGGGATGCGGCATCATCTTTATAATTGCCACCTCTTACAATGCGCGGGTTCCGCGATTTAGGCAGGCGTACCGGATTGGCGGCCTGTTTTCCCAAGGTTTTATAGTAATCGGCCTGGTACTGGTCCAGCACCCACTCAGCCACGTTCCCGTAGATATCGTAAAGGCCCCAGGGATTTGGTTTTTTCAGCCCTACCTTTTGATACCGGTCTTCGCTGTTTTTTGCATACCAGGCATACTGGTCCAATTGCTTTGCATCGGAGCCAAAGAAGTAAGGACCGGCTGAGCCGGCGCGGGCGGCATATTCCCATTCGGCTTCTGTAGGCAAACGGTAAAATACCCCGGTTTTTGTATAAAGCCATTTACAATACATAACAGCGGCGCGCTGCTGCATGCTGTTGGCGGGGAACCCGCCTTCTTTTCCCATTCCCAATGTAAGATCAATATAAGGAGGTGTGGGTCTCGTAACGGCATCGGCGTCTACATTTTGCCCAAGACTTTCATCATTTTGAAAAAGCGCATATTCGTCAAATGTTACCTCGTGTGTACCCATATAAAAGGCATCGAGTTTGACCGTAACCTGGGGTTTTTCATCGGCGTCTCCGGAACTGCTTCCCATTTTAAAGGATCCGGCGGGAATGGGGACCATCGTGAATTTTACAGATGATCCGGGAATGTCTTGTTCATATTTTTGAAAATCGTTGTCTTTTTTTTCCTGGGCTCCGAGAATGCCAACCGGAGAGCAAAGCAATACTGCTGCGATCAATTTTTTCATCGTTCCGAAGTTAAGTAAATTTTCAGTTTAATAATGAATCGGGGTCAAAATATCATAAATTGAAAATAATTTCCAAATCTTTTTTATAACTACTAAAGTTTCCTATTTTTAGTTCGAAAAAAAATTGCCACAATGAATCGAAGAAATTTCGTAAAAAACAACCTGTTAACGGTGAGCGCACTGGGTTTGGGAACGGGTTTATGGGCCCGGCCCAACAAGGCTGTAAAGGCCGACAAGACCTTTAATATGGACTATGCGCCTCATGATGGTATGTTCAGCAACAGCGCCGGTAAGGATTTTATCGACCAGATAAAGTATATGTATGACAAGGGGTTCCGTTCCATTGAAGACAATGGTATGGCAGGAAGAACGCCTGAAATGCAGTCGAAGATCGGGGAAACGCTGGCCAAATTAAACATGCGGATGGGGGTTTTTGTGGTGCCGAAGGGTGGAAATGGCGCCAATACACTGGCCGCAAATAAAAAGGAGCACCTGGATATCTTTCTGGACGGTTGTAAAAAATCAGTGGAAGTGGCAAAGCGTTGCAATGCCAAATGGGTAACGGTGGTGCCAGGCGATTTTCAGCGCAACCTGCCCGTTGAGGTACAGACCGCCAACGTGATCGATGCCTTGCGAAAAGGGGCGGAGATCTTTGAACCGAATGGGATTGTGATGGTGCTGGAGCCGTTAAGCGACACACCGGACCTGTTCCTGCGCACTTCTGCCCAAACCTACGAGATATGCCGGGGGGTGAACAGTCCCTCCTGTAAGATCCTGTACGACATCTACCACATGCAGAAAAATGAGGGCAATCTTATCAAAAATATGGACCTTACCTGGAGCGAGATCGCCTATATCCAGATAGGGGACAATCCCGGCAGAAAGGAACCGACAACCGGGGAGATCAATTATAAGAATGTATTTAAGTGGCTTCATGAGAAAGGGTATAAGGGTGTTCTAGGAATGGAGCACGGCATTTCACAACCCGGCAAAGCAGGTGAAGACCGGCTGATTGCGGCATACCGGGAGAGCGATGCTTTTATGTAGCGGTGGAACATCCCGGATTGCGACGGAAGTGGCCACTCTAAAATGAATAAAATGCGCAAACCTGTTTTCCTGCTATTGCTTTTTTTGAATGTTGCCTGCCTGAACGCCGCTACTGTTGATACGGTGAGTATTTACAGTAAGGCAATGAAAAAAAGCTCAGATTGTGTGGTCATCCTGCCACGGAACTATTCAAAGGGAGAACGTTTTCCGGTGGTGTACCTGTTGCATGGTTATGATGGCTGGTATGCTAACTGGATCATCCGTGTGCCGGAACTGAAAGCACATGCTGATCGCTACAAGCTGTTGATTGTATGTCCGGATGGCAGTAAGGATAGCTGGTACTTTAATAGCAGGCTGAACCCGGCCGTGCAGTACGAAACCTATATTGGCACAGAAGTACCTGCTTATATCGACATGCATTATAAAACACGCAAAAGCCGCTTTGGAAGGGCCATAACCGGCCTGAGCATGGGTGGCCATGGAGGTATGTTCCTGGGGCTGCGCCATGCAGAAACTTTTGGTGCCTGCGGCAGTATGAGCGGTGGGGTGGATATAAAGCCGTTCGCGAAAAAATGGGGTATTAAAACATGGATCGGTGACCCGGATGCCACCGGATTTGACTGGAAAGAGATTACCGTGGCGGATGCCATTGAAAAATATCCGCGTGATTCGGTAGCCATCATTTTTGATTGCGGAGCGGATGATTTTTTTTACGAAACAAACAGCGCGCTTCATGAAAAAATGGTGCGATTGAAAATCCCGCACACCTATATAGCGCGTCCGGGTGGACATGACTGGAGCTATTGGAAGAATGCCATCAAATACCAGCTGCTGTTCTTCAGCGATTTTTTCAATAAAATGAATGTGCCCGGCAATTGAGAGCGGCTATTTTACGGGCTCTCTTAAGATCGTTTTCAGTTTCTCCGGAGCTGTTTTATTAAAGTCTGATAAATAGATCTCGTGGTGCTTTCCATTCCGTATAAGGCTCCGATCGTTCATGAATACACTGATCTTTTCCAATGACTCCGGTTCTGTGGCAAAGGGCCCCTGGTGCAGCAATTGCACACAAAGACCTTCTTTCATTTTGAACAATTCGAGGTACTGAACTTCGATGATCCGCTTTTTCAGGAGGATTGTTTCCTGGGCCGACTGTACTTTCGTCTTTGTGATAAAATCGGGCATCCGTATCAGGAGGCGGTATTCCCATTCGCTCCGGGGAATCTTCTGTGGTGCTTCGGCAGCGGAATCCGCAAGGAACCGGCTTTCATCAAACCACCACAATCCCTCCAGCTTCGATACCACAAAGTCGTTGCCATTGTTTTTTGATGCAAACTTGAGTGTATATGCTGTGCTATACAGGGCCTCAATATTTTTTTTGAAGGATTCGCCTGAAGGATCGCCCTTGCCGGTGATGGACAGGAAATGGGCGGCTTCGATGGTTACCAGCGCCGGTTCCGGCTTTGCCGTGAAATAGTGCCGGTATTTCTTTGTAAGATCCAGTTTTTCCATAATTCCATGTTTTAATGCTACAAAGAAAATGCGGGGTAGTGACAGCTATATGTCAGCGGGCGCATAATATTTTTATTTTTCGTACCCAATACGCGGGTAGGCACAGATCTGTTTTCTGATCCCTGGGTTTTTTTTCTGTGTCGTTCAATGGCCTTTGTAAAAAGGACGGTCTTAAAAGTATGATCCATCCTGTCAGCGGGAAATGCCGGACATAAAAAAGGTCGCCCACATTTTAAAACGGGGTGACCTTTTGAAATGTACAGATCTGTTTTATTCTTTGTTTTTGGAAAGGCCCACCCGGTAAAGGACAAAGGCCATTGTTGCGAAAGCCAGCGTTCCCAATATGTAATAGCCGCCTTCACCCAATGCAGTGGTTAACCCGTGTTCGGCGTTGACTGTTTTTAATGCTGCTGCCGGCCCGTCGAATCCGGACAAAATAGCGATGATGACACCGGCAACCGCACCGCCGGCAACCAGACCTGTGGCAAAGAGGTTGCCACGGCCCAATTCCTCTTCTTCGGGATTTGCGGCTTTGCCCGCTTTTTTATCAACGGCTCCGCGGATCAGCCCTCCAATAAAAATGGGAAGCGTGGTGGAGAGCGGCAGATAAGCGCCCACCGCAAAACTTAATGATTTCACCCCGCAAAGCTCCAGTACAATGGCAATAAACACACCTACCAGTACAAACTGCCAGTCGAGGTTGAAGGATAGGATCCCCCTTGCCAGTGTTGCCATGAGGGTGCCCTGGGGCGCCGGATAGAATTCTGATCCGATCGCATGCTGGGTAACGCCTTTAGCTACCATATCTGCTGTGGGCTTGTCGAGGAAATTCACCGTAAGGCCGATCACAATAGAAGAAACGATTACCCCTACAAATAACGCCAGCTGCTGGTATTTGGGGGTAGCGCCTACAATATAGCCGGTTTTCAGATCCTGGGAAGTGGCCCCGGCATTGGCGGCCGCAATACAGATCAACCCGCCTACTACCAGCGCCATGGGCTCATACGCTTTTCCGCTCCAGCCCACCGCAATGAAAATCAGACAGGTGCCCATTAATGTGGCGATGGTCATCCCGCTGATGGGGTTGTTAGAGGAGCCGATAAGCCCAACGATACGGGAAGATACCGTTACAAAGAAGGCGCCGAAGATCACCACCAGGATGCCGATCAGCAATTTTTGTAAAACGGTTTGCCCCGGGATCTGCGGCAACAGGGCGATCAACACTACCAGTCCCAGGCTGCCCAGCGCCACCACTTTCATGCTCAGGTCGCGCTCGGTTCTTTTTACCGAAGATGGATCGGTCTTGGCACCGCCTTTTATGGAGCCCAAACTTCCCTTAAAAGAAGCGATGATCGTTGGTATGGTCTTGACCAGCGTAATAAAGCCGCCTGCGGCCACTGCACCCGCGCCGATCTGCCGGATGTACGCATAGTACACGGCCGAAGAAAAGTCTTCAAAGGTCTTAGCAACCGGATCCCAGCCCCCTTTGCCACCGGCTGTCCCGAGATCTGCCAGGTAACCCAATTTCACCAACTGGGCGGCGATGAGCTCGGGCGCTACTACCGAGGACAGGAGCGGGATCAATACCAGCCAGGCCAGTACACCCCCTGCTACCAGCACGCCCGCAATCCTGGGCCCGATGATATAACCGACGCCCAGGTATTCGGGGGTGATCTCTCCGCTTACTTTTGCAGAAGGGAAAAACTTATTGGTTTGTTTGGTAACAAATGTGGGCGTTTCCGCAATCACATGAATGATCTTTTGCAATACGGCATAAACAAAAGCAAAGCCCAGGCCCCAGAAAGCGGTCTTGGCAAAGTTCCCCCCTTTTTCCCCGGCTTTCAATACATCGGCACAGGCCGTACCTTCCGGATATGGTAAGGTTTTGTGCTCGTTTACGATCAACGATTTCCGGAGCGGGATCATCATCAGGGTACCGAGGATGCCCCCAATGATCGCCAGAGTAAGGATGGTCATATAATTAAAAAAGTGCTCCCCGCTGCCGTCGCTCAAAAACAAGAATCCCGGCAGGGTAAACACGACACCTGCTGCGATACTTTCCCCCGCGGAACCGGTGGTTTGTATGATGTTATTTTCAAGGATCGTGGTCTTTAAAAATTTCCGGCCCAGGGTAATGGCGATTACGGCAATTGGTATAGAGGCCGATACGGTAAGCCCTGCCTTTAATGCCAGGTACACGGTGGCGGCACCAAAAATGATCCCGAAGGCTGCGCCGGTAAGTACTGATTTTAACGTGAACTCGGCCATGCGTGCCTCGTCCGGAACGAAAGGTTTTAATGAAGTTTTTTCAGACATACGAAATTTTATAATTTATTATTTATTGTTCCCGGTAGGTTATAGATCCGGATTTTGGCGGATGGTACTTGTTGCGCCGCGCCTGTAAAACCGGTTTTCTGATTATTTTTTATGCCACTCCTTTTTCTTTCATCACCCGGTTCAGCCATTTCAGAATCGCAAAAAAGAACAGCGCCGCACCAAAAAGGAGCACAAAATTCAGCCAAAAGTAGTTCGCTTTATTGGTGTATGCATCCCATTTACTGGAAAGGATGCCACTGAGTTTATTTCCTATGGAGATGGCCAGGAACCAGCCGCCCATCATTAAGGACGTGATGCGCAACGGGCTTAACTTGGACACCAGCGATAACCCCATCGGGCTTAAAAAAAGCTCGCCAATGGTAATGATCCCGTAGCTGGCTACGAGCCACCAGATGCTTACTTTATCCGAACCGTTGCTGCCGGCTTTTACAGCAAAGACCATTACCAGCACCGATAACGCCGATATGAGCAGACCCATAGCGATCTTGGTGGGTGTGGAGGGCTCCTTTCTCCTTTTGCGAAGCCATGTAAAAAGAGCCAGCAGCAGGGGAGTGAGGACAATGACCCAGAAGGGATTGATGGATTGGGACAGGGAAGGCACCCAGGCCTGCACCTGGTCACCTTCGTTCAGCGGCGTTTCCCGGAGGTTCATGTTTTTAAAATAAGAGGGATAATCCAGCCCCTTTACTTCGGCGCCGTTTTCTTTTATCTTCCGGAACTGGTTGTCGAGCAAGGTAACGGAATCTTTTTGGTACGAAATGCTTTCGGTGAGCTTCAATGAGCTCAGGATCTTTCCCTGCGTGCCCGTTACATGGCGCTCGGTGTACCGGCTGGCCCAGGTGTTAAGGGCGGAGCCGTTTTGTTTAAAAATAGCCCAGAACAGGATAACCACGGCAAAAATGGATAGTAATGCTGCCATTGGGCGGCGTTCGTCTTTTGGGCTTCTGAGCAGAAGGGCCACAAAAAATACGCCTACGGGAAAGCAGGCGAAAATAAAAGCATCGGTACTGCTGCTGTCAAAAAGCGCGCCGTCTACTCCTTTTATAAAGTAGCCAATGCCTCCAAAAACAATGGCAGGCAGCACCACCATGCTGAGTATCTTTGCCATCGACATATCGCCCTCTTTCAGCGGCTTGCGGGTATCAAAAGACCGGAAGTGCCGGCGGCCAATAATAAAGATGAGCACCCCAAGGAACATGCCTACGCCAGCGGCTATAAAGGCGGCGCCCCAGCCGATGGTGGTGAACAGAACTGCTCCGAAAAAATTACAAATGAAGGCCCCCAGGTTGATGCCCATGTAAAATATATTGTAGCCCTCATCTTTTTTGTCCACGTGCTCCGGGGTGGAATATACATTGCCCAGCAGTGTGGAGATATTGGGTTTAAAAAGTCCGTTCCCCACAATGACCAGGGCCATGGCCAGGTACAGCATGGGGATGGAGCGCACGCTCATGAGGCAGTAGCCCACGCCCATCAGCAGCCCGCCTGCAATAATGGAATTGTAATACCCCGTTTTGCGGTCGGCCAGCAGCCCCCCGAGGAACGGGGTAAAGTAGATCAGCGCAATGAAGGTTCCGTACAGGGAGGCCGATTCTTTTTCGTCCATACCAAATCCCCCTGCCGTGTCTTTAAGATAAAAAGTAAAAATACCCAGCAGCAGATAGAAGCCAAACCGCTCCCACATCTCACTAAAAAATAAAAAAGGCAGGGCCCGGGGATGTCTTTTCCACATGACAGATTTGTTTCAGGGGCGAAAGATAACAAATGATCGTTTATGAAAAGAAAAAATCACGCAACAAAATCCGATGCGTGATTTTTTAATATGGGTTGCTTAAAAATTATGCAGAGCCGGTCCGGTCCTTTACAATGGCATTCAGTGATTTTATCCGGGCAAAGATCCAGATGCCGCCGATAAATCCGGCAATGGCGATGATCAGGAAGAAGATCTTCTTGTCGGTAAAGTGATCCCACTGGCTGGCCATTACCCCGGCCACTTTACCACCCAGTGAGGTGGAGAGGAACCAGCCTCCCATCATCAATGCCGTAAGCCGCGGCGGAGAAAGCTTGGATACGAACGACAAGCCGATGGGGCTTAACAATATTTCGCTGATCGTAAAGACAAAATAGGTGATGAACAGCCAATAACCCGCAGTTTTATTGGTATAAACGGAAGGCACGGACATCACAGCGAATACCATGGCCAGGGCAGAGAGACCGGAGATGAACAGGGCCAGCCCGAATTTTGCAGAAGTGGTGGGTTCCCGTCGTCGCTTGCGCAGCCATATCAGCAGCCCCACCAGTATGGGTGTCAGCACTACAATAAAGAAAGGATTGATGGACTGGAACAGCTCGGTGTTGGCCAGCCGTTCTGTTTTCCCGTTGGGCCACTCGGAACGGGGCACATTATTATAATAAGGATCGGGTCCCTGTACCTGCACCACTCTTGTTGCCGAATCGACCAGATTGCCGTTTGCCAGCAACCAGTCTTTTCCTTTTACTGCATGGATGGCGGTGCTGGTATCGGTTACCGAAACCAGGCGGGCGTCTACCTTATCTGTTTGCCGCAGCGAGTCGGTCACTTTTTCGAGAAAACCCAGTTTGCCGGCGATCTGCTCTGTGGTGCCGCTTACCTTACGGTCCGTGTACGTTTGGGCCCAAATGGTGAGCCCGGTAGAGTTTTGATTATAAATCGTCCAGAAAATGATCGATATCGCAAAGATGAACAGGAGGGCGCCGATCGAACGCTTGTCGGAGCCCGTTGCCTTACGCCAGATATTTACATAGAAGACCACTACCGGTACGCAGGCGAACATGAAGGCGTCGTTAGAGTCTGAACCAAACAGGTTACCGGGGATCACCCACCCGATCACTGCCGCAATAACAGCCGGGAGAAATACATAGAGCAGGATTTTGGACATCGGCATGTCTTCTTTTTCCAGGGGCTTTTTGATATCACCTTCTTTTACGTGCTTTAGCTGGGTTGCCAGCCAGATCAGGCCCAGGATCAGCCCTACACCTGCTGCAGCAAAAGCATAGCCCCATCCGTAGGTATTACGCAGATAGGCTGCGGCAAAATTGCAGAACAGCGCTCCGATGTTCACGCCCATGTAAAAAATATTGTAGGCATTGTCCTTTAATGGCTTCAGCTCTTCGCGGTTATATATATTGCCCAGGATGGTCGAGATATTGGGTTTAAAAAAGCCATTTCCCACACAGATCAGGCCCAGTGAAACAAACATGGCGGTATCACCGGGAATGGCCAGCCCGATGTACCCGGCCGCCAGCAGAATGCCTCCTATAAAGATTGATTTGATATAGCCCAGGTACCGGTCGGCCAGCAGGCCTCCGATGAAGGGAGTCAGGTAAACCAGGGCGATGAAGGTACCCACAATATCGGCGCCTGTTTTGTTGTCAAACCCCTTCCCGCCGGTCTTATTGTCCGTAAGATAAAGAAAAAGGATCCCAACCATTAAATAGTATCCGAAACGTTCCCACATTTCGGTAATGAATAACACAAACAGTGAGCGATGATGTTTCGCTTTCGCGGGTATCTGATCCATAGTTTCTATTTAAAAATTACCGGGTCAAAGTACAGAAAAAATGCGAATTGCATTATTTTTTCATTTTATAGCTATCTTTCCGCCCTTAATATTGATCAAAAGCAAAAAAATGAAAATACTGGTCTTAGGAAGCGGCGGACGGGAGCATGCTTTGGCCTGGAACATGCAGCAGCGCGGACATCATGAACTGTTTATAGCACCGGGAAATCCGGGAACGGCAGGCCTGGGAACCAATGTGCCCATTGGGGTCAATGATTTTGAAGCGATTGGTGGTTTTTGCCGGGAAAAGCAGATCGAAATGGTGGTGGTGGGGCCTGAAGAGCCGCTGGTTAAAGGGATCTGGGACTTTTTTCAGGCGGAGCCCGCTTTGAAAGAGATCCTGTTTATCGGACCTTCCCGGTTTGGCGCCCAGCTGGAAGGCAGCAAGGCATTTGCCAAAGCATTTATGGAGCGCCAAAGCATTCCAACAGCCGGCTACCGTGAGTTTACCGAGGCTAATTTTACGGAAGGGATCCGGTACCTGGAAAGCCATCCGCTGCCGGTTGTATTAAAAGCCGATGGACTGGCTGCCGGAAAGGGGGTGGTGATCTGTCAGACGAACGAACAGGCGGTGGCCGAGTTTGAGGCCATGATCCAGGAGGCTAAATTTGGTGAAGCCAGCCGGAAGGTGGTGGTTGAGGAGTTTTTGTCGGGGATCGAAATGAGCGTGTTCCTGGTAACAGATGGAAAAGAATATGTAGTGTTGCCCCAGGCAAAGGATTATAAACGCATCGGAGAGAAGGATTCCGGTCTCAATACCGGCGGAATGGGAGCGGTAAGCCCTGTGCCATTTGCAGATGCGGCTTTTATGCAAAAAGTGACCGACCGGATCATCAGGCCTACGGTTGACGGATTTTATAAAGAAAAGATCCACTATACGGGGTTTGTTTTTATTGGATTGATCAAAGTGGACGACGATCCATATGTGATCGAATACAATTGCCGTATGGGCGATCCCGAAACCGAAGTGGTAATGCCCCGGCTGAAAAATGATATTGCAGCTATTTGCAGGGCCGCTGCCGAGCACCGGCTTTCTGAAATCCGCGTGGAGGAAGATCCGCGCACTGCCGTAACAGTGATGGCAGTGAGCGGCGGATACCCGGGCGATTATGAGAAGGGATTTAAGATAATGGGGCTCGACCAGCCGCTGGACGATGCGATCCTTTTTCAGGCCGGTACCAAAGTGAGCGATGGCCACATCGTTACCAGCGGCGGGCGGGTACTTTGTGCAACAGCCTACGGCAATACGGTTTCAGAAGCAGTGAGCCGGTCAAAAGCGATCCTGGAGCAGGTACATTTTGATGATATGTACTACCGGAGAGATATCGGGTATGAGTTTTCCTGAAAGCGCTGAAATAAAAGAGGGAATGAATGTATAAGATTTGTGATAATTGTGTAACCATAAAATTTTAAAATTTGATTTTAAGATTTCATGGTTAGGATATCAGGGGTCATTATCGTCAGCGGGAGCATTTGGCGATACCGACCTGTGTGGCTCGTATAAATGCTATAGATCCATAAAGAACTGCACCCAGGCAGAAGTAAGCCCAAACTGTTTCAGCAACTTGGCTGTGGTAGCATTGAATTCTTTGTTATTCACCAGGGTACTTTTTCCCTGCTCCGGTAGTTTCCATTGGGCAGGCGCCGTATCCATTCCCGTAACCGTTTTGGCAAAGATGGTAATATGCTGGTGTGGAATGGCAATACCCAGGATCATACCGGGTAAACCGTTAAAGGACTCGGGTCCGCCTTTGGTCAGGATCTCATCGGTGTAAAAAGCCACTACGTAGATCGAATCAAAGAACAGCGCGTTGGCCCGGTGGCACTGATAACCGGCGATCTCGCGGGTTTCATCGGTGAGCTTCCACCGGATATTTTTAATAGAGTCTTTAATGAAGAAGGATTTTTCAAATGCCTGCTTTACGGTTTGTACCTCTTTTGTTTCAAAGTTGCTAAATACCTTGTTTTTGTAAGCAACGGGGATGGCAAATGTTTTTGAAAATTCTATATCAGGGTTCCCTGGCTGATACAAACTATGGGTCTTATCGAAATACAACTCGAAGCTGTCTGTCCAGAACTGTGGGGCCGTGCTGCGGTACCGCTGTATGGCGGTGGCCAACTGGTCTTCCGGTACCTGTTTGGTCTCTTTCAGAAAGATCTGCATGGCCGCAAAGGTATTTACCTTTCGTTCAAAAGTGATCTTGCCGCTATTAACGAATGCAGCGTACTGTGCCTGTACCGCTCCTGACACCATTATCGTCCATACTAAAACTAAATAGATCCGTTTCATGAAGGGTTATTGCTTAAGGTTATTAAATTTTGTAAAGCTCCAGGTGGCACCCAGCATAAAAAAGCGCCGGATGGTCGTGTAACGGTTTTCTGAAAAAAGAGTGTTGCTGGCGGTACGCGTATAACCGTTGTTCTCATTCAGGATATCGTTACAGGATATTTTGATGGTCAGTTGATCATTTTTTAGGAAGTGGCGGCCGATCCAGGCATTCCAGATAGCCCTGTTGAAGTTATCACTGAAGGCCCTGGTTTTTTGCTGCCAGAAATAATTGAGATCGGTATGCAGCTGAAACTTTTTAAGGAAGTAGATGTCCGCAGCAGGGTTAAGGGTGTAGAAGAAATAGTTGTTGGTTTGCTCCGGCTGCAGGGAAGAGGTATTGCGGGTATAACCACCGGTCGCATTGAGATAGAACGAATGTTTCTCGGGCTTTTCTTTTCCTGCCCCGAGGCTCAGCGTATAAGTGTTGTAATTGAGCTCGTTGATTGTTTGATCGATCTGGCTGAATGATTTCCCGCCGTTGATCCCTCCATATAGCCCGGCCCGCACCTCCCATTTTTTTATCATCCGGCCATAGTACATATAGCCGTTATAATTGAGGTTGTTATAACCGGCCATATTATCATAGCGGTAGGTATAGGCGCCGGTTGTTTTGTCCACAGCGGAAGAAATGGTAATGGGGTCGGAGGTGATGTTAAAGCTGCCATTGGCGCCCCAGTATACCATTGCCAATCCTTTTGAAGCATAGTAGTTGCCGGAGAATTTGTTGCTGAAACTGTTTTTAAGATCCGGATTGGAGAGCCAGGTAACCAGCTGGCTGTTATTATAATTGTAGGGCATAAGCTGGGTACGTTCCGGATTGTCGCTGTTACCGGTATAGCTGATGCGCAGGCTTTTAAACTGGGTTATATTGTACTGAAGGCTGGCATTGGGGTTCCAGTTTAAATAGTTTTTTGTTAATTCCCGCTGCGTAAACAGATCGTTAATATTGAAGTTTACTTTTTTTAACTTGTTCCCGATATTAAGCGTTATTTTTTTGAAATGATAATTGAGCGCCGCACCACCTTCGTTTGTCCAGATGCTGGTGTTGATTACGGAGCTGAATGCTGTATCCGCTGTTCTGGCTTCCGGGTTTTTAGCAAGGTTATAAGACCGCTTATCATCCGTTACCTCATTGTTGTATAAAGTATAGTTAAGGATTAATGACCATTTCTTTGAAAGCGGCTCCGTGTAAATGCTCCGGAAATTCGAACTGCGGCTTTTATCATTCATTTCCCGTTTGAGGTGCAGCAGGGCGCTGCTGTCCGGTGTTTGCGCATCGCTGTAAAACCTGCTTTCGGAACTGTTCTCGCCGGTGGAGGCATCATCAAAAATATTGTTGTCTAAATAAAAGGAAATCGTTCTGCCGTATTTTTTTAGCTTTTTCTCCCAGGATAAATTAAGGTTATAACTGTTATAATCGTATTTGCCGGATGAGGAGGAGCGGTTATCATTTAATAGACTGCCGTCTCCTTTGCTGCTTTTTGAAGTGCTTTGGCGGTTATTTTCACTGTTGTAAAGAGTGCCATCTGAATAGATGGTCACTGTGGAGGTCGTGTCAAATTTATGAATGTATTTTGCATTAGCCTTATGATTACTGCTGCTGTTTTCAAAGTGATTGTCCGCATTGCTCAGGATCAAACCGGTAGGCAGGTTGTTCTGGGAGACGGTGTTCTCGTTTCCCGCTACATTGGTGATATTAAAGGTATAATTGCCGTTGATACTATTTTTGTCCTCCTGCCATTTTTTATCGTAGTGTGCTCCTCCGGAGGTTACTTTGGGCAGGCCTTTTCCGGAATAAGTACCGTTACCCTCCTCATCACTGCCGATCTTTTGCTTGTCTGCTGAACCCAGTCCTGTCCGGCCGATATTGCTGGTGGTACCATAGACCGCCATTTTCCTTTTGCCTTTAAAGGCGTTCAGCATTCCCTGCGCGTTATAGTGCTGGTCCGTACCCGCACCGGCTTCCGCCTTGCCAAAAACACCATGGTTTTTATCTTCCTTGATTTTCAGGTTGATCGTTTTATCTTTTATCCCGTCCTCGATACCGGTAAATGCCGCGGCATCGGATTTTTTATCATATACCTGTACTTTATCGATCATATCGGCCCTCAGGTTCCGGGTAACCAACGTGGGGTCATCACCAAAAAACTCTTCACCGTCCACCAGCACCTTTTTTACTTTTTGCCCCTGAGCGGTAATGTTGCCGTATTGGTCTACCTGGAGCCCCGGAAGTTGTCTGAGTAATTCTTCTACAGTAGCATTGGGCTGCACCCGGAAGCTGTCTGCCGTATATTCGGTCGTATCTCCTTTTATTTTTATAGCGCCTACCTGGGATTTAACAAGCACTTCTTCTAAAAGCTTTTCTTTAAGGATCATCGATACCCTGTTCATGTTGAACAGGTGGTCCTTTGCCTCCTGCATGGAAACCCGGTGGGCATAATCGGCGTATTTCGGATAGCTGAAAAACAGGATATAGGAAGCCGTATCGCTGATGTTTTGAAAACGGAACCGGCCTTCTTTGTCAGCCCGGGTATCGGCCACAATAAAGGAGTCCCTGGCCTGAAGCAGTACCACGGAAGCGTTGGCCAGCCGGGTATCGGCACTGCTGTCGATGACAATACCGGTAACGGTGGTCTTTTGGCCATAGGTTTGGATGTAAAGGAAAAGGGAAAGCAGCACAAATCCCAGGTATCTTTTTATCATTGAAGGTCAATTTTATTTAAGCTCATGTGTTAGTCGTCTGTAGCCGGAAAAAGTTACAAATATTTTTAAAGAAAGGATCATTTTTTTTAATCCTGCTCTCTTTGATACTCCAGGATATCGCCAGGCTGGCAGTCCAGCGCGTTGCAGATGGCTTCCAGCGTTTCAATGCGAATGGCCCTGGCTTTTCCGTTTTTTAAGATGGAAAGGTTGGAGAGGGTGATGCCTACTTTTTCACTCAATTCATTGAGCGACATTTTGCGTCGTGCCATCATGACATCTAAATTGATAATTATGGGCATTCTTATACGGTTAATTCGTTTTCGGTTTGGATGTCAATTCCTTTTTTTACGATCTGCGCAATTACAAAAAGGATTACGCTCATAAAAAGCCATACATCGGCACCGCCCAGGTGTAAGGCCTGTATATCGGGCATTTTGATGCCTTTTTGCGTCAGCCATTGACTGTATTCGCCGCCGGAGCTGGAAAAGAGGCCGATCAGCAGGGCGATGCATGCGCTGCTCAGGATAAAACGCCGCACAACATTATCAAAAGGCCTGGACAGGGTCAGCTTTTTATTGTGCAGCACTTTTATGATCCCATAAAATAACCATGCTTTCAATACAGATACAATGCCCATGATCAGGCTGATGACAAAAAAGTCCCTGTGGTTATTCGTTACAAAAAGTTCCCGCAGATCGACCTGCTGCCAAAGATACGGTACAACCCCCGGCTTGAACAGTACAAAGAAGGAATTGACGATGAAACCGCCGGCTTCAATACACAGCCCTACAAATATGATCCATGAAATAATGATCAGGATCCACAATACGATATTCTTTTTCATTTTTAAGAAGTTTTATAATAAATCGCTATTAAATGGTCAATTGCTGTTCATTCTGTAACTGCACTCCCCGTGCATATACAAAGGTGATCACGAAAATGATCAGACCGGTAATGAGGTCATTGCCGAAATTTATTTCAAGCCGGAAATGCATCGTAGGAAATGCCTGATCCAGGATAGCGCGCGTTACAAAGTAATCGAGGATGCCCACCAGTTCATTGGCAATAAATACCAATGCCAGGAGCCGGAGATACCGGATGATCTTTGTATGAAAAGGGCTGGCCTTACCGATCGTTTTCAGGATGCGCAGCAACAATCCTAGTATGGCCAGGCTTATAAACAGGTACATGCCCCGGATGAAAATGAGATAGTAACCGGCCGGCGTATTGGGATAGGGCTTAAAAAGATAACTGTTGATCTGTCGATAAAAGCCGGTATGCTTTTCATTGATGATGGTTGTGTTTGTAGTTTTATCGCTGAAAGAACGCACAGACATGGCATTTACAGGATTGATATCTTTATCAATCTTAAAGCCGGATAACTCCATGGCAGATAGTACAAAGAACAAAACAATGAGCAGCAGCAGCAGATAAAAGCCAATGCGGACAATGATTCTTAGAATCTTAACGGTTGTCTGTATTTTCATCTTTTTGAAATTTTAGTTGTTGATAATTACTGTGACCCGCTAACGAGGATCAGTATCTGTTTGTATGTCGGGTCATATTTGAAGAATACCTCTTTGCTTTTTCGGGTTCCCGGTTTATGCTGCGTGTAATCAAAAGCATTGATATAGGCTTGTTTATTTTTGACATAATACTTTACAATACCATGCTTGTCATCCGTGCCGGCCAGGTCCCAATATGGCAACGCAAAAAAATAATCCGGATTTTTGCCATTATTTTCATATCCCCTGGAGCTGCTGATCTCTGCGTCGGTGTAAAGAAATCCACGGACTGCCTGACCAAAAGGACCACCCATATCTCTCCGGAACTTGCCGTTTCTTAATGCATGCGCTCTGTCAAGACTGTCTTGTTGCTTCCGGCAAATGTCACAGCTTGTTTTTTCCGCCTGAACGGGGGTCATATTAGGAATTCGGGATACCGTATCTGACATTACAATTTTGTCAACAGTATGACTTCTGGTCAACCCAAGGGGAATGAACATATACAGGGCCATGAAACTGATGATGGCCATCATCAGAATATTGACTATAGTATCCGCTTTTAATTTTTTCATCAGCAAAAGTTTTTGCAATACTAAATTGTATTTATCATATTACAAAATAAATTTATTGTAAATCGATAAATTTATTTTGTAAATCGAGTTGTTTCAACGCCGGTGTAAGACCGGCTGCGCTTTTGAAGGCAGCTATCAATAACGGTTCGGGAGTGGGAACGGCAGTCTGATCCGGGGCCACGATATATTTTGAGCCCGTCCCGTAATCATATAACGGTGGAATGTCATCCGCCGGAGATCGGGTGGCAATGCGCATCACAGGGTCTGCGATGAACAAAGGGGCTTGTAAAGAAAATGTTGGGAGGGGAGCGAACCTTCTATTACTGATCGATCACCCCCAGTTTTTTCATGAGGTAAGACGCACTGAGCTTGGTGCAGACCCCGTCTTTCAATTTGTAATCGAAGAGCAGCTCATCATTGACGATCTCCGATTCAAAGGCTTTATTGGAAATATAACCGGGGTAATCCCGTATCAGGTCGGCCACTACTACATCGTGCGTGGCAATGATGCCGAAGGTGTCAAAACCCGCCATTTTCCGGATCAGGCCGATGGTACCGTTCCGCTTATCGTTGCTATTGGTGCCGCGCAGGATCTCGTCCAGGATCACAAATGTGTTGTTCCCCTTTTCGAGATGCTGTACAATGGTTTGCAGCCGTTTTAATTCGGCATAGAAGAAGGATTCGCTTTCCTGCAGCGAATCGGTGATACGCATACTCACGTATACGTCAAAAGGGTAGAACAAAAAATGGGAGGCAGTTACGGCGGCCCCGCTCCGGGCCAGCACCAGGTTCATTCCTACAGTGCGTAAAAAGGTGCTTTTGCCACTCATATTGGAACCGGTAAGGATGATGAATTTTTGCTGATGAAACGATACGTTATTGCAGACCCTTTTTTCAGCGCGGATCAGCGGGTGTCCCAGTGCTGTTGCCTGGAGATCGGGTGTGGCGCTGATCTCCGGAAAACAGTTCTCCGGGTTGTTGAATGAAAAATTTCCCAGGCTGCTCAGCGCTTCAAACCGGCCGATGACCTCGAGCCAGCTGGCAATATGATCACCATGCTTTTTTTTCCATATGCCCAACCGGTACAGGATGTGAACGTGGAACAGCAGGAGCCCGTTCAGCAGAATGCTGACCACCAGGTTCACGATCGATTCAAGGTATTCAAAAAGGGAGGCAAGCTGATGCAGTTGCCGGGATGCAGCCGGCGCATCCTGCTTTAATTGCTGCTGGTAAGTCTGCAGCAGCGGTGTGTGGAATTGCTGCTCTTCGATCCGCCGCAGCTGATCCTTGTAAGCCGCCAGTATTTTATTTACAGAGGTAGAAACCGTTAGCTGGGCCGCAATTTTTTTTCCGAATGAAAAGGCGATGAACAGATTCACTACAAAACTGATATAAATGATCCGGAACACTTCATTGCTGTCGGATACAAACAGGTAATATAATAAACTGCAGATAGTGACCAGTGGAAACAGCATCAGTAAGACATACAGTGGCTTGCTGATGGCGGTTTTGGCAGAACCTACCCAGTCCATCAGCTGCTTCAGTTCCTTCTCCCTGTTTTCCTGCAGGCTGCCACTGGCGTATAGTTGCTGACGGAAATCGTTCATCGCGACCAGCTCCTTTATTGCTTCCTGCCGTTGAAGAATGGTTGCCGTATCCGGATCCAGCAGCAGGCGTGCCAGCTCCTCCCTTCCAAAGGAAGTGCTGCAGCGGTTCAGGTGCGCATAGAGGCCGCCTTCGCCGAACAGGTCCAGGTCATAAGAATAAGGATGATGGGGGTCCTCATATGCTTTGCCGTTGGGGTAGGGCGACCGGTTTGTTTCCAGGAAGGCGATCTCTTCTGCATTGTATTTGGCCAATGCCTTGTAGTAGGCTGTTTTTTGCTGCAGGCGGTCATACCATTTTACTACTACCAGGAAGGCAATAAAAAAAACAACGGCGGTTACAATGGTCAGGGCGCTTCCCGTTTGAGTGGAACGGTAAGCGAGGTAAATAAAGAATACAAATAATGCCAGGCGTGCCAGGCTCAGGGAGTTGGACTGCCCGGATAGGCGGGCGGCTTTAGCAGTATATTGAGCAAGTAGTTGTTTGTAGAGCTGTTGTTGCATTTTTGTTCATAGTTAATGGCCCATTGTTTATGGTTCATGGATGGCTATGAACCATGTCCCATTTACCATGAACGCTTTAATTTACCGGGCATTTTTCATGATAATTGACCAGCTCGATGGGGGTGGCTTCCATTTCAAGGCCGGAATATTTTTCAATGATCTCGTCCAGTACTTCACGAACGGCGGACTCTTCAACAAGCCGCACCAGTTTACTCCGGTATTCTTTTATATTGGGTAATCCTTTCAGGTAGTTGGCGTAGTGGCGGCGCATTTCATTGATGCCAACAATGGGGCCCTTCCATTCCACGCTTTTTTGCAGGTGTTTGCGCACTACGTTTACCCGCTCTTCCACTGTAGGGGGGGGCAGCAAAGCACCGGTCTGAACAAAATGCTTTATTTCCCGGAAGATCCAGGGGTAGCCGATGGCGGCCCGGCCGATCATGATCCCGTCCACGCCATAGCGGTTCTTATATTCCAGCGCTTTTTGCGGGCTGTCGATATCGCCGTTACCAAAAATGGGAATATGGATGCGGGGGTTGTTCTTTACTTTACCGATCAGCGTCCAGTCGGCCTCGCCCTTGTACATCTGGCAGCGGGTACGGCCGTGGATGGCCAGCGCTTTGATCCCTACGTCCTGCAGGCGTTCGGCTACCTCTTCTATGTTCAGCATGCTGTCATCCCAGCCTAACCTGGTTTTTACGGTTACCGGCAGGGAAGTGGATTTTACCACCGCGTCGGTGAGGCGCACCATCAGGTCAATATCTTTCAGCACACCTGCCCCTGCCCCTTTCAGCGCTACTTTTTTTACCGGGCATCCAAAGTTAATGTCCAGCAGGTCGGGTTGGGTCACTTCCACGATCTTTGCTGCAAGGGCAAGGCTGTCTTCATCGCCGCCAAAGATCTGGATACCGACGGGGCGTTCATAATCAAAAATATCCAGTTTCCTGCGGCTTTTGATCGCATCACGGATCAATCCCTCGCTACTGATGAACTCTGTGTACATGAGGTCGGCCCCGTTGTCCTTGCATACGGCACGGAAGGGCGGATCGCTTACATCCTCCATGGGAGCAAGCAAAAGCGGAAAATCCGGCAGTGATATATTTCCTATGTTTACCATTTTTTGAGTTATCAGCATTCAGCTGTCAGCGAATAGCTAAGAGCTGAATGCGTTCAGCTTGCGGAAATCAACTATTTTTGAGCCCGCAAAGGTACGATTTATTTTTTTGATGTTATGATGACCGATCCTTATAAGAAAGATATATCCTATACAGCCGGTTTTTTTATGCTGATCGCTTTTGGAGTGGGAGGGATGTTCCTGGTGGCCGCCATCGGGGGGGTGGCCTGGAAACTGATGACGGGACAAGACCTGGCAGAACTGGCCAATGCTGTTGGAAACCCCGCTTATCTAAAGGAAATGCAGCTGCTGCAAACTGTGCAGGCGTTATTTGGTTTTTTGGTGCCTACGATCGTAACAGCCTCGTTTTTAAGCCAGAAACCGTTTCGACTGGTCGGTTTTAGTCAAAAACCGCCAGGCAGACAGGTAGTGCTTAGTATTGCGATCATTCTTTGCGGTTTGGGGGTAAGCGCCGGGCTGGGCTATCTCAGCTACCAGTTGCCGCTGCCACAGACACTGAAGGCGATCTTTGATAAATGGGAAAAAGTATATGCGGCACAGGCTGCAGGCCTGGTCAGTTTTAAAAGCATACCGGACCTGCTGCTTTCCATTATGGTGCTGGCGCTGGTGCCGGCAGTTTGTGAGGAAGCGTTTTTCCGGGGTGGGCTGCAGAATTTTATGTACCGGAGCAACGGGAAATTATGGTTGTCAGTAGGGGTAGTAAGCCTGATCTTCAGCCTGGTGCATATGTCGGGATACGGTTTTCTTTCCCGGTTTGCCCTTGGCGTGATCCTGGGGCTGATCTACCAGTTGTCGGGGAATCTCTGGCTGAGCATCGGGGCGCATTTTATCAATAATGCCCTGGCCGTGGTGGTCATGTACACCCAGGTGCAGGCCGGAAAAACGATTACAGAAGCAATGAATGACAAGAGTGGCAGTTATATCGGTCTTATTGCTGTTCCGGTGGTAGCAGTGCTTTTTGTATTAATGAACAAGCGGATACAACAAACAAAACCGGCTGATGGCGTTTAACTGGAAAACATTCTGGACAAGGGCTTTTACCGCGCTGATCTTCGTGGCGGTAATGATGGCCGGATTGCTGTATAATGAATGGAGCTTTTTGATCTTGATCAGCCTGATCCATTTTGGCTGCTGGCGGGAGTATCTGAAGCTGATCGAAAAGATTTTCGGGGCCTCCTTCCACCCCTATACGAAACTCGGTTTCTGTCTGACCGGTTATCATTTGCTGTTGCTTTGTTGCGGATCCCTGCAATGGTCGGGTTACACGCTTGCATCCAGTTTTTCGTTGCCGTTCCTGCTGGCAGGGCTCGTATTGCTGGTCATTGGCATATTTCAGCAACGGATCCATTTAAAGGCGCTGGGAGCGGGGGCACTGGGCCTTGTGTATATTTCACTAAGCTGGGCCCTGTTGTTATTGCTGCGGTATTCAACCGGGATCGATATTATGAAGGAGGCCACCCGAAGCGCATTGTCCGGGTTCTTTATTCCTGTTTTGCTGATCGTGGCCATATGGATCAATGATACCTGTGCCTATCTTGTAGGGTCCATGATCGGGATAACACCTTTTTCGAAGATTTCTCCCAAAAAAACAATTGAGGGCACCATCGGTGGGGCGCTGCTTTGTATAGCGGCCATTACGCTTGTGCTGCAATACTGGTTCCAATGGCCGGTATTGTTGGGTATTTCCCTGATTGCTGCTGTTGCCGGTACGGCCGGTGACCTGCTGGAGTCAAAGCTGAAGCGGGTGGCGGGCGTAAAAGACAGCGGCAGCATTATGCCGGGGCATGGCGGTTTTATGGATCGTTTTGATTCCCTGCTGGTGGCCATTCCGTTCGCCTGGCTGTTTTTGATATTTTTTAAATAAGTAAGACCGGCGGTAACAAAGCCGTGACTTAGATCCGCGCGCGGTTCTTGAGCTCCAGGTATTTGTTAATGGTGTTAACCGTCAGTTGCTGAGGTGTGGTAAGGATACCCAGGATCCCGTTCTGCTGCAGCTCTTTGACCATCTGCCGCTTTTCGAATGCAAATTTTTCGGCAATGGTCTTGACATACACTTCTTCCAGATTGGTTGCCCGGGATTCGATCAATCCTTTTATAGCGGTGTTCTCAAAGATCACGACCAGCAATAAATGGTAGTGGGCCATCTTTTTCAATGCAGGCATCTCGCGCTGCAGGCTTTCCATCGATTCAAAATTGGTGAACAAGACCAGCAGGCTGCGGCCATTGATCTTATTGCGGGTTACGGTGTACAGCTTTTCATAATCGGCCTCCAGGAACCGTGTTTCCTGCTTATACAGTGTTTCCAGGATCAGGTTCATCTGGCCGGGACGTTTGTCTGCCGGAATAAAACTGTCCTGGTTTTCGGCAAAGGTGATCAGGCCGGCTTTATCCTGCTTTACCAGGGAAATATTGGAGAGCACCAACGAGGTATTAATGGCGTAATCCAGCAGGGTCATGCCTTCAAAGGGCATTTTCATCACGCGTCCTTTATTGACGATGCAGAATACCTGTTGGCTTCTTTCATCCGTATAGTTATTGACCATGATACTGCCTTTGCGACCGGTGGCCTTCCAGTTGATCGTACGGTAGTCGTCGCCACGTACATATTCTTTTATGTGCTCAAATTCCATACTGTGCCCCAACCGGGGTGAACGCTTTACTCCCGCTTCCCGTAACCGGTTGCTGATGGCCAGTAACTGAAAACGGCGCATCTGTACATAGGAGGGATACACTTTGGTGGTTTTTTGCGCAGCAATGCTAAACTTCCGGGTTACCAGCCGCAAGGGAGCTGTAACGAATACATGGATGTTGTGAAAAACATATTCTCCGCGGGTGAGGGGTTTTACAGAATAATAAAGGTCTGTGCCCTGGTTGCCGGCGAGCGCTGCTTTCCGGACCCAGTTCCGCTCCTGGAACTGGACCGGCAGTTCATCAATAACGGAAAGGTTGACGGGGTAGGAGTAATTGTTGAACAGGTGCAGGGTGATCCTGTTTTCATCGCCGATGCTCAGGCGATCCGGGGTAGTGCGCGTGGCGATGATCCCCTTGCTCTTCCCATAGACGAGTAAGGCATCGGCGAGCACTGCAATGGATAGCAGCGCCAGAAGCAGGGCCGCTATGGTATAGAGCGCCGGATGAAAATAACTGGCAATGAACAGCAGGGCGATGGCGCCGCCGGTGTAATAAACGATCTTATTGAGGTAAAAGGATTGCAAGGATCAGTGTTAAGATCTGGGAATTGGAATTTGAGATTTAGAATTTAAGATTTAGCATGTTACCTCGGTATTTCCAGCCCGTTGATCATTTGTTTAATGACCTCGTTCTCTGTAACGCCCTCCATTTCTTTTTCGGGCGAGAGGATGATCCGGTGCCTCAGAACCGGAGCAGCTACGGTGATCACGTCATCCGGCGTTACAAAATCCCTGCCGCAGATGGCCGCCATTGCTTTGGCAGCGTTCATGATCGAAAGCGATGCCCGGGGCGATGCGCCCAGGTACACAGCTTTGTTATTCCGGGTTTGGTGCGTGAGCTTTGCAATAAACCCCAAAAGTTTTTCTTCGATGATGATGGCTTTTACCTGCTGCCGCAGCTGATTGATCTGTGCGCCGGTCAATGCCTGCCGGACATGATCCAGTACATGCTGGTTTCCGAGCTGATGGAACCGGCGGAGGATCAGGAACTCTTCTTCTTCAGTGGGGTAGGGTACCTCAATTTTAAAAAGAAAACGGTCCAGCTGTGCCTCGGGCAAACGGTATGTGCCTTCCTGCTCAATAGGGTTTTGCGTAGCAATGACCATGAATGGCGTATCCATGACATGGGTTTTCCCGTCAACAGAAACCTGCCGCTCTTCCATTACTTCCAGCAGCGCTGCCTGCGTTTTGGCGGGGGCGCGGTTGATCTCATCCACCAGGATGATATTGCCGAACACCGGTCCTTTCTTAAATTCAAAACGTGCATCGGCCGGGTTGAAGACCGGGGTGCCAATAACATCGGATGGCATAAGGTCCGGAGTGAACTGGATGCGTGAAAAAACAGCATTTACCGAACGTGCCACCAGCTTTGCCGTAAGCGTTTTGGCTACACCGGGCACGCCCTGTATGAGCACATGACCATCTGCCAGCAACGCTGCAATAATGAGCCGGACCATTTCATCCTGGCCGATGATGATCTTTTTGATCTCGTTGGTGATCTCTGTTACGGCCTGGTTCAGGTCATTGAGATTGACGCGGTTCTCAAAAATTGGTTCTTCCATGTATCTTGTTTTTAGATGCTGTTATAAAATTTTTCGATATTCGTTTGTAAAATGATAAGATCCGCATCGGAGATGGCCCTCTCGGTGCTAACCTGTTTTATCTGGTAAACGATGGCTGTGACAAGGGGAATGTTTACCCCGCTTTTATGGCTTACCTCCCGTATAAAGTCTTCATTCAGTTCCTTTGAAAAGATATGATATTTATTCCGCAGATGCTCCAAAAAATAAGCGCTCATTTTCTGGGCCAGGTTTCCGTTGTCTCTTTTTTCATAATAGAGCAGCCCCATTGTTTTTACAAAATCCAACGTATCATTTTTAGGGCGCTCCATTTGCGGGATGAAACGCTGCCGCCGCCGCATTTCGAGCAAGGCAAAGATCAGCAACAACAGCAAGGCCAGCAAAATACCGCTGCGGAAGGCTTTTTGCTTCATAATGGAAGCGAACCAGCTCTTGCCGCCGCTATCGTCATATTTTCTTTTGCGGTAGTATTCATCCCAGATGATGGTTTGGGTTTCGCCGGGGATCATGGAGAAGACCTGGCTGAAGTATTGGATGTTGTTTTGATACAGCAGGAAATAGTTGCTGAAGGCCATAGGAGAGAGATGGAGGAAAAGGGACCCTTTTCCTTTTTTTAATTGAATAAAATTAGCCCGGCCGTCATGGCCCCGCCCCAGGATCCGGGTGGTATTCCTGTCGGTTCTTACAAAATACCCTTCCAGCGCCACGCCAGGGTAGCTTGTGGCATAGGCTTTCTGCAACGGGATGGAATCCAGTTCCAGGTGCAGGGTGTCGGGCCCGTAATCGGCAAACGGGTAGGAATACAGTACCCCGGTGCTGACACGGGCATCGATCTGTTGTTCCAGCTCATCGCCGGGCTGGAAACAGCTGATGAATACATTGTTGCCTTCTTCAATAAAGTTCATCAGTTCATCCAGCTCATAAGACGAAAGCGCCATCCGGGGGCCAATGCTTACAAAAAGCCGTCCGGTTCTGCCATGGCTAAAGAGGGTGTCGTTCAGGATGTTCTTTGTATTTTCAATAATGCCTGCCCGGGGAAAGAACCGTTTCAGGCTATGGTAGGCAACATAAGTGCCATAGGGGTTTTTGTCTTCCTTTTTGAAGGAGACAAATGTGCTGGGCTTTTTCTCCGAGTTTTTTTGCGCTCCCTTTGCAAACAGGAAGAGCAGCACAATGATCAGCAAAAGCCCCAGGAGGTATGGAAGGTATTTTTTCAAATGACCGGTGATTGTTACAGTTTTTGTTTGAGGTGCTGGAAGGTGTTGTTTATTTTCTGATACATGATTTCGGAGATGTCAAACAGCCCATACCAGCTGTACTCGTAGTTACGCGTTGCCGTAAAAAAATCATCGTAGTAACCACTGGAACGCATCTGCGTGAGGTACTCAAAATTTGTTTTGTCCGGCAAAAAATGGATCAGTTCCCTATCGGAAAGTTTTTTTAACAGCTCGAGGTATTGCAGGCGGATGGCGAGCCGGTAGTCCTTTTGTTGCAGCGCCATGCGGATGGAGGTTGCGTAGTCTATAGAGAAAATATCCTGGTGGTCTTCCTGAATGGCTGCCACTGCCAGCGTGGTGCTTTTTTTTCTGAATAGGATAAAATTATTGGCTGTAAGGTACCATACCAGCAATAGCACAAAGATGGCGATATAAGGAAGCACCGTAAAAAATGCCGGTGTGCCCCGCGGGCTTGTTTGCGATGATTTCGTTTTGGGTTGCTTTAAACCGGTCTTCACATAGCCAAAGGCGGCATCTTTCTGAAGGCGGTTGATAAAGCTGTCAGGAACGGTCCGGGCGGAAGTCCGTTCGTTCTCAAAATCTTCAACAGGGATGAATTCCGTGGACGTTGCATCAGTAACAAGCTCTTCGGTATAAACGCCCGATGTCTCCTGGAGCGCTGTTTCCCCGGCTTCCTGCGCAAGTGCGGTGCCCTCCGTCAACAGCAGGCAGCAACAGCAGAACAGCTGAAGTATTTTTTTCAGATGCTTAGGCATACCCTCTTGCGCCCTCCCCGGCAATGGTTCTGCGCCCGCGGGCCAACTGTATGGGATAGATGATAAAATACCAGATGACAAACAACACGGATGCGGTGGTCAGGAATGTTGTCAGCCAGGATAGGTTGTTGTACAATCTTGTAAAAAGTCCTTCAAAGAAAGCTGCTATAATGAAGGCAGGCATGATACCGACCATGATCTTTACACCGTCCCTGGCCCCTTCCCGGAATGCTTCGATGCGTCTTTTTGTTCCGGGAAACAGGAAGCTTTTGCCCAATACAAAGCCGGATGCTCCTGCCAGGATAATGGCCGTGATCTCAAGGGTGCCGTGCACAAATACCACCAGCCAGAACTGGATGCCCAGGCCCTTTGCGGCAAACAACTGATCAAAGATGCCGATCATGGCGCCAGTTTCCGCCAGCTTGTACATTGTAGGGACGCCACAGAAGATCCCGGAGACAAACATCAGGAATGCCACCCGGATATTGTTGATCATAATGCCCAGCCAGCTGAGCACGGGGTTGCCGGTTTCGTAAATGCCGAAAGGGTTACCGTCGGCGATATTGTCCAGCGTCTTCTGCACGTAGTTGTCTCCGAAAAAGTTATTGGCGATCTCCGGATCCCGGGCTGCCACGAAGAAAGCAAGGAGAAAAAAGGTAGTGAACAGTACAAATGCAAATAAGATGGTGTTGCGGTGTTTGTAAATGACCAGCGGCAATTCATATTTCCAGAAATATCCGAGGCGGCTCGACGCTTCCTTGCGGTTCTGATAAATGCTCAGGTACATATCAGAGGCCTGTTTATTCAGGTACCGGGTCGTTTTACCACTGGGGTAAAAAGTTTTGGCATAGGCCAGGTCGTCCACTAATTGCGTAAATGATTGGGCCAGCTCATCCGGAGATTCTGGTGGTTCCTGTTGGTTTTTCAGCCAGCGGTCTTTGTTTTTTTTAATAAACAGTGCTTCTCTCAAGCAAATTGATTTTTGGCCAAAATACAATTTTTATTTAAGAACGTCAATTCTGCCGGTCAAATAACCCGGTAGGTGTATTAACGGTACGGGGATGCGCTGATCGTTGCTCGGGTATCTAAAAACAGGCATCAATCAATCGTTATATGTACGGTCCTGTTAAACGATGATGCTTCATATTGCGATTTTAAACGTATTTTGCCGGGCAAAACACGTTGCCGATGCCGGTAATCAGTATCCCTACATCATTTAATATTGATGTGGCTTTTGAAGTACCCAGCTTTGGAAGACGCATTGCTTCCCTGCTGATCGATATGGCGGTGGAGATCTGTTATCTTATTACGGCTTTCTGGCTATTGGGTAAGCTGGTCGAAAATATGGATCCCTGGGATGAGGACGGCCGTCATAATTTATGGGCCATCCAGTTGTTGGCAATAGCCCCCGTTTTTTTATATCACATTATTATGGAGATCACCACCAATGGCCAGAGTGTGGGCAAAAAGATCATGCATCTCCGTGTAGTAAACAACAATGGAGGTAAGGCCAGTGTCAGCCAGTTCCTGATCCGGTGGCTACTACGGGTTTCGGATCTTTGGATCGTGATCATATTGATCCTGCTGCTGAGCCTGGGAGGCGGGGGCAATATGCAAACGTTTTTTATTTTTATCCTGGGGTTTGGCTTCCTGGTTACCGATATTGTACTGGTTGCATCTTCAAAGCGGGCGCAGCGGATCGGCGACCTGCTGGCACATACGATCCTGATCCGGACCAATAAGCATGAAGACCTGTCGAACACCATTTTCCGCGAAGTGAGAGAGGATTATATACCTGTTTTTCCGCAAGTGATGCATATATCCGACCGGGATCTGAATATTATTAAGAACCTGCTGGACAATGCACATAAGACGCACCGCTATGATCAGCTAAGAACGGCAGCAGACCGTGTAAAGACCTATCTGAAAATAGAAACGGATATGGAGCCTTACCAGTTTCTGGACAAACTGCTTGAGGACTATAATTATCTTTCTACCAGCCAGCATCGTTAAAATAAAAACGGGCAGCCTTGATGCCACCCGTTTTATTATATGGTTGTTTGCCGGTTTATTTCCAGCCGCCGCCCAATGCCTTGTACAACTGAATGATGGCGTTTAGCTTGCCATACTTGGCATCTACATAATTCAACTCCGCCTGTAATTTATTGGTCATGGCCGTGATCACGTCGAGGTAATTTCCCATGCCGTTATTGACCAGTTCCTGGGAGTACCGGGTTGCAGAATCGTATTCCTGGTATTCCTGCTTTTTGAAGTTGATCAGCTTCAGCTGGGCGTCGTAGCTGAACAGCGCGTCGGAAACCTCCTTAGCCGCATTCAGAATGGTTTTTTTATAGCTGTTGTAAGCGATCTGTTGGTTGGCCTGCGATGCTTCGTACTGCGTACGGATCTGGCGTTTGTTCAATATTGGTTGCAATAAGGAACCAGTTGCGGTTGCGAAAAGGGAACTGACGCTGAACAAACGGTCAAAGTCCACGCTTTGCAGCCCGCCGCTGGCACTGAGCGTTAATGATGGATAGAATGCTGCCTTAGCCGCATTGGTCAGGTGGTAAGCATTCATGTACCCGAATTCGGCTGCATGTACATCCGGCCGGTTGGTTAAGAGCTGAACCGGTACTCCGATTGCCAGGGGCGTATTGATCTGTTGCTGATCCAGCGTGTTCCGTTCAATGGGTTGCGGAGGAATGCTCAGCAGCATACAAAAGTAATTTTCCATCAGCTTGATGCTGTTTTCCAGATTTACCAGAATTCCTCTGGAGTTGAGCAACAAAGCTTCGCTTTGTTTTACGGCTACCTGCGTTAACGTACCGGAATTTTTGAGCGCCTTTGTGGTCTCCAGGTTCTCCGCGCGGTAGCGGATGGTTTCTTCGGTGATCTTCTTTTGCTCATCCAGGGACATCAGCTGATAATAGGTATCTGCAATGGCGGCGATCAGATCCGATTTTACCGCCTGGTGCGCAGCCTGCGATTTCAAAAAGTTCGCAACGGCAGCTTCTTTATTGCTTTTTATTTTGCCCCAGATGTCGGCCTCCCAGGACATATTGCCACTAATGCCATACTGTACAAGGTGGAGACGGTTCCCACCGGAAAGCTGCCCCAGTTGTGTATTCAAGGAGTTGGTCTGGTACATAGCGGAAGGACCCGCTGAAAGGGTAGGGAAGAAATTGGCCCTGCCCTGTTTCATGTATGCTTCTGCCGCAGCAATTTGCTGGATGGCGGTACGTATGTCCAGGTTCTCTTCAAGTGCCTTATTGATATATCCCACCAGCTTTTCATCTGTGAACAGCTCCTTCCAGGAGATATCTGCCATCGTGGTGGTATCTTCCGGAAGCTGATCGGTACGGTAGGAGCGGTTGTCCACCAGGTTTTTGGGGCGCTGGTAAGGTTTTGCCACAAAACATCCCGTTAACAGGATCATTGCCAGCAATGACCCCGGTAAGATGGTATATATTGTTTTATTGATTCTTGATTTCATATCTGTTTTTAGACGGTTATTCGGATAGTTTTTCGGCTTTATTGATCTTTATAGGACGTATTTTTTCCTGTAACCACTGGAAGATCACAAACAATACGGGGATCACCAGCAATCCCAAAATCGTACCGATCAACAGCCCGGAGGCCGCACCGGTAGCAATGGAGCGGTTACCAATGGCCCCGATGCCGGTTGCATATACCAGGGGCATCATGCCCGCGATGAAGGCAAAGGAGGTCATCAGGATCGGCCGCAGGCGGGCCTTGGCCGCATTGATGGCCGCCATCGGGATGCTTTCTCCTTTGTGGCGCCGTTGTACTCCAAATTCCACGATCAGGATCGCATTTTTGGCGAGGAGGCCCACCAGCATGATCAGGGCGATCTGGAAATAGATATTGTTTTCCAGTCCAAACAGCCATTGGCCCAGGTAGGCACCCATCACACCCATGGGAAGTGAGATGATCACGGAAAGGGGAATGATATAGCTTTCATACTGGGCGCTGAGAATAAAATAGACAAATACAAGGCTCAGTGCGAAGATGATCAATGTTTGCGAACCGGCATTGATCTCTTCCCTTGTTAAGCCGGAGTAGTCGATGCCGTAGCTGGTGGATAGTGTTGTTTGTGCTACTTCTTGTACCGCTTTGATGGCATCTCCCGTACTGTACCCAGGGTTGGTAGCCCCGGTGAGATCCGCAGAAGAGAACAGGTTAAACCGGGTAACGGATTGCGGACCGTAAACACGTTCCAGGGTCACAAACTGGGAAACCGGCGCCATCTCGCCGCTGCCGGTCTTTATGAAAAAGGAATTCAGACTGTTGGCATCCGTTCTTGATTCGGGCAGGGCCTGTACCATTACGCGGTACTGTTTGCCGTATTTGGTAAAATCAGCGGCATAAATTCCGCCGATATATCCCTGCATGGTGGACAACAGGCTGCTTACCGATACCCCCGCTTCGCTGGCCTTGGGCACATTGATCACCATTTCATACTGGGGGTATTTGGTATTGAAAGAAGTTTGTGCAAACTGGATCTCGGGACGTTTCATCAGTTCTCCAATGAAGCGTTGGGCTGTTCCGTCGAGCTCGCTGATCGACTGCCCTCCTTTGTTGAGCAGGGAAAGCTGGAAGCCGGCGCTGTTCCCGAATCCGGGCACGCTGGGCGGGCTAAAGAAGATCATTCTTGAATCCGGTATCGTGGCGCCCACACCAAACAACTTTTTGGTAATGTCGTCCACACTCTGTCCATCGGTGGAGTTCCGGTCCTTAAACGGTGCCAGTTTAACAAAAGCCAGGCCATAGTTACTACCGGCTCCGGAGATCAGGCTCCGGCCCGTACTAAAGGTAACCCCCTGTATGCCGGGGATCTTCGATGCCTTTGCCGTGAGCTCTTTCATTGCCTGATATGTACGGTCCATGGTGGCACTGGGAGGCAGTTCCACATTGGCAAAGATGATCCCCCGGTCTTCCGCGGGTACGAAGCCGGTGGGTGTATTTTTGCTGATGAAAAAGATGAGCCCGATGGATGCTGCCAGGATGATCAGGGTTACCCATTTATGCCGGATCAGGAAAATGAAGGCTTTCCCATAACGGTTGGTCAGTGTGTTAAAAGCCACGTTAAATCCTGCAAAAAAGCGCTGGAGAAAGTTTTGTTTCCGGTGCTCATGGTCTCCGGTATGCGGACGCAGGATGAGGGCGCAGAGCGCCGGGCTGAGTGAGAGTGCGTTTACTGCGGAGATCAGGATCGCTACGATCAAGGTAATACCGAACTGCTTATAGAACACACCCGTGGGACCACTGATAAAGGTTACCGGAACAAATACCGCCGCCATTACCAGCGTGATGGAGACGATGGCACCGGTAATTTCATGCATGGCGTCCATCGTGGCCTTTTTGGGGTCTTTTTCTCCGTGATCCATTTTGGCGTGGACCGCCTCAACGACGACAATGGCGTCATCTACCACGATCCCGATGGCCAGCACAAGGGCAAAAAGGGTGAGCAGGTTGAGCGAGAAGCCCATCAGGTTGAGGAAGAAGAAGGTTCCTATAATGGATACCGGAACCGCGATCGCCGGAATCAGCGTGGAACGGAAATCCTGCAGGAAGATGTAGACGACGATGAATACCAGGATGAATGCTTCTATCAGTGTATGGATCACTTTTTGGATCGATGCTTCCAGGAATTCATTGGTGTCGTAGTTAATAACATAATGGATGCCCTGTGGTAATGTTTTTTCTGTTTGCGTCAGGTATTTCTTAATGTCTACGATGATCTGCTGGGCATTGGATCCGGGCGTCTGGAAGATCCCCATACTGATACCGGGATGGCCGGAGCTTTCACCCACACCGGCATATGATAAGGCGTCCAGCTGTACAGTGGCCACATCTTTCAGGCGCAGGAAGGCGCCCTGTCCTAATGATTTAATGATGATGTCGTCGTATTGTTCCTTTTCATTGAATTTGCCTTTGTATTTGATCACATATTCGAAGGCGCTTCCGCTGTTCTGGCCTACAGATCCGGCAGCAGCTTCCATACTCTGGCTATTGATGGCGGCCGTTACATCATTGGGCTGTATTCCGTAGGCAGCCAGTTTTTGGGGATCCAGCCAGATGCGCATGGAATAAGATTTTCCGCCAAAAACCGTGGCATCACCTACCCCGTAGATCCGCTTGATGCCCGGAATTACGTTAATGTCCAGGTAGTTCTGAAGAAATACGTCGTTGAGCTCTTTATTGGTGGTATAAAAGGTAACGAACATCAGTGCGCTCGTCTGCTGCTTTTGCGTCACCACCCCGGCGCGGGTCACTTCGGCTGGGAGCAGGGGAGTGGCCCGTGCTACGCGGTTCTGCACGTTTACAGCAGCGATGTCCGGGTCAATGCCTTGTTTGAAAAAGACGTTGATGGTGGCGCTTCCGTCGTTTCCGGCCGTGGAGGTGATGTAATCCATCCCTTCCACACCATTTACCTGTTCTTCAATGGGAATAATCACGCTTTTTTGAACGGTTTCGGCGTTGGCGCCGGTATAGGTTGCCCGTATGTTCACCGTGGGAGGGGCAATATCAGGATACTGTGTTACGGGCAGGGAGATGACCCCCAGGATTCCGAGTAATACAAGTATTACGGAAATAACCGTGGACAGGATCGGTCGGTTGATGAATGTTTTAATCATGTGTTAAAAAACAGGTTTAATGGCTTTAGTAATGCTGTCAAAGTCTGCAGGGCGCGGAATTACCGCTGCTCCATTCCGTAGTCCGCCCACGCCGGCGGCAATAATCGTATCGCCTTTGTTAATGCCGCCCCCCAGCAGGGCCATATTATCGATGCGGTCCAGAACACCCACTACAACGGAGTTTACGGTGTCCCTGCCCACTTTATAAACATAAGTGATGCCCTGCTGCTCAAACGTGGCCGCTTCGGGTACTGCCAGTACATCGGTATAGGTCTTTGGGATTTTTATGGTTCCGCTGTTCCCATTGGCCAGTAATCTTCCCTGGTTGGGAAATGAGACGCGGAACAGGATCGTGCCCGTACCGGGGTCAATCTGTCCGGTAACGGCTTTTACTTTTCCTTTTTGTCCGTAAAGGGATCCGTTTGCCAGCTCCAGGGAAACGGGCGGAATGTTATTGAGTTTTGCGGCCACCGTGAGGCCGGGCGTTTGTTCCAGGAAGTTCAGGTATTCTTTTTCATTCATTGAAAAATAAGCATAGATCTCGCTTACATCCGATACCGTGGTGAGCGGAGTAGGGTCGGTAGGGCCTACGAGGCTACCCACGCGCAAGGGAAGTTTACCAACAACGCCATCGATCGGGCTGCGGATAACGGAATATTCCACGTTGGCTGCTGCGCTGCGGTAGTTGGCCTGCGCCTGGCTGCGGCTGGCTTTTGCCTGCGACAGCTGACTCTGGGCGGAGCGCAGATTGGCTTTTGCCGTTTCCAGCTGCACATTGCTGATGATGTTCTTTTCCACCAGCGGCGTTAATTTATTTACTTCTACCTGGGCCGCATTTACATTAGCTTCGGCGGCGCTGATGCCCGCCTCGGCTGCACCCACGCCGCTTTTGGCGGCGTCCGCGGTTTGCGAAAGGGTATTGGTTTCCAAACGGAACAGTATCTGTCCTTTCCGAACGATCTGCCCTTCGTCTACCAGTACCTGTTTTACGTATCCTGATATTTTTGCACGCACATCATTGTTATTGCGCCCCTGGATGCTTGCCGGGTACGAACTGTAGCCGGTAAGGGTCTTTACCGGAACGGCGATCACGGGATAAGGTCGCGCAGCATTTGGGTTAGGGGCCTGTTTTTTTCCTCCGCAGGCAGCCAAAAGTATGAGGATGATGCTGCTGGTTACAATACTGATCTTTGTATTCATATATGTCCTGATTTCGGGTTATTGGTGTAAACTTTTTACGGTGCTTTCCACTGTTTTTATATGCTTGTCTAAAATGCCGATGTATTGATGGATCCCTTTTATAACCTGCTCATTGGGCGTTTTTGCTTCGCTATTGCACTGGATCATGCGCTGCATTAGTTCTTTTTCCCGTACGAGCTTGTCGAGTATGTTCCCAAAGCGGATCCCCATGAACTTGGGATTGATGCGGTAGTAGCGTTTGCGTGAATCTATGGGAGTAATGTATTCCACGTATTTGTTCTGTATCAGCATCTGCAGGCTGTTGGACAATGAACTCTTGCTGACATTGAACTTTTCCAGCAGTTCATCAAACGTATATCCGTCCGTCTTCGGATCGATCATCATATAAACGTAGATCTTGGCGTTCAACGGTGGAAGCCCGTAAAGATTGCCATAGAAGGCCACCATGTCCTGGTATAATTCTTTTTTTGTTGCTACCATAATTTTGAAAACGAACTGCAAACTTACGGTTAGTTCGGTAAAATACGAACTAACAGGGATTAAAAAATCTTTAAATTCCCTTTTCCCGTAGAAGGGGTACTAACAATAAGCCCTCCTAAAAGTTTGAAAATGAGATGCTATTTTTCTTTTTCCTCCAGCCGGGATTTTATAAGCGGTAAAATAGTCGGGTAAGCGGCGGGTTGTATCCAATGGAACCCCGGCTGTTTTTTAAACCAGGTAAGCTGTCTTTTGGCATAATGCCGTGTGTGTTGCCGGATGAGGGCTACCGCATCCTCTTTCGTAAGGGTCCCGTCAAAATACGAGAATAATTCCTGGTAGCCTACCGTTTGTAAGGCATTGTGATGACGCAGGGGCAGCAGGCTTCTTACTTCCGCTTCCAGCCCGGCGGTCATCATGGCCTCCACCCGTTGGTTGATGCGCTCATAAAGCAGGGGCCTGGGCAGCTCCAGCCCGATGCAAATGGTACCGAAAAGCCGTTGAGCTTTTTTTTGTGATTGAAACCGGAGAATGGACGTTCCGGTAGCTTTTGCTACTTCCAGGGCACGCATCATCCGCTGCGGGTTCTTCATTTCTCCTTTGGCGGCAAAAAGAGGGTCTGCTTTTTCAAGGGTTTCCCGCAGCCAGTCAAGACCTTTTGCCTGATAAGCGGCAATGATCTCTTCCCGGATCTTTTCCGGCACTTGCGGTACCGGATCCAGTCCTTCCAGAAGCGCTTTTATATAGAGGCCTGTGCCACCGGTGAGAATAACAACCGGATGTTGCCGGAACAGCTCTTCCAGTAACTGCAATGCATATGTTTCATAGATCGCCGCATTCATCTCTTCCTGAATGCTATGAGAAGCAATAAAATAATGGGGAACGGTGGTCAACTCTGCTCCCGTGGGCCGGGCCACACCAATTGACAGTTCTTTAAAACACTGGCGGCTGTCTGCCGACAGGATCACAGTATCCAGCTGCCGGGCAACTTCGATGGCTACTGCGGTTTTGCCGACCGCGGTGGGGCCAGCAATGACAATGAGTGTGTTTTTTTGAAAGGACATTGTATGAACAGCAAGAGTCGGGAATGAATGACCGGAGAGGGGCCGGAGACATGCATCCGGATCCGGCGGGCAGCGCTGCAACGGTTAATCGTCCAGCCCGTCGTTATAATCTTCAACGTTTTCGTCTACACCAACATCCTCCCCATCTGCTCCTTTTTCCCCAAAGCCTTCTGCAGACCGGGTGAGGTCATATTTTTCCTCGATGTCAGCAAATTTTTCACCCAGCAGCCCTTTAGTGCCATATTGTTTTGGGCTGATCCCTTCTGTGCGGGTTATTTTAGGATAATCCGCCGGCGTGCTCCCTTCTTTTGAAACATTGATCAGCTCGATTAAAAAATCCCAGTGTTTTTGAAAATCGTAGCTGTATGTAAAGCGTTGGTTTGTATTTTTTATTTCTGAACCGATGGTAGTGGTGCGCATCAGCAGGGGTGCTACTTTATAATTCCTGTCCGGATACTGATCAAGGGTGATCTCCCTTCCTTTCTGCCATTGGTCATTGCTTCTGAAAAAAGTAGCCTGATGTTTATTATCAAATTCAAACGCTTTCAGGATCGTTTCATGCAGGTCAAAAAAGTACTGGGTATGCAGCACTGCAATATCTCTGTAGATACTGTCATCTTCTTCAAAATATACCCTGAATTTTAAAATAGCCATGGTTCGAAGGTACAAAGAATCTGGCAATAGTAGTCAGAACTTATCCTGAGGACGAACCCGGGAAAGCCGGAACCTGTGCGGTGATAGCATTGGTTTGCATGCGCTGTATGGCGGATCCTCCAGGCTGGTTAAAAGCAGGCCAGATGTATTACAACACCTGCCCTAAACCCAGATGACCGGGAATCGGGAATATCATAAAAATGTTAAAGAGAAGAAGGGGTGCTTCCATTTAAAAAGGACCCGGATCAGTGGGTCTGCTTAAGAAGGGGTGTTTTGCTGAAAACCACTTGATTTATTTCTTAAATCTGATCGCAGCAAATACGCCAATGCTGTACAGGAACAAAAAAGCTCCGAATATGGTTAACAAATTGATCATAGTTTATAGTTTGTAATAGTACATTTTCAAGAACCGGGCCAAACCCCTTTTACCTGACTTGATCAGGATCATGCTTCGCTAAAGCCTGGAAATAATCCCTTAAAAGGCCGGAAACTGCAGACCGGCAGCCCGTTCACATTATGGAAATTACAGTGGGAAAGCTTGCTGCCTACGGGAGACCTGCTTTGTGAGGCAGGGCCCATTCGGTTTTTTATTTTTTAAGAAAAAATAGAAGCTGCCAGACGTGATTTCTGCCGTTTGAAGCCGGGCGACGAAAACGTTGTCTTAAAAAAGACGCCAGATCCCGATCCAAAGCGGTAAACATTTAATATTTTTAGGGCATCGTGTACAGATCATTAATATAAACTGAATCAGAAATATGAAACGGATTTGCTTGCTTTTATTATTAGCAATTGACTTAAGTGTGGGCGCACTGGCCCAAGGAACTGCCGGAAAGCGCCCGGATCCCCGGCCACCCGCAGATACCCGCGAGCAATTTAAACTGGGCATGGCCGGTTATACATTTGCAAAGTTTGGGCTGGATACTGCTTTGCAGACCCTGCAGCGTGCCGATGTGCACTATTTATGTATCAAAGATTTTCATCTTCCGTTGAATAGTACCGACGAACAAATTGCAGCATTTCATCAGAAGCTGAAAGAGAAAGGCGTTACCGGGTATGGCGTGGGACCTATTTATATGAAAACAGAGGCAGAGATAGACCGCGCTTTTGCATATGCCCGGAGGGTTGGCGTGAAATTGATCGTGGGTGTTCCCAATTATGAATTGCTCCCTTACGTGGATAAAAAAGTAAAAGAATACGACATGAAATATGCCATCCACCTGCACGGACCGGATATGCCCCTGTATCCGGATGCAGATGATATATGGAAGCATATTAAAGATCTGGATCCCCGGATCGGGATGTGCCTGGATATTGGCCATGATACCCGTGCCGGAAAGGATCCGGTTGCGGATCTTAAAAAGTACCATACCCGGGTGTTCGATATTCACCTGAAAGATGTTACCGGCCCTTCCAAACAGGGTTACTCTGTAGAAGTAGGCAGGGGGATTATTGATTTCCCTGCGTTTGTAAAGATGCTGCGGAAGGTGAAATACACCGGTGTGGTGAGCCTTGAGCACGAGCGCAACATGAACAATCCGTTCATGGGTATTGCCGAATCGGTTGGCTATTTCCGGGCAATAATCGTTGCTACGAAGAAATAACCGGTTAACTTCTAGCAATCAGCGCTGAGCATTTGACTGATGCTATGCGTAACCTGCTGCGCAGATCCTGCAAAGGAGCAGCCGATCCCTGCATTTATAATGGATATGCCAATATTCGGACAGTAGATCCGGTACATCTTGTGGAGTGCATGCACAATGCTCGCTATTGTACAGAAAGGATCAGGTAATCAGCTTCACCCAAATGAATTTCATCGCCCTTTTTCTTGCCTTCCAGGTTGGCATAGGCAGGAGCATCCAGGGGAATACCGATCACCTTTTTATCATTGATGTCCAGCGGCGGAAGCACCACACCCACAAGGAAAAAATGTTCGGTGGTTTCTATCAGCGCGCCGGGGCCGATGTCATTCCTGGATATATTCTGGTATTTTTTTACAATGGCCACTGTATTTTCCGCTGTTTCCTTTGATTGCCGGAGCAGGTTGTATATATCCGTGGCCTGATCCCGCTGGGAAAGCGCATCCAGGTCGGCGGTGGCTTCTGTATCAATGTCGGCATTGCTTTCCTGGGTGTCGATCTCCTGCATAATGCCGGTTGTATCTTTTTCGAGCGCCTTAAGAATGGCGTCCATAATTTCTTTTTTCATTGTTCGCCCGTTTCTTTAAAGTTAAGCATATTTATGCCTCTTTTGGGAGTTGGTAAAAATGGGTGGAAATCGGGCAGGGGTGCCCCGGGGTGGGCCGGTGGTCTTAATTTTAGATCATTGCCAGGCGCTTCCAAGCCTCAATTGCGCATTAACGGCCTCAGTATAAGCGTTTATACATTTCAGCAGACGGGTACCGGTATGCGGGAGATCTCATAAGAATGACGGCAGATATGTTTGATTTTTATCCTCCGCATCTAAATCATTGCAGGCATGTGTTTGCGCTGTTCATCTGTGTATAAGCGGCAGCCAGCATCCGTAAGGCATCTCAGATATGTTCATATTTTCCGGCCAATCACTCAATTCCTTACCTTCGCAAGACAAAAAATTATACTATGTCTGAAGTATGGAAAAAATACCAGGAGGAGCATAAAGAGCGCTTTCTCAATGAGATGATGGATCTCTTACGCATTCCCTCCATCAGTGCCAAGAGCGAGAACAAAGCAGATATGAAGCAATGCGCGGAGGCCGTAAAGGCAGCATTGCTGGCATCCGGCTGTGATAAAGCGGAAGTAATGGAAACCGGTGGCCATCCGGCTGTGTATGGTGAAAAGATCGTTGACCCATCCAAACCGACGGTATTAGTGTATGGCCACTACGATGTACAGCCTGTAGAACCGCTGGAACTGTGGAATACGCCTCCCTTTGAACCAACCATTAAAGATGATAAGGTATTTGCACGTGGCAGTGCTGATGACAAAGGACAATTCTACATGCATGTGAAGGCGCTGGAAACAATGGTGAAAACGGATACCATGGCGACGAATATCAAATTCATCATTGAGGGCGAAGAAGAAGTAGGCTCTCCCAACCTGGCGGCATTTGTGGCCGCCAACAAAGAGTTGCTGAAAGCCGATGTGATCCTGATCAGCGACAGCTCGCTGCTGAGCATGGAAAACCCATCGCTGGATACCGGTGTGCGCGGGCTCAGCTATATAGAAATAGAATTAACAGCCGCCGCCAGGGACCTGCACAGTGGTACCTACGGTGGTGCGGTGGCCAACCCCATTGTGATCCTGTCGAAGATGATCGCCAGTTGTCATGATGAGAACAACCATATTACGATCCCCGGTTTTTACGATGATGTGCTGGAGATCCCGGCTGAAGAGCGGGCGCTGATCAATAAAGCTCCGTTTAATGAACAGGAATATAAAAGTGAGATCGGCATTAAGGAACTGTACGGAGAGAGGGGATTCACTACCTACGAACGTACCGGTATCCGGCCAACCCTGGAGCTGAACGGGATCTGGGGCGGTTATACCGGGGAAGGCGCTAAAACGGTACTGCCGGCGAAGGCCACTGCCAAGATCTCGGCAAGGCTGGTACCCAACCAGTCCAGCGAAAAGATTACCAAATTGCTGTTGGAGCATTTCCGTAAGATCGCTCCTTCCTGTGTGGGTGTGCATGCTTTTGAGCATCATGGAGGCGAGCCTTATGGCACACCTATTGATGGTAAGGGGTATCAGGCGGCTTCCAAAGCGCTGGAGACCACATTTGGGAAAACACCCATCCCGGTAAAGGGAGGCGGCAGTATTCCTATTTGTTCCGTGCTGGAGAACGAACTGGGCATCAAGATCATCTTCATGGGCTTTGGCCTGGATAATGACGGCCTGCACAGCCCGAATGAAAAATACAATATCGAAAACTATTATAAGGGTATTGAAACGATCCCTTATTTTCATAAGTTTTTCGGGGAATAAGATCATTTGGGATTTTGATATTTCCTGTTTGTGGCTAAACGTTGCCGGTCTTGTATTTTTTCCGGGGATAAACCGGGTTACAATAAGGCTTTTATGGACCTGGCTGTAGTACTACTATGAAGCCAGGTTGCGTCGCACACCTCTGTTGCAGTAATGCTGTTCATCAGTAATCTTACCCGGGGAAGCAGTGTTGTGAAAAATCTGGTGAGCGCATAATCAGCTATTTCAAATCGTTTTCATGGAAAAAGAAAAATTACGTTTAGACAAATACCTCTGGTCCATCCGGCTTTTTAAAACAAGACGGCTGGCTACGGATGCCTGTAACAGCGGGAAGGTGAAGTACCAGGAGGAATCTGCAAAACCAGGAAAGAACGTGCATTTGGGCGATGTATATGATGTGCGGACAGAAGGCCGTAAATGGGTGATCCGGGTTACAGGATTGCTGCATACCCGTGTTAAATACGAGGAAGCCGTAAAGCACTACACCGACCTGACGCCGCCTGAAGAACTGGAAAAAGCAAAGGTACAGGCAACTTCCTTTTTTAGTGGCAAGCGATTGAGCAAGATCGGGCGTCCTACCAAAAAGGAACGCAGAGAGCTGGATGATTTTATGGACGGTGAGGATTGAGACGAAAAATCAAAAATCTAAATCCCAAATCCCAGATTTCAATTCTCGAATCTGAATTTTCAAATCTTAAATAGTATCATGCATATTGATATCATTTCCGTTCTGCCTGAATTATTAACGAGCCCTTTTGAACACAGCATCATGAAACGTGCCCAGGATAAAGGCCTGCTAACGGTGGCAGTGCACCCATTGCGGAAATGGGCGGTGAATGAATATGGCCAGGTGGATGACTATCAATATGGCGGGGGCGCCGGTATGGTAATGATGTGTGAGCCGCTGGTCAACGCCATTACTGAGCTTTCGGCGATCCGGAAATTTGATGAAATCATCTATGTAACACCTGATGGAAAAACACTGAACCAGCGCATGGCCAATACGCTTTCTTTGAGAGAAAACCTGCTGATCATTTGCGGCCATTATAAAGGCATCGATGAACGTATCCGGGAAAAATATGTGACCCTCGAAATTTCCATTGGCGATTATGTGCTCAGCGGAGGGGAACTGGCTGCGGCCGTTCTGGTAGATTCGATCGGCCGGTTGCTGCCGGGGGTACTGAATGACGAAACGTCGGCCCTCACCGACTCCTTTCAGGACAACCTGCTGGCACCTCCCGTATATACCCGCCCGGTTGTGTTTGAAGGCATGGAAGTTCCGGATGTACTCATGAGCGGAAACCACGCTAAAATTGAAGAATGGCGCTATGAACAGGCCGTACAGCGCACAAAAGACCGCCGCCCGGACCTGCTGGAAGATTGAGGTGCCAGATTGCCGAAGGTGTTGTTTTCGGAGATCACCGCTTTATTCCGCGGTGGTGGGATCGATGATGGCGGAGATCTCATTAACAGCATTGGCGGGAAACCCACCCCGCTTTGCGTGTTCCCTGATTTGTTCCTCGTTTGGAGCAATATACACGCAATAGATCTTGTCGCCGGTTACATAGCTCTGTACCCACTGGATTTCAGATCCCAGTTCGCGCAACACATTGCAGGAGGTTTGGGAAACATTTTTTAGCTGATCGGAAGTAAGACTTCCTGCGCCGGGAATTTCCCGCTCGATTACATATTTAGGCATATAATAAAAATTTTAAGCCGGTATTTGCCAACGTATAAATTTAGAAAATATGACGGGGTAAGGCAATCGCCAAAAAAGGTGAACGCAGAAAAACGCGGGACTGATGAAAGGAATTTTACGGATTTTTACGGATAGTCTTCCGGCTTATGATCTCCATACTTAGCTGTAATGCATCGGCTTGCCCCTGTAAGGCTTTTATGGCCTGCTCCTGCGAGGTTATGATCTTATCCCGCAATTGGCATTCTTTACAGGGCCTGGGCCCGGGCTCCTGCATCACATGGTCAACTCCATCGAGGTATTTTTCTCCTTTATTCGCAATCAGCCAGTTCAGGTTCGCATTTGCAAACTTGTTTTTAATGTCTTCAATGATCTCAAGGGAAGGCTTGTTTTTGCCATCCCGGAGCCGGTTTAACTTTTGCGAAGATCTGTATTTCAATCCGTTAATGGCAAAATCATTGATCGACTTAAACCCTTCCAGAGTACTAAACTCCTCCAGTCGCTCAAAAAAAGTTGAAAATTTATTCATTTTTGTTTGATTTCACCAAATATGTTTGTATATTTGGGGTGCTAACAATAAAAACAGCCAAGCTATGATCAACAAAAATAATGAGATTCTTTCGATCGTTTACGATCCGGCCCCGATAAATGAATTTGATTGGGAAAAGCCGCTCGAAGGGCCGTCCATTTTCGATGAGGACGAATTTAAGCCTTCCTACCATTTTTTGCATCTTGTTAAGTCGCATCCGTTTCAATGCCTGATGTATGTGCTGGATAACAACACGCTGGAAGACCTGCATACTCAATGGAGTGAATGGGTACATTGTACTGTTTGTGCGGAATACAGCGCTTTTAGCGATGATATGGACCGGAAATTTTTATTGCGATTTGCCGTGTATTTCCATTTACTGATGGACGCGGTCCATTTTACTCTGAGTGAGTGGTTTAAAATGAAGAAAAAAAAAGTGTTTGTTTCCGACAAAAATGCCGTTTATAAATACCTGCAGGAAACCAGCAATGCATACCGCCAGATACTGGATATTACGTCTAAATATGCCGAGCGCAAAGCCCGTATCTACCTATGGTCGGTCCTGGATTGTGTGTTGGGATATGGCGGGCATTTTAATATCGACCGTAAAAATATCCTTTTTGAATACGAGTCGTTGTTGTGTATGCTGCGGGCACCCTACCATATGATCCGGCTGTATCCCGCGCTGTTCGATCTTGAAGAAGAAGCGCGAGGGGATGCTTCGAACTAAGCCGCAGAAAGTAGATACCCTCTTTTTGATTGAAGAACTTTCCGCGTTTCACTGCGATTAATTTTTTGCCTGTAATTGATTTTCTGACCTATAAAAAGCTAACAAATGAAAAATGATACTGAGCCTGGCGCCCAACCTCTGAATTACAGCGGCAAGGCACGCTTTCCCGGCTGGGGTGCTGCTGAAAAGCGATATCTGTTGAAGCAGCTGATTGTAAAAGAGGCGGAGCGGGGATTTGCACATTATTTATTTGACCTGTTGCCTGATGTGGAACGGATGTTCTGCCCGCAGCAGCTCCCCGGCAATGAAAGTCAGCATGTGCCGCTGATACCTTCAAAAGAGCAGATCATTTCCTGGATATCCTGCCTGTGTAGTCCGGAGTTTGTTTTTGAACTGAAATGTGACCCTGAACAACACTTCCTGGATTTGCTGATCGTGCTGAAGCCGCAGGAAACACGTGGTTTCAGAGAGCTGGGGGCTTATATCCATACTGCAACGTATAGCGACTGGGACATACAGTTTACGTTGTGTCCCTGTGCGCAGCTTCGGCAGCAAAGAAAACAGGGAAACCTTTTTTATGTAATGAACTGTATCAAGGATAAACTGGTTTATAGCCGGGAGGGAGCTGTTTTTGACCTGTCGGATGGCGGAAACATGCAAGACCGGCTTTTAAGGGCAAAAAAGGTTTTCGAGATCGGGTACCAACGAGGACAAGGGATCTTTGAGAATTTTTACTGGTTGCAGAAAAAAGGTGCCAATGAGCTGGCCTGTTTTATGTTGCACCAGGCGGCCGAACTTACATTGCGCGGATTTGCAGCAGCCTTTTCGGGTATCCAGCTGCGTCAGCATTCGATCAAACAACTGCTTTGTCACTGTGCCCGTATCCATAAAAGACTGGACACCGTTTTTCAAACACCGACTGAATTTGAAATGCTGGATATACTGGAAGCTTCTTATACCGGAGCTCGCTACAGTAATGACTTTGCCGTACCGGATCATGCGCTCACTGCGCTGGGCGAAAAAGTGCGGATTATTTTAGTGGCCGCCGAGGAGATCGCCCGTCAGCTTTTGAACGACTATCTCTCCCGTGTAAGCACAGGACTTTGATCCCTATACCGGAATTTTACCCCTTTAATAGAACAATTGTCTTCCTGGTTTTTTCCGGTTCCGGGGAACGCTGGCGGTGATATTTGATATTGTTGTACGCCGGAAGGAAAATCCGGTGGTATTGCAGCTCCATTCGACAGAACCGTTATTTTTTTAATACATTTTTTTACATTTACCCAAAGTATAAAAGAATGAAGCAGGTAAAAGGGAATCTTGTAGATATTAAACAGCGGAAGATCTGTTTTGCGATGCTTGAATTTGATGAAGGGCATATTAACCGGATAACAGTGCTGGATGATCGTGAAATATCCGGTGAACCATATATCATACCGGGCTTCATTGATAGCCATGTGCATATTGAAAGCAGCATGCTGGTGCCTGCAGAATTTGCGCGACTGGCAGTAGTGCATGGTACGGTGGGCACCGTAAGTGATCCGCATGAGATCGCGAACGTATGCGGCATGGAGGGTGTGCAATACATGATCGATAACGGAAAGACCGTCCCATTTAAATTTAATTTCGGAGCACCCAGCTGTGTGCCGGCTACCGACTTTGAAACGGCGGGAGCCCGGCTTGGTGTACAGGAAGTGGATGCTCTGCTGCAACATCCCGAGATCCGGTACCTGAGTGAAATGATGAACTTCCCCGGCGTGTTGGCAGGCGATGCGGACGTACTGGAAAAAATAAAAGCTGCCCACTGGGCCGGGAAGCCGGTCGACGGGCATGCCCCGGGTTTACGGGGGGAGGAGGCCCGGCGGTATGCAGCGGCGATCGCTGATGAAGTTGCCGGGCTTCCGGGCACCGATCATGAGTGTTTTACGAAGGAGGAGGCGCTGGATAAACTAAAAGCCGGAATGAAAATTCTTATCCGGGAGGGCAGCGCCGCAAAGAATTTTGAAGCGTTGATCGATCTTTTGAAAGATTATCCGGATGCCATCATGTTTTGCAGTGATGATAAACACCCCGACAGCCTGGAAGCTGGTCACATCAACCAGTTGTGCGCCCGGGCAGTGGCAAAGGGGATGGATGTCTTTCATGTATTGCAGGCAGCCTGCGTCAATCCGGTTTTGCATTATAAGCTGGATGTGGGACTGCTGAAGGCCGGCGATCCGGCGGATCTTGTACTGGTAAAGGACCTGCTGTATTTTAAACCGCTTAAAACTTTTATCAACGGATTGCTGGTAGCTACCGAAGGAAAAACGCTTATCCGGGCCTCCCCGGCCCCCGTTATCAATCATTTTAATTGTCCATTATCTACTTCGTTGGATTTCAGGATGCCGGTTACCGGTTCACCGGGAGTGCCGGTCATCGAAGCGCTGGATGGTCAATTGATAACCAATCACTTAATTATGCAACCCCGTTTGGAAGAAGGGTATTATATAAGCGATCCGGACCAGGACCTTCTGAAAATTACGGTTGTGAACCGGTATTATAAAGCCGCGCCGGCCCTGACCTTTGTCAAAAATTTTGGTCTGAAAAGGGGAGCCATGGCCTCATCGGTAGCCCATGATAGTCATAATATTATCGCCGTTGGGGTCGATGATGAAAGCCTGTGCAGGGCGGTAAATCTTGTTATTGCGGAAAAAGGTGGAGTGGCTGCCGTGGATGGCGGGCAGGAAGCCATAGTGCCGTTGCCGGTGGCCGGTTTAATGAGTAATGCCGATGGATACCAGGTTGCCGCAGCCTATACGGCTATAGATCAGATGGTAAAGGACATGGGGGCTACACTTTCTGCTCCTTTCATGACCCTTTCTTTTATGGCACTGCTGGTGATACCGGCCCTGAAACTAAGCGACAAAGGGCTGTTTGACGGCCAAAAATTTGAGTTTGTGGCCTCAGAAGGGTGATTTTGACCGGTAAACCGGCGCGTCCAAAAAAACGGGCTTGTCATTCGCCGTGCCAATCTGTCCATTTACCGATATCTGGCGTTTACATGCGAAAAATCTATTGTAAGGCCTATCTTAGGGGGGTATTTTTACAAAAAATAGTGAACGATGAGTGAAAATAATCCGTACAATACCGAATACTATAATAAATCAGAAAAAACCGGACCTGCTGAGCAAAAAACATCCAGCCCCCAGCAGCCCTATTTTAAGGAGCGCAATGCGCAGGGCCATATATGGGTAGGACTGTTTTTAGTGCTGATCGGTATTGTGTACCTGCTTAAAAAAATGGGTTTTATTTTTCCCGATTTTATGCTTTCCTGGCAGATGTTCCTGATCGTACTGGGTGTATTTATCGGGTTTCGCAAAAACTTCCAGGGGCCGGCATGGCTGATCTTGATCCTGGTTGGATCGCTGCTCCTCGTAAATGAATTTTTTCTTTTTAATAGATTGCGCAAATTTATTTTTCCCATCGCATTGATCGGGGCGGGCCTGTTTTTTATCCTGCGCCCCAAAAAAACATATGAATTTATTACCCAGGACCCTAATACCGGTGACCCTGCTGGAAAAAAGACCTATCGCGGCAGCATCAGCAATGAGGACATGATCGATGCCACTTCCATTTTTGGAGGTACCAAGAAAAAAGTGCTATCGAAGAACTTCCGCGGAGGGGACATGGTGAATGTATTTGGAGGGAGCGAGATCGATCTGCTGCAGGCGGATATCAGCGGAACGGCCGTATTGGAGGTGACTGCCATATTCGGCGGTGCTACTTTGCTGATCCCTTCTCACTGGAATGTGATCTCTGAAGCAGTGGCCATCCTGGGAGAGGTAAAGGATAAGCGGGTGTCTATGGGAAATGTGGATACTTCAAAAACGCTGGTATTAAAAGGTACCGTAATTTTAGGCGGGATCGATATTAAGAGTTTTTAGTGGTGAATGGTGAATTGGGAATGGTGAAAAATGAATAGTGAAAAGTTTATGGTGAGTGAATCGTCTATAATGAAGAAGCGAATAGTTAATGGTAAAAATGAACAGGCTGTGGGGTATAGATGGGCCGTGGCCGTTCTGACTAAAATATAAATCTCTCGAATCTCAAACCTGAAATCCCGAATAACCCAAGTGTCTGCATCTCCGTTAACAGCAAAAAGATTCCTGATCTCCCTCATCATTGGCTGGGTAGTGCTGGTGAATGTGCAGGCATTTTTTTTGCGGAATTATTTTGAATTGCCGCTTTATATTGTGATCACCGACAGCCTGGTGAGCAATTTCCTGTTGCTGCTGGCGGGGTTGTTAATGCTCAATGTTACAAAATACTACCTTCCTTCCAGCTATCAGTACAGCAGCGTTATTGCTTCCTGTTTGATCATGACCGGTCTGTGGCTGTTTATTTCAAATACCTTTCTTAAAATATTCCTGGATGATTCCGAAGCCTATCTTTCGTTCCTGAACCGGTCATTGGTGATCCGGGCCGTGGTTGCCTTCCTCGTACTCACCATTTTAACGATCGCCGCTATTTTGTGGTACAACTGGGTAGAGCGGCAGAAGGTAGAGCAGCGGCGTACAGATGCAGACCGCCTGTCCCGCGAAGCGGAGCTGTTTAAACTGCGCCAGCAATTGCAACCCCATTTTTTGTTTAACAGCCTCAATTCCATTAACGCCCTCATCGGGTTAAATCCCCAGCAGGCACGTAAAATGGTGCAGCAGTTATCCGATTTTCTCCGGGGAACATTAAAAAAAGAAGAATCGCAAATGATCTCGCTCACTGAAGAGATCAATTATTTGAACCTATATTTGGAGATCGAAAAAGTGCGCTTTGGAAACCGGTTGATGACCTCTATTGTGATCGCCGAAGAAACAAAGGACCTGCTGTTGCCTACCTTATTGCTGCAGCCGGTTGTTGAAAATGCGATCAAATTCGGTCTTTATGACACTATTGGGGAAACGCTGATCACCATTGAGAGTACCCGGGAGCAAAACGAATTGTGCATTATGGTCACCAATCCCTTTGACCCGGAAACCTCCCTGCCAAAGACCGGTACGGGTTTTGGGTTGAGCTCAATAAAAAGAAGGTTGTATCTTTTATATGGACGAAATGACCTGCTGTCTACAAAAACGAAAGACAATATTTATTATACAATTGTTAAAATACCGCAACACGCATGAGCAAAGTAATCATTATCGACGACGAATTTCTGGCAAGAAGCATGGTAAAGGAATATCTTCAAAAATATCCTCAACTGGAGCTGGTAGCGGAGTGCGGCGATGGATTTGAGGGAATGAAAGCCATACAGGAACATAAACCAGACCTGATCTTCCTGGATATCCAAATGCCAAAGATCAGCGGTTTTGAGATGCTGGAGCTGATCGAGGAACCACCCGCCGTTATTTTTGCTACCGCTTTTGATGAGTATGCAATCAAAGCATTTGAAGCGCATGCAGTGGACTACCTGTTGAAGCCGTTTGACCAGGAACGTTTTGATAAGGCGGTGAATAAGTTTTTGGCCCAGCATAAAGTAAGTCAAACCAACACACAGGAGCTGCTCAACGATATTCAATTACCCAATTCCAATAACCGTATCGTTGTAAAAAACGGAAGTAAGATCAAGATCATCCCTGTTCAGGAGGTTCTGTATCTGGAAGCGGCAGACGATTTTGTAAAGATCTTTACCAGGGAGGGCTACTTTCTTAAAAATAAGACCATGTCTTTTTTTGAAGCTTTTTTGCCGGCGGACCTGTTTGTACGCAGCCACCGGTCCTATATTGTCAACGTGCAGGAAATTACCCGTATTGACCCTTATGAAAAAGACGGACATGTGGCTATTCTTAAGAACGGCGTGAAGATCAATGTAAGCCGCAACGGGTACGGCAAGCTAAAGGCGGTATTGGGTCTGTAATGTGCTCCATCTTGCTAAAGTACGAGCACCTTATTGCCGTTTTTAAAATACCCCAAACCAACGATTGGTGAACAGACAAGTCAGGATCATAACGGCTTTTTTTTGCATCACAAAACTGCTGTTGCATTTGATCGCAGACAGTCATTCGGGATTTCAGGGAGATGAGTTGCTGCATATTGAAGCAGGGCGCCATCTGGCCGCCGGTTACATGGAATTCCCTCCGTTTATTGCGGCAGTCGCCTTTGTTCAGAACCTTTTTGGATCTGATGCGGTTTTTGTACATCATTTGTTTTCCCATATCGCCGGTGTGCTGATAATGGTGTATCTGGCAAAGATCACCGTCCATACAGGCGGCGGCAAACAGGCGGTCATTTTAGTATTGCTGGGTTTTCTGATCGCACCTGCTTTTGGCCGTAGCAATCAGCTTTTTCAACCGGTTGTATTCAGCCAGTTATTTTGGATCATGGGGTTCTATTATCTGGTCGGGTTTGTAAAAGACCATCGCAGCGGTGATCTATGGCGTTTAACGGGCTGTTGTATCCTGGGCTTTCTTACAAAATATGACAGCGTTTTTTTTCTGGCGGGGCTTTTATCCCTGCTGATGTTTGCGCGGACAAGAAGGGCGCTGGTAGCATGTAAATGCTGGTTGCCGTTATTGTTGTTTGCCGTTGTCATATTACCAAATGTGATCTGGCAGATCCGGAATGATTTTCCGGCGCTGCAGATGTTTGACCGGTTATATAAAACGCAATTGTCCGGATTGCAAAGGACTACCACCGTTGCAAAACTGCTAATGTCCATTAACCCGTTTACTGCCTTTCTCCTTCTTATACCGGGTGTGTGTTTTTTGGCCTTTTTTAAAAGAGGCCGCGTTTTCCTGCCGCTGGCAGGTGCTATTGCCATTTCATTCTTTTTGCTGCTGTATAAAAACGGTAAACCGTATTATTTTTTCCCGGTCATATTAACCATATTGCCGTTTGGTGCCTTATTTTGGGAGCAGGAGGTGTTGATGAAAAGGAAATGGATCATGTATCCTGTAACGGGATTGCTCCTGTTGGGCGGGCTAATGATCCCTTTTGGGATGCCTGTTTATAATTTACCAACCTATTTGAAACGGATTTTTCCTTACGAAGGTGAAATGGCATCCGACGGCCACTACCGTGTTAAATTTGATGAATATTATACGCGCAGCAAATGGAAGGAAACCCTGCATGAGCTGAAGACCGTTTATGACAGCCTCCCTGCTAATGAGCGGGCGCATTGCCTTATATGGGGGAAGCATTATTCGCAGGCAGGTATTGTAAGTCTGTACCGGAATGTGGCGGGCAAACAACAACTGCCGCCCGTATTTTCATATCATGGAAGTTTTTATACCTGGGCGCCTGGCGGAGCGATGCCGCATACCATCATCGCATTGAGTTACCAGGCAGGCAATTTTTTTGATCCTTATTTTGACTTTGTTGTTCCGGTACGGAAAATAGAAAACCCGTTTGCGGAAAAGGAGGAAGAACGCTTCCAGTATATTTATATTTGTAAACAACCGAAACAGAGTCTTGATCAAATGAAATTATTGTTCCGTTACCGGATTTTTGAGTGACGGTGGCGATTTCCGGGGAGGGGGAAGCCATACTGCGGCATAAAGGACTTTTGTACCTCCCTGATGACTGATTTCTAAATCCGTTTTCTTAATTTTAATCCGGTAATCTATTTCCTTACCTTTAAAGAAAATCAATTATGGGAAAATTTGTAATTTCCAAAAGAACCAATGGCGAATTCCAGTTTAACCTGAAAGCTGGTAATGGGCAGATCATCCTGACGAGCGAAGGCTACACTACCAGGGCCGCTTGCGATAACGGTATCGAATCAGTAAAGAAAAATGCCTCCGACGATGCACAGTATGACCGGAAAACATCATCCAACGGCAAACCCTTTTTTAACTTAAAAGCCGGTAATGGCCAGGTCATCGGCAAAAGTGAGCTTTACGAATCAGAAGCGGCCCGGGAAAACGGCATCGAATCCGTGAAAAAGAATGCCCCGGATGCGGAAGTTGTTGAGCCGGAAAGTTAAATCTGTGGTTTTTAAAACCTCACAGGTTTATATCACCTTTTTTAACGTCTTTAATTTGCCCTTTAGCGTAGGGTAAGCCAGAGGAATATCGGGCCAGGTACGGGCTTTTAAAATGCCTTTGATGTGGCTGAAGGTTTCAAATGAAAACCGGCCATGGTACCGCCCGATGCCGCTGTTTCCCCTTCCGCCGAAGGGCAGATTTTTGTTGAGGTAATGCATGGCTGCCGTATTTATACAGCCACCACCAAAAGGAACCTGTTGCAGCCATTGATCGGCCTCTTTTTTATCGTTGGTGAAAATGTAAAGGGCCAGAGGGTTCTCGTTTTTCCGGATCCATGCCAGGGCTTCCGCATCGTTTTGATATCCGATAACAGGCAACAGGGGACCAAAAATCTCCTCCTTCATGATCGCGGCTTCAACAGAAGGGGCATTTATCAGCGTGGGGGCTATATAAAGCTGTTCTTCATTGTGTTCCCCTCCGTGAAGGATTGTTTGCCCCTCCATTAAATTCCGCAGACGGTGAAAATGTTTGTTATTTACAATACGCCCGTAATCGTAGCTTGTAATAGGGTGTGGTCCGTAAAATTTAAGGATGATTGCTTTTAGTTGCTGTATCAAGGCTTCTTTAACGGAATGATGCACCAGCAGATAATCCGGGGTAATGCACATTTGCCCCGCGTTGGAAAATTTAATATTGATGATCCGTTTTGCAGCAACCTTCAGCGAGGCATTTGCTGTTACAACACAGGGGCTTTTGCCGCCCAGTTCAAGAGTTACGGGCGTAAGCTGTGCCGCGGCTTTTTGATAAATGATCTTTCCCACGGCGGTACTGCCGGTATAAAAGACATGATCGTAACGGAAATGATCCATTAAGTCCGGGATCAGTGCCGCGCCTTCCCCAGGTGCGTATAATACATAATTAGGGGCGAGGGCTTCTGTAATGATCTGCCCCATTATTTTTTCGGTAGCCGTCGTAAGCTCGCTCGGTTTTAATACAGCACAGTTGCCGGCAGCAATGGCACCCACCAGAGGCATAAACAGGAGCTGGAACGGGTAGTTCCAGGGTGCAATGATGAGTACTACTCCCAATGGCTCGGGCAGCAGGTAGCTTTTCCCGGGTATATTTACAAAATTGGTTGGTACCGGCTGTGGTGCCATCCATTCATCCAGTGATTGGATACAGGTGTTGATCTCCGAAAGCACCATACCCGTTTCGGTGATCCAGACTTCTTCCGGGCTCTTATGCAGGTCATTGAATAATGCGGTGCTTAAAGCGTCTTCATGTTTCAGAATGCTTTCCTTTAACAGTTGTAGTTGCTTTTTCCGGAAATCGACGGAACGGGTTGCCCCGGTATTGAAGAAACTGCGTATCGCATTCAGATGATGGGTCAGGCCTGCCATTATTTCTTTTGTTTACGATGGGTTTCTTGCAGTGCCCTGGTGTTGTGTTAAGTCCGGTGTCATGTTAACTCCTTTCAGAAATGGCTCCCGGTATCGGCATCATGGAGCTGCGTTCTAATGATCCTTTTTCAGGTCCGGCGCGATAACTATTCCATCAATTGATTGTAGACATGGCACTGATTCCTATAAGCATCTGCAAAACAGGAGTCTGCCTCCTGCCTGGCAAATTTCGACAAGATTTTTAAGATGGCCAACTGTTCTTTACCTGTTGCACCTCTTATTTAAACGCCGCAAAAGAAGCAAAGCAAAGATTTTTATGGAGGAGCTCCACGGTTTTAAAACCGACCTTGCGCAGCAGGTTGGTCTGGTAGATAACGCTTCGGGGGGTATCTTCCTTTTCGATATAGGCAAATACATGATCCCGGTAGGCAGCGTCTTTCAGATCGCTGAGGTAGCGCCCGTAATGCTGTGTAAAAAGTAACTGCTGCATTGCCGGGTGATCCTGGGCCACCAGGTCAAAGATCCAGATGCTGCCTCCCGGTTTCAGCAGACTGAAGAATTTTGCAAATGCAGCCTCCCAGTCGGCATCATCCCGCAAATGATGAAGCACCGCGGTAGCAATAATGGCACAATAGGTATTTTCTTCGAGGGCTGCGGTCCGGAAATCGCCCCAGATGGTGGTCACCTGCCCGGTTGTAAGCGGCTGTACCCGTTCGGCTGCCTTGTCCAGCATGGGCTGGCTGAGGTCTACCAGCGTTACATCGGGGTTGGTCGTTGTCTTTGATAATAATTTAACCGGGTAATTGCCGGCACCACAACCGATGTCCAGTATTTTTTTCAGGCGGGGTGCGGCGGCGGCAATCCCATCGGTGATCAGTTCCATATTAAAGGTAGCATCCAGTGTGGTCTGCTGCCCGGTTTCCAGGTTCGAAAAACGGGCTACGTCCTTGTCGAAGCGCTCCTCAATTTCTTTTAGTGTTGACTTTTGTTCCATTATCCTGTTTTTAGGCCCCAAAAATAAACCAGCCATTGATACCTTAAAAATACTATTTTTATCATTTAACAATACTTTACAGGTATCATGGAAATCCGGCATCTTCTTTACTTCCATACCCTTGCGCGGGAACTGCATTTTGGAAGGGCTGCGGAAAAACTGTTCATCTCCCAACCGCCGCTGAGCCGGCAGATACGCGAGCTGGAAACGGAGCTGGGCGTATTGCTTTTTGAGCGGAACAATAAGCGGGTTTATCTTACGGAGGCCGGGCGCTACTTCCTTTCGGAAAGTGCTGCTTTATTACAGCAGCTGGAGAAGGCCAAAATAAAAGCAAAGCAGATCCACGATTCGGTGGCGGGCACGTTCCGGCTGGGATATATCAGCTCTACACCCAGGACGGTGCTGGCAAAGGTCTTAAAGACCGTAAAGGAGCGCTACCCGTTCCTGCGTGTGAATCTTTATGAAGCGGCCACACAACGGCAAATAGCGGCACTGGAAAACGGAACGCTTGACCTGGGTATTGTCCGGGCGCCGGTCTTATCGCCGTTACTGGAAAAGCGCACGTTGCTTACGGAGTCTTTTTGTCTGGCAAAATCCAAACAGGAAAAGATCCCGCTTAACCGGCTGGCCGCTCAATCCTTTGTATCTTTTAATAAAGAGTATGCGCCGGATTACTACCAGCAATTCATTCACTGCTGTCATCAGCTGGGCTTTGAGCCAAAAGTGATCCACGAGTGCAACAACATGCCCTCTATCCTGGAGCTGGTATCCAGCGGTATCGGGGTGGCCATTGTTCCCGAATCGGCCCGGCGATTATTCCGTTCGCCGGAACTGGATTTTGTACCCCTGCTGCAATTGCCGGTAACCACTGAAACAGTACTGGGCTTTGATCCGGGAAACCGGCAGCCGGCGTTGCCGGTTTTTATGGCGTTGCTGGAAACCGCGTACCGGAAATTTAACAACAAAAAAGAGCGCGTCAGGAATGTATAGATCCGGTTGTTACAGCGGCATTGATTTTTGATTGCATTTTTAAACAAAAAACGATCTGTAAAATGCTTGTCAAAACTATATCGTCATAAGTTGTAGATACAACAACCTTCTGCAGTTTATATGGATTTATGTATAATATGCTTCTGTGATCTGCGCTTTTCTGGGTGATCGGTATCATCGAAAATCTGTTTTAAACAGCTTTTAAGTCGGGCGCATCCGAATGTGAACCAGCGTCGTCAGCGGGAAAAGCTCTTGCTGTAAACGGTTGGGCGTGCAATGAAAATACGCTTATCAGGACACCCCGGGTAAAGGCATCTTAATCATAGAGCCTAAAGGACTGGTATTCCTATAAAACCGCATATTTGCTTTTAAAGAAGCATCTCCAAGTCCCCTGGCCGGCAGATTTTTATGAGGACAGCTTTGGATGTGCTTGCCCGGGGAGGCGCGCGTTGCACGCTATCTTTCTCAGGAAATTTTGTAACTTTCTGCCGTGAGCATAAAAGACCCGTTCCCGATCTTTGGTATCAGTGCCTTTAATGACAAGCAACAGTCTGAAGATAGTTTGCTGTATCATGAACTGCATGGAGAACGGTTTATTGAGAAGCCGCACAAGCACGACTTTTTCTTCTTTCTTTTGTTTGAAAAAGGCAGCGGAACGCACTCCATCGATTTTGTGGAGCACAAGGTGGGGAATCGCCAGTTGCATCTGCTGTTCCCGGAACAAGTGCATAGCTGGCGCCTGGGAAAAAACACGTCGGGGTATCAGCTCATGATCAGCCGGCCGGTTTTTGAAACCTTTTCCGACTCGCTGCGGTTTTCGTTTATACTGTATCAGAATCACCCGGTCATTGATCTGCCGGAAAAGGTCTTTCAAAAATTATTATACGAGTTCCGGTCAATCGAAGAGGAATTGAGCCAGAAGCCCGTTCATTGGGAAACCATCCATCTTCGTGCGCGGCTGATTGCACAGCTGGCAAGCCGGGAGGCGGAGCGAACGTTCGATGACCTGGAAGTGTACCGCAGCAAGCCGGTATTGTTTCAATATCATTCGCTGATAGATGCTCATTTTAAAGACGAGAAGTCGGTAACCTATTACGCAGGCCGGCTCCATATATCGCCCAATTACCTCAATATCCTTTGCAAGCGGTATTTTCATGTGCCGGCTACATTCCTGATCCAGAGCCGGGTAATACTGGAAGCCAAAAGACTGATGCAGGCTTCAGAAAAGTCGGTCAAGGAAATTGCCTTTGAACTGGGATTTAGCGATCTTGCTTATTTTTCTAATTTTTTCAAGGATAAAACGGGACTTGCCCCGCGGGAATTCAGGAGCCGGTTATAAATTTTACAAGTTATGGGATAAATCCTCCATCAGGAGGAGGAAAGCGGATGCTAATTTTGTAAAAAATAAAGCATATGGTGCCCAGATCCATTTCCCGGAAAAGTTTTATTAAAAACTCGTCTATTCTTTTTGCCGCAGGCAGCGGCTTGCTGGCTTCCGGCCAGGCAGGATCTGTCGGCAGTTTTCCCGCTCCTGCGGCGGGTAAAGCACTTACGTTAAAGAATGTACGGCTGGAAACCGGTTTTGAATATGAGGAAGGTCAGGTGAGCGGTACAAAAACAGAACTATTCACCATCGAAATCAGTAATGGAAAGATAAAATCGGTACTGCCCAATAATCCCGCGGCAAAAGGTATGGATGCCAAAGGGCTGCTGCTGTTGCCGGCGTTCAGGGAGATGCACATCCATCTGGATAAGACCTATTATGGAGAAAAATGGAAGGCGACGAACCGGAAGGGAGGGGGCGTAAAGGGTATGATTGCGCTGGAACAGCAGATCATCCCGGGGCTGCTTCAAAACTCCACCTATAAAGCCGAAAAGCTTATCGAATTACTGCAGTCGAAGGGCAGTAACTTTGCAAGAAGCCATGTAAATATCGAACCTACTTCAAAACTGGATTCTTTAAAACATCTGCAGAAAGCACTGGAGCATAAAAAGGATTCCTTTGAAGCAGAGCTGGTGGCTTTTCCGCAACATGGTCTTTATTATACCGACTCTACGGGGCTGATGAAGGATGCTGCCCAGATGGGGGTGGCTTTTATTGGCGGCCTGGATCCCGCTTCTATTGACGGCAGTATCGAAAAAAGCATGGATTTTGTGGTGCAGCTGGCCCTTGATTATCATAAGGGGATCGACATTCACCTTCATGAAGGCGGAGCGTCTGGTGTTCAGACAATTGAATACCTGATCAAAAAAGTTAATGAGAACCCGGTATTAAAAGGGAAAACATTTATCAGCCATTGTTTTGTGCTGGCGCACCTGGAACAGAACCGCTTGGAGGAAGTGGCGGAAAAAATGGGCAATGCGCAAATAGGGGTGATATCGACCATCCCGTTCGGAAGAACGATCATGCCCATTCCTACCCTGTACAAATACGGGGTGGATGTGCGTGCGGGCAACGACTGTATCATTGACCACTGGAGCACGTTTGGTTCCGGCAGCGTTTTGCAAAAGGCCAACCTTGCGGCTCAATTGTATGGCTACAATACGGAACTGGGATTGTCAAGAATATTGAAACTGGCTACACATAATGTGCTGCCGCTGGATGATAAAGGAAACCAGCAATGGCCGAAGACCGGCGATAAGGCAGACCTGGTACTGGTGGAAGCCAGCTGCTCTGCGGAGGCTGTCTCCCGTATTTCACCGGTGCGGTCCCTTATCCACAGAGGAAATGTAGTTTTTTAATTATTGAATCTATTTCTTATGTATCGTCTACTGCTGATATGCTCGGTGTTCTTTCTGAACTCCTGTCAGGCAAAAACAAATCATACGGATATGAATGCTTCTTCTGTTGATCTTATCAAAGCGGTTGAGAAGAATCAACTGTCTGTTGTGGCTGCCGAATTAAAAAAGGGGGCCAACGTGAACACTTCTGATAAAAGACAGCGGTCCCTGCTGCTTATCGCTGCACATGACAATAACCTGGAAATGGCAAAGCTCCTGGTAGCGCATGGTGCGGATGTTAACCGGCAAGACCAGATAAAAGACAGCCCGTTTTTGTATGCCGGAGCTTCGGGGTTCACCGAACTGGTGAAGCTGTTCCTGGAAAATGGCGCCCGGTTTGATGTGTTCAACCGGTATTATGGGTCGGCATTGATCCCGGCCTGTGAGCGGGGACATATAGAAGTGGTAAAGCTTCTGGCGCGCACAAAGGGCTATCCGATAGATCATGTTAACCGGCTGGGCTGGACGGCATTGATGGAGGCGGTCCTGCTGGGGAACGGTACAGAAAAGTATGTTACTGTGGTTCAGACGCTGGTAGATGCGGGATGCAATATTTCCATACCGGATAATGACGGTATTACTGCATTGCAGCATGCGCGGTCAAGAGGCTATACAGGTATTGCTTCCGTGCTGGAGCAGGCAGCCAGGGCAAAGCAATCGTAAGGCCGGCGATCCGGACATGTATTTTACACTGTTCAACATAGGATGAAGCCCTCCGGGGCTTTTCCTTTTGCGGGCAACCGGAATAATAAAAAAAATGACAGGCCGGATGAGCCGGAATTGGGGGCCGGTTGTTCCGTGAACCGATAATGAGTATAATGATGCACACGACGAATTTTGAAACGCAGGCAAAACCTGCGGAGATATCCGTATTAAAGATACAGGCAGAGCCGCCGCCAATGCAACGTCCGGCCCGGCCACCTTTGAACCGTGGAACGCTCTGGCTGATGACGATTGCCACAGGAGTAGTAGTGGGGAACAATTATTACAACCAGCCATTGCTGGGGCTGATGGCGCGCGATTTTGGTGTTAGTGAGGGGCAGATCAGCAATATTGCGATGCTGACCCAGGTTGGCTTTGCTTTGGGCCTGTTGCTGATCGTACCCCTCGGAGATATGTTAAAACGCAAACGTTTGATCCTGGCCGATTTCGGATTGATCATACTTTCACTGGTCGGGATGACGATTGCGCCTACTGTGGAGTGGCTGCTCCTGGCCAGTTTTATGGTGGGTTTCACCTCCGTTCTGCCACAGCTTTTTGTTCCTATGGCTGCCGAGCTGGCAACAAAGGAGAAGCAGGGAGCTGCCATTGGCATGGTAATGAGCGGGCTGCTGCTGGGGATATTGTTATCGAGAGTTGTAAGCGGCTTTGTAGGTGATCTTTGGGGCTGGAAGGTGATGTATTATATTGCTACCGGCTGCATGGCGCTGCTGGCGGGGTTGATCGCATGGAAATTGCCGGACGTACATCCGTCATTTAAAGGAAGCTACGGGTCGCTGATGAAGTCCCTGCTGCATCTTACGCGGACCCAGCCGGTGCTGCGTTTGGCCGCCTTCCGGGGGGCGATGGGATTTGCTGCGTTTAGTGCCTTTTGGACCACGCTGGTTTTTCACCTGGAAGACGCTCCGTTTCATGCCGGTGCGGCGGTTGCCGGTTCTTTTGGTATCATCGGCGCTGTTGGCGCGCTGGCGGCTGCACTGGTGGGCAGGGTGGCAAAAAAAACGGCACCTTTTACCATCATTTTATGGGCCATTGTAATGCTGTGCCTGAGCTGGTGTGTTTTTTATATCGGGGGATACACGTATGCAGGAATGATCATCGGGGTGATCCTGCTAGACCTGGGACTGCAATCGATGCATATTATGAACCAGTCTTCCTTTTTTGCCTTAAACCTCGGCGCCAATAACCGGCTCAATACGGTTTATATGTTCAGCTACTTTATCGGGGGGTCAGCGGGTACCTGGCTGGCAGCACAGGCCTGGAAGCACGGGCAGTGGAACGGATCGGTGGCCATCGGTTTTTCTTTTACCCTGCTGGCGCTGGCTGCGCACCTGGTGTGCGGCCGGAAAACGAGCAGGCCTTAATTGCCCGGCAGCGCTGTTTTCTTACAGGGCTGCAGTTATTTTTCCCAGTTGTGTCAGCTTCCGGCTCAGGTCATCCGTCCATGGAAGGCCAATGCACAGCCGCATGCAGTTATTGTATTGGTTCTGCAGGGTAAACATCCTTCCGGGGGCAATGCTTATTTTTTGTCGCACGGCCCTTTCATAGAGTTCGGCTGTATCGATCCGTTCCGGAAGTACCACCCACAATGCCAGCCCTCCCTGTGGCCGGCTTATTTTTGTTCCGGGCGGAAAACCTGCTGCGATGGTATCTGTAAACCGGTCGCGGTTTAACTGAAGCTGGTGGCGCAATTGGTGCAGGTGCAGGTCGTAGCGGTCGTTTTCAAGAAAGCGGGCCGTTACTTCCTGGGTGATGGCTGTGGGGGAAATAGAATGGATGTATTTCAGGTTCAGGATGGCATTACGGTACCTTCCCGGAGCAACCCAACCCACTCGGTAGCCCGGGGCCAGCGTTTTGGAAACGGAGCTGCACCACAATACCATCCCGTCTTTGTCGTAGGCCTTACAGCATTTTGGCCGGCTTTTACCAAAGTACAGGTCGCCATAGATATCGTCTTCAATAAGGGGAACCTCGTATGCGGCTAATAACTGTACCAGTTCTTTTTTATGAGCATCGGGCATCAGGCAGCCCAGCGGCGTGCTGAAATTGGTAACCAGCAGGCACAAGTGGATCTTGTGGATCACTTTTTTTAGCGCATCGATCTCAATGCCGGTAACGGGATGCGTAGGCAGCTCCAGTACCCGGAGCCCGAGACCTCTTGCCAGCTGCAGGATGCCGGGATAAACAGGACTTTCCACCGCTATGGTGTTGCCCTGCTTGCTTACGGCCATCATACAAAAGGAGAGTGCATTCATACCTCCGGTTGTGGTAATGATATCTTCTTCGGCAAGGTCTGCTCCCCAGAAAAAGGATCTTCGTGCAAGGGTCCTTCTTAATTTCAGGTTGCCCTGCAATTCTTCATAGGCGGTGCCACTGCCGGAGAGCTGCTGCAAGGCCTTGGTCATTTCGCGGTTGAGTTTTGAAACCGGCAATAGTTCCGCGGATGGCGCGCCGATGGAAAATAAAGTAAGCCCTTTTTTTCCCATGTTCCCATATACTTTGCTGATGAGGCGGTTGGGTGTTTCCACGCTTTTAATGGGTGATGGTCTGCTGGTTTCCGGAACGGGCAGTATGCGCCGTTTCCGGTCGCTTACAAAGTAGCCGGATTGTGGCTTTGCTTCGATCAGCGATTGTTTCTCCAGTTCCAGGTACACCCTTTTTGCCGTATTGATGCTGACACCCTGCTCCCGGCACAAGGTTCTTACCGAAGGCAGACGGTCGCCCGTCTTCAGCACCCCTGTCCGGATCTGCCGCGCAATGCTCCGGGAAAGGCCTGCATACAGGAATTCTTTTTTCATAGGGCAAATTTAAATTGTGTCCATTTAATTTTTAAAAATTGTATCTGTATCCATTTTAATATTTTATTTTCTTTTGTAAAAAATAGTAAAAATGAGTCTATTTATTATCCGGACCGGGAGCGCGCAGATGGATGTACCGGTGATCCATCGTTTTTTGAGTAACGAATCTTATTGGGCGCGGGGCATTGGCTTGGAAATGGTAGAAAATTCTGTAAAGCATTCGTTTTGCATCGGTGCCTTTATCGACGATCGCCAGGTGGCTTTTGGACGGGTGATCACGGATTATACCACGTTTGGCTGGCTGGCGGATTTCTTTGTGCTGCCGCCGCACCGGGGCAAAGGCATTTCAAAAGCCATGCTGTCTGTGTTACAGGAACAGCCCTGGACAAAGCGGTTGCGGCGGCTGATGCTGAACACTATGGATGCGCACGGCCTTTACCGGCAATACGGGTTTGAACAGCCGGAAAATACGTCCACGCTGATGGAAGTGTACCGGCCACAGGTGCATCTGGAAGTGGTGATGCCTGGCCATGGCAGCGGGCCACAAAGTCACAAAAGCATGGAGTAATCTTAAGCGTCTATCTTTCCTTCCTGCTGCCTTGTGGCAATACAATAATCTTTGTATCTTTAGTACAAAGATGACCTCATGGAACACCCGCTCATGTATCGCATTGCGCTGACCCTTGTGCCCAATATCGGCCCTGTTGTGGCGCGGCTGTTGTTGCAGCATTTGTCGCCGGAAGAAATTTTTACAGAAAAGAAAACGGCCCTGGAACGTATTGAAGGGGTTGGCAAGCTTCGTATCGACAGTATCCGGAGGTTTAAAGATTTTGCTTCGGTGGAAGCGGAGATCGCCTTTATTGAAAAACACCAGGTACGTCCGCTCTTTCTTACCGATAAGGATTATCCCCAGCGGCTGCTGCATTGTTATGATGCACCGGTGCTGCTGTATTATAAGGGCAACGCGGATCTGAACCAGCCGCGGATCGTTGCGGTCGTAGGATCCCGCTCGCATACGTCGTACGGGAAGCAGGTTTGTGAAAAGCTGATCGAAGACCTGCAGGATAGTGGTGTGCTGGTGATCAGCGGACTGGCTTATGGGATCGACTCGCTGGTCCATAAGCGATCCTTGAAAGCAGAGCTGCAAACAGTAGGAGTGTTGGCGCACGGCCTGGATAAGATCTATCCGGCAGATCATTTTTTCATGGCAAAAGAGATGCTTGGGCAGGGAGGGTTGCTGACCGAGTTTGTAACGGGCACGCAACCAGACCGACATCATTTTCCCAGCCGCAACCGGATCGTGGCTGGTATGAGCGATGCGACCGTGGTAGTGGAAACGGAGGTAAAGGGAGGCAGCATGATCACCGCCGAACTGGCCAATGGCTATCACAGGGATGTTTTTGCTTTCCCGGGAAGAACCTCCGACAAAAAAAGCAGCGGCTGCAACCACCTGATCCGGACTAACCGGGCACAGTTGCTGACCAATGGAAGCCAGCTGTTGGAAACGATGGGCTGGATGCCGCCCCCGAAAACCTTGAAGAAGCAAACGAGAGAGCTTTTTATTGAACTGTCTCCCGAGGAAAAAGTAGTCGTGGAGCTGCTGCAAAGCCGGGGGCAGGCAGATATTGATGAGCTCCATCTGCGTTCCGGACTCAGCAGCAGCCGGGTTGCCGTGGCCGTGCTGAACCTTGAAATGCAGCAGGTGATCCAGGCCTTGCCGGGAAAAATGTATCAGCTGCTTTAGGTCTTTACTGTGTAACGATCTTCAGCGCTTTATCAAGAAATTTGTCCCTGCCTTCTTTAATACCCTTAATGGTCCGTTCTACGAATACGTCGGGTACAATTCCTTTGAGAGGACGCTTGCTGCCGTCGCGGTTCTTCACTAACATACCGATCCAGGAAACAGGGTACCTGCCGGGCAATTTAAAGGGATTGATATTGCCGTTGGTACCGGCTGTGGGCTGTCCCGGGTTTTCCGGTTTTCGTGTTAAGCCTTTTGTAATGTTCTCCGGTTCTCTTATTTCTCAAACCGGAAGGCGCTGCCCAGCAGCCCGCCCAGCCCCACCCGTACACCATAGGTGGTTTTCAGCAACGGCTGGTAGCCGGCGATCACGTCTACCCTGAATAGTTTGAGGATATTTTCGATACCGGTAAAGACCTCCGCGTAGTACTGGTCCTTATTGACGTAAAAGGCATTGCTGCCGGCTACCAGGTTCCATTTGAGCTTATTGAACAAGGGAATCTTGTTGGTCAGCAAGCCATTGAAATGATGTTCAATATTCCCTTCGGCGTAAAAGCGCGCTGTATTGCTGTAGGCGTAATAGGGAGCGAGCTGGAAGCTATTCAGGTATTTGATGTTGTAAAAGGTCTGGTTGCCGTTGAAATGCTTCATATCCGGGATGGAGTATTCTTTGGCGCTGAAGAAGCCACCGGCTTCTAAACGGTATTTAAACAAGCCGGCCAGTTTGAAATTTTTATCGTGCTGCATTGTCACCATCCATTTGTGATAGTGCACATCACTGCCCAATAGCTTTGGAATGCCAGCCGTGTAGTTAAGGGTGAATACCGGTTTGCTGGAACCAATGGACACTTTGTAATGGGGATACTGGATGTATTTCTGCCCGGGCTGGTAGCGGAGCGTAAGGCTGCCGGTCAGTGCCTGGTGCGGGCTGAACGGGATCTGCTGCAACGCTTCGGGATGATTGGGCGTAAATGGTTTTTCCCGGTTAAAAAAAGAGTAGTCTGCTGTGTTCTGCAGCGGGATGCGGTCCTCGTACAAAAGGCCTGCGTTGATGGCAAAGCCGTTCTCAAAACGGTTATTGTAACGGATGCTTCCAAACCGGTTCTCGTACAGTTTCATAAAATTGCTTCGGAGGAACAGGGTATAAAAGGTATTGGTGAGTGCATCAATGGGCTCTTGCCGGTTGAATTGGGATACCCGCTTACCGCCCGCGAAACTTAAATACCGGTTGCGGTAGGGCTGCTGCCGTGACTTTATGGTAATGACACCGTAGCTGTTGAGGTGGTGGTTCTCAAAACCATAGCGAAGATGCCATAGCAGGTCATAGGTGTACCGGCCTTTTGCCGGAATGTAACTGAGGGTCTGGTCTGCCTTTATTGCAACGCCTTCCACGGTATTGTACTCCAGTCCTTTTAATAGACCCTTTAGCTTATAGGAGAAGGTATGGTTTTCTGAATACCACCGGTATTGCTGACTGTGCCATAGAATATTAAAGAGTGTGATCTTCTGATGGCGCCTGAGCGAATCATAGTAAGAGCGGGGACGGTTCTTATTAAGCGTGCTGATGCTGTCGCGGAAAGCGTAGTATTTTTTTTCATCGTCTTCCAGGGTAACCGGCCGGGCGTATTTCCAGAAATTGGAATCCCGTTTGTAATAGCCGGTATCGTATTTCATAACAATATTGTTGAAATAACCGGCAGTATAATCCGGATGCAGGTTGTAGTTGCTGTAAACGTTTACAAAGCTGCCGATGCCTCTGAAGCCAAACTGGTTAAAAGAGATGGAAATGATCTGGTTTTTGGTTTTCCATACATCGGCGGTAACCGGGCTATGCAGCTGTTTAATACGGAGCGTATCGATGAGCTCCAGCTGATAATCCTTGGTCAGTAAAAGATCCAGGCTGTAAATACGCCAGCTGGAGTCCGCTATTTCAATAGTGCCGGAAAACAGAGGCTCATGCTTTCTTTTGGGAATGACCCGGATGGTTTTTACGATGACCCCATTCCGGGTATAGGTGTTCAGGAGCTTATACCGGTAAAAGTTCAGGGCTGCGTCGGCGATGGGGGAGATATATCCCCGGGAGTTGCTGGTGATGTCGAATATGGCTACGTTGTTGGTGTAGAAAGAGGTTACTTTTGAAAAATTCAACCCCATATTATTGCCCCGCTGATAGCTGGAAAGAACGGTTACTTTTGACCGGTCCGGTTCTGCTTCATCCAGCTGTACGGTAGATTCCGACAGCAGCAATACGCCTTTACCTGCTGTGTCCAGCCCATCGTTGGCGTCCCGTTCCACCTTTTGGCCCAGGATCTTTTTGGGGATATTCAGTGTGCGGATAATGCCCTTCAGATAAATGTTCACGGACAGAGCATCGGTCTGGTGTTCGTAGTAGGACTTCTTTTTGATGGCCTGCCGGATGATCCGGTAAGCCGGGTCTTCTCCTTTGCTTTGGACCACCACCTCCTGCAAAAGATGTGCATTGGCATAAAGTACAACATCCAGTTCAAGGTTCTTTTCCGTCAGGGAGATCTTTTTTTCAAACGGGATGTAGCCTACGTACTCAACCACGAGGGTATAGGTGCCGGGAGGAAGGTCGATGGCATAAAATCCCTTACTGTTGGCGGTGGTACCATTGGGATTGTCTTTAAGAGTGACGGTGGCATAAGGCAGGGGCGCACCATGCTCATCTTTAATGGTGCCTTTTATTGTTGCCGCCCGTGCGGCAAGCATGCACAGCGCAGCGATGGCAGTCAGGGTAAATGCTTTCATTGTTATGTTTTGTATGTACTGGTTAAATGGTTACGCCACTCCAATGTACATGCAAACCTGCAATGAATCTGTTAAAAGGAAATGTTAAATACTTGAAAAGGCTGTTGCCTGCATCAAAAAAACGGGCCCCGGCGTTTTGCTTCCGGGGCCCGGTCTGGTGCGTTATGATGGCTCATGAATTGCTTTCTTTTCGTTTGGGCGGCAGGGTGATCCAGTTCCGGCCTTCGCGTGCGATCAGTGCCTCCGCATCTTCAGGCCCCCAGGTGCCCGGGGCATAATTGGGAAAGTCAACGGGAGGACGGTTTTCCCAGGTTTCGAGGATGGGTTCAATGACTTCCCAGGCGATCTCTACCTGGTCGCCCCGCATAAACTGGGTGGGGTTACCCATCATGGCATCCAGCAACAGGGTCTCATAGGCCTCCGGCTGGGGCGCGTCGTAATTATCACTATAGCTGAACACCATGTTTACGGGGTTCAATGACATCGTCTGGCCCGGGCGTTTTGCCTGGAACCGGAGGCGGATATCCATTTCCGGCTGAATGCTGATGGAAAGCCGGTTGGAGCGCCAGGTTTCGGAAGCTTCCGGCGGAAACGCATATTTGGGCGCTTCTTTAAATTGTACAGTGATCAGGGTGGTTTTTTCCTTCAGGAATTTTCCGGTCCGTACATAAAAGGGAACGTCCTGCCAGCGCCAGTTATCAATGTAAAATTTTACTGCTGCAAATGTTTCTACCGACGAGTTGGGGACAACGCCTTTTTCTTCGCGATATGCTTTTTCTTCCTGTCCCTGTACCCATCCCTGGGAATATTGGCCGCGTACTGCATATTGCTGTACCTCTTCTTTTTTGATCTTCCGGATGGCGTTCAGCACATCCGATTTTTTATTCCGGATCTCGTCTGCTTCAAACGATACCGGCGCTTCCATGGCCACCATGCACACCAGTTGCAGGATGTGGTTCTGTACCATATCGCGTAGGGCACCGGAACGCTCGTAATAGCCTCCACGATCCTCCACACCAACGGTTTCTGCTGCGGTGATCTGCACATGATCGATATAATTCCGGTTCCAGATGGGCTCAAACAGGGCATTGGCAAAACGCAGGGCCAGGATGTTCTGAACCGTTTCCTTTCCAAGGTAATGATCAATACGGTAGATCTGGCTTTCGTCGAACATTTCGGTCAGCAACCGGTTCAGTGCCTGCGCACTCTTCAGGTCATGACCAAAGGGCTTTTCAATAACAATGCGGGCCCTGTTTTTATCTTTTGCTTTCTCCAGCTTATTCAGGTTGGTAGTGATCTCCGGCACCAGCTGGGGTGCTACTGCAAGGTAAAAGAGCACATGCGCTTCTACGCCCCATGCTGCTTCCAGGTCGCTGATGATGGTGGCCATTGCCGCATAATCCTTTGGCTGGTCCACATCCATCCGCAGGTAGGACACGTGTTGTGAAAATTTTTCCCAGCTTCCGTTTCCATCACTTTTCCTCCGGGAAAATTCGTTGATACCTTCCAGCAGGTGGTTCCGGAATTTTTCGTTGGAGTAATCCGTACGCCCCGTACCAATGATGGAAAATTGCTCAGGCATCAGTCCGTCCAGCCAAAGATTATACAAGGCAGGGGTCAGTTTCCGCTGATTCAGGTCCCCGCTTCCGCCAAAGATAAAAAGGATGGTAGGTCCGGGCTTCTTTGTATGATTGATTTTAAGCATGATTCAGTACTGAGTTAAAATTTGTTTGCAAAAGTAGGGCTAAAAAGAAGAACCGGGGTATTGTTTGTCTGTTCTGCTGGTTTTCAATGCCGGTATGATTACGCAAACGATTGCATATGCCGGGCAATATAAAGGCCGCGGCAAGCAGGGGAAAAGTGGGTGTACCGGCTCTTTTTGATACCGGAAAGAATCTTTAAAGGCCGGAAATTTACTTCTAACGCGGATTTCCGCGTCATAGAATTGCAAGTTTGGGATGATCAGATTGTGAAACGGTACATCGTATTTCTATTTTCCCTTACCTTTGCACATGGCAACAAGAAAATCTTCTGCAGCTTCTGCAAATAATTCCAAAATCGCCTTTGAAGGCTTAACATTTGATGATGTATTACTGGTACCTGCATTCAGCCAGGTATTGCCGCGTGAGGTGGACATCCGCACCAAACTCACGAAAGATATTTCTTTAAACATACCGATTTTGTCCGCAGCCATGGATACGGTTACGGAAGCGGCGCTGGCCACGGCCATTGCCCGGGAGGGCGGTTTGGGCATCCTGCACAAGAACATGAGTATTGAGAAGCAGGCTGAGCAGGTACGCAAAGTTAAAAGGAGCGAAAGCGGACTGATCCTTGATCCCATTACCCTGCTGGAAGATGCAACCATCGGGGATGCCCTGCAGCTGATGGCGGAAAACAAGATTGGGGGGATCCCGGTAATTGATAAAAACAAAAAACTGAAAGGGATCCTTACCAACCGGGATCTTCGTTTTGAAGATAACCCGCATCGTAAAGTAAGCGAGGTAATGACCAGTACCAACCTGATCACAGCACCGGAAGGAACAGACCTGAAAAAGGCAAAGACCATTCTGCGTCAGTACAAGGTGGAGAAGCTGCCGGTGGTAGACAAACAGGGGAAGCTGATCGGGCTGATCACTTACCGGGATATCCTCCAGGTAACTTCCTTCCCCAATGCTATTAAAGATTCCTTTGGGCGTTTGCTGGTAGGCGCCGGTGTGGGTATTACCGGGGATGTGGCTGAACGGATCGACGCCCTGCAGCAGGTAGGGGTGGACATTGTGGTGCTGGACAGCGCACATGGACACACCAAAGGGGTGCTGGATGCGTTAAAGAGGGTGAAAAAGAATTTTAAAAAACTAAATATTATTGCGGGCAATGTAGGTACAGCACAAGGTGCCCTGGCGATGGCGGAAGCGGGGGCCGATGCGGTAAAAGTAGGTATCGGCCCGGGTTCTATCTGTACCACTCGTATTGTGGCGGGCGCCGGTATGCCGCAGCTGACGGCGATCATGGAAGCGGCATCCGGTTTGAAAAAGAAAGGCATTCCCATTATTGCCGATGGCGGTATCCGCTACACCGGCGACCTGGTGAAGGCACTTGCTGCCGGAGCAGATTGCGCCATGATGGGCAGCATCTTTGCCGGTACGGAAGAAAGCCCGGGTGAGACCATCATTTTTGAAGGACGTAAATTCAAGGCTTACCGGGGAATGGGCTCGCTGGGTGCCATGGCCAAAGGCAGCAGCGACCGGTATTTCCAGGATCCCGAAGACGATGTAAAGAAATTCGTGCCGGAGGGCATTGAAGGCCGGGTAGCGTATAAAGGAACCTTAAAGGAAGTGATCTATCAATATACCGGGGGACTGCGTGCCGGCATGGGCTATTGTGGAGCAAAGAGCATTCAGGATCTTCAAAACGCACAGTTTGTAAAGATCACCAATGCGGGTATGAACGAAAGCCATCCGCATGATGTGGATGTGACCAAGGAAGCTCCGAACTACAGCCGGAAATAATTATTGCTTATTATCAATGGGGTATGGTTCATAGATCATGGATCATGCCCCATTCTTTATCAGGGAAAGTTCGGTTTAACGTTTCAGGCGCTCCCGAACGGGGCTGGTTGTCGTTTGATGCGGGGTATTGGATTTGGGACGCCGGATGATCGATGCCGAAAGCCCAATGCTCAGGTCTCCACGCAATGACACAAAGAAAGAGCGCAGCGTTATAGCTAATGGCTGACTGCAGATCGCTCAAGACCGCCTGTTCAAATCCCGGATCTCAGACTCTGATTTCTTAACTTTGATCTCATGGGGCATCTTCGCGCTTACTATGAACGCTTCCGGAAGCTGGACGAAACGGAATGGCATTTTATTGCGGCTCATTTTCAACGACGGGTATTCCGGAAGAATGAGCGGGTAGTGCAGCTGGGACAAACTGAAAACTTCCTGTCTTTTATTGAGTCCGGACTGGTACGCTGTTATGTTCCGGGTGATGAAAACGATCATACCTTCCATTTTAATTTTGAAAAGGATTTTGTCTGCGCCTATGATTCGTTTTTGACAAGAACCCCGTCCGAATACGAAATACAGGCCCTGTCCGACACGGTTGCGTGGCAGATCTCTTATGACGATCTGCAGCGGGTATATGCGAAAACAACGGCCGGTAATTACCTGGGACGGTTTGTTGCCGAAAAATTGCTGCTGGCCAAAACAAAACATGAAATTGCATTGGTAAAGTACAATGCTACAGAACGCTATCTGAAGCTTCTGAATGAAGAACCGGAGGTGATCCGGCAGGTGCCGCTTAAGTACATCGCTTCCTATATTGGCATTACACCACAGGCGCTGAGCCGGATCCGGCGCCAGATTTCTTAACAATTGTTCATTGCACGGACCGGTTGTCTGATGCATTTTTGCAATAAATTTTTTGTAGATGATTTATCGGGTACAGGCCTATGGGCATCCGCTGCTGAGAACGAAAAGTGTACCTGTAGATGCCGGTGAAAAAGGCCTGGATCTGCTCGTCAGTGACCTGTGGCAGACCATGCGCCGTGCGAACGGCTGCGGGCTGGCGGCGAACCAGGTAGGAAAGGCCCTGCAATTATTTATTGTTGATAGCCGGAGCACCTACCTGCAACAGGATACGGCAGCACGGAAGGCAGATTTTGAAGTTGAGGATACGGGTATTGAAGAAACGTTTATCAATGCCCGGATATGCAGCAGATCGGAGCGGGTTTGGGTGGCCAATGAAGGCTGTCTGAGCATTCCCGGATTTTATCAGCCCGTAGTGCGGCCCTGGTCGGTGGAGATCACCTATATGGATAAAGACCTAAAGACACAGCATAGAACGTTTAGTGGTATTACGGCCCGCATGATCCAGCATGAGTATGACCACACGCAGGGTATTTTGTATCTGGATCATCTTTCACCGCTGAGCCGGAAACTGCTTGCTGCCAAACTGAAGCGGATCCGGGAAGGAAAGGTACACACAACCTATCCTTTAGAATTTTACAGGTGATGCCGGATGGGAGCATGTGGAAATTTGAAAATAAAGGTCCGTTACAACTCCATGATCTTTTCTCCGATTGATAGCCACATCAGGTATCAAACTCGTCCACTGCCATCAGCTTTCGGCTTATCAGATCAGCGACTGAGTGCCGCAGCAGTCAATAGTCATACGAATATGAAACCGGTTTTTAATCCGCTTTGCTTACACTGCCTGCGCCGTTGGCGGAAGAGCTTACTTTGGGATTGCCCATGTATTTGATGCTGGAGGCGCCGCTGGCATTTGCGGTTAACTGAACGCTGGCAAAAATATTAGCGGTACTGGCGCCGCTGGCCTCCATATTGGTGGTCTCTGCCTTCAGGTCAAATCCGTGGATCGTGCTGGCGCCACTGGCTTCGCCCCGGATCTCGCGGGTTTCACCGGAAATATTCAGGGTGGAGGCACCACTTACGTCCATTTGGACCATCGGCGCTTTTAGCTGCAGCGTGGCGTTGGAAGCGCCGCTGATATCCAGTGCAAATGGTTCATCCTGTGTGATCTTGTTGTCGGCCTTTAATGTGGAAGCACCGGAAAGGGCCGCTTTTTTCACTACCGGCATGGAGATATAGATTTTTATCTCATTGCTGGGCCTGAGGTCAAAATCGTTCTTTTCATCAATATCCAGCTCCCCTTCTTCAACAGCGGCAGTGATGTATTGGAAAAGATTTTCATCTGTTTCGATCTTTACACTGAATACGGAATCCTGCTTTAGAAAAACGGCAGAAGCATTACCGATATCGATGCTGCTGAAATCCTTCAGGTCGTAAGTTTTGCTCACGGTCTTTCCGTCTCCTTTAATGCGTTGCTGATCAATGATATTGCAGGATCCTGTCAGGAAAGCGGCAACAATTGCTGTAAAAAATAACTGTTTCATCCGTATAGTTTTTAAGTTTTGCGATTACAGGCCGGCCGGTATGAAATTACGCCGGGACTGGCCTGCAATGTTCCATTCTTTAGATTAAATCTTCAATAAATATAAAAAGGTTCCGGTAATTTAACCAAAGGTTCTCCGGATTCTCCGTTTATGTGATTTGCAATTTTATTACCTTCGCGCATCATGACCGAAAAAATCTTAATACTTGATTTTGGCTCCCAATATACCCAGCTGATCGCGCGCAGCGTACGGGAAGCCAATGTTTATTGCGAAATCATTCCTTATTCCAAATCATTTGAATTCGAAGGCAATTTAAAAGGAATCATCCTTTCCGGGTCGCCCTTTTCGGTAAATGATGAAAATGCGCCGGTTATCAGCGTAAAAAGCCTCCTGGGCAAAGTGCCAGTTTTGGGTATTTGCTATGGTGCACAGCTTTCCACCAAACTTTTTGGCGGCCGGGTAGAAAAAAGCAGCAAACGGGAATACGGGCGGGCGCAAATGCAGGCCCGGCAGACCGCTGACCCGTTGTTGAAGGCCGTGGAGCCCAGAAGCCAGGTATGGATGAGCCATGGGGACAGTATCCTGGAGCTGCCCGCCGGGTTTGAGGTGCTGGCCACCACAGAAAGCATTCCGGTAGCGGCCTTTAAATACAGCGGGGCACAACATCCTCTGTACGGGCTGCAGTTTCACCCGGAAGTGTATCACAGTATTGAAGGAAAAAAGATATTAAAGAATTTTTTAACCGGGATCTGCGGTTGCAGCCAGGACTGGACCCCCGCTCATTTTATAACCGATACGGTAAATGAGCTCCGGGAAAAGATCGGCGACCGTAAGGTGATCATGGCTTTGAGCGGCGGTGTAGACAGTACCGTTGCGGCCACCCTGATCCACAAGGCGATCGGCAGCCGGCTGTATGGTATTTTTGTAGACAACGGGGTACTGCGGAAAGGCGAATTTGAGCAAGTGCTGGAAACTTATAAACAGCTGGGTCTGAATATAAAAGGTGTAGATGTAAAGGATCTTTTTTACAAAGAGCTAAAAGATAATCCGGATCCGGAGACCAAGCGGAAGATCATTGGCCGCCTTTTTATTGATGTATTCCAGGATGAAGCAAAACAGCTGACCGATATTGATTTTCTGGGACAGGGGACGATTTACCCGGATGTGATCGAAAGTGTGTCTGTGCACGGGCCTTCCGTAACCATCAAATCGCACCACAATGTGGGCGGACTTCCGGAAAAAATGCATCTGTCGCTGGTGGAACCGCTGCGCTTTCTTTTTAAAGATGAAGTGCGGAAAGTGGGCCGTGAATTGGGAATTCCTTCCGAATTGATCGACCGGCACCCGTTTCCGGGACCCGGCCTGGCCATCCGCATCCTGGGTGAAGTGACCGAGGAGAAAGTAAAATTATTGCAGGAGGCAGATGCCATCTACATAAACGCGTTGAAAGAAAACGGACTCTATGCAACGGTTTGGCAGGCTGGAACAATCTTGTTACCAGTGAAGAGTGTTGGCGTAATGGGCGATGAACGTACATATGAGTATACGGTGGCCCTGCGCGCTGTAACCAGTGTGGACGGTATGACCGCCGACTGGGCCCATCTCCCTTACGATTTCCTGGCAAATGTTTCCAACGAGATCTGTAACAATGTAAGGGGTATTAACCGGGTGGTTTATGATATCAGCAGTAAACCGCCCGCTACCATAGAATGGGAATAATATTTGCTAAGGATATAGCGGTTCCGCGGAGAGACCTGTTTTGTATGGGACGGCCGGGGATAGCTGACTAAATATTCTTGTAACTATGAAGAAATTATCATTATTTGTATTCCTGGCGGTTTGCAGTATTGCAACAGTAGCGGCACAGGTAACAACGGGTCTGCGTCACAAAATGGCCATTTTTACGCCTTTGTACCTGGACAATGCCTTTAGTGCGGACGGCACTTATAACTACAACAGCAACACATTCCCGAAATTATCCATCGCGGGGCTGGAATTTTATCATGGGGCTGAGCTGGCCATCGATTCCCTCGAGAAGCTCAACCTTCCTCTTGACATCTATGTTTATGATTCGCGGTCTGCAAAACAAACCCTGGAAAGCCAGATCAACAAGGCCGCTTCCGATGGTGTGGAGCTGATCATTGCAAATTGTGCCGTTACCGAACTGGACCGCCTGTCAAAGCTGGCCGCTTCAAAAAAGATCCCGGTCATCAATGCCCTGGTGCCTAATGACGGAAACGTGCGTAACAATCCGTATTTTATTGTCATGAACCCGACGCTGCCCACGCAGGGAGAGCGGATCTATGCTTATCTGAAAAAGAACTACCCCAATCAGCAGGTCATCTATCTTACCCGTAAAGGCAGCTCTGAAAATTACCTGCGCTCTGTTTTTGAAACCCTGAACAAGGTAGATAAAAACACCGCCATGCACATTAAATTCACGGATGTAAAAGACTCGCTGTCTCCGGCGCAGATCGCGGCAAATTTTGCCAAAGGCAGGTCTTCCCTGTTTGTGATCGGATCGCTGGACAATAGTTTTGCAGAAAAGCTCCTGGCCCAGTTGTCGCGGCTCAGCAAAACCTACCCCCAGATCACCGTAATGGGAATGCCCACCTGGGACAATCTGGACTTTTCAAAATATAAGGGGCTGGATCTGGTTTACAGTACGCCGTTTTACAGCTCTCAACTGGATGCAACCAGCAGGAATATCATCAGCTACTACAACGCAAAAATGTATGCCCGGCCGTCTGATCTGGTTTTTCGCGCCTTTGATCTTACCCTCCGGTTCGGACGCTTGCTGAACCAGTATGGCAGCAACACTGCGAGCGCGCTCAGCAGCAAAGAGTACCGGGTATTTTATGATTATGATATCCAGCCGGTAAGCAGAACCAGTAAGATCGATTATTACGAAAACAAAAAACTGTATTTCCTGGAATATTCCAACGGAAGTTTTAAGCGGGTGCGGTAGCGGGATCAATTGCCTTTAAGATCATCCAGGATGCTTTTTTGAGAAGTAATGATCCGGGTTTGTTTTTGCTGCGCTTCCAGGTTTTGCTGCATTTTCCGGTCGAGCGCCTCATAGTCGTCCTTCAGGGATCTCAGTTTTTGCTCTTCGGTAACGAGCAGGTCTTCCTGCTTTTTTATCTGAAAGATGGTATTGCTCTTTTTTACATTGGATGTGAGACCTTCCAAAAAGGATTTTCCTTTGGCCGCCAGCACCACGGCATCTTCGGCTATATTGTTTCCTCCTTCCATGATCAAATACAGCGTTGTTTTTTCTTTTCCGTTTTTACCCGATTGTTCTGTTTTAAAGGTATAGTCCAGGGCGGAACGGGTGATGGAAGGTACGATGCAGTTGTTGTAGGAGATGAATCCTTTGCTGGTGCTGTATTTTAAACGAAGGTCCGCCATTTTGGCCTTTAATGCATTCTCTACCACGTTCACCGGGTAGTTGTATTCCACAACAAGGGCCGGCTGATCGATCTTTTTGTACCGGATCCTTCCCTCATAAGCCTTTTGTGCAAAAGAAGCAGCGCCGGTCAGGGTAAGCAAAGCCAAAATCAACGAAAACTTTTTCATGTTAATTTGTATTTTTATAGAATAAAGTATTGCGAAGGTAAAAAGATGTCGTTCCAACCCCAAATTTTACCCGGTAATATCATTTATCAGAAGAACAGTACATTTGTTAAATAATACGAAGATCCATTGAGCGGCATTAAACAACTGGCAGGACAAACACTTTGGTACGGCTTAAGCAATGTAATGGCGAGGTTATTGAACTTCCTTTTGACGCCGATATTGACGTATTTAATGGTGGATTCAAAGGGGGTTAAGGAGTATGGAGATTTTAGTCTTTTGTACGCATGGATCGGCGTTGCCAATATCGTTTATACTTATGGCCTGGAAACGGGGTTCTTTCGGTTCAGCAACCACACCGACATAACGCAAAAAAGCCTGTTCAATACAACTTTTGCGTCTCATATTGTTTCTACCTGCATTCTAAGTGGCGTTATCATATTTTACAGCCAGCCCATTAGCACCTTCCTCGAAATCGGAAAATTTCCGGAGATTATTGTCATTACGGCGGTGCTCATAGCATTTGATACACTGGCTACCATTCCTTTTGCCAAGCTGCGGCAGGATAACCGGCCGCGGCGCTATGCTTTTATCAAGGTTTTTGGTATCCTGGTGAATATTTTTTTGGTCATTCTGCTCGTTTACCTGATCCCGAAATATTACAGCCATACAGACAATGCCTTCCTGAAATGGATCTTACGCCAGAACAGGGTGACGCTGCTGGTAGTAGCAAACATGGTGCAGTCGTTTCTGGTTTTTTTGTTCCTGTTCCCTGAATGGAAGCGTTTCCGGTTCCGGGTAAACCGCAGCCTTTGGAAGCAGATCCTGCGGTACAGCACGCCCATGATCATCATCGGGCTGGCCGGCATGGTGAACGAGGTAATGGACCGGCAGCTGCTGAAGAGCTTTTTGCCCTATTCTTCCGACGAAAATATGCGGATCGTTGGTATTTACTCCGCAAACTATAAGATCTCTATTTTCATTACCATGTTCATTCAGGCCTTCCGTATGGCCGGTGAACCTTTTTTCTTTAAACAAAAAGGAGCAGAGAATGCCCGGTTCACCTATGCCAAGGTAATGAAGTGGTTTGTTATTACGCTGTGCATTGCTTATTTATTCACCGGGCTGTACCTGCATATCTGGCAATACATGATTGGCAGGGAGTACCGGGAAGGGCTGTATATTGTCCCGATCCTCTTAATGGCCAATGTCTTTCTTGGCATCTACTATAACCTTTCGGCCTGGTACAAGCTTACAGATAAAATGTATTGGGGCATTATCATAACGGTCATTGGTGCCCTGATCACTTTTATAGGCAACTACCTGTTCATTCCCAAATATGAAATGTATGCGGGTGCAACAGTAACCATGATCTGCTACGGGGCAATGGTGGTGATGGCCTATCTGACCGGGCAAAAATATTATCCGATTCCGTACGCGTGGAAAAAACTTGTGGCCTATCTGGTGATCACGGTGCTGTTATTTTTGATAAACAGGATGGTTGCATCATTTATTTCCAATTTTTGGTTCAAAACATGCAGTGCAACATTGTTTATGGGAGTATTCCTGTTCCTTGTAGTGCGAATTGAGCAGAACGAACTAAAGCGGCTGCCTTTGATCGGGAAATTTCTCCGGTAATAACGCATCAATACCAGCGTCGATTTGAAGACGTTTTATTTTAAAGAGCGTAAGCGCCTCTTTGCAAAGGCTTCAGTAACGCCGGCAAAACCGGCAATTTCAGCAATAGAGAATTTTTTCGTTGCCAGCAGATTGTTCACCATCTGCTCTTTGCCTTTTTCAATATAGATATCTGGTGTGTTCCTGATCGGACCTGGATGGACGCCGCTAAAAATTTATTATTCAGCTGTTTTACTGCAGCATCGTAAGTATCCGGCAATTGTGCCAGCCTGGAAAAAATCAACTGGTTACTGATAAAAGGGGGAAGTGATTTTTAAAATATTCCGTCGCAATGCTCTTGTTGGATAAAATACTGCGGATAAAGTTGTCGTAGGGTAAGTAGTGTTCTTCATAGGGTGAAAGTAGTTTTTTATTCCGTTGTTGGTGAAAAGGGCCACAGGGGCCGCCCGCTTTTTTGAGTAAGTGCATCCTGCCTGCAACGCAGCTCCCGTTTTGCAGTTAACAAAAGCGCCTTATTTTTGTCAAAAGCAGTTTTATTTCCGGTAATAACAACATATTGTCCAGCCCCATTGGCTATCTCAAAGGTGTGGGGCCGCAGCGGGCGGAGCTGCTGCAAAAGGAGTTGGGCATCTTTACGTTTAATGACCTGCTGCAGCATTATCCGTTCCGGCATGTGGATAAAACAAAAATAACCTTCATTGCCGCCCTCGCCCCGGGGGAGGAGTATGTACAGGTGGCCGGATTGCTTTCTCCCCTTGAACAGATCGGGGAACGGAGGGTACGCCGGCTTACTGCCCAGGTACGCGACCGGACGGGGGTATTGGAGCTGGTATGGTTCCAGAGCATCAGTCTTATTCAGAAAATGATCCAGCCGGGACAGGCTTACCTTGTTTACGGAAAGGTTTCTTTTTTTATGGGAAAACCCCAGATCGTGCACCCGGAAATGGAACTCTGGGACCCTGAAAAATTAAAGGGGAAAGATTACCTGGAACCGGTTTACCCATCAACAGAAAAACTAAAAGCAAAAAACCTGGGCGGCCGGCAGATCGGGAAGCTTGCAGGGGTGCTGATGCAGCATCTTTCGGAAAGGGACCTGCCGGAGAACCTGCCCCCGGGAATGCGGGAAGCACTGCGGCTGATGCCCCGTTTTGAAGCTTTCCGCAACATTCATTTTCCCCGAACCAATGCCTTGTATGAAGCCGCGGTACGCCGGCTGAAATTTGAAGAGATCTTTTTTGCGCAGCTGCGGATGAATTTATTGCGCTGGGAACGACACCGGTTCTCCAAAGGCGTGGTCTTTGAAAAAGTGGGTGATCTTTTCAACCGTTTTTATAAAGAGTGCCTGCCTTTTGAGCTGACCAGTGCACAAAAACGGGTACTAAAAGAGATTCGCATCGATACCGGCCGGGGTAAGCAAATGAACCGGCTGTTGCAGGGAGATGTGGGCAGTGGCAAAACCATCGTGGCGCTGCTCAATATGCTGCTGGCGGCAGATAATGGATTCCAGGCCGTATTGATGGCCCCCACGGAGATCCTGGCACGCCAGCATTTTCAGGGGATCAAAGAGCTGTTGGAGCCGTTGCCGGTGGAAGTGGCCATTTTAACCGGCACCACCAAGGGAAAAGAGCGCCGGTTGCTGCTGGAACGGCTTGCAGCAGGCGGGGTCCATATTTTGATCGGCACACATGCGGTGATCGAGGACCCGGTTCGGTTCAGCAACCTGGGCCTGGTGATCATCGATGAGCAGCACCGGTTTGGCGTGGCACAACGCGCGAGGCTCTGGGACAAGGCGCCCATCCCGCCCCATGTGCTGGTCATGACGGCTACGCCTATTCCCCGCACACTGGCCATGACGGCCTATGGAGACCTGGATTACAGTGTAATTGACGAATTGCCACCGGGGCGGAAGCCCATCCAGACCGTGCACCGGTACGAAAACGACCGCAGCCTGGTAATGGATTTTCTGAAAGCCGAGATCGCGCTGGGACGGCAGGTGTATATAATCTTTCCCCTGATCGAAGAAAGCGAGAAGCTGGATTATGAGAACCTGATGCAGGGGTATGATGTGATAAAAACCTATTTCCCCGAACCTCAGTATTGGATCAGTATGGTACATGGGAAAATGCCGGCCTTTCAGAAAGAAGAGAACATGCGGAGGTTTGTAACGCATGATACCCAGATCATGGTTTCCACCACGGTGATCGAAGTGGGGGTAAATGTGCCCAACGCATCGGTCATGCTGATCGAGAGCTCCGAAAAATTCGGGCTATCGCAGCTTCACCAGTTGCGGGGCCGGGTAGGAAGAGGGGCCGAAAAAAGTTACTGTATCCTGCTTACCGGAAAAAAGCTGGGCAATGAAGCCCGGGAGCGTATGAAGATCATGACCTCCACCAACAATGGCTTCGTAATTGCAGAAAAAGACCTGGAATTAAGGGGGCCGGGCGATATAGAAGGCACCCGGCAAAGCGGTATGCTGAGCTTCAGGCTCGTGGATATTGTGAATGACCGTGCGATGGTAGAAGTGGCCAAACAGCAGTGTGAACAGATCCTGAAAGACGACCCCGACCTTTCAAAACCGGAACATGCGGTGCTGAAAGATTTTCTGCGTTCCCAAAATGGGAAAACCGCATGGAGCAAGATTTCTTAGAGCAGTCGGTGGTCAGTTTTGAGAATTGAGTATTGAGACTGCTTCCGGCGGTGCTCTGTTTTGAATGCCGGGTAACTGATTTGGAAACAAATTACAAACGTCTGTTAAGAGGCTCCTGTGTCCGGGATCGGGTTTTCAATTTTTAATGTCTCATTGCTCAGGTCTCGATTCTGATTTCTGAATCATTTTTTCCTTTCCCAAATTTCCCCGAATTTTACGCCTCCTAAAATTTATAGACTGTTTGTAAAAAAGAATAATGGCAGACAAAAAGATTACAGCGCAGCATATTGAGGAATTTAAACAGATTGTTGGCGCTGCAAATGTTGTTGTAGACGCGGAATCACTGGAAATTTATGCGCACGATGAAACAGAAACCCTCTATTTTGTACCGGAGGTAGTGGTAAAACCCGGAACCGCCGAAGAAGTTTCGGCATTGTTTAAGATCTGTAACCGGGACCTGATTCCCGTTACGCCGCGGGGAGGCGGTACGGGGCTGAGTGGGGGAGCGCTGGCGCATTTGGGCGGTGTGGTGCTTTCTACGGAGCGTTTGAATAAGATCCTTGATATTGACGAAAGAAACCTTCAGGTGACCACAGAACCGGGCGTGATCACCGAAGTGCTGCAAAATACCGTAAAAGAAAAAGGGCTGTTTTACCCGCCGGATCCCAGCAGCCGCGGAACCTGTTTTATTGGCGGCAATATTGCCGAGAACAGTGGCGGACCTAAAGCTGTGAAATACGGGGTGGTGAAAGACTATGTGCTGAATCTGGAAGCGGTATTGCCTACCGGCGAAATCATCTGGACCGGTGCCAATGTATTGAAAAATGTAACCGGCTATAACCTCACACAGCTGCTGGTGGGCAGCGAGGGAACCCTGGCCGTGGTTACAAAGATCGTTTTAAAACTGATCCCCCTGCCCAAATATGACCTGCTGATGCTGGCGCCCTTTGCTTCGCTGGAAAAAGCAAGTGAAGCTGTAAGCGCTATTTTCAGGGCCGGATTTAATCCCAGTGCGCTGGAGCTGGTGGAGATCGACGCATTGAAGATCGTAAGCCAGATGGTAGATAGCTATGTGGTGCCCGTAAACGACGAAATTGCCGCACACCTTATTGTAGAGGTGGATGGAAATAACCTGGACGTGCTGATGCAGGAAATGGAACAGATCGCCCTGTTGCTGGAACAATACGAAGCAGGGGAAGTTTTCTTTGCAGATGATGCCCAGCAGAAAGATGAATTATGGAAACTGCGCCGGAGAACGGCCGAAGCGGTAAAATCTTCCGGCTATACCATTGAGGAAGATACGGTAGTACCAAGGGCAGAACTGCCAAAACTGATCAAAGGTGTAAAGGATTTGGGACAAAAGCATAATTTTCATGCGGTTTGTTACGGACATGCGGGCGATGGGAACTTACACGTGCGCATCAAAAAAGAGGGGAATAAAAACAGCCTCAACGATCCGGAAATGAACGCCGTACTGCGGGAATTGTTTAAATTAGTAAAAAGTTTGGGCGGTACCATCAGCGGTGAGCACGGCATCGGGCTGATCCAGAAAACCTACATGGATATCGTGTTTGAACAGCGGCAGATCCGGCTGATGCAGGATATTAAAAAGGCATTTGACCCCAATAATATTTTGAACGCGGGAAAGATATTTGATGCGGTGGCCCCGGAACATTAAAACCTTTGAATATGAAAAAAATATGCTGTATGCTGGGAGCGGTCTTGTTGCTCGTTACCTCATCCCGGGCGCAGGACGATCCTGTTGAAGTGCGCAATGCCAATAAGGATCAGCCATTTGAGGAAAAAGGCTTTAAAAAGGAAAACCTGTTTACAGGAGGCGGAGTTACGGCCTCCTTCTATTCCGGCGGAAGCGTACTGGGCGTCAGTCCGGTACTTGGATACAAGATCAACGATTATTTAGACGGAGGGATTGTACTGAATTATGTATTCAATGGTGCCCGTGATGTATGGGGCACAAACGACCGGTTAAAGCAGCATGTATGGGGGCCGGGTGCTTTTTTGAGGGCATATCCCATCAGCTTTTTATTTGTTCAGGCACAATTTGAAGAAAATTTTACCAATGAACGGTACACAACCTCAACAAGCAGCCCGGTGCCTTCCTATAAGGTAAATGCCCGGGCGCCATCCTTACTGCTCGGAGGCGGATACTCTACCGGCCGCATAAAAGGTGGGACCACGTTCTTCTACATTTCCATACTAGCCGATGTATTGAAGAACTGGAACAGCCCGTATGTGGACAAAAGATATGATGATTATGGAAATAAAAAGCCGGTGATCATTCCGGTAATCCGCGCCGGTGTCAATGTAGGCTTGTTCCAGGGCAGGTATGGGCGGTATTAGGTGATAACAAAAGTGGCGATGTCGGGAGCTTTTAGGTTTTTATGCCGGTTTATTCATTTGCGTTACCTGCCCCGTCTGTAATATTTCGGGCGGCCCAAAGCCCACCAGAGCTTTTGGTTGATCGGCTATAAATCCGCAGATGGATCATCAGCCCATGAGCGGCCTGTTTATATACAAGGCTACGCGGCTGTATAAGAATGGGCTATGTCTCTTATTTCGCGTTTTCTCCGGCTGCGCTGTTTTCGATCCGGTGCTCTTCGGCCGATTTTGCCACCACAGGATCCTGTTGCAGGTTTTGTATGGAGTCTTTATTTTCTACTTCCACATGCTCTACCCAAACGGCATATTGACTGGGATAGATATTCATTTCATTATGGATGGCGTATACCCGGGTAAAGACTGCACCAATATAAAGGATGATCGCAGAATAGTACACCCACAAAAGAATAATGATAACGGAGCCGGCAGCACCATAGGCAGATGACATCTTATTACGCCCGAGGTAATAGCTGATCAGGAACTTGCCGCCCATAAAGAGCAGGGCGGTAACAAATGCGCCGGCCCTTACGGCACGCCACTTTATTTTTGCATCCGGAAGTACTTTAAAGATCATTCCGAATAGAACAGAAGTAATGATGAGCGTAATGACAAGGTTCGAAACATAGGCAAGTACCCGCTGCGAATCGGGAATGATCCGTGTCAGCTGGGTGGTAAGCAATTCCATCAGTCCATTGATCATTAAAGAAACCAGCAGCAAAAAGCCCAATGTGACCACTACTGAAAAGGACATCAGCCGGTCCAGAAGCAGTTTCAGCCAGCCCTTTCCTTTTTTGGGACGGGCCTTTAAGCGCCAGATCATATTGATGGAATCCTGTATTTCTGCAAAGACACCCGTAGCTCCAAAAACCAGGGTAAGGACGCCGATGATTTTGGCCACCGCTTTATTGGGAAAATGGGCCGCATTATTAATGGTTTGCCAGATCTGATCGGCATAGGTAGTTCCGATAAATCCTTCTATTTGCTGATACAGGCTGTTCTTTACGTCGGCATGTGTGCTGTGACTGAGAAGGGCGTCCGCAAAAAAGCTGTCACCGATCCAAATGATCACAATAAGCAGGCCGGGCAATGAAAAAATGGTATAATAGGCCAGTGCCGCGCTCAGCTTGAACACGCGGTTAGTAAACGTTTCTTCAATGGTTTGCTTTGCAATGTTTACTGCATTTTTTAATGCCATTTGCTACAATTTTTTGTTGTTCAAATGTCTTACCGCATCCCGGATGTTCTTTTTTTCAAAGTTTTTTCTGAGTGCGGCTGTCAGATCTGTTCCGGTTTGGTTGGCCAGGCAGATCAGCACCCACAGCACGTCTGCCATTTCATCGGCCATCAGGGTCCGGGCCTGCTCCGCATCTTCGGGTTTCCGGTACGACTGATCGCCAAAAATACGGGCCATATGCCGCGACAGTTCGCCGACCTCTTCGGTAAGAATGGCCATATTGGTCAGTTCGCTGAAATAGCGGACACCTACTGTTTTTATCCATTGATCTACGGTTTGTTGTGCTTCGCTGATGGTCATATCCGTTTATTCTTTATTTTTTGAGTCAATAATGATGGTAACCGGCCCGTCGTTGATGAGTTGTACCTTCATGTCGGCGCCAAAAACACCGGTTTTGATCTTTTTGCCCAGATCACTTTCCAGGCGGCGGATCATTTTTTCATACATGGGGATCGCCATACCCGGCTTGCTGGCCTTGATATAAGACGGACGGTTGCCTTTTTTGGTAGAGGCGTGTAAGGTAAACTGGCTCACCAGCAACAGGGCGCCGTTTACATCCTGTATGCTGAGGTTCATGACCCCGTTTTCATCATCAAAGATCCTTAACTGCGTGATTTTCTGGCTCAGCCAGCCGATGTCTTCTTCTGTATCCGCATCCTCGATCCCCAGCAGCACCATCATTCCTTTTTCAATCGATGAAAAAATAGTGCCATCAATGCGCACACTGGCTTCCAATACCCTTTGTATAACAACTTTCATACCCTGGTTCTTCCTTCAAAAATAGGGATACAAAGATGAATCGGGGAAAATGAGGCGCAGAACATTTTCTTTTAAGCACTGTTGCGGCAGACCGGTGCTGCATATCTGTGCCTCCATGGTCATACGGCTCATTTGCAATTATGGCGTAATTTTATGCCGTATATGAATCAGGAGATGGACGTTTCAAAAGAATTGTTATTCCAGACAACGAGAAGTAGCGGAAAAGGCGGGCAAAATGTAAATAAGGTGGAAACGGCCGTGATCGCCTTATTCCGGATACCGGATTCTGCGCTTCTTTCTGATGCGCAGAAAAGCATCTTAATGGTCAAACTGGCAAACCGCATTCAGTCCGGAGGGTCTTTGCAGGTAAGATCCCAGGAATACAGGACCCAGCTGGAAAATAAGGCGGCAGCTGTCCGGAAGATCAACATTCTAATTTCGGCGGCATTGCAGAAAAAGAAAGCCCGCATTGCCACCCGGGTACCAAAGGCTGTCGTGGCCCAGCGGATACAGAACAAAAAGCGGAAAAGCGAGATCAAATCTGGTCGTAAAAAGGTACGAAGGGATGAGTATTAGCGGTGTTCCCGGTTTGGGTTGCCAAAGAAGCGCAGAAACGCGGAAGTTTTTGGATTGCGGATATCCTGCCCGGCGTGGTATGGAGCTTGTCAGGAGTCAGGAACGCCGGATCTTGTAGAAAAGCATCCTGTTTTCAGGGGCATCAGTTCATTTTCTTTTTCATACCGGCCACTTCCTGCTGCAGGTCGGCAACAATATTGACCAGCTGTCCTACATTCCAGCTTTGCATGGTGTTTGTTTTTGAAATGATGAACTGGGCCTCCCACATTTCCACCACGTCCTCCGAGCTGATAGAATAAGGCTGAAACGTAGGATTATCGCTTAACAACATGAGCTTGCTTTTTGTTTTCCCGTTCTTCTGGACGCGTTTGTACACGATCCCGTCGTTTTTCGACACCACGATGCAGGCTGTATTGTTTTTTACATATTCCAGCGCTTCTACTTTTTCTCCTACGATGATGGAACCGCTTGGGGTAGGCAGCATGGAATCACCCGAAATTTCAAAGGCCCGGTAATTACCGCCCGATACCATCGGCAGGGTAAACGTATTCAGTTCATCAATAAATTCGTGATCCGCATAGCCGTTCAGGTAGCCTGCAGCCGCTTTTACCGGAACAAAAGGGATCCTGGCCGAGGTATCCGATAATTTCAGCGCACGCCTCCGGGCCAGGTAATTGTCCGTATGCTCACTCAGGTCTTTTCTTAAGATCTCGTCGAGCGTTAATTTAAAGATATTGCAAACCGTCTCCAGCACTTCCAGCCGCGGCTCCGCCCGCCCTTCTTCATAAGCACCCAGTAACGATCGTTTGATGTTGAGCTTACCGGCAAACTCATCCTGTGTCAAGCCTCTAAGCTTTCTTAAATACTTCAGGTTTTTATTGGCAACTGACATGGCTAATTATTTTAGTGCAAATTACTAAATATTTTGACAAATTGAAAATATTTTTTTATGGAACCCCGAAATGACTTTTACCGGGGTTAGGTAACCGGCCTGTGTAACAGGGCGTTCCCGGAAACGCCCGTGAACTTGTCGCCGCCGATCCGCAGATGCTCAACCCGGGAACAACCTAAAAGCAGGTGGACACCAGGTACGAGGTTGTCCGGCGATATCCAATAGTAAATATGATACCCGCAGGTTGGGGGCCCTACCGGAGGGCAGGGCAGACGCACTCAATCACCAAAGTAGCCTGGTAAGCGGCGCAGCGCCGAAGCGTATAAGAAAAAGACCCGCCTCAAAAGCAGTGGATCAATCATTAGCAGGGAAACGGGAACGCGAAGAGGGTTTATATCTCCGTCCTTATCGCCTTGCCGGTCCCAAAAAATACTTTTCGGTACGCTTCTTTTACAATGGAACCGGCTGATCGCTGTTTGTATCCATTCTAATGCGTTGCCCTGGCCGGAAGCGGAAACTATTTTTTTTTTCCCGCATTGCCATTATCTTTGGATGCATACAAGTGTTAATCTGTTATCATCATCAAAAAGCCCTATGCTTCTTCTGCCTATCAGTATCATCGCCATTGCTGCCGGTCTTCTTGTTTTTTTGCTGTTGAACAGACCTGCGCCTGCGGATCCCGGTGATGGGGCAAAAAAGGCGGGTGCGGAGTTGGCCCGTGCCAAAGCGGTATATGAAGAACTGGAAACGCGCCTGTTTGCCATCATTGAAAAAGGAATCAACAAAAAATATACCCGGGAGATCCGGGATGGAGAAGTGACCATTGGTATGCCATCGGAGCTTTTGCTGATGGCCTGGGGACATCCTTCTGAAATCAAAGAAGAGGGTGACGAAACCGAAGAGACCTGGATCTACCCCGCCGGAAGAAGTACCGTGGAAAGCGGAGGCGGCACGGAAGTGCGGATCTCCGGTAAAAAGGTTCAGGGCTGGAAAGACAATTAATATGGCAGGAGCATTAAAAAATTTTTATGAAACCCTGGGGGTACCGCGCTCAGCAACCGATGAGCAGATCAAGACGGCATACAGGAAGCTGATCCTGAAATTTCATCCCGACAAAAATGTAGGGGATGTCTATTTTGAGGACTGGTCCAAAAAGATCATCGAAGCATTTGAGGTGTTGAGCGACCCGCAGCTGCGCGCGGAATACGACCAGGTTTATGATGAGCACCGGAGCGCGGCAAAGAGGAATTTCCAGAAACAGGCGCACCGTCCGGAACCAGATCCCCGACCTGCTGCTGAGCCGGAACCTGCCGCTCAGACGCCGCCGGACGCGGATCCGCAAATGGACGCATCCGATGCGGGGCCGGTTCCGGAAGAAGATCCCCATGCCGCGGCAATGGCCCTGATCCGGGAGGAGTTGCCGGCCTATCTTACTGCAAAGCAGGATTATCTGAAAGCGGTAAAGGCATGGAAGGAACACGGGGAAGGAAGGCACCTGGCAAAAAAGAATTACAGGCTTCCGTTAATCCTTCTTTGCTTATTCATGATAGCCGCATCCGTAGTCTGGCTCGTGCGGCCCCCCGCAAAAGAACCGGTGGCAGCCGTTCCCGAAGGCACCGTGAGCGATATTGCCGGAAAATTCATTGTGGCTGCAGACAAGGCCTATTTTTATAAAGATCCGCAAAACCAGGTACGGACGAACGAGTACCTGACAAAAGGCAACAAGATCCTGGTCTCAAAGCGGTATGGGAATTTTTATTATGCTGTTTTTCAAAGTATTGCAAACCCGGACTATAAGCTTACCGGCTGGATAAAAGAGGAAGACCTTCAGCCATATGGCGAGTAGCCCTTACAGATCCGGGCAACAGGGGACCTGCTACCAAAAAACAAGTAATTTTTTCAAAAACCTTGGGCAAAACTGGGAAAATCTGGAAAAAAAAATCATATTTGCTTCAGGAGAGGAGACCTCTACCGCGTGTTTACCTATCAAGAAAATATCTTTTGAGCCTGGCAAATCGCAATATCTGAATCACGTTACTACGATCCATTTGACGTCGGGCATGTTACATCCGTATTACAAACTACCGCTGGAGCTGGAAAAGATAGTGGGCAAAAAGGAACTAAAAAAGTGCTCGCTGAAGGAATCTATTGCCCACCATTTACACCTGATGCTGACCACGGCCTTTGGCGAATTGCTGAGCGATGATCAGTTTGGGAACAAATTGTGGGAGGAAGATTTTGACAACGTTTCTTACCGGAACAGGCAAAAAGAAAAGATACTGCTTTCGCTGGGCAAAACCATTGCCCGTTTTGAAAAGAGGATCGAAAAGGTCAAGATCGAAATGCAGGTACGGCAGGAGGAAGCACCTTCAGGAATAGCCGATCCGGGTATTAAAAGAAAACTGGAATTTACCATTACCGCGGTAATTACGGCGACCAATGAGCCCATCCTGTACCGGGACGGGTTCTTTATCAGCCCGCTGGCCTATAATTAAACCAAAAAGATGAACGAGAGCAGGGAACATATAAGGAACAGGATGCTGCAAAATGCAGCGAGGATCTGGGGATACCCCGAAACAGAGGAAGCGTCGAATTTTGACCCGCTGGTGAGTTTGCTCTTATCGGTAAATGCTGCGGAGCTGGAACGGCTTTCAAATGAGATCTATCATTCCCGTAACCGCGTAATGGACCGGATCGTGCAGCTGCTGGCGCCGGATGTGCTTACCGGTCCCCGGCTGGCCTCTGCCGTTCTGAATGCAAACAGCCTGGAGGATAGGGCAACCCTGTCTGTAAAAGAACAGTTCTTTATTACCCAAACCATCCGGGGCAATGCCGGGGAAGCTGCCAAAAGCACCGATATCTTTTTTACCCCTACGGACCATTTTGTGATCAATAAGGCACGCGTGCGCTACGCTGCCACCGGTAACAAGCTATACCGCTACCCGGGTGGCGTTACTAAAGAGCTGACCGGGCTTGCAGAAGAACAGCAATGGTTGCCGGCCTCCACGCTCTGGATCGCAATGGACCATAAAGAGCTGGACCTGAACCATACTCAATTTTATTTTCAATACCGGAGCGAGGTCAGTAAGGCTGTGTTCTACAACCAGCTGAAAAGCGCCGGATGGAGCATCAACGGACACCCGGTGCATACCCATAGGGGCTACAACGTGGCCACAAATACCAACCCGGACTGGTATGCAGCGCAGCTGATCCAGCAGGAGGCAAGCGCCACCTCCCGGTACATCAAACTGATAAACGAATTGTACGAGGAAGCGTTTATCAGCATCAAAGACCCGGGAATGCAGCAATATGCCGCTGCAGAAAAGGACATTCCGGCGGCGTTAAAGGCGGTATTCGGAAACGATGTGCTCCGGAACATCACCGAACCGCTTTGCTGGATCAAGATCACTTTTCCGGAAAACATTACCAGCGCCATGCTGGAGGATGTAAGCGTATTTGCAAATTGCTTCCCCGTAGTGAACCGCAGGCTGCATGAGATCACTTACCGCATTCAGGAAATGATCAATGTGATCCCGTTGCTTACCGATGCCGACCAGTTTTATGACCTGGCCGAGATCACCGATGAAACCGGCCGCTTTTTACACATCCGCGAAAACACGGAAGAGGAACATCATAAGATCAATATCCTTTTACGTAATGGCGGGGCGGGCCGTTTTGACGAACGGGACGCAACGGTTGTCGTGGAAAATCTTGTACAGCTCCTAAGGGATGAAAGTGCCGCCTTTTCAAAGCTGGGCAAGGATCTGATTGCCCAGGAGATCAAAAGCCTGCAGCAGTCCATCGCAAAAATTGAGCAGCTGGTGGGGGAAACGACCTCCAACCAGTCGGCCTACACGCCTTACCTGATGGTCCGGAACCCCAGGCAAACCAGTTCCAAATTTTTGTATGTTCAATATTGGAGCACCAACGGGTATGCTGCAAACGGGTTGCGGCCGGGTACGCGCCTGCAGCCTTATAAGACCGGATCGGTAAATCATTCTTCGGTTTTTTTACTGACCAATACACAAAGCGGCCGGAACCGGCTGAGCCAGGCGGATGCCGTGGTGGCCTATAAATATGCCCTCCTGTCAAAAGACCGCATCATGAGCCGCAATGATATTGCCCTGTACTGCCGGTTGTTCCTGGGTGCAGCGGTAGAAGAGGTGAATGTGGATAAAGGATTTATGGTTTCTGCGGAAACCACAAAAGGGTTTATGAAAACAATTGATGTAACCATTACCATGAAGCGAAAGGCATTTATTGAAGCCCAGGAAAAGGGCGAGACCGTCCAGTGGGAAAAGGAGCTGACATTGCAGCTGGCGGAGCGTTCCATGGCATTCATTCCATACCGGGTATTCATCAAAGAAGCATCAGGTATTTAATAAATGAAAAAAGAAGAGCAAATAAAATATCTGACCGGGTGGCTGCAGGAGCGCAACGCCGATGTAAAGGCGGAAGTGTTGCTGAACCATGCGCTGGAGAATGGTTTTCCGGAGCAGGGATTTGTAACCCACAACAACGGCTATTTTTACCGGGATTTTGTAAAAGATATTTACCAGACAAATGTTATTGAAGATAACTGGTACCGGATCTTTATAGAGGTAGGGCTGTCGCGTGCGGGTTTTTACGATATGCTGCCGGAGGCGCTGTTCCACCAGCCCGAAACCAGTGAATTCAGACAGCGTGCCGGCGTTGCGGAAATGATCGACCGGTATAAGAAAAATCTTGTAAAAGAGAACGAGACGCGTAAGTTCTTTCAGCCGTTTGAGAACGAATTTTTCTACCAGCAGATGATGCTGGAAAAGGAGGAAGTCAACCTTCTGGATGTTCTGAAAAGCCGGATACTGACAAAATATTTCCTGGACTTTTGGGGGTTGCCTCCCTCATTTAAGGTACATGAAGCAGCTTCTTTTTTGCTGCTGCTGCCTCATGCGCACCGGATCAGTGGTAACCTGCCGGTTATGGAGTCCTGCCTGAAGGCCCTGTTACACGAGCCGGTGCAGATCCTCCGCAAGGAGCCGCAGGTGATCCGGGTGGAAGCAGCTGCCGGGCTGGGCAGTGGGGCCGGGCTCGGAGAGCAGCCGCTGGGCGATTATATGGTTTGCGGAACAGAGTTTGTGGAAGATTATCCGGTACTGCAATACAAGATCGGCCCGCTGAAGAACGGGAAGATCAGCGATTTTATCAACAATAAAGAGAAAGAGGTCCTGATCCGGACCTTCAATGATTATTTTGCGCCGGTGGAAGCAGATATTGAAATAGAGATCCTGATCGAACCGGCAGCGGAGGGGATGTCTTTTGATGCCGGCAGTGAGGTGATCCTGGGATATTCGTCCGTTATGTAAACGTTTTTTTAATCAAGGAACAACAGACAGCAATAAATGGAAAACTGGTTTTCGCCATCTTTAAGATCTGCGCTGCCCTACCTGGGGATCAGCTTCATCAGCATGTCCGTGATCATGGGGCTGATTGTTTCGAAAATAAGAGGAAGCTTTAAGCCTTTTACCAAACCCACTGTTTATTATATTTTACTGTACGCCGCCGGGTTTGCGGTGATCGGGCTGCTGTCCTGGTTCCGCTTCCTGGAAAGCAATACGCAACAATTCCTTTTCTTTCAGTTCTTCTTCCTGTGTCTGGGCATCCTGCATGTATATACCCTCACCACGCGGCTGAAATGGGTAAATGAAAAAACTTACTGGGCCGAGGTCTTTCTTACGCTCGCCATCCTGTTCCTCGGAGGCCTTTGTTTTATGATGACCTACCGTTTGTTCCGGAAAGATCATATGGATCTTACCATGCTTACAGCGGGCGTCATTTTCTTTATTCCGCTGATCGTTTACTATACCTACAGGCAGGCGGTTGCCATCCCTTTTAAGATCCTCAAGCAATGGCAATACCCGGCTCACATGGAAATAGCCGAGGTGGATGAAAAGAAACTGAGAAATCTTTTGGTCATTAGTTTTGAGTTCTATAAAAAAGGGACCGATCAGCATTTTACCAACTTCCGGGCCAAAGCGCCCGCAGATATGGAGTTTGGGGAGCTGTTCTATTATTTTATCAACGATTATAATGAGCGGCATCCCAGTGCCAGCATTTCTTATATCAACGAAAAAGGTGAATCTTCCGGTTGGATCTTTTTCAAAAAACCGAAATGGTACACCTTATTCACAAAATACATCGATCCGGAACGGACCATCTTTATGAATAAAGTAAAAGAAAACGATATTATTATTTGTTCCAGGGTTTCCTGAAAAATAGAAAAATATGAATCGCATACAAGAATACAAACCGGTGAATTGGGTAAACGGGATGAAGATTAACAAAAGCCATTTCATTGCCCAGCAGAATGCTACGGTATTTCAGCAGGCGCTGAGCAACACCGTGTTCTTAAACGACCATAATTACGGTCTGTTGCCCATCAGCACCGCCATTGAGCCGCCGAGAATATGGGTGAGCGTAGACAATATGCAGCATGTGAGCCTGCGCATTATGTCCTGCACCGCTATTACCCGGGGGGGCTATGTGATCCGGCTGAACTCCGACTCCGCGGGCAATACCAACCAGCTGGGCGCAAAGATTCCCGGTTTAAGCGTACCGTTTAAGGAGCTTCAGGGGAAGTCCGAAGCATTCTATGTCATTCTTTCGCTGGACCCTTATAACCCGGTGCCTTCCGGGGCGGCCAACCCGGAGGAGCAGCCCATCCGGCTGCCTTTTACAGAACCGGCCTTTAGCGTATCGTTGCTTCCGGTAGCCGATACCTCGCTGAACACGCTTGGGGAGTTTCAGCTGCCGGTCGGCAAAGTGCTCATTCATGACCAGTCTGTATCGCTGGAGGAAGACTACCTGCCGCCCTGTACCTCGGTAAACAGCCATGAAAGCCTGATCCAGCACCATGCGGAAACAGAACAGTTCTTTGGAAGAATGGAGCTGAATGCGTTGCAGATCCTGCAAAAGATCCTGCAAAAGAATCAGCAAAATGATCTGATCGATCCGGTACGCAAATTAAGCGAGCAGGTATTGTTCTATATTTCCCAGGCTTATGGAAGTTACCGGCACGATGTGTTGTACGGTCCGCCCGTAAACCTGGTTTCCTCCATCTCCGGCCTGGCGCGGACCATTAAAAATGCCATGGACATTTATGTAGGATCTGCAAAGGAAGAAATGATCAATTATTTTACGGAATGGTGTAATGTAAACCAGGGAGAGCTGGAAGAGGAGATCACCGGCATTACCAATTACCGGTATGATCACCTGAACATCCGCCAGGGGATCGATAAGAACGTAAAATTCTGTGCGCTCATTCTGCAGTTGTTTACCAACCTTGCCGGGCTGGATTATATCGGCAAGAAAAAGGAGACCGGCATTTTCGTAAAAGAAAAGCTGATCGTTCCCGAAGAAGAAGTGCAGGCAAGGAAACGCGGATTTTTCCTGGCGGATTGATCCCTCATCATTAACCGGAATTTAAAACAAAAGAAAAATGTCGCAGATCGTCATCAATGCAAAAGAGCGCCGGCAGGCCTTCTGGAAGTTTTTATTGTTGTTCATACTGGCTGTAGGGCTGGTATTGCTGGCCTTTTATTTTGACACCCGGGTGCCCACCAAAGATAACCGGGTGATGCGGCAGCAATTAAACAATTTCAAACTGCAGGAAGCTGCCCAGGACCGGTTTGTGCAAACCATGGATGAAACCAAGGTCCTGATCGATTCACTGAGGAAACCGGGATCGCAGAAAGCGTATCTCAACTCGCTGATTATGGAAAAGATCCGGACCCTGAATAACCTGCAGTATAAGGACAGCAGCATGTACTCCCGGCTCAATACAAATGTGATCGATGTGTTTCAGCGTTATCTGGAAGCCACAAACAAGATCACGGATATCGGCGATATGCCGGCCGAGCTGGAGAAACTGAAGGGAGATAACGCACAGCTTAGCCGGGATCTTACAGAGTGCCGGACCCAGATGAACAATCTGTTGACCACACCGCGCTAAACGCGGAAGCAGTTCTTTGACTTAATTTTTTGCTACTTTCCGGGATTTGTTCACGATCAGTCTGCCGGATGCCACATACCGTGCGGCCCAATAGGGCTTTTGCAGACTTTCGATGGTAACGCCCCGGGATGCGGCGTTCACAAAGCGGCCATTACCCAGGTATAGGCCTACGTGTGTAATGGGATTCCCGGGTATCGTCTTAAAAAAGATCAGGTCGCCTTCAGCCAGTGATTCCCAGCGGGCAAACCGTTCTACATTATCGGTAAAGTATTGCTGGTAAGAGGTCCGGGGAATATAAATATCATATACTTCCGCCAGCAGCCGCTGCATCAGCGCCGAGCAGTCGATGCCTCGTTTTGTGGTTCCGCCCCATTGATACGGTGTATGCAGCCATTCATCAATAAAGCGATAGAGCTTCAGGTTGACGATGCTGTCTGCAGGAACCTGTAAATATCCGGCATATTTTACCCGGAGCAGTGAGTCGGATCTTGACAGGGTGCTTCCTCCGGAAGCGCTTTCATTGCCGGTCAGGGCAGCCGTATGCAGGAGCGAATCTTTGGGGCGCGTGTTGTTGATGTACAGAGAAGTACTGTAATCCGGAGCAACCGGTTTTTTAAAAAGAGAACAGCCGGAGAGGATCAGGGTGATTAACAAGGTGCCGAATATTTTTCGTGGTAACATGTAGCAAAATTAAGTTTTAAACTAAAAAAATTTTATAAAAACTATTGGAAATCGTAAAACCGTTTTATGCAAAAAAAACAATTTATGGTTTTTCGGCTGGATGATAACGTGATCATCACACTGCTCGCTGTGTGCATTCTGGCCTCACTGGCATTTGTGGTGCGTTTTAAAAACTATAAACCCTGTGCAGATTTTACCATCAAAACAGTGGGCTCCACGCTTCAGGTAGGTACCATTGTGCGGCTTGAAACGGATGTACGCGATTTTAAAAGGCTGCATTGGGATTTTGGCGATAACCAGCAGAGCGTTACCGAGGTGGGCTCTGTGATGCACTCCTATGATGCTCCCGGCGACTATACGATTATGCTGATTGCGGATGGAAAATGCACGGAGTACAAGACCATTACCATCATCGAGGCTCCGGAAATCGTTGATTCTACGTTGATTGCAAAATTAGTAATGCCGGCCACCGCCGAAGTGGACGTGCCAGTGCTGTTTACCGACACATCTTCAAGAGCAAGCAGCTGGGAGTGGCGTTTTGGAGAAACCGCTACTGTGGACGGAACCCTGAGAAACCAGTATTATACCTATAAAACACCCGGATGGAAAACGATCTCCGTGGTGATCAACGGGAACATGAAAACCCCGCTGGTAAGAAAAATCTTTGTGAACCCCAAAGCGGCCGCAGAATTGCCGCGGGCAAACGCCGGAGCCTCCGGGCCGGTGATCCGCCCCCGGGTGAACGAAGAGCCGCAAACGGCACCCCTGCCGGAGCAGCTGAACCCCAGGCCCCAGCCACAGAATCCCAAGCCGCAGGCGCCGGAGCCGGTGGTCATGTACCCGGATGTGGCTGCTGCAGACTTTAACCAGATGCTCCGCAATTCTGCGGGAGGAAAACGGCCGATTTCCACTTTTAGTAAATACTTTTGTGAGGGGAATATGAATACGACGGTTATCCTCAACGGAAAAGCAACCACCTTTCAGCAGTTTTTTGCGAAAGTGGCTGCCGTAAAAAAAGGCGATAAATTGTCGTTGACTACCACCTTGTATAAAAACAAACAGAACAATTGCATCAATAAAATTGATGTGATCGGGAAAGTAAAAACGGGAATGCTGGGAATGTCCTGGAGGGATCTTTAAACAATCTTTAAAAATTAACCAACCAAAATGCAATTCTCAAAAGCGCTCGAAAAAGCAATGCATATTGCCAAAGCTATTGCTAAAGAAAACATGCACAACAGCTATTCGGCTGCTCATTTGCTAAAGGCCCTGCTGCATAAGGACGTAGCGCTGGATCCGGTGCTGGTACAGACAGATGTGGATGTGTATTACCTGGCGGACTGGGCGGATGTGCGCATAGAAGCCTGTCCGAAATCGACAGCTTTGAAAGATGATATTCCTGCTGCGGCAGATATTGCTGCGGTGCTGGATGATGCCGACCATATCCGGCTGCAAACCGGTGATGATGCCATTGAGCCCATCCATGTGCTGGCGTCCATCAGCACACCGGGGATCGCGTTTTCCTTCGACCAGCTGAAAACGTTTTCCGTGCAGCGGCAGCAACTGATCGACCTGGCCTCCGTTTCTGCGGAAGGAGCGCAATTGCTCCAAGAAGTAAAGAATGCAACGGCAGGAGGTGCAACCGTCAACACCGGCAGGAACCAGCAGGCCTTGCAGAAATATTGTATCGACAAAACCCTGATGGCCGGCGAGGGCAAGCTGGACCCGATCATTGGCCGGGAGCAGGAAGTACGTATGATGGCCGAGATCCTGAGCCGGCGCACAAAACCGAATGTATTGCTGATCGGGGAGCCCGGGGTGGGAAAGACCGCCCTGGTGGATGGCTTTGCCATTGCGATCGGGGAAGGGCATGTGCCCGCATTTTTAAAGAATGCCCGGGTCTTTGAGCTGAACAATGGCGCTATGGCCGCGGGGGCCTCCTACAAGGGAGAAACAGAAGAACGCCTGAAATCCGTTCTCAATGAGATCAAACAATTTGAAAAGGGTATTTTGTTCATTGATGAAATACACGTGCTGCTGGACAAGAACGGTCCTTTTTCCGGAGCAGCCAACCTGCTGAAACCGGAGTTGGCTAAAGGCACCATCACCATAATCGGGGCAACAACGATCGATGAATACCGTAAGAATTTTGAGCGCGACGAGGCCTTTGCGCGGCGGTTTGAGACTCTTATGGTTGAGGAGCCGGACCCCGTTGCCGCCTTCCGTATGATGAAGATCGTAATGCCGCTTTATGAAGCCCATCATAAAATAAACGCACCGGATGAAACCCTGCATGAGGCCATCCGGCTGGCCCGGCGCTATATCAAGGACCGCCGCCTCCCGGACGCCGCCATTGACCTGGCAGACCGTTCCATGGCCGCCCTGCGCCTGGTAAAAGATACCGGTGCGCCGTTGCTCGAACGCCGGAAGACCGCATATGAAGCCTTAAAGGCCGAAACCGCAGCTCCGGCGGATCTGTCGGAGTATCAATGGCATTACCAGCAGCTAAAGAGCAGCATGAGCCCCGTGATCTGGAGTGCAGTATCCACCTCGGAAAATCCGATGGAAATGAAAACGGCCGAAGCGGTCACGACTTACCTGGACGGCGTTTATGAAACGCTGAAACCATTGGTGGAGCAGGATCGTACAGAACTGGACAAACATGATGTGATCTCTATTGTTGCAGATAAGACCGGTATCCCGCTGGGAAAGATACAGGCGCAGGAAAAGGAACGCCTGCTCAATATAGAAGAAATTTTACAGCAGCGGGTAGTGGGCCAGGATCATGCGATCAAGATCATCAGCGAATCCATCCTCGAATCACGTTCGGGTTTGGGCAAGCCCGGACAGCCCATTGGATCTTTTTTCTTTTTAGGGCCAACAGGAACGGGTAAAACAGAGCTGGCCAAATCACTGGCCGATTTCCTGTTCCAGGATGAGACTAACATCATCCGGTTTGACATGTCGGAGTTTAAAGAAGAACATTCGGCGGCACTGCTGTATGGAGCACCTCCGGGCTATGTAGGGTATGAGGAGGGCGGCCTGCTGGTGAACAAGATCCGGCAGCAGCCCTATTCGGTGGTATTGTTTGATGAGATCGAGAAAGCGCACCAATCGGTTTTCGATATTTTCCTTCAACTCATGGATGAAGGAAAGATCCACGATAAGCTGGGAAAAGAGGGCGATTTTTCCAACTCCCTCGTCATCTTTACCTCCAATATCGGCAGCAAGCACGTGGTTGACTCGTTCAACAACACCCAGGCTCCGCCGGACCCGGTAAGCCTGCTGAACATCATGAGCAACCATTTCCGGCCGGAATTCCTGGGCCGACTCACTGAGATCGTTCCGTTTGCGCCGATGAAAGAGCAGATGGTGGAGCGCATCCTCGACATCAATCTCAAATCATTGTACGCTGCCCTGGAAAAACAGCAGATCCGCATCGAGATCGCCCCGGAGGCCAAAAAGAAACTGGCCGCAATGGGGTTCACGCCCGAGTACGGCGCCCGGCCGCTTCATGGGGTTATCCGCTCACAGATCCGGCGGCCGCTGTCGAAAAAGATCATCTCCGGCGATCTGCTGCCCGGCGCAGCTGCGAAATTAAAGCTGGAGGGTGAGGCCCTGGTTTGGGAAAACATGCCGGAATGACCCGCAAACGGAGCGCCCGGCCGGATATCCGGCCGGGCGTGCATCGCTATTTCCGGGTATATTTAATAATTATTTATTACCGGATTGCATTTATTTTTTAGATTTGTTTTGAAATTTATCATTATTTTTGAAAGAAGCTGACTCAGAAAAATACGTCGAACGGGGTCTCATAACCGACTTAGAATATTTTGAGCAATGCTTGAAAGAAAAAGAATAAGATTTTTGGACCTGTAAAATTAATAGCTATGCCTTTAGAACCTTATGGTATTGGCGGTACGGAAGTAAAAACGGATGCGTTTGAGGCTTTTGCAGATATACCCCAGAACCGTGTTTTATTAGCCGAAAAACTGACCGATCTTCCTCCCGTTAAGCCTGAAATTGTACAGGGGCTGACCAATATCGATGCCGTTTTCAATCATTTTGCACCTACTGTTTCCATGGATTTTGAAACCGAGGAAGGCGCTACCCGGAGGGAAGACCTGCATTTTAAGGCATTGAGCGATTTCGGAGCCAATGGCATTACCAACCAAAGCGCCTATTTGAGTGAGCTGGATATGAAACGTCAGCAATATCAGAAGATCGTGAAGCAGTTAAAGACCAATAAATTGTTGAAACAGGCGCTGGCTGACAAGGAGACCAAAGAGAACCTGCTGGCCGCATTGCAGGTATTGATACAGGAACTGGACGGTTCGAAATAATGATTTCTAATGACCCTTTGATTAATTTATATGGCAACTGCTCAAAATAATTTGACCCCGGAAGAACAAAGTGTTCAAAAAGAATATAAACAGCCGGAGGCCCGCCAGCTTAGATCTCTGGATGCGCATTTGCAGGCGCTGACAAGACTGGGTGGTTTTGACCTGCTGGAATCTGCGATCGATAATGTGCAAAACCTGAATCCCGAGCGCAAGGCCAGGAAAAAGATCTTCCTGGAAGAATCTTCAAAAAAAGCCGATCGTGCGGAATTAAAAAAGACGCTTGAATGGTGGGTGGAGGTACTGGGAAAAACAGACGACCTGAGCGAGATGGTGAACGATTGCGAGCAGAAGGCAGAGACCGCTGAAAACACGCTGAAAGCAAACCTCCGGAAGGCGCTGGAACGCAGCCAGGACCTGGAGCGGTCCTATCGCTCGGTAGCGCTGTTCTACAAGAATACCGAAAGTCAGAAAGTAAAAAATATTTCCATCATGAACGCGGAGCTGGACCAGCTGAAAGACCTGGACAATACCCGCTTCGTTGATTATGTACAGGCAGAGCTGGTCAATAACTACGACCGGCTGGATCTGCGCAACAATTACGGCATCCTGGTGTTGCCTGGTTACCTGGGTTCCAATAAGGTGGTGGAAAAATGGGCGAAGATCGCTCATGACAATAAAGTGATGCTGGTCACCGATTTTGAGAACCTGGATTCCCCGGATGACGTGATGGAGCTGTTTGAGGCCGCCAACCTGACGGGAGGAGACCCATACCGCTCAAACGTGATCATGGCCTGTAACTGGCTGGTAGGGCGCGGGAAAGTAGATGCGGTTGGAGAAGAGGACCATCTGTATGTACCGCCATCAAGCTCCCTCGCCGGTAAGATTTATTATACCCTGATGTCGCAGGTGACCGCCGGGAAGAAATACGGAAGCATGAACGAGGTGGACGGTGTGAAGTTTGATCTGAAGAAGAGTGAGATCGCGTCGCTGGAAAAACTGGGACTGATCCCCATGGCGAAGGAATATGGAAAGGTAATGGCTTTTTCTGCCAAGACCCTGTTCAATGGTGATAATATCGGCCTGCAGACCTATTCGGTAGTCCGGGTATTTGACTATGTGGCCAAAGTAATGATGGATTTCCTGAACCGCCGGGCCTTTGAAAACTTCAATGCCAATACCCGTAAGGAGCTGAACTCACAGATTGTGAAGTTCCTGGACGGTATTACAGGTCCCAGCAAACTCATCGAAAACTTTACCATCAAAAGATTTGAACAGGACCCGGTTCAGAAAGATCGGATCCATTTAGACATACACTTAAAGCCCTATTTTCCGGCTAAAACGTTCCTTATCAAGCTGGAAGGCCAGAAGGGAGAAGACCCGGATGGTGTAGAATGGATGTCGAAATACGAACAGGAAGGGAAATAGATGTTGCAAAAGATTTTGAGGAGCTACCCATAAGGAACAAAACCGGCATACAATAAGCAATGCGACGGATGGATGGCTTTGTTGTATGCCCTGAACACGTTTTTTTTATTTATAGTTTTTATACTTTTTATTTTTTAACCTAAAATGTACAGTTATGTCATTTAAAGCACAATTGGAAGTAGCTGGTAAAAAGGTAAACGTTCTTGACATGAACTATGCCCTTAACCAGGAAACAGACGCAACAGGGCGTCCGTCTTCCATCACCCGTGGCGGAAAAATTACGCTGACCGTTGAATCGACCGGAGAAACCAATTTCTTCGAGTGGATGTGTAACAATTTCGAAAGAAAGGATGGAAAGATCGTTTTTACGAAGAGAGACTCGGATGCGACCATGAAAGAATTAAACTTCAAGGAAGGGTATCTTGTCCAGTATCGGGAAAACTTTAATTCCACCAGCGATAACCCCATTACAGAAACGTTCACCATTTCTGCGAAAGAAATTGCAATGGGCAATGCTTCTCATGTAAACCAATGGGCGGTTTAATACCGGCCCAGAATTCCTCAGGCTGATTCAGCCTTGATCTTAATTGAATCATAACCCGGCTCACTATGGGTCGGGTTATTTAAACTGTTATCTATGTCATTTCTAGCAAAATTTACGGCCGATGGTGAGGAGTTAACAGTGCTCAGCTGCCGTTTCCGGTTCTCGCAGGAAACGGACCGCACCAACCGCCCTACCTCCATTCCTATGGGAGGGGTCATTGATATTACTATTGAAAGCAATGGCAATACCAATTTGTTCGACTGGATGATCAGCTCTACACAAACAAAAAGCGGAGAAGTGGTCTTCTACAGACGGGACAGCATGAGCAAACTTAAAACACTGAAGTTCAACGACGCGCATTGTATCGACTACCAGGAAGAGTACAATCACAACGGCGAGTACCCCATGCAGATATCCATGCAATTGAGTGCCAAAGAGATTAAGTTGAACGATTCAATGTACAAAAACAATTGGCCGGATGAAGCTTAGCAAATAGCCATCCGGGCCAGCCCCCTCCCCATAAAAGTGCCGGACTGAAATCGTGTCAGCAGGTACTTTTATTTTTTTATACAAACAGGTTTTTATCGTTTCCCGGCTTCAGGTGACTGGAGAAAACACCAGCCGGAGTATTGGCAGCGTACCGTCCGGGGTGGCCCTTTCGCAGACGGTTCCGGTACATTTTTTTGGAAATTAAAGAGCAGCGCGTCTGCAGCCTCCCGCAGTAAAAATTGCAGGTGCCCGTCAGCGGCTAAAGAATAGCTCCTTGGCCAGTATAAAAATTCCCATCAGGAAAATGAAATAGCCGAACACAGGCTTTAGCTTGCGGGCATCGATCCTGCCCGACAGGTAAAGCCCCGCAAACATACCCCCGATAGCGGTGGCCGACACTGTGATCAGGATCCGTTTGTCAAAAACCACCTGGTTCACCAGGTCGCCGATAAACCCGCTAAGCGAGTTGATTGTAATGATCAGCAGCGAAGTGGCGATGGCGTACCGCATGCGCATACCGGCATGAAAGATCAGGACCGGTACGATCAAAAAGCCGCCCCCTGCACCCAAAAAGCCGGTAATGATCCCGATCACGATGCCCAGCAGCATCAGCCGGCCTACCGAGGCTTTTCCCGATTTTACCCGGTTTTGGGTTCTCCGGATCATCGAAAAAGAAGCGGCCATCATAAGAACGGAGAAAAGCACCATCATCAACATATGCTTGGTGATGGTAACGCCGCGGTCGAAAACGACCTCGGGCAGCGCCGGCAACAGGTACTTGCGGGAAAGCACCAGGCTGATGATGGACGGAACGGCAAAATAAAGTGCTTCCCGGATTCTGAGGTTCCCGAACCGGTAATGTTTCCTGACAGCTATGGCCGAGGTTATGCCTACAATAAATAAGGAGTGGGTAGTGGCATGCTCCGGTGTTAGCCCGAAAAAATAAACCAGTATGGGAATGGCCAAAATGGATCCCCCGCTGCCGATAAGCCCCAGGGAAACACCGATTAACAGTGAGCAGATATAGCCAATGATTTCCAATTGAACAGAGAAATTTTTGCAATATCGGAAGAATCGTCCGTTTGGAAAAGCAGCCTACCGGGAGAGTAGGATGGTTTTGCGTTTGAGGTCAGGTCGCGGTTCCACAGGTTGCCCATTGTCCAAAGGCTGCAGGACAGTGTAAGATTGTAGATAAAAACAAACGTTGCAAGATAAAAAAAGCGCATTGATCATCAATGCGCTTTGCGGAGACGGCGAGATTCGAACTCGCGATACAGTTTCCCGTATACACACTTTCCAGGCGTGCTCCTTCAACCACTCGGACACGTCTCCGGATCCCTGATAGACATCAGAAGGGCTGCAAAAATACGGGATCCGATGCTATAAAGCGAATAATTTTTTTGCATTTCCGGTGGTGATCCGGGCAATTTCTTCAGGGGCCGTTCCGGTGGCCTCGGCCAGCTTTTGTGCGATCAGCGGCAGATAGGCCGGTTCATTCCGTTTTCCACGGTTGGGAACGGGGGCAAGATAGGGCGCATCCGTTTCCAAAACAATATGCTCCAGCGGGATCTCTTTTAAAACCTGGTCCAGCCCCGCTTTTTTAAAGGTCAGCACCCCCCCGACGCCCAGGTAAAACCCTTCTTCAGTGATGGCCCTTGCCTGGGAAAGACTGCCTCCAAAGCAATGGAAAACGCCACGCAATCCCCGGGGAGTATGCTTTTTTATGATCTCCAGGCAGGCATCCGTAGATTCCCTGCTGTGGATCACAATGGGAAGCCGGTATTCAAGGGCCCATTCGATCTGCCGCTCAAATGCTGCTTCCTGTTGCGCCTTAAAGCTCAGGTCCCAGTAAAAATCGAGCCCCGTTTCTCCGATAGCAATGAAGGAACGCTGTTTTAAAAGCGCTTCGACCTGGTCCAGCTCTGTCTGAAAACCATCTTTTACCGAGCAGGGATGCAGCCCGATCATGCTAAGGCACCGGCCCGGGTAATCGGCCTCCAGTTGCAGCATGGTGGGGTGGGTTTCGCTGTCGATCGCCGGCATCAGGATAGCGGAAATCCCGGCATCCAGTGCCCTCCGGATCATAGCGGCCCTGTCCGGATCAAATTCCTTACTGTAAATATGGGAATGCGTATCAATCAGCATGATGGGGGTATGTGTTGTTAATTTGGCAATATTAATCAATATTTTTTTGACAAAGTGTTGAAAACAATCTACCTTCACCCCTAAGTTTTCATAGGGTACGGATTAAAAATCGGGCTTGGGTATTCACCCGGGCCCTGTTTGTGTATCTGGTCCGGCGGGCAACGCCTCGAATGTAAATCCCCGGGCAGAAAAATATTCCAGCACCCCCGGCAGTGCAAATGACATATTCTTGAACGCCTTTTCGCTGTCGTGAAAAACAACAATGGACCCGCTTCTGGTATGTTTCAGTACCTGTTCCAGGCATTCTTCAGGAGCCCGGTTTCGGTCAAAATCTCCGCTTAATACGTCCCACATAATGATCCGGAACGCCCTGCCTGTAACACCCTGCCGCAAAAGCCGCCCCTGTTTTTTCCCGATACGCCCGTATGGCGGGCGAAAAAGACAGGAATCAATATGGGATGCCGCCTGAAGCACATTGTTCAGGTAGGTCCGGGTATCAGTTTTCCACCCGTTAAGATGGTTATGTGTATGATTACCAATACTATGTCCTTCATCCTGCAGCGCCTGATAAAGGCTCTTTTCAGCGACGGCATTTTTTCCTACACAAAAAAAAGTGGCCCGGGCGTTCCAGGCTTTTAGCTGCTTCAATACAAATGGCGTCGCCGTGGGGTGCGGCCCGTCGTCAAATGTTAAGAAAATCTTTTTTTTAGAGACCGGCAGGTCCCATATGTAATGCGGATAAATCCTTTTTAACCACCAGGGGGTCTTTACAAAATACATACAATCAATAAAAATAACATTTAATTCAGACAGTGCCGGATTTTAACAGGGGTTTAGCCCTTTGCTGCAGCCCTGGTATTATGGAATTTTAAAATTTTGTATCTAATTAGAAAAATCAATAAATTGCCGCTCCTCATCAACGATATGACTGTAAAATCAAACGAAGAATATGAAAGGCAACGGAACAAACAGGTTGCCGGGATGCGATCGGTATTGGATTATGCAATGGGGGTGGTGATCATTTTTTTGGGGGTATTTTTAATTGTGCGGCAACAATTTGATCTGGCATTGAACAAACGGTTTCCTCCGGACACAATAGATATACTGCTGGGAGCGTTGTTTGTAATTTATGGTAGCTGGAGGATCTACCGGGGGTACAAAAAAAAATATTTTAAATAAAGAAATGAAAATGTTGCGCTTCGTGCTATGGGGCAGTGTGTTGGGGATCCTGTTCGGTTCGTGTACATCCGGGAATGAGCAGGTGCGTACATTTACGGATACACCCAAAAAAGGAGAGATCACGATCAGCGCCGATGAATCGTTCCGGCCGATCGTGGACGCATTGATCCAGGTATATGAGTCCAATAATGACAGCACGAAGATCCATGCGCAATACAAACCGGAATCGGAGTGCATGACCGACTTATTTAATGACAGCATCCGGATGGTGATCGCAACAATAAAGCTGTCGGAAGAGCAGGTGCGGTCGGTTGTAGACTCGCTGCATGTGGTGGTGAAACAACTGCCGGTAGCCCGGGATGCGGTTGCGGTGATCGTAAACCCGGCTTCGAGAGATACGCTGTTGACGATGGCGGAGATAAAAATGATCCTTACCGGAACTTATACCAAGCCGCTGGTTCCTGTTTTTGATGGGTTGTCCGCCACCAGCACGGTCCGCTTTCTGCTGGATAGTGTGTTAAAAGGGCAAAAGATCACGCCAAAGGCCATGGGAGCCAATACCAGTGACTCGGTGATCCATTATGTGGCCAATAATCCCCAGGCGGTGGGCTTTATTGGGGTAAGCTGGATCGGGAACAGGGACGACGCGGAACAGTTAAGCTTTTTAAAAAAGGTTAAAATTGTGCAAATAGAAAGCAGCGACAAACCCGGAAAATATGTCTTACCGGTGCAGGCAAACATCTATACCAAGCGTTATCCGATGACCCGGGACCTGGTTTATATTTTGAAGGAAGGGCATCGGGGATTGGGCACAGGGTTTGCAGATTTTATAGGAGGGGAGATCGGCCAGCTGATCTTTAAGCGGGCCTATTTGATGCCGGGCCGTAAGAACTTTATCATCCGGCCGGCGCAAACAAAAGAATAAAATTTAAAAAGGATTATATTTGAAAATCTATTATTTACTGGTAAAATAAAATTAGAAAAATGATCAACAAGAAAATCCGTCTTTTAGCACTTACAGTAATCCTGGGGGTAGCAGTCAATGCGCAGTCCATACAGGATGGTGTAAAAGCATTGTACTCGGGAAAAGTGCTGGGGGCAAAATCAATTTTTGAAAAGCAGGGTGATAAGCCAGAAGCTATCTACTGGCTGGTTCGTGCAGATATCGAAAATCAGGATAAAGCGGGAGCACAGCAGGTGCTGGACAAGGCGCTGGCTGCAAATCCCAATGACGAGTGGCTGCTGGTAGCAAAGGGTCAGTTGCAACTGATCAACGGAAAAGCGAACGAAGCAAAGCAAAGCTTTGAGGCTGCCCTGACCGCCAGCAAACGCCGGAAAGGAAACGATCCGGAGATCCTGAATGCCGTTGGTGCCGCCATCGCCAAAGAGTACAATAATATTGACAAGATCGGCGATATCAATTATGCCGTGCAGAAGCTGGAAGAGGCAAAGGCCGAAACCGAAAAGGCCAAGGATCATTGGTTCCGGGCCGATATCCTGACCAACCTGGGCGATGCCTATCGTAAGGCAAAACCCGGTGATGGTACGGCTGCGTTCAGCTCGTACAGGGACGCGGTAGATATAGAACCCAGTTTTGCAAAAGCCTACTTAAGAAACGCTTTGATCTTTAAGTCTCAACGGAACTATGAACTTTATCAGCAGAACATTGATAAAGCCATTGCAGCCAACCCGGCTTTTGTACCCGCCTACGAAAACCTGTATTGGTATAAAATGGGTACCGGGGATTTTAACGGAGCGAATGCGATCGCAGATAAGATCATCGCCAATTCAGATCCCAGCCCGTGGAATGACTATTACAAGGCGCAAACGTTTTATTTGAACAAGCAGTACGATCAGGCCATTGCTTCGGCAACCGGCATCCAGCAGAAAATGGGCGACCTGGCAAAGCCCAACCTTTATAAGCTGCTGGCCTGGGCCTATGTAGATAAAGGAGATGCTAAAGCGGCTTTACCATATATGGAAAAGTATTTTGCGAAAGTAGATAAGGAGGACATGGATCCGATGGACTACAACCTGAAGGCAACCGTTTATGCGGCTACCCCGGGTAAAGAAAATGAAGTGATGCAGGCCTACGAGGAAGGGCTGAAAGCAGATACCACCACTGCCGGCAGGATAAAAATGCTGCAGGAAGGTGCAAAGTTCTTTGCCGACAAGAAACAATATGCTTTACAGGGCGATCTGCTGAGCAAAATACTCGAGATCAAACCCAACCCTACCATCAACGACTTTTTTGACGCCGGTTACCGTGCCTACTACCAGGGGAAAGAATATGAAAAGTCCTGGAAGGTATTTGACGCTATGCGGACCAAATTCCCGGATGTGAACTATGGCTACCTCTGGGCCTTTAATAACAGCCGGATTTTCGATTCTGCAAATGCAAAGAACATCATGATACCGGATGCGGAAAAACTCGTTGCATTTTCCCTGAAGGATACGGCAAGAGATGCAAAGAGCAACGCATTTAGCGCTGCTGCTGTTCTGTTCCCTTATTTTGTAAATGAAAAAGGCGACAAGGAAACCGGGTTGAAATACCTGAATGTTGCTTTGCAAAATGCACCCAACGACGATGTGAAACAGCAGGTCCAGGGGCTGATTGAGCAGGTGAGCAAAATGGCGGCCAAACCGGCAGGTACCGAGGAATCAAATAACCAGGCCGGCGGAGCGGCAACCGGGGCCAAAGACACTACGAGCACGGCTCCCAAAAAGGACACTGCCAGCGGTGGGTCCCAGAAATAAGAACGAATCTTTTATCCATAAAAACAGCTCCGGAATTTTTCGGGGCTGTTTGCTTTTTAACCCTTAAAAAAAGGATTTGTTAAATGGTTACCTTATTTTTGCTTATTGCATAATCGAGATGGTAAATTTAGCTATACAGACGAATTTAGATACTTCAGGCTCCTACCTGCCCATTGGTTTACAACTCTTATTTGCGGCAGGAATGATCGTTACCCTGATGGGGGTTACCCATCTGCTGGGGCCCAAACGGAGAACCGCGGATAAACTGCAAAACTTTGCCAGCGGTATCGAATCGCACGGGGAGGCCCGGCAGCCGATCGCGATCAAATATTTCCTCACGGCCATTCTTTTTGTGTTATTTGATGTGGAGGTGATCTTTTTTTATCCCTATGCCGTGAATTTCAGGGAACTGGGTTGGAGCGGGTTTTATGCGGTGCTGTTGTTCGTAGCGTTTTTCCTGTGCGGGTTTATCTATATCATCCGGCGCGGCGCGTTGAAGTGGGAGGACTAAAAAATTTATAATTTCTGATTTGAGCCTCGATCTCAAATCTCAAATCTCAAATCTCAAATGAGACCAGTATCATATAATATTAAGAAAAAACCGCTGGAGGCAGATATCAGCATGGCAGAAATGCCGGAAGGGCACCAGGGGCAGGGTTTTTTTGCAACAACGCTGGACAATGTGATCGGGTTGGCGCGGAAGAACTCCTTATGGCCGCTTCCCTTTGCTACCTCCTGCTGTGGAATTGAATTTATGGCTACCATGGCCGCCACTTATGATATTGCCCGTTTTGGCAGCGAGCGGGTGGGGTTTTCTCCCCGCCAGTGCGACCTGCTGATGGTTATGGGCACCATTGCAAAAAAAATGGGACCGGTGGTAAAACAAGTGTACCTGCAAATGGCTGAACCCCGCTGGGTGATTGCCGTGGGCGCCTGCGCTAGCAGCGGTGGAATCTTTGATACATACAGTGTGCTGCAGGGAATAGACCAGGTAGTGCCGGTGGACGTTTATGTTCCCGGCTGCCCTCCCCGGCCGGAAGCCATTCTCGACGGATTGATGCGCATCCAGGACCTGGTGGGCAAAGAAAGCCTCAGAAGAAGGAATAGTGAGCAGTATAAAGCATTATTGGAAAGTTACGGGATACAATAGTATAATATATGGAGATCTTTAGTATGAAGTATTTAGACACACATATGCATCCGTCTGAATACTGAATACTGAATACTGAATACTGAAAGTCTTTTACAATGGCATTGAGCAACGAACAGATAAAAGAGAAGCTGGTTGAGAAATTTGGTGACCAGGTTATCGGTTTTGAAGAGCAGTACGGAATGCTGAGCTTCCAGTCCGCCAAAGAGCTCAATCTGAAGGTGCTGAATTTCCTGGTGGAGGAAGCAACGCTGCAATTCCGTTTCCTTACGGATCTCTGCGGAGTGCATTACCCCGACAACAAGGGACAGGAAATTGCAGTGGTGTATCACCTGCACAATATGAGGGAAAATGTGCGGATCCGGTATAAGGTATTTACGGATAGCGCACAGCCCGATGTATATACGGCAACCGGCCTTTTTGCCGGTGCCAACTGGATGGAACGGGAAACCTACGACTTTTACGGGGTAAACTTCGTTGGTCACCCCAACCTGAAGCGGATATTGAATGTAGAAGAAATGGACTATTTCCCGATGCGGAAAGAATATCCGCTGGAAGACCAGAGCCGTATCGACAAAGATGACGAGATGTTCGGAAGATAAATAAGTTTAATGGCTGACGTTTAAAGTTTGAGGACCCTGTTGACCGATCACTTTAAACGATCGTATTGCATATTTGATTATGAGCGACAATGTATTATTGCCGAGTGGCAGTATAGAGAAACAAACGACTACATTGAACCTGGGTCCCACGCATCCGGCTACCCACGGAGTTTTCCAGAATATTATCGAGCTGGATGGTGAAAAAATTGTTGCCGCTGACTCTACGGTAGGCTATATTCACAGGGCCTTTGAAAAGATCGCCGAACGGCGCCCCTTATACCAGATAACGCCACTGACCGATCGCCTGAACTACTGCTCGGCTCCGATCAATAATATAGGCTGGCATCTTACCTGCGAAAAATTGCTGAAGGTACAGGTGCCCAAGCGGGTAGATTACCTGCGGGTAATCATTATGGAGCTGGCGCGGATCACGGACCACCTCATCTGTAATTCCATCATGGGGGTCGACAGCGGAGCCTATACCGGTTTTTTATATGTGATGCAATACCGCGAGCTGGTGTACGAGATCTACGAAGAGATCTGCGGCTCCCGGCTCACCACGAATATCGGGCGCATTGGCGGCTTTGAGCGCGATTTTACAAATGCGGCCTTTGAAAAGACTGAACGCTTTTTGAAGGAATACCCGGCGGTATTAAAAGAATTTGAAGACCTGTTTACCCGCAACCGGATCTTTATGGAGCGAACAATAGGTGCAGGCCCTATCAGTGCCGAACGGGCATTGAATTACGGGTTTACCGGTCCCAACCTCCGGGCTGCGGGAGTGGACTATGACGTACGTGTGGTGGCTCCGTACAGCAGTTACGAGGAGTTCGATTTTGAGGTACCCATCGGTTCCACCGGGGATTCCTATGACCGCTTCCTGGTACGCAACGGTGAGATGTGGCAGAGTCTGCGGATTATTGAGCAGGCCATGCAAAAACTGAATGACCTGAAGGGAGAAGACGCCACCGTATATCACGCGGATGTACCGGAATATTACCTGCCGCCCAAAAAGGACGTATATACAAAAATGGAAGCGCTGATCTGGCATTTTAAGATCATTATGGGGGAGATCAATATGCCTCCGGGCGAAGTGTACCAGGCGGTGGAAGGTGCCAACGGCGAACTGGGCTTTTATTTCATCAGCGACGGGGGGCGGACTCCTTACCGCCTGCATTTCAGAAGGCCCTGTTTTATATACTACCAGGCGTATGCCGAAATGGTGAAGGGTGCGATGCTGAGTGATGCGATCGTGGTCATGTCGTCCATGAACCTGATCGCAGGGGAAATGGATGCGTAAACGGAATTTAATAATGGAGCAAAAGATAATGATACAGTTTTCTCAGGAACAATTAGATAAAGTGAACCAGATCATCGCCCGCTATCCGGAAGGAAAGCAAAAAAGTGCTTTGCTGCCGGTACTGCACCTGGCCCAGGAGGTCTTTGGCTGGCTGAGCACAGAAACGATGGACTATGTGGCCACACTTTTAAAAATAGAGCCGATAGAAGTGTATGAGGTTGCCACATTTTACACGATGTACAACCTGAGACCGGTCGGGAAATACGTATTTGAAGTATGCCAGACCGGTCCCTGCATGATCCAGGGAAGCGATGATATCATTGCATATATTGGTGAACAATTGAATATAAAACCCGGGGAAACCACGGAAGATGGTTTGTTTACGCTGAAAACCGCCGAGTGTCTCGGGGCCTGCGGGTATGCACCGATGATGCAGATGGGTAAATTTTACAAAGAGCATCTTACAAAAGAGAAAGTAGATGCCATTATTGCAGCATGCAGGAATGACGCATCCGTTAACAATTAAAAAGAAATAGCTATGCAGGCAATTACTCCTTACCTGAATTTTAACGGTGATGCTGCGGAGGCGCTGGATTTTTATGCAAAGGCCCTGGGCGGACAAATTGTGCACCAGCAAACCTTCGGTGACACACAGGCCGAATTTCCAAGCCCGGATTCACATAAGGATAAGATCATGCACGCCCTGTTCAACGCAGGCGAGCTGAATTTCATGGTGAGCGATTGCGCACCGGGAGCCGAGCCTGTAACCGCCGGATCCAATATAAGCCTGGCACTGAATTTTACCGATGAAGCATCCATTACCGGGGCATTTGAGGCCATAGCGGCAGGAGGAACCATAACTATGCCGCTCCAGGATACGTTTTGGGGGGCAAAATTCGGAATGGTAACGGATCGGTTCGGTATCAGCTGGATGTTCAACTACGATAAGCCCAAAAGTTAGTTGTTCCGCAGCTGATTTTTGGAAAAGGATAAAAACAATGAGCAGTAAAAAATTACTTTTAGAGAACGCACATATTGAAGGCATCCGCTATTACGATGTTTACCGTAAGAACGGAGGCTACCGTAGCGTGGAGAAGGCTTTGAAAATGTCGCCGGATGAGGTAGTGGAGGAAGTAAAGAAAAGCGGCCTCAGAGGCCGGGGCGGAGCGGGGTTTCCTGCAGGTATGAAATGGAGCTTTATTGCCAAACCCGAAGGCGTTCCCCGTCACCTGGTATGCAATGCGGATGAAAGTGAACCGGGTACGTTTAAGGATCGCTACCTCATGGAGTTCATTCCGCATCTGCTCATCGAGGGGCTGATCGTTTCCAGCTATGCACTGGGGTCAAACGTTACCTATATCTACATCCGGGGCGAATACGCCTGGATACCGGATATTCTGGAGCAGGCGATTGAGGAAGCAAAAGCAAACGGTTTTCTGGGAAAGAATATATTAAACTCCGGGTTCGATTGTGAGATCTATGTACAGCGGGGTGCGGGAGCTTATATCTGCGGAGAAGAAACCGCTTTGATCGAATCGCTGGAGGGCAAACGGGGCAACCCGCGCATCAAGCCGCCCTTCCCTGCGGTAAAAGGTGCCTGGGACCGCCCGACCGTGGTAAACAACGTAGAAACCCTGGCCGCTGTGGCGCCCATCATCAACATCGGTGGTGAGGAGTATGCAAAAATAGGCGTGGGACGGTCTACCGGAACAAAGCTGATCTCGGCCTGCGGCAATATCAACAAGCCCGGGGTTTATGAAATCGACATGACCATCTCCGTTGAGGAGTTTATTTACAGTGATGAGTGGTGTGGCGGTATCAAAAACGGCAAACGGTTGAAAGCCTGTATTCCGGGCGGATCTTCTGTTCCCATTTTACCGGCCAACCTGCTGCTGAAAACGGCGAAGGGTGAACCGCGGATGATGAACTATGAGAGCCTCGCTGATGGCGGTTTTGCAACCGGTACCATGATGGGTAGCGGTGGATTTATTGTGCTGGATGAAGATCAGTGCGTGGTGAAGCATACCTATACGCTGGCGCGCTTTTACCGTCATGAAAGCTGTGGACAGTGTTCACCCTGCCGGGAAGGTACCGGATGGATGGAAAAGCTGCTGCTGCGCCTGGACCAGGGGCAGGGCAAGATGAGCGATATAGACCTGTTGTGGGATATTCAGAGCAAGATCGAAGGAAATACGATCTGTCCTTTGGGTGATGCCGCCGCGTGGCCGGTTGCCGCGGCGATCCGGCATTTCCGCGATGAATTTGAATGGCATATCACCAATGCGGCAGAGGCGCAAACCCGTAATTTCGGATTGGCGCATTATGCCGATCCGTTGCCGGTATCGGAGCCTGTGGCGGTGTAAGGTCGTTTCTCGCAAAGCCGCAAAGTCAACGCAAAGAATAAAAGGTATGACGGAAAATGAATTAGCGAAGATTGCGGTTGATTGCTGTTTCAAAATTCACAGTCAATATGGACCGGGATTATTTGAAAGCGTTTACGAGGAGATCTTTTGCTATGAGTGGCAAAAAACGGGGATAGGGTTTAAAAGGCAGCAGGGAGTGCGATTGATACACAAGGGAATAGATATGGGAATTGGTTTTATCCCTGATGTAGTAATTGGGAATAAAGTAATTCTGGAATTTAAATCGATCGAGGCATTGGCAGATGTACATTATAAGCAGGTGCTAACATATCTAAAGTTAACAGATTTGAAGCTGGGGCTGCTAATCAACTTTAATGTACCGCTGATTAAAAATGGTATGCATCGTATTGTAAATAATTTATAAAATATTGGCGTCTTGGCGAGGTCCTGGCGTCTTTGCGAGAAATAAATATGGCAGACGAAATAAAACAAGAACCACCTGCAAATTTTAAGGTAACCATCGACAATGTTACCCTGGAAGTGCCGCCCGGTACTACCATTCTGCAGGCTGCAAGGATGGTAGGCGGTGATGTGGCGCCCCCGGCTATGTGTTTTTATACACCGCTGAAAGGCAGTGGTGGTAAATGCCGTACCTGCCTGGTAGAGGTTAGCAAAGGATCGGAAAAAGACCCGCGGCCCATGCCTAAGCTGGTAGCCAGCTGCCGCACTACGGTAATGGATGGCATGGAAGTAAAAAACATCACCAGCGAACGGGTGATCAATGCACGAAACAGCGTGGTAGAATTCCTGTTGATTAACCACCCGCTGGATTGCCCGATCTGTGACCAGGCGGGAGAGTGCCATCTGCAGGATCTGAGCTATGAACATGGTAAGGAAGGTACGCGCTACGAATTCAAACGCCGTACCTTCAAAAAACACAACCTGGGTAAATACATCCAGCTGCATATGACGCGTTGTATCCTTTGCTACCGTTGTGTATTTACCGCTGATCAGCTGACCAATAAACGGCAGCATGGAATACTGGACAGGGGCGATCATGCAGAGATTGCTACATATATCGAAAAATCGCTGGATAATGAGTTTATCGGTAATGTGATCGATGTATGCCCGGTGGGAGCCCTGACCGATAGAACCTTCCGTTTTAAGAACCGGGTATGGTTCACCAAACCGGTGGATGCGCACCGCGATTGTCCGAATTGCTGTGGAAAAGTAACACTGTGGGAGCGGGGCAACGAAGTATTGCGGGTAACAGCACGCAAGGATCCCTGGGGCGAAATACTGCCGGCAGAAGATGGCAAAACGGGGTGGATCTGTAATGAATGCCGTTTTGAAAAGAAAGATATCAAAGACTGGGTGATTGAGGGGCCCATGAAGGTAGCCCGGCACTCCGTTATCGGGGCCAACCACTATGAAGTGCTGGACCTTCCCAGGGAAACGATCCCCGAAGTGATGGGCGGGCGGGCACCCAAGCTGCTGATGAATATTCACAGCATCAGCGATGTGAACGATCCGGCCATCGACCTGAGCAAGATCCCCGGGCCGGCAACAGGAGAAGTGTTTGACCGGAAAAAATTAACAGAGGAAAAGAAAGATTAACAAGCTATATTATTTTATAACATGTACTTACTGGCTATTGATTGGATTTTTATTATTGAAAAACTGGTGCTGATCGCCGCCATTGTTACCTTGTCAATGGTGGTGGCCATGTATGCTACATATGGCGAAAGAAAGGTAGCGGCATTCATCCAGGACCGGATCGGGCCAAACAGGGCAGGTCCTTTTGGCTTGCTGCAGCCATTGGCCGATGGAGGGAAGCTCTTTTTTAAAGAAGAGATCATTCCGCTGGCATCTTCAAAATTCCTGTTCATACTGGGCCCGCTGCTGGCAATGGTAACCGCATTGCTGACCAGCGCCGTGATTCCCTGGGGAGCTTCTATGAATATCGGCAACCGCACGGTGCCCCTGCAGGTTGCGGATGTGAACATCGGGATCCTTTATGTTTTTGGCGTGGTAAGCCTCGGCGTGTACGGCATCATGCTGGGCGGTTGGGCCTCCAACAATAAATTTTCACTGCTGGCAGCTATCCGTGGTGCGTCGCAGATGGTATCGTATGAGCTGGCCATGGGGTTGTCGCTGATTGCGGTACTGATGCTCACCGGTTCATTGCAGATGAGCGTAATCGTAGGGGAGCAGTACAACGCCGTATGGAACATCGCTTACCAGCCTATCGGCTTCATCATCTTTTTTATCTGTGCGCTGGCGGAAACGAACCGCACACCGTTTGATTTACCCGAGGCGGAAAATGAACTGAACTTCGGATACCACCAGGAATACTCCAGTATGAAGCTGGGTTTTTACTTGTTTGCAGAATACATTAATATGTTCATAAGCGGTGTTATCATGGCTACCCTGTATTTTGGAGGTTACGATATTCCGTTTGTTAACGAAGCCAGCCTGGCGCAGCATATTGGAGAGAACTGGGTAGCCTTGCTTACATTCCTTACGCTGATGGTGAAGGCCCTGTTCTTTGTATTTGTATTTATGTGGATCCGCTGGACCATTCCCCGGTTCCGTTTTGACCAGCTGATGCATCTTGGATGGAAACGGCTGATCCCGCTGGCATTGCTGAATATGGTGATCACCGCGGTGGTGATCCTTTGGCTGAAGAAGTAGAATGGGAATGTGGAAATGTGAGAATTGAAAAAGATGAAAACAGTACCGGTGTACAAGTGAGTGACACAAGAATGTGGAGCCTTGCACAGGCGTTGATAAACAAAAAATTAAAAAGTAAAGCGCTGTATAAAGAAATATGAGTGAACCATTAACAAACAGGAGTAAACCCGTTGATCGGAGGCCGATGAACTGGGTAGAGCGTTTATACCTGGTAAATATTTTTAAAGGGATGGCCATTACATTGAGACATTTCTTTAAAAAGAAGGCCACCATTAAATATCCTGAAGAAACAAGGCCGTTTAGCAAGGTCTTCAGAGGTCTGCACATCCTTAACCGGGATGAGGAAGGGCGTGAAAGATGTACGGCCTGTGGTCTTTGTGCCGTAGCCTGTCCGGCAGAAGCCATTACCATGGAGGCTGCGGAACGCCAGGAAGGCGAAGAAAAACTGTATCGTGAGGAAAAATATGCCGCAAAATATGAGATCAATATGCTGCGCTGTATCTTCTGCGGATATTGTGAGGAGGCTTGCCCCAAAGATGCCATTTACCTGTCGCAGACATTTACACCTGCCAACTACCAGCGTAAGGGATTTATTTATAAAAAAGAAGACCTGCTGATCCCCGATCCGGTTACAGATCCGGAAGGCTATCAAAAAGCGTTGGGAACCATCAACAGGGAAAAAGAAGGTGTTTAAGGGTTAATAAGAAAATGAAATGAATATTACGCAACTATTATTCTGGTTACTAACGGTAATTGCTATAGGCAGCGCGCTGATGATTGTGACCAGTAAAAATCCTGTGTACAGTGTGCTGGGATTGATTGTTACTTTCTTTGCCATCTCCGGCCATTATATTTTAATGAATGCGCAATTCCTGGCCATTGTAAATATCATCGTTTATGCCGGGGCCATTATGGTATTGTTCCTTTTTGTGATCATGCTCATGAACCTGAGCAGGGCAACGGAAACCCTGAAGAACAAATGGCTGCAGATTGTGGGGGCCATTGCCGGAAGCTGCTTATTCCTCGTACTGATCGCAGCTTTAAAAAATACGGAAATAAAAAAGAACCTGGTGGAAATGGGAACCGGTGATATCGGGCTGGTGAAAAGCCTCGGAAGGGAGTTGTTCACCACCTTTGTTGTTCCGTTTGAAATCAGCAGCGTGCTGTTCCTGAGCGCCATGATCGGGGCCGTGGTAATCGGTAAGAAAGAATAAGATCTCAAATCTCAAATCTCAAATTCAAAAAATGCCAATAAATTATTACATAACCCTTGCTCTTTGTTTGTTTGCCATAGGTGTGGTAGGGGTATTGACACGCAGGAACGCCATTATTGTTTTCATGTGCATCGAGCTGATGCTGAACTCGGTTAACCTGTTGCTGGTAGCTTTCTCAAAAATGCATCACCTGGCAAAAGGGGCGGCAGCCACAGCAGGTACCGACGGACAGTTGTTTGTATTTTTCATCATGGTAGTAGCGGCAGCGGAAGTAAGCGTTGGTCTGGCGATCATTGTGATGATGTACCGGAATGTGCATTCGATAAATATTAATTTCTTAAACAGGCTGAAACATTAATTGCGCCGGCATTCTTTTTATTATGAATAATGTGTTAGATATCGTTTATTGGATCCCGCTGTTGCCGTTGCTGGGCTGTATCATAAACGGATTGGGAAGAAAAAATTTATCAAAAGGAGCCATCGGTTTTATCGGAAGCGGTGTCATTCTTGCCTCTTTTGTATTAAGCCTCTGGGTGTTTTTCCAGGTCCGTGGAGGAAATGTACATACCGCGGAATATTTCCCGTTCATCAATGTGGGCAATCTGAAGATCCCCTTTGCCTTCCAGATCGATCAGTTGTCGGCCATCTGGCTGCTGATCATTACCGGTATCGGCTTTTTGATCCATGTTTATTCTGTTTCTTATATGCATGAAGAAAAACCAGTGCATTTCGGGAGGTATTTTGCCTATCTGAACCTGTTTGTGTTCTCCATGCTGTTGCTGGTGATGGGGGCCAATTTTGTGATCATGTTCATTGGGTGGGAAGGCGTTGGCCTATGCTCGTACCTGCTGATCGGTTTCTGGTTTAAGAAAAAAGAATACAGCAAGGCCGCCAACAAGGCGTTCATCATGAACCGTGTGGGCGACCTGGCCTTTTTGATCGCCTTGTTCATGCTGATCCATAAGCTGGGCACAACCACTTTTAGTGAGATCTTTACCAGTGCCTCCCTGGCAAAATTATCGGGTAAGGAAATGACCACCATTACATTACTGCTGTTTGTAGGCGCCACCGGTAAAAGTGCCCAGATCCCGTTGTACACCTGGCTGCCCGATGCGATGGCGGGTCCTACGCCAGTGTCGGCGCTCATCCACGCCGCTACCATGGTTACCGCGGGGGTCTATATGATCGCCCGGGCCAACCTGATGTTTGCCATGGCCCCGGCCACATTAAATGTGATCGCTATCATTGGCATTGCTACGGCCCTGCTGGCCGCTACCATTGCCCTCAAACAGAACGACATTAAAAAAGTGCTGGCGTATTCGACAGTAAGCCAGCTGGGATATATGTTCCTGGCATTGGGAAGTGGTGCTTATGTGGCGGCTGTTTTTCATGTAATGACCCATGCCTTCTTCAAGGCATTGTTGTTCCTGGGCAGCGGCAGCGTTATTCATGCAATGGGGGGCGAGCAGGATATGCGCAAAATGGGCGGTTTGTCCCGGTACATGAAGATAACCAATATTACCTTCCTGCTGGGCTGCCTGGCCATTGCCGGCATTCCGGGTTTTTCCGGCTTTTTCTCCAAGGACGAAATTCTCGCAGGCGCATTTGCGAAGTCGCCGGTATTGTATGCGCTGGGCTTGTTTGGGGCACTATTGACCGCGTTTTATATGTTCCGGCTATATGTTACTACGTTTAAAGGAACATTCCGTGGCACGGACGAGCAGAAACATCATTTACATGAAAGCCCTGCAGCCATCACCATACCGCTGGTCATCCTGGCTGTTCTTTCCGTAATCGGCGGATTTGTCGGAGTGCCGGAGTTTATCGCGCATGGGGCACATGCATTGTCCGGCTTCCTGCAGCCCGTTTTTAAAGAAGCATACGCCGTTCTGCCGAAGCACGAAGTGGAGCATAGCACAGAGTGGGGGCTTGCAGGGCTGTCCTCCGTATTGGTGATCCTTACCGTAATCATTGCCTGGGCCCGGTTCTCTAAAAAACCCGACCTGCAGGCCGCAACCGGTTTCGGAAAAATATTGGAAAATAAATGGTATATAGACGAGCTGTACCAGGGTGTTATTGTAAAGCCGCTCAATATGCTGGGCTCATTTTTGAGCAATGTAGTAGATAAAAAAGTGGTAGACGGACTGGTGAACGGAGTGGGCCGGCTGGTGCGTTATGGCGGCCGTCAGCTGCGCTGGTTGCAAAGCGGGCAAACCGGCTCTTATATATTAATGATGGTGCTGGGAATGGTGCTGATCTTTATTGTGCAGTTCTTTTTGAGAAAATGACCCGGAAACCGAAACTTGGAACTTTACCCCGATCGCTATCGGGATTGGAATTTGGAATTTGAAATTTGAAATATGATCGCATTGTTGTTGATACTGGTGCCTTTAGTGAGCGGGTTGGCTGCTTTTTTAATGAAAAAAGAGGAACAGGTGAGAACCTGGTCGTTATTGGCAGCCATCATCACGTTTATCATTTCCATTCTTGGTGTGGCGGTTTATACGGCACCCGGATGCTGGACGTTCAGGGCCGGCTGGATGGGATCGCTGAACAGTAGCTTTTCGTTGAAAGGGGATGGCATGGGGATCATGCTATGCCTGCTCACAGCGCTGTCTTACCCCGTGATCTTTCTTTCGACCTGGACCACTGCCTACAAAAAGGTGCATAACTTCTTTGGGTTGATGCTCTTAACACAGGCCGGCCTCATGGGCGTATTCCTGGCAATGGATGCCCTGCTTTTTTACTTCTTCTGGGAACTGGCGCTCATACCGATTTATTTTATCTGTTCGCAATGGGGCGGCGAAAAGCGCATTGCGGTAACTTTTAAATTCTTTATCTATACTTTCATCGGCTCATTGTTAATGCTGGTGGGCATACTGTATGTTTATTCCCGTACTCCGGGCCATTCCTTTGATATTACCGCCTTTTACCAGGCTGGTCTTTCCCTGAAGGAACAATCCTGGCTGTTCTGGTTATTCTTTGTGGCTTTTGCGGTAAAAATGCCGGTATTCCCGTTTCACACCTGGCAGCCGGATACGTACCAGCAATCGCCAACTGCGGCAACAATGGTGCTCAGTGCGCTGATGGTAAAAATGGGCTTGCTGGGGGTACTGCGCTGGCTGTTGCCGGTGTTCCCTTTTGCTTCCTACCTGAACGGGGATACCATATCCCTGCTGGCGGTAACGGGCATTGTTTATGCATCCCTGATCGCAATGCGGCAGGATGATATGAAGCGGCTGGTTGCCTATTCTTCCATCGCCCATATCGGGCTGATGTGTGCGGCTGTTTTTGCCGAAGACAAAAGTGCTCTGCAGGGAACCATGATACAGATGTTCTCCCATGGGATCAATATTCTGGGGATGTGGATCGTGGTGGAGATCATCGAGCGGAAATTCGGCACCGTTAAGATTTCCGCTTTGGGCGGCATTGCCCAAAAAGCACCGGTGCTTACCTTCTTCTTTGTGATCATTGCTTTTGCCAATATAGCCCTGCCTTTAACCAATGCCTTCATCGGCGAGTTCCTGATGTTCAGAGGCATCCTGGCTTCCCGGGTTTCAGAGCATGGTGTCCTGATCATGGCCACAGCGGGTCTTGGGATCATCCTGGGCGCGGTATATACCCTGCGTCTGGGGCGCAAAGTGTTTTTTGGGGAAACAAACGCACTCACGGAAAAGGGGAGCGATATCGTTTTTCATGAGCGGGCGATCCTTGCAATCATTGTTGGCGCCATTCTGATCCTGGGTATCTATCCCCAGCCATTCTTAAACGCATTAGATCATATCAGTCAATCCATTTTAAAAAATTCAGACGTGCTTCCGATGTTGATGAAGCAGAAGCATTAAGAGAAATAATATGAACGCAGTACTATTATCAGGTTTGTTAGGTGTGGTGATGATGTTCGCCAGCTTTTTGTTCAGGACAAAGGCCCCGGTGCGGATACTGGCTATTTTGGGCATGGCCGTATTGCTGGTTGCGAATGTCCTCGACACAAAAGGGATCCATTTTTTTCATGTGAATACAACCGGCTTCCTTTCATTTACCGGCTATGCGCTGTTTTTTAATACGATCGTCATTGCCTGCACGCTGATCTTTTTCCTTATTTCCTCAAAAGACATGCAAAAGGTGGGGAATCACTATGCCGAATATTTTGCCCTGATCTTCTTCATCCTGACCGGCATCTTCCTGGTAACCGCATTTACCAACCTGCTGATACTTTTTATCGGAATTGAGATCATCTCCATTCCACTATACATCCTGACCGGCTCTGCAAAAAAGGATTTAAAAAGCAATGAGGCGGCGCTGAAATATTTTTTGATGGGGGCTTTTTCAACCGGCGTAATGCTGATGGGTATTGCGTTGATCTACGGGGCCACCGGCACTTTTGATATTACAAAGATGAATATTGCCGGGCTGTTGAAATCAAACCTGCTGACGGCGGGGATGCTGATGCTGTTGTTCTCCATGTGCTTTAAGGTATCCATCGCTCCCTTTCACTTCTGGACGCCGGATGTATATGACGGTGCTCCGAATGTATTTACCTCTTTTATGGCCACGATTGTAAAAGTGGGCATTTTTGTCGGGTTCCTCCACCTGTTCTACACTGCTTTTGATGCGATCGCGCTCCAATGGAAAATATGGATGGCCGTGCTGGCGGCGCTTACGCTGCTGGTAGGGAACATCACTGCGGTCTTTCAGCAAAGCGTAAAACGGATGCTGGCCTATTCCAGTATTTCCCAGGCCGGTTTTATGCTGTTTGCCCTGGTGGCCATGAATGAAACGGCGCATGAGGGCCTGCTGCTTTACGCAATAGCCTACTGCCTGGCAACGATCGGGGTATTTGGGATCATCAGCAAAATGACGGATTACTCCTTTGACGGGTTCAATGGTCTGGCAGGGCATCAGCCTTTAGTGGCGCTATGCGTTGCCATTTTCATGTTGTCTTTGGCCGGCATACCGCTTTCTGCAGGATTCCTGGCCAAGTTCTATATGCTAAAGGCAGTTATACAGGCCGGTGGCTATATGTGGCTGGTGATCTTTGGCGTGCTGATGGCTGCGGTAAGCGCTTATTATTACTTCCGGGTGATACAGGCGATGTACTTTAAAGAAGGGCCCAATCACTTTTCCGGGATCAGCGCATTTGAAAAGTGTGTGCTGGTGGGCATCTGTGTGCTCATCGTGTTTACCGGACTTTTTCCCAACATAATATTCGGCTGGATGTATTTTTAATCATCCGGTTCAGTATTTGAAAATTTGTGAATGTGGAAATGTGGGAATGAGCATTCGGCCTCAAACCGGGACCGGATTTGGGATTTTCGATCCTCAGCGTTAAATGCCCCCTGGTCTTTCCGTCACCCGGAACAAGCTTAGAACTATCAGATTTGAGGATTTGAAAATGTGCAAATGAGCATCCGTATCATTAAACTTCAAACCTTAAACCGATAACCTGTAACTTAGCAAGGTGAAATTTAAAGACACTTTACTGCTTGCATTCCGCACCGTAAAAAGCAATAAGTTGCGCACCGGGCTTACGGTTACCATCATTGCTTTTGGCATTATGGCGCTGGTAGGGATCATTACAGCCATCAAGGCAATGAACCAAAAATTCTCCGAAAGCTTTTCTTCGATGGGCGCCAATGGCTTTACCATACGATTCAAGGAGCGCAATATGAATATGGGCGGCCGGGGAGGCGATCTGGCCGTTTCCAAGAAGGGGAAAAAAGAAAAACAGTCCAATCTGAACAAGGTCATTACCCGGGAGCAGGCCGAGTATTTTATCAATCATTATCATTTTCCCGGGGTCGTGTCGGGCATTTCCGTATTTGGCGGAAGAAGCAATATCCTGTCTTTTAGTGATAAGAAAACCAGCCCCAATGTGGTGCTCCTCGGGGGTGACGAAAATTACCTGAGCCTGAATTCCTACAAGATTTTATACGGCCGGAACTTTACAGCCGGAGAGATCCGGGGCGGTCAGAACCTGTGCATCCTGGGACTGGATGTTGCCCGGAGCTTTTTTGGCGAGGCGATGGACGGCGGGATAAATACGACCATACGTATCAACAACCTGCCTTACCGGGTATTGGGGATCCTGGAGGGGAAAGGCGCCACATTCGGTTTCAGCCGGGATAATATGGTCATAACCGGGTACCAGAACTGGGCCCGGAATTTTGGCAGCCCCAATGTTTCTTACGTGATTGCGGTAAAAGTGGCCGATCTGAAGCAACTGGACGCAGCAATGGGCGAAGCTGAAAGTTTTTTCCGATCGGTCAGAAGAAACGGCATTACCGAAGCCAGCAATTTTGCGTTGGACCGGAGCGACAGCGCCGTGCAAACGGCAATGAATGTGCTGCGCTATATCCGGTGGGCCGCTATCGTTATTGGCGTCATCACGCTGCTGGGGGCCGCCATCGGGCTGATGAATATTATGCTGGTTTCTGTATCGGAACGCACCAAGGAAGTGGGGCTGGTAAAGGCATTGGGAGGAAAGCGACGGTCGGTCAAGATCCAGTTTTTACTGGAAGCGATCATTATCAGCATCCTCGGTGCCCTGTTGGGGATCCTCCTGGGAGTCATCGTCGGAAACCTGTTCTCGCTGGTGCTGCATACCGGGTTTGTGGTTCCCTGGGATTGGGTGGTATATGGAATTGTCATTTGCACAATTGTTGGTCTCGGAGCAGGCATTTACCCGGCGGTAAAAGCGGGAAGATTGAATCCTATAGAAGCATTGCGCTATGAATAAAAAACGCAATGCTGGAGCTGTTTTATTGAATACAATAAAATCAAAAACGATTTTAAATAAAATTATCGTAACATTTTTTTGTTTTTTTTGATTAATTATAAAAAAAGATTAACTTCAATCGGTTAAAAAAAAATAATGACGAAAAATTTTGTTGTTTGATTTTTTTTGTTAGAATTGTAGACTCAAATAAACTTGTTCAATATTTAAAAAACTAAAAAAACTAAGATCATGGCTGAGACAAATCAAGCGAAGCCCGTAACGGCTACTACTTCTGTTCAACCTAAAAAAAGCAGTAATTTGATTTCGTGGGTGGCGCCCATTTTGTGTATTGTTGCTGGGTATTGTATATGGCGCTTTGTGATTGGCGCGGATTCTGGGTTTGACCAGCCTGACAAAGCAGGAGGCTTCTGGCCGGAGCACAAAGGTCCCCACGGTGCCTTCCACCGGATTTATGAAGGAGGGATCATCGTACCGTTGCTGATCGGTATGCTGTTAATGGTAGTTGTGTTTGCAATTGAAAGGTTCCTGACCATTGCCAAAGCACTGGGTAAAGGAAACATCAGCAATTTTATCCGTAAAGTACAGTACCACCTGGCTAATAAAAATGTAGATGCTGCATTGGCTGAGTGCGACAAGCAAAAAGGTTCTGTTGGTAATGTTATGAAAGCAGGTCTGCGTCGTTACAAAGAAATGATCGGCGAAACCGGTTTGGAAACCGAGCAAAAAATTGCGGCTATTCAGAAAGAAGTTGAAGAAGCAACTGCTTTGGAATTGCCCATGTTGCAAAAGAACCTGGTATTCTTATCCACCATTGTATCCACCGGTACGTTGATCGCGTTATTGGGTACGGTAATGGGTATGATCAAATCATTCTCGGCTTTAGGTGACAGCGGTGGCGGTAATGCTGCTGAACTGGCGGTAGGTATCTCTGAGGCCTTGTATAATACCGCATTAGGTATCGGTACTTCAGCCCTGGCCCTGATCATTTATAACATGCTTACAACTCGTATTGACAGCATTACATATGGTATTGACGAATCTGGTTTTACCCTGACCCAATCCTTTGCTTCTTTATATAAATAGTATAAGAAGCAAGATTTTTATGGAATAAAACAGATTTTTCGTCTTATATCAAAATCAAGTCAATAATGGCAAAAGCAAAAATACAAAAGAAGCCGACGGATACGGATATGACGCCCTTTGTGGATGTGGCGTTCCTGATCCTCTCCTTCTTTATCATGGCTACAAAATTCAAACCGTCTGAGCCGGTACCCATCGATACGCCGAATTCTGTTTCGTCTCAGATAATGCCTGATAACAATGCGGTTATGATGAGTATTGATAAGGATAACAAGGTCTATTTTTCTGTGATGTCCAAGTCTGATGTCCAAAAAGGCAAGGAGATCATCAAGGAGGCAGCCAAAAGGTCCGGGATCACGCTTACGGATGCTGACCTGAGCCAGTACCAGGATGGAGAAATGATCGGGATGCCTTTTAATAAAATAAAAGGATTCATGGCGCTCTCCCCGGCCGAGCGGGCAAAAGTGGCACAGGATGGTATTCCGGTAAAAGATTCAGCTACCAGTGAGCTGGTAAACTGGATCGGCGCTGCTAAATATGTTTTCGCCGGCGAGCAGCTGAAGTACCTGGTTAAAGGGGATAACACCTCAAAATATCCAACCTTCGGTGCTGTTATCGATGCCATGAAACGTAATGATGAGCAGAAGTACAACCTGGTAACCATGCCTCAGGACGCACCCGCAGGAACCGATCTGTACAAGGAGCGGCTGCAGGCAAAATAAAATTCAATCACTTACTATAACCAGTAAAAAGAAAAAAATATGGCAAGTTTAGATACTGGCGGCGATGACGGGCATAAGAAAGGCCCCGGGGTCAAGAAGGCCAAGAAACTGAACACCCGGGTGGATATGACGCCAATGGTGGACCTGGGATTCCTGCTGATCACCTTCTTTATTTTTACGGCAACAATGAGCAATCCAACCACAATGGATCTGAACATGCCGAAAGATACCGATAAGAAGGATGAAGAAACGAAGATCAAAGAATCCGGTTCTTTGTCGGTGATCCTGGCTAAGGACGACAAGGTGTTCTATTATGAAGGTGATCTGGATCCTACCGGATCAAATTTTAAGAGCGCAACATATAAGGACATCCGGGCAGAGATCATCCGTAAAAAAAGAGAGGTGGTTTCCCGCTATGTGACCGACCCGGCTTGTGAAAATGAAGCCCGGGCAAAAGGAAAATCCATTGATGATTGTAAGCAGAAAGACTTTTTTGTGGTGATCAAACCCACGGAAGATGCTACCTATAAAAACGTAGTGGACATGCTGGATGAAATGACCATCAATAAAGTTTCACGCTATGCATTGGTAAAGCCTTTTGATTCGGAGTTGGACGCGGTTCGTTTGTCTGGTGGCGCTGCTGCTGCCCCGGCAGAAACCCCGGCCAAATAAAAGTTCTGTATGGAATTTTTAGAAAAATGCATCACATTAAAAAACGTAATTAGATAATGGAAGCCAATAAAATTTTATCCTCTGATCTCCTGGATATCGTGTTTGAAGGGCGGAACAAAGAGTACGGAGCCTATGAGCTTCGCCGCACTTATAACAAACGGGTCTGGAAAGCACTGGGTATCACGGTAATAGCCGCTGTGGTTATTGCTGGCCTGGTGGTTCTGAAAAGCCAGATGAAATCCACGGTTCAGGAGAAAGTAAAAATGGAGGAAGTTACCATTCAGGAAATTAAACCGGAGGAGAAAAAGGACGAGCCACCACCGCCACCGCCGCCGCCTCCTCCCAAACAGGAACCACCTCCCAAAATTGAAACCAAAGCGTTTACACCTCCCAAGATCGTAAAAGATGAGGAAGTAAAAGAACCACCTCCCGTACAGGAAGAGTTAAAGGAAACCAAGATCGGTACCATTAACCAGGAGGGTGTTAAAGACGTTGGAATCGTTGTGCCGCCGGCTGGTGTTGATGGTGGTAAAGGGATTGTGGAAACAAAGCCCGTAGAAAAAGAGCCGGAGATCTTTACCAAAGTAGAACAGGATGCCAAATACCCGGGCGACTGGGCGCGGTACCTGACCACCAACCTCAGAGGTGAAGTACCGGTTGAGAACGGCGCATCACCCGGTAACTACCAGGTAGTTGTTCAGTTTGTGGTAGACGTACAGGGAAATGTGAGCGACGTGAAAGTGATCAAAGACCCCGGGTTTGGAATGGGTTCAGAGGCAATACGTGTAATCAAAAGATCCGGTAAGTGGAAGCCTGCTATCCAGAACGGACGGGAAGTAAAAGCCTACCGGAAGCAGCCGATCACCTTCCAGGTTACAGACGGTTGATAGGTTATCCGAATATATTCAGTTTAGATCCCCATTTGAAAAAATGGGGATTTTTTAATGGTATAATTGTTGAGGTATTTTTTTAATATTTTTTCTAACAGTTCTTCATTGTTCATTTTAAAAACAAACAGGATGGCAAAAGGAAAAAAAGCAGCCGCAAAAAAGGCAGACTCTAAAAAGAAGGGCAATGCATCTCCAAAGAAAGCGGATAAAAAAGCAAAAAAAGAGGCTGCCCGCGAACTGAAGCAGCAGAGCAAAGCACAAAAAAAGATCCTGAAAAAGGAAAAAAAGGCCGCAAGAAAAGTAGTGGGATCCGTGCCATTGCCCACCGTAAAAAAAGCAGCTGCCGGTTCTAAAGCCCCCGGCAAAACGGCGGCACCTAAAAAAAATGCCATTTCGAAAATTGCCACACAAAAAACAGCTGCTAAAAAAGTAATTGCCAAAAAACCGGCGGTGAAGAAAGCGGCTACCAAAAGGGCGGTTACGGTAAAGAAAACGGCTGTAAAAAAATCAGTGGCAGCAAAGACGGCCGCTCCTGTGAAACAAACTATAAAAAAACCAACAAAAACAACGACAGTTAAGTCGGCTAAAAAGACCCTGGCGAAAAAGCAGCCCAAACAGCCGGCGGTTTCCGTACCGGCAGTAGTGGAAAATAGCGGGAAGGACATTACGGATGTAAAAATGCCCGGTTTGAATGAACCGATCATTGCAGCGCCTGTTATGGAACCCTCAGAATTGAGCGAAGTGGCAAACATCGATAGCGGTGTTGATCAGAACCCTTCCGGAGACGGAGCACCGGTGGCGGATCGTGCAGAAGAACTGCGTCATGATCCCGTTCCGGATGTATTTAAGGAAAAACCACACGACCCGCTTCACGACCCGCACGACCCCATTCCGGGAAAAGGTGTGAATACGCCCTTGCCGAAGAAACCATTAGGAGGTGCCCGGAAAAAATAAGTAAACATGAGTGCATCAAAGCGGCTTTATCAAATGCCGGTTTATTGTATATTGTCGTTCTGAACTTTCGATCGGACAGGTGTTTCAGAATCTATTGATAACCAATCGTGCCTTTATAATGGGCCAGTATTCATTTTATTGAAGTGTGTATCATCTTAAATGATTTGTGAAGACATAAACCATGGCCCCGCGCCACGGTCAGCGTCCTCACTGACCGGAGAATAAGTTTATAAAGATAATTTTGATACCGGTTCATTATTTGATGCTGAAACAGTCCCGGTTGCTATCGGGACAGCAAGGCAGTATAGGCTTTTGCTATAACCCCTTTACATTTAAGAACAGACAATGATAGCAATTGTGACCGGGGGAACCGGGATGATCGGGAAAGCAGTTGTGAGCAGATTGCTGGAAAGCGGCTACCAGGTAGTGATCTTTACCCGCAAAAAGCAATTGCATGGCCGCGTTCAGGGAGCGTTGTCCTATCGCTACTGGAACGTGGAGACCGGGGAAATTGACCGGAACGCTGTGCTTACGGCCGATTATATCATTCACCTGGCCGGTGCCGGTGTAATGGAACGCCCGTGGTCTGCCACCTACAAAAAAGTGATCGTCGACAGCCGGGTACAAAGCGGGTTACTGCTTTCTGACACGTTGCTGAGCGGCGTTAACCGGTTGAAGGCCCTGGTCAGTGCCTCGGCTATTGGTTGGTATGGCCCCGATCCTGAGATCCCAAACCCGGCTCCCTTTACAGAAGACCGGCCCGCAGCACCGGGTTTCCTGGGACATTGCTGTATGCAATGGGAGCAGAGCACCGCATCATTAGAGCGCCGGGGGATAAGGGTTGCTTATCTGAGAACGGGCGTTGTACTGGCTCCCGGAGGAGGGGCTCTGTCAATGATCCTGCAACCGCTAAAATGGCGGATCGCAGCAGTGCCCGGTAATGGCCGGCAGGTGATCAGCTGGATCCATATACACGACCTGGTCAGCCTGTATCTGGCTGCATTGGAAGAAGAAAGCTACCGGGGTGCCTGCAATGCGGCAGCGCCCGCTCCGGTTTCGAATGCCACGCTGGTACGGTCATTGGCGGAGCATCGGTATGGCAATGCCTTTATCTCCATCCCCATTCCCGCCGCGCTGCTCCGGTTGGTATTGGGCGAACGGGCAGCCGAAGTGTTGGGAAGCACTACCGTCAGTGCCCGGAAAGTGCAGGTTAAGGGGTTTGTGTTTCAATATCCTGATATCGGTTCGGCAATCCGGCAGCTTCTGAAGTGATCAGGTCCTCAGGTCAGTGCGCTGGTAATAGCGGACCATCCAATACATCATCAATGCGCCGTAGATCGCTGCTGTTATCAGCAGGGTGCCGTCTGAAACCGTTCGGGTTTCAACCATACCAGGTTTAAAGGGATTGGGGACCAGTGAGTCCGTACTTTCCAAAGGCAGAAAATAGCCCGCCTGGCTTTTCCGGAAGGTCAGCGCCAGCCACAGCAGGTTGTCAATAATAAAAACATATCCGAAATAAAGGATGATCGCCAGGCCGGTACGCTTAATCAGCAGGGCGATCAAAAAAGCGATCACAAGGTACAGGGTTGCCATCACCGCATAGTAGCCTACATAGTGCATATTTTCAAAAATTGAAACGGAAGAGCGGTTCGGTGTGTACAACAGGCCGCAAACCAATCCGCAGAAAAAGACCATAAGGGTAGAGGTTGCTACGAAAAAGAGCAGCAGGGTTATCTTGGCTTTGATATAGTCCATCCGGCTCCAGCCATCAATAATGTTCTGCCGGTGTGTTTTGTATTGTACTTCGTTGGTGATCAGCATGATGAACAACATCCCAATGATGATAAAGAACATTCCTCCAAACCAGGCAGCACCATGCCATACATTGGGAAAAATGAACGGGGAGCTGAACAGGCGCTTTAGCATCGCGGCTTCGATGCTCTTGTCTTCAAACTGGCTAAACTGACGCATGAACCGGCTTGCGGTCATCAGGAAGGTAAATGGCAGAAACGTAAAAAAGGAACCGAACAGGATCCAGAAAGTGCGGTAGTTTTTTATTTTCAGCCATTCGGTTTTAAAAAGTTGTAGCATATGGAAAAGAGTTATTGAGGAGATGCGGGTTATTGATAAAATCAGGTCGGGTCAATGGTCGCTGCCGGCGCCGGTGATTTCCAGGAACCGGGCCTCCAGGCTTTTCTTTTTAAGCACCAGGTAGGTAAGCGCAATGCCTTTTTCAAAACAGTACCGGTTTACCAGTTGCGGAGTAAGGTCTGCTGTGCCGGTAAGCTGAAGCATCCCCGGTTTTACAATGAGCGCTGTTACATTTTGCAAACCGGCAACCACCTCCTGCAGCAGCGGCAGATCCGATGCAGCTATTTCGATCACCGTTTCCGGTGCCGGTCCGTTTGCATGCAATACTTCATGAACGGTACCGCCTGCTTTTACATGCCCTTTCTGGATAATGGTCACATGCGTGCACACTTTTTCCACCTCATCCAGTATATGGCTGGCCATAATAATCGTTTTTCCCGCGGCATGCAGCTGTTGGATCAGTTGCCGGATCTCCGCGATCCCGGCGGGGTCCAGACCATTGGTAGGTTCGTCAAAGACCAGCACTTCCGGATCGCCAAGCAGGGAGGACGCGATCGCCAAACGTTGTTTCATGCCCAGCGAATAGGTACTGAAGGCAGAGTGCCGGCGGTCAAAGAGCCGGACGGCCTTCAGCGCCCGGGGAATATCGGCTGTGTCCTGACCTTTAATGGCCGCCGCAATCCTGAGGTTCCGTTCCGCGCTCAGGTAGGGATAAAAATTAGGCGTTTCCAGCAAGGTCCCGATACGCTTTCGTTGCGCTTTATGGCCCGTTTGCCCGTTCCACAAATAGCTGCCGGAACTGGCTTTTAATACATTCATGACGATGCCCAGCAGTGTGGTCTTACCGCTGCCGTTGGGGCCCAGAATGCCGTACACCGCGCCCCGGGGTACTTCAAAGCTTACCTGGTTCAATGCCTGTACCATACCGTAGTTTTTAGAAAGGCCGTTGGTTGATAATACATTCATGCCGACTTGGTTTAACAGAACCAAATGTATCATTAATTGATCCGGCGCAAGAAATAAAATCGGCAAAAACACATTTTAAAAAGGTAAACGTCCGGAACGGCGGAACCGGGTAGCGGATCTTAGCGCCTGTAACCGGTTGGCCACGGGCGCTGGCTTGCCAACGGCCCGGATCTCCGACGTCAGAGCGCCGCAACCGGAGCAGCGCCGGCCGGGGTTCATGTTTTTGCATTTGCTTTTTTTCTCCTTACCTTCACAGTAGATAGTTGTTTATCTAACTAATTGTTGTTTGTATATGATTTCAGTGATAAAATTTGTTGATATATGGATCACAAAAGCAAAGGCCGTACAACCGCTAAACATATAGTCGTGTATGAAAAGAATCATTAAAAAAGTAGCAGTTCTCGGAAGTGGTGTGATGGGATCGCGCATCGCCTGTCATTTTGCAGGCATCGGTATTCCGGTATTGTTGCTGGACATTGCTGCCGAAGGGGCGGATAAGAACAGGATCGTAAAAGATGCGCTGGCAGCTGCTGTAAAAAGCAGTCCCTCGCCCGTATACACCAAAGAGGTGGTGAAGAGGATCACCACCGGTAATTTTGATGAGGATCTACAGCACATCGGGGGGTGCGACTGGGTGATAGAGGTGATCGTGGAGCGGCTGGATATTAAACAGCAGTTATTTGAAAAAGTGGAGCAGTACCGGCGCCCCGGAACACTCATCACTTCCAATACATCGGGCATTCCGATCCACCTGATGACCCGTGACCGGAGCGAGGACTTTAAAAAACATTTTTGCGGAACCCATTTCTTTAACCCTCCCCGTTATTTGCGGTTATTGGAGATCATTCCTGCGCGGGAAACCAGCGGGGAGATGGTCGATTTCCTGATGGAATTCGGCGATCGCATTCTTGGAAAAACAACTGTGCTTTGTAAGGATACACCGGCCTTTATTGCTAACCGTGTGGGTGTGTTCAGCATCATGGCTATATTTTCCCTGATGGACCAGCTGGGGCTGGGTATCGATGAAATTGAGGCGCTGACCGGCCCGGTGATCGGCCGGCCAAAGTCGGCCACATTCCGCACTGCGGATGTTGTAGGCATCGACACCCTGGCAAAAGTGGCCGCCGGCGTTTTTGAGAACTGTCCGGACGATGAAGCGAAACAGTTATTTGTGGTCCCGGCCTGGCTGGAAAAAATGGTGGCCAATAAATGGCTGGGTGATAAAACAGGGCAGGGCTTTTTTAAAAAGATAAAAAATGAGAAAGGGGCTTCAGAGATCCTGGTGCTGGATCTGAAAAGCTTTGAGTACGCCCCCCGCGTAAAACCAAAATTTGCCGGTCTGGAAGCGGCAAAGCTGTTAGAGGAGCTGCCCGCAAAACTAAAGGTGCTGATGGCTGGCCAGGACAAGGCGGGCGAGTTTTACCGGAAGTTTCATTACCTCTTGTTCTCCTATGTAAGCCACCGGATACCGGAGATCAGCGATGAGCTGTACCGCATAGATGATGCCATGAAGGCCGGCTTTGGATGGGAGATCGGCCCTTTCGAAAGCTGGGATGTGGTTGGGGTGGCTAAAACGGTGGCAGCGATGAAGAGCGCCGGCATTACCATAGCCGCCTGGGTGGAAGAAATGCTGGCAGCAGGCCATCAAACATTTTATACGGTTGAGAACGGGAAGCGTAAGGCTTACGATCCGGTCAGCAGGAACTACAAGGTCCTGCCTGGAGCAGATGCTTTTATTATTTTAAGCAACTACTCCGATAAGATCGTGTGGAAGAACAATAGCTGCCGGCTCTGCGATATAGGAGACGAAGTGCTGGCCCTGCAATGGAATACCAAGATGGGAACCATTGGAGGCGATGTGCTTAGTGGTATTCAGACGGCGATTGAAAAGGCTGAAAAGGATTTTAAAGGGCTGGTGATCGCCAATGAAGGCGCCAATTTTTCTGCCGGGGCAAATGTGGGCATGATCTTTATGCTGGCTGTGGAGCAGGAGTATGATGAGCTGGATATGGCCATACGTCTTTTTCAGAATACCACTATGCGTGCCCGGTACGCATCGATACCGGTCGTAGTAGCGCCGCACGGCCTTGCGCTGGGAGGCGGATGCGAGCTGAGCCTGCACGCCGATAAGGTATGTGCTGCTGCCGAAACCTATACAGGGTTGGTAGAACTGGGCGTGGGACTGATCCCCGGAGGCGGGGGCACCAAAGAGTTTGCTTTGCGCGCGGCCGATGAAGTGCAGCAGGGCGAGCCGGAAAACATTCCACTGCAGAACCGGTTTTTAACCATTGCTACGGCAAAGGTGAGTACTTCGGCTGCAGAGGCATTTGAACTGGGTATTTACCGCAGGGGCCATGATGAAGTGATCGCCAACCAGGACCGTCGCGTTGCAGAAGCAAAACGCAGTGTGCTTGAATTGTATGACAGCGGCTATGTGGCACCTGTGCCCAGGACAGATATAAAAGTGCAGGGACGCAGTGTACTGGGCTCCTTACTGGCAGGGATCAATGCCATGCAGAAGGGCAGCTATGCCACCGGGCATGATGCGCTGGTTGCAAAAAAACTGGCTTATGTCATGTGTGGCGGAGATCTGAGCGAGCCCGCGCTGGTATCGGAGCAATACCTGCTGGACCTGGAGCGGCAAAACTTTTTGTCCCTCTGCGGGGAACGCAAAACACTGGAACGGCTGCAAAGCGTGATTAAAACCGGGAAGCCCGTGAGGAATTAAATCGTATTCCGGTTTTCGTTTATCAAATCCACGTCAAACAGCAGTAATGCTGTTTTATATCATTTAACGTATGTCCAACCTCAGGGTTCTTCCATTAAGGCAGAAAATACTGATTGCGCTGACCATAATTGTTGGGCTGTTCTTATTTATTTCATCGGTTGCCGGGTTGTTATCACAGGGTACATTAAATCAAATGATCTGGTTTTATGGGGTCGGAGTTCCCTTATGTCTGCTCGTTTTTGACACGGTAATTGACCTTAATGACGGCGCAATTTTTGGCATCTGGATGATCATTTCCATAATAATGTATATCGTCAGTTTGACAACCTATAGCAATGATGCATTCGTTATGCACCGTACGGGCTTTGATACCGGTTCTCCGGTCAATAGCCTGATCGCCGGGTACTCGACGTCGTCGCTGAAAACGCTTTTGATTTTCCTCATCGTGTATTGGCTGTTCAATAAGCTGCTCAATAAAAAAGGCTTGTTTGTGATCAATACATTCCGGCAAACCGGGTGGTATCATGATACCGTTCAAAGAAGGATTACAGGATTTGATGTTTTGACAAACGTTGTTTTATGCGTTGCCATCATTGCAGCTGCTTTATTTGGGCATTAGGCAAAAACATGATGCCGCATTCTTCATTTTGTAAATAAATATGTATTGCCCTGTCCATAACGACCATTGCATAGCATTTCGTCTTAATTTTGTACCGGCTTGCTGAAGATGCAGCCATAACGATGATGCTATCCAAACGCGTGCTATACTTCCGGCTGAAAATGCTGCTGATCCTTTCAGTGATCTGGATCCTGTTCGGATTCCTTTTTTTGTTCAATATCCTGGAAATAGAAAAGCAGCTGCTCAGTAACCGTTCCCTCATCATCTTCTGTCTTACGTTTGCCATTATCGGCCTGGTGATTTCCTCCGCCCTGATCTTTTACCTGAAAACGGCGTTCCGGCGATACCCGTTGTGGATTTCCTTTCTGCTGAAGCTGGCACTGGCTTTCGGATTATTTGTACTGGTGGCCTTTTGTATGCTGGCGGCTTATTTTGTATTCAGCTACCATGGCAGCCTGTCGCAGTTTACCACCCGCTTTTTTGAAGATGTTTTTTTTACCAGGGGATTTTTGATTCTGATGGCCGACCTGGCATTGCTGACCCTTATTTCGCTTATTTTGTTGGAGGTGACGGATAAATACGGTCCCGGGGGGTTCTGGAGCATGATGCGGGGTGAGTATCACCGGCCGCAGAAAGAAAGCCGCATCTTTATTTTTCTGGATATCAATAATGCTACCACCATTGCAGAGAAGATCGGGCACGAACAATACTTTTTATTGCTGAAAGATTTTTTTGCGGATATCACGAACCCGGTGCTGGCCAACGGCGGAGAGATCTATCAGTATGTGGGGGATGAAGTGGTGCTTTCCTGGAAGGCATCGCTGGAGAATAAGATCTACGCATTGCGGTTTATCCGCCAGGCATTCTATATTTTAAGACGAAGGGAAAGATATTATACCCGCCAGTATTCGGTGGCACCTACTTTTAAGGCCGGTATTCACAGTGGGGAAGTCACATCGGGTTTTGTAGGCATTATTAAAAAGGACCTGGTGTACAGCGGCGATACGCTGAATACTGCTGCGCGCCTGCGGGGAAAATGCCATGAGCTGCAGCAATCCTTTATTTTATCAGGCGAATTTATGAATGATTTCCACCAGCCCTTTGCCTATAAAATTACCGGTATCGGGGAGATGGAATTAAAAGGCCGGATGGAGAAGGAGCGGCTTTTTTCGCTGGAATTCGAATGATGGATGACCGGGTCTCATATTTTAAAATGATCTGATGAAAGTAATTGTAAAAGAGCTTCAACCGGATATTTTCTGGGTATATACACCGTCGTATTATAACTGCACCTATATCTTAAAAAAGGGAACGGATGTTGTTTTGATAGATGCCGGAATGCGATCGGATGCGTCTGACATCAAAGGCGCACTGGAGCGGATCGGGATTCCCGTAAAACGCATTACCGCCGTCATTTTAACGCACTGGCATAATGATCATTCCGCAGGTACCGCGGTGCTAAAAGAGCTTTCGGGCTGTAAAACGTTTTGTCATATAGACGAAGCAGACTATTTTCAGAAAAAGCCGGGCTCCAGGCTGAGACGGCTTGCAGATTTTATACCGGAACGGGGGATCCTGGTTTTGTTCAAAGGTTTGATCGGTGATGTGGTGCCAAGGCGCGTAACGATCGATCACCTGGTATCCGATGGCGATGTGATATTGCAGGACCTGGAGGTCATAAAAACACCCGGACATACAAACGGGCATATCGCGATCTACGATCGCAGCACAGCATTCCTTTTCGCCGGCGATGCGCTGGCGGTCATTCACCAAAGATTGCGTCTAATGGCGGGTCCTGTAACGCCCGATAAAGAAAACGCGCGGGCATCCATTATGAAACTCTTATCCGGCAGAATGATCAGCAGTATTTGCCCGGGACACCGGGAGCCACTGGTCACCAATGTTGAAGCGGAAATTGCAAGGTTTAGAAATGAGATCCTGCATTTAAAACGCTGGCCGCTTTTGGGATAAAAGGCCCGGCCGGGGGTCTTGATGGCGACCGGAAGGCCTTTATGGTCCTCCATAAGATCACAAACGGTATTCCCCTATTTTTGTAAGAAACAAGTTCACCTGTACCCTGTAAGATATATCTTGTGGCTTTTGATGGTGTTGCCCCATTTATGCAGGGCACAAACACCATTGAACGTTTCCTGCCAGGATACCGCAGGCGGCATTGCTGCGGGTGCCGGGGGCGCGGACCTCTTTACCGGACCAGCGCTCATAAAAGAGGAGGCAACGGAAGACAGTCTGATCCGGTACCGTCTGAACGGCGCTTTTTTTAAAAGCATATTTTCCGATGCGGAGTACGTGGTTACCAGGCCCGCTCGCTGGCAGGGGCGCGATGTCAGGAACCTGGGAATTGTGCTGGGAACAACGGGTGCGCTGCTGCTGGCAGATAAAGAGATCAAACAGGTCGCTCAACGGAACCATAATCCGGTTGCGAACAGTGTGGCCAATATTGTTGAACCTTTTGGCAACCGCTATTCGCCCTATATTATGGCGGGGATGTATGTGGTGGGCGCCGCGGTTAAGGATCCTGAATTAAAAAGTACGGCCCTGCTTACCTTCAAGTCCTATGCCATTGCCACTTCCCTTTACCTGGTTTCCAAATCGGTCATCCGGCGGAACCGGCCGGCTTATACGGATCATCATCTGGATTTTCATACCCCTTTTTCAGGAGACCGGTATCATACTTCGTTTCCTTCGGGGCATACCCTAACGGTGATGACACTGGCCACCGCTGTTTCGGAAGCCTATGGCAAAAAGCACCGCTGGGTACCCTGGGTGGCTTATAGCATAGCCGGGCTCACCGGCATTTCCAGGATCTACCACAACCGGCATTGGTCCAGCGATGTATGGATCGGCGCTTCACTTGGCTATTTCGTAACCCGCTCCGTATTTCAAAATAACCGGGTAAAGCGGAAACGGACGGGGCTTTCAGTCGTATGGCGGTAGCATATTGAGTGCCCGGCCGGGCAGGCCCATTCGGTATAGGGAACTAAAGATCCGCCCGTTGGCGGATGAAATGATTAAAAAAGCAGCTTCCGAGTTAAGGAAAAGCCTCTGAGAGGGATGATCCCTGCGCAACCCGGTCAGGCGGTCCTTGGGGATTCATCTGAATATGCCGTTTTTTAATAACGCCAGCCCTCCGGTTGTATCATTCAGATGCATTTGCCCCGGGATAAACGTTGCAACCGGGGCTACTCAAAATATCTTTTGTATAATTTTGCACATTTGGCAGATTGGTTTACTTTTCGGGCGTCTAAAACCGGCTTATACCAAGAAAGAATTTATATGGCAAAGAATGATCTACGAAAAGAGCAGGCCTTGGCCTATCACGCAAAGGGAAGACCGGGAAAAATAGAAGTCATTCCAACCAAAAAGGCAAAAACACAGCGGGATCTGGCGCTGGCCTATTCACCGGGGGTAGCCGAGCCCTGCCTGGAAATCGCAAAGAATATAGAGCATGTTTATAAATACACCGCAAAGGGGAACCTGGTGGCGGTTATCAGCAATGGTACGGCGGTATTGGGATTGGGCGATATAGGACCGGAAGCCGGAAAACCGGTAATGGAAGGCAAAGGGGTCCTGTTCAAGATCTTTGCCGACATTGATGTATTTGATATTGAGGTCAATGAAAAGGATCCGGAAAAATTTGTTGAGATCGTAAAAGCGCTGGAACCAACATTTGGCGGCATCAACCTGGAAGATATAAAAGCCCCGGAATGTTTCTACATCGAAAAAGAATTGCGGAGGCAGATGAATATTCCGGTGATGCACGATGATCAGCATGGAACGGCCATCATCAGTGCAGCCGCGCTCATCAACGCACTGGAAATCCAAAAGAAAAAAATAGACCGGGTAAAGTTTGTGGTGAACGGTGCGGGCGCAGCGGCCATGGCTTGCGTATTGCTTTACCAGGAGCTGGGCGCAAAACCCGCCAATTTCCTGATGTTTGACCGTTTGGGGGTATTGAGCAGGTCCCGCGCGGATATTGATGAAATGAAGTACGCTTTTGCAAACGCCACCCGGGAGCTTTCGCTGGCCGAGGCGATGAAGGGGGCGGATGTTTTTATCGGGCTGAGTGCCGGAAATACCGTTACTGCGGAGATGGTGAAAAGCATGGCCCGCAATCCCATTGTATTTGCGATGGCCAACCCCGACCCGGAGATCTCCTGGGAAGCCGCCACCGGCGCCCGGAAGGACCTGATCATGGCAACGGGGCGCAGTGATTATCCCAACCAGGTGAATAATGTGCTGGGCTTTCCCTATATCTTCAGGGGCGCGCTGGACGTAAGGGCCCGCGTCATCAATACGGAAATGAAGCTGGCGGCGGTGAAAGCACTGGCTCAACTGGCCAAAATGCCCGTTCCGGAAATGGTGAACCTGGCCTATAACCAGGAAAAGATGGTTTTTGGCTCTGATTATATTATTCCCAAACCCCTGGATCCGCGCCTGCTGACGGCTGTAGCGCCTGCTGTAGCCCGCGCAGCTATGGATTCGGGTGTGGCACAGCGCCGGATCGAAGACTGGGAGCAGTACAGCCGGGAGCTGGACAAGCGGCTGGGAGTAGACAACCAGGTACTGCGGGCCATGGGCACAAAAGCCCGGTCGGCACCCAAACGGATCGTATTTGCAGAAGGTGAAAATCTCAAGATCCTAAAAGCAGCACAGATCGTTCTGGATGAAGGCATCGGGTTTCCGCAACTGATCGGCGATAAGAAAGAGATCGAGACCATCGCTGCCGAAAACAGCATCGACATTTCGGGTATGGTCATTTTTGATCCGCGCAGCGAGGAAATGATCGAAAAAAGACAAGAATACGGGGCGCTCTTTTTTAAGAAAAGGGCAAGGAAAGGATACACCAAGGAAGAAGCCCACAAGCTTATGAAAGAGCGGAACCACTTCGGATGCATGATGGTGGAGCAGGGCGATGCGGATTGCATGCTGGCGGGGCTTACCAAGAAGTATGATGAAGCCATCCGCCCCGCATTGCAGATCATCGGCACCGAGCCCGGTGTGAACCGAGTGGCGGGTATGTACCTGGTGATGACCAAGAAAGGACCGCTGTTCCTTGCAGATACGACGGTGAACTTCAACCCGACCGTGGAAGAGCTGGCCGAAATCGTGTTGCTGACGGCAAAGGAAGTGAAGGCCTTCAACCTTACCCCCCGGATCGCTATGCTCAGCTATTCCAATTTCGGCAGCAGCAAATCGCCCGAAGCCACGCTGGTGTCGCGGGCAAGAGCGCTGGTAAAGGAAAAAATGCCGGACCTGATCGTAGACGGGGAGCTGCAGGCCAATATCGCATTGAACAACGGGCTGCTGCAGGAGATCTATCCGTTCAGCGATTTGGTAGGACAACAGGTAAACACACTGATCTTCCCTAACTTAGCATCGGGAAACATTGCTTATAATATCCTGCTGGAGATCGGCTCCACGGACGCGGTAGGACCCATTGTGATGGGGTTGAAGAAACCGGTGCACCTGTTGCAATTGGGCAGCACCGTAAGCAATATTGTAAACATGGCAATGATCGCGGTTATTGATGCCCAGTCGAAAACGAGGCCAACAGTTGAAAATGACCGGAAAACGAAAAGGTTGTTAAAAAGAAAAACTGATTGATCCATTTATAAAAACGATCCTTTGAGAATATTAAGAGAATTTGGACAGTTTATTAAAATGGCGGGTGGCATGTTCCACAAACCGGAAAACCCAAAGATGTACTGGAAACAGTTCATGCTCCAGTGCAATGATATCGGGATCGGGTCTTTGGGCATTATTTGCATCATCTCGGTTTTCATTGGTGCAGTATCCACCCTGCAAACCGCATACCAGCTGGTATCGCCGATCATTCCGAAGTCAACCATTGCCCAGATCGTAAGGGATACCGTGATCCTTGAGTTTGCGCCTACGCTGAGTTGCATTGTGCTTTGCGGTGTGGTAGGGAGCAAGATCGCCAGCGAGCTGGGAAATATGCGGGTAAGCGAGCAGATCGACGCGCTGGAAATAATGGGGATCAATACAAAAGGATACCTCGTGCTGCCCAAGATCCTGGCGGGCCTGGTAACCATTCCGCTCCTGATCATGCTGGCCATGGTCCTGGGCATTTGGGGCGGGCGTCTTGCAGGTACGGCCGCAGGCATCATTGATCCCACCATTTTCGATACCGGGCTGGCCATGCAGTTCAAGGCCTATAATGTGTACTTCGCCCTGATCAAGTCTGTTGTTTTTTCCTTTATCATTACCGCCGTTCCTGCATTTTACGGGTACAATGTAAAAGGCGGAGCATTGGAGATCGGGCATAGCAGCACCCGGGCCGTAGTCGTTTCCTGTGTGCTGTTATTATTGGCCGACTATATCCTGTCCGCTTTACTTTTGTGAAACAGTAACCTCAAACGCATGATTGAAATAAAGAACCTGAAGAAAAGTTTTGAAGATAAGGCGGTGCTGAAAGGGGTGGACGTTGTTTTTGATGACGGCAAATGTAACCTGATCATCGGCAGCAGCGGCAGTGGTAAGACCGTGCTGATGAAATGTATGGTAGGGCTGATAAAACCCACATCCGGAAATGTATTGTATGATGGCGAGGATTTTATCAACCTGAATGAAAAGGAGCAAAAAGCCATCCGTGAAAAATTGGGAATGCTGTTCCAGGGGGGAGCGTTGTTCGACAGCCAGACTGTGGAGCAGAATGTTATGTTTCCCCTGGATATGTTTACCACTGATAAATATGCGAAAAAGAAAGAGCGGGTAAAGCAGGTGCTGGACCGCGTTCAGCTGAAGGAGGAGGCGTACCGGAAATTTCCGTCCGAGATCAGCGGGGGTATGCAAAAACGAGTAGCTCTCGCACGGGCCATTGTATTAAATCCCAAATACCTGTTTTGCGATGAGCCCAACTCCGGACTGGATCCTCAAACCTCGCTGGTAATCGATAAACTGATACAGGAGATCACAAAGGAATACGATATTACCACCATCATCAATACCCATGATATGAACAGCGTAATGGAGATCGGTGATCACATTACGTATATGCACCAGGGCGAAAAGGAATGGGAGGGAAACAATAAAGAGATCATCCTGAGCGAAAATCAGAAATTGAACGATTTTATTTTTGCGTCGGAATTCCTGAAAGATGCCAAACGCATGCGTACCATACAGGAAACCGGTGAGATCCCGAAGGATATGCCCACGGGTGTAAAGGATGCGATCGAAGAAAAACTGAACCTGGACCTGGATGGCGACGGGCACATCGGACAGCCACCGGGGAACGATCCGCCCTCAAAAGAATAACAGGGGGTAAAGGGCAAACCCTTAATTTTGCACTTGCTTTTTTAAATAATAATAATATAAGATATGGCAGTACTGGTTAATAAGGATTCAAAGATATTGGTTCAGGGCTTTACAGGTACAGAAGGCACCTTCCATGCCACGCAAATGATCGAATATGGTACCAATGTAGTAGGAGGCGTTACCCCGGGAAAAGGAGGTGCCACACACCTGGAGCGCCCTGTATTCAATACCGTTGCGGATTGTGTAAAACAGACCGGTGCCAACGTGAGCATCATTTTTGTTCCTCCTGCTTTTGCGGCAGACGCTATTATGGAGGCCGCAGACGCCGGTATTGAGCTGGTGGTGTGCATTACAGAAGGCATTCCCGTACAGGATATGGTAGCCGTAAAAAATTTCCTGCAGGGCACAAATACCCGGTTAATTGGCCCCAACTGCCCGGGCGTCATCACTGCAGACGCATGCAAAGTAGGCATTATGCCCGGTTTTGTGTTTAAAAAAGGACGTGTAGGCATCGTTTCCAAATCCGGAACATTGACCTACGAGGCCGCGGATCAGGTGGCAAAGGCAGGACTGGGCATCAGTACTGCTATCGGCATCGGTGGAGACCCCATCATCGGGACCACCACAAAAGAAGCCGTGGAACTGTTTATGCAGGATGATGAAACCGATGCCATTGTAATGATCGGGGAGATCGGCGGTGGTATGGAAGCGGAAGCGGCCCGGTGGATCAAAGAGCAGGGCAATAAAAAACCGGTTGTCGGATTCATCGCAGGTCAGACAGCTCCTCCCGGGCGCAGAATGGGACATGCCGGAGCGATCGTGGGCGGAGCGGATGATACGGCGGAAGCAAAAATGAAGATCATGAGCGAGTGTGGTATTTCAGTAGTAAGCAGTCCGGCGGACATTGGCAAAACAATGGCGGAAATAATCGGAAAATAACAGAAATAAACTCTTTTTAAAAAAGCTCCGGGTCACCGGGGCTTTTTTATTTGGATAATTTGAAAAAAAATGTCATAAATTTGGCTGCCCCCTGATACCGGATAATTGCTTTGACCGCAGCTGAATAGTGAGGATATTCCTGTATTGTTGAGCAACAACCGTATGATTGCTATTTTATTTGAACACCAAAATAAGAAAATGGTGTAAACAGATCAAATAATTCCACTTGTATATGTCTGAAGGCAGAGAGATATTTATTGTAGATGACGATCCGATTCATCGGCTCCTGATGGACAAATTGTTTGCCAAACAACCCAAAGCCTGTAGGCTGCATTTTTTTGAGAATGGTCAGAAAGCATTGGATGTGCTCAAAGATCCCGGTGCGCAGCAACGGCCGGAGCTGATATTACTGGATATAGAAATGCCGGTGATGAACGGCTGGCAGTTTATGGACGCATTCAGTACGTTGGACCCGGCATTGACCGGGATGATCACCATCTATATGGTGTCCTCTTCTTTTTCGGATGAGGACCAGGAACGCGTGAAGCAGTATCCGCTCATAAAGGGATACATCGTAAAGCCCATCCGTATCGAAAAGATCATCGAGCTGCTTGAATGATTCCCTTTATCGTGTGCGTAAACGGTATTGCAGGAATGGACCGGCAATCGGATTGCCGCTGATCATGTTTAACAGGAAACTCCTGTTATTATGCGATCTTGCCGTTGTTTTTGCAGAGATCAGTTATCTTTAGCTCATAGAACAAAGGATCATGGATTTTAAGCAATTGAAAGCGGTCTTGTCCGGAGAGCTGTTTTATGATGACAGCAGCCTGCATCAGGCACAGAAAATGATCTACGCAACGGACGCGTCGGTTTATCAGGAACAGCCGCTGGCAGTAGCCCTGCCCAGGAACAAGGAAGACGTAAAAGCGTTGATCCGCTTTGCAAACCAAAACAACCTGTCACTGATCCCGCGTGCGGCGGGCACTTCACTGGCCGGCCAGGTGGTAGGCAACGGCATCGTGGTGGATATTTCGAAATACTTTAAGCGGATCATTGAGGTCAATGCGGAAGAAAGATGGGTGCGGCTGGAGCCGGGGATCATCCGGGATGACCTGAACGCCTTTTTAAAACCTTATGGCCTGCTGTTTGCCCCGGAAACCTCCACGGCCAGCAGGGCCATGATCGGTGGAATGATCGGGAACAATTCCTGCGGATTGCATTCGATCGTGTGGGGCGATACACGTCAGCATTTGCTGGAGGCGACCGTTCTTTTGAGCAATGGCGAAGAGGTGGTGCTCCGGCATTGTACCGCTGCAGATAACAAAGAAAAGACGGCGGCGGATACGCTGGAAGGTCGAATTTACCGGGAGCTTTCGGCGTTGCTGGATGATCGGGCAAATGCATCGGTAATCCGGGAAAACTATCCCAAAAGATCCCTTAAGCGGCGCAATACCGGCTATGCACTGGATGTGCTGCAGGATCAGAGGGAAGCGGGGAACTATAATCTGTGCCACCTGATCGCCGGATCGGAAGGCACGCTGGCCTTTGTAACAGAAGCCCGGCTCAACCTGCTTCCATTGCCGCCGGCAAAGGACGCTCTTGTCTGCATTCATTGTGCTTCACTGGCAGAAGCGCTTCATGCCAACAACATCGTGCTCCGGCACGGCCCCATGGCCTCTGAACTGGTGGATAAGTATATCATGGACTTTACCAAAGGACATCCGGTTTACCAACGGAACCGTTTTTTTATTGAAGGCGCGCCCGAAGCATTGCTGATGGTAGAATTTATGGAGGATGATGAGGATGCCCTGGATGAAAAGACAGCTGCGCTGATCGAAGACCTCAAAAAGAACGGCCTGGGGTATGCTTACCCGGTGGTCAAAGGCCCGCAAACAAAGTTGGTATGGGACATCCGGAAGGCCGGGCTGGGATTGATCCGCAACATGCCGGGAGATGAGCAGCCGGTTAATCTGATTGAAGACTGTGCGGTTTCGCCGGAAGACCTGCCCGCTTATATTGAGGAACTGCAGCAGTTGCTCAGCAGTTATGGTCTTGCGGCATCCTACTATGCGCATGCCGGCGCCGGGGAGCTGCATGTTGAACCCATGATCAACCTGAAGACAGAAGCGGGAAAGGAGACCTTTCGCCGCCTGCTGGAAGATACGGTCAAGCTGGTAAAAAAATACAATGGCTCTTTAAGCGGCGAACATGGAGACGGGAGGTTGCGGGGCGAATTTATCGCCAGCGCCATGGGTGAGGAAGTGTACCAGCTGTTACAACAGGTAAAGAATATTTTTGATCCCGGAAATATTTTTAACGCGCGCAAGATCGTCGATACTCCCAAAATGAACGAGCAGCTGCGCTATGATCCGGCAAAAAAGCAAAAGCCGGTAAACACGGTATTTGATTATACGCGGCAGGAAAATATCCTGCGGCTCACGGAAAAATGTTCCGGATCTGGCGATTGCCGGAAGTCGCACGTTACCGGCGGCACCATGTGCCCTTCCTATATGGCCACCTTACAGGAAAAAGATACCACAAGGGCCCGTGCAAATATCCTGCGCCAGTTTTTGACCGACCCGGGTAAACAGAATCCTTTTGACCATCCGGAGATCAAAGAGGTCATGGACCTTTGCCTGAGCTGTAAGGCCTGCAAATCAGAGTGTCCTTCCAGCGTGGATATTGCCAAGCTGAAAGCGGAGTTCCTGCAGCATTACTATGACGCCAATGGAGTTCCTTTTCGTGCTAAGCTGATCGCGGGCTTTACAAAGTCGCAGCAGCTGGGCATAAAAATGCCCCTCCTGTATAATGCGGTAACGGGTAACCGGTTTATTTCCGGGATCATAAAAAAGATCGCCGGATTTGCGCCGGATCGTTCGTTGCCGGCAGTGGGGAGAACGACCCTGCGCTCCTGGTTTGAAAAGTATAGAAAAACAGCTTCGCAGCAGTACGGCCGGAATGTATATTTGTTTTGTGATGAGTTTACCAACTATAACGATGTGGAGATCGGTAAAACCACCATAAAACTGTTGAACGCCCTGGGCTATGGGGTGGAGATCCCGGAGCACCGGGAAAGCGGCCGTACATACCTTTCCAAGGGATTGGTGCGGAAGGCGCAGGAGATCATTGTATCCAATGTAAGGACACTCTCCCAAAAGGTGACGGCGGGTCAGCCGCTGATCGGCATTGAGCCCAGCGCCCTGCTTACCTTCCGGGATGAAGCGCTGGATCTTGTTCCGCCGGATCTCCGGGAGGCGGCCGGGTTGCTATCCGGCCGAAGTTTTCTGATCGAAGAGTTTCTGGCAAATGAATATGAAGCAGGATATATCGATGCCGCGCACTTTACAGATGCAAAACGGGTAGTGAAACTGCACGGTCACTGTTACCAGAAATCTTTTGGGATCATGCCTTCGGTGCAGAAAGTACTGGGCATCCCTTCAAATTACTATGTGGAACTCATTCCCTCGGGGTGCTGCGGTATGGCCGGATCTTTTGGCTATGAAAAGGAACACTATGCCGTTTCCATGAAAGTAGGAGAGCTGGTTTTGTTGCCGGCGGTCCGTTCTGCCGCTGCAGATACCATTATTGCGGCATCGGGCACCAGCTGCCGCCACCAGATAAAAGATGGTGCAAAGCGTTACAGCCTGCACCCGGTGGAAGTATTGTGGGAGGCGCTGAAATGACAGATTGTTTTAAGAGCGCAGGCCATCAATAATGCCCTGCTGTTGTCGGGTGGCAGGGCGACTCTTTGCCGTTCGTGCAGGTCTCCCCGGTCCCCATGTACCCCGGGTTGGCCGCCTGTTATTGCTGCATCCCCCCGGCGCCACACCAACAAAGGAAAAATCCTATCTTGCTGCAGATGATTACCGCTTTGGAATTTCCGGTTTACCTGCACTTTGGAACACACAGGATCCTGTTACATATGGTAACGGAGATCGCCAGCTTTTTTATTGCCTTCCGGTTCTTTTTATATTTAAAGAGGAAACAGGGCGACACCATTTCAGGGATGAACCGGTTGTACATCTTGCTCGGCGCTACCCTTGGCGCATTGCTGGGCTCCCGGCTCCTCGGCGGGCTGGAAGATCCTATAGCGCTGCAACGGAGCGCCTCCCGGCTACACTATTTTTATCTCAACAAAACCGTTGTGGGCGGCTTCCTGGGCGGACTGGCCGGAGTGGAAGTGATCAAGAAGATCATCGGGGAACGGCAAAGCAGCGGTGACCTATATACCTATCCGATGATCTTAGGGCTGATCATTGGCCGTATCGGTTGCTTCAGCATGGGTGTGCATGAAGAGACCTATGGACTGCCTACTTCTCTTTTTACGGGGATGGACCTGGGCGACGGCTTGGAGCGGCACCCGGTAGCGCTGTATGAAATTGTTTTTCTCGGATGCCTGGCCCTTGGAATCCGGCACATCTCCCGGCGGTTTGCGCTGGGCAGCGGAGCCCTGTTTAAGTTGTTCATGATCGGGTATCTTCTGTTCCGGTTCCTGCTCGATTTTATCAAGCCCCATTATACCTGGGCGGTTGGATTGTCTTCTATTCAAATTGCTTGTTTACTGGGATTATTATATTATTTTAGATATATCATTCATCCTAAAAGATTATTGATCCATCATGCCGGTTCGCCCCTACACATACTATGATTTCACCGTCAGCCTTTGCAGCACCTGCCTGAAAAGAGTGGATGCCAAAATTGTTTTTGAAGATAGCAGGGTATACATGCTCAAGAATTGCGCGGAGCATGGATTCGAAAAAGTATTGATCGCAACAGATGTGAACTATTACAAAAATATCCGTAATTACAATAAGCCTTCGGAAACGCCGCTGCAGTTCAACACCAAAACGCATTATGGTTGTCCTTATGATTGTGGCCTGTGTGAAGACCACGAGCAGCACAGTTGCCTGACGGTAGTAGAAATCACAGATCGTTGTAATCTTACCTGCCCGACCTGTTATGCCATGAGCAGCCCGCATTATGGCCGGCACCGTACGGTTGAAGAAGTAGAGCGTATGCTGGACATTATTGTTGCCAATGAGGGGGAGCCGGATGTGGTACAGATCAGCGGTGGGGAGCCCACGCTTCATCCCGGTTTTTTTGAGATCCTGGATATTGCTAAGACCAAACCGATTAAGCATTTAATGGTAAACACCAATGGCATCCGGATTGCGAAGGATAAGACATTTGCAGAAAAGCTGGCCACCTATATGCCCGATTTTGAGATCTACCTGCAGTTTGACTCGTTCAAACCGGAAGCGCTGGTTAACCTGCGGGGAAAGGACCTGCTGGAGGTGAGGATGAAAGCACTGGAGCATTTAAACGAACTCAACCTGTCTACCACCCTGGTGGTAACCCTGCAACAAGGCGTGAATGATGATGAGGTTGGCGCGATCATCGGCTATGCGCTGAAGCAGCCCTGCGTAAGGGGGGTGACCTTTCAGCCGGTTCAGGTAGCCGGCCGGACGGAAAACTTTGATCCGGCCGTGAACCGCATTACCATGACCGGGGTACGCCAGAAGATCCTGGATCAGACCAATGTTTTCAATGCGAACGACCTGATCCCCGTACCCTGCAATCCGGATGCTTTGGTGATGGGCTACGCGCTGAAGCTGAACAATCAGGTATTTCCCCTTACCCGGTATATTGACCCCGTGCAGCTTTTAGATAATACACGCAACACCATCGTGTACGAGCAGGATGATGCATTAAAAGCGCAGATGATCGATATCTTCAGCACGGGGATCTCCGTTGATCGTGTTGAAGAGAACATGAAGCAGCTGCTGTGCTGCCTGCCACAGATACAGGCGCCGGGCCTTACGTATAACAACCTGTTCCGGATCATCATTATGCGGTTTATGGATGCGTATGACTTTGATGTGCGCGCCATCAAGAAAAGCTGTGTGCATATTGTACATAAGGATGGCCGTCTGATTCCGTTTGAGACCATGAATCTGTTTTACCGGGATGAGAAGGAAGCCTATGTGCAGCAATTGCAGAAAAAGACTGAAACAACAATTTGATCCACAGAAGGGCGGAAAGCCCGTCGCGCCGGGCCGGTATATTGGCTGCGATCCGGGAAATTAAACGGCTTCAATTAAAAAGAATGTCATGGAAGAACTGGGGTTATTTTTGCTGATCGGCGGCCCGATTGTAGGGTTGATCATGATACTTGTAGGGATCATCCGGCTTTTTGGAACGGGTGAGCGTGCTATTCGGGGACGCAAAACGGTCCTGATCGGGTTTATTGTTCTTGTTTCGTCGGCGCTCATCGGTTTTTCGATCTGCAGCGGGCTTTAAATACCGGCACCGTATATAATGAACAACATGCGATGGATCAGCCAGGCAGGCCCTTCGCTCGTTATCTGCGGACTGGTTGTGGGCGTTTTATTATTGCTGACCGGAGGTCTGATTGAATTGCTGGCAAAAGGCAAATTAAAAAGAACCGGTCATAAGATCGGCTTATGGGGTGTGATTCTTATGGCGATCTCTTTTTTGATCGGATGCTCCATTTGCTCCCTCAGCTAAACGGGCCGGCCGGAAAAAAAATACTGCTTGCAAAGCGGCGGCCCTTGGTCAGCAACAGGAGGAGCGCTGGCCGGTTTCTCCGGATCAAGACCAGAATAAATCCTAATTTAGAATAAAATCCCGGTTGAAGGCAACCGGAACCGGATCAAATAGTATGACAATAAAGAATTTCCTGTTATGTGCAGGGTGCAGTTTGCTTATGAGCGCGGCGTGGGGTCAATCAACGAAACAGCGCCCCAATGTGATCCTCATTTACGCAGACGACCAGGGCTGGGCAGACCTCCATTCCTATGGATCAAAGGATCTGTATACGCCGGTCCTGGACAGCCTGGGTGCCAGTGGTGTACGGTTCACGCAGTTCTACGCAGCCTCTCCCATCTGCTCTCCGTCAAGAGCGTCCATGCTGACCGGACGGTACCCGCAGCGGGCAGGATTGCCCGAAATGGCCTCCTCGCTGAAGGGGGTTGAAGGCATGCCGGGTACGCAATATACGCTGGGTGAACTGTTCCGCGATGCGGGTTACCAGACCGCCCATATTGGCAAATGGCATGTAGGCTATACCCCTGAAACCATGCCCAATGCACAGGGCTTTGATTATTCGTTCGGTTTTATGGGAGGCTGCATTGACAACTATTCTCATTTTTTTTACTGGAACGGGCCAAACCGTCATGATCTGTGGCGCAACGGGAAAGAGATCCATGAGGATGGCGTTTACTTTCCGGACCTGATGGTTCGTGAAGCAGGAGCGTTTATGGAAAAGAACCGGAACAATCCCTTCTTTATCTATTTTGCCATCAACGTACCGCATTACCCCCTGCAGGGCGAAAAGAAATGGCTGGACTATTACAGGGAAAAAGGGTTGGCTTCACCCCGCGATCAATATGCAGCATTTGTTTCTACCATGGATGAAAAGATCGGGTTGCTGCTGAACCGGCTAAAGGCATTGGGGCTGGCAAACAATACCATTGTTATCTTTCAGCCGGACCAGGGGTTTTCTAAAGAAGAACGTGGTTTTGGCGGTGGCGGGTCTGCCGGCATGCTCCGCGGTTCCAAGTTCAGCCTCTTTGAAGGAGGCACCCGGGTTCCGGCGATCATTAGCTGGCCGGGGCAGATCCGGCCCAACCAGGTAAGGAACCAGCTGGCGGCTAATATAGACTGGTTCCCTACGCTGTCGGAGTATTGTAAGATCCCCCTGCCTGACCGCCGGCTCGATGGAAAAAGCCTGGCCGGGATCATCCGGGACAACAGCACCCCTTCGCAGCACGGGGTCTTCTTCTGGAAACAGGGCGGCACAAAGGAAAACCCGCAATGGGCCGTTCGTCGCGGTAATTGGAAATTGCTGCACAATCCTGCACAGGCAAAAAAACAGGAGCTCGATGAAGACGGGTTCTTTCTTGTCAATATTCAAACAGACCCGGCGGAGCAGACCAATCTTTCAAAACAGCACCCCGGGATCGTAAAAGAGTTAAAGGCTCTTTATGCCCAATGGGTAGTTGAAGTGAAGCAGCAATAATAAAAAGTAAAAGATGAAGCGGACAAAAATAACAGGATGGATACTGGTAGTGTTGTTGCCATTGATCGCAACAGCCCAGCAGGGAACCGGTACAAAGCAACGCCCGAACATTGTGTACATTATGAGCGATGACCACGGCTACCAGGCGGTAAGTGCCTACGGGTACGGCCTGAATCATACGCCCAACATCGACCGGCTGGCAAAGGAAGGAGTATTGTTTACCCGGGCAACCGTTACCAATTCACTCTGTGCGCCCAGTCGCGCGGTACTGCTTACCGGTAAGCACAGCTTTATAAACGGAAAGATAGACAACGAGGCGCGGTTTAACTGGGACCAGGATAATTTTGCCAAACAACTTCAAAAGCACGGCTATCAGACCGCGTTGATCGGTAAGATACATATGGACGGTTTACCTCAGGGGTTTGATTATTCTGCCGTATTGATTGACCAGGGCGAATATTATAACCCAAATTTTGTCATCAATGGGAACAAGCAGCGGCTGCAGGGCTATGTGACCGATCTTACAACAGACATGACCCTTGACTGGATCGCAAAGCGGGATACCACCAAACCCTTTTGTGTGCTTTTTCATCAGAAGGCGCCGCATCGCGAATGGCTGCCTGCCTTACGTCATATTGGTGCATATACCCGTATGCACATAAAAGAACCGCCCACGCTGTTTGATGATTATAGAGGACGCGGCACTGCAGCCCGTACAGCCGAGATGAACATCCTTAAGGATATGAACTGGGCGGGCGACAGCAAGATACCACCGGCGATGATGGACGAGCTGGGCCTGAAGCAAACCCTCACCTGGGATAAGGCTGCTTATAACAACAACCTGGGCCGCATGACCCCTGAGGAGCGCAAGGCCTGGGATGCAGTATATGACCCCATTATGGCAGACTTCAAAAAAAGATACCCAAAGATGTCTAAAACGGACCTCATGCGCTGGCGCTATCAGCGGTACATGCAGGATTACCTCGGAACGGTGGCCGCAGTGGATGACGGTGTGGGACGGCTGATGGACTTTTTAAAAACCAATGGGCTGGACAGGAATACGATCGTGATCTATACATCAGACCAGGGATTCTACATGGGTGAGCACGGCTGGTTTGATAAACGGTTTATGTACGAAGAGTCTCTGCGTACCCCGTTGCTGGTCCGGTACCCGGCGGAAATCCCCGGAGGGAAGCGTTCGGATGCGCTGGTACAGAACCTCGATTTTGCGCCTACGCTGCTGGACTATGCAGGAGTACCGGTTCCTGAGGCAATGCAGGGCCGCTCTTTCAGGAAGCTGCTGAATGGCATGGATACTTCCTGGCGGGATGCGATCTATTATACTTACTATGAATACCCGTCCATCCATATGGTGAAACGGCATTACGGCGTTCGTACGGATCGCTATAAGCTGATCCACTTTTATTATGATGTGGACGAATGGGAGCTCTATGATCTTAAAAAGGATCCGCATGAAATGAAAAATGTGTACGATGATCCGGCCTACGCCGGTGTGCAGAGCACGATGCACAAAAGACTGGAACAGCTGCGGAAACAATACGGGGATTCAGATGCGAATGATCAGCGGTTTTTAAAGACGGTACGGAACAAAGGAAAGTGATCTGGTATTTGGCTCTTCGTATTTGGAATTTCCCGTCAGCTAAGGCATCCGGTAGCAAACGCCTTCCAGCGCCAGGTCTGTATTGGGAAATACTTCCCGGGTTTCCTGCTCAAAGGCATCCAGCGCATCATAGCGGCTGCTGAAATGTCCTACCAGTAATTTTTTTACACCGGCTTTCCGCGCGATGAGAGCGGCCTCCCTGGATGTGGAGTGGAATCTTGCCCGGGCCTGCTCAGCGAAGCTTTGCAGGTAAGTAGCTTCATGATAGATCATGTCGGCGTTCCGGATCACGGGGATGAATGATTCGTCGTATTTGGTATCGGCACAAAATGCATAGGTCTTTCCCCTGGGCGCTTCCTGGGTCAGTAGTTCGTTTTTGATCAACTGGCCATCAGGCCCTTCATAATCTTTCCCCTGCTGAAGGCTTTCGAACCAGCTGTAATCGATATCGTATGCTTTCACGGCTTCAGGATCGATGCGCCGGGGTTTCTTTTTTTCTTTAAACACGAAGCCAAAACATTCAATACGGTGATCCGTTTTAAAACAGCTGATCGCGATATCATCCACTGTCATTAAATAGCCCGGCTGCCCGATGGCATGAAAGTGCAGGGGATAGGGCATGCGGGTATCTGCCAGCCGGAATTGCAGCTCCAGCACCTCCTGCAGGGCCGATGGGGCAATCACATGCAGCTCCTGCCGGCGTCCCAGTAAGGCAAAAGAGTTCAACAGTCCAACAAGGCCAAAATAATGATCACCATGCAGGTGTGAAATAAAAATATGCGAGATCCGGCTGCGCCGTATCTTATACCGGATCAGCTGTATCTGGGTGCCCTCGCCGCAATCGATCAGGAATTTACGGTTAGCCATCGTAAGTACCTGGCTGGTAGGGTGCCGGTCAAAAGCAGGAACGGCCGAATTATTGCCCAGTATGGTGACCCCTAACATTCCGTTAAACTTTTTTTAAACTTATTTGTTCATGTAATATCCGTGTCTGGAAATTCGATGTCTTCTGTGTCCAGCAATTCCCGTTCTATTTCTTCCATTTGCACAATATCCCAGGCTTCGCTTTCTGTGGGAGTAATATTCAACAGGTCATCCAGTTCATTTTCTGCCAAAAATGCGTTTACCGTTTTTTGTACATGGCAGGTGACAAAGGAGGCGTTGTTTTCATAAAAGATTTGTTGTATTTGCAGGAGTTTCGCCGCTGCAGCGGCATCCATCTCCTCAACCTCCTGCAAGTCCAGGATCACATTCTTCACGTCCTTTTGTAAAAAAGGGAGCAACGCCGCATCCATTTTATCTGTCATTGTAGCAGAAAGAACAGGCGCATTTGGCGTGATGACGTGAAATTTCTCTTTGGTATCTATTTTGACTTGCATATAGAGTGAATTTGGAATAAATATGCTTAAATTACAAGTAAATTTAGTACCAAATATATTTGTTAATATTGTAAATAAACATTTTATCTAAATATGGATAATAATTTTTCATCCCAGGTAAAAGAGATCATTTCCTATAGCAGGGAAGAAGCCTTGCGCCTGGGAAATGACTTCATCGGCACAGAGCACCTGCTGCTGGGCCTGATCCGGGAGGGGGATAATACCGCTATCCGGATCCTGAAAAGCTTTAACGTGGATATTTTTGAACTGCGGAAGGAAATAGAACTGGCAATAAAAGATAAAACAGGAAAAAATATTGCAAACATTAACAGTCTTCCGTTAACAAAACAAGCAGAAAAAGTGATCCGGGTAACCGTGCTGGAAGCCAAGGCGCTGAAGAGCAACCTGGTGGAAACGGAGCACCTGATGCTTTCTATTTTAAAGAACAAGGAAAACATTGCAACACAAATCTTAAATCAGTTTGATGTGGACTATGATCTGTTTCGCCAGGAATTGGGCATCGTAAAATCGGGAGAACCCCGTGCTGAATTCAGTGAGGAAGGAGAAGATGAGTTTGAAGAAGAAAAAAAATACTCCCAGTCAAGAGCCGGCAGCTCCAAAGCAGCTACCAAAAGTAAAACGCCGGTGCTCGATAATTTTGGACGGGATGTTACCAAGCTTGCGGAAAGCGGGAACCTGGACCCGATCGTTGGACGTGAAAAAGAAATTGAGCGCGTTTCCCAGATCCTGAGCCGCCGTAAAAAGAACAACCCCATTCTTATTGGAGAGCCCGGTGTGGGTAAGACCGCCATCGTAGAAGGGTTGGCATTGCGTATCGTACAGCGTAAGGTGAGCCGTGTACTGTTCGACAAGCGGGTCATCTCCCTGGATCTTGCCTCGCTGGTAGCGGGAACCAAATACCGTGGCCAGTTTGAAGAGCGCATGAAGGCCATTATGAATGAGCTGGAAAAGAACCGGGATGTCATCCTGTTCATTGATGAAATGCATACCATTGTAGGTGCCGGCGGAGCCAGCGGCTCGCTGGATGCCAGCAACATCTTTAAGCCCGCACTGGCCCGTGGTGAGCTTCAGTGCATTGGTGCCTCTACATTGGATGAGTACCGGATGTATATTGAAAAAGATGGTGCGCTGGACCGGCGTTTTCAAAAAGTAATGGTAGATCCTCCCAGTGTAGAGGAAACCATCCAGATACTTAACAATATCAAATCGAAATACGAGGACTTCCACAGCGTTACCTATAGCGACGAGGCGATTGATGCCTGCGTGAAGCTGAGCGACCGCTATATTACCGATCGCCTGCTGCCGGATAAAGCCATCGACGTAATGGACGAGGTGGGCGCCCGGGTGCATTTAAAGAACATCAACGTGCCGCCGAACATCGTAGAACTGGAGAAGAAGATCGAGGATGTAAAGGAAGAAAAAAATAAAGTGGTAAAGAGCCAGAAGTTCGAAGAAGCCGCATCCCTGCGGGATACCGAGAAGAAGCTGGCAGAGGACCTCGAACGCGCGAAGGCAGCATGGGAGGAGGAAAGTAAGCACAAGCGCTACCCGATCGATGAAGAGGCTATTGCCGAAGTGATCAATATCATGACCGGCATACCGGTCCGGAAAATGGTGGAAGCAGAAACGGAGAAGCTGCGCAAGATGTCGGAGGATGTGAGGGGTATGGTGATCGGGCAGGATGAAGCGATCTCAAAAGTGGTAAAAGCCATCCAGCGGAACCGCGTGGGATTGAAAGATCCAAAGAAGCCCATCGGAACCTTTATCTTTCTTGGACCCACCGGGGTAGGTAAAACAGAACTGGCCCGTTCCCTGGCGCGGTACCTGTTCGATTCAGAAGATTCGCTGATCCGGATCGATATGAGCGAATACATGGAAAAATTTACCGTAAGCCGTCTGATCGGTGCACCTCCGGGATATGTGGGCTATGAAGAAGGTGGACAGTTAACCGAAAAAGTACGCCGCAAGCCTTACAGTGTGATCCTGCTGGACGAAATTGAGAAGGCGCACCCGGACATTTACAATATCCTGTTGCAGGTGCTGGATGATGGGGTACTGACCGATGGGCTGGGCCGCAAGGTAGACTTTAAGAATACGATCATCATAATGACCTCTAATATCGGTGCACGCCAGCTGAAGGACTTTGGTGCGGGTGTTGGTTTTGCTACTTCTGCGCGGATGGAAAATGAAGATGAGGAAAACAAAGCCGTGATTGAAAAAGCGCTGAAGCGGACCTTCTCTCCGGAGTTCCTGAACCGGATCGATGATGTGATCATCTTCAACAGCCTGACCAAAGAAAATATCTTCAGCATTATCGATATTTCTATGAAGGGGGTATTGAAACGGGTACAGAACCTGGGCTATGGACTGGAGCTGAGTGAGGAAGCGAAGACCTTCCTGGCCGACAAGGGATATGATCAGCAGTTTGGAGCCCGGCCGCTGCACCGGGCCATCCAGAAATACCTGGAAGATCCGCTGGCAGAAGAGATCCTGAATATGCATGTGAAACCAGGCGATGTGCTGCTGGTAGACTTTGATAAAGAGAAAGAGAAGTTGTTCTTTACTGTGAAGGATCCCAAGGAGAACCCCCAGGAAGCATAAAAAGAATTTTACTACTTAATGATTAATAAAAACACCCTGCAGATGCGGGGTGTCTTTATTGATGGCGATGGTGCTGGCAGAAGCTACCGGTCTTCGGTAAAATTTATAATGAACCGGTATCGAAATGACCGCTATCGCGCAGCCATAAGGTTAAAAACAGGTCTGGCACTATAAAATGTAGCAGGAATAAGCCTTTGGGCCAAAAAGACCTGATCTTTTGATAGCGGACAAGGCGCAGCACGTCGCAAATCATTGTAGCAAGAACTCCCGGTGACCTGCTCTTAGCCGCAGCCCGGAGGGAATCTTTTTGGAGAATGCGTATATTACCGGCGCGACGCGGATCACGGGCGGACCCGGATTATAAGTTGGTAGTAGCTATGTGAGGGCACCGCCCCTGGTGTAGGCCATGGTTTTTGGAGACAAAAATCATTTAAGATGATACACATTGTAATAAAAAGAATGCCGCACTGTTATTACTCATGCGGTCCATCCAGTCTGCGGATCTGATCACGATAACCGGGCGGTAATAACAGGTTTTTCAGGAGTCGGTCTATCTTCATCAACCGGCTTACTTTATATACGGGAACAATGAGGGTTAAAAATGAAAAACCGGTAAAGTGCAGCAATTCTTTTACCCTGTCAGGGACCACCAATTTCTGGCCCTCTACCAATATCCTGAAACGCAGCGCTCCGAGTTGTTTTTTGTATTGCGCAAACAAATCGGTGGTATAATTGCTCTTTTGCAGGTCATTTAGTAAATGCCGGTTTCTGATGGGGAGCCATTCGGTATAGGTGGGAGGCAGTGCCTGCAATCTCATTCCTGTTCCTACTCTGAAAAAGACATTGTATACCTCTTCTTTTTCTTCAGGAGTAAGTTTTTTTTCCAACAGTTCATAGGAAGAAATCGAATAATAGATCAGCATGAATAAAACATCACGGTAGGCCCAGTCTGGTATGGGATAGCCCCTGCTTTGCTCCACTGCCTGGTGTATTTTCTGCATGCGGTTGATGGCTTCCTTCGCCTGGTTAAATGGTGCAAAAACAATCGTTCTGGCATATTGTACTGTGGAAAACAATCGGCCTATCGGGTCGGCAGGTAATTTGCCGGTAAAGTAAAGCCAGTCTACTGCCTTATTGAGCGCAAACTCAGCTGCGGCACCTGCAAAAATAAAAAGCACGGTGTCGCTTTTTCCCCAGATTTTCCGTACAATGGATTGTTTTTCTACAAAAAATTGCATAGCACGCATTACCGTATGCTAAGTTACACTTCCTTCTGCACGCTGCGCTGTTTTGAAGCTCAAATTAAACGGGGGAAGGGCATTTGTTTATGAGACGGTATGGATCTCCGGATATTCCTTCTTTAGCCTGGCATCCAGCACGAAAGTGCCAAAAGGCAACAGCGAAGCAATAAAGGCAACAGTGGCTTTCCCGAAGCTCCATTTTAGTCCTACCCATACTTTTAACAGATAAATGCAGAAAAGCACAAAAAGCACTCCATGCGCCCAACCCACATATTTTACACCTTCGGGGATATCAGCAGCGTATTTCAGCGGCATGGCCACCAGCAGTAAAACAAGATAAGAGATCCCTTCTAAAAAGGCGATCCGCATAAATACCCGTAGGTCCTTAAGAGAACGGTTCATCTGTGGTCGTGGTTTTCCAAGGAGAACAGCGGTACTATTAAAAAGTTTAACAGGTCGCCAATAAATTATGGAGTATCTTTATTTTTACCGTAAAAACAGGAAGATGACCCCTGAACACTGCAGGAATATTGATGAAATAAGAGCCGGTATCGACACGATCGATGAAGAAATAGTCCGCCTGATCAGCCAGCGGGCGCGCTTTGTAAAAGCCGCTGCAAGGTTTAAAAGATCGGAAACCGCTGTTAAGGACGAAAAGCGGGTGGCGGCGGTGATCGGGTCGAAAAGGAAACTGGCTGTTGCCTACGATGTTGCTCCCGGGCTCATTGAAGCCGTTTATCGTACAATGATCGGGCATTTTATTAATGAGGAGCTGGAGCACTGGAAGACACTTGATAGCTGAATGCCATTTTTTCGATGACAAAAAGTTTGGAAATACATTACCGGAAAGGAGCGGCCGGGGATCTGCAGCAGCTGCGGGAGCTGGGTATGGCAGGGTGGCGAAGATTTGAGAAAGCGATGACGGCGGAAAGCTGGCAACGGCTTTCCGGATCGATCGGTAACGAGCAAACCTACCGGGAGCTGCTTTTCATAAGCGAGTGCCTGGTTTACGAAACCGCTGAAGGGCGGATCGTGGGGATGATCTTCCTGGTGCCGCATGGAAACCCGACGGAACTTTATCTTCCCGAATGGTCTTATATCCGCTTTTTAACCGTAGCTCCTGATTTTAGTGGCAGGGGCATTGGCAGAAGACTTACGGAAGATTGTATAGCGCTGGCAAGACATAACGGAGAAACGGTCATCGCACTGCATACATCGGAAATGATGGGCGATGCCCGCCAACTGTATGAGCACCTGGGATTCAACATCGTCCGGGAAATAGGGCAGCGTTTCGGAAAGCGCTATTGGTTGTATAAACTGGAACTATAATGTAACAATACGGTAAATTTTCCGTTATCATATCTGAAGCGATAAACGTGGCAAAGCGGAGAATGCGGGTGTGATCATACACTCCATGCAACGATCTGCCGCCCGGCCTCGTTTTAAAGGAGTATCTTTGGGTGAAGCAATGGTTGCGGAATGGACCCATTGCTTCAGGTCCCTGAACCAACAAATGAAACAGCATGAAAGAGGATATTTTTATAAACCGGATCGTTCCCAATATTTATTCGGATGACCTGGAACAAAGCAAGGCTTTTTATCGCGGGTTCCTGAATATGGATATGATTATGGACCGGGGCTGGGTATTGACTTTTGCTTCCCGGACCAACCCGACAGCACAGATCAACGTGCTGGAAAATCAGAAGAAGGAGGTATTGCACAATGAGCGTATTTTTCTGTCCATCGAGGTGTCGGATGTAAATGGGATGCATAAAAAAGCAAAAGAGCTGAAGCTGGATGTGGTATATCCGATCACCAATGAACCCTGGGGTGTACGGCGTTTCTTTGTAAAAGACCCCAATGGGGCTACGATCAATTTATTGTCGCATAACAGCTGATCGTTTCGGAATGAGCGCACAAAAACATCAATACCACATCAAAACCACCTGGACCGGCAATCAGGGTGAAGGTACGGCGTCTTATCAGGCGTATAGCCGGAACTATACGATACAGGCCAGGGACAAACCGGATTTATACGGGTCTTCCGACCCTGCTTTCCGCGGAGATCGACAACGGTATAACCCCGAGGAGCTGCTGGTCGCCGCTCTTTCTTCCTGTCATATGCTCTGGTACCTGCATCTTTGTGCAGAAGCCGGTATCGTGGTAACGGACTATACCGATGCGGCAAGAGGGCAGATGAAAATGGAGGAGGATGGTGGTGGTTGTTTTGAGCTGGTGGTGCTCTGCCCGGTAGTTACCATTACAGATGCATCCCGGCAAACGGTGGCGCTGGAGCTGCACCAGCGGGCACACGGTCTTTGCTTTATCGCCCGGTCGGTGCATTTTCCGGTATTATATGAGCCACAGGTGATCATACAATAAGCTGCACAATTGCTTAAACGGTTACCTGTTCTTTATTTTTTAAACGATCGCATATGATGAAAGGAATCATTTTTGGACTGTTTCTTGTTGACTATTAAAGGGCTGGTATTCGTTTTCGTTCACCCCGGTAAGCATTCCGGGCGTTCGTAATGTACACCTGGATGATGACAAGATCTGGCTCGTCATCGAGATTCAGGGTTTCTACATGCTGGTCCTGCAGGTCTATTTCATCGTCCGGAGAGAGGTAGGAGGCCAGTGTGGCGAGCCCCAGGGGTGGGAACAGGGCATATTTATAGGACGCCGGAACGGACTTTCGGCTTCTGCCAGCGCCGGCAGGATCATTTTTACATGCATCGGGAATTATTTTTTTAACACCAGTACGGTCAGGATCACGATGGTGGTCAGCAGGGTGATCAGGATGAGCAGATCGTATTTTTTCATGACTATAAGTTTAGAAATTGATAGTATAGGCGTCTGGATAGCAACGGCCGTTTTTTTTCTGTTTCGATCTGTTGCAGGAACGGAGCTTTTTTATCAGGTGTTTCCTGGTTGATCTTTGTATCATATAGTAACCGACGATTATAGGGCAGACTAAGCGCATATTCCGTATCAAAAGTTGTTTGGTACTCCAGGTTATACCGGGTAACGATCCAGCTCCAATTGATCACCACTCCTGTAACCAGTGTTGCATAGCCAACCCAGATCATGCGGGCGATCAGGTAAGTATTGGTCCGCTTGTTTTTAATTTTCAGGGTGGTCAAAAGAAGCCCGGCGGCGCTCAGTAAAAGAAAGAGGTACACACCTAAGCGTTTGAACGTAAGGCCGTATGCGGTAACATACTGGTTGTTCTTCAGCACCACGACAAACACCAGCGCAGCATTCAGCAGGATCCAGGTAAACGCGCTTTTCTTTAACAGCTCCGCTTTTGCGGTAAAGTTCAGCGCGCCCCGGAAAAAAAGCATGATCACAAAAATGGCCATGACGATGGAAAAGATGAGCACGTATACCCGTTCATGCAACTCGCTGCTCAGACTGCTGTCCGTATTTTTACTGCCGAATTGCTCAATGCAATAGGTAACAATAAAAAACAGTACGATGGTGTTCAGTATGATCAGCGAAATTTCGGCGCTTCTGCGATAGAAATCTGTGTCGGTGCTTTGCTGCTCCTGCAGGCGCCGGCGGTATTCCTCTGAAAAGTGATCGTTTAGTTTATTGTTGATCATTGACAACTGTGAAGGAGACCAGTAATGTACAAAACAGAACAGGAGAAAGAACCCCAGGGCCGATAAGAATCCGATCTGCAAAAAGTCGGCATCCCAGTTAATATGAAAAAAGGATCCGAACAGCTCGCTGCCGGAACTGTAAATAATAAGGAAGCCGGCGGCCAGCCCACCGGGAATCAGGACATAATAGATGGCCTTTTTATAAAAATTTGCCGTGAGCAGGTTGTTTACCGGCAGCCAGTTGGTTAGGATGGGCGCCCGGAAGATGAAGCTGGCAAAATTCAGGAAGCCCGCAAAGGGCGTCAGCAGTATGCTCAATGATGGTTGATGGGCCTTGCATACAACAAGAACCAGCGTTGCAAAAACGGCCAGGAACGAAACCGGGTCGCCATACCAGGCGAAGGCGCCCGCGGCAGCGCCCAATGCTGCTGTCAGCCACCAGAATGTTGCGGTATGGTGCTCCTTTGGAGTGGTCAGGAATACCGAAAGCCATAAAAGGAGGGCGAAGAGACTGAAATTAAGCCCCATTTCCTGGCCATAGAACAATGCCACAAAGGCGGCAACACCGGTAAGCAGCACAAGATTTTTTTTCATTTTGTTTATTTTAAAAGTGCTTTGAATTTCAAAGTTAATAGCAAAAAAATTATTTTAGCAACCGTTCCAGTGCGTTGATATGCTGTACGAAAGCTTCTTTTCCGGGTTTGGTTATTTTATAGGAGGTTTTTGTTTTTTTACCTACAAATTCCTTTTTTACCTCGATGTATTTTTTATTTTCCAGTGCGGCAATATGGCTGGCCAGATTGCCGTCTGTAACTCCAAGGTGTTCTTTCATCTCCAGGAAGTCTACCCAGCCATTCACCACCAGCACCGACATAATGCCCAGCCGGACCCGGCTTTCAAAATCTTTATTTAACTTTTCAATAATGCTCATGTCCTTTCTCCGGAAAAACGGTTCTATTTATACTTTTTATACATCAGCAGTCCGTATAAGATATGCAGCATGCCGAATCCCAGCGCCCAGAAAACCAGCCCATAGCCGGGAATAAAGGAAGCGATGACTCCGAGGAACACTTCGCAATAGCCCAGGTACTGGATATCGGAAAAAGTATATTTAGCAGCATTGATCAACGCCAGCCCGTAAAAAAGCAGGGTTGCCGGGGCAACGAGCCCGAACAGCCCGTGATAAAACAGCGCCAGGCAGAACAGCCCGCCCGCGATCAGCGGAACCAGCAGGTGACCCAGCAGCAGCCGGGTGGTGCTGTTCCATATTTTTAACCCATTCTTTTTACTTTTCTGAATGGTGAAAAAGATGCCGGCTCCCACGGCGCAAACCAGGATCGCAATGGCCAGCCAGAAGAGCTTCCACTCGAGTTCATAATTGTATATGTATCTTTCACCGGAAAAATAGTCGATACCGTGTTGCTGAAACAGCCCGTATGCAATGGCTGCGCCCAATAAGGCAATAACACCGGCGGCCACCCCCGATAACCCGTTAAGGGAAATAAACCGCGAAGAGCGCTCCATCATCTGGCGGATATGCTGCAGGTCATCTTTTGGATCGTTCATTTTTAAAGCACTTTGAATTACAAAGTAATTATATCGGTTTTAAACAGCCAAATTTATTTTTGGTTTAAGCTCCGGGTTTCATGCTTTATATTTCAGTTAGCTCTGTCTTATGCCTGATGTCCCTTCTTCATTGACTATTGACGCTGGTTAAAACCGTTTTATACCTGGCGAAGCCGGTCGCTGGTCGTTTCAGCCCCTTAAAGTCATCGGCGTTCACTGATGCTTTAGGCTTTATTTCGATGCCATAGAGTTGTTTTTTCCGGTCTTCCAGCCAAGATCTACTTCTGCGCTGCTGTGCATGCTGAAGTGACAGGCTTGTAATGAAAGGGTATTCCAGCTTAACGGCTTCAGTATTTCGAGGATGACAAAATTTTCAAAAAACAGACAGGCCGTAGTTCTGTTGCGGAGCAGGCTTTCTGCACTTTCTCCCATCAGTGGCGGAGCAGCTCCGTCTCGTTCAGCAGTACCTTTGGTGATTTTACAAACCGCCCCTCAGCATTAGGCGTCCAGGCAGAGAGCTTTACCAGCGGGAATACGTGTTCTAATAAAGCCATATAGCGTTGAAAAGTGGTGTTTTGATGCCGCCAGCCGTGCGATATCCGAAAAATTGATCGCGCTGCCGGCCCTTGTGGCGATCAGGTGCAAAATATTCGGTAATTGTCCCTTAATATTGGAAAGGTCGCGTATATTCTTTTCCAAAACGCCGGTCAGGTAAGACTCAAACCACCGGTCGCGCCGGGCTTCAATAGTTCGCAGGACGGCCTCGGGGTAGCCCCCGGTTTTAATAGCCTGTACCATATCTTCCCACTTTGTTTCGCGGTTCTGGTAACGGCCACCGGGCTGTACCAGGGTTTGTAGAAAACTGGGCTTGCTTTCCAGCGATTGATCAGGATAACAGGTGTGTCTGTTAATGCTTCCGTTACCGCTTCTGTAATATACCGCAAGGTACCATTACATGGGTGGATTTTGACTATTTAGTTTCATTACAACCCTGGGCTTAGCGCAACGGTTTACGAATCAACCAGGAATATCGGCGAACTCCTATCGTTGAGCCTGGCGCAAACATCAGAACCTTATGCCGGGTCTCCTCATTTTCCGCAGGGCTGGTCCTGCCCGTCTGCTCCTTTTCGGTTATTTTTGCAGTCTATGGCAACAAAAAAACGAGCAGGGAAAAAAGAGGAGCCCATTATCCTCGTAACCAATGACGATGGGGTTTCTTCCGCCGGTATCCGCAACCTGGTGGAAGCTGTAAGAGGATTGGGTAAAATTGTGGTAGTGGCACCGGACAAGCCTCAGTCGGGCATGGGACATGCCATTACTATCGGTCATCCGCTGCGTTTGTATGAAGTGGAGCTTTTTGAAGGGATCAGGGCCTTTTCCTGCTCCGGAACACCTGTAGACTGTGTGAAGCTGGCGGTAGACAAAATTTTACACCGCAAACCAGATATCTGCATCAGCGGCATCAATCACGGGGCCAACCATAGCATCAATGTGATCTATTCCGGAACCATGTCTGCTGCTATGGAAGCGGCTATCGAAAGCATCCCGGCAGTAGGGTTCTCTTTGCTCGATTATGGGGCTGAACCGGATTTTGAAGCCTCGCGCCATTATGCGCGGCTGATCGTGGAAAAGATGTTGCGCAAAAAGCAACCCCGGCATTTTCTACTCAATGTGAATATTCCCAAAGCCCCGCTGGAACAGCTCAGAGGGTATAAGATCTGTAAACAGGCATATGCCAAATATCAGGAAAAATTTATAGAACGGAAAGATCCGCACGGGCGGAAATATTACTGGCTGACCGGTGAGTTTGTCAATTTCGACAAATCGAAGGATACCGATGTATGGGCCCTGGCCAATGATTATGTGAGTGTGGTGCCGGTAGAGTTTGATCTTACCGATTATGCCCTGAAACAACGACTTGAAAAAGACTGGGGGGAATCAAAATGAGGCACCGGGATCCCAGATATTATGTGATTGCAGGGGAAGCCTCGGGCGATCTGCATGGCGGCAACCTGGTGGCGGCGCTCAAACAAGAGCAACCCGGCGCGCAGATTCGCGGCTGGGGAGGGGATAAGATGCAGGCTGCTGGGATGGAGCTGGTAAAGCATTACCGCGATCTTGCGTTTATGGGGTTTGCGGAGGTGGTCATGAACCTGAAGACCATCTTAAACAATCTTCGTTCCTGCAAAGAGGATATCCTCGCTTTTAAACCGGATGTATTGATATTAGTGGATTATCCGGGCTTTAACCTGCGCATTGCAAAATGGGCCAGGGAGCAGGGGATCAAAGTGGTATATTACATCTCGCCGCAGGTATGGGCATGGAAGGAAGGGCGGGTAAAGATGATGAAGCGCTGTATCGATAAGATGCTGGTGATTCTGCCCTTTGAACAAGCGTATTACCGGGATCGATGGAATTGGACGGTTGACTATGTGGGTCATCCGTTGATTGAAGAGATCGACCGGAAAAAGAAAGCCGGCTCCGACCTGGTGATCCGGGACGCAGCGGGGCAGCCCGTTGAAAAGCCCGTCATAGCCCTGCTGCCCGGCAGCCGCAAACAGGAGATCGAGAAGAAGCTGCCGGTAATGCTGGCAGTAAGCCGGGAATTTCCCGGTTTTCAGTTTGTAGTGGCGCAGGCACCTGCTGTTGACAGTAGCTTCTATCTTCAATTTACCCGGCAATATCCCAATGTAAGCATTGTGAATAACCGCACGTACGATGTACTGCTGCAGGCAACGGCAGCGTTGGTAACCTCCGGTACGGCAACGCTGGAGACCGCCCTCTTTGGCATACCCGAAGTGGTTTGTTACAAAGGCTCTGAGGTCAGCTACCAGATCGCCAAACGCGTGATCAGTATCAAATACATCTCACTGGTGAACCTGATCATGGACAAACCGGTGGTAAAAGAATTGATCCAGGGAGCGATGACCGCTGCCAATATTATTACTGAGCTAAAGTCCCTGTTGTTTGATGACCAGCGAAAAGCAGTATTGAAAAAGGATTATGATGTGCTGCACCGGATCCTTGCTGCGGAAGGGGATGCTTCCCGAAAGGCGGCGGCCATTATCACGGAGTTCAGCGCATCAGTAGCCGGATAACAATAATGATGATCGCGATCAGGAATAATAAAATACTCAGCCGGTTAATACCGTGCATATAGCCTACCCACTTGCTTTTTGGCGTATTCGGATCTTTTTTCTTTAAGAATAAATATTGTGCTATTTGGTCCCAGATGCCCATTTTACGAACGGTTTAAAACGCAAAGGTACAATTATCAGCGATCAGTCGTCAGCGATCAGCATCGTTGAATCTGAAAGTATGAAAATGTGAAAATTGAGCACCAGGCATGCACAAGGCACAAGGATCCAACCCTGAACTTTAAACGCAAAACAAGAGGCGTGCTAACGCCTGGTAGCTGAAAACCGGCAGTAATTCCCCCGTTAACTGATCAACCTGTCAACTTTTCAACCTAAATTTGCGGCCTATGGCAACGGATAGCAATAAATTTCAGGCGATTATAGCGCATTGTAAAGAATACGGGTTTATTTTCCCCAGCAGCGAGATCTACGACGGATTGCAGGCTGTTTATGATTATGGTCAGTGGGGAGCGGAATTGAAAAAAAATATCAAGGATTACTGGTGGAAGTCCATGACGCAGCTGCAGGATAATATTGTAGGTATCGACGCTGCGATCTTTATGCATCCTACGACCTGGAAGGCCAGCGGGCACGTGGACGGGTTCAATGACCCGATGATTGACAACAAGGACAGCAAAAAACGCTACCGGGTCGATCACCTGATCGAATCGCATACCGATCAGTTAAAAGCAGATGGTAAGGATGCCGAAGCCGCGGCCATCATCAGCGAAATGGAAAAAGCAGATGCTGCCGGCGACCTGGCGGCGCTCAAAAGGATCATCGACGACAACAAGATCAAATGTCCCATCAGCGGTACGGCAAACTGGACGGATATCCGCCAGTTTAACCTGATGTTCTCTACGGAATTCGGATCTACTGTTTCTTCGGAAGATGAGAACAATAAAGTATATCTGCGCCCGGAAACGGCCCAGGGGATCTTTGTAAACTTTTTGAATGTGCAAAAGACCGGACGGATGAAAATTCCCTTTGGTATTGCGCAGATCGGTAAGGCATTCCGGAATGAGATCGTAGCACGTCAGTTCATCTTCCGTATGCGGGAGTTTGAGCAGATGGAAATGCAGTTCTTTATTAAACCCGGTACGCAAAAGGAATGGTACGAGTACTGGAAGCAGGCGCGCTTAAAATGGCACCTGGAGCTGGGTGTTCCGCAAACGGAATACCGCTTTCATGACCACGTAAAACTGGCGCACTACGCGGATGCGGCCTGCGATATCGAATATAATTTCCCGATGGGTTTTAAGGAGCTGGAGGGGATCCACAGCCGTACGGATTTTGACCTGCGGAACCACCAGGAGTACAGCAAAAAGAAAATGCAGTATTTCGATAATGATATTGATCCCGAAACCGGAAAGCCGACCGGGAACTATATCCCTTATGTGATCGAAACTTCCATCGGTCTGGACCGGATGTTCCTTTCCATGATCTGCGCAGCATATACAGAAGAAGACCTGAGCACGGCAGAAAAACAGGACAGCCGCGTGGTGTTGAAATTACCGGCTAAATTAGCACCGATCAAATTGGCGGTATTCCCGCTCACAAAAAAGGACGGGTTGCCGGAGATTGCGCAGAACATCATGGAGACGCACCGGGCGGACTTCAAATGTTTTTACGAGGAAAAAGACACCATCGGTAAACGCTACCGCCGCATGGATGCGCTGGGAGTGCCTTTCTGTATAACGGTGGATCACCAGACAAAAGAAGATCAGACGGTTACGATCCGCCACCGGGATAGCATGGAACAGGAGCGGATCCACATCGATCAGATCGCATCGATTGTTGACAAAGCAATAAAATAACAAAAAAGGTTATATAAGAAAATGCGGAGTGTACACTCCGCATTTTCTTAATGCACAGGAACTGTAGTGCTGTAATGGTCCGCATTGGGTGGCTAAAAGTTGCTTTTGGCCGGCAGGGCGGTGAGACGGCAAGTCTTAAACGATTGGCGGGCGATGTCTTTCCGGCTAATCTTTAACTCGCGGCCGGAGACTTTTTCCTTGTATAACTTAACGTTCCGGTGCTCTTGTGGCATCAATCAAATTAACTTCTATGGCCTTTTACGATCTTTTAAAAGCAGACCGGGAACAGCTGGTTGCAAAAATAAACGCACAACTGGAAAAAGCCGTTGTTGCCGGCGTACATAAAGCCTGCCTGTCTTATTTTGATGACCCCGATACCTATATCCGCAAAGCGGCCTACCAGGCCCTGGGGCGCCTCTATATTACAAAGCCGGAATTGCAGACAGCCGTTTTGAAAATACTGGGACAACTGGCAACGCATAAAAGTTTTTATGTGCGGCAAACGGTGGTCAATGCTGCGGGAGAGATCGGGAGAAAAGATTTCAAGATCGTACAGCCGTTTTTCGACAAAGGGTTGTTTGACGAACACCATTCCGTGAGAAACGCGGTGATCGGTTCTGTAAAAAAAATGGGAGAAGTGAACCCCGTGCCCGTGCTTCAATGGGCAAGGCATTATCTGCATCACGAGGATAAAGAGATCCGTCGGGAGATCTGTCATGGCATTGAGCTGCGCGGCCGCAAGTTTCCGCAGGATATCTTACCATTATTAAAAGAGCTGGAGTTTGACAAAACGGCACGGGTCCGCAATACCCTGGTGCATGTGCTGGGGCAGATCGCTTATAAGAAAGGGTGCCTGCCCGCTGTACTGGCTGATCTGAAAACCTGGAAGCATACGGAATTAGTGGCCGCTGCCTTGGAAGAGATCATTGATGTACATGAGCGGTATAAAAATTTTGCTCACCTGACGCAGGAAGATGCAAGGATGATGGTCGCGGAATATTTTGACCTGTAAGTTTGCGGTCCTGGTTTCTATGTAAACCGGCTTGTCGTTGCTGTTATCCGGGTCTGGTCCGCAAGCCGCCGGGCCGGTGTACGGTTCAGGGTCACCACTTCGCCAATAATAATGACCGCCGGATTGCCCAGTCCGCCATGCTGCGCGCGAAAGGCGATATCTTTTACTTTTCCGACAACCATTTTTGCATCGGGCCGGGTACCGTGCTGGATGATGGCCGCGGCGGTTTCACCCTTTCCCGCTTCGGTAAAGATATCCACGATGGCTTCCAGTTTGCTCATGGCCATTAAGATCACTACAGTGGCGGAGCTCCGGGCCGCCAGGTGGATGTCTTTTGACAGCTCACCGGACCGGGTAGTGCCGGTGACCACCCAAAAGCTTTCGTTTACACCCCGGCAGGTAAGGGGTATCATTGCTGATGCCGGCACTGCCAGGGCACTGGAAATGCCGGGCACCATTTCCACCTGCATTCCCGCCGCAACGGCGGCTTCCATTTCCTCCTGGGCCCGGCCAAAAACAAACGGATCGCCGCCTTTTAACCGCACAATGGTCCGGTACCGGCTGCCATAGGCAATAATAAGATCGTTGATCTCCTGCTGGCTCAATGCATGACAGCCAAAACGCTTACCCACAAACTGAGTTATAGCGGCAGGCTGTATATGTTGCAGGATAGCCTTGTTAGCCAGTGCATCATAGAGCACCACATCGGCCTGCTGAAGGGCTTTTACCGCTTTAATGGTAAGGAGCTCCGGGTCTCCCGGACCGGCGCCAATCAAAATCAATTTAGACATATATTTATATTATAAATAATAATATATAATTTTTTTAGACCAAAAATACATTTTTATAGCATTATTTAATTTTTTATTTGATTTATTTTGTACATTTGGTCATAGTTTATAAAAGAATACATTGAAATATACAATATATATGTATTTATAATATATTTATTTTGCCTGCCAGACGTATTTTAAAAAATAAAACAATATGAAAGTTGTAGTTATTGGTAACGGTATGGTTGGGCAAAAATTCTGTGAAAAATTAATAGGGCGCAATCTTCCCAACCTGGAACTGACTGTTTTTGGCGAGGAGCCCCTGGCCGCCTACGACCGGGTGCACCTGAGCGCTTATTTTGCCGGCAAAACGGTACAGGATCTGAGTATGAAACCCATGAGCTGGTATGCGGATAACCAGATAGCCCTCCATCTGGGCGACATGGTGCAGGAAATTGACCGGAAAAACAAAACGGTGTCTTCTTTTGAAGGCAGGACGGTTGGCTACGATGTGTTGGTGCTGGCAACCGGCTCTGCTGCTTTTGTACCGCCCATTTCGGGTGTGGATAAGCACGGCGTTTTTGTGTACCGTACCATTGAGGACCTGAACCTGATCTGGCGGCATGCAAAAACAGCAAAGTCTGCCGTTGTCATCGGCGGTGGCCTGTTGGGGCTGGAGGCAGCCAAAGCGATGCTGGACCTGGGCATTGCCGATACGCATGTAGTCGAATTTGCCCCGCGTTTGATGCCCCGGCAGATCGATGAAGGAGGCTCCTTTGTTCTTACCCAAAAGTTAAACGAGCTGGGGGTGGCCGTACATACCGGCAAAAACACGGCGGTGATACTGGGCAATGAAACCATGCAGGGGCTGATGTTTACAGACGGCAGTATATTAAATGCAGATATGCTGGTCATTTCCGCGGGCATTCAGCCACGCGATGAGCTTGCCCGACATTTTGGGCTTGCCAGCGGTCCGAGAGGCGGTATTGTGGTGAATGAAAAAATGAAGACCAATGATGATCATATTTATGCCATTGGCGAATGTGCGTTGTTTGAAGGCGCTGTCTATGGCCTGGTAGCACCGGGCTATGAAATGGCCGAAACAGCGGTGGCTACCATTTGCGGGGAAGAAAAGCGCTTCAGTAAGTTTGATATGAGCACTAAGCTGAAGCTGATCGGTATTGATGTGGCCAGTTTCGGTGATCCTTTTATTGAAGGTACTGAAGCAAAATCCATCGTTTACCACGATAATCACAATGCCGTTTACAAACGCCTCAACATATCCAATGATGGAAAAGCGCTTTTGGGTGGAATATTGGTGGGGGATGCGGAGGATTATAACAAATTACAGCAGATCTGCAGTAACCGGCTGAACATACCGGCTGTACCGATGGACCTAATCATAAAGCCGGGAGACAGGGCCGGTGGATCCGACAACTTTGAGCTTCCGGATGATGCGCTGGTCTGCAGCTGTGAAGGAGTAAAAAAAATAACGATCGCTGAAGCGGTTGCGGAGGGCGGCTGTGAATCATTTGAGGCAGTAAAAAAGTGTACCGGTGCCGGTTCCGGCTGTGGCGGATGCGTGCCCATGGTAAAGGATATCGTGAACGCCACACTGAAGAAGCAGGGCAAAACGGTGCGCAATGTTCTTTGCGAGCATTTTAATTATAGCCGCCAGGAGCTCTATGATCTCGCCAGGATCCGGGACCTGCACAGTTTTGACGAGGTGCTGGACACCCTGGGCAACGGCGATGGTTGTGAAGTGTGCCGGCCGGCGGTCAGCTCTATCCTGGCCAGTCTCTGGAACGGTCTTATTATTCAGAATGAAAGTGCCACTTCACAGGATACCAACGACCGTTTTTTGGCCAATATTCAGAAAGGCGGCACCTATTCGGTAGTGCCGCGCATCCCCGGCGGGGAAATAACACCGGATAAGCTCATTGTTATCGGCCAGGTTGCAAAGAAGTTCAAGCTGTACACCAAAATTACCGGGGGGCAGCGCATTGATCTTTTCGGGGCGCACCTGAATGATCTGCCATTGATCTGGGAAGCGCTGATTGCCGCAGGCTTTGAAAGCGGTCATGCTTATGGGAAGGCCCTGCGTACTGTAAAAAGCTGCGTAGGATCTACCTGGTGCCGTTTTGGCCTGCATGATAGTGTAAGTTTTGCCATACGCGTGGAAAACCGGTATAAGGGCTTAAGGGCACCGCACAAAATAAAGTCGGCCGTTTCCGGCTGTATCCGCGAATGTGCCGAGGCGCAATCCAAAGACTTTGGGATCATTGCTACCGAAAAGGGGTGGAACCTTTATGTATGCGGCAACGGCGGCTCCAAGCCACAGCATGCGTTGTTGCTGGCCGCGGATATTGACTCCGAAACCTGCATCCGGTACATCGACCGGTTCCTGATGTTTTACATCAAAACAGCCGATCCGCTGACCCGCACCGCCACCTGGCTGAATAAAATGGAAGGCGGCATCGACTACCTGAGAAGTGTGGTCGTGCACGACCGCCTGGGCATTGCTGCTGAGCTGGAAGCGCAAATGCAAACACTCGTAGATCACTATGAGTGCGAATGGAAAAAGGCAGTGGAAACCCCCGAGCTGCGGAAGCGCTTTACGCATTTTATCAATGCCCCGGAAACCAGGGACCCCACAATAGTATTTGAAACCCTGCGCGGGCAGAAGAAAGCCGCAGAATGGTAACCTCTTTTCAAACCCTTTTTTTATGAATACAAACAACTGGATCTATGCCTGTAAGGCTACAGACATGCCACACAACGGAGGTGTGTGCGTGCAGTATGGAACGGAGCAGATCGCTCTTTATTATTTTACCCATCGCGATGAATGGTATGCCACTCAAAACCGGTGCCCGCACCGCCAGCAGATGGCGCTGAGCCGCGGTATGCTGGGCTCGCAGCAGGGCGAACCCAAAGTGGCATGTCCGTTTCACAAAAAAACATTTTCGCTTAAAAACGGCGAATGCCTCAATGATGACGCCTGCGCTGCCATCAAAATATATCCCGTAAAAGTACACGAGGGAAATATTTTCATTAATGTAGAAACCATCCTTACTCCTCATTCATCAACCCAATTAGTATATGAACCGTAACAGACAAAAACTACTGACACTGGCGGCCATGCTGCTGCTGACAAAAGCCTCCATGGCGCAAACAACAACTCCCAAAACAAGCGCCTCCCTGTGGGATGGGATGGTTGTAGCCGGTTATGCGGATAAGGGTGCCTTCATCAACTTTGGCGGACCTGCGGTCAAATGGACCCACAAACCCTTTTGCGTCAGCCTGGGCATGCTTCCTTCATTGCGCGTTAAGGAAGACAAAGCCCCTGCCAATGCTTCGAAAAATGCAGCGGTAACCCCCTCCCTGGGCTTCGGCCTTAGTGCTTCATACAAGCACCTGGCTATACAGGTACCCGTGTATTATAATGCTAAAACGGCCGCTGCGGATGGGAAATGGAATACGGGCATCGGTTTGGGCTATAAATTTTAAACAGGCAGATTGATCAATAACACACTTATTCATCGACGAAAACTTAAATTATGGATTACAAAAAACCCACAGAAGTAGTTGCCCTCATGATCCAGTCCGGAACCGACAAAGGCCGGTTAAACACCACTGATCTTTTTGTACGGGGTACCTTATCCGGCATGCTGCTGGGTATTGGTACCACGCTTGCCGTTACCGCCGGTATACAAACGGGCATTCCCTTGGCAGGCGCCCTGCTGTTTCCCATTTGTTTTGTGGTTGTTGTATTGATGGGACTGGAGCTGGTAACGGGGAGCTTTGCTTTGCTGCCGGCGGCTTACTTTCATAAAACACTGCCGATGCCGGTCATGTTGCGCAACCTGGCCATTGTTTATGGCGCCAATTTATTCGGGGCCCTGGTCTATGCGCTCCTGTTCTGGGCATCGGTGACCAGCTTTGGGCAAACCCATGCATCGCCGCTGATTCCCGCGCTTGTTAAAATTGCAACAGCAAAGACCGTTGGCTATGGCCAGCTGGGAGCGGCCGGTATTGCTACGGCATTTACCAAAGGTATTTTATGTAATTGGATGGTGACTATGGGCGTGGTGCTGGCATTGACCACATCCTCCGCCATCGGCAAGATCCTGGCGGCATGGATCCCGGTGTTTATGTTCTTTGCCCAGGGTTTTGAACATGCGGTGGTCAATATGTTTGTGATACCTGAAGGGATGTTGCTGGGCGCTCCTGTGGGCGTAAGCGATTGGTGGTTCTATAACCAGATCCCGGTAACATTGGGGAATATTGCCGGCGCCTTATTGTTTACAGCTGCGGCCCTGTATATTACCTATGGCAGAAGAAAACGGCAGGAACCACCGATGGCGCAGGAAGAACCTAAGCTGGCAGAAGCAATATTCCGGGAACCGCATGTGGCTTAACAGGCCTGAGACCTTGTTGTACGGGGCAGGAGCCATTACCGGGACCTGCAATGCAGGGGCGCTGCCGGCCTAACGGCGACCCCGCTACATTCCAAAAAATGGCTGCGCCATCAATGTTAAGTGTGCAGGTCTGATGCGTCACCGGCTATGGCTTCATGGCTTAGAGCACGGGGATATTCCGGGTGCAGCCACGACGGTTGCCCTGATAAAAAGCATACATCATTTGTGCGGTCTGCAGCTATCGTTATCAGAGCTTTTGGTTGGCTGTATTTCCCGTAAATTGTTCATATGCGTTTATAAATCCTTCCACATCGTCCGGGCTCAGCACCAGTTTTTTGTTTTTGTCGGTAGCAATCAGTACGGCACGGTCGCGCCGGGTGCGGTACCAGGTCATGGTGCCGAAATGCCTGTTGCCAAAAGTGCCGTACCAGCCAAAAAGGCCACCGCTTCCCCATATCCGCCAGGACCAGCGCAGCAGTTTAGGGTCGATGATGGCCGCGGAAGCAATGGATGAAAGCGGAAATCGCTTATCGCCAAAAGGCCGGCAGATGGTCAGTGCTTCGTGATCGATCCGGTATTTCTTTATAGAGAACCCGTAAGGCATGATCAATGATAAAAAGCTTACAGCGGCCATAAATAATAAGGGAAGCCAGGTGCCGGCTGCCTTCAGGCCGATCCACATAGAGGCCAGTACGGCCAGTATCAGCACTATGACAAGCGCCGTGATGGTCTTTGTGGTTTTGTCGTATGATACACTTAAGTCCATAGTGCCCGTTTTGTTTTCTGTGATTTAATGTTTTGTTCCCGCGTTTTTCAATATCCAGCGGGTCATCAGTTCCAATACAGCCGGCGCCATGGTTTGTTCTATCTGGGCATATTCGGATGGCGCACCTGTTCCTGCTTCCTGAAACAAATGATTGAGCCCCGGCAGTTCCTTTACTTCAAAATTTTTATTGCCGGCTTTTTCTAAACCCGCTTTTATGCCAGCCAGGTTCTCTTTGGCAGCAACCTGCACGTCGAGGCTTCCGTTTAGGGCCAGCACCGGGATTTTAATGCAGGTGAGATAGTCGTTGGGGTTGTATCTTGTAAGAAACACAAACCATGGAGCGGAAGCCCTGCTTAATTGCTGACGGATAAAGTCATTTTTTTCCCGGGCGTTTTGCTGCATACTGTCCGGCAGGAAGATCCTGCTGTAAATTTTTTCCAGCTCCGTTCCCAGTTCGGGCTGCCGGTACTTTAATATGGCGTTGACAACAACCTGTGTTTCTGCTGCCCGCTTTTCTGCCGTTGCGTCAGTGGCGCCCATTACCTTATTGAGCAGCCTGATCTGCTGTACGTTCAGCTCGGCGCCTGTTACGCCCAGGCCGGCCATTAGGATCATGAATTTTACGTTCGGGTTTTTTGTTGCCACAATCGGTGCTATGACCCCTCCTTCGCTATGACCTAAAAGCCCGGTGTTTTTGAACCCTCTTTGCACAAGGTATTCAACTGCACTATGAATGTCGGTTGCAAAATCGGCTGACGTCGGATCTGCTTTTCCTTTTTCAGATCCGCCTACGCCCCGGTCGTCCAGCCTCAGGCTTCCAATGCCATGGTTTGCAAAATAGTCTGCAATGACCAGGAATGGCTTATGTCCAAACAGTTCCTCATCCCGGTTCTGTGCACCGCTGCCGGTGATCATTACCACCACCGGAAAGTCTTGTCCGGCCGTTGGGGTGGTCAGTGTTCCGGCCAGCCGGTTTCCCTGCGTTGTGTTTTTAAAACCGACGGCTTCCGTATGATAGGAAAAAGGCGGCTGGGGCTCTTGCGGGCGGTGATAAAATGGCTTGTTCCCATTTTTATTTTTTCTCAAAACCAGGGGTAATGCATATCCTGCCTGCGTAAAAGTGCCGGCAATGCTGTCGCCTTGCAGGGCGCCAGCGTATTGTATTTTCAGCGCATGAAGCTCAAACCGCAACAGGTTGCTGTCAAAGGCTGTCCGGTCAACGGGGATTTCCTTTACGCCCTGGGCCGGGCTGTCCATAACTGCCTTCAGGCTATCGCCGGACTGTTCAATATGGATCACCAGTGGAATTGTCCTTCCTGCTGAAATATCCAGATTGCCCTGCCAGCTGCCGGCAATCGATTGACCAAAAAGTAGGGAGGTGGAAAGGCAGGGATATAAAAACGAGCGGTAAATGATCTCGGAAACAATGAGCGCTGCCGCGAACAGAAAATAATAGACCGGTTTTTTTATATGTGCGGCCGTTTTGAAACCATTGACAAGTAGTATAAGGGCATATATAAAAAGGGCCAGCATCAGTGTAGCCACGGTCAGCATGATCAGGAGATCCGATGCGCTTGGGATATGCAGCGTATTGTTGGTGTATGCCTGGCGTATATTTTCAAAAGCATTTTTGATAAAGGGGATCCGGATCAGCGGAATGCCCAATGTCAAAGGAATGCGATGGATGAGGGTGGCGTTCAGGATGTCAATTACCCGGGTTTTGGGATTGGCGATCCTGCCGGGAATGAATAGCAGGATACTGACCAGCAGCGTATAAGTGATGGCCTCCGCGATGGCCTGCCGGAACGACAGGTTGGGGTCCGGGCCGATATGATAGATCCCGTCATTGGTTTGCTGAAGCCACCAGAAAAGCACTACAGACAGCAGGAGGGTAAGGATTCCGGTCAATGCCAGTTCCTTTTCCGAATATCGTTCAAAAGGATTCAGGATGGTTTTCCAGTTCATGGCCGTTCATTTTTCAGTTTTCTGATCTTTTCAATCATATCATCCATTTTATTGCGCATGGTAGGATAGCTGATGCCTGCCTGTGCCGACATTTCCTTAATGCTGCCACTGGCCAGAAAGAAATCCATGATAAAGTCCTGTTCTTCGCGGCTCAGTTTGAGATAAAGCGGCAATTCATAGTTGCCGCTTACCTGCGTGAGGCAGGTTTCGCACCGGAGCTGGCTTACGTTCAGGGGGTGCGCACAGCTGGGGCAATAAACTGGGAGTTTCATTTTGTAAATGTAATGCTTAGTTTAATAAAATTAAGTAGTAGTTTAATAAAATTAAAAAAAATTTACGATTAAAAACAAAAATGCTTATTTACTCCCGGCCACGTTTCCCGGGAAGCACGGCCGGGCGTTTGCCATATATTTTTGACAAACGCCGTTGCCCGTCTTATAAGGAGATCTCTAACCCGTCAAAAGCGAGGTTCCGGCCCTGTGGCAAGGTAGTTTCCACCTCCCGGTGAAAACCCATCTGATGAGAGATATGGGTAAAATAGACCTGGGGGATTTCCAGCTCGTCGGCGAGCGCGACGGCTTCTTTGAGTGTAAAATGCGAGATATGCGGCTCATGGCGCAGGGCATTGAGTACCAGCACCTTTGAGCCCTGTATCTTTTCTTTGGATGCTTTATCGATCCGGTTGGCGTCTGTAATATAGGTAAAGCCGCCAAAGCGGAAGCCCAGCACGGGCATGCGCATATGCCAGACGGAGATCGGCTCCACCTGGAGTTCACCCACAGTAAAAGCAGTCCGCTCGTTGATGTACTGCAGGTTAATGGAAGGGATCCCCGGCACCCGGAAGTCGCTGAACGCATAATCGAATTCCATTTTAACCCGGTTCAGGGTGGCTTCTGTGGCGTACAGTTCCATGGGTTTTTTCTGGAAGTAATTGTAGGCCCGCACTTCATCCAGCCCCGCGATATGGTCTTTATGCGAATGGGTCAGGAGCACAGCATCAAGTTTTTTTACAGATTTTCGCAGCATCTGGGTACGGAAATCGGGGCCGGTATCCACTACCAGGGTTGTGCCGGGCGACTGTATCAGGATGCTGGACCGCAGGCGCTGGTCCTTTGTATCGGCCGAACGGCATACCGCACAGTCACAGGCCACCATGGGTACGCCGGAGCTGGTTCCGGTACCGAGAAAGGTGATATGAATGGGAGGATAGGACATGATGAATGCTGAATGTTTAACGCTGAGTGCGCAGCATCGTGCTTTATTGCTTGCGAATGGCTTTTATTAAGTTAATTAATTTGCTTTTACTTCATCGGTGATCAATCCCAGATGCTGATATTTTTCTCTACTGATATACTCCAGGTCGTGCGCGAACAGGCTCGCATACCTCAGTTGCTGTAGCGATCCGACCGGGTTATCCAAAAAATGTGCAAAGTCTTTGCCGGTATTTCTGCCACCATCTTCTACAAAATTCAGCGGAACGGAATATGCAGCCCGTTTCGTCTGCAACCTAAGGTTGTATTGCTCTCCAGGCGGAAAACAAACCAGAATTTCCCGGTATACAAATAGTACAAGTTTGTGTGCCAGAGTCCAGACATCGTAATTTCTCATAACTGCGTATTTTAAGCTTAACAATCCGGAAAATGGTCTTTAGCTCTCTGTATTCAGCGTTGAGCATCCGGCATTTTGCGTTAAGCGTTTAACTCTCTTCGCCCGGTGCGGCGTTTTCAATGACTTCTGCGTACAGTTTCTTTGATTGATCATCCAGCTGTATGGGGTCAATGTCCAGCTGCGGGATGATCTCCAGCAGGGTATTGATGCGGCCTTCCGTTTGCAGGAATTTGTTGAGCACCACTACTTTTTTATCGTCCAGGATGCAATACCCGCTTTGAAACGTGCCCCGTTCATAGCGCAGGAGGTAGCCGTTCTGCTCGGGAATGGATTCCAGTTTGTCCAGTGTATTTTGTGTGTACTTGATCATATCTGCTTGTCAATAAGGACAAAGATAACCTTTCTCAAATCCCAAATCTCAAATCTCAAATCTCGCTAAACGGGAAACCTTTTCCTAACTTTGACGGCAACAAAAAAAATGGCAAACGTTCGCAAAATTATCAACGACCCGGTTTATGGGTTTATTACGATTGATCACCCGCTGCTACTGGCCATCATCTCCCATCCTTATTACCAGCGCTTACGGAGCATTCACCAGATGGCATTTGCGCACCTGGTATATCCCGGCGCCGTACATACCCGCCTGTTGCATTCACTGGGAGCCTATCACCTGATGTGCACAGCCCTGCAGGAATTGAAGGGAAAGGGAGTCGTCATTACCGAAGAGGAGGAGCTGGGCGCCAAGATCGCCATCCTGCTGCACGACATCGGGCATGGACCGTTCTCCCATGCGCTGGAGCATGAGCTCATCCCCGGGGTGCACCATGAAAAGCTTTCCCTGGCCATTATGCAGGAGCTGAACCAGCAGTTTAACAATCAATTAGAAACTGCTTTGGCTATTTTTACGGGTGTGCATCCCAAGAAATTCCTGCATCAGCTGGTTTCCGGCCAGCTGGATGTGGACCGGATGGATTACCTGAACCGGGATAGTTTTTTTACCGGGGTGGCGGAAGGGGTGATCGGTTATGACCGCATTCTGAAAATGCTGGCAGTGCACCAGGGCAACCTGGTAGTGGAGGAAAAAGCAATTTATTCGATCGAGAAGTTCCTGTTGAGCAGGCGGCTGATGTACTGGCAGGTATATCTGCATAAAACAGTGGTTGCTGCGGAAAAAATGCTGGTAATGATCATCCGGAGGGCCAAAGAATTGATCGCGCAGGGAGTAAAGGTAGCCGCTGCCACTGAGGCGCTGGAGCATTTTTTGCATCACGGTGCTGCCAATGCGGAGGACCGCCACCGGTTGCTGCTCGATTTTTGCAGTATGGATGATCAGGATATGGCCGCTACGATCAAGAACTGGTGCCGCCATCCGGACAAGGTGCTGTCGCATCTTTGCCAGGCATTGGCAGAGCGGAGGATTATGCGGATCCGCTTGCAGGCGGAGCCCTTCAGGGAAACCTTTTTGCTGGAGCGCCGGCAGGAGATGGCTGTTCAGATGGGCGTCAGTGAAGAGGACGCTGCCTATTTTGTTTTTTGGGGGGAGGCCAGCAACAGCCTGTACAACCCCAAGAACGAGGCCATTACCATTTTGTACAAGGACGGACGGTTAAAGGATATTTCGGAGGTGGACCATGCGCTGATCAATGTAAAAACGACCATCCCTGTCAAAAAATATTACATTTGTTCCTTTAGGATCCATTAAAAATTATTTATTTGCAATATGACATTTACTGCATCGCAGATTGCTGCAATGATCAATGGCCGTATCGAAGGTGATGCCGAAGCTGCCGTTGGAAATTTTGGAAAAATTGAAGAGGCACAGGAAGGACAGCTCAGCTTCCTGGCCAACCCCAAATACGAAGAGTACCTGTATGCAACCAAAGCCAGTATCATCATTATCAATGAAGCGCTGGAGTTAAAAAAACCGGTGACGGCCACCCTGATCCGCGTTAAAGACGCCTACTCCGCATTTGCCGCATTGCTGGGAAAATACCAGGAGATCATGCAGCAGCAGTTAAAAGGGATCCAGGAGCCTTCCTATATTTCGAAGACTGCCCGGTATGGTACCGACGTCTTTATCGGGGCGTTTGCATACCTTGGTGAAAATGTAACGGTGGGCGATCATGCTAAGATCCATCCCAACGCCTATATCGGCAACAATGTTTCCATTGGAAATCATACCGTCATTCATGCCGGTGTAAAGATCCTGCATAACTGCGTCGTTGGCAACCATGTTACCATACATGCGGGAACGGTGATCGGCAGCGACGGTTTCGGGTTTGCCCCCCAGGCCGACGGCACTTTTGCCAAAGTACCCCAGATCGGCAACGTGGTCATCGAGGATCATGTGGAGATCGGGGCTAATGCTGCCATCGACCGGGCTACGATCGGCTCTACCATCATCCGCTCCGGCGCCAAGCTGGACAACCTCATACAGATCGCGCACAATGTAGAGATCGGGAACAGCACCGTGGTGGCGGCGCAGGCGGGTATCAGCGGCAGCACCAAAGTGGGCAAAGGCGTTATGATCGGCGGCCAGGTGGGTATTGTGGGCCACCTGCATATCGGCGACGGAGCCAAGATCAACGCGCAAAGCGGGGTAAGCAAGAATATTGAGCCGGGCAAGGCGGTTACCGGCTCACCGGCCTATGATTACACATCGGCGCTCAGAAGCCAGGCGCTGAACCGCAGACTTCCGGACCTTGAGAAAAGAATGAAGGAACTGGAAGAAGAACTGAACCGCTTAAAGAGTGAAAGGTAACCTATTGCCATAGAACTGTTTACAGGATTACTACCGTTCATTATTGCGGTCCATTAAATTTATAAATATATTTGCGCCCACAAAATACATACATGAATAGTCATTTCAACCCCGACAAACAACACACACTGAAACAATCTGTTGGCATTAGCGGAACCGGTCTGCACACAGGCGTGCTGGCGGATCTGACGCTAAAACCGGCAAATGCAGGTTTCGGTATCCAGTTTCAAAGGGTTGATCTGCCAAATAAACCGGTGATCAAAGCGGATTGTGACCTGGTAACCGACACCAGCCGGGGCACCACACTGGAATCGAACGGGGCTAAGGTGAGCACTGTGGAGCATCTGCTGGCAGCGCTGGTGGGTATGGGGGTGGATAATGTGCTGATCGAGATCAACGGACCGGAAATACCCATCAAAGATGGCAGTGCCATGGCCTTTATCGACCTCATCGAAGAAGTCGGGGTAGAGGAGCAGGACGCGGCCAAGTTATGGTACTCCATTGATGAAAATTTGTACCTCACCGATGAAGAAAAGCGCGTGGAGATGGTGATCATGCCCGCACGTGAATACCAGATCACTACCCTAATCGATTTTAATTCGCCCGTACTGGGCACCCAGCATGCCGAATTGAAGAGCATGCGGCACTTTAAGGAGAAGATCTCCCGCTCCCGTACCTTCTGTTTTTTACACGAGCTGGAAATGCTGCTGCAGCATAACCTGATCAAGGGCGGGGATGTGAACAATGCCATTGTGGTGGTAGATAAGCCCATTGGGGAGGAAGAGCTGAGCCGGCTGAAAAAGATCTTCAATAAGGATGATATTGAAGTAAAGAGCGAAGGCTATCTGAATAACCTGGAGCTGCGTTTTCCTAACGAGCCGGCACGGCATAAGCTGCTGGATATCGTAGGAGACCTGGCGCTGATCGGCTACCCGGTAAAAGGAAGGGTAATCGCCAACCGGCCGGGGCACAGCTCCAACGTGGAATTTGCCCGCCTGATCAAAAAGCACATCAAAGCCAACAAACACCTGAAGGGCGTGCCGCATTATGATCCGGCGGTTCCCCCGGTTTATGACCTGCAATACATCGAAAAGACCCTTCCGCATCGCTTTCCGTTCCTGCTGGTAGACAAGATCATCGAGCTGACGGATGAGCGCATTGTGGGTGTAAAGAATGTAACGTTTAACGAATGGTTCTTCCAGGGGCATTTTCCCCAGAACCCGGTGATGCCCGGCGTGCTGCAGATCGAAGCGCTGGCCCAGTGCGGCGGCATCCTGGCCATCAACCTTGCCGGCGAAGGCCAGTACGACACTTATTTTCTGAAAATTGATAACTGCAAGTTCAAGCAAATGGTGCGCCCCGGCGATACGATGATCCTGAAGATGGAGCTTACAGCACCCATCCGCCGTGGCATCTGCGAAATGCGCGGCACCGTATATGTAGGCGGCAAAGTAGCTACGGAAGCCGACCTCGTAGCGCAGATCGTGAAGCGGTAAGGCCTGCGGCGTTTAAGGTTCCAGGTTTAAAAGTTTCAGGTTTGCTCTTGATGCGGGTTAGGGCCTGATAACTAATGGGTGTTGATCATTTACTCCTAAAACGATATCTCATCATCACCTCGAACCAGATGGAGCGCCCTTACGGCCTTATTATAACAAGAAAAACCTTAGAACAAACTGCCAATGAAAAAGAAAATTGCTATAACCTTGCTGCTGCTCGGCTTTTTGTCTGCAACACTTTATGCACAAGTTCCTGTTGGCCTGAAATATGATGTGAATGGTATCCCGTTAAACGGATACTTCGATCCGTTGATCTATAACCCGGAAGAAAAGATAACGGGCATCTATTATTCTGATGCTTATGAAAAAGGATACTATTATGCTTACAAAACAATATGATGGTGCTCTGAGTGAAAATGCACAGGGAATATTGCTTGTTTCAGTACTTATTGACCACAATGGAGTTGTAAGATCCGGGAAAATTTTAAATTCTATTCACCCTGAAATCGATCGTCTTGCGAATGAATTTGTTAGCGAATATTTGTTTTCCGGATATAGGCTTATTACCAATATTAAAAACAAAAAACAGTCGGCCTTTTTTATTGAAACAATAATCTCCTTTGAATTCGGCATTAACCGTTTCTACAAAAAGCCTGTAAGGCACTATGACAACAATTTAAACTTCATGATGATGAATCATATGATGAATAATTTCAAAATACCGGTAGCGCAGCCCAGTTTCCCCCCGGGATTTTAATGCGAATAAGTCTGCATGTTGTTGTGCCTTTGCACCGTAGCGAAAGGCCCTGTCGCAAATCGCCTTTTTTAATGTCGTTTTTATACAGCAGATCCGTTCAAATGCGATGCTATGTTTGCATTGTGATTGCAACAGATCTTAAACAATTAAAAACGATAAAAATGAAAAAGACAAAAATCCTCTACTGGACATTCACCGGGCTGATCGTATTGCTGGATGGCGTAATGCCGGCGCTTACCTCTCATACCGAGCTGGCCAAACAGGGCATCAGCCACCTGGGTTATCCCGATTATTTCCGGATACTGCTGGCTATTTTTAAAGTATCCGGCGCCATTATACTGGCCCTGCCTTTTTTTAAAGGACGGATCAAAGAATGGGCATATGCCGGCTTTACCTTTAACTTTATCTGTGCGGCCGTTTCGCATGCCGCGGTAGACGGCTTTAACGGGCAAACCTTGTTCCCTTTGATCGTGCTGGTCCTACTGGGTGCCTCCTACCACTACTATCATAAACTGCGTAAGGCATCGGTATCCCAAACAGCAAACGAAACCCTGCAGTACAGCCTCGGTTAAACAAACGCTTTTATCCTTTATTAATAATTATCTTCATCACCATAAAAAAAAGAATGATGGCGTCAACAAAAATTACAGTAGCAGCAACGATCAATGCCCCGGTGGAAAAAGTATGGGAATACTGGACGGAACCGGAACACATCAAAAAATGGAACAGCGCATCGGACGACTGGCATACACCCAGCGCAGAAAATGACCTCCGGGTTGGCGGTAAATTTTCTTCAAGGATGGAAGCCCGGGACGGCAGTATGGGATTTGATTTCGGTGGTGTCTATGACGAAGTGGTCATCAACACCCAGATCGGCTATACTATGGGCGATGGCCGGCAGGTGCAGGTTCTTTTTGCTTCCGGCGAGGACGGCACGACCGTTACCGAGACCTTTGATGCCGAAACCCTGCACTCTGTGGAAATGCAGCAGGCCGGATGGCAATCGATCCTTGATAACTTTAAACGTTATACGGAAGAACATTAACCCTCCGGGACAAAGGGCTTTCCGGAAGATAACGGCCGGGGGCTGCTCAAAAGTTGCGACAGGTATCGGCTTTTGAGGCAGCCTCCGGTTTTTTGTATGGGCAGCCTCCCCGGAAAAAGAAAAACGGCACGCCGGCAGGTGAATCGGAAGCCCCTGTTTTTTAAAGCAGGATGCTCCGGAGGATAAAAATAAAAACCAGGTTCCGCTGCTTTTTAGCAGCTGGCAGCCGGTTATCGGGCAGTCTCCCGCTTCCGCCCTCGGAACCCGATTTAGAAGTATATTTATAACCGGCTGAAATCCAATAATAACGCTGCTTTTCCAGCAAACCGGAGTTATACACATTGGGTGTAAATAATGCGGAAAAACGCGTATTTTTTCGTAAATTTGTAGACTATACAACGGAACATACATTAAAATTTTTCATATTATATGAGCGAAGAAGTAAAGGATGTGGAAGCCGCTGCTTCCCCTGCCTACGGTGCGGATAGCATCCAGGTGCTGGAAGGGTTGGAAGCGGTGCGCAAACGCCCGGCTATGTATATTGGAGACATCGGTGTAAAAGGATTGCATCACCTGGTGTACGAAGTGGTGGATAACTCAATTGATGAAGCACTGGCGGGATATTGTAAAAACATCCTTGTAACCATTCATGAAGACAACTCCATTTCTGTGGAAGATGATGGCCGGGGTATCCCTACCGGTATCAACCAAAAAATGGGCGTTAGCGCCCTGCAGGTGGCCATGACGGTATTGCATGCCGGAGGTAAGTTTGATAAAAATACGTATAAGGTATCCGGCGGTCTGCACGGGGTAGGGGTAAGCTGCGTGAACGCACTGAGTACCCGGATGCGCTCCGTGGTGCACCGCGACGGAAAAATATTTGAGCAGGAATACCATATCGGCGTTCCTGATTATCCGGTACGCGAAATCGGTACAACGGATAAGCATGGCACCATTCAGCATTTCTGGCCCGACACGACCATTTTTACTTCCATCGAGTATAAACGTGATATCCTCGAAGGCCGTTTGCGGGAGCTGTCGTTCCTGAATAAAAAGATCAGCATTACCCTTACCGACAAACGGGAGAAAGACGAACAGGGCAATGATATTACCAAGGTGTTTTACAGCGAGGGCGGGATCACGGAATTTGTAGAGATGCTGGATAAGAACGGCGGAAGAACGCCGCTGATCCCCAAAGTACTGTACGTAGAGGGACATGACGAAAACACCCATGTGGCCGTGGACGTGGCACTGACCTATAATGATTCTTTCAGCGAGCATATCTTTTCGTATGTAAACAATATCAACACTATTGAAGGAGGAACCCATGTAACGGGGTTCCGGCAGGCGCTGACCCGTATCTTTAAAACCTACGGCGATAAGGAAGGGCTGTTTGAAAAAGCCAAGGTAACGATCGATGGGGATGACTTTCGCGAAGGGCTCAGCGCCATCATTTCGGTGAAGGTTCCGGAGCCGCAGTTTGAAGGCCAAACAAAGACCAAGCTGGGCAACAGTGAGGTAAGCGGAGTGGTACAGACCACTGTGGCACGCGTACTGCAAACCTACCTTGAAGAAAATCCCAAGGATGCCAAAAACATCATCAATAAAGTGATCCTGGCTGCCCAGGCCCGGATCGCAGCCCGGAAGGCCCGTGATCTCGTACAACGCAAAACCGTGCTGAGCGGGGGCGGACTGCCGGGTAAGCTGGCAGACTGTTCCGACCGCGACCCAGAGCGTTGTGAACTCTACCTGGTGGAGGGAGATTCTGCGGGTGGTACCGCCAAACAGGGACGCGACCGGAGTTTTCAGGCCATCCTGCCATTGAGGGGTAAGATCCTGAACGTGGAAAAAGCCATGGAGCACAAGATCTACGAAAATGAGGAGATCCGGAATATCTATACGGCGCTTGGAGTAACCGTAGGAACCCCGGAAGATCCCAAGGCATTGAACCTTGCAAAGCTCCGCTATCATAAGCTGATCATTATGACGGATGCCGATGTGGATGGAAGTCATATTGCCACATTGATCCTTACGTTTGTGTATCGTTATATGAAAGAGCTGGTGGAGCAGGGATATGTTTACCTTGCACAGCCACCGTTGTACCTGGTTAAGAAAGGGAAGGAATCGGCGTATGCCTATAACGAAGATCAGCGTAAAGCCCTTGTAGAGCGGCTGGGCGCTGGCCGGGAAGATTCTGTGAACATCCAGCGGTATAAAGGTTTGGGAGAGATGAATGCCGAGCAATTATGGGAAACCACTATGGACCCGGATCGCCGGACCCTGAAGCAGGTGACCATCGAAAGCGCCGCAGAAGCAGACCGCGTCTTTAGCATGCTGATGGGCGATGAAGTGGCTCCCCGCCGCGAGTTTATAGAAAGCAACGCAAAATACGCCAAGCTGGATATTTAATTGTTAAGCAACAGGAATGCGGCTTTTGGATGGCAGCGCTTGGGGCCGGCCAAAAAGCAGCAAAATACTGGAAGGGACGGCCCCTGCACCGCAGCGGCTTATACAGTGTGCTTAACACCTCATTCGACCGGGATCCTGTAGCATGCTGCAAATTTTAATTTCCGGGCGCGGACGCGTCAATCGATCTGTTTTGCCTTTTCCTGAGCTGCATGGTTAAAAGAATCCAGGAGTCGTACGCCCTCTGAAATGTCATTCATTGCCGCGGCGTTTACCCGCATACGGGGAATGGTGTCGGACAATAGCTGCTGTGCGGTAAGGGTATCTGCCAATCTGGCTTCTTTTAACCCGAAATCATTCCCGGAAAAAGAGAGGTTCCGTAACTGCTTTTCTATGTTCTTTAGATGGGTACTAGCGTTTTTATAATAGTTGGGATCATTCATTAAGGGGATGCCTTTTTTGCCTGTAATTTGATGACCGTCAGTGATGCCAGGTAGTTGATGGCTTCTTTATGCGGATCCCGGCAGGCTGTCGGGAGCAGCCATACAAAAGAAAGGACCAATAAGAGATACCGGAAATGCATCAGGCGAAAATAAAAAGTTCTTGTGAATACCTGTTTTAGCGCACCGGTTAGAAATCAAATGAAGTCAGCAAACACAACATGCGGGGGCGAAGCAGGTAGGAGGTGCTGCTGACCTGGTTGTCGTTTATACCGAGCGTTCTAAAATGGTTGACGTTCGCTATATTGCTGCAGCTTAAACGGAGCAGTAATTTTCTTTTATCAAATTTGTATTGAGCATAAGCATCCATAAAGAGGTTGGATGTGACCGGGTTCCCTTTTTGCACTGAGTAGTAATACTGGTTGCTGAAATGCATGCTCCATCCATTTGCCGGATATACCGTAATACCGGACTGCTGCTTCCATTGCCGCAGCTTTTGCATCCGGAATCCTGCCTGTGCAGATGTGGTACTGTATTGGGTGTAACCGGACGACAGATCCAATTTTAACCATTTTAACACGGTAGGCGCAACAGAGATGCCCACCGATTTTGTGCGGGAGAAAACGGAAAACAATTGCTCATTCTGCAGTTGTTGTGCGCCGGCCATACGCAACGATCCGTCGAGGACAATGGTGGTGTTTAAGGCAAAAATATATTTACCTGCCCGCGCAGATACGCTTCCTGACCGATACTGGTTGATGATGGGCAGGGCCTGTACAACCGTCCGGTCATTTTTAATGGTAGTGCTGTACATGAAAAAGCTCTTTGTGGCGGCATACTGCAGATCAACAGCCGCAAAGAGCATCCTGATGATCTTTTTGTAGCCAAAACCGGCATGGAGGGTATGGCTGCGGCTCATCAGAAAAGGCGTCTCGTAGGAAGCAAAATTCCGATAGCCCGAAATAATGGCTCCTCCATAAACCTGTTCGATGCCCGCTGTTTTGTAGTCAAGATGGTAGTCGAGGGCCAGGGTATGCTCTTTCCCCACCCGGTACTCCCAGCTGAGGGCAGGCTCGGAAGTGAGACGTGCTCCTGCGTCCTTATTATCAGCTACGGAATCATTGGAGTAATGATAGTGTTGCCATTTGAGCGGTGCATTCAGGATCAGCAAACTCCTGTTTCCGCTGTAAGTGAGTTGCGCCCCGGAGAACAATTCGCTTTTCTTCCAGTTGAGCGCATTTCCAAATCCGGCCGGAACACTCGACAAGCTGTCGCTTTGCAAAAGGGCAACACGGGACTGCAATTGTTGGCGCTGCCAGTTAAAACCGGTATTCAGCCCCAGGGTCCAGTTTGCAAAAACCCTGCTGTAGCTGAAGGTTGTCTGGTCTTGAAAGCGCTTTAGTCCCAGGTGCTGGATGGTTTGCAGGTAGGGGATGCTGTCGTTGATGACCTGCGGCAAGACGCCCGGATCGTATGCCGACTGTTTTGGGTCGCTGGAATAGCTGAAGGTGTTTCCATAATGCAGCAGGTGTTTTTTACCGATCAGCAGATACCCGCCGGCCGTATTGCTGATGCTGGTGCTGGTATGTTTGCCGTGCTGTTTGATCCGGTTGCCGGTGATGGTTGCCGTGGCTTGGAGATCGCGGTTATGGTCAAATGTACTTGCTGTTTTAAAATAGGTCTTCGGGCTGTTGATCGCAAACGTCAAGCCGAGGTGCAAAGCATTTGTTGCAAGCTGGTTCTGGTTGTCTTCGCTGTATGCCACACGATCCCCGTTGGGTAAGTAATACAGCGTGCGGAATTCATTGCCGGTCCGCTGCCGGTCCTTTATATAAAACCCGTTTAATGTGATGCCGGTAGCGGGATTCAGCTTATAAAGATCATTGATGTTGAACATGCGGCTGTTGTTAAAGAGTGCCCTGCCGGCTTCTATTCCGCGGGGTTCCTGTAAACCGGCAATGCCTGATTCACGGGTGTAGCTTGTTCCCATATCATTCAGCTTGATCTCATTAATGGCCTTGAATTTTTTCCGGAACGCCATGCTTTTGCCCTCAACGGCATAGGCTTTTGGCAGGCCTCCGGTTAGCTCCGCGTTGTGGATCATTTTCAATTTACTTTTAGGTTTCAATAGCACATTGACCCCTGCCCGGTTCGAGGGTACGATGCCGTTCAGCATTTTAACATCCTGGTTGTGTTCGATGATCTGCACCTTATCGATATCTGCCGCATTGATATTATCCGTTGCGATCGTATAACGCCCGCCCAACAGATCATCACCTTCAATATAAAACTTGTTGATCTCCTTTCCTTTGTATTTGATCACGCCGGCATCGTCTACTTCCACGCCCGGCAGTTTTTTAATGATATCACCCAGGTGCCGGTCCGATCTTTCGGTAAAATGAGCGGCATCATAGCTAAGGGTATCCCCTTTTTGCACAATGGGGCGCCTGTTGTTCGTTACTGTAACATTGGGAAGCAAGTGCGGTTCGGAAGGCCGCATGAAGAAATGAATCAGCCTCTTGTGCTCCACTATGGGCTGCTGCTGTTTTAAAAAACCGGCCAGGCTTACTTTTACTGCAAGTGCTGCCCCTGTTGGGGGAACGGCAAAGAAATAGCGCCCTGCGGTATCGGTTGTGGTAAAGAGCAGCCCTGCCTGGTCCGCCAGGCGTACCAGAATTACGGTGGCGCCCGGCAATGCATTCCCTGCAGTGTCTTTTACCGTTCCGGACAACTGAATATTGGTTTGCTGTCCGGCGGCGGCAAATGCAAATGACCACAACAATAAAACAAACGTCTTTCTCATAAAAGCGAACCGGCAGGATCATTCCGTTATGAGATCGATCGGATTATTGGCTTTGATATTTTTGGGCGCGGATGTGCTTTTCCGGACGTCGATGCTTTTAATTTTGGAGGCATCAAAGTCGCCCATGATCCCTGCAGTTCTCCCTACCGTAGATCTTTTTCCCCGGTTGGCATCAATAAATGCCTGCGGGTTGCGTTTGAATGCTTCTTCAGCCCGGGCAAAGGCCGGGTACGTAGTCGTTTCTGCGTTGGCAGGTAAGCCCACCGGTTCCAGGACGCTGTGCTGCTCCTCAACCCGGTTCAGACGATAAATAACTTCCATCCGGTCATCGTAAGCCTCCAGGATCAGACCCGGTAGCCCGTTCAGTCTTCTCGGCCCAAAGCGATGTGGCAGATCGGTGCAAAACCAGGCAGTGTACCATCTGCCGTAGCTGTGCCCCGTTGCCTTCTGACATAAAAAGCCACGGATGGTCTTTGTAGAATCGGTAATATTCCAGTCGATCGGGGGTTGCAGCGCCTGAATAATAAAGGAAACCCCGGCCAGTACTTTTATTTCGCAGACCATCGGTTTGGGGCTGCTTTCAATATAAAACCAGTCTGCCGAACTCGGTGCTCCTGCAAGGGTAATGGCTACATGGTTGGGATCCGGCGCGTTTTTAAAAGCTGCTGCAACCTGGTTTCTCATCAGCGTATCGTTTTGTTTTTTTGTATAGCTGGTAAAAGAGCTGCTGTTTTTAGTATAATCGAGTTCGAAGATCTCTTCATAGTAATAGTCGCGATGTGCGGTATCTTTCATATAGCTGAAGTTGTACAACACCCTTCCGATAACGGGTTGGGCGTTCTTCAGGGGAGATGCAACGGCCGTGGTACGGAGGGTTACCTGAGAGAAAGCGGTTGTTTGTGCCAGGATGAAAAACATCAGGCCTGGGTACTGCAGTAAATAGTTGCGCCGGGTCATAGTATTATTAATTTATCGCAATGATACGAAATTTTCGTAGATATTGATCAGTACGTCCGGATTCTTTTTCGTGCATGCTTTATATTGCCGTATGCCGGCAGGCAGGGGGCAGGGGAAAAGTTACCCGGAAATGAAGCGGCTTTTCCTGGCGTGCCGGACAAACACATTTGATGGGATAAGCGGCATGGCCGCAGTGCAGATTGTTAAAAACGGGCCTTAACTCATTTAAGAAGTGGCAATGTCCTGCAAAAGGTAAGTATCATAAGCCGTGCCGGTGGCATTGCATCACCAGCTGTATTGCCCCGCTGGCGGTATTCTTTATGGCCGCTGCAGTGTGATGTTGTATTTCTTCGCAAACTGCTTTTGCGCACGTACAAATTTTTTATCAACCATCGCTCCCTGTTGCTGTATAGTATGCACAATTTGCTGTACCTGCTGCCGGGCATCGGCGGGTGCAGGCCTGGCAAATCGCAGCCCGAGAAGTTTTTTAAAATCTTCTGCCAATACCTTTCTGAAGAAGTCGAACCCTTCCAGCAGTGCGGCCTTCATTCCAAAGTCGTCTCCGTCAAATTGCAGTACTGCTGCTTTTTTCTGTTCGTCGCCAATATACGTGGAAAGGTCTGCCAGCAGTTTGTACGCTTCGGCGCTATCCGCTGCTTGCAAAAGCTGGTTGAATTTGGGCGTTTCTGCTGCAACTTCCTGCTGGATCTTTACCAGGTTGTTATTGTAAACAACTGCCTGCTTCTGGTTATTACCACAGGAGGCCAGCACAAGGCTGCCCATCAGGATGAACAATATTTTCCTCATTGTGTCAAGTTTCAATAAAGATAACGGCTTTTGGGGGCCGGTCAGTTTTTTTGAAGGTTTAAAAAAGCCTTGATATATTGAGTGATATCTTCTTCGTTACTGGTTTTAGGTACCGGCCGGGCGCGCAGGAATCTTTTGTAATAGCCCGCAGCCCGTGCCCTGTTTTTCAGATGGCTGTCAAATACAGTTCCTGCCTGGAACAGGTCGATGGGGTCTTTAAAAATGTAGTAGGAGGTATCGTACAGGGCAACGGCCCGGGTATAATTGTTAGTAGCAAGCGCATTGCCGGCTTTCGCCCGCAGGTAGGTGGCCGCCATCTCCTGGATATTAAAAGCGATGCATTCGGTGAGCAACGAGTCGCTGACCACATAGTTTTTTTTCATGGAATGGGCCAGGGCGGCGCCATAGGCAGCGGACTCGCCGCCGATTCCCTGCAGCTCCAGCCAGCTGAAAATGCGCAGCACACTGTCCGGCTGTTTTAAGTTCAGGTAGCTGTACAGGAGATTGATGTAAACTCCCGGGCGGTCTACCGGTAACGGATCCTGCGCACGCAGCCGCTCTCCCCAGGCAATGGCTTCCTGGTAGCGCCCGGTACTGAAACAAAGATTGACCTTTTTCCCCATGACCGGCAGATAGCTGGTGTCCGATTGTAAAAAACGGTCAACAATCGCCTCCGCCTCCTTTTTCTGTTTGGCATTGTCCAGGTAGGTGGCGTAGTCATAGACCACCTGACCGGCCTGCGGCCTTAATGCATAACTTTTCCGGATATAGGCGATCGCAGAATCGGGTTGTCTCAGCCTTGACCATACCGTGGCTGCGGCATGCCAGTATTTATAGCGGTCCGGAAGCAAACGGATGAGGTTTTTGTAGTAAAACAGCGCATTTTGCTCGTCCCCCTTCATATTCGAAAGCCGGGCCAGGTACAGCTGGGGCGCCGGCAATTGCGGGTTCTTTTGGTAAAGTTTGGTAAATGCAGACAGGGCTTCTGTAAACTGGTCGTTCATATAATGCACGTAGCCCAGGTCAAACAGGTATTGCTCCTGTTCAGGGGCCGGAACGGTGGTTAAATAGTGCAATGCCTGTTCATAATCCTGATTTTTACAAAATGTTAGCACTTGCAGCGGGTCGTAACCCTCCTGTGCGCCGGCACCTATTGCGTGGAGGCTTAGCAGGGTGATAATGAGTTTTTTAAACATAATTCTGGTTTAAGATAACGGATATTTTTGTAAATATAACTAATTTGTTAGTTATAAAAGTTTATTGCGGTAACATATTTAGGAGCTGGTTTAGATAAAAACCCTTAATTTCAAGTTTTCAAATCAAAAATTATTCATTATGGCAGATGCAACTCTTACCGCTTACAATGTGAAAACAAAAGAAAAGAATGTACCGATCCAGGATGCTGTAATTTCCCGTACAGTAAAGGGCGGCTATATTGCAAAAGGACACGACGGAAAAGGAAACAAGCTCACTTCTCTTTTGGGAGAAGAAAAAGCTTTGGCTGCTATTAAGGCCGGTTTGGCAAAACAAGACTGGTAGTTTTTTTAATTTATTTCTGCATACGAGCCCCACATATTGTGGGGTTTTTTGTTGGGCGGCGGTGCCGGGCACACCATTATTTCCAGGTATACCGGGGGGAAAAGCACCGGAATAAGGACTTCGGGGGCTTTCCGGTAACGATTGCGTAAAAATTGTACGCCGGAATGGCGCATACAAGGAAAAAAAGTGATAAAATTGTAATCGATTGCATTTCGTGAAATTGCTTGTGTTGCTCAATGCTGCGGTGATTCGGTGATTATTAGGGAAGCGCGCCGGGTGCATCGCAAAAGAAGTTCCGCAATTCGAAGGCCCGTAAGGGGAACTTTCCGCTCCGTCTGACGGAGTACCGCCGCTCTGATTTTGCAGAGCCGCACGGGGCTGTGCGCCGGAAGGCTAAGGGTTCTAACAGCGCTGTTGCCGGAAAGGATACCTCAAAAAAGTGCAGTCGACCATAAGAAGGTGTAAACCAGCATAACTGGATCTAAATTCAAATTACTGCCGTATGAACAGAGTATTATTATTGTTATTGAGTATGGTGTTTGGTGCCCATCTGCATGCACAAACAAAAAAAATATCGGGTACCGTGCTTGACGATGCGGACGTTCCGCTTGCAGGGGTAACCGTTACGCTGCTCCAGAGCAGGGTGGCCACCCAAACCGACGGGAATGGCCGCTTTACCATTCAGGTGTCCGGTACCGGCGACCCGAAGCTTGTTTTTTCCTATACCGGCTACCTCAGCCAGACCATTGCCGCAGAAAACGGCATGAACGTGAAAATGGCCAGGGATGTTGTCTCCGAACAGGATGTGGTGGTGGTGGTGGATTACGGGTATGGCACCATAAAAAAATCGGATATGACCGGGTCGGTGGCCACGCTCTCGGGAAAAGACCTGGCAAAGATCCCTATGGCCAATGCTGCTTCGGCCATGACGGGGCGTTTGCCGGGTGTGCGGGTGCTTACCGCGGACGGTGCGCCGGATGCAGAAGTGAGCATTCGTGTACGCGGGGGGGGATCGATTACGCAGGATAATGCCCCGCTCTTTGTTGTAGACGGATTTATTGTAAGCAGCATAAGGGATATACCGCCGACAGATATTGAATCTATTAATGTTTTAAAAGATGCTTCTGCAACGGCTATTTACGGGGCACGGGCCGCAAATGGCGTAATTGTTGTAACAACCAAACGTCCCAAAGCCGGTAAAGTGTCTGTCTCTTACAACGGCTATTACCAGTTAAAGAAGCTTCCCGGGGATAGAAAATTAGAGGTATTGGACCCTTATGAATTCGTATTGGCGAATTATGAGTACTACCGGCTGCAATCCGACGCGGCTACCAGGGGGTTTGAACGTTTTTTTGGGGCGTATGACGACCTGGAGCTTTACAAAAGCAAACCTTATAAAGACTGGCAGCAGATCTTATTTGGAGCGCCGCGCCCCTCATGGTACCATAATCTTACCTTAACCGGCGGTACGGATATGACAAAATTGTTCCTGAGCCTTACCAATAATGATGACGCCGGTTTACTGATCAATAATGCGTTTAAACGCAATGCGCTTAATTTTAAGCTGGATCAGAAAATAACGGAGAAACTTTCGGTGGGACTTGGTGCCCGCATTACCAAAAGCGTGGTGGATGGAGCGGGCACCGCCGGCGCGCAATTATCCATAAAAGATGCCGTACAGACCCGGCCTACCAACGGTTTGGCCGATGAAATGGTGATCGACCCCGGAGCCATCGACCCCAATGATGATTATGCCCAGTTTATACAAAGCCTGGTAAGCCCCGATGAACTGGTAAAGCAGGACTGGCGGAAACGTACCACGCAAACCTATATTTTGAACCCAACGCTTGAATATAAGATCCTTTCCAACCTGACTTTTAAATCCAATTATAGCTACTCGAAAACCTTTGAAGAAAATCTTCGTTTTTACGGGCCGCTTACCGGAGAGTCGTTCAACAATGGCGGCAATATGCCGCTGGGCGAAAAGACCAATGAAGAGAACTATTCTTATCGCTGGACGAATATCCTGAATTATAAGCTGAGAAATCTTAAGAATCAAAGCCTCGATGTACTTTTGGGTCAGGAGATACAGTCCGGCGGTGGAAAGAGCTCATTCATTCGTTCAGAAGATTTCCGGCTTTCCATAACACCCGAAGAGCTTTTTGCCAATATGGCTTTTGGCCGTACGGATCGCCTGGCAACAGAAGAAGGCACCGCTGCCAATTTGCTTTCAGGCTTTGGGCGGATTGATTACCAGCTGCAGAATAAATACATGGCCACGTTTACTTTTCGTGGCGATGCGTCCAGCAGGTTTTCCAAAGAGAACCGGCTGGCCTTTTTCCCGGCCGCTGCTGTGGGCTGGAAATTGTCCAATGAAAAATTCCTTTCCGGTGTATCGTGGATAAAAGAGCTTAAGCTGAGAGCCAGCTATGGCGCCACCGGTAACGACCGTATTCCTACCACGGCGTCGCAGTTTCTTTTTTCCGCTGCCACCAACCGCGGCCCGGGTTTTGGCAATGTAGATAATGTGTACTATACGCCAGAGGGCTCTACCTTATTCAACCCTGCCCTAAAGTGGGAAACTACCATAAACAGGAATATTGGATTGGATTTTACGCTGTTTGGATCGGGCATTACCGGCTCTCTTGATTTTTATAAGAATACCGTTAAGGACCTGCTCTATCAAACCGCTATCCCAACCAATACAGGCTTCTCCGCCCAATGGGCCAATATCGGGAGTAACTCTAACCAGGGCGTGGAGCTGGGTTTAAACGCAGACATTATCAGGAAAAAGGACCTGCAGGTGAGTGCCAATTTTAATATAGGACGTAATGTGGGTAAAATTGTAGAGCTGGATGGTACCAACTCCCGCTTTCAGCAGTCTAACTGGGCCAGCACCGACTTAAAAGACCGGGATGATTTTTACTATGAAGTAGGCGGGCGCATAGGGGACGTATATGGATATGTAACAGACGGGTACTACCAGGTATCGGATTTTGAAAGTTATGATGAAACAACCAGGCGGTATGTGCTGAAAGAGGGCGTACCCAATGCAGGAGGAACGGTGGGGAATACAAATATACGCCCGGGGTTTTTGAAACTGAAGGATCTGAATGCTGATGGCGTTATCAACAGTGAAGACCGGCAGGTAATTGGTAATACATTGCCTAAAGCACAGGGTGGCTTTGGGTTTGATGTAAGCTATAAAGGTTTTGATCTTGCCATATTTTTCGACTGGACCTATGGAAACGATGTATATAATGCCGGTAAGATCCAATACAGCCAGTTCAGACGTGTTACTTATGGCAACCTTTTAGCCTCTATGAGCCTTGATAACCGCTTCTCTTACCTGGATGTTGACGGTACCTATACCGGAACGCCCGGAAGTATCGTGACCGATCTGGAGCAGCTGGCGCAAATGAACGCCAATAAAAATATCTGGTCTCATGCCAGCTACGGAGTGGCACAGGCCGTTATTCACTCATGGGCGATAGAAGACGGCTCTTTTATCCGCCTGAACAACCTGAATATAGGGTATTCATTGCCAAAAAGGCTGATCTCGAAAGCGGGGCTGAGCCTGTTCAGGATATATGTTACCGGCAATAATTTGAAACTCTGGACGAAGTACTCGGGTTATGATCCCGAAGTGACTACCAGGGGAAATGGGCTCACACCGGGTGTGGATTATTCGGGTTTTCCAAGAAGCCGCTCCTTTACTTTTGGTGTGAACGTAGCCTTTTAAACAGCAAAGTTCATTATTTTAAAATAATAAAATTATGATACAGATAAAACTCAAATATATACTCATACTGGCACTGCCCCTGCTTTTCGCTTCCTGCAAAAAGTTTTTGGAGCCCGATTCGTTATCGACCTTTGATATCAACTATATCTATTCGAATGTGGATGATACCCGAAAAGGTGTGAATGCCGCATATGAGTCCTTTGGTACAGACGGCTTTCGCTCCCGGCTTTCCAATAACATGACCGGTAATACAGATATAGAACACAGCAGTGGCTGGGGGAGTGCATCGGACCGCTACCAGATATGGGATCTGAATGCCTTGTCTACAAATGGAGACCTTCGCCAGTTTTGGAACGCGGCCTATACCGCTATCCGCAACGCAAACATAGCCATAGAAGGAATTGAAGCCAGTGCGGTCTTACAGTCGTCGGATGCGGCTACCCAAAACCTTATGTATAACATGTTGGGAGAAGCCTATACCATCAGGGCTTACTGGTACAGCATGCTGGTTTATTTTTTTGGAGATGTTCCGGATGTACGCGAGTATCCAAAAGCAGGCGCAAACTTTTTCCTGCCAAGAGAAGACCGGAATGTAATTCTTTCACAGGTAATAGAAGACCTCATCAAAATTGAGGACAAGATGATGTGGGCAGATGAGAGCCCCTATGGTACCGAACAGGTAAACCGGGAATATACCATGGGTATGATCGCGCGCCTTGCCTTACAGCGGGGCGGTTATTATCTGACCCCCGAGATGAACATGGAGCGTAAAAGCGACTATCCCGAATACTACCAGATTGCCAAAACCTACACCGAAAAGCTTATGTCTTTAAAAGACCGGGAGCTGCCCACAGATTACCGGCAGATATTTATGAACCAGAATAAATTTATCACGACGGTAAACAGTGAAGTGTTGTTTGAAGTGCCTTTTGCACTGGGAAACGGGGATGTGGCATGGAATATAGGCATTACAGTTGACGGCGGTGCTACTGCGACCCACCAATATGGATCAGGTAGCAACTATATGGCCATGCCGCCCAGTTATTATTTTTCGTTCGATACGCTGGATGTGCGGAGAGATGTTACCTGTGCGCTGTATAAAGTGAACACCGATTTTGAGGAAGTATTTGTAAACGGACCTACCAACATCGCCCAGGGTAAATGGAGCCGGTATTTCTTACCCAATCCTCCGGGACAGAACTCTGCAAAAGGTACCGGTATTAACTGGCCAATGATGCGTTATGCCGATGTGCTGCTGATGCACGCCGAAGCGGTGAATGAGCTGGAAGGTCCTACGGCTGCTGCGCAGGAATCCCTGGCCCGTGTAAGGCGGAGGGCATTTGCCGCGTCGCTGTGGCCGGCAAAAGTGGATGCCTACATTGCCGCTGCTTCCTCAAGCAAGGAAAATTTCTTTAAAGCAATTGTAGATGAGCGTGCCTGGGAATTTGGCGGCGAAATGATCCGGAAATATGAACTGATCCGCTGGAACCTGTATGCTCAGAAGATGGAGGAAACTGTTGAAACCCTGCAGGATATGGCCAACTCGGCCGTAACCGGTGCGGGAAAATATGCCAATTATCCCAATTACATGTATTGGAAACGCGATGCGTCCGGTCATTTTATAGTGCTCAACCCGAACCGGAAAGTAGCTGCGGCGCCGGATGAATCCTGGAGCAGGGTAAACTTCCTGCTCGATTTATGGGATGGCACCAGGAACACCTATAAAGAATGGGTAACCAAAGACTGGGCAAACTATTATAACGGTCCCAAGCCGGGTGTTGCAAGATATATCTTCCCTGTTCCGGAAGAAGCGGTGGCGGCAAGTAAAGGAAATATGACCAACGAAGGCTATATGTTTTAATCACTAATGAACAACAGGCTATATCAATAGTTCCTGCCATTAAATAAAAATTTATTCAGATGAAAAGGATCCATAAAATATTTTCAATACCGCATCTGCTCTTACCTGTTCTTATATTGGCAGTCTTATTTACCTCCTGTAAAAAGGATGATAACAATTATGAGCAAACCAGGCTCTTCAGGCCTGTATTGAACGGAGAGGGGCTCACGGTGGAGAACAATGTCATCATCATCAATATGGGAAAGTTGCGGGAAGCCGCTTCCTATACCATTGAGATAAGCCGCGATTCATTTAAAGTGGTGGATTATACCGTAACCGTTGATACCAATTACGTGGTGCTGAATGAGGCTTTACTGGGCGAAGGGTTATTGTATAATACCCTGTATCAGATGCGGGTAACTGCTAATGCCGCTGATCCTCAGTACAACAGCAGGCCGGCTGAATTGGGAGCGATACGTACCATGCGTTTCCCATCCATTCTGAATGACCCGTTGGGCTATCATGTTACCGATACCAAAGCAAAAGTTACCTGGACGGTATCGGGAGCCTCTGTAACCGGTATTAAAATATTTGGTACAGACGATGTGCGGCTGAGCGATCCGTTGGCGGAATACAATGTTCCTGCTCCGGACCAGGCAGCCGGTGCAACCATTATAGATGGCCTCACTCCCAGCACTTCCTACCAGGTAGCTATATATAGCGGAGAAATATTGAGAGGGTGGGTGGACTATACCACTCTTGAACCGGGAGTTGATGTGACCGATCCTAAAGTGATCGATCTGAGTGGGACTGAAGATCCAGCCGCCCTGACAGCCGCTTTGGCCGCTGTACCCGACGGCGGTATCATCCTGCTCAAAAAGGGATTCAGGTATAATATGCCTACGGCCGCATTCAATAAATCGATAACCTTTAAAGGAGCATACGGTTTTGATCCCAATCAGGCTGCGATAGTAAATACATCGGGTAACATGAATATTACCGCCGGGGCAAATATCGGGCACGTTATTTTTGACGACCTGGAAATTGATGGGGCCGATATTTCAGGGGCTTATGTATTCAATCCCAGTATGAGCGGCAGCCCTACACAGATCCAGGAACTTCGTTTTGAAAACTGCGATATCCACCACATGAGAGGAGTTATCCGCATACGCTCGGATGTGTTTATACGCAACTACATCATTTCGAACTCAACCGTGCACGATATCGGAGGATACAGTGTCTTTACAGCGGATACAGACGGCGATGGTAAGGCCGCCTTTGATAATGTGAAGTTCCTGAATTCTACTTTTTACCGGATTAACGCTCTGGTTCAAACACGCCAGAACTTGCAGAGCTTTGAAATTGACGGATGTACTTTCAGCGAATTTACTGCCGGAGGAGCACAGGTTTTTAGATTCAGAGGCGCTGCAGGGCGGAATGATGTTGTAAATGGCCTTATTATTAAGAACTCTATTTTCGGGCATGGCTGGGATCAGACCAATAATGAGAATACTACCGTTACCATGAAAAGCGGATTGCCGGCCACCCCATTTACGATTTCGAATACCTGGGGTACTTCAGATCTGAAAATTGCCGCCGGCTCTGAAATTCCCGGGTTGCCAAGTGCGAGCTACAACAATACCGTGGATAAATTATGGGGCGATCCATACAATGGCATCTTCAGCATACTGGATCCGGCATTTGCCGGCAAATACGATTCCGGAGATCCTAAATGGAGGACCAGGTTGTAAACAAATATTATCTGAAGGGCCCAAAAACGTTTTTGTTCGTCTTACTGCATTCCCGGCAGGCCGGGAATGCAGTAAGACGACGCGGTTGCGATTTTTTGGTCGCCTCTAAATACGAATCCGGTTAAAATGATGTGTAAACTGCGTTATAAATACGGCTTAACAGGGTTGTTTATTGTTATGGCTTTTTTAGCTGCTTCCTGTACCAGGAAGAAAACAACGTTCGCAGGCGGCGGAACAGAGCTTTCTTCCCCGGCCGGTTTTCAGATCACTACGCAATCGACTGCTGTTACGTTGAGTTGGTCGGCCGTTGAAGGAGCCTACGGATACCTGGTGGAATTGGCGAAAGGCACAAGCTTTATCAACCCCTTCTACAAAAGTGATACGCTTTCGGCTATCCGGCTTGAAATAACAGGCCTGGAGGCTGGAACGGACTATGCAGTCCGGATAAAAGCGGTGCATAAAGACGATCCTTCCCTCACTTCAAAAGGGCTGTATCAGAACTTTACAACTGCCGCCCCGGAAATACCGGAAGAGGCGCTGGCCTTTCCCGGCGCTGAAGGAGCCGGAAAATTTACTACGGGCGGCCGCGGTGGAAAAATAGTGAAAGTAACCAACCTGAACGACGCCGGCGCCGGCAGCTTGCGGGCGGCCATTGAGCAGTCCGGGAAACGGATCATTGTTTTTGAAGTGTCCGGGAATATCAGGCTCAAATCAAGACTGCAAATTAAAAACGGCGATATCACTGTTGCCGGGCAAACTGCGCCGGGTGATGGCATCTGTATCCAGGACCATGAAGTGAATATAGCCGCCAATAATGTGATCATACGATTTATGCGTTTCAGATTGGGCGACACCTACGTGGCGACCATCGAAAGCGATGCCTTCTGGGGAAGGGATGTTCAGAATGTTGTATTAGACCATTGTTCCATGAGCTGGTCGATAGACGAAACCGCATCATTCTATCATAATAAGAACTTTACAATGCAATGGTGTATGATCACCGAAAGTATGAATAACTCGGGCCACGCAAAAGGGGCGCATGGTTATGGCGGAATATGGGGCGGAGCTCCGGCCACGTTCCATCATAACCTGATCGCGCATCATACTAACCGGAACCCCCGTTTTGACGGAGGACTGCGTTACAGCAACGGCAGTGGTACCGGGGTAGGGATTTTTGGCCCGGACAAAGTAGATTACCGGAATAATGTTGTTTATAACTGGAGCGGAAACAGCGCCTATGGCGGAGAGAACGGCGAATACAATATTGTAAACAATTATTACAAACCAGGTCCCGCAACGCCCGCTAACAGAAATAAGCGCATCATGCAGGTATCGAAAGACAATCCGTCCGGTGCCCCGGATCCGGCGGTTTATGGTGCAGGTTACGGATCCTTTTACATCGCGGGCAACTATGTATCGGGCAATGCAACCGTAACCGCAAACAACTGGAACGGCGGTGTGGATTACGATGCGGGCATCACGGAAGCAATGGTTAAGAAAACAGTACCATTTCCCGGTATTGAAATTGCCCCGCATACGGCGGAACAGGCATATACATCCGTGTTGAATTACGCGGGGGCCTCTTATCGGAGAGATGCCGTAGACCTGAGGATCGCTCAGGAGGTCAGAACGGGCACGACCACCTACACGGGCTCCATATCCGGTTTGCCGGGCATTATTGATACGCAGAAAGACGTAGGCGGCTGGCCGGTGCTCAACGCGCAGACCGCGCCCAAAGATTCGGATGGGGATGGAATGCCGGATGCCTGGGAAACGGCGAATAAACTGAATCCCGCGGTTGCAAATGCAAATGGCAAAGAACTGAGTGATGTCTATGATAATATTGAAGTGTACATCAATACCCTCGTAGCGTCCATTACCGGGAACCAGGAAAAATAGAACACGTTTTTTTAGATACGGAATGATCTGTGGGACCGGGATCGGACCCGGCCGGCCGGGTCGGCTGGTCGCACCAGTTGACAGACGGAGAAGCGGCCCGGTACACATTTGAAAAGATGTTTGGCAACTGGGACCCCGGTTTCCTTGCGGAGGATGTGCGCATGGTTGTAAAATGAAATACCCGGACTGTCGTGTTCGTTTAAAAAATTAAAAAATGATGCAATAATGAAATCCTTGTTATTACTGATACTGGCGATGCATATTATGGCTTGTTCAAAAAGCAGCGAACCCGCTCCCGGCAATGAGCCTGAACCCACGGCTCCGGATCCGCCAACACCCCTGAACGAAACCGCCTATGCCTTTCCCGGTGCAGAGGGTTTTGGGAAATACACAACCGGTGGCCGTGGGGGTACCGTAAGGGAGGTGACCAACCTGAACGATGCCGGAACGGGCAGCCTGCGCGAGGCGGTTAAAGGGGCAACGGCTAAAATTGTGGTCTTTCGTGTTGCGGGTACCATCCGTCTGTTATCAAAATTGAATATCGGCGCCAATACGACCCTTGCGGGGCAAACAGCGCCCGGCGATGGCATTTGTCTGGCCGATCGTCCGGTTGTGATCAACGGCGATAATGTGATCCTGCGCTTTCTGCGTTTTCGTATGGGCGACCGCTATCAGAACAAGGGCAAGATCGACGGCAGTGGCGGCGATGACGCATTGGGCAACCTGGGCAATAAAAACATCATCATCGATCATTGCAGCATCAGCTGGAGCAGCGATGAAGCATTGACCATCTACAGGGGCGACAGTCTTACATTGCAATGGAATATTATATCGGAACCGCTCAACTATTCCTATCATTTTGAAACCGGGGATGCGGATTACGAGCAGCATGGTTATGGCGGTATATGGGGATCCAAACACGGCTCTTTTCATCACAATTTAATGGCCCATTGCAGGAACCGCATGCCGCGGTTTGCCGGGGTGAGTACCTACAACCCCGCAGTAGCCGGCATCGAGCGGGCAGATTTCAGAAATAATGTGATCTATAACTGGGGGATCAACAATGTTTACGGCGGTGAAGGCGGTTACTACAATATGGTGAACAATTACTTAAAACCAGGGCCCTCCACCACCAGCCGTAAAACACAGATCGTCGCAATCGATTCGTCCGACCAGTATCCCTACGCACAGTATTACCTCAGTGGAAATTATATAACGAGCTCCGCGGCAAATACGGCGAATAACTGGCTGGGTGTAAGCATGAAAAGCGGTAAACTGGCAGATACGGTGCGATCCAAAAAAGAAACGCCGTTTACGGTGGAAGCCATAACCACGCACACCGCGGAACAGGCCTATACACTGGTGCTTCAGAAAGCCGGCTGCATAAAGCCAAACCGGGATGTCCTGGATGCACGTATTGTAGCAGATGTACAAAACGGCACCGGCCGCATCATTGATGTGCAGGGCGGGTTTCCGCATGGAACAGCGTTTGAACAAACCCTTCAGGCATGGCCGGCTTTAAGAACCGGTACGCCTGCTGCGGATACCGATAAAGATGGCATGCCGGACAGCTGGGAGCAGACAAAAGGTCTTGATCCCGGTGATGCTTCCGATGGGAAGAAATATTCCCTGAGCACCGGCTATACCAATGTAGAAGTCTATCTCAATGGTCTGGCGGCAGGTTTGTACTAAAAAGAATAATTTGCACGGTGCAGGAATTTCGGGCGCAGATCCCGGCGCTCATGCACCGGCGGGACCCGGCCCTGACTGGAACGAAGCGTTTTTCAGAGACCGGCATTGTGAAACAGATAAACCGATTTGAAAAGATGGAACAAAAAATGAAAACCCGTTTTATACAGGGACGTCGTGACCCGGGTGTGTACGGCATTGCGGCCCGGGCAATAAAAAACGTGGGTATATTGCTGCTGTTGATGATCATCATACAGGGCGTGGAAGCGCAAACGGCCAATCCGAGGCAGTACCAATATACGTTTACGGTGGCCAAAGATGGCAGCGGCGATTTTAAATACATACAGGATGCGATCGATGCCATGCGGGTATATCCGCTGGCGCCCATCACCCTGTATATTAAGAATGGGGTCTATAATGAAAAGATCGAGCTGCCGGCCAATAACACCGATGTGAATTTTATAGGAGAAAGCGCAGACAGTACCATCATCACCTTCAACGATTATTCCGGAAGAGGAAGGCTAACGACCTTCACTTCCTTTACCGCAAAGATCTCGGGCAACCGTTTTTACGCGCAGAACATCACCTTTGCCAATACCGCAGGAAGGGTGGGGCAGGCTGTGGCGCTTTATGTGGATGCGGATAAAGCAGTATTCCGGAATTGCAGGTTCCTGGGAGACCAGGATACCATTTTCTCCGCAGGGGAAACCGCCCGCCAGCTGTTTATCGATTGTTATATTGAAGGCACGACAGATTTTATCTTTGGCCCGGCAACCGCTGTTTTTCAGAATTGCACGATACGGGAAAAATCCGCCTCTTACATTACCGCAGCCAGTACAACACCCGGTAAAAAATTCGGTTTTGTGTTTTTGGACTGTAAGATCCTGGTGGCAGCCGACGTGGCAAAGGTTTACCTGGGCCGGCCCTGGCGGGCGCATGCAAAAACCGCTTTTCTCCGTTGCGAGCTTCCCCGACAGATCGTTGCGGAGGCCTGGAATAACTGGGGAAATAAAGAGAATGAAAAAACCGTCCTGTATGCCGAATATAAAAATACGGGAGACGGCGCTCTGCCTGCGCAGCGGGCGGCCTGGAGCAAACAGTTAACAGACAAAGAAGCGGTCCTCTATACGCCGGAACACATTTTTTCCGGCGGAAATACCAACCTGCCGGGAGAAAAGGACTGGTTCCGGCAAGCGGCCTTAAAACCTTTTACATGGCCGGTAAAAAAACAATAATTTTTTTTATACCCGTTTTGTTCTGATCATGCGCACACTGTTTTTGACTCTGATTGCTTTGCTGCTGACAACCTCCGGAGCCTGGGGCCGTCAGCCGGATTTTGTGGTGGCCAAAGACGGCAGCGGCAACTTTAAAACCGTACAGGAAGCCATCAGCGCCGTGCCCGATTTCCGGAAAAAGGAAACGGTCATCTATATTAAGAAGGGCATTTACAAGGAAAAGCTGATCCTGCCTGCTACCAAAATCAATGTGCACTTTATAGGGGAGGATGCCGACAGCGTGGTGCTGACCTATGATGATTATGCGGCCCGGAAGAATATTTTTGGGGAGGAGATCGGCACCAGTGGCAGCGCCTCCTTTTTTATACACGGCGATGGTTTTACCGCGGAGCAGATCAGTTTTGCAAACAGCGCCGGTCCGGTGGGGCAGGCGGTTGCCGTACGGGTGGCTGCAGACCGTGTGCGCTTTTTCGGCTGCAAATTCCTGGGGTTTCAGGATACCCTGTACACATGGGCGCAGGGCGGCGCCGGCAGGCAGTACTATAAAGATTGCTATATAGAAGGAACGGTGGATTTTATTTTTGGTTCATCCACGGCCGTATTTGAAACCTGCCGCATTTTTGGAAAGGGACCGGGCTATTTGACCGCGGCCAGCACACCGGATACGGCCCGCTATGGCTATGTGTTTATTCATTGCCGTATTGAAGGGAATGCGCCGGATGCCACCATTTACCTGGGCCGGCCCTGGCGTCCTTATGCAAAAACGGTATGGATCGGATGCGAAATGGCTGCTGTTGTAAGACCGGAGGGCTGGCACAATTGGGGAAAGCCCGGAGCCGAGAAAACGACTTTTTATGCAGAGTACCGGTCCCGGGGCAAAGGTGCCGCCAAAACAAAACGGGTTGCCTGGGCGCATCCGTTAACCGGGCAGCAGGCCGCTGCCTACACCCCTGCCCGGATCTTCAGGGGTTGGGAAGAGTACCGGAAATAAAAAGCGTCCGTATTTTTTGTAAAAAGTCTTATAATTGTAAATATGACAAATAAAATAATAGTGCTGCTTACCTTTTGCATGGCTGCGGCCTGCGCCGGGGCGCAGCAGAAAACCTATGTGTCAGAAGTATGGCGCCCGGATAATGGCAATGGCACGTATACCAACCCGGTCATCAATGCCGATTACTCCGATCCGGATGCCATCCGTGTGGGAGATGATTTCTATATGGTCGCCTCCAGTTTTGATGCGGTCCCGGGCTTACCCATCCTGCATTCCAGAGACCTGGTGAGCTGGGGCATCGTGGGCCATGCGCTGCTGCGGCAGCCCCCTTATGACGTTTTTTCCAAAACACAGCATGGCAACGGAGTATGGGCTCCATCCATCCGTTATCATAATAACGCGTTCTATATTTATTATCCCGATCCTGATTTTGGGATCTATATGGTAAAGGCGCAGACCATCACCGGCCCCTGGAGCGACCCGGTGCTGGTGGAAGCCGGCAGCGGGCTTATTGATCCCTGCCCGCTTTGGGATGCGGACGGGAAAGCGTACCTCGTACATGCCTATGCCGGCAGCCGGGCAGGCATAAAAAGCATCCTGGTGGTAAAGGAAATGAACAGCGATGGCACCCGAACCACAACGGCCGGGCGGATCGTTTTTGACGGGCATGACCAGGATCCGACGCTGGAAGGTCCCAAGTTCTATAAACGGAACGGCTATTATTACATTTTTGCGCCGGCAGGGGGCGTTGCTACCGGCTGGCAGCTGGTGCTGCGCAGCAAGAACGTCTACGGCCCCTACGAACGACGTGTGGTGATGGCGCAGGGCCGGTCACCGGTGAATGGTCCGCACCAGGGTGCCTGGATAGACACAAAGAACGGCGAAGACTGGTTCCTGCACTTCCAGGATAAGGGGGCTATCGGCCGGGTGGTGCACCTGCAACCTATGAAGTGGCAGAACGACTGGCCGGTGATCGGCACAGACGAAGATCATGACGGCACAGGAACCCCGGTGCTGACCGCCAGGAAGCCGGATATTGCAAATGGCGGGCCGGTACAAACACCCGTTGAAACAGATGAGTTCAACACTCCGGATCTTGGACTGCAATGGCAATGGCAGGCCAATCCCGAAGCAAGCTGGAGCTTTATGCATCCGGCAAAAGGGGTGCTTCGGCTGTTTGCCCAGCCATTGTCTCCGGATGTAAAGAGTCTGTGGCAGGTTCCCAATGTCCTGTTGCAGAAATTCCCGGGGGATGCTTTTACGGCCACAACCAAAATACGTTTTTCTCCCAATGAAAAGGTTGTCGGGGAAAAGGCCGGGCTGACCACAATGGCTCTGGATTATGCCAGCATCGCTATTAAGAAAAAAAAGGAGGGGCTGTACCTGGTGGTATCGGCCTGCAGGGAAGCAGACAAAGGAAATGCAGAAACAGAAACAGAGATCGCCCGTCTGAACAGCGGGGAGGTCTATCTGCGCATGCAGTATCATACAGATGGAACCTACCGGTTCAGCTACAGCCCGGATGGGAAGGACTTCAAACCCGCAGGAAACAGCATGAAGGCGGTTCCGGGAAAATGGATCGGGATCAAGATGGGATTGTTCATTACCAGCCCGGTTAAGACAAACGACGCCGGCTTTGCAGATGTAGACTGGTTCCGGATTACACGGTAAGATCATGATAACGTTTGCGTAAATAAAAAGCCGGAAAGCCTTTTACGCGCCATGAATTCGGCTTAACTTGGCGCCCGGCGTAGCTTGTATTCAATTGAAAAATAGGTTTGCCCGATGTTAAAAAACAGTTTATATTTCTTTTTTGTATTGCTGGGAATGCAACTGAACGCCCAGTCGGAGTGGAAATTACCCAAGGTACAGGAACCACAGTTTGGTAAGGCCGTTTACCGGATCACCAGTTATGGAGCGGTTCCGGATGGTTATGTGCTCAATACCAAAAGTATTCAGGCGGCCATTGATGCCTGCGCCCAAAACGGGGGAGGAATGGTGCAGGTACCTGCGGGCCTTTGGCTTACAGGGCCCATCGTGCTGAAATCGAACGTCAACCTGAACCTGGCAAAAGGAGCCACCCTGCTCTTTACAAAAGACAAATCGCAGTATCCGCTGGTAAAGGCCAATTGGGAAGGATTTCCTCAAATGCGCAACCAGTCGCCCATATCTGCGGAGCATGCGTCCAACATTGCCATCACCGGTAAAGGCATCATTGACGGTAACGGCGATGCCTGGCGTGCCGTAAAAAAAGATAAATTAACAGAATCCCAATGGAAAAAGCTGGTAGCATCCGGTGGGGTACTGAAGGATGGCCGCATCTGGATGCCTTCCGAAAGTTATGCCCGCGGAGATGCCTTAAAGGATCCGGGACGCATTGCTGCAGGCAAGACCACTGCATTTTATGAATCGGTAAAAGATTTCTTCCGGCCCAACCTGCTGGTGCTTACTTCCTGCGACCGGGTTTTGCTGGAGGGAGTAACTTTTCAGAACTCGCCGGCCTGGTGCCTGCATCCGCTGATGAGCACAAACATCACATTACGGAATGTGTTTGTAAAAAATCCGTGGTATGCGCAAAACGGAGATGGTATTGACCTGGAAAGTTGCAGCAATGTGCTGATAGAAAACAGCGTGTTTGATGTGGGAGATGACGCGCTTTGTATGAAGAGCGGCCGCGATGCCGACGGGCGGCAGCGCGCCATGCCTACAAAGAATGTAGTGATCCGGGGCTGTACGGTCTACGCTTCCCACGGCGGTTTTGTAGTGGGCAGCGAAATGAGCGGCGGGGTCAACAATGTGTATGTCAGCAATTGTACATTTATCGGCTCCGATATCGGCCTGCGTTTCAAGACCACAAGAGGCCGTGGTGGCATCGTGGAGAATATTTTTATTAAAGATATTTACATGAAAGACATACCGGGAGATGCCATTTTGTTTGATATGTATTATATGGCCAAAGACCCGGTGCCGCTGGAAGGCGAAAAAAGGACCCTCCCGAAAGTAGAGCGGCTGCCGGTGGATGAGACCACGCCCCAGTTCCGGAATATTGAGATCAGCAATGTGTATGTGCACGGGGCACAAAAGGCCGTTTTTGTCAGAGGGTTGCCCGAAATGCCGGTGCGCAATATCCGTATCAGCAATGCCGTGTTCCAGGCAAAAAAGGGGATCGATATCCAGGAAGCTGCCGGCATCCGGTTTAAAAATGTAAAAGTATATACGGCCGGTACCGGTCCTGTAGTAGATCTGATCAATGCGCGGGATCTTCAGTTTGACCGGCTCGACTACAATATAAACACAGAGCTTTTATTGCGGGTGAGCGGAAAAAATAACCGCTCGCTTCAGTTCAGCAATACCAATTATGACAAAGCTGCAAAAAAGATCGAAGCCACGCTTGGGGCAACAGATGCAGCGGTGTCTTTTAAATAAATTTATGAAACCGGTTTTGAAAAATATGCAAAGGTTCTTCCTGGTGCTCGTCACCATCTTTTCGTTGTGGCTCCCTGCCGGAGCGCAGTCATATGCTCAGAAAATGGCGTCTGCGGTCATGCATCTGTGGCCCGATTCGTTCTCTGTAACGCCCGGCCGGCCCGCCCGCTGGAGTTATGACCAGGGGGTGATCCTGAAAGGGATTGAGGGGATCTGGCTGACCACCGGTGATCCCAAATGGTTCCGCTACATACAACACAGTATGGACTATTATGTGCGGGAAGACGGCAGCATCAAAGATTATGATCCGGATACCTATAACATCGATCATGTGAATAACGGAAAAGTATTATTGACACTTTTCAGGGTAACCGGGAAAGAAAAGTATAAAAAAGCGGTAGTTAAGTTAAGAGAACAATTGAATACCCATCCTCGTACGCACGAGGGTGGGTTTTGGCATAAAAAAGTGTACCCATGGCAGATGTGGCTGGATGGTTTGTACATGGGCCAGCCTTTTTATGCCGAGTATGCGCAGGTGTTTGGAGAGGACTCCGTATTTAATGATGTGACCCGCCAGTTTGTGTTGATGGAGAAAAATGCCCGTGATCCCCGGACAGGATTGTTATTTCATGGCTACGACGAATCGAGGAGCCAGCAATGGGCAGATAAAAAAACAGGCCGTTCCCCGCATTTCTGGGGCCGGGCACTGGGATGGTATGGAATGGCGCTTGTAGATGCGCTGGACTATTTTCCCGACGGTCATCCGGGCAAAAAACAGCTGGTCGCGATCCTGAACCGGCTGGCCGCAGCGGTAGTAAAGGTACAGGATGGTGCAACCGGCATGTGGTATGATGTTGTGGATCTTCCGGAGCGCAGGCCCAACTATACTGAATCTTCCTCAACAGCCATGCTGGCTTATACCCTGGCAAAGGGCGCCCGCAAAGGATATATAGCCGCCTCCTACCGGGCAAATGCAAAAAGAGCATTTGACGGGCTGGTAAAATACAAGCTGTCCCAGACAAATGGAATGCTGAACCTGGAGGGAACCGTATCGGTATCCGGGCTGGGGGGCAAACCATACAGGGACGGAAGCTTTGAATACTATATGCGGGAAAAGGTGGTGCAGAACGATCCCAAAGGCATGGGCGCATTCATACTGGCGGCAAATGAAATAGAAATGATGCCCGGCCTGGCAACCGGAAGCGGAAAGACGGTGCTGCTGGATCAATATTTTAACAACGAATGGCGAAAAGGTGCAGGAGGGCAGCAGGAACGCTGGCATTATACCTGGAACGATCGCTCCAATGGGGGATACGCATTTTTAGGCAGTTTGTTTGAGCAGCACGGCGCACGGTTGCGATCACTTGCAGAGGCGCCGGCAGCCGCCAATCTAAAGGATGCGGCGGTTTATATCATTGTAGATCCGGATACGGAAAAAGAAACAGCGGATCCGCATTACATGAACGGGCAGTACGCAACACAGATCGCGGACTGGGTAAAAAAGGGCGGGGTGCTGGTACTGATGGCAAACGATGCCGGCAACAGCGATATTCAGCATCTGAATATACTGGCCGGGCGCTTCGGCATCCGGTTTAATGAAGACAATTTACTCATGGTAAAAAATAATGATTACGAGATGGGACGGGTAAATATACCTACGGGTAATATAATTTTTAAAAATGCCAAAAATGTTTATCTAAAAGAAATAAGTTCTTTGAACCTTTACAAAAATGCTTCGTCGGTGTTAAAATCAAACGATGTAACTGTAATGGCGGTGGCCCGGTATGGGAAAGGTACTATTTTCGTCCTGGGAGACCCCTGGATCTACAATGAGTATGTGGACGGCCGGAAATTGCCGTTGCAGTATGAAAATTTTAAAGCGGCGAAGGACTGGGTGCATTGGCTGTTAAGCACATCCATTAAAAATCAGAAAAAATAAGAACGAAAGATGCAGTTATCAAAAGAAGTATTAACATCCATAAAACCGGATCCGCTGCTGTCTGTTCCGGCAGCAGCACAAATGGACCTCCCTGAAAAGGTCCTGCAATTCGGCACGGGGGTGTTATTGAGGGGGTTGCCCGATTATTTTATTGACAAAGCCAATAAACAACATATTTTCAACGGCCGGGTGGTAGTGGTAAAATCAACGGATACCGGAGGTGCGGATGCGTTTGAGACCCAGAACGGTCTGTATACGATCTGTGTGCGGGGGCTGGAGGATGGCAAACAGGTGAACGAATACATCATCAACAGCTCCATCAGCCGCGTATTGTCTGCCAAAGAGCAATGGCAGCAGATCCTTAAAGTAGCGCAAAGCCCGGAGCTGGAAGTGGTGATCTCCAATACCACTGAAGTAGGCATCGTCATGAGCGAGGACCGGGTCACCGATCAGCCGCCCGCATCGTTCCCCGGCAAGCTGCTTGCGGTATTGTACGAACGCTTTAAAACGTTCGGGGGCACTAAGGAAAGCGGATTGGTCATCGTGCCTACGGAACTGATCATCGACAACGGCCGGCAGCTGAAGGAGATCATTGTGCGGCTGGCAACACAGAACGGGCTGGAGCCGGCCTTTATGGCGTGGTTGCAGGCGGCCAATCATTTCTGCAATTCACTGGTCGACCGGATCGTTCCCGGTAAACTGGAGGGAGATGACCGGGTGCAAACGCAGCGGCAGCTGGGTTATACAGACGACCTCATGATCATGAGCGAAGTGTTCCGTCTTTGGGCCATTGAAGCAGCCGACCCCCGGGTACAGGAGGCATTGTCTTTTGCAAAGGCGGATGCGGGCGTTGTGATCGCACCCGATATTGAGAAGTTCAGGGAACTAAAGCTCCGGTTGCTCAATGGCACCCATACGCTTTCCTGTGGCCTGGCCTATCTGGCCGGGTTTGAGACCGTAAAAGAGGCGATGGCGGATGCCGGTTTTGCCGGTTTTGTTACCAAACTTTCAAAAACAGAACTGGCAGCAGCAGTGGCCGGCGATAAGATCTCTTATGAAGAGGCCTGTAAGTTTGCCGACGCTGTTATTGAGCGGTTTAAGAATCCTTTTTTAGATCATAAATGGCTAAGCATTAGCTTTGCGTACACTTCAAAAATGCTGATGCGGAACGTACCGCTGATAAAAACTTTTTATAGCAGCGGGGAAAGAGATGTTTCCGCGGCCATTGCCCTCGGTTTTGCGGCATATCTGCTTTTTATGAAGAGTGAGCCGGAAGGGACCCGGTATGTAGGGTCCGCCAACGGAAAGCAATACACGCTGAATGATGACAAGGCGGCGATCCTTGCACAAAAGTGGGCGGAAAACGCCGGCACAGCGGCAGTGGTGGAAAGTGTATTGTCCGATACCGGATTGTGGAATGAGGACCTAACCCGGATCCCCGGTTTTGCGGAGGCCGTAAAACAACAATTGCAATTTTTAACAGAAAGCGGGGCGAAAGCCGCTTTACAAAATAGTATAAAGGAATAAAAAATGGCGGAGATCGTTTTAAAAGTCCATCCCAAGGATAATGTTATAGTAGCCCTCCAGGATCTGAAAAAAGGACAGGTCGTTCATTACGGGGGGGCAGCATTTGTATTGCAGAACGATATCGGGGCAAAGCATAAATTTTTTATGCACGACATGCAGGCAGGTGACGAGATCATCATGTACGGCGTTTTAGTGGGTAAGGCACAGGAGTTCATTCCTCAGGGGGGACTGATGACCACGGCCAACACCAAGCACGCCGCCGATCCGTTTGAGTACCGCCCCTACCATTATCAGTGGACGGCCCCGGATGTTTCTAAATTTGCCGGGCGTACGTTTAACGGGTATCACCGCGGCGACGGGCGGGTAGGCACCGCCAATTACTGGTTGTTTATGCCTACGGTGTTTTGCGAAAACCGCAACCTCGACGTGATCCGGGAAGCGCTGCATAACGAACTGGGCTATGCGGTTACGGATAAATACAAACGGTACACCCATCACCTCGTAGAGGCATTCAGGAATAACGAAAACATAGCGGACATCGGCCTGTCTGCCCCGGCTTCTTCTGAGGGTACAGGAGAAAGACTGTTCAGGAATATTGACGGGATCAAGTTTTTAAATCACCAGGGAGGCTGTGGCGGCACACGCCAGGATGCAGGCATCTTAAGCAAGCTGCTGGCGGCCTATGCCGATCATCCCAATGTGGCGGGGATCACCATCCTGAGCCTCGGCTGCCAGAACCTGCAGACCCGGCAATTGCTGGAAGATATCAGGCTCCGGAATCCTTCCTTTGATAAGCCCGTTCTGGTATTTGAGCAGCAGCAGTCGCAAAGCGAAGAGCAGCTGGTGGCAGATGCCATTAAGAAAACATTTGAAGGGCTCATCGAAGCCAATAAAATAGAGCGCCAACCCGCCCCGCTGACGGCATTGACGGTTGGTGTTAAATGCGGTGGCAGCGACGGGTTCAGCGGCATCAGCGCCAACCCTGCTGTAGGATTTACCAGCGACCTGCTGGCGGCCCTGGGCGCTAAAATATTGCTGGCTGAGTTTCCCGAATTATGCGGTGCAGAGCAACAGCTGATCGACCGGACCATTGATGAAGCTGCTGCACGGAAATTCATTCACCTGATGACCACTTACAATGACCAGGCACTCAGCGTTGGCTCCGGCTTTTTCATGAACCCTTCACCGGGTAATATAAAGGACGGGCTGATCACCGATGCGATCAAAAGCACCGGTGCCGCAAAAAAAGGAGGCACTTCGCCTGTAGTGGATGTGCTGGATTATACCGAACCTGCTACGAAGCCCGGTCTGAGCCTGGTGTGCACGCCGGGCAATGATGTGGAGGCCACTACCGGCAAGGCGGCATCCGGAGCCACATTGATCCTGTTTACCACAGGACTGGGCACCCCCACCGGCAATCCCGTTTGTCCTACCATTAAAATAGCAACCAACACATCGCTGACAAAGCGGATGGGAGATATCATCGATATCAATGCGGGGGGCATTATTGATGGTGAAAAGACCATCGAGCAAATGGGAGAGGAGATCCTGGAGTATTGCATCAAAGCGGCAAGCGGGGAAGTGGTGCCCAAGGCGGTGCAGCTCAATCAGGATGATTTCATTCCCTGGAAACGGGGCGTTTCATTGTAACCATGTGTGGGTTGCGGACGCCGGCCATCAATAGCAAAACGAAATACGATTAACGAATAATTTCTTAACAAGTGAAACAGTTTTTAGACGATCATTTTCTACTGGAAACAAAAACGGCAGCACAGTTGTACCACGACTATGCAAAGCAGATGCCGATCATCGATTACCACTGTCATCTTCCGCCGCAGCAGATCGCTGAAGATGCGCAATTTCAGAATATAACACAGGCCTGGCTGTATGGCGATCATTATAAATGGCGCGCCATGCGTACCAACGGGGTAGATGAAGCTTTTGTAACAGGAACCGCTTCGGATGAAGAGAAGTTCCTGAGATGGGCGGAAACCGTTCCCTATACCATGCGCAATCCCCTGTACCACTGGACGCACCTCGAACTGCAGCGTTATTTTGATATCAGCGAAACACTGGATGCCGGTAGTGGGAAAAGGATCTATGATGCCGCTTCTGAAAAGATCAGCAGCAAGGAATACAGTGTCCGGAACCTGCTCCGTAAAATGAATGTAAAAGTGGTTTGCACCACGGATGATCCTGTGGACTCACTGGAATTTCATGCAAAAATAAAAGCAGATGGCTTTGAAATTCCCGTATATCCGGCTTTCCGGCCGGACAATGCCATGAATGTGTCAACGCCGGAGGTGTTTAATGCCTACGTAGCCAGGCTGGAAGCCGCTTCCAATAAGGAGATCCGGGACCTGGATACCTATCTCCAGGCGCTGAAAAGCCGGCATGATTTCTTTGCCGAAATGGGCTGTTCGGTATCGGATCACGGGTTGGAATACATTCATGCGGCAGATTTTACCCAGGCGGGTGTCAGCGCGCTGTTTGATAAGATCTTCGGCGGAAAGGCACTTTCTGCGGAAGAGCAGGAACAGTTCCGTTCTGCAATGCTGGTGTGGTTTGCGGAATGGGATCACGAAAAAGGCTGGGTACAGCAGTACCACGTAGGCGCCCTGCGGAACAACAATGCACGGCTGCTGGAAAAACTCGGACCGGATACCGGCTGGGATTCGATCGGCGATTTTTCACAGGGCAGGATGCTGTCCCGGTTCCTGAACGGGCTGGACAAAAATGACCGGCTGGCCAAAACCATCCTGTACAATCTCAACCCATCCGACAATGAACTGTTTGCCACGATGACCGGCAACTTCAATGACGGCACGGTGGCCGGAAAAGTACAATGGGGTTCCGGGTGGTGGTTCCTCGATCAAAAGGACGGGATGATCAGCCAGATGAATGCCCTTTCCAATATGGGACTGATCAGCCGGTTCATCGGGATGCTCACGGATTCGAGGAGCTTTCTCTCCTTCCCGCGGCACGAATACTTCAGGAGAATATTGTGCAATTTGTTTGGAAACGATATTGAAAATGGCGAACTTCCCGCCGATATCCCCTGGATCGGGAAAATGATCCAGGATATCTGCTTTAATAATGCAAATGCATATTTTGGATTTGGAGCAAAGTAGGTTGATAGTAAGTAGTGAATAGGTATCTGGTGTCTAAGATCTAAAATCTAAGATCTAACGTCTAATAACAAACAAATAAACGATAAATTACCGCATGTTTGATCTTTCTGGAAAAACAGCCTTAATAACAGGAGGAAATAAAGGCATTGGAAAAGGGATGGCTATTGGCCTGGCAAAAGCCGGCGCGGACATCATCGTAGCGTCCCGTACAGTGGAAGCAGGGTCTGAAGTGGAAGCAGCCGTAAAGCAGCTGGGCCGCAGCTTTAAGCACTACAAGCTGGACGCTGCAGACCGCAACAGCGTATATGCGTTGGTAAAGCAGGTGCTGGCGGAAAATGAACGCATTGATATCCTGGTGAACAATGCCGGAACCATTATGCGGAAACCGGCAGCAGAACATCCGGATGAGTACTGGGATAATGTAATCACCATTAACCTGGATACTCCCTTTGTACTGGCACGTGAACTGGGAAAGCATATGATTGAGAAAGGCTCCGGAAAGATCATCTTCACCTGCTCTTTGCTCAGCTTTCAGGGGGGCATCAATGTGCCGGGGTATGCAGCCAGCAAGGGAGCCCTGAGCAGCCTGGTAAAAGCCCTGGCCAATGAATGGGCCTCCAAAGGGATCAATGTAAACGGCATCGCCCCGGGATACATTGCAACCGACAATACACAGGCACTTCGGGAAGACGAAGACCGGAGTAAGTCCATCCTGGACCGGATCCCGGCCGGCCGCTGGGGGGTGCCGGAAGACTTTGCCGGGCCGGCGGTCTTTCTGGCTTCTGAGGCCGGAAGTTATGTGCACGGCACCATCCTTACCGTGGACGGTGGCTGGATGGGCCGGTGAAAAATAAAAATTTCAAATTTTAAATACCGAATAACAAATGGAGATCAGATACGAACACAGTCCGCAGGAAACAAAGGGAATGACCACAGAACAGCTGCGGGAGAGCTTTCTTGTAGAAGATCTGATGAAGACAGATAAGTTAACATTGGTCTACAGCTTCTATGACCGGTTGATCGTAGGTGGTATAAAACCGGTGGCAAAGACCGTACAGCTGAAAAATGAAAACGAGCTGAAATCGGACTTTTTCCTGCAACGCCGAGAAATGGGGGTCATTAATGTAGGCGGCAAGGGCGCCGTAACGGTGGACGGCCGGAAATTTCCCCTGGATAAGCTGGACTGCCTGTACATCGGGCGCGGGTCCAAAAAGGTGAGTTTCGGCAGCAATGGAAAAAAAGACCCGGCCGTATTCTACATTTTATCGGCACCCGCACATAAAGATTATCCGACCACCAAATATACCAGGGAGCAGGCAGCGCCGGTAACGCTGGGTGACATTACTACTTCCAATAAACGGACCATTTATAAATACATTCATGAAGAAGGCGTCCAGAGCTGCCAGCTGGTAATGGGGCTGACGGTGCTGGAAACCGGAAGCGTATGGAACTCTGTTCCGCCGCATACACATACCCGCCGGACGGAGATCTATTTTTATTTCGATCTTCCGGAAGAGCAGCGCCTGTTCCACATGATGGGCCAGCCGCAGCAGACCCGGCACATCATCATGCAAAACCATGACGCCGTTATTTCACCGCCCTGGAGCATGCACTTTGGCTGCGGTACTTCCAATTATGGCTTTATCTGGGGGATGGCCGGTGAAAACAAACAGTATACGGATATGGATCCGGCGCCGGTACCAACGTTGCTGTAGTCAATGGTCAATAGGGAATAACAGGATGGCCGGCGCGGGTAGTAAATGATCAGTACCGGGCCTGCCGGTTTTCAAATTTTCAAATCAACGAATTTTCAAATTAATAAAATGTCTAAGAAAATAGTTACACTGGGCGAGATCATGTTACGCTTGTCCACCCCCGGTTTTGAACGTTTTGTTCAGGCCGGTTCTTTTGATGTTACTTATGGTGGCGGCGAAGCCAACGTGGCCGTGGCTCTTTCCAATTATGGACTGAACGGGTATTTTGTTTCAAAAGTTCCGGACAATGCCATTGGTCAGTCGGCCATCAATCATCTGCGCCGTTATGGGGTAAATACGGACTTTGTAGCGCGGGGCGGCGACCGCCTGGGGATCTATTTTCTCGAAACCGGAGCCTCCATGCGGGCTTCGCAGGTGATCTACGACCGCGCCGGCGCCGCCATTGCCGATGCGGATGCAGGTGAATTTGATTTTGATAAGATACTGGAAGGCGCAGACTGGTTCCATACCACCGGCATTACCCCGGCGCTGAGCGATAAAGCAGCGGCGCTGACCGAAGCGGCGCTGAAAGCAGCAAAAGCAAAGGGGATCACTACCAGCATTGACCTGAACTACCGCAAAAAATTATGGAGCAAGGAAAAAGCCCGCGAAGTGATGAGTGAGCTCTGCAAATATGTGGATGTTTGCATTGGCAATGAAGAAGACGCGGAGACCACACTGGGCTTTAAAGCGGCTGATACCGATATTACAAAAGGAGAGCTGAACCTGGATGGTTACAAGGATGTGATCCGCCAGATGAAAGAGAAATTCAATTTTAAATATATAGCGTCTTCACTGCGGGAAAGCTACAGCGCCAGCGATAACGGCTGGAGCGCGCTGGTAAGCGATGGTACGGAATTTTACCATACACGCAAATACGATGTACGTATTGTGGACCGGGTGGGAAGCGGCGATAGCTTTGCCAGCGGTCTGATCTATGGCCTGGTAACCGGTATGAGCATGGCCGACGCGGCAGAGTTTGGTGTGGCTGCTTCTGCATTGAAGCATACCATCCCCGGCGATCTGAACCATGCCACCCTGGGCGATGTAAAAACGCTGATGAAAGGCGATGCCAGCGGCCGTGTGCAGCGGTAATAGCTGCTCCGGAGAGGCCGCAACATGATGCAGAAAATAAAAACGATACAACGGTTGCTGCTGATTTTTTTGCTGGGTGTCCTGGGGCCGTGTACGACCCGGGCACAACAGCCGGTACGGCTTGCAGTGGCCGGGATCACGCACGGGCATAGCGACTGGATCTACAACCGGAAATTGAAGGGCGATATCGAGATCGTTGGGATTTACGAAACAAATACGGACCGGATCCGTGAATTCCGGGAGCGGTATCATTTACCGCAAGCTCTTTTTTTCTCGGACCTCGGGAAAATGCTGGATCGGGTAAAACCGGCAGGCGTGATGGCTTTTGGACCCGTTAACGAGCATATTGCAGTGGTGCGGGCAGCTGCGCCGCGCAACATACACGTGATGGTGGAAAAGCCCCTGGCCACCAGCTATCGGGATGCCCTGGAAATAGAACGCCTGGCAAAACGCTATGGGATCAAAGTGCTGACGAACTTTGAAACCTCCTGGTATTCGAGCAACCAGTATGTGCGGAATTGCTACAAAGAGGGAAAGCTGGGCCAGCTGCGTAAAGTTTTGGTGAATGATGGTCATGAGGGGCCCTGGGCCATGAACCGGCATTTTGTTTCCTGGCTTACGGACCCGGTGAAGAACGGAGGTGGCGCATTGACGGATTTTGGCTGTTATGGTGCCAACCTGATGACCTGGCTGATGGACGGCCGGCGACCGGTTTCGGTAACGGCGGTAACACATCAGAACCGGCCGGACAGGTACCCGAAGGTGGAAGACGAAGCTACGATCATCCTGCAGTATCCACAGGTACAATGTGTGATCCAGGCATCGTGGAGCTGGACCTTCAGCCGTAAGGATATGGCAGTGTACGGCACCAAAGGATACGCCATCGCCGTGGACCGGACAATGGTAAAAACCCGTTTGGAGGGGAAGCTCCCGGAAACGACACAAACCCTGGAGCCGCGTCCGGCGCCTTTTGAGGATCCTTTTGCGGTGTTTGCCGGTGTGATACAGGGGGTATTGAAACAGGAGCCCAATGATCTGTATGAACTGCCGGTTAATGTAACGGTTGTTGAGATCCTGGATGCAGCCCGTGCATCCGCAAAGAGCGGGAAAACAATTTATTTAAAATCCCGGTTGGGCCTGCGTGAACCCGCAATGCCGGAACAACCGAATAAAAAATTATATGGTAATTGATACGGTAGAGAATGCATTGCGCTATGAGTTGTTGCATCCATTATTTAAAAAAGCATTTGACTATATACGCCAGACAGACCTGGCCGGTGCTGCTTCCGGCACCTATGTGGTAGCGGAAGATGCGGTTAAAGCAATCGTTTCCGAAGCGCCCGGAAAAAAGCAGGAGGCCTCGCTGGAAAAATTCGAATGTCACAACCGGTTTATCGATATCCAGTATGTGATCAGCGGCACGGAGCAGATGGGCTGGAAACCACGCCGGGACTGTGTTACACCCAATGGGGACTATAGCCCGGAAAAAGATGTGCAGTTCTACCGGGATGCGCCGGATACCTTTTTCACATTGACCCCGGGACAGTTTGTGATCTTCTTTCCGGAAGACGTGCATGCACCCATGATCAGTGATGGTGTGATTAAAAAATTAGTAATGAAAATAAAATTGTAGGAATGGCAGTACAACAAACCATTAAAACCATTATTGAGCAGGGGATGCTGCCGCTGTATTTTAACGCGGATGAGACCGTGAGCGTAGAAGTATTGCGCGCGCTGCACAAAGCAGGCGTGCGGGCAGTAGAATATACCAATCGTGGTGAAGCGGCATTTGATAATTTCAAAAAGCTGGTGGCGGTCCGCGACGAGGAAATGCAGGGGCTGCTGCTGGGCATTGGCACGGTCAAGAACCTGCAGGATGCAGAAAAATACCTGGAAGCGGGAGCCGATTTTTTTGTAAGCCCGGGTTTTGTTCCGGAAATAGCGGCTTTTGCGGCAGAAAAGGATGTTTTTTATGCCCCGGGCTGTATGACCCCTACGGAGATCATCGCTGCAGAAAATGCAGGCGTGCAATTCATTAAACTGTTCCCGGGCGATATGCTGGGGCCAAAATACCTGAGCACGATCAAAGATATTTTTCCGAAATTATTGTTCATGCCCACCGGCGGGGTAGATGCCACCGAGGAAAGCATCGGCGGCTGGTTTAAAGCCGGCGTTTGTGCCGTGGGCATGGGCAGTAAACTGGTAAGCAAACAATTAATGGCAGCCAAAGATTATACTGCCATTGAGCAGATGACGGCTGCGGTTCTAAACACGATACAATCAATAAAAAGTAAATAATGATGCAACAAGCCATAGGAAAATACAGATGGACGATTTGTGCCCTACTGTTTTTCGCAACCACCATTAACTACATCGACCGGCAGGTTTTAAGCTTGCTGCAACCTACACTCGCAGCAGAGTACGGCTGGTCGAACTCAGATTATGCCAATATTAATGTGGTGTTTACATTTATGTATGCCATTTCAATGTTATTTGCAGGACGTATTATTGATAAGTTGGGAACCAAACGGGGGTTCACCTGGGCCATTATCATTTGGTCGCTTGGCGCCATGTTGCACGCTTTTGCAATTCCCATCGGAGAAGTGTTCGGCTCCGCATTTTCTGCACTTGGAATAACGGTAGCAACCGCTTCGGTTCTGGGTTTTATGATATCCCGGGCGGTGCTCGCTTTTGGAGAATCGGGTAACTTCCCGGCGGCCATAAAGACCACTGCCGAATATTTCCCCAAAAAAGAACGGTCACTTGCCACAGGTATTTTTAACTCCGGGGCAAATATCGGAGCGGTGGTAGCGGCGCCGCTTGTATATTTTATTGTGGACAAATGGCATTGGCAGGGGGCTTTTATCGTAGTAGGGCTGCTTGGTTTCTTATGGCTGGTTTTATGGTTCTTTTTTTATGAAAGGCCGGAAAAGCAAAAACGTCTTTCTGCTGCCGAATTACAATACATTCAGCAGGATGATGAAGCAGAAGGGGGTGTTACTGCATCTGAAGCGGCACCGCAGAAAGTATCGTGGTGGAAATTGCTGGGATACAAACAAACCTGGTCTTTTGCAGTAGGCAAGTTTATGACGGATGGTGTTTGGTGGTTTTTCCTTTTTTGGCTGCCGGCCTATTTGAAAGCCCAATATGGCATGATCGATAGCGATATCAGCATGCCCATTATGGTGATCTACAGCCTTACAATGATCGGCAGTATCTCAGGCGGGTGGTTCCCCATGTATTTTATTAAGCGCGGATATCAGGCATATAACGGACGGATGATGGCTATGTTTATCATTGCGCTTTTCCCGTTGGTGGTATTGCTGGCGCAACCTTTGGGGCATATCAGCTACTGGATACCGGTGCTCCTCATTGGTATTGGTGCATCGGCGCACCAGGCCTGGAGCGCCAATATTTTTACAACGGTGTCTGATATGTTCCCTAAAAAGGCGGTGGCCTCTGTAGTGGGTATCGGGGGAATGGCCGGTGGTTTGGGCGGTGTTGTAGTAAATAAATTAGGCGGCTTCTTATTTGATAAATATGAGGCTTTGGGACATATCGAAACGGGCTACACCATCATGTTCGCCATTTGTGCTGTTGCCTACCTGGTGGCATGGTTCATTATGAAGTCGCTGGTGCCTAAATACAGGCCCATTACGGACCTGTAAACACCTAAAAAATAACATGATTCATAACAGACTCCCGGTTCACTTTCCGGGAGTTTTTTTGTTGCTCAGGATTCCGGGAAATCGTAGAAGACAAATGCAGCTGTATGCTGCGGCTCCCCGGTCGGCCCGTCGCCCGGAACTGTGCCGCAAAGACCGGCACAGCAAAGATTTTTTAATTATAGATCTCATCAATTTCGTTCCTGAACTTTTCCAGGATCACCTTCCGTTTCAGGCTGAGTTTGGGCGTCATTTCACCGGTGTCTACGCTCCATTCCTGTGGAAGTAAAGCAAATTTTTTGATCTGTTCAATATGGTTAAATTGAACATTGTGGTGATCGATCACAGAACGGAACAGGGCATGAACCTTTGGATCTTTGACGATCTCCTCGTTGCTCCCGATCTCTATTTTCTGTTCCTGCATCCAGTCCTTTACCGCGTGGAGAGACGGCACGATCAATGCGCTGACAAACTTCTTATCATTGCCCACCACCATGATCTGCTCAATGAACTTGCTTTCCTTCATTTTATTCTCGATCGGCTGCGGCGCCACGTATTTTCCCCCACTGGTCTTGAACAGCTCTTTTTTCCGGTCCGTGATCTTTAAAAACCGGTTCTCGATCCATTCCCCGATATCCCCGGTGTACAGCCATCCGTCCTTCACAACTTCTGCCGTCAGCTCCGGGTGTTTATAATAGCCCTGCATCACCGATTCGCTTTTGGCAAGTATTTCCCCGTCTTCCGCTATTTTTACCTGAATGCCTTCAATGGGCGGGCCCACGGTTCCGTAGTAGGTACCGCCCGCTTCTTCACGGTTCACGCAAATGACGGGGCTATGCTCAGTGGGGCCGTACCCTTCATAAACCGGAATGCCCGCAGCGTTAAAAATGCGTAACAGCTTTTCCGGGGCAGCCGCCCCCCCGGTTATGATGAAACGGATGCGCCCGCCCAAAGCTGCCCGCCATTTGCTGAAGACCAGTTTGCGGGCAATATTGAGCTTCCAGTTATAAAAGGCGCCCTTCTGAACGCGGTTGTCGTATTGCGTGCCCAGGTTTACACTCCAGTAAAACAGCGCTTTTTTGATACCGGTCAGCTCCTTGCCCTTGATCATGATCTTTTCATATACTTTCTCCAGCAGGCGGGGTACTGTGGTAAACCCGTCCGGTTCTATTTCCCTGAGGTTGTCCGCGATGGTTTCCATACTTTCTGCATAATAGATGCTGATGCCACTGAACAGATAGAGATAGGTGATCATCTTTTCAAAAATATGATTGAGCGGCAAAAAGCTCAGGGTGCGCGTTTGCGGCTGATCCGGAAACGGGAAACTGGCTTTGGAGTAATAGATATTGCTTACAATATTCTCGTGGCTCAGCATCACGCCTTTGGGTGTTCCGGTAGTACCGGAGGTATAAATGATGGTGGCGGTATGTTTGGGGCTGTACTGGCTCCGGATATCCGACAACTCTTTTGCAAGGACTTCCGTTTCAGGAGTGAACAGCGCTGAATAATGCGGGGTGTCCTCAATGACATCAAAGGTATAGATGCCCCGGAGAAAATCGCTTTTGATGGATCGCACTTTTTCGAGGAGCTCCCGGGTGCTGACAAAAATAAACCTGGCTTCGGACTCGTTCAGTATATATTCCAGCTCCTGCGGATTGGTGGTGGGGTAAATGGGCACCAGGATGGCGCCGGTCTGTTGTACGGCAAGATCAGTGAATACCCATTCCGGCCGGTTCTGGCTAATGATCGCGATCTTGTCGCTTTCCTCGGCAGACAGGTTCTTTCCGCGTACGCCCTTCCCGATCAGGCCAAGTGATAGCTGGTTAACAGTGCTGCTGACCTCTTCTGTTGAGAAGGATCTCCAGCTGCCATCTGTTTTGGCATTCAACATATCCGGTTTGGGAAAATGTTTCAACTGGTGGGCCACCGCATCAAACAATCTGTAGGCTGGAAAATTCATTAGCTGTTATTTAAAGTTCATCTACAATTTAAGAAAAATCCATTAAATAAAAAACCACTTCCGCAGGGAAGTGGTCCGGGAAAAGATCCGTTGAATAAATTATTTCCGGCTGGAATAGACCTGTCCGGCCGGCATTTTGAATACCCTTGATTTATGGAACTCAGTGAACTTGTCATAAGCCGCTTTATGAGCGCCGGCCCATGTTTCGAAGGCGGACTGGTTGTTTGCCGGGCCGAACATCCACTGGTTATAAGCGTCAAAAATACCGTCACGCATCAGCTGCTGATGATAATCGAACAGCCGGAAGGGAAATTTTTTACCGTAATTATTGTTCCAGTCCAGTACAAAACGTGTGCGGATCATGGCCAGGGTCTCGGGGGTCAGTCCCTGTGCAGTGATCCCGGATTGACGGGCAAAGGTTTCCAGGACGGCCTTGGCAAATTCATTTTTGGTGTTTGCCGCGGTTTGCGACAGGTTGCCGGAAAACAGGTCCTTATAGGCATCCAGCACCATTTTTTTAATATTGGCGGATTTGGGGTTCAGGCTCTCCATATTGGCATAGATCTCTCCGTAAAGAATGGCCCATATCTTTCCCTCAGGCTGCTTAAAATAATAAATGGACGCGTTATAGTAGTTCCCGCTGTAAGAAGGCGCCATTTCCATGCCTTTCTCCCACATGGCAATGGCGGCAGTTCCGTTCTTCAGCACTTCAAGCACTTCGCCGTATTCACTATACAGCGGCCCCTGCTTGGGAAATTTTTCAATGGCTGTTTTATAGATCTTTTCTGCTTCCTTGCCGTTATCGGTACCCCGGTAAAGGGTGCCCGCCAGCTGGTAGGTAGCCACGTCGGCCGTTTCGGAGGCCAGCAAAGGCTTTACCACTTCCAGTCCTTTGGCGTAATCCTTTTTATAATAGTAAGCCAGTGCCAGGTCTTTTTGAACATCGATATTGTTTTTATCCGTCTGTGCCGCTTTGTTCAACACCAACAGTGCATTGTCCATGTCGCCGGACATCATAAATTTCCGCGCATTTTCGCGCATAGTGGCAACCTGGTCCTGCCCGAATGCCATAACGGTTCCCATTAAAAAAAGGCCCGCGGTAAAGATCTGCTTCATTTTTGATATTTTAAGTAACTGATTCACAGTGTGTTTAATTGTTTTCTGCTTATTTAGCAAAAAATAAGCCGAATCATCCCTTATAGGACGTAAAAATAGGTTAAAGGGTGGTAGCCACACAATTTTAATTGTTTTTACAGGAGAAGTTTGAGGAAGTTATAATTTGAAAATGTGGAAACAGGTATTGAGTGCTTCGGGGAATGTTAATCATCAATGGTTAATGGTCAGCAGATGTTGTTTCCTTATGTAATATCACCGGGGCAGCTATTCACAGATCTGCAGACGTCCGCTGCATCCTGTGAATATCCGTGGAATCCGCGGGGCAATCTACAGACGTCCAACCTTAAGCAATTACAGCAAATGCGTCAGCAGCCCGTCCCGTAGTTTCGGTTCAAACCAGGTACTCTTGGGGGGCATTACTGCTCCGCTGTCTGCAATGGAAAATAACTGCTGAATGGTAACGGGATGCAAGCTGAAGGCCACCTTCATTTCACCACTGTTCACCCGCTTTTCCAGTTCACTCAGTCCCCGGATGCCACCCACGAAATCGATGCGCCTGTCGGTACGCTGGTCTTTAATGTCCAGCAGCTTGTCCAGTACATTTTCTGTTAGGATAGATACGTCGAGCACACCCACCGGGTCTTCGGTATACGTATCCGGCCGGCTTCTGAGCAGGTACCACCGGCCCTTCAGGTACATGCCGAATTCGTGCAGGTGCGCAGGCTTCACCGCTGTTTCGGAGGCGGTCAGTTCAAAGTCCTCGTGCAGGGCGGCAATGAAATCTTCGGTTGTATGGCCGTTGAGATCGGTCACCACCCGGTTATAATCCATTATGGCAAGTTCTGCAGCCGGAAAGATAACGGTCAGGAAATAAGCCGCCTCGCTGCTGGCGGGCAGGGCCTGGTGCACTTTTGCTGCCGAGGCCGCACGGTGATGCCCGTCCGCAATATAGGTTGCCGGTACTTTTTCTTCAAATAACCGGGTGATCTGCTCTATTACCGGGTCTTCCTGCACCACCCAAACCGTATGCCGGATGTCATCATCGGCGGTGAAATCGTATTCCGGCAGGTGGCTGTTCGTCCAATTATGGATGAGTGCATCCAGCTCCGGCACATTTTTATAGGCAAGGAACACTTTACCGGTCTGGGCTTCTGTGGCCATCATATGGTCGATCCGGTCCTGTTCTTTCTCGGGGCGGGTAAATTCATGCTTTTTGATCTTGTTGTGCTCGTAATCGGCAACTGCAGCAACCGCTGCCAGGCCGGTTTGGCTCCGGCCGTTCATGACGAGCCGGTAAATATAATAGCAGGGCTTCGGTTCCTGGAACAAAATCCCCTGCTGCTGAAAGCTCCGGAGATTTTCCCCGGCTTTTTCATAAACCGCACTGCTGTGCAGGTCTGCACCAGGCAAGAGATCCACTTCTGCTTTGGTTATATGCAGGAAGGAGTAAGGGTTGTGTTCCGCTTCGGCTCTGGCCTCCGCGCTGCTTAGCACGTCGTAGGGACGGGAGGCTACTTTGGAAGCAATGGCTTTCTGCGGCCTCAGTGCCGGAAAGGGTTTGATCACTGACATGATTCGGTTATTGATTTACTATTTTCAGGTTCAGGCAGCGGTGTTACGGGCGGGTTTCTGATCTTTGGGTCTCCATTTCCACCACACCCCCGGTTACCGTGTACTTCATCGCATCACCGGGAGGAATGTCATCGATCATCTGCACCCGGTTCCTCGGCAAAATATAAAGCTGCCCGGCAAAGTTATAAGCCTGGGGCACATAAACGCCCACCATATCGGCCCCCAGCCTGAATTTGGCCATTTCCTCATCAGTGATGAATCCCACGATCCAGATATCGCGGTCAAAGATGTTTGCCAGCACGGGTTTGGTAAATTTCTTTTTATCGCCGGCAAATGCACGAAAAAAATCTTTTATAGAAGTGTAAAGCAGTTTGATGCCCGGTGTACGTTCCAGCCAGTGATCAAAAAAGCTGATGACCGCTTCCATGATGAGCGAGCTGCTGACCCACCCGATAAAGATGACGAACAGGAGGATCGTTAAAAAACCCAGCCCGGGGATGATCATTACCGGCCGCAGCAGGTTGTCTACCCAGTTAAAAAGCTGGTACAGGATATAGATGGTAATGGTAATGGGTGCCAGGATGATCAGTCCCTGCAGAAAATAGCGGAACAGCTTCTTCAACAGGCGGTCTTCTTTTTTATAATGCGCGGTAGTCATGATAACCGGCAAAAATAAAAGTTTTTAGCAGTAACTCCGGTTGCGTTGATGTTTTATGTGGGTTACCGGCAAAAAAAATGCTGTTTGCCGGGATGGACCGCTTAGTACAAAAAGATCATTTAATCGTTCTTCCGGCTTCAGTTGCCGCTTGTAGGCCGATGAGCGCCACCGGGTTCAACCCGTTTTTATTTTTTTGGATTGGGATCAAAATAAAACCAGCGAATTTGCGGCTTACAATTTATGCATCGATTCTGAGAGGCTGTTTAAAAACGTATTTTGATGCTCCCTATAAGCGCCATTGGCGCGTTGTTGTCGTTAAAGCTGTGCTAAAGCGCGGTTTTAACGAAGCCTAATTTGATAAGTGCCATAGGCACGGATCATCATGCGCCGGGCCCATGGCGCTCCGTTGTTCTTTTGGACGTATAAACGGGTTGCAACCGGTTCTTGCCGGATCCTTCGGGGTCATGCTTTTTTGCTAAAATGATCGTTGCCTCCCGCTTTTTACAGATAGCCGCCCAAAGTAGGGGCGATAAAAAGCCGGTATCTTGCCGGAAGGGGAGGCCCTCGTGCCGGAGCTCAAAACGTTGTGCCCCCTGTTTTTGGCCGTTCACCGGTAAAAAAATGCTGTTTGCCGGGATAGACAGGGCAAAAATCACCCGCGATAATAACTTCGGTTAAGTTTTTTGAAAAAAACGCAGGAAACTTTAGTAGTTCAAAAAGTTTCCATAGTTTCGCGGGGCAAAATGGAAGACGAAAACGAAAATAGAACGCATATCCGGAACCAGGCGCTGCAGCTGTTTATGCAATATGGTGCGCGTAGCGTGAGTATGGATGATATTGCCTCAGCGGTGGGCAGCAGTAAAAAAACGATTTATCAGTATTATACCGATAAAGACCACCTGGTAGGGGATGCGATCGAAAAGGCCTTGCAGGACAATTGTATACAATGCAAGGAATATCACCAGATCTCGGACAATGCGGTGCATGAAGGGTTTCTGGCAATTGAGCAAACCTCTGAGCTGTTCCGGAATATGAACCCGGTATTGATGAATGATCTGAAGAAATATCACCCCAAGGCCTACCGGAAATTTTTAGATTATAAGAACGGGTTCATTTACGATGTCATCGTGGCAAATATAAAACGGGGGATCGGCGAAGGGCTGTACCGGGATGATTTCAATATCGACATCGTTGCGCAGTTCCGGGTAGGAAGCATTGATATTCTCTTTATGCCGGAATTCTACGGGAAGGTGAAGGAGGGCATGTCCCAGGTTCAGCAGGAAGTATTCTATTTTTTCCTCCACGGAATGGCTACCGCAAAAGGACAGCGGTTAATTGAAAAATATAAAAAACACAAACCAAAAAATAATTCAGATGCAAAAGATTAGGTTCATGGTGATGGTGATGGCAGGACTGATGGCCGCAGGCGGCGGCCGGGCACAGGACAGTACCCATTATTTCACATTGCAGCAGGCCCTCGAGTACGGGCAACAACACAATGTGCAGGTGAAAAATGCCCTGCTGGATATTAAATTGCAGGAGCAGGTAAACCGGGAGGTTACGGGCAGCGCATATCCGCAGATCAGTGCAAGCGGTGATCTTACCTACAATATTAAGTTGATGAACAGCGCAGTACCGGCAGAGTTTTTTGGCGGGGAAGCGGGGAGTTTTGTAAGAATACCTTTTGGTGTAAAATGGACTTCCAGCGGCGGTTTTGCCCTCAACCAGATTTTATTTGATGGGCAGGTATTTACGGGATTACAAGCCCGTAAAACGCTCATTGAATATAATGAAAAGAATGTTGAGGTAACACAGGAAGCGATAAGGCAGAATATTGCAAAGGTCTATTATCAACTGGTGGTTGGCAAAACACAAATAGACTTGCTTGATTCCAACATTGCCTTACTGGAAAAGAACAAGCATGATACAAAAGTTATGTACGATAATGGTTTTGCTGAAAAGCTGGATATTGATAAGCTGGATGTGCAGCTGGCAAATCTGGGATCACAAAAAGCCGGCGTTGTAAACCAGATCGTAAACGGCTATCTTGGACTAAAGGTACTGATCGGAATGCCTGTTAAAGAAAATCTTGTTCTTACGGATACGTTGACCGACGAGAGTTTAAAAGAGGGAATACTGGAAGCCACGGAGTTTAATTACGGCCAGCGTAAGGATTTTCAGCTCGCGGAAATGGGCGTGAAGTTGAACGAATATGATGTTCAGCGTTACAAACGCAGCAAGATCCCAACCCTGATGCTGAACGGATATTTTAATGAAATGGCACAAAGCAATCAGTTTGACCTCTATGGCAGCCATTCCTACTGGTCTCCCGTAAGCGCTCTGACAGTGAAGCTTAATATACCCATTTTTACGGGCGGGGCAACGAACGCACGTATCGCACAGGCCAAAATAAGATTACAGCAAACGCAGAACCAGCTGGAAGCGCTGAAGATCAATATTGATAACGAACGGCAGGCTGCCCAAAATACATTTAAATCTGCCATTACGGATATGGATTATCAGAAACAGAACATGGCGTTGGCAGAGAACGTATATCAGCAAACCAAGAAGAAATATGAAATGGGTACCGGCAGCCAGATCGAGATCGACAATGCACGGGTACAGCTGCAGACAGCGCAGACCAACTACTACAATGCCCTGTACAATGCTGTTGTGGCAAAAGTAGATTTCTTAAAAGCCGTAGGTAAATTTTAACATCCAAACTATTTAATACTATATTTTATGCACAGCGTTTTAAAAACCACATTGACGATCACTGCTTTTGCACTGGTGCTTTACTCCTGCGGAGGCGGAAAGGAGAAAGGGAAAGTGGGTGACCTCAAAGCCAAAATCGAAAAGCTGAAAGCCGAGCAGAAGAAGAACAATGATGAGCTGACCAAATTAGAAACAGAGCTGGCAAAGCTGGAACCCAATACCGTTAAGGCAAAATTTGTAACCATACAGCCCATCGGCAGCGACGCATTTAATCATTACATCGACTTGCAGGGTAAGATCGATGCCAAGAACAGTGCCTACGTAGCGCCGAAAGGGGCGGGTGGGGTAGTAAGGGCCATTTATGTGAAGCAGGGAGATCATGTCCGGAAGGGACAAACTGTGCTGAAGCTGGATGATGCCGTACAGCGCCAGCAGGTGATCGCAGCAGAGCAGCAGACGGGCCAGATCAAGGCGCAGCTGAAGCTGGCACAAACGACCTACGAGCGGCAGAAAAACCTGTGGGCAAACAACATTGGTGCCGAGATACAGGTGATCCAGGCAAAGACCAATGTAGATGCGCTGACCAGTCAGTTACGTGCAGCCGAAGCACAGGTGAAACAGGCAAAGGATCAATTGAGTTATACAAATGTTACAACAGACATCAGTGGCACTGTGGATCAGGTGAACGTACGGGTTGGTGAAGTTTTTTCGGGAGGAGGGCTTCTGGCACAAATTGTAATTATTAATACATCAGTACTTAGGCTGGTGGTAAATGTTCCGGAAACCTATATCGACCGGATCAAAGTAGGAACACCGCTGAAGATCACGTTGCCCGATGCCGGTAATAAAGAGATCTCAGCAAAGGCCAGCGTAGTGAGCAAGCTGATCGACCCGACAACCCGTTCATTCTATGTGGAAGCTGCCGTGCCGCAGGATCCGTCCATCCGGGCCAACCAGCTCGCAAAAGTGCAGATCCAGGATTACAGCTCCGGTGATGCCATTACGGTACCCGTCAATACCCTGCAAACAGATGAAGAAGGAAAGTTTGTGCTGGTAGCAGCAAAAGAGGGAAGCAACCTGGTGGCCCGGAAAAAAAGAGTGGTGGTAGGTGAGCTGTACCGCGATAAACTGGAGATCAGGTCCGGACTGGCAAACGGTGATCAGCTGATCACGGAAGGGTTCCAGAGCCTGTATGACGGGCAGATAGTGACCACAGAGGCTTCAAAATAAATTGAGTAGGCATAGGCTTATCTTACTACAAATAATGCACATATGAGTATCTTAGAAGATTTTTTAGGAAAGAGCAAGAGATTTAAACCTACTGATTGGGCGGTAAAGAACCGGACAACACTTTATTTGATCATCCTGATGGTTTCCCTGTTTGGAGTGTACAAATTCGTTTCCACTCCAAAGGAAAGTTTTCCGGATGTAGTGATCCCCAATGTATATATATCTACCATTTATGTGGGAAACTCGCCCAAGGATATTGAGAACCTGGTAACACAGCCCATTGAAAAACAGCTGAAAGGTATGACCGGCGTGAAGGTTACCAAGGTAACCAGCAGCTCCTTCCAGGATTATTCATCCATCATGGTAGAATTTGGTTCGGACGAAAAAGTGGAAGTGGCGTTGCAGAAAGTGAAGGATGCGATCGATAAAGCCCGGCAGGACCTGCCTACGGACCTTACCCAGGAGCCAACGGCACTGGAAGTGAGCATGTCTGAAATGCCTATTATGTATGTGAACCTGAGTGGCGATATAGACCGGGTACGGCTGAAGGAATATGCAGATAAAATGAAGGACCGGATCGAGGAGCTGTCGCAGATCACGCGGGTAGACCTGGTAGGCGCACCGGAACGGGAGTTCCAGGTGAATGTGGACAATGCTAAAATGCAGGCGGCAGGCATCACTTTTGATGATATTGCCAATGCTGTAAAATATGAAAATGCAGACATTTCCGGCGGCTTGCTGGAAGTGGGCAATATGCGGCGTAACCTGCAATTGAAAGGGCAGTTTAAAACAGCCAGGGATATTGAAGAAGTGATCGTACGCAACAATACCGGCAACCCGATCTACCTGAAGAATATTGCCACCATAAAAGATACCATCAAGGAAACCGACAGCTATGCCCGGCTGGATGGGAAAACAGTATTGACGCTGAACATTGTAAAACGCAGCGGGGAAAATCTTATTGAGACCAGCGATGCCGTGAAAAACATCAGCGAGGAAATGAAGAAGACGGTGTTCCCCCAGAACCTGCAGGTGACCGTTACCGGCGATCAGAGCATCTCAACCAGGACCTCGTTCAACGACCTGGTGAACTCCATTGTGATCGGGTTCATACTGGTATTGATCATCCTGATGTTCTTTATGGGATTAACCAATGCCTTCTTTGTGGCATTGAGCGTACCACTCAGTATGTTTGTGGCCTTTATGTTCATACCGGTTGGGGAGGCCTTCATCGGAACCAATATTACGCTCAATTTCATGGTGCTTTTTGCGCTGTTGTTCGGATTGGGAATTATTGTGGATGATGCCATCGTGGTGATCGAGAATACGCACCGGATATTTACGGAAGCAAAAGGGAAGATAAACGCGCAACGGGCTTCCATGCTCGCTGCCGGTGAAGTCTTTGTTCCGGTCCTTGCCGGAACGCTGACCACCCTGGCGCCGTTTTTCCCATTGCTGTTCTGGCCGGGGATCATCGGTAAGTTCATGATCTATCTGCCGTTGATGCTGATCTTTACGCTGGCGGCCTCGCTGGTGGTGGCCTTCCTCATGAACCCGGTATTTGCCGTGGATTTTATGAACCACCCGGATAACCCGGAGCAGAAAAAGAAATCAGATGTGTTCCGCTCCAGACCCTTTTTGGTAATGGTGGTCATCGGCGTGCTCTTCGATCTGATCGGCATTCCCCTGGGAAAAGGAAGCATCGCTTTCTTTATAGGGAACCTGTCCCTGTTCCTTGCCATCCTTACAGTACTGCATGTTTACTTTTTTGATGACTGGATCCATAAATTCCAGAACAAGGCGCTGCCCTGGATCATGGGACATTATGAAGATCTGCTGCGCTGGGCGCTGAAGGGATGGAGGCCTGTTTGGCTGCTGCTGGGCGCTTTAGGATTATTGATCTTTTCTTTTATGCTGTTTGGCGCTTCAGCGGGGGCGGGCAGGACCAAAGTGGTCTTCTTCCCATCCTCTGATCCCAATTTTATTTATGTGTACCTGAAGCTGCCCAGCGGAACAGATGTAAAATATACGGATTCTATTACGCGCAGCCTGGAGGCCAAGGTGAACCAAGCCCTGGATATAGACCCCGTCAAAGGAAAAAAGAACCGGATCGTGGAAAGTGTGATCGCCAACGTGGCCGTTGGTGCGGCTGATCCGAATAGCGGCGACAGAAGTACCCGCAGCAACCTGGGACGTATTCAGGTTTCCTTTGTGGAGTTTGAAAAACGGCACGGCGTAAGCACGGCGCCTTATCTGACCAAAGTGCGCCAGGCTATCAAGAACATACCTGGTGCGGAGATCTCCGTGGAACAGGAGCAGAATGGACCGCCTACAGAACCGCCGATCAATATTGAGGTGGCCAGTGAAGAATTTGATAACCTGCTTCCGACTGCGGTTGATCTGAAAAACTACCTGGACAGCCTGCAGATCCCCGGTGTGGAAGAACTGAAGATGGATGTGGATCTGAGCAGCCCCGAGGTTACCCTGAAAGTGAACCGGGAACGGGCGCTGAGCGAAGGAGTATCGTCCTCGCAGATCGGGATGCAGATCCGTACCGCCCTGTTTGGTAATGAGGCCAGTAAGATCAAGAACGGAAAGGATGAGTATAAGATCTATGTCCGCAATACCGAGCTGCAACGTAAGAACCTTACGGACCTGCTGAACATGAATATAGTATTCCGGGATATGGCCACGGGAAAAGTAAAAAGTGTTCCGATCAGTTCGGTAGTGGATGTTGATTACACCAATACGCTGGGAAGTGTGCAGCGGAAGAACCAGAAACGGATGATCACCCTGCGCAGCAACGTGCTGGAGGCAGAGGGCTATACGCCTACGGCGGTAAATGCACAGATAAAATCCGCCATTGATAATTTCCACGCAACCGGCGATGATGTTACGATCAGGCAAACCGGGGAGGGGGAACAGCAGGCGGAAACAGGAGCGTTCCTGGGCAAAGCATTGCTGATCGCCCTGGGGCTGATCCTGCTGATACTGGTGGCACAGTTTAACTCTATGAGTAAATCGGTGATCATCTTAACGGAGATCGTTTTCAGCATCATCGGGGTATTATTGGGCTTTACCATTACAGGTATGGCAATATCGGTAGTAATGACCGGGGTGGGAATTCTCGGGCTGGCCGGTATCGTAATTAAGAACGGTATCCTGGTGATCGAATTTGCGGACGAGCTCAGAGCGCGCGGATTGCGGACGCGGGAGGCGGTGATACAGGCGGGTAAAACGCGGATCATCCCGGTGCTGTTGACCGCCCTGGCAGCGATCATGGCATTGATCCCGCTGGCGGTTGGGTTTAACATCAATTTTGTGACCATGTTCTCCGAGCTCAATCCAAAGATCTTCTTTGGCGGTGATAATGTGATGTTCTGGAAGCCGCTTTCCTGGACCATCATCTTTGGTCTGGCTTTTGCGTTCTTTATGACCCTGGTAATGGTACCCAGTATGTACCTGATCGCAGAGCGGCTGAAGCGGCCCATGCGCCAGCAATACGGCGGTAAATGGATCTCTTTCCTGGGTATTCCTCCTTTTACATTGGTGTTCGCTTATTTGGCGATAGTAACAACCATGCTGAAACCGGTTCGTTCGTTTTATGGGATCAGCAAAAAGGTTATGCGCGTGTTGGCTGTGTTCGTAATACCGTTTCTTGCTTTGTTGCTGATCTACTATATTGGACGCTTTTTCAAATGGCTGGGAAACAGGAGATCAGGAAAATGATTCGACGTAAATAAACTGTAAATACGACGGAAAAGAGCCGGTAACAACGGCCAGATATTAAAGATCCCATTAACCTTGCAATAGAACACAAACGGCGACTCACAAGGTCGCCGTTTATTTGTTACAGACCTTTGTTATGCTGGACTTTAAGTCTCGTATAACAACTAATAAACATAAAAAAAAGCTCCTGTTCAGGAGCTTTTCTATCCGTTATGGAATTCAATTAATAACGATCGCGGTATCCGCCTCCGCCGCCTTTGTATCCGCCTCCGCCCTGGCCAAAGCTTCTTTTTTTGTAGCCACCGCCGCCGGCGCCACCTTCTTTAGGACGGCTTTCGTTTACAACGATGTTTCTGCTGTCAACTTCTGTACCGTTCAAAGCTTCGATGGCAGCCTTGGCTTCTTCATCGTTTGCCATTTCTACAAATCCAAAACCTTTGCTGCGGTTTGTGAATTTGTCAGATACGATTTTTGCAGATGTTACTTCCCCATAAGGAGCAAATAAGTTTTGCAGGTCCTGGTCTTTCAGGTTCCAGCTTAGGTTTCCTACGTAAATGTTCATTTTGTTTGAATTTTAAAAAATAAAAGAGTGCTAAAACAGTACCAAATTCAATGAACATTAAAAATATTCCGAAACTTTTACTGAAAGAACACTGTAATCTAATATCAAATATAGGCTAATTTCTTGGCTGCCCAATTTTTTTTGGCATAAATAACAAAAAAAACACACCCGGAAGGTGTGTTTTTTAAAAACTTCAGAAAACTGCCTTATTCCGCCACCACTTCGAATTCAACTTCGGTGCTGTGACCTCCGCCAAAATCGATGGTTGCCTTATAAGTTCCCAGTTCTTTGATATCGTCGGTGATATGGATCTTTTTACGGTCAATTTCATAACCTTTTTGCTCGCGGATCGCCCGGCTCAGCTGCAGGTTGGTAACGCTTCCAAAGATCTTACCGCTGGTTCCTGTTTTCGCACCCAGTTTCAGGGGGGCTGCGTTCAGTTTCGCAATAACGCTGTTGATCTCAGCCAGCATGGCTGCTTCTTTTTTGCGCGATTGTTTCAGACGTTCTTCCAGCTGTTTTTTGTTGCTGTTGTTGTTTTCAACAGCTAATTTACGGGGGATCAGATAGTTACGGGCATATCCGTTTTTGACGTTCACTACCTCGTTGGCAGCGCCCAGATTATCCACATCCTGGATCAGGATTATTTCCATTGTTTTTGCTGCCTGCTTACCGCAGGCGGGTTTTAGCTCCCGGAGCCCAATCGGCGATTGTGACTGTCTGGCGCCGCAGCGCCATTAGGGATGGTTACTAATTTAAAGTGAACAGGCAATAGGGAATGGTCAATGGACTATTCCCTATTGCGCATTGCCTATTTTAAAAGATCGGTTACGTAAGGTAACAAAGCCATTTGACGGGCTTTTTTCACCGCGTCAGAAACCCGGCGCTGAAATTTCAGGCTGTTTCCGGTTAAGCGGCGGGGCAGCAATTTACCCTGCTCGTTCAGGAATTTTTTCAGGAACTCTACGTCTTTATAATCTACGTAGCGGATGCCATATTTTTTAAAACGACAAAACTTTTTAACGCGCTTGTCGGTCTTAATGGCCGTCAGGTATTTGATTTCGTTTTTTGCCATAACTTAAGCCTCCACTGCTTTTTCGGTTCCTGTTTTAACGCCACTGTTCTTTTTTGCATTGTACTCGACGGCGAATTTATCGAGTTTTGTGCAGAGGTGACGCAGTACGGTCTCGTCACGCAGAAGCTGTATTTTCAGCTTCTCATTGAAGTCGGATGGCGCAGTATACTCCAGCACCCAGTACAAACCGGTTGTTTTTTTCTGGATCGGATACGCCAGTGATTTCAGTCCCCAGGGGTTTTCATACACGATAGAGCCACCTGCTTCAGTTACCAGACCGGCAAATTTTTTCTGAGCAGCTTTGAACTCATCTTCGCTTAAAACCGGGGTAAAAATCACCATCAATTCATAATTGTTCATTACCCAATTGTTTTTTAAAAAATAAATAAATAAGACCCTCAGGATATCCTAAGGGGCTGCAAAGATAGGTTTAATTTCCGATTTGTAATTCCCGGTGGCTTATTTTTCAGGGGCTGCAACCGGCTGGGTATTCCAGTCAGTTTTTGCTCCAGGTCTCTCATCCATACCAGTGGGACAATCTTTTTTAGGTCCATGGCCGGGATCTTTGGTTTAGATTAACTCACTTGTAATTGAGTATCAATTTTTTATGAAAATGTTCAGAATTAGAGTCCTCAGCTGATTAAAATTTCAAAGATCCATTTTCCCGGAGATTTGGTAAAGCCTGGTCATTCCCAGATTCCGGTAAAGGCCGCTTCAATACTGCAGTTTTCACCAAGGTTAAAAACAAAGGAATGATGAAACGCCTGTAGATGATAGGTAGGGATCAGGATCGTGTCCTCCGAAATCTTATAGTCCAGCGGATCTAAAGCCCGGCATACGCTGCAGGCACTTTTTTTTAATGCCTGCATAAATGCGACAAATGAAAGACTCTTGATACAACCTCGTGTCAGTCAGCAGCTTTTACATCTTCTACCCGCAACTGCAGACTCTTTTTGCCCTGCCATTCGTTTTCATCAATTTTAAAAACAAGATCAAAAGGTTGTCCGCTTTCAATAACCGGGAATTTTTGAGCCATATTAAAACCGATGCCTGTGAACTGCACATCGTCCTGCCGCACTACAAAGCGGAGGTGCTGTTCTTTGACGATGCGGCTGAAGCCGGTGTCTTTTACGTTTCGGGCTACAAAAACAGGGCTCATATTTTCCGGTCCGAACGGTTCCATTTGCCGGAGGATGCGGTATAATGCGGGGGTAATATCGCGAAAGCTGATCTCCGCATCGATCAGGATCTCGGGGATCAGCAGTTCGTCCGGAATGCTTGCTGCCACAACGGCTTCAAACTTTTCGCGGAACGGGATCACATTCTCCTTGCTTAGAGTAAGCCCGGCGGCTGCAAAATGACCTCCATAGCCAATGAGGTATTCCCGGCAGGCATGGATGGCCTCGTAAAGATTAAAACCCGGCACGCTGCGGGCGCTGCCGGCTGCGTAGTCCCCGCTTTCTGTAAGCACCACGGTAGGCCGGTAATGGTGCTCGATCAGCCGGGAGGCTACAATGCCTACTACGCCTTTATGCCAATGGGGCTGGTACACAACGGTTGACTTCCGGGTGCTCCAGGCGGTATTTTGCAGGATGATCTCCAGCGCTTCTTCTGTAATGGCCGAATCGGCTTCCTTGCGTTCGCTGTTGTCGCTGTGCAACAGTTCGGCGTACATCAGCGCCTCCTCGTAGGAAGGCGCTACAAAAAGCTGAACGGCTTTGCGGGCATCATCCATCCTGCCTGCTGCATTCACCCGGGGCGCGATCATAAAAACCAGGTTGTGTATATGCAGGGGGAATTTGGTGCCGCTCAGGAAGGCAAGGGCCTTTATGCCGGGGTTGGGTTCCTCGTTCACCCGTTGCAATCCAAAATAAGCCAATGCCCTGTTTTCGCCGGTGATGGGCACAATATCAGCAGCAATGGCTGTGGCCACAAGGTCCAGGTATTGCTCGGGGAAGCTTTCCGGCAGGCCGAGCTTTTCACAGAGTGCGGTAATGAGTTTGTACCCCACCCCACAACCACAGAGCTCTTTATAGGGGTAGCGGCAGCCGGGCTGTTTGGGGTTGAGTATGGCGGCGGCATCGGGGAGCACCGCATCCGGCAGGTGGTGATCACAGATCACAAAATCGATGTTCAGGGTGCGGGCGTACTGCACCAGCTCTACAGACTTGATCCCACAATCCAGGGCAATAATGAGGGAGAAGCCGTTCTCCTTTGCAAAGTCAATGCCGGCCTTACTGATGCCATAGCCCTCGCGGTAGCGGTGAGGGATGTAAAAGTCCACTTTTTCGTATTGGGTCCTTAAAAAACGATACATCACGGCCACAGAAGTAGTGCCGTCTACGTCGTAGTCGCCAAATACCAGGATTTTTTCCTGTTCCCGGAAGGCCTGCAGTACCCGTTCAACGGCTTTTTCCATGTCTTTCATCAGCCAGGGGCTGTGCAACTGGCGGGTACCGGGGCGAAAAAAGTCTTTTGCCTCGTCAAAGGTCCGAATGCCCCGCTGTACTAAGATCTTACAAAGTAATTTATTGATCTTCAATTTATTATGCAATTCAGCTACGGCATCTTCATTCGGTTGCAATATGTTCCATCGTTTGTTCATTGCGGATTCTGCGGGCATAACCTGTTCCGGCAGGGTATTTTTTTAGTATTTTCTTTCGGTTACATAGTTGACAAGGTCCACCAGGCCCTGCCGGTATTCATTTTCAGGACAGGTGGCTAAAATTTCCAGGGCTTCCTCCTTGTAAGCGTTCATTTTTTCCTGGGCGTAGCGGATGCCTCCCGTTTCCCTTACCACATTGAGCACCCATTGTACCTTTTGCCTGTCGTTATTATTATTTTTTACAATATTAATGATTTTTTGTTTGGTGGCTTTATCGGTATTATTGAGCGTATAGATCAGGGGCAACGTCATTTTCTTTTCTTTTATGTCGTTACCGGTAGGTTTTCCAACATCTTCACTGGCATAGTCAAAAAGATCATCCTTTATCTGGAAGGCGATCCCCGTTTTTTCGCCAAAAAGCCGGGCTTTTTCGGTAGCAGCTTCGTTTTCAGTTACGGACCAGGCTCCCGCGCTGCAGGCAGATGCCAGGAGTGATGCCGTTTTGTTCCGGATAATTTCGTAGTAAATGGCCTCTTTAAGGTTGAGGGAGCGGGCTTTCTCCAGCTGCAGCAGCTCGCCTTCGGCCATTTTTTGGATAGCATCCGACATGATCCGGAGCATGCGGTAATCCCCGTGCTCCAGCGAAAGCAGGAGCCCCGTTGCAAAGAGATAATCCCCCACAAGGACGGATGCCTTATTTTTCCACAGCGCATAGGTTGAGAAAAAGCCTCTTCTTTCAAAGGAATCATCCACCACATCGTCATGTACCAGCGAGCCGGTATGCAGGATCTCCACCAGGGAGGCCGCCCGGTAAGTAGCCTCCGTGGTAGGGCCAAATACCCTGGCGGACAGGAAAACAAACATGGGCCGTAATTGTTTACCTTTCCGTTTCACAATATAACGCATAATGCGGTCCAAAAGGGGAGTATTGCTTTTAACTGCCTCGTTAAACCGCTGTTCGAAACTGGCTAATTCTACTTTTATAAGGGAGGTGGGAAGCTTCATTGTCAATGCATAAATTATGGGCAAAATAAGGCTAAATCCTTCAAATGAGCATGATTTAACACACTCATTTTTAATTGAAAATAAACAAGAAACAGGGAAAAATTTATTATTTTTTTTGGTTAAAAATTTGTTTATTTAAGAAATGGCTCTAAATTTGCTATTCATTTTAGGAAATCGTTTTTAAATCTTAATCCTTAGTTATGACAAGCAAAAAGTACACATTATTGGCAGGTCTAGGCTGCCTGATTGCGTCTACAGGGTTTGCCCAAGTAAGCCCTTCGCATCCGTACACAGCGCCTCATCCGCTGTACGGTACTTATTCTGTTACTGACTCTAATTATTATTCTGGCAAAAATCTGCAACAGCATAATGATTTTATGGTTGGTACAAGCGATTATCCCGCTAAACCGAAAGACATGTGGGAACTCGGTATTAAAGGGGGATCTTTCACTGTAAATGGAGATGTAAACTCCCGTTTTGGAAAATCCTTTGGTTTTGGTGCACACATCCGTAAGTCATTGGGACACGTAATGTCCTTAAGACTGGAGTATGTTTATGGTAGCGCTACCGGTTTGAACTGGAGACCTTCCATGAGCTATGTTCACGCCCCTGCAGACAATCCCTGGAATGCTGCAGGATATGCCGGAGCGCCTGTTTACTACAACTACAAAACAAAAGCACAGGATCTGTCACTCCAGGCTTTGTTTAACTTGGGAAACATCCGTTTCTACAAAGCACAGACCGGAGCTACCATTTATGCGTTGGCTGGTATTGGTGTAAACACCTTCCACTCAACAGTTGATGCTAAAAACGGCGGTACTGCATACACAAATTTCCCTGCCGGTGATCAAACAAACACAAGCCGCAAGGACATGATGAAAACATTGAAAGATGTTTTTGATGATGAGTATGAATCTGCTGCTGAAGTAGATCCCAGCGTTAAATGGAGCAAAATGTTTGCCGGCTATATCACTCCTTCTGCTACTGCAGGTGCTGGTATCGCTTTCAGACTGTCTCCCCGCGTAAACTTAGCTGTTGAAGATCGTGTGATCTACAACCTGCATGCTTCTGATCTGTTGGACGGAGATCGTTGGGCTGAGCAAGGTACATTAAGCCCCGATAAAGATTTCTTCAACTACCTGACTGTAGGTCTGAACTTTAACCTGGGTAACAAATCCAGAAGAGTTGAGCCGCTGTACTGGCTGAACCCGCTGAACTATGCCTACGGTGAACTGCGTCGCGTTCCCGAGATCGTTCTTCCTGATTCTGATGGCGATGGCGTAACAGATCAGTTTGACCAAGAGCAAACACCTGCTGGTTGCCCGGTTGATACACATGGTGTAAGCCGCGATACAGATGGTGACGGTGTTCCTGATTGTAAAGATAAAGAGCTGATCACTCCTACCTACTGCCAGCCGGTAGATGCTGATGGTGTTGGTAAATGCCCTTGTCCGGAAGGTTGTGGCGTTAAAGTAGATGATTGCGCCACTTTGCTGGGTGCTTTACCGAGCGTTACTTTCAAAGCTAATTCCAATACGCTTTCTTCTGATGCTGCCGCTTCTTTAGCTGTTGTAGCTTCTAAACTGAGAGCAAATCCGAACTGTAAAGTAGTTGTAGTTGGCTATTGCGCTGCTACTAAACGTCAACAGCAATTAAGCTGGGATCATGTAAACAAAGTGATCACACACTTACAGGAAAAAGAAGGTATCAGCGGAGACAGATTCATCTTCTCTTCTGGTCAGGAAGGTGGAGATTGCAACACCGTAGACATCCGTGCAGCTGCACCGGGTGAAGACGGACCGAACACAGTTGCTCCTCCTCATCCAAATCTTCGCAAAAAATAGTAACTTTTTGCTATAACAGATATAAACCCTTCCCGTTTGGGAAGGGTTTTTTGTATTTGGGGCCTGCCAGGGTGTTGCTGATGGCGGGCAGGTCTTTGGTCTGTGCCGGGCTTAATGACGGACGACTTGCATAAATCGCCCCGCTCCCTTAACAGGAGCCCGGTTGAATGCAATTGTGAAAAATCAGTTTGTGAAAAAATGAAAAATTTACAAACCGGAAGTTCACAGGGTGTACCTGAAAAAGTGTAATCGAGTACAGGCTTAGATTTTATTGAGAAGAAGGTATAAAAATGCCTCACATTGGAGCAAAATTTGCTTTAAGTGAGGCATTCTTATTCTTTGTCTATGTCAAAAATAGTTCTTTTCGATTATCCATCTTTATTAGATCAGCGATTTTTACAAACAGATTTAGGGCGGCTTTATCAGAGCATTCCCTTTGATGAGTTAGCGGCGGTCATTGCTGCGCCTCGTCATGCAAAGAGTGGCCGGGGCTGTAAGCCGTGGTTTGATGTCAAAGGAGGGATTGCGTTGGAGATTTTAAAGCATTATCTTAATGTAAGTGATGCGATGCTTATTGAACGTATCAATACAGACTGGAGCCTGCAACTTTTTTGTGGCATCCGGCTAAGGCCCGATGAGATGATAAAAGATACGGATCTTCCCAGCGCCTGGCGGAGCTATCTGGGCAAGTACCTGGATATAAGCAAGGTACAGGACATCCTGGCCCGACACTGGAAGCCTTACATGAACGATACCCATATCAGCAGTGAAGATGCTACCTGCTATGAAAGCGGTATTGCCTTTCCTACGCCGGTAAAACTGGTGTGGCAGTGTTGCAACAAAACTTATTTATTGTATAATCATCTTCGCAGGCAAGCGAAGCTTCGTGGCAGCCGTTGCAACTATGAAAAGTTCAGGCTATTGTTTTTGCACTACCAGAAAACCAAAAAGAAAACTAAACGCGCAGAAAAAAAGTTGCTGAAAACACTGCTGAAATTTTTACTGCGATTGTTGCAGCTAATAGAAGAGCTGAGCCAACAACAGCCAGTAAAGCTATCTTTAAAGCAAGCTGCTGAAATACGCACCATTATTAGCGTGTATGCTCAACAACATGACAAAGTATATGGTAAGACAGATAAAATACAAGACCGTATAGTATCACTTAGCAAACCCTATATTCGTCCCATTGTCAGGGGTAAAGAAGCAAAAGCGGTAGAATTTGGTGCCAAGGTAAACAAGTTGCAGGTGGACGGTATCAGTTTTATTGAGCATTTTAGTTATGATGCCTTTAACGAAGGTACAAGGCTTAAAGACTGTGTATGGCTGCATAAGCGACTCTTCGGTAAATGCACGCACCATAGCGCCGATAAGATCTATGCCACCAATGCCAACCGCAGCTATTGCACAAAGCAAAAAATCGTTACCAATTTTACCCCCAAGGGCAGGCAAAAGACCGCTCATATAGAGCAAAGCAAAACCATGCGTAGCCTGCTCAACAAACAACGGGCAACCCGGTTGGAAGGAAGCTTTGGTAATGAGAAGAATCATTATTTGCTCCAAAAGGTAAATGCCCGCAATGCTATTACCGAAAAGTGTTGGATATTCTTTGGTATCATGACGGCTAACGCATCGATCATTACCAATCGAAGGCAGGCTTCAATAAAAGCGGCGGCGGCTTAACCCCCAGCATCACTAAATAAGGAGCGCTGTTTTCAGTGCAGGCAAACCTATTGCCTAAAATGGAAAAAGCAAGGTAAAATTACAGCTCGTTAACCGTTGGAATGAGCAAACAGTCTATTTTTAATCTACGAATTTATCGTAGATGATGAAACTCCTTAATTTTCAGGAACACCCTTCACAAAGTTGTGAAAAGTTGAGTCGTGAAATTTTAGGAATTTTACAAACTGGTTTTTCACAAACAGGCGGTCCCGGTTTTGGGGCAAAAAGCCGCAGCATACCCTGAAAGCAATAGGGAGACGAAGTGGATTTTTCAGATACGCTGAGTAAACGACATTGATTCATCCTTGTGTGTCATGCGGATATGAAGGGGAGTTTCTAAAGCAGCATACCAGATTTTTTTATTTCAGGGCATCATAATGGCAGCGGGGTGTATGGCATCTCATGTTGAGCTCCGTAGGAGCGACCTGTTATTTCAGCTATTTTCCGGAATAATATCGTTTTTGATACCGGTTCATTATCAGTGACCAATAAAAAAGAAATTGTATCAAAAGTCGCTTTACAGCGTGTTGTCATTCTGAACTTGTTTCAGAATCTATTGATAGATAACTATTATTAGATGCCGAAACAAGTTGCCAATGACAGATTGCTTAATGTATTGACAATGAATCAGACTTTAGTCATGCCGGACAATGTCTTGCTGAACTTGTTTCAGCATCTATTCGGCATCTATGCACGATTTAGGCAGATCCTGAAACAAGTTCAGGATGACCCAAAGCAGATTTGTCATTGCGCCATTGATTTTGTGTTCACAAATGGAAAACCCGGCATGACAAATGAAAAACTCTTGATACAACCTCTTTTATCTTTATAAATACTATCGGTGTATTATTCAAAAGACATCAGTACCGATTGTTCCTTTGCTTCCAGTATGGAATGCCCCATCAGGAATTCGTCTACTTTCCGGGCGCATTCACGTCCTTCGCTGATGGCCCATACCACCAGGCTTTGTCCCCTGCGCATATCGCCGGCGGAGAATATCTTGGGAATATTGGTTTTATATTCCTGCTCACTTGCTTTTACATTGCCCCGGTTATCCAGCTCCACATCCAGCTCCTCCAGCATGCCCTGGTGCTGCGGGTGTACAAAGCCCATTGCCAGTAAGGCCAGTTCGCAGGGCAATTCCCGTTCGGAACCGGGGATCTCTGTAAACTGGGCAGGCTTCCCGGGTGCCGGGGTTTTCCATTCCAGGTCTACCACCACCAGCGATTTCAGATGACCATTTTCATCTCCTTTGAATTCTTTGGTGGCAATAGACCAGTGCCGGTTGGCGCCTTCCTCGTGGCTGGTCGTTGTTTTCAGCAGCATCGGATAAGAAGGCCAGGGCATGGCTTCCGTCCGTTCTTTCGGGGGCATGGGCAACAGTTCAAACTGTGTTACGGAAACAGCCTTATGCCGGTTGCTGGTGCCTACGCAGTCGCTGCCGGTGTCGCCTCCGCCAATTACCACCACATTTTTACCTGTGGCCAGCACTTCTTCCGTTAAGATATTGCTTTCGATGTCTTTATGGGCCAGGAAGTCTTTTCCGTCAACCCGTTTATTATTTTGTTTCAGGAAGTCCATAGCAAAATGAACCCCGTTCAGCTCCCTTCCGGGGATGGGGAGGTTGCGGGGAACCGTGCTGCCGCCGCACAGGACCACTGCATCATAATTGCGCAGCAGATCATGTATGCTGATATTTTTGCCCACGTGTGCATGACAGCGGAACTCTATGCCTTCTTCCTGCATGACCTCGATCCGGCGGTCTATTACCCATTTTTCCAGCTTAAAATCAGGGATCCCGTACCGCAGCAGGCCGCCCGGTTTTTCATCCCGTTCGAAGACCGTTACACTATGACCCGCATAGTTTAGCTGGGCAGCGGCAGCAAGTCCGGAAGGGCCACTGCCGACAACGGCCACTTTTTTACCGGTGCGGATATTGGGCCCTTTTTTGGAAACAAAGCCCCGTTCGAAGGCGATCTCAATAATATGTTTTTCGATCTCTTCAATAGCAACCGGAGGCTGGTTAATGCCCAGCACGCAGGCCGATTCGCAGGGTGCCGGACAGATACGCCCCGTAAATTCCGGGAAGTTGTTGGTGGAGGTCAGAATTTCGTATGCCTCTTTATATTCTTTGCGGTAAATAGCATCATTGAACTCCGGGATCACATTTCCCAGCGGGCAACCGCTGTGACAAAATGGAACTCCGCAGTCCATACATCTTGCGGCCTGGTTGTTCAATTGATCTTCCGGAAATAATGCTACGAATTCTTTATAGTGCTGAACGCGTTCTGCTACTGTTTTCTTTTGGGGAGTCTCTCTCGAAAACTCTAAAAATCCTGTTGGTTTACCCATTTTCTTATTTAACGTTTATTGTTTGTCGTTTCTCGTTTCGCCCAGAAAGAGCGGTTGGTTGTTTTAAGCTAAATATTATCCGGGAATAACATCAAACCCAAAACAATAAACCAGAAACGTCTGTTATGCCAGTTGTTTTTGTTCCTCTTTCGCCAGTAATACTTTCTTGTACTCGGAAGGGAATACTTTTACAAAGTTTTTCAGCTGGTTGTCAAAATCATCAAGGATGAATTTGGCCACCGGGCTGTTGGTGTACTGGTAATGCCTGGATATGTATTGATGAAGGAATTGTGCATCGGCGTCATTTGCCGGATCCAGTTCCACCATTTCCCTGTTACAATTGTCGGCAAATTTCTGGCTGGCGTCGTATACAAAGGCAATACCGCCGCTCATACCTGCTGCAAAGTTCCGGCCGGTATTGCCCAGGATAATGGCCTTTCCGCCGGTCATATATTCACAACCGTGGTCGCCCACACCCTCTACTACCACCGTAGCGCCGGAGTTCCGTACCGCAAAGCGTTCGCCTGCTTTTCCGCGGATGAACCCTTCGCCGCTGGTGGCACCATAAAAGGCCACGTTGCCGATAATGCTGTTCTCTTCCGCAACAAAACCAGCTTTTGCATCCGGGTAGGTGATCAGCTTGGCACCGCTCAGGCCCTTGCCAAAATAGTCGTTCGCATCGCCTTCCAGCTCCAGGGTAATGCCTTTATTGGAGAACGCGCCAAAGCTTTGACCGGCAGTACCTTTCAGTTTCAGGTGTACGGTATCTTCCGGCAGGCCTTCTGACCGGTATTTCTTGGTGATCTCGTGCGAAAGAATGGTACCGGCAGCGCGGTCCGTATTCACGATATCAAAAGATGCTTTTATAGCAGTGCCGCTTTCAATAGCCGGTTTGGCTGCTTCAAGGAATTTCCAGTCCAGTACGGATTTAATGCCATGATCCTGTTCTTCGGAATTGTAAAGCCCGATACCGGCTTCTTCCTGCTCGCGGTAAAGGATCGGGGACAGGTCCAGGTTCTTGTATTTCCAGTGGGTGATGCCCTCCCGTACTTTCAGGTCGTTCGACTGGCCGATCATCTCTTCTACTGTCCGGTAACCCAGTTCTGCCATTACTTCGCGCATATCTTCTGTAAGGAACTTAAAGAAGTTCACTACGTGATCGGGATTGCCGGTAAACCGTTTCCGCAATTCCGGATCCTGAGTAGCCACACCAACGGGGCAGGTGTTCAGGTGGCATTTGCGCATCATGATACAGCCTTCCACGATCAGTGCCGCGGTGGCTACGCCCCATTCTTCGGCACCCAGCATAGCGGCGATCACGATATCGCGCCCGGTGCGCATCTGGCCATCGGTCTGCAATACCACACGGCTTCTCAGCTTGTTCTTAACCAGTGTTTGCTGTGCTTCTGCCACGCCCAGCTCCCAGGGCAATCCTGCATGCCGGATGGAGCTGATCGGCGAGGCGCCGGTGCCGCCATCATGGCCTGCAATCAGCACCACATCGGCCTTGGCCTTGGTAACGCCGGCAGCAATGGTTCCCACGCCGGCCTTGCTCACCAGTTTTACGTTGATGCGCGCGTGGCGGTTGGCGTTCTTCAGATCAAAGATCAGCTGCGCCAGATCCTCAATGGAATAGATATCGTGGTGCGGGGGCGGGGAGATCAGGCCTACACCCGGTGTGGCATGACGGGTCTTGCCGATCCAGTCATCCACTTTATCGCCCGGAAGTTGTCCGCCTTCGCCTGGTTTTGCACCCTGCGCCATTTTGATCTGTAATTCGTCGGCCTCAGTGAGGTAAAGACTGGTTACCCCAAAACGGGCGCTGGCTACCTGTTTAATGGCACTGCGCATGCTGTCGCCGTTTTCCAGACGGGTATAGCGTGCTTCGTCTTCACCCCCCTCACCGGTATTGCTCTTGCCGCCCAGGCGGTTCATGGCAATGGCCAAGGTGGTGTGCGCTTCCCAGCTGATAGAGCCAAAGCTCATGGCGCCGGTAGCAAAACGTTTGTAAATCTTTTCAGCCGGCTCTACCTCATCGATGGAGATGGGTTTGCGGGTGCGTTTGAAATCCAGCAGTCCTCTTAAGGTAATGGCCTTGGAGGTCTGGTCGTTTACAAGTTTGGTATATTTTTTAAAGATGTTGTAGTCATTCATTTTTGTTGAATACTGCAACAGGTGGATGGTTTGCGGGTTGAACAGGTGCGTTTCCCCTTTCCGTTTCCACTGGTAGAAACCGCCGGTGGGCAAGTGGTCTACCGGGCTGGGTTTCTGGCTAAAGCCAAAGTGATGTTTGGTCACTGCTTCGCGTGCGATCTCATCCAGCCCCATTCCCTCAATACGGGAAGTGGTGCCGGTAAAGTGTTTCCGTACCACGGCCTGGTTCAGCCCGATGATCTCAAAGATCTGGGCGCCCTGGTAAGACTGCAGGGTAGAGATCCCCATTTTGGAGAATACCTTCAGCAGGCCATCGCTTACCGCTTTGATATAGTTCTTGTAAAGCTCTTCTGTTGAAAGCGCTGTTTTTATTTTCCCCGTCTCCTTCAGGTTGTGAATGGTGGAGAAGGCCAGGTAGGGATTGATCGCCGTAGCGCCAAAGCCCAGCAGGCAGGCAAAATGATGCACTTCCCACACATCGCCGGCTTCTACCACAATGCCCACTTTTCCACGCAGTCCTCTCCGGATCAGGTGATGGTGCACTGCGGATACGGCCAGCAATGACGGAATGGGTGCGTGCTGGCTGTCGATGGCGCGGTCCTGGAGCACCAGTACCTCAAAACCATCGTTCACCGCATCTTCTGCATACGCACAGATACGGTCCAGCCCTTTACCCAGTGAACCGGGTTTTCCATCGGCCCTGAAATAACATTGTAATGTTTTGGCCTGGAAGGTGCCGGTATCAATGCTGCGCAGGGTTTCCAGCTCAAAGTTGGTAAGCACGGGCTGCTTAAGCGCTACCACATGACAATCCATTTCATCTTCGATCAGCAGGCTTCCGTTGTCGCCAACAAAAGTGGCCAGGGACATCACCATCCGCTCCCGTATGGGGTCGATGGGCGGGTTGGTTACCTGCGCAAATAATTGTTTAAAATAAGAGCTTAAATGTTGCGGCTGGTCGCTCAGTATCGCCAGCGGGGTATCCACCCCCATGGCACCGATCGGCTCCTTGCCGGTAATGGACATAGGAGTGATGATGTTTTCAACATCTTCCGAAGTATAACCAAAGGATTTCTGGTAGCGGAAGATCTGGTCCTCGCTCAGGTTGGTGAACATCACCCTTGGTTCGGGCAGCTCATTTAGGCGGATCTTGTGCTTGTTCAGCCAGTCGCCATAAGGTTTTTGTGAGCAAATCTCTTTTTTCAGTTCTTCATCGCTGATGATGCGGCCCTGCTCCATATCTACCACGAACATCTTACCCGGCTGCAGGCGGCCTTTTTCAATAACCAGGCTCTGGTCTACCGGCAGGGCACCGGTTTCGGAGGCCATGATCACCCGTCCGTCGCTGGTTACACAATAGCGCGAGGGGCGCAACCCGTTCCGGTCCAGTGTGGCGCCGATGATCTTCCCGTCGGTAAAAGAAATGGATGCCGGGCCATCCCAGGGTTCCATCAGGCAGGCATGGAACTCGTAGAAAGCCTTTTTCACCGGGTCCATATCTTCATTGCCATCCCAGGCTTCGGGGATCAGCATCATCATTACATGCGGCAGGGACCGGCCGGTCAGTGCCAGCAATTCGATCATATTGTCCAGGCAGGCCGAATCACTCTGGTCATTGCTTACAATGGGTACCAGCATGTCCATTTCCTCCTGGGTGAACAGGGGCGATTCAAAGCTGTTCTCGCTGGAGCGCAGCCAGTTCAGATTTCCCTGCAGGGTATTGATCTCTCCGTTGTGCGCAATAAAGCGGAACGGCTGCGCCAAACGCCAGGAAGGGAAGGTATTGGTTGCAAAGCGGGAGTGTACCAGTCCAAAGGCGCTCACCGTACGGTTGTCTGTAAGATCGTTATAATACGTGCGTACCTGGAAACTGGTGAACTGTCCTTTATAAATCACCGTCCTGCACGACAGGGAGCTGATATAAAAGCCGATCGGGTCTTTTTTTACTGCGTTGGTGGTCAGGTGCGTAGCGTATTTACGCAGTACGAATAGTTTGCGCTCAAACTCTTCAGCCGTTTTAATGTTGTCCGGCCTCCGGAGGAAGACCTGCTCAATATCCGGTTCTACCGAAAGGGCAGAAGAACCGATCCCTGCGGGGTTTACCGGCACATTGCGCCAGCGGATCACCTTCATGTGCATTTTTTCCGCAGCACGTGTAAATATATCGCGGCATTCTTCCCGTGCTTTTACCTCTTTTGGAAAGAAGACCATGCCCACCGCGTATTCTTCTACTGCGGGAAGCGCAATGCCCATCTGAAGACACTCGTCATAAAAAAGCTCGTGCGGGATCTGAATCATAATGCCGGCGCCGTCGCCCGTATTGGGCTCGAAGCCACAAGCCCCTCTGTGATCCATGTTCTCCAAAACCGTAAGGGCATCTGAAATGGTCTGGTGGTTCTTGTTGCCCTTTATGTTGGCAACAAAACCAATACCACAGGCATCACGTTCAAATGAAGGGTCGTATAATCCTTTTTTTTCTGTCATTTTTTAACAAATGATTTTTAATAAATAAGTTTGGCTTTTCAATACAGAGCGGGCAATCGAGCTGTGTAAATTAATAAAAAATCTGCTTATTTAGACAATAGCCACGCGAATCGTTAAAAAAATTGAAATTTTCTAAACAAAATGCATTTGTGGTTGATGTTTTTCAAACAAAAAACCGTCCATTTAAAACTGATTTACACCTTCCGCCAAAACTCCCGCGGATCGTTTAATGGCGGAAAGATGCCGTTCCCGGAACACCGGTTTTTTGATTTAATTGGCTATTTTTATCATCCCTTCACAAAGGGAGGCAATAAACTTAAACCTATGCGTTTTTTTGATTTTTTTAATGGCACAGACAAAAAAGATCCGGCAAAAAAAACAGCTGAAAAGAGCGGCCCTGTCGGCCTGGATAGAACGCTTGAAGGGTTGGCCACAGCCTTTTTACAAAAATATGCGCCTCAATATCCGGGGCTCGATTATTCGGTCGGCAGCCTCGAAGTGCTGGAGCGCCTGCTGCAGGATGCCGGTGGTTTCTTTGGCGAAATGACTCCGGTACAGCAGCAGAAAATAACGGAAGGCGCCGGCGCCTATCTTTTTGAGGTGGCCCGGAAAAATGTGGGCGGTACCTATTACTGGTATCAGAAACTGGATCAGCCGGTCCTCATCACCGGCCAGCCGGATTTTGAAACCGGTATCCTGGCCTATCACCAGGTGCGCAACCGTTTAAAGAACGGCCCGGAAGAGAACATCCCTGCTTATTTTAAAGGCTATATGGAGAGTGTAAAGCAAAGCCGGTCTGCCATCATCATTTAGCCGTTAATCCGGAATGTATGGTACAATCCATATAACAGGTCGCTCTTACGGAGCTCAATATAAGACGCTATACACCTTGCTGCCATTATGATGCCCCTATCGGGGCTATATGTTGGTCATGCTGGGTTTTCCATTTGTGAACACAAAACCAATGGCGCAATGACAAACCTGCTTTGGGTCATCCTTTCATTGATTAGGCCCCCTATCGAAAACTCGGCATGACCCAAGTATGATTGATTGCCAATAATTAGATAATCTGTCATTGGCAACTGGTTTCAGCATCTAATAATAGATGCCTATCAATAGATGCTGAAACAAGTTCAGAACGACAACACGCTAAAAAGCGACTTTTAATACAATCTCAACCTGTTCAAATCGATATCGATTCAAGTCAGCGGTTTAATATTTTTGATAGCAGCACATGATGAACGGAAGTTTGCAGCCCCCGGAGCGTGCTGCGGCGGCTTACCGGAAGTCCTGTTCGTGCAGGCGGGGTTTTAAAATGTTTATGGTATCTGATTTATGCATCCGCCCGTGGTACCGGACAGTGATCCCTGGTTTTTCACTACTTTTGATTTCCAACTATAATCATTTTAAAACGATGCGATTATCTGCCATACTTTCCTTATTGTTTTTGCTATTGTGCAAAGCACAGGCCAGCTCCGTAACAATAGAACAGCTGACCTGCGAGCATCTTTCCAATCCGCTTGGAATGGATATTACCCGGCCGGTACTGGGCTGGCAGCTTCAATCGCCGGAGCGCGGCCAGTTTCAGACGGCCTATGAGATCGTGATTGGCGATGATGCGGCGCAGGTGCGGAAAGGCGTAGGCAATCAATGGACCACCGGGAAGATCGCATCGGCGCAAAGCATCAATGTCATTTATAACGGAAAACCCCTGCGGTCCTTTACCCGGTATTTCTGGAGTGTGCGGGTGTACGACCGGCAGGGCCGGGCTTCTGCCTGGAGCCCGCTGGCCTGGTTTGAAACAGCCATGCTGTCGGCTGCCGACTGGAAGGCCCGGTGGATCAGTGACGGAAAACCATTGCCTGAAAAAGACGGGGATTTTTATAAAGATGATCCGATGCCGGTGTTCAAAGCGGCCCTTCAGATCCATAAACCTGTTCAAACGGCGCGGTTGTACATCGCCGGTGCCGGATATTTTGAAGCTTACCTGAATGGTACCCGGATCGGTAATGATGTATTGAGCCCGGGTTGGACCAATTTCGATAAGCGCATCCTGTACCGGGTTTACGACATCACGGCCAATCTGAAAAAAGGGACCAATATTGCCGGGCTGCTATTGGGCAACGGCTGGTATAATCCCCTGCCTATGAAGTTCTGGGGCGTGTACAATCTCCGGAACGCACTGACGGTGGGCCGGCCGGTGGTAAAAGCCCAGTATCATATTGTTTATACGGATGGTACCCGGGAAACCCTGATCACGGACGACAGCTGGAGCTGGAAGGAAGGGCCCGTGATCCGGAACAGCGTCTATCTTGGAGAAACGTACGACGGTCGCCGGGGCAATGAATCCTGGCTGCAGCGGGCACCCGGCAGCCAGGATAAGAAAGCTTTTGTGGCGGCCGGGCCCCGGGGCCGGCTGGTGGCAGACCTGCAGCCTCCTGTCCGGGTAACGGGTGTTATAAAACCCGTTGCCGTCAGGGAAGTGGCCCCGGGGAAATATGTGGCGGATATGGGGGTGAATTTTGCAGGCGTGGCCCGCATCCGGCTAAAAGCCCGGGAAGGAACGCGGGTTTCCCTGCGTTACGGGGAAGATGTGTACAAAAATGGGGAAGTAAACGGAATGACCGCAGTGGCCGGACAGATCAAAAAAAGAAACGGTGGGCCGGGCGCACCGGCAGTGGCCTGGCAGGAAGATCAGTTTATTGCAGGGGGCCGGGGAACAGAGGTCTGGAACCCCCGCTTCACGTTCCATGTATTCCGGTATGTAGAGATCTCCGGCTGGCCGGGAAGACCAACCGTTAATGACATTGAGGGGCTGCAAATGAACGCTGATGTGCCCGCTGCCGGCGTCTTTGAATGCTCCAACCCGTTGTTCAATAAAATACAGGAAAACACGCTGCGTACATTTAAAAGCAATATTTTCAGCGTACAGTCGGATTGTGCCGGCCGCGAAAAATTTGGTTACGGGGGCGACCTGTTTTGTACGCTGGAGTCTTTTTGCTACAATTTTGGCATGTACAATTTTTACCGGAAGTCCCTGCAGGATTTTGAAGACGATCAGCGGCCGCTGGGAGGCATTACAGAAACGGCACCCTATGTGGGGTTGCATGACCAGGGCCCGGGCGATCAATCCGGGCCGCTTGGCTGGCAGCTGGGCTATCCCTACCTGGTAAAAAAACTGTATGAGTTCTATGGCGACAAACGCGTGGTTGAAAAATATTATCCTTCGCTTACAAAACAGATCCGCTTTTTGGAAGACAGCGCAAAAGCTTATTTATATGAGAACGACATCAGCGATCATGAGTCGCTGGATCCCAAACCGGTGGCATTGACGGCCTCCCTGTTTTACCTTCATCATGTACGGCTGATGAAGGAGTTTTCGGCGCTCCTGGATAAGCAGGTGGAAGCCCGCAGGTATGCAATGCTGGAAGCAAAGATCCGGACCGCGGTGCTGCAAAAATTTTACAGGGGTAAAGGCGTTTTTGATAACCAGACCCAGGCTGCACAGCTGTTTCCGCTCTGGTATGCTATTGTAGGAGAAAAAGAAAAGCCCGCCGTATTGCAACGGCTTGTACAGGCGTTTGCTGTCAAAAAAGATCATGTTTCCACCGGGATTTTTGCTACCAAAATGATGTTTGATGTGCTGCGCGAAAATGAGCTGGATGCCCTGGCATACACAGTGGTCAACCAGGAAGATTTTCCCGGCTGGGGGCATATGGTCCGGCAGGGCGCTACCACTTTGTGGGAGACCTGGAAATATTCGGATAACACCTACTCGCAAAACCACCCGATGTTTGGATCGGTGACGGAATGGTTTTACCGGTCGCTGCTGGGGATCAATGCCACAGCCCCGGGCTTTAAAACCTTTTACATCCGGCCGCAAACAGACAATGGGCTGCAGTTTGCCTCGGGCAGCTATGAAACCCCTTACGGGCGGATAAAAAGCGCATGGCAAAAGAAGGAAGGCCGGTTGTTCTTAAAGGTAACGATACCCGTAAATACCACCGCCGAGGTATGGGTACCCGCAGCAGACGGGGATGTATTGCAGGATGGTAAAAATACCGCCGGTCAGAAAAATATTGTTTTTTTAAGATCCGAAAAAGGCTGCAGGGTGTACCGGCTTGGTTCCGGGAACTATGCTTTCAGCGGCGGCCTGAAAAAATAAAAGAAATAACATTTATTTCCCGGTGCAAAACACACCGCCGGCCGTACTGGTCCTTGTTCTCAGAGGCTGTTTAAAAACGATCCGGATCTCCGTAACCGGCTGCAGCGCGTTCCAACACTGCTGATCCGGGGTATTGCGATCCGGCCCGGAAAATAAAAATACCCCTTGCGTCAGTATATGGGTTATTTTTAGTGTCTGTATATACGCATGCAGCCAACATCCATCGAAGCGTTGTTCCGGCAGATCGGTCAGGGGCAGAAGGAAGCCTTTAACCAGCTGTTCTATCATTACTACGAACGGCTGGTGCGGTTTGCTGTGCAATATGTGAAACAACAGGAACCTGCAGAAGAAATCGTTTCGTCTTTGTTTGTACAACTCTGGCAAAAAAAGGACCGGCTTGCGGCGGTCCGCTCGCCGGAAGTATATCTTTTTGTTGCGGCCCGTAATAGTTGTCTCAATTACCTGCGGCGGCCTCAAAAAACCGTGCCGCTGGGGGACCGGCAGCCGGGCCTTGCAACCGGGAGCGAAGCAGGCGTTGCTCCTGCAGAATACAAGGAACTGGAAGCTGTTGTCATCGCAGCCGTGGAGCGGCTTCCGGAGCAGCGACAGCTGATCTTCAGGCTGATCAGGGAAGAGGGCCTGAAAGCAAAGGAAGTAGCGGCGATCCTGTCCTTGTCTGTCAGAACCGTAGAAAACCAATTATACAAGGCCGTGAAGAGCCTGGCAGCGACCGTAAGCAGCTACCTGGGGTATCATCCCCGGGAAAAACGGTCACGGGGCGCAGGGACCCTGACTTTTTTAAAGGCGGATAAGTAAAAGGGATGATTTTTTTGTCCTATAAAAATGCAGCATAAAACAGTATGAACAGGGAAACATTTTTAGCCTTGTTGTCAAAGAAGATGAGAAATGAACTTTCGCGGGAAGAACGCGAAAGACTGGAGCAGTGTATGGAAGAAAACAGGGAGTTCCGGCAATTGAGCGAGGCGATCGGAACAGCTGGCAGCCATCGCACTGCGGTGGTGCCGGATATGGAGGACCGGCTTTCGGAGATCTGGAAGCGTATTGCGGAAGGGGCGCCGGCACCGGAGCCACGACGGCTTTTGCAGCCGGGCCTGTTTATAAAAATAGCGGCTGTTTTTTTATTGATCGCAGGCGGGATCGCATGGATCCTTTATAAGAACAAACCGACAAAAGAGGGACTGATGGAGGTGCTTAGTACTACAAATGAAAAATTATACACCGCGTTGCCGGATGGTACGCAGGTTACATTGAATTATCATTCCACACTGGAATACAATACGGATTTCGGAGATGGAAAGCGGAAGATCATCTTGCAGGGAGAAGCTTTTTTTGATGTGACGGCCAACGAGAAAGTGCCCCTGCAGGTGCTGGCTGGCCCGCTGATGGTGGAAGTAAAGGGTACGGCTTTTAACGTGGAAGCCTATAAGAATGATCCCGGAATAAAGGTGGTGCTGCTGCGGGGAGCCGTGGAGGTATCCAGAAGGGGCGACCGTACAGATAAGGTATTGCTGAAGCCCAATCAGTGGCTATGGGCGCCCAATACCTCAGGAGGAACGGTCCAGTTCCACATTGATTCCATCGATCAGCAGGTGACACAGCGGCTGCACTGGAAAGATGATTCGCTGGTATTCAAAAAAGAGCCATTGCAGCATATAGCCCGGAAGCTCGAAAAAAAATATGGCGTGACCATTGAGATCCGTACAGAGGCACTAAAGGAAAAGCGGTTCAGCGGCATATTGGTCAACGAAAGTTTAGCTGATGGGTTAGAAGCACTGAAAACAGCCTACCCGTTCAGCTATAAGATCGAGGATAAGAAAGTAACGATCAGGTAACCGCCCGGCAGCTTGTAACAATTACCGGAAGCCGGCGTATAGAAAATAAGTAAACATCATCAAGTTGGTAAGAAGGGGATTTTTTGTTTTTTTAATGGCTGCAGCAGCGATTGTGGCACATGCGCAAAGCAAAAAGATTTCAATTACGGCGGTTAACCAGCCGCTGAAGGCGATACTGGAGCAGGTGCAGGAACGCAGTGGTTACCACATCATTTACAGCGACGAAATCGTACAGGATTCCATGAACGCCTCCGTAGATGTCCGTCGCCGGAGCGTAGCCGATATTCTGAACAGCATTCTCCGGCCCAACGGATTATTTTATAGCCGGCGGGGCGGAAATATGATCGTGGTGGGAAGCATTGCCCTGCGCAGCCAGAGCGAGGCAGGCGGCCCGCCACAGCAAAGCATCCGGGGCCTGGTTACCGATACGGAACAGAAACCGGTGCCTTATGCATCGGTAACATTGACAGACGGGGAAGGTACGCGCTCCGGTACAGCGGGGGAAAGTGACGGGCAGTTCCGGATCTCCTATACATTTGAGCAGGGCAGAAGGTATTATGTACGGGTGTCTTCCATCGGGTACCGGCCGGCAACATTTACGTTTACGTTCTCAGATACACTGCAATTGAAACCCTTTGTGCTGGAAAAGGATAAAAGCACTCTGCGCACGGTAACGGTTGCGGCAGCCCGGCCCCTGGTCGAGCGACGGGCCGATCGTTACGTGGTGAATGTGGAGGGGACGCCGCTGGCAGACGGGAACAATGCACTGGAGGTATTGCAGAAATCGCCGGGGATATGGGTGGACCCCAATGGGGGCATCAAGATCAATGGGAATGGATCGGTTACCGTGATGATCAATGATGTGCTGCAGCGGATGTCTGGCACCGACCTGGCGGAGTACCTCCGCACCATCCGGTCGGAGAATATAAAAAAGATTGAGGTGATCCCCAATCCGCCCGCCGAATACGAAGCCTCCGGTACCGGGGGGATCGTGCACATCATCCTGAGGAAAAGCCGGGATGAGGGTTTTACCGGGCAGGCCACGGCCGTTTTTAAACAGCAGAAGGGAAAGCCGTATCTGTCATCCGGCATCTCCGCACAGTATAAAATAAAGCGGTTTTATTTTTTCGGAAGGGGCGCTTTGTCAAAAGAGGAGCAGGTGTATTATGCCCGCACCATTAACAGTTATAAGGACCATAGTTCATATGACGGGACCACCGACCGGATCAACAACAACCGGCAAACCAGCTACCAGGGCGGGATGGTGTATGATCTTTCCGATAAGCAGTCCCTCAGCTTTCAGGGCGGAACAACCGGCATCAATCTTTTACGGGATTTTAAAACCGGCATCGTCTTAAAGGACCCTGCCGGCGGACTGGTAACGGGTTCCTCGGTTACCGGCTGGAGCCGGAAGCCCCGCCTGACCACCGGAACACTCAACTACAGTTATAAGCTGGATACCCTCGGCTCTGTATTCAAGATCCTTGCAGACTATGTAAACGGCAGGAAGGCAGAGGACATGATGGTGCGTTCGGTTTATACAGACCCGCGCCGCGATACGCTGTACCGGAACAGCTATCCCAGCACAACCGAGATCTACAGCGGCCAGGCAGATTACCTCCGGTACCTCAACGCCCGCTTCAAATTACAGGCAGGTGTAAAATATGTGGCTACAAGACGAAACAATATTGTTACCACCGAGCATTTTACAAACGGAAGCTGGCTCGTAAAGGAAGATGCCAGCAACCAGTTTATTTATGATGAAAATCTTTTGATGGGGTATTCAGCAATGGAAGGCGCTGTAAAAAGAACCCATATCAAGCTGGGGTTACGGGCGGAGGAAACCTATATGCGGGGCAACAACATCACTTCGGCACAGCAATTTACCCGGCGCTATCTGAACCTGTTTCCCTCGGCGTTTTTGCTGCAGAACCTGAACGACAAACCGGTTCCTGCTGCATTGTCGTTCAGTTACAGCCGGAGGATCCGCAGGCCCCAGTTCGGTGATCTGAACCCCTTCCGGCTTCGCATCGGGGATTATTCCGTTTTGGTGGGCAATCCGGATCTCTTGCCGGAGTACGCCAACAGCTTCAAACTGGGCTATAATTTCTGGACCGGGTATATGTTCAACCTGCAGTACCTGCGTACTAACAATATCATTGCGGAATTTGCCAATCCCCAGGAAGATGGTGTGATCGAATACCAGACACGTAATTTTAAATACCGTACCTCGTATGGCGCATCGGTATATGCCCCGGTCAGGATCCGTAAATGGTGGACCGCAAATGTCTATTCGGGGCTTTTTCATACAGCGTACGCCATCAATGATTTTCAGCTTGCCCAAACCTCCTTCAACCTGAACACCTATCAGACGTTTACGCTGAAAAACAATATGGATGCCACACTTGCCACGATCTACAGCTCTCCTTATGTGCAAGGCAATACCACCCACGCCGCTTTGTTCTTTACCGATCTTTCCTTTGGGAAAAAGTTCTTCGATAATAAACTGCGTGTAAGAGTGACCGTTACGGATCTGTTCAATACGTTCAGGGAAAAGTCGCGCACGGTCTACGAGGGTGTCGATATTGATTTCTATCAAAAACGGCCCACCCGTTCTGTAGGCATTTCCGTAAGCTATCTGCTGAATGCCGGTAAAAAGATCAAGGATAAAAAAGTAGAACAAAGCGCAGAGGAAGAAAAGAACCGGATCTGAGCCGGTGCGCAGGTTATTTAAGCGATAGGGCGTATCTTGGTGATCAGAATCATGGCTGGCAGATCGATCATCATAATGGGCGTATCCGGAAGCGGAAAGACCACGGTTGGCAAAGCCGTGGCCGGCGAACGGGGTTACCGGTTCCTGGATGGTGACGACCTGCATCCTCCCGCCAATATTGAAAAGATGCAGTCGGGCATACCGCTGACGGATGAGGACCGCTGGGGCTGGCTGCTGCGCATCAACCGGGAAATGCAGGCGCTGAATGCCACAGGCATTTCTGTAGTGATCGCCTGCTCCGCGCTTAAAAGGAGCTACCGGGATCTGTTACGGCAGGGCGGGGTGCAGCTGTTATTTGTTTATCTGAAAGCCAGCTTTCAGCAGATCAGCCAACTGCTGAGAACAAGAACCGGGCATTTTATGCCGGCCGGTCTGCTGCAAAGCCAGTTTGCAACGCTGGAAGAACCAACCGGTATGGAAACGGATTGTATTGCAGTGCCGGTAACCGGCCTGCCTGAAGAGCTGGACCGGATCGGAGCGCTGTTGATCCGGAACGGATTTTAAAGACCGGCGCGCCGGCGGAAGAAAACGGCTCCGCCTGCCTTCAGTGCGCATGGGGTATCCGTGCTTATCTGCCGAGCCGGGTACATCATTTTTTCAACATCATTGAGGCAGGAAGACGCGCTCCGCTGCCTGTGCTTCTTAATGGTTCTCCATTCCCTGGTGCCTGTTCATGTTCCGTGGCTACGGTCTTTCGCTTGCCGGTTAAAAATGTTAAGCAGCCGTGCGCATTGGCTGAGTCAGACAATAACTGTATTTTCGGTTTAAATACTTGCCATGGCCCTGTTGATCCTCGTACTTGGAATCCTGTTGCTCCTGCTGCTGATCACGGTTCTGAAGCTCAATGCCTTTATCTCCCTGGTAGTGGTAGCGCTCCTCATCGGCCTGATGAACGGGATGGCGCCGATGCAGGTCATTACAGCGATGAATAAGGGGATCGGAGACACCCTGGGATCGCTGATCCTTGTTTTGGGATTGGGGGTATTGCTGGGCGCATTGCTTACGGAAACCGGCGCTACACAGCAGATCTGCAATGGGCTGATCCGGATATTTGGGCCGGCACGGGCAAAGATTGCGCTGGCGGTGACCGGTTTTGCAGTGGGGCTGGCATTGTTTTACAACGCGGGGTTCATTGTGCTCATACCGCTTGTATTTGTGGTAGCCCGGCAAACCGGTCTGCCATTGGCATACCTGGCCATCGCCATGGCGGCGCCGCTCTCCATTACGCACGGTTTCCTGCCGCCACACCCGGGTCCAACGGCCATTGCTGTTTTATTTAAAGCCGATCTGGGCAAAACATTGCTGTATGGATTGTGTGTTGCCATACCAGCCTTGCTTTTATCGGGAATTATTTTTCCGGAACTTATAAAAAAGATCAGGACCGCCCCGCCACCGGGTATTTTTGGGAGTACGGAAACGGCCGTCCGCGTATTGCCCGGTTTCGGCATCAGCCTGTTTACCGCATTGATACCGGTCCTGTTGATGGCGGCTTCCGCAATACAGGGCGTGTATAGCAAAGATGAAAGCGGCGCGATGAGCGCCGTATTGCACTTTGCCGGTGATCCGGGTATGGCCATGCTGATTGCGGTGATCTGCGCATTGCTCTTTTTAGGCGTGTTCCGGGGCCTGTCGGTAAAATCATTAATGGACCGTACCGGCGGGTCGATCAATGCCATTGCTACCATCGTATTGGTCATTGCTGCGGGCGGTGCTTTAAAAGAAGTGCTGCTTCAGAGTAAAACGGCGGATGCCATCACGCTTTTTTTCCGCAATACTTCCATGACGCCCCTGTTCCTGGGCTGGCTGGTGGCAACCCTTATCCGCATTGCCGTAGGATCGGCTACCGTAGCAGGGCTTACGGCGGCCGGTATTGTACAGCCGCTCATTGCCTCCATGCAGGTGAAGCCGGAGCTGATGGTACTTTCCATCGGTGCCGGCAGCCTGATGTGCTCGCATGTGAATGATACCGGCTTCTGGATGTTTAAGGAGTACCTCGGGCTGAGCATCGGGGATACCTTTAAGACCTGGACGGTGATGGAGTCTGTTATCGGGATCGCTGGTTTGCTGGGCGTGCTCCTGTTGAATTTGCTGGTATGAGGTACGCTGGTTAACGATGCTGGTCTTGCGCCGTTGTACTTTTCTGCTTTCGATGATTTGGACTTTCCTTTGCCAATTCTTTTTCGGGGCCGTATCAAAAATGCATTTTATAGCGCATTAATACGAAAGTGATATTTTAATGAGCCCAAAAAGTTTCTCGCAAAGACGCACCGGGGCAAAGACGCAACGCCTTGTTTTGATCTATAATAAATTTCACTATCGTATAACATCCCGTATTAGAAAGCCTGATCCGCCACCGTTATTTCACATGCTGGTTCAGAAACTCCTGTACCTGGTCAAAGGATTTGCTCATAGTAGCAGCGCTGAAGTCATCATGTCCTTCGCCGGGATATTTTTCCAGTTTTTGGGGAACGCCGTTGGCCTGCAGCTTTGCATGCAGGGCCTCTTGCTGCGCCGGCAATACCAATTGATCGTCCAGGCCCTGCAGGGTAATGGTCGGCGGCGTCTGTGCATCGATATAATTAATGGGACTGCTTGCCTGCTCCGTTCCGTTACAAAGCAGCTGGAGGGCCTGTTTGCCGGGAGACTCGGCACCCGGGTGATCTTCCATATCCTGCATATCTGACGGACCAAAGTAATTGACGATGGCCCTGGGTTTTATAAGACCGCCGCTGTTTTTATAACCCTGCAGCAGGGCCAGGTGCCCGCCCGCGCTGGCGCCGCCCAGTACCCATTTATCCGAGATGGAAAATCGGGTCCGCTGGTTATAAATATAGGTGATGGCCGCCTTGATATCATTTTCCTGGGTAGGAAAGAAATTGAATGGAAAGCCGCCGGCCAGCCGGTAGTTCAGATTGAAAATGGCCCAATCCGGAAGCCGCCTGCGCAGGGAGTCGACCACGGGTGCAAAATCTTCGTCGGCCTTATCCCCGATCACCCAGGCCCCGCCGTGGATCAGTATCATGACTTTTGTTGTTGCCCTGCTCCGGCCCGCCGGGAGGTAGATGTCCATTTTTTGAAGCGGGTCGGCACCATAGCTTTCATCAATGCCGGTGTATGCGGTAGATGGAGGCGGGACGGATTTGTCGTCCGGTTTGAAGGCATCATCCTTGTCACAGGCAGTAAGGAATAAGGACAGGCAAAGGGTATATAAAAGAATACGTTTCATTTTAATGATTGAATAGTGAGGGGTCAATAGTGAATGGGTTTTTGTTCATTTAAATACCTGTGGCCTGTCAGCTATACGTTGTCTGGTTGTTTTGATTCGCTGAGGAATGGATCGTTTGGAGTACCGGCCTCAGGATATTGATGATCAGTGCTACAAAGGCAATGGCAAAAACGGTGTAGGCAATGGATGAAACATAGGACCGCAACACGATGTTGTGGAGCTCGTTTTTGAGATCGTGCCGGATGGAAAGGGATAGCCGGAGGAGGCCAGCAACAAAACTTGCCAGGTAACTGACAAAAAGAACACCACTGAGCATATCCCTTTTTCTGACCAGGTAGTAAAGCAGGGCCCCTGCGATGATCAGTTGTGGTATGCAAGTGAGCAATATTTGCAGCATTGGTTTAATATTTGATCTTAAAAATACAAAAAACGGTTGAACCGGCCCGTGGGTGCATTTCAGATTTTCGCACTGTTATTTTTGGGGAATGGGTTAAATTTAAGAATAAAACCCATAAAATATGACAAAACAGGAATACCTTGACGCGGCAGAAAAGCGTTATGATGAGCTCCAGCGTTTGAACCTACTTACGGATTTTTACGATTATGAAAGCGAGTTTGTAAGGATTTGGCAAGACCTGGGTCGGGAGGTGCTGGAAAAAAACATTAGTACTCCGGGTAACGATAAGCGTAAAAAAAAACCTCACAACACTGGGACACGTAACAATCAATAACAAACAT
>NZ_KB893645.1 GCF_000374125.1 Niabella aurantiaca DSM 17617
CATGTGGATGCGCAGGGCAATTATGAGAATGAATTTACGGCGGTGCCCTCGAGCATCAAAGTGCCGCCGGTGGAGGTTCCGGTGGACCCGGTATGTGAGACGCAGAGNGCGATCGTAACGGACAACAACGATTACAACGGGTTGGGGCGGGTGCGTGTAAAGTTCCACTGGATGAACGGGTCGGAGAAGACGCCGTGGATCCGGGTAACGAGCCCGCATGGCGGCGGCGGGAAGGGTCATTTTTTTATACCGGAGATCGGGGAAGAGGTGATCGTGGGTTTTGAGAGCGACAGTGCTACGAAGCCCTATGTGATCGGGACGGTGTACCATGGGAGTGCCAACAACCGGTTCAGCAATGCAGCAAACGATCTGAAAGTGATCCGGACGCGGAGTGGTCATACGGTAGAGTTTAACGATGCCGGTGAAGGCACGCACATCATAATCCGGGATCCGGGTGGTAACGAGATCTACCTGGACACTACGGGTAAGAACATCACCATCACCGCTCCCGAAACCATGACCTTTAATGCAACCAATATGCGGATGAATGTTAAGGAGGATATGAAAGTCAATGTAGGAAAAGACCTGGTAACAACCATCGGAAGGGATAAGCAGGAGAACATCGGGAAGCGGAGTATTAAGAAATCAGAGAATAGCGAAGAGCTGGTGCTGGAGAACCGGAAAGTACGTGTGGGAAGAAGAATGGAGACCATCGGAAGTGAGGTATTGCTGCACAGCAGCAACGGGAAGATGCTGATCGATGCCACGGATAAATTAACGCTGCAAAGCAAAAACCGGATCAACTATGGAGAATAATGATATCTGTAAAGAGAAGGGGCGCTGCGTACAAATAAGACCCAAAGAAGGGAAACGGAAGTATGAACTGAGGATCGGATCACTATTGCATACCCGTTCCGCAACAGAACAGGTAGATGTTTATTTGGAGCTGACGCTGGGTTGCTCGCCGGCGCACGCAGAAGGGATCGTTTATACGTTGTGCTTTTCACGCCCGCGGTTCGGCGCTGGGCCGGAATACAATAAAGAGCAGTGGATCTATACAAAAATTTTTGACATACACCGGAACCTCGTCTTCCGGGCGGATGAAAAAGGCAAGGTAGAAGAAGTGCTCAACCGGGAAGCGGTTCTGGAGGCCTGGGAAGGTGTAAAACGGGATCTGTCAGACAGCGCATTCAGCCGGGATCCGGAACTGCTTCAAAAAATGGCAATGTTTGAGCGGAAACTGAGAACGGACCTGGCAGCAGTGTACCGGGATGATCTTTTCTTTCAATGGTTGTGCAATGATATTTACGGCACATATAAAAATACCGGCGCCCCGAGGATAAGAGGAAAAATGATCAGCGGTTTTACAGGAGCCGCTGACATTGCCATACAGGAAGAAAAGCAGATCCTGTTTGCTGAAGAAGAGAGCATCATGATTGAAGTGAATGGATTTTTAGAGCCCGGAAAAATCAATACCGGGCAACTGAATCATGATCTTTTTTTACAGGTGGGCGCCGCAGGATCCGGGGAGCTTGATTTTTCTTATACCGGGCATTACCTGTTTACAGACCGGTCTGGCTTTTTTGAACAGGCAACATTATCCGTAGGAGCAGCTATGGACCACATCTATAACCGTAAAATAATTTATTCATTAAATGCGATCATATGAAAAACCGCAACTATGTTATTGATGGAGGAATGGTAAAGTGCAGTCTTGGCACTGCCTTGGGAAAGATAAAAGCAACTTCCCAGCAAAAAATATACATCGGGGGAAAATTAAAAATAACGGACCAGGATACGCAACTGGTTCTTCCCTGTGGCACCTGTAACCGCAGCAGTCTGCCACCGCCCTGCACGCCGCGGCTGCAATACTGGAAGAATACCAGTAAGAAGGCCACCATGGGAAACAAGCGGTTTGTAATGGATGATTCCTATACACAATGCAGCTTCGGCGGGATTCTGACCATTCAGCAGCATGCGCAGGAGGCTTCCGTACGGTTGACCCGTTTCCTGGCAGGATCGCTTCCGGGGCTTTCAGGGATGTATGTATAAAGACAAAAGGAACCGCTATGGGTAAAATTGTTCGTTCTCCGTCAAACAGGATCCCCGTGCATCCGGCACCGCTGAAAGGCCATACTGGCATACCAGACCGGTCGCCTGCGGACCATACCTATCGCTATAGCCCGGTAAAAAGTATAGTAGCTACCGGCCAGGAACCGTTCGAAAAAGAAGGCAGCCCGGTGTTCCAGGGGTTCGTCATTTTTTGCAACGGGTATCTGAGCGATCCGATCAAAAACATAGGAGCCAACGTTAATGCTATTATGGACACCAACCCGGATCAGGATCGCTGGTATGTGTTTAAGGGTGCTAACGCGGATGAACGGGACCCGGCCAGTGATCAGGATATTTTTACTCCCGGGGAACTGGATGCCCGGATACCGGAGGCACAACGGCAAGATCCCCGGCAGGCCGACCGGATCATGCAGCAGCACAAAGGCGGGTTCACCAAACAGAATATCCGGGAAGCGATCCGCGAGAAAGACCCGGGTGCGGTTTTTTCTTATGGTGAAGCAGAAGGGGCCTGGGGGTACTGGAATAAAAAATCGAATCATTATAACGGGTCCAGTACGTACGCCGGCTACTTCAATGCCCAGGGCAATGAATATTTTATTAACGGCTCTCATGGTTTGGGGTCTGCTGCCGGTCATCGTATTGATCATGGCATTTTGCTGGGCTATCGCTGGGCGGCGACCGCCTGGGGCATTCTTAGTAAAAAGCATTTCGACACCGTGAAAGAGGAAGCGTTCAGGGAGATCTTAAAAGGATACACGCCCCCTTACCGCCCGGTAACCATTGTGGGCCACAGCCAGGGCAGCGCCTGTGCGGCCGGTGTGGTACTGGGGATCTTAAATTACGCGGCAGAGCAGGGATGGGAACAGATACCGGTGAACATCATCTTCCTGGGGTCGCACCAGCCGGTGAACTTGACGGGTACCGAATACAGGGATTTTCTCGGATGGAAAAAAGATTACCTGCAGATAGATCGGTCGGTACTCACGCTTTTTAAAAAGGAGCAGGCGAAGAATGCAACTGCTTATATAGATGGCCTGGCGGATCTGTTTAATGAAAAGTATAACAAGCTGCGGCAGGAAGCCGGCATATACGAGCATCTGAAAAAGATAACGGGCAACTGGAATGCCTTCCGCAGCCGGGCCGTGCAGTTTGACTTTACCAACGACCGCGGAGACCCGGTAACCCGTTGCGGAGACATACCGGAGGTGGACAGTGCCTGTGATCCCCGGGGAGACTGGACCCTGCTGAGCTTTGAAGTGTACCCGTCCGGCACTGATCTGGAAAAGACCGTGGCCGGCATACGGAATAAGAAACGGATCCCGGTTTTTGATGTTGATCGCCGTTTACTGGGCGATCTGTTCCTGTCTCCGTTTATTGCCAACAGGCGGATCGAATTCAAAGACTGGGAAGAGCAGGTCTGGACCGATTATGAAACACTGGCAAAAGACTATGCGCGCTCCTTTTTAAGGTACTACTGGCTAAAACAGTATTATTACGGGAAGTTTGGGGAGCGCTTCGATCCGTACAATGGTAAAACGGCCGTGGCGTCGCTGGACGCGACGCTGCATGGATTTTATGCAAAAAAAATGAAGGTGGTAACGGACCCATTGTCTGCCTTGTACCGGCGATTCTTTGCACCATCCGCAGCGGTGATCCGGCAGGATGCGGGTTTCGCAGTCGGCTACAATTATATAGCGGCATTGATGGATTATGCGGCGCTCCAGGAGGCGGACCTGTATGCGCATTTTAGCCCGGTGCCGTTACTGACCAATAAAAAGATCCTGGACGACTGGAATTATGAACACGATACCATTGGCGTGAAAACAAATATATGGGAGCGGATACTGAAGGTGGGAGAGGAGCGGTTTTATAGAGTGAAGAAAAGATATAAAAAGGAAGATAGATGGGGTCGCTATTTGTATGATAGAATTAATATGGATGATGACAAAAAGGAAGTTGAAGGGCTGGTGAAGGATTTATCTAAATTTATTAACACGTCTGTTGGGGCAACGAGTATGATTGAGAATGTAATTAAGAAATATTATGAAAAATAGGACTTACAGAATGTGTTTTTCTATCATCATCCTTTTAATAGCAATAAATATGATCTCCTGTCAGAAAAAAAAGAGTATAATGAGTCCATATGAGTATGATCTGTCAACCTCTCCGGGAACTACGCACTATGAGGTAAAAATGCTTTCTGATAATAATCAGATAACATATCGCAAATTTTTGTACGATACTATCAATCGTAACGGAATACTCTTGACAAATAAATTTTATAAACTAACTTTTATAGGAAGTATCAGCGATACGACGAACATTGAATCGATGGGTCTATTTGAAAATGGGATTATTGATAAAGATGGTGGAGGAATTAGCGAGTGGCTGATAAATGGAAGCTCGATATTTGTGATCCCGGAAAACATACCTTCTCCCCAGGGCGATAAAGGATTTGAGATTTTTGCAAGGGATTATTATAATGCGTCATACTATATGCGGCCCGCCGGTAGGTATCCAATTTTTAAAATCGATGGCAAATGGATAACATACGGTCTTCCCTTTAATACGGAATTGAACAAATATCTTGCTACAGACGCCGCCAAGAAAAAATACCCGCTTAAGCCTTCAAACCGTTTTGTTCCTATGCAGGAGATCGGGCCGGATTTTGGAGTAGCTCCCCAAAAGCGGGACACGACCCTGCTGAAAAGCCTGGGCTATGCCGTGGTGGATAAAGAAGAGGAAGACTGGGGCTTTACCAAACACCGGTACTCGGCGGGCTTTTACAATATGGAACTGTACCTGCCCGGAGGGGATACCCTCCGGTTCCGCCATTTCGGGGCATTGGGCATCAACCTGGAAGTATTTCGTGTGCCCAAAAAGTATGGCGGCCGTGACGATGTGTTCTTTATTGCGCAGGATCCCAACCCCCTGTACCCGGATCTTTCTACAGGCGGTGTTTACGTGGTACGACCCCGGTACCTGCCGGAGGAGCAGCACCCAAAACCAAGCCGGCTGGGAGCGCTGCTGCAAAAGACCTCGGGCAATGCAGGCCATTGATGATCCGGTTGCGGACAAGCACATAAAAAGCATTGTAATGCTATAGAGAAGTGCAGCCACAGGCGCGGCGCCGTAAGAATGCGTGCCGTGGATAGGATATACGCATCTCGTGCAGGCCTCCCGGCCTGTGCGGAGCCGTCACTTAACCGCGGTATAGCAGGAAAGTAACCTAATTGCAGGTCTGCTTCTGCGCACTGCCCTGCCGCAGACCTGCGAAAGATTTAGGAGCATGATAGGCCTTGCCCAGGGCACTTAGGAAATTACGGACAACAACGCGCCGGATGGCGCTTATAAGGAGGAGCAAAATTTTATTTTTAAACAGCTGGTAAGATTTCGTCATTCGCAACCCATTACTATTTTATATTTTTTATATTTTGTATATTTGTTGTTTGTTATATATTAAAACTAAGTAACTAAATATGAAACTGACTGCCTTTTCGATGCTTCTGCTGTGTTTTTTAGCAGCCTGTTCAAAATCAGATACAAAGCCTGATCAGGAACAGCATGCGGCTGCCCATCCGGAACGCTTAAATATTATCGATTCTTCAAAGACCGGTTTGCCGGGTAATTGGGCAATTGCGAGTGTTTCAGGGGTGAATGAAGCCGAGTTCAATAAACTGAAAAAATATGATAGTGCGGCCAAACGATATTATCCCATCTTAACGATCAATGATGTGCAGCCGCTGAACACCGCCGGGGAGGCAGCTGCTCCCGGTAATTCCAGGATCTCGGTGGGTTGTAATGTTCTTTCTTACAACGTAAGCGCAGATAGCGAAAATAAGATCGCATTCGTTTATTCCAATGTCACAGGAATCCATTGCCCCGGTTATTACAAATATGAAACCCTTGTTTCCGATGCCCTGGTGAAGGCCCGGTTCTATACAGTTGAAAAGGGCTTAAAACTTTTCGATGCACATAAGAACCTGTTGTTGACAGCCTACGCGTTGAAATCCTCTGCTGTTAAATAACGATCAGGCTTATTTTAAACAGCTGCTTATAAAAAACCGGAGCATCCTGTGGGGGCCTTAACCTTAAAAGCATACCGGCCCTTTATGGGAATTTGTTACCTTCCCGGAAAAATCATTCGATCTCATGACCGGTCGCTATAGATATCCCCCGCTCTTTTTCCTGGCCCTGCTCCTGGGCGCAGGGATCGGGTACAACCTGAATATACGTCGTACGGCAGTTGTCACGGCCGGCGATGTTTTAAATACCATCGGGGAGCATTATGCAGATGAAGTGGATAGGTCCCGGCTAGAGCAGATCGCCCTTCATAAGATCCTTTCGCAGCTCAATGGCAGGCTTGCGGTGCGGAAGCAGGCGGGCAGTAACGGACCCGCCAATGAGCGGCCGGAGATCACCGTTCGCAGAATGGATCAGCAGAGCGTTTATATCCGGCTGTCGGCGCTTTCCTCCCGGTCGCATGCCGTATTGGCGGAAGAGCTGGAAGTGGTTAGGGCCGCAGGAGCCGGCCGGCTTACATTGGACCTGCGGGGCGTAGCAGGCGCTTCGTTTGAAGACGCCATAGAGATTGCCGACGAGTTCCTGCCGGGTGATAAACGGATCGCCGGTATAAAGGGTGCCAACCGGCGGGAAAAGGTCTACCGCGCAAAAAGGCCCGGTTTGTTTGAAACGGGAGCGCTGACGGTTTTGGCCGACAGCCTGACCGGCGCCGCCGGGAAACTGCTCTGTGCAGCATTGAAAGACTGGAAAAGAGCTACGATCATTGGCAACAGTATAGGAGGAGCGGCCGCAATGGAAATGCAGCGCTTTGAGCTGGGGCGGTATGAAATGACGCTCCCCACAGGATATTATTACACTCCGCTGGACGAAAGATTATAAGACGCCGGTAAGGCAGCCACATACCCGCAAACCTAACAGGTACCCACGAACGATACGGAAATACGATTCCCGGCCTATTCCAGCCAGATCGGTTGTGTAAAAGCACCATTGGCGGCAACATCCCATACCTCCACGCGTACCCATTTCCTGTTGGCCAGGTCTACCGGCCATTGAAACGTTTGCTTACCAAAGGGAAGGGTATGATTCAAGGGGATGCGCGTATGGTAGGTATGCTTCCCGTCTCCAGAAACAATGGAGGCGTACCGGAGCGGAAAGGTCCAGCTTAGCTGAATGGTGACCTTTGCTTTGCCCGGTGCCTTCGGCTTCAGCGTTTCGCCCGGTTCTTTTCCGTTGATGTTAAAAGCAGGGATCAGCACCTCGCCGGTGGAAACAAAAAAGCGCCCGTTGCGCAAGGCATCCAGAACGGGTTGCCAGCCTTCGTTGTACCGCGGAAGTTTTTTTAATTTGAGATAATTGACATTTATGTGGGCATACAGCTCATTCTGTTGGGTAATGGTAAAAATATCCGACTCAGCAAGCGCGTATTTCCGCAACCCCCAATTGGCCATATCGTCCATCAGGCGGAGTACCCGCTTGCTCAGCGTTTCCCATGAAAGGTCTGCGGGTATGGCTTTCCAGGCGGCGCCTAAATAGGTATCGGATTTAAAGAAAGCTTCTTCCCTGTAGCGGTCCGGAAAACCGGTAGATCCCTTGGTACGGGCATGCGCTACCCAGGCCAGCCCTTGCTCCCGTTCCAGCAGCCGGAGCATTTCTTCCTTGTTGCCCACATGGTAAATGTTCCCATATTCCGGATTATGGGAAAGAAAAGGCACACCGGCGTTCCTGGACATGACCCAGTACACCGGTTTGGGAAACAGGGCCAGCCAATGTCCCCCATAGAAATTATTGGCTTCTTCACCCGGAAGCAAAAGAAACCCGGTGTCTGAAAGTCGCCTTGTTTGTTCAAACAATGCATGAAGCTCTTTCAGCCGGATCGAATCGGGTCCCTTGGGGTGACCCACTCCATGAAACTCAGCCAGCTTGACAATGTCCAGCCCCGCCTTCTTTAATACTTCGGTAAACTCGGGCTTTTCAGGAACCGGTTTTCCGCTGAGGGCCACCCGCGTAATAAACTCATTATGAAAATGCGTGGCCATGGTCTTATAGCCGGGCAGCGGCGCAAAGCGGTCGTTGTGGGTAAATTTCTTTACGGCATCCAGGGTAGCCGCCGGCCGGTCTGCGCTCACCAGGCAAAAAAAGTTCAGTCGCTGGCGGGTACCGGGCGGGGCATTGAACCAGGGTACATAGCGCCGGTCGCCCAGCGGATCCTGGCGGATGCCGATCCCGAAATCCGGTACCTGGTCGAGATAATGACGCCCCTGCCAGGTGAACTTTAAATTAAAGGCCTCGTCAAGCGGATAAAAATATTGGTGCGGAGCAGGAAACACGGCTACACTGCCGGATGCCGTCCGGCCAACAATGGTCCTGTATTTTACTTCCAGGTTCGTCGCCGAATCCCCGGTATGGACTTTCCGGTACTGCATCCGGTCCTGCACATCCGCCCAGGCAACGGTGTCCCATATCCTGTTTTTGCAAACCAGCCCCGCGTCATACAAGATAGCGGTTGAGTCTTTTGCAGTGGAAACCACGGCCGCAACGTTAAACAGCGGGCTCCCGTTGTAAATAGTAACCTCCAGATGACCGGAAAAAGAAGCGGCTTTTAAGACGCCCGTTTTTACGATCGTACGGGAGCCATCGCTTAAAACAGTGGTCGTCTGTTTGGTAAAGTGTGCAACCGTTGTGGTATACGGCCGGGTGGGCACTTTATCGAAGAACACATCCCAGCCTCCGCTGGAAGGGCTCAGTGTCCGTTTTCCCTCCCGGAGGATAAAAACCGGGTCCAGATCTTTGACCACTTCCCGGAACGATTTCTCTTTACGTACCTGGATGCTGCTGAACAGCGGCCGCGCGGAGTCCAGGTCCAGGACCATCTTACCCGTGCCGGCATTTCCTGCAGGCCACAGGATGGTGATCTTGTTTTTGTCCACATGGACCTGAGCACCGTTTTTCTTAACACCCGTTACATTTACAGGTGGCTGTGCCCCCAGTGCCAGCGAACAGAGGAGCAGAACGGGGATTGTTATTTTTCGTATGGCTTGTTGCATGATCTTACAGGAATACAATTCAAGATAACGAATCCTGCGGAACTATGAAAACGGCTTTTGCCGGTCAGCAACGGATACTTCCTACAAAACGATCCCGATCAAAAAGTTTAGACGACCTTTGTACAGGAGACGTCAAATAGCTGGCTCCCGGCTTACGGTCAGCAACGAGTGCACGTTTACCCGGTCCATTCCTTCATGAGCTGCTCAAATGCAGCTTTGAGTGTGGCCAGTTCCTGTTCTACCGCATTGAGCCGTTCTTCGATATTGCTGTTGGATGCGGTTGCGCCCGGGGATACAGATTCGGCGATATAAGCTTCCAGCACATCTTCCGCAGCGAATAAGTGCATGTAACGAGCCTCCTTTTGCCCGGGCTGGCGCGCCAGTTGCCGTATATAAGGCGTTTCCGCAGAGGATAATTTTTCCAGCACAGACTGTACTTCCGCCAGGTCGTCAAATGCATACAGGCGGCCTGCGCTGCTGTTGATCTCACCCGGTGTCAGGGGCCCTCTTAAAAAAAGCAGGCACAGTACGGCCAGTTCGTCCGGTGTAAACTGGTAGTTCAGCGCGATGGTATGCCGGTATTTCACTACCCTGCTGCTGCCTCCGGTGACCGTGGCAGCCAGGTTTTTCCGTTTCAGCCGGTCCAGTGTCAGATTTACGGTCTGCTCGTCGTAAGTTACTACCGGGTAACGGGCCGTTTTTTGATTGCACGCTGCGGTCAGCCCGTTCAACGTCATGGGGTAGTATTCGGGCGTTGCCTTTGATTTTTCCATCAGCGCTCCGAGCACGCGGATCTCTTCGGCGTCCAGCTTGGGTAACAATGTTGACTCAGTTAATTCGTTGCTCATACGGGTAAAAATACGATAACACCGGCGAGTTTTGGAACAATAAGGGCAAAATGTTGTTGCCGCCGCACCCGGTGTTTTATGGATGGCGCCGGAGCCGTTCAAATACAGCAACGCCGGGGATCTGCCGGAATGGATGTTTTTTTTGTAACCTTTTGAATGGTTATGTACTCTAATAGGATAACAGTCATCAATCAAAAAAAGAAAAAATGGAAACAAAAACTTCAGAGCAGGCACTGAAGCAGATCTTCAACCTGCTAAAATGCACATTCGTAGTAGTGCCCATAGTTGCGGGGCTCGACAAATTTACGAACCTGCTTACCAACTGGGAGCAGTACCTCAATCCTTCGTTAGCAGCGCTGCTGCCATTTCCCGCATCAACGTTTATGATGATCGTAGGAGTCATTGAAATTGTTGCGGGCATCATCGTACTGCGGAAGGCGGCCTTGGGCGGGTACATTGTAGCTGCCTGGCTCACTGCAATTGCGTTAACTTTACTGCTGGACTTCCGTTATGCCGATGTGGCGGTCCGTGATCTTGTGATGGCGATCTCCGCATTTTCAATGGCGAGAATATCCAGACTCGTTTCATAAAGCAAAGGCAACTTATGACGTCATTTGAGCGGCTTACTGAGATGCAGATCATCCAGCGGATCCTGGAGGGGGAGACGGCACTTTACGAAATGCTGATCCGGCGGTATAACCCCTGCCTGTACAAGACCGGGAGGTCTTATAATTACAATCATGAAGATACGCAGGATCTGATGCAGGAAACCTTTATCGATGCCTATAAGCACCTGTCGCAGTTTGAAGGGCGCTCGGGATTCAAAACCTGGATCATCCGCATCATGATGAACAACTGTTACCGCAGAAAAAAAAGACCGGTTTTCAAGAACGAGGTTGTAAAAGACATAAATGATAATTCAAAACCAATGTTTACAAGCTCCAATAATGACACGGGGAAGGTGGTTCAAAACAAAGAACTGAAACAGATCATAGAAGAGGCGCTCAGCAAATTGCCCTTCGATTACCGGATGGTATTTTCCCTGCGGGAGATGAACGGATTGAATGGAGCGGAAACCGCGGACCTGCTGACGATCAGCGAGGCCAACGTAAAAGTGCGGTTGAGCAGGGCAAAGATGATGCTGCGGAAGGAAATAGAGAAAATGTATGCACCTTCAGAGATCTTTGAGTTCAATTTGATCTATTGCGATGCCATTGTGGAAAATGTTATGAATAAAATAAATTTACTTTAATGCAGAAGGACCTTATGCAGGAGATCATCGATCATGAACCGGAGGAAACACTGTTGAATACGCCGCTTCGTGCGGGTGCTTTTGAGCTGACCGATCAGGAAAAAATAAGTGAAATTGAATACCACTTTGCCCGGATCATGTATGCGCTGGGACTGGATCTGAATGATGACAGCCTAAGCGAAACCCCGAAACGGGTGGCAAAGATGTTCGTTAAAGAAATGTTCAGCGGGCTGAACCCGGCGAACCAGCCGCGGATCAGCCTTTTTGAGAACAAGTACCGGTACAACCGGATGCTGGTGGAAAAGGACATTACCCTGTACTCCTGTTGCGAGCACCATTTTGTACCAATCATCGGAAAAGCGCATGTGGCGTATATCCCCGGCACAAAGGTTATCGGCCTCTCAAAGATCAATCGCCTGGTGCAATATTACGCCCGGCGCCCACAGGTACAGGAACGGCTCACCATCCAGATCGCAAATGGCCTGAAGGAAGTACTGCAGCACAATGATGTGGCGGTTATGGTGGAAGCAGACCATCTGTGCGTAGCCTCGCGGGGTATTAAGGATACCCATAGCAGCACCGTTACGGTGAGCTATTCGGGTAAGTTTCAGAACGAGCATACCCGGGCAGAGTTCCTTTCGTTTGTCGGGGGCGGAAAGTAAGTGTAAATCCGAAAGGTCCATTACGCCTGGGAACGGCCGCTTTTGAGTTGCAGAAAGGTTCCAGGTTACGAAAGAGCATGCGCATAGAGGAAGTACCGCCTGGCGTATGTCCAGATCGGCCCCGGATAAAGTCTGGTTTACACCCTGTGCTACTGCTGGTTAGCCAGTAGCTTTGTATCAAAACAAATGATCATGAAAAGTATTTGCCACAGGCTGCTGATCGCGGCGCCTGCAGAAAAAGTGTACCAGGCCCTCACCACCCGGGAAGGGCTGGCGGGTTGGTGGACGCCGGAAACGGTGGCCGTACCGGAAACGGGCAGTATTGCCCGGTTTGCTTTTGGCCCGGATTATTTTAAGGAAATGAAGATCGAGGAACTAACGCCTTTCAGCAGTGTAAAATGGCGGTGTATCCGCGCGTTTGAAGACTGGATCGGTACGACGCTCCATTTTGAATTGCTACCGCACGAGAAAGGCACGGTATTGTTTTTTCATCATGACGGGTGGAAGGAATACACTCCGGAATTCGCTTCCTGCAGCTACGACTGGGCATTGTTCTTCAGAAGTCTTAAATTCCTTTGTGAAACCGGTAAGGGATTTCCTTACCCCGATTTTAATCAATAGGAAATGCTGAAGGCCGTTTTTAGTAAAGTACCCGTGTTTTTATCGTGTGCTCTGTTTTTTTCAGCTCTTTCAGGAGTTGTTTATCGTAATTCTTATCAATATCGATGATGGTGTAGCCCGCAGTTTTGTTGGTCATCAGGAACTGTGCGTTGATGTTGATCTGGTGCTTTGCCAGCAGCAGGTTCACCTGGGCCATAACGCCCGGCACGTTTTTGTGGATATGAATGATGCGGTGCGTATTTTTTACGGCCGGTAACCGGAGCTTTGGAAAATTCAGGCTGCCATTGATGGCCCCTTTATTCATAAAATCGATCATGCGTTGCGCTACCTGCAGGTTGGAGCTTGCGCTGCCAAAGACCACGATGCCCATTTCCGTGCATAGGGGCAGCGGAACGCCGGTTTTGGCCTTTCCAAAAATGCCGATCGCCTTTAAGCGGGTGGCTTTTTTCAATTGCTTTACATCGATGGCGGTTCCGACACCGATTACCAGCATACCGGCCTGCTGGAATGCTTTTTCATCCGCATCCTTTTCATATACCAGTGTAAATCCTTCCTGGGTAAACGGATGCAGATCCTGCTCTGGTATTGCTCCCATTACCAGGCACTGGATCCGGTTCTTGGGATAGGAGATAGCGCCCGGTAGTTTGTTGATGTACAGGAATTCATCAAAGCTGGGCGTAACATGGTCTGCCTTTGCAGTAACGCTTTTTCTTGAGATGTTTTCTGTGTAGGCAAAGAACTTTCTGATCAGCCCGCTCTCCCGTAGCTGAAAGTCGGAGTAGCCATCGCCAATGCCATACAGATCGCCCTGTAAGTTCAGGTCCCGGATCAGGATCACCTTTCCGCCTTCCTTGCTCAGGGGGTTTTGATCATCATAACCGATGATCTTTCCCTCCGCGTCAAACACAAAGGTATTGGCATAGATATTTTCTTTCCGGATGTTGAATTTTTTTACAACGGGCGTGATGAATTCCTTGAACCCTCCCGAAACGATCAGCACATCATCCGCATTTTTTTTAAAGAACGGGGCATTTCTTGAAAAGGACCTGGATACTTTCTTTTTCAGGTGGCTGACCAGTTTCTTCAGATGCGATTTGTCTGCTGCCAGCAATTGTACCCGTTGTGCCAGACTTTCCGAAAAAGACAGCGTGCCGCTCATGGCCTGGTTGGTGAGATCCTCAATTTCTTTATAGATCGCATCCTTTTTGGGGTGGTCCTTTAAAGAGATCCGGGCCAGCTCGTCCAGGGCCTCCACTTGTGTAAACGTACTGTCAAAATCGATGATGTAGTATTTCTTTTGTTTCATCTGCGTTGAATGCCGATCGCCTCTGGGGGCATTGGCGGTGCAAAAGTAGGGCCTAATGGGCAGGAGATGGTGTTTTGCAGACCGGTTTTTTTCATTTTGCCGGGGCTGACAGAAAAGCAACGCTTTTTGCAGCGGCCGGTCTGCCGGCACCCCGTTTCTTCCCCCGGTTGATGTACCCGCAACCCGAAAACGTTGTAGGACTTTTTTCGGATTCCTGTATGACTTGTTTATATATTTATACAAATGATTGTTTGTACAAGCGCTTGTTGTCTGAATCGTAAACCTGTAAACTAAAAACTAAAAAAAATGAAGACGAAATCAACCCTTGGCCTTGGCCTCCTGGGCATTGCGTGTGTAATGACCTTGTCTCAATGTAAAAAATCATCCGTCACAGATCCGGAAGAAACCGGCAAAAAGGAAACGCTTGCCACCGCAAACGGAACGATGGGTACATTGTCCCTGTTGTTTGATGGCGCTGCTTCGCTGGGATCGGCAAACGTATGGAAGAACATCAACATCGAAGGAACAGGAACCGTTACTACCATCAATGATGAAACGGGTACCCTTTGCTGGAAATTTTTAAAGCCATCCGGCAGTCATCGTACAGAAGGGCATGGGGCCAAGAATTACCAGGCCGCGGATGGCGACGAGATCTATATCGGTTGGACCAGCAAGCTCTACATGCCCTCCAGCTTAAAGACCGATGCGGTCTTCCAGTGGAAATCCTACCCCACCGGCACTACCGCCAATCATCCCATTATGCTGCGTACCAAGAACGGTAATTTAGAGCTGCAGTATTTCGACATCAATCATGTGGCATCTGTGCCCTGGTCGGTGACCCTGTCTACCGGAACCTGGGAAAAGTTTGTGCTGCGGATGAAATTGTCCTACAGCGCTTCTACCGGGTATATTGAGCTTTGGCACAACGGTACCAAGCAAACCTTCTCCAACGGCAACCAGCGTTACTACTGCCGCACCATGGATGCCGATTATTGTGATCCCAAATGGGGTGTATACGGAGGAGACGCGTCGCAGGCTACCAACATTGTAAAAGGCATCCGCATTGGCACCAGCTATGCAGATGTGGCGCAGTAGGCCGTAAGGGGTGCTGGCATGCCGGATTGTTTGATGGAAACGTATGAAAAGAGGCGGTGTCAATGCAGGCGGGTCCCGAATGGCAACCCGGCTGGTGATACGGCTTCTTTTTGTGTTTTTAACGATGGGCTTTTTATGATTTCACCAGCGATGTCGGCGGTCCTCATGAGGGCGGTACCGGCCCGCAGGTCGCCGTTTTGAAAGTGACCCGTCAAGCCGCGCTTTCTATAAGATACCTCCACCGATCATCAGCCGGAAAACACCTACCAGGATCACGATGATGCTTAGGGTCTTTCCGGTGGAAGAGTTGCCCAGTACGGAGAAGATCAATGAGAGGATGCCGATAGGGATCACCAGCCAATACAGCCAACCCAGCAAGGGGATAAAAGCTACCACCGCCAGTATGCTGGCAACCAGGGCAAACAGAACACCAAATAGTTTCATCATTGTTATACATTTGATCAGGCACAAAGATTGGATTTTTAATGAGCGGCCACCAGTGTTGGTCGGTAAAACAGGCGAACCCGCCGGTAAACAGCGGGGCGATCCCCTTTAGTAAAATCCTCCAGCACAATAGTGATTACAGGCATTTGCCTTAGAGTGGTTTCCAGTACATTTATGATTACGTATTTCAATCAAAAAACGGTAAAAGAGTGCCATTGTGAAACGGTTGTGCATTGCTTTGATTACAGGTGTTTTTGCTTCGCTCGCGGGCCGGGCGCAGGTGTATGTTGCCCCGGACGGGAACGATGCCGGTGTTGGTACAATGGGTGCACCTAAGGCAACATTGAATGCAGCCATCCGGCAGGTACGGGAAGATCGCCGGTTGAAAAAGAATACGATGGGTACAATCCTGCTCAAAGGAGGTACTTATTACTTAAATGAACCGGTATGTGTAAGACCGGAAGACAATGGCACCCCAGCAAAACCGTTGACCATTGAAGCGGCTCCGGGTGAAACGCCTGTTCTAAGCGGGGGGATCCTGATAAAAGGCTGGAGACCAACTACCGGGCGGGTGGAAGGACTGCCGGAGGCGGCGCAGGGAAAACTATGGATGGCAGATCTGCCTGTCATGGCTGGCAACGTTCCGCTCCGTCAGCTATGGGTAAATGGCAAAAAGGCCGTCCGGGCAAAAAGCACACCCGGCGATAGTATGCAGCGCATATTGAACTGGGATAAAAAAACGGCGACGGCGATTATACCGTTGCATCCGTTTGAAAACCTGGAGGTAACCGACGGACTGGAGTTCTTCATTCACCAGTGGTGGGAGGTGGCGCGTTTGCGCGTTCGCAGGCTGGAAAAAGCGGGCGACAGCTGCCGGGTTTATTTTTATGAACCCGAAAGCCATATTCAGAATGAACATCCCTGGCCGGCGCCCTGGCTTTCAAAGGAAACAGGCAATTCCGCTTTTTGCCTGAACAATTCCCTTTCGTTTTTAGATGAGCCGGGAGAATGGTATTCTGATGCAGGAACAAGAACGATCTATTATTATCCGCGGGCGGGCGAAGACAGGACAACTGTGGAAGCGGTGATCCCCTTTTTAGAACAGCTCTTTTTGGTTAAAGGGACACCGGAACATCCGGTCCAAAACCTGCGCATCAACGGGATCCGCTTTCAGCACAGCGCCTGGAGCCGTCCTTCGCAGCAGGGGCATGTGCCGCACCAGGCGGGGCTTTACATGACCGAAGCCTATAAACTCAAGCCGGCCGGCACGGAAGAAAAACCATCGCTGGACAACCAGGCCTGGGTGGGCCGGCCGGAAGCAGCCGTTGCAGTATCGTATGCACGCAATATCCGTTTTGAAAACAACCGTTTTGAGCACCTTGCCGCTACCGGTCTGGATTTTAAGATCGGTGTAAAGTCGTCGGCTGTTGCCGGAAATCTTTTTAAGGATATTGGTGGAACGGCGATCCAGGGTGGGTATTATGGCGATGATGGTGCGGAAATTCACAAGACCTATAATCCGCAGGATCAACGGGTGATCTGTGAAAACATTAGCATTGCCAATAACCTGGTTACCGATGCAGGCAATGAAGACTGGGGCTGTGTGGGCATTGGAATGGGATTTTCAAGACATATTACCATTGAACAGAATGAGATTGAGAATATTCCCTATTCGGGGATCAGCATGGGATGGGGCTGGACGCCCGTAAAAAGTATAATGGAAAACAACCGGATCCGTCTTAATAAAATCCATCACTATGGCCGTACAAACTATGACTGCGCCGGCATCTACACCCTCAGTGCACAGCCGGGAACGGTGATCGAAGAAAATTATATCGACAGCATTTATAAAGCACCCTATGCGCATCTGCCCACGCATTGGTTTTACCTGTACACGGACGAAGGTTCATCGGGCATTACCGTGCGTAATAACTGGACGCCCGCCCAAAAATATTTGCAGAACAACAATGGTCCGGGCAATCGTTGGGAAAACAACGGCCCGCAGGTGGCAACAGCGGTAAAAAACAACGCTGGGTTGGAAAGCCGGTACCACGAACTACTGAAGGAAAAAACAAGCGGCGGTGTACACCAGGAGATCAGCAAACAGCGAAAAGAACTGATCGAACTGGTTGGCAACAACAGGGGCATCGATATCAGCAAACTGAAAGCCCTCCTACAGGAAAAAAAGGTACAGCAGGAAACCATCGGGCAATGGCAGGATCATACCGTGCTCTATGGCCTGGTAACGGATGTGAATGTGCTGCGGGGACAGTTGCAAAAAGCGTTCCCGGGCATAACGGTTAAGGTATATCAGGATCTGGTGTACGAATTTGACCGGGCGGCGCGCTGCCCGGATACACACATGGCAAAGGAATGGACGGATATTATCATGACGGCCAACCTGGTGGATGATCCGGAGAAGCAACGGGAATACCTGGATTACCACGCTACGCAATTTGAAAAATGGCCGGAGGTCTCCAATGGATTTTGCAGGGCGGATTTTCAGCAGCTGCGGGTGTTTAAGAACGGAAGACAACTGATGCTGGTGATCAGTATTCCCAAAGGAAAAAAGCTGGACGACCTGAATCCGAAGACAACAGAAAATAACCCAAGGGTGAACGATTGGAACCAGCTCATGAGCGGTTACCAGGAAGGGATCGAAGGAACAAAAAAAGGAGAGACCTGGGTGGAGTTTAGTGAGAAGTGAGTGGTGCGTAGTGAATCGGTCTATTCCGTGGGAGCGACATATTTATGGCCCCGTTGGGGCAAATGGTAATAATAAAAAATAAATGCATGTTACGTATCGGAATTATAGGATTAGGTGAAGGCCGTAGCACAATGTCAGCTGCATTGCAAAGTAAAAAATTGCAGTTAAAAATGATCTGCGATGCCAATGAGGAATTGTGTAAGCAACGCAGCAAAGAATTCCGGTTTGAGCATTATACCACGTGTTATGAGACGTTATTGGAGAATCCGGATATTGATATTGTGGCCATTTATACACCGGATCACTTACATGCGCAGCATGTACAGCTGGCGTTGGAGCATGGTAAGCATGTGGTATGCACCAAACCTTTTATAGATGACCTGGCAGATGCAAAGGCATTGCTGAAATTACAACAGCAGGCCGGGAAAAAGGTCTTTGTAGGGCAGAGCTCCCGTTTTTTTGAACCCTATAAACGGCAGCGTTCCGATTTTGAAAAAGGCCTGATCGGGGAGCTGATCACGGTAGAGAGCCATTACAATGCAGATCACCGTTGGTTTTTAAAAAAGAAATGGGCGCTGGGAAAATCGTTTAAATGGTTGTATGGCGGATTGAGCCACCCGGTTGATTTTATCCGCTGGTACCTGCCGGATATTGAAGAAGTGATGGGGTATGGTATGATCAGTGCCAATGGGGAAAAAGCCGGTCTGAAAAACGAGGATACCATGCATTTTATTTTCAGGAACAGGGATGGAAGGGTGGCACGCGTGAGTGGTGCATATACAGGACCCGTACAACCCACCAGCCGCGAAAGCGAGATGAGCTGTATCCTGCGCGGGACGGAAGGCGCGAGCCAGGCGGATTATCATGAGCTGCGTTATGCACTTACCAATAAAAAAGGTGAGCAGCAGCTGATCACCTGGGGCGATCAGCAACTGAATCATTATTTCCGTTTTGAGGGGCAGACCCATCATGCCGGTGAGTACCAGAATTACCTGGAGTATTTTGCAGACAGTATCAGCAATGATACGGTGGCCTACCCTGATATGCGTGAAGGGATCAGAACCGTGGCATTGCTGCAGGCGATGGATGAAAGTTTAAGAACGCGGCAGCCCGTTGGGGTAAAGGCGCTGCTGAAACAATATGGGCTGGGGAAATTGTAGTGAATGATGAGAAGGAGATAGTGAAAAGAGAATATTGGGCCGACAGGCCGCAGCTCCGGAGGAGCATACTATTTGTAGAAATTTGCACCACAGCACAAGAGTGCGACGCAAGGAAGATGATAGCCGCACCACAACCGGTAACAAAAAATAAAGCATAACAAATCAATGAACCATCTTATTTCCAGATTGCAACCGGTCGATTATGCCATTGTGGTGGTGTACCTCGTGGTATTGCTGGTCATTGGCTACCGCGCCAGCTTTGGCAAAAAAAAGAAAAAGGAAGAGACCCTGTTCCTGGCCGGCAAATCATTGAACTGGTACAATATCGGGTTCAATATGTGGGGCACCAATGTGGGGCCGTCGATGCTGCTGGCCTTTGCCAGCATTGGTTATGCCACGGGTATTGTGGCCGGTAATTTTGAATGGTATGCTTTTATATTCCTGATGCTGCTGGCGATGGTATTTGCTCCGCGGTACCTGGCCAGCAAGGTAACCACCATGCCGGAGTTCATGGGACAGCGGTATGGCGAAGATACGCGGAACATCCTGGCCTGGTATGCGCTGGTGAAGATGCTGATCTCCTGGTTATCGCTCGGCCTTTTTGCCGGCGGCTTCCTGGTGCGGCAGATACTGGGCATTCCCATGTGGCAATCGGTGATCGTGCTGGTGTTGTTTGCAGCGCTGTTTGCGGTGGCAGGTGGCCTGAAGGCAATCGCCCGTGTAAATGTGTTCCAGATGATCTTACTGATCATTGTGTCCTGCATTCTTTGTGTACTGGGTATTCAAAAGGTAGGCGGGCTCTCCGCATTGTTCGCCGGAACGCCGGATTCTTACTGGAGTCTTGTCCGGCCCGCATCCGATCCGGCTTATCCCTGGCCGGCTATCTTGCTGGGCTACCCGGTTTCGGCGGTCGCTTTCTTTTGTACGGACCAGGCCATGGTACAATCGGTGCTGGGCGCGCGCAACCTGGAGCAGGGGCAGCTGGGCGTAAGCTTTATTGGCTGGCTGAAGATCCTCTCCATTCCGCTGTTCATCATACCCGGTATTGCCTGTGCCGTATTGTACCCGCAGCTGGCAAGTCCGGATGAAGCCTATATGACGATGGTTACGAATTTATTCCCTGCCGGGTTGAACGGCCTGGTGATCGTAGTGCTGATCGCCGTACTGGTGGGTACCATCGGCTCTTCTTTAAACGCCCTGAGTACGGTTTTTACAACGGATATCTACGTAAAGAAAATAAATCCTGCCGCCACCAACCGGCAGATCATCAAGGTAGGACGTCTTACCGTGCTGGCGGGCTGCGGGTTTGCGATTTTGATGGCTATAGCCATCGATAGCATCAAAGGCCTTAATTTGTTTGATGTATTCCAGGCGGTGCTGGGCTTTATTGCACCTCCCTTATCGGCTGTATTCCTGCTGGCCGTGTTCTGGAAAAAGACCACGCGCAGGGCGGTGAATTTTACGCTTTCCTGGGGATCGGCCATCAGCCTGGGTATTGGGGTGGTGTATTTGTGGGTGTTGCCGGTAAAAGAATATACCTTCTGGCCGCACTATCTGTTGCTGTCGTTTTTTATTTTCCTGTTGCTCGTTGTTATTGCCATGCTTATTTCCATTACGGATCCGCATCCCGTGCGGACAGCAGTGGCCACGCAGGAGCTGGCAAGGCCCACGCGGCGTGTGAAGATCGTTTGGGGCGCTTTATGCACGGTTATGATTGTTTTGTATTTAATATTTGGTTAGCATATGATGAGTAAAAAAAATAATGACCCCGGCGGTGGTACTACTATGTTGCTTGACTTGCGTCGCACACTTGTACAGCAGTACAGGTCTCCGCTTTTGAAACCCTTCGTGTGTCTTTGTGTCTTTGCGTCCTCGTGGTTCTCTGCCGCGGCCCAAACCTGGATCTGGTATCCCGGCGATTATGAAATATGGCTGGCGAACGAAATGCAGAACCGCCGTACGGAAAGAGGCACTTTTTACCCGGTGTTCTGGAGGGCAGACAGTCATTATCCCCTGGTGGATTTTCACAAAGAATTTAACCTGGCGCAACCGGAAACGGTAATGGTCCATGCAGAAGGGCGATACAATATCAAGCTGGATGGCAAAGCGTTCCCGGGAACCCCGCAGGCTATTGAAGTACCGGCGGGTAAGCACAAGATCAATATCAAAGTATTCAACCAGGCCGCGCCACCCGCCGTTTTTGTAAAAGGCCGGACAATCATATCCGATAGCAGCTGGCAGGTAACCTTTGAGGATAAGGAATGGATCGATGAAACGGGTAAGGCATCGGATCTGTCGGCCACGGTATTTAAACATGCCGGCAGCTGGAATTTTAATAGTGCGGCTGCGACCCCTTCCGCTTATAAGCTTCCGGTAACACCGGTGGAGGCGAAGTCAGCAGAAAAAATGAACGGAGGTCTACTGGTCGATTTTGGGAAAGAGACCTTTGGTTTTGTAAAGCTGCAGGGTATAAAGGGAAAAGGAACGATATCGCTTTATTATGGCGAAAGCCGGGAAGAGGCGCTGGATACTGCCGCTTCGGAAACCTTTGATCGCATAACCATCGATCAGTTAAATGCTGCCGATACCGTCAGCCCCCATTCAAAAGCGCTTCGGTATGTGAACATTGTAACGGATGGCAATGTGCAACTGGATCATGCTTCTCTCTTGTATGAATATGCGCCGCTGGAAGACAAAGGCGGCTTCCGTTGCAGTGATGCGGAAATAAACCGGATTTATGATGTGGCCAAATATACCTTGCATCTCAGTACGCGGGAATTCTTTATCGACGGGATCAAGCGCGACCGCTGGATCTGGAGCGGGGATGCCTATCAAAGCTATCTGATGAATTATTACCTGATGAACGATAACGAAACGGTAAAGCGTACCATTTATGCATTGCGCGGAAAAGACCCCGTGAACAGCCATATCAATACCATTATGGATTATACCTTCTATTGGTTTATGGGCGTTTATGATTATTATCTCTATAGCGGTGATAAAGATTTTCTGGTGCAGAACTACGGACGCATGAAATCGTTGATGGACTTTGTCTGGAACCGGCGCAATAAGAACGGCTTGCTGGAAGGGCTGCCGGGCGACTGGATCTTTATCGACTGGGCAACGGGCCTTAGTAAAAAAGGGGAGGTGAGCTTTGAGCAATTGCTTTTTGCGCGGAGCCTGGAAACGATGGCGCTCTGCGCGGAATTGGCGGGGCGCGGGGATGATGCTGCGCAATACAAAACCGCGGCAGCGAAGCTGAAACAGAAATTATTTTCCATTTACTGGAGCGACAAAGCAAAGGCACTGGTGCACAGCAGGGTAAATGGTCAGCCTACGGAGAATGTGACCCGTTATGCCAATATGTTCGCGATCTTCTTTGGCTATTTTAACAAACAGCAGCAACAGGATGTGAAGACCTCCGTGTTGCTGAATAAAAATGTTCCGGCCATCACCACGCCATATATGCGCTTTTATGAGCTGGAAGCGCTTTGTGCGCTGGGCGAACAAAACTATGTGCTGCAGGAAATGAAGAATTACTGGGGCGGCATGCTGAAGCTGGGTGCCACCTCTTTCTGGGAGGAATATGATCCCTCCAAAAAAGGAGCGGAGCACTACGCCATGTACGGCAGGAAATACGGTAAAAGCCTTTGCCATGCCTGGGGTGCCAGCCCGCTATACTTGCTGGGTAAGTATTACCTGGGAGTAAGCCCTACTGCCCCCGGCTTTGAACAATATGAGATAAAACCGGCATTGGGCGGTTTAAAATGGATGAAAGGCAAAGTGCCTACCCCCGCCGGCACCATTGAATTGTATTGCAGTGATCAGGAAATAAAGATCCAATCACCGGTAGGGACCGGAAAGCTGATCCTTAGCAGCAGGAAAAAGCCGGTGTGTAAAGAAGGGGAAGTAGTGAGCAAAGGAAATAGCAGGTATGAATTAAGAATAGAGAAGCACAAGGAATACAGGGTTTTATATAAAGCGATTTAGATAAGGATTTGTAAGATAATGGCAGTGAGCCGTCCAATTGAATGAAACCGTTAAAAGGAAAAAAAGAGTTGTCATGCCTATTGAAGGGCCGCCCGGCGGGAGCATCCTTTCCCGGTTGCGGATGAGGGACGGGGCCCGCCACCATGGTGCGTGTTTTCGCGAGCCATTTAAAATGAACGTAAGATGAAGAAGTATTTTTTGATCGCGGGCTTTATTTCAGGCAGCGCCGCCACCTACGGCCAGCAGGGCCTGGTAAACACGGATAAAAGCCCCTATGCAACGCTGTCGACAGTGGGCCTGGGTGATGTACAATTTACCGGCGGCTTCTGGGCCGAACGTTTTGCTGTTTGCCGGGATGAAATGGTACCCACGCTCTGGAAGACCTATACCAGCGATACGATCTGTTATGCATTCCAGAATTTCAGGAGAGCGGCCGGACTGGATACGGGGAGATTCCGGGGACCTTCTTTTCACGACGGCGATTTTTATAAAACGCTGGAGGCATTGGCTGCGATGTATGCGGTTACAAAAGATCCGGAGCTGAACCGGTGGCTGGAAGAGGCGATTGCTGTGATCGGCAGGGCGCAGCGGGCAGATGGGTATCTCTACACAAAGAATATTATTGAACAGCAACGGACCGGTGCGCAGAAGATGTTTGATGACAAGCTCAGCTTTGAAGCTTATAACTTCGGGCACCTGATGACCGCAGCCTGTGTGCATTACCGGGCCACAGGTAAAACCGACCTGCTGCGTATTGCAACGAAGGCTGCTGACTTCCTCATCGGGTTCTATAACACCGCCACACCGGAGCAGGCACGCAATGCGATCTGTCCGTCGCATTACATGGGACTGGCGGAGTTGTACCGCACCACGCATCAGAAAAAATACCTTGACCTGCTGGTGAAATTGATTGATCTCCGTGGCACAGTTGAAGGCACCGATGATAACAGCGACCGGGCCCCCTTCCGGGAAATGAAAAAGATTGTTGGCCATGCCGTGAGGGCTAATTATCTTATGGCGGGCGTCGCTGACCTGTATGCAGAGAATGGCGATAAGACGTTGAAGCATACATTGGATCAGTTGTGGAACAATGTCATCACTACAAAAATGTATATAACCGGCGGTTGCGGCGCTTTGTATGATGGAGTGTCGGTAGACGGTACTTCCTATAAACCGGACACGGTACAGAAGGTGCATCAGTCTTATGGAAGAGATTACCAGCTGCCCAACTTCAGTGCCCATAACGAAACCTGCGCCAATATCGGGAATGTGCTCTGGAACTGGCGCATGTTTTTATTGACCGGCGATGAGCGGTATATGAATATTGTGGAACTGGCTTTATACAACAGTGTACTAAGTGGAGTGAGCCTGGATGGAAAGGATTATTTTTATACCAACCCCCTGGCTGCAGCAAAAGATTATCCTTACCAGCTGCGATGGAGCGGAGGAAGGAAACCCTATATCAGTTTGTCCAATTGTTGTCCTCCTAACCTGGTACGCACGATTGCGGAAGTGGGGGATTATATGTATAGTGTGGGTAAGACCGGCTTGTACATCAATACCTACAGCAGCAACCGGCTGAAAACAAAATGGCTGGATGGTCATTCCATACAATTGACGCAGCAAAGCAATTATCCCTGGCAGGGAAACGTAGTGATCACCATTCAACAGGCGCCGGCAGCGATGCCCATTCATTTGCGCATTCCCGGATGGTGCAAAAATGCTACGCTGAAATACAAGGGAACCGCAAGAAATGCTGAAGGCGGCCGGTATGTACGTCTGGACGGAAACTGGAAGCCGGGTGATAAAATAGAGCTGATCCTGGAAATGCCGGTTCAGCTGATGGAAAGCAATCCCCTGGTAGAAGAGACCCGCAACCAGGTAGCGGTCAAAAGAGGACCGGTGGTGTATTGCCTGGAGTCTCCGGATTATAAAAAAGGTAAAATCACAAACGTAGTGATCCCCTCGGATATAAAATGGAACCCGGTTCCGGTTAATTTAGATCACGCAACATTTATGGCGTTAACAGGAACCGCAAAGGCAGTTACCGGTGAAAGCTGGGATCATACACTTTACCAGGAAGTGAAAAAGGAACTGCGGCCGGTAACGGTAAAACTGATCCCCTATTATGCCTGGGCCAACCGGGGACAAAGTGATATGGCGGTGTGGCTGCCGTTGATGCGGAACTAAATGGTGGAGTAGTGAATGGTGAATGGGCAGATCCCGGATGCCGATGCTATGACCATATCAAGCATCAAGTATCAAAGATCAGGTATCCCGAATCAGTTAACAAGTTTTAAATAAAGCAAGATGGAGCGGGTGATTGCAACATATTACATCGAAACGCCGTATGAGCCGGAGCAAGCGGCTGCGGTGCTGGCAGGGGAGCAGTCTTCCGGAACCTTTGTAGCAGTGCCCGGGGAAACCGAGGCCCTGAAACAGCGCTTTGCTGCGCGTGTGGAAACAGTGAAGTTCCTGGAGACCGTGGGTCAACCGGCTATGCCGGGAGCTGTCAGCAGGGAGGGGAAGTATCACCGGGCAATGGTACGCGTATCCTGGAGTATGGAGAATTTTGGATACAACCTGCCGGTGCTCATTTCCACCCTGCAAGGCAATCTCTATGAGATAACACAGTTCACCGGGTTGAAGCTGATGGATATTGAACTGCCGGAAATATATGGAACGTATTTTAAAGGCCCGCAGTTTGGCATCAGCGGCAGCCGGAAACTGACCGGTGTGGAAGGCCGTCCGTTGATCGGTACCATTATCAAACCCTCCATAGGGCTTACTGTGGAAGAAACGGCAGCATTGGTGAAGACCCTGGCAACCGCGGGGATCGACTTTATAAAAGATGATGAGCTGTTATCCTCGTCGGCAAACTCCGCTTTTGAAGATCGCGTTGAGGCCGTAATGCGTGTATTGAGCGCGTATGCGGATAAGACCGGAAAGAAAGTGATGTATGCGTTTAACATCAGCGGAGAAATGGACCAGATGCTGCAACGGTATGAAACGATTTTGAGATGGGGTGGTACCTGTGCCATGATCAGCATCAACAGCGTCGGGTTGGCGGCTGCAAAAAAGATCGCGGATCAGGGGCAGCTCGCCATACATGGTCATCGTAATGGTTGGGGTATGCTTACACGGCATCCCTTGCTGGGAATCGATTTCAGGGCTTACCAGAAACTATGGCGGCTGGCGGGTGTGGATCAGCTGCATGTGAACGGAATCCGGAATAAATTCTGGGAAACGGATGACAGTGTGGTCAGTTCGATAGAGGCCTGCCTGGAAGACCTGTTTGACCACCGGAAGCCGCTGCCGGTCATTTCATCGGGGCAATGGGGTGGCCAGGCATTTGAAACCTGGAACCGGACGCACACGGTGGATTGCCTGTACATGGCCGGTGGAGGGATCATGGCGCATCCGATGGGGCCCGCTGCCGGAGTGGTGGCGCTGCAGCAGGCCTGGCAGGCTGCGGTAGCAGGATACAGCCTGGAAGAGGCGGCGCGGCAGTATCAAGAGTTTGGAAAAAGTGTGGAGAAATTTGGAAATCGATAAAGCATGCGGCAGAATAAGGAACTTTTACTTGCTTTTTATGGCGATGATTTTACCGGCTCAACGGATGCACTTGAATTTATCTGCAGGGCCGGGGCAAGGGCGGTATTATTTATAGAGCCACCGGATGTAAAACAACTGGAGGCGTTTGATGATTTGGATGTCATTGGAGTAGCAGGCAAAACCCGTTCCTTGCCTGCCGATGAGCTGGAAACAACACTGGAAACGGCGTTTCATAAAATGAAAGATTGCGGCGCAAAGCACATTCATTATAAAGTATGCTCTACGTTTGATTCGTCGGCGGCAACGGGCAGTATCGGCCGCGCCATAGATACGGGGCAGCGTGTATTTGGGAATCCTCTGGTGCCCGTTTTAGGCGGAACACCCTCCCTGGGGCGTTACTGTGTATTTGGGAACCTGTTTGCCCGGATGGGTATTGGCAGTGAAGGCGCGATCTACCGGCTGGACCGCCACCCTTCAATGAGCAAACACCCGGTTACGCCTGCGGATGAAAGCGATCTGCGTATTCATCTGCAACGGCAAACTGAAAAAAGGATCGGTCTGATCGATATCATGCAGCTATGCCGGCCGCCGGCATTATGGAATGCGGCGCTCGGGGATGAACAGGCGGTGCTGATTGATGCCTTATATGAAGCACAACTGGTAACGATCGGAGAATGGCTGGATGGGCATTGCGTAAATCCCGGGGGAGCGATTTTTTCAGTAGGCACCTCGGCAATCGAAATGGCATTGGGCCGCTACTGGAATCAAAAAGGTGTATTGCAGCCGGTTACCACCTGGGATCATCCGGGCAAAGCAGCGCCGTTATTGGTGATTTCCGGCAGCTGTTCACCTGTAACGGCAGGCCAGATCGGCTGGGCAAAAGCAAATGGGTTTGAAGAGCTGGTGCTGGATGCAACAAAAGCCTGCAACGATGAGCCAGACACGGTTTTGGATGAGAAGCTGGATCGGCTGTTGGCAAACGGAAACAGTGTCGTCATACATACGGGCACGAAGGAAGGAGGAACGCTTTCTTCCCGGAAGTTGGGCACCACACTGGGCGGGCTGGCAAAAAAAGCAGTGGTGACACACCGTGTTAAGCGGGTGGTCATTGCCGGAGGGGATACCAGCAGTTATGCGGCCCGGGCAATGGAGATCGAAGCAGTAGAGATGATCGCTCCCCTTGTAAGCGGGGCGCCCCTGTGCAGGGCACGGTCGTTGCATTCCGCCATAAATGGGCTGGAAGTGAATTTTAAGGGAGGGCAGGTAGGCGCTGCGGATTATTTTGGCGTTCTCTTAAACGGGGAGCTGGAAAAAACGGAAGGTGCCCCGGGGACACCGGGAAACGCATTATAAAAGAAATAATAACGAATAAAAAAAACAATATGGCAAAAAAAACATTGGGCCTGGTACATACGTCAGCAACGCTGGTGCCGGTATTTGCGGAGCTATGTAAGCAATATATCCCGGATGTGAATGTATTTAATATCGTCGATGACAGCCTGATCAAAAATACGATCGCCTGTGGAGCGCTGACACCGCAAACGGGAAAGCGGGTGGTAGACTATGCGGGTTCGGCGCAGGATGCGGGTGCCGATTATATCCTGTTTACCTGCTCATCCATTGGTCCGGCTGTAGAAACAGCGGCTACATTAAGTACGGTTCCGGTTTTGCGGGTAGACCAGCCGATGGCGGATAAGGCCATTGCCGCCGGACGTAAGATAGGGGTGATCGCCACCCTGGCAACCACGCTGGAGCCTACCAGTGATCTGGTAAGGCGCCGCGCGGCGCTGGCCGGAAAGGAGATCGGGCTGGTACCGGTACTTTGCGAGGGGGCGTTTGATGCGCTCATGAGCGGGGATGCAGCTACACATGATCAAAAAGTGGGCGCAGCACTGAAACAACTGTCTGATGAAGTGGAAGTGATCCTGCTGGCCCAGGCTTCAATGGCGCGGGTGGTAGATACGCTGGCGGAAGAAGATAAGAAAGTGCCCATATTGGCGAGTCCGCCGATCGCGATGGAATACCTCGCAGCATTGCTTGCTTAGCAGAACCGAACCGTTCGGGTGATAAAATAAAAAATGCGCCGTCATATGCAAAAATTATACAGGATTAGTTTAATAGGCAGTGGTATTGCAGCAGTTGTATCCCTGGCAGGTTTGACACTGCATATTGCAGCGGTTGCCCAGGCCTTTGTGCTGATCGCCACGATCCTGCTGGCGTTGGGATTGGGCGCCCTGCCTTCCATGAAAGGGTATCAATATACAGCATGGATCATTGCAGCGGTGGTCGCCGGTATGATCTACCCGGAGGCATTTACCAGCTGGGGATCCATAGATCTTCGCGATAAAACACTGATACTGGTGATCGTTCAGCTGGTGATGTTTGGTATGGGCACACATATGAGCCTGAAGGATTTCAAAGGGCTGGCAACAACAGGCAAAGGCGTTCTGGTTGGATTGTTCTGTCATTTTTCCATAATGCCGCTAATGGGGTATTTATTGACAAGGCTGTTTCATTTTGATGCAGAAATTGCTGCGGGGATCATATTAATTGGCAGCTGCAGCAGCGGGCTGGCTTCCAATGTAATGGTTTACCTGGCACGTGCCAATCTCGTATTGTCTGTGATCGTAACAGCAATGGCTACGCTGGCGGCGCCCTTTCTTACGCCGTTGCTGATGAAGACCTTTGCGGGTACGTTGATTGATGTAAAGTTTGCAGACATGATGATTGAGATCATCAAGATCGTGATCGTGCCCATTGGCGCAGCCCTGTTGCATGATTATTTAAAGCATACCGCTCCGGCTAAAAAAAGAAAGCTGTATGGTGTGGCGGTGGTTTGCGCGCTCTATGCTATCGGACTATTGCTGGGAGGATATGATTGGATGCAAGCCAGGATCGGAGTTCATACGGTATTGCAGTCGCTGGAGCTTTCAGGATTCCTTGCGGGTGCTGTGGTAGCAGGTGTGGTGTACCATTGGTTGCAGCACCGGTACCCGGCGATAGATAAAGGAATGCCGTATATCTCCATGTTTGGCATTGTTTATTTTACAACCGTTACCACGGCTGCGGGGAGGGATCATCTGATGCAGGTAGGGGCACTTTTGTTCATTGCCTCGGTCATTCATAATGCCGCAGGATATTTTTTCGGATACTGGCTAAGCCGCTTATTCGGGATGGATAAGCATTCAAGTCGCACAATTGCTTTTGAAGTAGGTTTGCAGAATGGCGGCATGGCCAGCGGCCTGGCAGGAAGTATGGGAAAGCTGGGTACGGTTGGTCTGGCGGCGGCTGTTTTTAGCCCGTGGATGAATATCAGCGGCAGCATCCTGGCTAATTATTGGAGAAGAAGACCCGTGACAGCACCGGAAAAGGGATTAAAGGAACCGGAGGTCAGCTTAAAGGAGGGGGCGTTTTAAAATTGGATAATGGATTTAGGCTGGATCTGGGGCATGGACATTCATGGCAATTTAGTTAACAGACGAAGCTGAATGTCTTAATAAAAAATATCAGATATGTTGGGTTTAAGATCATTGATCGTTATAGGTGCTTTACTTTTTTTGTTGCCGGAGGGTAAAGGGCAGCGCAGTGTGGTGCCCTCTCTGGAAGCGGTGCTGGCCCACCCTCCGCAAGATGCCCGTCCCTGGGTGTTCTGGTACTGGATGCATGCGGCGGTCTCCAAAGAGGGCATCACTGCCGACCTGGAATCGATGAAAAATGCCGGGATCGGTGGCGCCTACCTGATGCCGATCGGTGATACCTCCGTAAAGCTGCCCTATGCACATCCGGTGCGGCAGCTCACTCCGAAATGGTGGGGCATGGTCAATCATGCGATGAAGGAGGCAAAGCGGCTGAACTTAAAGCTGGCCATGCATTTCAGTGATGGCTTTGCGCTGGGTGGTGGTCCCTGGATCACTCCCGAACAGTCTATGCAAAAGCTTACCTGGAGCAAGACCTATATAAAAACCGGATCAAAAATGCCTGTTACGCTGGATCAGCCGGCATCGAATGAAGACTATTACCGCGATGTGGCCGTTTTTGCCTACCCGGCTAAAAGCCGGGTGGCATTTGCAGATCAAAAGGCCAGGCCGCTGGTCAGAACGAGCACCGGTGTTGCGGCGGATTTCCTTGCCCTGCCGGATACCGGGAATAAACAGAGCTTTAAAACAGATAGTGCTGCATGGATCCGGTACGAATATCCCGGGCCTTTTACCATAAGATCGGTGCGTATTCATATTGGGGGCAATAACTATCAGGCCTTACGGCTGATCCTGGAAAGCAGTGATGACGGCCTGCATTTTAAAAGGATCGCCCGGCTGGAGCCGCCCCGCCATGGCTGGCAGGATACGGACGAAGATTACACGTTTTCCATACCCGCTGCGACAGCAAAATTTTTTCGCTTTGTTTATGATCAAACAGGTGCTGAGCCGGGGGCGGAGGACCTGGATGCGGCAAAATGGAAACCTTCGCTGAAGGTGATGGGGATCTATCTGAACGATGAGCCGGTGATCAACCAGTATGAAGCGAAGAACGGCAGTATATGGCGGGTTGCTGCAAACACAGACAGCCTGCAGGTTCCGGACCGGGATGCGGTATCATTAAAAGATGTTATTGATCTGACCGGAAAAATGAATAGCGACGGAACGCTGAACTGGGCGCCTCCGTCGGGCAATTGGGTCATTGTACGCATCGGGCATACCAGCACCGGGCATGTAAACGCCACCGGCGGTGCAGGAAAAGGACTGGAATGTGATAAGTTTGACCCGGAGGCGATAAGGCTGCAGTTTGATAGCTGGTTTGCAAAAGCTTTTGAAAAAACAGATCCGGGTATTGCAAAAGAAGTGCTGAAAGTTTTTCATGTGGACAGCTGGGAATGCGGCAGTCAGAACTGGGGCCATAACTTTCTTTCTGAATTCCGGCGGCGGCGCGGATACGATCTGCAGCCGTATCTGCTGGTGATGACCGGTGTGCCGCTGGAAACTGCAGCCGCTTCAGAAAGGATCCTGCATGATGTGCGTACCACCATTGCGGAGCTGATCCGGGATGTTTTTTATACTACTTTGCAGGAGCTGGCACATCAAAAAGGAACCCGCTTCAGTGCAGAAAGTGTGGCGCCCACCATGGTGAGTGACGGGCTGCTGCACTACCAGTCGACAGATATTCCCATGGGCGAGTTCTGGCTCAATAGCCCTACGCACGACAAGCCCAATGATATGCTGGATGCGATCAGCGGTGCACATATCTATGGCAAGAATATTATACAGGCAGAGGCATTTACGACCTTACGAATGGACTGGGGCGAACATCCCGGTAACCTTAAAGTGCTGGGTGACCGCAATTTTGCAATGGGCATCAATAAAATGGTGTTGCATGTGTTTGCCCACAACCCCTTCGTCAACAAAAAGCCGGGGGTGACCCTTGATGGGATCGGCCTGTATTTTCAGCGGGACCAGACCTGGATGAAGCCCGGTAAAGCCTGGATCGATTACCTGGCAAGGACTTCTGCGTTATTGCAGTTGGGGAAACCCGTTGCGGATATTGCCGTGTTTACGGGGGAAGAGCTGCCCCGGCGCTCTGTGCTGCCGGAGCGGCTGGTACAAACGCTTCCCGGCCTCTTTGGAGCCGTAGCGGTGGCCCGTGAAAAAATAAGGATGGAGAATGCCGGGCAACCTATGACCCGGCAGCCCTCCGGTGTACTGCATGCCGCCAATATTGCAGATCCCGGTGACTACATCAATGCCCTGCATGGATATAAATATGATTGTTTTAACCCGGATGTATTATTGAAAATGTATGTGGAGAAGGGCAGGGTAGTTACACCGGGCGGTGCTTCCTATGCGGTGCTGGTAATTCCGGGCAAACAGGCCCTGAACCCGAACAGCCACCTGCTGTCGGTAGCGGTGGCAAAAAAGATACAACAGCTGGTGCAGGATGGAGCTACGGTCATTATGGACAGAGGGTTTGATGCCACCATTGATTTTAAAGAGAGCGAAACCGGATTACAGGCGATATTAAAAGAGCTGTATGCAAGCAGGAACCTGATTGCTGCACCCTACCGGGAACAGGATCTCCGGAGGATCGGTCTGGAGAAGGATGTGGAAGTATTGAAAGGCAGCGATACCATTGCATGGGCACATCGCCGTCTTCTGGACGGGGATCTTTATTTTATTTCCAATCCCGTTGAACGAAAACGCACGTTGGAAATAGCGTTCCGGGTAAAAGAGGGCATGCCGCAGTTATTAGACGCTGTAACAGGCAGTGTAACGGGCACAGCGAGCTGGCGCAGGGAAGGAGCACGCACGGTGGTGGATATTGATTTGGAACCCAACGCATCCGTGTTCATCCATTTTAAAAAAGCGGGGCGGCAACAATCCGCCGCAAAACAACCGTCGCGGACAAGAGAAACCGGGGCGGTTGTTTCCGGTAATTGGCAGGTGCAGTTTGATCCCGCGTTTGGTGGCCCGCGGTCCGTTGTGGCGATGAAGACGCTGAAACTCTGGAATGCATTTGATGAGCCGGCGATTAAATATTATTCCGGCACGGCTCTCTACAGGAATCAATTTAAATGGAACCGGCCATCCACTGGTCGGCCCGTCTGGCTGGAGCTGGACAGTCTGTACAACCTGGCTTCAGTAAACGTAAACGGTATTGATTGCGGTACCGTCTGGACCTACCCGTACAGGGTGGATATTTCAAAAGCAGTTAAAAAAGGGACCAATACCCTGGAAATAGCAGTTACCAATACCTGGGCAAACCGGCTGGCGGGCGATCAGCAGCTGCCGGAAGCAAAACGGGTCACCTGGACCACGGCGCCCATTCGCCTGCAGGGGAAACCACTGCTGCCGGCCGGTTTGAAGGGGGAGGTCCGGATTGTTCAATAATAATGAACCGGTATCAAAATGCGCTTTACAAATTATGCGCGTGGTTTGAATCAAAAGTCGTTTTAAACCGTGCTGTCATTCTGAACTCCCGACCAGACGGGCAGTTGGGCGATTGATTCACAATCTTTTGGTAGTCAGTTAAACCTTAGAAGCTTTTTAAAAACAGCATTTTGATTCTTCTTATAAGCGTCATCCTGCGCGTTGTTTTAACGAGGGCGTAATTTCATAAGTGCCCTTGGGGATGGATCATCATGTCCCGGGCCCAAGGCGCTCTGTTGTGCTTTTGGACTTATAAACGGGTTGAGACCTGTTCTTGCCGGATCTTTCGAGGCCATGCCTCTTGTGCTAAAATAATTGAAATTACCCGCACTTGCTAAGGCATTCGGGTCCGACCGGGGTCATCCAGGCGGGCAGGCGGAGATACAACCCCGTGGCGCAGATCATGGTTTATGTTTTCCAAACCATTTAAAAAGATACACATTTTAATAAAATGGATACCGGTCCATTATGGGACCTGCGCAAGCTATGAATATAGAAGGACAATAAAGCGATCGCTATCGCCGGGGAGATGAATGGAACGGAGCCGTAACGGCATTTCTTGTCCCCGGATATCCCAAATTCCCGCAGGGCTATTGTTTGGGACGTATAAACTCCTTATACCGGTCATTGATATATACGATTATATCCGCATGATCCAGGGTACGGGCCAGCTTATAGGACGGGCGGTACCGGTACATGAACTGGTGTAATGAATCGTTTTTTAGACCGGTGAGCTTGCTTACCCAGGCGGGAGAAAAAACATAGTCGATATAGGCTTCTTCTTCATTCTTAATAAGCTGCTTCCGGAATTTCCGTTGCTCCCTTGCTTTTCTTGAAAAATGGGAGATCGGGCTTACAGAGATCCCAAACCCATCGGAAGGGCGGTTGCCACCGGTAATGCCTGGTCCCTTCTCAAAATACCGGCCATATTCCTCTCTTCTTCTCAGGGAATCCAGCTGATAATTGCTGATCACGGTTACGTTTTTAAGGGTGTGCGGGTCTTCTTTCAGCCCAACGTCGTAACCGGTCTTTAACAGCTGCTCTTCTACTTTTACCGTATCGCTGGTAAGGCCGGTAAAGGAAAATACAACAATATCTTTATTCTTTGCTTCGATGATATAGGTGCCTGCCGGAGTAGAAATGGCTGTTTTACCACTGGTGATATTGGTAACGGATGCACCCGGAACCGGCGAGTCATTGGTGTACACAAAAATATTCCCTTTCAGGTAGGTCTGGCCAAACCCTGCCGCCGGCAGCAACAGCGTGCCCAGAAATAGTATAAGCATTCCCCTTGGCATGGGTATTAAAATTAAGCAGGCTTTTCGTTGCGGCATTGATGGTGCATCCAATTTTTTGTTAAAAACGCTTTAAGGACCCATGCAGCAATTACTGAGCCTTGCTGTAGTCCAGTTGGTTTAAGGTAATGGTCTTCAGAACATCTCCTGAATTTTTTTTAGTTACCGACCACCGGGTTTCATTAAAGATATTGGCAATATCTTTCCCGCAATCGGGCTCTGCTGTTGCGGAAGGCACAAGGTGGCAATTGACATCTGTTTTTTGTTTTTCTCCGATGGTGATCCGCGCCATATTGGGAGGTGGTTGTATCAGATGGGGGGCGCAGTCTTTCAGGCAGATGGTCTCCACGATCTGGGTACTGGAATTGGCATCCACAATAATTTTTTCACCCAAAAGAAGAATCGTGGTATCTCCACCAGGTCGGATACGGACATTCAGATACTGTATGGTGACCGGTTCCGGTAAGGGGTTTTCAAAAATGGTGGTCTGGGTATATTTGTCAGGCGTAGAATCTCCGTTCTTCTGACAGCCGGCGACTGACCCGGCGATCCAAAGAATGAACAACAATTTTATGTACCTGAAACCATTCATTTACTTCTTTTAACAGCACGCGTATTGGTTTTGCAAAAAACAACAGGTGGCTACGCTTCATAACCGGCAACAATGCCTGGCAGCCGGGACCTGATAACCCGCAGATACAAATTTCCGAAAATTTAAGCTAATTTGGCCGGAAATTTTTGGAGCAGGTTTAATTGTATTGTTTATGAAGAAATATATATTACTGGCAGGGCTCTTCCTTACGGGAGCCGGGTTGGTTGCGCAGGAAAAGAAAGTGTTCACCCCCGCAGATTATGACCGGGCGGTAAGTACGATGAGCGGGGGAAAGGCCGCCAGGGAATACAACGGCCAATCCATTCATCCGCAGTGGCTGCCGGATGGTAAACTGTGGTACCGGTTACCGGCTACCGGACAGTACATTGTTATCGATCCGGCTTCAAAGAAAGGCAAACCCGTGGTTATGGACCGGTCTCCGGTAGCGGCCACGCGCTCCGCAAACAAGGTCTCCGGTGTACCTTCACCCGATGGAAAAAAGGCGGTCTTTATCAAAGACTGGAACCTCTGGGTAAAAGACATTGCCACCGGAACAGAAAAACCGCTGACCACGGATGGGGTAAAGGATTTTGGTTATGCCACGGATAATGCGGGATGGACGCATTCAGACCGGCCGATCGTTTTATGGTCGCCGGACAGCAAGAAGATCGCTACTTTTCAGCAGGACCAGCGCCATGTAAAGGATATGTACCTCGTGCGCACAAAAGTAGGAGCGCCGGAACTGGAACAATGGAAATACCCGCTGCCGGGCGACAGTGCGATCATAAAGATACACCGGCTGGTGATCGATGTGGAAAGGGCCGCGATCACCCGGTTTAAGATGCCGCCGGATGACCGCAGGGGAACACTTTGTGACGACATTGCCTGCGATGGCAGTTTTGGCGATAATGAATGGAGCGCCGATGGAAAACAGCTTGCTTTTGTATCGGTAAGCCGCGATCATAAAGTGGCGCAGTTCCGTATTGCCGATATCGCCTCGGGGGAAATACGTACGGTGTTTGAAGAAAAAGTGCCCACGCAATATGAATCCGGTCAGGGCATGGCCAACTGGAAATTCATGCCGGAGACCAATGAAGCGATCTGGTACTCTGAACGGAGCGGGTGGGGACATCTGTACCTGTATGACCTGAAGACCGGTGCCGTAAAACAGCAGATCACGAAGGGTGATTTTGTAGTGACCAAAATGCTGGAGGTCGACACAAAGAAAAGACAGCTTCTTTTTGAGGCAAAGGGAAAGGAACCCGGTGAAAATCCTTATTTCAGCCATTACTACAAGACCGATTTTGCCGGAAAGGAGCTTACGGCGCTAACGCCCGAACCGGGTAACCATTCACTGACGTTTTCTCCGGACAAACGCTACTTCACCGACCGGTATTCTACGCCTGTTATTCCGCCGGTCGTAAAACTGAAAGACCGCTCCGGGAAGACCATTCGTGACCTGGGCGCCATTGATCTTGCAAAGCTGAAACAGGCAGGTTGGCTGGCCCCGGAGGTGTTTACCGTAAAATCGGCCAATCAGCAATTTGATCTTTACGGCCTGATGTATAAACCCGGAGATCTTGACCCCCAGAAGAAATACCCCGTTATCTTATACATATATCCCGGACCACAGGGGGGCAGCGTTGGCAGCTGGTCATTTAGCGCAGCACCCGGCGATTTTCAGGCGCTGGCATCGTTGGGGTTTATCGTGGTGCGGCTGGAAGGCAGTTGTAATCCCAATCGCTCTAAAGCGTTTCATGATGCCTGCTACGGTCATATGGGGGAAAATACCTTACCCGATCAGATCGCAGGCCTGCGGCAGCTGGCAGCAAAAAACAGCTTTATGGACCTGGACCGCGTAGGCATCTGGGGGCATTCCGGCGGCGGTTTTGCAACGGCTTCTGCCCTGTTTAAATATCCGGAATTCTTTAAAGTGGGCATTGCCGAATCGGGCAATCATGATAACCGGAACTACGAGGACGACTGGGGAGAACGCTACATTGGCTTACTGGAAGGAGATAATTATGAAAAACAGGCCAATCAGCTGTATGCCAAAAACCTGCAGGGTAAATTATTGCTGGTGACCGGGGGAATGGATGATAATGTCCCACCGTATAATACCTACCTGGTGGTGGATGCGCTCATTAAGGCGAATAAATCGTTCGACCTGCTGGTGATACCCAATGCACGGCATGGTTATGGAGCAGATGCTTATTATATGACACGGCGGAGATGGGACTATTTCGTAGAACACCTGCTGGGCGCAGTGCCGCCCCGGGATTATAAGATCCACATCCCATAGGAATAGCGCCGGTTAAAAACAGCAGGCACTCCCGGGCATAAAGACGTCGCCCTGTTATTATGAACGGCCCGTTTTCTGAGAAAATGTCGCGGTGATCATATGCGCACAGTATATGGAATTTCTGTGCCCCTGTCAAAAAAGGCAGGGTAACCCCTGTTTGGATGTACAGGAGGTAACGCATGCAGGCAGCACAAGGTCCGGTACCGCGCAGGACCTGTAATGATGCTTTGCACCACTTAAAACCACGTGGAACCCGGGTTGCGCCCGTTGTGCTGTTTCAGCATGGAGAATCTTTCTAAGTTACTGGAAATATTTACCGGCTCATGGCTTTTATCCGTTCTCCGGTCTATCTTTATTAGGTCACTGTTAAGCATCAGGATGCTTGTCTTTTTGATTGCAGCGCTTAACAGCTAATATATCAGATGCCTTGTTGTTATGAGCAGACTATTGTACATCCTTATTTTTCTTTTGAGCCTGTCGGGTTTCGTTACCGGTGCCCGGGCGCAGGAGCTGCAGCCGGTTAAGATCTCAGCGAACAAACGTTTTTTCCAGACAGCGGATGGAAAACCCTTCTTCTGGCTGGGCGATACCGGTTGGCTGTTGTTTGTGCGGTTAAGCCGGGAAGAAGTGGTACAGTATCTGGAAACCCGCAAGGCGCAGGGTTTTAATGTGGTGCAGGTAATGGTGCTGCATGATGTAACAAATGCCTGGAATGTTTACGGAGATTGGGCCATCAAAGACAATGATATATCAAAACCCATTACAACCACGGGAGCCGATCCCTCCGATGCACAGGCCTATGATTTCTGGGATCATGTGGATTTTGTGATCCGTGAGGCGGAAAGAAGAGGCATCTATATGGCGTTGGTGCCGGTCTGGGGCAGTAATGTAAAAGAAGGAAAAGTTACCCCTGCACAGGCTTCCGCCTTCGCAAAATTTCTTGCAGGGCGTTATCAGAACCGGTCCAATATTATCTGGTTGAATGGCGGCGATATTAAGGGAACCGATGGTGCAGCAGTGTGGAATACCATCGGCAGAACCATCAAAAAATACGATCCGCATCATTTAGTGGGCTTTCACCCACGCGGACGCTATTCTTCATCAGAATGGTTTCACCAGGCAGCATGGCTCGATTTCAATATGTTTCAAAGTGGCCACCGCACCTATGCCCAGGACACCAGCATCGGCGATAAAAATCATTTTGGAGAGGATAACTGGAAATACGTCCGGGCGGATTACCGGCTAAGACCGGTAAAGCCAACGCTGGATGGTGAACCTTCTTATGAAAATATACCCCATGGATTGCATGATAGCCTTCAACCGAGGTGGAAGGCTGCCGACCTGCGGCGCTATGCCTATTGGAGCGTTTTTGCAGGTGGTGCCGGTTTTACTTATGGCGAAAATGCGGTGATGCAGTTTAATAAAAAAGGATTTACAGGCGCCAACTATGGGGTAAGGGAAGAATGGATGCAGGCGGTACATGCTCCCGGGGCACAACAGATGCAGTTCATCAAAGCGCTGATGTTGTCCCATGATTATTACAGCCGTGTTCCGGCCCAGGATATCCTGACGGATAACCGGGGGCAGCAGTATCATTACCTGCTGGCCACAAAAGGAAAAGGATATGCAATGGTTTATACCTATACAGGAGACGCTTTTAACGTAGATCTGTCGCGGCTGGGTTTTAAACCGGCGAAAGCAAAATGGTTCTTTCCGGCAAACGGGAAATATGCGCCTGTAAAGCTGACCCGGCCTGCGGGTGTGGTACGGTTTGATCCGCCGGAAGCTGGAGCGGATGCGGATGGGGCGGACCGGGTGCTGGTTTTGGAGAAGTAGGAATCATGCAGTCGTCACCCTTCGTCAGGCTGCCAATGACAGATTTCTTAATGTATTGACAATGAATCATACTTTAGTCATGTCAAACAATGTCTTGCAGAACTTGTTTCAGCATCTATTCGGCATCCATACAAGATTAAAGCAGATCCTGAAACAAGAATAGACCCCGGAACAAGTCCGGGATGACAGGTTCAGGATAACCCAAAGCAGATTTGTCATTGCTTCATTGATTTAGCAACGCAAATTGAAAACTCAGGGTGACATATGCGTTTCTTGTCATTGGCAGCTTGTCGAAGCATGAACGGGAATAATAAAGTAAAAAATATTGAAAAGGATTATCATCATACTGATTATCGCGATTGCAGTCAGCTCCTGCTCCAGCAAGACTTACCTGTTCACCTCCTTTCATGAACCTGCCGATGCCGGTTTACGGATGCTGTACAGCTATGACGGCTATCACTGGACCGATCTTGATACCACTTTTCTAAAGCCAGCTGTGGGACAGCAAAAAGTGATGCGTGATCCATCGATGGTGCAGGGGCCGGACGGTAGTTTTCACCTGGTGTGGACCAGCAGCTGGCGGGGAGATAAGGGCTTTGGTTATGCTTCCTCAAAAGATCTGCTGCACTGGAGCAAGCAGCAGTTCATACCGGTAATGGAGCAGGAGCCAACAACAGTAAATGTATGGGCGCCGGAATTATTTTACGACGGTGCGGCAAAGGATTACAAGATCATCTGGGCCAGTACCATTCCCGGGCGCTTTGAACGGGGGATGGAAGAGGATAGCAACAATCACAGGATGTATGTCACTACCACAAAGGATTTTAAAACCTTCACGCCGGCAAAGTTGTTCCTGGATCCCGGTTTTAGCGTGATCGATGCAGTGATCGTTAAAAAAGAGCGGGCCGGTTATGTACTGGTATTAAAAGACAATACGCGGCCGGAACGGAACCTGAAAGTGGCGTTTTCAAATGACCCGCTTGGCCCCTGGGAAAATGTGTCAAAACCCTTTTCCGACCACTTTACCGAAGGCCCCTCGGTGGTTAAGATAAAAGACCGCTGGCTGATCTATTATGATTCGTACCGTAAAAAGATCTACGAGGTAAAAGCAACAAAGGACTTTCGTCATTTTGAAGATATTACCGGCCAGGTCATGGTTCCGGAAGGACATAAACATGGTACGATTGTGCCGGTGAAGAAAAAAGTGGTGCGGCGATTGGTTAAACAATTTAGAAAATGAAAACAAATAGCCCAGGGTTGAAACCCAGGGGAAACAATATGCAATTGAAATATTATATAACAGCATTTTTAAGTTTAACCGGATGCATCCTGCACGCACAGCAGGATACCATCCGTTATACGGGCGAAACCTTATCCAATGTGGATTATCACAACGGGCAACTGACCCCGGCAGTGGGAGTGCACAATATACAGGTGTTCCGCGCTAACCGGGAGCATCCGGAATGGGCGGGCGGCATGAACTGGACCTACAATCACCAGCCCATGCTGGTGAACTGGAACAACACCTTCTATCTTCATTTTTTAAGCGATCCGGTGGGGGAACATGTGGCTCCGGGAGCTACCTTCCTGGTTACCTCAAAAGATGGTTATCAGTGGTCGGCCCCGGTAACGCTTTTTCCGGAATACAGATTGCCGGATGGGTTTGTAAAGGAAGGCCGTACAGAAGCGGCGCACAACAGCTATGCGGTGATGCACCAGCGGATCGGCTTTTATGTTTCGAAAGATAAACGATTATTTGCACTGGGCTTTTACGGCATTGCCCTCGGGCCGAAAGATGACCCCAACGACGGGAACGGCGTGGGGCGGGTGATCCGTGAAATAAAGCAGGATGGCAGTTTTGGACCGGTCTATTTTTTAAGATACAATCATCGCTTCAGCGAAAAGAATACAAACTACCCGTTTTATAAAAGCGCAAAAGATAAGGGACTAGTAGCCGCCTGCGAAGAGATCCTGGCTACGCCGCTGCTGATGCAGCAAATGGTAGAAGAGGCGGACCGTAACGACCCGCTGATACCTCTGCGGAAAGAGTACAAAGCGTTTAATTATTATCATCTGCCGGATGGGAAGGTGGCCGGCTTATGGAAATATGCACTGACCAGCATCAGCAGCGATGAGGGCAAAAGCTGGGAATATACGCCTACCCGGGCGCCTGGCTTTGTAAATGCCAATGCAAAAATATGGGGACAAAGGACCTCCGATGGTAAATACATCACGGTGTATAACCCTTCGGAGTTTCGCTGGCCTTTGGCGTTATCGGTAAGTGATGACGGCCTGCACTATAAAAACCTGCTGCTGGTGAATGGTGAGATTACATCGCTCCGGTATGGCGGGGCATACAAAAGCTACGGACCACAATATGTAAGAGGCATACAGGAAGTCAATGGTAAGGGTCCTGACGGGAATGTATGGGTGAGCTATAGCATGAATAAGGAAGACATCTGGGTGGCGAAGATCCCTGTTCCGGTCAAAAGTGCAGTGACGGCCGATGTGGAGGATGATTTTGATGTGTTGAAACCAGGAGAAGAATGGAACAGCTGGAATATATACAGCCCGCTGTGGGCGCCGGTTACCATCGAGAAATTGCGTAACAAAAAAGTATTGTCCCTTACGGATTACGACCCTTTTGATTTTGCAAAGGCGGAGCGGGTGGTGCCCGAGTCTGCTAAAATGAAGCTGGAATTTAGTGTAACGCCGGGGCAAACAGTAAACGGGCGGCTGGATATTGAATTGCAGGACGCAAAAAATACGGCCTGTGTGCGGATCTCATTTGATTCCACGGGCGCGATCCTTACCAAAGCCGGTTACAGGGACCGTATGCTTGCAAAATACGAAGCCGGCAAAACATACAGTTTTGTGATAATGCTGGATGCCGAAAAGCGGTTTTACACCGTGTCGGTCAATGGTGGCAAGCCGGTTAACAATATTTTCTTTGCACCGGTTCATAAAGTGCATCATGTAACCTTCAGAACGGGACCGGTACGCCGTTTTCCGGATGCGGACACGCCTACGGACCAGGACTATGATCTGCCCCGGGCGGGAGAAAAAGATAAAAAGGCCGTTTATCAGGTTGGATATTTTAAAGCAGCACAGCAATAACCGAATATGCGTATAAAACTTTTTAATGGTATTTTCTTTTTGTTGATTACGGGATACGTCTCCCGGGCTCAGGTCCTGCAACCGGACACGTTTAAGCATTATGTAGATCATTTTAATACCATGGAACAGGAAACCATTGTACAGGCGATACCCAATACGGGATCCTGGAACTGGATGCAAAAGAATATTCCCCTGTTTAACTGCCCCGACAAAAATTTTGAAGAAATATACTATTTCCGCTGGTGGACATTGCGCAAGCATATTGAACACACACCGCATGGCTTTGCGTTCACAGAATTCCTGATAAAACGGTCGTATGCAGATAAGTACAATCTTATCAGCAGTGCCCTGGGACATCATATTTATGAAAGCCGCTGGCTGCATGATCAGCAATACCTGAATGATGATCTGCTGACCTGGTACCGGGGTAACGAAGGCAAACCATTAAAGCGACTGCGGTTTTACAGCGGCTGGAACAGTGATGCCATTTATAACCGTTACCTGGTAAACGGCGATACGGCGTTTATCAGGAAGTTGTTCCCCGACCTGCTTGCCGACTATCAGGCATGGGAGGCGGAAAAAAGATACCCCGGCGGCCTGTTCTGGCAATATGATGTGCGGGATGCCATGGAGGAAACCATCAGCGGCGGGCGCAGGGAAAAGAACCCGCGTCCATCCATTAACGGGTATATGTATGGAAATGCAAAAGCCATATCCGGCATTGCTGCATTAACCGGTAACGGTGCTTTGCAGCAATTATACCAGGCCAAGGCAGACACGTTAAAAAAAATGCTGCAGCGGGATCTGTGGAATGCTAAAGACCATTTCTTTGAAGTGCGGAAACAACCTGCGGACACGTTGGCCAATGTTATGGAAGAGATTGGCTTTATACCCTGGTATTTTAATATGCCCGACGGGCAATACAGCAGCGCGTGGAGCAAGCTTATGGATCCGGCTCATTTTAATGCACCCGCAGGCATTACTACAGCAGATCGCAGTCACCCCGAATTCCGTACACATGGCTGTTGCAAATGCGAATGGGATGGCGCCGTCTGGCCCTTTGCCACTTCGCAGACGTTGACCGCAATGGCCAATGTGTTAAATAATTACAGGCAACATTTTATAAGTAAACAGGATTATTTTACGCAGCTCAAAAAATATACACGGTCGCAGTATGCCAATGGCCGGCCTTATATAGGAGAATACATGGATGAAAAAACAGGCAGGTGGCTGACCGCCGATGAGCGCGGCCGCTATTACAATCATTCCACCTTTAACGACCTGGTCATTACCGGACTTGTAGGATTGCGTCCCCGGGCGGATGATCAGGTTGAGATCCATCCGTTGCTGCCGGCGGGTGCATGGGATTGGTTTGCTTTGGACAATGTTTTATATCACGGAAAGATCATCACGGTCATCTGGGACAGGACCGGAAAAAAATACCATAAAGGAAAAGGGCTCTCTGTGTGGGCAGATGGTAAACTGGTAAAGCGGTCAAAAAAGCTTAGGAGAATAATTGGAACGTTATAAACGGATGAAATATTTATTTACGATAGCGATGCTGTTTGTCGGCTCTTTGTGTGTAAGGGGGCAACTGATCCTGCCAAAGATCCTGGGCAACAATATGGTATTGCAGCAGGGCGGGCCTGTTCCTGTGTGGGGCCGGGCAAAGACAGGGGCTGCAATAGAAGTACGGTTCAAAGGGCAGATAAAACGGGGTGTCGCAGACCAGGATGGGGCATGGAAGGTGCTGCTTGCGCCATTGAAAGCTTCTTTTGATCCTGCGGAGCTGGAAATCGTTTCGGGGAAGGAACATATAAGGCTGCATAATATACTCGTAGGGGAAGTATGGCTTTGCTCCGGTCAATCGAATATGGAATTTGCTATGCGGAAGTTGGGCAAGCTGCAGCCGCCGCCCGGGGCGGATTGGCCGGTTCATGAGGTAGAAACCGCGCACAATACAAACATCCGTATCTTTTTGGATGAGCGAAAAAAAATGGGACCTGATTCCACGCACTCCGGGTGGGCGGTGGCGGAGGGAGCGGACCTGCGCCGTTTTTCTGCTGTGGGTTATTTTTTTGCCAAGGAATTACAGGCGAGGCTGAAAGTGCCGGTAGGCGTGATCTCCGCCGCTATACCCGGCAGCCGCATTGAGCCCTGGATGCCCCGGGAGGCCTTTGCGGCGCTTGATTTTTTCCGGGAACAAAAAGACAGCACACATAAAATCGACGGTGATCCCGGCAAGTTCTATGCTACGATGATCCGGCCGCTGGTACCGTTTGCCCTGAAGGGATTTTTATGGTACCAGGGGGAGTCCAACTGTTTTTTAAATGAGCGATTACAATATAGTTATAAAATGGAAGCGCTCATCAACTATTGGCGCAAGCAATGGAACAACGACCGGTTGCCGTTTTATTATGTACAGATCGCACCTTATTATTATTCCAAAGCCACCGACCGGCCTTATACCGTGTACAGCGAGCCGGAGTTCTGGGAAGCGCAGGCTGCGGTCTTAAAGATTCCACATACCGCTATGATCAGCACAATGGATCTGAACGATGATCCGGCCGACTTGCACCCGGTGAACAAATGGGACCTGGGAAAACGCCTGGCTGGTACGGCGCTCAGTGCCACCTATAAAGTGAGCACCGCGGCCGCAATGGGGCCGGTATTTAAAAGCGCTGTAAAAAAAGGAAATACATTTGTGATCGATTTTGACCATAAGGGAAAAGGACTGATCAGTAAAGATGGAAAGGCTTTACAGGGCTTTGAAGTGGAGAATGAAAAAGGGGTGTACACAGGAGCGGATGCCATCATTAAAGATAATAAGGTTTGGGTGCACGCAGTGGGGGTAACGGTGCCGCGCGCCGTGCGTTATGCATGGAGGGAGAATGCCAAACCTGCATTGTACAACAAAGACGGGTTGCCGGCGTTGCCGTTCCGGACGGATAATGAATTGAAAGAAACATTTAAGGGACAGTAAGAATTAGATAGAGTTATTTGAGCTGACTAAAAAGTCTTCACTTGTCATGCTGAACTTGTTTCAGCATCTAAAAAGAAATACTCGACAATAGGTTCTGAACCAAGTTCAGAACGACAAAACGTTTTGGGTGAATTTTTGGTCAGCCTCGGCAGAAATAAAAAAATGCGTAAACTGGTTTATATATTCTTTTTATTGGCGTTTGTAAGCGCCGATGCCCAGCAAACAGCCGTGCAGTATCTATCCGGTAGCGGCAGCGATGATATGGTGCAATGGGATTTTTATTGCACCGGCGGAATGAACGCAAATAAATGGACCACCATTGGAGTGCCCTCCTGCTGGGAATTGCAGGGTTTTGGAAAATATAACTATGGGTTTGCCAAAGATAGCGTTAAGGGAAAAGAAAAGGGTTTGTATAAACATCGCTTCACCGTGCCGGCGGATTGGAAAAGCAAAACGGTGAACATTGTTTTTGAAGGTGTGATGACCGATGCCGAAGTAAAGGTAAACGGAAAGCTGGCAGGTCCGGTGCACCAGGGTGCTTTTTATGCTTTCCGGTATGACATCGGTAAATTGCTAAAATACGGAACTGAAAATCTGCTGGAAGTAACGGTGGCCAAGCATTCCGCCAACCGGTCTGTAAACGCAGCGGAGCGCGAAGGCGATTTCTGGATCTTTGGCGGCATCTTCCGTCCTGTATGGCTGGAGGCGCTTCCTCAACTACATATCAGCAATGTAGCCATTAATGCGGGAGCCGATGGCGTATTCGCAGCTATTGTTCATACCAACGCATCCCAACAGGCGCAGGTGAAAGTTGAACTTTTTAACAGCAAAGGGGAGAAGCTGCCTGATAATATGTCGGGTGCTTCTGTTCTGCAAAAAGATATTTTTTTTGTAAGGGGCAAGGCAAATAATATCAAACCGTGGACGCCGGAAACACCGGAATTGTACACCGCCGTTTTTACATTGTACCGAAACAGTCAACCGGTTCACAGTCTGTCGCGAAAATTTGGTTTCCGTACGGTGGAACTAAGGAAGCGGGATGGTATTTATGTGAACGGGGTAAAGGTGAAATTCAAAGGCATCAACCGGCATTCTTTCCGTCCGGAGACGGGGCGTACACTTAGTAAAAAGAACAGTATCGAAGATGTATTATTGATAAAAGAAATGAATATGAATGCCGTGCGGATGAGCCATTACCCGCCGGATGGTCACTTCCTGGATGTTTGCGATTCGCTGGGATTGTTTGTAATGGATGAGCTGGCGGGCTGGCACGGTCATTATGATACGCCTACCGGAACAAAGCTGCTGAAGGAGATGATCGGTCATGATGTCAATCATCCTTCGATCGTACTCTGGTCGAACGGCAATGAAGGCGGACATAATTTTGATCTCGATTCCCTGTTTGCGAAGTTTGATCCGCAACAACGGCCGGTGGTGCATCCCTGGCAATTGTTCAACGGGATCGAAACACAACATTACCGGCAATACAATTATGGGATTGGCAACTATGATAACGGGCATGATATTGTATTGCCCACCGAATTTTTACATGGACAATATGACGGGGGACATGGTGCCGGACTGGAGGATTACTGGGATAAAATGTGGCGGGATCCGCTGCATGCAGGTGGTTTCTTATGGGATTTTGCCGACCAGGCCGTGGTGCGGAAAGACCTGAATGATTCCCTGGATACCGATAAACACCGGGGTGCGGATGGCATTGTAGGACCGCATCATGAAAAGGAAGGAAGTTTTTATGCGGTAAAGCAGATCTGGAGCCCGGTATATTTTGAACGCAGGGAGATGACCCCGGATTTTGATGGCAAACTGAATATGGAGAACCGCTACCTGTATACCAACCTGGATCAATGTAGTTTTAGCTGGGAGCTCAAACGGTTTGGACTGACTACTATAACAAATAAAAAAGGTGCGGCTGTTGCGCCCTCCGTTGCACCCGGCGCAAAGGGTGTTCTGGAATTAAAATTACCGGAAGACTGGAAGACCTATGATGCATTGTATGTAACGGTTAGGGACCGGAACCGGATGGAGCTTTTTACCTGGAGCTTTCCCATTAGCCTGCCCGGTAAGAAGGCTGCAGAGATCGTGAAGAAAGAGGGGACAGGCGCGGTACAGATCAATACGGTGGATTCATTGTATAAGATCCGGGTAAAAGAGCTACAGATCAGCATTGATAAAAATACGGGACTGCTGGTGTCGGTAAAAAATGGGAACCGGAGCATACCGCTTACGAACGGACCGCGGATCCAGGAAGGCATTACCAACTTCAAAAACTTTTCACACCGCTTTGAGGGAAAGAACCTCATTATTGAATCGGCATTTGATAAAAAAGAAAGCTTCAATACGTTGCAGTGGACCATTTATCCCAGTGGCTGGGTGCGGATGGAAGTGCATTATTTTCCGCTCGCATTGCATACCCATATGCTGGGCGTGAATTTTGATTACCCGGAATCGCAGATGCGCTCGGTAACCTATATGGGTAACGGCCCCTACCGGGTTTGGAAGAACCGGATGAAGGGCACTGCTTTTGGTGTCTGGAACAAACAATATAATAGCACGGAAACCGGTGAACAATGGGTATATCCTGAATTTAAAGGGTATTATTCCGATTTTTACGGAGGCTATTTTAATGGAGCGGATCACCGCTTTGCCGTAGCTACGGAAACAGAAGATTTGTTTTTGCGGTTGTTCTCTGTAACGCCAAAGACCGACCCCTGGCATAATTATGAACCGCTTTTCCCGGATGGCGCTATTTCATTTATGCAGGGGATCCCTGCTATCGGCAATAAAACACAGACCGGCGAAACGACGGGCCCAATGGGACAAAAGAATATATTTTATGATTATGAGAAAGATCCCGGCAGGGCGCTGAAAACGGTATTGTATTTTAATTTTTCATCAAACCCGGAAGCCAAATGAAGCGGTGGCAGGTGATCATAGGATTATTAATGGTACTGCCGGCGGCAGTGCAGGCACAGCTGGTGGTGCAGGAGCTGAAGTGCGAACAACTGAAAAGCCCGGTTGGTATCGATGTCCTGCAACCGCGGCTGAGCTGGCAATTAAAAAGCGATCAGAAAAATGTAATACAAACCGCCTACAGGATCTGGGTGGCTTCTACAAAGGCCTTGCTGGATGCCGGTACGCCGGACCTCTGGAACAGTGGCAAAGTGGCTTCAGACCAATCGGTGCTTGTATCCTACCAGGGAAAGCCGCTGGGCACCAATGGCAGCTGCTTCTGGAAAGTACAGGTGTTTTCCAATAAGAACGACAGTGCATGGAGCACTGCGGATCAATGGAGTATGGGACTGTTGCACCCCGGCGACTGGAAGGCGAAATGGATCGGTTATGACCAGGCATCGCCCTGGGATAGTGTTACGCAATGGTCGCGGCTTTCCGCGCGGTATTTCCGGAAAGGATTTACGGTACAAAAGAAAATAAAAACTGCAGTATTACATATTGCGGGCCTGGGTTTGTATGAATGCTACCTGAACGGGAAGAGGATCGGCGACCAGGTGCTGGCGCCTGTGCCTACGGATTACCGGAAGTCGGTGCTGTATAATAGTTTTGATGTATCTGCGGCGTTGACCGGCGGAAACAATGCCATCGGTGTGGTGCTGGGCAATGGCCGTTTTTTTACCATGCGGCAAAATTACAAGCCAAAAAAGATCAACACTTTTGGGTATCCGAAGCTCTTACTGCAACTGGATATTACTTATGCCGATGGAAGCAGGCAACAGCTGCTTTCTGATGATACCTGGAAGTTTACGGCAGATGGCCCCATCCGTACCAATAATGAATATGATGGGGAAGAATACGATGCTACCAAAGAATTTCCCGGCTGGGCAACCACCTCCTTTGATGATTCAGAATGGAGCCAGCCGCAACTGGTAACCGCACCGGAGGGAACGCTGCGGGCACAGCTAATACCGGGGATGCGGATCATGGATTCCGTCCGCCCGGGAAAGATCAGCCATTTAAGGGATAGCATTTATATCCTTGATCTTGGTCAGAACTTTGCCGGATGGCTGCGTATGAAAGTAAAAGGTATACGCGGACAAAAAGTAACATTGCGTTTTGCGGAGAGTCTGCAACCCGACGGTTCCCTGTATACGGCCAACCTGCGGGATGCGCGGGTTACGGACGTTTATACCTTAAAGGGCGGGGGTGAAGAACAATGGCAGCCTTCTTTTGTGTATCATGGATTCCGCTATGTGGAAATTACGGGGTATCCCGGTGTCCCTACGGTGGATGACTTTACTGGATTGCTGGTGTATGATCAAATGGCGACAACCGGTAAACTGGAAACCTCCAATGCTACCCTTAACCAGGTGTTGAAAAATGCCTGGTGGGGCATTGCCTCCAATTATAAGGGTATGCCGGTGGATTGTCCGCAGCGCAATGAGCGGCAGCCCTGGCTGGGTGATCGCACCCAGGGAGCGTTGGGCGAAAGTTATTTGTTTAATAATGCCACATTATATGCCAAATGGCTGGATGATATCCGGGAAGCGCAGACAGAAGAGGGCGCCATCCCCGATGTAGCGCCAGCCTTCTGGAATTATTACAGCGATAATGTTACCTGGCCTGCTGCCTATATCCTGGTGGCGGATATGCTGTACCGCCAGTATGGCGACCGGCAATCGGTGGCGGAGCATTATCCTTCCATGAAGAAATGGCTGGATTATGTGCAACGCAAGTACATGAAGGAGGATCTGATCACGAAGGATAAATACGGTGACTGGTGCGTGCCGCCGGAAAGCCTGGAGCTGATCCGGTCGAAAGACCCGCTGCGGAACACGAACGGAACGCTGATGGCCAGCGCTTATTATTATCACCTGCTGCAAAAAATGAAACAGTTTGCCCTGCTTGCCGGCAGGTCCGGGGATATAACCGGCTACAACCAGCTGGCAGGCCGTATAAGAACGGCTTTTAATAAAGCATTCTTTAAAGGAGATCATTATGACAACAATACGATAACCGCCAACCTGCTGCCGCTGTATTTTGGAATGGTGCCGGACGATAAGATTGCAGCCGTCAAAGAGCGGCTCATACAGAAGCTGCAACAGGACCATATGCACATCAGTACAGGTGTGATCGGCACACAGTGGCTGATGCGCGGACTGACGAAGTTTGGATATGCTGATGCAGCATTCACATTGGCCGGTAATACGACCTACCCGAGCTGGGGATATATGGTGGAGCAGGGGGCAACTACGATCTGGGAGTTGTGGAATGGCAATACGGCCAATCCGCAAATGAATTCACAAAACCACGTCATGTTGCTGGGCGACCTGATCACCTGGAGCTTTGAAAGCCTGGCAGGCATCCGGGCAGACCCGCAGGTGCCGGCATTTAAGAAGATCTGCATGCAGCCGGTATTTGTAAAAGGATTAAACAAGGTTACGGCTTCTTATCAGTCGCCCTATGGCAGGATCAAAAGCTCGTGGAGACGGCAGGCCCATATACTGGAATGGAATATAGAAGTGCCGGCAAATGCCTCGGCTTCAGTGATCCTTCCTCCGGGACGGGTAACAGAATCGGGTAAGCCTTTAAAGACCACAATGGATGTAAAGGACCATACGACCCGTCTGGAACTGGGAAGTGGCCGGTACTCGTTTAACATCGTTATGGATCAATAAAAAATAAGGAAATGAAACATGTTTTAGGATTTTGTTTGTTGTTATTGTTTTGCAGTGCAAAGGCACAGGACACCGGTGCAACGCATGAGTTGCAACAAAAAGCACAGCGATGGGCAGACGGCCTGAAGCTGGGTGATAAAACAAAGGCAGCAAAGGTACAAGAGGCAATAGTGATGCATCTTACAGCGGTAAGAGATTGGCACAACAGCCATCCGTTTACACTGGTTCCGGCGGGGCTCAACCCGGCTACGGGAAATAAATTGTCTGATCTCGACCGGCAGCTGATCGTCTGTTCATCAAAACCGGCTACCATTCATACGTCGCTTATGCAGGTATTAAACGCAGAATTGAATGCGGAACAGGTTGCTTTTATCCTGGACCAGTATACGATCGGAAAAGTAGCATTTACCTTAAAAGGCTACGAAGCCATTGTGCCCGACCTTACGGATAAAGAGCGCGCCGAGATCCGGAAGAACCTGGAACAGGCCCGTGAGCAGGCGATCGACTATAAGAATATGAAAGAAATATCGGGGATCTTTGAGATCTATAAAACAAAATGCGAACAATATCTCAATAATAACGGAAGGAACTGGCGGCAGCTGTTTAAGGATTATGTGAATAAGGTAAAGGCAGAAAAGGAAAAGAAAAAAGGATGAGTTTTGTGAATGGGAAACATCTTTGTCATGCTGAGCCTGACGAAGCATGACGGACGAATCACATTTGTTTTACAGGCGCCCTGGTGCCATCTGTATTACAGCATAAGAGTGCGACGCAAGTAAAGCCGCCACGGGTACTTTTGCCGGGCTAAAAATAATAACTGATAAAGAACAAATAACAATGATAAAAAAAGCGAACTTCCTAACCATTTGTTTCCTGTTTGTAACGGCATTGGCTACGGCACAGACCAATCGATGGAAACAAGGCATCCTGGTGGATGAATTTATTTATGATACGGCATCCTTTCCGCAGGCGCATGCCTCTACCATTGCAGAGACGCCGGACGGGCTGATCGCAGCCTGGTTTGGTGGCACCAGGGAAGGGAATAAAGATGTCTGTATCTGGACGAGCCACCTGGTAAATGATCACTGGACAGCGCCGGAAATGGTGGCCGACGGGGTGCTGAATGACTCTACCCGTTATGCCTGTTATAACCCGGTATTATATTATGCGCCCACAGGAGAGCTTTTATTGTTTTACAAAATAGGGCCCAATGTAGCGGGGTGGACCGGCTGGCTGAAGCGCTCCCGTGATAACGGCAAAACCTGGAGTCAGCGGGAGGCGCTGCCGGAAGGCTTCCTGGGACCGATCAAGAATAAACCCGAATTGATCGATGGCGTTTTGATCTGTCCTTCGAGTACCGAGAAGAACGGATGGAAAGTGCATTTTGAATATACAAAAGACTGGGGCCATACCTGGACCAGGTCAGCGCCTATCAATGACGGGGTACAGTTCTCCGCCATTCAACCCTCTATTTTGAAATATAAAAATGGAGGGCTCCAGGTGTTAGGCCGCACGCGTAACACAGTGATCTATCAAAGCAGAAGCAAGGATAACGGAAAAACCTGGTCGGCGATGTCTGCATTGGAGCTGCCCAACAACAATTCCGGTACGGATGCCGTTACGTTAAAAGACGGCCGTCAGCTGCTGGTATATAATCATGTGCTGCCGGATTCCACCTGGAAGAAAGGAAAGGGACCGCGTACGCCCTTGAATGTAGCGCTTTCAAAAGATGGGAAGAACTGGATGGCTGCCCTGGTGCTGGAAGATTCGCCCATCAGCCAGTATTCCTATCCTTCCGTGATCCAGGGCAAGGATGGTATGGTGCACATTGTATATACCTGGCGCCGGCAGAAGATCAAGTATGTGAAGCTCGATCCGTCAAAGCTGAAGCTGAGTCCAATAAAGAATAAAAAATGGCCGGGCACCGCGGGTGGCAAGGGCGTGGTGAGGGGTGATTAGGCGCATATGTGCCGAGCCTAAGGCTCTCTGCTTGGTGATCTTCCGCCATACTGCGAACTGAAGCTCGCGGTTGGTGACTGGCGAGGCGATGCCTCTGGCGTACTCTCAGAGAAAGCCTAAGGCCTTCGGCTCGGACCATCTTTCAACACCGGATCCGAGTGTACGGATTATTCCGGTGACAGAACCTGCTAACAGAAGTGTAGAGTGCCGTGGGCACAGTCTGTCTGTGGAAAGTCGCTCTATAGCCAACTATTCGGCTGATGGGCGCGCTATACTTCATGAGCTCCTACGCGCCGAGCCTACGGCTCTCTGCTCGGTGATGCTCCGCTATACTGCGAACTGAAGTTCGCAGTTGGTGATTGGTCGAGGCGATGCCTCTGGCGCCCAACACGGAAGGCCATCGGCCTGATCCTTCTTTTAACCCCGGAATTTATTCCTGGGGCAGAAGTCGGGAGCGGAGTGCCGTAGGCACGGTCTGTCTGTGTGAAGTCGCTCGGTAACCGGCTATTCGGCTAACGAAGCGCATACTCCATGAAGTGCCAAAGGCCCTCGGCCTGCCCCATCTCCCAACTCCGGAATTTATTCCGGGGACTGAGCCCACCGGGCGAGCACCGAGTGCCATCGGCACGCCCCATCTGCCCCTCTCAAAAAATAACAAAATCCTACATCTGTTTAGTGGGATCGTGCAGTCCTTAAATAAAAAAATGCGCAAACTTTATCGGTCTCAAATAATGGATCCATGAAAGCGATTGCAGGAAAGTTTGTACCGGTAATGATCACGCCTTTTAACCTGAAGGCGGGCATCGATTACGATGCCGTAACCGAGCTGGTAGCGTTCTACCTGGAAGCCGGAGTAGAAGGCTTTTTCGCCAACTGCCTCAGCAGCGAAATGTTCAGCATCACGGAGGAAGAGCGGCTGGCACTCACACAGCATGTAGTGGAATGTGTCAACGGGCGCGTACCGGTGGTGGCCACCGGTTCTTTCGGCCTGTCCGTGGAGGACAAAGCGTTGTTTACAAAAAAGATCTACGATACCGGTGTGAACGCCGTGATCATGATCAGCGGGCATTTCGCAAAACTGGAGGAAGGCGATGATGTATTGCAGCGCAATTTTGAAAAATTGTTCGCGCTTACTGAAAATATTCCTTTAGGTATTTACGAATGCCCGGCACCTTACAAACGCATACTGGGCGCAGATGTTTTTAAACAATTGCTGGCATCGGACCGGTTGGTCTACCACAAGGATACTTCCATCACGCATGAAAATGTAAAAGCCAAGCTGGATGTGCTAAAAGCGGCCGGCAGTACGCTTGAGTTTTACGATGCGCATACACCCAATGCCTTGTTCAGCATGCAACAGGGCGCCGTGGGTATGTCGTCCATATCCGGGAACTTTTATCCGGAGGTGTTGGTTTGGATGGTAAAGAATGCCAATAATCCACAGCAACAGGAGCTGGCAAAATGGTTGCAGGAGGAGCTCACCAGTGTGGACCCCATGATCCACCAGGCGTATCCCATGAGTGCTAAATACTTTCTGGAAAAACGCGGGTTACCGGTGCGTACCATCAGCAGGGCCTATGCATTGCACCTGACACCGGATCAGAAAAAAGAAGTGGATGCGCTGTACGACCGGTTCCGGGGTTGGTGCGAGCGGTTAGGAATTCAGCCCGCAGGGTTGTAATTTGCGGTGATGTTGCCGTGGTAGGTCTCACGTAGCATTTAATGAATTGATTTTTTATTATTTCACCAGCTTCAGTACTACTATTATGCTTTACTTGCGTCGCACTCTTGTACTTTGGGCAACCCTGCTTGGCTTTTTTGCCGGGGCACAGGAAAATACGGACAATCGCTATGCGGAACCATTGGATCAGGTGCTGAAGAATATCGAAACGCGCTATGATGTTGCCATCCGTTATCCGGATTCGTTGATAAAAGGAAAGGTCCTGAACTATGCACGTTGGCGTTTTCGGCCGGGCGTGGCGGAAACGCTGGACAATGTGCTGGCCCCTTTTGACCTGAAGGCAAAAAAAGACGGCGATAAAAAATTCAAGATAGGCAGCTATGAATATTACCGCTGGGCGGTGGAAGATGGCTGGGCGGAGCTGGACCGTATTGCGTCGCAGTACAAAAATGTACCGGAATGGGAGCTGCGAAAAAAAGCATTAAAGCAATGCATCCTTGAAAAACTGAGGCTGGCAAAATTACCTGCCTGGCCCATCAGTAAGCCGGTTGCCACCCCGCTTCGAAAATACAATGGTTACACAGTACAAAATATTGCTTTGGAAATTTTGCCCGGTGTATGGATCAATGGTTCGCTGTATAAGCCGGCAAAATATAAAGGAAAGATCCCGGTGATCCTGAACCCGGATGGTCACTGGCCGCAGCAGCGGTACCGTGCCGATTGCCAGCTGCGCTGTGCGGCGCTTGCAAAGATGGGCGCCATGGCCTTTAGCTACGACCTGTTTGCCTGGGGTGAATCCTTATTGCAATTCAGGTCCGAAGATCATCGCCGCAGTCTCGCCATGACCATACAGGCATTGGGTGCTATCCGCATCCTCGATTATCTGTTAGCATTAAAAGATGCAGATACCAGCCGGGTGGGCATTACAGGGGGCTCCGGTGGCGGGAGTCATACGGTATTGATGACGGCTATCGATGATCGCATAAAGGTATCGGCTCCCGTGGTTTCGCTTTCATCTTATTTCTATGGCGGCTGCCCCTGCGAAAGCGGGATGGATATCCATAGCTGTGCCGGTGGTACCGATAATGTAGAGATCGCTGCGATGGCGGCCCCGCGTCCGCAGCTGGTGGTAAGCGATGGGGGCGACTGGACGGATAAAATGCCGGAACATGATTTTCCTTACCTGCAAAAAATGTACAGCTGGTATGGGAAAAAAGCCGATGTGCAAAATGTGCACCTGCCGGCAGAAAAGCACGACTTCGGCATCAACAAAAGAACGGCGGTGTACCGTTTTATGGCGCAATACCTGGGACTGAATATAAAAGCCATTGAAGATAAACAGGGGCAGGTCGATGAATCGGGAGTCACGATAGAAGAAGAGAAAAAAATGTATGTTTTTGGCGATCACGGGGAGCGCTTACCGGCGCATGCGGTAAAGGGTTTTGATAACCTGGTGAAAGTTTTTGAAGCGGCAATAAAATAGTTCAGTGTTATACTATGCATCATCTTCATCTCGACCAAAGCGGAGCGATCTATACGGGATTCAGTTGTTATGAAATATGTTGGAATTTTGTGACGGTATGGCTGGAGGCATCGCCTCGGCTTATTATTTCAGGCAACGAACTGAAGTTCGTTGCCTGAAATGGCGACAATAAAAGCGGAGAGCCGTAGGCTCGGTTCATAAGCTGGCAACTATTCAAGATGCCCCGCCTTGAACAAATGCCGCATAAAACTTACTTGAAATGAAAAAAGTACTCTTATATCTCTTTATCCTTACATTACCGCTTGCCGGCATTGCCCAAAAATCTCAACGTTACAAAATCGCATTGATCGACCTGATGCTGCTGAAGCGCCAGAAGCTCAGCGCGCTGCCGATGGCGAAGGAGCTGAACGCGGACGGGATTGAGATCGATATGGGCGGACTGGGCAACCGGGAGACTTTTGACAATAAGCTGGCAGTGGATTCCATCAGGGGGCAATACCTTCAGAAAGCAAAAGAACTGGGCCTGGAGATCCCCGCTCTTGCCATGACGGGTTATTACGCGCAGTCTTTTTGTGGCAGGGAGCATTACAAAGAATCAATAACAGATTGTATTGCTACCATGAAAAAGATGCGGGTGAAGACCGCCTTTTTGCCATTGGGGATCCAATGCGATCTGAAAAAATACCCGGAAAAACGGCCGGCTGTTGTGGCCCGTTTAAAAGAAGCGGGGCAGATGGCGCAGGAGGCTGGCGTGGTCATCGCTATTGAAACAGCCCTTTCTGCAAAAGAAGAGGTAGCGCTGCTGAAAGAGATCGGTTCACCGGCAATAAAGATCTATTTTAATTTTTCCAATCCTTTAAAGGAGGGACGGGATCTGCGTAAAGACCTTCGCATTTTGGGTGCAAAAAATATTGCTATGATCCATTGCACCAATAAGGACAGTGTATGGCTGCAAAATGATCCGCAGCTGGATCTTTATAAAGTGAAGAAAACGCTGGACAAAATGAAATGGAGCGGCTGGCTGGTGGTAGAGCGCTCCCGCGATGCACAGCATCCCCGGGATGTAAAGTATAATTACGGCGCCAATGTGGCCTATCTTAAAAAAGTATTCCAATAACAAACCGCAAAGCATTCATCCCTGTCTCCCGGTCACCTCAGCCACAAGGCCGGCTGCAGCAAGGAAATTGAGGCCCAGGCTACTACCTTGCAGACCTCCTTCGAATAAACCATTTTTACCAATTATAAAACAATTTATTCAGGGAAGGGTGTTACCGGATGGCACAGGATAGGAATTTAGAATTTATTTGCTAATCTTGCTGTTTCTATGAACGGTTTTTCTTTGCAAACAGAATTATGAGTACAAATTTACTGCAATACAACCCCCAATATCCTTCCGTAGCGGATCTGAAAAGAAAGGCAAAAAAGCGCATGCCAAAATTTGCTTTTGACTACCTGGAAGGGGGGTGCAATGATGAGCTGAACGTATGGCGGAACGAGGAGGACTTTAAGCATATTTTCCTGATGCCCCAGTATCTGAAAAAGCACAAAGGTGTGGATATGCGCACCGAATTATTCGGTCACACGTATGATGCACCATTCGGTATAGCGCCTGTAGGGTTGCAGGGGCTGATGTGGCCCAACGCCCCGGAGATCCTGGCCAAAGCAGCATTAAAACATAACATCCCCTATATTTTAAGTACGGTATCCACCAGCAGCATTGAGCGGATCGCCGAGCTTTCAGAAAGCAAATTCTGGTTCCAGTTATACCATCCCACGGAGAATGAATTGCGGGATGATCTCCTGCGCCGGCTGGAGGCCGTAAGCTGCCCGGTGCTGGTAGTGCTCATCGACGTACCTTCCTTTGGATTGCGCTATCGCGAAATAAAGGCCGGGCTTTCCATGCCGCCCAAAAATACGATCAGCAATTTTGTGCAGGCGGCCATGCACCCGGTATGGGGGCTGGAAACGCTGCGGGTGGGCATCCCATCCTTTGCCACCTTAAAGCCCTATATGAAAAAGGGGATGGATATGAAGCAATTGGGCAAATTTATGAACGCTACCTTTACCGGTCGCGTGGATGCGGATAAGGTAGCAGCCATCAGGGATAAATGGAAGGGCAAGCTGGTGGTAAAGGGAGTGGTAAGTGAGCAGGATGCGGAGTTGTGCGCGGGCATCGGGGTGGATGGCATCATTGTTTCTAACCATGGCGGCCGGCAGATCGACGCCGGGGAATCCACCATTCGCCCGCTAAAAGGACTGGCAGAAAAGTTTAAGGATAAATACAAGGTAATGATCGATAGCGGTCTTCGCTCCGGTCCGGATATTGGCCGGTCGCTGGCCTGCGGTGCCGATTTTACCTTTATGGGGCGGCCCTTTATGTATGGCGTGGGCGCCCTGGGTAAAGCCGGTGGTGATCATACCATCGCCATGCTCAAGGCACAATTAAAACAGGTAATGGAACAGCTTTGCTGTGAAACCATTCGCGATTTCCCGGGGGCATTGATACGGTAACGGACCTGCGGGGTAAAATGAGGTTTTTCCGGGCGCTCTGCGTTTCAATTGTTCTTTAAGGATCTCATATATTCGTGAAGTTCTGCCTCAGTAATCGCATCAAATATTTTTCCGAACTGGGTGAGATTGTACCCAAGGGCATGTAAGACACGGTACAACGTATACGTTTTCATTTCCGATTTTGCATTTATGATATCGGAAATTGTAGCCTTACGAAGGCCGGTACTGCTGGATAGTTTGTCGTAGCTATCATCAATACCGGGAAAGGAAGAAGGGTGCAGATGTCGATTTGCAGCCTTATTTTTTGAAATAAGCTTTCGCAAGGCCAATGCATACCTACACTTGATCCAATACAATCCTTCCTCTTCATTCATATCGAAAGGAACAGCTTTTAAAAATATTTTTTGTTACGGTGAAGCGTAACTAAACATATTTCCTTATTTTTACATAAGGAATAACATATTAAATTCGCGATTCTTCATAAATGAATTTGAAGCTTTCGCTTTGAGTCTTGGTCTGAAACCTCGGAAATTTCAATGCCACAGGACGATAAGCAAAGGCTCACGGTAAAACGTGGGCCTCCTTATTCGTGGCAAGGCGCTCCGAGGGCCTCAGACCGGTAAGTGAGGTTCCACGTTTGTTCTTTCTTGCCGAAAAGACTCATCCAAAACCAAACGGATGAGCGCCAAAACATCATATTCCACCATTGTTGCCAATGCCGTAGCATTCAGGGTCCTTTTTGCGTGTAAACCCAAAATGCCGGTATAAAATACTGCCGGGTGGCGGGCCGGTTACTCCATTTAAGCAACGGCCCGGCCTTCCCGGCATTTTGTTGGGCGTAAAACACCTTTACATCGCTATACCTATATACAATGCCCGTTTCCCCAAACAATATTGCTCATTTTTAATGCTTTTATATGAAAAAAATTGCGCTGCTGAGCGTAACAGCCTTGCTATGCTATTTTGTAAACACCGCTTATAGCCAAAATAACAGAATAGATTTACGCATGGTAAAGACACCGGTGCATATAGGAGAGCGGATTAGCCTGGATATGCCCCTGGGAAAATTTATTAATTATAAACAGGATGTGGCCACATTGGCCGATTTTAAGAATAGGCTGGTGATTCTTGGTTTTTGGTTTACCCATTGCACTTCCTGTATTGCCCAGTTTCCTAAAGAAAACGCCTTACAACAAAAGCGCGACCGTGACATGCAACTGGTGCTGGTTACCTACGAGCCGGAGACAGCTGTACGCGCGTTTATTAAAAACTGGGAGCAAAAAAACAATACCCGTTTTATACTGCCCATTATAGTATCTGATACGATGTTGAACAAGAGTTTTTATAAAAGGTATGCTCCGCACTATATATGGCTATCGCAGGAGGGGGAAGTGATAGCGCAAACCTCTGCTTATTTCTTAAACGATGTCAACCTGAGCGGTGTGGCAGAAGCGTTGGAAAAAGAAAAATTCCGTGTATTCCGCAAAAAACAGAAACGCTCTACTAACTAAAAAACATAACTATGAGAACTGCGATTTTATTATGCAGCCTGCTGCTATTTAGCGCAGCTATGGCCCAAAACAAGCTTACCATTACTGGACGGGTAATAGATTCAGAAACCGGGGAGCCGGTTAAAAACGTTACCGTAACCTCGAAATTGCAGCAGGCTACCGTATTTACACAGCCAAACGGGCATTTTTCTATTGTGGTAGCTGCAGCGGATACGCTGCTGTTCAGCCATGTTGTCTATACAACGCAAGCGGTACAGGCTGCCGGGTTAAAAGAAGGCGTTACTATCTCCCTGATGCCTAAAACCGGAAACCTGGAGGAGGTAATGATTAACACGGGTTACCAAAAGCTAAAACCCAATGCAGTTAATGGCTCCTATGTGATCATTGATAGTAAAAAACTAAGCGAGCAAACCGGAACCAATATCCTTCAACGCTTAAATGGCGTTACCAGCGGCCTACTCTTTAATACAGGAAGAACCAACCCCGCATCCCAGGGGAAAACGGATATTTCCATAAGAGGGCCTGGCACCATCAACGGGCCGCTGGACCCCCTCATAGTGCTGGATGACTATGTATACGAAGGAGATATTGATAATATAAACCCCAACGACGTAGAAAGTATCACTGTTCTGAAAGATGCGGCGGCTACCTCCATTTACGGAGCGCGGGGCGGAAACGGTGTTATTGTTATTACTACTAAAAAAGGACATTTCAATCAAAAACTGAGTATGGACCTGAACAGCACGGTAATCATAAGCCCTCGGCCCGGGCTGGATAATTACCACCAAATGCATTCATCCGACTATATTGATGTGGAGCAGCTGCTTTTTGATCAGGGGTATTTTGACAATGTAACAGACCCGGCGTCCAGAGCGCCGCTAACCCCTGTGGTAGATATTTTGTATCAAAGGAAGAAAGGGTTGATTACAGAGGAGGCAGCAGCTTTAGCTATTAGCAAATTAAAACAAACGGATGCCCGGCAGCAATACACCCGGCTATTTTTAAGAAATACGCTCACCCAGCAATATTCCTTAAACGTACAGGCAGGTAGCCAGCGTTTTTCGTGGATAATAGCGGGCAATTTAGTGCGGGTAAGCAATAGAACAGAACAGCAAAATACACAGGGCAATTTCAGGATTGAAAATACCTTTAAACCATTTAACCGGTTGCAAATTATCTCCAGTGTTTATTATACCACAAGGAGTACGGAGCGCCATCAGGTACCGGATTATAAAAGCCTTATCCAAATCGGGTCAAGGCGGGGTGTACCTTATTTACCATTAATTGATGAGAATGGCAACCCGGCACCCGTATATAATATATACAGGAAGGAATATATTGACACTGCAGGCAGTGGAAAACTGCTCAACTGGCGTTATTACCCTGCTACGGATTACCGGTATAACTACACCAATACAGCGCTGCAGGAAATGGTTGCCCGCTTTGGCCTAAAATACCAGGTAATTAATGGCTTAACATTGTCGCTAAATACACAGCATCAGGTACAGAAAGTAACCGGAACCGCAACCCGCCAAGGTGAGGGGTTTTATACAAGAGACCTTATTAACCGGTTTTCACAAATTAATTATACCAATGGAACCGTAACCTATATGGTGCCGAAAGGTAACATTATAGCATACAGCAATAATGCCATCAGATCGCGCAACTACCGTGCGCAGCTCGACTACAGCAGGCTGTGGTACAAGCATAGCGTAAGCGCTATTGTCGGAAGCGAAGCTCGGGAGGTAGTTGAGAACGGCAACTCAAACACGATTTATGGATATGTGGAGGATCCGCTAACGACGGTGTCCGTTGACTTCAGAAACTCGTATCCCACCTTGCCTAATAACAGTATCGCTTCTATACCGGGAGCACCGTTTGTTAATGCTACTACGACCAACCGGTTTGTAAGCCTGTACGCAAATGCATCTTATACGTTTAACGAAAAGTACATGCTTACAGGCAGCGTGCGTAAAGATGGCGCTAATATCTATGGCGTTACAACCAATAACAAGTGGAAACCATTATGGTCGGTAGGCCTCGGGTACGAAGTGTCAAAAGAAAAATTCTTTCGCCTGCGGGGAATACCTTATTTAAAAATAAAAAGTACGATCGGTTACAGTGGCAATGTTGACCTGTACCGGTCGGCTTTGGCGGTGGCACAATTTTCTACCTATTCATTAAATGACGGCGGGTTACCTTATGCGCGGGTGGCAACTATTAATAACCCTTCCCTTCGGTGGGAAAAGGTACGGCAATGGAATGCAGGGGTAGATTTTTCTTTAAAGCGATCCTGGATCGCCGGTTCCGTTGAGTATTATAAAAAATGGGGAACAGATCTTTACGGTCCCGCAACGTATGATTATACCTCCTGGGGCGGTTCAAACATTGTTACAAAAAATGTTGCAAACATGGCAGGTAATGGGGTAGACGTTCAGCTGCGGCTTAAAATACTTAACAGAGAAGTGAAATGGAATGGGGGAGTTCTGTATAATTACAATACGGCAAAAACTACGGCTTATTTAGAGGAAAACAGACGGTTTATGAGTGCTGTTTATGCCAACGGAACCCGTATTACACCTATCGTGGGCAAACCACTTTACTCAATTTTAGCGCTTCGCTGGGGCGGCTTAAATGCCCAGGGTGCACCCCAGGGATATTTGAACGGGAAGTTGTCAACCGACTACGAAGCTGTCCTGGAAAATGCCGATAAAGAGGGAGACGCCGGGGGCTCGCTGGTATATATTGGACCATCCACTCCGGTACATTTTGGTTCAATCTATAACGAGTTGTCTTATAAGGGGCTAACCTTGTCGTTTAACCTGGTATATAAGCTGGGCTACTACTTTAAACGAAACTCAATTTCATACACAAGCCTGGTTTCTTTTGGAGAGGGCCATTCAGATTATGCTGATCGTTGGCAAAAACCCGGCGATGAACTAAAAACGCAAGTGCCAGCGTTCGTTTATCCACTCCCAAAATCGGCGGGGGAAACGATTTATTTCAACGGCGAAGCATTGGTTGAAAAAGGCGATCATTTGCGCCTTCAGTTCATAAACATGAGCTACCGGGCAAATTGCAAGCGGTACGGATTGCTTAACAATAATTTACTGCTATATATAAATGCTTCTAATTTGGGCATTATTTGGAGATCTAACAAACGAGGGTTAGATCCAGACTATCCGGACACCTTGGTTCCCGTGACTAATTTTTCCTTTGGACTAAAAGTATCACTTTAATCATAAAAAATAAACAAATGAAAAATAGACTACTTTTCATTGTTATGGTTTTGCTCACCTTAACCTGCTGCAAAAAGTTCCTGGATAAAAAGACTAATAATTCAATTGCCGTTCCGGAGAAACTGGAAGACCTGCAGGCGCTTCTAGACGATCAGGAGGTTATGAACAAGGGTGTTAGCCCTTCTTTGTCTGAATGTTTTGGCGATGACTATTTTCATACAGAAACGAGTTTTAATAACCTGGCCCCTGAGTATAAACTGATATACACCTGGCAAAAATTTCCGAGTAAATTTCCAAATGACTGGTCTGTATGCTATAAAATCGTTTATAATGCAAACCTGTGCCTGGATCTGTTGGGAAAAATAGAGAGAACACAAGAAAAAGCCGCTGCATGGGATAATATAAGAGGGCAGGCTTTGTTTGCGCGCGCTTATGCCTTTTTAAATTTACTATGGGCCTATTGCAAAGGCTATGATATTAGTACCGCTCAAAAAGATAATGGCATAGTGTTACGAACCAGTTCTGATTTCAATACGATATTTAACAGGTCCAGTCTTGCAGATTCCTATAACAAGATTATTGCAGACACAAAAGAGGCATTAAAGTACCTTCCCGATCTTGCCCTTTTGCCAACCCGGGGTTCAAGAGCAGCGGCAAACGGCCTTTTGGGAAGGGCATATTTATCAATGCGGCTATATGACAGTTCCTTTAAATATTCAAATGCCGGCCTGCATATTTACGATTCCTTGATGGATTATAACAAACCGGAAGATGGTATCAATATTAACGCTAATAGCACCTTCGGGGCAAATCGTTTCACCAGGGAAGTTGTGTTTTATACAGAGATTAACTTGTTAAGAAACATCCATACAAAAGGGCTTGTTGATACAGCCCTGTATTCGTCTTACAACGTAAGTGATCTCCGCAGAACCGCCTTTTTTTTGCCATATCAGCAATTTCATCGCTTTAAAGGCGGCTACGCTCGGAATTTTCGGCTTTTTTCAGGCATTGCAACGGATGAGCTTTTTTTAATTCGGGCGGAATCTGCCGCAAGGATCGGGAAGATAGAGGACGCAATGGCGGATCTAAACCATCTTTTACAAAAACGGTGGAATAATAAAGTCGCATTTGCTCCCCTTATTGCGACTACAAGGGAGGATGCGCTGGCTCTCGTACTTGAGCACAGAAGAAAGGAGTTGCTGTTTAGAGGACTTCGATGGAGCGATATAAAAAGACTGAATAAAGAAGGGAAAAATATCGTGCTAAAAAGGGTAGTTGGAGTGAATACGTATATTCTGGAACCTGATAGTGACGGGTACCAGGTTGCACTTCCGGATGACTTGGATATAAAATAAAGTGACTATGGTGGCTGATGAGGCGCACCACAGTCACTAATATAAAGTTAGGGGAGCTCAATATTGATGGGATTTGTATAGCCGGTACCGTTAACTACAGTTGCCTGGGTTGAACTTCCACCGGTTGATATTGACACTTTAGTGTTGTCAAGTACAAGGCCAGCTCCACCGACTGTATTCGATTTAAGGACAACGATCGAACATGCTGCATCCTCACTCATGCCAGACGTACATTGATCCGGTGCAGGCGCCCATTTACTTTCATCTGATACAAAGGATTGGTCATAGGGATGGGCTCCTGATTGTGGCTGATACTGAAAAACAACTGTATCATCGACAGCATTTCGAAATGAAAAAATGAAAATGGTAGCAAATGTCATCGCAACTGCCGAAACCAGCTTTACTATACGAATGCGTTTTGTATTCATGTGCAGGTCTTTTTTTAAATCAAAAAAAGATTACCGTAAAAAAATTTAAATTTGAATATATATTTAAATTAGTTAGCCTTTTGGCTGGCTGGCCTGCAACGCCTGCAATCGCTGATAGTGGGCGTTGCATTTACGATTTTTACTTTAATCCATAGGCATTGATGTTAAAAGAGGAATTCTTTATCTTCTTGTTTTAAAGATACAGTGTGCGCCGGCTAAAAGTCAAGGGGTAAAACCCTACATTTTTTTCGCGATTAAAAATATAGGGTTTTACCTATGCGTAAAAAGAATGCTGTTTGTTGGAGGTGTTTATTTTTCAGGAGTGATAGAGCCCGTTCTCAACGGCGTAGGCTACCAGGCCGGCTACATTTTTTACCCCGGTTTTGGAAAAAAGCAGGGCACGGTACTTTTCAACGGTTTTAATACTCATGTATAGCTTATCCGAAATTTCCCGGTTAGTGAGTTGTTTGCAAATCAGTCGCAGTATTGCCAGCTCATTGAAGTTGAACAACTGCTGGTCTCCATCGGGAGGCTGCCCCTGCTCAAAAGTTTTTAAAAGGAGGTTAGTGAGTGCCATGCTGGAACTGGCACAGTAATAGTTTTTCCCTTCCAACAAGGCTTCAATACCCGGTTGCAAGGATAAGCTGGTGGCTGTTTTGATTACATATCCACTGGCTCCCGCCTGCATCATTTTAAGGATCAGCGCTTCATCATCAAAGACGGTGTAAGCCAGTATTTTAATTTGAGGATACAGGATGCGCACCTGCCGTGTAGCCTCAATGCCATCCATTACCGGCATCTGAAGATCCATGATCACTACATCGGGCGTTAGTTGCTGCAGCAACTCCAGCAGCCGCGCTCCGTTGTAAACAGTGCCGATAACGGTTGCTTCATTCCAGTCATTGAGCACCGTTGTTATTGCCTTGTGGTAGTCTTCCTGGTCATCGGCGATTATGATTTTTATTTTAGAACCGGGCTTCATAATCATCTGTTAAGGGATGAGCGGTATAGAAATAAGGCAGGACAGTCCTTTACGCGATTTTATCTTCAATCTTCCCCCCAGTTTGGTTACACGGTAATGTAGGTTCTTAAGTCCGTGCCCGTCGTTGCTTATTTTTTCCGGTAACCCACATCCGTCATCTGAATAGTAGAGGTAAAGCATCTTTTTTTGTTGTTTAATGCGCAAGGCAACCACATCGGCATTGGCATGTGCCAGGGTATTGTGCAGTAACTCCTGTACCATCTGGTAAATATTGCTGATGATAACAGGAGAAAGTGCATGGTGTACCTCGTAGCTAAACCCTATTACCGGTGAAACCTCCATAATAGCACACTGGGCAACAAGTTGCTGAAGGCTTTGCTGCAGGCCCTGGTCGAGTATTTTTTCGTCATCCATGTTTTGAACCACCTGTTTTATATGGGCAATGGATTCTCTTATTTGCCCGGCCATCTCCTCTGTAATTGTTTGGTGGCCGGGAACCTTTTTGCCAATTTCTTCCAGCTGTATCAATACGACAGCCAATTTTGAACATACAAAATCGTGCATGCCTGCGGCCATGCGTCGCTGGTCTTCGATAAGCGCTGTTAATTCTTCCTGGTGCAGTTGCCGCACCTTCTCAAACAGGGAGTGTTGATGGCGATATGCCAACAAGGCAAAGGCGGCTAATATCAAACAGCAGACTACACAGCAGATGATGACCGGAAGATATAGCGGAACCGCGGTGGTATGTAAAAAATGGACCATATAAACAGCAGGTTAGATAAAAAGTTTACGGCAGCAAAAATCACTACCATTGCGCGCATGGGTGCGGCCATGGTGCCCGGCAGCAGCAGCCAGCAGGTTTCTGTGATAACCGTACAGGTATTGCAAAAAATAAGCCCAAGGCCGATGATGAATAAGGCATTGCTACGCAATGGAAGCAGTAAGGGGTAAAGCTGCCTTACTACAATAGCCATAGATAAAAAGATAAGTGTAGCGGCAAACAGGATAATACACCCTGAAAAAGGTTGCCACAGGGTGCCTCTGTACATCCATTCAGCTGCCCAAAATGCAACAGCGGCAAAAGTTGTTAACAATAACTTCCGGCGATACGGCCTTTGAGACTGCCAATTGTTGAATTGCCAAAGGAACAGTAATACTTCTGCCAGGCTGTATATATTGAGGATGGCGATATTGCTGCCGTGGTGCTTTACCATTGCCAGGCTGCCCAGCTCCGAAATAAAACCCAGTGTGAGCAGCAGCAGAAAGGGCAGGTAGGAACGGTCCATCTTATAAAACCGCAGCCAGCCTATGCAAACGCCAATTCCTATAGAAAGGCCTGAAAAAACGCTTAGTTTAAAAAGCATGCGAATCATTTGAATGTGTGCTCATGATCCAATCTTCGGAAGGGAGCAGGTACGAAAGAAGCAACCTTTTGTATGCCGGTTATCATGGAAAGCAGATCCTACGGGTTCATGAACGGGTTGTCCGCATCATCCGGGCAAAGCGGCGGGCAGCGAATGGCCCGTTCGATAATAACGCCGTCATCTTCGCTCCCGTTCAGGTATGCAGTTGCAGGGGGCAGCAGATTCTTACCGGCGGCGTCCACGGCTACAAGGATGGCATGCACTTTTAGCCCTTCATCCATACCATAATAAATACGCATTTGACTGCAGCCGGTTACCTGCAGCAGGCTTTCAATAGCCTGGCGGGGCAGGGTTTCACTAATGGCGAGGATATCCTGGTTTTGATGTGTGGGAGCCAGGATGGTTTCCCGGTTGGTGGCATAGCGGTTGATCATGGCAGTAGCTTCCGCAAGTGTGATTTCGTGTGTCATAGCATTACTTTTTGGTTACAGCTAAGTAACAGCTTTCTTTTGGAACCAGGCGTAGGGAATTCCCTATATTTTGGACTGATTGTTCTTTTATATCACAAATTAAATAATTTTAGAATATAATTGTCATCCATTTTTTATAATCTAAACCGGTTGCCATGCACCGATACTCCTTTATACTGCGCAGCATCGCCTGCTATTGTTACCTGAATAAAGAGCCTCCGGCAGCATTGCAATAGATCTAAACTAAATCCAAGAACCATTTGAGATCCGTTCGCCGGCGTATAAGGTCACTGCAATTTTATGCAAAAGCGGGGAGGGTACCCTATGCGATATACTGTGACCATTTTTTCGTGACAATTTAAATATAACACACTAAAAAGAGTGCACCGCAGGCTTCCTTCTTAACCCCAAAAATAATCATTATGAAAGAGATCCGTAAAAACCTGAACCTAAGCCAGCAGGAGCTGGCCCTGCTGCTGAACGTATCGCGCAGCACGATTGCAATGTATGAAAAAGGGCTGCGCCCCCTGCCCCCAGAAGCATCTCTAAAATGGATGAAAATGCAACAGCAATGGCAGGAAAACCAGCGTAAACCCAACCTGCTGCGGCCCGGCCAGAATAGCTATTTAACCGTGCAGCAGGAGCAATGTCTTGCCTTCTTGAATGCGCAGGCACAAAGGGCTGCAATCCGTTCTGTCAGTGTTACACAGCAACTTGCTGCTTTAGAAGACCAGCACCGGATATTGCTGCAAAAACTACATTTTTTGAAAGAACTGTTGGAAGAAACTCCACGTGGCAGCCGCCAGGCAGAACTAATAGGAAACAGGATGCAACACACGTTGATTGGCCTGGCTTATTGTGGCCCGGAGCGCCGCCAGTTGCTGAGTTATAAACTGCAGGTACTTACTGCCCAGCAGAAAGCTGCACTGGCAAGTAAGGTGATTGTACAGCAGCTGCGCTATAGTTAAGCTTTTGAAAAGCAGGGCACCCGGTTTCGGAACGGGGCGTACGGTTCGCAAAACAGCGTTCTGAGATTGGCAGCCGGCCGTCGCTGTGTCTCCTGCGTCACCTGTGGAATAGATATAGTATGTGCCCATTCTATTCCTGAAACTTTAAACGGTTGCCGGGAGGCGGTCTTCATTTGTATGGCGAACTGCATTCTTTGTATAAAAAAGGATCCGCTGTGTATTGTGCCCGAATCATAAAGAGTGCTCTTAGCGCGTACCCGCTAACTACACCAACCTTACCCCCGCCGGAGCGGGCGGGCGATACCGGTTCGCGACCATGGCTGGCATTGCATGCTGACCGCCCTGCCACATTGCGTTAGCGGCTTTTCACCATCTCAATATGCGGTATCCCGTCTTCATCATACACCGCGCTTACCGCTTCAAATCCCAGGGATTCATAAAATTTTTTCAGGTATAACTGTGCGCTGATGCGGAGGGCATTTTTTCCAAAAAGGCGGTAGCTTTCTTCAATACTGCGCATCATCAGCTGCCGGCCCAGCCCAAAGGCACGGTGCGATGGGGCAACCGCCACGCGGCCAATCGAAGGGTCTTTGTATGAAATACCGGGTGCCAGCAGACGGGTATAGGCCACCAGCCGGCCATTGTCCGTACCGGTTAGATGGAAGGCGCTGAGGTCCTTACCGTCCACATCCTGGTAAATACTGCTTTGCTCTACCACAAAAACAGCGGCCCGCAATTGCAGGATCGCATACAGTTCCGTAAGGGTCAGTTGTTCAAAGGGTTTACAGGCCCATGCAATAGCTGGTAGTTGCGGCATTAGTAGCGGTATTTATCTTTCCATAATTTTTTTAAGTGATTTCGCAGCTCATTTTCCCGGGGATTGTTGCCCGGGTCGTAGAAAGCAGCACCTGCAATCTTATCCGGCAGGTATTCCTGCTCGCTGAAATTATTTTCAAAACCGTGGGAATATTGATAGCCCTTGCCATAGTTCAGGTTCTTCATCAGCTTTGTGGGCGCATTGCGGATATGCAGGGGCACCGGCAGATCACCGGTATTCCGAACCGCGGCCAGCGCTTCGTCAATGGCCAGGTAAGCGCTGTTGCTTTTGGGCGAAGAGGCCAGGTAGATGGCGCATTGGGAGAGGATGATCCGCGCTTCGGGATTGCCGATCTTATTAACAGCTTCAAAAGTGGCATTGGCCAGCAGCAGGGCATTGGCGTTGGCCATGCCGATGTCTTCACTGGCGGAAATGACCATACGGCGGGCGATGAATTTGATGTCCTCACCACCTTCGATCATCCGTGCCAGCCAGTAAACGGCGCCGTTGGGATCGCTGCCCCGGATGGATTTGATGAATGCGGAGATGATGTCGTAATGCTGTTCCCCCGTCTTGTCATACAAGGCGATTTTCTTTTGGGCAATGCGCATAACGGTTTCGTTGGTAATAACCGCGGGGGCTTCCAGGGCATCACAGATGATCTCAAAAAGATTTAAAAGTTTCCGGGCGTCGCCCCCGGATATATTGATGAGGGCGGCGGTCTCTTTCAGCTGTACTTTTTTTTGAACGATCTGCCCGTCCTGAGCCATGGCCAGGTGCAGCAGCTTTACAAGGTCTTTGTCTTCCAGGGCTTTTAAAACATAAACCTGGCACCGGCTGAGCAGGGCACTGTTTACCTCAAAGGAAGGATTTTCCGTGGTAGCGCCTATTAAGGTAATGATGCCTTTTTCAACGGCACCCAACAGGGCATCCTGCTGGCTTTTATTAAAGCGGTGGATCTCGTCGATGAAAAGGATGGCCCCGCGTGCGGCCGTAGCGGTGGCAATGGCATCGCGGATGTCTTTGACGCCGGCAGAAATGGCGCTTAAGGACAGAAAAGGCCGGTGGACCGTATGGGCAATAATGGTTGCAATGGTGGTTTTACCTACGCCCGGCGGCCCCCAGAGGATCATGCTGGGGATATTCCCGGTAGCGATCGACTTCTGAAGAATGCTGCCATTGCCTGTAAGATGCTCCTGGCCCACCAGGTCTTCAAGGCTATGAGGTCTTAACCGTTCTGCCAATGGGGTCATAATGGATCTGCTTAAAGACCCCAAAGGTAATACTAATTTATTTAGCAGCGAAGCCGGGTGGGTGTTTTGCGGGTTCTGCTATTGCAGGTGCTGCCGCAGGAATTCCCCGGTCTTTTTAAATGTGTCCGTAAGCTCCGGGTCGCCCCATCCGTGACCGGCGTTGGGGTAGATCACTTTCTGGAATGGCACGTTGAGCTGCTGCAACTGGTTTATCAGCAGTTCGGCCTGCGACTGGGGTACCAGCGGATCCTGGCCTCCCTGGAACAACAGGGTGGGTGCTGCGCCGGTTGCCGCATAGGTGATGGGACTGCTTTCTGTGTAGCGGTCGGGCACCTCGTCGGGCGTTCCTCCTATAACGGGCACCAGTAAGGTATTGGCTACAACGGTATTGCTGTCGTATAAGGCAGTAAGATCCGTGGGGCCGGCAATGGATACAACGGCGTGGATATTACCGGCCTGGTTGTATTTGTAGGCGGTAAGCAGGGCCAGGTGGGCCCCGGCACTGGCGCCCAGGATGGCTGTTTTTTCAGAGACCGCGTACTCCTTTCTTTTTGAATTTAAAAAATCAACGGCGGCTTTTACATCATGTTCCTGGGTGGGGAACTGGTTCGTGTCCTTTTTATAGAGCCGGTAGTTAATATTAAAAATGGCATAATCCGGAAGCTCTTTGAGCAGGTAGTTGCTGATAAACGGGTCAAATTCCGTTTTGTCGCCACCGGTCCAGGCGCCGCCATGAACCAGGATCAGCACCTTTGTGGTGACCGATGTTCGGTCGGCCGGCAAATAGACATCCATTTTTTGTAAAGGGTCGTTGCCATAGGCCTGGTTCTTATACACCGCTGCTTCGCGGGCGGCGGTGGGGGTATCGACGGGCTTTGAACAGGAGAGCAGGAATACCAGTAAACAAAAAAGAACACCTGTATTTTTCATATTGTTTATTTCTTTTGCGATTTAACACACTATTGTAACAAAAAGCTTACCAAAGCCCGGACGGTGCCGGTTCCGCAGCTCTTTTGCAAAATATCGCAGGCATCCGGTATGTATCAGGTACCCGGCAGGTTTTGGAGCGGGGATGCCGCCGCATGATCGTTGGAAGGCGCCCCTTTAACCCGGACAGAAGATGGATTGCCTTTGGCGAGGGCCACGGTGATGGCAACGGAAAGCAGCAGGTAGGACAGCACAAAAAGCCATCCCGCAGAAAAGCTGTTCTTTAACAGGAACCAGTCTCCGTAATGATAAAGGATCCCCAGGCCACAGCCCGCTTTCAGGGCTTCCCATATCCAGGCATGGGCATTCCCGTCCATGAGCTCCGCCAATGCGTAAACGAATAAAAAGATAAAAAGGCCATAGTAAAAGATGCCGGGCGCTCCTATGGCTGCAATATTCCCAAACAGGAAACAAATAAAAAATAAAAGAGCGGCTAACTGGATCCACAGCCAGGTTTTGGTGGCGTTGGTCAGGCGGGGATTGTATTTTTTAAAATGATAGACGTCCTCTATCTTATAAACCGGGTATTTTTCGATCACGTCAGCGGGGCGCCAGCCTGTAGGCATCAGCCAGATGCGGAACCGGTCCTTCCAGCTGCCGGTACGCCAGGCGTCTTTTACCAGCAGCCACAAATGCTGAAAGTTTATTTTTACCGGGTTCCAGGTCCGCACCGGTCTTGTGATCCCATAAACCGGTGGAATGTCCGGCAGCTCCGGCTGGTAGGTGCCAAACAGCCGGTCCCAGAAGATAAAGATCTGGGAGTAGTTCCGGTCCAGGTATTCCGGGTTGATGGCGTGATGCACGCGATGCAGGGAGGGGGTAACGATCACTTTTTCGAGGAACCCCATTTTTTTTATAAAGGTGGTATGGTACCAGAACTGCGCAAACAGGTGAAGCGGCGCCACGATCGCGATCACTTTTTCCGGCACACCCAGGAGCGCTGCCGGCAGCAGGAAAATGACGAAAATATTTGCAAAGCCGGAAATGCTTTGCCGCAGTGCACAGGCCAGGTTGAACTCTTCGCTGCTGTGGTGTACCAGGTGGCCGTTCCAGAAAAAATTAAATTCATGCTGGATGCGATGGACACAGTAGCCGGAAAAATCAAGTGCAATAAAGGCGATCACATAGGTGAGCCAGGTAGCATGGATATGTAGCAGGGCCCAATGATGAACCATCCAGGAATAGGAATAAATGACAATGCTCAGGCCCAGTACATCCTTGGTGATATTGGTAACCCCGCTCAGCAGGCTGCTGATGACGTCATTGGTGCGCATGGCCGTTCCCTCTTTCCGGCGTGCATAAGCCATTTCCAGCAATACCAGTACCAGGAATGCGGGAATCGCAACCAGTAATATCTTTCCGTAAGTTTCCATATACGTATTGGAACTGCAATACCAAATTTAGCAAAAAGCAGGCAGCTTTGTGCCGGGCAGGCGTAAATGGTGCCCGCATCTATGTTCCCCTCGCCGTACCGGTTATTTTCCGGAACGCATGGCTTTCACTATTTTCAAACTGCCGTCCGCCGAAAGCTTCCGGTATTCTTTGGTTCCCACGCCAAAAAGGGCAATTTTACCTTCCTGGTCGCTGTGCACCCCCCATCCATAGCGTTTGGTAAGCGGGGAAGCCCGGAGGCAGGGTTGTCCTTTTGAAAAGAACTGCTCCCTTGCCGTTTTCAGGCCGGACCGCGGAATATTGTTTTTCAGGGCAAAACACTGGAACAGCACGTCATCGGAGGTAAATTGATAGGGGTGCTCCATGATCATCTCAAACTGCATATTGGCTGCCGTTTTCCCGGAAAGCTTTAAGGGGGGCACTTCGGCGGTGGTTACCGGACAATCGGGAGCCACTTCAATAAATGTGTTTTGATAATTGGTTGTGTGGATCTTCATGATCTGTATGTTTTGCATCTTTTCCCCGGAGAGAAGAACGATACCCGTACAGCGGTAGGAAGCCCCGGTTATTTTGCCACGCTTTGCACGATATCGTACTTGGTAACAATATGATAATTGCCTGCGTCGTCCTGTGCCAGTACCGCTCCGTTTGCTTTGCTGATCAGCGAGCCGATGCGTTCCACAGGGGTGTCGAAGGCTACGATCGGGTAGGGCTGCTCCAGGATGTTCCCCAGGCTCTCGTTTTTGATGTTCGGGTCTGAGAATATCTTTTGAAAAAGGCCGCTCTCGCTTACGGAGCCGGTCACGGCTCCGTTCTCCATAACCGGGATGTGCTCAATATCGTATTTGCGCATGAGTGCTACCGCGTCAGATACGGCAGCAGTTGGCGGAATCGTGATCAATGGCCGGTTTTTACGGCTGTTGATAATATCTTTAAAGGTCTTTACTTCAAGAAACCCCCGTTCCATCATCCACTGGTCGTTGTAGATCTTGGCGACGTACCGGCTGCCATGGTCATGAAAAATACACACTACCAGGTCGTCCTTGCCAAGGCTCCCCTTTAGCTGCATCAGTCCTTTAAGGCAGCTTCCGGCGCTGTACCCGCAGAACAGCCCTTCTTCTTTGGCCAGCTTCCGGGCCATGATGGCACCGTCTTTATCCGTTACCTGGGTAAACGCGTCGATCACGCTCATGTCATAGTTCTTCGGCACAAAGTCTTCTCCAAAACCTTCGCTGAAATAGGGGTATACCTCATTCAGGTCCGTTTCCCCGGTATTGAAGTATTTGGTAAGCAGCGAGCCGTAGGCATCCACCGCCCACACCTTGATGTTGGGGTTCTGTTCTTTCAGGTACCGGGCCGTGCCGGTGATGGTGCCGCCCGTGCCGGCGGTGCAAACGAGGTGGGTGATCTTGCCATCGGTCTGCCTCCATATTTCGGGGCCGGTGGTTTCATAGTGCGCCAGGCGGTTGGCCAGGTTGTCGTACTGGTTCATGTGGTACGCATCGGGCGTTTCTTTTGCCAGGCGGGCGGCCACGCTGTAGTAGCTTTGGGGGTCCTCCGGCTCTACGTTTGTGGGGCAAACGATCACTTCGGCTCCCATCGCTTTCAGCACATCCGCTTTTTCCTTGGACTGTTTGTCGGTGGTAACAAAAATACATTTGTACCCTTTTACGATGGCTCCAAGGGCCAGCCCCATGCCGGTATTGCCGCTGGTGCCTTCAATGATGGTGCCGCCGGGTTTCAGACGCCCTTCGGCTTCTGCCACTTCGATCATTTTGATGGCCATCCGGTCTTTGATGCTGTTGCCCGGATTAAAATAATCTACTTTGGCAACCACGGTGCAGGGCAGTTCTTTTGTGATCCGGTTCAGGCGGATTAACGGAGTATTGCCAATGGTTTCCAGTATATTATTCTTGATATCCATCTTATTTTGTTTTTAAATAATCAACAGCCTTCAGTACCACCGAATCGGTCAGGTTGAGTATCTGGTAGTACCCCGTATCCCGCCATTTGAACCGGGCCAGGTAGGCTTCCATCCGGTTGGACACCCGTAGTTTTTCTGCCTCCGGTATGTGGGTTAAATTTACGGTATCTTTTTGAGCCCGGCTCACAAACAGCTGCCACATCGCTTTTCCAGGGTCAAAAGCCTGCGAAAAGGAAAGGGGGGAGGCAAAAGGCTCCATTACTTTTTGATTGTTGAGGTAATAGTGGAAAACAAAATCGGTAAAAGCCCCGTTGAAGAACAGCCGGTTGATCTCTTTGGAGGTCCTGGAGGTGTCCAGGCCTACAAAAACGTCGGGCATGATGCCGCCGCCGCCATAGAGGATCCGCCCGGAAGGCGTTTTGTATTGCTGGCCGTTGTTGACCTTGTTGCTGTCTGCAAAATAAGCCTGGCCATTGGCGTACCGCTCCCAGATATCATCCATATATACTTTTTTCCCCTTGTTGTAAGGACGCTGAATGCTTCTGCCCAGGGGGGTGTAATAACGGGAAACGGTCAGCTTCAATGCAGCACCGTCGCTGAGGGGGAAGATCTCCTGGACCAGCCCCTTGCCAAAAGTCCTCCTGCCGATGATGGTAGCCCGGTCCCAGTCCTGCAGGGAGCCGCTCAGGATCTCGCTGGCACTTGCGGACAGCTCGTCTACCAGTACCGTGAGTTTTCCGGTTTCAAAAATTCCCGGCCGTTTACACCGGTATTCTTTTTTGGGGCTGTTGGTGCCCTGGGTAAAAACGACCAGCTTATCGCCGCTCAGGAATTCATCAGCGATATCGATGGCCTGGTCCATATAGCCTCCTCCGTTGCCCCGCAGGTCCAGTATCAGCTCCGTCAGTCCCTGTTTTTTCAGCTGCTCCATGGCCTCCATGAATTCGCGGTAGGTGGTGCTTCCGAATTTGTCCAGCTTTACGTAACCGACGTTCTTGTTGACCATGTAGGAGGCTACCAGTGTAGGGGTCGGAATATTGTTCCGGGTTACCGGAATGGTGAGCAGGGCATTGTTCCGGAGTATCTGCAGGGTGATGGTGGTACCCTTCTCGCCCCGGATCAGGTTGCGGACGGTAGCGCTGGTGGTATTTCTTCCGGCCAGGAGCGAGTCGTCCACTCTGATGATCTGGTCGCCTATTTTAAGCCCCGCTTTTTCGCTGGGGCTGGCTTTCAATACATAGGTGATGTTAACGGTATCCCTGATCTGGTTATATTCTACGCCAATGCCTTCAAATTTTCCGGAAAGTTCCTCATTGGTTTCTTTGAGGTCCACCGGGGGAAGGTACACCGAGTGCGGGTCCAGCTCGTTCATCATTTCCCGGATGGCATTTGTCTCCAGCGTGTCGATCTTTACGGAGTCGACATATTTTTGCCGGATGATCTCAAGCGCCTCCTCCAGTGAGGTGCTGCGGCCTGGTTTTGAAAGTCCTCCGTTGGGTTGCGCACCGCGCAATTTATAACCGATAAACATTCCAATGATCATCACCACGGAGAACAGCAAGGGCAGCCAGACCTCAAATTTCTTTTTCATTCGTATGATTTATGCGAGGCTGCAAAATAGCCAAACTTTGCTGTTTATTTTAGAAATCAAATCATTTTCTGATTATTTTATAAATAAGCTATTTTTGATACTTATATTGTGGTGTAAGAACCACCCGGGTAACTACGGGTACTAAACTCCAGTCTAAATGTCAAAAGTGCAACTCATCGCAGATGCGGGATCTACGAAAGTGGAATGGTGTCTTCTGAACAACGGGAAAGCAAAAACGGTGCTTACCAGCGGGGTGAGCCCTTATTTTCTGAACGGGGAGCAGATCATTGCGCTGTTGGGAAAGGAGCTGCTTCCGAAGCTGAAAAATGCAGCTGTGGATGAGGTCTTCTATTATGGTACCGGCTGTCTGAACCCGGACAACCGCAAAATGGTGCAGAAAAGTCTTCGCAGCCTGTTCAGAGGGGCGAAAGTGCAGGTTTGGCACGATGTGGAGGGCGCGGCCCGGGGGCTTTGCGGGCGCAGCAAGGGCATTGCCTGCATCCTGGGTACCGGTTCCAGCACCTGTTATTACGACGGGCGGAAGATCCAGAAGAATGCCCCGGGGCTGGGTTATGTTCTGGGAGATGAGGGCAGCGGCGCCTACCTGGGCCGGAAGGTGATCCAGTATTTTCTGTACAATACCTTCGATGAAGACCTGCGCGCCCGGTTTGATGCCGCTTATGTGACCAATGCCACCGAGATCCTGGAACGGGTGTATAAACAACCGTTGCCCAACCGCTATCTTGCGGGGTTTGCAAAGTTCCTTGCAGACAACAGGGGGCACTATATGGTAGAGAATATTATTGAAGATGGATTGAATGATTTCTTTTTTACGCACCTTTGCAAATTCCAGGAAGCCTGGAAGCACCCGATCAACTTTGTCGGAAGCATCGCTTTTGGTTTTAAAGATGTATTGAAAGAACTTTGCGGCAGTTATAGTTTTGAGTTGGGTAAGGTGCTTCAAAAGCCCATGAAGGGGCTGATTGAATATCATTCCTGAATTGTTAAAAAGAAATTAATCGGTTATATGGCAGGAGAAAAGATTACGGAGCAGTCGAGCAGATATGATCACCTCGAAAAAATGTCGGTACTGGAGTTGCTTTCATCTATGAACAAAGAAGACCAGGCGGTGCCATTGGCCGTTCAGGAGGTGATCCCTAATATCGAAAAACTGATCGAGGCGATTGTAGAGAACATGATTGGCGGGGGACGCCTTTTTTATATAGGGGCCGGCACCAGCGGCCGTTTGGGCATTTTGGATGCCAGTGAGATCCCCCCTACCTATGGGTTGCCTACGGGGGTGGTTATCGGGATCATCGCCGGAGGCTGGAAAGCGATCACCACCCCGGTGGAAAATGCAGAAGACGATGAGGCACAGGGGTGGAAAGACCTGGAGGCGCACGGCGTTAACGAAAAAGATGTTGTGGTGGGCGTGGCCGCCAGCGGTTCAACCCCCTATGTGATCGGTGCCTTGCGGGAATGCCAGAAAAGAGGGATCGTTACCGGCAGCATCAGCTCCAACCCGAACGCCCTTGTCAGCGCTGTTGCCGATTACCCGGTTGAAGTGATCGTAGGCCCCGAATTTGTAACCGGAAGCACCCGGATGAAAAGCGGTACGGCGCAAAAGCTGGTATTGAACATGATTTCCACTACGGTAATGATCCAGCTGGGAAGGGTAGAAGGGAACCGGATGGTGAATATGCAGCTTACCAATGAAAAACTGGTCGACCGGGGAACCAAAATGGTTATGGAAAAAACCGGGCTGCAGGACTATGAACAGGCCAAACAGCTGCTATTGGAAAACAAAAGTGTAAAAAATGCCGTGATCGCCTATAACCAGGCACAAATACATTAAGCGATATTTTTCATAACAACAAAAGGAAGAGTGGATGCTCTTCCTTTATTGTTTCCTGTAAAGAAAATATCTTGATTAAGCCGCTGCAGTAGCTGCGTTGATTTTCTTAGCCAGTTTGCTTTTCAAATTCGCCGCTTTGTTGCGGTGGATCACCCCTTTCTTGGCCAGTTTATCGATCATGCTTTCAACAGAAGATAATTTACCCTTTGCTTCGCTGCCTTCCGCTGCTCTCAGTTCTTTAATGGCATTACGGGTGGTTTTACCATAATATCTGTTCCTGTCGCGGCGTTTTAAGGCCTGACGCGCATGTTTCTTTGTAGCTTTATGATTCGCCATGGATCTCTTTTTTTGGACGGCAAAGGTAACGGAAATAAATCAAAAATCTGCAAATTGTTCCTTTTTTCTTTTGGATGCCCCACCGGATCCTGCCCGGCAATCACTAAACATAACTTAAAATAGAAAAATAGAACGCTTGGAATGGGCAAATATTGCGTATCTTGTGGGGCAATTTTAGAAGCAGATCCTGAATATAAAAATACAAGATAAAATAATATATAAATAGCTGATTTACAATGAAGGATTTTTCGTACATCACAAACTCCTCGCCGGAATTTATTGAGAATATGTACAAGGAGTTTGTCAATAACCCTGAGAGCGTAGACACCGAATTGAAAAAATTTTTTGAAGGTTTCGATTTTGCAGTGGGCAACGGCCTGGCACAGAAGAACGGAGCACCGGCGGTTGTTTCCGGTACGGGGGGGTCTGACTGGAGAAAAGAGATCGCAGTATATCGGCTTATTTTAGGGTACCGGAACAAGGGGCATCTGCTGGCAGATACCAATCCTATAAAAAAACGCAAGGACCGTGGCGCCAACCTGGACCTGCCTTTTTTCGGCTTGTCCGAGGCCGACCTGGATACGGAATATGAAGCCGGCAACCTGATCGGTTTGGGCACCACCACCCTGAAGAACATCCTGTCGCACCTCAAAAAATGCTATGCAGGACATGTAGGGATCGAGTTCAAATACATCAGCGACCAGAAGAAGGTAGACTGGCTGACCAACGAAATGGAAAAGAAGTTTACCAACCCGCTGCCGCTGGAGCAGAAGAAACGCATTCTCCAGAAGCTGAATGATGGGGTGATGTTTGAGAAGTTCCTCCATACCAAATATGTGGGACAGAAGCGTTTTTCGCTGGAGGGCGGGGAAACCACCATCGCGGCGCTGGATGCCATCATCAACAAGGCGGCCACACTCGAAGTAAAAGAAGTCGTGATCGGCATGGCCCACCGTGGCCGGCTGAATGTACTGGCCAATATTCTGGGAAAGACCTACGAACAGATCTTTAGCGAATTTGAGGGAACCGGGGAGATCAATCAGACCATGGGAAGCGGCGATGTAAAATACCACCTTGGTTTTGGCAGTGTGATCGAGGCTACGAACGGAGAAACCGTGCACCTGAAACTGATGCCCAACCCCTCGCACCTGGAGGCCGTGGATCCTGTGGTACTGGGTTTTGCCAGAAGCAGCGCCAACATCCTGCACGATGAGCGTTATGAAAGCGTGCTGCCGATACTGATGCACGGGGATGCCGCCCTGGCTGGTCAGGGAGTGGTTTATGAATTGCTGCAGATGTCAAAGCTGAGCGGTTTTTATACCGGAGGCACGATCCATTTTGTGATCAATAACCAGATCGGGTTCACTACAGACTTCTCCGATGCCCGCAGTGCCGACTATTGTACTTCCCTTGCGGCAATGGTGCAGTCGCCGGTATTGCATGTGAATGGTGATGATCCCGAAGCCGTGGTGAAATGCGCAGAAATTGCCACCCGTTACCGGAATGAGTTCCATGCAGATGTATTTATCGATATGGTTTGCTACCGCAGACACGGACATAATGAGGGCGATGACCCCAAATTTACTCAACCGGCGATGTATGCGCTGATCGACAAGCATGCCAACCCGAGGGAAGTGTATATAAAATATTTACTGGATAATGGGGAAGAAGACGCCAAAGAGCTGGCAAAAGAGCTGGAGAAACAATTCTGGGCAGATCTTCAGGACCGCCTGGACGAGGTAAAGCAGAAGCCATTGCCCTATACCTATCAGGAGCCGGAATTACAATGGAAAAGCCTTCGCAAGGCTGCTCCTGCCGATTTCGACCAGAGCCCCGATACCGCCATCAGTACGGAACATTTTAAAACCGTATTTGACGGCCTCATGACCATACCGGAAGGATTTACCCCCTTAAGAAAAGTGGCCAAGTTGCTGCAGGATAAAGTAAAGTTGCTGGAAACCGAGCAGAAGGTGGATTGGGCCACCGGGGAATTGATGGCCTTTGGCAGCCTGCTGATGGACGGATTTGATGTGCGTATGACCGGTCAGGATGTAGGCCGCGGCACGTTTAGCTCCCGTCATGCCATATTGAGGGACGAGGTAACCGATGCCTCCTATAACCGGCTGAGCGGTTTACCTACTTCCAAGAAGTTCAGGATCTTTAATTCCCTGCTGAGCGAATATGCAGTGCTGGGCTTTGAATATGGGTTTGCCCTGGCATCGCCCAATGTACTGGTGGTTTGGGAAGCCCAGTTTGGCGATTTTGTGAACGGAGCGCAAACCATGATCGACCAGTTCATCACCAGCGCCGAGCAAAAATGGAACCGGATGAATGGGGTGGTAATGCTGCTGCCACACGGTTTTGAAGGGCAGGGGCCTGAGCACAGCAGTGCGCGGATCGAGCGTTTCCTGCAATCCTGTGCAGAAATGAACATTGTGGTGACCAATATTACCAATTCCGCCAATTATTTTCATGCCTTGCGCCGGCAGCTCAAATGGCCGTTCCGCAAACCCATGATCAATTTTGCGCCCAAGGCCAACCTGCGGCATCCGGGCAGCTATTCCTTAAAAGAAGAATTCACAAACGGAAAATTCCGGGAAGTGATCGACGACGCTTATGCGGACGAACCGGCGGCGGTAAAGACGGTCTTGTTCTGCTCCGGCAAGATCTATTTTGACCTGGCGGAGAAACAGCAGAAAGACAGCCGGAAAAATGTGGCCGTTGTGCGCCTGGAACAATTGTACCCGCTGCCTAAAAAACAACTGGACGCCTTGTACGCGAAGTACAAGAACGCTGTATGGTACTGGGTACAGGAAGAACCCCTGAATATGGGTGCGGCATCGTTCCTGCAGATGAACCTTAAGGACATCAACTACGGCATCATCGGCCGCAAACCCAGCGCCGCTCCGGCATCGGGATTTATGAAAGTCCATAAAGCGGAACAGGAAGAGATCATTAATACGGCATTTTCCATGTAGCAGGAAATAGCGGGCAGAATAGAAATTCCGCCCTTTTTTTATCTATTCAAAACTAAACATGAGCGTTTATAGTAACTTCTGATTCAGAGCTTTTACAACAGCTTCTGAAACGGAATTTACCTGTAATTTTTCATACACATTCTTAATGTGGGTATTTACCGTATGAATGCTCAGGTTACAGGCCGAAGCCACCATCTTGCGCGTATAACCTTTTACCAGCAGGTTCAGGATCTCCTTTTCCCTTCCGGTGAGCTCCACTTCTTCGTTGTTTTCAAAGAAGACGTTTTTTTGAAAAGCAGTCAACACTTTTTTGGCGATCGAAGCAGTCATGGCTGCGTCCCCGTTCGATACATCCTCAATTGCCTGGAGCAGCTGTGCCGGAGGCGATTTTTTAAGGATATAACCGGAAGCCCCGGCACAAATAGACGCAAAAATTTTATTATCATCCTCATAAACAGTTTGCATCAGCACCTGGATCTTCGGAAAATTGACCTTGATGATCTTGACACCTTCGATGCCGTTCACATTGGGCATGTCGATGTCCATCAATACCACATCGGGGTCAGCTTTTCGTATATCCGTGATCACATTGCTGCAATCAAAAAAGGTTCCTGTGCAGGTCATATGGGGCGATGCGTTGATCAACATACTTAAACTGTCCCTCCGGTAGGCATTATCATCAAAAACAGCCACACGTATGGTTGTCATATTCATATGATAAAATTACGGCATTAAAAACAGTTGCCTATCGCCAATTTGTGTGATATTTTGAGCGTTGAGGATCGGGAATTGAGTATTGAGAATCGGGCTGTCAGCATCGTGCATTCAGCTTTGGTGCCATGGAACTGCGAAATGCATATTGAGCGGCGAACGATACCAACCTGGAGCATTAAACCTGAAACAAACTTCAGCATCGCGCATCCGGTAGATGTCGTTTCCGGCGTTTGCCCGGATCCGGTGGTATACATCCGCATCTCAATTCCCGATTCCCACATCTCAAATCTCGTGTCCCGCGTCTTAAATCTCCATAATCCAACCCCGATTCTCAGATCAGCATTCAGAATTTACAATTTTTTACCGTACTTTGCCATACCTTTTTAAAAGCAGTTTTTTTATGGCAATTGATATAAAAGTTCCCACGGTTGGGGAATCGATTAGTGAAGTAACCTTGTTGAAATGGGTAAAGAATACGGGGGAATATGTAGAACGGGATGAAGTGATCGCTGAATTGGAGAGTGAAAAAGCCACGTTTGAGGTCAATGCAGAGAAAGCAGGCGTATTGACCACCAATGCCGCTGAAGGTGATACCCTGAATATCGGGGATACCATCGCTTCCATTGATGACACGGCTCCAAAACCCGAGGCCGCACCAGGCGCAGAAGAAACACCCGCGGATAAAGTGCCGGAAGAAGCAAAAAAACCCGCTCCGGACCCGGAAAAGGAGAAACCTGCGGTGGTTTCCGGAAACGGATCAGCCGGCGCAGCTGCGATCAAAGCCACTCCCGTAGCCTCCGCTATTATTGCAGATAAGGGTGTAAATCCCAAAGACGTAACCCCCTCCGGATATTCCGGGAAAATTGTAAAAGAGGATGTGCTCGCAGCCCTGGCCAGTCCGGGCCGGAAAGCATTTGCAGGAGGAGAATTGTACAGCCGCAATGAGCGCGCACAAAAAATGACCAGCCTGCGCAAGACCATCAGCCGCCGCCTGGTGGAAGCAAAAAATACCACGGCCATGCTGACCACCTTTAACGAGGTGAACATGAAGCCGATCATGGACATCCGGGCTAAATACAAGGATAAGTTTAAAGAGGCCCATGGTGTAGGCCTGGGCTTTATGAGCTTCTTTGCAAAAGCCTGTGCCATTGCCCTGGCCGAATGGCCTTCTGTAAATGCCTATATCGACGGCGACCAGATCCTGTTTCATGACTATGCAGACATCAGCATTGCGGTAAGCACACCGCGGGGACTGACCGTTCCGGTGATCCGCAATGTGGAAAGCCTGAGCATGGCCGGCGTGGAAAAAGCCGTGCTGGACGTGGCAAAAAAGGCGCGTGACAGCAAATTAACGGCCGAAGATCTTACCGGGGGCACTTTTACCATTACCAATGGTGGTGTATTCGGTTCCCTGATCAGCACGCCGATCATCAACCTGCCGCAAAGCGCCATCCTGGGCATGCACAATATCGTAGAACGGCCTATCGCAGAGAACGGGCAGGTAGTGATCCGCCCGATGATGTACATTGCATTGAGCTACGACCACCGGATCGTAGATGGACGGGAGTCGGTGAGCTTCCTGGTTCGTGTAAAGGAATTGCTGGAGAATCCCACCCTGCTGCTGATACAGCAGGATCCTATTAAAACATTACTGGAACTATAGACCTGTCAGGTCTTTAAGACCTAACAGGTCCGGTTAGAATATGTCACCAGATCCTCCACAAGCGTTGGGGCGCTATTACTCCTACCTGAACAGCGCTGTAAAGATCATTGGCGATTATAAGGGCAATGAACCACTGGCGTATTTTCTTAAAAATTATTTTTCCCGGGAAAAAAAGTTTGGCGGTAAAGACCGCAGGCAGGTCACGCAATTGTGTTACGCATATTACCGGCTGGGAAAAGCGTTTACCGACCTTTCGTTTGAACAACGGGTCTTGCTGGGGTTGCGCCTGTCATCGAAAGCGGTTGCCGCTCCGTGGAAGGAGCTGTTTACAATCTATAAGGTACCCGATACCTTTTCCGGCGCCGTTTTCCCCTGGAAAGACCGCTTAAGTAACCCTATTGATCCCCTGGCTTTTGAACGCTCCTTTTTTGTTCAGCCCGACCTGTTCCTGAGGATAAGGCCCGGTCATGAAAATGCGGTAACGGATAAACTGCATGATGCGGGGGTCCGGTTTACTGCTGAAACCATAGTGGAAGGACAGCAGGCGCTTCGCCTGGAAAATTCGGTAAAGGCAGATGCCGTCCTGGAAATGAACAAAGAAGTGGTGATCCAGGACCTGAGCTCGCAGAGAACAGCCGGCCTGCTGCGCCGCTTTAGATCGCTGACCGTGAGCGCATCTCAAATTCCGACTCCCGACGCTCAGATAGCGGTATGGGACTGCTGTGCTGCCAGCGGGGGTAAGTCGATCCTGGCCCTGGACGAACTGGGCGCGGTGCAGCTGACCGTTTCCGATATCCGGCCCTCCATGATTGCCAATTTAAAAAAGCGGTTTCATGAGGCCGGTATAAAAAATTTCCGGCCGCTGGTTGCGGATGCCGCCAGGCCGGATGAACTGCTTTCGGGGGAGCGCTTTGATCTTGTAATCGCAGATGTACCCTGTTCGGGCAGCGGCACCTGGAGCCGCACACCGGAACAATTATATTTTTTTGATGAAAAACAAATAGCCACTTATACTGCGCTCCAGAAGCGGATCCTGAAGAACTGCGTCCGTTCGGTACGTCCGGGTGGCTGCCTGCTTTATATGACCTGCTCCGTATTTAAAGCAGAAAATGAAGACCAGGTTGCTTTTTTGCAGGAACTGGGGTTGGAGCTGCTGGAACAACAGGTGATCGCCGGCTATGATCAGAAAGCGGATACGATGTTCGGCGCTTTGCTGCAAAGAAAGCATAGCGCTTCCCGCCGGGTGGAAGTACCGGATCATCAATAGCGCCGACGATTTAACAGCTAAATGATCTCCCCGTCGCCCTTCATCCGGAAAGCGACAATGCCCAAGGTTAAAATGCAAGAACAACAACGGCACAACTGTCATCGTTTTCCCTTAATTTCAATAAATAAAACAGACACTTCATGGGATTATTTGACTTTATTAAGAACGAGTTCATCGAAGTTATCGAATGGGTGGATACTTCAGACAACACCCTGATCTGGAAATTCCAGGATAAAGGAAACAACATAAAGAACGGAGCAAAATTAACGGTACGGGAAAGCCAGGTGGTGGTGCTGATGAATGAAGGCGAGTTTGGAGATGTTTATCAGCCGGGCCTGCATACGCTTTCCACCAGTAATATGCCCATTACTACTACTCTGAAATCCTGGAAGTACGGATTTGAATCGCCGTTTAAGGTAGACATCTATTTTGTCAATACCCGTCAGTTCACAGATCTGAAATGGGGCACATCCGGCCCGGTGCTGATCCGCGATGCGGAGCTGGGGCAGGTACGGCTGAAAGCCTTTGGAAATTTTGCCATCCGTATCGGCGATGCCAAAAAGTTCATCACAGAATTTGCCGGCACCAATCCCTTTGTGCGTGTGGAAGGCGTGGAAGAGGTATTGCAGGGCATCCTTTCCAGTCGCTTTGCGGAAGTACTGGCCAAAGCAAAGATCTCCATCCTGGAGCTGGCGGCCAACTACCAGGCGCTGGGCGAGCAGTTAAAGCCGGAGTTTCAGAAAGAGCTGGATAGCTATGGCCTTTCGCTGGAGAAGTTCTTTATTGAAAATATTTCACTGCCGGAAGAAGTGGAGAAGATCCTCGACAAGAAGACCGAATTGAATATACTGAAAGGCAACCTGAACGAGTTTAACCAGATGCAGGGCGGTATTGCATTGGAGAACCTTTCAAATAACGATGCCGCGGGCAATATGGGCGGTGTAGGCGCAGGTGTGGTATTGACCAACCTGATGGCCCAGGCCAGCCAGCCGCAGCAGCAATCTGCTGCGGAGCATAAAAGCAACCTGATGGATGTTCTGAAACAGCTTGGGGAGCTGAAAACCCAGGGGATCATTACGGAAGAAGAATTTGCCGAAAAGAAAAAAGAAATCCTGGCGAGGCTGTAATCAATAAATTTTATGCAGGCGTTTCAAGAATATCCCTGTCCCAACTGCGGATCAGAGCTGAATTATGATGCGGAAAAAAGGAGTTTAAAATGCCTTCACTGCGGGGCGGTATTTGCCATCCGGCCAAGCACGGAGGTCATAGAAGAAAAAAATATCGGCATTTTTAAGGATGCGGAAACGATCCCCATAGCACCGGTCCGGGTTGTGGTGTACCGTTGCAGTAAATGCGGGCAGGAAACACAGGAGCCCGGAGATGTGGCTTTTTTTGAATGCCGCAGCTGCGGGAACAACGTGCTCAATCCGGCCGCCTATGCTACCCGAAGTATCAGCCCCGCCGGTATCATTCCTTTTAAGATATCCAAACAGGATGCGCTGGACCGGTTCACACAATGGATCGGTAAAGGGTTCTGGAACGACGGTGATCTGAAAAAGCTTTCGCTGGCCGATAAGCTGGAAGGGCATTATGTGCCTTTCTGGACCTTTGATTGCCAAACGGAGAATCACTGGGCCGGTTACTCCGGACGGTATTATTATGAAACGGTGCGCCGGCGGAATGCCAGCGGGCAGGAGGTTACGGAGCAGGTAAGGCATACGGACTGGACCTGGCGTTCAGGATCTTTTGAACGCTTTTTTGATGATGTGCTGGTCTGTGGCAACAAGTCCGTGCCGCAGGACCGGATCAATGATGTGTACCCTTATCTCCTGAATGATGTGGTGGTATTTGATGATGAGTACCTGCTGGGCTGGAACGCCCGGGCTTATGATAAGGACCTGTCGGAAACCTACCGGCTGGCGCGAACGATCATGGACGGAAAAATAGAAGCGGAGGCCATCTCCCGGCTGGCAGAAGATACTTACCGCGACCTGCAGGTGCAAACGGACTATTCCGGGGAAACATTTAAACAGATCATCCTCCCCGTCTGGCTGTGCCGGTACCTGTTCAAAGGAAAGACCTACCAGTTCATCATCAACGGGCAAACGGGCGCCATCAGCGGCACCAAACCATTGTCGGTATCAAAAATTGCAACGGCTGTTATCATTGTGCTGGTGATCATCATTGCGGTCTATTTATTTTCAAAATCGGGATGACAGGCCGCACACCCTTTGTGGGCGTAACAGACCAATGGGGATCAGGATCCGTTCTTGCAATAGCCGCAGTTGCAATGAGCGTGCTGGCCTTCTCCTGCAGCAAGAGGGATATTTTCAAAAGTATGGAAGGCGGTAAGCTGTTCGTACGGATCGTGCAGGTGGATAAAAACGGTACGGAGCAGGTATCGAAGGTGGTCCGTGCGGTGGAGGAATGAGATGGGGATAATAAAATCCTCCCCGGCCGGGGGTGTTGGGTTATATTTGCAGCTCCTTTTCGATCATACGATGCATTATAAGAAAGCCGCCAAACCAGACGTTGATTACCTTTTAGGCATGTTGGGGACGATTTATCCCATAAGTAGCGAACTGAGCGCTGCCCTCTTAAAAAAAGCAGTAGGGCTAAAAATAAAAAAAGGAACCATACTGCTGCGGGAAGGCGAATGCTGCCGGTACATATATTTTATTAAGCGGGGTGCCCTGATGGGACAAACGACCCATAAGAAAAAAAATATAGTCACCTATATTTCCATCGATAATGAATTTGTGAGTTCTATTTCCGGCCTGCACGGGGTAACACCCTCGCAGGAAGCCATTATCGCCGTGGAGGATTCGGAATTACTGGCCATGCACAATGAGGACCTGCAGGCACTTTTTCTGAAATATTTTGATATGAATTTTATCTTTCGTGTAATGGTGGAGCAATACTACCGCGATGCGCAGGAGCGGGCTCATATCGTCAGGGTCGGCAATGTTAAGGAACGCTACCTCTATTTTATTAAAACCAAGCCGGGCTATATGGAGCGGCTGCCCTTGCATCTGGTAGCATCGATGCTGAACATGAAGCCTGCTTCGTTGTTAAGAGTGCAAAAGCAGCACCGCCTGTCGCTTCAAAAAGACCAGGAAACCGAACGGTGGTGCAATGAGATCGAAAATTATATTATAAAGCAGGGCGCATTTAAAGAAGCCGGCCTGACCCTGGTACAGGTAGCCCGGAAATTGTCGGTAAGCCCGCACCAGCTATCGGCGTTGTTCAATAATATTTACGGGCTTAGTTTTGTTGATTTTATTAACCGGCAGCGGGTCCTTCACATACAGCAACAAATGGTTGCCAAAGAGGCCATGCACCATTATACGATTGAAGCATTGGCCAAAAGTTGTGGCTTTGCATCGCGCAGCGCCTTTTACAGTGCCTTTAAAAAGATAACGGGTACCAGCCCGGCCCAATATCGCAGCTCCTTATAGCAAGTTTGTCCTGATTTATAAATCAGGACAAACTTGGGCTTAAATAGTAAGGAACATTGGAATGGGCGTTTAACTTTGCAGCTGCAAAAAGGCGCTCTGTTTACAAAACCGGTATTTTATTTTCCAGGTAACTAAAGGAAGACAGGAGCTCAAACTATAGTTGACGGAACCTCAATTTAGAATGGGGCAATTATCACTAACTGCTGCTGCGCCGCTGATGGGCGCAGCTTCTTTGTTATGGGTATCGGCCCGTGGCCCGCGTTAACCACAAAGTACGTTGCAAACACCAGCAGCAACAAGATCTTTTGAATGATCCGCCGCTCCTTTATACCGCCTGCAACCGGCCGGATGCACATCAGCCCCCATCTGTTCAGGATAAGACGTTGAGAAAGCCCGGGCTGGAAGGCTGGCTCACTGCTATTCGGTTACGATCTTTACAACCTTAGTGTACTGTTTTTCCCCGTTTTTATCGACCTGAGTGATGCGGATATACCGGATCTGGTCGTCTTTCCCCGCTTCCGTTACCGTTTGTTTATTACAGGTTATGAATAAACAAACGGTCAATGCAGAGAGGGCGAATCGCCATTTTTTACTGTTGCGACGGGGTCGCAGGGAAAGGAGGAAGGCGATCAATCCCAGTCCTGCCGCCAGTTTGCCGTTGCCATCAAATGAAATGCTGTATTGCAACGGGCTGTGGGAGAAGCCGTTTTCGGCCTTGCTCTCCACCTGGGTAACCGGTATAAAGTTTTGGTTGTCGGCGGAGGCTTCAATGAGAAAATGATCGCTGTTGGTTTCAGAGGTGGTACGCCATTGGACTTTCAACAGGTTATTTTTCATTGATGCGCTTACGGCTTCCATAACTACGGATAAGGCCTGGTCAATGCTTACCCAGAAATCTTCTGTTTGTCCAAACAGCAGCTGGCTGCCGGCAGTAAAATCGGGATCAATAAGCATATCGGCCATGATCCGCATCCGTAAGGGCGTGTTTTTGACAGCAAGATTGAGCTTTTCCACCGGAAGGGTTGCCGAGTGTGTGTAGGCTGCAATATCAGACTGGCTGTCCAGTACCTGCTCGTCATCACTGAGCCGCCCGTCATTATTAAAGTCGATCCATGCTTTGCAGACCTGGCGGTTGGTTTGGGTGGTAACATTGAGGACCTGGTCTGAAGCTACATAGAGTGCGGTTCCGATATTGCAGCTGTTGTCTGAATAGGATTTGTAGCCGTCCAGGTTATACCCATATGAGGTATAGGACAGATTGCCCAGGGTTATATTGCAAGGCCCTACATTGCTGGTGTTCCCCGATTTTGCAATGCCCGCCGGTACCTGGCTGGAGGGCTTAACCGGTTGCGCCGGCAGCGGAACGGTAGCCTGCGAAGTAAGCAGCCCGCCTCTTATTGCCAGGAGTGTGGCCGTCATCCGGTCGCTCTGCCCCGGGGTAAACCGGTCAAGGCAGGACCCGTAGCCCATAATGTTTTTTTGAATGGCTTCATAGGGAGCACTGGTGCAGGCGTTGATGTCGGCGGGGTTGGGGCAGGGGCCCTGCAGGTGCTTTACGGGGTCGGTATCGCAAACCCTGTCTCCATCCAGGCTGCAGTCTGCGTTTGCAGGACAGTCCGTTTCATCGCTGCCTTCAAAAGTATGGAACAGCCCAAAAGCATGGCCCATTTCATGCGTGAGGGTAGGCGTCGTACCGTTCATTTGCTGACTCAGGATAACCATGCCTTCTGCAGGATAGATATGATAGTCGTTTCCGATATAAGGTAAGCTGGAGTACCCGGCAATAAAGCTGGAGCCGGGCGTAACGGCGTTAATCTTCCATACCACCCAAATATTATAGTATTGCTTTTCCGGCCAGGTGCTCAGGCTTTTGATGGAATTTTCGGGAGCCCCGGAGACCCCGGATCCGGGGTAAGAAACGCCGTAGGTATCATAACCGCTGACGGTGCCTCCGTTAAACCGTTCAATGCCGGTGGTACTGCCACAATCCGGATTTCTTTTTGCCAGGGCAAACCTGATAGGCGTTCCGGCGCCCACATTGCCGGACCCCGGCGCGGCTGCAAAATTGGCATTTAACCGGTCGATGGCGGCCTGTATCTGCGCGTCGGTCGGATTTGATGCGGAGCCGGGGTTGGCATCTCCCGTCCGGTGAATGATATGCACCACTACCGGTATCTCGTAAAAGGACCCCGACTGCACGCTCATGTTGTGCATTGACTTGCGAAATGTAGCTAATTCGGTTGCTTTTTGCCGGATCTTGCTTTCTGCGAGCTCCGCTTTTGCTGCATAGACAGCGTCTTTTTTTAAACGCTGATGGATGCCATCAAAACCACAGATGGCTGTTTGTGCGTGGGATAGGGTGCCAGACAGGATCAGGAACACCAGCAGAAGCGATCGTTTAGGGCTCATAATACAATTATTTGAATAGGGCTTTTGTTAAAGGGCTGTATTACAGTACTAAAGATAATTATATTTTATTTATGTAAATCAACGGGCGCATAACATTTTTATTGCTGAAGAAACGCGTACCGGCTACCCGGTCCGGGTCCTTACCATAGCAGTCTACTTGAGCGAAAAGCGAAGCTTACGGCTCGGATCCCTTTCCCCGAAATCTACCGTGCCAATGGCACTCCGTCTCCTATCAGCGGGTCCTGTTTCCGGAATAAATTCCGGAGTTGAAAGAGGGATACTGGTTGTCTCCTATGTTTGCCATGCCGTCCCGAGGGCCCGCATATGCGTCAGGTTAATTTTAAGAATTTAATGGTCAGCGGCAAAAGCTGCAGCACAGCTGTGCTCTTAGAAGCTGTAATTTCATAAGTGCCATAGGCACGGCTCATCATGCCCCGAGCCTATGGCGCTCTGTTGTTCTTTTGGACTTATAAACGGATTGAAACCCGTTCTTGCCGGATCTTTCGAGGCCATGCCTCTTTTGCTAAAATGGTCGTTGAACCCCGCTTTTTACAGATGGCGGCTACAGCAAAGCCCCAAGTAGCAGCGATAAAAAACCCGTACCCTTTTTGTGACGATACGGATGCTCCCGGATCGTTTTTAAACAGCTTCTTATCAGCAGGGAACACAGGATTAAACGGAGGTGTTCGCCCCTGATCCGTTCGGACGAGCAGCCTGCCGGTAATATAAGGCTGCTCCAAAAAGATTTCCGCCGCGCTGCGGCTAATACGAATACTTTTTACAAAAAACGGTTTCACGCTGCTTTCTAAAAATGCAGCTGGTCCAGCAATCCGTTTTTGAAACTGTCGTAGAACAACTCCCAGAACATAATGCCTCCCAGCTTGTTTTGCCGGATATAAGCCATCTTATGCCGGAGCGACTGCGGATCATCACCCGTAACAAAGATCCTGCGTACCGGATGGAACCAATAGGGCGCTTTTGCCCGGTCGTCCCAGTAGCGGGTAAACCCGTTTGCCACGGTCAACGAATCAAGATTGCGCCGGTAGCCTCTCATGTAAAGGAACCGGGCCGGTTGAAAAAGGCCGTTATTGAAGGTGCTGTTCACCTGGAAGGCCCTTACATAGAACGGAACGCCTATGACAACCTTTTGCAGCGGGAAATGTATACTCCTGAAAAATTGAATGCATCTGTCAACGGACTCGGCTTCGGGCAACGCGGAGTAAAGCGCCGACTGATGCCCTGTCTTTTCCGAATACCCGTGTACGAGATCATAGGTCATGAGGTTGACAAAATCGACGGCTTTTTCGATCTGCGACCATTCTACGGACTGCTCCAGGTACTTCCGGAAGCCCCCGGCGGCAAAGGTGATCAGCTTCCGGTTCCCCAGCTTTTTGCGGAGGCTTAGGATCAGCCGGGTAAAATTGGGCCGGTCTGCCGGCGCAAAGGGATGACCCGGTACACCGGGCAATGCCGGGTACTCCCAATCCAGGTCGATGCCATCGAGCCGGAAGGTATGCAGGAACGTATTTACCGAGGATGCAAACAGTTCCGTACTGTCGGCATGACTAAAGGTGCCGGAGCAGGGCTTGCAGCCTCCCCAGCCCCCGAGGGCGATCAGGGTGCGGATATGAGGGTTTCTTTTTTTTACGACCTCAAATGCTTTTAAGACGGCTGTGTCTTTTGCCCGGGATATAGCCAGATGGCCCATTGCATCCAGGTGCGCAAAACCATAGACCAGGTGCGTGATCTTACGGAAGTCATATTGAAGCAGCGTGGCACTGTCGCCGGAATAATAAGCCACCACTTTGTCGCCCTCGCGTTGGGCACTAAGCCGGGTCACTACCAGGAGAAAAAGCAGCAGGAGAAGCTTTTGTTTCAAATCGGGGGTCTTTTTTCAATGTAATTTAACGATAACTGCCGGTATCAGATGCATGCAATCTTCAAAACAGGCAGGCAGCGGCATCGCCTCAAAAACAGTGAATCCATCATCAGTCAGGACGGGAAAGCAAGGGGGATTTACGTACCAATCGATAACGCCTTATCGCCTTGCCGGCCCGAAAAGGGACCTTTGAGCCATATATCTGCCGGATGTTTTGCCTTCGAAACCCGTTAAGAAGCAGATAGTGGAGGATGATACGGGAAGTGCTGCATCCTCCATCCTCACCAGGATGCGGCCGGCCGGATAATGACAGAGCCTTTTTATTAGCGGCTTGTTTTTAAACGGGTTCTCAGTCGCTCAAATAATTGGAGAACGCCCGGAACCTGTGCCGGCTCCTTTTTATAGGTTTCCTCATCAAAATAGGCAATAGCCCCGATCTCGTTTCCGGGTCGTACAGGTTCTGCAATGTGGTAAAGAAAGCATTCCTGTTCCATGATCACCTGCGGGGCTTCTCCGTAGGCCGGTGCCGTAATATGACCAAAGTATGTCAGCGCTTCTATGTTAATGTCCAGGTTCAGTTCTTCCCGGATCTCTCTTTGCAGGGAATGGATGGCTGTTTCCCCTTCCTCGATTTTGCCTCCGGGCAGGTACCAGGCTTTTTTATTTTTACTGTAGGCCAGGAGCACCTTGTTCGCCTTCAGCACTACCATGCCTGCTGTTGCTAATTGCGTTGTATGCATCTGTTTTGTTGTGATTTGTTCAAAAATAGGGGATGCCGGCCCAGGAAAGGCATCCGGTAAATGATGTGGGGATCTGTTGCGCCCCGGCGGGTTACCGCCCCGCGGTTTTTGAAAAAACATTGATGACCACTACCCCGGCGATGATCAGGAGCATACCGATAATGGCCGGGAGATCAGGTACCTGCTTAAATACCAGCATCCCAACAAGAGTGATCAGAACGATGCCGACGGCCGACCATATGGCGTATGCAATGCCAACGGGTATTGTTTTTAATGTAAGGCTGAGGAAGTAGAAGGCGCCGGCATAACAGGCAATGGTAACGATGCTGGGGATCAGTTTGGTAAATTGTTCGGATGTCTTCAACATGGAAGTGGCAATGGTTTCAAAGATGATGGCGAGGAACAGGAAAATATAATTTTTCATTGCATACTATTTGCATAACGAACCCCCGGGGCGCTGCATCCGGCTTGCGGGGCTTTACCAGGCCCTTTGCCGTCTAATTGTGATCGATCATCCACATCCGGATGCCAAAGCCGGCATAGGTAGGCTGGTACCCGTTGTCAACATGCCCCGGTTGAAAATCGTATATCTGGTAATTGCGGTAGACCATCCCGATATTTTTGGCATATTTTTCAGAGGATACCGCCATGGAGGCATAGCTGGATCCCGTGGGTGGCATGTTGAGCACATCGTTTGATTGTTCAATGGTCCATACATCGGAATATTGCTGGGCTTCGATGGTCTCGTTCCCGAACTGCGTATATTTGAATACCCATTTGTTCATGTTGTCATCGGCCTGTGTATCGTACAGGTCGCTGTAGGGGGAGGCATTGGACAGGCTGTCCGGTCCTACCAGGTATTGGTTCCCTTTCCATTCATAGTCCTGCAGCATCGGGCCGGCAATTTTAACAACCCGGAGGTTGTTCTCAATCACTTCTACATTGTTATCGGAAGGCGTGATGTAATACCGGCCATTGTCTGCCCAGCTGCCGTTGGCGTTGCGGATGCTGCGTTGTACGATATAGGTCGGGCGGCCCTCGTTATCGGTGGTGGTACCGGTAATGCTGTGCTTTACCTCGTATTGGTGCACTTCAACTTCGCTTCCGCTCCTTACAAAAACGGTGGAATCGATGCGGTAGGTAATGAATTTGCCCACCTGCAACGGAAAATAATCCTTTACCTGGGAGGCAGGAATGAAATCTGCTTTTTTTTCCCCGCAGGAAAAGAGCAGCAGAGCAGCCAGCAGCAGGCGCAGGGGATCAAACAATTTACTCATTGCGTAGTTGGATTGTAGTATTTCAAATAAGGGGTAACGCAAACTTTCTTCCGGAACGGATAATGCCTCCACCGATCACATCGTCGCCCTCATAGAATACGGCACTCTGACCCGGAGCGATCCCCTTGGCGTTCTGGTAGAAAGAAACTTTTATATCGTTGTCCTCCATATACAGGTTCGACAGGGTTCCGCTGTCTTTATAACGGATCTTGGTAACTGCTTCCATTCCGGGTGTAATGGTATCGTACTTGATATAATTGATCCGGGTCACCAGCATCTCATTTTTTTCCAGTTCATCCTCATCACCTAAAACAACGGTATTGCTGTCCGGGTCGATCTCTGTTACAAATACAGGTTTGCCCAGCGCAATATCCAGGCCTTTCCGCTGCCCGATCGTATAAAAGGGATACCCTTTGTGCTTGCCCAGCACTTTTCCGTTTTTGTCAATGAAATTACCGCCATTTACGCGCTCCTCCAAACCTTCCACTCTTCTTTTTAAAAAGCCGCGGTAATCGTTGTCCGGCACAAAGCAGATCTCATAGCTTTCGCTCTTTTTTGCCAGTTCCGGGTACCCGTAGTCCATGGCCATTTGCCGGATCTCCGTTTTATGGTAGCCGCCCAGCGGCAAAATGGTACGTGCCAGCAGCTCCTGGTCTACGCCCCACAGCACATAGCTTTGATCTTTGGTATGATCCACTGCTTTGCTGATCACAAAGCGGTCATTGTCGTGCCGGCGCACTTTGGCATAATGCCCCGTAGCAATAAAATCACATCCCAGGGCATCTGCTCTTTTCAGCAGCGCCCGCCACTTGATATGCGTATTGCACAATACACAGGGGTTAGGGGTACGCCCTGCCAGGTATTCCTCCACAAAATCGTTGACCACAAAATCGCCGAATTCTTCGCGGATATCCAGGATAAAATGCGGGAACCCATGCTGAACCGCTGCCATCCGGGCGTCGTTAAAACTGTCCACATTACAGCAGCCGGTTTCTTTTTTACCACCGCCGCTGCCGGTATAATCCCATGTTTTCATGGTAATGCCGATCACCTCGTAACCCTGATCGTTCAGCATGAGTGCTGCCACTGTGCTGTCGATGCCGCCACTCATCGCCACTAAAACTTTTCCTTTCTTGCTCATAATAATAGTTTGCAAAGATAAACGAAGATTTCAGAATTGGGGAGCCCGCGCGGCGGGCCCGGGCCTGTCCTTTTCTTTCTTCCCTGTAAAAGAGGGTAAAGTGCTGTAAATCATAGGTTCTGAAGATTATCACGGTTGCGTAAAATTTTAGGTGGTTCTGCACGAAAATATTATCTTGCTAAATTATTTTTATAAATCAAAATTTGAGCACTATGTTAAAGATGCAGATTATCGGGAACCTGGGCAGGGATTGTGTGGTAAATAATGTGAATGGGAAAAGCGTTATCAATTTTACAGTAGCCCATACGGAACGATTTCGGGATGCCCAGGGCAATAACCAGGAAAAAACGACCTGGGTGGATTGTGCCTGGTGGACAGACCGTACTGCAATATCCCAATACCTTACAAAGGGAAAACAGGTGTACGCAGAAGGAACACCGGAGGTAAGAAGCTTTACGCGTACAGACGGAACCAATGGCGCGGTGTTGTCGCTAAGGGTCAGAGAGGTACAGCTGCTCGGAGGGCGCGGAGAAGGCGGTGCTCCGGTAGCCAACAGCGGTTATGGTGCCGGCGCTGCCACTACCACCCCATCGGGTGCGGGCAATGATGACGCTGCGGATGATCTTCCTTTCTAAATTTTTAAAACACAGTAAGAACCGGCCCCAGTGTATGGGGCCTTTTTTAAACCCGGTCGACCAAAATCGAATGCGCCCTGTTTTTTGCCTGATACTTTTATGCACCCTGGCCAGCTGTGGTCCGGTGGTGAATTCTTCCCGGGACGTCAGGTCCCTTTCGCCCAAACAGATAGAAAAGAAATTGCAGGGAAGCTGGCTGATCTATAAGGTAGGCACCCGGAAGGCAGGCGAAGCACAGCTGGAGCCGCTGCAGGATACACTTAACCGGCTGAAGGACCGTCTTGAGCTGACCGCCGTAACCATTGCGCCCCGCCGGTTCATTACCGAAGACAGTACGGGAAGGCTGCAGCAACAGGCCTGGCAATTGCTGCCGCCGGATATGATCGGGTTAGCAGGAGGAGAAGTGTTTGAGATCGCCGTCCTTTCGGACAGCACCCTGGCTCTTTCACTGAGGATCGATCAGAAGAAGGCGCATACCGATGCATTGCTGGCCTGCTACCGGGTGGATGCAGGTAAGCATGAAGGAAAAGACCTGAGCCATCCGCTGCTGAATCAATGGCGGCAGCCACCCCGGCAAGCCGAAACGCGCGCGCAGATCGCCTCCAGGGTGGTCAGCCTGCTGCGTTACGATGCGCTGTACCTGGAGGTATTGAACAGCTCTAACAGCGACTATTTCAATACAAGGAAATTTCACTTACCCTTTTCCTACTATAATGGCGGAATGGGGATGAAAGCCTTCGATCCGGCCTCGCCGTTTGCGGCGCTGTTTTATAACAGCGGAGATGCCCGGAAGGCGTATGAGCTGCTGAAAGAAAACTTCAACGTGCGTCCTTACCCCCGTATAAAAAATTATATGCTGGCCTATGCTGCATTTATGAAGGATCTTGCAGCAGTGATCGAATTGAATGTGCACTGATGGGGTTGACTTTTCCGGAGCCCGGGTAACTGCTGCCACACGAACAAAACGCATGCAGGCATCTGCCGGAACCTTGGGTCTTCCGGATCCGGTACAAACATTTATACAATAATTTAAGGCTTTATTGTTACTTTGTAGACATGCAGGATACAACATATGCTTATCAGCAATTACTTGATTTTACCATTCAGATTTTTAAAAAGATAGGTTGTCCGGATACAGATGCTGCCAGTGCGGCGGAAGTATTGCTGTCCGCGGATCTGCGGGGCGTGGATTCGCACGGGGTGGCCCGCCTGACGGGTTATGTACGGCTTTGGGAGGCAAAACGCGTCAATGCCACCCCGCAGGTAAGGGTCATTCATGAAACGCCTTCCACGGCGGTGGTGGATGGGGATAGCGGGCTGGGCCTGGTAGTGGCGCCTTATGCCATGGCGCTGGCAATTGAAAAGGCCCGCAATGTAGGCACCGGTTGGGTAAGTGTGCAGCACAGCAATCATTACGGGATCGCGGCGGCCCACGCCATGAAGGCGCTGGAGCATGATATGATCGGAATTTCGATGACCAATGCCAGTCCGCTGGTAGCGCCTACTTTTTCCACGTCAAAAATGCTGGGCACCAATCCAATCTGTGTAGCGGCACCTGCCGGTACTGAACCGGCATTCGTGGCGGACCTTGCAACGACAACAGCGGCCAACGGGAAGCTCGAAATATTGCAGCGCAAGAATGAAGCGGCCCCGCTGGGGTGGGTGCAGGATGCCGCGGGGCTGGACTCTACAGACGCGGGGGTCCTGAAAAAAGGAGGCGCCCTGTTGCCGTTGGGCGGCGACCGGGAGCACGGCAGCCATAAGGGATATGCATTGGGCGCCGTAGTGGATATTTTTTCGGCACTTTTAAGCGGGGCCAACTATGCTCCCTGGGTGCCACCTTTTCCGGCCTACGTGCCCATGCCCGACCGGCAGCCCGGAAAAGGCATCGGCCATTTTTTTGGCGCCATGCGGGTAGATGCATTCCGGCCGGTAGAAGCGTATAAACGGGATATGGACGACTGGATCGGCGGGTTCCGCAATGCTACCCCGGTAAAGGGGCAGCACAAAGTGCTGGTCCCCGGCGATCCCGAACGGGAAACGGAAGCAGTGCGACGGGTGCACGGCATTCCGTTGCTGCCGGCAGTAGCTGCAGATCTGAAAGCCCTGGGAGAACGGTTGGGTGTGGTATTTTAAAAAGGATGCTGTTTACTGGTGATTTTTTGCGAAATTCGCGACCGGGTTAAAACAATGAGGCAGGGGAAAGGGAATAAACCCGGTATGTGATTGCGTCGCCGCCGGAGCTGTAAGGGCCCGGCGTAAAAAAAGATCAGGCAGATACCCGATTGCCGGTAACAAGAACTAAATCGTAAAAAGAAATAAACAAGAAGAGCCATGAAGGTAATGAAATTTGGAGGTACCAGTGTTGGTAAACCAGAACGGATGAAACATATTGCATCGCTTTTGCAGAAAGAACAGGAACCATCAATAGTCGTGCTTTCCGCACTTTCCGGAACCACCAACGCACTGGTGGAGATCGGAAATTCCATTGCACGGGGCGACCGGCATACGGCCCAGCAATCCATTAATAACCTGCAGGAACATTACAACAAATTCATAAAAGAACTTTTTACAAAAGAAGCGGCACTGGCAAAAGCCCAGGCCATTATTGATGAACATTTTGAATTCCTGAACATCATCCTGAAAATATCCTTCAGCGAGGCATTGAGCAAAGACATCCTTGCACAGGGCGAATTGCTTTCCACAAAGATCTTCTCCACCTACCTGGAGGAGCAGGATGAATCCTATACCTTGCTGCCGGCGCTTGAGTTTATGAGCATCGACGAAAATGAGGAACCGCAGATCGGGAGCATCCGTATTAAACTAACACAGCTGCTGGGTCAGCATGCAGATAAAAAAGTGCTGGTAACGCAGGGATATATCTGCCGCAATGCACGGGGGGAAGTGGACAATCTGAAGAGGGGCGGCAGCGATTATTCTGCTTCCCTGATTGCCGCCGCGATCAGCGCTTCTGTTTGCGAAATATGGACGGATATTGATGGCATGCATAACAATGACCCGCGGATGGTAGGCACAACGCGGCCGGTGGAACAGCTGAGCTTTGAGGAAGCAGCGGAGCTGGCATATTTTGGCGCCAAGATCCTGCATCCGGCTTCCATTTGGCCGGCACAGCAGTATAAAATACCGGTGAAGCTGCTCAATACAATGGATCCCGAAGCCAAAGGTACCCTTATTACCCAGGATCCTTCCGGTACAGGGGTAAAGGCCGTTGCCGCAAAAGACAATATTTATGCCATCCGTATCAAAAGCAGCCGGATGCTGCTGGCTTACGGATTTTTGAGAAAGGTGTTTGAAGTATTTGAAAAATACAAAACCTCCATCGATATGATCACCACCTCAGAAGTGGCTGTTTCGCTGACGGTGGATAATGCGGATCACCTGGGACAGATCGTTAAAGAGCTGGAAGTATTGGGCGCTGTAAGCGTAGATAAGGACCAGACCATTGTATCGGTGGTTGGTTACCGGATCAATGAAACAGAAGAGATCATCAAGAAATTATTCGGTTCCATCCGGAATGTTCCCATCCGCATGGTGTCTTACGGCGGAAGCCAGCACAATATATCCCTGCTGGTAGGCGCCGATGAAAAAGTGCACCTGCTGAAACAGCTGAATAAGGGAATGTTTGGACTGGATTAGAGGAGATGGGTAGAATTGGTTTCCGGTTTGAGGTTTAAGGTCTCAGGTCAGAGCCGGTTTTATACCCGATGCGATGTCTCGATTCTCAAATCTCGAATCTGATAGCTGATAGCTGAGATCTGAAAGCTAAAAGCTGGTGGTAGATAACTGAAAACCATTGAATCTGTATTGCATACCAGGCTTTGGGGTTGATGAGCGCATCTATGGCAACCTGTCTGTAAATGGTACCCGTCTTTGTTTTCTGAACTGGCTGGATCCGGAACCGGGCGAATCGTTCAATGCCTATGCGCGGCGCATGGCCGAAGGGATCAAAGAAGACAATGCCGTTCTGGTAGGCATCTCGTTCGGCGGTATGATCGCCCTGGAAATTGCAGGGTTCCGGAAGATAAAACAGATCATCCTGATTTCGAGCATTAAAAACAGGTCCGAAATGCCGCTTTCAATGCGGCTTGCCGGCCTGCTCCGTTTAAACCGTATCGTTCCTGTAAAACAGATACAGCAAAGTGCGGTGGCGTACAAAATTGCAAACCGGAAGCTGGGCGCCTATACCGAGGAAGAGCGGGAGTTTGCAAACGCCTACCGCCGCACGGCAACACTTAATTATGTAAACTGGTCCTTTGATAAAATACTCAACTGGCGGCATACAAATGGCTTTAAGAATGTTGTCCATATCCATGGCGATCACGACCGTATTTTTCCGATAAAATATATCCACGCAGATTTTGTCATTAAAGGTGGAACGCATATGATGGTATGGAACCGCGCAGATGAGATCGGCGCGATCATCCGGCAGGTGCTGTTTTGATGATGGCCCCTCGCGTTCTTTTCGGTTTCATTTCACGCGGCAATACAGGGGAGCAGCGAAGCAGCGGCTGTTCAAACCATCTTTTTGTTCTGCGTCTTTTTTAGAACCTCCTTTGGATGACCTTGAGTGCGTTGCGGTTCATTGAACCACAAGGAATATGCGTAGCAACAGGCAGGCGCATCATCCTTTCAGGCGCAATACGGGGATGGTGGTGTTCCAGGCGATCTGTTTGCTTACACTTTTGTGAAAGAGTTGTCCAAAGAAGCTTCGATCGTGGTGAATGAATACCAGGAGCGAAATATGCTGCTGCGTTACAAATGTTTCCAGTCCCGTTTCTATATGCGGCGCCTGCAGGAAATGTACCACGGGGTTCAGGTGGTGCAGCTGTGCCTTGATGGCGCTTATTTTTTCCTGGTTGATGGGGTCGGCTGGGTTCTTGTTCACCGTTACCAGCTGAAGCTCTTTAACCGGCAGCCCGTCCATAAACGCTTCCAGTTGGCGGATGCCGGTTTCGTTCAGCATTTCAAGATCAGATGCCAATGCTATTTTGCCCGGGACGGCGCCTGCCGGCTTGCCCGGAACGATCAGCAGCGGATGGTACAGGCTTTCAATGGCCTTGATCGCATTGCTGCCGATGAGGATCTTTTCCAGTCCCGATTTTTCGGTGATGCCCATGATGATAAGGTTGGGGGCGCCCTTTTCGGTATCCTCATTTACCACATCTCCCAGCAGGCCTTCCGTAACCCGGGTAGTGATGCGGATGGACGGATGAGCGGCCGCAAGCTGCTCCCGGAGCACATTTATTTTTTGTTCCGCGTGTTTGGCTATTTCGGCAGACTGCGCCTCCATGAGCGTATAATTGATAAGGCCGGGTGTGCCTTCGGGGTTGATGCCACCGGAAGGGTCCGCCTGAAAAAGAACAGGCGGCTCATAAACATGCAGCAAAGCCAATTCTTCTGTTTGCCAAAATGCAGCAAGACCCAGTGCGTAGTCAATGGCGTGCGCTGCCTGTTCGGAAAAATCGGTTAGAGCGAGGATCTTTTTCATTTTTATGTTTTTATACCTGCAACTGCTGTACGTCCTGCAACCGGTTTATCACTGCCGGGCAGCAGGACCGTACTTTCATGGCCGGGAAATACATACGGAGCGCGGTAGTTCCCGTATATAAATATACAAAAAAGATGGTGCATCCCGTCTGCGGGGGCATAACAAATGATCAATAAACATCCGGTATTATTTTTTACGGATGCCGCAGGATCACGCGGACAACGGAATAAGCCGTAAGCCGCTGTTGTCATCGGTATGAGAAAATAAAAAGAGGCTGTTCCTATTTTCAGGAACAGCCTCTTTCTGGTGTAAGATCCGGATATTTCTTAGAAGGAGCCGGGATCGCCGTCGTCACCATCCAGGTTGATCTGGTAGGAGTACAGACCGCTGTAACCCGGGTAAATGCCTTCCAGTTCGATTCTGCTGCTCCGGCTGCTGCTTAATACTTTTGCAAGCTCGTCGATCGATTTAACACGCTGGCCGTTGGCAGCGGTAATGATGAATCCCTTATCGATCCGGCTTTTGCTCAGCAGGCCATTGGGGCGTATGTTCTTGATCTCAACGCCGCCGCCATGTATGCGCAGCTGCTCCGCTCTTTTTGTGTCAACGTTCGCCAGCTCCACGCCTAACTGATCGGCGATCTGGTCGGCATTGGTGAGCCTGCTTGCACTGGGCTTTCCGGAGAGGGTTACATCTGTGGTGGTTTCTTTACCACCTCTCAGGTAGGAAAGTTTTACCTTATCTCCCGGTTGTGCGCTGGCAATGATGCCCGACATTTGCAGGCCGGAAGAAACAGCCGTACCGTTTATTTTGGTAATGATATCGCCCCGTTTGATCCCCGCTTTTGAAGCACCTCCGTCGCCGGGGGCTTCCAGTACATATACTCCGTCTCCGTGCTGCAGGCCGGCCTGTTTCAGGCGGCGTTCGTTTTCACCGGGAGTTTTTTGTTCGTCAAAATAGCTGATGCCCAGGTAACCGCGTTTTACATCACCATACTTGATGATGTCGTTGACCACTTTTTTTACAATATTAACGGGTATGGCAAAAGAGTAGCCTGCATAGGTACCGCTTGGGGCCAGGATGGCAGAGTTGATCCCCACCAGCTGTCCGCTGGTATTGATCAATGCGCCCCCGCTGTTTCCCTGGTTCACGGCCGCATCGGTCTGGATGAAAGACTCTACAGGCGACATGCTCTGCTGCCCGTTGATGCCGATGCTGCGGCCTTTGGCGCTGATGATCCCCGCAGTAACGGTAGCTTCCAGGTTAAAGGGATAACCAACTGCCAGTACCCATTGCCCCAGCTTTACATCGTCCGAATTGCCATAGATCATATACGGCAGATTGTTGGCTTCAACTTTTAAAACAGCGATATCCGTACTGGGATCACGTCCGATCACCTTTGCATTATACGTTTTGCGCCCTTCATTCAGGGTCACTTTTATTTCTGCAGCAACACCATCCCCGCCGTCAGAAACAACGTGGTTGTTGGTAACGATATAGCCGTCCTGGCTGATGATCACCCCGCTGCCGGAGGCACGCTGCTCCGGGCGGATCTGCGGGCCCAGGCCAAACATATCGCCAAAGAAGTCGTCAAAAGGATCACCGGTTCTGCCCCGGTTGGGCAGCCCGTTATCCAATTTTTTAGCGGGTATTTTTGTTTTGATGTGCACGACCGCAGGAATCGCCGATTCGGATGCTTTGGTAAAATCAGTAGGCTCGGCAGCATTGCCTTTGCTGTCAAAGAAACTGGCATAGTTTGCGGGCAATTTTCCATCTACAGGCACGCCCACGGTGCTGGCGCCACTGCGTGCAAATTTTCCGTAAAGGAAAATGCCTGCGAATGCAGACAGCACACTGATCACAACCACTAAAAGAATTTGTTTCAATTTCATTTTACGATTCAATTTAAAAGTTTCGTTTTCAAAAATTATGCCTTGCTCCTGCAAAATAACGAACTGTACAGGACATTTGAAAGAGCAGGGCGTCAGTTTAACAAAGTTTTACTAAAGTCTTCGTACTTCGGTCCGGGGCGTCCGGAGTTCGAAGATCCTGACCAGTAGGCCCTTTCAGACCGCGGGGTTCAGGGAGTTTAAAAAGGCGAGCGTATCCTCGCCATCGGCATACTGGTCTATTGCCGGCGACTGTGCCTGTCCGAAGGGAATGCAATCGTGGCCGATCATACATTGCACGGACGGATTGTTGACCAGCTCGCCCACCAGGTTGGCTTTGTTTCCATAAAAACCGTAGTTCAGCTGGCTTACCGGCGAAAACAGGGCCTGCTCTTCTACAAGCAACAAGGCGGCCGTGCTCATATAAAACCGGTTGTTGAGCAGGCACAGGGCCAGGTTATAGTCATAGTTGTTCTTGTATTTATGTACATCCGCCAGGTAGTCGTATTTCCGGAAGGCCTGCAGCAGGGGCTCAAAAGAATACTGCTCCGGCACAAAGATCTTGGTCACGTTGCGGCATCCCATTCCAAAGTACAGATGCACATCGTCTGCCAGCGCCGCCAGTTCCGTTTCTGTTTCCTTCCCGGTCAGCAGCGCAACGGAGGTCCGGTTGCGGCGGATGAGGTGCGGGTACGGGGCAAAGTAATAATCAAAATAACCGGCAGTGTTATCGCTGCCGGTGGCAATATAAGCATCGCAGCCTTTCAGCAGGGTAGAGAAACGGATCCATTCTGCCACTTCTGGCTCCCAGGCTGTCATTTGGGTTACCAGATGCCGGATGAGGGCTTCATCTTTTGAAGAGGCTTTGATAAGACATCGATGCCCGCTGATAAAAACGCAGAGCAGGTCGTGAAACCCCACCAACGGAATGTTTCCGGCCATAACAACGCCCACCAGTTTTGGAGCCGGATTGCCTGCTTCCGGAAGCGCATAGGAGCCGGCCCATGTTTTTAACAGGGGCTCCTGTAAGAATGCAGTAACGATATTGTGCACCGACCGGTCGATGAATTCCGGTAAGAACCACCCGTTGTTGCGGAATGCCTGTTCTTTCGCTGCCAGCCAGCCGGGACTGTCTGCCTGCATATAAGCGCCCAATTTGGTCAATAAACGGATGCGTTGCGATAATGTCATCTTCAATGATTAATTTTGTACAAAATAAATAGATTACAGCATACGTTCAATCAAATAATAATTATTCGACATGGCAATAAAAATAACCGAAGAGTGTATTAACTGTGGAGCCTGTGAGCCGGAATGTCCCAATAATGCCATTTATGAAGGAGGCGTGGAGTGGACCATTTCAGACGGAAATACGGTTGCAGGAGAGTTTAAGCTGTTTAACGGCAATGTGGTAGACGCCCACTTTAAAAATGCGCCCATCAGTGATGATACCTACTATATTGTGCCCGATAAATGTACCGAATGCCAGGGTTTTCATGAAGAGCCCCAATGTGCATCGGTTTGTCCGGTTGACTGCTGCGTACCGGATGAAATGTACCAGGAAACCGTAGAAGAATTGCTCGCCAAAAAAGAGAAATTACATTTATAAACGTCAACAAGAGCGGATCAACAGGGATGCGGTTCATGGCAGCGTTGTCTGGTCTTTAACTGGAAATATGAAGAAAACGATCGCGTTAGTAACAGGAGGACTTTCGGGAGAATCGGTGATTTCTTATAAGAGCGCTGCTACTATCGAAAAGAACCTGGACCGGGAAAAGTACAATGTGTATGTTATCGACATCAATCCCGAAGGGTGGTTTTATACCAATAGTGCCGGCAACAAAACGGCTGTAAACAAGGACGATTTTTCAATTGTTGCAGACGGGCAAAAGATCAATTTTGATGCGGCGCTGATCGGTATGCACGGCACTCCGGGGGAAGACGGGAAGCTCCAGGGCTATTTTGATATGCTGGGGATCCCCTATACCGGCTGTGATGCGGCCAGCTCCGCCATTACCTTTAATAAAAGATATGCCGTTGCGGTAGCCAGGATGGCAGGCATCGGAGTAGCCAACTCCCGGCACCTGTTTGCGCATACACCCGTAGCAGCGGCAACGATCCTGCAGCAGCTGCAATTGCCCCTGTTCGTAAAGCCGAATAACGGCGGGTCCAGCATCGGCATGAGCAAGGTAGGGGAAGCGGACGAACTGGATGCTGCAATAGAAAAAGCGTTTAAAGAGGACAACCAGGTACTGGTGGAAGAAATGATCACCGGGCGCGAGTTTACCGTTGGTGTGTATAAGGCAAACGGAGCGATCCATGTATTGCCGCTGACCGAAGTGAAGGCACACGACAGCAAAGCCTTTTTTGACTTTGAAGCAAAGTATGAAGGGAAATCTACGGAAGTTACACCCGCCGTGGTAGCGGAATCCATTGCAGAAAAAATAAGGACAGCGGCAACAAAGGTCTATGAAGTATTCAATTGCCGCGGTGTGATCCGGATCGATTTTATTTATAATGAACAGGAAGACCGTCCGTATATGCTGGAAGTGAACACGATACCCGGGCAAAGCGCCGCCAGCATCGTACCCCAGCAGGTAGCTGCGGCCGGGGAAAAGCTGACCGATTTTTATAGCCTTCTGGTTGACGAGTGTTTTTAAGGTTTCCTGCTCCGGGTGTGCATGGGCTCCGGTTTTATGCCTGATTTGCACATTTGCACATTTTCAAATTGCTAAAAGCTGACAGCTGATAGCTGAATTATGCTATATTTACCGAGAATAATCAACGCATGTTTCGTTTTATAACAAGAAGACCGCTTTGGGTAAATATACTGGCCGGGATCATCCTGGCCTTAGCCGTTTTTTCAATGGTGATCCTCTCGCTGGGATGGCTGACACATCACAACGATGCGCAGACGGTGCCGCCGCTGTTGGGCAAAACCCTGGCGCAGGCGGAAAAGATCCTGACCGATGCCGGCTTTGAAGTAGTGGTGCAGGACAGTATCTTTAACGACACGCTGAAGCCCCTGCAGGTGGTGCGGCAGGTGCCGGACGAGTACGAGGTGGTAAAGTCTAACCGAACCGTGTACCTGACCATCAACCGTGCCGCGCCGCCGTTAATTGAAATGCCCAATATCATCGGGTACAGTTTACGGAGCGCCGAGTTTACGTTGACGAATATGGGCCTGAAGCTGGGCGATACCACTTTTAAGCCGGATTTTGCCAAGAATACCGTACTGGAGCAATTGTATAATGGGGTAGCCATCCAGCCCGGTGCTAAAATAAGACAGGGCGCCCGTATTGACCTGATCATCGGAAGCGGGCTGGGAACTTCCTTCCTGGTTCCCAGGCTTGTGGGGCTTACGTATGCAGAGGCAAAAGCGCTTCTGGAGGGCAAGGGCCTCGGGGTGGGGTCCGTTATCCCTGAAGCGGGGGTTGCGGATACGGCCAGTGCCTTTGTGTACCGCCAGAACCCGGACCGTTTTGACGCGGAAGGAAATGCCCGGTCCATACGCCCCGGACAGATCGTGGATGTATGGCTGAGCCTGGAACGGCCGGTGGTGGATTCAACGGGCAGCGGTACCCTGCCCGATTCGCTGCAGCAGGAATCTCCTGATACGCCGGCGGAGTAGCTGTTTTGATCATTGTTTAAAATATACATAAATATGAATACCATTACTGTTCAGGATCTGAAAAAAAGGATCGACAGCGGCGAAAAGATCAACCTGATTGATGTAAGAGAGCCGGCTGAGTATGACGAATACAATATTGGCGGTAAGCTGGTCCCGCTGGGAAAAATTCAGAATATGGAGGTTGAGGAGCTGGAATCTTTAAAAGAAGAAGAAGTGATCCTTCATTGCCGCAGCGGAAAACGGAGCGCTACCGCTTGTTTGCTGCTCGATGCCATGGGTTTTCAAAATACGGTGAATGTGGAAGGCGGCGTGATGGCCTGGCAGGAGGCGTTTGAATGATACAACCGGTGACCGTTGGACCTGAAATTAAAAAAGTGCCGGAAGGCACTTTTTTGTTTGCGTTATGCTCACTTTTTGCTTTTCTCTTTATAAGGAATGATCCGGTACCCCGATTCCGGGAGGTCGAATTTTGATAAGGGAACGGCCCCGAAATCGATACTGGAAACGGTATAGGTGACCTTTGTTTTTCCATCGGATGCGCCATATTCCATTACCAGCCCCGGCAGGTTCTTGTTGAGATACTGGAACTCCGTATTGACCGGAATGAGTTCTTTGGTAAAGTAAACGGTGAACGTAGTACCATCGGTCATTTTGCCAATAGCCTTCTGACAGTTGTAATTGGCAATGGTTTTAAACTCGTTCTCAATGGTATAAGTAATGTTCTCGTTTTTTTTGTTGTGGTTCTTCCAGTCGGCTGCGGAAAGCTTCATCATGTATTTTTCGCCATAATCCTTTAAAATGGTAGCGCCCCCGGTTTTGCCGTCAATGATCACCGATTCGGTACCCAGGGAGCTGATCATATCCGCCCGGCTGGCATTTCCTTTCAGATAAATAACACTGGTGGCACCATCCAGCATATTTGCCTTGCTGGGCTTGTCATTATTGGTATTGATGACAATATCATAATAAATAGTGGCTTCAGTCAGTTTTCTCTGGCCCCAGATGGCAGTGCTCAAAAACAACCCCATCAATACTGTTACAACTGTTTTTTTCATTTCCATTCAATACTTTGTACAGACGAGCCAAATTAGTGAAATGGTTGCGTATGAAAAAATAGAATATCCGGCTTCGGAACCCGGGGAGAAGGGGCGGGGATGAATTGCCGGAATTACAATTAACCGCCTCGTCTGCACAGGAAAAGCTCATGATCTTTTCCTGCAAATTCATCATTTTATCTTAATTTCGGCGAAAATAAATTAGGTAATGGCCGAGAAGATATTAATGCCCCGTTTGAGTGATACCATGACAGAAGGAGTTATCGCAGATTGGCATAAAAAAGTAGGAGATCCTGTTAAAAAAGGCGATCTGCTGGCAGAGATCGAGACCGATAAAGCCACGATGGAGCTGGAAAGCTATAAGGATGGGGTGATTCTCCATTTGGGCGGCCCCAAGGGTAGTAAATTACAGGTAGACGACCTGTTGGCGATCGTGGGTGAAGCAGGGGAGGATATTTCCGGACTGATCGGCAATGGCGGCGGCGCTGCCAAAAGCGCTGCTCCTGCAGAAGCTGAGGCTCCTAAAGAGGCGCCGAAAGAAGCTCCCAAAGCCCAACCGGCTGCTGCTGCGGCACCGGCGGTGGATGTATCTAAAATGGAAGAAGTGGTGCTGATGCCCCGTTTGAGCGATACCATGACAGAAGGCGTTATTGCCAGCTGGGCAAAGAATGTAGGCGATCCTGTTAAAAAAGGCGATCTCCTGGCAGAGATTGAGACCGATAAGGCCACGATGGAGCTGGAAAGCTATAAGAACGGCACCTTGCTTTACCAGGGGGCTGCAAAAGGAGAAAAGATACAGGTGAATGACCTGCTGTGCATCATCGGTGATGCGGCAAAAGTGGATGTAGACGCCATTGTGGCCGCGGTCAAAGGCGGAGGTGCTGTTGCAGCAACGGGCGGCGAGGCTGCCCCCGAACCACAGGCTCCGGCATCCGCTCCGGCAGCACCTGCCCCGGAAACGGCTCCGGCTTCCGGCGACGGCCGCATCAAGGCATCGCCGCTGGCAAAAAAGCTGGCCGCAGAAAAAGGGGTAGACCTGAGCCGTGTAAAAGGCAGTGGCGATAATGGCCGGATCACCAAATCGGATATTGATAATTACCAGCCGGCGGCAGCGCAAAGCCCGGCTTCGGCCCCGGCAGCACCTGCAGCACCGGCCGGTCAGGAAAGCTTTGAAGATGTCCCCGTTTCGCAAATGCGTAAAACCATCAGCCGCCGACTTTCCGAAGTAAAGTTCTCGGCTCCGGAGTTTTACCTTACTATGGAGATCAATATGGACAAAGCGGTCGCCAGCCGCGCCCAGCTGAATGAGATTTCGGCCAACAAGATCTCTTATAACGATATGGTTCTGAAAGCCTGCGCCGTGGCATTGAAGAAACATCCGGCCATCAACAGCAGCTGGATGGGCGAAACGATCCGGGTCAATCATCATGTGAGCATTGGCGTAGCGGTGGCCGTGGAGGAAGGATTGCTGGTACCGGTAGTGCGTTTTGCGGATACAAAATCCCTGTCGCAGATCGCCGGAGAGGTAAAAGACTTTGCCCAGCGGGCGAAAAATAAGAAACTGCAGCCGGCAGACTGGGAGGGGAACACGTTTACGATCTCCAACCTGGGAATGTTTGGAATTGAGGAATTTACGGCCATCATCAACCCCCCGGCTTCCTGTATCCTTGCAGTGGGTGCGATCAACGAAGTGCCGGTTATCAAAAACGGTGAGGTCGGGATTGGTAATATTATGAAAGTGACCCTTACCTGCGATCACCGGGTGGTGGACGGGGCAACGGGCGCGGCATTTCTCCAAACCCTTAAACAACTTCTGGAAGAACCGCTCCGGATGCTGGTTTAAAACCGCGTGACCGGAAAATAAATCATACAGGCTGCAACCTTTTTTGGGAGCAGCCTGTTCTATTATACGGAAAGAAAAAATGTATGAGTAAAAAAACAGTGGTGCTGGGAGCATCTGAAAATCCCGCCCGGTACAGCAATATGGCCATTAAGCGGTTGCGGACTCATGGACATGAGGTGGTGGCCATTGGCAAGCGGGAAGGCCGGATCAATGATGTGGCAATACAAAAGGAGCAGCCGGAAGAACAGGATGTGGACACCGTTACAGTGTACCTGAATCCCATACATCAGCAGCAGTACGAAGATTATATCCTGAAATTACACCCTAAACGCATTATTTTTAACCCGGGCGCGGAAAACGAGGTATTGGCGCAAAAAGCAAGGCTACAGGGAATAGAGCCGGTTGCCGCCTGTACCCTGGTACTATTGGCTACCAATCAATTTTAAACGATAACCCAAAAAGAAGCTATGAGAAAGATCTTGCTGTTATTTATTGCAGCCATTGTACTGAAAAGTACGTTGCAGGCCCAATCCTATAAACCGGTTGAGGCAGAGAGCAAAGTAGTATTCGTGATCAAGAATATGGGCACAGATGTGGAAGGGAGTTTTAAAGGGCTGGAGGGCGTGATCCATATAAACCCGGCCGACTGGAGCAAAAGTTATTTTGATGTAACGGTGGATGTAAATACGATCGATACCAAAAACAGTAAACGGGACAATCACCTGAAGCGGCCCGATTTTTTTAACGCGGCTCAATATCCCGAGATCCGGATCCGGTCCAGCCGCATCCTACCCAAGCAGGGGAATATTTATTATGCGGAAGCGACGCTCACCATGCACGGTATTTCCCGGGAGATCAGATTTGATTTTATTGCCCGGCCCGCTGACGGCGGATTTCTGCTGACCTCGAATTTTTCGTTGAACCGGCTGGATTATAAGATCGGCCGGAGCAGCATTACAATGGCGGATAAAGTGATCGTTATGCTTTCTGTGCTCGCTAAAAAGTAGGCAGCCTGTTTCTATGATAAGAATCGTTCTGTTCTGGTTGTTCCTGGTCACCGGCGTTACCGGCCTGTGGGCGCAAACCGGCGCGGGAACCACAGAAAAGAGGTTGCGGATCAGCGTGCTGACCTGCGGGGCCGGCAGCGAACTTTACGCTTCCTTCGGGCATACGGCCATCAGGATAAGCGATAGCACCGGCGGGACAGATGAAGTGTATAATTATGGCACTTTTGATTTTAATGATCCGCAGTTCTATTCGAAGTTCACTCTGGGAAAGCTATTGTATTTTTTGGAAAAAGAAGCCTACGGGGATTTCCTGTATGATTATGTGCAGGAGGGCAGGGCGGTGACGGAACAGGTGCTCCATCTGTCAAATGAAGACGGGGAAAAGATCCGGGCCTTTCTCGAAAATAACCTGCTGCCGGCCAACCGGGCCTACCGGTACGATTTTCTTTTTGACAATTGCGCCACAAGAGTACGGGATGTTTTTCCACTGGTGCTGGGGCGGTCGTTTCAGTTTGGAGCGGCACTTCAGGAAAAACCGCTCCGTTTCCGCGAGGCGATCGACCGGCGCCTGTCCGGCAAGCCCTGGCAGCGCCTGGGGATCGATATCATATTGGGCAACCCGGTAGATGCGCGCATGAATGACCAGGCCTCTATGTTCCTGCCGGATTACCTTTACAACGGCCTGCAAGGTGCCCGGTATCATGGAAAACCGTTGGTTACCAGCAGGCAGATCTTTATAGGCGGTCTGCATCTCCGGGGGAACACCAGCAACCAGCCTTTTTGGATCCTGCTGCTCCTGCTGTTGCTGGTAGCTGCCGTACATCTTATTACGGCGCTTCAAAAATACAGGAAGAGCGTGGCTGTTGCGGTCCTGTTTCTTACCGGGTTGCTGGGATTGCAGCTGCTGTTCATGTGGCTGTTCACCAATCACCAGTCCTGCGCCTACAACTGGAATATCTTATGGGCCTTTCCGCTCAATGTATTTATGGCTTTTATAAAGGATAACCGGTTGCGGAAGTACTGCAGTATTTTGGCTATTGCCGCGCTTATCGCTGCTCTGGTTGTACATTTTTGCGGCATTCAGCAAATGCCGCTGAAAGAAATAGCGCCACTGCTGGCTGCTTTGCTGGTTATTTATGGGTATAATGTAAAAGACAGCATATCCAAATAAAACCGGTTGATGGCAATTCCGGGGTGTTTCAGATTTCAGGTTTCAAGTTTTAGTTGGTTCTAAACGGAACTTTGAACATTAAACCTGGAACTCTCTCTTAAGGAAACGACATGGATTCCATATTCATTATCCCTTACGGTCATAAGCCCATTCTACCAGGGTAGCGCCCCAGGTAAAGCCTCCGCCGAATGCCGCCAATACAACTTTATCTCCTTTTTTCAGACGGTCTTCCCATTCCCAAAGACAAAGGGGAATGGTAGCTGCGGTCGTATTTCCGTATTTCTGAATGTTGATCATTACCTTTTCCTTCGGCAGGCCCATGCGCTGGGCGGTAGCATCAATGATCCTGAGGTTGGCCTGGTGGGGGGCCAGCCAGGCAATGTCGTCTCCTGTTAAATGATTGCGTTCCAGCAGCAGGGCGCTTACATCTGCCATACCGGTAACTGCAAATTTGAAAACGGCTTTACCTTCCTGGTAAGCATAGTGCTCGCGGGCTGCCACTGTTTCGGCGCTTGCGGGGTACATGGATCCACCGGCTTTCATCCTTAAATATTGCGCGCCGCTTCCATCGCTTTTCAAAACACTGTCTTTGATGCCATACCCGTTTTCGGAGGGCTCCAGTAAAACGGCGCCGGCGCCATCGCCAAAAATAATGCAGGTAGCACGGTCGGTATAATCGATGATGGAGCTCATCTTATCAGCGCCCACCACCACTACTTTTTTGTAGCGCCCGCTTTCGATCAGTGTGGCGCCCAGCGTAAGGGTGTACAAAAAGCCCGAGCAGGCTGCGGAAACATCGAACCCCCATGCATTTTTTGCACCGATCTTATCACAAACAAGATTTGCCGTAGCCGGAAAGACCATATCAGGCGTTACCGTGGCCACGATCAGGCAATCGATCTCCATGGGATCGATGCCCCGTTTTTCACAAAGTTGCTTTACAGCAGGTACGATCATTTCTGAAATGCCTTTCCCTTCGCCTTTCAGTATCCGGCGTTCCTCGATCCCCGTACGTGTGCGGATCCATTCGTCTGTAGTATCTACAATTTTCTCCAGGTCGAAATTGGTTAACTTGTCTTCAGGAACATATCCGCCCACTGCCGTAATGGCTGCTGTAACTTTGTTGCTCATCTGGTAAAAAAAATTTAGCGCCAAAGTTAGGGTGAATGTGCGGGAATTGGAAATCATAAATTAGAAATGGAAAATCCGGAATTAGAAATTTAAATTCGCATCATGTATGCATATCTAAAAGGAAGCTTTGTAAGCAAGACCCCGTCCTCTGTAATTGTTGATGTGAACGGTGTGGGCTATGAAGTAAACATCAGCCTGAATACTTATTCAATGATTGAGGGCCTGGAGGAAGGGCTCCTTTTTATACACCTCATCGTGCGGGAAGATGCACAGCTGCTGTATGGATTTTCCGAACATAAAGAGAAGGATATTTTTCTGGGATTGATCAGCGTCTCCGGTATCGGGGCGGGCACTGCAAGACTGATCCTTTCTTATATGAAGCCCGATGAGATCGTTAAGGCCATTACCTATGGTGATGCAAAGAGCCTCGAACGTATAAAGGGTATCGGGAAAAAAACGGCTGAACGCGCTGTGCTCGAACTAAAGGATAAGCTGGGCAAGCTGCATACGGATCTGCCGGTGGAATTGCCGGCTGCTGCGGTTCCTTCTGTGCGGCAGGATGCAGTGGAGGCCCTGCAGGCATTGGGTATTCAGCGTTCACAGGCAGAGCAGTCGGTACAGCAGATCCTTACCCGCGAGCCGGAGCTCAGTTTGGAACAGCTGGTTAAAAAAGCGTTGAAGGGGGTTTAGAACGGTTTGATGTTTCAGGTTTAACGTTTGCAGTTTAGGGCTCAATGCTGAAAGCTTACTCAAACACCGACGGATCATTATTGATCTCGATCCAGTAATGGTCCGGGTCCCGGAGCCAGATCTGCTTTACACCATCCACGCGGGTGGTAACGGCCGACCGTTTGCCGCTGACATCTTCGTAGGGAACCTTATTCCTGTTCAGCTTGCTGATAAAGTCTTCCAGGGAAGGTACGGAAAAGCACATATGGTTATTTTTAAAGTATTCCTTTGGCTTTTCAGCACCTAAAATAATGTGCAATGTGGTTTTGGGACCGGTCCTGAACCAGGCATGCTTGCCTATTTTAAAAGGCTCTTCCACCTGTTCCAGCCCGATGATATCGGCATAAAAAGCGGCTGCTTTTTTCAGATCGGTTACATAAATGGCCTGATGGTTCGCCAATACGACGGATTTTTTTTGTTCCTGTGCATGTAGGCTCATAGCTGAAAAGAAAATGAGAATAAGGATTGATTGAATTTTTTTCATGACCGCAAAGCATTAATAGGTCAAATGTATCGATTTTATAAATGAAAAGTAACACCGGCCTGTGGGATTCCGGATGCCGGTTTGGGGACGTTGTTAAAAACCTGTGAGGTCTGCAATCCGCGGATTACAGACCCCACAGGTTTTTCCCGGGCAGTATAGATGCCTGCCTTACGGCCGGCTCAGGTCCTTTAAATAGGATACATGGGAAACAAAAGCATGCCGCACCTGGGGATATTCTATATAGTTTACGTTAAACTCAGCACAGGTGTTTTTGATGATCTTATTGATCCGGGGATAGTGGATATGGGAAATCTTCGGAAAAAGATGATGCTCCACCTGGAAGTTGAGACCGCCCATGAACCAGCAGGCCAGCCTGTTCTTTGTGGCAAAATTGGCAGTGGTCTTCAGCTGATGGATCGCCCATTCGTCATCGACTTTGTTATTTTGCGCGTTAACAACGGGAAAATGGGTATGCTCTACTGTATGCGCCAGCTGAAAAACGACACTCAGTACAAAGCCGGAAAACAGTGTATAAACAAGAAACCCGATTAACCAATCCTGGAAGCCCAGCAGGTAAATGGGGAACCCTACAAATAAAAAAATGTGCAGGAGCTTGAATCCCCAGAAGGTAATATGGTCCTTTGCTTTCATTTTCTTCAAAGGAATATCGCCCACTTTTCCGGTGAAATATTTTTTGTAGTCGGAAAAAAAGATCCAGAAAAGATACAACAGGGAGTAAGCAAGCCAGAAATAAAGATGCTGATACCGGTGCATTTTGTGGTACTTCTGGGATTCGCACAGCCTCAGGAAGGGCTTGGCATCCAGGTCATCGTCAATACCGTCGATGTTGGTATAAGCGTGGTGAATGACGTTGTGCTTCATTTTCCACATAAATGTATTGGCGCCCAGGAAGTTTAATGAGGAGGCGGCCAATGTGTTCACCCAGGGCTTGCTGCTGAAGCTTCCGTGTGCCCCGTCGTGCATGATGTTAAAGCCGATGGCGGAAGTAAACAAACCCAGCAACAGGCATTCGCCGATTGCCCAGACGGTTGCGGGAGTGAAGAATACGAGGTGTATATAAGTGGCCAGAAACCCCACCACAAGGAACAAGGCTTTTGAATACAGGCGGAAATTACCTGTGCTGCGCACCCCTTTTGACGCAAAATAGTCGTGTATCCGGTTTTTGAGAACCGTATGAAATGAGGGAGGTGGAGGAGTCGCAAACTTTGGAAAGGCCATTGTTAGAATTATTTTATTGGGCTGCAAAGGTAACTAAAATGCGTTAGCCTTCTGTGGCAAATTATGATAAAATATTTTCTTTTGTTTTAACATTTCTACGTCAGGTTTCGTTGAGGATCACCGGTGAGAGGTTTTCCAAACCGATCAGCTTGGTGGTGAGCAGGCCTTCTGCGTGCTTCACCCCGATGCGCTTTCCGAGCATCCGGCTTCTGGCCAGGATGCTTTCCCGGAAGTCCGGTGTGGAGATATAGGTTTGAGGCTCAGGATCATCGGTATTGGTTTTGCCGGTGTAGAACTGGGTTGCGTAAGCCTCAATGGCTTTCATTTTGAGGTCGATGACCGGCGTAATATCGATCAGGACATTGGGCTCGTGGTACCAGTCCTGCATATACTGGAAAAAATAAGAGGGCCGCCATTTTGGTTGTGGAATGCCATCATCACCGGTTGTTTCAATTTTGGACAGGCCCGATAAAAAGCAGGCGTCATTGATCAGCTGCCCGGCACGGCCATGATCCGGATGGCGGTCTGCCAGCACATTGCCCAAAATGATATCCGGCTGGTATTTACGGATCGCACGGATCAGGCGGATCTGGTGCTCTTCATCATTCCTGAAAAAGCCATCCCGCATTTTCAGGTTCTCCCGTACGGACACGCCCATGATGCGGGCTGCTTCGGCCGCTTCCCGGTGACGGGTTTCACTGGTGCCCCGGGTACCCAGTTCCCCCTGGGTAAGGTCGATAATGCCGGCCTTTTTGCCGGACCGGATCTCTTTGAGCAGTGTTCCGGCGCAGCAGAGCTCCACATCATCCGGATGCACGCCAATTGCAAGGATATCTAATTTCATGAACGAGTGTTTGTTTTTTTCGGGCTGTAAGAAACTCTTAATACACCGGCAAAGAAACAAAAGAAAAAGCAAGAAAGTTTAAAGCGGGGCGGGAATTGAGCCCCGGTGGTTCCGGCAGGAGCGATCCGGATCGCTCCTGCCGGGTAGCGGACGGCCCGGGATGGCGAAAAGGAGCCTTACAAACCTGACGGTTGCCCGTTAACTGCAAAGAGCGGAAGAGACGGAGGTTTCAATGCTGTCCTGCTCACAGGTCCTTTCTGCGTTTTAGAGAAATGCCTCAATATCTTCCTCGGAGGGTACAAGATCCAGTATTTTCACGAGTTTTTTGTTTTTATTGAGGAGAACGCGGAAAGGTACCCATTTGAGGTTATAATATCGGGCAAGCTCCGAGTCAAAGCCTTTTAGATCGGATACATTGATCCACCGGTCTATTTTATCTTCCTTAACGGTTGCTAACCAGTCTTCTTTGCGCTTGTCAAAGGACACGGATACGATTTCAAACCCCTTGCCGGCATACTTTTCATATAATCTGGTAAGTGCGGGATGCCCGGCCCTGCATCCCGGGCAGGTGCGGTAGCCGATATCGATCAGGATCAGTTTTTTGTTTTTAATATCGGAGAGTTTAAAAGCAGCACCGTCAATCGTTTTCATGCTGAAGTCATAGAACCGTTTTTCGCCGGTCAGTTTTTCTTTTCTCTTAAAGTCTTCCTGTATGACTGCAATTGCTTCGTTATTTTGTTGCTTTTGGTCAAGCAGGCCAATATATTTTTTAGTTGAAGCGTCACTCACATAAGAGTAGGCTTTGCTGATCAGGTAGGGCGCCAGGACATGATGCGGATATCGCCGCAACACGCTATCCATGTACCGGGTTATCCTGAGTTGCTTTTTGTTTTCGTTAAAGGAAGCATCGGTTTTTTCATAAAGCCTTTCGATCAACCCGTCGTACAATTTTGAGTCCTGAGGGCCATCCAGTATTTTGCCCAAAAGCACGATCAGTTGGTTGCCTGCAGCGTCGGGAACCATTGTTTCTTTACAGGTAATCGTATAGGTACCGGGTTGTAACCAGATTACATAAGCCATCTGGGAATTTGCGGACCAGATCTGCGTGTACCTGGAAGCGCTGATGGTATCCTGGTATTCAAATGACCCGTCCTTGCTGACCGGCACTTTTACGCCGTTGAAGCCAAACCGTATATAATTGGAATAAGTTACCTGCTCAATTTTTCCGTGTACAATAACTTTTTTTTGCTGGCCAAACAAGGCGGCAATATTCAATAGGGCGATAAGCAGCAGTATGTTCTTTTTCATGAATGGTTGTTAATGTTGAATCGTTATATAAATGCCCAGCTATCAGCAAACAGGATAGCAATATAGTTATTTTATATAATAAGAAAACATAAAATCCACAGGGCCAATCGGGGTATATTAGAAAAACGGAACAGGCACCTGCAACGGAAAAAAGAGTGGTTGGGCGCGGACCTAAAACCCCACCGCCTGCTGCTATTTGATCTTATCCCGGATCTCTTGCAGCTTCAGCAGTGCTTCCACAGGCGTAAGCCGGTTGATATCGATATCGGTCAGTGCCTTCCGGATGGCATCAAAGGTTTCGCTGTGCTCGTCAAAGATCGACAACTGGAATTTTGGAGCGTTGACCTCTTTGATCTTATCCCTGATGGTTCCTGCATCTCCGTCTGCTTCATGCATATGTTTATTCTCCAGCTGGCTGAGGATTTCATTGGCCCTTTGGATAAGGGCCGGCGGCATACCGGCCATTTTGGCCACATGGATCCCGAAGCTGTGGGTGCTGCCACCCCGGGCCAGCTTGCGAAGGAAGATGATCTTATTGCCGATCTCTTTATTAGTAACGTGGTAGTTTTTTACCCGCTGCAGCTTTTCTTCCAGCTCATTGAGCTCGTGGTAATGTGTGGCAAACAGGGTCTTGGGTTGATGCGGCGATTGGTGCAGGTATTCTGCAATGCTCCAGGCAATGGAGATACCATCGTAGGTAGAAGTGCCCCGGCCGATCTCGTCCAGCAGCACCAGGCTTTTATCGGTAATGTTGTTGATGATGGAGGCGGTCTCATTCATTTCCACCATAAAAGTGCTCTCCCCGCCGCTGAGGTTATCGGATGCGCCCACCCGTGTAAAGACCTTGTCGGTCAGCGAAATGCTGGCCTCCGTAGCGGGTACAAAACTGCCCATATGGGCCATAAGGGTAATGAGCGCGGTCTGACGCAGCAGTGCCGATTTACCGCTCATGTTCGGACCGGTAAGGATGATGATCTGCTGGTCGGTCTTATTCAGTTCAAGATCGTTGTGGATATATGTTTCCCCAACGGGCAGGTTGCGCTCAATAACCGGATGGCGCCCTCCTTTTACACTCCAGACCACTTCTTCATGAACGGTTGGTTTTTTATACTGGTAGTGGATGGCATTGTGGGCAAAGCAGCCCAGGCAATCCAAAATCGCGATCAGGTTGCCATTTGCCTGCACCGGGGCCAGGTAGTCGGATAGTTCTGTCAGCAGTTGGTCGTATAATTGCTGCTCAAGCTGTAAGATCTTTTCCTCGGCGCCTGTGATCTTTTCTTCGTACTCCTTCAGCTCGGGTGTTATATAGCGCTCCGCATTGGTCAGCGTTTGTTTGCGGATCCAGTTTTCAGGCACTTTGTTCTTATGTACATGCGTTACCTCCAGGTAATAGCCGAATACATTGTTGAACCCCACTTTCAGGGAGCTGATGCCGGTCAGCTCTGCTTCCTTTACCTGTAGCTGGGTCAGGTAAGCTTTCCCATCCCTGGAGATGGTGCGCAGCTCATCCAGTTCTTGCAGTATGCCGCTTTGGATCACGCCGCCTTTGATGATCGTAGCGGGCGGCTGCTCAACGATCTCTGCGGTGATCTTTGCCGCAATGACGGGGCATGGATTCAGCGCATCACCGATCCGTTTCAGGTAGGGGTTGGCCTGGCCCAGGCATACCTGTTTGATGAGGGCTACCTGCTGCAATCCCCGGGCAAGCTGCAGCACCTCCCTCGGGTTGATCTTTTTGGTAGGTATTTTAGCCACAAGCCGCTCAATATCGCCACAGAGCTTAATGGCCTGTATCAATGACTGCCGGAGCCCGGGGTCTTTGATCATGACCTCAACAACATCCAGCCGTTCGTTTATTTTATGGATGTCGATCAGGGGGAAGATGATCCACCGCCGGAGCAGGCGCGCGCCCATCGGAGACACGGTATTGTCCAGCACTTTCAACAGGGTATGACCGTCTGCCGGCCCGCCTGCAAGTTCCAGGTTGCGGATGGTGAATTTATCCATCCATAAGAATTCGTTCTTATGAATGCTGCCGATGGAAGTAATATGCTGCAGGTTGGGGTGCTCGGTATCTTTGAGGTAGTGGATCACAGCGCCCGCTGCGGTAATACCGTGCTCCATTGTTTCGATCCCAAATCCTTTCAGCGAATGTGTCTGAAAATGTTTTAACAATACATCCGCCGCATAATTTTTGTCGAAGATCCATTCATCCAGTGTATAGGTATAGGTTTTGCTGCCGAAATATTCTTTGTATTTCTTTTGCTGGTGGCGCTGGAACACAACCTCGGCCGGGCGGAAGCTTTGTAAGAGCTTGTCGGCATATTCGCGGTCGCCTTCGGCTGCAAAGAATTCCCCGGTAGAGAGGTCGAGGAAGGCAAGGCCAAACTGGTCATCGTCCGCAAAATGAATGCCCGCCAGAAAATTATTGCTGTTGTGCTCCAGTAGTTTGTCGTTGATTGCTGTTCCGGGCGTCAGCATTTCCGTAACCCCTCTCTTAACGATCCCTTTTGCCTGTTTGGGGTCTTCCAGCTGATCACAGATCGCCACGCGGTAGCCGGCTTTCACCAATTTGTGCAGGTAGGTATCCAGCGAATGGTGGGGAAAACCCGCCAGGTCCAGGGATGCGGCGGCCCCGTTGTTTCTTTTGGTAAGCGTAATGCCCAGCACCTGGGAGGCAATGACGGCTTCCTGGCCAAAGGTTTCGTAAAAATCGCCTACACGGAACAGCAACACGGCATCGGGGTATTTTTGTTTGATTGCCTTGTGCTGCTGCATCAGCGGGGTATCCTGTGGGTTATGATTCTTTGCCTTTGCCATGGAGCGCAAAAATAGGGTAAAACCGCGTTTGTTCTGGCAGTAACAGCGGGCAAAAAAGAAGGGTCCGGCGCGGCGGTATATCGATAAACGAATTGATTTACAAGGATATTTCCGGTTGTGGCATAATTGTTGGGCATGGTTCTTTTAAATAGATAGTTTATGAAAAAATTATTGCTTTCAACCGTAGTTCTTGCTACGATGGCATTGACTGCGCAGGCGCAGACCCAGAAAGGATATTACATTATCGGCGGTAGTATTGCAGGTATTAGCGGAAACACCACTGAGAAAAGCTTCAAACTGAATTTGTCGCCCAAAGCAGCCTGGTTTATACAGGACAACCTGGCATTAGGAGGTGAACTGCGTTTTGGGATTGATGCCGGCCGCGGCCGGGGACCTTCTTTTAATTATTTTGTAGGACCTATGGCACGGTATTATTTTGGTGAGGACCAGGTGAACCTGGTAAAGCAGACCCGCTTTTTTGGGGAAGCAAATGCCGGGGTTGGCGGAACAAATGGGGGCGGAAGTTCTACAAATGGCTTTGAGGGCGGCATCGGGCCGGGTCTGGCTTATTTTGTAACGGAAAATGTGGCCCTGGAGCTGTTGGCAAAAGCCAATTTTATAACCGGCGCCGGCGATAAGAGCGCCGCATTTGCTCCGAGCCTGAGCCTGGGCTTCCAGATCCATTTGCCGGGATCGAAGCTGAAACAGGTACGCGATGAAATGAAATAAATAAGAACGCGCTGTTTGTTATAGCAGAAAGTGATAAAAGACCGTCTCAAGGTATTTGGGGCGGTCTTTCCTTTTGGGAAAGACCGTGAAGGGGAGGTGTATGAATGTAGCTATATCCTTCGGCTTGCTTAGCGTTGTCGGTCCTGATCTCCTGTTTTTTAGGGTTACTGACATAGCGGGCAGGTCTGTTGCTGCCGTCCCTTATCGTTTCCATCCCGGAAAGCCGTTACTATGTGTTCTGCTGCCCGGCGCTGCTTCCAGCCGGCTCCATTTTTGAATGCCTGCTTCACTGCGGCCGGTTGTTTAAGTCGGTTCAGCGATGACAGGGCCCGATAATGCAATTTTTTTATTTTCAGGCTTTCAATGCTACAAACATGGTACGGTTGTAACGGCTGGTATAGTGGTCTGGTACCAGATCGCCTGTGAAGTTAAATTGTTCGAACACATGTTTGAATCCTGCGTTATGAAGTACTTTTGTCAGATCCTTTTTGCAGAGCCAGAAGGACCGGTTGTTATTGTAGGACGCCCACAGGATTTTTTCGACCTTGCTTTTATTGGCATGCTTGTTCCATTCTTTATACCACCTGCCGCGGTATCCCTCGTGCAGGGTGATGGGGGAAAGCCGGAAATTCTTTTGGTGTTCCAGAAAACGGGTCCTTTTCTGAATGGGTGCCAGGAAGTAACGGTTAACGGGTCCTAAATAATATCGTATGTCATGTTCCGGTGCAAAATGGGTATTGAGCAGCAATAATTTTTTTGTACTGTCGGCAACAGTTTTTAAAAAATGAACAGGATCATTTAAATGATACAGCAATCCGTAGCATAAGGAAATATCGAAGGGGCCATAGCGCGCCATATTCCGGACATCGTCCTGAACAAAATTCAGATTTGGAAGGCCTAAGTTCTCTTTGACCAGGTTGCAGTTCCGGAAATTATCGGCTCTTGCTTCAATACCCAGGGCATCAAAGCCCATTCGGGCAAATTCTGCGGTATAACCCCCTTCCAGGCAGCCCAGGTCTACTACTTTCATGCCAGACCGTTCCTCCCGGCCTTTAGGGAAAAAAAGGTCAACCGTTTCAGCAATAGCTTGCCACATAACGCTCTCTGCCAGTATCGGGGTATCTGCAGGCATAGTAGTTGTTTGTCCGTTAAGCCGGATATTATGTGCTGTAAAGTTCATATTGCATAATATATTTCCTGCAATAGTATTGTTTTTTTTAAAAATAGCCGGCCTTGGTGAAAATGATTTTACGCTGCTATTATGGTTTATTATTTTTGCGCCATGCGTAAATTAAGCATGGAAGAGTTGGGGCGGAAGACGGTGGCGGAATTTAAAGAGTCGGAAAAGATCCCCATTGTGATCGTACTGGAAAACATCCGCAGTGCTTATAATGTGGGTAGCGTGTTCCGGACCAGTGATGCCTTCCTCATCGAGGCCATTTATATTACCGGCTATTCTGCAAAACCCCCTCATAAAGAAATAAAGAAGACCGCACTGGGAGCGGAAGAGACCGTGCGCTGGACGCATTTTGCCCATGCGGGGGAAGCGATCGCCGCACTGAGGGAGGCAAATTATACCGTACTGGCGGTGGAGCAGGTGGCCCAAAGCACAAAACTTCACCAGCTGAACTGGGACGGCCGGGCAAAAATCGCTGTTGTGTTCGGCAATGAAGTAAGCGGGGTAGAGCAGTCGACCATTGCCTTATGTGACGGCTGCCTGGAGATCCCCCAGCTGGGTATGAAGCATTCCCTGAACATTGCCACGGCGGCGGGTGTGGTTTTATGGGAGCTGGTGCGCACCAGGATGGGTGGGGGATGAAGTTCGACGTTTAAAGTGTTAGGTTTAATGTGTGTGTTCAAGCTGGCACCGGTTGCTGTTTGACGGGTATTTCGCAGTTTAGGGTCCAATGCTGAATCCGAAAGCTGATTGTTGTTTCAGGTTTCTTCAAAAGCTTCCTTCGGTCATGTTTTACGATAAAGATTTGAGGTTGGCTTCGGGTTGACATTTGATGCTCAAGGCTGATGGCTGATAGTGGATGCAGCCATCTCAATGCTCGATTCTCAAATCTCAATACCAACGGGAAGCCGCTCAGCACCGGACGCCTAAAGTTGAAAAAGGATGCTTTCTGTGAAAGGAAAGAGCCTACATTTGCCGAATGTCTGTTACAAAGAATTACCTGAGCCTGGTGAAATTTTCGCACACCATCTTTGCCATGCCCTTTGCGTTTATTGGCTTCTGCCTGGGGATCCGCAACCTTGATATCAGTGATCAGTCGCCCAATGCTACCGGTATCCTGCCAACCATGTGGAACAAGACCCTATATCTTTTCCGGGAAAAAGGATGGCTTTTCCTGCTGGTGCTGCTGTGCATGGTCTTTGCACGCAATGCGGCCATGTCGTTTAACCGGTACCTCGACCGTAAGTATGATGCCCTCAATCCGCGCACGGCGGTGCGTGAAATTCCTTCGGGCATCCTTTCTCCAAAAAGTGTTTTGTGGTTTACGGTATTGAATTGTCTGTTGTTTATGGTGTCGGCCTATTTCATCAATAGCATCTGTTTCTTTTTGTCGCCGGTTGCCTTGCTGGTGGTACTGGGGTATAGTTATACCAAGCGGTTTACGGCGCTCTGCCATCTGGTGCTGGGGTTGGGGCTGTCGCTGGCTCCCATCGGCGCTTACCTGGCGGTTACCGGTATTTTTGATACACTGCCCATTCTTTTTTCCTTTGCCGTGCTTTTCTGGGTAAGCGGGTTTGACATTATTTATGCCTTGCAGGACGAATCGTTTGACCGGTCGAACCAATTGTATTCCATTCCCTCCGTGCTGGGTGGAAAAAGGGCCCTGCGGGTATCGGAGCTATTGCATCTGCTGAGCGCCACCTCCGTGATCGCTGCCGCCTTTAAAGGAGGCTTTGGAGGATGTTACTGGGCCGGCGTTGCCGTTTTTGTGGGGATGCTGGTGTACCAGCACAGCATCGTAAAACCAGGAGATCTGCGCCGTGTGAACCTCGCTTTTATGACGGCCAACGGTATTGCTTCGGTGGTTTTTGCGGTATTGGTGATTGCAGACCTGTTCCTGAGATGATCAGGCCCAGGGTTTAAAGCTCGAGGGTTTAAGGTTCCGGTAGCCGGAATTGAGGATCCGGAAACCAGCCACCCCGGTTTCAAACATCAAATTTCAAATTTCAAATTTCAAATCCCCATGTCCAGAATCATCGCCATTGACTATGGCTTAAAACGCACCGGTATCGCTGTAACAGACCCCCTGCAGATCATTGCCACAGGGCTGACCACGATCGATTCGCGTGAGCTGATCGCCTTCCTGAAAAAATACATGGCGCAGGAACCGGTGGAAAAGATCATCATCGGGGAGCCCCGGAACTGGGATGACTCGGATACGCATGCCACCCCGCTGGTGAAAAAGGCAATCGGGGAGATCAAAAAGAATTTTCCGGACCTGCCGCTGGAAACTGTGGATGAGCGGTACACTTCAAAAATGGCCAAAGATGCCATGCTGGAAATGGGACTGAAAAAAATGCAGCGACGGAACAAGGCCCTGGTGGATGAAATAGCCGCTACCATCATGCTGCAGGAGTATTTGGGGAAAAAGGGTTAGTACTAAGTACTAAATTCTAAATCACAAACAGCAAATCACAAATAACGGGCGGCTTTAAAACCGGATGCCAAACCCTAACCGATACATGAAAATGGCTTTTTCGGAACTGCTGTTTTCATAATTGGTGACGCCAACAAAAAAATCGTGTGCGATGAAGAATCGCTTTCCGGTATTTATCTGTACCCCGACAGTGGCCCCGATGCTTGTAGCCCGGGTCTGTATGGTTGTATCCTTATGAATAAGATCCGGATCGGTGTCGATATCATACGCGCGATATCTTCCCCCTTTTTTTATGGGTCTGAAATACATTTTTGAGTACGCAAACATCGGCCCTGCACCAAGACGGAAGGCTGGCCTGTTAACAGGAAAGTACTTTGCGGTGATCATACCGCCTGTAGCTGTCTGATTCCAGCTCCAAAAACCGGATGCCGCAATTCCGACCCGGTTCTTAACCAGGGTTCTTTCATAAGTGGCGTGCATGCCGAGTGCGGCAGAAATATCTGCACCGCGGCTCAGCACCTTGGCCATAAACAGCGAAGTGCTGATGGCCTGGGCACCTATAGAAAAACCGTTGGGATTGGGATCAATAAAGCTGTTGCGTCTTTTTCTGTTGGCTACAGCCCGTTTTGCCTTTTCACGGGCGATCCTGCTTTTTTCCCGGCGGGCATTTTGGGCGGCATGCCGCCAGAGCCAATAGTTGCTGACGGTTTCGTCGATACTGCCGTCTTCGTATTTGATGGAATCAACAACACTCAGGGTGATCCTTCTGAAGCTCTTGTTACCGGGAAAAAGGAGTTTCACAAAAATCCGGTTCACCTCATAAACTTTGGCATACAGTTTTCGCTGATCCGTTAAAAAAATGGTATCCTGTGAAAATGCAGGAAGGTTGGTAAACAGCAGTATCGTAAGCAGTGTCTTTCTTCTCATATAAATAAAGACGGCAACAACCGGCAAAGTGCAACAGCGCTATACCATTAGCAACACCAGCTCAAACCTCAGATCCGGCCTTACAGGGTGACAGGCGTGTCTACATCCGGTGAAGCAATCGGTATGGCAGTCTTGTCAGGGCAAACGCATTTTAATCATAAAGCCGGAAGGGCAGGCGTTCTTTTAAAACGGATACCCGCTTCTCAGAACCGATCCCGAAGCCCGTTCCTCCGGACGGACCGGGATCAGGCCTTAAACGTGAAATTTTAAGCGTGCAACCTCAAATCGACAACCCTATTTTTGGTACCTTTGCAGCTATGATATTACCAATCGTTGCCTATGGCAATCCTGTTTTAAGAAAAGTAGCTGAAGATATTGACGCCGCGTACCCGGGGCTGGAATCGCTGATCGGATCCATGTGGGAAACCATGTATGCCAGTAACGGGGTAGGGCTGGCGGCCCCGCAGGTAAACAGGGCGATCCGGCTTTTTGTAGTGGATAGCCGGCAGATCATTGAAAACCTGGAAGAGGATGAAAAAGACCTGTACCCGGGTGATGAAGGCATTAAACAGACCTTTATCAATGCGCATATAAAAACGCTTGAAGGCGCGTTGTGGAGTTATAATGAGGGCTGCCTGAGCATTCCGAAGATCAGGGAAGACGTAACCCGCAATGAAACCGTGACCATTACCTACCAGGATGAAAAATTTGAGCAGCATACCCGTACCTTCAGCGGCATTACTGCCCGGGTGATCCTGCATGAGTATGATCATATTGAAGGAAAGCTGTTTATTGATTATTTGCCTCCTTTAAAGAAAAAACTGATCAAGGGCAAGCTGAATGATATCGCCAACGGAAAGATCCGGGTAGATTATAAGATGTCATTTAATTAAGCGTCCGTCGCTTTAAACCTGTTTATTCCGGAATTATGAGGATCAACCTGTTTTTTATCTGTTTTTTTACAGCACTGGCCGCCGGGGCGCAGCCCGGGACCTATACCGTACAGAATGCCCACTCCCATAATGATTATGAACAGGAACGGCCTTTTTGGGAGGCCTACAACCACGGATTTGGTTCCATAGAAGCGGATGTATTTCTGGTAAACGGGCGGCTTCCCGTAGCTCACAATGCAAAAGACATCCGGTTTGGAAATGACCTCAAAAAACTGTACCTGAACCCGTTGCAGGAGTGTATCCGGAAAAATGGCGGATCGGTTTACAAGGACTCCGCAAAGAAGCTGCTCCTGCTGATCGATTGTAAAACGGAGGGCGGGAGTACCCTGAAGGCCATCATCGCACAGGTGGAGCAATACCCCGCGATCATTCAGAACAAAAGCATAAGGATCGTAATCACGGGCAACCAGCCCAACAAAGACTCCCTGTTCGCCTACCCCGCATTCATCGGGTTCGATGGGGATCTTACCCATACCTATACTCCTGAGAACCTGGCCAGGGTCGCGCTTTTCAGCGCTAATTTTAAGAATTATTCAAAATGGAACGGAGCAGGCGCGCCCGACAGTGCTTCGAAAGCGGCCCTGATAAACGCAATAAGGATCGCAGACCGTGCACAAAAACCCATCCGTTTTTGGGGCGCTCCCGATAACGCGGAAGCCTGGTCGGTCCTTCAAAAGCTGGGGGTAGGGTATCTCAACACGGATAAAATAGAAGAACTTTCGGCATATCTAAAATAAGGCAGCATGCTGCCGGGTCTCTTTTCCTGCCGGTGGGAGGATTGCTGTACCGATTGGCAGCTGTGAGGTTCCGGATCGTTTGTAATGAACTTATTATCACATTTTTATGATTTTGTCATTCCGGCAATGCGGAAGCCGTGAACCGGATCCGGACAATAAAGCGTAGACCCGGTGAATAAATCGGACAGGAATATGAAATAAAGTGATAAAAAATTAGATAGTTTCAAAACTTAGCTGTACATTTGCACTCCCAAATAAAATTGGGTTTATCCAATGTCACAGAGAATCAGAATTAAATTACAGTCCTACGATCACAATCTGGTTGATAAATCAGCAGAAAAAATCGTAAAAACAGTGCGCAGCACTGGTGCAGTTGTTACAGGGCCCATTCCTTTGCCCACTCACCGCAAAATTTTTACTGTGTTGCGTTCTCCGCACGTAAATAAAAAGAGCCGTGAGCAGTTCCAGTTGGCTACACATAAAAGATTATTGGATATCTATACTTCTTCTTCCCGTACCGTAGATGCGCTTTCCAAGCTGGATCTGCCCAGTGGTGTGGAAGTGGAGATCAAAGCCTAAGTCCCGGCTGGCTTTGAAAGCCTGTGGCGTTAGTTCTTTTTAAAATATTTTCATCTCTCAAATCCCGTTTTGGGACGAAAAGAGCTCTGAAATCCAACTTCTTAGAGTATCAAACGAAGTAAAACATAAAAACAAGCCGTTCAGGGTTTGTTTACTGCCGGTACTTCCCAATCCCGCTGTAGGCGGGAAACAACGGAAAAGGTCGGCAGCAAACGGGGATCGATTCCGGTATATAACCGGAAGTCCCAATAATCCTGCAGGGCGTAAAACTACATAACAATGAAAGGTATTATTGGGAAAAAATTGGGAATGACCAGCATTTATGATCCCTCAGGTAAACAAACAGCCTGCACGATCATTGAAGCAGGTCCTTGTGTTGTAACGCAGGTAAAGACAACAGAATCAGATGGTTACAATGCGCTTCAGATCTCTTTCGGCGATAAAAAAGAAAATCGCATCACACAACCAGAGAAAAACCACTTCGCCAAAGCTAACACTTCCGCAAAAAAATTCTCAAAAGAGTTCAGAGATTATTCCTTAGAAAAAAGTCTGGGTGATACCATTACAGTAGACATCTTCGAAGAAGGTGAAAAAGTTGATGTTGTAGGTACAACAAAGGGTAAAGGTTTTCAGGGCGTTGTAAAGCGTCATGGTTTCCACGGGGTAGGTGAGCAATCACACGGTCAGCACGATCGTCAGCGCGCTCCCGGTTCTTTGGGTAACTCTTCCGATGCCAGCCGTGTAATGAAAGGTATGCGCATGGCAGGCCGTATGGGTGGCGACCGCGTAAAACTGAAAGGTTTGAAAGTGGTAAAGATCTTCACTGAAAAAAATTACATCCTGGTAAGCGGTTCCGTACCGGGCCATATCGGTTCCATTGTTTTTGTCCAAAAATAATTTAGTATTTGTTAATGTCATCCTGAGCCCAGCGAAGGATAAAATTTTTTGAAAATGCAAATTGAAGTTTTAAATATAGAAGGTAAAAGCACCGGTCGTTCTGTTGAACTGCCTGATGATATTTTTGGAGCCGAGCCTAATGACCACGTAATTTATCTGGCTGTAAAACAGTTTCTGGCAGCCCAGCGTCAGGGAACCCACAAAGTAAAGACACGCGCAGAAGTGCAGGGTGCCAGCCGGAAGCTGCACAAGCAAAAAGGAACCGGTGGCAGCCGTAAGGGAAATATCCGGAACCCGTTATACAAAGGTGGTGGTACCATCTTTGGACCCAAACCCCGCGATTACAGCTTTAAGCTGAACAAGAAGGTAAAAGACCTGGCAAAGATCTCTGCACTTTCTTATAAAGCAAAAGCAAACGCCATCCTGGTGGTAGAAGATATTAGCCTGGAAGCTCCAAAAACAAAAACATTGACCACTGCTTTAAGCAAATGGAATGTAGGCGATAAAAAATCAATGTTCGTTTTGGCCGAGCCCAATGAAAATGTTGAATTGTCCCTGCGCAATGTGCCTTCCGTACTGGCCCTTCCCCTGAGCGATATCAACACCTATGATATTGTGAATTCAGAAGTACTGGTACTGTCTGAAGGTGCGGCAAAAATATTTTCTGAAGATTTAGAAGAAGCTGTAGAGGCATAAATCTCAAATCTCAAATCTCAAATCTCAAAAAATGAAACCATCTGAAATATTAATCAAACCGATTTTAACCGAAAAGGCGAACGCCCAACAGGAAAAACTGCGCCGGTATGCTTTTAAGGTAGCAAAAAAATCAAACAAGCTGGAAATCAAAAAGGCAATTGAAACTTTTTATGGTGTTACCGTTACCAGCGTAAATACAGTTGTGGCTCCTGCGAAGAATAAAACCCGCTATACAAAAGCCGGATTTATTCAGGGACGGAAGCCCGGTTACAAAAAGGCATATGTAACCGTTGCAGAAGGCGAAGAGATCGACCTGTATGCGAACATATAAATAAATGGTGAATCGTTAATTGGAAATACCAATAACGAATAACCATCAACAGATAACAAAAAGAAGGGCAATCAGCCGCCGCGAAGTGTTGAATTTGTAAAAATAACCAAGAGCCAAATAACAAAAAGCAAATAGCAAGCGATCTGGAATTGAGATTTGATTTTTGGAGTTTGAAATTTTTTAAAAGATGTCAGTAAGAAAATTTAAGCCGGTAACAGCCGGTACGCGTTGGAGAATCGGGAATTCATTTTCCGAGGTAACCACCAACCAGCCCGAAAAGAGCCTGGTAGAAACCAAGAAGAGCACTGGTGGACGGAACTCTTCCGGTCATCGGACCATGCGTTACAGAGGGGGTGGCCACAAGAAAAAATATCGTGTTGTTGATTTTAAGAGAGATAAGCATGATGTTGCTGCAAAAGTAGTAAGCATCGAATACGATCCGAACCGTACTGCATTCATCGCGCTGCTGGAATATGCTGATGGTGAAAAACGTTATATCATTGCTCCGCAAGGATTAAAGGTGGGTGCAGCTGTGATCAGCGGTAATGCCGTAGCTCCTGAGATCGGAAATGCGCTGCAATTGAAGAATATGCCCCTGGGTACCAACGTACACAACATAGAGCTGAACCCGGGCCAGGGTGGTAAGATCTCCCGCAGTGCCGGTGCTTCTGCCCAGTTGACCAACAAGGAAGAAAAGTACGCGGTATTAAAAATGCCTTCCGGTGAATTGCGGAAAGTGCTGATCAATTGTTTTGCTACTGTTGGTGTAGTAAGCAACAGCGATCACAGCCTGCAAAGCATGGGTAAAGCCGGCCGGAACCGTTGGAGAGGTATCCGCCCGAGGAACCGAGGTGTGGCCATGAACCCCGTAGATCACCCGATGGGTGGTGGTGAAGGAAGGGCTTCTGGAGGTCATCCCCGCAGCCGTACCGGTAAATACGCAAAAGGAGAAAAGACAAGAACCGTGGGTAAGGCGAGTGATAAGCTCATCATCCAGCGTAAAAACGGCAGCAAACTGGCTAAGTAATTTGAAATTTGAACTTTAGAATTTAAAAAATAAATATGGCTCGTTCGATAAAAAAAGGTCCTTATGTAGCAACTCACTTGGAAAAAAAGGTGTTGGCTATCAATGAAGGAAAAGGAAAAAAGGCTGTAATTAAAACCTGGAGCCGCCGCTCTACAATTACACCTGATTTTGTAGGCCACACTTTTGCGGTACATAACGGTAATAAGTTTATTCCCGTGTATGTTACAGAGTTTATGGTAGGACATAAATTGGGTGAATTTGCACCCACCCGCAACTTTAAAGGACACGCGGGCGACAAGAAGTAACATTCAATAAAAGCATTAATAAAAAAGATCGTTTGATCGTTCACAGGGAAAGATGCAAAGCATAAAACCTGAAACCTCAAACTTCAAACTAAAATAATGGAAGCAGTAGCAAAACTTAGGAATTATCCAACTTCACCCCGGAAAATGAGGTTGTTGGCTGATTTGATTCGTGGCCAGAAAGTGGATTTGGTGTTGGCCGAATTGGAGCACAATCCCAAACACCCTGCAGTACCTTTGCGTAAGCTGGTATTGAGCGCCATTACCAACTGGAAACAGGCAAACGAGGGAGAAGATGAATCTGCATTGATCGTAAAAACCATTTACGTAGATGGCGGCCGTACATTGAAACGCATGCGCCCCGCTCCGCAAGGCCGTGGCTACCGCGTGCGCAAACGCAGCAACCACGTAACACTCATTGTAGATGTGAATGGTGTCGATAAGAAAGCGGAAAAAAAAGCAAAGGCCGCCGCTAAGGTCGCGCCCGTTGCAGAAGCGCAGGAAACAAGCGCAAAGGCTCCGGCTAAGAAAACAGCTGCTGCAAAAAAGTCAACTAAAGAATCTAAAAAAGCATAACCAATAAATATGGGTCAAAAAGCAAATCCAATTGGTAACAGGTTAGGCATCATCCGCGGATGGGAATCTAACTGGTATGGAAGCAAAAAAGACTTTGCTTCTAAGTTAATCGAAGACAATAAGATCAGAACCTACCTGAATGCCCGCATTAACAAGGGGGGGATTTCTAAGATTGTTATCGAAAGAACCTTAGGTAAGTTAATCATCACCATTCATACATCAAAGCCGGGGATCATCATTGGTAAAGGTGGTGGCGAGGTGGACCGCATCAAAGAGGAGCTGAAAAAGTTGACACAGAACGATGATGTGCAGATCAACATCCTGGAGATCCGCCGTCCTGAAACAGATGCGATGATCGTTGGGGATACCATTGCCCGCCAGATCGAGAACCGGATCAACTTTAAACGCGCCACTAAAATGGCCATTGCTTCCGCGCTCCGGATGGGTGCCGAAGGGATCAAGGTAAAGCTGAGCGGACGTTTGGGTGGTTCTGAAATTGCCCGTAGCGAAGAGTTCAAACAGGGACGTGTTCCGTTGCATACTTTCCGGATGGATATTGATTATGCCAACGTATTTGCACAAACAGTTTACGGAAAGATCGGGATCAAGGTATGGATCTGTAAGGGTGAAGTATTGGCAAAACGCGACCTGAACCCCAACTTTATTTCCGGAAACGATAAGAATGTAGGCGGTGGAGATCGCAGGGATCACCGGAGAGATGACCGCAGGGGAGATCGCCGCGGCGGTGGAAGAGATAAAAGGAATTAATTAATGTGTAGATGTGGAAATTAGGGAATGTGAAAATTTGTGTTTCCTGGTATCCATCGTATAAAATAGTTGTTTGGTTGTGAGGGTTCATTTTCACATTCTCACATTTTCAAATTTTCAAATTAAGAAAGATGTTACAACCGAAGAGAACAAAGCACAGGAAAATGCAAAAAGGTCGCATGAAAGGCGACGCGAAAAGAGGTACGACCATTTCGTTTGGTTCTTATGCTTTAAAGGCCCAGGATTCTCACTGGATTACTGACCGGCAGATTGAGGCCGCCCGTCAGGCGCTTACCCGTAGCATGAAAAGGGAAGGGAATGTATGGATCCGTATCTTCCCGGACAAGCCCATCACCAAGAAACCTGCAGAGGTACGTATGGGTAAAGGTAAAGGTAACCTGGAATACTGGGCTGCCGTTGTACAGCCAGGCCGTATCATTTTTGAAGTGGACGGTGTAAGCGAGGAAGTGGCACGCAGAGCGCTGGCTTTAGCATCTGGTAAATTGCCGATCAAGACTAAGTTCACCATGCGTAGGGATTTAGTTACTCACTAATAAATCAAATTAAGATGTCAAAGAAAAAAGAATTTGTAGACGGCATAAAAGGATTAGGCGCTGAAGATCTGAAGGTTCAGCTGGAGCAGTCCAAACAACGCCTGAAAAAGTTGGAATTCGCACACGCGATCTCTCCGCTTGAAAATCCGATGTCTATCCGTGCACTGCGCAAAGATATCGCCCGGATTGAAACGTTTTTAAAACAAAGTCAAAACAGCGAAGCTGCAAAAGCGTAACCGCAATTTTGTACAAGCCAAAAGGTAAATAAAATGTCTGAAAGAAATTTAAGAAAAACAAGAATAGGCGTGGTTACCAGCAACAAGATGACAAAGACCATCACCGTTGCGGTTGAAAGAAAAGTAAAGCACCCTATTTACGGTAAATTCCTTAAAAAAACCACCCGGTTTCACGCACACGACGAAAAGAATGAGTGCAACATAGGCGATACCGTAAAAATTATGGAGACCCGCCCCTTGAGTAAATTGAAGCGCTGGAGACTGGTTGAGGTGATCGAAAAAGTAAAATAAGCATTGGGTATTGAGCTGTCAGTATTCAAAATTTAGAAAACAGGTAATATTTTTTAAAATAGATTTTGGGGAATGAGTATCTCAATTCTCAACTCTCAAATCTCAAATCTCTAAGAAAATGATTCAGCAAGAAAGCCGGTTGAATGTTGCGGATAACAGTGGCGCGAAAGAGGTGCTTTGCATCCGTGTACTGGGTAATAGTGGCCAGCGTTATGCAAAAATTGGCGACAAGATCGTTGTAACGGTTAAAGACGCTACTCCGGCAGGAGGTATCAAAAAAGGAACAGTGGCAAAAGCGGTGATCGTACGCACTACCAATAAATTGCGTCGTAAAGATGGTTCGTATATCCGTTTTGATGACAATGCTGTTGTTATCCTGAACGCAGCTGATGAGCCAAGAGGTACCCGTATTTTCGGGCCGGTAGCCCGGGAGCTTCGTGATAAGGGATACATGAGGATTGTTTCATTAGCTCCTGAGGTATTGTAAACAAAAGCAGTCAGCTATTAGCCATTAGCTATTAGTAAAGACATTTTAAAATATAGATAATCAGCTAAAGGCTACATGCTGATAGCTAAAAGCTAAATAAAATGAGCAAAAGATTTAAACCCAAGTACAATATTAAAAAAGGTGATCTGGTTATTGTTATCAGCGGCGCCGCAAAACCCCGCAAAGATGATAATGGTAAGTTTGACTACAAACCACGTTTAGTGAAAGAGGTCCTGGTAGACGAAGGAAAAGTGCTGGTGGAAGGTGTCAACATTAAAACCAAACATACCAAACCCTCCGCCCAGAACACAAAGGGTGGTATTGTAAAAGTAGAAGCTCCCATCCATATCAGCAATGTCATGCTGTGGGATGCCAAGGCAAAAGCACCTTCTAAAGTGAAGCGTGTGCGGGAAGAAGGTAAAACGCTGCGCATCTTTAAAAAATCGGGAGAGAAAATCTAATCTTTTGTGTATCGCAAATAAAGTAATAGACCATGAGTACTAAAACATATATCCCCAGGCTGGCCACAAAATATAAAAATGAAGTGGCTCCGGCATTAGTGAAGAAGTTTGCTTACAAATCTGTAATGCAGGCTCCCAAACTGGAAAAGATCTGCATCAACCGTGGTGTGAATGGCGCGGTAACTGATAAGAAACTGGTTGATGTGGCGGTTGATGAGCTGACCACCATTACCGGACAAAAAGCAGTGGTAACCAACTCTAAAAAAGATATTTCTAACTTCAAACTGCGTAAGAACATGCCGATCGGTGCACGGGTAACCCTTCGCGGAGAGAAGATGTACGAGTTTCTGGATCGCCTGATCGCTGTAGCGCTTCCTCGCGTGCGCGATTTTAAAGGAGTGAATGAAAAATCCTTTGATGGCCGCGGAAACTATACCATGGGCGTTACCGAACAGATCATCTTCCCCGAGATCGACATTGATAAAGTGAACAAGATCACCGGTATGGATATCACTTTTGTGACCACCGCCGGTACCGATGAAGAGGCATATGAGTTGTTGAAAGAACTGGGAATGCCCTTTAAAAACGCTAAAAAGTAATATTATAAAATCACAATTCACAGGTTCTGAAGCTTGAAACGGCAACCGCCGGAAAACTTAGGATTTGGAATTTAGAATTTAATGAAACATGGCAAAAACTTCAATTAAAGCCCGTCAGTTAAAAAGAGAAAAAATGGTGGAGCAATACGCCGCTAAAAGAGAGGAGCTGAAAAAAGCCGGTGACTATGCCGCTTTAGACAAGCTTCCTAAAAACTCTTCTAAAGTGCGTTTGAAAAACCGCTGCCAATTAACAGGCCGCCCTAAAGGGTATGTACGTTACTTTGGGATTTCCCGGGTAGCCTTGAGGGATATGGCATTGAATGGTAAAATTCCGGGACTGAAAAAAGCAAGCTGGTAATACCAGTGCATCGTTAATGACGAGTCGTTAATAGGATACCTGATAACGGATCGCCAGTAACAAATAACAGATATTCCAAAGCCGTAAGACAGGGTATGGGCTTTTAAAATAAACCACCCACTAAATTTAGAACTGATATAACTCATATAAAATGGTAACAGATCCAATTGCAGATTTTTTAACAAGAATACGTAATGCTCAAATGGCAGGCCACCGCATCGTGGACATTCCTGCATCTAACTTGAAGAAACGTATGACCGAGATCTTGTACAGTCAGGGATACATCCTGAAGTATAAGTTTGAAGAAGATAATAAGCAAGGGGTAATTAAAATCGCTTTGAAGTACGATGCTACTACCAAGCAGCCGGCCATTCAAAGCCTGGAAAGAATAAGCCGCCCCGGTTTGCGTCAATATGCCAAACCGGCGGATATCCGCCGGGTAAAGAACGGGCTGGGCATAGCGATCATGTCTACATCTAAAGGCGTAATGACCGATAAAGATGCCCGTAATCAAAATGTAGGCGGAGAAGTACTTTGTCACATTTATTAAATGTGCGGATGAGATAATTTGAAAATTTGAAGATGGTTTTCAAGTTATAAGTTCAAGGGGATGAATGGGAATCTTAAGTTTTTTATACGATAACTGAAAGCATTCAGACTTACATTTTCAAAGTATATAAATTTTCAAATTTTCAAATTAAGATTATGTCTCGTATAGGTAAACAAATCATCGCAGTTCCGGAAGGAGTTACGGTAACAGTAGGAAACGACAATGTTGTTACTGTTAAAGGGAAGAAAGGAGAGTTGAAACAATCCGTAAACGCCGATATCAAAGTAGTAGTAAAAGACGGAGAGATCGCGATCACCCGTCCTTCGGATCAGATCCATCACCGTGCGCTGCATGGATTAACCCGTGCGCTGGTAGCCAACCTGGTACAGGGCGTTACCAACGGGTTTGAAAAGAAAATGGAGCTGGTAGGGGTAGGTTATAAAGCAACCAACCAGGGCAATCAGCTGGATCTTTCCCTGGGCTATTCCCACAACATCATTTTCGATATTCCCAAGGAACTGACGGTTGCTACAGAAACCGTAAAGGGACAGAATCCTACCATTACCATCAGCGGAAGCGATAAGCAGCTGGTTGGCGCGGTTTGTGCAAAGATCCGCAGCCTGCGTAAACCCGAACCATATAAAGGAAAAGGGGTACGCTTTGTGGGTGAAGTGGTACGTAAGAAAGCAGGTAAGTCTGCAGGTAAATAATTGAAGTTTCAGGTTTTAAGTTTCATGTTCGAACGCAAAACCTGAAATCTTGAACTTGAAACATAAAAGGCCCTGGCAGCATCAGGGAATAAATAAAGAAATAATGTCAAACGCAAAAGTTAAAAGAAGAACCAGCATCCGCCGCTCCATTCGTCAGAAAATCAGCGGTACGTCCGAAAAGCCGAGACTGGCTGTATTTCGTAGCAATACGGACATCTATGCCCAGTTGATCGATGATAACAGTGGTGTAACCATTGCTGCGGCCTCTACAAAAGACAAGGATATCAAGGCTCAGTCAGGTACCAAATCTGAAAAGAGTAAGTTGGTAGGCGCAGCCATCGCCCGCAAAGCAGTAGAGCTGAAAGTAACCGGAGTGGTTTTTGACAGAGGCGGATACCTGTATCATGGACGCGTGAAAGCCGTTGCTGAGGGCGCAAGAGAGGGTGGTTTGCAATTTTAAAAAGTTATTCAATCTAAAACGAAATAATGTCAACAGTTAATTTCAACAATGTTAAAGCCGGCGACCTTGAATTGAAAGACAAGGTGGTAGCTATTAATCGTGTAGTAAAAACAACTAAAGGCGGTCGTGCATTCAGCTTTTCCGCGTTGGTTGTTGTGGGAGATGGCAACGGTGTTGTAGGACATGGTCTGGGAAAGGCAAAGGAAGTACAGGAAGCAATTACAAAAGGAATAGAAGACGCCAAGAAAAACCTTATTAAAGTTCCGATCATGAAAGGAACCATTCCGCATGATCAGTGGGCGAAAGAAGGTGCAGCCAAGGTAATGGTAAAACCGGCATCTGCAGGTACCGGTGTGATCGCCGGAGGCTCTATGCGGGCCGTATTGGAAGCAGCAGGCCTTACAGACGTGCTGGCAAAGAACCTGGGCTCCGCAAACCCGCACAACGTGGTAAAGGCAACCTTTAAGGCTTTGGCAATGATGCGGGAACCGGTGCATGTTGCAAAGACCCGCTCTTTAGGTTTAAAGAAAGTATTTAACGGATAAGAAATATTTATGGTTTGAGGTTGATGGTTTGAGGCAGATAAAAATCTCAAATCCCGAATCTCAAATCTCAAATCTGAGATTATGAAAAAGATAAAAGTTACTTTAGTTAAAAGCCCGATTGACCGCCCGGAAAGGCAGAAACTTACCTTGAAGGCTTTAGGATTGAATAAGACCAACAGCAGCAAAGAAGTAGAAGCTACTCCGCAGATTTTGGGAATGATCCGCAAAGTGGAGCATATGCTGAAGGTGGAAGAATTGTAAATTCCGATTTGATATCTATATTTGCACCGCTCCGGGCTGCAAAACCCGGAAAAAGTTTACAAAAAGCGAGCTCCCGCTTTTGGAGCGTAAGTAAAAAATAAAGCAATGAAATTACATGAATTGAAGCCTGCAAAAGGCGCTGTACACAAAGAAAAAAGAATTGGCCGTGGTGAAGGCAGTGGTTATGGCGGTACTTCTACAAAAGGAAATAAAGGAGGCCAAAGCCGTGCCGGTTACAAGCGGAAATTAGGACATGAAGGGGGCCAGATGCCCATTCAGCGCCGTACACCCAAAAGGGGCTTTAAGAACCCGGACAAAATTGTTTATAAGATCATCAACATTGGTCAGGTTGATCAATGGGCCGAAACACATAATATCTCTGATTTTTCTGCTGAAAATCTTTACGCAATGGGCTTTATTGGCAAAACCGACAAAGTAAAGGTTTTGGGTAATGGAGAAATTAAGGGCAAATTCACTTTTAAAGTTCACGCCATCAGCGAAAAAGCCAAAGCTGCGATTGAAGGCGCCGGCGGATCCGTTGAGATTTTAAAATAATTTCTCAAAAATAAATTTTGACGCACGTAGTGCGTCTTTTAATTTTGGAGAATTGACAATTTAAGAAGAATCAGGTGAAAAAACTAATTACTACACTTAAGAATATATGGAGCATTGAAGAGCTAAGGAGTAAAATTCTTTTCACTTTGTTGCTTGTCTTTATCTACCGGATCGGTAAATACATTCCTTTGCCCGGCATCAACCCGGTAACCCTGGAGGCCCTGCAAAAGAATAACGCGCAGAACGGGATCCTGGACCTGATCAACACCTTTGCGGGAGGCGCTTTTGAGCAGGCCTCTATTTTTGCGTTGGGGGTTATGCCCTATATTACCGCTTCCATCTTTATGCAGCTGGCAACAGTACTGGTACCTTCGTTCCAGAAAATGCAGAAGGAAGGAGAGAGCGGACGTAAAAAGATCAACCAGATCACCCGCTACCTGACCGTACTGGTAACATTCGTGCAGGCATTTGCATACCTGGCCTACCTGCAGCAGACTTCCGGTCCGGCGATTATGGCCGCATACGGCAGCTTCTATTTTTCATTGACCACCGTGATCCTTTTGACCACCGGCACCCTGTTTGTAATGTGGCTCGGGGAAAAGATCACCGATAAAGGCCTCGGAAACGGGGTTTCCCTGATCATTATGGTGGGGATCCTGGGACGTCTTCCGCAATCGATCGCGCAGGAATTGACCTTCCGCTCCACACGTACCGGCGACATCCTTATTTTTATCATCGAGATCGCCTTATTCATTGCCATCAACCTGGGTTGTATTGTATTGGTTCAGGGTGTACGGAAAGTACCGGTAAATTATGCGAAACAGATCGTTGGGAACCGGCAGTTTGGCGGTGCCCGGCAATTTCTTCCGCTGAAAGTAAATGCTGCGGGGGTAATGCCCATCATCTTTGCCCAGGCAATTATGTTTGTGCCCACCCTGTTTACCATGGGGAGCAAGAACGCGGATCTGGGAAGGATGTTTACCGATCATACCAATGGCTGGTACATGCTGATTTACGCAGTAGTGGTGATCGGCTTTACCTTCCTTTACACGGCATTGATCTTTAATCCCAAGCAGATCTCCGACAACCTGAAGCAAAACAATGGCTTTATCCCGGGTGTAAAACCAGGTCAGCCAACAACGGACTATATTGGTACCATCATGGACCGGATCACCTTCCCCGGAGCCGTTTTACTGGCATTGGTAGGTATTTTGCCGGGCGTGATCCAGAAGCTTTTTGGCATGACACAAGGGTTTGCTATGTTCTTTGGAGGTACTTCACTGCTGATCAACGTAGCGGTTATCCTGGATACGCTGCAGCAGGTAGAAACCCATCTGATGATGCGTCAGTATGATGGCCTTATGAAGAGTGGCCGCATCCAGGGACGCCAGAGCTCTTCAGCTATTCAGATTTAATTCGTTATAAGAAATTCAATAACTTTGCAGTCCCGCAACGCAAGTTGCGGGGCTTTTTTAATGAATATTATGGTAAAAATCAAATCGGACGAACAGGTGGAACTGATGCGCAGGAGCGCGTTGCTGGTAAGTAAAACGCTAACGGAGATCGCAAAGATTCTGAAGCCCGGTGTTGCAACACTGAGCCTGGACAGGATGATCGGTGAGTTCATAGCTGATCATAATGCGGTCCCTTCTTTTCTGAACTACAACGGGTACCCGTTCAATTCCTGTATCTCAGTAAATGACGTGGTGGTGCATGGTTTTCCGAACAAGTCCGTTTTGAAGCAGGGCGACATCGTTTCCATCGATGTAGGTGTGATCCTGGATAAATGGCATGGTGACCATGCTTACACCTTTGCAATCGGAGAGCCCGCTCCCGAAGTGCAGCAGCTGATCGCTGTTACAAAAGCCTCCTTATACAAGGGTATTGAAAAGGCCACCACAGGGCACCGGATCGGCGATATTGGTTTCGCCATTCAGCATTATACCGAAAAGGAGCGCGGCTATGGCGTGGTAAGGGAGCTGGTCGGGCATGGACTGGGACAGCGGATGCATGAAGATCCGCAGGTTCCCAATTATGGAAAAAGAGGCACCGGCATGAAGCTCCAGAGCGGAATGGTGCTGGCCATAGAACCGATGATCAACCTGGGGAAAAAAGAAGTATTTACGGAAGACGACGGCTGGACGGTGCGCACAAAGGATGGAAGCCCCTCGGTGCATTTTGAACATGATGTATGCATCCGGCCAGGGAAAGCCGATGTACTCTCCAACTATGCAACTATAGAGGAAGCAGAAAAACAAAACCCGGAGTTGTTTGTGTGCAGGCTGAATTCCTGATTTTTCTTGGAAAAAACAACGGGAAGCACTTTCTCCGGTCTTAATAGAAATATATGAAAATAGCGGTTATTGGCACAGGATACGTAGGACTTGTGACAGGCACCTGTTTTGCTGAAACGGGCAACCAGGTGATCTGTGTGGATGTGGACAGGGAAAAGATCGCAGCCCTGCAAAAGGGTATTACCCCCATCTATGAACCAGGGCTGGAAGTGTTGCTGACCCGGAATATCAAAGAACAGCGGATCGCATTTACCGATGACCTGGAAACGGCCGCAAAAGAAGCGCTGGTGATCTTCCTGGCCCTGCCTACGCCTTCCGGCGAAGATGGGGCTGCAGATCTCAGATATGTGCTGCAGGTAGCAGAACGGCTTTCCGGGCTTATTACTTCTTATAAGGTGATCGTGAACAAAAGCACGGTGCCTGTGGGAACCGCCGAAAAAGTGAGCGCTATCCTGTCGGAAAAGCTGTCCCGGGGGTTGTTTGATGTGGTCTCCAATCCCGAATTTTTAAGAGAGGGCGTTGCCGTGGACGATTTCCTGAAACCCGAAAGGGTGGTAGTGGGCGCGGGATCGGAGCGGGCCATTAAGATCATGACCGATCTGTACAGCCCCTTTGTGCGGCAGGGAAACCCGATCTATTTTATGGATGCCCGTAGTGCCGAAATGACCAAATATGCCGCCAATTCGTTCCTGGCGATGAAGATCTCCTTTATGAACGAGATCGCCAACCTGTGCGAGCGCACCGGCGCCAATGTGGATTGGGTACGTATCGGGATCGGCAGTGATCAGCGTATTGGAAAGCGCTTTCTTTTTCCGGGCATCGGCTACGGTGGAAGCTGTTTTCCGAAAGATGTGCTGGCTCTGAACCTTACCGCGCAGGAGCACGATTATGAGTTTCAGCTGCTGCAATCGGTCCTTACGGTAAACGCGCTTCAAAAACGAAGGATCGTTCAGAAGCTGAACCGGTATTTTAAGGAGCAGCTGAAAGACAGGCAATTTGCCATATGGGGGTTGGCTTTTAAGCCGGAAACGGACGACATCCGGGATGCACCATCCATTGAGATCATCCGTGAGTTGTTAACGGCCGGTGCTACGGTAACGGTGTACGATCCCGTAGCGATCGAAAATGTCCGCAAGGTGTTTGGCGACCAACTGATCTATTCCGATGGCCAGTATGAGGCATTAAAGGATGCGGATGCCCTGCTTATTTTAACGGAATGGAGCGCATTCCGGAACCCTGATTTTGAAAAAATTAAGAACAACCTGAAGGCACCTGTCATTTTTGACGGAAGAAATGTGTATTCACTGGAGAAGATGAAAGAGCTCGGGTTTCATTATGAGAGCATCGGCCGCAGCGATGTGCATTGACCGGCCGGTCTCTTCATTAGATGGTTAACGGCCAAACCGGTACAACTCCAGCAGGGGGTCCGGCTCATTGCGGAGCAGTTTTAAGATCAGCTCCATCCCCTGAACCGAAAAGGTAATTCCGTTGCCGCCAAATCCCAATACGAAAAAAGCGCCCGGGTATTTTTCATGCCGCCCGATATAGGGCAGGCCATCCCGGGTAGCCCCAAAGCATCCTGCCCATGAAAAGTCATCAATGAACTGGACGCCGGGTATGGTCCGGTTGAGCTTTTTTATCAGCTGGGTTGTCTTTTTCTCCTTGACCCGTTGCCTGAAAGTGCCGGAATTGAACGGGCTGTCTGCTCCGCCCACCAATAGCCTTCCGTCGTCCGTGGATCGTAAATACAGGTAGGGCGCTTCGGTATTCCACGCCACCAGCTCCCGAAGGGCTTCGGGCATCGGAGTATTTGTTTCACTAACACAGGCGAATGTGCTGAACAGGTTGGCCGTCTTTTCCGGGAACATGGATACGGTTTCAAAACCGGAGCAAAAAACGATCCTCCTGCAGGAAGCCATCACATCGCCCTCCAGCTGAAGGGATACACCTGCAGGCGCATAGCTGATCTTTTTGATGGCTGTCTGGTCAAATACTTTGAGTCCCCTTGCTATATTTTTTTGGATGAGCTCGTGGGTGAATTGATAGGCGTCCATGCTGGCCGCTTTTGCAGAACGGATGCCCCCATGCGTGCTCATCCCGTAGCGCCGATCAATGGCCCCGGCGGAAAGCCATTCCACGCCCAGCTGGTACCGGCTCCGCACTTCATACTCCTCTTTCAGCCACCGGGCAGCTTTGCTGTTATGCGCAAAATAGAGCGATTGCTTTGGCTCAAAACCGCATTCGATCGCCTCCTGGTTTACCAGCTCCCCAAGCCGGTCAATGGCTTTGATGCCGGCGGTATAGCAAAGGGCCGCCTCCGGTGCTCCGATCTGTTCTGCCAGTTTATAAAGCGGTACATCAATTTCGTACTGGAGTACGGAGGTAGTGGCGGCCGTGCTTCCCTGGCCAATATCCCTCTTATCAAGCAGGGTTACCTCGTACCCGGCATCCAACAGCGCATGGCTGATCAGCGCGCCTGTGATTCCGCCACCGATCACAATGATCTCGGAATCCAGGTTTTGCTGCAGGGACGGGTAGCTGTAAAGCAGCCCGTTCTTGATCAGCCAAAAAGATTCGAATGTTCTTAAACGCATTTTTCTAAGTAATTTTACCTGTTTCGTCCTCAATTTAAGACGAATTCGAGGCACTTACTACAAAAACATCATGGTGTGGCGCGTTTTGAAAGATCGGTGGGGTATCAGATAATTGATGAGTGGATGCAACGCGCGTCCAGGCGCCCTTTTCATTTTCAGAAGGAAACCTGGAAAAGGTTTGCAGAAGGGTATTCCGGCCTGGTGATCGCACCAACTGGTTTTGGCAAAACGTTTTCCGTGTTCCTGGCCCTGGTGATCCACTATTTAAACGATCCCGGTTCCTATGGCAACGGGCTGAAACTATTGTGGGTAACACCCCTGAGATCGCTGGCCAAAGACCTGGGAAGGGCCATGAAGACCGCATTGGAGGAGATCGGACTGGATTGGGAGGTAGGAGTGCGGAATGGCGATACCCCGGTGGCCGAGCGCCAGCGGCAGAAAAAGAAAATGCCCGAAGTGCTGATCATTACCCCGGAGAGCCTGCATCTGTTGTTTGCCCAAAAAAATAATACGGCTCTTTTTAAGTCCCTGCAATGCATTGTGGTGGATGAATGGCACGAGCTGCTGGGAAGCAAAAGGGGGGTATTGACCGAGCTGGCCATTGCCCGCTTAAAGGGAATTGCTCCTGGCATGCGGGTGTGGGGTATTTCGGCAACGATCGGGAATGTGGACGAAGCGCTGGCGGTGTTGCTGCCGCATGCATCGGGCCGGCGGATCCGGATACAGGCAAAGGAGCAAAAGAAAACGTCCATCCTGTCCATCATACCGGACCATATTGAGGAGTTGCCCTGGGCCGGGCACCTGGGTACCCGGTTGGCAAAGCGCCTGCTACCGGTGATCCAGGAAAGCAATACCACCCTGATCTTTACCAATACGCGCGGTCAGTCGGAGCTCTGGTACCAGGTGCTGCTGAGCGCAGCACCGGACCTGGCAGGGCAACTAGCCCTGCACCATGGTTCTGTGGATGCCGCATTGCGCGCCTGGATCGAGGAACGGTTGCATACCGGTCAGCTGAAAGTGGTGATCTGTACATCGTCGCTCGATCTCGGGGTCGATTTTAAACCGGTGGATACCGTTATACAGATCGGTTCGCCAAAGGGTGTAGCCCGGTTTTTACAACGGGCGGGGCGCAGCGGGCATTCGCCGTTTGAAACTTCCCGGATCTATTTTTTGCCCACGCATTCGCTGGAGCTGGTAGAAGCTGCAGCGCTGAAGGAAGCCGCAAAGGAAAAGATCATCGAGGACCGCGTGCCGCTGGTGCTTGCGTTTGATGTGCTGGTACAATACCTGGTAACGCTGGCCGTGGGTGAGGGCTTCCGGGAAGAAGCGCTGTTTGAAGAAGTAAAACAAACCTACTGTTTCCACCTGCTGAAGCCGGAAGAATGGCAATGGCTGCTGCGGTTCGTGACCTGGGGCGGTGACGTGCTGCATGCTTACGACGAATTCCAGAAAGTGGTCATAGAGGAGGGCCTTTACCGGGTAAAAAGCCGGAAGATCGCGATGATGCACCGGATGAACCTGGGTGTGATCGTCAGCGACCCCATGCTGAAAGTGAAGTATTTGTCGGGGGGGTATATTGGAATGGTGGAGGAATATTTTGTTGCCCGGTTGCTGCCGGGCGACACCTTCGGCCTGGCCGGAAAAGTGGTGGAGTTCGTGATGATCAAAGAGATGACGGTACTGGTGCGGCATAGCAAGGCGAAGCGGGCGATCACCCCCAGCTGGATGGGCGGGCGGCTGCCGCTTTCTTCCAACCTCAGTGCCTTATTGCGGCACAAGTACACGGATGCATTGAACCCCGGTACCCACGACAAAGAGTTGAAAGCGTTATATCCTTTATTTGTACAGCAGCAGCAGGTATCCCATGTACCGGCGGAAGACGAATTCCTGATCGAGTTGATCGAAACAAAGGACGGCCATCATATCTATATGTACCCCTTTGAAGGACGGCTGGTGCATGAAGTGATGGCGGCACTGGTAGCCTATCGCTTTAGCAGGATCCGGCCCATCACCTTTTCCATGGCGATGAATGATTATGGCTTTGAGCTGCTGAGCGATCAGCAACTGGAATTTACCCCGGAGCAACTGAAAACGATCTTTTCAACCGAAAACCTGACGGCAGATATCAGCAAAAGCATTAACGCAGCAGAGATGGCGGGCCGTAAATTCAGGGATATTTCGGTTATAGCGGGCCTGGTAATGCGCAACTATGCCGGGCATTTAAAAAACAATAAAAACCTTCAGTCGTCTTCGGGCCTGATCTTCCGGATCTTTGAGCAATATGATCCGCAGAACCTTTTGTTGCGGCAGGCATTTGATGAAGTGTTTTATCAGCAGCTGGAAGAACCGCGGCTGATGGCTGCCCTGCAGCGTATACTCAGAAGCAAAATAGTGATCATCCGGGCCGGGGCGTTTACACCACTGAGTTTTCCGATAAAGGTGGACAGCCTCCGTCAGAATTTAAGCAGCGAAGAGCTGGACACGAAGATCCGGCGGATGCAGGAAGAGGCCCAACATAAAACAAGGAGAAAAGATGCCGGGAACAAATAGTGTGGAAATCGTTTACAGGGATGAATTGCTGATCCTTTCTGCCGCAAGAGCGGTTTACTGGCCTGCTCAGAAAATGCTGGTGCTGGCAGACCTGCATCTTGGAAAAACCGGTTATTTCCGTTCGCATGGCATCCCCGTTTCTACCGGGGTAACGCAGGATGACCTGCAGCGCCTGGCGGAACTGATTGAACAGTTTAAGCCGGAGCAGGTACTGGTGGCCGGCGACTTGTTTCATCACCGGTTTAATAAGGATATCCTGTTTTTTAAAGACTGGCGGCAATCCTACAAGGCATTACAGTTTGTGCTGGTACCCGGTAATCATGACCGGCATATGGATATGGACTACGGAGCGCTGGCAGTACAGGTTACCGGTCCGGAATATTTTCAGACCCCGTTCCGTTTTATACACGCCGCGGAGACGGTATGTAAAGAGTGGATCACGATCTCCGGGCACATACATCCGGGCTATACGATCAGCGGAAAAGCCCGGCAATCGCTTTGCCTGCCTTGCTTTGTGCATGGGCCCGATCATTTGCTGTTACCTGCCTTCAGCGCTTTTACCGGCTTATGCACATCGTTCAATAAGGAAAATAATCCCCGTTTTTTTGTGATAAGCGATGAAAAGATCTTCCGGTTTTAACAGCGGTAGCCTGGGTGTTTGGCATCATATTTTGTCTTATTTATAGAAAACAGGAGGTGTTATGGGTGTAAAAAAGCATAAGACGGCAAATCCGATCGATAAAAAAAAGGAAGTGGAGCAAAGCAATGATCCGAAGATCACACAGGATCTGCCTGGTTTTCCGCATCATCCCTCTTCAGAAGAAGATCTGAAAAGAAAACACGAAAAGGATGTGAAAAGGAAAAAGGATTAGCCGGCTGTTCCGTTGATCGCGTGCGGAAATATTCTATTCAAACAATTCCTGGTCGTTCCGTTCATCCATCGGGATCTTTTTGATAAAATCGTCAAACTCGGGGCCTTCATGGCTGCTGTACGGGCCATAAACATCCAGGATATAACCGTGGTTACCCTCCTGGTCCTTTGTTACATAGAGTACCGTATTGTTATCCGGATCCGATTCGTCTTCAAAACGGAAGGTTTTAATGATCAGGAGGTCTTCGGGTTGGTATACGAGGCGGTGCTTTTCTGAAACCATCTGCTTCCGGTCGTTCATCGTGATTTCCTGATCAATATCTTTTTGCTTCAGTTTTTCCAACACCTGGGTAAGTGTGGTCATTTCTGTTTTTTGTTGCATAATATAGCGGTTTAGGATGTCAGAAATCTTATTCTCTTCCATTCTAAAACAGAAACTGCGCCAAAAAGGATGAAGAAAGCGTTATTTTAAACGGTATTTGCGCTGCACCCGGGGACTGTCAAAGTATTTATTGATCTGGTCTTCCGACATCGTCTCCGCTATTTCGGTGGGCACTTCTGCCAGCTGGGTCTGGCTTTGCCGGAGCTCTTTTTTAATAGCTTCCGTTTTTGTTGCAATATTCGGGTCGCGGTCGCTGGACAGTTTATTATCAAAGAGCACATATTCGAGCCGTTTAATATTGGCCCGGAGCAGGCTGGCCTGGTTTTGTTCCACATTTTTTACCGGTGCTGCAGCTTCCTTTACCGGCAAAGCCACTATGCCGATGCTTGGCAGGATCTTCCCGGTATTGGCCCTTCCCTTGTCCTTTTCATCTTTAGGATCCGCAGTGGTTGCCAGAACAGTTCCGGTGAGGGTAGTGGTTGCCGTGGTAATGTCGAAACCAGACCGCCAGCTTTTTGTATTCTTTAGCTTTTTATCCAGCTGGAGAAAAGTGTATTTATACCGCAGGAGCCAGCGGTTCATATTTTCCACGGCGTCATTATATTCCCGGGTAGCGATGTCAAAATTCAGGGCGTTTCTGATAACGACGCGTACGCGGGCTGTATCCGTAAAATTAAACTGGGTGGTACCGATGAACATCAGGTTTACGATCTTTACACGGGCTGAGTCTTTTTCGTTCACAAAGTCGTAGCCCGGCGTCCATTCAAAGGTATCATCGCAGCTCTTGGGCAGTTTAAAATTGCCAATGGAGATGTTACTGGAAACGAGGATCCGCTCAATGGAAAAATTTCCGTTATCGCAAAGAATATTGAAGGCCAGTTTATTGCCTTCTTCAATATACACCGGGCTTACAACGGACGGCTTTACCCGTGGAAAAATAATATCGGTGCTGTAAAATGAAATCGTAAACGAAGTGTCTACCCGGTCATTGGGATCCGAAAGGTTCTGTACCCCGATCTGTACGGGATATTTGGTGTCGTATTTCAACCTGCCGGCCATGAACAGGGATTTATTGGCCTTAAAGGAGAGGGTACCATTGTCCTTGTCGATCCGCAATCCGGTTGGCGCATCCTTCAGGAACCAGTAATAGTTTTTGACAGGCTTGTTGATCTGTAGTTTATACGACAGGCTGGAGTCTACGTGCAACGAAAAAAATGGGTTCAGGTTAATGATCCTCAGGGCTGTATCGATATGACGGTAAACATTGTTATTGATCGAGGGAAGGTTTACAGAGTCATTTATAACCTGGGCATTGAGTGCTCCGGAACCGGTAAGCACAAGCGCTGTAAAAAATATTATTTTTCTAAGCATGATCATAATGGGCGGTTAAAATGATTTGCGAATTTACTGGATTATGACGAACTGCGCGGGAATAAGGTTTTATTTGAAGCGCGGAAAATAAAAAAGCCCATTGTAGAAACAACGGGCTCTAAACCAAAACTAACTGCTTATGAGAAAAATTTATGTGTCTTTTTAGATCATTAAAGAACTTCTATATCTTTTGACGCCGTTTTTATATTTTCCTTTTTCTGAATGGTCACTATTAAGATACCATTAACATATTTGGCTTCAATTTTATCCGTATCCACTTTGTCGTCAACGGTAAAGGTCCTTTTAAAAGACCGGGTCCGGAACTCCTTGCGGATCGTTTTACCCGTTGTGGCAGAGGCTTCCTCGCTTTTATCAACAGCGATCGTCAGGATTTGTTGGTCAAGGTTGATCTTGAAATCGCCTTTTTCAAATCCGGGCGCTACAACTTCGATCTGGTACTCGTTTTCTTTTTCAAGGATGTTTACGGGTACGAATCCTTTAATATTCGGATTTTTTACTTCCGTCTTGAAAAGAGTGGGGATCTCCGTCATGAAATCGTCTACCAGGCTGGTCAATGTTCTTTCGAAAGGGGTACCGTTGAATTTTACGTTTGTCATTGCTATTCGTTTTAATAAATTTTAAAATTTTGATTCGTTTCCAATAGTTCAAATTAGCGACCAATTCAAAGTATCGGAAATAATGACATTATTTGTCCAATTTTATTGACAAAATGTCATTATTCGATAGTGTTTAGCGTATGAATTGTCAGTTTGCTGGAGAGAGGATGCCGCAGATCCATCGGTTGGATGTTGCCGCGATTCACTTGCCGGCCATTCATGATCTGCGCATCGGCGGCAAAGAATTAAGAACTTCATAGTATAAGTGCCGCGGATCCGCAGCGTTTTTTATGCTCACAGATGGCACAGAGTTTTACAGATTTGTATTGAATCATTTTAAGTCTGTGCCAGTCTGTGAAATCCGTAAGGCCCTTTTACATATTTTCTTGCGCCTCCCCTGGTTCTCCGGGGCGTCATTCGGCTCTTTTATAAATCACCGTCAAGAACCGGAATGCTCCTCTTCATCATCGCACCAACTTTTTATCTATTTTTGTGTTATCGTTTTAAATTAATATAAATTATGTATCCACAGGAAATAGTGATCCCGATGATGGAAGAATTGACCGACAACGGTTTTGAAAATCTTTCCACCCCGGAAGCTGTAGAAGCTTCATTAGCAAAAAAAGGAACCAATCTTTTGGTAATTAATTCGGTATGCGGATGTTCTGCCGGAACGGCACGGCCCGGTGTTTTGTTGGCAGTAGCCAATACGGAAAAAAAGCCGGACCATCTGACCACCAGTTTTGCCGGGTTCGATATGGATGCGGTAAGCAAGGTACGGGAGCATTTGTTACCCTACCCGCCGTCTTCTCCCTCCATTGCTTTGTTTAAAGACGGAGCGTTGGTGCATTTTATCGAACGTCATCAGATCGAGGGGCGCTCTGCGCAAATGATCGCTCAGAATCTGATCGCTGCTTTTGACGAGTATTGCAATTAATTACGCCCCGGGGGTTAATGAACAGAAGGTCCTACATGGAAGAATGCAGGACCTTTTCTTTTGCCCGTTTCGAAACTACAGCGGGTGCTAAAAGGAAAACTTTTAAGTGTTTAAACCTTAAACCTGCCTTATATTTGTAATATTGTGCTCAATTTTAACGCATGTATCCAAACCTGTATTACGTATTTAAAGATTTTTTCGGAATTGAGTGGAACTTTCTGCATTTTGTAAATTCCTTTGGTTTTTTTGTTGCGCTGGCCTTTATCATCTGTTCCATTGTACTGGCAAAGGAGCTTCGCCGGAAAGGAAAAGAAGGGCTGCTGGGCCCGGTAGAGGAAAAAGTGGTGGTGGGCAAACCGGCTTCAACGGCGGAGCTGGGCGCGAACTTTGGCCTTGGTTTTCTGCTTGGATACAAGATCATCGGACTGTTCCTTGCAAACGGCAATGCTGTTAACCCGCAGGAATATATCTTTTCTTCCCGCGGCAACTGGCTGGCGGGCATCGGGCTGGGATTGGTATTTGCTTTTATAAAATGGCGCGAAAAGAACCGGCAGAAGCTGGCCACGCCCGAAACGCGCACGATCAGGGTCTGGCCGCACGACCGGGTGGGGGAGATCACCATGATCGCGATCATTTTCGGGTTGCTGGGCGCTAAATTGTTCGACACTTTTGAGAACTGGGATTCATTCATTAAAGACCCGTCCTCTATTTTTTCGATGTCGGGGCTGACCTTTTATGGCGGACTGATCTGTGCCGGTATCGCCCTTTGGTGGTATACCCGTAAGCACCAGATCCCTTTCCGGCATTTCCTCGATGTAATGGCCCCGGTGATGATGCTGGCATACGGCCTGGGGCGCATCGGCTGCCAGGTTGCCGGCGATGGGGACTGGGGCATTTATAATGCTGCGTTCAAAACAACGGCAGCCGGAGGAGTTGTTCCGGCCTCCCTGAGCGATTTTCAGGCAACCGTGGCGCAGCAGGCAGACTTCTTTGCACACAATTCCACACATCATGCATTTTTTCCGAAACCGGGATTCCTGAGCTTTTTGCCCGACTGGTTTTTTGCCTATGATTTTCCGCACAATGTGAACGAAACCGGTATAGCCCTTGCAGGCTGCACCGGCAAATACTGCAATCACCTCCCGGTTCCCGTATTTCCTACCTCTCTTTATGAGATCATTATGGGACTTCTTCTTTTTGGCCTACTGTGGCTGATCCGGAAGCGCTTTAAAACACCCGGCATGCTTTTTGGCATCTATTTGATATTAAATGGCTTGGAACGATTTTTCATAGAAAAGATCCGGGTAAACGTGAAAATGGAATTCCTCGGCATGCAGATCACACAGGCGGAACTGATCTCGTTTTTGATGGTCATTGGCGGAATTCTGATGATCATTGCATTAAAACGCATGAACCGGGAAGGAAACACCCCTTTAAAAACGTCATAATCTAAGGATAACTATCTTTTTAAAAAACTGTTATATTACAGATAAGTTCTGATACCAGATGGTTTTTCGCAAATTCTGTTGTATCTTTGAATGTTTTTAAAAAAACTGTTAATATTATCCTATAGGAAATCCGGGCCCTTTCCGGAAGGCTATTATAACTAAATTTTATTATGCGCCAGCTAAAAATTGCTACACAAATTACTAACCGTGATTCTCAGGCGGTCGAAAAATATCTGCAGGAAATTTCGAAGATTTCCATGATCACGCCTGAGGAGGAAACAACACTGGCCCAGAAGATAAAAATGGGTGATCAGCGTGCATTGGATAAACTGGTTCAGGCGAACCTGCGTTTTGTGGTGTCCGTAGCAAAGCAATACCAACACCAGGGGCTTTCGTTAAGCGATCTGATCAACGAGGGGAACCTCGGGTTGATCAAGGCTGCGCAACGTTTTGATGAAACCAAAGGTTTTAAGTTTATTTCTTATGCGGTTTGGTGGATCCGCCAGTCCATTTTGCAGGCTCTGGCAGAGCAGGGAAGACTGGTGCGTTTGCCACAGAACAAGATCGGAACCTATAATAAAGCCAATAAGGCGTATATGGCTTTTGAACAGGAGCACGAGCGGGAGCCCTCCACAGAAGAGTTGTCGGAGCTGCTGGAAATGAGTGAAACAGAGATCAATAATATTTTTCAGAGCAATACCCGCCATACTTCACTGGATGCCCCGGTGCATGAAGCCGAAGATGTGGCCATGGGCGACCTGCTGGAAGGCGGTTCGGATACAGATGATGATGTGATGAAGGATTCGTTGCGCAATGAGATCCGCCGTGTTTTGAAATCACTTTCTCCAAGAGAAGCTGAAATCGTAAACGCGTACTTTGGCCTGGATGGGGAAAATGGTGTGACGATCGAGCAGATCGGTCAGAAATATGACCTCACCAAGGAGCGTATCCGCCAGATAAAGGAAAGAGCCATCAAGCGTTTGCAGAAAGCACGTTATAGCAGTGCACTGAAATCATACCTGGGATAGGTTGAATTTTTGATAAAGTAATAAAAAGCTTCGGACTATTTTCGGGGTTTTTTTTTGTTCTTGCCGGAGTAGATTTATTTTCCGCTATGAAGAAAGTGGTTGCATTACACTGCGTGGTATTATGCGTTTGGAATGCATCGGGACAAAATGAGATCAAAATGTACCGGCTGGACAACGGTCCGGTTTACGATCAAAGGCAGTTTGATAGTATTCTGGGTGCCGGAAATGTGGCCATATCCCTGATCAGCAGTGAAAAAAAAGGGGATACCATTTTTGTTAACAGCAAGATAAATAAAATAGCCCCACAGGAGATCGTGGGAAAATATGAAAAGAAGCAATTGCCGGCACTCTCTTTTTCGGATATACGCGGCAGGCGTTACGATAGCCGGAAATTAAAAGGCTATGTGCTTTACTTCAACTTTTGGTCGGTTTTCTGCGGTCCCTGCGTAGCAGAAATACCGGATCTCAATCAATTGAAGGACTTGTATAAAGGCAAAAAAGCTTTATTCTTTGCCATTGCCCCTGAATCTGAGGCGGAGCTCAAAACGTTTTTGGCAGCCCATCCGTTTAATTTTAATATTGTAAGCAGCAGTGCACTATTTAAAGAACTCGGGATTGATGGTTATCCCGCTCATTTCTTTATAGACCGTAACGGAGTGATCCGTAAAGTCAGTACCGGCACGCCGCTTAAAAAGAATCCCGATACCGGTAAATGGGAGGTGAACGTAGTTGGAAGCAATGCTGAAATCATGAATCAATTAAAATAGCATGAAAATTCTAGTAACAGGCTCAAACGGGCTGGTAGGAAGTTATGTGGTGCAGCAATTGCTGGAGGCCGGGCACACCGTGTTTGCGTCTTCGCGTACGGAAGACCGATCTGCGTTTAAAGCGCCCAATTACCGCTTTGTACAAATGGATTTTACTGATCCGTATGCGCTGGATGCCGCTTTTGAAGCGATACAGCCGGAAGTAGTGGTGCACAGCGGTGCCCAAAGCAAACCAGATGATTGTGAAAAAGACCAGGCGGAAGCCTATAGGGTCAATACGGTGGGAACGGTGCAGCTGCTGTTGAATGCAGCCGCGTGCCGGAGCTTTTTTATCTTTTTATCAACCGATTTTATTTTTAACGGGAAGGAAGGCATGCATGGGGAGCAGGATCCGGCAGACCCGGTCAACTATTATGGCCGGACCAAGCTGGAAGCGGAAGAGGCCGTGCAGGAATATGCGCATGGCTGGGCGGTTGTACGTACGGTATTTGTGTATGGAAAGCCCCTGCATGGGCGTGATTGCTTTGTGACCATGATCTCCAAAAAACTCCGGGATCGTGAACCGTATAAAGTGGTGGACGACCAGGAGCGGACACCCACGTATGCCGGCGACCTGGCAAAAGGAATTGCGGCGATCATCGAAAAAAGAGCGCCGGGTATCTTTCACCTGTGTGGTGAGGATGTGTTGTCGCCTTACCGGATGGCAATGAAGGTGGCGGAGTATATGGGCATTGCAGATCATTTGCTGGAGCCGGTAACCACGGCTTCGCTGCATGCCGTGGCAAAACGCCCGTTAAAAAGCGGCCTGGACGTGTCCCGCGCAAAACAACTGCTGGGCTACAGGCCCTTATCTTTTCAGGAAGGGTTGCAAAGAACGCTTGGGGGATAAAGCGCCTATTCTTCTTTTGCAAATTGCTGCTCGCCCGCGTTTATGGCGATCTTCAGATGATTCTCCCGGGGCGGAACCGGGCAGCTGTACCCTTCGCTAACGTAAGCGCAATAAGGGTTATAGGCCTTATTGAAATCCAAAATTAACTGCCCGTTGCGGATATCGGTTGTCTTCAGATCCAGGTACCGCCCCGTGGCATAGCTTTCCTTGCCGTTGGTAGCATCCTTAAAGGGCAGGAACAAATAATCGGCATATACTTTTTGCTGCAGTAAGAACTGCGACTGGTAAAGGGCCAGTTTTTGTTTGCTTCCGGCCAGGGTAAACTCCAGCCATCCATAAATGCGGTATTGTTTGGGTTTACCGCTGGAAGTGGCCACCGGCATCCAGGTGCTGTTTGTTTCTTTTGTGAAACGGGCGGTTACCCGGTAGCTTTCATCAACGGGAAAAAAACGGAACTGCTTTTTGTGCGCACCGGTAACCACCTGGTGGTTCTTTACATAGTCAGCAATAAACCGGTCGATACTGTCTTTGTAAAGTTCCTGTGTGCTTGCAGTGGCCGCAAAAGACAGGACAAGGATAGAGAGGATCATTTGTTTCATAAGTGCTGTTGCGATGAATGATGTGTTTGTTGCGGAAGAAAGATCTCTGCGATCATACAGCGGGCGCTTCCCCCGCCGTTTTGTTCAATGGTGGTAAGGGGGGTATGCAAAATGGGATTGTACGCCTCCAGCTGCCGCCGTTGCGTTTCCGTTAACGAATCAAAAGCGGCAGAGGACATAACCAGGAACCGCTGTCCTTCTGTATTTCTTACCTGTAAGGCATTGCCCGCAAAGTGTTCCATTTGATCGATGCTGATGGGGATGATCGTTTTTCCCGTTCCGGTAAGTGATCCAAGCACCTGGTTGCGCTCTGCTTCATCGGTGATCGTTTCCTCTGCAATGAGGGCATAGTCCTCCGCAAGGCTCATCATCACATTGGTATGGTATACCGGGGTGCCGCTGTCGTCGGCAGCATGAAAGAGCACGGGTGTGAAGTCGAGCACTTCGCAAAAATCGCGCAGCACCTTTTCGTCTGTACGGGGCGACAGGCAGGCATAAGCCTTTTGATGAACACGGTCCAGCACCATGCTGCCTGTTCCTTCGAGGAAAAGATTTTCTTTCTCGTAGCCGGTGAGATCTACTTTTGAATAAATAATGAACTGTTCCATCAGTTGATGAACAACGTCCTTGGCCCGCTCCGTTCGCCGGTTGGGTGCAAACATGGGATAGAGCACGATTTGCCCGTCTGCATGCATGGAGATCCAGTTATTCGGAAAAACAGCATCGGGCGTGTAAGGCTGGGGCTGGTCCTGCAGAACATGAACGTCGATCTGATGACTTCTTAGCAGGGTTACCAACCGGTCAAATTCTTCCTGGGCTTTTTCATTAACGTTCCAATCATTGTTCTTTTTCTGAAAAGCATTGTTCACTGCCGTTTCGGCGTTATAACCAAAGGCAATGGGCCGGATCATCAATAAGTGAGCGGTTGTCTGCATATCTGTTAATAAATGAGCAATTGTTAAAGATACAAAAGTTTATGCCGTCGGCGCACCGGCGTTGGTGCCTGTTTTCACAAACCCGGCAGGAGGCATTCCCCCAGGGGGGACATATCCCTATGGTGCTTCCCGCAACAGCGGCATGCTCATACAATGAAAGCCACCCCTGGCTCTTGAAAGCTCTGCCGACGGAATAGTGATGAATGCATTGTTCAGCTTTTCCGGCTCAACAGCTCCGCTTTCCAGTTGCGGCAGCAGGGTTTTAATGTCGATAATCCGGAATCCTTCTTTGCGAAAAGCCTCCAGGGTCTTGTCGTTCCGGTCGTAACCCACCACTACGCCGTCTTTCAGGGCCAGGAGGTTGCAGCTGTCCGTCCACTGCTCCCTCAGGTCGAAAGGAAATTCGTCATTGCCGGAATGAATGATCGTTACCTTTCCTTTTACCTTAAGGTCGTTCCTGCTGATGTCAGTCAGCAGGTCCTCAAGATTTGTAAAGCGCACCGGATGGGAAAGATTGTTTTTCCGGAACTGGATAATGGAAACCGCCATTTCGGGCTTCTGGTCTTCGATGGCTCTCAGGATCACATCGCTCATTTCTTTTTTAGCACGTTTTTTTGAAAAGGCTCCAAGCATGACCCAGGTGTCTTTTTTTACCTGCGTAAAGATCGTATCGATATGCATGTACTCCCGTTTTTGCGGGATCTGCACCAGGGTCACTTTGCTGACGATATTCTTTTTAAAAAGCGTGGTGGCCACCTGGTGCGCCGCAGCCATGCTGGTGCGTTCGCTGATGCCGATGACCACATGGTTGCTGCTGACCACCATAACATCACCGCCCTCCAGCGTAACATTGTACTCATCAGCGTCTACCGGCAGCAGAAAATGATAGGGGCTGTCAGACAGTTCAATGATGTTCTGGCGGTAGTCCTTAAAGAGCGGGTGGTTAAAGAAAATATACTTCATCAGCAATGCTTCCCGCAGCCGAGCTTTTTTTGCTGGTTTGTTCAGGAGGATGTGGTCCTTTATAACAATACCGATATCGCGCGTAAAAATAAAATTGGGCACCGGGGGAAACAGCATCTCCAGGTCGTTGCCGGTACCGCTGATGAATATTTTGGCCAACTCTTCGGGCTTTTGCGTCAGCAGCATTTCCTGGGTCTGGTAGGAGCAGTTCTCGATCGCACACACGGAAGCTACCAGTTTTTGTTTGATAGCGGCGGTCCGGAGTATTTCTGCCAGCAGTACCTCTATTTCAATAACGTTCCGCGAATTGTGGAAACCGGCTTTCCCGGGCTTGAAAAAATGATGATCATTTTTGGGGTCATCGATGGATCGTAAACGTCCTTTTATCCGTGCAGGATCCAGAAAATACAGGAGCAACTTTGTATAATAATCGTACTCCTTCCGCCGGATGGTGTCCAGGTGCACGATATCTTCAAACAGCCAGTCCTGTGCTTTGGAAGGGATCACTTTTCCGATACCACTGTCCGGGCTGTGCACCAATAGTTTTTTTAGTAAACCGATCTCCGACGTTACATTTATTTGCATATAGAATAATTGAAAGCTAACGCTTGTTATTAACAAAAATAAGGGAATGAATGTTTTCGGTCAACGTTCGGTGCGTTAACATTTTTTGCTGCAGGCGTTTTTATAGCGGAGAAGGGAGGCCGGTGAGAGTTTCGGGGGCAACACGGCCCTGGTGCGGTATAGTGTCCGCTGCTCTTAATACAAAATGGTATCCGGCAAAATGTTCCGCATCCAAGTTCTTTTAATTAGCTTGCATGCTGATGAAAAAGGCGTTTTTACAATTGCATATCGCCGTGTTATTGGCGGGGTTTACGGGTATTTTGGGAGAGCTGATCACGTTAAATGAGGGGCTGCTGGTCTGGTACCGGTTGCTGATTGCAGCGGTGACGCTTTGGGTGCTGATGCGCGTAACGGGCAAGCTGCAAAAATTGCCGGTAAAAGAGGTTCTGAAAATATCCGGGATCGGCTTTTTGTCGGCATTACACTGGGTATTTTTTTATGCGTCCATCAAATACGGCAATGTGTCCATCGGGTTGGTCTGCCTGTCGGCAGTAGGATTTTTTTCGGCCCTGCTGGAACCCCTGCTTAACCGGGTTCCGATAAAGAGAGCGGAACTGATCCTGGGGCTTTGCTCGGTATTCGGGATCTATCTTATTTTTCATTTTGATGCCCAATACAAGCTGGGGATCATACTGGGGTTCGTTTCTTCCTTTTTTGCAGCGCTGTTCCCCATCCTGCTGAAGTTTTCAATGAAGCGGGTCAACATGCAAACGGTATTGACCTGGCAAATGACCGGTGGGTTTATCACGCTTTCGCTCCTTATGCCTTTTTACCTCCGGATGTTCCCGGTGCAAACGCTGCTGCCTTCCGTAAGCGATCTTTTATGGTTGCTGGTGCTGGCCTGGCTCTGTTCCGTGGTTGCCTTTCAGTTTTCCATGAGCGCATTGAAAAAGCTTTCCGCTTTTACAGTAAGTTTGTCCTACAACCTGGAACCCTTGTACGGGATCCTGATGGCGTTCATCATCCTGAAGGAGAACAAATCGCTGAACAACGGGTTCTACCTGGGGTTTACCATCATCAGCCTCACCCTGATCCTGCATGCAGTGATCCTGAAGCGGAACAGCCGGAAGGCGATGGATTCGTGACAGGGGAGCGGAACCTGAAGATCCTGTGCTGATACAGAGGGGGGCTGATCGCGCAACAACTGTATGACAGACGAATGTCTATGCTGAAGGGGAGACTAATTTTTATATTTGCCCAATGTATAGGTCCCTTTTCCGATGTTTCCGCCATCGTTATATAGTTGAAGTAAAAATACCGACGAGGAATTGTCATTGACCATAGCCGAGCCGGCAGTTAGTAATACATTTTCCCATTTGGTGCCCGCGGCGTTCCTTATTCCCTGGAAATAAGGCAAAATGTCTGCTCCGTAAAGGTAGCTTTTAGTGGTTCCGTCAACCTTTGCATCAAAATAGTATCCTTCTTTATGACCGTTCCTGTCTTTTGAACATGCTGCTAATTGTAAGACCACAGCAATGATAGCAAAGAATGTGACTTTTGTTCTCATTTTTTCTTTAGGTTATTGGCGAAATGAAGGTATCGCCTTGTTAATGATTGAATTTCGAAGGGTTTTACTTTATCCTCAAAACAATAGGGTCGCTATTTGTTTTTTGGGTACATGCTGGTGTAATTTTGGTTCCCGGATCCCTGGGATTTAGAAATTGGCGTTTAGAATCTCTAATTTAGTATCTTTCATCTTCCAAAGAAATGCATATGAAAACGGACTTCGAAAAACAATTTAAGGCAGACGGGAATTTTAAATTAAAAAATTATTCCACCGACATCTCCTCCAAAATAAAGGCTGCAGATGCGAAAGAGCGGCTGAAAGAAATCCGCAAAGAATTAAGCGCCTTTCAGGAGAAATTGTATGCGCACAACCGGTACAGTGTGCTGGTTTGCCTGCAGGGAATGGATACCGCAGGCAAGGATAGCCTGATCCGTGAGGTATTTGAAGAGTTCAACGCCCGGGGTGTGGTGGTCAACAGCTTTAAAACGCCCTCTGCGCTTGAGTTGCAGCACGATTATCTGTGGCGTCATGCCATTGCGTTGCCGCAAAAGGGGAAATTTGGTGTATTCAACCGGACGCATTATGAAAATGTGCTGGTGACCCGGGTGCACCCGGAATACTTGCTTCACGAGAATATACCGGGCGTGGAAACCGTAAACGACCTGCCGGAGGATTTCTGGAAAAAACGCTTTGAACAGATCAATCATTTTGAGGCGCAGCTGGTTGATAACGGGACCCTCCTGTTTAAATTTTTCCTGCATCTCAGTAAAGAAGAGCAGAAGGCACGCCTGCTCAGACGGCTGGAAAAAGAAAAACATCAGTGGAAATTTTCACCGGGCGACCTTGCGGAAAGAAAATTATGGGGGCGCTATATGTCTTGTTATGAAGATGCGCTCCGGCATACCAGTCCGGCAAAAGCGCCCTGGCATGTGATCCCCGCTGATGATAAGGATATCTGCCGTTTTCTGGTGGCTTCCATTCTCCTGGAGCGGCTGAAGACCTATAAGGATATCTGCTATCCCCAACCCGGAAAGGAAATAAAGGACCATATCCGGCAATATAAGAAACAGCTGGAACAGGAATGACTGCTGTGGAAAGCCCCTCCGGACAGGTCCGGATCGTAATATCCTATTTGAATAGCAGACTGTTGTCGTTATAATTTGAAGTTATGGGCTATCTGGATTCATCATTTCTTTCTTCCTGCGGGTCCGCTTAGTTTTGCTGTATAAAAGATGCAGCACAGATGAAAGCTTTTTTGATACCCGGAGTTATATTTTTGGTGATGATCCTTGTGATCCTTTTGGAAAACGGATGCGCCGGACGGGAACGCTCCGGTTCCGGACAGGACAGAAATACAGGAGCGGCTGCCCCGGAAGAGGAGGCCGTCTGGACGGGCTGGAACTGTTACCAGATACCGGACTACACAGAAGAAGGCCGGCTGATCCGGTATGGCTATGACCTGATCACAAATACGTCTTATTACCTGGGTCCGAAGGGAACCGTAGCGGCGCTGACTAATGGTATGAACTGCCAGAACTGTCATCTGAAAGGAGGAACAGTACCTTATGGAAACAATTTTGGAAAGGTGTTTGCAACCTACCCGTTGTACCGGGCACGGAATAACGGTATCCAGGATATTTATACAAGGGTGAACGATTGTTTTCAGCGAAGTCTTAACGGGAAGACGCTGGATACGGCTTCAAAAGAGATGCAGGCCCTTTATGCCTACATCCGGTGGGTAGGGGATGGGGTTCCCAAGGGCAGGGCATTGCCTGGAACGACCATTATGAAACTGCGCTTTCTGGACAGGGCCGCCGATCCGGCAAAGGGAAAGAGCGTTTACCGGGACCGGTGCGCAACCTGCCATGGAAGCGATGGTGCCGGCCAGCCGGATGCCGGGGGCACCGGGCATCTGTACCCGCCTTTATGGGGGGCCGGAAGCTTTAATGACGGCGCGGGGCTGTTTCGCCTGCGGGCGATGGCGGGGTTTATTAAAAACAATATGCCGCTGGGAACCACGTATCGCAGCCCCCGGCTTACTGATGAAGAAGCATGGGATGTTGCGGCCTACATCGAGAGCCAGCCACGCCCGCAGTTTGATCAGCGGGCAGACTGGAAGCTGCTTGCAAAAAAACCGCTTGATGCTCCTTACGGGCCCTATATCGACAGCTTTTCTGAACGGCAGCATAAGTATGGCCCTTACGGCCCGATCGAGATCGCACAGGCGGCATTGAAAAAAATACTTTAGATGGAATGATAGTTCCATTTCATATTTAAAAAAAAGAACAATGAAACAGATCTTACTGGTGATAGGATGTCTGATATTGAATGGGGCAATATCCGCACAGCAATTGACCAAACAGGAAGAAAAGAACCGGAGTTTTACCGGCGCAATGGCAAAGCAGGAACAATACCGGGTGATCTATCAAATGGATAACGGTGATCCGAAGTCAATTGAGAAAGTATTGCGCAACCTGAACAATGCATTGAACGATCCGCGGCTGAAGGGGAAATTGCAGGCTGAGCTGGTGGCTTTCAGCGGAGGCACAGATGCTTACATAAAAGGGAGTAAGTACGGGAACGCGTTAAAACAACTGGTAGCAAAAGGCGTGATCGTGGTGCAATGTGCCAATACCCTGAAGGAACGGAAAATTGAACGGGAAAGCATCTATGATTTTATAGGGCTGGTGCCCAGCGGCAATGGAGAACTGATCCTGCGTCAGGCCGAAGGCTGGTCGGTGATCAAACCCTGAGATCGTTCTGGTGAAGAACGGCGGGCTGACCAGGGTCTGTTTTAGAGCAGATTGCCATTCCGGACTTCCGTTCGCCCGTTGAGGCAAGAGCCGGGGTGGCACCAATGAAGATCTTTTGATCATATCCTCCGGCTGCTGTGCTGCCCGGGAGCAATAAAAAATAATCAGAAGTGAAAACAGTATTTATGATCCTGGTGCTTTGCCAGATCAGTGCCGGTTTTATAGCGGCGCAGGAGCATCGTTTTGACCCACCCTGGAACGAGCCACCGCAGAGCGCTATAAGGTTTACCGTTCCGGGTGTGGATAATGTTCCGGATCTGTTTGGCGATATTAATGATCCGCAGCTGGTGGTGTTTTTTGCAGGCAACCAGTTTATGTGTGTGGACGCGTTGCTGAATGCTTTTAAAAAAGCTTACCCGTGTTATACCCGGGTATTCGCAGAAACATTACCCCCGGGGATCCTTGCAAAGCAAATGGAGGGTGGGTCATTAACAATGGGAAACCTCCGCATTACCCTGAAACCGGATGTATATACCGCCGGCAAAACGAGGATGGATGCAATGGCACCCCTCTTTGCAGATACCACAGCATATGCTTACAACAAGCTGGCCATAATGGTGCGCAAAGGAAACCCCGGCAAGATCAGCGGGCTGAAGGACCTGGGCAGAAAAGAGATATTGGTGGCAATGCCCAACCCCGAATTTGAAGGCATTGGCAAAAAAATTGAAGCCGCCTACATCAAGGCCGGTGGTGAGCCGCTGAAAGACCGGATCATGGATCAGAAAGTAAAAGACCATACAACACGGCTTACCCGGATCCATCACCGTCAAACGCCGATGTGGATGCTGTATGGAAAAAGCGATGCAGGACCTGTCTGGTATTCGGAGGCATATTACCAGGTAATGATCGGGCATCCGGTGGAGCTGGTGCCGGTACCGGATCATGAAAACATCCGGTCCACGTATATAGCCGGAATATTAAAGGAGGCGCCGCACCGGCAGGCGGCAAAGGATTTTATGCATTTTCTGAAAAGCAGCCAGGCCCGGGCGATTTACCGTAAATATGGCTTTACCACGCCCTGACCGCAGCTGTTCTTTCTTCCGGAAGACCGGGGGATCCTGTTCCGGGAAAAATCAAAAAACATTTTTTTGTCATCAAACGGCCAACCCTTACTTTTGCCGCGGAGAGCTGGCAGAGTGGTCGAATGCGGCGGTCTTGAAAACCGTTGACTGTAACAGGTCCGGGGGTTCGAATCCCTCGCTCTCCGCTTTTAAAAGCCCTTTTCTGAGCAAGCTGCCATCTCCCAATCCTGCTGTAGTATTAACCAGTCTGATCTGCAGGCGCTACATTTGAATTATAGACACGCCAAATGAGCTTCTTGCTGGTTGCATCCGGATACAGTCACCTGCGACTTTTCCCAATTGTTAGAGGGATATGCTGTTTATCGAAGTGCATTTCATTTATCAAAACAGGGGATATCCGCACCTTGCATGTAACAAGCGCCGATCCTCTATTTTTTACTTTCACGGTTGCCATGGCTTCTCCGGGAGCAATGCAGGTAAGAACACCGTCTTTGTCAACTGTAGCAACCGGCTTCCTTATCATTCTTTTTCTCAGGAAAGACCTGAGATCCCGAACGGCAGGAATTCGCTGAATGAAGATCGGATTGCCTTTACTGCCTCTTCCGCAATTGATCAGTTTGCCACGCCCCTGAGTGGCAGGAAGCGCGTCGCTCTTTATATACCCCTATGATACCCGATGCTATCGGATTTGGAATGTGTCCCAGGCCGGCATCGCATAAATCTTTATTATATTTGGGAGAAGCAGGAAACCGGGTTATTTTAAAATTGGAGGATATCAGAAATGAATGAGAATATGAGCAGCAAAACAAAAGGAGGCGCAAACGATCACCTGGCCAATGAAAGAACATTTTTGGCCTGGATACGGACGAGTATCGGTATCATGGGTTTTGGATTTGTTGTGGTTAAGTTCTCATTATTTATGCGGCAGCTGGCTGCGGTACTGGAAGCGCCGCAGGCATTGCCCCGGGGTTCCGGTTTTTCCCAGGTTGTAGGAATTACACTGGTTGCGTTGGGGGGGCTCATCATTCTCCTCGCTTTTTTCCGGTACCAAAAAACCAAAAAGCAGCTGGAATCCGGAAGTTTTATTTATTCGGACTGGCTGGTCAAAGTGAGCGCTGTATTCATCTTCTTATGCAGTGTCCTGCTGTTTATTTATTTGTTCAGGAATATAAAGTAATGACCCTGTATCAGCACCCCTTTCCCAGACCTTCTTTTTCCGCATAGAAGCTGTAAGCCATAAACCGGCATACCGGCGCATGACTGTAAGCTGGACAATAAAAGACATTTTTGTCTTCTATTGTGTTTTCTTCCTATCTTTGCTATGAAGCTGTTGCGTTTTTTTGGGCGCTGACGGGGAAGACCGGGGTCTAAGAACAACATGCGGACCCGCAGAGGAGGAGGCGGAATTCAAATAGGGGCCGGCCGCCGTTTTGCGAACGATAACAAGGGTAATACTGTTTTTTTAACTTTAAGTAGGTATAATTATGGATATTAATGAACAAACCATTATCGGGGAGCTGGTAGCGGCAGATTACCGGACGGCCTCCATCTTTAAAGGACACGGTATAGATTTTTGCTGTAACGGCAACCGTACGATTGCTGAAGCCTGCAGGCAGAAAGCACTGGAACCAGGGGCGCTGATCAACGTATTGGAGGACGTGCGCGGCCAGGCGGATACAGCTGCTGCAGCCTATAACAGCTGGCCGGCGGACCTGCTGGCGGACTATATAGAAAAAAAGCATCACCGTTACGTAACGGCAAAAGTTGCAGAGATCACGCCGTTCCTCGGGAAGGTGGTACGGGTGCATGGAGACCGGCATCCGGAATTGAAGGAAGTGGAAACACTGTTTCATGAATCCGCGGCCGAACTTTCTGCGCATATGAAAAAAGAAGAGACCTTTCTTTTTCCATATATCCGGAACATGGCGGTGAACAAGGCCGCCGTACATGCTGCTTTTGGTACAGTGGAGAACCCGATCAGCGTTATGAGGCATGAGCATGATATTGAAGGTGGGCGCTTTCAGCGGATTGCCACCCTTACCGGTAATTATACGCCGCCGGCTGATGCCTGTAATACCTACAAGGTAACTTTTTCTTTGCTGAAAGAATTTGAAGAGGACCTGCACCTGCACGTGCACCTGGAAAACAATATCCTGTTTCCGAAGGCGATCAAAATGGAACAGGAAACGGTCCGCTGACTACAGGTAACGGAAACATCGGAAGAATATACCTGTGGGGCATAACATACGGATCGCCTATGGCGGCGTAGCCCGGAACCGTGATCCGTATACTGATCAGGACGAGCTGCAGCCAAAAAGTAAAGATCCGGGGGCATAAACCTTATTAATCATTGCTGATGGATGCCGGTTTATTAAAAAGGTGGGTGCGCTGGGGATTGTTTAACCTGGTGATCGTAGCCCTGTATGGAACGATGATGCGCTACAAGATCGCGTACAACTTCCCGTTTTTTGAACAGGAGCACCTATTGCATGCGCATTCCCATTTTGCCTTCGGCGGCTGGGTCAGTCATTTGCTGTATTCGGGACTTGCTTTCCTGATCGCGCCCTTCATTACCCCGCGAAGGCGGAAACACTATCAGGCTCTTATCGTACTGAATCTTTTGGGGGCATTTGGGATGCTGATCGCATTCACCATACAGGGATATGAGGCCGTGTCGATCATCTTTTCTACATGGTCCATCCTGGTAGCGGTGGTATTTGCGGGTTTGTTCATCCGGGACCGGCGGCAGTGGCCGGCCGCACATCCTTCTGTACCGTGGGCTACCGGTGGTTTGCTGCTGAATGTATTGTCATCGGCAGGCCCTTTTTTCCTGGCATATATGATGGCCACCAAAAACCTGGATTCCAGGCTTTACCTGGGCTCAATTTATTTTTATTTACATTTTCAATACAATGGCTGGTTCTTCTTTGGCAGCATGGCTTTGGCAATAACGCTTTTGCCGGGATCCTTTTTTTCATTAAAGACCTACTTCCGGATTTTTATCATCACCGCCGTACCGGCTTTTTTCCTGTCTATACACGGGGTTGCGCTTCCGGGGTGGTTGCACCTGATCATCACGCTGGCAGCGGTATTGCAGCCGGCCGCCTGGATCGCTTTGCTGGTCCGGGCAAAGACCTGGTACCGGCAAAACCGGCAACAGACCGTTTCCTGCCGGGCTAAGGTCTTTTTTTATGCAGCTGCATTAGCGCTTACGCTGAAGTTTGTTCTTCAGACCCTGTCTGTACTTCCTTCACTGGGCCAGCCGGTATTTGGATCCCGCCCCGTCGTTATTGCTTATCTGCACCTGGTATTGCTGGGGGTGTACAGTTTATTCCTGATCGGCTTTTATATTGCCCGGCGGATGATCACAGTTACGAAAACGGCAAAGGCCGCGGGTGCAATATTGCTGGCCGGCGTGGTCTTCAACGAGCTGTTTCTGGCCACACAGGCTTTTGCGGCCTTCGCCTATATGCCGGTTCCTTTTATGAACGAAGGGCTGCTGGGCGCTGCGATGCTGCTGCTGGCGGGGGCGGGCGGCATCTGCCTGTCGCAAAGCCGGGCAGGGAAGACCGCAACGTCTTAATGCCGGAAATACCCCGGTTTGCGCGCAGCAATATAAACGGATGGACCGGGAGAAACCTTTAAAAAATGAGATCATGAAACGACACAAAAGTCTGGTGCCCTTTTCCCGGGACCATCACTACGGATTGCTATGTTGCTGGAAGATCCGGCAGGGCATCAAAAAGGGGATTGCCGCCGCCCGGATCGGTTTGTATGTGGACTATTTTTGGAAAACCTATCTGAAACAGCATTTTGATGAAGAAGAGCGGTGGCTGTTTCAGCAGGACGATCTGAGCCTGCAGGCAATTGCGGAACACCGGGAGCTGGAAGCGCTGGTAGGGACCCTTGCTTCAGCGGCAGCCAATGACCGTCTGACTATTTTTGCCGATCTGCTGGACCGGCATATCCGTTTTGAAGAACGGGTATTGTTCCCGCATCTTGAAGCGACGGTTCCGGAGGAGAAGCTGGAAACGATAGGAGCCTTGCTGCACGAATCGCACATCGTTCCTGCAACGGAGGATTATACGGATGCATTCTGGCTGGAAACCTGAAAGCAGGCATGCGTTCACCGGTACATGCACTGTATAACGGGCAAAAAAAATGGACATACTTTTGAGAGCAGAGCATATCCATTATCAACCCATAGAAACCATGTTGTCCCAAAAGCATTTTTAGCTGGCCTGTTTTAGCAACGGCACACTTACGAACAAAAAACGGATCTTGTAAATGAATTCATCACAGCACCCGCAATTTCGGAAGTAGCAAAGGTAGGGCAATAAATCAATATAAGTCACCCATCGGTGACTTGCGAAGATTAAGCGGCCAGGAAAACTGCAAAAAATATATTGCTGCTGCTTCCAGCTGAGATTAAATTTAATGGATAATTGCAAATATTTTTAAATGTTTAATGTTTTGTCGAAAGATTTTCAATATGTCTAATGGATGTATTTTTTTGGAAACTCCGAAAAAACGTTGACCTTTGGATGCTATCGACCATGAAAAGGAGACAAGGGAATACACAGGAGCCAAAGCGGGATAAGCAGAAATCCATGCAGAAACTGTTGCACTCAGTGGGAGCGATCCTTCAAAAGGACGGGTACAAGGCACTAAAGGCCAATAACATTGCGGCGCATGCCAAACTTGATAAAAAACTGATCTATAATTATTTTGGAAGCCTCGGTGGGCTGATAGATGCCTACCTGAAGAAAAACGATTTTTGGAAAAAGACCGAAGCCATAACAGAAAAAGTACCGCTTACGGATCTGAAGCCGGATACGGTAGTGGAGATCCTGAAAGGACAGTTCCTGTTTCTTGAAAACTCAGTAGAGATGCAGCATATCATTCTGTGGGAGTTGTGCGAAAAAAATCCCTTATTGCGGGATATACTGGAAGAGCGGGAACGTTTTGGCGAGCAGCTGTTTCAGCTGTCGGATAAATATTTTAAAGGTACATCCGTGAACTTCCGGGCCATCAACGCCCTCCTGGTATCGGCGATCTACTACATCATCCTGCATGCCCGCTACAACAACAATACCATCTGCGGGGTCAGCACCACAACAGAAAAAGGCCGGGAGCAGCTTTTTAAAGCAATAGAGCAGATCATTAACTGGTGCTACCGGGAGGCCGCGGAAGAGCGGAAATGAGCAGCACCGGGAAGTCAGCTACCCGCATTTTCCCGTTTCATCAGTGCCAGCGCTGCATCGGTCAGGGCTGTTTCATGCAATCGCTGTTCTACTTCGGTAATGGCCTTTAGGAGGTTGTTCCGCGTAGCCGTCAGTTGTGTAATGGCCTGTATCAGCACCTGCCAGAGGGGCTGCATTTGTGCCACCAGGGCCCGTCCACGGGAAGAAAGGAGCAGCAGCCGTTTACGGTCGTCCCCGGGATCTTTTTGGGAGCGCACCAGCTTTTCTTTGTCCAGCTCTTTTAACAGGCTGATGGTAGACGGGTGGGTATATCCGATTTCCTGGGCCAGCGCTACCACGCTCAGCCTGGTTTTTTTATGCAGGGCGTAGATCACCGGGAACCATTTGGGATCAAAGTCGATGCCGCAGGCCCGGTAAACTTCAAACCCTTGCTTGCGGATGCTTTCGCTAAGCCGTTGCAGCCGGGTGGCAAGCGCCAGTATGCCGGCATCATCAATAGTGTTCATGACCAATTCAGTTGTTGAGTGAACGATAATAGAAAACGTTATCTACCGGCACTTTTGGAAAAAAAGAGGGAAGCGCCGTTTCATCTATCCTGGTAAAGCCATTTTTTTCATAGAACCGCTGTGCCGCTTTCAGCAGGTCAACGGTGCCCAGGTAGATCGCGTGGATCTGTTGCCGGCGGCAGTACCGGATCAGTGTGTCCAGCAACTCCCGGGCCACGTCATAACCGGCTTTTTTAGACGGGTTAAACCTATTTTTAAAAACACTGGCTGCGGCCATTAAAAACGTGATTATATTTGTAGCTATGTTGAGGCGCACCCTGGAAATAGTAAGCAATAGTTTTCGCATGGCCATGCAGGAGCTGTGGAAGAATAAGCTGCGGACGTTTTTGTCGCTCTTCGGTGTAACCATCGGGATCTTTTGTATCATCGGGGTGCTGGCTACGGTAAACAGCCTGCAGCAAAATATCCAGAACGAGATCAAGACCCTGGGCTCCAATACGATCTATATAGACAAATGGGAATATGGCGGTGGCCCGGATTATCCCTGGTGGAAATATGTGAACCGCCCGGTGCCCCGTTATGATGAAGTAAAACCGATCAAGGAGCGTACAGCCAATGCAAAATATGTGGCTTTTGCACTGCAGGGAAGGGGCAATGTGGAGTTTTCGGGGTATTTGCTGAACGGGGTGAACGTGTACAGCGTAAGCGATGAGTATATAAAGATCCAGCCGTTGACCATGGGGTTTGGCCGTTATATATCCGATGCAGAATTTAATTATGGCTCCGGTGTAGCGGTCATTGGTAACGAAATTGCTGAAAAATTATTTAGTGAGCCGGAGCTGGCGGTGAATAAGACCATCTCCATCGCGGGAAGAAAAATGCTGGTTGCCGGCGTTATCGAAAAACAGGGAAAACAGATGATCGGAGGCTGGGGATTTGATCAGAGCGTGATCCTGCCTTTCCAGTTTGGCCGTACTATTTATAACGAGGAAAAGACAGACCCGGTGATCATGGTGCAGGGCAGGGAGCAGGTTACCAGTAAGGGCCTCAAAGATGAGCTGATGGTTACGATGCGCAGCCTGCATAAGCTGAGCCCCAAGCAAACCAACAACTTTGCACTGAATGATATCAATGATATCGGTGATCAGGTGGAAGAAGCGTTTGCCGGTCTGAACATCGGAGGGGCGGTGATCGGCGGCATCAGCCTCATTGTTGGACTGTTTGGCGTTGCGAACATCATGTTTGTTACGGTAAAGGAACGTACTTCGCAGATCGGGCTGAAAAAGGCGCTGGGGGCCAAACGGCAGATCATCCTTACGGAATTCCTGCTGGAATCGGCCTTTCTTTGTATGTTGGGCGGACTGATCGGTTTATTCCTCGTGTATGTGCTGGCACAGGTACTCAGCAAGGCGCTTGACTTTCCGGTATTCATTTCTGTTGGAAATATGATCTGGACCTTTTTGATCTGTGTGATCGTAGGGATCATTGCCGGGATCATTCCGGCGGTGCAGGCGGCAAAAATGGATCCGGTGGTGGCGATACGGAGCTGAGGCAAGGGACAGTAGGCAGTGGTGAGCCAATGTGGTTTCCCAAATCAGCATCGCCGGGGAGGCTGCTCATCTTTCAGATGCCGCAGCATTCTGTGCTATTCCGGGGATCTGTCAGCAATATATTGAGTGCCTTACCCATGCGCTAAGGAAGCGGTATCGAATGGGCAATAGTGAATGGGGCTGAGTAAATGAAATCATGAGTAAGATAAATATACTGGCTATCGAATCCAGTTGCGACGAAACCTCGGCCGCTGTTTGCAGCGGGGGAACGATCTTATCAAACCGCATTGCCACGCAGGCCGTGCATGCAGCACATGGAGGCGTGGTGCCCGAGCTGGCTTCCAGGGCGCATATGCAGCATATTGTACCCGTAGTGGATGTGGCCTTGAAGGAAAGTGGTATGGAGCTGAACGATATGGATGCGATCGCGTTTACGCAGGCGCCCGGGCTGATCGGAAGCTTGCTGGTGGGCGGGCAATTTGCAAAGTCTTTATCCCTGGCGCTGAACAAGCCCCTGATCGCTGTAAACCATATGCAGGCGCATGTGCTGGCAAACCTGATCCCGGATCACCGGCCTTCTTTTCCGTTCCTGTGTCTGACCGTAAGCGGCGGGCACACCCAGATCGTAAAATGTACGGCACCCACAAAGCTGGAGGTGATCGGGGAAACGATCGACGATGCCGCAGGAGAGGCTTTTGATAAAGCCGCCAAAATGCTGGGCCTGCCTTACCCGGGCGGACCACTGGTGGATAAGCACGCGCGGGAAGGGGATCCCGGTCGCTTTCAGTTTCCCGAGCCCAGGATTCCCGGCTATAATTTTAGTTTCAGCGGACTGAAAACGGCCATCCTCTATTTTTTAAGAAATGCCGGCACGGCACAGGTGTATAAGGAGGAATTTGCAGCCACGGCGGAGGAAAAACAACGCTTTATAGAAGAAAACCTGAATGATATCTGCGCCTCGATCCAGAACCGGATCATTACGATCTTGCTGAACAAGTTCAGCAGGGCCGCAAAGGAGCTGGGGATAAAAGACCTATGCATTGCAGGGGGCGTGTCGGCCAACAGCGGACTGCGCAAGGCGTTTAAAGAAATGGGCGAACAAAAAGGATGGAATACGTTTATCCCGGATTTCCAGTACTGCACCGATAATGCGGGTATGATCGCGATTACCGGGTATTACAAATACTTAGAGAACGATTTTGCGGATCTTTCCGTGGCTTCCATGGCGCGCGGATTTTAAGAATTCCAGGTTCCAGGTTTCATGTTGGGGACACAACCTGAAACTATAATAATCCTGCCAGCTCCAGGCTTTTCTTTTTTAGTTTCCGCTCTTCAATGTCTTCGATGATGCCATCGGCTTCCACGATGAGGGAGGTGCCGTTCTCCTTCCACCAGGAAGTTTGCTTTAACTTTTGCAGGGCGATTACGCCGGACAGGTATTTACGGCTTTCCTGTGCATGCCATTCTTCGATCCATTCAAAGTCTTCTTTGGGAATATTGGCCAGATCAGTGAAACTCACAAATACCTTCAGATAGATGGCGTCGTTGAGCTGGTGCGGCTTATGATGGTATAATTTTTTGTATTCGTACCGGTACTCATAACGCAATGCAGAAATATCGCTCAGCACCGCAGAAGCGGTAGGAAAACTGCCGGCCCCTTTCCCGTAAAAGAATTGCTGATCAGCAAACCCGCTTTCGATCACCACGCCGTTGTATTCATTTTTTACAAAGGACAAGGGGCTGTCAGTATTTACAAACTGGGGCAGCACATAAGCGCCCACGCCGCCGTTGATCAGCTTTTTGGCCTGCGCCACCAGCTTGATCTGTTGTCCGCGCGCCTTGGCCACCAGCGCATCCGATTTGGCAATATTCTGGATGCCGTTGAACAGGATCTGATCCGGGTGTGCTACGATGCCGTAGGCATGCAGCAGCAGGATGGTCCACTTGTTCAGGGCATCAAACCCTTCCACATCCAATGTGGGATCGCTTTCTGCAAAGCCCAGTTGCTGCGCCAGCAGCAGGGCATCTTTAAAGGACAGGTTCTCTTCAAAGATCTTGGTAAGGATAAAATTGGTGCTCCCGTTCACGATCGCGCGGATGCTGTGCAGGAGATCATTGTCATAATATTCCTCCAGGTTCCGGATCACCGGGATGGAGGCGCAGGCCGAGGATTCATACAAAAGCGATCTGCCCGTCTTTTGCTGCAGTTCCAGCAGGGCCGGTAAATTCTCAGCGATCATTTTCTTGGAGGAGCTGACAACGTCCTTGCCGTTTTTCAGGGCGGTGCTCACGATCTCAAAGCCGGCCACGGCGTCATCGATGACTTCTACGATCAGGTTGATGGAGGTGTCGTTTAGCAGTTCATTGCGATCGGTAGTAAACAGGTCTTCCGGTGCATTCCTCTTTTTCCCCGGATGTTTGATGCATACCCTTTTGATAGAGGCTTTCAGGGAGGGCGTTTGCTGCAAAACCTTGTAAAGTCCTTCGCCTACAACACCAAATCCAAATAATCCGATCACTAATTCTTTATGTTCGCCCATTGTTCTTATTTTAAGGCCACGCCTTCAGCGTGACGGGTTGTGAATTTTTTTATTGCTTCTGATATCTGTTCAAATTCCAGTAAAAAACCATCGTGTCCATAATCGGAGCGGATCAGCTTTTCAATGGCTCCGGGTATATGTTCTGCCAAAAACTCCTGTTCCTCCGGAGGAAACAGCACATCTCCTTCCAGGGCCAGGGCCAGCGTCTTTGCTTTGATGGCCTCCAGCGCTTTAATGACGCCGCCCCGGCCACGGCCAAGGTTATGACTGTCCATGCTTTTGCTGAGGGCATAATAGCTGAATGCATTAAAGCGGGCCGATAGTTTGGTGCCCTGGTAGCGTTGATAGCTTTCACTGCGAAAAGCTTCCAGCTGATCGTCCGAGAGCTCAGACTGTGTTTTGTTATAGGCGATGGCATTGCGGTAAGAAAGCAGGGCAATGCCCCTAGCCACTTCCATCCCTTTTCTTCCCGCATCGGGGCTTTTTGTTTGCCAGGTCTGGTCGGCCTCAATAGCAAAACGCTGAGAGGCATTAAAGGCCTTTCCCCAGGGCGAATGAACGGCATTGGTAGCCAGCGGAATGATGTATTCGAAGAGCTCCGGGTCCTGTACGGCCCATTCCAGCAGTTGCTGGCCGCCGGTACTGCCGCCGATGCCTACTTTTATTTTCCGGATGCCCAGTTCGTTTTGCAGCAGCTGATAGGCCCGTGCCATATCGCGGATCGTAAAAAAGGGAAAATCGTGATAGTAGGGCTCGTCCGTAGCGGGGTCAACATCCAGCGGGCTGCTGCTGCCATAGCAACTGCCGGGCATGTTCACGCAGATGATGAAATCCCGGGCAGGGTCAAAAACTTTTCCGGGGCCGATCATCTCGGGCCACCACTCATGCGGGTTGCTATTGGCTGTAAGCGCATGAAAGATCCAGATGATGTTGGACTGGTCCCCATTGACCGTACCATAGGTCGTATAGGCCAGCCGCAGGTTTTGAAAAATGGCGCCGCTTTCTAATTCGAAAGGCCCGGTATGTGTAAATATCTTTTGTTGCATTCTTTTTTTGGAAAGTCCCGCAAGGCTTACCAAGCCTTACGGGACTGGTCTTATTTTACTTATTAAAAACAGCGGCGAATGCCTGTTCAAAATCTGCTTTTATATCATCAATGTATTCGATCCCCGGGCTGATGCGGATCAGGTTGTCCAGCACACCGGCGCTGGCCCGTTCCGCTTCACTGAGTTGCTCGTGTGTAGTAGAAGCCGGATGAATGGCCAGGGTTTTGGTATCGCCCACGTTGGCCAGATGGCTTACCAGTTTCAGGCTGTTGATAAAGGTTTTCCCGTTTTCAAGACCGCCCTTGATGCCAAACTGCAGTACACCACCAAAACCATTGGTCAGGTATTTTTTGGCCAGGGTGTGATAGGGGCTGCTTTCCAGGCCCGGATACCACACAAACTCCACGTTATCGTGCTGCTCCAGCCACTGTGCCAGTGCCAGGGTATTGTCTACCGTGCGCTGTACACGCAGCGAAAGTGTTTCGAGGCCCTGCAGCAGCAGGAAAGAATTGAAGGGGCTCAATGCCGGTCCAAAATCGCGCAGTCCTTCTACACGGGCGCGGATGGCAAAGGCGATGTTGGGCAATCCCAGGGGATTTCCCTCACCAAATACCTGCCAGAAATTAAGTCCGTGGTAGCCTTCCGAGGGTTCAGAGAACTGCGGGAATTTTCCGTTGCCCCAGTTATAGTTTCCTCCGTCAACGATGATCCCGCCAATACTGTTGCCGTGTCCGCCGATCCATTTGGTAGCGGCTTGTACGACAATGTTGGCGCCGTGTTTGATGGGCTGGAACAGGTAGCCGCCGGCTCCGAATGTATTGTCTACGATCAGCGGCAGATCAAATTCTTTGGCCAGGGCGGCAAATTTTTCAAAATCGGGAACGTTTAACCGCGGGTTGCCCAGGGTTTCCAGGTAAATGGCTTTTGTTTTTTCATCGATCAATGGACGGAAACTGTCAACATTATCATCGGCCGCAAAACGAACATCGATCCCCAGCCGCTTAAAAGAAACTTTAAACTGATTGAATGTACCCCCGTACAGGAATGGAGACGTAACAAAGTTTTCGCCGGCCTGCAGCAGGTTGGCGATGGTCAGGAACTGTGCTGCCTGTCCGGACGCAGTAGCCAGGGCGGCCACCCCACCTTCGAGGGCCGCTACACGCTGCTCAAATACGTCCGTGGTCGGGTTCATGATGCGCGTATAAATATTGCCAAACTCTTTCAGGCCGAAAAGATTGGCCGCATGGTCCGCATTTTTGAAAACAAAAGAAGTGGTCTGGTAAATAGGCACAGCACGGCTTCCGGTAGTGGGATCTGCCTGCTGGCCGGCATGCACCTGCAATGTGTCAAAATGTAATTGGTTGCTCATAAAAAGATAATGAATTTAATGAAATGAAAAAAAGATGTTGAAATATATATGCGGTTCTGAAGACCCGCGGGGGTAGATGGTAAGATGGTATGCCTGCTACGGCATACAACAAACAGGGCAACACATTACGGGTGTAATGTACGGGATGGTGTATGTTGCTCTTTGTTTCATGCAGATTACGAATTTAATAGAGTTTCGTTTCATATTCAAAAAAAATTAATGGCAGCGGATCGCCGGCGCATAAAAAAAGCCCACCGGATAAACCAGATGAGCTGTTCTATTAAGTTTTAATATACTACTGATCCGACTTATCTTCCTCCCGCCTTGCGGGAGCTGGAATTGGCACCTTGTTATCCTTATAACAGGTTGCCAAGGCTTCACAGGGCCAAACCCTCTGCCTTTCTTGATAAGGTTCCCGTCAACGGCGGGATGATAAAAGAACTTATTTGTCCTGCAATAGGACGGCGCAAAGTTAGGAAACTATGGGGAAAGAAAAAAGCGATACAGTGATCTCCGGCCTAATTGACTGTACATCAGTATTTTTCATGAACAATTGTTAGTTTTTAAATTGTTCTTTGAATTTTGTTCTCTTGCCTATCGTCGATAATTTTAAAATTTCAAATTAAAACGGCTTAAAATATATTTTTTTTAGATTTTTTCAAATTATATTTTTGCTGCTTCAACAAAGTTTAAACGCAATATGCTTACAAAGCCATTGGAGATCCCGGAAAAACAGCTGAGGGCTGCGGGGCTGAATTTGAACAACCGGATCCATTACCAACTGTCTTCTGAAGAACTGGTTGAAGACACATTGATGAACGGCCAGGGCCGGCTGAACGATACGGGCGCGCTGGTAATTTCTACAGGAACCTTCACCGGGAGGTCGCCCGGGGATAAATTTATTGTCAGGGACGAGCTTACGGAAAAGACCGTTGACTGGGGGCATTTTAACCATCCCATCGAAGAAAGATATTTTGACCGGATACTGGAAGATGTGCGGGACTATTTAAATACCCGGAAAGAGCTGTGGGTGCGCGATGCCTATGCCTGCGCCGCACCGGAATACGGCCTGAATATCCGTATTGTGAATGAACTGCCCTGGATGAACCTCTTTGCCCATCATCTTTTTTTGCGTCCTTCAGAAGAAGCGTTGGAATCGTTTGAGCCCGGCTGGCATATTCTTTCCGCGCCGGGGCTGCAGCTGGATCCGGAACGTTGTGGCGTACGGCAGGGAAATGCAACGGTGGTCAGCATGAAGCATAAAATGATCCTGATCGCGGGCAGCAGCTATACCGGTGAAATTAAAAAGGGGATCTTTTCTATATTGAACTACCTGCTGCCCGAGATACACAATGTCCTGAGCATGCACTGCTCTGCAAACGTAGGCGGGAACGGCGATACGGCTTTGTTCTTTGGCCTGAGCGGCACCGGCAAAACGACCCTGAGCACCGACCCCGGACGGAAGCTGATCGGGGATGATGAACACGGTTGGGACGATAGCCGGATCTTTAATTTTGAAGGTGGATGTTATGCAAAATGCATCGGCCTCTCGGAAGAAAAAGAACCGGAAATTTATCATGCGGTAAGGAAAGGCGCGCTTGTGGAGAATGTTACCTTTTATCCCGGAACCGACCAGATCAATTTCAATGATGCATCCATTACAGAAAATACCCGGGTGGCCTATCCCATTTATTTTGTAGAAAATATTGTTCCGGAAGAAACCGGAGGCACTCCGGGGAATATATTCTTTCTGACCTGTGATGCTTACGGCGTGCTGCCCCCTATAAGCCGGCTGACCCGGGAGCAGGCACTTTACTATTTTATCAGTGGCTATACTGCAAAAGTGGCCGGAACGGAAACGGGGGTTACCGAGCCCCGGGCTACGTTCAGCGCCTGCTTTGGAGCGCCCTTTATACCCCTGCACCCGGGCCGCTATGCGGCAATGCTGGGAGACCGGATCGCTAAACACGGTGTGAACGTGTGGATGGTCAATACCGGCTGGACCGGCGGTGCATACGGAACCGGATCGCGGATCCGGCTTTCGGACTCCCGGGCAATGATACGGGCCGCGCTGAACGGCAGCCTGGATCCTGTGCCCTATCACCGGGACCCGGTATTTGATCTGATGATCCCCGACAGCTGCCCGGACGTCAATCCAAAAATATTGATACCGCGTCAGACCTGGGAAGATCCCGAAGCATATGAACTGCAGGCGAAAAAACTGGCCCTGCAGTTTTCAGAAAATTTCAAAAACTATGCAGGCATGGTTGCTGAGGAAGTAAAAGCCGCAGGGCCAAAGGTCTGAATAATTCCTTTGTGTTTGTTTTATGAAGGGGCCACCGTAACGGTGGCTTTTTCTTGGGCTTGCCTTGCTGGAGAAGGGGCCAAACGCGGCTGCCTGAAAAGACCGGTAAAAACGATCGCGGAAAACCCGGAGCGGGCATGGCCCGGGCGGATGTACCCGAACAATATCCTGCCCGGATTGTTTTAATGCATAAAACTAAAATATGAATAAGACAACACTGGGACATACGGATCTGCAGATCGCTCCGGTTGTTTTTGGCGGCAATGTGTTTGGCTGGACGGTGGATGAGCCGGCTTCGTTTGCACTGCTCGACCATTTTGTAGGTGACGGGTTTAACATGATCGATACGGCGAATCAATATGCGTACTGGGCACCAGGCAACAAGGGCGGCGAATCGGAAACCATTATTGGTAACTGGCTCCGGAAAACCGGTAAGCGGAATGAGGTGATGATTGCCACAAAAGTGGGCGGCCCTATGCCCGGTCAGCCCCAGCCGGATACCTCAAAGGCATATATCCTGAAGGAGGTGGAACACTCGTTAAGGCGCCTGCAGATAGAGACGATCGATCTTTACCAGACCCATTTTGACAATGAATCGGTACCGGTAGAAGAAACGCTGGAAGCTTACGACGCGCTGATCAAAACGGGAAAGGTACGCTGGATCGGCGCCTCCAATTTATCGCCGCAGCGCCTGGATGCATCGCTGGAAGCATCGGCAGCCCATGCTTGGCCGGTGTACCAGACCCTGCAGCCGGAATATAACCTGTATCACCGGCAACAGTACGAAACGCAATACGAGCCTATAGCGGTGGCCCATGGATTGGGCGTGATCACCTACTATTCGCTGGCCAGCGGTTTTTTAACCGGAAAATACCGCAATGAAAAGGATCTTGCAAAAAGCGCCCGGGGCGCCGGTGTAAAAAAGATGCTGGATGAACGGGGAAAAAAGATCCTGGCAGCCCTCGACGAAGCAGCACAGGAATATCATACCACCCCGGCAACCGTGGCCCTGGCCTGGCTGCTGGCACGGCCTTCCGTAACGGCGCCTGTTGTGAGCGCCACCAGTATTGGTCAGATGCAAAGTATGACCGGTGCCGTGCGCCTGCAGCTTTCAGCCGATGCGCTGGCAACGCTTGATGCGGCCAGCGCGTATTAACGGGATAGACCTGCCAGGTTTTTAAAACCTAACAGGTCTATGGATCTCCAGATCGCGTTGCTATTGTGCGGTTGTAAGCCACCCGGCAGTAATGCGCAGGGCTCTTTTCAGATCATCGATCAGGTCTTCTGTGTCTTCCAGGCCCACGGAAAGCCGTATCAGGCTGTCGGAAACGCCTGAGTGGTGGCGGACCGCAGCGGGAATGGATTTATGGGTCATTTCGCTGGGTAAGCAGAGCAGGCTTTTTACGCCTCCAAGACTTTCCGCCAGCTGAAAATAGCGGGTGGATCTTACCAGCCTTGCAGCGATGTCTTTTTCATCGATCTGGAGGTCGAAGCTGACAACACCACCGAAGTAGCTTTGCTGCTGCTTTGCAATGGCATGATTGTGATGGCTGGCGAGCCCGGGATAATAAACGTTCCGGACCAGTTCCTGTGTTTTTAAGAATTCGGCCACAGCCTGCGCGCTTTTTGAATGTTGGGCAACGCGCAGCGGAAGCGTTTCAATGCCCCGGATGGTAAGCCAGCTGTCAAAAGGGGCCAGTATGGCGCCCGAAGCATTCTGAATAAATTTGATCTGGTCACCAAGCGCGGGGTTCTGAGTAATCACCAGTCCGGCGATCACATCGCTGTGCCCCGCAAGGTATTTGGTAGCGCTGTGCACCACCAGGTCGGCCCCCAGCTCCAACGGCTTTTGTGCGGCGGGCGATGCAAAGGTATTGTCTACGCAAAGCAGGATATCATGCGCTTTGGCAATGGTGGCAATAGCCCGGATATCGGAGATCTTTAAGGTAGGGTTGGTAGGCGTTTCGATCCAGATCAGTTTTGTTTTTGGGGTGATGGCTTTTGCTACCTGCGCAACGTCTGTTGTATCGGCATACTGTACCCGGATCCCGAATTTTTGATATACCTGCGTAAACAGGCGAAAAGCGCCACCGTAAATATCCTCCACTGCAAGGATCTCATCTCCGGCGGTCAATAGCTTCACCACGGCATCAATGGCGGCAAGGCCGCTGGCAAAGGCATAGCCGTTGCTGCCTCCTTCCAGTGTTGCAATCAGCCGCTCCAGGGCAGCGCGCGTGGGGTTGTTGGTGCGGGAGTAATCGTAGCCGCGGTGCACACCGGGCGCTTCCTGTACAAAAGTGGAAGTTTGATAAATGGGGGTGGAGAGGGCGCCGGTCAGCTCATCTGCCGGAATGCTGTGCAGGATCTTTGTTTGCTCTTTCATTTTTTTGTTTTTAATAGTGAAGAATACACCTGAAAAAATCCATCCGGAACGACGTACAGCAAAGATGCCGGGGCGCAAAAAAAAATACGCTCCCGACAAGTCAGAAGCGCATTCAACTATTTTGTAAATAAATGAAAAGGCTTTTACTAACTTATCTTTCCACAAGTGTGGTTGAAGGTGGCACCTTCCCGCGCGGGGGCGGAGGTTGCCAAGACGTCATTGGGTCAAGTCCCTCGGTCTTTCTGGATAAGAATACTTTCAAGAACTGCGGCAAAAGTAGAAACTATTTGCCGGGATTGCCAAATTTTTTTTTCCGGGCAATAAAAATATCCATGGGTCGGGAGCTCATGCACGTTGTAAAGAAATAATAACCCGGCGAATAAAAATCTTTTCCGCCGAAGGGCGAATCCTGCCCCTTTTTCCATTATCAATGAGGGCAGGACCGGAAAATCGGCGCTTCAGCATTGTTCTACCTGAGGCGGAGTGCTATCGGGTTGTTTTGTTTGTATATTTTTTTAATAAAGAGCCCGGTTTATTGTATAAATAATACGCTTTCGTTGTTTTTATTTTAAAAAATACTGAAAAAAATTTTGTTTATGTATTTTTTTCAATAACATTTGTCCTGCTATTCTCTATTCTTTAATAAACCCCCTCGAACCTACTATGACCCCCAAACAACAAACGTAGTATTTCCCCTTCCGCGGTAAAAAAGGAATGTCCGGGAATGCAGAAAGAAATACCTGAGAATGTAAAGACGTCACTGTTTACACAGCAGCGTTATGCCCGTTTATTGCCAGTATTCCCTTCTTTTTTACTGTTTCAAAATGTATCGCATTCTTTAAACCTGCCCGTCTGGTCAGGCGGGCTAAAATCATGAGCGCTTATGCAAACAAGATTTCAGAAGTGTTTTACAGGCTTCCCTGTGCTGCTGTGTTGCCTGTTGTTAAAACTAAGCACCCTGCAGGCAGCAACGCCTGTTGCAGACAATCACCTTCCGCTGTTGATGCAGGCAGCACCTGTTGAGGGGAAGGTAACCGACTCCGCCGGCAATCCTGTGGCCGGTGCCACCGTTAAGATCAAAGGCCGCTCCCTTGCGGTTGCCACGGCAACGGACGGCTCTTTCAGGATCAATGTATCCCCGGGTGAAGTACTGGAAATAACCGCCATCGGCTATCAGCCGCAGGAGATGACCGTTGGGAATGAAGCCACGCTGCAGATCCGGCTTTCTGCCACCACTGCCGCATTGGACGAAGTGGTTGTAGTGGGTTACGGAAAGCAGAAACGTTCTAACTTAACGGGGGCCGTTACCAGCATCAGCACAAAAAAACTTACGGATATACCGGCGGCAAATATGTCCAATACCCTGGCGGGCCGCGCTCCGGGGGTAACGGTAACCAACACTTCCGGTCTTTCAGGCGCCAGTTCCACCATCCGCATCCGCGGGGCCAACGGCGAGCCGTTGTATGTGATTGACGGGGTGATCAAAGGCAAGGCCGAGTTTGATGCGCTGGATCCGAATGAGATCGACCAGATGAGTGTATTGAAGGATGCGGCTACGGCTTCTATATACGGTTCCAGGGCGGGCAACGGTGTGGTGGTGGTTACAACAAAAAAAGGAACCGCCCAAAAGCCCGCATTGCATTTTCAGACCTCCTTTTCCAGATCCACACCCACAAGCACACTGCTGAGCGATCTTACCACGGCCACGGATGAACTGATCTATCAGAACCGGGTGGTGGCCTTCAATAACGAGTATAACAAAAAGAACGATCCGCTGCCCAATGGCGAAACCGAGTTCAATTATTTTAAGGATAAGAACTATAATGTAAACGACTGGGTATGGCGCAATCCTGCCGTGCAAAAATACCTGCTCGATATCTCCGGGGGAAGCGAAAAGCTGAATTATTATAATATGATCAGCTATACCGGAGAAAACGGTTCTTATGAGAACCTGGGGTATAAAAAATTCAACCTGCGTTCGAACATTACGGCAAAGATCACGGATGACATCAAGCTGAACATGAATATTGCAGCGGGGCAGCAGAATTCGGATAAATTCTACTGGCCGTTCTCGCCGGATGATGATTATGATGTATCGGATTTTTACCGCGTAACCTTTAACTGGCCCAAGCTGTACCCGTTTTATACCAACGCAGACGGCACACCGGCGGATCATATAACGGATTACCCCGTTCAAACGCCCATGGGCAGCTGGCAGGCCTGGAGCGTGATCGACCAGGTAATGGGCGACCGGTATATAAAGACCCGGAAACGACAGCTGAATACGATCGCAACGCTGGACATCAACCTGCATAAGGTAACCCCCGGGCTGGCCGCCAAGATCGTGGGTAACTACGAAGCCAACGATTTTTTGCGGAAATGGTATATGACCTTCCAGAAAAATTATGTGTTCATACAGGGCGATCCGCAGAACCGGTTTGTACCGGGGCCGCCGGATCCTAACAAAACGAACACGTTTAACTTCAGCCAGCAGGCGCCCTTTTTACGCTACCGGCAGGATAATGGCTGGAAGTACCAGTTCAACGCATTCCTTACCTATAACCGCAGCTTTGGAAAACATGCCATCGATGCCCTTGCGGTGTTCGAGCAGCGGCAGGAACATTTTTACCGGTCGATCGCCACGGCTTACAACCCCATCGCCAATATCGATCAGTTCTTTCCATATTCCGCAGATCCCGCGGACCGGTTTGCAGACGGGCTGGAAGGCCTGGGGGCTGCTCAATCATGGATCGGCCGGCTGAACTATAACTATGCCAACCGGTACATTGCGGAAGTATCGCTCCGGTACGATGGCAACAGCGCTTTTGCCAAAGGGCACAAATGGGGCGCTTACCCCTCTGTATCGCTGGCCTGGCGGCTTTCGCAGGAATCGTTTTTTAAAGACCACGTAGCTTTCATGAACGAGCTCAAGATAAGAGCGTCCTATGGTACTACCGGAAATGATCTCAACTATTCCAATATTGCAGATCCGCAGGTCATCGATGGATTCCTGTATAATGAGACGTACCAGAACAGTACGCCCTATGTATTTGGAGATCGCCTGTATAAAACCATCCGCCCCAGCCCGGTGCCGGTGCCCGGTTTGACCTGGGCCACCGTGGAGAATCAGAACATCGGCCTGGACTTTGCCACGCTGAGCAACCGGCTTTCCGGAAGACTGGATTTCTTTACCAACCGGATGAAGGACATCCTGGCCTCGCGGGTGGTGGCCATACCGGATGTGTATGGTACCACGCCGGCGCCGGAAAATTATGCGGTGCGTTCTTTTAAAGGAGCAGAGTTTGATGTGCAATGGAGCGACCAGGCCGGGAAGGAGATCTCGTACGCGGTATATGCCAATATGGGGTATGCCCGGGACCGTTGGGATGTGCTGGATGAGCCGGTGGCCTACGGCCCGGATGGTGTGGAGCATTTCCGCACCCGCATCGGCCAGCCGGAGGATCGCATCTATGGCTTTAAAGCACTGGGCATCGTACGTACGCAGGAACAGCTGGATGAGCTGATGGAAAAAAGATACAACTATTATGGACGCAAACCGTATATGGGAGCGATTGTCTATGAAGATGTAAGAGGCGATGGCTACACACCCGGGGCCGACGGAAGGATCGACGGTAACGATGTACAGCTATTGAGCAAGAACGGGAAACCGAGGATCAATTATGGTTTTGGTTTCAATGTATCCTGGAAAGGTCTTTCGCTGGATGCACATTTCCAGGGAGTGACCTCCTATGATGTAATGATCAGCAACCAGGACGGGCCCGGCATCCGCCAGTGGGGCGGCAATTTCCGCGTGTACTATCCCATCTGGGCCAGCGATGTATGGACCCCCGAGAAGCCGGACGCCAAATACCCGCGTGTGGTGGGGCAGAACTGGCTGGAATCCGGCAGCGACGGCTCTACTTTCTGGATCCGCAACGGAGCCTATATGCGCCTGAAGAACCTCAACATCGCCTATGCGCTTCCTGCCCGCTGGATCAACGGGCTGAAGCTGACGAATGCCCAGGTATTTGTAAACGGAACCAACCTCTTCGCTATTTCAAAGCTGAAGGAGTTCCAGGATCCCGAGCAGAAGAACTATGATTCTTACCCGGTGATGCGCACCCTTACCGCCGGATTGAACCTTACCTTTTAAATTTAAACCAGTATTCAAATGAAACAGCTATTTGTTTTTTTATGCATCTTTATTTTGTGCACCCGTTGCTCTAAAGTGCTGGATATTGAGGATGTGAACAACTACCAGCCGCAGGAGGTCTGGAACGATCCCCAGCAGGCCAATGCTTTTGTGGCCAACCTTTATAATAAATTCGGGAACTGGAGTGTATCGGCAGACCGCAACAGTGAGCAGCTTTCCGGTATCCCCTTTGGGGAGGATGCCATTACGGTAACCGGCGCTTCTACCGGTTTCTGGGACTATGCCAATGTACGGCTGGCCAACCTGGCCATCCGGGATGTACAGGCCGGAACACTGAGCCAGGCAGAAAAAGAGGGCATCCTGGCCCAGGCGTATTTTATGCGGGCGTACACGTATTTTTCAATGGTAAAGGAATATGGCGGCGTGCCGATCGTTAAAGCGCCGCTGGACCGGTACCAGGACGACCTGGACCTGCCGCGTAATTCCACAAAGGAGTGTTTTGATTTTATTATTGAGGACCTGGACCAGGCCATTGCATTGCTGCCGCAAAAGATCGAAGTTACTTCTACCGACTGGGGACATATCGATGGAAATTTTGCACAGGCATTCAAAGCCAGGGTACTCCTGTATAAAGCATCGCCGCAGTTCAATCCCTCCAATCCCTGGAACAACGCCTACCGGGCCGATGCCTATACGGAGAATAAAAAGGCATACGAAAGTCTGAAGAGCCAGGGGTATGGCCTGATCGAAGATTATGGAAAAATTGCACTGGCTGAAAAGAACTCGGAGATCGTATTCCCCGTCATCAATAAGTTTCCGGGCAAAACGGCCAACTGGGATTTTGGGGCCAGGCCAGGCTCGCTGAGCCGGGGCAATGCTTCCGCATGCCCCACCTGGGAATTTGTAAAAGCCTTCCCTATGAAGGACGGTAAGCTGTACAATGATCCCACGGGCGCCTATTACCAATCGGATGCAGCCTTTTTGCAGTCGTACTGGAAGAACCGGGATCCCCGTTTTGAAAAATCCATTCTCTGGAATGCCCGGCTATTTCCTGTAGCGGGCACTCCCAAAGGGTATAAACAATATACCAGTGTGGGCATCGCCTCGGCAAATGATAACTTTGGTGTGAATCCCAATGTAGGAGATAAATCGACCAACAACAATACCTATACCGGCTTTTTTATCCTCAAGAACTGTAACCTGAACCTGACCCAGCCCAATGTACAGCAATATGATATTGATTTTGTACTCATGCGTTTTGCGGAAGTAATGCTGAATTATGCAGAAGCCGCCAATGAAGCGGGCCATACGGCCGACGCGCTGGTGCTGCTGCGGGAGATCCGGAAAAGAGCCGGCATTGAGCCGGGTGCGGGCGGTACCTATGGCATCACGGCCGTTTCAAGGGAGCAGGTACGGCAGGCGGTCATGAACGAGCGCAATATCGAGTTGTGTTTTGAAGGGCATCGCTTCAATGATCTGCGCCGCTGGCGGATGTTCAGCTTGCTGGATCAAAAGACCAAGAGCGGTGTAGAAGCCATTGCCATTAAAACGGACGGAACGGAAATGCCGATACTGCAGGCACAGCAGCAGGCCGGTACCTTCAGTCTTTCGGAAAACAATTTTAAATACTCCGTGGTACAGGTGCCGCAAACGGGCGTACAGAAGAACATCGTTCCGGAGAAGTATTATTTTTATCCGATTGCCCAAAGCATCATTAATAAGACCACAAAGCTGGAACAGAACAAAGATTGGGGCGGATCTTTTGATCCTACCCTGCATTGATCAGCCCGCAGGCGGGGCGCACCGGCATGGGCGGGGTCCTGCCTGCGGTATTTTACCGGCCGCGGGCCGCTGCTCCTAATGGTCCGGCAACCATACCGCGGGTGTCTTTCAAAAACAGGAAGACCCGGCCGCCGTTTTTCTCCTGGGCTGTAGCTTTAAAGCACGAAGAATGGCCCCGGTTACGGGCCGGAACATAAAATGATTAAGGTACAATCTGCCGGTGTACAAAACCCTGCGTCAGCCTTCTTTTAGCCTAAGGAAACCGGCCGGGGCTTCCAGCATCCTGCTGCCGTACCAGCTGAACAATTCGCCGTCCACCAGCAGGATCTTTACACCGGGGAAAAGGCGCTGCAGCGCTGCCCGGTGCTTTTCGCTAAAGGGGTAGGGTTCTGAAGCAAGCAGGAGGTATTCCGGGCAAAGGGCCCGCAGCTCGTCCAGGTGTACCGTTGGGTACCGGTTCCGGGCGGCATAAAGATTTTTGAACCCGGCCCTGCTCATCATGTCGCTGATGAATGTATCCCCGCCGGCCGTCATCCACGGGTCTTTCCAGATAAAATAGGCCGCTGTTTTTTGCGCGGGGTTTTTAAGCGCAGCAAATTCCTTTTCTATAGCGGATATCAAGGCTGTTGCTTCCGCAGTGCGTTGGGTAGCGGCACCAATGGTATGGATCATATCAAGCGCGCCCCGGTAGCTGTTCACATCCGTAACCAGCACCGGAAACCGTTCCTGCAGTGCTTCTACCTGCTCTTTTACGTTTTCTTCCTTATTGGCAATGACCAGGTCCGGCCGGAGGGCGGCGATCTTTTCGGGGTTCAGGGTTTTGGTGCCGCCGATCCTTGTTTTGGTCCGGAACCATGTTTGCGGATGTACACAGAATTTAGTAATGCCGGCCACTTCCTGTTCCAGGCCCAGGGTGTACAAAAGTTCTGTAACAGAGGGGACGAGCGATACGATTTTCACGTTTCCGTTTTTGTTGAACATTCAATGCCCTGCGTTTCATAAGGTGCATGCCTTCTTTGAGCTGGTTTGAATTTGTTTAAGCTGGTTAAAATTTGAGAATGCGAATGTGAGCATCAAATCGGAAACAGATTTATTTCTCCGCGGTATAAACACAGCAGATGCCAAAGGTAAGGGTACGGTACCGGGCATTGGAAAAGCCTGTTTTTTCAAGGATCGCAGTAAAATCCCTGCGCTCCGGAAATGCCCTGGCCGATTGATTCAGGTATTGATAGGCTTCCTTGTTCTGTTTTAAAAAACCGGCGATCTGTGGCGCAACCACATTCATGTAAAGCTGGTACAGCCCCTTAAAGATCCCCGGGCGGGGCCTGGAGAATTCGATGATCAGCAACTGACCGCCGGGCTTCAGCACACGGTGCATTTCCGATAGCCCTTTTTCCAGGTGCTCAAAATTGCGCACGCCAAAGGCCGCCATCGCTGCATCAAACCGGTTGTTTTCAAACTGCAGGTTTTCGGAGTCGCCCTGTTCCAGTGTTATTTTATCGCTCAGGCCTTCTCTGGCAATTTTTTGCCGCCCCACTTCCAGCATCTGGGCAGAGATGTCCACGCCCGTAACGTGCTGCGGCTCCAGCATTTTGCAGGCCCGCAGGGCCAGGTCGCCGGTTCCGGTGGCAATGTCCAGCAGCAGCTGCGGCTCGTATTTTTTGAGCATCCGGATGGCCTTTTTGCGCCAGGCCACATCCGTGCGGCCAGAGAGTACGCGGTTGGTAAGGTCGTACCGGGGCGCAATGCGGTCAAACATTTCGGCTACCTGTTCTTTTTTTGATTTTCCGGATTCTTTAAACGGAATGATATGGTCGTGCGAAAATTCTGTCATAAACCGCAAAGGTAGCAAGAATTGAACAGTGATGCGCGGGGGATTTTGCGGCCGGGTACCCGCTTTTTCCCGTTTTAAACGGGCGCCGGCCGGCCTGTAGCGGCCACCGATCCGCGCCGGGGGCTATGCTGCTGCCGGCACCCGGCAGGGGTGTTTTATTACATTCCAGTGTCGTTTTTAGGGGATTGTTTAAAGCGTAAGGAGGTGTATGGCGGGTTACAGGCGGAGGTTTGCATTAGTGGCTGCTATTGGGCGCACCGCTTCTGTATGCTCTATTTGGCCGGTTTAATGATGAGGCCTGCAGCTTCCATGGGGCTGATCAATGTGTATGCTTCTATTTTGAGGTGCCAGGCTATTTTAAAAAGGGTTTGTATTTCCGGCTGCTTAAAGTTGCGGCACCATGTGGATACGGTACCCTCCGCAACACCCAGGGCTATAGCCAATTCTTTCTGGGTCGTTTTTTGCTCTGCCAGAACCGCTTTTATCCTGTTGAAACTTTTCCCCTCCATACCCTCAATCATTGTAGAATATCGAAGATAATCAAGTGTATTTTGAATATTTTTTACTAAAAAGAATCAATAGGATTTATATAAGATCCTATAAGAATTATTTATAATTCTTTTGGAATTATTATTATTTATTTTTATTTTTGGTTCCAGAAGATTTGAATAAAATGCTATTTGGCCGAAAGATGAATCAGCCGTAATGGATTTGTTATTCAATTTTCTGGTTTGAAAAAATGGAAATAGATTTGCGCTTCTAATAGTAGAAAGCGCCTTAACGAGTCTCGTCCCACGAACCTGACAATTTCAGCACGAGAGTAAGTTAAAGCGCCCAACTTCCCATATAAGGGGTTGGGCCTACTTACGTTTTTTGTGCTGAAGCCATTTTCGGGTGGTGGGCCTTGTCAGGGCCTGTGGGCAAAAGCGGGTAGGTTTCAGCCCCTTTTTTTAGAGACTCATCTAACTTTTATGAGATGAGTAAACTGCTTTTACACAATGTCTGTTTACAAGCTGGCGCTTGCAATTCAGGAGGTCCGCACCATGCTCTGTACAATGCCAGGCTTGCCTGCAAACCCAAAAACCCGGTGTAATATTATAGCCGGGCGGGAGGCGGTTTTCTCATGCTAAGCCTCCCATACCCCCCGGCTTATCCGGCAAAAAATACTGCAAAAGTATTCACCCGTATACGCTGCCCGGTGAATAACCTAAACAATATTGCTTTACTTCTTAAACACTTGTAATATGAAAAGAACGACGCTCCTCGGCGTTATGGCATTGTTTTGCCTGGCGCTAACCGCTCAACAAAACACCCGATCACCGTTGCTGGTAGGCGAGCGCTTACCCAATATTACGTTTCACAATATTATCAATCATACGGCGAATACAGCAACCCTATCGGGTTTTCAGCAGGATTATACCAGGCTCGTGTTACTGGATTTCTGGAACACTACCTGTATTCCCTGTATACGGGCTTTTAAGAAGCTTAATATCTTGCAACAGCAATATAATAACCAGTTGCAGATCGTACTGGTGACGTCTGAAGATAGTATTGCCGTTAAGAACACCATTGCTAATTGGGAAATGGCCAATGGCCAAAAGCTGAATATTCCGATCATAACAAAAGACTCGCTGTTACGCAAATACATCCGTCGGCGCTATAATCCTCATTATGCCTGGGTGGCGCCCGATGGCGTGCTGCTGGCACAGACCTCTGCTACTTTTGTTACTCCGGATGTTGTAGCTGCGTATATGAAAACCATGCTTGCGGATGTGGAACATCGGGGCTATAAAAAACGCGATAGTAAAAGAACCAAAAACTAAAAAGACCATGAAGAAACATATTGTACTGGCAGCAGCCGTTTGCATGGCTGCGCTACACCTGTGCGCACAGGCGCCGGTGACAGGCTCATTGATCAGTGACCGAACCAAAGATCCTGTAAGGGGAGCGACCGTCCGTTCTTTGGCTACGGGTGCAACAGCCAAAACGAATGGGAGCGGGCACTTTAGTATAAAGCTGAAATCATTTCCGGATAGTCTGCGCTTTACCCATATCGGCTATATAACCCAAACGGTAGTGATAGCCCATCCGGGGCAGGTGGTATTGGCTGCATTAACGGAGCGTGAAGAGGAAATGGAACAGGTGTTTGTAAATACCGGCTATCAAAAACTAAAGCCCAATGAAATAAACGGGTCCGTAACGGTTATTGACAATAAAATGCTGAACGAGCAAACGGGCACCAATATTCTGCAACGACTAAAGGGCATTACAAATGGCCTTGTTTTTAACAGTGGTAAGGTAGGCGCGGAAGGGGGAAACAACGACATCTCCATACGGGGGCTTAGTACCATAAACGGCCCACTGGCTCCGCTGATCATCCTGGATAATTTTCCATATGAGGAAAATATCGACAATATCAATCCCAATGATGTGGAAAGTGTTACCATCCTGAAAGATGCAGCGGCTGCCAGTATCTGGGGCGCCCGCGCAGGCAATGGGGTTATTGTGATCACCACCAAGCGAGGCAAGTATAATGACCGCCTGCGGATTAATCTGAACAGTAGTTACCTGTTTACCCGTCCGGTGGACCTGTATTCTGCAAAACAAATGCCGGTAGCGGATTACATAACATTGGAGCAAGGATTGTTTGATAAGGGGTATTTTAATGAAACGATCGACAACACTGCCACCCGTCCGGCCTTATCACCCCTGGTAGAAGTGCTGGTAAAACGGCGGGAAGGAAAGCTGAGTGATGCAGAAGCGGCGACGCAGATCGAAGCGTTGAAGCAGTACGACAGCCGGGAACAATATGCCCGGTACTTTCAGCGCACGGGTCTTACACAACAACATTCCCTAAGCGTAAGCGGCGGCAGCGGCCAGTTTTCATGGCGGCTGGCAGGCAATTATAACCATGTGGTAGGTGCCGACCGCTCGCTTTTCGATAAAATAAATGTGCATCTCGACAACCGCATACGGCCGGTAAAGAACCTTGAGGTGGCCTTAACGGCCTATTATACCAACAGCAGTTCGAAGGGAGGCTTGCCGAGCTTCAACTCGGTCACCAGCATTAACAGGCGTCATGTGCCCTACCTGCGTTTTATGGATGATAACGGTCAATCCATACCCATTGATCAATACCGGCGGGGCTACACAGATACGGCAGGGGGTGGACGCCTGCAAAGCTGGGATTATTACCCGCTGGAGGAGTACGAGCACAACAATACCACCAGAGTGGTGCAGGATATGATACTGCGTGCGTCGGTGGATTATAAGATCTACAAAGGCCTTTCTTTTAATGTAGACTATCAATATCAGAAACAATGGTCAAAAAGCAGAGCGCTTGCCGATACGGTCAGTTTTTATACACGGGATCTTATAAACCGGTTTACCAGCCTGCCTGCAAACCCGGCACTGCCGCCGGTGTATAACGTGCCCCAGGGTGCAATACTTGATCTGGCAAACGGCGCCCTTATTACAAAAAATCTTCGGGGGCAGCTCAACTTCTCGCAGCATTGGGGGCAGCACAGCATTACAGCCATATTCGGTAGTGAAATGCGTGAAGCGCTGACTGAATCGGGGGATGCGCTTACCATATATGGCTACCAGGAAGATCCGTTGTCGCAGGTGCGGGTGAACTACACGGCAGCTTTTCCCAATTATATTACCGGCAGCCCGGAGCGCATACCCAGTCGCGAGGGTGTTACCGCTTATTATATCACCCGATTTGTAAGCACCTATGCAAACGGCTCCTATACATTCGCAAGAAGATATACGCTCAGTGGGAGTTTCCGGAAGGATGCCGCTAATGTGTTCGGATTAAAGACGAATGATAAATGGAACCCTCTTTGGTCTTCGGGTATCGGATGGCTGCTCTCCGGGGAATCGTTTTATAAAGTATCAGCGCTGCCCTATTTAAAACTTAGGGTTACATATGGGTATAGCGGTAACCTGGATACCCGCAAAACACCGCTGCCTATATCCGGTGTAGGCAATGATCCAACTACCGGTTTCATGGTACAGCGGATCAGCAGCCTGAATAATCCTTCCCTGCGATGGGAAAAGTCAGGACAGACCAACTTCGGTATTGATTTTAGATTGGAGCAGGATGTCGTAAGCGGTTCACTGGAATATTATCAGAAAAAAGGGACCAATCTTTATGGCCCGTCTCCGCTGGACTATACGACCTGGGGACTGAGCCGTTATATTGTAAAGAACGTGGCGGATATGAAGGGGCATGGAGTGGATGTGTCCATTACGACCAAAAACCTGAACGGGAAAGTAAAGTGGAAAACCATTTGGATCTATAATTACAACACCAGTAAGACGACACGGTACTATTCCGATCAGGCAAAAGACTTTTATACTGCAAATGACGATGGGAACAGGATAAATCCCGTTATCGGCCGGCCGCTTTACTCGCTTACTGCTTATAGATGGGGCGGGCTGGATGCAAAGGGCGACCCGCAGGGTTACCTGGATGGGAAACTGAGCACAGATTATAAGGCAATTTACAGTGCAGCAGCAGCAAAGGGGCTGCAAAGCGGTGGCCTGAAATATGTCGGATCTACCGTACCGCTTCATTTTGGCTCTGTAACGAACTTCCTGGAATGGCGACAGCTACAGCTTTCGTTCAATCTGATGTATAAGGCCGGTTATTATTTTAAGAAAGGCACATTTACTTCTGCCGAGGTGATCATGGGGGGTATGGGGCGTGCGGATTATGCCCTGCGCTGGCAGCAGCCGGGGGATGAGGCGCATACAACCGTACCGGCATTCGTATATACCGATTACCTCCAGTTTAACGAACGGGATGGATTTTATATGAATGCAGAGCCCAATGTCGTACGGGGTGATCATATACGTCTAAACTATGTGAACCTGGCTTATGAAGCAAGATTGAAAAATAAAACAGGCACTGTACTGCGGATTTATGCAAATGCGGCCAACCTGTGGATCTTATGGCGGGCTAATAAATACAAACTGGACCCCGACGCGCCTTATGGTGATCCTGCTGCCCGGCAATACACGGTGGGAGTTAATGTTGATTTTTAACACTAAAAACGATTTTTATGAAAAACCAATTATATTTTTTTATGGTAATTTTTACAGGAAGTGCTGTTCTCCTAGGGATGACGGGTTGCGCAAAATTTCTGGATAAGAAAACTTCCAACGCAATCGTTGTTCCGCAAACGGTCGCCGACCTGCAGGCATTGCTGGATAATGCCGGACTAATGAACCAAACCAAAACCCCTGCGTCGGGGGAGGCGGCAGCAGATAATTATTTTTTGACGGCGGATTATTATAAGACTTGCTCTCCGATAGAAAGGGCCTTTTATACATGGCAGCGGTATGATTATACGTTTGAGAACGATTGGTCGAAGGCTTACACACCGGTTTATATTGCAAACTATTGCCTGGAACTGCTAAAAAAACAGGAGCAGAATGCGACCAATGCCGCAAGGTGGGGCAATGTATATGGAAGCGCCCTGTTTTTTCGCTCGTACTATTTCCAGCAGCTCTTATGGGTCTATGCAAAGGCTTATGATGAGGCTGCGGCTTCTGCAGACCTGGGGATTGCATTAAGACTTAGCTATGACTTTAATGAACCTTCCCGGCGGGCCAGTGTTGCCGAATGTTACCAGCAGGTTGTTAACGATACACGGGAAGCGGCGTATTACCTGCCGGATCATCCGGAGCATGCGTTCCGCCCGTCAAAAGCAGCCGCTTATGCATTGCTGGCCCGCACTTTTTTGTCCATGCGCCGCTATGACAGCGCCTATAAATATGCTGACCGCTGCCTGAAGATAAAAAATGACCTGATCGATTTTAATCGCGATCCTGACCTGGGTACATTCAAGACGACTTATCCATTTAAAAAATTTAATAGGGAGACTGTTTTTTATACAGAAATGATGATTGGCGGTGTGTACGGCCTGGTGCTTTCCACGCGATCCAAAGTAGATACGGTTCTGTATGATAAATATGCAGAGGCTGACCTGCGAAAGAAAGCCTATTTCTTGAAATCCGGTGATTATTACCGTTTCAGGGGTAGCTATTCAAAGGCGAGTGTTCCTTTTACGGGGTTGGCGACGGATGAAATGTATTTAATAAGAGCCGAGTGCAGTGCGCGCAGAGGTGTCGAAGGATTGCAGGGAGCATTGACAGATCTCAATACCTTACTGGCGAAGCGTTATGAAAAAAGCGGATTTATCGAAGTTACCGCTTCCACAGCTGATGCAGCGCTGAACATGATATTGGAAGAGCGCAGGAAGGAGTTGATATGGAGGGGGATCCGCTGGTCCGACATTAAGCGGCTGAATAAGGAGGGCCGGAATATTGTGCTGGAAAAAGTGGTGGAAGGGCAACATTACCGCCTGGAGCCCAACTCCAGTTATTACGCACTACCGTTGCCAACAGATATCATCGACATTACTGGTATGCCGCAAAATGAATAGAGCCGTGAGAAAACGAAACCGGCAATTCATAGGAAATTGCCGGTTCTGTCTGGTGCTCAGGTATTAGTACCTGATATTTTCAATTGAAGAAGCGGAAAATGAACTACCTGTGGTACTGTCTTTTAGACCTGAAACGTAGTTCGTGATACCGTTGGTACTGGGTGATGCTTCAATCAATACCCGGGACGAAGGATGGGTGCTGCTCAAGTAAAGTGCCTGATCGGCTTCTGGAACTTCGATAGCAAAAGAGCATGCTGCGTCATCCTGTTCCTGTTCGCAAGCTTCTTCCGGTTCAATCAGCTCCCAGTTGCTCCGGGCTTCCACCTGTGTTTGGCTATAGCCGGTTAATTGATATTTGAAATTTAAGGTAGTCATCGTAAGTGGTTTTGCAGCAGGTTGTTTTTTGGTAAAAGCGGATGCGATACCAATAGTGAATACCAGCGCCAGCAACGGCAAAATGAATTTTAGAGTCCGGAGACTTTTTGTAGTTGTCATAAAATTTGAATTTAAGTAATTAAAAAAATAATGTGGCTTGTTTTACTGCGCAGTATATAAAAGCCCTTTGTTTCTGCATTTGATTATGCAGTTGATGGGTTTGAGGATGTTGCCTACTATTTTCTGCAGGTGTTCGGCACCGCCTGTTGGGGGCTGCTACAAGATTCATCGCAGCATGTTAGTTCTTTGATTTTTTCATCTCAAAGATGAGTTGCAACGGCAGCGGTATTGTTATCCAATCGTGTTTTTTATTTACGAAGATGGCTGGGGTTAAAGTCGTAGTGCTTTTTAAAAGCCTTTGAAAAGTTGGAAAGTGCAGAAAAACCCATGTCCAGTGCAATATCCGTAAGCGATTCATTGGTGTAAGCTACCCGGGTAAAGGCCTCATTCATCCGGTGCTCCTGCCAGTAACGGTAGGGCGGCTTATCAAACCGCTTCGTGAAAAGCTTTTTCAGGTAGGTCTCGTTCATGCCGGCCTGCTGCGACAGTACCCGGAAATCCGGCTCTTCTGTAAGATCCTTGAGCAGCAATGTGCTAACACGATTGATCTGGCTGATTCTGCTTAATGAAACAATGCGACCGCCTAATTGAAGATCTGTTTTGCAGGCCAATGCGGCGCAGAGCAGCAGCTTTACGGCCAGCTCCAGTGCGGATCCATTTACTACCGGCACCTGCAAAAGTCGTAAGATCCGGCTTGCCAGATCTACCATTTCCTGGGTGGCAAACATATGATGCGGAAATATTTGTGCGGGAATGCGGCCGGCAGCAATGGCATCCAGAAACGGTTTTATAATCTCCGGGTAGTAAGGCTCCAGCCGCTGTAAAAAAGCTGTGGTACAATGAATGTCAAGTGTGGTGTACTGAAGACCGGGTTCGAATAGCACCTGGTCCTCAATATATGGAAGATAAAAAATATTGAATTGCGTTTCCTCCACCCAATTGTCGTACAGCGTGTGTACCCGTTGCACAATGCTATTGTGTATAAGAAAGCTGAATTCAATAACAGCTGTGCCGGCCCTGACCTTAAACTTTCGTCGCTGTTTTACATGGTAGGTGCTGTACCAGATCTCAAAGTCCTCCATTTGTTTGTGTTGGAACAGCATGTGCCCCCAGCCTCCGGATAATGCCAGACTGGTCATGGAAGGGAGAATAAGCGATTGATGCAGGTGGGGCAGGGGCCCGGACCAAAAGAAGGCATCGTTGTCGGACGAGGTGATGTCAAACAGGTTGTTCATAAAGCTAAAGTGTTTGGTTATGATATCGTTTCCCTGGTATATGATATCCGGTAAAATCGCAACAACGACTTATATAAAAATAAAAACAAATATGAATAAAACCAATAAAAATTTTAAAAGTGACATTTTCCCGGAGTCGGATGCCCTATTCCTTTACCGGGAACAACTGAGCGGGGATCATCTTGAATTAGGCATCCGGCAGGTGGCATTACGCAAGGACCTGGCGGTACTGCATCGATGGGCGAATCATCCGCATGCGCATCGGTTTTGGGGAATGCAGGGTTGCACGCTTAAAACACTTTACGAGTTTTACAATCCAAGAATAGAAGCGGGACAACTGCAACTGTTTTTCGCCTGCGTTTCCGGAATTCCGGTGGCGCTAATAGAAGCTTATCCGGTGCTGCTGTCGGAACTGGCCGGCTTGGCCGGCTTTACGGCTAACGATTATGGTATTCATTTATTGATGGCTCCTTATCGTGAAATAAAAGCGGCAGTAGATAAGGATATTGACGGGCTTTCTGTATGGGTGCTAAAAGCGGTACAACAGATGCTGTTTGATTTTGCATCTGTGGCGCGTATTGTTGCCGAGCCGGATGAACGGAATGTCAATGCCTGCCGGCTTGCCGAAAAAGCCGGGTTCCGGTATATAAAAACCTTGCCGCTTGAAGGCAAAACGGCGCGCCTGTACATGATTGCACGCGATGAACGTTGATGGAAATTCCAAATTATTTATTAAACCATATAAAATAAACCTGTATGCTAACGCAATATCAACGAAAAGGCTTTTCCCTGGCCAGAGGGTTTGTAGTGCTGGTGATGCCCGCTATCCATACTGTACTGTTGTACAGTATGCTGCCTGTAAAACAAGGGCCGTTGGGTATGATCCTGGGTTTCCTGGCGGAAACTTCAGGTGCTCCATTGTTCATGCTGCTGATGGGACTGTTTCTGGCCCTCGGCCGGGAGAAACCTTTCGGATACATTTTTAAACGATTCCTCATGTTGCTGGCGGCAGGATACCTGCTGAACAGCCTGAAGTTTTTGGTGCCCTATGGCATGGGTTGGATCCCGCTGCAGTTCCTGATAGATAACGGGCTACCCATAAATGAAAAAACACCGGCATGGCTATTTTTAACCGGGGATATCCTTCAGTTTGCAGCCATAGCCTATGTCTGTTGTGCGCTGTTGAAAAAACTGATAAAAAGTATTATCGGGTATGGCGTCATTTTTCTTGTTGTGTTATTGGTGGCACCCTTTACCTGGGAGCTGCATAGCAACGGAATATTATCCATGCCACTGGCGCTGCTTAACGGAACGCCGCCATACACCTTCTTCCCGTTGTTTCCCTGGCTCCTGTATCCCCTGGCAGGATTGATCACAGGAGCATTGTTGTTCAATACCAGCAACGTGCCGTTTAATAGACTGCTGTGTTTTCTGGCAATTGGATTTACGCTGGCCGGATATGCGCTGGCACTTACGGAACCTGCACACTGGAAAGCTGAGTTTTACCGGTTGGGCAGGGGAGGTACTTTGTTTCACATCGGTTTGGCATTAGCCTGGGTATGGCTGTTTCAGGTGCTGGCTAAAAAGCTACCGGATAATTATTTGTTTCACTTATTGCAATGGCTTAGCGACCATATTCTGCTTGTGTATATATTGCAATGGATCGTTATTTTCTGGTGCTTTCCCCTGTTCGGATATAATCGCCTGCAAACCTTCCCGTCTGTGCTGGCATTGTGCGCCACTACCAGTGCCAGCTTCCTCATCCTGTTTTTTGCGTTAACGGTTTCAAAAAAAATCCGGCAGTCCTATGAGAAAGCCTAATGAGATCTATGATATAGCCGGTATTGGCGTGGGTCCGTTTAATCTGGGGCTGGCAGCCTTGTGCCAGCCTGTTACATCATTGAAGACCGTGTTTCTGGAGCAAAAGCCGGAGTTCAATTGGCATACCGGCATGCTGTTGCCCGGCAGCACTTTACAGGTATCTTACCTGGCTGATCTGGTAACACTTGCCGATCCTTGCAGTGCCTTTAGTTATTTAAACTATCTGCGAAAACAGGGGCGCTTATTGCAGTTTGGCATTTATGAGAACAATGTGATCACCCGGCGCGAATATAACCGGTATTGTCGCTGGGTATGTAGCCAGCTCACGAATCTTCGGTTTAATTGTTGTGTTACAGGCATTACTTATGAGGACAACAGAAAATGTTATGCAGTAAGGAGTATGCATCCCGTTACCGGCGTAACTCAGACTACGTATGCCCGGCATGTCGTCATTGGCATCGGAACACAACCGTCAATACCTGCTTTTGCAAAACCTTTTGTAGGTACCCGGCTTCTGCACTCTTCTCGTTATCTGGAGCACCGTGCTGATATCTTGTGTTCGAAGCAGGTTGCGGTCGTCGGATCGGGACAAAGCGCAGCGGAGATCTTTTATGATCTGCTGCAGACGCACACAGGAGAAGAAAAAGAGTTGTACTGGCTGACCCGGTCAGATCGGTTTTATGCAATGGAGCATACAAAGTTGAGCTTTGAAATGGCTACACCGGCTTACATCGATCATTTCTACAACCTGTCGGAAACGCGAAAGCCCATTACCATACAGCGGCAGGATGCTTTATATAAAGGCATTAACTATCAGCTGATCAATGCCATTTACGACCGGTTGTATGAGCAAATGACGGAAGGAGTTACTGCCCCTGTTACTTTAATGACCAATGTGGTATTACAGGAGATACATCCCGCGAAGCAAGGGCATTGGCTACTGTGCTTTTACCATAAAGAACAGGAGATGTTGTTTGAGCAGGAGGCAGAACACGTGATCCTGGCTACAGGATATCAAACAATAACACCTTCCTTTCTGGAGCCACTGAATACCCGGATCCGCTACAATACATGCGGCAATTTTAAAATATCGCGGCACTACACGATCGATGAAGAAGACACTTTGTTTGTGCAGAATGCAGAAATGCATACCCATGGGTTTACCGCTCCTGAATTGGGTCTTGGCCCTTACAGGAATGCAGTGATCATCAATACGGTTTTGGGAACAGCCTGCTATCCGGTAGACGGACAAACTGTTTTTCAGCAATTCGGTGCACCGCGATGCTGATCCTTAAGAAAGAGGCGGGAGTAAGGGATGCCTGACTTCTGCCGTTTGACTGTCACCGGTTGAAAAGCCGCATACTGATCCCCCGGAACAATCCGCCTTACAAAGCGGTGAGCCAGGCGAAGGCGTTTGTCGGAAAAATTTCCCCCAAACAGGGTATAAGACATGCCGCCCGCAGCGGAGCAACCCCGGTATGCCAAAAATGCGTTATCCACCGGTTTTCCACATTTTTAGCCTGTTTTCCACGACGGGTTGTGCAAAAACAGGCTTCCGCATTGGGGCGGGAACCGTTATTTTCGCCTTTACATTAAAATAGGAAAATACTGTGCGTTTAAAAAGTCTTGAAATAAAGGGATTTAAAAGTTTTGCCGATAAAACGGTCGTTAATTTCGACGACAATATTACCGGTATTGTAGGGCCGAACGGGTGCGGAAAATCCAATATTGTGGACAGCATCCGCTGGGTGATCGGCGAGCAGAAGATCAGCGCCCTGCGAAGCGAAAACCTGGACTCCCTGGTGTTTAACGGGTCCAAGACCCGCTCCGCCAGCGGCCTGGCGGAGGTAAGCCTCACTTTTGAGAACACCAAGAACCTGCTGCCCACAGAGTTCAGCACCGTGCGCATCACCCGTAAGTTTTATAAAAGCGGCGAAAGCGAGTACCGCCTTAATGATGTGCAGTGCCGCCTGAAGGACATCCAGAACCTGTTTATGGATACGGGGGTAAGCACAGACTCCTATGCCATTATAGCGCTGGATATGGTGGACGACCTTATTAAGGACAAGGACAACAGCCGCCGCCGCATGCTGGAGCAGGCCGCCGGCATCTCCATATACAAAACCCGTAAAAAAGAAGCCAAACAAAAGCTGGATGCTACAGAGCAGGACCTGAACCGTATTGAAGACCTGCTGTTTGAAATAAACAACCAGCTAAAGGCCCTGGAAAGCCAGGCCCGCAAGGCTGAAAAATACCACGAGATAAAAAAAGAATACCGCGAGGTAAGCATAGAGCTGGCCAAAGCGGCGCTGGAGGGCTTTAACCTTACCTATAAGGAGCTGAACGACCAGCAGCAGGCAGAAACCGACCGCTCCGTAAAGCTGGAGGCGGAGATTGCCACGGCCGAAGCGCATATAGAGCAGGAGAAGCTGGTGTTTATTGAAAAAGAACGGGCCCTGCAAAGCATGCAGGCCGCGTATAACGAGCTGGTGCAGCAGGTGCGCACCAGGGAGGGCGATAAGAACCTGGCCGTACAGCGCCTGCAATACCTGAAGGAGCGGGAAACCGGCCTGCAGGAATTTCTTTCCAAATCCGATGCCCAGCTAAAGGGCATAGAGGAAAGCATTGCCTTTACCCGGCAGCAGGTGGGCGACGAGGAGCTGGCATATGAGGGGCTGACGGAGCAGCTGGAGAACTTTAGGGATGAAGTAACCCGCAGGCGCAATGTACTGGATGAGCAGCGCCACGGGGTGGATAGCCTGCGTATGGAGTACCAGCAGGTACAGCGGGACCAGTTTGAGGCAGAAAAAAAAGTAGCGGTGGCCGATACCTCCGTACAAAACCTGCAACGCACCATTGGCCAGATGGAAGATGAATCCGCACAGCGGGAGGAGTTCCTGCAAAAAGTACGGACAGACCACGGTTTAAAAGAGCGGGAGCTGGAGGAGCGGAACGCATCGCTGGAGCAGCTGCAGGCCCACCATGACCATACCAAAGAGCAGATCCTGCAAACGCAGGGCATTGTAGAGGAGCTGCGCAACCGGCTGGCAGACGAAACCCGTGTGCTGGATGCCAAACGCAATGAGCACGACCTGCTCAAAAGCATGATCGACTCCATGGAGGGCTACCCGGAAAGTGTAAAATTCCTGCACAACAATAAAGAATGGAACACCAATGCGCCCATCCTTTCGGATATTTTATATGTAAAAGAAGAATACCGCACCGCGCTGGAAAACGTGCTGGAGCCCTACCTGAACTATTACGTGGTGGATGACCTGCAGCAGGGGCTGCGGGCCGTGCATTTGCTCAGCGATCAGAAAAAAGGAAAGGCCAATTTCTTTTTGCTGAATAGGATAGAAGAAATGGGGGGCGAAAATACCCACAGCCTGCAGGGCGCCACTCCTGCGCTGGAGGTAATAGAGGTAGAGGACCGGTACCGCAAGCTGGCGGCGCACCTGCTGGGCAACGTGTTTGTAGCCGAGGGCGAGGAAGCGCTGCAGAACAGCAACGGATCGGTGGTGATAGAAAAGCAGGGCAAATTTGTAAAAGGCCGGTTTACCCTTACCGGCGGCAGCGTGGGGTTGATTGAAGGCAAGAAGATAGGCCGGGTAAAGAACCTGGAAAAACTGCAGGAAGATATAGCCGCGCAGGATGAAGTGGTGCAAAACCTGCGGGCACAGATACAGGCGCGCCACAACGAGGTGATTGCCTTTAATGAAGACCTGCGGGAGAATGCCATTAAGGAAACGCAAAAAGAGATACAGGAGCTGACCAATGCCGTGTTTGCCCTGCAAAACCGGAGCGAGAACCTGCAAAGCCAGCAAAGCGTGGCAAAGAACCGGCTGGAGGAGCTTGCAGAACAATTGCAAAGTACGCAAAGCTCCATAGCCGGCGTGCGCCAGTCGCTGGCAGCGTTTACGGAGATATTGCAGCAGAATGCCAACAAGCTTGCAGAAGCAGAAGAAACCTTTAAGCAGGCAGAAGCCGGCTACCAGGAAGCTACCGCCCAGTTTAACGAGTTTAACCTGAACGTAACCCGCCAGCAAAGCAAGGTGACCGCCTTAAAGCAGGAGCTGAATTTTAAGACCAACCAGCTGGAGGAGCTGAAGCGCCAGATAGAGCAAAGCACGGTGCAGCTGTCCGATACCGGCGGGGAGATCGTGAGCTCTGAAAATGCGCTGAAGGAGATCGAGGAAAACCTGCTGAACCTGGTCCGCAGCCGGGAGCAGGACCAGCAAACGCTCAACGAGGCCGACCAGGCCTACTACAATATGCGGAATGTGCTCAATGAAAAAGAAAGCGGGCTGCGGCATAAGATAAGGGAGAAGGAGCAGGTAGAGCACCTGCTGGCGGCCATTAAGGATAAGCTGAACGAGCTGAAGCTGCAGCTGGCCGGTACCCGCGAGCGGCTGAACGTGGAGTTTAAGATCCAGATCGAAGACATCCTGGACGACCCGCGCAATACCGAAGTGGCTACGGAAGAGCTGCAGGAAAAGGCGGACCGGATGAAGAAGCGCCTGGAAAACCTGGGTGAGGTGAACCCGACGGCCATTGAAGCCTTTACCGAAATGAAAAAGCGCTACGAGTTTATTGTAGAGCAGAAGAGCGACCTGGTAAATGCCAAGGAAAGCCTGTTAAAGACCATTGAAGAGGTAGAGGCCACCGCCAACCAGAAGTTCCTGGATACCTTTAACCAGGTACGGGAGAATTTTCAGAAAGTATTTAAATCGCTGTTTACAGAGGACGATCAGTGCGACCTGGTATTGGAGAACCCGGAAAACCTTGCAGATACGGGTATTGATGTAGTGGCAAAACCAAAAGGGAAACGCCCGACCTCATTAACACAGCTGAGCGGGGGAGAGCGGACCCTTACGGCAACCGCGCTGCTGTTTGCCATCTACCTGATCAAGCCGGCGCCTTTCTGTATCCTGGATGAGGTGGATGCCCCGCTGGATGATGCCAATGTGGGCAAGTTTACCAACATGATCCGCCAGTTTAGCGAAAACTCGCAGTTCATTATTGTAACCCACAATAAAACCACCATGAGCACCGTGGATGTGATCTACGGGGTAACCATGCAGGAGCCCGGTGTAAGCAAGCTGGTAAGCGTGGATTTCCGCAGTCTTGCGGCACAGAATTAGGTTTTTAGAGGGTGCAAGGGGTGATTGATTCTACCTGTTAAGGTTCACAAATTTGTCCCTGCCGGAATATAGTTGTTATAAATAGGGAGGTTGTATCAAAAGTCTTTCATTTGTCATTGGCAACCTGTTTCCGTATCTGATAATAGTTATCTATCAATAGATCCTGAAACAAGTTCAGAACGACAACACGCTATAAAGCGACTTTTGATACCATCTCTTTTTTTATGCCCTTTTTTAAACCGGTCATTTGTACTATGTCCCCCGGATCTCCCCGTCGCCCGTAATACAAAGATTACCGGGCTTTTTCACAAAAAAATATGCCAACTGCTGATCTTCATCAGCCATGGATAACGACCACTCCGTAATTTTGCTTTTCATAAAGATCGATCATCCATTAATACCTGCACCATGTTTAACGAACGGGTAAGGCTGAGGCGGTAAAACCGGTTAAAGATGGAATGGCGGCGGGCGCCGGCGGCTTTACCAAAGCCGGCGACAGCAAGGCGGTGTTGCCGGCCCTGACGGCATGTGCCGGAAGCGGCACCGGGCCGGCCTGCCCGTTTTAGGGAAACAGGATCAATGAAACCGGATAGAGCTTTAAACAACCAAAATGTTAAGATACTTTTTATGCCTGTATTTAATAAGTCGAGAGCCTTTGTGGTGAAGCTGATCATTTTATGCGTATTTGCCCTTATTATTGCGCAGCTGGTCAACCTGCAGCTGGTTAACCGGAAATACCTGGAGCTGGCAAAGGACAATGCCGTTTTTCAAAAGATCATTTACCCGGAGCGGGGGATCATTTATGACAGGAAGGGAAGGGCCATTTTGAATAACACCATCATGTTTGACCTGGTAGTGACCCCTGCAGAGGTGAAGAACCTGGATACGGCAGCTTTCTGTAATCTTATGGAGATCGATACGGCGATGTTCAGAACCCGCATCATAAGTGCCATTATAAAAAACTCCCGTATGCGGCCTTCTGTATTTCAATCGTTGCTGACACCGGAGGTACAGGCACGCTTTGAAGAGAACAGCTGGCGCTTTCCCGGTTTTGCCTTACAGCAACGGCCGGTGCGTACCTATCCGTACCATGCAGGGGCACATTTCCTGGGGTATATCGGAGAAGTGGATGCAAAAGATATTGAACGGTCGGGCAACTTTTACCGGCCGGGCGATTATGCGGGTAAGAACGGGCTGGAATATAATTATGAAGGCGTGCTGATGGGGCGGCGTGGTGTGCAGTACATGATCAAAGATAACAGGAACCGCCTGGTGGGGCATTATGAAAATGGTGATTTTGATACGACCGCGATTGCGGGAAAAGGACTAAAAACCTACCTGGATGTTGACCTGCAGGTGCTGGCTGAAAGGCTGATGGCTAATAAAGTGGGGGCGGTGGTAGCACTGGATCCGAAAACCGGAGGCATACTGGCCATGACATCCGGCCCCGTCTTCAACCCCAACGATCTTACCGGACCGCAAAAAAATGCCCATTATGCAAAAATGGCGTTGGATGTGCGGGCTCCGCTATTGAACAGGGGGATCAAAGGGCGGTATCCGCCCGGCTCTACTTTTAAACCGCTGGGCGGTTTGGTTGCATTGGATGAAGGGGTCATTACACCTGCCTCTGGTTATCCCTGCCGGGGAGGATATGATGCCTGTGGCAGAAGGGTAGGATGCCTGGAGTCCTGGGCCGGGCATGCAGATAACCTGCGCCTGGCCATTGCCCATTCCTGTAACGCTTTTTTTATGAATGCATATCGCCTTACCGTTGATAATCCGGAGTACGGAGATGTAAAACGGGGCTATGAAAAATGGGAGGAGTATATGCATAAGCTGGGGTTGGGAGTACGCCTTGGGGTAGACCTGCCCAGCGAAGACAAGGGTAAGATACCCACCGTAGGGGATTATGATGAAGACTATAAAGGCAATTGGAGCTCCTGTACCAACCTTACCCTGGGAATAGGGCAGGACAAGATGCTGGCTACACCCCTGCAGCTGGCCAATGCAGTATGCATTATTGCGAACAGGGGTTATTATTATATTCCTCATTTTGTAGACAGCATAGAAGAAGAAACACCTGCCGATGCACAGGCATTGCAGAGATACCGGCAACGGCAGGAAACGCTGACGCATATTTCTGCAGCAGCCTATGATGCCATTATTAATGGAATGAACGATGTGGTGACACAGGGTACCGCAAAGGTGGCGGCTATCCCCGGTATAGACGTATGCGCAAAGACAGGCACAGCGGAAAACGCCACCGTACTGGATGGGAAGCGTATAGAGCTGAAGGATAATTCCATGTTTATTTGTTTTGCACCCAGGGATAACCCAAAGATCGCCATAGCGGTGGCCGTGGAGAATGCCGGCTATGGAGGCACCTGGGCCGGGCCTATTGCACGCATACTGATGGAGCGATACCTGCTGGACAGCCTGACCAACAAAAGCAAGGCCGACCTGGAACGGATTGCCCGGGCCAACCTGATACCCTGGTATTTTGAACGCCTGCAATATAAAACGGACTCCATAAGGGCCGAGCAATGGACCAAACTTACAAAAGATAGTACCCGGCTGCGCCGGTTTCTAAAGCACGCCGGGCGCCCCGCAGCAAAAAAAACTGATAGTACGGGAGTTGCAATGGACCTGCCTTCCGGAAAGGCAATGCTGCCAGCCCGGAAACAACGGACTTTTGAGCCGGTATGGGCCGGCATTTCCCTTCGCTCAGAATAAATTAAAGGACTGCTGACATAAGGCTGTCATCTGCCCAAAATAGCTTTGTATCGTTAAATCACTTAAATCTGAATGATATGACAACAATGGCTCAGAGGCATGTGAATGATCTGCACGCGGTCCTGTACCGCTTGCTGGTACAGGGTGCCACATCCCGGCAGCGCCCCGCAGATCATGGCGAAGGGAGTGGGTATTTTGAGATGACATCCGTCCTGGACCCGTTTGGGTCCGTTTTCAGGATGATGACCGGTAAACAGGAAACAGGTACTAAAAAAGATAAAACCCGCTAACCATGGAAATAAAAGATGGCAGGATTGCTGTATATGCCAAAACACGCCGCCAGTGGCGGAGCTGGCTGCAAAAAAATGCCGGTAAGCAGGAGCCGGTGTGGCTGATCCTTTTTCATAAAGGCTGCAGCACACCCTCGGTAGACCGGATTGCGGCAACGGAAGAGGCGCTTTGTTTTGGGTGGATCGACAGCCTCTGTAAAAAACGGGATGCCGAAAGTTATTACCTTACGTTTTCGCCCCGCAACCCGCGGAAAAGTAACTGGAGCCTCCCCAATATAGAGCGGGCAAAGCGCATGATTGCCGAAGGAAAGATGACGGAAGAGGGCCTGCGGCTGATTGCCATAGCAAAGGTAAAGGGCCTGTGGCAGGAGTAAGGAGGGCCTATACCAGTTTTATTTCCGGCACATCGCCTTTAACCACCAGCCGGCCTTCAGTGGCCTTTTGTATGTCTTCTACGGATACGCCGGGCGCGCGCTCCAGCAATACAAATCCTTCATCGGTGATTTCCAATACCGCCAGATCGCTTACGATTTTTTTAATGCATTTTACACCGGTAAGGGGCAGGGTACATTGCTTTAATAGTTTGGATTGCCCGTCCTTGCTCGTATGCTGCATGGCTACGATGATGTTCTTAGCCGCAGCCACCAGGTCCATCGCCCCACCCATGCCTTTTACCATTTTCCCGGGGATCTTCCAGCTGGCGATATCGCCGGTATCGCTTACTTCAAAGGCACCCAGTACGGTAAGATCGATGTGGCCGCCGCGGATCATGGCAAAGCTGGTGGCCGAATCAAAATAAACGCCGCCGGGCAGCAGGGTAACAGTTTGTTTGCCGGCATTGATCAGGTCCGGATCGGCCATGCCTTTTTGGGGGAAGGGCCCCATGCCCAGCATGCCGTTCTCCGACTGCAATACCACCTCGATCCCTTCCGGAATATAGTTGGCTACCAGGGTAGGGATGCCGATGCCGAGGTTTACATAGTAACCGTCTTTCAATTCCTGAGCAATGCGTTGTGCGATCTGTTGTTTTGTGAGGCTCATTTTTTTGTTTTTTTAACGAGTAGGAAATAGGGAGTGGCTAGTGGGGAGTGGTTAGCAGGAGCGCAGCAAGTAACGAATGAGGTTATACTGCTTGCTATTTCCTACTGGCTTTCCGTCAGCTGCTCGATCCTTTTTTCATAATCCGTTCCCTGGAAGATCCGTGTTATGTAAATACCGGGGGTGTGGATCTGCATGGGATCCAATTGTCCGGCAGGCACCAGTTCTTCCACTTCCGCAATGGTAATCTTCCCGGCAGTGGCCATGGGATGATTGAAATTGCGGGCCGTTTCCTTATATATAAGATTGCCATGAGTATCGCCCTTCCAGGCTTTGATGAGGGCGAAATCGGCTTTCAGCGCATGTTCCAGCAGATGTGGCTTGCCGTTGAATTCCCGCACTTCCTTTCCCTCCGCCACTTCGGTGCCGTACCCCGCTGGTACATAAAAGGCAGGAATGCCCGCCCCGCCCGCACGGCAGCGCTCCGCCAGCGTACCCTGCGGGATCAGCTCCACTTCCAGCTCGCCGTGTAAAAGCTGCCGCTCAAATTCGGCGTTTTCCCCTACATAAGAGGCGATCATTTTCCGGATCTGTTTTTTTTGCAGAAGGAGGCCGAGCCCGAAATCGTCCACGCCGGCGTTGTTGGAAATACAGGTGAGCTCCCGGAGATCCGTTTCCGTGATTGCCATAATGCAATTCTCAGGGATGCCGCAAAGCCCGAAGCCCCCCACCATCAGCGTCATACCGCTTTTGATACCGGCGATAGCTTCCTTCGCATTTTTTACAACTTTGTTCATATGATTTATTTTTTGCCACCAACACACTAAGTCGCAAAGCATTACCAGGAGGGGTGATCTTTATATTTTCTTTGTGCCTTCATGTCTTTGTGGCGGGATTTTTAAAAATGATACACCATGCCAACGCCGTTTTCTGTAGCGGCAAATTCCGGTGCTGCATGCTTCCACGAGCCGTTCCGTTTTTGATGGCTTCCGCACATGACCACATCAAATAAGAGCAGCCCCGCACCCTGAACGAGCAGCGCATTTCCATAACCCCTGTTCCTCGCCGGATTTTTTGCGTGCCCTGCCCGGGACCTTAAAAACACTCCGGTGCCCATATACAGCAGGTCGAGTCCTCCATTAATAGCGTATAATTTTTTTACATTTTTATAAGCCCGGTATTTATCGGCATCCGAAGGGGACAGGTTTTTTTCCTTTTTGACGCGCATGAGTCCTAAAACGCCAATGCCGGTATTGACCACACCCCATAAAGCATTCATAGTATGAAATGCTTTGACCTCCGTATTGTTTGTACTGAGGGCTCCGATAATACCGCTGCCCATATTGACCACACCCCATCCGGAGAGCACCCACATGCCCCTCCTGTTGGTTTCGATCCGTTGCTGGTGCAGCGCATCAATATTCCATGCGTGGTTTTGCTGTGCCTGTGAAAAGCAGAAGGAGCAACTGAAGAACAGAATATATAAAAACTTCATAACCTTTTTTTACGTAAGTTACGATATCCGGTTTAAGATTTCAGCGGGTTGAAATCGGGGTACGCAGCAGCGATCTGCAGAATGCGGCTTTCATCCAGTCCGGTTGCAATATGATTATTACGAAAATATTGCAACAACGTAAGTGTATTCACATTGCCCAGTAGCTCATAGCCCGTGAGCGGGCAACCTCCCAGGCCGTTGATGACCCCGTCAAAACTGCGGCAGCCAGCCTTCCAGGCAGCATCGATCTTTGCAGGCGCTTCTTCGGGAAGCGTATGCAGGTGAAGCCCCAGTTCCACACCGGGAAAGCGCGGGATCAGGGGTTTAAAAATTTGATAGATCACTTCCGGCGTTCCCAGTCCGGTAGTATCGGATAAGGTTATGGTTTGAACGCCTTTGTTTGCCAGCAAATAAACAGCATCCTGTATCATAAATTGTGACCATTCATCACCATAGGGATTTCCGAAAGCCATGCTGATATATACCCGGAGGCTTTTTCCGCTGCCCTGGCTGATATCGGCAATTTCATTTAGCACATGCAGCACTTTAGAAGAATCGGAATGGATATTCCGTTCCAGGAAGGTGTTGGAGATCGAATAAGGGAACCCCAGGATGTCCACCTTTTGTTGAGCGGCGGCCTCAGCAGCTCCCCGTTCGTTTCCGATAATGGCCAGCAATTTGGTAGCCGATCCTTCTTTATGGACCCCTTCCAGTACTTTGGCAGACTCCGCCATTTGGGGCACGGCTTTTGGGGACACAAAACTTCCGAAATCGATCACGTCGAAGCCGGCCTGCATCAGTTCATTGATATAGGCAGCCCGTTTTTCGGGTGAGATGGTATAAGACAATCCCTGTTGTGCATCGCGGGGGCATTCGGTTATTTTTAGTTCATTGTTCATGGTTCATAGTAGGTTTTCTATATCTACCGGAAGCTTTCTTTATAAAGAATTACGAAGTTTAGTGATCATTTTGCGTCGTAACTCATAGTCCTCATATAATTTTTTAAACAACTGTTCTGTAATATAGTTTCTCTTTTTAGATAAAAACAGCCCGGTCACTACTTCAATAGCCGAACGCAGGGCGATATTTAAGAATTGCTTAAATACAGGAATGGTTTGCCCGGTTTTTATTGCTTCCGGTTGCGTCCGTTCACTCAGAAACGGGTTTCAGGTAAAAACCATTAACCATGAACTATCGCCCATGAACTATAATCCTAATTGTTTCGCGATCACGATCCGTTGTATCTCTGAAGTGCCTTCGCCGATCTGCAACAACCGCTGATCGCGGTAAAAGCGCTCTATGTCATACTCCTTCATCAACCCGTAGCCACCATGCAGCTGTACGGCGGCATCGGTCACTTCCCTGGCAATTTCTGAGCAATAAAGCTTGGCCATGGCGGCCTCTTTTGTAAAGGGCTGCCCGGTATCTTTCAGCCAGCAGGCCTTATATAAAAAAGTACGCGCCAGCTCTATTTTCAGCGCCATATCCGCCAGCTTGAACTGGTTCGCCTGGAAGGACGCAATGGTGTTGCCGAATTGGCGGCGTTCCTGCGCATAACTCAATGCCATTTCAAAAGCGCCCTGGGCGCAACCCAGTCCCATAGCAGCAATGCTCAGCCGGCCGGCGTCCAGCGTACGCAGCATGATCTTTGATCCTTCACCCACCGGTCCCAGCGTATGTGACCTTGGGACGCGACAGTCGTCAAAGAACAATTGGGCCGTATCACTGGCGCGCCACATCATTTTGCCGTGCATGGACTGTTGGGTGAAGCCGGCTGTATTGCGGTCCACAATAATGGTCGTGAATTCTTTTTTGCCATTGACTTCGTTGGTTACCGCCTGCACTGTAGTGCCGCGGTTCAGCGCAACCGAACCATTGGTGATGAAGATCTTGCTGCCGTTGATCACCCACTGATCACCGTCGACCTTTGCTGTTGTCTTTGATGCTCTTGAATCGCTGCCCGCACCGGGTTCTGTTAAACCAAACGACCATAATGCCGTGCCGGTACAGAGCTGGGGCAGGTATTGCAGCTTTTGCTCCTCCGTACCGTAATTGTAAATGGGGCCAATACCCAGGGAGTTATGGGCTGCGAGTGTTGCTGCCTGGGATCCGTCTATACGGGCTATTTCCTCTACGGCGATGATATAGGCAAGGTAGTCCATACCGGCGCCTCCGTATTTTTCGGGAAGGTAAATGCCCATCAGGCCCAGCTCGCCCATCTGCCGGGTAAGCTCCGGGGAAAACTGCTCTTTTTCATCCAGCTCCTGTGCCTGCGGTTTAATGTTCTTTTCGGCAAATGACCGCACCATATCCCGGATTGCCTGATGCTCTTCGCTTAATGTGTAGTCCATATTAAAATCTATCTTTTATCATTTTTTTGTTTCTTTGATCCCGGTTCATATTTTCACGAACCCGGTAGTTGGCGGGGGCCGCATCTTTACGGATCGCTTTCATATATCTTCTTTGGCTCCTTCGGCCTCCGTCCATATATCCTGGTTTGGGTCTTCACAAACCAGTTAGAGTCTATTGTCCAGATCCTTATCTGAATTTCCTGCCCTCACGAGCCGGCAGAGGGCGTCTTGTTATCCATGTCTTCTATATGGATCAATGTGGTGATGGCATCTACTTTATCGCCCTCAGCCACTGCAATGGCAGTGACCACCCCATCTTTCGGACTCAGGATATTGTTCTCCATCTTCATGGCCTCCACAATCAGTAAGAGCTCGCCCGTCTTTACCGCAGACCCGGCTACCACAGCTACCTTGATCACTTTGCCCGGCATGGGTGCACAAATATTGCCGGCTGTTGCAGCAATGGCGGATGGCGGAGGTAAGGTTTCATCTGCTATATGCAAAATATCGTTGCGCGTCACCGTATAATCCGATCCATGATAACGTACCATAAATACCCCTGGCGTGGTTTCAAAAATATGTACCGGATGCAGCTGCTGATCCAGTATAAGATGGAATTGCTGCGCTTCCGTTGGGGTAAGCGTTGCGCTGATGAGCGCTGCATCATATTCAAAATTGACGCTAAAGGGTGATTGCCGGCGGATCATAACAGCGATCTCCCGCCCGTCTGCGTTCAGCTTTATTTGCTGAACAGGGCGCCAGTAGCCGATCGCTTCCCAGATAGAAGCAGGTTCCTTTTCATGGGGAAGCAGGCTGAATACCAGTGCGGCTGCCAGCGGGATCCGTATATCTTCCGCTTTTTTCCGGTTCTCAAACTGCTGCAACAAACCGGCCAGGTGGGTGTCGATGTATTTTGTGGAGATCCGGTTCCCTGTAAAATCGGGGTGATGCAGCAGCGCCGATAAAAAAGCGATATTGTTTTTGATGCCATAGATAAAATACTGCTGCAATGCCTCGATCATCCTTACCCGGGCGGCCTCGCGATCTGTTCCCCAGGTGATCAGTTTTGCGATCATGGGATCAAAGTCTCCCGTAACCGTTGCGCCCTGCTGCAGCTGCATGCCGTCGATGCGGATGTTTTCGCCCTGGGGTTCTTTATAAAAGAGCAGGGTGCCCGGAGCGGGTAAGAACTGCTGTTCCGGGTCCTCTGCATAAATGCGGCATTCAATGGCGTGCCCTTTCTGACGGATATCGTTTTGCTGAAGGCTCAGCGGCTCCCCACGGGCAATACGGATCTGCTGTTCCACCATGTCGATACCGGTGGTCTGTTCTGTAACCGGATGCTCCACCTGAATCCGGGTGTTCATTTCGAGAAAGTAAAAGCTAAGGTCAGGGTCTACTAAGAACTCAAGAGTGCCCGCGCTTCGGTAACCGATAGCGGCCGCCAGTTGTACGGCGGCATTACAGATCTGTTCCCGTATTTGCGGCGTAAGGGTAGGGGACGGCGCCTCCTCAATGATCTTCTGATGTCTTCGCTGTAATGAGCATTCCCGTTCGTATAAGTGAATGATGTGGCCGTGCTGATCTCCCAGTACCTGCACTTCCACATGCCGGGGGGCTGCAATATATTTTTCAATATAAACGGTATCATCGCCAAAATAGTTTCTTGCTTCCCGTGCGGTCGCTTCCAGGGCGTCTTTTAATGCTGCTTCCTCCTGCACCACGCGCATTCCTTTTCCACCCCCGCCGGCGGCGGCCTTTATCAGCAGTGGAAAACCCACTGAGCCGGAATGTGCCATCAGCTCCTGTACGGTGCCCGTAATGCCAGGTGTAACCGGTACCCCGGCTGCCATTGCCGTTTGCCTTGCGGCGATCTTATTGCCCATTGCCTCCATAGCCTCCGGTGTAGGTCCGATAAAAATAATCCCCTGATCCCTGCAGGCTTTTGCAAACGCCGCATTCTCGGAAAGAAATCCATAGCCGGGGTGAATGGCATCTGCACGAACGGCTTTTGCTGCAGCAATGATGTTATTGCCATTCAGATAGGTTTCGCTGAGCGATTGCCCTTCCAGTAATATTGTTTCGTCTGCTTCATTCAGGTAGGCAGCGCCGACATCCTGGGGGGCATAGACCAGTACGGTGCTGATCTGCATTTTTTTTGCAGTCCGGATAATGCGTAAGGCGATTTCGCCGCGGTTTGCTATGAGGATCTTATTCATTGGAGTACGAGGTCAATTGCGAAAAATAAAATTGTCCGGAGCGGGTTATATCCAGTTGGGTTTTCGTTTTTCAAAAAACGCCTGCATGCCCTCCTGTCCTTCGGTAGAACTGCGGGCCCTGGCGATCGCTTCCACGGTATAAGGAATTGCCGTTTCCGGTTCTTTTTCCGACAGATGATGCAATAGCCGTTTACAGGCGGCAATGGAGTTGGGTCCGCCCTGCAGCAATTCCTGTACCAGCTCCGCCACCTTGCTTTCCAGCTCCATTTCCTGCAATACCTGGTTGATGAGCCCAGCCTGCGCGGCTTCTTTTGCATGAAATTGCCGGCCTGTGAGCATGAGTTCCTTTGCGGTTGCTTCCCCGGTCCTTTTTAAGATATAGGGCGCTATGGTGGCAGGTACCAGCCCCAGTCGTACTTCAGAAAAGGCAAAGAGGGTATCATCGCCGGCATAAGCAAAATCGCAGGCAGCGAGCAAACCGTTGGCGCCTCCCATTGCTGCACCATGTACCACAGCGATCGTAGGCTTAGGGGTGTTATAAACGGTTTGGAAACAGCGGGCCAGCTGCCGGTTCTCTTCCAGGCTTTCTTCATAGCCGGATGTTGCGGTGGCCTTCATCCACTTCAGGTCTGCGCCGGCGCAAAATACCTTGCCACGCCCTCGCAGGGTGATCACACGTACGGCGTTGTCGGCACCCAGGGTTTCAAATACATGGATCAATTCTTCGATCATCATATTATTAAGCGCATTGCGCACCTCCGGCCGGTTCAGCCATACGGTGGCAATGCGATAATGCTGTTCTGTTTCGATGGTTGTATATGTCATTGTTTGATAGATCGCCCCTATGGGGCTGGTTAAAATATTTGAATTGCGGGTCTACCAACAGAAGGTCCCGCTGGGACCGGATGGCTTCTGTTTGATTCGTATGTTTATTACGTGTCCATGGTTTTTCGAATGCCCCGCTGGGGCCGGTTGGGTCCTTTGCTATCGATGTGTTTATGATGTATTCATCTTTGAACGTTTTATTCTACCGATAGAAGGTTCCGCTGGGACCGGATGGCTTCTGTTTGATTCATATGTTTTATGACGTGTCCATGGTTTTTCGAATGCCCCGCTGGGGCCGGTTGGGTTCTTTGCTATCGATGTGTTTATGATGTATTCATCTTTGAACGTTTTATTCCTACCGGTAGATGGTCCTGCTGAGACCGGCTGGGTCCTTTGTATCCTCGGCCATATATTTTCGCTGCCCGGTCGTACTATTGATCAACCCGTTTTATTTATGGCGCCGTAGGTGCCCGTTACGGGTAGCCTGTTGTATGCGGGAATCCGGAGCCCCGTAGGGGCGACCTGTTAAAACGGGTTTTTGAAAATGTATTGTTCATCGTATTCAATTTCGAATTGTTTTAGAAGATCCAAATATTCTTCTCTGAAATTTTTCTTTGAATGATGTTGTTCCTGATTTTTAATGTAGGTAATGACACCCGGCACCTGCGATTTACTATATGAAAAAGCACCGTAGCCTTCCTGCCATTCAAATTTTCCTTTGATGAATCTTCTTTCATTAATCCATTTTGAAGAATCGCCTTTTATATGCTGCAATAAATCGGATAAGGATTGTGTGGGACGCATCCCGATCAATATATGCAGGTGATCGGGCATCCCGTTTATAATAAGCAACTTATGCGTCTTGTTTTGAACAATGGCGGTTATATATTTATACAATTCATCTTTCCAGGAATGCTCAATAAGGGATTGCCTGTATTTGACGGCGAATACCAATTGAATGTGAATTTGTGTATATGTGTTTGCCATGATTTGTTTATATGCCGCCTCTACGAGGCTTGATTAAATTTTTATCCGTGGGGTCACCAACAGATGGCCCCGCCGGGGCCGGTCGGGTTCTTTGCTATCGATGTGTTTATGATGTATTCATCTTTGAACGGTTTATTCTACCGGTAGATGGTCCCGCTGGGACCGGATGAGTCCTTTGAATCATCTGCCGTATATTTTCGCTGCCCGGTCATACTATTGATCAGCCCGTTTTATTTATGGCGCCGTAGGTGCCGCTATGGGCAGCCTGTTGTACGTGGAAATCCGGAGCCCCGTAGGGGCGACCTGTTACCATGCATGCACAAAAGCACAAGTGTGCGACGCAACGAGGCTGCCACCTGCACTACAGCTGGGTACATAAAAACCCGGTTATCCCATTGGCTGCCTGCTAACCCCTTCATGAGCTTGTTACATCCTGAATACCCCATTTTTTGTTTCCTCCCATTTTTTATTTAAAGAAACGGCAATGCCCAGTGCGATGATCTTCCGGGTATCCACCGGATCAATAATGCCATCGTCCCACAACCGGGCCGTGCTGTAATAAGCGGACCCTTCCGTTTCGTATTTTTTCAGGATCGATCGGCGCAGGGTTTCTTTTTCTGTTTCCGGGAACTCTTTGCCCGCGGCCTTTAGCTGCTCTTCTTTTACGGTGGTCAGTACGCCTGCTGCCTGCTCGCCGCCCATTACCGATATCTTGGCATGCGGCCACATAAATAGGAACCGGGGATCATAGGCGCGACCGCACATAGCATAGTTGCCCGCACCAAAGGACCCGCCAACTACCACGGTGAATTTGGGAACCCCGGCATTGGCGACGGCGTGCACCATCTTGGCACCATCGCGGGCAATGCCTTTGTGCTCGTATTCCTTGCCTACAATAAAGCCGGTGATATTCTGTAAAAATAGAATAGGTGTTTGCCGCGCGGTGCAGAGCTCTATAAAATGGGCACCTTTTAAGGCCGATTCTCCAAACAGCACACCGTTGTTGGCAATGATGCCCACCGGGTAGCCTAGGATATGCGCAAAACCGGTGACCAGCGTAGGAGCATAAGCGGCTTTGAATTCATGAAAAAGGCTGCCATCCACCAGTCGTGCGATGATCTCCCTGGCATCCACCTGTTTTTTCAGATCTGTTGACACCAGTCCGTAAAGCTCCTGTGGATCGTACAATGGATCCTCCGGCGTAACCTGCTCCAGTGGCTGTACTTCCGGCTGTTTAAAGGTCCGGATGATATTCCTGCAAATGACCAGCGCATGGGGATCGTTCTCTGCAATATGGTCGGCCACTCCGGAAACCGAAGTGTGCACCACGGCGCCACCCAGTTCTTCTGCCGTTACTTCCTCGCCGGTAGCGGCTTTTACCAGGGGCGGACCACCAATAAAAATGGTGCCCTGGTTCCGCACGATGATGGTTTCATCACTCATGGCCGGAACATAGGCCCCGCCTGCGGTACAAGAGCCCATCACGATGGCGATCTGGGGAATGCCGGCAGCGGACATTCTTGCCTGGTTGTAAAAGAAACGGCCAAAATCATGGCGGTCTGGAAATACCTTATCCTGCTCCGGCAAAAAGGCCCCGCCGGAGTCCACCATATAAATGCAGGGAAGCTGATTGTCCAGGGCAATCTCTTGTGCCCGTACATGCTTTTTTATGGTCAGCTCCATATAAGTGCCGCCTTTTACGGTGGCATCGTTAGCAATGATCATCACCATACGCCCGTGTACGGCGCCGATCCCGGTGATGATGCCTGCCGATGGAAATTGATTGTCATACATGCCAAAGGCAGCGAGGGGCGAAAGCTCCAGGAAGGGCGTGTTTGGGTCCAGCAGCTGATCTACCCGCTCCCTTGCCAGCAGTTTCCCTCTTTTTTTATGTTTCTGAACGGAAGGCAGGTCCTCATTATGCAGCAAGCTTTTCATATGCTGAGCGTACTGCTCCAGCAACTGCCGGTAGGCACGCTGATTTTCATTAAATGCGGCAGAACAGATATCTACCATTGATTGGATCCGGTACACGACGCTATTTTTTTGTTCCTCTAAAGTTATACGAAGTAAGGGAAAATTTTTCATATAAGCTAACAATTGTTAGTTGCGGATTGAAACTTTGTATGCCCGGGCAATAAAGATGGTGGTGTTTTTTGAGCGCCGGCCGCAGTGCTGCTATCAGCAGCGTTGTGTCACTCCCTTGTGCTGCAGTGCAGGCAGGAACTAATATATAGGTTGTGTCTACAGCATGCGCACGGAAATGGCACCGGGCACGGAATACCCATATTAAAATCGGGCCAACAGTCGCTGGCTGCATAAAAGATTATTTGTTAACTTTAAGGGCAGCTAAATGATAACACCATGTCAAAAACAACCAGGCAACTGTTTCAATCTGTCCGGACACTGATCCTGCACGCTCAGCAGCATGTTGTTCGTAACGTTAATACCGCAATGCTCATTACTTATTTTGAGATTGGAAGGAATATTGTCGAATATGAACTCAAGGGCAATCCCAGGGCGGGATACGCAGATCAAACGATCCGCCAGTTAAGTGCTGAACTAACGAAGGAGTTTGGGAAGGGGTATTCAAAATCGAACCTGGAATACATGCGTCAGTTTTATTCTACCTACGAAAAACGAATTGTCCAATCACTGATTGGACAATCTTCAAAATCCACTAAAACGGTATCAATTGCAAAGCGATCATCGGTCCGGTCGGTAAAGAACCTGCCCCACGTGCCGTTTTCACTGAGTTGGACCCACTATCTTCAATTGCTGAAAATAGATGATGAAAAGGAGCGCGATTTTTATGAGATAGAAGCCGTTCAGAATAATTGGAGCGTAAGAGAACTGATCCGGCAATACAACGCCTCCCTTTATGAGCGCCTGGTGCTGAGCCTGGATAAAAGAACGGTGAAAAAACTGGCGAAAAAAGGACAGATCATTGAACAGCCTATCGATGCATTAAAAAGTCACTATGTACTGGAATTCCTGAATCTGAACGAGAATGAAAGCTATACTGAAAGTGAACTGGAAGCTGCTATCATCAATAAACTGGAGCATTTTATGCTCGAACTGGGAAAAGGTTTTTTATTCGAAGGACGGCAACGCCGTTTTACATTTGAAGGTGACAGTTTCTATGTGGATCTTGTTTTCTACAACCGCTTATTAAAATGTTTCGTCCTTTTTGATCTGAAGATTGGAAAACTCACGCATCAGGACATTGGTCAAATGCAAATGTATGTGAACTTTTATGACCGGAAGATAAAGACCCGGGTCGAAAAACCGACCATCGGTGTTATCCTGTGTAAAGAGGAGAATAAAACAGTAGTGGAATTTACCCTGCCTGAAAATAACAGAAGCATCTTTGCAAAAGAATATAAAGCCGTATTTCCCAGCAAAGAGGCCCTGAAGCGACAGGTTAACGGAACGTAATCAACAGCCACACCGGATAGGGGCCTGATGATATTTTTTTTTAACTGTAAATTGAAACACGCTGATTCATCCAAAGCCGTATTTTTGTAAAAGGTTGCAAAAACGATTTTGTTATTCAAAAATAGTATTATTGCGCATGAAGAAGATTGCACGCTACACCCTTTTGATCCTGACCGGGGGATTTTCGCTCCTGCTGCAGGCTCAAAAGAATGATCCTGCTGAGCTGGTGAACCCACTTATGGGCACCCAGTCCAAACCCAGTCTTTCCAATGGGAATACGTATCCTGCGGTGGGTGTGCCCTGGGGTATGAACCTGTGGAGCGCACAAACGGGTAAAATGGGCGATGGCTGGATGTACACTTACGACGCTGATAAGATCCGCGGGTTTAAACAAACCCACCAGCCCTCTCCATGGATGAATGATTATGGCCAGATCTCCATCATGCCGGTTACCGGAAAAATGGAATTTGAGCAGGATGCCCGCGCCAGCTGGTTCTCGCATAAGGCAGAAGTTGCCAAACCCTATTATTACAGTGTGTACCTGGCAGACCATGATGTTACAACCGAGTTGACGCCCACAGAACGGGCCGCCCAATTCCGGTTCACCTTTCCAAAGACCGATAGCTCTTTTATCGTGATCGATGCCTTTGACAAGGGATCTTATATTAAGATCATCCCCTCAGAAAAAAAGATCATCGGGTACTCTACCAAACATGCGCGCGGGCCCCTGCCGGGGTTTAAAAATTATTTTGTGATCTATTTTGATAAGCCTTTTGCCAATGCCCATACCTGGGAGGGTAATAAGCTCAATGAATCGGCACTGGAAATAACGGCCGATCACAGCGGGGCGATCGTTGGGTTTAGAACCACAAAGGGCGAAAAGGTGCACATGAAGATCGGTACTTCTTTTATCAGCTTTGATCAGGCGGAGCTGAACCTGCAGCGGGAGCTGGCAGCAGACGGTTTTGAACAAACCATGGTCAAAGCAAAAAGATTGTGGAATGAGCGCCTGGGAAGGATCGAGATCGAAGGCGCTTCCACCGACCAGCTCCGGACCTTTTATTCGGCCATGTACCGGACGCTGTTCTTTCCGCATAAGATGTATGAGCTGGATGCTTCGAACCAGGTAGTACATTACAGTCCGCACAACGGCAAGATCCTCCCCGGCTACCGCTTTTCGGGTACCGGCTTCTGGGACACTTTCCGGGCATTGTATCCGTTCCTCAATTTCCTGTATCCGTCGATCAATAAAGAAATGCAGGCGGGTCTGGTAAATGATTACAAAGAAGGCGGATGGCTGCCGGAATGGAGCAGCCCGGGGTATTCCGATGTAATGGTGGGCAATAATTCCGCATCGGTGGTATCTGATGCCTATTTAAAAGGATTGAGGGGATATGATATCAACACCCTGTACGAGGCGTTGCTGCACGGTGCCAACAATGAGGGGCCACGGGCCACGGGCCGGAGAGGCGTGGAGTATTACAACGAGCTGGGCTATGTGCCCTATGATGTAAAGATCAATGAAAATGCGGCACGTACGCTGGAATATGCCTACGATGATTTTACCATCTACCAGTTGGGCAGGGCCCTGGGCCGGCCTAAGGCGGAACTGGAGCTGTATAAAAAACGCTCCCGGAACTATAAAAACCTTTTTGATCCGGAACACAACCTGATGCGTGGCAAGAATAAGGATGGCAAATTTCAAAGCCCTTTTAATCCTTATAAATGGGGCGACGCGTTTACGGAAGGGAATAGCTGGCATTACTCCTGGAGCGTGTTTCACGATATACAGGGGCTGATCGACCTGATGGGTGGTAAGTCCAATTTTGTAAAACAGCTGGATAATGTATTCAGTTTGCCTCCGGTTTTTGACGACAGTTATTATGGCGGCGTCATCCATGAGATCCGCGAAATGCAGATCGCCCATATGGGCCAGTATGCACATGGCAACCAGCCGATACAGCATATGATCTATCTGTATAACTATGCCGGCGCGCCCTGGAAGGCGCAATATTGGGTACGGGAAACCATGAATCGTATGTATAAATCTACACCGGATGGTTACTGCGGCGATGAGGACAACGGACAAACCAGCGCCTGGTATGTATTTTCAGCATTGGGCTTTTACCCGGTAACACCGGGTGTGGACCAGTATGTGGTGGGTGCACCGCTGTTTAAAAAAGCAATAGTGCACCTGGAGAACGGCAAAAAGATCATCATCAACGCCCCGGCCAACAGCGACCGCAACCGGTATGTACAATCGGCTACGTTTAACGGGCAGGTGTATAGTAAAAACTGGTTCAGTTTCAGTGCGTTACAGAAGGGTGCCGTGATCAACTTTGCTATGGGCGCGCAACCCAATAAAACCCGTGGTACGGCTGATAAGGACGTGCCTTATTCCATGAGTCGCGACGATCAATAATAATGACGATCAATAAGAATATTACAGAACTATACGCATATCCGGCTTCTAATCAGGAAGCCGGATCTTTTTGATCTATCTGTTGCAGAGTGCGTTAAGATTGCGGTTCTTCTTTTTCAGCTACGCACTGCTCTGTAAGGGACACCGGATGAACTTGAGGTCGCAATTTGCGACATCAGGCTGTGGAACTCTTTTTGTCTGAGCGTAAACATAAAGTCTTTTGGAAAACGGTTAAGATAGCGTTTTACCTGTTCATTCAGGCGCCGGGCTTCTACTCTGTACATTTCTGCCAGGTCCTGGTCCTGCATTATTTTTTGCCCCCGGACAACGTAGATCGGGTTTAAGATCTTTTGTTCAGCTATCAGGAGTTGCAGTTCTTTCTTAGCCATGGTATTGTTTTTTTTCTTTAGGATTGCTGCTTTATAAAGGTCGCTAAAATATGCCGTAAGAGGATAAAAGATCCTTTTGTTCGGATATGAAAGTATGAGCCTGTTGACCTGTTACCGCTCATAGTAAAATCTTCCATTAGCTTAGTGAATCCTAACATTTCCCGGCAAAGCGATTCGATCTATTTTCGATCTGTTGGCAAAAGGTAGTATTGCGCCCGGTAGCCATTTTAAACGCTGTCATATGGCTGTAAAGATATATTTTGAAGATTTTGTGCCGGGAGAAAAGCGAACAACTACCGGGAGGACCATTACCGAGGCGGATATTGTATTGCATGCCGGACAGACCGGGGATTTTTATCCGCACCACATGGATGCAGAATGGTGCAAAACACAGCCCTTTAAACAGCGGATCGCACATGGTACCCTTATCTTTAGCATAGCCGTAGGATCAACCGCCGGGGTGATCAATGAAGTGGCCATGACTTATGGCTATGAGCGGCTACGGTTCATAGCCCCGGTATTTATCCATGATACGATAAAAACAACCCTCACCATTAAAGAAAAAAAAGCGCACAAAAAGCCGGGGTACGGTATTGTGTCGGAGCTGCTGGAAGTGCATAACCAGGAAGGACAGCTGGTGATGGTTTGCGAGCATTTATTGCTGGTGGAAAAAAAGGAGCAGCATGGATAAGGTGGTATTAAAAGGCATCGCCTGGGATCACAGTAGGGGTATGGTACCCCTTCAGGCAGCAGCTCAGCGTTTCAGCGAGCTGCACCCGAATGTACAGGTACTGTGGGAAAAACGCAGCCTGCAGGCTTTTGCAGATTATTCCATTGAGAAGCTGACAGAAACTTATGACCTGCTGATCATCGATCATCCCTGGGCGGGCAGCGCTTCGGTAACCAATTGCGTGCTGCCGTTGAACGAATACCTTCCCGAAGTTTTCCTAAAGGAGCTGCAGTTGCATTCAGTGGGCGCTTCGCACAACAGCTATGCTTACGATGGCGGTCAGTGGGCGCTGGCCATTGATGCGGCAACGCCCGTGGCCAGCATGCGACCGGATCTCTTGCAGCAACACCAGGTGCCGCAAACCTGGGAGGATGTAATGGCCATTGCAGAAAAAGGAAAAGCTGCGGCACCAGCCATCCCCATCGACCTGCTGATGAATTTTTATACCTTTGGCCGGGCGCATGGCGGCAGTCTGTTCGAAAACGGAGAGGTGATTGATACAAAAGCGGGTATTGCTGCATTGAATACGATGAAAGCGTTCTATAGCCTGCTGGACCGTCGCTTTTTTTCGATGAACCCCATAGCCGTTGCAGAAGCCATGAGCAATACCGACGACTACGGGTATTGCCCCTTTGCCTACGGATATTCCAATTATTCAAGAAAACATTATAGCAGGCAAACACTGGTATACACAAATGTTGTTACATTCAACCGACAGCCCCTTCAGACCACATTGGGCGGCACCGGTATTGCCGTTTCGGCACACAGCCGCCAGCCCGCCATTGCCGTGGATTTTGTGCAATTTGTTTGTTCTCCGGAATGGCAGGGAACGGAGTATATCCTGACCGGCGGGCAACCGGGATATGATTTTGGTTATGATGATGAAGTGAACAACCGGGTATGTAACGGATTTTTTAAAAACACCCGGGCAACCCTTGAGCGCGCTTATATACGTCCGCGTTATCACGGGTACCTGCACTTCCAGGATGCCGGGGGATTTTATATCCAGGAATATTTAAAGGGCAATACCCAGTCACCGCAAACAGTACTTACTAAATTAAATACGCTTTATGCGGAAAGCTTAAAATTGGAAGCGATCCTATGAACCAGCTACCACTAAACGGATTAATTGTGTTGGAGTTCAGCCAGTATTTGTCCGGCCCTTCAGGGGGGCTGCGACTGGCAGATCTTGGTGCACGCGTTATAAAAATTGAACGGCCGCAGGGCGGTGATCCCTGCCGGAGACTGGCCGTAAAGAACTTGTGGGTGGACGGGGATGCGCTTAATTTCCACGCCATCAACCGCAATAAAGAAAGCTTTACGGCGGATCTGAAAAATAAGGAAGATCTGGAACTGGTCAAAAAGCTGATCCGGAAAGCGGATGTAATCACCCATAATTTCCGGCCGGGTGTAATGGAAAAAATAGGCCTGGCTTACAAGGATGTAAAGGCGGTTAATGAAAAGATCATTTATGCGGAGATCAGTGGTTTTGGCCGCAGGGGCCCCTGGGCGAAAAAGCCGGGGCAGGACCTGCTGGTGCAGTCGTTGTCGGGGCTCGCCTATACCACGGGAAATGGCGGCGGGGCACCGGTTCCGTTTGGCCTGTCGGCAGTAGATTCTATTAGCGGTATTCACCTGGTGCAGGCCATACTGGGCGCATTGATCCGCAGACAGCGTGAAGGAAAGGGGGCGTATATTGAGCTCAGCCTGATCGAGTCCGCCATCGGGATGCAGTTTGAATTGTTTACCACCTTCTTTCACAGCAGGAACAGCATTCACCGCAGCAAGGTCAATAACGGCAACCCCCTATTGGGTGCCCCTTATGGAATTTATAAAACGGCGGATCATTTTCTTTCGCTGGCAATGATGGAACTCAGGGACCTGGCGGCGGCATTGGATTGGGAAGAGCTGAACGCGTTTGACCAGCAGGATGTTTTTCAGAAACGGGATGAAATAAAGACACTGATCGCAAAGAAATTAAAAACCAATACAACCCGGCACTGGCTGGACCGGCTGCGTAGGAACGGGTTGTGGGCGGCTGCTGTTTATAGCTGGAAGGATCTTGATCAAACCGAGGGATACCAGGTATTAAAAATGGAGCAGGAGCTACAGGTAGGTGGTAAAACGATCCGCACCACGAGATGTCCGATTACGCTGAACGGGGAAAAATTGGTTTCGGCAAAAGCGGCGCCTGCGCTGGGAGCCGACAGGGAAGCGATCATTAAACATTTAATGGAGGGATAGATGAACTTTCTAAACGATATTTTGGTGGTTGACTTCAGCCAGTTCCTTTCGGGGCCATCGGCATCCTTAACGCTTGCCGATCTGGGCGCGCGGGTGATCAAGGTCGAGCGCCCCGTTACCGGTGATATCTGCCGGGAACTGTATGTGTCGGATGTGGTCATCGATGGGGCGTCCTCGATCTTTCAGGCGATCAACCGGAGTAAAGAAAGTTATACAGCTGATCTGAAAAATGCAGCAGATCTGATTAAAATAAAGAAACTGCTGAAGCGTGCGGATGTGGTGATTCATAACTTCCGCCCGGGTGTAATAGAGCGGCTGGGATTGGATTACCAAACGGTGAAACAGCTTAATCCGTCTGTGGTGTATGCCAGTATCAGCGGTTTTGGTGCAGAAGGCCCCTGGAAAGATCTGCCGGGGCAGGACCTGTTATTGCAGTCGGCAACCGGTATAGCATTGCTGAACAATACCGCTCACGAAAACCCCACCCCCCTGGGTGTTTCCATTGTGGACATCTTATCCGGGGCGCATCTTGCACAGGGGATCTTATCCCTGCTGTATCAGAAAATGGTTTCAGGAACGGGGGGCGAAGTACAGGTAAGCATGCTGGAAAGTGCACTTGATTTTCAGTTTGAATTGTTGACCTGCTATTACAATGATGGTCATGACCTGCCGCAGCGCAGTACCGTGAACGGTGGTCATCCTTATGTGGGCGCTCCCTATGGTATTTATAAAACAGCCGATTCCTGGCTGGCCCTGGCCATGACGGACATTGTAGTACTGGGGCAGCTGACGGATTGCTATGCACTGCTGGCCTATACCAACAGGGATGAATGGTTTACCCGGCGCGATGCGATCAAGCAGGTACTGGCAGCGCATTTGCAGCAGCGGTCTACAAAGGAATGGCTGGCGGTACTGGAGCCGGCCGACATCTGGTGCTCGGAAGTGCTGGACTATACCGGGTTGAGGAACCATCCGGCCTATAAGGAGCTGGAGATGGAAATGACGGTAAAGAACAGCAACGGCACGGTCATTACGACCACGCGCTGCCCCTTTAAGATCGACGGGCAGCTGCTCACCAGTACAACGGGTGCCCCGCTGCTGGGTGAACATACAAATGCCATTGATAAAGAATTTGGATTAAATCAATTGCAAAAAGAGGGCGCTGTAGTATCTTAGGCAATTGTTTGTTTAAAGTTTCATATTTGAGGTTAGAATGACTAAAAATTATCCCGCAGGGATGTACTATTGATAGCCCCATAGGGGTGATATATTGGTAATTATGATCATCGACACACATATACATATCTGGGATACGACAAAATCATCCTACGGCTGGTTGTCCGGCGCGCCGGAACTATTGAAACGTACATATGCGATCGGCGAGCTGGATGCAGCAAGAAAAGCGGCTGGCATTAGTGCTGGTATCTTTGTACAGGCAGATGTGCAGATGGAGGATTCCTTCCATATGCTGGATGTAGCCCGGAGCACAGACTGGATCAAAGGTGTGGTGAGCTGGTTGCCGCTGGCCGATACGGAACGTACGGTAGCCCTGCTGGAACAGCGGCTGTTGAAGGACGAATACTTTGCAGGCGTACGCCACCTCATTCATGATGAAAACGATCCGCAATGGTTATTGCAGCCCGCAGTGATCGCAAGCCTGAAAGTACTGGCGGCTCGTAATATTCCGTATGATGTGGTGGGGGTGCTGCCGGAACATATTGAAACTATTTTAAAAGTGGCGGAACAGGTTCCTGAACTACGTATGGTTTTTGACCATCTGAATGCCCCTCCCATTAGCAGCGGCACACGTTATGGACAATGGGGCACATTGATGCAGGAGGCTGCAAAGAATAAAAATATATATGCGAAAATATCCGGGCTGGGAACGGTAGCGGGCACTGAAAAGTTTACTGTGGATCGGCTGAAACCTTATATTGAATTTGTCCTGGAACATTTCGGCGCCGATCGTTGTTTTTGCGGTGGTGACTGGCCGGTATCCTTACTGGCAGGGGATTATGTGTACACCTGGGATGTTTATAAAAAAGTATGGTCGTCATTGCTGGCGGCTGAAGCACTGGAGAACGTGTACGCCGGCAATGCGATCCGATTTTACAACCTGAAGCTGGATCAGTCTTAAAAATGCAATTATTCAACGGCATATTTTTCCACGGGGTAGGTGCTTCATCTGCGGCACTGTGCTATACACCCGAAAAAAAAGTACGGGGCTGGTCCTGGCAAACATATTGGCTGGCACAGGCGGCCGTTTGCTGGCTGATCCTGCCGGTGGTGGTAGCCCTGATCACAGTGCCGTCCCTGGATGTGGTTTTACAGGAAGCGCCGCGGACAGCCATGATCCGGTCCTTCCTGCTGGGTATGGCCTATGGCGTTGGCGGAACAGCATTTGGCATGGCCATTCGTTACATTGGCTTTTCACTGACCTACGCGGTCTCCGTCGGGTTGTCCTGTGTGCTGGGCACATTGGTCCCGCCGGTAATGGACGGTTCCATCAGCACGGTGATAAAAGGCACCGGGGGAAACTGGATCCTTACCGGGGTTTTTCTGGGTGCGGTGGGAATTGCTTTTTGCGGGGTTGCCGGCCGGATGAAAGAAAAAGAAAACAGCGCGGCCACGCAGGGCTATTCTTTTAAGAAAGGGCTGCCCTTGTGTATATTGGCCGGTATCCTCTCCGCTTTTTATGGTTTTGCCATCAATGCGGGGAAGCCCGTTTCGGATCTTGCTGCCGCGCATGGAGCAGGAAATTTCCAGGTGAATGCGGTATATATTTTCTCCAATTCAGGTGCTTTTCTAACCACACTGGTTTACTCATTGTACCTGCATCGGAAAAACCGCACATTCGGGGAATACAGACGTGCAGCGGTGCCGGGAGCACTAACCACCAATTATTTGATGGCCACACTTACCGGTTTTTTTTGGTACGGACAGTTTTTTTTCTATGGGCTCGGGCATGTAAACCTGGGCAGGTACGAGTTTTCCAGCTGGGCCATACACATGATCCTGCTGGTGCTGTTCAGCGCGATAGTCGGAATGGTACTGAAGGAATGGAAGTTTACAAAAGCACGCACCAGGCGGGTGTTGGCAGGGGCGCTGCTGGTCTTGCTGCTTTCCGTAATACTGTTAACCTATGGTAATTATAAAGGAGGATCCTGATATGAATGACCAGGCGATTGGTATATGTATAATTGGAGCGGGGGGTATTGTAAATGATGCGCACCTGCCGGCGTACCGGATGGCGGGTTTTCATGTAAAAGGCATTGTAAACCGCAACAAACAAAAGGCGGAGGCGCTTGCTGCAAAATTTTCCATCCCGCGGGTATACGATTCGCTGGAAGCAATGGTAGCAGATCAGGATGAACAGGTGATCTATGATTATGCGCTGCCCGCCTCGGAAACGGTGGGGGTATTGCGGCAGCTGCCCGATGGCGCGGCCGTGCTGATCCAAAAACCCCTGGGCGAAAGCATTGAAGAAGCGAGGGCCATACGGGAAACGGCACACGCAAAAAAAATGCTGGCAGGTGTCAACTTCCAGCTTCGTTTTGCACCCTTTGTCCTCGAAGCAAAAAAAATGATCAGCGCGGGACAGATCGGTACGCTTACCGATATAGAGATTTATGTGAATGTGTATACACCCTGGAACCTCTGGTCGTTCCTGTTTGAAAAGCCGCGCATGGAGATCAATTACCATAGCGTTCATTATATAGATCTGATACGGTCCTTTCTTGGAAATCCGGCTGGTGTATATGCCAAAACATACAAGCACCCCGATTCTTTACAACTGGCTTCTGTTAAAAGTACCATCATTATGGATTACGGCAACTTCATCAGGGCCACTATCCATACCAATCACCATCATGATTTTGGGTATCAGCACCAGGAATCCTATATAAAAATAGAGGGTACCGGGGGCGCTGTTAAAATGAGCCTGGGTGTGCTGATCAATTACCCGCATGGCATTCCCGATACATTTGAATATATAACAGCCGTTCCGGGGGAAGTCCCCGAATGGCGGTCAAAGAAAATAGACGGCTCCTGGTTTCCCCATGCCTTCATTGGTACCATGGAGCAGATGATCCGGGCAAAGAAAGGGCTCATCGAAATGCCTGAAAACAATATTGATGATGCTTTCGATACGATGAGATGCGTGGAAGCTGCTTACATCAGCAGCGAACGGGGAGGGGTTTTATTGTCCTCTGTATAATAAACCCGCAGTCAATCTTATTGTACGGGCTCCTGTGCACCTGTCCGGCGGGTCTTTGCCAGCCGAAACCCTGCAGCAGCTGCGGATGAGCCATCTGCCCCGGGGCAGTCCTCATAAACCGGACACAGGCGGTGGTGATGGAACTGACCAAAAACCCGGGGAAATCATATAAGCGATGAAGTACAGAATGCATAAACGGATGAGAGGGGTATTAACGATTATTTTGCTGGTGGCCACCGTGCCGTTATCTGCCCTGGCCGCAAAGGAAAAAGTCACCATCGGGATTTCGTCAAATGCGACGGAACGGGTGAAGTATGGCGCAGCGCAATTGAAAAGCGGGCTTATAGCGGCAGGCTATGAAACAAGGCTTACTGCATCCGCAGAACCGGTAAGCGGCACCTGGATCCGCCTGTCTACTTCCGGCAAAGGCAAAAAGGAAAGCTTTTCCATTGAAGCAAAGGACAACCAGGTACTGATAACAGGAGCTGATGCCACCGGAACCCTGTATGGATGTCTGGAGTTGGCGGACCGTATTAAAACGAACGGTACCCTTCCGGGAACGCTGTCATTCTCCGATGCTCCTGAAATGGTGCTGCGCGGGGAATGCATCGGTATTCAGAAGCCCTATTACCTGCCCGGGCACAATGTGTATGAATATCCCTATACGCCCCAGACCTTCCCCTGGCTGTATGACAAAAAATTATGGATGCAGGTGCTGGATTCGATGGTGCACAACCGGATGAATTCATTATACCTCTGGAACGGGCATCCCTTTGCATCGCTGGTAAGGCTGAAGGATTATCCTTATGCAGTGGAGGTGGATGAAGCTACTTTTAAAAAAAACGAAGAAATGTACCGCTTCCTGACCACGGAAGCAGATAAGCGTGGCATCTGGGTGATACAGATGTTTTACAATATTATTGTATCAAAGCCTTTTGCAGAAAAGAACCACCTGAAAACACAGGAACGCGAGCGGCCGATCATTCCCCTGATTGCGGATTATACCCGTAAGTCGATCGCGGCCTTTGTAGAAAAGTATCCCAATGTAGGGCTGATGGTTTGCCTGGGTGAAGCGATGGAAGGAGTGGGCAATGACGATATCGAGTGGTTTACAAAAACCATCATTCCCGGTGTACGGGATGGTATGAAGGCGCTGGGCATCAAAGAAGAACCGCCGATCGTATTGCGTGCGCATGATACCGACGCCCCTTCTGTAATGAAAGCAGCGCTACCCCTGTATAAGAATTTATATACCGAAGCAAAGTTCAATGGTGAAGCATTGACGATGCCCAGACCAAGAGGTGAATGGGCAAGGCTCCACCAGACATTGAGCCGGCTGGGGAGTGTGCACATTGCCAATGTACATATCCTGGCCAACCTGGAGCCATTCCGTTACGGATCGCCGGATTTTATTCAGCAAAGTGTAGCGGGAATGAATGAAGTGCTGGGTGCCCACGGATTGCATCTGTACCCGGAATCATCGTATTGGGACTGGCCCTATAGCGCCGACCGTATCAATGGAGGAAAGCGCCTGTTGCAGATAGAGCGCGACTGGATCTGGTATAAGGCCTGGGGCCGGTATGCGTGGCAATCGAAACGCAGCCGCAGGGAGGAGATCCGTTACTGGAGCAGGTTGATGGGCGACCAGTTCGGAGTTGGCAAAGAAGAAGGTGCCGCCATTTTGCAGGCTTACGAAGCAATGGGCCAGATCGCTCCCAAGCTGTTGCGACGCTTTGGCATTACAGATGGCAACCGCCAAACGCTGACCTTGGGGATGCTGATGACGCAGCTGATCAATCCCTACCGATATGGCCTGTTTACCCTGTTGTATGAAGGGGAGAGTCCGGAAGGCGAAATGCTGATCGATTATGCCGATAAGGAATGGAAGGGCATTGCCCATCATGGAGAAACACCGGTACAGGTGGCACATGAAGTGCGGGCGCATGGCGATGCTGCAGTAGCGGCTTTGAAGACGATCGGGCGGGTGACAAAAAACAAGGACGAGTTTGCGCGCATTGAAAACGATGCGGCCTGCTACCGGGCCCTTGCCTATCATTATGCGGCAAAAGCTGAAGCGGCCCTATGGGTGTTGCGGTATAAATATTCGGACGATATAAACGACCTTGAAAAAGCATTGCCTTTATTAAAGGAGAGTATGAACTGGTACCGGAAGCTGGTGGACCTTACGAAGGGTACTTATCTCTATGCCAACAGTATGCAAACCAAACAGCGGAAGATCCCCATCCGTGGGGTGGACGGCACTTTTAAAACATGGGAGGAAGTGCTGGTCCCGTTTGAGCAGGAGCTGAAAGTGTTTCAACACAGGCTGGATTCCTTAAAAAAGAACCCGCAGGAAAATGCCGTGCAGGTAAAGGCCTACACGGCTGCCAAAATAATGAACAAGGACAAGCCGGTAGCGGCATTTGTGATCGACAGCCTGGTGCAACCTTTTTCGGATACCGCCTGGGCCATCAGGTCCTACGCGCCCGAACTGAAGGGGTTGAAGGGGCTGAAGCTTTCTTATAAAGCACAGCTGCAAAATGGAACATTCTATACGTTCAGCAATACCCGCCCCGTAAAAGTGCTGGTAGGCTTTTTCCAACCGCAGAAGGCGGCCTTTTCGAAAGATACGCTTTACCTGAAGGCGCCCGAACTGGAAACGAATGCGCTGGCCAACGATTATGGCCAGGCAGAAACCAAGATCGCCAATGCGCTGGTGATACCCGGTATGCCGCAATTAAATGTGCATATGTACGAATTTAAGCCGGGCATCAATACGCTTAAGCTCGGCAAAGGAGTAGCCATCGTATTGGGATTTATAGAAGGCAGTCAACCCATAAAAGTTTACGATGCAGGCTTGTATGAAAGTGGCAATAGAAAGCAGGTGGACTGGCTGTTTGAGTAAAATGATACCTCCGGCTGGTGTCCGCACGGGCCGGATGATAAAATAAAGACCATGAACAATATTAAATTCTATATGAAAAAAGCTTTTTTACTGTGCTGCCTGGCTGTTGCCGGAAGCTGGATATCGGCGCAGTCCTATTTTGACATAACCCGCTTCGGCGCCAAAAAGGACAGCAGCGCCAAAGCAACGGCAGCGATCGCAAAAGCCATTAAGGCGGCATCTGCGGCCGGAGGGGGAACGGTGTACTTTCCTGCAGGAAAATACCTTACCGGTCCCATTCATTTAAAAAGCAACATCACCCTGCTGATCGATGCCGGCGCCGAACTGCATTTCAGTGATGACTTCGATGATTACCTGCCCATGGTGGAAAGCCGGTACGAAGGGGTGGATGTGACCAGTTTTTCCCCGTTGTTTTATGCCAACGGGGTGGAGAATATTGCCATAACCGGGAGAGGCACCCTTTATGGTCATGGTAAGAAATGGTGGGATTTTGTTGAAGGATATAAAGAAGGGCAACCGCGTTCCAAATGGCAGCTGGAGTTTGACCGGTTGAACAAGAATATTCTTTTGCCGGATGATCCGAAGCAAATGAAACGCGGATTTTTGCGACCACCCTTTATCCAGTTCATGCATAGTAAGAATATCCTGATCCAGGGGATCACGATACGCAATTCACCGTTCTGGACCATCAACCCGCAGTTTTGCGATAATGTAACGGTGCACGCTGTTACCATCATCAACCCCGGCCGGAATGCACCCAATACCGACGGTATCAATCCCGAAAGCTGCCGCAATGTGCACATCAGCGATTGCCATATCAGCGTGGGTGATGACTGCATTACTATTAAATCGGGAAAAGATGCCCCCGGGCGTGCAAAAGCCCGGCCGGCCGAGAATTATACGATCACGAATTGTACCATGCTCAGCGGGCATGGGGGGGTGGTGATCGGCAGCGAGATGAGCGGCGGCGTTAAAAAGATCGCGATCAGTAACTGTATTTTTGATGGTACCGACCGTGGCATCCGCATTAAAACGACCCGTGGCAGGGGCGGCGTGGTGGAAGATATACGGGTAAGCAATATTGTGATGAAGAATATAGGGCAGCAGGCCATTGTGCTGGATATGGAGTATGCAAAGGCTCCGGAAGAACCGGTGTCTGAGCGGACGCCCCGTTTCCGGAACATCCGGTTGAGCAATATCACTGCTTATACCAAAGAAGCAATGTATGTGAACGGACTAAAGGAAATGCCGGTGTCAGAGATCAGTCTGAATGATGTGGTCTTTGAGGCCGAGCGGGGCATTACCCTGAAAAATGCTGCGGATATTTCATTCAGTAATGTGCGGGTGAATACGCAAACCGGGCCGGCATTAAAAGCAGATGCCACAGAACGGCTCACGATCCTTAATTTTGAGGCGGCCCGGCTTCCGGCGGACGTTCCGCTGCTGCGGTTAAATGATGTGAAAGGCGCACGCATCCAGGATTGCTGGCCGTTTGACAGGGCACAGCAATTTGCCGAGATCACGGGAGCGGAAACGGAGCATCTTCTGTTTGAGGATAACGTGGTAACCAATGAGCAGATCAGGCTGGGTAGTGAAGTGAAAAAAGAGGCGGTAAAGATGGATTAGTATTTTCCGCAGATAGCGCGGATTGCCTCAGAGACCAGCGGGTGAAAATTTTACGCGACGCTACAGATCGGCTTTTACCGGATCATTATTTATTTAATATAAGCAAATGAAGAAGTATAAGGGTATTTTATTGTTGACGGCGCTCTTTTTGGGAATATCAGTAACCCGGTCACAGGATCTGAAACTTTGGTACGACCGGCCCGCGGCCGAATGGGTAGAAGCATTGCCCATCGGGAATGGTCGTTTGGGAGCCATGGTTTTCGGAGGCGTGGCCGATGACCGGATCCAGTTCAATGAAGAAACACTGTGGTCCGGAGGACCGCGCGATTATAACCGGAAGGGAGCGTATAAATACCTCGATTCGATAAGAGGTTTATTGTTTGCCGGTAAACAAAGACAAGCCGAAGATCTGGCCGGCCGGGAATTTTTGGGACTGAAATCAGCCGAAGGCGACCGCGCCGCCTGGACCACAAAGATGAAGGCTATTCTGAAACAAAAGAATAATCCCTCCGGGGCAAGCTATAACGACCGCGATTGGAAACGGATTCATGTGCCCAACTATGACGGCTGGGAAAAAGAAGGGATTGGAGAACTGGATGGTGCCGTATGGTTCCGCACCGGCTTTGAGCTGCCCGCAGGTTGGAAGGGTAAGTCGTTGGAGCTGGATCTGAACAAGATCGCTGAGCAGGATATCACTTTTGTAAACGGCGTTAAGGTAGGCGCACAGAACAACGGAGAGGCGCGCATATACAACGTGCCGGCCACCGCATTAAAGGCGGGTAAAAACAATATTGCCATCCTGGTGCTGAATGTTGCCGGAAAAGGCGGGATCCTTGGGTATAAGGATACCAGTAGGCCCATTGGTATTTATCCCGCCGGAAAACCGGAAGAAAAATTATCACTGAACGGTCAGTGGAAGTATTGGATCCAATCTGACAAAGTGCCCGCGGTAGGAGAGTACCAGGCCCGTTATCAGCCTTTTGGCGATGTGCATTTTTATTTTGATGTGGATGCGTCATCAGTTACGGAATACCGGCGCACACTGAACCTGGAAGATGCGGAGTTGACCACCTCTTATAAGAGCGGCGGCACAAGGTTTAAGCGCACATATATTGCCAGTGTACCCGATCAGGTGATCGCGGTAAACCTTACGGCCGACAAAGCCGGGGCGATCAGCTTTGAAACGGCACTTTCCAGTCCGCACCGGAGTTATACTCTGAAACAAACGGACCCCCATACCGTGGCGCTTCATGTACAGGTAAAGGACGGGGCCTTGTTTGGAGACAGCTATGTGCGGGTGACAACGAAGAACGGAAATATTGCTGTAAAAGACAACCGGCTTGTGGTACGCAATGCCGATGAAGCAACCGTATGGATAACGGCAGCGACCAATTACCGCAACTATAAAGATGTGTCCGGGCAACCTGCTGCGCTTTGTAAAGCGGCATTGCAAAAAATAGGGCAAAAGGCTTTTGCCGCGGTACTGCACGATCATATAAAAGAATACCAGCAATATTTTCATACGCTTTCCCTGGATTTTTACAACAAGTCGATACCGACGGATAACACACAGTTGTCCACGGACCAGCGGCTGGCGCAGTTCTCCCGTTCCGGGGATCCGGGGTTTGTAGCACTGTACCTCCAGTACGGGCGATACCTGCTTATCAGCAGTTCGCGGCCGGGAACCTATCCGGCGAATTTGCAGGGCATCTGGAACGACCTGTTGTCCCCACCCTGGGGCAGCAAGTACACAACGAATATCAATGCGGAGATGAACTACTGGCCGGCAGAATTGCTGGGACTGTCGCCCCTGCACAGCGCATTTTTTAAGATGACGCAGGAAGTGGCTGCGTCCGGGCGCAAAACGGCAAAAGAATATTACAATGCTCCCGGCTGGGTATTGCACCACAATACTGATCTCTGGCGGGGCACCGCACCCATCAATGCCTCCAATCACGGCATCTGGGTTACGGGGGGCGCCTGGTTCTGCGAGCATCTTTGGGAACATTACCTGTTTACAAAAGACGAACGCTTTTTAAAAGACACTGCTTATCCCATTATGAAGGACGCAGCGTTGTTCTTTAATACCTTCCTGATCAAAGACCCGGTGAGCGGTTACCTCATCAGCACCCCTTCCAACTCGCCCGAACAGGGCGGACTGGTAGCGGGCCCCACGATGGACCACCAGATCATCCGTGCCCTGTTCCAAAATACCATCGAAGCATCCAAGATCCTGGGCAGGGATGCTGCATTCAGGAAAGAGCTTGAAGATAAATATTCCCGGATCGTACCCAATAAGATCGGGCGTTATGGCCAGTTGCAGGAATGGATGCAGGATGTGGATGATACCACCAACAAGCACCGTCATGTATCGCATCTTTGGGGTGTTTATCCCGGAAATGAGATCAACTGGGAAAAAACGCCGGACCTGATGAAAGCCGCCCGCCAGTCGCTGATCTATCGCGGCGATGCCGCCACGGGCTGGAGCCTGGGCTGGAAGATCAACCTGTGGGCGCGCTTCAAAGACGGCAATCATACCTACAAACTGATCCAGATGTTGCTGAGCCCGGCGGGGAGAGGCGCCGGCAGCTATCCCAATTTATTTGATGCGCATCCACCGTTCCAGATCGATGGCAATTTCGGCGGAGCCGCCGGTATTGGCGAAATGCTGCTGCAGTCCCATACCGGTTTTATCGATATTCTCCCGGCCTTGCCGGATGCATTGCCCGGTGGCCGGATCAATGGCATTCATGCACGCGGAGGACTGATACTGGATCTGAAATGGGAAAACAAACAGCTGACAGCACTTACCATAAAGGCCGTTGCGGATGGCAAAGTCACCCTGCGCTACAATGGTGTGGTGCTGCCTTTTGCATTTAAAAAAGGGAAAAGCTATAAAATTGCCCTTGATCTTAAAAGCGTGGAGGCGTTATAACGATCCATGAATGCTCATTGGCGGGTGCGATCCGCACCCATCAATGTGAATTATTTTCACTGCCGGGGCTGACCCTGAAATCTGTTCATAGAAGATTGTCGTTCCGAACTCCCGGGACGAGCGGTCAGACAGGTGTTTCAGCATCTATTGGCAATCCGGTGCCGCATTGGATGCTGAAAATGATCCCGGATTTCCGGCACCACATGAACCCGGCCGGCTTCCTGCCTTGCCGGTTAATGACCCGCAGCCCAACGGCTTTAAAAAAGATCCCGAAGCGATTGTTTTGAAGAATACCGGCCGGGGCAATGAGTGCCGTTGCGGGATAGGGAGCGGGCCTGCTTGAAACACCGGCGGCAATGTAAAGGCTGCTGGCAAAAAATCATTGCAGCATATTCACGATATCTTTCTCCCGGCTTTGTGGAACGACTTTAAGCGCCGTCAGTTTGCCGTTCTTTAAAATACCAGCTACCGTTGTTTGTCCGGGTGCGTGCAGCTTAAAGGATACATCCCATTCCTTTGGCCAGGCCGGAAAGAGGTAGAGCTTGTCATCAACGGCCTGCAACAGCATTTCCTGCAGGCCGATCATACCGGAGCCGCCCCAGTTATGATCGGGTACCCAATCATAGCCCGGCCCCCAGAAGGCAGGAAAGCGACGGCCGCTGTCCTGCAGTTTTAAGATCGTCAGCCGTTTGGCCTCCTTCGTTAATCCAAGCCGGGCGGCAAAAATATTGTCCTGCTTCCAACCCACATGACTTCTGAACTTCAGGGCGAAACTGTCCAGCTGGTAGGTATTGATGGCCGTATCCAACCCGGGCCTGCCCACGCCGAAAATACCCCAGGGGAAAACAGGATAAAGCATCGCCGATTCGGTATTGTTCACCCGCGCCCAAACCCGGGCCGGCGCGATGGTGGTTTTGCCGTGATACTGCATATAGGGGATCGGCGGGATCCGTTTCAGGAACTCCCCGAAATAATTTCTTTCTTCAGCGGTTAAATAAACCGGGGCCGACAATAATTTCCGGATCACCGTTTTTAAAGCGGCAATGGTAGAGCTGGCGTTGTACGCCATTTTGAACGTTTCGGCGCCAGACCCCGGGTATAATACCAGGTGACCGTCCTGGTCCAGTACTTTATTGCCTCTTTTTTGGGCCAGGTACCGGTAGTGCTCATCAAAGAAAATAAGACAGCTCTTGATCAGCGGAAGATAGGGGTCTATGTTCGCTCCTTCATAGTTGCGGGTTTCGAGGATCATCATACAAAATTCGAGTACCGTGTCCCATTCATATTCCAGCCAGGCATTGTATTCCATGCCCGGGTCAAATCCCCCGGGGCGTTTCCAGCCATATTCGGTAGGGTTGGGTAATCCGAAATTTTCGATCTGCTCGTTAAAATTGGCACCCTTATGATTCCAGTAAAGGCTGCTGCGCAATGTTGCCGTTTGCAATAACCGGTTATAAAAATCAAACTGCGGCTTCATCATATCCGCGTCCCCGCTTTTGAGCATAGGCCAGTACACCAGGCGCTGGTTCTGAGCGGTAAAAGTGCCACCACCCCAGTTGCGATGATCCGGTGTGCCGTTGATACTGCTGTCGGTAAACAGGGGATCAACTGTGAAGAGGCCGCCATTGAATTTTGTAGGGTAAGCGCCGTAGGCATTGGCCGCGAGGAGATACCGGAAGAGCTGGTAATTGCGCCCTACCTGCCAGGCGGTGTCTGCAGGAGTTTTTTTATCCGGACGGATACAGATATAGCTCCGGTTCCAGAATTGCCGCCACCACTGCTCCGTAGCCGCCCGGTCTGCTTTTGCTGCCCGGCTTTTCAGAGCCAGGTGTTGCAGCTCCTTCAGCCAGGTATTCAGGCTGCCGGTTTGGTTGTTGTGTAAAACAACCCGCAGCTCATGGTACTTTTGGGCCTTGCGGCTTTTCAGGTACCAGCTCTTAAAAGGCGTGGCCGTATAAACGCCGTTACCCGTCCTTTCTTTGATAAAGCCTGCTCCTTCAACAATGCCTCCGGATGTAAGCCGTCTGAGCGGATTGAACAGCTGTTGTTTGACGGTGGCCAGCTTTTGTTGTGTTACAGCGGCATCAAATACTGTGGAGTCCGTATTGCGGTGAAAAAAAAGGATGCGGTTGTCATCGAAGCGAACGGAATCTTTTTTGGTCATCACTTTTACATGGCCGGCCCATTTCCAGGAATTGGCATTGTTTTCTTTGCCCTTCTGCGGCCGGTCGGCAAACCGCCAGTTCTCATAGATGGCTTCGGCAGTAACCGGAACGGAACCGTTGATCTCTATATGGATTACCGGCTGGGAAACGGAAACCCAAACCCGCAGCTCTGCGGCCCCGTTTTTGTTTTTTGTCCGGATGACGGCAACTCCCTTTTGGAGGTCCAGTTCCTGCCGGAAAGAGCCGTTTGCAAAAAGATCAGGATATAACCGGATCCGGAGGCGCCCCCCTTTTAACAGGGTATTGTTCTCATCAAAGGCGCCGCTGCGGGAAAAATAGAGCAGCACCTCGTTGTTTTCCACCCATAGGTTGGTGCCGATGGAACCACCGCCTACGGGCATGGATCCCGAGGCGTTTTTACTCTGGCTGTTCCAGGTGATGTTATAGTCTTTTATAGCAGGCTGCGCGACACTCCTGTGCGGGAAGAAAAAAAGAAAAACAGTACAGATAAGGAACCGGAGCATACTATATAATTGTTGTTTTTACAATTATAAAATTAAAGAGAAATGTCTTTCGGGCCATGCAGATGGCTTGATTTTCACAAATTACCGGAATTTACCGGGAAACGGCGGAGGGGCAGGGGCCGGCCCTGCAAAAGGATTGCGGCGAATGCGGGAGCGCTGTTTTCCCCGTGGCCGGCCATACGGGAAAACAGGGTGCAGGCCGCCCGCTCAAAGGTATTGCTGCCGCCGGTGATCACAAATATGCCCCTAAACTTGACGGAAAGCCAAAAGTTTATTATTATTGATCTGGTTTTTGTCGCAGCTGTATGGAACAAACAGAAAATAAACAAGGGTCCTTTAAAAATATCTGGTATGGCATCGGGCGTAAGCGGATCGAGATCCCCTACCCGGTGCTGCGGGATAAGATCCTGAAGGACCCGCTGCTGACGAGCCTGTATATTTCCAGCCTGGGGTTCTATCCCAATGCAAAAGCGCACTTTACCAAGCGGAAAAAAGGGCTTCCCGGTGATATGCTGTTTTATTGTGTGGATGGCCACGGTTTTTTTGAGTATAAGGGAGAGCGGTTTGATGTGGGCCCCAATGAGTTCTTTATACTGCCCTGTAATGAAGCGCATGCATACGGGTCTATCGAGAGGGATCCCTGGAGCATTTACTGGATCCACTTTGGAGGTATGAACCTTCCGTATTTTAACGAGATGAACGCGGTAAAGGACAGTTTTAAACCTACCCGCGTAAAGGACAACGGGGAGATCCCGGCGCTTTTTAATAAAATGTATGCGGCACTGGAGTTGGGTTACAGCGCGGATAACCTGTATTTTGCCAACCTGGGATTGCGGCAGTTCTTTTCCTATTTTATCTACAACAGCAGGCATTATCCCATTGTTGAAAAGAAGGAGCTGGACGCAGTGGACAGCGCCATTTTATACATGCAGGAGCGTTTGCAGGAAAGCATTACATTAAAGGACCTGAGTCGGCATTCCAACTATTCGGTGTCGCGCTTTTCCAATCTGTTCAAGCAAAAGACCGGTTATGCCCCGATGGATTACTTCATGCAGATGAAGATCCAGCAGGCCTGCCAGCTGCTCGATTTTACAGATAAGGCCATTAAAGATGTGGCCATCACCATGGGTTTTGACGATCCTTATTATTTTTCGAAGCGGTTCAAACAGGTGATCGGGATGCCCCCATTGAAATACAGGGCGATTAAAAAAGATTAAAAAGTTTATGAGAAAATTCAGCGCAGTCGTATTCCTGATCGTGTTAGCCATGGTCTCCTGTGCCCGCAAAAGCACGCCCGCAAAGAGCCATTCCGGCATGGATGTCCTTACTTTCATGTCGTACAACGTGCATCACTGTAACCCGCCTTCCAAACCGGGTGTTATCGATGTAGATGCGGTGGTGAATGTGATTAAACGGGAGCACCCGGATGTGGTAGCCTTACAGGAGATCGATGTGAACACCGGCCGCTCCGGAAAGATCAACCAGGCCGCCTTATTATCGGAAAAGACCGGCTATCATTCTTTTCATTTTTCAAAGTCCATCGACCACGATGGCGGCGATTACGGCATCATGATCCTTTCGAAATATCCGTTGTCGGATGCGGAAACGCATAAACTGCCCACCGACCCGGCCACCGGTGGAGAGCCCCGGGTATTGTCGTTGGCTACCGTGACACTGCCTGGCGGAAAAAAAATAAGGATTGCATCCACACACCTGGATTTTCATGGAAAAACCAACAGCAAATTGCAGATGACCGAAGTGAACAGGATCCTTGCAGATGAAAAGTTGCCGGTGATCATTGGAGGCGACTTTAATGCGACCGAAAAGAGCGCGACCATCCAACTGCTGGATCAGGCCTTTACCCGCACCTGCAAAAACTGTGCATTCACAATCGCAGAAGGCAAGGAAAAGCAGGCCATCGACTTTATCGCCTACAAACCCGGCAGCGCATTTTCGGTGCTTTTGCACCGGGTAGTGGATGAAGATTATGCGTCCGATCACCGGCCGGTACAGGCGGTTCTAAAAATAAATTTTTAATAAAGGCACTGGCCGGTATATATTATCCGTTGCGGAACGGATGCTCTTGTTGTACGTGTTATCTTTGTATAGACTTTACAACGGGGTTTAAGATATGAAGACCGCGGCCCTTTAACAACAATGTAAATGATCGCAGGAACAGTTGTTCCTGTAAACAGAACCCTATGCCTGATTTCAACGTTAGGATAAAACAGATGCTTACATTGCTGATCCTCCTGGGATTGATCTTCCTGGCGGGGAAGGAGCTGGTGCCCTTTTTGCCCGGGTTGCTGGGGGCCGTTACCCTGTATATTATCAGCCGCAGGCTTTACTTTACTATGGTCTTTCAAAAAAAGTGGAGCAAGGCATGGGTAGCGATCGGGTATATATTTTTTTACCTCATTATTTTCCTGATCCCCTTTACCGTTGCGGTAACATTGATCAGCCCCAAGATCAACAAAGCGCTTCAGAACCCGGAGGCGATCATCGAAACAGGAAAGCACGTGATCACGACCATTCAAAATAAGATCGGTCTGCGGCTTTTATCGGAAAACGCATTATCTGATATGGTGAAACGGGCCACGGCCGCCATTCCCAAATTGTTAAACAGCACTATAAACATTATCTCTAACCTTGCCATTATGTTGTTTATCCTGTACTACATGCTGGTACGGGGCAGTGAAATAGAACGGTACCTGAGCAATGTGATCCCGTTAAAGCGCAACAACATCCATCTGCTTTCTGTTGAAACGAAGAAACTGGTGATCTCCAATGCGCTGGGGGTCCCTTTTATATCCATTATACAGGGGCTGGTAGCCACACTGGGCTATTTTTTATTTGGTGTAAAGGACTGGGGGCTGTATGGTTTTATAACCGGCGTTTGTGCATTTTTCCCGGTAGTGGGCACGATGATCGTTTGGGTGCCCCTTGTATTGTATATGTATGCGAGCGGCGATGTGATGAACGCTGTTTTACTGGGAATATACAGTATTATTGCAACAGGTAATATTGATTATGTGGCGCGTGTTACGTTGTTAAAGAAGATGGCGAATGTGCACCCTGTGATAACGATACTGGGCGTGCTGGTTGGGCTGGGGCTTTTTGGATTCATCGGGCTGATATTCGGGCCGCTGCTGATCAATTATATCATTGTGCTGTATGATATTTATATGAACGAGTTTGTATATAACGAGCCGGCCCCCCTGTCGCCGGAAGAAGAACTGCTCAGTACAAAAATGGAGAAAAAAAAGTGACGCGCCGTTTTATTGCTTCGGCGTTAAACCCTTTTTATAAATACGGGTCTGAGAATGTTGTAAATTTGAAAGTTTCATGAATAAATTATTATGGATCCTTTTTCTGGGAATTTCCGTTCACGCTGCCGGGCAGCGGACGGCGGCAGGCCATGCGCCCAATATCATTTTTATCCTGGTGGATGACCTGGGATACGGCGATGTGGGTGTCTTTCATCAGAACGCACGGAAGGCCCTGAATGACCCGGCCGTACCGTTTATGGTAACCCCCTCACTGGACCGGATGGCTTCCGGCGGTGCGGTATTTACACAACAATACGCCAACGCACCGGTATGTGTATCATCAAGATCTTCCCTACTGACGGGCGTTACACAGGGGCATGCGGTTGTACGCAACAACCAGTTTGATAAGGCGCTGGAGGACAATTATACCATTGCATCCACCCTGAAGGCGGCGGGATATCGTACGGTGGCTATTGGGAAATGGGGATTGCAGGGAGCCGGTAAAAAAGACTGGCCGGGCCACCCGCTGAAAAGAGGCTTTGATGATTACTACGGATACATACGGCACAGCGACGGACATGAGCATTATCCCAAAGAAGGACTGTACCGGAAGACCAAAGAGGTCTATGATGATACCGTGAATGTTACCAGCGGGCTGGATAAGTGCTATACCGGTGATCTCTGGACCGCGCGTGCCAAACAGTGGATCATTGAGCACGGGAAAGCAAAAAAAAGAACCCCGTTCTTTATGTATCTGGCTTATGATACACCGCATGCGGTCATCGAACTGCCCACCCAGGCGTATCCTGCAGGAGGCGGCCTTACAGGAGGGCTGAAATGGATTGGTAAACCCGGACATATGATCAATACGGCTTCGGGAGCGATCGATTCCTGGATGGCCCCCGAGTTTAGGCAGGCGCAGTACCTGGATAAGACCACCGGGAAAATGACGCCATGGAAAGATGTCAACAAGCGGTATGCTACGGTGGTACAGCGGCTCGATGCCCAGGTGGGCGATCTGCTGCAGCTGCTGAAGGACCTGAAGATCGATGAAAATACAATCGTGGTTTTTGCCTCCGACAATGGTCCCTCACAGGAATCTTACCTGAAAGAAGATTATACGCCTGAATTTTTCCAGGGCTATGGTCCCTTTGACGGCATCAAGCGGGATCAATGGGAGGGCGGAATGCGCACGCCTGCCATCGTACAGTGGAAAGGAACCATAACGCCGGGAAAGACCGTGGGCCTGCCTTCTTTTCTCTCAGACTGGATGCCTACCTTCCTCGATGCGGCCGGCATGGCAGCGCCGGCAAGAACAGACGGCGTATCATTGCTGCCGGTACTTACGGGTAAAGGGATACAGCAAAAGCAAACATTGTATTCGGAATATTTCTTCGAAGGCAAAACGCCCGGTTATGCCGATTTTGAACAAGGTCACCGCAACCGGATGCGGAACCAGATGCAGTTCATCCGCGAAGGTGATTATGTGGGCGTGCGTTATGACATCAAGAACAGCAATGATGATTTTGAGATCTATAACGTGGTCAGCGATCCGAAAGAGAAGCAGAACCGGGCCGCCGGACTTCCGGAACTGCAGCAAAAATTTAAGGCCGGGGTATTGCAGATGCGCCGGGCATCGGCTGCGGCGCCCCGACCATACGATACCGCCCTGGTTCCCCCGGTTCCGGAAAATAATGCCCGGAAGGGAGTGCAGTACCGGTTCTATAAGGATAATTCCCCGTGGGTGCCGCAAACGGCCATGTTAAAGCCGGTAAGAACGGTAACCGGCAAGGACCTGAAAGGAACGGCTACAAAAATAACATGGGTTACAGAGGCAACAGGGTATCTGAAGATCGCAAAGGATGGTTTGTACACGTTTGAGGTAAGCACCGGCGGAAAGGCATTCTTACGGATACACGACATTGCTGTTGCAGATGCCGATTATGGATATACACCGGGCAGGGAAGTGACCGGCCGGCTGTTTCTGAAAGCGGGCCTGCATCCGTTCACCCTTATCTCAAAAGGAGCCGGTCCGACAACCGGTCTTTACTGGAGCGGTCCGGGATTTGAAAAACGGTTGGTGCAGGCACAGGATCTTTACTGATCCGCGGCCTGGGTAAAGACGCCCGGCTGCGGCCGCCGTTCGTGGTTTGATGATCATTCGTCAATATATATTTTACAGGATCATTGGGGTGCTGCTTTTTGCCGGCGCCTGTTTTTGGGCGCCGGCGCAAACAAGACCGAACATCGTGCTCATTCTTGCCGATGATCTCGGGTATATGGATTGCGGCTTTACAGGAAGCAGGAAGTTTGAAACGCCGGTCATTGACGGCTTATCCCGGCAGGGTATGGTCTTTACGCAGGCATATGCTGCTGCAGGAAATTGCGCGCCTTCCCGGGCCTGTTTAATGAGCGGGCTTTATACGCCCCGGCATGGTGTATATGCGGTAGGAAGTACCACACGGGGCCCAAAAGACCGGATGCGGCTGCTTCCGGTTCCCAATACCGCCAGCCTGCGGCCGGATATTGTTACCATGGCAGAGGCGCTGAAGGCGAAGGGGTATGCAACCGGCCTTTTTGGCAAATGGCATCTTGGAAAAGGTGCAACGACCAGCCCGCAGGCACAGGGCTTTGATACTTATGTAGACACACGGCTGCCCAACCCGAATAAAAGGCGAAATGAACCTGACGACCCCAAAGGGATCTTTTCGCTGACCGAAGCGGCGCTGGATTTTATGAAACAGAACAAACGCCAGCCGTTTTTTGTTTTCCTGTCGCATCATGCCATCCATAGCGCCCAGGAAGCAAGGCCTGCAACGCTGGCGCGGTTCCGGAAACGGGGATTGACAGGGCGCGAGGCGTTGTATGCGGCCTGCATTTATGATCTGGATGAAAGTATTGGCAAGGTGCTGCACTACCTGGGTGATGAAAAACAGGCATCAAATACTTTAGTGATTTTTACCAGCGACAACGGGGCTACGCAGGAATCTTCACAGGAGCCCCTGCGTGGAAATAAAGGATGTTATTATGAAGGCGGCATCCGCGAGCCGTTTGTGGCATACTGGCCCGGAGTGATACGGCCGGGCAGTGTAAGCCATATGCCGGTGATCAATATTGATCTGTACCCGACCTTTCTGGCTCTTGCAGGCGCCGCCGGTCCGAAGCTGGACGGGGAAAACCTGATGCCATTGCTTAGGGGGAAGGCGGTCCAAACCCGGCGGTCGGCCTTATACTGGCATTTCCCGGGCTATCTGGATAAGCCGGTGATCCGGGGCCGGGATTCCCTGTTCCGCTCAAGACCTGTTTCCGTAATGCGCAGGGACAACTGGAAACTACACCTCTATCATGAAGAATGGTTGCTGGATGGCGGTGCGGCTGCCATCGATCGCAATAACGCCGTCGAATTGTACGATCTGGCAACAGACGAAGGCGAGCGTAACAATCTTGCATTGCATAATAAACCCAAACGCGATGAGCTGCTGAAAGAATTGTTGCAGTGGATACAGCAAACAAAAGCACCCCTGCCGCAGCCGTTAAATGACCGCAAACAATTGGAGCAAAAAAATGATGCCAGGGCTGAATGACCCTGACAATTTTTTTGCAGGGGATACAGACCTTTATATGAACAATGATGCTGCTGCGTATATCAGCGAAACAACCGGCCTGGAGCAGCGGAAAATGAATAATGGACGGGTATTGATATAGGTATCTGTTTGTGAAGACACCATGGCCGTCAGGTTAAACATAGGTCTATCTCCATAAAATGTAGCATCAATCAACCTTTGATAATAGACCGGTATCTATTTTATTAAAATGGCTTTCCTGTTAAAGGGTTTGTGGAGACACAAACCTTGGTCCGCGCCCTGGGGCAGTGTCCTCATTGCCCGGCCCATAAATGGATAAAAATAATTTTGATGCCGGTTCAGTATAGACCAGCGGATAACTCCCTTCACCTGGTTGTGGGGCCGGCTACCTTTAATACACCGTTTTGATCGATCTCCATCGGATCAATGAATACCACCCGTTCATCGCCCGTCTTGCTGGTGCGGCCGTGGTAGACACAATACATCTGTTTACCATCCGGCGAAAAAGTGATGCTGTTATGCCCCGTTCCCGTAACGATTCCGCCCGCTTCAACATTCTTTTGCAGCACGGGATTATTGGCTGCTTTTTTAAATGGGCCCAACGGACTCTTGGAAGTGGCATATCCCACCGCATAGTTCTTTCCGCCAAAATAATTGGCGGAGTACATCATATAATAAAGATCCCGGTGTTTAAAAATAAAAGAGCCTTCGGTCCAGCGCCGGTTCACTTCCTTTGAAGTAACGGAACGGCTTTCCCATTCTGATTGCCGGTCGCTCATCTTTACCGGCGGGCGCAGCAAAAGAACCGGCTCGCCGATAACGCCGCTGAAGTCCGGTTTCAGCTCCACACCATATACCCAGCTTTCTTCGATCTCATTGAACCAACCTTTTTTGCGGGCCCAGTCGGCGATCTCGCTCTTGACAGGGTGTTTATAACAGCAGCGGGAATAGTAGAGATACACTTTTCCGCCGGGCTCAAATAATACGTTGGCGTCAATGACCGGGTAACCCGGATCAAAGACCGGGCGATCATGCAGGTCGGTAAAAGGTCCCGTGGGCCGGTCTGCAACGGCTACGCCTATTTTAAAATTCTCCAGCTCGTTGGTTGGGTTTTCCTTCCATTGGGCACTGTAAAACAAATAGAACTTTCCATTCCGCTCATATACTTCCGGCGCCCAGAAGGAATGGATGCCCCATCCGTTCTTATTGTTGCCGGAGTAGACCTGCCCCTCCGGCTTCCAGTTTACCAGGTCGGTTGAGGAGTAGGCGCTGAAACCTTTCTTCGCCCCGCCACCGGTCCCGTACATATAGTATCGGTCTCCCTTTACGTGCAATACATAGGGGTCGCCAAACTGAACCGGCAAGGGGTTGTGCGATGTTTTCTGCAGCGCGTCCTGCGCCAGGCCCTGGTGCAGGTATGCGATAAAGAGGAGTACCGGAATGATTCGTTTCATGTGTAAAATTTAATGGATCGCGTGTACCTTTTTTTGCCAGCTGCGGAGTTCAGTATCCAGGGTGCTCACTTTGTCCGGGTAGGCAGCCGACAGATCGGTATGCTCACCAGGGTCCTGATCCAGGTTGTATAGTTCTTTATGTCCGTCGTCAAAAAAGGAGATCAGCTTCCAGGCCCCGCTGCGGATGCTGCCTGCGGATCGCCCGCCCAGGAAATGCGGCTTGTCCAGCGGGTAATGCCAGTAAAAGCCGCGGGCGGACAAAGCCGTCTGCGGATCCCGGAACAATGGCGCAAAGGAAACCCCGTCCAGCGGTTGATGATTCCCTGCTGCACCCGTCAGCTCCATCAGCGTGGGGTAAATATCATAGTTGGCAAGCGGCTGGGTGCAAACGCTGCCGCTCTTTACTTTCCCTGGCCACCAGGCAATAAACGGCTCGCGGACACCGCCTTCGTATAAGGTACTTTTGCCGCCGCGGAACGGAGCGTTGGTGGTGATCGTGGTTTCCCCGCCGTTATCACTGGTAAAGATCAAAAGTGTGTTCTGGTCAAGCCCCAGTTCCCGGAGCAGGTGCACGACAGCGCCAACACCCTCGTCAATTACTTTCAGCTGCGCTGCCAGGTGAGGGTTGTTTTGCGGGGCCTTTGATCCGGCCGGCCATTTTTTGTAGGGATCATTTTCCGGGTTCTTACGGGTAGGGGGGCTGGTGCCTGCGCTTTTTTTTTGCTGAAAATGGCGGACCAGCTCCGGCTTGCCGTGCACGGTTGTATGAACGGCATAGTGGCTGAGGAATAGGAAGAAAGGCCGCTGCCGGTTCCGTTTGATAAAATCGAGCGCTTCCAGATTCTGCCGGTCGGTAATGTATTCATGTGCGCCCGGCAACCGTTTTTTGATCTCGTGGTTAAAATCGTAGGGATAAAAATAAGTACCTTCTCCAATACCTCGGTTCTCACTGACCAGTACTTCGTCAAAGCCGTGCCGGTCTGGCAGGGTTTCCTCCGGTGCGCCTTCTTTTATGTAACCGGAAAGATGCCATTTGCCGACAATGCCGGTGTGATATCCTCTTGCCTTTAAAAGTTCAGGCAGTGTAACATAGCCGGTATCCAGGTGTTGCGCGGCCCGGGGGCGGAGGTAATCGGTAATGCCGATCCGGGCGGGGTACTGCCCCGTCATCAATGCGGCGCGGTAGGGCGAACAAACGGGGGCTGCTGCATAAAAGCAGGAGAACCGCATCCCCTCCCTGGCCAACCGGTCCAGTGCAGGTGTTTCGTTAAACGTATTGCCATAGCTGCCCAGCTCGCTGTATCCCAAGTCGTCTGCCAGGATATAAATGATATTGGGCTGCTGCTCTTGTGCGGCTGTTGCCACTGCGATGAGCAGAAGGCAGATGAAGCCCGTCATTCTTTTTATGACCCGGAAAAATGACCCCAAGCCATCGGGGGTATCCTTAAAATACTTGTTCATCTGACAAACCTTTACTGTAGCCGCAAATTACCCGTTCAAAACCGGAGGGGCTAAAACAATTGTGGAAAGATATGGAAATATTGTGTTTTTGATCTGCAGGCAAAAAAATTAATCACTTTTAAGTCTATCTATTTGGTAGACTAATTAAAGTCTACTAAGTTTGTAGGATAAAAAAGCGCATCTATGTGTTGATACAGTAGCAACGAAGCCCCGCGGGTGTGAAATCTCCGTTTTAAGCGGGCATCGTACAAAATTTATACATTTTACTACAAAAGTTAAAGGGGCGGGCGGCATCACGATCTATATTGTGGTTCTGAAACCGGAACTTAAATGAACCCATGGTTTGGATAAAAACGAGATCCGGCCATGGTACCGGAGGCTTGCATTCTTTCTCTTTTTCCAACCGGCGGGTGACCGCTGTGGTACGGCTGTTTTTGTAGTTCGATAAAATTAAAGGCATAAAATGAAGTATGTGAAAAACTTTCTTTCTTATGGGGTGTCCTTGCTTATTTTTATTACCTGCCCGTTCCTGTTGAAGGCACAGCAGGCAGCCGATACGCTCGATCTGTCCTATAAAGAAATAGCCCCGGAAGATTTCAATGGTGCCGCCTATACCATTACGATGGACCAGTTCAAGAACCTTCCGGTTACGAATTTGACCAACCTGCTCACCGGTATCGTGCCGGGTTTCTTTTCGATCCAGCGGTCGGGCGGAACAGCAGATGAAGGAGCTGATTATTGGATCCGGGGTATCCGTACCACTGCAGAAGGGGTGCTGGTGCTGGTTGACGGGCAGGAAAGGGCATTTGGTGTCCTGTCTTCCTACGAAATAGAAAGCATAACCGTGCTGAAGGATGCACTGGCTACTGTATTGTATGGTACCAGGGCCGCAAACGGGGCCATTCTTGTAACTACCCGGAAAGGAAAGAAAGGGAAACCGGCCATAGAATTGACGGCGCAGCTGATCCGCCAGAAACCCCTCAGTCTGTTGAAGCCGTTAAATGCGCTCGATTATGCAATACAGCATAATAAGGCATTGCAGTATGATGGTATGAGCGCTTCCGAGATGTATGCGCAACAATATCTGCAGCAGTATCGCGCCCGGGAGGGCGTAAACCCGGAACACTATCCTGATGTGAACTGGCTGGATGATTATTTCAGGAAGCAAAGCTGGGTGCAGGCATATAATTTAAGTATATCCGGAGGCTCAGATCGTACCCGGTACTTCGTGAATGGAAATTTCCTGGACCAGGACGGTATGTTTCATACAGATCAGGAGTCGAACTACAGCACCAATAACCGCACCCGGCGGTACAACCTGCGGTCAAACCTGGAAGTGGACGTAACAAAAACGACCCTGCTGAATGTGGACCTGTATGGTTGGTATGACAAACAGAACCGGCCGGGCGGCGATTCGTACGGAGCCTATAATGCTTTGGTCACTACTCCGTCCAATGCCTTTCCGCCCTATTACCTGGACGATGGCGGGTACATGGACCAGGATGGCAATAAGGTTGCGGGCATCAATGGCCGGATCACGGCAGGCGACGGGATCCGGCCGAATCCCTGGGCGCTGCTGAACAGGAACGGGTACAGTGTATTGAACAGGGTATATGGCTCCTTTCGTACCAAACTTACCCAGGACCTGGCTTTTATAACACCGGGATTGAAAGCGTCGGCGCTTTTATCGATGGATACCTACACGGCCTCCGTTACGGACCGTCAGAAAACGTATGCCTATTATCAGCTGGCGGATGTAAAGAATCCGGATGTGCTCCGGAGGACCAATACCGACGAACAGATGAACAATGACGTGACCGACCAGAAGAGCGAGGGCCGCAATGCGCTTGAAGTGCAATTAAATTATCAGCGGGCGTTAAAAAAGCACAATATTTCGGCGCTGGTATTTTACAATCAATATGAGTTCACCGATCAGACCTCGGTGCCTTCCCGGTTCCAGACCATCGGTTCCTGGCTGGGATACAACTACAACAGGAAGTACTATCTGGACATTACCGGTTCCTACCAGGGGATATATAAGTTTGCGCCCGGAAAACGTTTCGGGCTGTTTCCCGCTGTAGCCGCGGGGTGGGCGGTCTCCAATGAAAAATTCTTTTCAGGGATACGGAAGTATGTTTCTTATTTTAAGCTGCGCGGATCCTATGGCGTTGCCGGCAATCAGCGGGGTGTCTCTGAATTTCAGTATATGGGCCGGCTCAATGCCGCAGGCGGCGTTTATAATTTTGGGAACAATATGGGCGGTGTGGGCGGCTATGTGGAAGACATCATCGCCAATCCCGGCCTGACCTGGGAAAAGGCCACACAGGCCAATGTGGGCGTTAACCTCAATCTGTTCCGCGACCGGTTCCGTTTTGTTTTTGATTATTTCAGCGACAACAGGGAAGACCTGTACCTGGTGAACAACAATATAACCGCCCTTTTTGGAACGGTTGCTACCATTCGCCAGAACATCGGCAGTATGCGCTCCCAGGGTTATGATATAGGGGCTTCCTGGAATGCTGCTATCGGCGCGCTCGGATATACGCTGGGCGCTACGTATTCATTCGCCCGGAATGAAAACCTAAAGACAGGAGAGGTGCCCGAACCCTATCCCTGGCTGCAGGAGACCGGGTATGCACGGGGCCTCCAGCGAGGATATGTGGCGCTGGGCTTGTTTGACTCCTATGATGAGATCGCAGCGGCGCCCAGGCAAACCTTTTCAACGGTACGCCCGGGGGATATCCGTTATAAAGACATCAATGGCGATGGTATCATCGACCGGAACGACATCGTTCCCATCGGCTATGGAAATACCCCCCAGGTATTTTATGGATTGAATGCAGGGCTCACTTACAAAGGAATCGGCTTCAGCATTTTATTCCAGGGTGCCGGCAGGGTGTCCCGTATGCTCACGGGTAAAGTTGCCTATCCCTTTTTTGCGGATGGCAATATGTACGAGCACCAGCTGGATTACTGGACCCCCGAAAATAAAAGCGCCCGGTGGCCGGTGCTTTCTACGCTTAACTCCGGTGTGAACAACACGCAGCCCTCCAGCTTCTGGCTCATGGATGCTCGCTATTTAAGGCTTAAGAACGTAGAGCTTTCTTACGAGCTGCCGGAATCGATCCTGAAAAGATCGTTCATAAAAAATATACGGCTGTTTGCCAACGGCTATAATTTATATGTGTGGACTCCGGGCGACAGCCTCCTCGATCCGGAAGACAGCGGCAATTCGGATACGATGCCATTGACCCGGAATATGAGCGTGGGGTGCTCCTTCAGATTTTAAAATCATCAACATGAAAATGCTTACCCGTATTGTTGTAACAATGATCATCGCAATGGTGCTTCCGGCCTGTCATTACCTGGATGAGAAGCCCTACGACTGGGCGCAACCGGTTGATGTTTTTTCGATGGAAGCCAATTATGAGAAGCCGGTTAACCAGGCCTATTCCTATCTGCAGGGTGGTTTCAACCGGATATCCGGGGCTTTTCTGGACGCTGCGACAGACGACGGCATGTGCACCGTTGATGCCTCCGCCATCCATCGATTGTCCAGGGGCTACATCACCTCCAGTAACCCGGTGGTCAACTGTTGGTCATCCGCTTACAAGGGTATACGGCAGGCGCTGTTTGTACAGAAGGGCCTGAGCGAAATTGACCTGGTGCTGAATAATAAGACCTCCGATGAAGTATGGGCCATTAAGAACAGATACTCCGGAGAAATGTATTGTCTGAGGGCATTGTTTGAATTTGATCTTTTGAGGCATTATGGCGGCTATCCCATTCTTGATAAATACTACATGCTGGGCGATCCGGAGTTGAACGATAAAAAACGCGGCTCATTTGCTGATTGCGTCAGCAATATCACCCGGTTGTGCGATTCGGCTGCAAAATACCTGGATGTAACACCGGTAGGAGGCAACGGCGGGTATGGCCGCATGACGAAAGGCGCAGCCCTGGCCATAAAGGCAAAAACACTGGTGTTTGCGGCAAGTCCCCTGTTCAATCAAAACAGCAACAGCAATCCGCTCGCGGGCTATGTGAGCCCCGGCAGCGCCGCCATAACAGAGCGGTGGCAGGATGCCGCTGAGGCCTGTGCTGCCGTGATCAATCTGAAAAATACTGCAGGCAAGGCCGTTTATGCCCTGCATGCCAATTATGAAAAGTTGTTTGTAACGGTTCCCAATAATGAGTACATCGTTTCCGTAACGGCCCCCAAATCCACAGATCTTGAGAACCGGCAATACCCGCCATCACTTTCAAAAAATTCAGGAGGAGGCACGGTTCCGTCGCAGGAGTTTGCAGATGCGTTTACAAAAGCTGATGGCAGTGATTACACACGAGCCGACCTGGCGGCACAGTACAGGAACAGGGACCCCCGTTTCAATATGGTTATGGGATTCAATGGTGCTACGTATGCAGGCCTGGGGACCATTTTTACCAAACGTGGCGAAGACGCTACGATGGATGCCTTAAACGCTGTGGTGGACCGGTCGACCAATACGGGGTATTACCTCCGGAAATTCCTGGACCTTAATATCAATTTTACCAAAGCCAGCCCGGGAACCGCTTTTCACGTTTTTCCCATGATCCGGCTGGCAGATATCCTCCTGCTGTATGCCGAGGCCATGAATGAAGCCTATGGTCCCGATACAGACCCACATGATTTCGGGCTTACTGCCAGGGCTGCCGTCCAAAAGGTGCGCAGCAGGGCCGGGTTTACCGCTGCAGATAAATATTTACAGGATGTGGTGGCAACCAGTGAAATGCGAATAAAAATAAAAAATGAACGCAGGATCGAGCTGGCCTTTGAAGAGCAGCGGTACTTTGATCTCCGGCGCTGGATGGAAGGTGACAAATTGAACCAGCCGGTTAACGGGATACAAATAGAGCAAAAGAATGGTACGCTGACAGCGGAGTATTTTACCGTAGACGCGCTGCGCAGGTTTGAAACAAAAATGTACCTGCACCCGATCCCCTTAAATGAGACGATGATATTACCCGGAATCGTTCAAAACCCCGGTTGGTAAAGGATAAATGATCACTTTATGAAGAAATTAATTTTAACAGGATTGCTTTCATTTTTTCTGGTGCAGGTTTTTTCCCAGCAAAGGGTAACAGGCGTGGTTACCAATGAAGCAGGAAAAGGGTTAAAGGGTGTCTCTGTTTCGCAAAAAGGAACAGGGCAGGGGGTGATTACCGACCAGGACGGCGGATTTAATATCCTCCTTGATGGCGCAAAGGAACAGGTGCTTCATTTTTCGATGATCGGTTACCGGAATGAAGAACTGCTGATTGAGGGGAATGACCGCAGAACGGTTGTGCTGCACCAGGAGGCAGCAGGACTGGACGAGGTGGTGGTGGTAGGCTACGGCACCCAAAGAAAAGTATCGGTTACGGGAGCCATTGCCAATGTGAAGGCAACAGAGATCAGGAGCGTTCCGGTCTCAAGTGTGACCAATGCTTTAACCGGCCGTGTTCCGGGGCTCATCACCCGCCAGTCGAGCGGGCGTCCCGGCGGGGATGATGCCAAACTTTTTATAAGAGGGCGGGCCACGTTGAATAACTCAGATCCGCTGGTGCTGGTGGATGGGGTGGAACGTGATTTTACCCAGATCAATGCCGAGGATATTGAAAGCATTTCCATTCTGAAAGATGCATCCGCTACAGCTGTTTACGGAGTAAGGGGCGCAAACGGCGTAGTACTGGTCACCACACGGCGGGGAGCCGAAGGAAAATCCCGGGTATCGTTTGTTTCGGAATATGGCGTTACCCATTTTAACAGGCTCACAACAGCGTTGAATGCGGAAACAACGGCCTTGTTCCAGCGCGAGGGTACCATCAATGTGGGGCTCGACCCATCGATCACTTCCAATACAAGTAATTTTCCCGTATCGGAATACGATCGCTATCTGTACCGGACGCATCAAAGCCCCTTCACGCACCCCGATAACAATTTTGTAGAGCTGTTTACCAAACCCGGCTCCCAGCAGAAGTACAATATCAATATTTCCGGTGGCAACAGGATCGTGCTTTATTTTGTTTCTGTAGGCTATTTCAGCCAGCAAGGGATGTTTGAGACCGATATCGATAAGCTTCGTGAAAAGCCCACACTTCAGCAGCTGATCCGGCTTTCACCCGAAGTGGATGAGGCGTTAAAAAATCAAAACTATGACCCTGCTTATTATTACAACCGGATCACCACCCGGTCCAATATCGATATCCGCCTGAGCGAGGACCTGAAGCTGGGGATCGATGCCTCGTATCTTTTCCGGAAAGATAACCGGCCGGCAACCTACGATAACGGCCTCAATGCCAGTGGCCCCGAAAACCTCCGGCTTTTCGCTTCCTTTTACCGGAACGCCCCCCAGGCCTTCCCGCTCATGAATCCCAATGGAAGTTTTGCCGGGGCAATAGGGGTATGGAGGCAAAACCCATTGGTAACGATCACACAGACCGGTTTCCGTTCGGGCTATGACAACGAATTGCAGACCGCATTTTCCTTCAAATACAATCTTCGGAAATTATTGAGCGGACTTTCTTTCGACGGACGCTATGCCTTTGATGTGGACTGGGGAAACTGGCGGGGGATGATCCGGAGACCGTACCTGTATGCGTTCAACCCGAAGGATAGCTCCTATTTACAAGGCCTGAGCGGCGTGCTGCCCAGCCAGGGATCCGGAAAGAATCCGGCCATATATGATCAGTACATAGAGCTGGCCATGCGCTACAAAGAGACGTTCGGTGCGAAGCACCATCTTTCGGGCGTACTGCTGGCCAACTACAGTTCAAAATCTTCACCCGGGGGACTCTATTCATATGTGCCCCATATCTACCAGGCCCTGATCGCCCGTATCAATTATGACTATGACAACCGCTACCTGCTGGAAGCAAATATGGGGTATAACGGATCCAACAGGTTTGCCAAAGGGCATCGTTACCAGTTGTTCCCATCTGTTTCTGCGGGATGGATCCTTACCAACGAGCAGTTTATGGGAGACCGCGGGATCCTGGATTTTGCCAAGCTGCGGGCATCCTTCGGGCAGGTGGGCAACGACAAGCTGGGCGGGTTTTCTTATTACTATAAATCGAGCTATATAGACGGGGTGCCTTATTCTTTTGGCGAGGTGCACAACCCGCTGGTGAAAGGATTAACAGAAGGAAGAATGGCCAACGAGAACATACGCTGGGAAACGGCATCAAAATACAATATCGGTGTGGATACCAGATGGCTGGATTCGAGATTGACATTGAATGCGGATGTATTTAAAGAGCACCGGACCGATATACTGACGATCCCCACGCGTTATATACTGGCGTCCGGCGTAAACAGTCTGGCTCCGGAGAATATTGGTATTGTGGATAATAAAGGATATGAGCTGGAGCTGGGATGGCAGGACAAAACAAAGGGCCATTTATCTTATTTTATCAAAGCCATCTATTCGAACGCCCGCAACACCATCGAGTATATGAGGGAGACGACACAACCTTATGATTATATGTATGCAACCGGTCATCCCATTGACCAGTTTATCGGGTACTACTTTGATGGTTTTTTTGCATCGTATGATGAGATTGCTGCGTCGCCCCAGCAATTTGGCCTTACGGGGCTGAAGCCCGGTGATATGAAGTACCAGGATATTAATAAAGATGGGATTGTGGATCAGAACGATCAGGCTCCGATCGGTTACAGCACGGTTCCGGAGATTACCTACTCCCTGTCTGGCGGTATCGGGTACAAAGGATTTGATCTGAATGTGCTGTTCCAGGGTGCTGCCCGGAGCTCCGTTTACATGGCCGGCGACCTGGGATGGGATAATAGCTGGGGGAATTATTACGCGGAGCATGCGAACCGGTGGACACCCGAAACGGCTGCGGCAGCTACTTATCCCCGCTTCCTGCAAAAAGCGGAAGCGAGCCATCAGAATTATTTTCTTTCTGATTTCTGGTTGCGGAACGGGGACTACCTCCGGGTGAAGAATCTTCAGATCGGTTATACGGTCGGCAAAAAGCTGCTGAGCAGAACACCGGTCAGCTCCGTGCGGTTGTATGCCAATGCCTTCAACTTATTTACCTGGGATAAAGTAAAGCGGGTAGATCCGGAATCGAGTCCCGAACGGAACACAGGACAGTTTTATCCGCAGCAGCGTATTGTGAATTTTGGCTTAAACGTTAATTTCTAAAGGTAGGATTATGAAAAGGATCTGTTTTTTTGTCTCCGTTCTGCTTTTGATGAGCTGTAATAAAGATGGGCTGGACAGTACCGACCTGGATGAGCTTACAGATGAAAAGGTATTTACCGACGTGGGGTATACGCGCAGGGCGCTGTATGATCTGTATGGCCGCATGCGGGAGGTAACGGCCAATAACAGCGGCAGTTTTTCAAGACTGTTTGATATGAACGTGACCGTAGCCATGCTGGATAATGCAACGGATGATGGGGCGGGCAATACGACCCGTAATGCCGGCACTTCGCCGGGCATCCAGAAATACATTACCGGCGCTATCACTGCTACCTCCAACCCCGTCGTGAATACACATCCGTGGCGGTTCTACTATATGGCCATACGCAATGCCAACATCTTCCTGGCAAATATTGACCGCTGCCCGATGACGGTCGCCGAAAAAACCAGCAGCACCAACCAGGCCCGCTTTTTAAGAGCTTATTTTTATCATGAGCTGTTCCGCTGGTTCGGACCACTGGTGATCACCACAAAGCCCATAGACCCGTTTGCATTTGATACAACAAAAAGGGAAGACCTGCACACCACCGTACAGTTCATTGTGGGCGAATTTGACGCTTTGGCGCGCGACGGCGTTTTGCCGGACAGCTGGTCAGGATCGGATTACGGACGTGCCACCAGAACGGCGGCCATGGCCTATAAGGCGCGTACCCTGCTATACGCAGCCAGTCCTTTGTTCCAGGCTTCAGGCGTAAAGTGGGAGGAGGCGGCGGCGGCGGCAATGGATCTGATCCATTATGCAGATGCCAATGGGGTGCATCACCTGTACGAAGCACCGGGAGAACCGGAGAAGAGCTATACACGGCTCTTTAACGAGCGCAACAACCCGGAGAATATACTGGTCTATCTGCGGGCTCCGGATAATGATCTGTATAACCTGTTCCCGGCGTTTAATCCCTGGAATGTGAACAAGGAGCTGACCACCGTTCCTACACAATGGCTGGTAGACTGCTATGATATGAAGGATGGTACCGAGCCGATCCTCGGCTACAATGCGGACTACAGCCCTGTCATTAACCCTGCTTCAGGCTATGATGAACAGGACCCGTATGCAAACCGGGATCCCCGGCTGAACCAGTCGATACTGCATCATGGAACGACCTGGCCAAATGTAAATAAAGGCCCGGCTACCGTAGATATCAGAACGCCGAATAACTGGGGCAGCGGCTATTTTCTGGTGAAGTACCTGGACGACCGCATCGACCACCGAAGCGGGGGCACCACTTCTATGAATTTTATAATGATGCGTTATGCGGAAGTGCTTTTGAACTATGCAGAAGCAATAAATGAAGCCAGCGATGACGCAGGGGCAAGAGAAAAGGCGGTAGCGCAACTGAACCGCATCCGCGAAAGGGCGGGGATCACCCAGCCGTTGAATGCCGCTGATTTTACGCAAAGTACCCTGCGGCAGCGGATCCGGAAGGAGCGGCGTGTGGAATTATGTTTTGAAGAGCATCGTTTTTTTGATATCCGGCGATGGAAGATCGCCAAAGAATTGATGAACCGCCCTGCTACGGGGATCAGCATCGTGTCCGGGAAATACGTCCGCAAAATACTGGACCAGCGGAGTTATAACGAAAGAATGAACCTGGCACCCTTACCCAACAATGAAACCAACAATACCCCGTTAATCTATCAGAATCCGGGGTATTGAGTGTCACGAATAAATAAGGATTTCAAATTAGTTCTTTGATTTTATTATTTAATGCTATGTAGATGATGATGGCAGGCCCATCGGTAGCGACTTACAGGAGTAGCTATCAAACCACCTTTAGCTGCTGCGATTAAGAGTTGTGGTGGTGAGCGTCAAAGGAAAAGGCATCGATAAAGGTGTCAGGTGAGTGTTAATGAAGGCGAACATAAGTGAACTGTCGTCAGAGGCGTCGAAAGGATTAGACGATGTCAAAACCAATGTCCAGTAGCATCATTGGGACAAGCAAGGAGGTTACCTGTTTATTGTTCTTGCGGCATCCGGCGTATAGACAGCGTGAGCTTAACACAGGCATTTACATGGAACGTGAGAACCAGTCGTTGCGATGTTAAGAGAAAACTTCAAGCAAGAGACACTGTAAGAAGGAAAGTATCAATGAGCAGCACTGGGGCAGAAACTTCCGTAGTAGTGATGACAGCTATCGAAAGATAGCAGTAGCGAAGGGGAGTTGTTTTCCGGTTTTTATTCATTAACAAAAACTAATTCACCGACGAGTGGATCAGGAGGTATGAAGATGAGCAAAGCAAAACCGTTTAGTATNNGTNNGCGATTNNTGATGNNNGCNTNNCANAAGGTNAGATCCAACAGAGGTAGNGCAGGNGTGGANGAAGTNAGCATGANNGANTTTGACAAAGANTACAGGNACAANCTGTACANNCTTTGGAATCGNATGAGNTCNGGCAGNTANATNCCACCACCGGTGAAACTGATTGAGATACCGAAGAAAGGAGGTGGACTAAGACCTCTGGGCATACCTACTATCGCCGACCGGATTGCCCAATCTGTAGTAAGAGGGCTATTGGAACCAACGNTNGANNCNCTGTTTNTTAAAGACTCNTATGNTTANNGNCCNGGNAAGTCNGCCAGGCAAGCTGTTGAAAGAGTAAGACAACTATGCTGGAAACAGTCGTGGGTGATAGATCTTGACATTAAAGGGTTCTTTGACAACATTCCACATGATCTACTGATGAAAGCAGTCAGAAGGCATTGCGAAACAAGGTGGATACTGTTATACATCGAAAGATGGCTGACAGCGCCACTACAGTTGGCTGATGGGACACAGGTAGCAAGAACCAAAGGGGTTCCGCAAGGTTCTGTTATCGGGCCACTACTTGCCAACCTATACCTCCATTACACAATGGACAAATGGTTGAGTATAGCGCACCCGGAGTGTACGCTGGTTCGTTATGCTGATGATGCCATCATCATGTGCAGGTCACAGAATGAAAGTCAGACAGCGATGAAATCGTTGGAAAAGAGGTTAACGGCTTGTGGTCTTGAAATGCATGCATCAAAAACAAAGCTGGTGTATTGTAAGGACAGTAACAGAAAGTTTTACAAAGACTATCCAGTTATCTCGTTCGACTTTCTTGGGTTTACGTTTAAACCAAGGCAAGCACAGAACGGTAGAAAAGACGGGTCATTCACTAATTTTCTGCCTGCCGTCAGTGCTAAAGCAATGAAAGCGATGAACGAGAAAATGAGAAAGTGGGGAGCATTAAGAAGGACAACAAATACGTTGCAGGAAATAGCAAATGAAATCAACCCTATAGTAAGGGGCTGGATCAATTATTACGGAACATTTTACAGAACAAAAATGAAAGAGTTTATGCACCTATTAAATGTAAAACTCGAAGCGTGGGCAAGACGCAAATACAAACGACTTCGAACAGGAGGGATGAAGACAGTAAGATGGCTTCATCAGATCTCAGTGCGCAGACCCAAGATGTTTGCACATTGGGAACTACTGAACTCGAAACCAACGGTTGGAAAATCGGAGCCGTGTAACGGGAGACTGTTACGCACGGTTCTAACAGAATCTCAGGCTGCGATGCCTGGGTTTACTTACTAAATAAATAATAATAATTAAATATGCATAAAATGGGAAACAATATTTACCTGTTGCTCACATTCGCTGTACTGCCGCTCATCTTTTCCTGTAAAAAGAGCATCGAAAAAGTAGACTTCTCCCCGGAAGTAACGATCCTTTTTCAGGGGGTTGGCGACAGCAATATTGTATATCAGGGAATGGGAGTATCGGAGTACACGGCAAAGATCGATGTGCAGTCGACAGGAACCGGAATCAGTAACTTTGAGATCTATACGGCAGATACCAGAACCGGGGCTAAAGGGGCCCTGATCGACGGAACGGCCCGGTTTTTTGAGAACGCGGTGCGCAATTATTCAACCAGCTATACCGTTCCGGACCTGGTGGACAACAAATGTATCAAAGTGGTGGTCACCGACACGCTGGGCCGCGTATATGAAAAAAACCTCTTTGTACGCATCACGCCTGTTGTGATCTTTACACAGCCTGTGCGCATGGAAACGGTTGAAAATTATTACGGACCGTATTTTGCAACCTGGCTTTCGGGGCGCGTGTACATGCGCAAGGATGAGCAGTATAAAACGGCGATCGATTTTTCCCTGGGGGATGTGGTCCTGGCGTCTGAAGGCCCCGACCCGGTGCCGGCTTTTGTGAATCCGGCAGGAAGAAGCAGTTATAGCCTGCTGACAATGACCGGGCTTCAGGAAACGCGGTTTGATACAACAACATTGACAAAGGATCAGTATGATGCCATTACCCGCGCAGATGCCCAGCCGATCCGGTCGCTGGCCGATCCGCAAAATGATGCAGTAGTGCTCAAAAAGGATCGGGTATATATATTTAAAACGGCAAACGGGAAAAAGGGATTGATCTACGTATCGGCACTGGATCCGAAAACAGGAACGATTGAGCAAACGGATGGAAGCTGGGTGCCTGGTACCCGGTATTATGAAGCGGCAATTACTACAAAAACAATACTGCCCTGATCGGTCGCCGGAATGGCTGCAATGATTTAAACTCTTTGGCTTTTACAGTGTCTAATAAAATGATGATGAAATACCGGTTGATCCTGTCTTTGCTTTTTGGTTGTATGGCATGGAATGGTGCCGCCCAGGAAAAGCCCAATATCCTGCTGATCCTGGCGGATGACCTGGGTTATTCGGATATCGGCAGTTTTGGCGGTGAGATCCCTACGCCCAGCCTGGATGCCCTGGCGCAGAGCGGGATCCGGCTTGCCCAGTTCTACAATCATGCGCGTTGCTGTCCTACCCGGGCAAGCCTTTTAACGGGGCTCGACAATCATCAGACCGGCATCGGCAATATGACCGGCGAAAAAGAAAGCGATCCGGGACTTTATGGCTATACCGGCGTGCTCAATAACGACTGTGTCACCATCGCGGAGGTATTGAGGACCGCCGGTTATCATACCTATATGACCGGAAAATGGCATGTGGCCGGGCCCGGTGGGCGGGTACGGGCGCAATACCCCCTCCGGCGCGGGTTCGACCGCTATTACGGCATCATTGCAGGTGCTACCAATTATTTCAGTCCAAAGGGCAACAGCAGCATTTATTCGGGCAACGAAATCGTCACAACGGACGATCCTGATTTTTATACGACCAATGCTTTTACAGATCAGGCTCTGCGCTTTCTGAAAGAGCAGAACGATGACCGGCCGTTCTTTTTGTATCTTGCTTTTAATGCGGCGCACATGCCTTTATTGGCGCCTGCCGCAGATATTGAAAAGATGAAGAGTCTGTATATCGAAGGTTGGGATGTGGTCCGCCAAAAGCGGATGGAACGGATAAAGCAGCTGGGGCTGATCCCCGAACAGATGCCTGTGGCAAGCAGCCGTTTGAAGCCCTGGACAACACTGGGTGCGGAAAAGCGAACGGAAGAAATAAAGAAGATGACCACCTATGCAGCGATGGTCCATGTTATGGATCGCAATATCGGCCGGGTGATGGATTACCTGAAGCAATCCGGGAAGGCGGAAAATACCCTGATCATTTATCTTTCAGACAACGGGGCCACTTTTCATACGGATTTCTGGAACCTGTGCAATGCTCCGTTTTCCGGCCGCAAACGGCAAACGCTGGAAGGAGGTATTGCGACCCACGCGATCGTTTCATGGCCGCAGCGGATCATCGCACAGAAAGGGAAAATCACACAGGTTCCCGCTGATATCATCGATGTGATGCCCACGATACTGGATATTACGAAAGCAGCCTATCCTGCAACAGTGGGGCAGCATCAGATCCATCCGTTGGAGGGGCGCAGCCTGCTGCCGGTCCTTACATCCGGTCGTGATACAGCGTCCCGTTGGTTCTTTTGGGAACATGATAACAACTACGGCGTCCGGAACGGCAGCTGGAAAGCGGTGAAGCTGAGTGGGGAAAAAGCATGGGCCCTGTACAACCTGAAAACAGACCGGGGCGAAACAAAGGACCTGAGCGACGCGTATCCGGACCGGCTCGGGGAATTAACGGGGCGCTGGCAGAAATGGGCAGACAGACATTTCGTGTTTCCCAAACCCCTGGCGGCGCAAACGGATGCCGGCAGGAAAAAGAATAAAAGAAAACGGTAAAAGATAAGTAGGACCTTCTTATGAATTTAAGCATGAACACATTCCTGAAAAGTACGGTATTCCTTTTTTGTATAGCAACCCTGCATGCACAGTTGTATGCGCAGTCTGCCGGGGCAGCGCCGAACAAACCCAATATCATATTGATCCTGGCAGATGATATGGGGTTTTCGGATCTCGGATGTTATGGGGGTGAAGTAAGAACGCCCAACCTGGATCGCCTTGCCACAGAAGGCATCCGCTACCGTCAGTTTTACAATGCCGCCCGCTGCTGTCCTACCCGGGCTTCTTTATTGACAGGGCTATACCCGCATCAGGCCGGTATGGGCTGGATGGCCGCCGCCGATCTGGGTACCGGTCCCGCTTACCAGGATAATCTGAATACGGAATGTGTAACCATTGCCGAAGTATTGAAGACCGCGGGATACAGCACTTATATGACGGGTAAATGGCACGTTACGAACGAACGCAAAATAGACGGAGCCGTAACGGATAACTGGCCCCGGCAACGGGGATTTGACCGCTATTTCGGGATCATACCCGGGGGCGCCAATTATTTTACACCTATGATCTACAGCGACAACCGGCGGTACAAGGCACCGGACAATTTTTACCTGACCAATGCCATTTCCGACACCAGCGTCCGCTTTCTTAAAGATCATTTTAGCCGGGCGGCCACCAATCCCTTTTTTATGTATGTGGCATACACAGCGCCGCACTGGCCCCTGCATGCGTTTAAAGAAACGATCGACAAATACAGGGCAGAATACAAAAAAGGATGGGATGCAATCCGGGCGGCAAGGTTCAAAAAACAAAAGGAGCTGGGGCTGTTTACGAGCACAACAAAACTGACGCCGCGGGATGCGGCCGTTCCGGACTGGGACCGGCTGTCGGCTAAAGAAAAAGAAGAGATGAGTGCCCGGATGGCGATCTATGCGGCGCAGATCGATATAATGGATGCGGGGATCGGGAAGATCATCGAAACGCTCCGGCAGAACAAGGCATTGGAAAATACGCTGATCTTCTTTCTCAGCGACAATGGCGCCTGTGCCGAATTCATCAGCAGCGGGAAAAGCAAAGCAGTGGACGGAACGGCAGAGACGTTCGAGAGCTACCGGTTACCCTGGGCAAATGTGAGCAGCACGCCCTTTAAGCAATACAAGCATTTTACCCACGAGGGAGGCATTGCCACACCGCTGATCGTTCACTGGCCCCGGGGCATTGCCTCCCGCCTCAGCAATACATTTATTTCAGACTATGGCCATATAACGGATATTATGGCCACCTGCGTTGCCGTATCAGGCGCCCGGTACCCTTCGGAGTTTCACGGCAATATCATCCACCCGATGGAGGGGAAAAGCCTGTTGCCGCATTTTTCCGGAAAGCCCAATGACCGGGGAAAGATCTACTGGGAGCACGAAGCCAATATTGCCCTGCGCGATGGAAAATGGAAGCTGGTGGCCAAAACACCGGAAGGAGCTTCGTTTTCCATGGACTCGGTACAGCTGTATGACATGGAAGCCGACCCTTCCGAAATGAACGACCTCAGCCGGCAGGACCCTGAACGCGCCCGGGCAATGTATGCCGACTGGGAGCAATGGGCCCGCAAGATCGGAGCATTTCCGCTGGATACCCGCGAATACAATGTGCGCATGCAGGCATATCGCCGGAATGTGAACGGGAGCTTCGACGATAATCTTGGCGGATGGAATATCCATCGCGCCGGTGATCTGAAAGGAACGATCACGATTGATAAAGGCAGCCGTATTTCGGGAGAAAGATCGGCGCGCGTGTTTCTGGAGCAGCCCGCACAGAAACCGGCAGCGCTCTCCATGCTGTGGCCGTTTAAAGCGCAAAAGGGCGAGCGCTTCCTGCTGCGGCTAAAAACAAGAGCCAATAAAGACACCCGCTTTTTTGTCCGCCTGGAAAGCGTTGGGCCGGGTGCTCCAAAGATCATCGATGAGCAGGTAGCGCTGAAGCCGGAAACAGAGAGCCTTGAGTTTACCTCGGACAAAGTACCGCAGAATGGCATGTACCGCATCGGGCTTTATTTTGGAACAGCAGCAGCCGGATCCGAATTGTGGATCGATGATGTGGCGTTAGTACCGGTAAAAGACGAATGATATGAAGCAGATCCTTTTTTTTATGGTTGCCTTTCTTTCGTGGGCAACGGCAATGGCCCAGACATCCAGACATGTGGTGCTGATCAGTATTGACGGTCTGCGCCCGGAGTTTTACCTGGATCCCTCCTGGCCTGCGCCCCATCTGAGACAGCTAAAAGAACAGGGGGCTTATGCCCGGCAGGTAGTGGGTGTTTTTCCCACAGTTACCTATCCCTCGCATACGTCCATCGTTACCGGCCTGCCCCCGGGCCGGCATGGGGTATATTACAATGCGCCGTTCCAGGCGCCCAAAGGGCACTGGTACTGGGAAGACAGCGCCATAAAGACGCCTACGCTCTGGACTGCGGCAAGAAAAGCAGGTATCCGCTCCGGAGCGGTGATGTGGCCGGTGACCGTGGGCGCTCCCATCGATTATAATTTTCCGGTGCGCCGCGCAGACGGTGATGAAAAAACAGACCAGCTTTCTGTGACAAGACCTTTTATCACACCAGCCGGGCTGCTCGATCAGATGGCGGCAGCTACGGGAACCGCCCTTACCGCAGGGGATTTTAAGTACGCTGAGATCGATCATACAATCGGCCGCATGGCTGCGTTCATTTTCCGGCAATATCAGCCGGGCCTGCTGGCCGTGCATTTTATCCGCGCCGATCATGAGCAGCATGAGCATGGACGGGATGCACCGGAAGTAAAACAGGCGGTTGCCGCCATCGACAGCATGATCGGCCTGCTGCTGCATAGCATCAGGGAAACGGGCCGCGAAGGGCAAACGACGGTCATCGTAACCGGCGACCATGGGTTTGTGAATGCCACCCGGAGCTTTAGCCCCAATGTGCTGCTCAAAAAAAATGACCTGATCACCGGTGAGGACTGGACCGCACGTTTTTATACCGTGGGCGGCTCCGCTTACCTGCATACAAAAAAGCCGGGTGACCTCGCGGCCATGCAACGGGTAACACAACTGCTGCGCGCCCTTCCGGAAGATCAGCAGCAATTGTTCCGCATTGTAACAAAGAAAGAACTGGAGGCTATCGGTGCGAACCCCGAAGTGGTGCTGGCGCTGGCCATGAAAAAAGGAGTGGTGGCAAACAACGCAATCGAAGGGCCACTGGTACGCAAAAAAAAGCTGAGCGGCGCGCATGGATATTATCCGGATTTTAATGAGATCTATACGGGGTTTATCGCATCGGGGCAGGGTATAAGATCCGGCACTTCAGTTGCGCAGTTAAGCATGCTGGACGTTGCACCGATGGTTTGCCGGCTGCTGGGGATTCCCTCTTTAACCGGGGAGGCAAAAGAGCTGCCGCCCATTTTTTCAAAAGATTAAAGGACGATTATGAAAGGACAATATGTGCTGTTGCTTTTAGGTATACTGCTGACAAAGGGTTGGCTGTCGGAGGCCCGGGCACAGGAAAAGAAAGGACCACCAAATATCGTAGTGATCATGGCGGATGACCTGGATTCGCGGCAGTTGAGTTGTTACGGCGGGCAGAATTTAAAAACGGTAAACATTGACCGGCTGGCCGACCAGGGAATGAAGTTCAACCAGATGATCGCCTCGGAAGCCATGTGCATACCCACACGGGCTTCCCTGTTCACAGGTCTGTATCCCGTACGGCATGGTTCTTACCAGAATCATAAGCCCGTATATGATACCTTAAAAAGCATCGGTCATTATCTTTCCGGCCTGGGATATACCGTAGCCCTTACCGGGAAGAATCACAGCACAAAACCCCGCACCGTTTTTCCTTTTGAGATCATCAAGGGATTTGAGCCCAATTGCGTGTCGCGCACGGATGATTACTCGCTCACCGATGTAAAAGCGTTTATGAGCGGTCAACAAAAACCTTTTTGTCTTTTTGTGATGAGCATCAATCCGCATGCTCCCTGGACCATGGGCGATACGACCGAATTTGACCCGGAAAAACTGATCCTGCCACCGCATTGGGTGGATACGGAACCAACGAGAAGACAATTTCAAAAATACCTGGCAGAAGTGCGGCGCCTGGATAACCAGGTAGGGGAGTTGATGCAGGCGGTAAAAGAAACGGGGAAAGAGCACAATACAGTATTTATTTTCCTGGGCGAACAAGGGCCCCAGTTTCCCGGCGCTAAATGGACATTATGGGATGCGGGGCAAAAGAGCTCCATGATCGTGCGCTGGCCGGGTATGGTAAAACCGGCGGCCGTCACCAATGCCATTGTGCAATATGAAGACATTACCCCCACCCTTATCGACATCGCCGGAGGAAGGCCGGCTGACCGGCTGGATGGCCGGAGTTTTTTGGGCGTGCTCAGGGGAACGACAATACAGGCGCGGGATGTGGCCTACGGCATTCATAATAATTTTCCCGAAGGGCCGCCATATCCCATCCGCAGCATCCGGGGCAGCAGGTATAAACTGCTGCTGAACCTGACACCCCAAAAAAAATACCATATCAGGTATATGATGAACCCAAAAAATGCCTATTGGGTGAGCTGGAAAGTAAAAGCGGAAAATTCCCCGAAGGACAAGGTATTGGTAGAACGGAATGTCAACCGGCCTGCTGTGGAGTTTTATGACCTGGAGAAAGATCCGTATGAATTGCACAATTTAGCCGGCGATAAAAAATATGCGCGGCAAATCGCTGCCTACCGGGCTAAACTGGAGGATTGGATGCAACAACAGGGCGATCCGGGTGCGGCGCTGGACATTCCCTTTGAGCGGAAATGACGGGCGTTGGAAAAGGAACAACCTGTAACTGGAATTAAAAAATAAACCCTGAATACAACAGATGAAAAAAATAAGATTATTCGTTTTGACGGCTGCAAGCCTGTGGAGCATGACTGTAGCAGCACAGCAGCGGCCCAACATTATTTTTATTATGGCAGACGACCTGGGCTCTGCCGAGTTAGGATGCTATGGTAATACTTTTAACGAAACGCCCCACCTGGACCAGCTGGCCCGGGAGGGCGCGCAGTTTACACAGGCCTATTCCGCTGCACCGATCTGCTCACCTTCCCGTGTGGGCATCATGACGGGACAGTACCCGGCAAGAATACGCATCACCGATTTCCTGGACAACAACGCGGACCGTTACCTGGATCCTGCGCATTCGTATACTGTGAACCGCGCATTGGCGGCGGCAGGGTATCATACGGGGATTGTTGGCAAATGGCACCTCGACACAAAATTTGATGCACCCAAAGGCAATCCCAGACAGCATGGCTTTGATGAGGTCATCGGTTCCGAAACAAAATACATTGCCGACGGCGATTATTTTTATCCGTATGATAAAATAAATACATTCACCACAGGGAAGGAAGGAGAATATCTGACCGACCGGCAATGCAGCGAAGCTTCTGATTTCATCATGCGCAACCGGCAATCGCCTTTCTTTCTCTATCTTACGTTCTACAGTGTGCATACCCGGCTGGATGCTCCGGTGGCCCTGGTAAAAAAGTACAAAGCGAAGTTTGATGCGAAGTACGGTGCCGGGAAAGCCGATGCACTGTTTGAGGGGACCCGACATGAAGCCGATCATCTGGATAATCCATATCTCGCCGCAATGATCGAACGGATCGATGCAGGAGTGGGAACCATTATGGAAACATTGAAAAAAGCGGGGATTGACCGGAACACCCTGGTGATCTTTTTTTCCGACAACGGGGGCGTTTGGCACCTTGGAAATAACGGCATCCTCCGCGCCGGAAAATCCTGGCTTTACGAAGGTGGTGTAAGAGAAAATCTGCTGATGCGCTGGCCGGCCGCTATCCGTCCCGGTACGGATATTGACACCCGGGTGATGGCTACGGACTTTTATCCGACCTTCCTGGAGCTGGCGCGAACAAAGAACCGCAAAGGGAATATCCTGGATGGCAAAAGTATCCTGCCCCTGATGCGCGGACAAAAAATGGAAGCACGCGAACCCTTCTTCTGGCATTACCCTTCCGAAACGGGTAAATGGGTGAACCGGATGTGCAGCGCGGTACGGGATGGTGATTATAAGTTGTTGTATTTTTATAAAGCCCAACGCACCGAATTATACGATCTGAAAAACGATCCGTCCGAACAGTCGGATCTTGCAGACAGGATGCCGGCAAAGCGGGGTGAATTGAAAAAGAAGCTGGATCAGTGGCTGAAAGCGGTACATGCAGAAACTCCGGATGTGAATGCCCGGAAGAAAAAGAAAAAATAAACCAATTGAACATTGCGGTACATATAGAACATTATAAAAACCCGCAACGGCTTACGTGCATGGTTAAAAGGTGGAAACGGATCCGGAGCGGAGGAATAAAGGTCGTCTGTTTACTGGGAATATTGTTGCCCTCGCTATTGCAAGGGCAGCAGATGCTCTTTAAGAATTTCAGTGTTCAGGATGGCATGTCGTCCAATACGGTCTGGAATATCTTACAGGATGATCAGGGATATCTTTGGTTTGGGACCAAGAACGGGCTCAACCGCTTTGACGGGTATAATTTTAAGATCTACCAGGTACGTGCGGATAAGGACCATGCAGATAACAGCCTGATCCATTCCGTATGCAGGATCAACAGCACCACCTTTTGGGTAGGAACGGAGGAAGGGTTGTATGCATTTGATCTGACCCGGGAAAAGTTTGCCCGTATCGCCTTTGCAAAAAAGGACCTGGTCTTTGACATCCTCAGATCAACAAAGAACGAGGCATGGGTTGCAACCCGTAATAATGGTGTGTTCCGGGTAGCGCTGCACAGCGGCAAAGTATGGAATTACCGGGCCACCAGGGGTGGCCTCTCGCTGAACCAGGTACGGAAGCTGGTGGAAGACGGCCGGGGAAAGATATGGATGGGCACTTTTGGCGAAGGCATCGATGTGCTGGACCCGGTAACGAACCGGTTTGAACATCATAAGGCAGGGAAGCAGAACGGGGCGCTGTCCAGCAACTTTATCCTTTCCCTTTACCGGGATCCCGGAGGCGACATTTGGGTGGGTACGTTATCAGGGGGACTGAACCGGTGGGAAGTGCAGCGGCAGCAATTTAAAGTGTTCCGGACGGGCGGTGCCCACGCCATCAGCGACAATATTGTGCGGGCCATCTATCAGCCCATTCCGGGGCAGGTCTATGTAGCAACAGAAAAAGGATTGAATGTCTTGAATACCGCTACGGGTGTTTTTACAACCTATAAGAACAACCGCGGCGATCCGTACAGCATTAGCGACAATGCGGTTTATTCCATTTATGAAGACCGCCAGGGCGGGATCTGGGTAGGAACCTATTTTGGAGGAGTGAATTATTTTTCACCGGGAGACGCCTCCTTTGAGCTGTATTATCCCAATGGCAGCGCCTACGGACTTTCCGGCAGCGCAGTAAGCTGTTTTCTGGAAGACAAACCGGGGTGTTTTTGGGTGGGCACGGAAAACGGCGGTCTGAATTATTTTGAGGCTGCTACCGGGCATTTTCTTAAATACCCGTTCTTACCGTTTACCCAGGGGCTTTCATACCACAACATTCATGCATTGTATAAAGACCGGAACGACCGGCTTTGGGTAGGTACCTACTCCGGAGGGCTGAACGTGATTGATCTGAAAACGGGCCGGGTAGCACAATACCATCATGACCCTTCCGATGCCGGAAGCATCAGCTCCAACAGTATCTACTGTATTTATGAGGATCGCAGCGGTACCATTTGGCTGGGTACGGTAAAGGGATTGAATGTTTTTGATCCGGTAAAGAATTGTTTTAAAAAAGTAACCGACCGGGATCTGCAGAATAGCTGCATCTATAAAATATATGAAGATGACGCGCAATGCCTGTGGATCGCCACTTACGAGAACGGGCTGATAAAAAAGGACCAGCGCACCGGAAAATGGGAGCACTACCGTGCCGGCGCAGGCAACGCAACGATCAGCTCCAACAAGATCATTTCCCTGTATGACGACTCAAAAGGAGCATTGTGGCTGGGAACCGATGGCGGCGGACTGAACCGGCTGGACAAAAAAACGGGGATGTTTACCCGGTATGGACCTGCGCAGGGACTGAGCAATGTGGTGTTTGGTATTGTGCCGGATGACTCGGGATACCTGTGGCTGTCGACCAACAACGGCATTCTTAAATTTTCCGGAAAAAATGGCCGGATCTGGTCTTATACCGGCCTCAACAATCTTCAGGGAAAGCTCTATAATTACAATGCCTATTACCGTTCCCGCGATGGCCGGATCTTGCTCGGCGGGATCAACGGCTTTAATGCATTTTACCCGGAAAGGATCAGTACTACGGCTTCGGGCAGCAATATCATCCTGACCAGTTTTAAGATATTTGATCATGAGCCCGACCTGGATGATCAGAAAAGCGCATTGCAGCAGCTGATCGGCTTTACCCGCCGGATCGATCTGTCCTATCATCAGTCGGTGATCAGTTTTGAGTATGCGCTCCTGGATTTTAAGGATCCCAATAAGATAAAATATGCCTATAAAATGGACGGCTTTGATAAGCAGTGGAACAATGTGGGCACCCAGCGTGTGGCTACGTACACCAACCTGCCGCCCGGTGAGTATCTTTTTAAAGTGAAGGCTACGGATATCTATGGGAACTGGGCCGGCAAGATGACCTCCGTGGTCATAAAAGTACGCCCGCCACTTTACCGGACCACCGTTGCGTATATCTTTTATGCCGCGCTGCTGGTTGCCGGTGTGTTTGCCCTGCGCAATTATTACAAGCGCCGGGAAGCCCGGAAGAACACAGTACGGCTGGAAAAACTGAATGTGCAGCGCGAGAAAGAGTTTTACCAGCAAAAGATGGATTTCTTTACCACCATGGCCCATGAGATACGGACCCCGCTGTCATTGATCATGGCACCGCTCGATCATTTGAAAGACACCCTTGTGCATCCTGAACAGCACAAGCAACTGGTGGTAATGGAAGAGAACAGCCGGCGCCTTCAGTCGCTCGTGAACCAGCTGCTCGATTTCCGCCGGATCGAAAGCGATATTTACACCATCCGGAAAGAGCCTGTGGAGCTGATCTCGTTTGTACAGGCACTCTACGCGCGCTTTGGTACCATTGCCGCGCAAAAGCAGTTGCGGTTTTTGCTGACAACTGATGTGGACCGGCTTACCCTGGACGCGGATCCGGAGGCCCTGCAAAAAATTATCAACAACCTGCTGATCAACGCATTCAAGTTTGCGGCTTCTGTTGTGGAGCTGAAAGTGAGCCAGCCGGAGCCGGATGCAAAGGGCCGCCGTTTTGCCACCATCGCCGTTAAGGATGATGGTATGGGAATACCGCCGGCACAACTGGAAGACGTATTTAAACCGTTTTTTAAAGTAACGGGGGAAGCCTGGCAATTAAAAAATGTAGGAGGCACCGGCATTGGTCTTTCCCTGGCAAAGGCGCTGGCGGAAAAGCACTCGGGGGTCCTGACCGCAGAAAATGCAAAGGATGGGTTCACCACTTTCACCCTCGCGCTGCCTTTTGAAGGAACCGTTGAAAAAGAGCAGGCTGCAGCAGGGGAGGAAGATGAGGACGAGGATACGGAGCAGGACACGGGGCGGCCCCATGTGCTCATCGTGGAAGACGATCTGAATATGCTGGACTTTATATCGGCCAACCTGAAGGCCGAGGGATACAACACCTGCTGTGGGATCAATGGCCGGGAAGCGCTCAGCATCCTTCAAACCCGGCAGATCGATCTGGTATTGTCGGATGTAATGATGCCGGAAATGGATGGTATTGCGCTCTGCCGGCAGATCAAAGAACAGATCAGCAGCAGCCATATACCGGTGATCCTGCTTACGGCAAAAGGCACCACCGATGCAGAACTGCAGGGCCTGGAGAGCGGCGCCGATGCTTATATCATGAAGCCGTTTAAATGGAAACAGATCACCGCCACTATCCGGAACCTGTTGGAGACCCGGGCCCGTCTGAAAGAAAAATTCAGTGCGCACCCGTTTGTGGAGGCCAATACGCTGTACAATAACCCGAATGACAAGATCTTTATTGACCAGATCACTGCGGTTATTGAAGAGCGCCTGGATGATCATCAGTTATCGGTGGAAGAGCTGAGCCGGGAGCTGGCCATGAGCCGCTCTACGCTTCATAAAAAACTAAAGGCCATCTCCGGGCACAGTCCAAATGAATTTATACGGGTGATCCGTTTAAAGGAAGCCGCAAAATTGCTGTTGTCCGGTGGATGCAATGTTTCAGAAGCCGGGTACCGGACGGGATTCAGTTCACCTTCCTATTTTACAAAATGTTTTACGCTTCAGTTTGGAGCAACGCCCAGTGAGTTTATTGAAAAATATTTATCCGATCATGCATACAAGAAAGATACAGTTATCCGGAAGGACCAGGCGTAGTACCTGGTTGCTCGCCCTGTTTTTGCTGGCCATGCCCCGGCTGCACGCGCAATCCATACCACCCAATATCGTGATCATCGTGGCCGATGATATGGGCTGGGGCGATGTGGGATTTCACGGAAGTGAGATCCGGACCCCGCATCTGGACGGTCTGGCCCGCGAAGGCGTTGTGCTCAACCGGTACTATGTCAGCCCCATCTGCTCACCCACGCGCGCGGGACTGATGACGGGGCGCCTGCCGGAGCGGTATGGCCTACGTGAAAATGTGATCGCGCCCTGGCTCAACTTTGGCGTAGATACCGCTGCGGAGTTCCTTCCGCGGATGCTGGCAGCAGCGGGCTACCGGAATCGTGCAGCAATCGGCAAATGGCACCTGGGGCATTCAAAAAGAAAATACCTGCCGCTGCGTCGCGGGTTCACTCATTTTTACGGGCATTATAATGGCGCCATCGACTATTTCACCCACAAACGGGAAGGGGAGCTGGACTGGCATAACGACTGGGAAACCGCCTATGATACCGGCTATTCAACGGACCTGATCTCCGATGAAGCAGTTAAATGCATCAACCGTTACAAAGATGAAGGTCCCTTCTTTTTATACATTGCTTACAATGCGCCCCACGGCCCGCTGCAGGCAAAAGCAGCAGCGCTTGCGCAATATGGTTTTGATCCTTCAAAGCCCGTCTTTGGCAACGGCAAGACAGAAGGCGAAGGCAGCCGCGGACACGGCAATACCCGCAGGCAGACCTACGCGGCGATGGTCAGCACAATGGACGAGGGCATCGGGCGCGTGCTGAACGCGCTGGATCGCGCGGGGATCGCCGAAAATACATTGGTGTTGTTCCAGAGCGACAATGGAGCCCCCAGGGAAGGAGGGCTTAATAAGCCCTTGCGCGGGTTTAAATTCCAGGAATGGGAAGGTGGCGTGCGGGTGCCCGCGGTGATCCGGTGGCCCGGCGGGTTAAAAGGCGGCCGCGTATCCGAGCAGGTAATGGGGTATATTGATATAGCGCCCACACTCCGGCAGGTAGCGGGCATAAAGACCCAACCGGCGCAGCCCTATGACGGCATCTCTGTTCTGGAATCGCTTGCAAAAGGCAAACCGGTGGCAAGAAGCTTTTACCTCGGAAACGGCACCCTTATCCGCCATGGCTGGAAACTCGTAGCCGCAAAAATGGCAGATAAGTCCGGTACAGGTACCCCACAGCTGTTTGCGATCGGCACAGATCCTTACGAACAGCGGGATCTGAGCGCTCAGCATCCGGATATCGTAAAGAGCATGCTTGCCGAGGTGAGGCAATACGAAGCCATTGTACCCGCTGAAAAAGTGCCGCCATACAGCCAGGGAAGAAAGACCTTCAGGGCTCCGCGCAACTGGAACATCACTGAGTGATGCATCGTTTGGGCGGGCCCCGGCCGCGATTGTTACTCAGTGGCATACTAAAAGTATCTATTTTCCGTTTTTATATTGTTCAAAACGGAGAAGTATGACTAAAATATACCAGATTGAAAGCGGAGCGTTAAAAGTGGCTGTTTCTGAAAAAGGCGCCGAACTGCAGAGCCTAGTGGATCGAAGCAGCGGCCTGGACTATATGTGGGGTGGCGATCCTGCTGTATGGGGAAAACATTCTCCGGTACTGTTCCCGGTTGTGGGTGCGCTAAAAGAGAACCGGTATCAATTTGGCGGGCAGGATTATCAGCTGAATCGCCATGGCTTTGCCCGGGAGATGGATTTTGCCCTTGCCGGCCGGATGGCCGATGAGCTTGTCTTTTCTTTGAAGAGCTCCGGGGAAACCTTAAAGGTCTATCCTTTTGAGTTCGACCTGAAACTAAAATATCAGCTGAATCATAAAACATTGCGGGTTACCTATGAGGTGGCCAATACCGGAGATCAGAAAATGTGGTTTTCGATAGGAGGCCATCCCGCCTTTAAGCTGCCCCTGTTCCAGGGGGATGCCTATGTGGAATATGCGCTGGAATTTGAAGAAAAGGAAGATGCGGGGAAATGGCCGATCGAGGCAGGCGGGCTTATCGCAAAAGAACCGGTTCCTTTTTTTACAGGAACCCGGAAGCTTCGTTTAAATAAGGGATTGTTTGCAAAAGATGCGCTTGTTTTTAAGAATCTGAAGTCAAGAAAATTGTCGCTTTTATCCGATCGTACACACAAAGGGTTTGAGTTTACCTGGGAGGGGTTCCCATACCTGGGCATATGGGCGGCGCCCGGGGCCGACTTTGTGTGCCTGGAGCCCTGGTGCGGCATTGCCGATGCTGTGGACGCAAGTCAGGATCTTACAAAAAAAGAAGGGATCAATGTACTCGATCCGGGGCAGGTCTTTCAAAGGACCTGGTCCGTAACCATCATTTCATAGCCGCGGCCGGTGTTTTTTTCCGGGTCCCGGCGGGATGACTGGTCACCGGCTTCCCTGCGTTTGGGGGCAGGGACTCCGCTTTCTGGCAAGCTTTTCGCGGGCATTCTGTGGCAGCAAAATCTGGGGTAGCGGTACCCCGGGTCATGGTCCCCCGCATTGCAAAAGAACCGCTTTCTGTTGTCATATCACCCAAAAGAGGCGGATGACAATAATCTGCCCCAGTTCAGCTATTTTTGTTGCATTGAGGTTGTTTAGACTCAGGAATATGATAAAGAAGACCGGCACTTTTTTTATTGGGCTCTTATTGACGCTTACTTCCTTTGCACAGGAAAAATTTACGCTGAGCGGCACCGTTAAGTCGGCAGCCAGCGGCGAAACACTGATCAATGCCAGCGTAGAGGTAACAGGGAAAGCGGCCGGCACGGTGTCGAATGAGTATGGGTTCTATTCCCTTACCCTTCCCCGGGGCGATTATGACATTACCTATTCTGCGGTAGGATTTGAACCGCTGAGCACCACCATCCGCCTGACCGGAGATCAGGTCCGGAACGTTTCTTTGCCGGAACTGGCAACAGACCTCGACAGTGTTAAGGTAACCGCTAATACAACCGGCCGTACCATCCGGGGCACACAGATGGGGGTGGAACGGCTTACCATGAAAGAGATCAACACCATCCCCATGTTATTGGGGGAACGGGATATTCTAAAAGCGATCCAGCTCCTGCCGGGGATAAAATCAGCGGGCGACGGCAACAGCGGCTTCTATGTAAGAGGCGGTTCTACCGACCAGAACCTGATCCTGCTGGATGAGGCAAATGTGTACAATGCCTCACACCTGATGGGTTTCTTCTCCACGTTTAATTCTGATATTGTAAAAGATGTAACCGTTTATAAAGGCGGAATGCCCGCCCAGTACGGCGGCAGGCTCTCCTCCGTTCTTGATGTAAAAATGAACGAAGGTAATAACCAGCGCTATGCCGTGAGTGGCGGGGTAGGCTTGATCTCGGCAAAGCTCAATGTAGAAGGGCCTATCCAGCGGGACCGGTCCTCCTTCCTTGTTTCCGGCAGGCGCACCTATGCAGATCTGTTTTTGCCGGTCTTCGGCGATTCATCCAACCGGAACACCCGCCTGTTCTTTTACGATGTAAATGCAAAAATGAACTACACATTGGGGAAAAAGGATCGCTTATACCTGTCCGGATACCTGGGGCGCGATGTATTGAAGCTGGAAAAACAATTCGGAATGGACTGGGGTAACAAGACCGGAACATTGCGTTGGAACCATATCTTCAACGACCGCCTTTTTTCCAATACCTCCTTTATTTACAGCGATTTTAACTATAACATCGCTATCAATAACTCCAATAATGATCTGAATATTTTTTCGCAGATAAGGGATCTGAACCTGAAGGAGGAAGTGCAATGGTACGCCGGCTCCAGCCATGCCCTGCGGTTTGGGTTCAATTCCATTTATCATACCATTACACCGGGCGAAATCACCAGTTCCGGAAAGACCAGCTATAACAATCTTTACCTGCAGGACCGGTATTCGTGGGAAACCTCTGCTTTTGCGTCCGACACCTGGAAAGCCGCAAAATGGCTCAACCTGGCTTTTGGGCTCCGCCTCTCGTCCTTTGCTATTTTTGGCCCCGGTGATTTTTATGAGGTCGATGACGCGGGAACGGTTACCGATACCCTGCGATATGCCAAAGGGGCATTGGTAAAGAACTACTGGAACCTGGAGCCGAGGATTGCCGCCAGCTTTATTTTAAATAACAGCACCTCGGTTAAGGCCTCCTACGCGCGCAATACACAAAACCTGCATCTTGTATCCAATTCTGCAGCCAATTTTCCTACGGACAAATGGATCGCCAGTACCAATGTCATCAAACCTGAGCTCGTGGATATCTATTCGGTTGGCTGGTATAAAAATCTTGCGGGTAGCCGCTACGAGCTTACAACGGAAGCCTATTACAAGTCTTTTCAAAACCAGATCGATTACCGGACAGGCGCGGATGTATATACCAATGACGCCATTGAAACGCAATTGCTGTCGGGCATCGGGCGGGCTTATGGCCTGGAGCTGTTGCTGAAGAAAAAACAGGGCCGGTTTACCGGCTGGATCGGTTATACCCTTTCAAAAACGGAGCGGAAGATCGAAGGCATCAATGACGGGCAATGGTACAATGCCCGGCAGGACCGCACCCATGATATTGCCATTGTGACCAACTACCAGCTGAACAAAAAATGGAACCTCTCCGCCAATTGGGTATATTATACCGGGGACGCGGTAACCTTCCCCAGTGGCAAATATGTCATTGACAAACAAATTGTGTTTTATTACACCCGGCGCAATGCCTACCGGATGCCGGCCTACCATCGCCTGGACCTGGGTGCTACCCGGCAGCTGAAGACCCGGCGAAAGAATACGTCATCGGAACTGGCATTTAGCCTGTTTAACGCCTATGGGCGCGAAAATGCCTACCTGATCACCTTTCAGCAGAATGAAGACAATCCCGATATCACGGAAGCGATGCAAACCTCGCTGTTCCGTTTTGTTCCCTCCATTTCATGGCATTTTAAATTTTAAGCAGACATGAAAAAGAGAAACGGTGCTTTTCGCTGCTTTTTTTTCTTCCTGCTGCTGACAGCAACCGGCTGCCAGAAAGTGATCCATGTGGATATTCAGGATACCCGTAAAAAATATGTGATCGAAGGCACGGTTACGGATCAGGAGGATTCTTACAGTGTGATCGTATCGCAGACGCTGGACGTTTCGGATCTCAATCTTTTTAAAGGGGTAGAGGATGCGGCGGTGACCGTTGCGGAGGAAGGCCAGCCGCCCGTGGCCCTGGAGCACAGGGGCAACGGGCTTTACCGGGCGAATGCTTCCGGAAAGCCCGGCAAGACCTATTACCTGTCTGTGCGGGTAGGGAATGAAACATTTACCGCCACTTCTGTTATGCCGGAAAAAGTAGCGTTCGATACGCTATACACCACCAGCCGCCTGTTTGTGGGAAGACAGCAGGGCATCGCTACTGTGGAGTTCAGGGATCCGCCGCCACCGGGAAATGCGTACCGGTTTACACAGATAGTGAACGGGGAAAAAGAAAACACTATTTTTATCACCAATGACAAGCTGATCAATGGCCGTAATGTAATATATGAGCTGCTGATCTTTTCCAGTGATGAAGCATCGGATCTTAAAGCGGGCGATAACCTGCAGGTAGACATGCGGTGCATCAATATGGATAATTATGAGTTCTGGTATGGTGTAACACAAAGTGCATTGGGACAAAATCAAAGCGCTTCTCCAGGAAACCCGGCAACCAACATCCGCGGAGGCGCCCTCGGCTATTTCAGTGCCAATACCTTCGACAAACGGGAGCTCAGTGTAAAATGAAACGGGCTGCCCGGTAAAAATAAATAACTTCAACCTCGAAAAGAGTAAAACATGAAACCAACGCATATCGAGCACATCGGCCTGGCAGTCCGGAACCTGGAGGAAAGCATCCGTTATTGGGAAGAGGTGTTCGGCCTGCAATGTTACCGAGTGGAGGAGATCGCGGATCAAAAAGTAAAGACCGCTTTTTTTAAGATCGGGGATACAAAAATAGAGCTCCTGGAGGCGACGGCGCCGGATGGTCCGGTAGCCCGGTTCATCGAAAAAAAGGGAGAGGGCGTGCATCATATTGCTTTTGCAGTAGCGGATGTGGGCACAGCCCTCCGGTCGGTTGAAGAAAAGGGAATAGCGTTGATCGATACGCAGCCCCGGCCGGGCGCGGAGGGACTGGAGATCGCATTTCTTCACCCCAAATCCACCTACGGTGTGCTGACGGAGCTCTGCTCAAAACCGCCTGCCGGACAACAACTTTCGTAATGATGGCAATGAAACCCGCATACCGGCTTCTTTTTTTTCTGCTGATGCTTTTGGCCATGGCAAACAGCGGAAGGGCACAGGGGCCGGATTATGCAAAAGAATACCGGCTGCTCAAGGAGCAGATCCTCCGGCAGTATTATAACCCCCGGCTGAACTACTACCGGGAACATGCGCCTGCCCGTGCAGACGACCGGCCATCCTCTTACCTGTGGCCATTGTGCGCGTTGCTGGAGGCGTACCAGGCAGGAGAGCCGGATGCAAAAGACTTTGAGCAGACCTTTGGCATCATCCGGAAGTATTATGATCAAAGACAACCGGCAGCGGGGTATGCTTCCTTTCCGCCGGAGCTGGGTGGCGGCAGCCGGTTTTATGACGACAACCAGTGGATCGGGATCGCGGTAATGCACCAATATGAAAAGACCGGTGACCAGCGATGGCTGCACCACGGGGAGGAGATCTATCGCTTTATGATGAGCGGCTTTGATACGGTTTCCGGGGGAGGGCTCTATTGGGAAGAAGGGAAGAAGACCACAAAGAATACCTGCAGCAACGGGCCGGGGATCCTGCTGGCGCTGCAATTGTACAGGGCTACGGCCGACAGCATGTATCTGAAGACCGCCACCGGGCTGTATCAATGGGTAAACAGCAGGCTGCGCACTCCGGAGGGCTTGTATTACGACAATCTGAACCTGAAAGATAACCATGTTGATAAGCGGATCTATTCGTATAATGCAGGAACCATGCTGGAAGCCAATGTGCTTTTTTATAAGCTGACGGGGGAGGGTGCCTATCTTAAAGAGGCACAAAAAATAGCCGCCGCGGCCGACCGTCGTTTTTTTGAAAAGGGACAGTTCCACGACAACTACTGGTTCAATGCCGTATTGCTGAGAGGCTTTCAGCAGCTATGGGCTTATGATAAAAACACTGCGTGGCTCGATGGTTTCCGGAAAGCGGTAGATCATGCAGTGGCACATAAAAATGACCAGGGGCTTTTTGGGAAAAATGGGAAAGCACAGAATCTGGTTCCCCAGGGAGGAATGCTGGAAATACTTGGGCGCATGGCCCGGCTGCAAAAGCAGGGCGCCTTAAAGTGAGGTGCTGTTTTATCAAAAAATGCCCGTTGCACGGCATCATTTTTCAGTTAAAGCAAAGAGCAGCCATACCGGTTCCGGCCCGGTAAAATATCTTGATCCGGATCACCAGGGATTTTTTTGAAATCATCTGCCTATTGGTTAGTTTTACAGTTGGATGGTAAAATATTAGGGATGCACATCAGGAAAGTCTGTCGGAAATGCTCGGGAGGCTTTTGTTTTATGGCTGACCTTATGCGGGCACCGTTGTTTTACGGATCAGGCAGTGAGTTAGGAAAATAGGAAAACGGATCTTTTGAAGGGACATCAAAAAAGATCAATCACCGGTATTGAAGGCAGGAGCAGGGTGTTTTTATTGCGCACGGATGTCACAGGATATCAGTGAAGGTCTGCGGGATCCGGAAGCTATATGTAGCTTCTGCACATTGAACAATAAGTGCGCCTGCTCCCTTCCAGGCACTGCTGCTGCTCTCGGATGGATGATACAGATCATCTGCAGGCTCCGTTCGTCTGCGTGTTTTACCACTCTTTTTGATTTGAGAAAAATATGAAACTATTCATGGAAAGGGTATTCCGGCCGGCATGCCCTGCGTTTATGAGGCAAGGGCAGGGCTTAGCGGGCGCTGTGCTTTTTTTACTGCTGATTTCCTGTAACGGCCCTGGCTCTGGCAAAAAGGGGCAAAAACTCGGGGCCGACCTGCAGATCCCGGACTCGGTATCCATTAACCTGAAAGAGCTGCACCCGGAGCCACAGCAGAAAAAGCGGATCTTTATGACCTTTGACGACGGGCCCAATCAGGGAACGAGGAATTTACTGACCATCCTGAAGGAAGAAAAAGTGCCGGCGACGCTGTTCCTGGTGGGGCTGCATACAAAATCCAGCACCGAACAAAAATTAATGTGGGAGGACCTGCAGCGCTCCCCGGGCATTGAATTATTCAATCACAGCTATTCCCATGCCTGGAAGAACCGTTTTACGGGTTTTTACAAAAATCCGGATTCGGTTATCTCCGACTTTAACCGGGCACAGGCACTGATGATGATCAAAGAGCCGATCGCCCGTACGCCGGGACGCAATGCCTGGCGGATCGACAGCACCAGCCGCACGGATATGGTAAAGAATAAGTCGGTGATCGATTCTCTACAGAAAAAAGGCGGTTATGTATTGATCGGATGGGATCTTGAATGGCGGTTCAATCATAAGAACGCGCAGGCAGTTCAGACCCCGGATCAGCTGATCGCTCAGGTGGATCATTTATTTGCCGCCAATAAAACACTCAAACCCGATAACCTCGTGATCCTGGCACACGATCAAATGTGGAGGACGCCAACGGACTCCCTGAAGCTTCATGAGTTTATCCGCAAACTGAAGACCCGGACCGGATACGAGCTGGCATTGATCACCGAGTATCCCGGGGTAAAAGAGGCGCTGGCGAATCAGAAGCGCTTTTAAGAGCGCTTGCTGTTGTATCAGCTTAAAGTTTCATGGTTCCGGTTCCGGGTTCAAAACATTTTCCACGTTTCCGCATTCCGCGTTTTCAAATCAGCGATCCGGTATCTCATATCGGAGCGTTGTTTGTTTGTCCATATTCAGGATAAGTACAGGAAGCTTCCTTTTTTTTGTATAAATTCGTCGGTATGATCCAAACAATGTTCACAAAAATGACGAAGTTTTTTGCGGTAGCGGCGTTCCTGCTGCTGCACCTGAACCTGCTGGCATCTACCGCAGATACGCTGGAGGTGTACAGTGCGAAAATGAAAAAGAATATCAAGACTGTGGTCATATTGCCCGATGGATATGCCAAAACAAAAAAATACCCCGTTGTGTACCTGCTGCACGGGTACAGCGGCAGTTATGCCTACTGGCCTGCTGTGAAGGGCGCGGTTGACGGAGCGGACCGGTATCAAATGATCCTGGTTTGCCCTGATGGCGGCTATGGAAGCTGGTACTGGGACAGCCCTGTGGATCCTGCCTTCCAGTACGAGACCTTTGTGGCAAAAGAACTGGTAGCCTGGGTCGATAAGCACTATGCTACCATTGCTGCAGCCAAAGGCAGGGGCATCGCCGGGCTGAGCATGGGCGGGCACGGCGCCTTATACCTGGCGATAAAGCATCCCGATGTTTTTGGAGCCACGGGAAGCATGAGCGGGGGGGTGGACATCCGGCCGTTTCCCAATAACTGGGACATGGCAAAACGCCTGGGTAAATATTCTGAGTTCCCGGAACGGTGGGAGAAAAATACTGTCATCAATATGCTGCACCTTATTGAGCCCAAAACATTAAAGATCATCATCGACTGCGGAACGGAAGATTTCTTTTATAAGGTAAATGAAAAGCTGCACCAGGAGCTGCTCCTGCGCAATATTCCACACGATTATATCACCCGGCCGGGCGGTCACACATCTGCCTACTGGCAAAATGCGATCTATTACCAGCTTTTGTTTATGGATCGCTTTTTTTCGGCATCAGATGCCGGGGCAAAATAATAAACCGTAAAAAAAAGTAAATGAGCCAGGATGCATTTAACAGGTTGGTACAGGTAATGGACGAGCTCCGGGAGAAATGTCCCTGGGACCGCAAACAGACCATTCATACATTGCGGCAGATGACCATTGAAGAAACATATGAACTGGGCGATGCCATTATCGAGGAAAGCTGGGGCGGTATCAAAGAAGAGCTTGGTGATCTGTTGCTGCATATTGTCTTTTATTCCAGGATCGCGCAGGAGCAGGCACAGTTTTCCATAACCGATGTATTGTCCGGCATCACCGCAAAGCTGATCAAAAGGCACCCGCATATCTATCCCCCGGATGCGGAGATCAGCGGCCTGAAGGAAGTGCGGTCTGAAGAGGATGTTAAGAAAAACTGGGAACAGCTGAAACTGAAAGAAGGGAAGACCTCAGTATTGAGCGGGGTGCCCCGGTCACTGCCTGCAGTGGTAAAAGCCATGCGGCTCCAGGAAAAGGCCCGGCAGGTAGGGTTTGAATGGGAATCGGCGCCACAGGTATGGGAAAAAGTAACGGAAGAAACCGGGGAGCTCCGGGAAGCGGTAGCAACCGGCAAAGCGGAAGCAATGGAAGAAGAATTTGGGGATCTGTTGTTTTCCCTGATCAACTACGCACGGTTTTTGAAGATAGACGCAGAGGCGGCGCTGGAACGTACCAATAAAAAATTCATCCGCCGGTTTACCGGTATGGAACAATTGGCCGCGGCCAACGGCAATAACCTTGCGGCGCTGACGTTGGAAGAAATGGATGCTTTATGGAATCAGATAAAATCGGAGCAGCATTAACATGAAAAAACGCAGCAGGAATAAGTATCTGTGGGAGCTGCTGCTTTTATCGGCAGCGCTGGTTATTTTTGCCGGCGCATTTTTGTTGAGTTCCAGCTATCTGAAAAATACCTCTTTGGATGCCCAATCGAAGCTTTTTGAAAGGGAGATCAGAACACGGGTGCATCAGTTTGAACAGATCCTGGCCAGGCCGGACCTGATGGACCGGCTGACCCAATCGCGGGAATCGCTCCGCGACCTGGCAAATATACCCGACAGCCGTTTTTATTTTTACCTGTATAAAAGCGACCGCGATAAATTTTTCCTTAGATTTTGGAATACCGGGATCGTGGTTCCCTCGGACGAGCTTTTGTACAGCGATCAGGAAGAACAGGGCATTCGGCTGGCCAATGGGTATTATTACGCGCTCCGGAGACCGGTGCCCGGTCACCCGGATTTTACAGCGTTCTGCCTGATCCTGATGAAATCATCCTTTTTTGTGGAAACCGATTACCTGCGGGACTCTTACCCGTTTGATCAGGAGATGGATCGCATCATGGACATCACCACCAGCCCCACAAAGAACGCGATCAGGGGAATGAATGGGGAACCGGTCTTTTATCTCAAAAAGAAACCGGAAGTAAAGTTTGCCCGGAAAATGGATGGAGCTGCAGATGCAACCGTCAGTGCTCAAAAAAAGCGACCGCAGGTCAATTCGGCGCGCGACTCGGAATTTGCCGTGCTATTTAAGATCATCGGTTTTTTCCTGATCTTCCTGTCCGGGTACCTGCTGCTGGCCAAGCGGTTTGCTCCTGCCAATTACAAGCTTCAGATCTGGCTGCTGCTGGCCTGTTTGCTTTCATTTCGTGTAGGAGTGTACTTCATGGGCGACGCCTGGAATTTTTCGGAATTTAGATTGTTTGATCCCGATCTGTACCGGGCAGGTTTCCTGCTTCCCACATTCGGCGACCTGCTGATCAACAGCCTGATTTTTTGCTGGATCTGTGTATTTGTCTGGAACCGACTTTCTGTACGTCCGTTTGTTATAGGGCGGTATTCAAAAAGAACGGTCAGGGTTGCCGGCGTCAGCTGCCTGGTGACCCTGATCGCAGCTACCTTCAGCATTGCAGGGGTGATAAAGGGCATTATAGCAAAATCGAAGATCTCGTTCGATGTTACCAATATCGACAGCCTCAGTGTATATACCATCGTAGGATTCCTGATACTTGCCTGTCTCTGTTTAGGATTTTACTACCTCAGCAGAACGCTTTATAAATACATTCTTGCTGCATTTACAACCAAGATCTGGCAGGTGTATTTCTGGATGGCCGTATTGGGCCTGCTGTTCATCTCCGGATTTGTAGCGGGTAGCGAGGTAAGCTTCTGCCTGCCGGTTCTGGTGTGGCTGCTGGCCTATACCTTTGTTTTTACAAAAGAAGAAACCATCAACCGGTTTATAAAGTTCAGCGTTTCCGGAACCGTGCTCTGGATCTTTATCTTTTCGATCAGCCTCTGTTTACTCATGCTCAACGAGATCACCAAAGCTGAATTGAACCTGCGCACGCTTTATTGTCAGAAGCTGGCCACGCAAACGGACCCGGCGAGCGAACGGCTGATCAGCATTGCCAATAAATACATGGACAGCAATTATTTCAGGAATAATTTTTACCGCTTGTATGATGAGGAGCAGAATACCTACCTGAGAGACAGCATGCGGCAGCGTAATTATATCGGCTATCTGAATAATTATGTTACCAACCTGTATATTTTTGACAGCCTGGACAATCCCTTGTACAACCCCTTTCCGCAAACGGTGGCTTCCTTAAATACTACCATTGCCAACCGGTCGCGGTCAACATCCCTGCCCGATATGTACTTTTATGAATCGGAGGAGTTCGATAATTTTGCATACATCACGCGGCGGATCATTAAAAGTGCCGAAAGCGGCCGGCTTATCGGAACGGTTTATATCGTGTCCAACCCCCGCAGGTTTGCGGTTGCCAATATTAAGCCGGAACTGTTCAAGCAATTCAAGCAGGGAGAGTTCTCAAACTCTGCGGTTTACCAGTTTGCGATCTATCATAACAACCAGCTTACGTCGTCCTCGGCCTCAAAAAAATATCCCTTTACCACCACGCTTACCAGCAGTCAGTTTCCCCAAAAGAAGGTGGAGCTGAGGGAACGTGCGGGCTACAACGAGGTGTGGTACCGTGCCAGCGCTTCCAAAGTGATCATCATGGCGCGTAAAAGCGAGATGTTCCTGGAGGCGACCACGCTGTTTTCCTATATTTTTTGCTCATTCCTGTTCCTGGTAGCGGTGATCAATGTTTTGATGACGGTGCTAGGAGCATTTATGAATAAAAAGCTGCTCCGGAACTCTGTTTTTTTTCCCACGATCCGCAGCCAGATCCATGGTACCTTTATTCTGATCAATATACTGGCATTTGTGGTTGTAGGCGCCGCCACCATCTCGTTTTTTATCAACCGGTTTGAGGACTCTAACAACGACCGGCTGAGCAGGACGATGAACATCATGCTAAATGAGATCAACCTGCATGACAGCCTGCGGCTGCTGTTGCAGGGAGGACGTTTTAATGAGGATCTGTTCCAGGCCAATGCATTTAACGCGGTTGTAAAAAGGGTTTCGGATATTCATGGTCTCGACGTGAATGTATATGATTTTACGGGCGAATTGAGGGCCACCAGCCAGGCGGATGTTTATAGCCGGGGGGTATTGAGCACCCGGATGTCGCCCCGCGCATTTTATAGCTTATTAAGACTCCGGAGAGCCCAGTATATACAAAAAGAGCAGGTCTCCGAGCTTTCTTATAATACCATCTATGCCCCGGTAGGAGCAAATACGGCTGCGCCGTATGCATATCTCAGCATTCCCTATTTTACCTCACAGCAGGAGCTCAACCAGGAAATATCCAACTTCCTCATTACGCTGATCAATCTTTATGCGTTCATCTTTCTGCTGACCGGCCTGCTGGCGCTACTGATCACCAACCGTATCACCGTATCATTTACGGTGATCAGCAATAAAATGAAACAAGTGAGTCTTTCGCACGTCAATGAAGAGATTGTATGGGAACGGAACGATGAGATCGGTCAGCTGGTAAAAGAGTATAACAAAATGGTTTCCCAGCTGCAGGAGAGTGCCGACCGGCTGGCAAGATCGGAACGGGAGGAGGCCTGGCGGGAAATGGCAAGACAGGTGGCGCATGAGATCAAGAACCCCCTGACGCCCATGAAGCTCAGCCTTCAGTATCTTCAGAAAGCAATAGCTGAAAACAGCTCCAATGTGCAGCAGCTGACCTCAAGCGTGGCAAGGACCCTGGTGGAGCAGATCGACTATCTTTCGAAGATCGCGGCAGATTTTTCGCAGTTTGCCAATATCAATCATGTCAAGGAAATGGTTTTTGACCTGCACGAAGTATTGCAGCCGCTGGAGAGCATCTACAGCAAAAATCCTGATGTTGCCTTTCGCTGGCAGATGCTGCCGGAAGAGGTAACGGTCAGGGCCGACAAGACGCAGATGAACCGGCTGTTTACCAACCTCCTGGTAAATGCCATCGATGCCTGCGATAAAAATTTACAGGGCCTCATTACGGTTACAGAAACCCTGCAGAACGGCGCGGTGGTCATCAGCGTGGCGGACAATGGTTCGGGGATCAGTGATGCCATGCGAAGCAAGATCTTTACACCCAATTTTACTACCAAAAGTTCCGGAACCGGCCTGGGTCTGGCCATGTGTAAGGGTATTGTTGAAAAAGCCAACGGGATGATCTGGTTTGAAACCCAGCTTGGCGTGGGAACGACCTTCTTTGTAAAATTACCGGTGGTGCCGGAGCATTAGATGGTTTGCTACCGGGGATAAGTGATGGGATGCCCGATGCACTGATAAGGCTCACAGGCGGCACAGACCTCCACCGATGTCTGTGTGATTTTATGGCATCCGTGGGCAACCATACTATGGATGCTGAAAAAGCTTAAGTATTGCTAATGATTGCAGCCTTCCTTTTGCTGATAAAATCTTCGAATGCAGCCAGTGAAAAACTGCTCAGGTTGCATGATGGCGTAAGTCCGCCTTTTTGGGCAGCGATGACACCATACCGGATATCATCAAATCCTTCAATGGTATGCGCGTCGGGGTTTATGGACAGGAGGGCGCCCTTGTTCATTGCATATTCGATCCAGCTCCAGTCCAGGTCGAGCCGGTGCGGGTTGGCGTTGATCTCGATCACAACATTGTGCGCCACGCAGGCCTCAATGATCTTCTTATGATCGATGGGGTAGCCATTGCGGCTCAGCAGCAGCCGGCCGGTAAGATGCCCCAGGATGGTCGTATAAGGATTTTCTATGGCTTTCATCAGCCGCTCCATGGCCTTTGTTTCGCTCATATACAGGTTGCTGTGCACGGATGCGATCACCAGGTCAAATGTGGCCAGCACTTCATTACTGTAATCCAGGCTGCCGTCTCCGAGGATATCGCACTCAATGCTTTTATAGATCCGGAACGGTGCCAGTTTTTTATTCAGTTCGTCAATGACCTGCTGCTGTTGTATGATCCGTTCTTCGGTAAGCCCGTTGGCGTAGGCTGCAGACCGGGAATGGTCGGAGATGACGAGGTATTCCATTTTTTTATCGATCAGCGCCCGGGCCATATCCTCAATGGTAAAGAGCCCGTCGGACCAGGTGCTGTGGTTATGCACGATCCCCTTTATATCGCTTACCTGGATCAGTGTGGGCATATCGTTCTGCCCGGCGCGGTCGATGATGGAAACGGATTCGCGCAAACAGGCGGGAATATAGGGAAGGTTTGCTTTTTCGAAGATCTCGGATTCACTGCTGAATGTGGTTGATTCAAAATTTCCGTCATAGAACCGTTGCTGAAAGGCCTTTGAAAATTCCGGTGCCGATGAGGTGCTGAACAAAAACTGGGGGATCCCCTCCAAAATGGCATACACCCGCAGGCGAAGCCCGTTGTTCAGTTTGTAAAGCACGCTGTTGGCCGTTTCTTCCAGGAGCTCGGGCGGATAAGCTGTTTGAAATTTTTGCTTGATGAACTCCAGCTTTTCAGCCACAATAAATTCCAGTTCATGCAGTGTGGGCAGCTGCCGGTAATAATTGCCGGTATTCCAGACCTTATCCGTTCCAAAGATCTTTTCGAGATAATTTTGAATAGAAGGAAAGAGCTCATGGATCTGCGCATAAAGGAAGTGTCCCTTGTTCTGGTTATAAAAGTTGATGGACTCCAGGATCTTTACCTGTGTCTTTTCTCCAAAGCCTTTATACCGTGTCAGCCGGTTCTCGATACAGGCATATTCCAGTTCTCCTACCGATGCAATCCCCATTTCTTTCCAGATAACATGGATCTTTTTGGGGCCGACCCCTTTTAATTCCAGCATTTCGAGGATCCCAGCCGGTGTATCGGCCAGAAGATCATCGAGGGCCTTCATTTTTCCCGTGTCGATCAGTTCAATGATCTTGGCGGCCACCGATGCCCCAAGCCCTTTGATGGAGCCGTAGGTATTACGGTCGGTATCGGTCAGCTGCTCCTCCAGCCGTTCAATATGGAAGGCGGCAATGGAATAGGTCTTTGTCTTAAAAGAGTTTTCCCCATGAATGTCCATTAACTTGGAAAGCAATGCGAAGTGATCGGCAATGGTACTGTTGTTCATAAGTGCAAAGTAGGAAAGAGGGGGCAATAAAAAAAGCCTTCCGGGAGGAAGGCTTTTGAATTTCTTTCAGAAAGAGATTCTTATTTTTTCTTTGCTGCTGCTTTTTTAGGAGCTGCTTTCTTTGCTGCTGCTTTTTTAGGAGCCGCTTTTTTTGCTGCTGCCTTTTTAGGAGCCGCTTTTTTAGGAGCTGCTTTTTTTGCTGCTGCCTTTTTAGGAGCCGCTTTTTTAGGAGCTGCTTTTTTTGCTGCTGCTTTCTTAGGAGCTGCTTTCTTTGCTGCTGCTTTTTTAGGAGCTGCTTTTTTTGCTGCTGCTTTCTTAGGAGCTGCTTTTTTTGCTGCTGCTTTTTTAGGAGCTGCTTTTTTTGCTGCTGCTTTCTTAGGAGCTGCTTTTTTTGCTGCTGCTTTTTTAACTGCCATTTTTTTTGAATTTAATGATTAGTAAATAATGGATTATCGGCGGTAAAATTATACAATTATTTAATGCCGCCAAATTTTTTTTCCACAATTTATTCAGTCACAGCAAAAAGCATTAAGCCTGGGCTTCGCTTACAGAAACAAAAGTTCTGTTCTTGCGTCCTTTTCTGAACTCAACAATACCATCAGACAAAGCAAATAATGTAAAGTCTTTTCCAACTCCTACATTTTTACCAGGATGATAAACGGTACCCCGCTGACGAATGATGACATTACCGGCAATAGCAGGCTGGCCACCAAAAATTTTAACGCCAAGGCGCTTGCTTTCTGAATCGCGGCCGTTTTTAACGCTACCTTCTCCTTTCTTATGTGCCATTTTTTATGAGTTTAAAAGTTTAAAGTTAAAATGTTTCTTATCAACTTGTCAACATTTCAACTTGTGAACCTTAATTAAGCGATATTGGTTACTTTAATTTTTGTGTAGGCAGTACGGTGCCCTTTCTTTTTGTGAAAGCCTTTTCTTCTTTTTGTTTTGTAAGCAATAACGGTATCCCCCTTTACGTGGTCTACAATTTCTGCGCTTACTTTTGTGGCAACGTCACCGCCAACAGATAACTTTCCATCGATGTGCGCTAACAAAACCTCAAGGTTTATTGCATCACCGGATTTGCCTTCAATATGTGGCACAAACAGGGTTTGATCTTTTTCAACCTTGAATTGCTGGCCGGCCACCTTAATAATTGCTATCATTGTCTAAAAATTAGGACGGCAAAGGTAAGGAGATTTTTTAATTTTGCAAACAGAACATTTAAATATATATTCCTTTGTATATCCCTTCTGCCTCAACAAGCGTTATATTTGTAGTTCCGGTTTCCCGGAAGCATAGAAAAAACTCATTAATGCAATGAAATTCAAATCATTCCTGGCCAAGCCCTTTGCATCAATTGTATCCAAAAATATAAAAAAAGGAATGCAAACGGCAGTTGAGGATCAGGAAAATACACTGAAATACCTGATTAAGACGGCGCGGATCACCCAGTTTGGAAAGGAGCATTATTTTTCGGAAGTTAATGATTATAAGCAATTTATACAATCGGTTCCGGTCAGGAACTATGAGCAGCTGAAAAATTACATAGAAGAAATAAAGGCAGGCAAACACAATGTTTTGTGGAAGGGGCAACCCCTTTATTTTGCCAAAACCTCGGGAACGGTCAGCGGTACCAAATACATCCCCATCTCCAAAGAATCGATCAGTAACCACATTAACGGAGCCCGGAATGCCCTGTTATGCTATATGGCGGAGACCGGTAATACGGCCTTTGCAGATGGCAAACTGATCTTTTTAAGCGGTTCGCCGGTTCTTGAGCGGGTGGGAGGCATTCCTACCGGCCGTCTCAGCGGGATCGTGAACCACCATGTGCCCCGTTATTTGCGCAAAAACCAGCTTCCGGAATACGAAACCAATTGTATTGAAGACTGGGAAACCAAATTGGGGAAAATTGTTGAGGAAACCATCCAGCAGAATATGACGCTCATCAGCGGAATTCCACCCTGGATGCAGATGTATTTTGATGAACTGATCCGGCGGTCGGGTAAGCCCGTAGGGGAGCTGTTCCCGAATTTTTCGGTGATGGTCTACGGAGGCGTTAATTTTGAGCCCTACCAGGCAAAGCTGTTTCAAAGCATCGGGCGAAAGGTAGATGGCATTGAGACCTTCCCGGCATCAGAGGGCTTTTTTGCCTTCCAGGATACTCAAACCGAACCGGGGCTGCTGCTCAATACCGATAGCGGGATCTTTTTTGAGTTCATCCCGGCGGAGGAGATCGGCAAAGAAAATCCGAAGCGGCTGTCGCTTGGAGAAGTGACCACCGGGGTGAATTATGCACTGATCATCAACAATAATGCCGGCCTGTGGGGATATGACATCGGGGATATGGTGAAGTTTGTGTCGGTGGACCCTTATCGCCTGGTGGTGACCGGCCGCACCAAGCACTTTATCTCGGCCTTTGGAGAGCATGTGATCGGGGAAGAGGTGGAATACAGCCTGTTAAAGGCGGCAAAGGAAGACAATGTAAACATCACAGAATTTACCGTGGCCCCTTATGTAAGCACCGATGCCGGACAATCGTACCATCAGTGGTTTGTTGAATTTGAGCATGAGCCGGAGGATATGCACCGCTTTTCGGAAAAGGTAGATCAGTACCTCCGGGAGAAGAACGCCTATTATGACGACCTGGTTTCGGGGAATATCCTGCAGCAGCTGATCATTACCCCCGTCCGGAAAAATGGCTTTATCGACTATATGCGTTCGATCGGGAAGCTGGGCGGGCAAAATAAAGTACCCCGTCTGAGCAACGACCGGAAAATCGCAGAAGGCCTTACACAATGGGTGAAGAATTAAGCATTTTTTTATTCCTGAAACAGCCCCTATCTTAGCCCCTTTTTAGACAGGAACACTACAAAGTAATGGGAGATGAACGTATGATAAAACGAATCGCCATTTTTGGCTCAACCGGCTCTATCGGAAAGCAGGCGCTCGAAGTGATTGAAAAGAACCCGGATCTGTTTTCTGTTGAGGTATTAACGGCGTTTTCGAATGACCAGTTGCTGATTGAACAGGCATTGACGTTCAATCCGAATATAGTTGTGATCGGTGATGAGCGCAAATATGGCCTTGTAAAAGACGCGCTGGCTAAAACGGATATAAAGGTATTTGCAGGGGAAGATGCGCTCGAAGAGGTGGCAGGCATGGATGTGTATGACCTGATGCTGGCAGCCATTGTGGGTTTTGCCGGGTTTAAACCTACCATCAAAGCCATCGAAAACAGCAAGGCGATCGCCCTGGCCAATAAAGAGACACTGGTGGTAGCGGGTGATATTGTAATGAATATGGCGGTGGAGAACCGGGTGCCCATTATACCGGTAGACTCTGAGCATTCAGCGATCTTTCAGTGCCTGATCGGGGAAACCCGTAATAAAATTGAAAAAGTGTACCTCACGGCATCCGGGGGGCCATTCATAGGGCGTAAACCAAATTACCTGGTAAATGTTAAGCGGGAGCACGCCCTGCAGCATCCCAACTGGGAGATGGGAGCCAAAATTTCAATAGACTCCGCCACGCTCATGAACAAAGGCCTTGAAATGATCGAGGCAAAATGGCTGTTCAATTTAAAGCCGGACCAGATCGATGTGCTGATCCATCCGCAGAGTGCCATCCACAGCATGGTACAGTTTGAAGACGGCAGCATTAAAGCCCAGCTCGGGTTGCCGGATATGCGGTTGCCCATTCAGTATGCGCTGGGATTTCCGTCCCGCATCCTGAATGACCATCCACGGTTTGATTTTAAACGGATGAATACGTTCTCCTTTGAAGAACCGGACCTGAAAACATTCCGTAACCTGGCACTTGCCATGGAAGCACTGGAAGCGGGAGGAAATCTTCCCTGTGTCATGAATGCCGCAAATGAAATTGCCGTATATGCATTCCTGAAAAACAGGATCGGTTTCCTGGAGATGACGGATGTCATCGAAAAAGTGATGAGCCAGGTAGCCTATGTGCAGAAACCGGCATTGTCTGACTATTTTGAAAGCGATGCGGAAGCACGCACGCTGGCCGCTGATATCATCCGGTTATAGGCCGCTGCGGATTGTCCGAGGAATATCTGGAATTTAGGATTTAGAATTTTGGACTTAGAATTTAGAACTTTATCCTCCTATCTTTGTCATCTTGATAAAATATATATCTTATTAATACATGGTTTTATTAGCATTTAACTGGTCAGCCTTTGGTGCGAACGTAGGTCAGTTTATTTTATCTTTCTCCATCCTGATTGCTTTGCACGAGTTCGGGCATTTTATTACTGCCAAATGGTTTGGATGCCGCGTTGAAAAATTTTATCTCTTCTTCAATCCCTGGTTCTCGCTCTGGAAAAAGAAAATAGGAGAAACCGAATACGGGGTCGGCTGGGTACCGTTGGGGGGGTATGTAAAAATCAGCGGGATGATCGATGAGAGCATGGATAAAGAGGCCATGAAGCAGCCCGCCCAGCCCTGGGAGTTCCGTTCAAAGCCAGCCTGGCAGCGTCTGATCATCATGCTGGCAGGGGTGATCATCAACTTTGTACTGGCGCTCATCATCTTTGCCATGATCCTTTTTGTATGGGGAGAAGAGAAGCTGCCGGTGGCCAATATGAAATATGGTATTGCCGCCGATTCCATGGCGTTGAAGGTTGGCCTGCGGGATGGAGATCTGATCACCAAAGTGAACAACCAGGAACTGACCGATTTTTACGATCTTCCAAAGCGGCTGCTGTTAAATGAAAAGAATGCATTAAGCGTAAAACGGGATGGCAGGGATACCGTTATCAATTTTCCTCCGGGGTTTTTAAAAGAGCTCAGCCGGAACCAGCTGAAGAACTTTGTTTCTGTTCGGTTCCCGAATGTGGTAGACAGTGTAGACGGGTCCGTTGCTAAATTTACTTCCGGCCGGTTACTCAAAGGCGACCGTATCATCGGTATTAACGGTACGCCGGCATTGTACTATAGTGACTTTGCAAAACAGGTAAGAAACTACAAAAATCAGGCTGTTACCCTTACCGTGCTTCGCAATCATACAGACACAGTACAGGTGGGAGCCAAACTTAATGATGCCGGGAAAGTGGGATATAGCATCCAATCGGCCTTAAAGTTTATCACATTTGAAAAGAAAGAATACGGCTTCCTGGAGTCCATCCCCGCGGGTGTGAAATACGGTGTCAACCGGCTGCTGGAATATATTGACGGCATCAAGCTGCTGTTCACTTCCAAGGAGCATGCAGTAAGCGATAACCTGGGCAGTGTCATCAGCATTGGTAAAACATTTGGCGGATCCTGGGACTGGGAGCGGTTCTGGACCATGACCGGGCTGTTTTCCATTATCCTCGCCTTTATGAATGTGCTGCCCATACCGGCCCTGGATGGCGGTCATGCGTTGTTTACGCTTTACGAGATGATCACCGGGCGGAAGCCAGGCGATAAGTTTATGGAGTATGCGCAGATGGCAGGTATGGTGCTCTTGCTCGGGTTGATGGCTTATGCGCTGGGGCTGGATATTTTCCGGCTGTTTAAATAGGGGCCGGTTCCGCTTTTGAGGGATCACCGTATTGGTGCAGGTCGTACCGGGCTCCGTGCCCTCCCGACCTCCCGATCCGGCACTACAAGTCTCCGATTTAATCCGTATCTTTGTATGCTGATTTTTATTTCCGGGAAACCGGAAGCAGGTAACCAGGCCTGGCAGCTGAGGGCTGAAGCCAGATAGCTTAAAACTATAAGGGGGCGCTTGGTTTTGACAGCGTAGATCTTTGAGGGTAGAAGCATGCCGGGCGTTGTGTAATTAGCCCGTTAATCTGAATACTCAAATTTTAAATGGCAATACTCAGTATGCCATGGCTGCCTAATCAGTGATTAAGTAGTCATTAGGGCCGCGTTGAGCCGGTTGTTCTGTTACCACGCTCCGCCGCCGACTCATCAAACAAAAACAGGATGCTGTTGCCTCAGGCTGTGCCGGCAGCAAAAGACTCATTCAGCTAAGCGTTTCATTGGTTTGTCCTTTTCCGGTGCTGCGCCGACAAATAATACAGGGAATAAGCATGTAGAAGACTTTTGGAGGATATGTTTGGACAGGGGTTCGACTCCCCTCGCCTCCACGAACAGGTTCCGGTTGCTGAAATTCAGTTGCCTGAACCTGTTTTTTATGCGCATGCAGCTCCACTTCCCAGGTGGCTCTGTTGCCCAAAAACCACAAGAGAATGTTACGCAACAGCGTTGAAATCTTTCTTCCCCTTAACTAAAAATTGATGCCGGTTTTTGAAGGATGGATTTGCCGGTAAAGATATCTTGTCTATCTTTCCCCCATGAAACGGATTCTTTATATCGGCTTGCTCTGCTTTTTTGCAAAACTGACTTTAGCCCAATCTTCTTTTCAATTTGCCCAGATCTCCGACCTGCACATTGGTTCCCATAATGCTGATGAGGATCTGCGGAGGACCATACGGGATATCAACGCCAATCCGGATATCCGGTTTGTGATCGCTTCCGGGGATATTACCGAGTTTGGGTCCGATGCGGAGATAAAGCTGGCAAAGCAGCTCCTCGATTCGCTGAACAAACCCTGGTACATCATACCCGGCAACCATGATGACAACTGGTCAGAAAGCGGTACCAATACCTTTAACCGCATATTTGGCAATGAAGTATTTGCCTTTAATTACGGCGGCATCCATTTCCTGGGCGCCAATTGCGGACCCAATATGAAGATGAGCCCGGGCCAGGTGCCTTATGGAAATATCGTATGGCTGGATTCCGTGCTGGCCACCATCCCCGAAAGGGAGCCGATCGTATTTGTAGATCATTACCCGCTGGATTCGGGATTGAATAACTGGTATGAGATCGCCGACCGGCTAAAGAAACACAATATCCAATTGTATATGTGCGGCCACGGGCATCAGAACCGGCAGTATGATTTTGAAGGCATTCCCGGTGTAATGGGGCGCTCCAATCTGAGAGCGAAGGACAGCATCGGTGGATATAATGTGATCACCATCGACAATGGACGTGCTGTTTACCGGGAACGCAAACCTGGTGTGCAAACAAAAAAAGAGTGGGTAACCGTGGTATTAAAAGATCATCACCTGGATGCAGATACCCGGAGCTGGCCCCGCCCTTCTTATACCATCAACCAAAGCTATCCGCAGGTAAAAGAGATCTGGCGCTACCAGGACTCCTCGGATATTGGTAATGGCTTTGTGTTGTATCGGAACCGGATCATCACGCCCGATAGCCGCGGCAGGGTGCTTGCCCTTGATCCCGATGCAAACCGGGTGGTATGGCAGTTTGAGACGGGCGGCAAGATCTATGCGGCGCCCGCCATCGAAAAGGACCGGGTGGTGATCCCTTCAACAGACGGCACCATCTATTGCCTGGATGCCGGCAGCGGGGCCCTGCTCTGGTCAACACCTACTGCAAAATCGATCGTGGCCACGCCCGTTATCAGGAACGGGACGGTCTTTGTAGGATCTTCAGAAGGAAAATTCAGGGCGCTCCGGTTGGCGGATGGAAAAATAATATGGGAATATGACAGCGTAAGGAATTTCGTAAAAGCAATGCCCCTTTATACAGAAGGCAAACTGGTCTTTGGCAGCTGGGGCAATGAATTGTATGCGCTCAACAGTAAGACCGGAAAAGCGGATTGGGTCTTTCACAATGGCTATGGCAACCGGATGCTTTCACCCGCATCCTGTCTGCCGGTCACTGCTTTTGGCCGTATTTTTATGGTGGCACCGGATCAGTATATGACCGCGCTGGATGCCGCTACCGGCAGGCTGATCTGGAAACACCGCTGGAATGATCACCGGGTACGGGAATCGATGGGCCTGTCTGCAGATAAAAAGGTTGTTTTTGCCAAGACCATGCAGGGGCACCTGGTGGGTGTGGATACGAAGGCAGACAGTGCTGTTATTGTATGGAAAACGGATAATGTGTTCAACTATGAATTGAACCCTTCAAAGATCACCGAGCGGAAGGGCCGGGTATATGCGTTCAGTGATAAAGGTGTGATCGCCGCCTTTGACCGGAAGACCGGCGCAACGGTATGGGTGCATAAAGTGGCCAATTGCCTGGTGCACGACCTGCAGTTCATCAGCGACCGGAAAATAGCCGTAACCACAATGGACGGGAAAGTGGTTGTGCTGCAAATCAGCAAAAAATAATGCGGCCGGACTATCATATCATTCATTCAGACGATGGTTCGGATAGTGTGGGGATCAGCGGCACAGATATCTCTTTTCATTCTACCCGGGGCGCGTTTACAGAGTCCATGCAGGTCTTCATTGAAAACGGGCTGAAATATTATCTGGAGGGGCACCGGCCCGCAGGGCTCAGTATTCTTGAAGTGGGCTTTGGTACGGGGTTGAATGCGCTGCTGACTGCATTGACACTGAAGGGGCGGAATGTGGATATGCATTATACCGGTGTTGACCGCTATCCGCTTGCGGCGGCTGTTTATGGCCGGCTCAACTATGGTACGCTTACCCATGCCCCGGGCTTATATGAGCAATTGATGACGGCCCCCTGGAATGCGGAAGTGCGGATCGGGGAAGGGCTGCTGCTGCAAAAGATCCGGGCAGACCTGCGGGAGTATCAGCCCGGCCGCGAATACGATATCTGCTTTTTTGATGCGTTTGCACCCGGTGATCAACCCGAGCTCTGGACGATCGGTGTATTTAAAAAAATAAGGGAGCATATGAAAGAGGGCGGCGTATTGGTGACCTATTGCTCCAAATCGGTGGTACGCAAAACCCTGAAGGAGGCAGGCTTTGTGGTACAAAAACTCAAGGGACCTCCGGGAAAACGGGAAGTAGTACGTGCCATAGCGGCATCAATGCCCTTGAGCGGCTGAAGGGTGGCCCCGCATTTTGCGGATCATTTTTTTAATGATCCAGATAAAGAACAGGACAAATAAGACCGCCATGATCACGGGTATCAGGAAGCTCAGGACCGATCCTCCGATGGCGGCGGCATTTTCTCCGGTAGCCACTACATTGTTCCCGGTTCCAAGTGTTGTTTTACTGCTGAGCAGCCGCAGCAGCCCGGTTCCGGAGGCGATCAGCCCCGCGCCTCCGCCTCCGGCAACAATACCAATGATCCATCGCATCCAATCGTTATCAATAGGGATCACCGAAGTGGCCAGTAAGGTACCCGCAACAGCAGCCAGCGGTGCTGCGATCGTGTCGAGGATGTTGTCAATAAAAGGAATGTAATAGCCCGCGATCTCAAAAACGGTGGCAATACCCAGGGCGATCAGTGCCGGCATAGAGGAAAGCCATACAAAGCTTTCAGAAAAATGGAACAGCTCAAACCGGCCCGCAAGGCCCGCAACGAGCATGGGGACAAAGACCCTGAAACCGCAACATGCGGCCAGTGCGATACCAAGAGCGGCAGCCGAAAAGGTTTGTACATCCCAATTCATACAGTAATTTACAAAATTCGGGGCATATGCTGTTTTTTTTAACAGTGTGGGAGATGCGCCAGCGCAGATCCGCAAAAATGATAAGCCGGGTGCCAGTGTTCCCTTTGTGATCAGGACAAAGCCGTGGTGAAGAGCCCGGATCGTTTGTATGTACCCGGGAAATCGGCAGGAAAACCTGCGCACCGATGAAAAGCGGGATACACCTGGCGAATACAGTGATATTTGAATTTTGTACATTTGTAATATGGAATTCCTGGAAACCATTGTACAGTATTATAAGTCCACCGGCCGGTCGGTACCGGAGGAACTGCTGAGGTCGGATGGGAGGTCGCAGCATTTTAATGTGCTGAAGCGACAGAACAGTCTGCGCTCCTTGCCCTTTCACCGCAGGGATTATTATAAGATCTGCCTTTCAACAGGCGGGGCGGTGTTCCGTGCGGATGCGGGAGAAGTGACCATTGATCAGCCGGTGATCTGCTTTACGGATCCGGATATTAAAATGGGGTTTGATACCTATCGCGAAGCCCAGGGAGGCTATCTCAGCATTTTTAATGAGCAGTATCTTACTTCAGATCTGAAACGGGAATTCAAAAAGGTACAGACAATGCTCAGCGACCGGTTGTTCCCGTTCCTGTTATTATCGGGTGATGAATACCATACGCTTTTCGGTTATTTTCAATTGATGGAAAGGGAGTACTGCAGCACGTTGCCGTATAAAAAGGAGCTGATGCTGAGTTTTTTGCGATTGATCTTCAACACCGTGATCCGGTTTCAGAAAGCGCGTACCCTGAGCGACGACAAATCGGAACGGCCGGACCGCCTGGTATCCGGTTTTCTTCAGCTGCTGAACGGGCAGTTCCCTGTTGACGCTCCGGATACCCTGCTCCGCCTCAGAAATCCCGGTGATTTTGCAGCGCTGCTACACGTGCATGTGAATCATCTGAACCATACAGTGCGGAAGCTGACCGGTAAATCTACCAGCCATATCATCCGGGAACGCATCCTCGAAGAAGCCATGGATCTCCTGAAGAATTCCGACTGGAATATTTCAGCAATCGGAAATAGCCTGGGTTTTGAATACGTTCAGCATTTTTCGCAGTTCTTCCGGAAGCATACCGGCGAAAGCCCGGGCCGGTACCGGAGCGCTTTTTTTGTTCATGTTTGATTTTTGTATAAAATTGTTTGAATCGGGTACCCGTAAAAGGGCGCTGGTCCGGTAGCTTTGCCGCTTCGATTAAAAGCATCAGCTATGCAGCAGACCAATAGGCAAACAGGCATATCCACCGTTCTGGCGTTTTTATTGATCCCCATATCGGGGCTCGCGCTGGATATTTATATTCCCTCTTTTCCCCAGATGGTGGAAGGATTACAGACCACGGCAGCAAACGTCCGCTTAACAATGACGGTGTACCTGGTCAGCTATGGCATTTCCCAGCTTTTTGTGGGAGGCCTTGTGGACAGCTTTGGAAGATACCGGCCCGGGATGACGGCGCTGGCACTTTTTGTGCTGACCAGTTTTTTGATCACGCAGCTGGACCGTATGGACTGGCTGCTTGTGCTGCGGGCCATCCAGGGTTTTTTGATTGCAGTGATCATGGTGGCCAAGCGCTCTTTTTTTATCGATGTATTTGAGGGGGAAAAACAAAAGCACTATACCAGCCTGCTTTCAATTGTTTGGTCCGCAGCGCCCATACTGGCACCCTTTTTAGGCGGCTACCTGGAGCATTTTTTCGGATGGAGGGCCAATTTTTATTTCCTGGCAATTTACGGGCTGGTGTTGCTGATACTGGAGGCATGCTTCAGCGGTGAAACCTTGAAGGAACGGCGCCCGTTCCGCCTGGCGATGCTCGTAGGCAGCTACCGGCAAATGCTGGCCGCCCGGGACTTTAGCTACGGTATTCTTGTACTGGGGCTGAGTTATTCCATGGTCATTGTATTCAATATGGCGGCGCCGTTCATTATTGAGAATGTTTTCCATTATACGGCGGTACAAACCGGCTACGGCGCGCTGGTATCCGGCCTGGCGCTGCTCGCAGGAGGATTGTTCAGCAAATGGCTGTTGCGGAAACCGCTGTTCCGGAAACTGAGGAACGGGCTGCTGGTGCAACTGGGGATGGCCATTGCTATGTACTGCATCGCGCTCCGTTTTCATCATGTTATTTTTATGATGGTATTTGTGGCGCTGTTGCATTTTCAGATAGGGTATCTTTACAATTGTTATTTTACTTATTGCCTGACGCGGTTTCCGGCGATGGCGGGTATGTCCGGAGGGGTCACCAGCGGCGGCAGCTATATCGTTACATCATTTGCCAGCTATGCCCTGGCAGGTGTTTTGAATATTTACGATGTAAGCGGTTTATCAGTCAGCTATATGGTGTTTTCCCTTTTGATCGGGGTATTGCTGTTGTTGCTGTATCCCGTTATGGGAAGCCGGGCTACGGGGGCTTTAACGGTCTGAAGTGTAGCGGTCTGAAAGTTCCATCATTTCCTTCCATGTGTAACGGAAAACGCCGGGTTGGCCGGTATGCACGGCTTCGATCATGGCATTGGCAACATCGCCGGCATCGATCGCCCTGTATTTTGACCAGGAGCCGGAAAGCAGCGCAGATGCCGGCTTCATGATTCGCTGGCTGATGGCTTCCATGCGCCGTTTTTCTTTTCGGTCGCCCAGTAGCAGGCTGGGCTGCATGATGTGCAGGCTGGGCATGCCGGTAGCGATCAGGTCTTCTTCGGTCCTTCCTTTCAGTTGTAAATAAAAGTTGCTGCTGTTGCTGCCGGCACCAATGGCGGAAACCAGTACCATTTCCCTGCAACCCATTTCCAACGCCATCCGGCATACCCGCAGCGGGATATCATGATCGATCTGCCAGTAACGCTTTTTATCGCCGCCTACTTTTTTCAGGGTGGTGCCGATGGCGCAGAATACAACATCTACATCAATAAGCGCCAGCAGTATGGATTCTGCATCGCTGAAGTCGACCAGCTTTTCCTCCTGTTTGGGAAGCCGGGATGTTGCGGGCCAACGCACCAGTGTCTTTATGATGCCGTACTCAGGGTCTTCTGATAAATATTGAAGCAATCGCGATCCAATGAGCCCGCCGGAACCGACGATTGCCGCGGTTTTTTTTCCCATAGAAAGAATAATGTTACTTTGCAATACTTTAAAGCTATGGAAATTCTGGATAATATTTCTTTAAAACCATACAACAGTTTTGGCATCCGGGCAAGCGCCCGGTATTTTACCCGGGTGGCCTCGGTGCCGGAGCTGCAGGAGGCATTGGCATGGGCCAAACGGGAAGAGACTCCCTCACTGATCATAGGTGGGGGCAGCAATATTTTGTTGCGGGAGAATTATGATGGGTTGGTGATCAAAAATGAATTGCTGGGATACGAGGTGCTGGAAACCGGTGAAGATTTTGTAAACGTAAAAGTAAGTGCAGGGGAGGTGTGGCACCAGTTTGTATTGCATTGCCTGGAGCACCAGTATGCCGGTATAGAAAATTTGGCGCTGATCCCGGGTTGTGTGGGGGCGTCTCCCATGCAGAATATCGGGGCCTATGGGGTGGAGGTCCGGGATGTGTTCCATGGGCTTACCGCGGTGCACCGGTATGAGGGATATACCAGAACGTTTACCAATGAGGAATGTGCATTCGGTTACCGCGAAAGTGTATTTAAAAATGTGTACCGGGATCAGTTTGTGATCACCGATGTAACCTACCGCCTTCGTACCAATCCGGTCTTCCATATAGAATATGGTGCTATCAGACAGGAGCTGGAACGGCTCCGTATTTCGGAGCTTTCTATCCGGGCCATAGCCCGGGCGGTTATCAACATCCGGTCCTCCAAACTCCCGGATCCGGCCGTGATCGGGAATGCCGGCAGTTTTTTTAAGAACCCCGTTGTGGACAAAGAAAAATATATGTTGCTGAAAGCGGCGTTCCCGGACCTGGTAGCTTACGAAAATGAGGATGGATCCATGAAGCTGGCAGCCGGCTGGCTGATTGAGCATGCCGGTTTAAAAGGTTATCGCAACGGCGATGCGGGGGTGCATGAAAAGCAGGCCCTGGTGCTTGTTAATTATAAAGATGCCACGGGTCCGGAGATCCTGGAGATCTGCAAGCTGGTGATCGATACCGTTTTTAAAAAGTATGGAGTGGAGCTGTATCCGGAAGTGAATATTGTCTAAAGGCAATGTTCCAGGTTTGAAGTTTATCCCTGTTATCAGTATATATTCGATCCGTGCGGGTATCATTGCTTGCAGAACAGGGCCGGTTTCTGGTTTAGTGCGGTTAAAAGTTGTTTATGGAGGTTGATGTGCCTGGGTTTAATATGCATTTCCACATTTTCACATTATTCCAATGTTGGGTGTCCGGTATATCGTAACAATTTGTTCATATTATACGGGATGATTACCTTTGCGCAAATTTTTTAAAATGAAAAAATCCTTATTGCTAACGATGATCTGCCTGGTAACGGGGGCGACCCTTTTTGCGCAGCGCGGGTTCTACGGAAGAGATGTCCGTCTCGGGTTTAAGATTGATCCGGTTTTTGTAAACACACTGCGTCCCCTGGAAAACGGTATTGAAAAAGACGGTTCCGGCTTTGGTGTGAACTATGGTTTGATGGCGGATATCCAGTTTTCAGACAGCCGCGGGGCTTTTGCAACCGGCCTGGAAGTACAGCATGCATCTTCTTCGCTGCTGTATAAGGATGCGGGCAAAGGGCTTTACAGGGATGAAGCCGTAGGAGCAGAGCAGAGCTACAAACTTAAACTGCAGTACCTGCAAATTCCATTGAGTGTAAAGCTGAAATCGAATGAGAACAACGGGTTCCGCTGGTGGGGCCAGTTTGGTACCTATATGGGTGCATTGATCGGCTCGCGTCTGGACTACTCTTATGGAAATACTTCGGAAGAAAACATCAATGCCATGAACAAGACCAACAAACTGAATATGGGATTGCTGGTAGGCGCGGGTGGAGAATACCGGCTTGCACAAAAAACAGACCTGTACTTCGGGGTGGGCTTCGAAAATGGCTTCACCGATATAACGAAAAATAAAGACTGGAAAGATGATAAAGTGGCGTTGAACCGCTGGGCGCTTCGCCTGGGTGTGTTCTTCTAAAAACAGAATTTGTAGGGAAAAAGGTCGTAACCCCGGTTACGACCTTTTTTATGCATGGTGATCGGTGTTTTAAAAAAAGGTCAAAAAGGATCGCTCCTTGAAAAAACAGGGGTATCAACACTGCCGGATTTTGATTCATCCGGGGCAGCCAGCCTGCTGTCACGCGTATTCTTTTGCACAGCAATAGCCGCAAACAGGCTCAGGGTAAACGACATGGCATAGAAGCCCTTTTCGCTCTTTGTAAGCGTTGCGTTCCACAGCCCTACCGTCAGCAAAATGATCGACAGGATGGTGGTGAACCAGGCGATGCCATAGTAGAGGTTGGTGACGGGAATGCCCTCCAGCTGATCGCGCACCGCCTTTTGTACCGACATGACGGAGAAAAGACCAAACATCAGTACCGTAAAATAATATCCCTTCTCGTTTAATTCCATTTCAGCATTCCACAAGCCGATGACATAGGCAGTGATCCCGGTGAATAAGGCAAACCAGGAAGCGGCAATAAAAGCGTTGGATGGTTGTTGCATTTGTCTCATAACTTTTTATTTTATGAATACAAATCTATGGTTGCCCCGGATGTCTTTTTTTGACAATTGTCAAGAAGCCGCACTGGTATTGTTAAAATGGCTACGGATCCTGCTTAATGTTTCCGGGCTGATGCCGAGGTAGGAAGAGATCTGGCCAAGCGGTACCCGCTCAAGGATGTGTGGGGCCTCCCGGATCAGGTGCGCATAGCGTTCGGTAGCGGTCCGCAACTGGGCATTCACGTAACGCTCTTCCAGGCGGATATAGTATTTTTCATAGATGATCCGCACCAGGCGCTCGATCTCGTGATGGGTGTTGAACAAACGGGTGAGCTGCTCTTTGGTAATGCCCCATAAAATGCTCCCCTCCAGCAACTGGATGTTTTCCACACTGGGCTGCTGCGTTATAAAACTGTAGAAGGAAGTAATGAAATTCTCCTCAAAGCCGAACCAGTTGGTGATCTCCTTCCCGTCCACGTGAATGTATCCCCGGAGTGCACCCTGCTGCAGGAAGTAAAGGTGCTTGCATACCTTGCCTTCTGTAACCAGGTATTTGTTTTTGGCCAGGACCTGTTCTTCAAAATTTTCGGCAAGCGCTTCCCGGGCAGCCGGGCTTAGGGGGTAATATTGTTCGATATGATCAAAGAGAAGTTTCATGCGCTGCTGGGCTATAAATATAAGAAAGAACCGGCAGGCCATTGGTTTTCGGCCTTCAGTTTTTATAGCTATCAGCAATGTCTTACAGCCCGGACACAAGACACGGATAGCTCAAATCTCAATTCTCATCTCTGACGGCTGATCCCTGCCGCTGCAGCAACATTAATGATGGGTTATGGATGAACCCACGCTTTATTCCATTGCTCCACTTCCTCCTTTGAGGCCGGTTCAATCTTAGCCACTTCTACAGGGCTTTTATTTTCTTTAAAGACCCAGGCACGCACCGGGGTGTTGGTTTGCTCTGCTTGTTTTAACAGCACATAATACCCGCCGCTGCCTTTCAGTCTTAGATCAAGGTAATACAGGGAAGCGGAAGGATATAGCGCCATTGATACCGAATCGTTCTTCAGATGCAATGCGCCCGGCATCAGGAGCCCCTGGTATTGGGTAGGCACATTGTTTTTGGTAAGTGTTTCTCTTGAGGGATGGCTCTTTTTGTTGCAGGCCATCAGGGTGCAGCAAAAAGCAATGACAAGGACCGGCAGGTATGCTTTTTTCATAATTTATAGATGCGTGCTTTTAGTAGTATAACGCGGTGCAGGATCCGGGCGCAACAGTTCAGCAAAGATATTCCAGGTCGATTTGCTGAAACGCAGTATGAATAAACGGGCGCCTTTGCGCAGGTTGGCACCGGCCCGGATCGCCCGGCGGCCATCTGCAACGGTTTGAACCCGGAAGCAGCGCTGAACTATGTGCTGCTGTTCTCAAACGTATGGAAGAGATTGCCTACATTTGGATCCAAATTGAATAAGGATATGTCCGAGATCCGTTCGGTAAAAGTTACCCGGTATATAACCCCGTTAAGAGAGGGTGGGTCGCTGCCTGCGATAGCGGAGGCAGATGATGGCTTTTTATATGTGTTAAAGTTCAGAGGGGCCGGGCAGGGTATAAAGGCGCTGGTGGCCGAGTTCATCGGCGGGGAGGTGGCGCGTGCGCTGCAGCTGAAAGTGCCGGAGCTGGTATTTGCATATCTGGATGAAGCCTTTGGGCGTACGGAGGGGGATGAAGAGATCCAGGATCTGCTGAAAGCCAGCCAGGGATGGAACCTGGGTTTACATTACCTGAGTGGTTCGGTTACGTTTGATCCGGCGGTTACAGAAGCAGACCCGCTGCTGGCGTCTAAAATTGTATGGCTGGACGCCTTCCTCACCAATATGGACCGTACGGTACGGAATACGAACATGCTGCTATGGCACCGGGAGCTCTGGCTGATCGATCATGGCGCCTGCCTCTATTTTCATCACAACTGGGAAAGCTGGCCGGCACAGATGAAGAGCACCTTCCCATTGATAAAAGATCATGTCTTATTAAAAAGTGCTTCCATGCTGGAAGAGGCGGATGCATTTTGTAAAAATATACTGACCGATCAGCTGCTGCATGAGATGGTGAACCGGGTACCCATGGAATGGCTGATGTATGAAGAAACGCTGGGCGATCCGGAAGCGGCGCGCGAAGTGTACCGGCAGTTCCTCTCCTGGCGTTTAAAAAATTCTTCCACCTTCTTAAAAACGGCACTGGATGCAAGAGCTGCTGGTATATGAGTATGCGGTGATCCGCGTGGTGCCCCGCGTGGAACGCGAAGAATTCATCAACGTGGGGGTGATCGTTTTTTGTAAAAAAACGCGCTTTCTGGAAACGGCGGTTTCCCTGGATCTGAAAAAACTGAAGTGCCTGAATCCCGAAGCGGATGCGGAAGGCATCAGGGACAACCTGCGGGCATTTTGCGAGATCGCTGCCGGCGAGCGTCGTTCAAGATCGGGGATCGCCCTCCTGGATGCAGCTTCGCGTTTCCGTTGGCTGACGGCCACCCGGAGCACGCTCATTCAATGTTCAAAAGTACACCCCGGTATGGCAGAAACAACAAATGAGCTGGCGAAGCAATTGCTCGAAAAGTTTGTTTTATGATCTGCTGTGCCCTCGCTTCCTCCGGGGAGAATGCATGGATTTTTAGCCCTGGGAGCGCAGATTTATTGCGACCCTGCGGGTGGTATTTTTGAAAAATTGAAAGGATGTTTATGAAAATGGTACAACTACGGGCCGGGAGCTTTCCGGCGAAGATGGGGCTTTGCCTGCTTTTTCTTGCGGCCGTGTTTTATGCATTCAGGAACGCCACCTACAAGATTGCCATCTGTCATATTCCGCCCGCCAACGGCTGGCATGGCAACCTGGAGATCACAAAAAAATGGGTGCCCATCCTCAATGAGGCCATCCAGGTAATGCTGAGCGCACACGAGCACCGGCACAGGATCCAGCAGGCTTCGGAAGCCATCCGGTTTCCGGTAATTGTGAACTCCAATAATAACATTATCAGGGCGGGTGTTACTGATACGGAGGCTCGTTTCCGCATTTTTGACCTGGGGGGCAAATTGGTGGATGAGTTGCGTATTGTGCCGTCAAAATAGGCGTTCAGGCGTTCGTAATGATATCGTTACCGGAATAAAAAAGCGGAGCATCTATTTTGTGCTCCGCTTTTTATTTTATAAAATGCAGTTTCCCTAAATCATCTTCACGCTTCTTTCTACAAAGGAAGTAAGATCGGCTCCGGTGAGCATTCCCTGCGCCAGGAGTGCCAGGTCAAAAGCCTGCCTTGCCAGGGCCTGCCTTGCATCAGCGTTGGTCTCTGCCAGGATCCTTGTGGCCAGCGGATGGTTGGCATTAATGGCCACTTTATACTTGTCGGGCATAGCCCCGTAAAAGTTCATGCCGCCACCGCCCATGGCTGCCATATCCTTCATGCGGCGCATAAATTCATCCATGGTCACTGTTACCGGCATGGCCTCCGCAGAAAGGGTTTCCACGCTTACGTCCATGCCCGGTTTGGTAATGGCTTTTTCAAAGACCTCTTTGATCTCTTTGCTCTGGTCTTCAGACAGGTTGCTGGTGATCTCCTCGCCTTTGTCGATCAGCTTTTCCAGCACATCGGCATCCACCCGTTTGATCTGGGTCTTTTCAAGGTCCCTTTCAAGATGACTGATAAAGTGATTGTCCAACGGACTGTCCATCAGCAGTACGTCGTATCCCTTTTTATTTGCAGCCTGTATATAGCCGTCCTGCTTTTCCGCATTCGGGGTATATAGATACACCAGGTTATCGTCCTTGTCCTTTTGTGCGGGGGTTACCGTGTCTTTATATTCATTGAGTGTATAAAGTCCTTTTTGGGTATTGCCCAGCAGTACAAAATCTTTGGCACGTTCCCAGAATTTAGGTTCGCTGATGGCGCCGTATTTTACAAACACGCCGATATCGTTCCATTTTTCTTCGTAGCTTTTACGATCGTTCTTAAACAGCTCCGCCAGCTTATCGGCCACTTTTTTGGTGATGTAGGTATTGATCTTTTTTACATTGCCATCGGACTGCAGAAAGGAGCGGGATACATTCAGCGGGATATCCGGTGAATCGATCACCCCGTGCAAGAGCATCAGGAATTCAGGAACAATATCCTTCACCTCGTCTGTAATGAATACCTGGCGGCTGTACAGCTTGATCTTATTGCGCTGTAGCTCGATGTCATTTTTGATCTTGGGGAAATACAATACACCGGTCAGGTTGAACGGGTAGTCCACATTCAGGTGGATCCAGAACAAAGGATCCTCGCTCATGGGGTACAGCTCCCTGTAAAAATTCAGGTAGTCCTCGTCTTTTAATTCACTGGGTGGTTTCGTCCAGATAGGTACACCGGTATTGATGATATTGGGTACCTCGACGTTTTTGTATTTCGGTTTTCCTTCCTCGTCTTCACCATCGGGCTCACTTTCTGTTCTGGTGCCGAACTGAACCGGCACGGGAAGGAATTTCGCATATTTATTTAAAATATTTTCAATGCGGTGATCTTCCAGGAACTCCTGGTTTTCATCATTGATATAAAGGATCACATCGGTACCCCGGGTTGTGCGGCTGCCCTCACTGATCTCAAATTCGGTGCTGCCATCGCAGGACCATTTTGCGGGCTCGGCTCCGGGTTGAAAGCTCAGGGTCTGGATCTCCACCCGGTCAGCCACCATAAATGCCGAATAGAAACCCAATCCGAACCGGCCGATGATCTCGGAGGCATCTTTTGCTTCTTTGAACTTTTCCATGAACTCTTCAGCCCCGGAAAAAGCTATCTGGTTGATGTATTTTTTGATCTCTTCCGCGGTCATTCCGATCCCGTTGTCTGAGATCGTGATGGTTTTTGCCTCTTTATCCAGAGTTACTTCCACCAGCGGTGTGCCGATCTCACCGTTGAACTGACCCAGTGATGCCAGGCGCTTTGCTTTTTGAATGGCGTCTACGGCATTGGAAACCAGTTCGCGCAGAAAGATCTCATGGTCAGAATAGAGGAATTTCTTAATAATGGGGAAAATGTTCTCCGTATGAATGGAAATGGAGCCTTTTTCTTGTATCATAGTTTGTAGAAATTTTTACCTTCTACATCAAATGCGATACCACGGAGGTATTAAGGTCATTTTGTCAGGTTAGAGCAGGTTTCAGGTTTAGAAGGATCCTTTTCACTGGCCGCTGGCGGGTTGAATGTGGTTGATGTGACTGAGTATTGTTGAAAGGTTGATGTGCTGGCATTCAAATGATGGCTGATCACTGGCCACCGAGGGCCCTGGGCCGGCCGCGGCAGACAGGATGTTAGCGGAATTTTGCAGATATGCAAACAATTTACTGCCCCCGGTCGCTGAAAGCTGTTATTTTGTTCCAGGTTGGATCCGGTTTCATACTCGCATATCTGTTGCCCATTGCCATCACCGGTCCCTTAGTCACTGATTGGATGAAAACTGATAACTGTATTTTGCTCCGGAAGAACGACCATGGAATGATAGCGGGTCCTTCATTTCCATATCTTCAAATTCCTCAATTCCCATATTAACTTTACCTTATTTATTGAAGTGCCCCTCGGCAGTGAGGAGCAAAAACGATTATTTTGCAACATGAACGTCGTTTATCGCCTCATTACAACGGTCTTGCTGGCCACAGCGGTGATTCCCGGTTTTTCGCAACCCGGACCTGCGCATAACAGGATCTTACTCCCCAATGGCTGGTCGCTGACCCCGGCCGGAACCCAGCTGCCCCTGGGAGATCTTCCGCTGAACCTGGTGATCAGCAATAACCGGCGCCTGGCAGCGGTTACCAATAATGGCCAGAGCACGCAGACGATCGACCTGGTGGACCTTGTAGCAAAGAAAAGATTGGACAGCATCGTGATCGCCAGATCCTGGTACGGGCTGGCTTTTAGCAGCAACGACCGCTACCTCTATGCCTCCGGCGGGCACGATAATGTGGTGAAACGGTATGCGATACAAAAGAACCGGCTGGCCTTAAAAGATTCGTTTGTACTGGGTGAGAAATGGCCCGACCGCATCGGCACCGCCGGTTTGGATGTGGATGATAAAACCAGCAACCAGCTGTATGTGGTTACCCGGGAAGACAGCAGTCTGTATGTGTTTGACTTGGCCACCAAAAAAATAAAGAGCAAAACAAGCCTGGGATCGGAAGCGTATACCTGCAAGCTTTCTCCCGACCGGAAGCGGTTGTACATAAGCGTTTGGGGCGGGCGTAAACTGCTGGTATGGGATGTTGCCGCGGCAAAGATCACGGCCGCCATCGCCACCGGCGACCATCCCAATGAGATCTGTATCAGTAAAAACGGCCAGCTGCTTTATGTGGCCAATGCCAATGATAACTCCGTATCGGTGATCCATACGGGAACCAACAAGGTGATCGAAACCCTGAATGCGGCTCTTTATCCCAATGCGCCCAGCGGCTCAACCAGCAATGGTGTGGCGCTTTCAGCGGATGAAAAGACCCTTTATGTGGCCAATGCTGATAACAATTGCCTGGCTGTATTTGATGTATCCGTCCCTTCAAAATCCGTCTCCAGGGGATTTATCCCCGTAGGCTGGTATCCTACCAATGTGAAAGTGGTCGGAAAGCAGGTGCTGGTTACCAATGGCAAGGGCATGTCTTCAATGGCCAACCCTTATGGTCCCAACCCGGTAAATAAAAAAGAAGTAGTGCTGCGGCATGCAGGCGACAGCAGCCGCCCGGCAAAAGTACAATACATCGCGGGGTTGTTTCATGGTACACTGAGCTTTATCAGCGCCCCCACGCCGCAGCAGCTGGCCGCCTATTCACGGGCGGTTTATCAGAATACACCTTATTCAAAGGATAAAGAACTGCAGGTTCAGGGAGAAAAAGGGAACCCGGTGCCCATGCAGGTAGGAGCGCCTTCCCCCATCAAGTATGTATTTTACGTGATCAAGGAGAACCGCACCTATGACCAGGTGCTGGGTGATATCCGGCGAGGGAACGGCGACAGCGGCTTGTGCCTGTTTGGTGAAAGGATCACGCCGAACCAGCACAAAATTGTAAAGGACTTTGTGTTGCTTGATAATTTTTATGTAGATGCGGAAGTGAGTGCCGACGGGCATAACTGGAGCATGGGAGCCTATGCTACCGACTACCTGGAAAAGACCTGGCCATCGAGCTACGGCAGCCGCGGGGGTACTTATGGCGGGGAAGGAGAACGTAAGATCGCCAACAACCGCGATGGCTTTATCTGGGATCATGCAGCCCGGCACAAGGTATCTTTCCGTACATACGGTGAATTTGTGGATAATGGTAAAGGGAAGCTGGATGTGCTCAACGGCCGTTTTGCCCCGGGATATACCGGTTATGACCTGAGCGTTGCCGACACAACCCGCTTCCGGCAATGGAAACATGATTTTGATTCGCTGCTGGCCGCGGATGCGCTGCCGCAGTTAACGACCATCCGCTTTGGAAACGATCATACGGAAGGAATGCGGGCCGGCCGCAAAACGCCCTTTGCGCATGTGGCAGACAATGACCTGGCCGTGGGAATGTTTGTGGATTACATCAGCAAAAGTCCCATCTGGAAAGAGTGCGCCATCTTTATCCTGGAAGACGATGCGCAAAACGGGCCGGATCATGTGGATGCGCACCGCAGTACTGCTTACGTGATCAGTCCGTATGTAAAGCGGCGGTCGGTAGACCATACGATGTATTCGACCACCGGTATGCTGCGCACCATCGAGCTGATCCTGGGAATGCCACCCATGACACAATATGATGCCGCTGCAACGCCCATGTGGCGCTGCTTTACAGCTGCCCCCGATCTTACTGCATTTGATCATCTTCCGGCGAATGTAAACCTGTCTGAACGCAATCCTTCCAAAGGAAAGCTGGCCGCATGGAGCGAGCAATTTGACTGGTCGAAAGAAGATGCGGTTCCCGACCTGGTATTTAACGATATCCTCTGGATGGGCATTAAGGGTACTCCGGCACCTTCCCCGGTGCGGGCTGCTTTCCTGAAATTCCCCGAGAAGAAAAAAGGGGATGACGATGATGATTAAGAATGCCTGGTCCCCTGCGGGAGACCTGCTAAGAAATTTTGCAGGTATATAAAACGGTTCATCGCTCGCGGGTTAGCGCTATCACCTGAAAACCGTTATTTTGTTCCAGGTTCAATGTACCACATTAGATCCGGTTTCATACGCATATGTCTATTGACCATTGACTTTGCCATTTACCGGGCTCCCAGTCGCTGATCGGATAAGTTGAAAACTGACAGCTGTATGTTGTCCCGGAGGAACGACCATGGAAGGATAGCGGATCCCTGATTTCCACATCTTCAGATTTTCAAATTCCTGTTTCCCCTGCATGCGGAGGCTAAGCAGTCAGCCGTCCTTTTGTTTTCTTCAGAAACCGCAGGGATAAAAACAATGCGGAAACCGTAAGGCCTACGATCAGCCCCAGCCAGATGCCTACACCGCCCAGGTCGAAATGAAAGGCCAGCAGGCAGCCCACGGGAATGCCCAATACCCAATAGGCAATGGCTATAAAAATGGTAGGAACGTTTACATCCTTGATGCCCCGTAACAAACCCGCACTGATGGCCTGGATGGAATCAGAGATCTGGAAAATGGCCGCCAGCAATAAGAAGGTAGCGGCGAGCGACAGTACTTCTGTGTTGTTATTAAACAGGTGCGGCAGCTGGTTGCGCAGCAAAATGAACAGCAGGCAGCAGAAGGAGCCATAAATGAGCGCGAGCATAATGGTGCTTTTACCAATAACGGAGATGCGCTTCATATCCTTTGCTCCGAAGGCCGTGCTGACGCGGATGGAGCCGGCCTGTGAAAGCCCCATCGATATCATAAAAGTGAAGGAGGCGCAGCTCAGCGCGATCTGGTGTGCAGCCTGGGTAGTGGCATGGATGGTCCCCATCAATATCCCCGAAACTGCGAAGGCGCCGGCTTCCATGCCGATCTGCAGACTGCTGGGGATCCCGATCTTCAACAGCTGCCGGAAAGTGGTGCGGCTCAGTTTCCACTGGTTCCTTGCTACTGCTATATATGGCCGGAATACCCGGTGCTTCAGTACCACAACGGCCAGCGCAGCGAAGATGGCGGTACGGGTGATCAGCGTGGCATAACCCGCACCGATCAGGCCAAACTCCGGAAGGCCCCAGTGCCCGTAAATGAATACCCAGTTCAAAAAGGCATTGATGGGGATGGCTGCCAGGGACAATACCATGGCCGTTTTGGTGTACTGAAGGCCGTCTGCAAATTGTTTCAGCGTCATAAAGAGGATCATGGGAATGATAGAGATCCCCATAACCCGCATCAACGGGGCGGCAAAAGCCACTACTTCCGGATCCTGGTCAAGATGGTAGAGGATCTCTGTTCCGCCAATCAATGCTGCGGCAATGACGAAGGCCGCAATGGTGCAAAGAATGAAGCCGTTGTAAAGATAGTGGGAGATCAGCTGCCGGTCGTACTTCCCATGCGCCAGTGATACCATTTGTGCCACCGAAATCGTAACCCCGATGCCCAATACAAAGGGAATGTTGATGACGTTGAGTACCAATGCTGCAGCTGCGAGCTCTTTATAACCCAGCGCTCCGATCATGGCGGTGTCTACAAGGTGTAAGGAGATCTGCGCAATTTCGCCAAGGATAATGGGAAATGCGAGCAGTAATGTATTTCTGGCCTCTTTCTTGTAATTCATAGACGGGCAAAATTAGCATTCATAAATGAGTGACAGCATAATTTTTTATATTTTCGGAGAACCGGAATTGAGTATTCGGCGTTACGGATCTGGCATCGCTTATCTCGAATCTCAAATCTCAACGTTTCAATAAAATGAAAGATGAATAATGAAATAAGATCTGCAGATGCGGTGAAAGCCGTGCAGTTGAAGAAACACAAAGCGTTGGCTACCGGCCTTTTTTTGTTGATGACGCTGGTATTCCTGGGTTGTGTGTACCTGCTGAAAACGCGGACGGATACCTGGATCGGGTATGTGAAGGCCTTTGCGGAGGCAGCAATGGTGGGCGCGCTGGCCGACTGGTTTGCCGTAACGGCGTTGTTCCATCACCCGATGGGATTGCCCATTCCGCATACGAACCTGATCGAGAACAGCAAGAAAAGCATCGGGGACAACCTGGGGAATTTTGTGGTATCCAATTTTTTGAATGCAAAGACCCTGCGTCCCTATATCGACCGGCTTGAGCTGAGCGCGGTTGCAGCCACATGGCTGATGAAGCCGCAAAATGTGCAGCTGCTGGTTGCCGAGGCATCCCGGTTGCTGAAGCGGATGGTGGAAACTTCCGATGCCCCGATGATCACCGGGTTTATTGCCCGGAAGGCGGGCGAGCTGCTGGATGGAGTGCGGTTGAATGAGGTGGTGGCGAACGGGCTGGGGCTGATCGTGGAACGGGGCGACCATGAGCGGGTGCTGAATTTTGTGCTGGAAAAAGTACGGAACTATGTGATCGAAAACGAAGCGCTGGTGAAGCAACGGGTAAAGGAGCAGAGTCATTTCCTGATCCCGGGGTTCGTAAATAATTATATCGCAGCCAAACTCACCAGCGGCATCGCTGCATATTTACAGGAGATCGGAAAAGATCCGCAGCACCGGATCCGCAAGGATTTTAATAAACAATTGCTGGCTTTTACTGAAACCTTAAAAACAAGCCCGGAATGGCAGCGCGACCTGGAGTCGCTGAAGAACGACCTGCTGACCCGACAAAAGCTGGAACAGTATGCTGGGGATATCTGGAAGCGGTTACAGGCACAGGTGCTCCAGGATCTTTCATCGGAGGATTCGGCATTGCGCCGGTACTTTAAAAGATCGGTTGAAGAGCTTGCTGTTCAGCTGCAGCAGGATGCGGAGATGCGTGCGAAGATCGACAACTGGATCCGTTATAACGCGTACTATTATATCCTGCGCAATACGAAGCAGGCCGGCGCATTGATCAGCAATACGGTAGGTAACTGGGAAGGGAAGGAGCTGAGCAACAAGCTGGAGCTGGAGGTGGGAAAGGACCTTCAGTTCATCCGCATCAATGGTACCCTGGTGGGCGGCATCGTGGGGTTATTGATCTACACCCTAAGCCGGCTCTTATAGACGACAGCTGATGGTGAACTGCTTTTGTAAAAGAAGCCCCCTGCGAATAACTCACCCCTGCTTAAAGCGTATGTTCCCGGGATAATCAGCGGAAAGCATCCCTGTAATGCTCCATACTTAACAATCGAAAATTTTTTCGTTCTGAAAGCGATCGCAGGAGTACCCGGTTCATTTTTGTCATGGGAAAGCTGCAGCACTGCGCCTTTATTTTGCTTTTTGGATCCGTTTTAACAGGAAGAAGTGCTGATGCCCGGGTAGTACAACATGGGAACACGCGTTGTATTTCGTCAGTTATGAGTGCTTCCTGAGGTGATAGGCCTTGGCTTTGGTAAAAGCCCGCAACCCGGAGTGGGAGAGCGTGGTGCCAAAGCCCGAATGCTTACGGCCGCTCCAGGGCAGGGCGGCACTCACCCGGTCGCAGCAGTTCCAGTACCCCGTTCCCGCATTCACCTGCTGCAGGATGCTTTCGGCTCTGGCCTGGCCGCTGCTGTACACAGACGCAGTAAGACCATATTCGGTATCCTTCATTTGCGCGATCGCTTCTGCATCGTTTTTTACCTTCATGATCCCGATAACCGGTCCGAAGGATTCTTCTTTCATGACCAGCATACCGGCATTGACATCCGTAAGCACCGTGGGTTGAAAGTAGTACCCCTTACCATCGACCCTGTTGCCGCCGGTGCGGATTTGTGCCCCTTTCCGCACGGCATCGGCGATCTGGTTTTCGAGTACGCCGATCTGCTCCTTGCGGGTAAGCGGGCCAAAATAAATACCTTCTTCTGTTGGCGCGCCTGTTTTCCAGGAGCGTACTTCATTTACAAATGCCTCTATATAGGCGTCGTATTTGTTTTCATGTACATAGATCCGCTCCACCGAGCAGCAGCTTTGGCCGTTGTTGTAGAAGGCGCCGTCTGCAGTGGCTGCGGCTACAGCGATGATATCCGTAACATCGTCTGCCACATACAGGGGGTCCTTGCCTCCCAGTTCGCACTGGCAGGGCACCATCTTTGCCGCCACTTTATTGTAAATGAAATGGCCGGTTTTGTAGCTGCCGGTAAAGAAATAACCGTCAAAGGGCATTTCTAAAAGTGCGGCGCCTACATTGCCCGTGCCGATGGCGGTTAAGAACAGGTGGGCATCCAGCCCGGCTTCTTTCCACAACCGCTCTATTTGCAACCCCGTAAGGGAGGCGTATTCCGAAGGTTTGTACAGTACGGCATTGCCTGCCAGCAGGGCGGGTACAAATACATTTACCCCCACCAGGTAGGGGTAATTCCAGGCAGAGATATTTGCGATCACGCCCAGGGGCTCATAGGCTATGCGCTCTTCAAGATCCGGCGTTTCGCCCATGATCTCATCCGCCAGGTATTTTGCCGCATTTCCTGCAAGCCAGCTGATCCGCCCGATGGCGCCGCTGACCTCGTTTGCCGATTGAGTAACCGGTTTTCCCACTTCACTGGTCAGTATCTGTGCCAGCTGTGTTTTGTTTGTTTCCAGCAGTTCGCTGAATCTTTTTACCACCGTGATCCGTTCTTCAAGGGGGCGGGCCTGCCAGGCCGGCTGGGCGGCCTTCAGCTGCTGCCATTTCTCCTGCAGGGTTGCTGCAATATCTTCTGTAAGCGTGGCGATCCGCTCTTCGGTGGCGGGATTGATTACATCCATGTATTATTTGCTTTGTACGGCTTCCAAAAATTTTTCCCGTATGCTTTTTGAAGGAGCGGTTTGCTCCAATCCGAAATGGTGCATCCGCTCGGGGTGCCACTGCACACACAGCAGGAACGGGTGGCCGGTTGCCTGGCTGCGTTCAATTGCTTCAGCAACGCCATCCGGGGCAGTAGCGGTGATCTGCAGTCCATCGCCGATATTGCCGATGGCCTGGTGGTGCGCGCTGTTCACGGCGCATTGCCCGCTGCCGATGGCCTGGTGCAGGATGCTGTCCGGCTTAATATGGATGCCGTGCACCTTATCCAGGTTATTGGCCACCCTGTGCACTTCATTTTTTTCGCCGAGGTCCTGTACCAGCGTACCGCCATAAATGCAATTGATCAGCTGCATGCCCCGGCAAATGCCCAGCACCGGGAGGCCCTTTTCCTGCGCCTGCCGGAAAACCGCGGTTTCAAACGCATCCCGCTCTTCGTTAAACCGGTCGGGGGCGTTGGGATATCCGGCTTTTCCGGAATAATATTCCGGTGCAATATCGATACCGCCGGAAAGTACGATACCGTCGCAATCCGTCATCGCATCCAGGTTGCCGGTTTCCGCAGAAAGCGTGATCACTTCGATGGCATCCGGACCCTTGATCCACCGGGTATAATGGGCCTGTTTGGGTTCCGAGCCGGTATATGTTAATCCGATCTTCATGTGTTTACAATGCTTCTGAGTAGAGCTGTTTAAAATTTTCCCTGGAAACGGGTTTGGGGTTATTGGGATGTGCAAAATCTGCGATGGCAAGATCGGCCAGTGTTTCCACATGCGCTTCCTTAACACCGATCGCCGACAGGCGGTGGGGGATGTTAATGGCGGTATTCAGCTCAAACAAATGATCTACCACGCCGGCGCCATCTGTTCCTGCCAGGTTCAGCGCGCCGGCAATTTTTTTAAACTTCTGTTCCTGTCCTTCTATATTGAACCGCATGCCATAGGGCAGGTTTACAGCATTGGCCAGGCCATGGTGGGTATCCAGCAGGGATGATAGTGGGTGCGCCAGCGAGTGTACCACACCCAATCCCTTCTGAAAAGCTACGGCGCCCATCAGGGAGGCGATGAGCATTTTGCTCCTGGATTCCAGGTCCGGGTTGTTGACCGCGATTGCAATGGATTCGCCGATCAGCGAAATACCCTGCAGGGCAATGCCGTCGCACATGGGATGCTCCATATTAACGAGGTAGGCTTCCAGGTTATGTGTGAGCGCATCCATACCCGTTGCTGCAGTAATGGCGGGTGGAATGTCCATCGTCAGCAGGGGATCGGCAAAGACCATTTTTGCCAGCAGTTTGGGCGAGAACAGGATCTTCTTTTGATGGGTTTCGTCGTCGGCAATGATGGCGCTGCGTCCTACCTCGCTGCCGGTACCCGCGGTGGTAGGAATGGTGATAAAATGCGGTACTTCATTGGTCACATACACGTCGCCACCTATAAGATCATCGTATTTAAACAGGTCTTCGCGGTGATGTACCCGCAGCACGATGGCCCGGGCCACATCCAGCGCTGCACCGCCTCCGATGCCAATGACGGCGTCCCGACCAGTGGCATCGTACAGATCTGTTCCTTTGTATACATCCGATTTTACGGGGTTCTTATGAATGTCGTGAAAAACCTCCACCGAAGCGCCCCCCGCCCGGAGGGTTGCCACGATCTTTTTAAAAAAATCCAGCTGTGCGATCACAGGGTCTGTTACGACCAGCGCACGGGCCAGGACATTCTTTTTTAAATAGTCGCCCAGCTCCTTGCTGGATCCGGCACCAAACCGGATCGTGGTGGGGAAATTGTATTGATAGATTTTGTCAAATGCCATATGGTAAAATTAATTATAAAATCAGTTGTATGACGGTTAAAAAGGATGGGTGAATGGGCAAGGTTTTCCGCATGCTATTTTTTTTATTTTATATAGCAAAAAAAGGAAGACGATGACCGTCACGTTTATCGTCTCCCTGAATTTATTTCAGGGTCTTTTCCTGCCTTGGGATTTGTGCGAATAATGGTTGGATGCTGCAACGAGTTGCATGACGGACGCATAATTATTTTTCAACATAGAACGTAATCTGTCGTTGGCAGCGTAGCCGAAAGGCGTGTGTAATATTAAAATTCCAGATAACCGGGCTGCTCCCGGCGTCTTTCGCTGCCTGGAAATGCCCCCAGCGGCTGAAATGGATCTCAATGCCTTTATAGTGTTAATGGCCACCGCCCAATTTCTGAAACATGTTCCGCTTTTCTTTTGTAATCAACCTCTTTAAATGATCTCAAAATACCGTTTCATTTCCCAGTCGGTCACCGTTTTTAAATGTTGTTTCCATTCCCACTCACGGGTGGCAACGAAGTGGCCGGTGAATGCTTCTCCAAACAGTTCCCGGGCGGCAGCGGATGCTTTCATCGCTGCGGTAGCCTGCTCCAGGGTACGGGGCAACGTGCCATGCGATTCATCGGTATAGCCATTACCGGTTACGGCATCCTGAAGTTCCAGTTTGTGCCGGATCCCGTAAAGACCGGATGCAATGGCACCCGCCATGGCCAGGTAGGGATTGGCATCGGCGCCCACAACCCTTGTTTCCAGCCGGCAGGCGCTCTCATTTTGCTGCAGCACCCGAAGGGCTACAGTGCGGTTGTCGATGCCCCAGGTGATGGTGGTAGGAGCCCAGGCGCCTTCTACCAGCCGTTTATAGCTGTTGACGGTAGGGGCAAACATGGGCAGGATCTGCGGCAGGCAATGCAGCTGCCCGGCTATATAGTGCCGGAGGGTATTGCTGATCTGTTGTTTGTCTTTTCCGTTGTAAAACACATTCTTTTTGCCTGTTTTATCCCGCAGGCTTTGATGGATATGTCCTCCACAGCCGGGAAGGCTTTCATGGATCTTGGCCATGAAGGTAGCCATAATGCCCTGCTGATACGCGATCTCCTTTACCGCGGTTTTAAAAAGTACGGCGCGGTCTGCAGCAGTAAGCAGGTCGGAGTATTCGATAGCGGCTTCGTAGGTGCCGGGTCCTGTTTCGGTATGAATGCCCTCGATGGGAACATCAAAGTCACGCAGCTGGTCAAACAGTGCGGTAAAGAACCGGTTGTTCAGGGAGCTCCGCAGGATCGAGTAGCCGAACATTCCCGGCGTCAGCGGCGTCAGTTGCTGAAAACCTTTGTCTGCAACGGTCTGCGGCGTTTCTGCAAAATTGTACCATTCAAACTCCTGGGCCGCATAGGGCGTAAATCCCTGCTGCACCGCATCCCGGAGCACTTTTTTCAGCAGCTGCCGGGGACATACGCAGGCCGGTGCGCCTTTGCTGTCGATGATCTCTCCCAGAAAAAAAGGAAGCCCGTTCTCCCAGGGGATCCTGCGGAACGTGCCGAGATCGATCCGGGCAGGCGCATCGGGGTAGCCGGTATGCCAGCCGGTATAGCTGCAATTGGTGTAGGACGCATCGCCGGAATCCCAGCCAAAGATCACATCACAAAAGGATGTTCCTTTTTCTGCAATGCCCAGGAATTTTTTTGCTGCAATGTATTTTCCCCGGAGAATGCCGTCTATATCCACATAGGCGATCTTTACCTTTCCGGATTCGTGGTCCTTAACGTACTGTAAGATTTCTTTTGTAGTCATAGCGCTTTCTTATAGAAGAGACTGAACAGGAGATAACAAATGAGCAGCAGCCCCAGGTACACCAACCCGAGTTTAAAATTGTAAATGATCACGGCAATGAAAGAGACGCCGGCCAGGATCAGTGCGATAAAGGGGAACAAAGGATAAAACGGTACTTTGAAGGGGCGTTCCAGCGAAGGCTCTTTCCGGCGGAGCCGGATCACCGCGATCATGGAAATAATGTACAGCGTAAGCGCGCCAAAGACGGAGAGGATGATGATCTCGCCGGTTTTGCCGGTAAGCAGTGCAATGATGCCCACCACCATATTGGCTACCAGGGCATTGGCCGGGGTCTGAAACCGGCGGTTCACTTTACCCAGCCATTGCGGGGCAAAACGGGCCCTGCCAAACTCAAATGAAGAACGGCCTGCCGCCAGGATGATGCCGTGAAAAGAAGCCACCAGCCCGAATAGTCCAACGGTGATCAGCATATGGTAAAGGAACGCATTGTTGGTAACAATATGCGACAGTGCCAGCGGAAGCGGAGAGTCGGAAGTGCTGCCCTCCTTCGTGTACACCACGGCTTCCCAGCCGGCAACACCCACGGAGCTGATAAAGGTAAAAGCGCACAGCACAACGAGCGTGAGGATGGCCGAACCAAATCCTTTTAAAATGGTCCTTTGCGGGTTTTTGGTTTCTTCGGCCACATTGGCGATGCCCTCGATGCCCAGGAAAAACCAGATGGCAAAAGGAATGCTGGGGAAGATGCCGGCCCATCCTGCGGGCAGCGCATTTCTTTTGAGATGGTCCGCGTCAAAATGCGGCAGCGTAATGCCGGCAAACAGCAGCAGCTCGGCCACGGCCATAATGGTGATCACCAGCTCAAAAGTGGCGGCCGCTTTTACACCGGAAATGTTCAGCGCCGTAAAAATAATGTACACGGCAATGGCAATGGACAGCACCGGAAGCTGGGGAAAGAACAGATTAAAATAAGCACCGATGGCAAAGGCGATCGCGGGTGGCGCAAAGATGAATTCAATATTTTGTGCCATGCCGGCAAAAAAGGCGAGGTCCTTTCCCAGGGTACGGTCGGCATAGTCAAAAGCTCCGCCGGCTTTGGGAATGGCACAGGCAAGCTCGGTGTAGCTGAACGTAAAGGCAACATACATGAACGCGATGAACAGGGTGGCGATCCCCATGCCCAGGGTGCCGCCTTTTTCAAGACCCAGGTTCCATCCGAAATACATTCCCGAAATAACATAACCCACTCCGAGCCCCCACAGCATCGTGGAGTTGAGCGTTCTTTTTAACCCGTGCGCCTGATTGGTCATATGCTTGCAGAATAGGTGATAAATTGATCGTTAGTTCATAAAGATATTGATAATATGAGTTGTTCGATTTCCGGGAATAACTTTTTTTTGTCCGGGCAGACACCGGTAAAGGCGTAGAAGTTTCCGGGCATACGAGCACGAAAAGAATTTGCAGATGCAGTGAATTTGATATACCTTGGCTTGCTTTGATTATTAAGCTTTAAAGAAAGAATGCAGATGGGATCGGGAGGAAAATATACAGAAGTCGTCTTTTTACATACTACGGAAGCCATCTCAGAATTGCTGATCGCAGGGCTTGCCGACAGGGCAGACGGTTTTGAAGAGGGCGATCATCTTTTAAAAGCGTTCTTTAGCAATACGGGCATCACCACAGCAGAACTGGACGCCATTACCGTTCCCTTGAATGTCGGGTATAAAATGGAGGAGCTGGAACCGCAGAACTGGAATGCCTTATGGGAATCCAATTTTGATCCGGTGGTTGTTGATGGTTTTGTGGCGGTGCGGGCATCGTTCCACCAGCCATTTGAAAATGTGGAGCAGGAAATTGTGATCAATCCTAAAATGAGCTTTGGTACCGGGCATCATGCTACCACCTGGCTGATGATGCAGCAGATGCGGGATATCTCTTTTGCCGGCAAACGCGTTTTTGATTTTGGCACCGGCACCGGCATCCTGGCGATACTGGCCTGTAAACAGGGAGCTGCCGCAGTTCTCGCCACAGATATCGATGAATGGAGCATTGAGAACGCCCGGGAGAATTTTGAGATCAACCATTGCCCCGGCATCCGTTTGCAACAATCGGGAAGCGCCGGGCAGGAGGAAATTTTTGATGTGATCCTGGCCAACATCAACAGGAATGTACTGATGGAAACCCTGCCGCAGCTGAAGGCGCAGCTGGCACCCGGCGGCGTGCTGCTCCTGAGCGGATTATTGCTGGCCGATGAAGCCGGTATTGTGAACAGGGCGGTGGAATGTGCGCTGATCCCTGATGGCAGGTTCTTGAAAGATAATTGGTTATGCCTGCGGTTTCTTGTGTAAAAGCGCGCCTGCTGCGTTAAGGATTTATTAAATGACGGTTGGTTTTTTATTGCTATTTTTGTACTTCATTTAGTTGGGATATACATGAATTATGTACTACTCTTTTTACTGGCATATTGTCTAGGCAGCATTCCTACCGCTGTATGGGTAAGCAAAGGTTTTTTTGGAATTGATATACGGGATTATGGCAGCGGCAACGCCGGTGCCACCAACACTTTCAGGGTATTGGGCCCCAGATGGGGATCGTTTGTGATGATCTGCGACTCACTGAAAGGATTTCTTGCTGTAAAGCTGGCATTGTTCCTTCCGGAATATGCCAATAATGATATTGCATTTCTAAATATCCAGCTCATATTCGGGATCGCCGCCGTGCTGGGGCATATATTTCCGGTATGGGCCAATTTCAGGGGGGGCAAGGGCGTTGCTACCCTGTTTGGCCTGGTGATCGGCATTAGCCCCTGGACGGCGCTGGCCTGCTCGGGTATCTTTATACTGGTATTGTACCTGACACGTTTTGTTTCGCTGAGTTCTATATTGGCCAGCCTCGCCTTTCCCGTTTTTATACTGATTATCTTTAATGTAGACAATCATTTTTACAGGGTTTTTGCCGTTGCAGTAGCCCTGCTGGTGATCCTGACCCATCAAAAGAACATCGGCCGTATCCTTAAGGGTGCGGAAAACAAGGTGCCTATTTTTAAGAACAGGGACCGGCGCAAACAGCGCAACCGGTAGCCGGCAGCAGTCGGCCTTCAGCGTCAGCAGCAATCGGACAGGAAATCAGCGGCCGGGTTGATAACTTAAATCCTAAGGGCATCATCAAACTTCAAAAGCTAAAAATCGAAACCAAATTTCAGGACATTGACAGCCAATAGCCAGCAACTAATGATTAATAGCTGATAACTGGTAGCTAACAGCTGATTACTTTTCGACTTTGGTATAAAGATTGTTTATAAGCAAATTAAAATCCATTACTATGATCAAGAACTTATTCTTTATGCTGGTTGTAGCTGCTGTGGGGGCGGGTTGCTCTACCAATGCCATTACAGGCCGCAGCCAGATGAAATTATTACCGGAAGCTGAACTGCAGCAGATGGCGGTGTCCGAGTACCAGACCTTTCTTTCATCCAATAAGGTGGTTGCCAGCTCTAATAACCGGGATGCGGAAATGGTGAACCGGGTAGGCCAGCGGATCATTAATGCGGTAAATACCTTTTACAAACAAAATAATTTAAGCGGAGACCTGAGCGGATATAAATGGGAAACAAGACTGGTACAAAGCAATGAAGCCAATGCCTGGTGCATGCCGGGAGGAAAAATTGTGGTATATACCGGGTTGTTGCCCATCACACAGAACGAGGCCGCGCTGGCCAACGTAATGGGGCATGAGGTAAGCCACGCGCTGTTTGGGCATACCAATGAACGGATGAGTCAGACCATTGCCGCTCAATATGGTACCAATATCCTGGATGCTTTTATGGCCAATAAAACATCCAATGGTATGCGGCAGGTATTTGGTACGGCCGTTGGTCTCGGATCCCAGGTAGGCATACTGGCTTTTTCGCGCAAGCAGGAGCTGGAGGCGGACCATTATGGAATGATCTGGGCTGCCATGGCCGGGTATAACCCGGAAGAAGCGATCGGGCTGTGGCAGCGGATGCAGGCCCAGGCGCAGGGAAGCCGGCCGCCGGAGTTTCTGAGCACGCACCCCGGTCCGGAAAGAAGGATTGAGCAATTGCGGAAATTTATGCCGGAAGCAATGAAATATTACCGTCCCGTAGGAAAATAAAGTATATATAATATTAATGTGTAAGGCCCTTACCTGGTTGCAGGTAGGGGCTTTTATATTAAAAGCTTGTCCCCAATGCTAATTTTTCGTACTTTTGCACTTTAATTGATGAAGCTTGTTTGCTAATTGAGTATTTAAGTCAGATTTTTTTAATAAACCCCTTCAAGTTCTTATGACTCAAACAGTGTTCGAAAAATTGCAGTACGCAGAAGAAAAAAATCTCTTAATTCAAGGACTTCCCTCATCCATCGAAAAACAATTCAGTAAATTATCATTCGCAAAAAACATGACCCCTTTGTTAAAATCAAGAAAGCTTGATTTTGCACTGGTATTTGCTGTGAATGAAAATCAGCTGAATGGCATTTTGAATGAGGTGATGCCTTCATTGAAAGATAATACGAAGTTTTGGGTGGCGCATCCGAAATCTACTTCTAAGATCGTAACCGATTTGAACAGGGATCGCAGCTGGTGCCGGCTTACCGACCAGGGCTACTCCGGGATGGATAGTGTGGAGCTGGATCATGTGTGGACCGCTACCCGGTTTGAAAAATGTTGTGAAACAGAGCGCGACAGCAGCGCGCACACAAAAGGGAAAAGAAGGGCCGAGCTGGTTTAAGATCTGCCTGACGGCAGGGTTGAAACGGAGCCCCGTTCTGTACACGCAGAACGGGGCTTTTTGTTGTGCCTGACAGCATACAGCAGGTACGCTGACGGCTATCAGGACTGCGGTTCAAAGCGCACCGTATCTTACCGCCGGATGCGATTCCTTTTCGACGTATATAAAACATGGTATTCCGGCGCTGCTCCGCCGGCAGAGGAACCGGAAGGAGCCGAGACCTCCGGGACCGGTATATTTTAAAATACTAAAGGGCAGCCTGTGAAGGGGCGGTAATTCTTTACAAGCCCATTCGTTGCGTGGATACCGGGCATTGTAAAGCGGTTGGTGGTTTACCGGTTAATCAGGAGTGGCCAGCACCAATGTCCAATAGGCTCCGGAGCGGGCGGCACCGATCTCGGTCGCGCTGCGGCTCATTATGTTCCGGCAATGTGCCGGACTCTGGAGCCAGGTTTGCACTACTTCCCGGATGCTTTGCGGCCCCATGGCAATGTTTTCAGCCACATAACGCCAGCGGTAACCGGAGGCCGATACTCTCTTTTCGGGCGAAGCCCCGTTGCGCCCGGTATGCGAAAGCCGGCCCGTCCGCAACATATAGCTGCTGTGGGCGGCCGCAGTGTTTTCCAGCTTATCGTTCCAGCTCAGTGCCGGTACGGCTGCATACTTCCTTCCGCCACAATTGCACCCTTTTGCCCTTACTGCATTGATCTGTTTCAGAAATTCCCGGCTGCTGAAAGCGCCATCACCGGTACGCTGCGCTGTTTGGGAAGCGGAGCAGGCCACCAGGAAGCAGATAAGCGCGGCGGGAAGGAAACGGAATGTGTGAAGAAAGATACGGATCATAAAGCCCTGTTTTATTTTGATGTGCAGCTGGCAAGGATCGTATTGGCCGGAGCGCATTATCAATGGATAAGATATAGTTACCGGTCAAACTTTATGCCACAGAATACAATTTCGAATGTGAAAATGTGGAAATGTGCGAATGTGGAATGAGCGCCTGGTGCCTGGAGAAAGCGATCTGACTGGAACGTCATAGTGGGCCGGTATTAAAATGTATATCATCCCAAATGGTTGCGGAGATACAATTTACGGTCTGCGCCTCGTTCAGTATCCGCACCATCGCCGTCAACTTGTGGTCCGAGTCCGCCCGATGACCCGGCCGGACAGGCTTGCTGTGCTCTGTTCCTTGTGCTCCTTCTGTACCGCGAACGGAAGTTTGCAGTTGCCGGCCAGCCTCGTTTATTTCATCATGAAACGGATGGTTCCGGGAATCCAATAGGGGCCTGCTATCAAAAGAGCAGACCTTTTTAGTCCAAAGGCTTATGGCCATACGATTGCGATCGGGACGGCATGACAAAGTAAAAACTTCTGATACGGCCCCAATGCGCTATTGGTTGCCGCTGTTTTGCCGGTGCTGGCTCCTGTAGATGAGCCGGTTTCCTTTGGCAAGGAGTTTTAACGTCTGCCTTTTTAATGAAATATGGATCTGTTTATGCTCCGTGGCATTCTGAACGTTTTTGTAGGCGGTCATAATGTTCTTATAGTTGATGGTTCCTACCACTTCCTGTTTGTTATCCACTACCGGAAGCAGGTCCATATCAAACTGAAGCATGATCTCCACGGCAGTTTTCAGCGGATCATTGGTACGCACCCATGCAGATTTCCGTTTGATGAGGGAGCCGATATATTTTTCCTGGTCGTGGTGCTCGCTGCGCAGGCTGGAGGAGCTCACCACCCCCTTCAGGGTATTGTCCGTTCCCGTAACAATAAAGTAGTTGGCATGGTCGTCCTGATGCTGATCGAGCCATTTTTTAACATCCGCGATCGGGTTTTCGTCGCTGATCAGCAAGGCTTCGTTGCTCATGACTTCTTTTACCTGGTAGTGTTCCAGTACATCGGGGGTATAGGTAACAGGCGTTTTTACACCACGGCGCGCGATCTTTTCGGTCATGATGGTATGCTCCATCAGGTAAAGCGAAATGAAATAAGCAATGGAACAGGCCGCCAGCAGCGCCAGTAACGCATTCACCTGCCCGGTGGTTTCCAACGCAAAGAGGATCGAAGTCAGCAGCGCCCGGGAGGCGCCCGCAAACATGGCCGACATGCCGATGAGTGCAGAAAGGGAAACGGAGATGTCGAGCTGGGGAAAGAAATGTTGTAAAGCAAGGCCGGTAAGGGCCCCTGCGGCTCCGCCGATCGTGAGCAGCGGTGCAAGGGTACCGCCGGATGTTCCGCTCGATAAGGCAATGGCCCAGGAAAGGAATTTGAACAGGAAAAGCAGGCCGATCACCTTCAGCGATAAGCTTCCGGAAAGCACATCGGTAATATTGTTATAACCTACTCCTAACGTATTGGGGTGAAAGTAACCGATAATGCCTACAGCCAGACCACCGATCGCCGGCCACCACATCCAGTGGATGGGAAGGTGCTCAAAAAGCTCTTCCAGCCAGTAAACGATCTTTGTAACGGCTACCGAAAGCAGGCCGATCAGTATCCCTTCAACGCTATAGAGGAACAATGCCGTGTTTGAGGGGGTGCCGATCACATGATCTATTGCAAAGACGGGCGCGCTGCTGAATAAAAAATGATGACCCGCAGCACCGGTGATGCAGGCAAGGGCAACCGGGAAAATGGCAGCGGCTGAAAATTCGAACAGCAGCAGCTCGATGGCCAGGAAGATGGCTGCGATGGGGCATCCGAATATGGCAGACATGCCCGCCGTGGCGCCGGCTGCCAGCAGCACTTTCCGCTCCTGGTGGGAGATCTTCAGCAGCTGTCCGAGTGTGGATCCCAGCGCTCCGCCGGTAGCAATGATGGGGCCCTCTGCTCCAAATGGCCCCCCCGTGCCGATGGCGATGGCGGAGGACAGGGGCTTCAGGTAGGTGATGGTGGGTTTTATTTTGCTGTTGTTGGTAAGGATCTGCTCCATTGCTTCGGGAATGCCGTGGCCTCTGATGGCCCGGGAGCCATACAGCGCCATAAGCCCCACAATAAGCCCACCGATCACCGGCACAATGATGACAAGAGGACCCAGATGATGCTCCTGGGGTGTAGCGTGCGCCAGCGAAAAACTGCCAAAAAAGGAGATGTTGGTCACCAGGTTGATCAGGCTGATCAACAGTTTGGCAACCACGCTGATGAGCATGCCGATACCCACTGCCAGCAGGGAAATAAATACCAGCCGGTTTTTTCTTGTTGACGGCCGGTGCTCCATGTGTTCAGATGCCAGTGTAGATTGCAGGGAGGTCGAAATTGGAATGCTCATATTGTATCTATATAAAAAGAGGCTGCAAAATTATGACATAAATCATAATTTTAAGCAAAAAAGATCAAAAAATACCGGCAGTGCGCGGGAATACGGCCGCGGTCCGGGAGAAAGTGTTGTGAGACAACCCGGTATATTCTTGATGGTATTTTTTTATTTTTGAGCACAGAATGAACGAAAAACAGCTGCCGCATTCCGGCAATAATATTCTTTACCGCCATTGCATAGCGGAATGGCGAACGGTGATCGACATCAACAGGGAACTGCTTGTTGTAAAAAAAGGGCAGGCCGTTTTTTCAGAGAATGATACTGTAAAAGGGGTGTTTTTTATCAATGCAGGGAAAATAAAGATCCATCAGCGCTGGGAGAGGGAGAAGGAGCTGATCATCCGTTTTGCAAAAAGCGGGGATATGCTTGGGTACCGGGGGCTGGGAAAGGAAAAAGTGTACCCCGTATCGGCCACGGCACTGGAGGACACCGTACTGATGTACATCGGCATCCGTTTTTTTGAAGCCACCTTGCAGGTAAATCCCCGGCTTACCTATGTGCTGATGGACTTTTATGCAAACGAGCTGGAGGCAACGGAAAAACGCGTGCGCAATATGGCGCATATGGAGGTGAAAGGAAGGATCGCCGAAGCCCTCCTGATGCTGAAAGAGAGCTTCGGCATTAACGAGCAGGGGTTCATTGATATCAGGCTTACCCGGCAGGATATTGCTTCTTATGTAGGAACCACTTACGAAACGATCTCCCGGATGACCAGCGAGCTGGAAGCGGAAAAGCTGATAAAAACAAGCGGGAAAAATATTGCCCTTCTGAATGAAAGGAAACTGGAGAAGCTGGTCCGGTCAAAAACGGAATAGCAGCAACACTTTCACGGCCTCCGGGCACCAGACTGTTTTAATAAAGGAATTGGTTTTTAAAAGTGTGATTTATATCATACTTTTGCAAAATGGAAACAAAAAATTACAACAGTCACATTTATAGACCGCTGATGGCAGGTTTGTTTGCGGGCTATATTGCCACCGTATTTAATCTTATTTATGACGTGCTGTTCCGGCAGTCCACCACATTCCCGCTGCATGAGCTGGTGAATGTATCAACCATTATTTTTGCTACCCTCTTTGCGCTTCCGCTGGCAGGGATCGTGTTTGCGGCAATTGACCGGTGCTTTAAAAAAGGCGACCGGATCTACATCGTACTCTCTGCTTTATTTACCGCGCTTTGTATTTATGGTACCTTACAGGTGCAGCGGTCGCCCGACCCTGCTGTCACCACCCAGTTTCAACATCTTCTGCTGGGCATTGTGGTCATTTCCGGCGTATTTGCTACCATCGCCGTTCCCTGGCTGGTAAAGCATCAGGATATTTATATGTAGTGGCTGTGTTGAGCAGGATTGAGGATTTAGAGTTGAGAATTGAGCTTTCAGCGATCAGCCATCAGGTTTGGAGGAAACTGCCGCGTCCGCTGCTCCTTTGCATCGCTGCGGAAAATGGGGATCTTGTTTGGTCACCGGAACCGAAGATGAATGATCTTGTTAGCCTTCCGTCTTTAACTACCAGCAATCAGCCAGGCGCTGCGTTCCTTTGCATCTTTGCGGGAAACCGGCTCGCTCATTTGAAACAATGAATACGGATCAGTAATGCGCAAAGTCTGCTTCGTATTTCCCTTTGATCCGCTCCATGGGTGGGTTGTAATACCCGTATTTTAAATTGGGGAATTCTTCCCGGATCAGCTCCATCAGCTGTTTTACGCCCATGAACTCGCCGGTTTCGCTTACCCCGATCTTTCCGAGGTACCAGTCGGGGTCGATGTTAAAATTGCGCCACTGGATCATTTTGAGGTCCGTTTCGCGGATCAGTTTCCGCAGGGCTTCGTATTCTGCAACGCTGTCCGTCATTCCCGGAAATACAAAATAGTTGATGGAGGTCCAGCCACCAAAACCGTTCACTACTTTCAGGCTCTCCACAATGTCTTCGAACTGGTAATTATTGGGGCGGTAGTAGGGCATGTAGACCTCGCTGCGGGCGCTGTTGGTACTTACCCGGATGGAGGTCAGCCCCGCTTCGCAGAGACGCTTCACGGCATCCGGCTTCGATCCGTTGGTGTTGATATTGATGCTGCCCTTTGAGGTATGCTTGCGGATTTCGATGATCGCTTTCTCCAGCGTTTCCCACATCAGCAGGGGCTCACCCTCGCAGCCCTGTCCGAAGCTGATCAGCGGGTAAGGCGCGGTTTCCAGGTGCGGCACGGTAAATTCCACGATCTCTTCGACCGTAGGCTTGAACTGCAGGCGGTCCTGGGTAGAAACAATGGTCTCTTCGTCCGGCTGCAGGGAGATACATCCCACGCAATTGGCGTTGCACGCAGGCGAGGCGGGCACGGGGCATTCCCAGCGGCCGATAAAATAATTTCTTGCGGCGGGGCAATGATAGGTCAGCGCGCAGTTATGCGCAAGGTGGTTTACCAGGCGGTTATGCGGATAGGCCCTGGTAAGATGTTCCACTCCCGTTGTTACCTTGTCGGCATCAAAGCCGGCACACTCCTGCCGGATGTCCTGTTCTATGCGCACCGCGGGCACGTAAAACCGGTTGTGCTGCCACGCAACGGCGGTATAGCAAAACAGCGGAAGGGTGGGGGCTCCGGGCCGGGTTTCATAGGCGGCGATATAAAAACCCGTGTGCGCAGGCGGAATAAAAGCCGCTACTGCCCAGCCTTTTTCGCATAGCCGCAGTTCGCCGGTGTGAACGTCGATCCCGATCCCTGTGCGTTGGGGCAATTCGTAAAGTGAGCCCCCTTCCGGCAATTCGATCCATTCCTCCACAGGTACGGGCAGGGCGTCCCATCCGCTGCGGCCCACCGCATACAGGCTGGTATCTTCAAAAATATTCCCGTTGCCATCAGAGTATAACAGGTAAGGCGATGTTTCTAATTCCCGATTTTTCATTTCTGATCTGATACTGGATTTCTGTTGTATAATCCTGGATACAGCGTATACAACAATTAATATTCAATAGCCGGCGCTCTCACATTTTCAAATCTTCAAATTTTCAACGCTCCATCTGCTTCCTGCAAAAGTCGTTAAATTCTGCTTCATCCACCTCCTGATCGGCATCTTTTACCAAATGCTGGTATATTTTATTGTTCCGGAGGTCAATGGTCAGGATATCGTCCTTGAGCACCAGGTTGCTGATTTCGTCCCAGGCGATCTTTTTTACAGGGTAGGAGGGGTACCGGATCTCCTGTGTGGAAACCGTGATCACCAGCTTCCGGCGTGCTATCAGGTAGAGGAACCACAGCGCTACATTAATGACGAATCCCCAGCCCAGCGCATATTGATACCAGCGGAACCCGAGGATCAGCAGGATGATGCCCAGCGATTGCAGGGTGTTCTTTTTTCTTAAGCGGTAAATATCCCAGAGGATCAGCAATACGAAGAGTGCAGCACATACCAGGATGCTGATCTTCAGATTGGGGCTGTTGCGCCGGTAATCCATCAGCAGTTGTCCCAGCAGGTTCAGGAAAATAATGCCATAGGCAAAAACCTGGTAGATAAGCCTGCGTGTGTTGGGAATGACAAAGTGATACTCCGGGCCTGTTTCTGCGGATGTTACAGCCGGTTTGTTATGTGGTTCCTGATGATTCAATAATGCCTGATTTTGATCCCGCAGAAAATGCGCCGGATCTATTGATTGCTTCCCGCAAGAATGTTGCACAGCTTATACAGTGCACGTGCGCCTACATTGGCGTTCCAGTCGGTTTCGCCGGTGCCTACTTCCACCAGGTCAAACCCGATCAGCTGCCGGCCGCTCTCCACAATTTTTTTGAAGAGGTAAAACATGCGGTCCAGTTCAAATCCGCCGGGAACCGGCGTACCGGTATCGGGGCATAGCTTAGGATCCAGTCCGTCGATATCGAAACTGATATGGACCTTTTGCGGCAGCTTGCTGATGATCTCATCGGCGATGTTTTTGAACGTATCGCCTTCAAATTGCCGTTCTTTGATCTCCTGGTCAAAATAGGTGATCACCCGGTAGTTGCTGTTCCGGATGTATTCCCATTCATCCTGTCCCAGGTCCCTGACGCCTACCTGCACAATATTTTTGATCTGCGGGATCTCGTTCAATGCATTGTACATAATGCTGGCATGGGAATACACAAATCCTTCGTAGGCTTTGCGCAGATCGCAATGCGCATCCACCTGCAGGATCCCGAATTCACCGTGTTTTTCTGCCAGTGCTTTCAATAAGCCCAGCGGCGTACTGTGATCGCCTCCCAGCAGCCCAACCAGCTTGTTGTTGTCCAGAAGGTTCCTGGCCTGGTCATATACCCAGTTATTGAGGTAGGTTCCGCCTTCGTTCACTTCTTTGATCGTGCGGCACATGAACTGGTTCTTACCCAGTTCTTCACCTTTGGAGATATAGTCAATGTACAGTTCTGCCTCCTTGCGCAAAAAATCGCTCTTCAACAACACATTCCTGTCTGTGGGCAACAGGTAATATCCTCTTTTCCAGGCGTCGGGGAAATCCGGGTCATACAGGTCCACCTGCATGCTGGCCTTTAAGATGGTTTCGGGGGCTCTTGCCGTCCCGGCTCCATAACTTACGGTTACTTCCCAGGGAACGTTGATGATGATCAGATCGGCATTTTCTTCAGTACTGGGTAGCCCAAAGATGTTGTTATTAGGGTTGGCAACACAGTTCTGATCAAAATTTGTTAAGTCCAGCATTGTTGTCTCCTTTTTTTGGAAGGCGCAAAGGTATGTGCTTTTTACGGCATCACACAACAATTAACGTTTGTTTTATATTGAGGTCTGGAGCGTTGGGAACCGAGCAAGGAGATCTTTATACGCAGGTCAATGCTCAGATCTCCTATCTGAAATCTCCTATCTTATTTCTAACTGCTATTTCAGCTTGTCTTTGAATACTTTACGGAATTTGTCCACTTTGGGGCGGATCACCATGGAGCAATAAGGATTTTTGCCTTCATTATTGTTAAAATATGCCTGGTGGTAATCTTCGGCGGGATAAAACACACTGAATGGTTTTATTTCTGTAACGATCGGGTTGTCAAAAGCCCCGCTTTGATCCAGTGCTGTTTTATAATGCGCTGCCTTTTCCCTCTGGGCGGTATTGTGGTAATAGATCCCGCTGCGGTACTGCGTGCCAACGTCCGCGCCCTGCCGGTTCAGCGTGGTGGGGTCGTGGGTTTTCCAGAAAATCTCCAGCAGCTCGTCGAAAGAAATGACCGAGGGGTCATAAACGATCTGCAGGGCTTCTGCATGACCGGTATTGCCGGTGCATACTTCCTTATAGGTCGGGTTTTTTGTATGGCCGTCTGTATAGCCGCTGGTAACGGATGAAACGCCTTTGACATCCTGGAAAATCGCTTCTGTGCACCAGAAGCACCCGTTTGCAAAGGTAGCTGTGTCTGTTTGTTGGGTCATTGTAGAAGATTTTGCTGCCGGCCCTGTAAAAACCACGGGCTCCTTTTTTTTCTGCGCACAGGCTGTTGCCGCCAGCGCGGTCAATAATAATATGGGAATGATTGTTTTCAAGTAGAGATAGTTTATTTACACGCTGTAAATTACAAATTCAGGTGGTAAAATACAATGTAATAACACGGAAAGGCGGGAGAAAGTTTAATGGGGAGCATTCCAAATTGCCGCAGTCATGCTGAGTTTTCCATTTGTGAACACAAAATCAATGGCGCAATGACAAGCCTGCTTTGGGTCATCCTGAACCATGCATTGATGCCGAATAGATGCTGAAACAAGTTCAGGGAGACCTTGCATTTATTTGAAGGGCGACAATTTGGAATGCAACTGGTTTAATCTTCATGCGAGACTGAAAGTTACGCTGAGTGGTTATAATTATGTGCGACTGCAAGCCGTGTACAGCGGCATTTTTGTTTTTTGGAATTTAGTATTTAGTATTTCCTCTTCGTATCTTTGCAGGCTTGAAAATCGGAATGCACATTTATGAAATTATACCCGGAATCGGCGTACATACAATTAGAGTTTGATAAGATCAGGGAACTGCTGGCAAAGCATTGTGAAACGGACTATGCGCAGCGTAAGGCAGCGGAACTGCGCATTCACACCCATAAGCGGTTTATTGATGAGGAGCTGAAGCAGTCGCACGAGTTTAAACAGCTGCTGCAGAACGCGGTCTATTTTCCCAATGACTATATCCTGAACCTGGCAAAAGAGCTGAAGCTGCTAGCCATTCCCGGTGCGCTGCTTACGGGGGAGCAGCTGCTGCAGATCCGGAAACTGGCGGAGAGCATTGAAAAGATCTTCCGCTGGTTTGATGCAGAACGCAAAGAAGCCTATGAATGCCTGTACCGGGTAATAAAGGATACGTACTATGAAAAGGCCATCATCAGCCTGATCGACGAAGTGGTGGATGAGATCGGCCAGGTAAAGGACAGCGCATCGCCTGCCTTAAAGGACATCCGGATCAGCCTGTACCGAAAACGCATAGAGCTCCGGCGTATTTTTGACAGGATCGTTGCAAAGCTCAACAAGCAGGGCTACCTGGCGGAGATCGAGGAAAGCTTTATGAACGGCCGCCGTGTGATCGCGGTATTTGCCGAGCAGAAGCGGGCAGTTAAGGGCATCCTTCATGGCGAAAGCGACAGCCGAAAAACAGCCTTTATTGAGCCGGAGGAGACCATGCACCTCAATAACGAGGTGACCGACCTGGAGCATGAAGAACGAAAAGAGGTTGACCGGATTCTGCGGCAGCTTACCGCAACCTTATCCACCCATGCCCCCCTGCTGAACACATGGCATACGGTATTGGGGGAATATGATTTTATACGGGCCAAGGCAAAATTTGCGGGCGACATCAACGGTGAATTCCCCGTGGTGGCAGACAAGGCGCAGGTACACCTGGTAAATGCCTACCACCCCTTATTGTACTTATATAACAAACGCTCCGGTAAGCAAACCTTCCCGGTATCCATTGCCCTGGATGAAAGCCGGCGGATACTGGTGGTGAGCGGACCGAACGCCGGCGGAAAGACCGTTACCATGAAAACGGTGGGACTGCTGCAGATGATGGTGCAAAGCGGATTGCTGGTGCCGGTGCATCCCAACAGTGAGTTTGGAGTATTTAAACAGCTGATGATCCATATCGGGGACACCCAAAGCCTGGAGTTTGAGCTCAGTACCTACAGCAGCCACCTGATCCATATGAAATATTTTATGGAACATGCCAATGGGAAAACGCTGTTCTTTATTGATGAGCTGGGAAGCGGCAGTGATCCCAACCTGGGCGGGGCTTTTGCGGAAGTGATCCTGCTGGAGCTGCTGAAGAAGCATTCCTACGGTATTGTAACCACCCATTACCTCAACCTGAAAGTGATGGCAGGGAAAACGCACGGTATTGTAAACGGTGCTATGGCCTTTGACGAAAAGAACCTGTTGCCGATGTTTCGGCTGGTAGTTGGACGGCCGGGAAGCTCTTATACCTTTTCGATCGCAGAGCGGATCGGTTTGGATAAACGCCTGATCAACCAGGCCCGGCAGATGGTGGACGATGACCAGTACCGGCTGGATAAACTGCTGAACAAAACGGAGCAGAACCTGCGCGACCTGACGAAGAAGGACCAGGAGCTGGAGCGGCTGATCAAAGAGAATGAACGCCTGAAAAAGGAAATGGAACGGGTGATGGATAAGGAAAAACACCGCCAGCAGATGAACCTGCTGCGGGAGCAGAATAAAATATCCGAGGAACGGATCGCCTACCTCAAGGATACGGAACGCAAGCTCAAACAGATCACGGTCGAATGGAAGAAGGAGGAGGACAAGCAAAAGCTGATCAAACAGATCCATGCGCTTCTTTTTAATAAGAATGAAAAGAAGGCGGCCGGCAAGATCCAGAAAAAGCTCGAATCCAAATACCAGGAGGTTGGCGGAGAAATAAAAGTGGGAGATAAGGTAAAGATGAAACGGAATCACCAGGTGGGCGAAGTGCTCGAGATCAAAAGCAAACGGGCGGTGGTAAAGATCGGGCTGCTGCCCATGCAGGTGGAGCTGGCGGACCTGGTAGTGGTGAAGGAGAAGGAGGCGAAGGTTTAGGCGGAAGTCAGCAATTTGATATTTGCAATGTGAAGCCTGCGGCCACCTTGCACCGGCCTGCTGCAAGGCAAGATGCAAGAGGACCTGTGTGAAGCGGAATTTTTGTAATTAAGAAATTGTAATTAGAAATTTTAATTACAAAATAGATAGTACAAAAAATGCGGCCTGCGTCCGACACCGGCAATGACCGATGATATCATAAATTGCTCTAATCAATGCAACTGAAGACCTACAGGAAATTTAATGCTACCCCGGCTCAGTTATGGCCACTGCTGTTTCATTCAAGAATGGACGACCGGAAGCCCTGCTATTTTCTTTTTGGACTTCCCAAGCCGGTTGAATGCCGGTTGGCCGGTAATGGTGAGGGCGTTGGTGCTACCCGGGAATGCATTTCCGATAAAGGAGTGATCCGGCAGACGATCCTGGAATGGGTGCCGGAACAAAAGCTCCGGTTTGAGCTGCGCGAAACCAGTATTTAATAACTGGAAGCGGATCGCAAAAGAAACGCTTCCGGAAGAGGCCTGAAAGGCAGCTGCTTACATTTCCACACCTTGCGCAGGTCTGCAGCAAGACAATGTGCAGGAGCGAACCGGTGCAGTTCCGTTACTCCAGGCATCCTTTTTACAGGGAGCTTAACCACGCATCATACCAGGTAAAAAAAGAATACGTGTTCCCGTTTGGATCCTGCTCCGGTTCTATCCCTCCATAATCGGCCCGGGCATCAAACCAGACTTGACCGGAGCATGCTCCGTTTACGACCAGCAAATTTGTACACCCATGCCCGTAATGGGAAATCTGAAGGCACCCGGATATATGCCCCACGTCCATATATTCATTAACAATAGTTAGCTCGGGTCTGTCATCATCCCAGTCAAATCGGGAGATCCAATCCGCATTCCATTTTTGATGATAAGCAAACGGACGCTGTATATCTATCCGGGGTTTGCTATCCAGCTTGAAATCGATTAATGATTCATCAAAACTTAAAATGCCATAGTTTGGCCCCGGGCCGCCATTACCGATGTTGGTTAAAAACGACTTGTAATCATCAGGAAGAAGGACATTGTTTTTTTCTTCAAATAGTTTTAACGCATCCGTTGAAATGGTCTTGTTAAATGTAAAACTGAATTTCCCGCTATTTGAAATTTCCTGAATTTTCTGCTGAATAGTTTCTATCGTTACCATAGTATTAATGTCCCTGGAATTTCTGTTCTCCTCCTTCCCATTTATAAGTGATGTTGATTTCATTTCTTGTTGCAAAGGCTTCCAATCCCTGCATGCACCTCGGGCATGGCGGCAGTGTTGACAGCGTCGATTTTCCTCCTTTTGTCATTTGTCCCATTGAAATAATCTCAAGATGACCTCCCTGCAATCCTTTTTTCCCAAGAGTGGTTTCTAAGCGTTCAAGCATTTTTGCTTCACTGTGCCCGGCAGCTCCATAACCATTAAACGGAGCTTTTGAAGATCCGGGAGTGCTGATCCATGAGTAGCTCCCGTTCTTTGTCAAAACCGGTTTTCCATTTAAAATGCCGATTGCTTCATGCAGGCCCAGCGTATCAACATAGTTTGCGGGATTCTTCACATAAGAATACAATTTCAGACCCGCCATTAAACCGACCGGATCCTGACTGATATACCCGCCACCGGAGCTGTCATAGTATCTGAACCTGTTATAATATAATCCTTCCAGTTCTTCATCTTCATATTGCCCCAGCTGCCGGAAAGGTATAAAATTCTTTTTACCTTTCAGTTTTACCGGACTCCCATAAATATCATATTCATATTGCCAGACGATATTTCCCTTGTTATCATAACAGTGGGTGGGCCGGCCTATATAGTCAGACAATAAAGTGTAACTTTCTTCCTCCATAATTTTTGCAGATGGCACAAACATGCCTTCTTCATACACCCAGGTAACCAGGTTTTCGACGGGTTCTTTTTCTTCGCTGATCGTTCCGTCCGCATCAATAGACCTTTTAGGCGGGTAGGCCCCCCGGTAGCTCCACTCGTGCAGGGGCACATTGCCATCCCAGACCCAGCGGGTTACGGTGCTGCGGTCTTCCTCAAAAAAACGCGCGTTTTTATCCGGCAGCATCTTGGCGATCCTTCTGCCCAGCGGATCATAATAAAATTCGATTTCCAGGCCGCCCGGGTTGATCACTTTCCGGAGGGTGCCATTGCCCGCCCATTCATAGATCCAGCCGGTACCGCTGTGCTTCAAGCTGATGCCCTGTTCTTTGGCATAGGCCGTATGCACCGTTGCGGAAGGGTTTTCGTTGTGTTTAAACTCCTTGAAAATGAGATTGCCTTCTCCGTCGTAATGATAGGTATACCGGCCGTCTTCCTGCAAACGGCCGCCCTTGCTGTATTTGCGGTCGCTGCGGTCGCGGGTCCTGAACAGGTTGCCTATTTTGTCGGGAATGCGGTAAATGGTTTCTGTGGTGCCGTCTTTATCCTCATAAGTTGCGCTGATGAGGTTGTCGAATGCGTCGTAATCAAATAAGCTATTGGTCCGGGAAAGTTCGTTTACCATGCGGTTAAGCTTATTGCCCGTACCCCAGTCGTAGCGGGTGCGGCTCTGTTCTACATTTTGTGCGCCGATGCTGCGACGGGTAACGCGCCCCAGCCGGTCGCGTTCCGTTTTTACGGAAACCTGGCTGCTCAGCTCCCGGTGCAGTTCCAGGCCGCTACTGTCGCGGTGGAAGGTGGCGGCCCAGCCGGGCGTCCCGTCGCTGTCGGCATCGGGGCCCTGATGAGGACGGGAGGTGGCGCTGATCCGGGCGATCCAGTCTTCTTCGTCATACTCCGTCCGGATATCGGCCCCCAGGCTGCTGCCCGTATGTATGCAGTTACCATACCGGTCATATTTTTTTGTAACGCTGTAACCGCCCTGTGTCTCTTTGATAACGCGCCCCGCCCGGTCGTGTTGCAGTTGGATATGGCTGTGCTCGTTGAACGCTTCCACCAGCAATCCGTCCGGGTTATACTTATAGGCGGCCATAGTGCCATCGCTGTGCTCTTCTTTTACAATATTGCCCGCACTGTCGTAATCATAGCTGGTCCAGCGCTCCTCCGGCCGCAGCACCCGTGTTACCCGCCCGTTGGCATCCCGCAGATAGCGGCGGTGCAGCCCGTCAAACCCCCATTCATTCACTACGTTCCCCAGCCCGTCCAGTCCGAACTTGTACAGTTCCCCGCCTTCATTGGCAATGCTTTTGAGCTGCAGCTCGGTATCGTAATTGAACTGGATGGTACGGTTGTTCTGGATGTGTTTCCGCAGTACGCCCAGTGGTCCATATTCAAAATGCACCTGCCGGGTACGGTCCCTGGCATGGATCAGGTTGCCACTGGTGTCATAGCTGAAATGGTGCTCATTGCCATCGGGCTCTTTTATATAAAGTACATTGCCACCATCATCATTCCGGTATTCGGTGGTATTGCCCCGTATGTCTGTATGCCTCGTTACATATCCCAGGGCATCATAGCTCCACTGCTGTTTTAACCCGTTGGCATAATGGATCGCAGTCAGGTTGTGCTGCTGGTCGTAAGAAAGCGTAACCGGCCTTTTTTTGGGATCAATGATCCGTCTTAAATAAAGCCCTTCGTATTCGTATTCGATGGTAAGCCCGTCTGCGTTCCGGCTGCTGGTGATCCGGCCCTTTTCGTCATATGTAAAAATACGGGAGCTTCCTCCCGGGGTTACAACGCTTTTGAGGCGCTGCTGATCATCGTAGCTGAAGGAGGTGTCATTCCCGTTCTCATTAACAATGCGCAGGGGTTTGCCATATTTGTTATACCGGTATTGCGCTGCCCCGCCCTCCGGGTTTACCACTACTTCCGGTTCTTCATATTCGTTGTATGACCTCCGCGTGATCCCTCCGTTCTCATCTACGATCTTGTAGTTCAGGAACCGGTTGTCATGATAGTAGGTACTGGTATAGCCCAGGCTGTTGCGGGTAATGCTGATGCCCTCCTGGTACTCGGTCCAGTATTCCAGCACGCCTTCATCGCCCCATACATGGATGCATTTGGCATCGTTTCCCTTGCCCTCGTATTCCCAGTAAAAGCTCATTCCGTTTTGATTGGTGAGCTTTACCAGCAAGTGCCCTTCATAATAAAAATGCTTTTCGGCACCGGTTGCATCAAAGGTCCCTGCGATGTTTCCTGCTGCATCATATTCATAGCGGATGAAGCTGATCTCCCGGTCATCCACGATCGTAAAGATGCGGGTGATATGCCCCAACGCATCATTTTCTACCTGCAGCACCTGGTTGCGGCTGTCAATGATCCGCTTCAGGCAACCTTTAAGATCATAGAGGAAGCTGATGCTGAACCCCGACGGGTCCGATACGGAGGATAAGGTATGAAAACCATCTGCGTTCACCGGACCGTTGAACCGGTACTGCCGCTGCCCGGCATCGGTTACAAACCAGCCTTCTTTGTCGTTTTGAAAGAAGAGCTGCTCTTTTCTGTTGAAGTGCACTTCGCCGGGATGGATTTTGGGCAGGGCCACTTCTCTTCCGTCACTCAACCGGAGGGTAAAATAGCCGTTGTCCATATCATATAATCCCATATTGTAGCTGTGGTGCCAGTTATATCCAAGAGGTCCGGCTACTTCGGCATTGCTGTAATAGGTGCGGTTCCACTGCAAAGGAATGGGGCCGGGCAATTCAAAATCGGTATTGGTATGATATACTTTTCCCGTGGCCATGTCGACCGGCTCGCTGACCCCGTCGCATTTTTTTGCGGGTTGCGCATGCCCCAGTTCCGGGCTTTTGGTATCCGGAGCCTTGGTTTTTTTTTTGCGGGCCTTGCTCAATCCTTTTAATCCTAATTTGATCATCAGCTGAAAGAGATCAATGGTGGGAGGCCCGCCGGCCAGCACCCTTCCGTTGCCGGCAAAGATGCAGAGCAGGATGGATGTAGGCAGCATCAGCGGAAATTTCAGCCGCGGTATTTTGTTCTTCCGGGGCAGGGATGGAAACCCTACCAGGTTACAGGAAAGGGAGGGGTGGAACTGGGTAGCGTAGGGGCCCCCGTCTGCCAGCACCGTGCTGCTGCCCATCCACATTTCTGAAGTGGTAAAGGGTTTGGTAAGCGGGATCAGGTGCAGTACAATGCCCGGCAGGTGCATAATGGGCGTGCCGGCATTGCTGGCCCATTGGCCGTGTACCTTTACCGAGGGTTTCAGCATATTGACCAGGAAGCTGGCTACACTGGCCACCGAGGGGCTGCCGCCGTCTTCCCCTTCCGTAATAGAGGGCGGAGGCGCGGGCAGCGCAGAAGCTACTGCATTCATAATGGCTGCAAAAATGTCGAAGACCAGACCGATATGGGGTACGGGAAAGACCGGGCAGGGAGGAAGGATGGTCTGGTCAAAATCCAGCCCTATGGCCATGTCGAGGTACTTACCGCCGGATACCCCCGGGAAGGACGGGAGCACACTGGCCATGGATTTCTGAATGTTATCAATACCGCCTTTTACTTCTGCGAAGGTTTCTCCGAAGCTCTTACTGGCGGCTGTGTTAGCGCTGCTCATTCCAATTTTTTTTGTTTCAAACGTTTATTTTCTAACGCAACTTATCCTATGGGAATTGAAAATTTACCTTTGGGTTTTACCAGGATATTGTGCATTTCTATTTCGGTTAACAGCTCCTCCCAGTCTTCGCCGATCCAGGCACGGAGCTGGTCGTAAAGATGTACGAGCTCATCAGGAGCTTTGAGTTTTTTACCCAGGTGCACCGCCATGAATGCCGCATGTAAAAATGTGGATTGCCGGATCACCTGCTGGTCCATATAGGCACCGCCTGCCATGGCCAGCAGGCATTTTTCAAACGCCTGCTGATGGCGCCCCCTGATAAAGTATAGGTGCCCGCTGATGCGGTGTCCTTCCATGATAAAAAAAGCGTCTGCCCGTCGGGTGGCTTCTTCCGCCATTTCATCATAGATCTGTATGGCGTTTTCCCATTTGCGTTTGGCAGCAAACAGCCCGCCTCTCAGCATCATGCAGGAGCGCCATACAGGGTACCCTGCGGGGTCCTGATCCTCCATTGCCTTCCGGGCCTGCCGGATGGCTTCAACGGCATAGGCTTCACTGGGCCCGCTGTCTTTTATGGCATAGTGTGCCTGGGAGGCTACCAGCAGGGAAGAAATATAAGTGGTATTGCTGCGGGCCTCTTTGGCCAGTGCCATCAGTTTGGTAACTTCCTTTGCGGTTAAGGAAGGCGAGTGTTCCAGCGTGGTGTCCATGACAACACGGATCTGCTTCCGGAGCCGGTTTTCGATGCTTACAGTATCGCTGGTACCCCCGTTCTTATCCAGCTCGTTGTTGATGGCCGCGGTCATATCCAGCCGGGGCACCAGCTCCACTACCAATGGCCTCAGGTCGGGGTCCGGTATATAGATCTTCCGTTTGGGGCCATAGTCCATCGTTGCCAGCCGGACCTGCCCGGGGATGCCTTTTTTCAGCTGATCTTTCAGCCAGGGCTTGAGGCTTACGGCGTCCGGACTTCCGGAGGGAAAATAGAGGAGGAAGTGGTTGGCCTCCGGGCTGTTCAGGCTGGCCTTCAGGCGCAGGAGCTCCTTCATCAGTCCGCCAAACCCGGAGAGCGGCCGGATATCGGGTTTGAAACCGGCATCCAGGATCCCGTCTTTTTTTAAGGCGCCGTAAATATCGTACCGGGGGTCGGGGCAGGGAGCAAACCATTCCTGATATTCCAGCCACAGCTCCCGCTCAAACAATTCAGGATCGCCGGTATAAGTGGTATCAAAACGGAAAAAAATATCCTCAAACACCCCAATGGCCAGCCGCTCGGTCTCCATAAATTTATCAATAATGTCAATCTCCTGGTATTGGGCAATCCAGATCGCAAGCTTCCAGCTTTTTAACGGATCCACGCGTGCCCAGGCTTCGCGGACCTTGTAGAATTCATGCGCAATGGACGGGGCAGCAGTACTCATGGGTTATGCGTTTAATTTGATGATGGCGCCTGCCGTAACACCCACATTTCCCGCGGCGCTCACCACCATCTCACCATCTGTGGTAATATCTGATTTTGCGGATCCATGCGCGGTCAGGGCTGTTGAGCGCAGATCTAATGTATCGCTTCCCGAGATCTCGGTGGTCTTTCCCTTGCCGATCAGCTGGGTGTCGGCAAGCACCCGGATGTCATTTGCTGTATGGGTGATCTTCTGGTCGGCCGTCTGTTTTATATTGACGCCCTTGGTGGTGATTTCTTTGCCGTTGATGATAATGGTACCATCCTGTTTGAGGGTAATGCTGGCGTTGCCGCATTCCAGCCGGATGCTCTGGCTGCTTTTGGTGGAGATATTGCCGGCGCCATCCAGCATGGTGATATTGCCTGCCTGGTCAGATATCAGCGCACTGCCATCCTTATCATTGAACACCATTTTGCAGCCGCTGCGGCTCTGAAAGGTCTTTACATCATTGCCGGAATTGCCAAAGCTGTTCTTAGCCTGACCGTGATAAACGGCGCCGATAACATAGGGCTTGGTGGCGCTGTCGCCTTCAAAGCCAACGATCACTTCCTCCCCAACTTCGGGGATCAGGAACATCCCTTTTCCCCCGCCGGCATGGGGCGTGGTCACACGGATCCAGGGGCTTTTTTCGGCACCGTTCATCCAGTGGAATTTTACGCGGATGCGCCCGAGGCCGTTGAAGTCATTATTGTCGGTAACGATAGCGCTCTGTGTTTCACAATTGGGCTCGCCGGGGGCGGCAACCGGCGGAACCTTTATACTTGCGGGCACCGCTTCAAAATTGTTCTCATAATTTCCCTGGGCATCTACATAATGACTGACCGCCACGATCTGGTAGTCGCCATAGCCTTCTGTCTGGCTGCTGAATACATTGTTCCCTTTTATTTCCACTTTGCCGCCGATGACTACCCCCGGATGACCGCTTTGCCCGTTAAAACGCACCATGCGGCTGCTTTCCATTGCACTTCGCATATTCAGCACGTCGTCCTGCTGTTTTTTATTGGTCAGGAACTGGTTATTCCAGAGCTTGGGCTGGGTGCTGTATACGGTTTGCCCGGATTGATAGACCTGTGTTCCCCAGGGATTTAGCCCGGCTTTCTGCTCAATATCCGCCGGCTCGCTGGTATAGATCTGGCTGTTCATATAGTCCCAGGCCATCATCTGCATTTGGGTGGGCCGGGCCTGCAGGGCAACGTTAAAACCACTGAGGTGGCTTCCGTAAACAAGACTGGCCTTTTTGTTGTCTGCGGGCTGACCGATCTGAAGACTTCTGCCGTCCCAGAACAGCCATTCCCCATAGGTACCGGCCAGCCGCTGCAGAAACTGCCAGGCTGTTTCCTTATACTGGACCGTATAGGCCAGTGTTTCTCCGTATGAGGGATGTATCCGGGGCTCGAGCAAATTCTGGGGAAAGAATTTCAATACATCCTGGGCGATATTCTTGATGGCTTTTTTTTCCCAGCTTTTACAGTGAGGGCCGCTGTCCAGGATGATGGTGGGGCTGTAGCCGGTAATGATCACATCGCCATGGTGGCCGGAAAAACGCGCGGTTGCAACCCCCGTTACGATCCCGTTAAACATCAGACCGCTTTTGGTACCCACACCGGCAATGCGGGCGCCAAAGGTGGCGCCGATCATGTCCTTGGATGTGTGGAAGATGCCTGTTTTGCCGTCGATGGTCTGTGCGGGACAGGTAAGGGTAAAGCGATGGTGGTCAAAGATCGCCTGGTTTAATGAAAAAGCAGTGAATTGGGCAATGGGTTTCCCGTTGATGCTGAAAACGGGCTGGGTGAGCTGGGCCATAAATAAGTTTTTTGTCGGTTATGGAATGAATACGCTGGATCTGTTGAAAAGAACTGGCGCGCTTCACCGGTTTTTTCGAGGGCTGCCGGCAGGAAGCTTTCCCGTCGGATAAAAAGGACATTTCTTATCCGGCAGGAAATGCCTGTTTGTCGACACAAAGTTTGTACCAATATAAGAACGGAAGGGAATGTTTTGGGTGGTTTAAAAATAACTTAACCCGGATTAACTTGATGTTGGGCCATTAAATACGGCAACGGCCGGTCCGGAGGATGGGCGGTACCGTTTATATAAATAGTTGGCGGGCAAAACCGCAGATGATTAACTTTGGCGGACAATTGATAACAATATGCAGTACAAAAACATAGTTGTAGCAGGTGCGGTACTTGCAACCGGTATGGCAGGGTGCGGTGTTGCTCCAGGTAAGCCGGATGGGCAGGCCGCAGAGAAGCCTACTACTTACCTTGACCGGGCCAATATGGACACGACCGTGAAACCCGGGGATGATTTTTTTCTCTACGTCAACGGGACCTGGGTCAAAAAGACGCCCATCCCCGGCGACAAGACCCGGTGGGGCAGCTTTGATGAGCTGCGCGATAAAACGAACCGGTCTGTACATACACTGCTGGAAGAAGTGGTAAAAGAAAAAGCCGCTGCCGGTACGGCCCAGTTCAATGTGGCCGCATTTTATAAAAGCGGGATGGATACCGTGGCCATCGATAAAGCCGGCAGCTCGATTCTTCAAAAACAGCTGGATGCCATAAAAGCCATCAGTACACCACAACAGCTGCTGGAACTGATCGTAGCAAACGGAACAACAGGGCTTCAAACGGTTCTGCCGAATTACATCGGCCCTGATGATAAGAATGTTTCCCGGAACATCGTGCAGTTTACACAGGGCGGGTTGGGATTGCCTTCAAAGGATTACTACACCGACAAGGATGCCGATGCCGAAAAGAACCGGGAGGCATACCGGGCATATATCGGAAAGATCCTGAAGCTGGGGGGTGCAGATACGGCTTCAGCCGGCAAGGATGCCCTGGCGATCTTTGGCCTGGAACAAAAGCTGGCGGCGGCTTCCCTGTATCCAAAGGAGATGCGGGATCCGCAAAAGATGTACAATAAATACAGCCTGGAGGCGTTTACCCGGCAAACACCCGGCATCTCCTGGAAAGCCGTATTTGCGCAAATGGGCATCCACGGGGAAGATACCCTGCTGGTAACGGTGCCGCAGTATTATAAAACCCTTTCGGGCCTGCTTGCCTCCACTCCGCTGGATGTATGGAAGGCCTACCTGACCTATAACCTGCTTTCGGATATGGCACCGTACCTGGGACGGCAGTTTGAAGAGGCACGGTTTGATTTCTATGATAAGACCTTAAGCGGTCAAAAACAGCAGAAACCGCGTTGGGAACGGGTAATGCAGGTGATCAATGGCTCTATTGGAGAGCAGCTGGGCAAACTGTATGTAGACCGGTATTTTAAGCCGGAGGCCAAACAGAAGATGATGGAACTGGTGCAGAACCTGCAGGATGCATTCAGCAACCGTATTAAGAACCTGGACTGGATGAGCGATGCAACCAAGCAGAAAGCGGAGGCCAAGCTGGGGGCGTTTATGAAAAAGATCGGCTATCCGGATCACTGGAAAGATTATTCCGGCCTGGAGATCACACCGGACGATTATGCACAGAATGTTTTGAATGCTGCAGCCTTTGAGTTCAAACGGGACCGGGCAAAACTGGGAAAACCGGTTGACCGGACGGAGTGGGGCATGACTCCCAATACGGTGAATGCGTATTACAATCCTGCGTTTAACGAGATCGTTTTTCCTGCAGCAATCCTGCAATTCCCTTTCTTTGATTTTGGAGCGGATGATGCGGTCAATTACGGCGGTATCGGAGCCGTGATCGGTCATGAAATGACACATGGCTTTGATGACCAGGGCGCGCAATACGCGGCAGACGGTAATCTAAAGAACTGGTGGACCCCGGATGATGAGAAAAAGTTCAAGGCAAAAACAAAGATGGTCGAAGAACAGTTCAACAAATACACGGTGCTGGATTCCGTACACATCAACGGCGCGCTGACCCTGGGCGAGAACATCGCCGATCTGGGAGGTATTACCATTGCCTATGATGCGTTTAAAAAAACAAAGCAGGGGCAGGGAAATGAGCTGATCGACGGGTTTACGCCCGATCAGCGCTTCTTTCTGAGCTGGGGACAGATATGGAGAGGAAAAGCAACACCGGAACGTGCCCGGCAGCTGATCAAAATTGACCCGCATTCACCCGCAGAATGGAGGGCAATGGGTCCCCTGACGAATTTTGAGCCCTGGTACAAAGCCTTCAATGTGCAGCCGGGCGATAAAATGTATAAACCCGAAAATGAGCGGGCAAAGATTTGGTGATTTGTTTTTGTTTATTTTGTTAGAAGAGCCGTCCTGATTCGGTCAGGATGGCTTTTTTGTTGGGAGTGTTTCACGCCGCAACGCAAAGGAACGCAGAGGCGCTGAAGGCTGATAGCTAAAGGTGGGTGGCTCAATTCTCGATTCTCAATGCTCCGCTCTCAATGCTCCGCTATCGTCCGGAATGTAAGGTTGATCCGGGCAGTATGCACTTTTTTTGTAGGCGGCAGGCGATGCAGCCAGTGGGTTTGTGTAGTGCCCTTCATTACCAGCAGGCTTCCATGCTCCAGGAAACAATCGACCCGCAGCCCGGTGCTCTTATGCCGGAAGGCAAATTTTCTTTCGGCACCCAGGCTCAGCGATGCAATGGCGCCGTTCTTCTTTAGCTCCCGTTCTTCATCACAGTGCCAGGCCATGCCCTCGGTACCGGTATGATAAAGATTGAGCAGGCAGGAATTATAATGCTCGCCTGTTTTTGCTTCGCATATTTTTTTTAGTTGCAGTAGCTCTCTGGTCCAGGGGAGTGCGGTTTTGGTAGCGTTGGAATACGTATAGGTAAAATCTTTATTGCCATACCAGGCCACTTTTCTTTTGGTAATGATCCTCTTTCCGAAGATGACGGCTTCGTCATTTCGCCAGTCGATGGTATTCATCAATGTGTGAAAACAGGCATCCGCGGCTTCCGCTGTAAGGGCCCTTCCATAGTAGTGTACCGTGCCGTCATAGGGCAATAAATTATGCATAACAGATATTGTATTTTAAATATAAAAAGAGCGGCCGCAGCTTTTGCTCCCTGGTATTTGTTATTTGATATTTGGAATTTGACATTTAGAATTTGTCACCTGCCATTGCTCTTTTCTGATTGCTCATTTCGGTACGGGCCTGTTCCCACCCGATGATGGCCATCTTACGTGCCGGTCCCCACATATAGCCCCCGGTATGACCGGTTGACTGAATGACGCGGTGGCAGGGGATCAGGTAGGCCACGGGATTGCTCCCGATTGCAGAACCCACTGCACGGGCGGCATTGGGTTGCCCGATGCGGGCCGCCAGCGTGCCATAGGTGGTCAGCTGTCCCATGGGGATCTTCAGCAGGCTTTCCCATACTTTAAGCTGAAAGTCGGTCCCCTTCAGATGCAGTTTTATTTCGTGCAGCTGGGCCTGGCTGTTTTGAAAAATAAACAAAGCGTTTTGCTGCAACAGGTCTGTTTTCTGCGTAAAGCGGGCATTTGGAAATTGTTGTTTCAGCCCCTGCAGGGCAGCCGGTTCTTCTTCGTGAAAGGCCATATAACAAATGCCCCTTGCGGTGGATGCCACGATCAGGTTCCCGAAAGGGCTTTCGGCAAAGCTGTAATGGATATCCAGGCTGCTGCCGCCGTTTTTGTATTCTGCGGGTGTCATGCCTTCGATATGAACAAAAAGATCGTGCAGCCTTCCGGTGCCGGAGAGTCCGGTATCAAAGGCGGCATCTGCTACAGAAGCCTGGTTGGTCCGGAGCACCTGCTTGGCATGTTCCAGGCTGATGTATTGCAGGAATTTTTTAGGACTGGTACCCGCCCAGTCGGAAAAAATACGCTGGAAATGATAGGGGCTGGTGTGGGCAGCCCGGGCAATTTCCTCAAGGCCGGGCTGGTCTTTAAAATGGCTGCGTATGTACTCGATCGCATTGGCAACCCTGTTGAAATTTATTTCATTTTGTACGTTCATTGCTGATGATTTATAGCACAAAGATGGTTGCTATTTATGTAAAAAGAAACCCGTTTCTTGCGTTGTTAACGGGGGTATCAACGCGGCTTTATCGTAGGTTGTCGTTCTAAACCTCCGCCCGGCGAGCGGCCTTTCTGAATCTATTGGAGATCAATCCACTTTTCATTCCCGCCTGACCGGCGGGAACTGGAAAAGAAAGGTGCAGCAGATTCCGGTTTTCGGGAATGTTTGTCATCACCGCATTGAGGCCCGCTATGGAAGATTCAGCATATAACAATTAAGCTTTTGATACAACCCCGGCATATAGGAAACAGGCGTTTCCTTGTGGTCCTTTCATAAATGGGATAAAAAAAGAGTGTTCTGAGGAACACTCCCGGCTGTCTTTGATAGATTCACAATCTTTTATGTCGGAATAATGGTATATTCAATCTGTTTTAAAGCAGCCAGTTGTGTTTTTGTTTGTATAGCAAAACTCCCATTTTTCTATCAAAAAAAACTTAACTCAGGTTAATTAATAGCGAACGGCTGCAGGCGGCGTCTGTGGTTTATTTTAACCCCATCTGTTCGATCTTCCCTCCGATGGATACCTGCTTCATTTCCTGCTCCAGCGAATCGAAGCTGTCGCGGGCTACTTTTTTTATAAAAGATCCGTTTTGCAGCAGGTGTATCTCATCGCAGGTTTCACGGAGGGTAGAAAAAATATGGGAAGAGATGAGGATGGTTTTGCCCAGGGCCTTTAGCTTTTGGATGATGGCGGTGATCAGCAGGTTGCTCTGTATATCGACCCCGTTAAAGGGCTCATCCAAAATAAAGTAGTCGTTTTCCTGCATCAGGATCGCCATTAAAGCCAGCTTTTTTTTCATTCCCGTGGAATAGGTGGCCGCATACTGGTTCAGCGGCAGGTCAAAGATATTCCGCTGCTGCACCTGCGCGGCTGTTTTATGACGGGCATGACAAAGCAGCCGGAGGTATTCCTCCCCGGTGATCTTTGAAAAGAAGAAGGGCTCTGTTTGCAGGAACCCCAGGTGGTTTTTCAGCGGCATGTGGCCGGCGGTGATCCGGCCCTGGTATGACTCCATGCCGGCAATGCAGTTAAACAGGGTTGTTTTACCGGCGCCATTTTCGCCTACAATGCCATATACGCCCCCTGTGGAAAACGTAAGCGAAATATTGTTTAATACGGTATGGCTGCCGAAATTTTTAGAAAGGGATTCAATGCGGATCATGAAAGATAAGTTGCTAACCGGTTAACGGATCTGGAATAAAAAAGCGGGATCAGGCCCAGCAGCAGGGGTGGAAAAAAAATGCTGGCGGAAAAAATAAGCAGGGGAACCAGGGGGATCTCATCCGGGTACGCGGTATACTTGATCAATATGATCAGCGCCACATACCCGTAGCCCAGCAGCAGTATGCCGGTGATCATCCACCATTTTTCCGGATAGGCGATCAGCATTGCAGCAAACGGGATACCTGTTAAAATGGTGGTATGCCCCATGGCGGTGCTTACTTTTTTCTTCAGGAATTTTCCGGGGGTAAAGGAAAAGTTCCACAGGTAAAACAGTGGCTCCGGCTTTGTATAAAACGACAGGACCAGCAAAAGGACAACCCCGCTGCCAAACAGGCCAAGATGAAAATTATTGACAAAAATACCAATGCCTGTCAGCAGGTAAGCCGCAAAAATGAAGAGCAGCGATTGGCGGAAACCGGTAAGGAACTCGAAAGGTTTTTTGCCAAAAGGTGTGGGCACTGTAGTATTGATATTTGCAGAATGACGGATCAGGCTGAGCAGCAGCGCGCCGGGTAACAGCAGTAGGGCGGGGAGCACCTGCTTCCGGTAGAGCAGGAACAACACAAAAGGGATGACGGCGAAGACATTTTCGCCCATCCGTATGCTGCGCAAAGAGCGTTCCGGGAAAGTGATCTTCAGGAAGTCTGTCCTTTTTCCGTTGCCCAGCTGTACCAGCGATGCTGCTGCCAGAAGCACATACAGATAGATGGCTGCGCTTGTTTTTGAAAACAGCAGCCAGGAAAAAAGGAAGAACCCAGCCGACCCCAAAAGCCATCCCCACAGGGGGCGCAGACCAAAGTCTTTTATCTGCCGGTTGAGCATCCGGAATTGTAAGCGGAAATAGAAATTCATTTACTGCGCATTCAGCAAGGGGAAGTACCGGTCTTCGATGATCCTGAAATGATGCGTCTGGTGACCCACAATGGTGAACCCTACCGCCAGCACCGACATCTGCGTGTTATAGGTGTTGCCGACCGAGAGAAGCTGTTCGTCGCTGAGATTCTTATAAAAGGCAAGCGTGCTTTGGCGTACCGCTACCAGTTCGTCGAGCAATGACTCCAGCGTGCGTTCACCGGCATTGGAGTTTTCTGCAAACAGATCTTCCTCGAAGGGCTGAACAGGAGTGCTGTCTTTTCTTGCGAAGCGCAGGGCCCGGTAAATAAATATTCTTTCTGTATCGGCAATATGTAAAAGGATCTGCTTTATCGTCCACTTGCCCGGTGCATATACCTGGTCTCCCAGGTTGGCGACCTTTTCCTTATCCAGCTGGTAAATGTCCAGGATGCTTTTTTGAATGGCGGGTACCATTTCCAGGTCTTCGGGCACCTGATCGATGTAACGGTCAAAATATCCGGGCATGGGATGGATGGCTGATTTGTTCATTTTATACTGGTTTAAACTAAGTGGAGGTACAAATATAACTCATAGATGGTTTCGGCGCGTTATAAAAGGATGCATTCCAGATCCGGACGATGGCATGTCGTGGTCCTGCAGGCATGCGTTCAGAAAAAATGTTTTTTGCAGCGTTCTCCCCCGGGGAGGGCCTGCAGTTCTGATGGCGGTCCTGTGCGTGCGGATAAGAAAGACCCCTTCGGGATAACAACGGCAATAGATCCGGAAAAGGTAGGATCTGTTACCCTGTTCTTAGAAGCTGTTTAAAAACGATCCGGGAGCATCCTTATCGTCACAAAGGTACCGGCTTTTATCGCCTCTACTTGGGGCTTCGCTGTAGCCGTCATCTGTGACATACGGGGTTCAGCGATCATTTTAGCAAAAGAGGCATGGCCTCGAAAGATCCGGTAAGAACGGGTTTTAATCCGTTTATACGTCCAAAAGAGCAACAGAGCGCCATAGGTCCGGGGCACAATGATCCGTGCCGATGGCTCTTATGAAATTACAGCTTCGTTAAAGAGATTGTATTAGAAGTCACTTTATAGCATGTTGTCATTCTGAGCTTGTTTCAGAATCTATTGATAGGCAACTATTATTAGATGCCGAAACAAGTCCGGCATGACAAATGAAAGACTTATGGATTTTTTGGCCGTTCAAATTTGGGATCTATAAATTCCCATTCTTTGATATGGGGGTGCTGATGCTCCTTCAATGCGATGGCCTGCATCTGCTGAATGATATCCGGATGCCGTGCGGCAATATCTTTGTTTTCATGGCCGTCGGTTTCCAGGTTATAGAGTTGCCAGGGCGCCTGCCTGTTTTTCTTTATACCGGTGCGTATCCCTTTCCATTTGCCGATCCGGACGGCCACCTGGCCTCCTTTTTCCGGATATTCGAAATAAAGATAGGGATGCTGCTGCTGCTTTCCCTTGCCCAGCAGCTCCGGTAAAAGCGAGATGCCGTTCACCGCATGCGTTAACCGTTGTCCGGTCAGCTCCGCAAACGTAGGCATCATATCGTATTGCACGGAAAGCAGGCTGCTGGTTTTTCCTGCCGGGATCTTTCCCGGCCACCGGGCAATGAACGGTTCCCGGAAACCGCCTTCGTAGATGTCCATTTTCAGGCCGCGCAATCCCTGTACGCTGTTGAAGAACGCGGCATCAACGCCGCCGTTAAAGGTAGCCCCGTTATCGCTGGAGAACAGGATAATGGTGTTTTGATCCAGTCCCAGTTTTTTGACCGCGTTCATGATGATGCCTACCTGGTCGTCGAGACAGGTGATCATGCCGGCATAGGTAGACAAAGGGTATTTGGATGCGGCGTAGCCCCGCTGCCCGTAGTAAGGCTTTTCATCAAACTGCCCTTTGTACATATTGATGTATTTCTCCGGAACCTGGAGAGACACGTGCGGGATGGTGTAGGGCAGGTAAAGAAAGAACGGCTGCTGTTTGTGTTTGCGGATGAACGCTACCGCCTTTTCCGTCATCTTATCAACAGAATACTCATTGCCTTTGAAATAATCGAAGTCCTTATCCGTAGCTGTCTGGGGGTTGAGCGCGCGGTGCACCCAGATGTCGGGATTGTTCAGTGTATCCCATGCCTGGTTTTCCCAGAGGTGCGTAGGGTAATAATTGTGCGCCTGTTTTTGATCAAGGTATCCATAAAAGTAATCAAATCCCTGCAACAGCGGATGGCCGGTGGTATGCGCAGATCCCAATCCCCACTTGCCGATGGCGGCGGTGGCATAACCTGCATCCTTAAAGAGGTGCCCCAGGGTAAATGTACCTTCCGGCAAGGGCATCTGGCCACCTTCAAGACTATCGGGGAAGCCTCCCAGTTCATAGTTGCCCCTGATATAGGAATGCCCCCCGTTTTTTCCCGTCAGCAACATGCAGCGGGCAGGAGCGCATACCGGGGTTCCGGAGTAGTGTTGTGTGAACCGCATTCCTTCGGCTGCCATATGGTCCAAATGGGGCGTTTTGATCTTTTGCTGCCCATAGCATCCCAGCTCGCCATATCCCATATCATCCGCATAAATATAAATGACATTGGGCGGGGATTGCGCATGGATAGCGGCCGCAGAAAGAAGCGTACTGAATAAAAACAGGATTACCTTTTTCATGATGATCATATCTTATTAGTTTTTTTAAAGCTGTTTGTTCCGGCTTCCGGAACCAGCAATGGATGGGCATGGCGGCTGATTAAAAAAGATGCCCGGCATTGCCGGTATTGTATGACAAACATGCTAAAGTTAGGGTTTCTGTTGGGGAAGCTGCTGTGCAATCGAGTGCACAAAAAAGAAGGGGATGCACGGTCAAACGGTTTAAAAATCTATCTTCGCCTGCGGGCTATTCATCAACGTATTTGTTTGCTGCAATCATACACAGGCATGTTTTCCGGATGGAGCTCCCGGATTTTTTTAAAGCGGATGCTAAAGGCCGGTGCACCGGCCGGAAAGAAGAAATGCAGGCATCCGGGTAAAACTGTTTTAAAAATGAAGAAGATCTTTTTGAGCATGGCGTTGCTGCTGGGGATGCATACTGTATTTGCGCAAACAGCGAACCGTCCGAATGTACTGATCATTTATACGGATGACCTGGGTTACGGGGACCTGAGCTGTAATGGTGCCCGGATCGTGCCTACGCCTCATATTGACCGGCTGGCGCAAAACGGCATTAATTTTTCGAATGCACATGCAACGGCCTCAACCTGTACACCCTCGCGGTATTCCTTGCTTACCGGCCGGTATGCCTGGCGCAAGGAGGGAACAAATATCCTGCCGGGAGACGCCAACCTGGTGATCCCTACCAATATCACTACGCTGCCCAAGGTCTTTCAGCAGGCTGGATATCTGACGGGTGTGGTAGGGAAATGGCACCTGGGCCTGGGTAACCGGTCGCCGGTGGACTGGAACAGGGAAGTAACTCCCGGCCCGCGGGAAGTAGGATTTAATTATTCATTTATTTTCCCGGCAACGGCCGACAGGGTTCCTACGATTTTTATGGAAAACCAGCAGGCGTTGGGGTTGGAAAAGAACGATCCGATTGCGGTAGATTATCGCAAAGCGTTTCCCGGGGAGCTGACGGGGAAAGCGCACCCGGAACTGTTGAAGCAGCACAATGATCCCCGGCAGGGGCACGACGGCCATATTGTGAACGGGATCGGGCGGATCGGGTTCATGAAAGGCGGCAGGCGCAGTGAATGGACGGATGAGGAGCTGGGATATGTTTTCAGCAATAAAGCCCTGGACTTCATTGACCGGAGCATGAAAGAGAAAAAGCCGTTCTTTCTTTATTACGCCATTCATAACATTCATGTGCCGCGCATGCCCGGTACGGCCTTTAAAGGAAAAAGCAAACTGGGCTACAGGGGAGATGTGATCCTGGAAATGGATCACAGCGTGGGCGTTATGATGAATGCCCTCAAAGAAAGAGGGTTGCTGCGCAATACGGTGGTTATTTTCAGCAGCGACAATGGCCCGGTATTGAACGACGGATACCTGGATCAGTCTGCGGAAACGGCCGCAGCGCTGGATCACAGGCCGGGGGGGATTTACCGGGGAGGCAAGTACAGCGCTTTTGAAGCGGGTACCCGGGTGCCGTTTATTGTACAGTGGCCCGCCAGGGTTGCTGCAGGTAAGCGGTCCGCTGCGCTGGTAAGCCAGGTGGATCTGATGGCTTCCTTTGCTTCGCTGCTGGGTGTCCGGTTGCCGGCAGGAGAGTTTACCGACAGCCGGGATTACCTCACTACCTTATTGGGCAAAAGCAGCCGGGATCGCAACTTTATCATTGAACAGCCGGGCAACCATGCATTGAGCATTGTAAAAGACGGCTGGAAGTATATGACACCATCCAAAGGCCCGGCGCTGATGAGTGCTGTAAATATAGAAACCGGGTACAGTGCGCAGGATCAGTTATACAACCTGAAGAAGGATCCGGGCGAGCGCGTCAATCTTGCCGGGAAATATCCGCAGCGGGTACAGGAGCTGAAGGCGCTACTGAAAAGGACCATGGAAGAATAGCGCGCTGCTGCCACGTTATTGCCGCAGCCACATGGGCTTTTTTTTCACGATCTTTTTATAGGTGGGACAATCTTCAGCATGGCAGCCCGGCAAATACCCGGTGCTCATTAAAAATTCGTTTACGATCTCGCCCCCGGTGAATTTAAAGTGCTTTTTGAACAGCTTTACCCATTCTTCTTTTGTTTTGGGATGGTGCTGATCCAGCCAGTTTTTAAAAGATCCGAATTCCTTTTGAAGGGACAGGATCACTTTTGCGTTTTCAATGGCGGCATTAATTTTTAACCGGTTGCGGATGATGCCGGCATCCTGCATCAGGACATCGAATTTTTTCTGTTTGTACCTGCTCACTTTAAGGATGTCGAACCGGTCAAAGGCTTTGTAAAAAGCTTCTTTCTTTTTCAGGATGGTTTCCCAGCTCAGCCCCGCCTGGTTGATCTCCAATACCAGGCGCGCAAATAGTTCATTATCCGATTCCAGCGGGAAGCCATATTCGGTATCGTGATAGGTTTCGTGGACGGTGCCCTTACCTTTTTCCCTGACAAATGTGCAGTAAAATGACATGCTGCAAAATGCAACATTTTTTTTGAAAAATATTTTGAAGTTTAAATGACATAACCTTATCTTTGCAATCCATTTACAGGACAACACGCTGTAAAACAGGGATAAAGAGGCTTCAGAAGAAGCCATTGACATATCGGGAGTTTAGCTCAGCTGGTTCAGAGCATCTGCCTTACAAGCAGAGGGTCGGCGGTTCGAACCCGTCAACTCCCACCAATATTTTAGAGGGTTTCAGTTTATGAAGCCCTTTTTTTATGCCTGTGTTTTACGTCTGTATTTTATACGGATCGAGTGAAAAGGTGAGGAGTGAAAAATGATTCTTTGCTCAGGTATGGGAGTAGATCAATCAGGTTCGTAGCATGAAAAAACATTTTCCCATATTGCTCTGCTTTTCGATATTGGCGCTTTTCATCTGTTGGATTTTGCATGGACGAACTGTTCAAAAAGACCTTGGAAAGGGAGCATTAATTAGGAATGTCTACATAAAAAGTACTTTTTATTACTATAGATATTCACAGTCCGTATTCAGCTGCGCTATTATTATTGACGGCCGGGAAAAGATACGGTCTATTCCCACAGACGTACCCTATAGGGTAGGAAGATATTTGGTTGACCACTATTTTTCAGCTATGTATTCCAAAAAATACGACCAAGTGCATCTTTTGATTCTTCCCGAAGATTTTAAAAAATACGGCTTGCCCTACCCCGACAGCCTGCGGTGGATCGATAGCTTAAACAGCAGGTATTAAAAAGAAGAAAAATTTTGTTTCGCTTTTTTGTCTATGTATTTGTACATGCTGTGGCCGTAAGAAAAGATCTGAAAGAGGGAACTGCGTTGATATGTCTATATTTTAGAAGCAAGATTGTCCAGCGTGATTTTTAACTCAGCGATCTTTCTTTCGTACGTTTCTTTATTTTCGGGAAGGCTGATTTCAGCTACCAGCTGTTCGTAATGCCGGATCTTACTTACGGCTCTGTTAAAGGATTCATGATCGATAAAATATTCGTCCAGGTCTGCATTGTTTATTCCCTTTTTGAGCGCAATTGCCCTGACCGTAGTTATTAACCTCGTTATCTCAGAACTTATCTGCTCGATGGATGGTTTTAGAGCAGATTCTATCGCAGACTTAATGATAACGTGCGCTATGACCAGCGATATTGTCAATGAGAGAATAAGAGCAATGTAAAACGATACGGGGATTTCTAATGATGTGGCTGAATCGTACATAATGATTGAGTTTTGGGGCTAATTAGAATATTTAAATGGAATGAGGGTTTCGATATTTGTCCGTAGGGAAGCTGTATCTCCGGTTTGTAATATTATCGGCAGGTTCTTTTATATGAACAGCCCGGCCTGTCATCAAAAAAACAGATCCTTCAGACAACGGATCCAAGGCTGCTTTTGGAAACGACCCGGATACCGATATCTCATACTGCATTGCCGGAGTTATTTCCAGGTACCTGTTGCGATACATACACGGCGCTACATATGAATGTTTTTTGTCTCCGGTCGCAATAACGCCTTTGAGCTCAAAAAGAACCCTATCATGCAATCCCCGGGTTCCGCGCCTGACCGATATATTATCCAGGTTGTTTAGCGACACTTTTTGTCTGATAGCATCCTTGTTCCAACCGCTGTTTTGAAAGGGGAACGGGTCCACTATAATAGCTATTTCCGGTCGAAGCGTAGCATGTTGTTGAAAGGGTTCCGGGGGGATCTCCCTTCCATTAGAGGAGGTAAATACTGTAGCGGGGTAAAAAATGATTATGTTTTGCAATCGTTTCGGTTTTGTGTGAATCAATAACCCGGGGCTTTATGCAAAGCTAAAGTTTTTTGGGTTTGTGTTTACGGAAACCCGTAATGCCGCTAAAGGATCATCGGGCTTTTTCATCTTTCTTTGGAAGTGCTTTAATTGAAAGGCTAGGTTCGCGGCGTGCATCCTTAGACCAGGGCTGGTTCCGGGCTTGCACCCCTGATACATTTCATCCGGTTGCCAAGGGGGCTGTTTTTATAGCTTTTATAACAAAAAAGGGATCAGGTTGAAAAATTGGGGGATCAGGCATAAATATTAGCGAGTCTGAATAGGAAAAAGTTAATATCTCTTACCCCTCTTGCAGCGGCTCTGAAGGCCTTAATTTTAGCGTTAAAAGATTCTGCCGCTGCATTGGTGCTTCGATTATTAAAATAATTAAGGATACTTTGATGATGGGTTTCAATGGATCTGGCCACCGTTCGAAATACTTTTAATCCGGAATCTTCCACTTCATTATACCAGAGGGCCAGTTTTTTGAATGCGATTATTTTAGCCGTACAATTGGAAAAAAT
>NZ_KB893646.1 GCF_000374125.1 Niabella aurantiaca DSM 17617
AGAAACTGATCGATTATTATGAATCCAATAAAGCAAGAATGAATTATCCATTATACAAAACGATCGGTGCCGGACTGATTGGTTCCGGCGCTATCGAATCAGCACACCGAACGATTGTCCAAAAAAGGCTGAAGCAATCCGGACAAAGATGGAGCCGAAATGGCGCCCAAAATATGTTGCATCTCAGAGTAACAAAGAAGAATCAACAATGGTCAAAGATTGTAGAACTATCCAAAAGGGAGTTTGTTAAGGTCGCAGCATAGCGAAAATCTGAAATGCACCCGGGAACACCGTCCGTGGTCTGCCACAGCGGTGCAGTGCCCTTCTGCTGCTTTTTTAAAAAATAACGGATCATGACAAAACGATTTCATACCATTCTGCTGCTTGTTTCCCTGTTAAAATTTGCACCTGCGCAAGGTCAGCCGGCGGTACCCTTTGTAATACCCGCATTGAAAAGCTGGATCTCCAACACCGGTTTTTTTCAGTTAAAGAATACAGCAGCCATTGTAATGAGCCCCGTTTCGGCCCGGGCCCTGCAACCGGGTATGCAGGTATTTTTGTCAGACCTGAAAACGACCTCGGGCTTTGGGTCGCTCCGGTTGCAGACAGGCACACCGGATGCGGGTGATGTTTTCGTTGCCCTGGGACTGAATGACACGGCGCTGGGAGATGAAGGCTATGTCCTGGAGATCGGCAAGATCGTATCTATAAAAGCAAATACACCCACAGGCGCCTTCTGGGCAACCCGCACTTTTTTGCAGCTGCTGGAACAGAATAAAAAAAGCAAACGCATTGCCGCAGGGATCGCCAGGGACTTTCCGGACTACCCGGTACGGGGTTTTGTGCTGGATGCCGGGCGCAAATTCTTTACCATGGATTTCCTGAGGAATTATGTAAAGTTTATGGCGTATTACAAGATGAATGATTTTCATATCCATCTAAATGACAATGGCTTCAAAAAATTTTTTAACAACGACTGGGACCAGACCTATTCCGCCTTCCGCCTGGAGAGCAGCACGTACCCGGAGCTTACGGCCAGGGACGGCCATTATACCAAGCGGGAATTCCGCGAGCTACAGCTCATGGCCCGCAACTACGGAGTCAACATCATTCCGGAGATTGATGTACCGGCGCACTCCCTGGCGTTCTCCAAGGCCGTTCCGGGTATCGGAAGCCGGAAATACGGGATGGACCACCTGGACATCACCAATCCAAAAACATATGAAGTGATCGATCATGTTTTCCGGGAATACCTGGAGGGCCCCAACCCCGTTTTTGTCGGAAAAGAAGTACATATCGGTACCGATGAATATGCAAAGGAGGAATCGGAGAACTTCAGGAAATTTGCCGACCATTATATCCGCTTTGTAGAACAGTATGGCAAGAAGGTACGCATGTGGGGATCGCTGACCCATGCTGCCGGCACAACTCCTGTAAAAGCCGACGGGGTCACCATGAACCTCTGGTATAACGGATATGCAGATCCCAAAGAAATGTTCCGGCTGGGATATAAAGGCATCAGCACCCCCGACGGATACCTGTATATTGTGCCTGCAGCCGGCTACTACTATGATTATCTGAATACCCGGATGCTGTACAACAGCTGGGCGCCTTACCGCATTGGGAAGGATAGCTTTGACGTACGGTTTCCCCAGATCAGGGGCGGCGCCTTTGCTGTATGGAATGATATTGTAGGTAACGGCATCAGCGAAAAAGATGTACACCACCGGGTATTTCCGGCCATGCAGGTGCTATCGCAGAAAATGTGGACGGCCGCAAGAAGCGCCCTGCCGTATGAAACATTCATGACCAGGGCGATGGCTCTTCCGGAAGCGCCCGGCCTGAACCTGCTGGGTAGGTTTAGCAGTGAACGGAAACTGGTATTGGCACCGTCTTTTTCCTCCGCCTCAAAAGCAATATCCAAAAATACAAAGCAGCTGAAAGAGGGGCACACAAATATACTCCGGCTGGCCGGGGGCAACAGCTACTATGCCCTGCCTTACAATGGCATTGGCTATGATTATACCGTTGTCTTCGAGATCAGGCCTGCCAAAAATAATCCCGGTGATGCGGTACTGTTCTCCTCGCCGGACGCCATTGTAAAACTGCAGCAGGGAAATACGGGCAACCTCGGATTCAGCCGGGATGGATATGACTTTACCTTTAATTATAAAGTACCCGCCGACCGGTGGACCCGGATCGCCATTGCGGGGAACAATAAAGGAACCCGCCTCTATGTAAATGGAGAGCTGGCAGACCGGCTGGAAGGTCAAAAGAAAGGATTTGCCAACATCAAAGATTCCATAAATATTGTACAAACCCTCTTTTTTCCGCTAAAATACATCGGCGCAAAGAAAAATGCATTTTCAGGATCTGTCAGGAACCTGAAAGTGTATAATTACATGCTCACCCCGAAGGAGCTGGCTGCCGTCAGAGAGCCTGAAAAAGCCACTATGTCCGGAAAATAATATTTTGGTCCCCTTATAAGCGCCATCCGGCGCGTCGTTGTCGTCAAAGCCGCGCTTTAGCGCAGCTTTGACGAAGCTGTAATTTCATAAGTGCCATCGGCACGGATCATTATGCCCGGGCCTATGGCTCTCTGTTGTTCTTTTGGACTTATAAACGGGTTGAAACCCGTTCTTGCCGGATCTTTCGAGGCCATGCCTCTTTTGCTAAAATGGTTGTTGAACCCCGCTTTTTACAGATGGCGGCTACAGCAAAGCCCAAAGTAGCGGCGATAAAAAACCCGTACCTTTTTTGTGACGATAAGGATGCTCCTGGATCGCTTTTAAACAGCTTCTTAGAGACTGTTTAAATATCATTTTTTTCAAAACCATTCAGGCATGAGGTGCGTTACGCCGCCTGGAATCTTAATGATTCCCCATATTCCAATGGTTATGGTCCTTTACTTGCCGTTTAAAGATCTAAACTGCTTCCCGGAAATAGGTCATGGGCAATTTGCCGGTCTGCAGCATGCAGGTTTAACATCTGCCTATTGAATTTCAATCGAAATCATTCATCCCTCAGAAGGCATTTACCGGCATAATGCCCTTACAGGGCCGGCGCATAGGAGCAGCCTGCCGGTAAAAGCCCGGCTTACGATTTTAGCCCTATCGGGGCGATGTATTGAAAAAGCTCAACCAATTTCACTGCGAAAATTTGAATGGCACCCATCCCTGGCTTAAATGTCATCTTTTGTTAATATTTTCGCAGCATCCCTGGGTGTTTGCCCAACACTCCGGCCCTATAAACAAATTATTAATAAACTCTAAACCATGATGATTAAAAGATCATTCAGCCTCATTATGAGTGTGAGTATAGGTCTAGGCCTGTACAGCTGTCAAAAAGGCGGGATTACGTCCCCCGAAACCCCATTGCCGCTCACTGCGGTCCGTAACGGTCAATCCCTGCTGCCGCCCGGTCAAAATAAAGACCACGTGCCGGGACAGGTGCTGATAAAATTCAAAGACGGAACCCCGGCTAAAACAAAAGCGGATATTCTTGCAAAATTAAAAGGGAAGCTCCGGGATAAAGCCGAACCCAAAGCCATTCCGGGGTTTGAAGATGAAGGCACCGTGGAGCTGATCGAAATTTCATCGGATGTCCTTACCGCCATCAACAAGGTAAAAAATGCACCTGAAATTGACTTTATAGAACCCAATTATATTTATCATACTGCAGAGGTACCCAATGATCCCTATTTTTCCGTTAGTCAATGGAACATGCAGGCTGGCGGGTACGGATGCCAGGCCAGCGCTGCCTGGACCAATCACAAAACCGGGTCCGGTAACGTTTACGTGGGCGTCATCGACCAGGGATATATGTACGGGCACGAAGACCTGAAAAGCAATGCAGGCACCAATCCCGGTGAGATACCTGGCAACGGAACCGATGACGATGGAAACGGATATATTGACGACATCTATGGATGGAATTTTTATAACAATACTGCCGCGGTATATGGCAGCAACGACTTCCATGGTACGCATGTAGCTGGCATCATCGGAGCCAAAGGTGGAAACGGGATGGGCGTGGCCGGTGTGGTCTGGAATGTAAAACTGCTGGGCGCCAAGTTTATAGAAAGTGGTTCAGGCAATGCATTTGCGGCCGCACGGGCCATTGATTATTTTATTGCGCTAAAAACAAAACAAAGACTCAATATCGTTGCGCTCTGCTGCTCCTGGGAGGGAAGTACGGGCTCAAAAGATCTTGAGGCCGCTATCCGGAGGGCCAACAAGGCCGGGATCCTGATCATTGCCGCCGCCGGCAACAGCGCCGGTAATATTGACCAGGCACCCGTATATCCGGCAGGTTATAAGACGGCCAATATCATTACCGTTACCTCCATTGGCCCCACCGGGGCCCTCTCTTATTTCTCCAACTACGGTTCCAAAAGCGTTGACATTGCAGCTCCGGGCGAATCGATCGTTTCCACATACCTGAACAACACCTATGCAGCTATGAGCGGCACTTCCATGGCCGCCCCGCACGTAGCCGGAGCCGCCGCGCTGTATGCCGCCGCGCATCCCGGCGCCAGCATGAAGGAAATAAGATCCGCCATCCTTTCCTCCGCCATTCCCACAGCCTCGCTCAAGGGAAAATGCGCCACCGGCGGCCGTTTGGATATCAGCGGGTTTTAAACAATTGCCCGTAGCCGTTTCACAGACTTTCACAAGATCATCCCGGAGTTTATTCAGGATGATCTTGTTTTTTGAAACCGGCCCAACGGCGGTGCGCGGGCATCGGGAAATCCTGTATATTTGATAAAGATCAACACAATTAACAGCTTATTACAAACACATTCAATATGAAAACCATCCCTACTGCTTTTCTGATGCTGATACTATCGCTTCCGGCAACCGCGCAGACCCGGCAATTCGCTTACTATTTTGATGCCAGCCTGGTTCCTTCACAAAAAGAGAAGGCCGCCATTTATGGCAAGGGGATCAGGCAGGATTCCGTTGTATGGGTCGATTTTTTTTTAATGGCCAATGATCAAAAACTTTTCTCAGGGGCATATACTGACTCGTCTTTAAACGTATTGCACGGAAAAGGCATTGACTATTATCCGGACGGGCGCGTACAGCAGGTAAAACACTATACGCACAATATACAGGACGGGCTTACGCAGCAATGGAACCGCATGGGCCAGCAGACCGATTCCATCATTTACGCACAGGGAACCGTTGCCTTTAAAAAGGAGTTCCGGTATTTTAAAAAAAACATCACGGCCAATGAAATCATTACAGACAGTGTCCGGAACACGATGCAGAATATCAGCTACGATACAACGGGAAGAAAGATCCGGGCATTTATTTTTTCCGGAAATAAAGGTATTGAAAAGATCTACCATACCGACGGCACGGTAACCGATGGCGACAGTCTTTATACCCGGGAACAAAAGGAAGCTGAATTTCCCGGAGGGTTAAACGCCTGGGCCACCTATCTCACCCGGTCGCTGGATGTCTTTCGGCCCATACGGAATGGTGCCGCTCCCGGAAAATACCAGGTTATGGTACAGTTCATCATTGATAAAGATGGGACCCTGTCGAATATCAAAGCATTGACCCATAACGGGTATGGGATGGAAGACGAAGCCCTTCGGGTGATCCGGAGATCAGGCAAATGGAGCCCCGCCCAACAATATGGCCGGTTTGTGAAAGCATACCGGAGGCAACCGATCGTATTTGCAATCACCAAAAAATAAACAACACCAACCCTGACCGGAACGGCCACCGGGATGACATATCCTTCCCAACGAATATCCGGCGCCACGGACCACAAAGCCGGGGTGTGCTTTCCTGTCTTATTTTTAAAGCTCTTTTAACGGTCAAAAGCACGGAGCGCTTTAAACTTTTTTTGTCGGCTTTACTCCAATAGATAAAATCCGTTTATTGAAGTTGTTCCAGCTTTTCAGATTGCAGCAAACAGGCCGCCCCGACAGGGCTGGCCCATTGGAACAGTCTGCCGGTAGAAAACCGGTCATAAGGATCTTTGAACTCGATCGGAGTGACTTATTGAAAAGTTGAAACAGCTTTATTGATAAAAACAAGATTCTATGAAGGCTTTTAAAACATTTGTTTGGGGAGCGCTGTTCGCCTTACTCCTCTCGGGCACCGGATCCTGTACGGTAAACGCCTATCCCCGTGCACCCCGGCACCGGGTATGGGTTCCGGGTCATTGGGTACCGGGCCATCACAGCCACCGGCACTGGGTTCAGGGCCACTATGAATACCGTTAGCAGTATTTTAAAGCTGGTCCCGCTCTTCCTTTACGAACTCCATGAGGCCTTTTATATGGTTGGGAGAAAGGTCAAATTTTAACCCCGCGGCCTCAAACAGCTGCGGCAGCGTTCTGGTGCCTCCCAGGCGCAGCGCCTGTATATAATGATCCAGTGCTTTTGCCTTATCTTCCTTAAACTGTTGCCAGAGGCCAATGGCTCCCAGCTGTGCAATACCGTATTCGATATAATAAAAGGGAACTTCGTATAAATGCAACTGGCGCTGCCAGCTGAAATTGCGGTAGTCCTGCAGTCCTTCCGTGTTTAGCGACCGGGGTGTGAATTCCTCCAGGATCCTGCTCCAGGCTGCGGTACGTTCCTCCCGCGTATGCACGGGGTGCTCATAAACCCAGTGCTGAAATTTATCGATGGTGGCGATCCAGGGAAAAATGGTCAGCACCCGCTCCAGCTGCTGTTCCTGTGCACGTTTCAGTTCCTCCGGCGTCTTAAAGAACGCGGTCCAGAACTCCATACTGAACAATTCCATGCTCATGCTGGCCACTTCCGCAATTTCGGTCGGATATTCTTTAAATGCGGAAAGCTCCAGCGGGTGGGCCAGGAAGGAGTGAATGGCATGGCCGCCCTCATGCACCATGGTTGTTACATCATCCATGGTTCCGGCGGCGTTCATAAATATAAAAGGAGCACCTGTTTCTGCCAGCGGACAATTATATCCTCCGGGGGCTTTCCCCTTGCGGCTCTCCAGGTCAAGCCTTCCCATTTCATTCATTTTGCGCAAACAATCTCCAAAGAACGGCTTCAGTTCATCAAAACAGTGAATGGCTTTCTCCACCAGCTCGCTGCCGGTCGTAAACGGGCGCAGTGGCTCGGTTCCCGCCGGCTCTGCATCAATATCCCAGGGCCTCAGCGCATCCAGGTTCAGTTTCTGTTTTTTTTGCTGATACACTTCGTCTACCAGAGGAAGCACATGCTGTTTCACAGCCTCATGAAACTGAAAACAATCCTCCTTGCTATAGTCGAAGCGCCCCAGCTCCGCAAAACGGTAATCGCGGTAATTTGCATAACCCGCATTCAGGGCCACCTGGTGTCGCTTTTTTAACAGTGTATCGTACAGGTCATCCAGTGCATCCTTATCCTGCAACCTGCGGTCGGCGATCTTCCGGTAAACCGATTCCCGTAATGGCCGGTCCGGGTTCTCTAAAAATTTAGCGGCCTGCTGCAAGGTATACTCCTGGTCGTTCACCGTTACCGTCATTTTACCCGCGATGGCTCCGAATTGCTGGGCTTCCACTGCCAGCTCCGATTGCAGCGGGATGTTCTCTTCCCGGAACAGGTCTATGTTTTTCTTTATATTCCTCAGATAAGTAAAATATTCCGGCGCCTTTAATTCAGCAGAAAGCGGGCTGTTGATCAGCTTCCGGTTCAGCTGGTCGGCATAGGGCTGCATTTTAGGCTGGATCTCCGTCATAAAAAAAGTAAAGGATTCCGCCAGTGCGGTATCGGTCGTATCCCGGGTCATATTGATCTGTCGCCAACAGGCTTCTTCGCTTACCACGGCCTCCAGCTCGCTGGTATCCTTCAGCCAGTGGTCCAGCTCCTCACGGTTTGTAAGTGATCTTTCAGAAAGGTCTTTAAAATAGGGCTCCAGGGCATCCCAATTGGTGATCTTAAAATTTTCCGGTAAAAAGCTTCTTTTCAACGGTTGAATATTTGCATCTGGTTTCATGTTCATTATTTTTCTGCTCTGTTACAGTAGGGTCTCCGGGAAAACAAATGCCCCGGAACCGGGAGCAGCAATATACTTTATAAAAAGCAAACCATCACAAAACAATAAGCCCCCGCTGCAGCGGGGGCGGTATCTATACAATATGAGGTGATGATTAATCTTCTTTCTTTTTGACTGCTTTCTTTGCAGCAGCTTTCTTGGCCGGCGCTTTCTCTTTTTTTACGGCTTCATCTGCCGGGGTGGCTGCTTTTTCTTCCGTAGCCTTCGCAGCTGGCTTCTTTTTAGGTTTTGCCGCTGTTTGCTCTTCGGCCGCTTCCGGTTCAGCAGCTGTATCCGTTTCCAGCTCTTCGGCTTCGTCTGCCTCCGTTAATTTGATCTCAATATCATTTTTTTGCAACAGGTCAAACCATTTAACGATCTTCTTCATGTCCGAAACATACACCCGGTCAAAATCCATATCGGCATATACCTTCTGGAAATAAGCTTTGATTGCCTTGTCGTCCTTTACATCCGGTAAAGCTGTGCCATCCGTCTTCATGACATTGAATACATCTACCAGGTTCACATTTTCCCTTATGGTATAGATCTCAATGCTTTCCAGGTGTGAAAACTGATGAATACGGGAAGACGCAAATCTGGTTGTTTTGTCATTCAGGGAGCGAATGATGGCCCCGTCACTTTTACTGCTGATCAGCTCAAATAAGCCCGATAATCCACTTACTGCAACTAACTTATTATACTCCATGGTCATTTTTTAAGAGCCGCAAGATAAATGACTTTTTTTAAGAATATGCCTAAACGTTCGTTTTTATGTTCTTCTTTTACAGTTTTCCGTAAAAACAGGGAGAAACAAATTATTATTTATCAGCATTTTTAGCCCTTATCAAAAATGCCGACCGAAAGTTTGAGCCTATTTCATCGTCCAATGAACTTTATATCCCCTATTTATGAAGCATATCGTAGTTTTATTCGTACTTGTGATGACAGGAATCCTTACCAACGGGCAATCCATCAAAGGCACTTTAATGGATCCTGTGGAAGGAACAACGGTGAACGGCGCCACCGTCCAGCTGGAAAATGCCGCCGATTCTACCGTAAAAACATCTACGCTCTCGGATAAAGAGGGGAAGTTCAGCTTCATCAACCTCAGTCTGGGTTCTTATATTTTAAAAGCCACTTCCATCGGTTTTGAGAACCTCGAAACAAGGGTCACACTATCGGACACGCTCCGCGATGCAGATCTGGGCGACATTTACATTCCCAAAAAGACCACGACCCTCGAAGGGGTGGTGATCGTGGCCACCGCCCCGGCGGTTACACAAAAAGGTGATACCGCCCAATTCAGCGCCAGTCAGTATAAAGTGAATCCCGATGCCAATGTGGAAGATCTGATCAAGAAAATGCCCGGCATTACCGTAGACCGCAGCGGAAACGTAACCGCCCAGGGCGAAGCCGTAAAAAAAGTGACCGTTGATGGTAAGGATTTTTTTGGAGACGACGCTACTATGGCCCTGCGTAACCTTCCCTCCGAAGTAGTGGACAAGATACAGGTCTTTGACCGGCTGAGCGATCAGGCCCAGCTGACCGGTTTTGATGACGGCAATTCTCAAAAATCCATCAATATTGTTACCAAATCCGGTATTAAAAACGGCCAGTTCGGGCGTATTTACGCGGGATATGGTACAGACAGCCGTTACTCCGCAGGCGGTAATACCAGCTTTTTTAACGGAAGCCGCCGGATATCGCTGGTGGGAAACTTTAATAATGTCAACCAGCAGAACTTTGCACAGCAAGACCTGCTGGGTGTTACGTCAAGCGGCGGCCGTGGCGGTGGAAGAGGCGGCGGTGGCGGATACCGCGGAGGGGGCGATTTTATGGTAGGCCTTACACCCGGCATCAGCAAGACCAATGCCTTTGGTATTAACTATGGTGATAAATGGGGCAAGAAGGTTGACGTTACTGCCAGCTATTTTTTTAACAACCAGTACAATACCAACGAATCCGAATCCAGCACTACCTATCTGACCGGCGACCGCAACACGTATAATAAAAGCCAGCGGACCTCCAACAACAACAATCACCGGTTCAACATGCGGCTGGAATACAAAATAGATTCCAACAACACACTGTACTTCATCCCGAACGTAAGCTTTCAAAATAACGGAAGCAGCTCTGTTTCTGAAATGCACACCTACCGGCCCTTTGACGATCACGTTGATTCCATTAACAGCTCGAGGGGAAATAACCAGTCAAACCGGCAGGGGTTCAACATCAACAACAACCTGATGTACCGCCACTCGTTTGCCAAACCGGGCAGGTCCTTTTCCGTTGGCCTGGAGGCTTCTTATAACAAAAACGATGGCACGGCCAAAAACTACAACCTGATCAACTATTACCGGGATGCCCTCCTGGACAGCATAGAACTGCAGGATCAGTTCGTAGATAACAATTCCAACGGCAGCAGGTACCGTGCCCGTACCAGCTATACCGAACCCGTAGGCCAGCAGGGCATGTTCCAGATTGAATACAGCTACCAGATCCAAAAGAACAAAGCTGACCAGGAAACCTTTGACTTCGACGGATCCGGCTACAACCTGTTCAATGAAGCGCAATCAAACAAGTTCGACAACGACATAAAAACACATACGGCGGAGCTGGATTACCGCCTGGGCAGAAGCAGGGATAACCAGTTTTCCGTAGGACTGGATTTTGAAAATACCCTCCTGCAAAGTACACGCATCTACCCCACCGCTTACGGGATCAATCAGACCTTCAATACCCTGCTGCCCAATATGCGCTGGTCCAAAAAAATTGGAAGATACAGCAGTTTCCGCCTGTTTTACCGTATGCGCAATGAGTTTCCCAGCATCAACCAATTACAGGACGTCATGGATCTGAGCAATAAGCCTAACATCAGTACGGGTAATCCGGATCTGAAGCAGACGTCTACCAATTGGGGATCTGCACGGTATTCTTATACAAATACAAGGAACAGCCAAAGCGTCTTTTTAAATATTTTCGGACAGCTGTCCAATAATTATATTACCACGGCCACTTATTTCCCCGACCAGGATTCTATCGTGAATGGCCAGATGATCGCCCAGGGTGCTCAATTTACCAAACCGGTCAACCTGAACGGCTACAAAAATTTGAACATGTTTGTAACCTATAGTTTTCCCATCAAACCCATAAAATCGAACCTGAACCTGAATACCGGCTATTCGTTCACCCAACGGCCGGGGCTGATCGACTATGTGAAGACGAATACCACCAACCAGGGCATTTCCGCGGGGGCGGTGCTGGGAAGCAATATCAGTGAATATGTGGATTTCAGCCTGTCTTACAACGCGCAATTCAATAATACGACCAGTACGGATCAGCGAACCGGGGATAACCGGTATGTAACACAAACCGGGGGCTTTTCAGCCAACCTGCTTTCAAAAAATGGCTGGTTCGTCCAGAACGATCTTTCCTATCAGAACTATTCCGGTTTGTCTGCCGGCCTGAACCAGTCGTTCTGGTTGTGGAATGCCGGCATTGGCAAAAAATTCCTGAAAAACAAGGCCGGGGAGCTGAAGCTTTCCGTGTTTGACCTACTGAATCAGAATCAGAGCATCAGCAGGACCGTAGACGCCAACCTGATCACCGATTCCCGGAGCATGGTGCTGCAGCAGTATTTTATGCTCACTTTTACATATAGCCTGCGCAATTTCGGCAAAGGAAAAGCACCGGCCAACAGCGAGGGCGGAGAACACAGAAGAGAATGGCGGGGAGGCCCTCCGGGCATGATGCGCGGGGGCGGGCGGCCCGGCGGACCAATGTTTTAGCGGGTACTATTTATTTTTTTTGTAATATCGCTGAATTAACCGGTATTACATTGCTTAACGAAGAAATACTTGTACAGGAATTAAGGCAGGGCAATGAAGCCGCGTTTAAAGAAATCGTGGACACTTACCAGAATATGGTCTATAATACCTGCCTGGCGATCGTAAAAAGCGAAGAGGACGCAGAAGATATTGCCCAGGAAGTATTTGTTCAGGTTTTTCAGTCGATCCACGCATTTAAGGGGGAATCCAAGCTGTCTACCTGGATCTACCGGATCGCTACCACAAAATCACTGGACTTTGAACGGAAAAAGAAACGGAAAAAAAGGTTCGGTTTTGTACGCAGTATCTTTGGGGAAGAAAGCCAGGTAGTGGTAAACCCTCCGGATTTCCAGCACCCCGGCATTGTGCTGGATAAAAAGGAAAACGCAGCTATTTTGTTCAAGGCCATCGATCAGCTTCCTGAAAATCAGAGAATTGCCTTTATTTTAAACAAGGTGGAAGGGCTAAGCTACCAGGAGGTAAGCGAAGTGCTGCGGACCTCGGTATCTTCTATCGAATCCCTGCTGCACCGCGCAAAGAACAACCTGAGAAAGATACTCGAAAAGGATTATAAGCCGCGGACATAAAAGAAAAGTTTAAAAATGACGTCAAATACTATTTAATAAAATATATTTAGGGTATTGTAACCATCATCAAACATGATAAATCCGTTTATTGATGAAACAGCAAGATCATATAGAAACCATCCTCAATAGCTTCGATGGCATACAAAGGGCTGAATCCAGGCCGTTTATGTACACAAGGGTAAGGGCCCGCCTGAGCGAGGAGTCCAATTTCTGGACAAGGACCAGCAGCATCATCGCCAAACCAGTTGTTGCGATCTGCTGCCTCGTGTCCGTCGTTACCGTTAATGTATATCTTATTATAAAGGCAAATAACGAACAAAATACAGAAACGGTAGCAGCAGGCGCAGAATCCGATATTCTGCAAAATGAAAATTTTATCCTGGCATCCAATAACAGCTATGATTTTAACAAATAAAAGGCATGAACAATACGGCACGTAACAGAACCCTTATATTTATCATTGCCTTGCTGCTGATCACTAACCTGGCATTACTGGCCTATTCTTTTATCTATTCAAAACGGCCGCAGCCCAATAAAGAGCGCGAAGGCTTCACCGCGGCATTGAAGAATGAAGTAGGATTTACCGACGGCCAGATCGAGCAGTTCAAACAGTTAAAACAAAAACACTGGGCCAGTGCCAAAACGGATATGGAACAGATCCGGAAGATCAAACAATCCCTTTTTGACCTTACAAAGCAACCGGAAGTTGCAGACAGCACCGTTGCTGCGCTGGCAGATTCGATTGCCGTACTGCAAAAGCACGCGGAGATCAAAGTATTCCATCACTTTAAAGCCACCCGGGCTATCTGTACTCCCGTGCAGCAACCAAAATACGACGCCCTGATAACCCGGATCATCCGGCAGGGAAGAAGCGGCCGCCCCGTACCTCCAAAGCCTCCGGCTAAATAAAAAAATCCATACCTTGCAACTTTCTTGCCTGTAAGATGCCTCTTGTAATATATAAATGGTATCAAATTGCATAATTTTGTAACATGAGAAGCAGATTTATCCTGATTTTTGGCCTGTTCCTGGCATTCAGCACCCCCATGCATGCCCAAAAGGAAGGAGTTGGGGATAAAGTGAGTGCCGTCCTGACAAAATTTGACGCTGCCATTAAACCCGACAAGGCAAAAAGAAGCAGTATCGAAACCATCTTTACAGATTTTTACACCGCGCAGGAAAAACTACGCGATAATATACAGGGATCCACGCTGGCACAGGGACTGCAGCAGGACTACCAGAGCGTCCGCAAAAAAAATGAGAATCTCTTTACGGAAAGAGACACCCAGCTGAAAAAAGTGCTGAGCGCTGACGAATATAAAAAATGGAAGGAAGACATCGAGCCTTCTATCCGGAAGAGCGGAAAAAAATAAATACCGCAGCGCTGGCAGCGTTTAGTTCACCGAAAAAAGATAAAGCCGGTCGGTATCCGGTTGGGTGTCATGATCCTGCACCACGGCTACCTCCTTTTCATCCTCTGCCCAAACGACCGAATGAATTTCCTTTTTTGCTATCGGCAACGGCGTTTTTGAAAAATCGCTGATGCGTAGCACAAAGGCTTCATGATCACTATTAATATAGAATAAAAAATTTCCTGCAGGGCTTAACCATGCCTTGGTAAACTCAAAATCAATGGGTTTCCTGGAGATCATGTTCCCGGCCTGATAGGTTACAATAAAACTGGTGTCCTCTGTCATCAAATGATTATCATCCAGGTACACGAGCCGGTTTTGAGGAAGCAGTGCAAACTTAAAATCCAGGTTGCTGTAGTGGCGGATGCCAAACCGGTGCAGCGTATCATTTCCACGCATGAGCAGGTGCGCGTATTCGTTTGCAAGCCCGGGAGCTGAATCCTGCGGACTGTAAACCGTAAATGCATAATGATCGCCCTGGCCATATACTTCCCCCATCAGGTCATACAGCCGGTGCTGGATCCGGGCACCCCGCAGCAGCTCGTCCTTTTTGGTCAGCAGGTTATACCGGTGAAACGAAATACCTGCGGCATAGGGGCCGTTTACGGCATCACCGGTTTTATAAATGATCCGTGCAGAATCTGTAAATACAGGATCCATCAAAAAGCCACGGGGGGCTGCAACGGCTGTGACGGCCCTTTTGGAGTTGAATTCAAAAATACGGATATCGTTTCCCTTAAGCGCCCCGGCAACGATCTTTGCGCTGCCCAGCGGGCTTTTCTGGTGTGCATAGACCACCCGGCGGCTATTGGGCGAAAACCGGGGCGCCCACCCGTAATCCAGCAGGCTCAGACGGCGGCTCTTTAAATCATAATGGGCAATCACCGGATCCAACAGGCGGCTGGCACCGGGTCCCAGCTCAAAAAAACGCTCTACCCCTTTCTCTTCCACGGTGCCGGTGCTCGACGCGGAGTCTTTACCGCGCAGCCGTTTTACAAAAACGAGCTGATCGCCTTTCTGATTTATGGAAACACCCTGGATGATATGCCCTTTCTGGAACCACTCCAGCTGGCGTTGAACCTTTGGTATTTGCGCAATCGCCCCTCCTGCAAAAAGAAGAGCGAAGAACGTTGTAATCAATTTCATCAATGCTGAATCCTTTTAATTGCAATCGTATTGTAAATGATCTGTCAACAATAAGACGCCCGTATGGCTGTTTTGTTGCTTTACCGGGGATTATTTAACTTTTTTTAGCAAATATGGGGCCATGCGCGGCTGCCGGAATGCGCGCAACGCTTTTTGACCCCGCCAGCAATAATTCCCCATAGAGGGTGCCGGCAGTATGCGCACTGTTATGATATCCGTAGCATTTCCTGCTCCTGTAACGCCAGTTCATAGCTGATCACCCGAACAACCCCGTCTTCATTATTGTCAAAATCCGTTGTAAACGCAGCGGCAGCAATGATGCCCGGGTGCGCGTTCTTCATAGCATAGCTATATCTGGCTACTTTCATCATCTCGAGGTCGTTCAGATAGTCGCCAAACACCATGGTTTCGGCATAGCCGATCCCCAGTTGCTGCTGTACCAGTTTCACACCAACGCCTTTATTGGCGTTTAAGGCTGTAAAATCGAGCCAGCGTTCGCCTGCAACCGCCACTTTGCAGGAGGCTTCAAATTGTTTAAAATGGGGATAGCTGTTGGTTTCGGCATCGACCAGGTCGCACAGCGATACTTTCAAAATGGGCTCCGTCACCGCTGTAAGGTCATCAACGATCTCATAATGCTGGTAATACTGCAAAGCCTGCTTTAACAGTGCCTCTTGCGTGTTTTCCATATATGCTTTATCCTTGCCGCAAAGTACGGGATACACTTTATCCAGGGGCCTTGCCTTGCGCACAATAGAAAAAACGGTCTCCGGCTCCATCATTTCCACCAGCAATTCCTGCCCGCGATAGGTCACGTAGCTTCCATTGTCTGACAAAAAATAAGTATGCCCTTTTATAGGTTCAAACAGCGCCACCAGGTTATGGTGAGGCCGGCCGCTGGCGATGCCCAGCACAATATTTTGCTGTACCAGCTGTTTTTCAAGTTCCCAGAACTTTTTGGGAAGTTCTTTTTTATCATTTAATAGAGAGCCGTCCAGGTCTGTAACGATAAGTCTGATCATAAAATGCTGCAAAGGTAACACATCCTCCTGCGGGGAACTTAAAATATCCAATGTAAAATGTTAAATCAGTAGCTGTTGTATGGCGTTGAGGTACAAGGCTACGTTGGAAACCGGCCCGGTGGTGAATCAAAAAGACAAAATGTAAAAAATCCCTCCTGTAACGGGTTCTTATCCCGGATTACAATCCCCCACTTCAGCATTTACATTCCCCTGCAGAGGATCTTACCAAATCCTGATCCGGTTCTCCGGCTTTTATACAATTTATCTCCCGGCTTTACATCAAATGCCTTGTACCATGCATCTATATTTACCAGTGGACCTTTTTATAAAATAAATACTCCTCAGAAGCTGTTTAAAAATAATATTTTGGTCCCCCTTATAAGTGCCATCCGGCGCGTCGCTATCGTTAAAGCCGCGCTTTAGCACGGCTTTAACGAAGCTGTAATTTCATAAGTGCCATCGGCACGGATCATTATGCCCCGAGCCTATGGCTCTCTGTTGTTCTTTTGGACTTATAAACGGGTTGAAACCCGTTCTTGCCGGATCTTCCGAGGCCATGCCTCTTTTGCTAACATGATCGTTGAACCCCGCTTTTTACAGATGACGGCTACAGCGAAGCCCCAAGTAGAGACGATAAAAAGCGGGTACCTTTTAATGGTTATACGGATGCTCCCGGATCGTTTTTAAACAGTTTCTAAGAAGCTGTTTAAAATGTGCATTTTATTGTGCATAACCGGTTCAAAACATGTTTTCCCCATGAACAACCCTCTTTTTTGGTGCATAACACTGTTTATAACCACTGCAAAACAACCGGCCAAAAAATTTGGAAATGGCTGTTTCCGGATCGTATCTTCAAATTGCAATTGATGAGAACAATTAATTTATTAAGGGTTTTATCAAACGCACTGACAGATTCTTTGACATCCTGGTTTTAGCGTACCGTAATCCGCCGGGCAGCAATGCAGGGCGGGGAGCATGCCTGGAGCCGGAAATCAGAAATCGTCTTCGCTTAATAAAGCATGGACGGGTGCCCTTATGCAAAGGCTGAACAGCAGAAATGCCGCAAGGTATGGAGGCGTTTAACCCGAGGTAAGTGCAAAGCCCGCCCGGAATTTTAAGCAAAAAACAGCGGAAGCCTTGCCGGTTGCCGGGGTCCGGACGTTTTAGCTGTGTGGTCTGTAAAAGGAGCGCACAACTGTTACAAGGTTCCTGACAGCAACAAAGCAGAAGCTATTAAAAAAGCATCGGGTTAGTAAGTGATAGACCGGGAAACCGGTTTTGAAACAAAGCACGATGCTTTTTTTATTTAGAGCTGCCCATCTGTTATGGTTTTAGAAACTTAACAGGTGGGCAGCTCTATTCTTTATCGGCCAGCTCGCTCACCATTTCTGCCACCAGGGCCGACCAGCCGGTTTGATGGCTGGCACCCAATCCACGACCCGAATCTCCATTGAAATACTCATAAAACAGGATCAGATCCTGGTTTTCCGGCTGGTTAAAAAACCAGTTGTATTCCCCGTAAATGGGGCGGCTGCCGCCGGCATCTTTTTGAAACAGGCTGATCACCCTTTTAGAGAGCTCGGTAGAAATGTTGAACAGGTTCATTTCGTTACCGGAGCCCGTCGGGTATTCCATCAGGAAGGAATCATGATAAAATTTACCCAATCTTCTGATCGACTGGATGATGATAAAATTAATGGGGATCCATACCGGCCCTCGCCAATTGGAGTTGCCGCCAAACATATCCGATGTCGAATCACCCGGATCATACCGGATGGAATGCACTTCTCCATTAATGGTAACCGAGTAAGGATTGGCTTCGTGGTACTTTGACAACGCCCGGATGCCCCCATCGGATAAAAATTCGCTTTCATCCAGCAAACGGGTCAGCAGGGCCTTCAGCCGGTCGCGCTGCACCAGCGACATGAGCATTTCCTCCCCGTCTCCTTTTTCTTCATTCGGCCAGAACAGGTCATTCTTTAACCGGTAATTTTTGAACCAGTCGAACCGTTTTTTGAAGTCGGGCAACCGATCAAAAATATCCCGGCTCATGATATTCACCGCATACAGGGAGGTCAGCCCCACAATGGAGCGGATCTTCAACGGCTGGGGCGGGGCATCCCGCATACACAGCACATCATAAAAGAACTGGTCCTCCTCGTTCCAGAGCACATGATCATTCAGCGCTTCAGCGATCAGCACAAAATGCTCAAAGAATTTGGTCACCATATCCTCAAAGGAAGGGTCCACCGCGGCGATCTCCAATGCAATATCCATCATATTCAGGGCATAAATACCCATCCAGCTGGTTCCATCGGCCTGTTCCAGCTGGATCTCTCCTTTATCATGATAGCTGCGGTTAAAGACCCCGATATTATCCAGCCCCAGGAACCCGCCTTCAAAAATATTATCTCCCTTCAGGTCCTTCCGGTTGATCCACCAGGTAAAATTGATGGTGAGCTTGTTAAATACCTTTTTCAGGAAATCAATATCGCCCTTTCCGCTCATCTTTTTTTCAACTTCGTAGATCTCCATTGCGGCCCAGGCCTGCACCGGAGGATTTACGTCGCTGAAATTCCACTCGTAGGAAGGCAGCTGCCCGTCCGGTTTCATGAACCACTCCCGCATCAGGAGGAGCAGCTGGTTCTTTGCAAAAACCGGGTCTACCACGGCCATGGAAATACACTGGAAGGACTGATCCCAGGCGGCGTACCAGGGATATTCCCATTTATCGGGCATAGAAATAATGTCCTGGTTCTTCAGGTGCGTCCATTCACTGTTACGCCCGGTCAGCCGCGAAGGAACGATGGGGGTAATGCCGTCCGATACACTCAGCCAGCGCTCTACATCATAATGATAGTACTGCTTGCTCCATAGCAACCCTGCAAGGGCCTGCCGCTGCACACGCGCCATATTGGGATCAATACCCTTTCGAAAAATGGTCTTATAAAATGCATCTGCCTCCTTTTTCCGTTTTTCAAACAGCTGCAAAAAATGATCGTCAAAGGGGTTTTCTGACGGCTGGTTGGTAAGCCTGCAGTAGATCGAGACCGTTTCTCCTGCATTTACACTGCGTTTATATACCGGCGCAAAACGGGTACCATGCTTCCGGTTGCGCAATGCTTCGGTATTTTCCCCCTCGATGACCGCGTCATGAAAAGCATCCTTTACAAAAATGCTGGCATTGGGACGGTCAAAAAGTTTTTCAAAATTGGTCTCATTATCGGTAAACAGCGCATCATCCGCACCCTGGAAATAAAAATAATAGTCCCCGATGCGATGGTGCCGCGCCAGCACGGCATGATCATTTACCAGTGAGATATCCGGAACCGCCGGGTTGGATCCGTGCGACCAGCGGTTATAAAACCAGAGCAGGGGCAGCACGGTTACCGGTGCCGGCTCCTGGTAAAGATTGGTGATATTGATCCGGATCGCTATATCAGTGCTGCTTTCCTTTGCATAGGTAATATGCACATTAAAATATTGGCGGTTGTTGAAGATGCCGGTATCCAGCAGCTCATACTCCGTCTCGTTTTTACCACGGGTACGGTTCTGCTCCCGGAGCTGATCATAAGGGAATGCCTGCTGCGGGTATTTATACAGGTATTCCATATAATAATGAGTGGGTAAATTATCCAGGTAGAAATACAGCTCCTTTACGTCTTCCCCGTGATTGCCTTCATGATTTCCCAGGCCAAACAGCCGCTCTTTTAAGATCTTATCCTTTCCATTCCACAAGGCTACCGAAAAACAGAGATTCTGAAAATAATCGGAAATGCCCGCAAGCCCATCCTCACCCCAGAGATAGGCCCGGCTATGGGCATGATCAAACGGAAAATAATTCCAGGTATCGCCGTTCTGGCTATAATCTTCCCGTACGGTACCCCACTGGCGTTCACTGATATAAGGTCCCCACTGCTCCAGCGGGATTGGTTTTTTTGCGTTTGCTGCAAGACGTTTATGCTCTTCTGTCATCAATGGTCACTTTAAATAAAAGCCTCCATACTTGTAATATGGAGGCTGCAAAAATATCCTTTTTAAAATTAACGGGTCGCCGGGAGCTACTCAGTAGTTCCGGTACACATTGTACAAAACTTTTTTATCATAATCGGTCAACATCGGTGTGTTATCGTTCTGAATATAATGCAGTTTGAACGCCTGGATGGCCGTTGCCTGGTTGCGGGTATCATACCCGATAACGCGCAGCGCGAGAATGGCATTAAAATCTGCGGGCGGTTCCGCCAGGTTTGAAGAATCGTACCAATACCCGAAACCTGCATCTGCAAGCCGCTTCCAGGGAAAGTATTTGCTGGGGTCATTCTTCCGGCTGGGGGCGATGTCTGAATGTCCTATAAAATTAGCCTGCGGAATACCGAACTTGTCCTTCAGATAGTCCAGCAGTTTGATCAGGGAGTTCATCTGCGCGTCGGAAAAGGGTTCTGTGCCGTTATTGTCGATCTCGATACCAATGCTGCAGGAGTTCATATCGGTGATCGCGCCCCATTTGCTTCTTCCTGCATGCCAGGCGCGCATATATTCGTTCAGCATTTGATAGGTAACACCATCTCTGCCTACTACATAATGTGCACTCACACTGGTGCGTGAAATAGAGAAGGTAAACAGGGTTTGCTCTGCGCTGGTTTGCGCCGTATGATGCAGGATCACAAAGTTGGGTTTCCGGGCATCAAAATTCACGGTAGTGTACCAGGCCGAATTAACAGCCGGGTTCTTTGGATCGGGCACCACCGCCATTTCCTTAAAGAGGTTCTCTGTTGTTTTGTAGTAACTGGGTTTAGCGGCAACGCGCTGGATGCTGTCTGTAATATTTTTATAGTACGCCGGAGAACGATAGGTTGCAGGAGCAGTGGCGGTGTTCTCCGTTTCAGGCTCATCCCTTCGCTCTATTTTTGTATTTACGGTCGGCCGTACCTCCCGCGGTTTTCTTTTTGTGATCTGCTCCGGTCTTGTAAACGTGGTTTGATCGGGGTGCTTACCGGCATCCGGGTTTGCCGGTCTCTGGTTAGCGGGTGGCGATGTTCGGGACAGTACATTCCTTCGGGCAGGTTGCGAAGTGCCACATGCATACAGCACCACCATCAACAACGCCATTCTAAATAATGCTTTGCTGCTCAACATTTCTGATCTTTTCGTTCAATGAATCTGTATAAATAATGCCGTTTCCTCATGTGAAAGTAACGAAAATCCTCGTAAAACGGCTGCTCCTTCTCAAAATTGTGCATTCGAACAAATTATTTTATGATTTTGTTAATGCAGTATTATCTTTAGAAAAAAAAGTTTATGGCTGCAAGATTTGGTATGATCGGACTGGGTACAATGGGGCGCAACCTGGTGTTAAACATTGCGGATCATGGTTTTGAAGTTTGCGGTTACGACCGTGATGAAAACCAGCGGAAAATAACAGAGGAAGCAGGAAAAGGAAAGCCGGTTTCAACAGCCGCTTCTTCCTCCGAGCTGATCGCAAAGCTGGAAACACCCCGCATCATCATGCTGTTGGTGCCGGCCGGTAAGATCGTGGATGCCGTGATTGGTGAGCTGGTGCTGCTGTTGCAAAAAGGCGATATCCTGATCGATGGAGGAAATTCTCATTTTGTGGATACAGAAAGAAGGTACCAGGAACTGCAGCACTCCGGGATCCATTTTATCGGGATGGGCGTTTCGGGGGGCGAGGACGGCGCCCGTTTTGGTCCCAGCATGATGCCGGGTGGAAACCGGGAAAGTTATGAGCTGGTACGCGATATCCTGGAGGCGATCGCCGCCAAAGTGAATGATGAGCCCTGTGTGGCCTATATGGGACATACTGCTGCAGGGCATTATGTAAAAATGGTGCACAATGGCATCGAATATGCCATCATGCAAATGATCAGCGAGGTATATGGCCTGCTCAAAAATGAAGGCATGACCAATGCACAGTTTGCCGATCTGTTTGAAGAATGGAACCAGGGAGAATTGCAATCCTTTCTGATTGAAATCACTGCTGCGATCTTCCGGGAAAAAGACCCGGAAACGGGTAAAGACCTGCTGGACCTGATCCTCGATAAGGCCAAGCAAAAAGGCACCGGCCTGTGGACCTCGGAAAGCTCGCTGGAGCTGAATGTTCCCCTGCCAACCATTGATATTGCCGTGTCCATGCGCTACCTGTCGTCGCTTAAAGATGAACGGACGGCGTTCGCAACACTCTATGATCATCAGCAGCAAAAAACCAGTATCGACCTGAAGGAGCTGAAAACGATTTGTCGCGATGCTTTGCATTTTTCCTTCATGCTGGCCTACGCCCAGGGGCTGGAGCTGCTGCAGGTAGCCTCCGCCGCCTATCATTATGAGATCGATATTAAGACAGTGGTAAAAGTATGGCGAGGCGGATGCATCATCCGCTCGATATTATTGCAGGATCTGTTCAACGCTTACGACAAAGAACCGGCTCTTTCCAATATTATCGGCTCTTTGCAATTCGCCGGCATACTGAAGGAAAAGCGCCGGGCAATGGTGCAATTCCTGAAGACCGCTATGGATGCAGGGGTTGCCGCCGCATGCATCTCATCCGTACTGAATTATTTTGATGCCTACACCACGGCGCGCCTGCCGGCCAACCTGATTCAGGCGCAGCGCGATCTGTTTGGAGCACATACCTACGAGCGCATCGACAAACCGGGTAGTTTTCATACAGACTGGCCATATACACCGGCAGAGGCGCAGTAGTGTTTGTGCCATGAAGGCTCATTATACCCCGGGCCCATGGCCCTCTGTTGTTCTTTTGGACTTATAAACAGGTTGAAACCCGTTCTTGCCGGATCTTTCGGGGCCATGCCTCTTTTGCCAAAATGATGGTTGAACCCCGCTTTTTACAGATGACAGCTACAGCGAAGCCCCAAGTAGAGACGATAAAAAGCTGGTACCTTTTAATGGTTATACGGATGCTCCCGGATCGTTTTTAAACAGCTTCTAAGACCTATCCCCTCCTTTGTGACTTTGGGTCTTTGTGGCTCTGTATTCCTTTTAAACATTCCTTTGCGTAACTTAGTGCCTTCGCGTATTGTGGCGTAAAAAATTAAATCGTTCATATGAGTTTTAAACAAACACCTGCCAATATTGTGATCTTTGGCGGTTTTGGAGATCTTTCCTGGAGAAAACTGATCCCTGCATTTTACAACCTGTTTATTTACGGCTATATGCCGGAGGAGTTTGCGATCTATGCCGTGCATTACCAGGGCATGCCGGAAGATTCCTTTGAAAAGCACATGCTGGAAGGTGTCAATAATTTTTCAAGAAGCGGCAAGGCCAATCCCGAACAATGGAATGCGTTTATTAAAAAGCTCTATTTTTTCCAAGGCGATTTTACGCTGGATGATACCTATACCCGGTTGAAGACGATCCTGAATAAAAACGATAAGGACTGGAAAAAGCGCGCCACACGCCTGTTCTATTATTCCGTGGCACCGATGTTCATTGATCCTATTTCCAAATCCATCTCTAAATACAAACTGGCTCCGCAGCCCAACAAAGATCGTATTGTGGTGGAGAAACCTTTTGGAACGGATCTCACATCTGCAAAGGCGCTGAACAAACTGCTCAAAGATAATTTTGAAGAAACCCAGATTTACCGCATCGACCATTACCTGGGTAAGGAAGTGGTGCAAAACCTGTTGGCCTTCCGCTTTGCCAATTATATTTTTGAACCTTTATGGAACCGCAATTTCATCGAAAACATACAGATCACGGTAACTGAACAGGTAAGCGTGGGCACCCGCGGCAGCTATTATGATAAGAGCGGCGCCTTGCGCGATATGATCCAAAACCACCTGATGCAACTGCTTTCCGTGGTAGGCATGGATTGTCCCAAAGGCAACGACGCAGAAGCCATCCGCAATGAAAAAGTAAAAGTATTGAAAAACGTGCGGCCTTTTACCGCCGCCACAGTGGCATCGGATGTGGTGCGGGCGCAATATACCGCGGGTGAGATCGACGGAAAAAAACAACAGGGTTACCTGCAGGAGACGGCTATTGCCCGGAACTCAGCAACGGAAACCTATGTGGCAGCCAAACTTTATATTGACAATGACCGCTGGAAGGGCGTTCCGTTTTACCTGCGCACAGGCAAATGTTTACAGAAGCAGTCATCCCTTATTGTGATCACCTTTAAAGATTCGCCCTTTAAAATATTTAAAGACGATGTTACCCCCAACCAGCTCATCATCAGCATACAGCCGGAGCAGGAGATCACCTTGCTGTTTGAAGGAAAAGTGCCCGGACCGGTGATGAAGCTGAAGCCGGTGGAAATGGACTTTACCTATTACGAATCCTTTACGGAACAACCACCGGAAGCGTATGAAACACTTTTACTGGATGCACTGGAAGGGGATGCTACCCAGTTTATGCGGGCCGACCAGGTAGAAACTGCCTGGAACCTCGTAATGCCCATTTTACAGGAATGGGAAAAGAACGGGAAAACCGGGCTGGAAAAATACCCTGCAGGAAGCTGGGGACCTAAAAAGGCAGAACAGCTGATCAAAAAAGACGGCTTTCACTGGGTGCTGCTGCCGCCACCGAATGGCAGAGACCGCTATATTTGCAAAGAACGCAGAAAAGAAATTAAATCATGAGCAACCCGATTCAACTTGTTTGGAAAGATAAAGAAGCGCTGAGCCTTGCCTCCGCTTATCATTTTGTTACCGCAGCTGCTAAAAGCATTGCAGCCAATGGCCGTTTTACCGTGGCTTTTTCCGGCGGCAGTACGCCGAAGAGATTGTTTGAACTACTGGCCACGCCCGCTTTTAACCATAATATCGATTGGAAAAAGGTATTTGTCTTTTGGAGCGATGAACGCTTTGTGCCACATACCAGCGATGAAAGCAATTATAAAATGAGCAGAACGGCCCTGTTGGATCATATCAGGATCCCCAGGAAAAATATTTTTGTCACCCCCACAAAGGGCGAACCCGCAACCTGTGCAAAGGAATACGAAGCCAGTGTAAAAGCCGTCCTTGGAAGAAATGCACAGTTTGACCTGACCCTTTTGGGCATGGGCGACGACGGGCATACGGCTTCCCTGTTTCCCGGCACAATGATCTTAACCGAAACAAAACGGTTGGTAAAGGAAGTATGGGTAGAAAGCAAGCAGACCTGGCGCATCAGCTTTACCTATACACTGATCAATAAAAGCAAAGAAGTAATGCTGCTGGTGGGCGATGCGAATAAGTATCCCATATTGAAAAAGATCTTTGCAAAGAACGCCAAACATCTTTATCCCGTACAGGGCGTGGCCCCGCAAAAAGGGCAGGCCATCTGGATGCTGGATGAGGCGGCAGTTACGGGAAAATAATATCGATCCTAGACGTCATTTCTTATTTCAGCAAAAAATAAGCGATAATGAACCGGAAAAACCTTTTGATCTTGTTATTTCTCCAGGTCTATTTATTGACGGGAATAACACTGGTTGCCCAAAACAGCGGTGCATCAAAAAGCAACGAACAAAAACCAGCTACAAACGAGCCTTTATATTATAGTCCGGGCGGTACTTACAGCGATTGGTACTTCCCTTCCGGCGACGATTATACCAGCCTCGAATGGACCTTTGTACCGGTTGCAGATCCGCCACCCAGCCTGGCAAAGCAAGGACTATTACACTACTACGCCTATAATTTTTCGCTGGCAAATGCAACCAGTAACATCGGGAGCGGCTATGCGGGCTTTCAGACAAATGGTATTTTTAAAAATTCGTTCCAGGGCAAAGTGATCAACTTTTCCATCTGGGGCTCCAATGGCGGAAGGTCAAAAGGAATGTTAAACGCAGTCAACGAAGAAAGCGGCGGTTATCAGATCATGTATAAATACAATTGGGTACCGGGGCAGCAATACCGGTTTGAGCTAAAGCAGGGGCCCAGCGGGGAGGATAGTCTTGGCAAATGGTGGGGGCTGTGGGTAACCAATAAAAGCACAGAAGTGAAAGACTTTATCGGCGAGCAGCGGGTGCCATCGACTATAAATGGCAAAAGCGCTGTAAAATGGAAGGCGCATACTTCTATGTTTGGTGAAGACCTGCATTGGTGGCAGTCTTTAAATGGTCATACAAAGTATAAGGACCAGTCCAGCTTTCAGCCCTCTGCTATGGCTGCTGTGGATATTACTGCAAACGGAGGCACAGTAAAGCCGGTCAGATTTTTTAACCTGATCAATTCAGGGAAACCTGTAACAGGAAGCAATGGCTTTAAATCTGTAAATTCCAAGGTGTCTATTTACCGGGACACTATGTTCAACGTACAACATAATTTAGGCTATTGGGCTTCCCCGGCACCCAATTACCTTAAGAAATAAGCAGCGCATAGTTGTTTTGTGTGCTGCCGGTACCACAAACAAAAGCTGCGGCCGCCGCACCCTTGCGCCGCTGCGTGAGATCGGACGAATACAACAGACAACACAAGATCTGGAGGAGCTAAAACCCGAACCATCCTCCTTTTTCAACTCCTACATACCAGCCATCCTCCCGCTCTTCCACCGGGTAGGTCTTTAAAAAGTAGCCTTCGCCGGTGGTATTCCGGCCCGTCTCCAAATTGAATTTGTACCGGTGCACCGGGCAAACAATGTCGCCCTGAACATTTACATAGCCCTGCGCCAGCGGAGCCGCCGCGTGGGGGCATTTGGCCGCACAGGCAAAAAGCCGGTCTTTAAACCGCGCAATGCACAAATGCCTCCCCTTTACTTTTATCTCTGCAAGGTTCTCTTCATTAAAGTCCAGTTCATTCGGATGTACGGCAAGCAAGTGCCACTCCAGTTCTTTGCTCATTGTTCAAATGATTTCAGCATCAAAAATCAGTAATTTTTTCTTTTCAGGGGATGTTATACTCTTTTACCTGTTGCATTATCGATCATAACAGGAGATCTTGCAACAAAATGGTTACAAGATTGTGAGTTACAATATTTTTTGTAGCTGAACTATTTGTACCCCATGGGATGGCAGCAGTCTTGCCTGCCCGCTCGTTCTTCAGGCAGGCGTCGCACATTTCGGCATTCAATAGGGATTAGCCGGTTGCGTTAAAGGGACTGGGAGACGGGGTTTCGTTTAAAATATGCTTTCAGGAAGCATGCCAGCACTACGGTTACCGAGGTAAAGCTATGGGCCATCCGGATGACCCGGCCAGACGGGTTTAATCTTTTTACAAAGGCCATCGGTCTGGATCATTCTTTTGAACTCCGGAATTTATTCCGGAAGCCAGAACATGCTACGGAGCACAGGAGTGCCATAGGCACGGAACATGGGGCGTGCACTCCTATGTTGCCGAAAATGATATTGATAAATATCTGATAAGATGGAACCTCGAGGAGGAGGAGGATAGCACAAAGGCATACCCCACAGATGAATTCGCCAGAGAGGGCTGGCAACTGCTGGATTTTATGGATAAGCTGAAACTGCCGCATTCCTTTAACGACTATGGAGCGCCCAATGGTTATGCCTATAAACTATTTACGAATCGGTTTACGCCCGCACCTCAACCAGCATTTAATCCAAAGAATAAAAACAGGAAGCCCTGGTGGAAATTTTGGTAAAATAAAGAAGCATCCATATTGACTGTATCCCCATCTATATATACTTGAAAAATGAAGTCTGAACTACGTTCCGGCTCTCAGAAGCTGTTTAAAAATAATATTTTGGTTCCCCTTATAAGCGCCATCCGGCGCGTCGTTGTCGTTAAAGCCGCGCTTTAGCACGGCTTTAACGAAGCTGTAATTTCATAAGTGCCGTCGGCACGGATCATTATGCCCCGAGCCTATAGCTCTCTGTTGTTCTTTTGGACTTATAAACGGGTTGAAACCCGTTCTTGCCGGATCTTTCGAGGCCATGCCTCTTTTGCTAACATGATCGTTGAACCCCGCTTTTTACAGATGGCGGCTACAGCAAAGCCCAAAGTAGCGGCGATAAAAAACCCGTACCTTTTTTGTGACGATAAGGATGCTCCTGGATCGCTTTTAAACAGCTTCTTAGAGAATAAAACCAGGTAATAAGGTTATACAGGCCGGATACCTGCGATACGCTCCGCCTATTGGGCACTCGCATGCCACTCGATGATAATTTTATACCCGCACTTTGCACTATTTACCAAGTGGAGCCTCGGCAAACCGGGGCAACATAAAACAATCGTCACACCAAAAAATCATCATAAGAACTATGTTCCCCAAAGTAATGGTAAATAACGCCACAACAAGACCTGTCAGGTCTGTAATGCATCGAATACAAACCTAACAGGTCTCGCCTCTTTGTTCTAATAAAACATCGTCTTATACGGGTACCGCACCTGGTACAGGTCTTTAACCTTATTCAGAATGGTGGCCCGTAATCCTTCTACATTCCGCCTTTCGGTTGCAGCAATAAATACGGCATTCCCGCCGGTTTCATGGTTCCACCGGTCATACAGGTCCTGCAGGATCTCTTTTTTGGTATCTTCACCCAGCCACTCATCAAAGGTCAGCTGTTCATACAGGTCCATTTTATTAAAAACGGTGATCACGGGTTTGTCAAACGCCTTCAGCTCCTGCAGGGTTTTGTTCACGACCCCCATCTGGTCTTCATATTGCGGATGGGAGATGTCAATAACGTGGATCAGTATATCCGCCTCTCGTACTTCATCCAGCGTGCTTTTAAAACTCTCGATCAAATGATGTGGCAGCTTGCGGATGAACCCAACAGTATCGCTGAGCAGGAAGGGGGTGTTCTCAAACACCACTTTACTGGTGGTGGTATCCAGGGTAGCGAACAGCTTATTCTCAGCAAACACATCGCGCTTGCTCAGCAGGTTCATAATGGTGCTCTTTCCCACGTTGGTATAACCGACCAGCGCCACGCGGATGAACTCCCCGCGATTCTTGCGCTGGGTAGCCGACTGTTTGTCGATTTCTTTCAGGCGGTTCCGCAGCAAGGAGATCTTTTCACGCACAATACGGCGGTCAGTTTCGATCTCCGTTTCCCCCGGTCCCCTTGTTCCGATACCGCCTCCCAGGCGCTCCAGGTGTTTCCACATCCCGCGCAGGCGGGGTAAAATGTATTGATATTGCGCCAGCTCAACCTGGGCCTTGGCTTCTGCCGTTTTTGCCCGCCGGGCAAAGATGTCGAGGATCAGGTCCGACCGGTCGATGGTCTTTACACCCAGTACCTTTTCAATATTGTTGATCTGGGCGCCGGAAAGCTCATCATCGAAGATGGCCAGGTTTAGCTGGTGGGCAACAATATACTGGCGGATCTCCTCCAGCTTCCCTTTACCAACGAAGGTCCTGGAATCCGGATGCTGCAGCTTCTGAATGAAGCTTTTTTTTGTCTCTGCCCCGGCCGTTTCCGCCAGGAACGCCAGTTCCTCCAGGTATTCCACCACCTGCTGCTCCGTCTGGTCCTTCGTTACCACTCCAACAATGACGGCTGTTTCCGTTCCCTGTATTACATTCTTTTTATCAAGCATGAATGGGCAAAGTTAATACAAAGACCTGTAAGGTTTTTAAAAGTGAAACCGGAAGTAGTAAATAGTTAGCGGGAGATTTTCTTCCGTTCCTTTTAGGCGGCGAACAACAATTGAATAACGGCCCACAGAACGCACAGATTCTCACAGAAGTCTTAACAGATATCCATTATTCTGCAAAATCCTTAAAAAAATCGGGGATCAGGGGTCCGCGGATGTTCATGAAATCCGTAAGAAAAACAACATATGCTAAAGCTGCAGACCTACCGCTGGCTGGCAATGAGCAGGTTGAGATCGGTATAGCGGAGGTCAAAGCGCTGACTCAGGTAAAAATTGGTAAGATGTCCTTTGAACAGGTAGATCCCGTTCCGGAGATGGAGCTGATGCCAGGCAAGCCGTTCGATGCCCCCCTCTTCCCCTGCCTCTATCAAAAGCGGCGCCAGCACATTGCTGATGGCCTGGGAGGCCGTACGGGCAAAACCAGAAGGAATATTGGGCACACAATAGTGAATGACACCGTATTTTAAAAAGATCGGGCTTTCGTGCGAAGTAACTTCTGAGGTCTCAAAACAACCACCCCGGTCGATGGTTGCGTCAATAATTACCGATCCCTGGCGCATACCGCTTACCATTTCCTCGGTAACTACCAGGGGGCTCCGGCCCGATTCATTGGTGAGCGCCCCCACCGCAACCTCACAGGTCTTTAACTGTTTTGCAAGCAGCTTGGGCTCCAGCACAGAGGTCCACAGCCGGTGTCCGATGGCGTTTTCCAGCCGCTTTAAACGGGAAATATTGCTGTCGAACAATTTAACGGAAGCCCCCAGCGCCAGCGCCGCCCGCGCGGCATATTCCCCTACAATACCGGCGCCAATGATGACCACCTTGGTGGGAGCGATACCGGTAATGCCCCCCAGCAATACCCCCTTCCCATGATTCGCAGATCCCAGGTATTGAGCAGCGATCAGCATTACCGCACTGCCGGCGATCTCACTCATGCTGCGCACGATCGGATAGGAATCACTATCGTCCTTTAAATTTTCAAACGAAAGCGCCGTGATCTTTTTTTGCATCATGGCATGCAGCACCTCCCTGCGCAGTACCGAAAGATGCAGCGGGGAAATAATGATCTGGTTGTATTGCAACAGGGGCAGATCCTCTTCTACCACGGGCGCGCTTTTTACCAGGATGGGCGCCTTAAAAACATCTTCTCTTGAATAGACAATTTTGGCGCCGGCTTCGCTGTAATCTGCATCGCGGAAATGCGCGGCATCGCCGGCGTTGTGCTCCACAATCACCGAATGCCCGTTGTTGATCAGCACCGCCACCGCATCCGGTGTCAGTGAAACCCGGTTCTCCTGAAAAGCGATCTCCTTTGGAATACCAATGGTCATACCGCCGCCCTTTACGCGAATATCCAATGTTTCCTCCTGCGTTTCATAACTGAAGGAGGTGCTCACTATGGTTTTTATCTTACTCATAAAAGAAAGGGCCGGGGAAAATGACTTTCAGCAAAAGGTTTAAGTTGTATGATATGGTTCAAGCCGCAAAATTACTTATTTTTTAAGTATTTCTATTTCCCGCTGTTCCCCGTCTTTTACCGTGAGCGATACATAGAGGGTCTCTCCGGGAAAAAGATCCGGCGCCTTTTCCGGCCACTCTACAAAACAATAATGACCACTGTACAGGCAATCTTCTACCCCGGCCCTTATGGCTTCTTCCTCATCCTGCAGCCGGTACAGGTCCATATGATAAACCGAAGCCGGTCTTCCCTCATCCATAAAACGATATTCGTTAATGATGGAAAAAGTGGGGCTGCTCACCACATCCTCAACCTGCAATATCTGGCAAAGGGTATAGATCAATGTCGTTTTCCCTGCGCCCATCTGCCCGTAAAAGGCAATGATCTTTTTATCCGCAAGCTGCTGCAACAGCCACCCGGCCACCTGTATGATATCGTCTTGTGAAAATTCCTTTTTCATCTGGCAAAGATATATCCCGTAAAGGGTAAATGAAGCAGGCAACTGATAAAAGTCGACAGATGCGGCACCCCCCTAAAAAAAGTTGCCGGCCTGCGCCAGCAACTTTTACCTATACTACCAACAAAACTAAGACGGTTACTGGCCGGGTGTGGAGCTGCCACCACTGGCTCTTTTGCTTTCATCATCCAGGCCCGTTTTGCGCTGCCGCGCCGATTTTACCTGTTTGTTTCCAAACCGGTAGGTAAAGTTCAGCTTAAACTGACGGCTGTCCCATTTGGCGATCACATAGTTGTAGGCCCCCGCAAAATTCATATCCCCGGTAAACCGCATGGTCTTAAACAGATCGTCCACACTTGCTTTCAGAGTACCATTGCCATTCAGAACGGTCTTTTGCATTCCCAAACTGATAAAGCCCATCGATCTGCCCTTGAAGGTTCCGGCCCATACAAACGGCGACAGATACAGCCCGGTCAGTTCCGCGGTCCAGGTCTTTGCAAACTTTAATGAATGCTGCATAAAGTACTGAACATTGAAATTTTTTGTATGAATATCCTTCCCATCCCCAAAGCTCGCTTCATACAAAGAGTAGTTGGCGGTAAGGTTGGAGAAGAAAGTGTAGGTCTTATAAGTGAACGGATAAGAAACGTTGAGGCTGAATACATCCTGGTTGGCCAGGTTTTCGTTGGTCTGGAACGATTTTGTTTTATCGATGGTATCGATCAGCTGCACGAACATATCCTTTACATGACTGTAATTTAACGAGGTATTGAGCTTGAATTTATACGTATGGGTAATACCCACGGTATTGGTATATTGCGGCTTCAGATTGGTATTTCCCCGCGCATAGAGATAATCATTCAGCCGGTATTCAAACGGGTTGAGATCATCATAGTCCGGGCGGTCGATCCGGCGGCTGTAGCTGATGCTCCACTGGTTCATGGGGTTTTTGTTATAGGTAACCGATGCACTGGGAAACAGGTCCGTATAATCCCGTTTTACCTTTCCCTCGTAGTCCTTATAGGCCTGTGTGGCTTCATCCCATTGCTTACCCGTGGAAGTTCCGTTGGAATGGGTATTTTCTGCCCTCAGCCCTACCTGGTAAGAAAAGGTTTTGTACGCCCGGTTATAGTTTACATACAGGGCATTTACGTTTTCCCGGTATTTGAAGTAATTGCTTTTTCCATAATCCAGGGACTCGGTACTGCCATTGGCATCATAGTTCTTAAAGTCATTGCCGGTGTTTACAAAATTCAATTTACCACCGTAGCCCAGCTTGCCTTTGAGGAAGGGGTGCTCATAGTCCAGCTTAAACGAATACAGGTCTATATTTGTGGCAGTGATGATCCTGTAAATGTTGCGGCTCTGTTCCGTTCCGTCGGCTGCGCGCATATAGATATTGGGCACATACTGGTTCCCGTCGATCTTAAAGTGTCCGTAATCCAGGTCTACATTCAGCTCCCGCCCGGAGGTATCGGCATAACGGTAGTTGAGGTTCCCGTTCAGGTTATTGCGGTCCCGGAGCGTTTGGGTATTGGTATAGAGGATCCGGTCAGTAACACCTGTGGGTTTGTACGCGATGGGCATATTGCCTGGCTCCCGGCGATCCACATCAGCGATATTGCCATTTACCATTACACCGATGGTATTCCTGGAGTTGATGAAATAATCAACCCCTGCTTTAAAATTATGCCCCTTGAGATAGTTTTTGCTGATCATATTCTGATCAAAAAGGCTGTCGCTTACCTCGCGCCTTATATACTGCTTGCTGAAACGCAGGCCCTGGTTGTAATTATAGCTCCCGAAAACATTTACGTTCTTATTGCGGTGGTTCAGATTGATCCCTCCGTTATAATTGGCATAGGTAGCCACATTCGCCCCGGCGGTAATGGTACCGTTCGTTCCAAAGGCTTTGTTCTTCTTCAGACGGATATTGATGATGCCTGCGTTCCCTGCCGCTTCATATTTTGCTGACGGGTTGGTGATCAATTCGATGGCTTCTATATCGGAGGACTGAAGGGACCTTAAATAGCTCGCCAGGTCGGCGCCGGTGAGGGGAGAGGGTTTTCCGTCTATATAAATACGCACGCCGTTTTTGCCGGCCATACTGATATTGTCATCTTTATCTACCAGCACTCCCGGAGATTTACGCAGCAGCTCCAGCCCGTCATTGCCCGTAGCATTAATGGTCCCTTCTACATTTACCACCATGCGTCCGGGCTTCACCTCCACAAGCGGTTTTTTTGAAGTAACCACCACACCAGACAATTGGGTGCTGCTCTTTTCGAGGGCGATATCGTCCAGTTTCAGATCAGCGCCGTCATAGTCAAATACGGATGAATAGGCCGGGGCGTACCCTATATTGGTAGCCATTACCAGGTAGCGTCCATTGGATATGGATTCAAACCGGTAACCGCCGTCGGTGCCGGCTGCATTTAATTTTACAATAGAAGAATCTTTGGCATTTAATAGCGAAACGGTTGTGTTTTCCACCGGCTTTCCCGCATCATCCTTTACGGTCCCCGAAATAACCTGAGCCTGAATGGTTGCATAAAAGAAAAAGAACAGTGGTGTTAATAATAATTTCATAAAAATAGTTTGTAGTCATCTTTTGAGGGAGCAAACTTAACAGTAAAATTCCTGCGAAAGAACCGGGCGCCGTTTAACGGTAAAAAATCTCCTGCGAATGGCCGTTTTTGCAGGTCAAACTGCGGGCGACGGGAACGGCCCGTAATGTTTTACATGCTATGGTACAGGGTTTTGAAAAAAACCGCCGCGACCGGAGGGAAGGAACAGGCATCAAAAGCCCGCCACCCTGAATCGGTTAATACTTATCCACCCCCGCTTTTTACGCGGTTTTGTTCATCCCCGGCACCACCGGTACGGCGGCGGGCGGGTTTGATATTTCCTTTGCCAAACTTATAGGTGAAGGAAATATTGAACTGGCGGTTATCCCGGCGGCGGTCATTGGCCACTGAAAGGTCCACATCCGCATAACGGGAAGAGCCGCTGAAGTTACTGGTGCGGAAAAGATCCCTTACCCCGATTTTGACCGTTCCGTTCTTATGAAACAGCTGCTTTGCCAGCGCAAGGTTCAGGGCGCCCATCGGGCGGGCGATTATTAAGCCCTCGGACGGGCTGGAGCTGTACCAGCCGTTTAGCTCAGCTGTCCACGTTTTGGCAAACGAAAAACTGCTGGTAAGGTTTGCGTCCAGCGTGTTCACCATCAGTTCCACCGGTATATTTTTAGCCCCATCGGTATATAAGCCCTTATATTGGTTGTTAAATATACCACTGTAAACGCTCAGGTTCCACCACGACAGCAGCTGTTTGTTTGCCGAAACCGAAAAGCCCCATTGCCTTCTTTTGCTGAAGTTTTCCGTGGTCTGAAAAGCGGTCTTCTTTTCCGTGTTCTGCTTGATGAGCTGTGTAATGATGTTATTTGTTTGGGTATGGCTGACGGTGAATGTAAGAAAGCGGTTCAACGTATGGCTCACCTCTACCCTGTTAGAGAACTCCGGCTGTAAATAGGGGTTACCCTGTCCATAGGTAAGGGAATCCAGGAAGAATACAAAAGGATTCAGGTCATCATAATCCGGTCTTCTTATCCGGCGGCTATAAGCCATGCTCAACTGATTTTTATCGTTAAAGCTATATACGGCGCCTATATTGGGAAACAGGTTGGTATAGTTCCGTTTGAAACTACTGTCGATGGTTACCTGCGTACCTTTGGCATTGGTATTCTCCACCCGCAAACCTCCGGTAAATTCCCATTTTTTTACCGTGGCGGTAAGGATGGCGTAGGCGGCGTTGATGTTCTCCCGGTAAATAAAATGATTGGTACGCTGCCGGTCCATATACCAGCCGGTGCTGGTGTCTCTCTCGTACGATACATTATTATCCGTGTTCACAAAACTGCTTTTCAGGCCCGTTTCCAGCTTCAGATTTTTGTTAAAGGGGTGGATATAATCCATTTTACCGCTATAGATTTTAATAATGGAGGGAAAATCGCCATGCAGCAATACCGTATTTCCTCTTTGGCTGTTGTCCGGGTTGTGCACGTTGGTTGTTAAAAAATTACTGCCCCGGCTTTCATAATACCCCTGATCGATATCCACCGAGAATTCGCGCCCGGCCGAATCAAAAGTGTGTTTGTAATTGAAATTGGTATTGATGTTTTTGGATTCGCTGGCATTATATGCATCTGAGATAAAAACAGTATTGATACTGCCGTCCGCATCCCGCAGGTTGGAGGCGCTTTTCTGCCAGTTCTTCCAGGGGTTGATGTTGCCCGTAACCACAATACCCGCTACGTCCTTTGGCGTAAAATTGTAGTCAAAACCCAGTTTTCCGTTGTGCCACTGGCTTTTGTTGTGTCTTTCCGTTTTCTGGTCGGAAGACCCGGAAAATACTTCCTCTTTATAAAAATTACGGTGGATGGTTAACGTTCCCAGCCCTTCCCAGACGCCGCCGTTATAGCTGCCAAATACGTTGATCTTATTGTTGCGGTAATTAAAATTGGCCCCGCCGTTGTATTTGGGATAGACCCCCTGGGCATAATTGAGGTTCAGGTTCCCGTTCATGCCTTTTATCGTTCCTTTTTTGGTTTTGATATTGATCACCCCGGCCCCGCCGGCAGCATCGTATTTGGCCGGCGGATTCGTCATGATCTCAATCTGGTCGAGCCCGCTTGCCTGGATGCTCTTTAAAAAAGCGGCCAGCTGGGTGCCCGACAGGTAGGTCTGTTTGCCATCGATCAATATCAATACGCCTCCTTTTCCCTTGAGGCTTACGTTTCCATCCGCATCAACGGATACGCCGGGCGATTTTTCCAGTATCTCCAGCACATTCAGCCCCGCATTGGTAGGAGAAGCGTCCACATTCACCACGGTCTTCCCAGCCTTCACCTCAAAAGGCGGTCTTTTTGAAGTAACCACTACCCCGGTCAGCTGCGTATTGTTCTTCTCCAAGACGATCGCATCCACCGTCGCATCCCCGCCTTCAAACTTTATGGGAGCTGAATAACTCTTTGTATATCCTACATTGGAAGCCATTACAAGGTAGCTGCCGGAATGCAATTTGTTGAACCGGAACTTCCCGGTCTTATCTGCAGTCGTTATCTGTTTCACCGAAGAATCCTGTGTACTCAAAAGCGAAACGGATGCTTTTTCCAAAGGTTTGCTGTCGGTGCCCGTAATTTTCCCGGAAATGCTCTGCGCCTGCGCCCACACACTCCCGATACTGAATCCGATCAAAAAAATCTTTCTCATAGTTGATGCGATTGTATAACACAAAACTAAAGTGCCGGCCTTCCCCGGGCCAGCTATTACCGGTAAATGGGGCAAAACATCCGTTAATTGTGATAAAATGCCCTTTAAGCGGATGTTAAAATCATCTTTGGATCAGAGGCCTTCTGTAAGGAACCGGTGCAGGTTCCAGCGCACCCGTCTGCTACACTAAATCGCGCAGCAGAAGAAAATGTTACACGATTTTCAGCAGCTTTCTGAAAAATTAGCAGTCCTTTAAAAATTATCCTTTTAAAAATGGAATATTGGGTTCCTTTACTCATATTTGTACTCAAAAATATTGTTATGAGTTATCCTGAAACCTTACGTTATACCAAAGATCATGAATGGATCAGTCTTGATGGTGATATAGCAACTATTGGCATTACGGATTTTGCACAAAGAGAACTGGGCGATATCGTGTATGTTGAAGTGGAAACAATCGGAACATCGTTAAAGGCCGGGGATGTTTTTGGAACCGTGGAGGCCGTAAAAACGGTTTCCGACCTTTTTTTGCCGGTTGACGGGGAAGTTACTGAACTGAACGAAGCGCTTGGCAATGCGCCCGAGCTGGTTAATACCGATCCTTATGGCGAAGGCTGGATGATCAGGATGAAGGTTGCCAACCCTGCAGATGTAGCCGCCTTACTGGATGCGGCTGCTTACGAGGCCCTGGTGGGGTAACCCGCTGCTGACACACAAAATGATGCAATTAAATATTAAACAAGTTACAGCCATTCACATTCCGTGACTGGCTTTTTTTATTTCCTAAATTGTATATGGTGAAAACGGATTATCTCCTGCTTTGCGCTTTGGTTTATTGGATCATTACCATTGTATTGCTCACACTTCCGGGATCGGCTTTTCCGCAGGAAGATATCTTTAGCAAGATCTATTTTGATAAATGGATCCATATCGGGATGTTTTCGATCCTGGTGCTGCTCTGGAATTTCTGGCTGATGAAAAAAAGAGGGGCCGGTCAGCGACTTTACACGCCCTTCGTAATGATCAGTATAACCGCCCTGGCGTACGGCATCCTGATGGAATATATTCAAAAATGGTATATATCCAACCGGTCCTTTGATACGGGAGACATTATCGCCGACGGAACAGGAGCAATAATCGGCTTACTGGCAAGCATTTACCTATATAAAAAAATAGACCCCTGTAGAAACAGGGGTCGCAACCAAAACTAACTGCTTATGAGAAAATTGACTATCTTTTTTTAAATTTTTATTGTTGTTCTTTCTATGTATAAACGCAATATCCTTGCCACTATTACAACCGGCTTGTTAAAGTAATGCTAAACCGATTTTTCAAGAATTATTGCCAAATAAATAAAGAGCGTCTGCAGCTATCAAATTGCAGAAACTATGCCAAAAAAGCCGCTATTTAAAAAACCCTGAAATTAAATTGGCCAGCCCGCCGGATTGCTGCGATTGCTGGTGCTGCTGGGCATTCTGGGTCACCTGGCTGATGATATCGCCGATATTTGTACCACCGGTATTTTGTCCTCCGGATACCTGGTTGAGTAATCCCTGAAAATCAAAACCACCGCCTCCTGCGTTGCCGCCGCCGGTTAAGCTGCCGATCAGGCTGTTCAGGTTAAACCCACTGTCCTGGGGATCGCTGCTTACCGTTTTGGATACCATGTTGCTGATCACATTCGGGATGATATTATTGGCTATGTTGTTTGCCGTTGCCGGGTTCAGTTTCATATTGGACACCAGCCGGTTGGCGAGGTGACCGACCATCATGCTGACAATGGGATTGCTCAATATACCGCTACCGCCCTGCCCCTGGTTCTGCCCTCCGCCGCCGGTAAATAATGAAAGAATGCCCTGCAGCCCGCCGCCACTGGCCATATTCTGAAATCCATTGGTAATGGTACTTGCGGCCTCCGCCATTACCTGGTTATTGTACTCATTTGGAACATCCGGGTTTTCTACTACGGTTTGTTGTCCGTATTGCTTTACAAGGTTCAGGATTTGATCTAACATTTTGTTTTCTTTTTTGGTGTAAAAAAAATTTACTACAAAATAAGACCAATACCGGAATATCAGGAATTTTTCTTTTCATTGCGCCACCAGCGAATACCCAGGAACACGATCAATGCCAGGGGCAGAAAAGCCAGGTAAAGAATGCCCGTATTGAAGCCCTGGGCGGGCCCGTCACCCATCTGCTGCGTGGTTTTGGTGCAGATGGAACACTGCGCCCATGTTTGGACCGACTGAAAAAAAACCAGCATAAAAACGGCTGCAAACAGCACTTTCTTTTTCATCCTGCAAAATTACTTTATTGTTCCCGTTAATGAACAACAAAAACACCGGATTGTTCGGATCCTCCACATACACCAAGCTTCTGCATCCATTACCTGAGGCACCGGACCTTCAAAAAATGTACCACCGGTTTTTCCGGCGGAAGCAAAAAAATATAACTATATTTATAGTTCAATAAGCCGGCAGAGGAACCGGATGAAATGCGCGCCATGATTTCCCTGCTCCTTTCCTTTTGCACGAAACCTAAACAACAAAACATATGAAATCAAAATTTACACTGACGCTCCTGCTGGCCTTAAGCCACTTTTTTGTAGCTGCGCAATATACAAATCTCAAATTCACTCCCGCTCAACCGGAGCCGGGCGAAACGGTCCGGTTCGAATACGATCCCGCCGGGACCACCCTGGAGAAGGCAGATAACATCACGCCTGCAGTTTTTATTTATGACGGATCCATAAAAGCGGCAGAAACCTCTTTTACCAAAACCGGCGATGGAAAATGGACGGGCAGCTTCTCCCCGAACGACAAGGCCAAAGCCGTCCTGATCGCATTTAAACAGGATAACCGTATTGACAATAACCAGGAACAGGGCTATTCCTTCTTGCTGATGCAGCAAAACAAACCGGTAAAAAATGCAGCGATCGGCCTGGTGTCCTTAAACGATTTTGGCAGCTTCATGCTGAAGATGAAAGTAAAACCGGAAACAAACCTTGCGCTTTATGACCGGGAGCTGGAAACGGACCCGGAGCTTAAGACCCGGCTTGCCAGCGCCTATGCGCGTCTTTTAATGACAGTGGACAAAGAGAACGGAAAGAAAAAGACAGAAGCGCTGATCGATGTATTGCAGCATAAAGCAAATAAAACGGAGGCGGATTATATCGCCCTGGAAGGCGTTTACATGGCCCTGAAAGACGGCTACAATGCCGATAAGATAAAAAAGGACATCCAGGCAATCTACCCCAAAGGCATCACGGCCAAAAGGGAACGGCTCAATGTCCTGTACAGGGAACAAAACGCCGAAAAACGGATCCAAATGCTGGAGCAGCTGCAAAAAGATTTTCCGGCAAAAAATGCGGATGATGAAAAGACCTATGGGAACCTGCTCCGCAATATATATGGTAATCTGGCTTTCAGCGCCGGAGTGGCCAGAAAATGGGCCGATTTTAAGAAATACATTGCCAAAACGGAAAGCAATACTGCATTGGCGCTTGCTTATAATGAAGCGGCCTGGGGCCTTTCCGGGAAAGGCCTCGGGAAAAAGGGCGATAGCCTGCAGTTTGCAAAAGAATTGTCGGCCAGGGCCTTGGCCTGTATCAAAAAAGAACTGGAAACCCCGGCCGGTAAACCCGATTACCGGACTACCGCCGATTACCTTAAAAGCATGGAATACACCCTCGGAAATTATATGGATACCTATGCGCTCATTCTCTGGAAGCTGGGCGAGCGCACAGCGGCCTACCAGATACAGGAGGAGGCCGTACAAAAAACAGGGAAGATCAACCCCGAAATCCTGGAAAGGTACGTGATCTTTAAAGAAAAGATCAAAGGCAGGAATGCCGTAAGGGAAGAAATAGAGGACATGATAAAAGCCGGTAACAGCACGGCAAGATTAAGGGGGGTCTTAAAAAATATTTATATTGCCCGGAACAAATCTGAAAAGGGATATGCCGGCTATCTTGAAAACCTGCAGGCAGCTTACCGGGTTAAGCTGAAAGAAGCGTTGCGAAAACAAATGATCAATGAGCCGGCGCCCAAATTTGCCTTAAAGGACCTGGATGGGAAAGAGGTATCGCTGGCATCGCTAACAGGAAAGATCGTTGTGGCAGATTTCTGGGCAACCTGGTGCGGCCCCTGCAGGGCATCCTTCCCCGGAATGCAGCAGGCCCAGAACCATTTCAAAAATGACCCGGATGTAGCATTTCTTTTTGTGAATACGCGAGAAAGAGCACAGCCCCGTGAAATGGAGACCAAGGTGGCGAATTTTATTAAACACAGCGGCTATGATTTTCATGTGTTGCTTGATGCAGACAATAAGGTTTCCGACAATTTCGCGGTGGAGGGCATTCCGGCCAAGTTCCTGATCGACGGAAACGGAAATATCCGGTTTAAGGTAGTAGGGTTCGACGGGAATACGGACAACCTGATAGAAGAAATGCGCGCCATGATCGAAGTCATGCGGAACTGATCTGCGGTATGACCATTAGCACGTAATAAAGCTTTCGTAATTGTTCCGGTTGATGGTATGAAAGGCCGCATCCGGGTACGCTTTTGCAAAAGGCCGCCGGCGGTATATTTTATGCGCTCGCTTAAGATGTAGTTTTCCCAAAGCATTCCGGTATCCAGCCGGATGGCCATTGGCTGAAAATTATTGAGCAATCATTTACAATCCTTTTAAAAAGAGCGCGTTCGATCATAGATCTAAAAATACTAAAACTGACGGAATTTATATTTTATTCAATAAAAAAGCCAGACCATGCTTATGATCCGGCGTTATAATATATTGCTTTGTAATTTATTATACAGCTTCTGCCGCCATTTTCTTTGCGATCTTGTTCCGTTCAATCTCATCCAGCACTACTTTACGCATCCGGATAAAATTGGGGGTTACCTCAATACACTCGTCCTGCTGTATATACTCCATACATTCCTCCAGGGTCATCAGCGTTTTGGGAGCAATGCGGGTAGCATCGTCGCTACCACTGGCGCGGTGGTTGGTCAGCTTCTTTTCTTCTGTAGCATTGACCACCAGGTCGCCGGGTTTGATGTTTTCCGCAAGGATCTGTCCTGTATATACTTCTTCACCCGGATCCACAAAAAAGGTACCCCGGTCCTGCAGTTTATCGATGGAATAGCCGGTGGTCCTTCCCTGATTCTTGGAGATCAGCACCCCGTTATTCCTGCCGGGAATCAGTCCTTTCCAGGGCTGGTACGATGAAAAGCGGTGCGCCATCACGGCTTCACCAGTAGTAGCCGTGAGCATCTGCGTACGCAATCCGATCAAACCGCGGGAAGGAATTTCAAACTCCAGGTGCTGCATTTCGCCCTTGGTTTCCATCACCAGCATTTCTCCTTTACGACGGGTAACCAGGTCGATCACCTTGCTGGCAAATTCTTCCGGCACATCCACCACCAGTGTTTCAAAGGGTTCGTGTTTTTTACCATCAATCTCTTTAGTGATCACCTGTGGCTGGCCAACTGTCAGCTCATATCCCTCGCGGCGCATGGTTTCGATCAGTACCCCCAGGTGCAGGATGCCCCGGCCATACACCAGAAAGGCTTCTCCACCTTCGCTTTCCTCCACCCGCAGCGCCAGGTTCTTTTCGGTTTCCTTTTCCAGGCGATCGCGCAGGTGACGGCTGGTAACGAACTTACCGTCCTTACCAAAGAAGGGTGAGTTGTTAATGCCAAACAGCATGTTCATGGTAGGCTCATCCACACTGATCCGGGGCAATGCTTCCGGATTTTCGGCGTCTGCAAGAGTATCCCCAATATTAAAATCTTCGATGCCCACTACTGCACAAAGATCGCCGGCCTGTACTTCTGTCACTTTCTTTTTACCCATTCCTTCAAATACATACAGCTCTTTTACCCTTGTTTTTCTTACACCGTTCTCCTGCATCAGGGCTACCTGCTGGCCTTCTTTAATAACACCACGGCTTACTTTGCCTACTGCAATACGGCCGAGGAAGGAAGAATAATCCAGCGAGGTGATCTGCATCTGCAGCGAGCCCTCTTCTGCTTTCGGAGCCGGAACATATTTTAAAATGCCATCCAGCAGGGGCGTAATATTATCGGTGGCCGTTAATGAATCATTGAACCATCCGTTTTTCCCGGAACCGTAGTACGTAGGAAAATCCAGCTGCTCTTCAGTGGCATCCAGGTTAAAAAACAGGTCAAATACCGCATCATGTACTTCGTCCGGCCGGCAGTTGGGCTTGTCTACCTTGTTGATCACCACGATGGGCTTCAGTCCCAGCGCCAGTGCCTTCTGCAATACAAACCGCGTTTGCGGCATGGGGCCTTCAAAGGCATCTACCAGCAGGATCACCCCGTCGGCCATTTTCAGCACACGCTCCACCTCTCCGCCAAAATCGGCGTGACCGGGCGTATCAATTACATTGATCTTTGTGTCCTTATAGGTTACCGCGGCATTCTTACTGAAAATAGTAATGCCCCGTTCGCGTTCCAGATCATTGTTGTCCATTATCAGCTCCCCGGTAGCCTGGTTTTCTCTGAAAACCTGCGTAGCATGGAGGATCTTGTCCACCAGGGTGGTTTTGCCATGGTCTACGTGGGCAATAATGGCTATGTTCCTTAAATTCATATTCTTATGTTGAAAAGTTTATCTGCCTAAAAGTAAACAGGGAGCATATAAAAAGGCCGGTTTCCTGCCGCTGCCAACCCGTTGTCCTGCCAACCGGTTCTCCTCCTGCTCCTTAAAAAGAGCGCAAAGGTACGGTAATTGTGGAGCGCAGCCCAAATTTTTAACAGATTTAGTATGGGAAATAACTAAAAAATAATCCCCTTCTTAAATTATTTGCCACCGGAACAGTTGTTGTCAATCCGTATTCGGCTTAAATATTTTATCTTGCTGCTTACAAGCATTTGTTTTATGAATCGGACCATTATTGCCGGTATTGGTAGCTATGTGCCTGATAATGTGGTGACCAACGCAGAGCTCGTTCAGTTTATGGACACCAGCGACCAATGGATACAGGAGCGTACCGGTATCAAAGAGCGGCGTTATGCACGCCGTTTTGAGCAAACGACCGCAACGATCGGGGCGGCAGCGGCCAAGATCGCTGTTGAACGGGCGGGCATTGCCGTTGATGACATCGACTTTGTGATCTTTGCCACGCTTAGCCCGGACTACTTCTTCCCCGGCTGCGGAGTGCTGGTGCAGCGCCTGCTGGGGTTAAAGGACGTAGGCGCATTGGATGTACGCAACCAATGCAGCGGCTTTTTATATGGATTGAGCGTAGCCGACCAGTTCATTAAAACAGGTATGTACCGGAATATCCTGCTGATCGGGGCAGAAGTACACTCCTATGCCATGGATTTTTCTACCCGGGGGCGGAATGTATCGGTTATTTTTGGGGACGGAGCGGGAGCGGTAATATTGCAGCCCTCCAAAGATACCGGCAGGGGAATTTTAAGCACACATCTGCATAGCGACGGCTCGGCTGCCGAGGTGTTGAGCATGCCCAACCCTGGTTTCCACTGCGGCGTGCATCGCCCAGAATGGCGGCCGCCCGTGCCTGAAAAAAAATACGGCGGCGTTTTCATTACCCCGGATCTTTTAAATAAGGAAGACTTTTATCCTTATATGGACGGACAGGCCGTGTTCAAAAAGGCCGTGGTAAAATTGCCGGAGGTCATTATGGAAGCCCTTAACGCCAATGAGCACAAACCGGAAGACCTGCAGTTACTGATCCCGCACCAGGCCAACCTGCGTATTTCCCAGTTTGTACAGCAAACGCTGAAGCTACGCGACGACCAGGTTTTTAACAATATACAAAAATATGGAAATACCACAGCCGCGTCCGTTCCCTTAGCTTTGTGCGAAGCCTGGGAAAAAGGCCGGGTTAAAGAAAAGGACCTGGTATGTCTGGCAGCCTTTGGCAGCGGATTTACCTGGGGAAGCGCCTTGTTAAAATGGTAGATCACCGCATGAAAAGAAAAATAGGTTACATCGTTAATCCGATATCGGGCACTAAATCGAAGGACAAGGTTTCCAGCGTCGTTGCAAAGGAAACATTGCGGGCCGGGATTCCCTTCTCGTTTTTCCCTTCGGTCGCCAATGGCGATTATTCTTTCCTGTACGATACCATTACGGATGAGCAGTACACAGATATTGTGATCATTGGCGGCGATGGAACCGTAAACCAGGTGGTAGACAGTCTGAAGCATCTGCCGGTGCAATTCGGGATCATTCCGTCCGGCTCCGGAAACGGCCTGGCATTTGGAGCGGGGATCCCCAAGACCCCGCAAAAAGCGCTGACGATCATCTTTAAAAATAAAAGCATTCCGGTTGATGGCTTTCGGGTAAACGGTAAGTTTGCCTGTATGCTCTGTGGGCTGGGTTTTGATGCAAAGGTGGCACACGATTTTGCCAACCAGCCACAACGGGGATTGATGACTTACGTGAACCAGGTTTTCAAAAATTTTTTTGGCGCCCGGCCGTATTCCTTCAAAATAAAACTGGCGGAAAAAAGGTTTGAAACCGAGGCGTACTTTATCAGCATCGCCAACAGCAACCAGTTTGGCAATCATTTTACCATTGCGCCCAAGGCCAGTCTGAATGACGGCCTGCTGGATGTGGTGATCGTTACCGAACAATCAAAAATGGCCATGCTTTACAACACGCTGATACAGGTGGGCGGCATGAACAAGGTACGGACCGTAGAAGAGGTCCGGAAAAAACGGGGGATCATTTACTTTCAAACGGAAACCATCCGCATCAGCAACTGGAGTGAGGCGCCCATGCATATCGATGGCGAGCCGGTAAATACCGAAAAGAAATTAAGCATAGAAATTGAAAAGAACAGCTTTAAACTGCTGGTACAATGATACAAAAAGAGCAGGATAGCCTTCCCCGCCTGCTGCTGACCCACCAGCAGGACCTTTTGGAAGCCGGCTGCGATGAAGCGGGCCGGGGCTGTTATGCAGGACCCGTATTTGCGGCCGCTGTTATCCTTCCTGAAAACTTTTATCATCCCCTGCTGAACGACAGCAAACTGCTGAAACCGGAGATCCGTACAGAGCTGCGGTATCACATTGAAGAAAACGCCGTTGCCTATGCGGTGGCCCAGGTGGGCGTGGAGGAGATCGATGCCACCAATATCCTGAAAGCCGCTCAAAAAGCCATGCACCTGGCGCTGGATGCCCTGAATCCCGGGGCTGCGTTCATTGCCGTTGACGGTAATTATTTTGTACCGTACCGCCGGGTACCCTACGCCTGCATTGTTAAAGGCGATGGAAAATATGCACATATAGCCGCGGCAAGCATCCTGGCCAAAACCTACCGGGATGCCTATATGCAACGGATCCACGAAGAATTTCCTCATTATAACTGGATCTCAAACAAAGGATATGGTACCCCTGCACACCGGCAGGCAATAGAAGCACTGGGGATCTGCAGGCACCACCGGAAAAGTTTTAACATTTTACCGGGGCAGCCGCCATTATTTGAAGACTAATGGCATCGATTTTGAATGTACCGGATGTATCTGTAAATCCATAAAATATGAAAAAAATATTTCTGTTAATACTGATTGTTGTATGTGCGATCTTCACCTCATATGCCCAGCCGCGCCCGCCCAGGCCACCGCATCCGCCCAGGCCGCACGCGCCCCATCACTACAAATCCAAAAAGCAGCATCATAAAAAATATGATAAAAAGAAGCACGCCCAGTATCGCCCCGTGCGGCACCGGCGTCCGCAACACCCGCCCCGGCCTCCATTGCCTCCATTGCCACCACGGCCCCCGCTTCCGCCACACCCGTAAATATACCCGGAATCAGGTATAGCAGGATTGCCGGTTTCTCAATAAATTTGACAACGGGTTTGCGTATTTACTATTTTAAAATGAAACAGATATATGAAAAAAACAATTTTTCTTTTACTGCTTGGTTTTGGAATGCTGACCGCCTCCTACGCGCAGGATTCCAAAAAAACGGATGATACAAAGGACGACACAAAAACAGAAAGATCCGGTTCCAAAAAAGCAAAGGCCGATAAGAAAGAAACCACGGAGGAACGCCACGAACGCCAGAAGGAGTTCTGGAAAAAAGTAGGAAATGACCAGCGTGATTTCTGGAAAGGGGAACATGAGCGCCATGTTAAGAACAAGGAAGAAAAGGAGGGTAAAAAAGAAACCGCATCCGAGGGATCGAAGGACAATACAAAAGAGGCAACAATAGAGCGGGAAGACCGGCGTCCGCCCCATCCGCCCAAACCGCCCAATCCTTTTAAAAAGAAAAAGAAAAAAGATAAGGACAACGGGGATAAAGAGGAAAGCTCCGAGTCTGGTTCTTAGTTGTCACAAGAACAAATTCACGGAAGCACCGGGAATATTTCCGGTGCTTTTTTTATCTTTAGCCGATGAAACATTTTCTCCCAGCGATTGTCTTTACCATTGTCCATCTGTGCTGCGGCGCACAAACCAGCCGGCAACCCAATATCCTGTTCATCATTTCGGACGACCATGCCTATCAAACGATCAGCGCATACGGAAGCAAACTGACCCAAACGCCGGGTATTGACCGGCTTGCCCGGGAAGGTGCATTGTTTACCAATGCCTACGCAACCAATTCGCTCTGTGGCCCCAGCCGGGCAACCATTCTTTCCGGCAGGTACAGCCATCTGAACGGGTTCAGGGACAATATGCAATCCAACTTCAATTTCAACCAGGATCTCTTTGTAAAGCAGCTGCAGGCGGCCGGTTACCAAACAGCCTGGGTGGGCAAAATGCATCTTGGGAACAACACCCCACAAGGATTCAACTATTATGAAATACTCCCCGGACAGGGTGAATACTACAATCCGGATTTCATCTCATCGGGGGGCACCCGCAAACGGTATGAGGGTTATGTATCCAACGTTATTACACAGCTGTCTGAACAGTGGCTGAACGACCGGGACCCCAATAAACCTTTTTGCCTGGTTGTAGGCCATAAGGCAACCCACCGGGTATGGATGCCGGACCTGCAGGACCTGGGGGCTTTTGACCGGCGGACCTTTCCCCTACCGGCTACTTTTTATGATAACTACGACACCCGCAAAGCAGCACAGGTGCAGGATATGACCATTGAAAAAACCCTGCGCCTGGCCCAGGATCTGAAAGTGTTCCCCTCCCGGGAAGCTGAAAATAAAATGCGCGCCATCAGCCGGATGACGCCGGAACAGCGAAAAAAATGGGATGCCTATTACGATGGGATCAAACAGGAATTCGTGGCAAAGAAATTATCGGGGAAAGCGCTGACCGAGTGGAAGTTCCAGCGCTATATGAAAGACTACCTGTCCACCGCAAAATCACTGGACCGGAACATCAATGCGCTGCTGCAATACCTGGACAAACATGATCTGGCCAAAAATACGATTGTTATTTATATGTCGGACCAGGGTTTTTATATGGGCGAGCACGGCTGGTTCGACAAGCGGTTCATGTATGAAGAATCCTTCCGGACCCCCATGGTCATGCGCTATCCGGGCGTGATCAAACCCGGCACAAAGATCACCGATTTCATCATGAACCTGGATATGGCGCCTACACTGATACAGGCCGGTAAGGGAAATGTGCCGGAAACCATGCAGGGCCTGTCCTTTCTGCCGCTTTTGAAAAAGCAGGCCTACACACCGCGAAAGGCCATGTATTATCACTATTACGAAAACGGCGAACATTCCGTTTCCCCTCATTTCGGGATTAAAACAAAGCGGTATAAGCTGATCCGCTTCTACAAAAAAGTGGCTGCATGGGAGCTGTTCGATCTTCAAAAAGATCCGCATGAGCTAAAAAACATTTATGACGACCCCGCATCTGTTAAAATTGTGGCGGATCTTAAGAGCCAGCTGGCGGCGTTGATCGATCAATATAAGGATGCGGAGGCCAGGGTCATCTTTGATACGCCGGTAGCGGATTAATTCCTCCTGTCGAGGCCCCAGATCAGCTTGGTCTGCAATGTTTGCAGGAAATTATTCTCGCTCAGGCGCACCAGGGATATCGTGAAGGACTCTTTCTTTACGGCAAGCGATACATTCCTGGTAACGATCTCTTTCCTCGAATCCAATGCGCAGATGATGTCTTCTGACCGGCTCTCTATATCGAATGAAATGATGCTGTTGTCGTTCACTACGAGCGAGCGCATATTGAGGTGATGCGGAGCTACGGGCGTAATGACGAAATTACCCGAGTCCGGAAAAACGATGGGGCCGCCGCAGCTCAGGGAATATCCTGTGGAGCCGGTGGGTGTTGCCACCACCAGGCCATCGGCCCAGTACACATTCAGAAATTCGCCGTTGATATAGGTATGGATCTTCAGCATGGAAGCGGTATCTCTTTTGTGTATGGCAAATTCATTCAGCCCAAAGGGTTTCTCTCCAAACAGGGGCATATCTGCATCCAAATGTACCAACGTACGCTGCTCGGTCACATACGTTCTTAAGGCCAGCGATTTTATGGCCAGTCTCAGGTTATCGCGGCCAATGCTGGAGAGGAACCCCAGTCTGCCAAAATTAATGCCCATAATGGCAATGGGCTTGTCCATGATCAGCGCTACGGTGTCCAGCAAGGTACCATCGCCGCCCAGGCTTACAATGCATTCCACATCCATAGAGAGGTCTGCTGTCTTTTCAAAAACCCGGGTCTGCGCATCCAGCCCCATGTCTGCCTGTATTTCCTCAAAAAAAGGACGGAACACGGTATAGCTGAGACCATAGGCGTCCAGTTCCTGAAAAAATGTTCTTACATCTTCCAGCTGCAACTGGTCAATACCCCGGCTGTAAACGGCTATTGTCATTCTAAAAAACATCCTCCTTCTTCTGTAAATATATACCGTTTTCGCCTAAATGGTTGTAAGAGAACTCTACTTTTAAAGTAACGTTGTTAATCGTAAAAATATCAAACCCGATACCACCGCCAAACAGGAGCCTGTTAGGTAACCTGTTACCCGGCCCGGGATGCGGATTGTACACATAGCCCGCATTACCGAATATTTTGCTGTAAATTTTGAGCGGCACGGCTTCGGGAAACTGCCGTCTTAGAAAAGGGAGGGAAAAGCTAAAATTGGTGAGCCTTGTGGCCAGGGAGGCATTCACGAAACCGCCGGCTACCCCGTCGATCACATAGTATTCGTACCCCCGCAGGAACATGTCGCCATACCCCAGCAACTGCTGGTTGTAATAAGGTTGTTTAAACGGAACTTTTATCGTACCGCTGGCGCCCAGGCTATAATAGGAAAGCCTGCCCAGCCGCCAGTAGCCTACGCTTTTTGCGGTTAGCTGCCAAAGGTTCATGGAGTTATTAAATCCCTGTTTGGATACGAAGATCTCCGCCGCATGACCCTGGGTAGGGTAAGGCGTATAGTCTACATTCTCATAACGCATCCGGTAGTACAGTTCTCCGTATTTTATCTGCCTGCCGCTGTGATTGATCACATTGGGATTCAGACTGAATACCGTATCGCCCAGCCGGAGGGAATGAAAGCCCAGGCCAAAGTAATGTGTCGTATAGATCTTTTTCCGGTAAGAGAACTCGAGCTTACTGTCGAAAAAGTTTCTCAAAAAACCGGAGTCCTTTATAAACTGCTGTTTGTCGTTGACGGTATTATACAGCACTTCATGGTTTTTTCCCAGAGCTACCTGAACATTGATCCCCCATTTTAACTTTTTGTCGATATAAGGCCGCTGGTAACCAAAGCTCAGCTGCCTGGTATAACCCGTTATAAAATAAAAACGCAGCTTATCATTACTACCTGTTACATTGTCCCACAGCAGTTTCACACCATAATCGACCCTCGCAGTACTGGCTCCCTTTTCAAACAGCCATTGGTTCAGGTTCCGGTCTACCGGTTTAAAATAGGGAAACGGCAGCAGGTACAATTTCTCCGTTACCCTGATTCTGATGTCTACATAAGGCGGGTCAAACAGCAATACCGATACATTTCCTTTCTGGAACAGGTTCAGGTTCAGGATCCGTGTTTTTGCCAGTTCAAAGAGTTCCGGCACATTTTTCAGCAGGATGGAATCCCCTTTTTTAAAGGGCAGTTCTCTCAGCAGGATGGTATCCTGGGTTTTCCGATTCCCCTCAAATACAATATTCCGGATGATGAATGCCTGATCCATGGAATGCGGCAGGCTGTCAATTTTCGGGTCGTTTTCTGTAACGGGGGAAGCCTTATTGATATCTTTTGCGCCCGCAGCAGTCGTATCGACCTGCGCAAATATAGCGGAGTAACACCCTGATAAGATAAGGATAAGTGGGAGAAAACTATTTTTCAGGGACAACATTTTCACATCAAAAGATAATTACGGGTGCTATATATTCAGGTAGTTCATCAGGTTCTCGTAATTCTCCTTTAGTTCGTTTGTGTATAATTCTTCCCCAAAATAATACTTAACAAGATAATCATACCGTTGGAAACTACTCACAATATCCGAGACCTCCAGTTTATTAATACGAATCGTAACTTCAAGTACACTCCGCTCCCGTATACGCCGGGTATTCAATTGTGTGATCCGGGCATCGTTCGCCTCTACAATCTTTGTTATTTCGGAAAACGAATATTGATTCGAGTCAATTTCCAGCACTATCAGTGCCCCGGGGTCCTGGAGCTGCAGAAAATCCGCCACATATTCTGCAAGGGTGCCGGATTCGATGGCGCCCATAAAATTGTTTTCTTTATCTACCACCGGCACCACCGATAAGTGATGGGCGCTGGCCAGGGCGAACGCTTTCAAAAAATGCTCATCTTCCTTTACCGAGTAGTTGCTTAACGGTTGTGGCATTTCCCCGATCGAAAGTTCATCATCCACATCCAGCAATACGTTTTCATTAACCAGTCCGGCCAGCTTGCCTTCGTTGGTCACTGCAAGGTCTACTACATGGTGCTCCTGCATCAGGCTCAATACCTGATAAACCCGGTCCGACAATTTTAATTGTGGCAATGCCTCAAATGATAAATCTTTAACTAACATGATGCTGCCTGCCTTTACAGGTTAGACCACTTTCAGGAGACTTTTGTTGCAACCGCCCCCAGTCTTTGTAAAAAATTAAGCAAAATTTTATTAAACTCAGCAGGGACTTCCATCATGGGCGCGTGGCCGCATTGGTCAATAAAATGAAGCTCGCTGTTGGGAAGGAGTTTTTTAAACTCTTCGGCTACAAATGGCGGGGTAATATTATCATTCCTGCCCCATATCAAAAGCGCCGGGATGGTGATCCTGTTCAACTCCTCCCCCAGATTATTGCGGATGGCGCTTTTGGCCAGGGCAATGATCTTGATCACTTTCAGCCGGTTATTGGTAATGTCAAACACTTCATCCACCAGTTCTTCCGTTGCCATTGCGGGGTCATAGAATGTGTATTCAGTCTTTTTCCGGATGTATTCCCTGTCGCCCCTTTTGGGATAACTGTCGCCCATCCCATTCTCAAAAAGCCCCGAACTTCCGGTAAGGATCAACGACTTCACTACCTTGGGCTCGTTCCTCAAAAGATATACCAGGCCTACATGCCCCCCCAATGAATTTCCCAGCAGGTGTACATTATCGTATCCGCGGGTCTCTATAAATTTATGCACATATTTGGCCAGGCCGCTTACGCTGGTATTCAGGATATCCATTTCCAGCAGCGGAAGCATGGGTACTACTACCTTAACGTGATTTTTAAAAAAATTGATCAGATCACTAAAATTGCTTAAAGCTCCAAACAAACCATGCAACAGCACCAGCGTTTGTCCCTCGCCTTCCTCAATGTATCTAAACTTATCGTGCTGTTTTATTTCGTATTCCATTCCTTAGTTATAGCAATATAGCTGCTAATATATTGATTTTAATAATGAATCAAGATGTTAATTTATATAAAAGTATTGAATTCTATAAAAAAAATACCGGGAAAACAATAGTTAAATTATTAATTTTTCAACTAAAAAACTGTTCCAGTTGCTCAAACAGGTTCCGGAATGCAGGAATCAGGATGCCGATGGTATCGATTACCCGTTTTCCAAACTGCTGTATGAAACCAAAAGTAGCAGACCCCGCAACTGTGGTATCCGGCAGCAAATGCAGTTGATTAAGATAAAACAGAAGGATCGCATAAACCGCAACATAAAGCATGGCAAACAGCAAAATACCTCCTAACCGGTTCACCCATCCGAGCATGATCTTTTCTACAGAAAACTGAAGCAATTTCGCCAGCCACTTTACCAGCAGGACCACCCCCAGCAATACCACCACAAAAGCAACAACCGGCAGCCATTTGTCGGACAACTTTACGATCGTACCAATTTTACCGGCAACTACAGAGGATAGCTTCATTGCCGCGGCCAGGCCAATAACAAGCGCCAGGCAAGAAAAAAGCCCAACGATCAACCCTTTTCGGTACCCTTTAAAAACGGCCAGGCATAAAAGAATTACAAAAACAAGATCAATGATCATCCAGTGATCTTATTTAGCCAGCAGTTCTTTCACCACTGCTGCGATTGTTTTTCCATCGGCTTTACCGGCCAGCTCTTTTGATGCCTGTCCCATCACTTTTCCCATATCCGCGGGACCTGTGGCACCCGTTTGTGCGATAAACGCCGCGATAAGGGGTTTGAGCTCATCGAGACTGAGCTGTGCCGGAAGGTAGCGTTCCAGCACTTCTATTTCTTCCTTTTCCTTTTGGGCCAGGTCCGGCCGGTTTTGTTTTTCAAAGATCTCCAAAGAGTCCCGGCGCTGCTTTACCAGTTTCTGTACCAGCTTGATTTCATCATCTGCAGACAGACTTTCTTTGGCTCCTTCCGCCGTTTTAGCCAGCAATATGGCTGCTTTTACGGCTCTTAAGCTGCGCAATGCCACTTCTTCCTTCGCCAGCATGGCTTTTTTTATATCTTCATTAATGGTTTGTTCTAATGACATGTTATTGAGATTTGAGATTTCGGATTTGAGATTTCAGCTATCAGCATTCAGTGCTCAGCGTTACGTTGCTTTCTGTTGCTCCAATTGTTTTTCCTGGAATCTTTTATAAAACTCCTGCGCAAAATCTTTCATTTCTTTTACCTGATCGTGATACTGGGTGGCGCGGCCATACGTATCGGCCATGGTCATCAGCGACTGGTAAAAGAAATCCGCCATTTCATCAACCATCATTTCTTTGGTCCACAGATCGATCCGCAATGCAGCCTTTTCTGCTCCATCCCATAAGGACAACATGATGGCCTTGGCCCTTTTTTCTTTTTCGGCCGTACTGGCGGTGGCGTTCCAGCTTATTTCAGACGGAATTTTATCTTCGTCCAGTTCAACATTTATTGTGATCGTAGATTTCATGTTTGTGATCTGTTAGAAACCGCAAATGTAAGCATTCGGCTTCAGGCCTGCAACAGGCGTTTTTTCAGAAGCTCCAATCCGGCCCCGGGCACCAGCTTTACGGGGTTTCCGGAGCGCTGCTGCAAAAATTGCCGGCGCAGCGCTTCATTTTTATACAGCTCCATCAGCTGACTGCCAAGCGAGGCTTCATCTGCTGCGTCAAATAAAAAAACACCGGTACCGAGCCGTTCTCTTTGCGATACAGGAGCAATAACAGGAACATCGCTGACGAGCGCTTCGCAGGCCACTGCAGGAAACCCTTCATCTTGCTGGAAGGTAACGGCGGCATAGGCCGCACCAAGCGCTGCTGTATAACCCGCCGCCCCGGAGCTTTCAAAAAGGACCACATCCTCCCGGTATTTGTAGGTGTCCAGGGCGTTAAAGACCGCACCGAAAGCAGATCCGGGATGATGCCCTCTTTGAGTGATGACCAGCTTCCAACCGGATTGCTGCATCTTTTTAAACCGGGAAAAAGCTTTGAGGAGCGTTCGCAACTGTTCCCCGCTCCAATGCACATCGGCGCAGATAAAGAATTCCCGGCCTTCCGTTACCCGGTCTTTAAATGCAAACTGCCCGGCAGCTTCCAGCGGCTTTATCCCCGGCGTCAGCAGCCCTTCTACCACGATGATCCTGTCCGGAGCCAGGCCGCTTCTTTTTACCATCGCATCCCTAAGAGCGCCGGAACTGACCACGATGCCTGCTAATTTTTGCAGGGCTGGAAAATCTGTTTGTGCATGTATCGCTGTGTCCTTCATCAGCAGGAACTGCGGAACCCGCGTCCGGAGCACATCCTTTGCATCCAGCAACAGCAGGGCCCGGGTCCTGCTTTTCTTTAGCAGCCGGGGAAGGATCCGCTTTTTAACCAGCAGCCGGCGCCAGAAACCGGCTTTTTTTTCCGAAAGGGCAACTACCCGGATACCAGGATACACTTCCGGGAACCCTGCTGTCTTTTCCGGAGAAAAGACCAGGAGCTGCTGGGGCAAATACTGCTGCAAAGCGTTAATTATCAAAATATTGTTCGGATCAAAAAAATGATCATTTTTTAAATTCCGGCTATAAACTGCTACTGGCACGACGGTATCCTGGATTAGATGAAATTTCTGTTCAAATAAACTGAATTTGTTTATCTTTGTATTCAGCTGCAAAGGTATAATACGTATCCGGAATATTTGAACTTACATACATTTGAGCGATCCCAAACATTTTTATGGAATATAATACAACAAGGAATCAACTGATCATACGGGAGTATGGCCGTAATGTGCAGAAGATGGTAGAATACATCCTGACCATTGAAGACACCGAAAAAAGAGAAAAAAATGCCCAGGCTGTTATTGAGCTGATGGGTATCCTGAACCCTTCTTTGAAGAACGTAGAAGATTACAAACATAAATTGTGGGACCATCTTTTCCAGATCTCCGATTTTCGGCTGGAAGTGGATGCCCCCTATCCGAAACCTACCCCGGAAGAGCTGAGGGCCAAGCCTGATCCCATCCCTTACCCTACCCGCAGCTCCAAGCTGGCGCACCTGGGATCCAACCTCGAAGGGCTGATCGAAAAGGCGCTGGCGGAAACAGACCCTGATAAAAGGCAGGGCTTTGCCAATAGCATTGCCTATTACATGAAACTGGCGTATAGCAACTGGCACAAGGAAATAGTGCACGATGATGCCATCCAAAGTGAACTGAGCGATATCACGAACGGTCAGCTCACCTTTACCAATACGCCCAGTGTAAAAGTATTCCGCCCGGAGAACAACCGCGACAGGGAACGCAGCAATTTTAACAATAAACGCAACAAGTTCCAGCAACGGAACGGAAACGGTGGCAACGGAAACAACAATAACAACCGCCGCAACGGGAACGGGAACAGCAATTTCAAAAAGAAGCGCTTTTTATAAATTGATGGCCTGATGCTCAGGTCAGATCTTTTTTTAAAAAAGGCCGGTCTCCCGGTCTTTTTTATTTAACAGAATCTTTGAGCGCCTCTTTTTTAAAAAACAACTATTTTCGTCAGAAGCTGTTTAAATATAAATTTTTTCAACCATTAAGACCTGTTCAGTCGCTTGTGTTTCTTAAGGCTTCTTAACCCCTTAATGGTTGCTGGTGTTCGAATGGGTATCTTCGTTCAGCTGCCGGTCAAAAACTTAAACTGTTTCTCAAACTTATCTTAACACAAAACACAGTCAACATGAAAAAGCTACTACTGCTTATGGCAATGGGTGTTACCATTACCGCCGGGGCACAAAATGACCTTGCAAAAACAGCAATTCCTTCATCTCCGCTCCTCTTAAAAGATCCGCAGTTGAAAACAAGCTTCCAGGTTCAAAGTCCCGTTTATTTCCGGGCAGAAAAAAACGCTGAGCGCTGGCAAAAGCTAAGAAGGTCCGGCATTATTTTAACCAGCGGAGGCATTGCCTGCATCGCCGGAGGTATAGCGCTGATCGCTGCCGGAGAAGATCAAAGCAACAACGGGTATGACTATTATACTACTGACACCCCCGGCGAAGCAAAAATTGTGGCGGGAGTAATGGGCATTGCCGGCGGCATTACCGCCCTGGGCGGCGGCATTACCATGTGGGCCATTGGCAATAACCGGCTGAAAAAATATTCAAAGCGGATGTCTTTGGACATGGGCAGCCGGTCCGCAACGTTTGCCTATAAATTTTAAGATCTATAGGTGCCAGAAAGATAAGATAAGGCCTGGCTGCGATTATAGCCGGGCCTTATCTATTTTGATAGCTGCTTTTCCTGGCCAATGGCGGCACGCAGGGCGTATTCACAAAATCATTTAATGTAAGGTTTTTTATGGCCGCTAAAACGGCCGCTTCCCATGCCCGGATGAAGACCGCACATTGAACAGTCCCTTATATATTTTTCCGTTTGGTTGCCCGATAATAATACAGAAGAGAGGCCCGATTACAGCTGTAACCAGGCCTCTCTTCCATCCTGTGATATTCTATTTCAATGACAGCAAGAAACCAATGGTAAAGTTTGCATCCCAGTCAAATACAAACGTATCGCAATTGGTCGCGTCCCTGATCGCTTTGTAAATGTTCACGCCGCTTTTTGTTTTTGCCTTATCAGGACGATAAGATTCCGGATCATTCAGCACTGTGTACCGCTCTTCCCCCTTCCGGATCTCTTTTGCCAGCTCAAAGGGAACACCGCCCAGGATAAAACATACTTCCCGTTTATCAGAAGGAATCTTTGCAGCCTCGGTTTTCACCTCGTTATATATCGCATCATCTTTTAACCCCTTCTCATAATACTTGGCCCCCGGTGTTTCCAGCGCCTGTACAGCCCCGCCGGTGCCCACCCAGGAGATCTTGGTATTGCCGGAACCAATATCCGCCACAAAAGCATTATCATTGTAGGCCCTGGGCAATACCGACTTCAGCGCCAGCTTACCTTCCTGATCCGGCGTTACCAGATTGACCACATAGCCCATCTTTTTTAACTCGGAGGCAATAATCTTCGTTTTGGGCTCTTTCTGCGCCCCGGAGCTGATCACAAAATGTACATTTTTTGAGCGTACTCCCTTATCAAACATATCACCGATGTATTTTTTCAGACCGGCGCGGATGTCTTCCGTGGTAGCCATTCCTTCATAGGCAAAGGACTGGCCAAAATCTTTCGATACGATCTCCCAGCGTTTTTCAGCATCCATATTTATGATGAAAGAATTAAAGCCGGAAGCTCCTACCTCTACCACACCCTTCAGTTCGCCATTCACTGGCTTTTCCGGCTCATAGTTAAACGTTCGCCCGGAGGCAGAAGACGTTGTTGATTCCGAGGGACGAACATCCTCACCGCCTTCCCCGGCTGTAGTGGCAGTTGTTTGGGCCGCTGCGTCATCGTGGCTGTTAAATACCCCGCTTTTATACCCCCAATAGCCGATCAGGAAAATGGGAATGGCAATAATAAACGCTTTAATAGGCCAGCGCAAACGCGACCAGGTTGATCTTTGTTCCATAGTATGTGTCTGTGTTTTGTTGTTTGATTAATCCAGCAGCGAAAAGCCTCTGTCCACCTTTTCTTCGGACTTCAGCTCGTAACCGGCATCGGCCATTTCCGTCACGTTCAGCACTTTCAGATTGCGTTCATCTACTTTTTTGATAAACGCTTCCAGCTCGCTTTGGGAAGGCGTTCCGCCTACGGTAATGTTGTTGTTCTGATCCAGGAAATCCAGGTTGGACCGGATGGAAGCAATGTTCTGGCTAATGGCTCCCGTAGCCGCGTTCATAGCTTCCTGGAAGGCCCATCCGTCTTTAATGTTAAACACATCCGCAAGTCCTTCGGTGGCACTTTTCATTTTCTGGGTAGCTTCCAGCTTCTTTGCTATGATGGAGATACTGCTGTTCAACGTGCTGACGTAGATCCGGGCGGCACTCTCGTTGTCCTTTAACACTTCCAGCACTTTGCTGAACTGGTTGGCATATTGGGCATAGCTGCGGGCATTTTGCTCCTCGGACTCGCCCTCTTTACCCAGCAGGAACGCTTTGGTCCGGGTTTCTTTCGCATCCCGGTTCAACGCGTTGGCTTTTTCGTTGCTGCCGCCGGCCGCTGCCTGTTTTGCTTTCTCTTCAAGGTCAGCGGCTTCTGCAGTAAAACGTCTTGCATACTGATACTTTTCTTCCGCCGTTTTTTGCGCATTCTCACCGCTGGCGATCATGTCGATGCGCACACCATCCACATTGGCAATTTTGTTCTTTACCCTTTTCAGTGTGTCTTTTGCATCACGCTCCAGCAATTGAAGCGTTTCGATCGGGTTCTTCCGTATAATTTCCTTCTCCCCCTTAAACAGCAATACGGTTCCCAGCCGGTGCAACAGGGAAACGATCTTTGGTGCCAGCAACAACAGGGTGATCAGCAGGATACCAAAGATCACCAGCAATACGCTTTTCTGCGCATAGTCCAGCAATACCGGCAGGTACTTGAAAAATGCAAACGCACCGCCGATCACCAGTGCCCAGAAAAAAATGGAGGAGATCGTCTTCTTTCCTTCGGGTGTCATTACCTGGGCCGGTAATTTATCGCCCAGCACCTGAAAAATAGGCAGCTGACTTTTGATCTCTGCCGGGATGTTTATTACCTGTGCTTTTTCTGCCATATGTCAATTTTAGTTTATGTTCTGTTCAATAATCGCGATCGCTTTTTGAATATCATTGACCACTTCATGCACGGCGGCCCTACCAACGGATATTTTCTGATCGATATCCTGCAACTGATCTTCATATTTTCCATCCAGTTTTTTGTAGGACTGTTGTTTTGAGGATAATTGGGTCTGCAATTCCCTGATCTTTGCTTCCAACCCGCCCATTTCTTTTTCAAGCAGCTGTTTTTCGCTCACCAGGCTATTCTGAACCGTTTGTTTCTGATATTGTTTTTGCGTCACATCCTGGTCAATAACCTCCTGTATTTTCACAGCATAGTTCCGTGCACTGCTTAACAGTTTCTCTTTGGTGAGTGATTTGTCCACATATTTCAGCGAAGTAAATGCGGCCTTGATCGAAACGGCATCTATCGCTCCCATAGCTGCAGCCGCATTCCAGACCTCGAAAAAATCCAACCCTTCTTCATTTAATTTTTCAAGCAGGTCCAGCACCTTTCCCTTCATTTCCTTAAGATCGGAACCAGGGACCGACGATGCAGTAACCGGTTTTGTATAAACGGGAACGGGGGTTACCGCCGCAGACTCCGGTGTTTTTTCGGGTGCGGCCGGTGGCGTGGGAGCGGGTTCCGGAGTTCCGGGGTGCTCATCTTCAAAAATCAGTCTTTTAATATTCCGGAGGATTCCGAAGCTACTCTTGCCAGGCTTTGTATCCATATTCAATAAATCTAAGCTAAAATACAAAAACTACACAGAAAAAGCGGTACCCCGGCGGCGAATGGAATGCCGTCGCCGGTAAGTTGCTAAAAAGAGGGCGCCGGCTCCGGGATCCGGCCGGTTTTAACAGGTGTAAGGTAAAAAATTAAATAAAATAGAAACTAATTATTGTTTTGCGATAATTAATTATATCTTTACAGAAATAATTAGTCAATGCAAAAAGTTCGTATCCTTGCCACGGGCCTGCTATACTTATCAAGACTGCTGGCCATTCCTTATCTGGCCACTGCTTTGTATATTATTATTTGCTTCCTGTTCCCGCATCAGCTGGTGCATCCGGTAGATGGCGGGCAGCATTTTGAGTTGCACTATCCGTTTACGGCCATAGCTTTTTTAAGGGGTGATGAATACCGGTTTATCTATATTTTCGAAATGTTTGCCTTTATCGGTTTATATGGCGTTTTTTTCTGGATGCTTGGCAATATTTTTAAAACATTCCGGGAACAGAAATTTTTTACCACAAAAGGTGTGCGACGGCTGAAAGTGTTTTACCTGCTCAATTTCCTGGCTCCGATCCCTTTCCTGGTACGGCATCTGGCCGATAATTACGAAGTGGCCATTATTGTCATTCTTGCCGTACTGCATTGGGTATTGGGCATCTTTGCTTATTTTATGGCCGTTATCTTCAGCCGGGGTGTACAATTGCAAAACGAACAAGACTTAATTTTTTAGACCATGCCAATTATCATAAACCTTGATGTAATGCTTGCAAAACGTAAGATGCAATCAAAGGAATTGGCCGAAATTTTAAACGTTACACCAGCCAATTTATCCATATTAAAAACAGGCAAGGCCAAGGGCATTCGCTTCGACTCGCTGGAGGCCATCTGTAAAGCACTGAAATGCCAGCCTGGGGATATACTGGAATATATAGAAGAAGAAAGCTAAATCCATCATAGCAGCACTGGATAAAAAAAATGCGGCCGTAAGGCTGCGAGGGATTTTATTGTCTTTTAAAACCTGATCATATGAACTGTCTTACTATTGAACAGCTTAGTAAAACCTATCCCGGCGGGGTAAAGGCCCTTAACGATATTTCCCTGAAACTCTCCAACGGAATGTTTGGCCTGCTGGGGCCCAACGGTGCAGGAAAATCTTCGCTGATGCGTACCATTGCCGGATTGCAGTCACCGGACTCCGGCCGTATCCTTTTTAACGGCAGCACCGTTGCACCGGGTTCCGTGCTCATCAAAAAACAACTGGGTTACCTGCCCCAGGACTTTGGTGTATACCCCCGGTTGTCTGCCTTCAAATTGCTGGATCATCTGGCGACCCTGAAAGGTATAACGCACAAAGCGGAACGCAAAGAACAGATCGGTGCATTGCTGCAACGAACCAATCTTTATACGCATAAAGACAAAGCGGTAAGCAGCTTCTCCGGGGGAATGCGGCAGCGTTTTGGCATTGCGCAGGCCCTGCTGGGCAACCCGCAACTGATCATTGTGGATGAACCTACCGCAGGGCTGGATCCGGAAGAACGCAACCGCTTTAATAACCTGCTTAGCGAGATCGGGGAACAGGTGATCGTGATCCTCTCCACCCACCTGGTAGAAGACGTGCGCAATCTCTGCACAAAAATGGCCATCATTAACAATGGCAGTCTGGTTGCAACAGGCCGTCCTGACGATTTTATAAGCGTGCTCAATGGTAAAATATGGTCAAAGCGGATCCTCAAAGAGGCGCTCCTGCAACAGTCGTACCGGGCTATTTCGTCGCATTTTATGGCAGGAAAGCTGCACATCAATATTTACGCGGAACACGATCCCGGAGACGGGTTTATGCCCAAACAAGCTGACCTGGAAGACGTTTACTTTACTCAACTCAATCCTGAATTATGTTCCTGCGGTTAATCCGATTTGAATGGCTGCTCATCAGCAGGAAACGATCGTTTTATGTGCTGCTGCTCTTTTTTGTATTGCTGGGGTTGCTTGCCGGCACCGTAGCACGCTTCCCGTTTCCCAATACCTTTAAAAACGGCACTTATGTATTGAACTATATTATAGGGATCCTGTCCTTATTGTGCATCTTTTCCACCACGATACTGGCCGCACAGACTCTGTTCCGCGAAAAAGACAGTCGTTTTGAAACCATTCTTTACGCCACACCGGTCCGCAAAGGCCCGTATGTATGGAGCCGGTTCGGCATTATTTTCCTGGTAAACATCATTTGTTACATGCTTTTAATAACCGGTATGATGATGGGGCATCTATTAACCGGGCGGCATTCCGGCGATGTTGATGCGATATATCCCCTGCGTTATCTTCATCCCTTTTTTATTCTGTTGCTCCCTAATATCCTTTTTTGTACTGCAGTGGCGGCAAGCATCGGGTTATTTGCCAGGAACAAGATGCTGGTGTATGCCTCCGGTATACTGATCTATTTTCTCTATTGGGGCATCTCCTTTTATGCCAACTCGCCCATTATTGCCAACAGTACCCCCATGCCGGCTTCCGCCATGCGTATGGCGGCATTGGCAGATCCGTTCGGCATATCAGCCTTCCTGGAGCAAACCCGCTACTGGAGTGCGCTTCAGCGCAATATCGAGCTGTTGCAACTGAATGGCAGCCTGCTGATCAACCGGCTGCTTTACCTTGCGATATCGGGCCTGCTCCTTTTGGTGGCTTATAAAAAATTCGTACTGCAACCGCAGCAGGAGGCCGGAAACCGACGACAACGCCGGTCGCCCGCTGTTTCCCATGCAAGCTACCATCCCGTAGCTACCCATACTGCTTCCTGGCGTTATTATCTGCAATGCGTGTGCAGCCTGGTATCCATCGGGTGGAACAACATTATCAAAAGCATTCCCATCTGGCTGATCCTTGCCGGTTGGGTGGGTTTTATGAGCATTGAAACATTTAGTGATATCAATGGCAATAGCCGCATACCGGAGCACCTGGCCACTACCGCGGTCCTCATAAAAGGCATTCTTTCGGAACTGCCGCTGGTAGCCCTGATGGTGCTGGTGTTCTATGGGAATGAGCTTTTCTGGCGTAGCCGCAATACCCGTTTTGATGCATTGGAAAATACGACCGCCGTTCCCCCGGTTGTACTGCTCGTTTCGAAATGGCTGTCGCTGTTGCCTGTAATCCTCCTGCTGTTACTGGCAGGTATGGGTATGGGAGTGTTGATACAGTTCATAAAAAGTAATGCTCCTGTTGACTGGGCACTGTATGGATCGCTTTTTTACCTTATCGGACTGCCCCTGTTCCTGAATGCCGGACTGATCATTTGTATACAAGCGCTGCTCAGGAATAAATATGCCGGTATCATAGTTGCAGGTATGGTAGTGCTGCTGACGAACACCAGTATGGGTAACCTGTTTGGCATCAGGCATCCGCTGCTGCGCTTTGCCAATACGTTCCAGGGCGCCTACAGCGAAATGAATGGTTTTGGTAACGGTCTTTCTGCCTTTCACGTTAAAATGGTATACGGGTCTTCCGTTACGCTGCTACTTTTTATGATTACGGCTGCTTTCAGGCAGGGAACCGCTACCACCGGCCAGAGACCGTGGTTATGGAAGGCTGGTATATACGGAATGCTTACCATTACCGCTTTTTACGCAGGCACCCTTATTTTCATCAACACGCCGTCATTTAGCAGGCAGTCCCTTACAGACTGGAAAATCTCCTACGAAAAGAAATATGCATTTATTGCAAACAGACCCCAGCCTTTGATCACCGATGTTTCCGCGGAGATCGATCTTTATCCCGAGAAAGCCGGTTACAGGGTCCGGGGAAATTACCGGATGGTGAATCAGACAAAAGCTCCCATCGACACGCTCTATATGTATGGCGACAAGGAAATGAGCTGGCGCCGGTGGCAGCTGGACAATGGAGAACTTATCACAGCAGATTCCTTATACGGTTATTATGTATTTAAGCTTGTGCGCCCGTTAATGCCAGACGACAGTATGAGCCTGCAATTCGCTTTTGAATATGAGGGCTCGCCTTTTAAACCAGCAGCGGGATTCAATACAATTGTCCGGAACGGGAGCTTTATCCGCATCAGCCGGTATTTTCCGGTGCCAGGGTACAATAACAGTAATGAGATCGAAGAAAAACGGGAGCGTAAAAAATATGGCCTGGATACCACCGACTGGCTGCCGGCCTTATCATCTCCCCGGAAAAAGGATGCAGGTTTTGTGCACTTTGAAGCCGTGGTATCCGTTGATGATCACCAGACCGCCGTCAGCATAGGCGAGCTGGTAAAACAATGGAAAAAAGGGTCCCGCAACTATTATCATTATAAAACACCTGTACCGGTGCCGTTCCGGTTTGCGGTGGCATCGGCCCATTATGCTGTTAAAAAACAAAAGCAGGGCAACACCGTTATTGAAGTATATTATGATCCGGAGCATTCCCGGAACATCGATCACCTGATGAATACTGCGCGCCGGAGTATCGCCTATTGCACAGCTAACATTGGCCCCTACCCGTTTTCAACTGCCCGGTTTATAGAAATTTCAGCGCTTACCAGGGGCTTTGCCGGGACCGCATACCCCGGAAGTCTATTCATCAACGAAGCATTCGGGTACCGCAATGTGATCGGTAAAGATCCTGCCAGGGACATCGTCAATGAAATGGTGAGCCATGAAACAGCGCACGCATGGTGGGGCAACAGCGGCATTGCGCCGGATGAACGGCAGGGCAGCACGCTGATGACGGAAACACTCGCCATGTACACGGAACTGATGTGCTATAAACAAATGTATGGAGCAGACGTGCTTGCCAACCGGGTGCATGTGCACAAGGATCTGTACCTCAGCAGCCGCAACCAATCCGACGAACCGCCCCTGTTCCTGCTGAACCCCGCCCAGCCTTATCTCTCCTACGACAAGGGAATGGTAGTTATGTACCAGCTTTACCTGCTCCTGGGTGAAGCGCGGGTCAACCGGGCCTTAAGGAACTTTTATCAGCAACATGCTTTTCCACATCCGGTACCGGTTTCCACCGACCTGCTGGAGGCGCTGTATGCCGTTGCATTGCCCTCCGACACGGCAAAACTGGATGAATGGTTCCGGCAGATCGTTACCTACGACCTCGTACTGGAAACCGCTACGGCAAGCAGGCAGGCAAACAACACTTACGCCCTGAACCTCGATGCAGCAGTCACGAAATACAAAGAAGATGGAACCGGAAATGAAGCCGTAATTCCTTTTAACGAACCCGTTACAGCGCTGATCGCTTTTCCCGGGGGCAGCACCCAAAAACGAGTGCTGCAGCCGGTCCACAACCGTATCCAGACCACTTTATCTTTTACAGAAAAACCCCTGCGGGTAGTGCTGGACCCGGACCTCAGATTCCTGAACCGTTCAGACGAAACAAAAGAGAAAGCTGTAACAATCCTTTAAGAGTATTTGCGCAGCCAGTCCTTTATATGTAAAACAGATACCTGACAGCAATAAAAAAAGCACCCCTTCCGGAGTGCTTTTTTGAAAGACCCGTCAGGTCCCAAAGATCTGACAGGTTTAATTATTTATCCCAGCGCTACCCTTTTGAATTCGGTAACGGTTACGTCGCCGTTCTCTTTCAGATAGTCTGCAACGGATTTACCGGCATCCTTTACAAAAGCCTGGGCGGTTAAGGTTTGCTCTTTGAAGAATGCACCCAGTTTACCTTCGGCAATCTTAACCAGCATTTCTTCCGGCTTACCGGCCATCTTCGGATCTTCTTTCATGATGTCGAGGATCACTGTTTTTTCGCGTGCCACCACATCAGCAGGAACACTGGCAGCATCTACCGCTACCGGGCTCAGGGCCGCTACCTGCATGGCGATATCTTTACCGACTTCGGCAGCTTCTTTATTCAGTCCTACCAGCACTCCAATACGGTAAGCTCCGTGGATATAGGAAGCAACATAGGGAGCGTCTACTCTTTCAAATTTGGTGATGCCGATCTTTTCGCCGATCGATGCCAGTTTATCACTTACCAGGTCCGCGATCTTCGCGCCATTGATCTCCGCAGTATTCAGTTCATCAATGCTTTTAATATCATTGGCAACAGCAGCATCTGCGATGCTTTTTACAAAAGCCACAAAATCTTCGTTCTTGGAAACAAAGTCTGTTTCACAGCTCACACATACAACGATCCCCGACTTGTTGTCTGCAGTTGTCTGCGCAACCACCACGCCTTCTTTTGCTTCACGGTCGCTTCTTTTGGCAGCCACTTTCTGGCCCTGCTTGCGCAGCCAGTCGATCGCGGCTTCAAAATCGCCGTTTGTTTCTGTTAATGCCTTACGGCAGTCCATCATACCGGCGCCGGTTGCCTGGCGCAGCTTATTAATATCCTGTGCGGTTATAGTTACTGTACTCATTGTTTTTGTTTAAAGTTTGACATTTAAGGTTTGATGTTTAGCTCCTCAAATCTTAAACCGGCCTTATTTGTGAAAACTAATTTTCATCAGACCGGCTACCTGGCTATGAAGCCAGTTGAAAGAGATTAAGGTTTAAGACTCAATATCTGATTTTCAAGGCCGCAGCCTTAACGTCAAATATTGAACCTTAAACCCCGTCCGACCGGGTCATCCGGGCGGGCTTAAACGAAGATTATCTTCTGGGCGCTCCACCTCTGGATCCGCCGCCGGTAGTTGTTCTGCGGCGCTGACCCTGGCCAGCCCCTGCACCTGTTCCGGTACTGCGTCCGCGACCACCACGGCCGGCTTCAGCTTCAGCTTCTGCCTGCATTTTCGCCGCTTGCTTTTCTTTTTCGTCTGCAAAATTATCTTCAACATCCTCGTCTTTTGCAGCCTGTCTTTCGCTCAATCCTTCTGCAATGGCAGCGGTGATGTAGTTTACAACGATCGCAATGGATTTGGTAGCGTCATCATTTGCCGGAATTGCAAAGTCTACTTTATTCGGATCGCCGTTTGTATCTACCACACCAAACGTACCGATGCCCAGGCGTTTTGCTTCAGCCAGCGCAATGTGCTCATGACCGATGTCCACAATGAACAACGCAGCAGGAACACGGCCCAGCTGGGCAATACCGCCCAATACTTTTTCCATTTTTTCCTTATCGCGGGTTAAGGTCAGGCGTTCTTTCTTTGTAATGCTGTCGAAAGAACCGTCGCCCAGCATTTTTTCAATGCTCTGCATTTTCTTAACCGATTTACGTACCGTGTTGAAGTTGGTAAGCATACCACCCAGCCAACGCTCGGTTACGTAGGGCATTCCCACTCTTTGTGCGCACTCGGTCACAATATCTTTCGCTTGTTTCTTGGTACCTACAAAAAGAATTTTTTTACCGCTGCGTGCAATCTGTTTCATTGCTGCTGCAGTTTCCTGCAGGCACTCCACGGTTTTGTTCAGGTCGATGATGTGAATGCCTTTTTTCTCAGCAAAAATGTAGGGTAACATTTTAGGATTCCATTTCTTTTTCAAGTGACCGAAATGTACCCCTGCTTCCAAAAGTTGCTGTTGTAAGGATGTATTATTATTTTCCATCTGACTAATTTGAAAATTTGAAAATGTGATAATTTGAAAATACCAGGATTAACGTTTGCTGAACTGGTAGCTCTTTCTGGCTTTTTTGTGACCAAATTTCTTACGCTCAACAGAACGCGGATCCCTTCTCAGCAGGCCGGCTGCTTTTAACGCAGGACGGAACTCAGCGTTTACGTCTACCAACGCACGGGCGATGCCCAGCATGGCGGCTTCCGCCTGACCTTTTACGCCACCGCCGGTAGCAGTGATCTTTACGTCAAATTTATCAGCCGCTTCAACGGTTTTCAGCGGGCGTTCTACCTGGTTTTGCAGGTACACCAGGGAAAAATAGTTTTTATAGTCTTTATCGTTAACGGTAATGGAGCCAGCACCCTTGGATAAGAAAACACGGGTAACGGCTTCTTTACGGCGTCCTACAGCATTTTTTTGCTTTTCCATTTATTTAATTTGAAAATTTGAAAATTTGAAAATGAAGCATGTCTTTCGCATTCTGCATTTTATATTCCCTTTTTAGAACTTCAGTTCTTTCGGTTGTTGTGCAATATGCGGGTGCGTACCGCCGGCATATACAAATAATTTTTTGTACATCTTCCGTCCCAAACGGTTTTTGGGAAGCATGCCTTTTACCGCTCTTTCTATGATCACTTCCGGACGGCGTTTTTGCAGGTCGGATGCTGCTTCTTCCTTACGTCCGCCGGGATAGCCGCTATAGGTGTCATATACTTTCTGATCCATTTTATTACCGGAAAGTTTCACTTTCTCACAGTTGATCACGATGATGTAATCGCCGGTATCCACGTGCGGCGTGTAGATGGCTTTGTTTTTACCGCGCAAAATAGCAGCGATACGGGAACACATACGTCCTACGGTTTGATTAGTACCATCTACAACGTACCAGTTACGCTGCACGGTAGCCTCGTTCGCATGTTTAGTGGTGAAATGTTGTTTGCTCATTGTTTATTTAAATTTTTAAAGTGATTCCGGGCTAACCCCCGGCCTTTTTCTAAAGGACTGCAAAGGTAGCTGAGTATTGCATAAAAAACAACGAAAAAAGGAGCTATTTTTTACAGCTCCTTTACAAGATGTTGATTTTCAGTAAAAATTTTGACTGCAATTTTAACTCATGGGGCTATCCGACCACCCTGCCACGCGCGAGCGCCTGTTTTTTTTCAAAAACGGTGGTACACCTCCGGTCCTGCTTGCCTTTACAGACCATCCTGCCTTTTCAATCGAAAGCCCCTTTTAAAACCGAAAGGTCAGCAAAAGACCCGTCCGGATGCCTGCCCAGGGGCCGGTCAGTTCCATTCTTCCCCCGTTTTCGTTTACATCAATGGCTTCCCTTGCATAAGGAATGTCTATTTTTTTTAGCTGATCCTTCAGCTCCGCCTGGTCATCCGGGGTAAGCGGCCGGTCAGCGATGCCGGACAAGCTTCCTTTTCCACTTCCAAGGTTGAGGCCGGCAATCCACAGATCCAGGCCCAGGCTCCTTCCCAAATGCCATTGGGCTCCCAACAGCACCCCTCCGGTATGCGCCGTAACAGCGCCCGACAGGTCGACGGCGTAGTGCGTTCCATTTTCATCATAGGCAATCGTATTGCGCAGCATTTTGTATTTCGCAAACCGGTAGTAGGGGGCTATATAAAAACCATGTCCATAACCCTTACGTCCTAAATAAAATCGTACTTCGGGTGTAAAAGCATAATTGGTAAACTTTATTTTATCGATGGCCTCATCTACAAACCGGATCTCTTCTTTAGTGATCCGGTTCTTTATTTGGTTCCTGAAAGGCAGGGTTGACGCGGGCATGATCCTGCCGGCTATTGCCACTGAGAGGAATTTGTTCAGAACCCGTTCGTATTGCACCGAATAATTTTTCAGTACCGGCGATGTCAGGTTCAGCTTTACAATAGAGCGCCCGGGCCGCTGCAGAAATGGGCCGGAGGATGCGGCGGGCTGTGATAAAACCCGCTGGCCGGCACACAAAGCGATCAGCAATATGGACAAAAACTTCATAAGCGTAGTTTGCATACTAAGATAATCTAAATTCCGATTGTCATTGCAGGCGATAGGCAAAAGCCCCCGGTACTGATAAAAACAAGCGATCAGAAAAGCATATCTCTGCCACCCTGAGCAGTGCCTGGAAAACGTGAGATCCGGCAGCGGAGGCAACACTCCATATTACAGACCAGAACAACTGAACCGGATAGAAATACGAAGGAAGATGGGAACGCCTTAACCATGTGCCGCTTAGAAGCTGTTTAAAAATAATATTTGGTCCCCCTTATAAGCGCCATCCGGCGCGTCGCTATCGTTAAAGCCGCGCTTTAGCACGGCCTTAACGAAGCCGTAATTTCATAAGTGCCGTCGGCACGGATCATTATGCCCCGAGCCCATGGCTCTCTGTTGCTCTTTTGGACGTATAAACGGGTTGAAACCCGTTCTTGCCGGATCTTCCGAGGCCACGCCTCTTTTGCTAAAATGATCGTTGAACCCCGCTTTTTACAGATGACGGCTACAGCGAAGCCCCAAGTAGAGACGATAAAAAGCTGGTACCTTTTAATGGTTATACGGATGCTCCCGGATCGTTTTTAAACAGCCGCTTAGAAAAGCAAAGAATATTTATACCGGAACCGTCAAAACAGATACGGCTGCCAACCTGCTGGTATTGAGCTTTAACCTGGATGGGAACTGGGGGTAACAATTCCAACAACGGATTCTTAATTCCCCTCTATGATAATGAAAAGGTCAAACGGCAAGCCAATATCAATGCTGCACATTTTTTAGTTTTTATGGCTCACGCTGATTAGGTCTGGAAAAGAATGAGGACAGGGCTCTTCATTATCTTGAAAAAGAATTTGCACGGTACCCGGATAGCCGGTACTCCAAATTTTCCTTTTTTCTGCGCCTGCTTAACAAAACCGACAGTTCAAGAGCCAAAAGACTGGCGTTGGAAGAAGCGGATGCAATGATCAGAAAAGGGTTTCATACAAAAGAAGATTACCAAAGAATACAGTATATATATACATCGGTAAAGTTGCCGGCGCGTATGATGTGACGGGACTACCTACCAAGATCATTATCGGCAGGGATGGCAACGTGAAATTCCGGAGTATTGGTTTTGGTGGTGATGAAATACTAAAAAAACACCTGCCGGTGATGATCCGTCTTGCCAACTGACGGTATCCGCTTCTTAACATTGACCAACACCGGGGCCACTAACGATATGAGCTACGTGGCCCTGACCTTTAAGAGGCCCGTCAACTCCGACTTTTCGGGATGATTCCGGCATTTTAAGGCTTCCTCAGATTTCGGGACTCCCTAATCCGTAACGGTCACCCGGCAATCCAGGGTTTTCAACGGCGCCTCTTCAGTTTCCCAGATGCGCTTCTGCACCAGCCGTATATGGGAGGTTCCCGGTTTCAATCCTTTGATCGCAACATCCGTTTTGTGGCTGCCACCTACAGGAGCTCCTTTAGGGCGTGTCTGCCCGGCTCCCTTGATTACTACCCTGGTTATGTCCTCATTGTTCTGCTCCAGCACCCAGCTATAGCCTGCGCCACCCATACTCTCCAGCTGCAGCTGAAACGTTTCATTGACCTTTACTGTAATTTTCTTTTTCATGGCTGTTCGTAAAACTAAGACAAACTTTTTTGTTCCGCAGCTCTTCAATAAAAAAGGTGCATACTCTTTTATTCATAAGATGGCGCTTGATCCACAAGCCACGGCTGTCCGTGCCGGTCGCTGTTACTGCAAATCAGAAAAATACTACGCCCAATAAAAAGAAGCTGTATCGGGAGCAAACAGATCGTGCAGGATGATCTGCAAAGATCTGCGCGCGCTGTTTGAGCAGGACATCCCTCCTGTCATTTCAAAGAACCTGGTCCCGTTGATACAGCTTCTTTCTTTAGTTCCGGTATTGCCGCTTACCAGGCGTATAATTCATACACCTTGTTATCGGCCTCAGTGCGTACATTCACAACGCTGTTTTTGTCGCGTGCATGTGCCCCGATCATTAAAATGGCCAGCAATGCCTGGGTATTGCTTTCTTTGATCCTCCGGAACCCCATCCCGCTGATGTTCAGCCATGCATTGTTGTTTTCCGCAATGCCCCAGGTGCCCACGATCTTCACACTATTGTTCCAGACGGCAAATCCGTCGGCGCCCGGGGGCTGAAGTGTTGGTTCGTTCGGCTTTGCCGCCAGGGCGGTTGTAATGGTGGCTACCGGCGCTACCGGCGCCGTGCTGCTTTTCTTTGTCGTTTTTTTGGCAGATGCCTTTTTAACTGCATTCATTGTATGATTATTTAATCCGGTTAAACATTAATTATAGATCTGGTCGATCACGCCGTTGGTCAGGTGAATGCTCACTGCCGCACCCCGGTTCTTTGCGGAGATGCATTGCGTCAGCAGGTTCAGATGAATGTTGTCGCTGGCCGGCGAGATCTTGCGCCATCCGAAATTGGCAATATAGGCCCAGGCATTGTTAGGCGCATCGTTGGACCACAGGCCAATGATCTTTTGAGCACCGGTCCATAATGTTTCCACAATGCTGTTCACCCCATACATTTCCGAGTCGATACCACACTGGCCATAGCCGATGCGGAAAAAGCCGGACTCCCCGAAGCCGGTGCCCCAGCTATTTTTACAGATCCAGCACTGGTTCACATCATCGTAACCGACCACACATACGCAATGTCCGCCCTCCACATGATTATTGGCCCTGCGGTACACTCCGGACCGGTAGCTGAAAAAATCGGTATATACGGTAAAGCAGGCTACCAGAGCGCCGCGGGTGCTGATCCAATCCTTCATCGCCGTGGTGGTGGTCAGCTTTGTGAACCCGCTGATCTTCAGCAGGCGGTCGGCTGCATTGCTGCAGGTATTGCAGGCCTGGTCACCCGGTGTATAAGGAAAACAGGCTTCATCAACCAGCCCTTTATCCCGGAAAGCGATCAGGGCCTTATCGGGCCACCAGCCGTTAGCGCAATTGCGACCTTCGCTTTTCGCATAACAATAAAATAATTGCGCTTCCGAAAAGTCGATGGCCAGGGAGGCATTGCCCCTTTGGATCCGGTAGGCGGTTTCTGCCGTGGCAACCGTACCAAACGCCACACAGGAGCCGCAGGAGCTTTGGTTCTTAACAGGCGTTACAAAATTCTGTCCGCTCCGGTTCCGCCAGTCAAAAAGCGTCGGATATCCGAATGCCTTTTTCTTTTTAATACCCTTTCCGGCAGCAGAAAGCTGAAAGGATCGCAGGGCCTTCTCCGAAGCGTCTTCCCGGGCGGTCAGTGACCGTTCTTTGGGGCCCGGGGTAAACCCCAGGAAATACTTGCGCTCCGCCTCCGTCATGGCGGTAAATTCGTTGTTCGCAGCCTGCCAGGTTAAGCCCGATTCAGTGATGGACGACTGAATGGCCGCAACGTTGATCTTTGACATTTGTTTCTTTTTGTTTATTAAAAAAATGGATTTGAATGATTGCATAAAATGATCCCTGCTTCCGGCGGGCGCCGGCAGATACAGATCTCCCGTTCCGGTTCCGTACTATAGAACCGGTGTTGCAGCTGCAGACCTTAAAGATCCGCTACTCCACGTTCCGGATCGTCCAGAAGTCCTGACAAAATGCAGTATTGGAAATAAATGTATAGGGCATCCAGAAGTAGCCGCTGATGCCCCAGGTTTTGCCCCATGAGTTTCTTACCAGCACCATTTGTTTATCATCGTTATAGCCAACCGCCAGCACCGCGTGCCCGCCCATAAGCGATTCTTTTGAGATATCCGGCAGGGGCATCACGCCGGTATCAGCAACCTTTTTGGTAAGAAAACTTTCATAAACACTAAAACCAAACGAGAACGGATAACCTTCCGCCAGGCACCCTTTAATGGATGTAAGGCTTACCGGAACCCGCCAGTAGGAAAGCACCTGGTTTTTCAGAGCCGTCTTATAACAGGCCGCCGGTGGTTTTTGGGCAAATGCAGCTTCACGATAAGGCCAGTCCTTTTCGGGGCAGATCCCCTGCTTGTTCAATGACTTAATACCATCCCGCAGATAGGCCCCGCTGTCGGACTGCACCGTATGCATCATTTCCCGCTCGTTGTAATAAAGAAATAACCGGGATGGGCGGAACGTTTTCTTGCGCAGTTTCTTTTTCCCGAATTCAAAAGCAGCGCCCAGGGCGTTGGCGGTACAGCTTCCCAGACTTCCCTGGTCATAAATGGGTGGGCAGGTCTTTCGCAGATCGGATTTTGCAGGAAGCCTGCGCATTATTTTCAGGGGCGCCGCATAAATAAAATCGCGGGCGTCCGGAAGATCCGGTATCCATCCCAATGTCCGTTTGGGCGGTCGTGAAGAAGGCTTTGCCATTGTATTTTCTTTTGGTGTTGGTGCATTTTTGACGATACAATATTACCGCGCAAAACAGGCGGTAACAATACCTGAAATAGGCTAAGCAAGGGTTTGCGCACCCACCGGATCACAAATGGGCCTTTAGCTGATGCCGGAATGCACCCGGTGTTATTTCCTTTTTCTTTAAGAAAACGCGGTTAAAATAAGTGATGCTTTCGAATCCTACGTCGTAGGCGATCCGGGCAATGTTGCGGTCGGTTTCCAGCAATAAGTTGCAGGCCTTTGCCACACGCACATCGTTTACATAATCAGAGAAGGTCTTACCGGTGGTTTTCTTAAAGAACTTACAAAATGCACCGGGAGAGAGATGGATCAACCGGCACAGCTGGTCAACCCGGAAGGGCTTTTTATAGTTCCGGTAAACATGCTGCAATATCTTATTGATCCGCTCTTCCGCCCGGTCCGTTGGTGCCTGGGCCATCGCCAACCTGCTGACCGGTTCCGCGCTTATTTTGCCCAGGTGGTGCAATATGTCTACCAACCCTAAAAGCCGGGCCATTCCCGTTGCGGCCAATAATGTTTTGATCTTCTTAATAACCGCAGCGGCTGTACGTTTGTTGAAAAACAACCCCTTCTCCGACCTTCGCAGCAGTGCGGCGATACCCCGGCATTCGGGGTACTGCAAAAAGGGGGTGATGAACGCCGCCGAAAACTGGATCACCACGGCAGCCGCCGGCTGGGGCTCCGGTTCGCTGGCCCAGGTATGCGGAAGATTGCTTCCCAGCAGCACCAGGTCGCCCGGAATAAAGCCGGCGTAATTATCACCTACAAGCCGTTTACCGGATCCGGACAGGATCAGGGTCAGCTCATACTCGGGGTGGTAATGCCACTTAAACGGGAAATAAGCAGCCGTATAGTGATATACCACAAAACTGTCGCCCTCCCGTACCTGTTGTATATTTTCAAAACTAGGCTTCATCAATACAATATTGTTCCATAGATCGTATAAATTTACATAAAAGGAAAATATAGTGTAGGCTTTGTCAATATAGTGATGAACCCGCTGGTAAATAGCGGCTAATTTTATCATTCAAAAAAACAACGATGGCAATACCTGCAACAATCTCCAACGAATTAGCACAGCCTTATACGCTGACAACGGAACAGATCGATTTTTACAACGCCAACCGCTTCATCAAGCTCAAACAGGTGTTGTCTGCTGAAGCCCTGGATTGCTTCCGCACCGTTATCGCTGACCAGGTGGCAAAAATGAACACTGTCAAAACTTCGCTTGACGAGCGCGATACCTATGGAAAAGCTTTTCTGCAATTGTTCAACCTGTGGCGTTTAAATGACGACGTGCGCACCCTGGTCTTTAGCAAACGCCTGGGTAAAATTGCCGCCGATCTGATGCAGGTGGAGGGGGTACGTATATACCACGACCAGGCGCTGTTTAAGGAAGGCGGCGGCGGCATTACACCCTGGCATGCCGACCAGTATTACTGGCCGCTGGAAACCGACAAAACGATCACAGCCTGGATCCCGCTGCAGGAAACCCCTTTGGAGATGGGGCCGCTTGAATTCAGCGCGGGAAGTCACCAGATCATTGAAGGAAGAGAGCTTGCCATTGGCGATGAAAGCGAAACACTGATCCAACAACGGCTGCGGGTAACGGATTTTGAACACGTTATCGAAGCCTTTGACCTGGGAGAGATCAGTTTCCATTCCGGATGGATCTTTCACCGGGCCGGCGCCAATGCCACGCCCGATGCGCGCCGTGTGATGACCATCATTTATATGGACCGCGATATGCGGCTGAAAGCCCCGGAAAATAAGAACCAGCAAAACGACTGGGACACCTGGTGCCCCGGCGCAACGGTCGGAGCGGTTATTGATACGCCCCTCAACCCTGTGCTGTATGAGCCGGGGCTTTAGTACAAACAGCAGTGCCCTGTCCGGGCTCCGGATCTTTTTCTTTAAACATAGAGCTGACTAAAAGCCCGGCAGAGCGGTAAAACGGCAGGTCTTAAACAATTGTACAGGCAAGACCTTTTCGTTTTTCCCGGATCCCGGCTGATCTTCGTTCACGGCTTTTTGATCAGCCCCGTCCACTTTAACGGAAACCCTTACTGCTTCGTTAAGCTGAATTTGCCTGTTTTAAAATCAACGATGATCTTATAGAGGCCTCCTTCAGCCGGGGACTTAATATCGCCGCCATTTTCTTTAAACGTATCTCCCGTCACATTATTTTCATTGCTCTTTCCGGTAAAGCCATATTTAGCAGCCCAACTGCTGTAAACCGGTATGAAGAGATAGGAATTATTTCCCGCCAACTGCACCGTCAATTCATAAGTAGTAGCGCTGGTCTTTGTAAACTTCTGGGAAGCAGGCTCCGGTTCCTGCCCGTTCCCTGCCTGCCAGCCCAGGGGCGTTGCGCCTCCGGTTATGTATAAATTACCCGAGGTGGGAAGCGGAACAGCCACGTCCAGATAAGGCGTAGCGGTGATGGCCAGGATGTTGGAAATGACATTGCCTTCGCTCGTTTTAATGCGGAGCTCCATTTCTGAAGCCACATTCTCCGGTACGATCTTGATCAGCATGGTATTGAGCTCTTTGACTGTAAAAGATCTTGAAAGCGCCTCCCGGTCGAGGTCCACTTCTACCAGCGAGCCGGCCTCAAAGCCGCTTCCGGCGGGTGCTACCTGCAGTTTGTATGCCAGCGCATCTTCAAACCCCAGGTTCACATCATCATACGTAATGGTCAGCGCCGGCTTGTCTGCATTTTCCTGGAGCAGCACGATCGGCGCATGCAGGTCACTGCTTAAGCTGGGTTTATGATCATTCATGACCACCTTTGTTTCATCCTTCCTGCAGGAATGCAACACGCACATTATCAAAGCAGGAATAAAAAATATTGATAAGAATCTCATATTGCCAATTTTTTAAATTAATAGTTGGGGTTTTGCTGCAGGTTCGGATTGGCATTCTTATCTGCTACAGGAATAGGGTACACATTCCGCCAGTCCTCCACAGCTTTACCATTTGCCGTGCCGCCTTTCCAGGGCCACAGGTAGCTGCCGGCGGTAAACCGTTTATAGCGGATCAGATCTGTACGCCGGAACCCTTCCCAATACAACTCCCGCCCCCGTTCATCCAAAATAAAATCCGTGGTCAGCTGCCCTGCGGTGATGACGCCGGCGCCGGCCCTTGTTCGCAGCGCATTGATATAACCCAGGGCTGTGGTGGCATCACCCCCCGTTCCGCCACGCAATACCGCTTCGGTATAGATCAGGTATTGTTCCGCAAGCCGGAAAATGGGAAAGTCGATATCCGGGAAGGTGAGGCTGGTGCCGGGTTTGCCCGATCCTATTTCTATATTTCTGAATTTTGTGATCGCATACCCTTGTTCAAATTTTGTTTGATCGGCGATGTCCAATGATTGTCCGGAGGTCCAGAACTGGGCGCGCTTATCGGTATTGCCGCTCGGGTCGGGAAAAAGATCCACCAGGGCCCGGGTAGTGCGGGTGCCGCCCCAGCCACCGTCGATACCAAACTGTGCTGCGGGCATATTGCCGCCCACAGCAGCGTGGGTCAGGAAGGTGGTACCCCCATAATTCTGGGTGCGGGTACCGTCGTAATTGATGGTAAGGATAAATTCATCCGTATGTTTTTGATTGTTGGCCCGCATCAGGTCCTGGTAGTTGCCGGTAAGGCTGTAGCCGGCATCGATCACTTTCTTTGCATATGCCACGGCATCACTATAACGGGCGGTACCGGTATAGGCTTCGGCGTTTAGGTACAGCCGTGCCAGCAGTGCCCATACAGCGCCTTTACCGGCCCTTCCATAATCATTTGCGCGCGCGTCGGGCAACAGGGTTTCCAGTGCTTTCAATTCCGACTCTATATATTGAAACAATGCCTCTTTTCCAATTTGTTTTGGTAAGGCATTGGAGCCGATCACATCCTTTTCGGTTACAAAGGGCGGGTTTCCAAAAAGATCCAGCAACGCCCAATACTGGTACGCTCTTAAGAACCGGGCTTCATTCCTGAAGCTGACGATGTCGGCCACATCCGCAGCTCCAAACCCTTTCGCGTTCAATACCTCATCCGCAGCATTTTTGATAAAATCATTCGCAAGCGTGATCTGGTAAAGGCTCCGGTAATACAGGCCCGTCAGAAAGGGATTGCTGGAGGACCAGTTCATATTATGAAAATCCTGGATGCCGGCATCGCCCCATGCAATCACCGCTTCATCCGTGCTCAGTTCCTGGGCGCCCCAGAATAACCGGAGAAAATCAGAGAAGCCTTCATCAATGCCCTTGATATCGCCACCACCGGGGGGGCTGGCCGGTCCTATATTACTGGTGAGCGCATAAGCGCCATATACCTTTGCAGCCGCCTGAAAATAGCCCGCCGGAGTGCTGTATACCTGTTCTGCTGTAATATCATTCTTGGGGAGCCGGTCCAGCTTTTTACTGCACGACAGCGTCCATACAGACAGGCTCAGTATTATGATCATTATTTTTTTCATCTGTGTTCTTTATTTATTGGTTGTTTACAGATCGCATCGTTTAAAAGTCGAGATTCAGGCCCAGTGCAAACACCCGGGGCCGGGGATAGAAGTTATTATCAACGCCCCCCGGCACCTCCGGGTCCAGCCCTTTATACCGGGTGATCACAAACACGTTCTGCGCGCTCAGGTTTACCCGGAGATTACCGGTATTGGCAAATATTTTTCCAAAGTCGTACCCCAGGTATATATTGTCCATTCTCAGGAACGAGGCATTTTCTATATAGTAGTCCGAAAAGATCAGCTTATCACCGCCACCGGAAAAATCGGTGAACAAGATATCACCCGACCCGTTGTTAAGGTACCCGAGCGGATTGAGGATATTTGTTCCCAGTGCGGTTGCAGAGATTACATTATTGTAAGCATAGTTGCCGATGTTGGCCCGGGCACTGAAGCCTGCTGAAAACTTCCTGTAGTTAACGGAAGAGCCCAGGCCCAGGAAATAGCGGGGATCCGGGTTCTTATACCGGTAATAATCATTCTCATTGATCAGGCCATCGTTGTTCCGGTCTACAAAAACCCCTTCAACCGGTTTTCCGGCGGCATCATAAACCTGTTGCAAAACATAGAAGGATGAACGGGGATATTGTACCGAATGGATCTGTATCAGGTTTCCCACACCACCGGTAATGCTTCCTGTTGGTGCCCCGGCATAAGCAGGATCATCCACTACCGTCAGCCTGGTTATTTTATTCCGGTTGTACGTGGCGTTAAAATTCACCGTCCAGGAAAGATCCTGGTTTTGTACCGGTACAAAATTCAGCAGGAACTCCACGCCTTTATTTTCCATACTGCCGATATTGGCCACGATCCTGTTGGTAAAATTGGTCCCCGCCGGCTGGTTGATCTCGTTTAAAAGGTCGGTGGTCTTTTTATAATACACATCAATGCTCCCATAGATGCGGTTGTTGATAAAACCATAATCCAGCCCGGCATTATAAGTCGTTGTCTGCTCCCATTTACGTTCGTAGTAATAGCCGCCCGGGCGGTACATCTGGTAATACTGGTCGCCCAGCTGGTAAGTAGCTGTACCGGAGCTCAGGTTATAATAAGAGATATAGTCAAAATTTCCGATACCGTCCTGCTGACCGGTAACCCCATATCCTAAACGCAGCTTCAGGTCGCTTACCGTTGACGATGTTTTCAAAAAGGGTTCCTCCTTTATTTTCCAGGCAAATGCCGCAGAAGGAAATAATCCCCAGCGATTGTCCGGGTTAAATTTCGAGGAGCCATCGGTACGTAAGGCTGCTGTCAGCAGGTAGCGGTCGTTAAAACTGTAATTCAGACGCCCGTAATATGAAATCATGGTGTACCGCGGTTTGTCCAGCGGAAAGTTGGGGGTGGTCTTCGGGATGAGGTCCCCGCCGGCATCATAGCTCGCAAAATTGATGTTCCGGGTTACAAAATCATAGTACCCATATCCGGCAGTCAGATCAACCTTATGCCTGCTGAACAGTTTGGTATAATTCAGATAAAATTCCACCAGGCCGTTATCCCGCCAGGAAGCATATTTGTCGGACTGGCCGTTGTGCTGCTTTTCTTCCACCACGTTCCCATATTTCTGGGCGGCGCTGTCGTTCACAAAGATCGTTCCGTACCCATGTGCCACATCATACCCCAGGTTCAGGTTGGCCCGGAGCTCGGGGAGGAAATGGAATTTGTAATCAAACTGAATGTTCCCGATGCTTCTTAAGTTAACGCCTTTGTTCTGATAATCCATCAGCAAACCGAGCGGGTTGCGGGGAGCCAGCGATCTTAAGCCACTTACAGAAGCGGGATCCAGCCACTCATAATACCCGTTGTACCGGTTGCTGCCGGAATACACCGGCTGTGTAGGATCGAAATTCACGGCGGCGGCAATAGCGTCGGTATTGGCAAAGCGCGAATCGGTACGGGCGGCTTTTACATTGATATCGATCTTTAGGTGATCGTCCAGCAGGGAGGGACTTAAGTTGATCCCCGCAGATTTCCGCTCAAGATCACTTGTCTTTAGAACCCCCTGTTGTTTCAGGTAGCCTGCAGAAATGCGATAGGGCAGTTTACCGTTGGCCGCTGCACCGGATATGCTCAGGTTATTATCGGATCCGATGCCCGTGCGGTATATTTCCTTTTGCCAGTTGGTGGTGGCATTGCCCATCAGGGCGATCTGGCCGGCATCCCCATGCGTTTGTACATAGTTCCTGAATTCGCCCGGCGACAGCACATCGGCATAACCTGGCAGTTTTGAAACCGAAAACTGTGTATTGAAATTGATCACCGGCTTGCCCCGTTTGCCCTTTTTTGTTACGATCAGAATGACGCCGTTGGAAGCCCTTGAACCATAAATGGCGGCTGCAGACGCATCTTTCAGGATACTGAACGACTCGATGTCATTTGGGTTGATGAGCGACAGCGGGTTGGGAGAACCCGAAAGCCCGTCGTTACTCAACGGTACCCCGTCGATAACGATCAACGGATCATTGCTGGCGTTCAGCGACGCACCGCCACGGATGCGGATCGTGCTTCCGCTGCCGGGGGCCCCGCTGTTGGAAGTGATCTGCACACCGGCTACTTTTCCGGCGATCAGCTGCTCGGGTGTGGTTGCCTGTCCTTTATTAAAATCTTTGGAGGTAAGGAGCGCTACCGATCCGGTGAGATCCTTCTTCTTAGCCGTTCCATACCCGATCACCACTACATTTTCAAGATTGGCGATCTCCGGTACCAGGGCTACATCCAGCACGCCGCCGGTAACTTTTACCGTTTGCATGGCATACCCGATAGAGGAAAACTCAAGGGCGTTAACGGTATTCCCTATAAAAATACGGTACGCCCCGGCTGTATCGGTCAGGGTGGCCACCGACCGGCCCGTAATGGAAACGGTTACCCCTGCAAGCGGCTGCCCGGTCTTTGAATCGGTGACCGTTCCGCTGACGGCCCTTGTCTGGGCAGCAGCAAATCCTGGTAACAGCAGCAAAAACAGAACAGCTGATGCTGCGAACAATCTTCTCATGTACATAGACAAACAATTATTGTTTTAATATCAATTGTGTACTTGATACACATTAATTAAAAATACAATTACAAAATTAAATACATTATGTGTACAAAGTACACATTGCCTGTAAAAAAATTAGAATTTACGCTAACTTGTTGTTTTTGATCACCTTGGGTTTGAACCGGTACAGTTTTCCGGGGCGGTGGGACACATTATCCTCCATTTCATTGAGGTCAACCAGCCAGTTTTTGAGGGTGATCTTCTTGCGGAAGTTTCTCCGGTCCAGCGGCGTATTGAGAACGGCTTCGTACACTTCCTGCAGCTCTCTGAGGGAAAACTTTTCATTCAGCAGGTTGTGCACCACGGGGTGCTCTTCTATTTGCCCGCGCAGGTGTGCGAGGCAGGTGGTCAGGATCTCCTTATGATCAAATGCCAGCTTGTAAACGCTTTTTACGGAATGCCAGCGCAGGTCGTTGTGATTGATCTTTAGTTTATGGTTGTTGATATTGACAAGGGAATAATATGCCGTGGAAACCACCCGCCCGGAGGGGTGCCGGTTTATGGTTCCAAACGTATGCACCTGCTGTAAAAACACATCATCCAGGTCTGTGCGCTCCTTCAGTATCCGGTAGGAGGCTTCATCGAGGTCCTCATCGGGCCGTACCAGGTCGCCCAGCAGCGAGTACATGCCGGCAAATTCCTTCAGATCGGATTTAATGAGCAGCACCTTCAGCTCCTTGTCTTCATATCCGAAAATGACACAGTCTACAGATACAGCGATCTTGAAATATTCCAGATGACTGCTTTTTTCCAGCGCTGCGGTTTTCAGATTTGAACTTTTACCCATTGTTTTCGTGATGGTTACAAAAGTACAATTTGAGTAATAAACTTCCGGGGGTTTGTTCCTTTTTTCACAAAACGAATATCGATCCGGCTTCTAACAACCGATCGTTTGTTCACTCACAATAAAAAGTTAAACCACTACGAAAATATCGTAACAATTTAAAAATCCGGGGTATCTTTCCCAAAACTTTTTATGAGATACTTTTTGATCGCTGCCTGGATCACCCTTTTGAGCAAGCCGGTTATTGCCCAGGACGAGTCCTTATACATGGTGCCTGAAAATGCGCTGGGTATAAAGGCCTCCAACCTGTTTTCAGAGATCCGGCTGATCCCCCTGGAAACCAACAAAACCAGCTATTTCAATAATATGGCCGATTTTGTGGTAACGCCAGACCGGCTGATCTTTATGGACAACGAATCAAATGCCATCCTCATATTCAATAAAGAAGGAAAATTCTTACACAAGTACAAAAAGAAAAAATACAAGCTGGGCCAGCTTCAGTACAGCTACGCCAAAAACGCGGTGTTCTTTATAAGCTCCAATAAGAACTATACGATCCCTCTTCCGAAAGCGCAGCAAATGATGGAACATCCCGGCAACCGGGACTTTTCGAAATACAAGAACATTGAGCTGCTGTATCTTGACGCCGATAAAAATTACCGCATCGAAAAACTGCCGGTACCCCCGTATGCGCTCAGCTCCCCGTATTATATGAATGGCCGGTACCTGTTGCGGAACACCCGCTATAATAAGTATGTAAAGGACACGGTGCTGCACCACCTGGATATCATGAGCGGCAACAAAAAAGTGGGAGCCTATTTTCCTTTCCTGAACGTGGCAAAGCTGCCCACCGATTTTGAGGATGTGCAGATCAATATCGACCGGACCCTGAATGACAGTACGCTTTATATTCAGAAAAACTACGACAACACCCTCTATAAACTGGTAAACGATTCCCTTATGCCGGCTTATAAATTCGTTTTCCCTGCAGCCAACACCATGCCTGCAACGTTTTACACGACTGCGTTCCGGAACAATATTGATTTTACCAGCTACAAGAACAAATACAGTAAGGCGACCCGGTCCTTCTTTAACATCATCGATCTGGAAACCGTTCTGTTCTTTGGCATGAATGACAACGCATGGGGCCACAAACGCTATGTATTCAACAAGACCTCCTCCTCTTTATACGATCTTTCCAAAACCACGCCGGACAGCAGTACCTACTACCTGCCTACGGGCATTTTTTCGAAGATCAGCAATTACGACAACGACTATGTCTATACGTTCATTTCCCCCAGCGATCTGCTGAAAGAAAAGGCCGCCATTCTTTCAAAATACAATAACGCCCCTCCGCCTCCATTGAAGCAGTTATTTGAAAGCATCGGCAAATTCAGTAACCCCATTATTATTCAATTAAAAGTTAACCCCGCTGCAAAATGAGACGTTTTATCTTTTTGATCCTGGTCCTGGCCCCCGTGCTGCTTTTTGCCCAAAAAAGATCAGGCGCGCTGAAGGGGGTGCTGTATGACTCCATCAACGATTATGCATTGCAGTCTGCTTCTGTTACCGTATATAAACAGGCCGATTCCAGCATTGTGGAATTTCAGCTCACCAATACCCAGGGAGAATTCAACATTCCGAACATCCCTTCCAAAACAGCACTTTATTGCATCATTACATACACCGGGTACCGGCCGCTCATAAAAAATTTTCAGCTGGACACCCTGAAGCTGGTAACCGATCTGGGCAAACTGTTCCTTACACGCCAGGATAAGGATGAGCTGGAGGAAGTGGTCATTAAAGCCGTGCAACCCCTGCGGATGAACGGTGATACACTCGAGATCAACCCGGATGCCTTTAAACTGGACTCGAACGCCGTTGTAGAGGACATGCTGCTGCGGGTACCCGGCCTCACGGTATGGGGCGACGGCACGATCACCATGAACGGCCGGAAGCTGGAAAAAGTATATGTAGACGGCAAGCCTTTCTTTGGCGGGGCCACGCAGACAGCTACTCAAAACCTTCCAAAAAATGCCATTGAAAAGATCCAGCTTTACCAGGAGAAAGATGTATCCAAACTGAGCAATACCGAGGAAAAAACCGACTCGCTCTACTCCATGAACATCAAACTGAAAGCAGATAAGAAAAAGGGGATCTTCGGAAAGATCGGTGCCGGCTACGGCACGGATGACCGCTATACCGGCGACGCGGTGCTCCAGGTTTTTGATAAAAAGAACCAGGCGGGCATTGCGGTGGGCATCAACAACATCAATAAAGAAGAAGGCACCGGCGAAAATGCCTTTATGGAAAATACCTTTAAGTCCAATTTCCGGTTCTTTTACGGAGGCAGGGGCAACGCCAATGATGGCATTACGCGAAGGACCTATGGCAATGTCAAATGGCAGCATAGCTTTTCGGAATCGGAAAACTCCCAGTTCTACAACCGCTTTACCAGCGACTACGGCTATCTTAACACTGCCCGGAATTTCATCTCCAACAGCACCAGTATTCAAACCATCGACAATTATAAGCTGGCCAGCATCAGTGCCAACAAGAACAACAATGACAATACCAGCAATACAGTGAAATTCCTTTACGAGAACCGGAAGAAATTCGGAAACTTTGTCAACATCAGCGCCAACTATACAAATCAATACAGCACCAATACATCGGAGGCTACAACCAATGTTTTCAGAAATGATACCACAGCGGTGAGCCGTACTTCGAGCAACAGCTATTCCAGCAACAACAGCAATAATTTTTATATGTTCGGATGGCTGCGTTCCAACGATTTTGAGCTCCGCGATGACCCCCGTAAGAATTTTTCCATCAACTTCGGAGGCGGCTATAACGAAACAGAGAGCAACAGGAGCACGGTCAATACCTTTGAATCATTAACAGACAGTATCTATACCAATACGATCGACCGTAAATACAATAACTACAACAAAAGCTATAATGCCAATATCGGCCTGAACTATGACGGCTTCCGGCAGTTCCTGTTTGGTATCTATAATTTCTTCAACATCAATATGTCGCTGGTCAATAGCCTCAATTTTTCGCGGAACGAGCAGGATGCCATGGCGATGGACCTGGACACATTGACGCAACAATATGTGGTCAACAGGTATCTGACCAACACCAATACCCTTACCAACCTTACCTATAACCCGGCCCTGAACTTCAACAAGTCCTTTAACAAATCCGTTTGGGGAAAATATTATTACTGGCTGTCTTTCGGACTGGATCTAAGGTACCAGTTCCTGAATCAGAAAAATGAATCGAGCATCCTCAACCGGAATATCGACCGGTCGTTCAATTCCTTTGCTCCCTCGCTGAATGCCAATTTCAATTACCAGAAGGAGAACGCGTTCCGGATCTACTCTTACCTATGGGCCAATATGAGCCTGCAGCCGCCTTCCATCGATCAGCTGTATCCCATCGTGGACAGCACGGAGCGGTACTATGTCGTATCGGGCAACCCCTTTCTGAAAGCGTCCAACACCAAGCATATGAATTACAACATTGACATCAGCCGGGCAAAACCCAATAGCAAAAGCAACTACGGAGCAAGGCTGGGCATCAATTTTTCCAATATCAACAGGGCTGTGGGCGATAGCCTGGTGTACCTTCCGGACTCATCCGGACGCAGCATACGCTATCTCATCAATGTAGACCACCAGAGTACACTGAGCAGCAACCTCAATCTTAATTTCTCCACCAAGATCAATAAGATGAGCACCATCGGGGTTACCTATATCCCTTCCCTCAGCTACAACGTCCGTCCCGGTTATATCAATGACCAGTTGTCTACCTCCCGGAACCAGACGTTATCCAACAATATTAATGTGCTCTATAACCTGATCGACAGGTTCAACATCAGTATTGGTGAGATCATTTCTACCAACCGCAATCACCAGTCGAACAGTACCCAGCCCGTTTCAGTGATCCGGAACTATACCACCACCAGCAATATCAATTATTTTATCACCAAATCGTTCACCCTTAATACTTCTGTTCAATACCAGACCAACAAGGCAGCGAACCGGGATGCGGCCAGGGCCACGATCTGGAATGCCAATGCCATTTACCGCTTTATGCAGCAGAAGGCGGAGTTAAAGCTGTCTGCCTTTGACCTCCTGCGGCAAAATAAGAACATCAGCAACTTTTTGGATCGCAATGCTGCAACCACCACGGTCACCAACGGGCTCCAGCAATATTTTATGATCACCTTTTCCTATTATCCCCGGAAATTTGGTGGCGGTAACCGGCGGTCATCGCCATCAGGCATGATGTTCATCCGGCGGTAGCCGCAGGGTGTGCCCATGTCAAGTATACCCTCAGGTGATATTGTCATCTGCCCGCGGATACTATTGGATTACACAGACCATCTGTGAAGATCCGTGTAATCTGTATGCTATATACCCCTGTTTTTGACAACCGGAAGCCATACGCGGCCTCGTTGTCGGTTTGCGTTCATACAATCCCCGGGATTTCGTTGTTTTTGAATACTTTTAGATCCGAAATTGCATATATGTACTCAAAAGAAAAAATACTGACACTCCAGGAACAGACCCGGTCCTTTTTAAAAGAAGGGAAACACCTGCCCGCCACCCCGGAGGAGCTGGAAACCCTGCGGAATGTTTTACGTTTTCATGAACACCGTTATTACGTGCAGGACGCCCCCCTGCTGGCCGATACAGAATACGACCGGCTGTATAAAATGCTGGAAGCCGTAGAAAAAGACCAACCTGACTGGGTTACTCCGGACTCACCAACCCAGCGGGTTGGTAAAAGTCTGAACGGAAATTTTGTAACGGTCCAGCACCTGGTGCCGATGCTTTCACTGGACAACTCCTATAACAGTGATGACCTCAAAGATTTCGACCGGAAAGTGCTTCAGCTGTCGAAAAAAGACAAGGTCCGTTATTGCGTAGAACCAAAGTTTGATGGCGGCAGCATCTCCCTGATCTACGAGGACGACCTGCTGGCAAGAGGAGCTACCCGGGGCAACGGTGTGGAAGGAGACGAGATCACCACCAATGTGCGGCAGATCCGCAGTGTGCCGCTTTCTGCGCCCTTCAGCCGGTACGGGATCCAGCAGATCGAAATAAGAGGCGAAGTGCTGATCAATAAAAATAATTTCAAAAAATACAACGACGAGCTTGTAGAAAAAGGGCTGGCTCCGCTGGCCAACCCACGCAATGCTGCTTCCGGAACCCTCCGGATCAAGGATCCGTCAGAAGTACGCCGCCGTAACCTGGAAGCCTTTGTATATCACATCAGCGATTATACCCTGCTGCCGGGGCATACGCTGCCGGAAGCCCTGCAGACACATGAAGGATCGCTGAAACTGCTGTGGGAACTGGGCTTCCGGAGCCCGGTAAAACAGCTAAGAACTTTTGAGCAGATCGGCGACGTGATCGATTACTGCCTCGAATTTGAAGCCGGAAGAGACCAGCTTCCCTATGAGATCGACGGAATGGTGATCAAAGTGAACACCATCGATATCCAGGAGCAATTGGGCATGACCTCCCACCATCCACGCTGGGCTATTGCCTTTAAATTCAAGGCCCGCCAGGCAACCAGCAAACTGCTGAACGTAAAATTCCAGGTAGGCCGTACGGGCTCCATCACACCGGTTGCCAAGATCGAACCCGTTTTTATCGGCGGCGTTACCGTAAGTTCCATATCGTTGTTTAACGAGGAGGTGATCCGGGAGAAGAACCTGAAAATAGGTGATACGGTGCTGGTGGAGCGGGCCGGCGATGTGATCCCTTATATTGTAAAGTCGCTCGATGAGGTAAGAACCGGAGAAGAAACAGCGATTGTCTTTCCCGGAACCTGCCCTGTTTGCAGCAGCCAGCTGTTTAAAGAAGAAGAGGAAGCCGTTTGGCGCTGTATCAACATCGAATGCCCGGCGCAGGTGGTGGAGCGCATGATCCATTTTGTAAGCAAAGATGCGCTGGACATCCGTGGTTTTGGAGAAGCCAATGTCCGTAAATTTTATGAGCTGGGCTGGTTAAAAGACATCCCGGGCATCTATAAGCTGGATTTTGACCAACTGGGCAACCTGGAAGGCTTTGGAAAAAGATCCATCGACAACCTGCAGCAGGCCATTGAAAAGAGCAAAGAGCAGCCCCTGCACCGCATTCTCTTTGGCCTGGGGATCCGTTTTGTAGGCGAAACGACCGCCAAGGTGCTGGCCAACAGGGTAGGCCACCTGCTGGAACTGCAAAACTTTTCGCAGGAAGAGCTGCAAAGCCTGGAGGACATCGGGCCGAAAGTAGCGGGCAGCATTGTGCATTTTTTCAGCAATACCTCCAATATTGAAATGATCAAAGAACTGGAAACATTGGGAGTACAGCTCACCAACACCCACAAGCAGCTGACCGCTGCCGGAGCGCTCACCGGCCAGACCTTTTTGTTTACGGGTACCCTGCCCACGTTAAAACGCAGCGAGGCCGAAGCAATGGCCGAGGCCCAGGGCGGAAAGATCGTCAGTGGTGTGAGTGCCAAACTGAATTACCTGGTGGTAGGGGAAGACGCCGGCAGCAAACTGGAAAAAGCCAAAAAGATCAACACGGTAAAGATCATTTCAGAAGCAGATTTTTTGAAGATGGTGGAATAATCATGCGCGCCAGCCTTATACGACCCCTTCGGGGTCGGTTTCGTTCTCAACCCGGTTCTATAAATATGCGATCCCTTCGGGATCTGCATTAATGTTGCTCTCGGGTCAAATAATACGAAACAGATATTTGTTTTGGGCCAAAATATTCCCGTATAATGCCGATGTGACCCGCCGTTAGGCCAATGCAACGGGTCTATTACGGATGTCCAATCGGTATAAGCAGTACCTGCGCCTCCTTAAGATAATCTCCCAGCTGGTTCAAAACTATCATATCAGAAAGCCCATACCTGACCCCGAAGGGGTCAAATATCTATAACGATATCCACTCGATAGCGGCGGCGACCCCAAGCGGGTCGTATCACCGGTAAACACGCATCTCCCTACGAAAACACGACCGATGATAAGATACAAGAACAAAACCACCGGAATATCATCCGGTTAAATTAAATTGCAGATAACAAAGCACTGCTGACCAAAAGATCAGGAAACATACACAACAAAACCTTTGAAACATGCCCGGAACATTCTCGCAGATCTATATACAGGTGGTCTTTGCCGTAAAAGGAAGACGAAGCCTCATCCTTCCATCCTGGGAAGCGGAACTTTATAAGTACATAGCCGGTATTATTAAAAATAAAGGGCAAAAGCCATTGGCCATTAATGGCATGCCCGATCATTTGCACCTCCTGATGGGGCTTAAACCGGATTGTTGCCTGTCCGATCTGGTCAGGGAAATCAAGAAATCCTCAAATGGGTTTATCAATGAAAAAAGGCTCACCCATACAGCCTTCCAATGGCAGGAAGGCTTATAACCACTCGGCCCTGGATAATGTAATCCGCTATATTCACAATCAAAAAGAGCATCATCAAAACAAGCGGTTCAAAGAAGAATACCTGGAATTGCCGGAGCAGTTCTACGTTGAATATAAACAGGAATACCTGTTTGAATGGTTATGAGTGCTCAATTTCCGTCCGGAAAATCATTTGAGCGTTCCCCCGGAAATCGCCAGAACGCCTCATATAAAATTTCCGGAAATAAAAAAATCCATTTACCGATCTCCGATAAAAATAAATTTGGATGATCCAGGTTCAATATTTTATATTTGCTGTGTACTATTTAATTAATACACTAAAACAGTAGTATGATTGCTTTAAAAAATATTTCTTTCGCTTATAAGAAAACGTTTGTTCTTAAAGAGCTTACCACCACCTTTAACACCGGGCAGATCTATGGCCTGCTGGGAGACAATGGAGCAGGAAAGACCACACTGCTCAAATTGATGAGCGGGCTCCTGTTTCCGGGAACAGGGAAAATAACGGTACAAGGATCCGAACCACAGCAACGGCGCCCTTCTTTTCTTCAATCCGTTTTCTTCGTTGCGGACAATATATTTTTTCCAGGTATCAGCATCCCGCAATACATCGAAGGATATGCCCCCTTTTACCCGCAGTTCAGTAAAAAACAATTTATCCATTGTCTTACAGCCTTCAATATCGGGTACGACAATGATATAGAGGCCCTGAGTTTCGGGCAAAAGAAAAAACTGCTGCTGTGCTTTGCCCTGGCGGCCAATACCCCTTACCTCTTCCTGGATGAACCCACCAATGGGTTGGATATCCCGTCCAGGGCCGCGTTTAAAGAGCTCCTTTCCGGCCATATCGATGATAGAAAATGTGTCATCGTCAGCACGCACCAGGTAAATGATCTCGGCAACCTGCTGGACCATGTTTCGATCCTCCAAAATGGAAAGCTTGCCTTTTCACAATCCATGGAGCAGATCTCTCGGCAGCTTTTGTTCGACAACGCGACTTCTCCCGATGCAGAGATCCTGTTTGCGGAAGAATCCCTGAGGGGGCGCACCATGCTTACAAAAAATGACAGCGGATATCCTTCAGGAGTAGATCTTGAGCTGCTGTATAAAGCAGTAACAATCAACGGAGAAAGGATCAACCAGCTTTTTGCGTACACCGAAAATATCGCTATATGAACGAAACATTCAGCACCCACCGATTTCTTTTACTGTTAAAAAAAGAATGGATCGAAAACAAGCGGCAATACCTGCTCAGTATCGTTGCTCTGTTCCTGTTGTTCAACATCATTCTGTTGCTGCAGCTCTACTTAAGCAGCAACCGGAGTTATAGTCCCGGCAATTTTTTACAGCTTTCCCTGTTTGTGCTCTTTGCCCTTGGCACCGCGTACTCCATCTCTTCTTTCCAAAAATTCAGGACCCGGGAAAGTGCCGTTTTCCAGCTGGGGCTCCCCGCTTCCGCCGCTGAAAAGCTCGCCCTGGAGCTGATGAAGAACGTATTGGTGTTTAACCTCACTTTTATCCTCCTGTTTAAGACCACCGATGCCCTTTATACCTGGATAGGTACCCATAATCTTTTACAGATAGGCTATACTTCATCCAACCCGGATAACTACCGGGAAACACAGTTAGGAATTTTCGCCGTTTTTTTAGCCATACAAGGGTTATTCATCTACTGCTCGCTGTATTTTAGAAAGTATGCCTACCTGGCGGCCATTATTATTACCGCTCTTATCCTTTGGGCGCTGATAAGACATGCGAACTCAATCAGCAGTTTCTGGGGCATCAGGACCTGGTCCTTTTCCAATCCCGATTTTAAAAGGACATACATTTCGCTACCCGGCGACAAAGATTCATATATAGAAAATAACTTTCTTATAAATTTATTAAGAGCATTCTATATGTTTGGCTGGGGGCCCCTGTTCTATTGGGCCACTTATTTTAAACTAAAAGAAACGCAGGTCAAATAACAATAATGGACTTTAACAATAACCAGCCGATATACCTGCAAATTGTGGATTTTATCTGTGAAAAGATCCTGCTTTCTGTATGGAAACAGGAGGAAAAGATCCCAAGTGTAAGGGAACTGGCCGTACAGTTATCGGTAAACCCCAACACTGTGGCCCGCAGCTATGATTTTTTAAGAAGCCAGGAGATCATCACCGATAAAAGGGGGATCGGATATTTCATAAGCTCCAACAGTATGCAACAGGCAAAGCAATACCGGAAAAACCTGTTCATTGAACAGGAACTGCCGCTTTTATTCAGAACCCTGAACATGCTGGATATTACCCCTGATGAGCTGGACAAATTACTGATCAAATACAAACGAAAATTGCAACATGAAAAATAGTTCTAAAATTTTATTGCTGATCCTCGTCCTGCTGTTTACCGTACCGCTGTTATTTTATAAAGCGGTCCTGGATAAAGTAAAGGCAGACCGTCCGGAGATCTATAAGACCCTGACCGAAAATAAACGGGTCATCATCGATGCCATAGATTCCGGTACCCCCTAAGGCTTCAGTACTCCTGTGCTTCAGCGCTTATTTAAGAAATCGCTTACCTTTACGGGCATGATCCAGAAAGCAACGTTGACATTTTTAGAAGCACTCAAATACAATAATAACAAGCCCTGGTTTGATGCACACCGGAAAGAATATGAAGCCGCCCGCGAAGATTTTGCCGGGTTCGTCAATAACCTGATCGCTGCATTCGGTAACACAGAACCGGCTATTTTGCACCTGAAGGCAAAGGACTGTATGTTCCGCATCAACCGGGACGTACGCTTTTCTAAAAATAAAGAACCTTATAAAACCAATTTTGGCGCTTATATCAATGCCCAAGGAAAAAAATCGATAACGGCGGGGTATTATTTCCACCTCGAACCAGGGGCGAGTTTTACAGGGGGTGGTCTTTGGCAGCCTATGCCCCCCGAACTGGCCAAAGTACGGCAGGAAATTGATTACAGTCTACCGGAATTTGAAAAGATCCTGCGAACAAAAAAATTTAACGATACATACGGCGGTCTTTCCGTAGAAGACGGCCAGATCCTGTCCCGGGTACCCAAAGGGTATGAGGCAGATAATCCGGCAGCAACATACCTGAAGTATAAAAGCTTTACCGCCCTGGCCAGTCTTCCGGATACGGAGCTGACAACCAGATCATTACTGACCACTACCACAAAGGCATTTCAAACGCTTTTACCGCTGATCACCTTCCTCAACAGGAGCATCAGCGAATAACAGGTGTTTTTTGCCGGACTTCCCCCCGGACGGGTATTCTGGCGGCCAAAGAGGGTTGATCATCAAATCATTGGATCCGCTTCATCTGAAAATCGCCAAAAGGCCCGTCGGCTCATGGGTCCTGCAACACAAAAAACTCAGAACAACCATCTCCTTAAGCAGACTCTTTAGTCACCCCTTACAGTAAAAAAGTTTTATGATCCTTAATCCATATTAAGCAATCTTTAAATTTCAAAATCGTAACTTTGCATTTCTTTTTTGTATTGTTATGAGTGATCCCATAAAGCACGAATGCGGTTTGGCTTTTATACGGCTCCGCAAACCTTTCTCGCACTATTTAAAACAGCACGGAACCGTAATGTGGGGGCTGAATAAGCTCTACCTCTTAATGGAAAAACAGCATAACCGCGGACAGGACGGTGCGGGCATAGCCAGTATAAAATTAAATGTAGAGCCCGGCTATCCCTTTATGCACCGGATGCGCAGCGCCGAACCACAGGCCATTTCCGGTTTGTTTAAAAATATCGCCGACGAGATAGACGAGCTGTGCCGCTACAACCCGGACGCCCTGAAGCATCCCGGCCTGATGAAGGGGCATATCAAATTTTTGGGAGAATTGTTGCTGGGGCACCTGCGCTACGGCACCCAGGGAAAAAACAACGCCGATTTCTGTCATCCCTTCGTCAAAAGAAATACGGTACCCGGACGGAACCTGGCCCTGGCGGGAAACTTTAACCTGGTGAATACCAATGAGCTCTTCGAAAAATTAAATATTATTCCCGGAACCTTTCAAAAGCAAAGCGATCTGGCAGCCCTGATGGAGATCGTACATCACTACCTGATCGAAGCCGATAAAAAAAGCCCGGGTAATGTGGATATCAAAAGCGTACTGCAGGAAGTGATCCCGATGTTTGACGGAGGTTTTGCCGTGGGCGGACTGACCGGGGAAGGCATCGGCTTTGTGTTCAGGGACCGGCATGGCATACGCCCCTGTTATTACTATATTGATGATGAAGTGATTGTAGCCGCCTCCGAGCGTTCCGCCATCCGTACCACCTTTGATGTGGGTGAAAACGAAGTGAAGGAGCTGATGCCGGGCAACGCGCTGATGGTGCAGGCAAATGGTACGTACGAAATAGCAGAAGTGGTAACCCCGGGCGAACGCAAGGCCTGCAGCTTTGAACGTATTTACTTCTCCCGCGGCAGCGATGAAAAAATTTACAAGGAGCGGAAAGCACTCGGCCTGAATCTGAGCGAACAGGTTTTAAATGCGATAGACTTTGATTTAAAAAACACTATCTTCTCTTATATCCCCAATACCGCGGAAGTAGCCTTCCTTGGTCTGCACAAGGGAATGAACCTGTACCTGAACAAAATAAAAACAGAGCGCATCCTCAGCTGGGGGAAGGATTTTGATGAAGAGAAACTGAGCGAAATGGTCAACCGCCGCATCCGGATCGACAAGATTGCGATCAAGGATGTAAAGATGCGCACGTTTATTACAGAAGATGCCAGCCGCAATGAAATGGTGCAGCACGTTTATGATATCACCTACGGAACCGTGCGGCCTGGTATCGATACCATCGTGGTCATCGACGATTCGATCGTAAGAGGCACTACCTTAAAAGAGAGCATTATCAAAATGCTTTCGCGGTTAAAGCCCAAAAAGATCATTGTGGTTTCCTCCTGCCCGCAGATCCGCTACCCGGACTGCTACGGCATCGACATGAGCAAAATGGGTGATTTTATTGCCTTTAATGCCGCCGTGAACGTACTAAAAGATAAAGGAAAAGAAGCGCTTCTGGATGAGCTCCTGCAAAAATGCAGGGAGCTAAAGGAGCAAAACCTGTTGCATACCGAAAACCTGGTAAAACAACTGTACAAAAGCAGCTCTATCGACGAGATCACCAATAAGATCGCCGAAATGATCACCCCCGCAGGACTGAACATACCAGTACAGGTGATCTTCCAGAGTATAGAAGACCTGCATAAAGCCTGCCCCGGCAACCTGGGCGACTGGTATTTTACCGGCGACTATCCCACACCGGGTGGTAACCGTGTCGTAAACCAGGCTTTTATGAACTATATGGAAGGGAAGAATGAACGGGGCTATTGATCCGATTTTATGCGATCTGTAACAGGGGCTATTCTTTCTTTTACATTTTCTGCATTTTGAGGTGTATCCTGCCGGATATAATTTATAATGAACCGGCCTCAAAATTATTTTTATCAATTTATGGGCCGGGTAATGAGGACACTGCCCCTTGGCGCGGGCCAAGGTTTGTGTCTCCTCAAACCATTTAACAGGACAGCCATTTTAATAAAATAGATACCGGTCTATTATTATTCGCTGTATTAGTTGGCGGACCGCTCGTTTAGTCCAGGTTATTTCCCATTTTTCCATTACCAGCTTTGAGCCATTTTTACCACCACTTCATGACCATAAACATCCCTCCTCTTTACTTCTTCCATAGTCGTCTTCTTTTCTGTGCCAATACGCTCCGGAGTGGTTTGACAGCCTTTTAGTGAAAGTGTTTTTGAGGACCACGTCCCATCCGGAAATCGAAATCCCGGCCTGTATCCCCATCCAATATTCGGCTTACAGCAGTAAGTTCTGCTACTTCCCTTCCGGTGCCGGGTATATAGCGATCCGGTGCGTTCTGAGACGATAGGAAACACCGCTGTGCTCCGCGCTGTTATTAAAATCCAAACTTTTGGATGCCTCCAACGGCATGTGACAATTGATACAATCGTTTTTTGCCCCGGCCATCGTAACCGCGTGATCCGACTTTAAATGGCAGGACATACAACGCTGGACAAATACTTCCCTTTTATTGCTTTCCTTTATATGTGTGTCATGACAGCTGGTGCAGGTAAGATCGCTCTGCAGGAAACACTGGCTCTGCATCAGCGACTGCATCTGCATACCATGGGCATCCGGGTTGGCTGCGGCCCCCGGATAGTACATATAATAATTAGACAAAGAATCTCCCGGCACAAAGGCAAAGATCGATTTAAGGGTTACCGGGTCGCCGGAATGGCAGGTGCCGCAAAGATCCAGTTGCTGCTGCCGGCTCAATGAGCCGATGGCGGTCATAAACCTGGCGGATTTTACCCCGGGGTTGTCTTTGTGAAATGCCACATGTTGTGCGGCCGGCCCGTGGCAGCGCTCACAATCGATACCATAAATGATCGAACTGGCTGCTATCTTTTCCGTATAGTTCATTCCCTGCTCCAGGCTGTTTTGAACGGTGGCATACGAACTGTGGCATTCCATGCACCTGCCGACAATAAGGCGCCCGTAATTGGGATGATCCGCCGGAAAGCCGGGGCTGTTCGTCCAACGCTTTAATTCCGACAGATAGGTAAGCGGCAGCTGGTACAATTGCTCATCTTTCCAATAGCCAAACGTCCATGCTTTTTCACCGGAGCCAAATGCAAGATCCATCTGCCGGCTGGCTGCCCACTCTCCGTTCAGCATATAGGTTTGCGCGATCTTTTTACCCGCAGCTTCCAGTACCACCAGCTGGCCACCCGGAAAACGGACGGTATCATTCAAGGATGTGATTATTTTTCTGACCGATTCAAAATCCGTTTCTGAGGATGTTTTAAAATGATTCGAATGTGCATAGCTGCCGGCAATTTCCCCGTGGCATTGTACACAACTTGCCGCACCTGCGTATGCTGCCCCCCGGGGATCATCACCCCCCTTGTACCGGCTTGTACATGTAAACAGGCAAATCGAAAAGCCCGCCAGGAAAAGGAATGCTATAATGATTTTCAAACAGTGAATTTTATTGTTTTAAGCAAACGAATGTACTTTATTTCCCGTGCATGATCGCCGGGTTCTGCCATTCAGCAGCGCGGGTTATTTTACCAGATAAAAGAGGGTGTTCCGGACTTTTGAAACACCCTCTTTATAGTTTAACCGGTCATCCGCTGTTATTGATTCTGTTTCAGTATCCCCTGTCCCCGGTCGATCTGCTCCTGGGGAATGCGCATTCCCTTCTCCCAATCGGGGTATGAGAAAGCCGAAGGTTCCGACGAAGCCACATATTGTTTTTCAAAAGTCATATATGATTTCAGTACATCCTCAACCACGCCCCAGCGCGCCAGGTCGTAGTAACGGTGCCCCTCCAGGGCCAGCTCGAGCCTTCGTTCAAACCGCACCGCCTTCCGCGCATAGTCCTGGCTGGCAAAGGGCGGGTAAGTCCCTATTTTATAAACGGCCGCAGGCTGTCCCGAGCCGGTTAGCACAGGCGGTAAAGCCTTCGCACGGGTCCGGACGAGGTTCACCCAGGTTCTCGCTGCATCAAGATCATTGGTTTCCACGGCGCATTCCGCCGCCATCAGGTACACATCGGATAGCCGGATGATATTGATGTTCTGCGCATTCAGGTAATTAGCCCCGTTGGCCACATTACCACTAAAATCGGCCTGGTTGATCGACTGTTTTACCGCTACAAAAGGCCCTGCAAATGCCTGGTCACGTATCCAGCCGGGAACCAGTACGCCCCAGTCGCGGTATCGTACCTGTCTCCGGCCCACCGTATAATCCAGCCGGGGGTCAAAGACCAGGGTAACATCCAGCTGATAATTATCCGCCGCCGCACCGCTCAGCCCCTGGTCCGATTTGTAAGGATTGTTCCTGTAAGTACCGTCCAAAAAAGGCAGCCCGCTCGCATTAACTTTAAATGCATTTACCAGGTCAATCGATGGCTGAAAAAAGCCACAACAGCCGCCCGGCGAGTTCCCATACAGTCCGGCCAGCATATCGCCTACATTCGCATTATCCCCGCTCCCGTCTGCATTAATTTTGCTTTGAGACACGAAGATCCCTTCGGGTCCGTTCTTCCCTTTGATGTTAAAGTTTGCATTAAAATCCAGGCTGGTCAAAGCGGCTTTTTTAGTAATTACATCCTCAAACAGCGGCAATGCATCCGTGTATTTTTTCTGGTATAGATAGAGCTTGCCCAGGTACGCTTCGGCTGCATACTTATCTACGCGGCCTACTTCTCCCAAAGGTTTTGAGTAATCTGCCGGCAGACCGGCTATGGCCGCTTTAAAATCGGCTTCGATCATCGGGTACACATCCTTGTCATTGGGCACCTGGGTAGCTTCCTGGGTGGTCATGTTTTCATCGATATAAGGAATGTTTTTAAACAGCCTTGCCAGGAAAAAATAATAATGGCCCCGCAGCATCTTTGCTTCTGCGGCTATCTCTGTGGCACGCTCATCGGAGAATTTGTCACTACCGCCGCTTTGCACAGCAGCAAGGAGCCTGAGCGTGGTATTACAGCGGGTTACTCCTTCGTAGTATACCCGCCACATAACAGGCAGGTTATCGTTGGAGGGGTTTACATTATGCAGTTCGATATCGCTCATGGGCGACTGGTCCGAACTGTTACTTCCCTTGTGCGCATTGTCGGCAGCCACTTCTCCAAACAGCCATTGACTGGGGCCGCTGGAGTAGTTGCCCCAGGTGCCGCTGATGTTCCCGTTCATAATGCCATAAGCACCGATCAGTGCAGCCTCCACTCCCTCGGTATTCATCAACTGGGCTTCCGAAAGGGCTCCCTGGGGCTTGGTATCCAGGAAGGCCTTTCCACAGGAACAGAACATTGCTATAACCGAAAGGAGGAATATCGATTTATATAGTTTCTTTATCATACAATACTGTTTTTAAAGTCAATGTTTAGAATGTAACGTTTAAACCAACCAGGTATTGACGGGATATTGGATACATTCCCAGGTCCACCCCCGGCGCGGCATAGGTTCCCGGAGAAGACGTCACTTCAGGATCCAGGCCGCTGTATTTGGTTACGGTAAACAGGTTGGTGCCGCTTATATATAACCGAAGGTTCCTGATTTTATCCTGCAATGCCCCCTTTAGTTTAAAGTTATAGCCGAGCTGCGCCAGTTTTAATTTCAGGTAGCTGCCATCCTGCACAAAATAACTATTGGACAACATTTCAATGGAAGGCCGGCTCCGGTAGGGTGCCGGTATATCACTATTCGGGTTTTCCGGGCTCCAGGCATTCAACATCCGGTCGCTGACAGCGCCGTCAAACAGGCTGAGATCTGTGTACAGTCTTGTAAAATCAAAGATCTTATTTCCCTGGGATCCGTTAAAAGAGAGGGAAATATCAAAATTGCTATAGGTCGCATTCAGGTTCACTCCATAAATAAATTTCGGATGCGGGCTGCCGATCATGGTCAGGTCCTTATCGTCGATAGTACCGCTTCCGTCAACATCTGCATAGCGAAAACCACCCAGGTGCGCCCCGGTTTGTTTTGCGGCGCCGGCAATTTCTTCGGCCGATTTAAAGAGGCCTTCAACCTTGTATCCGTAAAATGCTCCAAAGGGAAGCCCCGCCATGATCACCGAAGGAATTACCGAACGGTTGCTCAGCATGTTCACTTTTTTAATTCCGGGCGCTAATGACACCAGCTCATTTATATTCCTTGAAAAGTTTACGCCCGCATCAAATGTAACGGGCCTATAGGCGGAAGGGCTGGTATAGTGGTAATTCAACACCAGCTCAAAGCCTTTATTATTCATCTCGCCGATGTTTACAAAGGGCGACGACCCGCCGCCAATGGCCTGTGCCGGCAGCGCCAGCGGATAAAGCAAGTCTACTGTTTTTTTGTTGTACACGTCAAACGAGCCATCTAATTTATGCTTCAGCACCGTAAAGTCGATCCCTACATTCAAGGACTGTGCCTGCTCCCATTTCACGTCCGGGTTAGCATAGCCGGAGATCCATACCCCGCTGGAAAGACTGCTTCCATTGATGGGATAATAGGAGTTGTTGATGGCTGCCTGAAATAGTTGCAGATACTGGAAGTCGGGAATGCTCTGGTTACCGGTAACACCCCAGCCAACGCGCAACTTCAGGTCATCCACCCAGTTTACGCTTTCCATAAATGTTTCATTGGATACCCTCCAGGCAAAACTGGCCGCCGGGAAATTTCCATATTTATTATCGGGGTTAAACCTTGAAGAGCCGTCCCGGCGCAGGGTTCCGGAGATCAGGTATTTATCCATAAATCCATAATCGATCCTTCCGAAAACTGAGTACAACGAACTTGGCTGAATAATCGTATTGCTGGCAACAGGGGTGGAGGTTGCAGTATTCATGTAATAGTAATCCATATCTCCCATCAGGAAATAACCATTTGCAGCTCCGTTTAATATCCTTGCCGAAGCTTTCACTGCCTCGGTACCCACCATGGCCGTCAGATCGTGCTTTTCATTAAACCGCTTTTTGTAGGTGAGGGTATTTGACCAGGTCCATTCCGTACCCCAGCCCATATTTTCATTAAAGGTATGGTTGTTGTAACTGCCCTCGGCGCGCTCGGGATTCGGATAGCCAACCGATACGCCGTTCCAGGTTTCGTACCGGACCCCGTAAGTAGTTCTCAGGTGCAGGGCCTCAAGGATCTTAAGATCGCCGTACACGCTTCCGAAGAACTGGTTGGAGGTGCCCACATTGTCCTTGGCGCGATAGAGTGCAGCCATGGGGTTCTCCGCATTTCCCAGCAGGTTTCCGCGGCTGCCGCCAAAATTACCCATGATATCATACACCGGGATGATGGTCTGGATCCGGTAGGCCCAACCCATCGGCGACCCTTCGCCCATATAACTTCCCGCTGTATTTACGTTGGTCGAAAAACCCTGGTTCTGCGTCCGGGAATACTGGATGTTTTCACCCATTTGTAACCGGTCGCCCAATACTGTAAAATTGCTGTTCGCACGGATCGTGTACCGCTTAAATCCGGTATATCTCACTACGCCCTCCTGGTTCATATAGCCTCCGCTCACCGCGTAATTTGCGTTCTCCCCGCCGCCGCTTACCGTAAGCTGGTAGTTCTGGATGGGGGCATTCCGGGTGATGGTCCGGTACCAGTCTGTACCCGTTTGGTTGGCCTTGGTGATCTGGTAAAATGTACCTCCGTCCATGGAGTAATTATAGAGATCAGGATCTACCATCGGTGAAGTGACCTTCTGACCATAGGTACCCCCGGCCAGCAAATATTCCGGAAGGGTTGGGTTATTGGGGTCCGTTCCGTAATAGTCAGTCTTGGTCGGATCCAGTCCCGCATTTTTATAGCCTGCAAACAAGAAGTCTGCAAACTGCTGGGGATTCAGATACTTTGGAAACCGGCCCCGGTTGGGACGCTGGCTGCCATAGTACATATCCAGGTTCACCCTGGGCGGGCCCGATTTTCCTTTTTTGGTAGTAACGATCACCACCCCGTTATTGGCACGGGAGCCGTAGATGGAAGCAGCCGACGCATCTTTTAACACCTGCATGCTTTCGATATCATTGGAGTTCAGCCAGCTCAGTTTTCCCTGGTAAGGCATTCCATCTATAATATACAGGGGATCGTTGTTATTGATCGTACTAAAGCCCCGGATCCGGACCTGAGGCGTAGCGCCCGGCGATCCGTCGTTCACAATCTGCACCCCGGCAGCTTTACCCTGTAAGGCTTCAAGGGGGCTGGCAGCGGGCTGCTGCTTCAAATCTTTCATATCCACAACCGCTACGGAACCGGTAAGATCTTTTTTACGCGCGGTACCATAACCAATAACTACTACATCGGTCAGGCTCGAAACGTCTGCAGTTAATTGAACCGACATGACCGTGGCCGCGTTGGCCCTGACGGTAGTCGTCGTAAACCCGACGCTCGAAAATTCCAGTTCATCACCGGTCTTCGCAGCAATCGAAAACTTTCCTTCCGCATCCGTAGCGGTTCCGGTGGTTGCTCCTTTTAATACAACTGAAACATTGGGAAGCGGGTTGCCCTTGTCGTCTGTAACAGTTCCTGTAATGGTTTTTGTCTGGCTAAAACCATTTTGCATAAAACCCGGACAAAAGAGCATGAGTAACAAGCAAAAGACTTTCATTCTTTTCATACAGCTTTTGAGTTTAGAATTAAAAAAGAGGGATGTGTCTTACTGAAGGTAACATTTCCTTAACAAAAAAAATTTTTTTATTATGTACTAAAAACACGATATTTCTTATCTGCTCTGTCCTTGCCTCTTACCAACCCGCCGCAGGATCGTTTTTCAGCCGGGGCCCCGCAGTTCCAACCGGTCTCATCCCTGCAGCGTACAGATACACTGTCTTGAAAAAGAAGATGGTCTTCACCATTTATTTACTTAAACTTGTAGAGAATTTTTAATTTTACTCATGAAAACAGGTGCATGAAAACATTGATCATCATCCGGCATGCCAAGGCCGAACAGAGCTTTGGAAAAGACATTGAAAGGAAATTGACCGGCAGGGGTCACCGCAATGCTGAAAAGATGGCGGAATGCCTTAAAAACAAAGGGTACAGGATCGATAAGATCTTTTCCAGCAGCTCGGAACGGACCACGCAAACAACCCGGGTCTTTGCCCAGGTGCTGGGCATACCGGGCAGCCATATCCGCTATTTTGAGAGTCTGTACCTGGCCGATGTACTGGGTATCACGGAAACGATTGAATGGATGCGGGAAAATGAGAATATCCGTACACTGGCGATCGTGGGACATAACCCGGGTGTAACCAATTTTGTAAACGACCTTACCCACGCCGGGATCGACAGTTTGCCCACTTGCGGCATTGCCGTTATGGAGGTTGCCATGGATGACTGGAGCCATTTTGACACTGCACCCAAAAAGCTGGTGGAAACCTTTTCCCCGAAAGATGAACACACTGCTTAAACGGCACCGTCTTTAACGACTGGCGCTGCAACACTGCAGTCTGTTAAAAAACCGGCCACCGCCTGTGCCAATGCGCCGTTCCCATGGTAAACAGGTGCTGCACCCTTGATTTCTTTTGCTTTGTTAAGTAATGCTTCCAGATCAAATGCTGCCTGGGAGCTGATCACAGCCCGGCGCTGATGTCCGAGCAATGCTGCAAGATACTCCTGTTCGGTTTGGCCGGGGGTAGGCACCAGTATAGGTTTTGCACCTGTTGCCTGAAGATCCATTAACGAGCTGTAGCCGCTCCTGCACACAATGTAAGCCGCACGGCACATCAACCGGTTCAGCGCTTCCGCCGGCAGATGATCGTAAACAGGTACCGGGCCCAGATCCGGAAGCGGCGGCCCTCCTCCGCCCGGCAACCCCCTTACCAGTATGACCCGCTCTTTCAATGAACGCAACTGATCACAGACGATCTTTTCAAAAAGAGAACGTTGTGGCTCGGGACCGGATAGCAGGATCAGGACACCCTCCCTTACCGTATTTTCGTTGAGGAGGTGCATTCTCGAAAGCGGCCCGAGATACGCGCAGGGAATTGCAGGCAACACCTCCGGATGGGAAAGATCGCCGGCAAGACCCGGCGCCTGCGGATGATCCGGGATCCAGCAACGGGAAAATTTATTGATCCAGCGGTAATTGATGCGTTGCAGCAGGCGCTCCATCCTTCCTCCCAAAGAAGTCCTGAGGCGTAGCTGATGCGTAATAAAAACAGTTGGGATGCCTGCATGATACAGGCCAAAACGGTTATCGCTGATCACCCCCTGCACGCCGTGCTGCTTTACCATATCCTTCAGCCAGTCATTCTCCTGCCGGATGATTTTTAAAATGCCGGGTGCCTGTTTCATCAGGTTGATCATAAAGCGGTTTTTCTTTACCGCATAATGCACATTATAACCCCCGAGATGCTGATAGGCAATCTGCGGGAATTCCTTTTCCAGTAAACGGACCTGGACGGAATTGCCGGCTGCCACGACCTCAGCCCCCTGCTTCAAAAGTTCATAAATTATTGGTACGCATCTCGTTGTATGGCCCAATCCCCAATCAAGCGGCGCTACCAAGACCTTCTTTTTATTCGGTTCCGCATTCATGAAATACCTGTGCTTTATCAATCTCTTTGAAGTAAAAATATTCTTGTACCGGATCGGAAAAAATCTTATTTTTATGAGTGTGAATGTCTCATTTTTTTTGAAGATGACAAAATGAACGATTATAGCCGCGATATTATCTTTTTGCTGAAAGAGAACGAGTGCACTCCTGAGTATATTGACCAGGAAGTACAGTTTGTGCACAAGGTTATTGCCTGTGTTGATACAGACGAAAGTTTTTGCGCTGCCCACGAGCTGGCTACCCGCAGCCGGATCACCAATAAAAAAAGAAAGATTCTGAACGCCATCAACAGGCCCCAGTTAAAGGCCTTTTATTTTTTGATCAACAAAAATTAAACGGCGCCTCTTCATCCTTATTGCAGAAGTAGAACCGGTAAGAAGACCGGGTTCTCCTATTTTAAAGAAAATGAATTTACATCCCGGCACCGTATTGATAAGCACCCCGGCAATGGATGATCCGAAATTCCTGCAGGCCGTGCTGCTGATCACCGAATACAATACAGATGGGGCCATGGGATTTGTGGTGAACAAACCATTCCCAAGAGTATTGAACGAACTGATAGAATTCCGCGATTGTGTTCCGTTTGCATTGTACGAGGGTGGACCGGTCGACCAGGAACATCTTTTCTTCATACACCGCCGCCCGGACCTCATAAAAGAAGGCACGCCGGTAAGTGCCTCTGTTTACTCCGGCGGAGATTTTAAACAGGCTGTCGCTCATATCAACCAGGATCCTCATTCCTCTAAAGATCTCAAATTATTTATCGGCTATTGCGGATGGGATAAAGGCGAGCTCGAAGCAGAAATAGAAGATGGATTCTGGCGCATTATACCCGGTACTCCGGACCTTTTTTTTAGCCCGACGGAAGGGCTTTGGGAAAGATTACATTCGGGCAATGCGCAGTCATCATCATGAAGACAATAGGTCAGCGAGTTTCATCACAGAACCAATCACATTTCTGCATTTCACATTTCATATTCAATATCTTACATCTTGATTTCTTCTTCCTCGCTGTTAAAAAACCGGTACTCCACCAGCTGGTAAGTGCTGTTTTGCTCCAGCTTTATTTTCTGTCCGAATTTTTTGTTCCATTTTGCGAGCTTGCTGTTGAACCAGAACCCTTTTGTCAGGTATGCATAGACTATCGGGTTCACCACCAGCTTCAGGTCTTTATGTTTGTGTGTGATGAGGTAGCTGAGATTTTTTTCGATCTCATCCTCCAGGATCAGCGATGAAGCTATTTTACCGGTACCGTTACAGGTGGGGCAAATTTCCTGGGTATTGATGTTCACTTCCGGGCGCATCCGCTGGCGGGTGATCTGCATCAATCCGAACTTTGAAATGGGAAGCACCGAATGCCGCGCGCGGTCTGCCTTCATAAACTCCTCCATTTTTTCATAGAGGGTCCGCTTGTTATCGGCCTGCTTCATGTCGATGAAGTCCACCACGATGATTCCGCCAATATCCCGCAGCCGCAGCTGCCGCGATATTTCTTCCGCAGCCTCCAGGTTTGTGGCCAATGCATTCTGCTCCTGGTTATTGCTCACATTCTTATAGCCGCTGTTCACATCGATCACGTGCAGTGCTTCGGTATGTTCAATGATCAGGTAGGCGCCGCTGTTCAGGTTCACCGTTTTCCCAAAAGAAGCTTTTACCTGCTTGGTAATGCCAAAGGAGTCAAAGATGCCGCCGGGGCTCTGATAGAACGAAACGATCTCCGCTTTTTCCGGTGCAATTTTCTGAATGTATTGCTTCGTCTCTGTGTAGATGCTTTTCGAGTTCACCATAATGCGGTTAAAATCCGCATTCAGCAGGTCCCTTAAGATACTGTTGGTCTTGTTCTGCTCGCTCAGGATCTTAGCCGGGGCCACAGCGCCTTTGAGGTTCTGCTCGATGGTTTTCCAGGAGTTCACCAGGTTGGTCAGGTCCTCATACAGCTCTGCCGTATTTTTACCCTCCGCAGCAGTACGCACGATCACACCAAAATTCTTTGGCTTTACCGCTTCCACAATCTTTTGCAGGCGCTTCCGCTCTTCGGAAGAATGGATCTTTTTGGAAACTGCTACAATATTATTGAACGGGGTAATGACAATATACCGGCCGGGCAGCGAAAGCTCGCAGCTCAGGCGTGGTCCTTTAGCAGCAATGGGCTCTTTCAGGATCTGAACAAGGATATGCGGCTTTCCGCTCAATACCTCTGTGATCTTACCGGTCTTTATGATCTCCGGTTCGATCGCAAATTTCGAAAAATCCATTACCTGCTCCCCGCTTTGGTTCATCGCCAGCTGGGTAAATTTCAGCAGGGATTTTACATAAGGGCTCAGGTCCGTATAATGCAGGAATGCATCTTTTTCGTATCCCAGATCAATAAATGCTGCGTTCAACCCGGGCATCAGTTTTTTTACCTTGCCCAGGTAAAGGTCGCCAACTGCAAAACGGGAGTCCGTTTTTTCACTATGCAGCTCTACCAGCTTATTGTTCTCAAGTAGCGCTATATCCACCCCCCCAGGGGTGGCGTTAATAATAAGGTCTTTATTCATGAGAAACCACCATGAGTACTCATCTTGAAGTATTATAAAGAAACGGTTAGCAGAATAATGAGGGGCAAATATTATTTTATGGCAGCAAACGGGATGGGTATGCTCACATCATTATTTTAAAACCGGTCAATAACAAAAGCAATAACAGGTAATTTCCATCATCAACAGAATATTACCTGTTATTTTAACTGTCTTAAAAGAAACCTGATCTTATTTTCTCTTTTTATGACGATTTTTTCTCAGTCGTTTTTTACGTTTGTGTGTTGCGATTTTATGACGTTTTCTTTTTTTACCACAAGGCATACTCAATAAATTTTTTAAATTGAACTTTTGTTAAATATTTTTAATTTTTTAATGCTTCTATCCGCTTCTCCAGCTCTGCTTTTATATCCGGTCTTGGCACCAGTTTTACAGCTTTTGAATACCACTGTATCGCCTGGTCTTTATTACCACCCTTTTCATATAAGTCTCCAAGCATTAAGATCGCCTGGATATTCTGAGGCTGCAGTTTTAAGACGGTTTCCAGCCGTTCCTGCGCTTTCTGTTGCTGGCCACTCATAAGGGAAGCTGCGGCCAGGGTCATTTGCGCATAAACATTGGTACTGTCTTTTTCAACAACAGCCCGGATCTTTCCAATACCCTCCATCGGAGTGCCAATGCCCCCGTAAAGGTATGTTGCCCCCAAACCCACTTTTGCGGAATCATTCGCCGGGTTCACAGACAGCACCTTCTCAAAAAGGTCCTTTGCCTGCTCAGCCATCCAATGACGCGTTTGCGCATTTTCAACCTGGGGTAACTGATTCAGGAAGATTTGGGCTGCAAAGTTGAGGCTTTTTTCGGAATTTTCCAACCGCGCAGATTCGGCGGTGAACCAGGCATAGGGAATGAATGCCTTTGCGGTGTCTTTCCAGAAATGCGCCAGCTGGTGATATACATCCAGCCTTTGCTTTTTTACATCCCCCCGGGTAATGCTTTCTTCCAGCAACTCAAGCCGTAACGCCTGGTTGGGAGCAAGCTCTTTTTTGGACATGGCAAGCACGGTATCAATGGAGAAGCCGCCCGTTGCATCTGCTTCATCTGCATGGTCCTGATGCTGCGCGGCTTCGCTTTCTGCAGGCTTCGATCCCGCCCTTGGAGCGGTACGCCCAAAAGCCAGCAACAGCACTACTGCCGCCGCCGCCACAACGATTGTTATTACCTGAGGTTTCTTCAACTGTCCTTAATTGGACGGCAAAGGTAACTGCAATCCGCTACAAAACGAAGTTTTTTTCAAGAATTCTAATCGTCCGTGTCTTCCCCGGGGCCGTTATCTGGTTTGGGCTCAACCAGTTTTTTCACCTCGGCGGTAAACTCTTTCGCGGGCTTAAAAGCAGGAATATAATGCTCCGGAATATGAACCGCCACATTCTTTTTGATATTACGGCCTATCTTCGCCGCTCTCTTTTTGGTTATAAAGCTACCGAAACCCCTGATGTAGATATTCTCTCCGGAGGCAAGGGTATCCTTAACTTCTTTAAACATGGTTTCCAAAGTAACAAGTACATCAACCTTTGGAATACCCGTTTTGTCTGAGATCTTATTTACTAAGTCTGCTTTTCGCATAGTTCCTGATATTAAGATAGTTTAATGATTACTGTTACGTAAAGTTACTGCAATAAGTGTGCAAAACTTTAATAAATAGTTTACAATCAATTATTAATCCAAATTTTATAAAATTGAAAAATTTTAAGGTAATTTACTAAATTTAATTGACAATATCCACTATTTAATACATAAAAAATTGATCCATAATCTTTTTTCACGTGAACTGATCCTATGGAACCGTACTGAAAATAAAAGAAAAATGCCCTGGAAAGGCATAAAAGACCCTTATAAAATCTGGCTGAGTGAGATCATTTTGCAACAAACACGTGTTGATCAGGGTCTAAAATATTACGAAAATTTCATCCATTCCTTCCCCTCAGTCCATGATCTGGCAGCAGCCGACGAAAAAAGGGTCTTTAAACTTTGGGAGGGCCTGGGCTATTACTCCCGCTGTAAAAACCTGATACACACGGCCCGGACCATAAGTTCGGAACTAAACGGCTGTTTCCCTGAAACTTACGACGCAATTCTGAAACTAAGAGGCATCGGTCCCTATACCGCGGCAGCGATCGCTTCCTTTGCCTTTGATCTTCCCTATGCGGTTATCGACGGCAATGTGTTCCGGGTACTGGCACGGGTCTTCGGGATCCGGGAACCGGTGGATACCAGCGCCGGGAAAAAAACAATTACCGCGCTGGCGGAACAGCTGCTGTATAAAAAAAATCCCGGAGCATACAACCAGGCCATTATGGATTTTGGGGCCACTGTTTGCAAACCTGCCAACCCTCTTTGCACGGAGTGCCCGTTTAAAAATAATTGTGTCGCCTTCAAAGAAGACCTGATTGCCTTATTACCGGCAAAAGTAAAAAAGACAGCAGTACGCACCCGTTACTTCCACTTCTTCCTGCCGGTTTACCGCAATACCCTGCCGGTAAGAGAGCGGACGGAAAAAGACATCTGGCAGCATCTCTTTGAATTTCCTATGATCGAAACAGCGGAAGAAACCGGCTCTAAAGCGGTCATCGCCGCTGCCGTCAAAAAAGGCTGGGTCCTCAAAGACAGTGCTGTTACCATAAGCCCGGTATATTCCCAAAAACTCAGCCACCAGCTTATAAAAGCGGTCTTTATTTCATACCGGCTCGATGGAAAGAGCCCCTGTTTTGAAGGCTACAGCTGGGTAAAAACCACTGCCTTAAAAACCCTTCCCTTTCCCAAAACCATTACCCGGTACCTGGCTGTTTCATAATATCCGGGTATCAATTTTATTAAAATGGATCTCCTTTTAAATGGTTTGGGAAACACAAACCCATGCGTTCGTATCCAAAGCCTCTGTTCCGCTTTTTGCCAGGAAAAGCGGAAGAAGAAAGGAACGAATATTATTGATTTTCAATACATAACACCATCTTTCGTACCGCTAACCCGGAATCATCCGAATAGAAAACATAGTGGACCCCCGGCCAGCCCGGTCTCTATGATTTATGCGCCGGCTCCAGGCTTCCTTCTGATTTCTGAATTCTCCTTCTTAATTTTGTTTATCCGTTCAAAAAAATTAATTTTAGTTAGATTTTATAAGAGCGGGACAGTTATTTCAGACAATATCGGATCCTGGGGTATTGTGTTAACCTTCGTAAACAAAAAAGGAAAATCTATATTATGAGAGGCGTTAATAGAGTTATGCTGATTGGAAATTTAGGAAAAGACCCGGATGTTCAGTTATTGGAAGGCAATATTGCCGTGGCAAAATTTCCGCTGGCTACCACGGAAACATTTAAGGACCGTACCGGCAAACTGATTTCACAAACCGAATGGCACACCGTAGTATTATGGCGCGGATTAGCGGAGCTGGCACAAAAATTCCTGCGAAAAGCAAGCCTGGTCTATATTGAAGGACGGCTGCGCACCCGCAGCTGGGAAGACAAGGATGGCACTAAGAAGTACGTTACGGAAGTGGTGGGTGAAAACCTGATCATGCTGGACAAAAAAACGGAAGGTGTTCCTTCATCCGACGAACATACCGGCAATACAGGCCCTGAAGGGTTTGACGTACAATCCTTCTAAAATATGGAACAAGCGGACGGGTCTGCCGTTTGAAAGATCTGCTTCACGAAAACTGGAACTTTGGAAACCCTATCTGATGTATTTGTTTTTTTAGATGTTATACAGGGGCAATTACCTGTGGGCATACAGAATGCGACACTGTTGGTGGCCGCATTGATCGTATTGGTCATCATCTCATTTTCTATTTCGGGCTCACAGGCCGCCATTTTTTCACTCGACGAAAAAGATATTGATGTGTTGAAGACCAAGCAGCAGCCTTCTGCAAAAAGGATCCTGAACCTGCTGGAAGAGCCCAAGGAAGTGTTCACTTCCATGCTGATCGCCAAAACCCTGGTGAATATCTGCACCATCGTGCTGGCCAATTATCTCATCAATTACTATGTGCCGGCAGAATACCTCGATACGCTTTGGGGCATCTTCCTGAAATTTGTCATCATCGCATTTGCCATTCTTTTTCTTGTTGAGATCTTCCCGCGTGTATGGGCTACACAGAACAACCTGCGTTTTGCCTTTGAGTGGCCCGTGCTCATCATGATCGTTGAGGCCATCTACCTGCTGCTGCGAAGGATCAGCCGGTGGACGGTGGCGCTGGCGGACAGCTTTGGCCGCACCGTGGGCGCCAATAAGGTGGAAGAAACAAATATCCAGCAGATCGATGAAACCATCGATATCCAGACGGACGAGGTTACACCCGAGGAAAAGAACATCATGAAGGGCATCGTAAAGTTTGGAAAGATCTCTGTGAAAAAAGTGATGCGCAACCGGCTTTACGTGAGCGGTGTGGAATACAACACGCCCTTTGAAGAACTGATCCTGCAGGTGGGTGAACTGCATTACTCGCGGCTGCCGGTTTTCAAAGGCAGCCTGGACGAAATTGCCGGCGTGCTGAACATCAAGGACCTGGTACCTTACCTGGATGACGGTACCACCATCAAAGACTGGCACACCAAGATACGTGCCCCTTATTTTGTACCGGAAACCAAACTGATCGAGGACCTGTTGCTGGACTTTCAGAAAAAGCGCATTCATTTTGCAGTGGTGGTGGATGAATTCGGCGGCACCAGCGGCATCGTGACCATGGAAGATATCATTGAAGAAGTGGTGGGGGAAGTGAAGGACGAATTTGATGACGAAGACCTGCTGATCAATAAGATCGACGACAACAACTATATCTTTGAAGGCCGTACCATGCTTCACGATATGTGCAAGGCGCTAAAACTACCGATCGAAACATTTGATGAAGTAAGAGGCGACAGCGAATCGCTGGGCGGGCTGATCAATGAGCTTTCCGGCGAGCTGACCCGCGCTGGTGATGTGGTAAAGACCGGCGACTTTGAATTTACGGTAATGGAAACAGAAAAAAACCGGGTAAAGACCGCCAAAGTAACGATCAATCCAGGTTTTACCCCCCGTTAGCCCCCGTTTTATAAATTAATAATGCCTACCCGGATCAGGGTGCTTAATTTTGCAAAAAAATTGACGTGATCGTTATCGACAATAAACTCATCAGCGATGATGTGATTGAAAAGCAATTTGTATGTGACCTGTCTAAATGTAAGGGAGGCTGCTGCGAAGACGGGGATGCCGGTGCTCCGCTGGAGGAGGCAGAGCTGAAACGGGTAGATGAATTCTATGAGGTGGTCAGGCCCTACCTGACCCAGCCGGCCATCAGGGAAATTGAGAAAAAAGGGAAATACGAATACCATGAAGAGTTTGGCTGGGTAACCCCTACCCTGCCCAGCGACAACGAGATCTGTGTATATGCCTACCGCGAACCGGATGGCCTGATCAAGTGTGCTTTTGAACAAGCGTATAATGAAGGAAAGATCTCCTGGAAAAAGCCTATCAGCTGTCACCTGTACCCCATCATCGCCTATAAGGGAAAACATGGCGACTATGAACGGCTGAACTATGAGCCCCGGAAAAAAATGTGCAGCCCGGCCTGCAAACTGGGAAAATCATTACAGGTGCCCGTTTATAAATTCTTAAAAGAGCCGCTCTCCCGGAAATACGGGCAGGAGTTTTACGAGGTGCTGGATCAGATCGCAACAAGAAACGAAGATAACAACGCAGTGTAAACAGCAAACGTATGCAGAACGAGGATGCTTTACAGGTAAATGCACTGAGCTATGGTTACAAGGGTGCTTCCCGCCAAATCATACAGGGGCTGCACCTCACCGTACGGCAGGGCAGCCGGTTTGGCCTGTTTGGTCCAAACGGCGCCGGTAAAACAACCCTGATGAGTTTAATGACGGGACTCCTGCCTTACACCAACGGGTCAATACAGCTGTTTGGCAAAGAAGTAAAAGCCAACAACGGCTTTGTTAAAAATACCATTGGTTTTGTACCACAGGATTTTTCCTTTTATGAAGAGCTAAGCCCTGCGGAAAATATGGAGTTCTTTGGAGCCTGGTATGGTTTAAACGGCCGGCAGGTAAAAGAGGCTACAGCAAAACTGTTGAAAGTAATGGGCCTCAGCCAGGTGGCGGATAAGCCCCTGAAAGAATTTTCCGGAGGCATGAAACGGCGGGTAAACCTTGCGATCGGGGTCATGAACCAGCCCCGCGTCCTGTTCCTGGATGAGCCAACTGTTGGGGTAGACGTACAGTCGCGCAACGCCATTGTCGAATTCCTGAAAGCGATCAATGAAAATGGAACAACACTGGTTTATACTTCCCACCAGCTTCTGGAGGCGGAAGATCTTTGTACGGAAGTGGCTCTTATCGACGGCGGCACCATCATCAGCCAGGGAACACTAAACGAGTTAAAAGCACAACACGGGCAGGATGGTCTTGAAGGCCTGTTTCTGCAGCTGACGGGAAGGGCCTACCGGGATTGATTTCGGGGTATCCAAAACCGTATCCATACCAGGCACCCGGCAGCTTTATACTTCCAGGATCCATTTATAATTTGTTACTTATTACGCCAATAGTTTTTTTGGCATAGTTATTTGTGTACCTTTATATTATAACCGGATTTTAAACCATAAAAGTTAAAATATTATGAATAAGCTCGTTACAGGTTTCGCCCTTGGCCTCATCGTTGGTATTTTATATGCCCCGGATAAAGGGACCACTACCCGCAGACGCATTGCAGATAAGGGAAATGATCTGAAAGATCAGTTTGCCGATTTTATTGACAGCGTCGCCAGCCGTTTTGAAGACCGGGCCGATGATCTGGAAGAATATGTTCATGAGGAAACTGAGAATCTGAAAGCTGAAAGTATTTAGTCTGCAATATTTTTTTGCAGGAGGCTGTCTGAAAACGGGCAGTCTCTTTTTATTTTAGAGCCATTGAGGGCACCAACAAGCCACCAAGAGCCCAGGATTTACGCAGAAGCCCGTGATGAGTTTAGCTCAGTCCTTGTTCTTTGTGTCATTATGGCGAAGGGCCTTTCTTAAATAAAATCCATCGTATCATACCGGGCTTTCAGGATCCGGGAAGAATCTGCCGACAGCCATTTTTCAAGTATGGTGGCATAAACGTTTTTGAAATCAACGCTATATTTCAGATCACCCTGGTTCAGATCCTCCAGGTTGGGCATCGCATTTAAGACGCCTTTCTTTTTTAATCCTCCGCTGATCAGGAACATATTGTTTGCGGTGCCGTGGTCCGTTCCATTGCTGGCGTTTTGCGCCACGCGTCTTCCAAATTCAGAAAAGGTGAACAGCAGCACATCCTCCATCCGGCCATTCTTTTTCAGATCATCGGTAAAGGCTTTTATTGCCTCGCTCATCTGGGTAAACAGGCGCCCCTGCTGCGCCTCCTGGCCCACATGGGTATCAAAGCTGCCCAGTGAAATGTAATAGACCTTGGTGTTGATATCGGAAAAAATAAGGGAGGCGATCGTCTTCAGCCCGCCGCCCAGCTCCGTGTTGGGATAGGATGCCGAAGACGGATGGAGGCGGCTTTGCTTGAAAATATAATCAGCAGAAGACAGGGTCTCCGCCAGTGTTTTATACAGGTAGTCCACCGGCTTTTCGTCGTGATGATCTCCGCCATGACTCTTATTGATCTCCCGGAAATATCTCTCATTCGAAGTACCAAAAAGACGGCGGGGATCCTTTACGGCCAGCGCATTGTTTTGCTCCCCTTTCAGTGCCAGGCTCAATACATCATCCACCTCAAGCGCCTGCGTTGGCTTATCGCAGCCATGGCATTGCGCGTCCAGGTAGCGGCCCAGCCAGCCGTTGTTCCAGTACTCATTGCTCTGGCTGGCAGAATGCCAGATATCCATGCTTCTGAAATGTGACCGGTCCGGATTGGGGTACCCCACATTGTTCAGGATCGCCATATTGCCTTCGTCATACAAGGCTTTCAGCGCAGAAAGCGAAGGATTCAGAGCCACTTCATCTGTCAGCGACAGCGCTTTATTCTTTTGTATGCCCAAACCGGGCCGCAGCTTATAATAAATATCATTGCGAACAGGGATCACCGTATTTAACCCGTCGTTACCCCCGCTCAGCTGCAGCACCACTACCACTTTGTTACCGGCCGGCACGGCTGCAGGGTTCTCCAGTGCCTTCAGGAATTTGGGCATCATCAGGGAAGCGGTTGCCAGTGAGCCCAGCTGTATGAACTCTTTACGTTTGATCAGGAGGCCGGGGCCCGCGTATTTTTTGCTGAGGAAAGAAGCGCTTTTTTTGTTCATGGCATGGAGTTTAACACATTTGATAATCCGGAGTACTCATTAACTGGATGGTAACCGACCGGATGTACGAATCCCGGGCGGTGCTGTCTATAAATTTTGTTGCAACCCGGTCCACACCAACAGGGTTCACCTGGAACAGGTAACCGGATATAGCCGGAAAAATAGCTTCCCGTTTCACGTTCCCAAATTTGCCCACATACTGTGGCCAGTCGATGGATGCATTGATCAGACCGGCGCCGGCAACGCGTTTTGCAGGTTTTTTTGCGGCTGGCTTTGCGGGCACATTGGCCATCCCGTCTGCCTTCCGGCCCATCATCACATCATCATCCTGCTTGGGCTTCACGTTCAGCAGGTCCTTGTCATTAAAAAGCTGCGGAATCCTCAGCCGCATCATCAGGGTACTGCTGTCGATCCAGGATCTTCCACCGGGCCATCCGGCCACATTGGGCGGATACAGCAATTGCTGGCCCAGGATGCGTTGCAGGTTCATCAATGCGTTGTCGTTGTCCAGGCGCATGGGCACCATCCGCTGTATGCCTGCCAGCAATTCGATGGGCGACTTGATGCGCGTACCGATGTTTTTATCGTCATAAAACCAATCGGCCGTAAAGATCTGTTCCATCAGTTTGCCGATATCATAGTCCTTGTAAAAAGCTTCGGAAAGCGCCTGTACCCGGTCTTTATCGACAACATCGTTCACAAAGAACCGGTAGATCTTTTCTGTAATAAATGTTGCGGTCTGCCGCTTTTCCAGGATGATATCCAGTACCTCGTTCCCGTCAAAGTTGCCCTTCTTTCCCAAAAAGGTCTTCCCCCCTTCATCGTGCTGTCTTTTATTAAACACAAACTCGCCGCGTGCGTTTGCCGTCCAACCCGTAAAAGCCCGGGCGCCTTCCTTTATGTCATTTTCAGTATAGTTTCCACGCCCCAATGTGAACAGCTCCATTACCTCCCGGGCAAAATTCTCATTCGGATGTCCCTTTTTATTCTGCTGGTTGTTCAGAAAATAGAGCATCGCCGCAGACTGTGATACTTCTTTCAACAGGGTTCTGAAGTTGCCCAGGGCATTTTTGCGGAGGGTATGTAAGAAAAGCTGGTTGTAAAAAAGATTACCGTTACGGCTGGCAAAGTGTCCGTGCCAGAAAAAAGCCATTTTTTCGCGCAGCTGTGCGGCACTGGCAACCATTTCCTTCAGCCAGTAGAGATTCAAATCCTTTACCGCCGCCCGTTGCTTCCGGTTCAGGATCCTGCGGTCTTCCGCAGTCAGCTTTGCCCGTTTTCCCGGCGTCAGATAGGATTCGTAAAGCTGCAGCAGCTCATCACTGGCAATATTGATATACCCCGGCTCTTTGGCCGACGCCTTTACCAGGGCCTTATAATATTGCTGCGGTGTATATTTTTCCAGATCCTGTAACTGCTCAACGGCAGGTCCAAAACCTGCGCGCCATAAAAGATGCTGATTCTTTTTCTGATTGGAAGCCATCACATCGTATTTTAACTATTGACCTGTCATATTTTAAAAAGTTTAAATCCAGAACCAAAAAGATGCCGGAGCAGCGCTTGAAGATTTGAAAACGGGAGAATGGGAAATGAGATTTCAAGCAGGAAACCGGTTCGATGCCCGGTATTGAATTTCCGAACCTGATCGATAACAGGGTGCTAAGTCAGGTATGCACATTTCACTTCTCGCGTACATTGACCCTGAAAACGGATCTGCCCTGGAACTTTAAACTTTAAACGTCGAACATTGTATCTTAGATTTGTAAAAAGGATCTTTATGAGCTATCAGACCATTTTAACATCTGTTGAGGATGCCACCTTAACCATTACCATCAACCGGCCGGATAAGCTAAATGCGCTGAACCAAACCGTACTCTCAGAACTGGCGCTGGTCATTGACGATTTCATTACCAACCCGGCGATCCGGTCGGCGATCCTTACCGGCAGCGGAGAAAAGGCCTTTATTGCGGGCGCCGATATTTCGGAGTTCTCCGCCCTGGATGCGGCCGGGGGAACAGCGCTTGCACAGAAAGGGCAGCAACTTTTTGCCCGGATCGAAAACGCACCCAAGCCCATCATTGCTGCCGTGAATGGTTTTGCGCTGGGCGGCGGCTGCGAGCTGGCCATGGCCTGTCATTTTCGCCTGGTCAGTGAAAATGCCAAATTTGGCCAGCCGGAAGTAAACCTGGGGCTTTTGCCGGGCTACGGAGGTACCCAGCGGCTGACCCGCCTGATCGGTAAAGGGCGGGCGCTGGAGCTGCTGCTCACCGGGAATATGATCGACGCAGTTACCGCCTTCAACTACGGACTTGTAAATCATGTGGTGCCCCAGGGCGAATTGCTGCTGAAAACCCGGTCCATCCTTTCCGTTATCCATACAAAGGCGCCGCTGGCCATTGCCGCATGCATAGAAGCCGCTAACCTGGCAGAATCCGCCGGGGACGCAGGTTACGAAAACGAGGCAAAAAGCTTCGGCAAGCTGATCGCCACCAATGATGCCCGGGAAGGGATCGCAGCATTTATGGAAAAGCGGAAGGCGGAGTTTAAGGGAAACTGAGAATCGAGAAATCAGATGTGAAAAATGGAAAGACTAAAACTCGATGCTCAATCAAAGCTTCTCCAGATATTCGTTCACATTAAATTTATTCGGCGCATCCGGATGTTCCTTAAAATATTGTGCACAGGACTCCAGCGCTTCTTTCAGCCATTGCCCGTATGGCGTTTTATCCTTACCATCCCACCCTGCATGAAAGTAGTCCCCGGCGGGGGTCCGGTAAAAAAGGAACGGATCCTCTTTGCCAAAACTTCCATAACGGTAACCCTGGATCTTATAATAAGGCGACAGGGCAGAAGGGCGGCCGACCAGCTCAAACTGTAGCACGGCCTCTTTTCCTTCCTGCTTTGAAGCATGATTGGCATTCCGGATCTTCGACAACACTTCCATCCCGCCGATCTCATCCAGTATCTTTTGCTCCCGTTCCGTGTATTTAAACGGGTAGGGTAAAAAACCGCCATCCACAGGCAGATCCTTTTCCGATTTCCGCTGCTGCATCAGCTGAACGCTTTTTCCTTCCCGGTTGATATAAAAGGTTTTCGCATTCTCTTTATAGGCCATGGGCGGATGTTCAGGATCCTTGCTCCGGTCCCAGTAGCAGCCGTTACAAGCAAACGCATAGCCATAGTTAAACGGCGAAACCCAATCCCATTGCGGCCGGATGGCCACCTTTCCCTGCTCATTCACAAACCCTACCTTACCCTTCTGTACACAGCGGGCCAGGCCTTCTTCAAAATAATCGGGACCGTTGTCATAAGCCAGCGGCCGGTATAGGAACAGCCCTTTCCGGTTGTACACACTTCCAAATGAGATGGCCGTTCCGTTATCTGCCGGATCAATATCAAAGAGGTTGATGAGGGGATCGGTGATGGGCTCACCGGGTTCAAAATACATGACCGGGGCTCCTTTTGCGGGGATCACCACCCGTCCCTTATCGTCTTTTACACCTATTAAAGAATCTTCGGGATCCATAAAATAATAAAGTTTTTCCTGCGCAGTCAGCAGCATGGGAAGCAAGGACATAACCGTGAGGATGCAGGAACGGAACAGGCGGTTCTTCATACTTTCTTTTTATACTGTTTTTATATTAAAAACCGGGCTGAAGATAAATAAACTTTATTTACCAATACCTTTGCGGCAAGCGGCTGTATCAAAAGTCACCGTTGTCATTGGCATTTATTTCAGCATCGAATACGAGGTTTGATTCTCAATAGATTCTGAAACAAGTTCAGAAAGACATTTCGTGATAAAACGACTTTTGAGACGGTCACAACTCAAACTTAAAAAATGAATATGGAGTACAGAATTGAAAAAGACACAATGGGTGAGGTAAAAGTGCCCGCAGATGCGCTCTATGGCGCACAAACACAACGCTCGATTGACAATTTTAAGATTGCCGCCGATATTAACCGGATGCCGAAAGAGATCATCAGGGCCTTTGCTTACTTAAAAAAAGCAGCCGCGATCACCAACACAAAAGCCAAAGTGCTTCCCAAGAAAAAATCAGACCTGATCGGAAAAGTATGCAATGAGATCCTGGAAGGAAAATTAGACGACAGCTTCCCGCTGGTAGTGTGGCAAACGGGCAGCGGTACCCAAAGCAATATGAATGTAAACGAAGTGGTCGCCTACCGGGGCCATGTGCTCAATGGCGGCCGGCTTACTGATAAGGATAAGGTGCTCCATCCTAATGATGACGTAAATAAATCGCAAAGCAGCAACGACACTTTTCCCACGGCGATGCATATTGCCGCTTATAAGATCCTGGTTGAAGTAACCATCCCCGGTATTGAAAAGCTGAGGGACACACTGCAGAAGAAGAGTAAGCAATTTATGAAAGTGGTAAAGATCGGCCGCACCCATTTTATGGACGCCACCCCTTTAACACTGGGCCAGGAGCTGAGCGGCTATGTATCCCAGCTGAACCACGGTCTGAAAGCCATAAAAAATACCCTCCCCCATTTGTCGGAACTGGCATTGGGCGGTACGGCCGTAGGAACCGGTATCAATACGCCTCCCGACTATGCAAAGAACGTGGCCGCTGAAATTGCAAAGCTGACCAAACTACCGTTTAAGACCGCAGAGAATAAGTTTGAAGCCCTTGCGGCGCATGATGCCATCGTAGAGGCCCACGGCGCACTGAAAACAGTGGCGGTAAGCCTGATGAAGATCGCCAACGATATCCGCATGCTGTCTTCCGGTCCGCGCAGCGGCATCGGGGAGCTGTTCATCCCAGACAATGAGCCCGGCTCTTCCATCATGCCCGGTAAGGTAAATCCTACCCAATGTGAGGCGCTCACCATGATCGCCGCGCAGGTACTGGGCAACGATGTAGCCATCAATATTGGCGGTGCTACCGGCCATTTTGAGCTGAACGTGTTCAAACCGGTAATGATCTATAACTTCCTGCACAGCGCGCGCTTGATCGGCGACGGATGTGTTTCCTTTAATGATAAATGTGCCACAGGGTTGAAGCCGATCGAAGAGAATATTAAAAAGCACCTGGACAATTCGCTGATGCTGGTTACTGCCCTGAACCCGAAGATCGGGTACTATAAAGCCGCCGAAATTGCCCAGAAGGCGCATAAGGAAAATACCACGCTAAAGGCCATGGCCGTTAAACTTGGCTACCTTACCGAAAAGGAATTTGACGAATGGGTGGTACCGGCCAAAATGGTGGGAAAAATATAAATATGCGGCTGTATTGATGTGAGATCCCTTGTGGGAGACTTCACAGCGGAGTTCATTGATTTTGCAAAAGAAGATTGCCTTTAAATCCGGCGATCTTCTTTTTTATGATATAAGCAGGGTTTGTTTACAGGATCTTTGTTTACAATCCTACTGTAATCAGGCACGCGTGTAAGCAAAACCGTTTACACGCGCTCATTTTTGGCAAACACCGTAAACAAATAATACCCGGGCCGGTAAACGCAGAAAGCCCGTGGCCGTATGAATTTTTGGGGTGCTGTACAAAAAAGAGACTATTGGCCGGGATCCTTATGATCATCAAACAAATGCAGGTACCCTTCAAAGGCATAGAGCTTTCCTCTTTGTCCGCCGGTGATCTCTTTTACGATCTTCAATGCTTCCAGCAGCTCGATCATCTTATAAGCGGTCTTGGGCTGTTTACCAATTACGGAGCCTACGGTTTGTGCATTTACGATCGGCTGCGAATACATGTAGTTCACCACTTTATAAGCATCCCCGCTGCGCACGCCTACATCTTTCAATTTTTGATCGATGGCCTTTTGCAATTGCAGGATGCCATCAAAGGTAGCCACGCCGCTTTTTGCCGTTTCGATGATGCCGGTAAGGAAAAACTTAAACCATTGACCGATGTCGTTATGAATGCGTACCCGCATCAGGTTATCATAATAGAGCATCCGGTTGCGTTCAAAAAAATCGGACAGGTATAAGATCGGTTGTTTTAAAATGCCTTTGCTGACCAGGTAAAGGGTGATCAGCAGGCGGCCTACCCTTCCGTTTCCATCCAGGAACGGGTGAATGGTTTCAAACTGGTAGTGGATCAACGCTATTTTCAGCAGATCAGGCAACGGATTCAATTCGTCATTGGCAAACTTTTCCAGGTCGCCCATCAGTTCACTGATGCTATGCTGCGCCGGCGGCACAAAAACCGCATCATTAATGGTGGCGCCGCCAATCCAGTTTTGAGACCTGCGATATTCGCCCGGCTGTTTATGCTTGCCTCTTACTCCCAGCAGCAGTACTTTGTGCGTTTGCCGGATGAGCCGGGAGGAAAAAGGCAAAGTGTGCAGCAGTTTTACGGCTTCGTTCATTGCTGCGATATAGTTTTGCACCTCCTCCCAGTCGTTCCGCTTTTCGCTGTCAATTTCCTCTTTGGGCAAAAATGCTTCTTCTATATTTGTTTGTGTGCCTTCTATTTTGGAGGATTGGGTAGCTTCCTTAGCAATATGCATGCGGATGAACAGCTCAATATTCACATACTCGGAATACATATCCAGCCGGCCCAATTGCCTGTCGGCCCGGGATAAGAGCTGCCATACCTGCATATCCGTTACTTCCCAATTCCGGTTCATAAAACCGGGTTGAAAACTTTTGTAATATCCCTGCTGTATATAATTTCCTGCCTGAAACTGGTGCATAAGTACAATAAGAGCAATTGTTATTGTACAAATATACTAAAAAAGTAAAATAATCATATTTTTTATTTTACTTTTTTTCATAAAAGTAAAATAATGGGCCTGTTAGTTTTCTTTTCCAGAAAGTTGATTAATGCTAAAAACGCCCTGTTTGGGGGCGTTTGCTTTTAAAAAAATTTCCGGAAGATCAGGATCTTTCAGCAGAAGATGTTTGGCTTCCGGTCACTGTACCATCAGACGGGCCAGCCGGTGCTGCTTTCTTATAAAACTTCTTTTGAAAGACCAGCAGGGTGATCACCCCGGTGGAAATGGCCATATCGGCAATGTTAAAGATGGGTGCAAAAAATTCAAACGGCTGTCCGCCTACCCAGGGAAACCAGGAAGGATAGTGGGTCTTCACCATCGGGAAATACAGCATATCCACCACACTCCCATGCAGGAAGGAGGCGTACCCTTTACCCCCCATTTTTGCAATGCCTTCGTAGCCTATATAATCGCCAAATGCGGGATCAAAATGCAGTCCTTTATCGAAGATCATCCCATAGAACATGCTGTCGATCAGGTTGCCCAGTGCCCCGGCATAGATCAGTGCCACGCACACCATAAAGCCCCGGGTATATTTTTCGCGGGCAAACCGCACCAGCAGAAAAGATCCGAAGATCACCGCAGCCAGCCTGAAAAGGGTCAGTGTTACCTTTCCGGCCTCATTGCCAAACTTCCACCCCCAGGCCATACCCGAGTTTTCGATAAAGTGCAGCCGCGCCCAGTCCATGCCAAAGATGCGAGTCACTTCTCCGATGGGATAGTGTGTTTTTATATAGATCTTCACCACCTGGTCTACCAATAAAACCAATAGTATGATCCCGATTGCTGTGCTTAATTTTCCTGCTTTCATGCGGCAGCAAATATACGAGAGTTTAGGTTTTCCGCTGCTGATTGCAGACCCACTGATCCGCAAACTGATACCGATCTGCGGATCAGCGGATTTTCCGGCTAAAAATAAGCCGTCAGCCGGAGGCCCAGCACCACATAATCCATATTATTCCGCATGCGTACCCGGTTGCTGAACTCCGGTTCTATCTCAACGATCCGTTCATTAAAATCATATTTAAAAACGGGATTGGAGTAGTGATAATCGGCATAACCGGTGATCCCCAGGCGGCTGTTGAGCTTATACGTAAGCGCACCGCCGGTGCTGACGCGGGAGGTATTGGAGGGTTTATAGGCCGCAATTTCCTGCTGTCCGCCCATGCCCTTTGGAGGATTGGCCTTTACCGATATCGTACCCCGGGAGCCGATGGAGTAGCCATAATGGGCTTTTAGCATCAGCTGCCAGCGATCGGTAAAATGCAGGGCATAATAAGGGCCGGCGGATATATTGGCGGTGCCGATCGACTGTGTCAGAAACTGAACGTTCCGGTTTGCCGGGTCTTTTGCTTCGGGGGTATAGATCTCCGAAGCCGTGATGGGGAAGCTCGTAAATGAAAGATCGCTGCCGATACCCCAGTTCCGGTTAAAAAAATAGGCCCCTTCCAATCCGGCCTCAAAACCCAGTTTGGAAGACGCATTGATCTCCAGGTTCTTTACCAGGTTATGGGTGGCATTGGCATACCCCCATTTGATGGCCAGGAATGACGGTGCCGCGCCACCCTGCTTATAAGAAAGGCTGTTCAGGTTATCGCCCTTATTTTTATAGATCCGGTCTATAAAAAAATACCCCAGCTGGGTCGATAAAATGCCAATACCCGCCCCGGCAAGGATGTCCGGAAACCAGTGCCGGTTGTTCAACCCCCGGGCGATGCCCGTAAAGGTAGCCGTACCATAGCCTACAATGCTATATGAAGGGTTTATTCCTCCATATTCCTTATGCATAAACGTGGCATTGGTAAAAGCCATGGCCGTATGCCCCGAGGGAAAGGAATTTTTAGCGCTGCCATCCGGCCGCTCCACTTTTGCCGTATATTTTATCCCGTTTACCAGCACTCCCATAATGGCCAGGCTGGCACCGTAGGAGAAAGCGCTGCGCAACAGCTTATTTCTTCCCTTGACCCCGGAAAACTTCAGACCAAATGTAGCAGCGGCAGGCAGGTACTGTGCATAGTTATCAAAAGTATGCTTAAAACCGGGCAGGTAGCGGTTGCGCACTTCACGGATACCCTTCTTCTCACCCCAGGTAACGGCAGAAGCCGCCAGGAACAGTGCCGGTGCAAAACCGATCTCCACACCCTGCTTTTCAAAAAAGGATCGCCGTTGCCGGCCCTGCAAAAGACCATCGGTTTCCATAGGATCCCGCAACAACATTTCCGGCTGCGCCTTTAAAGAAAGGACGCAGTAAAAGCAGTACACAATCATAACAGCCCGTTTTCCCAAGCAACACATTCGCACAATTTTAAGCAGGAACAGGTGTTTTACCTCTTTAATCTTCACATCCGGTTTCATTTTAGCAACACGCAATCCTCTGTTACAGCAATTGAAGTTCAGGTTCCGGTCGTTGTTACCGGCCCCTTGCGAAAGTAGGGAAAATCGTTAAGAGATGAAGGGGATGCATATTAGCTGCGCACTGGCGGGCACCAGGTACAGGCTTCATTTTATTGTGCCGGCTTTAGTGCTGGTCGCAACGGTCTTCAGCCTGTCCCGCTAAAAGGCGGGATCAGACGCTTCAGCGCCTCAATATAGGGGGGCTTATGCTTTTTGGGGACGGGGCGACAAGCGTCAACTGCCAACATCCTAAAAATCGCCATAAAGGCCCTGTGCCATAAGTCCCACCCGACCCCTTAACGATGAAGCAAGCACCACAGTACAAGTGTGCGACGCAAGAAAAGCTGCTATGAGCACCACAACTGGGCCAAAAAAAATAACCACCATTATCCTTCCCCGTAATAAACCCGCTTTACACGCTGCGAAATGCCGGTCATGATCTCATAGGGAATGGTCCCGATCCATCCGGCCAGCTGCTGCACCGGAACGGGTGCTCCAAAAATGATCACATCATCCCCTTCTTTAACACCGGGAACCCGGGTGATATCGATCATCGTCATGTCCATGCAAACGGTTCCGATCACGGGCGCCAGATGGCCGTTTATCCAAACCTTACCCACGCCGTTGCCCAATCGGCGCGAATAGCCGTCGGCATAGCCGATCCGCAGGGTGGCGATCACCGAATCTTCTTTGGCAATCCCCTTCCGGTTATAGCTTACCGTTTCGCCTTTCCGGATCTTTTTTATCTGGGAGATCGTTGTTTTTAATGTGGCTACAGTTTGCAGCGGCACCTGCGCATTGCCGGAGATGCCGTACAGGCCAATACCCAGGCGCACCATATCCAGCTGCAGCTGCGGAAAGCGCAGGATCGCAGACGTATTGGCAATATGTTTGATAAAAGGATAACCGATCTCTTTTTCCAGCAGCTCCGCGGCTTCCTTCAGCAGATCAGACTGATGAAAGGTGAACGAATCCTCCACCTGATCCTCGCTGGCCGCAAGGTGCGAAAAAACAGATTGTATCCGCAGCCATTCATTGTCCTTCAAATATGCGGCCAGTGCTGCCATATCGGTAACAGCAAAGCCGGTCCGGTTCATGCCGGTTTCTACTTCAATATGTACCGGGTAATGTTTCAACCCCGAGTTTTTAATATGCCGTTCAAAAGCATGCAGCAATTCAAAGCTGAAAAGATCCGGCTCCAGGTTGTAATCCGTAAGCGCATCAAAAGCACGGGCCTCGGTATTGAGCACCATAACCGGAATAGCGATCCCTGCCTTCCGGAGCTCCACGCCCTCATCGGCATAAGCCACGCCCAGGTAGTCGGCCTTGTGAAACTGCACCACATTGGCGATCTCCGCAGCACCGCTCCCATACCCGAACGCTTTTACCATGGCCATCACCTTTACCCCCGGCTTCAGTTGCTGCTGTATCGTTTTCAGATTATACGCTACCGCATCCAGGTTGATCTCCAGCACTGTTTCATGCACTTTTTGTTCCAGCTGGGTTACAATACGCTCAAAACCAAATTTGCGGGCACCTTTTACCAGGATGTATTCATCCTGGTATTGCGTGCTGTGAAACTGCTCCAGAAATGCGCCGGTTGACGGATAGAAGGAGCATTCCGGGGCTGCATTGCCGGCCGCAAACATACCTGCCTGCTCCTGTATTTTTTCCCCGATGCCGATCAGGCGGTTGATGCCATAACGCCGCAACAAATCCAGGATGGTCCGGTACAATTGCTGTTCTTCCCCTTTGTTTTCAGGGATATCGGAAAGGATGACCGTTTTTCTTTTTCCGCCTGCCTGTTGCTGCAGGAACTCCAGCGCCACCGTCAGCGAGCTCAGATCGGCGCTGTAGCTGTCATTGATCACAATACAATTGTTGATACCCTGTTTAAACTCCATGCGCATATTCACCTGCTGCAACCCTTTCATACCGCTGATGATCCGTGAAGGGGCCATACGCAGCCAGAGCAGTACGGCAATACAGGTAAGGGCATTTCCGATGGACGCCTGGTCGGTGAACGGAATGGTTAACGACATGGCGTCCCCATCCCGCGGCTTTAAGCGGATCGCTGTTTCCTCGCCTTTTACAAGGGTATCCAGCACCTGTACGGCGTTGTGCTCCTCTTTCCCCCAGGAGAAGAAGACGGCAGGGTATCTACCAACCCCGGAGGCAATCAGCGGGTGGTCGCCGTTGGCGATGATGACGGATGCGTGTTGGAACAGTTTCAGTTTTTCGGAAAGCTTTTCGACATCGTCCTTAAATCCTTCGCTGTGTGCCGGGCCAATATTTGTTAAGACACCGATCGTGGGCACAATGATGGCTCCCAGCTTTTCCATTTCTCCCGGCCGGCTGATCCCTGCTTCAAAAATGGCCAGGTCATTTTCGGCGCTCATCTGCCACACACTCAGCGGCACCCCTAACTGGGAATTAAAGCTTTTAGGACTCCTTACAATATTTTTAAAGGGTTGCAGCAATTGGTACAACCATTCTTTGACCACTGTTTTACCGTTGCTTCCCGTAATGCCGATCACATCCGTGTAATAGTGGCTGCGGTGGGCGGCCGCCACCTGCTGCAGGGCCTGCAGCGTGTCGTTTACATGCAGGAATACCGCACCCGGATATGCTTTTTCATCAACCGGCTGCGCCACCACAAAACTACGTACGCCTTTTTTATACAGTTCCGGAATAAAAAGATGTCCGTTCCGTTGCGGACCGGTTAAGGCAAAGAACAGAGATGTGGCGGGGGAAACCAGCTTCCGGCTATCCGTAAGCAGGGTATCCACAATGCCCGCAGCAAACGGGGAGCGGATCTCCAGCCCGAGTAGCCGGGCAATGTCGTTTATCGCATAGGGTTGGCCGGCCACCTTTATAAGTTTATACTGCCATCTTCCACCTCATCGGGAACGCCTTTTTTCTTTTTATAGATCGAAAAGAGGATACTGCCTACAATACATAGCACGATAACACCCAGAGAGATGCCCACCTGCTGTTGCTTGGTGACCCACTGATTGATCCAATGCTCGCAAAGCATTTTTAGCCCGATAAAGACCAGCACGATGGCGATGCCCTGCTGGAGATAATCAAATTTATTTACAGCACCTCTTAACAGGAAGAACAGGGAACGCAACCCCAGCACTGCAAAAATATTAGAGGTATAGATGATCATGGGATGCCTGGAGACCCCCATTACCGCCGGAATGGAATCGAGCGCAAACACCAGGTCGATACCCGCCAGCATCAGCACCACCACAAAGAGCATGGTGTATTTCTTTTTTCCATTTTCTATTACAGAAAACTTACCCTCCCCATCGTGTGGCACCAGCGGGATCACTTTTTTGATCCATTTATAAATGGCATAATCATGCGGGTCTTTTTCCTCGCCATCACCGGAGGAGAACATCTTGATTCCGGTGTACAGCAAAAAGGCCCCGAAAATATACAGTACAAAATGAAAACGCTCTACCAGCGCCACGCCCACGGTAATAAATATGATACGGAACACAATGGCCATCAATATGCCCAGCAGCAATACCCGGCCAAAATGCTTTTCCTTTACGGCAAAAGAGGAAAAAATAAGGATGAATACAAAGATGTTGTCCACGCTGAGGCTCCACTCCATCAGGTAAGCGCTGATATACTCCAGCGCCAGGGTTTTGCCATCCTCAAACCATACAAATGCAAAAAAGCACATCGACAACCCTACCCAGAAGATGGTTTGGAACAGTGCCTGTTTGATCGTAACCACTTTATTTTTCTTGCTCAGCAATCCCAGGTCAAAGATCAAAGCCAACACGATGACTATCCCGAAAACCAGGTACGTGATCTGTTCTTGTGTCATTATTTGTATTCAGTTTTAAACAGTATGTGATCTAAACGGCAAAACTTTCCCCGCAGGCGCAGGTCCGGGATGCATTGGGATTATTGAAATAAAACCCTTTGCCATTCAGCCCGTCGGAAAATTCAAGAGTAGTGTCCAAAAGGTAGAGCAAACTTTTCATATCGGTAACTACCTTAACGTCGTTGTCCTCAAAAACCTGGTCCATCGGTCTTTGCTGGCTATCAAAATCCAGCTTATAGCTCAGGCCGGAGCAGCCGCCGCTTACCACGCTCACCCGTAAAAAATAGGCTGCATCCTCTTCGGCTTTTTTTTCGGCCAGGATCTCCCGGATGCGTTTTTTTGCGCTTTCGCTGACGTAAATATTCCCTGGGATTGTATTTTCTATGCTCTCCGCCATTTTTTTTCTCCTATTTAGAAACAACGATAACAATTTGTCCGGCCTAAATGTTCAATTACCCGGTTGTACCCGCCATCTCTTTTGCAAAGATACTTTAGAAACCGGCTTTCGCCAAACCGGATGCGCAGCCCTTTGTTTTGTGGCCTTGGATATGATGGATGGATTTTGTATTTTTGATAGTATCAAATGATAGTATCAAATTCATGAGGCCACCATACGAAATAACAACCGGAATTTTAAAATCCGTAGCGGCTATTTCCAAAAAAATAGGGGAGGTAAACGCAAGACTTTTAGTCCGGCAGAACCCGGAACTCAGAAAACAAAATCGAATTAAAACCATTCACTCCTCATTAAGTATCGAAGGAAATACACTTTCCGAGAAACAAATAACCGCTATTATTGAAAACAAAAGAGTCGTTGGACCTGAAAAAGACATTAAAGAAGTTGTAAACGCTTTAGAGGTTTATAAAGACTTAAAAGGTTTCCATTGTCATTTGGAGAAAGATTTTCTGAATGCACATAAATTGTTGATGAACGGGCTTATTGAAAAGCCCGGGAAATACAGATCACAAGGGGTTGGGATCATTAAGGGGTCAAAAGTTACACATATTGCTCCATCGCATGAAAATCTGCGATTTTTAATGAATGACTTATTTGACTACTTAAAAGACAAAACGGAGTTAACGCTCATAAAAAGCTGTGTGTTTCATTATGAGATGGAATTTATTCATCCTTTTATAGATGGCAACGGAAGAATGGGAAGATTATGGCAAACCCTAATACTGATGAGTGAATATCCACTATTTGAGTTCCTACCATTTGAAACGCTAATTTCAAAAAACCAAAACAAATATTACCATACGCTTTCTATTTCAGATAAAGAAGGAAAATCAACAAAATTCATAGAATTTATGCTGGACATAATAGATCGGTCACTGGAGGATCTTCTGGAAAACACCGCAAAAAAACCCAATGAAACAGAGCGGCTGGAAATATTCCTGGAACGGTTTACCAGGACCTTTACCCGGAAAGATTATATGAAGCAGTACCCGGAATTATCCACAGCGACAGCAAGCAGAGATCTGAAGAATGGCGTTCATAAAGGACTAATTAAAAAATTCGGTGATAAAAGAACGTCACATTACAGGAGAAGGACATAAGGGATCGGGAAAACTACCGTCAACACAATTATTAGCAGGATCTGTCGTACTTTTGTACTTTATTTCAACAGTCTATGATATTACAGGATCTCTATAAAAAAGCCGCAGCGTTTGAATTTTTAAGTGTAGAAGAAGGCGTTTTTCTTTATCATCATGCCCCGCTTTCCGACCTGATGCTGATCGCGGATGAACTCCGGAAACAACAGGTACCGCATGGAAAAGTGACCTGGCAGATCGACCGCAATGTAAATACCACCAATGTATGCATTGCCAATTGTAAGTTCTGCAATTTTTTCCGCATACCGGGGCACCCGGAAGCCTATATTACCGATATGGCTACCTACCGGAAGAAAATTGAGGAAACCATTAAATATGGCGGTGATCAGCTGCTACTGCAGGGAGGGCACCACCCGGAACTGGGTCTGCAGTTTTATGTAGACACGTTCCGGCAGATAAAGGCTGAATTTCCGGATATCCGCCTGCACGCTCTTGGCCCTCCTGAGGTAGCTCATATTACCAAACTGGAAAAAAGCACCCATAGGGAAGTTTTGCGGGCGCTGAAGGAGGCCGGTCTGGACTCTCTTCCCGGAGCCGGAGCCGAAATACTGATCGATCGCGTGCGCCGCCTGATCAGTAAGGGAAAATGCGGAGCACAGGAATGGCTGGATATCATGCACGAGGCGCATAAACTGGATATCACCACTTCTGCCACCATGATGTTTGGTCACGTAGAAACCATCGAAGAGCGTTTTGAGCACCTGGTCAAAATACGGGAGGTACAAAGCCGCAAGCCGGAAGGCGCCAACGGGTTCCTGGCGTTTATTGCCTGGACCTTCCAGGATGTGGACACCCTGTTGACGCGGATACGGGGCGTGCATAATCTGACCACCGCAGAGGAATACATAAAAATGGTGGCATTGAGCCGCATCATGCTGCCGAATATAAAGAACATCCAGGCTTCCTGGCTCACGGTGGGCAAACCCACGGCACAGTTATGTTTGCATGCCGGGGCCAATGATTTCGGAAGCATTATGATCGAAGAGAACGTGGTCAGTGCTGCGGGCGCTCCGCACCGGTTCACCTATAAATCCATACAGGAAGCCATCCGGGAAGCCGGCTTTGAGCCCCAGTTGCGCACACAAAAATACGAGTGGCGGGAAATACCGGAGACCATTGTAGAGCAGGTAGTGGATTATTAAGAAAGACCATTTTAAAAGAGACCTGTGAGGTTTTTAATCGATGGGGTAAAAACCTCACAGGTCTTCCCGGAACCAGCGGTTTGCCATAAACATTAAAACAAGTTCCCATGGATCAATCCTCTAAAAATGTAGTGATCGTCGGTGGTGGTTTTGCGGGCATCGCCCTGGCAAAAAAACTCCGTAATAAACCGGCCTTTGACATCACACTGATAGACAGTAATAATTACAATTTCTTCCCCCCCCTGCTATACCAGGTAGCCACCGGCTTTTTGGAACCTTCCAGCATCAGCTATCCCTTCCGGAAATTTTTGCGGGGTAAAAAGAATATCCGTTTCCGGATGGGAGCGTTGCTAAAGGTCATTCCCGGCGAAAATAAACTCATCCTGTCTACAGGCACCCTGAATTATGATATTTTGGTGCTGGCAACCGGCGCTGCAACCAATTACTTTGGCATGGAGCAGGTGCAGCAGAACGCGATCCCGATGAAGACCCTCAGTGATGCCCTCGCCATGCGGAATACGCTTTTGAACCGGCTCGAAGAGGCTTCCCGCACAACAGATCCTGATTACAAAAGAAAACTGCTGACCTTTGTTGTGGCCGGTGCGGGACCCACGGGAGTGGAAATTTCGGGTATGTTTGCAGAAATGCGTGCTACCATCATCCGCAAGGACTATCCTGAGCTGATCGGAAGGAACCTGGGTGAGATCTATCTGGTGGATGGCGGAGACGCCGTTCTGAAACCCATGTCGAAAAATGCACAGCAGTACTCCAAAAAGTCGCTGGAAGCACTGGGGGTACATATAAAGCTCAATACCACTGTAAAAGATTTTTTGCAGGATACTGTTTTTTTATCGGACGGTACAACCATCGAAAGCAAAAACCTGATCTGGGCCGCCGGTGTTGCCGCAAAAACATTCGAAGGCATTCCGGCAGAAAGCTACGGCCGGGGCAAGCGGCTGATCGTAGACCCTTATAACAAGGTGCAGGGCTTTGAGAATATATATGCCATCGGCGATACCTGTTTGCAGACCTCGGATGCCGCTTTTCCGAACGGGCACCCCCAGGTAGCGCAGGTTGCCCTTCAGCAGGGCGCCAATCTTGCCAAAAACCTTTTGCATCCGCAACATTTAAAGCCCTTTGCTTATACCGATAAGGGATCTATGGCCATTATCGGGCGCAATAAGGCGGTAGCGGATCTGACCAAACCCAATATGCGCTTTGGTGGGTTTTTTGCCTGGCTGATATGGCTGTTCATCCATGTAATGTCCCTGCTCACTTTAAAGAACCGGCTCCGCACGCTCACCAACTGGATCATTGCCTATTTCAGCCGGGATCAGTCGTTCCGGATGATCATCAGGCCGGAAGACAGAAACAAGACCGTTTAAAGTTTCAGGTTCAATGTTCCAGGTCAGGTCCGTTTGACGCTTGATGCCCGGTAGCTGATGCGAATGCTTCCAATCCATGTCCCTAAGGCCTCGTGGCTGATAGCCAATGGCTGAAAACAAAACACCCGTTTATAAGGTCCAACGTTCAGGCTTTCCCGACGTGGAAGTTAGTCCCGGTTCTATGCCGGATGCCCATTTTCACATTTTCAAATCCTCAAATTTTCAAACTTCTAAAACCAAAATTCCGTATATTATGGCATGATTGAAAGCAGGCTTTTACTGATCCTTTCCATGCTCTTTGTGATTACCCTGCTCACCATGCTGGGTAATAAGCTAAAAATATCCTACCCTGTTTTTTTAGTAATTGCGGGCCTCATCATCAGTATGCTGCCAGGCACGCCGGAGATCAAGATCGACCCCGACATTGTATTTCTTATTTTTCTGCCGCCGGTGCTTTTCTCCGCTTCCATGCAAATGCCCTGGGCCGAGTTCTGGAAATTGAAACGGCGCATCGCCATGCTGGGCTTCGGCCTGGTCTTCTTTACATCTACCATCATTGCATTTATTTCCACCGCGCTGATACCCGGCTTTACGCTGGCATTGGGTTTTGTATTGGGAGGCATTATCTCTCCGCCGGATGCAGTAGCTGCCACTTCTGTACTGAAAGGATTGAAGATCCCGCGCAATATTGTAAACCTGCTGGAAGCAGAAAGCCTGGTCAATGACGCCTCCAGCCTGATTGTGTACCGCTTTGCCCTGCTTGCGGTCATCTCCGGCAGCTTTAATGCGTGGACCGCCACTAAAAGTTTTTTCCTCGTTGCCGGCATGGGCATCCTTATCGGCCTGGTCATCGCATTTGTGATCTACCTGATACTCCGCTTTTTTACCACCACTTCTGCTATTGACACGGCCTTTACCCTGCTCTCGCCCTATGTGATGTACCTGGTGGCGGAGCACTTCCATTGTTCCGGTATATTGTCGGTGGTTGCAGGCGGGTTATTTCTAAGCTATCACTCCCACCGGATGCTGAGCTACCAGTCGCGCATCAGCACCGCTGGCGTATGGGACACGCTCACGTTTTTGCTGAACGGGTTCATATTTATCCTGATCGGCTTACAGTTGCCGTACATTGTTGCCCATTTTACAAAGAATACGATCAAAGAGGCACTGGTTTACGGGCTTATTATTAGTGGGGCAGTGATCATGATCCGTATGGTATGGGTGTATGCCTCTAATTACATCCGGATACGTATCAAGCGAAAATGGGTTCCGGACGCCATTGTACCTACACATAAAGAGACCTTTCTGGTGGCCTGGTGCGGCATGCGGGGTATGGTATCGCTGGCTGCTGCGCTGGCCATGCCGTTCTCGATCCACGGCGGCGCAGAATTTCCCTACCGGTACCTGATCCTGTTCATCACCTTCGTGGTTATCATTGTAACACTGGTCTTACAGGGGCTTACCATATCACCGCTGATACAACTGCTGAAGATCCAGGACCGGGGAGAAGAAAAACTGAAAAAACAACATCAGCAGCTTAAACTGCAACTATCAGAACTGGCGCTTGCCCATATAGACCGATATTATAAACAGGACCTTGAGCAGGGCGGGCCTTTTTCGCTGACGCGTAACCGGTACAAACACATGATCGATGCAACGAAACGGAAGCTGGGCCTGGTGCAGGGAAAAAATAGCATTGCCGATGAATCCATGCCCCGGTTCCGGCAGCTGATGCTGGAACTGATCCAGTTAAAACGAAAGGAGCTGATGAAATACCGGATAAACAGGACTTTTAGCGAAGATCTTATCAAGGAAAAAGAATGGGAGCTTGATCTGGAGGAAGCCCGGCTGAAAAGCAGAAAGGGATGAACAATTGCAAGTTCCACGTTCAAGGTTTCACGTTAGGAGCTCCTTCGGAAGAAAGATCACAGAACTGTAACCGGACCTTCATTTCCACATCCTCAAATCCTCAAATTCCGATCATTCACCGCTGATTTCAGAATATCCATTTATTTAACCGATGTGTTTTAATTTTTGCAAGTTTGCCTTTGGATCACCATTGAAACCGTTAATAAAAGCCCGTACCCATCATTTAAATTAAAAAAAGCAATCCGCCATTTTTATTGTAAACCGGCGCTGCGCCTGTATTCTGGGCCGAATGCGATATTTTTGTGCACATGGCAATACGCATCTTTATAACCGGCGGAACTTTTGACAAGGAGTACAATATGCTGAACGGGGAGCTTTATTTTAAGGATACCCATCTGCATGAGCTGCTCGAAAAAGGACGCAATACGGTTCCTGCTGAAATACGGACCCTGATGATGGTGGACAGCCTGGAAATGACCGATGAGGACCGGGAGCTGATCGCTTATCAATGTGAACAAGCGGATGAAAAACAGATCGTGATCACCCATGGAACCGATACGATGTCTGTAACAGCACAGCTATTAGCAGAACGGATCAAAAACAAAACGATCGTGCTGACCGGCGCCATGATCCCCATTAAATTCGGCAGCTCCGACGGCTTCTTCAACCTGGGCAGCGCTATTGCTTTTGCCCAATCCTTACCTCACGGCGTTTATGTGGCCATGAACGGGCGCTACTTTAAGGCGGGGAAAGTACGCAAGAACCGGCAAACAGGCGTGTTTGAAGAAACGGTATAGGCCGGTTGCCTATTCTACTTTCCGGAAACGGTATCCACATCCTTCCACACAGGAAACACCCGCCAGCTCCAGCGTATCTTTGGATATACGAAGGCCGAAAAAGGCAGTATCCCGGCTATTGGCAGGTAACAGGTATATCACTTTTGACCGGAACCGGCTTGCTAACCCCGTTGTTCCATTTTTTGAGGTAGTTGGCCAAAATAAAGACATATCTCCATTTATCTCATAAGAAGAAGTATCCTTAAACGTCAGCACAGGCCCGTTGTTCACCCTTCCCCAGTCAACAAGAATCCCTGGCGATATCCTGGTTTCAGATAATTGCCAGGAGCCCACTGCTGCAACAATGCCCTGCTTCACTATATTACTATCTGGTTTGGCCGTATTGTCAACCACGTCCGTTTCATTGCTCGTTTTTTCGGTTTTCGAGCAGGCAGCAACAGTAATGAACACCAGTACTGCTAACAAAAGCTTCTCATTTCTCATACATAAGGTTTGGTGAATGTAAAGGATATATTCTTGTTAGAACGCAAATAACCGGAAAACAGCAACAATCTAAATTTATTTTATTACCAAAGTGGTCCGCAACCGGATATCTGCTGATGACGCACCGATCATGATGCTAAAACTACCCGGTTCCACAACCCATTTCATTTGTTGATTCAACATTTGCAATAATTCCGGAGTGATCATAAAATCAAGCTCCCGGGTTTCGCCAGGTGCCAGCCGCACCCGTTGAAATCCTTTTAAGGCCAGTACCGGCTGCGCCAGCGAAGCCAGATCATCGCGGATATAAAGCTGTGGTACTTCATCCCCGGTTATGGCACCGGTGTTCTTTACGGTAAAACGGACCCGTACTGAATCGGAAGCGCCGATCGCTCCCTTATCCAACCGGAGATTGCCGTATTCGAATGTCGTATAGCTCAATCCAAAACCAAAGGGGAACAATGGACGGCCGGAAAGGTTCACATAATCATCGCCCCGCCCGGTGGGCTTGTGGTTGTACACCAGGGGCAGCTGCGCTTCATGCAAAGGAAAGGTAATGGGCAAACGGCCGGCGGGGTTGTAATCACCTATCAATACATCTGCTACCGCATGACCGCCTTCTTCCCCGGGGTACCAGGCCTGCAGGATTGCATCTGCCCCGTCGATCCAATTGCCCATGGTTACGGCACTTCCACCCACCAGCACCACTACCACCGGCTTCCCTGTTTTTGAGATCCGCTGTATCAATGCCTCCTGCTCGCCGGGTAAAGACAGCATGGCACGGTCTCTGAATTCGCCTTCCTCAATGCCCGCTACGATCACCACCGCGTCGGCCTTTTCTGCAACAGCCACGGCTTCCCTGATCTTCGCTTCGCGGTCATCCGTTCCCTGAAAGACCAATTGCAGCTTTCCGTTACCTACCGGCTCATAATATTCTACCTTTAATTTATATTCTTTTCCTTTTATCAGGGCAACCGGGGTCAGCAATGTCCGGAACGATTCCTTTTTCCAATTGTCGATAACCAGCCGGTCATTTATATAAAGCCGGAAACCATCATTACCATTCAATCCCAGCTGGTAACTTCCCGAAATATCCGGCCGGATCACCCCTTCCCAGCGGACCGCGTAAAAATCCTGCTTCAATTTTAACGATGGACGCGAAAGAGTCCAGAGTTTATTGATCTCCGGATCAATCCCTGTATCAACCGGCTTGCCCGAGAAATCAATCCGGTCAAACACTCCAAACTGCAATCCCTTTTTTAAAGCCCCGCCCTCATAATGCCACAGGAAATTTGCCGGCACGATCGCCCACGCGACCTCCTTCCTGCCCGGACCCGGAGCATATGTGATCCTGGTGGCAGCTCCTATCTTTTCCTTCAATCCTTCCAGTATGGAAACTCTATGAATGCCGGGCCCGCTGTACCCCCCCAGCCGGGCTTCAACAGCATCTGTGCCGATCACTGCAAGCTTCTGGATATCCTTTGCAAGGGGAAGACTTTTATTTTTGTTCTTCAGTAATACCAGTGATTCAAGGGCGGCCTGCTTTGCCACCGGCCTGTGATCAATGTTTTGTGCTGCTCTCTGCTCATCCACATAAGGATGGTCAAACAATCCCAATTCAAATTTTGCGCGCAATACCCGCGCCACGGCATCGTCGATCCGTTTTTGATCGATCTTCCCATCATAAAAATGCGGATCAAATAATTGATGGTGCCGGTAGTCCGTCTGAAAAATAACATCAAGGCCTCCGCTGATCGCCTGTGCGCCGGACTCCGGATAGTCTTTTGCCGTGTGGTGCAGTACCAGTGCCCCGCCGGTTGCCCCCGCATCTGAAATGACAAAACCTTTAAACCCCCATTCATCTTTCAGTTTTGTATTGAGCAGCCAGGAACTGGCAGTACAGGCCGTTCCGTTCAGCGAGTTATATGCCGTCATCACCGACCGGCTGCCGCCCTTGAGGAAGCAGGCTTTGAAGGGCCGGAAATGCGTTTCTTCCAGATAATGTTCGCTCCAATCAATGGGGTAGCTATCCCTGCCGCCATCGCCCACATTTGCCACAAAATGTTTGGGTGTGGTAATGATGTTCTTTTTTTCAAAGGAGCTTACAAAAACGACCCCCATCTGTGACGTAAGGAACGGGTCTTCGCCATAGGTCTCCTCTGTTCTTCCCCAGCGCACATCGGTGGCCAGGTTGACCACCGGCGTCAATATCTGGCGGATGCCCCGCTGCTTTGTTTCGTCGGCAATGGCATTGGCCACCCGGCGCATCATTACCGTATCAAAGGTGGCCGCCAGGCCGATGGCCTGCGGAAAGGAGGTAGCATCACTGCGGACCAATCCATGCAAGGCTTCATCAAAAAATAACAATGGGATCCCCAGCCGGGTCTGCTCCACAAAATATTTCTGGATGCTATTGATCTTTTTTGCCAATGCCAGAGCGTTCTCACTGCTTTGGTTGTAGCTGAGCATCTGCTGCGCCGCTTCCCCGGCGCCGGTCGTGGCCGCACTTACCTGAAAACCGAATAACCCATTCTTATATTGCCCCGGAGCCGCCTTATCGAGATCGCCGGGGATCATAAATAACTGCCAGAATTTTTCTTCCGGTGTCATACGGGAGAGTAGGTCCTGCACACGGTCTTCGAGGGAAAGCGAAGGGTTTTTGTAGGGGGGGGCCTGGGCATAAAGATTTAAAATATCTAACAGTAACCCTAAGAAAAAAAAAAGGCGAAGCATAAAATATAATAAAGTTTGAATTTAGTGATGGTCGTTCATTTTTTAACGGGATGACCGTTTTAAAAAACTTATATCTATTCAACTTGTAAAAATACGGCATCAACATCTGTTTAATATTGCAGGGCCTCTGTTCTCGGCCTGCTTTTCTTCCGGTGTTCACGACATATAAATAAACAGCAATATGCTTGTTGTAATATAAAATAAGGTTGCCATATACCGGCAACCTTATTCTGAACTTCATCGACAGCTATTCATAATCGTAATTATCCCAATAAGGGTTAACGCTTCTCAGGTTTTGAGGAACCCAAAATATAGGACTGGTAAAGTTATCCTGACTTTTTACCGTATTATAATTATCAGGATTGTTCTGCTGCTCGGCGGTTGGATAACGCAACCTCTCGGGAAATGGTTTCATTACCTTCGAATTGAAGGTAAACGGCTCCAATTTCGGATGCCTGGTCCTTCTTTGCTCAGTCCATAATTCATATGGACACATAACATTTAAATGGATAAACTTCTGCTGCATGATCAGTTCCATTTTTTCGTCCAGCGTTCCCCGGTTATCTACTCGTACTGACAAGGAATCTGCATACTTCGATATATCACTTGCAGCAGGCCTCCCCGGATGCAGTATCGGAAACTCAGTCGCATAGCTGCTTTCTGCATTCCTCGCATACCAGAAATCTGTTGAATGCGTTATAGCATCTTTAATATATGCTCCCGCTGATTTTCCTGTTGACGCCAAATTTTTTGCAGCAATTTCTGCCAATAGCAGATCAACCTCTGCCAGAGACATCATGTATACAGGGAATCTATTATTCAGTGTAATGGTTACAAAATTGTACATCGACCGGGAGTTTTGTTTCAGGTGCTCTCGAATATCACCTAAAGGCCCTCCTGTGTAATATCGCTCACCGCCATCATACCCGGGCTTCTGACCATCTGCATTCATATTCACTCCCCGGTAAGCACCCACTGCAGGTGTAGCAACAAGGTCACTTTTATTGGTAGGAAATGCAATAACTGGTAAGCGTGGGTCATCTATCCCGGCTTCATACAACACGTTGTTTTTATTCATCCTGCGCATGATAATATCCGGAATAAATGTGCCAGGCCAACCTTCGTTAAGTCCGCGGATCCACTCACCGCCATTACGGGGATCCAATTCATAAGGCATTGCAAAGACCATATCTGCTGTAGGCAGGTTGTTTTTAGACAATATATCCTGAATATGTGTTTTCGCAGCTTGCTCAGCAACTCCTGAGATCCGAACGGCATACTTAAGCCGTATGGCATTGATATATTGAACCCATTTATTCAGATCGCCTCTAAATGCTATGTCCTGGGTATTAAAAGTGGACTTTGCAGATTCTGACATTTTATCGTAGACCGCAGGCAATGCTTCGGCGATACGTTTCAGGTCATCTAAAACACTCAGGTAGATCTCCTGGGGATCGTCATATTCCGGAAAAAACACCCGCTCAGAACCTTTAAATGCCCCTGAATAAGGAATTGAATTATAAAAATCCACCGCAAGTAATGCTGCATAATCCTTCACCACGGATGTCAGTTCAAAATAAATTTGGTTATCATCCAGTTCCTGACCGGATACTTGCGTCAGGTTGTCTTTCATTACCGCCCATGTATTTAGGCCTGTATAAAATGACCCCAGTCGTCCCTGCCATAGAGAAGTGGCGTTGCCAAACCCATTGGTTCCGCTTAGATCGTCGTAGCCGCCGAACCAGTCATATCGGTTCGTAATATATCGTTGGGCCACCTGCGTGTATCCCAATACCCCCATAGCGCCGCTACCGGCAATTTCCCACCAGTATTCACCATAATCCTGCACATATATTTTCCAATTAAACATCGTACGCGTAAAAAGTCCCCCAAACAGGTTCCCTGTTTTATCATAGTTTTCCGGATTGAAAAACTGGCTATCCAGATTCTTCTTACAGGAAGAAAGTAATAGTGGTATGATCACCAACCCTAATAATATTTTTTTCATTTTTCTAAAATTGAATAGTGAGTGCTACAATTAAAGTCTGTCAATTAAAAACTAACATTTACCCCAAAAGAATAAGAGCGAATAGAGGGATAAAAGGAATTCTCAATATATCCCTGGGCTCCTAAAGCACCTTCTGGATCAATATTGGGAACCGTTTTATAGATGTATCCCAAATTCCTTGCTGCAGCCGTAAGTGTCAATTTCTGCAATCCCACCCGCTGCACTAATTTTACAGGCAATGTGTATTGCAATGCCAATTCCCTGATTTTAATATAGTCGTTCTTAAATAAGCGGTCCGGAGGCCAGGAAGTACTCAGATCATTAATATAAGTTCCATAATAATATGGAGCGTCAACAATAATATCATTCTTGGCATATGTTACCTGATCCCCATTGGTAATTTCTTTTACGCCATCGAGGACGATCCCATCATGATATACAATGCCATCTTCGGCATTTGCTGGTGCTGGTTTATTGTGTTCCCATCTCACCTTACTTCCGTTGTCCTTATCTATATAATAAGCTATTCCTCCATGCTCTTCGTCTCTTCCGGGCAAACTTGCTTTAATTACCCCGGTACCCATCAGGTAATTGTTGGTATAAGAAAAGATGGTACCGCCAAACTTATAGTCTAACCCAAAATGCAGATTGAAACCCTTCAGGAAGAAATCACTGTAAAGCCCGCCAAACATTTTCGGATTCACATTTTTACCGGTATAACTCACCTTATCTTCCAACTTATATACTCCATTGCTACCAACGATCCTGTTACCGGAGGGATCCCTCTGATAGTCGTAAGCCTTGATATCCCCTATCCTTTTTCCTTCTTCAGCGAAAACCTGGAATCCAGAATTACCATCAATGTACTTTTGTTTGATACCCGGATATAGTTTCAATACTTTGGAAAGTTGATTAGCTCCGGTAAATGTGAGCTCCCATCTGTATTTTTCTGTCGCCAGCGGAGCCACTTTTACAAACAGCTCATATCCCCAGTTCTTCAGATTCCCGGTATTAATTTTTGCAGATTTATAACCCGTTGCTTCAGAGAGCGGCTGGGATACGATCTGATTATATGTATTATTGGTATAGAAAGAGAAATCGACTTCTAACCTATTCTGTTCAAACCAGCGGGTATTGAACCCTACTTCAAATTCTCGTTTTCTGAAAGGTTTAATCATTTCAAGAAACAGAGAACTGGGAGGTGTTACCACTACCGGTCCGTAAGAATAAGGCAACTGGCTTACGTTAAAAGAATTGTTGGCAAAATACCTGTCACCGGTAGCCGTGCTGGGACCTCCTCCCACGTCAGCCCACGCAAATCTCAGTTTACCGTAATTTAATTTAGGCAATTTGAAATTATTCGTAAAATTCCAGGTAAGTGAAAGTCCCGGGTAAAAATAGGAGTTGTTCGGAGACTGCAATGTCGAATTCCAGTCGTTTCTCGCCTGAGCTTCCAGATAATAGGTATTCTTATACGATAAGGTCGCTGAACCCAGAACACTGTATAAAATATCAGATCCCCTTGTTAGTCCCAGAACCCTGCTATAATCACCTCTTGAAGGCCAGGAACGAAAATCTGCATTATATATAGAAAACCAGTCGGGATATATTAACCCCATGTTCCCTGTTGAAACATAACTATTATTCTCCGTTATTTTTTGAAAAGCACCACCTCCGTAAAAGAAGAAGTTAAGATCACTGTTGAGGTCTTTTTCATATTTCAGTAACCCCTGGTAATTTTGAACAGTCGTATTGCGCTTTGTCCAGCTATACTTCCCCCCCGTCCTGGTTGGAGATAATCTTGTTATTTTATTCTCTGTAATAAAGTCGGTATTCGTATAATCAACAGATGCCTGTCCGATAAAAGAAAACGCTTTGGTAAACTGTAAGGTAGATTTCACAGCACTTACGAGGTGAAATTTATTATCCTTATCCAAGTTATCATTCTGCTCCCACAATATGCCTGCGATCGCATTTGGCCAGAAACCCGGTGAACTCCCCGCTAAACCATAAGGATCCAGATCTTTCCGGAACCCGTCAGCATCATGATAGAACCCCCGCATCCAGTTATAATCGTAGTCTCTATTCAGTCCGGTTGCAACCAGTTGCTGAATGTTAGGCCTTCTGTTTCTTGTGTTAACAGTATATAGATTATTTATAAACTCGAAAGTTGCAAACGGGGATACTTTAAAGTTACCATTAAAACTAAAAGAATTCTGCTTTTGCTTAAACCCATCCAAAATATCCTCATAGCTATTTCTGGTATAGGAAGCCCGAACGCTCCCCAGGGTTCCTCCACCTGCAACTGCAATATTCGTTCGATTATTCAAAGCCGTTCTGAAAAAATCAATAAAGTTATCTGGATGCGCTGCGTATGTCCCCATAGTACTGTCATAAAGCATAACAGAAGTGCCGTCGAAACGGGGGCCGAAACTCAGCCGGCTCAATGGAAGTTTTCGGACCTGTCTTCCGTTGAGCGTTGCATATTGCGTGTCTCTTATGCTTGCTCCTGAACCATATTCGTTCTGAAACTCGATGAAGGTAAATGGCTTGTCAACAGTTAGTTGATGTGACAGTTGTATGCCCAGCCCTCTTGTTTTTCTTCCGGCTTTTGTTGTTATCAACACAACCCCATTTAATGCCTGGCTGCCATATAACACGGTGGCTTTCGCCCCTTTTAGTATTTCAATTGACTCTATATCATCAGAATTGATATCGTTGATCCCCGAGCCATAGTCAAAAGAATTCAAAGGATCATAGCCTCTGCTTTCCATTGAGGTTTTTTCATCATACATTGGAACTCCGTCTACAACAAATAATGGTCGGGTATTGGTTCCTGATTCCAGACCCGCTGCGCCTCGTATCCTTACGTTAACACCCGCGGTTGGTCCCCCGGAACCTATATTTACCCCAACGCCGGCAGCCTTACCATATAATGCAAGAAAAGGATTTTGCGTTGCTCCCGCTTTTAACAGGTCCTCGCCATTAATGGTTGACGTAGCATAGCCCAGGGAACGTTTTTCCCGTTTTATACCCAATGCTGTTACCACAACTTCCTCTTCTGCCTTTCCCTCCCTGTCCAGATTAACGTCGGCAGTATTAGAATTGCCTACGCTTATCACCTTGGTAAAAAATCCAACGGCCGATACTTCAAGTTCAATATTACGGCCATCCACCGAAATACTGTAGTATCCCTGGTCATCCGTGGGAACCGCACTTGCGGTCCCCTTAACCGTTACCGTAGCACCTGGTATTGGTTTACCTTCTCCGTCCGTAACCGCCCCGGTTATCGTACGCTTTACCTGAGCGAGCACCGTTGTGCTGTACAAGAACAACACAATCAATGTAATGAATACTTTTGTTTGGTTCATTTTTTTCTCATTTTAATCATTAAAAATTGCTGGGTTCATTGGCTATTGCAAAACAATCGTTTGCTAAAAAAATGTTAATACAAATTTAATGAACTTTTTAAAATAATTAATAAGTCATTAATTATTTTTTTTCTGATGGACAGGCAACAGGCCTTTAGCAGCAGCAACCCGGAAATAAACCTTGCAGACTTTTCAAAAGGGGACGTTCGTCAAACCCCTTTCTGCAAGCCGCCCAAGGACGACATCGGTCTTCATTGCGCATGTTGATTCGGGTACAAAAAAAGCTGTTCCGGAACTTTTCCCAAAACAGCTTTAAGAGCACGGATTAAAATAATTCAATGCCTGAAAACAGATTCTATATACCACCTTCCGTTACGGCATCCAATACACTTTTTGAATGGCTTGTACATCAGGATCAGCATTACTCGAAGCCTTCAGCCAGTTCGCATTATTGTTTATTTTTTCATCATTCGGATAAGGCAGCTTATTAAATACCTGCGGATTATAGTTGGCATCTTTGGGTGTAAGTCCTGTTCTTCTTGTAATGGCCCAGGCCTCCGGCTGCTCCCACAATGCAGCTAGCCAGGCCTGTGTGATGATCTTCTTAAGATTACCGGCATTATCACCACCTACCAATGCTACTTTGGGGTGTGCTAAGAAATTGGAAAGCGCGTCCGCTTCTAACGTAGGTTTTGCCGTTCCTGGCCATATACCGCCATTTGTTGTTGCAACGTAAGTGTACCAGAAATTCACCGATGCCGTCAATCCTGCCCGATATTCCTGGTTGGCTTTTGCAAAATCCGCAGCGACCCCCATGCCACGGGCATATATTTCTGCCTTTAATAAATGCACATCGGCTTCTGATATGGTAACATAAGGGAAAGAAAGATAATCTCTCACCAAATAAAAATTGAACCCTGCAAATTTGTTATCCGGCAATGTATTGGGCTCTGCAGGTGCATTACTACTGGTATTTGGATATAGGGTACTTGACCCTTCAGCAACCGATCTGTCCTGCGGCTGTGGCACCCATTTTCCCGCATTATTTGGCATAAACCAAACATAAGCGCGCGGATCAAAAATACCGGATCCATTGTCTGCATTGGTCGCAGATATCTGGTTCCAAACATTCGAACTTAACCGGATGTTCGATACCGATATTTCCCGGAAGGCATACCAAAAGCGATCGCCGTAACTGGGATTTGTACTGAGTAATTGAGGGTACGTTCCATAATTGTTTTGCCGCATCTCTTCCATACTTGCATACGATGTTGTATTGGGTAAGGGCTTGTTTCCGCCGATTATATCCGTTATAATACCGTTTGCAAGCGGTGCGTTTTTAGCATGAAGACGTACTGCGTACCGCAGGCGCAGCGCATTTCCAAATTTTATCCAGGAGCTGTAATTGCTACTCAGGAAGGATTCGCTGGCACCCAGTGCAACCTGGTCGCTCGCTGCTGCGCCGGTTTTAATTGCATTTACGGCTGTTTCCAGATCATTCAATACAGATGTATATACCGATGCTTCATCATCGTAAGCCGGCCTGTAGCTTGAAGACCCGCTTGCTGCCAAAGCAGCCTGCGAATAGGGAATGCTTCCGTACCGGTCCAGCATAGACAACGTTTTTGAAGCGATCAATATCGTTGCAATGGATCTTAAATTAGTGTATGCTGCCGGGCCGGTGCTCTCGTCAATTAATTTTACCAATAATTTGTAATCCGCCAGATCCTGGTAATAATTATTCCAAAAACTGGCTATATAGTTTGAATAATTAAAAGGCGTATTCTGAACGCCCTGCTGATTGGCAACAGGCATAAACAACCCTGTATAAATGGTATAGTCTTCGTTTGACGCGTTGCGGGATAGTTGGTTAAAAAGCCCAACAGGGGAAGCCGTACTGACGGCCACGTCTTTATACGGGGTATTTATTTTTTCAAAATCCTTGGTACAGGAACTCACTGACAGGAGTAGCACGAATGCTCCTGACACCATACCTGTCCACCTATTTAAGATACTCGTGTTTATATTTCTTTTCATGACAATGCTTTTTTCAAATGATGGAATTCCTTCATGTGCGATTTAAAATGCTGTTTTTATGGTAAACCCAAATGAACGGGTCTTTGGCATTGATGCATACTCAATACCCTGAATGTTTCCGATACCATTTACCCCTTCAGGATTTAATCCTTTTGGTATTGTAGTAAAGATGTAAAACAAATCACGACCGTACAGCGATAGATTCAGATTCTGGAGTATCCTTGTAGCCTTCACAATGTGGTTGGGTACCTGGTAGGATAATGAAAGCTCTCTTAACTTCATCCACGAGTTTTCAAAAACACCTGATGACCGGGGTACACCAAGATGATTCCAGGCGGAATAGGTGCCGGCATAGTACCAAAGATAATGTACCACATCCGTATTGGGTGTCGTGCTGACAATCTCGCCTTTCTCATTATAGGTTGCAAATGCACCTCCGAAGTTAACCCCGGTATTGGCAGTAGAGCCGTCGGGATACACAAGAGGAAGCCCACCTCCGTTACGTTCCTTCAATGTTCCCTTAAGCGTACCACTGCCCATCCCCGCTTCATACGAACCAAAATAGGTATCGCCTCCGATTTTCGCATCTGCCAGTACATACAAGGAGAAATTTTTATAGCGCAATGTATTTGTAATGCCGCCTGTTACAAAAGGCTGTGAATTACCAATGGGAACCTCGTCTTTTGTTAATTCCCATAATGTACCAGCATAATAGGTCTGACCATTCGCAGTAAAAGTTACCGGCTGACCATCGGTACCAGTGGCACGTTTTACTAATTTTTGCCCATTGTGATATCTGTAATCTTTCCCGTAAATGGTTCCGTAATACTCGCCTACTTTAACCCGCTGGGAAACACCTGCTCCTCCAAAATAATTTCCTAAATTCAGCTCATTAATACCATCGGACAATGCCAGCACTTTTGTTCTTGAATTCGCAGCATTCAACCCGATATTCCATGAAAAATTGCTCGTTTTAACAGGAGTTGCACTTAATACAACCTCTATACCCTGGTTGCCCAAAGAACCGGTATTGATGGTAATGGTGCTATACCCTGAAGAAACAGGCAATGGATTACTCAGGATCTGGTTAAAGCTCTTCATCCAATATGAAGTAACATCAAGTGTGATCCGGTTCTGAAGAAAAGCCAGATTCAACCCCACCTGAAACGATTTACTACGGGCCGGTTTTACATCAGCCGACTTTAAGCTTGACGGAAGGCTGGATGCCAGCGTACCATTGTACGTAGCACTTTCCAGCAAATTATGTATGTAGTATGGGTCTGTATCACTGCCGGTTTCCGCGTAGGAAAGCTTCAATTTTCCAAAGCTCAACCACGGCAAACCTGCTTTCAGTCGACCAATTCCGTCTGTAAATACATAACTCATATTCACCGACGGATAGAAATAGCTGTTATTATTTAACGGCAGGGCGCTCGACCAGTCATTACGCGCTGTTGCTTCCAAAAACAACTGGTTTTTATACGAAAGGTTCACAAACGAATAAACCGAATTGATCTTCTTGGCATACTTTATTTCTTCCGCGGGGTCGGGAGCGTTAGCCCCGTTATTCAATGCAAATATGAATGGCTTCACAAAGTCGCCCTTGGTCGCATTGCTTACAGCATAATCACTTCTGTAATAGGTTTCGCCCCCAAATGTAATGCTGGCATTTACATCAGGATGTACAAAGCCATCTTTATGGAGTCTTAAATAAGTCATCAAGTTCCGGCTGAAATTTTTTGCCATCGTTTCCTTATACGCGCCCCCTGCTTTACCCAAAACATCGGTAGGATAACTTATGAATGTGGATAGATCATGAGAATTATCCACGCCCCCCTGAGCCGTTACACTCAGGAAATTTGTTAGATCTGCCGTCAGTTTCAGGCTTCCCAGGAACTGATTCCTGGTAAAATCATTATTATTTTTTAACAGGTTCCAGTATTGATTATTCAAATACCCGGTATTATATGGGTATGCCGGCACATCCTCTCCGGGATATGAGCCATTTCCATTGGTAATATCAATCCGCTCGCCGTTTGGCCCGAATTGTTGCGAAAAAGCTAACGAGGGATCATAGCCCCGTGCCATCGAATAAGTAGGTGCCGCCTGCCAGGTATTTCCGATTTGCGGAGCATTCAGGCGATAAAAATTCACATAGCTGGAAGTTACCTCTCCGGAAATCTTATTACTTACCTTGAATGTAGAGCCCAGGTTAAACGTATTGGAGTACATTTTACTATTGATCATATTGGGCTTGGTGTTATTCCTTGTATAGGACACCCGGAAAGTAGCATTATCATTGCCTCCGGAAACAGCTACATTATGCTGGGCCACCGATCCATTGGGAAAGAAGGCTTTCCAGTTGTTGGGCTGAGCCGAATAAGGCCTTAATACCCCATCGTAGTTCATGATGGGCTGATCGTCAAATTTAGCCCCCCATGAATAACTTCCGGGATAACTGAAATAGGTATAAAAATCAAATGCTTTGGGATAAGGAAGTGCCCCAAAAGAATTCTTCAAAAAATCGCCCCCGGCATTGGTGCCGTTGCCAACCTGCATACGCTGCTGGTTACTATTCAAAGGAAACCATTTCGATTCGTCGGGCGTAGTCATGCTGGCCACACCACCCTGGCCATATTCATTCTGGTAGTCCAGCAGCTCATAGGGGTTTGTAGACCTATAAGAAAAGCTGTAATCCACACCCAGCCCAGGTCTATTGCCGCCTTTTTTACGGGTAATAAGGATCACCCCGTTGGCGCCTCTTGCCCCATACAGCGCAGCAGCTTCCGGGCCCTTTAATACAGTAACATTCTCAATATCTTCCTGATTGATCATATTCATGCCCGTGCCCCAGTCGTTATTTCCTGAAACATCTGCACCTACACCACCCAATACTGATTTTCCAGAGCCGCCATTATTATTGTTTACGTTCACAGGATCATTGTTAATCGCTACACCATCCACAATGATCAACGCCCGGTTATCACCGGTAAGCAGGGTATTTCCCCGCACTACGACCCTTGATGAGGCTCCGTCTGCCCCACCACCCGATTGAGAAATCTGCAAACCTGCTACCTTACCCATCAACCCCTGCGCTATGGTGGGAGCCTGTGCAATGGTCAGATCACTACCTTTTACCGTTTGCGCCGAATACCCCAGCGACCGTGCTTCCCGCTTTATTCCCAGCGCTGTAACCACAACGGTCTCCATATCACCTGCCTGTGAAGTAAGCGTAACGGATACATTATTATCTGTCCCTACCTGCAGCGTTTTTACGGCATATCCAACAGAAGTTACTTCTAATTCCGGGTTTCCCTGAACTTCGATCGAATAGGTTCCGTTCTCATCGGCAATTGCTGCCCTGTTGGTTCCTTTAACCGTTATGGTGGCACCCGGAACCGGCTTTCCGTCTGCGTCCATAATGGTTCCTGTAATTGTCCGCTTTTCCTGCGCTAACAGACTTCCGCAACTGAACAGCGTAACAAAGAACACGAGCAATAAGTGTTTCTTCTTCATTTTTCTCATTTTTTTAATCGTTAAAATTTTTGGTGTTCCGGTTCTATCGTTAAACGAGCATTTTTTTTGCTTCCCTGCTTCTGGCACGTACCAGGTTCTCCAGCACCAGCGCAGCCGCGCCAATGAGCTCCGCCCGGCTTCCCATCTGGGAAACTTTAACGGCGGTATTTTCCGCAAGACGCAGGATACAATGTTCATTCACCGCCTGCAACACCGGGGCCTGCCAGATACGCCCCGCCTGAGCGCCCCGGCCACTCAGTAATACCAGCTCCGGGTTGAACAAATGGATCAGCACGGCCACGCCACGCCCGATATCGTAACCTGCAGCGGTGAGCAGCCGGATCACGTATTCATCGCCGGATTGCGCCGCTTTTACGATGGCCTGCCAGTCTTTCTCAATGGCCCCGGTCCGGAAGTTCTTTTTCAGAAATGAAGTGCTTCCCTTCCGTTTCAGGCCCTGCTCCGCCTTGTCTATAATTACTTTTAAAGAAGTTTCGGTTTCCAGACAGCCCTTTTTTCCGCAGGAGCATATTTTATTGTTGTTAAAAAAAGGAATGTGGCTAAACTCTCCTGCAAAGCCGTTCTCACCCCGGTACAACTGGTTATTGAGCACCAGGCCCAACCCCACACCCCAGCCTAAATTAACCACCATGGCATTCCGGGTTCCTGCCGCTGCCCCAAAACGATGTTCTGCTAATGCGATAATACTGGAATCATTGTCGATGTAAGCCGGCACTTCCAAAGCACTGCTCAGATAGGCAGTAATACTATGGTGTTCATTCGAAAGAAATGAATAATTAATGCCCTGCCGCGCATCAATAAAACCGGGCATTCCAATGCCTACCCCCAGGATCTTTTTTTTGGGGACCTTCGACTTTTTGATGGCTTGCTCAATAATGGTCTTTAACTGCGGCAATGCATTGGGATTATTGGCCAGCAACAGTTCTTCCTGCACGATTGCGCCCACCGGTTTATTATGAAAATCAACAATGGCAACCCGGGTAAGCATCTGGTCCATTGCCACAGCAACCACATACATGGCATCCGGTTTTACGGAGTACATGGCAGGGCGACGGCCTCCGTTGGAAGGCGCCAATCCGCCTTCCTCTACAATTCCCTCATCAATCAGATCATTGATCATTTGGGTCGTTAGCGGAATACTTTTGCCAATACGGGAGCTCAGCTCGGCGCAGGACAAGGAGCCTGCATAATAGAATTCCCTAAAAATCAAATACTTATATTGCAATCGTTTTTGCATGACAAAATTGTTATTTCAAATTTAATAAACTTTTTAAAATAATTAATAAGTATGCTAAAATATTTTTTTCAAAAAAGACCGCCAACCGCTGTATAAACCAATATATTTTATCCATCTTTGCTGCCCTTTTTCAAAACCGGGGTTGAACAGGTTACCGGAGACTCCGCAAATAAACCATTAAATGAAACAGTCACGCAGCGCTGCTATCGGCTTTATCTTTATTACCATGACCATCGATGTCATCGGCTTCGGACTGATCATCCCGGTCATGCCCAAACTGATCGCCGAACTAAAGCATATTACCATCAATGAAGCCAGCGTTCCGGGTGGCTACCTGCTGGCGGTTTATGCTGCCATGCAGTTCCTGTTCTCTCCTTTTATGGGAAACCTAAGCGACCGGTATGGAAGAAGATCCGTTATCCTTTTGTCGCTGCTGGGCTTTTGCGTCGATTACCTGATCCTGGCCTTTGCCCATACCTACTCGTTGCTTGTGGTTGGGCGTTTCTTATCGGGTATTACCGGAGCCAGTTTTACAACGGCCACCGCTTATATTGCCGATATCAGCACCAATGAGAACCGGGCGAAAAATTTTGGACTGATCGGAGCCGCCTTTGGACTGGGGTTCATCATTGGACCGGCATTGGGAGGACTCCTTTCCGTATGGGGACTGCGCGCACCATTTTTTGCCGCCGCCGCCCTGTGCTTTATCAACTTCCTTTACGGCTTCTTTGTACTCCCGGAATCGTTAAAACCGGAAAACAGAAGACCCTTTAGCTGGCTAAAGGCAAATCCCATCGGATCCCTGCTCCTGTTTTTTAAATACCCCGGTATCCAGGGACTGGTACTTTGTTTTTTCTTCATCTTTCTTGGAGGACATGCCGTTCAAAGTAACTGGAGCTATTTTACCATGGACCAGTTTAAATGGTCTGAAAAACAGGTAGGCATTTCCCTGGCTATTGTAGGTGCACTGGTCGGGATCGTACAGGGCGGATTGATCCGGTACACCAGCCCCCGCCTGGGCGATGAAAAAAGTGTTTATACCGGCTTATTCTTATATGCGTTTGGAATGATCCTCTTTGCCTTTGCTACCAAAAGCTGGATGATGTATGCCTTCCTGGTGCCTTATTGTATAGGTGGCATTGCCGGGCCTGCCCTGCAGGCATTGATCACCAACCAGGTTCCGGCAAATGAGCAGGGCGCGTTACAAGGCGGTCTCAATTGCATTATGAGCCTGACCTCTATCATTGGGCCACTGATGATGACCCGGACATTCTATTTTTTCAGCCACGACCAGGCGCCGGTCTATTTTCCGGGGGCACCCTTTGTATTGGGAGCAGCCCTGATGCTGACCAGCGCAATCATTGCCTACTATCTGCTGCATATTAAAAAGAAGCGAATGCTGGCTTCATAACCCCTGCACTTTTTGTTTCATTTGATTGCTCCGGACGCCAGGTCCCGGTTACCATCGATACGGACTTGTTGCAGCAGGTGCTAATAATTTCCCCGATACCGGTTTGGATTCTAAATCCTTTACGGAATATCCAGCTGCGTCGCCTGTTTTTCAGGTCGCTTTCTGCTTCACAAAAGCCGCCAGGGCCTCCACATTTTTCTTTTCGCTGCCAATGAAGATATGGCCGTTCATGATCACTACCGGGCGTTTTAAGAAGGTATCGTGCTTTAGAATATAATCGCGGTAGTCGTTTTCGGTCAGCTTTTTATCTTTCAGACCCAGCTCTTTGTATAACAGCGCCCTGCGGCTGAATAACGCTTCGTAGCTTCCCGCAAGCGTTTTCATTTCCCCTAATTGCTCCGGTGTTATTTTTTGAGTCCGGATATCCTGTAGCTGAAACCCGCTTTGGGCACTGATGCCCACATCCTCCATTATCTTTTTGCAGGTATCACAAGTGGCGAGGTAGTATATTTTTTTCATTTCTGATTTTAGATTTCTGATTTGATCCGTCTCCGGCGCGCCCGGTGGAGTGTTTCGTTTCCTAATGCTGGATTCCGGATGCCCGTTTCTCATGGACCCTGACAGCTGAAAGCTAAGGCTCCTATGTTTGAGTTTAAAGCTGGATGTTGGGTCCTTTTTTATATTTATACTCCATGAACTATTAACTACTTGACTATTGACCATTGACCACTCACATTTCAAATTCGCTATTTCTTATAGCCTCCGGATTTAAAGATCTTTTCCGCCAGCTGATAATAGCTCAGCGCCTGACGGTATAAACTGTCATTGACCGCCATTTTTACCGCCGTTCCGGTACTAAAATCAGGGCGCTGCTGTTCTACTTTATGCGGCGGCGTTTGTACCACCAGCTGGCTATCTCTTAAATAGCCCAACCCGCTGTAAGTGCTGATAAATGCCCGGTCTTTGCCCGGCGGCATCCGCAGCAGATCCTGCCCAAAAAACTTTGAACGGTAACTTTTGTTCAGCAGTCCCAGGATCGTTGGTACCACGTCCATCTGCGATACCATATGATCTACTGTCTGCGGCTGCAGGTTGGCCGGACTGTAAATAAACAGGGGAATGTGATACCCGGTAACCGGCAGATCTGTTTTACCCGCTGCCGAAGCACAATGATCGGCAACGATCACAAATACCGTATTCGAAAACCAGGGTTTTGCCGCTGCCTGCTTCAGAAAATTACCGATACAGTAATCGGTGTACTTCACCGCCCCTTCCCGCTTCTGAAGTTTAGGTGAGATATCGATGCGCCCCTCCGGATAGGTATAGGGCCGGTGATTGGAAACGGTCATGATCTGGGCAAAAAAAGGCTTTCCTGTTGCCGCATTCTTATCAAACTGCTTTAGTGCCAGGGTAAACATATCTTCATCCGCTACACCCCAGATATTTGCGTAGTGGATCTCCTCCTGTTTTAATGCAGAACGGTCGATGACCTCATAACCGTTCGCCGAAAAATAGGGGCCCATGTTGTCAAAGCTGCTGTACCCTCCATATAAAAACTGGGTGGTATAACCCCGCTCCCGCAATACCGCACCGATGGTGAACAGGCTGTCGTTATGAGGGCGGCGCACAATGCTTTGCCCCGGTATGGGCGGTATGGAAAGCGAAAGCACTTCCAGTCCGCGCACGGTACGGGTTCCGGTGGCATAACATTGACTAAAGAAAATGGATTGCCGGCTCAGACTGTCTAAATAAGGCGTAATCTTCTGTGTATTCCCAAATACACCCATAAACGAAGCACTAAAGCTCTCAATGCTGATCAACACCACATTCATCCGCTTTTCCGGGCCGGTATAGTTCACCATTCGCTCTACAGAAAACCCATCATTATTAAAAAAGCTGTCGGTTGGGGACCGCTCCAGCAACTGCTTCCGCACTTCGGCAAGCGCATCCGTATCCGGTATGGTCTTATAAAACCGGTAAAAATCCAGGTCATTGTTCCAGAACGCCGCCCCAAACTCATAAACCCCGTTGCCGGCCAGCTGGTTTACATAATCATTGTCGCTGAAATTCTTGATCCGGTTGTTCACCAATAAATAAACCAGCGCCGGCACCACCAGCAACCCCAACGCCAGCACCGACCGTTTTGCAAAACCCGGCCGGGAAAAGGCCCAGGCAGCCAGGTGCTTTTTTACGACCAGGAAAACGAGCACTGTCACCAGCAATACCCCCGCAATGATCCAGCCGATGGGATACGATTCCCGGATATTGCCCACCACCTCATTGGTATAGATCAGGTAATCCACGGCAATAAAATTGTAGCGGGAGCCAAACTCATCCCAAAAGAAATACTCGCTGATGATATTAAAGACCAACAAAAACAGGATGATAAAAAAGAACACCTTCATACCGCGGATCCTCCAGCGGTGGCGATATGCGTCCGTTTTTGAAGCCAGCAGCAGGTAAATGCCAAAGAGCAGGACCAGCAACCCCGTAAACACCCAGGGCAATTTTTTATCAAACTCGCTAGGAATGGGATTCCGGAATACAGAAAGGATGATGCCGGCAATAAACAGCACGATGACCCCTTTTTTCCAGGGCGCTTTGAAAAGAAGATCATTAGTAAGCCAGGCGATCAGGACAAACGGAATGGAGACAAAGGACAGGAAACAGATATCGTAAAACAACCCGATGAAAAAGATGCCGGCAATATTCTTTATACTAAAGGAGAGTTCGTTAAATGAAACAAACAGCAGCATAAGCCGCGTAATAAAATTGACGACAATACCCGTAAGATAGAGAAGCGCTACGGGTTTAAATCGCTCTGCTAAAACACCTTTATTATCAAGCATTTAATACTTTTTTCTAACAAACAGAAGCATTGATTTTTTTACATGCCGGGAAAAACAACGCCAAGATACTGATTATTCGCTCTTTTTAACCAGCCATCCTGTTTTTCATGCACTTCTTTACGCTGGCAGCGATATTTGCCGCTCTTACACATCAGGTTCGGTTCAGGACCCAGTAAAAAATGTTATGTTCTCCTTTTCAACCAATACGGACAAATATTGTTAATTTTGTAAATTAATAGCAGCATATCATGATAAAAACAGGTAATCCAGTGATTAGTATTTATACAGAAATGACGCCCAACCCGGAAACCATGAAGTTTGTGGCCAATAAGTTATTGTACCCGGGCAAAAGCATCGATTTTCCGGATGTGGAAGCGGCCAAACCTTCTCCGCTTGCCACCGAATTGTTTGGTTTTCCTTTTATTAAGGCCGTTTTTATCGCCAGCAATTTTGTAACCCTCACCAAAACCGCCGATGCGGAGTGGCAGGATGTTACACCTTCTATCCGCCAGTTCTTAAAAGATTACCTGGAGGAAGGAAAAGTGGTGATCAACGAAGACGAGGTAGTGACTGTGAAAAAGGAGAGCAGCAACGAGGTTTCCGCGGACGATGACGATGTGGTAAAGCGTATTAAAGAACTGCTTGAAAATTATGTAAAGCCAGCCGTGGAAATGGATGGGGGTGCTATTCAGTTCCGGAGTTATAACGATGGCGTGGTAAACCTGATGATGCAGGGAAGCTGCAGCGGCTGTCCCTCCTCAATGATCACCCTGAAGGCAGGTATTGAAGGCATGATGAAACGCATGATCCCCGAAGTGAAAGAAGTAGTGGCAGAAGCTGAATAATGGGGCAGAATTAATACATTTGTGAGCGTCATCCATACTGATGGCGCTTTTTTAATGCGCTTCATCGTCCTCATACTCCTGTTCCTTGCTCTTTCATCGGGCAGCTGTGTCTATATGAACAACCCGTTGCGCCGAGAAACCCACCGGCTTCAAAGCGGAAAGATCATGGACACCACTTCTTTTATTTATGACCTGCCTTACCCAAAGGGCACCACGCATACCCTGGTTCAGGGGTATTTTACACAATTCACTCATAAACGGCGGGCAGCCCTGGACTTTAAAATGCCGGTAGGATCAGTGGTTTGTGCGGCGAGGGAGGGACTGGTGGTGCGGCTGAAAGAAAACGGGCATCAGGGAGGTATACAAAAATCGAACCGGCCACATGCCAATTATGTGGTCATCCAGCATGCCGACAGCTCCCGGGCCGGATATTGGCACCTGCGGCAGAACGGCGTTTTGGTACAGGTGGGCGATTCGGTCAAAAAGGGCCAGCCCATAGCGTATAGCGGAAATACCGGCTATACGTATTTTCCCCATCTCCATTTTATTGTATGGACCTTTGACCGGAACGGAAGATTTAAACAGATGCCGACACGTTTCCGGACCAAAAAAGGCCCAAAATACCTGCGCGCTATTCGTAAATACCGCAATCCGTGAACTGAGTTGCGTATAGACCCTGTATATTGCGCAAACGCAGAATATCAGCTTCCGGAGCAACACATGAAATGATCAACAGTCTTATGATGTATCCAACCGCTAAAGAATTCCCGGTAAAAAAGATCGTGGCCATCGGCCCCGAAAGTACCGGCAAAAGCAATTTATGCGCCGGGCTCGCCGCGCACTACAATACCCTCTGGTGCCCTGAGTATGCCCGCAGCTATCTTATGGAATATGGAAAAGACTATACTTATGAAGATCTGCTGACCATTGCCAAAGGTCAGATCGCATCCGAAGACCGCTACCATCTGCAGGCGCAAACCGCCGCCCGGCCCCTGTTGTTTATTGATACGGATATGTATGTAATGAAGGTTTGGTGTGAATTTGTTTTTAATCGATGTCCGGCATTTATCCTGGACACCATCGCATCCCGAAAATATGATCTTTATCTATTATGCAATACGGATCTGCCCTGGGCACCGGATGATTTAAGAGAATATCCCGATCTCAAAACCCGGGAAACGCTGTTTGGGATCTACCGGTCACAGCTGATTGATCAGCAAATCCCCTGGGTGGAGATCCGGGGTCAGGGCCCCGCCCGCCTGCAGGCGGCTATTCAGGCAGTGGACCAGCTGCTGAGTGCCTGAAACCTTCCGTAAACAGGAATCGATGCCTGTAAGCAGCATCTTTTGAAAAGGAACGGAGAAAAAGCCAAAAACAAGCATTCCCGTTTTGCTTTATCTTTTTTTTTACAGAGCCCGGCTTAAAAATCAGGCAATTCATCGAATAAATTTAAAACACGACTTTAAGGGTACTACTTTTATGTCGGTTTAGAGGGCTTAAGAGTGGGCTACCGGATCTTTCCAGATCATCGTACCCCCTCTTATTTTTTTATATATATTCCTCTTTCATTTACAGCATCGTAACCCTTAAACACTGAAAATTTTACGCATCCCCATCTCCGCAAATCATGGCCGAAAACAACGGGCAAACAATTGTATCCCCGGGTCCGGTGAAATACTGTGTGCGGCCAGGGTACCACGGAGAATATTGACGCATTAAAGACTTCTGTGTTCCGGGCATTTGGAACCGACCCTCAGCCGCCCCAAAAAAAATCCCGCCGTGTTACCGGCAGGACCCTGAATAATAGCTCATTTGTCGCATTACTCCTCTATCTTTTCATCTTCCAGCTTTGAAACCACATCCGGAGAAACTTTGCGCAGCGGGTTGGCGCGTTGACCGGTATATTCGGTACGCTGGCTGATGATATCTGCGCAGGTGTAGACGGCCTGCAGGAACGACCCTGCATCTGCCCGGCCTTTGCCCGCAATATCAAAGGCCACCCCATGATCCGGTGAAGTACGGACCACTTCCAGCCCCGCAGTATAGTTGACGCCCTCCCCCTGGGCCAGCGATTTAAAAGGAATCAATCCCTGATCGTGGTACATGGCCAGCACGACATCAAATTTTTCATATTGCCCTCTGGCAAAAAATGCATCGGCGCTGTAGGGCCCAAATGCAAGGATGTTTTTGTTACGTGCCTGTTTGACGGCCGGCGCGATGACTGTTTGCTCCTCGTTTCCCACAAGACCTTCATCGCCCGCATGCGGGTTCAATCCAAGTACCGCGATCCGGGGTTTATTGATGCCAAAATCCTGTTGCAGGCTGCTGTTCACAATAGCCAGCTTGCTCAGGATGGCCTCCGCGGTAATATGCTTTGCCACTTCACTGATGGGCACATGCTCGGTGACCAATGCCACCCGCATATTCTCCGCGCACATCATCATTACCACATCTTTGGCGTTAAAGCTGGCTTTGAGATAAGGCGTATGCCCGGTATAGGAAAAACTGTCGGATTGTACATTTGTTTTATGAATGGGAGCCGTCACCAGGCCATCGATCTTTTTTTCTTTCAGGGCCTCTATAGCCGTTTGCAGGGATACAACTGCATAGCGCCCACCGGTCTCATTCAGAGTACCCGGTGTTATATTGACCTCCTCCTCCCAACAGTTAAAGATGGTTACCTGTTTGGGATTGATCTTTTCAAATTCCCGGGTATGATAAAAGCTAAAATTACTATCGGGGAGGGTTTTCCTGTAAAAATTGACGACTTTGTTGTTCGCAAAAATAACAGGCGTACAGATATCCAGCAGGCGTGCATCTGCAAATGTTTTTACGATCAGCTCAATACCTATACCATTCAGATCTCCGGACGTAATGCCGATAACGGGTTTTTGTTTATATGTCATAAAATGGACCTCAAGAATTAAGCTGTGAAAATACAATAAAATACTGTTATGCGTGACTTGAAGTCCCGCACAGGCAGGTTCCAGGTTCTGTTACAGCCTCCATTTCTGAAACAAAGAACATTTTAAATTAAAAATTTCACAGGAATAGCATTTCCCGTTTTTGCCACCAAGGCGCCAGAACCCTAAGCTGTTTAAAAACAACATTTTGATGTTCCTTATAAGCGCCATCCGGCGCGTTGTTGTCGTTAAAGCCGCGCTTTAGCAGGGCTTTAACGAGACTGTAATTCCCTAAGTGCCCCGGGCACGGATCATTATGCCCCGAGCCCATGGCGCTCTGTTGCTCCTTTGGACTTATAAACGTGTTGAAACCCGTTCTTGCCGGATCTTTCGAGGCGATGCCTCTTTTGAAAAAACGATCGTTGAACCCCGTTTTTACAGATGGTGGCTACAGCGAAGCCCCAAGTAGCGGCGATAAGAAGCCGGTACCTTTTGTGACGATAAGGATGCTCCCGGATCGTTTTTAAACAGCTTCCAGGAAACACCAGGGCTTTTATAGTTCCCTTCGTGGTTCTTCGGGCCTTTGAGACTTTGTGGTTTTCATTGCCAGGTCACCGGCAAGCACAAAGGCCTTTTATTAAAATCTCAACTCCTACTTGCTCAGGAACATGCTCCTGTCTTTGTATAACTGGCGGAAATAAGGGTCCTTCAGGTCCTTTATAAAGCGGATGGCTTCGCCGGTACTCTTCATTTCGGGTCCCAGTTCTTTGTTTACGCCTGGAAATTTATTGAAACTGAACACCGGCTCTTTGATGGCATACCCTTTCAGTTTTTTCTCAAATTTAAAATCGGTCAGTTTATTTGCTCCGATCATTACCTTGGTCGCCACATTCAGGTAAGGGATCTGGTAGGCCTTTGCAATGAACGGGGTGGTACGCGATGCCCGCGGATTGGCCTCAATTACGTACACGGTGCCGTCTTTGATGGCGAACTGTATATTGATCAGCCCGCGAATGTCTAAAGCTTTTGCGATCTTTTCCGAATAGTGCTCCATCGTGGTTACTTCCATCGGGGAAAGATTGAAGGCCGGTAATACTGCGTTACTGTCGCCGCTGTGGATCCCCGCCGGCTCAATATGTTCCATTACACCCATTACATGGAAGTTTTCTCCATCGTAAATGGCGTCTACCTCTGCCTCCTGGCAACGATCCAGGAAGTGATCGATCAGGATCTTATTTCCGGGGATATGTTTCAGCAGGCTTACCACTGCGCGTTCTACTTCATCGTCGTTCAGTACGATCCGCATCCGTTGGCCACCGAGCACATAGGAAGGACGCACCAGCACCGGGTATCCTACGCGGTTGGCGATCTGAACCGCTTCATCCACCGTCCAGGCCGAGCCATATTCCGGATAAGGGATCTTCAGTTCTTTCAGCATATCAGAAAAGCGGCCGCGGTCCTCGGCAATATCCATGTTGTCAAAGCTGGTCCCCATGATCTGCACGCCCATCTCCTTGATCTTCTCTGCCAGCTTCAGCGCGGTTTGTCCACCCAGCTGCACAATCACACCCGCCGGCTTTTCAAATTCGATCAGCTCCCGCACATGCTCCCAGAACACCGGTTCAAAATACAGTTTGTCCGCCATATCAAAGTCGGTGCTCACCGTTTCGGGATTGCAGTTCATCATAATGGCCTCATAACCGGCTTCTTTGATCGCCAGTAATCCGTGCACACAGCAGTAGTCAAATTCAATACCCTGTCCGATGCGGTTGGGGCCACTGCCCAGCACAATGATCTTTTTCTTATCAGAAACGGTTGATTCGTTATGTACCAGGTCACCCGCATTCAGCTCCGACCGGGCAGGCGCATCAAAAGTAGAGTAGAAGTAAGGGGTCTTTGCCTCAAATTCGGCGCTGCAGGTGTCTACCATTTTATAAACACGGTCGATGCCCAATTCTTTTCTTCTTGCGTAAACAGCATCTTCTGTATTGCCATGCCCCATGATCTCGGCAATCTGGGCATCGCTGAAGCCGTTCGTTTTTGCATCGCGCAGCAATTCGGCAGGCAATGTAGCCAGGGTATGCTCCGCAATTTTCTTTTCCAGCACACAAAGCTTCTGGATCTCCGACAGGAACCAGCGGTCGATGCCGTTGGTGGCTTTTGAAATGGTGCCTACGGAAATCCCCGCCATCAGGGCATCCTTGATCCGGAAGATCCGGTCCCATTTGGGCGTCTTGATGTATTCCAGCAGCTCTTCTGCACGCATCAGGCTTTTACCATAATAGCCCAGGCCGATGGCGTTGTTTTCCAGACTCTGGCAGGCTTTCTGGATCGCTTCATTAAAGCTGCGTCCGATGGCCATTACCTCGCCCACACTTTTCATCTGCAGGCCCAGGGTGTCATTCGCTCCTTTGAATTTATCAAAATTCCAGCGTGGTATTTTTACGATTACATAGTCCAGCGCCGGTTCAAAATAAGCGGAAGTGGTTTTGGTGATCTGGTTTTCCAGTTCATCCAGGTTATAGCCGATGGCCAGTTTGGCTGCTATTTTTGCAATGGGATACCCGGTTGCTTTTGAAGCAAGCGCCGATGAGCGGCTTACCCGGGGGTTGATCTCGATGGCGATGATCTCTTCCGTTTCAGGATTCATGGCAAACTGCACATTACAGCCGCCGGCAAAATTGCCGAGGTCGCGCATCATCCGGATGGCCGTATTCCGCATCAGCTGCATACCGGTATCGCTCAGCGTCATAGAAGGCGCCACGGTAATGGAGTCGCCGGTGTGCACTCCCATCGGGTCAAAATTTTCAACCGTACAAATGATACATACATTGTTAGCGGAATCCCTCAACAACTCCAGCTCAAATTCCTTCCAGCCCAGCACGGCTTTTTCCACCAGTACTTCATGGATGGGAGAAGCCTGCAGACCCCGGTTCAGGGCTTCGTCCAGCTCGTCCTTATCATGCACAAAACCGCCACCGGTACCACCAAGGGTAAACGAAGGCCTGATCACCAGGGGAAAACCGATCTCCTGGGCAAATTCTTTTCCTTCCAGGAAAGAGTTGGCCGTTTTGGCCGTAGCCACCTGAATGCCCAGCGCGATCATCCACTGACGGAACAGCTCGCGGTCTTCGGCCTTGTCGATGGCCTTGATATCCACCCCTATCAGCCGCACATTATATTCCTTCCACAGGCCCAGCTCTTCCGCCTCTTTACAAAGGTTCAATGCCGTTTGGCCTCCCATTGTTGGCAATACCGCATCAATGTCGTTTTCCTGCAGGATCTGCTCAATGCTTTCGGCGGTCAGCGGTAACAGGTATACACGGTCTGCCATCATCGGGTCGGTCATGATGGTAGCCGGGTTGCTGTTGACCAGGATCACCTTGATCCCCTCTTCACGCAAACTGCGGGCGGCCTGGGTGCCGGAGTAGTCAAATTCGCAAGCCTGGCCTATTACAATAGGACCGGAACCAATAATCAATACTGTTTTTATGGAAGTATCTTTGGGCATCTTTTTGTTTTCTTTAAAAAAAATAAATTGCGCAAAAGTATGTCTAAAACAGGAAAAAGAAGGCCTAAAGGCCGAAGAATTTCCAGCTAATTTTCATTTTCAGGAAAACGAACGATAGTAAAAGCGGTAACCGGCTCTGGAGGATAATTGCAGAGCCGTCTCTTATCCGGTAGAGCAGGACGCTATTCCTACCCGGTAGCATCAACTACGCAGGAACAATAACCCAGTAAAAAACTTTCCGCCATTGGCTACTTTAAGCCTTTTGGGGCGGACAACGTCTGCAACTGCTAATCATCACTTCTTCCTTTCATATTCCAGTGCCATCTTTACCGCCCCCGCCGCATTGGCGATCCTGCCGGAATTACATAATTCGGAGAGCAGTACTTTTTCATGGGTGCCCGGTTTGGTAACAGGTTCGCTAACCGTAGTTCCGGATTTTTTGATGATGTCTACAATCTCTGCCGCTTTCAGTTTTGGAAAATAGGAGCATAGCAATGCTGCAATACCCGCTACTACGGGGCTGGATAAACTGGTACCGCTGGCCATCTGCGTACCGTTTCCCGCGATCGCGCTGTGGATCTCAAGCCCCGGTGCAAACAGATCCACCCTTTTTTTCCCATAGTTGCTAAACGAAGCCACCAGCGTACCCAAACTGGCATCGCCGCTGGCTCCTACCTGGAGGATATTGGGCAAAAAACGGCCTTTAATGGTGTAAGAACTGGGATAATGATCGTCCAGGTCCGTATTTATGGCATCATTGCCCGCGCCATGCACCAGGACCACGTCCTTTGATAATGCGTATTCGATCGCTTCGTCTACCCAGCGTTTATCGGGCGATATGTATTTTCCAAAGCTCATATTGATCACTTTGGCGCCATGATCAACGGCGTACCTTATGGATAAGGCCACGTCCTTGTCAAACTCATCCTTTCCCAGGATCCCCCGGATCATCATGATCTTTACATTGCCGGCAATGCCATCGATACCAATCCCGTTATTGCGGACAGCACCGATCACGCTGCTGACGCCTGTTCCGTGATAACCGCTGAAGCCGGTAAGATTGTGATTGCCATAGCCCGTTTTTGTAATATCATAATCATCATCCTGCAGTAGCTCCCCCCTGTAATCTTTTGGAGGCCTTGTCAGCTTTATCAGGTTATCTTCCTGTTCCTTTTTATAATCGCCAAATCCTTTGATAAAACCGACGTTGTTGGTTGCTCCCGCTCCCAATATACCCTTCCAGATCGTTAGGATTTCCCTGTTTTCCGCGGTAACAGGCAGGCTGTCAAGGTCCTTGCGTGTAAAGACTTCCTTGTTTAGCATTTTTTTCAGAAGCGCATTCGTGCGATTGGCAATGTCCCAGTTTATACGCAGTTTATCGATGATCTCAGAAGCCTTGCTGTTAGCATCCAGCAGTTTCTGGTGGGCACGCTTCCATTCGCGATACTGCCATCGCTGGTTTGCCGGGACCTGTGCACTATCCCTGCCCTCAAACACGGCTTTGAACCGGTACCAGGTCCGCCAGTCATCGCTGACACTTACGGCAAGGTTCTCCCCTCCCGGAGCACCAAGATAGTTCCATCCGTAATAATCATCAATCAGTCCATTACCATCATCATCTTTTTGATTATTGGGAATCTCCCGGGGGTTTCTCCACAACACCGGCTCCAGGTCGGGTTGCAAGGTATCAATACCACTATCGATGACCGCTACAATAACGGGTTCGCTCTTGCGCCCTTTTAAAAGCGCATAAGCCTGGCGGAGGCTGATCCCCCGGTATCCGTCCTGCTGATAATCCAGATAATGCCAGTCTTTTACTTCAGGCTTCACAGATTGCGCCTTTGCGGTAATGATCAGGCACACCAGAAGGCCCGCTACCGCTATATGTTTTTTCATGATTTTGTTTATATAGGACCATGAAAGTAGCGCATATTCCATTTCCGGCAATAAAGTTGTTCAGACTTTGGGAATTCGTAATGAAACGGGCCGCTCCTGCGAAAGTCAATGCTGCAGGGGCTATTTTACCAGGATGTTGTCCCCCCTTCGCACCAGCATGGGGGCATGGGGAACCGCCCATAGGGCGCTATGCTGATCACGCTACAAGACCAAGGTCCCTGCGGATACGATCCTCAAAAAGTATAAACAACCTCAATAAAAAACCACCTATTTTTTTGCCGGGGTAAATAAAACCACCTTGTTATTGGCCGGCTTTATGGTTCTCAGGTAGGCAAAAATGGCTTTCAGATCGTCCTCCGTCATGCCCGCATACATGCTCCAGGGCATGATCGTATTGAAGTCATTTTTACCCACCCGGGGAAGACTGTCCACACGGCTGAAGGACTTAAAGCGGCTTACGAACATGCTGTCTGACCAGCTGCCGATACCGGTTTTAATATCGGGGGTAATATTGGCGGTGTGCAAAATACCGGCAGGCATGTTAAACTCCCTTCCGCCGTTAAATGCTTTTTCAGGTATGATCTGTCCTTTTTCAACCGGTGTGTGGCATTCCACGCAAGCCGCGATGGTAACCAGGTATTCTCCCCGTTTAACAATATCAGCCGGCCCGGGCCTCGTCATTGGTGCAGCCTTTTGCGGTATGGTATTAATAATAAAATTCAGGGGGAAATCAACGCTCCGTGCGGGCGGATCACTTTTCTGAGGTGCCAGGGTGCGCAGGTATGCTATGATGCTCAGCACATCCTCCGGATCCATCTTCCCATAATTTAAATAGGGCATTACCGGAAACAATGCGTCCCCATCCCGGTTCACCCCGGTAGTGATGGTTCTGTAGATCTCACCATCCGTCCAGTTGGAAAGATGATACGGCGTAATGTTTTTAGAATAGAATTTACCGGGGAAACCCATCTCAGGACCAAAATATTCTCCCCCAATCCCCAGGGTGCCCTCCAGGAGCGGCGCCGAGAACCGGCTCCAGTCTCTTGTTGAGTGGCAATCCATACAAACAGCCACATGGTTGGCCAGGTACCGGCCTCTTTCGATCCGGTCCGGCGCGGGTGTCGCTTTTACATCGGGCGCATCCCCTACGGCCGGCAATAAAAACTTCAGATAGCCCAGCCCGGCAAGGATCAAAATAAGCACTACGATCACCAGGTATTTTAAGAATCGTTTCATAACAGCAGTTTTTTGGTACAATAGAATATTTCTATATGCGAAATAAATATAATTCTTTTTTGCGAATGCAGGGCGCTATCGCTGAAAATGGCGATCTCACCACTCTTAAAATATGGGGCCGGAGCACACCCGGTGGAAGGTTCTCACGCGTCCTGCAGCCACAAAAAAGGGATGTACGGCTAAAAATCAGGACACCCGGGGTGCCCGTTTTACCCGTTTTGCTATATTTGACCCAATGGCAAAACATTTTATATTATCCGTATTCCTGTTAGCCGGTCTCTTTTCTCATGCACAGCTTTATAAAAAGCCGGTATATCCTCAAAATTATTTCCGGTGGCCTACGTTGCTGAATCCGGATATTGTTGCCAACATGGGGGAACTCCGGTCCAATCACTGGCATATGGGCCTGGATGTGCGGACAAACCAGCGGGTAAACCAGAAGGTAGTTGCCACTGCTGATGGTTATATTGCCTTTGTGGGCATTGAGCCGCTGAGCTGGGGGCGATGGATCATCATCAATCACCCCAACGGGTTGTCGACCCTTTACGGCCATTTGAACAATTTCAGACCCGACCTGGAAGCATATGTAAAAGATTATCAGTACCAGGAGGAATCCTGGGAAACGCACCTGACCATACCACCGGGTATGTTCCCCGTAAAAAAAGGAGATTTTATTTCCTACAGCGGTACTACCGGCGGATCACAGGGCCCGCATGTGCACTGGGAGGTGATCGATACAAAATCCGGCAGGCGCCTGAACCCGGCACTGTTTGGTACACCTTTCGGGGATGCATATCGGCCAACGCTTGTGAAATTGTTCCTCTACGACCGTAACAACAGTACGTATGACCAGCATCCCGGCAGCTTTGCCCTAAAAAAGTCGGGACCGTCTTACACCGTTCCCGGGGGCATCATCCATACACCCTTCCGGAACCTCGGTTTTGCCATACAGGCTTATGATACCTGGAACAGGGCCGGCAACCGGGATGGCATTTACAGCGCCCGGTTATTTGTTGATGGTAATGAGATCTCCAGCTTCTATATCGACAGCATTGGCTACAACAGCACCCGCTATATGAATTGCCAGGTCGACTACCACATGAAAGCCAACGGCGGAGCCTGGGTGCAGCACATTTCCAAGCTGCCGGGCGACCGGGGTGGCGTCTACTATGATCTCGGATGGAATCACAATACCATCCGGTTAGCAAATGGCGGCGAACACGCAATAAAGATCCTGGTAAGCGATACCTACGGCAATACATCTACCCTTTCCTTCCAGTTAAAGAATAACGGCGCATCTCCACCTCCGGTCAAAAACTATGAATGGCTGCCCAACCGGCTCAACCGCATTTTTAAATATGACTTCGAGGCCTATTTGCCCATGTTTGTTTTGTACGACAAGATGAATTCCGGTTATGCGCGGCTGTCTTCCAGCGGAGGGAACAGCGTTTCTGCAAGGCATGAACTGGGAGAAAAGGATATTCCGGCGCACAGCGAGTTTGAGGTGCGCATCAAACCCGACAAGCCCATTGCTCCTGAAAACCGCGACAGGATCGTGATCAAAAGAACTGCAACAGGCAGTTCCTACAAAAAAGCCACCTGGAACGGAGACTGGGTTACGGCCCTGTTCCGGGACTTCGGCACTTTTGAGGCATTTATCGACAATACCCCCCCATCACTGAATGCACCGGCCGATCTCAGCCATGCTTCCCGCATCTCCTTTACACCCAAAGACAACTCCGGTATCGCCGACTTCCGGGCCGAAGTAGATGGCCGCTGGATCCGGTTTACCAACGACAAGGGAAAGACCTATCTCTATTATTTTGACGAAAAAGTGCCTCCGGGTGAACATACCCTCAAAGTAACTGTTACCGATATAGCGGGCAATAAAACAGTCAGGAGTTGGAAGTTCCGGAGAGGGGGCGGCTCTGTGGCAAAAGAACCCGTACAAAGACCCAGGGCCACGGTAAAGAAACCGGCCTCCGGCAAACACACGGTTGCAAAAAGAACCAATACTTCCAGGACAAAAGCGACTGTCAAAACCGCTTCCCGGAAAGTCACAAAAAAGACCACATCCGGAAGCAAAAAGAAAAAATAAAGATCAAAAACTGTTAAAATAATATGGCAACGCATTTGAAAGAAGGAGACAAAGCTCCTGTGTTTACCGGTACGGATCAGGATGGAAAGAAGATCTCGCTTAAAGACTTTAAAGGACAAAAAGTAGTCTTATACTTTTATCCGGAAGATGATACACCTACCTGTACCCTACAGGCCTGTAACCTGCGCGATAACTATGCCCTGCTAAAAAAAGAAGGCTTACAGATCATCGGCATCAGTCCGGATGATGTGGCAAAGCATAAAAAATTTGAAAAGAAATTTTCTCTTCCGTTCTCCCTCATCGCAGACCCCAGGCATGCCATTATTGATCAATACGGAGTATGGGGCGAAAAGCAGATGTTTGGCAACAAATACATGGGACTGCACCGCACTACTTTTGTCATTGATGAAAAAGGAATCATTCAAAAGATCTTCCTCAAGCCCAAAAGCGCCAAACATGCAGAGGAGATCATCAGCAAGCTGAAAAAATAAAGGCGGGGGCTCAGGTTATACCGTTAATTTGGTCCCTTCGTAAATTTCATGGATCGCGATAGCGGTATCAACGGCTTTGATCAATAAGGTTTCGTTCTGCGTTTTATATTCCTCCAGTTCCCAGTGCCCGGAAGCGTTGACCCGGAACACTTCTATATTGATGCTTTCCGAATCGATGAGGATGTATTCTTTTAAGGCAGGAATATCCCGATACAACTTAAATTTTCCGCCCCGGTCATAGTCCTTTGCAGACCGGGAAAGGATCTCAATGAGGATGGTAGGAGCAATCGCTGTATCCGCATCTTCCGGAGAATGAATAATATCTCCGCAGATAATGGAAATATCAGGGTAGGTAAACAGGGTGTTTTCCGGAATATGGATCCGCATATCACTGCCATAAGGCTGACAGGTTTGACCTCGCAGGCCCATATAAAGCTGCCCCATCATGTTTTTCCAAAGACGCTCTCTCCATTTCCAGGTATTCCGGTATGGAATAAAACGCTTTCTGGTAAGCAGGTGCAGGCTCATTTAAGATATGATCTTCCATACCTGCAATTTACAACTTTTCCGGCAGCCGGGTTTCTGCTGTATTTTTGAAGAAAAGGAATCCCTTTTCTGTGATCGGGTACATTGCAGCGCTTCTGTTTGAAAATAAGTCCGGATGAAACAGGGGCTGCAAAGACCCAAATTGTCTTAACAAAAAAGTAAGGAACAGGCATCATGAACTACTTCCGTATCAAAGAAAACACATTTATTGCCCGGTTGGCTGTCCGGAAATTAAAGACAAAAAATGTAGCCATGGTTGTAGGGCATACCATTCATCTGTACGGGGTTACAAAAGAGGCCTTCCTGGCCGATGAGCGCTGGGTCCGGCATGAGTTAAAGCACATTGAGCAATATAAGCGATATGGCGTACTTGGTTTCCTGTTCCGGTACCTTATACAAACAATAAGGCATGGCTACTATAACTGTCCGCTGGAAAAGGAGGCCCGGGCAGCGGAACGGGACCCATTGATACTGGCACGGTTTGGATTGGATGAGCAAAACAACAACATTGCTTAAAACCCGGCAAGCCGGTAATTGAATCCCAGCGATAATTGCAGGGGTTTCCCTTTTTTATAACGGTCTTCGCCGGTTTGCTCTTTCTGATATATCGGTGTAAAATACCGTTGCGCACGCAGGTCGATGTTTAGGTTACGCACCACCCTGTAATGTACCGCCAGATCCGCGCCGGCCAAAAACTTTCGCGCCGCCCCCTTATCATCACCAATCGCATACGCTACGGCTACGGATTCTTCTTCTCCATGGAAGGAAACACTCCGTGTATATTTTTTATGAATAAGGTAACTGATCACCGGGCCGGCCTGGGCTTCAAACCGCCCCCATCGTTTTGTTACGTTTAAACACCTCGAATTCAGGTACAGCAACCGTAGATCGCCTAAAACCGACAGCGCCTGTTTCATCATCGGGCTGTTATCCGGTTGCTCCGTATCATAAGTAAACGCAACCTGGTTCAACCCCAACGACACCGAAACGGCCCAGTCATTCCTTAAACGCCGGTCAACTGCGCCATCCACATAAAAGCCAACTCCCGCCTTTGTCCTGGCATGATAACTTCCTCCTCGTATAAAATCGCCGTTAACGCCATTAAGCTCCGGAACAAACAACGAGTTGCGTTTGGCGGTTATCATACTATTTTGAAACGCCGGCAAAAAACTGGCATTTCCTCCTCCGTTTACAGAAAGGCGGTATTGTTGCGTAAACCCTGTAGACAGCTGTGTCATCATCAAAATAAGCAGTAGTAGTCGCTTCAAAAGAAAATCATTTTATTACAGATCAATGGGTTTCCAACACCAAAAATATTATTTTTCTCATTAAAAAACGCAGGCACCTTCCGCGTCCGTATTCATTATGCATGCACTCATTTCCGATCCAACAGCCAGCTCAATTCCCCATATTCATATACCCGCCTGGGCGCTCCGTCCAAAAGCAGTTTACCATCCGCATTTACAGCTTTTACCCCCGCATTGAAAATAGTTCCTGCTTCATCCCGGAAAACCGTTTGTTCGCCTCGTTTAAACAAAAACCGGTTGTATTGCTCCAATGTCACCGCAACGGACCGTTCCAGACCGGCTTCAAAATCCGCCAGTCTTTTAAAGACCCGTTCCGCCAGTCCGTTTGCCAGTTTCAGGCAGTCATAGCTTTTCCCGGTTACCTGCTTTAGCGAAACCGCCTGTTTCAGCTCCTCCGGAAAATGGTCCTGGTTAATGTTGACCCCGATACCGGCTACTGCCCATTTCCATTTCTGTCCGGTAATGATGTTTTCGATCAGCATACCAACTGCCTTTCTGTCTTGAAAATAAATATCATTGGGCCATTTTATAAACCAGTTGCCGGGTGCCAGGTCAGCTAAAAAGGCCCGGGTTTCTACTGCTATCATTGCACTGAGTGCAAATAAATGATCCAGTTCCAGGCTTTTAGGCGCCATAATCAGGCTCAGATGAATGTTTTGCCCCGGCGCAGTAACCCACTTTTTACCTCTCTGCCCTTTACCCGCCAATTGCTCATGGGCAAAAACCCCCATGCCATGATATGCCAAACCTTCACGTATCTGGCTAAGGGCATAGTTATTGGTGCTGTCTACCTGCGGCAATTCAATGACCATAGGAAATTGGGGGATATCTGCCTTTTTTTGCGTCAATATTTGCTATTTTTGAACAAAGTAAAATAAGTTTAGGAATTCTGTCCTTTTAAAGACGGACATTCCGGTTAAAAAAATATAAATTCTTCTATTTGGAACCATTAGCATCGCTAACGAAACGTAAAATTTCAGGTACAGCCAGGCTTACAAGAAATTCTAAAATTTTCAAAACGATCATTTCCGCCATCCAGGAAAAAAAGGGTGAAAATATTGTTTCATTGGATCTGAGGCAGATAACGGAAGCGGTATCTGACTTTTTTATCATATGCGAAGCTACCAGCGGTCCCCAGATCAAATCGATTGCCGACAACATCGAATACCGGGTCCGGGAGGCTACCGGGGAAAAGGTGTACCAGCAGGAAGGGTTGCAAACACTGCAATGGGTTTTAATGGATTACGTAAATATCGTGATCCACATCATGCTGCCCGAACAACGCAAATTCTATAACCTGGAAGAAATGTGGAGCGACAGCAGTTCCAAAGAGCACAAAGAGTGATCTTAAAAGAAGAAAAATAATACATCTCATAAACATTTCTATAAAATTTGCCTTATAGTATCATAATTACAGAACATGCCTCAAAACAATTATAACAGACAAGAAAAGCAGCGGAATAATCCGTTTTCACCCAAGCCTTCGGGCAATGGAGGCGGTAATGAACCCAAGAAAGTGAAGTTTGGCAGCTATTGGGCATTTATTATCATCCTGGGCATTATGCTGGCCCTGCAATTCCTGGACCCATTTGGCACCAGCAGCAGCCAGACCACCTTCCAGGACTTTAAAAAAATGGTGGAAAAAGGAGATGTTCAGAAATACGTGGTCATTAATAACCGGAATGTAGTGCGTGTATGGGTAAACAAGGACAGCATTCAGAAATACCCGGACCTTGCGAAACATGTAAGCCCCAAATCCACACTTGGAGCTTCCAATGATCCCCAGCTGTTTTTTAAGATCACCAGCGGGGATAGTTTCCAGGAAGATATGTCTAAGTTTTATACAGATCACCCGAATGCAAAAGAACCCAAGGCGGATGTGGATGAAGACAGCGATTTCCTGGGCCGTTCCATCAGTTTTATCCTGCCGTTCCTGCTGCTCATTGGGGTCTGGATCCTGATGATGCGGAAGATGGGGGGCGGTGCCGGCGGTGGTGCCGGGCCCGGCGGCATCTTCAATATCGGCAAATCAAAAGCCACCCTTTTCGATAAAGGCACCCGTGTGAACATCACTTTTGCCGACGTAGCCGGGCTGGATGAAGCCAAGGTAGAGGTAATGGAGATCGTGGATTTTTTAAGAAACCCCAAAAAATACACCAGTCTGGGCGGAAAGATCCCCAAAGGAGCGCTGCTGGTAGGCCCTCCCGGAACCGGTAAGACCCTGTTGGCAAAAGCTATGGCCGGCGAAGCACAGGTACCCTTTTTCAGCCTGAGCGGATCCGATTTTGTGGAAATGTTTGTAGGCGTAGGTGCCAGCCGCGTGCGCGACCTCTTCAAACAGGCCCGTGAGAAAGCGCCCTGTATCATCTTTATTGATGAGATCGATGCCATTGGCCGTGCCCGTGGTAAGAATGCGATGATGAGCAATGATGAGCGCGAAAGTACTTTGAACCAGATGCTGGTGGAAATGGATGGCTTTGGCACCGATACCGGTATTATTGTGCTGGCGGCCACCAACCGTCCGGATGTACTGGATTCGGCGCTGCTGCGCCCGGGCCGTTTCGACCGGCAGATCACCATCGACCAGCCGGATCTTGCCGGCCGGGAAGCTATCTTTAAAGTACATTTGAAGGAGATCAAAACCTCCGAATCCCTGGATATTCATAAGCTGGCAGAACAAACACCCGGTTTTGCGGGAGCCGATATCGCCAATGTTTGCAATGAGGCCGCCCTGATCGCCGCCCGTAAAAATAAAAGCGGGGTGGATATGGCCGATTTCCAGGATGCGATCGACCGGGTGATCGGGGGACTGGAGAAGAAAAACAAGATCATTGCCCCTCACGAAAAAGAGGTGATCGCCTATCATGAAGCGGGCCATGCGGTAGCCGGCTGGTTCCTGGAACACGCCTACCCCCTGCTGAAAGTTACCATTGTACCCAGAGGAACCGCAGCGCTGGGCTATGCACAATACACGCCCAAAGAACAGTACCTGTACCGGACCGAAGACCTGATCCACCGAATGTGCATGGCACTGGGCGGACGGGTAAGTGAACAGATATTCTTTGATAAGATATCTACCGGTGCCGGAAGCGACCTGGAAAATGTAACCCAGATAGCCTACTCGATGGTTACCGTATATGGAATGAGCAAAAAAGTGGGCAATGTGAGCTTCTACAATCCGCACCAGGATACATCTTTCACCAAACCTTACAGTGAAGAAACTTCTAAGCTCATAGACGAAGAAGTCCGGGCCATCATAGCAGAATGTTATGATAAAACGGTAGCGCTGTTAACGGAGAAGAAAGGGCAGGTAGAGATCATTGCAAAGGCGCTCCTGGAAAAAGAAGTATTGTTCCAGGCAGATGTGGAGACCCTGATCGGCAAACGTCCCTTCGAGGAAAAGAAGCTGCTGGCAGATGAACCGCCGGTAGTACCGATCGAGCCGGTTCCCGGCGGTGTGCCGCCAACAAGCCCAACGGCAAATTAATACCGAACGATATTCACCTGATCAAAAGAGTTGTTCCTGAAGAGCGGAACAGCTCTTTTTTTATACCCCCCAGTAACACCGGCCAGATCATCCGGGCCCGGAAAAACCGTTTTTTCTCTACTCCCTTATCCTTTGCCCGCAGCGGTCAGGTGCGGATCGCATCCCAAAATATTGTAAGTGGAATCGCCCCGCTACGTTTCTTAATTGATTAAATTCGCAAAGTGATCAGATCCTCAAAAGATACCGTACTAAAAAAGATCCGGGAAGCGCTGAGCCAGCCTACCCCCATCCCATTTCCCAAAAGTGAGGGACAATCACTGGTCTTTCAGCCACTGCATCAGGAACTTGAAATTGAATTTGCGGAACGCTTTACCACGCTCCAGGGGCAATTTGCCTTTTGCCTGAGCCGTAAAGAGCTGGTAAGCCAGTTCAATGCGCTCCTCTTTAAAACGGGCTGGCAAAAGATCTATTGCCAGGAACCCGAACTGGCTGTTCTGATCGGTCAGCAGCTCGACATCAGCAGCAACCCGGCTGACCTTGCCGGCTGCGATGTAGCCATAACCGGATGCGAATACCTGGTGGCGCGCACCGGAAGCATTGTTATGAGCGCTGCACAATTAAGCGGCCGCAGAACCAGCGTTTACGCGCCGGTTCATGTTTGTATTGCTTATACCAGCCAACTGGTCTTTGACGTAAAAGATGCACTCGAAGGAATAAAGGAGCGTTATGGAAATACCCTTCCGTCCCTGATCACCTTTGCTACCGGACCCAGCCGTACAGCGGATATTGAGAAAACGCTTGTGGTGGGGGTGCATGGCCCAAAAGAAGTATTCGTTTTTTTAATTGATGACACCTCTGAATAACACCCTTTTATGCAAAGCAATTATCTTTTTGTGTACGGCTCTTTACTGAGCGGGTTCAAAAGTCCGGCGTACGAGTATATTACCCGTTATTTTGAATTGCTGGGATCTGCAACAGTACCCGGCACCTTATATGACCTGGGCGATTATCCCGCAGCCCTGCCGGATAACAGCGGTCGAAAAATCATCGGGGAGCTTTACAGGATACGTAACAGCAACCAGCTCTCCTATGCTGTTGCCCAGCTGGACGGGTACGAAGGGCTGAACCCCGAGGCCGGAGAGATTTCGGATTACAGACGTGAACTATCTGCCGTCCATCATGACCAGGAACAGGTCCATGCATGGGTGTACTGGTACAACCATTCCATACAGGACAAACCCGTAATCGAGTCCGGGGACGTGCTGGAATACCTGAAAACCCGGAAATAGGTTTTGGAGCCGGTCAAAAAGCGGTCATTTATCTTACCAATTGGCAGCGCCTGACCAGGTACACCATCACCCTTTCAGCTAAAGCCCTATTTTGTAGCATATACTTTCTTCCAGAGATCCACGGAGGTGTCATTTTTCTGGCGCTTGCCGGGAGTGCTCCTTCCCTCATTTACATATTGCTGCAGCAGTGCCATCAGCCGCTTTACCACTTCGGGGTGCTCCGCCTGCACATTGTGCTGCTCCCCGATGTCGGCCTCCAGGTCATACAGCTGCACAACAGGTAACCCCTGTTTAAACGCTTCCGCATTCCTCGGTTTTGCCCATCCACCGGAACCGGGACAAAGCTCCAGCTTCCATTTTCCCTGCCGGATGGCAAAATTGCCATCAATAGAATGATGAATGGTCGCTTCCCGGATCTCCCCGGATGATTGCCCGGTAAGATAGGGCAGTATATTATAGCTGTCTTCAGCTGCATTATCCGGCAATGGCTTATGAAGCATGCCTGCAACCGTAGCCATAAAATCGCTCAGGCAAACCGTATGGCCACTGGTTGAACCCGGAGGCACATTTCCGGGCCATTTTACAACAAACGGAATGCGGTGGCCGCCCTCCCATATATCCGCTTTATATCCTTTGTAGTGCATGCTCGGATAATGCCCCCGGGCTTCTACATCCCATGTTTTTAATACATACGGGGCAAATCCATTATCACTGGTAAATACGATCATCGTATTCTCTGCGATCTTTCCTTCATCAACAGCTTTCAGCAACTGGCCAACAGCCCAGTCTGTTTCCATTACATAATCCCCGTACTCCGTTACACCGCTCTTTCCTTTAAATGCAGCAGACGGTACAATGGGCGTATGCGGCGACGGCAGGGTAAAATACAGGAAGAACGGGCGCTGTTCCTGCGATTTTTCGCGAATGTATGCCACCGCTTTTGATGTGAGCTCCGGCAGGCAGTTGACCGCCTCAAAGTCGGCAGCAGCAGGTCCTTTGCGTCCCCATTTTTTAACCGTGGCAGGCTGCCCCACGGTATGATCGTTTTCGATAAAGATAAAGGGCGGCATATCCAGCGAAGCGGCAATGCCGTAAAAATAGTCAAAGCCCAACGCATTGGGACCGCCGGTAATGGGGCTGCTGTAATCGATCACCGGTTCCTTACCGGGCGTGATCACCTTCCACCCCAGCCCCAGGTGCCATTTACCGATACAGGCAGTGGCATAGCCGTTCTGCTGTAAAAGACGGGCCACCGTTAAACGCGAAGAGTCGATCAGCGGTTTATCATACCCATAGAGCACCCCCTTTGCCAGGCGGCTGCGCCAGGCATATCTTCCGGTTACAATGCTGTAGCGGGAAGGGGTGCATACTGCAGACGATGAATGCACATCGTCAAAGCGCATTCCTTCCCGCCCGATCCGGTCGATATTAGGCGTACGGAGCTTACCGTTCGTATTATACAGCTTCACATCACCAATTCCCAGGTCGTCGGCGAGGATATAGATGATATTGGGAGCCGTATGTTTCTTTTGTGCAGCAGCCGTTCCTGCGGTTATCAGCACTAAAACCAGTGCAGCAGCATTTTTCATCAACCTGTTGAAAACATTCATTGAACCTGGATTATAATTGTTAAAGAAGATCATGTATTTTCTGCCGAAGTGCATTCAATTTTCCGGATCACAGCATATGGAAAAGCCTGAACAATTTCTTTTATAAAAATAGAACCTAAAAACGCACGGTCGTCAACTTTTCTTTACCAATGATTCAATTATTTTACCCCCCGGGCCGCCCGGTCATACCCGGCCGTTTTCCCCGTAAACATGGAACCGTCTATCGGTCAGGCTGTTATTTTCCGGTTTAAGAACTACCTTTGCTCAAATTCATATGTCAATTTGCAAACGGGGAACCATATCTATTTTCTTTCTGATTTCCACCTGGGTGTACCCACCTATGAAGCCAGCCTGCAGCGGGAAAAATTGCTGGTCCGGTTCCTGGATGAAATAAAGGACCAGGCAGCGGAGATCTTTATTGTAGGCGATATGTTCGACTTTTGGTATGAATACCGCCATGTGGTACCCAAAGGATATGTACGCATCCTGGGAAAACTGGCAGAACTGGCCGACAGGGGCATCCAGCTTCATTTTTTTGTAGGCAATCATGACATGTGGATGAAAGATTATTTTCAGCGGGAGCTGAAAATGCCCGTTTATTTTGAGCCCAGGGCATTTGAGTGGAACGGCAAACGCTTCCTGATCGGCCACGGGGACGGATTGGGCCCGGGAGATCATGGTTACAAGCGGCTGAAAAAAATATTCCGGAATCCCGTCTGCCAGTGGTTGTTTGGGATCCTGCCTCCGATGGTCGGTATCGGCACCGCCAATTATATGAGCCGCAAAAGCCGGGCAAAGACCGGCAGCACCGAAGAAACATTTTTGGGTGCCGATCGCGAATGGCTCATCACCTACTGTAAAGAACAACTGCAGCAGCAGCATTACGATTTTTTTATCTTCGGACACCGGCACCTGCCCATCGACTTCCGGCTTACAGCAACGAGCCGCTACATCAACCTGGGCGACTGGATCAGCTTTTTTACCTACGCTGTTTTCGATGGCACGGACGTACAGCTGATCTCCTATTTAAACAAAGAAGAAAAAATAGTTCGCGGATGAGCCTTCGATCTTTCATACTGCTGTGCGTTTTAGGCCTGCCGGTGATGGCAAACGGCCAGCTAACGACCGAAAAGCTGAAGACCATACCGGGCAGCTACACCTCCGTGGCCGTGGATAACCTGGAGAGCATCTACCTGCTGAGCACCAATAACCAGCTGAAAAAACTGGATGAAAAGGGAGACTCTGTAGCCGTGTACAACAATGTAAAGAAACTGGGCACGGCCTCCATGCTGGATGTATCCAATCCTTTAAGAGTGCTTTTGTATTACAGGAATTTTGCAACACTTGTAATGCTCGACCGGCTGCTTACGCCGGTCAATATCATCGATCTCCGCCAGCAGCAGATCTTTAATGCAAACGCAGTGGGCCTTTCTTATGACGGCAAAATATGGCTGTACGACAACATGGAGGGCGTACTCAAAAAAATCGACGATAAAGGCAATATCCTGTCAAAAACGCCGGACTTCCGCCAGCTCTTTAATGCCCCGCCTGCCCCTCAGCAGATCATCGACCGGAACAAGCTGATCTATCTCTATGATACTGCCCGCGGCATTTATACCTTTGATTATTACGGCGCCTATAAAGGAAAAATAGCCATCACAAACTGGCAGAACCTCCGCATTACTGATAAATACATTTACGGAAATGATGCCGGGCGGTTCTACCGTTATACCCTCAATTCCCTGAAATTTGAAGAATGGCCCATCCCCGAAGGACTGAAGAATAAACGGCAATATATTTTTGAAGACGGTCTCCTCTATGTCCTTGACAGGGAAGGCCTCTCTGTTTACACTTACCGGTATTGAGCAGCCTGGCTCCGCGCCGCCGCCCTGCAACAATGCATATCCCCCGATGAAATTTCAAATCCCGGTTTAAATTTTTATTTTTGGTCCTATGAACGAGTTCTTAAACCAGGTCTATTTTAATAATTCAGTAAGGTCTTATGTTGCCGTAGGTACCACCATCCTGATCGTGATCCTGTTTAAACGGTACATTGCGCATTACCTGGCCCTTGTCATTTTCAAGGTCCTGAAGATCCGGTGGAAGAATATCGACTTTCCTGCGTTCCGGTCAATGGCCGCAAAACCGCTGGGGATCTTCTTTGCCGTGTTGATCACCGTAACCGCCCTGGATAAGCTCACGCTTCCTTCAGAGCTGGAATTCAGCCTGTACAAGATCACTTTCCGGGAGCTGCTGCGGATGACCGGTACGTTCCTGATCATCTTTACCTTTTTCCAGTTCATTTTAAAGCTGATCGATTTTGTGATGCTTATGGTGCAGGGTACCTATCTCAAACCGGTTGGCGGCACGGGCAGTCATCAGCTGATCTTCTTTTTTAAAGACCTGATCAAAGTGTTGATCGGGTTGATCGGACTGCTTTTTATTTTGAAGTACACGTTTGGGTACGACGTAAAAGGATTACTTACAGGCCTGAGTATTGTGGGCGCCGCCATAGCGCTGGCGTTAAAAGAGAGCCTCGAAAATCTCATCGCTTCGTTTATCATCTTTTTCGACAAACCTTTCTCCACGGGAGACGCGGTAAAGCTGAACGCTGTTTCAGGAGTTGTAGAAAAAATAGGGCTGAGGAGCACCCGCATCCGCTCAGATGCGAAAACGTATATCACCGTTCCCAATAAACAAATGGTGGACAGCATTCTTGATAACCTCTCAAACCGCCTTCAGTTCAGAGCAGCGCTGAAGCTGGAGATCCCCTCTGCAACCGGTCCCGAACTGGTTGAACAACTGCTGGGCGGCATCCGCAATATCTTAAGTGGAGAGGGGATCATCTCATCATCTGCCTTTGTTACCGGCATTACCGCCAACGCAATCATTATCCAATGCGAGTATTTTACCGGTGGGGATTTCAGAGAGCATAGCCGCATAAAGGAGGGCCGCACACTGAAGATCCTTGAGCTGATGGCAACGCTGAACATTACCACCGCCCAAAGCGTGAGCGATGTCAAGATCATCCGGGACGAGCCGCAAGGTCCGGCTGTTTAAGGATCAACTGCCACAGGTAATGAGCCGCAGATGCGCAGATTAATCGATAGCAAAAACGATCAATCAGCGGCAATCGAAGATCCGGATAGCGCGCCGCAAACGGGGCCCGGCAGTTAAACAGCAGTTATGACAGAAAGTGTCAGGGCTTATATATCTATTTCACCTTTTTTATAATAGCTGCCAGCTCCACATCAAATTTCCCCGTTTCTCCATACTCCACCACGCGGCCCAATTCCGTATCATGATGATAAACGATGATGGTAGGCACATTGGTGACCATCAGGCCTTCCGCAATTTTTCCTTTATCTTTCTTACTGCGGTCAACTGCAAGAAGAGAGACCTTGCCCTTATCAAAGTCCGCTGCTTCCAGTAATTTATAAAAACGGGGAATGATGTAGTGGGAGTCCGGGCACCAGGTGCCCATAAATACCTTAAACCAGATCTTTTCTTTATTCCGTTTGATCGTTTTTACAACCTCCGGGCGGGGCTCATATACCTTTTCTCCTTCCGCAAACCATTTAAAGGCCGTATCTGCCCTTAAGAGACTGTCTGTAATATGCCCCCGGTACATTTTCTGCTGCTTCCCGTTGTGGTCATCCACGATCACTTCATACTGCTGCTGGGCATGGGTTACTACTGCTGCGCACAAAAGCACGCCTGCTAAAATTACTTTTTTCATGCATTTGACAATTTCATCTTACAGAGACGCGCAACGCCGATAGTGCGTTGTACCACAAAAGAATCACAAGCTCCGGGATTCATAAGAAGTTGGGAAGACGGTACGCATTTATACATCGATGATCAGATTCCGGCCTTCAGCTCCAGGAGGAAGCTTTTTATCCGCTGCAGCGATTGCACGGCCGCAAATTTCTCATCCGCCTTTTTATTATTTCTTAAATATTCTTTAGCGCCTTCGATGGTAAATTTCCTGCGCCGCAACAGGTCATAGATCAGGAACAGGTTTTTGACGTCCTGCGGACGGAAAAAACGGTCGCCTTTCCCGTTTTTTTTGGGTTTCAGAATATCAAACTCCGACTCCCAGTAACGGATCAGCGAATGGCTTTCTTTGAACATGGCGGTCACCTCGCCCATGCTGTAATAGTGCTTTTTGAACAGGAGTTCCTCATCCGGCATTTCTACAGCGTCTGCTGCAATACTGTTCTCTTTTACCGATCTCCGGCCCCGGGTACCGGGAGGGCGGCGCTCCGGGGCACCAGCCACCTTTTCGGCCGGCTCCGCTCCATCTGCTTCATCTTCCTGCTCCGGTTCCTCCTCAGTTACTACGGCCACAGGGACCTCCTGTATGTCGTCCGTTTTTACTGTTACTTCCTGTTCCGGTACCGGTTGTGCACCCGTCTCCGCCGCGGGATCCTCTTCAGCCATTTCCAATTCGATATTCGCCGGAGGCCGCAGGACGTTCTTTTTTGGCTTGGGCAATGGCTCTACCTTTTCCACTTCATCCAGAAATGAAAAAGCTCCCTGGGGTTGTGCTGTCTTTGTCATGGGTGGTACAAATCTGGTAAATAAACAAAAAATAAAAGTAATCAATGAAATGTTAAGGCATCACAAAAAATACCACTATTGCAATTTAATCTTAAATACAGGGATATCCAAGTATTTGGATGCTCAACATCGATTCCGTTTCCTGATATCCTATTACCATCAAAAAAAGGGCCATCCCGATAAGCGGGACGACCCTCCGGGGTTTTTAGAGTTTAGCGGCGATTGCATTTCTGATAAGTCAGGTGTGTATTTTCAGTGCCCTTCAGAATCCGGAAATTACCGGTCTCTATTGTTTGTGATGTATGACTGCGAATATTATTTGCCGGACGGTTTCTTCAGTGAATTGCTATTCCGGCTCTCTACCACATTTGCTACACAAAGATGCCCCTTTGCGGGGCGTAAATCAATGTAGTAAATACCCAATTTCAGGGGGATTTTCCCTTTGTGGTTTACCGTATTTTTACGGATCCCGATCCAGGTTTGTTTTTAGAAAAAAATATTTCATGTAATTGATAGCAAGCCCTTTATGAACCGGCCGCGCATTATCTTTCAAACTAATTTTTTATCGTCATTATTTGAATATAGATTTATACTGCCATCCAAACAATAAAAACTAAAACCATTTGTTATGAAACGATTTCCTTCCTTTTTGCTGTTCCTGGTCATGCTTGCCGGTCTGATCTACCTGTTCCTCGAAAACCGGAAACTGCGGGAAGCCGGCAGTAATGATACCCGGTTCTTTGTATCTGAAGGCAGCGTTGATCCCAAGGACATTAAGCTGAACTATGTGCAAATGGATAAAGCGCTGGAGATGACCAAAACATTCCGGGAATTTCAATACCGGTTCATCACCGAAGGGCTCAACCGGTACCTGGGCAACAGGCCGGACAGCATGCAAAAGACGTTCTGGGATTCCCGGCTGACCACTTTTTCGCTGGACAGCATTAAAAAACTGGTATTCACCATGGACGGGCTGGTAAAAAGCGGTAAGCTGGTAAAACCAGACGGCGCCCCGGTAACGAGCTCCGAGCTGGGTATAAAGATCTATGATGCCGCTTATCCGGGCCTCGATCCAAAAAATGCGGACTATGCCAGTCTCAAGGGCCGGCATACCCTCATCCTGGTGCCGGCCTACAAGGATCTGAAAACAGCCGTGTACCACGATTTTCTTCCATCCGGTGAGATCCTGGAAAAAGGAAAGCGCATCCATACCTTGCTGGCGCCTGCACAAAACCGGAAAACCGTAATGACCATGAGCTTTTTTGCGCCTCCTCCAAGCGGCGTGGACGTGGGTTTGAACCAGGGCGGCGCATGCCCTCCTCCCGGTGTAGAGTAGCGATCCGATTCCTTTAATCCCTCTTAAAATGACATTCTTCTATATCCTGATCTTTTTAGAGTGGGCCAGTTTTTTAACGGGATTGTTTTTTTTGAAAAAGGGCAACCGGAGTGGCGCATTGATCGTGGTGTTCCTGGCTTCCGTGGTAACCGCAGAAACGGTTGTGTATTTTGCGCGTATCTTCCTGCGCCCGAACGCGTTGATCGGCTTTACCAATACCTGGTATAACTGCATGCTTCCGGTACAATGCATCAGCCTCTTCCTGTTCTTTTACAGGAAAACAGGACTTGTTTACTGGAAACATGCGATAAAAGGGTTTATCAGCATGGTCCTTTTTATAACCCTGCTGCAGTTCCTGGTAAGCGATGTCAACCGGTTCAATACATTTAATTATACGCTGGAAGCCATTTTCATTGCCGCCTGCAGCCTGCATTACCTGTTTGAACTGATGAACAGCGAGGAAATTGAGGAGGTAACCCGGGATCCGTTCATGTATGTTTCCATCGGGCTCCTGTTATTTTACCTGGGGACGCTTCCTTATAACATTACAAAGTTTTACCTGTTTGATACCTACCCCCGGCTGTTTTATATCTATTATTACCTGTTCTTTGCTTTTAATTATTTTTTATATGGCATCATAACCTTTGGATTCCTATGGGCGAAAAAGAAATAAACGTTTTTTTCCTGTCGGTGATTTTAACCGTATTGCTGCTGGTAATGGCGGTCTATTTCATCATCATCAGCATCCGCCGGCGCAATATCCTCTATAAAAAAGAGCGGGAGGCCAATGCCATTCTGCACAAACAGGAACTGCTGGAAACGCGGCAGGAGGTACAGCAAAAACTGATGCAGAATATCGGCAGCGAGCTACACGATACTATCGGGCAAAAGCTCACACTAACGTATCTGCAAATGGAAAACACGCTGTTATCCGATGACATGGAGGATATAAAAAAAAGGATCGCGGCGCAGAACGTGCTGATCCAGGAGTCGCTGAACGAGCTGCGCAGCATCAGTAAAATGCTGACCACCCAAAATTTTTCCGATTTCAGTTTTGTGCATTACCTGGAAAAGGAACTGGCCAGGATCCATGAAAGCGGGCTTCGTCAGACATTTTTTTCCAGTCCCCGCGAGGCATTTGATTTTTTGAACGAGCATATCAACCTGTCTATTGTACGCATCTGCCAGGAATTTATCCAGAACAGTTTAAAGCACAGCGATGGCACCGCCATAGAGATCCATATCAGCCTGACGGAGGATGCCCTGCAGATTGCATGTGCCGATAATGGCAAAGGCATCGACTGGAACGAGGCTGCTGCTTACCGCATCAGCGGCGGCAGCGGGTTGCAATCCATCGAACGGAGAATACAAAGCATCGGTGCCAGCTTCCAATGGGGCAGCAGCAAGGGTACGCAACTGCACATTTCTTTACCTTTAAACAAAATACCCAACTATGAGGCATAGCATTGTCATTGTTGATGATCATGTCCTGATCGCACAGGCGCTGTCGACAATGATCAGTTCCATCCCCAATTTTGACGTACTGTATGTTTGCAGCAGCGGTAAGGAAATGACCGAACGTTTCCAGCATCCCAAAAATATCCCGGACGTGGTCATTTTAGATGTGCAGATGCCTGTGATGGACGGTTATGCCGTAGCCAAATGGTTAACAGAAAACAAGCCGGAGGTGATCGTGCTGGCATTGAGCATGCAGGACGATGATGAAAAGATCATCAAAATGATCCGCTCGGGGGCAAAAGGCTATCTGCTCAAAAGTATTCAGCAAAAGGAGCTGGCCCACGCCCTCAACACCATTGTAAAAGACGGCATCTTTTACGATGCCAAAGTAAGCAAGGCCCTGGCCAATGACTATATCAAAAAAGAAGTAACCCAGCAGGAGCTGAGCCCGAAAGAGCGGGAGCTGATCCCCTGGCTTTGTTCTGATGCTACCTATAAAGAGATCGCCGCCTCTGTTTTCTTAAGCGCCCGCACGGTAGAAAGTTATGCCACCAATATTATGGACAAACTGGAGGTCCGGAACCGGGTGGGATTGGTTTTGGTGGCCGTAAAAAAAGGGTGGATCTAAACCCACCCTGTAGTTATTTTTATCCTGCAACGATATTCTATTTTTTGTGGTTCTCCCGGGTTTCGATCATCCCTTTAAAATGGATATCCGGCATGGGGTTGCGCAGCAAGAGCTTCCGGTTGTTACGTGGTGCTGCAATTGCGGTCCGGCTCATGAGCGGAGAAGGCAGGGCAATTCCCATGATCTTCAAGGCCCGGCGCAGGTACACTTCATCCAGGTCACCCCAGTCCTTAGAATAATCTTCATATTGGTCATCCGGCGTTGTTGTAGCCGCATCGTTGGGGATCATCCCGTTAAAATAATCGCCATTGGGGGGATTTTCCGCATTTTTTGACCAGAGTGAAACCGCATACATATCAAACTTCCCAATATGCATTCCTACAAAACCCACCGGTTTGCCATAAGTAACATCGCCCACTAATTTTACTTCCATATAGGGTTTCAGCACGTTGATCACCAGCTCGCTGGCTGAAGCCGTTTGGCTGGTGCCGATAAATGCCACCCTGGAAAGATCGAGCGTCTTTGCTTTTTTAAAGGGAACGGCCGCGTACGCAACCCAGGAGTCAAAGAGATCGCCCCATGAGAAATCGTACCCCGGTACTATCCTCGATTTGAGATAATTACTGTACCGGTGTGCAGAAAGATCGGCGTTGAAATAATCCGAGTACATCAACTTGGCATCCGTTCCTACGGAGAAGGGGGCAATAAGATTGGCCAGGTACTCCGCTGTTTCCACAGCGCCACCGCCGTTATACCGCAGGTCCACTACCAGGTCCGTAATGCCGCTGCTGATAAAATGGTCAAACACCGGATCCAGGAACGGCTGGGCCTTATTTAGCCTGATAAACTGGTTAAATACGAGGTATCCGATCTTTTTGCCTCCTACATTGAGCACATTGCTGTATAAAACGGGGTTAATATCGTAACTGGTTGATTCCACACTTACGGGCACCGAGCTGCCATCCGGTTTTTGCAGGGTCAGCTGGGTGCTGTTGCTGTAATAGATGGCGTTGATCACCCTGTTCAGCGTAGTTCCCGGACCATGAACCTGTTCGCCGTCATAGGCCAGATCCGTGTTCCCGTTGATGGCTGTGATCCGCCAGGAACGGCGGATCCCCTGCTGGTAAGCCGGCGAACCGGGATAGACGGATACAACCCGGAGGTCATTGAGCTCATTGTAATTCACATCCATTCCAAACCCTACGGAAACGCCTCCGATCTCCCCGGCAATCGTCCCATCGTCCAGGAAGCTGTATTTATCCATGTTTGCACCGCCCTGCTTCTTAAAGCTGATCAGCGCGTTAAACATATCTTCCGTTTTTGCATAGCTGTTGGGCCTGAAGGTTGCAGAATCGGGGATCACATCATTCCATAAATACTGATCCTTAAAAAGGAAATACATGGAGTCATTCACACTGGGTACCGTGGGTTCCGGTGGTGGTGAAGGTTTGTCATTTTTCCGGCAGGCAACCAGTACCAGGGAAAATAAGGCAGCAATCAGCGCAGTCCTGCTCAATAAGGTGGTCATAAGACATAGTTTATTAAAAGATCAAAAATAGTTGAATTCATTGAAATTTATTGAATGAATCCTCCGGGTGCGTTGGGGGGCCGGCTAAAGACATTTTTTTGGCCGGCAATACGGGGAGGCGGCAAGTCTTGAACGTTTGCCAGACAAAGCGGTTCCGGGCTCCCGGCTTATCTTTATTTCGCAGTTTTTTGATCGGTTCCGGCAGTCTGCCACAGGTGTAGCACAGGTGCCGCGGTTCTTGCCTCCGGGAGCCGAAAAGCTCCGGCCCTAATGTGCTTCCAGCCAGTTGCTGCCCTCCCCGCACTCGGCAATCACCGGTACTTCAAACGGCAGGGGCAGCGCAGCCTGCATGTTTTCAATGATCAGGGGCCGCAGCTCATTCGCTTCCTCTTTTAAAGCGTCAAAGATCAGTTCATCGTGCACCTGCAGGATCATCCGGCTTTTAAAGCCTTCTTTTTTCATGGCTGCATGCACTTTTTGCATGGCCAGCTTGATCATATCGGCGGCCGTTCCCTGGATGGGCGAATTAATGGCATTGCGCTCGGCAAAGCCCCGGACCGTGAAATTGGAGGAATTGATGTCCTTCAGCCAGCGCTTGCGCCCCATCAGGGTTTGCACGTACCCGTGCTCCCGGGCAAAATTGATGGTATCATCCATATACCGCTGGATGCCGGAAAATTCTTTTTTATAGCTGTCGATGATGCCCTTGGCTTCGGTACGGGAAATGCCCAGGTTATCGGCCAGGCCAAAAGCTCCCTGGCCATAAATGATCCCGAAATTGACGCTTTTGGATTTGTAGCGCATCTCCCGGGTAACCGCATCCATTTCTACATTGAATACTTTGGATGCAGTGGCCGTATGAATATCGGTACCCTGTTTGAAGGCCTGAACCATATTGGTATCGCCGCTCATTGCAGCTACGATCCTTAATTCGATCTGCGAATAATCGGCCGAAAGCAATATATGGCTTTCATCGCGGGGAATAAATGCCTTCCGGATCTCTTTTCCGCGTTCCGTGCGCACCGGTATGTTCTGAAGGTTGGGATTGTTGCTGGCCAGCCTGCCCGTAACCGCCACGGCCTGCCCGTAAGTGGTGTGCACCCGCCCTGTTTTGGGATTGATCAGCTGCGGCAGCGCATCCACGTAGGTAGAGCGCAGTTTGGTCAGCTCGCGGAAGGCGATGATCTGGTCGGCGATGGCATGTCCTTTGGCGGCCAGTTTTAATAAGACGTCCTCACCGGTCTGGTACTGGCCGGTCTTTGTTTTTCTTGCTGAAGCATCCAGTTTCAGCCGGTCAAACAATACCTCTCCCAGCTGCTTTGGCGAAGCAAGATTGAATTTTACACCAGCGATCTCAAAAACCTTTTTTTCCGCTTCGGCTGCATCTTTTTCCAGCTCTTTGGAATAGTTCTTCAAAAACTCCTCGTCGATCCGCACCCCTTCAAATTCCATATCGGCAAGCACGCGTACCAATGGGTTTTCTACTTCCTCAAAAACTTTTTGCACCTGCCGTTTTTCCAGCATGGGCGCAAATACTTCTTTCAGCTGCAGGGTAATATCGGCATCTTCTGCCGCATAGTCTTTTGCTTTTTCGATCTCCACATCCCGCATATTCCCCTGGCTCTTGCCCTTCTTGCCGATCAGCTCTTCAATGTGGATGGGCTCATACCCCAGGTATTGGGCGCTCAGCTGGTCCATTCCCCGCTTGCCATCAGGTTCAATAACATAATGTGCCAGCATGGTATCAAAGATCTTTCCTTTCGGTTCCACGCCATACCATTTTAAAACCAGCAGGTCGTATTTCAGGTTCTGCCCGATCCATATTTTACTTTCGTCTTCAAACAGGGGCGCCAGCCCGGCCAGTATGTTTTTTGTGGCTTCCCTGTCTGCCGGGCAGGGAATATAGTAGCCCGTACCCGCCTTTATGGAAAAGCTCAGGCCCACCAGCTCTGCAAGGTTGGCATCAATACCGGTGGTTTCGGTATCAAAGCAAACCTCCGTTACCGGCAGCAACTCACCGACCAGCTTCCTGATGGCGGCCTCATCCGTAACGGCCTTATAATCCGGCAGTGTGTCCTTAATGGTCTTCAGTGATGAAAAAGCCGGAGCCGGTTCTGCTTCCACCGGTTCCGCAATGTCGGCACCGCCGATCACATTCCCAAACAGGTCGATCTGCACGCCCTTATTAGCGGACGTTTTTCCCGCGGGGGCAGCTGCCTGGTCGCCGGCCTCTTCTCCCAGCAAGCGTTTGGTCAGAGTCCGGAACTCCAGTTCCCCAAAGATCTCTTTTAACGCCTCTTTGTTCCAGTCTTTCAGCTGGAAATCTCCTTCATGGAAATCCACCGGCACATCGGTGATGATGGTTGCCAGCTTTTTCGACAGGATGGCCATCTCCTTTCCTTCCTGTACTTTGCGGCCCAGCGCCCCTTTTATATGATCGGCATTGGCCACCACGTTTTCGAGTGTTTCATATTCCGCCAGTAATTTTGCGGCCGTCTTTTCTCCCACGCCTGCAATGCCGGGAATATTATCCACGGCGTCGCCCATCAGCCCCAGCACATCGATCACCTGCGATACGGTCTTGATATTCCATTTGGCACATACTTCTTCAGGCCCCATAATTTCTACATCCCCGCCCTGGTAGCCGGGTTTGTATATTTTTATCTTGTCGCTCACCAGCTGGCCATAATCCTTATCCGGCGTTACCATAAAGACATCATAGCCTTCCGCTGCGGCTTTCTTACTTAGTGTACCGATGATATCATCCGCCTCGTAGCCATCCGACTCAATTACCGGTATATTAAACCCTTTAATAATGCGTTTGATGTCCGGCACGGCAATTAAAATATCCTCCGGTGTTTCCTGCCGGTTGGCCTTATAGTCTGCGTAATCCGTATGGCGTTCCGTAAGGGCATGCGTATCAAAGCAAACCGCCATATGGGTGGGCTTTTGCTTGTTGATCAGTTCTATTAAGGTATTGGTAAACCCAAACTGGGCGTTGGTGTTTTTATTTTTACTGGTAATGCGGGGGCTGCGGATGAGTGCGTAATACGCCCGGAAAACCAGGGCATACGCATCCAACAGGAATAACTTTTTCTCCATTCCGCTAAGGTAGGGATTTTCGGGTTTGAGACCCATGTATGGGTGCCGCTTCCGGAGCGGATGCATAAATTTTTAGCTGCTGATCCGCTGATGGATTTGGCGAAAGCCGGTACAATCGAATCAGTATCTCCGGAACAGATCTGCGCATCTGCGGCAACAGACGCATAAATTTTAGCCGCTGATTCGCTGATGGATTTGGCGAAAGCCGGCGCAATTGAATCAGCACTCCGGTACAGACCTGCGCATCTGCGGCTATTAAACTGAAAACAATCCCGCTGGCCCTTCTACCCGATCGAAAGCAATTCCGTTTTCCCGTACTTCGATTCCGTTCGTACCACGCCGAAGCCCGGCACAAACCACTCGGTCATTTCCATTTTTACCGGGATCCCAAAACCCATATTGATCACCGTTTTTGACAGGGAAGTGATCTTATAGGCCTCCCAGGATCCAGCAGGCGTACTGATCTTTTCCTTTGCAACCACCTTCCGGTCCGTAATGTCCATCGTTACAGAGGCCGGTATGCCGTTGGCCATTTTCATATCCATCGCAAAACTCCCGTCTTTTAGTTCCTGCCCCACAGAAAGCGAGGAGGGATACTCCAGGTACATGCCCTTACCGCTGGCTTCGGCACCCTGCATCTGGCTGCTTTGCTGGGGCGCCAGCATCATTTTCATATCCATCAGCAACATCCCGTTTTTACATGCAACCGTTCCGGATGAAACCGCTACCGACTTGTCCTTCCGGTCAAAGACCTCGGACCGCAAGCTACCATTGCTGATGCCATCTTTAACGGTTACCGTACCGATCTTATAAACAACCTTGCCGTCTGCGTTTCCCTTCCTGTTAAATATTCCAACAGTGATGGTCTTATCACGCTGAAAAAAATAATAACTGCATTGGGCCCGGACGGCACCATAAACCCCCAGCAGCGCCAGCAATATGGCCAGTTTTGATTTCATATATACATATTTAAAATACAGCAGTAAAAATACCCCATCCACCGGAGTGGCACCATCGCCAAAATAAGGGAGTGGCAGCGCGGTGCACTGTTTTTGAAACAGGTTTTTATACATGGGGCTTTTCATTTATATTTACCGCAAATCTGACTTCTGATATAACCGTCTATTCAAACTACCATGAAAAAAAGATCGTTACTGCTTTCCTTTGTCTGCCTTTTAGCTGCCTTTCAACCTGCTTTTGCCCAGGATGATTTTGTTACCAGCACTGCCAGCACGGATGACCCGGGCTACCCTCTGTATCAAAAAGGATTTTATGCCGGGCTGCGTGGCGGCTATCTTTTAAAAAATAAATCCCTGTATGAGAACCCGCTTTACCGTCTGAACAGCGGCCTGTTTGCCGAAATAAACGGTGGCTGGAGAAAAAACGCCTTTGGATGGGAGCTGGCCCTCGGCATGCTCCGGGTTAAAAGAAACCACCCGGATATGCACCGCTTTTCAGCAGCAGCGGAAGATGTGCTCAAAGGCATGGGAAATGCGGCCCAGTTCCAGAATGCACTGGACTCCGGCCAAGCAGGGAACGATTATTTTACCTTCCCGGAAAACACACAGCAGGTAGCGGTCAGCAAGGACCTTAACAGCTACTATGCCCTTACCGGCCCGCGCCTTTGGTTTGGCCGGCAAAAGCTGCAGGGCTCTGTTTATGCGCAGGGTGGTGTGGCAATGACCCGTTTTGGCTATTATTATTTAAAAGGCAGCGGCGCTTCACCGGATAGCTATACCTATAGTATGAATAATGCGCTTGTTTCAAGCAGCCCTGTTGGAAGCGTTGCAGCGGGAAGTCCGACAACCGGTACCGCTACCGTTAATATAGAGGGCAATTACGAAAAATACGGCATGACCAGCGCCTTTTTTGATGCCTATAAAGCAAGCGGCGCCGCAAGCCCGGCAGATGTAAAAGAAAAAAACAAAATGCAGTTTCTGGCCCGTGGTGGTGCCAGCCTGGAGCTTTTCCTTTCGACCAAAGCCTCCTTATCGCTGGGCGTGGACTACTGGTACCTCCCCTCACCGGAAATGAAAGGCCAGTCGGCCTCCGATGGTACAGCAAGCGGCGTCCTCAAGCCCTATATTGTTAAAGACCCCGCGTCTGAGCGCGACCAGCCCTACCAGGACAAATATGCTTTTACAAAACCCTATACAGAAAAGAAGAACCTGGGCTTTTTAAGCGCCAGCCTGGGCGTAAAGATCTGGCTGGGCAAAAAACGGCCCGCGCCGGTGAACGATCGGCCCGTTGTGCAGCAGCCGATACCCCCTGCGGATAAAAACCTGGCGGTAAAAGTCATCGACAAACCCACCGGAAAACCATTGGACGGTGTAAACATCAAAATCGAAAAAGAAGGCGATGAATCCATTATTGAAACCACGACGATGGAAGATGGCAGCATTCCCCTGCAAAGAGCATTAGCTGCGGGCAATTACAAGATCACCGGTATTAAGAATGGCATCAAAACCACCGAGGCTACCGTAGCCGCGGCCGATTTTTCCGCACCTGCCGCCACCATTTACCGGGAGCTGATCCACAACGATATCCGGTTTACCCTGGCGGGTAAGACCATCAATAAAGCCGATATGAGTCCGCTGCCGTTTATCCAGACATCCCTTACCAATTTAAGCAAGGGCAGCGCCGGGCAGAAAGCCTCCGATTCCATCGGCCGGTTCTATTACCAGCTGGATCAGCAAACCGATTATAATGTCATCGCGCAGAATAAAGGCTATTTTTCCAACCGGGAAAAGGTTACCACAAAGGGGCTGAACCGCAGCGAGGTCATCTATGTGAACCTGGCGCTGGAGGTGATGGAGCTGAAAAAAGATGCGTCCATTGTATTAAAAGATATCTATTACGATTATAACAAATGGAACATTCGCCCCGATGCGGCAATGGTGCTGGATAACCTGGTAAAAACACTGGAAGAAAATCCCACGGTTAAAATTGAGCTTTCGTCCCATACAGACAGCCGGGGCGGGGATGCCTTCAATATGACCCTCTCCCGCAAGCGAGCGGAATCTGCGGTGCGCTACCTGGTAAGTAAGGGCATTGCGGCGGACCGGCTGAAGGCGATGGGCTACGGAGAAAGCCGGTTGCTGAACGACTGCGGCAACGATGTACCCTGCAGCGAGGAGCAGCATCAACTGAACCGGCGCACGGAAATAAAAGTGCTGGAGTAAGATTCCTGTTAGGTTTTGTCCGCCGCGGGGGCCGGCCTAACAGGTTCCTTATCCTTCAGTATATTTAGATCTATGCATGCTGATGTTGGGAACAGAGGTGTTAAAAAGTTCGGCCAGTTGTTGCCGGTTCATCCGCACAGAACCGTCTTTGACATATAATACATTTAATTTTTGCAAAAATAAGAAGAGGAACTCTTCGTTTTTGCCTGTCATTCTGACAAAATCGTCCCTTGAAATCGTCCATGTTAATCCCTTAAAAAAGGGATACACGAGGGATACAGGAGCACTGGACAAACACGGGACAAAGGATGCAAATAATGCACAATAGTTCAGCCCTCCCGGTTTGGTTTAAAATAAGGCAATTTGAGGTGTTGGAATGTTGTTTGAATGTTTTATTTAGTGCCGAGCAAATAGCCGCTATGTGGCCTTAAAATCGGCCTGGCGGCCGTTGAAAACTCAACAGATCTTCCAGCTGCTGCAAATCCTGAAAACCAGAAAAATAGCGCCCTGTCATCCTGGCATTGTTTGCAAAAAGGTAAAAAAATGGTTGTTCTTGCCAACCAAATCGGTAACGGTAAGCAACCGGCCCGGCTACCTGTAGAGATGGGTTTACCGCCCATTATTTTTACCAGCCGCGCATCGCCGTTACCCACCCCAGGGAGCCATCAGTTCCCTGCATCTTGCTCCATATACCCGGGGTCAACCGATCCTCCAAACAAGCATCTTCCAAAAAACAAGACCCCTCAAATACCCCCGGCATCATCCACCCCCAAACTTGTCGTTTTTACACGGCTTCCATTCCCCAAAACCACTCCATCTTTGTAGCGTTAAAAAGCAAAAGCACACAACCCTAAAACAGGCGTTATGAACAATAGAACCAACACAAAAAATCTTTTCAACTCCATACGTTTAATCATCATTATTATGCTTACAGCAGCCACCACCCACGCGCAACAACACGGCTCCCCGGCCGATAGCAGCTATGCCCCCGTTAACGGCATCAAGGTTTATTATAAGGTATATGGACAGGGCCAGCCCCTGGTATTGTTACACGGGGCTTTTATGACCATCGATGGCAACTGGGGCCAGCTCATCCCCGAGCTGTCAAAAAACCACAAGGTGATTGCCCTGGAATTACAGGGGCACGGGCATACCCCGTACTCCGACCGCCCGTTATCCCACGCCACCCTGGCCGCCGATGTGGCCGGTGTAATGGATCACCTGCATATAGACAGTGCCGATGTGGTGGGCTATAGTTTTGGTGGCGCCGTGGCCTACCAGTTTGCCATACAATACCCCAGGCGCTTAAAAAAGCTGGTCATCATTTCTGCCACCTATAAAAGCGAAGGCTGGCTGCCCCAGGTAAACGAAGCCTTTAAACAAATGAAGCCGGAACTGTTTGACAACTCACCCATGCAGGCCGCCTACAATGCCGTAGCGCCGGATACCACCAAATGGATCCCCTTCCTGCAGCAGATGATCGCCTCTGCCCGGCAGCCCTTTAACCTGGGCGATGCCAACATTGCCAAAATTACCGCCCCCGTGCTCATCATTGCCGGTGACAATGACGGGCTGGATAAGCTGGAGCTCATCAAAACCTACCAGCTGCTGGGCGGCAATATAATGGCCGGTTTTGGCCCCGCGCCCGCATCCCAGCTGGCCATTGTACCCGGGCAGGGCCACGTAAGCCTTATGGAACAAACCACCGCGCTTTTAAATCTCCTTAACGGTTTTTTAAAGTAGGAGGAGGGGCATCCTCATCGCGTATCATCGTCATCCCCACTGGCCCCCCGGGCGGCGGCGCATCATCGTCATCCTGACCGAGCCTGAAGGGCGATCGGAAGGATATCTCCGGCGGCGGTTTTTATTAACCGAGCTGCAGTGCTTATGGCACCGGTCTGGAGCCTGTCCCACCAACGGCGGGATCGCACTCTTGTGCTGTGGAATATGGAGCGGCAGAATCGCACACTTAAACGCCTCAATATATATCCGCCATCGATACCGGCCGCCTGCGACCGGTTGATGGCGGTTTCTTTGGTTACCTTGGTTTGGTGCCTGCCCCGCAGAAAGCGGGACCGAACTCTTGTACTGTGAAATAAGCATCCGCCATCGCCAACACCTGGGGCCATCGGCCCCATACATAGCACTTCCTGTCTCCCGAAATAGTACCTTTTTGCCCAAGCCGGAAGGCCTGCACGCGTTAGAGCCTGTACTACAAACACTATTTATTTTTTGCACGGGTATCTTTCAATATCTTTTTTGCATCGCCATCCAGCTTTCGTTTCAGTTTTGCTATGTCTTCTGCCGGGGGCAGTGTTTCCGGTTGTACGCCCCGCTCGTTAAGCATATCTCTTACCGCTTTATTATTGTCTACATGCTCTTTTGATATTTGCTGGCCGCCTTTCAGGTCTTTTTCCACCACGTTATGACTGGTTAGCTCCGTAGCAAAATCCTTGGCTTTAATGGTAAGGGTAGGCAAAAAATCTGCCAGGGCACGATTAGCAGGCACGCTCAGCTTCTTTTTCATATCCGCCGTGCTAAAGCCGCCGAACAATGCCTGGTCTCCTTTGGAGCGGATCAGCGCAAAACTTTGCTCATCCACCCCACGCTCGTAAATAATGCCCGACAGTTTTTTCTCCGATTTTGTCAGTTTTTCCCGGGCCGATACTCTTGCTACTTCCAGCAGGCGCTGTTCAATAATTTCCTGCTTGCGGGTTTGTACGGCAAAATAAGTTTGAGCAAAAGCAATGGCCGGTTTGGCCGGGTCGCCGTTCTGCGCTACCAGGTAGCAGGCATAGCGGGTAAGGGCAATGTCCTGAACTTCGCGTTGAGACCCGCTCCCCAATAAGACCATTTTCGTGACATCACGAAAATGGTCCGTCACTGCTTCCCCGGCGGCTTCGCAGGATTTACGTGCTTTATCCAGCGCATTCAAAAAATTTTCCCAGCGGCTATAGCCCAAAATAGGCTGTAGCTCCCGGGCGCTCCAGCATTCCACGCCTTTAACTTCATAGCAGGCTGCTTCAAATTTTTGTAATAATTCGGTGATCAGTTCTTTTTTCATGGTTATACTTTTAGGTAAAGTTAAAAATAAAGCTTGATGAATACTGCAGCAATACCCGGTCATCCCCCCAGCGAGCGGGCGGAGGGATCTTCCCGCTACCTTGTGCCTTCTTGCGCAGGCCTCCCGGCCGGTGTATATGTGGCAGTTTCAGGTAATCCTTGATAATTGGATTTTGGTCTCATTCGTTATCCAAATATTGAAGAGATACCTCTACTGTGGAAGACGAGGCACAAAAAAACCGCCCTTACCGGGCGGCTTTCCTGGGGTTATACCAGACTGTCCTTTTGGGCCTGCACTTCGGCTATAAAGGTGGCGGTCTCCTCCAGCTGCCGCAGCACCTGCTGCAGGTCGTACTCCTTTTCCAGCAGCGCTACCGCGCCGTAGTTGGCCTTGCGGTCTGTAAGCAAAAAAATGCTGTACTCCGCACGCTTGCGTTTTTTAACGTTCTCCTCCTTTAGCTCGCCCTCCGGCAGGCCGGCAATAATGGCATCCAGCGTGGTTAACTCCGCCTGCTTGGCCGCCAGCTCGGTAGAAATTTCAACGGAGTTTTCCGCATAAATTTCCTTTTGCCTTTCTATGGAAAGTTTTTTCCATTCCAGGTCTTTTTGCTCCTTAGTGGCAATGTTCAGCACCGCATTACAGTCGGTAACGGTTGTCAGCTGCGTGGTTGAATAATTTGGCATTTTCTATAAATTTTTAAGTGAAACAATACCGCAAACCTACCCCGCTTTATACGCCACCGCAGCCGCCCGGCCGGTATTTAAAATTGTTTAACAGCCGGTAGCCTTGCTGCAGGTTTGCAGCGCCGCCTGCTGCCTTGCTCTTAAGGTAGCCAGCTTATACTCCGCCACCAGCTGCCTTGCGGGGCCACAGCGGTCCAGCCCATCCAGTATATCCAGCTCCATATTTTGCAGCAGGCTCATTTGCCGGGTAGCGGGGGTGGCCTCCTCCATCAGCCGCTGTACCATGGCCAGCTTTTGGGTAAGCAGGTGGTGGCGTTCCTGCATTTTGCTAAGGGCCATACTTATACGCAGCGCATCCGCCGCCGCCTTACGGGCATGCGCGTTCAGCGCTTTTTGCATCTTTAGCAGGTGTACCTGCTGGCGGGCCTGGGCAGGCTGCCCCGCCACCGCTTTTAGCGGCTGCGGGTGCAGCAGCTGCAATTGCAGCTGTGCCAGCCTTGCAGATGCTTTTTGCGGCAGGTTGCGCTGCCCTCTTTCATACATACAAATAACGCTGGTAGATACGCCTATAAGGGCCGCCAGCTCCTGCTGGGTAAGGTGCAGTTGCGCTCTTAAGGATTTCATAGCTCATATAGATTAACGGTTTTTCAATACATGGTTGTGAATGAGTGCTTCGTAAATTTTTTAAATATTTACACCGCGGCTTTTCACAATTTGTGAAAACGGTTTTTGTAAAAAGCATTTTCATTCACAACTTTTTCATTCACAAAAATTGCTGGTGGGCAGGGCCTGGGCATGGTGGGTTTTACGCGTTGCAGTCATAGCTTTGTTTTTTAAAGGGTTATTAATATAGGGAGCCTGTAGGCCAAAAGCAGCTGTATGGTTCCTGTACTAAAGCTACTACAAATTATTAATATTTAGCATGTAATGGCTTGTTAAAAAGGGCGGTATGGGCCCGGCTTAGTGCTTATAGCAGCGGTGTGGAGCCTGTCCCGCAGAAAGCGGGATCGCACTCTTCAGCGGTGGAATAAGCGTCAGCCAGTGCTACCCGCCCGCAACACCCGGTCATCCCGACCGGCCCCGCCCAGCGGGCAAGCGGAGGGATCTCTCCGGTATCTTGTACCTTCCTGGGCCGTCTTCCCGGCCGGCGTATATTCGTAATTAGGCAGCTGCTTAAAGCGGACTGCTGTAGCTACGGTATCGGCAAAATAGGATAAAGCTTATTAACAACGCCGCACTGGCCGGGGACCTGTGCGAGTTAGATTGCGGGAGCCTGTACATGCTTTTTAGCAAGCCGCACCCGGAACGTTCTCATTGAGGTAAGCGGCCCATCGGCTTCCAAATCGCCGCTCAGGACCAGGTGCTTTAACCGGGAAGAGGCAAATAGCTCGCACAAAGGAGTACGCCCATCGCTGAGTCCCATGGTTTCCCCCAATTATGCGCGCCGCAGGTTTCCACCGCCGGCTGCAGTAACCCAGCACATTGTCGTCGTATACAGAAAGGTCTTTAAACCGCAATATCCCCTTTTCATCGCACTCCCTAAATAATTCCGGCCGGGAGGCGATCTGAGAGTAACAAACAAGAATCAACAATGGTCAAAGATTGTAGAACTATCCAAAAGGGAGTTTGTTAAGGTCGCAGCATAGCGAAAATCTGAAATGCACCCGCCCTAAGGACAAACACATAATTTTAAATAAATTTGCTATATTAGCGACAGCAACTTGTCATGAACAGCATTTGAGTTTAATAACTGCCAAAAAAACTGTCTTAATATTGTGTTGCCATAACTGCTTTTAATGTATTTATTAAAAGTAAAGATATTCTGGAATTAACCTAAACTGTACAATGACCCAAATAGACAATGCAGCCCAAGCTTTCGAACTTTATAAGAGTTTATATCACCGATACCTGCAAACTGACCTAAGCGAATCTGATACCCGATCTAAATTGATAGATGCTATTTTGATAGATGTATTAGGATGGGAGGAGGGCGACATTCAAAGAGAAGGTCATGTTGAGTCGGGCTATTATGATTATCGAATTTCTGTCCCAGGCATTCACTTTATTGTTGAAGCAAAAAGGCAGCTTAAAGAGTTGACCCTTCCCTCGCATCATAAAAGAGCAACTATAAATACTTTGCTAAAAGGCAACAGTGAGGTTATAAATCAAATTAGAAATTATGCTATCGATGAAGGGATACAATATGGTATAATCACGAATGGATATCAATTTGTAGTTCTAAAGATATTTAATAACGATGGCAAACCATGGAAAGATAACTCATGTCTTATATTTCAAGACGTCGATACAATCGAAAGCCGGTTTATTGAATTTTTCGAAAATTTATCAAAGTATTCTGTTGTAAACAATGGGGGTTTCAAATTTGATCTTCCTATAAATAATGTAGAATACAAAACAATCTTATCGACTCTAATTGATAGAGATAAAGAGCTTATTCGAAATTCACTTAGCGGCAGTATAACACCTCTTATTGATACGGTCTTTGGAGAGATTTTTTCTGAGGAGCGAGAAGATGATAAGGAGTTTATAAAGAAATGCTTTGTTGAAAATGAAGAAACAAAAAAGAATAAAGATGAAATTGAGAGATTATTTGGAGACTACGCACCACAACTTTCACAAATAATCCCCGCAGTTAATTCATCAAGTATAGCATCTCAAATCAGTGAGGAATTAAATGCGGAAGAAATCAACATAAAAAATAGTTATCCCCCAAAACCAATCATTATAATTGGCTCCAAAGGGGCAGGAAAAACTTCATTTATAAATCATCTATTTAAATACAAGTTGGAGGATAAGGAATTAGAAAATCACTTTATTGTATATATAGATTTCAGAAAATTCTTTGAAGGTGCTACTAATTTCGAACCTGAAAAAATTGCTAGCGAAATATTGGAGTCGATTTATAACAAGTACGAAACTTTTGAATTTCATTCATTGAAGGTTCTGAAAAGAATCTATTTTAAGGAAATAAAACGAAACGATGATAGTATTTGGTTATATGACAAAACGAACAATGAGGAAGCATATAACACTAAACTTTCAAGTTTTTTGGAAAATGAAAAGAAGAACTCCTTTAGCCATCTTGAAGCTCTTTCAAAATACATTATTAGAGAACGGCGAAAGAGATTAGTTGTTATTATTGATAACGCAGATCAATTTAATGATACTATTCAAGAAAAACTTTTCATTTTCTCTCACTCTCTAACCAAAGCAACTCTTTGCGGATCAGTAATTTCACTTCGAGAAGGGTATTATTATAAATGGCAAAATTCTCCCCCTTTCGACGCGTATGAGAGCAATGTGTATCATATAACGGCTCCTAATTATATGGAGATTTTGCAAAAGCGAATAGATTTTGCGCTAGAAAAAGCGCATCTTTTTGAAACGAAAATTCGTGGAACTAATCAAAAAGGTATTAAGTATGAGTTCCCATCAGGTTATATTGTTGATTTTCTTTCAGGACTTAAGCATTCGCTATTTTCTAGCGCAAACTCTGAGTTAATCAGTTTTTTAAATCATACTACTTATCCAAATATTCGAGAGGGACTAAAGGTCTTTAAATCATTTTTGACATCAGGACATACAAAAGTGCAAGAATATATTTTAAGAGAGCAATATAAAAATGAACATAACAAATTACACTCAATTATTCCAACTCACGAATTTATTAAGTCAATTGCGCTTCAAAACAGGCATTACTATAATTCTCAGATTAGTATCATAATAAATGTATTTGTTCCGCCTATAGATTCGACCGATCATTTTATAAAATTATACGTTTTAAAAGATTTAGATGAGCATATAGAACAACGTAGTTATACTAGTAAGTTTATGTCAAGCAAAACCTTGTCGGAAAAGCTAAATTCACTAGGATATAAGATCAATAGCATTAAATCGGCAATTAGCGAATTACTGAAGCAGTCCCTGATCGATACAGATGAACAAATTTCTGATGTCGAGTGGAAAGATCTGCCCAATGAGTTTAATTTGAGTTTAACTGCTAAAGGACACTATTATTTGAAAGAATTGGTAAATCGCTTTCATTACTACGATTTGATTTTACAAGATTGCCCAATTTTTAATTCAGTGGAATTTGATAAATTAAAAACGGCCTTTCCTCTTTCAAATGAAAATGGGATTAGATATCTTCCAGATAGAAAGCAATGTGTGACAGAATTTATTTCATATTTGCAAAATATGGAACAACGCCAATCTAATCAGGTTAAAACCGTTTACGGCAATTTAATGGACACAATTGGATGTATGGTTCATGGAGAGATCGAAAAGATGAATGGTAATACAAATAAGTATTACCATAACAATACTAGTGCTCGTTAAAATAACAGAAACGGTATGATTCTATTATAATATGAAGATAAGTAAGCTATTCAACCTTGATAAATCTCAAGCTGAACTTGATTTTGTTGATATTGATATAACAAAGGATTTGCCATTATTTCTTGACCCATTTTTTTTAGGTAACCGACAAGATAAGTGGTCTTTAGAGGCAACTTTAACTTTGAAGAGTTTCTTCCAGAAATTAATTGACTTGACAAAGGCCGGCAAAGAAAAAGAGGCGAGAGAACTTTTTGAATTCCTGCATGAACCCAATTCAACATGTTTAGGTATGTCTTTAGATAAGCCTGACGGGAATGGTGTGGGCAAAACGGATACTTCAAAAATTTATAAAAATCTTTTGAAAAGTAGAGCTATACAATCGGGACTTTTACAAGATATAGAGGACAATATTTTATTTGTGGATGGTTTTGGGAAAGATAAGTTATCTGATATGACAACCAATATTATTCGAAAACATCTCATACAATATACCGGAGCCCAGTGCGATCTTCATAACATCCCGCTTACCGATAACGTCCCATCGGAATTTTACTGGAACAGACAGGAAGGTGCATGGAAAGCCGAATATACCAGAATGCTTGTGGTGGAACAAAGGAAAATATTGCTTGTGCCTAAAGGTGTTGTTTCATTTCGTGAATCATATACGCCAGAAAAATATTACAATCACTTTGTTTTGAATTTTCTTCAAAACGAGCATTTAAAGTTAAATACAGCCTTGGTAAAACAAAGGAAAGGCGGTAAGAAATATGTTACAAAAAAGGATATTAAAGAAACCACTCCACAAACGAAAGAATTTTTAAGACAGTTTACTACAAACCACCCGGAGGTTTTGGCAGCGTTCAAGAAAAAGACCAAGAACAATTCAGTAAAAAATATAGAAATATCAGATATAAGTGTTAAAAATGTTTGTAAACTGCTTGGAGAACAATTGGTGAATATCCCAGCTGGAGTTAGGAACGCATCAGCCTTCCACAATAAAATACTTGGAATACTTGAACTTATTTTTTATCCCAAATTGATTTTTCCTATGAAGGAGAAAGGAATTCATCAAGGTAGAAAGCGAATCGATATTACATTTGACAATGCTGCTGATACAGGAATCTTATATAGGTTATCTGAAAAAATGAGATTGCCTTGTCAATATATTTTCATTGAATGCAAGAATTATACGTCTGATCCAGAAAATCCGGAGTTAGACCAGCTGGCAGGAAGGTTTGCCGTTAATCGCGGCACAGTTGGATTCTTAATTTGCAGAAGTTTTACTAATAGAAAATTATTTATTGAGAGATGTAGAGATACATACAAAGATGGACGCGGGTTAATTATTCCTTTAGTAGATCAAGACATTATTAATCTTTTGGATAACCATAATGAATATAATGATTCTTTTTTTGACAAATATCTTTCTGATATTATTAGGGAAATAACGGTTAATTAGAGCATGCTACTTCCGATCTACCAGTTTCACACCCTCACACACATACTCCAATAATTCACCCGGTTTTACACCAATAGCTAAGGCAATCAGATATAATTCTTCAACCCTTAATTTGGCAGTAGAATTAATGGTCAATTCGCTTACTCGCGGTTTGCTTAAACCCGTTTTACGCGCTACTTCCGATTTATTGGTCGATCGGGCCTGTAAATATTCTCCAAGCCTTGTCATTGGATTTCAATAGTTTCAAAAAACAGATTAATTACTTTTTAGGACTTACCAGCAACTCACAAACTTCCACACCCAGCACCTCCGCAATTTTAAACAGCGTTTCAACCGTGGGCTGGTTATCATTCGTGCACCATTTGGATACAGTAGTTCTGCTTACGCCCAATTGTTCCGCCAGCCAAATATTTGACTTTTCATTTTCCAGCAAGACTATTTTAATCCGATTATAGCGTTTCTTTTGTGTAGCCATGGGAAGTTAATTACACTACTAACTAACAAAAAAGCAAGCACTTATCTTTTTTATTAAAAAAATCATGCATAAATTTTTAAATTTGGTGATTTTAAATACATTTATGTTTATATTTGAACTATGAAATCAAATAAATTTTATGCTTTTTGATGATACATAAGGATTAAGTTATTTTGCGAGCACTATTATATAAGTGTTTGCTTTATTGATCTGGCTTTGAGAACTACGACCTTTCAACGACTCCGGAAAAATAAGGTAAACGCTCACGAATGTACTGCGTGGGCGTTCTTATTTGGAGTCGGGGTGTCGTAGCCCTTCAAAGCCAATAAGGACTAACCCACGCTTCTTTTTGCGTGTGGTGGTCCGGCTTAAAAAATTTCCAGTTGCTAAAACCACTACTATGCACGCCGTTACTACACCTATACAAAACACCAACACCACTTTTACTTTTAATAAGCGGCTTTGGCCGGGGGCCGCCGGAAAAGCCGGCAGCTGCCTGCCCGCGCTGCGCTGCAGACCTGTTAGGTCTGTACGCGGCGGGCAACAGACCTAACAGGTCGCTTCCCCATCCGGAGCGGGCAACTGCAAAAAGTAGCATCGGCCCGCCCGTCTCCACAGTCTGCGTGTTCCCCAGGCAGCAGCCTGGGCTGGTAATAATACTTTAGAGATTTCTCCACTACGCTGCGCTCCGGTCGAAATGACAGAAGAAAAACCTTCACCCCCCAAAACAAAAAATGATGAAAAACAAAAATGATAAAGACCCGTTTGAAACCTTCGGCTGGAACTTTGCTGTTGTTACAGACCCTTACCAGGTGTTTGCCGTATGCTTTGTTTTTGCAGACATCGGCGCCTTTCGCAAAACCATACGGCAGGTGCTGCTATCCGCCGCCAGCAATAAAGTGCATAAAAAAACGGAGCCGGCCAATGTGCTTTGCATGTTTAGAGCCATAAGCTCTGTAATGCTGGCCGCGCACCAGCTGTACCGGCAGGGCAAAACCAGCGCGCTGCAAATAGCACCGGGGCAGCTTGCCCAAAAGCAACTCTATGCCCGGCCGGATGGCAGCTGGGCTGCGTGGGAGTACCTGCCCAAAAACCTTTCCACAAAAGACTACCAGGATCCTTACCGCGTGTTTCGCCGTTTTTTTAAACACCAATCCATAGCCGGGTGGCGGCTAAGCCTGCAGCAGGTACTGGATTATGCGCTGGCGGGCTATACGGGCCATAAGGATCTTAATTTGCTAAAGCTGTATTTTCATTTAACCCGGCTAATGGAGGCCGCCCACCTTATAGATGTGCGGGAAGTGCCCTGTGTAGATGGCCAGCTGAAGCCCCGGTGGGAGGAGGAAACATAACGCGCCCATTGCCCGGCCGGGAGCTGTGCTGCTGTTGTTGTAATAACGCTCCAAAATTAAAACCATGAAAACGATAAAAACGCCTGATCCCTTCCATACAGAAAGCTGGTGCCTGGAAGCCACCACCAACCCCCAACGTGTATTTTTTCTTTGTTTTGAGCATGCCGGGGATATTGATGCGTTCCGCAAAATGCTGCTGCACGTAATGCTCTTTATTGAGCAGTTTGAGCCCCAAAAGGAAATACCCGTGTACCGCGTATGCTGTGCCTTTATGGCCCTGCACTCCGTTATAGCGGCCGCCCATTATATTTACCGGCAGGGTGCGCCCCACCCCGGCGGAGAGGAGCAAACAGGTTTTGCCTCCTACTTTATATCCGCAGCCGAGCACGCCAACCTGCATGAAGTACTAAAAACCTTTTTCAGCTACCAAACCCGGCAGGAGTGGATGGCCAATATGCACCTGGTACTATACCATTGTTTAACAGACCGGGCCATTGGTGTGGAAATGGACCTGTTCTCTCATTGGTTTTACCTTACCAAACTGCTGGAAGCGGCATGGTTAATGGCGGCGCGCTAATGGGGCCGTTTTGCCTAATAATGCCGGCACCTCTCAGGGCTTCGGGGCCGGCCCCGCAAAACACCGGTCGGTAAGCCGGTCACCCCCACCCCAAACGGGCATATTGTTTGTGCCCCCTTTACAGGAGTATCGCTTTTTTAAAAAAAACGCATTTATTATGGAAACATTCGGAAACAGAATGGCGGAGCTGCTGAACCGCTGCGCTGCCGTTTGCGATCATTGTGCCGCGGCCTGCCTTAAGGAAAAAGAGGTAGAGCTGCTGGCGGCCTGTATTGAGGCAGATATGGCCTGTGCCGCTGTTTGCCGCACTACCGCCCTACTGCTGGAGCTGGGCATTGGCGAGCAAAACGCCCTGTTGCTGTGCGCAGAAGTATGCAAGCATTGTGCGGATGAATGCAATAAGCACGAGCACGACCATTGCAGGGCCTGCACAGAGATCTGCAACGAGTGCGCAGTGGAGTGCGGCCAGTCTGCCGTGGCATAACACCTGTTGAAAATTTTCCCCGGTCTGTGTATCTTTCTGCCTAAAAGAAGTATATGCCATTTGCCCCGATGCGGTGGAGCAGGGCGCGGGCACACTGGACGCGCTGGCCCGTGAGCTAAAGCAAAGCCAGCGGCTGTATTTTTGGTGGGATTAGCAAGACGTCTTCAAAAAGTATTGTTGGTGTTTCTCACCAACAATAGCTGACTGGGACCTCTGTCATGCTGAACTTGGCTCAGCATCTAAAATAGAATCTGTTCAGCTTATAATACATGCTTCGCCCGAACAAACGGCCTGCCCGGCATTTCAGCATCCAGCAGGGTACTCTTTAATAGATGCTGAAACAAGTTGTCAATAACGATCCTCCATAAACAAACTTTTTTCCATTGCCAGTTTTTCACCGGCAAGAGCCCCCAAATATGAATTATAAACGATATATTGCTTTGTAAAAAACCGACCATGATGCGGCAATATATAACGATGATCCTGCTGTTCTTGCTGCCTTGCCTGCCCTGCGGCGCACAGGAAAAAGCCCCGCAAGCGCGGCCCAACGTACTTTTAATATTGACCGATGACCAGCGCCGGGGCGGTACTTTTTTATCGCCGGAGCTGCTGAGCACCCCGGTGCTGGACAGCCTGGCGCACAGCGGCATCCGCTTTATAAACTCCTATATTATGGGCGGCACCAGCGGGGCGGTATGCGCGCCCAGCCGGGGCAGCATGCTTACCGGGCGCAGCGTGTTTGAAATGGGCGGCAACTACGGGCAAAAGATACCGGAGGCCCTTATAACCCTGCCCCAATACCTGAAGGCCAACGGCTACTATACCTGGATGACGGGCAAGTGGCACAATGAATACAGCTCCTTTGTAAGAAGCTTTAGCGGCGGCGCTTCCCTTTTCTTTAACGGCATGGGCCCGCAGTATGATTTTAAGGTGAACGATTTCCGGCAGGATGGCGCTTACAGCCCGCAAAACAGCCGGCTGGTAAAAGGCATACATGCTACGGACCTGTTTGCAGATGAGGCCGTTCGCTTTTTGGAAAACTATAAAGGCCGCCAGCCCTTTTTTGCTTACGTGGCGTTTAAAACCCCGCACGATCCGCGTACCGTGGCGCCCGCATTTGAACACCGGTACCCGGCAACAGGTGTTCAGCTGCCGCCTAATTTTTTAAAGCAGCACCCGTTTGATAATGGCGATCTGAAGATACGGGATGAAAAGCTGGCAGCTTTTCCCCGCGACAGCGCGGAGATCCGGCAACATATTGCAGACTACTATGCCATGATCACCCATATTGACCAGCGCATCGGCGATATCCTGAACACATTGAAAAAGCAGGGACTGCAAAAAAACACCCTGGTCATTTTTGCCGCCGATAACGGGCTGGCGGTGGGCCAGCACGGCCTGATGGGAAAACAGAACCTGTATGAGCACAGTGTAGGTGTGCCGTTGCTGTTTTCCGGTCCGGGTGTAAAACCGGGGCAAACCAGCAAAGCGCTTACCTATCTTACGGATATTTTTCCCACACTTTGCGCTTACCTGCACCTGCCGGAGCCGCAGGGGATGCTGGGTCAAAGCCTGCTGCCTGCGCTGGGCGGTGCACGGTACAGGGGGCGTAAGTCTGAGTACTATATTTATGCCCACTACCAGCGCGGGCTGCGGATGGGCGCTTACAAGCTGATCGAATACCTGGTAAAAGGCCAGCGGCATACCCAGCTGTTTAACCTGGACAAGGATCCCTGGGAGCAGCGGAACCTGACCGGTGAAAAAAGCATGCAGAAACAAATACGGGCAATGCGCACAGAAATGAAGCGGTGGCACCAGCTGGCAAAGGATCCCATGCCGGTGTTTTATAAGTAACGATAGGATAATAAAAAGAACCTGCTGCCTGCTGCTGGCATAACGTTTTTCAACCGCGCCGTGTGTCTCGCGCGTCGCCTCCGGAGTGTGGTTGCACAGCATTTCTGGTTCATGCGGGCACGACCCGGAGCAGGGCGGATGACACATAGCGCATCAGCACCAGTACAAATACCGGGCACTGCGTTTTCGGCAGCCGGCCACGGTCAGTGTCCGCACTTGCCTTAGAAGAATAACAGCAGACAATGAAGAATGGTACCAAAAGATCTGTGCTTCGGTGTTTCAGTAGCCCCATCGGAAATTTTCCCGATCGCGCAACTTCTTTTCCCGATCTTGAAAACAGGTGCCGGCAACATGCGGCATCTTTACATCTTTGTTAGTGGATCAATATGTCGCAACCTATGCTGCCCATCCGGAGCAACGCATAAAGCATCTCCGGCACTCGTCTCTTTTATAAGCAATCAAGCAGCCGCACGGATCTTTATCGGTGCGGCTTTTTGTTGCGGTTTAATTTTCCTCAACTCATTGAGATCAGTGCTTCCCGTGTTTCAATGGCATGGCCTGGATTTTTCCTGATCGCGCAACTTCTTTTCCCGAATGCGAAAAAGCTTGTCTGATCATTGGCAGACATTTGCTGCCTCAGTACCATAACGTGCATCACAAAACAATACAATATTATCTCACTGCCTGTTTGTTGCTTATGGCCTTTGGGGCACAGGCACAAACGGCAACTGCCGATACCGCGGCATCTATGCTGGATGCAGTAACGGTAACCACGGGCCAGTACCAGCCGCAATCGCTCCGCAAATCGGTTTATGATGTGCGGGTCATTACCGCAGCGCAGATACAGGCGCGGGGCGCGGTAAGCGTGATGCAGGTACTCAACACCCAGCTGGGTATGCGGCTGAGTAATGACAATACATTGGGCGTAACCGATATACAACTGATGGGTATGAGCGGCCGCTCTATAAAAATATTGCTGGATGGTGTGCCGGTAACGGATCGCAACGATACACGGGAAAGCCTTTCCCAGATTGACGTACAGACGATCGACCGCATCGAGATCGTGGAAGGACCCATGTCCGTAGCCTATGGTTCGGACGCATTGGCCGGAGTGATCAACATCATTACCAGGGATCCCGGTGCGGCAACCTACAGCATCCGGGCAAAGGTGCAGGAGGAAACGGCCGGTAATGAATATTACCCGTTCAGCTACCAGGGGCTGCATCAGCAATCGGTAAGCGGCTCCTATAAATTTAAAGCGCCGCTCACCATCAGCGCAGGCATCAACCATATCCTTTTCAATGGCGTTGGCGGCGATGCTTATGGCCGGCAGAAAGCATGGCTGCCCAAAGAGCAATACCTGGGCCATCTGCGCGCGGGATATCATACAGAAAGGAATAAATTTCATTACCGGCTGGATGTGCTGGAGGAGACCATTACAAAAAAAGGCGCGCTGAACCTGAACGTGCGCAAGGCTTTTGACCAGCGGTACCAGACCCGCCGCTATATGCACCAGCTGCAGGATCAGTGGAAGCTGAATGACCGGTTGCATTTTAGTTCGTTCTTGTCTTATACGGATTACCGGCGGCGTACCAAAAGCACCAATCACAATTTTGAAACGGGTGAAGATGTACCGACCACGGGAACGGGAGAACAGGATGTGGCAAAATTTCAAACCCTGTTCTTCAGAACACAGGGGGTCTATGCACTTCATGATAAACTTTCGTTACAGCCCGGCGTGGAAATAAGCCGGGACAATGCATCGGGCAACCGCATTAAAGGCAGCCCGGTGATCACAGACTATGCGCTGTTTGCATCCGCGGAGTATAAACCCTCCGGCCGCATCAACATCCGGCCCGGTTTGCGGATGATCAAAAACTCCATTTATGATGCGCCCCCCGTGGTGCCGGCATTAAACATAAAGCTGGGGATCTCCGCTGCATCGGACCTTCGCCTGTCGTATGCACAGGGCTACCGGGCTCCTGCGCTGCGGGAGCTGTATTTTGATTTTGTGGATGCCAACCATACCATTTACGGCAATCCGGACCTGAAGGCAGAAATCTCGCGCAGCCTGCATTTATCCTGGAACACGTTTTTAAACCGCGCCGCGTGGAAGACCTCCTTCTCACTTAGTGCTTTTTATAATGTATTTGATGACCTGATCGACTATGCGGCCGATCCCAACAATAGTAGGGCTACCATTCTTTTTAATGTAAGCAAGTTTAAAACCGCCGGTATGCTGCTGCAGCAGGGCTTCATCATCCGGCAGCTGCAGGTAGACTGGGGCGTCAGCTATATTGGCCGCTACAACCGGTTGAAGGAAGCGGACGGGGAGCTGCCGGAGCTTAACTGGTCGCCCGAGGCCAATGCAGCTATTTATTACAACATGCATAAACCGAAGCTGCAGCTGGCACTCATCTATAAGTTTACCGGTGCCCGCAAGCAATACCAGTTAAAAAACGGCGCCGACATCAGCCAGGGCGTGCAGCTTACAAAAATGGATGCCTTTCACTGGGCCGACTTTTCCGTTACCAAAAAGCTGTGGAGCCTGTTTGCCGTACAGGCCGGCGTAAAAAATATTCTTAACATCAGCAATATCAACAGCACGATCGGTGGTGATGGCGCCCACAGCAGCAGCGGACCGGTACCGGTAAGCTATGGCCGGTCGTATTTTATAGGACTGGATTTTCGTTTCAATAAACAATAAAAAATACCAACATGAATTGTACAACAATGTTACAAAAAGCAATGGCGGTGGCGTGTATGATCCTCGCTATTGCATCCTGCAAAAAAGATAAAGACCCGGTTATCATCATACCGCCCTCATCCGGCAGCACCCTGCAGCTGGATGGCGGAACGGGAGGAGCCGCTGCAATCAATGCTGTTTTTGTGGATTTCAGTGCAGATAAGCAAACCCCTGTATTAAGGGATAGCTGGGACCTGGGATTTTATTGCGGCAGCGATTTTAAAGTAACCATCAACCTCACAAACGGTGCTGCTGCCGTGGCCGTAAACAAAACGGATATCAATACCGTTACGGCGGCAGATTTTGACCGCGACACGTTGAGAGTAGGCCTGGATGGCATGAGCGTGGTTGGGAGCTTTGCCGTGATCGATGACACCAGGGAACCCAACATCTTAAACAAAACGGTGATTGCTGCTGTATCTGCCAATGATGCCGATAACAAGGTGTACATCCTTAACAGGAAAGGCGGCGATGCTTCGGCAGCCGATGCCAACTTATACAAGATAAGGATCCTCCGAAAAGGAAATGGATATACCCTGCAGTATGCAAAGCTTGCTGAAACTACTTTTAAAACGCTGGAAATAGATAAGGAAACCGATTTTAATTTCCGGTTTGCCTCTTTGGTTTCCGGCACGATCGTAAACGTGGAGCCGGCCAAAGCAAACTGGGACCTGGTATGGAGCTGGAGCATGTATTATACCGGGCCCTTTCCTTATGCGTTCTCCGACTTTGTGGCAATAAACAATATTGGCGGAGCTGCTGCTTTTGAAAGGGTTTACGCATCGGACGAGGCGGCAGCCGATGCCTACGCCAAATTTAACAAAGACAGTGCAGCCCAATACACTTTCTCCTCCAGGAGGGATGCTATCGGCACCACCTGGAGAAGAACCGCGGCGCCGGGAGCTACCCTTCCCGCAGGTGTTTATAAAACAAAATTCTACGTGGTACGGGACGGCAGCGGAAATCTATACAAACTAAAATTCCTGAGCTTTACCAGCGAGGACGGCGGTACCCGCGGCAAACCACAAATTGAATATACATTGATCCATTAGCATTTAAACTCAAATACACATGAAGAAGATCCTTTTAATAGCAGGCGCAGCCATCACAACCACTACATTGATGGCGCAAACAGGAAAAGAAAACATTGACAAGCTCTGCGGCTGTTTTGAAGTAAGCTTTAAATATGCAGAGACCTTTGCACCGGAAAAAGACTATAAGTTTCACGAGCGGGAGCAGATCATCGGCGTTACGGAACTGGCCCTGCCCCTGGTAAACACGGATAAAAAAGTGGTGATCCAGCATTTGCTGGTAATGGGCAGCGGCACCGTTATCAAGCACTGGCGCGAAGACTGGACCTATGAAAACCTGGTGCAATGGGTGTACAAAGGCGATAAGGTTTGGGAGAAGACAACCCTGCCGGCTGCGGATGTAAAAGGGAAATGGTCACAGTCCGTTTGGGAAGTAACGGATGCCCCGCGTTACCAGGGCAGCGCTCCCTGGCAGGTAGTGAACGGGCATACCATTTGGGAGAGTACCACAGACGCGCCCCTGCCCCGGAGGGAATATACCCAGCGCTCCGATTATAATATCCTGAACCGTACCAACCGCCTGGTGATCACCCGTAAAGGCTATGACCACGTGCAGGAGAACAAAAAGATCATCCGTGCCAACGGCGCCGATAAGCTGCTGGTGGAAGAGCGGGGACTGAACGGTTATGAAAAGCTGGATAAGGAAGACTGTGCAGCGGGTGCCAGGTACTGGGAGGAGCACAAAGGCTTTTGGCTGGCGCTGGAGCAGGAATGGGATAAGCTGCTGGATGCAAAGAGCCGCATAAAACTTACAGAGAAGGTGGGCAACCAGGAGCTGATGCCTACATTATTTGCCATGGCGGATGAATGGAAGGAAAAAAAGCTGACGGCAGCGGATGTCAACGGCAGGATAAAGACCATACTGGAAAAACATATCCAATAACGCTTTCTTCATGTATCTGTAATGCCGCTCCGTAATTGTACGGGCGGCATTTTATGCTTTTGCTTCGTTGCCTGTGCGATCTCCGGCAGTGGATAAGAGTTTAATGATAGGCTATAAAATCCCTTTTGACAGCCACTTTTTCTGAACCTTCTTTTGTATTCGCCCTTGCGGCACCCCATTCATTCAATCACACTGTTTTTCTTTAACAATGCCGCCGCCTCTATCATCATCATACCGCTGAGCTGGGTAGAGAGGTCGATGCTGCCCGGAGGCCGCGCCGTCCAGTCGGAATTGATCAGCAGCCCGGGCCGGGCCATCCCCTTTTGATAGATGGATACCGCATTGGCCTTTAAAAAAGCAATGATGGTGGCCTTGTCAGCATCGGCAACAGCGGTATTCAACGCCAGCCGGGTAAAATAGCGCACCAGTATGCCTTTAAACAAACCACCATCTCCCTGGCCCTCGCTTTTTAGAATACCGGAGGGTGTAATGGAGGTATTGCTGATGGCTGCTTTTGCCGTGCGGACGGCATCATTTAAATAAGCCGCGTTCTGCGTGGCATTGTACAGCTCCAGGGCAGCGCCCACAAACGTGCCCTGGTTGTAAGTAAACAGGTTCTTGTCGATGGCTTCATCATTCTTTGAGTTGATGCCATCCCAGGCCAGGCCGCTTACGGGGTCCAGCAGGGTTTGCTTTAACCAGGTATAAAGCCGTACTGCCGCATCCAGGTCCTCCTGCTTCTTATCCAGCTGGTACAGCCTTGCTGCAAGGATGATGGCCGGTGCATTGGCGGGTGTATTCTTGTAATAGAGCTGGTTCTTGTTCCAGGCAATGCCGCCGCCCATGGTAGTGTTCTCCCCGGTTTTGATGTCGTTCCACAACAATACCGCCGCATCTTTAAACACGGGGTCCTGCGTGCTGCCGAAGGCCCGCAGCGAAGAGAGGGCCAGCCACTCCATGTCATCATAAAAATTATTGACAAGGCTGTTACCGTTCTTGTTTTTTATGCCGCTGAGCAGGGCCTGCATGCGGGTTTTATAGCTTTCAGCCCCGGTGCGCTCGTGCGCATCTGCCAGTACATCCATCGCATGGGCATTCCACCAGTAGTGAAAGGTTTGGTTGCCGGTATTGTTCTGCATAAAGTACCGGCCGTCGGGCGACCGGTAGGTCTGGTACAATACATCCTGTAAAGAATCGGCCAGGCCGCTCCAGTCATGGTTTTCTTTAACGCCGGAGCCCGGTTCCGGCGGGTAAAGCGGAAACTGCTCCTTAGCGCAGGATTGGAGCAGGCCTGCGATGATCAGTGCAATGCAGCTGATGGTATAGTTGATCGAAAAGGTCAGGGACCGGTAATTTTGTTTCATTGCCTCATGGTTTGTTTTTCCGGATGTTTATTTTATCACAATGGTATGGGTGTACTGCTCCAGCGCGGGGCTGAAATCGGCCGTTACATCAATGTTCTTGCCATCTACTTCCGTGGCAAACTTGAAGGTGTAATCCCATTGAGAGGTATCCCCGTTTTCTGTAAGGAAGTAGTAAGATGCAGGTGTGGTATTGGTGGGGCGGCTGTTGTCCCTGCTGGAGCTGTTGAAATAGATCATGCCATCCGAGCCGTCTGCATTTTTTACCGTAACCTTGAATTTGTACCGCTCATCGCGTCCCCAGCTTTCCTGCTTAAAGACAACCGGTATGTTCTGGCCCAGGAATTTACCAGCGCCGCTGTAGGCCAGGGTGCCCAGCACCTTATTGTCCGGCGCAAAATAGAGGTCGAATTTGATGATCTCGGTAAGGGTAACTGCTGCATTGTTGAAGTCGATCACGATCCGGTACACACCGGCTTTGTCCTGTGTGGTTGCGCCGTTCTCCTTCAGCTCGCTGCCTTCCACGTGATAAACGGCGGGTGTGCCCTGGTTGCGGTCGGCCACCTGGTAACTGCCTGCACGCAGCGAGGTAAAGGCCTCAAATACGCCATTGGCGATCATTTTCATTTTAACAGCTTTGGAAAGATCATCGCCGCCCTCTGTTGCCGTTCCTGTAAGGTAAGCGTCTACCGGCGCTTCAAAGCCTGCGGGCCGCTCCAGCTCCAGCACACGGCTTTCGGTGGCTTTTTGAGCGTTGATGCCCTTGGAGGCGTAGACCGTCCATTTTAATTTGCCGGTTTGCCGGGAGCCGATGCCGGCCAGGGCCGCAATGCGGTTGAGCACTTTATGGGTAAGCGTAGCTTTATTATACAGGCCGTTGTTGTTGGACGGCATTTTATAAATGGGCTTTGAAAAATCGCCCGCCTCGGTATCAAACGCAATTTCATAGATCACCACACCACCATCTTCGGCCCGCGACTGTTCCCATTCAAAATCAACGGCCGCGCTGGTGGAGGGCTGCAGTTTTACAAAGGCCTGGTCGTTGGGCCCGTACAAGGTGGTTACGGGGCTTACGTTCAGGTGCTTTAGTTCTTTATCCTTATTACATCCGGCAAGGGTAAGCAGTGCTGTAAAAAATGCCAGGATCGCTATTGTTTGTTTCATGCTGTTTCTTTTTGGGGGTTTAAAAATTACCATCCGGGGTTTTGGGTAAGGTTGCCGTTGGCCTCGCGTTCGCTCCTGGGTATGGCCCAGAGGTATTGGCGGGTGGCATTGAATTTCCGCTCGCCTACGCGCAGGTACCCGTTGTCGATATCCGGTGTGCCGTACTTTGCTCCGTGCACCCAGCCGTTGAGCACTTCAGGGCCGGTCTTCCAGCGCTTGATATCGTAAATGCGCAACGATTCAAATGCAAACTCCGAGCGGCGTTCGTTCCGGATGCGGTTCTTTATGTCGCCACCGGGGTAGCTGAGCGCACCGGCATCGGTAAAGCCCGCCCGGATCCGGATGGGGCGGATGGTTTGGTCCCATACCGCAGCACTCATCTGGCCAAGCTCCGCTTTGGCTTCGGCATGCATCAGCAGGATGTCTGCATAGCGGATCAGGATGAGGTTCAGCCCCGAGTTGAAATTGCCGGTATAGGTAGGATCGTAATACTTCCTGAAATAGTACCCGGTACGGGAGCTGATGCCGGCGGAGCTGTACTCATCCGCAGCATCTTCCCCTGCAGGTGTGGAACCCGGCTGGGTATAGATGGTAACGGTGGTGCCGTTGGTCAGGGTCCAGGGAGAGCGGTGATGCACCAGGGTAGCATCCATACGCGGGTCGCGGTTCTTATAAGGATCGGTTTCATTATAGCCCGATCCGGCTTCGGTAATGGCTTTCCCGTTGAGCATAAGGTAGCTGTTCACCAGTTCCTGTGTAGGCGCCAGAGCGTTCAGCCGGGCCTTGGCCGTCATGGGCACAAAGTCAAAATGCTCGCTGTGGGTCCTTTTTACCGGCACAAATCCATTATCCAGGATCACTTCCCTGTTGTATTCATTGTCCGGCAAGAAAAGTCCGGCATAGGAAGGAAAGAGCCCATAGGTACCGTATTCGCTGCCGGTCATAAACTTATCCGTAACATTGATCACCTGCTGCCATTGGCCTTCATACAGGTACACCCGGGCCTTGAAGGCCATTACAGCTCCGCGGGTGATGCGGCCGCGGTCGGCCACGTTGAGCGCTGTATTCACCGGCAGGTCGGCTGCCGCTGCATCCAGCTCCGACAGCACAAAGTCCATCACCTGCGCCCGTGGCGTGCGCGCAATGGACCGCGATTCTTCGATGGTAAGGGTTTTGGTCACCAGGGGCACATCGCCGTAATAGTTGATGAGGTAATAGTGCTGGTAGGCCCTGATGAACCGTACTTCTGCGATCCGGGTTTTCTTTATGGCCGCATCGTAGTCGGGTACCTCCTCCACATGCTCTAAGAACGTGTTGCAGGTACGGATGCATTTGTACATGTCGTTCCACTGGTTCTTAAACCGGTCGCCGGAGGCATCGGCCAGCCCGGCGGGTATGGAGTTGGAGCCGGAGGCATCGCCCCGGGAGGTATAGGCATTGTCCGACAGGGCTTCGTCGTAAAAGAACGACCCGGACTGGATCATCTGGTTGTAGATCGTATTTACAAACAGGTCGGCCCGCTCGGCGGAGGTCCAGAAGGTAAGTTCTGAATACCGGTCGATGGGCGAGAGGTCCAGCTTTTTACAGGCCGGAAGGGCCAGTAGCAAGCCGATAAAAATATAGAGATGAATTTGCTTCATGTGTTCGCTATTTAAAAGTGATATCTAAACCAACACCGTAGTAAACCGGCGTGGGGTAGGCGCGGCCGCTGTTGGCGCCGGAGTTGGAAAGGTTGCCGTTAAACTCGGATACTTCGGGGTCCAGGAACTTCAGCTGCGAAATGGTCAGCAGGTTTTGCCCCACCAGGTACAGCCTTGCTTTTTGCAGACCGGCCCTGCCGGCCCAGGAGTCGGGAACCGTAAAGCCCAGCTGGATGTTCTTTAACCGGGCATAGGCCGCATTGAAAAGATAGAGGTCGGAGCCCCGCCGGAAATTATTGGTATTGGACGCGCTGCCGTTGGAAGCCAGCCGTGGATAAGTGGCATCCGGGTTGGTGGGCGTCCAGTAATCCAGCTGATGCTGGTACATTACCTGTGCGTAGTTGTAGTGGAAGGGCTCCACCAGCTCGCCGCGGATGAACTGCGACCGTTTGCCAACGCCCTGTATGAACAGGGACAGGTCCAGCTGTTTCCATTTTACCGTATAATTAAACCCGAATGTATATCTTGGAAAAGGGTGCCCCAGCACATAGCGGTCTTTATCGTCGATGACGCCATTTTTATCCACGTCCACAAAACGGAGATCGCCGGGCTGCACATCCACCCCCGCAGGCTTGGTTCCGTTCTTTACCTCGTCGATGTTCTGAAAAATACCATCGGTCTTTAAACCCACATAGGAGTTGAAGGGCAGGCCTTTCCTGAGGATGAACTGCATTTCATCGGAACTGCTGATCTTTTCGCCCCCCTCGATATACACCACTTCATTTTTGGTATCGCCTACATTGAGTGTTATTTCATGGCGCAGGGCCGCCCCCTGTACAGTGTAGCTGATATTGGTTTCCCAGCCCCGGTTCCTTAATTTGCCCGCGTTATAGTCGGACACGCTGCCGCCGTAAAGGCCGGGCACCACGGGGTTTACAAGGATGTCGCGGGTAAGCTTGCTGAAATAGTCGAAAGACAGCGACAACCGGTTGTTAAAAAGACCTGCGTCGATGCCGGCGTTAAAGGAAGAAGCGGTTTCCCAGCGGATATCCGGGTTGGCCAGGTTGTAATAGGCACCGGAAACGGCCGTATTGTTAAAGCCATACAGGTTCGGATCCGTATAATAGGTGGTCAGGTACTGGTAGTCGTTCACGTTCTGGTTGCCGAGGTTACCATAGGAGGCTCTTAGCTTCAATGTATTCAGCCCCTGCCACCTGTTTTTCATGAATGGCTCGCTGGTTATGTTCCAGGCTGCGGAGGCGGAGGGAAAGAAGCCCCAGCGCAGCGCTTTCCGGAACCGGGAAGAGCCATCGTACCGGAAGCTGAATTCCGCCATATAGCGGTCGCTGAAACCATAGCCCAGCCGCCCGTAAGCAGAATTCAGGCTGCTTTCGCGCGTGCCGTTGATGGAGGTTTTGCTGGACTCATCGATGATGGTTTCGGAGGTATTGGCCCCTGTTTCGTTGTCCACATACTTTTTCCTCAGCTCCGACTCTTTGCCCGTGTACGATTCATTGGTGTAGCCCGCCAGCGCGCTGATGCGGTGGTCGTGGATCGTTTTGGTGTAATCCAGCTGTATCCGCGGGTTCAAAAAGAGGTTCTTTGTGTTCCTCTCATTGAGGTTGCGTTCCGATCCGTAAGAGCCCTTTTCGCGCCCGTCCATATAGAACTGCACAAATTTCCGGTGCTCCAGCATATGCCCCAGGAACATGGTAGAACCCAGCGAACCGGTGAGCTTAAGATTGGAGGTAAAATTGTATTCACCGGTAATGCTGCCAAACAGGTCGTCGTCATCATACTGGCGGGTGCCGCCTTTTTCGAGGATGCCCAAAGAGTTCAGTTCGCTGGATGTTTCATTGGTCAGGTAACGGCCCAAAGAATCTTTGATCTTATAATAAGTAGGTACGCGGGAACCATCTACAATGAGGGTTCCGGTTGATGAGCTGTGATCGGTGATCCGGCGTTTGGCATAGGCAAAGGTTCCGGTTACTTTTAGCCGGCCTACTTCGGTGGTCAGGTTCATACGGAAATTATAACGCTTCAGCCCCAGGTTGGGACCCATCAGGTTGCTGCGCTGGTTCACGTAGCCGCCGGAAATAAGGTAGGTCGATTTTTCGCCACCGCCGGAAATGCTGAGGTTATGATTTTGCTGCATGGCAGTCTTCAGGATGGCATCCAGCATCCACTCTTCGCTGCCTTTGTCTTTAAACGCCTGTATCTGCGATGCGGTGTAAACGGGATTGCCTCCGGCATTTACATTGGCCTCGTTCCGGAGGATGGCGTTCTCAAAACTTTGTACGGGCCGGAACCAGATCTTCGGCTGCTGCACCCCTACGATGCCGTTGTAGCTGAGCCGGGCGCCGGTATTCCGGCGACCTTTTTTTGTGGTTACCAGCAGCACTCCGTTTGCAGAGCGGGAGCCATAAATGGCGGCGGCTCCTGCATCTTTCAGCACCGAAATGCTTTCGATATCGGAGGGATTGATCATGTCGAGGTTGCCCCCGGCCACCCCATCCACCACAATAAGCGGGGCATTGTTACCCATGGTTCCCACACCGCGGATGTTGATATCGAGGCCCTGCCCCGGCTCAAAATTGCGTTGCTGGATCACCAGGCTGGGGGAGGTGCCCTGCAATGACTGCACCAGGTTTACACTGGGCCGGTCTTCCAACGCGCCGGAGCGGATCTTGTCTACCGCGCCGGTCAGGTTGGCCCGGCGCTGTGTGCCATAGCCGACCACCACCACTTCGTTCATATCCTGTATGGAGGTAGACAGCTGTACGTTTACGATGCCGGATGCGGTTACCGGAAGCTCTTTTGTCTGGTAGCTCACATAGCTGAATTCCAGCACGGCATTGTCTTCCACGCTGAGGGTGAAGCGGCCCCCGGGGTCGGTTACCGTTGCGTTGCGGGTGCCTTTTTCCGTTACCGTGGCCCCGGCTATCGGCGCACCTTTATCATTGGTAACGGTTCCCGTAACGTCTTTTTTGATCAACCGGTTCCGGAGCTTTTCGCTTTTCCGTTCCCGGGCGGCAGTAGCGGGGCGCGGGGCCGGCGCATCTGCAAACAACACGATCTGCTCATCAATAACCCGGTAATGGATGCCGTAGTCTTTCATGGCATCCAGGAAGGCATAGATCCGCTCATTGCGGGCGGTATAGCTGATCTTCCGGGTGGTATTGATGGCGTTGCCGCTGAATACGAACTGCGCGCCGGTCTGCTTTTCGATCTGCCTGAACAAGCTGTTCAATGATGTGTTCTGAACGGTAAGATTGAATGTTTTGTTCAAAACATTCTGACTGTTCACCTTTGTTGCGTACAGGTTGACGGTGAATATCATACACAGCAATACTTGTGTAACCGTTGTTTTCATCAGAACTATAATTAGATTAAGCAGGGTATGCTTATTTGTCATAAATTAGTACTGTTTCTGTTTAATAATCGGATTTATGGACAGAGGCGCCACTCATATTTGAGTAACCCGGGTTGGTTATGTTGCAGCATGATCAACCCATTTTTTATGGACTACGATGTATCTGTGGCAGGTACTTTTGTATGGGATCTTATCATGGCGGGCATCCTTTTCCTTTAATTAAAATTTTGGTTCCGTTGATCTCATAGCTTGCGTTAATGGAGAGGCAGATGACCCGCAGCAATCCAAACAGGTCCTTATTGCTTACATCACCGGTAAACAGGCAATGGTACAGGTTGGTATTTTCGGCCTCCATATCGATCCCGTAAACGGCCTTTATATCATCAAATACGCTTTCGAGCCTTGTTTGGTCATACACGAAGGGAACCCGGGCCGCCGCAGGTGCGGCTTTTACGGCTGATGAGTCGGGCGCATGCTGCCGGCTGTGATCGATCGGTACCGGGTGCACCACCAGTGTGGCCGTTACCGTTTCTGCCGTTTCGTTATAAACCGCTTTTTGATTGGCCGTGAGGATCACCGATTTTTCCACATCTTTTTCTGCCTCCTTGCTGCTTTTGTTTTTATACACCTGTACCTTCCCGTAAATAACGGCTACTTCTACATTCTTTTCTTTTTCGTTGGTGATGATGTTGAACTTTGTGCCCAGCACCCGGGTAACCGTATTGCGGCAATACACCAGGAAGGGCTTGGAGGCATCGGGCTTCACTTCAAACAACGCGTTGCCCTCCAGGTACACTTCGCGCAGCGAATCATTGAACTGAACCGGGTAATGGATAACGGCCCCGGGCTGCAAGGTGATCGATGATCCGTCTGCCAGCGTAAACTGCTGTACGCCGGAGGTATTGTTCTTTACGGTTCTGCTGTTGGAAGGGATCTCCGGCTCATATACCCCGCCGGTGCGGGTAAGGACGGAGAAGAAATACGCGCCCCCTGCCAGCAGGGCAGCCATACAGGCAGCGGCCCACCAGAAGCGGGAGGTTAAACGGCGCCGGGCGCGGAGCACCTGCCGGGTGCTTTTGTCGGCGTCCAGGATATTTTTCATGATGGTATGCGCCGTGGAAGGTGGCAGGTCGTCGATCAAAAGCTGGTGCGCGTGCTCGTAATCCTGCCCGATCTTTTCTTTCAGCAGCGCGTCATACTCATGCGTGAGCAGCATTGCAAAAAATGCATCGTATTCCTCCGTGGAGGCGGTCTGCTCCAGGTATTTCTTTAATAAATACGCAAATCGTTGTGCTGGTTCCATATTTTCCGGCAAGCGAAACAATCGCTTCTATGGGTATATACCGCAAAAAAAAGCGACCGGAGTACAGGGCGGTAAAATTTTTTACAGCAGGATCAGTAAAAAACGGGAATTGTTGCGGAGCAATTGCTGCTTGATGGATTTTAAAGCGCGTGCCATATGGGTTTTAACGGTCAGGGCAGACAGGTTCAGCCGGGCACCGATCTGCGCGTAGGTAAGACCGTCTTCCTTTGCCAGCAGGAATACCTGTTTCTGCTGAGCGGGCAGTGTATCGATGATCGCCGCAAGTCTTGCCTTGCTTTCTTTTAGCTCCAGCGACAGGAGGCCGTCCTCACCGGAAGCAAGGTCCTTTTCATCGATGGTCACCCATTGATGGGCCACTTTTTTCAGCTGGTTGATGAGGTGGTTTTTTGTTACGGTCAGCAGCCAGGGCTCCAGCGGCTGATCGGTAAGCAGGTTTTTACGGGAGAACCAGAGTTTTAGAAAAATATCCTGCACGGCTTCCTGGGCAGGACCGGGGGCTTTCAGATAAAGAACGGAAAGCTTGTAAATGCGGGGCCGGTAATGATCGTAAAGCAGCTGAAAGGCGTACTCGCTGTCATCAGACAGCAGCTTCAACAACTTTTTTTCGTCATAAACCGGTTTCATACGCAAATCATGGCAAGTGCCACAGCAAGGTACAACAATAAATGAAAATAAATGTTCCCCGCCTTTGCGGGTTGAATGTGTGGCCGCGCAAATTGAGCGCATGCATACATATAGCCGCAGATGCGCAGATTGATTTGCCGGTCTGTGGATCTGCCACGTATAGGCGGAGCCATCTTATTGGAACTTTATAGAGATATATAAACCGGTTCGACCCGGAAAGGGTCGGATAATTATTGAGCATTGTAGGGAGAGGGTGTGCGACCCCGAAGGGGTCGTATCTAATGCAGGAATGCGTCGGCCCACTGCTCTATGCCCGCTGAGTAACCAGGCGGGCATCTGTGGTAAAAACCCGAACAACCCCATTGAACTTATCGGCACGAATAAACCGGTTCGACCCTGAAAGGGTCGGATGATTATTGAACATTGTAAGGGACGGTTCTGCGACCCCGAAGGGGTCGTATCTTATACAAAATGCATCAGCCCGCTGACCTGAACCCGCCGGATAACCAATCTGTGCATCTGCGGCAATTGAACCCAAAGCAATTGCGCCCACCGCCGGGGCCGATAACCCGGTTTTGGCCGTTTGCGGAGCGGCCAGGTGATTTCAAATAGTCGCCCCGGCCCATAAACTTACCACAGGTATAAACGCGGCAGATTTCGTACCTTTGCACTCATTTTTTACTTACTATGAGCGTAAAATACAGAGAATATCCGGGGCTGAACCTGCCTGCGATCGAGCAGGAGATATTAGCGAAATGGAATGAGCAGCAGGCTTTTGAAAAAAGCGTATCCCTGCGCGAGGGCGCACCATCCTTCGTTTTTTACGAAGGTCCGCCCAGTGCCAACGGCATGCCCGGTATTCACCACGTCATTTCCCGTACGCTCAAAGACCTGGTTTGCCGGTATAAGACTATGCAGGGTTTCCAGGTAAAACGCAAAGGCGGCTGGGATACCCATGGCCTGCCGGTAGAGCTGGGCGTGGAAAAAGAACTGGGCATCACCAAGGAAGACATCGGCAAAAAGATCTCTGTAGAAGAATACAACCAAAAATGCCGGGAAGCCGTATTGCGCTTTAAGGATAAATGGGACGACCTTACCCGCAAAATGGGATATTGGGTAGACCTGAAGGATCCCTATATCACGTTTAAGAATGAATACATTGAAACCCTCTGGTACCTGCTGAAACAGCTTTATAATAAAGGATTGCTGTACAAAAGCGTCAGCATACAACCCTATTCACCGGCTGCGGGCACAGGTTTAAGCTCCCACGAGCTGAACCAGCCGGGTACCTATAAGGATGTAAAGGATACCAGCGGCACAGTGTTGTTCAAAGCTGTGCGTAATGAAAAAAGTGAATTCCTATTTGAAGCCCTTGCAAGGGCGGCCAAGACTGAGCTTGCCGAAGTTGAGCCTGCCGGGACTGAGCTTGCCGAAGTCTTCTTCATGGCCTGGACCACCACCCCCTGGACCCTGCCTTCCAACCTGGGGCTGACCGTAGGGGGCAATATCGGCTATGTGCTTGTAAAGACGTTTAATCCATATACTCATCTGCCTGTAAATGTGATCATTGCAAAAGCACTGATATCGAAGTATTTTAAGGCAGAGGGAGAGAACGGTGACTTTGAAAATTATACCGCCGAAACCAAGCTGTTACCCTGGAAGATCCTCGCGGAGTTTAAGGGAAGCCAGCTGGAAGGCTTAGAATACGAGCAATTATTGCCTTTTGAATCCAATTCCCTGGAAAAAATACAGGAGATCACACCGGGTGCCACTCCGTTTAAAGTAATGGTAGGCGATTTTGTGACCACCGAGGACGGAACGGGTATCGTGCACACCGCCCCTGCCTTTGGTGCGGATGACTATAAAGTCGGAAAGAAGCACAATATCGGCATCCTGACCCTGGTAGACCGTGAAGGAAAATTTATTGAGGGTACGGGCGAATTCAGCGGGCGCTATGTAAAAGACTACAAGGATGAAAAGGATTACGTGGATGTGAATGTAGACATCAGCGTAAAGCTGAAAAAAGAGAACCGCGCCTTCAAAGTAGAAAAATACGAGCACAACTACCCGCACTGCTGGCGTACGGACAAGCCCATCCTGTACTATCCGCTGGATGCCTGGTTCATAAAGACCACGGCGCTGCGCGACCGGATGGTAGCATTGAACAAGACCATCCACTGGAAGCCAAGGTCTACCGGCGAAGGACGTTTTGGCAACTGGCTGGAGAATATGGTAGACTGGAACCTGAGTCGCAGCCGTTTCTGGGGAACCCCCCTGCCTATCTGGGCAACAGAAGATGGCGCGGAAATGAAATGCATCGGCTCGGTGGAAGAGCTGAACAACGAGATCCGGAAGGCCAATGAAGTGCTGGGTGGTGAGGTAAATAAAAACTACCTGCATGATGGTATCCTGGATCTGCACAAGCCTTATGTGGATGAAGTGGTGCTGGTGAGTGATTCCGGCAAACCCATGCACCGGGAGCCGGACCTGATCGATGTTTGGTTCGACAGCGGCGCCATGCCCTATGCCCAATGGGGCCTGAATTATGAAAAGCTAAAAGCGGGCGATCCGCATCCGTTCAACCAGCCTTTTGATACCAATTTCCCCGCAGATTTTATCTGCGAAGGCGTGGACCAGACCCGCGGATGGTTCTATACCCTGCATGCCATTGCGTCCCTGTTATTTGACAGCGTAGCCTTTAAGACTGTGGTGAGCAACGGGCTGGTACTGGATAAGAACGGGAACAAAATGAGCAAGCGCCTGGGCAATGTGGTGGATCCTTTCAGCACCATCGAAACCTTTGGTGCCGATGCTACCCGCTGGTATTTGATCACCAATGCCTCCCCCTGGGACAACCTGAAATTTGACATCGACGGGATCAAAGAAGTGCAGCGTAAATTCTTTGGTACCCTGTATAATACCTACCAGTTCTTTGCCCTGTATGCCAATGTGGATGGTTTTACGTACAGCGAAGCCCCCATCCCGGTGGCGGAGCGTCCGGAAATTGACCGCTGGATCATTTCTTCCCTGAATACACTGGTAAAAGAGGTAACAGCGGCTATGGACGATTATGAGCCTACCCAGGCCGGCCGGCTGATCGAAGATTTTGTAGACGAACATTTAAGTAACTGGTATGTAAGGCTTTGCCGCCGCCGTTTTTGGAAAGGGGAATATGAAGCGGACAAAATAGCTGCCTACCAGACCCTGTTTGAGTGCCTGGAAACCGTGGTACGACTGATGGCGCCCGTGGCCCCCTTCTTCAGCGATGCCGTTTTCCGCAACCTGAACGAAGTAGCGCACCGCGATGACCTCCAATCCGTGCACCATGCCTTATTTCCAAAGGCCGCAGAGACGCTGATCGATCAAAAGCTGGAGGAACGGATGCAGCTGGCGCAGGATGTATCTTCGCTGATCCTCTCCCTGCGTAAGAAAGTGAACATTAAAGTGCGTCAGCCGTTACATAAAGTATTGATCCCTGTTTTGAACCCGGAAATGAAAGCGCAGCTGGAAAAAGTAGCAGGGCTGATCAAATCGGAAGTGAATATCAAGAATATTGAATACCTGGTTGATACCGAAGGGTTTATAAAAAAGAAGATCAAGCCGAACTTTGTAGCGCTCGGTAAAAAGCTGGGTGCTAAAATGAAAGCGGTTTCCGGGGCCCTGGCCGCTTTTACCCAGGAAGACATCAGCAACCTGGAGCGGAAGGGCCTGGTGGAACTGGATATTGACGGGGAAAAAGTACCCATTCAGTTGAATGAAGTAGATATCAGCAGTGAAGACATTCCGGGCTGGACGGTGGCCAACAAAGGGGCACTGACCGTAGCACTGGATATTACCATAACCGAGGACCTGAAACAGGAAGGAGATGCCCGTGAATTTGTAAACAGGATCCAGAAAATCCGGAAGGACAGCGATTTTGATGTAACGGACCGGATCGCAGTACAAATTGACACAAATCCTACATTAAAAAATTCGTTAACCGCGTATAAAGACTATATTTGCGCAGAAATTTTGGCAGATGAGCTGGAATTTAGTCCAATTTCAGCAGGCGGAACCGAAATTGAAGTGAACGAACATAAGTTATATACGATTGTAACAAAAAAAGGGTAACAACAATGGCTACAAAGAAGAAAACCGCAGCAAAAACCGCCCGCACTACCGGCAGCAAAGCCGTTTCTGCAAAAGCGCCTGCAAAGGCAGTTGGTGCAAAAGCGGTAAAGGCCCCGGCAAAGAAGTCTGCAAGCCCGGCAAGTGGAAAAGCCAGCAAACCTAAGACTCCGGCAAAGGCCGCTGCAAAACCGGCGCCCCGCAAGGCAACACCGAAAACCACTGCTGCGCGTGGCAGCGCAACCGCCCGCCCGGCAGCAAGTAAAACGGCAAAAACACCAGCAAAGCCGGTTAGCACTACCAACGGAAAGTCGACCGCAAAGGTTGCTGCAAAAAAAACGGTAAAAGCGGCTCCCAAACCGGTCAGCAAGGCGAACCCGGCAAATAATAAGAAAGCTGCAGCAAAAAAGCCCGCAGCTAAAGAATTGGTACCAGTAATAGAAAAAAGCGTGGCAAAGAAAGAAACAAAAGAAGATAAAAAAGCAGCAAAAGCTCCCAAAAAAGTAGTGGTTCCCAAATTGTCTACAAAAAGTGCGGTAAAATATCAGCCGGATTTTACAAAGAGCGTGCTGGATACCCCGGCAATTGTAAAAGCAAGCTCCGTAGTGCGGTATTCCGATAGCGACCTGACTGAATTCAAAGAGATCATTTTGAGGAAGCTGGATGCTGCAAAAAAAGAACTCGCATACCTGCAGGGACTCATTACCCGCAGGGATGAGGGCGGCGATATGGATGAAGGCCGCTACATGACCATGGAAGACGGCAGCGTGAGCATGGAGCGGGAGCAATTAAGCCAGCTGGCCAGCCGCCAGATCACGTTCATCGATCACCTGGAAAAAGCATTGATGCGCGTAGAGAACAAGACCTACGGCATCTGCCGGGTAACCGGTCACCTGATCGACAAAGCCCGCCTGCGTGCGGTGCCCCATGCTACCTTAAGCATTGAGGCAAAATCGATGATGAACCGCTAATTTTATCAGATCTCAATAGGATAAAGGGCGAACCTGTACATGGGTTCGCCTTTTATTTTAAAACGATTGGTGAACCTGCGTGCCGGTTTTTCTGTTTAACACTTATCTTTAGCCCCGGCAAGACCCCCAAAAAACAGATCATGACAATACATTTTGGTTACGATAAAAAGCAGGTGATCCAGGCATTGCGCTACCACTTTATTTCAAAGAAAGAGATCAGGATCATGATCATCCTGGTAAATGTATTTGCCCTCCTTTCCCTGGTATTGTACGCACTGCATAAGATCACCCCGGTAGCCTTTCTGATCAATTCCTTCCTCTGGCTGCTGCTAATGATCAGCCTCTGGTTCATCCTGCCCGGAGTGGTTTACCGCAAGGCGGAAACCTTCAAGCACCAGTTTACCATGTATTTCAGCGATGTGGATTTTACCCTGGAACACACCAAGGGAAAAAGAAGCTGGCCTTATACAGCCCTGCACTCTTACCGCGAAAGTCCTCATTTCTTTCATCTGTATTTTGACGAACGATCGTTCTTACTGGTGCCAAAATCGGCTTTTGCAGACAGCGATGCCACATCAACCTTCCGGAATCTGCTGATTGATAAAACGCGGACAAAATAACCCGGTGCGGTAAGAAGCATCCGGCCCGGGCGGGAACGCAAAGAAATTGTACAAATTCCCGTCAAATGTATTTTTTCATCACAATATGGGGGATGGTAAGATTGGTGAATTCATTGCTGGATTCCTGGTAGCCCATTTTTTCATAGAAACCGGCGGCGTTTTTCCGGGCATGCATCGATATTTCGCGGTAACCCATATCCCGGGCAATGTTTTCGGCAAACTGCATCAATGCCCGGCCGATCCCCTTTCCCTGCAGGTCAAAAATAACCGCCATCTGCCGCAGCAGCACCACCTGCCCCTGTTGTTTTACCAGCATACAGCAACCCAGCATTTTTTCATCTTCAAAAGCCCCGATCAGGATATTGTTCTTATCGGCATTCAGATCTTCTTCAGTCAGCAGCAGCCCTAATGGTTTTCGCAAAATTTCATTGCGGAGGTCTACCATTTGCTGGTATTCTTTTGAACCATGATCTATAATTTTTAAAGCCATAAAACGGTTTAAGATTTGATAAAAATCATAGGTGGCTAAAAGCTGGAATTTGTATCGTAAATTAAGGATTTTTAGGTGTTCTGGAGCATTTTTAGTTTTTTTTTTCTTTCCGACGCAATTTTGGTCAAAAACTCTATTTTTGCACCAATAACTAAATTAATAAGATATGTCAGACATTGCATCAAGAGTTAAAAAAATCATCGTTGACAAACTGGGCGTTGACGAAGCAGAAGTAACTAATGAAGCTTCTTTTACAAATGATCTCGGTGCCGATTCATTGGATACCGTAGAACTGATCATGGAATTTGAAAAAGAATTCAATATTTCGATTCCGGATGAGCAAGCCGAAACAATTACTACTGTTGGTCAGGCTGTATCTTATTTGGAAGAGCACGCCAAGTAGTTTATTGGCACGCCAACTTGGCTTTGGTAAAGTAAAACAACAAATACACCGCCTTTGACTGTGGTCTTCCATATACAAAGGCGGTTTTATCATAAAAAATAAGGACAACCAATTTATGGAGTTTAAAAGGATCGTTGTAACCGGAATGGGTGCATTAACACCGTTGGGCAATACAGTAGACGAATATTGGAGCGGGTTGATTCATGGAGTTCCGGGCGCAGCGCCCATCACCTTATTTGATGCCAGTAAATTCAGAACACGATTTGCCTGCGAAGTAAAAAATTTTGACCCCACGCAGTTTCTTGATAAAAAAGAAGCACGGAAGGTAGACCGGTTCACCCAGTTTGCTTTAGTAGCCAGCGACCAGGCTGTAAGCGATGCCGGCCTTACCAGGGAAAATATCAACCCGGACCGCATTGGTGTGGTGCTGGGAAGCGGTATCGGAGGGCTAATCACCTTCCAGAATGAAGTAGTGGATTTTGCAAAAGGCGACGGAACTCCCCGTTTTAACCCGTTCTTTATCCCGAAAATGATCCTGGACATCGCCGCCGGGCAGATCAGCATGCGGCATAATTTCCGGGGGCCCAACTATGCGGTGGTAAGCGCCTGCGCCAGCAGCACCAACGCAATGATCGATGCCATAAACCTCATTCGCCTGGGCAAGGCCGATATCATTGTAACCGGAGGAAGCGAAGCCGTGATCAGCGAAGCCGGAGTAGGCGGGTTCAATGCCATGAAGGCCATGAGCGAGCGCAATGATGACCCCGCCACGGCCAGCCGCCCTTATGATAAGGACCGGGATGGCTTTGTGATGGGAGAAGGCGCTGGCGTATTGATCTTTGAGGAGCTGGAACACGCAAAAAAACGCGGCGCTAAAATTTATTGTGAAGTGATCGGCGGTGGCGCTACCGCAGATGCCCACCATATTACAGCCCCGCATCCGGACGGACTGGGGGCCAAGAATGTAATGACAGAAGCGTTGAAAGATGCCGGCATTCAGCCCGCTGACGTGGATTATATCAATACACACGGAACCTCTACCCCCCTGGGTGATATTGCAGAAACAAAAGCCATCATTGAAGTATTTGGCGACCATGCGTATGAGCTCAACATCAGCTCCACAAAGAGCATGACAGGCCACTGCCTGGGCGCTGCCGGGGTCATAGAGGCCATTGCCTGTATCAAAAGCGTGGTGCACAATATGGTGCCCCCTACCATTAACCATTTTACGGACGATCCTGAGCTGGACCCGCGATTGAACTTCACCTTCAACAAAGCGCAGGAACGCCCGGTAAATATCGCATTGAGCAATACCTTTGGATTTGGCGGCCATAACGCCTGTGTAATCGTAAAAAAGTATTCATAGTCATCTGTGAATTTTATAAAAGAGATTTTTAGAGAGAAAAACGATGCCGCTTTAAAAAAGCAGTTACGAAATATATTGGGATTTGCACCCGATAATATCTCTTTATACAAAACCGCGCTGACTCACCGCTCCCTGAGAGAAAACGTAGATGAGAACAACGAACGGCTCGAGTACCTGGGCGATGCGGTCCTGAGTGCATTGGTAGCGGACTATCTTTTTAAAAGATATCCTTACCAGGGAGAAGGTTTTTTAACCGAGATGCGCAGCAAAATGGTAAACCGGCAGCAGCTGAATGAAGTAGCCCTGAAAATGGATCTGAAAAAGATCGCCCATTTCAACAAACAGGATCATACGCTCAGAGGCAGCCATATTTTTGGGAATACGCTGGAAGCCCTCGTGGGCGCTATTTACCTGGACCTGGGTTATAAAAAAGCCAGCAAATGGGTGTACAACTATATTATAGCCCCGCATATGTTTATGGACGAGCTGGAGTCCAGGGAGATCAATCATAAAAACAAGCTATACGGCTGGGCCAACAAGCTGGGAAAATCACTGGAATTTGTAACCATCGAAGAAAAACTGGAAAATGGCCGCCGGTTATTTACAATTGGTGCAGTTGTTGATGGAGAAATAATAGCACAGGGAAAAGCCTTCAACAAAAAAGACGCCTCCCAGATAGCGGCAAGCCTTGCTGTCAGTTCCCTTGGGATCAATAATAGCGAGGAAGGAATATAGCCGGTACGTGCATACACATGGAACGTCCTTTATAACATTTTTTCTATGTTATATCGGGCCTCCCGTTCCGGGAGATCAAAAAAAACACAAAATAATGCAGATGAAACATTTTTTAATGATGGCAACGCTTTTTACCGGTCTTATTGCCGGCCTTACCGCCTGTGGCGGAACAGATAAAAAAGGATTTGCCAAGGCAGAAGACTATGATCAGTATATAACTTCCAGCATCACCCGTATGCAGCAAACATTGTTTGCCGTTCAGAAAGTTACCGGCAGTGAAGAACAGGGTACCACCGACCTGGGAAAATTTGCGTCGCAGATAGACTCCGCAACAACAGGCCTCAAACAGCTGCCGGATTATAACGGAAATACCAGCTACCGCGATGCGGCCGTACGGCTTGCCGAGTTTTATAAACGGTCCGTAAGCGGGCCGTATGCAGAAATAGCAAAGATCTATAAAGAGGTAAAAGATTCCGCCCTTGCAGACAACCGGGTAAATGAGCTGATCATTAAACTGCAGGAAGAAGAAACGCTGGCCGATGATGCGTTCATTAAAGAACGGGAAGCGTTTGCTGCAAAAAACAAGATCGCGCCGGAGGAAGTTCCTGCTAAATAATTTTTTCTTAATTTAGTGAAGGCGCTGTTGAAACCCGGCAGCGCTTTTTTATTTGATCCATGCTCCGGCTTCCCATATATCTTGATAACTGCGCTACCACAGCCTGCGATGCCCGGGTAGTAGCGGAGATGCTGCCCTATTTTACCCAACATTACGGGAACGCCTCCAGCCGGAACCATTCCTTTGGATGGAAGGCCCAGGCTGCGGTGGAGGAAGCACAGGAACAACTGGCCGCGCTGATCGGCGCAGCGCCCGGCGAGATTGTTTTTACATCCGGGGCTACGGAAAGCTGCAATCTGGCATTAAGAGGCATCAGTGCATTGTATGCCGGAACGGGTAACCACATCATTACCGTAAAAACGGAGCACAAAGCCGTATTGGATACCTGCGATGCGCTGGAAAAAAGTGGTATGGAGATCACCTACCTGGATGCCACACCAGACGGCCGGATCAGCCTGCCGGCACTCAAAGCCGCGATCAAACCGGCCACCATCCTCATCGCTGTTATGTGGGCCAATAACGAAACCGGTGTCATCATGCCCATAAAAGAGATCGGGGCCCTTGCCCGGGAACATGGCGTTCTGTTCTTTTCGGATGCCACCCAGGCGGCCGGTAAGGTTCCCATAAATGTAAAGGATGCAGGGTTGGGTCTCATGGCATTCAGCAGCCATAAGTTATACGGACCCAAGGGAATGGGCGCCCTGTACATCAGCCGGAAGCACCCGCGGGTAAGGCTGACCGCCCAGATCACCGGGGGCGGGCAACAGCAGAACATCCGGAGCGGTACGCTCAATGTGCCGGGGATCGTCGGTTTTGGCAAGGCCGCTGCGATCTGCCGGGAGGAAATGCAGCAGGAATCAATTCGTCTCCGTACACTCCGGAACAAGCTGGAAGCGGAACTGTTACAACTCCCGGAAGTGTTGATCAACGGGCTGGCTGCGGAGCGGTTGCCGCATGTATGCAATGCCTCTTTTGCCTACCTGAACAGTAATGAAATCCTATCCGCACTGAACAAAGACATTGCGCTTTCTTCCGGGTCGGCCTGTACCTCGGGTTCGCTGGATCCGTCCTATGTTTTAAAAGCCATGCAGCTTCCGGATCCCCTGGCAAAGGCGGCCATCCGTTTCAGCCTGGGACGGTTCACCAATGACGAAGAAATCACCTACACCATCCGGCACACCACCGACGCCATTCAAGCGCTCAGAAAGAGCAGTCCTGCCTGGCAGCTTCGTGATTGATTTTTTAGTAACTTTAAGAACCTCGTTAATCTTTATGAATGGTACGGTTGCGCGTTGCAGGTATGCTCATTTGTGTGTGCTGCTTCTTCCAGGCAGGGGCGCAGGAGGAGTTTATTGACCCGCCCAGTAAGCACCTGTTCACCATTCCTTTTGTACAATTCACCGGCGGGGTGATCGTGTTTAAGGCGCTGCTCGATGATTTTAAAGACTCGCTCAACTTTATCCTGGATACCGGAAGCGGCGGCATCTCACTGGACTCCACCACCGTAAAAAACCTGCAGCTGAAGCCCGGTGCGCCCGAACGGATCATCCGAGGTATCGGAGGCGTAAGAAAAGTAAGCTTTTTAAAGAACCGGAGCCTGCACCTGGCGGGCTATGAAATAGACAGCCTGAATTTTCATGTCGTCGATTACGATGTGCTGACCGCGCTGTACGGACAAAAAATTGACGGGATCGTCGGCTATTCTGTTCTGAAACGGTATATCCTGAAGATCAACTATGAAAAGCAGGAGATCGGCTTTTTTTCAAGGGGTTCCATAAAATACCCCAGGGGCGGCTATATGATGCGGCCGTATATACGGATGTTGCCGTACTCAAAGTCAACGATCGCCGATAACAGAAAAAGAGAGTTCAATTATTTATTTGACCTGGGCGCCGGGCTTACTGTTTTATTTTCAGATGATTTTATGAACGACAGCGCCTTTTTAAAATCAAAGCGGAAAACCTATTTAAAGCAAGGGGAAGGCCTGGGCGGCCGGGTGGATATGCGTCTTACCGTGATGAAATCATTGCGCATTGGCCCCTACAAGTTCCGGAATGTGCCGATCAATATCTTTGATGATGACTACAATGTAACCTCCTATCCTTCGCTGGGAGGACTGATCGGGAATGAAATTTTCAGAAGGTTCAATGTCATCATTAACTATGGGAAGCAACAGATCCACCTGACACCCAATCGTTTCTTTACTGCGCCCTTCGATTATGCCTACTCGGGCATTGAGCTGTACCTGATCAACGGCATGGCCATTACCGGAAAGATACCGGCCGGCTCCCCGGCGGAGAAGGCCGGGCTGAAGGACGGAGACGAGATCCTCGCCGTCAACAACAAGTTTGGGTTACAGCTGGATGACCTGAAACAGGCCCTTCAATCCACCTACGGTAAAGTGAAGATCATTTACCGCCGCAACGGTGAGCTGCGGTCAACAGTCGTAAATGTCATCAATATCTCCCGGAAATAATACAAAATTGAATTATAATTCAGGCCGGTACTTCCCGTATAGTGCCCCCCGGTAGCTGTCAGGATGATAGCCGTTCAGGATAATGGAATGGATCCATTACGGATACAACCGGTATACGGCAGGTTAAATCGTTATACTCAAGAGATATCCGTCGCTGACTTTTTGAGAGGAAGCACCATGGTCCTTTACTTTTACATCACTGATCTCATACTTTCCGGTATTGCCCAGCTTTGAGGAATAGGAAACTTCAAGCAGAATATTGGGCTTAACCTTTAGAAAAAAACGGGACCGGTCCGGCATTGGAAAAATAATAGCACCCTTCAGATCGTCCGGGAATGCTACCGAGATATTGGAACTGCTGATCAGCTGGTTCAAAGCGTTCCGGACCTCGATATCTGTAACGGCGACCTTATTCTCCAACAGGTAATTGCCTCCTGTATTTTTATTGGTGAGCGTAATATAAAAACGTACCGAGGCGCAGTTTGCACAGTAATTATCGGCAGCGCCCATAGCCCCGGAGGGGCCCCTCTCACTACTCTTTTTACATTGCACCAACAATAAAAGCACAAAAGACAAATAAAAAAGGGATCGCATACTGCTTTTTTTACTATAGACGGGCAAAATACAAAAAACGAAACAGACCGGGCCAAATTTAGCTACCGGGCGCCGCCTCATTTTTATTTATAATATCTTTGGGCAACAATGAGCAACCCCAATTTAAACAAAGAAAAGCAGGGCATGAACGCTGTGGAGAGCGATTTTGAGAACACCATCCGCCCGGGCCAGATCAGGGATTTTGCCGGCCAGCCGCAGCTGGTGGAGAACCTGGTCATTTTTATCAGGGCTGCAAAAATGAGAGGAGAAGCGCTGGACCATATCCTTTTTCATGGCCCCCCGGGACTGGGGAAGACCACCCTGTCCAGGATCGTAGCTAATGAACTGGGTGTGAACATAAAAGAGACCAGCGGGCCGGTGATCGAAAAGCCGGGCGATCTGGCCGGATTGCTGACCTCACTGGAACCCAATGATGTATTGTTCATCGACGAAATTCACCGGTTGAGCACGGTGGTGGAAGAATACTTATATGCGGCGATGGAAGATTACCGGCTGGATATCCTGCTGGACAGCGGACCCAATGCCCGGAGCATCCAGCTTTCCCTGAACCCGTTTACGCTGGTGGGCGCTACCACGCGGAGCGGGCTGCTGACGGCCCCGCTGCTGTCGCGGTTTGCCATAAAGTCCCGCCTGGAATATTATAATACAGATACGCTCCAAAAGATCATTTTACGCTCGGCCGAGATACTGGGGGTGACCATTGCGAAAGATGCGGCGGCAGAAATCGCCGGCAGAAGCCGGGCCACCCCCAGGATCGCCAACGGCCTTTTAAGAAGGGTGCGGGACTTTGCCCAGGTGCTGAACGATGGGATCATTGATACGGGTATTACCAGGCATGCCCTGAAGGCGCTGAATGTGGATGAATACGGGTTGGATGAAATGGACAACCGGATCCTGCTGGCCATCATCGAAAAATTTAAAGGCGGACCGGTGGGTATCACCACCATCGCCACAGCCGTGGGAGAAGAGCCGGGAACCATCGAAGAGGTGTATGAGCCTTTTTTGATACAGGAAGGGTTTTTGCAGCGCACGCCCCGCGGACGCGAGGTAACACATAAAGCCTATGAGCATTTAGGCAAAAAACCGGGAAACCGCACTCCGAACCTGGAGCTGGACCTTTAAAAAACATTGAAAAGTTAAGAAATCAAAGAGGTTTCATAACCCGTGCTACAGCGGGTATACGGAACCCGGCAAATAAGAAACCCGCGCCGGTATCCCGGCGCGGGTTTCTTATTGATATCCGGAAAAAATTTAATCCTGCACTACCAGCCGGAATCCATTCCCATGAATGTTCACGATCTCAATTTTTTCATCGTCCTTCAGGTACTTGCGCAATTTGGCAATGTACACATCCATACTTCTCCCGTTGAAATAGGTATCGCTGCCCCAGATCTTTTTGAGCGCCTGTTCACGGGGCAGGAGGTCATTCAAATGCTCTGCCAGCATTTTCAGTAATTCGTTCTCTTTTGGAGAAAGCGTTTGTGTATTGTCGTTGTGAATGAGCTGGCGCAATTTGGGATTAAAATGATAGCTGGCCAGCTGGTATTCCTTGTTCTCTGTTTCTTTATTCAGCTCCTCATTTCTTTTAAGGATGGCACGGATCTTTAAAAGCAATACCTCACTGTCAAAAGGTTTGGTGATGTAATCATCGGCTCCCAGCTTATATCCCTGGATGATGTCTTCCTTCATGGTCTTGGCGCTCAGGAAGAACAGGGGAATGTCCGGGTCCACATTGCGCACTTCTTCTGCCAGGGTAAAGCCGTCCATATGCGGCATCATCACATCCAGCAGGCAGAGGTCAAATTTTTCACGCTGAAACGCAGCCAGACCTAAACGGCCATCCCGCTCCAGGGTAACGTCGTAATCATTCAGTTCCAGGTAATTTTTCAATACATTGCCAAGGTTAGGATCATCTTCGCACAATAATATCCTCGGTTTTTTTGTTTCCATGTTGCTGTGTTTGAGTTATTAGATGGCAAATAAAGTTAATGCTTTTTAATACACTAACAAATGGAAACGAATTTTTTGTTAAAAAGCAGCTGCCCTGCTGCAATGCAGAAACGCGCAGGAACGGCGATGACCGGAAAAATAAACAAAGGAGGCTGCCCGGCATATGTTTCAGCAAACATAGAAGACAGCCCCCCTGATGGAGCAAGACCGGTGATTTCAGTGCGCGTACCGGGATAACGATCATTTATCCGGCACAGCCGGGATGTTTTTCCTTTAATGATACAGGAATCGATCTCCGGCGGCCTATTTTTTGAAAATACGAAAGGTTCCTTCGCCACTTACATCGGCGCCATCTCCCCAGGTTCCGTCCATCGTGGTGAAACCGGCGTCAACGACCGCCTGTGTAGAATAAGAAGTGGCCGGTGGATAGGTATAGGTGGTTTTAACCGTGTTACCCGCTACAATATAAGTGCCCTCTGCTTTTCCGGCAGCAGCAGTGTCCGCATCGTCCGCATAAACCCTTACCGTTCCGTTTGAACGGAACAGGAAGTTAAATGTCTTGTCCGGTACGGCACTTCCATAACCATACATTCCTTCCCAATAACCTACAACGGTGGGTGCCGGCGGCGCATCTTCTTTTTTCTTCTTGCATGCGGCAATGATGCACAGGGCAACGATGGCGAACAGTAATGTTGATTTCATAATACGGGGGTTTTAGTTTTTAAGATTGAATCACCCAAAATTATCCGGATGGCTGGATTGCCACCAGCGCAGATTCCCTGTTTTTTTTACCGTATTTCTACGTATTTTGTATCCGGTAACTACCTTGTGCGGGCAACAGGAACAGTTTATGGTTGCCAGGGTTTTTATTTTTTTCAATAAACTTTGGGAATATTGCAACACCAAATATTAAATTATGGCAGATACAGCACAATTTTTACAGGCCGTAAAGGATGGCTACACTTTTAAAGGAGAAAGTTATAAGATAGGCCGGGCGCTCCTCAACGGGGAAGTAGTACCGGATGCAGATGTAAACCTGCCTTTTAAAACGCTGAACCGCCACGGTTTGATCGCGGGCGCCACAGGTACGGGAAAGACCAAGACCCTGCAGGTATTGTCGGAAGGACTGAGCGATGCAAGCATCCCGGTGTTGTTGATGGACATAAAAGGAGACCTGAGCGGGATTGGTGCTGCAGGCGCAACCAATGATAAAATTGCGGAGCGTTGCCAGAAGCTTGGGATCGAATTTAAGCCGGAGGCCTATCCCATCGAGTTCCTGACATTGAGCGAAGAAAAAGGGACCCGCCTGAGAGCTACCGTAAGCGAATTTGGCCCGGTGCTGTTCTCAAAGATCCTGAACCTGAATGATACACAGGGAGGATTTGTGGCCCTTATTTTTAAATATTGTGATGATAATAAATTACCCCTGGTAGATCTGAAGGATTTTATCAAGGTACTGCAATACGTGAGTGATGAAGGAAAAGCGGAGCTTGAAAAAAACTATGGAAAGATATCCACCTCCTCTACCGGAACCATTCTGCGGAAGGTGATCGAATTGCAGCAGCAGGGTGCCGATCTCTTTTTTGGCGAGCGCAGTTTTGATGTGGAAGACCTGATGCGCATCAACAGCGACGGGCGCGGCATGGTTTCGATCGTACGCGTTACCGACCTGCAGGACCGCCCCAAGCTGTTTTCTACCTTTATGCTGCAACTGCTGGCAGAATTGTACGCAAGCCTTCCGGAGGCGGGAGACCTGGAGAAACCCAAGCTGGTGCTGTTTATTGATGAGGCGCACCTGATCTTTAATGAGGCCAGCACAGCGTTGCTGGACCAATTGGAGACCATCGTAAAGCTGATCCGATCCAAAGGAGTGGGCGTATTTTTCTGTACACAGAACCCGATGGATGTGCCGGCTCCCATACTGGCGCAGCTGGGATTAAAAGTGCAGCACGCCCTGAGGGCCTTTACAGCGGCCGATCGTAAGGTGATCCGGCAAACAGCAGAGAACTACCCGCTGAGCGATTTTTATAAGACAGATGAATTGCTGACGCAAGTGGGTATCGGAGAGGCCCTGGTGACCATGCTGAATGAAAAAGGGATCCCTACCCCGCTGGTACACTGTATGCTGCGGGCACCGCAAAGCCGGATGGATGTTTTAACGGATGCGGAGATCAACAGCATTACCGCCCAATCGAAGATCGCGGCGCATTATAACGAGGTGATCGACAGCGAAAGCGCCTACGAAATACTGGCGCAAAAACTGAACGACGCTGCCGAAAGAACGGCGCAACAGGCAGAAGAAAAAACAACAAAGCGCGGAGCTGCGGAAAAAGGCTTCTTCGACAACCCGATCGTTAAAAGCATCGCGCGTACGGCGGGCAACACCATCGTACGGTCGCTGCTGGGTGCGATTGGGCTGGGCGGCAGGAGAAAGAAAGGGCTCTTTTAAACTTAAAATATCCAATGAAGAATTTGAAATGAAAAAGGAGATCCCGCTTAGGTGCGGAAGCCTTCTGATCCGAAAGAAAGCCCTTTCTTCGTTTTGCATGGGATATGCACTATTTTAGTTTTCCCCGGACTACTTTACCGTAAACGTAGCCTCTGAAAAAACAGGGGTCCCTTTGCTGGAAATACCCTGTAATACAATTTTATAATCGCCCCTGAAGTCGGATGTAAAGCAGTCCAGGCTCAACGGCTGCCGGCTGTTGAGTTCGATATCCGGCTTCCAAAGCAAGGTGGTACGGTTGTCGGGGATCCGCAGATCGCCTTTATTCCCATCTGCATAAACCGGTGCGTAGAAGATCCGCTGCAGCTGCAACCCTTCGTAATCGATGGCAACAGCAGAGGGGTCGAGCTCAAACCCGTCAAATGCAGATGTATAGGTCTGGAAACTTACAATGCCGGAATACAGGGAAGAGCCGATGAGATACCTGCGGGGCACCACATCCAGCCTTTTTACCTTGTACGGGTTATAATTAAAGATGCTGTTATAATCGGCCAGGGGCACACCATCCAGCAATACCAGCACCGCATACCGGTATACATTCTGGTATTTTTCATCATAGATCGTCATATGGAGCTTCCGGTCGCGCATCACCACATTTATCGGCCGTACATATTCGCGCAATACCTCCTCCATGGTTGAAAACCGTTTGTAGTTGTCCAGGAGGTAACTGATCTCGGGCTTACCATAAAAAGGCAGGGTATCCTTTGCTGCTGGCGTTGTATAGCTATTGATCCGGTCTTTATAATAGATATTGACCGTTTGCATGGCAATGCTGCGTTTTAACAGGTACGCGCTGTCCGCAGGATCAGGAAAATAGAGCGGCTGGGTAAAGGAACGGTTTGCACTGTCGATGAACGGCGAAATAATTGCAGTAGTATAGCTATCGGTGGAGTTAGCGGAAGGGGTTGGCTTGATAAATATATCCCCCGGGCCATAGTATTTTTTAACATTGAAGCGGACAATGCCCGAAGAGTCGCTGGTGCCGTTGTAAAGGCCAAAGGGAATGGATGGAGCCGTTAGCAGGCAGGAAACTCCCGGGGCAGGTTGTTGGTTCCAGTTATTCAAAACCCTTGCGGCAACAATATGCCCATCATACTCGGGCAGGTATTTTAATGAGGGGTCAAACAATGGTTTACCGGTATCAAAATGCCGCCATCCGTTTACAAGCATCAGGTTCTCTATGTAGTCTCCGTGAGTTGCCCCGGGCGTAAGATAAAATTCCGGGGATTCAATAGTTCCTGAAAGGCTGGCAGTGAGCTGGAGATACGTGCGGATATCCGATGCTTCTGTATGCCGATCCATTGCGTAAACCGAAAGGGAGCCCTGTATGGTTTCAAGACTGTCTCCATCCAACGCGGGTACCAGCTTTATGGCAGCATGGTCCCTTATCGCCAGTTCCTGTTTACCGGTACTAATGGCTACCACTGTTGAAGGCTGTTTGGCGGGAATGAAGACCAGGCGTTCATTTACAGGCCGGCGGTCTTGATCGAACAGTGTAAAGCAGATCACACCGGTTCCGAGCCTGGCTTTACTTACCCGGATCTCGATCGCATTACGGGTTTGCAGATCCACGGTGGTGGCAAACCGGTTCTTTTGTTCGTTGTGCGCCACCAGCGTCATCCGTTGCGGATCTGTGTTGTGGATCGTTATTTTGACCAGATAGGTGCCGTTTCCGTTATCGCTTATGTTTAAAACAGCACCGCTGGTCCGGGGCACGGGCAGCGTTGCTTTTAGAAGATCTTTCCCCGGTATCATTACTGCCGCGGTATATTTCCTGCCGGGCAGCGGTGTATAGGTAAACTGGCCCAGCCCAAATTTCAGGAGCTCAAAACGGGCAACGGTATCCGTGCCGTTTTCGATAACGTATCCGGTGGCTGGCAGTCCTTTTGTGGTTTTGGGGTCCAGTACCTGCACGCCTAATTTCGAGGGGATCCCTTCAACCAGGGTCCCCCCTTCGGGAAAGAACCGGATAATGGCCGCCGGCTGCACAGTACGGGCCGGACGGACGGCTGCCGCAACCGTATTGGTAACAAGGATCCTTTTTCTAAAGAGGGCGTTTTCGTTGCCTTGCTTCATCCGGCTGGTATAGGCAACAAGGGTATAAGCGCCCGTGGCAAGATGAACGGGAAGGTAAAAACTGCCCTTTCCCGTGCCCCGGTTGGCCTGTATCTTGGATTGGATCACCGATCGTCCTTTATCATTTATGAGTTCGATATAAAGGATACTATTGTAGTGCGCCAAAACATGCGTGCCTGCATTCAGAAGATACGTTTTAAACCAGAGGAGCTCGCCGGCCAGGTAGGCCTCCTTGTCGCTGTGAACAAAAATGGTTTCGTGTACCGGTTCTTTTATGGAATCCTGCAGCTGCGCCATAGCCGCCATGTGTGTGTACAGACCGATGAGGACCATCAACAGCCGGCAACAACGAAGAAAAGAATGAAGGATCATAAACATATTTGCTCAAAATTATCAGGGCCAGTAAGATGGTTTTTGAACCTTTCCGCCTCTTGTTCTGCAATCTGTACAGCTTGAAAAACCAGCCGCATATCCCTCTGTGCGGGGTTCCCGTATCGTATAGTCTACGGGGATAATGTTGCCTGGGCCGAACGCCACACGGGTGCTGTCCTTGTTTTGGAGTACAAATTGCAATTCGCAGTATTGTCCGAAGGCCCATCCGGCGGGGCGGTTTATAAATATCCGTTTCTGTGCGGGCGCCGTTGCCGAAATATACCCGATAACAGGCTCCTTTGGATCACTGGTACAATGGATATTGCCCCTTAACTCGGAAGGTAAGGGGCCAAAAATATCGCCGATAGACTCCGTATTCTTTTTCATGAGGTCATAGAATTCATAGGCGGCTTTGTCCATGGCATATTGGCGCAGCAGGATGCTGTATTTTACAGAAAGACGTTCGTCGCCGGCCGGTATCAGGTTCAGCGGCTGCTGAAAAATGACATCCGAGGTGAGTTTTGCGGAGTTGGCGATATAGATGCTATTGGACCGGCCATATTTCCAGCAATAGTAAATGTCTTCCTCCGGAAATCTCCGGACCCTGACCCCGGCCGGATCTGCGTCGGGAGATTCAGGATCGTAGATCAGCGTGGATCTGAAAAAGCTGTTGATCTCCCAGGTTTCATCAAAATCCCACCGGTAATAGATCGTACTGTTGGTTGCATCATGCGTATTCACATATAATTGAATACCTTTTTCGCTCTGCTTCCAGCCGATGCTATCGATTTCCGGGGTCATTTTTACGGATACAAAATCGGAGAGATATTCCTTTCCATTGGCGGTTCTGATCCGTATACGGTAACGATTGTTTGAAGACAACCCGAGGGTATTTTCATAATTGCCCGGTGTGCTCATGGGCAATTGCTTTACAGAGTTGTCGCTGCCTTCAACGGAAACGCTTGCATGAAGCTCGGGGCTCGCTTCCCTGATGCCGTTAACCGGCGTGGTCCTTGACAGGACCAGGTTTGTTGCAACGCTACCGGCGTTCAGGGTCCCTTCCACAACCAGGTAGCCGGTTCCCGGGGCGTCGATCTCCGGGTAGTACCGGTCCTTGCATGCCATGCAGAGAACGATGATGACCAGTATCTGAAAATAGTATCCCTGTTTCATTTTAAAATCGGATATTATAATTGATAAATGGTATGGCGCTTCCGAAAATGGATAGTTTGTATCCGTTCACAGCACCTTTTTCAGAGATAAAATATACCGAATACGGATTTCGTCTTCCCAAAAGGTTGTACACACCGATCGTCCAGGAATTATGGGTCTTCTGGTGCACTTTATGGTTCCCGTCAATATTCATCGAAAAGTCCGTCCGGTAATAATCGGGGATTCGGTATTGGTTCCGCTCGGAATACAGCATTCTTTCTGAACCCTGGTAGTAGAAGCGGCCTATCGGGTAGGTGATCGGCCTTCCAGTGCTGTACGTGGAGTTAAGCGACAGGCTGAACCGGTGGTTGATCCTGAAATTGCCGACAATGGTTATGTCATGGGGTTTGTCATAATTGGCAGGATAATCGGCTCCGTTGTTGACCATCGAACCAAGGCTTTGATCGGTAGACCGCAGCAGGATGCGGGAATATGTATAGCCGATCCAGCCATTCAGCTTGCCCACCGGCTTTTTGATCAGGAACTCAAGACCGTAGGCCTTACCTTTAGTACTGATCACATCCGTTTCGATATGATGATTGAGCAGCAGGGTTGCACCGGGCTTGTAATCCAGGTAGTTTTTAATGTTCTTATAATAGACCTCAACCGATGTTTCGATGGTATTTGACTTCAGGTTCTTATAAAAGCCAAGGGAAACCTGGTCGCCGGTCTGAGGCCTGATATTGGGATCGCTTAGTTTCCAGATATCGGTCGGCGAGATGATCGTGGTGTTCGACAGCAAATGAATATATTGTCTTAATGAATTGTATCCTGCCTTTACGGAGAAGGTGGGAGTAAAGGCATAACGCATAGAGAAACGGATCTCCGGTCCCTGGTAATTATTGATCACCTTTCCTTTGTTGTAATGTGTGATACCGGTGCGGGTATCATCGGTAAGGGGCTGCCCTTCCCGGTAATGGCTTACATCCTGCGGGCCCAAATAGGAATAAAACGAATAGCGGAGACCGGTACTGAAAGAAAGCTTACCCGTGGCGTTGAAGCGATGCGTTATATATGCGGCGTTTTCGAGTGCCCGCTCTGCACTTACTGTATCGGCCCTTACCAGCGACTGGTCGCTGGCGGGTTCAAAAGTGCCCGGCTGCAGCAGGTAAGAAAGGGAACTGACCCCAAAATCAAACGAATGCTTTTGGTTCATGAAATAAACAAAGTTCAGCTTGCCGTAAAGCTGCCGTATATCAAAGAACAGTTTAAACCCGTTGATGACATTGGAATCAGCGCCGATATTATAACGGTAATAATCATAGCCGCCGATAAATTCCGCCTGTAAGCGACGTGTAAAATTCTTTTTCCATTTCAGCGACAGGTTCCGGTTGGTATAGCGATAGGTGGTATCACTATTCAGATTAAACCGGTCATTGCTATAATAAGCGTTCATGTAAATACTGCTGCTGGAATCGAACCGGTGGCTGACGCCAAGGTTAAGATCCTGGAAGGAAGCCCGGCTTTGGTCATATTCCTCCGGCAAAAGATTGATCAGCCAGTTGGCATAGGTGGTACGTCCGCCAAAAATAAAGGAGGTTTTGTCTTTTACAATGGGCCCTTCCAGCTGAAGGCGGCTGGTGATCAGCCCGATCCCTGCTGATCCGGTGAGCTGTTTCTTATTTCCCTCCCGGCTGTTCACATCCAGTACAGATGCCAGGCGGCCTCCGTATTTTGCCGGCACAGAGCTTTTGTAGAGTTCAACATCTTTTACAATATCCGGGTTAAAGGCGGCAAACATGCCAAAAAAATGCGCAGGATTATAAATGGTGGCATCATTGAAAAGAATAAGATTCTGATCCGTCGAGCCCCCCCTTACGTTAAAACCGGTGCTGGCTTCTCCAACTGTTTTTACACCCGGTAAGGTGGTTACCGCCCGCAGGATGTCAGCCTCGCCAAAAACCGTCGGAATGCGTTTGATCTCCTGGATGCTCAGGCGTGATACCCCCATCTGCACATTCCGTATATTCCTTGTTTGCGTGGAGGAAACGATCACTTCTTTTAACGTAGGCACCTGTTCCTGCACGGCAACATCCATGCGCCCGTCGGTATGCACCACCAGGTTCAGGTTGGTTTCCCGGATGCCCAGCCCCATAATATTGAGCACGTGTTTCCCGGGCGGGATGCTGAGCGCGTAATTCCCATAGGCATCAGAATTTGAAAAATAGGCATTGTCAACCGCCACAGAAGCATTGGGGAAGGGCTCTCCCGTACGTGCGCTTTTTATGTTCCCGGTCAGCAGCACCTGAGGATGACGCGGGCCATTCCGGTTCCCGATCTCATAGACTTTTTCCTCCGCCTTAATATGCCGCCGGTCTTTATCGTTCAATCCATAATCGGTTGATGGCACCGTCTTTGGCATTGGAGCTGCCCCGCCGGAACGGTAGTATATACCCGCAGGCAGCGCGAGCTGAATCTTTAAATTGCCGGTGATATATACTTTTTTCCCCCCATCGTCAATGGCATAGGTCAAAGCGGTCCCGTTCAGGGCATTTTGCAGCTGCGCAGCTAAAGGGCCGTTTCCGGATGGAGCCGGGATCATTAAAGAATCGATCTGCTTCCTGTCGTAGTAAAAAAAATATCCGGACTGTTGCTCCAGTTGCAAAAAACAGGCCTTCAGAGGGATACTGTCCCGTGTGGCATCCACCGGCGGTATTGCCGTTTGTGCCATAGTGGAAACGGAGCACAGGTTGGGGAAAAGGAAGAATATGAAAATCCTTTTTAACATTAGTCCTGGTTATAAAGTTGAGCGGCCAGCCGGATGGCGGCCTCAGGCTCTTTTCTGAACCTGATCTGTTTTCTTTTCAGCGCTTTATGAATGGCTGCTTTTTTCTCTTTCAAAAGTGCATATAAATGTTTTTTTGAAGATACGGGGTAAAACGCCCCCTCCTTATACAGATAGAACCGGTTGCTCCAGGCAAATTCCCGCTCTACCTTCGATTGACCAACGGTTTCCTTGATGAATTTCTTTCGCAATACCAACGGGGTAAGCCGCCCTTCATCAAGGATCTCATAAAAACCGGCAGGCAGCGCTTTGCTGTCAGCGGGCCCCAGTTTTATAAATTTTCCCTTGTCAATGGTAAACGCATCCAACAGGTTGCCAGGAAGGATAACGGGCATTTTATTGGCGTTTTCGATCAATAGCTCGCCGGCAACCGCATCATACTTTAGCCGGACGTTCTTGTACCAGGTACTGTCAAAATACAATGTACCCTCCGTCCATTGATCTTCACCCAGGAACGGTGTGCCGGTTATGGTGGGCAGGTATCCCTGGTACAGGCGTCCGTTGTAAATGGGCAAATCATTGTTAAATCTTGCATAGAACTCGTCGGGGAGGTAGACCGGGTCTTTAAAAAGAGAGGCCCGGCCCTGCTGGGCATACAAAGCAGCAGTCAGCAGTATGCAAAAAAGCGTTAGAACCGTTTCCTTTTTCATGGGTGGTCAACAATGGTTATTGCTGTAGAACATAAAAATAGGCTAAATACAATTCCGGTACAAATATTTTCAATTGTTTGGTTCAACCGATTGAACAAAGCCGGGAAAACACGTTTTTGTATGGCTTTTTTTTACACCTTTGCGGCGTGCCCTGTGATCTTGCGGCGCAGTTAAATTATTTTCATATGAACGAAAACTTTACAAAACGGATCGGTGCAGAAGTAGATGAAATAAAGGCTTCCGGCCTGTATAAGACCGAGCGCATCATCGAAAGCGCCCAGGGAGCAGAAATACAGGTGAATGGCAGAACCGTGATCAATTTTTGCGCAAACAATTACCTGGGCCTGTCTTCCCATCCGGAAGTGATCAAAGCCGCGCATGCGACCATTGATGCCCGCGGGTACGGAATGAGCAGCGTACGCTTTATTTGTGGTACGCAGGATATTCATAAAGAGCTGGAGCAAAAGATATCAGCGTTCCTTGGAACAGAAGATACGATCTTATATGCAGCGGCCTTTGATGCCAACGGCGGCGTGTTTGAACCGCTGTTTAACGACGAGGATGCCATTATCTCCGATGCGCTGAACCATGCAAGCATCATCGACGGCGTGCGTCTTTGCAAAGCGCAACGCTACCGGTACGAGCACAATAATATGGCGGACCTGGAAGCAAAACTGAAAGAAGCCGCTGGTGCCCGCAGCCGGATCATTGTTACCGATGGTTCGTTCAGCATGGACGGCACCATTGCCCAGCTGGATAAGATCGTGGAGCTGGCGGAAAAATATGATGCGGTGATCATGATCGATGAATGCCATTCCTCCGGGTTCCTGGGCAAGACCGGTCGCGGCACGCATGAGTACCGGGGCGTAATGGGCAGGATCGACATCATTACCGGAACGCTGGGAAAGGCACTGGGCGGCGCTTCCGGCGGGTTCACCTCCGGGCGGAAAGAGATCATCGATATGCTGCGTCAGAAATCAAGACCTTATTTATTCAGCAATACCCTGGCACCTTCCATTGTAGGCGGCTCCATTGCCGTGCTGGATATGCTCTCTTCATCTACACAGCTGCGCGACAAGCTGGAGTACAATACCCAATATTTCCGGGAAAAGATGAGCGCAGCCGGATTTGATATTAAACCGGGCGACCACCCTATTGTACCCATTATGTTGTATGATGCAGTGCTGGCGGCGGACTTTGCTTCGAAGCTCCTGGATGAAGGTATTTATGTGATCGGGTTCTTCTTCCCCGTGGTACCAAAGGGCCAGGCACGCATACGGGTACAGCTCAGTGCCGGTCACGAACAGGCGCACCTGGATCAGGCGATCGCGGCCTTTACAAAAGTGGGAAAAGAACTGGGAGTATTAAAATAATTACGATGGTATATACAGGGCTCATAGGAGATGATCGTGTACCAACGGCCTCTTGTGAGCCTTTGTCATTAACGCAAGGGGTACTGCGGAGACCTTTTTGGGTACTGGTGCTGCTGTTTTTTTTGGGGACTGCGGACGCACAACAGGTAAAGGTGCCTGATCAATACCCTTCGCCCATGCAGGAGACCGTGCGTTTGCATGAACGGATCTCATTTGATGAACACAGGGGCATTGCTTATACGCTGGACAGCTTACTGACCAAACCGGTAGAGGTCTATATTCCGGAACGGCTAAAAAAAGCCAGGTGGGCAGATCTGCTCATTCATTTTCACGGAGTCAGTTATGTAACCGCATCAGCGGCGGAAAACAGTAAAACAAACCTTATTGCTGTATCCGTAAACCTGGGTTCGGGGTCGGCAGCCTATTCCAGGCCTTTTCAGAATGATACCGTTTTTAAACGGCTGGTAACGGCAGTATGGAACTCCGTCCGGGAACATCTGGGAAACGGGATGCAGCAGCGCCGGATCATTTTAAGCGGGTTCAGTGCAGGCTATGGCGCTATCAGAAGCATCCTGTCGGACTCCGCAGATTTTAAAGTGGTCAATACGGTTTTGCTGCTGGATGGTTTGCACGCCAGCTATATACCGGAGCGGAAAGTGCTGGCGCAGGGCGGGCTTATCGACACGGTGAGCCTGGCGCCTTTCCTGGCCTTTGCCCGGCTGGCAGCTGAACCGGCCACCGGCAGGCGAATGCTGTTCACCCATTCGGAGATCTTTCCGGGAACCTTTGTAAGTACAACCGAAACGGCCGGCTACCTGCTGCGGCAATTGGGGCTGAAAGCGCGGCCTGTTTTAAAAAAGGGACCGGTGGGCATGCAGCAGATCAGTGAAGCCGGCCAGGGAAATTTCCAGGTGCTGGGGTTTGCGGGGAATTCCGCTCCGGACCATGTGGACCATTTTCACGGGCTGCCCTTTTTCCTCCGCCGGCTGCTTTAATCCGGAGGCGGACCGGGTTGCAAACACGGGAAAGGCCGAGGGGCTTCAACAAAGCAGGCTGTTCCTTTTTCCGCCGGTACCAATGGCAGCCATTCCTTTGAAAAAAATCGGTAGGTTTGATCCTTCCGGTTGGTTTAATAAAAAGACGATATGAATAAATTTATCTGTTGCTGCACTGTCCTCCTGTGTTTTACCGGTATATACGCTCAAACATCCAAATCCAAAGCGGAACCTGCCAAACAGGAAAAACCGGCAGCTGAAAAAAAGCCTGCCTCACCCGACCTGAGCTTTGATCCGGACGCCGCGGTGACCACCCACCATACGGTGACCATCAATGGGCAGAAAGTGCCGTATAAAGCGATTGCCGGAACGCTGCCGGTTTGGGATGAGGATGGAAAGGCCATTGCCGGTTTGTTTTATACCTACTATGAACGTACGGATGTAAACAAAACAGCCCGCCCGCTGGTGATCTCTTTTAACGGCGGGCCCGGTTCCGCTTCTGTATGGATGCATATCGGCTATACCGGGCCGGTGTTGCTGAATATAGACGACGAGGGCTACCCGGTACAACCTTACGGGTATAAGGAAAACCATCATTCGATCCTTGATGTAGCTGATATCGTTTATGTAGATCCTGTGAATACCGGGTACTCCCGGATCGTGGGCAAGGACGTTCCCAGGACCAAGTTCTTTGGGGTCAATGCAGATATTAAATACCTGGCAGACTGGATCAATACTTTTGTAACAAGGTTCGATCGCTGGGGTTCTCCAAAGTACCTGATCGGTGAAAGCTACGGTACCACCCGGGTTTCCGGTCTGGCGCTGGAGCTGCAGCAGGCACACTGGATGTACCTCAACGGGGTCATACTGGTATCACCCACCGGCCTGGGTATAGAAAGGGGAACGGCAACAGATGCCGCCCTGCGCCTGCCGTATTTTGCCGCTACGGCCTGGTATCATAAAAAACTGGGAGCGGACCTGCAGCAAAAAGACCTGGAAGCGTTTTTACCGGAGGTGGAAGCGTTTACCATGAACCAGCTGCTGCCGGCCATCAATAAAGGAAGCCTGCTGGATGATGCCACAAGGAACACGATTGCGGAGAAAATGGCCGCATACTCGGGATTGTCGCAACAGGTGATCCTGCAAAACAACCTGGACGTTTCGCCAAACCTGTTCTGGAAGGAGCTGCTGCGTAAGGAGGGGTTTACCATTGGCCGTCTGGACTCGCGTTACAAGGGGATCGATAAGCGCGACGGTGGCGAGCGGCCGGACTTTAATGCCGAGCTGACGGCATGGCTGCACGCTTTTACACCACCGATCAATATGTACCTGCGGAATGAGCTGAATTATAAGACGGACTACCCGTATAATGTATTTGGCCCGGTGCATCCCTGGGATAACAACAATGACCATACCGGTGAAAACCTGCGCAGCGCGATGTCCATCAATCCCTATCTTCATCTGCTGGTGCAATCCGGTTATTATGATGGCGCCTGCGATTATTTTAACGCCAAATACAATCTCTGGCAGATGGATCCTTCCGGTAAGTTAAAGGACCGGATCCAGTGGGCCGGGTTCCGCGGCGGGCATATGATGTACCTGCGAAAGGAGGATCTGAAAACGAGCACGGAGCAGATCCGGGCATTCATTAAAACATCCATTCCGAGCAAGGCAGCAAAGTATTAATCAGATCGCTATCGCCACAAGAATGCCGGGGCACAAAGCTGCATCATCGACCATATATTTTATGTAGCGCTCACGATGGTCCCGCCATTGCGCCCCGATGCCTGATATTGCCTATACCGCGAACTGAAGTTTGCAGTTGATGCCTGGCCGGGCCCCTTCAAATGGAATGCGGAAGATCATCGGCCAGTGGGCGGGAACAGAATTGAGCGCATAAAAAAGACGGTCTCATTCAGAACCGCCTTTTGAGATCTTATTTTGACCAGGTGTTATGCCTCCTTCACCAGTTCTGCATTGATGTGTAGTTTTACGTCGTCACCTACCACAACACCTCCTGTTTCGGTCATCGCACTCCAGCTCAGTCCAAAATCCTTACGGTTGATCTTTCCGTTCAGCTCAAAACCCGCTACGGTCTGACCATAGGCATTGGGACCAATACCGCCCAGCTCTACCTTCAGGGTTACACTTTTTTTCACCCCGCGAATGGTCAGATCCCCGGTCATTTCAAATTCATCACTGCCTTTGGGTACAATCGCTGTTGATTCAAAAGTTAACTTCGGGTGGTTGGCGGCATCAAAAAAATCAGCAGATTTCAAGTGTTCATCACGCTGTGCCGGTCCGGTTGAAATACTATCGATATCCGCGCTGAAGCTTACTTTAGCGTCGCTGAAATCTTCTTTATCGGCAATAACAGTACCCTCAAAAGAGGTGAATTTTCCGGATACGTTTGAAATCACCAGGTGTCTTACTTTAAAGCCTATTTCCGAATGCATCGGATCCATTGTCCAAGTTGCCATAGTTATTTTATTTTTTGTGATTTGATACCACAAAATTAATGTTGAAACATCGGTTGAAAAATAACCTACATTAAGATGGGATGTTAAGGTTTTGTAAAGATCCGGGTGAATAAGGATCCGGATTCAGCCATCGTGGTAAATTACCAGCGCTACGGTCACTGCACAACGCGGGGAGCTTGTAATCACCTGTAACAGCATTGCGTATGCCATTGTCGTAAAAATAAACCTTTCTCTTACGGTTAATTTCATTGTGAAGATTGCGTGCAAAGGCCGTGAGGCGGTGGACCAGGAAAACCTGTTCCGGCAGGTAAATATATTGATCCACTGTTTCACTTTTCATAGATTATATTCCTTAAAAAAGGAATATTTGTGGAGTATAATCCTGAAATAGACTCATTTTTATGGATCATATTCCACAAAAGCACAAAAATGCTTGGCAGCAGATCAAGAACATCCGGGATCAGGGGAAAATAGCGGCCAGCTTATTTTCCAGGTCAATGCCTCTCAGACCTTCGGCAATGATCTTGCCTTGCGGGTCAATAAGCACGTTAAAGGGGATGCCGCCAAATTTATACATCGGAACCACGGGGGACTCCCATTTTTTAAGATCGCTTACCTGTGTCCATGCCAGCTTATCGTTTTGAATGGCGTTCTTCCAGGCATTGGCATCATCATCCAGCGAAACGCCTAAAATGGTAAAGCCTTTGGATTTATACTTATTAAAAGCGGCAACAATATTGGGGTTTTCCGCGCGGCAGGGACGGCACCAGCTGGCCCAAAAATCTACCAGTACATATTGCCCTTTAAACGAACCAAGCGATACCGGTTTGCCGGTAATATCCGGCAAGGTGAAATCAGGGGCCTGCTTTCCGATCCAGGTACGGTCTTCCGCTGCTTTGATCTCCTGTTGGAGATTGAGTTTTAGTCCGGCTACGGCTACGTGGTTGGGGAATTTTTTTGTAACCCCGTCGATCAGGTCGATGACCTGCTTGTTGTCGAGCGGCTCAAGGCCCAGGCCCTGTCCGTTGGCGGTTGACTGGTAATAGCCCAGCTCAAACATGGATAAAGCCGGGTTGATGCCTTTTTTAATTTCGCCCAATGTATATTCCTTTAACCGGACCCCGTCCTGTTTGATCGTTTGCATGAGCAACGCAGCGGTACTGTCGGCAACTTTTACACTCCGGAGGCTGTCCAGCTGATGGGCCTTGTTGACCAGCGGGATCATCTTTTCATTGAATGCCAGCATAAATTCCTTCATGGCCTGGCTTGCAGGGGAATTCTTTACCTCGAATTTTTCGGGCAGTTGAGGATTCCGGGAACCCATCGTAATGTCCAGATCCACTTCCGGCCCGTCATTGATAACGGAAGCTACCGGAAATTGGAGCTGATCCAGCCGGATATTGTAAATAGCGTCTTCCATCGCTTCGGTCTTTAATGTAAATTTTCCGTTTTCGATATCCGAAGAGTCAACGATCACCGGTTGCATAGAGCCTACAGGAACTTCTTCCAGATATACTTTTTTGCCCTGGGTATTGGCGATGCTTCCGTTTACAGTGAAGGTCTTTTTATTGTCTTGCTGGCAACTGCTGAAGACAGCTGCCAGGAGGACTATTGCTACGAACTTTTTCATTATTTTAATTTTTCCAGGATCGAGGACCTGTTAGGTTTTACGCCTTTTATTGCAATTTTTTCAACAAGATCTCGTTGGTCTTTTTCGGATCTGCTTTGCCTTTTGTCTGTTTCATCACTTCCCCCACAAACAGTGCCAGCAGGCCTTTCTTTCCTTTTTTGTATTCGGTCACTTTCGGTGCCAGTTTTTCCAGCACGGCGTCGATCACCGGTTCCAGGTCGGCTGCGTCTGACTGCTGGATCAGGTTGTTCTTTTCTGCCAGCGCCAGCGGTTGCGCTTCCGGGTGCTGTAATAATAGCTGGAAAAGCCGGGTGGAAGCAATAGAGAAGCTTACTTTTCCTGCATCTACACACTCGATAACGGCCGCGATCTGTGCCGGTGTTACCGGAAAAGCCTGTATGGGGCTGTTGTTTTCGTTCAGCCAGCTTTTGACGGGCCCCAGCATCCAGTTGGCAGCCGCCTTATAATTCTTTGTGTGCTGCAGGATGGATTCAAAATAATCGGCATGATCCCGTTCTTCTGTAATTACATGGGCATCGTATTCCGGTAATTGATAACCGGCCGTATATTTTTTTATGCGTTCGGCAGGCAATGCCGGGATGGATTGGTGTATCGCTTCAATAAACGCATCTTCCAGGTCAAAGGGAGGCAGGTCGGGGTCCGGAAAATACCGGTAATCCTCCGCATCTTCCTTGTCGCGTATGGCAAAAGTGGTACCGTTGCCGGCGTCAAAGCTCCGGGTTTGCTGGCGGATGGTTTCCCCTGCTTCCAGCAGGCCCATCAGGCGCTCTGCTTCAAAATCGATGGCCCGTTTTACGTTGCGTATGGAATTCAGGTTCTTGACTTCCACCTTGGTGCCTAGCTTTTCAGCACCTTTCAGCCGAACAGAAACGTTGGCGTCGCAGCGCATACTGCCTTCCTCCATGTTGCCATCGCATACTTCCAGGTAGCGCACCAGTTTGCGTAGCTCTGTTACATAGGCGAAAGCCTCTTCGCTGCTCCGGAGATCCGGCTCGGTAACGATTTCCACCAGCGGTGTTCCGGCCCTGTTGTAATCGACCGCTGTATTATCAGCATCCACATCATGCAGGCTTTTTCCTGCATCCTCTTCCATATGGATCCGGTTCAGCCGGATATCTTTGGTACCGGCAGCAGTTTTTACGGTCACATGCCCGTTTTTACAAATGGGAGTAGTATGCTGTGATATCTGGTAGCCCTTTGGAAGATCGGGATAAAAGTAGTTTTTACGGGCAAAATAGTTCTTCTGTTCAATTTCACAATGACAGGCCAGTCCCAGTTTTACGGCGTACTCGATGGCTTTCCGGTTCATTTTTGGAAGACTGCCCGGGTGTGCCAGGGTAACAGGACTGACATGTGTATTGGGTTCTGCGCCAAATGCAATGCTGTCCCCGCAAAAAAGCTTGCTTTCTGTCAGCAGCTGGGCATGCACTTCCAGGCCGATCACGATTTCATATTTTTCACTCCATTCCATGTTTGCCTATCAATTGTTCAGGTCCGCGAAGATACGCAAGCCGATCGGTTTTCCGGGCCAATAAAAAGCCGCCCCGATCATATCGCGGCGGCTTTTAAACCCTAAATCACGAAAACTTAAAAACTATCAGCATATAGAGATATGCTACCGATATAACGCGTTATGGGAAAAAAAGTTGAAAAAATCAAAGATCCGCGGTTTTTATCCTTGCCGATTGCGTAACAGTGATCTGCTGGCTTTTCCCGTTCCTGCTGATTTTGAAATCAATGGATGCTTTTCTGCTGCCCCGGATCAGCCGGGAGGCCTGGTCGGTGTTGTTTACAGCCTGGCTGTTGATCTCTTTTACGATGTCTCCGTTTTTCAGACCGGCTTTGTCTGCGTCAGATCCTTTGTCCACATCGAGGATCTTAACACCCTCACCTTTTTCCAGATCCTGTATGCGGATGCCGATCCTGGGTGTATTGCTCTCCCAGTCGGGCGAACCGTAGAACCGGAAATTCCGGTTCCCATTGCCCTGATTGGGCAGCCGGCGCATCAGATCGTTAAAATCGATGCCCGGTGAGGAAAAGTAGCTCCCATTGCCCCCGAAATTATCCGGGGCTTTCCATTTTGTAAGAGTGGCCTCGGTCGTATAGCTTTTGTCATTCCGCTTATAGGAAATGGATACTTTATCGCCCGGGTCTTTGTCTTTTATTGCAGCCGAAAGTTCGTCCGGCGCGTCAATTTCCTTTCCGTCCACGGCGGTAATGATATCGCCCTCTTTCAAGCCCGCCTTATCGGCAGCACTTTCTTCCGATACATTCATAACGGTTACGCCGTCATCGGTTTTTTGGGTTACCACACCCAGCATGGCCTTATTGGGTGTCGGCATGGCCTGCCAGTTACCGCCATTCATGTTAAAAGAGCGCGCGCGGTCGGAAAAACCGTTCTCATTGTACACGTCCAGGTCCTTGATCTTCTTTCTTTTTACCGTGATATCGGCGTCTTTTTCGGTGTCGGCCGGTTTCCCGTTTACGGTAATGTTATCACCATCGATGACAATATTCATCCGGCCGTCGGCCGCTCCTTTTTTGGTGATGATGATCTGTTCGGCTTCCTTGTTTTGATTGCGGTTCTGTGCAAAGCCCATTGCCGGCATCAGCAACGCAAAGAGTACATAATACGATTTCATTTTTTTGTTTATTTATGGAATTCCCCTGATTTCAGAAATACGTTTTTTTTCGTAGTTCAAAGTTATGGCTTTTGCTAAATACGAAAATATTCGGAAATGTTAAAAATCTGCAGATCAGGATGGCATTTTTTCGCCGCAGTTACTGCAATAAACGGCGCCGGCAGTATGACCGCCCACATGACAGTGCGGGCACCGCTTCCCCCGGTTTCTTTTTTCTTCCTGGATCACAGAGGCCGACATGATACCGGTAGGAACAGCGATGATCGAATAGCCCAGGATCATGATAAAGGAAGCGATGATCTTTCCTACTGCGGTTACCGGGGCTACGTCCCCGTATCCGACGGTGGTAATGGTAACCACGGCCCAGTAAATGCTTTGCGGAATGCTGTTGAATCCCGAATTGTGCTCGTACTCGACCACATACATCAGCGATCCCAGGAAAATGGCCAGCAACAGGACAAAGAACAGGAAAACAACAATTTTACGGAACCCCCGGATGAGCGCGAATATCAGTACCCGGCTTTCATCGAGGAATTTTACCATCCGGAAAATGCGGAAGATCCGGAGGAGCCGGAAGCTGCGCACGATCATAAACACATGCCACTGCGGATAAAGGAACTCCATATAAGACGGCAGGATGGCCATCAGATCGATGATCCCGTAAAAACTGGTGGCGTAGCGCCTGGCCGAGCGCACGCAATAGAGCCGTAAGATATATTCGATGGTGAACAGCACCAGGAAAACAATATCGAGGGTCTGGAAAAGCGCTGCATGTTTTATCGACAGGACATCCACGCTTTCCAGCATTAAGAGCGCAATATTTGAAAGGATAAGCACAAAGAGCCCGATATCAAAGATTTTTCCGGCTACGGTGGTAGCCTGGAAGATAGTGATATAGAACCATTCCCGGAGTGTTCCTTTTTCATCAGGCCGGTTCTGATCCTGTACCACATCGGGTCTGTCGGGTATTAAACGGAACAACGACATGCTGTGTCTGAGGTCTATTATTTGAAGTCGGGTCCCAACCTCAAACTTTAAACAAATTTAAACCAATAACCTTTTCACTGCTTCGATCACCTTATCCAGGTTGCCGGCTTCCTGTCCGCCCGCAGTGGCCAGGGTCTTTTGCCCGCCGCCGCCGCCTTTAATGAGTGGTGCTACCTGTTGTTTGATGATCTGGCCTGCATCCAGGCCTTTGGCGGCAACCACGGTGTCGGCAATAGCAATGGCTACAGAAGCCTTGCCACCGATATTGGCGCAAAGCACCACCACAAAATCCCGCAGGTGGTTCTTCAGATCGCCGCAGAGTTTCTTCAATGCATCCGGGTTGCTCACTTCCACGATATCGGCGATAAAATTCACCTGGTTGATGATTTCATCTTTTTGCAGCAGGCTGTTGCGGATGCCTACCAGCTCTTTTGCTTCCAGGCGTTCCACTTTCTTTTCGAGAGCTGCCTTATCCGTAATTAATTTTTCAATAGCTTTTAATGGATTCGTGGCTTTCAACAGTTCCCCAACCTGTTTGTATTCGGCTACTTTTTCGCTCAGGTAGCGGAAGGCTGCCGGGCCGGTCAGTGCTTCAATCCGGCGTACACCCGCAGCCACGGCAGATTCGGAGGTGACCAGGAACATACCGATCATACCGGTTTGAGGCACATGGGTGCCCCCGCAGAGTTCTACAGAGAAGTCAGGATCGATGGTCACCACGCGGACCGTATCTCCATATTTTTCCCCAAAAAGTGCCATAGCGCCCAGTTTGAGGGCTTCTTCCTTGGGCATTTCTTTAATCACCACGGGAATGTTCTCCCGGATCTTTTCATTGACGATCATTTCCACCTTCCGGATCTCTTCATCGGTGATCTTAGCGAAATGAGAAACGTCAAAACGCAGCACATCGGGAGATACGAGCGAGCCCTTCTGGTTCACATGGGCTCCCAGCACCCGTTTCAGTGCGGCATGCAGCAGGTGCGTGGCCGTGTGGTTATAAGTGGTATTCAGACGTTTTTCAAAATCCACAACAGCGTTTGCTTCTCTTTCAACAGCCGTAGGCAGCTTGTCGACGTATTGGATGATCAGGTCATTTTCTTTTTTGGTGTCCGTTACCGGTATGACCTCATCGCCAAATTGGAGAACGCCGGTATCGCCCACCTGTCCGCCGCTTTCGGCATAGAAGGGTGTGGTCTCCAGCACCAGCTGGTATTGTTCCTTGTTCCTGGTTTTTACCTTACGGTATTTGGTAATCCTCGTGGGCACATTGAGATCGTGATAGCCTACGAATGTTACCGGTATTTCTTCGTGCACCGGCTGCCAGTCTTCCGTATCCACGGCTGTTGCCGCACGGCTGCGGTTTTTTTGTTGTTTCATCTCGGCCTCGAAACCGGCCTCATCGATAGCGATGTTATTTTCTGAGGCGATCAACCGGGTCAGATCGATCGGGAAGCCGTAGGTATCATAGAGCTCAAATGCTTCTTTTCCTGCTATGGTTCCCGAAGCGGCACCCGCAGCGATCAGCTCATCCATGCGTTTCAGCCCCTTTTCCAGCGTGCGCAGGAAGGAATCCTCCTCTTCTTTAATGACCTTACTTACAAAGGCTTCCTGTTGTTTTAACTCGGGGAACACCTGTTCAAACTGGTTAGCAATAACGCCTGCCAGCTGGTTCAGCAGCGGTTGTTTATAATCCAGGTAAGAATAGTAATAACGTACTGCCCGGCGCAGGATCCGGCGGATCACATAACCCGCGCCGGTGCTGGCAGGCAGCTGCCCATCGGCAATCGTAAAGCTGATGGCCCGGATATGGTCGGCCAGGACGCGGAACGCAATGGCTTCCCTGCTGTCACTGAAGTCATATTTTCTCCCGGTAATCTTTTCCACCGCCGCAATGGTTCCGGAAAAGACATCCGTATCGTAATTGGATGTTTTGTTTTGCAGCACCCGTACCAGGCGCTCAAAGCCCATACCGGTGTCTACATGGCGGGCCGGCAATGGCTGCAGGCTGCCGTCCTTCAGCCGGTTGAACTGGATGAATACATTGTTCCAGATCTCGATCACCTGCGGATGATCAGCATTGACCAGGGTCTTTCCATCGGCCAGCTGCCGTTCCGCATCCGTCCGGCAATCCACATGGATCTCCGAACAGGGGCCGCAGGGACCTGTATCGCCCATTTCCCAGAAATTATCTTTTTTGCTTCCGCGGATGATGCGGTCTTCGCTGATCCATTTTTTCCACTCCGTTGCAGCTTCCTCATCATAGGGCAAGCCTTCCTTTTCGTCACCCTCGAAAACGGAAACGTACAGCCGGTCTTCCGGTATTTTAAATACTTGGGTCAGCAGCTCCCAGCTCCAGGCAATGGCTTCTTTTTTAAAATAGTCTCCAAAGCTCCAGTTGCCCAGCATTTCGAACATGGTATGGTGGTAGGTGTCCACGCCTACTTCCTCCAGGTCGTTGTGCTTACCGCTCACGCGCAGGCATTTCTGGGTATCGGCTACCCGTGGAAAAGGGCTTTGTTTATTTCCGAGGAAATAGTCCTTGAACTGGTTCATCCCCGCATTGGTGAACATCAGCGTGGGGTCGTTCTTTACCACAATGGGAGCCGAGGGCACAATTACATGCCCTTTGCTTTTAAAAAAGTCTAAAAAAGCCTGCCGGATTTCGGTACTGGTCATCATATAAAATCACCGTAATTAAGGCGGTGGGCTGCAAATTTAGTTGATTCAGGGCGTATAAAGAATGCCGCTGATTCGCAGATTGAGATGTATTTGACAGCCGAGCCATTGGAGCATAAAAAATCAGCGCATCTGCGGCTTAATATACCTATTTCCGCTTTCCTTCAAACGGGTAAAACGACAACCCCAGCGACAACAGGAACTTCCGGGAACGCAGATCCCTGTTTTCATAAACGGTGGGGGGAGCGTCTTCGTTTGATGTGGAAGAGAGGGGGTTGGTGGCAAAATGCATCCCTACATCAAACTTCATCCAGGAAACATTTGGAAATCCCGCCTGGAACAGCATACTGGGCTCAAAAAACACTTTGTTCTTATTGGGGAGCGTGTTATATCCTACGCGGGCCTGTTCATCTTCGGTATAATTGGTGCTGATATTGCTGGTGGTCATTAATGAAAACTGGGGCGCAACAGACAGCCGGGCATTATCCGTAAAGAAGAAATTAAAGGAAGGCGTAATATGACATTTAACAAACTTGTAGTCGTAGTACCGTCCACGTTCCGTTGGGATACCCGAATCGGTGGATTTGGAGGAACCAAAGCCGGCGCCCAGGATCCCGTTAAAATAGACTTTTTGCGATGCTCCCATTGCTGTATAAAAACCAGCGCCCACATCGATCATGGAGCGGGTATAGTTTATTTTGCTGGACTGGTTGCCATCTAAAAGATCATCATCATTGAAACGGTCTTTCTCAAACCGGCGCATTCCGGCTACCTGGATCATAAAGTGATCGGTAACGGCCACCGCTGCCTGCACGTCAAAGCCAAGATTTTTATCCATTTTATCCTCGCTGCTGCTGTCGAGGTCAATATCGCTGAACAGGTTATTGGGATTTGCAGCAAAGGCTCCGCTCAGTTTAAAATCGCCCTGCTGACGAAAGAAAGAGGCGTTATAAACAGCAGGGTTATGGATGTACCGGGGATTGGTGCTGCTGCAGGAGGCCAGGCAAAATATAACGATGACCGCAGCAACCGGGGATACAGAAAGCTTCATTGTTGTTGTTTTATAGAATAAAAATACTGACTTTTTAAACAATTGAAGCTTAAAAGGGCGACGGCTTTCTGTCAAACACTAACATCTGTTCGTTTAAAACATGCCGGGGCAACGGGTCTGCTGTATCCATCCCGGGTTTTGTATCTGGTTATTATTCTATCTTAGCTCTTTAATAAAAAACAATGGTACGAACACTGGGGGCACAGAAAAGAATTGCGCTGGTTGCGCACGATCATAAAAAGGATGAGCTGTTAAGTTGGTCGATGACGAACAGGGAGAAACTGAAGCAGCATGCGTTGTTTGCCACCGGAACCACCGGAACCATGCTGGAGCAGGCATTGCAGCTGCCCATCCAAAAACTGCTCAGCGGCCCGCTGGGCGGCGATCAGCAGATCGGGGCGATGATCGCTGAAGAAAAGCTGGACATCCTGATCTTTTTCTGGGACCCCATGGAAGCACAACCCCATGACCCGGATGTAAAAGCGCTGCTGCGTCTCTCCGCAACCTATAATCTGCCCGTGGCCTGCAACGCAGCTACTGCCGATTTTATGTTTGCCGCTCCCTTTATGACCCTGGAATACAAAGCCGTGCAAACGGATTATTCAACGTATTTGAAACGGAAATTACCGGAGGGGGGTGGTAATTTATAGTTTTTGATTTATTGTTTATCGTTATGAGCACCATTTTAAAATTTGAAGATCTTGAAATCTGGCAACAGGCGCGGATGCTGTCATTTGAGGTGTTTAAGGCAACGCAGAAGCCACCTTTTTCTTCCGATTTTCGATTTAGAGACCAGATAAAGGCAGCGGCAGGATCTGCAATGGATAATATCGCAGAAGGATTTGAGCGCTCGTCAAGGCTGGAGTTTATCCATTTCCTTGGAATAGCAAAGGGATCTTGCGGAGAAGTGAAATCACAACTATACCGGGCCCTGGATCAGAACTATATTTCAAATGATTTGTTTAATGAAACGTATAACGGATATACAAAATTAGCTTCGGGTATAGCCGCGTTTATCATCTACCTAAATAAAACTGAGGCGCGTGGTCTACGGTTTAAAGACAGGACCGACAATAAACCATAAATAAAAAACAATAAATTCTCTCAATGCCGTTCAACTTAAATATCCCCTTCCCGCCCGCCGGCGATCAGCCGGAAGCGATCCGGCAGCTGACCGAGGGTATCCTGGCTGGCGAAAGATACCAGACCTTACTGGGTGTTACCGGCAGTGGTAAGACCTATACCATGGCCAATGTGATCCAGAACGTGCAGCGGCCAACCCTTATCATCACCCACAATAAAACCCTGGTGGCGCAGCTGTACGGGGAGTTCCGGCAGTTCTTCCCGGATAATGCGGTGGAGTACTTTGTCTCTTACTACGATTATTACCAGCCGGAGGCCTATATGCCGGTGAGTGATACCTATATCGAAAAAGACCTGGCCATCAACGAGGAGCTGGACAAGCTGCGGCTGCGGGCTACCACCAGCCTGCTCAGCGGCCGGCGGGACATCATCGTGGTAGCATCCGTAAGCTGCATTTATGGTATGGGAAACCCTACGGACTATGAGAACGGGATCATCCGGATCGATAAAGGACAGACCCTCTCGCGCCAGGGATTTTTGCATGCCCTGGTGAACTCGTTGTACACCCGTACCACATTGGAGTTTACAAGGGGCAGCTTCCGGGTAAAAGGAGACACAGTAGACATCAACCTGCCCTACCTGGATTTTGGTTACCGGGTTACCTTCTTCGGGGATGAGATCGAGCAGATCGAAAGCATTGATGTAAATACCGGTAAGCGGATCAACAAAATGGAGAATGCAGCCATCTTCCCCGCCAACCTCTATGTGGCGCCCAAAGACATGATCAACCAGGTGCTGTTTGAGATACAGGATGAGATGAATGCCCAGGTGGAGTATTTTAAGCAGCAGAACAAGCTCATCGAAGCGCAGCGTTTAAAAGAGCGGGTAGAGTACGACGTGGAAATGATCCGGGAGCTGGGTTATTGCAATGGTGTAGAGAACTATTCCCGGTTCTTTGACCGGCGGAACCCCGGTACCAGGCCTTTCTGCCTGCTGGATTATTTTCCCAGGGACTATATCACCATTATTGATGAAAGTCACCAGACCATGCCGCAGATCAGCGGGATGTATGGCGGCGACCGCAGCCGGAAGCTGATCCTGGTAGACTACGGGTTCCGCCTGCCTTCCGCTATGGATAACCGTCCCCTGAATTTTCATGAATTTGAGAACCTGCAAAACCAGGAGATCTTTGTCTCCGCAACGCCCGATAAATATGAGCTGGAAATGACCGGTGGCGTGATCGTGGAGCAGGTGGTGCGGCCGACCGGCCTGCTGGATCCGCCGATCGAAGTGCGGCCAAGCATCAACCAGATCGATGACCTGCTGGATGAAATTGACAAGACCGTGAAGAAAGGCGACCGGGTACTGGTGACCACCCTCACCAAAAGGATGGCCGAGGAGATGGACAAATACCTGCACCGGATCAACATTAAATCCAAGTATATCCACAGCGAAGTGGATACACTGGACCGGGTGGAGATCCTGCGCCAGCTTCGCCTGGGCGAAATTGATGTGCTGGTGGGGGTGAACCTCCTGAGGGAGGGGCTCGACCTGCCGGAAGTGAGCCTGGTGGCCATACTGGATGCGGATAAAGAAGGGTTTTTGAGAAATGAGAAGTCCCTTACCCAGACCGCAGGCCGCGCGGCGCGCAATGTGGATGGCAAAGTGATCTTTTATGCCGATGTAATGACGGGCAGCATGCAACGTACGATTGATGAGACCGAGCGCCGCAGGGAAAAACAGATCGCCTACAATATAGAGCATAATATTACCCCACGCACGGTGAAAAAATCGAAGGAACAGGTGTTCAAACAAACTTCTGTGCTGGACATTAAAGGGTTTGATGAAAAAGATAAATACGCTATTGGCTTTAACGAAGATATGATCACCGTAGCAGCGGAGGATCCGGCGGAGTATAAGACCATCCCGCAGATGGAAAAAGCCGTTGCCAAAATAAAGAAGGAAATGGAAAAGGCGGCAAAAGACCTTGACTTTATGGAAGCCGCACGGCTGAGAGACGAGATGTTCAAAATGCAGAAAGAGCTGGAAGAAATGAAGCGATAAAAGGATGGGGATCGTTTCAACCGCCCGGGGCCGTAAAGATTTTTTGGCGTCCTCCCGGAATAGATACCGGGCCTGGTTGCTTATGTTTTGAATGCCCCGGGCCTGGCAATTGCCCGATAGGCGTTGCATGCGATGTACGTTAATTATCAGAATCAGATCTGCGGCAGCAGTTTTGTACCTCCCCCGGCGTGGAAACATTTCCTTATTTTGTAACGCAAAATGTTCAGCTTTTTATGCAGATAACCTTATCCGGGGTAACCATTGTTATGGAGTTACATGCGGTTCATATCCACAGTGATGAACCCTTGCTTCAATTCTTGGCCGGCGACCCCTTACAAAATACCGACCTGCTGGTAAAAGAGCTGCTCCGGGCCTATGAAGCTGCATTTCACCAGCCGTTGGATATTTCCCCCGATTCGCTTGCTGTAGAGATCTGGGGGCACGTGTATGTGGAGCAGTTTGCAGGGTATATTGCCCGGCTGACGGACCTGAACCTGGTCCGAAAACTCCTGTACCCCGTACAGAAATACTGTGCGGTCATTGATTGCGGGGAGCAAGGGCACGACAGCAACCGCTGGTTCTGGGACCTGCTCGCTCCGCTTAAGGCAACGATTGGCGGATGGCTACCGGGTAGCGGAAAGAGCTGACCAATTGTTTTATGCTTTTACCGGTTCGGGACTATGAAAGCAAAGGCCATCCAGGCCCTTTTGTCACTGTTACAAGCCTGCTGGTTACAATATGAAATGCAATGGTAAACTTTGTAACCAGAATGTTACAAGATCTCTTGTTACAAAATATTTTGTAACTAAACTTTTTGTAACAGGGACAATATCCGACTCCGCAGGCTTCAGAGACAATCAAAAAGCTCATTTACAGAGGGTTGTAATGACCCTATCGAAGCACAAAAACACTCACATCGGTTTCCTTGTCATTAAGCGTAACAGCGCTGTTCCATTGCTGTGCAGCGTAAGGAAGCAATGTGGTGATGAAGGGCTTTGCCATCAGCCGCTGCGGGGTGCTGATGATTACGGTAACCTGATGTTGCAGGAAGTGATCAATTACTTTTTTGAGCCCGGCAAATACAGCGGGCTCGTAGTTTACGTCGCTGAGCAACACCACGCCGGGCAAAGGCAATGCCAGGGCATTTTCCCAGTTCAAGGTAGTGGCCGTTACATTTTTCAGTTGTAACTGCGCTGCCGATCTTTTTACATAAGCTGACGCAAGCGCCTCTTTATCGCTGATGGTTACGTGTTTGGCAACAGGAGCAGCGTATAAGCCGGGCAAACCCAGACCGGCGGCCAGCTCCAGCACCTGCTGATCCGTAATGTATTCCTTATGCTGCTGTAAAAACAGGCAAAGTCCTATTGCTGCCGGCCATACCTGCGCCCAGTAGGCGGCGTTTTTATTGTACCTATAAGCCTGTTGCACAAAACCGGGGAGAGGCATACAAATTTCCAGGTTGTGATCGCCTATTGCAAAAGCCTTCAATACAAAGGGGGAATACATATGCCCGCAAAGAAAAGGAATTATTGAGGTACTCATATCCCTCCGGCACATATTACGCCTGTCTTTTCAACAAATGATAGCCGGCAGCCTTTATAGCCAGGCTTGTCTGTGCAATACCTGCATCCCACCGGCTGAACCTGAAATTTAGGAAATGAGCTATTTACTTTACCGCCGCCAGGTCATCTGCATCAAAAACATACTCCCGCCGGATGATATTTCCCTGCGCATCTGTTGTTTCCTTATACTGATGGTAAGCGTAAATATTAGGGGCACCGGTTGGCGAATCGTCACACTTAAAGCCCGGGTCTTTTAAGATCCGGGCTTTGGTATTACAGGCGCTGTCCATACGCTCCTTGTCCTGGATAACGATTTTTGCAATATCAAATTTTTCCACAACACTGGTATATTGAACCCGGTAGGGATCGCAGTTTTCGGTGCAAATGAACAGCTCGCTCTCATAAAGACCACCGGCGGCAATTCTAAGCGTATCCTGGTATACCAGCGTATCCGGTTTATAGGGTTCCCGCGGCCATATGGCCCCTCTTCTGATCTCTACCGGTACCGAAAGTTCATTTTTAAAGGCAGTGGTGAAGGTGTAGCCCTTCTTTTGGTCGTTGTCTTTTTTACAGGCTGCAAAAATGATTAGCAGGCAAACAATGGATACCAATACTCTCATGAAATTTGTTTTGTTTCTTTACAGAACGCATGTTTCTGTTAAAAGGCAACACCGCAACAGCACATTCTTCATTGCGCTCTCCATCAAAAGCGTCTTTCGACGACGTTCCCTTCGATAATGTCACCCTTCGACAGGCTGCCAATGACAGATTGCTTACGCATTGGAAATCAATTATACTTTAGTTATGCCGAACAATGTCTTGCTGAACTTGTTTCAGCATCTATTCAGCCTCTATGCATGATTTAGGCAGATCCTGAAACAAGAATAGATCCCGGAACAAGTCCGGGATGACATCTTCAGGATGACCCAAAGCAGGCTTGTCACAGCTTCATTGATTTTGCAATGCAAATTGAAAACTCAGGATGACATTCCCGAAGGGCGTGCTTTTCCTGTCATGGTGAGCTTGCCGAACCATGACGGTCCCGTATTGAGGTGCTGAAGTGAGTGACACAACGAAGCCGCCATAAGCGCTGAAGTCGGCCCATGAAGCAACTCACCCGTTCTTTAACCCTGCCAGCTTTGCCAGCAAGGGAACTAACCCTATAGATAGGGCTATAAAAACACCTACGCGTATATAGTTTAAGGTGCGCCACTGTTGTGCGCGGCTTACTAAATCGGTGCTGAAGGGTTTGCCGTTGGCGATGGCCTGGAACTCGATAATGTTGGGAGCAAAATATGCAAGGGTCCACACCCGCAATGCAACATGTACGGCAAATAAGACCAGGAGTCCGTTCCTTACCGGATCGATTTTCCAGCAGAAAACCACGGCCAGGATAAATGTAAGCTCGTGAAGGGAGTGGGCAATGATCCAAAAGGTCTTAAGATCTGCACCATACGGTTTTTTGAAGTATTGGAAGGACTGCGGCGGGGCGGCCGTCCATTTGGGAACGAGTACTGCCGTTTCAAAAAGTTGTGCTCCGTTCAATAAAAAATAAGCGAGGATGGTTACCAGCAACCAGCCTTCAGCTCTTGACAGGTATTCCATATTAACGTTTGCCATGATGTATTGTTTTTTATTTAGCATTGTTGTTGAGCTCGCTGGTAAAGGCCTTCATAATGCCAACCGAAGCGCGGAGATAACCGGCGATCAGCTGCACTTCCTTCTTGCTGTAGGTGGAGATCAGCTTTTCTACTTCCGCCTTTAGCCATTGGTTAGAGCGCTCAAACAGCTTTTTTGCCCTGGCCTTATCAGCAACGATCAACACTTTCCGCCGGTCGGTTTTATCCGGCTGGCGACTTACCAGTTTCCTGTTCTCCAGCCGGTCGATCATGGCGGTTACCGCGCCGGTGGTCAGACCGGTTTCACCGGACAGCTCCCCTGCTGTAAGTGGCCCCTGTCGCAGGACCAGGCTCAGGTACTTATGGTCAACGCCCGTAAGGCCGGCGCTGCGGGCAATGGCCTCATGCATCAGGATGGTTGCATCGGAGACCGCTCTTCCCAGATCGCTTAAATTTTCCGCATCGGATAGTTGCATATATCTTTATAATTAATTATCTTGATGATAAAGATAAATTAAAATTCCTGTTTCACTGAATTTTTATCGCCAGATCGGTAACCCCCGGTTAAAATTCCGGTGAATGACGAGGAAACCCGTCGCAGACCACCCTGCTATTGCCGTGAATACCCCTGGTACAGCCGCTTTCCGGAAAGAGCATGTTTCATGACCACCTTGCCCGGTATCCGGCAGGCGGCACGCAGCACCTTGCATTCCGCTTACCGGTTGAGGACTTTGACCGGGTCACCGCCGGGCTGCACAAACAGGGCCATGCCCTCATCAGCGAAGTGGATCATCCCATTGCACGCATGGCGTTCTTTGACACCTGTCAAACGCTGGGCCTGGTTACGGAGATCATGGGTATAACGCCGGAAGGGTGGGTGGCCGTTGAGCAAATGAAGCGTTCGTAGAACAGCGGACCATAAATCAAACACATTATCATGGTGTACCTGCTTTACGGGTTCCCGTAAATTTCTTAGCACTACTTTGCAATCTTTGCAGCATGTTTGCGGATTACACGAACCGGGTACTGCAGGATTATGAGCAAAAAAGGACGGCCAACCGGCTACCGATAAACCTTAGCGCGCCTACCCCGGCCCGGCTAAGAGATGAATGCCTGATCGTATGCAGGGAAAGATGGCAGCGGCGGGATGAAAAGACCCTGCGGGATTTTTTTGATCAGGCCGGCGACCAGGCCGCATACCTGCGCCTGATCCGGAATTGCGATATTGACCGGTTCCGGCCCCTGAGCAATTTTTTGAAAAAACAAACGATCTCAACCGACGACAAAAATATTTTGCTCCTGGCCTGGCTCACCGGCTTTGAGCCTTTTGAGTCTGAAAGAAATTATGACGGGAATAGCCCCGAGGACAATACAGAGGAAACAACAGCACCAGCGGAAAGTACCGGGCAAAAACCGGAGGCAATAACCGGTGACGGGATCATAAAAAATGACGAAACCAAGATAGTTGCAACCAGCCAACCGCCGCCGATGAAACCGAAGCGTTATTTTAAAGCCATCATCATACCGGTAGTGCTTGCGGTTCTGGCAGGCGTATTTCTTTATCTGCATTTAAAAGTCCAAAGATCCCCCGCTGTAATGGGTACCGTCATAAACAACCGGGAGGCCTGCATGTACTGGACAGGGGATCACTACCGCCAAATATCCTGCAGCCAAAAAGTTTATGGAGCCCAGGTGATTGCGCTGGACACCGAACAATTGGTCCATTTTAAAAAAATAACCCGGCCGGACACCATTACCGCAGCGGATATTAACCGGATTGCTTATATACGGCTCAACGGGAACATAGAGTTCTATACAAGAATGGGCAACCACCCCGTTTACCCGGAACGAAACCTGAGACCCCTGTCGGAGCATATCTATGAAAAGCACATCCTTCCGTTGAAACATTAACGGCCATGCTTTTGATAACCGGCCGCCGCTCTATACACATAAAAAATTTAAAGGTTCCTCAAGTACATTATCCCCGCATTCCTGTACATTCCCACAAAAATAATCATCCATGATGCATTGGTGTATCGCATTTCTTCTTCTGTTCCCGGCAGCCTGTAACGGACCATCGGTCAAACCGTACAGCAGCCCGCCGCAAGCCCCCGAAAATAAAACGGCTTACAAGGTAGTGGGCGTTAAAGATGGAGACACGTTTGTACTGCTGATGAACGGAAAAGAGCAGGTGGTGCGACTGGCCCATATCGACTGCCCCGAAAAGAAACAGCCTTTCGGAAACAGGGCAAAACAATTTGCCTCCGGCCTGTGTTTTGGAAAAAAGGTCACCCTCGTTCATCAAAATAAATATGACCGGAACAGGCGGCTGATAGCGGAAGTGATCCTGGAAGACGGTCGCAACCTGAATAAGGAGCTCGTAAAGAACGGCCTGGCCTGGCACTTTAAAAAGTACTCACATAATAAAGAATATGCGGCGTTGGAAACTGCTGCAAGGCGCCAAAGAAAAGGGCTTTGGACCGATGCACGCCCCGTCTCACCCTGGAACTGGCGCCGCCGGTAAGGCCGCTCTCCCTCCAAAAAATGAGCCTTCCTGCTTCTTACGGTTTCCCGTAATACATATGTGAAACAGCACCCTACCTTAGCTGCAGATTACAGGGTAATGTGACTCAATTCCCTGTTATCAAAAATTCACTATTCATACATTAACTGCCACAAAATGGAACCTGATTTAAAACTAAAGCTGGAGCAGCTACACCAAAGAGTAGATGCATTAAAAGACCAGATCAATACTGAAGAAGCCACAAAAAACGCTTTTGTAATGCCGTTTATCCAGATCATCGGCTACGATATTTTTAATCCCACCGAAGTGATCCCGGAATACATTTGCGACATCGGCACAAAAAAAGGAGAGAAGATCGATTATGTGATCAAAAAAGACGGTGAGCCCATCCTGATCATTGAGTGCAAACACTGGAAAGAGCATGCAGACGCGCACAATTCCCAGCTGCACCGGTACTACCACGTTTCCAAATCGCGGTTTGGTGTGCTCACAAACGGGCTCGTGTACAACTTTTATGCAGACCTGGAACGGCCCAATGTGATGGACGATAAACCTTTTTTTACGCTGGATCTTTCCAACCTGAAAGACTCCGGCATAAAAGTTCTTGAAAAATTCACCAAAAAGGATTACAATCTTGAAAGCATCCTGGACTCCGCCGAGGCGCTAAAATACATTAAAGCCATCCGCAATGAATACGAAAAGGAACTGGAAGATCCCTCCGACGAATTTGTAAAGCTATTGGTGACCCGGTTTTTTGAGAAACCATTAACGGCCTCCCGGCTCGCCACTTTTAAAGAATATACCAAAAGAGCCATCTCCAATTCGATCAACGAATCCATCAGCTTCCGGCTGAAAAATGCATTGAACATCAATGAAAAAACGCCCGTACCGCGGGGTAGCGGGGCCGTGGGGCCCATTGATGAACATACGGAAGGGCCCAGGCTGATCACCACCGAAGAAGAAACAGAAGGCGCGCAGATCATCAAAGCCATTTTAAGGGAAGTAGTGCCGGCCGCCCGGATCGCCTTCCGGGACACACAATCTTATTTTGGCATCTTACTGGATGACAATAACCGGAAGCCCCTGGCAAGACTGCATTTCAATTTCTCTAAAAAATACCTGGAACTTTTTCATAAAGGAAAGGACAACGGGGAGAAAAAGCTGCTCGACTCCCTGGATGATATGTACCAGTACCGGAAAGAGTTGCTGGCTACGGTTGCCAGTTATCAGCAAAAAAACGATAAAGAGGAATCATCCAATGACCGTTAAAGTATATTATGCAGAAAAGCTTTTTGATCCAAGGTGGATCGAAAAGCGGAAACGGATCCTGCACCGCGACAACAACCAGTGCGCCATTTGCAGGAAAGCAGAAGGAAAGCTGCACGTTCATCACAAACAGTATCATGTTATAAAACGGCTGCAAAAGCATGTGGATCCCTGGGACTATAATGATAGCCTTTTAACCACTTTATGTGAAAGCTGCCATAACCGCGGTCATTATCGATATGCAATACCGGTAAAATATATTTAATTCAGCTTAAATCAATTGAAGCAATGGGATTTTTTGACTTATTTAAAAAGCGCGCGCCGGCGCCGGCGGAAATGCCGGAGGAAACAAAGAACCATACACTTCCCGAGATCAAAGAGGAAGATTTCATTGACAACTCGGACCCCATAGAAGAAAATACCCCCACCTATTCTGTGGAGTTTGGTTCTAAGTTACCGATAGACATCATCTATGGTTTTTTAAAAGAGGATTATGAAAATAAAGCCTACAACGACGCGTTGACAAACCCCGATCAATCTTACAAGGATGCCAACCTGGCCATTGTTCGCAGTAACCTGGAAATAAAATTCAAACAGGTCTTTTTAAAATATGAAGACATGCTGCGGGAGATCGGCTTTCACATCCATTCCCGCGGGCAGGCCGGCTTAACCGATATCGTAGAGTTGCTCAGGTCCAAACAAAACACGTACGAAAAACATATGGAAGAGCTAAAAAAGATGAAAGAAGACCTTGACAGTGGGGAGCTGTATATGATGGGCATCTTTAAATCGTATGAGGTAGGATTTACCCGTGGGCTGGCATCGCTTTCTTTACACAACTTAAAAATCGACAATACACTATGAAGAAAGATTGGTGGATAAAAACAGGCTGTTTGCTAACAGGCTGGAATTACCGGATATTGGGCACCTGCACCGAGGCCAGCCGGAAACAGCTGAAAAAATATGCTTCCGCAATCCTGATCCTGATCATTCTCTGGTCCTTTATAGGATATTCCTTTGCAGAACGGTATGTGCGCGCATCGCTCTGGGGCTGTATCCTTACCGCCATTATCTTTGTGTTGATCATTGTTCAGATCGAACGCCAGATCATACTTACAGTTGGCAAGAGCAGCTGGCTCAGCAGCTTTCGTGTAGTGATCGCTTTTATCATGGCGATCCTTGGATCCACGATACTGGATCAGGTCATTTTTAAGGACGATATTGAAAAGAAGATGATCCAGATCGTGGACCGGCAGGTAAACGAGCAGCTGCCCAACCGTTTAACGGTCATCGATAAAAAGCTGCAGGAGCTTCAGGTAGAAATCGATTCCCTGGATAAGAAAAACCTGGTTTTGTATGAGGAAATATCGAAGCGCCCGACCATCAACACGGTTTCTAAAACCACAACAAACCTGCAGATCCGGCAAAGCGATGGCAACTATACAACCCGGCCGCAAACAACCATATCCACAACACCGATCGCCAACCCTAAAGTAAAGGAGTCCGAGATCAACGAACAAAACCTGGCGGTATCCCGGAAACAAAAAGAGGATTACACACAGCGGAAAATAAAGGCGGAAAGCTCCCTGCGGCAGGAGCTTAAATCCAAACAGGGTTTTTTGGAAGAGTTAAATGCCATTATAGAAATACTCATGGAACGACCCATTGCGCTGGCCTTTTATTTCATTCTTTTTTTGTTTTTAATGTCGCTTGAATTATTTGTCGTATTCAGCAAGACCGGCGACACCCAATCAGACTATGATCTTGTAGTAGAACATCAACTGAAGCAAAAAAGAAAAACATTAGACCAGCTGGCGCAATGATGCCGGCAGCCACTCCCAGCCGGGCCTTATCGGTCAAAATTGATACACAGGTGATGCCAACGGCCTGCCGGTTATGGCGCCGGGGCAAGGCCGGTTAACGAAACCTCGGCTGCTGCACTTTCATTGCCGCTACGGTCCACCGCAGTTACCACAATGCGCCGCAGCGCGCCTCCTTCCTGCCGGCGGCTCAGTTGCAGGGAACGATCCGGTTGGCTGAGGATCTGGTAGGTCCAGCCATCGCCGTATTGACCGTACACGACCCAATGGAATACCGCTTCTTCGTTTCCCGGAGACCATTGCAGGGTAACCTTGTCTGCCTGTTGTGTAAACGATACCCGGGGCGCAGCAGGAGCGGTTGCATCCAGCCAGGGGCTGGACGGTACCAGGGCCTGTTTTTTATACGGCCCCTCTGCCAGCGCTTTTGCCAGAACAGGATTGCGGATCAGGGAAGAAATGCTCCAGTGCACCACACCGCTGCTTTGGGGCTGCATGCCCCGCTCGATCATGATCTGGCTGATGACCTCCGTGGTATTGCAGGCGCTGGTATCACGGCCTACGCTGATGCCGGGCCAAAGGTGGCGGTGCATGGTGTTCTCCCCCGACCACCACCCCAGCAATACCGGGTAGCTTTGTGCCAGGCGGGTAGTGGGCCAGTAAAGTTGTGGTGAGAAATAATCGACCCAACCTTTATTGAGCCACAGTTTAGCATCGGCATACAATTCGTCGTACTGATCAAAACCCGTTACCGACGCCGGGTGACCGGGACGCCAGATACCAAACGGGCTGATGCCGAATTTGACGTATTTCTTTTCTTTCTTTATTTCGGTATACAGCCGTTGTATAAAGGTATTTACACTTTGCCGCCGCCAATCGCCGCGCGTCAGCTTGCCGCCGCTCTTTTGATATTGTGCCCAGCTAAGGCTATCCGGAAAATCCTGGTTGCCGTTATAAGAAGGATAGGGATAAAAATAATCATCAAAATGAACCCCATCGATATCATACCGTTTTACAATGTCCATGACCACATCTACCCCATGATCCTGCGTGGCCTTCAGCGAAGGATCAAACCACCAATAGCCTTCTTTCAGCTTCACCACCAGCTCGGGTTTTGTTTTTACCAGTGAGTGTTCTGTTACCGGTCCGCCGGATACATGGTGCGCCCGGTAGGGATTCAGCCAAACATGCAGCTCCAGTCCTCTTGCATGTGCCGCATCGATCCAGAACTGCAGCGGATCGTAAAAAGGATCCGGCGCTTTGCCCTGGGTGCCGGTAAGAAAATAGGACCAGGGCTCCAATGCACTTTTGTACAGGGCATCCGCCTGCGGCCGTACCTGGAAGATGACCGCATTAAAATGATGCGCCTGTAAAAAATCAAGCAGGGCGAGGGCTTCTTTCTTTTGCTGCTCCACCGGTAAGCCGGGTTTACCGGGCCAGCTGATATTGGCTACCGTAGCTACCCAGGCCGCCCGGAACTCCCGGGCAACAGCCGGAAGGGACGCGCGGGACGCGGAATGCTTTGCTTCGTTGATAGCGGGTTTTTGCGTGGCACAGGAAAGAATGCCGGCAAGCACCAGCAAATAAATTGCAAGGAATAAAGAACGGGTATGCATAGCTCGTTAGAATAGAAAGGGTAAATGTACTGCAAATAATCCGCTTTTGGCGGACCGGAACGGGCGTTTATTCCACTCCCCGCATACGGATATGGGCACTTTTGCCACAGCGGCAACCGGAAAAGAAACCATAGTAGTACTGCTTACCCCGGTGGCACTTTATTTGTGCCGCTCTTTAAAAAAACATCATGAATACAGCACACAGCGAAGACCTTCAGGATCCTGAAAAGGACCGGCAAAAATTACAGCCCGACAAAGCGATCATGAACCTGCCCGATGTAGAAGACATTCCCGGCCAGGAAAACATTCATCCGCCCAACCTGCAGGAAATGGCAGATACCACTACCTCGTCCGATGATGAAGAGGGAACGGCCGTTTTTGAAGAAGGTACAGAAAGTGAAAGGCTGAACCCGGGAGAAGAACTGAGTGAAAACAATCCCACATCCGGGGATCCCCGGCAAACAGCCGGTAGCTTTGATGAAACCCTGCCAACAGAAATAAGCCCTGCCGGCAAAGAAGCGACCGAGGTTACCGATGAAGAAGTAGCCGCCCTGGACCAGACAGCATCCCCGGACGACGAAAACCAACGCCGGGCGCGCCTGGATGACAAGGACGCGGAAGGCGAAAAACTAAATGAAAAAACGGATAACTCCGGTGAGGACCTTGACGTACCCGGCGAAGAACTGGACGACGAGGATGAGGAGATCGGTGAGGAAGATGAAGAAAACAATGCATATAGCCGGAGCGACGATCAATAAACAAAGCCGGATCATGCCGGAGGCTTCATCGTCGTAAAACCATCGCTTCACGCAAATCGTGCAGGCACGGATCAGCCCCAGTGTGTCCCGGCCTATAGCGTCGGGCTCACACCCACTACCAGAGGAATAAAAATGTACTGTTTCCGGAAGCGGGCCACCCGGCATCGCCCTGCTATGCTCCTTCGGCCTTGTCTTCCGCTTTTTCGGCGTTCTTGATAATGTCGCCCTCTTTAAACAACACATTCTTTACAACAATGCGCCATTCCTTCTTTTTGCGCAGCAGGAACTCAAGATCCATGGCAAAATGGATGAATTCCTCCTGCTGGGCGTGCTGCATGATCTTTTTTGCCTCCCGGTCTTTTTCCACATGAATGCGCTGCTCATACCAGTCGATGGCTTCAGCTTCTTCGATGAGCGATTGGATCATCCGGGCAAAAGTGCGCACCGGCTGGGAGAGCTCCTGTGGTGGTTCGTGGTATTGATCAAATCCCATTGGTTCTGATTTTGAATGAATAAAGGTGCAACGCATAACCAACGCAAATTTTAAGCCACGTTTGCGTCTTGCGCTACCATCTTTCAGGCAAACGGGGAAGAACAATAGCGATCGATCAGTGTATTTAACCGGCCGCATTTCCTGCCTCTCCATACGAGAAAAGCAAACAATGGTGCCGCCATTTTAGCCATGCCTACCAGTTTGGAATCATTCAGGTATAAAAACAATGCCAGGTCGGTTAACCTTTTGGGAATACCTCTTTTATTTGTTAAACCATCATTGGCCAGTCCGTTCAGAACCTGTCCGGCCTGTTCAAACCGGAGGTTTCCCGGCTGTATGACCGTTCTTACCCGGCAATTCACGCCGGTGTTATTATAAAATGAATGCTGCTCACAGATGTCGATTGTAATACGGTCTCCTTTTTTCAATTGATAATAATGGCCGCTCTTGCCTACCTGAAGGCTCCCATCCAGCAATTCAAATGTTTCAGCAAACAACGTGTGATAGTGCCAGGGTGTTTTATCCCCCGGATAAATTGTGGCTTCCGTAACTGTTTCTGCATGACTGGCGGCTGAATGAATGATCTGCGCCGGCTTACGTACTACAACAGGTATCTTCCTTTTGCGTACAAGCAATAATGGGCCGGTGATGATGCAAATGAGAACCGCACTGAGATGCGGAATCAGCAACTGTAACTGATCGCTTTTATTCCATACGATCAGCAGATCGCCCAACGGCACTACCGTTGCGGCCAGCAGGCTGATCCCCAGCGCGCGGCGCTGACCGGTGCAAACAAGCAATACAAGGAGCAGACCGGAAAAGAGATCCCGGATGCCTTTGATCCGGTGAAATGAAAGGTCGCCACCTGTATCAACATTGATGCCGTAAGCACGCATCGCAACTTCAGGATCAAGCAAAAAGCGGGCTCCGATAAATAATAAACCCAGACCGGTAAGCAGGCAAACAGCCAATGCAATTTTTGTTGTCATATTTTTTTTTATTTGTTTCGACAACAAAATTCAGACAGGTGTACCGGCTATTGATGCACCTGGGTTAATAAATGTCTGCAGCCTGTTTCAGGATCCTTTTGCACCCTGATGAAGGATCCTTTTACGAATGCGGCTTAGAGACTGAGGCTTTACGCCTACAAAGGATGCGATATGGTATTGGGATATCCGCTGACCCAGATCCGGATGCTCTGTAATGAATTTCCGGTATCTGGCTTCCGGCGTATCGGTGTAAAAAGAGTTAAGGTCTGTCAGCGCCTGGATGAACACCTGCTCAATAATGACCCGGACCATCCGTTCACCGTATTTCAATTCCTGATACAATTTCTGCAGATCAGCATGGGTGATCACATACAGTTCGCTATCTTCCAACGCCTGTATCACCTGCTGCGATGGTACCCTGGGCACAAAGCTGGCGTAGTTGCTTATAAATTGGTTCTCCTGTAAAAAACCATAGGTCTTTTCTTCCCCGTCCACATTAATATAAAAACGCATCAGGCCCCTGCTGATAAAACCCGCGTATTTACAGATGGCTCCTTCAGATAAAAAGAACGATCCTTTTTTATAATTTTTCCGGATAAAAAGCTGACCAATGACCTGCTCCTCTTTCGGACTCAGAGGAATAAGTGACCTGATCGCCTGGATTAATTGCTTCATGAGTAAAACCGCTCTTTCTTTTGAATAAAAATAAGAAAGTTCTATGTGGTAAAAGCATGCGTTATTGATGCCGCCAGGCCGGAGCGCTATTCTAATCAGACTGTCTTTTCCTTGAACGTTGCGTAAATAGCCGGACATGGCCATGTCCCGGGTTAAACTCCTCTTAGAAGCTGTTTAAAAACGATCCGGGAGGATCCGTATAACCATTAAAAGTACCAGCTTTTTACCGTTTCTACTTAGGCACTTCGCTGTAGCCGTCATCTATACAAAGCGGGGTTAAGCGATCATTTTAGCAAAAGAGGCATAGCCTCGAAAGATCCGGCAAGAACGGGTTTCAACCCCGTTCACACGTCCCAAAGAGCAACAGAGAGCCATGGGCTCGGGGCATAATGATCCGTGCTGATGGCACTTATGAAATTACGGACTCGTTAAAGCCCTGCTAAAGCGCGGCTTTAACGACAACGACGTGCCGGATGGCGCTTATAAGGAGGATCAAAATTTTATTTTTCAACAGCTCTTAAGGACAATTGCAGGGGGCCACTGCGCCGGCACGATATAAATCAGTAAAAGGTTTCATTCTTTCTGCTTTTTGTTTCAACCGGCTTTTTTACAATGGGCTAATTTTGCAGCTAAACAGGGTTGCATTGGATAACCCGGAAAGTCGTGGCCGCCTATATCGCGGCCCTTCCTGAGCATCCGGAAAAGATATAAAGGCAGGCGTGGGGGGTGAACAGACCCGGCGTGTAGGGCGATAGCCTTCTTTTTATTAAGAAAAGATACCGGGAAAACCCCCAAGGCAATACCTTTGTAAAAGCCCGGATCCTGAGTACCGGTCATTTTCTTTAATAAAGACCCAAGATGAAATTAAAAGTGATCATAACCGGCGCTACCGGCATGGTAGGCGAAGGGGTATTGCAGGAATGCCTGGTTAACCCGGCAGTGGAAAAGATCCTGCTGATCAACAGGAGACCCAGCGGTTATCTTCACCCGAAGATCGAGGAAATACTCCACAGCAATTTCAATGATATCGCCCCTATTGCCGACCAGGTGAAGGGTTATGATGCCTGCTATTTTTGCCTGGGTGTTTCCTCGATCGGGATGAAGGAGCCCGATTATTATGCGGCTACTTATACCCTTACATTGAACTTTGCCCGGGTGCTGGCCGGAAGGAATCCGCAAATGACCTTTTGCTATGTTTCCGGGGCAGGAACAGACAGTACGGAGAAAGGACGGCAAATGTGGGCAAGGGTAAAAGGAAAGACCGAAAACGACCTGATGAAGTTACCCTTCAAAGCCGTATATCATTTCCGGCCTGCTTTTATGAAGCCCACTAAAGGAGCGCGCAATGTAAAAGGCTTTTACAAAGTGATTACCGCGCTTTACCCTTTGTTCCGGGTATTGAATGCCAACTATTTTTTAACCCTTGAAGAAGTGGGTAAGGCCATGATCCAGGTATCGGTCACTGGTTATCCGGCACCTGTTATTGAAGTAAAGGATATTGTCCGGCTTGCGAAATCAAATATCAGCACGAAGTAAAACAAGCGTGTTATTGTCGAAAAATGCGGTAAACCCTTTGGAGCAGAATTATTTATATCTTATAACAAGCCGCCTCTGCCTGATGATTGGTTCTTCCAGCCCGATCGAATAATAGCGTAAAGGTAACGTTTCATAATCATCGCATCCACCAGGCGGCCCAATAGGCCCAACGGCGACTGAAAACAGAACAGATCTTTCATCAGCGTTCCGCCTTCTATACTACTGAAATAATGATCATGCTTTATAAACTTAAAGGCCCCACGGACCTGCTCATCCCTGAAATGAAACGGTCGCTGATATACCGTAATCTTTGAGGTCAGCTTTTGGCGTACTCCAAAATGAGTGGCCTGCCAGGTCACCGTTTCTCCCTCTCCGATCAACCCGGTGGTTTTTCCGGCAATGGCTTTTTCCTTTGTTTGAGCGGTTGAAAAGCTGTGCAGATCAATGCTCCTTGCCAGATCAAAACAGGTTTCGATATCCGCTCCGATATAGGTTCTCAATTCAATTACAGGCATGCTGTTTTGAGTTGTCGATTTTAAGATGAATAAAGATACATCCGAAAGGACCATCATCCATTAATCCTTTATGCCCTCTGTTTGCATTACATTATTAAAAAGCATAATGCAACTTGGAAAATAATTTGTACCTTTTGATCACTAAAACATCTACCCTATGCAAATCATCCGCAGCATCCAAAATCGCATTTATGAGATCCGGGGTGAACGCGTGATCCTCGACTTCGACCTCGCCGTCCTTTATGAAGTAGAAACAAGAACGCTGAATCAGACCGTAAAAAGAAACAGCAAACGATTTCCTGCCGATTTTATGTTCCAATTGACCCGGCAGGAATTTGCCGCATTAAAGCCAGAAATCAACAAATCATACAACGATGATTTTCAATAAGTTACGGATATGTCATCACAAATTGTGATGACATATCCCGGGAAACGGCCAAAGACTGCACTACCTTATGCCTTTACGGAACAGGGAGTAGCAATGCTCAGCGGCCTCCTGAACAGCGACAAAGCCATTCAAATGAATATCGCCATTATGCGGGCATTCGTGGAGATCAGAAAGATCGTGCTTCAGCAGGGCGATCTGAAGGAACAGCTGAAACAGATCCAGGAGCGCATTACCGGCCACGATGCGCAGCTTTCGGCTATTTATGATGCTATTGAAAATTTGCTGGACGAGAAGGTAGCCCAGCAAAAATGGAATGATCGCCGGCGGATCGGGTTTAATACGAAATAAAAAAATTTATGCCCTTTGCGGATGATCCGGAATAAAAACAACAAGAACAACGAGCGGAATTAAAGCTCCTCCAAACTCTCTTTCACTGCCTGTATGGTCTGATCCAGGTCCTCCTTCGTGAGTGCGTTGTTCAAAAACCAGCTTTCAAAAGCCGAAGGCGGCAGGTAAATGCCCCGCTTCAGCAAAGCATGGAACAACCGGTTAAACCGTGCATTATCAGCTGCCGCAGCCGCAGCAAAATTCACTACCGGCTGAGCCGAAAAATGAATGCTGATCATGCTGCCCAGATGGTTGATCACATAGGGCTGCCCCCATGCCTTCAAAACGGCGTCCAGTCCGTCTTTCAGATACAGGGTCTTTTCATCCAGTTCCGTCAGCAACTCCGGTTTTTCCTTTAGTGCTTTCAGCAGGGTTAAGCCTGCCGTCATCGCCACCGGATTACCGCTCAGCGTACCGGCCTGGTACACGCCACCCAACGGGGCCACTACTTCCATAATATGCCGCTTACCGCCAAAAGCGCCTACCGGCATCCCGGCCCCGATCACTTTGCCATAGGTTACCAGGTCCGCATCAATACCCAACCGCTCCTGCGCGCCACCCAGCGCCAGGCGAAAACCGTTCATTACTTCATCAAAGATCAGCAGCATCTGCTCCTCATCGCAAATACGGCGCAGGCCTTCCAGGAAGCCCGGCTCCGGAAGGATACAGCCCATATTGCCCGCTACCGGCTCTACAATAATGGCCGCTATTTCACCTTTGTGCCCCGCAACCAGCTTTTCAACTGCCGCCAGGTCATTATACGCACAGGTAAGTGTGTCATTGGCGGCACCGGCGGTAATACCCGGTACGGTTTGTATATTAAAAGTAGCCACGCCGCTGCCCGCCTTCACCAGGAAAGGATCGGCATGACCGTGGTAGCAGCCCTCAAACTTGATGAATTTATTCCGGCCGGTATAGCCCCGGGCCACCCGCAGCGCGCTCATACAGGCCTCGGTACCGCTGTTCACCATACGGATCAGGTCTACATTGGGCACCATGGATTTGATCAGCTCTGCCATCTCCACTTCAATTTCCGTAGGTGCTCCAAAAGACGTGGCTTTTTCCACCTGCTGCTGAATGGCCCTGGTTACCGGTTCATAACCATGCCCCAGGATCATAGGCCCCCAGGAAGCGATATAGTCGATATAACGTTGCCCGGCCACATCATAGAGGTAGGCCCCCTTTGCTTTTTCAAAAAATACCGGTGTACCGCCTACGCTTTTAAAAGCCCGTACAGGCGAATTAACTCCGCCGGGGATACTGTGCAGCGCACGTTCAAATAAGGATCTGCTGGACTCGTATGTATACATGATGTGAATTGTGAATGGTCAATAGTTAAAGCGCAAAGCTACTTTGATTTGATCAAACCGGTAAGCAGTTTGAAAGAGCTTTGCAATTTTTCTCCCATATTATTGATTGGATAATTATTTAAGTAGTCAAGTGCAGCGGCAGCATCGAGGGCAGCATCTATTTCAATTATGGATCCCCGCGCTATTTCGTAGTAACGTTTCTTTTCCGGTCCCGATTTTCTGGATGCCCCTTCTGCAATATTTAATAGGTTGGATAGTGCCGCTCTCCTTATTTGCGAGGCCATCCCAAATTTTTCGTAATCAGGCAGCGTTTTTGAAAACTTGTAACATTCAATAAGAAGTCTATTTGCACTTTTATAAACTTCAAGATTTTGGTGATTTAATCTTAGAAACATAGTAATTAGCATTTGCCCATCAAGGTAGTCAATTTTTCATTACAACGGATCTATTTCACCATTGACTATTGCCTATTGACTTTCCCCATTGCCTATTCACATTACGCAATCACCCCCTTATAAATCAATATCAGCAATACCGCTCCTGCAATGATCCGGTACCAGCCAAAGGCCTTGAAACCATATTTTTTCAGGAAATCGATAAAGAATTTGATCGCCAGGATGGCCACTACGAAAGCCACCACATTGCCTACAATAAAAGCGATTGTATTTTCTTTTGACGCCAGGATCAGCTCATAGCCCTTTTGCGTAATACCTCCCTGGTTCCATTTTTTCAGAAAGATGGAGTACAGGGTGGCTGCAGCCATTGTAGGTACAGCCAGGAAAAAGGAAAATTCTGCGGCAATATTGCGGGTCATCTTCTGCTGCATTCCGCCAATAATAGAAGCGGCGCTCCGGCTTACACCGGGGATCATGGCCACCACCTGCCACAAGCCTGTGAGAAAGGCTTTGGGATAAGAGATCTGCTCCACGGTTTTCACCGTTGGGTGATTGAACATTTTATCAATAAACAGCAGCACAAATCCGCCGATCAGCAGGGTTGTGGCTACTACCGTGGGACTTTCGAGCAATTGGTCGATCCTATCGGAGAACAGATACCCCAGCACCAGAGCGGGGATGACCCCCACAATGAGCTTAAAATAAAACGACCAGTTGATGCCCCCCTCTGCTTTTGAAGGAAAAAACCGGCGCCAGTACAGCACCACTACCGCCAGGATGGCGCCCAGCTGGATGGCTACCTCAAACAGTTTGGTAAATTCCTCCTTCTCAATCCCCATAAACGAACTGGCAATGATCATATGCCCGGTGGAGGAAATGGGGAGGTACTCGGTAATGCCTTCTACAATTGCAATAATAATAGCCTGGATAATGCTCATAAGGGACTTTAAAAAATAAGGCGACATAAAGTAGCCGCCTTAAAATTCTTTTATTGAAAATCTTTTATTTTTTTTCAGGGGATGATCTTTTAAAGATCGCATATATTTCAATGGCCAGCCCAATGAAAATAATGATCGGCGCAATGGTGATACGGGTAGTGCTATATACGGCGTCCCTGTTGAATACATGCGGGTCCTCACTTTTTCCGCCCGACATCAAAAACATACCCAGGGCGATCACAACCGCCCCGATCAGCATCCAGGTATAATTGGACCTGGAGAACATGGAAGGCGTGCCATTTGTTGAAGTAGCCATACGCTGACAATTTTAGGGTTGCAATATAATATATTATCGGCAATGCCCGGGTCCGGGGAAGCAAATGTTCCTTCATTTAATTATTTTTTATAAAAACCCGGGGGGCCGCCGCTGATGCGCTGATCGCTTTCGTACTATACTACAGCTTCAATCCCACTGCACACCTTTTCTGCAGCCTTTGCCTTCAAAATACCCGCCAGACCAGCTTTTTTGACAATACATTACTTAAATTTGCCCCCCAAGTCCGGTTTCCTGATCTTTTTTGTTGAAAATGAAGCACAAATCCTTTTCACACGCAAAGGAAAAGGCCGGATCAATACACGGATTTATGGAGTATAACTTTAATGAAATAGAGAAAAAATGGCAACGCTTCTGGTCGGAAAACGGCACCTACACCGTTTCCAATAAGAGCGACAAACCCAAATACTACGTACTGGATATGTTTCCTTACCCCAGCGGGGCCGGTCTGCACGTGGGGCATCCCCTGGGCTATATAGCCAGTGATATCTATGCCCGCTATAAACGCCTGAAAGGGTTTAATGTGCTGCACCCGATGGGTTATGATGCTTTTGGCCTTCCGGCGGAGCAATATGCCATTGAGAATGGCATTCACCCCGCTGTTTCCACCGAAAAAAACATTGCCACATTCAGAAAACAGCTGGACAATATCGGTTTTTGCTTCGACTGGAGCCGCGAGGTGCGCACCAGCGACCCGCAGTATTATAAATGGACCCAATGGATCTTTTTGCAATTGTTTGAAAGCTATTTTGACCGGCAGCAGCAAAAAGCGGCGCCCATCAGTCAACTGGTAGTCTTATTTGAACAATATGGATCAGCGGCGCCGGGCATTAAGCCCTCAACCTTCAGCTTTACGGCCGAAGAATGGAAGGCGTACAACGAAGCCCAAAAGCTGGATATCCTGATGGACTTTCGTTTAGCGTATTGCGGCTACGGAGAGGTGAACTGGTGTGAGGCACTGGGCACCGTGCTGGCAAATGACGAGGTCGTGAACGGCGTAAGCGAGCGCGGGGGCTACCCGGTAGTGAAAAAGAAACTGCGGCAATGGTACCTGCGCATAACAGAGTATGCGGATCGCCTGCTGGAAGGTTTGCAACACGTGGATTTTAGCGAAGCCATGAAGGAGATGCAAAGCAACTGGATCGGGAAATCCAGCGGTGCCGAAATCAAATTCTCAATTCTCAATGCTCAATCCTCATTAACCGTATACACGACCCGTCCCGATACCATCTTTGGTGTGGACTTTATGGTGATCGCCCCGGAGCTGGACCTGGTGGACCAGATCAAGACGCCCGGACAGGCTGCTGACGTGGATGCCTACATCGCTTATGTAAAAAGCAGGAGCGAGCGGGAACGCATGGCGGAAAAAAAGATCAGTGGTGTGTTTACCGGCGCTTATGCCGTCAATCCTTTCGATGGCCGTGAAATTCCCATCTGGATCAGCGAGTACGTACTGGCCGGGTATGGAACGGGAGCCATCATGGCGGTGCCTTGCGGCGACGAGCGCGATTTTAAATTTGCCAAACATTTCAATATTCCCATCACCAATATCATCGGCAGCCATTTTAACGGCGAAGACGCCAACGCCACCAAGGATGCGGTGCTGGAGAATTCCGGCTTTTTAAATGGTGTACCCATGCGAGAAGCCATGGAAACCGTGATCAGGGCCGTGGAAGAAAAAGGCATCGGGAAACGCAAGGTGAACTATAAAATGCGGGATGCTGCTTTTAGCCGTCAGCGTTATTGGGGCGAGCCCTTTCCCATCCAATGGAAAAACGGAACGGCCTACCCACTGGATGCTGCGGACCTGCCGCTGGAGCTGCCAACGGTAGACAGCTATAAACCCGGACCGGAAGGCGAGGGGCCCCTGGCCAATATCCCCGAATGGGTAGCCCGGGAGCTGGAAACCAATACCATGCCCGGTTACGCCGGATCCAGCTGGTACTTCCTGCGTTATATGGATCCTAAAAACGACCAGGAATTTGCCGGCCGCCCCGCTACGGACTACTGGAACCAGGTGGATCTCTACATTGGCGGTACCGAGCACGCCGTAGGGCACCTGCTGTACAGCCGTATGTGGACAAAAGCCCTGTATGACCTCGGTTATATCGGTTTTGATGAGCCCTTCAAACGGCTGGTGAACCAGGGTATGATCCAGGGAAGCAGCCGCTTTGTGTACCGCATCAATGGCACCAACGAATTTGTGTCGCAGGGCCTGATCGCCACCGACGGTACTTATAACGGACGGGTACTGGATAACATTCACGTGGACGTAAATATTGTAGATGGTACGGTGCTGGATCAGGAGGCTTTTGCAAAATGGCGTAACAGCGAGTTTGCCGGTGCCGCATTTATCCTGGAGGACGGCAAATACATCTGCGGTACAGAAGTGGAAAAAATGTCCAAGTCCAAGTTCAATACCGTAAACCCGGACGACCTGGTAAATAAATACGGCGCCGATACGTTCCGGATGTACGAGATGTTCCTGGGGCCGGTAGAAATGAGCAAACCCTGGGATACCAAGGGTATTGAAGGAGTACATCGTTTCCTGAAAAAATTATGGCGCCTGTTTTACAAAGAAAATGCAGACGGAACCTTTACCCATATATGGACGGATGAAGCGCCCACCGCAGCTGAACTGAAGGTGCTGCACAAAAGCATAAAGAAAATTGAAGACGACAATGAACGGTTTAGTTTTAACACCGGCGTGAGCGCCTTCATGATCCTGGTAAATGAGCTGACAGACCTGAAATGTCATAAAAAGCAGGTGGCGGAACCGGTGCTGATCATGCTGTCGTCCTATGCGCCGCATATTGCCGAAGAGCTCTGGCACGCGCTGGGTAATGATTCCAGCGTGCTGGATGCTGCCTTCCCGGTGTTTGAAGAAAAGTATACAAAGGAATCCGAAAAAGAATATCCTATTTCCATTAACGGGAAAATGCGGACCACCATGACCATCTCCCTCGAGGCATCGCAGCCGGACGTGGAACAGCTGGTGCTGAACAACGAGATCGTACAGAAATGGATGGACGGCAAACCGCCCAAAAAGATCATCTATGTAAAGAACAAGATGGTGAACGTAGTGGTATAGATACCGGTCTTTTCCTTAAAAAGCCGGTCAACGGGCAGTTGGTATGCTACTGTCCGCTGATCAGCTTCAGCTTTTTATACACCTCGGTAAACGTTTCACCGGAAACCTTATAGGAAAGACGCAGCAGGCTATCGCCCGTAAGTTGAAAACGGACCAGTTTCTGACTGCCAACCTGCTCCGGAAAAGCAGAGCGGACCGTCTTTTCAAGATAGCTGCTTTCCGATTGCATTATATAGGCTCCTTCCATGGAGATCCCAAACCCATCATCGCCCAAACCAATGTTCATAGTGGTACCATCGGCATGAAACAGCTTCAGCAAACCGGTTGAAGCGCCCTCCATCTGCAGTTCCCAGATACCGGTGAGCCGGTGATCAGTTCCCGGGGTCAGCGCCATAAGCAGCGCGATCGCCGGCATCCAAAAGAAGTGTTTTCTCATTGCCTGAAAAATTTAAACGGAAAGATAGGGTTTCTTTTTCCGGTGCCGCCGGTCCCATATAGATCTGTTACATTTTTATCACCTTCCGGTCTTAGCCGCCTCATTTTAAGTTTTTTATAAAAAATGGCATATTTTTAGATAGAATTGAATGACGCATCCAAACTGCGCCTACTTTTAATCAAACTAAAAAACGCAAACTATGTCCATCAACATTGTAGATCTTGTTAAGAACTATGTTCCACAGGATTTGATTGCAAAAGCCGGCTCCGCACTCAATGAAAGCGAAGGAAACGTTTCCAATGCAGTTTCTGGTATCATCCCTGCAATCCTGGGTTTATTTGCCTCCAAAGCATCATCCGGTGAGCAGGGTGCTGCCGAGGTGCTGGATACTGCCAAAGGCTTTTCCGGCAGCGGTATTCTGAGCGATGCCGGTTCCCTTTTTGGCAATGCGGATCTCTTATCAAAAGGTACCAGCCTTTTTAATGGATTGCTTGGCGACAAAACCAATTCCGTTATTGACACCATTGCTAATTTTGCCGGTATCAAATCCTCTTCCTCCGGATCACTGATCAGCATGATTATGCCCCTGGTATTGGGGCTGCTGGGCAAACACGCTACCGATAACAACCTGAATGCCAGTGGTTTTTCGAGCTTTCTGGGATCGCAGAAAAGCAATATCCTCAGCGCGCTTCCTTCCGGGTTGAGTTCCCTGGGCGGCGCATTGGGACTGGGCTCCATCAGCGATGGCGTTCAGCAGACCGTTTCCAATGTTCAGGAAACGGCCGCTTCAACCTATAACTACGCAGAAGAAACTGCACAGAAAGCCGGTGGTGGCGCCAAATGGCTGTTACCACTTTTACTGCTTGCGGTCGTAGCCCTGGCGCTGTGGTATTTTCTTGGAAAAGGCTGCAACAATGCTTCCACAACAGGCGCCGATACGGATACCACTGCCGCTGCGCCAATGGATACCAGCATGACGACGCCCGAAACACCGGACGCATCCACCACCAGAACCCTGGCCGAAGTGGTGCTCCCCAACGGGGTAAAACTACAGGCTTACCCGGGTGGTATTGAAGACCAATTGGTGCAGTTCATCCAGTCTGATGCCTACAAAGCCGCTACCGATAGCACGCTGAAAGAAAAATGGTTCAATTTTGATGACCTGAATTTCGAGTTTGGAACTACAAAACTGACCGATTCTTCCAAACGCCAGCTGGATAATATTGCCGCCATCCTGAAAGCTTTTCCCGATGCAAAGATCAAGGTAGGCGGATATACTGACAAAAAAGGAGATGACGCCGCCAACCTGAAACTTTCCGACGGCCGGGCTAAAGCCGTGCAGGCTGCGTTAAAAGCCGCGGGAGTAGGCGCCCAGGTTCCGGAAGCAGAGGGCTATGGCGAAACACTGGCCCAGGTGGATGAAAATGCCGCCGATGAAGCACGCGCCGCAGACCGGAGAACCTCCATACGCCTGCTGAAAAAATGATTACATGTAAACCCTGAACACAGCCGTTTCCCGAAAGGAGGCGGCTTTTTCTTTGCCCCCGGGAACAGAATTCATCTTACTTTCGCCGAATGATACGGTTTGACAGATTTACTTTAGCAAACGGATTGCGCGTGATCGTACACCAGGATACCGCTACGCCCACTGTTGTAATGAATATTTTGTATGATGTAGGCGCAAGGGACGAAGCTCCGGAACAAACGGGTTTTGCCCACCTCTTTGAGCACCTGATGTTTGGCGGATCGATAAACATTCCCGAATACGACGAACCGCTGCAACTGGCCGGGGGCGAGAACAATGCCTATACTACGAATGACCTCACCAATTATTATATCCAGATCCCTAAAGAAAATGTAGAAACGGCCTTTTGGCTGGAAAGCGATCGCATGCTTTCCCTGGCATTCAACGAAAAAAGCCTGGAAGTACAGCGTAAGGTAGTATGCGAGGAGTTTAAAGAACATTACCTGGAAAAACCCTACGGTGACGCCTGGTTCAAGCTGCGTGAACTGGCTTATAAAAACCACCCCTACCGCTGGATGACCATCGGAAAAGAGCTCGCGCACATTGAGCATGCGCAACTGCAGGACGTAAAGGACTTCTTCTTTAAACACTATCGCCCCAACAATGCGGTAATGGTAGTTGCCGGCAACATTACCCCCGAAGTAGTAAAAGCCCTGGCAGAAAAATGGTTTGGCGATATCCCCGCGGGCGCTCCCAAAACCAGACAGCTCCCGGCCGAACTTCCGCAGACCGAAGCAAGAAAAGAGACCGCTACGGCCGATGTGCCGCTGGATGCCTTTTATAAATGCTGGCATATCGGCGACCGCCTGAGCCCGGAATACTATATCGCAGATCTCTTAACGGATATCCTCGGCGGTGGCGAATCATCCCGCCTGTTTGAAAGCCTGGTGAAAGAGCTCCAGCTCTTTGTAAACATCCAATGCTATCATATGGGCAGCATCGACCCGGGGATCATCTGCATTGAAGGAAAACTGGTAAAAGGCGTGGATATAAAAGAAGCCGAGGCCGCGGTTGAAAAGATATTGCAACAGGTAAAGGAGCAGCCCATCCCGGAAGCAGAGCTGCAAAAGGTAAAAAATAAAACGGAGAGCATGATGGCCTTTGAAGACATGAGTCTTTTGAACCGCGCCAACAGCCTGGCCTTTTACGAACTGCTGGGGGATGCCGGCATGATGAATACCGAGCTGGACCGCTACAGTGCTGTTACGATCAATGATCTGCAGGAAACAGCACAAAAGATCTTCCGGGAAGAGAACAGCAGCACCCTGTATTACCATGCAAAAAAGGAGGCTCTTTAGGTTTCACGTTTAATGTTCAACGTTCCAGGTCAGGCCCGTTTCCCTAAGGGATCTCCCAAGGAGCCCTTTGGACCTTCGGGTATAGTCCATGCAACTATTGCCCATTGCCTTTTCATGAAATAAAAAGGTACTGCCCGGAGTGAAGAATAGAATATGGCTTCATTTCCACATTTCCACATTCTCACATTTTCACATTAACTAAACGTATAACTATTACCGATGGGGAATTCCAGCAGGTCAATAAATACCGACTGCTTATTGAATTTTGTGACCTTATTCCTTGCCACGATATAGCTGCGGTGAATGCGTGTAAACCGGTCCGACGGCAATAATTGCAGGATCTCATTGATGGTGATGCGCGTCATGATCTTTTTATGCTGAAGGATCACATTCAGGTAATTACCGGCGGCTTCAATGTACAGGATCTCGCCAAGCCGCACGCGTACCTGCTCATAACCGTCCTTTAAAAAAACGGAATCCACGTCCTGCCCCCGGGCGTGCTTCAGGGAGAAAAGCTCCTGTGCCTTGGAGCAGGCCTTTATGAACCGGGCCAGGGAAAAGGGCTTCAGCAGGTAATCCACCGCATTCACTTCAAAGCCCTCTACCGCATGTTCGGTATATGCCGTGGTAAAAATGATCATGGGCGGGTTGGCCAGGCTTTTCGACAGCTCAATACCGCTGATATCCGGCATCTTAATATCCAGGAACACCAGGTCGGTCTTACTTTTTTGCAGATGATCAATGGCTTCAAAGGCATTGGTAAAAGTCCCTTCCAGCTTTATAAAGGGTACTTTGGCTGCCAGGTTTTTGATCACTTCCAGGGCAATGGGCTCGTCATCTATTGCAATGGCATTCATTGGAAAAGTTTAAGCGTTGATGTTGTTTTCAAAATTCAGAGGCCCTGTTTTCCTGCTGCAAATATCCGGATAATTTATGCATAAGTGCAATATCGGTCCAGAAACCAGTCCGGTCCTGTTGATCAAACGCTTCTTTTTGTCCCAAACGGATGCAGGTGTCAAAAAGTGCATTTTACAGCTGTATGGTCAGGTGTACAAAAAAATCTTTTGCAGTCTGCCGGATCACCAGCTCATGCCGGTCCGGGTACGCCAGTTCCAACCGCTCTTTTACGTTCTGAAGACCAATACCGCTTTTCAGCTTCTCCGGATCGCCATCGGGTTTCCGGTGAATGCTGTTTTGTATGTCAAAATACAATACCTGGTCCTGCGTATGCAGCGCAACGGAAATGTATGAAGGCTCCTTCAGACTGATCCCGTGTTTAAATGCATTTTCCACAAAGGGGATCAGGAGCATGGGTGCGATCTGCAACCCGGAGGCCGGCTCATCGATCTTCACCTGGATGGAAATATCCGGCGTATTAACGATGCGCAATTTCTGCAGGTCGATGTAGTTATTCAGGTATTCCACCTCCCGCACCAGCAGGATCTTGTCCTGCACGTTCTCATGCAGCATAAACCGCATCATATCGCCCAGTTTTTGGATGCCTTCCCCTGTCCGGTCTGCATTTTCCTGCAACGCCGTTCCATACAGGGTATTGAGCGCGTTAAACAGGAAGTGCGGGTTGATCTGGGAGCGCAGAAAACCCAAGTTGGCCTCAGAGGAACCAAGGGCCGTCTTCAGTCCCAGCTTTTCTTTCTGGTTCTTATAGATCCACCAGGCCAGGGGGATCACCACCAAACCGGTCCATAACAACAGCAATACGTAAATCCCCGGGAAAGGCATACCACCATTGCTTGTTGCCTTACAAAATACCGTAGCGATGAAATTGATCAGGAGGATAACGGGTATAATACGCGACAAATAATACCCGTTCCATGCTTTTTTTATCAACAGACCGGGGATCAGCACATAAATGTGAATATACAATACCAGCAATGCGTAGGGCAATACCACCGACCACAGGATCACCGCAAAAGGCGCTGCATTACTGCTTGCCAGCATAATAAAGATGATGAGCCAGGCCAGAATGCTCAGCCCGATAAAAAGGATGCGGGAGCCGTTGCTTTCCCTCAGTTTCTTTTTCAGCAGGGGGCTGAACAGCAGCTCCTTCAATCCATAATAGATCAGATAGAACAGGAAACCGATGGCAGCGGCTGCAAACCCCTCTACAAAAAAAGTAACGGTAACGTCCCGTTGAGTTGGGTAATAATCCAGTCCATACCGCCAGGCAAAAATATAGGTAAAGCAAACCGACAGCGCCACCGACAGCAGTAGGTAGGTACAGATCAGCAACGTGATCTTAAAGAAACCCTTCGTTTTTGTTTCTACGTACTGCGTAAGAAACAAAAATACCAGGTAGCTGATCAGCACTATTGCGATAAAAGGCTGCAGGTAGTTGGTATAAAAGCTATACGCAATGTGATTTTCCCCAAACTGGTGCCGCTCGTAGGAGTAGCTCCGGTTGGTGGCGATGACGAAAATAAAAAAGCCGGCTACAAGGGTGGCTATCAGGATCTCTATTTTCTGAAGAATACTTCTTGATTTCATAATACAAGATTAATACAGGCCGGTCATTTCCTGCTGACAATTGTTACAGAATCGCCGTTTTCTGTGATGAATTTTTCATTTTCTTTGGTTGATACCGCCCCTGCTCCCCGCCGGCCGGGTCTACAGCCGGAAAATGAGCACAGGATCAGAGGCATTCCGTTGCCGGATTTGAGGCATCGGCCCGCCCCCCGAGTGTAACATTTTTCTGATTCGTGACGGCACGAACCAGGGCAGCAAATAAAAACTGCCTGTACGTGCTGAGGACCGCATAGACGGTTGCCTGTCTCCGTCAGCCTGAAAGCCTATTGGGTGGAACACCTTTCTGATTACGGGAACGCAAACCAGGGTGGCCGGCCGCCTTGTGTGACCCACGTGCCACCCGGGAAATAAAAATGTTATGCCCCCACCTCATTTCCTTAAACTCCTGCTTGTTTGTAAATTTGTAACGGATGGACTACATACAAGAATACCGGAAATTTGTAAGCAGCTATTATTTTAATGAGGCCGTACGGATCACCGTGGGTATTACCCTTCCTTCGGTTATGCTTAATTTCTTCGGCATGCTGGAGGTCGGGCTGATCGCATCACTGGGCGCCATGGCCGTTAGCGTTGCCGATATTCCCGGCCCCATCAATGAACGGCGCAACGGCATGTTTGCCGCCCTGGCGCTGATCTTCCTTACAGACCTGATCACCGGGTTTGCGCATGTGAGCCCTCCGGTAACCGCCCTTGTCATCCTTGCCTTCAGCTTTTCGCTCAGCATGCTGGGCGTGTACAATGCCCGCACCAATGCCATCGGCTTTGCCGGATTGCTGATCATGGTGCTGACGCTCTACCATAAGGCAACCGGCTGGAACGTGCTCCTGGACGGCGTGTACCTGGTTGGCGGCGGGCTTTGGTATATTGGTTTAAGTCTTGCCCTGCACGGCGCACGGCCCTATAAAGTGATCCAGCAGGCGCTGGGCGATTCCATTATTTCCGTGGGCGACTACCTCAAAACCCGGTCTTATTTTTACAACGAAGGGGTCAACTACGACCGGACCTATAAAAACCTGATGCTGCAACAGCAAAAAGTGCAGGACAAACAGATCCTGGTCCGGGAAATGCTGTTTAAAAGCCGCAATATTGTAAAGTCTTCCACCATCACAGGGCGGGGGCTGCTGGTGATCTTTGTAGAATCCGTAGACCTGTTTGAAAAAGCCAATGCCACCTTCTACAACTACGAGTCGATGCACAAGCGGTTCGATGGCGCCAATATCCTGCCGCATTTTCAAAAAGTGATCCTGGGCATGGTACACGAGTTGCACGAGATCGGAGTTTCTGTGCAGGAAGGGCGCCGCTCCAGGGTATCCAGGAATCTGAATGATGAGCTGAAGGGATTAAAACAACATTTTGAAAATTTTGTAAATACCCACCGCAACGCGGAGAACCTGGAGGCGTTAATCAACATGCGCAAGATCATGCAGTCGATCGAGGACATGATCCTTCGCATCTATACCCTGCATCACTATACCCGCTACGACCGGAAAAAAGTAAAAGAGTACCGCCTTTCCGACAACTACGAGTCATTTATAGAAAAAACAGATCTCGATAGCGACCTCATCCGGGAAAATCTTACCCTTCAGTCCAACACCTTCCGTCATGCCTTAAGGCTGGGCCTAGCCATGACCCTGGGGTATATTACGGCAGTTTTGCTGAACCTCGGATACAGCTACTGGATCCTGCTGACCACGCTGGTGATCTTAAAGCCTACTTACAGCGTTACCAAACAACGCAACTACCAGCGGGTACTGGGCACGGTCGTAGGCGCACTGGGAGGCATCGGGCTTCTGTTCCTGGTGCAGTCGTCAACCGGCAGGTTTACGGCAATGATCCTGCTGATGATCGCTACCTACAGCTTTATGCGCACCCGCTATCTGGTAAGTGTTACCTTCATGACTGCCTATGTCCTCATCCTGTTCTTTTTACTGGACAGCCGCAATTTTCATGTGGTGATCGAGAGCCGGATCCTGGACACCCTGATCGGGTCCGTCATTGCATTCTTTGCCACCTATATCATTCCTTCCTGGGAAAAAAAGCTGATAAAAAGCTATATGGCCACTGCGCTGGAAAAAACCAGGGTCTATTTTGAAACGGTCTCCAGCGCCTATCTAAACACGGAGCAGGTACCCGACTACAAGCTCAGCCGCAAAGAAGCTTTTGTGGCCCAGGCCAATCTTTCCGGCACTTTTTCCCGGATGCTCAGCGAGCCAAAAAGCAAACAAAAGAACATCAAAAAGCTCCATCAGTTTGTAGTAATGATCTTTACCATTAACTCCCATATTGCCACGCTGGCGCATTACTCCAGACAACTGGCGGCTAAATACCGCTCCTATAATTTTCAGCCTATCATCGAAAATACACTGCATGAGCTGGAGCATACCGCCGGCATCCTTTCAAACGAGGAGGTAGCACTGCCTGCCGCACACAATGATACACAGTCCTTAAAAGCAGCGATGAAGGAGTTGCTGGAAAAACGAAGGCATGAGATCCAGCAGGGGTTGCGGGATACCGACACCAAGGTTACCCTCAGTGAGGTGAAGCCGATCATTGACCAATTCCTGCTCATCAGCCGGGCTTCCGGCGACCTGAACAGTCTTGCAGAAGAAATAACCGGCTTTAAAAGAAGCCAGGAACCGGAAAAAATCCCCCGGGAGTCACTTTCCGCTGCGGGGTAGCTACTTTTTGCTCACTGATTGCACAGACTGGCACAGAAATCCAAAGCCTCCTGTGTAAATCCGGGAAATCTGTGCGCCAATCCCATTTCCGCACAAACATCGGATTTCGTAAATGATCATCCGCCAAGGATCCATAACTTTGCGGCTCCTGAGGATTTTGGAAAATAAGCAGCTCCATATAGCATTAGTAGGAAACCCCAACAGCGGTAAAAGCTCCCTGTTCAATTCCCTTACCGGGTTGAGCCAGAAAGTGGGAAATTTCCCCGGAGTAACCGTAGACAAAAAGACCGGAACGTCAAAAGTCGGCCAGTTTAATGCCAGAATTATCGATCTTCCGGGTACCTATAGTCTGTATCCCCGCCGGCTGGACGAGGAAGTGGCTTATAAAGTGATCCTGAACCAGGACAGCGAGATAAAGGCCGATGTGATCGTGGTCGTAGCGGACGCCAGCAACCTGAAGCGGAACCTGTTGTTTTGCAGCCAGATCATTGACCTCAAACGCCCGGTAGTAATGGCGCTCACCATGATGGACCTTGCCCGCAAAAAAGGCATCCACATCAATATCAATGAAATGGAGCGGGAGCTGGGCATTCCCATTGTGGCCGTGAACCCGCGGAAAAATAAAGGTATTGATCATCTTAAAAAAGCCATCGAGCTGGTCTCAGGCAACCTGTTCAAAGCCCCGGTGCACAATTTTATTGATGTGGAAGCCCTGGCGCCCCGGGCCATTGCCGGCGTGCAGCAGCTGGTACCGGGCATCAGCTCGTATGAAGGCGTGCATTACCTGATCAACCACGAAACTTTTGCCCTTCCGGATACCTTGCAGGAACAAATTGAGCAAACGGAGATCGATCATCATTTTAACCCCACCAAAACCCAGGCGGAAGAGATCCTGCAGCGCTACCAGCGCATCGGCAACGTAATGAACTTATCCGTTACCCTGCCGGATCCCAACAAAAAATCGATCCTTACCGATAAGCTGGACAATATCTTCCTTCACCGCTTCTGGGGATACTTTATCCTGCTGGGTGTGCTGTTCCTGATGTTCCAGTGCGTATTCCTGATCGCATCCTACCCGATGGACTGGATCGAATCCGGCACTGCCGCCTTCAGCGGCTGGCTGAGCAATGTGCTTCCTGAAAATAATTTCTCCGACCTCTTGATAAACGGGATCATTGCCGGTTTGGGCGGCATCGTCATCTTTGTACCGCAGATCATGATCCTTTTTGGGCTCATTACCCTGCTGGAAGATACCGGGTATATGGCCCGCATCAGCTTTCTGACCGACCGGGTCATGCGCAGTGTGGGCCTCAACGGCAAAAGTGTAATGCCCATGATCAGTGGTTTTGCCTGCGCCGTGCCCGCCATTATGAGCGCCCGCAGCATTGAGAACCGCAAGGAGCGGCTGCTCACCATCTTAATTACACCCCTCATGAGCTGCTCGGCCCGGCTGCCGGTATATGTGATCCTGGTGGGCCTGGTCATTCCCAAAACCTACCTGCTCGGGTTCATCAGCCTGCAAGGCTTAATGATGATGGGGCTGTACCTCCTGGGTGTGGTGTTTGCCCTCCTGGTTTCTTATGTGGCCAAATTCTTTATAAAAAATAAGGAAAAAAGCTATTTTATCCTGGAGCTGCCCACCTACCGGGCCCCGCGCTGGAAGAATGCCGTCGAAACCATGATCGAAAAGGCAAAGATCTTTGTGGTACAGGCAGGTAAGATCATCATGATCATCAGCATCATTCTTTGGTTCCTCAGCTCCTTCGGGCCCAAAGCACGCATGCATGCCATCGAACATCAATACGAAACAGCCCTGGCCCGGCCCAATGCCGATACCCTGCTGGTGGAGGAGACCCGTGCAGCGGCCAAGCTGGAAAATTCTTATGCCGGCATCATGGGCAAATCCATCGAGCCGGTGATCCGCCCGCTGGGCTTCGACTGGAAAATAGGCATTGCCCTGGTAACCTCTTTTGCCGCCCGCGAAGTATTTGTAGGTACGATGGCTACCCTGTACAGCGTGGAGGATGATGGCGGCGCCAACATGGCCCTCCGTGAAAAAATGGACAAAGCCTCTTTTGAGGATGGCAGCAAAGTATTTACGGTTGCCACCGGCGTATCACTGCTCATTTTTTATGTATTTGCCATGCTTTGTATGAGCACACTGGCCATTGTAAAACGGGAGACGGGCTCCTGGAAATGGCCCCTGATCCAGCTGGCCTACATGACCGGGTTAGCCTATGGCCTTAGTTTTATCGTTTTTCAGTTATTGAAATAGATTCTTTTCCGGGGCTCCCGGCGGTGTTATATCCACCGGCAGCGGTCCGCCGCCCGGCTTTTGTGCAGGATACATAGCGACCATTGCAACCACAATGGTATACAGGCATCCGCAGCACAAAATCGTCACCACCATCTCCCCGTCATCCGAAAACCACCAACCACAACAGCAAACTAAGTTTGCCACTAATTTCCTACTTTCGGCTCTTTATAAACAATCAAAATACATGCGGTCTTTATTTTTTATCGGTCTTTGTTTTATCGGATCTGCTGTTACAGCCCAACCAAAAAAGGATTCCACAAAACCCGCTCCTGCAAAATGGGATGTGAACAATCCTCCGGGGCAGCAATACAAAGAAGTGTCTTTTTCCGTAAACGAAGGCACCTGGATGAACCTGGATGTATCTCCTAAAGGCGACGAAGTGATCTTTGACCTGCTGGGCGATATTTACAGCATTCCCATAACGGGCGGTACCGCCCGGGTGCTGCGGCAGGGCCTGGCTTATGAAGTGCAGCCGCGTTTTAGCCCCAACGGGGAAAAGATCCTTTTTACGTCCGATGCGGGAGGGGGTGATAATATTTGGGTCATGGACCGCGATGGCGGTAACGCCAAACAGGTGACCAAAGAAAATTTCCGGTTGCTGAACAATGCCGTTTGGTCGCCGGAGGGCAGCTACATCATTGCGCGCAAACATTTTACAGCAGGCCGCTCCCTGGGGGCCGGAGAGCTGTGGATGTACCATATCAATGGCGGAGACGGCATTCAGCTTACCAAACGTAAAAATGACCAACAGGATGTGAACGAGCCATCGGCGTCCCCGGATGGCCGCTATATCTATTACAGCGAGGATATGTACCCCGGCGGTTTTTTTCAATACAATAAAGATCCCAATAACGAGATCTATGTCATTAAACGCTACGACCGGGAAAAAGGTACGATCGAGACCATCACCGGCGGTGGCGGCAGCGCCTTCCGTCCGCAGGTGTCGCCGGATGGAAAAAACCTGGCCTTTGTAAGGAGGGTCCGGACCAAAACGGTCCTGTACCTGCGCAACCTGGAAACGGGCGAAGAATGGCCCATTTACGACAAGCTTAGCAAGGACCAGCAGGAAGCCTGGGCTATTTTTGGTGTATATACCGGCTTTGCCTGGATGCCCGATGGTAAGGAGATCGTTATATGGGCCGGGGGAAAGATCAACCGGATATCCGTGAACGGCAACAATACAGCCGCAGAAATTCCGTTTACCTGTGCCGTTAAACAAAAAATTGCCGATGCCGTACGGGTAAAACAGAACATTAATAAGGACAACGATACCACGCATGTGCTTCGCCACCTGGTTACGGCCCCTAACGGCAAATACATTGTATACAACGCCCTGGGCTCCTTATGGAAAAAAGAGCTGTCCGGGGGAGCGCCCACCCGCCTTACCCGCTCAAATGATATTGAGGACGAGCCCAGCTTTTCCAGGGATGGCCGGTGGCTGACCTATGTCGGCTGGAACGACAGCGCCACGGGAAGCATCCACATCCTGGACCTGGCCAGGGGCCGCTCCCGGAACCTGAACCTGGCTAAAGGCATTTACCGCACCCCTTCCTTTAGTCCGGATGGCAAGACCATCGTATACAGCAAAGAGGGAGGCGACAATGTGCTGGGGAGCGTTTTCAATGTCAATACCGGTATCTATACCGTGGCGGCAGACGGCCATGCAGAACCCCGGCGGGTCACAGAAAACGGTACCGCTCCTTACTTCGACGCCAGTGGCGCGTACATCTACTTTCAGAAAGGAAGAAAAAGCCTGGCTATTTGTACAAAAGAAGGAACAGAGGAACGGATTGTGGCAACCGGTACTTACGGCAGCCAGTACATCGTATCACCCGATGGCAACTGGCTGGCATTTATTGACCTGCACAAAGCCTACATCGCAGCATTACCCAAAACCGGAAAAACGCTGGAAATCGCCGGCGGATCCAATGCAATACCCGTAAAGCTGGTGGCCAAAGATGCAGGATATAACCTGCACTGGAACGCCAATAGCCGGGAGCTGCATTACAACCTGGGAAACGAGTATTTTACCATCCCCCTGAAAGAATATTTCAAATTCCTCGGCGATAAAAAAGATACGGCCTCCGCTCCGCCCGAAGCAAAGGGGATCCCGGTGGGGTTGGTATATACCCCTGATAAGCCAAAAGGACTGATCGCGTTCACCAATGCGCGCATCCTTACCATGCACGACGGTGCCGTTATTGAAAAGGGCACCGTGCTGGTGGAAGGAAATCTACTGAAGGCCGTGGGCAACAGCGACGAAGTTTCCATCCCTTCCGGCGCCCGGATTATTGACTGTTCGGGTAAAACCATCCTGCCCGGATTTGTTGACGCGCATGCACATGGCAACCATTTCAGGAGCGGCCTCACACCTCAAAAACACTGGCCGTACTATACCAACCTTGCATTTGGTGTAACTACCATGCACGACCCTTCGGCAAACAGCGAAATGGTCTTTGCACAGAGCGAAATGATAAAAGCCGGCAAAATGGTAGGGCCCCGCGTCTTCAGCACCGGCACAGTACTGTACGGAGCCGACGGGGATTTCAAGGCCGTGATCAACTCGCTGGACGATGCCCGCAGCGCGCTGAGAAGGACCAAAGCATTTGGTGCCTTTTCCGTAAAAAGCTACAACCAGCCCCGCAGAGAGCAGAACCAGCAGATCATTGCAGCCGCAAGAGAGTTGGGGGTGATGGTGGTGCCGGAAGGCGGCTCTTTCTTTTACCACAATATGGCCATGATCAACGACGGGCATACCACCGTTGAGCACAACCTGCCCATCGCCGTATTGCAGGATGATGTGATCCAGCTTTGGAAACGCTCTGCAACAGCTTACACGCCAACCCTGATCGTCAACTACGGATCGGTTTCCGGCGAATATTACTGGTACCAGCATACCAATGTGTGGGAAAATAAAAAACTGCTGAAATATACACCCCGCGCCGTTATCGATACCCGCAGCCGGCACCGCATCATGCTGCCGGAGGAAGAATATGAGAACGGCCACATCCTTACCTCCAAAAGCGTTAAAAAACTAAATGATGCGGGTGTAACCATCAACATGGGCGCACACGGACAAATACAGGGCATTGGCGCACACTGGGAAATATGGATGATGGCACAGGGCGGCATGAGCCCGCTGCAGGCGCTGCAAACGGCCACCATCAATTCTGCCAAAAGCCTGGGACTGGACGATTGGATCGGTTCCCTGCAAGCCGGAAAGCTGGCGGACCTGATCATTATGACTGCCAACCCGCTTGAAAATATCCGCAATACCGGATCGATACAATATGTAATGGTAAACGGCCGGTTGTATGACACCGACACCATGAACGAAACCGGTAACTATAATATTCCCCGCAGTAAGTTTTACTGGGAACTGGGAAGAAGAAGCAGTGCCTTTAACTGGCAGGATGGCGGCGGTACCCAGGAAACGGACACGGATTAGCGGCAGACAGGTATCAGGTGCCAGCTATCAGTTATCAGAATGCCAAATGTGAAAGTGTGGGAATATGAAAATGAAATAAGCCGGATCTGACGTTGAACTTTGAATCCGCCCAAGCCAGCGTCCAGGCTCATGGGTTATAAGACCGGATCCTATCCGCACCGGCGGGCGGTTTCCTCAGCGGCCCCCTTACCCGGACGCCATGAGTTACCGGCAGCTTGTCAGCGATTTTTGAGAAATGACCCTGTCCCGATAGCTCCTATCTGTATAACTCCCTGGAGCAAATACGGGAGACCCTTAGACAGACGTGAATAGACCTGCATTTCTATTGGACCTTCTCCCGGACGTTCGGGACCCCCATTCTCAAATCTCCACATTTTCAAATCTTCAAATTGTCCGGAACCTCACTGGTAGCTAATAAATGCCCGCCGACCGCTATTCCGTTTCTTTATACACAGTAACCACATTATCCTTTTCCAGCGTGGCTTCCCCGGTTTTTACTTTCCAGGTAAGCTTCCCGTTGGTGTAGGTCACTGTTCCTTTTTCTTTTTCACCCTTCATCAGCTTTATCGTTTCACCGTTTATTTTCAGCTCGGCCACTCCCATATCACCGGAATCGTGATACACAGCGGTAATTATTTCCCCTTTTTCGCTGGTGTATTTTTTTTCATTTTTGTCTACTTCCGGTTTCGGCGCGCCCACACTGTCCACATTTGCGGTATTGTTCCTTAAACTGTCGGACGACGGATCTGTTATCGGGGTCATGGCCGGCAACGTTGTAGAATCGCCGGAGGAAGGTGTCGCTGCTTCATCCGCTGCAGGATTGCTGTTACAGGCCATCAATGTGATAAAAACAACAGGCAGTAAACGATTTTGCTTTTTCATTTGTGCTCTTTTTCTGTTAAAAATACCAGGTCTTGCTCCGCCGGGGCATCTGCTCCCCATGCTGCTATAAGCACTAAGATACAATAATCGTTCCTTAACGGCCCGGCACCAGGCTCAATCGGTCCGGGTTCAAAAATGGCTTGTGCGCCCGGCAACTATGCTTACCTTTGCGTTTAAAATTTTCGATTCATGAAGTTCCGATTTTTCTCTTTAGCGGTTGTTTTACTGATGGCTTGTGGCGAGGGCAGCCAGCAACCCGCTTCCGATACCGGCGACGGACCAAAAACAAAAGCCGACAGCCTTTTACAGGCAGTGATCGACGGGCACGATGTAGCCATGCCGAAAATGAAAAAGCTGGAGCGGCTGATAAAGGAAACAACCGCCGCGATCGACTCACTTGGCAAATTGCCGGCGGCAGTTCAGAAGCAAAACAGCGCCCTGAAAACAAAGCTGGAAGAAGCCGCCGGCGATCTCAGCAATGCAGATAAATCCATGCACGAATGGATGAATGGGTTTAAATACGACTCCCTGCAGAACAATGAGCCGGAGCGGATCAAATACCTGGAGGATCAGAAAGCGAAGGTGAACCAGATGAAGGATGCGGTGCTGAGCAGCATCAGCAAGGCGGAAGGCCTGTTAGGCAATAAATAAAAAAGGCCCGGGAATAAACCCGGACCTCAACTTTTTAATCAAATGCTTCCTGCTCTTCACGCTGCCGTTCCAGTACTTTATCGATCTGGGTGCTGAGCGCATTTGAAATATCTTCAACCGAGCCCTCACCGGGGATGGCTTTAAATTTATGCAGGGCTTTATAATGCTCCGCAACGGGTGCCGTTTCGTTCTGGTAAACAGAAAAACGGTTGCGGATCACCGATTCGTTCGTATCATCAGAACGGCCGGAGGTTTTGCCCCTTTCCAGCAGGCGTTTTACCAGTTCTTCTTCAGAAACCTCCAGCGCCAGTACGCTGTGAATAGCGGTACGCTTCAGTTCCAGCAATTTATCCAGGGCCTTGGCCTGGTGGGCGGTACGTGGAAACCCGTCAAATAAAAAACCTTTCGCATCTTTATGCTGCTCCAGGCTGTTATCGATCATGCCGATCACTACTTCATCCGGCACCAGCTGGCCTTTGTCCATAAAATTCTTTGCTTCGATTCCCAACGGGGTTTTCTCTGCAATTTCAGAACGTAACAGATTTCCGGTAGAAAGATGCACCAGACCGTACTTTTCCACCAAACGATCGGATTGGGTTCCCTTTCCACTGCCCGGAGGACCAAATAATATTAAATTAAACATTTACGTTTTTTCTTTTAAAGTGATGCCAACAAATATAGCAAAGCTTATCCAAAAACGGCATTTTTGACCTGTTTATTAAAAATCGTTCAAAATTGCAGTATTTCGTATTTCCGCTGCTTATTTCCCAAAGCAATAATGTAGTCGGGGCAGGATGTACCAGGTACTCCTGCATGCGGAACATCTTCCTGATTCGGGAAGACACCGTCAGGCCGGCCGCGGTACGTGTATCGCATGCTACCTCAGAAAAAATATCTACAGCAGGCGCGGTTTGCGCCGGCGTCCTCAAACCTTTTGTGTTGTATCTTTGTTATCATACAAAAAGCCGTTATGAAATATTTTTCATTAATACTATTCATAATCAGCGTATTATTTCAGCATTGCGGCTATTCCCAATCCAAGCCCGGCATCAAACCGGATTCTATAAATATGAAAAAAGAAAACAACCCGGTCTACTCGCGTTCCGATAGTTCGAAAATAAATCTTTCCGAAGACGAATGGAAAAAAATACTTCCCGAAGAAGTGTATTACATCGCACGGCAAAAAGGAACGGAGCGCCCCTGGACCAGTAAATATGAAACCTCAAAGGAAATAGGCACCTATTATTGTGCGGCCTGCGGCAATCCGCTGTTTAAAAGCGATACCAAATTCGAAAGCGGCTGCGGCTGGCCCAGCTTTTATGAGCCCATCAGCAAAACCAGCGTGATCTACCTGGAAGACCGGTCACATGGCATGGTGCGCACCGAGGTAGAATGCGGGCGCTGCAAGGCACACCTGGGCCATGTATTTAATGACGGACCGCCACCTACCGGGCTCCGCTATTGCATCAACGGCGTGATCCTTGATTTTGAAAAGGCAAAAAAGGCTGAAGAAACATATAAAAAGCAATAGCACGGCTACCTTTCTCCAATAAAGTTTCCTTCTGGTAAAAAGAACACTACAACAGGTTTGTAGTTATTTTTGTGCGCAAAATCACACGCATGAAATTTATCAGAGGAGTCCTGTTGTTCCTGATATTTGTGGTCATCTCCCTATTTGTACTTTCGTTCCTGGCCCCCGACAAACAGCAGGTGGTAAAATCCATTGTGATCAACGCTCCGGTCAAAAAAGTATATGCACAGATGATCCTGTTGCAAAACTTCAACAACTGGTCTGTTTGGAACCAATCGGATTCCTCCATCCGCTATACCACCAACCAGCTGCCGGACGGGCAGGTGGGCACAACGGTAATGTGGGAGGGAAGCGCGCTCCTGGCCGGAAAAGGAAAGATCGCTTTAACCGGCCTGATCCCGGAAAAACAGATCACACATCACATCAGCCTGCTGGAACCCCAGAAACTGGAAGCCGATTCCCGGTTCGATTTACGGGATCAGAACGGCGCCACCACTGTTACCTGGACCTTTACCATTCCCTCCGAAAAGCCCTGGAACGTGTTCAATATGTTTTTTAATCTTGAAAAAGAAAAAGGCAGCGACTTTGAAAGAGGGTTGCAGGCGCTGAAGCTGATCATCGAAAAGGCGCCCATCCGGGATCAGAATGCGCCCAAAATTATTACCGCTCATTTTCCTTTGACCCACTATGTGGCCATCAAACAACGCGTTCTTTGGGCGGATCTCTCCAGCTTCTTCACGACGCATTTTCACCACCTGGAACACTATACATTAAAGGACAGCGCAACCGCTTCGCTGCGTGTGGGCCTTTTTTACAAAAAGGATGAAAAAGCGCTCCAAAGCGATGTTGCGGCGGCCGTTGAAATCCCCGCCGGGTTTCAGCCACAGTTGCAGACCCCGGAGGAACGGATCAGCGTTCCTGCAGCTAAAGCCATAGAAGCCACCGTCAAAAATACCCCGGCACTCAAAGACCTGGCCTACAAAACCCTGAACGACTATGCAGCCGAAAAACAGCTTAAAATAAAAATGCCGGTCATTGAACAATACAACGCAAGGGATTCTACAGCACGTATTATTTACCTGGTAGAATAATATGCTTAGGAAGAGCTGCCGCCAGAAGCATTTAAAGCGTATTGCAGCATTCGGGTAACAGGGCGACCTGGTGAATGATTCCACATCCGTCTGTGTTGCCTCCGGCACAAGGTTCATCAAAATTCCTTGTGCAAACCTTTAACCTGCTTTATTTACCCGGCAAGCTAAACCGGTGTCTACCGAGGTCTTTATCCATTACAGACTCTTAATTCTTATAGCTTTATCTAAAAGGGCCCCTATTTAAAGAAAACAACAGACTTTGATACCTCTTTTAAACCAAAAGAAAGTATCACAAATATTGTTTACCTTACAGTAAATACTACTCAAAATGAACGTCTATCAACAGGAGCTGTTAAAGCGCATTACAATAATACCGGGCTTAATGAGTGGGAAACCCACCATCCGGGGTATGCGGTTCCCTGTTGGCGATATCCTGGAAATGCTGGCAAACGGTATGAGCGAAAACAGCATACTGGAGCAACACCCGATACTTGAAAAAGAGGATATTTCTGCTGCTTTGTTGTACGCTTCTTTAAAAATGAAAAATACGGTTGTTATCCATGCCGCATGAGTGGGAAATCTGGCTGGATATCCATCTTTCACCCATTATTGCCAAATGGATGGCAGCATATACAGGGCGGATCGTTAAATCCGCTTATACACTTAATCATCATACGCTTTCGGATATTGAGATCTACAATAAAGCAAAGCATACGGAAACATAATATTCATTTCTAAAGACAGCGATTTCCCGGAGCTTATAAGCCGGCTTGGTGCTCCTCCCAAATTAATCAGTATTAAAATAACGTGAGTTCGACAAGATTTAGGCAGCAATAGCGATCCAAAAGTTTCGTTTATGCGCTTTGAAGGTAGGTTTGATATCTCTGAAGTTATATGCGGCCAGGCAGGCAAGCATGTTATTAAATCCATTGTCCACACTACGATGCCGGGTGTGCCACAAATCCTGAAAGTCCTTTAGTAAATCAATCACTGTTTCTATCAAAGCTCTTCGCTTCAACATAAACTTTTCTTTGATGGTCAATAGTTTATTTTTCATATTGCGACGGATTTTGGTAACCAGTTTAATACCCTGCTCCAATA
>NZ_KB893647.1 GCF_000374125.1 Niabella aurantiaca DSM 17617
CGTGTCCCAGTGTTGTGAGGTTTTTTTTTACGCTTATCGTTACCCGGAGTACTAATGTTTTTTTCCAGCACCTCCCGACCCAGGTCTTGCCAAATCCTTACAAACTCGCTTTCATAATCGTAAAAATCCGTAAGTAGGTTCAAACGCTGGAGCTCATCATAACGCTTTTCTGCCGCGTCAAGGTATTCCTGTTTTGTCATATTTTATGGGTTTTATTCTTAAATTTAACCCATTCCCCAAAAATAACAGTGCGAAAATCTGAAATGCACCCGTGTTCCCTGCTGTTGCTTTTTTTATGTGATGGTTGCTATTTTTGCTATCTTTATAGGACGTCATGGGGCCGTCTGTGAAGTTGTGGGGTTACCGTTGCAGCGTCCGGTATACCGGAAGTAAATGATCGATCAATTAAGTGATTGGCAAACATTTTGCGCATTTTTAAAAAAACGAAATATATGAAAAAATTATTGTTTCTCTTGGCTGGCTTCTGTTTTGTGATCGGTGTATCTGCTCAAAACGGTGAAAAGAAAAAGCCGGCAAGCCCCCCGGCTTCTGTATCAAAGACCACAGCGTCTGGCGTAACCATTTCGATAAATTATAGTCAACCCTCCGTAAAAGGGCGTACGATCGGGAAGGATGTAGAGCCCAGGGACGGAACGGTATGGCGCGCAGGGGCCAACAAAACCACCCTGTTTGAACTGAGTAAAGATGCCAGCATCGACGGCAAACCCTTGCCTGCAGGTAAATATGGCTTGCACGTGCTGACCAACAACGGGGACTGGACCTTTATTTTCAGCAAAAAATGGGACCAGTGGGGTACAGAATACAATGAGGCGGATGATGCCCTGCGGGTAACGGTTAAAAGTACCAAACCGGCGAAGTTTGCAGAGACGCTCACTTATACTATTAGTGAGAAAGGCAGGGTGGCTCTTTTATGGGGCGGCCATGAAGCGGGCTTTACGGTAAAATAGCTTACGGGCGTATAAGAAATGTTCTACAGGCCCATCCATAAAGATGTGGCCTTTTTTAGTGACAAATATGAACGGGTTTTCCCGTTAAATTTGCACCAATGAACAGAGTAGTGATCACAGGCCGTGGAATTTATTCCTGTATCGGTAAAAACCTTCCGGAGGTAAAAGCATCCCTGTATGAAGGAAGATCGGGGATCATATTTGATCCGGTCCGCAAGGAATTCGGGTACCGGTCGGCCTTGACCGGTTTTGTAGAGCGGCCCTCCTTAAAAGGACTGCTGGACCGGCGCTCCCGCATTATGCTTCCGGAAGAGGGGGAGTATGCCTATATGGCCACCATTGAAGCGTTTAAAGAGGCCGGTCTTTCGGAAGAGGATCTGGCGCGGCTGGAGCCGGGCATTCTTTATGGAAACGACAGTTCCGCAAAGGCAGTGGTCGAATCCACAGACCTGATCCGCGAAAAAAAAGATACCATGCTGGTAGGATCGGCGGCGGTATTTCAAACGCTGAATTCAACGGTTACGATGAACCTTGCCACAATTTTTAAGCTAAAAGGGATCAATTTGACCGTAAGCGCTGCCTGTGCCAGTGGTTCTCATGCCATCGGCCTGGCCTATATCCTTATAAAGATGGGGTTGCAGGATTGTATCGTAGCCGGCGGTGCCCAGGAGATCAACCACTTGTCCATGGGTACTTTTGATGCCCTGGGTGCATTTTCCGTAAAAGAAGAGGCCCCGGAAAAAGCCTCCCGCCCGTTCGACAAAGACCGCGATGGCCTCATCCCCAGTGGCGGCGCTGCTACAGTGATCCTCGAGAGCCTGGAATCCGCCCAAAAAAGAGGGGCAAAGATCTTAGCAGAGGTGATCGGCTACGGGTTTTCTTCAAACGGGGAGCACATCTCCAACCCTACGGTGGCCGGGCCGGCCAAGTCCCTGCAAATGGCACTGAATGACGCGGGCCTGGAGCCGGAAGCGATCGATTATATTAATGCGCACGCCACCAGCACCCCGGCGGGGGATGCCAGTGAAGCAAAGGCCATTGCAGAGGTATTCAGGGATTGTCGGACGCCGGTAAGTTCCACAAAGTCAATGACCGGTCATGAATGCTGGATGGCCGGGGCGAGTGAGATCGTATATTCCAGCATTATGATGGAGCATGGATTTATAGCACCCAATATTAATTTTGAGCATCCGGATGCAGACACGGCCGCTTTAAATATTGTAAAAACTACAATGAATAAAAATATAGATGTATTTTTGTCCAATTCATTTGGGTTTGGGGGAACCAACTCCACCCTCATCGTAAAAAAGTGGTAATTTGAGCTGATGCTAAGCATGGATAAAATAATAAGCACAACCAACGCGTTCCTGGTAGATGAATTTGAGGCTGATGCTGACCTGATAAAGCCGGAGGCCAACCTCAAAGAGGTGCTGGACCTGGACAGTCTTGATTATATTGATCTGGTAGTAGCCCTGGAAAGTAATTTTCATTTCAAAGTACAGCCCGGCGATTTTCTGCCGCTGGTTACCTTTAGTGATTTCTATAATTATATAAACGCACAGATCCGGAAAAAGGAAGTGGCATAACTCCTGATTTTTATTTTATTGTGTCGGCTGCAGTACAAAGGGCAGCATTGTTGCCACGCTCGCTTGTGCTCCTGTGCAGGGGGCAGCAGTTTTTTTGAGAATTGCATAAGGGACAATCGGGACTGGTGCGATATACTGCTGTGCAGAACAATCAGCCCCGGAGTTTATATCCGCGTACTGCTATGTCCGCCAAATCCTCCCCGTCACACAAGAATTGGTAAAGGCCCCACGCATTCTGGCAGGCTTCCTATATTTGATACTTTAATGCAATCAATTTAAATGGCAAACTGGGACGGAAGCTCCAAGGGAAACAAACTGGGCTACAGCATTTTTATCGGTCTTCTTAAAGCCGGAGGCACGGCACCCGCTTATTTCCTGCTGCGGTTTGTTGCCTTTTATTACTTTTTATTCAGCACCCGGGCCAACCAGGCCATAAAATATTATCTGCAGCAGCGTCTTCAGTTTTCAGGTCTGAAGGCCATCAGGCTCCGCTATCAGAATTATTACTGGTTCGGCCAGGCATTAATCGACCGGATCGTTATGATGAGCGGCATCCGGAACAGGTTCACGTTTAACTTTGAAGGAGAGGAACATCTCCGGGAAATGGTAGCCGCAGGAAACGGCGGCTTGCTGCTGAGCGCCCATATCGGCAACTGGGAAATTGCAGGACATTTGTTAAAACGGTTGCAGACAAAGATCAATATTGTGATGTATGATGGCGAACAGCAGCAAATAAAAGAATACCTCGATGGGGTAACGGGTGAGCGCAATGCACGTATTATTGTAATAAAGGATAATATCAGCCATATTTATGAAATTATGGAGGCCTTAAACAAGAATGAACTGGTTTGCATGCATTCCGACCGGTTCCTGGATGGAAATAAGACATTGGTTGCTCATTTTCTGGGAGCGCCTGCACAATTTCCCGCCGGTCCGTTTACCATTGCCGCCAAACTGCCGGTACCGGTTTCTTTTGTTTTTGCTTTAAAAGAGTCCGGCAGGCAGTATCATTTTTTTGCCACGAAGGGCGAAGTGTACCGGAATCATCCGGAAAAGGACGCCCCGGCGGCCATTTTAAATGATTTTGTGCAGGAAATGACGGATAAGGTCCGGCGATACCCCGCACAATGGTATAACTATTATCCCTTCTGGAATGAGGATAAAAAATAAAAAAGGTGCCCGCATTGTCTTCCTGTCTCCAATTGCCCGGGATTGTTCAGCAGCTAAAGGTACAGTTAGTGATCAATGGATTCTGAAACACCTGTCCAACCGCTCGCCCGGGGCGGAAGCTCAGAACGTCAACGGCTTTTGATACAATCCCTTTTTGGCCGATCCGGCTCTTCTGCGGGATCAGCCGGATGGAGCAGAAAGCAACCTATAGCCGGGAGGTACAAAAGTATCCAGGGACGGCGATGTAAATACCGGGCGGGCAGAAAAACTCCCGTTGCAAACCAAAGTTTCTGTAATTTTAGCGCGTTGGCCTTGTGAAACGCCAACTGTTTATTAGAGTATGAGCATAGCCAAGGATATTTTACCTTATATTCCGCAACGGCCGCCTTTTGTGATGGTACAAACGCTGGAGCGCTCCGACAGTGAAGGAGCCGCCACACGCTTTACAGTAACAGAAGATAATATTTTAGTGGAAGCCGGGTTTTTGAAAGAACCCGGATTGGTAGAGAATATTGCCCAGACTGCGGCAGCGCGGATCGGTTACAGCTGTCTGCAGGAGCAAAAGCCGGTACCGGTTGGTTTTATCGGGGCTGTTCAGCAATTAAAAATAAACCGGCTCCCCCGGGTAGGCGAAATACTCGAAACCAGCATTTCCATCAAAAACCAGGTTTTCAATGCAACAATTGTCGATGGGGCCATCGCTATAAATGGCGATGTCATCGCATCCTGCGAAATGCGCATATTTGTTGCAGAATAAAATTGCCGGATTATATACGTGGAAATAAAAAGAATGAAGGAGCTTACAGATACAACCGAGGTTTTGATCCGTTTTAACGAAGCAGACCCGCTGGGTATTGTTTGGCACGGTCATTATATCCGCTATTTTGAAGACGGCCGTGAGGCCCTCGGAAAAAAATACGGGATCGGGTATCTTGATTTTTTTAAGGAAAATGTGGTAGTGCCGATCGTTCATACCGAATGCAACTATAAAAAATCACTCAGGTTTGGCGAAACGGTGCTGGTGGAGACGATTTACATGCCCTGCGAGGCCGCCAAGATCATTTTCCGCTACAATCTTTACAAGGCATCGGACAGATCCCTTGTGGCTACGGGAAGTACCACCCAGGTTTTCCTGGATAAGGATACCCAAACCCTTTTATTGAACAATCCTCCTTTTTTTGAGGCGTGGAAGCAAAAATTTGTGAAGTAACGGGAATGAAGAAGGTATTCGTTTTATCTCAGAATATTGTTTCCCCCCTGGGCAACACTGTGAAAGAAAACTTTGACGCGCTGTGTGCCGGCCGCACGGCAGTAGCCGTACACCAGGATGCCTCCAGAAGCGAAGTGCCTTTTTGTGCGGCCTTGCTGCCTCCGGCGTTTTTTGCTACAGATACCACTTCATTTACTCCTTTTGAATATGTATTGAAAGCTTCTGTTACCGATGCGGTAAAACAGGCTGGAATTGATACTACAGATCCGGATACGCTATTGATACTATCCTCCACCAAGGGCAATATTGGCCGGCTGGAGCAGCAGCCGGTTACAAAAGAGCTGAAAAAGGAGATCGGGCTAACCGTTTCCGCAGAGAAGCTTGCAGCGCATTTTGGGTTCGTTCACCGGCCGATGATTGTTTCGCATGCCTGTATCTCGGGTACCCTGGCCATTATTACGGCAAAAAGACTGCTGGAAGCCGGTAAGTACAAGACCGTTGTCGTAGCTGGTGCCGATCTGATCACCCGGTTTATCCTGTCGGGGTTTCAATCATTTCATGCGGTGAGCGATACACTGTGCAAACCATTTGATGCCAACAGGAGCGGGATCAATCTTGGAGAGGCGGCGGCAACCATCGTGCTTTCTACCCGGCCGGAACCGGAGGGGATCATCATAAGTGGTGGCGGTGTAAGTAATGATGCCAATCATATCTCCGGCCCGTCCCGCACCGGCGAGGAATTATTTATCGCCATCGACCGTGCAATGAAAGAGGCGGGGGTGGGTACGGATACAGTTGATTTTATTTCCGCGCATGGAACGGCCACTATGTACAACGATGATATGGAGAGCCGGGCCATTAACCTGGCGGGATTGCAGGATGTTCCGGTAAACAGCCTCAAAGGCTATTATGGCCATACTTTGGGCGCCGCCGGGCTGCTGGAAACCGTCATCAGTATCGAATCCGCCCGGAACAATACGATCATCCCCACAAAGGGGTTTGAGACATCCGGAACGGTAAAACCCATCAATATTTGCAGTGCATTGACAGAAAAGCCGGTCCGGGCCTTTTTAAAGACCGCGTCGGGCTTTGGCGGGTGTAATGCAGCGATCGTGGTTCGTAAAGTTTAAAGGCCTAAAAGTATAAGGCCCCGGGTACTGTCGGAAGATTTGAAGATCTTGAAATATGGAGGTTTTCTGGGGAAGGGTCAAAGGCGATCTGAAGCGGTTGCTTAAAAGACCCTTTTATCGAGGACCGGTTCTTATCCGGATTGATCAACCGTTAAGGGCGCCGCTCCTGAAGAAAGAGCAGGGGAGCGGAATGCCTGAGCATTAAAAATTTTAAACTTAAATAATGATAGATTTCTACAAAGGAGAACACTATTCGGCTATGGAAGGGAAACACATGGCACAGATCATCGCTCATGGTCCCATTGTATTCCAGGTTGCGCGTGTTTTAAGGGATAAGCAGATCTTAAAAGTGGTGGAAGATGCCCGCGGCGGTGGGATCGCATTACAGGATATTTGTGAAAAAGTAGGTCTTTCTGAATATGCGGTGCGTGTATTGCTGGAGGCCGCACTGGGCATGCACCTGGTAAAATATACGGATGATGAAAAGTTTGCATTGACCAAAACGGGTTATTTTATCCTGCATGATCCGCTGACCAATGTGAACATGAATTTTGTACAGGACATCTGCTATAAGGCCATGTATCATTTGCAGGAAGCGGTTGAAACCGGCAAGCCGGCCGGGCTGCCGGAGCTGGGCAACTGGTCCACGGTATATGAAGGGCTGTCGCAACTGACGCCGCAACAGCAGAAGAGCTGGTTTGAGTACGATCATTTTTTCTCCGACATCGCATTTCCGCCGGTATTAAAGCATATTTATAAACCGGAGAATCATATTAAAAAGCTGCTGGAAATAGGAGGCAACACCGGTAAATGGGCCCTGGCTTCCACCCGGTTTGATGAAGCGGTGAAGATCACCATTGTGGACCTGCCCGGGCAGGCAGCCATGGCAAAAAAGAATATTGATGAACTGGGGCTGACGGACCGGGTTGATTTCTATCCGGCCAATGTACTGGACGAATCTGTGGTCTTTCCCCAGGGATATGATGCGGTTTGGATGAGCCAGTTCCTCGACTGTTTTTCTGAAGATGAAATAGTGTCCATTATGAAACGGTGCGGGGCTGCACTGAATGCTGATGGCAGTATTTATATACTGGAAGCATTCTGGGATAACCAGCGGTTCGAGACCTCGGCCTTCTGTATTCAGCAGTTATCGATTTATTTTACAGCCATTGCCAATGGCAACAGCCAGATGTATGACTCGAGGGTATTTAAAAAATGTGTGGAAAAAGCAGGCTTTGAAATTGTGGAACAGATCGATGGCATCGGGCTCAGTCACACATTATTGAAATGTAAAAAGAAGAATTAACTTTGGTTGTTCAGAAAAGAAAAAACGGCGGATCACATTTGTAAATCAGAAATTAAGTTATGCAAAGGGAACAAACAGATGTATTAGTGATTGGCGCAGGGCCGGCGGGAACTGTAGCCGGGGCCATTGTAAATAAAGCGGGATATAAAGTAACAGTAGTAGAAAAGATGAAATTTCCGCGTTTTGTCATCGGGGAAAGCCTGCTGCCCCGCTGCATGGAAGCATTGGAAGAAGCAGGATTGCTGGATAGCGTATTAAAAGTCGGCTTCCAGCGGAAGACCGGTGCCAAATTTGTACAGGATGGGGTGATCTGCGATTACTCCTTCTCCGACCAGTTTACAGACGGCTGGAACCATGCTTACCAGGTGACCCGGGCAGATTTTGATAAGGCCCTGGCAGACGGCCTGGAAGCGCAGGGGGTATCTATTGAATATGAAGCAACCGTTACCGCGATCGAGTTCCGGGAAGACGGATCATCGGTTACCACTGTAACGGATGCGAAGGGCAATGAAAAGCAGATCGAAGCAAAGTTCATCATTGATGGAAGTGGTTACGGGCGGGTCATTCCGCGTTTATTTGGGCTGGACAAGCCTTCCAACCTATCTCCGCGCAAGGCGCTGTTTGTACACATCAATGATGTAAACCGCCAGATGGATGATGAGCCGGACCGTATTACGGTGATCGTGCACAAACCGGATATTTGGGTATGGGTGATCCCGTTTGCTACCGGTGTTACCTCGGTTGGGTTTGTAGGCGATCCGGCTTTCTTTGAAAAATATACCGGTACGCCGGAAGAACAGCTGCGGGCCGCAATTGCGGATGAGCCCTATATTGCCGAACGGATGAAGGGGGTGGAATTTTTATGGGAGCCCAGAATCCTGCAGTCCTGGTCCAGCACAACCGAGAAATTTTATGGAAAGGGCTTCGTGCTGACCGGAAATGTAACGGAGTTCCTGGATCCGGTGTTTTCTTCCGGGGTGACCCTTGCCACGGTTTCCAGCCAGATCGCCGGTAAGCTGGTGGTACGGCATTTAAAAGGCGAACCGGTAGATTGGGATAAAGACTATACCGAGGTGATGATGCAGGGAGTGAATACTTTCAGGAGTTATGTAATGGGCTGGTACGATACCACGCTGCACACCATTTTCTTTGCAAAGGACCAGAATCCGGACATTAAGAAAATGATCTGCTCTGTACTTGCCGGATACGTATGGGATACGGATAACCCGTATGTAAAGGAGCACGACACCGCATTGCATAAGCTGGCCAAGACCATCCGGCTGAGGGACAGTATCGAATACATTAACAACGGATTTAAAGATAAGGAGCAGTAGGGGTTTGAACCAGGCCAGTATGCATATAACAGCGGCGGTGATTGTACGGGACGGGGTCATTGTAAAAGATGAGGCGGTCATTTACAGGAGTTCTGAAGAAGGCGGTACTTTTATAAAAGCGGCTTACGAGGAGCTTGAAATGGACTATCCCCGCTTTTATAAAATGGATCTGCTCAGCAAAACGGGCACGGTTGCGGTGGATGTGCTGTTAAGGGACCACGCCGGTTTTGAAGCCTGCAGGCCGGAGACAGCGGGCATGGTGCTGAGTAACCGGAATGCCAGTATTGAGGCCGATGTGCAGTATCTTGAAGCCTCAAAAGCATACCCGAGCCCGGCACTGTTCGTATATACCCTGCCCAATATCGTCATCGGGGAGATCAGTATCCGGTACCGGTTCAAAGGGGAGAACGCGTTTTTTGTGTCCGATGCCTTTGATGCGGACTGGATACACTGGTACGTAACAGATCTGATGCAACGCAATCTGTTGAAGGTTTGTATTTGCGGATGGATCGATGTGTTGGAAGAACAACTGGATGCCTGTCTGTTCCTCGTAGAACCGGCACCTGCCCAAACAGGCACCGCCTTTACCGTAGAAAACCTGTGTAGCATTTATAATAAGAATTATGGAAAATAAGCAAGAACTGATACACCGCTTAAAGGAGCAGATCATTAAGCAGTTAAAATTAGAAAATAAAAGACCTGAAGATATCGGCGATCATGACCCGTTGTTTGTAGACGGACTGGGCCTTGACTCAATCGACGCCCTGGAGCTGATCGTATTGCTGCAGCAGGAGTATAATATTAAATTAAGAAGTGCCGAGGAAGGGCAGGATGTGTTCCGTTCAATAGATACCATGGCGGATTATATCCTGGAGCATTCGGCGTAGTCAATGGTGAATAGCGAATGGTCAATAATCAGAAGTCAATGGTCAATAAATCCTAAACTTCCCACCATCAACTTTTCATTAATAGCTTCTAATATTCAACATGTCTAAAGAACAAACCGTTTATATAGGTGGTCTGGGTGTTATTTCGGCGATCGGGAATAATGTTGCAGAAAATCTGGAAGCGCTTGTTTCGGGCCGGGCCGGAATGCAGGCCATGCAGCGGTTACAGTCGGTTCATAAAGATACGCTGCCGGTAGCAGAGGTCAAAGTATCCAATGATGCGCTGGCGGAACTTGCGGGATTGCCGGCGGAGATCAGCCGTACGGCCCTGTTAAGCGCCGTTGCCGCTAAAGAAGCGATAGCGGACGCAGGCATTGAGCTTCCGGCCTGGCGTAGGGGTTTTATCTCCGCCAATTCCGTGGGCGGCATGGACAAAACAGAAGATTTTTTTCCCGGATTTTTACAGGACGCGGCCAGTGGTGATCTGAAAATGGTGGCGCATCATGAATGTGGCGCCGTTACCGAAGTGGTTGCAGATGCGCTGGGCATAAAAGACTTTGTTACCACCATCAGCACAGCCTGCTCTTCTTCTGCCAACAGCATTTTCCTGGGCGCGCGCATGATCCGGCAGGGACTGCTGGATGTAGTGGTGGCCGGTGGCACGGATGCGCTGACGCGGTTTACACTAAATGGATTCAATACCCTGATGATACTGGACCAGGAATATTGCCAGCCCTTTGATGAAAACCGCCGGGGCCTTAACCTGGGCGAGGGTGCAGGTTATGTGGTGCTGGTGTCTGAAGCCGTTGCTGCCACATTGAACAAAAAGCCGTTCTGTGCACTCAGCGGATGGTGCAATGCCAATGACGCCTATCATCAAACAGCTTCTTCCCCTTCAGGAACCGGCTCGCTGCTGGCAATGAAAGGCGCTCTTAAAAAAAGCGGTTTGTCTCCGGAAGATATCAGCTACATTAATCTTCATGGGACCGGAACCCAGAATAACGATATTGCCGAAGGAACGGCCATTGCTACTTTGTTTGAAGGAAATTACCCGCCCATGAGCTCTACCAAGTCCTACACGGGGCATACATTGGGTGCCAGCGGTGCCATTGAGGCAGTATATGCGGCGCTGGCGATCCGGGAAGGATTGGTATTTCCCGGGTTACGGTTGCAAACACCCATGAAGGACCTGCCTTTTTCGGTAACCACCGTGCTGGAGAAAAGGAAGATCGATCATGTGTTGTCCAACTCTTTCGGGTTTGGAGGTAATTGTAGTTCGCTGGTGTTTTCAAGAGCTGCTTTTAATCATTTGTAATATTTAATCGCTTGTACATTCAATCCGCATATGCCGTATCCCCGCAGGGCTCATTTAATGAGCTGCTGGAAAACCCTGCACAATACCGGGGCGACCGGCTGACCTGTAAAGAACCGGATTATTCAAAATATATTGACCCAAAGCTGATCCGCCGGATGAGCCGGATCATCAAAATGGGGGCTGCGGCGGCGATGGAATGCCTGCAACAGGCGAAAGTGACCATGCCGGACGCCATTACCACGGGTACGGCTTATGGCTGCCTGGCGGATACGGATCAGTTCCTTACCCGTATGGTGGAGTTTAAGGAAGAGCTGTTATCGCCCACCGCATTTATCCAGTCTACCCACAATACCGTAGGGGCGCAGATCGCGCTGATGCTGAAATGCCATCATTATAATAATACCTATGTGCATCGCGGCTCTTCTTTTGAAGCAGCTTTAATGGATGCAATGGGATTGATCGGCGAGGAAGCGGCCCAAACCGTGTTGGTGGGTGGTGTGGATGAGATCATCGAAAAAAGCCATGCCATCCTGAGCCGGTTTGATCTTTATAAAAAAGAAGGCAGTACGGAAACGCTGATCGGAGGTGGCACGAAAGGTACCATGGCCGGCGAAGGTGCTGCTTTTTTCCTGTTGAACGGCAACCGGGAGGAAGGCAGCCTGGCAAAACTGGACGCCGTGCAAAACTGGTACAAACCCACTGTTCCGGTGGCAACTCTAATTGAAGATTTTTTGAAGCGGAACCGGGTTGCGGCCGGCTCCATCGACCTGTTGATCACCGGCAATAACGGTGATGCCCGCTATGGCGGACAGTATGAGGCCCTTCAACAATCGGTATTTAAAGGGATCCCATCCGTAACCTATAAGCAGTTCTGTGGAGAATATCCTACGGCGTCGGCCTTTGCACTTTGGATGGCAGCCCACATACTGGGTACAGGCCAGGTTCCGGGAGTAGAGGGACCGGCTCCTAAAAGGATATTGATCTACAATAATTATAAGCAGCAGTACCCGTCGCTTTATTTATTGTCGGCATGTTAAATTTCAGAAATACCACGATCGGTTTCCTGTTCCTGCTTGCCTTGTTGGTATATCTTCAGCTGCAGCAGGGATGGCCCTGGTATGGATATTTTATCCTGGTAGCGGTATATACCCTCCTGCTTTTTTATGGCAGTTTTTATATCGGCTCCGGTTTCTATATGAAAGTGATCTGCAACGGGAACACCGGAAAAAAACAAGTGGCGATCAGTTTTGATGACGGTCCTATCGAGAAATATACACCGGAGGTACTGGCCATCCTGAAGGAACGGCAGGTACCGGCCACATTTTTTTGCATCGGCTACCGGGCGGCAGAGCATGAGGCGCTGCTGAAGCAGATCCTGGCAGACGGGCATATCGTGGGCAGTCACTCTTACTACCACGATTTCTGGTTTGACATGCACGGACCTAAAAGAATGATCGCCGAGTTGCAACAAATGCAGGCCCTGGTGCATCATATAACCGGAAGACAGATGAAGTGGTTCCGTCCTCCTTATGGAGTTACCAATCCCAGCGTACGGAAGGCGGTGGAGGCTATGGGATATACGGCCATCGGCTGGAATGTCCGCTCGTTGGATACGGTGATCAGGGATGAAGCAAGGCTGTTGCAAAAGGTGAAGAACGGACTGAAGCCGGGAGCTGTTTTTTTGTTCCACGATACCAGCCACCCGACCGTACACATACTTCCGGATTTTTTAGAATATGTTAAAGCACAGGGATATGAGATCGTACCCCTGGATAAATTGATAAATTTGCACCCCTATGCATAAGCTATTTTTGATCATCCTGTTTGCAGGCCTTGCTCATACCGGTTTTGGACAATATAAACCGGTAAGCAATGTACCGGCTGTCAAAGCCCGGTTTGCTGCGGCAGCACAGAAAATAAACAGCCTCTCCAGCGATTTTACACAGGTAAAAAGCCTGAGCATGCTTTCGGAGAAAGTAACTTCAAAGGGCAGGTTTTACTTTAAAAGAAATAACCGGGTACGCATGGAATATACCAGTCCTTACCAGTACCTGATGATCATCAACGGTAGTAAAGTAAGCATTAAGGATGGGCAGAAGACCAGCCGGATGTCTGCCGGTTCCAGCAAAATGTTCCAGCAGGCCAACCAGCTGATGATGGATTGTGCCAGGGGAACGGTTTTTGATAATCCCAACTTTTCTGTAAAGCTGCTGGAAAATGGGAACAGCTACCTGGTGGATATGACGCCGGTGACCAAAGAAATGAAGGCGCTTTTTAAATCGGTAAACGTGGTCCTGCAAAAATCAAATTTCCTGGTGAGCCAGGTACAGATGGTGGATAACAGGGGCGATCATACCACCATCAGTTATTCCGGTCAGCAATTAAATACCCCTCTTACCGATGCGCTTTTTACGATTCGTTAGCGTCCTGTTGCTCTTAAGCAGCTGTGCGCCTGCTGTGTATAAAAAATTACAGCCAACGGAAGGCGATGCTGCCTGTATTCAAAAATTCAAACCCCGGATAGAACGGGCATTGTACCAGGCCTCGGTAGATGTAGCCGGCAGGCATTTAAGCGGGATGCTGCTTATGAAACGCATGCCGGACAGCTCATTCCGTATTGTATTTACCAATGAGGCGGGGTTTACATTTTTTGATTTTGAATTTTCTTCCGGCAGTGGTTTTGTGGTGCATACCATCATTTCCAAAATGGATAAAGAGGCGGTACGAAAGACCCTGCGTAAGGATTTTGAACTGCTGCTGATGAACCCGGTGGACACTCCTGCGGCAGCTGTTGTTTTCCGGAAAGATGACACATACTATTATGCATACAATACGGGCAGCGATGTTTATTATTATATTACAGATGCCCGCTGCTCCAGGCTGATCCGGATGGAGCGGGGCAGCACCCGCAAAAAGGTGGTGGAAGTTATGCGCGGTCCGCTCAGGGACGGGGTACCGGAAACCATAAATATCCGGCATATTAACTTTAATTTTACGATCGATTTAAAAAGAATATACGACCATGCTGAAGAATGACCTGTATACGGTGATTTCCTTTGAAGACAATGCCGGATCCGTAGCGGCCGCCATCGGGCTCAATGCCGGGCATAAGATCTTTGAGGGCCATTTTCCGGGGCAACCGGTATTGCCGGGCGTATGTATGATTCAGATCGTAAAGGAGCTTACCGAAGAGGCAACCGGTAAAAAGCTTTTCCTGGCTGAAGCTGCGCAATGCAAATTTTTATCCATGGTAGATCCGCAGAAAACGCCGGAGTTAACCGTCGGGATCGACTACAGACAGCCTGACAACCATACCATAATAATCAACGCTGTTTTAAAAAATACCGAAGTTGCTTTTTTTAAGATGAGCGGGCAACTAGGCATTGTATGAAGCCATTCTATGCCCTGTTAGCTGCCCTGATGTTTGTGCTTGCTAAAGGCCGGCAGAACAGAAGATACGCTGTTTTGTGAGCAGGAGTTTTCGTTTCAGTCGCATACCGGAAAAGTACGGTTGAGCGGAACACTGGTGATGCCCAAACAATTTTCTCCAAAAGGGCCAGTTGTCATACTGGCAGCGCCTCCTTCACCGGTTGCAAGAGATTATGGCGGCCTGTTTAAAAGCCTTGCAGAAACATTGGGTAAGCATGGCGTTACCTCACTGCGGTACGATAACCGGGCACATGTTGATACTACCATCAGACCTCAATCATGGTTGTCAAAAGACAACTGAAAAGATAAACCGGATGCCTTTCGTACATCATATGAAAAAAGAGAAGCCGGTTGCGATTTCTATTGCTGCCTGGAACCTGATTGCGGATTGGATAATAAATAACCAAGACAGCTTCTGAGATCCGGGGGAGATTGTATAGATACAACTACCCGCTGAAATATAATTACCGCAGGTTCATGGATAACTCATTGTGTTATTGGGACGATCAGCAGACTTGTGAATCGCCCTACAGAGGGCTGGCTGGAAAGATAAATTGCGGTTCCTGTCAGAGCTTCAATCCTCCGATCAGGTGCTGTACCATATTTTCTTCCATGATCTCTGCGCTGTGCGTTTTGGCGCTTTTTTGCCAGAACTCCAGCCCGCGAACAGAAGACAGGATGTTCAGCACAACCACATATGGAAGCACAGGCTTAAATTCCTTATTTTCGACACCCTGCTGCACGATTGATTCGATTTTCTTTACGTAGCGGCGGCGCTCGCTTACAAACTCCCCCAGTTTTTCTTCGTCCAAATGCATCCACTCGCTTACCATTACGGAATAGGATTCAAAATGATCGATCATCATTTTGGTATGAAAACGGATCAATGATTCAATTTTCTGCAGGGAAGTGCCTGCCGGATCCATATTTTCCAGTTGCTCTCTGCAGTCACGGGCGATCGAAAAAATGATCTCCTCTAAAATTTCGCTTTTAGAGTGGATATGATTGTAAAGGCTGGCGGCTTCAATACCTATTTTTTCGGCAAGATCACGCATGGAAGTACCGGCATATCCTTTTTCCCGGAACATACGCGCAGCTGTTTTCAGAATTTCTTCCTTTTTTGAGGATCGTTTACGTGTTGTGGTGGCCATGTTTCAAAACTATGCTTTTTATCCAAAATATAGGCAAGTAATTTTATAAATACGTTCGGGGATGTAAAACCCTCAAAACCGGTACAGGAGGGCATAATATTTTCTCAGCTTTGTCCGGATAACCCATCGGACAGGCAGGGAAAAGGGGGAGCTTGTGGGTTGTAAAAGTAGGGTCCGCCCTCAGACGGATGCCCGGCATTCTTGCGTTCTCCGTGGTTCTCATAGCGGCATTTCCATAGTATGTTGAAGATCCCCGGTGCCGGAAACGTTAAACTTCAGGCGAATAAGTAGTACCTTTGCCGCCGTATTTTTTAACAAAAACAACATTCATGTCCGTTATTACTGTAGGCACCATGGCCTTTGATGCCATTGAAACCCCTTTTGGAAAAGCAAATAAGATTGTAGGCGGCTCGGCCACTTATGCGGCTTATGCGGCCAGTTACTTCGTAAAACCTGTTCAGCAGATCTCGATCATCGGATATGATTTTCCGGAGGAAGAGCTGGCTTCCCTGGCGGCAAGAGGCGTACAGCTGGATGGGGTGGAAAAAGTGGCGAATAAAAAATCCTTTTTCTGGAAAGGGCTGTATCATGAGGACATGAATACCCGCGACACACTGGTGACCGACCTGAACGTGCTGGAAGATTTTGACCCACAGGTTCCGGACAGCTACCAGGGCGCGGAGTTTTTGATGCTGGGTAACCTGATGCCGAAATTGCAGATAAGCGTTATTGATCAGCTAAAACAAAAACCGAAACTGATCGTTCTGGACACCATGAACTTTTGGATGGAAACAGCAATGCCGGACCTGGAAACGGCATTAAAACGCGTAGACCTATTAATGGTGAATGATTCAGAAGCCCGTGAACTGACCCATCAGTATTCCCTGGTGAAAGCAGCCAAAAAGATCCGGGAAATGGGCCCCAGGTACCTGATCATCAAAAAAGGAGAGAACGGGGCATTACTGTTTTATGAGGATAAGGTGTTTTTTGCACCGGCTTTTCCGCTCGAAGATGTTTTTGACCCCACCGGTGCGGGCGATACCTTTGCCGGCGGTTTTGTCGGTCACCTGGCAAAAACCGGCGATATCAGCTTTAATAATATGAAAAGGGCCATCATCGCCGGATCTGCAATGGCAAGCTTCTGCGTGGAAAAATTTGGCAACACCCGGCTAAAGGAACTGACCCCCGCGGAATTAAACGATCGTATTCAATTATTTAGAGAGCTTACCAGTTTTGAAACCGGGTTGGATTAGGTCTTAAGACCTAACAGGTCCGGAAGGTAAACCGCCTCAAAAAATCGGTGAACGGCAGGGCCGGATACAACTTTTTGTACGCTCTTTGTTATCTATTATAAAAAAATAAAAAGATGACCGCTACAAAAAAATCTCCGACCCTGCTGTTTTGTATCCTGATGGACATCATCGGGTGCCTATCTTTTACCATACCGGGCGTAGGTGAGTTCGCAGATGTGATCTGGGCACCTGTTTCCGCCATCATACTTGCCAAAACCTTTGGAGGGGCCAGGGGGATGTTTGGCGGAATCTTTAATTTTATAGAAGAGGCCCTACCGGGTACCGATATTATCCCAACATTTACCATTATGTGGCTATTGACCAATAAAGCCCCTTTTTTTGGGAAAAAGACCACGATCCCAATAAAAGCGCGGTAGTACCGCTCCCAGGGGCGTATTTGAAATTATTTTTGCCAATTATATATTTCCCTTATACCTTTGCCATCCCGATGATGATAATGAAACATACAAAAACTACCAAGAAGCAGTCCCGGACGGAGGGTTTGTAGTTTTGTGTGTCAGCATAAATTTTTAACAGGCCTTCCGTAAAAGCGGAAGGTTTTTTTTAACGATAAACAAGTAAAAACAACAATGAGAGTAGCCGTAGTTGGCGCCACTGGTCTGGTAGGCACCAAAATGTTACAGGTCCTGGCCGAAAGAAATTTTCCTGTTTCGGAACTGATCCCCGTTGCTTCTGCGAAGAGCGTGGGTAAGGAAGTGGAGTTTAAGGGCACCAAATATAAAGTAGTGGGCATGGAGGAGGCGATTGCTGCAAAACCCAATGTGGCCCTGTTTTCGGCGGGTGGCGGAACCTCTACGGAATGGGCTCCGAAATTTGCGGCGGCCGGTATTACGGTGATCGACAACTCTTCTGCCTGGCGCATGGATCCAAAAGTGCCGTTGGTAGTGCCGGAGATCAATGCAGATGTGCTGACCAGCAACGACAAGATCATTGCAAACCCCAATTGTTCTACCATACAGATGGTAGTGGCACTGGCCCCCCTGCATAAAGCGTATCATGCACAACGCATTGTGGTTTCTACCTATCAAAGCGTTACGGGAACCGGTGTAAAGGCGGTGAGCCAGCTCAAAGGAGAACGGCAAAAGGAAGTAGCCGGCACTGAAGAAGGGTATGAAATGGCGTATAAATACCCCATCGACCTGAATGTGATCCCTCAGATCGATGTATTCCTGGATAATGGTTACACGAAAGAGGAAATGAAAATGGTGAATGAGACCAAAAAGATCATGCAGGATGATTCCATCCGGGTAACGGCCACAACTGTGCGCATTCCGGTAATGGGTGGGCACAGCGAAGCCGTAAACATCGAGTTTGAAGACGATTTTGACCTGGCGGAAGTACGGCATTTGCTGGAAACAGCCCCCGGCATTGTGGTAGCCGATGACCTGGCAAACCAGCATTATCCCATGCCCAAGGATGCCCATGAGAAAGATGAGGTTTTTGTTGGCCGGATCCGCAGGGACGAATCGCAGCCCAATACCCTGAATTTGTGGGTGGTAAGCGATAATTTACGTAAGGGTGCAGCCACCAATGCAGTTCAGATCGCCGAATACCTGGCTGCGAATAACCTTATATAAGATGTAAAGCCCGCCTGACGAGCAGGGATAAAATGTAAAATGTAGAAGCGAAGTCGCGTTTTTGCTCTGAATTTCCGGGGTACCCGTTGCCGGGGAATAAAAAAGCTTTCGCTTTTAACTTCTACATTGATCTATTATTCTACATTTTAAATTTACTTTGCACCCGGTATGTCAGAACTGTTACAAAAAATTGACAAGGATCGCCTGCCAGGACATATTGCCATTATTATGGATGGCAATGGACGCTGGGCGCAGGAACAGGGCCAGGATCGCCTTTTTGGCCATTATCACGGGGTAGAGAGTGTACGGGATATTGTGGAGGGAGCCGCAGAGCTGGGGATCGGGTATCTTACTTTGTACGCCTTTAGCACGGAGAACTGGGACCGGCCGGAGGATGAAGTGGTGGGGCTAATGGAATTGCTGGTCTCTACCATTCGCAAGGAGGCGGAAGTACTGCACCGGAATAAGATACGCCTGCACGTGATCGGCGATATGAGCATGCTGCCGGATTATGCCCGGGCAGAGCTCAATGAGGCCCTGGAGATGACCGCTGCGAATACCGGTCTTAACCTGATCATGGCGCTTAGCTACAGCGGGCGCTGGGAATTGCTGAATGCGGTAAAAAAAATTGCCCGTGAAGTACAGGACGGAAGGCTGGAAGTGGAGGCGATCAGCCAGGAAACGGTTCAAAAATACCTTTGTACCAGTGGGTTCCCGGACCCCGAGCTCATGATCCGCACCAGTGGCGAATACCGGATCAGCAACTTTTTGCTGTATCAGCTGGCGTATGCGGAGCTCTATTTTACCGATGTTCGCTGGCCCGACTTCCGGAAAAACAATCTTTATGAGGCCATTATCGACTATCAGAACCGGGAGAGAAGATTCGGGAAAACATCGGCGCAATTAACATAATATCTTCCTGTTTGTTTGCTAAAAACGTTCCGGTACGGCAAATACTGACGCTTTTTAACATACAGTTTCCAAATTTTACCGTTAATTTGCCGCCGCAATGGGAATGAAGTGGTTAGGGACCGGACTGTTATCTGCCTGCCTTTCCCGGCGGAACGGCAGCGGCGGGTGGTAGCAGATGAAGGAAATTAAGGGCTCCTGCTTTGCAAAATAAAATTGATTACCGTAATACATTAACCCTTATATGCGTTTTTTTATATACAAAGTTTGTATTTTATCCATATTCTCTTTTGCGGTACATCATGCCTATGCCCAGGTAGACACCACCCCGGTGACCTCTGTTGATCCCCGGCTGCAGGAGTTCCTGCAATCGAGCACGTACCGGGAATATGTGATCGCGGATATAACGATAAAGGGGGCCGCTAATCTCGACTCTTCCATCGTATTGTCTGTTTCCGGCATCCAGAAAGGGCAGAAATTTACCTACCCGGGCTCTGATATTTTCTCGCGTGCCATTCATAAGCTATGGGAACAGCAGCTTTTTGCCGATGTGAAAGTGTATGTTACCCACGTAGATAATGAAAAAGTAAGTGTGGAAATAGCAGTTGCGGAACGGCCCCGCCTCGGAAATTTTAAATTTGAGGGGGTTAAAAAGACGGAAATCGAGGAGTTGACCAAGAAAATAGGACTGGTGAAACAACGGATTCTTTCGGAAGGCATCCGGCAGAACATTCACCAGGTAGTAAAAACCTATTTTGAGGATAAGGGGTACTATGATGTGGTTACCAACCTGGATGAGTCAAAAGACCCCGTTTACCCCAATTCAACCTTTCTTACCATCAAGATCAATAAGGGCAAAAAGGTTAAGATCGACGAGGTGAACTTTTTTGGCAATAAGAGCATGGATGCCCTGAAGCTGAAAAAACAAATGAAGGGTACCAAGGAAATGACCCGGATGTCGCTCTACTCCTCTAAATACGTAAGCCCTTACGGCCCCCGACAGGTATACAGCTTTAATGAGTATATGGACGAATGGGGCTTTCTTACCGGAAGCAAAACACTGAAGGTGCTGGACCCCTATTTCCGGTTTAAATTCTTCAGCTCCTCAAAGTTCAATAACAAAAAATACGCAGAAGATAAAGAGAAGGTCATCAAATACTTTAACTCAAAGGGTTACCGCGATGCCCAGATCATGGCCGATACACAGGTGATCCGGAATAACCGTATGTATGTGGATCTGAAAGTGAACGAGGGGCATAAGTATTATTTTGGAGACGTAACCTGGAAGGGGAACTCCAAATTTTCTGACACCGTTCTAAACAGCATACTGGGGATCCATAAAGGGGATGTGTATGATGCTTCGATACTGAACAAGAAACTGGGACTGGAGCCCAGCCAGGATGTATATGATATCACCACCCTTTATAATGATGATGGATACCTGTTTTTTAATGTAACCCCGGTTGAAACACGGATTTACAATGATACCATTGATCATGAGATCCGGATCATGGAAGGGCCGATCGCCCGGATCAAGAATGTGGTGATCATGGGAAATGAGCGCACAAAAGATCATGTGATCCGCCGGGAGCTCCGGACGGTACCGGGAGAACTCTTCAGCCGTACGGACCTGATGCGCTCCATTAGGGAACTGAATACACTCAATTATTTTGAACAGGAATCCATTAATCCGCAGCCGGTGCCGAACCAGGCAGATGGTACGGTAGACATCAACTGGAAGCTGAAAGAGAAGTCCTCCGACCAGCTGGAGCTTTCTGCCGGATGGGGCGGCGGTATCGGTCTTACCGGAACGCTGGGAGTTACCTTTAATAATTTCTCCATTAAGAACATCTGGAAAAAAGAAGCCTGGGATCCGTTGCCGGTGGGCGATGGTCAAAAGCTGAGCCTGCGGGTTCAATCAAACGGCCGGGTATACCGGTCCTATAACTTCTCCTTTACCGAACCCTGGCTGGGCGGAAAGAAAAGGACCTCGTTAACGCTGGGTTACAACAATACCAAGTACAACGCCTCCTTCTACGATCCTTACAGGAGCGGTGGATACCGGTTCTCAAAAGATACGTCCCTTACAGTTAACGGCATCAGCGTGGGACTGGGTAAAGTGCTGAAATGGCCGGATGACTATTTTACCATCGGTTATACCGTTGCCTATACACGGTATAAGGTGAAGAAAATGGGCTATCAGTACGGGCTTCCTTTTGATGACGGGGTTTCCAATAACCTGAGCTTTAAGCTAAGCTTAAGCCGGTCCTCCGTATCAGATCCTATATTCCCGAGAAGCGGAAGCGAGCTGACCGCCAGTGTGCAGGCTACACCGCCTTACTCGGCGTTTAAATCTTCTGTTGTGGATGAGGGCAACCAGTATAAGAACGTAGAGTACCACAAATGGCGTTTTGGTGCACAATGGTATGTGCCACTCGGCCGTCCGAAGGGTGAAGACAAGAACCGGCAGTTTGTGCTGAAGCTGGCTGCTAAATACGGATTTATGGGCAAGTACAACAAAGATCTGAACTACTCGCCCTTTGAGCGGTTCCAGCTGGGGGATGCCGGAATGAGCAATACCTATTCCTTAACCGGTTTTGACATCATTGCCCAACGGGGTTACCCGATCTATACAAGCTCCGATCCTACAGTGAACCCGGATAACGGAAGCGGGGGCGATACCCGCAATATGTTCATTATTTTTAACAAATACCAGGCAGAACTGCGTTACCCGCTGGTTACCAACCCGGGAAGCACTATTTATGGACTGGCCTTTTTTGAGGCTGCAAATGGTTGGCACGATTATAAAGACTACAATCCCTTTAAGCTGCGGCGCAGTGTGGGATTGGGGATGCGTTTTTACCTGCCCATGTTCGGATTGCTCGGGTTTGACTACGGTATCGGTATCGACCGTCTCGTACCGGGCCAGGGGCTGAAGAATGCCGGCAAGTTCACCTTTATGCTTGGGTTTGAACCGGAGTAAACCTTTTTGCAACATTTTGCATCTATAAGAATAGTAAAACCGATTTGTATATGAAACAATTAGTTGTGTTGGCTCTTGGGCTTCTTTTTTCGGCATCTGCTGCGCTGGCTCAGAAATACATCATTATTGATACCCGGTATATATTCGACAAGATGCCCGAGTACAAACAGGTACAGGCATCCATCAACAATACCGCCTCCACCTGGCAAAGAGAGATCGACCTGAAGCAGGAGGCACTGGATAAAGCTTATGACGAATATGATTCCCAACAGACGATGTTAAGCGCAGACGCCCGCAGGAAAAAAGAAGACGATCTGTTCCAGAAAGAGCGCGAATTAAGAGACCTCCAGAAAAAACGCTTTGGTTTTGAAGGAGATCTGTTCAAGAAACGGCAGGAACTGATGAGCCCCCTGCAGGAGAAGGTGAACCGGGCGGTTCAAAAGCTGGTGATCGAAAAGGGATATGACCTGGTTTTGGATAAAAGTGAGGGGAAATCCATTATATTTGCCGACCCGAAATTGGACAAAAGTGATGAAGTATTGAAATTACTTTCGGTAAAATAAGCAATCCGTCACACTTCTGAAACAATTCATTCATAGAATAATAATAAACTTAAAAACCCGTCCGGGCCCGCCAGAGGGGAGCGGACACGCAAAAAAAATTAAATGAAACGTATAAAAATTCTTGCCCTCACATTGGGTGTGATCATCGCTTCCGGCCCTGTTGTTTCCGCGCAAAAGATCGGTACTGCAAATTTAGATGCCATTATTGCTAACTTACCTGAGTTCCAGGGAAAACAACAGCAATTGCAGCAGTTTTATCAGGACTCCATTGGCAGCGAGTATGAGCAGCTCTATAAAGAGTTTGTAGAGAAGGACAGCGCAATGAAAAAGACAACTTCTCCTTCTGTTAAAGCCACATTGGAAAAAGACGTATCTACATTGCAGCGGACCCTGCAAGGTTGGCAGGAATATGCCGGCCGGAGAAACCAGGTTAAGCAAAGCGAACTTTTTGGTCCCCTGGTGAAGAAAGCGCAGGATGCTCTGAACGCGGTTGCAAAAGAAAAAGGATACACATATGTATTGCAGCCGGATGCTTTCCTGTTGATACCGCCCAGTGATGACCTGACAATGGCCATTGCTGAAAAACTGGGTATCAAACCGGCAAATGCTCCGGGCGCTGCCCCTGCCCCCGCAGCAGGTGGTGCAAAAACGCCGGTGAAGAAATAAACAAGCAAATAATTCATAAAGGAAGCCGTCTCGTAAAGGGACGGCTTTTTTCTTTTTTAAAGCGTTGCGCTTATTAGCAACGAACACAGGAATGAATGGGGAGGTGCAGCGCACCGGCAATAGAAACCGTCTTCCAAAACGTTGCGGCTAACAGCAGGTTCCTGAGCGTTCCTGTTACAATGATTTGCGGCGCGCTGCGCCTTTTGCTGTCAAAAAGCAGATCTTTTTGGCGCCAAAGGCATATTCCTGCTACATTGCAAGGCAATAGACCTCCTTTTAACTTGACGCATATGCGATGCTATCGGGATTGTTTCGGCATCTATGTATGATTTAGGCAGATCCTGAAGCAAGAATAGATCCCGGAACAAGTCCGGGATGACATCTTCAGAATGACCCAAAGCAGATTTGTCATTGCTTCATTGATTCTGCAACGCAAATTGAAAACTCAGAATGACAACACGCTATAAAGCGACTTTTGATACAATCTCATGGCGGAGCCATAAGCCGGAGTTGATGGCACGGCTGCAAACCATTTAAACGAACCCCATTTTAATAAAATGGATACCCCCTATTGTGAGACTTGCCGCCGTGGCGGCCAAAAAAATTTTTTGGCCGGTTGCCTGTTGGCATCCGGGCCGGCCTGTTAAACAGATGGCTCGGCCTTGGCAGTCTTATCTGTTGCTGCTGTCTTTCTCTTTGAAAAACTGATCAGCAATGCGGGGAGCAGGATCAGGTTGGTAAACGTGGCTGTGATCAGGGTAAGGGAAGTCAGCCATCCTAAGGCCTGGGTACCACCGAAATTGCTGAAACAAAAAATGATGAACCCGGCAATGAGCACCATGGAAGTGTACAGGATGCTGATGCCGGTGCTGTGAATGGTTTGCACCACGGTAGTGGTTACTTCATTCCGGAAGCGGGGAAGCTCCTGCTTATAGTTTACAAGAAAGCGGATGGTAATGTCAATGGCGATTCCCAATGCTACGCTAAAGATCAATACCGTGCTGGGTTTTAGCGGAACCCCGGCCCAGCCCATTACCCCGGCGGTGATCACCAGCGGGATGATATTGGGGATCAGCGAGCAGAGCAAGATGCGGAAAGAACGGAACAGGTACAGCATGCAAAGCGCAATTAACAGAAATGCCCAGAAAATGCTTTCCTTTAACCCGTTGATGATGAACCGCCCGCCTTCCAAAAAGGTAATGGAAGTACCGGTGAGCTTTACGTTGTAATCCTTCTGTGGGAACAGCCGGCTGATGCGTTTTTGGATATCGCTCATCAGCTCCGGAAGGCGGTGCGACCCTACATCGGCCATGTTCACACTGATGCGCGCTTCCTGCCGGGAACTGTCCATAAACCCGGAGAGCAGCTTTGAAAACGAAGAAGCGGATGCTCCTCCCGCGTCCCGGCCCATATTGAGATATTGGGAAAGGCCCGGAAGGTCAAATTCTGAAGGCATGGAATAATTGTTCGGATCTCCTTCATAGAAGGCCTGTTTGGCAAACTTCAATCCTTCCGTAATGCTCAGGGGGCGGGCAATTTCGGGTTTCGACGCCAGGTATTGCACCAGGGAGTCGATCCGGACCAGGTTATTGAAATTCCGGGTAACCCCAAATTTTTTCTTTGTGTCCACGATGATCTCCAGGGGCATCACACCTTTGAAGTTCTTTTCAAAAAACTTCAGATCGGTATATATTTTATCGTTTTGCGGTACATCATCTACCATATGGGCGTTGCTCTGTAGTCTGAAAATACCGATCGCCGTAATGCCGATCACAAGAAATGTTACGGTGTAAACCAGCTTCCGGTGATTGATCGACCAGCGCTCCAGGCGGCCCAGCCAGCGGTTGAGCCTGGGGTTAAACAGGTAGCGGGTGTGTTTGGATTTTGGCGCCGGAAGCAGGCTCAGCACTGCGGGAATGAGCAGCAGCGAAATAAAGAAAAGCAGCATGATATTGATGCCGGCCACTACGCCAAACTCCTGCAAGATCTCACTTTTTGTAAGCGCAAATACGGCAAAGCCCACGGCCGCAGCCAGGTTGCAGAACAGGGTTACCACTCCCATTTTGCTTACCATGTTCTCGATCGCCTTTTTTTTCAGTTCCGTTTGACCGGCCTTTATTTCCGCTGCCGTAAGCCCGTCTGTAAGCTCATTCCAGCTTGTATGAAATTTGTTGAGGAAATAAATACAGTTGGGAATACCGATCACAACGATCAGCGGAGGGATCAGCGCCGTTAAAAGGGTAATGCTGTAGCCCATTAAATGCATGGTGCCCATGCTGAACAGCACGCCGATAATGACCACCGATAAGGAAAGCAACATGGCGCTGAAAGAACGGAAGAACAGCAGGAGGATGATGGCCGACAATACAATGGAAGCTATCAGGAAATACCGCATCTCGTGCGCGATGCGCGCTGCCAGCACAGTGCGGATATAAGGAAGCCCGCTCAGCCGGATCCCGGTGCCGGTGGCTTTTGAAAATGCCGCCGTTTGCTCTTTTACGGCAGCAATGGCCGCATCCCGTTTGGCGGAGTTGATCACCTGTTTGTTCATCCGCAGTCCCATCAGGTAGGCGTGGGTTTCCGGATTGTATAACAACCCCTGGTAAAAGGGCAGGCGTCTGAAAACAGCAGCGCTGGTATCGATCTGTGCCTGGTTCAACGGGCCTTCGGGAAATATTTTTTTTACGGTCAGTTTTTCGGTGGCGGCATCTTTTACCAGGTTGACCGCTGTGGGCACACTGATCACGTCTTCAACCCCGGGGATTTTTTTTAAGCCGGCCTGAAGCCGGAGATAGGGATTGAATATTTTTTCGGAAAACAACTGTTCCGTCTGAATGCCGACTACCAGCAGGTTCCCGTCCTCACCATATTTTTTCTTGAACTCCTGGTAAGCAATATTCACCGGATGATTGGTCGGGATCGCCTTTGAAAACTCGTAGCTCAATCCTACCTTGCTGGCCCATAACCCGGAAAGCGCAGTAAGGACTGCCAGCAGGATCAATAAAACAAATCGGTATTGAAGAATAAAACGGCCGGATTGCTTCCACATAAATTTAGATATACTTTAAAAAATTGAGTTGCAAAGAAACAAAAAACAGGGCGTTCACAGGATGCCATTTATCAAACAGGGACCGGGTGTGGACAGGTTTTAAAAAGATAACGCGCTGTTGATCATATCTCATGTGTTGCAAAACTAACCATTGAACGGTAAATGGCCGTTATTTGCAAAAAACCTACCTTGCACCGTGATCAACAGAGGGGGAAAGTGGCAGATATCCTACATAAAACGAAGGGGATCGTTCTCAAAACGTCAAAATACGGCGAAACCAGCGTCATCGTGACCGTTTATACCGATAAGCTTGGTCTGCAGTCCTACCTGGTAAGCGGTGTCCGTTCCGGAGGCAAAAGAAGCGGCAACAAGGCGGTTTTTTTTCAACCGGCCGCTCTTTTGGATATGGTGGTGTATCACAATGAATTAAGAACCCTGAACCGGGTACGGGAATTTAAATTTTCCTGCATTTACCAGCATCTTTTCAGCGATGTGATCAAAAATGGGGTGGCGCTTTTTATGATCGAGCTGCTGCACAAAACCCTCCGGCAACCGGAATCCAATGAAGATCTTTTTGGCTTCGTGGAAGACAGCCTGCGTGCCCTGGATACGGCGGATACCGCTGTAACGGCTAATTTCCCCGCTTTTTTTGCGGTTCATCTGTGTAGTATCCTGGGCTTTTCCCCGGGAATGCCTCCTGCAAAACTGAGGCAGTCTACCGGGCTTTTGCTGGACCTCCAGAGCGGGGAGTTTAAAGAAACACCACCGGATCACCATTCCTACGCCGGCAGGGAAGCCACATTGCTGATCATGGAATTGTTGCAGGCCCGGCTTCCCATCGAGCTGGCGAATATCCGGAGCTCCTCCCAAAGAAGGAATGAGGTGCTGGATCTGCTGGAAATCTATTATTCACTCCACCTGCCGGATTTTGGCCGGCTGCGTACCCTCCCTGTGCTCCGGGCAATTTTGAGTTAAAAGGGATGAACAACACCACAGGTGCATTTAGTGGGAGATGGGTGCCCTCCTGCCAAATTCCGGCGGGAAATTTATGCTTCTTCGGCAGGGGTAACAAAAGAACGCATGTGCTGATCTGAAGGTAAATTCTTTTACCAGTAAAAAAAAAGTCATGGCACAGAATATCAAAAAAACAGCAAGCCTGGCAGCCGCATTGCTTTTTATGGCTACCGCATGGGGACAGCAAACCAAAGCATTCAATCAAAATGCATCCCGGAGTAATCATACGCAGCGCTCATATGCAGCAAACGATCTGCAGCAAAACGGGATTCGCACCCAAAACAATAATACGGTACGCAGCAACCGCAGCGAATGGGCGGCAATGGCCGATCTGGATGGCGACGGCATTTATGAAACGGACCTGTCTTCAAGGCTGACAAATCCGGTAACTGCCGAAGGATATGCAACCGTTTTACTGGGCCGGAAGACCGTTACCGTGCGGGTCATCCGTCTTAAAACCAGGCATGAAACGGCAAAGAATTCGATCGGGAATATACGGTAGAAAACTTGCCTTTGTTTGGGGTATCAATAGAGCCGGTTGACCGTGTTGCGGACGATCTGGATCACTCCGGGCTTTTTCCCTTTTTCAAAGCTGCCGTAGCGGTCGCTGATCTGCAACGCTTTTGCCCCATTGATCGTTGCCCAGGAAAGCATTTCTGCAACCGGTATCTCCGGGTAGTGTTTTTGGATCCGCCGGATCTCTTCCCAGATGCTCAATCCGTAGTTAGATGCCAGGCTGTCCGTACCCAGCACCAGTTGTGCCTGCTCCTCCCGCATCATGGGTATGTTAGGCAACCGGTTGCTGATATAGTGATTGGCGTTGGGACAAAGACACCAAAAAGCATCCGGAAAACGGCCGTGTACATACCGGATATCTTCGGTCGTGGTAAATACGTTGTGGATGAGAAGCAGCTGTTGCTGCTGTGTCAGGTACGCGCCATAGGTCTGTATACTGGCTTTGCCGCCGGCGGGCACCGGAGCCTCGTTTAACCCGAGGCGCTCATACAATGCTTTGAGCCCCCCGGTGCCGTTGAAAAACCATTCGTCTTCTTCCGGCGTTTCCTGGTTGTGGATGCTCAGCAGCCGGCTGCCTGTAAATGCGTCCAGCAATTGCCACAGGGGTGTAGCTACCGAGTAGGGGGCATGGGGTGTCAGCGATACCTGCCGGGCATCAAAAGAGCGGCAATAATCGTCATAAACGGCTTTATAGGCATCAAAGTGCTGCTGGGCCAATGCCGGCTCAAAGCCGATCACTTCTACAAAATTGTGGTAATAAAGATGCCCTTTGTTCTTCTGAAAAAGGGTATCGGTGGTATTGCAAATATCCCCAACGGCCACAATGCCATTTTTTATCATTTCCGCTTCTGCCTGCTTAATGGCGGGAGGAATGGTTTCAGGGTTGGCGTATCGTTTACTAACGATCTGGTTTACAAATTTTAAGAGACCTGTGTGCTCCCCGATGATCCCTTTCATATGACTCAGCTCCAGGTGGCAGTGGCAATTGATGAACCCGGGGCTCAGGATACCGCTGACTGGTCTTAGATCCTCTCCGGCGTCTGCCGCATCCACAACGTCCCCAATGGTTCCGTCATCAGCCAAAATCAGTACTTTTTCCTCAAACATGCGGTAACCGTCAAATAGCTGTTCCGGTTTTATCTTTTTATACATGCTTCAAAGATAATACCCGTCCCAATTTTATAGGGGGGAAATAACAAACTTCAAATATCAAATCCCAATATCCGTTTGCGGTATAGCGTTTCACGTTTAAAACTCAGCGTTGGGGCCGGATTGCATGCCTGGCGTCCGATTTTCACATTTCCACATTCCTAAATTTTCAAATTGGTTACCTTTGCGCCCTGTTGATCCAAAATATTTTTTTTGATGTTAGATAAACTGGAAGCCATAAAGGCAAAATATGACCAACTGGGTATCGCACTTACAAACCCGGAGATTGTGGGAAACAATAAGAAGTTTGCGGCAACCAGTAAAGAATACCGGAGTCTGGAAAAGATCGTTACGGCTTATGGTGCATATAAGAACCTGCTGGATGATCTGGAGTTTAATAAGGAGGCATTGAATGGCGATGATGAGGAACTGCGGGAGTTGGCAAAAGAGGAGGTCACCGGCCTGGAAGAACGTAAGGAACAGATGGAAGCACATATCCGCCAGCTGCTGATCCCCAAGGACCCGCAGGATGGGAAGGATGTGATCATGGAAATACGCGCCGGTACCGGCGGGGATGAGGCCAGTCTTTTTGCCGGCGACCTGCTGCGGATGTATATAAAATACTGTGAGCGGCATGGGTTTAAAACAGCGGTGCTCAGTGAAAGTGAAGGAACTGTGGGCGGGTACAAAGAGGTACAGCTGGAGGTTACGGGAGATGATGTATATGGCACGATGAAGTTTGAAAGCGGGGTGCACCGGGTGCAGCGGGTGCCGGATACGGAGACGCAGGGGCGGGTACATACCTCTGCAGCGACGGTTGCCGTGATGCCGGAAGCAGAAGAGATCGACTTTGAACTGAAGGAGAGCGAGGTAAAAATGGAAACGGCACGAAGTGGCGGCGCCGGCGGACAGAATGTGAACAAAGTGGAAACAAAAGTGATGCTGACCCATATTCCCACGGGTACCGTGGTGATCTGCCAGACGGAACGTACCCAGCTGGGTAACCGCGAAAAAGCCATGCAGATGCTGCGTACCAAATTATATGAAGAGCAGGTGCGCAAGCAGGAGGAAGAAATTTCCCGCCACCGGAAGAGCCTGGTAAGCTCCGGCGACCGGAGTGCAAAGATCCGCACCTATAACTATCCCCAGGGCCGGGTTACGGATCATCGCATTAACCTTACGTCTTATAACCTGGATGCTTTTATGAACGGGGAGATCCAGGAATTTATCGATCAGTTGCAATTTGCCGAAAACTCAGAAAAACTGGCAAAACAGGAATAAACCCAGGCTCCGGAATTTGATATTTAGAATTTACCACATAAATCCTACCTGCAGACTGCCATACCATTGTGAAGAAGCCTGGGTGAACGATTGCTTACTTTCATAAATGGCGGCTGCTCCAAAGGAAAGTTTATTGCCGGCATACATAGCACCCATCCGGGTATGAAAAAAAACGGGATTCAGCCGGCCTTCAATTGCTTCTTGTCCTTCTTTGAACATGCCTCCCTGTACTGTGGCATCATAGGCCTTAAATGATACGGCCGGAAAAACGTAAATAAAATATTCCCGGTTGGCCCGGGTGCTGCCTTTGTGATTGTCCCAGAATGCTGTGGCATTGTTGAGGTTGGACCGGCCCAGCAGGAAGGCCGAGCCAAGGGTAGCATGGGTAAAAAAATTTCCTGCTGTTACAGAAAGCAGGGGCTTCACATCCAGCAGCGCGGCATTCCGGTCTTTTTTAAGCTGGGGCGACCAGGAGGCGTCCGCAATGAGCCCCCAATCGGCACGCAGCTGTTTATCCCAGTTCTTGGGCTTATAGATCTGCATGACCTGGTGCACGCGCTCCTGCATTTCCTTACCCAGGGCCGGAGGACCGATCATGCCGAAGCCGACGCCCCATTTCAGCAGGTCTTGCTTTTTATTAAACAGCGACTGGTGAAAATCGCCATAAAGATAACCGGTGATGGGCCGGTCGAGCCTTGCCTCACCTGCAAACTGTGCTGTGTAAATAAGCTGGCCGACTTGGAATGTATTTACTTTTTCCCGGCGTTTTTCATTCGCAGGAGTACGCCTCCATTGGTAAGAAACCTTTAACCCGTTGGTATAATAGCCGTCGTTATTTACAGAAATGTACCCATCGTTTTCAGAGATAATAACAACCTGGTGCCGGGTTTGTGCGGAAACCGGGATAGAAAAGATGATCAAAGAGAAAAGGAACGCCGTTCTGAATAAGCAGGCCATTGTCTGATATAAATAAACGGATCAAATATAGATACTGTTTTCCATTTAATACAAAGTTGCGTCAACTTTTCAGGAACTAACCTGCCTGTCATCCCGGTTTTCTGATTCGAGGAGGCCGGTTTGTTTTCAAAGGGCTGTTCACCGGGCAGGGATGCCAACGGATACACCAGTTGTGGTGCATGTCTTCACACGCTTCCTGAAGAATAAAAATGTGCATCCTACTTACCAGACCCGCTCGGTTGCCTTTTGTTTTAATGTGGTCTTGCCAAACTTACGGGGGTAATACGAGAACGTAAGCAGGAAATACTGTTGCAGTCCGTTGGTGATGCGCGTAGTGGTACCATCAAAGTTGGCACTGTTGCTGATGTTTTGATATTGTTTTAAAATATCCATTGCCGAAAGCTTCACCTCGGCCTGTTGCTTCATAAAGCGGTAAGTGGCAAAAGCATTCCACAAAAGCATCTTCTTATCCACACCCGTGCTGTTGGTTATATTAAATGTACTGCTGAATGTGAAAGAGGCCGGAAAGTTGAGCGTGGCACCCAATCTTGTGGTAGTACTGGTATTTTTAAAGGAAGAAAGGCCACTGGCAGTTTGCTTTGACCGGTAGTTTTGAAAAGATTCTCCCATATTCAATACGAGCAACGAACGCAGTGAAAATTGCAGGGTAAAATTATTGTTTATGGAATTGTTACGGCTGTTTGTATACAGCCCGTCAATATAGTTGGGCAAAACCGAATAGTTCTGCGATCCGTTATACATCAGCTGCAGATTGCTTTTTCCCAGCTTCCGGGCGATATTAAAATTATAGTTGAGGTTGGTATTAAAGCTTTTATCTGCGTTCGTGTAATAATAGAACCGTTTCCCGGAATTGTCGTTAATGATACTATCGGTTATCGGATCCAGGGTCTTCCGGTAATTGCCATTGAGCGACCCGTTGACGGAATAGAGCGATTTTTCATTTTCGGTGCTGAAATTGCCATAGAGCGAGAGCATGTGATTGATCCTGTTTTTGAGATAGGGGTTTCCGTATCTGATGGTATAGGCATTGATGTCGTCGGTGATCGTATAGAGCTGGTCGATGGAGGCAAATTCAAAATTCTTCTTATAGTTCAGGTTGGTATAAAGCCGGTACTTTCTGCGTTTTGAATAGCTGTAATTAACACTGCCTTCATATCTCAGGAACTGGAACGACCGGTTGAGATTCCTTTCTGCTATGGAAGAGCTGTTTTTTTCTGCTTTCAGGTCATCAAAAATAATTGCATGGAAGTTGATCGACCGGGATAACTGGTCGCTCCATTTAAAAAAGCTTTTGGTTGCCGAAAGGAAAGGGGAATATTCCAATAGCTCTTTGGTATTGGAATTGGTCAGCCGGTTGTTCATGACAAGCTGTTGTATCGTACTGTCAAAATCTGAAACATGGGATTGGTTGGTTTCCTTATTATAGCTGAACCACTGGGATAGCTTCAGGTCAATGCCAAAAAGATTGTACCGGCCGAGCAATAGCCGTTTAAAACCGCCGTAATCAATCGTTCCGGTTATATTCATCCTGCTGTTATCGTCTTTGTAGTGGCGGTTGTAGCTGGTATCTTTACCGGCCTCTGTGAACGAGTGGAAAACGCTGGTAACATCCCTTTCAGATGCGGAGCTGTTGTTGCTGCCGCTCAGGGAAATATTGATGTTCCGGATCGGATCCTGCCAATCGGATTTGCCATAGCGGAAACTCAGGGACTCCGCGTCGGATCTTCGCGAGGAAACCGAATGGACATCGTTGGTACTCTGCAGCTGCCCCAGGCTATCTTTTACTTCTGTAAATTGTTTGGAATTGCGTTGATCCTGGTTCAGCTCCACGTTGCCGTTGATCTGGAGGTTATCATTGTAGCTGCTTGTTTTTGCATAGTCTACCCCAAACACATGTTTGTTCCCCGTGCTGTTTTGGATGCCTTCGTCTTTTATAAACTGGGGGTTATCCAGGGCGGTACGGTTTTGTAAATTTAAATTAGTAATAAAGGCTTCTGTTCCTGATTTGTTGTAGTTGAGAGTGATACGGTTGTTTTGTCTTGAATTGCTGACCTTGTTAAAATCCTGTGTATATACGGCGCCGATCGAATGGTTGCGGTTTAACCCATTGGAGCCAAATTGCCCGACGTAATCCAGGTTGGGATTGTAGGTCCTGTAGGTGTTGTTCTGAAAAAGCTCCTGCAGGTTGCCGATATTTTTGTTGATGTTATTGATCCCTCCTCCGATACCCAGGCTCCTTTTCTTATCATATATCTGGTAGGAAAGATTTCCTTCATAACGGTCGTCTGTGCCGTAGCCCGCCGTTATTTTGCCAAAGTAACCTTTTTTGCTCTCCTCTTTTAATTTGATATTCATGGTGAGGACCGAGTCCTGTGCTGTTTTCTGCTGCTGCCCGATCTTGGACCGGTCGTATTCCTGGTACAGCTGAATTTTATCAATGGCGGTCTTTGGCAGGTTTTGGGTAGCGATTTTGGGATCGGAGGAACCCATAAACTGTTTTCCATCAACCAGCAGGTTCTTTACAAGCCGCCCGTTTACGGTAATGGAACCATCGGACCAGACCACCACGCCGGGTACCTGAGTGAGCAGCTCTTCTGCAACCGCGTCCGGTTTCATCTTAAATGCCGCGGGGTTTATTTCCAGGGTATCGCCGTTCATTTTTACCGGTATCACAGCCGTGACGGTGACATTGTCTTTTTCATCAAAGCCGATGGACAGGGCTGCGTTTGCTGTATCGGTCTTTGAGCGCGTGATGCGTAATGTTTGCCGGTGGCTCCGGTATCCGACGTAACTGATGTCGAGCAGCAATGAGTCTGCAGTGGGTAAGTTCTCTAATACATAGTTTCCGTTTTTATCAGTAAGCTTGTAGGTTACCATGCCGGAGTCTTTCCGGAAAATGGTTACCGTGGCGGATTCTAATGGTGTATTGCTTACAGAATCGGTGACCAGCCCGGTCAGCTTGCCGGTTTGGCCATAGGTAACAGTACTGGCAAGCAGCAGGAAAACGGCGAAAAGGATGGATCTCATGCGTTAGTTTTTCATTGTGAAGACAGCAATTACCGCTGCATTTGATTTTTTATTGGCAATTGCTTCGATGGCCTCAGGAGCCGGTTTCCCGGCAACCGGTTTAAAGGATTCGCGGATCGCATCCGGGGTCAGGAGTCTATAAAAGAACCCGTCTTTGCGAACGATGTTGTTGCCCGATAGAACGTTTATATGAAAGGTAGTGCTGTCGGCCTTTATTTTTGAGTTCTGATAGGCTATTTGTCTTTTTTTGTCATAGATGTATATTCCATAATTATACAGGAACCCTACAGAAAAATAGAAGTATGCGGGTGTTTCTTCAAATTGGTATACCTGGCGGTACATCCAGTTATTGTTCTGACGGAAATTGTCCCATTCGGCCTTGTTTTTAAACGGGTTGGTAAAAAAGCTGGCAGGTAATGCATTTTCCAATGGCATTACGATCTGAAAAGCCGGGTATAAGCTATCCCCGGTTATTTTATAAATGGTATCGCAATAGGGTCTTGTAATAAACATCGTCTCCGGATCCTGTGACGCACGTGCTGCGATATAGCCCTGGTCATACAGGTACTTGGGCTCGTTGATCTGGTTGTAGGGAAAGTATTGTTTTACCAGTTTGTTGTTCTTATATATTTTCAGCTCATAGCCGGCACTGTCCTTATACAGCTTACTGGCCACTGCTTTTGAACGGTAATAATAGTCGTTGTTCAGGTAAATGATGTTGTTGACATCATATTCGGTAGGCGTGCTTTTTTTTATTTCAAGATCCGGGTCAGTCAGGTCAACCGTGTATTTTTTGTAGTATTTCTGGTTCCGGGGGTTGTTAAAATCCAGCTCAATTTTGATTTCATCCTTGGGGGTAAGCGTATAATTCTTATTGGCACCATAGAAACGAAGCGTTTCCGTTTTTTTATCATATCCCGGATAAAAATCGTCGCCCAGCTTTTTATAGCTGATCTTTTTTACGAAACCACCCTGTTTGTTGTAAAGAAATACGCATTTATTTGAGTATTGATTTACCAGAAAATAGGACCGGGTTATTTCCAGGTTATCCCATTGCCCGATGGTGACCCCTTCCTGGGGTTCCAGTACTACAAACCGGACACTGTCCACAAAGCGGGATTGGTTTTCAGTAGCCGGCGATTTGGGATTCAGATATATTTTGCCGGGCTGTGCGTTGGCCGGGTGGCATAGGCAAATTAGTAAGAATGGCAATAAACAGTGTTTCAAACGTTTTAATTTAGGTTTTCAAATTTAAACAGTCAACGGTTAATTTGTTCAGAAGTTTGGCGCAATCGTTTGCACCACTTGAATGCAGGCGGTTCTTTCATGAATGCCGTAAGAAAGATTGCGGCTCGGGATCCCGCAGGAACGCTTCGGTCCGTTGTCCGCTCCGTTCTGCTTTGATATCCCGGCAACGTTTTTGAACGGAACCTATCCGGATGCCGGTTTGGGAAAACATACCCGGAATGTTCCGGCGACAACACAGTTGACTTCTCATATGATTCAGTTATCCAATAAAATTAAAGAGCAGAATGTTAACAGAATCCTATAAGTTATCAGGTGTCGGCGGCCGGCGTGCGCTTCCTGCCTTTGGGAATGCGCATACCTGTCCGGGTCCTGATCGCCAAATACGGTAATGGTCGTTAATTTCTTCCGGATCTTCTTTGTGTGTTGTTTTGTTGCCGGAACTGTTGCTGCGGGCGTTGCTGGCGTTGCTCTCCTGCTTCGGAGCGCCTTGATCCCGAGCGGCCCGATCTTCCGGAACGGCCACCAAATCTTCTTGGGAAGTAAGAGAGGGAAACCATATAGAACTGCTGGATCCCATTGGTGATGGTAGTACCTGTGGTGTTGTTGTTTGCAAAGTTATCAATGTTCTGGTTCTCCCGGAGGATGTCAAATATTGATAGCTTGATCTCGGCCTGCTTCATTTTCATAAAGCGCCAGGTGGCATAGGCATTCCAGATCGTTGCTTTTATGGACGCGTTGTTTGCGGACACGTTGTTCAGGTAATTGATATTGCTGCTTAGCTGAAAGTTTTTGGGTACCATCAAATTGAAATTAACCCTTGTTCCGTAGGTCTTTGCCTTCAGGGGAGTTTTGGAGGTGCCGATCTGTTCACTGCCACTGGAAGAGATCGTTTCTCCCAAAGAAACATTAAAGACCTCCGTCAGACTGTAAAAAAGACTCAGGGAGTGATTCTGGTTCCGGTTTTTGGAAGCGATCAGCACCGCCGCTGCATCCTGGGGCGTCTTGATGTACTGTGGCGAGCGGGACCCGTTGATGCTGGCGCTGTACCTTACCTGCAGCATGTTCCGGTTGTTCATACGGAAGGACGCACTGGTATTGATGCCTCCGGTGAAGGAACGCCGGTTGTCGATATTGATGAGGTACGAGGTACGCGCACCGTTATTGCCATAGATGCTGCTGTCGGAAATACCGTTTTTAAACGTGCTGTATCCCAGGTTCAGACTGGCAGTATAGGTGTTCTTTTCATTGAACCGCTGGCTGTTGAAGCTCGTGTTGAAACTAAAGTTGTTGCTCAGCGGCGATTTCAGATCTGGGTTCCCCACCACGATGTTGTACCGGTTGATGTTATCAACGATCGGGTACAGCTGGTCAATGGTCGGCGCGGTGGCGGAGCTGTTGTGGGAAAGGCCGATATTGAAGTTGTATTTATTGTACCGGTTGTAGTTGTAGTAAACCGATGAAGATGGTGTAAAGAAATGAAAGGACCGCTCCAGGTTCCGGTAACTCAGGGTAGAAGTGTTTCTTTGGTAAAGAAACTGGTTCTGCAGGTTGGTGCGTATAGAAATGCTTTTGTAATACCGGTCGGAAAGAACCTTTGTGATCGTCTTGAAGAGACTGATACCCGGACGGTTTTCAACATTGATCACCGAATTGATATTGGTAAGCGCTTCGTTAATCTTGTATGTGCTTGTAAGGGTATCCAGCTCCAGTACATTGGCATTCAGATCCGATTTATTGTACCGGAAATTGTTGCGCAGGCCGATATTGATGTTCCAGAAATTGTAGTTCCCGAATAAAAGAGAGCGCAGCCCGTTATAGTTCAACCCGATATTGGTGGTAAAATTTGAGTTCTCATTGTGGTATTTCCGGTCTGTATTCTCCGTATAGATACTGTCCAGCAATGATTCGAACCGGCTGACCTGATCGCTGTTGCTTTCACTGTTCCGGTAACTTACGGCATAGTTGGTAGAAAAGCTTTTTTTGTTGATGCCTTCATCATAATCATTGTTGTTGAAATATCCGTTGAAATTAAAATTATCGGAATGGGAGGAGGCTGCGGTCACATTGCTGCGCCGGCTGGCCAGCAGGGTATCATTCCGGAATGCCGTCGTATTTCCTTCCGCTGTTGAATTGCCGTTGGCCCAGTTATAGGAAGTGTTTAACGCAAAGGAGGTCGCTCTTTTCCGGTTCTGATAACCGGCATCTACCGACTGGTTCAGCGAACTGCTGGTATTGAGCCGGTTGCTGATATTGGTTAATGAGTAATCGGTAAGGTTCTGAACGGAAGTACTGTTGGTGGTCTGGTTGTTCCGGGAGTCTCTTAAATTGTATTCACCGTTGATGGAATTGTCGAAACGGGAGTTGGTACTTTCATCAAAATTGTGGTGAAAGTAGGCACCAAAGTAATGGACGGTGTTGAGCCCGTTGGCATTGGCATTTGGCGCACCAAAATTCCGGCGGTTATAGGAACGGAAGGTATTGTTCTCGATGGCTTCCTTTACATTTTGAATGGACTTATTCGTATTGTTGATGTTCCCGGCAATGGCAACCTTTGTTTTTTTGTTATATGCCTGCATGGTAAGGTCGCCTTCATACCGGTGATCCGTACCCAGGCCGGCACCTATTTTACCAAAATAGCCTTTTCTTTTTTCAGGCTTCATTTTGATGTTCATGGTAAAGGTAGAGTCCATTTCCGTATTGGTGATCTCCTCTTTGCTGTAGTCTTTTTCCTGGTATACCTGTATTTTTTCGATGGCTGTTTTGGGCAGGTTCTGGGTGGCGATCTCGGGGTTGCCGCCAAAAAAAGGTTTGCCATCCACAAATACATTGCTGATCTTTTTGCCGTTTACCGTAATGGTACCGTCGCTCCACATGGTAACACCCGGCACGCGCAGCAGCATGTCCTCTACCACGGCAGAGGAGTCCAGCTTAAAGGCGTCCGGATTGATCTCCAGCGTATCGCCGTTCATGCGCACCGGGACCACGGATTTTACGATCACTTCCTCCATCTGGCGGGAAGTATCTCTTGAAAGCAGGATCTTTTTGAGGTCGAAGTCCTTTTTTAAAGAGTCCAGGTAGATCTCTTTGGAAAAATCATTGTAACCGGAATAGGTAATGGAAAGCAGGAGCGGTGTGCGAAAAGGAAGTTCGCCAATGTTAAACTCGCCCTGGTTATTGGTTACCTGGTAATTGACCAGGACAGAATCGGCTTTTTTATAAACCGTTACGGTTGCTGCCTGCAGACCATAGTCGTGCACCGAGTCGGAAACGAGCCCTTTGATACTGCCATTGGTCTGGGCAAATGACAAAATGGGCAGGAGCAGCAAAAGGATCAGGAAACGTTGCTTCATTTTGTCACTAAGTCTTCTTTTGGTTTTAACTGGATCAATACGGGATTATCTGTTTCTTTCCGGGTTTCGAAAAATCGCGTCAATACCTCATCATATTGAGGATCTCTGTATTCAGACGATTTTTTTGCATTAAACATGCTTTTTGCGGAGATAGAAAGATAAATATGTTCTTCATCAAAGCTTTTTATGACACCGGAAACCGGCAAAAAATAGCTGCTGCTGTCGGAAGATATCTTGTTGTAGTCGTAGATCAGGTTGGTTTTATTATCGAATAGATACCGGTTATATCCCCTGAACAGGTTCAGATCAAAGAACATCAGATTCTTGAACCGGATCACATTCTGGATCTTTTCAGCATATTTGGCATGCTCCATTTTGTACATGTCCATTTCGCCGCGACTGGAGAAGCCGGTGTTAAAAAAGGAAGCAGGCACCGCGTTCTCCATTGGCAGGATCAGCTTGTAGCTTTCGGTGATAGCTGAAGGAGTGAGGGTATAGATCTCGTACTGAAAAGGACGGGTAACCAGCAATACCGAGTCGTTCTGCGTGGGCATGATGCTGCACTGGGATGCACCTGAAAAATAATAGACGGACTCCGTCTTCTTATTATAGGGAAAATAGTTTTGCAGAACGTTCGCATTATCGATGATCTTTAATTGATAATCGAGGGTGTCCCTGCTGGTTCTTTTCGCCTTTATAAAGCTGGCCGCAAATTTATTTTTATCAAAACGGACGGGATTGGTAAAGGCATACCGGAAGTTTTTCAGGTCTTCGGTCCTGGCGGCTTTCACATTGTCCAGGTAAAACCAGGTGGCTTTTGCGTACTTTGAAATATCCGTTTGTGATTCGGGCTCCAGGTATTCCTGTACTTTCACCGATGGGATATTGTAGTTCTTATTAAGGCTGAAGATGAGCAAAGCGTTTTTGGTACGGTCCAGCTGGATGTCGCGGATCCGGTACCGTTTGATCCGGTATTTCTGCAGGAATTTACCTCTTTTATTAAAAAAATAAAGTGCATCGGTATCCCCGTCGAGAACGATGAACAGCGAATCGGTAACGACGAGCTGCCGGATAGCCCCAAACAGGCTCTTTTTTGTGGTCTCCAGCGGAATGAACCGGATCTCATCAAAGATCCTTGAGGCCGGCGCCCCAACTGTTTTACTGGGATCGACGTACAATGTTTTTGCCTGGGCACTGGCGTTCAGACAAAGCCATAAAGCCCCGCAAACAAACATTAGTTTTTTCATTGTCAATTGTGTCAAAAGCGATAATTGTCAAAAATACACCTCTTGGAGGTAAAAGTTATTATTTTGTCTTAGACGGATCCATCATTGCGAAGTTTAACCGACCGGTATAAATTTTTTAGCAACAAAAACCCCGCTGTGAAAACAGCAGGGCATTTTTGATTGCTCTGTATGAATGCGTCTTTTTGCAGGGGATATGCGATCAGTTCCTGCCGTTGAACGTGAAGCTCAGCGTAATGCCATAGGTCCGTTGGTCGCCCATTACGGCGGCGTAGTGACCGGCATTCCCGCCCGCTGCCAGCAACTGCTCGTAGTAGTTCTTATCAAAAATATTGCGGGCCCATAAATAAGCCGTTAATCCCTTTTGCACCCGGTAGCCGATCCGCCCGTTTGCTAATGTGTATCCATCGATATTCAGGTACCTCGATGGTGAAGGGCTGGAAGAAAATGAGGAGCGGTAAAAGCCATCGAGGGCCACGAAGAACTGTCCCGGTTTTCCAAAAGGAGCAGCGGGTGCGCTGTATTCACCACCCAGGGAGCCGGCCCATTTGGAAATGCCGGGCAGCGGGCTGTTGGAGATATCCTTGAATGCCACCTGAACGCCATTCTCGGTATGACCGGTTTCTTCCAGCGGAAGGGGGGCATTGGTAAATTTTACGTACTGGCCATCGGTATAAGCCAGGGATCCGCTGAAGCCGAAATGCTGGTTCACGCGGATGCTTCCGTCAAACTCCACTCCTTTTACGTTCACCTTGTCTGCATTGGCAATGTATCCGCGGTTCACACCCAGCTCCGCGCTTTGAACATTTGTCTGGTAGTCTTTAATATCTGAGTTGTGAAGGGTGAGGTTGAGTGTGATGTCGTTGGTCGGGTTTGCTTTCACTCCCAGCTCCGCGTGCCGCGTATATTCCGGCCGGATCACCGCCAGGCTGGTTGCAGGCTTTCCCTCAACCGTGGGGATGCCCGCGATGTTCACGCCTACCGGTTTGAAGCTGGTGGAGTAGGTGGCAAAGGTGTTGAGACGTTTGGAGGGTTTGTATGCCAGGGTAAGCTGGTAGGTAAAATTCCGCTCTGCTGCGCTGGATTCATAAAACTGACTGCCATATACTGCGTTCTTCAGGGCGATCAGGGACGCATCATCTGTTTGCAGTCCGCCGTATGTTTTTCGATCGTAAACGGCTTTTTTCTCATCATAGTTCAACCGGATGCCCGGCAGAAAATGGAAATGGTCCATAAACTCCCAGTCCACATTGGCAAACGCGGCCGCGCTTAGGGATTGGATCGAAGACTCGGTCCTGATCCCGTATCCGTCCAGGAGCCCCGGTGTTTTCCATAGGTCGCTGGTGGTGTTTTGTGAGAAGCGCCACTGATCCTTACCGGATTCTTCGGTTCCGTGGGTGGAAACGTCCTGGTCAATAAAGAACAGGCCTACGACGCCGCTCAGCCGGTTATTGATGGTTCCGGCATACCGGAGCTCCTGGGAAAAATTTTTATGCCTGGAGGGGTTCTGCGATTTGGAAAGCGCCTGCAGTCCGGTAAAATCGCGGTCGTTGGAAGGGTCCCATTTCCAGTAACGCCAGGCAGTGGTGGATGTCAGGGTTCCCGGTCCGATTTTGCTGTCGATGTTCAATGATGCACCGCCCAGCTCATTGTTCGATTTCCAGGGCGTGTCATGATCGATCACCCGGTCAAAAGCATTGGCGGAGGGCAGCTGGTACTTGAGGTCGGCGATAATGGCATCAAACTGCCGGTAAGCGGGGCGTTCTGTTTTTACAACACCCGCGATCACCTGGGCATACCCTACCGGCTTTTGTGAGGACAGATCGCCGCTGAAGAAGATGGATGTATTGTCGGACACATGATAAAGCAGTTGCCCCCGCAGACCCAGGTTATTGATATCATTCACGTGCTGCTGGATGCGTTCGTTATAGACCAGCCCGTTGCGCTGGGTACCTGAGAAGGACAGTCTTCCGGCCAGGCGCCGGGTAATGGGGCCGGTGATGGAAGCCTTTGCCTGGATGTATCCGAAATTTCCAAAGCTGGTTTCCAATGTTCCTCCCGGACGGAAGTCCGGCTTTCTGGAGATGATGTTGATGGCGCCGGCCGTGGTGTTTTTCCCGAACAATGTTCCCTGCGGACCGCGCAGCACTTCGATACGCTCTACATCAATAAAATCCAGCACAGCGGCCGCCGGCCGGGCATAATAGACTCCGTCGATATAGTAGCCCACGCCGGGGTCCAGCCCGTCGTTGGTGAGCCCGAAGGGGGAGCCGATTCCTCTTATGTTCACGCCGGTGTTCCGGGGGTTGGAGGTGTACAATTGCAGGGAAGGGATCATTTCCTTGATCCGGTTTACATTGAAGGCGCCTGCTTCGGCCATCTTTTTTCCGCCGATCACCGAAATGGCAATGGGAACTTCCTGAAGCAGCTCATTTCTTCTGCGCGATGTAACAACGATGGTGTCCAGGTGATAGGTTTGTACCAGTTTTACAATGAGCGAGTCCCGGGTATGCCGTACGACGATATTTTTCGGATCATAGTTTACCGAGGACACTGTAATGGTAAAGGGTATTTTAGGTATATCCGTTAAGGTGAAAACACCTGCCGAGTCTGCTGTGGTGCCGTTATCTTTACCCCTTACCCGGACGCTGGCGTGGGGGATCCCTTCGTTTTGTTCATTGATCACCCGGCCTGCTAACTGGGCGTTCAGGGAAAAGGAAGAAAAAATAAAGCTTCCTGTAAGCATGAGTTTGAATGGAGTAATTTGAAAGCGCATTATACAATAGAATTTATTAGTCTACTAATTTTGTAGAGAAAAAGATTAAAAAAAGGGAATGTCTTATGGTTCGGATCAGCGGCAACATCGGAAGCCTGCTGCCGGGATGCAGCGTGTCGCGGAACGCATAATGGAAAAGAATAAAGACCTGTGCATACAACTGTTTTTAAGTATCCTGTTTGTGCGGATTTTTTGAAAGTTATTCCCCGCGTTTACCGGAACAGGCCGGCGAGTATTTTAAGGCTCCATATGATCACCAGTACCCCAAGGAGGATGAACGCAGTCTTGCGGGGCAGTTTGCCTGTCAGTTTTGCGGCGACAGGCGCAGCGATCAATCCGCCGATGATGAGGCCCAGGATGGTTTGCCAGTGACTTACGCCCAGCAGGATAAAAAAGGTAAAGGCACTGGAAAGCGTTACAAAAAACTCGGTGAGGCTTACAGAGCCGATCACGTATTTCGGGCTGCGCCCCTTGGTTATTAAGGTAGTGGTAACAATGGGCCCCCATCCGCCGCCGCCAAACGAATCAAAGAAACCTCCCGCGCCTGCGAGCGCTTTATAGTGTTTGTATTTTTTCTTTCGGATCCGGTCGCGAAAAGCGTTGGACAGGATCTTTATCCCGAGGAAGAGGGTATAGCAGGCCAGTAAAGGGCGGATCCAGGAACCGTATTTTTCGCCCAGGTAAACCAGCAGCACCGCCCCCAGTATAGCACCGGCAACGCCGGGGATCAGCAGGGTCCTGAAAAGTTTTTTGTTGACGTTCCCAAAACGGTAGTGGCTGTAACCGGAGGCCCCGCTGGCAAACATTTCTGCAGTGTGGATGCTGCCGCTGATGGCCGCAGGACTTACACCGGCCGACAACAGGATGGTGGCGCTGGTAACGCCATATCCCATGCCCAGCGCCCCATCTACAAGCTGTGCCACAAATCCTGCCAGGAGCATGATCAGGAACGACTGGTCAAAGGCCTGGTAGAGTTGCCCGAGGCCGGTTTCAATGGCAGTATAAGGGAGGTATGAGAACAAAAAATGCCCGATCAGCATTACTGCAAAGACGAGCAGGGCACGTGTGGCGATCCGTTTATAGGACAATTCTTTTCCATTCTTTTTAGAATTGGCTGCAGCGGGGATGATCCGGGTACTGTTGCCGGTTAACGGCCGCCAGCCATGTTGCCGGCCGATGGTTTCATCAGGCGGCAATGCCGGAAGAAAAGCATCCGGTTGCCCGGCTGTTATATCGGTTGTTGGAAGGCCAAAATAGAAGTCACTTTGTTCCGGTTGTCCGGCAATAGATGCCAGTTTTCCGGCATGACGGATATCCCCGCTGATGAGGCCGGCAATTTCCGGATCGTTTACAGTGATAATAACGAGGTCTGTATTTAGAAGATCATCGTTGTTATAAGTGCGTTCCAGCAGCTTTATGGCATTTGTGCCGGCAAGATGTTTTATTTCCGGAATGCTGTCTTCACTGACCACCGTTATCTCCGGTTGCAGACCGTTCTGCCATAGCTCCTGCAACTGATCCCATGCTGTTGTTCCGCCGCCGATGATCAGGAGGTGTAGCCGCTCTGTTTTCAGGAACACGGGAAACAGATGACGGGTAGCGGTTGCGGGATGCCGGCCGGGTATGGTTTGTTGATCGCTCATGCTTTATTGTCTATTGTTTTAGTAGACTAAAAAGTTAAAAAAAAGCAACCGGGGTATAAGACGGCGGAGCCGTTTTGCACAGCAGGGTTCGTCCCGTTGCCGGGCATTTGAATGATTGTTGTGTTCATACCTGAGTTGGAAGCGAAGATAGGGGTTTTAAATAGTCTATCAAAATAGTAGGATAATTTATTTTCGTAAATTTGATGAACGGTCAGTGGGTACCGTTTTGGTGTTTACCATGCGTATATTGTCTTTGATGCCAGAAAGTGAAGGCTGCCCGGAGAAATGCTGTTGGCTGTTGAGGTCTATTTGCTTTTTTAATATTGTGTATTTGTACTAAGCGCTTTGATGAGTGCGGCAGCAGTATGAACATTGAATTTTTTCAGAATATTGCGGCGATGCGTATCAATGGTTCGTTTACTAAGAAAAAGCTGGTCTGATATTTCCCTGGAGCTTCTTCTTTTGACGATCAGTTGAACGGTCTCCAGTTCGCGTTTGGTCAGATGAAGCCATTTTGATGTTTCCTGCGGGATCTCTGCGTTAATGATATGCTTAAGCCTTATTGAAAAATGGACTTTTCCATTTGTTACTTCCCGTATTGCTGTAATTAATTCCGCAGCGGTAATGTCTTTCAGAACGCATCCTTTTGCTTTTGCTGCCATCATTTTCTCAACAAATGCGATTTCAGAATAATGAAAGAGGATGATCACCGGAATATCAAGGGCCGATTGCGATAACCAGGCCAGTAAATGATCTCCTGCAGATTCTGTTAACTGGGAGCCAAGAAGAATCAGGTCGGGCGGGCAGTCGAAGATTAGCGCTTTTGCTGCACTTAGATTTTCAGCCTCCATGATTTTGATATTTTCCTTTCCGGAGTTTCGCCGGATCATTTGGTGTAACCGGGTCCTGGTAATTTCCTGATCATCGATGATCAGGTAAGAGTTGGTTGCAGTCATGGTAAAGATCGGTTTAATTCATAAATTTTAAATAAATGGCTTTGTGTGTTTCATTTCATCACGGTTGTGCAGGTAAAAAAGAGATCCTAAAGGCAATTGGTTAAGGGCGTCTGTAGGATGAGACAGGAGCCTGCATTTTTCAAAAGTCAATTTTACCGGCGATCGAATTTAAAAATTGTTTTTGGTAAGAGCAAATAATAATACCCGTAACCCCTATAAAGTTGTGTTGCAAAAAGTGCCCGGAGCTGCTGCTGTGGTGCTGGTGTATGATATACGGGACCGGCTGGTACTGACGCAGGACGGCAATTTACGCAGCGAGGGCAACTGGAACTATACCCAATACGACAACCTGAATCGGCCGGTGTTAACGGGGCTGGTGAACCTGGCAAGCAACGACCCCGTTACGCACTGGGCTGCCGCTGTGGCTAAAACGGGCGATACCAACGAGGCGGTACAATACCCGGAGACGGGAATGCTGACCAATGCTACGGTGCTCACCCAGACCTTTTATGATAGTTACGGCTGGTTAGCGGTTGAAACGGCCAGCGGGCTGGATAGCAACTACCATACAGGAACCGACAGTTATTTGCTGTTAGCGTCGGATACGCAATTTCCCTACGCCCAGGCTAACCAGAAGGACAGTCGCACCAGGGGGCTGGTAACCGGGACTAAAGTAAATATCCTGGGAACGCCCAATTATACCTACACACTTACCATTTATGACAGCAAAGCTCGTCCCATACAGGTAAAGACAAAAAACCATACAACCGGAGCGGATCTTATGACGACGCAATACAGCTGGAGCGGCCAGCCGCTGACGGTAGTGAGCCAGGAAAACAAGGCCGGGAGTACCGCCATTATGGTAACGACGGTCACCAAAAACAATTACGATGTCCTGGGGCGGCTGGTGAAGACCACCAAAAATGTGAATAGCAATACAGGCTTAAGCAGTGGTGATAAGATCATTGCTGTAAATAAGTATGATGAACTGGGCCAACTGGTAAATAAGACGTTGGGTGCCACGGATGCCAATGGCACGGCCGGCGCGGAAACGCAGGCCTATGAATACAATGTGCGGGGCTGGCTGCTGGGGATGAACCGGGGTTATGTAAACAGCAGTACTTCCGTTACTTCCAACGTCTTTGGTTTTGATCTGGCATATGACAAAACCAATAATAACAAGACGTCAGAAAGCAACGGGGCTGTCAACAATTATGCCACGGCTTTTTATAAGGGCAATATAGCCGGTATGAGCTGGCGGGGCCGGGGATCAGGAGGAACCGGGGATATCCGCCGGTATGATTTCAGTTATGATCCTGCCAACCGGCTGATGAATGCGGGTTTTAAGCACTATAGCGGGAGCAATTATATGGCTACGGGAACCTTTAACAGCCGGATGGGTGATGGTAACCCATTAAATCCGGAGAGCGCCTATGATTACAATGGCAATATCAAGGCGATGACCCAGCAGGGGTTGGCAGGCGGTAGCACCATGCTCGTGGATCAGCTGACCTACAGCTATCTGCCCGGCAGCAACAAGCTGGCTAAAGTAACGGATGCGGCAGGCGATACCCGGAGTTACCAGCTGGGGGATTTTAACGACGGCACCAACAGCGGGGATGATTATGCTTATGATGTAAACGGTAATCTTACCAAAGATGAGAACAGGAATATAAGTAGCATCAGCTATAATATCCTCAATCTGCCGCAAACGATCAGTGTAACGGGTAAAGGAACAATTACGTATCTTTATGATGCAGCCGGCAACAAGCTGAGCAAAACGGTAAATGAAGGCAGTGCCCAGAAAATAACCACCTACCTCGGTGGAATGATCTTTGAAAACGATGTGCTGCAGCATGTGGCGATGGAAGAAGGAAGGTTTCGTCCGAATGGCAGCGTTTTTACAGCGGATTATTTTCTGAAGGATCATTTGGGCAATGTGCGTTCGATGATCAATGAGAATAAGGCCCTGCTGGAGGAAACACATTATTATCCGTTCGGCTTGACAATGAAAGGTATATCCATGCAGGCTTTAGGGGCTTTAGCTAATAGATATAAGTTTAACGATGGGACGGAATTAGAGAGTAAAGAATTTAGTGACGGCAGCGGCATTGAACTTTATGCAACAGAGTATAGAAGCTATGACCCACAAATAGGACGGTTTCACCAAATAGACCCTATTGCTGAAATGTCAGAAAGTTGGAGCCCTTACACTTTTGCTAACAACAACCCTTTATTTTTCAATGACCCTCTTGGGTTAATGTCTGATACAATAAAACCAGTAACGCCGGCAATACCAAATTTAGATGAACCAGATAAGGGCAGCGAATTAGCTAAGGAAAAGGTACTGGATGAGGTTGTAGTTACTACCAACACCCCAAAAAAGAAGGGTCCTGGCTTTTGGAGTGGGGTGCTGGATGTTGTTCAAACAGGGATAGATTTGGTAGGATTGATTCCCGTAGTTGGCGAAATAGCAGACGGGGCAAACGCCTTAATTTATTTAGCAAGGGGAGATAAAACCAATGCTGCATTAAGTACTGCTGCAATGATACCTATTGCCGGATGGGTGGCTACAGGCACAAAGCTTGTGGTCAAAAATATAAACCTAACAGCAAAAACAAGAAAAGCAAGTCAGGCATTAAAACTTGCTGAAAGAATATTGGGTAAAGGATACAAAGAAATTGACAAGGAGTATTTAGGAGTGCCGATGGATTAAAGCAATTTAGAATGACAGCAAGTGATTTAGCCGGTAAAGGAATGTCGGGTAATGCTCCTCATGTTCATATTGAAACCGTTGATCCAGGAAATCTAAATGTACCGACAAAAAATTATCACATCCCAATTGTAGACTAAAAAATATGAAACTAAAATCAGTAGTTCCGGCAATAGGTGAAGATGGAGTAAAATGGCTTATCATAGAATCTGATGAGAATGATACAAGCGGTTTTTTTCTTTACTATTATATGGACGATCATGCTGCATATGATACGTGGCACAAAACTCTTGAAGATGCTTATGAAGCGGCTTATATGCAGTATGGTGTTGTGAGAGAAAATTGGGAGGAAATAACAGATGTATAACCAAAGAATTTTAGTTATAGTAGCGTTTTCTTTTTTAGGTTTTAAGTCTTTGTTTGCACAACAACTTGTAGCGAGAAAAGTTCTATCACAGAAAGTTGAAATGCTGCTGCCTTCAGAATTTAAGCAAATGGATATGAACACAATTACCTTGAAATATCCAAACGAAGGGGGCAGGCCCAATGAGGTCTATACAAATAGTAATAGCTCTGTGAACTTTGCTCTTACTCATTCCATCAAGAAAACAACTGCAAGCGATATAAGAAAGTATGCTGATGAATTAATTGGCCTTCTGAAGCAGCGAGGTATAATAGTATCAAATCAAAAACAGGCAAAAATAAATCGGGCGGATTTCTTTATAATTGAGAGTATAAAATAAATTGTGTAAACAGATTAAGCGACTGAATTTATAGCCGGCATCTATTGTCAAAGATAGTTAAGAACTGATGGAGTATGAATCCCCAATTTTGAATGCGCATGCTCCTTTTTTTTCGATATTAGTAATAGCCATATAGACAGCCTTTAAGGCGGCCTGATCATCGGGGAACTGAACCTTCAGATGCCCCGGTTCAGGTTTTCGATCAGGTTGGTGGTATAAATGATTTTTCGGATTTCCAGCAGAAAATCAAAATAACTGGTAAGATAGTCCCAGTTGTTGCGCCAGGACTTAATGGCATGGCAATACTTATGCCCCCATTTTTCGGATAATTTTTCCAGGGCAATTTCTGCCGCATCCCGGTTTACAGCCCCGTAAACCTCCTTTAAACCCCTCTTGCGCAGGTCTGTAGCAAGGCTCATGCATCGCCGACCTGTGCACATTGTTACTGATTAACTTTTTGCGCCGGGGATGTCAATGGAACGACGGGTGCCGAAACACAGGGGCTGGCCAGCGATGAACCGGGGTTGTGTGAACGGTGGCTGCTGCGGACTTTTTTGGACCTGACCTGGTCCATGACAAAACCAGCTGCAAGACGAGAGCGGCCGCACTGCCTATAGAAATACAGCCCGGTAAATGGTGATCAGGCTCATGGTGATGACCAGTACACCTACAACAGCAAACATTTTCTTTGTTGGAAGCTTTGCCGTCAGTATAGCGGAGAACGGAGCGGTGACAATACCGCCGATCAGCAGGCCGGCTACGATGTTCCAGTGCTGAACGCCCAGGGTAAATACAAAGGTGATGGCACTGGTAATGGTAAGAATGAATTTTGCAACGGTGGAGCTGCCGATCACATAACGGGGGGTTCTGCCATTTTTTATAAAGGTGCCTGTTACCAGGGGCCCCCAGCCGCCGCCGCCAAAAGAGTCGATAAAGCCTCCCGCAAGGCCCAGGGCGGTCACGTTCGTTTTTTTCTGTTTTTTTCTGACAGGTGCTTGCTGCTTTTTCTTGCGATTAAAAGTGTTCATGAGGATCCGGATGCCCAGGTACATGGTGTAAGCCGCTATAAACGGCTTCATCAGCTTTGCATCCCTTTCGCCCAGATAGGATAAGGATAAGGCTCCGATCACAGCACCGATCACTGCCGGTATGGCCAATGCTTTTACAAGCTTCCTATTGACGTTTCCCAGTTTGAAATGGCTGATGCTGCCTGCGGCAGTGGTAAAGGACTCTGCAGAGTGAATGCTGGCACTCACGATGGGCGGCGCTACATTCAGCATCAGGAGAATGGTGGTACAAATAACCCCATAACCCATCCCCATAGAGCCTGCAACGATCTCTGCCAAAAAGCCTACGAGCAGCATCCAGTAGAACAGGTGATTGTCTTTATTCAAAAAATGCAGGATGGTATCGCTGACCCCAAAAATATAGATGGTGTAAATGGCCAGGCCGAGTAACAGGAATAAACCGATGCCAATCAGGTAGGGCGTACCACGCCTGGTGGCGTTGGCAAGCAGCGCCGAGCTGTCTACCACTTCGTTTTCCGGCGGATTATCCACATTGAACGGGGCATTCGCATCCACGCCGTTTACTGCAAGGTCCCTGGTAATGTGGTTGAGCACTTTGACCTTATGATCCAGGTTGCCCGAAAGCTGGTCTCTGATCTGTTGCATATTGTCCAGCAGGGCATCCATCTCATCGGGAATGGCGGCGGAAAAGGTTTCCCGCAAGCGTTTGGCTATGGTGGGCGATTTGCCATTGGTGGAAATGGCTATTTTCAGATGCCCTTTTTTTACGACCGAGCCCAGGTAGAAATCGCAAAGAGCGGGCTTGTCCGCTATGTTCACCAGTTTTTCCTCCCGTGCAGCGTCTTCCCTGATCTGCATTGCGGTGTCCAGATCATTGACTGCGGCAATTACCAGGCTGGCTTGCCGGATATCTTCGATGGTGTAGGGCCTTTCGTTTAGCTGCAGGCAGGCATGTTCCGTTGCAAGCAGTTTTATCTCCGGAAGGATTTCCCCGGCCACCAGCTGTATATGGGTAGCGGGTGAATTGGCCAGTACGGCGCCCAGTTTTTCCAGCGCCACATGACCGCCCCCGATGATCAGCAGCCGCAACTCTTCCAGTTTTAAGAAAACCGGGAATAGGGTGTTGGATGCTTCCTGTGTTCCGTTTAAATTGGCGGGTTGCTGTTCCGTCATGCAGGTATTATTTTTTCAGGATCGCGTTTACAGAGTTTTTGTGGGAAAAATGTTCTTTTTCCACTACCTCGCTTTTATGATAGACCAGTGAAGAAGGAGGCACGCTGAAGGTGATCCAGGCGTTGCCCCCGATGACGCTGTCTTTGCCGATTATGGTATCGCCTCCGAGGATCGTAGCGCCGGAATAGAGGATCACATTGTCTTCTACGGTCGGGTGCCTTTTTTTATCTTTTTTTACCCGGGCCGAGTTTAAGGCGCCAATGGTTACCCCCTGATAGATCTTTACTTTTTCGCCGATGACGGCTGTTTCCCCGATGACCACACCGGTTCCGTGATCAATGAAAAAGGAAGGACCGATCGTGGCGCCCGGATGAATGTCAATGCCGGTCTTGCTGTGCGCATATTCCGTAAAAATGCGCGGCAGCGCCCGGATGCCCAGTTTCCACAGCTCATTGGAGATACGGTACACAGCAATGGCATAAAAACCGGGGTAGGCATGCAGCACTTCTTCTTTATTTAAAGCTGCCGGGTCATTGACCAGGAAAAAGGAAGCATCTTTCTGGAGTGTATCATAAACATCGGGCAACCCGTTGAAGAACCGGTCGGCAAGATTTTGCGCTTTTGCACCATCGCTGACCACGTCGTAGATCAGCGTGGTCAAGTGGCTTTTCAAAGAATACCAGCCTTTTTCGAGATCGCTTTCTTTTTGATTGACGCCGGTTTGGGGAACGAAGAGAAATCCAAAAAGATCATCAACGAACTGATGACTCAGGGCCTTATCTGGAATATTGCCTGCATGTTTTTTATTGTGTCTTTGTAAAAGACTTAAAAAATCTTTTTCGTTCATGATTTTCTGTTTTTGGGTAAACAGACCTGACCTGTTAGGTTTTTAAAACCTGATTGACCGGCCTATTCTCCATCGATCCATTTGCGTTGTGAAAAGTCTCCAAAGGTCTCACCGCTCTTCCGCTCCTGCACATAAACGCCAAAAAGCTCGTCCAGCGTTTCCAGGATCCGGGACTCATCCAGGCTGTCTTTATATTTTGTGTTCAGGCGGGCACCCAGCCGGTCGCCGCCAATATGCAGGTTGTATTTTCCCAGCGACGTGCCTACAAAGCCGATCTCTGCATTTGGAGAACGTCCGCAGCCGTTCGGACAGCCGGTCATACGTACCACAATATCCTCGTCCTGCAGCTGATGCTTTTGCAGCAGCGGCTCTATTTTGGTGATGAGGGTAGGCAGGTAACGCTGTGCCTCTGCCATAGCCAGGCCACAGGTGTTCAGGGCAACGCAGGCCATGGAATTTTTCCGCATCGGGCTGGAGGTTTCAGTGCTGTTGATGATCTGGTGCTCTTGCAGGATCTGCTCAATCGCGGCTTTGTCTCCGTCTTCAATATCGCTTAAGATGAGGTTTTGATTGCAGGTGAACCGGAAATTGGCCTTCCCTGTTTCGGCTACCTTCAGCAAGCCCGTTTTCAGGGGGTAATTGCTCTCATCCACCACGCGGCCATTTTCTATAAAGAGGGCATAATACCATTTTCCCTCGTGGTTCTGCGACCATCCATAGGCATCCTTCCGGCTGGTAAACTCATAAGGCCGGGCAGGTTCAAACGAAAATCCACAGCGCTTTTCCACTTCCGCCCGGTAATTGTCTACACCCATCTTGTCAATGGTATATTTCAACCGTGCCTGTTTGCGATCGCTGCGGTTGCCAAAATCACGTTGTGCGGTTATCACTTCATACATAGCTTTTAATGCCTGTTCTTTGGGTACATAACCCAGCATGCTTCCCAGGCGCGCATAGGTAGCCGCATTACCGTGCGTGGAACCCAGTCCGCCCCCTGCTGCAAAATTGTATCCCTTCAGCACCCCGTCTTCAATAATAGCAATCAGCCCCAGGTCGTTGATGAAAACGTCCACGTCATTATTGGGAGGAATGGCGATGCCGACCTTGAATTTACGGGGCAGATACCGGTCCTGGTACAGGGGATCTTCTTCGGTGGTTTCTACCAGTTTTTCGGCGTCCATCCATACTTCATAGTAACCGCGTGTTTTTGGAAGATTGTGCACACTGATCTCCCGGGCAAATTGATAGATCTCTTCGTGCAGCGGCGACTCTTTCGGATGCGATGCACAGGTTACATTCCGGTTTACATCACCGCAGGCTGCAATCGAATCCAGGTGCATGGTATTGAATGCACTGATGGTGGGTTTGGTATGCGATTTTAAAATACCATGCAGCTGTATGGTTTGCCTGGTGGTGATTTTTATGGTACCGGTGGAATAGTTTCCGGCAATATGGTGCAGCCCGATCCACTGCTCCGGGGTCATAAAGCCTCCGGGTAACCGCAGGCGGATCATAAATGCATAAAGCGGCTCCAGTTTTTTACGGCTTCGTTCCTCACGGCGGTCCCGGTCATCCTGCAGGTACATGCCATGGAATTTTACCAATGCCTGGTCGCTTTCCCTGATGGCGCCGGTGTGCGCATCCAAAAGACTTTCCTTTAATGTGCCCCGGAGGCCCTGGCTGGCCATTTTTATCTTCTCAGTTCCTGATAAATTATTCTTCTCGCTCATATTGTCGTTTCAAGTTTCATGTTTGAAGTTTCTGGTCTGGTTATGAACCATGATCCATTTGCTGTTGATTAATATACATCCTTTGAATACCGCCCTTCCTCTTCGAGCTGAACGAGGTAATTCCGGGCATCTTCTTCTGTTTTTCCTTTTGCTTTGAGCAGTTCTACAAAAGTATCTTCCACGTCCTTACACATGGGATCCCTTGCTCCGCAAATATAAAGGTGCGCGCCGCTGTTCAGCCAGTTGAGCAGTTCCTCGCCTTTTTCCCTGATACGGTGCTGTACATATACTTTCTGGTCTGTGTCGCGGGAGAATGCGAGGTCCAGGTTATTCAGCACACCGGTTTCCAGGTGATTTTGAATTTCTGTCTGGTAAAGGAAATCGGTAACAAAATGCTGCTCACCAAAGAATAGCCAGTTCCTGCCGCCGGCTCCGGTGGCATCCCGTTCTGCGAGAAACGAGCGGAACGGTGCTACGCCGGTACCCGGCCCGATCATGATCACATCCTTGTCGTCTTCAGGAAGCCTGAAATGCTTGGCCTTTTGGATAAAGAATTCGATCTCGTGACCTTCATCAAGGTCGGAGAGGAACTCACTGCAGACGCCGTAACGTTCTTCGTCTTCTACAGTAAACTGGTTCTTTGAAACCGTGATGTGTATCTCGTTTTCTCCATGTGCATTGGGTGAGGAGGAAATGGAATAGAGCCGGGGCGACTGTGCGGTCAATATTTTGATCACCTCCTCAAACTGGGCAGCGTCTTTTACCGGGTAAATGCGCAGCAGGTCGTAAAGGCTCATCCGTGTTTCCGGGATCTGCTGCTCGGTAAGCTCTGCAAACTTCTTAACGGTCGATTTCAGGAGGTAGCAGATGTTTACATGCTGGCTCAGCAGGTCGCGCACGGGTGCTTTTACCTTTTCGGTCTGGATCTCTTTTTCAGGGTCGATCCCGGTGATGCCGATGATCTTATTGATCATGTCCTGTTTGTTGGAAGGCACGATCCCCAGGGCATCGCCCGGTTGGTAGTCGATGGTTTCGTCTGTTGTGATCTCAATATGAAAGGTCTGCTTGTTGGAGCCCCGGTCGTTCAGGTTGATGTTGGTGATCACCTTGCCCATGTAATATTTTTTTCCGGAGGATTTGGGCTCTGTAGCAAGCGGAACTGCCGCCTGGCTTACGGTTGACTGCAGGGCGGCTGCTACATTGTCCAGCCAGTGCAACGCATCTTCTTCATATTCCACATCACATTTCTTCAGAGGTAATACCCGGTGCGCGCCCAAAACTTCCAGGCGGGCATCCACGTCCTCGCCTGTTTTGCAAAATTCTGGGTAGGAACTGTCGCCCAGCGCCAGCACTCCAAATTTGAGTTTACCGAGGTTGAGTTGGTTCTCATGAATATAATCATAGAATTTTTTGGCAAGTATCGGCGGTTCGCCCTCACCCTGGGTACTGATCACCACGAAAAAATATTCTTCTTTGGGAAGGTCTGTAAAACGGTACTGGTCCAGGCCGGTAAGTTTTACCATAATTCCTTTCTTCTTGGCAATGCCGGCCAATTGTGTAGCCAGCTTCTTGGCGTTGCCGGTTTCGGTTCCGTAGACCAGGGATATTTTTTTTACAGCGGCAGGAGCAGCGGCCACGGGTTCCTGTCCGCCGGCAATTCCCTGTGCGAGACCGGCAAAATAACCGCTGGCCCAAAGCAACTCGTCCCTCGACAGGAGGGGGGTAAGGCTTTTAATGGCTCCCAGTTTTGCGTCAGATAGCATGTTTTAATCTATTTTGTTGATGAACATTGATCATTTCTTCGGTTACCGGCTTAAAGTATAACTGCCGGCTCTGGCTGTTTTCCAGCCACTTGAATTGTTCGTGAAGCGCCACTATTTTTCCGATGATCACCAGGCTGGGCGATGCAAGGGCTGCTCCTTTTAATGTTGTGGCATAGTCGTAGAGGCTGCAGGTATGCACCTGCTGAAAGCAGGTAGTGGCCTGCTCGATAACGGCCAGCTGTTTTTCCTTTGCGATCTGGTAGGTGGTTAATTTTTGCACTACCTGGTCCAGCGTACCGGACGACATATAAAATACCAATGTATCGTCGGTGGCTGCCAGCTCCTTCCAGTAAGCTTCGGTTACCACATCTGATTTATAGTAAGTAAGGAAGCGCACCGCTGTGGCATATCCTCTTGCAGTCAGCGGCATTCCCGAATAGGCCGCTGCTCCCAGCGCCGCGGTCACCCCCGGTATGATCTCGTAAGAGATGGCGTGCTGGGTAAGGGTTTGCAGCTCGTCCAGGATATTGGAAAATATGGAGGCGTCGCCACCCTTCAGCCGTACAACTAACTTTCCCTGCAGGGCGTAGTGTACCAGCAGCTCGTTAATAGTGCCCTGAGGAACAGACCGTTTCTTGCTGCATTCTTTTCCTACATATATGATTTCGGCTGCCGGCGCCACGTAGCGGTGCAGGATCACGTCGCTTACCAGGCGGTCTGCCAGTACCACGTCGGCTTTGCGCAAAGCATCGGCTGCTTTTACGGTGATCAGGTCCGGATCGCCCGGGCCTGAACCTGCAAGGATCACCTTGCCTGCGCCGGTACCGGGTTGTTTTATCAGGGATGATGCGTGTTGTAAGAGCATCCTTTAAATTTGATAATCTACTTAAAAAGTAGACTTATTGGTTACAAAATGATCCTGTTGTGCCGCTGCACACGGCAGGATTGTTAATTCAGTAAAACTGCGGCTACTGTGCTGTTGCTGGTCTCGTCCACCAGAATGGCATTTCCGTAATCGCTCAGCGCTGTAAAATCATCATATACCAGCGGTGCTGCGGTTTTAATGGTGGCATGTACCACTTCGTTGAGCTTAACGCCATCTTCGGCCGGGATGCGCTCCAGGGTATTCACATCGAGCTTGTAGGCTACTTCCCGTACAATGGTTTTGACCAGCCGCCCTTTGTGCTGAAGAAAATATTTGTTGCCCTGGATCAGGGGTTTATTGTCCAGCCAGCAAAGCACCACTTCAATTTCGCTGGCAACTTTAGGCAGGTTATCAATACGGGCGAAGGTATCACCCCGGCTGATGTCGATATCGTCTGCTATATGCAGCACTGCGGCCTGCGGAGCAAAAGCTTCCTGTACCTCTTTGCCACCCACCTCAATTTTTGTGATGGTCGACTCAATCGCTGCCGGAAGGATCTTTATTTTGTCGCCTTTCTTATAAACGCCGCTGATGATCTGCCCTGCATAGCCGCGGTAGTCGTGCAGCTCGGCGGTTTGCGGGCGTATAACGTATTGCACCTGGAAACGCGGATCTTTATGATTGATATCGGAAGCCACTTCAACTGATTCCAGGAACTCCAGCAGCGGCTGGCCCGTGTACCAGGGCATATTGGCCGAGCGTTCTACGATGTTATCGCCCAGGAGCGCAGAGATCGGAACATAGGTCACGTTTTTGATGTTCAACTGCGCTGCTACTTTTTCATAGTCCGCCTTTATTTCGTTGAACCGCTGCTCAGAGAAACCGGCCAGGTCCATCTTGTTGATCGCTACCACCACGTGCGGCATTTTCAGCAGCGATGCAATGATGGAATGCCGGCGGGTCTGTTCAATCACCCCGGCCCGGGCATCGATGAGGATGATGATCAGGCTGGAGTTGGAGGCTCCGGTGATCATGTTGCGGGTATATTGCACATGCCCCGGTGCATCGGCGATAATGAATTTTCTTTTTGTTGTAGAGAAGTAGCGGTATGCCACGTCGATGGTTATGCCCTGCTCTCTTTCGGCCCGCAGCCCGTCGGTCAGCAACGCCAGGTCAATGCCATCGGCATTTTTATTTTTTGATTGTTTTTCCAGTGCTTCCAGCTGATCTACCAAAATGCTTTTGCTATCGTACAAAAGTCTTCCGATCAATGTGCTTTTACCATCGTCTACACTACCGGCAGTTATGAAACGTAATATATCCATTTTCAGTTAAAAAGTTTATAAGTTGAAAAGTTAACCAGGGTTATTGTTCCTTCGACTTTTTTTGGAGCCAGGTAATGTAACCGTTTAATACCTTTTCAACTTCTGTGATTTTATTTCTAAACATTTGCAATTGGTCCTCCGTAATAAACCCTTCATCAAATGAATCGATCAGATGATTTAGTGTTTCACTTAAAGAGCCCCTCGCTATTATACAAAACCGGATTCTGTCCGGGTAAGTTTGTCTGCCGTGTCCTTCCGATATTTGTGTGCCTATTGATCTTGTACTCCGCTTCAGTTGATCGGCTAACCGATATTTTTCTTCTTCCGGAAAATGCTTAACAAGATCTGAAACTTCTTTCTTCAATGCCCTGGCCCGTTTCCAGGCCTCCAGATCTTCAAAACTTTGATAAGCCATGTGGAATTTTTTCCTTGTTAACTTATAACCCTGTCAACCTGTTAACTGCTCTAAAAGTACCCGCCCTTCTTCCGGTCTTCCATGGCGGCTTCTGTAACCCGGTCATCGATACGGGTTTCGCCTCTTTCGGAGATCCGCGTGGCCATGATCTCATTGACCACTTCATCAAGGGTCGCTGCATTGGACTCTACTGCTGCGGTGCAGGTCATATCGCCCACCGTTCGGTAGCGTACTTTCTTTGTGGAGATCACATCGGTTTCGTCGATGGTGATGTAATCGGAAACCGCGATCAGTTGCCCCTGATGCTCAATCACTTCACGGTCGTGGGCGAAATAAATGGAGGGAAGGCGAACTCCTTCTTTTTTAATATAGCTCCATACGTCCAGTTCCGTCCAGTTGCTGATAGGGAATACCCGTACGTTCTCCCCTTTGTGAACGCGCCCATTGTAAATATTCCATAATTCGGGCCGCTGCAGCTTGGGCTCCCATTGCCCAAATTCATCTCTTACAGAAAAGATACGTTCTTTTGCCCTTGCTTTTTCTTCGTCCCGCCGGGCGCCTCCGATGCAGGCGTCGAATTTAAATTCTTCAATGGTGTCGAGCAGGGTATGGATCTGCAGCCAGTTGCGGCTGGCAAATTTGCCCTTTGGCTCGGTGAGGTGCTTTTGTTTAATGGTATCTTCTACCTTGCGCACGATCAGCTCGGCGCCTACCTCTTTTGCCAGCGCATCGCGGTAGGCCAGTGCCTCCGGAAAATTGTGCCCGGTGTCAATATGTACCAGCGGAAAAGGGATCTTCCCCGGGGCAAATGCCTTTTTGGCCAGCTGTACCAGGGTAATGGAATCTTTACCGCCACTGAAGAGCAGTGCCGGTTTTTCAAATTGTGCAGCTACTTCTCTGAAAATGTAAATACTTTCAGCCTCAAGCTGTTCGAGGTAATCTAATGTGTACTCACCCATACGTTCTTTTTATACTGATCCGCCTGTACGGATTTTTTTAACAATCAAAATGGTTTTTTCGGGTCGGCGTTTACCGGGTCAGGCCCGGTTTATTGATGAACATGAAGCCCGCACTCCTTGTGGGATGCTTCCCACCACCATCTGCCGGCCCTGGGATCTTCGCCCGGCTCAATGGCCCGGGTACAGGGAGCACAGCCGATGCTGACAAATCCCTTGTCGTGGAGCGGGTTGTAAGGAATGTTCTTTTGCTCAATATAACGCAGCATTTCATCATAGGTCCAGTGGATGAGCGGGTTAAATTTGTAAAGTCCCCGGTCTTCATCCCATTCGATCATTTTCATGTCCTTCCGGTTTTCTGATTGCTCGCTGCGCAAACCGGTGATCCATACTTTTGCGCCCTTCAGCGCCCGGTTCAGGGGCTTCACCTTCCGGATGAAACAGCATTCCTTCCGGTTCTCCACCGACTCATAAAAGCCGTTGACCCCTTTTGCTTTTACATAGGCCTCCACATCCGGCGCTTCCGGAAAATAGACGTCGATATTTATTTTATAACGGGCATTGGTTTTTTCCAGCAGATCGTAGTGCTCGTAAAACAACCGCCCCGTGTCCAGCGTAAAGATCCTTACCGGTAGCTTATGAGCAGCGATAACTTCTGTCAACACCTGGTCTTCCTGGCCCAGAGAGGTGGAAAAAACGGTTTCTGCCGGAAACGCTGCCGTTGCCAGTTTTAATGCCTCCGCCAACGGGGCATTTTCGATTTCCTGTATCTGCTCTTCTGTAAACACGTTTATTTTTTGTGATTTAATGTTTATGGTTTATAGTCAAATCCAGCTATAAACCATAAACATTAAGCTAAAAATTAGATATTCGGCTGGGGAGTATAGCGCAGGTAAGGTTTTACCTCTTTTACTCCCTTGGGGAATTTCTGAATGGCATCCGCTGTGCTGATCGCAGGCGATACGATCACGTCTTCGCCCTGTTTCCAGTCGGCCGGAGTGGCTACACTGTGGTTAGCGGTCAGCTGTAAAGAATCGATCACCCGCAGTACTTCCTGGAAATTCCGTCCGGTAGAAGCAGGATACGTGATGGTCAGCTTTATTTTCTTATCCGGTCCGATGACGAAAAGCGAGCGCACAGTCGCTTTTTCAGAAGCATTCGGGTGGATCATGTCATACAATGTGGCAATGTTCCTTTCCGGATCGGCCAGGATGGGAAACTCTACCGTGCAATTGTTGGTTTCATTGATGTCGTTCTTCCAGCCCAGGTGGGAGTCCAGCGGATCAACGCTTACGGCTAATGCTTTTACACCACGCTTGTCAAATTCGCCTTTCAGCAGCGCCGTTTTTCCCAGTTCGGTAGTGCAAACAGGGGTATAATCGGCCGGGTGAGAAAACAGAACACCCCAGGAATCGCCCAGGTACTCATGAAATTTGATTTCTCCTTCAGTAGACTGCGCGGTAAAATCCGGGGCAGTGTCTCCTAATCTTAATGACATAATTTTAAACAGTTTTTAGTGACAAAATAACGCTTTCAATAAACCTACTAATCAGGTAGACTAATAGGGAGGTTTGCAAGGTACGATAAATTTTTGGAATGGAAGTGTAAAAAAATAGTGAAAAGAGAATGAGCTATGGAGCAACAGGATCCATAGCCGGCTTTCGGCGGTCCGGAATCGGTTAACGGAGCAGCGCTAACCACTCCTGTTTTTAGATCCGGTCTTATGCATGATCCGGGATTTTCATTTCAAATGTTCAAATTTTCATGTTCTCACATTATTATGATGGCCGGACCGCAATTGTAAAACAGGCTCCTCCGTTTGCAGCCGGATGAAATGAAATGTTGCATTGGATGGCTTTTGCCAGGTCCCGGATCAGGTGCAGGCCCAGGCCGTGTTTTGTGCCCACCACTGCATTTTCATTGTAAAGCGCATTGATCTGTTCCTGCCGAATACCGGGGCCATTATCGGTAATGGTCAGGAGGACCTGGTTGCCGTTTTGCCGGGCTTCCCAGCGGATCTGACCGTCGGGGGTGGAGCGCAGCGCTTTGAAGGCGTTAGCAGTAAGATTGTACATGATGGTCTTTAAATAGTCTTCATCGGTGCTTACGAACAGTTGTCCGGTATTTTGAAAGCTCAGCGAAACCTGGCTGCCGGCCGGTATTTGTTTTTGGAGGTATTCAAACAGCTGGTCCACAGGAATGATCTTCTTTTCGGGTGCAAAGCGCTCCATCTGGCTTTTGCTCCAAAGCAGCATGGTTTCCATGGTGTCCAGCAGGTTTTCCGCGGAGGTGGCCAGGTTTTTTTGATAGTATTGTTTTTTTTGCTCGTCCAGCAGCCCGGGATTCTCTTTTTGCAGGTGTAAATAATTAATAAGATTTGCAATCGGGCTTCTCAGGTCATGACTGAGGATGCCGAAGAACTTTGTTTTTATCTTATTGGCCTCGTCCAGCTCATTGTTCAACGTGAGCAGGGTAGTGTTGGTTTTGCGCCGGGTCTGGTTCTGGTAAAACAATAGTCCCCCGATAATGAACAGCAATGCGGATCCGGCGATTAAGGCACCCCGGGTGCGCCGTGCATTGCTGAGCGCCAGCTTGTTGATCTGCAGTTGCTTTTCCCGCGCATCTATTTCCCGGGCGTTTTCCAGCGTTGCAATCTTGTTTTTGGTTTCCTGTGAGTAGAGGGAGTCATAAGTCTGAACGTAATTGTATAACAATTCATAGGCGGATCGATATTCCCCTTTGGCCGCCCTAACCGTGGCTAAGCCGGACTCTGCGTCATTATAAGTGTCGATATGGCCCATAGCTTTACTTTCAGCGATCACTTTTTCGTAATAGGCTTCTGCCTGCAGTAATAGCTTTCTTTTCCTGGCCGGGTCTGTTATTTTCATGGAGGAATCCCGGTAGGCGGTTCCCATATGCTTTAAATTGCTGAGGGCCATCGCATGTTCCGGGTTATATGTGTCAAATAATTCTTTTGCCTGTAACAGGTACCGGATTCTTTCTGAAACCGATTTTTTTGCTAGCGCTAGGTAATGATATAAGTTGGCCTTCCGGTAAACATCGTCAGTGCGCTCATTTAGCGCCAGGGCTCTTGTAAAATAGTCTCCGGCCAAAGTGCTGTCTTTCCCCAGCAAATAGGCCAATCCTATGGACTCAAGCGATGTAATTGTATTTTCTGGTATGCCGCTTTTGATTGCCGCTGCATAAGATCTTTGCGAATATTGCAGCATTTTTGCGCTATTCTCCTGGTCTAGGTAAACCGCGGCAATATTTTGATTTATCCTGCAAATCTGGTCGTTGTTTTTATGTTTTTCTGCCATTTCCAGGGCGTTCAAATAGTAGGGTAATGCCTGGTTGGGATTGTTTTGACCATAATAAACGTTCCCGATACTTTGTAAAGCGCTAAGGATGCCGTTGATATTGTTAATCTCTGTATTTGTTGCGTAAGCTGCTTTAAAGTGCAATATGGCTGAATCGTATTTGTTGGCGCCTAACAGCAGTTCGCCGGATAAAATATCGTTGGCAGCCATTCCTTTTTTCCAGCCCAGGGCTTTGGCTGCCGCCATACTTTGTTTTGCAAATTGTGTTGATTTTTCAATGTCCTGGTCCTGGTACGCTTTGCTGATTCTATATAACAGCCGCACCTTGTTGGTGTCGTATGGGGCTCCGGGCAATTTTAACAGCATCGAGTCGATCGCCTCCAGGCTGCTTCTTTGTGCGTTCCCATTCAGAAACGTACAAACCAGTAATAAAATTTTCAGAATTCGCATGGGTTGCTTATAGTTAAATCAGCGCGGTTTTGATATCCAAATTTATGTTCAGGAGCCAGGTTTCGGATATGCAAATGAGAAAATATTCGATTTTTTGCAGATAATCCGGATTTGAGGCCCCATTCAAACCCAATGGTGAAACAGGTACTTCTACCGGGAGCCGGATGCAAAGAAGCTCTGCACCGGATGATTTTTGCCAAATTGAGGATGAAGCGCTGACCCGGCCCATGGCGGGCGGGGATGACATTTGAAATAAGCATACCGGTTTTATTGATCGTTTTTATTTTATTGGATTTTTTGTGGAATGAAACGCGGCGTTGTTTCAGCTATTCGGCATTATAGCCCACAAGCCGCCCCGAAGGGGCTGTATGCTGTTTCGTTGATCCATGTTACCGGCGTAACGCCCTTACAGGGCTGGCCCAAGGGGCAATTTGCTGGTAAAAAACGAGCCATACAATTTTGAGCCTCATCAGAGCAACATATTGAAAAAATTTAAACAACTTCTGCGTATCCGACTCAAAATTAAACCGCTCTTCAGATGAACGCATCGGGGTTGAAAAATTCTCCGTTTTTTACAACCGGTTAATGAATGGCGTTACACCACGATATTAATTTCATTGTCCTGCGCAAGAAAATGCAGCGGCGATTGCAGGAGGTACCGGTTAAAATCTTTATATAAGTGTGATGGATCGTGATACCGGTGTTTTACGGCGTTTTTATAAAGCGCATTTATGTCCGGGTTTATAATATAGGACTTGGCTACTTTATTAAAACGGGTGATGGATGCTATTTGTTTAGGGGTGGTACCAGTATACTGCCGGAAGCGATCCAACAGGTTCCGCTGGCTGGTATAAGCCTGGAGCGCGAGTGTTTTAATGTCGATCAGCCCGGAAGTTTGTTGAATCATCTGCATGGCCCGTTGCACATACGAAAAATTATGAGGTTTTCTTTTCTGTAATCTTATTGAAAGGAATTGCTGTATATGGTGCCACTTTTGATCGATTGAACGGGCATCACTTACTTTATCATTCAGAATGCGTAATTGCTGTCCGGCATTGGTAATCCTGTCCGGCCGGTCAAAGAAATGTAACGCATCTTCCTGCCAGAAAGCGCCTGTGGCCTGCGGATACAGCAGTATAAGTATAATATCCATTTTAGCAGGAATGGTAAACCGGCTGGGAACAATGCCGCCACCACCAAAATAGATATTGCAGGGTTTAAATACGATCTCATTACCGGCATAGTGATTGGATATATCTTCTGTATGCTTTAATGAAAAAATAAAAGCGGGGTTAAACCGGGGAAGCATATTAAACCGGAAAGGAGCATTCGCATTGCGATGGATCCATACAGCGCTGTAAACGTATGGTTGCAGATGTGGCGGAACGGATAGCGCACGGTATTCCATAATTCGATGATCAGGTTAATTGTTGTAACGCTTCTTTATAACTTCTTCCTATGGGAATTTTGATAGTGCCTATTAAAACCTCCTGCGCGTTTATCCTATCAATAAAATGCTTTTGCACGGCATAACTCCGGTGCACTCTTATGAAACTGCCAAATGATGGATCTTTTAAAAGATTGCCGAGCGACGCCAGTACACAATACTTTTTTTGCCGGGTGATGATGCCGGTATAATCTTTCAGGGCTTCCAGGTATAAGATATCGGCTGCTTTGATCTTTATCTGTTCGTGCCCGTCCTTTATAAAAATGGTATCGCCGTTGAGGCTGTGGTCCAGCAATGCTGATTTTTTCCGTAGCAGCAAGTAGTCCTCCAGCCGTTTCATGGAGGCCGCAAAACGGTCGGCTTTTAATGGTTTTACTAAAAAATCAAGGGCCGCCAGTTCAAAACTTTCCAGGGCATAATCGGGGTAGGAGGTTATAAATATACAGGCTTCTATTTGCAACAGCTGCCCGCGCAGCTCCAGGCCATTGGTGCCTTCCATATCAATATCCAGCAACAAGATCCGGGGCCGGGTCTGTTCAATTTCGGCAAGCGCAGCCGTAGCATTGTCATAAACACCCGTCACAGAAAGAAAGGGATACTTCTTTACAAAAGACAGGGTGGTGAGCCGGTCTATTTCATCATCATCCACGATGATACAGTGGTATGTGTGGGCCTCGCTCATATTTTCTCAAATTTAAATAAATCTACCGGGTTTTCCATCGGGTCCGGCTATATAACACGACTCAAAGATGCAGCCAAAAAGATGTATTTCTTATCGCATATTTTAGTGATAGGGCAAACGGCCGGCCATCTTCATCGGAGCACAAAAACAATCTGCAGTCCCTTGTATGGTTCCTTATACTGTTGGGACAGGCCAGGCGCAAAGGCGCACGAGGAAATATGATTACGCTCTGGTGCCCCTTCGTGATGAAAGGTGGGTGAGTCGTCAGAGATCGGCATGTTTCCAGGCCTGTGCGTCTGTGGCTTTTCCAACCGGTTGTTGTTCGTCGATTCAAACTGCTGTTTGTCTAATCCCGCTTGTAAAGGGGGAATGCCGCGTTTAGCTTTGAAGTGTAAACGATGAACAATGAAGAAACAATTTTTACCCATCCTTTGCATTATACTGGCTTTGCTGATGCTGATTATTGCTGTTTTCTCCTGCGGGAAAAAACAAAGGGAGGATAACGCCCTGCTTCCGGGAAATATAGAGCACAATATGCAGAAAGGTAGTGGCATCACCTATAAAGTGTATGCAAAAGAGACCCTGATCTGTACGTGTCCCGGCTCGACATTGCCTGTAAAATATTGGGCGGCATGAAGAGCAGTTTTGCCGGACAGGACGCAGGATGGAAATTAATAGCCCCGTCCATTTAAAACACGAATACATAATTAAAAAACAAAATATCATGAAAACAAATTGTAAACACCATTTTTTGATGGCAATTGCAGCGCTTTTTTTACTGGTGTGCTGCAAAAAAGAAAATACAGGCCAAAATGGCTCCGGCAATAATTATACCTATCAAAGCGGGGGCAATCCGAAAACAGAGAAAATAGCAAGAGCAGCCTGGATAGCTGCGGGCAAAGAAATGCGATTGCTCCTTTATAACAGCAGCAACGCAAATGACGGAGTAGAATTATACCTGGAAACTGCCGGATCCAATTTTTCCGCGATACCCGAAGGGTCCTTTACAAACGCTCCTAACAGTATTGCCTTTCGCAGCGCCATTCTTTACTATAATGATGGTGATGAAAGCTACACGGTAAATAGCATTGGAAGAAAAATAACCATTGCAAAAGACGGTAACAATTATAAGATAAATTTTGAATTCACAAGCGGAATGGGCCTGGTGCAGGGCAGCTACAATGGCCCGGTTGAGAGCGCACAATAAAAAATAAGAAAATGAAACACTTATTTCCAATATGCAGTATCTGGTCATTGGCAATAATGACGTTGTTCTTTGCCGCCTGCAAAAGGAATAATGACATCTCCAATGATGGTGGCCTGCAGGTTATAAACGGCAATTACTTAGCTGATGGCTGTGGTAACAGGCTGGTGCTGCGCGGAGTAAATATGGGCTCTGTGTACGCTTTGGATCTTGGAAAAAAAGAGCTTACAGAAATAGCTCAAACCGGTGCCAATGCCGTGCGACTGGTGTTTACCAGCCGGTACACCAGGTGGAACAACGGAACATCTAACAATATTGCATTAACGGGAGCTGAAATCGAATCGCTGATAAAAATATGTATCAGCAATAATATGATTCCCGTGCTGGAGCTGCACGACTATACGGGCAGCGCCAATCCCTTAGCCGACATAGATAAAGCAGCTGGCTGGTGGATCAGCGCTGATATTAAAAATGTACTGATGCAATACCAGCGATCGATTATTGTAAACATAGCCAATGAGCCCGACAATGGCACCGGCGGCCACGATGCCCTTTACAACGCATATACAAAAGCGGTTATCACGTTGCGTAATGCCGGCTATACCTGCCCGCTCATGATAGACAGTTACAACTGGGGCAAAGACCCCCAGTTTATCGTAAACAAAGGCAGGGCGCTGATGGATCACGATCCCCGGCACAACCTGGTTTTCAGTGTGCACACCTACTGGCCAACAAACGGCCGGTGGAGCAACTATAGCGATGCACAGATAACCGGCTATATGAACGCCCTTAAGAATGCCAACCTGCCCGTCACCATCGGCGAGCTGGCCCGGGCCGATGTACAGAATGGCGTAGATTATACCATAAACTACCGGCTGCTAATGGACCTCTGCCAGCAGCACGGTTTTGGCTACCTCGTGTGGTGGTGGGGTTTTTATAACAATCCCGGCAGTAACAACACCCTTAGTATGGCGCCGGATGGCTTGTATACCGGCCTACACACAGACGGGAAGGCAATGGCCATTACCGATGCCCACTCCATACAAAAAACAGCAAAAAAACCTTGTAAAAATTAAAAAGATCAATTATATGAAAATTTTTTATTCCATAGTTAACAGGAGCCGTTTACTACCAGCGGTCTTCGGCGGTATACTGGCCTTAAGTCTCTTTTCCTGCAGGAAAAGCAACGATAACATTCCCGCAGGGGAGGAGGAAAAAAACCTGACTGCCACTGACCTGGCAGGCTATTATCTGGTTACCGAAAACAGTGGTTGGAACCCCCGGATGTCCCTGTTCTATTTTGGAAAAACGGATGGCAAGCTGATGATAACACAGGATGGTGCGGGCCTCAGGCGCGGGTACGAAGTGATTATTGAAGATAATCATTTAAAAATAGGCAGCGATGGGCAAGTTTTTGATCTTTTATTTGAAAAAACAAATGAAGGAAACATTGCGCTCAAATCTTTTTCGGGCAGCGCAAGCCATGCCGAGATGTACAAAAACAGCGAAGCTTTTCCCGTAGCCGGCAGAACATTTTCGCGCAAATGGGAACAAGTGAGTGGTGTGCTTTATCATATTGGTTTTAACAGCACAAAATTTATTGATGGTATTGCGGGCATCGTTCCGGAAGAAGGGTACCCCTACTACACTGTGGGCGGCGGCGTGGGCTGGAAGAGCGATACCGGTTATGGATCTTACCTGGGAGTTACCGTTCCGTCCTGGAAAGGAAATGGGAAAAAAACGCTGCTGGTGGAAAAGCGGGCAGGTAACGGTGGATCCCCAAAAATAGATGTGTATATAAATTAAAGTATTTAATGGATGTTATTATTTAAACGTTGAAATCTGATAAAATGCGACGGTTCAAATTATCCATGTATTGCTTTGGTATCATTGCTCTTCCTGTGATCAGCAGTTGCGGGAAGGAGAAAAGCGCAGCAAAAGAAAAAGAAGTAATCGCCACCGGCCTACTATATGGTTTTAGAGATCAGGGAGGACGACCGGGTGAAACTCTGGCTGGTCTATTTTCCGCCGGACTACGATAATATAATGGCTACCTGGAACGGACCTGGCTTTGGCAGGTTAGCTGTTGTAACAATCGCCGGCAACAGCTTCTCATTTGATGTAAATGGCAATGGGGCAGATGTGTTTGACTTTAGTTTTTCAAAAGACGACCTGGGCAACCTTTCTTTGAAAAGGACTACTTATAAAGGCGTTAATACCGTACAGACACAGCATGTCGAAATATTTAAGATCAGTGACATACCGGTATGGGGTAGCAAAGCATTCAGGAAAATGGGTGAGTCTTACAACTATTTGGCGCAGTACTATTTTTCGCAGGACAGACGGAAGTATTACAATGTGGTTGGTGAAAACGGTACAAACTGCTAACCCAAAACCGCTGATGTGGGATTCCATAACGAAAATGACAATCTGACGGGCGTTTTTGTACCTGCGTGGAAAGGAGATACAACCATTAAAATGCTGCTGGAAGACAAGAATATTGTAGGGGCGGCCACTTATAGATACAACTAAAAAATAAACAAAATGAAGCAATTAAAACACATGGCAGGCCTATTTGTGCTGCTGCTATTATCGGTTTATTCCCGGGCCCAATCAGGTCCGGAAGAAGGCACTTACTTTGTTGTGAACGTAGCCACTGGAAAAGCGCTTGCACCCGTTGACGGTGGCATCAATAGCAACATCCGCCTCAAAAAATTTAATAGAGGCGGCATGCAAAAATGGAAGATAAAAAAATATACCGCCAAAGGAAAGAACGGAAGCATGATTGTGAGCTATACCATCCAGAACGCCACCTCCGGCTTTTACCTGCGCCCTTATTTTGTACCGGATAATCACGAAGCCATTCTGAGTGATAAAGACGCCAGCAGCAGCTTTAGCATTGATGCCGATGAAGAAAATTTTGTCATCAAAAGCATAAAAATGGGCGGTGATGCCCTGTACTCCAAAGGGGTAAGCACCGGCGATGATGAACCCTGGTTTGGTCCCAATGAGGATGCAGATGGATACCGGTGGCAACTGGTGCCGGCGGAATAACCGCATTGAAAAATGAAAAGCTAATTAATTCTGATAAAAATAAAATACGATGACACATATTTCAAAAAAAATTGCAAGTTATTACTGCTCTCTTTACATATTGCATGATCAAATGGCTGATATTACCGTTTATGCAGATGATAATGAAAACCTCGGAACTATCCATTTTAGGGCGGACAATGCCATACCCATACCGAATCAATATACAGACAACCGGCTTACACTGAATCTTAAATGGAACAGCATGTCCCATATCTTAGATTTGCTGCGCAACGAAAACCCTGTATACATTCATATTACCATTGATGATAGTAATGTGCTCAATTATATTTCAATTTCTACGCAGCAGGAGCCTGTAGGCGAAGGAGAATTGTAATATGAATTCTCTAAAAATGAAGATGGAATTGCTTGTAACAGCTTTAGTATTATTGAATATAACGGTATCATCATTTACCCGGACCTACGGCGTTTTCAGTAAGATAGCTACCTGTCCGAATAAAAACACAGTTGTCATTGCCAACATTGCCGCTTGTATAAAAAACGTTGGCGACAAAAAGCCCGTTAAACCGGCAAGGGGAACAATCTTCCGGACTGCACACGTCATCGAAATCAGGCGCGTTCATCTATTGAAACCGTTGTTCGTCTATTGCTGCTTGTCGTGGCCTTTTCGGGGGTATATGTTTGTGCCGGCATTTAAAATAGAACACTCAAAAATGAAAATGATAAACTACAGGATGTAAAGTTGAAACCCGGCGAGGCCGGCCCCTACATCTGGCTAAAATCCAATGGCGAGGCCGAAGTGAATTTTTTTACAAAAGAAAAAGGCAAATGGAAATGCGATGTGCGGGCTAAAACCCTCACTCTTATTGAGTCACAACAGGAATCAGTATTTCTGGTAAAAGAATTATCAATCGCTGAACTGATATTAAAACCATTGGGCAAAACGGGTGGTATGGACCCCACGCTCTTTGTGTTGAAGGCTACAGTAAAAGGTTGCACTGATTAAAAAACAAAAATCGTAAACATGAAAACCAAATATTTTATACCCCTAGTGCTGCTTTTTACAGGGGTACATACAGCTCTTGCGCAAACAGAGACCGTAAGATTTAAAGCAAAAGCGGGAGTCCTACTTACTACCGGCGAGCTGCAAAAAGCGCTCAATGAGAATTTTAAAATGAGCAGCCCCACCAAAAACAATGATCTTTCCAAACCTTTGCGCATCGCTGGCTACGGTGTACCCGGCGCGAAAGTCGAAATTCATATTACCCCCATCTCCAAAGGTGGCAGCAGCAAGCCCGTGCTGGTAGTGGCCGGCAGGCAAAGCCCTTACGATGTGCAAAACTATACCGCCACTGTGGGCAATAATGGATCCTGGTGTTTAGCGGAAAGTGTTACCGTAAAATTCAGGGAGGGTGCCATACAAAGACGGGTACACGTTTTTGCGGGTCAAAGCAAGGACGGACTGGTGAGCAAAAAGCCCGTGAACTGTGAAATAAAGCTGAAAGATAAAAAGCTGAAAGTGATCGCGGTGGCTACCGCTACATTATTAACTGATGATAGAGTGCGCAGCGATTTTAAAGTACAAACCATTACCGGCGACATGACCCAAAGCACGGCCAGCCCGCTTGGTGGCAGCACCGGATACGAAGCTTTTACTATAAGGGGCAGCGCTGCGCCAAAATCGCGCATAAAAGTAGAAGCCTACTACTCCGGCAAAAAAGAAGTGTATAAAAAATCGGCCCGGGCAGTGGGCATAAAAGTGTACGAAGAAAAAGAAACCGTCAACATTAAAAATAAGCAACTGGGTAGCTGGGATATGAATATAGGCGATGATGGCCGCTGGTCTGTCCCTTCCATCGACCCTTATCAACCCAAAAGCGGCGATGCGGGTACCACGCTTACCATGAGTGAAATTGTTATCAGCATCAAAGCGTATAATGGTAATAAAGAAGTAGTAAGCAAGCAGGTTAAATTAGTGGCGCTGCCCAATTTACCGGTGTTTTTTAAATGAAAACTATAAAATTCAAATACGATGAACCCTGTCTTAAAAGTTGCTTTAGCCATTGCAGCACTTGCTGTGTTGATTACTGCCTGCAAAAAAGGCGATACCGGTGCGGCCGGTCCTGTAGGAGAGCCGGGAGCCCGGATCTATAGCGGTACGGGCGTTCCGGAGGTGACGCTGGGCAAGGCCGGCGATTTTTATTTTGACACCGAAGCAAAAGATATGTACGGTCCCAAGAGGGGAAGGGACTGGGGAAACCCCGTAAGCCTGGTAGGTGCTACCGGTCCGCAAGGTGAGCCTGGCAGTAGGATCATCCACGGATCCGGTATGCCGGACGCTGCCACCGGCAGGGAAGGCGATTATTACCTTGATCAGGTGCAGGCGCTTTTGTACGGCCCCAAAACAAACGGCAACTGGGGTGATCCGGTAGGCCTGAAAGGACCGGCGGGCAACAACGGCGCCAACGGCAATACCATCCTGAACGGGCCGCAGGCTCCTGTTAACTCACAGGGAACTGTCGGCGATTTTTACCTGAACACCACCACATTGGAATTATACGGGCCCAGGACAACGGCAGGCTGGGGCGATCCGATCAACATAGCCGCTCCCAACCCTGTTTGCAACCTGGTCCTCCCCAGCGTCAGTTTCAAGGGTTCTTCTACGCAGATCTCAAGTGACAATGAAGCGATCCTGGCCGCTGTCGGAAATACCTTAAGAAATTCCCCGGCATGCAAAGTACGCGTAACCGGTGGCTATTGCGGCGATACACAGGAAAGCCGGCTTTTAAGCTGGAGAAGGGTTAACGCGGTGATCAGCTACCTGGTGCAGCAAGAGGGTATCAGCGCCGATCGGTTCATATTTAAATACAATCAACCAGGTGGCAGCTGTGGCATTGTTGACCTTCAAAGCGCAGCGCCGGGCGAAGCCGGAGCAGGGATCATTCCGCCGATGCCCTGACCGCTGTTATAGGGAGGCGCCGGCCGCAATATACAGCAGGTCATCCAACTGAAAAGGCTGAAGAGAGAGATTTGAGCACGGGGCAGATCATAATATTCCCGCCTTGTATTCTGCATCACGGAAAACAGGCTTAATCTTTTAGATCTGCCAGAGTCCGGCTTTCCAGTACCTCCAGAGTCGCATCCCGTACTCTTTTCATTACATCATGCAGACCACAATGTTTTTCATCGCAGTTTTTGCAGCGTTCATAGAAATACAGGCTCACGCAGGGCAACATGGAAATGGGACCGTCGATGAGCCGTATGACGGTAGCCATTTGCACATCGGCCGGATTCTTTTTGAAAAAGTAACCACCTCCTTTTCCTTTTTTGCTTTCCAGGATGCCGGCTTTCCGGAGCTCCAGCAGGATGTTTTCCAGGAATTTTAAAGGAATCCGTTTCTTTTTTGAGATCTCGGAAATAAGCACCGGCCCTTCCTGTTGCTTACCAACCAGGTAACCAAGCGCTTTAAAGGCATATTGTGATTTTTTTGTGAGCATATATTCAATAACAAATGTTCGGTCATAAAGTTAAGGAACAATTGGGTGAAAAGCTACCAGGTTGAAAAAGTTGACAGGGCTTTTTCGGGGAGCATTTCAGCGGGGCATCTGTCCTTCGGCCTTCAGCCGGTGGCGCTGGTTTTGAAGTACGTTCTCCAGGGTCCAGGGTATTGTTTTTTCAAATGGATGTTTGCGTACCGGGCAGTCCGTTTTGGAGCAGAGCGGGCATTGGAAGGGCCTGCATCCGTCCGAGTGCACAAAAAATTCGACGGAGGGCCCGTATTGATCCCGGATCAGGGCTGCCAGCTGATCCACCTCCTTGTGGGCTTCGGCAACATTCAGGTACCAGGGCACTGTCAGATGGCAGTCGATATGCAGTACACTTCCGTATTTGATCACCCGGAAATTGTGCAGGTCGACCCAGTTCTCCGGCCGGTTTTCGTTGATATAGCTGATCATTTCCTGCAGCAGTTGCCGGTCTGCCTCGTCCATGATGCCGGCAATGGAGCGGCGCAGGATGCTGTAGGATGTGCGCAGGAGCAAACAGGTCAGCAGGATGGCCACAACAGAGTCGAGCCAGTGGATCTTTGTAAAAAAAACGAGGCCCAGGCCGATGATCACCGCAATGGTTGAATACGTGTCGGTTTGAAGATGCCGCCCGCTTACTTCCAGGGCGATGGAATGATTTTTTTTCCCTATGGAGATGCAGATGCTGCCCAGCGCATAATTGACGATGGCCGTAACTGCAACCAGGATGATGCCGAGGTCCAGCTGATCCAGTTCCAGGGGATGGATCAGCTGATCAATGGCCTTGTAGAGCACCACCAGACCTGCGATCCCAATGAGCGTGCCTTCTACGGCGGCGGATAAAAATTCGGCCTTGCCGTGGCCATAAGGATGATTTTCATCCCGGGGCTGCGCGGCCAGGTAAAGGCTATACAGCCCGATGAACCCCGCAGCCACGTTTGCAATGCTTTCGAGTGCATCCGTGAGTACGGCTACCGAACGTGTGGAGAAGTACGCAATAAATTTCACGATCAGCAGCAGCAGGGATACCACTGCCACCCATTTCTGGATCCTCAGGTTCTGTCGGGAGTCCTTCGTAGCCATATTGTTTGGATTATACGGTTTTCCGGTCTGCGTTGTTGCGTTTTCTTCTTGCCTGAATATATAACTGTACCCTGCGTTTTAAACGGTGATAGAATTCCTTATTGAATAGATTCGAATCGTGCATGGCCTTGTAGGTCAGGAAGGCGCCGATAGGAGCCAGTATCAGCGTGGACAGCCACATTCCTGTAAGAGGGGTCAGACTTCCTTCTTTGGCCATTTTTTCCCCGGTATTGGATGAAAAATAAAAGACCAGGAAGAAGGCTATGGCGAAGATCATGGGCGTACCCAAACCACCTTTCCGGATGATGGAACCCAGCGGGGCGCCGATCATGAACATCAGGAAGCAGGCCAGGGCCAGCACAATCTTTTTGTGCCATTCGATCTTATAGCGGCGGATATTTTTCTGTTGCTCCTGGATGCTGTTCAGGTTCATGCCTGCATTGTCTTTCACAACCGTGATGGAGCTGAGCGCACGATCGGTTACACTGCTCAGCGCACTGTCCGGCAAAAAGGCCGTGAAGACATTGGCGTCCTTTTTCTGCGGTTTTACGATGTGTTTTTTTGCTGTATCTTTTTTTGTGGAATCCTTTTTAATTGTTCCGCTGTCACCGGCCATTTTTTTCAACGAGTCTGGTTTTACAATTGCCGCTTTTTTAGAAGTGTCCGTCTTTGCTTTGAGGGTGTCGATGGCAAAATGCAGCCGCTGGTATTTCTTTGTTTTCCGGCTTTTTGTTTTCCGGCGCTTCGAGGCCGGGGCTTTTGTTTTTTCTTTTTTCCCGGATACCGAATCGGCTTTTGGGGGCAGGAGGGTGGCTTTTGCTTTTCCGGTAACCGAATCCAGCCCTAAAAAAGCATCTCTGTTTTTCTTAAAGTTCAACACTGAATCGGGGATAGAAATGCCCTTGGTCACACTATCGCGGTAAAGAAGGAGGCTGAAATTGTTCACCAGGCTGGTCTGATAGCGTTCCACCTCCATGTTGGTGTATTTGGTCATGGAGTCCAGCGCTTTGTCCAGTTGCCGCATGCTCAATACCCGTTCGTTATTCCGGTTATTGCTGTCGCTGGAGGCTTTAAAGTTAAATGCACTGATGTCCAGCTGCATTTTATATTCCTTAAATCCGAGGCGGATATATTCTGTAGCCGAATCCGTGCGGCTGCCCCGCTCCTGGTAGCGCCACCCGTCCCGGAAGACAATGTCCAGGAACCGTTTGTCCGGCGAGGGTTTCATGACGCCGTTTTTTGCAATAATAAAATTGTCCTGCAGGGCGCTGTAGTTGTTCTCAAAAACAATAAGGTCCCGGATCGTGCTGTCGTCCTTTTCCTTTTTTCCTATTTTAATGGCAAAGCGGTCCAGTTTGTCATAGAAAATACCTTCTTTAATGTCAAATGCCGGTTTGGCCAGTACAATGTCCGCCAGCATGGTACGCGATTTCAGCTGTGCAACGGGAATGACATAATTGGCAAAGAGAAAGGCACAAAGGCTGATGAAAAGGGTTACGCCTACCAACGGGCGCATGAACCGCAGCAGGGAGATTCCCGAAGATTTGATCGCTACCAGCTCGAAGCTTTCACCCAGGTTCCCGAAAGTCATCAGGGAAGACAGGAGCACCGCCAGGGGCAATGCAAGTGGGATCAACACCGCGCTCTGGTACCATATGAACCGCAGGATGGTGAAGGCATCCAGTCCTTTGCCCACAAAATCGTCGATCCAAAGCCAGAAAAACTGCATTACCAGCACAAAAAGCGTAATGAAAAAAGTGGCCACAAATGGGCCAACGAAAGCTTTAATGATCAGTTTATCTAACTTTTTCAACTGTTTCCGGTTTCTGGTTCATGGTTTATAGCCTGCAGTCAATAGTTCAGCATCGGTAGGGTGCACCGTCTATTGCCTTTTCAACCACAATTCATTTAATTTGCAAATAACGTAATACATAATGGAAGAAACAAAATTAAGCCTTTCTCCAGAGGAGCGGGCCATTGTTGCTGCTCCTGAAATCATTTTAACAAAGAATGCGGTTTTGGATAAAGTAAAAACTGCATTGGAATTGCTTTACCGGTGGCAGCTTGATTTTGTTAAAGAGAACGCCTCCCTGTTGCCGGCCGGCTTGCTGGAGAACAATGGAAAGATCTCCAAAGGAGAATACTACAACGGGTTGCCGTACCTGATCCTGGATTATCCGCGCAACTTTGCCAGGGAACAAACTGCTGCGGTCCGGAGCCTGTTCTGGTGGGGGAGGCAGGTGAGCACTACACTGCATTTGTCCGGCGGGGGAAAAGACCGGTTTTCCGTAAAACTGGGGGAACGATTTGAAGCGTTGAAAACAGGAGGTTATTTCCTGAGTTATAGCGGAAGCGAATGGGAGCATGATGCAGGCAGCAGCAATTATGTTCCTTTGCATACACTGGAGAAAGGGGAATGGCTGGAGCGGCTGCACAACAGCGCATTTATAAAACTGGCCCGCGTTGCCCCAATGGAAGAACTGGAAAATGCTCCGCAATTCTGGAGAAGGTCCTTCCGCGATCTGATGATGGTACTGGCGGGTGTTTGAAAAGGGAGGGTCAGTTTCCCAACCGGTGAAACAATTCTTTTACCTGGTAATCCCAAAGCTGGCTCTGATCTTTAAGCTCCCTTTTTTCTGCAAAATCGGTGATGACTAAAATGGTTTGATTGGTGATCTCTGATTTATCAATGCGGAATTCAAAGTACTCGTTCTTGGGGGCGCCGGCCCAGTGAAACCGGATAAACCGTTCTTCCTCCTGATCAACGACCTCTGCCTCCTCATAAGATCCGTTCCAGCCAAAATAGAAGCGCCCGTTCCGCTCATCCACATTTTCCGCAAACCATTCTCCCAGACCGTTGGATGTGGCTAAAAATTCATATAAAATTGTTGGAGAACAACGTACGGGATACTCCAGGGTATATAGCTGTTTACTCATCTCTCGGCTGTGTTTATTGACTCAATTAGCTACAATAATATAAAAATTATCATACTTTCAAAATTTTTTTTGGATTGGCGCCGCCGGATCCGCCTTTTGCCGGGAGAAACCCTGGTTTTTGGGTCAAAAAGCGGCCGTACCTTCATTTTGCCGGTTTTTAACGGCTGCTGCTTTTTAAAATAGTATATTTGCGGGCATTTTTTCAGTTACTCAGTTTTAGTAAAATATGTTTAATAGTCTACAGGATAAATTAGAATCGGCCTTTAAGAACCTCAAAGGCCAGGCGCGTATTACGGAATTGAACGTTGCGGCTACGGTAAAAGAGATCCGGCGTGCACTGGTGGATGCGGATGTGAACTATAAGATCGCAAAGGAATTTACCGATAAGATCCGGGATAAGGCAACCGGTGAGAAAGTACTGAACGCCATCAGCCCCGGACAACTGATGATAAAGATCGTGAAGGATGAGCTTACCGAGCTTATGGGAGGGGAGGAAGCGGGGTTCAATGCCAGGAGCAACCCGGCCGTGATCCTGATCGCCGGATTGCAGGGGAGCGGTAAAACCACCTTTAGCGGCAAGCTGGCAAATTATCTTAAGTCAAAAAAGGGATTGTCGCCCATGCTGGTTGCTGCCGATATTTACCGGCCGGCGGCTATGGAACAGCTGCGGGTGCTGGGAGAGCAGATCGGCGTGGAAGTATATATTGAGCCGGAGAATAAGGATGCAGTGGATATTGCAAAAAATGCTGTTGCCGCCTCAAAATCGAAAAACAAAAATGTCCTCATTATTGATACTGCCGGTCGCCTGGCCATTGATGAGGCCATGATGACCGAGGTATCCAATATAAAAAATGCCGTTGCCCCGCAGGAGATCCTTTTTGTGGTAGACAGCATGACGGGACAGGATGCGGTGAATACGGCAAAGGCCTTTAACGAGCGGCTGGACTTCAGTGGCGTGGTATTGACCAAGCTGGATGGCGATACCCGCGGTGGTGCGGCCCTGTCGATCAAGTACACCGTAAACAAGCCGATCAAGTTTGTGAGCAACGGTGAAAAAATGGATGCGCTGGATGTATTTTATCCCGAACGGATGGCGCAGCGGATCCTGGGGATGGGCGATATTACCACCCTGGTGGAGCGCGCCCAGCAGCAGTTTGATGAAGAACAGGCCAAAAAGCTGGAAAGCAAGATCCGGAAAAATAAATTTGACTTCGCCGATTTTAAGATGCAGCTGGAGCAGATCAAGAAAATGGGGAATATGAAAGACCTGCTGGGGATGATCCCCGGTGTGGGCGCAAAGATCAAGGACCTGGACATCAGCGATGAAAGTTTTAAAGGAATCGAAGCCATGATCGACTCCATGACCCTGGATGAGCGCAGCAACCCCGACCTGATCAATGGCAGCCGCCGCAAACGCATTGCCCTCGGCAGCGGTAAAGATATTGCCGAAGTGAACGCTTTTATGAAGCAGTTTGAGCAGATGCGCGATATGATGAAGAACATGAATAAAATGGGCGCATTCGGACGGATGATGCCCGGGATGGGAAAGTTTAAGATGCCATCGTAGAAACTGTCGGTTCAGCGCTGAGTGTACATGAGCGTTTTCAGTATTTTCTTACAGACCCTCGGAAAGACAGATCTCCTATATTCCGATTGGCCCTGAAAAATTGCGGGATGGTAAAATGGAGTATGCAGGTATTGGACTATATTTTTACCTACCCCAAATTCAGATTGCCCAACCTGTACCGGACAGCAGGAATACCCGAAAAGTCGTCGTCAAAGGGTATTAAAAAACTACTCGAAGAGGGCTTGCCTTATTTGCAGCAGGGGGCCGGGGCGCAAATCAGCCCTTTATTCATTTGAACCGTTGATGCGGGTATAAACCGGACCAGGTTTTCAGCCGGGAGCTGTCAGTTGACTTGATATCACACTCTGGAATCCGGTTTTTTGGATCTTGTTTTTTGAGATTTGGTTCTGAAAGCTACTGGTTAATGGCTTACTCCCCGAACCCCCTGAACCCCGGATCCACAATACGCTTCCAGTCTGGATGCCGTTTGATATAGGCAAATACAAAAGGACAGAGGGGTATTAGGGTTTTACCACTTTGTTCAATCGCCTCCAGTGTTTTTTCAACTATAGCGGTACCGGCTCCTTTGCCTTCCAGCTCTGATGGTACCTCGGTATGCACCAGGGTAATATGGCGTGGGGTTTCATTAAATCGGATGAAAGAGGTATGGCAGTCAATGGTGAGCTGATATTGTTTTTCCGCATCATTTTTTACAAGCGGGATCGCTGTATATTCTGGTTTCATGGTGGTTATTTAAGTTTGATATTATGGGTTTGCTCCGGCAGCGGTACAAATTCCGTTTCGCCGGGTACGGGAGGAAAGCGCTGTTCCTGCCAATCCTGTTTTGCCGCTTCGATCACGGCTTTATCCGAGCTTACAAAATTCCAGTAAATAAACCGCTCCTCCGGAAAGGGCTCACCCCCGAAAATAAAGACCGTGGTATGGTCCGTGGTTTCAAAGGAACAAAGGGTACTGTCTTTTGCGATAAGTATTTGTTTGGGGCCATACGTATTCCCTTCGCTGATCACACTGCCTTCAAGAATATAAAGACCGCTTTCTCCATAGAGGTCTTTACCAATGTTCAGCTTCTGTCCTTTGGGTGTTACAATCTTTATAAAATATTGCGGGCTGTGCACGGGCACGGGAGAGATCTTTCCAAAGGCAGTGCCGGAGATCAGTTTTATTTCGGCGCCTTCCTGCTGCCATTGCGGTATGGCGTCTGCTTCCACATGCGTAAAAGAAGGATCCGTCTGCTCCAGCTCCCGGGGCAGCGCTACCCAGATCTGCAGTCCGTGTAATTTTTTATCCGTGGTGCGCAGATGCTCCGGTGTTCGCTCCGAATGCACTACCCCTCTGCCTGCGGTCATCCAGTTCACCGCACCGGGCGTGATCTCGACCTCCGACCCGATACTGTCGCGGTGCATGATGGCACCTTCAAAAAGATAGGTGAGCGTGGAAAGCCCGATATGGGGATGGGGCGGCACATCGAGGTTCTGGTAATCCTTCAGGTTGGCCGGTCCCATATGATCAATAAAGATAAAAGGGCCTACCATCCGCTTCTGCCGGAAAGGCAACAGACGTCCTACAAGAAAATTACCGATATCGGCTGCCCGCTCTTCGATAATCATTCCAATATTTGACATGTTGAATGTTTTTATAAATATAAATGAAAACCGGTGCAGTTTCGCGTCGATGTTCTGCGAAACCACACCGGTTTTAAAATTAATCCAGGGTTCCGAACTTACCGGCCTGGAACGCCTCCATAGCCTCGTAAATTTCTGCCTGTGTGTTCATTACAAAGGGGCCGTAAGCGGCGATGGGCTCATTGATGGGCTCCCCGCTCAAAAGCAATACCACGGCATCACTTGCTGCTTTAATAAGGATATCCGAACCTTCGTTCTTAAAATGCACAAAACTGTGTTCGCCGGCATTTTCCCCGTTCACCTCCACAGCGCCCTTTATGACCAGCAAGGCCGTATTGTAGCCAGCCGGGAGACTGGTAGTTACTTCCGCGCCTGCTTTCAGCCGGATGTTGGATAAATGCACGGGGCTATAGGTGGCTGCCGGGCCGTTTACACCGTTAAAGTTTCCGGCAATGACGTTTACAACACCTCCGCTGCCCGGTATCTCATACAGGCCCATGCTGTCTTTGGTGATGGCCTGGTAGTGTGGTGCTACGTTTTTATCCTTTGCAGGCAGGTTTACCCAAAGCTGCACCATTTCAAAAGATCCGCCGGTCTTTGAAAAGTTTTCTTCATGGAACTCTTTATGCAGGATGCCGGAACCGGCCGTCATCCATTGCACATCCCCCTCGCCGATAATGCCACCTCCGCCGCTGCTGTCTGCATGCTGTACACGGCCTTTGTAGGCGATGGTTACGGTTTCAAAACCTTTGTGCGGGTGAGCGCCTACGCCCAGCGGAATTTCCGAGGGACCAAAATCATATTCCGGGTTAAAGTCCAGCACCAGGAACGGGCTCATACTGCGCCGGTCAACGGCAGCAGGGATGAAGCCATAGACCCGGAACCCATCGCCCACCATATGGGGCTGTGCGGGCCGGGGGGTTATTTTTTCTATTGTTTTTTTCATCTTTTATACTCCTTTCCTGTTTTTATAAGATTTCAATCTGAAGGCCCCGGGGCTTTAAGCCATCGTCGGCTATCGAAAAAGAATGCCTGGGCGCTGTTTCCAGCTCCGTCAAAAAACCGGTGATTTCTTTTTCCAGCCCTGCTTCACGGCCGTTTTGATACGTGATCCACATGCTGTCGTGATCATTCAGTGAAAGCAATTTTTTCAGCATTGCTTCCTCATGCGGGGCCAGGTAATTTTCCGGTGCAACAACCACATCAAAATCAATGAGCTGGAACTTTTCAACGGCCGCTTCAGCAGTAGATACCTCAACCAGGTTGCTGTTTTTTTGTGCTGCCAGTATGCGCCTTGCAGGCTCATTGATGCGGATGCTTAAAATTTCTGTTTTCATATTCTTTACTCCTTATACCATAAAGTTACAACCGTATAAAAAATTTATACTTAACCTATGTTAAGTGGCGTGGGGATCGTTCCGGGAGGCGGGTCCTTATCGCCAGATTTGGCGATGAACCTGTTGATGACGGAGGCCTATCTTTAGCCTTCCATTTCAAAAACTAAAAAACAGTCTGATTATGAATGTCATCAACCGCGCAAAAAACATGATCCTTTCTCCCAAAACGGAGTGGGATATTATTGACGGAGAGCAACCCGATAATGCAAAGGTGGTCACCGGCTATGTATTACCCCTGGCAGGGTTTGCTGCCATAGCGGCGTTTATCGGTTATGCATTTATCGGGATGGATGCCGGCTTCTTCAGAATGAGAGGCATTAACTGGGGGATTTACCAGGCTGCAAATACATTGATCATGGGTATAGCAGGTGTATTTATCAGTGCTTTTGTAATTGATGTGCTGGCACCGAGTTTTGGTTCCGAAAAAAATATGGGCCGGTCCGTGCAATTAGTGGCCTATGCTTATACGCCTGCCTGGGTAGGCGGTTTGCTGAATGTATTACCTTCGCTTGCCTTTGTTGGCGCGCTTTTCAGTCTCTACGGCCTGTACCTGCTCTACCTGGGGTTGCCTAAAATGAAAAAGACACCGGAAGATAAACACCTCTCTTATTTCATTGTGTCCCTGTTGGTCATGATCGCGGTTTATGTAGTGATCGGTATGATCATGAGTGCACTGATCATGCCTTCAATGGGACTTTCGATGTCGAAGGATTTCCTTCAGTCGATTCAGGTGAAATAGACGCTGTCGTTTTGCATTCTATCTGTATTTATCCCGGGTGGACGGCATTTCGCTCTTTTGTGAATGAAAAAGTTGTAAATGAAAATGCTTTTTACAAAAAAAATTTTCACAAATTGTAATCCGACCATTCAAGTACAACGTTTTTAACAATAACGGCGTAGCGAAGGGGGATTTCCGATCCGGCGGATCTACCGAACATGGACCCTGCCTATTGGATACCAGCCATCCGGTATTCTTCCTTCAATGGCAAGCCTGTTACCCGGCAAACTTCCAGGCTCACAGACACTTTTTTCCAGGCGTCCTGTATTCCGAAATTGATGATCCCTTCGGGATAGTAATCGGATATATGCGACCAGTTCCTGCCAAACCCACCCATGTCTCTCGGGCAATCGGCTCGGCATGCCTCTTTTTCCGGCCGGAACGGCGGATGGTACATCCATCAGGCAGTATCCGTGACCCTGGCTCTTTTCTTTGGCTCTTTAAACAATAGCCAGAGCTTGATCTTTAGCGCTACCCATCCTAAAAAGGCATATACCAGCAGTAAAAGCGCCAGGTGGTTCATATAAGGTGCAATGAGCGGCGCGGAGCCTTTCTGGATCAGCAGGATCTTGAACGCCTGCAGGAATGGGGTCAGCGGAATGATGTTGGCCATAAACTGAACAAAGCCGGGCATGGCGCTCATCGGCCAGGTAAACCCGCTGATGATGAATGCCGGGGATGCCAGCACCATCAGTATCTGCGTGGCTTTTAACGCATCGGGGATGAGGATGCTGATGAATACACCCAAAAAGGAAGCGGAGCCTACAAAGACCGCAGAGAGCAATATGAAGTTTAAAATGCCTTCCGGCAGTGGTACGTGGAAGAGCATGTGCATCAGGTAATAAACGCATACGATGAGAATGGAAAAGCACCAGATGGGAATGACCTTGATCAGCATTACAGGAAAGGCCCAGCGTCGCATGGCGGTATATTCCCTTATAAAGGATCCGCGCTGAAATTCGGCGGCAAAGCTTACGGCCATGGCCAGTAAAATGACCTGCTGTAGTACCACGGCCAGCATGGCTGGCCACATAAAGATCAGGTAATTGCTTGTGGTATTAAAGAGCGTGATGTAGTTGGTCTTAAAGGGCTCGTATTGCGTAGCGGCCCGGGAAGGGTTCATGCCCATCTTCTGCAGCCCTTTAATGGCGGCCCCGGCGGAAAAAGTACCGATGGTCAATTGCAGTGCTTTGGAGGCAAAATTGGCGGTCATCATGTTCCCGGTGTTGATGTACACGTTGAGTTCCGGGTATTTTTTCTGAAGCATGGCGGCCTCAAACCTTGCGGGGATCATCACCACCGCCGCCGCATCGTGCCGGATCACCGCATCCTTTATATTGCCGGGCTCCTGCAAAAAACGGAGCACTTTGATGCTCTTATTGTCGCCCAGCATTTCCACCAGCTGGTTGGATAGCGGCGTATTGTCCCTGTCGATGACGATAACAGGTGTGTTTTCCACTTTCCCGCTTTTATAAACGAGCCCCAGCAGGGTAGCATAGAAAACAGGCGCCAGGAAAAATACCGTTCGCAATGTGGAATTGCCGACAAACAATGTAAACTCGCGTTTCAGCAGGCGCAGGAATTCTTTCATAAAAAGTTATTTCAGGAGCACATTTGCGTTGACCAGTATATTTCCGGCCTTCTCCGGTTCCGCAGGGGTTACTTTTATTTCATAAACGGCATCCTGCAGCTGGTAATCGGGGTAGGCCGTGGTAATATCGGCATAGCGGGTAAGCTGTTTGATGTACAGGATGGATCCGTTCAGCGCTTCCTTGTTGTATGCCACCTGTATATTTACCTGCTGGCCTTTTTTGTATCCGGCTATTTTGCTTTCCGGAACCGTGAACCGGAACCAGGTACTGCCCGGTATGTACCCGTTAAACAGCGCGAAGCCTGCGGTAGCCAGCTCGCCGGTATTGAGGCTGATGGTTTCTATTTCCATATCATTGGTGGCGATCACATAGCGTTCGGAATAGGCCACGTTGGCTTCCTGCAGGACGCCTTTTGCCTGCGATGCCTGTCCCGCCGCCATTTCCACCTTCTCCAGGCGCGTGCCTTTTTTTACGTCATCCATTTCTGCAACAACCGCATCATATTGCGCCCGGGCACCCTGTAATTTGGCATAGGCTTCGTCATAGGCCTGGGGCGACATCAAGCTGTCGTTGTACATATGGGTGGCCCTGTCAAATGATTTTTGAGCAAATGCATATTGCTCTTTCAGCCCCCTGTATTTGGCCTGCAGTTGCTTCAACTGATCGGCGGTGGCTCCTTTCCGGGCCATTTGCTCCTGCGCTGCGGCGGCGTTTACTGCACCCCGGGCCTGCGCAATTTTTGCAGAAACTTCCGGCACATCCAGCAATGCCAGGGTATCTCCTTTTTTTACGGTTTGCCCTTCGGTTACATAGATTTTCAGGATCCTGCCGGTAACCTTGGGGGCAAAAGAGATCGCATCCTTTTTGGTCTTTCCTTCAAAACCGGCGGGCCTGTTCTTTTTATTGCCGCAGCCGGCCAGTATCAACAGGCCGATCCAGATCAGGTAATGATTGACGCTCATTTTTTATCTTAGGTTTATTGCTCCTTTATTATTGCCAGCTCTCGGCCTTCAGCTATCAGTTGTCAGCCGTTAGCCGAGAGCTGACTGCTAATCGTTTTTAATACAGTTTTGTTACCTCCAGCTCCTGGGTCGACCGCATAAGCTCTATCGCTGCCCTGCGTTGATTAAAAAGTGCATTCTGGTACTCCAGCTCGGCCATTTCCAGGTCGTTTTCGGCTTCAATGAGCTGTGTGGATTTTGCCATTCCATACCGGAACTCTTTTTCTGCCTGAACCAATGCCTGTTGAGCCAGCTCTTTCTGCTTTTCCTTCAAGGCGATCTGGGCATTGGCAATGTCATAACCAGACTGGTTGTTGGCCTTGTTCAACGTAAGCTTCCGCAGCGCATCGTATTTTTGATTCTGGAGGATCTCGCGGTCTACAACCGCCCGCTGTGCGGCATGTTTTCCCTCCCGGCCGTCAAATACTTCCCATTTAAATCCTACCCCTGCCCGCAGCAATGGAAAAATATTCAGATTGGTCCTGCGCCAGTCCAGCTTTTTTCCCGGATAGTCAATGCCAGGGACTGCTGGAATGATGTTGTCGGAGGATTTGAGCCTGCTGCCATAGAGCCCCAGATAGTAGGCGGAGGCCATTAGCTGTACTTTGGGGATCCACCAGGTTTTTTCTGCCCTGATCTTAAAATCGCTGGCCTGAATGCCATGATCCAGCGCGCGGATCTCTGCACGGTCAGCAATCGTTTTCTGTGGCGGAGCAGGAACGATGGGTGCCAGTACCGGTTCTATCAGCCGCAGCCGTTCTTTTGCAATGCCGGTCAATACTTCAAGCTGTGTCAGCAGTAATTCCTTCCTGCCCTGGTACTCGGCTACTTTTGCATCCAGTGTGGCCTCGGCCAGTTCGATCTTTTTATGATCATAGGGCGTGATCAGGCCATATCCCAGGGCCTTGTCTGCTGTCTTTTTATTAGCTTCCAGTCTTTTTTTACTTTCATCCAGCACTTTTTTTGACTGGTGCACCAGGGCCAGCTGGTCGTACGCCCGGGCAAGGACGGCGATGACCTCATCCTGCGATTTTTCAAGCAAAGCAGCCTCCGACCGTTTTTTTTCCTCCAGGGCCTTGCCCAAATAATTTATTTTTCCGCCGGAGTACAGGAGCATTTTGGCGTCGGCCTTAGCAAGACCCGAAAAGCCGGAAATGTTCAGGTTATTATTGTACTTGCCCTCCGGGATGTTTAAAAAGGGCTGCAGGTTGATCTCAGGAGAAACAAGGTGTGCCGTCGCATTCATATATCCCGCCATACCGCTTGCTTCCAGGGTGGGCAGCAATGCATCTTTGAGTTGAAGCTGATCCAGTTCGGTAAGCTTGTTTTTGGTCAGCTGCATTTTCAGATCGGCATCCCGTACCAGCGCGCTGTCTAAAAGTTCTCTGAAATCCGGTGCTGGCTGCGCCCACCCCGGTGTACAGAGAACGGACAGAAGCAGGAGAAGGTTTAGCATACTTTTCATCGTATGAAAAAATAGTTTATACTAAAATAGTTCTCCTATAAATATAGCATTAAAAACGGACTTACGAACCGGCTCCTGCCGGGGGCGGATGGACCAATGCGTAAAGGCAACCTGCATGTTAGAGCAGGCAGCCCGCCGGGCGGACTTTAAACAGGAATATCCATGCATCGTAAAACAAATCGCGCGACGGCGACTGTTTTACCGGAAAATTTATGTGCCCCTCCGCCGGCCGGCACAGAATGTATTTTGCACTGTTCCCGCGTTTTAATATTTTAGTAATATTACGCGTCTAAATTTGCCTTGAAATATGAAAAAAGAGGTGATTCATGAGCTGGAGCTGGTGGAGCGGATCGCGGGTGGAGACGAAAAAGCTTTTTTAGCAGTTTTTGAAACATATTTTAAAGAGCTGTGCTTTTTCGTAAAACGGTATGTGCATTCGGAGGCCATGGCTGAGGACCTGGCCCAGGAAGTGTTTATCCGGATCTGGGAGCACCGGGAGCAGCTCAGGGAGATACGGTCTTTCAGATCCTATCTTTATACCGCGGCAAAAAATCATACGCTGAACGCGTTGAAAAAAGCCGCCCGGTCGGCTGCGATCATGGGAGCGATCGTAACGGCGTATTACCAGGGCTGCAATACAACCGAAGAAAACATACAGAGCCGTGAATATCAGGAACAACTGCACAGGGCCATAGAGAACCTGCCGGTACGTAGCCGGGAGATCTTCCGCCTGTGCCGGGAACAGAAAAGGACCTATGAAGAAGTGGCCTCCCTGATGGGCATATCAAAAAATGCCGTAAAGAACCATATGGTATTTTCAATGAAACAGCTGAAGCGGACGGTTGAGGCCGAGCTGGGCATATCGCTCAGCTTGCTTATGGCGGTTTTTTTCCATTAGATGATCTATGGCATGCGCATGGTGGGCAAGGACTCGTCCAAAATATCAGCGAAGAGCTGCGGGGAGTACAGTCCGCTGATTTACGCGGATACAATGAGGATTGCATGCCCGCCGGAGTCCTATCTAAAAGCTCAGCGAGAATCTGCGGGAAGCACAGCCCGCTGATTTACGCGGATGGAACGAGGCGTGAATGTCCGCCGGAAGCCCACCCAAAATATCAGCGAAGATCTGCGGGGAGTACAGCGGTCAGATATCGCAGAAAAAAAAATCCGGAGATCAGCTACCCCCGGCCTCCGGTTTGTTGTCTTATAAGAAGGAAGTGTTATAAATGAAGTCAGAATTCTATAAAGAGCTGGTTGACCGGTACCTGGAAAAAAAGTTGGGGGAAGAAGAGCTGGAAGTATTTTTTCACCTGCTGGATGAAGGAAAGCTGGATGCATACCTCTTTGAATCGATGGAAACAGTTATCCGGAAGAAAGAGGAGAAACCATCGGTGGTATCGTTGAAGCGGCGTCCGTATCATTATTTATACCGGGTTGCGGCGGCCGTTGTGATCCTGGCGCTGGGTATTGGGCTGTTCCGGTACTATGCGCGTCCGGCGCAGGAAGCATCTCCGGCTATAGTGAAAACGGCACCCGTGGTCCCGGGGGGAAACAATGCGGTACTTACCCTGGGGGATGGTAAAAGGATCATCCTGAATCGTGTTCCCGACGGTACTTTAGAACAGGGTACTTCTTTTTCCGTCCGTAAGGAAAAGGACGGGTTGGTGGTCTTTGATGTAAACGGAACGGCTGCCGCCGAAATACCACAGGACATCAACAAGATTGAAACGCCCAAGGGAGGAATTTACCAGGTAATATTGCCGGATGGGTCGCTGGTTTGGCTGAACAACGCTTCCAGTATTGCTTTTCCGACCCGGTTTGCGAAAAATGAGCGCAGGGTGACCATTACCGGAGAGGCTTATTTTGAAGTAAAACACGATAAGACCAGACCCTTCCGGGTGCTGAGCAACGGCCAGGAGGTAGAAGTGCTGGGCACAAAGTTTAATGTAAATGCTTACCGGGATGAAGCGGCTGTAAGAACCACCTTGCTGGAAGGAAGCGTACAGGTCCGTGCCGGACAAAGCACGGGTTTGTTAAAGCCCGGTTTCCAGTCTGTGCTGAAAGGGCCGGGATCCATTGTCATCCGCCCGGCGGACCTGGAATCGGTAATGGCCTGGAAAGAAGGCTTTTTCCAGTTTGACCGTGCAGATATTCCAACACTGATGCGCCAGCTGGCACGCTGGTATGATATCGATATAAAATATACCGGCGCCGTGCCCAAAGACGAGTTTGTAGGAAAGATAAAAAGGAGTGAGGACATTCATAAAGTGCTGGACATCCTCCGCTACGGAAAAGTAAAGTTCCGCCTGGAAGGCAGAACGCTTATTGTTGAATAATTGACGCTCATTTTTAAAACCATTAAAACTAAAAGTATATGCGCGCTTAAACGTATCAAACCCCGGAACGGAAAAACGGGAGTGCTACCAACACTCCCGCCAAAACCCTGAAACAGGGCCGTTCAAATTATAAGAATTATCAATCGGTGAATCAATAATCTTTTATTTAAACATTTCAAAAATATGAAATTAATCCTTTGCGGGAATGCGCCTGCCCGTATTGAATACCTGTCAAAAATTTTTTTTCTAATGAGATTCACGGTCTTTTTTATGTTGCTCGGTATGCTTCAGCTGAGCGCCAGCGGGTATTCCCAGCAGGTGCACTATACCGGAAAGCATGTCCGTATAGAAAAAGTGCTGAAATCCATCGCACAGCAAACGGGGTACAACCTCTTTTACCGTTACAATGAGCTTCGGGAAGCAAGGCCGGTGGATGTGGAGCTGAAGGGCGTTTCGCTTCAGAAGGCCCTTGCGGAGCTCTTTAAGGGACAGCCGTTTGAATATATGCTGCGGGAGCAGACCATCATCATCAACAGGAAAAAGGAAACCATGGAGCCCCCGCCTGCTACTGAAGATGTCCAGGTGATGATCGACCCCGTAAAAGGTGTTGTACGCGATGAGGGAGGGCAGCCGCTGGCCGGTGCCTCGGTAAGCATAAAAAACTCCGGAGCCGGAACCGCAACAGATGCCGGCGGGCGCTTTTCCGTTACACCGGAAACGCAGCGGGTTACCTTAATTATCAGCTATACCGGCTACGAAACGAGAGAAATTACGGCCGCTGCCGGCGCTGACCTGGCCATTACGCTGAAGACGGTCCAGTCTTCCATGAACGAGATCGTGGTCGTGGGGTACGGGACACAGCGGAGGGAACTGGTCACCAGCGCTATCGGAAGATTTAAGGTAAAAGATGAAGATGTGCGCCAGGTAGCCAGCCCTACCCGGTTGCTGGAAGGCCGTGTGGCGGGGGTAAACGTTTCTGTGGGATCCGGGAACCTGGCCTCAGGTGAAAAGATATCCGTGCGCGGTTTTTCATCCATCAGTGCGGGCAACAACCCCCTGTATGTGGTGGATGGCGTACCGATCAATACCGCTAATATGTCGTTATATGACTTCGGGGAAACCTACAGCCCGCTTGCTGCATTGAACCATGCGGATATAGAGTCGATCGAAGTATTGAAAGATGCGGCTTCCGCTGCCATCTATGGATCCAGGGCCAGCAATGGCGTGATCCTGATCACCACGAAATCGGGCAAAAAAGGAGTGAACAATATACGCATGGATCTATCCACGGGCTTTTCCGAATTTGCGAACCGGAAAAAAGTGAAGATCGCCGGTTCTGACCTGTATGTGCTTCAGTTCAACCAGGGACAGGAAAATTATAATAAGCAGTATGGTCTTTCTGTAGGTGATGCCAACTATAAAATGCCGATCAGTAACCCGTTTGGGGATATGCCGGATACCGACTGGCTGGGACTGGTATTACAAAAGGGCTATTTTAAGAACCTGAATACGTCTTTTTCCGGCGGAACAGAGCAGACCAAATACTATGTTGGATTTGGCGCCACCGACCAGGAGGGCGTGTTTAAAAATAATTCCATCCGGAAGTACAATATCAACACCAAGCTGACGCATAAATTCAACAACTGGCTGGAGCTGGGCGCCAATAATATGGGTACCTATATCCGCAATAACCAGATCCCCGGCGCCAATGCAGGAACCACGGTTATCGGCCGTACCATCGGCCAGCGGCCGTTCGACCGGCCTTTTAAGCCGAACGGGGATTATTATATTGGCGGTACGGATGAGTTGGTGTACCACAATCCGGTTCAGATCCTGAATGAGCAGGTGGCCTACGTGGATAATCTCCGATACCTGGGTACGTTTTATGGCAATATCTTTTTTAATGAGTACCTGTCCTTTAAATCATCCTTTAGCGCCGATATCAATTACACCTACGATTACACCTATTTTAATGCCAACCATCCTTATGGGACCGGTGTGGGACGCTTAATAGATTATAACCGGTTAATACAAAATTCCCTGGTGGAGAATACGCTGAATTACCAGCAAACATTTAACCGGCTGGAGATAAATGGGATGGCCGGCCATTCGTTTCAAAGTCAACACCTGCGCAATACGAGCGTGGATGCCCGCGGATTTCCGACCCCCTCGCTGGTAACGGTGTCGGTTGCCTCGGAGATCTTTGGGGCGGGCGGTGCTGTAAGTGAATATGCGCTGGAATCTTATTTCGGCCGGGGAACGGTGGCCCTGGATGATAAATACATGATGACGGCAACCGTACGTATGGACGGTTCCTCCAAGTTTCATCCCAGGAACCGCTGGGGGCTGTTTCCTTCTGTTTCCTTCGGCTGGAATGTTGCAAAAGAACCTTTCTTAAAGGATGCGGGACTGGATCTTAAACTGCGGGCGAGTTACGGGAAAACAGGAAATCAGGAAGGGATCGGCAGCTATGCTTACCAGGCATTGATGTCCGGCGGTCAGAACTATGGTAACGAAAGCGGTATTTCCGTATCCTCCTTTGGGAACGAAGACCTGACCTGGGAGAAAGCAGATCAGTATGATGTGGGTTTTGACCTGAGCTTGTTCAATCATAAACTGGATGTATCGTTTGATGCCTATTACAAAAAGACCACGGATCTGTTGTACAGCATGCCCATCCACGCTACCACCGGCATGACAAGCATCATCACCAATATCGGCTCTATGGACAACCGGGGACTGGAACTTTCTGTTTCCTCCGACTTTAACCTGGGCCGGGTAAAGTGGAACACCAACTTTAATATTGCCCGTAACCGCAATAAAATTTTATCACTGATCGATAATGGCAATTTACCCATTTCCATCGGCGACAACCGGGCGTTACAGGTGGGCTGGGATATCGGATCGTTCTACCTGTTCCAGATGGAAGGCATCTACCAGTACGACGGCGAAGTGCCCCAGGAGCAATTTGACCTGGGTGCGCGGGCCGGGGATGTCAAATGGAAGGATGTAGACGGAAACCATATCATCAATGATAACGACCGGGTGGTAGTGGGATCATCCAACCCTAAATTTTCAGGAGGATGGAACAATACGTTCAGCTACAAAGGGCTCCAGCTGGATGTGCTGACCACGTTCATGTATGGTAATAATGTGTACAATCAGTCGAAGCCATCGGCGCTGGCCCGCATCGGCTACCGTACGGCTCAGCTTGAAGAGTATATTGTAAACCAATGGACCGGGCCCGGCAGTACCAACGTCTATCCGCGGGCCATTGCCGGCGAGATCTTCAATACACGGAATTCCACACGGTTTTTAGAAGATGGCTCTTTTATCCGTATCCGGGCAGCTACCCTGGGCTACCAGGTGCCATCGTTTAAAATAAAACGCTTTAATGTAAAGGGGATCCGGGTTTATGCGCAGGTAGATAACCTGTTCCTGTGGACCCGGTATTCCGGGTGGGATCCCGAAGTAAGCAAAGATCTTGATCCGCGCTTTTTTGGTACCGATTGGTTCAACAATCCCCAGCCGAGGACCTACAGCCTGGGTGTAAACATTAATCTTTAAATCCGATAAACATGAAATTAAGATATTTGATCGCCTTATCCGGCTTCCTGCTGATGGCAGCCTCCTGTGGCAAGAGACTTGATTTGTATCCGTCCTCGGCCATGGCGCCCCAGGCCGTTACTTCAAAGGACCTGCCGGCACTGCGGGTAGGAATGTATAATGATATGCAGAACGACCCGGGCGTGTATTCGTTTATTTTGTTCGACCTGCTGGGTGGAGATATCCATACGGCATCGAATGCGCCCATTGACCTGATCAATAATATTCTTTCGCCGCTGAACTCTATGATCGCAGGCGGCTGGAATGGTTACTACGGTGCCTTGTTCCAGGTGAACAATGTGATCAGTATTTGCGAGGGAATGGAAGCTTCGGAAACCCGTAACAGAACATTGGGCGAGGCCCATTATTTCAGAGCCCTGATCTATTATAACCTGGTGACCCGGTGGGGGCGCGTACCTGTTTTGAAAGAGAACACACTGGAAAAGCCATTCCGGGATCCGGTAGCCGACGTGTGGAAGTTTATCGAGGAAGAGCTGAATGCCGCATCCGCGTTATTAAGCACATCCGTCAGTTACTACTATGTTTCCGCCGATGCAGCCACAGCGCTGAAAGCGCGGGTGTTTTTAAGCCAGGGAAAAATGACCGGGGCCGCAGCGTTGGCAGAAGACCTGATCACTTCCGGCAGGTACCAGTTGGATGCTTTTGAAAAGATCTTCAGGAAGCAGGCCAATACCGAGGTCATTTTTGCTTTTGAAAACCTTTCTGAGGAATCGAGCAACAATATTTCCGACCTGTTCTATACCTATGCCCATCCCAACAAAGGCCAGGGAAGTTACCGCGTTTCACAGCAACTGGTGAATGCCTATACCGGTACCGACAAGCGGAAGGCTATTTCCCTCATCAATATTGCCGGTACCGATTGTGTGAACAAGTATCCCAGCGGGCAAACGGGTAAGGATCCGGTGATCATTTCGCGGATCGCAGAAATGTACCTCATCAGCGCTGAAGCCCAGGGAAGGGTTAATGGGTTGGCCCGACTGAACCAACTGCGCAGTTACCGCGGGCTATTGCCGGTGAGCGCGGCAACTGATGATCAATATACAGAGCTGATCCTGGAAGAACGGCGCCTTGAACTGATGGGGGAGAACTTCCGGTTCTATGACCTGGTACGGACCAATAAGGCCATTCAAAAATTAGGGATCCGGCAACATCAGGCGTTATTGCCGATACCCGGGCGGGAACTGCAATACAATACGAACCTGGAGCCGAATCCCGGCTATTGATAGCATGGGGCGGAACGCTTTATTCTCATATTATGGCTGTGTTTAATGTTTATTCCGGATAAAGAAATAGCCTGCCAGGCGGTCCTGCTGCAGTGTGGAACCCTTTCCGGTTTGCGATGAAACAGCCTCCAAACAAGAAAATCGTTTAAAGATGAAAAAAACATATTTTAGATACCGGTACCTGTTGTTTCCGTTGAGCGCATTGCTTTGTTTTATGGCATGCAGTAAGGAGCAGGAGGTACTGAAGCCTTACGAAACATTTACTGCTGTTGCAAAAACCGAAACAACAAAACGGCTGATAGAAGGAACGGGCATGATCGCGAAAGTATTTTCAGATACGGCCTATAAAGTGGTGGATGGGTTGCAGGCAACCGAGGTCCGTTATTTAACCACAGCAGGGCTGTCGATGAAGCTGTTCGTTTTCGAGATCGATCTGACCGGACCAGGCATATCGATAGAAGCTTCTACTCCCAACAATGCCCCCGCATTTGGGAGGCAGCCAATGACCATTCAGGCCACTTATGAAGACCAGGAAGGTCATAAGGTTTGGGGAGGGGTCAACGGTGATTTTTTTGATGGTGTAAGCGGAACACCGCGGGGTATTTTATACAAGGAAGGAGTGCCCATCCGGACCCTTTTCCCTGATATCTATACCACGTTCTTTGGCGTTCTGAAGAACGGGAAGGCTGTGGCCGGTGATAAGGCGGTGTACGAATCTGTTAAAGATGACCTGGAAGAAGCGATCGGCGCCCGGGCACCTTTGGTTAAGGACGGCATATTGGTTCCCCAAACAGATGTGACCATTGAGCCGCGTACCTGTATTGGTGTTTCCGAAGATGGCAATACGGTTTACCTGATGGTGGCGGACGGCCGGAATTTTTATTATTCGAACGGCATGAATTATGAAACGCAGGGAAAGTTTATGAAAGCCCTGGGGGCTTACAACGCGGTGAATAATGATGGAGGCGGCTCCAGCACTTTTTTTGTGCGGAACACGCCTGCTTTTACCGAAGGACGTTTTGTACTCCGTAACTGGCCAACGGATAACGGAGGACAGGAACGCGCTGTTGCCAATGGTTTACTGATCATCTCAAAAACTCAATAATAAAATATTTGCAATGAATATCAATAGCATTCAGCTAGGAAAGATCGCCTTTTTGCTGCTCTTTCTTCAGCTTTTTACAACCGCATGTTACAAGGCCGATCCGGAAAGCTTTGCGCCGGGCACCCCTGAGATCTCGTTTCCACAGGCATCCATCACCGTGCCCAGCGATATGGATACGATCGAAGTGCCGGTGACCGCCAATTTGCCCTGGCGTGTGAAAACAGATGCCGACTGGATCAGTTTTGTAAAAGCGAACGGGAGTGAAACGGGTACTTTTAAAGTAGCCATCGCGCGCAATCGTACCACAGCGGCCCGTACCGCTGAGATCACCGGTTATATTACGGCTGATGAAACGGTGAAGATGACGATCATACAACAGGGAGGCGAACCTGCTCCGGATCATACCCGGCATTTTTATGTAAAGACCTCGGGTGACGAAAATAAAGACGGGCTTTCGTGGGCAAATGCCACTACCCTGGATGCGGCGTTGACAAATGCTGCCAATGGCGATTTTATTCATATTGCCGAAGGATCCTATATCCCGTCCAGAACAATTGCCGGCGGAAATACCGGCAATGCTTCAGACAATACGTTTGAAATAGCGCAGAACATTCATTTGGTCGGGGGCTATCCTGCCAATGCAACGGAGGGAAGCGTTGCGGATCCCGCTGCGAACCCTGTACTTCTAAGCGGCGCTGATCAAAAATACCATGTGGTGGTAGTAAGCGCCATCCCGGAAGGCGAGCATCAGGTATCCATGAAAGGGATCACCATTACGAAAGGACATGCCGGCTCGTCGGGTGCAGTTCCGGTAAACGGAGCCAACCTGGCCCGGAACTATGGCGGTGGCCTGGTGGTGATTAAATCAAAATTGCTGCTTGAGAACTGTCGCATTGCAGACAATACTTCCGATCAGCATATTGCCGGCATTTACATGCTTTCCCAATCGGAGGTAACGATCCGGAATTCCAGTATTTCCGATAATAAAGCCAATTCAAACGGCGGCGGCATCTGGAACGACGGTTCCAAACTGTATCTTTTCGATTCCGAGATCACCGGGAACATTGCAAATGGCGTGGGCGGCGGTTTGTATAGTCTTAATGTGGGAGTTGTATCGTATAATTACCTGTATAATGTAACGATCGCCGGTAACCAGGTTGGCGCTCCGGGTTTTGCACGTGTGGGTGCGGGCATTTACTCCCGCGAACGCTCTCAGTATAAAATCGTGAACAGCACGATCTATGGCAATAAGAACGTGGGTACCGGGTTTGGAGCGGGAATTGCTGTTTACGGAGGCTCCACAGTAGATATTATTAATACCACCATTAGCAACAATGAAGGTGGTGTGGACAATACGGCCACCAACGGTGGATCCGGCATCTTTAATAATAACAGTCCTACAGCGAATACCGTAAATATCTATAATTCGGTTATTTCGGGCAATACCGGGCATGCCAACGAGATTGGGGGAGCCAATATCAGTTTGCAGTCCAGTATTGTGGGGGCAAGCGTCTATAATTATGAAAAAGCGGTAGAGCCGGGCCAGTCCTTCGATCCGGCTACCATGTTCCTGCCTTTTGCAAAATATGGTACGGGGTATGGCAAAACCCTGCCGGTAAAAGCAGGTAGCCCTGCAACCACCTTTGGCATGACGACCCTCCAGTTACAGGTGGCAGGAGCCAACCTCTCGCTGGATGAAAATTATTATCTGAAGGATCAGAACCATAAATCGCGGACAAGCACAACGGTGATGGGTGCGGCCCTTCCGCAGTAGGGTATTGCTGACAGCCGGTTATGGAGCGGTCATTTCCGGGGTCCTGGACCGGGCTCCGGATGACCCTTTTATAAAGATTGAAAATTTAAGCGTATGAAGCGGATCCGGATATGCCTGTTGTTATGTGCATTGGTATCGTCTGCCATTTGCGGGGCGCAAAATACCATGCGGTTCATTACCTATAACCTGCTTCAGGGAATGAAGCGGGACAGTGCGAACGGGAAACCGGTTTTCACAGACTGGGTGCGGAAAATGAAACCGGATGTGCTGGCACTCCAGGAAGTGACCGGCTTTACACAGGCGGGGCTGGAATCGATGGCCGCCGCATACGGGCATCCTTATGCGGTGCTGTTGATCGAGGGAGAGAAATACCCCGTTGCGATTACCTCGAAGTATCCCATTATCAATGTGCGGCGCGTTTATGATAATATGGACCGGGGCTTTATTGTTTCTGAAGTTGCAGGCTATCAGACCGTGGTAGTACACTTAACGCCCTTTGATTATCGAAAGCGGCAGCAGGAGATAGCCCTGTTACTGGCCGAGGTGAACCATTTAAAAATGCCGGGCAAATGGGTGCTGATGGGCGATTTTAATACAGTTTCGCCGCAGGATTCGCTGGCGTACCAGGATGGGAGGCTGGCGGAGGCCTACCGGCGCTATGAACAAAAATATGCACCCATCCTAAAACTGAACAAGGATCGATTGGATTATTCAGTCATTCAACGGGTACTGGACAATGGTTTTTCGGATGTGTTGAAACTGAAGAATGCTGCTTTTCATAAAACCGTACATCCAAAAGCCTTTGAGCCGAAAACAGGGCCGGATATACCCTCCCGGATCGATTTTATTTTTGTAAGCAATGCGCTCCTGAAAAAAGTAGGGAATGCCCGGGTGATCACGGACGGATTCACGGATCATTATTCCGATCATTACCCGGTTTGCCTCGACCTGGAAAAATGATCTGCTGCGTTGCCATTAGCGGCCTGTTGCCGGCGGACGGTCAAAAACAAGCCGGTTGGCCAGGGTGATTTCGTCCGCACTGATGGTATGTCCCATATTGGGATATACTTTTTCGGTAACAGCGGCGTTCATCTGATTTAATAGCTGAGCGGTAGCGTGCACCCGTTCCACGGGTACATGAAGATCCGGGTCACTGGTACCGATGAAGACCGGGGTCTGTTTAAAATCACCTTTATAGTTACCGGCATCCAGCTGATCGCCGATCAATCCGCCGGTAAAGGCTACAGCACCGCCATAACGTTGGGCGTACCTGGCAATGTACTCGAGCGTGAGGCAGGCGCCCTGCGAAAAGCCGAGGAAGTAAATGTTTTCAGCAGCAATACCCGCGTTCTGTGCCACAGTTGCCGTTTGTTTCACGATGTCGATGGCAGAGGAGAGCCAGGGCTCATTCTCCTTTACGGGGGCCATAAAGGAATAAGGATACCAGGTATGATTGGTGGCCTGGGGGGCCAGTAATGCGGCATCTGGTACATTGAGGTGGCCGGCCAGCGACAGGATATCGCCGGCACTGCCGCCCCTGCCGTGTAGCATCACCAGCGCCCGGGAGGCTTTGCCTAATTCCGTTCCGCCGGTTGTAATATGGAGTGTATGCATGTGTTTGTCTTTTTTTTGTTGATGATAAGAATAAATGGCAATAGATGCGGTGCTGAATAAGCCACGGATGCACGGGTTGAACGCATGAAAACTAAATGTTAAGCCGACATCCGCCTTATCCGCGGGGTTCCGGACCGTTTTATAATTCAGGGAGCACGGCTTCAATTTTATTCCGGGCCGGTTCATATTGTTTGGGAAGTTTTAAGGTCGTGCCCAGCTGATCCAGGGGCTCGTCGCGGGTAAAGCCCGGGTTGTCGGTAGCGATCTCGAACAATACGCCCCCCGGTTCCCGGAAATAAAGCGAATAGAAATAATCCCGGTCGATCTTTGGAGTAATGTTCAAGCCGGCTGTTGCAATTTTTTCCCTTAGTTCCATCTGTACTGTATCATCCTTCACTCTAAAAGCAATATGATGATTGGTGCCGGCGGCATTGCGCCCGTGGCCCGCTTTGGGATCTTCAATGATATCGATATAATTGGCGGTGTCGATGTTCTCATTTACAAACCGGTACCGGTTACCCTCCTGCACTGTTTGCCGGTAGCCCAGCAGGCCGGTCAGCACTTTTGCAGTGGGGGCCGCCTGGTGCAGGGTAAGGGTAGTGTTATGAAACCCCCTGGCGGCCACGTCTGCAGAAACAGATTCGGTGGTCCAGGGCACACGGTGGTCCGCTGCGGCGGGAATGATCAGGGAAAGCTGCAGCCCGTCCGGGTCGTTGAATGCCAGTTGCTGTTCTCCGAATATTGCGGCTTCTTCATACGCGATCTTGTTTTCATCAAAGCGATGCTTCCAGAAATCAAAACTTCCCTCCGGTACGGTATACCCGATATGGGTGGCCATCCCGGCGCCTGCGGTGCCCCTGCCGATTCCTTCCCAGGGAAAGAAGGTGAGGATGGTGCCCGGTGTACCGCTTTCATTTCCATAATAAAAATGATAGGTGCCGGGGTCATCGAAATTTACGGTCTTCTTTACCAGCCTTAATCCAAGGAGGTTTGTATAAAACGCATGGTTGCGTTTGGCATTGTCCGCTATGGCAGTGATGTGATGCAATCCTAAAACTTTATTTTCCATGATCGTGATTTTTTTTATTGATACACAAAGGTACCCCATAGAAACAGGGAGCCACTTGAAGTAGGTTAAGTGGTAATACAAGCCGGTGTTGTTATTTTGCAGTACTGTGGCGGGTCGCCGTTTACACGCCGGAACCCTGAACAACAAAGATAATGGCCGCTGATTCGCAGGTTTTTTATGACGTTATTTAACCGGCCCATCTGTAGTGTCGAAGTGAAATCTAAAAATAAAAAATATGGAGGTACAACATTTTAAAGCGGCTGAAAGGGGCGTCAAGGATGCCGGCTGGCTGAAAAGTAATTTTGTTTTCAGCTTCAGTAACTATTACAATCCGGTCAAAAGCGCGTTTGGCACTTTGTTCACATTTAATGATGATTACCTGGCGCCGGGCAAGGGCTTTGGCATTCACCCGCATGTAAATATGGAGATCATTTCCATATTGCTGAAAGGAAGGATGAATCATAAAGACACCCTGGGCTATGATACCGAATTTGAAGAAGGCGGGGTACAGATCATGAGCGCCGGTAGCGGTTTGCGGCATGAGGAATACAATATCGGGGAGGAGGAGGTGAATTTTTTACAGATCTGGATCTATCCCAAGCAACAGAACATTACGCCCCGGTATCAATATCGCAGTTTTCCGAAAGATGCACGGAAGAACAGGCTGGTGACCATCGTATCGCACGAAGAAGGGCAGGCCCATTGCTGGATCAACCAGAATGCCCGGCTGAGCCTGGGATATTTTGAAAAGGCGCACACAACCACTTATTCTTTTAACCCGGAGAATAAATGTCTTTTTGTATTTGTGATCTCAGGATCGGTTGAGGTAAACGGGGTGGAAGTTCCGCAGCGGGATGCACTCGGAGTATGGGATACCGGTACAGTGACCATCCGGTGCACGGATGAGAGTGAGTACCTGCTGATTGAAACAGTGATCAACCAGAAATAAAGCGTCCGGGCAGGCCTCCCGGGGCCACGCCTCTTTTAAATACCCTGTAGCCATTGGAAAACACCCACCGGTTCGCCGGTCACTATGCAATAGCCCTTTGCAGGATATCTGCACGCGAATGCTTCGCTGCGTGGATAGGCAAAATTCTATACTAATTTGGAAATATCCTACAACCTGACAGGAGCCATATGTAATAGGTTTGTAGTATGATTTTATAGCGCATTTATGAAGGATTGATCTAAAGATCTTGCCGGATGGCTTTAGAGCACCGGAAGATCTTTTCCCCTGTAGTCATGGCGGTGAAAACAAAGAGCACCTGGTCATACGGAGCGAGTGCTGGTTTTTCTGTGCGCCATTCAATGTACGGGGATATGTATTTGCGCGATAGATAATCATAATAAAATAAATGTCTGATGACAACAAAAAAGAAAGAATTTGTGCCGGTTATGCTGACACCGTTTAAGGAAAACGGTGCCGTTGATTTTGACAGACTGGCTTATCTTACGGAGCATTATCTGAGAGCGGGTGCAGGCGGGTTGTTTGCCAATTGTCTTTCGAGCGAGATGTTTGACCTGTCGGATGCTGAAAAGCTAAAGGTGATTGAGCAGGTATTGAATACGGCCGGAGGACGGGTGCCCGTGGTTGCTGCCGGTAACTTTGGGCGTACCATAGAAGCGCAGGCAGATTTTATAAAAAGAGTATATGACACCGGTGTACGGGCCGTGATCGTATTGGCCAACCTGCTGGCGGAGCAAACGATGCCCGGGCAGGTACTGGAAGACAATATAGACCGGCTGCTTTCATTAACAGGGAATATTCCGCTTGGTTTTTATGAATGCCCGGTGCCCTACAAGAGGGTCTTATCGCCCGTCTTACTGGGAAAGCTGGTAAGCACCGGCAGGGTCATTTATCATAAAGATACCAGTTTGGATATAGTGCAGGTAAAAGAAAAGAACCGGAGATGCGCCGGGTTCCCTGCATTTGGATTGTATGATGCATACATGGTGCACGCGGTTGCATCGCTGAGCTCCGGATCGGCCGGCCTTTCCTGCATCCAGGGAAATTACTTTCCGGAACTGGTGGTATGGTTGTGTAGGAATTATAACAACAGCCGCTTAAATGATGAAGTGCGGCTGGTGCAGCAATTCTTTATTGATGAAATGGAGGTGATGCATAAGGATTATCCGAAGGCTGCCAAATATTACCTGTGGAAAAAAGGTATGAATATATCGGTATATACCCGGATCTCCGGGAACAGCGAGGTAGATTATAGTACCAAAGAGGCGATCGATGGCCTGGATGCCCGCTACAGGAACCTGGTGCAGCAGATCTCCGGTGCGTTTCTCCACGCATGATAAGGTTGTATAAGAACAGGATAATAACCTGCGAAATGGGGGGGGCCTGTGCTTGTTTTATTGCCGGTTAAGATACCTGTCTTGAAAGCTCCGTTTGGTTGCCATAAACACGTGTAGACAGAGCCGTAAAGGGAAATTCTTTTTCATTTTATTAGCGCCTGTTAAACCGTTCGCTCAATACATGCGGCCGGGACAGGGCAAGTCGTGATTATTGAAATCTTCTGGTTGAAGCACAGCTCCGGGTTATTGTATTTATAATAGCCGGCAAACAGATCCCGAATATAAGATCTTCAAAAAAGAATTTTTCGGGTGTATCGCATTAACGGGACATCAATTTTTTTAAAAGCGTTGCGACTTATTACGTTGCTTTTGGTTCTTACCCCCTGGTGTCCTGTTTTTATATCGTAATCAGCACATTATACCAGCAGCGGAAATGTAGGGCAAAAGAAAAACAAAAAAGCAGCTACATGTTTGTAACTGCTTGATTTTTAGGTGGTCCCACCTGGGCTCGAACCAGGGACCCTCTGATTATGAGTCAGATGCTCTAACCGGCTGAGCTATAGGACCAATGCTGTTAACAGCAATAATATTTCAAAAGAACGGAACGCAATAAGATCAAGCCGGACGGACCGGTTCCCGCTAAAGGGAGGGCGAAATTAAACAAAATAATCATTCCACAAGCAGAAAATCTCCTTTTCAAAGAGAAAAGTTTTCAAAGATCATAGGGTTATTAACCTAATTTTAACCCAAAGACAAGCTATATTTGCGCAACTTAAAATATTTATGAAGAAAATAGTTCTATTCCTGGCTGCCAGCTTTTTATTGGGCGGGGCGCTGTACGCACAGGTTGATACAACAGCGGCTGCAGCGGCACTGGCTGCGAATCCTCCTAAACCCCAGAAGAAAAAGTATGATCTTAGCAAGCGGGCAAATGACCATTTTTTGCTTCAGTTGGGTTATACCAACTGGACAAGCCTGCCGGATAGCATTAAAACCGGGAACTTGCCCCGGAGCATCAATGCTTATTTTATGCTTGACTTCCCGTTTAAAAGCAATCAAAAGTTGAGTGCTGCTATTGGGCTGGGTATTGGCTCGGATCATATGTCGCTGGATAAGGACCTTAATTTTGTAAATGTAAAGGCCACATCCGCACGGCTCCCGTTTAATGACACCACCCGCTTTAATGCTAAGAAAACAAAGCTGTCAACGGCTTACCTGGAAGCTCCCGTAGAATTGCGTTTTGTTTCGGATCCCGAACACAGCGATAAAAGCTTTAAAGTGGCCCTGGGTTTTAAGTTCGGCACCATGATCAAAGCCTCTACAAGAACACGGGTGACCCAGTCCGGCGGAGACTATATACTGAAAGAATCCAGCAAACGCTATTTTAATACAACCAGGATATCAGGTACCGCCCGGATAGGTGTGGGGCATTTTACACTGTTTGGCTCCTACCAGTTCACCAAATTGCTGAAAGATGGTGTGGGACCAGAAATAAAACCGTACACCGTGGGCCTGAGCTTTGGCGGTCTGTAGCCTGTTTTAATTTTTTTATGAGCGGATCCCGATGGGTCCGCTTTTTTATTACCTTTCGTCAGAATGATGATTGCTGCATTCTTTAAAACAGGAATATGAAAAAGTTGATACAGGCATTGCCCAGGAAGATATCAGGCTTCCTGTTCCTTGCGATGCTGATGCCATCCCTCTGCTTTGCTTATGTAAAAAGAGATCTGCTGCAAAAGCAGGCCAATGTTCAGCAGATAAGGACAGCGTTGCTGCCCCGGGAACAGTGGATCCCTTACCCGGCGTATAAAGACCGGGCCGGGTGGAACCGGATGACGGGCTCTTATAAGCATGCTTTTATAGAGCGGGGGAATGCCGCCCTTACCTATCAATGGAAGGTCGTTAAGGCTACCGACTACCTGGAGTATTCGAGGAGCGGCTCGCGGGTGGTAATGGAAAAACCCTTCAATGAGAACATCACAGCCATCGTGAACCTGTTTGTAGCCGAGCTGGCCGAGGGAAAGGGCCGGTATCTTGATCAGCTGGCCAACGGGGTTTTCGCCTCCTGTGAAATGACCTCCTGGGCCTTGTCGGCCCACCTGAGCCTGCAATCGAGCAAGATACTTTTTCCGGATCACCGGGAGCAGATCATTGATCTGATGGCCGGGGATATCGGCTCGCTGTTTGCCTGGATCTATTATTATTTTCACAGCGAGCTGAAAAAGATCAACCCGTTGCTTGAGCTCCGGCTAAAGAAGGAGCTCGAAGACCGCATCCTGGATCCCTATATGAATACAGATCACCTCTGGTGGATGGCCTTCCGGTATAAACCCGGCGACCTGGTGAATAACTGGAATCCCTGGTGCAATTCCAATGTGCTGCAGACATTTGCCCTGATAGAAGACGATCCCGAAAAACTGGCCCGTGCCGTTTACCGTACCATGATGTCCGTAGACCAGTTCATTAACTATACCAATGAGGATGGTGCCTGCGAAGAGGGACCTTCGTACTGGGGGCATGCCGCAGGAAAATTGTATGACTATCTGCAATTGCTGTATGATATTACCGGGGGAAAGATCTCCCTGTTCGGAGAGCCGATCATCAAAAATATGGGGGAGTATATTTCCCGTGCTTATGTGGGCAACGGATGGGTGGTGAATTTTGCCGATGCATCGGCGAAGCTGCATCCGGATGCACCCCTGATCTACCGTTATGGCAGGGCGGTGAAAAGTATAGAAATGATGCAGCTGGCGGCCTTGCTCCGGCAGGACCGGAAAGAAAACCAGGCACCCTCTGAAGGAAGGGATGCGTACCGGTTGTTCCAGACGCTGCGTTTCGACGGCGATCTGGCAAAAAACACCCCGGCACACAACGCCCCGGCATTTACCTGGTACCCGCAAACAGAAGTTTGTTATATGCGGGATGGCGGGATGTTCTTTGCCGCAAAGGGCGGGCATAACAATGAAAGCCACAACCATAATGACGTAGGTACGTTCAGCCTTTATTTTGAGAATACCCCGGTGCTGATCGATGCAGGAGTGGGTACTTATACCCGGAAAACATTTGGTCCCGATCGTTATTCCATCTGGACCATGCAAAGCGCTTATCACAATGTTCCGGAGATCAACGGCGTTCAGCAGGCCTTTGGCGCAAAGTATAAAGCCCGGGATGCACGGTTTGATCCAGCAGCAAAAACATTTTCGCTGGACATCAGTAAGGCATACCCCGCAGCAGCCGGTGTCAAAATATGGGAGCGCTCATACCGGTTGAAAAAAGACGCATTGGAGATCCGGGACCATTTCCAGACAGAACACGCGCAAACCAGGAACCGTATTTATTTCCTGTGCTACGGAGCCGTAACAGAAACGGCACCCGGAAAAATAACCATCAGCCAGGGCAACAGCCGCTCGCAATTGCTGTACGATAGTGATTTGCTCACCGCTGCGATCGATACGGTAAAGCTGGATGACGCGCGATTGTCAAATGTATGGGGTTCCGAAATCTACCGGGTCGCATTGACTGAAAAGAGGCTAAGAAGCTCCGGCCGGTATGTTTATACGATCAGAAAACGGTGACCCCAAAAAGGGTACGGAACTTTTACTGATCAGAAGCCGTTTTCTTCAAAATAAAGCAATACGTGATCTTTTAAGAAGTTTTCCTGCTCAATCGGGTTCATGACCGGCATTTGCTTTAGCTGCTTAAAATGAGGCCAGCCGTCCTTATCCTTTCCTTCAAAGGAATAATAGCCGCTGGGGGTCAGCAGGCTGCAAACCGCAACGTGCATCAGCTCCTGTTTCTGTTCTTTTGAAAACTTTGGTTTGATCTGTCCAAATTCCTGGATGCCAATTAAGAACAACAGGGTTTCCATATCGGGTTTTTTCCCGAACCGTTCCACCAGCTTTGCTTCCAGGTTCCACCAACGCGCCTGCAGGTCGTCACTCATTATCATGCTGCAAAAATACGGCGTTATTAAATACCTGTGCACGGCCTTTTTGCGGTGGAGCGCAAACCTTATCTTTGCAGCCCCAATGGGGAGCTGTACCGGAACGGGCAGCACCTCCCGGCGGAGAAACAAAATCAAATCAGCATGAAAGCGTATAATTTTTTGATAAAGTACCGGTTACCGATCAGTATCCTCTTAATTCTTGCAGGCGTATATGTAAATTATGCCGGCAGCTTCTGGCCTGCCTTTCCGCTGTACCTGGTTGGTGTCGTTTTATTGTTCAGCCATTTTTTCTTTGGCCCGCTCCGTCTGATCCAGGACTACATGGAGAACGGCGACCTGGACGGTGCTGAAAAAGTATTGAACTCGATCCGGTTCCCCAACCTGCTTTATAAGCCCATCCGCTCCGTTTATTACACGCTGAAAGGGAATATTGCGATGAGCAAACAGGACTTTGACAGTGCCGAAACCATGATGAAGAAAGGCCTGGATCTGGGAATGCCTATGAAAGAAGCCGAAGGGGCCAGCCTGTTGCAAATGGGCATGCTGGCCATGCAGAAAGGCAATACCAGGCAGGGCGAAAGCTATATCCGCCAGGCCCTTCGCAAAGGATTGCCCGATAAGGAAAACGAGGCGGCGGCTTATCTTCAGATGTGCAGCATCATGATGAATAAAAGAGAGTTCCGGGCGGCAAAAGACTTTTTCCGGAAAGCAAAGGCCTGCAAACCCACCACACCGCAGATCGTAAGCCAGATCAAAGAGATCGAAAAATACATCTCCCGGATGCCGGGATAGTTAATAATTTGAAGATTTGGGAATTTGAGAATGTGGAAATTTGAGAATGAAGATCTTTTCCGTTGACAGGGAATAGCTGATCCATGGAAAATGCCGGGGACCGGTATCTGGTATCAGCCGGACCTGACCGGGAACCTCAAACTTCAGACATGGAACAAGAAACTATTTCGGCGGCGGCTTCAGGTTGATCTCGGGTTCCAGCAGCCAGTTTGCCTTAAAATTAAGCTTCCGGTCGAGCGGTACGATGATCTCCGGCTGAATATGTTTATCAAACGAACCGGGATCCCATTTTCCATTCCGGTTCTTGTCAAACAGCACCTGCAAATCATAATCCCCGGGTGTATAAAGATCAATTTCCAGGATATTGCCATTCAGCGTGTACAGTGGAAATGCGTTTTTCAGTGTGCTGCCCTGGGAAACGAGCAATACCGGGTGAACGGATGTGTCAAGGTTATTGAACGTGATCCGCGCCTGCCCGTAATCTTTACGCGATCTGGTAATGAACTTCAGCGTGTCGGGCTTCAGTAACCCGCGGTCCAGGCTGTCTGAAGCGAAATCCTTTGACAGGATCAGGTTATAAGGAGTGCCTTCCTTCCACTGGATATTCATCGTAAGGATTCTCCGGGTGCTGTCAAGCGTAAATTTATACCCTGTAACGGGGGTATAAGTGCTGTCAGTGGTCAGTACCATTTTTTCAGGAGCAAAATCCTTTAAAGCGGAAGGAAAAACAAACTGCAGCGGTGCCAGCAGGTCCTGTTGCTGTGCCTGCAGATTGGTCTGAAACTTCAGGCGCTTCTCTTTTTTATCCGGCTCTGTCTCAGTGCCGGCGCCGGCCTGCTTCTCGGCTTCTTCCTCGGCATATGCATATAGCCGGACGGGCGGCGGCGGAACGGTGCCTACAACAATAGCGGAATCTGCAAATGCAAAGACCTGCTGCTTACTGGTGTACATATACATGCCACCCTCGCTTTTTAATGCATAAAGCCGGTAGGTACCGGGCCTCAGGTAACGAAACAAAAAGTTGCCGGAACTATCCAGTTTGGCAATATAATCCGGGTTCTGCTTAAAAACGGCACTGTCTTCCAGGTTGGAGTGCAACATTACGGTTAATGTAGAGTCCGGCTTTACGGTCTGGGCCATTTTTACATTGCCGCTTAGCTGAAGCGAATCAAAATAGTCCCCGGTGCTTACCACGTAAAGCATATCCTTGGCTTTATTGCCCTCGGTGATGTCTTTGATCACGTTGGTAAAATTGAGCACGTAGGTGGTGTTTTCTTTAAGACTGTCCTTTAACCGTACCGTAACCGTTTTTAATTTGCGGTCCACCTGCGGTATATTTTTTGGAAGCGGGGATACGACCAGGTTTTGATACACATCGTTCAGATCCACGTACTCATTAAAATAAAAGGTGATCTTTTGCCGGTCAAAGTGTTTGGTTTCATTCGGGGGATCTGCCCGCACGATCTGGGGCGGCAGGGAATCCCTGGGACCACCACTGGGGGCAATAACATTGGCACACCCGCCACCGGAATAAATAAGCAGGATGACGGCTGCAGCAGCAAAAAACAAACCAGCGAGACTCTTTACTTGCATATGAATTGCAAACATAATTGCTTTTGCGGAAAATGAAACTTTCCCTGGTGCTTTGTGATTGTTAATATCTGTAAATTTTTATCCCGCTAACCAACTCTTGCTAACGGTTGTTCGTGTTTCTGCTCCCGGGGTCCGGTGAACAGCGGCGGTATCCCGGCCCTTATTGCCCTTCCGTTTGCCACGGAGCGGCCGGCATCAAAAAACAGATGCCTTATCTACAGCCGCAAAGTGATCGCATGCTGTAAAACTTTTGATACAGCCGCTCTTTTTTTATCTTTGCAGGATGCAGTTTTCTTCCGGTTTATTGGAATCAGCGGTAAATGAGTTTGCAAAGCTCCCGGGCATTGGCAAAAAAACGGCACTGCGGCTGGTATTGCATTTGTTACGCCAGGAGCCGGGGGTGGTCAGCCGGTTCAGTGAAACCATCGACCGCATGCGAAAAGAGATCTGTTTTTGCAAACGGTGCTTCAACGTGGCTGATGGCGATTTTTGTGCCGTTTGCTCCAACTCACACCGGCAGCAGCATACCATTTGTGTTGTAGAAACGATCCGGGATGTGATTGCGATTGAAACCACCCAGCAGTATAATGGTACCTATCATGTATTGGGCGGGGTTATTTCCCCGTTGGATGGGGTGGGCCCCGATCAGCTGAACATCGGCTCCCTGCTGCACCGGGTGGAGCACGAAAGGACCGAAGAGCTCATTTTTGCGCTCAACCCTACCATCCAGGGCGATACCACGATTTACTATATCCAAAAGAAGCTGCAGGGCAAACCGGTACGGATCACCACCATTGCGCGGGGAATTGCATTTGGCGGCGAGCTGGAGTACGCGGATGAATTAACGCTTGGCCGCAGCTTACAGAACCGGTTACCGGTAGAAAAATACATGAGCCGGTAGCCGGGAGGGTTTGAAGTTTCAGGTTTAAGGTTCGCTCCGGAACCGGGGATGACAGCTGAAGACCTAAAGTCCCGCTCAGTATCTCAATTCTCGATTCTCAGATCTCATATCCCGAAAATACCTACCTTTGCACCCGCAGGCGGATTTGTTTATTGTTCAGCCTGTTTAAAAATCTGAACTAATAAACGTTAGAATTCCCACCAAAGATTTCCCACGTTTATTTTTAGTTACAGATCCCGGTAATTTTTAATTACACGCGTTAAAATTTTGTACCATGAGCAAAATAAAGAAACTGTTACAACAGCGGATACTGGTATTGGACGGCGCTATGGGCACCATGATCCAGCGACACAAATTAACGGAAGCGGATTATCGCGGGGAACGGTTTAAAGACTGGCATACCGATGTAAAGGGCAATAACGACCTGCTGAGCATTACACGCCCGGACATCATCAAAGGGATCCATAAAGAATACCTGGCTGCCGGATCGGATATCATCGAAACCAATACCTTCAGCTCTACTTCCATCGCGCAGGCCGATTATGACATGCAATCCCTGGCCTATGAGCTGAACGTGGCGTCGGTAAAATGCGCCCGCGAGGCTATTGAAGCCTTCGTTGCGGAAAACCCCGGAACGGGTCCAAAATTCATTGCCGGCGCCATCGGCCCGCTGAATAAAACGCTTTCCCTGTCCCCGGATGTCAATAATCCCGGTTACCGTGCGGTAACCTTCGATGACGTGGTAAATGCCTATATTGAGCAGATCCGCGGACTGGTAGATGGTGGGGTGGATGTGTTACTGATCGAGACCATTTTTGATACGCTCAATGCCAAGGCCGCCATCTTTGCTGCAAAGCAATTCTTCCGCGATTACCCCGAAAAGGGAGAACGGTTCGGGAACGGGAGCGACGGTGCACCCGTTATGATCAGCGGTACCATCACCGACGCCTCGGGCAGGACCCTGAGCGGGCAAACCCTGGAAGCCTTTTACATTTCGGTAGCGCATGCCAGCCCGCTGAGTGTTGGACTGAACTGTGCCCTGGGCGCAAAGGAGATGCGGCCTCATGTGAGTGAACTGGCGCATTTAGCCGGTTGCTATGTGTCTGCCTACCCCAATGCCGGCCTGCCCAACGCAATGGGTGAGTATGATGAGCTGCCCGAACAAACAGCGGGGTTCCTTGAAGATTGGGCAAAGGAGGGCTATGTAAACATTGTAGGCGGATGCTGCGGTACCACACCGGAGCATATAGCGGCAATAGCCAAAGCGGTGAACGGAGTGACTCCAAGAGCGCTGCCGGTAGTGGAATACAGCTAAAGGCTCGTGCAGAACGGACAAATGATATTATAAAATCTTAGCACCACTTTGAGCCTTGAGCCTTTGTGGTCCAAATGAATGTTCATGTCAGAAATTACAAAGATCCATGCTTATTTAAGTCTTTCAGGACTGGAACCGTTGGTGGTACGGCCGGAATCTAACTTTATAAATGTTGGAGAGCGCACCAATGTTACCGGCTCCAAGAAGTTTGCACGCCTGATACGGGACAATAAATATGAGGAAGCGCTGAGTGTGGCGCGGCAACAGGTAGAGAACGGGGCACAGGTCATCGACATCAATATGGATGATGCCCTGCTGGACGGTGTGCAGGCAATGACCACTTTTATCAACCTGGTGCAAAGCGAACCGGATATTGCAAAAGTGCCGGTAATGATCGATTCTTCGAAATTTGAGATCATCCGGGCCGGGCTTAAATGTGTGCAGGGGAAGTGTATCGTGAACTCGATTTCCATGAAGGAAGGAGAAGAGAAGTTTATAGAACAGGCGGTCATTTGTAAGAGTTTTGGTGCTGCTGTGGTGGTAATGGCCTTTGATGAGCAGGGACAGGCCGATACCCAAGAGCGGAAGGTAGAGATCTGTCACCGCGCCTATAAGATCCTTACGGAAAAAGTGGGGATCCTTCCCCAGGACATTATCTTCGATCCCAATATTTTTGCGATCGCTACGGGGCTGGAGGAGCACAATAACTATGGTGTGGATTTTATTGAGGCGGTAAAAGAGATCAAGCAGCGGATGCCGGCCGTAAGCATCAGCGGTGGCGTAAGCAACCTTTCCTTCTCCTTCAGGGGAAATGAGCCGGTACGCGAAGCCATGCACGCGGTATTCCTGTACTATGCCATAAAGGCGGGGATGAATATGGGCATTGTGAATGCCGGACAGCTGGCGGTGTACGACGAGATCGAGCCACAATTGCGCCAGTTGTGTGAAGATGTGATCCTCAACCGGAACAATGAAAATAATGAAGCTACCGAAAAGCTGCTGGCTTTTGCAGAAACCGTAAAAGCATCCGGAAAAACAGAGAAAAAAGACCTGGCCTGGCGGAGCACTTCAGTGGAAGAACGGCTGAAACACGCACTGGTAAATGGTATCACGGATTATATCGATGGCGATACAGAGGAAGCGCGTTTAAAATACCCACGCCCGCTGGAGGTGATCGAAGGTCCGCTGATGGCCGGCATGGATGTGGTGGGAGACCTGTTTGGGGCGGGCAAAATGTTCCTGCCCCAGGTGGTAAAAAGTGCCCGGGTGATGAAGAAAAGCGTGGCCTGGCTGACGCCGTTCATTGAAGAAGAAAAGCTGGCGAACCCGGACATTGACGAGGAGGCAGCCCCCACCATTTTGCTGGCCACCGTAAAAGGAGACGTGCATGATATCGGCAAGAATATCGTAGGGGTGGTGCTGGCCTGCAACGGGTATAAGATCATTGATCTGGGCGTAATGGTGCCCACGGATAAAATACTGGACACCGCGGAGAAAGAAAAGGCAGATATCATTGGCCTCAGCGGCCTGATAACGCCTTCCCTCGATGAAATGGTGAACGTGGCGCATGAAATGCAGCGCCGGAATATGCCACAGCCGCTGCTGATCGGCGGTGCTACTACATCGCGCATGCATACCGCTGTAAAGATCGCACCACAGTTTGATAAAGGGGTCGTGCATGTGCTGGACGCCTCCCGCAGTGTGACCGTGGCGGGCTCCCTGTTAAACCCGGAGCAGAAGCCGCAGTTCCTGGAAAACATTAAGGCGGAATATACCAAGCTGGCAGCGGATTTTGCCAGCAAGAAAAAGGTGAAGGAGTTCCTGTCATTTGAAAACGCGCAGCAAAATAAGGCCGCCATTGACTGGACGGGGTTTGAACCGGTGCAGCCTTCTTTTACAGGTGTGCGCACATTTGAGAACTATGATCTGTCCGAAATCCGTAAGTATATCGATTGGCAGCCGTTCTTTATCTCCTGGGAGCTGCACGGTAAATTCCCGCAGATCCTGGAAGATCCTGTAATTGGAAAGGAGGCCACAAAACTGTATCATGATGCCAATAAAATGCTGGACCAGATCATTGCAGAAAAGTGGCTGACCGCACAGGGAACCGCCGGGTTCTGGCCGGTGCATAAGACCGCCGGTGATACGGTGCTGGTGCATAAGAGTGAAACGGAAACCATACCCCTGCAGTTCCTGCGGCAGCAGATAAAAAAAGCCGCCGGCCAGCCCAATCTGAGCCTGGCGGATTTTATATGCCCATCCCCGCGCAGCAGCGAAATAGCGGCAGATAACAATCTAAGTACCCCCTCCGGGGGACAGGGGGGCGATTTTATGGGTGCTTTTTCCGTAACCATTCATGGCATTGAGCCACACCTGGAACGGTTCATCGCCCAGAATGACGACTACAATAAGATCAACCTGCAGGCGCTGTCGGACCGGTTTGCGGAAGCCTTTGCAGAGTTGCTGCATGAAAAGGTGCGGAAGGAATTGTGGGGGTACGTAAAAGAGGAAACCCTTTCCAACGAAGAACTGATCCAGGAAAAATACCAGGGTATTCGCCCGGCGCCCGGTTACCCGGCCTGCCCGGATCATACTGAAAAGTATAAGTTGTTCCAGCTGCTGGGCGGGGAAGCGCAAACAGGCATTCACCTGACGGAAGCGCTGGCGATGTATCCGGCTTCTTCCGTTTGCGGCTGGTATTTCAGCCACCCGGAAAGTAAATATTTCGGCGTGGGCAAAATTCAGGAAGACCAATTCCTGGATTATGTACAGCGGAAAGAAATGCCGGAGGATGACCTGCGGCGCTGGTTACGGCCGGTACTGGAATAACGGCGCACCACTTCCCGGGCATGGATTCCGGAATTTTATATGGGCATCAGCCTGCCCCGGCTGTGGGATCGGTACAGATCATTTTAACTATAAAACAGGCTCTTGAGATTATCCTTCCAGCTCCTTCAGCAAAGAATCAAAGTAGTGATCAAAAGAGGCGGTAGCATATCCCAGCAGGCGCCCGTTCTTTCCCAGTTCCGAAGACACGATCGAGGCCTTTTCACGGATCTGTGTCATGCAATAAGTGTTGATGGCTTGTTGCATGGGTAAAGTGATGTACTGCCTGGCTTCTGCGATCTTGCCACCAAGCACGATCAGCTCCGGGTTAAACAGCTGGATGAGGGTGGAAATACCCTTGCCCATATTCGTGCCGATATTGGACAGCAATTTGATCGCATACTGGTCGCCCCGGTTGGCGGCCTTTATGACCACTTCCGCCTCTATATTATCGATCTCTTTTTCCGATAGTTCCGCCAGTATGGAGTTCTTGCCGGAGAGGATGCCTTCTTTGGCCATTTTGGCCAGGGCAAGGCCCGATGCAACCGTTTCCAGGCAGCCATGCTTGCCGCAGTAACAGAGATCGCCGTTATCAATAAAAGGGATATGACCCATCTCCCCGGAGAAGCCCGAAGCGCCCTGCCGCACCCTTCCGTCCATAATAATGCCCAGTCCTACGCCCCAGTCCATCAGCAATACGAGCGCATTCTTCTTTCCCAAGGCCTGTCCGTGCCGCAGCTCGGCCAATGCCGTTCCTTTTACATCGTTCTGCAGTACCACAGGGAGGTTGAATTTTTCTTCAAAAGAGCGCTGCAGGGTTTTTCCCGGCGCATCGCTGGTAAGGTAGCTGTAGTTCTCGCCTTTAAAGGAGTCTACCAGCCCCGGCATTCCGATGCTTACGCCGATGAGGCGGCTTTTGTCAATACCCGATTGCTCCAGCAGCGCAACCGCCATCTGGTGTACCTGGTCTATTTCCTGGCGGTCTTTGGACAAGGTATGTGCCGTGGTAACAATGGGCGTGCTTTCAATATGGGCATTGTCCATGATCACCATCTTTATGCTGAACAGTTCAATGTCAATGCAGAGTGTGTACAGCGACCCGGGTCTGAGACCAAAAAGGTCGGGCTTTCTGCCGCCCATCGACTTTCCAAATCCTCTTTTTTCGATCCAGTTCTCCCTGTTCAGTTCCCCCAGTAATTTAAGCGTGGTAGGTGTGCTGATGGCAAGCGCTTTACAGATCTCTCCCACCGAAGCGGCATTCACCTCGTATAAATACTGAAGCAGCCGTACCTTAAAAAGATATTTCTTCCTGCTTTCCGAAAGCAGCAGAGGTTGTTCACGCTCTGCAATCGTTTTTGATTTCATGATCAGTCTGTTTTCGTTATCCTCCCGAAAATAGATAAACTTATTTTAAAAATTTAGTCAAGAAAAAAAAATCAAACAAAATTTAGGCAAAAAAGAAAGAGTAAATGTTTTTTTATCTGGATGGGAGATGGTATTGCTGAAATAAATATAGCTACGGGAAAAGTTTATAAGGTGGTTTTTTCCCGATGGCCGCGCAAAACTTTTATGCAGCAGGTCCCGGGATAAGCATTATTTTTATATGCGAAAGCTGCATTCGAATCCCTCTCTTGAAAACAAATAATTGATTATCAAATAGATGTACGTATTTGTGCGTCCGGGCTCCGGGTAATGCGCCTGTCCGGATCCTCTAAACCCATGCCGCCGGAGTTATAAGCCCGGCGGCTACTTTTTTTTGTAGGTTATTTTTACCGGTACAACTCCATCGTTGAGCATCCCGATCTTTCTTGCCGGCTTTTTGCTGAGATCAATGATACGTCCCTGCACAAATGGTCCGCGGTCATTGATCCTTACGGTCACTTTCCGGCCGTTTTTCAGATTGCGCACCCTCACTTTTGTACCAAAGGGCAGGCTCCGGTGCGCTGCGGTCTTTTTATTTTGACGGAAAACTGCACCACTCGCGGTTTTCCGGCCTTTAAAAACATCGGCATAATAAGAGGCTTTCCCGGTTTCTGTAACCTTCCTGCTGCAGGAGGCCAACGTCATGAGGAACAATAAAAGTATAAAGAGGTGGCGCATCATGCGGATATTTGCCTGCCGGCGTATGCGTATTTAACCTGACCTATTTCTTAGCCGCTCCGGATCTTTTTTTATAGTAGGGGCTCAGATCGATGATCTCTACTTTCCTGAATTCTACCGGGTGTCCTTCGCTTTGAAGGGATATATAACCGGAATTCAACAGCTGGCCATCTTTTTTTGCAGCCGGGTCAAAATGTGTTACGCTGCCGCCCCCAACCTGGGGTTTCTGATATACCAGCACCGTATCGCCGTTAGCAATATGTTTGATCACCGAATCGCCCAGCACCAGTATTTCTGCGCGTACCCATGTTTCATTGCGGAAGGTCTTCGATGTGGAGTTGATGCAATGCTGTGTGACCAACTTTCCGTTCATTTCCACATTGGTACCGGGAGTGCATAAATTACAGGTGGTTCTTTCTCCCGTACTGTCGCCCCCCAGCAATTGTACTTCGATCGAAATAGGAAAATCCTGGTCCTTGCCCATGGTGGCCGGTGGCTGGCAATGGATCATAACGCCGCTGTTCTTGTAAGCCCAGCCCGGCGCGCCGGTATTTTGTTTGCCTACAAAACGGTATTCAACAGCCAGCAGGTAATAGGAGAAGGGCGTTTTATAGAACAGATGACCAAAGCGGTCATCAAAGGTTTTATAATGGTCATAGTTAACGGTTATCTTTTTATCGACCACCCGGAAGGTATTCCCGAAATTATCACCATAGGCATAGCCGGTGATCTTGGGTGTCCATCCGGAAAGGTCTTTTCCGTTAAACAACTGCACCCATTTCCGCGGAAATTTTTCCTGTGCATTGGAACAGAAAGCGACAACTGAGAAGAGAACCACGAAAAGGATCCGCATAGAGACTAAATTTTTTTTAAAAGATATCGGGCGTTTAAAGGTACTATTTTACTGCGAGTTCCATCCGTTTCTTTGTGCGGAAACCAGGGCAGACGCATTCCATCTCCAAAATAGCCGGGAAGCTGGGGAAAGCTGGAAGGGTTTATATATCATCGATAACAGCTTACCGCCTTTGCACCTCGCAGGCTCCAAAAAATACGTTTCACAGGGCCGGGCTGACCGCTCTTGTATATATTTAAATGCGTCTGCCCGGATGTTGCCATGTGCAGATCCTGTGCGCTTTCCGCATTCAGTTGGTGCGATGCGGCAGGCAACGCTTTACCAATTTGTTAAGTTTCCGGAATTCATACAGAGGCAATATTGGAGGGATAGATTTGACGGCAAATACCCCGCATATGCAGTACTTCCGGAGTCTTATCGATCAGAACAGGACATTTGCCGGCTTCCTGTTGCTGTTTATCATTGGAGTGGCCTTCCCCAGCATACTGATACGCAAAGAGCATAGTTTTTTCTGGCTGAATTTTTTTCACTGCAAGGCGCTGGATGATTTTTTTACGGTCTATACCTATATCGGCGACGGGTTATTCTCCCTCTTCCTGGTATTATTCCTTTTTTTTCTCAACAACCGCTTACTGGCATTCCGCATCTTGCTGGCCTTCCTGGTCTCCGGCCTCATCGCGCAGCTGTTAAAAAAAGCAGTGCATTTGCCAAGACCCATGGCGGCATTGGGAACGGAAACCTACCATCATTTTATTGAGGGCGTTACGCATTCAGGTTATAACAGTTTTCCATCCGGGCATACAACGTCTGCCTTTGCGCTGGCGCTGCTGTGTTGTTTGCATATCCGGCACCTCGGGGTCCGGTTGCTGCTCTTTTTTCTGGCCTGCATGGCCGGGTACTCGCGGATCTATCTGGGGCAGCATTTTTTGCCGGATGTGTTTGCCGGAATGCTGATCGGGGGAACTACCGCCGTTATCGTATATGCATTTGTACAATGCCCCTTCTGGCTCAGAAAAAGAAGGACGTTGCCCGGCGGAGACGGTGTGCCGGCTTAAATGGTCTTTATGAAGCCCTTTCAGAAAAAGGTGGGGTATCTTATTGCGGGTGTTGTTTTCAGTAAGCTGCTGTTATCTGCAGTTTTACAGCTGGGGAATGACGAAGTGTATTATCTCACATACGCACAACAGCTGCAGTGGAACTATTTTGATCATCCTCCGTTGACTGCCCTGGTCATCAAATGTTTTTCGGCAAACCTGCTGCTGCGGCACGAGGTATTTCTGCGTTCGGGCTTTATTGCGATCGGTGGTATGCAGATATGGCTGATGTTTATGATCGGCCGGAAGCTGGGCGATGCTTATACGGGCTGGATAGCGGCGCTGCTTTTTACCGCATCGGTTTACGGCAGCATGATCAGCGGGTTTATGATCATGCCGGATGCCCCTTTGTTATTGTTCTGGTTGTCCGGAATACTGCTGGTGCTGCACCTGGATGCCTGCACAGAGCGGCGCCGGCGCCACGGGTTATGGCTGCTTTTTGGCCTGGCGGGTGGTCTGGCGGTTATGAGCAAAGTGAGCGGCGTCTTATTATGGGCCGGGCTGGGCTGCTATATGCTCTGTTGCCGGAGCGCCTGGTTTAAAGAACCGGGCATGTATCTGTCGCTGCTGGTTACAGCCGTTATTGCCGCTCCTATTGTGTTTTGGAACCTGAACAACGGGGGTGCCGGAATCGGGTACCATGCAGACCGGGTTGCCATCCACCATTTTCCGGTGCGCGCAGATCGCTTTTTGCGGGAGGTATTGGGTGAAATGGCCTATAATAATCCCATTTGCTATATCCTGGGTTTTGCCGGAGCGGTCTGCTGCTGTAAAAACAGGTTGCTGCCGCGGAAACGGCTGCTGCTGTTATTTTGCTTTATCGCTCCCCTGCTGCTGCTTGTATGGTTCTTTTCCTGGTTCCGGGAGGTGCTTCCCCATTGGACGGGACCGTCCTGCGTATTATTGTCGTTTTTTGGTGCCGTCTATATCGCACACCGTTACCGGGAAAAGGTACTGTGGCCCCGGGTGGTAAAATGGGCCGGTGCGCTCACTGTTGCCGGTGTGCTCCTGATTACGGCGGCTTCATTCTTTTTGCCGGTTGCTTTTCATCCGAAGGAGGCTTTAAGAACAGGAAAGGGCGACCTGACGCTGGATTTCACCGGATGGAAAGCCTTTGCCCGCCATTTTGATGCGGTCTATCGCCGGGATATTGCCCGTGGAGTGATGAAGCCGTCTGCTTTTATTCTTTCCGATTACTGGTTTCCTGCCGCCCATATGAACTGGTATCTTTCCGGAAAGTACCATTATCCCTTTATGGCGATTGGCCCTTTAAGGGATATCCACCAGTTTGCCTGGCTCAACCGGCAGCGCCCCGGGTTGAAAGCGGGGGCCGATGCGTACTATATTACGGTGTCCAATTATTACAGGAAGCCCGGGGACCGGCTGATCCGCAGTTTTGATAGGGTGGAAGGAACGGAGACCATTCCTCAGGTCCGGATGGGGCAGGTGGTGCGGTATTTTTACATCACCCGGCTACGGCATTATAAGGACGGTATCGGGCCTTCCGGCGTAACGGATTAAGGAGCCGCTATCGTTTTTCAAACAGCCAGGGCATCCGCCATTTTTTCTTTATTATTTTATAGTTTGTAGTGATGTACTGGCTGATGTGGTGCATGGCTTCGTCCATGTCGTCCGTCAGCAGTACCAGGTTCAGGTCTTCTTTAGAGATGGTCCCTTTAGCTGCCATGCCTTCTATAGCCAGCATCAGTTCCTTATAAAACGCTGTTCCAAACAATACGATAGGGAACTGTGTAATGGTCTTGGTCTGGATCAGCGTTACGGTTTCAAAAAATTCATCCATGGTGCCAAACCCCCCGGGCATGATGATAAAAGCGTAACTGTACTTGACCAGCAATACTTTACGAACAAAGAAGTGCTCGAAAGTCACTGCTGCGGTCAGGTACTTGTTGTAATGCTGCTCAAAGGGCAGCTTAATATTACAGCCAATGGATTCGCCTCCGTTTTCAAAAGCACCCCTGTTTGCGGCCTCCATAATGCCCGGCCCGCCCCCCGTCATGGTGGTGAAGCCGAGTTCCGCAATCCTTTTTCCAAATTCTTCCGCCTGTTTATAAAAAATATGATCTTCGCTAAAGCGGGCAGATCCGAAAACGGTAATGCAGGGGCCTACAAAATGGAGGGTCCGGAATCCTTTTAAAAATTGCCACAATACATGAAAGGCAAAACCCAGTTCATAGGTCCTGCTTTTGGGTCCGTCTAAATAAACGTGCTCTTTTGCCGGAATGATCCGCTTGATCCTCCTGCTCTTTTCCTTTGCGTTCATATGCTCTTTTATCAGGGATACGAATATAATCTATATATAATTTTTTAATAGCGAAATCCTTTTATTTTTGTTTTGTTTAATCAACTGTACTCTATGCGTATTATAAGCTATAATGTCAATGGGATCCGTGCGGCAATAAAAAAAGGTTTTCTGGATTGGTTAAAGACCGATCCGGCCGATGTTATTTGCGTGCAGGAAACAAAAGCAACCCGGGAAGATATAGACACCCGGCTGTTGCAGGAACTTGGGTATGAGGATCACTGGTTCTCTGCCCAGAAAAAAGGCTACAGTGGTGTGGCGGTGTTTACAAAGATCAGGCCCGACAATGTTTTTTATGGGACCGGCCATCAAACCAGCGATGAGGAGGGGAGGGTGCTGCAGTTGGATTTCGGGGATCTGCGCCTGATCAATGCCTATTTCCCAAGCGGCACCAGCGGTGATCTGCGGCAGGCATTTAAATATATGTGGCTGGATGAGCTTTATACTTACCTGGACGGCTTGCGCAATACGCATCCGAAGCTGGTGCTTTGCGGCGACTACAATATTGCGCACGAAGCGATCGATATTCACGATCCGAAGGGGAACAAAAAATCGTCAGGGTTTCTTCCGGAGGAGCGGGAATGGATGACCAGGTTTCTGAAGAACGGGTTTAACGATACGTTCCGGATGGTGCACCCGGATGTGCCGCACCGGTACAGCTGGTGGAGCCAGCGGTTTCCCTCGGTACGGCTGAACAATAAAGGATGGCGTATCGACTACATCACCGTTAGCGATGCATTAAAGAAAATGGTGGCGGATGCGGAGATCTACCCGGATGTAAAGCATAGTGACCACTGCCCTGTTTACCTAAAACTGAAGATCTGATGAAACCGGCTTACGTATGGAATATTACCACTAAAGTAACTTCGGAGGTGCACGAAAGCTGGCTGGTCTGGCTAAAAAAAGTGTACATCCCCTCATTTCTGGCTACGGAATGCTTTTACGATGCAATGATCCTGAAATTAATGGGTCAGGAACACGACGGGGATCTTACCTATGCCGTACAGTTTTATGCCCGGTCCGCAGCGGATTACCAACGGTTCGCCGGGGAGCACTATACAGCATTGAACGCGCAAATGAAGACCACCTGGGGAACGGATTGCTATAGTTTTGATTCGGCTTTGGAGGTTGTGAATTGAATGTGCATAACATTTTAGAGGGGTGGCGGAATGTTTGAAATAAGTTGTATATTCCCTGAAAGCCTTATTCAGTGGGGATTTCAGGCGATGGAAGCCTGAAACGCCTTTCTGTAAAGGGTTTGGAAGGAATTGTACATTCAGGGCCTGTTGTTTCCGGAAAGGTTTTTTTGCTGGAAGTCTTGTCAGGAGCGGGTTTTCGTGGTAATTAAATAAATGAAAAAGTTGTAAAGTTTTTTGCTACTGTGATTAAAAACCCTCTAATTTTGTTTTGTTATAAAAAACACTCATTAAATAATTTATTATGAACAAAGCAGAATTGATCGACAAGATATCCGGAGACGCCGGTATCACAAAAACACAGGCAAACACAGCTTTAGATTCTTTTGTAGAAGCGGTGACAAAAACATTGAAGAAAGGCGATAAAGTTACCCTGGTAGGCTTTGGAACATTTTCTGTAACCAAAAGGGCTGCCCGTAACGGCCGCAACCCTCAAACCGGCGCTGTAATTAAAATTAAAGCGAAAAAAGTTGCCCGCTTTAAAGCTGGTAAAGAGCTCGCTTCTAAGATCTGACGGCTTGCTGAAAAGAATGGATGCCCCGTAAGTCAAATTGCGGGGCATTTTTTATGACCTTACGGTTAAATCGAAACGGCCTGCCATGTAAAATGGCAAGGACACAGCGCTTCATCAGCGCGCGCAGCCTCCGCTTTCCCGGATCGCTGCGTTCCATAAAAATGTAAGGCCAAAAGCCAGGAAACCGTACATTTGCAAAAATTTAAACCATGGGAAGAGGAGATAAAAAAACAGCAAAAGGAAAACGCTTTAAGGGTTCATTCGGCAAAAGCCGCCCGGCCAATCCTAAAACGGCAAAAGCCCCCGCAAAGAAAAAAGAAGAGGCTTAGCAGGATCGATGGTTTGTAGATCGTGGATCATAGGCATGCTATGAACCATGATCTATAGGCTATGGACCCGTAGTGATCTGCTCAGACAATTGGTTTGGGCTTTTTCTTTTTCCGCCTTCTGCCATACCACACCAGGAACCCTGTTACGGGAAGGGAGGCGCAGATCAGGCTGGCAATAAAAGCAATGATCTTTGTTGGCAGCCCCAGGATTGCACCTACATGCACGTCATAATTGGCCCCAATGGCTTTTTCGCCAAGATTTTTTTCCCTGTGATTATAGTTTTTTAAAAGCGCACCGGAGTTTTCGTCAAAGATCAGCTGGTGCATGATGTGGTAGGAGTACCCCAGTTGTTTTACGTACACAGAAAAATTCGGATGTTCGTGGCTGTCCAGGTGTTCATTTCCCAGGTCTACGGAGTAGCCGAACGCGGTCGGGTACAGGGCTTCTACCTGCCGGCCGATCTTGTCCAGGGTCTGTTCATTGCGCAGGCTGTCCGGCGCCGTGGTTACGATACCCGAAAAGTCGGGCATGGTGGTTTTGCCGCCGGAGAAGCTGAAATAAATGGCATTCTGCACAAAAGTGAATGCATAGAACAGGCCGGTGATGGCAACGATCAGGGCAATAAAAGAGGCATAGAATCCCAGGATGCTGTGGAGGTCATAGTTTTTCCGGCGCCAGGCGCGTACATTCTTCCACTGGAACCAGAAGCGCTGCTTCCGGGCTTTTTTGTTTTTGGGCCACCAGAGAATGATCCCGGTGATGAGCATGACCAGAAAAATAAGAACGGGAATACCCACCACATATTTCCCCCAGCCGCTGTTTAGCAGGAAACTCCAGTGAATGATCTTGACGATATTGAAAAAGCCGTTCTTTTCGTCGTAAACGGCCAGCACTTTTCCGGTAAAGGGGTTTACATAAGCGGTTTTATAGATGATGTATTCATCAAAATAATTCCATGCGCCGGGATCGGTTTCGTAATAGTAGAACTGGTAGGAACGTTTTTTATCCATCGGCACGTCCACCCAGTGTACATTGTATTTTTCATGACATTGCTCCTGAACTTTTGCTTCCAGCACCCGTAGCGGAAGGATGGTTTTGCTTTCGATGGAAGGCTCCCCGTGAAAAATGGCCTGTTTGCGGAGCTGGTTCTCGATCTCATCTTTAAATACATACAGGCAGCCGGTAATGGAAATGATGAACACCAGTATGCCGATGATCATTCCCAGCCATAAATGCAGCCGCGAGGCCCATTTCTTTAAAATACCTGGTGCTTTCTTCCCGTTCCGGCTTCCCTTTGGGCGGGGCACGGAAGCTTTATCTGTATCCATAATCAAAACAAAAATCGGTTACAATACCGCAATTTCTTTTCTTAATCCGGAGTTTTGTTTACGAGATCGGGAATTTTTCCGGTGGATCGGAAATCAGCCGCAGCAGCTTTGCCTTTGATCATTAAATTCTTAAAACCAACTGGACGCATATGCGAAGCTCGGAAGCGGTCTAAAGTGATCTCCCCGTCACCCTAAAACGGCCTGTGGCAGCCCCGCTACCGGAACAGGGTCAGAGGTGCCCGGTTGATTATCGTCGCGCCCCGAACGCGCCTATGGAGCCAGCCGCTCCATCTTCCATCGGCCATCCTCTTGCGCTGTATAACGCAAACGATCGTGCAGGCGGCTGGGCCTTCCCTGCCAGAATTCAATGGCAGTGGGGGTTACCAGGTAGCCCCCCCAGTGATCGGGTCTTAAGATCTTCCGGCCGGAAGCAATGCCGTCGGTAAGGTCTCGGGTTTGCTGGTCCAGGAACTCCCGGTTGGGGATCACGGCACTTTGGGGAGAGGCAACGGCGCCGATCTGGCTTCCTGCCGGCCGTGAGTAAAAATACCGGTCGCTCTCTTCTTTTGAAACTTTGGAAACCGTTCCGGTTACCCGTACCTGCCGCTCCAGCTCCTTCCAGAAAAAGACCAGGCAGGCATTCGGGTTCTCTTCCAGCTCTTTTCCCTTCCGGCTCTGGTAGTTCGTAAAAAAAACAAAACCCTTATCGGAAATACCCTTCAATAAAACGATCCTCGCATCGGGGATACCATTGGCATCAGCAGTAGCCAGTGTCATGGCGTTTACTTCTGAAAGCTGGCTTTTTATGGCTTCCTGCCACCAGCTGTTGAACTGGCTGATGGGGTCTGCCGCCACATCGGTTTCCGACAGGCTTTTTTTTGAATAGTTGATCCGGATATCGGCAATTTCCTGGTTCATGATCGCATAAATGAATATAGGGGTAAAGATGGATCCCCGACGGGTAAATGAATACGGGGCGGCTGACATCCGGTGCTCGGGACCGGCCGCCTGCTAATGGATCAGCGTACCGATCTTTTCCCCTTCCACCAGCCGTTTAAGGTCTCCCGGCCGGTTCATGTCAAATACAATGATGGGCAGGCTGTTTTCCATGCAAAGGGTAAATGCCGTCATGTCCATAATGCGGAGGTTCTTTGTCAGGCATTCCTGGTAGGTCACCTCGTCGTATTTGGTAGCGGTCGGATCCTTCTCCGGATCGGCGGTATAAACACCGTCTACGCGGGTTCCTTTCAGGATCACGTCCGCGCTGATCTCGATCGCCCGCAGTGAGCCCGCCGTATCGGTAGTAAAGTAGGGATTTCCGGTACCTGCACCAAAGATCACCACGCGTCCTTTTTCCAGGTGACGGATGGCCCGGCGGCGGATATAGGGCTCGGCGATCTGCTCCATTTTTATAGCACTTTGCAGCCGGGTGAACAGACCGATCTTTTCCAGTCCGGCCTGCAGCGCCATTCCGTTGATCACGGTGGCCAGCATGCCCATATAGTCGCCATGGGCACGTTCAATACCGGTTTCTGCTTCGTTCATTCCCCGGTAAATATTTCCGCCCCCAATCACCAGCGCTACTTCAACACCCAGGTCTGTTACGGATTTGATTTCGCGGGCATATTGCGAAATAACCTCGGAGTCCATTCCAAAATTTTTGTCTCCCATTAATGACTCTCCCGAAAGTTTCAACAAAATCCTCTTATACTTAGGCATGAATATTCTTTTTGAATGAAGGTGATTATTTGACGCAACGAAGATACTGTTTCAGACAACATTTCTTATGGGTTATTTCCGGGGGATGCATAACATTCTGAATCCTGAGGTGGCGCCGGAGGGCACAATAACCGTCAGTTTAAGCGAAAAACGAAGCGTTGCAAGTAGAAACACCAGCAACGGCAAGCCGGGACCGCCGGCCCTGATCCCTGTTCTTACCGATCGGGAAGATCGCAGGGTTTCCGTTTGTGTAGATAAATGTTTTTTCATGCAGTACGGTCGCTGCTGTTTGAAGCCGCTACGCATTACGCTAAAAAAGGCTGCAAAAAAGCGAAAAAAGAATGCATCCTCCCGGTTGTTTACATCCTATTTCTCTGAGAATGATTGTACCTTCACCCGGACAGTTTTTTTAATTTTTTTTTTAACAGATCTGAAAAGAACATGAAAAACAGGATTGGTACAACAGATGTTTCTATAACGCCTATTACCCTGGGGGCCTGGGCCATTGGCGGGGCAATGTGGGGTGGTAATGAAGAGGCGGATTCGCTTGCGGCCATCAAAGCGTCCATTGACAACGGCATCACCTCGATCGATACGGCGCCCATCTACGGAATGGGCTACAGCGAAGAGCTGGTCGGAAAGGCGATCAAAGGGTACGACCGCAGCACGCTCCAGATCCTTACAAAATTCGGTATGGTATGGGACCAGGAAAAAGGCGATTTTGCTTTTGAGCGCAGGGATCCTGCGGGTGTATCAAGAAAAGTGTACCGGTATGGAGGATATGATAATGCGATTAAGGAAGTAGAGGCCAGCCTGAAGCGCCTGCAAACCGACTATATCGACCTGATACAGCTGCACTGGCCAGACAGTACAACACCCATCAGCGAAACAATGGAGGCCATGCAGAAGATGCAGGCGGAGGGGAAGGTAAAGGCCATCGGCGTATGTAATTACAACGGCGCGCAACTGGCGGAGGCGGAGCAAACCGTAAAGCTGGCGTCTGACCAGGTGCCTTACAGCATGCTGAAGCGGAATATAGAAAAAGATGTGATGCCCTATGCGCTTGAGAACGGGTTGTCCGTTATCGCATACAGTCCTATGGAACGGGGATTGCTCACCGGAAAATACAATGCAGCCTCCCGCTTTGCAGAAGACGATCACCGGAGCGATTATTTTAAACAGTTTGATATGAACAAGGTTGCCGTGCTTACAGACCACCTGGCAGAAATGGCCGCCGGGCACCGGGCTTCTGTGGCACAACTGGTGCTGGCATGGACGGTGCATCAGCCGGCTGTTGCTGCGGCCCTTGCGGGCGCCAGGAATGCCGGGCAGGCTGTGGAAAATGCCGGGGCCTTACAATTAAAGCTGCCGGAAACGGATCTGGCACAAATTGAAAAGTGGCTGGCAGCATAAATGAACGATATCCTGCAAATGATCAATAAGATTGCTGATATGAAAAAGAAAATAAAAAAAGCTGCGGGGCTGGCGATCATGCTCTGCCTGATGATCGCTGCCAATGGCCAGGAACAGGGTATGCATCAGCAGTCGACCCTTTACGAATGGCCAACCGACCCACTGGTAAAACAAAAGCTGGATCAGTGGCAGGATCAGAAGTTTGGAATGATCATTCACTGGGGGCTGTATGCGGTACCCGGTATCGTGGAGTCCTGGTCCATTTGCTCTGAAGACTGGATCGGCCGGGACAGTACCATCCCTTATGCGGCCTATAAACAATGGTATTGGGGATTGAAGAAAGATTTTAACCCGGTAAAATTTGACCCGGATCAATGGGCAGCGGCGGCAAAGGCAGCGGGCATGCGCTACCTTGTCTTTACCACCAAGCATCACGACGGCTTCAATATGTTTGACACCAAACAATCCGATTTTAAGATCACTAACGGACCCTTTGCAAATAACCCTAAGGCAGATGTGGCAAAGTACGTATTTGATGCGTTCCGGAAACAGGGATTTATGATCGGGGCGTACTTCTCCAAGCCGGACTGGCATAATGAGAACTACTGGTGGCCGATGTATGCAACGCCGGACAGGAATGTGAATTATGATATTAAAAAATTTCCCTGGCGCTGGCAGAAGTATAAGGACTTTACCTATAACCAGATCAGTGAGCTGATGCACAACTACGGGCGGATGGACATTCTCTGGCTGGACGGGGGCTGGGTGCGTCCGATATCCACCATCACAGATGAAGTGCGTGCCTGGGGTGCCCGGATCCCCGAATCAGGGCAGGATATTGATATGCCGAAGATCGCAGCCATGGCCCGGGAAGCGCAACCCGGTATCCTGATGGTAGACCGTACGGTGCATGGCCCCTATGAGAACTATCAGACACCGGAGCAACGGGTGCCGGATCATAAGATCGATAACCCCTGGGAAAGCTGTATGACCCTGGGTGGTGCCTGGGGATATGTGCCCGGCGACCGGCTGAAGCCCGCATCACAGGTGATCCACACGCTGGTGGAAATTGTTGCCAAGGGGGGCAGCCTGTTACTGGGTGTGGGTCCCCGGCCGGATGGTACGCTCACGGAGGATGCCGTGACCCGGCTTCACGACATTGGCAAATGGCTAAAGGCGAACGGGTCGGCGATCTACAACACCAGACCGGCGGAACAGGATAAAAGCGGCAATACCTACTTTACGCGTTCGAAAGATAATAAGCAGCACTATGCGATTACTTTGATCAAAGAAGGAGCAATGCCCGGGACTGTTGAGTGGGAGGGCAGCCTGCCCCGCAAGAGATCAGTGGTACGGTCTGTGGCAACCGGGGAGAAGGTCAAATGGACGGTTTCAGGCAATAAGGTAGTGCTGCAGGTGCCTTCTAAATTGAGGGCCATAAAAAATGCAGCAGCGCTCGCTTTTTCTTTTACAACGGAATAAAAAATGTATATGAAGAAAATTGTATTGTGTTCATTTTTGTGTATCGGTTTTGCTGCCGGGATCATGGCGCAGCAAACAAAGCCTCCGGCACCGGTATATCCCATACCGTCTGCCCGCCAGCTAGCCTGGCACCAGCTGGAAACCTATGCATTCATCCATTTTACCACCAATACGTTCACGGATAAGGAATGGGGTTTTGGTGATGAAGACCCGAAGATCTTTAACCCTTCGAAAGTAGATGCCGGCCAGTGGGCGGCTGTGTTGAAAGAAACCGGCTTCAAAGCCATGATCCTTACCACCAAGCACCACGACGGTTTTACCCTCTGGCCCAGCAAATACACCGAACATTCTGTAAAGAACAGCCCCTGGAAGAACGGGAAGGGAGATGTGGTAAAAGAAGCCAGCGACGCGGCGCGGAAAGCCGGGCTGAAATTCGGCGTGTACCTGTCGCCCTGGGACCGGAACCGTGCCGATTACGGAAGCCCTTCCTACATCATGTATTACCGGAACCAGCTGAAAGAGTTGTTCACCAACTATGGTCCCATCTTTGAAATGTGGTTCGATGGAGCCAACGGAGGCGATGGCTATTATGGAGGAAAAAAAGAAAAAAGGAAGATCAATGGGGCCACGTATTACGACTGGCCCGCGACCTTAAAGCTGGTGCGCAGCATGCAGCCGGATGTATTGTTCTTCAGCGATGCCGGACCGGATATACGCTGGGTGGGCAATGAGCGGGGTATGGCCGGCGAAACCAACTGGAACAGCATTAACCCGGACACGCTGTACGCGGGCAAGGCCGGGATCACCGCGTTGCTGAATACCGGGTCGGAAGACGGCACAAAATGGATCCCGGCAGAAGTGGATGTTTCCATTCGTCCCGGATGGTTTTATCATGCATCGGAAGATGGTAAGGTAAAAACCCCGGAGCAGCTGTTTGACATTTACCTGACTTCCGTAGGGCGGGGATCCAACCTGCTGCTGAATATTCCACCCGACCGCAACGGGGTTTTTCATCCGACGGATGTGGCTTCCCTGAAAGGGTTTAAAAAATTACTTGACGAACGGCTGAGCCATAATCTTGCAAAGCATGCAAAAGTAGTGGCCAGCAATACCCGTGGCAACGCAGCCGCATTCAGCGGTGCAAAGATCACCGACGGAAACAGGGACACCTACTGGGCAACCGATGACGGCATCACAACAGCCGACATAGAAGTGTGGCTGCCGGCAGCAAAAAAGATCAGCTATGTGCTGCTGCAGGAATACATTGCCCTGGGGCAGCGTGTACGCAGCTTTGTAGTGGAAGCACAGGAAGGTGGTAATTGGAAGGAGATTGCCACCGGTACCACCATCGGGTACAAACGTATTTTAAAGATCGACCCGGTTGTTACTTCAGCCATCAGGGTACGCATCACCGGTGCAAAAGGGACCCCGCTGATCTCCAACCTGGCCCTGTATTAATTGCCGTATCGGGGCGCTGGTATGAACTTTGCATCTTCAATGTAAAACAGCGATTTTTTTATGAAGGAACAATCCTATACAGCTATTTGCTTTGGTGAAATTCTTTGGGATGTGCTGCCAGGCGGAGCACAACCGGGCGGGGCACCCATGAATGTAGCTTACCACCTGAACCAGTTGGGTATGCCTGCAGGCGTGCTGTCAAAAAAAGGAAAGGATGCCGATGGCGACCGGCTGATCCGTTTCCTGCAAGAGCACCGTGTAAAGACTTCCCTGATACAGACCGATAACGTTCACCCTACCGGAAAAGTGCTGGCCACACCGGGCAGGAATGATGAAGTACAGTATGATATTGTATTTCCCGTGGCCTGGGATTTTATTGATATCGCCGAAGGCGCTCCGGAAAAGGTTGCGGCTGCGGAACTGTTCATCTTCGGAAGTCTTGCTGCCCGTAACGAGCACTCGCGCAGCACCCTGTTTACATTATTGTCCCGGGCCACCACGAAAATAATGGACATCAATCTGCGGCCGCCGCATTTTACAAGAGCGGTGATCGAAGCGTTGCTGAACGAGGCCACGGTGCTGAAGCTGAACGAGCAGGAACTGGAGCTGCTGAGCGGCTGGTATGCATTTACCGGATCCATGCAGGAGCAGGCCGAAGCGCTGGGAAAACGGTTTTCGATCCGGGATATCATGATTACAAGGGGCGCGGATGGCGCGGCTTATTATACAGCAGGTGCTTTTTATGAGCATCCGGGCATCAAGGTGAATGTGGCGGATACGGTAGGCAGCGGCGATGCATTCCTTGCCGGTTTTTTATCCCGATTAAGCAAAGACAGCAGTCCTGAAGAAGCGTTGGACTTTGCCTGCCGGCTGGGTTCGTTTATCGCCACACAAAAAGGAGCCTGTCCGGAATACGATCCTGCCGCAATATAAACGTCCGGTATCAGTTTTCAACGATCAGATAATTTGAGAATTTGAAAGCTCCTGTAGAGTGGGCATTATTGGGGCCGACCCAAAAGCCGCGCTTTAGCACGGCTTTAACGAAGCCGTAATTTCATAAGTGCCATCGGCACGGATCATTATGCCCCGGGCCCATGGCTCTTTTTGCTAAAATGATCGTTGAACCCCGCTTTTATAGATGACGGCTACAGCGATTCTCTAAGTAGCGGCGATAAAAAGCTGATACGTTTTAATGGTTATACGGATTCTCCCGGATCGGTTTTAAACAGCTTCTCAGAAAAAGCGGACCTTATAGAGTTTTATATCCGGGATCGTAATGGTCCTGTCCGGGTTGTGCATATAAATATGATGCGTCCACCAGCTTTCTTCAGCCTGGGTAAACAGGAGCTGCTGCTTTTGGCGGTTGTAGTTGGCGGACTTAATATTCTCCCGGCCTTTCAGGGGCGCAAACACTTCGAAATCCATTGTGGCAATCTTAAAAGTATAAACATTGTGATGGGTAGTAACGACCATGGTTTCGTCGTCAACTGCGGTCAGGTCGTGCCCCCCTTCAGAAGGAATTTTCCAGCTTTGTTCCAGCCGGAGCTGTGGCGCCGGGCCTTCCCAGTCTTTTAGCGAATAAGCCCTCAGCTCATCAAAGCCCAAGGCAAAGAGGCGCTTGTATTTTGAGTTCCAGACCACTCCATGGCCGGAGTACAGGGAGTCTCTGAATAGCCGTTGCTCCGGTTTGTCCAGGTCGTATAATTCAATGCTGTTGCCTTTGGGATGCGTCGAAAGTGCTACCACCACCCGGTTGCCGGGCAGGATCTCCGCCGAGTGCGCCATTGGTACGTGGGCGTAGAACAGCGATTTTTTTGTTTTGATGTCCAGCAGCAGCACCCCGCCGCCGGATGAGGTCAGCAGGAGTTTGGAGCGGTTCATTGCCGGCTTGCATTCGTCCAGGGGTACCATCCATTTCCGGTAGGCAGCAGGCAGGTCCTGGGCCTCGCTTACCTGCCAGCGCCAGTTAATAGCGGGCGTTGTTTCCGATTGCCGGCTGTTCAGCAGCAACACCTTATCGTCTCCGCACACAACAAGATCTGCGCTTCCCGGACCGGTTGTTGTTTTGGAAGCACAGGCGGCAATCAACAGGAAAAGAACAAGCGGGAAGTAAACGGAGCGTATCGTTTTGATGATCATAAATGACTGTGGATATTTTATGTCTGGATAAAACGCTAAAGTTAGGGTATCTTCGGTTCCGGGTCAAATTTTCGGCGGGATCGGATCCCCGTGTTTTGCGCTTGCCTAAAGGCTGCAAAGCGGGTATTTTTGAACGGTCAAAATCAAATGAAATGTCGTATAAGGAATTTAAGGAGTCGTTGATCGCGGAGGCGCCGCCAGCCCGCCTGGGTCCGCTGCAGCTGGGGCTTTGGCATGCAGCAAAGGGGAATTGGGAAACGGCACACCAGGTGGCGCAGGACCACGAAGGCCGACCGGATTTTGACCGGTTGCATGCTTACCTGCACCGGGTAGAAGGCGATGAATGGAACGCCGGTTACTGGTACCGCCGCGCCGGTGCTTCCATGCCCGCTCAATCACTGGAGGAGGAGCTGGAGTCGTTCATACGGCTTTGGTGCTGATGCTCCCGCCCGTACGCACCGGTACGGAGTCTGTAAAGCAAGCCCCGGACTCCTGTTGAAAAGTTTTTGCATCGTTCCCCGTCCGTCTCAAAAAATTATTTATAGCAAATTGATCAGGGTATTATTATTAATAGACCATTCCAGTAAGTTCTGCAGACGCCTGCTGCGGGGCCTGGTGCAGTATTCCAAAGATCATGGCCCCTGGCTGTTTTACCGGCTGCCCTCGTATTACAAAACACTGCACGGAGAGGAAGGCATATTAAAATGGGCAAGGGAGTGGAAAGCCGATGCCATCATTGCACAGGGAGATGAGGCGGGCACCAGCTTTCTTAAGTGCCTGCAGGTTCCTGTAATTGTACAGAATTATCAGGGGAGGAGTTCCTGTTTTTCGAACCTTACGGGTGACTACAGGGGTACCGGCAGGATCGCCGCCCGGTTCTTCCTGCAACGCCGTTACCGCAACTTTGCATTTTACGGAAATAAAGGAGTGGTCTGGTCTATGGAACGTGCAGAAGGATATAAGGAGGAGGTAGAAATAAATGGAGGGGATTTTTATTATTTTGAAACCGAGGCCCTGAATGGCGAGGAATGGGGTAGCAGTCATGAAAAGCTGGACCAGTGGCTGCTTTCGCTTCCAAAGCCTGTGGCGCTTTTTGCCTGCGATGATCATTTTGCCCTGCAGGTTTCCCTTACCTGTAAGCTCAATAGCATTGCCATTCCGGAAGACATCTCCCTGCTGGGCGTGGATAATGATGAACTGATCTGTAATTTGTCGGATCCCCCCATTTCTTCTATAGAGTTGGACGTGGAGAAGGGCGGGTATGAAACCGGGCGGGTCCTGCAGCAGTTGGTTACAGAAGAACGTACGGCCCCCCGCAATATCGTGGTGAACCCGGTGCGTTTTGATTTAAGGAAATCCACAGAAAAATATAATGTGGCCAATGAATATATCCGGGAAGTGCTCCATTATATTGAAACCTCTTTTACCACACCTATTTCGATCGAAACGCTCACACGTAAGGTGCCGCTTTCAAGAAGAAGTCTTGAAACCAAGTTTAAAAAGGAAATGGACATCTCTCTTTACCAGTTCATACTAAAACTTCGGATCGACTATTTTGCGGATCTTTTATTGGCCCGGCCGGAATTGTCCCTGCTGGACCTGGCCATTCGATCCGGTTTCAATGATTCAAGGAATCTTTCACGCATCTTTAAGAAGATGAAGGGCCATACGCCCACCGACTACCAGAAGAAATTTGCCCCCGTTAAATAAATTCTGCGTTTTTTGAAACAAGGATTGCGGGATCCGCTTAAGCGTTAAAGAACAGGTAGTCTAATTTTAACATGAGTGATGCCTGGGAAAGCGATTGCGCTTTTACAAATAAGCGTTGGAATGGTTGCATGAAATACCCCGATGCAGAGGAGGATGCCTTCTATAAGAATGGATTTGGACCTGTGGGCCTCTATATTTAAAACAAAGTACAAACCGCGGACGGGATGACGATCCTGGTTCCGGAAAATTTCGATTAAATAAAATATTAAAAACAGAACTGTTTTGCCGGCATACATAGTGCCCGTGCGGGTTCTGTAGTGCGTATTTAATGAATTAAATAAGAAATGGAAATGGATGAGGTAAGAAGAAAGGTGCATATAAAAAAGTATCCCACACGTCATGCAATGGGCGGGGCAGCTGCAATAGCCGTTGCCCTGCAGGCCGGCCGGTTGTTACAGCAACAGGATGCGGTGAATATCATTTTTGCAGCAGCACCCTCTCAGAACGAGTTCCTGGATGCCCTGTTGCAGCAGGATATCGACTGGACGCGCATCAATGCTTTCCAGATGGATGAGTATGTGGGACTGCCGGCGGATGCGCCGCAGGGATTTGGAAATTTTCTGAAACACCGGCTGTTTGATCGCGTGCCCTTGCGGGCGATCCATTATCTGAACGGTAATGCCCCGGATCCGGAGCGCGAATGCGACCGTTATACCGCACTGATCAATGCACACCCTACGGATATCGTTTGCCTCGGTATTGGTGAAAACGGGCACCTGGCTTTTAATGACCCTCCGGTAGCGGATTTTGAAGACACGGAAACCGTAAAAGTAGTGGCGCTGGACGGCGTTTGCCGGCAGCAGCAGGTGAACGATGGCTGTTTTAAGGTTTTAACGGATGTGCCGGCAACGGCGCTAACGCTCACCATTCCGGCATTGATGAAAGGGACTTTTTTGTACTGTATGGTTCCTGCTGCTTTAAAAGCGGAAGCTGTATATAATACGTTTTACCAGGCCATAAGCCCGTTATATCCATCCACTGTTTTAAGAACGCACCCAAATGTATCCATGTTTTTAGACGAAGAAAGCGCCCGGTTGCTGGATGAGCGGTTGCTCCAATCGGGCTGACCTTTTAAGCGGCGGGGCGGTCAAACAATGAACCGACGGCCGTATTACTTCTGGGAAAGAACAAAACACGAACGCATTCTAAACGAAAAACTTGTTACAAATGAAAAAAAGAAACCTGCTGTCTTTAAGCCTGCTTCTTTATTTTTTGCTTGCAGGCGCAACCGTTACCCGGCTGCATGCACAAACAAAAACCATCACCGGTACCATTACACAGGAGGCGAACAATGCTCCTTTAGAAGGCGTTACGGTAAAAGCAGAGGGCACTGCTGATAACACCGTTTCGGATAAGGATGGCCGGTATTCCATTAAGGCGGGCTCGGGGTCGGTCCTGGTATTTACCTATGTTGGAATGGATACGGTGCGGATGGAGGCCGGCGCATCCGCAACGGTGGATGTGGTTATGAAATTATCGAAAAGTTCCATGGATGAAGTGGTGGTGGTAGGGTATGGAACGCAGAAAAAAAGCAACCTCACCGGTGCCGTTGACGTAATTTCCGGTGAGCGGTTAAAAGACCGCGCGGCCAACAATATCGGCGACCTGATCAAAGGCGCCTCACCCAACCTTACGATTTCGATGAATATGCGGGGCGGCGAGCCGGGCTCGGCCAGTAACTGGAACATCCGGGGCATGGGCTCCATTGAAGGGAATGCTTCACCGTTGATCCTGGTGGATGGGGTGGAAATGAATATCAATAACGTAGATCCGGAATCCATCGAAAGCGTTTCGGTGTTGAAAGATGCTTCGGCATCTGCGATTTATGGATCCAGGGCTCCTTTCGGGGTGATCCTGATCACCACCAAAAAGGGAAGCAGAACGGGCGGCGTCAATATCCAGTACACCAACAACCTGTCGTGGAGCAGCCCCGTCCGGTTACCCAGCTTTGTCGACTCGTACACCTGGGCTACGGCATACAACCAGGCGGCTGCAAATGCCAAAGCCACTGCGGTATACAGCGAGGAGCAAATGAAACGCATCCAGGATTATATAAATGGCTCCTACCCGTATGAGTATAACCCGGATAAACCGATTGACAATTTATTTGGCGGCCGCAGGGACGGGAACGCCAATAACGACTGGCCGCACCTCCTGATGCGGGATCATTCCTTCAGTCAAAAACACAATATCAATATATCCGGGGGTAACGAGCGGAACCAGTACTATCTTGGCGGTGGGTATGTGAACGAAAACGGGCTCTACGAGTGGGGTAATGACAGCTATAAACGCTATAATTTCATCGGGAACTATAATGCCACCATAACCTCCTGGCTCAAATTCAACTCCAGTGTAAAGTATGCCTCCGGGAAAACGGATTACCCCATCGGCTATACAACCGTCGGGCGCGAGCACTTCTTTAACGGGCTGCTGACCTTTGCCCCCATGATGCCGTTTTATAATATCAATGGCACGGTGCAAAGCCCGCTGGTACGGTACCTGCAGGGCACCGGACGGGATAATGGTTATACGAATGATTTTTTCATCACACTGGGCGGTGAACTGGAGCCCGTTAAAGGCTGGAAGACCTTATTCTCCTACAATTACAACAACCAGGGCTACCGGAGCACGTCTAACCCGCGGCCGGTACCTGTTGAACTGGGTACAGGCCAGTTTGGCAATATCGGCAAACCGGTTGCCGGTTATGCGTCGGCTTTTTCCCAGAACATCTATACCCTCATCAACGGGACGACCTCCTATGAAAAAAAACTGAACCGGCATTATGTGAAAGCGCTGGCCGGTTACGAGCAGGAGTACCGCTACTATACCGGGCTGAGCGGATCGGGAGGCAACCTCATCAACCTGGATGTGCCTTCGATCAGTACCTCATTGGGTGAGCGGGTGGTAACAGACCAGCTCTATCATTGGGCCACACAGGGCGTCTTCGGCCGGCTCAACTACAACTTCGATGAAAAATACCTCATTGAGTTCAGCGCCCGGTATAATGGATCTTCGCGGTTTGCACCGGGAAAACGCTGGGGTTTTTTCCCGGCAGGAGCTGTCGGATACGCCATATCCAAAGAGCGTTTTTGGGAACCGGTCAAAAAATATGTAAATGTGCTTAAACTCCGCGCCTCGTACGGAGCCCTGGGCAACCAGAACATCATTGATGGCGGCGGGCACAATGCAAGTAATTACCGGTACCTGGCCACCATACCTACGGGCAGCCAGCTGAACTGGATCATTGACGGGGAGCGGCCGCCCTATGCCGATGTTCCCCTGCTTTACAGTGCCGACCTGACCTGGGAAACCATTACCTCGTTTAATGCAGGGGTCGATGCCGGGTTTTTGAATAACCGGCTGAACCTGACCTTCGACTGGTACAAACGGATAACCGATGATATGGTGGGGCCCTCTGCTACGTTGCCTTACCAGATCGGCGCGGCCGTTCCGCGCACCAACAATGCAAAGCTGTCGACCAAAGGGTTTGAACTGGTGTTGTCATGGAAGGATCAGTTGTCGCCCCGGTTTGGATATAATGCCAGTGTGAGCTTCGGTGATAACCGTTCGGAAATCCTCCAGTACCGCAACGATAAAGGGATTGTGGATACCTGGTATATCGGTAAAGAGGTGGGCGAGATCTGGGGCTTTGTCAGCGATGGATTGATCCAGAGCGAGGGTGAGCCCATGGCGGACCAATCCAAATACTGGAATGCCTGGGGCCCGGGTGATATGAAGTATAAGGATATCAATGGTGATGGCGTCATTAACGATGGCCAGCGAACACTGGGTAATCATGGCGACCTGGTGGTGATCGGCAACAATCAGCCGCGGTACAATATCGGTATCACCGGAGGCGTGAACTGGCGGCAGTTTGATTTTTCGATGTTCTGGCAGGGCGTGGGAAAACAGGATTATTACCCGGGTACGGACTCGCCGGTATTCTGGGGACTGACCACCGCCTGGGGCGGGTCAGCTGTTTTTAAGAACTCGCCCAACCTGGACTATTGGCGCCCGGCTGATGAGACGAATATCCTGGGCCCCAATACCGACGCATACCTGGCAAAGCCCTATTTTACGGCGGAAACGAACAAGAACCGCCAGGTTCAGAGCCGCTACCTGCTGAACGCCTCCTACCTCAGGCTCCGGAACGTTCAGCTGGGTTATACATTGCCGGCGGATTGGATGCGCAGGTTTAAGATCAGTAACCTCCGCGTGTATTTTTCGGGAGAAAATTTAGTGCTGATCACCAGCGTACCCAAAGCGTTTGACCCGGAAACAATGATCGCATCGGACCGGAGCTTCGGGGGCTACCAGACAGCGGGCATGATCTATCCGCAAACCAGCTCACTTTCATTTGGATTGAATCTTACTTTCTAATATTTAATTATGAATATCATGAAAAAGTATTGCATCATCATAATTGTACCGGTAATCTTATTGCTCAGCGCCTGTAATAAAAATTTCCTTGACCGCAGGCCGCTGGATGCCACCACATCGGATGTGTTTTTTGAAACGCCCGACCAGATGCGTACCTACATCAACACCTTCTACAATTCCGGCAATTTCCCCAAATATGCCAATCATGGAAGCGATTACGAAAGCGACAACCAGGTGACCAATACGCCCAATCAACGGCTTCAGGGTACACGAACCGTTACCACTTCCGGAACCATCAGCTTTACAGATGTACGGCGGATCAATTTCTTCTTCGATAATTACCACAGGGTGGAAAAAAAATACACGATAGACCAGTACCAGCAATACCTGGGCGAAGCGTATTTCTTCCGGGCGTTGATCTATTTTAAATTGCTGCAGAGCTACGGCGCTATCCAGATCGTTACCAAAGAGCTGAGTGTTGACGCGCCCGAGCTGCAGAACCCAAGGGATCCGCGAAATGCTGTGGCCGACTTTATTATCGATCAACTGGATTCTGCTGCCCTGTACCTGACGGCCGATAAAACCTCGGGTGCCGGGCGGATCAACCGCTGGATCGCGTTACTGATCCAGAGCCGTGTAGCACTGTACGAAGGAACCTGGGAGAAGTACCATGCCGGCACCGACTTTGGTGTGGAGAATGCCAACCCGGATGCCTATTTTACAAAGGCAGCCGAAGCGGCCGGAGCGGTGATGGATGGAAATGTGTACAACGTGTACAGTACCGGTAACCCCCAATCCGATTACAAAAACCTGTTTGCCCTGATGGACTATGCCACCAATAGTGAAATGATGTTCTGGAGGAAGTATGATAATAACTTAACAGGGGGAGATGCGGATTTTACAAATGATCGTTTTTACCGGATGCGGACACCTACCAACCGCACCATTACCAAGCAACTGGCGGATGCCTACCTGTGTACGGACGGTCGCCCCATTGCCGGCAACGGGCTGTTTCATGGATACAACACGCTCGCATTAGAGGCTGAGAACCGCGATCCCCGGTTTTATCAAACGATCGCCACACCGGACCAGGTCTGGAAAATTCAGGCGAATGGCAGTACGGAAAACTGGAGTGGGGCTTATGCACAGCTCAATACGGCCGCCGATTATAATGCCCCCAGCGGCTACATCATCCAGAAAGGGTACAACCCCAACCTGGTTTATCATGTGCAGCAATACGAAGAGTCGCCCGGCATCATCTACCGGTATGCCGAGGTGCTGCTGAACTATGCAGAAGCGAAGGCCGAACTGGGTACGCTTATACAGACCGATATCAATAAATCCATTAAGCTCCTGCGCGACCGGGTAGGCATGCCCAATCTGGTATTATCCGATATTGCCACGGATCCCAACTGGGAGTTTCCGGATCTGTCGCCGGTGATCAACGAGATACGGCGCGAGCGCAGGGTGGAGCTGGCTGCAGAGGGTTTCCGGTGGAATGATATTGCCCGCTGGGCCGCGGCAGACGAGTTGATCGTGGGTACGCGGCCAAAAGGCTTCAAGGCTTCACAGGTTGCAAAAAATCCCTTCCCGGTAGATGGGGCGGGCTTCCTGGATCCGTTCCAGAAATCCCTGCCTTCGGGCTATGGGTTCAAATTGGACAGGGACTACCTGAACTCCATTCCGGAAAGTGAAATTTTATTGAATGACAATCTGAAACAAAACCCGGGATGGTGATGGGGAAAGCTCAATGTTTAAGGTTTAAAGTTCCGGCATATTTTTTTGGGCCGCTGATCCCGCATTGGGAGGTTGATTTTTTGAAATTTTGCTGTAATGAATGCGCGCCGGCAAATCTGTGCATCTGCGGCAATTTAAGTTGAAAAATTGCTGAACAATCACATCCCTACTATTTATGCGTTCGCTCTGCAGGTTTCAGGTCCGGTATCTTTTGTAAAAAGACATTAAATGAATTCCAACTAAGAATAATTGTATGGCAGTACAACCGACGAGAAGAAATTTTATCAAAAGATCTTCATTGGCTTTAGCCGGCCTCACCGTGTCAGGCATGGGCACCACAACATCCGCCGCGCCATTGATCGATTCCGGGCGAAGAATTATCGGGGCGAATGACCGGGTACGCACCGGCTTCATCGGTGTAGGCAACCGCGGCACCCAGTTGTTACATTTATTTATGGAGCAGCCGGACTGTGAGGTGGCCGCCTTGTGCGATGTATACAAACCGTATACTACGCGGAGCTATGCCAGGGTGGATCCCCGCTATATAAAGGCGATGCCGCGCCAGATCCCCAGGATGGGCGAGCGCTTTCCCGGACCGGTGAAACAGTTTACCGATTATCGCCACGTGCTGGATGATAAAAGCATTGATGCCGTATGTATAGCCACGCCCGATCACTGGCATGCATTACAGACCGTAGAGGCCATTAAAGCCGGGAAAGATGTGTATGTCGAAAAGCCTTTATCCAAAACAATTCAGGAAGGAAGGGCCATGGTAAATGCCGGAAAGAACAGCAAACAGGTGGTTACGGTGGGACTGAACCGGCGGGGCGCGCCTACATTTCAAAAGCTGGCCAAAGAGATACCGGAAGGAAAAATCGGGAAAGTAACGTTTGCTACCTGCAGCCATGTAAGCAATATGTTCCCGAATGGCATCGGGAAGATGAAGCCTGAAGACCCGCCTGCGGATTTTGACTGGAACCAGTGGCTGGGGCCAAGAGCCTACCGGCCTTATCAGTACAATATTGCCCCTTATATGTTCCGCTGGTGGGATGATTATGCCAACCAGTTATCGAACAATGGGATTCATTACCTGGATCTGATCCGGTGGCTGATCGGTGAAGAAGCGCCGGTGGCCGTTAGTGCACACGGGGGCAAGTATGTGCTGGATGATGATCGCACCATCCCGGATACCATGCATGTAACCTATGAGTTTCAATCCGGTGTTTTAGTTACGGCAACGATCCTTGAAGCGAGTACCGGCAAATTTGAGCCGCAGGGTTTTCTTGAATTCAGGGGCACAAAAGGAACCTTATATACGGGAGAGGATGATTATAAGATGGTGCCTGCCCAGCCCGGGCAATTCCAGACCTGGAAATCATTGATGCAGCCGGAAGAGTATGCATTGGGTAAGGACGACACGTTGTTAACAGACGGCAGCTATAAGAACAGCGCCTTCCGCCTGATCCGCAACTTTCTGGATTGTGTAAAGTCGCGTAAAGAGCCATGGGCCACGCTGGAAACAGGCCATCGTTCCACAACAATGGCGCATTTGGGTACGATAGCGATGCAGACAAAAAAAAGACTGGAGTGGGATGCCGTCAACGAAAGATTTGCGAATTCCGAAGAAGCGAATAAATTGCTGTCGTATGCGTACCGCGAACCCTGGAAGTTAAATGGATAATGATCTGTTGAACCCGTTTTGTTAACGATAAGCCCGGGTCACCGGTACAACGCACACGCAGGGATCGCCGGCTGCAGGAAAATTTTACAACATACGAACCGGATTAAAAATGAAAAAAAGATCGGCAGGTATTAAAATAATAACAGGAATAGTAGCTGTGATAACCAGTTGTGTCCTTTTTCAATGCCGGCAGGTACAGCCCGATCCGCTGCCCCTGTTTAATATTGTATTGGATTCATCCGTTCTGGGCGTGCAGGAAGTTTCAACAAATAATAAGGTGCCCTGGGAGCTTATGTGGGGGCCTGATAATACGCTCTGGTATACTGAACAGGAAGGACGCATTTACCGGTGGGATCCCGTCAGCGGAAAGCGTAAATTATTGCTTCATATTACAGATGTTGCAGGTAAGACCACAGCGGGCCTCCTGGGTATGGCAGCCTCCGCGCCGGACCCTGCAACCGGCCGGTCCTACTTATTTGCAGCCTACACGTTTGCCATAAAGGATAGCATTGGTTTAAAGCTGGTACGCTACCTGGTTCAGAAAGATACGCTTGTTGATCCTAAAATAATTGCTGCCGTATCCGGTTTCCGGGGGCATTATGGCAGCAGGGTAGCAATATCGCCGGATCATAAACTGTATTGGGCAACCGGCGATGGGGCGCAGCAGGGCAGTGCTCAGAACACAGCAGATCTTAAGGGAAAGATACTGCGCTTTAACCTGGATGGCAGCATTCCGGCAGACAACCCGGTGCCCGGGAGCCCGGTTTGGGCCAAAGGGTTCAGGAATATACAGGGACTTACGTTTTCAGATAGTGCCCGGCTGTACACATCGGAGCATGGGGATGCAATTGATGATGAAGTAAACCTGATCCGCAAGGACGGCAACTTTGGATGGTCCGTCATTGAAGGGAATGCCGACCTTACGGATGAAAAAGCATTTGCAGACAGCACCGATGCCATTGCCCCATTACTGGCCTGGACGCCTACCATCGCGCCTTCGGGAATGGCGTTTTATAATGATCCAAAGATCCCTGAGTGGCGGAACAGCCTGCTGCTGGTGTCCCTAAAAGACCGGAATCTCCGCGTGCTCCGTCTTTCAAAGGACGGCCATTCCATTGTGAAAGAAAAGATCTACCTGGATAAAATGTATGGCAGGCTGAGGGCTGTTTGTGTATCGCCGGAGGGAGACATTTACCTGTCTACAAGCAATCACGACTGGAACCCCTATAGTAAACCTGCGGCAGATGATGATAAGATCATCCGTATTACTAAGGTGGACCGGATTACTGCCAAAGTGCTGCGGGGGAAAGCGCCCGAAACAAAGGTAAGCAGGGAAAATGCCATGGGGCTGTACCGGGTGTACTGTGCAAGCTGTCATAAAGAAGACGGATCCGGCAGTCCGGGTACGTTTCCTTCACTGCGGACCACGCCTTTGCTGGATCAGCCACAGCAGCTGATCGATGTGTTTTTGTTTGGAAAGAACACAAAGAACAATCCCAACCGGATGCCGTCATTTAAATTTCTGAATAATGAGGAAGCGGCTGCCGTACTGAATTTTATAAGAAAGGGTTGGGGCAATAACAACAGCGATTCCATCACAGAAGCTGCCGTGCAGGAACGCAGGATCATGAAAAAGAGCGGGTAGCAGGGCTGTTTCAAAAGTCTTTATTTTGTCTTGCCGTCCCGATGGTAATCGCTACGCGCCAGGCTCATTCCTGTTATTGGAAGCTGCAGCGCAGCGTGATCTTATGAGTAAACGGAAATAGCAGATGGAGAAAGGTGCAGCGCACCGGTAACCACACAACGGGTACCGGAATTATCGCCGGGCTGCGGCCGGAAGCGTCCGTTGGATACGCCTGGTTACAGAGATGAACGGCGTGCACACGGAGATCTGGCCTTTATCTGATAATACGTTAATGGCAAATGCTGACGCTATCAGTATGATAGCCGTTTAGGCCAATGGAATTGGTATGTTGCGGATATCCAATCGGTATAACGATAACCAAAAAGACCCGGTATGAAAAATAAAAACCTGCTTCTTTCAGGCCTGTTAATGGCGGTTCTAATGGGTACCGCTAATGGCCAGCGGTTAACAAAGAGTGCGGTATGGGATCGTATTTCCCGGTATTTTACGCCACCGGCCGCCTTTAAGGATGATCTTGGTTCCTACCGGCCGCTGTTGCGGTTTTATAACGGGGATACGGTCTTGACCAAAAAGGCATGGAAGGAACGGCGGGCCGAAATAGCAGACACATGGAATCAAATGATGGGCCACTGGCCGCCATTTATAAAAAAGCAGGAGATGGAAGTGCTGGATACCACCTCAAGGGAAGGGTTTATACAGTACCGGATCCGGTTTAGCTGGACCCCCGCAGAAAAAACCATTGCCTACCTGTGCGTACCCCGTACCAAGGGAAAACTACCAGCTGTGATCACAACGTTTTATGAGCCGGAAACAGCGATCGGCGCGGGAAAGCCTCACCGTGATTTTGCCCTTCAGCTGGCCAGAAGGGGCTATGTTACCTTGTCGTTGGGTACCACTGAGGCCTCAAAAGCGGGTACGTACTCGGTTTATTATCCTTCTTTAGAGAACGCAACGGTAGCACCCTTGTCGATGCTGGCTTATACTGCCGCGAATGCCTGGTATCTTTTGGCAGGATTGTCCTATGTGGATGACCGGCGGATCGGGATCATGGGGCATTCATTCGGAGGCAAATGGGCCCTGTTTGCATCCTGCCTGTTCGATAAATTTGCCTGTGCGGTATGGTCGGACCCCGGGGTGGTATTTGATGAAACCAAAGGCAGCGCGGTAAACTATTGGGAGCCCTGGTACCTGGGTTACTACCCGCCGCCCTGGAAAGATACCTGGCGAAAAAAGGGAAATACAGCGGATGCAAAGGGCCTTTATCCAAAATTGATCAAAGAAGGATATGATCTGCATGAGGTGATGGCCCTGATGGCGCCGCGCCCCTTCCTGGTATCGGGTGGGTCTTCGGACCCTCCGGAACGATGGACGGCGCTTAACCACCTGGTACAGGTAAATCGCCTGTTGGGGTATGCCAACCGGGTAGCCATGACAAACCGGCCTAAACACGATCCGAACGATGCATCCAATGAAGTGGCCTATCTCTTTTTCGATTATTTTCTAAAGAAATAAGAATCTTTTTAAAAACGATCCAGGAGCATCCTTATCATCACAAAAGGTACCGGCTTTTTATCGCCTCTCTTGTGGCTTCGCAGTAGCCACCATCTGTAAAAGCGGGGTTCAACGATCGTTTTTACAAAAGAGGCATGGCCTCGAAAGGTCCGGCAAGAACGGGTTTTAACCCGTTTATACGTCCAAAAGAGCAACAGAGAGCCATGGGCTCGGGGCATAATGATCCATGCCCATGGCACTTATGAAGTTACAGCCTCTTTAAAGCCGTGCTAAAGCGCGGCTTTAAAGACAACAACACGCCGGATGGCGCTTATAAGGAGCATCAAAACTTTGTTTTTTAACAGCTTCTAAGGGCCTGTTTAAATTTTATTGATGGAACTTATTATGAAGCTATTTTGGAGCGGAACAAGGCATCCCGAGTGCTTTCGCGAAAAATTTAACGCAGTAGCAGTCAAAAACAAACCACCACCTGACCCGCTTTGCGTATCTGCAGGACCTGGAATACCCGCCGAAGCGGCATCGCCGCCGCCTGTTTTTACAAAATGCCTGTTTCCTTTGCCTTCTTGTTCAGGAACTCCAGCGCGGCTTCTTTTGTATTGGGAATTTCCCCGTCCAGTATGGCGTCTTTTAGGGCGTCTTTCAAAATGCCGACGGTCTTTGAGGGGGTCAGGTTAAACAGCCGCATAATTTCCAGTCCATCCACCGGCGGTTGCCAGTTCCGGATCTGGTCCTTTTCCTCTACTTCCCTGCAACGCTCCCGTACCAGCTTGAAATTGTCTAAAAAACGCTGGACCTTTTTTTTGTTTTTACTGGTAATATCTGCCTCACAAAGCAGCATCAGGGCTTCAAAATCCTCGCCCGCATCAAAGAGCAACCGCCGGATAGCGGAGTCGGTAATGTCCTCTTTGGAAAGGCTGATCGGCCTCAGGTGCAGCTCCACCAGTTTTTTAACAAGCCGCATTTTTTCATTTTGCGGCAATTTCATTTGGGCAAAAAGCCTGGGAACCATACGGCCGCCCACCACTTCGTGCCCGTGAAAGGTCCATCCGGCCCCTTCTTCAAAGCGTTTGGTGGCCGGTTTGGCAATATCGTGCAGGATAGCAGCCCATCGCAGCCATAGATCGTTGGTGTTGGTGCTGATATTGTCCAGCACCTGCAGGGTATGGTAAAAATTATCTTTATGCCCGATCCCTTCCTTGAATTCCGCGCCGGCCAGGTCTACCATTTTTGGAAAAATGATTTTGAGCAGACCGGTTTTGTAAAGCAGGTCGAAGCCGGCAGAAGGCCTGGAGGCTAGGATGATTTTATTCAGCTCATCGGTAATGCGCTCCTGGGAAATGATCCGGATACGGTCCTTATTCTTTGCGATGGAAGCCAGGGTGCCGGCCTCAATGGTAAAATTGAGCTGCGTGGCAAAGCGGATCGCCCGCATCATGCGCAACGGGTCGTCGCTGAATGTCTGATCCGGATCCAGCGGCGTGATGATCGTTTTGTCCTGCAGATGCTGCCGGCCGTTGAACGGGTCTACCAATTGTCCGTAGTTTGCTTTGTTCAGACTGATGGCCATGGCATTGATGGTAAAATCACGGCGGTTCTGGTCGTCTTCGAGGGTGCCGGGGCTTACCTGCGGCTTGCGGCTGTTGCGTTGGTAACTTTCTTTACGTGCGCCCACAAATTCCACATCAAAGCCGGCAGTGTGAATGTGCGCGGTCCCGAAATTTTTAAAATAGTTTACCTGGGGCAAGGGGATGCATTTGGCGGCCACTGCTTTTGCCAGTTCAATGCCGTCTCCTACGGTAACAATATCCGCGTCGCTGGTGGGCCGGTTTAAGAGCTTGTCACGTACGAATCCTCCCACCAAATAGCTCTCCACACCGAGTTCCTGGGTGGCAGCGGCTACTTTATTGATCATTTCCAGCTCCTGGGCGCTTAATTGAATATCCATCTGACCGGCAAATATAGTGCAGGTTTGAGAATTGGGATTTGTAATTTGGGATTTGAGATTTGATCAGACAGGATCTTCACCGGATCACTTCCACTTCCCCGTCTTTCCAGCGGATGATGGAGGAGGGCAGGTGCGGTGTCTGATCATCGCGCCGGTGTTCTACCACAAAGTCCGCCTGTTTTTTGATCGCATCCGCGATGGCGCTGAAATGAGCAGGGGCAGGCACCCCCGAAATATTTGCCGAAGTGGAAACAATGGGTTTGCCAAAGCGTTTGATCAGGGCCCTGCAGAATTCATCCCTGCAGATGCGTATGGCAATACTTCCGTCGGCTGCGGTCAGGTTTTCCGCAAACCCGATCCCGTGCTCATAAATGACGGTTGTAGGCCGCGTGGCGGTTTCCAGGTAATCAAACAGGCTGAGGTCTACCGATGCGGTGTATTGTATTACATCCCGCTCTCCGGTCACCAGCACGATCATGGCTTTGCTGTCGCTTCTTTGTTTTATGTTATAGATCTTTGAAACGGCGTCCGCATCGGTGGCATCGCAGCCCAGGCCCCATACGGTATCTGTAGGGTAAAGGAGCACGCCCCCGGCTTCGAGCACGGCAACACTTTTTTTTATGTCTTGTTCAAAAGAGTGCATCGTTGTTCTTATAAAATAGATTGATAAAGTTTCATCACATGGCCTGCATATACTTCGGGGAGGAACCGTTTTGCGTTCTCCAGCCCCTGCTGACGGAGCGTTGCGGCAAAGATCGCATCGGTATAGATCTTCCGGAAACCGTTGGCCATTTCTTCCGGACTGTCGGGGTCTGCCAGCCAGGCGGCGTTGCCTGCAATTTCCGGAAGGCAGGATGTGGTAGCGGTGATCACGGGCACTCCACCGGCCATGGCCTCGACGATCGGCATCCCGAACCCTTCAAAATAAGAAGGATAGATCATGGCGGTGGCCAGCTGGTACAAAGCCGGCAGGTCCTCTGTTTCCACGAAGGGCCGTTTTCCGGCCAGGGCCAGTTGTTCGGATAAAAAGTAAACGCGGTCCTCCAATTGTACTTCCTTCAGGTAAGCGGCCACTTTATCTTTGAACCCGCCGTCGTTGCCCACAACCACCAGGGGAATGGGGATCTCATTGCGGATCTGGTTCATGGCCTTGCAGATATTCAGCAGGTTCTTGCGCTCAATGATCGTTCCTACATGTAAGAAAAAGGCTTCCGGCAGGGCGTATTTTTTCCGCACGGCTTCCTTTTTTTCTTCGGATTCCATCACCATAAATGCAGGAGCACAGCTCTGATAGATCACCCGTACTTTTTCAGCGGGGATATCATAGGTCTTTATGATATGGCCCCTGGTTTCTTCGCTGATGGCCATGATGCGGGTAGCATGCCGGCAGGCATAACGCAATTTTGCACGATAGATCTTTACATCAATGGGCTTGTACTGCTCCGGATAGATCTCCGGGAACAGATCGTGTATGGTTACCACCGAAGGGATCCCGGTTTGGGGGATGCCGGCAGGGATCTCGTGGCTCAGCCCGTGGTACAGGTCGATCCCCATCCGGACAAGGTCGCGGGTTACCCAGCGGCTTCGCCAGGCGGCACTGAAAACGCGGTGCAAGGCCTTTGATGGCCGTATTTCATGAATATTCGGTTGTTCCGGGTGAAAGGATTTTCCGGGTTTGGGATTGAACAGGTAATACGCGTGCTCCGGGTAATGACCGGCCAGCAGGCGGATCAATACCCTGCTGAAAAAACCGAGTCCCGTATTGTTGTGATATGCCCTTTTAGCGTCGAACCCTATATTCATGAATGCAAAGAACGTCATTTTTAATGTGAGAATTTGAAAATTTGGGAATGTGGGAATGAGAGCCCCGGGCTTTCGAAAGAAGATTCAACATCGGGGCCGGAACCGGTTGCGGACCTTAAACTTTAAAAGTGGAACTTTAAACGTTCCTCAAAACGCTATCTTTGCCCGTACAAAAAAAGATTATGCAAGACTTGATTACCGAGGCCTGGGCCAACAGGGATTTATTGAAAGACAGTAAGTACACCGATGCCATTCATGGAGTAATTGCGGCATTGGATAAAGGGGAACTGCGTGTTGCGGAGCCCGATGGCAAAAAATGGAAAGTGAATGAGTGGGTAAAGCAGGCCATCCTGATGTATTTTGGTATCCAGAAGATGCAAACCTGGGATCTGCCGCCCTTTGAGTTCTATGATAAAATGCTGCTGAAGAAAAATTACAAGGATATCGGGGTACGTGCCGTGCCGCACGCAGTGGCGCGCTACGGCGCTTACCTGGCACCCAATGTGGTGCTGATGCCCTCCTATGTGAACATTGGGGCATATGTAGGTGAAGGAACTATGGTGGATACCTGGGCCACCGTGGGCAGCTGCGCGCAGATCGGTAAAAATGTGCACCTGAGCGGTGGTGTGGGCATTGGCGGTGTGCTGGAACCGCTGCAGGCAAGCCCGGTGATCATTGAAGACGGCTGCTTTCTCGGAAGCCGCTCCATTGTTGTGGAAGGCGTGATCGTTGAAAAAGAAGCGGTCCTGGGTGCCAACGTAGTACTGACCCAGAGCACCAAGATCATCGATGTAAGCGGATCCATTCCCATAGAAGGAAAGGGACGGGTTCCGGCACGGAGCGTGGTGATCCCCGGATCGTATGCAAAAAAATTCCCTGCGGGGGAATATCATGTGAATTGCGCATTGATCATCGGAAAACGCAAGGCAAGTACAGACCTGAAAACGAGCCTGAATGACGCACTGCGCGATTTTAAGATCAGTGTATGATTTTTGTTTGGAGTTCAACGTTTAAGGTGCAATGTCAATGTTGACCCTTAAACCCAGTCCTACCGGGTCATCCGGGCGGGCTTAAACCTGAAACTTTGAAAGCCTTAGTCTATAAATCGACCGGAAGTTGGTACACCGTTAAAAGCGAAGCCGGAGAATTTCTGAATGCACGGATCAAAGGTGTCTTCAGAATTGAGGACATTACGAGCACAAACCCTCTTGCGGTGGGCGACTGGGTGAATATAGAAACCGAAGAAGGAGCTGAAGGCACGGCCGTCATTGACGAGATCTTTCCGCGCAGCAATTATATTAACCGGCAGTCGCCGCGTGTAAAATACCAGCAGCATATTATTGCCGCCAACCTTGATCAGTCTGTTTTGATCGCTACCCTGAAAGAGCCGCGCACCTCCCGGGGATTCATTGACCGTTTTCTTGTGGTTTGCGAAATGTATCATGTGCCCGCCATCCTCCTGTTCAATAAAACAGATATTTACCGGGAGAAGGAGCTGGGCATTTATGAAGAGCTGTCCGCAATATACCGCTCGCTGGGGTACCGGGTTGATTCCGTCAGTGTACAAAAAAAACAGGGCCTGGAGGAGCTGGACCGGTTGCTCCAGGATAAAACCACCCTGATCAGCGGGCACAGCGGGGTGGGAAAGTCGTCGCTGATCAATAGCCTGCTGCCGGGGGAAGGGATCAAAACGCAGGATGTCAGCGGCTGGAGCGGAAAGGGAATGCACACCACCACTTTTGCTACGATGTATGACCTGCCCGGAGGAGGCCGGATCATTGATACACCGGGCATCCGGGAACTGGCGATCACTAACCTCGACCGGGAGGAGCTGTCGCACTATTTCCCCGAAATGCGGGAACGGCTTAAAGATTGCCGCTATAATAACTGCATGCATGTAAACGAACCAAAATGCGCCGTGAAGCAGGCCGTGGCCGACGGGGATATCGATGAAAAACGGTATATCAGCTATCTGAATATCCTGGACAGCCTGGACGAACAAAAAGGCTATTAAGCGGTCAAAAACCGTTCAATGTCCCGACTTTCTTTTCCCGCGGTGTCTTCCGGAGGAGATGCCGGGAAATAGCCGTATCTTCAGCGGCTTATTGCCGGTGATCTATTGCTCTTTTTTGAAATGGAGGTCTGCCTCATTGGCATCTTTGAACCAACCGGAATACCGGACATAATTGTTAGCGATCCGGTCGATCTCACCACTGAGCAGCTCCTGCGAGATATCTTTTACCTTTTTTGCCGGTGTGCCGGCATAGATACTGCCCGGGCTGCAAATGGTATTTTCCAGCACCACCGCACCTGCTGCGATAATGGTGTTACTGTGAACCACCGCATTGTCCATAATGATGGCACCCATGCCCACCAATACATTGTCGTGGATGGTGCATCCGTGTACAATGGCATTGTGGCCTATGGAAACATTGTGCCCGATGGTGGTGCCGCATTTCTGATAGGTGCAATGGATGATGACCCCGTCCTGCACATTTACCTTGTTGCCGATGCGGATAAAATTCACATCGCCCCGTACCACGGTATTGAACCAGAAGCTGCAGGCTTCCCCCGCAACCACGTCTCCGACGATGGTAGCATTGGGCGCCACAAAACAATTATTGCCTAACTGTGGATACTTGTCTTCAACAGGAAGTATTACTGCCATAAAAAACCTTTAGGGCTAAGGTACAAAAAAAATGAAGCTGCCTGCATTAAAAAGGGGCTTCATAGCTAACTTTAGCATGCTGTATGCGATGGTCCATTGTCAGCAAACCGGATGGAACAGCAACCGTCAAAAAAAATATTTGCATGCAAATAAAAATGTATGGTCCGAAGGGCGTTGGAAAAACAGGTTTATTCCTGCTGGCCCTGTTCTTCCTGACCATGGGACAGGCACAGGATGTTTTAAAGATCAGCACACGGACCACCGACAGGACCGGTACCCTGTCGCCGGCCGATATAAAGGACCTGAATGAGCAGCTGTACACAATTGAACAACATACCGGACGGCAGGTTGTGGTGGTGATGATCCCCACAACGGGCGCCCTGTCTGTGGAAGACTATGCCACTGAACTGTTCCGGAAGAACGGGATCGGCTCAAAAGAACGGAACGACGGGGTGCTGATCCTGGTGGCAAAGAACGACCGGAAAATGCGGATAGAGGTAGGATATGGATTGGAAGGAACCATTACCGATCTTGTTGCCGGCGGCATCATCAACAAAAAAATGAAGCCTTATTTTAAGGACGACGAATATGGAGCGGGACTGAAAGAAGCAGTGACAACGATCGGGGCCTTGCTCAACGGGAGTGTTTCCGATCAGGAGGTAGCGGAATTGAAATACGGCAACAGCGGTAATTCCCATTTGACAAAAGATGGCAGGGCGCTTTTATGGGTATTGTTCCTGTCCTTAATAAGCGGGGTGTTGGTGGGCCTCCGGAAGCTGAAACCGGGCAGGGCCGCCTGTCTGATACTGGGAGGCGTACTGCTGGCGGCATTGCTGCGGTGGAACCTGGGCCTGCTGATCGGGTTGATCATGCTGGCCCCCTTTCCCGCCTTTGGAGGCTTTGCGCTGGTACGGTACCGTGCGGCCCGCATGATCTGCCTGGTGCTGATGGCGCTGATCGGCGCCTTCTGGATAACGGGGATGTTTTTTGGTCCGGATGTTATGGTGATCGGGATGGTCGCGTTGTTTGTGCTGGCCTTTATCGCGGCTTTTATTTTTGCGGCTGTCGCCGGCATCAAAGGCGGCGGGCGGGGTACTTCCGGCAGCAGGAGCGGCTGGAGTTCTTCGGGTTCATCCTCCTGGTCCTCATCGTCTTCCCACAGCAGCTTTTCCGGCGGCGGAGGCAGCAGCGGCGGTGGAGGTGCCAGCGGAAGCTGGTAGGCAGCAGACCAGATAAGAAAAAGACACAACAAATCCCAAACCCTCCTATTTTTGCCGCATGCAGGATAAATTAGACAATATAACCAGGTTGTACCTTCAATGGAGCGGTCATGCTCCGGATGCCATCGACGTGCTGCAGCAGGCAGGCAGTGAACGTCGCTATTTTCGCATCTGGAAGCAGGAACAGTCGGTTATCGGAACCTATGGCGCCAATATAAAAGAAAATGAATCCTTCTTTTATTTTTCAGACCATTTTCAGAAACAGCAGTTACCCGTAGCCAACATCCTGGCAATAAGCGCCGACCGGATGTATTACCTTCAGAGCGATTATGGCAATGTTTCGCTGATCAACCATTTGGAGGAGCAGGGAGAAGCGGCTGCGGTATATACGCTCTTCCGGAACAGCCTCGCGGGGCTGGCACAGGTACAGGTGCTGGGCGATAAAGGGTTGGACTATGATAAATGTCTTACCAATAAGGAGTTTGGCAAACAGGCCATCATGGCCGACCTGCTGTATTTTAAATATTATTTCCTGGATGCGCTGAGGAAACCCTACGATAAACAGGCGCTGATCGATGACTTTGAAGCATTGAGTACCTACCTGACCCATACGGATCATAAATTTTTTATGATGCGCGATTTCCAGAGCCGCAATATCCAGGTAATGGAAGACGGCTCGGTGCATTTTATCGATTACCAGGGGGGGATGAAAGGTGCACCTCAATATGATGTGGCTTCTTTGCTGTGGCAGGCAAGAGCCAACTTATCGGAAGGTTGGAAGGAGCGGCTGCTCGTGGAGTATATGGATGCACTGGAACCCCTGCTGGATAAGCCGTTAAACCGTACCGCATTTGTAAGTCAGTATAACGGCTATGTGCTGATCCGTTTGTTGCAGGTGCTGGGCGCTTACGGGTTCCGGGGATTATTTGAGCGCAAGGCCCATTTCTTAACCAGCATTCCGCTGGCATTAAGGAACCTGCGGTCCTTTCTGCAAAAAAGTGCAATGGGTATTTCAGTGCCGGAATTTGACAAAGTGCTGCAGCTATGCATCACCGGGGAGGTCATCGGACAGTTCACACCCATACAGGCAACGCCGGAAACTCCGCTGGTTGTTAAAATATCCAGCTTTTCCTTTAAAAAAGGCCTCCCCGTTGCGGATGATCCCGATAGCCATCGGGATGGCGGGGGCTTTGTGTTTGATTGCCGGGGCATCTTAAACCCCGGGAGGATCGAGAACATGAAGACGAAAACCGGTCGCGATAAGGAGGTGATCCAATACCTGGAGCAGCAAACAAAGATGCCGGAGTTTCTGCACAGCGTTTTTGATGTGGTGGATATTACGGTAGCTGATTTTATCCAGCGCGGGTTCAGCAGCCTGATGGTGAGCTTCGGATGCACCGGGGGCCAGCACCGCAGTGTATATGCTGCCGATGCGCTGGCCCGGCACCTGAAAAATAAGTTCAAAGTAAAAGTGGAGCTGAATCACTGGGTGCAGGACGCGAAGAATTGGGAGAACTCCACCAGTAGCTCATGATCAATGACCCGCGGAACTGAATGCCACAGGCAGTGAAGCAAAAGATATAACAAAGAGAATAGAGTGCTCAGTAGCACGGATCGCATAACATTTTGATTCCTGGGGCAACGCGTCGCTGCGGGCGGGCTGCTCCGGTTCCCGCCCTGGCATATCAGAAAAATGTTATACACCCGCAGCAGGGAGGATGATCCGTTTAAAGGATCCTGTATAATTGTTAAAATAAACATGACTATGGACCATGGACCATTGACTATAAACAGCCGGCCCCGCCAGGCGCTCATTTTCTGCGCGGGCCTCGGTACAAGATTCAAACCCTGGACCGATCAACATCCAAAAGCGTTGGCGGTGATCAACGGGAGAAGCCTGCTGCAACGGAATATTGAATACCTGCAGCAATATGGTATTACCCGGGTTATTGTAAACGTACATCATTTTGCGGATCAGATCATTGATGCGATCGAAAAGAGCAGGGGCTGGGGAAGCGAAGTGCTGATCAGCGATGAAACCGATGCCGTGCTGGAAACCGGTGGCGGCCTGCTGAAGGCAAGGCCGCTGTTGACCCCCGGCGAGCCCTTTCTTACCTGTAATGCAGATATTCTTACGGATCTGGACATCCATGCGCTGACACGGTTTCATAAGGAGAACGATGCATTGATCTCAATGGCGGTAAGCGAGCGGAAAACATCCCGCTACCTGCTATTTGATGCGGAAAACACGCTTTGCGGCTGGCGCAATATCGCTACCGGCGAAGAACGGATTTCAAGGGCAACCTCAACAACACGCCAACGGGCGTATGATTGCGTAGTGGCGTTTAATTATGAGGTCTTTGATCATATTCCTTTTACCGGCAAATTTTCGCTCATCGACCTGTACCTGCACCTGGCCAAAACGCATACCATCAAGGGAATGGAACATGCCGGCGACCGCTGGGTAGACGTGGGTAAACCGGAGAGCGTGGCTGTAGCGGAAAAAATGTTCCCGTAAAATACTGCCGGGCTCTTCACAATGTGAAGTCCGGGTCCTTGGTTCCTGCATCAGCCGTTTCGGGAAGGGTGGATCCTTGTTTGTGCAATACGCCTTTTGGCTTGATTTGTTTGATTTCTGTAACTTTGGATTATGGAAAAGCCGGAAACCATTGAGGAGTTTTACAAAAGGATCAATCACAATACCTCGAAATTATCGTTGCAGAATGTAGGCCTGGGCCTGGGACATTTCAATATATTTCCAAGATCATTCTGTTCGCCGCATACCAGTTATTCCCGCCGCGACTACTACAAGGTTTCTTATATCATCGGTACCGGTAAATTGTATTATGCCAACCAGTGGATCCATATCGATCGTCCGGCCCTGATGTTCTCCAATCCCCTGGTACCTTATTCCTGGGAAGCGGAATCGGAAGAACAGGCAGGGTGGTTTTGTCTGTTTACCGAGGATTTTATACAGCACGATGAGCGGATCCTCAGCCTGCAGGATTCGCCCCTGTTTAAGGCAGGCGCCCGCCCTGTTTATTTCTTAAACGAGCAGCAGCAGGAAGAGATCAGCAATATCTTCCGGAAGATGCTACAGGAGATGCATTCCGACTATGCGCACAAATTCAGTGTGCTGCGCAATTACCTGCACCTCGTCATCCATGAGGCTATGAAATGGTGCGCTACTGATAAATTTGAAAAACCCGTGAACGCCGGGGCCCGGATCGCCCATCTCTTCCTCGAGTTGCTGGAACGCCAGTTTCCCATTGATGCGCCCGACCTCGTGCTGCAATTGCGCACTCCGCAAAGTTATGCCCGGCAATTGTCCGTACACGTAAATCATCTCAACCGTTCCGTGAAAGAGGTGACCGGCAAAACCACATCCACGCATATAGCAGACCGGGTCCTGAAAGAGGCTGAAGCACTTTTGCGGCATTCGGACTGGAATATTTCGGAGATCGCCTATAGCCTCGGATTTGAATACCCCGCACACTTTACCAACTTTTATAAGAAAAAAACAGGGCAGAGCCCTGCGGGCCGACGAAAATCAATTGTTTGACTTTTGTAAGTATTGGTTTGATTGGCGTAACCTGCCGGAAAAAGGGGGTGATTATTTTTGCGGTGGAAAAAAATAGTATGATCCCGACACAATCAATGATCGCCCGTCAACAGCAATCCGGTGTAAGACGGCTGCAGGAAAAGAATAAAAAGGCCGCCACGCTGATCTCATTTTTACTGATCCCCCTCTCCGGCCTGATAACGGATATTTACATTCCCTCCATGCCCCATATGGCACAGGGCCTGCACCAGACGGAAGGCGCCATTCAGCTGACGCTGAGCTTGTTCCTGGTAAGTTATGGGCTGGCGCAATTTATTACCGGAAGTCTTATCGACAGTTATGGACGGTTTCGTTTAACACTGGTTTCCCTGGCGGTTTTTATCGCCAGTAATTTTGTCATCATCTTTACAAAGCAGATCGAATGGATCTATGCCATGCGCATCGTGCAGGGTATCACCACCGGTTTTATCATTGTGGCAAAGCGGGCTTTTTTTGTGGATGTGTATGAGGGCGAAGAGCGGAAACACTACCTGAGCCTGATGTCCATCGTATGGTCGTCTGCACCGGTCATAGCGCCCTTTATCGGGGGATACCTGCAGCAATATTTTAACTGGCAGGCCAATTTTTATGTGCTGGCTATCTACGGCATGTTGATGCTGATACTGGAATGGGCCTTTTCAGGCGAAACGGTTCCGGTGTACCGCAGGTTTAAATGGGCCTCTGTAATAAAGGACTACCGGTTCATGATGCGCAGCAGGATGTTTGCATACGGGTTGCTGATCTGCGGGCTTTGTTACGGCACAACCATGATCTTTGGGCTGGCGGGTGCATTCATCATTGAGCACGAAATGCACTACTCCTCAATTGTGGCGGGCTATGGTGCCCTGGTAATGGGCCTGGCCTGGATGTGTGGCGGTTTCCTCGGCAAAGCCAGTTTAAGCAAGTCCTTCCTGCCAAAGCTCAGAAGGAGCAATGCCCTGCAGCTGTTGTTTACCCTGGGGATGATCCTGAGTGCAGCCTGGATGCAGAATCTTTATACACTGCTGGCATGCGCATTTTTAATCCACGTATGTGTGGGTTTTATTTTTAATAATTATTTTGCCTATTGCCTGGGGCGGTTCCCGCAGATGGCGGGCCTCGCCAGTGGTTTAAGCGGCGGTGCCAATTTTATCATCACGGCTGTTGCCAGCTACACGGTGGTAGGATTATTGCACCCGAAAACCCAGCAGGGCCTGGGCTATGGTTACCTGATGATGGGGGCCATCGCCTTTCTGGTCCTACAGTTGCTGCTCAAAAAGGAACCGGAACCGGCTTAAACGGGGTATTGATTTTGTTGCTCCGGTGCCGGACGCAACCGCTCGCTAAAAACATCTCACTCAACAACATTTCACTCCGCACCTCTAAAATCAAAAACATGAAATACAGAAAATTAGGAAGAACAGGAGAAAGCCTCTCGGCCATTGGCCTTGGATGTATGGGCATGAGCTTTGCTTATGGTCCGGTTGACGATACAGAAAGCATTGCTACTTTGCATAAAGCGCTGGATCTGGGCATAAACTTTTGGGATACGGCTGATGTGTATGCCAATGGGGTCAATGAAGAACTGATCTCCAAAGTGCTGGTGCCCAACAGGGATAAGGTTTTTATTGCCACCAAATTCGGATTTCGCTTTAAGGAGGATACGGCCGGAACCAGTAATGGAATACATACCTATTTCGACGGCCGGCCCGAATGGATGCAGCAGGCTGTGGATAAGAGTTTGCAGCGATTAAAGATCGATACCATTGATCTGTATTATGCGCATCGCATAGATCCCAATGTGCCCGTGGAAGAAATGGTAGGCGCCATGGCGGGCCTGGTAAAGCAGGGAAAGGTCCGTTACCTGGGTTTAAGTGAGGCCTCTGCGGCTTCCATCCGCAAAGCGCATGCGGTGCATCCGATTGCCGCGTTGCAAAGTGAATATTCCCTGTTGACAAGGGATGTGGAAGGAACGGTCCTTGATACGGTTCGTGAGCTGGGCATCAGCCTGGTGCCGTATTCCCCGCTGGCAAGGGGGCTGGTGACCAATACCCTGGACACGGGGGCACTGGCAGACAATGATTTTAGAAAGACCCTGCCCCGCTACCAGGAGGATGTTGCCGATAACAACAACCAGCTGATACGGGAGTTTGCCGCGCTTGCAAAAAACAAGGATTGCACTCCGGCGCAGCTGGCGCTGGCATGGGTATTGGCCCAGGGCACCGACCTGATCCCGATACCCGGAACAAAGAAGAGAAAATACCTCGAAGAGAATGCCCGTGCGGTGGACCTGGTGCTGACCGGTGCAGAGCTGGAACAGATAGAAGCCCTTGTCAGAAAATATCCGCATACAGGCGCCCGGTACAGCGAAGGCGCCATGAAGCTGGTGAACCGGTAAGCCGGACGGGCATTTCCGTCTCTAAGAAGCTGTTTAGAAACGATCCGGGAGCATCCTCATCGTCACAAAAAGGGTACGGGCTTTTTATCGCCGCTACTTTGGGCTTCGCTGCAGCCGTCATCTGTAAAAAGCGGGGTTCAACGATCATTTTAGCAAAAGAGGCATCCGTGCCGATGGCACTTATGAAATTACAGCTTCGTTAAAGAGATTGTATTAAAAGTTACTTTATAGCATGTTGTCATTCTGAGATAACTTTTGAGACGGACCCCTTCGGCAAGACAATGCCCGCTTTTGATATAGCCGCAGCTTACCGGTCATCATCGCAGGGACGAGACCTAAAAGAAACGTTAATTTTTCGCTGCCCTGTTGCAGCGGAGCAATTGCCCGGCGTCTTTATTGAAAAGCTTAAAACAATGCGTTTATTCATTTTTCTTACGCTGCTTCCTTTTGCTTGCCAGCTGAAAAAGCAGCATATCGATCATATTTTGTAGCAGGGAAACAACAGGCATCATTTGCGTGGCGGTTTTTAACCTTCCGTACGCGCTTATTGCAGCCCGTCATATTTTACCGGTTCAAACGGCAAAAGAATGATTATTTTGCAATTTTTCATCCGGTAAATGTTTAAATATGAAGAAGAGCAGTCTGCTGGCCATTTTTGCGATCGTATCCGTTTCTGTTGGAGCTCAGTCAAAGTACAATCATACCGAGGCATTTGCCCCTTTTTTCTACCCCTCGGCCGGAAATGAATACAGAAGCGCTTCCGGAGAACCGGGACCTAAATACTGGCAAAACCGCGCCGATTACACGATTGAAAGCACATTGGATACCACCGGTCATACCGTTTCGGCAAAGGTGGAGATCGTTTATACCAACAATAGCCCCGATGCACTGAAGTTCCTGTGGCTGCAGATGGATCAGAACAGCTATCGTAAAGATTCCCGCGCAACTGCTACCACAACCGCATCCGGAGGGCGCTGGGCCAATGCGATGTTTACGGAAGGCGATGTGATCCGGTCCATAACGGTAGAAGAGGATGGAAAAAAATATACCCCTGAATATACGACCACCGATACCCGCACACAGGTTTGGCTGGGCAGCCCGCTGAAAGCATCGGGCGGCAAATTGAAACTGACCCTGGACTATAAGTTCGTGGTCCCCGAATATGGCAGCGACCGCATGGGAAGGCTGAATACCAGCAATGGATGGGTGTATGAAATTGCCCAGTGGTTCCCGCGCATGGCGGTGTATGACGATATCCGGGGCTGGGATGTGCTTCCTTACCTGGGACAGGGCGAGTTTTACCTGGAATATGGTGATATCAATTTTAGTGTTACCGCACCTGCCGATATGATCGTGGTAGGGTCCGGCGAACTGCTGAATCCGCGGGAATGCTTTACCCCGGAAGAAGCAAAACGCTATGCAGCGGCAAAGCTCAGCGATAAAACAGTGGTGATCCGGAGCGCGGAAGAAATTGGTAAGGGGGGCATCAGCGCAAAAAAAGGAACCAGCACCTGGCGGTTTAAAATTCAGAATACCCGGGATGTGGCCTGGGGCGCCTCCCGGGCATTTATACTGGATGGTGCTAAGATAGACCTTCCGGGTGGCAGAAGATCGATGGCGCTGAGCGCCTACCCTGTTGAAAGCACAGGGCCGGATGGCTGGCAGCGCAGCACCGAAATGGTAAAAGGTGCTATTGAATTCTATTCGAAGCAGCTGTTTGAATTTCCGTATCCGGCCGCAACAAATGTAGCCGGCATTGTTGGCGGAATGGAGTATCCGGGCATCGTATTTTGCAGCTATAAATCAAAAGGGAAGGATCTATGGGGTGTGACCGATCACGAATTCGGGCATACCTGGTTTCCCATGATCGTGGGCAGCAATGAACGCCGGTATGCCTGGATGGATGAAGGTTTCAATACCTACATCAACAGCCTGTCCAGTGCCGCATTTAACAACGGTGAATTTAAGAAACAAAGTTACTTTGATGATCCCAAAGCCGAAGAGACGATCAAATCGGTCTTTAGTGATAAGGGCGATGTTTTGCTGACCCGGCCGGATGTGGTGCAGCAGGCCAATCTCGGAAATGCTGCTTACTTTAAACCCTCCCTGATGCTGCAGTCGTTAAGAAATGTAGTGTTGGGAGAAAAACGCTTTGATGCTGCTTTCCGGGAATACATCCGGCGCTGGGCGTTCAAGCATCCCACGCCCTGGGATTTTTTCCGTACTATGGAGAATGTAAGCGGGGAGGATCTTTCCTGGTTCTGGCGGGGTTGGGTATTGCACAACTGGAGGATCGATCAGGGGGTTCAAAGCGTCAAATACAAAAACAGTGTGCCTGCAAATGGTGCAGCTATTACAATAGAGAACCTGGAACAAATGCCCATGCCGGCAACGGTGCTGGTAAAAGAAAGCAATGGTAAACAGCAGGTCTACAACCTGCCGGTAGAAATATGGCAGCGGGGCGGTACGTATACCTTTGAAGTGCCCACCACCACACAGATCACAGAAGTAACGGTTGATCCGGATAAGCAATTGCTTGACTGGGATCGCGCCAACAATACCTGGTCCGGGCAGTGAGAAAACCGGTGGCTGATGCGACCATTGGAATGCCCGGTAAAGGAACAGCCATTATTTGACGACAATATCATATCGATACAACAGGCCTGCAAGCTGCGGCAGGCTGAATATTGCCTTGCGGATATTATTCTTTTCCGGGTCGATCAGGTAGTGGAACGAGCTGGTGAGGTCTGCTTTTTCGAGGTTGGTATTTTCAAAACGGGCGCCCGAAAAATCGCAGTTGTCGAATACGACCTTGCTGCAATCGGCATCCGTAAGGTCCACTTCCTGCATGAGGCACTGATGAAATGAAGTGTGCTTCAGTACTACGCCATAAAAAGAACTAAGCGTGAGCACGCAGTTTTCGAACCGGGGTGAAAATAAAAAACTGTGCGCATCTTCAAAGTGTACGCCAACAAGCTTGCAATGCTTCAATACCGCATCCCGGAACGATGTTTTTTGCACGTGGGCACCGCTCAGGTTACAGTCTTCAAAAGAACAATCGATAAAGTTGATCACAGACAGATCGGCGCCGGAGAAATCACAACGGCTGAAGCGGCAGGCTTCATAATCGCCTTTGGGCATTATTTTTTGTGTGTAGTCCTGCTTTTCATAAACAAGCTCTTCAAAATAATGGCTCATCGTTTTTATTCAAAGATAGCCTTTCAAAAAAAGCCCCTGTGAATTTTATGGAATTGTCATACGGGGCGGTCTAATAGGAAAACACAAGCACAATGGACAGCATCGGGGCGGCCACATTGCCAATCGGCCGCAAACGCAATAGGGGCGTGCTTTCCGCGCATGCCCGTCTGAGAATAGACATGACGCCAATGGTGGATCTCGGGTTTTTGCTGATCACTTTTTTTATATACACCAGCACCATGAGCGATCCGGCTACTATGGATCTGTTTATGCCCAAGGACGGTCCGCCGGCACCCGTTGCGGCATCCGGTTCCTTTACCATTCTCATCGGCAATAACGGGGCCGTTGCCTGCTATGAAGATCGGCTGAAGCCGGATGGGTCGAACCTGCACTCTTTAGCGCCGGGGACGTTGCGGGCGGCGCTGATGCAAAAAAAGAAGGAAGTGATTGCCCGGTATACCCCGGACCCGGCCTGTGAGGCCAGGGCGCTGTCTGAAAAGCGGCCGGTTTCCGACTGCCGGCAAGGCAGGCTGATGGTGATGATCAAACCTGGAAAAAACGCCGATTACAGAACGGTGGTCCATGTACTGGATGAAATGGTGATCAACAAAATTGCCCGGTATGCATTGGTAGCACCGGATGCGGATGACCTGAAATACATTCCCTGATCACATTTTTAAGAAAGAATGCCTGGTTTCTGAAGCTTGTTTCAGGAACAGGAACTGCTATGCTCTTTTAATAACGAAAACATAAATTATGGAAACAACAAAAATCCTTTCTGCTCCGTTCCTGGACATTCTGTTCGACGGCCGGAACAAGGCTTATGGGGCTTACGAACTGCGCAGCACTTATAACCGGCGGCTGTTAAAAGCACTGGGCGCAACGGGGCTGATCATTGCGACGTTTATGGGCGCCTCGGCGCTGAAAGGCACAACATCCAAACAGGCGCCGGTTCCTATTATAACAACGGTCGTCGATCTTACCAACATCAAAGAACCGGAGAAAATAGAGCTGCCGGCGCCACCGCCGCCGCAGCAACAGGAACCCAAAAAGATCGAAACGGAAAAATTCGTGGTTCCGAGGATCGTCCCGGATGAAAAAGTGGTAACACCGCCGCCTTCACAGGATGAGCTGGTAGATGTAAAGATCGGGCTGGAACATATTGACGGGGAAAAGCTGGGCAATGTGGCCATACCCCCGCCGGGAGATCCGGACAGCAAGGGCATAATGGAAGTAAGACCGAAAGACAAAGAACCGGTGATTTTTGAAAGGGTTGAGATAGAGGCCAGTTACCCGGGCGACTGGGGGCGGTTTTTGACAACAAACCTCCGGGGAGAAACGCCGATCGACAACGGTGCTGCCCCGGGCAGTTACCAGGTGATCGTCCAATTTGTGGTGGATATAACCGGAACGGTAAGCGATATTAAGATCATAAAGGATCCGGGGTTTGGAATGGGAGCGGAAGCCATCCGGGTGATCAGGAGATCGGGCAAGTGGAAAGCGGCCATTCAGAACGGGAACCCCGTAAAGGCTTATAAAAGACAACCCATCACCTTCCAGGTACTGGATCAGTAGTGCTTTAAGAGCGCGGAACAAAATTGCTGCTTTTGATGCCGTCTGCGGCAGCGGACGGCATCAAAAGCATTGGTTATCAATAGGTGCCGGATCATCCCCGGGACGATTCAGGTCCGGTCCTTTACGGATGTTTGTAACAGGATTTTTGTGCCAATTTTAAAATGGGTACAAAAAAACTGTCACAGATTGACGCGTCCTGGAAAATGACACGTCCTGGAAGAAGTTGACACTGTAACTCGTTCTGAAAAGGGCTGATCTTCGGAAGACGTTCATCCTGTATTGATTTATAAATATAAGTAAACGGTGCTTTGTTTAAAAATGCCGGCACCCTGTGGCATAAGATCCCGAATAACCGTCCGGGCTTAAAATGATCCGATGCAGCTCTGTGGAAGCATATGCGGATAGGTACGGTAGATGCTGTTTTACTTTAAATGAGCGATCGGAACCCAATGTTTAATAGATGCGCGCTGCCTGATACAGGGGTACATACCAAATTATTCTTGTCATTGGCAACTTGTTTCAGCATCTATTCGGCATCTATGCATGATTTAGGCAGATTCTGAAACAGGAATAGACCCTGAAATAAATTTAGGGTGACATGGTTCCGGATGACCATAAGCAGATTTGTTATGACTCCATTGATTTTGCAACGCAAATTGAAAACTCAGGATGACATTGCGTTTATGGGAGTGCGACAACCTGGAATGCGCCTGATGCAGACGCGGTTATAAAACTTCCGCTGGTTTTGCGTAATTTTGCGGCCTAAACAAAAGCAAATGACATTACACAGGGAAGGGAAAGCTACCATCACCATCAGTACCATTTTGTTCTTAATAATAAGTTTTGTGCTGTACTATTTCCTGTACCATGCATACCCCGCCATTTTCTGGATCCTGGAGATCGCTTTGGCGGTGGTGTTTGGGTTGATCATTTCATTCTTTCGTATCCCCGACCGGAAGTATACGATCGACAGCACTGCCGTAATTGCGCCTTGCGACGGCAAGGTGGTGGTGATCGAAGAAGTACAGGCAGATGAATATTTTGACGACCGCAGAATACAGGTATCCATTTTTATGAGCCCGCTGAATGTGCATGTGAACCGCAACCCGGTAGACGGTGAGATCGTGTACGACCAGTACCATAAGGGTAAATACCTGGTGGCCTGGCACCCGAAATCGTCCACCGAAAATGAACGGCATTCCAATGTGTACCGGCACAGCAGCGGGAAGGAAGTGCTGACCAAACAGATTGCCGGTGCCCTGGCCAAAAGAATTGTGAACTACAACCAGGTGGGCAGCCAGGTGAAGCAAACAGGGGAAATGGGGTTCATTAAATTCGGTTCCCGGGTAGACCTGCTCCTGCCGTTGGATGCTACGATCAATGTAAAGATCGGGGATGTGGCTGTTGGCGGCGTAACTGTGGTTGCCCATTGGTAAAAGGAACATCCGGCTGACAGATTTCATAATACATTGAAGATCCATTATGCTTTTCTGAGAAGCTGTTTAAAAACAACTTTTGATGCTCCTTATAAGCGCCATCCGGCGCGTTGTTGTCTTTAAAGCCGTGCTAAAGCACGGCTTTAAAGAGGCCGTAATTTCATAAGTGCCATCGGCACGGATCATTATGCCCCGGGCCCATGGCGCTCTGTTGTTCTTTTGGACGTATAAACGGGTTGAAACCCGTTCTTGCCGGATCTTTCGAGGCCATGCCTCTTTTGCTAAAATGATCGCTGAACCTCGCTTTTACAGATGGCCGCTACAGCGAGGCCCTAAGTAGAGGCGATAAAAGCCAGCACCTTCTTGAGGCGATGAGGATGCTCCCGGATCGTTTTTAAACAGTTTCTCAGCGGCAATGTCAGGCTGATACGGCAGACCGGGCCTTTCAATGCTGAAACGATCCCGGTTGATATCGGCACAGCAGGACCACGAATGCTTTTGATACAAACCCGCGACGCAGATCAGGGTCCGTATGCCTCAAACCATTAAACAAGTACACATTTTAACAGAATTAATACTGGGTTTTTATAAAACGTGCTTGTCATCACCTCATTGATTTTTGCGCAGCAAAGAGCATCCGGAAGAACGAACCCTGAAAACCGGATGTTCCTGCCCGGATCGTACAAATAATACCAGGTGATTGCATATCTTCAATATCTATGATAAATCACATAAAATAGATTTTATCTATATTCATATAGAAACTATCACTTGAACCGCCCCTCTTTTTGTGGTACCTTTGCACCGCAATTGAAAAGCATAGAAGTATATTTCATAAATTTTTAAAATAAAAGCATATGTCGTTAGTAGGGAAAAAATTTCCGGGAGTGGCCATTGATGCCATGTCCGATATGGGAGATCTTTTAAAGATCGATGTGTATCAGGAGGCCGTAAAAAATAATAAAAAAGTATTGTTATTCTGGTATCCGAAAGATTTCACCTTCGTATGCCCCACAGAGTTACATGCATTTCAGGAGGCCATGGGGGAGTTTGAAAAACGCAATACCCTCATCATTGGCGCTTCCTGCGATACGGCTGAAGTGCATTTTGCATGGTTGAATACCCCCAAGGACAACGGAGGCATTGAAGGGGTTACCTATCCTATTCTTGCAGATACACACCGCTACCTGGCCGGCGAGTTGGGGATCCTCGACGCGGATTATGATGTAAATGAAGAAACAGGCGAAGTAAAGCTGGGCGGATCGAATGTAAGTTACAGGGCAACTTACCTGATTGATGAAGAAGGGAAGGTGTTTCATGAAAGCGTAAATGACATGCCGCTGGGCAGGAATGTTCAGGAATACCTGCGTTTGATCGATGCCTATACCCATGTGCAAAAACATGGTGAAGTGTGCCCGGCTAACTGGGAAGAGGGTAAGAAGGCCATGAATGCGGACCGGGAGGGAGTTGCAGCCTATTTTAGTGAGAATTAAATAAAAAAAAATGTACGTAGAATTAAGTGAAGATAACCTGCAGCAATTGGTTGCAGACCATGAAACGGTAATGGTGCAGTATGGCGCCGGATGGTGCGGTAATTGCCGGATCATGAAACCTAAATTTAAAAAACTGGCAGGCGAAAACGAACAGGTCGCTTTTGTTTACGTGGACGCGGAAAAGTTGCCGGAATCGCGTAAACTGGCTAAGGTAGACAACCTGCCCACTTTTGCCGCATTTAAGAACGGCCGGTTATTAAACCAGGTGCAGACCAACCAGGCTGCATCTTTAAACGAATTATTCAATGAAATTACCCATAATTAGAAAACTGTATCAGGCAGCCCCGCCCGAAAAATTGCGGGCTACGGTAGATGTGCTGGAAGCATTTTGCGAGATGAATGTGAAGGACGAAGAAATCGATGTGGCAGGGGAGCTGATCACCAATCTTTGCGGAGCTATTGAAGTGCACGAATTGGTGAAGAACGGCATGCGGGAATCAGAAGCATTGAATAGCTTCTCAAAGAAAGTGCTGGGATCGATCGATCTGTAGTAAGATACTGGCGGATATTACGGTGGCGCCCTGTTTATAGCAGGGCGCTTTTTTATATAATTCTTCCCTAAGCGGATTTTACCGGAGTACCCGGATGACTTTTACGAATTGCTTTTTATAATAGCCTGCAAAGGAGCTGATGATCACACCGGTGCCGGTTCCGGCTGCGTGAATGAACTGCAATGCATCATTGGCGGAGGTGATGATGCCGATGTGCCCGATCCTCCGGCTGTTCTCTCCCCGGAACAGGATCAGGTCGCCGGGCTGTGCCTTTAGAATGCTTACCTCCCGGCCCACATGCTCGTAGTTGTAGGAGCTCCGCGGCGGCTTTACATTGTAATGCCGGAAAATATAGTAGAGGAACCCCGAGCAGTCGAACCCCTTTTCCGGGTCCGCAGATCCATATTTATAAGGAGTACCTAAAAATGTCTTTGCATAGCTGATGAATTCTTTACGATCGATGTTCAGTGGCCGGTCCATGGATATGGCTGTTTTGGCTGGTGTGGCGTCTGCTTCGTCCCCGGCGGGTGTGGTTCCCGCTTTTACGGGCGCCGGGGGCGTGCTCAATACATTGGACCTGTTGCTCTTTTTTGAAGAACTACAGGAAGCCAGAGCCAGTACGGTCATACAGAGCAGGGGAAAAAGCTTCATCATGTAACCGGTAGCCGCAATTATAGTGCCGGGGCACCTGCCAGGGTTATGTGCCTTTTAATTTTTCATCATTCTTAGCGGTTTGAAAACAAAATTTTGATGCTCCTTATAAGCGCCATCCGGTGCGTTGTTGTCGTTAAAGCCGCGCCTTAGCACGGCTTTAACGAAGCCGTAATTTCATAAGTGCCGTGGGCACGGATCATTATGCCCCGGGCCCATGGCGCTCTGTTACTCCTTTGGACTTATAAACGGGTAGAAGCCCGTTCTTGCCGGATCTTTCGAGGCCATGCCTCTTTGCTAAAATGATCGTTGAACCCCGCTTTTTATAGATGACGGCTACAGCGAAGCCCCAAGTAGCGGCCATAAAAAGCCGGTACCTTTTGTGACGATAAGGATGCTCCCGGATCGTTTTTAAACAGCTTCTGAGGTGTTGGAACGCAGATAGCACAAATAAAGCCATTGAATGAATTTTAAACAGGCTCATATATTCCCCGGATTTTTTGTGTCGTTCCGTTTCCATACAGGAAAAGCAAATTCCAGGTTCTGCATTACCGATGACAAGCTTAAAAATGTTCTGAGCCTTTCGATTTGATTCAACCGTTTTGAACAATTATAGGGTATATTTGCTGGCTAAATAGTGATTATTATGCGTCTACGATTTTTTGCATTCCTGCTACTGCTGTCCTGTTTTCCCGTTGCCGGCTTACGGGCACAGGGAAAAAATACCCGGCAGGTGGAAACAGCGGTTAAAAAACTGACAAAAGCTATGCTGGACAGTGATATACCGGCGCTGACCGCGATCGCAGCTGATAAACTGACCTACGGGCATTCCAGCGGAAAAGTACAGAACAAGGCCGAATTTCTTGAGTCGTTCAAAACCGGCGCCAGTGATTTTACAAAGATCAACATCACGGATCAGTCCATCTACTTTGTAAACAATACGGCTATTGTGCGCCATCTGCTGGATGCAGATACCTATGATCATAAACAACCGGGCCATACCACGTTAAAAATAATGACGGTTTGGACAAAAGCAGGCAACCAATGGACGCTGATCGCCCGTCAGGCAGTAAAGGCTCAATAAAAACAGGTCAACGGATGAAAGGATTTTTTCTTACAATAGCCCTTGCTGTTGGAGCAGGGGTATTTGCGCAAACAAAAACCATTACCATTGTCAACCCGTCTTCAATAGAACGGAAAGATGAGCTGGTCGTATTGAAAAAAGCCTGGCTGAAACGCAAACTGCCGGCTTTAAGCGATCACCCGTATCTGATGGTGACGGATAAAAAAGTGCCGCAGCTGGTTCAGTTTGATGATCTGGATGGGGACGGGGCATGGGATGAAGCCGTATTGCTGCTGAACCTGGCACCCAAACAAAAACGCATTCTTTCGATCGCAGCAAGTGACCGCCCGGCTGCGATAAAGGCGGTGGTACGGAGCTATGTAAGGCAAAAGCATCTGTTGCCGGATGGTGGCTTTGGTGCCAACGTGCTCACGGATACCATGCCTTACGATAATCTGCCAACGGATTTTTCCAAACAAAAATTGCCGCCTTATTTAACCGAAGGCCCTGCCTGGGAAAATGATAAGGTGGGTTTTCGTAAGTATTTTGATATAAGGAACGCCAATGATATTTGGGGAAAGCGGGTGCCCGATATGGTTTTGGACGATGTGGGCGCCAATCCGGGCACCAGTTACCACAACTTGTCTGCCTGGGGCATGGATATACTGAAGGTAGGAGGGTCGCTGGGAGCAGGAGCCCTGGCATTAAAGCTAAGGGTAAATGAAAAGGACACATTGATCCGGTTCGGGCGCAATGTGGAGCAGCTGATCTATAAACAGGTCGCCAGCGGGCCGATACGTTCCATATTTGAGCTGGTGTACCGCAACTGGAGATACCTTCCGGATGCACCACCTGTTACCGTTACAGAGCAGATCAGCATCTGGGGCGGGCAGTATTTTTTTGAAAATAAAGTATGGTTCAGCAACCTACCGGAAAAAGCTTCCCTCGTAACGGGTACCATTGATTTTTACAGCAAACAGGATCATAAATTAAACCGGTCCGGTATAGCAGGCTTGTACACTTACGGCCGGCAAAGCGAGAATAAGGATCAGCTTGGCCTGGGTATTTTAACCCCGGCCAAAAACCTGCAAGCCTTTGATCATGTTGCAATATCCAATACAGACGTGACCAACGTGTTTACGCTGAATATGAAACCGGCCCCCGGCCGGCCGGTTGTGTACCGCTATTATGTTGGCTGGGAAATGACCGATCGGGTTTTTGCCACGCAACAGGGGTTTGAAAAGATGCTGTCCGCCGGGGCCGAAAAATTTGCAAAACCAGTGGTAGTCCGGTAGCGGGGGAAATTTGAGAATGTGGAAATGGGCAATAGGTCTTCGGGAATAAAACGGATCCAATCTGTGAGCTGGCAGATTGAAATTTTAAGCATGGAGCATGCATTCCGCCTTTAGCATTCGGGTAAGAGATTTGACCTGGAACTTTAAACCTCAAACGTGAGACAAAAAAAGATCACCAGTCTTTCTCGTTGCTGATTCCGTACTGCGACTTGTCTTCCGAGATACGTTGCTGGGTGTTTTTTTCTTTATTCTCCAGTTTGTCCAGCTGGTTTTGAGCCTGGTGCTGATTCAGCCGGGATTTTTCCGGCTTTTTGGATGCGTCTTTTTTATCCTGTCCGCCGCCACCACCGCTTTGTTTTTTCCTTTCCAGCAATGCTTTCTGAAGATTTTCGCGTGCTTTTGTATCGCTGCTGTTTAAGCGCAGCGCGTTCTTATAGGCTTCAATACTTTCTTCCAGTTTGTTTTGATTGGAGTGTACAACCCCGGCATTATAGAAGGCTGCGGAGCGCAGCCCGGAATCGGTGTTGCCGGATGCGGCGGCCTGCTGGTAGGTCTTTACGGCGTCGTCGTATTTTTTTAAACGGTACAGGGCGTTGCCTTTATTCAGCAACGCAACGTATTTATGCGGACCATCGACAGCCTTGCTGTAGGCGTTTACGGCATCGTCCATGCGGCCCTCCCTGTAAAGCTCGTTTCCCTGTTTTATAAAACCCCCTCCATCCTGGGCCAGCAGCGGAACGGCAATAAAATTTAGCAGGAGTATGAGGTGATGCTTCATTCTTTTATTTTTTTACCCTCCGGCAGGAGTTGCTCAATCACCAGGAACAATATCATCGCCGCGGCAAATACCCAAAAGTAATAGGAGAAACTCATCAGATTGGTATCGCCCGTTACCTTTTTATCGATCTGTGCCAGTTGATTGTTGATTTTTTTGACCGCTTCATCTATATCTTTCAGGTGTACATAAACACCGTTGGTGTTGCCGGCTATTTGCTGCAGTTCTTTCTGATTGAGTTTTGAAATGATCGGCTGACCTGTCTGCGGGTCCAGCTTATTGCCTCCCGTAGAATCATCGGGGATAAAAGTACCTTCCGGAGAGCCGATACCGACCGTATTTACCATCAGGCCCCGTTTCTGCATTTCTTTTGAGAGTTCCAGTGCCTTTTCATCGTGATCCTCGCCGTCAGAAATAAGGATCACTGCCTTGAATTTTGCTTCCCGCTCTCCAAAGGACTTCAGACTTTCTTCCAGAGCATCGCCGATAACGGTTCCTTTTACGGGGACTACATCCGGGGAGGCGTCATTGACATACATCTGCGCCGAGCTATGATCTGCGCTGATGGGCATTTGGATATACGCCTTGCCGGCAAACCACACCAGGCCCACACGGTTGTTGGGCATGGCATCCATCATTTTGCTGATGAATTGTTTGGCAAATAACAGGCGGCTGGGTTTTACATCCTGCGCCAGCATACTTTTGCTAAGATCCAGGGCAAATACCACATCAATCCCTTTTCTCCTGATGCCGTCATCGCCTCCCGGCTTGCGCAGGCTCATGGTACAGAATACGCCCATTAAAAAGGCGAGACATAGGAGAAAGAACTTTAGATTGAACCGGAAGGGGCTGTAGCCGCGGATCATTGATTTTACCAGCGCGGGCTCACCGATCTTATGGATCGTTCTTTTTTTCCATCGTTTTACAGCTGCAAACAGCAGCAGGAAGAGCAGCACTCCTGCGCTCAGCCAGATAAAATAGATGTATTGAAATTCAAAGTTCATGTTATCGTCCAATAGCCCCTGAAACGGATTCAGCGTGGCATTTCGCCCTTTTGTAAATGATTCCTTTTATCGCCATTTTCCGTTGACATCGGCTTCTGACCTTCCGGCAACAGTGTCAACGGAACAATAACTTTGCCGGATTACATTTTTCCTTCGAAGAAACCGAGTTGTTTTAAGATATCCTTTAGCATTTTCAATCTTACGGTGGTCATATCATACCCCGGATCGGAGGATTCAACGTTCAGCACAAAGAAATAGGGATGGCGGTTTTCCTCAACCCAGCCAACGATCCAGCCGAGCGGGTGTCCTTTTTCGGTTGTGCCCCATCCGGTTTTATAAGCCAGTTTATAATTGGAGTTGTCCTCAAACAGCATCGCGTTCTTCACCTTTTGCTGATAGAGTTTAAAAAAGGGCAGCTCATTAAAATATAATTTTTTTACGAGCCCCAGGTTTTCATCCGGGGTCAGTTTGACCGTATTGTCCAGCCAGAAAGTATCGATCGCCGACCGGATCTTAAAGAGGGTGTCTTTTTTGCCGGCGCCGTAATGAAGCGAGTCCAGCCAGAACTGCATTTTTTCTTTACCGATCCTGCGGGCCACTTCCTGGTAATAAGGAACGGCAGAAACGCGGAAGGCCTGGTACATATTCAGATCCTTATTCCACGCGGCAACCGGCCGCTGAACGCCATCCCAGGGAATGATCATGCTGTCGCCGGAGATGACCCCCGTTTGAAGACCGATCAATGCGTTAACAATCTTAAAGGTACTTGCGGGCAGGTAGGCGCTATCCCGGTAACGGGCCAGGTTGTACACGGTAAATTCGCCGGTGCCATTATTCAGCAGGGCAAAGGTTCCGGTGAGCCGGTTTTCATCAAAGTATTTTTTTAATGAATCATCCTGTTTTACATTGTTTTGCGTACAGGAAACGCTGAACACCATTACCAGGCATCCCCAAAAAAATCCGGAGGCACCTGTTACCCGTCCAAACGAAGAGTGTTGTCTTTTTTTTAATATTTTAGTAAAGCCCATAATACTTGCTACCCAAATGATTTAGTTCGCCGCAAAAATACAATGAAAAGTTGTTTAAACTTTTTCAATATGTCGGGGCTGTATTCAAAAGGCTTTTATTGGTCATTGGCAACTTATTTCTGCATCAAAAAAAAGGATCTGTCAATAGATTCTGAAAGATCGCCCGCCCGGGCGGAAGTTCAGAAAGACAGTACGTTTTAAAACGACTTTTGATAAGGCCTCCCGGAAGTCGTATGACCGGTTTTTTACCCGCGGACGGCTCTTACGGGCCGGTCCTGTCAGGGCATTGTGCCGGTAACCCGGATCGGCGAAGCAGCATAGGGCCCCATCGGGGCGGCCTGTTAGCAGCGATCCGAAAAGTTTAAACGATTCCAATGTATTTTCCGATGGGCCGGGCTGAATGCATAAAAGTTTGCATTTCGTTTTGCAGGCGGGCACTATCGCTGCGGTAGAATATATAAAACCCGGAAAATTTTTATATGCCCGCCGGGTTTGATGATTTCTGGCACCTGAATTGCTGCCGTATACTATAAGTTCCTATTATGCAGGATATTATAACCTATCAACGCGATGTTTTGAACGGGTACCGTTTAATTCTGGATCCACCTCCTGCAACGAAGCGTAAGATTGCAGCGGCAAGGACGCGGCTTGATGCCTTTTTCCCGGGGACGCCGATCGCCGAAGGCAGTCCTTTTGTTTACCTGGCGAGTTTTTTTGTGTACGATACAGCGGAAGATGCAGTGATCGATCAGTTAAACCGGATCGCGTTGGGTGCCATGCCGTTTAAAATTCATTTAAAGGGATACGGGCACCTGGAGGAAAAGGAGATCTGCATACAGATTGCGGAAACCGGGTGGGTGAGCGGGGTTATTGATAAGATCGCGCAGGTCAGGATGCCATGGACCGGAGAGCGGTTCAATCCTTTGCCGCGGATCTCACTGGCGCGGAACCTGTTGCCCTGGCAGTTTGAACGGATATGGCCGTATTTCGAAAAAGAGCCCTTTCAGAGCCGGTTTGTTGTCAACGGAATGCGTTTGCTAAAACAGGCACCGGGTTACCGGTCCTGGCAGATCTTGCGGCATTTTTTGTTTGAGAATCAATTGATAACCGATTGATATTGCACTTTCGGGGATCACTGTTCATTGTCGGCTTTGGTGCCTGATTTGAGAACTTGAAGATGAGGAAATGCAGACTGTCTGGTTACTGTGTCTTCCCGGGTCAATGGGGTCAAACGGGATGCGGGTGGATCTTTAATGGAGAAGTGAACGATCAGCCTTTATCCGAACCTGGAACTTTAGACCGGAGCATACCAAGTTCATGCTGAATTTATTTCAGCATCTATGCATGCCGCCATTTAACAGACCCTGAAACAGGAATAGACCCTGAAATAAATTCAAGGCGACATGGTTCCGGATGGCCCCAGGCGGATTTGTCATGGCTTCATTGATTTTGCGACGCAAATTGAAAACTCAGGATGACATTGCGTTTATGGGAGTGCGACAATTAGGAATGCGCCCCTTTATACCTTGATATAGATCTTCTTTTTGTCCAGCCAGTAGCAGATGGCCCACATAAAAATGATCACGCAGAGCGCATACAGCAGCGACCCGTTCTCTTTTACTCCCGGGGTGTGGATCAAAACCTTTCTGTAAAGCCAGTTCCAGGGGGTAATGCCCCCCTCTGTTTTAAAAAGCGCCGCAGTTTTGGGTAAAAAGGCGCTCAATGCGAAGATAAAAAGGGGGTTTTTTCCAAAAACCTCGAAAAAATTGCCCAGGAATCCTGTTTTTCCCTTTATTTCAATAAAATAGATCATCGTAGCGATCGTAATGACTGCCAGTCCCGTTGTATAAATGGTATAAGAGCTGGTCCATATTTTTTTATTGATCGGGAATACCATATCCCAGCAAAAACCGGTAAGCAGGAGTGCTACGCCTGCTACAAAAAGGCCTGTCAGCATTTTGAACATGGGATTTGCCGGATTGTTTTTATCCAGGCCTTCAGGTGCTCCGGAGCTGCTGCTTCTTATATATGTTCCCACAAAATACCCAAATACCACCTGTACGATGGCGGGCAATGTGCTGGCAATACCTTCGGGGTCAAAGGCCACCCCCTCTCCTTTATACATATGGGCGGTATGCAGGATCACTTTGTCGATGTTTTCGGTGCCAAACCAGCCGGCCAAACTATACGGGTCAGCCGGGTTCCCGATGAGGCAAATGGCCCAATAGGCAAGGAGGAGGATCACCGAAAGAAGCGCTGCCGTTCTGGGTTTCAGATAATACACGATAACAGAGGCAAAGAAGTAACAGACTGCAATGCGCTGCAGTACTCCAAAGATCCGGACTCCTCTTTCAGGTCCGGTGGTCCACCGGATAAATTCCAGGGTGCCTTCATGCCAGCGAACAAAGGGGTACCAGTTCAGGAAAAGGCCGATGCCGAATATCATGAGGGTCCTTTTGACCACTTTTTTCCAGAACAACGGCGGGCCGGCTTGCTGCAGACGGGGAATGACAAAGGACATGGCATTCCCGACCGCAAATAAAAAAAACGGGAAAACCAGGTCGGTCGGGGTCAGCCCATGCCAGGGGGCATGTTCCAGCGGACCGTAAATATGGGCCCAGCTGCCAGGATTATTAACCAGGATCATCAGGCAAACAGTAGCGCCCCGGAAAACGTCAAGCGATCGGTATCGGATCTTCATTTTCAGGAAATAATATGGTAAAGTACAAATTTAGACCTTCTGAAAGACAAGCAACAGAGAATTTTCTATATAAACGTTGTTACTGTTATATTTGCAGGACTGTTCCTGTCGCATTTTGTCAGGTCATATTTTCATAAAGGAATGTGACTGAGGTGGCGAAGCCGTGTAAAGAAATGAAAGAGCAAAACTGGTATGCAATCTATACTAAGCCCCGCTGGGAGAAAAAAGTATCAAAACTACTTACCGACAGGGATATTATTACCTATTGTCCTTTAAACAAAGTGAGGCGTAGATGGAGCGACCGGATCAAAACGGTATGGGTGCCGCTGTTGCCTTCCTATTTGTTTGTTCATATCAGTATGAAGGAAATGCAGAAAGTAAGGGAAACTCCGGGGGTCATTAATTTTGTATATATAGAAGGAAAGCCCGCAATTGTAAGGGATTTTGAAGTGGTCCGGATCCGGAAATTTTTAAACGAATTTGAAAATGTGGAGCTGGTGCCGTTTATTCTGCGGAAGGACCAGCGGGTTATGATCAATCAGGGCCTGCTGGTAGAAGAAGAAGGCCGGATCATCGATTTAAAAAATAATAAGGTAGAAGTGGCCATTGAAAGTCTGAACTATAATCTGATCGCCTTATTTGATAAATCAAAACTGATCAACAATTAAATCAACTTTATGAAACTGATTCAATATACATCCGCACTTGCTGCTGTGTTGTTGGCTGTATCCTGTGTCTCACAACAAAAAATGCCAAAATACCTGGAAGGCGCTACCAACGAGTCGATCAGCAAGCAGACGGATTTCCCCGAATTGATCATCCAGAAAAATGACCAGCTGGCCATCCAGGTTTACAGCGACTATTTCCCCGATCCGCTGGATCCCCAGACGAATAAAAATCCGGATTTGCTGTACAATCAGCCATTGCCCGGAGGTGGTGCGACTACCGGTACCAGCACTACTGCCAACAATACCAGTACGACGGGCGGTTATCTTGTAGACGGAGCGGGAAATATTGATTTTCCGCGTCTGGGAAAGATCCATGCCGAGGGGCTTTCAAAAAAGCAGCTGGAAGCAGAGATCAAAAAAAGGCTGACCACTCCGGTAGAGCTGCTGAAAAATCCCACAGTGCTCATCCGGTTTCAAACCTACAAGATCATTACAGTCGGGGAGTTCAACAGTCCGCAGGTATTGAATATTCCCACGGAGAAAGTGAATATTTTTGAAGCGATCTCTATGTCGGGCGGCATTACCGAATGGGGACAGAAAGACAGGGTAAAAGTGATCCGCGAGCAGGATGGCAAGCGGGAAATGGGCATTGTGGACCTGTCTTCGGAAAATGTATTTGCTTCGCCCTATTATTATCTGCGGCAAAATGACATCCTGCTGATAGATCCCATAGATGATAAGGCCAAAGCAAAGGATGAAGCAAGAACCTTAAGTCGTTTTACGTTTGCGACCTCCATTGTTTCCACTGCGGCCGTAATTGCTTCCATCATCATTTCCATTACAAGAAAGTAACGTTGGTCATCCGGTCTTTATAAAATATTGTAATCTCAGCTATGCAATCCATTGAGAAAAGAGAAACTTCGAGCGGCCTTAGTGCAAGGGAACTCCTTTATAAATATATCCGTTTCCTGCCTTTTGTTATTCTCTGCCTGGTTGTGTCCTTCTTTGCAGCCTGGTTGTACCTGCGTTATACGCAGGAGCAATACAGCTCAATTGGGAATATGCTGATCACTACCGAGGAGTCGAAAGGGGATAAAGTGGAAGAGCTGATTGCCGGTAAGAGCAAAACCACCAATTTGCTGAACGAGGTGGAAGTGCTGAAATCGCGTCCGCTGATGACCCGTGTGGTGAAAAAGCTGGGGCTGCAGGTAGGCTATATAAAAAAGGGGAAGGTGAAAAATATGAATGCCTATAAACGGGCTTCTTTTGCCTTTGTTCCTGTACAACTGACCGATTCCGCACTGTCGTTTTCTGTAGACATTGATTTTGTAAACTCCAGCCAGTTCCGGGTCGACAAAAAAAGTACCCTGTATCAATTTGACCAGCTGTTCCAAACCGGAAATGGTGTTTTTAAACTGGTAAAAGATGGAGGACAGCCGGAGCCCGGCGCTGAGTTTTCGATAACGTATCATCATGAAGATATTGTGGCCGCCGGTATGATCCAGTCTTTAAATGTACAGCCTAAGCTGGCCAATACCGGGATCTTATTGGTAGAATACCATTCCACAAACCCGTACCTGTCTTCAGATGTGGTCAACACGCTGATGAAGGAATATACCATCTGGAAGGTGGAACAGGGCAATACTTCGATGGATCTGACCATCGACTTTATCAATAACCGCTTAGAGATCGTACAGCACGATATCGACAGCCTGCAGCGGAAGCTGGTGACCTACCAGCAGAAGAACAATCTTGTGGATGCTTCCTTACAGATCACCGCACTGCTGCAACGGGCCCAGGAGCAGGATGTAGCCGGCCAGGAACAGCGCATGGCGCTGAGCACGCTGGACGTGCTGGAAAGCAGCCTTTCAAAAGGCGGCGCCGGGGCACTGGCTCCTACGGCACTGGGAATTAAGGATCCCGGATTGAGCGAGCAACTGACAAAACTGGGCGAAGCACAGTTACAACGAAAGCAATTGATCGACCGGAATGTACCGGTCGACAATCCGCAGATAAGGCAACTGGATGAAAGCATCGAAACATTGCGAAAGGGGACCCTCACGAGTGTAGAGGCCCTGAAAAGCAGTTATAAGAAAAACCTGGGACTTGTTTCGGCGGAGAGATCGAAGAGCACCGGAGGCGCCTTGCAGATGCCGGCGAAAATTACCGAGCAGGCGGAAATTGAAAGGGATCTGACCTCCAAGCTGGCGCTGGCAAAAGTGCTGGGAGAAAAACGGGAAGAGGCTGCCATAAAACGCGCCAGTACGATCTCCAATACCAAGGTCATTGAAAAAGCAGAGCCCCACCTGGTGCCGGTAAAGCCCAGTCCCAAAACGGTTAAACTGGCTGCCTTGCTTTTTGGTCTGGCCATTCCCGGGTTGTTCATTGTGCTGAAGGAAGCATTCAACGACCGGGTAAATACCCGCTCAGATATCGAACGGGCGACCAATGCCCCGATACTGGGCGAAATCGGCCATTCCAAATCAGACCAGACATTGGTGGTAAGCAAGACCAAGCGTACCCTGATCGCGGAGCAGTTCCGGCTGCTGAGATCCAATCTCCAGTATATCATCGGGAAGCGGGATAAAGTGGTGATCCTCGTAACTTCCTCATTCGGAGGAGAAGGAAAATCATTTATCAGCACCAATATGGCAGCTGTTTACGGGCTTACCGAAAGAAAAACGATCGTGCTCGAATTTGACCTGCGGAAGCCCAAAGTACTGAGCGGGCTGGAGATGCAGAAACGGCAGGGCATCAGCAACTATATGATCGGGGATGTGGATCTGGATAGCCTCATCATTCCGGTGGCGGGAGAGGAAAATATGTATGTACTGCCCTGTGGCCCCATTCCGCCGAACCCCGCGGAGCTGCTATTGAGCGAAAAGACCGACCTGCTGTTTGCACAGCTGAAAAATAAGTTTGATTATATCATCATTGATACAGCGCCCATCGGGATGGTAAGCGATGCGCTGACATTGGCCAAATATGCGGATTGTACCTTGTATGTGACCCGTCAGGGGCATACGTTTAAAAAGCAGCTGAACCTTATCAATGAAATGTATGAGAACAAAAAGATGCCCAATCTTTCCATTGTGCTGAATGATACCAAGATGCCTACCGGTGGCGGGTACTATGGCAACTATGGCTATGGTTACGGGTACGGATACGGGGAAAAGAACGGGAACGATTATTATCAGGATGATGCCTTTACCGAGGGGAAAAAAAAGAAGCGATTTCTTAAGGGCTCCGGGTGGCGTAAAAAGAGTTAGTGTATGAAGGTATTGATCACGGGGGGAGCCGGATTTATCGGCTCCAACCTCGTTGAACGGCTGTTGGAAGATCAAAGGGTGCGGGGAGTCCGGGTACTGGACAATCTTTCAACGGGTTCGACGGAAAATCTGAGCAGTTTTTTTGAAGATGAGCGGTTTGAATGGATGGAGGGGGATATAAGAGATTATGAAACCTGCGTAAAAGCCTGTGAAGGAATGGACGCGATCTCGCACCAGGCAGCATTGGGTTCGGTTCCCCGCTCTATTGCGGATCCTCTTACGACCAACGCGGTGAACATTACAGGTACCCTGAATGTATTTACTGCGGCTAAGGAATCGGGCGTCAGGCGGGTAGTGTATGCAGCCAGTTCTTCCACGTATGGCGATCATCCGGCGCTGCCCAAAAAGGAGGAGAACATCGGAAGACCTCTTTCCCCATATGCCGTAACCAAATATGTCAATGAGCTGTATGCGGGAGTTTACGCATCGTTATACGGTCTGGAATTGATCGGGCTTCGGTATTTTAATATCTTCGGTCCGCGGCAGAACCCGAAAGGACCGTATGCGGCGGTCATTCCTTTGTTTATAAAAGCCCTGTTGCATAATGAAGCCCCGGTGATCAATGGCGATGGAGCACACAGCCGCGATTTTACATTTGTGGCCAATGCGGTGGAGGCCAATGTACGGGCGCTGTTTACCGATAAGAAAGAGGCTGTAAACCAGGTGTACAATATCGCCTGTGGTGAGCAAACCAGCCTCCTGGAATTATTTAACCTTCTCAGCGCAAATGCCGGCACGGTATTGACTCCGGAATTTGGTCCTTCAAGAACAGGCGATGTAGTGCACAGTCTTGCGGATATCTCCAAGGCCGGAGCATTGCTGGGTTATCAACCCCTTGTTACGGTACAGGAGGGACTGAAGCGTACATTGGACTGGTACCGGGTCAATGAGAAATTTTTGGCTTAAGGTTTAAAGCAGGCCTGACCGGAGCCCCGTTCAAATGACGTGATTGCGGACATTCAGATGGGGCAGGTTTTCAGGTCGGATCCGGTTTCATACCTGATACTCAACACATGATTTAAAATTTCAGACTTCCCAGGCATCAGGTCCCATATCTAATGTCTAACATCTAACGTCTAATATCTAACATCCAATATCCGACACCTTGAATAAAACAATCATCATTACCGGCGGGGCCGGTTTTATCGGATCGCATGTGGTGCGTTTGTTTGTAAAAAAATACCCGCACTATACGATCGTTAACCTTGATGCGCTTACTTACGCGGGTAATCTTGAGAACCTCAAAGACATCGAAAACAGCCCCAATTATATTTTTGAAAAAGCCAATATCGTTGACGCTGCAGCTGTTCAAACACTATTTGAAAAATACCAGCCGGATGGAGTGATCCACCTTGCGGCGGAGAGCCATGTAGACCGCTCGATCACTTCGCCCCTGGATTTTGTGTACACCAATGTGATCGGAACGGTAAACCTGCTGAACGCCGCCAAAGATCTGTGGGCGCCCCGTCCTTCAGAAGGGGCATGGAGGGGACGTTTTCATCATGTATCCACAGATGAGGTATATGGCGCGTTAGGAGAAACCGGTTTTTTTACCGAAGAAACAAAGTATGATCCCCATTCGCCCTATTCTGCCTCCAAAGCGTCTTCCGATCATTTTGTGGCTGCCTATGCAGATACATATGGACTGCCGGTGGTGATCACCAACTGCTCCAATAATTACGGTCCCAATCATTTTCCGGAAAAGCTGATCCCCTTGATGATCCACAATATCATCAACAATAAGCCCCTGCCGGTTTACGGCGATGGAAAATATACCCGCGACTGGCTCTATGTGATCGATCATGCCCGGGCTATAGACCTGGTGTTTCATGAGGGTGTAACGGGTGGAAAATACAATGTGGGCGGTTTTAACGAATGGAAGAATATTGACCTCGTGAACCTGCTTTGCAGGCAAATGGATGAGAAATTGAGGCGCCCGGAAGGCACCAGCGCACAGCTCATCACTTTTGTGAAAGATCGTCCGGGCCACGACCTGCGTTATGCCATTGACGCCACCCGGATCAGTAAGGAACTGGGCTGGTCGCCCTCCGTTACCTTTGAGGAAGGCCTCTCAAAAACGATCGATTGGTATTTAGAGAATAAGGAGTGGCTGGCGCATGTTACGAGCGGAGATTATCAACAGTACTACCAGCAGCAGTATGAAAAGAAATAAGATCTCAGGTGCCGGGTATTAGATGTTAGATATTAGACGTTAGATGTTAGACATTAGATGTAGGCCCGGATTATATCGGCTGAAATTTATATTTTTGATTCGAGGTCATTTACTATAATGATCCATTGTTATGGATAAGACAGAAATCTAAACGGGTCAGCTATGAAAATCAGGTAAATTTCCCAACGTACGAAACTAATTGAATATCTAAAACCTATCATTATGCACAACTTTAAGGAATTGAAGATTTGGCAAAAATCAATTGATGTTTGCGTGGATGTCTACAAGGCCCTGATAAATTTTCCCAAAGATGAATTGTATGGTTTAAATACCCAGATGAAGCGTGCTGCCGTATCCGTAGCTGCAAATATATCTGAGGGAGCAGGGAGAAACTCTAACAAAGAATTTTTGCATTTTTTAGGAATTGCCAATGGATCTTCTTATGAATTGCAAACACATATCATCATTGCAAACAGGGTCATGCTGCTTACCGATCAGATAACTGAGCGTTTACTGATCCAGGTTGATGAAATTCAGAAAATGAATCGAGGCTTTCAGGTTAAGTTATTGAACGAATTGTAGAATGCAGCCTATTCTATATTAAACCCATTGCCAATATCTATTGTCTATCGTCTAACGTCTAACAAAAATGAAAGGAATCATACTCGCCGGCGGCTCCGGCACGCGGCTATATCCCATTACAAAAGCGATCAGCAAACAGTTGATGCCGATTTATGATAAACCCATGATCTATTACCCGCTTTCGGTGCTGTTGATGGCGGGGATCCGTGAGGTGCTGGTCATCACCACTCCTGAAGATCAGGCAGGGTTCAAACGTCTGCTGGGAGATGGAAAGCGGATCGGCTGTCATTTTGAATTTGCGGTACAGGAAACGCCCAATGGTCTTGCACAGGCCTTTGTGATCGGTGCTGATTTTATCGGAACCGATAAAGTGGCGCTTGTGCTGGGCGACAACATTTTTCATGGAGTGGGACTGGGGTCGCAGCTAAAGAAACTTACGGATGTGGAAGGAGGCTATGTATTTGCCTACCAGGTGTCGGACCCCGAGCGGTATGGGGTGGTGGAGTTTGATGAAAACCGGATAGCACAGTCTATTGAAGAAAAACCCATTGAACCAAAGTCCAACTATGCGGTACCCGGTCTTTATTTTTATGACAACACGGTAGTGGAGATCGCCCGGGATCTCCGGCCTTCGCCAAGGGGCGAATATGAAATTACGGATGTAAATAAAGAATATTTAAAAAGAGGATTATTGCAGGTGTCTGTTTTAGACCGGGGCACTGCCTGGCTGGATACGGGTACTTTTGATTCGCTTACGGATGCATCGGAGTTTGTGCGGGTGATCGAGAAGCGGCAGGGGCTGAAGATCGGCTGTATTGAAGAGATCGCCTACCGCAACGGCTTTATTAACCGGGAGCAGCTGCATGTGCTGGCTGATGAGCTGGCCAAAAGTGGCTATGGGGAGTATTTAAAGAAGATAAAGTAGTTGAAAATAGTTTAATAGTGGGTGAATAGCGGTTAATGGTGGGTTAATAGTGTACAACGCTCAACTACTTTCAACGACATTAAACCTCAAATCGAAAGCATCTGATAATGAAAGCACAATTGATACAGGGAGGAAATCACACAGACCAGCGGGGCCAGCTGCTATTTAATAATGGTTTCGATCTGGAGCCTGTGCGGCGGATCTATACCATCGAGCACAGCAATACCTCGCTGATCCGGGGATGGATGGGTCATGAGACAGAGCACCGGTGGTTTACGGTTGTAAGCGGCAGCTTTCAGATAAAAGTAAAATCCGTCGGTGACTGGCAGCAACCGGAACTGGATGCGGAGGATGCGGCCGTTTTTGTATTGCGATCCGGTTCGCTGGATGTGCTGCATATACCGCCGGGACATATTTTTTGCTTACAGGCATTGGACCTGCACTCAAAAATAGTAGTTATGGCAGACCACCCCGTGGGAACGACCAATGATGAGCACCGGTACCCCGTTCAGTCGTAGGCTGGTTTGGGAATTTGAAAGTTTGAATCCCGAAAGTCCGGGAGTGGAAATGATGACACAGGAATGGAAAGATAACATCCAACCGGATACATGGTTCTCGATCCAATATCCGGTTATCTGACAGCTGGCGTCTGAAGTCTATCGTCTAATATCTGGCAATCTAAAAATGTCTGTAAACTTCTTCGCGCACCCTTCTGCAATTATTGATGAAGGCTGTGCCATCGGTGCGGGTACCAGGATCTGGCATTTTTCCCATATCATGCCGGGATGCATTATCGGCGAACATTGCAACCTGGGGCAGAACGTGGTCGTGTCGCCCAGGGTGGTATTGGGAAATAATGTGCGGGTGCAGAACAATGTATCCATTTATGAGGGGGTTATCTGCGAAGACGATGTATTCCTGGGCCCCGGTATGGTATTCACCAACGTCATCAATCCGCGCAGCGCGGTCAGCCGGAAGCATGAGTATAAACAGACCCTGGTAAAAAAAGGCGCTACCATTGGGGCAAATGCTACCATTGTGTGCGGCCATACGATTGGCGCATACGCCTTTATAGGTGCGGGTGCCGTGGTGACCAGAGATGTACCGGCCTATGCGCTGGTCGTTGGCAACCCCGCCCGGCAAACCGGCTGGATGAGTGAGTACGGGCACAAGCTGAAGTTCGATGCCACCGGGAAAGCCGTTTGCCCGGAAAGTGGTGCGGGGTATGAGTTAAAAAGCGGGCAGGTGATCAGGCGTTGAATTAAGAGCGCGCCGACCACCTATTATTTTTTGAACCATTATCTAATGTCTAACGTCTAATATCTATCGTCTTCGATCCAATGGTTGGTCATCATAAAATAAGATTTGCGGTTGTGGGGTATGGACATATGGGTAGGCGGCATGCGAAGATGATCGGGGAACATCCTGATTGCGAACTGACGGCCATAATTGATATTCGGGGCCCGGTTGAATCGTCTTCTGTTCCGTTTTACAATGACCTGGACCTTTTTTTAGGATCAGCAACGGGCGCCGGCACGGATGTGGTAATAGTTGCTACACCCAACGGTCTGCATGCGGCCCATGCCCTGAAAAGCCTTTCTGCAAAGAAGCATGTGCTCATTGAAAAACCGATGGCTTTAAATAGCGCCGATGCGGAAGCCATTATCGTGAAGGCTGCTGATGTACAGCGGCAGGTATATATAATGATGCAGAACCGGTTCAGTCCGATAAGTCTTTGGCTAAAAGAGATTACGGATAGCGGGGTATTGGGAAAAATTTTCATGGTTCAGGTGAATTGCTTCTGGAACCGGGATGGTCGATATTATAAAAAAGGGAACTGGCATGGCACCACGGAGCTGGATGGCGGCGTATTATTTACGCAATTCAGCCATTTTGTAGACCTGCTGTATTGGTGCTTTGGCGGGATAACGAATATCCGGGCAAGGATGAACAATTTTAGCCACGATGACTCTATTGAAATTGAAGATACGAGCATAGTGCACTTCGACTTTGTAAAAGGAGGGATGGGGTGTTTGAATTATACCACTTCGGTTTGGGACAAAAACCTGGAGAGCAGCATTACCATAATTGCGGAGAATGGATCGGTAAAAGTGAGCGGGCAATATATGGACAGAATAGAGTACTGCCATGTTAATAACTATTCGAACCCTGATATAAAAAAAATACGATCAGGCAGTGGTAACAGGACAGGTTTTACAGACGCCGAAATGAATCATCAAAGATTTATCCAATATATGATACGGGGAATCAGGAACGGCGACACAGGAGATAGTAATGGTGAAGATGGATTAAAAGTGGTGAATATTATAGGGAGGATCTATAGGTCCATATAAAATGCGACAAAATCTTAGTACGGTGATGAAAGGGAAAACAAGAGCGTCAAATTTTGAATTATTGAGGCTTGTCTGCATGTTCTATATAGTACTGCACCATTTTATTGTACATGGATTAAAGTCAGCTGGATATTGGGGTGAAGCAATAAATATATACAGTGTAATTTCTAATAGTTTTATTATTGTCGGGGTAAATTGTTTTGTTCTTATATCCGGATATTTTGGAATCCAATCTTCCTGGAAAGGGTTCATACATTTATATGTTGCGACCAGTGTAATGAACAAATTAAAAATGCAAAACGTTGATTAAAAAGCTATTTAATAGTACAGGATACAGGGCCGGGATTATTTTCGTCTGTCGAGTAATTAGTGCAATGTTAGGCGTTTTTCTGTTGCCAATTTATATTAAATATTTAGGTGTTGAAAGTTATGGTTTAGTAGCCTTTTATGCGACAATTTCAGGGGCTCTTATAATTTTAACAATGGGACTTAGTTCCTCAATTAACCGTGAAATAGCTATCTTATCTGCGCGAAATGTTCATGTTCGAAAAATGACTAGCCTTTTGTACAGTGTAGAAGTGGTTAATTGGGCCGTTGCAATAGCATCGGGGGTTTTACTTGGACTGTTTTCGAATTTAATAGCGGTTCATTGGATCCGGGCTGACAATTTGAATACGAGTATAATTAGTTATAGTATTATTTTAATGGGACTTCTCTTTGTTTTTCAACTTCCAGTTTCTGTTTATGAGGGAGCTTTGGCTGGTTTACATCGCCAAGTGGAATTTGCTTTCATAAATATGTTTTTTTCAGTATTAAAGTCAGTAGGTGTTATTTTTATATTAGAATACGTTCGGGCCGATATTATTTATTATTTTTTCTGGCAGCTCATAGTAACTTTTTTTCTGGCTATTGCATTAAGATATTTTGCATATAAGTTTATTAATCCTGAGAGAGTTAAAAAAAGATTCTCATGGACGCAACTACGACGAATCAAAGACTTCGCAATTGGTATGACGGGGATTTCAGTGATCACATTTTTTATTTCCCAGATTGATAAAATTGTGGTTTCAAAATTCTTGCTTTTAAAATATGTAGGTTTTTACAATATAGCTTTTGCAATTTCTGGCGTACTAATGATGGTTGCATCCCCAATTCATACAATTGTAAACCCGAAGTTCAGTGCTCTTGAAGCACAGAATAAAGAAGATGAGCTTAAACGACTATATTACCTGACCAATAGATGGGTAGTATTATTTGTAGTACCAATAGGTTTTTCGCTTATTGCATTTTCTCATGATATTTTACGATTATGGACCAAGAATTTCGAACTCGCAAATGAAACTTCCCCAATTTTAAAGTTTGTCGCACTCGGGTATGTTTTTAATTGTATTGCTACGACATACTATTTTTATACATTGGCCAAAGGCAATACCAAATTTGGACTATATCAAAATTTGCTGAGTGTTATTGTGATTTTACCCCTTATAATCTTGTTAACGAGACGATACGGTGCGGTAGGTGCTGGAGCCTGTTGGATGATCTATAATACGCTGTTATTAAGCATATCCTTACCCATATTTCATCGACTATACCTGAAGGGTGAGTTTTTGTATTGGATTAAGAATATTTTTATTCTACCGGTATTAGTTTCCTTAATATTAATTTTTGGCACTAAGCTTTTGCAGGAAAAATACTTTCCTAATTTAACGGTTTCAGGAATTTTGATTATTTTCCCTATAATCTTTATGGTTTATTTCCTTGTTATGAGAGAAACCAGACATGTTATCCTTAATGTCTTCAAACGCTACTTATTCAGAGTTTAGAAAGAACGAATTTATAAGGGTTGATAATGAGGCTTCGGATTTTGCTGCTTAAACGGCACAGAAAGTCTATATATAACTAAATTTTTTTGCTTTTAGACAATGAAGGTAACAATTCAGATTCCAACTTACAATCAGGTGAAATATATTCGTAAGGCGGTTGTTTCTTGTTTAGAAATGAATTATGAAGATTTAGAAATTAATATTGTGGATGATAGCAGTACGGAAGATACGGAACACGAAATTAAGGATCTTCTCAATGATACAAGGGTGAATTTTTATCGCAACAAGGTCAACCTCGGTAGGGTCAAAAATTATTACAAATCACTCCGGGAATATGCGACAGGCGAGTGGGTTGTTAATCTTGATGGGGATGACTATTTTACAGACTGCGAGTTTATTAGCAGGGCGGTGAAGAATGTGTTGCAGTGCCCATCGGTAGTAATGTACCACTCGAATTTTTTTGATCTTGGAAAAATTCACAATCGTGATGTTGAAAAGCGCATTAGTAAGGGCCTTAATTTGATTAAGGGCTCTTCCTATATAAAATACCGACATAGGTTCAATCATTTTTATCATCTTTCTGCTCTGTTTAAAAGAGTTGTGGCATTACAGTGTGATTTCTACTCTTTTGATTCTTTAAATACAGATTCATTATCACTATTGAAGTTGGCAACCCTTGGTGATGTTTTATTGGAGAATCGAGAGGTCGGGGTTTGGAATATAAATCCGAATAGCGAGAGTCGACAGTATGAGACAGAAATAAATAAGGAAAAATATCGGATAGCGGAACTAGAACTTTTATCTTATCTGGAGGGATTTTTGACCAAACAGGAAATGGAGTTCTACAAAAAAGAACAATCTCGAACTAAATTCAATATTGAGATTTATAAGGCGGCAGAAGAGAAGAATTTTAGTGAATTCTTTAGAATGATCTATAACGAGAAAAGATTTGATTTGAATACAATAAAGCAATTTACAAAATTGTTTTTTGCTAAAAAGAGTGTTAATTGATTGCGAGGCATATATTTTTCATTTCAATTAATCGGAATTGGGTTGGGTTAATGGAGGTAAACATGAAATTTAAAAACTAATATTTACAGGAGGGTAATGAATATTCTTATTTTTTTTCCTTATAACCAAATCAGTGTTGAACAGCAGTCTGTAATGAAAATGCTTAAAGAAAAACGGCACAATGTTACATTGCTTACGCTGACTCCTTGGGGTCCATTACATGATAAAGTTTGCACATATGGTATAGAAGCCTTTTCTACCGGGCAGGGGGAGGTGTTTTCAATAAAGCGGATCCGGAATAGTGCCCGTATGTTAAAGCAACTCTGTTCTGAGCAGAAGATTGATCTGCTGCTTGTCCATCAGCAACTCTGCGCAATTGTATTGATCCTTGCCGGGCGGGAGTTGAGGGCAAGAGCATTTTACTTCCGGCATAATACAGATGAGGACTATAACAAAAATTATTTCAAGGCATTTATTTTAAATCGGTTCATTAACACATTTATTAAAAAATTTGTGGCTCCCAGCGATGCGGTTTACCGTTTTCTTCTCAATAAAGAAGGGGTTCCTGCTGATAAAATACAGCGTATTAATTACGGATACGATTTTGATCTGTATGGCATACCGGATATTGGAAATGTAAATGCTATAAAGGAACAGTATTCCTGTAAGTTGCTTGTGATCTCTATTGCGCGGTTTGTGGAAGCAAAAAGACACAGGGAAATGTTTGAGGTGATACATCGGTGTATTGTAAAAGGGTATGACATAAAAATGATATGTCTGGGGGATGGTGCGTTGAGACAGGCAATGGAAGAAGAAATTAAACTGCAAAAGCTTGAGGATAAGATATTCTTACTGGGCAGGAAGTCAAATGTGCTTGACTACCTGACGGCTGCCGATGTGTTGCTGCATTTGTCAGATTCGGAGGCGAGCAATAGCGTCGCGAAAGAAGCGGCTCTTTGCCATACTCCGGCAATAGTTTGCGAAGATGTTGGGGACTTCTCGGACTATATAGTGCAGAAAAGGAACGGTTTTTTAGTTGATAAGAATGAGCCGGTTGCGGGGGCTGCGGAAATTTTGTATAATGCAGGCTCCGGGGCAATTAATTTGAACGAAGCAGGAGATAACGCATATCAGTCGATCACTGCTCATTTTTCTATTAATAACGTACAGGAACATTATCAGGAATTAATTGACAATGCTCGGAAATATTGATCGTTTATGAATTGTCTTATTAGTATTATTGTTCCTACATATAATAGAGCCGATCTGATTGGGGAGACGCTTGAATCTGTACTGGCGCAGTCTTATGGTAATTGGGAAGTCATCGTTGTAGATAACCATTCAACAGACAATACCGAAGCCGTGATTTCGAAATATATTTGTGACAAGCGAATTCGTTACATCAAACATAGCCGGAACTATGAAAGAGCACGTTCCAGGAATACGGGGCTTCAAAATGCAACGGGAGATTTTGTTACATTTCTGGATTCGGATGATTTTATATACCCGGAATGTTTGCATGATGCCTATCAATTCCATTTGGAAAACCCGGGTATAAAATTTTTTCATACGTTATATGAGCTGGTAGATAATAACAAAAAGCATATTTATTCTTATAAGTTCCCGTCTTTGCAGAATCCATATAAAGCCCTGGCGAGTGGAAATTTTATTTCGTGTATTGGCGGGTTCCTGCATAAAGATATATATAAAAATATTGCGTTTACGGAAGATCCCAGGATGATCGGAAGTGAGGATTACGAAATATGGTTTAAGGTGATCGCGCAGTATGGTGTCGGAAGGGTCAATAAAGTTAACTGCGGCATACGGGAGCATGAAGGCCGGTCCGTAAATAACGGGGTGTATGACAACCTTGAATATCAACGGGTTCAATTGCAGGAAAAGATTGCATCGGACAAGCTGCTGAGGGAAAAGTTCGGGCGCTATTCCGGAAGGCTGAATTGCAGCTATTTTTTAATGGAAGCATCCGTTAAAGGAGCGATGAAACAAAAGAAAGCAGCGCTGGGTCGAATAAAAAAAGCGGTCATGGCTGACTTTAGTGTTTTGCAAACAAGGCGTTTTTATGCCACACTTTATAATTGTTTAAAATGAAAAAGGAAACTGTATTGATTACCGGAGGGTCGGGATTTCTGGGACGAAACCTCGCCATTAAGCTTAAAGATAAATACAATGTGATATTGGGTGCCCGGAACAATGGAAACAATCAGCTGGCCCAGGTAAAAACAGGTTGCCGGGTTGCTCCATTGGATATTACAAACAGTCAGTCTATTAATGATGTGCTGAATGAATACCGGCCGGATATGATTATTCATGCAGCTGCCACAAAGTTTGTCGATATTTCAGAAGAATATCCGATGGAATGTATTGATGTCAATATACTCGGATCTCAGCTGCTTGCCCGCATTGCTATGGAAAAGGGCATAAAAAAAATTGTTGGGGTGTCTACTGATAAAGCCGCGCCTCCAGTTGGGAATATTTATGGGCATTCAAAAGCAGTTATGGAAAGAATGTTTTGCGCGTTGGATGCAAAATCTCAAACAAGATTTGTTTGTACCCGCTTTGGGAATATATCCTGGTCAACGGGATCTGTTTTCCCCATCTGGAAGCGTATGACTGAGCAGGAGGGGATGATTGGGTCCACAGGCCCGCATATGCGACGGTTCTTTTTTTCGGTAGAGGAGGCGTCCGACTTAGTGATAGAAGCGATGGAGAATATTGAAACGCTTCATGGGGGTATTTTATCCCTGCAAATGAAATCGGCGCAGGTCCGCGATTTTTTGGATGTTTGGTCTGAATATTACAAAGTTCCCTGGAAACAAATCGATGGCCGGCCCGGTGATAAGCTGGACGAAGTGTTGATCGGCAGAATAGAAATTCCACATACGAAAGAACTGGAGATGAACGGGAAAAATTATTTTTATATCAATTATCGGAAGAAGTTTGAAAATGATCTGAAAGACGAAGTTTCTTCTTTGAATGCAGCAAGGCTGTCAAAACAGGAACTACAGCACATAATTGTGAATCAACCCAAGGTATGATCTATGAAAATTAAAAATGCGGTTATTATGGCCGCTGGAAGGGGGATGAGGATGATGCCTCTGACGGATATCGTTCCTAAGGCAATGATACCGTATAAAGGTTCAACACTCATTGCAAACGGAATTGATAAGATCCGGAAACATATTGAGCACATTTACATTACAGTGGGTTACAAAGGAGCATTGCTGGCTCAGCACGTAATTGAGCACAACGTAACCGGTATTTTTAATACAGAAGGGAAGGATAATGCATGGTGGCTGTTCAATACCCTGCTTAAAGAGCTGGATGAACCGGTTTTTGTTCTGACCTGTGATAATGTAATCGAACTGAATTTTGACCTGCTGGCGCATGAATATTATGAACTGGGAGAACCTGCTTGTATGGTTGTTCCGGTTACCCCTGTTAGTGGACTGGACGGGGATTATATTTTTGGGGCAGACAATATAATTAATAAGCTGACGAGAGCGGAAAAGTCGAATATTTATTGTTCAGGAATACAGGTTTTAAATCCTGCTAAAATTAATAGGCTTGTTGACCGTTGCGATAATTTTTATAAGGTATGGCAGCAATTGATTACATTGCAGGAACTTTATTATAGTAACACATATCCAAGTGAATGGTATGCTGTAGATACGGTCGAACAACTGCAGCGGCTAAAATAGACGGGAGCATTATAGCAAATGGCTGTTACCGATAATTCTTACTCCGGAATATGCCTTAAAAAATATATCTAGAGATGCATATTGGGCGTTATATGTATAGTAACTGTGTATGGGCCCTGTCTTAACCAGGTGCCGTCTGAATTATTCTCTTGTGTCTCTTAATTGAAAATACTTCTGTATCTGTGAAAAAAAAAGTATTGATAACCGGTGCGGCCGGTTTCCTCGGATCACATCTTTGTGACAAGTTTGTAGGTGAAGGGTATAAGGTCATTGCTATGGATAACCTGATTACCGGAGATCTGAAGAACCTCGAACATTTATTCCCAAATCCCGATTTTGAGTTTTATCATCATGATGTAACCAAGTATATCCATATTTCCGGCCCCCTGGATTATATTCTGCACTTTGCATCGCCTGCAAGTCCGATTGACTATTTAAAAATCCCCATTCAGACTCTGAAAGTGGGCGCAATGGGTACACATAATTGCCTGGGACTGGCAAAAGAAAAAAGGGCAAGAATCCTGGTGGCTTCCACCAGCGAAGTGTATGGAGATCCGCTTGTGCATCCGCAAACAGAGGAATATTGGGGGAATGTAAATCCTGTAGGCCCGAGAGGAGTTTATGATGAGGCCAAGCGTTATATGGAATCCATCACAACGGCTTATCATAGTTTTCATAAAGTGGATACCCGGATCGTTCGGATCTTTAATACATACGGCCCCCGGATGCGGCTGAACGATGGTCGTGCTTTGCCTGCCTTTATTGGGCAGGCATTGCGGGGAGAGGATATTACCGTCTTTGGTGATGGGTCTCAAACACGCAGCTTTTGTTTTGTCTCGGATTTAATAGAAGGTATTTACCGGTTGTTGTTAAGCAACTATACCGGCCCTGTAAATATTGGAAATCCGAACGAAATTTCACTGAAGCGTTTTGCGGAAGAAGTGTTGGCGCTGACCGGCAATAAAGTAAAAATTGTGAGCCTTCCGCTACCCGTTGATGACCCCAAACAGCGGCGGCCGGATATTACGCTGGCGAAGAAATTGCTAAATTGGACCCCCATCATTTCGAGAAAAGAAGGGTTGGAGAAAACCTATCATTATTTTAAAGAACTTCCTCAGGAAGAATGGTACAGGCAGCCTAAAGAATTTTTAAGTGGCAAATGACGAGCATTAAACATGCTCGCTTTTCATTTTACATGCTGAATTTTAAATTTATCATTTCCTATGTGCGGTATTGCCGGTTTTGTGGATTTTAATTGTAGAAGCTCCGGGGAAACGATCTTTAATATGGCTGCTTCCATGCCTCACCGGGGGCCCGACGGACAATCGGAGTTTTTTGACCAGCAGGAAGGTTTCCAGGTGGGCCTGGGGCATCGGCGTCTTTCGATCATTGACCTCAGCCATGCTGCGGATCAGCCTATGTTTTATGAGGACCTGGTGATTGTTTTTAACGGGGAGATCTATAATTACGGGGAAATAAAAGAGGAGCTGATTGACAAAGGACACCGGTTCCGGACTACATCCGACACGGAAGTGATCCTGCACAGCTGGAAGGAGTGGGGAGCGGCTGCCATCCATAAATGGCATGGTATGTTTGCGCTGGTACTGTATGACCGGAACAAACAGGAGCTGGTTGCCATCCGTGATCGCGCGGGCGTGAAGCCGTTTTATTATTCCTTTCAGGAAGGCTTGTTCCTTTTTGGATCAGAGCAAAAGGCCTTGATGGCCCATCCGGCTTACAAAAAGAGCCTGGATCCGGCTGCAGTAGCCTCTTTTCTGCAATATGGGTATGTTTCTGCTCCCTATTCTATTTTTAAAAACACCTTCAAGTTGCGGGCGGGACACCTTTTGCGGTTAAATATAAAGAACAGGACGCTCATTACTGAGCAGTACTGGAATGTATATGATCACTATAACAAACCGAAATTAAAAATTGATCTGGCCGATGCGGTCACGGGAACCGAACGGATTCTTGAGAAAGCCTTTCAGTACCGTATGGTAGCGGATGTTCCTGTTGGCGTATTTCTCAGTGGCGGGTTCGACAGCACCTGCGTTACTGCGCTGTTGCAAAAGAACAGCACGAAGAAGATCCGGACCTTTACCATCGGCACAACTGATCAGAAGCTGAACGAAGCACCCTTTGCCAAACAAATTGCGGCGCATCTGGGTACGGATCATACCGAGTATTATTGTACGGCAAAGGAAGCCATGGACATCATCCCGGAGCTGCCCTTTTATTATGATGAACCCTTTGCAGACAGCAGTGCCATCCCTACCATTCTGGTGAGCCGGCTGGCCCGGCAGAAAGTAACCGTGGCGCTTTCTGCCGATGCAGGCGACGAGATCTTTGCCGGTTATAACCGGTACGATTATATCAATCGCTACGGAAGCAGGCTGCAGCGGATCCCGGCACCGTTGCGGAAAATGGCAGCCGGCCTGATGGAAAAGATCTCATCAGACAGCATCCCTGTGCTTAGGAACAAAGCGAATTTTCACAGTCGCTACGACAAGTTGAAAAACCTGTTGAATGATCCGTCCACTGCAGCATTGCTGAAGAACCTCAGCATTGCTTTTTCCGATAAAGAGATCGCCCGGATCTTCAATTCCCATTCGTTCCAGGCAACACTTCCTACCCTGCATCAAAGCAGGGAACTGGAAGAAGCTTTTTATGACCCGCTTTCGTATATGATGGCCGTGGATTATCAGACCTATCTGGCGGACGATATTTTGCAAAAAGTAGACCGGGCCACCATGAGCACCAGCCTGGAGGGCCGGGAACCGTTTTTAGACCAGGATATTATTGAGTGGGCGGCGCAATTGCCGGCAGACTATAAGTACCATAATGGTACTAAAAAGTATATACTGCGGGAGATCGTGCATCAGTATGTGCCCAAAGGATTGATGGACCGTCCGAAGATGGGCTTCGGCATTCCGGTGGGGGATTGGATGGCCGGGGAACTGCGGCCATTGGTGGAAGAATACCTGGGGGATGCTTCATTGAAGATGCACGGATTGTTTGATCCGGAGGCTGTTCATCGGCTGAAGAATGATTTTTTTGCCGGAAGAAAGGAAAAGCACCTGAAGGTATGGTATTTATTAATGTTCCAGATGTGGTATAAAAAATGGATGTGAATCTGCCGCACCGGATTTTGACCAGACGGCCATCCCCAATAAAATTGTTTTACGGGGCAGGATGCAATATTTTGCTTCTGCTTCTTTTTTGTACAGGACCTTTTCTGCCGATCGAGGTTGGAGGGCAGGGACGATCCGGTAAAACGATCACCCGCTATAAAGGCACGGCCAATGAGGCGATAAAGGATCTAAATGATGTATTGAAGCCCTACAATGCGGGCATCATCAATATTTCGAAAGTTCCTTTAGAAAGCAGGACCGGCCAGGAGTTTTACCTTGCCGCAGACAATGGATCCGTTACTATAAAATATACAACACAAAATAGTCTGGAGAATGCCATTTATACTTATCTGGACCTGCTGGGGTTTCGCTGGTATGGGCCGGGAGACAACTGGTTTGTGGCGCCGAAGGCTCTAAAGCGCCTGTCCTTAGCCGGCAAGTGGATAAAACCTTCTTTTCGGAACCGTGCTTTTTTTGGTACGGGAGGGCTCGATTTTGGTACACCACAGCCGTATGATCCTCAAAACCTGTATAAAAAAAAGTGGTATGACTGGAAGCGGCGTAACCGTTTTAACGCCGATTTTCAGAGCGTGGGACATACCGGCCAGGCTTTTTATTTGCAAAATAAGGCATTGCTGGATGCGCATCCCAATTGGTTTACGAACGAATCCGGAAAGATCAACGGTCGTATAAAGGTTGACCAACCGGCTGCAGTAGCGGCATATAAAAACTGGATCAAAAATATCTATTCCAAATCGGAGACGGAATTTACGGCTTTGGGAGTGGATCCGGAAGATGGCCGGGGCGGCAGTGATGATCCATTACCCCACGGAATGGCCGGGATCAAAAATCACGCCGATAAATGGTGGTGGTTGGCGAATCAAGTGGCAAAAGATTACCCGGAAAATGATCTGCATACAGTGATCACAGCTTATGCATATGGAGATGGCCCTTACAATGCGTTGGCTCCGTCCTTTAAGTTAAGGAAAAATGTATACCCGGTCATTATCCCCTATGCCTTTCAAAAAGCCTATCAGCCGGAAGAAATGGTGAAAGTTTGGGCAAGCAAGATAAACGGCAACATGGGGATCTATGATTACTGGAATATTACACAGTGGAGCAAAGGATTGCCGCAATTTGATATTTACAGCATTCCCGAAAAATTAGATTTCTGGACTAAAAACAAAATTGATGGAATTTATCTGGAAACTACGGATGCGGCAGGCCCGATGGGGCATGCATTGTGGTTGGCGGGACAGCTGGAGTGGGATGTACATGATCGCTTTGAGCGCCTTTATGGGCAATACCTGGATGACTGTTTTGGAAAAGCAGCTCCGGCAATGCGGCGGATGTTTGACCGCTGGAGCAGGAAATCCCAGGGCGCGGCAGAAGTGAGTTTTTCCCTCAATGATCTAAAGGAGGCCGGTTTGCTGGTAGCAAAAAAAAGCGCTGAATGGAAACGGATCAATGAGCTGAAAGCCTATGTTCATTTTATGAAGTTGTATTATGAGCATGATGGCACCCAGGAAAGCAAAGACCGGCTCTTTCGTTACCTGTACAGCATTCATCATCTGATGCTGGTACAAACGGCTGCTTTTATCGGGCAGGATTATATTGCCCCCCTGAACAAAGGAAATATTGTTCCTTCGGGAAACGGCACCAGACCTATATCTCCGGAGGAAATTGAACAGTTGTTCCAGAAGGATCTGAGCGTGGCCGCCCGGCCCTATACACTTACGGATTTTCAGTTTGATATGGACAAGGTAAAGTATAAGGAGCCAATACCCAAAGAGTCCTGGCGGTTTGGAGGGTTTCAATGTCGTTTTTATTTTAAAGCGCCTTTTTCAGGAATGCTCCATATAGATGCAGGAGGACTTTCCGAAACCCCGTTTCTTATGATCTGTAATGGTAAAATACTGGTAAAAGAAACGATCAAAAAGGAGAGTAGCGACTATGAAGAAACATTATCGGGTCGGACCTGGAACATGAAAAGATTTAAAATACCGGTAGAAAAAGGAAAGATTTATGAATTCGAAACCAATTATGGAAGCAGCCGTATTGTGATGCAAACCCCAGGAATTGTCTTGTTTAAGAACCCGGGAAGCGAAGATTTTGATAACTATGCCTATCCGGTGCAGTACTTTTATGTTCCTCAACATACACAGGAGATTGTTTTTTATGACCAATATCCGGAAGGCACGAATGGAAGGGGATACCTAATAGCTCCGGATGGCAAAGTCCTGAAACGAGAGGCGACCGGTTCAAAAAATATTTATCGAGTGCCGGTTGCGCAGCAATACCAGGGCAAGGTGTGGAAAGCAAACTTCGGGCACCCCCTCTGGGGATTTAAAAATATTCCCAATATTACAAGTTTGCAAAAATTTGAGTACGGGGAATAAAATAGTTCCATTTGTGTACCTGGTTTGAGTTTACGATCTGGTTTGGAAAGCCGTCAATTTGCTCATTTCAGCGATCGTATTTGTTGATAGATGTTTCTATATAGCTCAAGTGCATGTTCCAGGCTGTAGTAGGAAATGACAAAGTCCCTGTTTATCGTTTTGATATCAGATATTTCCATCTTTACTGCTATTTCCTGTAGTGTTGGAACGTCGAGATTCTTTAGTATAAAACCTCCCCCACTTTCTGTCACGATCTTTTCCACATCGCCTATTTTATTACAGATCACCGGTATGCCCATCGCTAATAACTCCCCCAGCTTGGTGGGTGAGCTGGCGATTTTTGAATAAGCCGGCTTAATAAAACTGAGGCTGACGTCGCTGGCCTTGATAAGTTTGGGAACATCTTCCCGGTTGGCGAATTGCACGATGATTTTTGTCTTGTCCAGTTTCAGTTTTGATGCAGCCTTGTATATAATTGATGGGTCATCGGGTGAAAGTACCAGGAAAAATGAATTGCTCCGTTTTTCACGAATGGTTTTATAAAACAAAAGCATTTCATCCAGCAGGTACCAGGTTCCAAGGGAGCCGAGATAACTGACCACAAAAGCATCTTCAGGGATATTCAATAGCTTTTTCGCTGTTTTATGATCGGCTTGTGTTCTTTGTGTAAACAGTTGCATATCCGCTGAGCAGGGTATAATCGTAATAGGTGTATTTTTATTATAGGCATCCCAGGTTTCAATTTCGCGTTTCGCTGCTTCTGTAAGACTTATTATATGATCGGATTGTTTGATGAACTCGGCTTCTTTCAATTTCCAGCTTCTGTAAGCGACCCTATAGACCCATTTGCGGCTGTCCCATATTGCACCGTCCACTCGCTCGTCTACCCAGAACCCCCGCATATCAAATAGAAACTTTACGCCAAATCTTCTTTTTAGCAACATTCCGATTCCTGCCGCCAGATAGCTGCGGCAGTGAATAATGTCGAACCGCGTTGTTTTATGAAGCTTTATCGCTTGATTTGTTAACAGGTAAAGATCATAATATTTTGCAAGAATGGGAGGAGTGGTATGAAACGTAATATAGTGCCATTCGATGTTGGCGGCATTGCAAATATCCTCAATAATATTTTTCCTTTTTGCAAGCCGGTCTTTTTTTTCGCAGCTCAATATTGTAATAGCATGACCGCTATGAGCCAGTCCTGTTAGGTACGGTAATATTTGTGATTGCCCCAAAGTGTCAGTAAGACCATCATAAGTGATAAATAACGATTTAGCCATTTGGGTACTCTATTGGGTTTGGTTTTTTAATTTTAATAAAAGCTGGATGGATAGCCAGAATATCAAGAAGTAAACGTTTATGTATAATGTAATCAGATTGTTGGTAAATAAATAAATAATAATAGAATACGGTAAAAAAATAAGATAAAAACAGCTTTTAAACGGGGCGGTATCCCTGTTTTTGATGGTAAGCAGGTTTTTGCTGTCCATGTAAGTGAGTGTGCGGAAGAAAACGTAAAAGATCAGAATTCCCGGCAAGGTTAAACCGAGTTGATCGCTCCTCAAAAAAAAGAAGATCGGCGCATAAAATCGTATTACCGCCAGGCTGGCGAATGTAAATGTTTTAAATGCCTTTGTTGACATAAGATTGTGCAGGGCGTAGGTAAGGACAAGAAATGTATAGAATCCCACCCAGATAAAATTGCCCCATGCATTGATGAAAAAGGAGATTCCTGTAAAAAATAGTAACCGAAGTAATATAAATATGGCAACATCTCCGTTTGTCACTTTCCATTTTTCAAGACGTTTTCGCGGATTGGTTTCAAAGCGGACGGCGATATAGTCGTTATAGATATAGCCAATTTCATATAGAGATATAAATGCAATATAGCCCAATGCGAAATGGGTTAATGCCGTTTTAAGGGGTGTTTGGAAAAAGATCAGTAACAAGATGCCCAGCAAAAATTCAGCGTAGCCATGAAAGATGATCGCCGCTTTTGTATTTAAACGCGTCTTTATGAAATATCCCATGGGAAGTGCCAACAGTATCTTTTGCATCAATGCTTTCTTGAAAGGGTTAAAATAGTTATGCCAGGTATCTTCTTCCAGAATAGTATATCGCTTTTTTTGTAACAGATGGCAATCTTTTCGATTGCGGTCTCCAATAGCTGCCGATCCGTATGATTATCACTTATGGCCATATGAATCATTTCGGAAGGGGCTGTTATTTCCTCAATGGCCTTCATTTTTCTGGCGCTAATCTCTCTACGGATTTTGCCGGTATATACATTTCCCTTTATTTCCAGGCTGGTGGCTACATAACGGCCCGCTGGAAGCTTTTTGGAGATAAGCTTTGCAACCGGTTCAATGGTGGAGGAAGCGAGGATGATCTTTTCGGGATCAAACCGATTTAAGAGTGTATGCGTCTCCTGTATTTTTGAATGACGAAGTATTTCTGTATAAAATTCCTCCGTCCATTGTTCCATCTTTTCAATGGGAACGCCTTTGAATATCTTCAATGCTCTGGCTTTCAGGTAGTCTTTTCCTCGTATCTTTTGCAGAACAGCGAGGCAGTAAAAAAAGGGACTTGTCTTTGACAGGAATAACCGGTAGGAGGCTATTTTGAGAGTGGGTACTTTTTTTTTCCGGATGCAAAAGCTAATGAAGTCAAAAGTAGTATTGGAATAAAAAAGTGTGTCGCAGATGTCACTTACAATATAGCCGCTATTTGTAGGATGCATAGGTGGAACAAAGGATTACAAATGGATAGATTATGTTGCTGACATCCGGTATCGGAGTTGGTAATTTATATTCTTGCATATGCAATTCATTCATACTTACAGGACACGGGAATACTTATAATAAATTGAGTTCAAAAATAGTATAACTGGTCCATTTGGAAAAAACTGCATCTTTATCGCTTCCGGACAAAAACGTCTCTGAGATGCAGGAAAGAAGGAAAAGATGCCGGTTTTTTTCCAGCTGCCGATCCGGTATTTATGTCGCTTTTTTATATTCGCAAAAAGCCCAATAACGGCTTGCTATGGGGGGTATTTTTGTAATAAGTCAATAGTATTGCTAGTGAATAGAAAGGGAGGCACGGAATTTTATATCTGGAAAGGGCGCCAAAGTTTCCGGAACTGATACCTACAGCGAAAGCAAAAATTACTGCGAAAATAAGACAGAACTGAATGGTAGAATCGGACATAATTGTTTTCCAGCATTTTCGGATCCCTAAAACAATTATCACCTTTAGTGTAAGGAACAGGAATAAAAAAGCTTCCAGAGCTGATGTTAAAATAATAAGTTTTCCCGATTCCCACAGATAAGGTCGAAACAATGTTACGTTTACGGCCAGGGGGAATTTTAAGATCATATCTCCAATGCTATTCGTCTTTCCTAGGTCATAAGCTGAGCCTTCATCTGCTGAAGAATACATGATCCAATCCCTGGTTGTTTGAGCTGTCTGCTCAATGTTGTCTAACGAATAGCGCCCCAGCGTATCTTCACCCAGGGATGTCATTATATAAAAGGACCCGGCAAATGCAGCTGATAAGACGATTAACTTAATAAGAAACTGTCCGGCGGCATTTTTCATCCTGGAAGTATATACCGAAAGCACCCAGATCAGCAGGGCCGGTAAAAAGGCCAGCAGGATATATATTTTCACCCGGGCCACCAGCCAAAAGCTCAATAAAGTTAGCAGAAGATTCCCGGGTTTAAAATTCCGCTGGATCAGGATCTGGAAAACACCATAAGTGAGCCAGCCCAGTCCAAAGAGACAAACCGTATCCTTAAAAATTCCCGAGCCCCATACCACCACACTGGGAATAAAGAGAACGGCAATGCCAATGGGTTTTACGAATCCAGGATAGATCCGGGCGAAAGTCCGGAACAGCGCCCACATACCGGTAAAAGAAATGGCTGCAAAAATGGTTGCAATAGGCAGGTAGGTCGTGCCGACAGGTAAACCAAAAAAGGCAGTAAGCGCCACCACGCTGTAGCTTGCAGGATCCTGGTACCAGTACATACGGCTGATATAATCATAATAGCCGATAGTACTTTCGCTGGGAATGTGAAGCAGCAGGTTAAGCCATTTTACCGGAGAATCCCCGAAAGCACTGTTGATGATCTTCGCATGAAGGAAATAGTTCATGGTATCTCCGCCTCCGTAATAATATTCATATACCAACCCGATAAATACAGCCCCGGAAATCTTCAACGTTAGACCGGCAATGAAATACGGCCGGTAAGGATGGCCCGGCGGGTAGTTTCGGTTGCGGAACCGGAAAGCAATGATATAAATGACCGATAACACAAAGGGAAGAATCGCATAATCCAGTAGTGTTATATTTTGAACCATTCTTAAATCAGACTTTTGTCAGCTGTAAAAATAGGAGTTTCCCCAGTATCCATACAATTTGTCATATTGTTTTCATAAAACTTCCTTACCTTGTGCGGGAGAGCCCTGTTAATTACAATAACAACAGGGCTATTTTGTATGATGAAAATTGAAGTTTTATCCCATACTGGTGTAAATTTTTTGCAAAATGCCAAAAATACTGCGAATTCACAACCGTCTGATCACAGGAGGGCCGGTTTTTAATGTACTGAACCTTACCAAGTTCCTGGAACCGGATTTTGAAACCCTGTTGGTGGTGGGTGAAAAAGAATATCATGAGCAGGATGCGGGTTTTATTGCCGAAAAAATGGGCATCAAACCCCTGCTGGTCCCGGAAATGGGACGTTCGATCCATCCAGGGAAAGATTATAAGGCATACCACCGGCTTACCGAGATCATCAAAGCGTTTAAGCCGGATATTGTACATACGCATGCTGCAAAACCAGGCGCCGTAGGCCGGCTGGCGGCACATCATATGAAAGTTCCCGTGGTGGTACATACTTACCATGGACATGTTTTCCATTCCTACTTTAACAGGGCTAAAACCCAGGTTTTTTTGAATATCGAACGTTATCTGGCAAAAAAGAGCACGGCATTGATTGCCATTAGCCCGGAACAGAAGATGGAGCTGGCCCGGCAATACCGGGTAGCAAAAGAAAATAAATTTCATGTGATCCCGCTGGGTTTTGAGCTGGAGCGGTTTATGGAGGGCAGGGAAGAAAAGAGAAAAGCATTCCGGGAAGAATTTGGATTGGCTGATGATGAGATCGCCATTGGCATTACCGGGCGGCTGGTTCCGGTAAAAAATCATGACCTGTTCCTGGAGGCACTGGCCTATGTCCTTAAAAACACCACTAAAAAGGTACGAGCGTTTATTGTGGGAGACGGCACATCAGGACCACAGATCCAGGCAAAAGCGGCGGCCCTGAATATTCCTTATTGTCTGAAAGGGGAGGCGTTTCATGAACGGCCACTGGTCTTTACGTCCTGGAGATCGGATATGGATGTAGTGAACGCCGGTCTGGATATTGTTTGCCTTACTTCGCTTAATGAAGGTACGCCTGTAAGCCTGATCGAGGCCCAGGCTGCCAATAAACCGATCGTTTCCACAAACGTAGGCGGGGTTAAGGACGTGGTACATAAAGGAGAAACGGCGCTTTTGGCGGGGATTGAGGACAAACGAACACTTTTTAACCATCTGCTTTCGCTCGTGAACGATGATGATTTGCGGGCGTCGATGGGAAAGAACAGTGCCGGCTTTGTTTCCGAACGTTTTGGAGTAACAAGACTGGCCTCGGATTTCCGGAATTTGTATTATTCGTTATTGAACAGGAATGCACATTTCAATAAAGAAGTCCGGCCTGTTTTTTCAGAACAACTCCGGGAGCTTCCGCTGCATCAAAGCAATGTATAACCTGCCCGCGGTTATTTCTGAACCATTCCGGATCCCCTTTTTAATACCCGGCTTGCCCCGGGGTGACAGGATGGCGGACGGCACATATTCTGCTTATGATCAGGTTTTCCGGCTGACGGAGGACTGATTCGGGATTAAAATTTATATTTGTCCGCAATTTCATAAAATATATGTTCGGTCTTTTTTCGAGAAAAAACAGGAAAACAAAAATCGACTACACCTTGGTAAAGACCGATATGCATTCGCATTTGATCCCTGGAATTGATGACGGTTCGCCGGATATGGAAACCTCGGTTGCCCTGATCCGGAACTTTAAAGAACTGGGATACTCCAAATTGATCACGACTCCGCATGTGCTCTGGGACCTGTATAAAAACACCCCGGAGATCATCGGGCGGGGTTTGGACCGGCTCCGGAAAGCCCTGGCAGCGCATCAAATCGATATAGAGATCGAAGCGGCAGCGGAATACTTTCTGGATGATCATCTGCTGGATCTGCTGCAAAAGAATGAGCGCCTCCTGACCATTAAAGATAGCCTGGTACTGACGGAATTTTCCACTATGCATCAGTCCATGTCGATGAAAAATGTCCTGTTTGATGTACAGATGGCCGGATACCAGCCCATACTGGCCCACCCCGAACGGTACGTGTACCTGTATAAAAACTGGGACCTGTTTCATGAAATAAAGGACAACGGAGTACTGTTCCAGCTCAACCTGCTTTCGGTAACCGGTGGTTACGGTGCCCGTGTGCAGGAAATAGCCCGGTACCTGCTGGAGCATGATTTTTATTCGCTTGTGGGAACCGATCTGCATCACACCGGACATATGGAGCGTCTGAAAACGCTGGAAATCCCCGTAAAGCTCCAGGAGCTGCTTACAAACGGCCGTATATTGAACAACAGCCTCTAAATAGCCTAAAGCTGACAGCTCCAATCTCGATTCTCACATCTCAATGCTTAACGCCCTGCCTCTATGTCAGCTGCCATCAAACGGTAAACTTTTTGTTATAATTGGTCGGGTGGCTTTGCGCTTACCGGGTAAAGCTTTAATTTAGACAAATTTCAAAAAAGGCGGGTTATGGCAAATAAAGAATTTAACGAACTGTTGGTAGACAATGCCGATTTTCTGAAGCCTTTCGCTGTAAATCTTACAAAGAATTCAGAATCAGCGAATGATCTTTACCAGGAAACCTTATACAAAGCGCTGGCAAATTCGGAAAAATACCATTCGGGAACCAATATAAAAGCATGGTTGTTTACGATCATGCGCAACATTTTTATCAATGATTACCGTAGAAATGTAAAGCGTAAAACCATACTGGACAGCACGCCGGAAGATTATCTGATCAATATGAGCCAGGTCTCTGTGGTCAATACTGCAGAAAGCTCCCTAAGGGAAAAAGAGATCAATACGGCCATTGAGGGTCTGCCGGAAACATTTAAAGTACCCTTCCGTCTTTATTTTGAAGGATACAAATACCAGGAAATAGCTGAATACCTGCAGGAACCGCTGGGCACGATTAAAAGCAGGATCCACTTTGCCCGTAAATTGCTAAAAGAGCAGATCCGGAGGTATTAGAGGTTGCACCTTTGAGGTTTAATGTTTCACAATTGGGTTCTGGAACTTAAATGTGAAGTTTCCCTCAAAACCATGACCGACTTGAAACGTTAAACCCGGAACTTCACTCATCCCTCATTTACAAACGGATTATGTTTTCTTTCATACCCGATACTGGTACCAGGTCCGTGACCGGAATAAACCTTGGTATCATCCGGAAGGGTGTACAGCCGGGTCCGGATCGAATGCTCCAGCGTAGCAAAATCTCCCCCAGGCAGGTCCGTACGCCCGATGCTTCCGCTGAAAAGCGTATCGCCGCTGATGAGGATGCCGCTTTCTTTATGGTAAAATGACAGGCTGGCCGGTGAATGTCCCGGTGTGAAAAGAAGGGTGATCGTATCGCTGCCCAGGGAAATGGTATCGGAGGCCTCCAGGAAAACAAGTGGTCCGGTATAGGCCTCCAGGGAGAACCCGTACATTTCCGCTACTTTGGGTCCGGACTGTAAAACCACCTGCTCGCCTTTATGGATGTGCAACGGCAGTTTCCAGGTGTCATATACAAACTGGTTGCCCAGGATATGATCGATATGGCAATGGGTATTGAGCAGGTAAACCGGTTCCAGTTTTTTTTCGTCAATAAACCGGACAAATTCTTCCAGCTCCGTTTCGTTGGAAAATCCCGGGTCAATAATGAGGCATTTCCCGGTTTCGTTATAAAGGATGTAGGTGTTTTCCTGGAAGGGATTGAAGACAAAGCGGTGAATTGATAACATAACAAATCTTTATTTTACTTTTAGGCCATGAAACGTTCCGGATCTCCCTGTGATGAGTACAAAAATGAAGCACCGGCACTGCTCTTTCCGGAAAAAACGGCCGCTTTTAAACGAGCAAATATACGGATGAACATAACTGAAAGTTTTGAAAACCCTTTGAGAGAATGCGCATGAAGCGATGGGTATTATTGTGCTGGATCGTATGGCTGCAGGGGAACCTATGGGCGCAGAACCGTCTTTCCGGTGTGGTAAGGGACAAGCATAGTGAAGAAACGGTGCCGTTCGTTTCGTTCCAGTTTAAAAACACTACCACCGGATTTATAGCGGATTCTGCCGGAAACTTTCATTTTGCTGCGGATCAGTGGCCCTCCGACACCCTGGAGATATCCAACGTGGGTTATGAAACGCAATTGGTGCTGACAAGCGCTTTTAAGGAGCCGGTGGTCATTTACCTGGAGCCGAGGACCTATGACGACGGTGTGGTGGTAAAGGCAAAAATAGACCTGGGGCTTTGGCTTTGGAAAAATATTGTAAAGCACAAACCCGAAAACGACCGTTTCCGGAGATTTGATAATTTTTATTATGAGCTGTACAATAAACTCGAAATGGACCTGAAGAATATCCGGAGTATTCAGAAGATCGCCAATATAAAGCCGTTCCGGCCAATGAATGAGCTCATCAAAAAGAACCTGGACAGCTCGGAAGGAATAAAAGTGCTGCCCACCTATCTTACAGAATCCCTTTCGGATTATTATTTTCAAAAGCGGCCGCTGCGCAGAAGAGAGGAGATCAAAGGGGTGAACACCAATGGCATTAAAAATGAAAGCATGGTGAAATTCCTGGGCGGAATGGACCAGGTCATCAACGTATACAATGATTTCATCAACGTATTTAACAAAGAATTTATCAGCCCGGTAAGCAGCAATGGGGATTTCTATTATAAATACAATGTAAGCGATACGCAACGCATCGGGGGAATAAAATACTATCACCTGGTATTTATCCCACGGCGCCAGGGGATGAATACCTTTGAAGGAGATTGCTGGGTAGAAGGCGGCAGTTTTGCCATTCAGAAAATGAACCTGCGGTTGGACAAAAAGGCGGATATCAATTTTCTGGAACGGCTGAGCCTGATACAGGAATATAAGAAGATCAACGACAGCACCTGGTTTATTTCAAAAGACAAGCTGGTGGTTGATTTTTCTCCCTTCAATAACCGGGTGCCGGGGATCATCGGGCGCAAGACCAGCACCTATCAGCATGTGCTGGTAAATGATACCACCGTAAGGAACCGCCTGCTGCGCAACAAAACGCAGGAAGAAATTATTGTAAAAGCAGGTTCGGCACAAAAAGACCGGATCTACTGGGACAGTGCCCGGCACGAGGGGCTGACGGCCACAGAAAGAGGCATCATCAAAATGATGGACACCATCGTAAATGCGGCACCCTTTCAAAGGATCACCCGGCAGGTTGGGTTTCTGGCTACCGGGTACATCAATATCGGCAATATAGAGCTGGGGTCGGCCTATAACTGGTTTACCGGAAATGCCTGGGAGGGTTTCCGGACGCGGTTTGATATTGCCAGCAATAAGCATTTTAATAAAAAATTCCGCTGGCATACCTATCTGGCCTACGGGTTTGGGGACAAGAAACTAAAAGGGGAAGGCGAGCTGTTTTACCTTCCTAAAAAAGACCCGCGTCGCTACTGGTATCTTGGATATAAAAATGACCTGGACTTCGGACAGGTCTATTTTGGCGAGATCACTTCGGATAATATTTTTGCATTTGCGATACGCAAACCCGATATACCTCTGAAATTCATTAACCTGGAAAAGTGGCAGCTCGATTTTTTTAATGAAACACGCGGTGGGTTTTCGACACTGCTGGGACTGAACTCCCGGACCTATACGCCGCTGAAGAACCTGGTTCCTTCCGATTCCTTTGGTACCGGCAGCCACCAGCTGAAAGCAACGGAAATCTCATTACGGCTGCGGTATGCTTTTCAGGAAAAATTCATCGAATCGCATTTCTACAGAAGCAGCCTGGGAAGCCCTTATCCGATTGTGGAAGCAACCCTCTCAAAAGGAGTTTCCGGGTTATTGGGCGGCCGTTACAATTATACGAAGGTACAGGGAAGTATATCCGATAATATAAAAACGCCTCCCTTTGGCATCATTTCGTACCAGGCCTATGGTGGCAAAACCTTTGGTGCCCTGCCTTATACGTTCTTAAATGTAGCACCGGGCAACGAGCTGTATTATTACAACAAGTATGCATTCAATATGATGAACCGGTATGAGTTCATCCACGACCAGTTCCTCGGTATTAATTTTGAGCACAATATCGGCAATGGTATTTTTAAGGCGATCCCCGCATTGAAATTTCGCCAGTTTTACACCGTTAAAGCGCTTTGGGGTTCTTTATCGGACGCCAATAAGGGATTGAACTTTAAAGAAGGGCATACCTTCCAGTCGCTGGATGGAAAAACCTATCTTGAAGTAGGAACGGGCATCGATAATATCCTTCATTTTCTCCGGGTGGATTTTATCTGGCGGTTGCTGCCGAAAGACGCCCTCCGGAGCACCACCGACAAATTTGGTGTTTTTGGAAGCATCCGGCTGAATTTGTAAAGGGCGAATTTGAGCGTGTGGAAATTGAAGTCCCGGCTCAAGTAGGGAACCGGATCCAACTGACACTATAAAAGAGGATAGACGTTAGATCTAAGAAGCTGTTTAAAAACGATCCGGGAGTATCCGTATAACCATTAAAAGGTACCGGCTTTTTATCGTCTTTACTTAGGGCTTCGCTGCAGCCGCCATCTGTAAAAAGCGGGGTTCAACGATCATTTTAGCAAAAGAGGCATGGCCTCGGAAGATCCGGCAAGAACGGGTTTCAACCCGTTTATAAGTCCAAAGGTGCAACAGAGCGCCAGGGGCCCGGGGCATGATGAGCCGTGCCCACGGCACTTATGAAATTACAGCTTCGCTAAAGAGATTGTATTAAAAGTCACTTTACAGCAGGTTGTCATTCTGAGTTTTCAATTTGCACGTGGAGGCACAAACTTTAAACGTTATATTCTTTTTGTAAGGATTTCCACTTCTTCGCCCTTTCCAACAATAACATAATCGGCCAGATCAATAAACAATCCGTGCTCTACAACGCCGGTGATATGGTCCAGCTCTTTCGCCAGGATCTCCGGCTCACCGATCAATCCGAAGCTGACATCGAGGATATGATTGCCCTGGTCCGTGATGTACGTATTTCCGTTCTTAACCCGGAGGGTGGCCGCTCCATTGAGGGCGCTTAGTTTTCGGGCAACGGCATTGGCTGCAAAAGGGATCACTTCAACGGGAACGTTAAAAGCGCCTAACTTTTCTACCTGTTTCGATGCATCGGCAACGATGATCTGTGTTCCGGTTATGGATGCTACGATCTTTTCCCGCAGTAAAGCACCGCCACCGCCCTTGATCAGCTGAAGCCGGCTGTTGAATTCATCGGCTCCATCAATAGTAACATCGATCGTTTGAATTTCGTTGATGTTGACCATTGGGATATTCCATTCTTCTGCCAGCTGCCGGGTTGCTTCAGAGGTGGGAATGGCCCGGATCTGCAGTCCTTCCCGGACCCTTTTCCCGATCTCCTGTATGGCAAAATAGGCCGTAGATCCGGTTCCCAATCCTACTGTTTGTCCGTCCCTGACAAACGATACCGCTTTTAAAGCCGCGTTTATTTTTTCCTGTTCGTTCATGATCGTTTTTTATACCTGTCAGGTTTATAAACCTAACAGGTCTTGTTAAGATCTATAAGCTTGTCAAAACCTTAGAGATCTGGCTGCAGGCCTTTTTTATTTCTTCTTCTGTTATGGTTAAAGGGGGGCAGATGCGAAAGCTGGATGCCGCAAACAGGAACCAGTCGGTAAATACGCCCGGGTCTTCATTTTCCAGCAGCCGGTCGATGATCTTTTTGTTGGTTTCAAAAGAATCGAACTCCACTGCCATCCAAAGTCCAAAGGAACGGATCGCTTTGATCTTGGGATGGTTCAGCAAGGAGCGGAACAGCTGTTCTTTTTTGGGAACGGCTTCTGCGAGCGCTTCCTTCAGCAAAACCTGCAGAGCGGCATATCCTGCGGCACAGGAAACCGGGTGTCCGCCAAAAGTGGTGATATGACCCAGCACGGGGTTTTCTGTCAGTGACATCATAATTTTCCGGTCGCTGATAAAAGCACCTAAGGGCATTCCCCCGCCCAGGGCTTTTCCCAGTAAGAGGATATCCGGAACAATATCAAAATGCTCAAAGCCCCATAGCTTCCCGGTCCTTCCAAAACCAGCCTGTATCTCATCCAGTACCAGGAGGGCGCCGGTTGCAGTACATTGTTCCCGCACAGCCTGCAGCCATTCTTTATCCGGGGCGATCACACCACCCTCCGCCTGTATGGTTTCCAGGATAACGCAGGCAACCGAGGCATCGATCTGGTGCAGCCAGCCGGTACTGTTGTAATCAATATGCAGGATGTCCGGCAGCAGCGGGCGGTAGGCATTGCGCCAGTATTCATCGCCCAGGATACTCAGTGCTCCCTGGGTAGAGCCGTGGTACGAATTTTTGGCTGCAATGATCCGGGTGCGGCCGGTGTATCTCTTGGCCAGTTTCATGGCTCCTTCCACGGCCTCTGCTCCGGAATTGGTAAAGTATACCGAATTCAGCCCGGCCGGTAAATGATCGGCAAGAAGCTTGGCATACCGCACCTGCGGACTCTGGACCACCTCGCCGTAAACCATTACATGAAGATAGTCCTCGATCTGTTTTTTGATGGCTGCGATCACCTCCGGATGGCCGTGCCCGGTATTGGCAACGCTGATGCCGCCAATAAGGTCAATATATTCTTTACCGTTCACATCAAAAAGACTGCAACCCCTGGCCTTCGAAATTTCAAGGGCCAGCGGCGCTGCAGAAGTTTGTCCTACATGCTGTAAAAAGAGTTCCCGCTGATTCATTGGGGCAAATTTACAGGGATTCTGAATCGAAAATTTGCGAATGTGCAAATGTGAGCGTTTGAGAATGTGGCCGTATCGAAATGAATGTTCCTTCGGTAATATAAAATGAAGCTGTTTAAACTTTTACAAAACAGGTAGTTTAAAGTATAAAAGACCACAATTTGCCTTACGAATGTCGTGCTGAGGTTCAGGACGACATTTCTTTATAAAAAGAAGATCATGAACAAAAAGTTTAAACAACTTCAATATTAAAAGCAGGATCGTGTAGCTGCCGCATAATTTTCTCCGAGCGGAGTTCGGTATCTCCAAAGGAATGCTTCGGACTTCCGGAGGGAACATCGCCCCCTAAATAACCTTCAACGATATCCGGCTAATTGAATCATATTCATCGGCCCGGGCGTTGAGCATAAAAATGGAATTAGCGTGAAACTTTAAACGTTAAACGTGGAACCGTGCCCCCGAAGCCGTATTTTTGCTAACAATTGTTCGGGAAATATGAGAAAGAATACATTACGGATGGTGACGGCTGCTTCGCTGTTTGACGGGCATGATGCCGCCATCAATATCATGCGCCGGATTTTGCAGTCGAAGGGGGTGGAGATCATTCACCTGGGACACAACCGGGGCGTACAGGAGATCGTGGAATGTGCCATTGAGGAGGACGCGCATGCCATTGCCATTACCAGTTACCAGGGGGGGCATATCGAGTTCTTCAAATACATGAAAGACCTGCTCGATGAAGCAGGTTGCGGGCACATCAGGATCTTCGGCGGCGGCGGCGGCACCATTCTGCCACAGGAGACCGAAGCGCTCCATGCGTATGGAATTGCAAAGATCTACAGTCCTGACGACGGAAGACAGCTTGGCCTGGAGGGGATGATCGATGACCTTATAGCGATGGCGGCATCGCCCGGTGCGATGCAGGCATTTAATGAAGCTCCGGATCACTGGACGGGGCAACCGCCTTTAAGTGAGCAAAAGGAGATCCGTTTGATAGCCCGGGCCATTACATTGGCCGAAACGGGCAATGAGCATGCCTTCCGGCTTCATCTGCCGGAACCGGCCGGCCCTGTAAACGTTCCGGTTTTGGGGATCACAGGCACAGGTGGCGCGGGAAAATCGTCGGTAACCGACGAACTGGTGCGGCGCTTTCTAAACAGTTACCCGGATAAAACGGTGGCGGTGATCTCCGTGGACCCATCCCGGAAGAAAACAGGAGGAGCGCTGCTGGGCGACCGGATCCGGATGAACGCCATTGCGCATCCCAGGGCCTATATGCGCTCCATGGCTACCCGCGGCGATGATGTGGCCTTAAGCGGATCGGTGCAAAAAGCGATCGACGTTTGTAAACGGGCGGCATTTGACCTGATCATTCTGGAAAGCGCGGGGGTGGGACAGAGTGACGCCTCTATTGTGGAGTATGTGGATGTAAGCATGTATGTGATGACACCCGAATACGGTGCGGCATCCCAACTGGAGAAGATCAATATGCTGGACTATGCAGACCTGATCTGTATGAATAAATCTGACAAAGCAGGAGCAGCAGACGCGCTGATGGAGGTGAAAAAACAGTACCGCAGAAATCACCAGTTATGGAATGCCGTTGATGCAGATCTTCCGGTAACCGGAACGGTTGCGGCAAAATTTAATGATCCGGGCGTCAATGAACTGTTTCTGAAAGTGATCCGGACCCTCAACAAAAAATGCGGCACCGCGTTGGCGGAAACGATCTCCTTTCAAAGCACCGTACAACTGGAACGGTCCATCATCCCGGGTAAAAGGGTACGGTACCTGTCGGAGATTTCGGAATCGATCCGCGGATATAACGATCGTGTAAAAGAACAGGCGGATATTGCTACAAAATTATACCAGCTAAAGGGTGTTATGAACCTGTATGAATAACCTATAAGTAGCATTTATGAATGCAATCACAAGATCGTATAAAAAATGGCTGAGCGCCTTAAAAGAGAGCAGAGCCCTGCTGCAATACCAGCTGAATACAGATCCGTACCTGGGGCAACAATCAATCAGCCTATTGGAGTAAGTGAGTACACTTCCGGTAAAGCATTGGCAGGAAACTGAAAAATAAACTGCCCACGGCAGCACAGTTGCAAAACGAAGTAAAAGTATTTTATAAGAAAATTAAAACCAGAAAATAATCTGATGTCTCCGAATGAATCTATAAGGACCGTGTTGGAAGCAACCTGTCAATCCCTGCAAAAGCAGCTGGATCCGGAATACAGGGCGCTGCTGGATCAGTGGCCTGAACTGAAAAAAAAATATGAAGAAGATGCTTTTGAATTTACGGTTCGCGACCGGAAGCTCCGGCTGCCGCTTACGGTTACCTCACTGAGCGGAACCGTGATCCGGAAAATATTGCTGCCCCGGTACCAGGACTGGGGGGACCTTTTAAAGTGGCAGCTGCAGGAAAATATCCCGGGTAAATTTCCGTTTACCTCCGGGGTGTTTGACCTGAAACGGGAGGGTGAAGACCCCACCCGGATGTTTGCCGGCGAAGGCTGCCCGGAGCGTACCAACAAACGGTTCCATTATGTAAGCGCGGATGCGCCTGCCAAAAGGCTGAGCACCGCGTTTGACAGCGTAACACTTTATGGGGAAGATCCGGACCATCGTCCGGATATTTATGGCAAAATCGGCAACAGCGGGGTCAGCATTGCAACGGTCGATGATGCCAAGAAGCTGTACAGCGGTTTTGATCTGTGCAGCGCTGCCACTTCTGTATCCATGACCATTAACGGACCGGCACCTGTGCTGCTCGCCTTTTTCTTGAATGCAGCTATCGATCAGCAATGTGAAAAGTATCTTACGGCGCAGAACCTGTGGGATCATGCAGAAGCCGTTCGCATAAAGAAATTCGCGAACAGGCCGGTTCCGCAATACCATAACCCCCTGTTTCCGCAGGGTCTGCCGGAGGGGCACAACGGGCTGGGACTTCGCCTGCTTGGCCTGAGTGGAGATGAGGTTCTGGACGCGGAGGTTTATGCTGCTATAAAAGCAGATACATTGACAAAAGTGCGGGGTACGGTACAGGCGGATATATTAAAGGAAGACCAGGCACAGAACACCTGTATTTTCTCTACCGAGTTTGCACTAAAGCTGATGGGGGATGTACAGGCCTATTTTATACAGAACAAGGTCAGGAATTTTTACAGCGTAAGCATCAGCGGGTATCACATAGCAGAAGCAGGGGCCAACCCCGTTACCCAGCTGGCATTTACGCTCGCAAACGGGTTCACCTATGTAGAGTATTACCTGAGCCGGGGCATGCATATTGATGATTTTGCACCCAACCTGTCTTTCTTTTTCAGCAACGGAATGGACCCCGAATACAGCGTCATCGGCCGGGTGGCGCGCCGGATCTGGGCCAAGGCCATCAAAAATATTTATAAAGGGAATGAACGCTCGCAGAAGCTGAAATACCATATCCAGACATCAGGACGTAGCCTGCACGCCCAGGAAATTGATTTTAACGATATCCGTACTACGTTGCAGGCGTTGTATGCCATTTATGATAATTGTAATTCGCTGCATACAAATGCCTACGACGAAGCCATTACCACGCCAACCGAAGAAAGCGTACGCCGGGCCATGGCCATCCAGCTGATCATAAACCGTGAACTGGGAACGGCACGGTCGGAAAACTTTACACAGGGAAGCTTTGCCATCGAGGAGCTGACGGACCTGGTGGAAGAGGCGGTGCTCATGGAGTTTGACCGGATCAACGAACGCGGAGGTGTATTGGGGGCGATGGAACGGATGTACCAAAGGAATAAGATACAGGAAGAAAGCCTGTATTATGAAATGAAGAAGAATGACGGCAGTTTGCCCCTGATCGGGGTCAACACCTTTCTGAATAAACAGGGCAGCCCAACCATTCTGCCAAATGAAGTGATCCGGAGCACAGAGCCGGAAAAGGAACAGCAGATCGAAAATGTAAACAACTTCCGGGAACTGTATAAAGTGCAAAGCAGCCAGGCGCTTTCGCACCTGCAGCAGGCGGCAGTTTCGGGCGATAATCTTTTTGAAGTGCTGATGGACTGTGTAAAAAGCTGTTCTTTAGGCCAAATAACGCATGCTTTATACGAAGTGGGCGGGCAGTACAGGCGCAATATGTAATATTTTCTTAATTTCGCTGGATTCACTATCTAAAAAATTAAATATGGAAACGGGTTTGCTGCATCTACACAGTTTCTTGCGCTGGGTTATTTTATTATTATTACTGATCGCCATTTTTAAAAGTATTGGGGTAGGAAGCCGGCCATTTACCAATGGTCATCGCAAGGCCGGCCTGTTTTTAATGATCGCCGTGGACATTGAATTCCTTATAGGGCTTATACAATGGGTTACCGGTGCCTTCGGTTTAAAGACCATACAGGCCCAGGGAATGTCTGCCGTGATGCAGAACGCCACGCTTCGCTTTTTTGCAGTGGAGCATATTACCATGATGCTGATCGCGGTGGTTTTGATCCACATCGGAAAATCGTTTGCAAAGAAAAATATCTCCGACCGGAAAAAGCATCGCAAGACCGTTCTGTTTTATGTGCTGGCGCTGATCATTATCCTGGCTGCGATCCCCTGGCCGTTCCGGGAAATCGGGGCCGGAAGAGGATGGTTCTGATTTGTTAAAGTATTTTTGATTTTGAGAAGCTGCTCCTTACAGGAGTGGCTTTTTTTATGCCCCAGCATAAACAGGAAGCCCGGCAACAGCCGTCTGCATAAAAAGCAGCAGAGAATCGGGTTTGTGAAAATACCGGTTTACGGGTATTGGCAACAGCAACAACGCTGGATATTTTTGCTGCAGCTTATGAGGCAGGGACGCCGAAAACTGCGGTACAGAGTAGGCATAATATCTATAAAAAAACATAGACTATGAAAATGTTTAAAACATTATTGTTTTCCGGCCTGTTGCTGACATTATTGCATTCCTGCTCCAAAGATGATAAGCCGGGATTTCCTTCTAATGATAAAAAGGCAAAACTGACCTTTACGGTTTCCAGTGAATTTCATAAGGCGGAAGGCGATGATTTTGAGGTAACTGTTGGCGCCGGGGATAAAAATGGAAGTTTTATCGACTGGATGGTAAATGGGGTAAAAAAAACGGGAACCATTGTGTCGACCGGTACGGATGACTTTAATGGAGGCAAGACGATCACCATTGAATCCGCCAGTGACTTTTTTTCCGGAAATGTTGATTTTGGCGGGTTTGAAAATGGAGGCACACCGTTTACCGTAACATGGAAAATAGAAGTGAACGGAGGCACTATTGAAGAGGGAACACAGCGCGTGGTAAAAGATATGTCGCCTGTATTTTCCAAATCCGTTCAGCTGAAAGTAAAATAAGGACCGATCCGAGGGTGTTGTTAAACCAGGGATCTGAGACGATAAGATAGAAGCGCTTAACAATTGAGCGGCGAGCTGAGATCATTTTTCTGCCCTGTTGAATGCTTCATAAAACCGGAGGCTGTATCATATTGGATATGGCCTCTTTTCATACCGCCCCATTGAAGGCGCTAACCGGCTATTTCAACTCGATCACCTCACAATCCTTGATATGATTCCCGTCTATGGTGAACCGGATGAGGGTACGCACTTTCTGCCATCCCTGTTTTCCGGCGGCGCCGGGGTTCATATGCAGGCATTGCAGCAGATCATCGTAGATGATCTTGAGTATGTGTGAATGTCCGCTGATAAAAAGTTGCGGCTGCTCTTTGAGGAGCAGCGGCTTTGTTTCTTTATTGTATTTCGGAGGATAGCCGCCAATGTGGCGGATCATGACTTTCACGCCCTCGCACAGGAACACCAGTGTTTCGGGAAATACCGCACGGATATCCTGACCGTCGATATTGCCATAAACGCCGCGCAGGGGCTTAAAGCGTTCCAGCTGTTCCACCAGCCCGCGGTTGCCAAAATCGCCGGCGTGCCATAGCTCATCACATTCATTAAAGTAGCGGAATACCGCTTCATCCAAATAGCCATGTGTATCTGATAACAGACCGATCCGCTGCGCCATTTTTTGTTATAAAAATAAGAATAAAAAGGTCCCGCTTTTTGCGGGACCCCTTGTAAGTTGTATCTGTGAGATCTTAGAATACAAAACCGATCCGAACGCCGGTGATCACATTGGGCGCCAATTCGAAACCACTGCCTGCTGATTTTTCAGTAACCGTTGGTTCATCATTGATCTTGATCTTGGTTTCACCCAGCTTGGTACTTAAAAAACCAAAGCCGGCTTCTGCACCCAGATATACACGTTTTGCAATGTAGTAGTCTGCACCTACTACGGCCCTTACGCCAAACCCAACACTGCCGGGACCTTTTATGCTGCCTGAATTGCCGTCAGCATAATCGTTTCCACTCATGCTTGTGTTTTTGAATTCTGTTTTTTCATTGGCCACGCTTAATAAAAGGTCGCCGCCAACATAGGGCGATAAGCGCTCCGTTCCTGTAAAATGTTTTTCCACACCAAGGTTCAGCAGAAAATCGGTTTCACCTGTTTTGTAGGTTCCTTTGCGTGAATCGTCATCGGTGTCATAAACATTGTCGGTGCTCTTAGTGCTGCTCAGGCCAAAGCCTAACCGGAAAGCCAGGGTCTCTTTAGCGAAATAGCGGAACCGTAACAGGTTGCCTTGCTCGTTTAATTCGAAGTTGGAATTGAGCACACCGCCGGAAAGGCCGAACTCGGTCGTTACATCCCCTTGGTTTGGTTTGATTTCGCTTTGCGCGTTTGCCCCTGCAGCAATTGCCAGGGAGAAGATACTGAATAAGATTTTTTTCATTTGATCGAATTTTACATTTGCCCCCTTTGTGCAAGAAGCATGCCAGTCGATAACAAAAATTTAAAGGATCATTAGCGATTTGTTAACATTAAAATCTTGCCTCATTTGTAACAAACGTGTGTTTACGGACTGTAAATGCAGGCGGGTAAAGGCCCCGCTTCGGTATTCGGGTTCACAGGCATCTGTTGCGGGAAAAAACTCCTTAGGTGGTTTTTATTTTGATATGCAGGTTGCTGCAAAAAAGTCGCTGAAGGTTTGTCAGGCGTTCAAGGTTGTCAGGCACGCAGATACCGGAAGAAAAAAATGATATGCCTCCCATGGCGTTTGTCATTATTTTGTCTATCTTAGAATGATAAAAGGTCATTGTTTGCTTAAATCCCAATGCATATGAAATTAAATGAACTAAAACCAGGGGACTGGGTTATTGTTACAGAAGACGGGGTATCCCGTGAGGGGACGGTTGTAAGAGTAAGTAATGAGGAACGCGAGGTTTGCGTGGATAACGGCATCCAGGAATTCTGGTACCCGTTAGACCAGGTGCAGAGTATTCCGCTGGATGAAGCGCAGTTGATGCGGCTTGGATTTGAAAAAATGGACCATGAACCAGCCGGGGGTGTAAAATACGGAAAAGGTCCGTTCCGGGTTTTGGTGCCGGCACCCGACAATTTTTCACGAAGCGAAGTGTGGTACCGGGAAGACCGCCGCCATTTTGACCGACCGATTAGCGTGAGTGAGTTGCAAAATATTCATTTACAAATGACTAAGATCCCGCTGCTCCATTAATTTTTGTTATTGGAGCATCTCCGGAGGGCCAGGGATATAGCTTTATTCTGAAATTTAGACAGAATAAGGCTTTTTTATTATAAAATATTACCTATCTTTGCAGCCCTAAAATTTGTATGTCAAAACAACCTTTAATAAAACAAGACGGAGTCATCCTGGAAGCCTTGTCTAATGCGATGTTCAGGGTAAAGCTGGAAAACGGCCATGAGGTTTTGGCAACAATTTCCGGTAAGATGCGTATGCACTACATTCGTATTTTGCCCGGAGATAAAGTAGGGTTGGAAATGTCCCCTTATGATTTGACCAGGGGCAGGATAAATTTCCGCTATAAAAATTAAGCTGAAAACCTTAAATTAAAAAAAGATGAGAGTAAGAGCATCCATTAAAAAACGCAGCGCCGACTGTAAAATTGTACGTCGCAAAGGGAAGCTTTATGTAATTAACAAAAAGAATCCCCGTTTTAAACAAAGACAAGGATAATTATTAGAAAACAAAAATCAAAATACAAGGACCAATTGGCATTTGTTATTTGTTTCTTGAAATTTAAATTCGAAAAAATATGGCACGTATTGCCGGTGTAGACTTACCAAAGAACAAAAGGGGCGAAATTGGCCTGACCTATATTTATGGGATCGGTCCTTCTACCGCAAAATATATTCTGGACAAGAATAGTATTGATCGCAGCAAAAAGGTGAACGAGTGGAATGATGATGATCTGAACGCGATCCGTTCTACCATTACCGAAGAATTAAAGGTGGAAGGGCAGCTCAGAAGTGAGGTGCAAATGAATATTAAGCGTTTACTGGATATCGCCTGCTACCGTGGCCTGCGCCACCGGAAAGGGCTTCCGGTACGTGGTCAGCGCACCAAAACCAATAGCCGTACACGTAAAGGAAAGCGTAAGACAGTAGCCGGTAAGAAAAAGGCCGCTAAGAAATAATTAAGCTATCAGCTTTCAGTTATAAGGAGTCAGCTATTTACTGAAGACTTATTGCTGAGAGCTGAGCGCTTTTTATATGCACCTGTTATACCAAATCAATTACGGAGTCCCCGGTGCAGGAGGAGGGTTGATTTGGCGTTTTGCCTGGCAGAACGTTTTTTTATTTTTTAAAGAGTACCTTTTAGAACATGGCAAAAGCACAAAACAGCGCAAAAGCCGCTGCAAAAAAAAGAATCGTAAAGGTGGACGCATATGGAGATGCGCATGTATCTGCAACGTTCAACAACATCATCATCAGTTTGACCAACAAGACCGGCCAGGTGATCTCCTGGAGCAGTGCCGGTAAAATGGGGTTCCGCGGTTCCAAAAAGAACACGCCGTATGCAGCCCAGATGGCCGCTGCAGATGCTGCTAAAGTAGCACTGGATGCAGGATTAAAAAGAGTAGATGTGTTTGTAAAGGGCCCCGGGGCCGGAAGGGAAGGCGCGATCCGCTCTCTTTCCCAGTCGGGCATTGAGATCGTAATGATCAAAGATGTTACGCCTTTACCGCACAACGGATGCCGTCCTCCTAAAAAGAGAAGAGTATAAGGCATTTCAGGTTTTTAGTTTCTTGTCTGATGTTGTCATCAGGCATGTATGAAGTTCTTTAAATAAAATTTTTGCTGAGAGCTAAAGGCTTAGAGCTGAAAGCTGCAGCATGATTGATAGCCAATTGGCTTTTCATTTTATAAAAAGGGTACACAATTGATTTTTTCCAAAGCTTTTTACTGATTGCTGTACCGGTTTCTAAAAAAGCTTAAATGAAAGTATAATTATGGCACGTTACAATGGTCCAAAGACCAAGATCTCCCGTATTTTCGGGGAACCTATTTTAGGTAATGGTAAATGGTTGGGTAAAAACAGTAACCCTCCCGGTATGCACGGCGAAAAACGCAAGCGTAAAACATTGGGTGAATACGCTTTGCAGCTCCGTGAAAAACAAAAGGCAAAATACACTTATGGTGTGCTGGAAAAACAATTCCGCAAAACATTTGAAGAAGCCAACCGCCGCAAAGGCATTACCGGTGAAAACCTTATTAAATTACTTGAAGCGCGTTTAGACAACACGGTATTCCGTATGGGTATTGCACCCAGCCGCCCGGCTGCCCGCCAGCTGGTAAGCCACAAACACATTGAAGTAAATGGTGAAGTGGTGAACATTCCTTCTTATCAGTTAAAAGCTGGTGATATCATCACCCTGAAGGAAAGCAGCAAGAACCGTTCTTCTATTACAAGCGTTGTCCGTCCTAAAAATCCAAAATTTGGGTGGATCGATTTCAATGAAACTGAAGTCAAAGGTACTTTCATCACCTACCCCGAAAGGGAAAGTGTTCCTGAGAACATTAAGGAACAACTGATTGTTGAATTGTACAGTAAGTAATTTTAGTGAATCGTCAATAGCGGATAGTGAACTGTCAATTCACCATTCATTATTCACCATTCATTTATTCACCATTCACTTAATAAAGGAAAAAAATGGCAATTTTAAATTTCCACCAGCCTGACAAAATCATTTTGCAGAAGGCTTCAGATTTTGAAGCTCAGTTTGAGTTTCGTCCATTAGAGCCGGGGTATGGTGTTACCATTGGTAATGCACTGCGCCGTGTTTTGTTGAATTCTTTAGAGGGATATGCTATTGTAGGCATCAAAATAGAAGGAGTAGACCATGAGTTTGCTACCATGAAAGGGATCAGCGAAGACGTGGTGGAGATCATCCTCAATTTAAAACAAGTGCGCTTCAAACGGATCGTTGATCATGAAGTGGCCAACGAAAAGATCTCTATCTCTGTAAAAAACCAGACGGAATTCACTGCCGGTATGATCGCAGAAGGAACGCAGTCGTTCCAGATCATGAACCCGGATCTGCTGATCTGCACTATGGACTCTTCTTCCAAGCTGGATATTGAGCTGACGATCGGTAAAGGCCGCGGATATGTTCCGGCAGAAGATAACAAAGTAAAAGATGCGCCCGTTGGCTACATCGCAATTGACTCTATTTTTACACCCATTAAGAACGTAAAATACAGCATTGAAAATACCCGTGTGGAACAACGTACGGACTATGAAAAGCTGTTGATGGAAGTAAATACCGATGGTACCATTCACCCGGAAGAGGCGGTAAAGCAGGCCAGCCGGATCTTAATTCAACACCTGATGATCATTACGGATGAGAACATCACGTTTGATAATAAAGAAGAGAAGAAAGAGGATATGGTAGACGAGCAAACACTGCAATTGCGTAAAGTGCTGAAGACCCCGCTGGAAGACCTGGATCTTTCTGTACGCGCATTCAACTGTCTGAAAGCTGCCAAGATCAACTCCCTGAGCGAACTGGTACAGTATGAGCAGGAAGACCTGATGAAGTTCCGGAATTTTGGTCAGAAATCACTTTCTGAGATAGAGCAGGTGCTGATCGAAAGAGGCCTGGGCTTTGGAATGGACCTTCAGAAACTGGGAATCGATAAAGACGATTATTAATAGTTTTCAAATTTGTATAGTAGGTTACAATTTCCTTGACACGGTGTAACCGAATTTTTTAACCTGGTATTGAGTTTTAACCTGAAACGTTGAACCTGAAACCTTAAACATTTAAATGTCATGCGTCACGGAGACAAAATCAAAAATTTAAGCCGTACCAAATCGCACAGGGATGCCTTATTGCGCAATCTTTCCTGTCAGCTGATCGAGCACAAGCGTATTGTAACTACGGTTGCAAAAGCAAAGGCACTGCGTGTGTACGTGGAACCCCTGATCACCAAGAGCAAGGAAAATACCACGCACCAGCGCCGGATCGTGTTCAGTCATTTACAGGACAAAGAAGCCGTTAAAGAACTGTTCGGATCTGTTGCTGAAAAAGTTGGTGGCCGCCCCGGTGGTTATACCCGTATCATTAAGCTGGGGATCCGCCCTGGTGATGCTGCTGAAAAAGCAATGATCGAGCTGGTTGACTTTAATGAAGTGTACGGTAAAGGTACCGATGAAAAGGCTGCCGGAAAACGTACTCGTCGCCGCGGTGGCAGCGGAAAGAAAAAGGCTGAAGAGGCCGCTCCTGTTGCGGAAGCAGCACCGGCTGAAGCAGCAACACCTGCTGTTACTGAAGAAGCACCCGCAGCGGAAACGGCAACAAAAGAAGAGAACAAAGAAGCTTAATTCTTTTTTTGAACGTATAAGAAGCCCTGCCCTGTTTATCCGGGCGGGGCTTTTTGCTGACCACGATTTGAGAATTGATCGCAACTCAAGGAAGCATGTTTGATAAATTATAAACAATACAATTACATATTAGACGTTATATAAAGAAATGATTAAAAACTTAATGATTGCAAATGGTATAGCGGAAAAATAGTATCTTCAACGCTGTTTAATATTACCGGACGAACCCTCAGGCCTTGGTTACAGGGCGGAGTAACCCGGAGTCATTCAAAAAAAGTCAAACAGGAAACATATGGATGTGGTAAGCAGCCAATCGGTTCAGCATTTCAGAAATGATGTCGGAATAAGATTTCAGTTGTACAACAGTTTATTTACTTCTTTGCCGTTTAACCGCATTGAGAAGACCGGTATCCTGCTATCGCTGCTGTCCAATATGTGTGAAGAAGGATATGAGAAATCCCTGAGTCCTGTTGAGATTGTGGAGGACTTCTTTAACAGGCATACTTCCTACCCCAATGCAAAGGCAAAGATAGACCTGCTGTTCCGCCTGGTGCAATATATAGAGCGGCAGGTGGTATTGTTTGATGCCCTGGAGGACGCATCATACAGGGAGATCAACGATCTGAGCGGTGCGGGTACCCTGAAGCAGCTGATGTCCGGGGTGGTCCAGAACAACAAGGAGGAAGATTTTGAACAGGTGCTCCGCGACTTTTGTGTGCGGCTGGTGCTTACCGCCCACCCCACCCAGTTTTATCCGGGATCCGTTTTGGGCATTATCCGGGACCTCAGCAGTGCGCTCATAAAAAATGATGCCAGCGAAATTAATATGCTGCTGCAGCAATTGGGGAAAACGCCGTTCCTGAAAAAGAAAAAACCAACGCCCTATGACGAGGCGGTAAGCCTGATCTGGTACCTGGAAAATGTATTTTATCCGGCAGCGGGCCGCATCGTGGGAGCCCTAAAGAACCAGTTCCCGCAGATTGAAACCGATAAACATGCGCTGATAAAAATGGGCTTCTGGCCGGGCGGTGACCGCGACGGAAATCCCTTTGTAACAACAGACACAACCTTGCAGGTGGCGGGTGCGCTGCGGGGTGCCATCTTAAAATGCTATTACCTGGATGTACGCCGGCTCCGCCGCAGACTTACTTTCCAGGGTGTGGAAGAGAAATTGATCGACCTGGAACGGAAATTGTATGAGGAGGTCTTTGTTCCGGGGTATGAGTCAAAAATACGTGTGCAGGAAATCATTGGTACGCTGGAGGAGATAAGGGAGATCGTAAACAATAACCACAACGGTCTCTTTGTACCCAAGATCCAGAACCTGATCAATAAGATCCAGATCTTCGGATTGCATTTTGCATCGCTGGATGTCCGGCAGGACAGCTCCATCCATGAGAAAGTGTTTTCCCAGATCGCCGCTTCTTCCGCCGGCCTGCTGCCGGAGCATTATGACAGCCTGGAAGAGAAAGAAAAAGTAAAGCTATTGCTGGATCTGAAGCAGGCGGATGATCTGACAATTTTCAAGGACGACGTGGTGCGCGATACGGTTGAAGTGGTTACTGCCATCCGTTCCATACAGCGCTCAAATGGTGAAGAAGGATGTAACCGGTATATTATCAGCCACGCTACCAGTGTGCTGAACATTATAGAAGTGGTGGGGCTGTTCCGGCTGAACGGCGTCGGTGCGGAAGAAATGAAAGTGGATATTGTACCGCTTTTTGAAACCATTGAAGACCTTCAGAATGCCGGCGATGTGATGAAAGATCTTTATTCTCTGCCGTTGTATAAGGAGCACCTGAACCGGCGTGGGAAAACGCAGACCATTATGCTGGGCTTTTCCGACGGTACCAAGGACGGCGGCTACCTGATGGCCAACTGGAGGATCTACCGTGCAAAGGAAGAGCTGACCCGTATTACCCGCCAGTATGGATTTGATGTCATCTTCTTCGATGGCCGGGGAGGTCCCCCCTCCCGCGGCGGTGGTAAAACACATAAGTTCTATGCGTCCATGGGCAGCCATATATCCAATAAAGAAATTCAACTGACGATACAGGGGCAGACCGTGAGCGCTAATTTCGGCATCATAGAATCGGCGCAGTTCAACCTGGAGCAGCTGATCAATGCCGGTGTGTCCAACTCGCTGTTCACGGATCGCTACCCGCAGCTGAGTGGAAAAAAAGAAGAGCTGATGCAGGAGCTGTCCTCCTATGGATTTGATGCCTATAAAAAATTAAAGGACCATCCGCAGCTGGCCAATTACCTGTATGAAATGAGCCCGTTGCGTTTTTACAGCGAAACCAATATCGGCAGCCGGCCGGCAAAAAGAGGCGCCTCCCAGACCTCGTTTACGCTGGGCGATCTGCGGGCGATCCCTTTTTCCGGCGCCTGGAGCCAGCTCAAACAAAATGTACCCGGTTTTTACGGGGTGGGCACGGCGTTAAAAAAAATGGAATACGTTGGCCGGTTTGATGAATTGAAATGCCTGTATAAGGAGTCGCTGTATTTGAAGACCCTGCTGGATAACTGTGAGATGGCCATGAGCAAATCTTATTTTCCGATTACCGCTTATATCGAAAAGGATGAGCAATTCGGGCCGTTGTGGAAGATGATTTACGATGAGTTCCTGTTAACAAAGGAATACCTGTTCAAATTATCGGGCAACGATAGCCTTATGGCCGATTACCCGGTTGATAAATTATCCATCCGCATGCGGGAGCGCATTGTGCTGCCCCTGGTTACCGTTCAGCAATATGCGCTGGTAAAGCTGAGAGAAGGAGGCGATGATATGGAAGAGAGCCTGCGGGAAGCTTTTGGCAAGCTGGCAATGCGCTGCTCCTTCGGCATCATCAATGCCGGGCGGAATTCTGCTTAGCCGGCCTGGCCTTCCTTAACGAAAATGAATAAGTTCCGGATGGCAGCGTGTAGCTGCCATCTTTGTTTTTAGTACCCGGTACCTGGTCGCCGGCCGTTGCCTGCCAGGATGCCGGGATAAAAAAGGTTGCGGTACTGCTGGCCGGGATCCTGCACTCATAGCGGGCACGGTTGCCTGTTTGTGTCCAGGAGGAGCGGATGGGGCCACGGGCACTGCGATAAGTGGCATTAAACGCGTGAAGGCCGGTTACAAAATTGGGCTTAAGAAGGATGTTCCGGAAGCCCGGCTGGTCCGGGTCGGGGAAGATCCCGCCCAGTGCCTTGTAAAACCAGGCCCCGATATCTCCAAACATGATGTGGTTGAGCGAAGCATCATTTTTGGCATCCACTTTCCAGTTCTCATAGAGTGTGGTAGCGCCGTGAACGATCCACCATCCCCAGGATGGATAGGTTTTGCGTGCCGCCAGCCGGTAAGCAAGATCCGCGTAGCCGTTTTCGCTCAATACATTCAGGACGGCTTTAGCGCCCAGAATGCCCACATCGAGCTGAACGCCGTCGGCCATTACTTTTTTTGCCAGATTGGCCACCACCCGGGCTTTGAGGTTGTCGGGCACTACTCCCCAATAAACAGGGGTGCTTAGCTCTGTCTGTAAACCGGTACCGTATATTCCGGTTGCGGGATCGAGGTATTTATGGTTGATGGCATTTTTGATCTTTTCAGCCAGTTTTCCATACCGGTCTGCATCCTTTTCCCGGTTAAAAAGCCAGGCGGTCTTTGCAAGGATATTTACGTCTGCATAGTAGTAAAGGGAAGAGGTCAGTTCCACCGGTGCTTTTGATTCTACGGGCACCCAATCCCCCAGCCCCCAGGTGGTCAGCCCCGTAGGGTAGAGACCGGCAATGTGGTCTACGTAGCGTTTTATATTATCATAGTTATCCGCCAGGGGTTTGGTATCTCCGTAAAACTGGTAAAGTGTCCAGGGAATGATGGCAATGGTACTGGTCCAGTCGGGACCATTAGCCCATTGATAGCCCCAGCCGCTGGTGGGAATGATCGCCGGAAGCACGCCGTTGGGCTGCTGTTCATCCCGGTGATCGGCCAGCCATTTCTCATATACGGTAATGCCATCAAAATTGTAAAGACCGGTTTCCAGTGCAATGACGGCATCGCCCGTCCAGCCATTTTTTTCCCGCTGGGGACAATCGGTCGGATAGCCGAACAGGTTGGAAAGATAGGAATTGTTGGTAGCCTGCCAGATCCTGTTGATGAGCGGATCTGCTGTTTCCACAGTTCCTGCGGCCGGTACATCGCTATGCATGAAATAAGCTGCCAGGCTGGATTTATCGAGCTGTATGGGTTGGCTGCTCACTACTTCCACGTACTGGAAACCTTTATAGTTGAACCGGGGTCTGAAGGTTTCGGTTCCGCCGCCTTTCAGGATAAAAATATCGGTCTGAAAAGGATCGCTGTCGTCCGTAGGGCGGTAATGAACATTGATGTTGGAAAGATCTGTGTGCCCGGAAGCGTGTACCCGTTCTGCATGGATCAGTTTGACAACTGTGCCGGCCGTGCCGGAAAGACGGATCTCACTGACGCCGGCAATATTTCTGCCGAGGTCAAAGACATAATTGGTATCATTAAATTTTTTGAGATCACGGGCTTCAATTTTTTCAGTTGCGCGTATGGGGTGCAGCACCTGTGCGGTTATGAGTTGTGAGGGTGCTGCACGGTCCGTAGCAAAAGCCCATTTTGCATCATTAAAACCGGGTTGGTCCCAACCGGGTATTTCCAGCCGGGCATCATAATGCTCGCCGGTGTAAATGCTGTTAAAGATCACCGGGCTTAAAGCGGTCTTCCAGGTTCTGTCAGTAGATATGGTTTCGGTAGTGCCATCTGTATAGGTGATCCGCAGGTCGAGGCAAAAAGCGGGGCGGTTGCGCCACGGGGCCTTGTCGAAGTACCAGACAGCCGTGGACTGATGATTGTACCAGCCATTGCCCAGCAATACACCGATCACATTCTGACCCTGCTTCAGCTGTTTGCCAACGTCGTAGGTGAGGTAGAGGTTTCGCCGGTCAAAACGGGTGTACATGGGGTCGAGCCGATGGTCACCAATCCTTTCTGCATTGAGCGAAAGCTCATAAAGACCGGCAGCGGCAATATAAGCGCGTGCTGTTTTTACCGGTTTGGTTAGCGAGAATGATTTCCTGAAATAGGGGGCCGGCTTCAGGTTGACATCGTGCCCATCGCTGATCCACCCGCCTTTCCAGTGCTGCTGTTGCATCATACCTGTTTCAAAAAAAGCCGGAGCGGAACGGGGGTAGGCCCGGCCGTCTTTTCCGGTAATGATCACCTGCCAACGGTACCGGGTGAAGGGCTCCAGGGCGGGGCCTGCGTATGTTACAAGGTTGCCGGATGATGGGCTGATGCCCGAGTTCCAAACCTCCGCTCCGCCATCGCGGCTGACAATTACCTGGTAGGTCTTTTGTAAAGCGCCGTTTTCTGCATCCTCCAGGATCCAGCTAAAGCGCGGTTGCGGATTGTCGATGCCCAGCGGGTTGGTCAGATGCTCGCATTGGAGCCGGACCGGGCCGGTCGATGGGCCGGCGGCGGCAGTGATGGCAATGACCCAGGCGAGGAATAAAAAATAAAAGCGTTTCATACGCGGCAAGATGATTTTTTCCGTTTATTACGGGAATATGTACCACAAAATAGCACTTCTCTGCCTAAAATAATATTTTCAGGATGGTGCAGGATGGTTTTGCAGGAGGCTTTCAGTATCTTAATCGATTAACGGAATGAGATGAAAATACAGCTTGCCATGTTGTTGTTGTTGCTGTGCCTGAAAGCAGCTGCCCAGGACGTGTTCTTCACACCGCGTTATACAGATCTGAAGATCGGGGGCTATATAGGCAGCAGGCTGGATGCCTGTATCGCAAACGGGATCCTGCAAACAGATGAGGATTATCTGGTGGCGCCCTTCCGGCAACGGAAAGAGCGTTCCCAGTGGCAGACCGAGTTTTGGGGAAAATGGTTTACTTCTGCGGCAGCAGCTTACCGTTATACCGGCAGTTCCCTTTTATTGACCAAACTGAAACATGCTGTTGACGGGTTGCTGGATACGCAGACCCCGGACGGATACATTGGGAATTATGCTCCCGGGTACCGGCTGCAGCAATGGGATATATGGGGGATGAAGTATTGTTTGCTGGGACTGCTGGATTATTATGATCTTACAAAGGACCGGCGTACGCTGGTGGCGATGAAGAAACTGGCCGACTATGTTTCTGCAGCAGTGATGAAAAGCGGAGTGCCCATGTACCGTTTTGGGAATTATAAAGGAATGGCTGCGGCCTCTATCCTGGAGCCGGTTGTACGGCTTTATAAGATCACGAAAGAAGAAGCGTACCTCGATTTTGCAAACTATATTGTTGCCTCCTGGAACGATCCTTCTTCGGCGCAGCTGATCCTCAAGGCGCAGGAGCAGGTGCCGGTGGGTGCGCGTTTTCCGGTACCCGGGGTATGGTATGGCCCGGACAATGGTCAGAAGGCGTATGAAATGATGTCCTGTTATGAAGGATTGCTGGAGCTGTACCGGGTTACGAAAAACAAAGCATACCTGGATGCTGTGGTGGCGGCTGCCGGTAATATCCGGGAAACGGAGATCATGATCACCGGGTCGGGCGCCAGCATGGAGTGCTGGTTTGGCGGTGCTGCTACACAGTCAATCCCTGTAAAACATACGATGGAAGCCTGTGTTACGGTAACCTGGTTAAAGCTTTGCCTGCAGCTGCTGCGGATAACAGGAGATGCAAAATGGGCCGGAGAGATCGAGAAAAGTTATTACAATGCACTGCTGGGCACCATGAAGCCCGGTGGCGCTACCTGGGGTAAGTATATTGGCATGAAAGGCAGAAGATACCTGGGGGAGCAGCAGTGCGGTATGAACACCAACTGTTGTATTGCCAATGGCCCGCGGGGGATCATGCTGGCGGTGAAGGAGGCGGTTATGGAGCATGCGGACGGCATCGTGATAAATATGTATACGCCGTTAAAGGGCACCCTGCTTTTAAAGGACCGCAAGCGGGGAAAGCTGGAGCTTGAGATGAGCACAGATTACCCGGTATCGGATGCGGTAACGATCAGACTGGCGCCGCAACAGGCTTCGATATTTGCCGTGCATTTGCGCATTCCGGAGTGGAGCAGGGCAACGCGGATTACGGTAAACGGCGAGCCGGTTGACGGTGTCCGGGCGGGCAGCTATGCGTCTGTTGAACGCCGTTGGAAAAAGGGCGATGTGATCCGGATCGTTTTTGATATGCAGGTACGTTTGTTTACTTTAAAACAAGACCCCTACCGCTATGCGCTGCTTTACGGCCCCCTGGTGCTGGCTGCCGACCGGCGTTACCAGTTAGCACCGTTCTTTGATTTCTATACACCCGTTTTTAAAGACAAGAAGATCCCTTTTAAGATATCGGCAGGCGCTGCACAGCAAAATGTGCTGATGGAAATACGCGTGCCCATGATGCGGGAGACGGATGGCCTGGTAACACAAACCGACGAGCTGATACTGATCGATTTTGCATCGGCCGGGAATACCTGGGATGAACGCTCTGCCTATACGGTATGGCTTCAGAAAATAAGAGACGTTTCCAAAGAAAAATAATACGCAACCCCGATCCGGGTTCGATGACGTTGCAGGACCTCAGAAGCACCACCGGTATGAAGATGCATCCCGGCTTCCTTTATTTCCTATAATTTTACAGCCACACAAATTATAAGTATGAAAGTAATACCATTATCGGAAGGGAGCTTTACGGTGGACGCAACAAAACAATTCATCCCGTTCCGGTTATCAGAAGATGAGATGAGCGCCCGGTCGCAGGGGAGTCTGCTGGTGGAGATACAGCCTTTTTTGATCATTACCTCAAAAGATATATTATTGCTTGACACCGGTATTGGTTTTCAGCAACAGTCGGGTGGGCAGATGCAGATCGTAGCCCATCTTGCGGAGAACGGGATCCAATCGGGCGATGTAACAAAAGTGCTGATGAGCCATCTGCATAAGGACCACGTTGGCGGAATGGTGAACCCGGTTACGGGCAAGCCTACTTTTGAAAACGCTACGTATTATATCCAGGAAAGGGAGCTGCAGTTTGCCCGGGAAAAAGACGGAGCATCGTATGATATTGCCAAAATTGAACCGGTGCTTGCGGGTAAAGTAGTGCTGCTCCGGGAGGATGAAGGGACCATTGACGGCTATATCCACTACCAGGTGACCGGCGCCCATTCAAAATTCCACCAGGTGTTCTGGATAAAGGAGGAGGAGGAGATCCTGTTTTTTGGAGCCGATGATGCCCCGCAGTATCAGCAAATGAAGCACCGCTTTGCGGCGAAATATGATCATGATGGCAAAAAGGCCATGGAGTTGCGTTCAAAATGGTGGGATGCCGGAAAGAACGAAGGCTGGCAGTTATTGTTTTATCACGATACCCGTAAACCCACAGCTAATCCTAAAAGTGAACGTATATTGTAAAGGCAGGTCATAAAAAAAGGCCTGCCCTAAAAAGAGCTGGCCGTTGCTAACCTATGAAAAACACCAATGCAAATATATGTACCCCTTTGTTACAAAACAAATATTTGTACATAAATAATTGTTTAAACATTGTTTTTGAATAATTTTTAGTTTTTTTTAACATTTCTTTTTTTCAGCTCTTCCCTGATTTTTCTCCTGAAAAACTGCTCTTCTGTAAAGAAGCGGGTTGCCCTGGGCTCACCGATGATCGGCACAAAGCGTTTGCGATAATTGATTTTCAGTTTTATACGTTCTTGCTCGCGCAGCAGCGGATCTCTATTGGTTTTACTGATGTTTTTTGATTCACCCAGGTACCGGATCACCAGTGGTCGCAGCTGTTTTTTTTCGGCCGGTGTCAGCTTGATCTTTTCCGTCAGGTAATCGAGGAATACATCGTGTATGCGGGTCGGTGCAGACGCCGGTTGTGTTTGTGTCAGGCCCGGGAGAGGGCTCCAGCATAACAGGAAAATAAAAATCAGTTTCATCAGTTTAGAAATATTTCGTCATTGCCTTCAGCCGTTTCATTTAAGAAATTGGCCAGTTCTGCATCCGGAACGTTTTTAAATAGCTTGGTCATATCTGCACTTTGGGCATTGACCGTTTGCCTGACTGCCGGCTTTTCCTTCGACGGAAGCTCTTCCGGTTGCATGAAACGTTCCAGCTGCTCGTTGGTCAGCCGGTTTACGGCTGCGGTAACCGCCGGCAGCGACGCTGTTTCGGTTGTTTGTGGTTTTTTTGTGAACAGGAATATGGATGTTACGGCCAGCAGGATAAAGCTGGCGGCAATGGTCAGTCCTCTTTTAAAAGAGATGACCATACCCCGGTCAACCCTGAACTGCGTAAAATAGCGCAGGGGAACGCTGTAAGGCATTTTGCGGGGAGCAGCATCCAGCAGGGGCAGCAACGGGGCCTCATCCGCGGATGTTTCCTTAATCGTTGTCATCAGCCGGTCCGTAAAAGCTTCAAAATACCCTTCCGGAAGCGTAAAGCCCGGGTTGGTCTTTTGTTCCTGCCGGATCCTGTTTAAGATATTGTATGCGGCATCCTGTTTCATTTCCCTTATTTTTAAGACCGGAAATTTGCCCTTTTGTTTAACTGTTGCGTAAATAATTTTCTACTTTTTTTGCAGCATGATGATAGCTGGCCTTTAACGCCCCTTCGGTTACACCCAGTATTTCGCTCATTTTCTGGTAGGGCATTTCGTCAAAGTACCGCAGATTAAAGATCAGGCGCTGTTGTTCCGGTAAACGCTGAATGGCCAGCTGCAGTTTCCATTCGATCTTTTTTGCGTCAAAATAGGGATCTGCGCGGATCTGACCGGCCAGATCCTGCTCATTTCCAAAGGAAACGGCGGCCCTTTTTTTCTTTTGATTTTGCAGATGCGTAATGCTTTCATTGGTACTGATGCGGTACAACCAGGTGTAGAGCCCGCTTTCTGCACGAAATTGCTCCAGCCCTTTCCAGGTTTTCATAAACACATTCTGCAACACATCGTCTGCATCCTCATGTATAATGACCATACGCCGTATATGCCAGTAAAGCCGTTCCTTATATTTGTTTACAATAGCAGTAAAGGCCGCCTCTTTCGTGCCGGGATTTCGAAAAAGGGCCAACAAAGATTCATCACTTTGAAACTGTTCCATTCAGACGTCTGGTATTCTTGGACGGGTAAGATAGGGAAAAGTTTAAGATGTTTCAAGTTTCGGGTCGGGGTTCCGGGTTTATACCCGATTATTGACGTTTCCGGTTTGAGGTTAGAGTTTCAGGTTTAAAGTTCCAGTCGGGGATTCGTTCGCAGCCCGATGCGCCTCATAGTTCCAGGCTCTTCTATGCTGAATGCTCTTTTGCTAAAGCTGATGGCTGACGGCTAAGCGGAGCCCTGGATTGAAATGGCTCGCGAACTGCGTCCCATTTTCCCATTCTCACACTTTCAGATTGTTCAGGAGAAACCACCGGAGTGCATTTCAGGGCATTCTCTTCGGGAAGCAGGGACACAAAAAAGCCGGAAGCACCACGTGATACTTCCGGCCCTTTTATCTGTCATCAATCCTGTTGTTAACCGTTCTTCCTTGCGATCACTTTTTCGGCTGCCGCTACGATGTCCGGCACGTCGAGGTGGTATTTTTTTAATAACTGGTCGGGCGTTCCGCTTTCGCCAAATGTATCCAGCGTGCCTACGTATTCGATCGGGATGGGAAAGTTCCGGGCAGCAACCTGTGCGACCATATCACCCATACCCCCGATAATATTGTGTTCTTCTGCAGTTACGGCACATTTTGTCTTTTTGATGGAAGCGATCACTGCTGCTTCATCCAGGGGTTTGATGGTGTGGATATTGATCACTTCCACGCTGATGCCTTTTTCTTCCAGGATCACACCGGCCTGGATGGCATTCCATACCAGGTGCCCGCAGGCAAAAATGGTTACATCCGTTCCCTCGGAGAATTTTTGAGCTTTACCAAGCACAAAATCTGATTCATTGGTAAAGATCGGCCAGGAGGGGCGTCCGAAACGCAGGTATACGGGTCCGTCGATCGCCGCAATGGCCTTGGTGGCCGCCTTGGTTTGGGTATAGTCGCAGGGAACCACTACCGACATGCCCGGCAGCATTTTCATCATACCGATGTCTTCCAGGATCTGGTGGGTAGCGCCATCTTCACCCAGGGTTACCCCGGCATGCGAGGCGCATATTTTTACGTTTTTACCGCTGTAAGCGATGGACTGGCGGATCTGGTCATATACACGGCCGGTGCTGAAGTTGGCAAATGTGGTGGTAAAAGGGATGTGACCGCCAATGGTCAGCCCCGCTGCAACCCCCATCATATTGGCTTCGCCGATGCCACACTGTACAAAACGGTCAGGAAATTCCTTGATAAACTGGTTCAGTTTCATCGAACCGAGCAGGTCTGCAGTTAATGCCACGATCTTATCGTTGCTACGGGCAGCTTCCACAATTCCGTCGCCGAAACCGCTGCGGGTATCTTTTTTTCCTGTAGATTGAATGTCCTTTAACGCCATAATTTGTTTTTGAGGTTACAAAAGTAATGTTTCTCCTAAAGAATCAGGCATAAGTTTTAGAACAGATGATTTATATTTGAGGAAATTACATCATCGCCGGAGCAATTTAAATACCTGGATCTGCAGGGCTTTTTGTTAATGAAAGGATAAGCTTAAAAATCCTTTCTGTACATGGAGTTTTGCTTTGTTAATTTGGATTATTTACTTCACCTTTGCTCCTCACGAAAACACAAGAAATTTATTTATTAAGGAATGGGACTGTTTAACTGGTTTACACAAGAAATAGCAATGGATCTGGGTACGGCAAATACCCTCATTATACATAATGATGAAGTGGCTGTAAATGAGCCCAGTATTGTGGCGTTGAACCGCAATAATCCCAAAGAAGTGCTGGCTGTTGGCAAGCGTGCGCTGATGATGCACGAAAAAACGCATGAAAGTATCCGCACGGTCCGCCCGCTCAAAGACGGGGTGATTGCCGATTTTAACGCTGCGGAGCTGATGATCCGGGAGCTGATCAAACTGGTATATCCCAAAAAACCACTGTTTCCGCCCAGCTGGCGGATGATGATCTGCATTCCTTCTTCCATTACCGAAGTAGAAAAAAGAGCGGTACGAGACAGCGCCGAGCAGGCTGGCGCCAAAGAGGTTTACCTGATCCATGAGCCCATGGCGGCTGCCCTGGGTATCGGAATTGATGTGGAGGAGCCGGTGGGTAATATGATCATTGACATCGGCGGGGGCACTACCGGCATTACGGTAATTGCGCTTGCCGGCATTGTGTGTGACCAAAGCATCCGCATTGCGGGAGATGAATTTACCGCAGATATCATGGAAGCGCTGCGTCGCTATCACAGCCTCCTGATCGGGGAGCGCACTGCGGAACAGATCAAGATACAGGTTGGAGCAGCGATGAAGGACCTGGAAAATCCGCCGGATGATATCCCGGTGAACGGGCGCGACCTGGTAACAGGGATCCCCAAACAAATTCTGGTAAGCTTCCAGGAAATTGCAGAAGCCCTGGATAAAAGCATCTTTAAAATAGAAGAGGCCATTTTAAAGGCCCTGGAACAAACACCTCCGGAACTGGCTGGCGATATTTACCGCAGGGGGTTGTATCTTACGGGTGGTGGCGCCCTGCTGCGGGGCCTTGACAAACGGCTGAGCCAAAAAATAAAATTACCGGTTCATATAGCAGACGATCCGTTGAAGAGTGTGGTAAGAGGAACGGGCATAGCGTTGAAAAATTACGACCGTTATCCTTTTGTAATGCGTTAAATCATCAACCGTTTTGTTCTCGCTTGGAGAAACAGGCGTTAAATCTAACACCCGGTGCGTAATATATTTTTGTTCATCAGGCGGTTTTCGGTTTTCATAGGCTTTCTCATCCTACAGGGAATCTGCTTGTACAACCTGTTTACGTACAATCGTTTGCATCGTGTCAAAGGTCTTGAGGCCGCAGGCCGGGTAACCAGTTATTTCAATTCAAAGTTCAATTCCCTCGAAGATTTTTTCCGAATGAAGGCGGAGAACAAGCGGGTACACCAGGTGAACGACTCCCTCATGAACCTCATGAAGGAGAACTTTGTGCAGATCGATACGGATGCGATCCTGGTGCATGATACGGCGTCCGTGGATACGACCGGAAAAGCCCGGCGCTACGTTTGGCGGACCGCACAGGTATTGTATGCTACCGTAAACAGCGATAAGAACTACCTGCAGATCAACCGGGGTACCAACTCGGGCGTGACCGGTGATATGGGCGTCTTCAGCTCCAACGGCGGCCTGGTAGGCAAAGTGGTGAATGCTGGAAAAGATTTCAGCGAGGTGATGACGCTGCTGCACGTGATGAATAAGCTCAGTGTGCAGCTCAAAAAAACGGGCAATACCGGCATCATTTCCTGGGACGGCAAAACACCAACGGAGCTTACACTGAACGGCATTCCGAAAACGGACTCGGTCCATGTGGGCGATACGATCCTCACCGGTAACTATTCACTCAGTTTTCCGCCCGGTAAGATGGTGGGTACAGTAGCAAGGGTATTAAGGGACGAAGCGACCAATTTTTTTATTTTGAAAATAAAACCGGCGGCTAACTTTGGAAGCCTGCAGCAGGTATTTGTGGTGGAAAACCTGAATTATGCAACGCTGCAGCAACTGAGCGATGAAACCGACAGGAAAGTAGAAGCAAAATCTGGAAACAAGTGAGCGATCTTGTAAAAAATATTATCCGTTTTTCGCTATTTGTATTTATACAGGTATATGTATTTGATGTGATGCCGCACCTGCACGAACTGATCACCCCCTACCTGTACTTTTTATACCTCCTGTGGCTGCCTTTTTCCATAAAGCGGGGCTGGCTGTTGCTGCTGGGTTTCCTGCTGGGAATGACGGTCGATTATTTTACCATGACCCCCGGGCTGCATGCGGCCGCCTGTGTGCTGGTAGCCTTTTTACGGCCACTGATCATTCACCTGCTTTCACCAAAGGATGCTGCCGGATACACTTACCAGGAGCCTTCACCCCGGGCCATGGGATGGAGTGCTTACAGCCTGTACGCGCTGATCCTTTCCTTTGCGCACAATTTTTATCTTCTCTTTTTAGAATGGCTGTCTTTTGGCGCGTTTATCAATTTTATGATGAAAGTGCTGAGCACTACAGCCATCAGCATGCTGCTGATCTTTATTACCGAGCTGCTGTTCTTCCGGAAGCAGCGCTACCGTACGAATACAGCGTAGGCCGATCAATGTCAATTTGAAAATGTGGAAATGTGAAAATGAGTGCGCCTTCGGTAATATAAAATATCGAATGAAAGATTGTAAAAAAATAGCCCTTTCATTGCCATTCAGTAATTTCCTCCGATAACAATTCACATCTGTGTTACGGGAATCGAGAATCCGGATTTGAGGTTCGGGATTTCGGGACCGGGAGCCGGGCATGAATGCTGTTGGCTGTCAGTGATCAATGGTTTTTTCGGATGAGATGATCCGGGAGACTGTTTAGGCACTGATTGCTGAAGGCTGACCGCTGACTGCTCCGTGTTTATTTTCAGTAAGGTCAGACCCGGTTTCGTGCCCGACCCCTGATTCTCATTTTCATATTTCCGCATTCCCACAATCTCAAATCTGACTTCTTAAACAGTTTTGTATTATTTTTGATTTTTCTTTATAAAAGTTCCCTTAGTTTTAAGTATGTCGGTGTTCAATAAATCAAGAAGTTATATTATACGGATTATTTTCCTGTCTGTATTTATAATCATCATTGCACAACTGGCCAACCTGCAACTGGTGAGCAATAAATACCTGGAACTTGCCAAGAATAACGCCGTGTTTGAGAAGATCATTTACCCGGAAAGAGGTATTATTTTCGACCGCAACGGAAAGGCCGTGCTGAACAATACCATCATGTTTGACCTGATGGTGACGCCGGCAGAGGTTAAAAATTTTGACACGACGGCTTTTTGCAGCCTGATGCAGATCGACACGGCCGAATTCCGGGCGCGCATTATCACTGCCATTATCAAAAATTCGAGGGTGCGGCCTTCTATTTTTCATTCGCTGCTGACGCCCGAAATGCAGGCCCGGTTTGAAGAGAACAGCTGGCGTTTTCCGGGCTTTGTATTGCAGCAGCGCCCCGTGCGTACCTACCCGTATAATGTTGGAGCGCACATCCTGGGCTATATCAGCGAGGTGGATGCAAAGGATATCGAGCGCTCAGGCAATTTTTACCGCATGGGAGACTATGTTGGTAAAAACGGGCTGGAATATACTTATGAGAAAGTGCTGATGGGCCAGCGGGGGGTGCAATACATGATCAAGGATAACAGGAACCGCCTGGTAGGACATTATGAGAATGGTGAATTTGATACCACGGCCGTAGCCGGCAGGGGGCTAAAGACCCATCTGGACGTGGAACTGCAGGTGCTGGCGGAAAAATTATTGAAGGATAAAGTGGGTTCTGTAGTAGCGCTGGATCCCAGAACCGGCGGCATCCTTGCCATGGCATCCGGGCCGGTATTCAATCCCAATGACTTGACCGGTCCGGATAAAAATGCCAACTACGCTAAACTGTTGCTGAATGTACGGGCGCCTTTGCTGAACCGGGGCATTAAGGGACGCTATCCCCCGGGCTCCACCTTTAAACCCCTGGGAGGGCTGGTAGCATTGGATGAGGGGGTCATTACACCATCTTATGGGTACCCCTGCGGCGGGGGGTACTATGCCTGCGGCAGAAGGGTGGGATGTACACATGCAGGGGGAGGGCACGCTGCCAACCTGCGCCTGGCCATTGCCAATTCCTGTAACTCGTATTTTGTACAGGTGTACCGGATGGCCGTTGACAACCCCCGGGCGGGAAGTATGCGCAAAGGCTTTGAGGACTGGATGGATTATATGCATAAGTTTGGCCTGGGCGTGCGTTTGGGCGTGGATCTGCCCAGCGAGGACAAGGGCAATATTCCGTCGGTTGCCACTTATGATAAAGAATACCGGGGATCCTGGACCTCCTGTACCAATCTTACCCTGGGCATCGGGCAGGACAAAATGCTGGCAACGCCCCTGCAACTGGCAAATGCCATGAGCATCATTGCCAACAAAGGCTATTACTATATTCCCCATTTTGTAGACAGCATTGACGGGGAAACGGCGGCGGATGCCCGCATACTGGCAAAATACCGGGAAAAACATGCGGTGCTTACCCATATCTCCGATACGGCCTATAATGCCATTATCAACGGGATGAATGATGTGGTAACACGTGGAACCGCGCGGGTTGCCATGATCCCCGGCATTAATGTATGTGCCAAAACCGGTACGGCCGAAAACTATACAATCCTGGACCGGAAAAGGATCAAGCTGAAGGATAACTCGATGTTCGTTTGCTTTGCGCCAAAAGAAAACCCGAAGATTGCCATTGCCGTTGCGGTCGAAAATGCAGGTTATGGTGCTACCTGGGCCGGCCCGATCGCCCGTATCCTGATGGAAAAATATCTGCTGGACAGTCTGACCAATAAAAGCAAGGCAGACTTTGAACGCATCTCCAATACCAACCTGATGCCGGCTTATTACAACCGGCTGCAGTATATAACAGACTCGGCCAGGGCGGAGCAATGGGCAAAGATCCGCAGGGACAGCACACAGCTGCTTCGTTACCTGAAAAAAGGAGCGGCACCTAAGGCTATTCCCAAAAAGGATTCAGCACAGGCCCGGGATCGGAAACCGCAAGATCAAAAGCCGAAGCAGAAAAAGCCATCGGCCCTTGTTGCATTATTTACAGATGATCGAAAATACTACAGACCCGTTACGGCATCCGGAGAAATCATATGAGCCAGAAAAAAGCTGAAATATCAAAGGGGGTAGACTATATACTCATTGTTGTGTACCTGATCCTGGTGTGCACTGGGTTGATGGCTGTTTTTGGGGTTACCTATACAGAAGGCGATCCGGTGGTACAAACCTTTCTCGGCTTTAAAACGGATTATAGCCGGCAGTTCTATTACGCCTGTATATCGCTGGTGCTGGGCCTTTTCATTCTGTTAACGGATAGTAAGTTTTTTCCGGCTACGGCCAATCTCTGGTATGCCGGAGGCATCTTGCTGTTATTGCTGGTATTTCCCTTTCACTCTGCTGTTAAGGGAACGGAATCCATCATCCGCGTCGGCGGGTTCCAGTTTCAGCCGGCGGAATTCTGCAAGGTAACGGTGGCCCTTACCCTGGCCAAATACCTGTCGAACCCCGAGCTGGATTTTAGCCGGACCCGTTCCCAGTTGATTGCAACGGCAATTGTATTGGCGCCGGCGGTGCTGACCGTTTTTCAGAAGGAGACCGGCCTGGCGCTGGTATTCTGCTCCTTCTTCTTTGTAATGTACCGGGAAGGGCTTCCTGCCATCATCCTGGTGATCGGGTTTGCCATAGCCGCCCTGGTGGTGGCTACGCTGCTGTTGGATAAAAATGTGCTGGCCATCATCCTGACCGTTATCGCCGGCCTGGTGGTTTTATTCAGCCTGCGGCAGATCAAGAAAAATAAGACCCTGTTGCTAAAGATCATTCTTGTTTGGGCATTGTGCGTGGGTATCCAGCGTTTTGGAGTTCCCTTCCTGTTTGAGCATGTATTGGGCAAGCACCAGGTGGAACGTATTTACAGCACCATCGGAAAAGAAATACCCCAGGAATATCTGAAAGGAAATATGGGGGAGATTAATGCAAAAACCGGAAAGCAGAGCAATACGGCCGATTATAATGTAAAACAATCCAAAATTGCAGTGGGAAGTGGCGGACTGATGGGAAAAGGACTGCTGAGCGGTACCCAGACCCGCTATGGCTTTGTGCCGGAGCAGCGTACCGACTTTATTTTTGATACCATTGGAGAAGGATTTGGTTTTGTGGGCAGTGTCATATTGATGGGACTGTATATATTGCTTTTGTTCCGGATCATACGGATCGCGGAGCGCCAGCGCAGCACATTTAGCAGATGTTATGCTTACGGCGTGGCATCCGTATTTTTCTTTCATATTGCCGTAAATGTAGCCATGACCATCGGGCTGGCCCCCGTGATCGGCATCCCATTGCCGCTGATCAGCTATGGCGGTACTTCGCTGCTTACATTCACCATATTGCTGTTTATCCTGATCCGCCTGGATGCGGACCGCCAGATGGTGCTGCGGTAGCATTGGTTTCAGGTTTGACGTTTAAAGTTTCAGGTTTCTGGAACCGTTTTCATGTCCGATATTTAGAGCGCGTGTCAATGATCTTCCGGAAGCCATCGGGAGGTCAATAGAAGTCAAGGGTCGATTGTTCCAGGCAGAAGCTGCAGCCCCCGGTATTATTGGTCTATTGTCTAAGAGCTAACGTCTATCGTCTTTTAATGTACCCATTTCCACATTCTCACATTTCCACATTTTCACATTTTTCTGTAACTTTTCATATTCTGATCCGTATTACTTATAAACCGGTTCAAAAATAAATAACTACAACCCTGTCTGCCGAGCAGGCAGACCTGCTACAGGATCTATGACGGATAAGGAATATAACGAATGTGTAAAAATGTATGCTGATAATGTGTACCGGTTTATCTTAAAAAACCTGAAACATGCAGCAAATTCGGAAGATGTGGTACAATCTTCGTTTCAGGCATTATGGGAGCAAAGGACAGAAGTACATTTTGAGCGCTCAAAATCGCTGCTGTTTACCATTGCTTACCGGAAGATGATCGATCATATCCGTAAGCATAAAAGGATGGTCTATGACGAATCGATGGGTAATTATGATCGGGGTACGGAACAGGGTAACCGGAATTTGAAGGAAGTGTTGAACCGGGCCCTCGAACGGCTGGACGATATGAAGCGTTCACTGGTCTTGCTAAAAGACTATGAAGGGTATAGTTATGAGGAGATCGGGGGCATAACAGGACTGTCTGCCAGCCAGGTAAAAGTGTACCTCCACCGGGCGCGGCTGCAGTTGAAGGATTATTTGGTTAAAATAGAAAACGTGTTATAATCATGCAGGGAAGAATAGATCCGGCCAATTGTGAAGCTTATTTTCTTTTGTATGTTGACAACGAACTGAGCAACACGGAGCGGGCAGCGGTAGAAGCGTTCCTTCAGCAGCATCCGGAGACCGGACCTTTGCTGGAAGCGCTGATGCGTACCCGGCAGGACATAGATCCGTTGATCGTTTTTCCGGATAGATCAAAATTATTCTTTGACGCAACGCGGGAGGTTACCGACGACGAGCTGTTGTCTTATCTGGATAAAGAAACGGTTCCGGAAACGGTGCTTGAAAAGCTGCAGCATCCTTCGCTGGAGCTGGCAAAACGGTTGCAGGCGTTTGAAGAAGCCAGGGTTGAACCGGAGATGCACATCGTTTTTCCGGATAAGACCCGCCTGTACCGGAATCCGAAGCTGATAGCATTCAGAAAATGGGGTATGGCGGCAGCGGCTGTAGTTGTAATAGCCGTGGGAGCCACCATATGGATGCAGGACCGGAAGGAGCTGCCAGGCCTGGCAGGCACGGACCTTTACCCGGATACGGCTTCCGGGGCGGCGATCGCCCGCGCCCTTCCTGACGCAGCCCCTGCTGATACCCTGCCCTCTGCCGGCAATGCAGAAAAAGACATGGCGGACGCGCCTGCTGCGGATTACCGTGACGACCGTACAACCGGTAAACGGACAGAAAAAGCCCAATCCCCGGTATCTGCGCCGCTGCCTGCGGTTGCCCGGCATGTACCCGATGTTTCCGAACAGCCCCCGCCGGCTTCGCGCAAAACCGAGGAACTGCACCAACCAGCACCCGAACCGCTCGTGGTAAAACAGGAGTCCCCGCTGCCGGCTGCAACAGCACAGGATCCGTCCGCGCAGCGCACAATGGCAATGACCGGGGATGAAAAGCAATCAAAAGCAAAAAAATCATTATTTAAAAAATTAACCCGGCGTATCGAAGAGCGGGTCACGGAAACGCTCACGGATAATGAGGGCCAGGTGAACATCGCAGGCTTTGCGGTTAATGTAAAATAGAAACAATGAAGACGATAAGAATAATTGTATTGTTTACAATTTTGGTGACCCCCTGTTGTCTGCGGGCACAGCATAATGGAAAAAGCAAAGGGAGAATTGACACTACCGAAATAACGGTGCGGGTGATCTCCGAGCAACGCAAAGATTCTGTAATTCTCAGCAATAACGGGCAACCCTGGGTAAAAGCCGCCCGGGGGAAAAATGTGACTACCAGCTGGTTCGGTATCGATCTGGGCTTTGCCAATTTTGTGGATCATACCATTTATACGGATGCGGCCGCGCAGGCTTTTGCTCCGGGTGCTACCGATCCCTGGCTGGATCTGAGGAGCGGCAAATCGATAAACGTGAACATATGGCTGCTTTCCCAAAAGGTTAACCTGATAAAGCATGTGGTAAATCTAAAATATTCCCTGGGCCTGGAATTGAACAACTACCGGTTTAAGAACCCGGTACGGCTGAACCCGAAACCGGCCACAGATGCCGCCATACCTGCGGTGGTCTATCTGGATGAAGAGCCGGGACGTACCTACCGCAAAAGCAAACTTGCGGCAGATTACCTGACCGTGCCGGTAATGCTGAATTTTACCATTCCGGCAAAAAGGAAAGTGGTTGAGGTGAGCCGGAAAAATATACGGATAAAGGCAAGCAAAGAGTTTGGGATCAGCGCCGGGATCAGCGCCGGTTATCTGTATTCTGCAAGAAACAAATACATCAATTCAGATGAAGGAAAGCATAAATTTAAAGACGATTTCAGCTTGAACCCCTGGAAGATCTCCTATGTAGGCGAGGTGAACCTGGGTTACCTGGGGGTGTACGGGTCATTTGCTACAAAAAATATGTTTAAACGCGGTCTGGACATGACACCCTATACCGTTGGTCTCCGTTTAGGTTTATAGTTTTCTAAACAAGTTCTTTCCTATCTTTAGGCATTAAATAAACCAGATTTTGTAGCAAACCAATTTCGTAATGCCATTGATTTGTATGAAGACGAAAAGAACATTACTGCTGACTTTTATGATGGTTTGGGCAGCCGTTGCCGGCGCCCAGGATAAACCGGATACCCTGGTGATCAACGGCATTACCATCATCCGGGATAACAAACCTGTGGAGCAGGAGCCGAAGAAAAGCTTTTTTAAAAGCATCCATACCCGAAGGAAGCCAAAGAGCATCGTTACCGAATGGGGCATGGTCGATATCGGGATGTCGAATTTTGTGGATGGTACCCAGTACGGGGAAGACGCGGCAGCGGCGTATGCGCCCGGCAGTAATGAGCAATGGTTTGCCACAAAGGCTTTCAAATCCCGCAACATCAATATCTGGCTGGTGACACAGCGCTATAACCTGGTCCGCCACTTTGTGAACCTGCAATACGGCCTGGGCCTGGAGTTGAACAACTACCGGTTCAAGAACCCGGTGCGTTTTAATCCCCGGCCACCAACGGATATTTCCAATCCTCCCGTTGCCTCCATGGATGCAACGCCGGGCCGCGAATACCGGAAGAACAAGCTTGCCGCGGATTATATAACGGTGCCCCTGATGTTGAATTTTAACCTGACGCCGGACCGTTTGTATCCCTTTGAGATCAGTGCAGGGGTCAGCGTGGGGTATCTTTATGCTGCGAGAAATAAAACCATTACCTCTGATGAGGGGAAGCAGAAGGCAAAGGGTGATTTTGACCTGGATCCCTGGAAGCTGTCATACGTGGGGGATCTTACATTGGGAGTGGTTACCTTATACGGATCCTACGCGTTCAGGAGCATGTATAGCCGGGGGCTGGATCATACACCGTATAATTTTGGCATCCGGCTGCGCCCTGCGGACTTTTTTGGAAAGATCCAGAATTGAGTTGCCAGCGAAAAGCTGTTTGAAGTTCCCGGTTTGAGCAGTTTGAAGTCTGATGTTCGAGGTCGGGGCTCGTTCGCTGCCTGTGTGCATTTCTCAATTCCATGATACTCAAAATCTCAAATCTGATAGCTGAAGGCTGATCGCTGTTTAAGGTTTATGCTCCTGGTTTCAGGTCTGATCTTCAATTTTCACATTATTTCCGGTTTGTTGTCCGGGGCTGACTAAAAAGCCCTCATTTGTCTTGCTGAACTTGTTTCAGCATCTGAAAGAGGCGTTTTTGAATAGGTTCTGAAACAAGTTCAGAACGACAATCTTCAATAAACAGGTTTTTGGTCAGTCCTGTAAGATGATACCATTTTAGTAAAATTGATACCGGTCTATTATTACTGCATATTCACATACACGATCCGGTAGCGGTTTTTCATGCCTGTTGTTTTTTTCAATATCCAGACGCCTGCAACAGCGGTAGCGGTGGCAATTCCCAGGCGGGTGAGGTTTGCCCCTTTAAAAACGGGCTCATTTGCCCGGAGACCATTGATGATGTTTAGGGCGTCGTACCCGAAGCCTCCAAGCGCCATCAGCCCCCCAAGGGGTACCAAAAGGCTTTTCCTGCCCCTGCGTTTGGGCACATAAATGGTTTTTATTTGTTTGTAATGAAAGGGAATGATCTCTGTTTGCAGCGTGTCTGTAATGATATAGCCCAGGATGTTCTCATACCGGGTGGTTTTATAAAAAGCAATAAAAACGCTGTCGTGGGCAACCGCTGTGATCGGGCCTTCGTAGGTGAATCCGTCAGTGCCCGTAAACCGGATGTCCATACCGGTATAAAAGCTCCGGACAGTGATGCCGTTCTTCTTTTTAACCGAAATATAATCGCTCATTTTATGGGAAGCGCCTGCAGGCTGCAGGTGGGCAATGGTGTCGGACTGCGCTGAAATCTTCAACGCAAACAACAGGCAGCAACATAGTGTAAGCAGTTTTCCCATTGCCGCTAAGATACTATCAAATTGGTTACAGGATCGATCGATTTTTGTTAAAGAAAACTAATTTTAGAGTCCCATCCGTTGCGCAAACCCCGGCTGAAGATAAGGCTTGAGGTCGGTATAGGGCACCCAAACATCGATCAGGCCAAATGCGTATGCAGCTACCTCATAAGGTTGGTAAATAAATCCGATACCCCCGGGTGTAAAATAAAAGTTGTCGGTGAGCGCCAGCCGGTCCTCAAATAGAACTTCCGTCAGGGGTTTGTTGCCGGCTATTTGATACCGGGTTCTGAAATGCTGTTCCAACAGGGGTTGCAGGGTAGCGGAGTCAATATTGAGCAGATCCTGAAGCACCAGTGCTCTCTTTTGTTTCATATCCAGGCACAGCATGGTTTGCCCGTACATCCCGTGCGCACCGCCGGTGTAGGCATAGTTCCCTACACTAAGTACCGCATAACCGTTGCTGTTGTATATAAGGTTGGAGCTGATCTGCTGGTCATAGTGCATCATCGAAACGGGGGCTTCGTCTTCGTTGCCGGCTGCCTTCATGGTATCGATGTCGTCCCGGAAATTTTCAATAAAGCTTCTTCCGAATTGGGTCATGGCGGTTTGCAGGGATGCGGAATCGGGTCGTTGCGCGCCCAGGATATTTTTCTTTAACAGTTCCGTAAACCAGCTGTCTGAGGCAGACGCTTTTGCCGGCTCCAACAATACCAGGCTGGTAAAGGCTGTAGGCGTATCCTTTTTAAACCCGGTGATCCGGATCGAATCGAGATAGCCTACCGGCAGGAAGGCATTGCCACCTTCCCGGGGATGAAGCTGTACCGGCAGCGGCTCTTTGCTGCTGTTTATCTTCAGGCCGGTGACCCCGTTCGGCCGGATGACCAGGTGCAGGATGGCATCGGTGCCGTCCTGGTCTTCACCGGCAGCGCGCGGCGCAAACTCGGTAAAGAACAGGCTGTCATTTTTGAGCAGACTGTCTTTCTGGAACAGCAGGTCTACCGTCAACCCCCCGCTATTGGTATAGTTAACATCATAGGTGGCACCAAATTTTACCACGTGCATGATTGCCGGCTGACCGCCAATGGTTCCTTCATATTGCATATAGTAGTTACCGGTAGTTTGTGCTGCTGAGAGCGAATCTTCACCGGAGGATGCCGTGTTGCTTTTTTTATCGATATTCTTACAACTGAAGAGTAATGCCGGAAGAAAGAAGAACAGGAGGAGTATTTTTTTCATGCGTCTTTCGTTTAGTAGAAACCCGGGGGCAAAATTAAAGCATCATCCTTATTTATGAACGATAAATAAAAAGCAATCACATTGTTTAAAAACGGGAGTCCGCGGGTGTTATTCCCCGGCAGCCATGAAAACATTGTAAAAACGGATCTTTACTGAGGCAATGGCGGTTCGCGCAGGGTCGATTCCCGGGCGATCAGTGTTCCGGGCAGGAGAACGTCTTCGGGTATAAAGCTGCGCCTGCCGATGTGCTTCAGCAATAATTCGCAACTTCTTTTCCCGATCTCAAAAGCCGGTTCGGCAATGGTGGAAAGCGTGGGTGAAACAACGGCGGCTGCGGGGTCGTTGGCAAAGCCGATCAGACCTATTTCCCTCCCGATCGTAATACCGGCATTTTTCAGGGCGATCATGGTTCCAATGGCTTTCTGATCGTTCACGGCAAAAATGGCATCCGGCCGTTCTTTCTGTTTTAGCAGCGCTGCGGTATCCGCCAGTCCATTCTCCTGCGAAAAGCCGGAATGCATGATCCATCGTTTCTTTACGGGGAGACCATGCTTTTTCAGGGCATCCAGAAAGCCCATTTTTCTCTTTTGTGCAAGATCCGATCCTTCCGGACCCGCAATATGCCCGATATGCCGATAACCCCGACCAGCGAGATGCGCTACCGCTTCGAATGCGCCCAGGTAGTCATCCTGCACGACCCGGGAGGCCTTAATGGTGTCCGGTACGCGGTCAAAGAAAACAACCGGTGTACCGGTATTCATTATTTTTTGAAAATGGGCCGTGGCTTCTGAACCCGAAGAAACGGCAATTAACAGGCCGTCAAGGTTGGGTACCGCCAGGTTCCGGATCAGGGAAAGCTCCCGTTTGGGCGAGTCGTTGGTGATGTGCAGGATGACATTATAATCATGCTGGTAAGCAACTTCCTGTATGCCGCTGATCACCGTTGAAAAATAGTGGCCGCCTACAAAGGGCAGGATCACCGCAAGGTTGTGGGAACTGCGGCTAACCAGGCCCGTGGCCGGGAGGGCCGGCCGGTAGTGGAGCTCATTGGCCACAGCTAAGACCTTTTCCCTTGTTTCGCGGTTTACATCATAGGTATTTCGTAATGCTCGGGAAACAGTAGAAACGGAGAGGTTCAGCTTTTTGGCGATGTCTTTAATGGTAGTAAAACGGCTCATGCTCGCGGTTTAGCAAATAGTAAAAGTCCGGGTGGTGAAGGTACTGAAATCTGTGTATAGATATGCCACCCTGCATATTGGTTTGCAGAATCTTTTTTGTTTGCCCGAAAAGTTGCATTTTTATAGCGTGAGGTATGTGATTCTTTTCTTTTTCCTTCTGAACATGCAGCGAACCACTGCACAGGAAAACGATTCCGTTAAAACGATAGCGCCCGTTACCGTCAGGGCTTTCCAGCAAAAGGCTGATCTGATAACGGCAGCAACCCGCCATGTGGAAATAGCTGCTCCGGGAAGCAAAACTTCGCTGGTTACAGCGCTTAATACGATCGCAGGGGTGCGTATGGAAGAACGTTCTCCCGGAAGTTATCGTATCAATATCCGGGGCAGTTCACTACGGTCGCCCTTTGGTGTAAGGAATGTAAAAGTATATTGGGGCGGCATTCCGCTTACGGACCCCGGCGGTAACACCTACTTTAACCAGCTGGCGTTTAACAATTTTAATTCAATCTCGGTTTTCAAAGGCCCAGCCTCCAGCATGTATGGCGCCGGTACGGGCGGACTGATCCTGGTAGAGTCACCCCGGGCAACAAAGAACGGTGTGGGGGTGGAATATTTTACAGGAAGCTACAATGCCCACCATATCCTGGCAGAAGGCAACTGGGCAAAAGATAACTACACCAATACCATTACCTATGCCCACGATGAGTCCGACGGGTACCGCGCGCAATCGGCTATGCGGCGTAATAATTTCAGCTGGAACACGCGGCTCAAATGGAACGATCAGGAGCTGATGGCCTCCGTTCTTTTTTCGGATCTGTATTACCAGACGCCGGGTGCTTTAACATTAAAGGAGTTTGAACAGGATCCGCGGGCGGCACGTCCCAAAGCCGGTGCTTTTCCGGGAGCGGAACAGATCAATGCGGCCATCTGGCAGAAAACGGTCACAGCCGGCGTAACACATAAACAAAAATTCGGATCTTACTGGAGCAATACCACAATGGGATATGGTTCCTATGCATTGGTTAAAAACAGCGCCGTGCGCAACTTTGAGCAGCGGAAGGAACCGCATTTTGGCGGACGTACGGTATTTGATTTTGAAAAAAAATGGGGAGAGACGAACCTTCAATGGAGTACAGGCGTGGAGGCCCAGCAGGGGTATTCCACCATCCATGTATCGGATAATAAAAATGGCCGGCCGGATACCCTGCAAACAGACGATGATGTAACCATTGGTACTTACAGCATTTTTACACAGGGCATTCTTTCCTGGAAAAGCTGGAGCTACACGGGCGGTGTAAGCCTGAACCGGAGCCGGCTGTTATTCTCCCGTCTCAACGAGTATCCGGTTACCGAACAGGTGTTCCGCTACAATAACGAAGTGGCGCCCCGGTTCACGGTGCTGAAACAATTCCGGCCGCTGGACCTGCTGGCAACCGTATCCCGGGGCTTTTCGCCGCCAACAGTGGCGGAAGTGCTGCCCTCCACCACCATTATCAATCCCGATCTGAAGGCGGAGCACGGATGGAACTACGAGCTTACGGCAAGAAAAAATCTCCTCGGCGGCCGGTTGCGCCTGGAGGCTACCGGTTTTTATTTTAACCTGAGCCAGGCCCTGGTACAGCGCAGGGATTCTTCAGGGGCCGATTATTTTACCAATGCAGGGAATATCCGGCAAAAAGGAGTGGAGCTGTACGCCAGTTATATCCATGCTTTTGGAGCAGGCCTGCTGGATTATGTGAACGTTACGTCCAACTATGCGTACAGCCATTTCAAGTACGGAGATTTTGTAAAAACAACGCAGGACTATTCCGGCAACCGGGTGCCCGGGGTGCCCATGAATACCTTTAACACGCAACTGGGCCTGGTATCGAAACCAGGCATCTATACCGATGTGAATTACTATACCGCCGCTTCTGTTTTTTTAAATGATGCCAATGCGGAGAAAGCGCCCGCCTATCACCTGCTGGGTGCAAAGCTGGGATACAAAAAGCAGATACGGACGGTATGGGTGAATATGTATGCGGGTGTTGATAACCTGTTTAATGAAACCTACAGCCTGGGTAATGATATCAATGCCGCCGGGGGCCGGTACTATAACGCGGCACCGCTGAGAAACTACTATGTGGGTGCCGCGATACGGTTACAAAAAAATTAGAATTGGTGGGGCTGCTTAAAGGCTGCGGCCACCAGTGCTGCTGATTCGTAGGCCTGCTTTGCATTGTAGCGGGTGGTGAGCGAATTGATATTGATGATGTCTACGATCGTTCCGATCAAACAAAGTCCGCCGGTAAGCAGGTAGATGATCCCCAGCGCAATGTCTCCGATGATGAGGCGATGGATCCCCGCAACGCCCACAAACCCCAGCAATGACAGCAGCAGCAGCTCCTGGCGGTTCTTTCTCCTGCGCTGGTAAAGCATCAGGAATTGTTGTTGCTGCGCTTCACTCATCTCCCTGGTGATGTTGAGGACCGTTACTAACTCATCGTATTCAATATCCGGTATGACCCGTAATACTTGTTCCTGGTTCATAATTATTGTTTTTGTTGGTTATGGGTAGCGATTTGATGAACTGCCAGATCAATACTGCGGTGGCCGGTATGCCGAGCATATGCTCCTGCCATGCCGCACGAAAATGGAGATGGAGAGTGTGATGGATCGAATGCCCGATACCACATCCCGGGCACCAGCTGATGCCGATGGCTTTGAACGGGCAGAGCGAAAAGGTACCTGTGGTATTCATAAAAAATAACAGGATAAGCGCCACACCCCAGGTGACTGCTTCCCCGTATTTTAACATCAATGATCGCAGGTTCATATAACAAATCTACTAAACTCCGGCACAGTTTAAAAAACCGATATCGGTAAGCGGGGGGCAAACGGCGGTTAATCGGTAAGATCATAGGTTAACGGGGAGGGATTTGAGAATTTGAAAATCTGGGAATGTGGATATGAGCACTTAACCAGCCAGAACAAACGGCTCTGTGAACATCCCGATGACTTCTATCAGGAAGGGGGATTGGGTATCGGGTAAGAAAACCGGATCCAACCTTACTGAAAACAAACACGGAGCAGTCAGCGTTCAGTAGACAGCAATCGGCGGTCCGTCTTCAGCAATCAATATCAGGTTTCAAGCGGTGTCCTGGTCTCCGCCCAGCAACCCCCAACAAGCATCTTCTGCTGTCTGTTCATCAACGTTAAATGAATTTCAACTTTAAACGTGAACAAAAGTGTATAACCTGATCTTTCAAGCTCCCTCTCGGGGGAATGAAGTTATTTCCGCATAGCCCAGCGTACCATTTCCTTCCAGGTAGGTTTTTTGCCATACATCAGGATGCCGGTGCGGTAGATCTTGCCGGCAAACCAGGCTACAAACAGGAACGAAGCCACCAGCAGGCCCATACTTAACGCCAGTTGCCAGTAGGGCACGGTGCCGGGCATACCGTAGGGGATTCTTGCCATCATCACCAGCGGAGAGGTAAAGGGGATCAGGCTACCCCATACCGCGATCGGGCTGCCGGGGTCTTTGGCGGCTACCATCATAATAAAGAAACCAAATACAATGATCAGGGTAACCGGGAAGCTCAATGATTGCGATTCGCGTACATCTTCACTAACCGTACTGCCTATAGCGGCATAAATGGAAGCGTAAAAAAAGAATCCCCCAAGAAAATAGAATGCAAAAAGGAAAAGGATTATGGGGATATTGATGCTGGAGAATATTTCCTGCACACCGCCAATAACACCGGATACAGCATTATTGCTGCCGATCCCTGCTTTTGTTACATTGTAAATAATAAAAACGAAAGCGATCCACAGGAGGAACTGGGTAAGCGCCACAAGGGCGATCCCGATTATTTTCCCTACCATTAACTGGAACGGTTTTACGGAGGAAACCATGATCTCCGCAATGCGGCTGGTCTTTTCTTCCATTACCCCCATCATTACCTGGGTGCCGTAGAGTAGTACAATGAAATAGATCAGCATGCCGCAGGCAAAGCCGGTGGCATAAGCCAGGCCGGCATCCGCCGTTTTATTAGCAGTATTCTCCGATTTTACCTTTAGCTGGCTCTGACTGAGCAGGTGCTGTTTGAGTGTGTCGATACCAAGATCCTCATATTTGATATCGCTCCAGATGGCGTTCAGTTTGGTCTGTACATCGGAAACGGTTCCCAGTGTTCTTTTGGACTTTACCACCAGGTGGTCCGGAGAATGAGAGACCATCGTAGCAGCAGGAATAATGAGATAACCGTCAAAACCCTTTTGGTCAAAGTGCTTGCTGAGCGTGGCGGGGTCTTCCTTTACCAGCGTGAGGGTGCTGTTGGGGAAATCCTTGTTGGCCTTGTCAATGCGTTGTTGGGTAAAGCTTCCGGAAGAATCCACGATCGCGATCTTCAGCTTTGTTCCGGCATTTTCAGACAGATAGGAGGTGCCGAAGATCAGCCCCAGGTATAAAAGGGGAAACAGCAGGGTGGTAACGATGAACGTTCTTTTGCGTACCCTGCTCAGGTATTCCCGTTGTATGATTAATGTGATCTTATTCATGTAAATCAGTCTTGAAGCGTTTGAAATCGGCGGGCCAGTGGTGTGCCTTCTACCTTGCGGATAAAGATATCGTTCAATGACGGAAGGATCTCATTGAAGGACTCAATGGCATCGCCCCTGTTTAAAAAATGAGCCAGCACCTGGTTGTTGTTGACATCCGGGTGTTTTTGTATCACCAGCGTATCCGCGGTGGTCTGCTTGACCTCAAACAGGTCCGGTGCTGTGTCCTGCGGAGGTGCTGCCGCAAAAGTGATCTTGTAAAGATGCTCCTTGAATGCCTGTTTTATTCCGTGTACGGTGCCATCCAGCAGTTTCTGTCCTTTATTCACCAGGATGATGTGATCACAGATCTCTTCTACCTGTTCCATGCGATGGGTGCTGAAGATGACCGTAGACCCGTTGCGGGCAAGGTTGAAGATCTCGTCTTTGATGAGGGTGCTGTTCACCGGGTCCAGCCCGCTAAAGGGCTCATCGAGGATGATCAGCCGTGGTTGGTGTAAGACGGTGATCACAAACTGCAACTTTTGCTGCATACCTTTGGAAAGGTCCTCCACTTTTTTATTCCACCAGGATTCCATTTCCAGCTTTTCGAACCAGGTTTTTAAACTTTCGATCGCATCCTTTTTTTTCAGTCCCTTTAACTGGGCCAGGTACAGGGCCTGCTCGCCGATCTTCATTTTCTTGTAAAGCCCTCTTTCCTCCGGCATATAACCGATCTTTCCGATATCGCTGACGGGATCAAACAGCTTTCCGTCCAGGGTGATGGTTCCGGCATCGGGATAAAAGATGCCGGTGATCATGCGGATCAGCGTTGTCTTTCCCGCGCCATTGGGTCCCAGCAACCCGAATATCTGGCCTTCTGAAATGGTGAAGCTGATGTCATCTACTGCCTTTTGCGTAGCAAAGTATTTTTTAAGATGAGCAACCTGCAGTAAGTCCATACAAATAATTTAATAGTGTAAATATAACAAACGCCACCGGTTTTGCTTTGCAGAATTTACTGCACCTTTGCAGCATTATTCTAAAATATGAAGCAAAACAATTGGATCGGAATGCTGTTGATGGTGCTGGTAACCAGCCTGAGCAGCTGGGGCTTTCTGGTACACCGCACCGTAAACCAGCTGGCCATTTACGGATTGCCGAAGAAAATGCAGCCCTTTTTTTACACCAATATAGATAGCCTGGTATTTAATGCACCGCGGCCGGATCAGCGAAGGAATGTAGATCCGGCCGAAGGCAATAAACATTTCCTGGACGGCGAATATTATGGCGAGCATGCTTTTGATAGCATCCCGCGCAGCTGGGACGCCGCCGTGGCAAAATACTCCGAAGACACGCTGAAAAAGTATGGCACCCTGCCGTATGTGATCGGGGAAACACAAAAAAAACTGACCGAAGCTTTTAAAAAGAGGGATGGGGACAGCATTATTTTTTATGCAACAGACCTGGGGCATTATATCGGGGACGCGCATGTGCCGCTGCATACTTCGCTGAATTATGACGGACAGCTGACCGGCCAGCGGGGGATGCACGACCTTTGGGAAACTTCTGTGCCGGAAGCGGAGCTGACGGCCTTCAACATCCGGAGCCGTCATAAGGCAAAATACCTGGGATCAGTAGAAACGGCTATCTGGGATATTCTGAAACATACGCATGCCTTGCTTCCGGCGATGTTTGCCGCAGAAAAGGAAGTATCCAAAAGTTTCCCGGACACTTCCCGCAAGTATCGCTGGGAGTTCCGCTGGGGAAAGAACCGCCGGTTTTATTCCAAAGAATTTGCCATTGCCTTTAACAAAGTACTGAAAGGTTCCATCAACGACCAGCTGATCCGGAGCAGTAATGCCCTGGCTGATTTCTGGTACACGGCCTGGGTGGATGCGGGCAAACCGGACCTGAACGGCCTGCTCCATAAGCCCTACCAACGCCACAGTTTCCGTAAGGAGCGCAAAGCTTACCGCAAAGATCAATTGATCAAAAAGGGATGGCTGATCAGTAATAATTTCCGGACGAGGGACTGATGCTGAGTGCTGATAGCTCAATGCTCATCTCTGACCGCTCAAATCCCTTCCAGCTGTAAACAGATCGCCCTCGCTACCCGTTCGCCGTCCATGGCTGCACTTACAATACCTCCCGCATAACCGGCGCCCTCCCCGCAGGGATAAAGATTCTTTACCTGGGGATGCTGCAATGTATTGCCGTCTCTCGGGATCCTTACCGGCGACGACGTTCGGGATTCGGTAGCTACGATCACCGCATCATTGGAATAGTAGCCTTTTATTTTATTGCCAAACAGCTTAAATGCCTGTTGCAGCGCCGTGGTTACAAAGGGGGGCAATACTTCGGGCAGCGGTGCCGCATGAATGCCCGGCAGATATGAACAATCCGGCAATGTTTGCGAGATCTTGCCGGTACAAAAATCGGCGATCCGCTGTGCCGGTGCCACCAGCTTTCCGCCGCCGGCCTCAAAAGCCCGTTGCTCCACCCATTGTTGAAAGTACAGCATCAATAAAGGGCTGTCCATTTTGCTCTTGTATTGTTTTTTGAATCCGGGAACGGCAGCTACATCCTGTTCGGTTACCTGTACCACAATGCCGGAATTGGCGTGCGGATTATTGCGCCTGGAGGGCGACCATCCGTTCACGACGATCTCGCCCGGGCCGGTGGCCGCCGGTGCAATGATCCCCCCGGGGCACATGCAAAAAGAAAAGACGCCATGCTGCTGCACCTGCTGTACCAGGCTGTACGATGCAGGAGGCAGCCATTCGCCACGGGGAGCGCATTTATATTGCGCCTGGTCGATCAGCGATTGCGGATGCTCTGCCCGCACACCTAATGCAAAGGGCTTGGCTTCGATCAGGATCTGTTTGGCATAAAGCAAATGAAAAATATCGCGTGCGGAATGTCCCGTGGCGAGGATCACGGATGTTGCCGCAAACGCATCCCCGTCGGCCGTTTTTATGGCTTTCAAAGTGCCGTCTTCAATGACCAGGTCGGTAACCTTTTTATTAAAATGCACCTCACCGCCACAGGCAAGGATCTGTTCCCGCATGGCGGTAATGATCTGGGGGAGCTTATTCGTGCCTATATGGGGATGTGCCTGGTATAGAATCTTTTCATCTGCCCCAAAGCGAACAAAAGTGTTGAGGATCTTTTGAATGTCGCCCCGCTTATTGCTGCGGGTATATAGTTTTCCGTCGCTATAAGTGCCCGCTCCACCCTCTCCGAAACAATAATTGCTTTCAGGATTCATGATGCCCTGTTTATTGATCGCTGCCAGGTCGCGCCGGCGTGCACGTACATCCTTTCCACGCTCCAGGATCACCGGTTTTATTCCTTTTTCAAGAAGCTGCAGAGCGGCGAAAAGCCCGGCCGGGCCGGCGCCAATGATCAGAATACGGCTGGCGGCCTGATGTGCGTTCCGGTATACTGCCTGCTGAATGGCCCGTCCTTTTGCCGGCTCGTCAATGTAAACCAGTAATTGCAGTTGTATAAAAGGCTGACGTCCGCGCGCGTCGATGGAGCTTTTTAAGATAGTAAAGCCGGAGATCCGGCCTGTGGCGATGGCGGTGGATGCTGCGATGGCCTGGTGGAGCAGCGGTGTATTTTCTGCTTCCTCCGGTTTTACACGAAGCGTAACGGTCTGTTGCATATGTCCGATTTTTATCCGGAAAATTTTGTACAAAGAAATGGAAATTTTACGGCAGATGCCGGAACTTTATCACTATGAAAAAGCCAACCACCATTTCATTAACCGGCCGGTTACAGAAGTTTGAAGAAAATGGCGAAAAAACCGGTTGGACGTATATCGAGATCCCGGCGGATCTGGCGCAGGAGTTGTTGCCGGGCAATAAAAAGATCTTTCAGGTGAAGGGCCGGATCGATGGTCACCAGATCGCCAGCGCTTCCCTGTTGCCCATGGGAGAAGGGAACTTTATCCTACCGGTGAATGCAACGATGCGGAAAGGTATCTGTAAAAAAGAAGGAGCCATGGTGGCGGTGCAGCTGCAATTGGATACGAAAGAGTACGAGCTCAATAAAGAGCTGATGGACTGCCTGGCAGAAGAGCCCGAAGCGCTTGCACATTTCCGCTCCCTGGTCCCATCGCGCCAGCGTTATTTCAGTAAGTGGGTGGACGCAGCCAAAACAGATGCCACAAAAATAACACGCATTACCCGGTGCATTTTTGGCCTGCAGCGTAAATGGGATTATGGACAAACGGTCCGGTTTTTCAAAGAGAAATGATCGAACCGGGTGGCCAGGGCCTGGGCACGGCGGGTTAATAAAAGTACGGCAATGGCAAATCTTTGCCTGTAACGTATTTTTTCATATCCGCTTTTTGTTAAAAGTGGAGCTTTACCGACATTTGCTTTCTATGGTAGCCAGCTTGGAAAAAATAAGAAAGCCGTTCTTCATCGGTATTGCAGGGGCGGGGATGAGCGCGATCGCGCAATATTTACAGGGTACGGGAATGGAGGTTTCCGGAAGCGACCGTTTTTTTAATGAGGGGAAGGCCGGGGATATAAAAGAGAAACTGGAGGCGGAAGGGATCCGGTGTTTTTTACAGGATGGAGAGGGAATCACGCCCGGTACGGATCTGGTAGTGGCTTCCACAGCTATTGAGGATACGGTTGTAGAGATCCGGAAAGCAAAAGAATTGCAGATCCCCATTATCCGCCGTTCGGAGCTGCTCGCGCTGATCGCTGCAAGCAAAAAGACCATCGCAGTAGGCGGTACCAGCGGGAAAAGCACCACCACGGGTATGTTGTTCGATATTCTTCAATCCGGGGGAAAACATCCTTCAGTGATCAGTGGGGCAGGATTGGTGAGCTTGATAAAAAAGGGAAAAATTGGAAATGCGTTTGTGGGCACGGGCGACTGGCTGATCATCGAAGCGGATGAAAGCGACGGTTCGATTGTGCAATACCACCCGGAGATCGGGCTGCTGTTGAATATTGAAAAGGATCATAAGGAGCTGGAAGAACTGATGCAGGTATTCGGGATCTTTAAGCAGAACAGCAACCGTTTTTGTGTGAACCGGTCAAATGTGCATTCGGAGAAATTATCCGCAGATCCGGCCAATGATTTTTGTGTGAGTGGTACCTGCCCCGGGGCCGGGTTCCAGGCATCCGATTTTGTTCAGAACGGGTTTCATATATCCTTTAAAATAAATGGCCATCCGTTTGACCTGAACCTGCTTGGCCGTCATAATATGGAAAATGCGGTAGCTGCGGCTACCGCAGCTGCGGCTGCGGGCGTTTCCCTTGAAGAGGCCGCCGCCGCATTGAAGGGCTATGAAGGCATTTACCGCCGCGCCCAGGTGCTGGGGCAAAAAAGAGATATTTGGGTCGTGGATGACTTTGCGCATAACCCGGTTAAATGTGCCGCCGCCATCCGGGCATGCCAGCCTGTTTCCGGTAAAGTGGTGGCCTGGTTTCAACCTCATGGTTATACGCCCACCAAATTTTTACGTAACGAGTTCGTGGAGGAAATAGGCAATGCATTACGATCCCAGGATGAGATCTGGATGAGCGAGATCTTTTATGCCGGCGGCACTACCACAAAGGATATTTCGGCCCAGGACCTGATCAATGACCTGAAAACCCGGGGCAAAAATGCTTTTTTTGTTGAAGACCGGAACCAACTGCTGGCAGCGGCAGGCAGCCATCTGCAGCCAGGCACTACTTTACTGCTGATGGGCGCAAGAGACCCATCCCTGGAGCAATTTGCCAAAAAGATTTATCGGGAGCTTTAAAGTGCAGCGCTGGCCGTAAGGATCTTGTAGTTGTTCGGCTGAAAAAGGTAAAAGCACATGACCATTAAAAGACTGTAATTGGTGGCATCACTGGGGTTCTCCCCCTCTACGGAGCAGACCGCTACCGGCTGCTGCTGGGCTTCGTCGATGATCTCAATGATCTTGTGGTCATCGTTTTTAAAATTCAGATAGAAGCGTTTGTCATCCACTTCGATGTATTGCTGCCGTCCTTCACGGGAAATTTTACCCAGTTCCGCGCCATATTCGTTCTGCAATACCCGCATATTCTTAAAGAGCCCCTTCTTTCTATAGTGAAACAGTCTTTTTTCTCCATCTCTTGACTCCAGATAAACCGAATCGGATTTCGGTTTATAGGCAAGGGTTAGCATTTTTTGACCATTGTACCACAATCCAAATCCGGTATTCCCAAGGCTGGATGTAATAGTCTTCCATTGCATAACAAAAAATTTATGTAGCAAAAATACGATGGACGAAGGCGGCCTGGATGCGAATTTTAGAAAATTAATGTAAACTTAATATTGTGTTCATTTTTTGCACATACAATGCACAATATAATAAAATGAAAGGATAGTCGGTTGATTATTAGTTAATTACCCATTCTTGAATGGAGGGCGAGGTAAACCAGTACGAGCAGGATCAGTAATATCAGGATCGAAAAATAGAGCCACCACTGGGGCCGCAGTTGACGCCTGGCCTGAGCAGTCCTTTTCTTTTGTGTTCGCTTTTTCAGGTCCTGGTTCAGTGCTTCGGCGATCAGCGAAAGGCGGTCCGGGTGCTCCACGTCCTGCAAGCCCTCCACCGCATCATTGAAAAAAGGGTCATCCAGCAGCTGTTGCTCCACTTCATGCTGCTCTTCTTTGCTCAACTGTTTTTTGAGGTATTGAAGCAGGGTTTCCTGGCTTATATTTTTATTTAAATGGGACAATATGTCTTTTAATTCTTCAGCCATTCTCTTTTTTTGCTTTTTTAAGCATTTTTTGGATCAGCAATTTCAGGTTCCTTTTTCCATTCTGAATATAGCTCTTTACCTGTAACAGGCTGTATCCTTCCGATGCGCTGATCTCCTGGTAACTCTTTTTTTTCAGGTAGAACAAAATTACTGATTGCCGCTGCTCCACGCTCAACGCATCCAGGGCATCTTTTAAGAGCTCGGGACTTATGGTTTCTTTTTCCGGCTCCTCCTCCGGTGCGGCGATCTGGCTGTCTTCCGTTAATGCTACAGGGATGTTCCGTTTTTTATCGCGTAACACGGTAAGGCAATGATTTTTTGCCACGGTGTACAGCCAGGACTTGAAATAATCGATCTTGTATTTATGTACTTCCTGGATCACTTTTAGAAAGATCTGCTGAACGGCGTCCTGGGCCTGTGTTTCGTCCTTCAGGTATTTCATGCATACCCCAAAAAGAAGGAGGGTGTACCGTTCCAGGAGGATCCCCAGCCAGGAGCGGTCCTGTTCCTTCAGATATCGCCGGAGTAGTTCCTGGTCACTTATATGGTCATGGCGGCCGTTATTCACGCAAATAAAGGTATTTAAACTATTGATAAGATGCAGCATCCGGCAGATTCCACAATAAAAATTCCGGGGTCCATGACGATCCTCCGTAAGGTGGGTCATCAGCACGGTGTTTTTGTACGGATGGCGCGTGGGGACAAGCTCCATGGCCAAGAAACACAGATCCTTTTTATATTACGACTGTGCTCCTGTCGCCATCTCAAACGGCAAAAAGTCTTCAGCATTTCAGTGTTTCAGCCCGTCATCGGGCGGATTCCGGGAGACATGAACCGGAGCCCTGCACATGGTTTTTTGGCGGGAGCGGATCGATGCTGCTATTTTTCTTCCTGCACAAAGGGCATCAATTGTTCTTTCCATGTTGCCCGGGGTAAAAATAAATGATAGAGTGAGGGCGGCGTTTCGTTCCGGGCCTGTTCTGTGATCATACGTTCTTTAAAATAAATACCGGCATATTGCTCGTAGTTCTGAAGCGTCCGTGTGCGACCCAGGCGGTATTGCGGCAGTATATAAGCCGGTATTTCCCCGTTTATTCCAAAAAGGGTTTTATTCCTTTTTTTTGCCACCAGGTCTTTTTGCCACCAGTCCTTGTCATCGTCCCACTGCTTTGTGCGGTTCTTCCGGGTATACTCGTGCCAGGCGATGACGCGGTTGGGATGAAAGAGATCATATCCATTTGTAAAAGCCCTTACGGTGATGTTGATCTCCTCACCCAAAAAATAATAGCGCGGGTCGTGCTGCACTTCTTCGCAAAATTTGCCGGTGGTAAAAGCAAAGTGTCCGGAATAGAACCGGGCAGGTATTGGTTTGTGTAAAGGAATGCCATCCGGTATCCTTGTGGGGCGAAAGGTAACAATCCCTTCTTCCGAGAACCCGCAGATACTCGTTTGCCAGAATTCATAAGAGCGCGACTCCGGATCGTTGTCCGGTTCATAAGAGGGTAGGTAAACAGAGATCAGCGGTTTGGGATAGCCCGACTGCTGCAGCTGCCGGTACATATCTTCCAGTATCAGATCCCAGTCCTGTACAAAGCGGTGGTGCGAGTCGAGTTGCAGGGTGTACGTTTCCCCATCATACTCCTGCTGTACCAGGTTCCTGGCCCAGCAAACACCTTTTGACAGATGAATGGGGATGTCCAGGACGCGGAACCGGGGATCGGCCTTATAGATGGCTCCAAAATCATCCCAGGAGTCTGCATCGGTATGCTGCCAGCATACGCCGATGCGCAGCCGGTCGGGGTTGCTGCAGGTACGGAGCAGGTCCGCTACAGTAACTTTCAGTTCCGGATCGCGGTAGGAGGCGATCTGTACGAAAATGAGGTCTTTTCCTCTTTGTATTGCTTGCATGTGCTTTGTTTTGGGGGCGGCTCAGGAGCCGGTTGTTTCGTTCCACCAGCTATGTGCCTGAGCGCCCGAATAGATGCCATAACCCCTGCCCTCGGGATCTTCCTGCAGCCCCAGGTAGGCTTTATAGAAATCGATGATGTCCGAAAAATCGATCATATAGGTTTCCCTGTTCCGCGGGATGATCATTACGGTTTCATTGGCGCGGATATTGCCGCGCGCCCGTTCATAGTCTGCATAGACGCCCAGATATGCGGCCCGGCAGCTGATCCCGTTGTCCAGCGCAAACCGGCCCGGATAGCAGCGCAGGATGCCCCGTTTTACAAATTGTTTTATATCCCGAAGGGATCTGCTGAAACTTCGCTCACCGGCAGCGGATGGAAAAAATTGCGGATCTGTAGGGTAATGGTCGTTGGCAAATGACTGGCTAACGGTTATGGGGAACAGCTGATCGTCTGTATGGCTGCCGGGTGCTTTGCTCCGGTAAGCGGCCGATCGCACCACCGTATAGAGGATGTTGTAATAGGCCCGCGGAAAAAGGCAGCCCCAAACCCAGCAGTACCCGTCTGAAGCAAACGCATTCCGGAAACCGGTCCACGCTGCTTCTTCCATATTTTGCGAAAAAAAATCTTTAGACCTTCCATCCTTATCCCAGGGGTCTCTCTGTAAGGAGTTGGCTCCGGAAGCGTTGTACTCCTGCCGTTGAAATGAATTCACCAGTATCGGCCCCTCAAACCAGCCATGTCCCAGGAGGCTGAGCTCCTTTACACTGCCAGGCTCATCGGCGCCGATGCGGGCGGTATAGGCATAACAATCTTCAATAGACAATATCCGGTTTTCTGAAGCAACAAACTGGTTGTTCCGGTAGTGTACACTGCGGCGTATGGCTTCATAAGGCGTTGCTTCAACAACCCAGCGGGAACGGTCGTCGCTTAAATTGCGTTCAATGGCGCCCGTTCTTGTGTTGATACGGATGAAGATGCATTGGACATCATTTTGCCAGCCGGGGTTTTGCTTCAGCAGGTAATTTTTTCTTTTATCGGCGATGTAGGCAAAATCCACACCGCTGTTTGCATAATCGTATCCGGCAACAAGTATGATATATTTTTTCATTTGCTGATCTTTTTCCTGCGTGATGAACTTTGGGTGACAGGGCTATAGCGGCTCTTCTGCTTCAATCGTGATGACATCGGCGGTCAGAAGCTGAAAGGGGCTTTTTTCCCTGCTTCCGTTTTGAAAGCGTTTATTGATCCGCCATTCGATCCGGTCGTTCCTGCCAAAGGTCCTTGCCACGGGTTGGGGTATCACAGCGCCTGAATACAGGATGGCTTCCGGCACTGCGCCTTCTTCACCTTCCTTTCTGAACTCCACTTTCAGCTCTTTGATGCCCAGGGAAGCCGGAGACCGCCCGTTCCAGTTAAATATCACCTGGCGCTGGTGTACCTTGTTGAGGTCGATCACCAATGCATTGGAGGTAAGGGTTCCTTCCTCCAGGGGAAGGACCTGCCCCTCTTTCGTGATGGCTTTGACCGCGTAGGACAATACATCCTGCGCCGTGCTGCGATTGATGGTTAAGGGTTCCGTATTGAATTGCGGTCCGGCGATCCGGTATAATTTCTTTAGAGATTCCGTGAACGCCGGTGACGTAACGGTGATCTCCAGCAGTATTTCTGCCACGGTATCGGTGGCGCCGGCAATTACCGGCACCAGGCTGAACGCGGAGCGTAAAAAGGGCTTGTTAATGATCACTTCGTCATCCTGTAAAAAAACAGCTTCTGTAGATAGTGAAGGCCGCCCGTCCGTATAATGGTATTCTTTGCTTACTTCTATAAACAGGTTGTTCCTGTCTTTCCCTCTTACCGTCCAGACCTGGTTCTGGTTTTGCTGGCTGAGCGTGATGAGTTTCACATCTGCCACCTGGCCCTTTTGGTCTTTTAAGCGAAAAGTAACGTCTACGGTATTGCTGTCTGCAAAGTCGATATTGCCGGGTCTTACCATTATTTTGCGGTAATAGGTATAGGTGTCGGGAAAAATGATCAGGTCATTGCCGGAGCTGTAAACGGGAGGGAGCATGATCTCCGGCGGACTGCTTACGTCCTGCCGGGCGGGCTGATATACAAAGCGCAATTGATAGTAATAACCAAAGGGCTCTTCTTTTGCATAGTTCCAGGCAATGTTCTTTGGCTCCTTATTGCCTTTATGAAACGTAACGCTGTACAGGGCATCGGCGCCGGCAGGAATGGAAAAATGCCCCTCTCCGGGCTGCTCATCGAGGCCGTCCCTGAAGCGCCAGACCATTACTTCGGCGCTGAGCAGGTCTGCCCCCTCCTGTTCAAAATCGTACTGAAGGCTGATGGAAAGCGATTGTTCACTCCATACCGCTCCAAAACGGATCTGCTGGATGTATGTATCTATATGGGCCGCTATTTGCTTTCCCACCACCCACAAATGCGCCTGGGGGTTATGTGTACGCACAATGGCCGAACGCTCGCGGTAATCAACTTCTATGATCTTGTTGTGCGTGATGTTTTCCTTGGTGAACCGGTAACTGACCCCCACAGATACAAGAGATGAGGACACCGACGCGGCTCCTGCAGCAATCGCCCCGGGTATTTCGGGGTTTATATAGGGGGCAAACATTTCGCGGAGGATGCTTGTTTTAAAATCACTGATCATTTCATCCATCATCTTTTTGGTTTCGGCGTCTTCTGCCTGACTGATGACCTCTATTTTCAGGTCACCATCCTCTTCCAGCTTTTTTGTAAGCCAGCCAAAGTCTGCTCCAAGTGAGGCTTTTACCACGTAGATCTGCCCTTCCACTTTTACACCCAACTGGTGGGAGACGCTTTCATAACACCGGTCAAGATTCGCCCATATGCGCATATCCAGCGCGGGGCGCAGGGCATTGAATTTAAGATCGTACAATACGCCTGCAACATTGCCGGTATCTCCTTCAAGCGCGGCCATTACAATAGCGGTGCCGCGGCGGTCGAGCCGCACATTGAAAACACTGTCCAGGGTGGAAGACATCAGCGAGGGTTTCTTTGATCCTACAATGCTCTTTACAAAGCTTTCGGCATTTATGGAACGGGCATCGCTGTTGTCGCTGTCCAGTACGATAAGGTTTACCGAGCCATCCCGCCAGGGAGGAAGGGTGGCTTTTAAGGTATCCGGGAACGTTCCGGAGCCTTTTACCCCGCCCAGCGCTTTCTGAAGTCTTTTTTCCGATACCGTGCATTGCACGCCCAGGGACAGGATGGAGCCCGCTGAATTTCTCAGAGCCTCCATACCGCCTTCGCTCACATCCCCTTCGCTAAAAGCCTGGAGGTACATTTCATAAAGGCCCGGTGTGTTTTTTTGTGGAGCCAGGCCTACTTCGTCGGGGAAATAATAAACCAGATCCGGCAGCTCATGATCACCGTAAAAAATAAGCCCTTCGTGGATCCCCAGTGGTTTTGATAAATCGAGCATGGTTATTTGATGTTTACCAGATCTTGTCCGGGATTTCAATATTGATTTTGTCGGTGGTGTCCTTCATCCATTCTGATTTGTACGACTGGCCGCCTTTGCCTCTTACCCGCACCATATAAGTAAATTCTTTATGGTTGAAATCGGGCATGGCGTGCGTGAAGGCCGCCACATCGCCGGGTTTTGCAAAGGCGAGGCGGCCGCTTTCTGCGTGTACCTGGTTGGCTTTGTCATCATATACAAATTCAATGGTCACCTGTTTGATCTCGTTCTTTTCAAAATCGGGACAACGGGTAAGTGTGGCCCGGATAATGCGTTGCGATTGGATCTTATCGGTGATCACCAGTACCGGCCCGCCCTGCTCTTTCCACGGTCCCTGTACGATATTGCCGTTGCCGTCCACCGTTGTTACCCGGTATTCAAAAGTTTCTTTGGGCGTGCGCAGGCTTACGGAGGCTGCCAGTTTGGTTTCAGTGCTGTCTTTTGTAAAATCGAACTTATTGGTCAGCAGGTCTTCCCGTTCCGCATCCCTGATCCGGGTTTCCAGGATCACCTTTTGCGTTTGCGACCAGTCGGCATGACAGATCAGGTCTACCGACCATTTGTTTTCAAAGGGGTTGGGGATGAAGAAGAGCCCGGTATCCACGTTTTCATAAACCGCCTTGTGCTCCGCTGCCTGCTTCAGAAAATAGGTGAGCTCAATATTGAACTGCAGGTCGAGGGATTTGTCGGCGATCAATGTAAAGGCCTTCTGCTGAAAATCGGCGCTGCTGAAAAGAAATGTTTTTTGTGCCACGGGACCGAGCACTTCTTTTTTTACAACCTTCAGCACGGCTTCGATCAAATGGGCCGTATCAAAAATGCCGGTGTCGTCCACATTTATGGAGAGTTCTTTTGTTCCAAAATAGCTGGCGGGGTTCAGGTAAATATAAGGGCTGGCCTCTGTTTTCCAGTCGGTTTCCAGTTTGTCCGGCAGGCTTGTTGCGGCCGGCTGCATAAAAATAGTGGCCTTGTATTCGTATTGATAGGGCACCAGCTTTTCGCGGGTGAAATTGAAGGTGCTTTTATTTTTTTCATCGGAATCAAATACCAGGCTTTGCTGGATCTTTATTTGCCCGGAATTTCCGTCCCGCACCCTGCATGCAACCTGCACTGATTTTATATTGGAATTGGTAAAGATATCGGCAGCCAGGCTCACTTCTACTTTCTGATCGATGAACGGGATCTCGTCCAGGCGTATCCAACGGATACGCTCTTTGATACCGCCTGCCCGCTGTAACAGGGAACTGAGGAGGGCCTGAGGGTAAAAGGGATAGGTCTTTACATTTTTTTGCGACAGGTTGATCTCGGTGGAGAAGAGCTGACTCTCGTCGATATTGCGGCGGATATGATGGGCGCCGATCGCCAGCGACCCCAGTACACGGCTTACACCGGAAGCGATCCGGTCTTCCCAATTGCTGCCGGCACTCAGTGGTGATGCAGCCGGCTGGAAGATCTTTTTGAAGACCTCTGACTTCAATTCGTTCATCAGGCTTTTCAGGGCTTCGCTTTTGATATCGGGGTCCAGTTCCTGGATCTCTATCTCTATGGCGTTGGTTTCCCGGAGCTGATCAACGGCCTCAGAAATCTCATCGGTGTAAAAAATGAAATTGGTCTTATCAAATTTTTCAAAATGATGATAGATCTTTTTCCAGTCGGCTTTCATCGTTGCTTTGAAAACGGGCGCAATGCCGAGCATCGTCAGGCTGTAATGCACACTTGCGGCCACTACATCAGCATCCAGCGCAGCGATCAACAGTTTGGCGTCATTGCCGGTGGCTCTTGCTACCAGTGCTGCATTATTGTTGCCCAGTACGGATGCATTGATCTCCTTGGTGACAAACCATTTTTTGGGATCGGGCTCTTCGCCGGCGGCGGCAACGATCAGCTGTACTTTGGCATCATGGATGGGCGCCGGCGCCAGCAGTTTGGGTTTTCTGCCCGTTATTTTTTGAATCGCTTTTTCGGCCTCCTTCAGGTCCGCTTCCTCCGGCGCCAGCCCTATGTCCATCATAAGGGCAGATTCAAGAATACCGTCCCTTTCGCCTACGCCCGATTCGGGAATGATGGCATAGGCCTCCATTTGGGGGTTGTGATCTTCGTTGCGCAAAACATTGGGCTGCATACACACATAGTAAAATACATCGGGGTTTACATCATCGCCAAAAAGCGTGAGCGGGCCGGTTTCAATAAACGGTGGTTTGTAACTTAACATTGGGTCGTTAATTAATTGAGGTTATGCAGTTTTCAGCATCAGGATACTGCCGGTTCCTTTTCCACCTGTTTCTGTTTCCGCTCCGGCGGCGTCCATCAGTACCAGCTTGTAGGTGTATTCCACGGCATTGGTATTGGAGCGGGGCAGGTACCAGTTAACCGGAGCGGCCGCAGATTGCTGGTTGAGCAAAAACTCCTGGCTTATCGCCGCGTCCCCGTTCTGGTACTCCATCGTGAGCAGGGCATTGACGTAGCGGGTACCTAATTGCAGCAGGGACGGGTCGATCCGCACTTTTAAGTAGGGCAGAATGATGGTTTCCTCACCCGAACCATTGATCCAGGCTGATTTGGCAATGGCTGCATTGGAAACGATCTTGTATTGATAACGGAAATCGGCTTTGTCCTTGTTCATCAGGAGCAGGGTGGCGGTAACAGCCTCCCAGCTGTCTTCAGCTGTCAGCTCAATTCTGTCGGCGCTGGAAAATTTGTTTGCGGCATCATCATATTGAAATTCAACAATGATCTTTTTCACGGACTCATCCGGTAACTGTGCCAGCTCTACGGGAATATTCAGCGTATTCTGATAAGGCGATTCTACAAAGATGGAAGCGCCGGCATTTTCGGTGGCATAATATTTTTTCTCGGGCATTTCAATAAAGCTCCCGTCTTTTGAATAGTATTTGGCTGTGTACACAAGGGGGGCATCAATTTCTTTCCCGATCAGGCGCCTAAATTGCTCGCCGTCCGGCGTCTCTGTTTTCAGCGCAAGGGTCTCCGAAAAATGATCCGGATCTCCTTCCTGCTTGTACGAAAGGTCTATCTGGATGATCTTTATTTCATTATCGCCGGTGAGGGTGCTTAAAATGGGATGGGGCTTAAACCTTACGTCGAACATGCCTTTGCGGGCCACATTGATCACAATGTCCTGGTATGCCGCTTTCCCTTTGGTCACGAGCGGTTGGGAGAGGCCTTTGAAAAAGACCTCGGCCGTGTATTCGGCAATGCCGTCATCTTTTTTTGGCCTTCTGAAATGCCAGGTGTCAATGGGGCTGTCCTTATTGAAAATTAAGGAATGATGCTCGTTGGCTGAAGGATAAGCAATATTTACCTTAACCGTATTGACAAAGGGTTCTTCCTCCCAGGGGGCGTTTACTTTTGTTTGCAAGGAGATGGTCTCTACTTCCTTTTCCGACATATCGACCAGCCTGGTGATCGCCTGTTTTTTTGACTCCGGAACTTTTTCGAGGAAGTTCATAATGGTGCCCTGAGGGTTGATGCTCCATTCGACCACGTCCTGTTGTGTAAAGCGGAGTTCCACGAAGGAGTTCACTTCTTCCTTTACCAGTTGCAGCAGGGAGTTCTTCCGTTCTTCTTCACTCATGCCCTGGATGCGGCTTTTGATGATCTCCTTTACTTTTTCTTCAATTAGGCCGATGGCCAGGCTGCGCAGCTGGCTTACATTTTCATCGGAGATCTCGGTGGCGCCTTTTTTTATTTCGATGTTCACCAGGCCGGTCTCCATAAGAGTGCGGGTAACGGACTTTACATCAATGCGCTCCACGTCTGCATCGCTGCAGCCCTGGTCCATGTTGATAATCTTCCGTTCCACTTCCCGGTTGATCTCCCCGGATTGGGAGGAGCCGGCCCAGGCCCGTATTTCAAGACTGGGCAGCCTTAGCTGGAATTTCAGCTCATAGCGGATGCTGATCGCTTTTTGACCTTCCTTGAGGGATTTGTACCAGATGGCTGCACCGGTAGGACTTAAACGGAGTGCAAAGGCAGCATTATTATCGCCGATAAGGCTGGCCGGCCCGCCGGCGGATGACCAGGCTACCAGGTCGCCGCCCTGTTCTTCGAGCAGGGTTACGGTGCCCTTGGTAAAGTTTACTGCTCCAAACCGGATCTCACCCACGGGCGGGATGTCCGGATCCGGGATCGTGGTTGCCCCGGAGGCTTTTGCAATGAGCGCCAGCCGTTCCTTTTCGCTTTTTATCAGGGTCCTGCGCCGGTTCTCCTGTACCCGGGCGCTCTTCAGCTTTTCGGAAATTTCGTTCAGCAGGTCCTGCGGCACGGCAAGGTTGGCGTCAAAATTGATCCAGCCGCCGGCGATGCCCGCCACACTGGTCGCAGCCCCATCTGCCGCATCGGTCCAGAACAGGCCACTGAAGACCGGCTGCCCGTTTTGAAGGGTTATTTCCGGCGAGTTTTTAAACGTATAAAAAAGATTGCAGTCTTCATCGTCCGGATAAACGGAAACATTTTTATAGTTGAGCACACTGGGAATCGTAATCATGATGAAAGGTTTTTATGGTTGGGATAATGCGTGGGGTATCACGGTTAAATAATCGGAAGCGGTACTTTCCGGATCGCTCCACTCCGTCCAGTGGGCAGACTGGATGATGTAGTTGGTGCCTATACGATACTGGTATTTTCGCCCGGTAAGTTGCTGGGTCTTTAATATTTCGCTGATGCTTCGCGACATTTCGAGGGTGGCCACCGGTTTTTGCTGATCGAGCTTTACGGAGAACGTGGCTCCCTTTTCGTTCTTTATTTCCACGATCAGGTGGCTTACCTGCTTAAAGGGCGTAATGGTGGCATCGTCCAGCTGGCCCCATTTTTCAAAAAGCGGGCAGCTGATCTCCAGCTTCCATAGCTGGGGATCGCCGGTAGCATAGTCGATGATGCGTTCCAGTATTTCGTCTGCCTCTTTTTTAATAGATACTCCATAGGGTTCGCAGACCACCTGCGTCCAGAAAGAAGCTTCTTCCTCTTCGGTCTGCTGGCCTACAAGCAGTACCTGCTGCGTGGCATTGTCCGGCAGGTCCAGCGGCCAGGCGGCCTGCAGATCGGGGTCATATTCTGCTTCATAAACCGTTTCTTCTATTTGTGAGAGCAGGGTTACATCAATGCCTTTGATCGAAACCGGGAAACTGTTCTCATTATAGATGGTGAATCCTTTTATGTCGATCACATCATCTACATTTTCGGTATCGGGTTTAATGGCAACGGGGATGCCCGCCAGCTTACCGATGTTCAGCTCCACGGGGATGCGCTGCAGGCTGGTCTGGGGCGTATCACCCTTACCGGATACCAGCTCAAAAACAATATCGCCAATGATGATGCCGTCTCCTTCGCTGATCTCCCTGCGGAAATAATCAAAGGACTCCAGGGTACATTCCACGTTGAGGACAAAGCCGTTCACAGGATCGATCACATCAATGGAAGCGGGCATTTTGCCGGTGAATACGGCGTTTTCCCCGGCATAGGCAGAGCGCAGTTCAAATCTCGCGGATTTATACCCTCCCAGGCGCAGCTCGCAAAAACGGGTCACCCCCTTTGTAATGCGGTTCAGCTCGCGGTAGAGATCTTTTTTGGCCAGCGCATTGTAATAGGGGATCAGTGTAAGGGCAATATTTATTTTATAGTTTTCCGGCTTTTCATCTGCTCCTGCATTCATACTGATGGAGATGCGCGGTTCGCCACTTTGCTCTTTGGCTTTGATGCGGAATACCTGCGGCAGAAAATTAAATACATCCGCCTGGTAGGTGGGCTGGTAGCTAATGGTATAGTTTTCCCCCGCCTTGGGAATATTGACAACCTGCCAGCTGAGATCTTTTACATTCAGCTGCTCCGCAAAGGGACCAAAGATCAGTGTGTCGTCTTTTGTATAGGACCGTACAATGATGCTTTTTATATCCAGTTTCTGGGCCGGTTTGAATTTTGGATTTTCGTCTGCGGGGCCCGGTGTGGGCCGGACGGTTGGCCGGGGTTTTATGGTTGGCCTGATCACCGTACCCCGGTGATCCCGTACACGGGCCACAAGACCTGAAAAGGGTTTGACGGTAGTAACGGGTTTTGCCAGGAGGCTGCTTGTTTCCAGAACGGTTAACAGCCGGAAAGGCGCAGTGCCACCGGTTTTTATGAGCTCCTCCCACCATAGTTCGGCCGTTGCGGTAAACTGGAAAGCGGCGGTATTACCCGGCTCTCTCAAGTGCGTAAAAAGCCCCTGGATCTCTTCCCAGGTAACGGCCGTTTGTGCGTGGAGGTCCTGCAGCAGGTTTACGGCATTGATGGCGGGCGATTGCGTAATGGTCAGCTGCCTGGTTATTTTTTTACCGGCGGCGTCAAATTCGAGGCTGATGCCGGGATTTTTTATCTTCAGCGGAATAACGTCTGGTTCGTCCCTGTACACCTCGATTACACAACGGAGGGTGATCACTCCGGTTTTTTCGTCTTTCTCAAATGAGAATGCGTCGCTGGCCGGCCGTAGCTCGGTAGCCGGGTTGGTTTTTATCCTGAATTTTGGCTGGCCGTATTTTTTCCCCTCGTAGCTATATATTTTATCCGGGTCGGAAGGGGCCTCGCCCAGCCGGTTATTGTTGTCGTACAGCTGCAGTACCTGTGTCAGCATCGGCTTATAATTCAGCTGTACGCGCCGGGAAATCAGTTGTATTCCTTTCAGATCGGGCATGGTAAAGCGTTTTATGGTTGAACGGGAGGAGCTACCGGATCTTCCAGCAGCAGCAGGCCGGTTGTGTTTTCTTTTTGCGCTACGGAAACGGGCGCGGCACCTGCTTTGGCAAATTGTAATGAATACAGGAAGGGAACGGAGTCATTTGCGAATGGCATTACCTCAAACGATTGCAGGGGCGCGTTCGCATCGATGCGTATGTTTTTTGATGCCCGGTAATTGTGGTCTGGTTCATTGTATTCAACAGACACATAGACCACCTGCCACTTGGTCCAGTCCAGTAGCCCCCCGTCAATGGTGAGCGTTTTTTGCTTGCGTCCGAGGGTTATGGGTGGAATGTCGTTGTCGCTTTCGGAATCCTGCCAGGGAGAGGTGAACACAATGCCGTCCTGGTATTGTACAAAGTACCGGTATTTGAAGGCGCTGCCGGCGCCCTGTTGCGTGCGGGCCGACCAGTCCCAGGTTTCGGATCCGTTGAACCAGTGGGAATATTCCTCTTTGATCCCTTTGGCCGCATCTTCATACAGGATCTCCACTTTGGCGGTCTTAACCGTGTTGGTATCCATAATGACATCAAAAGATGCTTTTACCCTGCCGGTAAGCAGGTCATCGATCATCAGCGTTCCTTTTGTATCGGACTTTTCTTCACTCTCTATTTCCCGGCCATCGCTGTACAGGTATTTTACTTTGTAGGAGTAGCTTTTATCTTTTTTGCCATACGTGTAGCACCTCCAGTTGCCGGTTGGAGCGTCTTTGGTAAGACGGATCTCCTTTTTGGTATCTGGCTGATCGGGTGCGGCCGTATAAACCAATTGTACGATCGCTTCTTTGATCAGTGTCCAGTCGATATCGCCCGCAATACAGTTCACCGTTACAAAGCCCAGTTTGTCGTAGGATACGACCAGGGAGCGGTCGCTGATGTTTTCCAGGCGGATGGGAGGTGGCGCCTCCGCGGTGCCGATGTAAGATATTTTTGCCTCGGCGGTATAAAAGTCGATCAGTTCCCCTTTTTCATTGCGTGCCATGGTTACCCTGAAGGTGTAGATCTCCTGACCGGTTTTGAAAAGATAGGATTTTGAGTTCTCCCGCACCTGCTTGCTGGCGGAGTCCTGCTGTTTGTAGGAAACGTTTACAATGATGCTGTGAATATTGTCTGCAGCAAAATCTGCATTTACGCCGATCTGTAATTCCAGGATCTGAACCCTCGGGCTGCTGATGTCTATCTCCTGCACCAGGGCTTTTAGCTCTTCCTGCGAAAGATTGGTGGTCAGCGTACCATTTGGATAGCGGCGGAACTCCACGGTCCCGTTCTTTTTAAAATGAAAGTTCAGGGAGGTGATCTTTGTTTTGTCCACATCATTACGGAAGTAGTAGTGCTCTTCAACATTGGGGCGGTCCCTTTCTGCTGCGGTAACGCCTGTGTCCGGATTGGGGTGGGGCTGCCCGTCGGTAGCGGTGGTGCCCTCCGCGGGCGGATTGCTGTCGCCGATAAATGCCGTCTGGAAAAAATTGGGGATGATGGTTTGCATGATCATATCGAGCAGGGAAGTGCGCAGGCTGTTTTCTATTTCCTTGATCTCCTCGCTGTTTGCTGCTACATCGCCAAAGTCGGTAATTTCTATATTGATCACTTTCCGGTCGATGAGCGTTTGGATCATCCGGGCGATTTCTGTTTTACTGGCACTGACGCTCCGGGTATCTGTCCGCTTATAGCTGAAGAAGCCGATCTCTGTTTTGATGCCTCCCCGTCTCTTTTTGCTGTAGTCCGTTTGGTAGGACTGCATCTGGTCAAAAATTTGCGTGGAGTTTGCAGTCACCTTTATCTCAAGGTTGGGAATAAAGGCAAAGCCTTTCAGGTCATAGCGCACAATGGCCTGCAGCGGGGTGATATTGTCTTTTTCTTTATCCCCTTCATATCCTTTTGTGAGCGCGTCAAACATCAGCTGCGCCCCTTCAATGCCAAAAGTGGCATAGAAGGCAGCGGCATTTGAGCCTACCAGGGCGGGCTTTACCTCGCCGCTGGATTGCTTTTTAAACGTATCGCCCAATCCTTCCAGTATCTCCAGCTTGGCCACGCCGTCTTTCCAGGTGTTGGGGGTACCCAGTTTTATTACCGGTTTTGCGGCGGCAGGCGCAACGGTTTTCTTTCCCCCGCCCAGCTTTGAATAAAGCCGTACAAAGAGATGATTTTTGTTGTCCAGCATTTTTTCAAGATAATCGGTTATGGTCTTGTGCTCTTCTGCGGATATGGATAGGTCAGTGGTAAAGAGCAGCTGGCCCAGCTGGGTTTCTACCAGCTCTTTATTGGCACTGCTGGCGTAGGCAATATCTGCGTTGCGCGAAAAAAAGTTAAAGCTGAGCTGCGGGGTGCCTTTGTCGTCTTCAGCGATACGGGGCCTTCCTCTGAGGGCATAGAAGGTATCACTTTTTTCATGATCCCGGAAAATTTCAATATCGTCCAGGCCGGGTACTTTGATGGTGGGAAATAGCATGATCATGGTTCAATTGTTTAGTGGTTTCATTTATTAAATATTGGTGATGCGGAGGAGCACTTCGTTAAGCCCTGACGGGATGACCATATTCAGGGTTTCTTCCCCGCCATCTTTTTTTATGATCTGCGCAACAGCGGTTAAAGGGTCGGCAATATCCACCTTGGGCAGGGCCACAATCTCCTCGGGCCTGTCCTTTTTCAGCAGGATGGTCTCCAGTGGGTTGGCACCGGCTTCTGCCGTATCAAAGAGCTGCACCTGCACCGCGGCAATATCGGCGCTGAAAGTGTCGGCTCCCAGCAGTGTGGCGATCTTCAGGACCTTGATGCCACAGTTTTCCAGGCTGATGGGCGGCTGTTCGATGGTGTACTGCCGTTCCAGCCCTTCTACAATATCTCCATTCTTCAGGATGAATTGTGTTTGCGCCGACCATATCCTCGGGTCATCTTCTTCTACCACGATCGTAAAGTTTTGCTGCGCCAGGTCCTGGCTCTCCCCGTTCAGCACCAGCGCTTTCATAAACTGCTCGCCGGCGGCACTCCGGTAAATGACTTTGACGATGGCTTTTGCGATCAGCTGGCCGGGGTTCACCAGTATGGGGCTGATGGCCAAGGTGCGTGCTTCGGGGCGGTTTACGATTACCTGGGAGTCTATCTGGTTGCTGCGCTCCTGCTCGATCTTATCTTCTTTGAAGAAGAACAGGTCCCGCCGGTAGTACACGTACTTTTTGGGCTCTTTTGGAAAAATGAGGAATTTTTTCAGCTCGGTGGCGTCCTGCTTAAAAATGACCGTTTTGCCATTGGTGTCTTTTTCGGGTGCTACAAATACCTGTACGGACTGAACACCGTCGTCGGAAAAGCTGATGGCGCCCGGTTGTATCTCAACGGGGATCAGCGGGGAATGATCAGAAATATTTACCGCAATATCCCTTTCTGTAACATCGGTAAAATCTCTTGAACGGATGCGGGTTTCGTTTGAACCGATAATGGAGCCGGGTTTATGAATGAATTCCACATAGTAGTCGTAAGTGAGGGTTCCGTATTGATCGGTGAAGAACTCAATAAAGGTTCTTGGCTTTTCGGGACTGACGGCATAGCTTCCCTGGTGCAGGCGTTTGGTTTTATCGCCCTGCGCATTGCGGAAGCCGTACGAAATATGTACAATGGCTTCTTTTATCTGGAATTCTTCAAAGTCCAACGCTGAGCGGATCTCTATTTTTATTTCTTTAAAGGGGCCTTCGCCCAGCCGCACCAGCATTACCTGGTCTGCCGCTTTAAAGGCCGTTCCTTCAAGCGTCAGCAACCCTGCGGGATAGATCTTATTGGTGATGGCGCCGGCCTTGGAATAAGTAAATGTTCTTTTAACCTGCTGCGAAATGGACCGGTGCTTTAGCTGGTACCCTACATTTACCGACACCTGTGTTTCTACTTTTTCCGGGGGCGGGGTAGTGGTGGGTGGTGGTGTGGTAGTAGGCGGCGGGGTTGTGGTCACCGGCGGATGCGTGGTTTCCGGCGGTGTGGTCGTTTGCGGTGGCGTTGTTGTCTCAGGTGGCGTCGTGGTTTCCGGTGGTGGGGCGGAAGTACGCGGCGGCGGAGGTGTGGAAGAAGCGGGCGGTGGCACCGTGGTTTCTCCGCCGTCATTGTCGGGCGGCGTAGGGTCAACCGGACCATGGGTCACCGGTGGTGTAGTGGTCTCCGGCGGTGCAGTGGGCGGCGGGGTTGTGGTTACCGGCGGAACGGTGGTTCCGGGCGGCGGCGTAGGTGCGGGCGTGGGGCGCGGCGTGGAAGTAGGCGTTGGGCTGGGGTTATCCCGCTCGCTGGGCAATGTGTTGTTCAGTACATTGTAGTCTTCACTGGGGATAGCGCTGGGGTTAAAGAGTGTGGGAAGCAGCAGCTCCTTTACAATTTTCATTTTATCCTCCAGCGAGCCGGCTGCAGTGCTTCCCCCGTCATCGCCGGCCCCACCGGTGAAATCGATTTCCCGGATGGTAATGGCTCCCTTGTTCACCAGGTCGCGCATGATCAGGTCCACATCATTGTTGGAAACGATTTTCAGGGAGGGAGACGTAAGATTGAAATCGGCATCAATGTGATGCTGCCAGAACTCTTCGGTCGCTTTAAAATCAACCGTGATCTCAAGGTTATAAACCGGCATCAGCCCCTTGTAGTCCAGCTCATATTTTACAGCGGCTTGTGTCTGTTTTCCATTCTTTAAAAGATTCCACATGATCTGGGCTTCCATACCTCCCAGGCGCAGTGAAAACACCGCTGTCTGCATTCCGTATAAGGAGGGTTTGGTGGAGCCGGCAATGGTGATCTCCAGCGGATCGTTGGCATCTTTCCCGTCACTTCCAAAGAGCACCAGCTCCACGGCTCCGTCTACAAAGGGTACCTGCGAGAGAATGATGTCGCTGCCTTCGGCGGAACTCAACTGGGATTCAATATCTTTTACCTGGTTCTCATCGGGACCGAGCTCTACTTCCAGTGTCAGGAAGCCTCCTGCCCGTTTGATGTCTTTGGAAAAGTCCGGCTCGGTGCCTTCGATCACCTCGCCGTCTATATAGGCCACAAAGTGGATCTTCTTTCCGTTGTCGGCAATTTTGGCTTTATCGGAGGGAAGGTAAAAGAATTGTTTACGGTTTTGAAAGTCCCGATAAATGGTGATCCCGTTGATCACGCGTTTATCATCAATAAATAACATGGCAAAAAGAGGTTTAGTTGTTTAACTGATTGAGGTTTTCTTCAATTTTAAAATGACGGATGCTGCCAAATAGCTGGTCGGGCTTTAGTGTATATCCGGCATGCTGCCCCGAAATGTCTTTATAGAACCGGAAAAATGATTGGACGGTTGCGTTGGTAAATTGGTCGTTGATGGCACTGCTGTAATAAGGCATCCCTGTTTTGCTGTCGGTGATGCGGGTCAGGGCTGTTTGAAGGCGTCGCACCTGTTTTCCCGAAGAACCGTAGCGCAGCAGGCCCTGCGCGGCGCGCGGCATGTGCTGTACTTCCGATGCATTGAAAAGCAGGAAAGGAAACAGGTTCCCGCTGCTGCTGATGCTGTCCATGAAGCGTTGCCAGTAGTTCCAGGTTACATGGGTGTGCGCGCCGGTGACCAGTTCTTTGGGCTTGCCGCAGATCGTAATGCATCCGGAGCTGCTGTAATCAAGCGTCAGCATATCGCTGCCGGTACCGCCGGGCGCCGGCTCGTTCCGTGCGGCATGCAGGTTATCGCCGGGGAGCACCACCCGGTAATTTTTAGGCGTCTTTGCAAACCGGACCTGCTTATTTCGGGTGATGATCGCGGGAACTTCAACAATCCCGTGGCTGTCCATCAGCAGGGCGTTATGGGCTCCGGCACCCCCGCTGCGGGGGTGCAGCCCTTTTCTTAATTCATAAAAACCGGGACAAAGAATATTGAAGGTGGCCTGCTTTAACGGGTGAGCCGCTAAATAGGTGAGGGAAGGAAGGGTGCTGCCCGGAAATGCAGTGATCCGGCCCGCTGTCCGGTTCCACAGCCCGATGGTGCACCGGGCCGTTGTGTAATTAACAGGAACGGCCTGCGCATGAAAACAGGTGTATTCGCCGCCAAAGTGCCATCCGGCTTGCGCGCCGCCTACAGCCATGCAGCCGCGCACGGCAAAGATAACTGTGGGCGCGGCCTGAACATTGTAATGAAATGTTGCGCATAAGTGGTCCAATATGGTGCTGTCAATTTTCATTGATCGGAGGACGCCGGCTGGTACAGATGATTGAAAGCGGCAAAGCGATTCAATGCGGATCACCGGTTCGGGAGCGTCGGGAGGTATTTAGTTTTTTTTAAAATCGTTTTGTAATCCGGTACAATATTAGTTCGATCCGCCGCTGAAGTCAATACCTAATTTGAGTGAAAACAATCTCCAAACGATCCTAAACTGGTTTATCTTTACCTTCTTAAAAGAGCAGATATGAAATATGGAATGGTGGTGGTGCCTGCGGCGCCGGCCCGGAAAAAGCCGCATCATAAATATGAAATGGTTAACCAATTGCTGTTTGGCGAAAAAGTAGCCATCCTTTCCTTTAAACAAAAGGGGTGGTATAAAATAAAAAGCCTGTACGATGGTTATAAGGGCTGGGTTACCCATCATATGATCCGCGAAATCGATAAGGATCTTGCAAAGCACCCGCAGCAGCTGCTTGCCGGAGCATTGCTCAATACCATAGAGGTAAATGCTATGCCAATGCAGATACCGATGGGGTCGTTTATCGGACCGGAAGGAAAAGACAGCGGGAAGATCGGAGACTGGGAATACCGCTACGGGGGATTGGCAACGAAGCCTGGCGGAAGTCCGGAAAAGATCCGGGCCTCGATTGAAAAATACGCCCGGGAATGGCTAAACGCTCCGTATCTGTGGGGTGGAAAGACCATCCTTGGAGTGGACTGCAGTGGGTTTGCACAGACCATTTTCAAAATGGCGGGGGTTGCTTTACTGCGCGATGCCTGGCAGCAGGCCCAGGAAGGAAAGGTGGTCAAGAAGCTGCAGGATGCCCGGCCGGGCGACCTTGCTTTTTTTGATGATCAACAGGAGATCGTGCACGTGGGGATCCTGCTTGGCCCCGACCGGATCATTCATGCATCAGGAAAAGTACGGATCGATATGATCGATAAAAAGGGGATCACCAGCAGCGAAACCGGGAAGCGTACCCACCGGCTGAAGCTCATCAAACGAATACCGCCGCTTAGTTGATCTCAAGGAGCCGGTTGCTGAAATAGTAGTAGTCGGTAACCAGGCCGCTTGCAAGCGCCCGGTTGTTGGCGTATTTCAGGCGGAGTACCAACAGCAGCGCCAGCCTGCCATCGTCGGTAACGTACCAGCCTACGGATACCGGTGCCGCCAGGGACGTACGCATTGCATGATTGGTGATGGCCCCGTCACGGATCCCTTTGATCTTACTTAATGAAGTTTCTCCCTGAACCGGCAGGTCCCTTCTGATCCTGTTGTTGATGCGCCTGTATTCCTTCTGAAGGGCTTTTACAGTTTGCTTCGTGCTATCGAAGAAGCCGGTGATCTGGTAAAGGACGATCGTATCCAGGCGCGGCTGCAGTGTCCGGATCACTCTTTTTTTTTCCGCCAGCAGCACTTCAACCTTGCTGGTCCGGATGGAAAACGGATTAAAGGAACGGTAATGTCCCTGTACGGAAAACAGGCTGCTGTCTGTTTTGGCAACGATTTCTGTAACGGCTAATTCCGGGTCTGTTTTAACAGCCTCAACAAAGGCCGAAAATGAGCCGGCAAATGGGTCAACCCGGAAATAATCTTTGACGATCTTAAAAAACCGATTCTGTGCAGAAGCGGGTTCTCCCAGGCATAAGAAATATATGAGGAGCAGCAGGTATCTCATTTAAGAGGGATGGTGTTAAGGCATGTCTTTAAATTTCTTTTTATAATAGTCAATCGCTTCCGAGATAATGGACAACGCGGTTTCCTTGTCCTGGAAAGTGTCGATCTCTACTTTTTTGCTTTCAAGGACCTTGTATTGCTCAAAAAAATTGCGCATTTCCAGCAGAAAATGATGCGGAAGCTCATCAATGTTCTCGTAATGATTCACCGATGGATCGTCGATGGCCACGGCAATGATCTTGTCATCCCGCTCGCCGCTGTCGATCATCTGCATATTGCCGATCACCTTGGCCCTTACCAGGCAAAAAGAGCGGATGGTTTGGGAGCAAAGCACCAGTATATCCAGCGGGTCATGATCCTGCCCCAGGGTTTTGGGAATAAATCCGTAGTTAACCGGGTAGTGGAAGGATGAATAGATAACCCTGTCCAGCTTTAGCAATCCGGTTTCTTTGTCAATCTCATATTTGGCGCGCGACCCTTCGGGTATTTCTATGATCGTATTTACAATTTCGGGTGCGCCTGCTCCATAACTAACGCCGTGCCATGGGTGTGTGATCGTTGCCATCGTGTTCATTAATTTTTAGTCAGAGAAGAACCGCTGCCGTGCGGTTCCATTCAATCAAAAATAACAAGTTTTTTGATCGGAATGTTTATCCGCAGCCATTTATTGTCGGCTGCTTCTATTTATTGGGGTCAAAGAGGTATTTGAAATCTACCAGCCAGGCGCCGTCCTTTTTTACTACTCTGAGGGTATCCTTATTGTCTTTATAGTAAGAGTTGGAGTAAACGATAATGCTTACGGAGTCATTCAGCAGTTTGCGTTCATGAATGTTGATGGAAGCATCCCAAAGGCCCTGCTTTTCATCGGGGCTACGGGGCATGCGGGCCACTGCATCGAGGCGCTCATCATTTGCCGAATCGTGGAGCATATAGTTTGCAGCACTTTTAAAATTTCCTCTAAGGGCTGCCTGTATGAACCCCCGTGCCGCATCTATATCAGAATCGCCCGGCTCATCCTTATCCGCCTTGTCGGGCAAACAGGCCGGCAATAAAAAAAGCAGGAATAAAAAGTAAAAATGCATTCTTTTCATTCCTGCAAGATAAACAACTTTATGCTCTCCCCGGCTTATTTTGCCTTTTCAAGACTTTTTTTAAGAGCTTCCACCTTCTCCGGGTCAATATGTTTCAGGATGCTGTCTGCTGTTTTCTGTGCCTGCTCGCTGTTCATCATTTCCTGTAGCTCTTTCATCTTTTTGGGATCAACGTTCTTGAGTAGGCTGTCGGTCATCTTTTGTGCCTGCTCCATTTGTTCGGGGGAAATATTGGGGTGTTCGAGGCTTTCCATTCCGCCGGGTTCCTTCATTTTATCCATTCCCATTTTCATCAGTGCCGCCATCGAAAAATCTACCTTCCATTGGCCGTCTTCTTTGACCAGGGAGATCTCGGATGATTCCTGTTTTTTGCTTTTACTGGAAACCGTAATATAGGCGGTGTCGCCAGAGATACGGGTTGCACCAAATTCAGCATCCCGGAACTCTTTTGCAGGATCATTCTGAGCGTTAGCGGTGTCCATCTTCTGAGCCATGTCCATTCCTTTCTTTATCATGTCCAGTGTGGATTTGCTGTCTTTCGTAGCCAGCTTGGCTGCGCCGTCGATATCTTTTTGGGCAAGCAGTTTAAAAAAGCTGATGAGTACTGTTTTAGGATCATTGCCGGATTGACAACTCATAAGACCTGCTACCAGCAGGAGGGCAACTGGGAGCAGCCGGGTTATTTTCTTTATCATGTAAAAGGGTTTTAGGGTACAAATGTACGTACTTACAGACGCCCGTGCCCCGGGCTCGCTAATATGAGGTATTTTTTTTCAGAGGCTTCCGGCCCGTTTGGAAAGCAGAGGCAGCAGGGGTGCGTCCGGGATGCTCCTCAGCGGTACACGATCTTTTTTACAGGAGTGGCGTATGGGTTCAGGAACAGGTCATCAATGGAAATGTAGACGGGTTCCGGCTGCTGCCGGATGATTGGCGAAAGGCGGCCGTGCATGCTCCGGTTCATGCTTTTAAACACAAATTCGGAGCAATACATCCGGCTATCGGTATCAAAATTGAAGAAGAGATCAAAAGGAAGCCTGCTCTTATAATGTTCCTGCACAATAACGGTTAACCGTTCCTGTTCCCTGCCGGTAAGCGGATAGCGGTAAACCGCTATTTTGTCGTTTTCGCCGGGAACGGCAAAGCTGTCGAGGGGCTCCTTCTTTAATGATTGCGGAGGATTATAGCTGCCGCCGATGGCATGGTACACCCATACGGTATCTCCTTCAATGGCAATGATGCCGCAATGGGAAAAGGAGGTGTCCCTGCGGTTAAACCTGCGGGTGGCGAGGCTCACCGCATCTGTGCCGTTCCTGAAAACCAGATCGCCGGATTTTAAAAGCGGCTTAAGGCTGTCCAGCTGCCGGAATACCCTTGCGGCCAAAAGGGTCCGGGCGGGATCCGGCCGGCAGCTGATCAGGCACAGGAAAAGAAAAAGGGGGCCCCAAGGCCACCCTTTAAAGGTAAAATGGAATATTCTACCTTTACGATCTTGTATGCTCTTTTGGAAAGCGCTGCTCCAGTTCTTCATGTTCCTTATGATACGCTTTGATGATGGCTTTTACCAGGCGGTGGCGTACCACGTCTTCCTCGTCCAGCTCAATATGGCTGATGCCGGGAATGTTCCGTAAGATCCGTACTGCGGTTTGCAGGCCGCTTTTCTGGTTACGGGGCAGGTCTACCTGCGTCATGTCTCCGGTAATGATGGCCTTGGCATTTGCCCCGATACGGGTTAAGAACATCTTTAACTGCAGGTCCGTGGCGTTCTGCGCTTCATCCAGGATGATGAAGGCATTGTCCAGCGTACGTCCGCGCATATAGGCCAGCGGGGCGATCTCGATCGTGCGCGTGGTCATATAGTAGCCCAGTTTATCCGCGGGGATCATGTCGTCCAGCGCGTCATAAAGGGGCCGCAGGTAGGGATCGATCTTTTCTTTCAGGTCGCCGGGTAAAAAACCAAGACTTTCCCCTGCCTCCACTGCGGGCCTTGTTAAAATGATCTTTTTTACCTGCTTGTTCTTCAGGGCCCTTACTGCCAGGGCTACTGCGGTGTAGGTTTTACCGGTACCTGCCGGTCCTATGGCAAAAAGGATGTCGTTCTTTTCTGCTTCCTGCACCAGTTTTTTCTGATTGGCGGTACGCGCGCGCACCGACTTGCCGTTGGGCCCGAATACCAGCACTTCGTTGGGATTGCGTTCCTGAAAATGATCGATCGTTTCCATGTCGTCGCCGCCCAGGATCTGGTCAAAATAGTTTTCGCTCAGGTGCCCGTTGCGCTCAATGTATGACACGATCAGGTTGATCTTTTCTTTTGCCTCTGCGATCTGTTCAGGAGCGCCGCTCAGTTTTAGCTGGGTGCCGCGGGAGAGTATTTTAAGGAGCGGGAATTTTTTTTTCAGGATATCCAGTTTGCCATTGTTAACCCCAAAAAAATCAATGGGGTTCACGGTTTCCAGGTTAATGATTGCTTCTGTCAATGTTTTCCTTGTTTTAGTTAAAAATCGTTCTTCTCAAATTTATATAACACAAAGTAAAATAATGAATTTATTTTATGCACAGGGTGTGTATTTTGTTAAAAAGTGGGGGAGCCTTCAGTAATCGGCCTTCAGCGGTCAGCCATTAACGGCCAGCTTATTGCTGATAGCTGAGATACCGATAAATAGTGTTATTTTGCCTCAAAAATCCTGTATGGCAATTATAGCTCCTTCATTACTGGCCGCAGATTTTCTTCATTTGCAACACGAGGTGGAGATGGTGAACCAAAGCGAGGCGGAGTGGTTGCACCTGGATGTGATGGATGGATCGTTTGTGCCCAACATCAGTTTTGGGCCAATGGTTATTGAGTTTGTAAAGAAAGTGACGACAAAGGTCTGTGATGTGCACCTGATGATCGAAGAGCCTTCCCGGTACTTCGGGCAATTTCAGAAAGCCGGTGCGGATCATATTAATATCCATATTGAAACCTGTCCGCGGCTGCACCAGGATATTCAACAGATAAAGGCAATGGGTTTAAAAGCAGGGGTGGCCCTTAACCCGCACAATCCCGCCCACCTGCTGAGCGATATTATTGCGGACGTGGATATTGTTTTGGTGATGAGTGTGAACCCGGGTTTTGGCGGCCAGCAGTTTATTCCCAATACCCTGAACAAAATAAAAGAAATTAAAAAACTCATTCAGGAAAAAGGGTCCCATGCGCTCATCAATATCGATGGCGGAGTCACCCTCGGCAATGCTGCAGAGATCATTGCTGCCGGCGCGGATGCTCTGGTGGCCGGAAGCACGGTCTTCAATGCGGCGGATCCGTTGAAGGCCATACACGAGCTGAAGAATGTATAATAAATTATATCTTTATCTTTTTATTCAATTTTAAAACAGAACTCTTATGGTTAGAAAAACCCTCTTTCTGCTGCTATTGTCTGCTATAGCCGGCACTGCGATGGCGCAGGTGCAATTTGGAGTGCGCGCGGGCGCTAATTTTTCTAATGTTACAGCCAAAGATGCAGATGACAATAAAATGTCTACAAGCCTGCTGCCGGGCTTTCATGTGGGCGTGACCGCCGATATGGCCATCGCCGATGAATTTTACCTGCAACCCGCCCTGTTGTTCAACACCAAGGGATATCAGTACAAACAGTCGGAATCGTCGGTAACGGTGGCGTTAAACCAGCATCCTTACTACCTGGAATTACCTGTTAACTTTATTTATAAACCGGCATTGGGCAACGGTCATCTTCTGTTGGGAGCGGGGCCTTATATCGCCTATGGCGTAGGCGGCCGGTGGAAGCTGAAAGCCGAAAGCGGGAGCAGTTCGTTTGAACGGGACGGATCGCTTGAATTTAAGCGTGATTATTCGCTGGACAGCGCCGTGTTTGGAGGAAATATCGAAGACCTGCCTGAAAAGCTTCCTTATGGAAAACCATTCGACCTGGGTGCCAACCTGCTCGCCGGTTTCGAATTTGCTCAAAAAATTTCAATACAGCTCAATGGCCAGCTGGGGCTGTTGAATATCGCTCCCACCGTTGACGGCCAGGAAACAGGAGAGGTGATCAAGAATATGCAGTTTGGCCTTTCTGTAGGGTATAAATTTTAGCCTTTCTGTTTGCCGGTTCGGATACCGCGTAACGGATCAAAGAAGGAACTGCAGGGGGAGTGTTTTTCACCCGCCCCTGTAGTTTTTTGTTATTGCCCGCCATTCCGGGCCATGGTGCGCACGTCAACTCCCTGCTCATGTATTCCGTGAGCGGAAGGCAGCTTAACGCGCTTTTAATGTACAGTACCGGTTCAGGTTGTTAAACGCCGATGGCGATCTTCAGTACATCTTCCATCCTGCTTACATAATGGAATTTCAATCCTTTTATAAAGCCGGGCTCCACCTCCTCAACGTCTTTCTGGTTTTGCTGGCAAAGAATGATTTCTTTAAGACCGGCACGCTTGGCAGCCAGTATCTTTTCTTTGATGCCGCCAACCGGCAATACCTGCCCGCGCAGGGTGATTTCACCGGTCATGGCCAGGTAGGGTTTTACCTTTTTGCCGGTCAGCGCGGATGCAATGGAAGACATCATTGTAACGCCCGCGCTGGGGCCGTCTTTGGGTGTGGCGCCTTCCGGTACGTGTATATGTATGTTCTTTTTCTGAAAAAGAGTGCTGTCAATATGGTATTGTCCCGCGTTTGATTTCAGGTAGGTGAGCGCCGTGGTGGCGCTTTCCTTCATTACATTGCCGAGGTTGCCGGTAAGATGCAGCTCGCCCTTGCCATCGCTGAGACTGGATTCGATGAACAGGATGTCGCCTCCAACATAGGTCCAGGCAAGGCCTACGGCTACGCCGGGAAGGTTTACGGTCTTATACAGATCATTGGTGTACCGGGGTTTTCCCAGTATTTCCTGTACCGTATCGGTTGTCAACGGCGATTTCAGTACTTCGTTCATGGCCACTTTTTTGGCCTGGTTGCGCATGATGCTGGCCAGCACCCGGTCCAGCTCCCGTACGCCGCTTTCGCGGGTATAATCGGCGATCAGCTGCGCCAGGACCTTATCCGGGAAGCGGATATTGTTTTTGGTCAGTCCGTGTAATTCTTTTTGTTTGGGAATGAGGTGCCGTTTGGCAATCTCGATCTTTTCCTCGATCGCATAGCCGCTCAGATCGATGATCTCCAGCCGGTCGCGCAGGGCCGGCTGAATGGTCTGGATATTATTGGCGGTTGCAATGAACAGTACCTTGCTCAGGTCGTACTCCAGCTCCAGGTAATTATCGTAAAAGTTGTTGTTCTGCTCCGGGTCCAGCACTTCCAGCAAGGCGCTGCTGGGGTCGCCGCGGAAATCGTTCCCTACTTTATCAATTTCATCCAGCACGATCACAGGATTGCTGCTTTTTACCTTGCGGAGCGATTGAAGGATGCGCCCCGGCATGGCCCCGATATAGGTTTTCCGGTGTCCCCGGATCTCGCTTTCATCATGCAGTCCGCCCAGGCTTAAACGCACATATTTGCGGCCCAGCGCGCTGGCAATGCTTTTGCCCAGGGAAGTTTTGCCGATCCCCGGAGGGCCCAGAAAGCAAAGGATGGGGCTTTTCATATCGCCTTTTAATTTCAGAACCGCAAGGTATTCCAGGATCCGTTCCTTGATCTTGGCCATGCCATAATGATCATGGTCCAGTGTTTTTTTTGCATTGCCAAGGTCGTAGCGGTCTTCGGTATATTCTTCCCAGGGAAGGTCCAGCATCAGGTCAACATGATTGTACACAACCGAGTAGTCCGGGGTGCTGGGGTGCATTCGTTCCAGCTTTTCGATCCCTTTTTTGAAGGCTTCTTTTGCCGTTTCGGGCCACTTTTTAGCCTCGGCCTTCTTCAGCATTTCTTTGATCTCCTGGCTGTTGGTATCGCCTCCCAGTTCTTCTTTAATGCTTTTCAGCTGCTGCTGTAAAAAGTATTCCCGCTGCTGTTTGTCGAGTTCTGTACGGGTCTTGTTGGTTACCTTATTCTTTAATTCTACAAACTGAAGCTCTTTCTGCAATAGCTGCATCAGGCTGCCGGCGCGTTCCCGGATATCGTTCATTTCCAGCAATTGCTGTTTTTCCTCAACCGAGGTATTCAGATTGCTGCTTACAAAGTGGATCAGGAAAGAAGGCTTTTCAATATTTTTCAGAATGATCGAAGCTTCGGAAGGAATATTGGGCGATTGCTGGATGATATTGGTGGCCAGGTCCTTGATGTTGGCGATATGCGCCTCAAAATCTGCGTCCACGGGTGTTTCGGTGTCCGGTATCCTTTTGATAACCGCCTTAAAATAAGGATCGTTGCTGCTTATCTGGTCGATAGAAAACTTATTCCGCCCCTGGATGATCACGGTAGTGCCTCCGTCCGGCATTTTGATCAGCTTGATGATCTTGGCAATGGTGCCCACCTGTTCCAGGTCTTCCGCTTCGGGGTTTTCCTGGTTGCTGTCTTTTTGGGCAACCACGCCGATAAATTTATTGCCTTTATATGCATCGTTTACTGCCAGGATGCTTTTATCCCTCCCAACGGTAATGGGCAGCACCACTCCGGGAAATAAAACCGTATTTCTCAGCGGCAGGATGGCAATTTCATCGGGTATCTCATCCAGGTTTTCATCACCTTCGTTCTCATTGAGTGGAATAATTGGCAGAAAATCCATCTCATCCTCGGGTCTAAATTTAATATCGAACTTCATAATCTTTTTTAACAGGACAAACTGGCATAGCCGCTCCGGATACGCCTGTTTTTTAAATAGGACTTTTAGGAGGTCAATTGTAATGCCACAAACAAAAATGCGGAAAGATTGACGGTTTTTAATGTTTAAAAATGCTTCTGTCAGCGACCGGACAATATGCGGCGAGCCGGACCCCGGGCGGTTCAAAAAAAAATGGCCGCGAAAACCCTTCTTCCGCTGTTATGCGTAAACCGTATTGAAAATTAGTTATTTATTATATATAGGGCACCGGCAATGACCCGGTGTTATAACGCAAATCCTACTGCTACCTGCAATGCCTGGTTTTTCCATTTGTCCTGGGTGGTGATGTCGCTGACATTGCTCAGCCCGATCACATATCTTCCGGAAACCCGTAAGGCATTGAATTTCAGCTGCACGCCCCCAACCATGGAAAAGTCTCCTTTTTTAAAGGCTTCTTCCCCGTTTTGCAACAACGTTTTATTGGAGCTGGTCAAAACGCCGAACTGCGGTCCGGCTTCAATATGCAGAGGACCGGCCAGCTGCACGTTCAGCAAAATGGGAATGGAAATATAGTTCAGCTTGGCCTTTGTCTGATCCTTATTGAAGTCAGGCAGTACATTTTTAAAGCTGGTATCGCGGGTGGAGCTGGCCTGGGAATAGATCAGCTCCGGATTGATGCTCACCTTCTGACCCACGCCAATTTCGGCAAAAAAGCCCACGAGGTAATTGTAGTTGAACTCTTCCTTGAAACTCTTGCCAGTGATCTTGGTGGCATTGATACCGGCTTTGGCGCCTATATGGAACTGGGCGTTCAGCGTACCGGTTACAAAAAGGAAGAAAACGAAAACGGCAGTAGTTTTTATTGCACGCATAAAGGAGTCAAATATTTAAGCAATAAAATTAGACAAAAAATACCAACGGTTGATCAACCCGGAGCAGGAATATTATTGGAATTCAAAAACAGTGATCTCCGGAAGAATGCCTACCCGGCCCGGGTAGCCGATGAAACCAAATCCGCGGTTCACATAAAGCTTCTGGTTCCCCTTTTCATAAAGACCCGCCCATTGCCTGTAAACGTACTGCACCGGGCTCCACCGGAACCAGGGCAGCTCCACTCCAAACTGCATGCCGTGGGTATGGCCGCTGAGCATAAGGTCCACATCCGGGTATTTGGTGTTGACCTCCGCATCCCAGTGCGAGGGGTCGTGGCTCAGCAGGATCTTAAACGGATATTGCGCGGCTCCCGCGGCAGCTTTTGCCATATCTCCGTAACTGTGGAACCGCGCTTTGCCGCTGATATTCTGTACGCCGATCAGTCCGATCCGGCCCCCGTTCCTTTCCAGTGGAAGGTGCTCGTCCAGCAGCAGCCGCCAGCCCATTTGTGTGTGGATCGATTTCAGCCGTTCCAGGTTCGCCGCTCTTTCTGCTGCATCTTTCCAGTGGTGATAGTCGCCATAGTCGTGGTTTCCCAGGGTCGAAAATACACCCATAGGCGCTTTGAGGCGGGAAAAAATATCGATATAATGTTCCATTTCCGAGGCGATATTGTTCACCAGATCGCCGGTAAATACGATCAGGTCCGGCTGCTCCTTCAGGATCATGTCGATCCCCCGGTTTACCGCTGCCTTGTTGTTAAAACTGCCGCTGTGGATATCGGAGATCTGTACCATCCGGAACCCCCTGAATCCTTGTGGCAGGTTCGGGTAGGTCAGGGCGATCTTTTTGATCTTATAATTGTACTTATTGCTCATCCCGAGCAGGAAGCTTGAAAAAATGGTGCCGCCCGCAGCAACCCCCAGCCAGGTAAGGAAGCCGGAACGGGAGATGGTTTCGGGATCGGCCCCGGAAACCTCACCTACTTCATTGTTGGCGGAGAAGAGCTTGCCGCCTACCCATTGCGCCAGCCGGCGGATATCGTCCATAAGAAAGAAAACCGCTGCCAGTATTTTGCCGAGGAACAGCGCAAAAATGATGGTAAAGATAACGCTCCTGCGCAGCCGCCCACCCTCATGATCGGGCAGATAGGGAATGAGCAACAGGGTACCCAGGGAAAGCAGGGTGACGCCCCAGTAGCTGACCGCAAACAGGGTCCGGTTCTTTTGCGAAGAATAGGCAAACAGGGAGGAACGGATGGCAATAAATATGTAGAGATCAATGAGCAGCATTACCAGCAACATCACCCACCAAAAAGAGGTATTCCGCATAACAGGGAGATTTAATCAGCCAAAACTATGTAAAATTCGGCGGTCAGTGCTCAGTTTTCAGTAATCAGCGGTCCGCTATCAGCGATCAGTCAGTCTTGAGATTTGGGCCCCGGAATTCCGGGGGAGGCCTGAGATTTCCCGCCTGGTATGAAAACGGGTTCAACATGATCCCGGCGGCCCCGATACAGCTATCGGAGGTAAAGCTTCAAAGCTGGAACAAACCGCCCGGCGCTTCAGTGGCTGCTGGCATCCTGCATCGGGAATCCAGCAGCCAAAACTTCAGGGGAGCCGGCCCCTGGTCACCAATGATTAAATGTTGGCGACTAAAAAACACGCACTGCTAACAGCTGATTGCTGATGACTGTAAGAACCCCGGTTCTGCCCGCAGGAGCCGGTTGCTAAAGGCTGAAAACGACGGGATATCCGGGAGCGCCGGATGGTGCTTCCGCTGAAAGCTAACGGCTGATCGCTGAAAGTTGCCTGATGCCTACGTCTGAACGCTCGATTCTCAATTCCACCCCTGACAACCGGTTGCTGAAGGCCAGCCCGCTTTTCGCTTTTTTATCAGTTTTAAGAATAGCAAATACTTTACATTTGCTTAATTGAACTTTTTTAGTGTTTTTTTGCACCTGTTGAGACAGAATTAAGAAATATGGCAAAAATTATCGGAGTAGCAAATCAGAAAGGGGGAGTAGGCAAAACCACAACGGCCATTAACCTGGCGGCAAGTTTTGCTGTTCTGGAATACAAGACCCTGCTGGTAGATGCAGATCCGCAGGCCAACAGCACTACGGGCGTTGGATTTGACCTGCACAACGTTACGCACAGCCTATACGACTGCATGGCCAATCAGGCACCGGCAAAGGAGGTGATCCTGAAAAGTGATATTCCCAATCTTGACCTGATTCCTTCTCATATCGACCTGGTGGGTGCGGAGATCGAAATGATCAATTATCCCAACCGGGAAATGGTCCTGAAAAATATTCTGGAGGTGGTACAAAATGAATATGATTTTATTGTGATCGATTGCTCCCCGTCGCTGGGGCTGATCACGGTAAATGCCCTCACCGCCGCCGATTCGGTTGTGGTGCCTGTTCAATGCGAGTTCTTTGCGCTGGAAGGGCTTGGGAAATTGCTGAATACGATCAAGATCGTTCAGAGCCGTCTGAATACCGAACTGCTCATTGAGGGCATCCTGATGACCATGTACGACTCCCGGCTGCGGCTTTGCAACCAGGTGGTAAGCGAGGTAAGACGCCATTTTGACGACAAGGTATTTGATACCATTATCCATCGCAACTCCAAGCTGAGCGAAGCACCCAGTTTTGGGAAGCCCGCTATCTTATACGACGCCACCAGTAAAGGTGCGCTCAATTATCTGAACCTTGCAAAGGAGATCCTGCAGAAGAATGATATGACAAAAATTGCCAATGATGAGAAGATACTGGAATGATGCCTGTTCAATGTTCCATGTTTGAGGTTCAACGCCTGGCCCTGAACATTCAATCCCGTCCGACCTGGCCATCCGGGCGGCCTTAAACTTTAAACAGAAAAATGTCAACAACAAAGCAAAATAAAGACGCACTTGGTAAAGGAATACGGTCTCTGCTGGGCAGCATTGACGCGGAACTGAAAAGCGGCGGTGGTGAACAGCTGAAGAAAACAGTGGTAGAGAACGCCACCAATATCTTAAGGATCCCGTTGGCGGATATCGAAGTGAATCCCAAGCAGCCCCGCCATGACTTTGACGAACAGGCATTAAAAGAACTGTCGGAATCCATAAAGATCCATGACATCATCCAGCCGCTTACGGTTTCCAAAACGGCCGGCGGTAAATACCGGTTGATTGCGGGAGAGCGCCGTTTGCGGGCCTCCAGGATGGCCGGGTTAACCGATGTACCGGCCTATATACGACAGGCCAATGATGCGCAGTTGCTGGAGCTGGCCCTGTTGGAGAACCTGCAGCGGGAAGACCTGAATGCGGTAGAAGTAGCGCTGAGTTATAAACGGATGATGGACGAACTGGATTATTCGCAGGAGCAGGTGGCAGAACGGATGGGTAAGGACCGCAGCACCATTGCCAATTTTATACGGCTGCTGAAACTGCCGCCGGATATACAGCTTGCCGTGCGCAGCGGCGAGCTTTCCATGGGGCATGCACGGGCCATTATCAATGTGGATACGGTAGAAAAGCAACTCTTTATCTTTAAGGAAATAAAAGAAAAGGGCCTTTCTGTACGGCAAACGGAAGTGCTGGTACGCAACCTGTACAAACAGGCCGGCACCGCAAAAAAGCCGGTGAGCAGGGGCGGTCTGTCCAACTCCTTTCAGCGGATCGAGGATAAGCTGGCATCACAATTTGACACCCGCGTAAAATTAAAGCACAGCAATAACGGCAGCGGACAGATCACTTTTGATTATTATTCGGTTGAAGAACTGAACAAGCTGCTGCACAACTTTAACGTATCCGTAGATTAATTAGTGCTTTATTTGCATCATGCAATTCCTGAACAAAATAATACTGCTGCTTTTCATTGTTGCAGGTACTTCGTTATCCCTTCATGCCCAAAATACCGACACTACGGGAACGGGGGTACGGGACACCCTGCCCGCAAGGATGGATACGTTGGCAAAAAAGGATACAGCAGCGGCGAAAACGGAGCTGAAAAAAACAGGAAAGACAAAGGATAAATATATTGACAGCGTGGCCCGGAAAGACCCGCGTTACCGCAATCCCGGAAAGGCCGCCTTCCGGTCTGCAGTGCTTCCCGGATGGGGGCAGGTGTACAACCGGAAAATATGGAAAGTGCCCATCGTATATGCAGCGCTGGGCATTACGGGCGGGCTTTTTGTAGATAATCTGAAATGGTATAAACGGTTCCGCTATGCTTTTACGGTGGCGTACAACATACAGCAGGGAAAAGACACGATTGGAAGCCCCGGTTATGAAAAAGTGTACAGTCAGCTGAAAAGACCTTTTTTTGAAGGAGCAAACGGGCTGAATATTGAAGGGCTAAGAAGCAACCGGGACCAGATCCGGCAGGATGTGGATTATTCTTTTGTGTTCTTCCTGATCGCCTGGGGGCTGAATGTGGTGGATGCCACGGTAGACGCACATTTGAGTACCTTTGATGTATCGCCCAACCTGAGCCTGAAGCTGCAGCCCGGCTACAGCGAAATGGCCAACACCAGCGGCCTGAGCCTGGTGATGCGGATCAAATAAGTTTAAATTTCAAAATCCAAATCTCAAATCTCAAATGAATATTGCACTTATCGGTTACGGAAAAATGGGAAAAGCTATTGAAGCCATTGCGGTGGAAAGAGGACATAACGTGGTGCTGAAAATAGACGTAAGCAATGCCGGGGAGCTGAATGCTGAAAACATCGACAAAGCAGATGTGGCTATCGAATTTACCGGCCCGCACACCGCATTTGACAATCTCGTAAAGCTGATCGGTCTGGGTATTCCGGTGGTCAGCGGATCCACAGGCTGGTTGGAAAAGATGCCGGAGCTGCTGAATGTGATCAACCGGCATGACGGCACTTTCCTGTATGCCAGTAACTTCAGCATTGGGGTGAATTTATTTTTTGAGCTGAACAAAAAGCTGGCCGCGTTGATGCACCGGCACGGCAGCTATTCCGTAAGTCTTGAAGAGATCCATCATACGGAAAAGAAAGACGCGCCCAGCGGTACTTCCATTACACTTGCAGAGCAGGTAATGGAAGTATATACCGAAAAAACGAAGTGGGTGAATGAAGGGGTGCCGCGGCCGGGCGAGCTGCTCATTACCAGCAAACGCATCGATCCTGCCCCGGGCATCCATACGATCACCTATTCCTCGGAGATCGACGATATTTCCATTACACATACGGCCCATAGCCGGAAAGGATTTGCTTTGGGAGCCGTACTGGCCGCCGAATTTATAAAAGATAAGAAAGGGATCTTTGCCATGAAGGATGTTCTGGATCTTTAACCGGGGGATCTTATTTTCAGCAGGAAGCTTTTCCTGTGTTGCGGGGATCGCTTTATAGAAGTAGCTGCAGCGCAGATTGTTTTTAATGATCAAAATATGCTGCAGACCGGAGGCCCGTCTGCGGATCAGCGGTGTTCAAAGCATATTCTATTGCGGCCCCGTTCACTATTTGTACCTTCGCCCCGGCCGGCCCTTTCTGTAATTTTTGTTTCTGAATTTCCGGGAAATCGTTACTTTTAACCCATAATAGGACCTCGAAAAGAAGTTATCTTATTCAGCTAAATCAGTGAAGACCTGAAATTGTTATGTCATCGCTTAGCTGAAGTGATGCGTTTGTGAGGTTTATATATATTATTTCGTCACAGACAAAACCTTATGTATGGCGCAATTGACCGAACCTATGTTTAGCATTAACGGTAGCCCGTTATTGCAGTTTACCTCCTTTTCCCTAAGCCAGAGCATTTTCACCCATCATGCGTTCACGCTTGTTTGTCCTGCCCAGTCGATCGACGGTAAGTCGGGCATGTTCACGGCCTCCAAAGAGATGATCGGGGGCAGCTTTGGGGCGCGGATCAGTGGCGTGGGCCTTGGGGGCACGGTATTGTTCAACGGGATCATCACGGGTATTGAAACGGCCCGTTTTA
>NZ_KB893648.1 GCF_000374125.1 Niabella aurantiaca DSM 17617
TTGATGCGGGGATGGAGTTCTTTTAGGAGGTACAGCGTAGAGGCGCGCAGCTGGTTCAAATCCGGCGGTATTTACAAGGTCACGGAAGTCATTCTTTTAGGGGGTGATGGAAGTGGTAAGATCTTTGAAAGTTTGGAAGCAATAGCACAATTCAGTCACATTCAATTGTGACAACGAAAGGTAAGTCAAAAAGCAAATAACATTTAGATTTTTGACACGTTAATTTTTCTCTTGAGAATTTTTAATAGTCAGTAGTCAAACTCATTTACAACGGAGAGTTTGATCCTGGCTCAGGATGAACGCTAGCGGCAGGCTTAATACATGCAAGTCGTGGGGTAGAGAGGTGCTTGCACTTCTTGAGACCGGCAAACGGGTGAGGAACACGTACACAACCTTCCTTTTAGTGGAGCATAGCCCAGGGAAACTTGGATTAATTCTCCGTAAGATGTTGAAGAGGCATCTCTTTGATATTATAGCAGTGATGCGCTAGAAGACGGGTGTGCGTATGATTAGGTAGTTGGAGGGGTAACGGCCCACCAAGCCAACGATCATTAACTGGTGTGAGAGCACGACCAGTCACACGGGCACTGAGACACGGGCCCGACTCCTACGGGAGGCAGCAGTAAGGAATATTGGTCAATGGAGGCAACTCTGAACCAGCCATGCCGCGTGGAGGATGAAGGTCCTCTGGATTGTAAACTTCTTTTATCTGGGACGAAAAAAGGGAATTCTTTCTCGTCTGACGGTACCAGATGAATAAGCACCGGCTAACTCCGTGCCAGCAGCCGCGGTAATACGGAGGGTGCAAGCGTTATCCGGATTTACTGGGTTTAAAGGGAGCGTAGGTGGGCTAGTAAGTCAGTGGTGAAATCTCCGAGCTTAACTTGGAAACTGCCATTGATACTATTGGTCTTGAATATTGTGGAGGTTAGCGGAATATGTCATGTAGCGGTGAAATGCATAGATATGACATAGAACACCAATTGCGAAGGCAGCTGGCTACACATATATTGACACTGAGGCTCGAAAGCGTGGGGATCAAACAGGATTAGATACCCTGGTAGTCCACGCCCTAAACTATGGATACTCGACATTTGTGATACACAATAAGTGTCTGAGCGAAAGCATTAAGTATCCCACCTGGGAAGTACGATCGCAAGATTGAAACTCAAAGGAATTGGCGGGGGTCCGCACAAGCGGTGGAGCATGTGGTTTAATTCGATGATACGCGAGGAACCTTACCTGGGCTAGAATGCGAGTGCCGAACCATGAAAGTGGTTTTTCTAGCAATAGACACAAAGCAAGGTGCTGCATGGCTGTCGTCAGCTCGTGCCGTGAGGTGTTGGGTTAAGTCCCGCAACGAGCGCAACCCCCATCACTAGTTGCCATCAGGTAACGCTGGGAACTCTAGTGAAACTGCCGTCGTAAGACGCGAGGAAGGAGGGGATGATGTCAAGTCATCATGGCCTTTATGCCCAGGGCTACACACGTGCTACAATGGGGAGGACAAAGGGTTGCGACATAGCGATATGAAGCTAATCCCAAAAACCTCTTCTCAGTTCGGATCGCAGTCTGCAACTCGACTGCGTGAAGCTGGAATCGCTAGTAATCGTATATCAGCAATGATACGGTGAATACGTTCCCGGACCTTGCACACACCGCCCGTCAAGCCATGAAAGCCGGGTGTACCTGAAGTCGGTAACCGCAAGGAGCTGCCTAGGGTAAAACTGGTAATTGGGGCTAAGTCGTAACAAGGTAGCCGTATCGGAAGGTGCGGCTGGAATACCTCCTTTTTAGAGCTATGTACGGGTTGAATATTTTCAACCCCAGATTTACCGTGCTGTTGTTTCCTATTCTTTCAAATTTATTTAGCGTTCTTTTAAATAAAAGACAAGCCCGAGGGTTAACGGAGGCAATCATCTCGAGGCCCCTTTAGGGGTTTGGGGTATAGAGATCCGTAGCTCAGCCTGGTTAGAGCACTACACTGATAATGTAGGGGTCACCAGTTCAAATCTGGTCGGGTCTACTTTACAAGCTGATAGCTATCAGCCTTTAGATGGGGGGTTAGCTCAGTTGGCTAGAGCATCTGCCTTGCACGCAGAGGGTCATCGGTTCGACTCCGATATCCTCCACAAGTCAAATTTGAGGATGAATAATTTGAGGATTTGAAAAAAAAGAGTTCTTTTAAGATGAGATAAAGCCTGAGAGGCTCCGATGGTTCGAAACCATTTTATCTGCAAAAGTCGAATGAGGTTTGAGGTATATGATTTAGGTTGTGTAGTTTCAGATTTTCATGAAGACCAAGTTCTTTGACATATTGGAAAAAAATAAACTGTTAGGAGAGTACCTAACAGCCCGACGCGAGTCGGGTTCGATCACAATTTTTGAAACATCACACTATAATTATTATGGTTGGTCTGAAGAAATGTGGTCGGGTAACAATCTACAATTAAACTAAAAAATAAGTCCAAGCGGGAGCTTGGCCTCATTAAAGAAGTTTACGAACTTTTTTAAAGCAATTAAGGGCGTATGGTGGATGCCTAGGGTCTGAGAGGCGATGAAGGACGTGGTAAGCTGCGATAAGCCAGGGGGAACTGCACACAAGTATTAAATCCCTGGATTTCCGAATGGGACAACCTAATATACTGAAGGTATATTACTCGAAAGAGAGCCAACCCGGAGAACTGAAACATCTAAGTACCCGGAGGAAAAGAAAATAAGACAATGATTCCCTAAGTAGTGGCGAGCGAACAGGGAAGAGCCTAAACCAGCTTCGCGTGCGGAGCTGGGGTTGTAGGACTACTTTTAGAAAGCGTTATCAAGCAGAATTTTCTGGAAAGTTAAGCCAAAGCGGGTGATAGCCCCGTAAGCGGAAATTAACGTGGACGTGTAGTATCCTGAGTAGGGCGGGACCGGAGGAATCCTGCTTGAATCTGCCAGCACCATCTGGTAAGGCTAAATACTCCTCAGACACCGATAGTGAACCAGTACCGTAAGGGAAAGGTGAAAAGCACCCTGAATAAGGGAGTGAAATAGTACCTGAAACCGTACGCCTACAAGCGGTCGGAGCATCTTTATGGTGTGACGGCGTGCCTTTTGCATAATGAGCCTACGAGTTACTCCTCACTGGCGAGGTTAAGTTTTTGAAAACGGAGCCGTAGCGAAAGCGAGTCCGAACAGGGCGCTTAGTCAGTGGGGGTAGACGCGAAACTTTGTGATCTATCCATGGGCAGGTTGAAGGTGTGGTAACACACACTGGAGGACCGAACCCGTTGACGTTGAAAAGTCTTGGGATGACCTGTGGATAGGGGTGAAAGGCCAATCAAACTGAGAGATAGCTCGTTCTCCCCGAAATGTTTTTAGGAACAGCCTCGGATTTTAGAAGTGTACTAGAGGTAGAGCTACTGATTGGGCTAGGGGGCTTCACCGCCTACCAAACCCTGACAAACTCCGAATGCTAGTACATATCTCCGGGAGTGAGGCTGTGGGCGCTAAGGTCCATGGCCGAGAGGGAAATAACCCAGAATAGCAGCTAAGGTCCCCAATACATGGTTAAGTTAGACAAACGATGTAGAGTTTCTATAACAGCCAGGATGTTTGCTTGGAAGCAGCAATTCATTTAAAGAGTGCGTAACAGCTCACTGGTCGAGAGACTCTGCGCGGAAAATAATCGGGTATTAAACCATGAACCGAAGCTCTATGATCGCCCTTTGAGGGCTGATCGGTAGGGGAGCATTGAAACGGCATCGAAGGTGTACGGCGACGTATGCTGGAGCGGTTTCAAAAGAAAATGTAGGCATAAGTAACGATAAATAAGGTGAAAAACCTTATCGCCGAAAGTCTAAGGGTTCCTGATCAACGTTAATCGGATCAGGGTTAGCCCGGTCCTTAGTCAAACCCGAAAGGGGTAGACGATGGAAAGCAGGTTAATATTCCTGCGCCTGCTATACAATAAAAGTGACGGAGCATGTTAGCTGCCTAGTCTGACGGATTAGACGAGTGGAACCTTCGGGTGAAGCGCAGCAGTGAGAGTGCTTCCAAGAAAAGCGAGTATAGCAGCCGGTACCGCAAACCGACACAGGTAGACGGGATGAGTATTCTAAGGCGCTCGGGTGAGCCGTGGAGAAGGAACTAGGCAAATTGATGCTGTAACTTCGGGATAAAGCATACCACAGCGATGTGGTCTCAGTAAAATGGTTCAACCAACTGTTTAACAAAAACATAGGGCCCTGCAAAATCGAAAGATGACGTATAGAGCCTGATACCTGCCCGGTGCTGGAAGGTTAAGGAAGGATGTTCGGAGTAATCCAAAGCTTCTGACTGAAGCCCCAGTAAACGGCGGCCGTAACTATAACGGTCCTAAGGTAGCGAAATTCCTTGTCGGGTAAGTTCCGACCTGCACGAATGGTCTAATGAGTTGAACGCTGTCTCCTCCACGAGCCCGGTGAAATTGTAGTATCGGTGAAGATGCCGGTTACCCGCCACGGGACGGAAAGACCCCGTGAACCTTCACTACAACTTTGCATTGATTTTGAATTACGGATGTGTAGTATAGTTGGGACGCTATGAAGCTTTGCCGCCAGGTAGGGTGGAGCGGTCGTTGAAATACCAACCTTCTTTGATTTAGAATCTAATCCCTAGCGGGACACAGTGCATGGTGGGTAGTTTGACTGGGGTGGTCGCCTCCTAAAGAGTAACGGAGGCTTGCAAAGGTTCCCTCAGTACGGTTGGTAATCGTACGCAGAGCGCATTAGTAAAAGGGAGCTTGACTGTGAGGCAAACAGGCCGAGCAGGGACGAAAGTCGGCTAAAGTGATCCGGCGGTTCTGTATGGAAGGGCCGTCGCTCAAAGGATAAAAGGTACTCCGGGGATAACAGGCTGATCTCCCCCAAGAGCTCATATCGACGGGGAGGTTTGGCACCTCGATGTCGGTTCGTCACATCCTGGGGCTGGAGAAGGTCCCAAGGGTTCGGCTGTTCGCCGATTAAAGTGGCACGTGAACTGGGTTCAGAACGTCGCAAGACAGTTCGGTCCCTATCTGTGGTGGGCGTTAGTAAATTGCGAGGACATGACCTTAGTACGAGAGGACCGGGTCGTACGTGCCGCTGGTGTATCTGTTGTGCCGCCAGGTGCAATGCAGAGTAGCTAAGCACGGACAGGATAAACGCTGAAAGCATCTAAGCGTGAAACCTGCCTCAAGATGAGTTTACTTTTAAGGGCCGTCAGAGACTATGACGTTGATAGGCTACAGGTGTAAAGGTGGTAACATCAAAGCCGAGTAGTACTAATTGCCCGTAAGCTTTAATTTTTTTATTAGATCTCTTCTGACAGTTTTTTCCAATATGTTAATCTTATTAGATGTTAGATATTAGACGATAGATGTTAGACATTTTAGTGCTGCATTTTTAGTTTAGTGTTTTACATTTTTAATTTTTTATGGTGGTTATACCAAGGGTGTTCACCTCTTCCCATACCGAACAGAGAAGTTAAGCCCCTTATGGCCGATGGTACTGCACCACAATGCGGGAGAGTAGGTAGCTGCCATTCTTATTGAACCCTTCAGTTTTACTGGAGGGTTTTTTTATGCCTGCGGGTCCGCGCATGCCACTTGTGTTTGTAACCCGCATACCTGGAGCAGATCCCCGGCCACTACGCGGAGATAACCTGCTGACCCCATCAATTAAACGCCGTGAATCATCCAAAGATCATGAGGGACCGAAAGTATAAACACCACTGCACCGATGGAAGCCGGTAGGGCCGGCGAAAAAATCCCGTTTTCCAATTCTTCCCTCCCATTACGGATATAGCCGGAATTAGCGATGTTATAAAATAAACGTTGTGGCTATATTTATAATCGCTTATAACTGCTGTCTTTCCGGTTTGCAAGATAAAGAACGGGACATTCCATTTTATAGAGCAAATAAAAAATCCGACAAATGAAAAGAACAGTTCCATTTCTTGCAGTGTTCATTTTATTAATGAGCTGCAATCAACCACAACCAATCGATACAAAAGCCGAAGGTGAAAAACTGATGCAGGTCAGCCGTGATTGGTCAAAGACCGTTGCCGGGAATGATATTGAAAAGATCATGAGCTATTGGGCTGATGATGCTGAGTTTTTTGATAACCACGAGGGAAAACGCCTGAAAGGGAAAGCCGAAATACGAAAGATGGTGGAAGAAAGTTTGAAGATTCCCGGTTTCAAAATCAGCTGGGAGCCGGAAAGTGTATCTGTATCCGCCAGTGGCGATATGGGGTACCTCGTTGAACGAAATGAGATCAGCATACCCGATAGCGCCGGAAATCCAATGATAATGCGGGGCACTGTTGTAACCATCTGGAAAAAGGACGCTGCCGGCAATTGGAAAAATGTACTGGAGGCAGGGATGGATGATGCAAAGCAATAAGCAGGCGGCAAACAGTTAGCAGGGTTGCGGCGCGCGCATCGCAAAGCAGTCAGACGCCCGCGCTTCTGCAAACCGCGAAGGAAGCTCTTCCGGAGCGAAAGCACTTCAATACTGCTGAAGGATTCAGGAAAATGTGAAATGCCGTCCGCAGATTGCCGGACCCATCCGATCCATAAAGCAAGACTAAAAAATGAAATCAATCAGTTGTTCAATAGGCGATAAGCAGCAGATAGCGATCGTACGCAATGCATTTGAATGAATGGAAGTAATCGGTCTGAATGAGCATTCACTTTCGTATAAGATGCCGGAATAATAAAAAGAAGACAGGACCATGACTATTCTGTATATCATCATGATTTTAATTGCGACGCTTCCGCTGTGGAAGACGATCCGCTTTATACGATTGGAGGAAAGGATAAGAAAAGAGGGGATTTCAACTACGGGCGTTGTTATACATATTCATACAACCCGGTACCAGCGGGGCCCGGCAACGGACCGGGTGCATACCCGCTATCAAAGTGTCATACCGGGGCAGCATCATGAGGCAAATTTTGTAACAAAGTATAACAGGTATCGGATCGGGCAAACCATCCCCGTAAAATATATCCCGGAGCAACCGGATAAAATTGTTGTAGCCAGGAAGAGAGGCTACTGGCCCATGCTTATTTTTTCAATAGGATTATTGTTGTTTGTCTTTTTTGCGGTATACAAAATAAATGAGATGGTTATAACCGATGGCCGGCCTTATACCTTCAATCCGCCATGGAGAAATTAAAAGGGATCATAAATGGTTAGTGAACCGGAAGCGTTATGAAAACGGGGTTTATAAAACCAACTGCTTATGGACAAGTATACAAATCTGTATCGCTGGATGATCCTTCCCCTGCTATTTATGCAATTCGGCATTTTCAGAGATTACTGGGGCGACTTTTCAGAGAATGCCTGGGCGGTACATGTGCATTACTGGACGGGCACGGTCTGGTACCTGTACCTGATCATTCAGCCGTACTACGCCACCCATGGGCAGCTGGCGAAGCACAGGACCAACGGCATCATCGGAATGTTCATTGCCGGCGGTGTATGCTTAACCGCATTTAGCATGATGCACCGGGACATTGCCACTACCGAAAAGGCCCGGATGGCGCCAGAGCAGTTCGGACCCTTTCAACCCTGGTTTTTCTTTGGTGTAGCGGCCGTTGAAATAGTAATGATCATCGCTTTCGGTTTTGCTGTTATCAAAAGCATCCTTCATCGCCGGCAATTGGAACATCACGCGTGGTGGCTGGTATCTACCGTATTCATCATTATGATGCCGGCATTGGGGCGTGGGGTGCAGAATGTGCATGTGGCCATTCAAAGCAGTAAATGGCCAAACGTCGAGATCATGCCATCTCTTTATATTTCGGAGGGGATCATACTGAGCATGTTGCTGTTGGGAGCGTGGAGATATCAAAAACTAAAACATCCCGCCACCTGGCTGGCAGTGATCGTAAATGTGTTCAACTTTTTTTTGGAACCTGTTGGAAGATCGGAGATGGTGCAGAAATTTTTAAAAGCAATGATAAAAGGATGAATGTGCGCCGGCTTCTATATTGCAAGATCATAATATGGATACAGCATTGAAAAAAAGCCCCTCCTATTTTTTTATAATCTCCATAATCGGGGTGCTGGCTGCATTTATTGGTTTTGCAAAAACATTCTTTTTGCCTCTGTCAACCGGCAATTTTAAAGCACCGGCTGCGGTGCACATACATGGGGTGTTCGCTTTTGCCTGGATCATCCTGTTTTTTGTTCAAAATGTATGTATCCACCAGCGGCGCTATACGCTTCATAAACAATTGGGCCTTGCGGGCATTGGCATTGCGGCAGGCGTGTTTGTTACCTTGTTTTTTGTTGGGCGTTATACGGTTGATAAACAGTTGGCAAACGGAATAGCCCCATCAGATTATAACGATTTGCCGGGGGTGATCACCGGCGCCGTTTTGTTCATGGTACTTGTTGGTGCAGGCATCATGAACCGGGAGCGGGGGCCATATCATAAACGTTATCTATTACTGGCAACCATTGTTGTACTTTGGCCGGCATGGTTCCGCTTCCGGCATTATTTTCCCCATGTGCCCCATCCGGAATATTGGTTTGCATTAGTGCTGCCTTACAGCCTGATTCTGATAGCGTGGATCTGGGAATATTATAAATATGGGGCCATACATCCCGTTCTCCGGCGGATGGGCGTTTTTATTATTGCAGAGCAGACGCTGGAGCAATTGGCTTACGATTCACCCTCCTGGAGATCCGGATCAAAATGGCTGTATGAAATGCTTTATGCAGCCGGATCTGGTTAAACCCGGTTGCCAGCTATCTCTGTTTCGCATGAAACGCAACAGCTTCTCGGACAAACTACTAAATCCACAACATCATGATAAAACGATCGCTTATTGCCATTATAATTTTTCTTTCTTCATGTCAGGAACGCAATGACAGGCGAAAAGTTTTTGATGTGCACCTGCATGGAGCAGCAGTTCCCGGGCAACAACTTGATGCCCTTACGGCTAATGATGTGCATGCCATTGCTATCAGTACGTCGTGGCCCCAGCAGCAAGCCTATCAGAGCGGTCCACAGATAAACGTATTGCACGGTTTGTTGCTGCCCTGTCCCGGTGGAAGAGTACCCTATAGCAGACAACCTTGTTTTGAGGACGGGCGGGAATGGCCAAGTGTGGCTTGGGTAGAACGGCAGATCAAAGCCGGGCGCATCGACTTTATCGGAGAAGTATTAACGCAGTATCAGGGTATTTCCATGTCGGACACGCTTATGTATCCTTTTTATGCATTGGCAGTACAGTATGGCCTGCCGGTAGGGATACATACGGGCTCCGCCGGACCCGATCACGGCTGCCCCGGCTTTAAAGAGGATATGGGGAATCCCGCCCTGCTAAAAGAAACGCTGCAGCGGTTTCCGGAACTAAAGGTATGGCTGATGCATGGCGGAGGTCCCTATATAAAAGAGTGTATTGAAATAATGAAGACGCACCCCGGGGTTTATACGGACATTTCTGTATTGAACAACCCCGGAATCGTTCCGGAAAAAGAGTTCAGGACAATCATGCGCTCCTTTATCGATGCGGGCCTGGAAGACCGGCTGTTGTTTGGGTCGGACAATGCAGACATCAGTACGTCTATTGAGGCGGTAGAACGGTTAGCCTTTCTTTCCGGAAAACAAAAGGAAAAGATCTTTTACCTGAATGCAGCCTCCTTTTTCAAAAGCAAATAGCAGTATGGAACGATCAGCTGTCTTAATCTTATAAAAAGGGCTGGCTCCTGTGCGTAAAGCTGCCGGTGGAAGGCCCCGCCCGCTCGTTTCGGCGATTGGCAGCATACCGACTCTTTACCTGTTTGATGACTAAAACGAAAAATTGCCCGTCGGTTTAAAACCCGCTATAGTGGATGACCTTTTATTACTGCGGAAGACAACGGTAAACAGGCTGGCTTATGGGTGTAAAAGAAGAAATATAGTCAGGCGACAAAAAACACACCCAAAGCAAGTATCTTTGCAGCTTAATTTTTTAATCTGCAAGTAAGTGAAGTTTACAGAATTCGGATTTGATGAGCGCCTGATGGAAGGCATTGACGCCTCTAATTACCAACAGGCAACCCCGGTACAGGAACAGGTGATCCCCCATATACTGGAGGGGAAGGACGTATTGGCCTTTGCACAAACGGGTACCGGTAAGACTGCAGCCTTTTTGCTGCCGCTGATCAACCGGTTGCTTACCGGCCCTGCCGCCGGTACGGATGGTATTAAGGCGATCGTGATCGTACCCACCCGGGAGCTGGCGGTACAGATCGCACAACACCTGGATGGTCTTTCTTATTTTACAGACGTCAGCTCCGTTGCGGTATATGGCGGCGGCGATGGCAACAATTTCATACAGGAAAAAAGGGCGCTTACTGCCGGTGCGGATATTGTGATCTGTACCCCTGGCAAAATGATGGCGCATATGAAAATGGGCTATGTAAAACTGGACCGTTTGCAATGCCTGGTGCTGGATGAGGCCGACCGGATGCTGGATATGGGATTTTATGGTGATATCATGTTCATTGCGAACCATCTTCCCCAAAAGCGCCAGAACCTCCTGTTTTCTGCTACCATGCCGCCCGAAATAAAAAAAATGGCGCAGACCATTTTGCACAGCCCGGTTGAAGTGAGCATTGCCATGAGCAAGCCCCCGGCAAAGATCGTGCAGCAGGCCTTTATGGTTTATGACGAGCAAAAGATCCCGCTGATCCAGCACCTGCTGGCCGCAAAAAAATATAAAGCGGTACTGATCTTTTGCAGCAGTAAGCTCAATGTAAAACAACTTACCCGCGACCTGCGGCGAAAAGGCATCAAGGCGGGTGAAATACATAGCGACCTCGAGCAGGTGCAGCGGGATGATGTACTGATTCAATATAAAAGCGGCCGCTTGCCGGTGCTGGTAGCCACCGATATCCTGAGCCGGGGGATTGATATCGATCATATCGACCTGATCATCAATTTTGATGTGCCACGGGCAGGAGAAGATTATGTGCACCGCATTGGCCGCACCGCCCGTGCGGAAGCTGAAGGCAGTGCTTTTACCCTGGTAAACCAGAAGGACCAGCGTAAATTCCAGGCAATTGAAAGACTGATCGGACGGGAAGTGGACAAAATAACGATCCCGGATCACCTGGGCAAACAGCCTGCGTATAACCCCGTGCGGCAAAACCGCCCCAACGGCCCCGGGAAGAAATATTACAAGAAAAAAGGCGACCGGCACAAATAACTGCCGCATCGGCTCGCCCGGGGCACGGCTATTTATTGTAGCTGTGTTCTAAAAAAATCAATGGTACGTTTCCAGGCAAGCATTGCAGCATTCTTGTCATAACGCGGTGTGGTATTGTTATGAAAGCCATGGTTGGCATTGGCATAGATATAAGCCGTGTATTTTTTATGATTGCTTTTCAGCGCAGCTTCATAAGCAGGCCAGCCTTCATTAACACGGGTATCCAGCGCAGCATAGTGCAGTTGCAGCGGGGCTTGTATTTTTGGTACGTCCGCATCAGCTGGCTGTGTGCCGTAGAAAGGAACTGCGGCTGACAGGCCGGGCATCCGCACTGCCATCATATTAGCGATCCATCCGCCAAAGCAAAAGCCCACTACGCCTGTTTTTCCGTTGCAGTCCGGGTAGGTCTTAAGATACTCAGCTGCTGCAATAAAGTCTTCCAGCATTTCGTTTTTATCGCGCTTTGCCTGCAGGGTACGGCCTTCGTCATCGTTGCCCGGGTAGCCCCCAAGCGGTGTCAGCGCATCGGGTGCAAGCGCAATGAATCCTTCCAGGGCGGCCCTTCGGGCAACGTCTTCTATGTAAGGGTTGAGGCCACGGTTTTCATGCACCACCACGATGCCGCCGGTTTTCTTTTTCAGGCCTTCCGGCCAGGCGATCAGCGCTTTAATGGAGCTACCACCTTTGGGAGACTCATAATGAATATATTTTGTTTTTACCCTGGTATCCTCCGGTGTTACCTGAGCGGTGCTTGCATAGTCCGGCATTAAAAAGCTCATGAGCGCCGGAACGGTAAGTCCGCCAATCGCATAGGTCGAAAGCTTTTGCACAAAGCTGCGCCGGTTGATACGGTTGTGTGCGTAGTCATCGTACAGATCAAATACTTCCTGGCGGATATCTTCTTTTTTGATGGGATCCATGTTTACTGTTTTACAGGTTGAGAAAAGGGATCATACGAATACTGAAGGGCCTCTCAAATTTAGCTGATTTTTTTGTATTGCTATCCATGCGGGATGATATTTTTGGGTTTTGAGGGGCCGGAATACACCATGAAACCGGGATGATTCCGTTGTAACAAGTGGGATGCTGCTTTTCCCCGGCTTGTGGTTGCGTTTTATTTTTTATCTTACACCTATGAAGACCGGGGCCATTCTTTTGTCGCTGTTTATGATCATGCAGCAGGCGCTGCATGCGCAAACAGGCATGTTGACCAATACGCAGCAAGATGATGTAAATAAATTGATCCGGGCCGCCAAAGCCGGTAATAAGCAGCAGATCGCATCCCTCGTAGCGTATCCCTTAAAAAGGACCTATCCCCTGGAAGATATAAAAAGCAACGACGAGATGCTGATGCGTTTTGACACGATATTTGACCCGGTATTGCTGCGGCAGATCGCCCGGTCAAAGACGGAGAACTGGAAGGCAATGGGCTGGAGAGGTCTCATGTTGGATAATGGCGTGCTTTGGATGGATGATGCAGGCAAGATAATAGCCATTAACCATCAGTCGGAAAAGGAAAAGAAGTTACAGGAAAAAGCAATTCAAAAAGATAAGAAAAAGCTTCCTCCTTCCTTGCAGGGGTTTGTTAAACCCCTGTATAACATTACTACGGAACGCTTCCGGATCCGGATCGATGAGCTGGCAGGAGATCGGTTGCGCTATGCATCCTGGAGCCGGAAGCGCGGTAATAAAGAGCCGGACCTGGTGCTGTATAACGGTATTTTCGAAGCACAGGGATCCGGAGGAAATCATACGATCACTTTTACAAACGGTCAGCACCGGTATGTAGTTACTATTAACCGGCTGGGAACCAGCGAAACACCTGAAGTATTGTTAACTGTATTCAAAGAGGGAAAAGAGCTGTTGAATGATCCCGGAAGAATCAAAAGGAACTAAAGAACGTATAAACACCTTTACCGGCTCGCGATAACAAGGTCACATATGATTCATTGTTAGAGTATGACGGACAGGGTACGATCCTGCAGAACCCCGTCCTTACTCTAAACCAACTGATCCCGGTAGCAAGATCCTGCATCATTTTAGTGTTTTTTTGCAGCCGTTCGTAAAGAAAATACCTAAACTTTAGCTTTCTCAAGGAGTAGTGTATGAAAGCGATTGCAGCAATCCGGATTTTTTTTACAGGGTGGGTATCAAAGGCAACACGGCGCAGGAGCGCATATACCTCCATGCGTTCTTTTTTATACGGAAGACCTGCAAAACAGGGGTGCGGTTTAATGATCGGAATATTATTGCTGGGCTGCCAGCTCCGGGCGCAGCAGGTGCGCGATACGGTTTCCCTCAATGAGCAGTGGGTAACGGTGGCCGGGGATCTGCCGGAGCAGCGGTATAAAGGGTTTGAACAGCCGGAGTATAACACGGCAGGCTGGAAGCCGGTGACCGTTCCGCACAACTGGGATGATTATTATGGGTACCGGCGACTGCTGCATGGCAACCTGCACGGCAATGCCTGGTATAAAAAAAAGTTTACGGTTCATAAACGGGCCGGCAGGCGGTATTTTCTTTTTTTTGAAGGCGTCAGTTCTTATGCCACGGTGTGGGTGAACGGTAAAAGAGCTGGCGCGCATGCCGGTGGCCGCACTTCATTTACGATAGAGGTAACGGATAGGGTGCACAGCGGCAACGATAATGACCTTTCGGTGCTGGCCGCGCATCCTGCGGGGATACAGGACCTGCCCTGGGTATGTGGCGGCTGTAGTGAGGAACGGGGCTTTTCGGAAGGCTCGCAGCCTATGGGTATTTTTCGCCCTGTGCGGCTGATCACTACGAACCCGGTTCATATTCCTGCGTTTGGCGTACATGCCTGGGCGGAGATCACAAAAAACAACGCCCGTCTGTTTGTAAGGGCAACCGTCAAAAATGACCGCGGAAAAAAGGGGTCATTGCTGCTGGTTTCCCGTTTAAAGGATCACAGCAACCGCGTGGTGGCCCAATCGGAGCAAACCGTTTATCTAAAACCCGGGGACTCCTCAGTGATCGCGCAGCCGGAGATCAAAATAGCGGCTCCCAGGCTGTGGTCGGTAAAAGATCCCTATCTCTATCAGCTGGAAACAATAATTAAAAAGGGCGCCATGATTGTTGACCGGGTCGTAACTGATTTTGGTTTCCGTACCCTCCGGTGGGATCCGCATGCGCACCGTTTCCTGCTAAACGGACAACCCCTGCTGATCAATGGCGTTGCGGGGTATGAGCACCAACTGGGACAAAGTCATGCTTTTTCGCAGGAAGAGATCATTTCCAGGGTGAAATGGCTGCAGGCTGCCGGCTTCAATGCATTCCGCGATGCCCATCAGCCGCACAACCTGCTGTATGGAAAGCTGTTCAACCAAAAAGGTATTTTATGGTGGACGCAGCTATCGGCACATATCTGGTATGATACACCGGCCTTCCGGAAACAGTTTAAAACACTGCTGCGGGAGTGGGTGATCGAGCGGCGCAATGACCCGTCGCTGATCCTGTGGGGGATCCAGAATGAAAGCAAATTACCGGAAGATTTTACAAAGGAGTGTACAGAGCTGATCCGCAGCCTGGATCCTACGACCTCGCAACAGCGGCTGGTGACCACCTGTAACGGCGGTAAAGGCGCCGATTGGGATGTGCCGCAAAACTGGACCGGCACTTATGGCGGTGATCCGGATGCCTATGATCAGGATTTAAAAAAACAGGTGCTGGTGGGGGAATATGGCGCCTGGCGTACGATCGACTTGCATACAGAGGGCGGCTTTGCACAGCATGGACCCTACAGCGAAGACCGGATGACCCTGCTGATGGAAAAGAAACTGCGGTTGGCAGAGCAGGTGAAAGACAGTGTTGCCGGGCATTTTTTCTGGCTGCTGGCCTCGCATGATAATCCGGGCCGTGTACAGGGTGGCGAAGGTGATCGCGGCCTTGATCGCATTGGACCCGTAAATTACAAGGGAATGCTTACGTCCTGGGAAGAGCCAACAGACGTGTACTATATGTACCGTGCTAACTATAGCCCCGGGAAAACGGACCCGATGGTATATATTGCTTCGCATACCTGGCCCGGCCGGTGGCGGTCGCCGGGTATCAGGGATTCCATAGCCGTGTACTCCAATTGTGATGAGGTGGAACTGTTTAATGACGTAGAGGCTTCTTCTTTGGGCCGGAAAAAAAACAAGGGGCGGGGCGTTCATTTTCAATGGGATCATGTCAACATCCGATACAATGTCCTGTACGCGGTTGGGTTTATAAATGGCCAACCGGTTGCACGGGACACCATCGTACTGCATCATTTGCCGCAGGCGCCCCATTTTGCCCGGCTGTATAAGAATGCCGGGGATATAACAAAGCCGGTTACCGGGTATCATTATATATACCGCGTAAACTGCGGCGGCCCGGATTATAAGGACATTTATGGCAATACCTGGCAGGCAGACAGGGCGTTGCCACCGGATACCGGACTGCAACGTTTAGATCATAGATCCCAACAGCATTTCTGGGGATCTTCTTCGTGGGCAGATCGTTTCCCGGGCATCCCTTCTTTTTTTGCCAGTCAGCGCCGGACCTTTGCTCCCGTCAGGGGAACCCGCGACTGGCCGCTGTTCCAGACCTTCCGTTATGGAAAACAGGAGCTGCGCTATAGGTTTCCGCTGCCCGATGGCGACTACCAGGTGGAGCTGTATTTTATGGAACCCTGGCTGGGCATCGGCGGTGGTCTGGATGCGGCCGGCATGCGCCTCTTTGATGTGGCGTTGAATCAAAGAACCGTACTGGTTAATCTGGACATATGGAAGGAAGCGGGTACCAACAGGGCCCTGAAAAAAACGATACCGGTTACAGTGCGGGGCGGACAACTGGCGATCTCTTTTCCCCGCTCCGCAGCCGGTCAGGCACTGGTCTCTGCCATCGCTGTAGCGGCAAAGAAAGAAGCCGTCCGGGCAGCACCCGCATTTGAAAATGTAACGGCACTTGCTGCAAAAAATGCCACGCTGCAGTCCTGGCTGGATATTGGTATGCAGCCCTTTACCGGTGAAACGGTTCAGATCGGTCAGCTGCCCCCGGAGCTGTTTGGAGCAGACTGGATCCGCACACGCCGAAAAATGGGTGCAGCGCTATCCTTCCGGGTACAGCAGGCATCTGATGTATATGTTGCGGTGGCAGCAGGTGCTGATGCAGCGCAGTTAAAGAACTTTGAAGTCATCGGTACCGAAATGCTTACGGATGAGGCGGGAGGCAGGGGCTACCCGGTATATAAAAAACGTTTTCCTGCAAAGGCTGTTGTATTCCTGCAACACGCGGAAGATATATTGGTGGCCGTTACCCCTTCTGTCAATATGCAGCCTGCTTTTGATCTGAAGCCGGTAACATCGTATAAAACGGATAAAGCAGCATATGGCTCCGGCATTGTAACGGAAGTATTTGCAGGAGCGCCGCGGTCGGTAGTGCAAACGGATGCGGAAACCTTTATCCAATGGCCTGTAAAAACCGGTGTTGCAGATATTTACAACATCACGCTGAAGTATTATGACCCTTCGGAGCTTCAGCGCGAAGCGACCCTGGTGCTGACGGATGCAGGAGGCAACAGGATGGTGGAACAGCAGATTCCCCTTAAATTTACCCGGTCCGGCAAATGGAATCTGGCAACGGTAAATACGGGAAGCATGATCAATGCCGGGCACTACACCGTACGGCTCTTGCTAAAAAATGCAAAAGGCCTGGTGGTATCCAACATTGACATTCAGTAAAAATGATTTGCGTATGAAAAATTGGTTTATTCTCAGTGCACTTTTTCTTATCGGTCTGTCGGGCAATGCCCAGCTAAAAGCAGTGCACCTGCGTTGCGAATACCTGCAGAACCCGTTGGGGGTGGACGACCCGAACCCGAGGTTGAGTTGGGAGTTTGTCAGCGATCAGAAAAATGCGCGGCAGTCTGCTTACCGCATCCTGGTGGCCGATGATCCCGGCCTGCTGAAAAAAGGGTCCGGTAATATCTGGGATTCGCGAAAAGTACTTTCCGATGCCTCCATCCAGATCCGGTATTCCGGAAAACAGCTGGCATCCGGTAAAAAATATTACTGGAAGGTGATGACCTGGGACGCAAGCGGGCGCCCCTCTTCTTTTAGCGAGCCGGCGCACTGGCAGATGGGGTTGCCGAATGCTGCCGACTGGTCCGGTGCGCAATGGATCGCGCGGGATGTATTGCCGGAGGCAGACCGGATCGTTCCGTATGCACACGGCGGCGGAAAGAAGGAATGGGGTAAACGTCCGGATGTGCTGCCCTTACTGCGCAAAACGTTTAAGATTACCAGGCCCATAAAACAAGCCACTGTTTTTATCAGCGGACTCGGACATTTTGAAATGCATGTGAACGGCAGGAAAACAGGCGATCATTTTCTGGATCCGGGATGGACGCAATATGCGAAACAGGCACAGTATGTGACCTTTGATATTACCCCCCAGCTGCAAAATGGCGTAAATGCAATAGGCGTGATGCTGGGAAACGGCTTTTATTATATACCCGGTGAGCGCTACCGGAAGCTGACGGGTGCCTATGGTTTCCCGAAGATGATCGCAAAAATAATGATCGAATATAAAGACGGTTCCTCAGAAACGGTGGTGTCGGACAACAGCTGGAAAACAGCCGAATCCCCCATTTATTTTTCCAGTATTTATGGCGGGGAAGACTATGATGCGAACCGGGAAAAAGCCGGGTGGGACGGGCCGCATTTTAACGATGCCGGCTGGACGCCTGCAGTAGTCACTAACGGACCGCCACAATTACAGGCCCAACCGGCAGAGCCGGTGCGCGTGCTGCAAACATTCCGGCCGGTTTCAAAAAAAGAATTGACCCGGGGCACCTGGGTGTACGACCTGGGTCAGAATTTTTCCGGGATCCCCGCAATAAAGGTTTCGGGAAAAAAAGGAGATACCATCCGGCTGCGGCCAGCAGAACTGGTCACAAAGGATGGCGCTGCCAACCAAAGAGCTACCGGATCGCCGCATGTGTATACCTACATATTGAAAGGGAATGGCGTGGAAGAATGGCAGCCCCGCTTTACGTATTATGGTTTCCGGTATGTACAGGTAGAAGGTGCCGTACCGGAGGGCTCCTCTTCCGGTTTGCCGGTGATCCGGGACCTGAAAGGGTTGCATATCCGCAACAGTGCACCGGAGATCGGAACCTTCAGCAGCTCCAACAGATTGTTTAACCAGACAAACGAACTGATCCGCTGGGCCATCCGCAGCAATATGGTAAGCGTGTTCACCGATTGTCCGCATCGCGAAAAGCTGGGCTGGCTGGAGGAAACCCACCTCATGGGCAGCTCGGTGCAGTACAATTATGACATTGCAGCACTTTGCAAAAAAGTGGTACGCGATATGATCAACGCGCAAACGGAAGACGGGCTGATACCGGATATTGCGCCCGAGTATGTGCAGTTCGATGGGGGGTTCCGAGATTCCCCCGAATGGGGAAGTGCAGGTGTGATCTTTACCTGGTACGCGTTTCAATGGTATGGCGATACCGCATTGCTGAAGGAAGCCTACCCGATGATGAAAAAATATGTATCCTATCTGAAAGCAAAGTCAAAGAATCATATTCTTGAATTCGGGTTGAGCGACTGGTATGATATCGGTCCCGAACATCCCGGTGTTTCGCAGCTCACGCCGATGGGCGTTACCGCAACGGCTACTTATTATTATGATCTGACCATTCTTGCAAAAGTGGCGGCATTGCTTGGCATAAAAGCAGATATGCCCCTTTTTGAGAACTGGGCCGCGGAAGTAAGACGCTCCTTTAATGACAAATTCTTTAACAGACAGACCAGACAATATGCCACCGGCAGCCAGGCGGCCAACGCGATGGCCTTATACATGAACCTGGTGGAGCCGGAATACCGGGAGGCGGTAGTGCAAAACCTGGTAAAGGATATCCGCGGCCGGAACAACGCGCTTACGGGTGGTGATGTGGGGTACCGCTATGTATTGCGGGCCCTGGAAGACGCCGGCTACAGCGATGTGATCTATGATATGAACAACCGCAGTGATGTGCCGGGTTATGGTTACCAGCTGGCGCACGGGGCTACCGCACTTACAGAATCCTGGGCGGCATTGCCTTCTGTGTCCAACAATCACTTTATGCTGGGACACCTGATGGAGTGGTTCTACTCCGGCCTTTGCGGCATCCGGCAGGCGGAAGGCTCCGTAGGATTTAAAGATATAGAGATCAAACCCCATCCCGTGGGAACGATCAGCAATGCAGCAGCAAGCTATCATTCCGTACGCGGTTTGATAAAAGTGGATTGGCAAAAAGAAGGTGACCGGTTTACGGTCAATGTGGTGATCCCGGCCAATACCACAGCTACCATTTACTTTCCGCCGGGTTATGATAAAGCGCCTGTAAAAACAGGATCGGGCAGCTACAGCTTTACAGCAAAGAAAAAATAATGAGAACTGTTTTTTTATTGATCGGATTTCTTCTGTTGGGCAATACTGCGGAGGCACAAAAAAAGAACGTGCCGCAGGCGGTGATGGAAAGAGTATATGCAGCCGTAAAAACACCCTACAAGTACGGGTTGGTACTGGCTCCCGGCAGTCCGTCAAAAAAGCTGGATTGCCCTACCGTGTTCCGGAAAAACGGGAAATGGTATCTGTCGTATATTGAGTTCGATGGCGATGGCTATGATACCTGGCTGGCGCAGAGCACGGACCTGCTGCACTGGAAGCCCCTTGGAAAGATACTGTCCAAAACAAAGGATTCGCTGCAATGGGATGGCTACCAGAAAGCCGGGTATGTATCGCTGATCGATCCTGCCTGGGGGGGAAGCTACGCGGTGGAAAAGTATAACGGAAAGTATTGGATGAGCTATATCGGCGGGCATACGCCGGGATATGAAGCCGGCTTGCTCTCGATTGGAATGGCCTGGACCCCGGGCGCTGTTACCCGTCCGCACGAATGGCACACTATGGATCGGCCGGTGTTAAAGGCCACGGACCCGGATGTGCGCTGGTGGGAAAATAAAAAGCTGTATAAGAGCTCGGTGATATGGGATAAAAAGAAAACCCTGGGTTATCCCTTTGTGATGTATTACAATGCCAATGGCGATACCAGCAACAATACGCCTAAATGGCGCTGGTTTGAGCGCATTGGAATGGCCGTGTCAAACGATATGGTACACTGGAAACGCTATGAGGTGGATCCCGTGGTGCACCACCGGATCGGCATTACCGGGGATGGGGTGCTGCAGAAAATGGGAAACCTGTGGGTCATGTTTTATTTTGGCGCGTTCTGGGAAAACAGGAAGAACGAAACCTTTAACCGCTTTGCGTGCTCGTACGACCTGGTGCACTGGACGGATTGGAAAGGGGCCGACCTGATCCACTCCTCGGAACCCTTTGATCAGAAATATGCGCACAAGCCCTGTGTGGTAAAATATAAAGGAGTGGTGTATCATTTTTACTGCGCGGTAAATGATAAGGACCAGCGGGGTATTGCGGTGGCCACATCAGCAGACAAGGGAAAGAGCGCTGTCCATTTTACCGGCCCGTCGGGTTTTTAAAACCTGGCCGGTAAACCCAACCGATTTATTCAAACAGAATGAAATATCTATTACCATTAAGTATTTGTTTGTTATTGATTGCAGGGGCGGCGGCCCAGCAAAGCCCTCGCAGGGTGATCGACTTTAACAAAGGATGGCGTTTCCGTTTGGGCGATGCGGCCTCCTGGAAAGAAAAAACACTCAACGACGCCTCCTGGCGGCTGCTGGATCTTCCGCATGACTGGAGTATTGAAGGACGCTTTGATACCTCATATCCCGCAGGTAATGCAGGGGGCGCTTTGCCCGGAGGAACCGGGTGGTACCGCAAAACCTTTACCCTGGAAAACGGAACATCTGCAAACAATGTCCGGATCGAATTTGATGGTGTTTACCGCGATGCAGAAGTGTGGATCAACGGGCATTACCTGGGCAAGTGGCCCTATGGCTATACCTCCTTTAGTTATGATCTGACACCTTATATTAAACCGGGAAAACAAAAGAATACCCTTGCAGTAAGAGTTGATAACAGCCGGCAACCCAATTCAAGATGGTACACCGGGTCCGGTATTTACCGGGATACAAGGCTGGTGATCACCCAAAAGATAGCCTTTGCGCAATGGGGCACTTTTGTAACTGCAACCAGGGATGACGGCGGGCAGATCTGGTTCAATGCCACATCAGATGTATTGAATGAGGCCACCGGCAGATCCGGAGTAAGGGCCACCTGTACTTTGTTGGATCCTTCCGGCCGTCAGGTCGCCGTGATCCGTGGTACACCGGAAACACCGGCAGGCCGCTTCCGCTTTAGAACCAGGCTGGAAGATCCGGCATTGTGGTCGGTAACAACACCACAGCTGTATAAGGCGGTATTTAAAATTTTCGACGGGACAGAGCAGACCGATCAGTGGGCGACCACTTTTGGCGTGCGCTATTTTGCATTTGACGCGCAGAAAGGTTTCTCGCTGAACGGCCGGCCGTTAAAAATAAAAGGGGTTTGTATGCACCATGATCTGGGGGCATTGGGTGCGGCCTTTAACCGCTCGGCGGCCCGCCGGCAATTACGCATCATGAAGGAGATGGGCGTAAACGCCATCCGCACGGCCCATAACCCACCGGACCCGAAATTCCTGGACCTCTGCGATGAAATGGGATTCCTGGTAATGGACGAATCCTTTGATATGTGGGCAAAGAAGAAAAATAAATATGATTATTACAGCGACTTCCCCGCATGGCACCGGCGCGACCTGGAGCATATGGTAAAACGCGACCGGAACCACCCGAGCGTGTTTATGTGGAGCATCGGCAATGAAATAAGAGAGCAATTCGATTCCACCGGTATCACATGGGCCAGGGAACTGGTAGGCATTGTAAAAGCACTGGATACGACCCGGCCCGTTACCTGTGCGCTGAGTGAGAACCGCCCCGATAAAAATTTTATTTACCAGTCCGGGGTGCTGGATGTGATCGGGCTGAACTATCATATCGAAGCCTATGAAGACTTTCCCAAAAATTATCCCGGTGAAAAATTCATTGCAACGGAGAATGTATCCGGGCTGGCTACCCGCGGGCATTACGACGGACCCGCCGATTCACTGCGCCTTTGGCCTTCCAGCTCCAAATTCAAATTTGTAGAGAACGGCAATCCGGATTATACGGTTTCCGCTTACGATAATGTGGCCGCTTATTGGGGATCTACACATGAGCAGACCTGGCGCATCATTAAAAAGCATGATTATTTATCCGGTCTATTTGTATGGTCCGGGTTTGATTTCCTGGGCGAGCCCGTGCCCTATCCTTATCCTGCAAGGAGCGCCTATTATGGCATCGTTGACCTGGCCGGGTTCCCAAAAGACGTGTACTATATGTACCAGAGCGAATGGACAAAAAAGCCGGTATTGCATATAGCCCCGCACTGGAACTGGAAGAAAGGGCAAACGGTGGATGTAAAAGTGTATTACAGTCAGGCCGATGAAGCGGAATTGTTTCTTAACGGCCGTTCCCTTGGAAAGCAGCAAAAGAGTGATACGGCCTTTCACGTGCTGTGGCGCGTACCCTTTGAGCCCGGTGCATTAAAAGTGGTGTCCCGTAAGAATGGAAAGACCGTTTTAGAAAAGACAGTGCACACTGCGGGGATCCCTGCAATCATCGAACTAAGCGTGGAAAATCAATGGCTGCAGCTCAGCAGGGACGACCGGGCATTTATAACCATCCGGATCCTGGACCACGATGGAAACCTGGTTCCGGATGCGGATAATAGAGTCCGCGTTACCGGTTCTGCAGTGGCAAGGGTAGTGGCCATGGACAATGGCTACCAGGCCGATCTGCAACCCTTTCAAACCGATCAGCGCAAGGTCTTCAACGGGCTGGGGCTGGCAATTATAAAAGGCCTGGAAAAAGGTGATGCTGTTATCCGGGTAACATCACCGGGGTTGAAACCGGCATCGGTCCGCATCCGGGTGCGATAGCGAACGGTCATTGAAACACCATTAGTGATTCGCATGGGTACAGATCATGTTCCCCCGGCTGCTAACGCCGGCCTGCTGTTTTTACCGCGGCCCCCAGCGGCAGGCAGGTTCTTTATACATCGTTTTTTCCGTTACGCAAACCATTGCGAAGAATAGGAATATTTTCCATTTTATTAGTGAAACCGTACATTGCACAGAGCCTTCCGGCGTTTTACTTTTAATGTCAGATTTAAGAATAAGGATTTCAGCCAAATAGCGATTGTAATGAAGCATTTTTTTTTCAGAAAAAAAGACAGTAGGGTTTTCACGAAAAGTGGATTAATTGTTGTTTTTACAATTTTTAATCTGCCGGGTGTATTTGGGCAGAATGCCGGTAAAGACCTGGCCTATCATAAAACGGCTGAATCCCGCGCAGGAAAAATTGCTGCAGGGCTTACTTTAAAAGATTCAGCCACATTTTATAAGGTAAAACAGGCTGTAGCCCAGCAATACATTGCTTTGCACGACCTGGATGCAAGTCGGGACGCTGCGGTCCGGAGCATCCGGAAAGCGATAACCGATAAAGAAGCAGCAACCCGGAAAATAACAGCGGAGGAAGCAATGGCAGCGGCGAAGCGTACGGCATTGCACCAGCGCTATTTGCAGCAGCTGTCGGGCCTGCTTTCTGAAGAGCACGTGGAGGCTATTAAAAACGGGATGACCTATAACGTGCTGCCAATCACGTATAAAGGATACCTGGAGATGATCCCCCGGCTTACGACCGAAGAGCGGAAATATATTATGGATGCGCTCACGGAGGCCAGGGAACATGCCATGGATGCCGGCTCCTCAGAGAAAAAACACGCATGGTTTGGCAAGTATAAAGGCCGGATCAACAATTATCTTTCCGCTCACGGCTATGATATGAACAAAGAAAGCAAAGCCTGGCAGGCACGTATGAAAGCGAATCAAAACAAAAAACAGCAACCCAAACAATAATAAAAAAACAAGCCATATGCTTTATCAGTCAGTTTTAAGGATTATTTGCGTGTTCCTGGCCATATGTTGGGGGTTGGGCGCAAACGCACAAACCAAAACAATAGAGGGGACCGTTACCGAGGATCCCTCGGGTGCACCGGTTTCGGGTGTTACCATTAAAGTAAAAGGCGGAAGCCAGACCGCCGTTACAAATATGAAAGGTGAATTCACCATGAATATTCCCGCTGAAGGCGCCGTACTTCAATACTCGCATGTAGGTTATGAGTATGGAGAGCAGACGGTGAAGGCGGGTGACAGGGTGGCGATCATATTGAAGAAAGCCGAAAACGAGCTGGACGAAGTGGTCGTGATCGGTTATGGTACACAGAAACGGGAAAATCTTACGGGTTCCGTAGCTACGGCTGATATGGAAAAGATCGCCGATCTTCCCGTTAGCAGCATTGCTGAAGCACTGAAAGGACAGATACCCGGGCTGAACGTAACAGGCGGCAGTCAGCGGCCTGGTGACAATGCAAGATTCAGCATTCGTCAGCCGTTTGGATACAGTAAAGACGGAAGCAGCGATCTGCCCCTCATCATTATAGATGATGTGATACAACTGGATCCGAATACCGGACTGCCGACCATGGATCAGTTTAATGTATTGGATCCTTCCGAAGTAGAGAGTATCACTGTGCTGCGCGATGCCGCAGCTGCCATTTATGGTTCAAGGGCTACTCAGGGTGCGATTATCGTAAAAACAAAAAAAGGAAGGATCGGGGCTCCTAAAATATCCTATTCCGGAAAGTTTGAATTTAATGATGCAGTGAGCTTTGGAAAAACGATGAGCGCCTACGAGCACGGTATTTTTTCCAACCGGTTTTTTAGGGCTGCAAACAGTAATGAGGATGCTCTTTTTGATGAAAATGAATTGGCAGCCATGAAATCGCTGAATTACGACTGGTTAAAAGAAGCCTGGAAACCTGGTGGGGCCATGCAGCATTCCATTAATGTGAGCGGCGGATCTGAAAGGGCCACCTATTTTGCGGGGGCCGGGTACTATACACAGAAACCCAATCTTGGAAGCCAGGATTATAATAAATGGTCTTTCAGAACAGGCGTGGATGTGAAAGTAGTGAACAATTTGAAACTTTCGGCAACCGTTGCGGCGAATAAATCGAAAGTGGAGAAATCATTTACCAAAATAAGTGTTAACGACGGTGCTTATACCTCTGGTTCCGAACAAACCGATTATGCTATTTTAGCACACATGCCCAAGTATATACCCTGGCAATATACCGTTGATGGGGTAACCGAATATATCTCTCCGGCTTTGGGGCCGCACAGGTCGCAGGGCAGTCCGGCCGGACAAAATAATATTAAGGGATGGAACTATTTCGGACTGTTAAATAACGGGTCATTCACTTCCGATGATGACCAGGCATTTAATACCAACTTTTCGTTGCAGTATAATGTTCCCTTTGTTAAAGGGTTGGCATTTAAAGTATCTTATGGCTTAAGTTATTCTACATCGAATAATGAACAGGCCATGCTGGGATTAAGACTGGCAGCATCACAGAACAACCATTCAATGGGATACCATTTATACACAGACTCAACTGAATGGAAAGTTGCCAATAATGATAACCGCTCTACCGTACGGTACTCCGATGAAATCGGTAAAGTAGAACAATCCAACTTCTTTGTTAATTATGATAACCGGTTTGGCAAGCACGGTATATCTGCCATGGCTTCTGTAGAAAAAGGACAGCAGAATTACGAAAAGAAATTCATTATTTATGATAAACCCATTATGGGTGCTTACAATGGCTCTTCTCCTTCGGCAGGGACTTTAAACCCTTCTAACACTTATGTGTACAAAACAGAAGGCGGTAGCCTGGCATATTTAGGAAGGGTCAATTATGATTACGATAATAAATATCTGTTCCAGTTTGTGTTCCGTTCGGATGCGTCTACCAAGTTTTCTCCCAGTCATTACTGGGGCTTTTTCCCGGGAGTTTCTGCAGGCTGGGTCATTTCAAAAGAAAACTGGTTCCGGGATAATGTAGACTGGGTGAGCTTCTTAAAGATCCGGGCGTCTATCGGTAAAACCGGTATTGACAATGTAAAACCCTGGCGCTGGATGCAGACCTATGGCTATGCTGCCGACAAGGGGCTTGGCTTCGGATCCAATAACGGCGGGCTTTTAGTGGCAGGCTTAACCCCCGATGCCACCCCCAATCCTAATTTGACCTGGGATGAAACCATTAAAAAGAATATCGGTATCGATGTTTCCTTCCTGAACGACCGGTTATCGGTTTCTTACGACAGGTACTGGGACAATCACTACGATATGTTAATGACGCTGGCCAACCAGGTGGGTGTACCCATCTCCGTAGGCGGTGGTTTCGCAGAACAAAACTTTGGCGCACAGAAAGCGTGGGGCTCCGAGTTTAGCGCAACGTGGAAAGACAGAGCTGGGGATTTTGATTACAGTATCGGCGTTAATTTTGGTACCAGTGACAATCGGATTACTAAATGGCTTCCGGTGGCATTCAACTACCCTTCAGAATATGAGAACCGCGAAGGATATTCATCCCTTCGCCCTCAATATGGTTTTGTTACCTGGAAGGGGAATGCAGGTGGTGATGGTCTTTTACGTACAGATGCGGATGTTGATGCCTATTGGCAGTACCTGACAGACCGTGCCACAGCGGCAGGTACCACGCCTGCTTATTTTGATTTTGATACAAAAGATGGTCTTAAAAAAGGAATGCTCGCTTACCAGGACCTGGGAGGCCAGTTGGATGCCGATGGCGAAACGATTGCGGGTCCTAATGGTCAGATCACGGATGATGGCCAGGATTTTGCCCAGTTAGGGAAAAGAAGAACTTTTGGATTGAACACGAATATTGGATTATCCTGGAAGTCGTTCAGTCTAAATACCCAGATTGCCACTTCATGGGGCGGATTTAACCGTATCGATTATATTAAACAGGGTACGGGCTCTACACAGCTTTTCTGGTCACATGAATCCTATTTGAACGATATGTTCAGTGAAGAAGATAATGCAGATGGAAGGTGGCCGAACCTGGCATACGTTGATCAAAACCAATACGTATCCGATTTCTGGCAGATCTCTGCTTTCCGGAGCTTTGTACGCAGTCTGGTGGTTGGCTACTCTGTTCCAAAAAATATTGCGGCAAAAGTAAAAATGGATGCACTCCGGATAAGTCTGGCAGGATTTAACCTTTGGGATTTTCATAACCCATATCCTGATAAGTATCGGAATATGTACGACGATCCTCAGGTTGCCTATCCAACATTACGCACCTGGTCAGTAGGCATCAATGCTACTTTTTAATTAAGATATTACCGAAATCTGACCATTTAAAAATAAACAGATGAAAAAGATAAAAATATGCTGCTTCCTTATTATGGCGACTTTTTTGGTTACAGGTTGCAAAAAGGAATTTTTAGAAGACATGAAGAGCTTTGATAAATACGACGAAAGTATATTCGCCAACGAAGTGCTGACCGGTTGGTATATTGATCGCCTTTATTATGATTGCTTTTCGGCGTACCGGTCCCCGATTGTTTCGTTAGTGGGCACGTACAACGATACGCGCTCAAGATCTACCGAGGAAATTGGCGGTACCGTAACGGATCTGATCAATTCGCAAAAAACACTGGAAAATGCCAACCAGGCCGATGGCTATTATGGCAGGGCATTGGGTGCAAATGCAAACAATGATCCCTATAACCGCATCCGGACGGCTAATTTTCTATTGCAAAAGATAGACGAAAAGGGGCAGGCATTATCCGAAGAATTTAAAAAGAAAGCGAGAGGGCAGATGTATTTTCTGCGGGGGCTTCAGTATTTTGAGCTGATGCGTGTCTACGGCGGTGTACCGATCGTACTCACTGCGGAAAATGCAAGTGCGGATGATCCTGCTATTCAGCATCCGCGGGCAACACCATCTGAAGTGGTAGCACAAATCGTAGCAGATTTTGATCTGGCTGCCGAACTGCTGCCGCCAACCTGGGGCTCGGGCGATTACGGCCGGTTTACCAGTGGAGCCGCCCTGGCCATGAAAAGCCGGGTATTGCTAACATATGCAAGCCCTTTATTTAATGCAGATTGGGACAATCCCGGGAACGACCGCTGGCAAAAAGCCCTGGATGCAGGTCTTGCTGCCGAAACGGCTTTGACCTCCGCAGGGTATGGCTTATATGGAAGCAGCGCCAAAGACTGGGCGGAAATGTGGTATAAAAATGATAATTCCTTCAATAAAGAGGCCATCATGGTTCAGCTGCTGTCAAAAGAAGTGGCCTCATCAGGAATCATCAGTAACGGATGGGAGCGGAGCATACGTGTGTCAAAGCAAACAGGCGGCGGCGGTATTTCCGCACCGAAGGAGATGGTTGATCTGTTTCCCCTGGCGGATGGTAAGCGCCCAACGATAGCTAACGGATACGATTCGGCGCATTTCTTTATGAACCGGGACCCCCGCTTTTACCGCACATTTGCTTTTTCGGGTATGAAATGGCCGGTTAAGGAAGCAGATGTACCGGCTGTTATCTGGTTATACCGCTGGATGTATAACGGCGATAAGAAAGCCTATAGTGATGGCAACCAGGTAAACAGCCCGGTGGTCGTACGTAAAATGACCAATCCTTCCGGTTCCAGTACTGTTGATGGTCTTGCTTATTCGGGAACCGATATTATGGAATACCGGTATGCTGAATTGCTATTGAATATTGCCGAATGCTATGCGGCCAAAGGCGATGTTTCCAATGCACTGGTATATCTTGGAAAGATCAGGAAACGTGTAGGAATATCCGAGTCCAATAATTATGGAATTGGTACATTGGCGTCTAAATACGCAGCTATAGAAGCTTGCCTGTACGAGCGCCGTGTGGAACTGGCTTATGAAGGCAAACGCTTCTGGGATGCGCAGCGGTGGATGCTGTATAATGATGATGCAGGAGCAGGAAATAATACCTGCGAAAAACTGGGCGTTGCCCCCATTAACGGAACCGCCCGTACCGGAAGACTGTGGCAATATAAAACAATATTAGGAAACAATACAGACCCGTTAACAGCTGCAAGGGGCACGATTTCAATTGACCCGGATGCGGCCGATTTTACTGCGCAGCTGGATCAGTTGAAAACATTTTTTGATGACAATATTACCATCGTGAATACCGATCAGCCGGTGGATAAAGACGGATCGGGTAACCCCTTGTTTATATCATTCAGACAGAATTATTATATTTCCGGTTTGAATAATACCGCTTTATCGCTCAATCCCTGGCTGCAGCAAACCATCGGCTGGAATGATTACTCCGGTGCACCCGGCACATTTAACTACCGGCAATAAAAACAGGAAATTTTATAAACCGATACTGCTTTATTTTATAACAAAAAAAGGAACAATTTAAAAGATGATTTTAAAAAAAGTACCATTCGTGATTTTTTGTATTGGTTTATGTTTTTCGGCTGCTGCACAGTACCCTAAGATCCCTAAAGAAGACCAGGAGCGGTCAAAAGCTCTGCTGGATGCCGCAGAACGGCATTCCGATTCGATGTGGGCCATCGCCTATCCCATTATACAGAAAGAGGCCCGCGAGGGACGGCCTTATATTCCCTGGGCATCTCGGTATGATGAATTGCCGTACGCGGATATCCCAGCCTTCCCCGGCGCTGAAGGCGGCGGAAAGTTTGTAAGAGGTGGCCGCGGCGGCCGGGTGATTGTGGTTACCAATTTGAACGATGACGGACCCGGCAGCTTTCGGTGGGCCTGTGAGCAGGGCGGTGCCCGGGTGGTGGTATTTAACGTAGCAGGCATTATCCGGCTGAAATCGCCGGTTATTGTAAGGGCACCCTATATCACCATTGCCGGACAAACGGCGCCCGGTGATGGTATCTGCATTGCGGGAGAAACCGTATGGATCAATACCCATGATGTGATCATCCGCTATATGCGCTTCCGCAGGGGTGAAACCTGGGTGGGAAGAAGGGATGATGCCATTGGGGGGAACCCGATCGGCAATATCATGATCGATCACGTATCCGCCACCTGGGGACTGGATGAGAATATGAGTATGTACCGGCATATGTACAACGACAGTACCGGGAAGATCGAAGACAAATTCGGAACCGTGAACATCACCATCCAGAACTCGATCTTCGGCGAATCGCTGGATACCTGGAACCATGCATTCGGCAGTACACTGGGAGGAGAGAACTGCAGCTTCATGCGCAACCTCTGGGCCAACAATACCGGCCGGAATCCTTCGGTTGGCTGGAATGGGATCTTCAATTTTGTGAACAACGTGGTATTCAACTGGGTGCATCGTTCCATAGACGGGGGCGACTATCGTGCGCAGTTCAATATCATCAATAACTATTTCAAACCCGGACCGGCTACGTCAAAGAATAGCAATGTAGGCCACCGGATCTTAAAGCCGGAAAGCGGCCGCAGTAAATTAAAATATAAAGTTTATGGCCGCGCTTATGTGAACGGGAACGTGATGGAAGGCTATCCGGAGGTAACTAAAGACAACTGGAACGGAGGGGTTCAGGTAGAGGAAGAAAAAGATGCCGGCGCCTATACGGATTATATCCGTCAGTCGAAACCGTTGATCATGCCGGCGCTGACCATCCTTGATGCGCAGACCGCTAAGAACTACGTGCTCGCAAATGCCGGAGCCACCTTACCCCAACGGGATGCCGTAGATACCCGGATCGTAAAACAGGTAGAGACCGGGAAGATCAACAATGTGCCGGCCTGTCCGCTGCCCAAGACACAGTTTGAGCACCGGCGCCTGCCCATAGATTCTTATAAAATCGGAATCATTACCGATCCCTGTCAGACAGGCGGGTATCCTGAATACAAGGGAACACCTTATAAGGATTCGGATAATGACGGGATGCCGGATGATTACGAAAGAAAAGCCGGGCTGAGCTCCAATAATGCATCCGATGCACAGATCATCGCAAAGAACGGGTACAGCAATATTGAGAATTATTTGAATAGTGTGGTGAATATCAGAAATGTGGTGCCGGCGAAATAAGAATTGCCGGATGGGATGGTCAATTATCAGATCTTTTGATAAAAACAAAATACATGCTGTTCATCATTTGTCGGGTTACATGTTATGTTGAGCCTGACGAGTGTCATGTTGAGTTTTCAATTTGCGTTGCAAAATCAATGAAGCAATGACAAATCTGCTTTGGGTCATCCTGAAGATGTCATCCCGGACTTGTTTCGGGATCTATCCCTGTTTCAGGATCTGCTTTAATCTTGCATAGATGCCGGATAGATGCTGAAACAGGTTCAGCAAGACATTATTCGGCATGACTAAAGTATGATTCATTGTCAATACATTAAGAAATCTGGCATTGGCAGCCTGACGAAACATGATTCCTGTCCTCACGAACCATAAAAGAATATTACATGAAAAAGTGGATAGGCCTTTTGGGCATTATAAGTTTATTAGCTCCGCAGCAGCAGGTTGCTGCTCAGTATCCGGTAATACCCAAATCAATGGAGGATTCTGCGGATGCGGTAATGGCCGGCTATCGTAAATTATCAGACGCCGCCTGGGAAAAAGCATTACCGGCTGTTGAAGCAGATGCAAAGCAAGGCAGACCTTTTGTACCCTGGGCTTCCAAATCCACCGATCTGGTAAAGGCTACACTTCCGGCTTTTCCGGGTGCCCAGGGCGGTGGGGCTTATACCCCGGGTGGCCGTGGCGGAAAAGTATTTGTGGTCACAAATTTGAATGATGACGGCCCGGGCAGTTTCCGCTGGGCTTGCGAGCAGGGCGGTGCGCGGATCGTCGTTTTTAATGTAGCCGGTATCATCCGGTTAACACGACCGGTAAGTATCCGTGCGCCTTATATCACCATTATGGGACAAAGCGCCCCGGGTGACGGGATTTGCATTGCCGGTGAATCGGTATTGATCGATACTCATGATGTGGTCATCCGCTTTATGCGTTTTAGGCGCGGGGCTACAGAAGTAACCCGCCGGGACGACGGACTGGGCGGTAACCCCGTAGGCAATATCATCATTGACCATGTTTCCGCAAGCTGGGGGCTGGACGAGAACATGAGTATCTACCGGCATGTGTATGATCGTAAAGCAGATGGCAAAGGAGAAAAGCTGCCAACGGTGAACGTGACCATTCAGAATTCTATTTTTTCAGAAGCGCTGGATACGTACAACCATGCTTTTGGCAGCACCATCGGCGGGCGCAACAGCACCTTTATGCGCAATCTCTGGGCCAACAACATCGCCAGGAATCCTTCAGTAGGGATGGACGGTGATTTTGGCTTTGTGAACAACGTGATCTTTAACTGGTGGAACCGCAGTGCCGATGGCGGCGACAATAGATCGCTGTATAACTTTATCAATAACTATTATAAGCCAGGCCCCATTACACCAAAAGACCGCCCGATCGGTTATCGCATTTTGAAACCGGAGTCGGGCAGGGCCTTTAAAGACAGCCTGATATTTGGAAAAGCCTATGTAAGCGGCAACATCGTGGAGGGGAACGAAAAAGTAACAAAGGATAACTGGGCCGGGGGAGTACAGCTGGAAGATGTAAAAGACCTGGCAAAGTACCTGCAACAGATCCGGGTGGATCAGCCGTTTCCGATAGCCGCATTTCCGGTATTGACGGCAAAGCAGGCATATGACTATGTTTTAAAAAACGCAGGAGCCACGCTGCCGGTACGGGATGCAGTGGATCAGCGGGTGATAGAAGACGTGCACACAGGAAAAATTACTTACAACAAAGATGCGCAGCCCGCTCCGGTTTCAAAGTATCTGAAACGCCGGTTGCCCGCGGATTCTTACAAAAAAGGGATCATTTCCGATATCAGCCAGGTGGGTGGGTATCCTGCATATGACGGAACCCCTTACAAGGATTCTGATAATGATGGCATACCGGATAGCGTTGAAAAAAAGATGGGGTTGAACCCGCGTAAGGCGTCTGATGCGCCGGCGATTACAAAAAACGGGTACAGCAATATTGAGAATTATTTAAATGGTTTGGTAGCATTGAAAACAGTGACGCCGGAGAACGGGAAACCCCTGGCTTCGTTTAAATAGAAAAGGCGGTAAGCCGGATCTTTCTTACCGTTATCCCGAAATGGAATTCAGGGGTCTTTTTGGACAAGAAAAAGCGCCAAAGGAAAATAGAGCGGCAGCAGATCATATAGAGCAGGCAAATTGCACCCAAAAAGGGGGGGATCAGGCGCCTAAAAATACAATAGCTCCTGTCGGATCAGCAGAGGGTAACGACTTTGGTTAATCCCTGTAAGAACCGCAGGCCTGGCATCCGGATAAAAAGTGCGCCGGATATAGCATTTGTTTTGCAGAGAGTTGATAAATTAGCAATAATGAAATTTTTTTTATCGGTCTTATTCAGCCTTTTGTTTATCATAACAAAAGCACAAAAGCCGAAGCCGGTAAAACCGGTATTGCCGGTATCGGTTGAAAAGGGAAAATTGATCTACAATGCAGACTCCGTTACCGGAGACCGTATTCCGGACTATTCTTACTGTGGGTATAAAGCTTCTGAAGAGGCCATTCCGCTGGTACCGGCGAAGGCAACAGTTCCTGTGACAGGAGGAGACGCTACTGCCTTGATCCAGGCCGCTATTGATTATGTATCCCGGTTAACACCCGGTAAGGATGGCTTCCGCGGGGCAGTGCTCTTGCAAAAGGGCAGTTATGCGATCGAAGGGCAGTTGCTCATCAGGGCATCCGGGGTGGTGCTAAGAGGGGCTGGTGCCGGTGGTGCAACCGTATTGCAGGGCAAAGGGGTCAGTCGTGATGCATTGATAAGGATCCTTGGAAAAAATGACCGGCAGCCGGAACAGGAAGCCCGTATTGCGCAGGATTATGTACCGGTAAATGCAACAACATTTTCGGTAGGGGATGCAAAAGCGTTCCATATAGGAGATCCGATCCACATCCGCCGGCCTTCTACCAATGAATGGATCGATGTGCTGGGCACCCGCAGCTTTGGCGGCGGCCTGTCGGCATTGGGCTGGAAGCCCGGTGATGCCGACCTTGTTTTTGAAAGGACCGTTACGGCCATTAACGGAAATATGCTGACCATTGATGTACCGCTCACCAATTCCTTCGATAAAAAATATGGCGGGGGTACCGTAACGGTTTTTTCGTGGCCGGGGAGGGTGAAAAATATCGGTATTGAAAATCTTTCGCTGGTTTCGGATTTCGAAAAAAACAATATAAAAGACGAGGAGCATCGCTGGATGGCCATTACGATGGAAAATGTGGAAGACGCCTGGGTACGCCAGGTCTCTTTTAAACATTTTGCCGGATCGGCGGTATACCTGCTGGAATCGGCAAGACGGATAACAGTAGAAGATTGTATTTCTACGGAGCCGGTTTCAGAGATCGGCGGGCAGCGGCGCTACACTTTTTTTACACGTGGCCAGCAAACCCTGTTCCAGCGCTGTTATGCAGCGAATGGTTATCATGATTTTTCAGCAGGCCATACGGCCGCCGGGCCCAATGCCTTTGTGCAATGTGTCTCGGAGCGACCGTATAATTTCTCGGGCGCCATTGACAAATGGGCTTCGGGGGTTTTATTTGATAAAGTGTCAGTAGATGGTAACGCCATCCGCTTTGGTAACCGGGGCCAGGATGGCCAGGGCGCGGGGTGGGCTGCCGCCAACAGTCTTTTATGGAACTGTTCGGCCGCCCGCATCGATTGTTACCGGCCGCCCACCGCACAAAACTGGGCGTTGGGTTCCTGGAGCCAGTTTGCGGGAGATGGCTACTGGGGCGAATCGAATAACCACCTGGACCCGGAAAGTTTTTATTATGCGCAGTTACGGGAGCGCCTGGGAAGGCCGGCGCCGCAGCAGTCGTTCATTTTAGAGATCGGTACCGAGGCCTCCAGCAGTCCGTCCGTTGAAGTGGCACAGGCCCTGACAAAGGAGGCAGCGCAGCCAAAGATGCAGCTGCTCGATTGGATAAGGGACGCTGCTAAACACAACCCGGTGGCTGCAGATGTAAGGGGCGCAAAAGTCGTGGATAAGGCTCCGAAGCAACAATGGACGGTTTATCCCCCTGCCACAGGCATAGAGAATGGCTGGCTGGTAGGCATGTATGGGAACATACTTGCCGGCAGGATACAGGAAGTGCCCTGGTGGTCCGGTGGCGTGGAGAGCAGGGATCTGGAGCAGGCCAAAAAGAAAATGGCCATCACCCGTTTTGTGCCGGGGCGTGTGGGTCCGGGACTTACGGATGACCTCAGTGATGTGATGGATTCCATGAAGGCCAATAATATCGTGGGCTTGAACCAGCATTACGGCCTGTGGTATGAACGCCGCCGGGATGATCATGAGCGCATCCGCAGAATGGATGGTGAAGTGTGGCCGCCTTTTTATGAGCTGCCGTTTAAACGCAGCGGGGTAGATACGGCCTGGGATGGCTTGAGCAAATATGATCTTACAAAATACAATTCCTGGTACTGGCACCGGATGCGGCGGTTTGCAGACCTGGCGGCAGTGGGCGACCGGGTATTGTTGCATCAGAATTATTTTCAGCACAATATCATTGAAGCTGGGGCGCACTATGCTGATTTTCCCTGGCGTACGGCCAATAATATCAACCATACCGGTTTTAATGAGCCGGTGAATTTTGCCGGGGATAAACGTATTTTTTATGCGGAGCAGTTTTATGATGTGAACAACCCCGTACGCCGCAAGCTGCACCAGCAGTACATCTGGCAATGCCTGGAAAATTTTAAAGGCTGCGGAAATGTGATCCAGTTTACAGGAGAAGAGTTTACCGGACCATTGCACTTTGTGCAGTTCTGGCTGCAAACCATTAAGGAGTGGGAGCAAAAGCATACAAAAGAAGTGATTGGCCTGAGCGCTACCAAAGATGTGCAGGACGCTATTTTGCAGGATCCGGAATATGCACCGGTAGTGGATGTGATCGATATCAAATACTGGCATTACCAGGCCAATGGAACGGTATATGCGCCGGAAGGCGGAAAGAACCTGGCGCCCCGCCAATGGGCACGGCTGTTAAAACCCAAAAGCAGCTCCTTTGAACAGGTATATCATGCGGTAAAAGAATACCGGCTGAAATATCCGGGTAAGGCCGTACTCTATTCAGCAGATGGTGCGGATAGATTTGGCTGGGCCGTGTTTATGGCTGGTGGTTCATTGCCCGCATTGCCGGCAACAGTTGATCAGGAACTTTTAAAGGCTGCAAAGGAAATGCTGCCGGCAGAAGCAGATGGTCAATTGATATTGCAGGGTGCAACCGGAAGTATTGTTTATAAAGGACAAAGCAATAAAGTGCAGGTGGCGCTTAACGGGCTTACCGGCAGATTAAAACTGCATTTTATCAGTGTCGCGGGTCGTGTGATAAAAACAGATGCCTATAACGCAACCGGATCAACAGCCAGCTTTGTGCTGCCGGATGAGGCCTCCCTGCTGTGGATCAGCAAATGACCGGTTTTTTAACCCGGTCCTGCCGCATCTCAAACTGCTTTATTCCATAAGCCGGCGCCGGGTATGGCGGAAGCAACGCTTTAGCCGGCTCCGACGTTTCCAATGGGCCGAACCGCTGGTGTAAGGCTCCGTCATGCGATCGCCCTTTAGCGTTTCTTCATATTGATCTTTGTTTCCACGGTTGTTTCCATAGGCACTTCGATCTCCTGTACTTTTACAATTCCTTTAAGCTGCTGGATCAGATCGGAAGCCTCCGTAACGCCGGATGCATTGTCCATTGTTATGGTGCCGGTTACCGTTCCATCCAGGTTTATTTCCATTTCCATGCCTTGCAGCTCCATTGTTGTCCTGCCGTTAGTGCCTACCTTTCCGGTCACCGCCACAAGACTCTTTCCATTTTCGATCTTTTTTAATGTATAGCTGTTTTGCATGATCAGCCGGTAAGGCTTTTCAATATGAATGGCGGAGGTCCAGGTACTTCCGGGTGATACCGGATCCTTAGGGTACATTTTCAGGCTCTGTTCCAGCAAGCTTTTCACGGTGGCCTCTGAAAAAAGTTCATCGGCCATTTTTTGGGCCTCGCTGTCCGTTGCGCTCATACCCCGGGCCAGCGCTTCAAACCCTTCTGTTTTTTTTACGGTGCCGTCAGCGGCGATGAAAGCTTTTACCCTTTTGCCCCGGATCGACCGGAACATCCTGTTGGCAGCATTGGCTGTGTCGGGGCTCTCGCTGTCAATGACCATTTTCTGGTCCATAAAATCGATGTTCATTTTAGCGGAATCGTAGGTCAGGGTCAGGGCCTTGTCGGGGCCGGCTTCGGTAATGTGATAAAGCATATAGACCGCGCTGCCAAACTTCATATCTATGGGTTGCCCCATGATCGTTTGTTTGATGCTGAAGGTATTGATCGTGCTTACATCATACCGGCTTCCGTTAGCAGGGTTGAATTTGAGCGTAATGCTCTGAGCATGCGTTCCGGCGCCCGATAAAATAAAGGCTCCCAAAAGGGCCAGGGCAAGTTGTTTCATGTGCTGTTTTTACAGGGTAGCGATCAGCTTTTGATTGTTACGTACGTAATCGTCGTTGTTGTTCGCTTTAGCCAGCTGCATTGATTTTTCCGCTGCTGCCTTTGCTTCTTTTTTCCGGCCTGCTTTTGCCAGTGCTTTTGCATGCTGATAGTGGATCCAGTAAGCTTTTGGCTGGGCAGCTGCCGCTTTTTCAAACCAGGCAATGGCCTTGTCCAGGTCCTTGTTGTTTTCGAGGTAGTAGCTGGCCGCTGGAAAATAAGCGGGCTTGTCCGATCCTATGGAGGCGTCGATGGATGCCATAATGCGCCCGTCGATATTGGTTTTCAGCGGCACGGGTACGATCACCGGTCCCCAGGCCAGCTGGAGCTCACCGGTAGTAGGCGTAATGTTTGCCAGCTGGATGGTGAATGTTTCAACGCTGTTTTTTGAGGCAACGGGAACAACGTTGATCCGCACCACATCTTCTGATTCTTTATAAACGGCAGGATCGCTGGTTACGTTTGTTTGCCGGGTAAGGATCACCGTCCATGATTTCCGGCCGGGAATGGTAAGCAATCCGTATTTGCCGGCACCGATGGTTTTTCCGGCAATGATGATCTCATCGCTGATGGTCAGCGTAGTGGCGCTATTGGCCCCGGTACGCCAGAGTTTTCCCTCGGGTGCGAGATCGGTGTATAATTGGCGGCCCTTCAGGCTGGGGCGGCTGTAAGACCATTCGAGTGTACCCAGGCCAAAGTCCTGCTTAATGGTCTGAGCGGGGCTTGCCGCCGGAAACTTTACCTGGGCCTGCGCCGTGAACAGCAAACCTGCTAACAAAAAGGATAAAAAAATACGTTTCATTGATATTTGTTTTTGGTATCCGCGAAAATAGAACAATATTACAATTCCGGGGTTTTATTTGGAAGCATTCAGGGTTGTTGCTGCGGATCAGCAATGGGCGGTATGTTGATGGCTACCCGGGGTCAGCGGCTCTTACTAAACAAGGGGTGATACTGATGCAGGGTTTTCCGGAGAAACTCACGGTCCAGGTGTGTATAGATCTCTGTGGTGGTAATGCTTTCATGTCCCAGCATTTCCTGCACGGCGCGCAGGTTGGCCCCGCCTTCGATCAAATGCGTGGCAAAGGAATGACGGAAAGTGTGGGGCGAAATGGTTTTGGGGATCCGGGCTTTTGCGGCCAGGTCTTTTATGATCAGGAAGATCATTACCCGGGTTAACTGGGTCCCCCGGTTGTTTAAAAAAACAATGTCTTCATTGCCGGGCTTTACCGCTACATGGCAACGGATCTCGTGCAGGTATATCTTTATGTGTTTGGCGGCGGTGTCGCCAACAGGTATCAGCCTTTCTTTATCGCCTTTCCCGATCACCCGCACATATCCTGCATCCAGGTAGAGCTGTGAGATGCGCAGTTGTACCAGTTCGCTTACCCGCAAACCGCAACCGTACATGGTTTCAAGGATGGCTTTGTTACGGGTGCCTTCCGGCTTGCTGAGATCGATTGCGGAGAGGATCCGTTCAATTTCTTCAAAGCTCAGTACATCCGGAAGGGTTCGTCTGGTTTTAGGAGCTTCCAGCAGCAGCGCGGGATCCTGTTGTACAATGTTTTCCAGCATACAAAAGCGGTAAAAAGCACGGATGCCCGAAATGACCCTTGCCTGTGATGCCGGCTGCATCCCCAGTTCTGCGATCCGGGCCACAAATGCCTGCAGGTGTTTCAGGGTGATATCCGCCGGACCTGGTACCGGCAGCTGCGTCTGCAGGTATTCCGTAAGCTTATCCACGTCCCGGAGATAGGCCTCTGTAGAGTTGCCGGAGAGTGATTTTTCCAGCTTCAGATAAGACTGAAAACTTTTTTTATAAGATTCCCACATAAAACTGAAAAAGCTGCTTCAAAAGACGGGCAATCGCAGAGAAGGGACTTTTGAAGCAGCTTTATTATTGTTGCTTGATTACTTAAAAGTGAGGGGAACATCATGAACGATGTCTTTTCCCTCATACTTTATTTTAGCGTAAAGATGGTCCTTGCGGATATTAACAGAGTCCAGGAACGAATGAACATTATCGTGGTCCACGCCTTTTACACCGGTATCGGTCAACAGGGTTTTGGCTATCTTGCCGGTGCTGATGTCCTCTACATACAGGAACGTATTGTCATAGTAGGATACCAGTCCTTCGTCTACCCTGAATTTCGGGTCAAAATTGTTTACGGCGCTAAAGTATTTCATGGGGCTGATCCCTTTGCCTACGGGCACTTTGATCAGGTAACCGCGGCCGGTGGCGCAATCGTTGAATTTCAGCCAGGCGCCCTGTCCTTCGCCAAAGGCAAAGCCAAAAAGCGCTTTGCCGGGTTTTATACTACGGCCTCCGAAAAAGTCGGCAAAACCGATCTTTGCATTGCCCAGCTTCCCATTGTCAAAAAAGATGGAATCGATCTGGCAATCTTTAAAACTTACCGTAACCGAAGGCTTGTCCGGTGTAGGACTGCCCAGGCGCAGAGGTTCTGTAATGCAGGCAGAGTCGGTACAAAAAGAGGATGAGGCTGTTTCGGTTGCTCCTTCAGAGCCGCCGCAGGAGGCAAGCAGTGCAGCCATTGCAATGGCGCCTGATGAAAGGGATTTGAGTTTCATTCCTTGTTGTTTAGATCGTTATAAAATAGATGCAGGTCGCTAATTTACAAATTAACGGTGAGTTATCGGCAATCAGCGTTGAGAATTGAAATTTCAGACAGGTCGCTCAATTCCCGATTCTCAGATCCCTATTCTTAAAGAAACACATCCTCGATCAGAAAATATTCGGGCGGCTGGCCGGTGCGGATGGTGATCGACAGGATGTCATACTGGATGCGGCAATGCCCGGGATGCTGGTAGAGGAACTCATCGGCAGCCTGTTGTAAATACCGGAATTTCTTTTTCGTAACGCTGTCTTCCGGATGGCCATATTGGTTGCTGCTTCGCGTTTTTACTTCTACAAAATGCAGTTTACCCTGTTTGGTGGCGATGATATCGATCTCATAATGCGAATAACGCCAGTTCTGGAACAGGATGGCATAATCGTTTTCTGCCAGGTACGCCCGGGCAAGGGCTTCCCCGTGTTTTCCCAATTGATTATGTGTCGCCATTCAGTTATCTTTACCCCCAAGTTAATCTAATTTTTTATATGCAAAAGCTGGCATTACTCAAAGGGGAAGTAAAGCACTACGATTGGGGCGGTGTATCGTTCATCCCCTCCCTGCTTCAGGTCGAAAATCCGCAGATGAAACCGTTCGCCGAGTACTGGATGGGCGTGCATCCCGGGGCCAACTGTGCACTGATGCTGGATGATGGAAGAGCCGTGCTGCTGCGGGACTATATCCGCGCAAACCCGGAAGCGCTGCTGGGGGCGGCTGTAAAAAATACATTTGGCCAGATGCCTTATTTGTTGAAGGTACTGGATGTAAAAGATATGCTTTCCATCCAGGTGCATCCCTCCAAAGCCCAGGCACTGCTTGATTTTGAAGCAGAGAACAAAAAAGGGATTCCGTTAAATGCGCCCGACCGGAATTATAAGGATGCCAATCACAAGCCCGAGCTGATGGCGGCACTGAGCGATTTTTACCTGTTGCATGGGTTTAAACCCGAAAAAAAATTGCTGGAAACGCTGGAGGCGGTGCCGGAGCTGCATGTTTTTGTGCCGGTATTCAAGACGAAGGGATATAAGGAGCTGTATAAAATGGCGATGGAGCTGCCACAGGAAGAAGTGAACGAGTTGTTGCAGCCGCTGATCAGCCGGATCATTCCGCTGTACCAGCAGGAAAAACTGGATAAAGCTTCGGAAGACTTTTGGGCCGCCCGTGCCGCCCAAACCTTTGTTCAGCCGGGATCCATTGACCGTGGTATCTTTTCCATTTATTTTTTCAATATCCTGCACCTCAAAACGGGCGAGGCGATCTTCCAGGATGCGGGTGTGCCCCATGCTTACCTGGAAGGATATAATGTTGAGATCATGGCCAGCTCCGACAATGTGCTGCGTGGCGGGCTGACTCCCAAACATATTGACACGGCGGAGCTGCTGAAGCACACAAAATGCGAAGCTACCCATCCGCAGGTGATCCCCGCAACGGCCGATAAAAAAGCACGGGTTTACCCGGCGCCCGTTCCGGATTTTGAGCTGCATTCTTATGATCTGAAGACCGGGGATGAAACCGTATTGCAACCGGTAACGGCCGAACTTTTTTTGCTGACGGAAGGCGAGGTGGAGCTGACGGCAGATGATACCCGGGTGGTGCTAAAAGCGGGTACAATAGTGGCGGCGGCTTTTCCGGGAATTACCATAAAGGCGCTGGCCGGAGCTCCCTCCCGGTTATTCCGTGCAACCGTTCCCTTATAACGCTAAAAGAGCTTAATAAACTGATAGAGACATGATCCGAGAAAAATTAGTATCCCTGATATTCGAAAAAAGATCTTATTTGTGTGTGGGACTGGATACCGATCCTGCAAAGCTTCCGGCACATTTGTCGGGCGATGCGGATGCCGTATTCCGTTTTAATAAAGCAATAATCGATGCCACGCGGTCGGCCTGTGTAGCTTATAAGATCAATACCGCCTTTTATGAGGCCCTGGGAACAAAGGGATGGGAGGCAATGGAGAAGACGGTTCACTATATCGGGGATGACCATTTTAAGATCGCGGATGCCAAGCGTGGTGATATTGGCAATACCAGCAGCCAGTACGCCAGAGCCTTTTTTGAAACGCTTCCTTTTGATGCGGTCACCGTAGCGCCCTATATGGGTGAAGACAGTGTGCGCCCCTTCCTGGAATATGAAGGAAAGTGGGCAATTGTGCTGGGACTTACCTCCAATAAAGGCGCCCGGGATTTTGAACTGCAGGGTACCGGCGAGGGGCTGTTGTATGAAAAGGTATTAAAAACGGTTGCGGCATGGGGAACCGATCAAAACCTGATGTTTGTTGTGGGGGCTACACAGGCGGAAGCCTTTACCCGCATCCGGGAGCTGGTTCCGGACCATTTTTTGCTGGTGCCGGGTGTGGGCGCACAGGGCGGTAGCCTGGAACAGATCTCGGAGAAGGCAATGAATAAAGATTGCGGACTGCTGGTGAATGCAAGCCGGGCGGTTATTTATGCTTCCGGGAAGGAAGATTTTGCGGATGCGGCAGCGGCAGTAGCCGGGCAATACCAGACGGAAATGGCCGCCTATCTGGCTCCCTGAGAAAAGAGGATAAAAACAATGTGCGGGGAAAATGGGTTTACCTGAAAAAACGGAGTGGTCTGCGGGGAAGTAGCTGCGAAGGGCCGGTTTTATTTTGCTGTTGATGGTAACCGAGGATTTACCGGGAGTATGAATCTGCCGGCATCCAGATGGTCAGCTGGCTTTCTTCAGGACCAAGGATCGGGTCTGTTTCCGGGAGCGCAATGTTGGCAATACCATTGTTTCCATGGGCATGATTACCGCTCTGTTCTTTCTGAACCCTGGGTACCTCATTTACAGAACCGGCTCCTACGATTTTAAAGTTCTTTTCCGATTCGAGATGCCGGAGCGCTACGCCTGCGGGGATCACCACAACATCTCCTTTTTCGATGTTCGTTGTGATGCCCAATGTTCCGCCCAGTTGCCATTTTGCTTCACCGGAACAAACGCCTATAACGAGATGCGTGTTGATGTAGTAGTGCGTAAAACCAAACACCTGCAGGCGGGGAGCGGGGAACCAGCGGTTGGAAGAGAACCTGTTTTTCAGCCAGCCTTCACAGTCTTCATATTCTTTATCGAAAAAACCTCTGTAGATCAATAACGGAAGCGGGCTGTTGGGAATGTTCTTGTCTTCTTTGAAATAAAAAATGTCTGGATTGATCCTCCTTAGTTCCCAGGGGACCCATTCATGAGGGTTACTTTTTTTGAGCATGTTATTGTTATTGCAAGTCATATGCCAGTAACCTTCTGCGGGCAGATTTACACAATACTTTTAGAAATCTACGCGTTAACCGGTTTCAGGGCGACTTGGGGTAAAGGGGCTAAAAAAACCGTTGCCATTTCCGGAACGGTTTTTCATTATTTGAAGGCTAATGGTTATCTTCTTTCAAAGTCATAGACAATATAAATGGTCTTGCCTTCGAAAGAAATGGGTGATTGTGCAATGAAGTGCCCGTCTCCGGAGGAGGTGATCTCCAGCGAATAACCTTCTGCAACATTTTTAGACTGGTTCTTTTTTAATCCATCTACCCGCTTGAAATTGAGATGGGTTACACCATTGGAATTGCGGGTAGACCATAAGATCTGGCGGGGACCGGTTGAGCAGTCTTGCCCGTTAATGGTATAACTTCCATATCCATTGTTCGGAAATACCCACTCGCTGCCGTCGAAACAACTCAGCGCTACATCATCAAAGGCTTCAACCTTAAGGTTTTTGGTATCGGTTCCTTCGATGCTGGTGCCGGTTACCACCCAGGTTCCTTTAAAGTCCTGGCGGGGAACGGTGGTCGAAGCGCTTTTTTTGGTATTGGAACAGGCTGCGCCTATAATGGAAATTGTAAGCAGGATCAGGGCAAACTGTGAAACTCTTTTCATAACTGAATGTTTTTTATGCTTATGCAATTGAAGTGCCAAATTTTGAATATAGACGACCGGGGGGTAAAATTGGTTTGACGGTTGTTGTTAAAAAACTGCATACAACGGACTGCCTGCAAATAATTAACCCGGATCAACTAGATACTGAAAATGGACTCCATGAGCATCCATTTTTCGCCAGGTTGGGCGGTTGGCAGCGCCTGTTGGTACTTCCACATGAGCTCCTCCCATTCCTGAACCTTTGTGTTTTGCGCATCCGCCGCCGCTTTTTTACTGAAAGAAAACTCCGGGGAAACCTCCATGATCATAAAGAGGCGGTTCTCTACACGGAAAATTTCCATATGCCGGATGCCGGAATCGCGGATGCTCTGTTTGATCTCCGGCCATACGGCACGGTGATGGGCCTCATATTCCGCAATGAGCGCCGGGTCTTTTTTCAGATCCAGGGCCAGGCAATATCTTTTTAATGCTTCCATTTTGGGATTTGAAATTTGGGATTTAAGATTTGCGGAACATCTGTTAAGACACGACGAAAGCACCAAACCTTTAAACCTTGATCTTTAAACATGAAACTAAAGCTTACTCCCGCATCATATCGATCAGAACCGCAGCGATCTGTTCTGCATTAGGCTTGCTGAAATAATCCCCGTCGCTTCCGTAGCCCGGCCGGTGCTCCTTTGCGGTAACGGTACGGGGAGCTACGTCCAGGTACCGGTATCCACCCTGTTCTTCCATTACTCTATTGAACATGAAAGCGGCTGCACCTCCCGGTACATCTTCATCAATAAAGACGATGCGGTTGGTTTTTTTCAGGGAGTCTAAAATACAGTGATGGATGTCAAACGGCAGCAGGGTTTGCACGTCGATCAGCTCGCAGCTGATGTTCAGTGCGGCAATTTTTTTTATGGCGTCCTGGATGATGCGCAGGGTAGAGCCGTAGCTGACGATCGTGATATCTGTGCCTTCCTGCAATATTTCGGGCACGCCCAAAGCAACGGTCATGGTATCCAGGTTCTCGGGCAACCGCTCTTTCAGCCGGTAACCATTAAGGCTTTCCACCACCAGCCCCGGATCGTTGCTCTGGAGCAGGGTGTTATACATGCCTGCTGCCTGCACCATATTACGGGGTACGCAAACGTGAATGCCTCTTAATGAGTTAATGATCATTCCCATGGGAGATCCGCTGTGCCAGATGCCTTCCAGCCGGTGGCCCCTGCTCCGGATGATGAGCGGACAAAACTGCTGTCCGCCGGTACGGTATTGAAGCGATGCTACATCATCTGTCAGTGGCTGCAAACCATACACCAGGTAGTCCAGGTATTGTATTTCCGCGATAGGCCTCAGGCCTCGTAATGCCAGCCCGATCCCGCGCCCCATAATACTCAGTTCATGAATGCCGGTGTCGGATATCCGCTCGGGGCCATGCTTTTTTTGCAGCCCGGCAAACCCCTGGTTCACATCGCCTATCTGGCCCAGGTCTTCTCCAAATGCCAGTACTTTGGGGTTGCTGGCAAAGAGCTGGTCAAAATAACGGTTCAGGATCTCGTAGCCATTGATCAGGGGAGCAGCTTCGGTTACCACGGGGGCAACCGGCGCAACTTTCAGGGCGCTTTTGGGCCCCTCGTTGTACAAATTTGAATTATATATCGCTGCGTTTTCCCGGCAAAGTGTATCGTAATAAGTTTGGGCACTGCCGCTCTTATCCCCGCAGATAAGGATGGCTTTGTATAAGGTCTGCAATATGTTTTTCCGCAGCGGCTCCCGGTTGGTGACCAGGTCCGGGATCAGCTTTTTGAGCGCTGCCTCTTTCTCCGGCACATCAAGTATCAGCTGGTTCAAAAGATCGCGGGTATGCTCTACCTGTTCTTTGATCGGCTTCAGGTAGGCTTTCCAGGCATTGTCCCGGCTTTCTTTTACATTCTTACGGGCGTCTGTCTCAATTTTTTCAAGCGTGGCATCGTCGGTAAGTCCGTTCTTCAGGATCCATTCCTTCATTTTTCTCAGGCAATCCCGTTCCCGCTCCCATTCCAGGCGCTCTGTAGACTTGTACCGCTCATGGCTTCCGGAAGTACTGTGCCCCTGTGGCTGGGTCAGCTCGTCCACATGAAAAAGAACCGGCGTATGCGTTTCCCGGGCCAGGCTGATGCCTTCTTCAAAGGCCTCGATCATACCCATATAGTCCCAGCCCTTTACTTTAGAAATATAAAAGCCATTGGTTCCTTCTTCCTTTTCGAAGCCTTTTAAAGCGGCGGAGATGGATCCCTTTGTGGTTTGCATTTCCCTGGGAACAGAGATGCCGTATCCGTCGTCCCATACAAAGATCACCAGAGGGATTTGCGCCACGCCGGCCGCATTCACGGTTTCCCAGAAATGCCCTTCGCTGGTGGAAGCATCGCCGATGGTACAAAAGCAGACCTCGTTTCCGTTGTGGGACAGGTTTTTGAATTGCTGCAGTTCCGGAACTTCCCGGAAACTTTTGGATGCATAGGCCAGTCCAAAAGAACGGGGCATCTGGGCGGCAGTAGGGGCCATATCGGTGGCGGTATTTTTGATCTCTGCCAGGTTCAGCCAGTTGCCTTCGGCGTCCGCATTCCGGCTGGTATAGTGGCTGTTCATTTGCCGGCCCAGGCTGAACGGCTCGTGATCCGGATCAGGGTCTGCATAGAGCTGGGCAAAATATTGTTGCGGAGTACCTACGCCGATGGCGAACATGAAGGTCTGGTCGCGGTAGTATCCGCTGCGCCAGTCGCCCGGTTTAAAGAATTTGGCCATTGCAACCTGGGCCACTTCCTTCCCGTCTCCAAAGATCCCGAATTTTGCCTTGCCGGTCAGTACTTCCCTCCGCCCCAGCAAGCTGGTTTCACGACTCAGGCAGGCAATATAATAGTCGTGAAGAACGCCATCTTTGAATTTGTCAAAAGAAAGCATTTCACCTGGGGTAGTAAGGTCGGAAGTCTTATTCTCCATATTGGCAAAAATAGGGATATCACAATATACTCATTGCTGAATAATTTTTCAAAGATGCGTGCAACTTTTGGAAACTATTGAACATCTATACCGTAATTTTGTTGTTTTTATAGCTGTAGTTAATAAAAATAGGATTATGAAGCAATTTTACCTTTTCGCAGTTTTGTTTTTTATGGGGTTTGCTGTTACCGCCAAAGCACAGGAGGCCGTGCCGGCAGACAAAGTGATCAAAATGGCAAAAGAAGAGTATAACGTAGGGAAATTAAAATATAAAAAAGGAACCTCCTTTTTTATGGAATTTACCAATATCAGCAAAAAACCGGTGATCGTGGAAAGTGTACTGGTAGGATGCGGTTGTACGGTAGCCGAAAAACCTTCTGCTCCGATAATGCCAGGTAAAGTAGGTAAAATAAAAGTGGGGTATGATGCTACAGCAGCAGCAGGCAGTTCGTTTAAAAAAGATGTAACGATAAAGATCAAGGGTGCCCAGCCCAAAACGGTATATTTTACCGGTGAGATTATCTAAGAGTTTAGTTTTTTTAGTTTTATTGAACAGTTTTAACTTATTCCATCTGTAAAGGTGGAATTTTTTTATTTTTGCACCCTTATTTTTCAGTATGGTTAGAATTTCTCAAAGAGGCGTGGAAATGCCGGCTTCCCCCATCCGGAAGCTGGTACCCTTTGCAGAGGCTGCAAAGCACAGGGGGGTGACGGTATATCACCTGAATATCGGTCAGCCGGATATTGAAACACCCCCGGCCATTATGCAGGCGGTAAGGGATGCGCATATGCGGGTGCTGGAGTATAGCCATAGCGCAGGAAATGAAAGCTATCGCCGGAAGCTGGTGGAATATTATGAAAGGATCGGGATTGCAGTAACACATGAAGAGATCATGATCACCACCGGTGGTAGCGAGGCGATCCTGTTTGCGTTTTTTGCGTGTTTGAACCCGGGTGATGAAATCATTATCCCCGAACCTTTTTATGCCAACTATAATGGCTTTGCCTGTACTGCCGGTATAAAGGTTGTGCCCATTCCTTCCGGTATTGATACCGGTTTTGCCTTACCTCCGGTTGTCGATTTTGAGCGGGTGATCACTGAAAAGACCAAAGCCATCCTGATCTGCAATCCAAATAATCCAACCGGTTACCTGTACAGCAGGGCAGAGGTGGAGGCGCTGGGCAGCTTTTGCAAAAAACACGGACTATTCCTGTTTTCCGATGAGGCCTACCGGGAGTTCCGGTATGAGGACGACAGTGATTATCTGAGCCCGCTGCAACTGCCCGGACTGGAGGAGCACGTGGTGGTGATGGATACGATCAGTAAGCGGTACAGCGCCTGTGGTGCGCGGATCGGAGCGCTGGTTACGCATAATAAAGAAGTATATCAAACGGCATTGAAATTTGGCCAGGCACGGCTGAGCCCTCCCGGTTTGGCCCAGGTATTGGGTGAAGCGGCCGTGGATCTTCCTGAAAATTATTTTGATGGAACAAGGGATGAGTACCGCAAGCGGCGCAACCTTCTTGTACGGCGCTTAAATGCGATGGACGGTGTATTTTGCCCCAACCCCGGCGGAGCTTTCTATGCCATTGCCCGCCTGCCCATTGATGACTGCGACCGGTTCTGCCAGTGGCTTTTGGAGTCTTTTACACATCAGAACCAAACACTCATGCTGGCTCCCGCAACCGGGTTCTATGCAACACCGGGATTGGGTATGGATGAAGTGCGATTGGCCTATGTATTGAATACGGATGCGATCAACGCGGCCATGGATTGCCTGGAGCAGGCCTTAAAAGTGTACCCCGGCAGGCGCTAAGCCCACGGAAATAAAAGAACAGTAAGCCCCGTTTCAGGGGCTTTTTTTATGCTCCGTAAGACCGGCTTTCTCCGGCCGGCTTCAGCAAAGCGGGCAGGCCGGTTGTAAAAAGATCGCGTGACGGGTATACTCCCGGATGAGCGGCAGGCAATCCGATGCCGTTTGCTGCCGGGATACTTTGAAAAAAAGTGACGAACACCCGAAAAAGATGTAAAAACTACCAAAAAATATAATATTATTATTTATTTAAATATAGTTTCTCAAAACATAAAGAGTTGATAAATAATGAAAAATCAAGCATTTTTTATATTAGTAAAAATAATATATAAATAAATTACTTTTAATTGTATTAAATTTTGATCATTCATTCATATTTTTGGGATGAAATTATCCTGTTTAAAGATATATTCATATTTTTTAATCGATAGTATAAAATATAAAATATATATAATATGTCAATGACGAGAAAACTGGCTATCATCCCTTTTGTACTGTTGATCCTTGTGGTAATACTAAGCCTTGTGTTTGGTCATAACCCTGTAGAGCTAAAGCAATTTCCTGAAATTAATTCGGGCGATACGGCCTGGATGCTGACTTCGGCAGCCCTGGTACTGATCATGACCCCTGGCCTTGCTTTCTTTTATGGTGGAATGGTCAAAAAGAAGAATGTGATCTCTACTATGCTGCAGAGCTTTATCTGCATGGCGATCGTTTCTATGATATGGGTGGTTTTCGGGTTCAGTCTGGCCTTTGGCGACTCTATAGGCGGGGTTATCGGCAACCCGGGAACTTTTTTCCTGATGAACGGAGTGCTGGAAAGCAAACCCTGGGCGTTGGCACCCACGGTGCCCCTGGTGGTATTTGCTTTTTTCCAGCTGAAATTTGCGATCATTACCCCAGCGTTGGTTACGGGTGCTTTTTCTGAGCGGATCCGTTTTACTTCATATATATTATTCATCTGCCTGTTCATCGTTTTTATTTACTGCCCGCTTGCGCATGCCACCTGGCATCCGGATGGTATTTTGTTTAAGATGGGCGTTCTTGATTTTGCCGGGGGTACTGTGGTGCACATGAGCGCCGGCCTGGCGGCCTTGGCGGGTGCTATTTATCTGAAAAAGAGAACGGATACCAGTGAGAACAAACCCGCACGGATCACTTATGTCCTGTTGGGAACCGGTTTGCTGTGGTTTGGCTGGTTTGGCTTTAACGGAGGGTCGGCCATGGGAGCCAATGTTCTGGCGGCATCCGCCCTGGCCACTACAGCTGTGGCCTCCGGCGCCGCTGCTTTTTCCTGGATCATCTTTGATGCGTTGCGGGGTAAAAAGCCTTCGGCAATGGGCACCAGCATCGGGGCCGTGGTGGGATTGGTGGCCATAACGCCTGCTGCGGGTTTTGTAAGCCTGCCCCATGCACTGGTCATTGGCGTTGTTGCGGCCATTATCAGCAACCTGATGATAGAGTGGCGCACCAAAACGTCCATTGACGATACGCTGGATGTTTTTCCCTGTCACGGAGTAGGAGGAATGGTAGGAATGCTGCTGACCGGTGTATTTGCCAATAAGGCAATCAATACCGCCAATACTACCGGCAACGGGTTGTTCTTTGGCGAAACAAAACTGTTTAACACGCATCTGCTGGCACTGGCCGGAGTGATCGTTTTTGTACTGGCGATGTCGTTTATCCTGCTGAAAATAACCGATATGATCACGCCACTGCGTGCGAGTGAAGATGAAGAGTTGGAGGGGTTGGACCGGTCGCAGCACGGGGAAAGCCTGTAAATATATTCAATAGATTGCTGCAAGGGGTGCAGCAGTACCGTAGGAGATCAACATTGGTCTCCTACAACTATTTCAGGACGGTGCAATTTCATAACAGGGATACCGATTATTTTTCCTACTTTCCTGCAAAATTGTTTGCGGATGAAAAAATTGATACTACTGCCGCTGAGCTGGCTGCTGACCCTGGTGTCTGCGGCCCAAACCACCTTTCCGGTAAACGGGGTTGCAGACCCCCGGTCCGGCAGCTATGCTTTTATAAATGCCACGATCATAAAAGACCCCGCTACCACTTTACAGAACGCCACACTGGTGATCAAAGAAGGCAGGATCGTAAGTGTGGGTAACGGTGCTGCTCCTGCGGATGCCGTAGTGATCGATTGTAAAGGGAAATACATTTACCCATCCCTGATCGATATGTATAGCGACTATGGTGTGCCGGCTTCGCAGCGGCAAGGCGGGGCTGCTGCTTTCTTTGGTCCGCAGCAGTTTAACAGCAACACAAAGGGGGCCTATAATTGGAACCAGGCGATCCGGAGCGAGGTAAATGCTGCAGATCTGTTTGGTATGGATGATACCAAGGCGCAGCCGCTGCGGGAGCTGGGCTTTGGGACCGTGCTTGCGCATCAGAAGGATGGCATTGCGCGCGGCACGGGGGTGGTGGCCACCTTATCGGGAAAAAGCGAAAACCTGGCCATTATTAAAGAGCGTGGAGCTGCCTTCTATTCGTTCAGCAAAGGGAGTTCCACGCAAAGCTATCCAACAAGCATAATGGGCGCGGTAGCCCTGCTCCGGCAAAACTACCTGGATGCGCAGTGGTATAAGAACAGGCCTGCACGGGAAGGGGTCAACAAAACGCTGGAAGCCTGGAACGAACAGCAATCGCTTCCGCAGATCTTTGAAACAACAGATAAATGGAGCGGATTGAGGGCAGACCGGATCGGCGACGAATTCGGAGTACAGTATATTATAAAAGGAGGAGGCAATGAGTACCAGCGGATCAAAGAGATCGCCGCTACAAAAGCCCCATACATCCTCTCGCTGAATTTTCCGGACGCGCAAAAGGTAGATGACCCGGCCGATGCCCGGTTCATTGCCTGGAGCGATCTGGCACATTGGGAACTGGCCCCTTCCAACCCGGCCGTGTTCGAAAAGGAAAAGATCCCCTTTGCCCTTACAGCAGCGGATTTGAAAGACCTCAAAACCTTTTGGCCGAACCTGCGAAAAGCCATTCAAAATGGGCTTTCCGAGAAGACCGCACTGGAGGCATTGACCACAACGCCTGCTGCTTTTCTAAACATAACGGATAAAGTGGGACGCCTGGACGCCGGGTTTCTTGCCAATTTTATCATTACTACCGGAAACCTTTTTGCGGAAAAGACCAGCATCCTGGAAAACTGGATACAGGGAACCCGTTATGATATCAACGCAAAGAGCAGTACCGAATGGAACGGGGTATATGCGTTAACCGTTACCGGAGGGGGGGCTGCGACCCGGTACCAGCTCGAGGTGAAGAGCAGTACGCTAGCGACCGTTAAGGCCGGGGAGGCGCTGACCACAAAATTTAGCTCAGACGGGAACCTGGTCTCCATCAGTTTTTCATTAAAGCCAACGACCAAGGTGATCGGCACCGGGCAAAAGGATTCCGTTTTTGACAACCGGCAGGCGGGTGCATTGATCCGGCTAAGCGGGGTAAATTATGGAAAGACCTGGCAGGGAGTTGGCGCAAACGAAAAAGGAGCACCGGTAAGCTGGGTGGCTACGCGCATCTCGGAAACAATACCGGCAAAGGATTCATCAAAACGGTCTTTTGTAAAGCCGGAGGCCCGCATCGTTTATCCCTTTAGCAGCTATGGGAATGCTGTATTGCCACAACAGGAAACCATCCTGATCCGGAACGCTACTGTCTGGACCAATGAGGCCGGCGGAAAACAGGTGCAAACGGATGTATTGGTGAAGGGAGGAAAGATCGCGCAGGTAGGCAAAGGGCTTTCAGCTGCCGGGGCCCGGGTCATCGATGGAACCGGTAAGCATCTTACACCGGGCATCATCGATGAGCATTCTCATATTGCCGTCTTCTCTATCAACGAGGGTGCGCAGTCGGTAACTTCTGAGGTGAGGATCGGTGATAACCTGAATCCGGACGACATCAATATCTACCGCCAGTTAAGCGGGGGGGTGACCACCTCCCAGATCCTGCACGGATCTGCCAATACCATCGGGGGGCAGAGTCAGCTCATCAAACTGCGCTGGGGCGCGGATGCAGAAGGGCTTAAATTCAAAGGAGCAGATCCTTTTATAAAGTTTGCATTGGGCGAAAATGTAAAACGTACCGCCGCCACACAGGGAAACAGCCGTTATCCGGATACGCGCATGGGCGTTAATGAAGTGTTGAACGATGCGTTTCAGCGCGCAAGGGATTATGAAAAAGCCATTCGCTCCGGTGATAAAACCGTCCGGAAAGATCTGGAGCTGGATGCTCTTGTAGAGATCCTGGATCATAAGCGGTTCATCACCTGTCACAGTTATGTGCAAAGCGAAATACTGGGGTTGATCGGGATCGCGGAGAAATACGGATTCAAGGTAAATACCTTCACACATATACTGGAAGGATATAAGGTAGCGGACCGCATCAAACAGCACGGAGCGAATGTGTCTACCTTTTCCGATTGGTGGGGATATAAGAATGAAGTACGGGATGCCATTCCTTATAATGCGGCCATCATGCACCGGCTCGGACTGAATGTTTGCATCAACAGCGATGATGCCGAGATGGCGCGGCGGCTCAACCAGGAAGCTGCAAAGACCATCAGGTACGGCGGGGTTTCGGAAGAGGAGGCCCTTAAAATGGTAACGCTGAATCCTGCAAAGGCATTGCATATTGATAGCCGTGTAGGAAGTATTAAGGCAGGGAAAGACGCCGATCTCGTGCTGTGGAGCGATAACCCGCTGAGCATCTATGCCCGGGCCCTGTACACAATGGTGGACGGTGCCATTTATTTCGACCGGCAGCAGGACGGGGAAGGCCGCGTACAACGGGCCGCTGAACGGAACCGCCTGATACAAAAAATGCTGTCCGCCGGTAAGAATGGCGCGCTGGTTATTCCGGCCAGGCCAACGGCACAGGTGGTATTGCATTGCGAAGACCACGAAGAAGCGGACGGCATCCTTGCCGCAGATGCATTTGAATTCTAATCAAAAAAACAAAGTTCGATGAAAACGTTTGCATACATCATTTTCATTTTTCTGGCGCTTCCGGCAATGGCACAGGATGCTGTTTATCCGGCCAAAAAACAGGAAGGGATTGTCGTGATCAGCAATGGCACCATACATACCGGTACCGGCCGGGTGATGGAGCGGGGTTCCGTCATCATCAAAGACGGGAAGATCCAAAAAGTGAGCGACCATGCAGAAACCGTGCCCGGGGCTACGGTAGTGGATGCAACGGGCAAGCATGTTTATCCGGGGCTGATCCTGGCCAACACGGACCTGGGGCTTCGGGAGATCATCAGCGGGGTAAGAGGCAGCAATGATTATTATGAATTGGGAGATTATAACCCGGATGTGCGATCGATCGTAGCTTACAATACCGATTCGAGAGTGATCAATACGCTTCGGTCAAACGGCATCCTGCTGGCCAATATTGTACCCCGGGGCCATCTGCTGGCTGGTTCTTCATCGGTGGTGCAGCTGGATGCCTGGACCTGGGAAGATGCATTATATAAAGCCGATAATGGCATGTGGCTGAATTTACCAGCCTTGCTGAAATCGCGGCGCACCGGCGCTTCGGACCCTGTAAAAGCGGGAATGAGGCAGATAGAGGCACTGAAAATATTTCTGCAGGAAGCGAAAGCCTATGCCGGGGCAGCAGACCATAAAGAGGTCAACCTGAAATTTGAAGCGCTGCGCGCCCTGTTTGCAAAAAAGCAGAAGCTCTATGTGCATGCCGATATCTCCCGGCAGATCCTGATGGCGATCGATCTTGCAAAGACCTTCGATATCGAGGTGGTGATCGTTGGAGGCAGCGACAGCTACCTGCTGGCGGATCTGCTGAGGCAGAATAATATTCCCGTGATTCTGAATTCCATCCATGCCCTGCCTACACTGGAAGACGATGATGTGGACCAGCCGTTCAAAACACCGGCCTTGCTGCAAAAGGCGGGAGTGCTATTTGCGCTGAATGATGATGAAACCTCCTCGCGTTACCGCAATCTTTCCTTTTTTGCAGGAACTGCCGCAGCATACGGACTTCCCCGGGAGGAAGCCCTGCAGGCCATTACCCTGAACGCGGCCCGGATCCTCGGGATCGATGACCGCACAGGATCCCTGGAAGCAGGAAAAGACGCAAATGTCGTGGTGAGCACCGGCGATATCCTGGATATGGAGCACAGTACAGTAACGGATGCTTATATACAGGGCCGGAAAATTGACCTGAATAACAAGCACAAACAGCTGTATGACCGTTACCGGCACCGGTACCAGCTACAGTAGCCGGGAATGCAGCGAAGACCGGAGCGAACCGGAAATGCACCCGTACCGCTGCAGGAAAAAAAATGCATGGTAGGCGCTGCGTTCATTGCACCGCAAACCTCATCGCGGGAAACAGGATGACACAATAACTGCGCGTGTGTGAAACAGAAAACCGCAGCCGTTGCTTCCCGATCCCGTTGCGGAAACAAAATTGTGGTAATCGCTGCGTTCGCTTTATAATAGCTGTCGCCGCGGGAAACGATAACGCAATAGCCCAGCCGAAACTCCGTCTTGCTAAAATTATGATCTCCAACGTCCGGTCGTAACCTGCTTTATATTATTTACCAGTAAGATAGCTGTTGTTTTTAATTGATCGCCAACGTTATGCGAGGCATCAATGCCTGTTGTACCCAACTTGACATGGGTTAATTTCTTCCCGGTTTTCTGCAGAAATTAAACAAGTGTTTGATTAATTAAACAACTGTTTAATACCTTTGCAGTGGAAATTTTTTACAAGGTGTCAGCAGTATTTACACAAAAGCAATTGGAAATCATGAAGGCGGCGGTAGAGATCTTTGCCGATAAAGGCTTTGATAATGCATCTGTACGGGATATCGCCAAAGCGGCAGATGTAAATGTGGCCATGATCTCCTATTATTTTGGGTCTAAGGAAAAGCTGCTTGAAGCGATCTTTACCAGGCATGTACTGAAGATCCGGGAAAAGCTGGAAGAGATCGTTTTTGCAAGTAACGTAGCTCCTGTGGATAAGATTGATCTCATCATTGATACGTATATCGATACCATCGCAGCCAACAGGAACTTTCACCTGCTGATGGTGCGGGAGCAGGGCGTGATGAAGAACCCGGTTCTTTACGAAGGAGTGAAGAGCATGAAGCTGAAGAACAATGCCCTGATCAAAAGTGCTGTAAAAGCAGGGGTGAAAGCCGGCATTTTCAGGAAGAATGCGGATGTCCTGTTTCTTGCCCTGACGGTATTTGGTACCATTAACCAGGCTTTTAATACCCGGAGGTTCCTCTGCGAGCAGCATCATATCGATCCGCAGGATGACGGGGAATTTCTGAAGGCCATCATTCCGAAACTGAAGAGCCATTTAAAAGCCCTGGTAAAAAGTTATCTGCTGGTAAAAGAATCATAAGTAACAGAAAAAGCTATTGAATGTATGAATAAGAATATCACCACCATCGTTGCCTTGTTTTCAGCGTTGATGGTTTTGAACACAACCCTCTCCGCACAGGAGGTCAAAAAGCTTTCGGTAAACGAGGCGGTAACACTGGGATTGCAAAGCAGCAAGCATTTAAAGATCGATCAGGCAAAGATCCTTGAAGCCACCGCAGCAGTGGAAGAGGCAAAAAACAACCGGTTGCCGGACCTGAAGATCGGGGGTGCCTATATGCGCCTTACCAGTGCGCACATCGATATGAAGCGTGCACAGGAACAGGAAGAAGGGTCCGGTGACGGCTCGGCGGTGCCCGAGATTTCACAGGCCATGTATGGAATGGCCAATTTTTCATTGCCCCTTTATGCGGGAGGAAAGATCCGGTACGGGATCCAGTCTGCCGGGTACCTGCTTGAGGCTGCAAAACTCAATACGGGCAATGACGAAAAAGCCGTTGCTTATAATCTTATTGAGGCATATGCCAACCTGTTTAAGGCTGCCCGGGTGATCGATGTGATCAAAGAGAACCTGGCTGCCTCGGAGAACCGTGATTCCAGCTTTATACGGCTGGAGAACAACGGCCTGATGGCCCGCAACGACAGGTTAAAGGCGCAGCTGCAGACCTCTGATATTGAATTACAGTTGCTGGAGGCGCAACACAATTACAATATCGCCAATGTGAACATGGACCTGCTGCTGGGATTGCCCGAAACAACAGTTATTGAAGTAGATCCTGCATTTATCGATCAGGGTTCTGATGACCGGCCGCTGGTTTATTATGAAGATCAGGCCTTACAGAACAGGGAAGACATACAGGCGCTGGGTTATCAGCAGAAGGCGGCAGCGCTGGGAATTAAAGTGGCAAAAGCGGAATATCTGCCTGCGCTGGCACTAACAGGGGGCTACATTGCAGTGAATGTTCCCAAATTTTTATCGGTGACCAACGCCATCAACGGGGGGCTGGGGGTGCAGTACAACCTGTCGAGCCTCTGGAAGACCGGTGCAGCTGTAAAAAAAGCAAAGGCGCAGGCACAGGAGCTATCCGCTTCGTCGGAATTGCTCGCCGATAATATCCGGCTCCAGATCAACCGCGACTATCAGCGTTCTATATTGACAAAGCGCAAAATTGAGGTCTATAATAAGGCAGAAGTACAGGCGGCTGAAAACTACCGCATTACCAAAAACAAATATGACAACAGCCTGGTCACCATTACAGACCTGCTGGATGCCAACGTAGCCCTCCTGTCTTCAAAGATAAATGTATTGAATGCAAAAGCAGATGCGGCCCTGGCTTACCAGAAGCTGCTGGAGAGCAGCGGCATCTTACCTGCACAGCATTAATAAATAAATACCAAACTCTTAAAATCAGAAAACGATCATTTAATATCCGATATTATGGCAAAGGAACAAGTTCAAAATCAGCAGGGCGAAGCAGGCCAAAAGAAGAAAAGAAGTCCTATATTCTTTATCATACTTGCAGCATTGATCATTGGGGGAGGCTACTTTGGCATTAAAGCCTTTATCTACGGCCGGCATCATGAAGATACCGACGACGCCCAGATTGCTGCCAATGTAAGTCCGGTCATCTCCAAGATACCGGGATATATTGCCGGCGTAAAAGTAAAAGACAACCAGTTTGTGCACAAAGGCGATACGCTGCTGGTGTTGGATACAAGAGACCTGCAAATGGCGCTGGATCAAGCGGAAGCAGCCCTGGTTACGGCCCGGAGCAACGTGGCTTCTGCAAAAGCCGGTACCGAAGCGGCTCAAAAAAATATTGGCACTGCCACGGCCGCCGTTGCTACCGCCGATGCCCAGATAGAAGCAGCAAAAGTGAATATTTGGCGTACGTCTGAGGATCTCAAGCGGTATGAGAACCTGATCAGGGATCACTCCATTACCCAGCAGCAATATGAGCAGGCCCTTGCGGCCAAACAAACTGCCGACCGCCAGCTGGCGGTCCTGAAAGAGCAGCGGAACCAGGTAGCGGCTCAAACCGGAGTCGTATCCTCCCAGTCGAAAGCAACTGCAGAACAGATCAGTGTTTCCGAGGCAACAATGCGCCAGCGTGAAGTGGATGTTGAGAATGCAAAGCTGAACTTAAGCTATGCCGTCATCGTAGCCAATGAGGACGGTGTGGTATCAAAAGTTCCGGTGCAGACGGGGCAATTCATCCAGGCCGGTGCACAATTGTTCAGCATCATCCTCAACAATGATAAATGGGTGGTGGCAAACTTTAAGGAGACCCAGTTATCAAGAATGGTAACGGGGCAAAAAGTGGAGATCGACGTGGACGCATTTCCCCGGCATCATTTTGAAGGGGTGGTAAGCTCCTTTTCTCCGGCAACAGGCTCTATTTCCGCCCTGCTGCCAGCGGACAATGCCAGCGGGAACTTTGTTAAAGTGGTACAGCGGGTACCGGTAAGGATTGAATTCGTGAACAGGAATGATTCCCTGATACAAAAATTACGCGCCGGTATGAATGTGCTGGTGGATGTTCATCTTAATTAGTGAGACGTTAGTTAGTGGGAAGCTGGATAGTGAAATGTGCGCGGGTAAAAGGGGAAGCAGATTTTTTCACTGGTCAACTTTTTATTTCTCACTAATTAAATTTCACTTCTTATAATAAAAGATATCAATTTATGCAACAGGATTCTCTTGTAGAATATGGCGCGCGGCGTGTTATTGTAACGGTTACCGCGATCATTTGTGCTTTGCTGGAGATTGTGGACAGTACCATTGTAAACGTGGCGCTGAACGATATGAAGGGAAACCTGGGGGCCACCTTGTCCGAGGTAGGATGGGTGATCACCGCCTATGCCATCGGTAACGTGATCGTTGTTCCGATGACGAGCTGGCTTTCGCAGCAGTTTGGCCGGAGAAATTACTTTGCAGTTTCCATCGTATTGTTTACCGTTTGTTCCTTTTTATGCGGCAATGCCACCAATATATGGGAACTGGTTGCCTTCCGTTTCCTGCAGGGGGTAGGCGGCGGCGCATTGCTGGTTACCTCTCAAACGATCATTACGGAATCCTACCCGATTGAAAAGAGAGGCATGGCCCAGGCGATCTACGGATTGGGAGTGATTGCCGGTCCTACATTGGGACCGCCGTTGGGTGGCTATATTGTAGACAACTTCAGCTGGCCGTACATCTTTTACATCAACATACCTCTGGGGATCATTGCTACGCTGCTCACATTGCAGTTTGTACGCAGCCCTAAATTTGCGGAGAAAAAGGCCGCTCATGAAATTGACTGGCTGGGGATTTTTTTGTTGAGCGCCACGGTGGGGTCGCTTCAATATATCCTGGAAAGAGGGCATGAAGATGACTGGTTCTCCAGCAAAGCGATCATTGTGCTGACGATCACTGCTGTTTTTGGGCTGTTTTTCTTTATCTGGCGGGAGCTTACCTATAAGAACCCCATCGTGGAGCTGCGGGTGCTCCGGAACGGGAATCTGAGGGTTGGTACGATCATGTCCTTTATCCTGGGATTCGGACTTTATGGATCCACGTTTATTGTACCCCTTTATACACAGAGTATCCTGGGCTGGACGGCCCTGCAGGCGGGGATGTTGATGATCCCGGCCACGCTGGCGACGGCATTCATGATGCCGTTCATCGGGCGGATGATCGCAAAGGGGATCCCCCAGCAATACATGGTAGCTACCGGTCTTTTCCTTTTCTTTATCTACAGCTTCTGGGGATACAAGATCATTACACCCGATACCGGGAAGGATGCCTTTTTCTGGATGCTGATCGTGCGGGGGGTAGGACTTGGGCTATTGTTCATCCCCATCACTACGTTGGCGCTTTCTACCCTGAGAGGGCAGGAAATTGGCCAGGGGGCAGCGTTTACGGGGATGATGCGCCAGCTGGGTGGCTCCTTTGGAGTGGCGGCCATTACCACTTTTATCGCTAACCGTAATATGCTTTACCGCAACGACCTGGTGTCGAAGCTGGACGTGAACGATCTGGATGTGCAACAGCGTGTGAGCGCCCTGCAGCATGGTTTTACCGCAAAAGGAATGACCCCCGATGCCGCGTTGCAGTCGGCCCATAAAGTCCTTGATTTTACAGTGACCAGGCAGGCTACGGTACTTTCCTATATGGATGTATTTCTTTACCTGGGGCTGATGTTCCTGATCTGTATTCCGTTCATCCTGTTTATAAGGAAGAGAAAAGGCAAACGGGAAAAAATGGATATGAGCGAAATGATGCACTGATGAGGGCATTTCCGGTTTGTTTGAAGCTAGCGTCCGTTCGCTGCCTGATGCGCATTCGCAGTTCTATATATTGCTCACGGATTCCACGGATATTTATGGAATTCTGTGAGCGGCTTCTCCCGGTACCATCATTTATGCAGAGGGCAGGGAATATTGAATCTAAAATCTTTCCGTTTGAGGGCTGATAGATGACTGCTGAAAGCTGATCGCCCTCAACTCAGAACTTTGCCGTATTTTTAATCCCGATGTTACAAAAATATATGGCTGTACTGGGACTGGCATTGTTCCTTGTTTCTTTATGCGGGTGCGTTTCTTACCGCAAACGTCCTACACGCTTATACGAGAAAGTGCTTTCGAAAAAAATGACCTTTGATGCTGGTATTGTTCCGGGTGTTCCTTTTAAGGACGGAAAATGGGACACGGTGATGAAGGGAAGGGTGATCTGGGCTACACAGCTTTATAAACAAGGCATTATCCGTAACATTATATTTTCCGGCGGGGCCGTGTATTCACCTTATTACGAGGCCAGGATCATGGGGCTTTACGCACAGCAGCTGGGGGTAGATGCCGCACATATTTTTTATGAAACCAGGGCCGAGCACAGCACGGAAAACGTGTTCTATTCCTATCAGATTGCGCGCCGGCAGGGCTTTAAGTCTGTTGCCCTTATTACTGATCCTTTTCAATCGTCCATGATGAAGCGGTTTACCCGGCGTAAGTTTGGTACCCCGGTAGTGCATATACCCTTTATGGTAGATACTCTTAAGAAATACAATGATATCGATCCGGTCATTGATCCGTCTCCGGCCTATGTACAACCTTTCAGGTCCATCCTGGAACGGGAGGGCTTTTTCCGCCGGTTTCGCGGCACCCTGGGTGCTTTTATTCCCTGGGAGAACAGAAGGCGGAAAAGAGCCCGGCCTTTGTAGCAATAAAGATCTGTTAGGTTTTTAAAACCTATCAGGTCGCTTCCTGTTTGTTAAAACTATAAAGCAGGTAGAACAGTGCAGGTAAAATAAAAACACTTCCCGCCAGGAGGGCAACGGCCAATGCATGAATGGTTTTATCGGAACCTTTATGGACCAGCAGCGATAGACCCTCTGTGTTTTTCAGGTTGATCAGTACCGGATAATGCTCGTAGGTAATGGCTACCAGCAATAAGGTGATCTGAGCGCCGGCAATGATCCGCAGCCACCGGGTGGACTGGCGGAAGAGGGAGGCCCACATCCAGAATAGTGAAAGGGCGGCGAGCATGACACAGGTGATGCTTACAGGATTGCCGAAAAGCCAGCCGGCCAAAGGAACGTCATCGCGGTAAGCGGCAATCAATACCAGCCCGGCAGCGACAATAGCGGCCAGGCTCATATGCCTGGCTTTCCGGATAAACCGCTGCCGTTCCGCTGCTGTTTTTGTTTCACCGATAATAAAAATGGCAGCCAGGAATCCGCAGATCGTAACAGTAAAGATACCTACGGTTACCGGAAACAATCCCAGCCAGCTGAAGATATAGGCATCCGTGAAGTGGGTAGCCTGCGGATCGATCCTCCCCGAAACGGCGCTGCCGGCAATGATGCCGAGGAACAGGGGCGTAATGACACTGGAATACATAAAGGTTTTGGAATAAACCACCTGCATGCGATCCTGTACCGCATCATAGTTCCGGAAGCTGAAGGCGGTACCCCTTGCCACAATGCCCAGCAGCATAATGACCAGCGGAATGTGAAGGGATATGGAGACCGTGGAATAAATAACAGGGAAGCCAACAAAGAGGATCACGATAGCAATGATCAGCCACATATGATTGGCCTCCCATATCGGGCCGATGGCACGGTACATAACCTGCCGGGTCTGATCCTTGCTTTTACGTGTAGAAAGGAATTCGAGGATCCCCGCACCAAAATCGGCCCCTCCCATTAATACGTAAAGAAGGATCGAAGCCCACAGATATGCCATTACTACATAAAGCATCACGAATATTTATTTATGGTGAAGACCGGGAGCAGAGCATCGGGTGATCAGCTATCAGCCTTCAGCTCTCCGTTCCGGTGCCAACCTGAAACGTTGAATTTTAAACCTTGATCAAAATGTTCTTTTTACTCAACTTGTCACATCATATAATTTGCCCACCATCTTCACCTGCCGGTACAGCAGGGCCATCACTACAATGCTCAACGAAACATACACGGCAGTAAAGATAGAGAACGAATAAACAATGCCGGGCATGGGCGTAACCGCATCGCGGGTGCGCATAATGCCATAGATGATCCAGGGCTGGCGGCCTACTTCCGTTACGGTCCAGCCGGCTTCCACAGCGATAAAGCCTACCGGAATGGCGGCGGCGAACAGTTTCAGAAGCCATCGTTTTTCCAGCCATCTTTTTTTACGCCAGAGTGTAAAGAAATAAAAGACAGCGATCAGCAACATCATCATTCCCAGGCCTACCATCACCTGGAAAGCATAATGGGTAATGGCAACGGGGGGGCGAACGTCTTTCGGAAAAGCTTCCAGACCCGTTACCGGCGTTTTAAAATCGCCATGTGCCAGGAAGCTCAATGCCCCGGGGATCTTTAAGGCATAACGTACGGTATCGTTCTGTTCGTCGGGGATGCCGCCCAGGATAAGGGCTGCCTTTTCTTCTGTTTTAAAATGGGCTTCCATAGCCGCCAGCTTTACCGGCTGGCGCTTTGCCACGTCCTTTGCAGAGATATCGCCGCTCAATGGCTGCAGGATAGCGCCGGCACAGGCAAAAACGGCGGCAATGCGAAAGGCTTTTGTATGAAAGAGCACATTCTTTCGCTTGAGGATCATAAGGGCATGCACACCAGCCACTGCAAATCCTGTAGCCGTAAGCGCAGCCAGGATCATATGCAGGGCCTGCGAGAACCAGGCATCATTGAACATGGCCGCGATGGGATCAATATTCAGGTATTGCCCGTTTATATAGTCAAATCCGGCCGGACTGTTCATCCAGGCATTGGCAGCAACTACCAGGATGCCGGAGGCGAGCCCGCTTACACCAACGATCACCCCGGTGAACCAGTGAAACCATTTATTAAATTTATTCCAGCCATACAGATAAAAGCCGAGCGCGATGGCTTCAATAAAAAAGGCGGTTCCTTCCAGGGAAAAGGGCATGCCAAAAATAGGCCCGGCATGTTTCATGAACTCCGGCCAGAGCAGGCCCAGCTCAAAGGACAATACCGTACCGGAAACGGCGCCCGTGGCAAAGAAAATGGCCACCCCCCGGCTCCAGGCACGGGTTACATTGCGGTAAACGATGCTGCCGGTCTTCAGCCATTTATAATGCGAAACCGCCATAAAGAACGGCATGATCATGCCAATGCAGGAAAAGATAATGTGAAATCCTAATGAAAGCGCCATCTGGGAGCGCGCCGCAATAAAGTCATCCATAATCTATGGATTGGTTTAAAAATGAACCGCTGGTAAACGGTATTTACAAAGATAGTTCAACTGTGTGAGCAAACCAGTTGTTTATTACCTGTTGCGTTATAAAGAATTGTTGCGTTTAGTAAAACAGAACCAAAAAGCAGAGAAATGCTAATGAAGAAATATAGAACCCGGCTCTTTTGCTGCCTTGTGCTTGTTTTAAGTATATACAGTTGCGATCCTCCTTTTTCAAATCTGATTCATTGCACAAAGCTTGGCTATCTTCATATCCTCCAATTTGTGATCAGGGATAAAAAAACATCGGAAAATCTTATAACAAAAGGGGTTTATAAGCAAGATTCGATACGGCTTTTTTACGAGAGTGCTCCCGGAAAATATGATACCCTATATCACACAGGAGGGGCGCAGAACATGCCGAAGGATACGGTAGCAGTCGCATTGGATATTGATCACCCTGTTTTTAGCCAGTCAAGGGAATTTTATATTAAATACAATGCTTCGGACATTGATACCTTAAAAATAGTGGCCCGGTCCAAGCGGATCAACCTCTGTAAAACTGAATATACGCTGAAGCAGTTTTGGATCAATGGAACGGTTGAAGAAATACCAAAGCATTTTTCCGGAATTTTTGTCATTTATAAATAATGCGGGACTTCGGTCCGCTCATAGCAGCTACGACAGGAAAGCCATGGATGATGTATGATTGGCTGTTTTTTGGCTCCTTTTCAGGGTATCCGGCAAAGAAAACGAGGACGGCCGCAGGGTGCCAGGGAATAATATTTGTTTGACTCAACTGAAACTATTGTTTTTACTTAAAATTGATAATTATGAGAATCTTATTGTTTTGCGCCATAATACTCGGCTGCCTGATGACACCAAGCTGTTCTAAAAAGGAAAAGACCTATGGCTGTCCGCCTGTGGGTTATTACTATTCACCCAAATTCGTAATAATCAATAAGACCACGGGAGAAAATCTTATTGAAAAAGAAGTCTATAAAAAGGAGGAGATAAGAATGTTTTACCAGAATGGGCGGGGTGGGTATGATACGCTTTATAAATTTGGAAAAGGCGATACTATAGAAATATTGGTGCCGGTTGGAACTCCGATTATAAACGATTCCCGCGATTTTTATATAAAATATAATGGTGTAGATATTGATACACTAAAAATACGGACAAGGTTAGATAAGAGAGAGGCTTGCGTCACCTGGTATGCGCCGGTTCAATTTTATATTAATGGTAAAGCTGCCTTAACGCCCCCGAACCTTTTTGGGACCTTTGTTATCAATAAACAGGAAAACCGATAAAGCAACCCTTTTCCCGGTGTTTCCCGCCGGAAAAATAGAAACACTGCGGCTGAACGGAGCGGCGTCCGGCTGAATGACATCGTCAGACAGGCAAGTAAAGCCTGCCATGAGTACCGGGGCGCGGCCAATAAGAAGTGCAACTATATGCAACGTGCAAACACGGCACTGCCTTTTGAACAATCGTTTGTGCAACCGGCCGCAAATCCGAAATAGACCGTATCTTTGCAGCCTATGACACAGGAAAAATTACAGGATATGCGGTCCCGCGTTCTCGGGATAAGGAGGTTTCTTTGACGTCGAGAACCGTCAACAGAAAATAAATGAAGATAAACAGCTTTCGTTAAGTCCCGGCTTCTGGGACGATAATCAGCGTGCCACAGAGATCTTAAAGACCTTAAAGACCAATGAATACTGGATGAGCCTGTTTCGCGAGGCCGAAACAGCAGTAGAGGACTTTGCGGTTTTGTTCGATTTCTGGAAGGCCGGTGACGCCACAGAAACAGAAACGCAGGAGGCCTATGACCGGGCCCTTGAGGTGCTGGAAGACGCTGAGTTTAAAAGCACCCTGAATGAACCGGAGGATGAATTGCCTGCAGTGATGCAGATCAATTCGGGCGCCGGCGGCACGGAGAGCCAGGACTGGGCGGAAATGATCGCCCGGATGTACCGGATGTATGGCGAAAAACAAGGCTGGAAAATTACCGAACTGGACTGGCAATGGGGAGATGGCGCCGGTATTAAAACGGCCACCCTGCAGTTTGAAGGTCCGTTTGCCTATGGCTTTTTAAAGGCAGAAAGCGGTGTGCACCGCCTGGTACGGATCTCGCCGTTCGACAGCAATGCCCGCAGGCATACTTCGTTTGCATCGGTATTCGTATACCCGCTGGTAGATGATACCATCGATATTGAGATTAAGGATTCCGAAGTAAAGATGGAAACGGCGCGCAGCGGTGGTGCCGGCGGACAGAATGTGAATAAAGTTGAAACCAAGGTATTCCTGACCCATATTCCCACCGGTATTGTGGTGGTTTGCCAGACGGAGCGTACTCAGATGGGCAACCGGGAAAAAGCCATGCAAATGCTGAAGAGCCGGTTATATGAAGAAGAGCTGCGCAAGCGCGAAGAGCTGAAAAATGCGGCGAATGCCAATAAGAAAAAGATTGAGTGGGGCAGCCAGATCCGGAGTTATGTGTTTCATCCTTACAAAATGATCAAAGATCACCGTACCGAGCATGAGGTAGGGAATGTGCAGCCGGTAATGGACGGTGAGCTGGATGGCTTTATCAAGGCCTATCTGATGCAGCGGAAGGAAACAGTTTAAACATGCAAATACAGCACCCATATCAGTGCGCTGATCATCGGAGTACGGATGGTTCATGGCTGTAAACAGCCACAAACATGTTTTTATATTTTCAAATTTTCAAATTGAGATAATATGCACCAGGGATCATTTTCCTATCCTTTGCCGGCCAATGAGCCGGTTTTGAACTACGCCCCCGGAAGTAAAGAGCGGGAAAACCTCAAAACAGCCATTGCGTTGCTGAAGAGTCAGAAAGTCGATGTGCCCATGTACATCGGGGCCAACGAAGTGCGCACCACAAAAAAAGAAACCCTGCGCCCCCCGCATGAGCACCGGTTTGTATTGGGACAATTTTCCATCGGGGAAAAGAAGCATGTACAGCTGGCGGTGGATGCAGCGCTGGCTGCAAAAAAAGACTGGGAAGCCATGACCTGGGAAAGCCGGGCGGGCATCTTTTTAAAAGCAGCGGATCTGATCGCCACAAAGTACCGTGGACAGATGAATGCTGCCACCATGCTGGGGCAGAGTAAAAATGCGTACCAGGCAGAGATCGACAGCGCCTGCGAGCTGATCGATTTTTTGCGTTTCAATGTTCATTTCCTGAGCCAGATCTACCAGCAGCAGCCTATAAGCGGTGCAGGCATGCACAACCGCCTGGAGTACCGGCCGCTGGAAGGTTTTGTACTGGCGATCACACCCTTTAATTTTACGGCGATCGGCGGTAACCTGCCTACTTCTGCCGCCATGTGTGGCAACGTGGTCGTATGGAAACCGGCACATACACAGATCTACTCCGCGCAGTTGTTTATGCGCATTCTGAAAGAGGCCGGACTTCCGGATGGAGTGATCAACCTGATCTATGTGGATGGCCCCGCAGTGGGCGATGTTTGTTTTAACCACCGGGAATTTGCCGGCGTGCATTTTACCGGCTCTACCGGGGTGTTCAATCATATGTGGGAAACCATCGGGAAAAATATTCCCAAATACAGGAGCTATCCGCGCATCGTGGGAGAAACCGGGGGGAAGGACTTTGTAATGGTGCATAAAAGCGCCCACCCGGATGTGGTGGCAACCGCATTGTTACGGGGCGCTTTTGAGTTTCAGGGGCAAAAATGTTCCGCCGCATCCCGGGCATACATCCCATCGAACCTGTGGAAGGAGGTAAAGAAACTGCTGATCGAAGGAGTGCACTCATTTAAAATGGGAGCGGTAGAAGACTTTAGCAATTTTATTAATGCCGTCATCGATGAAAAAAGCTTTGACAAGATAAAAGGATATATCGATAAGGCCAGAAAAGATCCGAAAGCTGCCATTGTAGCGGGCGGCACCTGTGATAAAAAAGTAGGTTATTTTGTTCAGCCCACCATTATTGAAACAAAAGACCCGCAATATGTAACCATGTGCGAGGAGATCTTCGGACCGGTGCTGACGGTATATATATATCCCGCCGGTAGTTTTGAAAAAACGCTGGACCTGGTGGACAGCACATCGCCTTATGCATTGACGGGCTCGATCATCGCAACAGATCGCGCGGCTATTGAAACCGCAACCAGGAAGCTGTCCAATGCTGCGGGTAATTTTTATATCAATGACAAGCCCACCGGTGCCGTGGTGGGGCAGCAGCCGTTTGGGGGTGCGCGCGCCTCCGGCACCAATGATAAAGCAGGCTCCATCCTGAATCTTTATCGCTGGCTGAGTGTGCGCACGGTTAAAGAAACTTTTAACCCACCGGTTGATTACCGGTACCCGTTCATGGCGGAGGAATAAAATTTGTTTGCCGTTTGCCCGTCCGGTCAGGCGGATCTCGAACCTTAAATTGTATAGTTTTGAAACTGATTTTAAAACCAGAGGAGATTGCGATTACGATCCGGCGGCTGGCGCACCAGATCGTAGAGAATCACGAAGATTTTTCCAGGATCGCTATCATTGGCCTGCAGCCGAGAGGTATTTTTCTGTCAAACCGTATTTACGAAGAGATACAGAAAATATCAAAGGGACAATCCATCGATTACGGCAAGCTGGATATCACTTTTTACCGGGATGATGTGCGTAATGAGCTCCATACCGCCAATGAAACGGATATCCCCTTTTCCATTGAAGGAAAAGACGTGATCCTGATCGATGATGTGTTGTACACGGGCCGTACTACCCGCGCGGCGTTTGATGCCCTGCTGGATTACGGAAGGCCAAAAAAGGTGGAGCTTTGTGTATTGATCGACCGCCGGTTTACCCGGGAGTTTCCGATACAGGCCGACTACGTGGGCAAGTACATCGATTCTTTTGAAACACAGAAGGTGCTGGTACGCTGGACGGAAAACAGCGATAAAGATCATGTAACGATAACGGAAGGATAAAATAACTGAACGGAATACAGAAGGGGTGCAAGGGTAACTTGCGCCCTTTTTTGTCTGAACTTTTGAATGGAGGAATTGTTTAAAAAAAGAAAAACAGGCTTCACACAATGCGATTGCTTTGGACCCTTTTATTCTTTTCTTTCCATAGAGCAATACTAAGCCAGGAAAGAATTCCTTACAACCTCCTTTCCAGCGAGCTGGAGGAGATCCTCGCAAAGGACCAGGGTCCCCGCGATACGCTGAATAAACTGGTGTTACAATACGGAGCTCGTGCTGACACCATCGGCGCATATTGGAGCTATATTCATGCGGTCGACTCGCTCAATATGCGGCAGGTATCCGGGATCATCAATGTCTATGGATGGCCCGATAACCGGCGGATCTCTCCGGATGCTTCTAAAGCATTATGGCTCGTTATTCAGCATGCAGATTCCCTTACCCGCGAAGAATACCTGCCGGTACTGGAACAAGCCGTTGCGGAAAAAAAGGCCCCCAAAAAATATTATGCCTATTTATACGACCGGGTGCAGATGTTCCGGGAGCGCTTTCAGCTATACGGAACACAGCTGGGCGGCGATTATGAAGGGAATACTGTGTTGTGGCCCGTTAAAGACATGATCCGGCTGGATGCCCGCAGAAAAGCGATGGGATTGCCTCCAATAAAGGAGGCGCTTAAAGATTATTCGGTTTCCTGGTCTGATCCTGCTTACGACTCGCTGGCGGGCAGGATTGTATTTTATGGGCTTGTGAGCAACCGGCAGGGGAGCGGTATTGCCGGCATCCATATTTACGAGCCCTCCGGAAAGTTTGCCGGTAAAACCGGTCAACGGGGATATTTCAGGGTTTTGGCAAACCGGAGGGCATTGCGGAAAGGACTTTTATTCAAGGGCGTGGGATACCGGGCATTTAGGTATCACTTCCGGAATCAGCAGGCGGAGGTATTTTATGATACCATCTCTTTACCGGAAAACTGACCTTTTGAATGGAAATCTTAACAACCGCGGGATTTCTTTGGCCTGATCTTGGTAGTTTTCTGTAGATACCTGTCGGCACTGCCCGGCTTTTTCATCATTAAAAAGAATGTTATGGAAACGGGAAAGGAACAGTTTTCGATTGAAGCGACCATCGGCGGCAAGCGGACGCAGATACAGGTAACGCCTGCGGAAACAACAGACGGCGTCGCTTTTTATAAATGTACAGCCGGATCTGATGAAATCACACAGATCCGGAATGACGAAGGCTTTTGGAAACAGGTTTGGGGCGATCTGAGTGACGAGGAAGTAAAAGCCATTGGGGCTGTCATTGATTCTTACCAGGAAAAGAACAAGATCGTTTCGTAGCTGCAATGGGCTGACTGCACCGGTGCAGCTGTTGCCGGGTTAGAGAAAAACGGCGATGCCGGCACTCAACCCCCGCTGGCCGTATTTTTCTTCCAAAGGCCGGGCATTGCTAAGGCCATAGCTGTATTGGAGGTTCAGTGCTATTTTTCCGGAAAACTCAATGCCGCACAGCGCATTTGCACCCCAGGAAACCCGTTTAAAATATCCCCCGTTGCCGGGCTGTATGGTTACCGGCGGCTCATTGCTCCATGTTATTTTTTCGGAGAAAACAGTTCCGTCCGTAACCAGCGCCGCATACCGGTGTTTGCCACCCATACCATAGGCAATATAAGGCCCGAGCCCCAGGTAGAGGTCGGTGTGTTTTGCGCCTTTCTTCAATATAAGGTTTAGCGGTAATTCAAGATACATGGGAGCGGCCTTTCCGTTTTTGGTTAACGTATTTTCATATTTTGTTCCTTTACCCTGCCAGTCCAGCCCGGTCCGCAGGAAGATGTGCTCCTTCATTTTAAGGTCGATGATCACGCCGGCATGATAGCTCGTCAGCCAGCTGTTCGCGTCTGGCGGAACGGTGCTGCTATGCGACTCGCTCAGCTTTACATAGTTGATGCCGCCTTTGATCCCGAAACGGATCAGGGTATTTTGTGCTTTGCAGAGCGGAAAAAGAACAAGAAGTGCGATAACGGTCAAAATCAGCCTTTGTTGCATTCATTCATGGTTTTATTCGTCTTTCAATCAGGTGGTTGTACGAGCTGTCCGGGCGATTGCCCATAAAACAAAAATAAAGAATATCTGCGTATGCGCGTCGTTTTAAATAAGCGGGATACCAGACAATCCGTTATTTTTGCGTATCTGTTTAAAACCCCGAATGACCAGTGCTATGATGAAGACATTATTCCGGCCTTTTATTTTGACGATGTTACTGGGTTGCTTTCTATATGCCTGCGAGAAAAAGGATGCTTCCCCGGAACATGAATACAGCAATACCTACTGGGACCCCTTGTCTGCAAATTATTATGTTTCGTTAGCCATCAGAGGCGATCGCTCATTATGGGCCACGGGGAGCAACAACTATGGGCAACTGGGTAATGGTATTGCCGGACGTGATTCCAATTTCCGGAAAGTGATGGACAATGTAGCCCTGGTACGGTCAGGATATTTTCATACGCTGGTATTAAAAACGGATGGTACCTTATGGGGAATGGGACGGGTCGATTCCGGGCAACTGGGCAATGTGCCGGGTAGCAAGATCGTAAAAGTACCTGTCCGGATCATGGATGATGTGGTGCGGATGGCAGGTGGATTGGCGCATAGCCTGGTGTTAAAAAAAGACGGAACGGTATGGGCAACGGGCGGAAATTTTTATGGACAACTGGGGGATGGAACCGGCACCTCCAGGAGTACCCCGGTACAGGTTGCGGCAAACGTGAAGCAACTGGCTGCAGGAAGGGACTTTAGTTTGCTTGTAAAGGAGGACGGCAGTTTATGGGCGGCCGGCCGCAATAATTACGGACAACTGGGTAATGGAAGCCGGACAGATAAAAAAACGTTTGTAAAAATAATGGACCAGGTAGTTGCGGTTGCTGCGGAAACCTATCACTCGTTGATCTTAAAGACCGATGGCAGCTTATGGGGCGCCGGGCAGAACACTTATGGTCAGTTAGGAGACGGAACAAAGGAGAACCGGGCTGAGCCCATACAGATTACCGGAAATGTTGCGGCGATGGCTTCAGGGGCTTTTCATACCGTGATCCTGAAGAAGGACGGGACATTATGGACAACGGGAAGAAACCATGTAGGGCAATGCGGGAACGGCAAAATAGAACCTTCGGTATTAACCCCGGTTAAGATCGCTTCAGAAGTCATGGCCATTGCTGCGGGCCATTATCATTCGGTGTTCTTAAAAAAAGATGGCAGGCTGTATACAACCGGGCGGAACACATCCGGGGAACTGGGGTTGGGCAACAGCGAAGATGTTAGCAAACCCACGCCCACCCTGTCTCTGGTGAGGTAAATGAGCCCGAGCCGGTCAGTTGATAAAACAACGCGACCATTTGCCATAAGCAGGGAAAATATAAGAGATCAATCTGGTAAAATATTTTTACTTTTGAGCGTTTCATTTCTGGCCGGAGGATGGCCGGACGGGAGCGCGTAAAAAAAGGAAAGGATTCATGGCAAAAGAAATTGCAGTACCAAAGACAGGAGTAACATATGATGAAGATAGTATTAAAAGTCTCGACTGGAAAGAGCACATTCGCCTTCGCCCGGGGATGTATATCGGGAAGTTAGGAGACGGAAGCAGCCCGGATGACGGGATCTATGTATTGGTAAAGGAGGTGATGGATAACTGTATTGATGAGTACATGATGGGTTACGGTAAAACCATCGAGCTGACCATTAAAGACAATACCGTAACCGTAAGGGATTACGGGCGGGGTATACCCCTGGGAAAAGTAGTGGATGTGGTGAGCAAGATCAATACAGGGGCAAAATATGACAGCCGCGCTTTTCAGAAATCGGTGGGATTGAACGGGGTAGGTACCAAGGCTGTAAATGCGCTGAGCAACTATTTTAAAGTGGTTGCGGTCCGTGATGGAAAAGATAAGACCGCCGAATTTGAACGCGGAGTTTTGATAAAGGAAAGTAAGGAAGCAAAAACAGGGGAAGATAACGGTACCCTGGTTACTTTTATTCCGGACGATACCATCTTTAAAAATTTTAAATTTCATCCCGAGTTCCTCGAAAGTCTCATCTGGAATTATTGTTTTCTGAATGCCGGGCTGAAGATCGCTTTTAACGGCAAAACCTATATCAGCCGCAACGGATTGCTGGATCTGCTGCAGCGCAAAACCAATGAGGATGAGATCCGGTACCCGATCATTCACCTGAAAGGAGAGGATATTGAAGTGGCTGTTACGCACGGGAATGACTATGGAGAAGAATTGTACAGCTTTGTAAACGGCCAGCACACAACCCAGGGAGGTACCCACCAGCAGGCGTTCCGGGAAGCGTTTGTAAAAACCATCCGCGAGTTTTATAAAAAAGACTACGACGCTTCGGATATCCGGGGTGCTATCGTGGCGGCAGTTGCCGTAAGGGTGGTGGAACCGGTGTTTGAAAGCCAGACAAAAACAAAGCTGGGATCACAGAACGTAGATATTAACGGCCCCAGCATGAAACAGTTTGTGGGGGATTTCCTTTCCAGGGAACTGGACAACTATCTGCACAAGAACCCTTCAACCGCAGAGACGCTCAAAAAGCGGATCGAACAGAGCGAGCGCGAGCGTAAAGACCTTGCAGGCATCAAAAAGCTGGCCAATGAGCGGGCAAAAAAAGCCAATCTGCACAATCGCAAACTGCGTGACTGCCGGGTGCATTTGAATGAAGAGCCGCCGGCAAGAGGCAAGGAAGAATATATTGCCAAGCAGAATGAGAGCACTATTTTTATTACGGAAGGAGACAGTGCCAGCGGTTCCATTACCAAGGCCCGGAATGTTGAAACACAGGCTGTCTTCAGCCTGCGGGGTAAGCCACTGAACAGCTTTGGGCTTACAAAAAAAGTAGTGTATGAAAATGAAGAATTTAACCTGTTGCAGCATGCCCTCAATATTGAAGAAGGAATGGAAGGGCTGCGGTTCAATAATATTGTGATTGCTACCGATGCAGATGTAGACGGTATGCACATCCGGCTGCTGATCATGACCTTTTTCCTGCAATTTTTTCCGGAACTGGTCAAACAGGAGAAGGTATATGTACTGGAAACCCCGTTATTCCGGGTGCGCGACAAAAAAGAAACGATCTATTGTTACAGCGAAACAGAAAAGAGAGCTGCCATTAAAAAACTGACCGGAAAACCGGAAGTGACCCGTTTTAAAGGATTGGGCGAGATCAGTCCGGAGGAGTTTGCCCAGTTTATCTCCGGCGACATGCGAAAACAGCTGATGCGGCTGGAACAGGGAGATCATATACAGCAATTGCTGGAATACTATATGGGTAAGAATACGATGGACCGCCAGGAGTTTATCATAGACAATCTGGTGGTAGAGATCGATGAAGCTGCGGAAGAGGCTGCTGCCTGATGCTGATGCCCCGGCGGGAGCATCTGCTTTTGGAACGGTGCACATTGCCTTTTAGTAACGAACGGGCCTGTGGGATGGGCTGACGGCTGATCATTACCGGGCGGTAGCCGCCGTATCTGCAAGTTTTTGCAATGCTGCTTCCGGTATTGCTGAAATTTTACGTTGGGAATAATCAAAACAGACCATGCCGGTTTTTGCAAATGCAACGGGTATCTTTTTGCCCTGGCCCTCTTTTTCAATCAGGTAGTACAGGTCAAAACCCACCCGCTGAAAATCGCCGGTTGCTACGGACACCAGGAGTACATCACCCATAAAAGCCTCATTTTTAAATTCAATGGCCGCATCGGCCATGATCAGTCCCAGGCCCTCCAGGGACAGCTCGGTATACCCCAGCCGGCGCAGGAACTGAACCCTGGCTTCATGGATCATTCCCAGCAGGGCATCGTTGCCCATATGCCCCCCATAGTTGATATCGGTGACCCGTACCGGCAGGGTACAGGAAAAATGGAACGCCTGGGGTAGTGTGATCTTGATCCTCGGCATATTGTGTATTTAGGATTGCTGCTGTTGCATTGTTTTTTAATAACCGGAACTGCCTACGAATGCCCACCGCCGGCATCCACTGCATTGCATATACACCTAATGGAATGGATGCCGGAAGCCTGATATGGCTCGAATATAAGTATAAAAAAAGGTTGCACCCAAAGCCGTTTTATAGAATATTGTCCGTCCGAAATAAGTTCAGCCGGACAATAAAAGCTTTGATACAAACTTTTTAAATAGGTTTTCGTATTTGTTTGGAGTGAATTGTTGGTTTACAAACCGGCGTTCTCCGACTTGGCCAGTTCCAGGATATCCAGAAAATTGTCCGGGGTGGCGGCTACAGGCGCCTTCGCCATTTCTTTCTGCCATTGTTCGATCTGGTAATTGCAATCCTCGCTGGCATTTTCGCCCGCTATACAATCGGCCATATTCCCCAGCTTTTTTGACATACGCACCACGTTGCCGTCTTCGGTCATCAGCATAATATAGCGGCCCTGGATGGCTTTATTTTTTTCTACAGTGGTCTTATAAGTGTTGCCGGATGCGGTCCTGATCTGCACCGGCTTAACCGGGGGGTCATTAAGGGCAAGGCTGCCTCCTGCTTCTGAATGCGGCAGGGCTGCCGGCCCGGTCTTTGGTTGCTGCAGCGCTACCGGGGGCTTGCTGGAATCTTTTTTACCGTCAAATATCTTGGCCAGAATGTCCTTGGTATTATTATCAGGCTTGTTAGCCAGGTGAAAAAGTGCAAACGCCAGCAGGCCGGCAATGCAGGCCGCGACGGCGTACTTCGACCAGTTGAAAGCACCTCTTTTTACCGGAGCCTGCTTCGTGGCCGGCATATCTGTTTTCAGTGCGGCATCTATTTGGTCCCAGGCGGCGGCCGGGGGCATCACCTCCAGCGTCTGGAGCCGTTCCGCAACACCGGTAAACGAATGCTCTTCTTCAAGATGTTCCCGGATATGATCCCACACAGCCGGGGGAGGCGTGGTTTCCAGCGCCTGCAACCGCTGACCCAGTGGTTTTAACGTTTGCAGTTCTTCTAACTCGCCAGCAATGTTTTTCCATGCTTCAGCCGGTGGGGTTACCTGATGGTTATATAATTTATGTTGGCTGCTCATTGCTTACTGTATCCATTTTATCTTTATTCTCAATGTATTTTTTAACCAGGTCCTGCAAAATCGCTTTTGCGCGCGAAAGCTGCGATTTGCTGGTCCCTTCACTGATGCCTAACATTTCGCCGATCTCTTTGTGCGAGTATCCTTCCACCACATACATATTAAATACCGTCCGGTAACCGGGAGACAATTGGGTGATCAGTTGTAAGATATCCTTTTCAGCTAGTTCATCCAGTACGGAAACATATTTGCCTTCGATGGTATTCTCTTCCCTTTCTGTTACCGGCTGCAGGTATTTTTTCCGGCGGAAATGCTCAATAGCCGTGTTCACAAAGATACGGCGCACCCAGCCTTCAAATGATCCGTCACCGCGAAAACTGTCCAGCTTTTTATAAACCTTAATGAACGCGTCCTGCAATATATCCTGTGCTTCTTCAGCATTAGAAGCATAACGCAGGCAAACAGCGTACATTTTTGGAGAAAAGCGGCGGTACAGTTCTTCCTGCATCCTTCGATCTCCGTCAATACATCCTTTAATTAAGTCGTTGTCCGGTATATTATGGTTGCTTTCTGTGTTCAAATTTTTAAATTTTTTAAAAAGTGGGCGACTATAGCAGGCCGGCGGGATCGGTTGACAGGAGGATCGGAACGTTTTTTCCTGTCAGGTTCCTGTTCTTGGCTTGTTAACTGCCCACAAGTTCCTTCAAATATACCACCAGTTTTTTAACTGCTTTCTTTCGGTGGCTAAATTCCTGTTTTTCTTCGAGAGTCATCTGTCCAAATGTTCGGTCGCTTCCGTCCGGGATAAAGACGGGATCGTACCCGAAGCCACCGGTACCGAGCGGTGCTTCCGCTATTTTCCCGGTGCAGAGGCCTTCAAACCGTTGTTCTTTTCCATTGATAATAAGCGAGATAACGGTTTTAAACCGGGCTTTACGGTTTCCCTGGTTGCGGAGCAGTGCAAGAAGTTTATCCGTGTTGGATGTGTAAGCCGGCTCGTCGTCGGCAAAACGGGCGCTCCGTACGCCCGGGGCTCCGTTAAGGGCTTCTGTTTCCAGCCCGCTGTCTTCGCTAAAGCAGTTCTTGCCGGTAAGCTGGTATATAACGGTCGATTTTTCGGTGGCATTGGCCTCGAGGGTGGGATGGGGCTCTGGTATGTCTTTCAGGATCCCGGCTTCCCGGAGGCTGATGATTGAAAATCCTTCAGGCAGGGCCTGCCGGATCTCGAGCACTTTATGTTCATTATTGGTGGCAAAAATCAATTCGATCATATATTGAATATTGTTTTCAGGCTGGCCCAGAGCTGGGTTTTGGCGGGTTTGTCTTCTTTAAGTTCGTGCAGTGAAGGGGCGTGGACCACTGTCAGCCCCGCATGGTTTTGTACCTGGTATGGCGGAATTTCAAACGGAAGGCCAAATGCGGCGGTGGTAATACCAAATAATAATACCACCGCACTTTGAAAATGCCCGATGATCATTTTGTGATCCAGGGCCGGATAGTTATGGCGGTTCACGATGGCCACGTCGTTCGGCGTTAGTTTACAGGCATTGAGCAGCTGTGAGAGAAACTGAAACGAAGTATCCGGCAGGTGCAGGTCGCCCGGGTAATACACCACCACGAGTATATTCTTTTTATTTCCGCCCAGCGATTTCCAGTCGGGCAGAGCTGCTGCAGCCGGTGCATCTTCACCGGAAGCAATAGCGGCGGGCTCCGGCTGCACAGCAGGCGGGGCCTGGGTTGTGGGGTCTATTGACAGGGATCTTGGATAAAGCCGGGCAACCAGCCCGGGCGTCAGATCAATTTTATTCAGACTCATACGTTTTACTTTTTTCCTAACAGCACTGTTCGTACCTTCGCTATACTCCCGTAAAGGTATCGGGATCAAAAATAATATTTTATGGTGGAAGCAATGAGTATTCCGGTAACGAAAACCGGTAAGAGCAAGCTGCAGGAGGTGGATTTTGACCACCTGGGTTTTGGTAAGTATTTTTCTGACCACATGCTGGAAGCGGATTACGTAGATGGTCAGTGGACAAATGTCAATATCCGCCCTTATGAGTCTCTTGGCTTTCTACCGGCCCTATCCGTGCTGCATTACTCACAGACCATTTTTGAAGGACAAAAGGCGCATAAAGATGAAAACGGCAATATCCACATCTTCAGGCCCCATGAGAACTGGAAGCGCATGAACCGTTCGGCAGAACGGCTGGCCATGCCATCCGTTCCTGAAGAGATCTTTATTGATGGTATGAAACAACTGGTGGAGCTGGATAAGGATTTTATTCCTGCCGGCTATGACGAATCGCTGTACATCCGTCCATTTCTTTTTGCTACGGAAGAAACACTGGGCGTAAAAGAGTCTTCTTCCTATAAATTCCTGATCATTACCGGCCCTGCAGGTTCTTATTTTTCCGCTCCGGCGCGCATTTATGTGGAAGAGAAATATACAAGGGCCGCGCCTGGCGGAACCGGTTTTGCAAAAACGGGTGGCAACTACGCCGCATCCCTGCTGTCTTCCGCGGAAGCAAAAAAGCAAGGCTATGACCAGGTATTGTGGATGGATGCCCTGGAACACAAATATGTGCAGGAGGTAGGGGCCATGAATATCATGTTTATCATTGGAGATACATTAGTAACCCCGGATCTTACGGACGGCACTATTTTAAGTGGCATTACCCGACTGAGCCTGCTGGAGCGGTTCCGTGACCAGGGTTTTAAGGTAGAAGAACGCAAAGTGTCGATCGATGAATTGATCGATGCTTATAAAGCCGGCAATTTAAAAGAGGTATTCGGGTGTGGAACAGCTGCCACCATTTCCCATGTTAAAGAACTGAAATACAAAGATTTTGTAATGGAATTTAATGTGGATAGCATGACCATTTCCGCAGAGATGAAAAAATACCTGCTGGATTATAAAGAGAACAAGCACGGTGATCCCTATGGATGGCTGGAAAAAGTATAAGTTGTAACAATTTCAACAGGTGAACGGGCCCGGAATACACTTCCGGGCCCGTTTCGTTAAATGAAAGACCTTTGACTATCATTGAATTAGGACCTTGCGCTGACAGGTATCGGTGTGCTACCCGAGCCACTTATAAGTAGTACCTTTGCAGGCCGTATATCTGTAATTTAATGAAAAACAGATGATTAGATATTTTCCGGTACAAGAGAGTGACACAACGAAGATGCTGGAATTACAGCAGGCGGCTTAAAAAATAAGAGAAGGGCAGAAAAAATGAGAATTATTTTTGAAAGTTCCGATACAAATGCTACCTTTGCCGTCCTAAATTTAAAGCATTAAAGAATGCCTACTATTAATCAGTTAGTTCGTAAAGGAAGAGAAATCATAAGGGCAAAAAGCAAATCCAGGGCCTTGGATCAGTGTCCGCAGCGTCGTGGTGTTTGTACCCGTGTTTATACTACAACTCCCAAAAAACCAAACTCTGCGCTGCGTAAAGTGGCTAAGGTACGTTTGACCAATAAGGTAGAGGTGATCGCTTATATTCCGGGTGAAGGACATAACCTGCAGGAGCACTCCATTGTACTGATCAGGGGTGGTCGTGTAAAGGATCTGCCGGGTGTGCGTTACCACATTGTACGTGGAAGCCTGGATACTGCCGGTGTAAAAGACCGCAAGCAGAGCCGCTCTAAGTACGGAACTAAAAAGGCTAAAAAATAATTAGCTGTCAGATATCAGCCCCGATAGCTATCGGGATCAGACTTCAGAAAAAAGAAAAAATTAGAATAAAATGCGTAAAGCACAAGCCAAGAAACTTCCGTTAGCACCGGATCCCAAATTCAATGATAAATTGGTTACCCGTTTTGTAAACAACCTGATGTGGGAAGGTAAAAAAAGTGGCGCGTTCACGATTTTTTACGATGCAATTGATAAGGTGGCAAAACAAACCAACGAAGATGGTTATGAGGTTTGGAAAAAAGCTTTGGCCAATGTAACACCAGCGGTTGAAGTACGTAGCCGCCGTATCGGTGGTGCAACCTTCCAGATCCCTGCAGAGGTTCGTCCAGACAGGAAGATCTCCCTGAGCATTAAATGGCTGATCCGTTATAGCCGCGACCGGAATGGCCGCAGCATGGCGGATAAACTGGCCAACGAGATCGTTGCTGCCAGCAAGGGCGAAGGCGCCGCTTATAAAAAGAAAGAAGATACCCACCGTATGGCAGAAGCCAACAAGGCGTTTGCGCATTTCAGGGTATAACAATACTAAAGATGCTTTAAACAAGGGCCCGTTCCGTAAGGAGCGGGCTTTTTGTTTGCTGCAAATACAGTATTTTTATAAGCGACCCCGGAATGGGTCTGCGGGTATCAAAAAACAGAATCTTTTGGAAGTAAAAAAAGAAGTTTGGTTACGCGGGGAGAAGGACCCGCACCTGGCGGCGGAGCTGCAGCCCGCTGCAGATGCATTGCTACAGGCCGGCGAAGAGCTGGAGGCCCTGTTAAAGGATTTTCCCGACGCATGGTTATGGGACCGGCCGGCTGGTGTGGCCGCTGTCGGTTTCCACCTCAAACATATTGCCGGGGTGCTGGACCGGCTCCTGAGCTATGCCGAAGGCAACATGCTTGCCCCGGAGCAACTGGAATACCTGGAAAATGAAGTAGCAGCAGGCGAGGCTACCGTAAATGAATTGCTGCAGCAGGTGCACGGTGCTATTGAAAGATGCATTGCACGGTACCGGCAATTTTCTTCTGCTGCGCTTGCAGCGTCCAGGAGTGTGGGCCGCGCCGGACTCCCTTCAACCGTGATCGGGCTTTGTTTTCATGCCGCGGAGCATACCATGCGACATACCGGGCAGCTGTTAGTTACGGTGAAAATGCTTCAAAACCAGTAACTGGATCGACCGGTTACCGGGGCCTGTTAAGGGAGTTATTTTCATCAGATGTGGACGAAAATAGAAAATTATACTTGTCCATAACTGTATTTGTGTGTATATTTATGGACGAGTATAAAAATATATACTTGTCCACATCTATATGCCGGAGACGATCATTGGCCGGGAGGCCGAGAAGAAAATACTGAAAGACATGCTGGGCTCGAAGGAAGCGGAGCTGATCGCCATTTTGGGGCGGCGCCGGGTTGGAAAAACCTTCCTTGTGCGGAGGTATTACCAGCAACAGCTTGTATTTGAGTGCACAGGTCTTCATGAAGCTGGCCTGGCAGAGCAGTTGCTGAATTTTAGCAAAGCCCTTCAGCAGGCCATGCAGTCTGCGATACCCCCGGCAACCCCGGATGGCTGGATGCAGGCATTTGCTTTTCTCGGTGCTTTTCTGCAAACAAAAATTAAAACGCAACCGGTGGTGGTGCTGTTTGACGAATTTCCATGGATGCACACTCCTAAATCCGGGTTTTTAACGGCCTTTGGGCATTGGTGGAACACCTGGGCATCGCGCCAGCCGCAACTGAAAGTGGTCATCTGCGGTTCGGCAGCATCCTGGATGGTTGAAAATGTGCTGCACAACCGGGGTGGCCTTCACAACCGGGTAAGCCGTACCATCCGGTTATTGCCTTTTAGCTTAAAGGAATCCGAAGCGTATCTCGCAAGTCGCGGCATCCTGTTGGACCGCTACCAGGTATTGCAGCTTTATATGGCGATGGGAGGCGTTCCCCAGTATCTGAAGCAGGTTGACAGGGGAGAAAGTGCCAACCAGGTTATTGATAAACTTTTTTTTGAGCGGAACGGAATGCTGAAAACCGAGTTTGATGTACTTTACCGGTCCCTGTTCAACAATGCCGGCCATCATGAGTCCATCGTCCGGCAGCTGGCAAAAAAAGCAAGTGGAATGAGCCGGACAGAGATCATAAAAGCATGCGGGTTCACTACTGGCGGAACAACGACCCGGTTGTTTGAGGAGCTTGAGCAGTCGGGGTTTATTGCTCAATATATACCCTTTGAAAAAACTTCGCGTGATGCCCTCTATAAGCTATCGGATGAATACTCCCTGTTTTACCTGAAATTCGCTGACCGGGCCCGCGCTATGGGGGCAGGCACCTGGCATAAGATGGCGGCGGGGCAATCGTATAATAGCTGGAGCGGTTATGCCTTTGAAGCCATTTGCCAAAAGCATGTACCGCAGATCAAGGAAGCCCTGGGAATCAGAGGTGTATATACCGAAGCCTCTGGCTGGCGGTACATTCCGAGACAAGGAGAGATGGGCGCTCAAATCGATCTCCTGCTGGACCGCCAGGACCATTGTATCAATGTATGCGAAATGAAGTTCTCAGATAAGGCCTTCGTCATTGATAAAAAGTATGCATCGGAACTGGACCGGAAACTGAGCGTTTTTAAGGAACGGACAGGGACAAAAAAAACGGTCTTCCCCACAATGATCACCACCTATGGCACAAAGCAGAACGTCTATTACACCGGGCGCATTACATCGGAGGCAACAATGGAAGATCTGTTTGTATGATTACCCCTTCAGTTTGCCGACCAGCTCAATGTACTCCTGCATGGCAGCTTCTTTTGACTTTCCTTTTTGTTCTTCCCGGGCGTTGTATTTAGCTTTTGCTACAAAATCGAACGGGTTAGAAGGCACTTCTGTGTGCACATCACCTTCGGTGGCCTGTTTGTAGAGGGCGTATAGTTGCAGTAATATTTCGTTGACCGGCTTTTCGGCCAAAGTCTTGCTGGCAGCCACCGCGGCTTCAAATTGCTGATCGAGTTCCATACTTTGCTGATTTATTCGTACTAAAATACGGCTTGGGACGCAATACAGCACTGCGGGGAAGATTTCTTGTTCGGCGTCAAGGAGAGGGGAGGACGTAGACGTCTCATACAGCAGTGGACTAAGCCCTGTGAGGTTTTAAAAACCCACGGGTCTATTGCCTAAAACGAATAAATAAAGCCGGGAATGACCTGGTTGTTGATGCGTACAAAGGTTAAAGACAGGGACGACCGGTCATTTTTATTCATACCGATCGATTTTAGCAGCTTCCTGCTCCGGCTGGCAACGGTTTTGGCGCTCAGGTACCCCATGCCCAGCGCCAGGGGGTAGTCGCTGGCCCAATGTACGTCGTTATCGATCATGGAAAGACCTAAAAGCGCAACCATGCCGTATCCGATGGGCTTAATAAAGCGGCTTTCAGGATAGTTCTGTGCCAGGATGGTTACGCTGCTCATCAAAGTGGCCAGGTGGCCGGAAGGGAAGGCATCGTAATTGGGCGTATTTTTTTGGTATTCTTTAATAGAGGGAAAGGGGTGCCAGTTGCCACCTGGGCTGCTGGCCATAAAGGGCGATTGACGGCCGGTGATCCGCTTTACCAGCTGAGTGCTGGCGCCCATCAGGAAAAAGGATTCCAGCAACTGACTGGCCGTGCTTCGCGAGCGGTAATCATTGGCTATTTTGCCATAGGTGAACAGGCCGGCGCCTACCAGCAGGCTGATATATCCCTGACCCATCTGGTAAAAAGCGCTGTTCAGGTTGTTGGGGATCCTTAACATGCTGGTTTTTGTACTTCCTGCTTTAAGCTCCCATACCGTTTTATATGAATTATTACGCTGGTAATGGATCCTGTCGGAGAAGCGGTGCAACTCATCGGCAATGGGCTGATCCAGCGCCAGCAGGATGCCGGTGGCCCCTGCTATCATGATCCAGGGTTTGATGCTTTCTTTTGAAAAACTGTTTTTAACATAGCCCCATCCGTCGCGCGGCAGGTCGGTGATAAAACCAAAGTTCTTTGGTTTGGGATAAACCAGTGTAATACCCTTTCTGAGATGGTACACCTGCTCATCCCTTGCCGGGGAAGCCTCATGCTCCGTTTTTAATAACAGGGAGTCTATGGATACGGGTAGAACAGTATCTGCCTGGGGGCGGGTATCAACCGGAGCCCCCAGGCTGTCTGTTTGCGCGTGCACGCTTATAAAGGATATGAGGGATAAAAGAAAGGACCCCAACTGCCTGCTCATAAAACTTATTGCCCTACTTCGGGTATCACACTGCCAATGCATCCGTTGGGACGCTGAATATGCAATAACGCGGCAAGCGTGGGCGCAATATCGGTCATATGCACTTCCCGCGTCAGCCTTCCGGGTTTGATGCCCCAGCCAAACCAAAGCAGCGGGATATGGGTATCATGCGGGTTCCAGGTTCCATGGGTGGTGCCGGTACCGCCGGGGCTTCCGCTGAACCATGCCGGATCCAGAACGATCTGGATAGGGCCGGAGCGCTTGGGATTGTGCCCGTTAATAATCATGGTTTTAACAGGCTCGGGTATGGATGCGTTGCCAATATTTTCCACGTCTGCTACGAACTGAACCCCGTCTTGTTTTTGCAGGAATGCAACGGTTGCTTTTTTGATAGCTGCAAAATCGAGTTTCTTTTTTTCGATCCGGTCATTGTCGAAATGAATCTGGTAGTTGGCGCCTGAGCGTACGAGTTTCTCTTCCCCAAACTCAGCTTTCAGCTGGTCGTTCAGCTCACGGATCACTTTTCCGCCCTGGAAGAAATCGGCTGGCATTTGGTGCTCCTGCATAAACCCGATCGAATGTGCTGCACCATGGTCTGCTGTCAGAAAAACGAGGTAATTGCCTTTTCCTACTTTTTGATCCAGGTATTTAAAGAAAGCATCCAGGTCTTTATCCAAACGCAGGTAAACATCTTCTACCTCGATCGAATTGGGCCCGTATTTATGACCTACATAGTCGGTTGAAGCGCAGTTGATGGTAAGGAAATCTGTAAAAGACCCGGTCCCTAACTCGTAGCCGTCAACGGCGGCTTTTGCAAAATTCAGGGTCAGCGTGTTTCCGTAAGGGGAGCTGCGGATCACATCCGGATCCTGCTTGAAGATCTCGCTGAGATCGTGCGGAAAGCTGGTGGTCTTTTCTCCTTTGAATTTCCCTTCCCACCTTACGTCATCAGCGGTGCTTTGTGTATAGGTATTGATGGGATAAAGCGTGGTCCAGGGTTTTGATGTCAATGCTTCCGGTTCTTTTTGGGCATTGAATTGCGCCACCCAGCGGGGCAGCTCTTTCATATACCAGGTGCTGGTAATGAACTGGCGACTTTCGTCATCAAACCAGAATGCCGCGTTGGGATTGTGCCCGGCGGGTAAAATGGATGCCCGGTCCTTGAGGGAAACACCCACTACTTTTGAGCGGAAGTTGGTGGCCAGGCGCAATTCATCGGTGATGGTTGTAGCCAGGTTGTTCCGCGGAGACATTTTGCCGGCCCTGGAATTGCTGCCCACACCCTGTACGGTGGAGTCTTCGGTACAATAAACGGATCTTCCGGTCAGCTGGTCTACCCAGTCATTTCCCGTAATGCCATGTATGGCAGGAACCGAGCCGGTAAATACAGTAGTATGCCCTACTGCTGTAAATGAGGGCAGGTGGCTGATAAATGTGTTTTCACAGGAATATCCTTCTTTTAGCATCCGGCTAAAGCCCCCGGTGCCGTAACGATCGGCATAGCGGTAAAGATAGTCCCAGCGCATCTGGTCTACCACGATGCCAACAACCAGTTTGGGGCGCTTTACGGCATTTTGTCCAGATCCGGCAAGGGCAATGACCAATGCAATCAGTAGAAGGTGAATTTTTTTCATTGTAATAATCAATTTGCTCAAAAATAGTGAAAGGAAAGGGATAAAACGCACCGGTTGTGTAAAGTTTCGTTGAATAATTCCGGTTCGCCGGCCGGGTCTGGCCGATGGTATTTTCAGCAGCAGGGAGCAAGCAACATAATGAAGCCTGGAGAAAAGCGGGAACGCTTTTCCACCAGGCGGTCATTTCAAAAAACAATTAAAAAAACTATTTGCCGAAAACTTTTAAAATGGTTGCTACCGACATGGAGCCTTCAAAACCGCTGATCAGCTGCTTGTTGCTGTTGTAGAAGGCATGGAACGGAAGATTTTTAATGCTGTAATAACCCGGCAGTGCAAAAGCATAGTCTTTGCCTACAAGAATATTGGGATACTTCTGAAGTTGATAATGTGCGGCAAACTTCGCCATTTCTTTTAAAGGAAGGGGTGTTGCCATGATGATCTGAATGTCCCGGAACTTTTCAATGTTTTTTATCAGCTCTTCTGTTTCATGTTTGCAATGGTCGCATTCGGGGCTGAACACCATGATCATTACCGGTTTGTTCTTTTGTAGTTTCGCCTTTAACTCCCAGCCGGTGCTGTCTGCAGATAGCAGCCTTACAGAAGGAATGGTTTTGTATTGCCGGTATGGAGGAAGCGCCTGGCTGCGGGCGCCGCTAAAACTTAAAATGGTAACCAGTAATAATAGTAAATACTTCATCTTGTTGGTTTTATAAAAATAAATGCTCCCAAAGATAACAATAGGATGCGGATTCGGTTGTGAGGGTTGTCTTAAAAGGATAAAAAATTTTACCTTTGTTACGAATTATTCGTAAATTTACTTCAAAATCGTATAGTGATGAAAAAATTAACCGCTCAGGAAGAGCAGCTGATGATCGCCATCTGGCAGGTGGGGGAGGGAAACGTAAAGGCATTTATGGAGCAGTTGCCCGGACAGCTGCCTTACACAACAGTGGCTTCCACTATTAAAAACCTGGAAAAAAAAGGGTACGTAGCCAGCCGGCTGTTTGGAAATGTGTATGTGTACAAGCCGGCTATTTCCGAAGATGAGTATAAAAGGAAATTTATGGGAGGCGTGGTGAAGGATTATTTCAGCAATTCCTATAAGGAGCTGGTGAACTTTTTTGTAGATCAAAAGAAATTATCGGCCCAGGAACTGAAGGAGATTGTAAAGATGATCGAAAGCGGGAAGAAGAAATAACGATCAGTTGTCAGCTATCAGCTTTGAACTTTCGACTTTCAGCAGTGGGCTCATGGCTAAAAGCTATTGGAATCTCAACTCTCAATTCTCGAATCTCAACTTCTATACTATGCCTGTCATTATTGATTATATCCTTAAGCTGAGTATTTGCCTGGCCATTGTGCACCTTTTTTACCAGCTGTTCTTAAGGCGGCTTACCTTTTATAACTGGAACCGCTGGTATTTGCTGGGGTACAGCGCTCTGAGCTTTGTGATCCCGCTGATCGACATTATGCCGGAGTTGCAACGAAAGGCGCTGGACCGGAATGTGTTTGTGCAGATGATACCGGCATTTGGGTTTTCACCGGCTCCTGCAGGTGCTTCGCTGCTGCAATCCCTGTCTGCCTGGGATTGGATAATGATCGCGGGAGTTGCGGGGTCGCTGATACTGCTGGTGCGTTTCTTTGTAATGTTTTTTTCATTCATCCGCATCAGAAAAAGAGCACAGCTGATCTCAGATGCCCGTACCCGTATCTACCAGCTGGATGAAGATGTACGTCCGTTTTCCTTTGGGAATGCCATTTTTATCAATACAGAACTGCACAGCGGTGAAGAGCTCGAAGAGATCATCCGCCATGAGTTTGTGCATGTACGGCAAAAACATACTATTGATATTATCTGGAGCGAGCTGCTGTGTATCCTGCTCTGGTTTCATCCTTTTGTATGGCTGCTGCGCAAGAGCATCAAGCAAAACCTGGAGTTTTTGGCCGACAAGCAGGTATTGCAAAATGGCATGGACAAAAAGGAATACCAGTATCTGCTGTTAAAGGTCATGGGCAATAAACAATTTGCCTTTGCCAATCATTTTAATTTTTCATCTTTAAAGAACAGGATCGCCATGATGAATACCATTAAATCTGCAAGGATTCACCTGACTAAATTTTTGTTCCTGCTGCCGGTAGTGGCCGTGCTGCTGCTGGCCTTCCGGAAAGAGGTGATACGGGAGGAAAAGAACAAGGCGGAAGTAAATAAGGAGCAAAAGGCGACGGATGGTGAGGATATTATTCAAAAAGCAACCAGGATGGCGGAGGGCTCGCCAAAACCTGTTTGGATAGTGGGTGGCATACCGGTTGCCGTGGGAAATGGATCCTGGGCTTATTTTGATAAGCAGGAGCTCGCAGGCCCGGATGATTTCAAGGTCTGGTTTGACGGGAAAATCATAGACATGGAAGAAGCCAATAAGAAAGTGAACCGGTTTGTCTTAAAGGGTGTGGGAACGGCTACCAAAGCAAATGCATACAGGGAGTTTGGCATAAATGAAAATTTGCTCCTGCTTTCTTCCACAGGCCGGTTCGGCTCCGGGCGCAGGCCGGCTAAAGACACCGTTCCTGCTCCTCGTACATCCAAAGCGAAGATCGTTTTATCTCATGCAGGGACAGATCCGGAAAAAAGACCGCTGATCGTGCTCGATGGTATAACACAACCCAAAGGCTTGACCCTCGATAAGGTAGATGCCCATACAATTGAGAGCCTTACGGTTTTAAAAGATGCGTCTGCTGAGTCATTATATGGCGAAGGAGGTAAAAATGGGGTATTGATCATTACTACAAAAAAGGCGGCGACGACTATCCGCGATTCTTCCCAACTGCAGAAGAATATCCGTCTGCAGCAAAAAAACTCTGGCGGGTCTCAACAACCGGCGCTGCCCTTAAAAGGCAAGGTAACCGGCGTGCATGTTATAGACCGGGGTATTGTAGCATCGGGCGTGGGTGATGAGCTGGTGTATAAGGGATACGGGCCCATAAAACCGGGCAACAGGTCCGCCGGAACGCTTATTTCCGGCAGTGGTAAACCTTTAGAAATGTTTAAGGGCGTTTATGTGATCGATGGAAAGGTACAGGATGGAAAAAGCCTTAAAGATCTTCCTCCTGACCGTATTGAGTCCATAGATGTGTTTAAGGGCGATAAAGCCCTGGACCGGGGATATGGAGAAAAAGCGAGGAACGGCGTCATTGAGATCAAAACAAAGAAGCGCGAAGAGCACAGGGCTGCTTCCGGGCCGGCAATAGCTCCAAAAGAAGTGATGGTGATAGGGTATGGAACAAAGATCCGGCCCGCCCGGGCCGGAACCACCGTTGTGCAGCCGGCAGTTAAAACAGGACATCAGCAACAACAAAAAAAAGGAGCGGATTCCCCCGCTATGCGCCCGGCAAAGCCGGCACCGGCTGCCATTACCTTCCGGACGGCATATTCCTATGATCTTGTACAAACCCCCGCGCCGGAGGATAAGGAGGTTGTTAAAAATGGAAAATCACCCAAACATTACCTGCAGCTTCGGTATGTCGGACCGGTCGGGAGTGATAAAAAGGCAGGAGCCGCGCTTGCCAGGCCCGGAAAGCCGGTTGCTGTGAAAAGCAGCAGTAAGACAATACCGGCCGATACCATCCGGATATACGACAAGCTGGATACAGAGCGTATTTTTAAACGGGTGGGAGGTATGAATGAGTGATCTCATTTCTTTCACCACCGAAATCTATGCGCGCATTTTACAGAAAAAGTAGCCGGGTATTAACAACCCGGAAGAATAGGCTCTGTGAAGGGCTGTAAATAATAGCTGCCCGGCAAAAGAAGATGCTTTTGTTAATAAGTATTGCTCCTTGTTATGGACAAACGCCGGCTGAAATGGAAAATTTAATAGCAGAGGCCGACTCTATTAAGAACTCCAAGCAGCTGAATCGGGCGAGACAGCTGGCAACTGTCAACGACTATGGACCGCCTTCGCTTTTTGCGCTTGCGGCGTTGTTCACCAATACAGGAAAAACCAATATTTATTCCGATTGCTGGAAGCGGAGCCTGACTGCCGGCGAGGTGGCTATGATCTTTGCAGACCATACTGAAAGGGTGCCATACGCTACCCTGACCGGCATGCAAAATTGCACATTGACTTTTTCATAAAAATTGATTTTTTGTAAAGGTTCCGTTGCGCTGCCGGACAAAACATACTTCTTATTTGCCCCTACGCAAACCGGAGTACCCGGCAGGAGCCGACAAAAGGACCGGTGGATGAATGGGGCCCGCAACTAAAAACAGGAACAGCAGCGATCAGTCACCTTGAGTTTTCAATTTGCGTTGCAAAATCAATGAAGCCATGACAAATCCGCTTTGGGTCATCCTGAACTTGTTTAAGGATCTGCCTAAATCATGCGTAGATGCCGAAACAATCCCGATCGCCATCGGGATGACATAACTGAAGTATAATTGATTTCCAATGCGTAAGCAATCTGTCATTGGCATCCGTGTCCTCATGACCGCGAAAAATGTTATGCACCTCCCGCGCACTTCGTCTGTTTATCTTCATTTATTTTTCCTATTTTTATTTGCAAAGTATGGCCTGTTATTGAGATGAGTATTTTTAAGTATATTGAACTGGATGTTTTATCCGCCACCCCCAAATACCAACAGTTAGCCCAGTCGATCATGAACGCGATTGCCGATGGCAGCATCCGGAAGGATGAGATCCTGCCTTCGATCAACGAACTGAGCTACGAGTTTGAGATTTCCCGGGATACGGCCGAGAAGGCCTATAAACACCTCAAGCGGATGGGTGTGCTGGGTTCCGTGCCGGGCAAAGGGTATTTTGTAAAAGCCGGTGAACTGCAAAGCACCCTGAAGATATTTTTGCTTTTTAACAAGCTGAGCACGCACAAGAAGCTGATCTATGATGCATTTGTAAAAACGCTGGGGCCCACAGCCCTGATTGATTTTTACATTTATAATAACGACTTCAACTTATTCAAAAAGCTGATCTCCGGCATTGAAAAACAATATACCCATTTTGTAATAATTACCCATTTCCTCGAAGGCGGGGAGGGTGCTCCCGAGATCATCAATGCATTGCCCAAGGAAAAGCTGATCCTGCTGGATAAGCTGGTGCCGGGTGTTACCGGCGATTTCAGCGCGGTATATGAAAATTTTGAAGAAGATATCTACCAGTCGCTCGAGAAAGCGCTGGACCGCCTGAAACACTATGAAACCCTGAAGATCATTGTGCCGGAGTATTCCTATTTCCCGCAGGAGATCACGAAAGGTTTTAAGCGGTTCTGCCAGCAATATGCTTTTAACGGGAAGATTGTGCACCATATTCAGAAGGAGCTCATTGCCCCTAAGGAAGTATATATCTGTCTGATGGAAGATGACCTCGTGACGCTCGTGGATAAGATTATAGAAACCCGGTTGGAGATCGGCAGGGAGGTGGGAGTGATCAGCTATAATGAAACGCCCTTAAAAAGACTGATCCTGCAGGGGATCACCACATTTTCCACTGATTTTTCCGTGATGGGTGAAGAAACGGCAAAACTGGTACTCAGCGGAGAAAAACAGCAGGTAGCGGTGCCTTTTCATCTGCGATTGCGCCCTTCCCTGTAAATTTGCAGCTATGGAAATTTTGTCCGCGACCTACGTTAAGAGCAGTGCTGCTTATACGCAATGCCCCAAAGCCGACCGGCCGGAATATGCTTTTATAGGCCGGAGCAACGTTGGAAAGTCCTCCCTGATCAATATGCTGTGCCATAAGAAGGCATTGGCCAAAACATCGGCGGCGCCGGGAAAAACACAGCTGATCAATCATTTTGAGATCGTATCCGGTACGCGTGATAAAGCCGGAAAAATGAAGCAGTCATCCTGGTACCTGGTAGATCTTCCCGGTTATGGGTATGCAAAAGTTTCACAAAAACAGCGGAAGAGCTGGTCGATGATGATTGAACAGTATATCCTGAAAAGGGAAAATCTTGTCAGCTTATTCGTGCTGATCGATAGCCGGCATGAGCCGCAGAAGATCGATCTTGAATTTGTTAACCAGCTGGGTGAGTGGGGGATCCCCTTTGCCCTGGTGTTTACCAAAGCAGATAAAAACAAGCCGGGCGCCACTACCCGGAACGTAAACGCCGTGCTGGATGTATTGAAGGGAACCTGGGAAACACTGCCGCAGTATTTTGTTACCTCTGCTATCGACAGACTGGGCCGGGATGAGGTACTGGGGTATATTGCGGTGCCTGGCGGGCAGCAATGATCTGCACATTCCGGGCCGGGCGTTTCGCCAAGGCCACCGGCTACAGCTTGATCATTACGCTTCCGGAAAGGATGTCGTGGATGGCCCTTCTTTGTTTGCTGGCTCCTATAGTAAAAAAAGATACCAGTCCGAGGAACAGCTTAACCGGGTACCGGAGCAGCGACTGGGCAAAACCGATCTTCTTAAGCGGATCGGTGCTTTGTCGCACCCGGATCCCCTTTATATAATTTCCCAGGGTGCAGCCCAGCGCGATTAACAGGGGCTCGTAGATGATCAGGAAGATAAAAATGCCGATCTTAACGGCGTCGGGCACCTGCTCATAGCGGTCGAGGATCATGGCAGCAGCAAACATAAGCAGTACCAGCAGTCCGAGGTCGATAAGGGAAGACTGAATTCTGTCGATTACTTTGGGGTATGTCATGGCTCTATAGAATAAAAAATAATACTCAATATAGTACAATATTTCTTTTTTATTGTTGCGTTTGTCATACAGGGGACGTTATATAAGAAAAGCTTATTGTGAGAAAAGCCTGCCTGATCCTGCTGCTATTTTTTCCTGTAAAGGGGAACACCCAGGTATTAAAGAACTGGTATGCCGAAGCACAGGCTGCGGGGGGCCATAGCTGGTACAGTAATTATCGCGGACATACCCTATGGCACCCACATTATAAAGGCGGAGTGAACCTGGTGAAGATGGGCGGCAGCCTTGTTGGTTTTGGCGTCGGAGCCACGTTTAGCGGGGAGGGAGTTTCTAAAAGATGCGATCGATTGGACACGCGCGCAATTGAGAATGCGTACTATGTAAAAGTTCCATTATTCGCCAGGTTCCTATTCTGCCGGGCACGAAAAATAAAGCCCTTTGCAGACGCCGGTGTGGAGTGGGGCTTTTTCATGGGCGGGCAAAGCTGGTCCGTTCACGATGATAAAAAAAGCTCCAAAGAGAATACCACGGTTACCAATGAAACTGACCTGGGGCTGTTTACCAGGCTGGGGGCGCAGCATTGTCTTAATGACCGGTTCGTTATTTCGGGCTTTGGAAGCTATTGTCACGGGCTTTCGCAAAAACATGTTTTAATGGGTGGAACCTCCCCCTTTATTACCAACCGGAGTATCGTGATCGGGATCGGGCTTGCCCGTATGTTATGATAACGGCTGTGTTACAACCGTTCCAGCATTTCCACAACTTTTTCTTTTTTCAAAATAAAATAGCCCAGGCGGTCCTTGCTGATGCCATCCTTTAGTTGATAGCTGAAGGATAGCGTATCCCCTTCGATCTTGGTTTCAAAATGTTTAAATGCAATCGAGGGCATAGGCGCTAACTCTTCACCGATCTCATACAAATGGGTGGAGAGGATGAACAGTGAGCTTTTTACCTTCAGCAGCCCCTGAATCACCGCCAGCGAGCAGCGCATGGCATCCTGCACGTTGGTGCCCTTGAACAGCTCATCGATCAGCACCAGCCATTTTTGTCCGTTGCTCACTTTTTCAACCGTATTCCGGATGCGCTGTACTTCATTGAAGAAAAAACTTTCGCCTTTAACAATGTTGTCCACCACATTGATGTTGCTGATGAGGCCCTCAAACATCGTCAGCTTCATGGAGCGCGCGGGCACGCCCATGCCGATATGGGCCAGGAAGACGGCGGCGCCCACCGATTTGATCAGGGTGCTTTTTCCGGCCATATTGGCTCCGGTAAGGAACAGGAAATTATTTTCCTGGTTGATCTTCAGCTCGTAGGGCACAGGTTCCTGCAATAAGATATGGTAAAGCCCTTCGGCCTCTATTACTGGTGTGGGCTGCTCTGTAAATTCCGGGAAGGCGAGGTCGTAGTGTTTAACGGCCATGGCCATGGAGTACCAGGCATCCAGGCGGCTGTAGATGTCCATCAGCTCCTGTATGGCATGTTTGTGTGCTTCCCGGAGCTGACCTGCAAAATACAGGTTCCGGCTCATGGGGAAGGATTGGTCCTTCTCTGACTCGGATAGTTGGTTAAATGCTTCGATCTTTAACAGCTGGCCGATCCGCTCAATATATATGCTGAACCCTGCCGGCAATTCCACTTCTTTCAACAGGTTTGCGATCTGCCGGATGCTTCTGAAAAAATCGGCAAAATGATTGATCGAAAAGCGCACCATCGAATAATCGGCATGATGCAGCACCCGGTAAATGGCCGCATCCAGCGCGTTTGGCCGGTTGCTTACCCTGTCCAGCGCGTAGTCGAGGAACCGGTCCATTACCAGGATGGTGCCATTGGTGATGTCTTCCGGCCACTCGTCTACATGCAGGATCAGCTTCCGGAGAATGGTTTGTGTGCCCCGGATCTTTTCAACATCGCTAAAGGGATTGGAAAAGAAATGCCGCAGCCATTCCCTTCCGCCAAATGTGCGGGTAAAGTTGAGTTTGTGAAAAATGGAATAGTCCTCTTCCGGGTGAAAAATAGCGATGTCGTTAAAAGAGATGTGATCGATCTGCATGTTTCTTGTTTAGGGTTCCCTGTTCAACGTTTAAAATTTCAAGTCACCGGGCCGGTCGAAAATTATCCGATTGTCTCAAACCCTTATCGTACTGCGTGTTAGCTCGTTTTACCGGTCAAATAACAGCCGTTGTCCTTTTACAGACTCATTCCACTGTCCCTTTCCATAAATCAGATTCCCGTTGACGAAGGTATGGGTGATGCTTGCGGGAAAGGCAAAAGGAGTGCCCCGGCCATCTACGTTCTCAAAGGGGCTCCAGCCGCATTTATACAGGATGTTTTCCTTTGTTGCGGCAAAGGGAGCATTCATATCTGCAATCACCAGGTCGGCCTGGTAGCCTTCCCGGATATAACCGCGGTCTTTGATCTGGAAGCAGTCGGCTACGGCATGGCTCATTTTTTCCGCAACCTTCTCAATAGAAAGTTTTCCCTGTTTTACATAATGAAGCATCAGCGGCAGCGAGTGTTGTACCAGGGGCACACCGGCATGTGCTTTCAGGTAGGGCTGCTGTTTTTCCGCAAGGGTATGCGGTGCATGATCGGTGGCGATCAGGTCCAGCCGGTCGTCCAGCAATGCTTTCCACAGTGCTTCCCGGTTGTGGGGCGCTTTAATTGCGGGATTGCATTTGATCAGGTTGCCCTGAACGGCGTAGTCATCCGCCGTAAAATGCAGGTGGTGCACACATACTTCGGCCGTGATCCGCTTGTCTTTCAGCGGAAGCATATTGGTAAACAACTGCAGTTCTTTTTCCGTGCTGATGTGCAGGATGTGCAAGCGAGAGCCGTGCTTTTTGGCAAGCTGCACCGCGTAGAAGGAGGATTCAAAACAGGCTTCTTCGTTCCGGATCAGGGGGTGATCCGCTGCGGTTAATTCTTTTCCGGAGTCAAGCGCCTTTTGAAGATTGGCTTTAATGATCCGCTCATCCTCGCAGTGGGTGGCAATGAGCAGCTCGCTTTCTCCAAACAACTTTTCCAGTACCAGCGGATTGTCTACCAGCAGGTTGCCGGTGCTGGATCCCATAAAGGCTTTAATGCCGCAAATACGGTCTTTATGGGCATTGGCTGTCAGCGCGTCGGCTGCATTCTGGTTGTTTGTGCCCATAAAAAAAGAGTAGTTGGCCAGGGACGTTTTCCGTGCCGTTTCATATTTGTCCTCCAGCAGTTCCAGTGTAAAGGCAGGCGGTAGGGTATTGGGCATTTCCATAAAGCTGGTAACGCCACCCGCTATGGCCGCTTTGCTTTCTGTATAGATCGTAGCCTTATGGGTAAGCCCCGGTTCCCGGAAATGCACCTGGTCATCGATCGCGCCGGGCAAAAGGTATTTGCCTTCTCCGTTGATCTCGGTGATGCGGTCTTTTGCTTCGATGGTACCGGCTATTTTTTCGATCCGTTCCCCGCGGAGCAGTACATCACCGGTTTGCGTTCTGCCTTCATTTACGATGTTTATGTTCCGGATCAGGAATGTTTGCATGGTTTTTGTTATTGAGTGCAACAATATGATTGGTAAAATACGCTAAAATCGTTCGAAATTAATCAATTGGCAGGAATCCTGCTACAATAAACTTGGGGATGGTCTTATCTTTGCTACGGTTAGGCCGGGGGAAGAAAATCATTAAACCTTTATTTTACATCTATGCAAATCAAAAATTTCCTGAAGCTCGCTTTGATCGTGCTGCCCCTGTATAGCAGTGCACAAACCGATAATATTGAGCTGAGCGACAAACAGAACCGGTTGATCAACCGGCTGGATATAAAGCTGCGGGGAGATTCTGTATTGCAGTTTACGACCGTAAAACCCTACGGGCGCAAGCGCGCTACCGAACGGGTGGAACGGATCGATTCCCTGGATAAGGCCGGGGCATTGGAAGGAGTGCTCACGTCCGTGGACCGGTACAATATCCGGAGCATGATGATGAATAACTCCGACTGGACCGTCAACCACGCGGATTCCTTCCGGAGAAAACCCATTCTCGGCGCTTTTTTTAAAAACCCGGCGCACTTATATTCCATTGATAAACGCGACCAATATAGCCTGATCATTGACCCCGTGATCAACTTTGAGCTGGGAAAAGCTACGGGCACCAAAACCTTTGTAAATACGAGAGGGGTCCGTTTTCGCGGGCAGATCGATCAGCGGGTAGGCTACTATCTGTATTTTTCAGAGAACCAGGAGCGGGACCCGTTGTATGTGCAGGATTACAATAAGGCGCATGTAAGCGTGCCCGGTCGGGGATATTACAAAACCTTTAAAGACGACGGGTTCGATTACTGGGATGTGCGCGGAGGCGTTACGTTTCATGCAGGAAAGTACATCGACTTCCAGATCGCCCATGATAAATTTTTTATCGGAGATGGTTACCGCACCACATTCATCAGTGATTTCAGCGCCCCGTACCCCTTCCTGAAGCTGGGTGTGCAGGCCGGAAAATTGCAGTTGACATCGGTGGCAGCGCAAACGATCGCTCCTTTTGATAATGCTTATTTTGGAAGAGACTCCACCCGCCCGCGCAACTATATGATGTTCCATTACCTCACCTGGCAGCCTACCAACTGGTTGAAGCTGGGCTTTTTTGAAAGCACTATGTATAACAGTAAAAAGAATGGGGGATTACAGGTGGGCTATCTCAATCCTTCGATGTTTAACCGGGCGTATTCCTCCTATACCGGCAACAGCGCCAAATCCAGCATCGGCCTTGATTTTAAGGCTAATTTTGCAAAATATTTCCAGGCCTATGGCCAGTGGCTGATTAATGAATTTGTGGTAAGCAAAGTGTTCAGCTCCGGCGGCCCCTGGGTCAATAAATTCGGGTACCAGGTAGGCGCGAAATATATAGACGCCTTTACCGTTAAAAACCTGGACCTGCAGGTGGAAGGTAATTTTATACGGCCGTTTACCTATACGGATAAATGGGCACAAAACAACTTCCTGCATTACAATCAGCCGCTGGCGCACCCGCTGGGAGCCAATTTTAAAGAGTTTGTCGGCATCGCCCATTATCAGCCCTTGCCGCGCCTGTATCTGAAGGCTATGCTGATACTCTACAACAAGGGATTGGATACAACCAACTATAATACGGCATGGACTTCCCCCAGTTATGGTGGTGATCTTTTCCGGAACTATAGCGACGGCCGTTTGAGCGACGATGGTTATTTTATAGGAGGAGGGGTCAGTAACAAGGCCATGCTCGGGTCACTGATGGTTTCTTATGAGATCTTACAGAACCTGTTCTTTGATGTTACCGGTATGTACCGCAAGTACCAGGTAGCCGACATACCGGATAATACCACCAAGTGGCTGTCTGTTGGTTTGCGTTGGAATATGGCGCGGCGGGATTTTGTATTTTAAGGTTATGAAAGTATTGCTGCTGGTTGCTGGGTTGTTTTGGATACATTTGGCAATTGCGCAGACATCCAAGATCCGGTGGACGGCATCGCGGGTGCTGCAGTTGTCCGATTTTCAGATCCTGGCAAAAGGAGAAAAAGAACCGGCAAGGCTGGAGCAGAATATGTCGGTGACCCGGACAGGCTTTGTCTATACGATGAGGCGGATCGGCTCCGGAAAAAATAAAGGCAAGACCCTGGTCAGCGTTTACGCACATATGGATCCCTCAAATTCATACCTCGCCCACAAGGTACTGAAAGAGTCCGCGTCCAACATTGCTTACCTGCTCAACCATGAGCAGCGTCATTTTGATATCTCTGAGATCTATGCGAGGGAGCTTTCCCGGTATTTAAAGACACAGTCGCTTCGAAGGATAGCTACCGCAAAGATCACAGAAGCAGGGCGGCGGTTATTTGCGGAACTGGATGCGTTCCAGCGCTGGTATGATATAGAAACCGATCATGGGCGCAACCAGGATAAGCAGGAGGAATGGAACCGGATCATCGCCCAACGGCTGAAGGCGCTTTCGCCCTATGCCCGTAAGGAGTATCTGCTAACGATAACTCCGTAAGCCGGAGGGAGCAAGTATGCTGTTGTATGTAATATTCCCGTTTTTAGGTACCGGCTTGCTGTTTTTATTTTTTCATTCTGCTGAACGGAGCAGGTCGCGGGCTCCTTTCCCTGAAGGCAGGGCTGCTTCTTCAGGCGTATATTCTCAAATTCAGCGATACAACAGATCTTCATTATAGAGGAGCACGATATTGCCTGGTGCTTCTCAAAAGTATGCGGGCTTACCGGCAGAGGCAGGGTTACACATTATTTTGCCCGGCATAGTCCTGCAGGTAGGCATATTCCTTCCCCAGCGCCCCGTTCCGGGCAATGGTTGCCCTTGTCAGTATCTCGCTTCCCGCGTTCAGCAGATCGTCCAGTACAAACTTGATCAGTTGTTCACCGAAGTAACGGCTGGCATCCCGGGGCAATTCATTGGGCAGGTTGCCCACAGCCATGATATCGATCGAGTTCTTTTGATAGGGCGCGGTTACTTCTTTTGTTGCCCGGTCAATGCCATAAACGGGGTCATCGATCGTTTGCGTCTGTTTGTTGATGGGTACAGACCCGTTTTCGTCGTCGGAGACATCCGCAATGGTTTCAATAATGAAGTCGTTCCGGCTGATGTCGTCCATTTCAAAGAGACGGGGTACCCCTTCATACCAATAAACGCCGTTCAGCAAAATATCTGTCTGGCGGGTATAAGAACCAAATCTGCTTTCGTAGCGTTGGGGATGTTCGTGAAAATTCAACCGGTTATAGGCGCCGGTGCCCGGTTGTTCGTAAAGATCATGACCCTTTAACTGCGTATATACGGGATAATTAAAACGCCGCTCCAGGTATTCGTCAGGTTCCACTTCATGCACGCCCATCAGATTCATGATCTCCAGCAGCCCGTGCGCAACCCTGCCGCTCCCGGTAATGGCTATTTTGAGGTTGGGCAGCTTTAGCCCGAAGTAGGTATGAATAAGCTCTTTAAAATTTTTTTGTTTGTACACCCGGTCCAGCTGAAAAAGTCCGGTCCGGTTGCCATAGGCCATCAGCCCGTTATGAGCGCCCACAATGCCCGCAAAGAAGCCAAAGCCGATGATCCGCTTTCCGTCTTCGTGCTCCAGGCATTCATAGTCGATCAGGGTGATCTTCTTTTCCAGGATGGCCTGCAGCAATTTCCGGTTCTGGGGTTGTTTCTTTTTGGTATGGGAGAAAAAAAGGTAGGTTTTATGATCGATGAGATCACCTACGGGCACTTCTTTGATACCCAACAGGATATCGCAGGCAGTCAGGTCCTCACTAAGGGGGATCCCGGCCCGGTCGTATTCTTCATCTTTATAGCAACGCCCCGGTGAGGGTTGAACGATAAAAGAGAGGCCCGTCCGGTGCGCCTGCAGCCATTTGCATTGCGCGGGGGTAAGGGCTACCCGGCTGTCGTGCGGGATCTTCCCTTCGCGTATCAATCCGATTTTAACCGGTTTCATAACAAAGCGGTCTTTGGGTGAAACAAAAAGGCCATTTAATTGTAATTTTATGGATGCGATCATGAAAGTACTGAATAAAATATTATCCATTCTCCGGAAGGTGCTGCTTCCCAGGAAAAGCTGCTGTAAGTAACCCTGGCCATAACGGCAAAAAAATATGTAACCGCGAGATACGGTTTTCCGCTGAAACTTTGTAATATTGCAGCCCGTTTGAATGGTTCAACGTTTGAATGTTCTAAGTTTAACATTAAACCCCCCAACAGGCCCAGATGGCGGAATTGGTAGACGCGCTAGACTCAAAATCTTGTTTCGGCAACGGAGTGCAGGTTCGATTCCTGTTCTGGGCACTTGATTTTCAATCAGTTATAAAGATCGCTAAAAAGCGATCTTTATTTTTTGACCTTTTCAGACAATTTAATCAATTTAAAGGCAGCCAATTGAGTGAGTGACTAACGATCCTGGGAAATACAGATTTTGTGCGGCAAAAAATATTTATTAAATACCAATCAATTTTCAGAATATTTTCCCTCTTCTTTTAATGTATTTACAAACGTATTCCATTGAGCTTGAACTGCTTTAACGCTTTCGTCTCGCTCCTCCCTCCAGCCATTCTGAACCGGTTCGCTCGAAACAGTATTTATTGCAATACCCTGCGGGTACCCATCCAAAATATACCATTTATTTTCGCTACCGCCAGCAAAATAGATTACAGGCTCGTTGTATACAAAACTAAAGGTTGGTGAGGAAAAAGTCAGTGTAAATAACGGAGAATCGCTTTTATATACGGACAGCTTTAACTTATTGTTTGCCCATTCTCCTAATGCTGGATTCTTGTCAAACACAACCTCTCCGGTCTTTGCATTGTATGATTTAATATTCAACGTTGCAACGACGCCATCGTTAGTAACACTCCGTTGATTGGATGCAGTGGGAGCTGTAACAAACTTTGCTTTCAAACTACCTGGGCTGGCATTATCCTTATTGCCCTTGCTACAGGAAATAAGTAGCAGAATTCCCACCAAAAAGTATAACATTTTCATATTCTCAATTTTTGTTTGATTAATGTGATATAAGTTACAATCTTTTTAAAATTTCTTTGACGTATTTTTTTGTAAATGTTTCGGGTAAAGGTGCAATGTATCTTCCATCTTTTGTGTATTTGTTATTTTTCCAGTTCGCTTTAATATCCTCCATTATATTTCCGTATTTGCCTTTTGCAACCTGCCAGAACATATAATAGGATATATTTTGCTCAAATGATTTACTTTTGTCATCTTCAAAAATAATTGAGGTAAAGAACAGAATCGCCTCTTCAATATTTCCTTTTGAATATGCCAATAATTGCCGCCCTTCCTTTGTTTCAATAAAAATGTACGGGTTACTGATCATCTTATACCTGTCTGACTTAATTAAATTCATCCAATTGTCATACAGCGACTGTATTTTGGTTATGCCTTCTTTTAATTTAGCTTTTCGAGAACCAACTAACATCGTCTCCGTGCTCGACAATTCTATTGATTCATTTACAGTCAACCCACGAGCCACCGATTCATCAAAAGATATTCCACCTGGCCCATTATTCGATGAATTTCTTGCATAGAGTGGCGTTGCCTCTGTATAGTACTGTACAATCGAGCCATAGCCATAAGTACTTGTAGAAGCTAAAGCGTCCCGTGGGTGAAATGTCCTTGCTAATTGTCCAGGCTTACTTTCCCAATCATATCCATATGCATTTCCGTTTCCCGGTTTGCGAATAGATCCGTGTGTAATAGTTCCATTCGATTGAGCCCACATTGCAATAAGGCCATTATTAGCGTCTGCTCCGACAGAAGTATAAGTTTTGGCACCAACGTATCTCTCTGGATTATTTCCATAATAATCGTCCCAGGTACTCCAAATAAAGCCGCTTCCGTAATAATAACTTGGAGTAGACCCCCAAAACCAGAAAGATGTAAAACCCCCAGTCCACGCAGTACAGTTATAAACAGTACTTGCCGGTGAACTCATAATCGCATCATCGCCTTTTAAATTTGGAAAACCTAAAGTGTTGTCAGGATTAAGATAAGTATGAATATTACTATTCTTGCACCCAGAATATATATCTGTTGTACCCGTTGGGTTGTACGAACTGAATGCAGTAACAACTACTCCCTGGATAGATCTGTTAAAGTTTTTCTTTATTCTTGAGTTCAAGCTCCAGGAAAAATCTCCACCATTGTATCCGTAATCGTCGTTATACCCGCAAACTCTGCCCGGGGATCCACTGTTGTCAACAACCCACATCCTTGGATCACCGGTGGTATGAGCTGTAAAATAATTGAGTTCTTGATTATTGTTATGGTAGTGAGAAAGATTTGCTAAACCGGCAATAGGACAATCATAATAGTATGACGGCGTTGATCCGGATCCTGCATAAACAACAAGACTTGCCATTCCTGTTTCAGCTAACCAATATGAACGCAGTTTTACATAATAGTAACCTGTGGTGGGTACTGTGAAAGCAATGTATCCTCTTTGTGACCCACTTACCACATATGATTGAGCAGACCAGCTCTGACTTTGGGGGTTATCAGCACTGAATACTTCCATAATATGTAGTAAGGATCCGGCCCAACTGGTAAACGACATGTTTTTGCCGGCAGTTAAATAAACAGTTGTATAATAGCTGTACGCAAAATTTCTGTCTAAACCATAAGCATAATCGTTCAAATCTGGATCGGGCGATACCGTAGACATTGTTGACGTTAATGCGTTATTTTAGTTGTCGGGTTTGCTGACTTTTCATTTTTAACACTGCGAGCTGTAAAAGAGAGACATGATACTTTCATAAACTTAAGCAGTTGGAGTTTTAGCATGATTCTTTTGTGTTTTAGTTTAAATACGACAGAGCAAAGTGAAGGTATTAAAATTTTAGATAATCTATCCATTTTTTCTAATAGCATTTTATATTAATGTTTAAACATTAATATCGCGATTCTTTTTCCATCACGCCTTATATTTAAACACTTGACGGTTCATAATCAATTCTTTAAATTGAATTTATTTATATCAGGTAGCATTTTAAAACATTCTTAAAAGTTAGCGCCAACCTACTTTGTCACTAAAATTCATGACAAAAATTCCATTATAATTAAAATTGAACATCGGAGGCTCACTGAATGCATAGTAAACTTCATTAGACAGCTTTTAAAGTGGTATTATCTTGTTTGGGGATATTCTTAAAAGCCAGCAATTTTCGAGAGAACTCTTTCTTTACAACATCTTCATAGTCTCCTAAATAAATTTCTGTTGTGGTCTTGGTCGTGTGGCCCAAAGCCTCCTGTACATATTCTGTGCTTGCTCCGGATCGCTTGGTAATAGTGGCATAGGAATGGCGGCACACCATATTATTTACCTCTTTTTCTATACCAAATTCTTTGCATATCCTCTTCACGCCATCGCAGATAAATTTGCACAGCCATCTAACTCGAATATGCTGCTGCAAAGGATCGGCGTCCTTATCAACTATAGGAAACAGGAAGTTATCCGGGCTTTTGTTCTTATTTCCCCATTTTTCAATAATTGCCCACATATCTTCATTGATGTATGCACGGATTAGTTTGGGGTCGTTGCGTGTTTCCCTTTCTGTCTTAGCCCTGATAAAATGCAGATACGCCCCATAAATATCTTTGAATTTCAGATAGGCTAAATCCTTTGGATTCATGCCGTTTCTATGCAATGTTGTCAGTGATGTAATTAAATTAAAGAAGCAGCTTAATCATCTTACTAAATATCTACAGGGAGTGGCTGTCTTTCCATGTTGAAAACCAAGCTTCGGGTATTAAGATTTCAATGCTGCATCAGCTTTTATGGGCTGGTGCAGATCTTTTTCAAAACATACAATGGAAATGAGACAAAAAAAGATGTTCCTTAATATCTTGGGAAGTATCCCAATTATTGCTCTGACCGTTCTTAATTTGGTTGACCTATTTACTGTTTACATGGGACCTGGAGGTTACCCGTTTGGTAGTGACTTTTTTAGTCCTGCGTCTATTTACAACTCTAAAACTGTTTATGTAAGTTATCAATTTGTATTTACATTATTTTTGATAACCACAATATTCTTTTTATTTAAATCAAAATGGATATGGTTCCTTGTCTTCTTATTTTGTGATATGATTTTATTTTTTTATCCAATGCTTACGAATACATGATATAAATTCGTCTCATTGGTTTGTCTTTTCCTGCAAAAAAGACAGAGGCTTTTTGGGTAGTTATATTTTCTATACCCCAGAGTCAAAAAGAAAAATTCAAGATTATTGGAAATATATAGAAACAGTTTTTAGATACGAAGATTAGCTCGGCTTGTTTTACCATGTTTTTCATCGGTTAACAAGGCTGAGCATTAAACGCCGGCACTGGGAATCCTCAAACGGTATGATTGTCTCCGGAGATTGGGATTTGTTCTTATGCATTTAATAACCATAGTTTTTCCAGCCAACTACACACTTAACAATACTGTAATGAGATAAAATGAGGGTCAATTTTCGTACGATCGCGCACGGTTTTAATAATTACACCGGGTTCTGCTATTGCATTTCTCCTTTATGGTTTATATAGCTGTCAAATACTGCCCTGATAAGCGCTCGTAATCGATCGGTTTTTTAAAAATGAAATACCCGTTGATTCCCGGGATATAGTAGTATAGGTGCAGGAATCATTGTTGTTAAGGGTCTTCGCTTCGGCGATGCATAAAAGCCATCAATACCGGCTTCATTTTTATTGACTCATAACTCAATGAACTTTTGAGCAATGCGTTTATGCCAGACGTGGTAATAATTGCATTATGAATTTAATTAATTTTATTAAATTGAGGCAGCTATTTTAAAAGATTAAACAGAACTATTGGAATACCCAAGATAGCGCTCCTCTTTTAAATTGCTTATGTAACGATCCCGGGACTATCCATTTCATAGCTATATTTTATGAAAAGTATGCTGATTTTTGTTGCCATTCTTTGCTGCTGGAACTTCGCAGGCGCCCAGCGTATGATTAAAGGGGCGGTAATCGATAGCCTGAGCGGGAAACCGGTGGCGGCGGCCAGCGTATATTTTAACGGTTCGCGATCAGGTACGGTTACGGATGCAAAAGGTCTGTTTACGATAGCATCTCCCTCTCAGCCGCAGCTGCTTATTGTTTCCAATGTAGGATATAAAACGATTGCCCTTCCAACAAATGATATTCAACCTGATCAGCTTCTTACTGTAAAAATGACAATAAAAAGCGCTGATCTGGATGCGGTTACGGTTCGCTCTTTAAAATATAAACCTGCCAACACCAGGTACTGGAAGAAAAAGTTTATCGACTATTTTATCGGCCCCCGGGACAAAACAGCTGATTGCTCCATTCTGAATTTTGACGATATTGCTTTGAAAGTCTCCGCAAACGAAGAGGTCCTCAAAGCACAGTCGAAGAAGACGATCGAGATTGTGAACCATTGGTTGGGATACAGGATCTATTTTGATATGGAAGACTGTACCATAAATTTTGAGAAGAAGACCTTTGTCAATTTTGGCTATGCCCGGTTTGAGGATATTGGTAAGGGGGATACTAAATTTAAGGAAAGAAGAGACGCGGTTTATCAGGGATCGCTTCCGCATTTTCTAAAATCACTTTACAGTAACACCCTCCAGTCAAATAACTTTGAAGCGAGGCGGGCAAGAGTAAGACGGAATACCGAAAGGGACCGGGTAAGACAATTGATGAAAGAACAGAAGTTTGATCTGAATTTTCATGCAGAGACCCTTCAAATTGGAAAATCGCCGTCGGACAGTTCTTTATATTACTATCGTGTTTATGTGAAGGGTAAGGACCAGGTTATCGAATGCGATAGCAGCCTGCTCCATGTGGATGATGTGTTTGTGACGGATCTTGAAGTGGTCAAGGAATTGTATTTTGAGGATTATCTGTTAGTGACCTATAAAAAAGAGGTTTCGGACCAGCTCAGACTGTTTCCATTACTCCAGGGATTGGAGCTCAACGGCAGCTATCAGAATTCACTCCTTTCTTTGAAGGACAATAACAGTGTCTTTGTTTTTGCGAATGGTGCCGCATCCCCGGCCAGCGTTTTAACGGCACAGGGGTATTGGTACGCTGCAAGCTCCATAAAAAACCTCCTCCCTTACGATTACTAAAATATAACGCCTGCGCTTATGAAGAAATTTGAATTGTTGGTTTTGGGTCTTCTGATCTGCTGTCCTGGGAAAGGGCAACCTAAGACAGCTGATCTTACAAATGCCTTACCCCATTCTTTTGTAAGATTATACCTGCAGACAGACCGGGATGCCTATCTTTCGGGGGATACGATCCGGGCAAAGGGGTTTTTCACCAATACGGAGCATAGAAGCGTAACACCCCAGAGCATGACGCTTGAATTGCTGGATCTCCGGGCAGGAAAAATCATTGCGACGCATTCCTTTTTGCCTTTCAGAGGAGCATTCCCCGCATCGCTTGCTTTGCCCTTTGATCTATCCACCGGTACATACAGGATCCGGGCGTATTCCGGAGACCTTATACAGGAGGATCAGGCTGTGTTTACGAGGCTGATCAAAGTATATAGCCGCACTAAGAAAAAAAATGATAGCCCGGTCTATGACAAAGCGCTTGTTTTTTATCCCGAAGGCGGGCGGCTGATAGCGGGAGCGACAAACAAAGTTGCATTTAAATTTGCCGATGAAACGGGTGTGCCTTTTGATATTTCCGGGAGGATCGTTGACGCTTCCGGGAAAAAGATCGTTGATTTTAAGAGCGTGCATAATGGAATGGGCTTTTTTATGCTCAACCCGAAGGCCGGAGCGCCCTATTTTGCTGTAATGGACAGTGGCTTTTCAGCTCATAAATACCCATTGCCCGTTGCCGCAGATAAAGGAATCGTATTAAAGGTGTCCAATGATGGCAGCCGCCTTTTATTGAATATCCAGGTATCATCAGCGGGTGTATTGACACCTGCTTTTATGGTGTTGCAGGGAGGAAGCGGGATCCTCCATCGTGCAAACCTTCAGACAGATTCAGCTGCATATCGGGCTTCAATCGATATTGGGGGCTTCCCTTCCGGCGTGGCGAGGCTGGGCATATACAGTAAGGATACGCAGCTGCTGGCAGAACGGCTTTGTTTTATCGATAACAAAGAGTACCGGCTCGCCGCCGGCCTTTCCACCCCCCTGCTGAACAGTAACCCCAGGGCAGAGAACCTGCTGTCCCTGGATTTAAAGGAACCCGTTAAAGGAACGTTTGCCGTTAGCGTCGTCGATGCGGGTTTCGGAGCGTTTGGAACAGACCGGCAAAATATTTACTCCGCCAACCTGCTGACCTGCTATCTGGAAAACAGCGTGTACGATGCCGGCAGCTATTTAGATGGAAGTTATCAAAATGCTAAAGAGCTTCTGGATTTAGTAATGTTAACAAGCCATTGGGGCATTTCAAAATGGGAACATGATGGGAAGCGTGGAACTTCTGTGAAGAAAGAAAAAGGTATTTTGTCGGGAACCGTATTTTACAAAACCACCAAAAAAATATATGCAAATAAGCCCATTCATTTAATTGCGGTATCTGAAGAGGACAGCAGCACAAAAACGATATCGTTTCAAACAGACAGCGCCGGTGCTTTTGATCTGAAAGGACTGGGTCTTTCAGGAAGAAATAAACTTTTGTTTAGCCCTGCCGATAAAAAAGGAGGATTTATAGACGTGGTTCTGGATCCTGCAAATGAAGGCTCTTTGGATATAAAGTTTCCGCATGTAAGAGCTGTCGAGAACTCTGTTAATAATGCAGACAGTCCTGCATTGGACCGTTTCATTGGTGCTAAAGATTATATTGAAAATGTGACGGTCAGCGCTAAAATGAAGGACCGCCTGCAAATGCTGGAGCAGCGTTATGCTACGGGAAAGTTCCGGGATCTTTACGGGGAAATCTATGATCTGACGGATCTCAAACCCCGCAAAGGAAATATTCTTGATTATTTGATGGCGCGTTACCCCGATATAAAGGTCGGGATAGATTCCATAGGCGGATACCATGTAAAAGCAAGGGATAGGAATGGGGAATTTGTACTGCCTTCGATTTATATAAATGAGGTTCAAGCCCTCCCCCCATATGAACAGCAGCTATTCTCGGTCAGTCCGCACGATGTTGCCATGATCAAACTTGTACAGGGTATTGATCTTGGTGGAAGAGGCCCGATCCCCTCAATTGCCATTTATACCCGGAAAGGCCGGGATTTTAATGCGGCAAGTGAAAATTATGACATTGAATATGTTGAAGGCTATACAAAGGCAAGCACGTTTTACAGTCCGGTTTATGCAGGCGAAAATCCGGGGGGTCCGACAGACAGAAGGATCACGCTATTCTGGAACCCCAGAGCGGCAACCTCTGACCGGGTTCATTTCATCCCTGTCCATTTTTACAATACCGATTTTACAAAACGCTTCCTTCTTATAATCGAAGGTGTTACCGAAAATGGAAAGTTGCTTTCATTTGGCAAAGCCCTGTTTTAAACGGACATGCAATTCAGGACTACGGTATCTTTTTGAACGGCATATCCGGTACGCGGGAGCGGGGAGTAAGGCTAAATAGAAAAGTATATATCCAGTCAGTTTAAATTAAAAAACAATTCTGTATAAGTCCGGATGGTGACGGTACCGCCGGCCATATGGGGTGCCTGAAGACACGGATCCCGGCAGCCGGCATGGGCGGCTTTTTAAAACTTCTGTCCTGTGTTAAAAGGATCGTATGTTTTTGAACATTTTGGAATGATTCGACAAAGGATTGAACAAAATATTCAACAGGTATTTATTTTCTTCGCAACTCCATTGGATCCCGGTGTTATTAATTTAGAAAATCATTCAATTTAGTTGTATCGATGTTTGCTAAGCGTTTGTTATTATTGGTCCTTTTACTGACTCTTACGGTTCATTCAAATGCACAACAACTGGTGCTGCCCGGTGATCATCCCGATCCTTCGGTGGTTAAAATAGGCGATGAGTACTGGGCCGCAGGCACCACCTCAAACTGGTTCCCGGCGTTTACATTATATCGTTCGACAGACCTCATAAACTGGAAAGCTGCGGGGCATGTGTTTACAAAAATGCCTGGCTGGGCCGGCTATTATATGTGGGCTCCGGAAATTACCTATGACAACGGTAAAGTGTATGTTTATTATACGGCAGGTAAAAAGGAGGGCGGCCTGTGCATCGCTGCAGCTGTTGCCGACCGGCCCGAAGGTCCGTATCGTGATCTTGGCCCGTTAATGTGTCAGAAAGATGGGTCGATTGATCCATTCGCTGTCCGCGATGAAAATGGTAAACTGCATATGATCTGGAAAGAGGATGGAAATAGCGTGGGGAAACCGACGCCGATCTGGATAGCGGAAATGAGCGAGGACCGGACATCCCTCCTTGGTGAAAAAAGAGAACTTTTCCGGGCGGATATACCCTGGGAACGGGGACTGGTCGAAGGGGTGTCTGTAATGCGGCATAAGGATTATTTTTATGCCTTCTATGCCGGTGCAGGATGTTGTGGAAGAACCTGTAGCTATGGTACAGGGGTGGCCCGGTCAAAAAATCTCTTTGGTCCCTGGGAGAAATATCCCGGCAACCCGGTGCTTACCGATAACAACGAATGGAAATGCCCGGGACACGGAACACCGGTTGAAAAAGATGGCCGGTTTTATTTTCTGTATCATGCCTACAGCAGGAGCAGCAGCATATACGCCGGGCGGCAGGGCGTGTTGAACGAATTTGAATTTACGCCGGATGGGTGGCCGCGTTTCCTGAATAAAGGGGAAGATGCAGACCCGGTAAAAGCCGGGAGCAGCAGGGATGATTTTTCAACGAAAACATTGGCCGATAGCTGGCATTGGAGCATATTTCAGAATGTGAAATACACGGTTACCGGAAATACATTGAGATTGCATGCCCTGCCCGCTGCCTGTGGCGCCTATATTGGTCGGGCTGTTTTGACCCCCGATTATGAATCGCAGGTAACATTGCTAAAAGCGTCTTCTTCAAAAGCCGGGCTTGCCCTGATCGGGGACGACAGGAATATGGTGGTGGCGACTGTTTATGAAAACAAGCTTCGTTTGATACAACTGAAGCAGGATAAAACGGAAGTGATTGCCGAAAAAACGATCCGCATGCCTCTACGGCTGGTGTTGAAAGTGAGGGTAACGAACAATACGCAGGCTACTTTTCTGTACAGTACAGATGGCAGGCGGTTTAATATCTTGAATGACCGGCCGGCGGATATCTCCTACCTGCCTCCATGGGACAGGGCCGTACGTGTGGGATTGGTTTCAAAAGGAACCGCCGGGGAAACCGCACTTTTTAAAAACTTTGTTTTGAAGAATCAATAGCCCTTATCGCATGGTTGCCTGCGGTCCTGTATTTTGGAACGATTCGACAAAATGTTGAACAGAATATATCGGGTGTATTTATTTCCTTTGTTGTGATAATGAAGCTAACTGAAATAGCTTGCCTTTTTGCTCAGACGTATTGTTTGTAAACTAAGTTTTATTTCAGCGCTTATTGGAAGGAAGAACTGTTTATCGGAATCAGAGAAAGATCCCAAAATATTGATTGCGGATACAGATCAGTTCTGCCATATAGTAATTTGTAAACACAAGATAACGCCGTTATGAAATTTCAAAAGAGAATTAATTGCTTTTTCATTTTTTTCCTGTTTTTCGGCAGTTTGTTTTATGCCTGTAAAGACAAAGATCTGATCCGGAAGGACAATAATTATGATCCGGGAAAACCTACGGTATTTGCTGATTTTTCTCCGAAGAAAGGTGCGATCAGAACGCGCCTCTATATTTACGGGGACAATTTTGGTACCGATGTTTCCAAAATTCATGTTTATATCGGCGACAGGGAGCTCAAAGTCGTCGGCGCCAATGGGAAGCAGATCTACTGTTGGGTGCCGGGCCAGACCAGTACCGGTCAGGTGCGGGTGGTCATAGACGGCAACCCTGCTGCGGAGCATACGTTCACGGATCCGTTCACCTATACCAAAAGTACCACTGTGGGTACGCTGGTGGGCAATGTAGATGAGGATGGAAAGTCCGGGATTATAGACGGCACCTTTGAAGAAGCCCGGTTCGAATACCCGGCCTGGATCACCTACGAACCCGGAAGCAATGCATTGTTTGTAACGGAGCTGGATAAGGCGGTAAGAAGGGTAGACCTGGCGGCACAAACCGTATCCACCCTTATTACCAACGGACAGGCCGGCTTTGGTAAGATGCAAACCACCATGCTTAGCCCGGACACGGACACGCTGTTCCTTGCAAACGATAACGGGAACCGGTCTACCCCAAACAAGGTGGCCCTTGCCTACTCCCTGCGTTCGGAAAACTACCGCCGCGTGCACCCGATCCTTTACGATGTTGGTGCTTTCAGCTGCGCCCCGCACCCCGTACATCATGACTTGTATTATAACAGCATGAATGGAACGATTATCAAGAAAGCTGTTGCCGATCCGGTAACAGGAGAGATGGTTCCGAAAAAACTGTTCAGCATAGGAGGCAATCTCAGCACACTGATCTTCTTTCACCCCACCGGCAATTATGCCTATATTATGGCACATAGCCGCATTTACAAGAGCATGTATAACTGGGAGCGGCGGGAGTTGGAACCGGCCATTATTTTTGCCGGCGGCGCTGCGGGTGATGTGGACGCCATTGGTACTTCAGCCAGAATGGGCAGGGCCTACCAGGGTGTGTTCGTCAAAAACCCCGCTTATGCCGGGCAGGCGGATGAATATGACCTTTACTTCTGCGATCAGAACAATCAGAGCATCCGCATTCTGTCGCCCACGGGGATGGTGACCACGTTTGCCGGCAAAGGCAGCCCTACACCAGACGGCAGCAAGAAAGGCTATATCGATGGCGATCCAAGGCTGGAAGCCCGGTTTGCTGATCCTACCGGGATTGCTTATGACGAGGTCAATAAAATCTTTTACATCGCGGAGCGTGATAACAAACGCATCCGTACCATAACAGTGGAATAACCGCGTTCCTGTTTATCCTCATTTTTTAACCAATTGCTTTGTTTGCAGTAAGCACAACAGGCTTACGGCGAAGCGACCAGGCAGTTACTGAATACAGATTCATGAAGAAAATTATTTTTTTACTGATAGGGATCATTGGAGCTACAGCCTGCTCTCTTGCACAGGACACAACCCAGGTACCCGTCACCGTTACCGGTACGGTTATCAATGAACAGCAGGAGCCGATGGTAGGTGTTTCCATCACCATCAAGGACCAGCCCGGGCTGGGCGTAACCACCAACGAAAAAGGCGAATACAGCGTTCGTGCCAATAAATACCAGTGGCTTGTTTTTTCATTCACCGGCTATACGCCGCAGGAAGTTTTAATAAAAGACGGGTTAAAGCTGGATGTTGTGCTCAAGCTGGCAGAGAACAAAGCCATGGATGAGATCATCGTTACGGCATTGGGTACCCAGAAAAAAGCTACGGTAACCGGCGCCATCACCACGGTGGACCTCTCTACCCTTAAAACGCCTACTTCCAGCATTACCAATGCGCTTGCGGGAAATGTGTCGGGGGTGCTGGCCATGCAGTCGAGCGGACAGCCGGGCAGCAACTCCTCCGAGTTCTGGATCCGGGGCATCTCCACCTTTGGCGCGGGCACATCGGCCCTCATCATGGTGGATGGTTTTGAGCGGAGCCTTTCGGAAATAAACATAGAAGATATTGAAACCTTTACCGTGCTTAAAGATGCTTCCACAACGGCCATATACGGTTCCCGCGGGGCAAACGGGGTGGTGCTCATTACCACCAAAAAAGGGAAAAGGGACCGGGTAAGCATCAATGGCAAGTATGAGGCATCCTACAATACCCGCACGTTCACACCTGATTTTGTAGACGGGTACACGTATGCCAGCCTCATGAACGAGGCGCGGACCACGCGCAACGAAGAAGCTTTTTATACACAGGAGGACCTGACCCTGATCCGGAACCAGCTGGATCCGGACCTGTTCCCCAACATTAACTGGATGGATATGTTCCTGAAGCCCGGTGCTTTTACGCAACGTACCTCGCTCAATTTTGACGGCGGCGGCGCCCTGGCCCGCTATTTCGTATCGGGCAGCTATATCAACGAGGGTGGTATGTACGAAACCGATGAAAACCTGAAAAGCTATAATACCAATGCCAATTATAAAAGATGGAATTACCGCGCCAATGTAGACATGAACCTTACCAAAACAACGCTTGTAAGAGTTGGAGTGAGCGGTTCTTTAGGCAAGCAAAACCTGCCGGGAGGTACGTACAGCGAGATCTGGGCTTCGCTGATGGGGCAAAATCCTATTTCCATTCCCATTAAATATTCAAACGGTAAAGTGGCTTCACGTGGCGGCGCCGAAAAGCAAAACCCCTGGGTGCTCATTACCCAGCAGGGCTATATCGAAAACTGGGAGAATAAGATACAGACGAACGTGACCCTTGAGCAAAACCTGAAATTTATTACCAACGGTCTTCGCTTTGTGGGGCGGTTTGGTTACGATAACAATAACAAGAACTATATCCGCAGGATGAAATGGCCCGAAGGCTGGATCGCCGAACGGCAACGGGAATCCACCGGGGAGCTGCGGTTAAAACGCACGATCGCCGAGCAGTTGCTTACCCAGCGATCGGACGCCACCAGCGACCGGTTTGAAACCATACAGGGAGAGCTGCACTACAATAAAAGCATCAGAAGCCATACATTAGGCGGGGTGCTGCAATATACCCAGGAAAAAAGGGTGAACACTTCCAATTATGGCGAGGACATCATGCAGGGCATCGAACGCCGCAACCAGCGCCTTGCAGGCCGGTTCACTTATGGCTACCAGTCGCGCTATTTCTTTGACGTAAACTTCGGGTATAATGGATCCGAAAACTTTGCGCGGGGCCACCAGTTTGGCCTGTTCCCCGCTCTTTCCGGCGCCTGGAACGTGGCCGAGGAAAAATTTATCACGGAGCACCTGAAATGGATGGATATGTTCAAGATCCGCTATTCTTTTGGAAAGGTGGGGAACGATTATATGCCCATCCGCTTCCCTTACCTTGCTTCCTTTGCAACGGATACGGAGCGGGGCTATAACTGGGGCGATATCGAAAGCAGGAACGCATACTCCAGTCTTGCATACAGCGTGATCGCCTCCAATTCCATCACCTGGGAGGTAGCCACCAAGCATGATCTTGGCCTGGATTTTTCCTTTTTTGGCGATAAGTTTGGCGGTGCCCTCGATTATTTTCATGAGCAGCGTGACGGCATTTACATGACCCGGGATTATATGCCGCCGAGCGTAGGCATCCTGCCGGATGCTGCCCCGCGCGCCAATGTGGGCTCTACCTTATCCCAGGGGTTCGACGGGCAACTGAAGTTTTCACAACGGATCCATAAAGTGAATCTTACCGTGCGGAGCACAATGACCTACAGCCGTAACGAAATACTGGAGGCCGATGAGCAATACAGCAACTATCCTTACACCGCCCGCGCGGGCTACCGGGTAAACCAGAACAGGGGGCTTGTGGCCCTGGGACTTTTCAGAGACTATGAGGATATCCGCAACAGTCCTACCCAGAACTTTGGAAGAACCGCCCCCGGCGATATTAAATACAAGGATATTAACGGCGATGGTACCATTGATAACAATGATATTGTTCCCATAGGAGCTACCCGGTATCCGAACCTGGTTTATGGTTTTGGATTGTCCGCCAGCTGGAAAGGTTTTGATGCCAGTGTGCTGTTCCAGGGAGCCGGAAAGTCCTCCTTCTTCATAAATGGTTTCACGGTGTATCCCTTTAGCGAGGGCGACTGGGGCAATATCCTCACCGATGTCGTTGAATCGAACCGGTGGATCCTGGGTGTGAACGAAGATGTGAACGCCGTTTACCCCAGGCTGAGCTACGCCGGAAGCGCGAACAACTACCGTGCTTCTACCTACTGGCTGCGCGAAAGCTCATACATGCGGCTGAAAACCGTAGATGCCGGGTACACGTTTCCAAAAACGTTCACCAACAGGATGGGCGTGAAAACCATGCGCCTGTACTTCCTGGGTACCAACCTGCTTACGTTTTCCAAATTTAAAATGTGGGATCCTGAAATGAACAGCACAAACGGCCAGGCGTATCCGCTGGCGAAAACAGTCACCCTTGGATTAACTGTAAACCTATAATTTAAAAGGCCATGAATAAAAAACAAATCACAATAGGTATATTACTGACCGGTGTAATCGCATTTTTCAGCTCCTGCTCCAAGTATCTTGATGTGGAGCATTATTTTGATGACCGCCAGAGCGAGGAGCGTATCTTCAGGAGCAAGGATTATACGGAGCAGTGGCTCGGCACCTGCTACAACCGGTTGCTGAACTATAACCTCGAGATCGGGCACCGGAACTACACGATCACCAATTATTCCGACGATATGTTCTTCAATGAATCGGGGGGGAATAATGGTCAGCAGTACCGGCAGTTCAAGTTCGGGGAATATGACTACACCTGGCTCCGGTGGTCCTGGGCGCAGGCCTATGACGGTATCCGGCAGGCTTCGGTAATGCTCGCCAGCATGGGCGATGGCAGTACCTTCACAGAAAAAGAGGTGGCAGACTATAAAGCACAGGCGCGGTTCATACGGGCCTACCTGTACTGGCTCCTGCTGCGCAAATACGGCCCTGTACCCATTATGCCCGATAAAGGGGTAGACTATGATGCCGACTATGACGAGCTGTCCTACCCCCGTAACACCTACGATGAGGTGGCAACCTTTATCGCGGATGAAATGGCCCTTGCGGCAAAGGACCTCCCGCTAAAACGGGATAACCGCAACGTTGCCCGTCCTACGCGCGGTGCGGCACTGGCCACGCGCGCCAAAGCGCTGCTGTTTGCCGCCAGTCCGCTGGCAAACGGCAATACGGAAATGGCCGATTTTACCGATGATGAAGGCAGGGCTCTGATTGATCAGCAGTATAAGGAGGAAAAATGGGCAAAAGCGGCGGCCGCAGCGAAGGATGTTATGGACCTGAATGTGTACCGGCTGTACATCGCTGCCCCCAAGTTTAAAGGAACGGTTGACTATCCGGCCACTATCTTCCCTCCGTATAATCCCGAATACTCCGACAAGGACTTCCCGGATGGCTGGGCCAATGTGGATCCCTTTGAATCTTACCGGGCATTATTCAACGGAGACCTTTACGCTTCCGAAAACCCCGAAATGATTTTTACCCGGGGCGAGAACCAGACCGACGAAGATCATGGCGTCATTTCCCTGGCGAGGCACCAGATGCCTCAGATAGGGGGCGGCTACAACTGCCACGGCATTACCCTGAAGCAATGCGATGCCTATGCTATGAACGATGGCACGCCGTTTAACCGGCAGGAGATACGGAACAAATACGGCGCTGATATGTTCGTGCAGCCCGGCGAAGTGGACGATTTTAAACCGCTGCTGCCAAATGTATGGAAGGAATTCGCCAACCGCGAGCCGCGTTTTTATGCTTCGGTAGCATTTAGTGGTGCGCTCTGGACCATGTCCAGCGCCGTGAACAACGCCGAGTCGGTTACCAACCAGCAGATCTTTTATTATCGCGGCGAAAATGAAGGTATGATCAATGGGGACCGCTGGCTGCCCACCGGCATCGGCATGATGAAATACGTAAACCCCAAGGACAATGCCACCGGTAATGGCGGCAAAATTTTTCCCAAGGTGGAAATCACTATACGCTATGCAGACATCCTGCTCATGTATGCCGAGGCGCTCAACGAACTGGGTAGCGCTTACAGCATCCCCTCCTGGGATGGCAGCAGCACCCACGCCATATCCCGGAACATCGATGAAATGAAAAAAGCCGTTGGACAGGTGCGCATCCGTGCAGGCGTGCCCAACCATGATATGTCTGTGTACGGCAGCAAAGAAGAGCTGCGTAAAAAGATAAAACGTGAGCGCCAGATAGAGCTGCTGGGCGAAAACCAGCGTTACTATGACCTGCGGCGCTGGAAGGACGCTCCTGTAGAGGAGGCGGAGCAGATATACGGCTACAACGTGTTCATGACCCGGGACCGGGCCGCAGATTTTTATACACCGGTACGGGTGCCGCTTTTGCAGACCACATTTTCCAGAAAAATGTATTTCTGGCCCATTGACTGGGACGAACTGCAAAAAAACAGGCGCATGACCCAGGCGCCGGGCTGGCCTTCTTTTGATTAATTATAAAATGTTTGATTTATTATGAAAAGTTTACGCATATATGTCGCAATGGTAGCGCTGGGACTTGTTTTCAGCGCCTGCAACAATGAATGGGAAGGCGAGTTGTACACCCAGATGGTTTCGTTTAAAGCCCGGCTTGGCAGTGAGGGGGTTTCCGAGGTGTACCTCCGGTATAATAAGAACGGGGAAGTCGTATACAACCTGCCCCTTATAGTAAGCGGATCGCAACCCAGCCAGCAGGATCTGAATGTTAAAATAGAAGTGGACGATGATACGCTGAATATTTTTAACCGGGAAAAATATCAGTACCGCACCGATCTGTATTTTAAGCAGCTGCCCGGCCAGTTTTTTGAGTTGCCTTCACCTACCTGTTATATTCCCAGAGGCGCGCATACCGAAAACTATAAAATAAAGTTCAAGTTCAACAACCTGGACCTGGTAGAGCGCTGGGTGTTGCCCCTTACTATAAAGGACGATCCGGGATATATTTCCAATTACCGTAAAGGCTGGCGCAAAGCCTTGCTTTATGTAAAACCGTTCAACGATTATTCCGGCAATTACTCCTCCACCGCAATGAACGTATATCTTGACGGTGAGAACAAAAATCCGCTCGTGGCAAGTACGAGAACGGCATCGGTGGTAGATGAAAAATCCGTTTTTTTCTATGCGGGTGTATTTGAGGAAAAATCGGAAGCGAGGGGGGATTATAAAATTGTTATGGAGTTCCAGGAACCCACTACGGAGCCCAACGGCAATAAGGTTGGGGCATTGAATGTGTATGCACCCAACAGCGCCATCAATTTTGAAATGCTGGGTCAGCCTACCTATCAGATCCGGGAGGTGGTAGATGCCACCAAGAAATACCTGGTGACGCAATATTGCACGGTATATCTCAAATATAAATATGACGATATCAGCACCGTGCCCGGTACACCGATCCGGTACAGGGCCGAAGGCTCCATGACCATGGCGCGGCTGAAGAACACGCTGATACCGGATGAAGACCAGGCAATACAATGGTAATGTGCAGGGTCCCTTTGAAATAAAAATCAATAAAAACATACAAATGAAACGATCCATAGTAACTGTATGTATGCTCGGTTGTATATTACTAACAGGTGCCTGCAGGAAATCGCAGGAAGCGCCTTATTATGATCCGATACCCCAGAAGCCGGAAGAGCCCGAAGTGCCTAAAGATGAATGGTCGGATTTTACCCTGGATAGTACATTTAGCAATCCCGTTATGCCGGGTGGCCCGGACCCTTGGGTGGTGCAGAAAAACGGCATCTATTACTATACCTATACACAGGGCAGCAGGTTGGTGATCCTGGAAACTAAAAATTTATCCGAGCTGGCATCGGCGCGCAGGCATGATGTATGGACACCTCCTGCAGGGATGCCTTACTCCAAAAATATCTGGGCGCCCGAACTGCATGAGATCGATGGCAAATGGTATTTTTATTTTGCCGGTGACAACGGGCAAAACGCCAATCACCGCATGTACGTGCTGGAAAATACGTCGCCGACTCCCGTTGAAGGTACCTGGGAGTTTAAAGGAAAACTGGCAGACCCCACAGATATGTGGGCTATAGACGGTACCATACTCACGTACAACGGTCAGCGGTATATGATCTGGTCGGGAGGTAATGCCGGTGCGGCGCCGCAAAGTATTTATATTGCGGCAATGAGCAATCCCTGGACCATCTCCGGTGAGAAGGTAATGATCTCAACACCCAATTTCGCATGGGAAAAAAATGGCAACGCCATCAATGAGGGGCCGCAAGTGCTCATTAACCCACAGGGCCGCGTATACCTTTTATATTCGGGCAGCGGCTACTGGTCAGACGGCTATTGCCTTGGGATGCTGACGCTGCGGGATGGCGGCGACCCCATGAACCCGGGTGACTGGTCGAAGAAAGTGCACCCGGTTTTTTCTATGCGGTCGGAAAGCGGCGTGTTCGGACCCGGGCATAACGGCTTCTTCAAATCGCCCGACGGTAAAGAAGACTGGATCATCTATCATGCGCGCTCCGTTGCCAACCAGGGCGCTTCCGGAGGTCGCAGCCCGCGCATACAGCGTTTTACCTGGAACCCGGACGGGTCGCCAAATTTTGGCCTTCCTACAAGTATGACAACACCGCAAAAGCGGCCATCCGGCGAGCCTTGGCGGTATATCCATTCCAAGACGAAGTGGTCCATCGCCGGCGTCAGCTCGGAGGAGCCCGTTAACGGCCGCCTGGCGTCCGGAATTATTGACGACAACCTGGGTACCATCTGGATCACACGCTACTCCACACAGGCAACAGATTACCCCGATCACTGGGTTACGGTGGATATGGGAGCAACGGCTACTGTGGACGGATTTATCATTTCCCAGAAAGACGGGGACCGTAAAATAAAAGAACTGGAGATCTTCGTTAGCAATGATAATGCTACCTGGGAAAGCATGGGACTGTTCACGTTGAATGATGTCAACCTGCTGCGGCAATTCATCGATCTGCCGCAACGCAAGCAGTTCCGCTATTTTAAACTGGTGCCTAAGTCCGGCTATGACAGCCAGCGGCAGCCCGGGTTGGCGGAGGTATCTGTGTTCAGACTTAAGGATGAGTGATTGGAAGACGGAGACATATGAAAAGAAGAACTTTTTTAAAAGGCGCAGGATTGTTAGCGGGCGGTACCCTCATCGGTGACTCGGGTGTTTTTGGGGGCAATAGGAAGTCCGTTATAAAAGTGGGGATCATCGGTTGCGGCGACAGAGGCAGGGGAATGATGCACGTGATCCGGGAACTGAAGGATCAGTTCAGCATCACGGCAATATGTGATACACTTGATTTTCGATTGGAGAGCGCCCGTAAAATGCTAGGGACCGGTACTTTCCGTGCGTATAAAGATTACCGGAAACTGCTGGACGACAGCAATGTGGATGCGGTTGTGATCGCCGTGCCGCTTTATTTGCATTATCCGGTTGCTGCAGACAGCTTGCAGGCGGGCAAGCACCTGTACCTCGAAAAAACGATGACCTTTGATATACCACAGGCATTAAAGCTGGTGAAATTATCTGAACAGCGGCGGGGACAGGTGCTGCAGGTCGGGCACCAGTACCGCTATTCACCACTGTATTACAAGGTAAAGGAATTCATAGATAAAGGCTGGCTGGGCAAGGTAAACCAGGTAGACTGCCGGTGGGACCGGAACGGGAACTGGCGGCGGCCGGTGCCGGACCCGTCCCTGGAGCGCCGGATCAACTGGCGGATGTATAAAGCGTATTCAGGAGGATTGGTGGCCGAACTGCTGTCACACCAGATCGATTTTATCAATTGGATCTTCGATGCACACCCGACAGCCATTCAGGCAACGGGCGGTATTGATATTTTTAAAGACGGTCGCGAAACCTTTGACAATGTGCAGGTCATGTTCCGCTACCCGGAAGAAGGCATCATCGGTAATTTTGGAGCCACCTGCGGCAATGCTCATGACGGATACCTGTTTAAGATAAAGGGTACCAAAGGCACGATTTCCCTGTTGACTGACCGGGGTGTTTTTTTACCGGAGAAAAATACGGCTCCCGAAAATGAACTGATCGATGGGGTAACGGGGGCGTCAAAAATTGTATGGAGTAAAGAAGGGGGCGCTCCGATCCTGCCGGAGCCTACAAAGGACGGCACCTGGTATGCATTGATCGATTTTTACAAAGCGGTAAGGTCCGGGCGGCTGCCGGACTCCAATGTTTATACTGGGGCAAAAACAGCCATATGTGTTGATCTGGCGAACCAGGCCCTATACGGTCAGAAAGTAATGCATTGGAGCAAAGAAGCCAATGCGGTGTTGGCGGCACCCGTAAATCAGCAGAAATAAAAGCGTTTTTGCCGGAGCAATACAGTTTGATTCTTTCTTTATTGCTTTTATACAGATTTCGTTGTGAGAAACAGCGGTGGATGATTTGGAACGATTCGGCAAAAGGTTGAATAACGTATTTAGAAAATATTCTGTTGCTTTAGACCCCGGAAAGGCGGGCACCGGCAGCGGATCTGTAAGGCCCGCTGATGAACCGGCCACTTGCAATCACCTTACCCGCTGCTCCGGGTTCATTAAAATTTAAACAGGATTCATAAAAAACAGTATCATGTATAAAAAGCTATTTGTATCGCTGCTGGCGGTTTGCTCTTTTCAGTTTTTGTTCGCCCAGCAAAATCACCTGGCCGGCTTTCCAAAAAAGTTTGCGCCAAAAGAAGTGGGCAAACGCCTGGCCTATCATTTCGTGGACGGCAGGCATGAGCTCTATGCCGGAAAGTATATTCATTATGCGGAAGTCTGCTCCTGGAACGGAGCTCTGGACTATGCATTGAAAACAAAAGACCGGAAGCTCATGAGGCTCTTGCAAGACAAGTTCGAACCGTTCTTTACAAGGGAAAAAGTATTATTGCCGCCCATGAATCATGTGGATTACAATATGTTTGGCAGTCTTGCCTTAAAATTGTACCAGATAACTAAAGACGAGCGTTACCGGAAGATCGGCTTGGCCTACGCGGATGCACAGTGGACATTACCCGGCAATGCAAAGCGCCAGGAAAAAGACTGGGCGGATAAGGGGTACTCCTGGCAAACACGTATGTGGATCGACGATATGTATATGATCACTGTGGTGCAGAACGAAGCATATAAAGTAACCGGCGACCGTAAATATGTGGACCGGGCTGCAAAGGAAATGGTGCTTTATTTGGACGAATTGCAACGCCCCAACGGCCTTTTCTATCACGCTCCGGATGTGCCCTACTACTGGGGCAGGGGCGATGGCTGGATGGCTGTGGGCATGGCGGACCTGCTGCGCGACCTTCCGCAAGACCATCCAAACCGGCCGCGCATTATGGAAGGGTACCTGGCGATGATGAAAAGTCTGAAAAACTATCAGCGGCCCAATGGTATGTGGAACCAGCTGATCGATGAAGCGGATTTCTGGCCGGAAACCTCCGGAACAGCAATGTTCACCTACGCATTTATCAGGGGCGTTCAGCAGGGGTGGTTAGATGCTGCTGCATACGCTCCAGCAGCGCGGAAAGCATGGATGGCCATGGTTTCGTATATTGATGAACGGAATAACGTAACCGAGGTTTGCATCGGTACCGGCAAAAAGAATGACAAGCAGCATTATCATAACCGTCCGCGCAACGCAGGCGATCTTCACGGACAGGCGCCTTACCTGTGGTGTGCGGCCGCGCTTATGGATAAATAACCGAACCTAAAGGGGGATTTGCCAATGACATCAAAAGGATCATCATGAGGCGGTATGCTCATTATTGCTTTTTTTGAGATTTTATTGTCTCCGGTGTGTTCATGTGATGAAATGGAAAGATAGAAAAAGCCGCCGCAAGATTTTTAGAATAGAAGGGGCATTATCAAACGTTTTTTAGAAGATCTTTTCAACCCTTGATTCGCATAACTTGCAACGCGGGGGCTTTCCAACGGAGCTGTTTTAGCGGTTGAATGCCATTGGAAGATTGCAGCGGAAACTTTTAAAACGGTATGAAATATATTTTTATTTATTTGGCGCTCATCATCCCTGCATGGGTGCGGGCCAATCGTATTGATGTGGACATCTGCGTGTATGGTGGTACTTCGGCAGGTGTGATTGCTGCTTACACAGCGGCGCTTCATAAAAAAACAGTAGTGCTCATTGAGCCCGGACATCGGCTGGGAGGCTTGTCGTCCGGGGGACTGGGTTTTACGGACATCGGCAATAAATATGTGGTTACCGGCCTGGCCAGGGATTTTTACCGGCGCATCGGGAAACACTATGGAAGATTTGAGCAGTGGATATTTGAGCCCAAAGTGGCGCATGCTGTTTTTCTGGGCTACATAAAAAGAGCCGGGTGCCGGGTATTATACGGCAAACGGTTAAACCGCGTTGATAAAGCGGGAACGGTGATCCGGTCGGTCTTGCTGGAAAACTCCGATGGCTCTGCAGGCTCATTGCAGGTAAACGCCAGACAGTTTATTGATTGTTCTTATGAAGGAGACCTGATGGCGGGGGCCGGTGTAAGTTATACTACCGGGCGGGAATCCAATGACCGATATAAAGAAACGGTTAATGGCGTGCAGCTGAAAGAGAAGCACCAGTTCCCCGATGGGGTGGATCCCTATAAGATCCCGGGCAGGCCGGAGAGCGGGCTGCTATGGGGCATCAGCAATGAACCGTTGAAGGAAGCCGGCTCGGGAGACAAAAAGATACAGGCGTACAATTTCAGGATCTGCCTGAGTAACGACCCTGAAAACCGGCTGCCCATCGGGCGTCCTGTAAATTACGATTCGGCAAAATACGGGTTACTGCTGCGTTATCTTTCGGTGCGGCCGGTAAAGCAGCTTGGGCAGATCCTGAAGATGGACCGGATGCCGAACCGTAAAACCGATATCAACAACCAGGGCCCTTTTTCCACGGATATGATCGGGATGAATTACGATTACCCGGATGGCGATTATGCCACAAGGGAGCGCATCTTTCAAAAGCATGTCGGTTATACGAAGGGACTGCTGTATTTTATCGGCAATGATCCGCGCATGCCATTGCATTTGAGAAAACAAATGTTGCAGTGGGGATATCCAAAAGATGAATACCCGGAAACACAGCACTGGACCCCGCAATTGTATGTGCGTGAGGCAAGAAGAATGGAGGGCGCTTATGTAATGACGCAAGCCAATTGCCAGGCGAAAGAAGTGGTGGAAGACGGGATCGGGATGGCCGCTTATACCATGGATTCGCACAACACAGAAAGGATCGTAGTCAACGGCATGGTAAAGAACGAAGGCGATGTACAGCTAAAGGGTGTACAGCCATATCCTGTTTCTTACCGGGCGATCACGCCCAATAAGAAAGAGTGTACGAATCTGCTGGTTCCGGTTTGCCTGTCGGCCAGCCATATCGCCTATGGCTCCATACGTATGGAACCGGTGTTTATGGTGCTGGCGCAGTCGGCAGCAACGGCCGCTTCCATGGCAATTGACGAAAAAAGAAGTGTGCAGATCGTAAATGTCGGGGCGCTGCAGCAACAACTGCGAGCGGATCCGTTGGCTGATGGAAGCACTGCTGAGATCCTTATAGATGATGTGGATGCGCAGATCATTACCGGGCAATGGGAAAGAAAAGGTGCCGGAGGATATGGACCTTCTTTTCTATTGAATCGTACCGCACCGGCCGCCCGTGTCCGTTTTGAGCCGGACATCAAAAAGCCCGGCAGCTACGAGATCTATTTTTATTATCCGGGACTGCGCAATGCGTCGGATGTACTGCAAATTAAAGTATATGATGGAAAGCGTCCGGTATTGAAGACCATCCGGAGTGCAGAAGTAAAAGCAGCCGGCCAAACCTCAGGCGAATGGGTCGCGCTTGGGGAATATATATTGAATAAAGGGCGGAAAGCCTATGTTGAGCTGTCGAACCAAAATACGCACGGTGCTATTGCAGCAGATGCGGTATTGTTTGTGCCGGTGGACCAACGACAATAAATTTGTAGCAATGGATCATTCAAGAAGGTACTTTCTGGAAAAAGGGGTTGCCTGTGTTACCGGGCTTGTCGCCGGAACCTCCCTGGCGAAGGCAGGGCCACCGGAAGTAAAGAAGCTGGCAACAATCTGGCCGGCAAAGCTGCCTGCGCTCAACAGGGGTATCGGCGGAAACAATACCATGGCGCTTTCGGTATTTGATTGTATACGCTGCAATGGCCTTCCCACAGAACAGATCGTGTGCTTTGGAGACAGTATCACCAGGGGCGACGGATCGAATGACCGGGAAAGCTATCCCGGGTATCTGAATAAATTATTAACCACAGGCTGAGGTATCTGTGATCATTGCATTTATGATGTTTCAGCGTGTATCTGTTTTTATGTTAAGATCCAATCGGTTATTCTTTACGGTAATTGTTGCCCTGCAATGGCTGCAGGCAACTGCGCAGCAGGCCGGGCATGAAATGAACCCCTCTGCGGTGCGGTCCGTTTTTTTAAGTTCGGGACCTGCCTGGTATATGCAAAAAGCGAGTCAGGCTGCTTCCGGGGAAGTGGTCTCTTCTGTAGCGTATCAGCCGGATGGCTGGCTGCCGGCGATCGTGCCCGGAACGGTTTTGAACAGTTTGGTTCATAACAACGTATATCCGGACCCTTACTATGGAGATAATAACCGCCGCTCACGCCGCCTGATCCCGGATCTGCAGGAGGCCGGCAGGGAGTTTTATCATTACTGGTTCAGGACAACCTTTCGAGTTCCTCCTTCACTAAAGGGTAAGCGGTTATGGCTAAAGCTGCATGGAATCAACTACCGGGCGGCCATTTGGCTGAACGGGCAAAAGCTGGGCACGATGGCCGGCATGTTTGAGGCTGGGAATTTTGATATTACCAGTGTTGTAAACAGGACCGGCAACAACGTTTTGGCGGTGGATGTATTGCCGGTTGATGTTCCGGGCGACGTATATCGAAATAGTAAAAAAAGAACCGGGGCCGTCGGTGAAAATAATAATGGCGGCGACGGCACGATCGGTAAAAATGTAACCATGCTGATGTCGGTTGGATGGGATTTTACCGCACCGGACGGCATCCGCGACCGCAATACCGGCATCTGGAGGGATGTGGAGCTATACACTACCGGAAATGTGGTGTTGCAGGATCCTTTTGTACAAACCCGGCTACCTCTGCCGGATACCAGCTTTTCCCTGCAAACTGTGTCGGTGGAGGTGAAAAATACAACAGACACCCGGCAAAAAGGAACACTTACGGGGGTGATTGCGGGTACCAGCATCCGCTTTGGGACCGATGTGGAGCTGCAGTCGGGAGAGACCCGGCAGATCGTTTTTCGCCCGGATAATTATCCCCAGCTTAAAATGAAGCACCCTAAATTATGGTGGCCGCTTTATAAGGGAGATCAGCATCGGTACTCCCTGAAGTTGCAGTTCCGGCAGGGAAGGGAGGTGGCGCATGAGCTGACCACCCGTTTTGGTGTACGCCAGATCCGGACCGACCGGAATACGCCGGACCGGTCCCGCAGGTTTATAGTGAACGGACATCCGGTATTCATCAGGGGCACCAACTGGATACCGGAGGCCATGCTGCGCGGCTCAGCAGAAAGGACAAGGACCGAACTGCGCTATACAAAGCAATCCGGCTTTAACCTGCTGCGTCTCTGGGCCGGTGGAATAGCGGAGTCGGATGCGTTTTACCAGGCTTGTGATGAATTGGGGCTGCTGGTATGGAATGAATTCTGGATTACCGGTGATACCCGTTTTCCCCAGGACACGGCGCTGTATTTTCAAAATCTCCGGGCAACGGTCCGGCGCATCCGTTCGCATCCTTCGGTAGCCTACTATGTTGCCTCCAATGAGTCCAAAGAGCTTCCCGGAACAAAGGCCGTGATCCATGAACTGGATTCAACGATCGGCTACCAGGAGCAATCTGAATGTTGCGGCATACATGATGGCAGTCCCTATAAATATGAGAATCCCATGCAGTATTTTGAAAACACGGCGTCTCAGAGGGGCAGCCGCGTAGACGGGTTCAATCCCGAATACGGTACTCCCTGCCTGCCGCTGGTGGAATCATTGCGTCAAATGATGCCTGGGAAAGACCTTTGGCCCATCAACGATTCTGTATGGAATTACCTGGACGGCAACGGCTTTCACAATATGAATACCAAATACAGGGAAGCCGTGAGCCAGTTTGGAAGATCAGCCTCTATTGAAGAATATGCGCAAAAGGCACAACTGGTTGGGGCAATGAACTACCGGGCCATTTGTGAAGTATGGAATGCCAATAAATTTTACTGGGGCGACCGGTTCGCCTCCGGTTTCCTTTTCTGGTATCACAACAGCCCGTTACCACAAACGGCCAGCCGGATGTACGACTGGTACCTGCGTCCTACCGCCGCGCTTTATTATGCGCAGAACGGATTAGCCCCCTTGCACCCCCAGTTTGATTATTATAAGAATACGGTATCGGTGTATAATGATTACCGGAAGGCTTTTCCCGGTTATACGGTGGAAGCAAAATTATACGACTTTAACTCAACGCTGGTACGGGCCTGGTCAAAGCAAATCAATATTCCGGCCGACGGGTTGGTAAAAGATGCATTGAAGCTGGATTTTAATGACGCCCTCACACAGGTGCATTTTATTAAGCTGGTGCTCCGATCTTCTGCGGGAAAGGAAGTGGCCGAGGCCTTTTACTGGCGGTCGCGGGATACCTACAAAGGCGCCTGGACGATGACCGGTCCCGCTGTATCGGGTTTTTCAGACATAAACCGGCTTCCCCCGGCAACGCTGAGCGGCAAGGCAAAAAAAAGAGTGGTAAACGGGAAAATATTTCTGGATCTTCGTGTAAGAAATACATCCGGTAAGATCGCCTTCTTTACCCAGGTCCGGTTAATGGATAAGGATGGTGCCCTGTTGCCGGCAACGTTCTATTCTGATAATTTCTTTTCGCTGCTGGCGGGTGAAGAGCGGAACATCACAATAGAAGTAACAAAGGAGTTATGGAGCGGAGCAAAACGGTTCACGGTTGCTGCTTTGAACACCGGTGAAACAGAAGTGAAATTTTAGCGCATATGGAATGCCTGCGATGGGCGCTGATACGGGAGCATGTATGGGCATTCCATCCGGCAAATAAGGACCGCGCCGCTGAGGCGGACAAAACAAAGAACACACAAATGAATGGTATCGTTTTAAGGTTGCTGTTGGTTATCGTTGCGCTTCCCGTTGCCTTTTTTGCAACAGCGCAGCACCCGCTCCCGGATTGGGCCCTGGGTCCGTTTATACGGCCGGCCCATGTAAATCCTGTCCTTTCCCCGGATACGCAAAGCGTATTCCTCGATCCGATGAGTAAAAAAAAGCTGGCCTGGGAGGCCGGGGACGTGTTCAACCCGGCAGCGGCCGTAAAGAACGGGAAACTGTATGTGCTGTATCGTGCGGAAGACCAATCCGGGAAGGGGATCGGCAAGCGGACTTCCCGCCTGGGGATCGCAGAAAGCAGGGATGGTATTAAAATGAAGAGAGGGCCGGAACCGGTCTTTTATCCCGATGAAGATGCACAAAAGGAATATGAATGGCCGGGCGGCTGCGAGGATCCGCGCATTGCGGTTACGGAAGAGGGGCTGTATGTGCTATTCTATACGCAATGGAACCGCAAAGTAGCGCGCCTGGCAGTGGCCACTTCAAAAGATCTGAAAAACTGGACGAAACACGGCCCGGCGTTCCTGAAAGCGTATAACGGCCGGTTTAAAGACCTGTTCTGCAAATCGGCTTCCATCGTTACAAAAATAGAAAATGGCAAACAGGTAATTGTTAAGATAAAAGGAAAGTATATGATGTACTGGGGCGAACGGTTTATGAATATCGCCACCTCGGACGACCTGGTGAACTGGAAGCCCGCCGTGGATGAAAGCGGCAAACTGGAACTCGTAGTAAGGCCCCGGCGCGGGTATTTTGACAGTGACCTGACGGAGTGCGGACCTCCTGCAATTGTTACGGATAAAGGCATCCTGGTTTTGTACAATGGAAAAAATAAAGGAGGCGCCGGCAGGGATACCAACTACACGGCCAATACGTATGCGGCAGGGCAGGTATTGTTTGACCTGGATGACCCTGCCAGGGTCATCGGCCGCCTGGATCAACCTTTTTTTGTCCCTACCGAGCCTTTTGAAAAAAGCGGCCAGTACCCGGCGGGCACCGTCTTTATCGAAGGACTCGTTTATTTCAAAAGCAAATGGTTCCTGTACTACGGCTGCGCCGACAGCAGGGTGGGCGTAGCCATTTATGATCCCCGGGTTGATCAGTGACGCAATGCGAAAGGAGCTTATGCTTTTGGAAGAGAGTTGAAATATTCCGTAGGCGACATTTTAAAATGCTTCTGAAAGTTGCGGCTGAAAAGACTTTGTGAGCTATAGCCGACCATTTTTGAGATCTCGTATAACAGGAATTCTTTTTCAGCGATCAGGCTGGCTGCCTTTTTCAGACGGGTGATATCAATGAGTTCTTTGGGAGACAATGATGAAAGTGATTTGATCTTGCGATAAAGGGTGGTACGGCTCATGAACATATGCTCGGCAAGCATGTCGATGTCAATATTGGGCTCTTTAATATTGCTTTGGATGTATTCGTCCAGTTTTTTCAAAAAAGCCTCATCCGTCTTTGAATGTGCCATTACCCGTACATCCTCAAAGGGGGAGCTGGCAAAATGATCTTTTATTTTTCTCCGGTTCCTGAGCAGGTTGACGATCTGCACCTGCAATAATTCTGATGAAAAGGGCTTTTGAATATAGGCATCGGCTCCCACCTCCAGCCCCTCGATATGTGCCTTATATGTGTTTTTCGACGTTAGCAAAATGATGGGGATGTGACAGTATTCGACATTTGACTTAATAAGGCTGCAAAGCTCAAATCCATCGATGCCGGGCATCATGATATCTGAAATGATCAGGTGAATGATCTCTTTGTCTAAAATAGTCTGCGCAATTTCCCCGTTGGCTGCAAGATGCAGCTTGTAAGTGTCGCCTAAAATTACAGATAAGAACTCCAGGATATCTTCATTGTCATCAATAATAAGAATGCTTTCTGTCATGCTATTTTATCTTTTTCCAACTGCTTAATTGAAATTCAATTTCCTGATGTATGGGCAGCCGCAGCTCAAAAATAATTAAATCCTGCTCACCGGAGACCAGTTGCAACGTTCCATTGTGCAGCTCAGTAAGCGATTTTGCAAGCGATAGCCCGATGCCGGTTCCCGGTTTATTGTTGGCACGCACCCTGAAAAAGGGCTCAAAGAGCTGCCCCCTGAATTCTTCGGGAATGCCTTTGCCGTCATTGTCAAAACAGATCGTGAAGTATGCATCGGCATCTGTTACCGTTCCGATACGCACGGTGGCCCGGGTGTCGGCATATTTAACGGCGTTCGATACCAGGTTGGTACATATTTTAATAAAGGCTTCCCTGTCTACAAAGGCCATAAAGGGGCTTTCCGGCAATTCCACATTCAGCCGGATCCTGTTGCCCGTGGCCTGCTCTTTAAAACCGGCTACCAGGTCAGCGATCAGCGCAACAATATCTGTTTTTACAAAATTTAAACTGAACTGGTTGGCCTCGGTCTTCCGGAAGTCGAGCAGCTGGCTGGTTAATGCCACCAGGCGCCGGGTGTTTTTTTCTGCGATCGTCAGGCTTTTCCTTATGCCGGGGTCCTTATCAAATTTTTTGCTCAGCCACTCAATGGGCCCGGCAATCAGCGTAAGCGGGGTCTGTATCTCATGGGTGATATTGGTAAAGAATTCGATCTTCGCCTGGTAGATCTCTTTTTCCTTTTCGTGTTCAAAAAGTTGCAGCTTCCGGAGGTTTTTCCGTTCCAGGTATTGACGGTATAAGCGGGTGGCGGTAAAGACTCCTGTAGCCAGCAGCAACAGGTAGCACAGGTATGCTGCGTTGCTTTTCCAGAAGGGGGGAAGGATCCGGATATAGAGCCGGCGTTGCCTGCCTGTCCAGCTTCCGGTATTGCTTTCGGCCTGTACGATAAATTCATACTTTCCTGGTGCCAGATCGGTAAAATAGGCGTTGCGATTGGTGTTGAGATAGGTCCACGATTGATCGATGCCTTTCATCTGGTACTTGTACCGGGTTGCTTCGGGGGCAGAAAAGTTCAATGCCGCAAACTCAATACTGAAATTGTTTTGATCGTATTTCAACAGAACGGTGTCGGTGTATAAAATGGACCTGGAAAGTGGGCTGTGATCTCCATTGGGCTCCACTTCTTTATTATTGATCTGGAAACCGGTAATGTAGGTTGGCGGGCTGGGCTCCTTTTGATCAAACAGAGCCGGATCAAAAGCGATCATTCCTTTAACGGAGCCGAAATACATTTTGCCATCGGTATGTTTATAAGCAGAATTATAATTGAACTGGTCCGTCATCAGTCCGTTGGCCCGGGTGTAAACTTCAATCTTTTCTGTAGCGATGTTTAAACGGATAAGACCCTTGAGCGAGCTGATCCATAAATTTTTGGAGCCGTCCTCCAGGATGCTGTATACTACATTGCTGGGCAAACCGTTTACGGTCGTGTACCGTTTCATGGTCTTCCGGTCGGCGCTTAGTTTTATAAGCCCGCAGCCGATCGTGGCAAACCATAAAGCATGATTGCTGTCCTCAAAAATATTGTACACGGGAAATTCGTTGATCGTCCGGCCTTTGGTGGTATCGCCAAACTGTAAATTACCATGCTGGCCGGTTTTGGGGTTGTAGTAAAAGGCGCCCTCCTTTACACTGCCCGTCCAGATATTCCCCTCCGAATCTTCGAAAATATCATAAACATAGGTATTAAAAGGGATCTGGTGAATCCGTCTGAATGTTTTTTGTCTGGTATTGTACTCAAATAGCCCGCCGTTGCGATACGCGGTGCCTACCAGCAGCTTGTTGTCTTTTGTCCGGTAGATCGAAATTACAAAATCACTTACCGGTCCGTTTTGATCACGGATGAGCTTGAACCGGTCGGTAATCGAACCGGTGCGCATATCCATGATCTCCATGCCCTGTAGAAAGGGACCGATGAATAATTCGTTTCCCCATGCCAGCAGGCCATGTATATTGGGATAGGAAATGCTTCCTTTTTTTTCGGTAGCCGTATAGTTTGTAAAGACCCCGGTTTCCAAATTCAGTTTACTGATGCCTGCATCTTCGGTACCGATCCATAAATGGCCCCGGTTATCAGAGCAGATCTCCCGCACCGCATTTCCTGAAATGGAATTGACACCGGACAACGGATAGTATTTTTCAAACCGGGCATTGTCTTTTGAGTAATAATTCAACCCTCCGAAAAAAGTGCCGGCCCACATGCCCCCCTGCCTGTCCCTGCATATCGCATAGACGGCATTATCCGCCAGGGCATAGGGGTCGCCCGTACGTTTCCTAAGGTTGATGGCTGTATTGGCGGCCAAGTTGTAAATATAAATCCCCGATTCGGTAGCGATCCAGTATTGCCCGTTGTTGCCCATGGCGATGTCCCGGACAAATATGTCGCTATTTTCATGCGTATCCAGGGGTAAAGATCGGACGATGCCGGTTCTTGTATCATAGCTTTTTAACCCCTGCTTAAAGCAGCCTATCAGCAGCTGGTTATTATGGATGGGATATATTTTGCTGATGGACCGGGCATTTGCGGGCAGGTTCTTATTAACGATTCTTATCCGGGTGCCGGTCTTTTTCTGAGGATCGTAAATATGAATATTGCCATCGTCGTCTCCCATCCACAGGTTCCTGTTTGCATCCAGGGCAATGCAGGACGCCGGTGTTTTTAGATCCTCAACTCTGTTCTCCGCCTGTATGTATTTGTACAGGGAAAATTGCGTAAGAAACCACAGGTTATTGTCATTGTCGATAACAAGGTTGTTGGTATATTCTTTCGGGGCGGCCTCCAGTTGGATCAGCACTTCTTTATATGGGTCATATTTAAAAAGGCCTTTTCCGGTGCCGATCCAGATCATCCGGTTCTTATCTTCAACGATGCTGTTGATCACATCGTTTCCCAGGCTGCCGAATTTGTCTTTATTGTTTTTATAGGTTTTGAAGGAGTACCCGTCAAAGCGGTTCAGGCCGCCACGGGTCCCGATCCATATCAACCCTTTACTATCCTGTATAACGGCGGTTACCGCATTATGGACCAACCCGTCATCTACCTGGTAATGTTTAAAATAATATTGCCCGGAGCATATTGAAGCGGCAAGCTGCAGCAGCAGGCATAATGGAACACGGTAGGAAAAGTTCATGATTCGTTGGTTCAAATATAGATATAAAATGGCGTGTATAAACAGGGTGTAGGCATAACATTTTTATTCCCGGGTTGGCGCGTAAATGCGAACTACGGCGGGGTGCCCTGATCCGGGGCTTTACGGATCAGAAAAGCGGTGCAGCTGGAACAGAATAGCATACTGATCCCGGTGGAAGCATTTTTGGGATGTGGTCCCGCCGGATTCGGTCCGGAGGCCTGTTCAGGCGTTTCTCTTAAAGCAGGATGCCGTTACTGGTCTTCATATGCTTCAAATACATAGCAGGGCCAGGTAACATTGTTTTCGTACAGGCCTTTGAGGCCCCAGGGACGGAAGGTGGCGGTTAAGTATAGGCTTATGCCGGGGTATTTTCCAGAAATATACTGTTGTTGCTTGCTTTTCAGGCCAAGATAATAGCCTTCGCCGGCCAGTTGAAAGCCAAAGCTTTTAAACTCGTCCAACAGGCGTTCGCCCTGCTCTTTTGTATGAACGGTGTGCGCCGCCCGCCAGCTGGCCTGCGGGTTGGTATCTACATAAAAAGTGGATGCCGGCAGGGTCAGTTCGTTGCCGGATGTGTCTGCAATGGTGATACGCTGCTGTGCCGCCCATTCGCCTTTTCTAAGATAAATAAAATCGGGTGAAAGATTTTTCATGTACTGTTCAATACAATTCAGATCTTTACAGCCAGCCAGTGCTATCAGTTCTCCGGCCCTGAGTGTATTCCGCTTCGCGGTGGCGGCTGCTAATTCTTTGTTGTGCTGTGCTTGTACACTGTCCAATGCCTCCGGATCGATACCTTTTTTTGAAGTGGGGTTGCCACAGGCGATCATTCCGGTTAAAGCGAGAAAGCACAGGGACTGGGTCAGTTGCTGCATATGGACTGTTTTTATTGATTCAATCTGAAAAATGTATATCCCGTTGTATCCGCTTTTCCATTCACCGATAACTCCATGCGGTCGGTTTTGTCTGTTTTAGAATCGTAGGGTGTAATGTAGGCAACAAAATAGTTGAAGATCGTATCTCCGCTGGCATCACGGGCAATGATACGCGGATAGTCGTTGATGCTGCGGGCATCCCTCAGCGGCAGCCATTCGTATTGCCCGGTGGTGATGACCGTATCTTTTTGGGAAGCTTCCTTTATCCTGAATGTGAATGCACCGTTCCGGTGTAAACGGAAAATGATGAAGGCGGCGTCTGACCGGTTGCCCCAGGTGCCAAGGTACTCTTCGCCCTCACGAACAATTTCAGTATCCTGCTCCCTTTCTGTTCGCCGGTCTGCCCATTTGCGGATGCCCAGGTAACTGCCTGCGATCATAAACAATAGTAGAGCGCCCCGTATATACGGTGATGCAAGGAGGCGTGCAATAACGGCAAGAATGAGTTTGGGCATTTAAGGACGGATTATTTTAAGAATAATAAAAACGAAGGCGATCAGGACCGGTATGCCGATCAGCAATATCAGGAACAGGCCTAAGGTTTTCTTTGCAGAGGCTGCCCCGATCTGTTCGAGGGCTTGTTCGGGTGGAAGATGGAGCAGGCTGGCATCAGGCCGTTTTCTTTCCAGCTCGTTGAGCACCTCGGCAAAAGAAACGTCCCGGCTGTTTACAAAGACCCGTTTGTTTTTTATTTTCTGACCCTCCCGGTACGAGAAAATAAATTCCGAATCATAAGAGTAGTCGCCCGCATTGCGAAAATTACTTAGGTTTTGGGCTTTGACAGTTGCCACAAGGCAAAAGTGCCCGAGGTTTGATAAAAGGATATCAATATGCCTGGGCTTATCCAAAGCGCCCTTTCCCTGTGTTTCGACAATGAACTGCCCATCGGTTACGGTTAAACTGACTTTTGCGGTGGCATGGTCCAAGAAATAATGAATAGATTCCTGCATTTGTTTAAAATTTAAAATGGTCCTGATTCGATTTTAAGTGGCAGATTGCCTGAACCCGATCCTGTTGGGGCGCCTGTCTTCGCCCCATCGATCCGGTTCATTGATGTCAAACTCTTTTACATCGTCCAAAATAATAGTGCTCAGCATTTCGGCAGTGCGGCTTTCTTTAGGTATTACTGCCAATCGCAGGTTTTGATTTTTTACACATTCAGCTGCGATGTTCCTTACAGTTCGCGCATTGCCGAAATTTTCGTCCCTGTTCTCAAACAACCACTTCAAATAATTTTTCAGGTGCAGCGATGCGGCTTCATCCGGCGATACTTTTTCGCTGTCAAACATTAATCGGGCAATGCTCCACAGTTCTTCAGGAGTGTAATCCATAAATGGAAAGTATTTATCAAAGCGGCTGCGCAAGCCGGGATTGCTTTCTATAAACGCCTGCATGTTGTGTGGGTATCCGGCTACTATGATCCCGATTTTGCCACGGTTGTCTTCCATGTATTTCAGAATGGTAGCAATGGCTTCGCTGCCAAAATCATTATCTGAAAGCTCTGTTCCGGCCAGTGAATAGGCCTCATCGATAAATAAAATACCGCCCAGCGCTTCGTCTAATTTCGCTTTTGTTTTAATAGCCGTTTGTCCGATAAAGCCTGCCACAAGCGTTTCCCGGTCCACTTCTACAAGGTGTCCTTTTTCTAAAATGCCCAGCGCATTGTAAATGCTTGCAAGCAGCCTTGCCACCGTGGTTTTGCCCGTGCCCGGATTGCCGGTAAACACGGAGTGCAACGAAAATTTATTGAGAAAGTCCCTGCCGGTTTCCCGGTAAAATTTTACCAGTGTTACTATCTCATTTACATCGATTTTAATATTTGCGAGACCGGTCAGTGCATTGAGCTCGGCAAGGCGCTCCTGTAAAATGGTTTGCGGCTCCTGAAATGTGCCATCGCTTTGTATTGCCGGCGGCGGCTTTGCAGCCCCGGCGCCTGGTTGACCGGAATCGGTTTCATTCCATTCCACCCATTGCTCACCCATCTGAAATGCCCGGCTGGCTAACCGCGTTTCCATAAAATAAACTTCCAGGCTGTATTCGTGACTGTTCCACATACCGGGCGTATTGTTGCCCCATCCGCTGGTAACGGTGTAGGGTTGGCCTGGTGTGCCCGGCTTTACATAAACCAGCTCTGATGATTTGCCTTTGAGGAGCCCGGCATTATCCAGGTAATGAAAGAACAGCTCGGCATAAAACCCTTTTTCGCTCCGGTTCCGGAATATCACTTCTGCGCATACATAGCGGGTTTCGGCTCTTTTAAATACCTTGTAATTTTTTCTTCCGGCACCTTCTTTTATGTCGGCTTCGCTTTCAAATAACTTTACAGATTCAACCGCCAGGTATGCATTCCGGGCCAGCGCGTCCGGTCCCAGGTCTTCTACATGAAAAACAGTTTCGGCCGCCACCGTATTATCGATGATCACATCCCAGCGAAAATCGCCCATCTTCCAAAAATCACCGGGCACGGGACTACCCCAGCTTTCGCGGATATAAACAATGTTTTCTGTTTTGCTCACTTTGCGGGTTTGCGGCAGGCTGCACAGCTTAATGGGGTTGGTGGTTTTTACAGTACATTCCAGGGTAAGGTTTATTTCCCAGTCTTCTTCGTCAAACAGCTTGTTGAAAAAAGAGAACTCCACATAAATAAAACGAAGTTCATAGCGGTCAAATACACGCCGGTATTTTTTAGTGCCATCGGCCATCCATTCATCGCTGCAGTGCACTTTCAGATCTCGTACTACCAATTTTGATTGCGTTGCTTTTTCCATTATAACAGATAATTGCGATCGTTTAGTTACTAAAATTTATTTTTCTTTTTAAGGCTTGCTCCATTTGTCGATTATAGCCGCCCGGCAGCGGGGGGATAGCATAGGGCCCCGGGACGATGCCCGAAACAGCAGGTTAATCGTACACCCATAACTTTTTAATTGTTCTTGTCCCTCCGGTAAAAAAGATCCGTATTTTTTTCCCGGGCCGCAATAAATACCCGCGCTTTAGCCGGGGGATATTTCCCATGTTGCATCAGCGCATTCAAGCGCCAGCATTTGATAATTTATGCGAAACCCTTTGTAGCGCTTCTTCTCTACGATGATTAACACACCCTCATATTTGCGGTTCCAGGTGAAGATGTCTTTAATGATCTTTACCAGGTGCCTGACGCTGTCGCAGGCCAGCCAGCCGGCGACCAGGAGGGAAAACAGCTGAAAGGCCGTATTCGCAAAGGCACCCTCTTTGGCCGTGTTCCAGGCGGGCAGCGGTAAACCGCGAACCCCTGATATGGATGCGATCGCCATTAATAAACAACCTACAAATAGAATGGCGAAACAGGTCATCCCGATGGTTTCTAAAACGCCCATACACCTGCCCCCCCAAGCCACGCTTATAAACGAGCACCCATCGATCTGTTAAAGTTCTGTTCTCCATACCCGCTCATTTTGTTCCTGTAAATGTTTGATCACTATGCGTTGTTGGAACAGCAGGTTTCACGGTTTGGGATTTTTTGTTCTGCATTACAATGAGGTGTTTTAATGTGCGGTTCTTATATTGTTTTTTTCTATTTTCCCTTCTGGCAGATCGTTGCAATCAATTTTATAGCATTTACTGATCCCGCCGGGAACCTGAATACATGCAAAGCATTCTGCAGCTTTTGTAGTATACGTTACGGGAATTTTATGTCCCTTTGTATCCATAGCATAATAACCTGTTATCCTCCTGTTTTTATAGGATGCGTAAAGGGTGTATTTACCAGGCTCAGTACGCAGCCTGGCGTTGCCGGTAATTGTTTTTGTACGTTTTAGTGACCCCGATAAATCATGCCAGGTGGTATCGGTGCCTCCTTTTAAATAATCTTTGCTTCTTTTTAATTGTGCATGAACGATTGCAAAGAGAAATACGGCGATTGCCGTCAGCATTATTTTTTTCATAATTGATAATTTTAAAAGTGGTTACGTAGTATATCATTTTGCAGGTAGGGCGACCTCGGTAACCCGTTTCCTGATAATTTCTGTTTTTAAACTCGGTTCCTTCGGGGAGTTTGGTGGTAGCAGCATATACTACTTCCTGGTTCGCATATTTATCGTGCGTATCCCGTACAACTGATCTGTGCGGCGACTGCGCGTTGGTCGCGGCGGAAATGGTTATTGCGAACATAAATAGTATTACTTTTTTCATATTGCTTTTTTTGGGAGTGAATAAAGCGGTTGGGTTTGAAGGTCCTGATTCCGGGACTCAGGCGTTTGCTTTCATAACCCGCCGCGCACAGTAACCTGAGCCTTTACGACGTGGGTTCAGGGCGTTAACTCTATAGCGGCACCGAAGTTGTCACGTTTATATAATGTCCAGTTCTTGGCATTGGCAGCGCCTATTTCGGATGCAGCGGGCATCGTATTGCCGTTGATGACCAGATCTTCGAAAATGTAGGCTGTAGCACCGGTGGTGCTTACCGGCAGGCTGGTGATGAGTGCTGTCATCTGCGTATTTTTAATTTGATTGCCGGAACAGTCAAGAGTGGCCAAAGCTGTGTTTTGGGAAACATCAAGACTACTGAGCTTATTGGTGTAACAATATAGTGTCGTTAAAGCGATATTTTTTGAAACATCGAGGCCGGTAAGCTGATTGCCCGCGCAAGACAGGTGGGTTAAAGCGGTATTTTGAGAAACATTGAGGTTGCTGAGTTGATTGTAGGAGCAGCCGAGCAGGGTTAACGCCGTGTTTTTTGAAACGTCGAGATTGCCGAGGGGATTGGTGGAGCAATCAAGCAGGATCAATGCTGTATTCTTGGAAACATCAAGGCTGCCGAGGTGATTGGCGTAGCAGTACAGGTAATCTAAAGCGATATTCTTGGAAACATCGAGGCTGGTGAGCTGATTGCCTATGCAGGACAGTTTGGTCAGGGCGTTGTTTTGGGAAACATCCAGATGGCTGAGCTTGTTGGCGTCGCAAACCAGGCGGGTGATTTTTCCATAAATTGTAATGGTTTGTGTAACATTCAGTGGATAATGTTCTATAAAGTCTCCACCGAACTCATTTATTTTTTCCCCGGGATCCTGCTTTTCATCATTGTTCAGGTCGATCCATACGCCCGAACGGTCGGCCGGCGCTGCATCTACGAGGATATTTAATGATTCGCTTAACGATTTTGTTGTAACCAGCACTATTTTATAAAGTCCGGGGGAAGCGGCACTTTTTGGAAAAGTATAGCTGACGCCCATATAGGTAATTGCAATTGCTTCGTCCGTTTCGATGATGGTAAAACCGGACACGCCTTCGGGGCCTTGCGGGCCTGTGGCACCGGGCTGTCCTTCAGGGCCCTGTGGACCTGTGGCCGGAACAGGGGTGCCATTACTGTCTTTTACTGTATTCCAGTTAATGCCCTGATCATAGCTGATCATCCATTGGTTGGTACCGGTATCTACCTGCAGCAGCGGTGTGACGCCATCGGTTCCATCAGTGCCGTTGGTGCCGTCCATACCCATGGTCGGAAGTTTTTGCCCGTTTTGCAGTAACCAGTTGCCGCCCAGTGTCCAGTAATACCGGCCATCGGTATCCTGCTTTGCGCCTATTTGCGGGGCATTGGCGCCGTCCCTGCCATCCTTACCGTCCCTGCCATTCGTGCCGTTTGTGCCATTGACGCCATTTTTCAGCTCAATGCTGCAGCCGTCGCTCATGGTGAGCAGGTAGCCGGTGGAAGTAGCCGTGTAGTTTTTTACGCTGATATTCTTTTGCAATGCAGCTGTAAGCAACTGCAGGGCTTTTACGTCGGCATTCAGAGTGCCCGAAAGGGCTTCCAATTGGGCAATGCGGTCTTTTTGCTCATCCAGATCGCGGCGTAGTGCATCCAGATCTTTTTTCTGGCAGGCAAATAACGATGTCAGGATAAATAGCGAAAAGAGTAATTTAAGCTTCATAGTGGTTGTTTTTAGTTGTGTGAAACAAAGGAACTGAGGTCCTCTTTGCCTAAATGCCGTTTCCACGTTCCCTGCCCGGCGCCCTTCTGCGAAATCATTCCGGCGGAGATGGAATAAATTCCGGTAACGGCACCAGGCTCCCGGAATAAAACTCCACAGGAAGCGGCCCACGGACCATCCTCCGTTCAAAACGCTTTTTTATTTTACCAGGATGTCCCGGAAATAGCTTTCCGTATTTAAGGAATACAAAAGGCTGCCGTTTTTCCAGCATCTTGCCATTGCTTCCACGCTTGTTCCTGCTTCGCCACCTACGACGTACACGTCATTTCCCTGCACGGCAATTGCGCCGGCGGAAGTGGTCTTTTGAGCGCCGGAAACCGGATTGTCAATCCCGTTTTTCCAGTATCGGACATTATTGGCCGTACTGGGATTGCGTTCGGAACCGGCTATGTAAATTGTATTGTTGCGGATCACAATACCGTTTGCATAACCATTGTATTGCTGGTTGGTAAGGGAAACAGGCGTTCCGTTCTTCCAATACCTGGCCACATATACTCCGGAGGTAAGCCCTTGTTCATAACCGGTAACATAAATATCATTACCATCTACAACCAGGTCGGTGGTATAGGCATCCCTGTTACCATCAGTAAGTACAATTTCGGCTCCGTTCTTCCAGTATTTGGCGACGCTTTTGCCGGTAATGTTGCTTTTTTCGTTACCCGCTACATAAACGGTTCCGTTTGCGATTTTGATGGCATTGGCATAAGCATTGTTCTGGCCATTGGTAAGGGCTACCGGCGTTCCGTTCTTCCAGTATTTTGCAATATAAGCGCCGTTAACACTGTTTTGCTCATGGCCTGCCACATATACATCCCGGCCGTCGGTCACCACACCATACGCATACGCATTTCTGTTGCCCTCGTTCAATGAAACGGACGTTCCATTCTTCCAGTATTTGGCCACAGAATGGGTATTGTCGAATTCGTATCCTGCTACGTAAATATCGCCTGCGTCCGATATGCCAATAGCAGTGGCAAAGGCATTGTAGGAACCGTTCGTCAGGGCTGTTGCTTTGCCGTCTTTCCAGTACTTGGCAATATAGGTATCGGTGGCGCTGTTCAGCTCATTGCCTGCTATATAAACGCCGGAGGCGGTATTGTTATCTGCTGTATCAGCATGCTTTTTTTTACATGCGCATACTGCGGAAAGCAGGATGAGTAGCAGTATGTACTTTTTTATCATAAGAACGTTTTTATCATTACATGCGATCAGCCGCATTGGTATTCGTAATGCCATGTTTTACTGCTGTTGCCGGTTGTTTTTGTCATGGAAATAATTTTTCCATCTTTATCAAACTGGTAACTGATCGTTATGATGCCGTTCTCAGACCGGATGCTTTTAAGCAGATTTTTATTCCGGTACAGTTTATCTCCCCTGCCCAAAGTGGGCAATAGATTGATATACCAGTAGTCTCCGGGTTGCACCAGCTTGTCAGTATAGTATTCATAGCGGTAGCCGTTGTCCAGTTCCCTTTTCACGTCATTCGATGTTTCAGAAATAAAATTGCCGTTGTTCCAGGTAAGTGTAGCCTGTATGGGCGCTGCGCCGGATGAAAGAACGGTCGTGATCCCCGTCAATGCCGTTCCGCTGAACGTATAGGATCTGAACGCCCAGCTGGTGATCCCTCCGTGCCAGGTTTCCTCAAACAGGTTACTCATCATTCCGTTGCATCCCAATGTCATTACACGTTTATACAAAAGAGAGTCATTTCTGGTTTCCGTTGCAACGATCGTATTGCTGCAGTAATCGAAGCGGGTAAAATATCCATTCCGCCCGGTGATGCGTTGTACCCTGCCTTTGGCATCATATAAAAAGCGAAGGGTGTCTTCCGCATCGCTGGTCATCCCGGTGATCCGGCATCCCGGTAAAGGGGCAGGAGTCGTTGCAGGACCGGAGAGTCCAGCGATAAAAGCAAGAACGGGCAGAAAGTATGCGGATGTCATGTTAACGGGATTTAATTGCAATGGTATTCGTAAGTATAAGTAGATGGATTGCTGTTGTTTTGATCGGTTACGGTCATGGAAATAATTTTTCCATTGCTGTCAAAAGCGTAATTATAGTTGCTGATCTCCGTTTCCGGAACGCCGGGAGTGGAACTTCCGGGATTGTTGTCAATATATATGCTGGTTCGTTTCTTTACCAGGTTTTTATTGCGGATCGTTTCTACACCGTTTTCTAATAGATCCCACGAGAAATAATCACCCGGGCTGTAAGGTTTGCCGGTATCATATTCATACGATGTGCTTTGGCTGTAGTCGGCCCCCTGTATCTGCTCCGTGATCATATTGCCATTGCTCCAGGTGTATGTCCGTATATTATTTCCGGAGTATTTGTTAACGGTTGATCGTTTCAGTTTTGTTCCATCATATTCGTAGGTTCTTTTTTCCCACTGCGTGCCGCTGTTGTTGTATTCCCTTCTTTCAAAGGCCAGCAGGCCATTGCTGTTGAGGGCATATACGGATTTCCAGGTGCCTTCTTTTATGATCGAGTCGCCAACGTATCGGAAGCTTGTAGCCCAACTGCCGTAGTCCACAGTCAGTATTCTTCCTTTTGCATCGTAACTGAATACTTCGGTATTGCTCAATGGCTCAGTGATTTTTATAATGCGGCAGTCGGGCTTATTGCCGGAATCGTCTTTTTTACAACCGGTGAAACTGAAGATGCAGAAGGTTGCCGCAAGAAAAATACAGAATTTCATGTCAGTAGATTTATCTTTTTTTGTTTAATTGGTGCCGTTTCCGCCGGGTGCGTCCGTACTGCTGTAGAACTTGTTTTTCCACAAAAACACAGCCGTTGCAGTTTCCGTTATGGCAAAAAATTTTACAGGCCAGTTATAGTCCCATCCACTTAATGGAGCCAACACCAGAAACAGCAATGCGCCCACAGCCGCTATTTCCATCATCAGGTACCGGGCAGCCCGGCCTTCCAGCCCCTTTGCAATGCGCTCCATTCCCGAACCAAAGCAGCAGACTGCCGAGAACACGCCTGCCACGGCAAAGGAAACAATCGTAAGGGCGCGGGAAGAAGACCGGAACATCAATGCGGATAGTAGAATATCCAGGACTGCTGCGGCTGCCAGCAACAGCAGGTTGATCCCCAGGCAACGCAGCAAAACCCCTATATTCCTTTTTAAACTCATTGGTTGCTGTGCTTAAATCGTACTTCTTTTTCCATGCATGGCTTTATTAAATTAAAGATGGAATCTCTTCTTTCCGCATTGTTTTGGTAACTGTCCTCCATATTGTGCTCAAACATTGTTTTGGCGGCTACAATTGTCTTCAACTCGTCGTCCGTTCCGTTTTTTGCGGCGGCAATAACCTGATCGGTCAATGCGCAATAGGTCTTTGCAACGGTAGCGGCATCACTGTATGCCAACGGCAACATGGCCGGCAAATCGCTTTCGCCGGCTGCGGCTTTTGCAGGTGTTGCGGTTTCCATGCTGTTGGAAGGCGCTTCATCGCATTTTTTCATTCCGTCCATAATGAGTTGATAGGTTTTGTTGTCTTTAAAATATTTGCTGTCCACTTCTTTCTCATAGGCTTTCTTTTCCGCTGATGCCGCCTCTTTTTCAGCGCCGCCGGCGGCGTTGTGCTCTTTTGTATTCAGTTCGCAATATTTGTCAATCACTTTTTGCACATCGTTATCCTTACTGCCGCATGATGCGCTGAATACAAATATGGATATGGTGATTGTTTTTAAGATGATGTTGTACTTTTTCATGCGCTGTTTTATTTATATATTTTTAAACCCTGTTACACTATTTTATAGCACTGCACTCAATAAACGTATCGTTCCACAATCCTTTTAGATAAGGGGAACCGTAAGTGCCTCCGCCGGCGTAGCTTTCATCAATGGTAACTGAAGCAATATGACAGGTGCCATCTTTTTCTTTATATAACAGGTAGATCTCCGCATTTGACCTGCGCGATACCGGGAAACCGGTTTGACTGTCTGTATAAATTGTCCACCCGGTGGCGCTGTAAGGATAAATTTTGTGGCTGATGTAGGTAAGCCCCCACTGGCTGATATAAGATTTGATCATTGGGGTAAGCCTTGCGGAGCTCAGCATGGCGTCGCCGGAAGTAAAGGGCTTGTTCCACCAGTCCGGAAGCCTGTTCAGCTTTGCTTTCATCATTTCTTTCATCTCAAGCGCTTCATAGCGCTTTTTTGTATTGCCCATAAGTGTGGCACCGTCTTTTGCACTGAATTGATAATCCAGCGTACCCAGCGCTATTATATTCTTTTCGCTTTCCAGCGGTTTTCCCCAATCGTCAAAGGAATAATTCCATAGCACCAGCTGCACAGCATAGGTTCCGTTGGCGGGAAAATATTGCCTAATATTGATCTCACTGGTATAGTTATCCATCCCCGCCGCAAATTTGAGCTCGCTGATTTTCTCCGGCAGCTCCGTGGTTCCCTGTAGCGTGGATATTTTGGAGGGCTCCGGCAGTACATCGAAATTGAACGCCGTATTTTTTTCTTCCCCCTCCCTTATTAAAATCGGGCGGCTTCTGTTATAAACGGTGTATTTGATCGTCTGATCGTAATTGAGCTGGTCTGGGCTTTTCCCTTTCGGTGTGATCAGTATGCCATAATTCAGATAGTGAAAACCCTTGGCCGGCTGTGCGTCTAATTTGAATGCCTCGGAAAGGGTTTTGTCGCTAAGTTCTAATCTTCCGTAAATAAAATCCCCGGAGGTAAAGCTTGTTTTTGCCCCGGCATTGCTGTTGGTAAACGGTTGGGTGGAAAAGTAAAACTTTACATCCGGTAATACGATAAAGGGATATTCCATTTTGGTGTTGTTTGATGTGGATGAAGAGGCCGTGGCTCCGGCGTTATTGGATGTCGGCACGGGCGCTGTTGAGCTGCCGGATCCGGTTGCAGTGGCGGCGGATCCCGAGCTCTGTGGATTTGAAGTTGTCGCTTTATTAACGGCCGATGCGGCTTTTTGCTTTAGCTTATTTAATAGCTGGGCATAACCGGGCATTGAAAAAGCAACGCTTAAAAAGAGAAGGAATGAAACGGTTTTCATATCAAATATTTTTAGATAACGGAAATGTGCTGGCTAGTCGTTTTGAATGGCGGCCACTAATTTGTCAATACTCATCACCCCATAATTGAACGTGTGCACAGATTGATCCGACATGGTTACCAGCACTTTTTTTGAAAGAAAGTTCTTTTGGGTATTCACCTCTCGTATCTCCATTTTATTAAATGTCAGCAGACCCTCGCGGTTGTAAACGGATAAAGAAAATGAGTGGTCGTCATGTTGTGGCAGGAACAGCAACCGTTGATTGGTGACCGTGAGTTTGCCTGCCACCGGTTTGCCATTCGGTGGAATGTAGTAAATGGCCCAGGTATCAGTGATTGCTTCTGCGGGTTGGAGTGCTATCTTCATACATTTATTTTTTAAGTTTTTTAATTGGATCAGTTGCATTTGTATTGATACATGCATGTACGGGTATCCCAGTCCTCTGCCTCCTTCATGCCTGTTATTTTTCCCTTGCTGTCAAAGACATAGCTGATCCGTGTTGTTTCTGGCCCGCTGATGCTTTTCAGCAGGTTTTTGGGTTGCAGGGATCTCATGCCTGTTAACAAAGCGGTTTCGCTCCAGTAATCGCCCGGGCGCGACGCCTGATCTTCGTAATATTGAAAGGTGTTTACCCCATCCGGTTTTTTACGGGCGTCATAGTAGGCGATCTTTACGGGGTTGCCGTTACGCCATGTATATACTTCGTAGGAGGTATATGCGGCACCCAGATAGTCGGTATGGGTAACCTTACGGAGTTGCATGCCATCGTACTCGAAAATGCGGATATGCCAGGTACTGCCGTCTGTTTTTCCTTCTCTTGCCCAGGTTACCAGCCCGTTCCGGTTGATCACGTAGATCGTTTTTTCATCTGCGAGCCCGTCAATGAAGCTTTCTGCTATCACAGTATCTCCCCGGTATAGGAACCGGTTGATGAAATTTCCCTGCAACCGGGTTACAGTCTCCAGTCTTCCAATCGTATCGTAGTCCAGCCGGTACGCATCGCCGAAGGAATAGCGCAGATTGACAATACAGCAGGCAGGCTGGCGGGATGAAGTATGTTGCTTCCATCCTGAAGGGAGCACAAACCATAGTAAAAAAGTATACAGGAAGCTCATTCTATTTCATTTTTTAAGCAATATTAGAGATGCCACCGGCGCAGGTCAACCGGCGTTTTGTTTCTGGCGGGTTTGGTTTCACGGGTGGCGGTGTTTCCCGAACGTTGATTCATCCGGATTGTGCTAATTTTATACTGAAGTTGTCTGATCTTTTCAGCAGGTCGCCCCGGTGGGCCAGCCCGGTAAGGGCATTATACCGGTAAGATGGATCAACGGAACAGCATATGGCCCCATCGGAGAGACCTGGTTGCTGCAATCCGAAAAGCTTAAACAACTCTGTAGTTAAACGGCGAAAAATAAATATGCGGTCAGGATTTTTTTAGTGGCGGGCGGGAAACCATTAACGGCGGGTGCCCGTTTGCAGATGGCCGGGATCAATCGGCCCTGATGTTTCAGCTGTTCTTTTTAAGCGTTCACCAGCTAACTTTATAGTAATTATGCGTGCTGTACTGCTACTGATATTATTGGGTAAGGTTGCTATGGCCTGCAGCCAACCGCTATTGTTTGAAAATTATTCGTCCAGACACGGGCTTTCGCAAAACAGCTGTTTCAGCATTGCGCAGGATGCCGATGGCTATATGTGGTTTGGCACACAGGACGGGCTGAACCGGTACGATGGAAGAGAGTTTAAAGTATATCTGCCACAAACATCCGAAGGTGAAAAGCTTCCATCCAATTATATTTCTTCCTTATTTTTCAGCGAAAGCGAAAATTTGTTATGGATCGCCACTATGGGAGGGGTCTGTCTTTATGTGCCTGCCGGTGATTCACTGGCCGCCATAGACGAGTTATTTCCATTTGCGAAGCCTTTAAAAACGGTCGCGGTAAAAAAAATAACGTCCTTTACTCCTGATGAGTATTGGGTAGTGACCTTCAATAAAGGACTGATTTATCTGAATGTGAAGACCAGGACACTGCGCACATATTTTGCCCAGAATTCTTACAGGCATCAGGTGAGCAGCGTTGTCTCCCACCGGGGTAAAATCATTGCTGCCACGCAGCATACGCTTTTTGAGCTTCGGCGGGCCGGTGACGATTTTCAACCGGAACCACTACTGCCCGCTTATCATTTTCCGGAAATAAAAGATCTGTATTCTTTTAATAGTTCGTTATGGGTCGGAACGTTAACGGGAGGCTGCTATTATATCGAAGCGCCTATGGCGCAAGTGTCCAATATCAAACATTTTGAAACGGGGGCCGGGGGTATCGGTTGTTTTGCCGCAGATGCCGAAGGCAATTTGTGGATCGGTTCCCGCGGCTTTGGCATTATGCGCTATTCGCCGGCCGCTGGCCGGCTTATTAAAGCCGTACATAATCCGTATGATAACCGGTCGCCGGGCAAAAACTTTGTTTTGTCGCTTTATAAAGGCAGGGAAGGAATCATATGGTGCGGGCTTAGTGGTTCCGGACTGGCTAAGTACGACCCGCTCAAGTACCAGATCCACACGATCCAGAACGAGGCGAAGGAGCCTGCCTCGCTTCCGGATAATATGGTATTTGATATTTTTAAAAGCAGCGGCGGCGTTTACTATGCCGGTACGCAGAATAAAGGAATTGTGCAGTGGGACAGGAAAAAAGGGACGTTCTCTCAATTCCCGGGTACTTCCGTATTTGGAACATCTGCAAATACCATTTACGACATTACTGAAGATAAGCAAAAAAGCTTATGGATCGCGAGCTGGGCCGGATTGATGGAACTCAATCCAAAAACGCGGAAAATTGTTTATCACACCGGCGATAAAAACCTGCCTTCGGAAAAATTTTACGCCGTGGCGAAGCTTAGAAATGCAGACAGTTTGTTTTTAACCGGTGAGGATGGTGCGGTATTTTTTTCGTTGAAAAACCATCGCTGGTTACCCTGCCCCGGTCAGATTTTCCAGAATAATTTATTCATTGGCCGGTATATCTATGAAGACAGCGCCAACGTACTGTGGATATGCACTACGGGTGCCGGACTTATTAAATATGATATCAATGCGCAGTCTTTTGAGATAGCAGAGCCTGTACGGCAGATATCGGTGAATGCGCGTCATCTGTTACCGGATGGCGGGCTTTTCTGGATAGCGACAGATAATGGCGTGGTTGTTTATGACAGGGAACATAAAAAAGCGGTTGCCCACATCCTCCCCGGCAGTAAAAATTCCTCCAAAGTTTGCTATGCTGTACAAAAAGATAAGAACGGAGCAGTTTGGGTGAGTGCCAATACGGGGCTGTACAGGATCAATCCCTATACTTTTCGCGTAGAAAAAAATTACAACCTCGGTAACGGGCTTAGCTTTCTTGAATACAATACCGCCTGCGCCGTTACCGGGGAGGATGGAATGCTTCTTTTTGGCGGTATCGGTGGCATCACTGAGTTTAACCCATTATTATTAAAAGAAAATACGTTTAGCCCGGCACCGATTATTACCGGCATTAAAATAAATGAGATGCCCCTGCATGCCCTAAAATCAAGTATAGATCCGGGGTTGGTGCTTAAGTACAATGAAAACTTCATAACCATTAGTTTTGCTGCCACTAACTTCTCCAACGAAGCAAACAATCTTTTTTCCTGGCGCCTGGAAGGTCTGAATGATAATTGGAGCACCCCTGCACCCACCAATTACGCTACGTTTTCCAGCCTGCCTTCTGGTGACTACAGGTTTGAACTCCGTTCTGCGAACAGTGATGGTAAATGGGCCGCTGCGGTTACATCCATACCCATAACCATACATCCGCCATGGTGGCAAACCTGGGCTTTCAGGATAGCGGTGGCTGTGCTGTGTGCCGGCTTTATATTTTTCCTTGTTAACAGGAGGGCCAGGGTCATCCGCAGGGATGCGGCATTGAAGCAGCAGTTGGCAGAGCTGGAAATGAAAGGGCTTCATGCGCAGATGAACCCGCATTTTATCTTCAATTCGCTCAACAGTATTAAAGAAATGATATGGAATGATGATAAGACAAGCGCCAGCCGTTACCTCAGCAAATTTGCCCAGCTGATCCGCACGAGCCTGGAGCACTCGCGACAGACGTTTATTACGGTGGAACAATGTGTAGAGCACCTGCAGCAATACCTTGAGATGGAAAAACTACGATTTGACGAATTTTCCTATTCTATCAGCGTAGATGAAAAACTGGATGCGAATGAAGCGAAGATAGCGCCCATGCTTGTGCAGCCGCTGGTAGAAAATGCTATCTGGCACGGTTTGCGCGGAAAAGAGGGCGACCGGTTGCTTTTTATTCGTTTTTTTGGCAATAGCCATAAGCTCGTCTGCGAAATTGAAGACAACGGGATCGGCATCAAACAGGCAATGAAACGGCGGCAGCATACTATCCGGTCTCATCGATCGCTGGGTATTATCAATATTAAAGAAAGACTGGAGGTACTGAACGAAAAGTATAACATGAAGTGCACGTTAACGATATCGGACAAATCGGAGCTTACGGATGAGAACCGTAACGGAACGCTTGCCGTTTTTCAATTAATCAATTAAACAGGATAGAAAGTGATACGTACCATATTAATAGACGACGAACCGAGAGGTCTTAGTGCCTTAAGCAGTATGTTACAGGCGTATTGTCCGGAGCTGGAGATCATTGCAGCCTGCTCGGAGGTTACCGATGCAAAAGAAAAAACGAAAACACTTGATCCCCAGCTGGTGTTTCTTGATATTTCTTTGCGGGACAAAACCGGCTTTGACCTGCTGGCGGAACTGGATCCTGTTAACTTCGAAATCATCTTTGTTACCGCTCATAATCAATATACGTTGCGGGCTTTTCAGTACAGCGCTACCGATTATCTTTTAAAACCCATTGATGAAGATTTGCTGGTAAAGGCCGTGAAGAGGGCGGTGAAGCGTATTGAAGCCAGTGCATCCAACAATGTTTCCACGCTTCTTTATAACCTGAACAGGCTACACGCACAAAAAGAAATGAAGTTGTGCGTGCCTTCGCTGAAAGGGTTTGATGTGATAGATATTCAGGATATACTTTATTGTGAAGCGGGTGGCGTTTATACAAATATTCATTTCGCAAACCGTGCACAGATCTGCTCCTCAAAAGGACTTTCCGAATACGAAAAGCTGCTCACCGACTCCGGTTTTGTAAGGCCGCACAATTCATTCCTTGTTAACCTGCTCCATATTAAGCAATATATAAAAGGTGAAGGGGGTTCCCTTATCCTGTCTAACAATAAGGAAATCGTGGTAAGCCGGCGGCGTAAAGAAAGCATTATTAAAAGCATGAAGGAGATTTATAAATTTTAAGACCGATTTTACCGATATCCCGCATGAACGGTAATGGAGCCGTTGCAAAGCCGGCAGCGTTGCGTCAAAAATACTGCAGCCCGGTTACCGTTGCAGGAGACCTGTCTTCGATAGAAAAGAGTTTTCCTAAAAAAGTACGCGCGGCCATTGAGCAAGACCTGGTCAACGACCGGCTGAGCACAGACCTGCCGGGGCAGAAAATTGGCCTGAGCCGCACACAGCTTCACCGGAAGGTACCTGATCGGGTAAATCCCGGTGAGTCGATCAGGAGCATCCGCATGCAGCGTGCCATGACCTGCTGCAGCAACGTGTGTCCACGGTGGCCGAAGCGCCAGGTGGGATATACCAGTCCTGCTAACTTTTCCATGATCTTTTTCAAATATTTTGGCTACCCACCCGGTGCGGCTCCGGAGTGAAAAACCGGCTCCTGGGGATAGCGGCGCTCGCGATCGTGTTATGTGCTGGTCCGCGGCGGGTAAAAGTCCGGTAAATACCGTTGTTTGCGGCACTTGTTGCTCAATGGCGGTAAAGCGGATCAGTTCTTTTTTAAAAACCCTTTTTCCACGCTGTCATTGATCAGGTGCTCTGCAAAATGCCACAGGGCATCAGATCCTTTTTGGATGATCTTTTTCTTCTCATACACTTTATGGTAGTCCACCCCGTATTCCTTCCAGGTGCCCCCGTGGTTGGAGGCGTTCTGAAGCAAGGGCTCCAGCCGGTCCATGGCCCTTGCAAATTTGGCCTCCTCCGTTTCCCCGGCTTCAAATTCTTCCCAAAGAGCCACCAGGTCTTCTGCCTGCTGCTGGGGCAAGATTCCAAAGATCCGTTGCGCGGCCAGCCGTTCTTCCGTTGTATTGGAATGATCTTTTTGGGTGTCGTAGATGAATGTATCGCCGGCATCAATTTCGACAATATCGTGTATCAAAAGCATTTTAACGACTTTCAGAAGATCGATAGGCGCATTTGCATGTTCTGCTAAAACAACGGCCATCAACGCTAAGTGCCAGCTGTGCTCTGCATCGTTCTCGTTCCTGTTGCTATTGAATAACTTTGTTTTTCTGACGATATACTTAACCTTGTCGATCTCCTTTATAAATTCGATTTGTTTAAGTAGCTGCTCTGAAGACATTTCTATTGCGGTAGTGGATGAGAAAATGTTGTTAACCCGAAAACGCCGGATGCCGGTGCAGGACATTCAGCACAGGCATGACCGGCGGATCCTTACCGGCAAACATAGTAAAAAAAGCGTCCCGGATTGTTGACGGTAGGGTGCGCCCTGGCAAACGCATGTAAAATTGTAGAACCGGCGGTATAGCCACGATATTACCTGATAAGCGGTTGTTCGGAAAAATACCCTCCCCGGCTATATAATATGGATCATTCCCTAAGGTCCCCTGCGGAAGACCTTGGGGGAAGGCGAACCTGCGACGATCGGTTCTCCGGCAGGTGATCGATTATTATGATGACCCGGACGGAGCCCGGTAAACAGGGACACACTGTTGGCGAGCCCCCTGAACCTGTCGGAACAGGACAAGCAGGATTTTGAAATTTTCTTTGCTTCCTTACCAGCGTATTGCTTGTAAAAGCGGCCGGAGGATCAAAAATACCCTGAAGTGGGTATTTTTTGGAAGTCGCAGATAGGATTACTTTGTGTCTGGAAAGCAGCACTAAGCTGGTGTTTTTCGGCGGGTCTGCCCACCCCGTCGACGGTTCCGGAAAATTTTCCCCATCATATTTCCCTTGATGCATTTATTTGCATAAATACCAAAACCCGGGTATCCCAGGGATACCCCCGGCTTTATACCGCAGTTGAACGGTGTGAAAACGATTGCACGAAAGGACCGGATATTTTCAGAAAATCTTGTATTATATTTGGAGAGAACAGATTGTAGAGCGGCTCCCTTCTGCCCTGAAACAACATGTGGATGTTTGGGCAACGGGAATGATGCTGTATGAAGATAAAGGTTTCCGGAGAAGGTCTTCCTGTTCGTTTATTTAAACCAGTGTGCTTTATGTCGCAGCAGCAGGACACTTTATTGGTATTGAGATTAAAGGAGAATGACATTGCTGCATTTGATGAATTGTACCTGAAATATTTTAAGGTTCTGTGCGCGAATGCTTTTTTCTTTTTAAGGAATGAAAGCGAGGCCAAGGACCTTGTGCAGACATTGTTCCTGGATATATGGGAGAAAAAGATATACGAACATTTTCATAAAGATGTAAAGGGTTATCTTTTTTTGGCCGTGAAGAACCGCTGTTTGAATAGTATCAAAAGTAGCAAGGTAAAGGATGCCCGGGTGGAGCAGTTCAGCCGGTATTATGGCGATCAGATGCAGGGACAACAAGATACTGGTGATCTTCCGGATTACCAGGACCGGCTCGAAGCCTTGCTTTCTGATATGAAAGGACAGAAAAAGGCGGCCCTCAATATGGTTTACTTTAAGGATAAGAAATACAGTGAGGCCGCCCGGGAACTGGGCATTGGTGTGAACTCGCTGAAAACACATCTAAAAAGCGCGTTAAAAACATTAAGATTAGGGATGAACGGTAAAAAATAATTAACCCGGTTTGGGTTTTTGTTGTATTTATTGAAAATGACTCTTGATTACGATAAGATATTTGTGCTTTATCTGGAAAGCCTGACGGGGACCATTAGTCCCGAAGACGCAGTCCTGCTCCGTCAGCAACTCCGTACGGACGGATCTGTACGAAAGATATGGGAGCAATTGGAGCGGGAGGGGCAAACACCGGAGATGCAGCAGTTCCTGGACCGGCTGGATCCCGAAGCGGAACTTCGCCGGCTAAAAGAAAAAATACAACTGGCTAACAACAAGGCTCCGCTTCGGATAGGGCGCATGATCGCGGTGGCGGCAGCGGTCCTGGCACTTGTTTTTGCCGGTTATTTCCTGTTTAAAGAACGGAAGATCACCGATACAGGGGCTATCGCCGCGCGGATCCGGGAAAATAAAGGATCCATCCATCTCCGGTTGGCCTCCGGTGAATCGATTGACCTGAACCGCTCGAACGAACAGCTGACCTTGGGCCATACCACCCTGAACCTGGATTCCAGCGGCCTGGATTTCAGCTCTTCCGACACGGCCTCCAACCTGCTGTCCATTCCCAGGGGGGAGACCTATACGCTCACTTTGTCAGACGGGACCGTGGTTACCCTGAATGCAGACTCAAAGCTCCGCTTCCCTTTCCGCTTTGGCAGTCATACCCGCGATGTATATCTTGAAGGAGAGGCCTATTTCAAAGTGGCAAAGGACAGCCGGCATCCGTTCATAGTACGCACGCCGCTCACAGAGATCGAAGTGGTGGGTACCGAGTTCAATGTGAATACCTATAAAACCGGAACCGTTTCTACGGCACTGATAGAAGGAAAAGTGCTTACCGGTGTTCCTGGTGGAGCAGACCAGCCGCTGCAGCCCGGTTATGCGGCCATATACAACACTTCGGGGGGATTTAAGATCGAAGAAGTCGATACGGATGATATTGTGGCCTGGGTAAAAGGGGTCTATTATTTTCATAACCTGCCCTTTCATGACCTGGTAACGATGATGGAGCGGTCTTACGGTGTTGCCATTACAACGGACAGTCCCGCGCTTGCCAACAAAACGGTATCGGGCCTGATGGATAAGAATAACCTCCCCGAACTACTGGAAGATCTTAAGACAACGCTTGGGATCAAATATCATTATTCTGGGCACACATTGCATATTTATTAGGAGGTGTTTTTGGATCTTGTCATCTGAAATTTTAAAATTGTATTTGAAAAATTCACCCGGTTTTTAAAAAAGTTGTTGCCTGGTAGGAGCGATATGTCTTCCATATGAATCTTACAAAATGCAACGAGTAAAAAAAACGAGCGGATTGTTATTGATCCTGCTGACGATCGTTTGGACAGCCTGCGGTAAGCCTGCTTACCAGGATATAGTAAAAACAAAAGAACCGCTGGGGCATACCTATTATGTTGCCACGAACGGCAATGATGCTGCCGGCGGAAGTTTGAAAGCACCTTGGCAAAGCATCAACAATGCGCTGGCAAAGGCAATGGCGGGAGATACGATTCTGGTGCGGGCGGGGGTGTATTATGAAAAGATCAGCTTTACGCGTTCTGGGATACCGGGAAAGCCGATCGTACTAAAGGCATTTGAGGGCGAACGGCCGGTTATCGATGGCAGCAGGATCAGCGTAACCGGATGGGAAGCCCTGGTAACAATGACCAATGTGCAATACATCGTTCTGGATGGCTTTGATATCCGCAACCTGACCACTCCGGTCAAAGGTGCGGACCCGGAAGGGATCGTTGTCAATGGAAATGCCCGTCAGATCACCATTCAGCATTGCAATATCTATAATATAAAGAATACGGCTACACTGGAAAATGGGCGCAGCGGTCACGCCATCCTGGTGGTGGGTAACGGAACCCAGCCCATCACTGGTGTCGAAATTATGGGTTGTACGGTGCACAATACGCAAACCGGCACCAGCGAGAATATTACCCTGGCAGGTAATGTAGACGGATTTAAGATCACACACAATAAAGTATACGATACGGAAAATATCGGCATCATTATAGCGGATGGAGGCGGGCTGAACCCCGGAGGAAGCACGGCGACCAATTTTGCCCGCAATGGTGTGGTCAGCGATAACGAGCTGTACAACGTAAGTATGGCAAATAGCACCGATATATGGGGTATTAACAACTATGGCGCCATCGCAATTTATATATGCGGCGGAACAAACACGGTTGTGGAGCGGAACCGCGTGTACAACTGCGACCGGGGCATTGGGCTGGTGAGCGAAAACAATGCCTACCCGACCAAAAATGTGATCGTCCGGAATAATTTTGTGTACGACAACTGGCGTACAGGCATTTATATGGGCGACTACCTGAACTTTACCACAGCGGGCACTTATGACAGCTATGTGGTGAACAATACCCTTTACCGGAACAACAGGACCACGGGCGCCTTTGGTGAGATCGAAGGCGAGATCCGGCTTACGGAGCGTTGTTTTAATAATGTGATCCGCAATAATATCATTTATGCCGGGCCGGAAGATGTGTTCATTCATAAGTACACAACCACGGGAGCGGGTAATATAATCGACAATAACCTGTATTACACCCGTGGAACGCCGCAGTGGATCTGGAACAGCGTTGATGGTGCTTCGCTGAAAACTATGGATGACTGGAAAGCCGCCAGTGGCAGTGATGCGCAGTCTGTTTATGGGGTGGATCCGCTGCTGCTGGATCTTACGGTACCGGATCTGCATCTGCAGGCCGGTTCGCCGGCACGGAATGCGGGCGTTGTGATCGATGCGTCAATCCACGGGCTTACGGATATTGATGGTAAGCCGCGCATCGTCGATAACCGCATCAGCAAAGGAGCGCAGCAGTAAATAATTTGTAGCGAATAAAATTTTATTTTCTTTCCTTCACCCGGTTCGCCTGGCTTGTTGTATTAAACAAAGAGGAATGCTTGTCCACCTCTTTTCTTAAATCGAGATAAACTATTTTATGGGTAAAAAATGTATTAAAGATCGCTTTGTCCGGATGTCTTTTCTGAGATTGCTGCTATGCTGTTATGGCTGCTTCCATATCGGTGCCGGTATTCATGCGCAAAAAGGAACCCTGCAGTCGACGGTTACCATCCGGCAGCAGAACGGCTCCCTCTACCAGCTATTCCGGTCGATAAAAAAACAAACAGGGTTTGTGTTCTTTTACAGTAACCAGGTATTGAATGACCGGGAAAAAGTGAGCCTGAATGTACAGAACGCCCGGCTGGAGAAGGTGCTGGACGATCTGTTCCGGAACCGGGATGTCTCTTACCAGGTGCGGGGACAGAAGATCCTGCTGAGCGAAAAAAAGAAAGAGCCTGAAAAGATCATCGAAAAGCCGGCAAAGACCGTTCGCCGTGATAACGACAGTACATGGGTGAAGGGTACGGTGATGGATGCAGACGGGGCACCCATGGCTGGCGCATCGGTAATGCCCCGGGGAGTAGAAGGCAGAGGGGTTGTTACCAATGAAATGGGCATTTTTACTATTGATGCCCGGCCCGGGGATGTGCTGGATGTGTCCATGGTGGGCATGACACCCCAGGAAGTGATCGTGCCCAATAAAGGCATAATGAAGGTGACGCTTACAGTAAAGACCGATGCGATGAAAGATGTGGTGGTGGTAGGTTATGGAAAACAAACAAAGATCACGGTTACGGGCTCCGTGGCTTCGGTGAACATGGACGATATGCGCACGCCTGTTCCCAATCTTACCAACGCGCTGGCTGGGAAAGTAGCCGGGATCATTTCCGTACAGTCGAGCGGGGAGCCGGGCTATGATAATTCGACCTTTACGATCAGGGGGGTGGGGAGCTTTACGGGTAATACTTCCCCGCTGATCATTGTGGATGGAGTGCAGCGCGATGATGTAAACAGTACTTACGGTGGAGCGTTTAATAATATCGATCCGGAAGATGTAGCCAGTATTACGCTGCTGAAAGATGCATCATCCACAGCGATGTATGGTGCCAAAGGTGCCAACGGGGTGCTGATCATTACTACCAAAAGAGGGGTGGCCGGCAAGCCCAGGATCTCGCTGAAAGCAGAAACGGGCCTTACGGGTTTTACCAGGCGGCCGGAGATGCTGGATGGTATCAGCTATATGGAGCTTTACAACGAAGCCCGCACCAATATGGGGCTGGATGTGTTTTACAGCCAGGATCGGATCGACAAAACGGCCAGTGGACTGGATCCCTACCTGTATCCCAATGTGAGCTGGATGGACGCAGTGTATAAAAAATATGCTTCGCTCACCAATGTAAACCTGAATGTATCCGGTGGCGGTGAAACCGTAAGGTATTTTGTATCCGGTTCTTTTTATAACCAGGTGGGGCCTTACAAGGTGCAAAAGCTTAATGATTTTAATCCCAATCTTTCATTTAAGCGGTACGACTTCCGGACCAACCTGGATGTAAACCTTACCCCCTCTACCATATTGCAGATGAACCTGGGTGCTATGCTGGTGAATGCGCGGTATCCCGGCATTTCTGCAGGCGCTCTGTGGTACCAGACCTATGCCACTACGCCCGTTGCCTTTCCTACCCGGTACCCGGACGGGAAATGGGCCGGCCCTACCAGTAACGGCGGCAGCAACCCGCTCAACGAAGTGCAGAACAACGGGTATTCCACCGAGTTCCGGCCTACCGTACAATCGGTTTTCACGCTTACACAAAAGCTGGATGCCATTACCAAAGGGCTTTCGGCCTATGGCCGTTTTTCTTTCGACAGCTACGGGGAGTTTGACAACCGGCGTAAGGGCCTCAATGACCTGTACCTGGCAACGGGCAGGGATGATAACGGGGAACTGGTATATGTACAGAACCGCATCGGTCAGCAATTCCTGGGTTACGAGCGATCGGCAACCGGTGAGCGCACCATGTACCTGGAAGGGAACCTGAACTACGACCGGCACTTTGGAGCACACCGTATCGGCGCTATGGTATTGTTCAATATGCGCAACCGGCTTGTAAGTACGGCCGGCGATGTGATCGGTTCCATTCCTTACCGCAACCAGAGCCTGGCCGGGAGGATCAACTATGGTTACCTGGACCGGTACCTGCTGGAATTGAATGCCGGTTATACCGGTTCGGAGAATTTTGAAAAAAGAAAGAAATTCGGCTTTTTCCCTTCCGTTTCTGCGGGTTGGGTGGTTTCAAAAGAAAAATTCTTTGAAGGACTGAGCGATGCCATTTCGCTTTTAAAATTCCGGGCATCTTATGGCATCGTAGGCAATGATAATATACTGGGTTCCCGCTTTCCCTACCTGACCCAATTGGGAGAGGGTGGTGCAACCGGCTTTGGGCTGAATGGCGGATGGGCAGGCGGCATCACCGAAAAGATCATCGGGGTGGAGAACCTGACCTGGGAGCGCTCTTATAAGACCAATCTGGGCATCGAGATCGGGCTGTTTAGAAAACTGAACATTACGGCCGACTATTTTGTGGACAACCGGAAAAATATCCTCGTACAAAGAGGAACGGTATCTTCAATTGCGGGATACAATACCGGCAACACACAAATATTTGCCAACCTGGGTGAGGGGCGTAACGCAGGCATTGATGGAAATATTGAATATAATGACCAGGTGGGCAAGGTAGGACTGCGCATCTTTGGCAATGTTACCTATGCCGTTAATAAAATAAAGTTCCGGGACGAGCCGGCACGGCAATATGCCTACCAGCGAGCCACAGGCCACATGTTTGGCGAGTTTACCGGGTATATAGCAGATGGATTGTTTATCGATCCGGATGATATCAGCAGCCGGCCGGTGCAGCAGTTTGGTGTAGTGGCGCCTGGGGATGTGCGTTATGCAGACCTGAATGACGATAAGGTGATCAATGCGGGCGACTGGACCTTCCTGGGAAAGTCCTGGTTCCCGAAATGGCTTTATGGAACAGGTTTTACCGTCAGCTATCACAATTTTGACCTGTCTGCACTGTTCCAGGGTATTGCCGATGTAGGCATTATGGCCAATGGAACGGAGATCCGCGGCAATGGTGCCGGCGTGGATGGGGTAGGAGTGATCCCCTTCTCCGGGCTGGGTCAGTATCCCAATAACGCAATGAGCATTGTAAAAGATCGCTGGACGGCGGAAGATCCCCGGCAGGACGCTTATTACCCGCGCCTTACCGTGGCCGGAGTAACGGATAACAATTATATGAACAGCTCCCGGTGGTTGAAGGATGGCTCTTATCTGCGGTTGAAGCAGGCCTCAATGGGGTACAATATCGCTTCCGAAAAAATGAAGCGCTATGGCTTCAATTCCCTGTATGTCTACCTGTCTGGTCAAAACCTGCTGACCTTTTCCAAATTTAAATTATGGGATCCGGAGCTAGGATCCAATGGCGCTAAATACCCCATTACAAAGATGTACACATTCGGGATCAGGGCCCAGTTTTAAATCACTACTAATTTAATTTTAAGATGCATAAAGTTTTTACATACAGTCTTTCTCTCTGCTGCGCGGCGCTTTTCTTCAGCAGTTGTTCAAAGTACCTCGACAAGAAGCCGGATAACCTGCTTACCTCCGAGATCGTTTGGCAAAAGCGGTCTACGGCGGAGTCCTATCTGAACCAGGTATACAGCCATATACAGGTCACTACCGATGATTATAAGGGGCTGGGGGCCAGTGACGAAACTTCCTGCAGTATTGCCGGAGTACCGGTGCGCAAAATGATCACGGGCAACTGGAGCCCGCAAAGCGACTACTGGTACCACTGGCCCATTTATTATGAAGGCATCCGGCAGTCGCTCGTTTTTGAACAGAATATTGATAAAGTGCCACCCGGGGAAATGGGAGCGGAGCTGAAGGTGCAATACAAAAGCGAGGCCCGTTTTTTAAGGGGCTGGTTCTACTGGAACGTCCTGCGGCAGTATGGCCCCTTTGTATTGCTCCGGAACACCCTCGGGTTGAATGAGGACTTTAGCCAGTATACCCGTGCGCCTTTCGATTCCTGTGTGGCAGAGATCGGCCGGTTAATGGACGAGGCTGCGGCCGGGCTGCCCCGGACATGGGACCGGTCTTCTGATTACGGAAGACCTACAAAGGGAACCTGCCTGGCGGTAAAAGCGCAGGTTGCATTGCTGGCTGCAAGCCCGCTGTGGAATGGCAATACCGCGTTCAACGGCTTTAAGAATGCCGATGGCACGGTGCTGGCACCCCAGGTTTATGATGCCAATAAGTGGAAGATCGCAGCGGATGCAGCAAAGGCGGTCATTGATCTGAATGCGTACAAGCTTTATGTAAATACCGATGATGGCGATGCGGTATTTGATCCCCTGATATCTTACCGGAATGTGTTCATCTCCAACTGGAACAAGGAAATTATCTTCTCCTCCAATCTTGCAGGCGCCTATTGGTACTGGGCGCATGAAAAGCGCTGTGCGCCGGGCCCGGGCGGCATCAATATGCAGAATGCCACCCAGAACATCGTAGATGCGTTTTATATGCGGAACGGCCGTACCATCGACGATCCCGGTTCGGGCTATGTGGAAGAGGGTTTTGCACAGCAGGATGACCCGGCGCAATGGGGACTGGCAAAAGATGGCATCAACCGGGGCTACATAAAGGGCAACAGCAATATGTATGTAAACCGGGAAGCCCGTTTTTATGCAGCGGTTTCCTATAACGGAAAGCCGGTATTGTCTGCCCCGACCATGGACGACCGGAACTTTTTTTCTTCGGATCAGAACAAAGATGGCCGGGGCCGGACTGAGTTTTACTACTCCGGAAAATCCGGCTCCGTGGCAGTAAACAGCAGGGATATTACCGGCTATAATGTACAGAAATCGGTGAGCCCGGCTACCAATATCCGGAACGATCAGGCGGCTTATCGCCCGTTTATCCACATCCGTTATGCGGAGATCCTGCTGGACTATGTGGAAGCGCTGAATGAAATCGATCCCGGCAACCCGGATATTCTTCAGTACTTAAACGCCATAAGGATCCGGGCGGGCCTCCCGGGGCTGGAGACGGTATATCCCGCGGTAGTAGCCGATAAGGATGAGATGCGGAAGGCCATCCTCCGCGAACGGCAGATTGAGCTTTGTTTTGAAGGCGACCGTTATCTGACCCTGGTTCGCCGCCTGATGATGAACGATCCTAAAGTGCTCAATATTTACCGGATGAATGTGAACGCTAACGACAATAACCAGGGCTTCGGATTTGCCGGCTTTTACGACCGGAATCTTTTGGAGACCCGGTTCTGGGCCAACCGGATGTACCTGTTCCCGATCTACCAGGATGACCTGGATAAAACCAGCGGAATGGTGCAGAACCCCGGCTGGTAATGGACTTCAAACCAATTGATGATTGCTTTAAATAAATATACAATGCAAAAAAGACTTTTCTTTTCCATCCTATCGGGATGTCTGCTGACGGTTGTTTTGCTGGTGGCCTGTAAAAAAGATTCCGGTGACGTGGAGACCTCCGGCGCGCCCGCCATTGAAAGTTTTACACCCACGCGGGGAGCAGGCAGAACGGAGATCCTTATCAACGGAAAAAATTTCTCAGGGGATACTTCTGAGATATCCGTATCGATCAACGGAAAACCGCTGAAGATCATCGGCGCCAATGCCCGCCAGATCATGGCCCTGGTTCCGAAAAAAACCGGCTCCGGCCCGCTGACGGTCACCATCGGCGGACAAACTGCCACCAGTGCGGATCTCTTTACGTATCAGTTTATGCGCACCGTAACCACTTTTGCCGGAGGGGGGGTGCCCGGTTATTATAACGGCAAGGGTACCGATGCGCAGTTTCACTTTTCGGATCCCGTAAATAACTGGTACCGGAGTATGGGGATCGTTGTGGATAAAGACCTGAACATTTATGTTGCCGATCCGGGTAATCATTGCATCCGGAAGATCGACCCCGAAGGAAATGTGACGCTCTTTGCGGGCGCCCCCGGTGTATCGGGTTATGCAGACGGAAAAGGCGCCGAAGCCCGGTTCAGCCTGCCTTACGGCCTGGCGATCGATGCGGATGATAATGTTTATTGTGTGGACCCCGGCAACTGGGATATCCGGAAGATCAGCCCGGACGGAACAGCCACCACGCTGGGATTTGCGCCCGGCAGTCCCTGGGGGATCGCGGTAAATAAAGTCACGGGGATTCTTTATTATACCTGCACGGATGCAGGGAGTATCTATAGCATTCCGGTAGCCGGTGGCTCCAGCACCAAAGTTGCAGAAGGATTGTCGTACCCCGCGGGTATTGCCGTAGATGAGAGCGGAAACCTGTATGCGGCTATCAGCGGAGAGCAGGTGATCCGGAAATTTACCGCCGGCAGCTGGGCCTCTGCCGTCATTGCAGGAACCCCCAATGTGGCGGGATATGCCAACGGGGCAGGGGATAAAGCAATGTTTGCCTATCCCTGGGGGCTGGCTATTGATGAGGGTGGAAATCTTTATGTAGGCACCAATGGTACCTGGAATGGAGATCCCTCTGTTGGCGATCAGTCGGTGCGAATGATCCGGGCCAATACGTGGGAGGTAGATCCCTTTGCCGGAAGCGATGTTTCCGGGTATGCTGATGCGATCGGCACCAACGCAAAATTCTCGGCACCCATTGGCGTGACGGCAGATAAGAACGGGACCGTGTATGTGATGGACAAGAATAACAATGCGGTGCGGAAGATTGTTTCGGAATAACCGTGCTCCTTAGCGTTCCCTTGCTCCTTGCGGTTTAATGGTTACTCGACGTGCGCGGAGGTTCACAAAGATCAAATTGCATTCTCTTAGGTTCCCTGCATAAAAAAGGCTGGCAAGCGCCAGCCTTTTTGTTCCCGTTGGGGAAAAATTATCGCATGAACAGCAGTTCCCTGTATTTAGGCAGGTACCATTCTTTATCGTCTACCAAAAGTTCCAGCTTATCTACATGATAACGGATCTGGTCGAAGAACGCTGCTTTTACCTGGCTTTCATATGCGATGGCCTTGGTACGCGTGTCTTCGATCGCATTGCATATTTTACGTGCTTCGATCATTTGCTCAACCAGGTCGCTGGCCTTGTTAATGTGCTCAGAGATCTTATCCAGGATCTGTTTCTGATTGGCGTAAGCTTCCTCCGGAAGACCCGCATCTTTCAGACCGCGGATATTATTGGCCAGGAGCGTCTGGTAGCGGATCGACGGCGGCAGGATAACGCTGGTAGCCATTTCGCCCATGATACGGCCTTCGATCTGTACTTTCTTGATGTATTTTTCCAGCTCGATCTCGTGTCTTGCTTCTAATTCAGACAGGGAATAGATGCCGTTGTCTACAAACAGTTTTTTGTTCTTGTCGGTAACCATAGCATCCAGTGCCAGCGGGGTTGTTTTCAGGTTGGGCAACCCTCTTTTTTCCGCTTCTTTTTCCCATGCCTCGCTGTAGCCGTCGCCTTCGAAATGAACTTTTTCGCTGGCCACAATGTATTCGCGGATCACCTGCATGATGGCGATCTCTTTTTTCTCGCCTTTTTCGATCAGGGTATCTACTTCCTTTTTAAACTGTTTCAGGGTTTGCGCCATGATGGTATTCAATACAGTCATGGGGTTGGCACAGTTTGCAGTAGAACCTACGGCACGGAACTCGAATTTATTACCGGTAAAGGCAAAGGGAGAGGTCCGGTTCCGGTCGGTATTGTCCATAAACAATTCCGGGATGGTTTTGTGAATGTCCAGTTTCAGCATGCTCTCATCCTGCTCGTCCATTTTTTCAGAAACGCGCTCTTTTACCTCTTCCAGCACGCGCGACAGGTATTTCCCGATAAATACGGAGATGATCGCGGGAGGCGCTTCATTGGCACCCAAACGGTGGTCGTTGGGAGCAGAAGCAATAGAGGCCCTTAAGATATCTGCATAGTCGTGCACCGCCTTAATGGTATTCACAAAGAAGGTGAGGAACATTAAATTGGTCTTGGGGGTCTTGCCCGGGGCCAGCAGGTTGATGCCGGTGTCTGTGGCAAGGCTCCAGTTGTTGTGCTTACCGCTTCCGTTGATACCGGCAAATGGTTTTTCGTGGAACAGGACCTTCAGCCCATGCCGGGGTGCGATCCGGCTCATGGTATCCATTAACAAAGTATTGTGGTCTACCGCCAGGTTGATCTCTTCGTAGATCGGTGCGCACTCGAACTGTGCAGGTGCTACCTCATTGTGACGGGTGCGCAGCGGAATGCCCAGTTTGTAGCACTCATTTTCAAAATCGCGCATAAAGGCATACACACGTTCTGGTATGGCTCCAAAATAATGGTCTTCCAGCTGCTGGTTCTTGGCAGAGTTATGACCATAAACGGTGCGACCGGTCATCACCAGGTCCGGACGTGCGTTGAACAACCCCTCATCCACCACAAAATATTCCTGTTCCCAGCCCAGGGTGCCGGTTACTTTCTGAACATTGCGGTCGAAATAATTACAAACATCAACTGCCGCTTTATTTAAGGCTTCGATGGACTTCAGCAGGGGTGCTTTATAATCCAGTGATTCACCGGTATAGGAAATAAAAATGGTAGGGATGCACAGGGTTCTGCCATAGCCGATCTCCACGATAAAGGGAGGGGAAGAAGGATCCCAGGCCGTATAACCTCTTGCTTCAAAAGTAGCCCTCAATCCGCCATTGGGGAAGGAGGAAGCATCCGGCTCCTGTTGGATCAGGGCGGCGCTGTCAAATTCTTCAATGGGTGTGCCATCACCTTTAAGGGTAAAAAACGAATCATGTTTTTCCGCAGTGGTTCCGGTCAAAGGCTGAAACCAGTGGGTATAGTGCGTAACGCCCTTGGTTTCTGCCCACGCTCTCATACCTGTTGCGATCTGGCTGGCTACATTGCGGTCGATCTTCTGACCGGCATTGATAGACGCTTTCAGGCTTTTATACGCCTCATCGCTTAAAAACTTTCTTGCAGTGGCTAAGTTAAACACATGCGATCCAAAAACCTCAGTGATCTTTGGAGTGATCTTGCCTACATCCGTATTGTAGGTATGTAGCTCGGAAATTGCGTTGAATCTTAATGACATTGAAAAATAATTTTTGCAAAAATAAAAGGAAAAAATGGTTTATATGCTAAAATTTTTCTATTTTTTAAATAAATTTCTATTCTTTTTTTGTTTTATGCCTAATAAAAAGATGCTTTTGTATTGAAAATAAAATATTAATAAATTTTATTATTTATTTTTTGAACAGTTGCTTCCAGCAGATCCCCATAAGAACGGGGGGAAGCAACAGGGGAAAAAGAATGGACCGGTAGCGGACAATGGCGCCCAGGTTGTTGACCGTATATCCGATCATCAGTGCCACACTCATAGTGAATGCCAGCAAGAACAGGCTGAAGGGACGGAATGCAGGTTTCCGTTTGGGAAAGAGAAAGAAGAGCAATATGCAGATCCAGACAAGCACTACCTCCAGGAACGCGGGAAAGATGATGGCTTTTTTTACATCAGATGCAAGAGGGCGGAAGAGCACGAGGCCGGCAGACTGGGGCAACTGTTGTACAAAACCGGTAATATCCGGTCGCAGCCGGTGCACGGGTACGGTGGAGCTGCCGCCTTCGATATGGAGAAACGCTTCCTGTTTGCTGGCAACGATCGCCGGGAAATCCAGCGACGGGTGCAGGTATTTGGCGGTAAAGAAGAAAAGGATGGCCAGGCCATAGATGCCGGCAAAAAGTCCTGCCCGGTGCAACGGGAAGCGCCGCGCCAGGATCCAGCAAACCAGGGCGGGCAGGAGCACCAGCAGCACATGGTTCCGGAGAACAAACAGCAGCAGTAGTGCCGCAGACAGCAGCAGATAACCTGCAACGGGTTTGCTCGCCGTTTTCCGGAAATAAATAATATAGATCACCGTACCCAGGGCCAGGAAGGTAAGTCCGTCCTTATGAAGCCCGCTGGTCCAGTATAAGAAAGAAGGCGCCAGGAAACAGGCAATGATCAGGAGCAGGCTGTTTCCTTCAAGGTGCCGGCGCATGACCCGGTAAAGGGCAACCACGCCAAAATAAGTAAGGAACACATAAAAAATGATGTTGATGAAATAGCTGCCAAAGCTGAAACAGTTAAAGACCGATTCGATGCGGATATAGCTTTCGTTTTTCAGGTTGTTCCAGTAGGACGCGCTGGAAGCAAAAAAGCTTCCAAAACTGTTGGTGTACGGGTTGTAAAAAAAACTGGTGATGTAACTTACGGGACTGGTAAGCAGGATCTTTGTTTCTTTCAGGCTTTCGGCATGGAGCGTCCAGGTATCTGTTTTCCCCGGGCCCAGATCCGAGTACCAGTTGATCCAGCCATAGGCGATGCCCATGCCCACCTTCAAAAGAAAAAGGGCCACCAGCTGAAACCGGGAGAGCCCGCTGTTCCGGAAAAAACGGATCTGCGTGATGCACCAGGAAAACAGCAGCAGGTAAATACTAAAAAGAAAAACTTCCATTCTTAACAGGTACAATGATAATTCAATAATTGCAGAATTTGCCATGGATACCGTTGATTTGAAAATTTGAAAATGTGGGAATACCGGAATGCGGAAACGGGTATCTGGCCCCAAGCCGGTTCTCTAACATTGAACTTTAAACGAACGCAGGCAGCAGGAACACTGAATTGTGTCCGGTGTTTCGGCGTTCCGGACCTTCCGGACCATGTCAAATCCGCAGCCTGCCATCTGACCAGGGGAAGGTTTCTCCTTTAGAATGACGGTAGTTTTGTAATTTCGCTGCGATTTTTAGATGCTACAATTTAAATCAGCTATAATTATATAATGGAAATTACGGTAAAGACCGCAGAGCAGCTGCGTTTGACAAAAGAAGAATTTGAACTGATCAAAGAAAAACTGGGCCGTACGCCCAATTTTAATGAATTATGCGCCTTTTCCGCCATGTGGAGCGAGCATTGCAGTTATAAGAATTCCATTAAATGGCTAAAAACACTTCCGCGCGATGGTGGCCGCATGCTGGTGGCCGCCGGCGAGGAAAATGCAGGGTTAATGGATATTGGCGATGGGCTGGGTGTGGTGTTTAAGATCGAATCCCACAATCACCCTTCCGCGCTGGAGCCCTTCCAGGGAGCAGCAACCGGTGTAGGAGGCATCCACCGCGATATATTTACCATGGGGGCACGCCCCATTGCGGCGTTGAACTCACTGCGTTTTGGAAAGCTGAACGAGGCAAAGACCCAACACCTGTTAGCCGGTGTGGTACACGGCATCGGCCATTACGGCAACTGTTTTGGGGTACCGACCGTAGGTGGTGAAATTTATTTTGATCCCTGTTATCATACCAACCCGCTGGTAAATGCCATGAGCGTGGGTATTGTAAAGGCCGGTGAAACGGTATCGGCAACAGCGGAGGGTACCGGCAATCCTGTGATCTTTGTAGGCAGCGCTACCGGTAAGGACGGCATCGGCGGTGCTTCTTTTGCATCGGCGGATATTACATCGGAGAGTGTGCAGGAACTGCCCGCCGTACAGGTAGGCGATCCGTTCCAGGAGAAGAAGCTGCTGGAAGCCTGCCTGGAAGTGATCCAGACCGGTGCGGTAGTGGGGATGCAGGATATGGGCGCTGCGGGGATCATCTGTTCTACAGCAGAGATGAGCGCCAAAGGCGGGGTCGGCATGCGCATCGACCTGGAAAAAGTGCCTACCCGTCAGAAAGATATGAAAGTATGGGAGCTCCTGCTGAGCGAAAGCCAGGAGCGGATGCTGCTGGTGGCACAGAAAGGCCGGGAAGCAGAAGTTATTGCAGTATTTGAAAAATGGGATCTGCCGGCGGCCGTGATCGGCGAGGTAACCGATGACGGGTTGCTTGATTTTTATATGCATGGCCAGCTGGAAGCCTCGGTACCTGCTGAAGAGCTGGTATTGGGTGGCGGTGCACCGCAATACGACCGGGAATATAAGGAGCCGGCATACCTGCAGGCATTGAATGCATTTGACAGCGGCACCATTGCGGTACCTGCTGATCTGAAAGCAGTGGCCGAACAGATCATAACATTGCCCTCCATTGCTTCCAAACGCTGGATCTATAACCAGTACGACAGTATGGTGGGAACCGTAAATACCTCCACTAATGCACCTTCTGATGCTGCGGTGGTGACCATTAAAGGAACAAAGAAAGGATTGGGTGTTACCACGGATTGCAACAGCCGCTATGTATATGCAGATCCCTGTAGGGGAGCGATGATCGCGGTAAGTGAGGCTGCCCGCAACCTGGTTTGCAGCGGGGCATTGCCGCTGGGAGTGACCAACTGTCTGAACTTTGGCAACCCTTACGATCCTGAAGTATATTACCAGTTTGTAAACGCCATCAAAGGGATGGGCGATGCCTGCCGTAAGTTTGATACACCGGTTACCGGTGGTAACGTTAGCTTTTACAATCAGAACCCCGATGGGCCTGTAAATCCTACGCCAACCATCGGTATGGTGGGCCTGCTGGAGGATATTGATCAGAAAATGACCCTCGACTTTAAACAGGAAGGGGATGCGATCTACCTGCTGGGAAAACAGCCGGATGACCTGGGAAGCTCGGAGTACCTGTACCATGTTCATGGCGTTACCCATTCGCCGGCTCCTTATTTTGAGCTGGAGGAAGAATTTGCCCTGCAGCAGGCACTGGCAAAACTGATCAGCAATAAAACCATTTCTGCGGCGCATGATGTAAGTGAAGGTGGATTGTTTGTAACGTTGGCGGAGAGCGGCTTTAACCGGGATCTTGGTTTTAATGTGCAAACCCATGCGGCGCTCCGTAAGGATGCGGCCTTGTTTGGCGAAGCGCAGAGCCGCGTGGTAGTGACCGTTGCGGCGGAAAAAGCGGCCGCATTTGAACAGGAGACGGATGTGCCTTTTGAAAAAATAGGAACGGTAACCTCCGGCGCAGTGGTGGTCAATGGTGAAGACTGGGGGGGGATCGGCTACTGGAAAGATCAATACGATACAGCTATAGAAGTATATCTGGCAAAGGAGTCTGCAGCGGAAGCTATGGGCGGACTATAAAATCAAATCTGAAATCTCAAGTCACAAAAAAGCAAAATGAACATAGCAATCATAGGTGGGGGCAACCTGGGTACCGCCATTGCCGAAGGACTGATCAAAAGTAAATTCTGTAAGCCCGAGGCCATCACCATTACAAAACGCAATCCCTCTACTTTAAAGGAGCTGGAGAAGAAGGGGGTAAAAGTAAGTGCGGATAATGCGGCTGCGGTAAAGCAGTGCGAGCTGGTGATCCTGGCTGTAAAGCCGTTCCAGGTGGCTGCTGTGATCGAGGGCCTCAAAAAACAACTGACCGCAAAACATACGGTAGTATCGGTGATCACCGGTGTTTCGCTGGCCGATCTGCAGGAGATGCTTAAAAAGCAGATCCCGGTTTTCCGGGCCATGCCCAATACCGCCATCGCCATCCAGGAAAGCATTACCTGTATCAGTTATGTTCATGCTACCGAAAAGCAGGCGGCTTATGTGGTGGACATGTTCAATACCCTGGGCAAAGTAGCGCTGATCGATGAAAAACTGATGGATGCAGCTACCGTGCTGGGAGCCTGTGGAACAGCTTTTGCATTGCGCTATATCCGCGCCAATATACAGGCAGGTATCGAGATCGGATTTGACGCCAAAACAGCGAACCTGATCGCTGCGCAAACAGCAAAGGGCGCCGCGGAGCTGCTGCTCAAGAACGGCAGTCACCCGGAGCAAGAGATCGACAAGGTAACCACACCTAAAGGCTGTACCATTGTAGGACTGAATGAAATGGAGCACCGTGGATTCAGCTCTTCACTGATCCGGGGAGTGATCGCCAGCTATAAGAAGATCGCAAAAGACTGATTTTTGATCCCGCACCATTCCTCGCAATGTCTCCTGCAGGGACGTTGCGGAATAGTCTACATTATATAGCCGGAGCAGTCGTTTTCCCGGATCCTTTTCAGGAGACCCGGGAAAGAAAGGGGACCAGCGCAGAAGGAAATATTAATCCGGCAAAGGAGACGGGTTTTTCGGATGATTTATTATCTTTGCATGACCTTTCAAAGTTTTTCACTGGATTTTATGGGTCATAACGGGCTGATTTTATTTTTTCAGAGATAATGCAGGCTGGATTTTGTTGAAACAGGTTGAGTTTTTTGTGAAAATGATTCTTGTTAAGGAGTAATTTATTGAATTTAATATACCATTATGGCTAAGTATGTATTTGTAACCGGTGGAGTGTCTTCCTCCTTGGGAAAGGGAATTATTGCAGCATCGCTGGCAAAACTGCTACAGGCGAGGGGGCTGAGGGTTACGATACAAAAATTCGACCCGTATATCAATATTGACCCGGGCACGTTGAATCCCTATGAGCACGGGGAATGTTATGTGACCGAGGATGGCGCGGAAACAGATCTGGATCTGGGGCATTATGAACGCTTCCTGAATATTTTTACCTCCCAGGCAAACAATGTAACCACCGGCCGTATTTATCAGACGGTGATCAATAAAGAGCGGGAGGGTGCATACCTTGGAAAAACCGTTCAGGTGGTACCCCATATCACCAACGAGATCAAACGCCGGATGATGGAACTGGGCACTACCGGTGAGTATGATGTGGTGATCACCGAGATCGGCGGTACCATTGGTGATATTGAGAGCCTGCCGTTTGTAGAAGCCATCCGCCAGCTGCAATGGGAGCTGCCGGATGAAGACACCGTGGTCATTCACCTGACCCTGATCCCTTATCTGAAAGCCGCAAAGGAATTAAAAACAAAACCAACCCAGCACAGCGTACGGATGCTGAGCCAGGAGGGCGTACGCCCGGATATCATTGTATGCCGGACAGAAAAGCCACTTACACCTGAGCTGCGCCGGAAAATAGCCCAGTTCTGTAATGTGCGTCAGGATGCGGTGATCGAATCTGCAGACCAGTCTACCATTTACGAGGTACCCATGGCGATGCTGCGCGAGAAGCTGGATCTGACTGTTTTGAAGATCATGGGAGTAACTGCGTATAAAGAGCCGGAACTGGCAAGGTGGCGCGCTTTCCTGGATAAATTAAAATACCCTAAATCGGTTGTGCGGATCGGTTTGATCGGCAAATACCTGGAGCTGCAGGATGCCTATAAATCGATCCTGGAGGCCTTTGTACATTCCGGTGCGGTAAACGAATGCCAGGTGCAGATCGTAAACGTGCACAGCGAATACATTACGCCGGAGAATGTAGGGGAAAAACTAAGCGGATTGGAAGGGCTGCTGGTGGCTCCCGGTTTTGGGCTCAGGGGCGTGGAAGGAAAAATAACAGCAGTGCAGTATGCCCGCGAGAACGGGCTGCCTTTCTTTGGGATCTGCCTGGGGATGCAGATGGCCGCCATCGAATTTGCCCGGAATGTACTGGGACTCAAAGGAGCCAATTCCACCGAAATGGATAAAAATGCCGCCGATCCGGTCATCGACCTTATGGAAAGTCAGAAGAATATAACAGAAAAGGGTGGAACCATGCGCCTGGGCTCTTATGCCTGTGAGCTGAAAGAGGGAAGCCTGGCCGCTGCCATATACGAAACACAGCAAATCACGGAGCGGCACCGCCACCGCTGGGAATTCAATAACCGCTACCTGGATGCCTTTGAGCAGGCCGGTATGGTGGCCAGCGGCAAAAACCCGGAAAGCGGCCTGGTGGAAGTGATCGAGTTGCCGTCGCACCCCTTCTTTGTAGGAGTTCAGTTTCACCCCGAACTGAAAAGCACCGTGGAAAACCCGCATCCCATTTTTGTAAAGTTTGTGGAAGCCGCCGTGGAGCATGCTATGGCCAATAGCATCCCGGAAAAGAAACCGGATACGGTAAATGTTGATTTATAGGCAGTTAAAAAATATAATGCAGATGGGTCGCCCGGTTTCCGGGCGACTTTTTTTTAATGAAATCCTAAAAGGCAAATCCCCCGCTTTGTCTTATCTTTGCCCGCTCAAAAATAAACGTAACGAATGAATTTTGACCGGAATACGATCATTGGGTTTGGACTCTTGGCGGTGCTGTTTTTCTTCTACTTTTATTACAATAACCTGCAGCAGGGAGAACATCAGAAACAACAGGCCCGGAAGGACTCCATCGCCAATGCGTTAAAGCCAAAACTGGATACGGCAGCCATGCGGATCGACTCGCTCCGGGCCGACTCTCAGCGGCAGGCAACCAGCGCCGGCATGTTCCTGAACGCTGCAAAAGGCACGGAACAGCTGGTAACTGTGGAAAATGAAGTGTTCAGGATCGCCTTTACCAACAAAGGCGGACAGCCAAAATTTGTGGAGCTGAAGAAGTTTAAAAATGCGCTGGACAGCCACCATGTGCGGCTGGCGGCAACAGATTTTAACAAGATCAGTTACGCGATCAATACCGCAGCCAATCAAAGCGCACAAACCGGAGACCTCTATTTCAGCAATGGTCGTGTAACACCGGGGCCTGATGGCTCCCAGGTAGTGACATTTGAGTTAAAGGAGGGCGACAGCGCTTCCGCAACCAGTTCCGTCACCCACCAGTTTATCATTCATCCGAACGAGTATAAGATCGATTTCAACATCAACCTGTCGCAGCCTGGCAGCCTGCTGTCTCAAGGTACCATGAACATGATCTGGCAGTATGATGCGGCCCAGCAGGAGTCCGACATCGAATTTGAAAAGCAGAATACACAGGTCGGCTATATGGAAAATGGCAACTTCGACTACCACACCATTGGCAGAAAAGATCATGTCAACTTTGAAAAGAGTGTAAACTGGATCGGTGTACGTCAGCGCTTCTTCAATACCTTCCTGGTGGCAAAAGATAATTTTACCGGAGGAAAGATCTCCTGGACCATTCCGCCCGATGCCAGCAAGGAAGTGGTAAAGAGCACGGCCAATATGCAGCTGAAAGTTCCGGCAGGCAATGCGGCCACGGTGCCGTTGAGCATTTACTACGGTCCGGCAGATTACAATATTTTAAAAAAGTACGACAACGGGTTCAGCAAGCTGGTGAACCTGGGCCAGGGAATGTACGCATTTGTACGTCCGCTGAATCAATATGTGATCGTTCCCGTATTTGATTTCTTTAAAAGCATTGTGAGCAATTTTGGATTGGTGATCGCACTGCTGACGTTGGTGATCCGGTTGCTCATATCCCCGCTTACCTATAAAAGTTATTTGAGTGGTGCGAAGATGAAGGCGCTGCGCCCGGAGATCGCCACCCTTAAAGAAAAATTCGGCGGTGATCAGCAGGCAATGAGCATGGAGCAGATGAAGCTGTTCCGGGAAGCGGGTGTAAACCCGCTGGGAGGCTGTATTCCGGCGTTGTTCCAGATCCCGATCTTCTTTGCCCTGTATAGCTTCTTTAATGCCAGTGTAGACCTGCGGGGTGCAGATTTTCTTTGGGCCAGTGACCTCTCTGCCTTTGATGACCCCATTAAATTCGGGATTCATATACCGCTGCTGGGCAGTCACCTGAGCCTGTTTACCGTTACGGCCACCATTACCAGTTTGCTGATCTCGATCTACAGCATGAGCATGTCGCCGGATCAAAGCAATCCGATGATGAAGTACATGCCGTACATTTTCCCGGTGTTCCTGTTGTTCATCTTTAACCGGCTGCCATCGGCACTTACCTGGTATTATACCGTGTCCAACCTCGTTACACTGGCTCTGCAGTTTGTGATACAGACGTATATTATTGATCATGACAAGATCCTGACAAGGATCCAGGAGAACCGAAAAAAGCCCAAGTCCAAATCCAAATGGCAGGAGCGGCTGGAGCAGATACAGGAACAGCAAAAGCAAGTGCAGGATCAGCGGAAGAAGAAATAGTGGTTAAATAGTTAATGGTGAATAGTCAATGGTCAGTGGGCCGTTGACTATTTACGTTTAAGGAGACCGGTTTGAGGGTTCGGTTCAGCGTTTCAGGTTTCTGGTCCGGGTTCCAGGTCGGATCCGTCTCTTGCTTGATGTAAGTATCAACGAACAGTAACGGCCTCCTTATTTCCAGATCTGACCGATCTATTACCATCGGAGGGCAGATCACGGAGCAGGAACGGTATCTTTATTTCCACATTCCCAAATTTTCAAATTAAACGCAGCCTCACCGGTCCAGCTCCATCTTCAGCTTTTCTTTCAGCTCCTTTACCAGGGGATATTTTTCGATCATCTTCTGGTATTGCTGCACAGCGGTCAGCGGCCTGGGCTCGCTGCTCTCCGCTACCTCCCTGTTTTCCCGTTTAATGATATAGAACTGAAGCTGTGAATTTGACAGTTTTTTTTGAAGGAATTCTGAAGCCTGTGTTTTGCTGGTTTCTATAAACCGGTATTCGATCGCATTGGCCGTATACACATAAAAGGAATTTCCATCCAGCACTTTTAGTTGGGCAAGGTCAAAACTTTGAGCAGCAGAATTCTTGCTTTCTTTTAGCAGAACAATAAAGGCGCTCCAGGCTTCTTCCAGCGCTTCCTGCGTGAGCGGGTGGTCTTCCAGCTCCACATGCGTTTCTTTAAATTGCTGTCTTAGTTTTTCCAGGCTGCCGATCTTCCTGGCTGCTGTGGCTGCCTTAGGTGGTGGCGGTGCTGCCGGTCTGGGGGCCGGCTCTTCAATGATCAGCCTGCTGCCCCGGGCTTCCGGCTCATGCCGGGCAACGACGTCATCCGGGGCAGTACCGGACGGTTGTTTTAGCAAAACCGGCTGTATGCGTTTAAAAGGAACAGATACGGCTTTTTCAGCTATTTTTTTTTTAAGCAGCCCGGTATCGCCGGCCGTCAGTTCCATCGCTTGCTGCAGGTAACACAGTTTGATCAGTGTTAGTTCTACATGTAGCCGTTTGTTCCGGGCAGCGCGGTAATTGACCTCCGATTCGTTCAGGATATTCAGCGCACTGATCAGGAAAGATACCGGCGTTTTTTGAGCCGCCTCCAGGTATTTCTGCTTAAAGCTCTCTACCGTATCCAGCAGGGCCACCACTTTTTCATCTTTGCTTACGAGCAGGTTCCGGATAAAGGCCGCAAACCCGTTCAATACAAGATCCCCTTCAAAGCCTTTCCGGTTGATATCATCATACAGGAGCATGGCACCCGAAAGATCCTGTTGCAGCATATCCTCCAGCAGCTTAAAATAGTAGTCTTCATCCAGAATGTTCAGGTGCTCCAGGGTATTGGTATAATTCAGCTCACCATTGGTAAAGCTTACGATCTTATCCATAATGCTGAGAGCGTCCCGCATACAGCCCTCGCTTTTTTGCGCAATGGTCTGTAAGGCGGCCTGTTCTGCCTTTACACCTTCTTTTTCGCAGATCGCCTCCAGGTGCGCTACCGTATCGCCGGTAGTGATGCGTTTGAAATCGAAGATCTGACAACGGCTGAGGATCGTTGGAAGTATTTTATGTTTCTCCGTTGTAGCCAGGATAAAGATGGCATAAGGCGGCGGTTCCTCCAGTGTTTTCAGGAACGCGTTAAAAGCCGAAGAGCTCAGCATATGGACCTCATCGATGATATACACCTTGTAACGCCCGGCCTGTGGCGCAAAGCGTACCTGGTCTACCAGGGTGCGGATATCATCCACCGAGTTGTTGCTGGCCGCATCCAGCTCATGAATATTGAGCGAAGTGCCCTGGTTAAATGAAATGCAGGAAGGACATTCGTTGCAGGCTTCCCCATCTGCGGTCGAATGTTCGCAATTGATGGTTTTGGCAAGGATCCGCGCACAGGTGGTCTTTCCAACACCTCGGGGACCGCAAAACAGGAAGGCATGTGCCAGCTGGTTCTGCCGGATGGCGTTTTTTAATGTAGTGGTGATATGCGCCTGGCCCACAACCGTATCAAAGGTCTGGGGCCTGTATTTCCGTGCTGAAACAATGAATTTATCCATGAAAACTCCTCCTGATTATCTGACAAATGTAACATAATTGAGGAAGGTTTTGTTGTCATGGAACGGGATGTGGAAAACTGTGGATGGAACATTTATCCGGTGGTCCTGAAAAGCCGGCCGCTTCATTTTTTCGGGACGAATGGGAGGCGCGAGCCGGTCCGCTGCTTCCTGAATGGTGTTTGACAGGAGGGTAGTACCGAAGGGACCGGGCAGCCCTGTCATTAACCTGTTACTCCCGCTTCAGATAGCAAGCGGATATTCAAGACAAATATTGATAAATAGCTTTTTTACCGGGTATAAAACTCTACTAAAATAGTCAGGGCCGGTTGCTTCATCCGCCCGCCCGCCTCAGAAAAACCGGCGTCAATAAACAATCCTTACACGTTCTTTAGTCGTGTAAAGTCCCTGATGCCAAAATTGCTTAGTAGATGGTTAATTTAATGCGTTGTGCAGTTGTCTTTGCGGCTTATCATTGCGCTATCTAACGTACGGATTCGATTGCTGCAGCTAAGCGATTGTTTGATGAGCATAAAATTACGGGCTTGCTATTTCTGCTAATGGTCAATGATCGTTTCGACAAAGATTGGAATCATTTTACTGGATCAAATTTATAAGCTGCCTGAAGCAGCCGAAACAACCTTTTATTAATAAAAAGCAATACTCAATGGTGAAAATGACTTTTGCACACCCGGGATTTCTAAAAAAACTCAGATTGCTTATAGCAACAATGGGATTTCTATTTTTATCCCTTGCCGGCTTCTCGCAGGCTAAAATAACCGTCGTTGGTATGGTAGTGGATACGTCGGCTATACCACTGCAGAATATCAGCGTAACCGTTCAAAACGAAAAGACGGGTACGGCCACGGATGTAAATGGTAAGTTCGTTTTAGATGTGGCTCCGGGTAGCACGTTGATCTTTAGTGCGGTGACCTACAACAACGCTGCCTATAAAGTACCAGCGGTGGCGGAAAAGGATCTCAGGATCACTTTAACGCCTAAGGAAGTGTCTGCTAATGAAGAAGTAATTGTGACCGCCTATGGCAAAAAAGTACGCCGGGAGTCTGTAACCGGTTCGGTAGCCACCATCAAGCCTGATCAGCTGAGAAGCCCGGCCTCCAACCTTACGGCCGCGCTGGCCGGCCAGGTAGCGGGTATTATCGGTTTTCAAAGCAGCGGCCAGCCAGGCTTTGATAATGCAGATTTCTTTGTTCGGGGCGTTACCACATTCGGATACCGGCAAAGCCCGCTGATCTTAATTGACAATATCGAATTGACCACGGATGATCTCGCCCGTTTGCAGGTAGATGATATTTCGGAGTTTTCGATCCTGAAGGATGCCAGTGCCACGGCTTTGTACGGTTCTCGCGGGGCGAACGGTGTGATACTGGTAACAACCAAAAGAGGGCGGGTAGGCAAACCCAACTATAATGTCCGCTACGATAATTCCGTGTCTACACCTACCCAGACGCTGAAATTTGCGGACCCCATCACCTATATGCATCTGTACAATGAAGCACAGCTGACCCGGAATCCTTACCAGATCCCGATGTTTGATGCAGACAAAATTTATTTTACCCAGAGAACGCTTGATGGCGCCCCGGATGGCAATCCCTATGTGTATCCGGCGGTGGATTGGGTAGACCTGATGTTTAAAAAGTACTCGCACACCCAAAAACTAAATGCAAGCGTTTCCGGCGGTAGTGAATCTACACAGTATATGGTGTCCGGCTCATACAGCGATGACCGGGGGCTTCTGAGGCAAGGTGATCAGAGCATATTCGACGGGGGCATTAATTTCCGAAATTACCAGTTAAGGTCAAATGTGGATGTAAAGCTTACGCGGACCACAAAGCTGAGCGTGGACCTGTGGGGTATTTTTAACGATTACAACGGGCCTATCACCAATGATGCAAGCGGTTTTGCTACGGACCTGTACTACTGGGCCACCCATAGCAGCCCTGTACTGTTTCCCGCCTATTTTGAACCCGACGAGGCCAATGCATATACGCAGCACATATTGTTTGGAAATTTTAACGGGAACTCGCCGGACCGTAGTGGCGGCAATTTCCTGCCCTCGCTAGGTGTAGGGTATTCCAATCCTTATGCCCAAATGATGCGCGGCTACCGGACGCGGAATAATTCCCGCATCAGCGCTACCGCCCGTTTGAACCAGGATCTGGATATGATCACCAAGGGCCTGAGCTTTAGCGGTTTCTTTACGACCAACCGTTTTGCCCAGGTACAGTATACCATGACCTATAACCCTTTTTATTACACCGTAGATGCCTATGACAGGGCTACTGACCGTTACACCTTGTTTTGGCTGAATAGTAAATCCGGATTGCCTTTCAACGGGAATGGAGCTTCAGGCAACAATGCCGTGGCTACGGAATATTTGGCCATCTCCGCAGGCGACCGCGCGTCCAGCTCCTTTATCCAGATGCAGGGGATCTTAAATTATGACCGGAGCTTTGGAGATCATAGCCTGAATGGATCACTGGTAGTGAACCGGCAGCAGACGCTGGATCCGTCCGCAGTTAACGACTATACGAAAGTATTGCCAACCCGCAATCTTACCTATGCCGGAAGCGCCCGCTACGGTTACCAGAACCGGTATAACCTTCAATTCGATTTCGGCTATAACGGGTCCGAACGCTTTGATCCTTTGCATCGTTTTGGTTTCTTTCCCAGCATATCCGGAGCCTGGAATCTAAGTAATGAAAATTTCTGGAAGAACGGCAAGCTGGGGGGGATTGTTACCCGGTTTAAACTACGGGCCAGCTACGGAAGATCGGGCAACGATGACATCGGCACGCAGCGTTTCTTTTATGTTTCGAACGTAAACCTAGATAACTCCGGCGCCGGTGCGGCTTTTGGAACCAACAACGAGTATAACAGACCCGGCGTTACCATATCAAGCTACCCGAACCCCGAGATCTCCTGGGAGATCAGCCGGATCAGCAACTATGCAATTGAATTTACCTTATTCAATTCGCTGGATTTTATCGGGGAATACTGGACCCGGAAGACCACCGATATTTTGCAAAAAAGGCTCATACCCAATAGCATGGGACTGGAAGCCAACCTGAGCGGCAACCTGGGAAGGGCCACTTCCGAGGGGCTGGACCTTACATTAAACTATAAAAAAGCGTTTTCCAACGGGCTGAGCCTGGTGGTGATGTCGAACAGTACTTTCTCCAGGGCGCGGTATGACTACTATGAAGAGTCCGATTACGGTACAGAATATTGGCGGCGGCAAACGGGCACCTATGTAGGCCAGCGGATGGGCTTTATAGCAGAGCGCCTGTTTGTTGATGATCAGGAGGCAGCAGCATCTCCCACACAGATATTCGGTACTTCAGGAAAGGGCGCACAGGGCGGAGATATCAAGTACCGGGATATCAATGGTGATGGTGTGATCAACAATGCCGATAAGGTGCCCATTGGACTACCAAACAGTCCGCAAATCACCTATGGTTTCGGCGCCAGCCTCAATTACAGCAGTTTTGACCTGAATTTCCGGTTTACCGGGCAGGCAAGAGCCACGCTTTATATGTACCCAAATACGATCAGTCCGTTTATTGGAGTTTCCGGTGGTTCTCCAACGCAGATATTACAGCAATTTGCAGATGACCATTGGTCAGAAAGCAACCAAAACCTGTATGCGCTTTATCCCAGGCTGGGTACAACAGAAGATGATATTGCTAACAATAAAGAGGTTAGCACCTGGTGGCTGAGGGACGGCAGCCTCCTGCGGTTAAAGTCTGCAGAGCTGGGGTACACCCTCCCGCAAAAATTGCTGAACCGGGTGTCTGTAAAAAATGCCCGGATCTATCTCAGTGGCATTAACCTGCTGCGCTTCAGCGACTTCGATCTGTGGGAGCCGGAACTGTCTTTTAATACCAATAACAATAATCCCAACAGCGCCTTTAACTATCCCTTATTGAAGCAATACAATTTAGGCATCAACATACAATTATAAAACCAGGAGGAGTATCATGAAAAAAAATAATATAATTATCGCCCTGATGGCTGTTGCGTTTGCATTTAGCACGGCCGGTTGTAAAAAGTACCTGGATATTGTACCGCAGAATGTGGGCACACTGGAGTATGCGTTCCGGAACCGGAACGAGGCTGAAAAATATCTTTTTACCTGTTATAATACATTGCAGCAACGGTCGAATATGGTAAACGACCCCTGGTTTGCGACGGGCGGCGAGCTGATATTACCGCAGGAATTTCTGGGGCAAACAAATCTTACTGCTCCGGGTCTCCAGCTAGTGAAAGGAGGGGTACAGAACAAAGACAATCCGGTGCTGGATTACTGGGACGGCAGCGGTTCCGCACCCAGCTATTTTGATGCGATCCGCCGCTGCAACACTTTCCTTGAAAATGTAGACAGGCCGATCGATCTGGATAACTTTGAAAAGGAAAGATGGACTGCCGAGGTAAAATTCCTGAAAGCCTATTATCATTTCTTCCTGGCCAAAATGTACGGACCCATTCCGCTCATGCGTGAGAATATACCGGTTACTGCAAATACGGAGGAAACCCGGCGACCCCGGGATCCGGTGGATTCTGTGTTCAATTATGTAGTACAGCTCCTGGATGAGGCGGCGCCGGGCCTGCCCGTACAGATTGACAACCCGGAGCAGGAGCTGGGCCGTATTACACGGGTCATTGCCCTGTCGTTAAAGGCCGAGGTGCTGGTAGCACAGGCCAGCCCGCTATTCAACGGGAACCCCGATTATGCAGGAGTTAAAAACAAAGATGGTGCATCTCTTTTTTCAGCGGTAGCCGATCATACCTTGTGGGAAAAAGCAGCACAGGCCTGTAAGGACGCTATAGATCTTGCGGAGTCTGCCGGTCTGGGTTTGTACACCTATATAATCCCACCCAATGTTCCGGCCAGTCTTTCAGAACCTCTGGTAAAGGAAATGAATTTCCGGGCTGCAATTACAGAAGCCTGGGATAAAAATAAAGAACTGGTCTGGGCGCTGAATGGCTCCTTCGGGTGGCAACAGCAAATGTTTCCCAAATTAGTATCCGGCGCGGTGGTTACCCGCGGTCAGAACACGATTGCCTGTCCTTTCGGAGTTACGGATCTTTTTTACTCTAAGAACGGAGTTCCGATCGAAGAGGACAAGACCTGGGATTATACGAACCGATTTACGGCCGCAACCGGGGATGCGGACCATGAGTTCTATATCAAAAAAGGATATGAAACGATTAAGAATAATTTTGACCGGGAGGTGCGCTATTATGCCAGCTTTGGTTTTGATGGCGGCATTTGGTTTGGTAACGCGGTGTATAGCCCTGCCAGCAGTTTGCTGAGCATCCAGGGAAAAGGCGCCAGCAGCATTTCGGGCGTTTCCAACGCAGAATCGGGAAACGTTTTTGGAATATGGCCCAAAAAACTATGTAATTATTTAACGGTAAATGATACAAAATCGTATTCGGCCTCCGGATACCGGCTGCCGTTGATCCGTATGGCAGATCTGTATTTATTATATGCAGAGTGCCTGAATGAGGCCGGCGGGCCTACAGATGACGTGTACCATTATTTAGATATCGTACGTGCCCGTACCGGCTTGAAAGGCGTGGTGGAATCCTGGGCAGATTATTCCAATAACCCCGGCAAGCCCTTAACCAAAGACGGATTGCGGCAGATCATTCACCGGGAACGCCGTATTGAGCTCTGCATGGAAGGTAAAGCGGGCTGGGATCTGAGGCGCTGGAAAGAATATCTTGAAGTAGCTACCCGGCCCATACAGGGGTGGACGGTAAGCCAGACAACGACCGGGGCCTATTATCAGCTGACTACCTTTTATGTACCGTCACTTTCGGTAAAAGATTACTTGTGGCCTATTTCCTCGAATGAGCTGTTGGTAAATCAGAACTTAGTGCAAAATCCATATTGGTAGGTATAGCCATACTTGATAGTTAATTTGAGCTGATGACTAAAAAAATAAAAATGATACAGATGAAACGAAAGATATATCCATCGGGCGCTTTGACTGCTGTTGCTGCGGTCTTACTGTCTGTAATAGCTGTTTCGTGCAGCCATAAGAACGAGTTTGTGGAAATGATCTCCACCGATAAAACAAAGCCGGCCCCGATACAGGAATATACTGTTGCTGATTTTAACGGCGGCTCACATATTGTTTACGATCTGCCCAAAGTTGATAACATCCTTTATGTGAAAGCAAACTATGATCTGAACGGAAATGCTACAAGGCCGCAGGAAACGCGGTCGAGCTATTTCTCCGACACCATCACAGTAGAAGGGTTTGCCTCTGCGAAAGAGTATGAGGTGAAGCTTACGGTGGTGAGCAGGGCAAATATTGAATCAGATCCTGTCGTTGTTAAAGTGCATCCTAAAACGCCGGTGTACCAGCTGGTGGCACAATCCCTTACAATGACGCCCGATTTCCAGGGGGTGCGGGTTCAGGCGCAAAATGCAGATAGTAAAACGGTAGGCATCGTTTTTTTGGATGATGCGATCGGAAAGCTGAGCATCCGCCAGCAGAATTTTACATCATTTCCGAATATCTCTTATGCGGTGCGGGGCTATGATACCATTCCGAAGCAGTATGCATCGTATGTTACCGATAAGTGGGGCAACAGGTCCGACACGATTTTTACTACCGTAAAGCCGCTGTACGAAAAAACATTGGATAAGACGAAGTTTTCAAGCTACGCGTTGCCGAGTGAAACCCCAATTTATAGCAGTTCCTATCCGCTTAATAAACTGTTTGACGGAAATTATTCCAATTTCTGGCATACGACACAGGCCACCAGCCAGCAGCTGCCCGTGTATGGAACCTTTAAGCTTGGAACCTATGTGAAGCTGAGCAGGTTTAAGCTTAAACCCCGGAATCCCAATTACGAATTCCGGCATGGCTGCCCGCGGGTCTTCAGCCTTTGGGGGTCGGATGTTGATAACCCGGCAGACTTTGAAGTACCGCTCTTTGCAGAGGTGGGAACGAAGATCGGTGACTGGGAAAATCTTGGCAATTATACCTGGCCCAATCCTCCTTCGGGATCGGCGCCTACTGCGCCCACGGCGGAAGATAAAGTATTTTTTAATGCCGGTGTAGAGTTTGAAATTCCCTTTGAGGCGCCTAAGGTTAAAGTACTGCGATTGGTGGTAAGCGAAACATGGGTGCCCGGAAATTTCACGCACGCAGCAGAGATTGATCTCTTTGGGGACGACCGGTAGATGGTCCTGTTATTAAAAGAGATTCCCGCTATTTTAATTTTCATAAGTGCCTGGAAGGTCAATGGACCCGGGAGCAAAAAATAAACTATTTAAAATGAAATTCTTTATCAGTATTTTTATTCTCAGCCTCGTCCTCTTTGCCGGTTGCGAAAAAGATCAGTATGCGTATAAGAAATTTATCGGCGGCAGTGAGATCGCTTATGCCGGACTGGCGGAAGAGATCGCTACGAGAAGCGGTAACCTTCGTGTTCAGGTGGAATGGAAAAAAAGCATTGATCCTGCCGTGGTTTCCTATACACTTTACTGGAACAATAATCTGGATTCCGCCATCACACCAGCCACAGCCATTGACCCGGATGGAATATACCGGTACATTATTTCCGGGCTTCCTGAATATGTTCAGAGTTTCAGGATCGTGGCTGCAAACGACCGTGGAGGCAGGTCCATTGGACAATCCATTAACAGCGTTAGGGTGTTTGGTCCCTATTACCGCTCTTCGCTGATCAATCAAAGGCTCCGCAGCCGGAAATTTTTTGGTACGGATTCGGTGCGGTTGTATTTTTTGCAAACAGATACAACGAAGCTCTTTTCTACCATCCGGTACACCCGCCTGGATGGCAACCCTGACAGCATCCGCTTTCAGCATGACTCTGTAACCGTATCTTCTTATCTGCCCGGCTCGAAGCCTGCCGTTCAATCCTATTATTTACCAACGGCAACGGCTATTGATACGTTCAAAACAATAGCAGCGGACAGCCTGGAGGCTTTTTAAAAATAAGTAATACCGATTTGGGGCTGACCAAAAAGGTTTAGACCTATTTGTTTTGGGTCAGCCCCATCCCGATAGGAGCTACCGGGAGCATTATACGGGGAAGTATCGGCCTAAATTATAATTCACTTTTGTATAAGCAGCATCCATACAGGAAAACGACCTACACGGTCAGGGAGAGAAAACGATTCACGTTGAGCTGTAGTACGTACAGGGTTGCCTGTTTTCATTTCCGGCAAACGATATGTGAAGACTCAGGGAGCGTTTCCGGTCGGGGAGCGCAAACTCCCATTCTCACGAATCCTTTCAGGCTTGTAGGCCAGCTGTTTCGGCAGAATTGATATTGCGCTGCTTCCTTCTTCGGGGTTTAAAATCCGGTATCTGCGGATCCCTTCCTGCATTATTGTATGGTCAGCCCGGTTACATTCCGGTAACCCAATTGCTCCTTAAGAGCGGAGGGCGTCTGGATATGGATCAGCCGGGCATTTTGAACATCGTCCAGGTACAGCGCATAGCGGCCATCGGCCTTTTCAGTGGCGAATCCCGAATTTTTCACCGTCAGGTTTTTGGCATGCCTTACCCAGAGCCCCCAGGAAGGCTGCAATTTCAGGTTGGAGGCATTGTATTGACCCACACCCAGTTCCGGCGGAACGGCAGCGGTGTCTGAAGCAGGATGCCCCCCTTTTACAAGCACATGAATGTCGTTAAAAACAATATGATTAATATAGCCGGTATGCAGGTCATTGGGCAAGCGGAAGGACAGGCCGCCCTCCACCTGCTTTGTATCGGGCAATTGGTAGCCGGCTACAATGGGGGTAGCGGTTCGTTGGGTACCGTTATAGGGGATCCAGCGGGTGCTGTTCCTGCCAAATGAGCTGCCTCCGTAGACCTCAGCAATATCCACACCGTTCAGGATGATGTTTTCGACCCGGCCAATATTGACGTTGGTCACCAGCAGCTCGTCGTGCTGCACATCATGTTCCCGGAACCGGAAACGCTTTGCCTCCGCACCCAGCACACGGCCCCTGTTGGAAATGGAGATAAAGAAAGGCGTGTAAGTGCGGTACATTCTGGAACGGTGGTGCAGCGGCCCGGTATGCCCGCAGTTGAGGTGGATGTTCTGAACATGGCCCCCGTCATTGGTGGAAATGGAGAACCCGGCCTTGTTGGCGCCCAGTACGTAAATATTGTCCACACAGATATCGGTGATGTCGTCCGCCGTTTCGGAGCCGATCTGGAAAAGGTTGCAATTGGTGTCGCCTATGATATTGCGCACCCGATAGTTCTTTGCCGGTCTTGTAAATCCCAGTGAACAGTCAGACCCCGGTTTTACAATATCATCCGAACTGACTTTTGAATAGATATTGGTTACGGTAACATTGTTACATCCCATAAAATCATAAATATCGCGGGCATTGGCCGTATTGTTTTTGGCAAAATACGTATCGTGCACCCGGATCTGGTCCGTACCGGTTGCCAGCAATACAAAATGACCCGCGCGGTCAATATGAAGCATATTCCCGGTATCGAAATCTTTTCCTTTGCCCGGCAGGATATAATAGGGGGCATCCTTTGCGGAGTCGTACCAGAGATCCTCACTGCGATGAATACCACCGATCTCCACGTTGGTGCAGAGCTTTAATGAGAACATCTTGTCGCTGCGGTTGTCTGGGGTATTGTTCATGACCTTGTCGCTGGTTACCAGGTTGCCATTACCGGTAATATACCCGTTGCCGATGATTTTGATGTTATCCGCCCGCTCACCAAAGAACATCGCATTTTTAAAAAAAGTATGTCCTACATCCTGCTTGGTAAGCCAGTTCTCAGGGTTTTCATAAGGACCCATATCGGTGGGCGACAAACCCGAACGGTATTTTTTATCGCTGAACCAGGTAGTTTCGGGGGCATCGCCACCTTTCAGCGCTTTTATCGTGGCGTCTTTGTCGAGGTAGAGCCATACGTTGCTCAATAAATGCACGGTTCTTACCTGGTAAACCCCTTTGCTGAAGCGCAGGGTACCGCCCCCCGAAAGATGAAGTTGCCGGATGGCTTCATTGATCCGTCCGGTATCATCTTCTTCGCCATTACCGCTGACCCCGAAATCTTTGATATCCGTTTTTCCCGAATAAAAGGCCACACTGTTGGAAACGCCGCTGGCGCCGCCGCCGGTTGCCTGTATCCGGAATGCGTAATGGTTACCAGGCCGGATACCGGATATGGAAGCGGTCCCTCCGGCTACATCGACGGTTGCTTTTACAGGGTGCCAGGTCTTCCCCGAATCGGATGATTGTTGCACCCTTACTCCGGACGCGGCCACAGGAGCCCACTTCAGCAAGACCCGGGTGTACAGACCGTTCTTTTCGGTATAAATACCGGCGGTATCGGGAACCCGGTGCAGGTCGGAAATGGTGCGGGTAGCATATACGATAACGCTGGCCCCGGTGCTGGACAAAATCTCCGGGGCCCGGGTGGTATAGCTGGCCCTGAAGCGATAGGCGCCGGGGGCCGCACATGAAATGCGGTGCAGGACCAGCACAAGGTCCGGGCCGTTGGCCGGGCGCAGGTCTAAATGCTCAAAGGTGATCCTGCGGCCATTGGCGGAGATGCGGACACGGCCGGTTCTGGAATATGGGTAGCCGGCTCCTGTTCTGCCAATGGATTGTTGCTCAAGATCCTTCAGCAACACCAGGCCCCGTCCGATGATGTTCACAGAAGTGTTTTCCAGGGTGGCCCGGATGCCCTCGGGTAGATCGAAGTTTACGGTGGCATCCGGACTGCGTTGCCCGGCAGTATAATGCAATACCAGGTCGTTAAGCGTATGGACGGTGACGCTTTTTTGCAAGGCAACCAGTTGGCCTCCCGTTGCTTTCGGGATCAGCCGGATAAAAAAAGATCTTGATTGTCCACCAGGGCCCTGTTCTGTAAGTCGGTCCCCGGTAATGAGTGTTCCTGTTGTTTTTGGGATGCCGTTTTCAGACTGTATGGAATACCGGAAATTTTCCTGCTGCAGGTCTGCATATAACAGGGCTACCGAAGGCGTTGTAGCCACCAGGCCGCTGTCTTCCGGTGTATCCACACTAAAGGAATAGGTGCTGCCGGATGTCAGGTACAGGGTGTCCTTTTTTACCCCGGCCACATACCGGGTATTTTCGAACGGGCGCTGCTGCGCGTTGAGCCCGCTGCCCGCGCCGAACAGGAGCAATAAGAGGATGGGGATTGGTGAAGACCTCATAAAAAATAATTTCATTTATTGGAATATTTATCCGGTTTTGTACTCTTTTTGATAAACGAGGGGGCTCATGCCTGTTATCTGTTTGAAGCATTTATGAAAGGAGGTGAAATTGTTAAAGCCGCTTTCGTAGCATAACCGCTTTATCGGCGTATCTGTTTCGACCAGCTGTTTGCAAACGTGCCCGATCCTTAATTCCGTAATGAACTGGGAGTATGTTTTTCTGGTCCTTAATTTAAAATACCTGCAAAAAGAGCTGGGGCTGATGCTGGCGACAGCGGCAATTTCACGGAGCTGTATTTTGCGCCTGAAATTCCTGATGGTGTATTCGTAAACATCATTGATCCGTTCTTCTTCTGCTTTCCCCGCGTCCATTTGGATACGGACGGAAGACAGGTAGGTGATCTCCGCCCAGCCGGCAATTTTTGACAGCAGGGCAAGCAGGGAAATAATGCGGTATGGGCCATTGATGTTGAGCAGGTAATCGAATGAATGGATGAGGGCCCTGGTTTTTCCCTGGATCAGCATTCCTCTTTTGACCCGCTCCAGCAGCAGCCGGATATTCTTGTTTTCCGGGAGGTCCAAAAACTTTTGTCCCCAGAAGGCTTCCTGGAAATGAATGGCAATGACATCAATGGGCGCATCGGTGCGCTCATAATAGCGGTCGTCAAACCTCCAGTAGTGGGGGAGGCCGGATCCGATGAGGCACATGGTGCCGGGTGCAAAATTGCGAACATGGTCCCCCACGAGCAGCGTGCCTGCGCCCTCGGCAATGTAGATCAGCTCCACTTCCTTATGACAGTGCCATCGGTTATTAACAGGTGTCCGGTCCCTCCTTACATCGAAGGAAACTCCGGGCATTGTTGCCATTTTTAATACATATGGTTTCATTCAAAAGCTCGTTATAGGCAAATAGTAAACGAAATATACACCAGAATCCGGTTGACAAATAGCCTGAAGCCAAAATAGCTTAGTAGTTGGTTAATATTGAAAAATCAGATGCTCCAAAAACGTCTTTATTTGCACATGTGCAAACGATTGAACAATTTTTAAAAAATTAAACTATGACGTATTGCTTTGTGAAAAAAAGGAGGAGCGCCTTGAAACTGCTTGTCCTGTTTTCTGTTCTGTTTTCCTTTCCTGTTTTTTTGCGGGCGCAAAAAAATATCCAGGTACAGGGAACTGTTCAGGACGAAAAGGGAGATCCCGTTTCGCAGGCCTCGGTCCTGTTAAAAGATTCTGATCGCGGAACCAGTTCAGACTCTTCAGGACATTTCTCTATTATGGTTCCTGATGGAAAGGGCACGCTGGTTTTCTCGGCCGTTGGTTTTGCAGAAAGTGAGCATGTGCTCAACGGGGAGCAGACCGTGAGCATTATTTTAAAACAGGCGTTGAATGACCTGGATGAAATTGTGGTGGTGGGGTATGGAACGCAGCGAAAACGGGATGTTACAGGCGCTATTTCCTCGATCAGCTCCAAGACCATCGAGGAGCGGCAGCCCGTGAACTTGTTTGATGCGTTACAGGGCCAGGCCGCGGGGGTTTTGGTGGTGAACGATGGCGGCGGCGCTCCGGGGGCGGAAGGTACTATCCAGATCCGCGGCGCCTCTACGCTCAACAGCGGAAATGGTCCTTTGTACCTGGTGGATGGTGTCATCAATCCGGACGGCGCCAGCATCAACCCGATGGATATTGAGCGGATCGAAATTCTGAAAGATGCGGCTTCAGCGGCTATTTACGGTGCACGCGCGGCTAACGGGGTCATCATCATTACCACCAAAAAAGGTAAGGAAGGCCGGCCAAGGATCGACCTGAACTATTCCCGTATTTTTGGAAGGCTTGCTCACAAGCTGCCGCAGAACAATGCAGCAGAAGTACGTGAGTTCAGAAGGATACAATCAAAAAATCCTACCGGCAGTACCGGCGGCAGGGTTGACTCGCTGAACCCGGGTTTTAACTCAGACAATGACCTGCAGCAATTGTTGCTGGGTAACCTGGGAGACCGGCAGCAGGTGAACCTGGGTGTAAGCGGCGGCCAGAAAGGGCTGAGCTATTATACCGGGCTGAATTACCTCAACGACAAGTCGATCATCCTGAACAGTTATGTGAAACGGGTACAGGTGCGGAGCAATATTGAATACCAGGCTTCACCCAGACTCAAATATGTGAGCAATGTTTCCATGATGTGGCAAACCGGCAATGAAGTGCCCATCGCGAGGACGGTGGCCGTAGCCTTTGACCGGCCCGCGTATTCGCTGATCTACTACCCCGACGGGTCGTTAACCAGCTACGTCGGTTCTAAGCGCAACCCGGTGGCAAACGCCATATACGAAACCAATAAAACGGATGTGTTCTCCATACAATTCAGCAATTCGGTGCAATACCGCATCTTTAAAGACCTGCTGTTTACCACCACGTTCAATGCGATGCTGGATAACCGGCAGAACCTGCTTTTCTCGCCGCGGTACGTTTCGGCCAATAAGGACCAGAACAACGGCGCCAATGATATGCAAAAGACGTTCTCATGGGAGTACCAGTCGTTCTTCAATTATAATAAGACATTTGGCGGTGCCCACAGCCTGCAGGCCGTACTGGGTGTCAGCGCAGACAGAAGACGTTATGACCGGTCGCACTCTGAGTATGCCAATGTAGTGAGTGAAGAAATATTCATTACCCAGCCTTCATACATCACCGCTTCCAAAACCTATACGGATGCAGATCTTACAGCCGGGGCCAGCTTGTTTGCAAGGGCCAACTACAGCTATAAAGGGAAATATACGCTGGCGGGTATCTTCCGCCGTGATGGTTCTTCCCGCTTTGGCAGTGAATCCCGGTACGGGAACTTTTATTCTGCTTCTGCCGGATGGCGGTTTTCTGATGAGCCGTTCATGGACTGGGCCCGGAGCGCGTTGACCGATGGCCGTTTCAGGATCGGTGTTGGCCAGGTGGGGAACGACCGCATCGGTTCGAATGATTACCTCAATAAGATCGTATTCAATTCAAGTTATGCAGGTATTGGGGGTGCGTACACCACACCTACATTCGGAAACGGGCGCGTGCATTGGGAAACGACCATACAGCAAAACGCCGGTCTGGATCTGACCTTCTTCCGCGGCAGGCTGAATTTTACAGCGGACTACTATGTCAAAACAACCAAGGATCTCCTGTATGAAAAAGCGCTTCCCGCAGAATCGGGCTTCGACAATGTAAAGGTCAACATCGGTACATTGGAAAACAGGGGGCTTGAGTTTGCAGTCCGGGGAACGCCCATCTTTGCAAAGGACGCCGATAGAGGTGTGACCTGGGAGATCGGCGGAAATATCTCTTTTGAAAAGAGCATCATTAAGAAACTTGGTGATGGCATACCCTTTATCGTAGCCAGTAAATGGTATATAGAAGAGGGCGGAAAGATTGGAAATTTCTTTGGCTGGAAAAATCTGGGTGTGTACTCCTGGAACGAATCCAACGCATACAATGATGACTGGGACCGGCTTACCGTGGTGCTGGGTGATGATGGACAGCCGTTGTATAAGGATGGATCGCCTGTATATACATTCAACGGACAGCCCTATACCGGGTATGTACACCATCTGTACGATCCTTCCGGTAAGCTGCGTGGGGGGGATGCGATCTGGGAGAATACCAATAAAGACAGCCTGATCGATGACCGCGACCGGCAGATACTGGCCAATGCGCAGCCTAAATTTTATCTGGGCATCTCCAATAATCTTTCCTACCGGAGATTTACCTTATCGTTCCTTTTCAATGCTTCGTTTGGCTCCCATGTATATAATGCATTGTTGTTTGCGCAAAGTTACCCGTCCAATACAGGAGCCGGAAGCCCGGAAATGGTTTACAATGCATGGCGGAAGCCGGGTGATGAGGCCAAATACCCTTACTACCCCGAAGCAAAGAACCGGGGGAACCAGCGGAAGGACGCCAGCAGTCTGTTTATAGAGGATGGTTCATTTATCAGACTGTCCAGCCTACGCCTCTCTTATATGTTCCAGCCCCGGATCACCCAAAAGATATTGCTGAAAGGGGCCACGGTTTATGTGTACGGCAGCAACCTGCTTACCTGGACCAATTACAGGGGATATGATCCTGAATTCAGTACATCCAATGTACTGCAACCGGGTTATGACAATGGCAAGTACCCAAAAAGAAGAGAGTATGGATTTGGAATCAATGTTAACTTTTAAATTGAGCAATATGAAAAAGTTGAGTTATATCATCATCGCGTGCGTCATGATTGTGGTATGCGGGAGTTGCAATAAATTTCTTGATATTTCGCCGCAGGACCAGGTGGCTCAGAGTAAATTCTATAAGACCAAAGACGATGTGGATGCCGCTATTGCGGGAATGTATGCGGGGTTTCAGGAACAAATGATCGGAGAGGCACAGTACAAGGAAAAAGCGCTGTTCTGGGGCGACTACCGTTCGGATAATTTTGATTATTTTTTAAGCTATACGACCAATACTACCACCGAGGTGGTGATGAACGCGTTGACAACGGATAATGAATTTTCCGATTGGTCCGGTCTATATACGGTTATCGGGCGGGCCAATGCCAATATCAAATACATCCCCGATGCTGCGGCGAACGATTCCCGGCTGACACCGGATGCGGCCAATAAGGCGCTGGCCGAAAGCTATGCCATGCGCGCCATCTGCTATTTCTATCTTGTGCGGGTATGGGGCGATGCGCCTGTTTGGACCACCCCCATGGAAAGTTTGTCCGATTCGCTCGAGAAACCCCGGGTGGCGGCTGCCAAAGTGATCGATGAGCTGATCATACCGGACCTCACCAAGGCCTATTCGCTGATCGCGAAGAATCAGACCCCCTCTGTGTGGCGGCTGGGAGAAGGATCCATATGTGCCATACTTGCAGATGTATATATGTGGAAGCATGATTATGCCAACGCCATCGTATGGATCAATAACCTGTTTAAGGCCAAAAGCCCTAAAGGCGGGGTATATACAGGCGCCAGCGGTGCCAATCTTCAGCCGCAGGCAACCTGGAAGAGTATATTTACGGAACCCGCCAGCAGCATAGAATCGATCTGGAGCATTCACTGGGACTTTGAGAAAAATGAATGTGCCTGCATGACCACCTCATGGACCTCCAATAATAAGCCGATTGTTATGGACATCGACCTGTACAATAACTGGGTGATCCCGCAAACGGTTGCGGCTCCCGCTATGACCGATATCCGTCCAAAACAGACCATCGATCCGTACTCCAGAAACAATAATGCGACTGCATCCAACCGCGACCGGTTCATCAAATGGTATGCATCGCCCACCAATCCTACCAAGGCATCTACTTCGGCAGAACTGGCGCTGTACTATTTTAAAGAGGCACCCGTATATTTACCGATGTACCGGCTGGCCGATATCTATCTTTTATATGCGGAAGCATTGAATGCTACAGGCGATCAGCCCAATGCGCTGAAGTACCTCAATTTTGTACGGGTACGGGCAGGACTTCCGGCTTATGTGGAAGGCAGCGCACCGGTTGCCGATCCGGCCTCAATGGCCGATGCGATCCTGAAGGAGCGCCAGATGGAGCTGGTAGGGGAAGGCAAACGGTGGTTTGACCTGATCCGTACAGGCAATGTGGTAAGAATAATGGACCCGATATTGAAAAGAAGGCAAATATCCGCGGGCGCTTCTGCCGAAGAAGCGACCGGCTTTGGTGACCCGAGAAAGACTTTATGGCCGGTGAACCGGAGTGTGTTGAACGCGAACAGGAAACTGGTTCAGAACCCGGGCTACGGCGGATAATAATTTTCTGAAACGGCCGGGCAGCGGAGAGGCTGGTTGCCCGGCCATTGAAAACAACAAAATACCAACTGATGAAAGTATTCAAAATTATAATCAATAGCATCCTGATATGTGCAGTGGCCACAACGTTCCTTACAGGGTGCAAGAAGCTGCTTGGGCTGGACCGGCAGAAGAATTACGACTATCATAAGGAAACGCTGGATCCCCATATCAACATGACGGCAAAAGCGTTCTTATTAAAACGGGCAGATGGTACACCGGAGGCTCCCGCTGATACGGTTTTCAGATGGATGAAAAAAGGGCTGGATTATTGCGGGTTCGACCTTTCACAGTATGAAAAACCGGGCCGGACCTTCATATTCCTGCACAACGATGCCGTGCGTGGATTCGATGAAGAAGGGGAGATAGATAAAGGACTGTTTTTCGACTTCCCGATCGTGGACCATGATATCAATGGTGATCCGATCATTGATCCCACCACGGGCCTGCCTCAAACGCATCCTGCAACCCAATGGGAAGATTACTCCAAAGAAACCGTAAAGAATTTTTTCCTGTACCTCATCGGCGAGGGTGTGTACGACTATTATGATCTGAATGCAGAGAATACAACCCTGCAGTCGTTGCTGCCGTCAAACAGTACAGCAACAAAAGAATCAATGCTGGGTTATTGGGATCCTTCTATCTCCGCATTTAATGCAGCAGGCGGAAAGGGCTTTGATCAGCAGGGGAAATTTGTGCTGCGCATTCAGAATAATGCAGATATTGCGCCGATCATTTTTAATGAGCACAGCGAAAGCCGGTCGATCGGGTTTATTGCTACCAATGGTGTAGTGCATGTGTACGGAGTAGCCTTGTATCCTTCGAAATAGTTTTTCTACCTATATGTTTTTATATCAGACAGAATGGCTTTAATTTTCACAAAAAAGAACAGAAAACGACCCTTTTTTCGCTGGCCTTTTTTACCGGTATGCGTGCTGGCAATATTATTGAGCATTACCGGCGCTTCGGCCCAGCAAACCCGCCGGTTAACCGGTCACTGGCAGTTCCTGAAGCAGGACCTGGGCGGCGTTTGGGAAGCGGTGCGCCCGGTAAAGGCGGGCAATCCCGAAAGTGTTCCTTTATGGACCGATGTTACGTTGCCGCATTGTGTAAATGCCCGTGATGCCGTGGACCCGGATGAGAACTATTACCAGGGTCCGGCATGGTACCACACACAGCTTAGCATACAGAACCCGTATACGAACGGACGCACTTTGTTGCATTTTGAAGGCGCCGGCCAGAAAACGGAGGTCTATATTTACACCACTAAGGTGGCGGAACATACCGGAGGCTTTGATGAATGGACCGTGGATATTACCGATGCGGTGCGTGCCTTCCGGCGGCAGGATAGCCTGGCGAAATCGTTCCGGGGCAAAATTCCATTGTCCATCCGTTGCGATAATTCGCGCGACCTGGAAATGATCCCGTCGGATCTTTCTGATTTTAACCTGTATGGCGGTTTGTACCGCTATCTTAACCTGGTATATGTACCGGAAGTATCCATTGACCGGGTGATTGCCGAAGCTGCTACCGACAAAGCCGGAAGAAAAGGCACATTAAAGGTGAGCGCAAACTGGCGCAACCCGGCCGGGGTTGCAGGCGATGCCTCGTTAACATTAAAGCTCCTGGGCCCTTCAGGGGAAGAGATCCGTACCATCAACCGGAAGATCAGTGATCTGAAGAAGGAAACGGCGCCGGAGATCTTTGAGGTGAACAAACCAAAGTTATGGTCGCCCGGGTCGCCGGTGTTGTACACCCTGGTGGCAACCGTGCGCACAGCCGCCGGTACGCATGAGCAGCAGACAAAGGTCGGGTTCCGCAATTTTGAATTTGTAAAGCACGGCCCTTTTATGCTCAACGGTAAAAGACTTTTGCTAAGAGGCACACACCGGCACGAAGATCACGCAGGGGTTGCCGCTGCAATGACGGAGGAAATGATGCGGGAGGAAATGATCTCGATGAAGGAAATGGGCGTCAACTTTATCCGTCTCGGGCATTACCAGCAATCGCGGATCATCCTGAACCTTTGCGACAGCCTGGGGATCCTGGTATGGGAAGAGATCCCCTGGTGCCGGGGCGGCCTGGGCGGGGAGATTTATAAAGAACAGGCCCGGCGCATGCTGACGAATATGATCACGCAGCACTATAACCATCCTTCAGTGATCATCTGGGGACTGGGAAATGAGAACGACTGGCCCGGCGATTTTCCTGAATTTGATAAAGAGAAGATCCGCCAGTTCATGAAGGAGCTGAACAGCCTGGCGCACCGCCTTGATCCCTCCCGTAAAACGGCCATCCGCCGCTGCGATTTTTGTAAAGATATTGTGGATGTCTATTCGCCCTCCATCTGGGCCGGGTGGTACCGCGGCATCTATACGGAATACAAGGAAGTGACCAAAGCGGAGTTTGATAAAGTGGATCATTTTTTACACGTAGAATGGGGGGGCGACAGTCATGCCGGCCGGCATTCGGAGAACCCCGATAAATCCTTGCAGAAGATCAGGGCAACCGGTGCTGCCGATGAACGTGCCGGGGACGCCTCTTTATATGGAGGCGCCGCGCGGGCATCAAAGGACGGTGACTGGAGCGAAACCTATATCTGCAACCTGGTAGACTGGCACCTGAAGGAACAGGAAACCATGCCCTGGCTGACCGGTACGGCGCAGTGGCCGTTCAAAGATTTCTCCACCCCCGTACGGCCGGATAATCCCATACCGTATATGAACCAGAAAGGTGTGGTAGAACGGGATCTTACAAAAAAAGAAGCCTATTATGTATTCCAGTCGTACTGGACCGCCAAACCCATGGCGCATATCTACGGGCATTCATGGCCCGTACGCTGGGGCGATGAGGGCGAAGAAAAAATGATCAAGGTATATTCCAATTGCCCGGAAGTGGAGTTGTTTGTGAACGGCCGGTCTTATGGCGTTAAAAAAAGGAACAGCCAGGACTTTCCTGCTGCCGGCCTGCGCTGGAATGTGCCGTTGCAGAAAGGACAATATACCGTTAAAGTGGTTGCGCGGAAAGGTAAAGAAACCGTTACCGATGAGGTTCGCTTTGAATACCAGACCGAAAAATGGGGAAAGCCGGCGCGGCTGGAGCTGAAAAAGATAAAAGAGGAGCACAATATTGTTACCCTTCAGGCACAGCTGTTTGATGAAAAGGGCGTGCGCTGCCTGGATGCCGCCGACTGGATCCGTTTTGGAATGACGGGTGCCGGCCGTTTGCTGGATGACCTGGGTACATCCTCCGGATCCCGGTATGTACAGTGTTATAATGGCCGGGCGATCATCCGGATGGAAAAAGGTGCACAACGTGCAGTTGTAAGCGCAACATCCGGCAAGCTGCCCGTGGCCTTCCTGGATCTGTAGAAAGAAAATATGATTCGCCTTTCGGCGGGAAAGATTTTAGCTCCGTTTTTCATTTCCGCCCGACCGGACGGGCAGGAACTGGAAAAATAAAAAGAGGCCACCGCAAGGTCATTAGAGCAGAAAGACATTATCGATAGTTTTTTAGATGCTCTTAAATATGCGATATGGGTTTAAAGAGCCACACCATAAACCTGTATTATAGAACAGTTTTTAAAACAAGCAAAGCCCACGAGGCATTACAATTATAAAATGAAACGATTTCTGATCATCCTGTTAATGGCAATTCCCGGTTGGACATTACATGCGCAGACCGGCGAAACCGGCAATGCCCTTAAGCTCTGGTATAACCGGCCCGCTACCATCTGGGAGGAGGCCCTTCCGCTAGGAAATGCAAAAACGGGCGCCATGGTGTTTGGCGGCGTAACCGCTGAACGCTACCAGCTGAACGACAATACGCTTTGGTCCGGTGCGCCCAATCCCGGCAATCAGCCGTTAGGACCGTCCATACTGGAAAAAGTACGGGCGCTGATCTTTGCAGGGAACTACGACAGTGCAGCCGTTGTATGGAAAAAGATGCATGGTCCTTATTCGGCCCGTTACCTGCCGCTGGCAGATCTTTGGCTCAGCTTTTCCTTAAAAGATACACAGGCAACCGGGTATTATCGTGATCTGGATCTGAGTAATGCCACCACCACGGTCCGTTATAAGGCCGGGGGCGTACAGTTTATGCGGGAAACCTTTATCAGTCATCCGGATAAAATAATGGTGATCCGGATCACTGCCGATAAGAAGAAGGCCATAAATTTTTCTGCGGGTCTTACCAGCAAATTGAAATACCGGGTGGCAAACAAAGGAAACGACCTGCTGGTGCTGAGCGGGAAAGCGCCAAAGTTCGTTGCCAACCGGGATTATGAGCCACAGCAGGTAGTATATGACGATTGGAACGGAGAGGGAATGAATTTTGAAGTGTATGCAAAAATTGTTGCCGAAGGCGGGTCCGTAAGCAATAAAGATACGGCTCTGGTCGTATCCGGGGCTAATGCAGTGACCCTCTATCTTTCAGAAGCCACCAGCTTCAATGGTTTTGATAAATCGCCGGGCAAAGAAGGAAAGGATCCCGCGGTGGAGGCAACGGCAGTGCTGGGAAGGGCGCTGAAAAAAAATTATGCGCAGTTGCGTACAGCACATGTAAAAGATTACCAATCATTGTTCAACCGGGTAACGATCGACCTGGGTGCGGATGCCGCCAAACTGAAAATGCCTACGGATGAGCGGCTGAGGCGCTTTGCAAAGGAACCGGATGATTTTGCGTTGCAAAGTCTGTACTACCAGTTTGGACGTTATCTCATGATCGCAGCCTCGCGTCCGGGTGCGCGGCCAACCAACCTGCAGGGCATCTGGAATGATCACGTGCAGCCACCCTGGGGCAGCAACTATACCACCAACATCAATACCGAAATGAATTACTGGCTGGCGGAGAATACCAACCTTTCTGAATGCCATCAGCCTTTATTTGATTTTATGAAAGAGCTGGCGGTAAATGGTGCGGTTACCGCAAAAACAAATTACGGCATAACGGAGGGGTGGACTGTGCATCACAATTCAGATCTTTGGGCCAAGACCTCACCACCCGGGGGCCAGGGATGGGACGACCCCCGTGCGATGCCCCGGTGGAGTTGCTGGCCCATGGCGGGAGGGTGGTTCTCAACCCATTTATGGGAGCACTATCTTTTTACCGGCGATCAAAACTTCTTGCGGCAGGAAGCCTACCCGCTGATGAAAGGTGCAGCACAGTTCTTTCTGCACTGGCTGGTAAAGGACCCTGCTTCGGGCTATTGGGTTACCAATCCCTCCAGCTCACCGGAAAATACGATAAAAATAAAAGGGAAAGAATACCAGCTGACAATGGCCAGCACCATGGATATGTCCATTATCCGGGAATTGTTTACGGCAGTGATCAAATCGGCAAAGATATTGGGCACGGATGCGGCATTTGCAAAGGAGCTGGAAGCGGTAAAGGCAAAGTTATATCCCTATCACATCGGTCAGTATGGACAGCTGCAGGAATGGTTCAAAGACTGGGACGATCCCAAAGATAAGCACCGGCATTTATCGCACCTGTTTGGTCTGTACCCCGGTAGCCAGATCAATCCGGGCGAAACGCCGGAGCTGGCAGCGGCGGCAAAGCAGTCGCTCATTTTCCGCGGGGATGTAAGCACGGGCTGGAGCATGGCCTGGAAGATCAACTGGTGGGCCCGGCTCCGGGATGGCGATCATGCCTACAAGATCCTGCAGGATGCATTTACATATATCAACCCGCGGGAATCGCGGGCAACCATGGGCGGCGGCGGTACGTATCCCAATTTGTTTGATGCGCACCCGCCTTTCCAGATCGATGGCAACTTTGGTGCCACAGCCGGCATTACCGAAATGTTGCTGCAAAGTCATGACGGGGCAATTACATTGTTGCCCGCTTTACCCGGCGCCTGGAAAAAAGGCATCATAAAAGGCATTAAAGCGCGGGGGAACTTCCGGTGGGATCTTGAATGGAACAATGGCCGGTTGGCAAAAGCCGTGGTATATTCCGGCTCCGGCGGCAATTGCCGGGTACACACTTCCATACCGGTAAAGGTGGTAGGGGCAAAAGCGATAACTGCAACGGGTGGCAATCCCAATGCTTTGCTCGCAGCCTATGGCAAGCCGCCCTATGAAAAGAACCGGGAAGCAAAACTGGTAGACCTGGCAAAAGAAAAAGGGTTTACGATTGATTTTAATACTGAAAAAGGAAAACGATATACGCTTATACCATTATAAACCTGTTATGTTTTATCGAATCGCTTATCTGATTTTATTTGTTGCTGTATGGGGCCGTACGGCAGCCCAGTCCATTACCTGGAGCCCGGTAGCGCCGGGTGTATGGAAGGGGATCGTAGGAAAGCCGGAAGCATATGATCTTTTGAAGGCGGCTGGATCCAGTCCCGCATCCGGCCTGCAGAAAATGAGTGCGCAGCCGTTCCCTTTTTCAAAAGAAGAGATCTCCGGTACCGTTACGGATGGCAAAACCAGCCTGCGTTTTCCTCTGGATAAAGGGGAGCAGCTGTTTGGGTTCGGGTTGAATTTTCAAACAGTGCATCAGCGGGGCAAGATATTGCAGCTGCATGTAGATCATTATGGCGGCAAAGATAATGGCCGTACCCATGCGCCCGTTCCTTTCTATGTGTCCTCAAAAGGTTATGGCGTGCTGGTCAATGCAGCCCGGTACATTAATGTATATGCGGGAACGGGTGTACGCAAAGACAGCAAAAATCCGCCGGAAGAAAAAGACCGGAATACGAACCGGAGCTGGAGCTCCCGTCCCTATTCCGATGCGGTAGAGATGCTGGTGCCGGCGGAAGGTGTTGAAGTATATGTTTTTGCCGGGCCAACCGCCCTGGATGCCGTTCGCCGTTACAACCTGTTCAACGGGGGAGGCGCGCTACCGCCCCGCTGGGGACTGGGCTTTACACAACGGGTGCGGTCCTTGTTTACGGCAGAAGAAGTAAAAAAGGAAGCCGATTCCTTTGCTGTAAAAGGCTATCCGCTTGATTTCATTGGCCTGGAGCCCGGCTGGCAGAGCCGCTCTTATCCCGGCACTTTTGAATGGGATAAGACCCGCTACCCCGATCCTGCTGCATTTGTAAAGGAAATGCTGGATAAACGGATCCGCCTGAATCTCTGGATCAATCCTTATGTATCCAAATCGGCATCCTTTTACAAAGAGATCACACCTTATACAGGATCGCATACCGTATGGGTAGGTGAAGTGCCCGATTTTACCATTCCCAGGGCGCGCGATATCTTCTTTGGCCAGTTAAAAAAGGACCAGGTAGACATCGGCGTAAGCGGGTATAAAATAGATGAGGTAGATGGGTATGACTATTATCTGTGGCCGGATGTGGCTACCTTTCCATCGGGCCTGTCCGGAGAGCAGATGCGCCAAACCTATGGTGTGCTGGCAATGAAGAACAGTATAGAACTGTTTAAAAACAGGAACCAGCGGACCTATGGGCTGGTAAGAGCTTCCAATGCCGGGGCCAATAGTTATCCCTATGTGCTGTACAATGATTATTATAACCACGAAGACTTCATTACGGCGCTCATTAACAGCGGGTATATCGGTGTTTTGTGGACCCCCGAAGTGCGGGCTTCAAAAACGGCAGAGGAATGGCTGCGCCGTTTTCAGACCGTGATCTTTTCACCTATGGCCATGATCAATGCATGGTCATCCGGCACAAAGCCCTGGTCGTACCCTCAGGTAGCCGCACAGGTAAAAGAGCTGGCATTGCTGCGCATGCAGATGATGCCTTACTGGTATTCCGAGTTTGCGAAGTATCATTTTGAAGGAACACCGGTATTCCGGGGCATGAGCCTGGAGCCCGGATACCAGGTAAATACGACGAACACTTCGGTAAAGAAGAACCTGGAAGATAATCCTTACCTGGAAGCGGTGTCTAAAGAAGTAAAGGATCAGTATATGGCAGGGGAATGTTTATTAGTGGCCCCATTGTTCACCGGTCAAACTTCAAGAAAGGTAGTACTGCCCAAAGGACGCTGGTACGATTTCTATACCGGGGCTTTTGCCGGCGACGGGGAAGTGATCACAGTTACACGCGGCCTGGATAAGATTCCGGTATATGTAAAGGACGGAGGGGTCATCCCGATGATGCCGCCCTTGCTGCATGCGCCAAAAGCGGGAGAAAAAGTAGACCTTGAGATCCGGGTATATGGTGAAAAACCCGGTAGTTACCGGTTATATGATGATGACGGGGAAACCTTTAATTATGAAAAGGGCATCTACGACTGGAGGACCATTCGTGTGGAAAAGGATGCCAAAGGAAAATTAAAAGGGACGGTTGAACCTCCGCATAAAAAAGAGGTCCGATCCTACGGTAAGATCACTTTTAAGTTTATGACCAGGTGAGCGGTGATGTATAAACCACAAAACCCTGAAAGCACAAAGACGCGCAAAGGGCAGGGGGGAGAAAAAATTTTAGTGCCACTTCGTGCCTTCGAGTCTTTGTGACCAATTGAAATAAAAAGTATGAAGACCATATTTGCATATATCACATTGCTGTTAGTAATGATAACGGGGCAGCTTCGGGCTCAGAATATTGAGAACGTAAAAGTTGTTTTAAGAAAACAGGTGCTGGCAAAAGCAGCCTGGGCATTGCAGCAACCACCGGAAACGGTGACGGCGCACCGGGCATCCCGCAGTGCCGGAGGTCCGCATGATTTTTACAGCGAAGGCGATTACTGGTGGCCCAACCCCGTAAGTGTAGATAGTCCCTATATCCAGAAGGACGGGCAAACAAATCCTGAAAATTTTGTAGCGCACCGGCATGCTATGATCCGCTTCAGCAGGATTGTGGGCGCGCTGGCATCTGCCTACCGGATCGATCCGCAGAAAAAATATGTAAAGCAGGTGCTGGCGCACTGTAAGGCCTGGTTTATGGATACGGCCACCCTGATGCATCCCAACCTGTTGTATGCACAGGCAATAAAAGGCCGGGCCACTGGACGCGGCATCGGTATCATTGATGCTATACAGTTGATGGAAGTGGTGCAGGGCCTGTCTGTAATGGAGCGGGATGCGGCAATGGATCCGGCTGTACTGGCAGCAACAAAAAAATGGTTCGCCGGTTTTTTAGAATGGTTGACCACGCATCCTTATGGGAAGGATGAAATGAACGCAGCCAATAACCACGGCACCTGCTGGGTGATGCAAGTGGCGGTCTTTGCAACGTTTACCGGCAATAAGGAGCTGATGCAATTTTGCAGCAACAGGTATAAAAACGTACTGTTGCCCAACCAGATGGCAGCAGATGGAAGCTTCCCAAAAGAGCTGAAGCGTACCAAGCCATATGGGTATTCGCTGTTCAACCTGGATGCAATGGCTACCATCTGCCAGGTATTATCGACCAAAGCCGATGATCTGTGGAATTATCAGACTCCTGACGGACGTTCTATAAAAAAAGGCATCGCATTCCTTTATCCGTTCATCGCCGATAAAAGTAAATGGTCATACAAACAGGACGTGATGTACTGGAACGATTGGCCGGTGGCGCAGCCAGCGCTGGTGTTTGGTGCCGGAGCATTTAAAAGCAGGAAATGGTTCAATACCTGGAAACGGCTGGACCATGATCCGGAAACTGAAGAAGTGATCCGGAACCTGCCGGTAAGGAATCCGTTGATCTGGTTAGACCGGTAGATAGCTGTTTGTTACAGAGCCGGGAACCTTGAAAGGAAGAAAGAGAAAAAAGATCACCGCTAAATGGTGACATAACTGTAGCTGAGTGATGCACAAATGCACAAGAGTGCGACGCAATGCAGGCGCCCATTTGTTTTGTAGTTGAATGAATAAGAATGATATGAAACGATTTTTTATATATGTATTGTTTTTTGCCGCCCCGGTCATCGCTGTGGCGCAGGTAGCGGGTGATGAAGATAAGGACATGCTCAATAATGGGCAGCAACGGGATCAGGCGGCCGTCAACGAGGCGGTGAATGGCTGGTGGACGCAGTCCATGAAAACACACGACCAGCGCATACAATGGTGGCGCCAGGCGAAGTTCGGGATGTTCATCCATTGGGGTGTTTACTCCCTTCCGGGGGGCGAATGGAAAGGGAAAAAAGTGGGTGGCTATGCCGAGCACCTGATGCGCAAGGAGAAGATCACGCGCAGCGAATACCTGGAGCTGGCGCGCCACTTCAACCCGGTTTTATTCAATGCAGATGAATGGGCAAAAGCAGCGAGCGATGCCGGCATGCGCTATATGATCATCACCGCCAAGCATCACGACGGGTTTGCGATGTACCCCTCCAAAGCGTCTGATTTTAACATCCATGATCAAACCCCTTTTAAAAGAGATCCATTGGCGGAGCTGTCGGCCGCCTGTAAAAAATACGGCATCAAATTCGGGTTCTATTATTCCCATGCCTTTGACTGGGAGCACCCCGATGCGCCGGGCAACGACTGGGAATACAACAATCCCGGAGGCGATAAGAACCTGTATGGCGGGCGCAACTGGTATGATCAGCATCCGGAGCTGTTGCCGAAGGCTGTAAAATATGTCAATGAAAAGGCTATACCTCAGATAAAAGAACTGCTCACAAAATACCACCCGGATATTATCTGGTTTGATACGCCGCATAAACTGCCGTTCTCCGAGAACCTGCGTATTTTAAAGGCGATACGGGAAACAGATCCCGGTGTTGTGGTGAATGGGCGACTGGCAAGAAATTCCACCCGCAACTATGGCGATTACTTGAATACGGCCGACCGGCCGGCGGAGTTTGCCCCGGTGCCTGATGATCCGGACTGGGAAGCGATCCCTACAACCAATGAAAGCTACGGATATTCCCGTTACGACAACAGTCACAAACCTGTTTCCTTTTTTGTGCAGCTGCTGGCAAAGGCGGCCGCGCGTGGCGGAAATCTTTTAATGAACATCGGTCCGAAAGGGGATGGTGCTATCGATACAAAGGATCTTACTATTTTAAAAGGGATCGGCAGCTGGATGCAGCAAAACGGCGAAAGCATTTACGGCGTTAAACGAAGCCCCTTGCCCCTCCAGAACTGGGGGGTGAGCACGTTAAAGGGGAATAAGCTGTACCTACATGTGTTTGAGATCCCGGCCGATAGAAAATTGTATGTGGGCGGATTGCACTCGGCGATCAGTAAAGCCTATGCGCTGAATAATAAAAAAGCCCTAACGGCAAAAAGGAGCGGCCCGGACGATGTACTGATCGATCTTGCCGGCGTAGCTGCTGATACGGCCAATACCGTGATCGTATTGGAGCTGGGCGGCAAAGAAAAAGGGGAGGAAGGATTGTTTATGGCGCCCGACGTTCCGGTTACCCGGTTGCTGGCCTTTGATGCCCGTTTACAGGGCAAAGGATTTGGTTTTGGTGATGGCAAAGCCGACCGGTATTATGTAAATGGCTGGAAGTCGGAGGCACAAAGCATTTCATGGAACGTTAGGGTAAAGGAAGCAAACAACTATGAGGTAGCCATTAAATATGTGACCGGGAAAGAATGTGGCGGCAATTACAAATTATTGCTTGACAATACCCCTGTTACAGAACGAAAGGTGATCAACACCAAAAGCGGTGTGGTTACCGAAAAGATCGGCCGGCTGGATCTCCGGAAAGGCGTGCATACCATTGCGATCGATCCGGTAACAATTTCCGGCGCCGAACTGATGCAGCTGCTGGAAATACAGCTGGTGCCGCCGACTAAGAGTAAATAGAGGTGCGGGAGAAAAAGCGCTGTCTATAATGCATATCCATCCTGTTTGGGGTGCTTCTGTATAACAGCGGCAGAAGCAACCGGTCGTTGGAACCCGGTAGGAGTGCAGGAGTATCGTAAGTAAGAACATAAATCATTTAAATCCCGTTGGGGAGCTATCTTATCAGATCATGAAGAAAATAGGAATCATCGTTGCCATCATTGCAGGCGCACTGCAGGGAACGGCACAGAAAGTAGACATTGCGGCCGTGGTAAAGGATGCCGGAAAGCAAACAACCGTGATGCTGCAGGAGATTGCCGGAGCAAAAGCGGCCGGAAGCAAGGGCGTATCTCCCCGGACGCTGGAAGATGGAAAATTAAAACTGGTTGCATCCCGCGACTGGACCAGTGGTTTTTTTCCGGGCGAGCTGTGGTACCTGTATGAGCTTACGGGAGATCGAAAATGGAGAACGGAGGCCCGGGGCTTTACGGCAGACATTGAGCAGGAGAAAACCAATGGAACCACGCATGATATGGGGTTCAAGGTGTATTGCAGCTTTGGCAACGGCTACCGTCTTACAAAAGACCCGCATTACAGGGCGGTCATCATCCAGGCGGCTCAAACGTTAAGCCGGCGGTTTAATAAAACGGCCGGAGTGCTCCGGTCCTGGGATCACAGCAAGAATAAATGGGATTTTCCTGTGATCATCGATAATATGATGAATCTTGAGCTGCTGTTTGAAGCATACAAACTCACCGGCGACCGGAAGTTGTATGACATTGCGGTAAGTCATGCAGACCAGACGATGAAAAATCATTTCCGGCCCGATTACAGTTCTTATCATGTGGTAGACTATGATACCACTACGGGCAGGGTCATTAAGAAAACAACACACCAGGGCTATGGGAATGAGTCTGCATGGGCGCGCGGACAGTCCTGGGGGTTGTATGGTTATACGCTGTGCTACCGGGAAACCCGGGATGCGAAATATTTAAAAATGGCCGAGCATATTGCCGGTTTTATCCTCCATCATCCCAACCTTCCAAAAGACGGTGTTCCCTATTGGGATTTTAATGCGCCGGGCATTCCCAATGAGCCGAGGGATGCATCCGCGGCGGCAGTGATCGCATCTGCATTGTACGAGCTGAGCACTTACAGCAAGAACACAAAAAATTACCGGTCGGCGGCAGACCGGATCCTGGGCAGTCTTACAAAAGCTTACCGGGCTCCCGTTGGCACAGCAAGCGGGTTCCTGTTATTGCACAGTACCGGCACGAAGCTCACCAATACAGAAGTGGATGAGCCATTAAGCTATGCAGATTACTATTACCTGGAGGCATTGCAGCGGGTCCGAAAGCTCAGGGCAGGAAAGAAGCTGTTCTGAAACAAAGCTTTGCGAATGTGAACGATCCGGTACTTCCCCGGTAACGGAATACCAGCGGCCCTGCCCGAACGACTGGGATATTCGGGTAAAATCGTTGAACAGAAAGCAAATTCATGATACTTTTTTGAGCGAAATATATAGGTTATTTGTAACGGCCGTTATTCCGGTTGCAGCGGGCGGCCCATCAGTAAATGTATATGAAAAAAGTGATTAAAATAAATACCGCGTTGTTTTTCCTGGCGGTGGTGGCTCTTGCCTGCACCACCAAAAGCCTGCCGGACGATCGGGGAAAAAAGCCTGGTCCGGATACGGAAAAGGCGGATCCTGACCCCAAATATCAGCTCACCTCCGCACTGGAGGCCGGCACGGCGCTTTCAGGAAAATCCTATAATGAGATCAATACTTATATGAAATCATTTGGGTTCGATTATTCCGAGCATGCCAATTGCAGCGGTGGTTATGGTGGTCATGCAGACGGTGTGCATTGCAGTGTGGTAAAGGATGCGGATCTGGATAAATACGTTTTTCGCTTTGATATTCACATTGATCCGGTTATAGATGGCGACCGGTGCAGTGCCGGTACGGTGGACCGCCAGCGCAACGAAATGAAATCGGCTACCAATAATACCACCTGGGCAAAGGTACAGGGCAACTGGGATGAGTGGCAGGTGCTCGAATGGAAGTTCAGGCTGCCAAAAGGCTTTCAGCCTACTTCCAGCTTTTGCCATATTCATCAGCTAAAAGCGCAGGATGGCCCCAATCATGGAAGCCCGCTGATCACCATTACGCCGCGTGCCGGCAGCAACGGCAGCAACAAAAGAATGCAGATCATTCATTCGGTAGATGGAGCCGGCACCGGGAAGGGAATTATTGTGGACAATATACCGCTGGCTGATTTTGAAGACGAGTGGGTACAGGTGCGTGAGGAAATGCATTATACGCACAACGGGTATTATTCCTGTAAGATCACCCGCGTGCGGGATGGTAAAGTACTGATCGATTTTAAAGATACAAATATTGACCTGTGGCGGAGCGGAAGCTCTTATATCCGCAGCAAATATGGCATTTACAGAAGTCTTGCGGGTGGAAAGCTGGATCAGACACCAGTGGGGCAAAGCCCGTTGCTGAAGAACGAATCGCTGTGGCTGGCAGATTTCAAAGTGTATGAAAAAAATACAAACCCCGATCCGGGACAACCACATAACTGATCTGCAGGAACCATTAAAAAGATACCGGGATAAAACAAAAAATAAAATCAATGGCATTTATGAAAAAATATTTACTGCTCCTGTTATGCCTGCAGGGGGCCTGTGCGCTGTTCGCCAATACCATTACAGTGACCTCGCTTGAGGCCTTGCAGCGTGCCATTGACGCTGCAAAACCCGGTATGGAGATCCTGGTAGCCGATGGTGTTTATACAGCGGAAGCCGACATTGTGATCCGGTGTGCCGGCACCAGGGCCAGACCCATTGTCATTGCGGCGCAACACCCCACAGCGGTAACCATTACCGGCAAGGGCGGTTTTAACCTGGCAAGTCCGGCCGCATATGTTGTGATCCGGGGCTTTAAATTTACCCATGCCGCATCAAGAGCGCGCTCCGGTGCCGGAACTGCTTTTTGCCGGTGGACGCATAATATTTTTGAAACGCCGGGGAAGGGTGAATACCTGACCATTGCCGGCGATGACCATGAGATAGACTATAATACCTTTCAGAATAAAACGGAAATGGGAAGGATCCTGGCCATCCGTGGGAGCGGAAAGCAGATCGCGCAACGCCTCCACATCCATCACAATTATTTTTACAATTACCCGGATCAGGGCGGTGCCAACGGTGCCGAAACATTACAGTTCGGATTGAGCGGTTTTAGCCTGTCGACAAGCAACAGTATGGTGGAGTACAATCTTTTTGAAAAATGTCATGGCGAAAATGAGCTTATTTCGGTGAAAGCGTCGGGGGTAACATTGCGATACAATACCATCCGTGATTGCCCGGCACAATTCACATTGCGGCACGGCAATAGATGTGTGGTGTATGGGAATTATTTTTTTAATACACCCGGGTTGCGCATTTTTGGAGATGACCACCATATTTTCAGTAATTATTTTGAAAATTGCAGTATTGCTGTAACCATTGGCAACGGGGGTGCGGAAGTGGCCGATGGCGCGCCGCTGACGGAGCACGACCGGCCCGACAGGGTGCTGATCGCTTTTAATACACTGATAAATAACCGGCAAAATTTTGTGCAGCAGTCCCGGAAGGGCGGAATCGGGGCCACGTATATAACGGTTGCTGATAACGTGGTTGTGGGGGGTGAAAAAGTGGCTTCGATTTCCGGACCGCTGGCAAACGCTGTATGGGAAAATAACGTCATCCATAAGGTGGGAAGCGCGGGGGATCTGCCCGGGGGAGGATTCAGGAGCGAAGATCCCCGGTTGGTGAAAGATGCCGCAGGTATTTACCGGCCATCCGGCAAAAGCCCGCTAATGGGTGCCGGGGATGCAGATTACAAAGCGGTAACCGCAGATATGGACGGGCAACCCCGGGATGGCAGATGGGATATCGGTGCCGATCAACAAAGCACGGCAAAAGCGACGGCGCATGCGCTGAAGGCCGATGAAGTAGGCGCATTGGTGAAATGAATGCCAAGCGGCACGCCTCGCATAAGGAGTGAAAAAAAGCGCCGTCAGGAGCGCCCTACCGGTAGATGAATAGCATTACCGGAGGCTGAAGGGAGTGACACAACAGGCGATGATAGCAGCAATGAAGCCGGTAAAAAAAATAGAATCATAAAATACAGATATGAAAAGGATCGTAATCGTTACGCTTGTATGCCTGTTTGCAGGTTCCGTAAATGCACAGTCGGTAGATAAAGATACCCGCATGGAATGGTGGCGGGAAGCCCGTTTTGGCATGTTCATCCATTGGGGGGTTTATTCACAATGGGGGGGTGTGTATCATGGTCACCAGCAGGCAAGAGGCGGCGCAGAGTGGATCATGAACCGCAGCAAGATCCCGGTAGCCGAATACCAGGAGCGGGCCAAATCCTTTAACCCGGTGAAGTATGATCCGGATGCCTGGGTAAAAATGGCAAAGGATGCGGGAATGAAGTACATTATCATAACCTCCAAGCATCACGACGGCTTTGCCCTGTTTAAATCCAATGCCAGCAAATGGAATGTGGTGGATGCCACGGCTTATGGAAAAGACCTGCTGAAGCCCCTGGCAGATGCCTGCCGTAAATACGGGATGAAGCTGGGTTTTTATTATTCCCAGGCGCAGGACTGGAACAACCCCGGTGGATCGGCTGCGCGTAAGGAAATGAAGGAAGGGTGGCCCAATCCTGATTCAGCAAAGATCGATGCCTACACGCTGGCGCACAAAGGGCACTGGGATCCTGCGCAGGAAACAAAGACCTTCGATCAGTACATCAACGATGTATCGGTGCCACAGGTAAAAGAAATTTTATCCAATTATGGTGATATTGCCGTGCTGTGGTGGGATACTCCTACCAACATGACGGATGCTGCTGCACAGAAATTGCAGAATGTATTAAAGCTGCAGCCCAATATCATCACCAATGATCGCTTAAAACGCCCCAATTTTCCGGGCGATACCAAAACACCCGAGCAAAAGATCCCCACCCAGGCCGAGCTGGATGGCAAGGACTGGGAAACCTGTATGACCATGAATGGCAGCTGGGGCTATAAAAGCTGGGACCATAACTGGAAATCGACAGAGACCCTGATCCGCAACCTGGTAGACATTGCTTCAAAGGGCGGGAACTACCTGCTGAACATTGGACCGAAGGACGATGGCACCGTTCCGCAGGAAAGCATCGACCGCCTGGCCGCCATCGGGAAGTGGATGAAGGTGAACAGCGGCGCCATCTATGCTACGCATGCCAGTCCGCTGGCAGACCTTGCATGGGGAAGATGTACGATGAAAGAAGAGGGGAACAACACCCTGCTGAACCTGTTTGTATTTGACTGGCCGGTAAATGGTAAGCTGGAAGTACCAGGCCTTGCTAACAAGAGTATCAGTGCAACCCTGGTGGCAGGCAACAAAAAGCTCCGGGCAAAGAATGTGAACGGTAAGATCGTCATTGATGTGCCGGCGGCTGCTCCGGATGCCATTGCCTCTGTAATACAGCTGCGTGTAAAGGGCAATGTAGCCAATGTAAATATCAAGGGAGCCAGAAAAATGAAGACGGGAGCGCTGGATTGATATGGCCCTTAGCGGTTTTATTTCACGCGGCGGTGTTGGGGCAGCGATACGCGGTGGTTCCGTTTGAAGATATTAGACAACAGCGCCCACTCCCGTTTTTAAAAATAGAATCCCTGGATATGAGAGTATTATTCCTGTTTTGTTTGTTGGTGTTTTGGGCTGGTGTAAAGGCAGCGGATGTAAACATTCTTAACTATGGCGCAAAAGGCGATGGCAGGACGCTGAATACGCTGTGCATCCAGCAGGCCATTGATGCCTGTAATCAAAGCGGTGGCGGTAAAGTATTCTTTCCGGCGGGAGCCTATCTTTCCGGTACGATCGAATTGAAGGACAATGTGACCCTGCATATACAGAAGGGCGCCACATTGCTGGGCAGTACGGACATTGAGGCCTATCGCAACCTGGATCCGTTTACCGAAGGGCTGGGCATCAACGTTGGCTGGGCGCTGCTGGTGGCGGTAGACCGTAAGAACATCGGTATTGAAGGAGCCGGCACCATCGACGGGCAGGGGAGCAAACTGAAAGCAGCCCATATTTTAAAAGATACCCGGCCCGAGGGCCAGCGCTGGGGACGTCGTCCCTTTCTGCTCCGCGTGGTGCGCTGCACAGACGTACACGTAAAAGATATTACGTTGAAATACGCCGGCGCCTGGACCTCCCATTATTTTCAATCAAAAGATATCCGGATCGAGCACCTGAAGATCGTAAGTGTGGGCGTGGCGCATAACGATGGCATTGGTATTGATGGGTGCCAGGATGTGGTCATCCGCAATTGTGATGTGGTAAGCGGTGATGATGCCCTGGTATTCAAGACCACCTCCAGCAAAATGGCCTGCAAAAATATAAATGTAACTGGCCTGCGGCTAAAAAGCAACCAGGCCGGAATAAAAATGGGCACGGAGTCCATGGCCGGTTTTGAGAACATTCGTATCTCCGGCTGTGTGATCAATGATACCCGTAACGGGGGGATCAAACTGTTATCGGTAGATGGCGCTCAGATAAAGAACGTGTGGATCTCGGATATAAAAATGAACAACATCCGAACGCCCATACTGCTGCGCCTCGGATCGCGGCTCAGTGTTTTTCGCAAGGGCCAGGATGTGCAGCAGCAGACCGGCCGGTTTGAAAACGTAGTGCTGAAGAACATTACTGCAGTTTCGGCAGACAGCACACAACTGAGATCCGCCTCCGGCATCCTGATCACCGGGGTGCCGCAACATAAGATCACCGGGATCACACTCGAACAGATCCGCATTGAATTGCCCGGCGGCGGTACAGCCGGCGAAGCAGAGGCGGTAGTACCCGAGGCAGTCAGCCAGTATCCGGAAGTAAAGACCTTCGGACCTGTGATACCTGCTTATGGCCTGTGGTTACGCCACGCAAAGGACATCCGCATAAAGAACCTGGAGCTGCGGACGAAAAAAGCCGATCAGCGGCCTGCGGTTTTTATGGAAGATGTGCAGCAGGCGCAATTAACACAGTGCAGATTCCGGGCACCGGGAAATCCAGGTTCCATCATTAAAATAAAAGAATCAGGGGCGATCTCCCTTGAGCAGATAGAGGCAACCGCCGAAGCAAAATCAGTTGTGGATGCGGATGCTGTAAGCGCTGCGGGGATCCGGTACAAAAAGAACCGGTGACCGTGATCCGTTTAAAAAACAGGTTTCAGAACAATGCAGAACAAGATCCTTAAAAAAGGCATTTGCGCGCTGCTGGTGCCGGTGTTGCTTACGGCTGTGATTGCGGCCCGGAAATCGGGGCAGCCGGACCGCAAAGAAAATAAGAGCCACTGGGTGCGCGTTGGTGCCGGCGGTAAACTGGAATATGCAGCGACGTCGCGCGGCGACCGGATTATGGATTTTTCCTATGCAGGTTATAAAGGTGGCGGGGTAAGGCTGCCGGAAGTGAAAGAGACCGCAAGGGTGTACCCTGTTGATGGAGACAATACGGCAAACATCCAAAGGGCCATTGATTCGGTAGCCGGGTTGCCGCTGGTAGAAGGCTTCAGGGGTGCGGTGGTGCTGGCTCCGGGTGATTTTTCCTGCGGGCAAACCATTGCCATCCGTAGCAGCGGCGTGGTATTGCGGGGCAGTGGTGCAGCTTCGAGAATTTTAATGACCGGAAGGCCACATGTAGCCATCCTGCTTGAAGCGCCTGTCCAGATAAAAGCAACAGGCAGCAAAGTGCCGGTTACCGATGCGTATGTGCCATCGGGAACGGATAGGATCACCGTGTCCGATGCAAAGGAATTTGCGGTGGGCGATCTTGTGATGATCACAAAGCCCGTTACCCCGGAATGGGTCCGGTTTATGGGAATGGATACGCTGATGCGCAATGGAAAGAAACAGACCTGGATCACCGGCGAGCTTTTGGTGGAGCGCACAATAAAAACGATCAGCGGAAATAGGCTAACAGTTGAGGTGCCTTTTGCAGACAGTTATGATGCCGCATTTACAAAGCCCGGTGCTACTGTACAAAAGATCAGTAGGACAGGCGGGTTACAAAATGCAGGTGTGGAGCATCTGGCGATTGAAGCGCCGGCACAGTCCGTTACCATCAGCCAGGGGCATCATTCGGCCATACGAACACGCGGCCTGACCGATGGCTGGATCCGCGGGGTCCGGATCCGGAATACGGTGAATAGTGTTGGGATCGGGGGGCAGCGGATCACGGTAACGCAACTGGATATCCGGCATACCCTGCCTACCACCGGCGCTGCCAAACCGGCAGATCTGGCTGCCGGTGGGGCGCAACTTTTATTTGACCGGTGCACCATCCAGGGAGATAATGTATTTTTCCTGGCAACGGGGGCCAGGGTAAGCGGGCCGGTGGTATTGCTGCATTGCACGTTTAGGGGCAAGGGCTGGATACAACCCCACCAGCGCTGGGCTACCGGGTTACTGGTGGATGGCTGCCGTGTGCCTGACGGCGGTATCGATTTTATGAATCGCGGTGAGATGGGCTCAGGGCATGGCTGGGCCATCGGCTGGGCCGTGGCCTGGAACTGCAGCGCAAAATCCTATCTGAACCAGCAACCACCCGGCGCATATAACTGGGTGATCGGTTCCGTGGGGGAAAAGCAGCAACGCGCCATGCCTTTTAATAAAGCACCGTTGCTTGCTGAAGGTGTTTATGATGCGCACGGGACTCCTGTTGCACCGGAAAGCCTTTATTGGGCGCAGTTAAAAAACAGGCTTGGCGAAAAGGCATTGGAAGCGGTGGGATATCCGGACCATAATGGTAAGAATATTGAGCGTTTTGCAAATAGCGCTTACAATTTTAGACGTTCTTTGTAGTTATCTATAAAGGGAAGATAAAGAGGCGGAATCCCCACAGGTCCGGACCGGGTAAATGAGTTTGCACATATGAGCGATAAGATAAAAGACTGGTTGAGGCAAACAGCGGAAAATGACTGTCATGAGTCCTTTGAAAAATTATACCTGCATTTTGTGCCGGGGATGCAGGCTTTTGTCGCATCGGTTGTAGGAGACAGAGAGGTAGCGCTGGACCTGGTGCAGGACCTTTTTGTGAACAGCTGGATCAACCGGAAAAACCTGACCGCCATCGAGCACCCCGTAAATTATCTGTATTGTGCATTGAAGAACAATGCCGTTCATTACCTGAAGTCCCGTAAACGGGTAGCCCCTCTTGTATTTGAGGAAAATGAGTGTATTACACTGACCGGTGGAAGCCCCGAAGCCGACGTGATCACCAAAGAGATCAGGCAATTGCTGGAAACAACCATCAATGAGCTGCCCTATAAATGCCGGCTGGTTTTCCGGCTGATCAAGGAAGACGGTCTCCGCTATAAGGAAGTGGCCCACCTGCTGGATATTTCCGTTAAAACCGTGGAAGCCCATATGCGATTGGCATATAGCCGGATCGTGGAATGCCTGGAAACCGTACTGCCGCAGCATACCAGCCTTTACAAGCCGGAGAAGCGTTCGGGAATGTAGATCTCCGTGTTAAGGAACACCGGGGCCCGTGCGCCTGTTTATTTGCAAACATCATAGCCTGACCGGCGGAAACATGCTCCGCTAATAATGAACCGGTATCAAATTGTCTTTATCGATTTATGCCCGGTCAGTGAGGGCGCTGCCCGTGACGCAGGTCACGGTTTGTATCGCCGCAACCTATTCAAGAGAACAGCCATTTTAATAAAATAAATACCGGCCTATTATTAAATACTGCTCCGGAACATCGGTGGCCTGCGCTTTTTAGCCGGCCTTTTTAAGCATTTCATTTTTTTTAAAAATCAACTAAGGGTTTTTATCCTCCGGATACTCTTTATTCATAAGCGCAGTGTTTATGGAACGGAACCGGTTTATTGAATTACTGAGAAAAAAAGAGAGCGGGGAGATAACCCTGCTGGAACAGAAGGAGCTGAATGAGCTCCTGGCTGTAAACGATACGTATCCTGTGATCCAGGGGGCATTGAAAGCGCTTTCCGGTCCGGATCCGCTGTTTAACCGGAATACGGATAACGGAGATAATGCCGGATTAAAGCGCCTGCGCGAGCGGATCCGGCAGGCGGAAAAAAAGAACAGGAGCCGGATTGCCGGAATGCCCGTGCGATGGATGGCAGCTGCGGCGGTGATCTTTGCGTTGCTTACCGGGGGGCTTTTTTATTTTTCTACCCCTTCCCGCCATCCGCAAGCCAGAACGGCAAATATCGTTGAAACGGAAAAGGGCTCCCGCACCAATCTGGTGCTGCCGGATGGGAGCAGGGTTTGGGTGAACGCAGATACAAAGCTCACCTATGACCATACGTTTGGTACAAGAACAAGGTCGGTGTATTTATCGGGGGAAGCTTATTTTGAGGTGGCAAAGGACAAGGCCCATCCTTTTATAGTACATACACCGTTGATGGATGTAAAGGCCGTTGGAACAGCTTTTAATGTGCGGGCTTACAAGGACGAGGCGAACGCCCAGGCAACACTGATGGAAGGGTCGGTAGAAGTGGCTTTCAAAAGGAAAGAGAGTGGGAAGATCCTGCTGAAGCCCATGGAGAAAGTGATCGTCCGGACGCCTGCAGCGGCTGTTGCAGGTGAAAAAGATCTTCCGGAGATCGCCGTAATGAAAGTGAACTATGATCCTGCGGAAGCAGCAGCCCCGGAAACCCGGTGGCTGAAGAACCGGCTGGTATTCAGCCAGGAGCGCCTCGGTACCATTGTAAAAACGCTGGAGCGGCATTATGGCTGCAGCATCCGGGTAACAGACACGGCGCTATTAAACCGCAAACTCAGCGGTATCTTCCAGGATGAAAGTCTTGCCGATGTGCTCGAGTCCTTCCGCCTTGCGGCCGGTATCCGGTATGAGATCGATAAAAATAATGTGTTGCTTTTTAAATAACCCTTCAAAACGATTCCATATGAAAAAAGAAACATAGTAATTAAATAAGAAGGCGGAAAATGCTCGTAACATTTCCCGCCGGATCAGGACAGAAATCATTGCCTCGACAGCAATATTCCATCACTTTAATCATCACAAAAATATGAAAATTAAAGATTGCCCTGCCATGCGTGATGGGGTGCAATTAATTATCAAATATCTGTTGATAATGAAGCTTGTCGTCTTTATCATCCTGCTGACTTCCAGTCAGGCGATCGCCATCGATACTTTTTCCCAGGAAAGGATCAATTTAAAGCAGACCAATACAGCCATCACTTCTGTTTTAAAAGGAATTGAGGAGAAGTATGACTATCGCTTTGTGTACAGCGACAGCGTGGCGCTGAGCAAACAGCGGATCGATGTATATGCAAGAAATGCAACCATCGATGCGGTCATGCAGCAGCTTTTGAAGACCACCGCCTTTTCTTATAAAAAGATGAACAAGGGATTGATCGTAATCATCGGCAGCGAACCGGAACGGGCTGTGGTACCGGTGAAGGCTGCGGTGGTAGATGATGCCGGTGTGCCGTTGCCGGGCGTCAACGTTGTTGAAAAGGGTACCACCAACGGCACCGTTACAAAAGAGGATGGCGGTTTTTTGATCAATGTAAAGGATGAACAAGCGGTACTGGTGATCTCAGCGGTGGGGTTTGCCACAAAAGAGATCCCCGTAAGCCAGCTGACCGCTACCGTGGTGCTGGAGCGGGAAGAGCGGAAGATGGAAGAAATCATTGTGGTAGGGTATGGCACCCAGAAAAAAGTAAACCTCACCGGTGCGGTGTCTACCATCTCCGGCCAGGAGCTGGTAAAACGGCCGGCGGCCAACACCTCGCTTTTGCTGCAGGGCAAAGTTCCGGGCCTGCAGGTGGTGCAGAACTCGGCGCAACCCGGGCTGGAGAGCCCGTCCATCCAGATCCATGGTGTGGGTACCTTTAGCTCGGCGGGCAATAACCCGCTGGTGCTGATCGATGGCATACCGGGCTCTCTGACCAATGTGAACCCCAATGCCATTGAAAATATCTCCGTTTTAAAGGATGCGGCTTCGGCTGCTATCTATGGGGTACAGGCGGCAAATGGGGTGATCCTGGTAACCACAAAGGCCGGCACCAAAGGTCGGTTGAATGTAGACTACTCCTACAACTGGGGATTGCAGAAGCCCTCCGGTGTGCCCAGCCTGATCTGGAACTCGGTGGAGTTTATGGAGCTCAGCAATGAAGGCATCAACCGTACAGGACAAAATATGAGCAAGCTGTATTCCCAGGCACAGATCGATGCTTACCGCAATGGGAACGGCTCGGCACAGTATCCGAATACCGACTGGACAAAGCTGATGTTTAAAAATGCGCCCATGCAGCAGCACTATCTGAGTGTGAACGGAGGAGAGGGGAAAACGACCTATAATTTCGGATTGGGCTACCTGGACCAGGACGGGATCCTTATAAAAACAGGCTATAAGCGCTATAATGCCCTGTTCAATTTCCGCACCCAGATGAGCCGGGTGGTCAGCTTTGGAAGCAATATCAGCTTTATGCAGGGCAACCGTATGGATCCTTTCAGCAATACCGAGAACCTGGTGCTCAGCATTTATGCGCAGCATCCCTTATGGTCGCCTTACCTGCCCGATGGAAGCGGAAGGGTAACCAGTAAGGCCTATGATTTTGAAACCACCAATCAGAATGCCTATGCGGTGATGCAGACAAGCAAGGATTACAATAAGGCATATGGCATAACGGCCAACAGTTATGTAGACGTGCATATTGCTAAAGGACTGAAAGCACAGGTAAAAGGAGGTGTGACCTATAATACCGACCGGCAAACAAGGCATAACATTCCATTGCCCACCTTCCTGTTTCAGCCGGACGCGAACGGGGTACATGCGCCGCAGCAAAATTACCTGGGAACCTATATCACGCTCACAAAGACCCAGCAGGAGAATATCCATTATACCTTTTATTCTACATTGAACTATGACCGGGTATTTAATGATGTGCACCATCTGACCGCACTCGGGGGATACAGCCAGGAACATTTTACTTACGAACAGCTGGCGGGCTTTAGAAGGGATTTTCCTTCGGAGAACCTGCCGGCCCTGAATGCAGGAGGTACGGACGCCCAAACGACGAATGGCTATGGATATGAGTGGGCGCTGAAATCGTTCTTCGGGCGATTGAACTATGCGTTTGATAACCGGTATTTGCTGGAGGTCAGCCTGCGGGAAGACGGATCGTCAAGATTCCGCGAAGGAAGAAGATGGGGGGCCTTCCCCTCCATGTCCGCGGGATGGCGGGTATCGCAGGAAAACTTTATGAAAGGGATCACCTGGCTTACCAACTTAAAGATCCGGGGCTCCTGGGGGCGGCTGGGCAACCAGAATATAGGTAATTATCCCTACCAGAATCTGCTGGATAACGGGCTTTACATCTATGACAAGGTAGCTGCCGGCGTGCTGAACGCCAGCCTTGCCGATTCCAATATTACCTGGGAAACGACCACGGCAGCAGGCATCGGCCTGGATTTTTCATTGTTCCATAACAAGCTCTCCGGTACCTTCGATTACTTTTCCAAACAAACCCGGAACATCTTAAGACTGGCACAGGTGCCTGCTTTTGTAGGCATGGATGCACCTACCATTAACTCCGGGGCTATGGAGAACAAAGGGTTTGAGTTCAGCCTGGATTACAAAGACCGTTTCGGGGATATTGATCTTTTTGCAGGGATCAATTACTATACCTACAGGAACCGGGTAACCAAACTTGGCGCGGAAGAGATACAGAGCAATAAGCTGCGGAGGGAAGGGCTGCCCTGGAACTCCTGGTATATGTGGAAATGGATCGGTATTTTTCAGAACCAGGAAGAGATCGACGCGGCTCCCAAACAGCAATACACCCCCAAACCCGGCGATCTTATTTTTGCCGATCTGAGCGGGCCGGAGGGCGTTCCGGATAATAAAGTGGATGCCTACGACCGGGTAGTGATTCCCGGGCAATATCCAAAATTCAATTATGGCTTCAATCTCGGAGCTGCTTATAAAGGATTTGACCTGACGGTATTCTTCCAGGGCGTAGCCGGCATCAAGGTATATACCGACCAATGGGGATACGGAGCATTCCGGCAATGGTCGCCGCCGCCTACCTTCTGGAGAGACCGCTGGACGCCGGATAACCCCACCAGCAAACTGCCGGGAATGTATGTGGATCAATACCTGCCCATCACCGCGGCTTCCTCTTTCTGGTTGCAGGATGCTTCTTATCTGCGGTTAAAGAACCTGGTGCTGGGGTATAATTTCAGCAGCCAGTTGCTGCAGCGGATCAGGGTACAGCAGCTGCGGGTGTATTTCTCCGGGGACAACCTGCTGACCTTTTCGGATTTTGAAGGAGATCCCGAGCGCGTTATCACCGATAATACCAGCGGCCGGTTTGCCATTTACCCGCAAGCCAGTATCTATACGTTTGGTGTTAAAGTCACTTTTTAAACATACTACTATGATGATCTATAATATAAAAAAGTTCTTTTTGTGGAGCCTCGTCTTCGTGCTGCTGGGCGGATGCCAGAAAGACGACTTTCTTGATAAACAGCCTTTTGATAAAATAACCAATGAAGTATTCTGGACGTCTAAAAAGGACGCGGAGCTTGCGCTGACGGGTTGCTACAGCTCACTCCGGACGCCGGCCTTCGCCATCAATCAGAGTTCTTATTCTTCCCTTCAGTTTGAAGGATTAACAGATAATGCTTATTGCAATTCCACTCTTGATGGCTACACCGATATTTCCAGGGGGGTGATCACGCCCACAACGGGTGGCATCATCACACGTGTGTGGACGGATGCGTACAAAGGCATTGCCCGCTGTAACTGGTTTCTGGGAAACCTGCACCGGGTACCGGATCTGAGCGAAGCAGATCAGGCGCGTATGCGGGGAGAAGCTTATTTTCTTCGGGCGTTTATGTACAATGAACTAACCATGCTGTATGGAGATGTGCCGCTGATTACCGAACTGCTGGGATTTGGTCCGGATGTATTCCAGACACAGAAAACGCCCCGCATGGATGTGGTAAAACGGATGATCGGGGATCTGGACAGTGCAGCCGCCGGCCTTCCCAACATAGCTTATGCGGACGGGCACCCTGTACGGGCCTCTGCCCTGGCATTGAAAGCGCGGATGTGCCTGTACAATGGTCTTTGGCAGGATGCAGCGGATGCAGCAAAAAAAGTAATAGACGAAGGCAAGGCCTCGCTTGCAGAGAGCTACCAGGGCATCTTTTGGGGAGAGCAGGAGGGCAATCCTGAGATCCTGTTTTCAGTAAAGGCCAGCAGCCCTACGGCTATACACAACCTCGATCTGCTGTATGGTTCGCGGTTTTCGATGGTGCCCCTGCACACCCTGGTGGATTGTTATGAGATGAAGGATGGCACCGCTCCGGTAGCGCCGGTGGTGCCCTCCTTTTATGATCCCAAAAACAGGATGCGGAATGATTTTTATCAGAACCGGGATCCCCGGCTCAAGCTAACGATCTTCACTCCCGGGGATCCCTGGGCGTATAATTCCACGATCGGTTTTAACAATGAGGCCAAATTCAAAGCTGAATCGCCTTCCGTAAACAACCTGGGTATCCGGAAGTACATCAACATTACCGTAAATGACGGTTCCGGAGGACCCTCCGGAAGTTCGCAGGCTATTGTAAAGCTGCGCTATGCAGATGTGCTGCTGATGTATGCGGAAGCGATGGTAGAACTGGGAGGCGGCGCCACCAGCGATCCGGCAGCATTAAAGGCGATCAATGACGTAAGGGCAAGGCCGGGCATCCAGATGCCACCCAAAACAGCGCCCTTGACCCGGGCTGCAATCCGCAACGAACGAAGGGTGGAGCTCGCGTTTGAAGGGTTGCGGTATTATGATATCAAACGCTGGAAAATTGCCAAGGCCGTACTGAACGGCTACAAGGATCCGGGCAATGTGATACGGGTATTTGAAGACCGGTTTTATTACTGGCCGGTTCCGCAGACCGAAGTGGATATGATGGGCGCTGACTTCCAGAACCCGGATTACCGGTAGTGGCCGCAGAAGGAGTGAGAAACGGGTAGTAATAATGAACCGGTATCCGCCAGGATCGTAATGGGGGATACCGCCGTTAAATATCCTTGCGGGCCTTAGGCGCTCATTGCGGTTGAGATTGTAACCGCGAAGGTGAAAGGGCGCCAGGAGCAGCAGCTGATAGCAAAAGCTCTTGTACCTTTTTAGTGCCTCAGCGGCAAACAAAAATCTTCATTAACAAACGAAATCATTATGCAAAATAAAAAACAGAACCGGGGAATCCTTTTCCTGATATACTATTGCGGTTGCATGGGGCTTGCCCTGTTCTGCAGCATGGGGGCAGGCGCGCAGCGGCCCATGGCCACGCAAAAGCCCCCCGTTTTTAAGAATACGATCTTCGGTGCGCCGGAAGTGACCGTACGCAAAACGGCCGGCGTATGGACGATCGCAGGTAAAAAGAATACGGTTTCCCTTAAAAGCAGTGATCTTTCGCTTGGGGTAAAGACCGCCGGAAGTGATTGGCATTTTTTCCCTTCCCGGGATGGTGATCTGATCATAAAAGACCAGGGCAAAGAAAGAACGCTCCGGCTTGCGGCAGCGCCGCAAAAAAAGATCGTCTATTACAACACCGGCTACAAGTCGGGCGTTCAGATAAACCTGGCCGGCTGGCCCGGCACCGATCTGAAGCTCTTTCTTACCCTCGCATTGGAAGGTCCTGCCGAAGAGCTGGTATTTGATATTGCTGCCGGGGAAAGGAATACGGTGGTGCGCAAGCTCGACTGGCCGGCGGCGCTGGATGCATCCACGGTAGATTATACACTGCTGAGCAATGTGCGGGGCGTATTGCTGCCCCGCAACTGGCCAAAGCCCTATCATCCGATACGGACCTCTGAGCCGGACGGAACGATCACCAGAACCGACCGGAGCGAACTGCAAAGCAATGTGATCGAAGACTGGTCCATGTCGTGGTGGGGGTTCCAGAAGGGCACTTCGGCGATGATGCTGATCGTGGAAACACCTAATGACGCGGCCTACCAGTTCCGGCATCCTGCCGGAGGTCCCACTGTTATCGGTCCGCGCTGGCGTTCCACCCTGGGGAAGCTCGGCTATCCCCGAACAGTGCGTATGTGCTTTTTTGAAAAAGGAAACTATGTGGATATGGCAAAGCGCTACCGGCAGTATGCCATTGAAACCGGCTTATTTGTATCGTTAAAAGACAAAGTAGCTGCAAAGCCGCAGGTTGGCAGTCTGATCGGCACGCCCATTGTCCGCTCCGGGATCCTTACCGATTATCTTCCGGGAAGCGCCCGCTGGAAGCGGGATTCCGCCACCCGGCATGCGATGGTTACGTTTGATCAGCGCGCGGAGCAGTTCCGGCTGTGGAAGGCAAAAGGGTTATCCAGCCTGATGGTAGTGCTCACCGGCTGGCCAAAGCTGGGATACGACCGTCAGCATCCCGATGTACTGCCCCCGGCCCCGGCAGCAGGTGGCTGGGAAGGAATGCGGCGGCTGGGCCGGGAGCTGAAGGCCATGGGCTATCTTTTTGGCCTGCACGACCAGTACCGCGATTATTATGTGGATGCACCTTCCTTTAACACACAGTTCGCCATTCACGAAGAAGACAGCACTGCACTGCCGGCGATCTTTCCGGGTACACGCTTTGGCGATTATAAAGAAGGACAGGTCCCCTACATGGACTACTGGGATGGCGGGAAAATGTCTTACCTGAACAGCCGGTTCATGCTGGGGCATATGAAAAAAAATTACCAGTGGCTGTTTGATCATGAGATCAAACCCCAGGCTTCTTATCTTGATGTGTTTGGATATGTGCCGCCCGATGAAGACTTTAATCCGCAGAACCGGGTAACGCGCACTGATGCCCTGAACGACCGTATCAAGCTGTACCGCTGGGCCAAAGCGCACCTGGGCATAGTAGGTACCGAAACCGCCTGTGACTGGACCGTGCCCTATGTGGATTTTTCATCCCCGCTGAAAGCGCGGAACGGCATCACGGTTCCCCTGTGGGATTTGGTATACCACGATGCCATCCTTACCACTTATAACCCTGCAGATCTATACGGCTTGCTGAATGCGGGGCTGCCGCAGCTGGGCAGGGATTTTGACGCGGGGCCAGCGGCACTGGCGCAGGTAAAGCGGATGAGCGCCCTGAACAGACGACTGGCTTTTACGGAAATGACCAATCATGAATTTTTGAACAGGGAGTTGACTAAAGAGCGTACAACTTTTTCTGACGGTACCACCATAACTGTGGACTGGGATAAAAAAACAACGACCATCAGTCCGGAAATAAAAGAATCATTATGAGAAAAATAATTGCAATACTGGGCGGGCTGCTTTGTTGTCTGTCCATCATGGGACAGGGTATAAAACAAACGGGTTCCGCTTTATTTGAAGTGAATTATAAAAAGCTGGTCTCAAGGGCCGACCTGGTGTATGATCAACCTGCATCGCGCAGCGAAGCCGGGCAGCCGGTGGGTAACGGGCGTATGGGCAGCCTGGTATGGACCACCCCTTCGCAGATCCGGATGCAGATCAACCGGGTGGATGTGTTTGCCAGTAATTCATCCTCCAATAATTTTTATGAACGGAACACGGATTACTGCGGCGGCACGGGTTATGTAGACCTGGATTTTGGAGCACCGGTATTTTCGGGTAAAGACTTCCGGCAGCAGTTGTCCTGTTATGATGCTGTTTCAACGGTGTCCGGCAAAGCGGTGCAGGCACAGGTGCTGGCCTGGAACGAGGAAGATGTGATGGCAGTGAATGTTCATGATGCCCGTGCCGGTGGGCGTTCGCTGCTGGTGAACCTGCGCACATTGCGGATGCCGGTTACACGGAGGGGCAATCATTCGGCGATATCCACCATCGAAACCGCAGGAGACCGGATCCTGCTAAAACAGGTATTTAAAGAGGACGGTTACTATTGCAGCTCGGCAGTGGTCATCGGGCTTAGGGGCAGTAAGGTAACGGCAGAAAAGACAAATGCTACCTGTGTGCGCCTGGGTATGGTTCCCGGCGCGCAAAATGCTACGGTATTCATTGCGAGCGCAGCTTCTTTTGATTCCAGCGTGAACGTGGTGGCAGCGGCTAACCGAAAGCTGGATGCAGCGGAGCAGAAGGGGTTTCAGTCGATCTATAATTCCAACAAACAGTGGTGGGCCAGCTTCTGGAAGCAGTCTTTTGTACAGCTGAGCAGTGCCGACGGGATAGCCGATTTTATTGAAAAGAATTATACCTATTTCCTGTATGTAATGGGCTCCAGCTCCCGGGGCGATTTTCCCACAAAATTCAACGGGATGCTCTGGACCACCGGTGGCGATGCGCGCCAGTGGGGAGGCGCTTTCTGGGGCGCCAATCAAAGCTGTTATTACGAAGCGTTGTATCCCACCAATCATCTCGAATTGATGGACCCGATGTTCCGGATGTACACCCGTGCATATCCCTCATTTAAAAAAGCGGCCATACAGCAGTGGGGGTCAAAGGGCATCTTTATCCCGGAGACGGTAGGGTTTGACGGTGTGCCTGCATTGCCGGAGGATATCGCTGCGGAAATGCGCGATCTTTACCTGCTCCGGAAACCCTGGGCACAGCGTTCTAAAAAATTTATGGATTATGCATTTACCAAGCAGCCCTTCCTCAGTCGCTGGAACTGGAAGCATACCGGCGAATGGAAACAGGGTGTGTGGGAATACACGGAACGTGGGGATGGTCCATACGGGCCGGTGAACCATATCTTTTCGCGGGGTGCAAAAATTGCTTACCAATACTGGCAGAAGTACGAGTATACAAAAGACCTCGGCTGGCTGCGGGATAAGGCCTATCCGTTGCTAAAAGGAATGGCGGAATTTTACCGCAATTTTCCCAACGTGAAGAAAGAGCGGGATGGCAAATATCATATCCGGCATGTGAACGACAATGAGTCGATCTGGGGCGGGCACAATACAGTGGAAGAGATCTCATCGATGATGGGCATTTTTCCGGTGGTGATCAAAGCCTCCGAACTGTTAAACACGGATGCAGCGCTGCGCCCGGTATGGAAGGAATTTATAACACATCTTTCGCAGCTACCCACAACGAAGGATTATCCGGATATGGCCGGCCGGCCGGAGACCTGGGTAGGATCGCTGCCACCTACCAGTCCCATACGCGGAAACGGCAGGCGGTTACCGGATGGCAATACCATGCCGGTTTGGTTCTTCGACCTCTGCAACCCCGGAGGTGATCCTGCAATGCTGGCCGTTGCTAACAATACATTCGATGGGTATTTTAAGAACGCAGCACCGGAGCAAACTTTTCCTCATGTTTTATCAAAGATACCGGCGGCGGCGGCGGTGCTGGGGCGGGCGGACGCCGTCCGCTATCTGATCCCCAACCAGCTGAAGGGTGCCACACGGAACCCGGTCCTTGAAAACCGCATGGACCTGAGCGAAGGTTTTTATACCACAAATATCCAACGCATCGGCCGGGCATCCGATGCATTGCACCTGGCCCTGTGCCAGAGCGCACCGCCTGCCCCCGGTGGTGATCCGGTGATCCGGGTGTTCCCCGCCTGGCCCAAAAGCTGGGATGCACGGTTCCGTTTGCTCAGCAGGGGAAATTTTATGACCGCCGCTGCCATAAAGGACGGCCACACGGTTTTTGTAGAGATCGTTTCCGGCAGTGGCGGAACCTGCCGTGTGCAGAACCCCTGGCCGGACCGCCGGGTGACGGTGTACAAAAACGGCAAAAGCTTTCGCACAACAAAAGAAGCCCTTCTTGTTTTTCCAACAAAAGCAGGCGACCGGTTTGTAATAACCCTGCCCGGAACCAGCCTGGCACAGCTGAAACAAAGCGTACCATAAACGGATAAAGGAATGGCGGACGGCGGGTGGCAAAAATGTTTAGAGGAATGCCAATAGCGGTCAATGAATTCCGGCAGCGGTAACAGGTCATGTGTAAAACTTCACTTATTTTGTAGCAGGTTTGCCGGAATAAAGAGAATGCAATGCGAATGAAAAGTAAAAAATGGTGGCTGCTGTTGCTGATAAGCGGGTTCTGTATAGGCTCCACCTGCGGACAGGTAGTTACCGATCTGAAAGAGAGCGACTGGAAAGGGTTCAAACGGCATAATTTCCGGTTGAATGGTAATGCTGCCTGGTATGCAGTACCGCATACGCCATTGCCCGGTAAGCCCTGGGTATGGCGTGCTTATTTTCCGGACTGGCATACAGATATGGATAGTGTGCTGCTGTCGAAAGGGGTGTACATCGCTTATATCAATGCGAGCGACCGTTTTGGGCATTCGGGTGCCGTGAACCTGTGGGATGATTTTTACAATTACCTCGTTACCCGGCAGCAGTTTGCCCCGCGGCCTGCATTGGAAGCGGTAAGCCGGGGCGGGCTGTATGCGTACGCCTGGGCAAAGCGGAACCCATCGAAGGTGAGTTGCATTTATGCGGAAGCGCCGGTTTGCGATTTTACCAGCTGGCCGGCGGGGAAAGGAAAGGGAAAAGGAACACCTGCAGAATGGAAAAAACTGCTGCATGTTTACGGGCTGACGGAGGCGCAGGCCCTGCAGTACCCGGATCAGCCAAAGGACAACCTTGAGGCGCTGGCTTCCTATAAAGTTCCGATCCTTCATGTGATCGGCTTGCAGGACAAGATTGTACCGGCAGAAGAGAATACACTGGTGCTGGTACAAAACTATGTGCGGAACGGAGGCCCGGCAACCATTATCCCAATGACCCGCGGAAAACAGGAGCTGGAGGGGCATCATTTTCCGATAACGGATGTGGAGACCCTGGCCGGCTTTGTGTATAAAAATGTGCTCCGGAAGCCGCAGCCCTTACCGGCAGCCGATTTCATCCACTCGTATGGAAACCTGGACAACCTGCGGTTCCGCATTCAACATAAAGAGGATGTAACGGTGGCTTTCCTGGGTGGGTCCATTACCAATATGAAGGGCTGGCGTGATAAGGTAGGACGTTATCTTGCAGAGCGGTACCCGGGAACGCATTTCCGTTTTTTAAATGCAGGCATTCCCTCCCTCGGAAGTTTGCCCCACGCATTCCGGCTGCAGGAAGACGTGCTGGACAAAGGGCGGGTTGACCTGTTATTTATAGAAGCAGCGGTAAACGACCGTGTTAATGGAACGCCGGGAACACAGCAGCGACGGGCACTGGAGGGCATCGTTCGCCATGCGCTTGCGGCCAATCCTGCTATGGATATCGTGCTGATGGGCTTTGCCGATGAATTTAAGCTATCCGATTATCGGGCAGGAAAATTGCCCGCAGAGATCGGGATACATGAAGATGTAGCGCGGCATTACGGACTTCCGTTTATCAACCTGGCGGCAGCAGTGTATGCAAGGATCGCTCATAAGGAATTTACCTGGGAGGACGATTTTAAAAACCTGCATCCTTCGCCTTTTGGGCAGGAATGGTACGCGGATGCAATAAAGACCCTGCTGCAAACGCAGCTGAACGGCGAAGCGCCCCGGGCAGCGGTTGCAAAAAAAATGCCCCGGCCTATGAATGTGCTTCATTATGCAAAGGGGAGCTACGTGCCTGTAAAGAAAGCTTCGGCGGGCAACGGGTTTGTGTGGGTGCCGTCCTGGCAACCGTCGGATGGGGCAGGCACAAGACCGGGTTTTGTAAAAGTGCCCGTACTGGAAGGAACGGCAGCCGGCGCTTCAACCATGCTTTCATTTGAAGGCACAGCGGTGGGCATTGCGGTGGTTTCAGGTCCGGATGCCGGCAAGATCCGCTATTCCATCGATGGCCGGCCGGAACAAACGGCGGACCTTTATACGCAATGGAGCAAGGGTCTGCATCTGCCCTGGTACCTGCTGCTGGGCGACGGGTTAAAAAAAGGAAGGCACCGGCTGAAGATCTCGATCGCAGGTGAACACGATCCGCAATCGAAAGGGAATGCGGTGCGGATCGTACATTTTTTGGTAAATGGCAGGTAGTGCCCCGGGAAGGATGAATGTTCCGGAGGCTCAAAAAGCTGATAGAAGTTCAGGGATCCGGTAATTCGGTGGCAATAAAACCGGTTGGATCCTGCAGCGTTAAACTGTAAAAAGAAAATGAGATTTATTTTAATGGCATTCTGTGCAGTCCTGTCGGTTTGCGGCAATGCACAGCAGGGTATGGAAGAAATGTGGGACAAGTCGTCTGCGGCCAAAGAACATCCCAATATACAATGGTTTAAGGAAGCTAAATTCGGGTTATTCATCCACTGGGGGTTATATTCCCAGCTGGCCGGCACCTGGGACGGAAAGAATTACTATGGCAGCGGGGAGTGGATCATGAACCAGGCAAAGATACCGGTGAGCCGGTACCGGAAAGTAGCGGAAAGCTTCAACCCGGTGAACTTTAACGCGGAGGAATGGGCACAGCTGGCGAAGGACGCCGGTATTAAATACATGGTGATCACGGCCAAGCACCATGAAGGGTTCTCGATGTTTGATTCCAAAGTGACGGACTTTGATATCGTGGATGCAACGCCCTACAAAAAGGATCCGATGAAGGCATTGGCCGCGGCAACAAGAAAAAGAGGCATCCGGTTCGGGTTCTATTATTCGCAGTTCCAGGACTGGTATGAACCGGACGGTGGCAGGAATACCTGGGATTTTGATGAATCGAAAAAAGACTATCAGAAATATTACCAAAAAAAGGCCATACCGCAGCTGAAGGAATTGCTCACCAATTATGGTCCCCTGGGCATTGTTTGGTTTGATACGCCGGGTGGCATGACCAAAGAGCAGACCCAGGCTTTTGTGGATGAGCTGCGTGTATTGCAGCCCGGCAGCTTGTTCAGCAGCAGGGTGGGGCAGGGCCTGGGCGATTATAAAGATTTTGGTGATTCCGAAGTACCGCAGGTCCCCATCAAGGGAGCCTGGGAGTCTATTTACACACACAATGACTCCTGGGGCTATATTGCGCACGACATGAACTTTAAATCATCCCATGAGATCATCCGGCTATTGTCAAACGTAGCCTCAAAAGGAGGCAACCTGATGTTGAATGTGGGGCCGGATGGTAAAGGGAATATTCCTTACTATTCGATAAAATACCTGAAAGAGACCGGGGCCTGGTTGCGGAAAAACGGGGAGAGCATTTATGCCACTACGTTTGGCCAGATACCGGCGCAGCCCTGGGGCGTCACTACTTCCCGGCCGGGCAAGCTGTACCTGCATGTATGGGAACGCCCGGAAAACGGAAGCTTGCTGGTGCCCGGTTTTGGCAATGCCATTACAGGGGTATATGCATTAACCGATAAAAGGCCGCTTCCTTTTCGGCGGCAGGGGGGAGATCTGATCGTAAATATGGCTTCCCTTCCGCAGGAGTATACACCAGATAAAGTGCTGGTGGTAGCGTACAGGGGAGCACCACCCGCCTATGATGCAGCGGCGCCTGTTACGGTTTCCCCCCAATATGCGGTTAATAATGTGGATGCCGTATTTGCAAAAACGAGCGGCGCCGCAAAAACGCAATCGCTTACGTACAGCCACTATTTTGGCGACTGGAAACATACGACCTGCGTTACCGGTATGCAATCGCCGGAGGATGCGGCTTCGTTTACGGTAAGGATCACCGGGCCGGGCGATTATAAGCTGATCCTGGAGTATGCCTGCCCACAGGAAAGCGCCAGGCAGGAGGGCCGGCTGGAGGTGGAGGGAAAAACCTATATGTTCCGGACATTGAGGACCTCGGAGTTTGATAAGTCGGCGCCCCTGATGTTTATCAAACACCCGGTCACCATTTTCAGTGCGAAGAGTGCGGGGATATATACCATCACCGTTCGCCCTTACCGGCAGGGGAAGGAATTATTTAAATTGAAGGGCATTATTGCGGAGCCACTGAAGTAAAAGAATATTTTTTAGCCGTTGTAGAAAAGCAATACCGTAACCGGGGAAGGCGTTCAGAAGTGCTGGGGAATGTCGAAATGAAAGAATGACGTGAAAAAAATTATATAGGAAGGTTCAAATAATCAGCTCCATAGGAGCGCAATATTTGATAGCACCCGGTATTATAGAACAGAGCCCGGCAGAGGCGGCCGGTTAAAAAAGGAACACATAAAGATTAAGGAATGAAATTGAAAAGTCTGTTTTATTTACTGTTCTTATGCATCAGTATTAACGGTGCTGCTGCTGTAAAACTTCCGGCTGTTATTGCGGATCATATGGTTTTGCGGCAAAAGACAACGGTAGCCTTGTGGGGATGGGCAGATGCCGGCGAGCACATTACCATCCGGTGTAGCTGGAATCGGCAGCCGGTAAGGGTTACAGCCGGTGCAGACGGACGCTGGCTGGCGCATGTAACAACCACTGCGGCGGGCGGCCCTTATACCATTGCGTTCAGCGGCACAAACACGATCACCGTGCAGGACGTGCTGCTGGGAGAAGTGTGGTTGTGCTCCGGGCAATCGAATATGGCGTTTCCGCTGGCAAAGCAAAGCGCCTGGCGAACGGGGGTTGTCGGTTACGAAAAAGAAGTAGCAAAGGCCACGCATCCCCTTTTGCGCCTGTTTACGGTGCAGCAGGAGGTGGCCGCAGATCCGCAGCCGGATCTGCGGGGCAGCTGGACCGCCTGCACACCGGAAACAGCCGCTGCCTTTTCCGCTGTGGCCTATTATTTCGGCAGGGAAATCCAGGAAGCCACCGGGGTGCCGGTAGGGCTGATCCATTCTTCCTGGGGAGGAACACCGGCAGAATCCTGGACACGCAGGGAAGTGCTGAATGCAGACAGTGACCTGCGGGTGATCCTGGATCGTTATGAGGCGGCTGTAAAAAATTATCCGAAAGACCAGGACCGGTACCGGCAGGAGCTGCGGCAGTGGCTGAATGATTCGGCGGCGCATCCCGGAACGGTCCGTAAAAAGCCGGCACGCCCGGTGGATCCGGAGAAGAACTCCAAATCCCCCACCAAGCTGTACAACGCCATGATCCACCCCCTTGTTCCCTTTACATTGAGCGGCACCATCTGGTACCAGGGAGAATCCAATGCCAGCAGGGCTTATCAATACCGCAAACTATTTCCGGCAATGATCCGCAGCTGGAGGAAAGAATGGAAGGCCCGTTTTCCATTTTATTTTGTTCAGATCGCCCCGCATCGCCAGCAGAGCCCGGAGATCCGGGAGGCGCAGTTGCTGACGTATAAAACGGTGCCCGGTACGGGAATGGCGGTGATTACTGATGCCGGCGATTCGCTGGATATTCATCCCCGGAACAAAGCCGTAGTAGGCCACCGTCTTGCCCTGTGGGCGCTGGCAAAAACCTATGGCAGGAAGGATATTGTTTTTTCCGGACCACTGTATCAGTCAACAAAACGGGAGGGCACTAAAATGCGGATCCGCTTTTCTTTTGCGGACGGCGGGTTGGTGGCCAAAGAAGGAGCGTTGACCGGGTTCACCATTGCGGGGGCCGACCGGAAGTTTGTGCCGGCAACTGCCGTAATAGAAGGCAATACGGTGGTGGTTTCGGGCAGCGGTGTTACAGCGCCCGTTGCCGTACGGTTTGGCTGGACCACCGTTCCGCATGCGGTACTGTTCAACAATGCCGGGTTGCCGGCTTCGCCCTTCCGGACGGATGACTGGCCGGGCGAAACGATCAATAATCATTAAAAGGAGTTGTTTGGACTTTCAGGATCGTAGCAAACAGGCCGCCCCGACGGGCTTTATGCTGCTTCATTGATCCATGTTGCATAATATTCTTACGGGGCCGGAGGGCAGTCTGCCGGTAAAAACCGAGCTGCGATTTTTGAGCCCGTCGGGGCAACATTAAAAAAAGTTTAACAACTTCAAAAATTAAAAACATACAAATGAAGCGTACTTCTTTTTTATTCGCAGCCGCAATGGTGCTTACGGGCGCCGGGGCCGCTGCACAAACTTCCGGGAATGACGGTCTTAAGAACTGGCCTGCGGGCAGTTCGCCGAAGGAGATCGGTAACAGGATCGCCAACCGGTTTGTAGCCACGCCGCATACGAATTTTAACCGGCCGGGTCCTCCCCGCGTGATCACATACCCCGAAACCTGTACCTGGTACGGGGCGCTGACCTTTGCGAAGGTTACGGGCGATAAATCGCTGACAAAACAGTTGGCAGCACGCTTTGAGCCGTTGCTGGACGGCCGTGATACGCTGGTTCCGGTGCCGGACCATGTAGATTATACCGTGTTTGGCTCTGTGCCGTTTGAATTGTATATGCAAACAAAAGACAAGCGTTATCTGAAGCTGGGGAAACATTTTGCCGACAAGCAATGGGGGCCGCCGGAAGGTAAAAGGGTAACAGCGGCGTCGTACCGGTTTTATAACAAGGGGCTCACCTGGCAAACCCGTTTATGGATCGATGATATGTTCATGATCACCGCGGTGCAATCGCAGGCATACCGTGCCACCGGCAACCGGAGTTATATTGATAAGGCAGCGAATGAAATGGTGTTTTACCTGGATTCTTTGCAGCAGCCCAACGGTTTATTTTATCATGCTCCGGATGTGCCGTATTTCTGGGGCAGGGGAGATGGGTGGATGGCCGTAGGAATGAGCGAGCTTTTGCGTTCGCTTCCGAAGGACAATCCCAACCGGCAGCGCATTATGGAAGGGTACAAAAAAATGATGGCCACCTTGCTGAAATACCAGGCACCGGATGGAATGTGGCGGCAGCTGATCGATGATCCGGAGTCGTGGAAGGAAACTTCCTGCACCGGTATGTTTACCTGCGCATTCATCACCGGTGTAAAAGAAGGATGGCTGGATCCGAAGCAGTACGGCCCCGCTGCCCGCAAGGCCTGGCTGGCGCTGATCGGATACATCAATGCTGATGATGATATTACTGATGTTTGCGAGGGCACCAATAAGAAGAATGACCGCCAGTATTATCTTGATCGCAAGCGGAATACGGGGGATCTCCATGGTCAGGCACCCTTGCTCTGGTGCGCTACGGCATTGCTGCGTTAAGACCAGACCTGTTAGGTCTTTAAAATCTAACAGGTCTATCTATGGTTTTTCCTGGCATTTAGCTGCGCCAGGTAAAGTGAGGCTGGCTCGAGTCCTTTTTTATTCCGGCCTTCCCATTCGCCATCCGGCCGTTCCGGGAGCCGGCCGGTTGTTTTTTTTCCATTAAGCCCGATGCAATAATTTTTACCGGAAACCCAGGGGCTTTGCACTGTTGCGCTTTTGGCGCTGCAATTCCACAGTACCTGGTTCACCCCTGCCCAGCCATGACCACTTCCCCAGTTTCCCCGGTCCTGTATATTTATTTCCCCATCGGTGGTGATATTGTCGTATAAAGTCCCCATTGCCCAGCGGTGGTGCGGGCCAATGTCCGCATGGGTATTGGCAGCGGTGCAATTATAAAAAACGTTGGGACCGCAAACCCTGGCACCGGTCACATAATCGTGGCGGCCATCCCTGGCCTTGCAGTTCATAAACAGGTTCATTTGCCCCGTATTGTTAAAAGAATAACGCCGTCCGCCGGTGATAATGGATTTATGGTCGGAACAGGAACAATTAAGTACGGAAATGTTCCTGGACAGGCTCCCGAGATTTACACAGGAATAGGCGAAATATCTGGCGCTTACATTTCGTACCCAGCCGTTTTCGATCCGGTTCAGTGCTACGGCATCCCAGGAATGGTTCTCCGCGGTGTCGGATGTATATGAAGAAGCACAGCTCAGGTTCTCGATACCAACATTGGAGATCCGGCCTTCAAAGCTGTATTTATAAACCGTAGCGGTATTGTACCGGCCTTCCATGGCCATCACCACGGGGTTATCAATAAAAAGGGTATTGCCTTCAATGCGGGTAATGGTCCGCTGAAATTTAAAGTCATACTCTTTGGCCCGCCATTGTTTGGTGCCGGGCCGTTCAACGATCTGGTTCATCTTCAGGTCTTCGATCCATTGGTCTTTAGCCGTCCAGTGAATGATCACCGGGTCTCCGGGCCTAAAAGTACCTGCAGATTTTACCGGGATGGCGGTGCTGCCTACCGGCACATAATCCGTCGCAACGGGTGTGCGGGTTCCGTCTATTTCTTTAGGATCGCCGGTTCCGGATACATCGATCAGTGCACGCCTTTCTGTGCCTTCGGCAACCAGGAGGGTTTCATCGCCCTCACCGCGCAACACAATGCCACTGGTGTTTATCTTTATATTTTTTTGTATGTGATAGCTGCCTTTTTTCAGCAGGATGGTTCCTCGGAAACCGTTCCTGTCCGGCGCTTTTTTTGCCAGGGCATCGATGGCGTTTTGAATGGCGCTTTCCGCGCCCGGGCCGGGACTAATGGTTTGTACAACAGGTACCTCGGGTATGGGAACATTTCCGGTACGGTAGCCCACGCGGCTGAAATCGGGAATGGTATTGCCTTTTTCGTCTGCCTTGTAAGTAAGTGTTCCGTTGTTGTTTAACACTACAAAGGAGGACTGCCAGTTCTGCACCGCTTTAAAAGAAAATGCGAAGAAACAAACTGCCAGTAAACTGAAAGAAGCGCCGTTCATTTGCATATGAAAACGTATTTTATTGAAGGATAAAATTCACTAAAAAAGCAAAACAACGGTGCCGCAGGTTAAAATAGCTGAATACTTGGGTAATTTTAGAATTTGAAAATGTGGAGATGTGGAAATGTTGCAGATGCTTCAATCCGCGGGGATCCTTTTCTGTTTTGTGGAACAGGAATGTCAATGGATTTGGAAACCCGTATGGCTTCAATGCTGAACATTCGGCAATCGTCCATTGAGCATGAAACCGGATCCAGCACGGAACCTTCAAACCTTACAGGTCATAGGAGCGACCTATTTCCGGGATCAGCAAGGTTTTTCCGGCCGCTTTAAAAAGATCCGTTGCTGCCGCATGGTCTATCCTGATATAGCCGAAGGTGTCAAAATGCACACCAATGATGTTGTTGCATTGGATAAAGTCGCTGGCTTTTACCGCGTCGCGCGGGTTCATGGTAAAGTTGCCGCCAATGGGCAAAATAGCCGTATCTATTTTTGCATAATGGGGTACCAGCTGCATGTCGAGCATTAAGCTGGTATCGCCGCTGTAGTAAAAGTTGTGATGGGGAGATGCCAGGATAAAGCCGCCGGCCGCGCCCGCATAGCTGCCATCGGAAAAGCTGCTGGAGTGTTGTGCCTGCATATAGGTAAGGGTGCCAAAGTCAAAATCATAAGAACCGAAGTTCATCGGGTGCACCTGTGTAATGCCTTGCTGCTGCAGCCTGCTGATGATCTCAAAATTGCTGATCACCAATGCCCCGGTCCGCTTTGCAATGGGCACCAGGTCTGCCGTATGATCGCCATGCCCGTGGCTTACCAGGATATAATCGGCTTCAATGGTATTGATGTCAATATCCTTTGCGAGCTCATTTCCGGTAATAAAAGGGTCAAAAAGAAATTTTTTACTATCGATCTCGATCAGAAAACAGGACTGACCATAAAATGTAAATTTCATGATAAGGATTTTTAACAAAAATAGCTATATCAACCCGGCATGCAAAATCTCGTGGAACTCAATAGGATGAGCCGTTTAGAAAAGAGCGTAAGGGCTGTTTTCCCATGTATCGATCATGTAAGAAATGTTAAAACAAAATCGTATATCCATAGTTTGGCATTGTGCTTGTCTTACATAATATGTAATTTTTTTTAATCTTATAAAACTGAGATTCTATGAAGCAACTTTTGAAATTTTTAAGCCTTATGCTGATTGCAGGAACGGTAGTGCTGGCTTCTTGCAGCAAGAACGATGATCCAACTGATAATGATTTTTTTGCTGGAACCTACAAGGGTATGGTTGATTATAATAATAATCAGATTCACAGCGAAAATGGAAGTGTTTTTGTTACCAAAATAGGAAGCGCTACAAAGTATAACTTTCGATTCTCCGATAATATTCCCGATCTTAATGGAATTGAATTTGAAAAGCAGGGAGATGCTATTATAAGTGTTGGCAATAATGCAACGTATTATATAAAAATAACTAATAATCAGCTTACCATGATATATAAACAAGGGGATAACATATGGAAAGCGAATTGTACTAGGTAGAAAGTTATTTTATCAAATAGACATATGACCGGCGTAATGCCGGTCTTTTTTATGAACATCAATACACATTTCGACTTGAAAGCTGATAAGACCTACATAACGAGGGTGGTTCGGAAAATGAATTTAAAATAAACTTGTTAAAGAAAGGATAAACTTTTATTTTTGAGTATTAACCTAAAAATGAATAATCATGAAAAAAGTTAACCTTTTAACCCTCCTTTTTATGCTGTTGTCTTTTGCTTGTAAAAAAAATGATGACGCAAATGCATTTTTAAAGCCCAAACCTCAAGACACTGAAAAAAAGGACCTTCTGCAAATTTCTTTTGCAAAAATATTAGCCGCTGCGGTATATGAAAACAAAGAGTTGAGAGCCTTTATAAAAGAAGAAGCACTTACTATGTTTGATAATGATTATGATATTCTATATCATGATGTTAAAAACAAATACATTGGAGATGGAACCTTTGCAGAGATATTAGCAAAATATGCTGGTTCTCCGGCAAGATTGGATTCAATAGTGAACGAGCTGCCTCTATTGACTATATTTATTCCTACCCTGCCCAGTAACTTTAGTCCAAATTCGTGGAATGCCGAGACGGAAATACCTAAGGTTGCCGTAAGGCTTCATTCTAATTACGAAACTCCTTATTATGATAAAGCAGGTAGGGAATTTAAAATCTCAAAAGAGCTTATTCCCGGATTTCCCTTATTGGTTGTAAAAGAGAATGAAAGAGTTAGAATTTCAGCAGGGCAGATAACACCCCGGGCATTACAAAGTACTTCCAACGAGGTAATGAAGTATGAATTTATTGACGAGGTTTTTGATGGCTCAAAGAATAAATTGAGAGGCACATCTTCACACTTAAAAAGTACCGCAATTATCATTGGAGAGTATTTCGGTAAATCTTCTTTAGTTAAGGCTAGAGCCCTAACAGGCGATGCTTCTTCAACTGTTCCTTCAGTTTTAAGCACTCCGGATGCTACTGCAATAACTGCATTTAAAAATAATTATGATTGGCAGCGAGATTATATTTATTATGGACTAACTCCGACTATTCCTAAGGGGAAGTTAAAACAAAATTATAGCGAATATTTGTCATATTTTCATTTTCCGTATGAAACTGCAGCAGAGGCATTCAGTAAAATCTCAGATCAATCTCCGGATCCGGCATACAATCCAATTATCACCACGAGCCAATATAATAGTGGATCCTATTGGACCGACGGGTATTTTGAATTTCAAGTTGATGTACTCATAAATGGTATTAACGGAGCGGGACAAACCTTGACGAAGTATTTTACTGCAAGGGCGGACCAGCTCTTTTATTTGGAATATGAACCTTATACCCCAATTTATTATAGAATTAAAAAAGTAGGAGCATTACTATTTAATCCTAATTTGGAGCTAATTCCTTGGGATTTGCAAAGCTATGGTATGGCATGGAAGTTTCGCATATCTGAAAAAGATCCTAGTGAGGAACGTACATATTCCCAGGAGTCAACTTCTACTTTTGCAACGAATTTTGAAGTAGACGTGAGTGGTGGCGAAAAGGTTAAAGTAGGTATGAAGTTTGGCCTTAGCTCGACAACAACTCATAAGTCGACCTTTACTCAGCGATATATGTTAAATTCTGATGATTTAGGCGAGGCGATATTAACTTTCGATCAACCTATAATTGTTATGCAACAAGGAACTGACAATTTCCCCGTTTATCATTTAAGAGCAATAACTTCTGGATGGTATGCTATTGCTGTAGAGCCCAGAAGGGTTTATTAGCCATTTGGTTGTGTGCAATAATAGTGTGTAATAAACTAAGGCTGGCTTTGATGCCGGCCTTTTTGCTACAATACCGGGTGCATCTTAAAAGGTTTTTTACGGTCAAAATTGTAACGGTAGGTGGTCAGCCGGCGGCTTTTATAGGTGCCCAGCGATTCCGCCACATTGATCATTTTGGGATTGAACTCCCCGATCCATTGCATTTCATACTGATCATAGATGGGCGTGCCGATCCGGTATTCCCCGTTTGTAATGGTCAGGTTCTGGATGCGTTTACAGCCTTCAATGATCATATAGGCATCGGCGCCCTTGCCCTGGAACTCCGGTACGATCCCAAATACCAGCCCTACAAATTTGTTGCAGGGTTTTGTTTTTTTGTACCACAGGAACTTTAATTTATCCAGCAGGCCAAACTTCCCATTCAGCAGCTTAAACCACTGGTTCAGATCGGGGAGGTTCAGCCAGATGCCGATGGGTTCCTTTTTGTAATAGATCAGCCAGCAGATCCGTTCATCCAGCACGGCCTTCATACTTTGGAACATTTTCAGGGCCACCTTCTCTTCCAGTTGCTTCAGCCCCCCGTGGCCCGCCCATGCTTTATTGTACACGTAGGTAAAATCGCGGGCGTATTGATCCAGGTTGTTTTTTTTGATGTTGTCAGAGGAGTAGTTGGGATCCTTGGAAAGCACGGCGTGCCGTTCGTAAAATTTTTCCTGTATCCGGTCTTTTACCCGAAGTCCAAAGCAGGCCTGGTAAAAAAAAGGGTTGAAGCCATAAGTTTCAAACAGCTCCCTGTAATAGGGCGGGTTGTAATTCATGCAATAAAGCGGCGGCTCAAAACCTTCTGTCAGCAGGCCCCACCATTTATCGCGTTCGCCAAAATTAATGGGGCCGTCCATTGCCGTCATGCCCCTTTCCTGCAGCCATTCCCTTGCCGTATCCAGCAGCAGGTTAGCGGCCTCCTGGTTATTGATGCAGTCAAAAAAGCCCACACCGCCTACGGGGCCATCATCGCCCTTGGTCTTGTACTTTTTATTTACAAAAGCAGCTATGCGTCCAATCAGCTGTCCTCCGGCGTCCTTTAATATCCACCGCATGGCAGTTCCAAAACGGAAGGCCTTGTTTTTAGCGGGATCAAAAACTTCTTCTACGTCTTTATCCAGCGGCCGTACATAATTGGGGTCGTTTTTATTGATGCGCACATTTACGGCTAAAAAAGCCTTTGCCTGTTCCGGAGTGGTAACCTCTTCAACTTTCATCCGGCAAAATTATTGTTTCAGGTTTAAAGTTCAGGGTTGGGATTCCACGTTTAGCCAGGACCCACTTCTCACTACCAACATCTCACTATTGATACCCCACTTCTCATTATTGACGGCTCCCTATTCACGTTCCCCAACCCTCTTCAAACTATCCCGTTTCCGTTTCTCCTTCCGTTCCAGCTCTTTTTGTTTTATGGAGTCTTTGATGCGTTGCAGGCTGTCCCGGATTGCCTTCTGGCGGCTCCAGGTAGTGCCCACACTGTTGAGGAACATTTTTTTGGCAATAATGGCATCGTGCCCGTAAATGTCCTCCCGGAAATTTAGCTCGTTATTGTCATTGACCCATGCTGTAAAATAGGTGATCAGTACGGGTATGGGCCGCTTTACACGCACGTATTTTTCCTTGTAGCTGTGCATCGCCGAATCGATTTTCCGGCTGTTCCAGCGGGCTGTATCCTCCAGTACATATTCCGCAAATTTTGCAGGATCCTTCAACCGGATGCAGCCATGGCTGAAGCTGCGTTTGTCTTTGTTGAACAAGCTTTTTGCAGGCGAGTCGTGGAAATAAATATTATAACTGTTCGGGAACAGGAATTTTACCAGGCCCAGCGAGTTCCAGGGGCCGGGTTTCTGGCGTACCTGGCCGTTTAGGATCTCCATATGATTGCGTGCCAGGTAAGCGGCGCTCGGGCGGCCGCCCATTTCCTTTTTCACAATGCTGGTAGGTACGTTCCAGTAAGGGCTGAATACAACGGTTTTCAGCACGCCCGTAAATACTGTGGTATTGTTGCTTTCTTTTCCTACAACAACGTTCATATCCCATGCCGGCTTTCCGTTTTCATAAACGTGCAGTTTATATTCCGGAATGTTGACCATGATGGCCCTGCCGGAGTCCCGGGTCTCGATCGGGATCCAGCGCATCCGCTCCATGTTGATCAGGATCTGCTGGATGCGTTCGTCAACCGAAACATTGAGGTCCTTTAAAAAGGTTTTACCGGCCTTTCCGTCCGGCTTATACCCGTAATGCTGTTTCACGGCATTGACCGCAGTTGCCAGCGTCGAATCGTAAACGTTCGTAAGGGTACTGTCTTCCCCTTCCAGGAATCCTTCAACCTTCAGGCGCTTTTTCAGCGCCAGGACGGCGGCATCTTTATAACCTTTTTTCATTTCCTCCACCTTGCTGTTTACCCGGGGCCAGCCACCTGCGTCCTTAATGGCCTTGTATTGCTGCAGTTTTTTCCGCAGGGCGGTGTACTGGGGATTGCGCGGGGCAAAGGCCTCGGAGAATTGCCCCTTTGCGGCAATAACCGAATCGAGCATGGCTTCCAGCGTCAATTTCTTTTTGGGAATATACCACTCCAGGGTTTTCATATCAAAGCTGGCGTCATAAGCATATTCATGATCTGCATACAGGTACAAATATTTGGTAAGCGACAGCTCCAGGTTCTGGAATGCCGAGTCGTTTTTGATCTTTACAGATTCGCGGGAAGTGATCAGCGATTCCATTTTTGCGGTCAGCGCCTTATTGTAAACCGTGGAGTCCTTTGAATAGTTGAGGTAGTTCTTCAGCAGGTTCCAGAAAGAAATGGTATGCTCCGGGATGCCTTCCGGGGAGAACCAGGCGTACTGGTAGTTACGGCTGTTGTAAAAGCTTTTGATCCGGTTTACGAGGGTGTCGCTGAGGCTGCTGTCGGCCGCCAGGAAACCGTTTACAAGGCTGCTGTCGATAAACAGCTGGTTAAAGGCATTGCTGGTATCGATGGTGACATCGACCCTGGTTACCGGTTTTTCCACGCGGATTACCTTTTTCCGTTCCTTCTTTTCTTCATTTTTACAGGAAATAACACCCAAAAACAGCAACAAGGTTAAGGTAAGTACGAATTTTCTGACAGTCATTGGATAATCAATTATAAAGCGCACCGTAATATTACAGAACTTATTTCAATTTTTTTGGCAGGGAAGGGAATAAGCTCCGGATTGCCGGAAGGCGGTTCTGTCTCCTGGGCGAATGTTTTTCATGTTCAAATAAGTTTAAACGTGTGTATGGCACACAAAAATACAGGCAAAGACCTGATAAATGCGTTTTTTCCACAGGTTATTAATAATTCTTTGCGGCTGCGTTATTTATTATAGCGATAAACCTTACTTTTGCAGCCTCAAATAAAACCTTATATTTCAATATTGATATGGCAAACGTAGGTAAAGTAAAACAGGTGATCGGTGCGGTAATCGACGTTCAGTTTGATGGCACGCTACCGGAAATTTATAACGCATTGGAACTCACTAAGGAAAATGGTGATACCCTCGTTTTAGAGGTACAGCAGCACCTGGGTGAGGACAGCGTGCGTACCATTGCGATGGACGGTACCGAAGGCCTGGTACGGGGTACCGAAGTGCGCGATACCGGAAGGGCCATTACAATGCCTACGGGAGAGGGAATTAAAGGGCGCCTTTTTAATGTAACCGGCGACCCGATCGACGGGTTACCTGCGGTTTCCAAAGAGAACGGCCGTGCGATCCACGCGATGCCGCCGGCTTTTGAAAACCTGAGCACGGCAACCGAAGTGTTGTTTACCGGGATCAAGGTGATCGACCTGATCGAGCCCTATGCAAAAGGAGGTAAAATTGGTTTATTTGGGGGTGCAGGAGTAGGTAAAACAGTATTGATCCAGGAGCTGATCAACAATATCGCGAAAGGACACGGCGGTTTGTCGGTGTTTGCAGGTGTGGGAGAGCGTACCCGTGAAGGGAATGACCTGATGCGCGAGATGATCGAAGCCGGTATCATGAAATATGGAGAGGCCTTTAAGCACAGCATGGAAGAAGGCGGCTGGGACCTGAGCAAGGTAAACCAGGAAGAGCTGGCAGAGTCCAAAGCAACCTTCGTATTCGGACAGATGAACGAACCTCCGGGTGCGCGTGCACGTGTAGCCCTGAGCGGTTTGACCATTGCCGAATATTTCCGGGATGGAGATGGCGAAGGCAAGGGTAAGGATATCCTTTTCTTTGTAGACAATATCTTCCGTTTCACGCAGGCCGGTTCCGAGGTATCGGCACTGCTGGGCCGGATGCCTTCTGCGGTAGGATACCAGCCCACACTGGCTACAGAGATGGGACTGATGCAGGAGCGGATCACTTCTACAAAAAGCGGTTCTATTACGTCCGTTCAGGCGGTTTATGTACCGGCGGATGACCTTACAGACCCCGCTCCGGCTACAACATTTGCCCACCTGGATGCTACAACCGTATTAAGCCGTAAGATCGCGGATCTGGGTATTTATCCGGCTGTGGATCCGCTGGATTCCACATCCCGTATCCTGATGCCGCAGGTGGTTGGAGATGCGCATTACGAGTGTGCCAACCGTGTAAAACGGATCTTACAGCGTTATAAAGAATTACAGGACATCATCGCCATCCTGGGTATGGATGAATTGAGCGACGAGGATAAAATGACCGTGGCCCGCGCCCGTAAGGTACAGCGTTTCCTTTCCCAGCCCTTCCACGTGGCAGAGGCCTTTACCGGCCTGAAAGGCGTATTGGTTCCGATCGATGAAACCATCCGTGGATTCAATATGATCATGGACGGCGAGGTAGACGAATATCCTGAGGCAGCGTTCAACCTGGTAGGGAATATTGATGATGCTATCGAGAAGGGGAAAAAATTACTGGCGGCTTCCTAGTAGTATTCAGCACTGAGTACTCAGTATTAAGACCTTCTTCTGGTAGATGAGTTCGCTTATGGGAATGCATAATTATAGGGAATTAAAGATCTGGCAGCGAGGGATGAATTTTGTGGTTACTGTTTACGAAGCCTCAGTTGATTTCCCGGGAGAAGAGAAATATGGGCTGCGTGCCCAATTGCGGGATTGTTGTATATCTATTCCCAGTAATATTGCAGAGGGAGCAGGAAGAGGGACTAATAAGCAATTTAGAAGGTTTTTGGAGTTTTCAATGGGATCCCTTAATGAAGCTCAGACCCAGTTGGAGCTAGCTTTTAGACTCGGATACATGGAGAAGAAAAAGCTTGATCCTTTGATGGACGAGGCATTACAGATTTATAAAATGATTCTTTCTTTTTATAATGGTTTAACAGGTGATTAAGGCTGGTGTGTCTGAATACTATCGATCTAAATACTAAATACTTTATGCAATTAGAAATATTAACCCCCGAAAAAAAGGTATACAGCGGTGATGTTTATGGCGTACAAATGCCAGGCATTTCCGGCTCCTTTGAGGTGTTGGAAAAACATGCGCCGATGATTGCCGCTTTGCAGCAGGGCAAGCTGAAGATCCTGAAAGACCGGATCAACGGTGAAGCCAGCTTTTTCCAGATCCAGAGTGGGTTTGTGGAAGTGCTGAACAACAAGGTAACCGTGCTTATCGAAGGAGCGCTTCCCCTATAAGAGATTCTTTTCTGTTACAGCCCGTTCCTCAACGGGCTTTTTTGTGCCCGTTGGGCCCGTTTTTCCGCAGCGGAAAATATCAGCCGGGCCCCGGCATTCGGATACCCTTTTTGGGGTATAATTGAGGGTTGTTTAAGAATCCTATAAAAAAAGTTCCCCTTTTTTAGAAAAGAGGTTTAATTTGCTCCGATTCTGGCAGACATTTTGTGAATTATAAGTTTTTTAAACCTAAATTTTTCAATGAGGAACCTTCTTCTTTTTATTATCGCATCCTTTTTGTGTTTCCCTTCGTATTCCCAAAAAAGTATCAGTTTAAGAAAAGTTGTAAGTAAAAAATCTGAAATTGGCGCCACCCTGCCGATGTCGGTAGTAGAAATACCGGCTGGTACGTTTATTATGGGCAATCATGGCGATTCTACATCGGCCACCAGCCAGCGGCAGGAACGGCCGGTCCTGATCAGCGGTTTTTATATGTCGGCAACCGAGGTGACCAATGCCCAATACCATGAGTTCGTAAATTGGGTGCGGGATTCCATTACGGCAAAACGACTTGGAGGCCAATATGTTACAGTTATTGGGAACGATACGATGATCAACTGGAAGGAGGCTTCCCGGATCAACTATTCTGATCCGGCCATCCTTTCACAGCTGGGCGACCTGGTGCTGGATCCGTCAAAGACCATCAGCCAGAAACGGATGATCGATCCGGATAAGCTCATATACGCTCTTGAAGGATTTAATTACCAGGAGGCCGCCAAAAAAGAAAACAAAGGAAGAGATGCAAAGGACTTCGTGTACCGCTATACGGTTCAGGTGTATCCGGATACCCTGGCATGGATGCGCGATTTTGGTTATTCCAATAACGAACAAATGGCCGTTAATTATTTCAGCAGTCCTAAATATCAGAATTACCCGGTTGTGGGTGTCAGCTGGAAACAGGCCAGCGCCTATTGCGATTGGATGACCAAGCATAAGATCCTGGCCCGGCAGTCGAAGAACAGGGGCAGTGGGGGAGGAAAGGCCCGGCTCCCGACAGAGGCAGAATGGGAATATGCCGCAAGCCTGAATATGAAAAGCGATGCAAAAAAAGAAAGTGGTCCCAAAGAGGACGCCGATGAGATCGGCAACAATACCCGCGCCGCAATACCCGGTGAAGGAAAGATCTTTCCCGTGTATGTAAAAGGTGCCAAAAAAGGGAATTATGGGTTGTACAACCTGGCGGATAATGTATCAGAATGGACCACTACCTCCTATTACGAAGGCGGGGAGAACTTTCAGAACCGCTTTAACCCTGACATTCAATGGGGAACACCGGAATCGGAATCAAGGGCGCAGCGCAGAAAAGTGATCAGAGGCGGAAGCTGGAAAGACACCCCTACTTTTATGACCCAGGAGAACCGTTCATTTGAAGACCTGGACGCCGCCCACTCCTATCTTGGATTCCGCATTGTAGTCAATTTGCCCGAATAATCAATTTTTAGCTCATCAAATATTTATCTATAAAATTTAGCGTGTATGGCTGTTGAAAAAGTTCGCCCGATAGACAGATACCTTGAGATCTTTTATTCGCTGGGTGCTGTTCCTGTCTTATTGGGTGTGTTGTTTAAACTGACCGGGACCTCTCCGTTTGGCGACCCCAATATCTGGCTTCAGATCGGATTGTACACCGAGGTACTGGTATTCTTAAGCTTTGGACTGATGTACCTGTTCAATCCTCCGCAGAAGGTGGATGAGATGGGTAATCCCGCGGGGTCGGATGACGATGCAGTGGTGGTAAAAAAAGCGATGGCCAAAGACAGCGCGCTGGTCTCTGTTGATGAAATGCTGAAGGCAGCCGATATCACACCGGAAAACCTGGGGCGGCTGAGCGCAGGCTTCAAAAGCCTGGAGGCCAATATCACCCGGATCAGCCATGCTTCTGAAAGCATCGTTGATACGGAGGAGTATTCCCGGCAGATCAAACAGGCCAGTGCTTCCATCAACCAGATGAATACCTATTACCGGAAGCTGGCAGAAACTTCTGATGCATTGGTGAACAGCGCAGAGGATGCAAAGAACACACAAAAAGAAATTGCCGACCTTTCAAATAACCTGGCAAAGTTGAACCAGATGTACAGCGGCATGATCGCCGCCATGCAGATGAAGAACGGATAAGGTGATGGGGTGCCGGGTTGAACCATCGATGGGCATGCATCTTTCCGAAGGCACCGCCCGTTGCGCGTAAAAGCAAAATGTGATGATGATCTGCAGCGGGGCGAATGGCTGCAGCGGCGCACGAAACGATCATAATTTATAAAACCCAAGAAAAGGAATTTTATTATGGCTTTACCAAGAGAGCCGAGACAGAAAATGATCAACCTGATGTATTTGGTGCTGACAGCATTGCTGGCGCTGAATGTATCTTCGGAAGTTTTGAATGCGTTTAAAACGATTGACAAAAGTTTGACCAACGCAAACGGAACCATCGATAAAAAGAACAAAACCATCTTTGTCTCTCTTGAAGAAAAGGCAAATGATCCTAAAACCCGGGAACTGGCGCAGATCTGGATGCCAAAGGCAGAAAAGGCCCGGCAGCTTTCGGACGACCTGGTGAACTACATCGAATCATTAAAGACCCAGATCAAAACAGCATCGGGGTTGAATGCGAAAACAGGGGCCTATAAAGAAAGCAACCTGGATGTGCCCACCCGGATCATGGTTGATAAAAAACAAGGCGAGGACCTGCTGAAAAAACTGACCGGTTACAAAACGGCCATACTGACGATCGACCCGGAGATCAATACCGAGTTTCAACATGCGTTGCCGCTGGACCTGTCCATGCCGGTAGTGAAGAACAGCAACAATAAGACCTGGTCGGCCGCCTATTTCCGGAGCACTCCCTCGGTTGCCGCAATTACCATCCTCTCCAAGTTCCAGAATGATGTCAAGAATGCGGAGTCCCAGGTGATCGAGTTCTGCCACAATAAGATCGGTGCTGTAAAAGTGGTGTACGACGAGTTCCAGGCGCTTGCTACTGCCAATGCACAGTACCTGCTGCCCGGTCAGGAGTTTAATATTACTGCTGGTGTAGGTGCTTTCAGCAAGAATGCCCGCCCTACGGTGACCATTGATGGTGCGGTGGTACCCCTGAATACCGATGGCCTTGCTGAGTACAAAACAGTTGCCGGTGGTCCCGGAACCTATACGAAAAAGGTGAATATTTCGTTTGTAAAACCAGACGGAACCACTTCTGTCATTACAAGAGACATAACCTACACAGTGGCCTCGCCAACCGGTTTAACGGTAAGCGCAGACGCTGTTAAAGTATTGTATGTGGGGCTGGACAATCCGGTATCGGTGGGTGGAGGAAGCGGTACCAGCGCCGATCAGCTGCGGGTTTCCATCAGCCAGGGCAGCATCTCGGGTTCACGCGGGAAATACGTGGCAAGGGTGTCCAAACCCGGTACCGCCACGGTTACGGTGAACGACGGGAAGCATACAAGCAGTTTTGAGTTCCGTGTAAAATCAGTGCCATCGCCCACCGCAATGGTAGGTGCCAGCAAAGGCGGGCGGATGCGCGTAAACGATTTCAAAGCGCAGGCGGGTGTAAGGGCAGAACTGGAAAATTTTGTTTTTGAAGGTGTAAAGTTTACAGTTTCCAGTTATACCATCACCTTTGCAGGGGCCGGCTACCCGGAATTTATGCATAAGGCAGTGAGCGGAAATTCCTTTAATGCCGCCCGCTCGCTGATCGAACGGGCACAGCCCGGCAGCACCATCACCATTGATGAGATCCGGGCCACCGGCCCGGGTGGGTCACGGACGCTGGCGCCCATCGCATTTAATTTGTATTAACCGGGTAGTTGCCCGATAGTAAAATATACAGTGATGAAATTGAACATTTTTTTGGCCGCATGTGTAACAACAGGACTGCTTTTTGTTTCAGAAGCCGGCTTTTCTCAAAGGAGTGCGTACGATACACCCATCTCATCTTCCGCCAAAAAGCCGGCCACGCCCAAATCAGGCACGCCTGCAAAACCCACGCAGCCCGATCCCGACAAATCTCCTGTGGTAGACAGTATTCAGGCGGATCTTCCCATTGAAGTAGTGGAGGGCGCACAAACCGGTGGGTTATTTGGAGGGGCGGCAAAATCGTTACGTAAGGACAATATTCTTGAGGATGATATGTCGGACAGCACTGCCACACCGCTGCCCTATACGGCCCTGTATGCCTCCGATGCCCTGTACCGGGTAAGAGTATGGCGCACCATTGATGCACGGACGCAGAAGAATGCCCGTTATTTTTTCAATAAAGCGATCGATAGCGGTGAAAAGACACGCCTGATAAACATCATGCTGAAGGCAATAAAAGAGAATGGGGTACAGGCTTTCAGCAACATCGACGACCGGTTTACAACACCCATTACCTACGATGAAGTGGTAGCAAGCTTTGGTGGCGGAAAAGATACCGCTGCAAAGTATGATATGGAAGGAAATATTATAGGATACCAGGTACGGAACCGGATGGTTTCGGGAGACTCGGTCTATAAATTCCGGATAAAAGAAGAGTGGGTGTTCAATAAACGGGATGGGAAAACATACATCCGTATATTGGGCATTGCCCCCTTATCCTCGTATACCACTTCAGACGGGTACACCGTTGCCAACAGTGAGCACGCGCTGTTCTGGATCTACTACCCCGATTTAAGAAAAACCCTGGTACGCAGCAATATTGTGAATCCGCTGGACATGGGAGGCCGGATTACCTGGGAAGAAGTATTTGAGAACAGGCTGTTTGATAGTAAAGTGATCAAATCCTCGTTAGACGCAGAGAACGGATTTAATGAAAACCCGCTTACCAACGCTCATGCTACAGAAATTCAGCAGCAGCTGAACAGCCTGAGCCGGCGTATGTGGAGTAAATAATAAAATTATGAAAGTAAAAAGTTTGATTCTTTTAGCCGGCTTTATTGGCAGCAGTTTGTTTTCAATGGCCCAGGGTAACGGAACGAAGAAAGATTATGTTGCCCAAAAAAGCCATGTGGGGATTACGGCAGGGGCGTTGGGATATTCGGGCCGGTATGCCGTAAAAACACCGTTGGGTACCCATACTTCCTACGCTGTTTCGGCGTTTTATGACCACAGCATGATCCTGCCCTCCCGGCTGTATGTACGGGGCGAGCTGTTGTTTGGCGAGCTCAAAGGAAATAACCTTGAAGAAGAGGATGTAAGCGGCCCTACAGGAAAATTTAATACAAATGTTCTGGAGGCTACTGTAAAGGCCCAGTTCGATCTGCTGAATGATGCGGTAACCCGCTGGTCGCCCTACATCATTGCAGGAGCAGGAGCTTATGGGTTATTTAACTACAGCTCTTCCAATGGATTTAAGGACCGTTCGGATAAAGTGGCGTTCATTCTCCCGGTTGGCGGGGGGGTTAAATACCAGGTAAGCAACCGTGGACGTCTTTTCCTGGAAGGCAATGTACGGTTCCTGACAAAGAATCTTGATAATCACAATCCGGAAGGCGCCAATAATCCAAACAAATATTATTCATTGGGGCTTGGTTTTTCCTACTCACTGCAAAAGAGCAACCAGCTGTGGTAAGGCCGGCAGGCAGCATTTGGAATTCGGAGATTTGAAGATTTGAAAATGTGGGAATGTAAACTCCCTGTCAACTATAAAACCGTATCCGTTATGGGCAAGTCCCGATCGTTGAACATTAGAAATTAAATGATAGACAAACGGCCGGGACCGGGCAATGACCATTGACTCATCAGGCTTCGAGCCGTAACCCAACTGGAAACTTTAAACGTTGAATCTTAAACAACAAGGATAGGAACGATCAGTTATCAATCGAACTTAAGCCCGATAGCTGACCGCGGATGGGTTACTGCCCGCCCCTAATCCGCATTTGCTGATCGGCATAGCCAAAAACCCGTTTCAAAAGATCCGTTTTCCGGGATGCAAGGTTGGTCCGTATCTTTTCCTCTTCATTTCCTACATACAGGAACATACCGTCAATGGCCCGTGCGGCAATAAAATCGTTCAGGCTGGTCTCCAGTTTCTTACCCAGGAAAGGAATGGCGTTGTATGCTTTTGCAACGTTCTGGTAGTCCTTGTCGGCACCGCTGGTGCGTACCGTATTGTCAACGATCGGCCGGAATTTGGTCATCAGCTCAGGCGACATTTGGGCCTTGAAGAACTCGGTAGCAGCCCGCCGGTTATTGGTCAGCAAAAGCGAGGCGGCATCCGCAATGCTCATATGCTTAACTGCATTGACAAAAACAGGTTTTGCTTCTGTAACCGCTTGCCCCATGGCGTTGGTGAACTTTGAGGTCATCTGGTTCACAAGGGAGCTCAGGCCCAGGTCGCGCAATGTTTTTTCGATCTTCGCGGCATCGCCGGGAAAGGCAAAGCGTACCAGTGGATTTCCCTGATTGGGGTTGGCAAAAGCGTCAAAACCGCTGAACAGGCCCTGGGTAAGGGCCGCGCGCAGCCCGTTGGCCATTTCTAATTGGGAGAGCCCGCCGGCCACCGATTGCAGGGTGTCGCAGCCCGAGAACATTACG
>NZ_KB893649.1 GCF_000374125.1 Niabella aurantiaca DSM 17617
CAGGCATAAAAAAACCCTCCAGTAAAACTGAAGGGTTCAATAAGAATGGCAGCTACCTACTCTCCCGCATTGTGGTGCAGTACCATCGGCCATAAGGGGCTTAACTTCTCTGTTCGGTATGGGAAGAGGTGAACACCCTTGGTATAACCACCATAAAAAATTAAAAATGTAAAACACTAAACTAAAAATGCAGCACTAAAATGTCTAACATCTATCGTCTAATATCTAACATCTAATAAGATTAACATATTGGAAAAAACTGTCAGAAGAGATCTAATAAAAAAATTAAAGCTTACGGGCAATTAGTACTACTCGGCTTTGATGTTACCACCTTTACACCTGTAGCCTATCAACGTCATAGTCTCTGACGGCCCTTAAAAGTAAACTCATCTTGAGGCAGGTTTCACGCTTAGATGCTTTCAGCGTTTATCCTGTCCGTGCTTAGCTACTCTGCATTGCACCTGGCGGCACAACAGATACACCAGCGGCACGTACGACCCGGTCCTCTCGTACTAAGGTCATGTCCTCGCAATTTACTAACGCCCACCACAGATAGGGACCGAACTGTCTTGCGACGTTCTGAACCCAGTTCACGTGCCACTTTAATCGGCGAACAGCCGAACCCTTGGGACCTTCTCCAGCCCCAGGATGTGACGAACCGACATCGAGGTGCCAAACCTCCCCGTCGATATGAGCTCTTGGGGGAGATCAGCCTGTTATCCCCGGAGTACCTTTTATCCTTTGAGCGACGGCCCTTCCATACAGAACCGCCGGATCACTTTAGCCGACTTTCGTCCCTGCTCGGCCTGTTTGCCTCACAGTCAAGCTCCCTTTTACTAATGCGCTCTGCGTACGATTACCAACCGTACTGAGGGAACCTTTGCAAGCCTCCGTTACTCTTTAGGAGGCGACCACCCCAGTCAAACTACCCACCATGCACTGTGTCCCGCTAGGGATTAGATTCTAAATCAAAGAAGGTTGGTATTTCAACGACCGCTCCACCCTACCTGGCGGCAAAGCTTCATAGCGTCCCAACTATACTACACATCCGTAATTCAAAATCAATGCAAAGTTGTAGTGAAGGTTCACGGGGTCTTTCCGTCCCGTGGCGGGTAACCGGCATCTTCACCGATACTACAATTTCACCGGGCTCGTGGAGGAGACAGCGTTCAACTCATTAGACCATTCGTGCAGGTCGGAACTTACCCGACAAGGAATTTCGCTACCTTAGGACCGTTATAGTTACGGCCGCCGTTTACTGGGGCTTCAGTCAGAAGCTTTGGATTACTCCGAACATCCTTCCTTAACCTTCCAGCACCGGGCAGGTATCAGGCTCTATACGTCATCTTTCGATTTTGCAGGGCCCTATGTTTTTGTTAAACAGTTGGTTGAACCATTTTACTGAGACCACATCGCTGTGGTATGCTTTATCCCGAAGTTACAGCATCAATTTGCCTAGTTCCTTCTCCACGGCTCACCCGAGCGCCTTAGAATACTCATCCCGTCTACCTGTGTCGGTTTGCGGTACCGGCTGCTATACTCGCTTTTCTTGGAAGCACTCTCACTGCTGCGCTTCACCCGAAGGTTCCACTCGTCTAATCCGTCAGACTAGGCAGCTAACATGCTCCGTCACTTTTATTGTATAGCAGGCGCAGGAATATTAACCTGCTTTCCATCGTCTACCCCTTTCGGGTTTGACTAAGGACCGGGCTAACCCTGATCCGATTAACGTTGATCAGGAACCCTTAGACTTTCGGCGATAAGGTTTTTCACCTTATTTATCGTTACTTATGCCTACATTTTCTTTTGAAACCGCTCCAGCATACGTCGCCGTACACCTTCGATGCCGTTTCAATGCTCCCCTACCGATCAGCCCTCAAAGGGCGATCATAGAGCTTCGGTTCATGGTTTAATACCCGATTATTTTCCGCGCAGAGTCTCTCGACCAGTGAGCTGTTACGCACTCTTTAAATGAATTGCTGCTTCCAAGCAAACATCCTGGCTGTTATAGAAACTCTACATCGTTTGTCTAACTTAACCATGTATTGGGGACCTTAGCTGCTATTCTGGGTTATTTCCCTCTCGGCCATGGACCTTAGCGCCCACAGCCTCACTCCCGGAGATATGTACTAGCATTCGGAGTTTGTCAGGGTTTGGTAGGCGGTGAAGCCCCCTAGCCCAATCAGTAGCTCTACCTCTAGTACACTTCTAAAATCCGAGGCTGTTCCTAAAAACATTTCGGGGAGAACGAGCTATCTCTCAGTTTGATTGGCCTTTCACCCCTATCCACAGGTCATCCCAAGACTTTTCAACGTCAACGGGTTCGGTCCTCCAGTGTGTGTTACCACACCTTCAACCTGCCCATGGATAGATCACAAAGTTTCGCGTCTACCCCCACTGACTAAGCGCCCTGTTCGGACTCGCTTTCGCTACGGCTCCGTTTTCAAAAACTTAACCTCGCCAGTGAGGAGTAACTCGTAGGCTCATTATGCAAAAGGCACGCCGTCACACCATAAAGATGCTCCGACCGCTTGTAGGCGTACGGTTTCAGGTACTATTTCACTCCCTTATTCAGGGTGCTTTTCACCTTTCCCTTACGGTACTGGTTCACTATCGGTGTCTGAGGAGTATTTAGCCTTACCAGATGGTGCTGGCAGATTCAAGCAGGATTCCTCCGGTCCCGCCCTACTCAGGATACTACACGTCCACGTTAATTTCCGCTTACGGGGCTATCACCCGCTTTGGCTTAACTTTCCAGAAAATTCTGCTTGATAACGCTTTCTAAAAGTAGTCCTACAACCCCAGCTCCGCACGCGAAGCTGGTTTAGGCTCTTCCCTGTTCGCTCGCCACTACTTAGGGAATCATTGTCTTATTTTCTTTTCCTCCGGGTACTTAGATGTTTCAGTTCTCCGGGTTGGCTCTCTTTCGAGTAATATACCTTCAGTATATTAGGTTGTCCCATTCGGAAATCCAGGGATTTAATACTTGTGTGCAGTTCCCCCTGGCTTATCGCAGCTTACCACGTCCTTCATCGCCTCTCAGACCCTAGGCATCCACCATACGCCCTTAATTGCTTTAAAAAAGTTCGTAAACTTCTTTAATGAGGCCAAGCTCCCGCTTGGACTTATTTTTTAGTTTAATTGTAGATTGTTACCCGACCACATTTCTTCAGACCAACCATAATAATTATAGTGTGATGTTTCAAAAATTGTGATCGAACCCGACTCGCGTCGGGCTGTTAGGTACTCTCCTAACAGTTTATTTTTTTCCAATATGTCAAAGAACTTGGTCTTCATGAAAATCTGAAACTACACAACCTAAATCATATACCTCAAACCTCATTCGACTTTTGCAGATAAAATGGTTTCGAACCATCGGAGCCTCTCAGGCTTTATCTCATCTTAAAAGAACTCTTTTTTTTCAAATCCTCAAATTATTCATCCTCAAATTTGACTTGTGGAGGATATCGGAGTCGAACCGATGACCCTCTGCGTGCAAGGCAGATGCTCTAGCCAACTGAGCTAACCCCCCATCTAAAGGCTGATAGCTATCAGCTTGTAAAGTAGACCCGACCAGATTTGAACTGGTGACCCCTACATTATCAGTGTAGTGCTCTAACCAGGCTGAGCTACGGATCTCTATACCCCAAACCCCTAAAGGGGCCTCGAGATGATTGCCTCCGTTAACCCTCGGGCTTGTCTTTTATTTAAAAGAACGCTAAATAAATTTGAAAGAATAGGAAACAACAGCACGGTAAATCTGGGGTTGAAAATATTCAACCCGTACATAGCTCTAAAAAGGAGGTATTCCAGCCGCACCTTCCGATACGGCTACCTTGTTACGACTTAGCCCCAATTACCAGTTTTACCCTAGGCAGCTCCTTGCGGTTACCGACTTCAGGTACACCCGGCTTTCATGGCTTGACGGGCGGTGTGTGCAAGGTCCGGGAACGTATTCACCGTATCATTGCTGATATACGATTACTAGCGATTCCAGCTTCACGCAGTCGAGTTGCAGACTGCGATCCGAACTGAGAAGAGGTTTTTGGGATTAGCTTCATATCGCTATGTCGCAACCCTTTGTCCTCCCCATTGTAGCACGTGTGTAGCCCTGGGCATAAAGGCCATGATGACTTGACATCATCCCCTCCTTCCTCGCGTCTTACGACGGCAGTTTCACTAGAGTTCCCAGCGTTACCTGATGGCAACTAGTGATGGGGGTTGCGCTCGTTGCGGGACTTAACCCAACACCTCACGGCACGAGCTGACGACAGCCATGCAGCACCTTGCTTTGTGTCTATTGCTAGAAAAACCACTTTCATGGTTCGGCACTCGCATTCTAGCCCAGGTAAGGTTCCTCGCGTATCATCGAATTAAACCACATGCTCCACCGCTTGTGCGGACCCCCGCCAATTCCTTTGAGTTTCAATCTTGCGATCGTACTTCCCAGGTGGGATACTTAATGCTTTCGCTCAGACACTTATTGTGTATCACAAATGTCGAGTATCCATAGTTTAGGGCGTGGACTACCAGGGTATCTAATCCTGTTTGATCCCCACGCTTTCGAGCCTCAGTGTCAATATATGTGTAGCCAGCTGCCTTCGCAATTGGTGTTCTATGTCATATCTATGCATTTCACCGCTACATGACATATTCCGCTAACCTCCACAATATTCAAGACCAATAGTATCAATGGCAGTTTCCAAGTTAAGCTCGGAGATTTCACCACTGACTTACTAGCCCACCTACGCTCCCTTTAAACCCAGTAAATCCGGATAACGCTTGCACCCTCCGTATTACCGCGGCTGCTGGCACGGAGTTAGCCGGTGCTTATTCATCTGGTACCGTCAGACGAGAAAGAATTCCCTTTTTTCGTCCCAGATAAAAGAAGTTTACAATCCAGAGGACCTTCATCCTCCACGCGGCATGGCTGGTTCAGAGTTGCCTCCATTGACCAATATTCCTTACTGCTGCCTCCCGTAGGAGTCGGGCCCGTGTCTCAGTGCCCGTGTGACTGGTCGTGCTCTCACACCAGTTAATGATCGTTGGCTTGGTGGGCCGTTACCCCTCCAACTACCTAATCATACGCACACCCGTCTTCTAGCGCATCACTGCTATAATATCAAAGAGATGCCTCTTCAACATCTTACGGAGAATTAATCCAAGTTTCCCTGGGCTATGCTCCACTAAAAGGAAGGTTGTGTACGTGTTCCTCACCCGTTTGCCGGTCTCAAGAAGTGCAAGCACCTCTCTACCCCACGACTTGCATGTATTAAGCCTGCCGCTAGCGTTCATCCTGAGCCAGGATCAAACTCTCCGTTGTAAATGAGTTTGACTACTGACTATTAAAAATTCTCAAGAGAAAAATTAACGTGTCAAAAATCTAAATGTTATTTGCTTTTTGACTTACCTTTCGTTGTCACAATTGAATGTGACTGAATTGTGCTATTGCTTCCAAACTTTCAAAGATCTTACCACTTCCATCACCCCCTAAAAGAATGACTTCCGTGACCTTGTAAATACCGCCGGATTTGAACCAGCTGCGCGCCTCTACGCTGTACCTCCTAAAAGAACTCCATCCCCGCATCAATTCTCTCCTCCTCATACCCTCCGTTTCGGGGTTGCAAAGATGCATTCTTTTTTTCATTTCACCAAAAATATTTTGAAAATATTTTTGATATAATCCATTAAATGTGAAGAACTTACCTGTTGAATTGATAGACCTGCATTGCCTCAAACCTTTGTTTCAGGCGGATTGCAAAGATACAAATTTTGATTTGATTTTGAACACGGTCAACAAAAAATATTTTATTTATTTTTTTAACCGTACCAGGTAAGTATAAGCGGAATATCCGGCAACAGTTTTACCGGAATTCATTATAGTAGATATTACTGAAACTTAAGCTATACAAGCGTTTCAGCGTTTTTTGAATCTTTATTTTCTTCTCAGAGAACTCATCCGTTTCACAAACGGAGTGCAAATATAGAACCTTTTTCTGAACCGCAAAATTTATTTCATAAAAAAATGATTTTTTCTGGAATAAAGCCGGACGTGCTCAATAGAACGCCCCTCCCGGCGTTATGAAACAAGTGCCGATCCCTTTTTAAAAAACAATGGCAACCGCATCTTTCGCCGATAAAAAACGTCCAACTATATGATCCACAGTGATTTTTTACACCCGGCCCCGCAATTGCTAACCCGGTTGAATAAAATAATACAGATTTATGAACAAAACCCCGCGTTCGATCCTCGTAGCCAATAACCATTTGCAACATCTGGGAGGATCAGAGACCTACACCTACACCCTGGCTGAAGAATTGAAAAAGCAGGCTTTTGATGTGGAGTATTTTACGTTTCACAAGGGCCTCGTATCGGATAGACTGGAAACCGATATCGGCGTCCGGTTTATGAAAAAAAGAAAGTACGATCTCATCCTGGCCAATCATTATACCTGTGTCAACCATTTGCGCAACAAGGGCTTTATCATTCAGACCTGTCATGGCATTTACCCCGAACTGGAGCAGCCTTCTCCCCATGCCAACGGATATGTAGCCATCTCCCAGGAAGTAAAGGATCATTTATCCCAAAAGAACCTGGAAAGCAGGATCATCTTAAACGGCATCAATATGGACCGGTTCAAAAGCACGGCCCCCCTGTGCCCGGATGTAAAAACCGTTTTGAGCCTGTGCCAGTCTGACGAGGCCAACCAGATCATAGAGGCCTCCTGCCAGGCGGTGGGCGCAAGACTTACCACCCTCAATAAATTTAAGAACCCGGTATGGCATGTGGAGCGAATGATCAACAGGGCCGATCTGGTCATCGGCATCGGCCGGTCTGCCTACGAAGCGATGGCCTGCGGACGCCCGGTGATCATTTTTGATCACCGCTCCTATTTTGAGCCCTGTGGCGATGGATATGTTAAAGACTGCCTGGAAAAAAGCCTGTTGAAAAACTGTTCCGGGCGCGCTTTCAACAAGGCTTTTTCGGTTGCTGAAGTGGTGCGGGAAATAAAAAAATTCAAAATGGAAGACGGAAATTTTTTCCGGAAATTTGCGCTGAAAAAATTCAATATCGCCCACAATGTACGCGAATACGTGGATTATTTTACGCATCTGAACCAGCGGTCTTCGCTGGTTGGGCAATTATCCGCAACGATCAAACGGTTTTTCAACAAACCGGACTTAGAAAAAAGCTATCTATAAATAAACGGGCGTACCGTAGCTTTCTATTTTACCAACATTCCTTCTGAAACCGGGTAGTGTACCCGCGTCAGGGTTAATCCGCGTGCCGGCGCATCAAAATATGCAGTTCCGCAGGCCGTTTTTTTCAGGATGTCTTCAAAAGCCTCCATATCCAGTGAATACCGGCCCACCCGCAGCATTGTGGCTACCAGCGCACGGACCATTCCTCTTAAAAACCGGTTCGCAGTTACCTGATATTCCCACACATCCCCCTCCCGGTTCCAGCCGCTTTCCATCAGGTTGCAGTTAAACGTTTTTACCTGGGTATTTTTCTTGGAAAAACTGCTGAAATCCCTATAGTCCTTCAATAGGGATGCCGCCTGGTTCATGACTTCCAGGTCCAGGGGATAAGGATAAAAACAGGCCGTATCCGAAAGGAACGCATTCTTGAACTGGTATACTTTATAAACATAGGTACGGCTGAGCGCATCGAACCGGCAATGAGCATCATCGGCTACCCGCCTTACTTCTTTGAGAACAATGTCCGGAGGGAGGATCGCATTCAGGTTATAGATCCATTGGGAATCAAAAGCCTTGTCCCAGTCGAAATGAAAAAAATTCTGCAGCGCATGTACACCGCTGTCCGTCCTGGAGGAACCGGTAAGCGGAAGCGTTTCTTTAAAAAAAACCGCAAACGCCCGCTCAATCTCCCCCTGGATGGTTGCCCCCGTGTTCTGGATCTGAAAACCATTATAACGGGTTCCTTTATAAGAGACTTCTAAAAAATAACGCATCGCAACCTGGCAGCTGAGGGCTGACAGCTTTCAGCTATCAGTTTTCAGCATCTAACTATTGAGTAAGACTGTTGAATTTTTCTTTATAATAGGTGTCTTTGATCTCTGACTGCAGCGAGCTGAAGTTCTCCGGGTCCGAAACATGCGCGCGGGCAGCTTCAAAGAAATTGTACTTCCCTGCATTGGATAAGAACATGCTGCTGATGTATTTTACCTGGGCACTGGTATAACATTTATTTTTAAACGCACGTTTGGCCTCGTCGATCATCTCGTCATCATTTTCTTTTCCGGCCATCTCCCGGCGCAATTTCAGAAAATCATCTTCAGTAGCGACCGATTTACAGTTACCCGGAACCGGTTTGGACGGTGCTTTCACCGCTTCTTCTTTTTTGCTGCCGGTACTGTTCGCTTGCGGAATGGCGGGCTTCTCTTCCACTGCAAAGGCTTCCTTTTCCTTTTCGCCATCGTTGGGGGATGGTGTTTCGGGTGCCTTCTCCTGCGGCGGGGCGGCTGCTTCCTGATCCGCCGTGGCCGGTATGGTGATTTCTATCTGTTCCGTTTTTCCCCCTGCGCTCCGGTCTTCATATAATACAACGGTACCGGTACCGGAAGAATGCTGTGAGATCTTTACCACTGTATTTTTGCCTGCAGGACTTGCGGTTTCAGGCATGGCGGCGCCTGCTTCCGCCGTGGGCTGTTCAGCTGCAGGAGCGGGTTCGGCTTTTACAACCGGTTTTTCTTCGGGTTTGGGCTGCTCCAGCAAGCTGGGATCATTGGCTGCCTGGGAAAGTACTTTTGTAAAATCGCTTACATTGGGATTGTCGGTCACAGCCGGCTGCTGAACCGGTGGCGGCGTTTGCTGTACAGCGGCGGTCTCTGCAGGGGCCTGTTTTGGGGGTTCTTCTTTTACCACGGGCTTTTCCTCGGGCTTCGGCCTGGGCGCCTGGCGGCGCGGCCGCGGTTTGGGAGCCTCTGCTTTTGCCAATGCCTCGGCCTCTTCAGCTGTGAGGGGTTTCTGAACATCCATGGACTGCAGGTCAAAAAGCGACCATCCTTCCGCACCAAAATTTTTTATCAGGTATCCTTTGTCTTTTGAATCGATCTTAAACCGGAAGGTCATTTCAGGATTCTTGTTGTCCTGAAACCCTACGATCAGCCGGTAGTCTCCGTCCTTGAGCTGGGGCAGGATCAGGTACCCGGAAGAATTTGCTTCAATGCGCTGCCCGTTGATGCGGATGTAAAAGGGCTGTGCCGGTTCGGTTTGCAGATAAACAAAATATTTTGACTGAACCGAATATTGTGCAAAAGTGATAAAGCCTGTCAGCAGAAAGATCATCGCCAGTAAAAAACGCTTGTTCATGATGTATGTATTGTTCTATTTATCCTGTCAAAATATAATTCGTCCAAACAAAAATAAACGAATAATGCGATGTAGAGAAGGTTTCTGGAAGAATTTGGAAATTTGAAAATGTGAAAATCTGGAAACAGGGGAATGGGGCGCACATGGGAGTTACAAACGGATCTGACCTGAAATCTTCTTTTATCTTTGGTTTTTGGTTCTCATAAGAATTACTAACCGGCATGGGGTATAGACGAAATTCAACCAGGAACTTTAAACATTGAACCTGAAACACCCCCTCCTACCAACTGCCGCCGGCGCCGCCGCCGCCGAAGCCCCCACCACCGAAACCGCCGAATCCTCCTCCGCCGCCACCACCGGACCAGCCGCCGCCACCGCCGCCGCCCGACCAGCCGCCGGGTATGATCCAGCCGCCACCACCGCGGTACCCGCGGCGCGACACATAGCCGCCACCGCCACCGCCACCGCGGCTCATAAAAGAAACAAATACGATGACAACGATAATGATCAGGATGATGGTTCCAAAACTGATGCCTTTACCCTGCTGATGATAGCCGTCCGGGGCTTTGAATCTGCCCGCCGCCGCCTGGATCAGGGCATCGGTACCTTCATCCAGTCCGCGGTAATTATCGCCCCGCTTAAAATCGGGGATAATGATCTGCTGAATGATCTGGTCCGCGACGAGGTCGGTAATGGCTCCTTCCAGCCCATACCCGGTAGCAATGAACAAACCCCGGTCCTTCGGGCCAGCATTAACCAGTATTACCACGCCATTGCTGAATTGCTTTTGTCCGCCTACGCCCCATTTTCGTCCCAGCGCAATGGCATAGTCGTCCCTGGAATAACCTTTCAGATCATCCACGATCACCACGGCGATCTGGTTGGAGGTACTATCGTCATAGGCCACCAGCTTGCGCTCCAGCGTCTGCACCTGCTCCTGCGTCAGAAAGCGCCCGGTAAAATCATTTACCAGCCGGGGCGGATTGGAAGGATTGGGGATCACGGATTCGACCTGTGCAAAGGACAGGGCCGAAACCAGCAAAAAGTATAATAAGATAAGTTTTTTCATCGCATCTTAACTGCCAAAAACGATATCGTCCGGGAGCTCGTTGTGGTCGGTGGCCCGGTCAAAAGGAAAATACAGGTGGAGGCCTTCGCCGATCTGGTGAATGTATTCACTGATGCCGGTGGCAAAATGCTTCTGGTTAAAATGACCCAGTATTTTCTTTACCAGGTTGTTCCAGTACTCCTTCCCTGTCCGCTGATAAATACCTTCGTCGCCAAAAATGGCCAGCTGCCGGTCTTTTACGGCCACATAAAGCAATACCGCATTCCGGTCAACCGTATTGTCCATCTTCAGCTTGAGGAACACTTCCGCCGCACGGTCCACAGGGTCCACATACTTATTATGACTTTCCAGGAACACCCGTATCTCGCCACTGGTACGGCTTTCTGCCTGGCGGATTGCTTCAACGATCAGCTCTTTCTCGGCGCCGGTAAGCACTTCTTCCGGATGTTTGTTGAATAAAGAAAAGGTCACGTTCTCAGAATTTTATTTCTACATTTTTATCGGCGCCCGGCGTTGCCTGAAACCCTTCCCGGGGCTTAAACCCAAGGACACCCGCAGCTATATTGCCCGGAAAGCTTCTTACGGAGCTGTTATAGTCTGCTACTGCTGCATTAAAATCATTGCGCGCCACCTTGATCCTCCGCTCGTTCCCTTCCAGCTGGGTTTGCAGGCCCCGGTAGGCTTCCGTGCCCCGCAGGGCCGGATATTTCTCGATCACCGCGATGACCCGGTTGGAGGCCGCCGCCAGCGAATCCTGCAGCTGTGCCTGCTGACCGTAATTTTCAGCGGTGGCGTCACCGCCCAGTCCGCGCTGTGCTTTGTTGCGTGCCTCGGCAATGGCCACCAGTGTGGATTGCTCAAAACCGGAGATCCCCTTCACCACACTCACAAGATTGGGGGTAAGATCCAGCCGGCGCTGGTACGTGTTCTGCACCTCGCTCCACATTTGCCGTACTTTTTCGTCTTTTTTTACAAAAACATTGTAGGTCGTAAAGAAATAGATCCCTACAACGCCCAGCAATACCGCTATCACTATGATCAGACCGGATTTTTTCATCTGGAGCCGGCTGATTTAGAATTTTACTTTGGGTGCTTTGTCTGCATCCGGATCTGCCTTAAATCCTTCTTTGGCATGGAACCCGAAGATGCCTCCCAGGATGTTCATGGGGAAGGAACGCACTTTTACGTTATAGCCGTTCACTGCTGTGTTAAAAGTTTGTCTGGAAGCACGGATGTCGTTCTCAATGCCTTCCAGCTGACCCTGCAACTGCAAAAAGTTCTGGTTGGCCTTTAATTCCGGATAGGCTTCCACGGTAACCAGCAAACGTCCCAGCGCACTGGTCATCTGTCCCTGGGCAGCCTGAAATTCAGCCAGCTTTTCCGGTGTCAGGTTTTCGGGGTTTACCTGTACGGATGTAGCTTTTGCCCGTGCATTGATCACATCGGTCAGTGTGGACTTTTCAAAATTTGCAGCCCCTTTAACGGTTTCTACCAGGTTACCTACCAGATCATTTCTTTTCTGATATTCACTCTGAACATTATTCCAGGCCTTATTTACATTTTCCTGTTCTCTTACAAGACCATTATAGCCTTTGCACCCCATAAAGCCGAGGATTACCAGCAGAATAACAATGATTAACGTAACTCCTTTCATATGTTTGTGTTTTAGGATTTTGATGGAACAAATTTATACTAAATAATATACCAAGTTATTAAATTATACGGGTATTTCGGATTTCCGGCCTTTATATCGGTAAAACCGGCCTATACGGCGGTGAACAGCTTTCAGCAATGAGCTATCAGTGATAGCCGATGGCTGACCACTGAAAGCTGATGGCTCTTATGGATTCACCTTCAGCAGGATCTTTTTATCCAGGAACCAAAGCATGCCTTTGCCCCCGGTTCCGAGGAAGATATCCGGATTGCCTGTATAATCCGGCTTGCTGAATTGCAGCTCCGCATGCCGGGCGCTGTCCAGCCATGGAAAATCAAACTGTTCTTTGGCATAGGTCCCCCGGGGAAAGCCCGCTTCCATATACATATTCAGGATGGCGTCGTATGCCATTTCATCATAATAAAGGATCGCTTCCAGCCCCTTTGTATCCTGGCCGTTCCACTGGAAAACCACGCTGTAAGGCGGGTACGTTTTCAGATCAATGAGCGCTCCCAGTACTTCCCTGTTTTCTGAGATCCCGAGGCCGGTATGGGGCTTTAACGCTGCGGGGCCGGATGGTTCCGCCGAAGCCGCCGGCTGCCTGTTTTCGCAGGCTGCGCCAAGAAGGATAGCATAAAACAGGAGGATTCGTTTCATAACAATCATGTCAGATCAATTGCATCAACCGCGGAATAAAGATCAGCAGCGCCACGATGAAGGCGCCTGCTGCAACAAGGAGCACCGCCGCCGCCGAAACATCCTTAATGTATTTAATACCCGGATGCTTTTCAGGGCTGATCTGATCGCAGATCTTTTCGATTGCGGTATTGATCAGCTCAAAGCTCATTACACCAACAATACATATAATGATGATGAGCCATTCGCAAACCGTTACTCCCAAAAAAAAAGCAAAGACGATCGCTAGCAATGCTGCGAAGGTATGCAACCGGAAATTTTGCTCCGACCGGAAGGCGGCTTTTAACCCGCTGCCGGCATAGCCAAAACCCCGGAATAACTTCTTTAAGGAAAACAGGCGGCCCATGCTCAAAACTACGACAAAAGCGCAAAATGCTGCATCTGAACCTGAAAGGGGTGCATAACATTTTTTGAGATTTTTATTGTCTTGCCACTTAGGCGCCAGGACACTAAGAAACACGAGGGCTTTTATAGTTCCCTTCGTGGCTCTTAGAAGCTGTTTAAAAATAAAAATTTGATGCTCGTTATAAGCGCCATCCGGCGCGTCGTTGTCGTTAAAGCCGCGCTTCAGCACGGCTTTAATGAGGCTGTAATTCCCTAAGTGACCTGGGCACGGATCATCATGCCCCGAGCCCAGGGCTCTCCGTTGTTCTTTGGGACGTATGAACGGGTTGAAACCCGTTCTTTCCGGATCTTTCGAGGCCATGCCTCTTTTGCTAAAATGATCGTTGAACCCCGTATGTTACAGATGGCGGCTGCAGCGATGCCCAAAGTAGCGGCGACAAAAAGCCGGCACCTTTTTGACGACAAGGATGCTCCTTATAAGCGCCATCCGGCGCGTTGTTGTCATTAAAGCCGCGCTTTAGCACGGCTTTAATGAGGCTGTAATTTCATAAGTGCCATAGGCACGGATCATCATACCCGAGCCCAGGGCTCTCTGTTGTTCTTTGGGACGTATGAACGGGTTGAAACCCGTTCTTGCCGGATCTTTCGAGGCCATGCCTCTTTTGCTAAAATGATCGTTGAACCCCGTATGTTACAGATGGCGGCTTCAGCGATGCCCTAAGCAGAGGCGACAAAAAGCCGGCACCTTTTTGTGACAAGGATGCTCCCGGATCGTTTTTAAACAGCTTCTTAGGGCCCTTGAGACTTTGTGGCTTGCATTGCCAGATCACCAGCAAGCACTAAGGCCTTTTATTGCCGTAGAGAGCCCGGCGTTGTAAAAAAATGTTATGCACCCGATGGAAGGATAAAGGCAGCCCAACGTCTTATTGCCACTATTTATGCGTTCAGCTTCCCTGTGGCGTTCGAGGCCTGTTACTTTCTCTTTATTGTTTTGAGGACAGGCTTCTTAATATCAACAGCCGTTTCCGCTTTCTTTGCCTCTTCTTCCATAGCGATCGAAAACACGGCCCATATACAACGACGGCAGCCCAGCTCCCCTCCTTTCTCCAGCACTTCTTTTGCTTTTTTGCTATCCTGCAGGCTGGCATAATATCCTCCCAAAACAGCGTACCCTTCCAGGTCGCCCATCCCGACCGCTTTTTCAATAAAAAGTATTTTCCCAGTACCTCTTCATATCAACAAATTTTAAGCCGCGCAAATATATTAAAAGCACTCTTGCTGTGCCTGTTCCTATAAACAACTTGAGCGGTATCCATGCCTGTGTTTTCCGCCTGCCTGCAAGGACAGCCATCACCAGTTCCCCTATTTAGGCGATAAAAAGGTCTCTGCAGGTAACTTATTTTTGAAGGGCATGACCATTACCTGTAAAAAATTAAACATACATCCTGCACTGCAGGAAATTGTCAGCTGTATGGTATTAACGGAAGCCACATTCCCCGATGATACGGCACACCGTTTTTGTTTTCATCCGCCTACTCCGCAAACAGGAATATGCTTTCATATCAACAGCTTTATAAGCGTTAAAAAACAGCACCAGGATGCATTTGAGGTACAGCCGCAAACAGTACTCGTTGGACCGCAGATAACACCCGTAACGATCAACATCGGTCAAAACTACAAAGCCATACGGCTTGGGTTTCACCCCGGGGGCCTGTACCGGTTACTGGGCACGGATCTCGGGCAGCTAACAGATACCAGCACGAATGCAGAAGCCGTATTTGGTGCGGAGATGCGCACCATAAATCAACAACTGAATGAGGCGGACAATGATCAGGCATTGGCAAAGGTTATCGAAACATTCCTGTTGAAAAAGATCTGCTCCGCTACTATAGCGCTACCTTTTGATGCTGCGATGATGGAACTGGTCCGGCAGGACGGGAATCTTTCAATGAAAGCGGCCGCAGATCTTTCCTGCCTTAGCCTGCGCCAGTTCCAGCGTCAAAGCCATAGCAGGATCGGGATGAGCCCGAAAATGTTCGCCCGCATTGCAAGGTTTTCCAAAGCCTACCGTCTTCACGAAAAATTGCCACAGCTCACCTGGACCCAGATCGCGCATGAATGCGGTTACTCTGAACAGATGCAACTTATTGCCGATGTAAAAAAGTTCGCCGGCTCCAACCCCAAAAAAATAGAAAAGGCTATTGCGCTATCCGCTTTTAAAATGCAGGCCAACCTGGTCCTGTAAATGTCGCTTTTCCCCTATTTTATCATTTTTGACGCGCCTATCTTGCAGCTTATTGGCTTTATCAGATACCGTATACCCATGCCAATATACCGGATGTGCATAAACGAATGATGCGCATGTTGCAGCTAATTGCAGATACCACAAATGATCAATTAAAATATGGCTATTAATTCTTTTCCCCGGTTTGCAAAATTCTTTACAGGCCTGCTGGTGACCCTGCATTGGGGTACGCCTGTAACCGCACAGTCGCTCGATTGGGTAAGGCAGCTGGACCCAAAGATCCGTATTGCCGCTCCGGCAGACAACCCCAACAAAATTCCTTCCGGCAAAAGCATTGTGGATGCCGACGGCTATATTTATATGACCGGGCATTTTTCGGGAACGGCCGATTTTGACCCGGGTGCCGGCGTAACCAACCTGACCTCCAGCGGCGGCACCGATATTTTTATCAGCGCCTATCGCAACGACGGCAATTTCCTGTGGGCAAAAAGTTTTGGAGGCAGCAATGATGATGCGGGGGGGCATATAGCCTTCGATGCATCAAAGCAGCATTTGCTTGTTACAGGGTCTTTTCGCGGGAAAGTAGATTTTGACCCCTCCACAAAGAACGAGACCCTTTCCGCCGAAGAGACATTCAGCGACATCTTTGTTTGTAAATACAATTTAGCAGGCAACCTGGTTTGGGCCAAAAACATGGGCGGTAATTTAACCGATGCCGGCTCCTGGATCGGGGCGGATGCTTCGGATAATATTTATATCGGCGGATATTTTGAAGGCAGCGCTGATTTCAACCCGGCCGTTGGAGCCTACACCCTTGCTGCCGTTGGGGCTTCCAATTCCGATCGCTTTATTGCCTCCCTTAAACCGCAGGGCGATTTTAGCTGGGCGGTGCGGCTGGAATCCGGAGAACCTATAAACCAGCTGGATATCAACGGCATGGCGGTCAGCAGCGATGGGGAGCTCTTTATTGCCGGCGGCTTATATGGCAAAATAGATATTGACCCGGATCCGGCTGTTGCCAAAAACATCAATGCTATTTCAGACGTAAGCGATATTATCCTGCTGAAACTGAGCAATGCAGGGGCGTACCAGTGGCATGTACAGGCAGGCGGCACCAAATCTGACTGGGCCAATAAAATAACCTTAAACAGCATTGGCGATATTCTTGTTTCCGGTTCTTTCACGGAAACCGCCAGCTTTGGAGGGACCAGCCTTTCGCCCTACAATATGGGCCGGAGCGCATTTATATGGAAAATGGATAAAACGGGCAACCATCTTTGGGTAAAAGCACAGGATACAAAAGGCAACGGCAACTATACCCTGGGGATGGATGTAACGGTTGACCCGACGGATAAAATATACAGCTCGGGAAGTTTTATGGACATTTACCTGAACCCGGAGGCCCATACCGATGCGGACCTGACGAAGGGGAACGGCGGCTATCTTTCCATTTTGAACAAGGAGGGAAAATACATCTGGGGCGGGGTGCTCAAACGCAGCGAAGCCTACTATCTCGGACTGGTATCCCCCTATTTTTTAGCGCTGGACGCCGCAGGGAACCTGTATGTTACAGGAGCCTTTGAAACCGAGGTCGATTTTGATCCCAGCGCCGGTAAAGAAGTAACACTCAATGCCGGGGATGCAACACCTGTTTTCCTGGCGCGGTTCAGCATTCCCACCGCCCTGCCCGCAAAATTCGGGACCATCAATGCATTGTGGAATAAAGCAGGGCTTACCATAAAATGGAGAACGGAAAGCGAAACCCATAACAGCCATTTCAATATTGAATTTTCTGAGGACGGCCGCACGTTCACCGAAGTGGCCACAATGGCCAGCAAACATACCAACGGACATGCCACAGCCGCAACGGACTATACGATTTTCCTGCCGGCCGGTGAAAACGGCGTGCGGGCAGCGGCACTGCCGGTCGCGTTGCTCCTGATCACTGCCGGCTGGGTCGCGTCGATAAAAAGAAGACCGGGTTTGTATTTACTTGCATCTGCGGTCATTGCGACCCTGATGTTCAGCGCCTGTAAAAAGCATTTCAACGATGCGGTTAACAGGCAGGGTGATACCGTTTTTATACGCATTGCACAGGTTGATAAAGACGGAAAAACGGCCGGCCACAGCAAGGTGATCAGGGCTGTTAAAGAATAGCCTTGCTGATCTTTAAACGGCAACCAGATCCATCCATCCATAAAAAAAGAGGCGCCACAGAACGCCTCTTTTATCGCATTAAAATTGTTATCATTACGCTTCTTCAATAGCTGCGATACCCGGAAGCTTTTTGCCTTCAAAAAACTCCAGCATAGCACCACCACCGGTAGATACATAGCTTACTTTATCGGTATAGCCGAATTTATTAACAGCCGCCACGCTATCGCCGCCGCCTACCAAAGAGAAGGCCCCGTTCTGAGTAGCTTCGGCAACCGCATCCGCAATGGCTTTGGTTCCGGCCTGGAATTTTTCCATTTCAAAGACGCCCATCGGCCCGTTCCATAAAATGGTTTTCGATTTCCTGATCACATTTGCAAATTGTTCCCGGGCTTCGTTTGCCACATCCAGCCCCATCCATCCATCGGGAATATTGTCGCTCGGAGCTTCCGAAACACTGGCATCCGCCGCAAATTTATCGGCAATGATACTGACCCCCGGCAGGTGGATACATACGTTTTTTTCCTTTGCCTTTTCCAGGATCTCTTTTGCGGTATCCAGCCGGTCTTCCTCACAAAGAGAGGCGCCGATCTTGCCGCCCATTGCTTTATAGAACGTATAAGCCATGCCACCGCCGATGATGATATCCGTGGCTTTTTCCATCAGGTTTTCGATGATGAGGATCTTATCCGATACTTTAGCACCCCCCAGAATGGCCGTAAACGGCTTCTCGCTTTGGCTTAATACTTTTTGTGCGCTGTTCACTTCATTCTCCATCAGCAGGCCGAACATTTTCTTATCTGCAGGGAAGAATTTTGCGATAACGGCGGTAGAAGCATGCGCCCGGTGTGCGGTACCAAAGGCATCGTTCACATACACATCTCCCAGCTTGCTCAGTTTTTCGGCAAATGCTTCATCTCCTTTTTCTTCTTCTTTATAAAAGCGCAGGTTTTCCAGCAGCAGCACTTCCCCGGGCCGCATCATATCTGCGGTAAGATAGGCCTGCTCGCCAATACAATCATTGGCAAACAAAACTGTGGCTCCGCCCAGCAATTCGCTGAGATGGCTTACCAGGTGCTTCAGGGAAAATTTGTCTTCCGGTCCGTTCTTGGGACGCCCCAGGTGGCTCATCAGGATCACTTTACCGCCATCGGCAAGGATCTTTTTGATGGTAGGCACAGCGGCTTTCATGCGTGCATCGGAAGTGATCTCCATTTGGTCATTCAGCGGAACGTTGAAATCAACGCGGATCAGCGCTTTCTGATCTTTGAAGTTATAGCTTGAAAATTTTGACATTGTTAAAGGATTTGATTTGAGAGTTGAGAATTGAGATCTGATTACCGGCAGAACTATCCGGGCGGGCCCGAAACTGCCGCCACGTGCACCGCTGTTAAACTGAGCGTAGCAACAAAGATGCCATCTATCCTGCGGCCGGTTCAATATACTTCGTCCGGTCCCCCATTATACTCCGTCTTTGCTCAGTATAAAAGCAAAAAGCGGAACGAAGTGTTCCGCTTTGAATGCTTATTTCTGAATTACTTGCTGATCAGTTTCGCAAAATATTCAACCGTACGAACCAGCTGTGATACATAGCTCATTTCGTTATCATACCAGGAAACGGTGCGCACCAGTTGCTTGTCGCCCACGGTCATTACTTTGGTCAACGTAGCATCAAACAAAGAACCATAGTGGGTGCCGATCACGTCGCTGCTCACAATTTCATCTTCATTGTAGCCAAAGCTTTCATTAGCAGCGGCTTTCATTGCAGCATTGATCTCTTCTGTGGAAGTTTGCTTCTTCAACGTAACATTCAGCTCGGTAATAGAACCGGTGATGGTAGGTACGCGCTGCGCGCTGCCATCCAGTTTTCCTTTCAGGTTCGGCAATACCAGGCCGATCGCTTTTGCAGCACCTGTGCTGTTGGGTACAATGTTTGCGGCGGCGGCTCTTGCCCTTCTCAGGTCACCTTTTGCATGCGGGGCATCCAGGGTGTTCTGATCGTTGGTGTAAGCGTGGATGGTGGTCATGATCCCCAGTTCGATACCAAAATTGTCATCCAGTACTTTTGCCATGGGCGCCAGGCAGTTGGTCGTACAGGAAGCACAGCTGATGATGGTTTCGCTGCCATCCAGGATATCGTGGTTCACATTGAACACAACGGTTTTCAGCTCGCCGGTAGCAGGAGCGGAGATCACCACTCGTTTAGCGCCTGCTGCGATATGTGCTTCTGCCTTTGTTTTATCGGTAAAGAAACCGGTACATTCCAGTACCACGTCTACATCATGATCTTTCCAGGGAATCTGGGAAGGATCCTTTTGTGCATATATTTTAATCTCATTACCGTCAACGATAATGGAGTTTTCCGTGCTTTTCACATCTTGGCGAAAACCACCCTGAGCAGAGTCGTATTTTAACAGGTGAGCTAATACTTTAGGGCTGGTCAAATCATTGATCGCAACAACGTCGATACCTTGTTGGTTGTAGATTTGACGATAAGCCAACCGGCCGATTCTGCCGAAACCGTTGATGGCTACTTTTACTGTACTCATAGTTGTGTAAAAAATTTAATTAAGTAAGAACAATTTTTGGAGGCGTAAAGTTACAGCATTTTGTACGGAATACATATTAAACAATTTCGATTTTTCGGCGCTATTTTTTTAACGGCAATTATTTTTTACTTTTTTTTGGCCAATCCAAACCGGACTATTATCTTTGCACTCCCAAAAACGGGTAACGCCGCGTTGGTCAAGGGGTTAAGACGCATCCCTTTCACGGATGAATCACGGGTTCGATTCCCGTACGCGGTACAAAACCGGGCTTTTCAGCCCGGTTTTTTTATGCCCGGAATGGCGGGTACCGCTACTACGGGATCAGTGAAAAAATTGGAGAACTTCAGGAAAAAGTGATCTTTTGCTGCGCTATGGGAGAAGAACGTTCCAGGGCACGGGGTCGCCTCCAAATTTTGCTTGCTTCTGAAAGCTGTTTAAAAATAAAATTTTGATGCTCCTTATAAGCGCCATCCGGCGCGGATCATTATGCCCCGAGCCCCATGGCTCTCTGTTGTTCTTTTGGACGTGTGAACGGGTTGAAACCCGTTCTTGCCGGATCTTTCGAGGCCATGCCTCTTTTGCTAAAATGATTGCTTGACCCCGCTTTTTACAGATGACGGCTACAGCGATTCCCTAAGTAGCGGCGATAAAAAGCGGGTACCTTTTAATGGTTATAGATCAATTCCCGGATCATATGGGTATTACATTGNAATATTGTCTAAAAAAGTTTTTTAAAAAAAACAGGTTTTGACTAAACAAGTCATTAGTTTTAGATAAATATTTTTTAACCTAAACAATGCATTATGAAAAGTAAAATCAGCTTTTGAAGAATTAGAAAACCAATTTCGTAAACTAGATTATGATTCATTAAGAAATTATTTAGGAGGCGACGATGGGCACTGTGTTACGAATGCACTTAGCTATGCTGTTTTTGGTACAAATCCGCTAAGCTCTTTGATTGAATCGGGATTAGTTGATACAGGTGCCGCTACCATTGTTAACGATTGCCTTCTTGCAATTCAAAGATTAGAATCGACTATTGTAAAGACGATGGAACTAAAAGGAAATATCCCGAAAAGTGTGTAAGTTAAAATCGAGGTAAAATAACCGTAGAACTATACCTTCAATCTGTCGCCAAAAATAATTAAGAACTGGTTAAGAACTGTAAGAAGTTTAACCCTTTATTTTTTTTCTAATACACTAAAGCATGTTACAAGATCAATTGAAGCTAGTAAAGTTTGAAGTGTTGACTTTGGGAAACGGAATAAAGCAACCGGAGTATATTGAAAACAGCATCAAAAATGCAGATGTTGATTCTCTATTGGAGGTTTTTCCTTCAGATGATTTTAGGTTTTTTTCTATTATCATTTCGATTAAATACGGGAGCAGAGCGGTAATAAAAATCAGAAGCCTTTTTTCTCTAAATAAAACAGGTGATCTAAAACCCAGGAATACTACAAAATTGAAGAATCTGATCACTGATATGTTCAATGAAATTGAATATCGATATAATGTAAATTATCTTCAAACTGATAAATACAAGGCCCTGAAATTGCTAGACAAAACTATTCTTTTTAATTATTTAAGCTCCAACAATTTTCTAAACTTGACAAATTAAATTTGCTATGCTTTATTACACTCAATTGTATTCTGAATAGTTTTACGCCGATTTTTAGTAGCAAAAACAATCTGGTAGAAAATCTGACGGTAGCTCATGGTATCTATTTCATAGGTTATAAAATATTGCGCTGTACACGCTGATTTATATTTCGAAAGTCCAGTCTGCGTTCATCACATTCGACCCCTCCGGGGCCGCATCCTCTATGCATTTTCTTTCCCCCAGCGTTAGGGGGGTATGCACATGGCACCCTTCGGGCACTTCAGCAACAACCACAGAAAGATCGTTCCGGTACAACCTCAGGAGATGTGTCTACACGATAGCTGTCATACGGGAAACGTTCCCGTATGACAGCTTTTTACAAAGCCATTTCAGCCTTTTCAGAAGCGGGCGGACAGGAAGGCCATTTTGCCCGCGGGAACCTGTGCAAGACTCAGGTTGAAAATTTATTCCTGGCATATTTGTACGCCCCAATACTAGCTAGATAATTTTCCGCCATTATGTCAGCCAACATACAGCCACCCCTTACCGATACAGCAACGATACAGAAAGGATACGGAAACGATACAGAAACGATATAGAAAGGATATAGAAAGGATATAGAAAGGATACAGAAAGGATACAGAAACGATATAGAAAGGATACAGAAAACAGGCGTTTTGGGATCAGAAGGGTTCAGGAAGGATCATTAGGGGTCAGAAGGGGTCATTAGGGTTCAGAAGGGTTCATTAGGGTTCATTAGGGATCAAAAAAATAAAATGGACCTTTAATACCCCAATTTTACGCAAGCAAACATTTATTTATTCATTTTTAAAAATTAAAGCTATGGGCAGCGTGACCAATTCCATTTTAAGCGGCACCTCCGGCCGCACCGGGCGCGTTGTTATCGCCAACGTTCATGGGGTGGAAGTAAGCCGCGCGCGGCCCGTAATGCGCAGCAGTTCCACCGAACCGCAAACCGCTCACCGCGAGCTGTTTCGTTTTGCAGTAGCCTTCCTGGGTTTGTACAAGTCCTTTGCACGCCTGTTCTTTGGCAAGCGTAAAGGGCTGGTAACACCCTATAACCAGGCACAGGCCAATGTACTGGAAAACATTCAGCTTACCGGCGACGAGGTGATCATCAACTACAACCAGGTGCTTATTTCGAAGGGCAACCTGCTGGAAATGATCCCCGAAAGTATCAGCACAGGGGCGGCACAGGCTATTACGGTTACCTGGATCAATAATGCGCCGCCGGACAGCAGTAATGAAAACGACCTGTGCTCCGTTTTTGTGTACATGCCATCGCGCAGGGACGGACAGTTTTTTAGCGGGGTGGCAGCGCGCCAGGCCGGCAGCGCCACGGTAAACATGCTGCCCTTTTACGCGGGTGAAGAAGTGCATGTATGGGCCACCTTTACCGATGAGGGAGCCACTGCGGCCTGTAACTCGAGATACATGGGTTTTACAACCCTTACCTGATCCGTTAAAAAAAAGGACCACTGCCGGGGGCATCATGTATGCCCCCGGCATTTTACTGCATATTCATGCCCGGATCAAAAATAATCATCACTTTATAAATTAAATATATAACATTTTATTTTAATAAAAATATGTATATTCATAGAAGTGTTCCCGTTTGCTGATTGATGAACAACACTATTGACACAGACTCTTTTTATAACCCTTTCAAAACATCCAACATGGCAACCAAAATGAATCTGTCCGTACATCAATTAGAACTGCTGCAAAAAAAATACGAAGCGTCTGACGCCTTTGAGCTCGTAAACAATAAGGTAATGATGCGTATGTTGCATATTTCTAAAAGCACGCTTTACCGGCTACGCATAGAAATGAATATTCCCTATGTTAAGGTAGGCAAACAAATATTTTACATACGGGGACTGGTGATCCGGCAGCTGCTTCAGCAGCATGGAGCGCTGCCGCCAATGGAGTGGGGCAATGGGGGCTGACAGGCATTGGATAACCCGGGGCTAACCGGTAATGCACCTGCACCGGACCGCGGATAAAAACCCGCATACAGGTAACCGTTTATAACAGCGCAAAACCAGGCCGGCATTTTAATGCAGGTTCCAAACGCTTAGAAGTTGTTTAAGAATAAAATTTTGATCCTCCTTATAAGCGCCATCCGGCGCGGATCATTATGCCCCAAGCCCATGGCTCTCTGTTGTTCTTTTGGACGTGTGAACGGGTTGAAACCCGTTCTTGCCGGATCTTCCGAGGCCATGCCTCTTTTGCTAAAATGATTGCTTGACCCCGCTTTTTACAGATGACGGCTACAGCGATTCCCTAAGTAGCGGCGATAAAAAGCGGTACCTTTTAATGGTTATACGGATGCTCCCGGATCGTTTTTAAACAGCTTCTGAAAGCTAATGATCAATTCCCGGATCATTTGGGTATTGCAAAGGTTACAGCAACAGCGGTTGCTCATCAGCGATATAGTGCCAATGCGGCCGGATACCATTTGTTGTAAAACTGTTTTACCGTCCGTAACTCATTTCCCGACGGTATGGTTTGTGTAATAACCCCGGGTTTGGCGACCCAATCAGCTTCCCACCGGGAAATAGCCCTGTAAAAATCATTGGCATTGTTGCGTGGCCGCTGGAACCGGTGATTAATATTAACTTCCCGATACTGTTGATCCGGCGCTTTCGTTAACGCATCAGCAAGCATCGTGATAAATTTTTCCCAGCGGGGTTTATAAAAAGTACGGACGAGCCCATTCCATTGACGGGCAGCGTAGTCGTACTGGATCGCACTGGAATCATAAGGTCCCCAAATAGTGATAAGCCCTCGTGCATTTTTTTCATAAAGATCTTTTTCGGCCGCAGTGGTTCCGATAGATCTTGCATCCGACAGCCATTTACCCAGTAAAAACTCTTTGCGGGTTCCAAGAAGTGCATCAAAATCATCCATCAGGTCCAAAAACTGATGGCTATAAAAAGCAAAACTATCCCGTTGGTTGTTGAGATATGCCTTTGCCATATTTGCCTGCATTGGTATTGCCAGGTCTGCAAGGCACTGCCGCATCAGATCTACCAGGTCGTATTTATAGGTATCCGTTCTTTTTGTTGTTTCGCCTGCGGCCATTAATAGCTTTACCGCCGTCCATAATTTCTCAAAGGAATAATTCTTCTGGCTGTTGAGTGCCCCATTGGCTGAGGCTCCGTATACTACCAGGGCAGGTCGGGCACATATGGCAGATTCCCGGAACGTTTCCACTCCCGTGCCCTTACCATATACCGTTTGCAACAGCAGATCCCATGCATCACGCACCGGGTTATCGAGGCGGCCATAGCGGGCACGGAGATAACCATGCAGCCATTGCTGCGTATTGGGCTGCTGTGCATGCCAGGCCATTTCGCTTGCGGCCTCATATATTACCGGGTTATGCCCGATAGCCTCCGGGAACATGCCGATGCCTGATAAATTCCTGGTTTGCCCTTTATCGTTCAGCAGCCGGGGGAACATGGCCAGCACCTCATCTAAATTACCCCCCATCGCCGTATTGTCTCCGAAGTTATGGATGATCCCGGCCAGCCAGGGGCGCCCCCAAAAAGCCTGGCTTCTTTTCCATTTCTGGGTGTTTAAATCGAGCATAACAATGCGGTCAGCCGGGATGGCCTCCACAATTAACTTACGCATGCTCCAGGTTTGCATGGCAATGACAGCCTGAGAATCGGCTGCAATAGTCGCTTCATATATTTTTTTCCCTACAGCGGATAAATAATCATCCCCGCTTACCGGTGGTTCCCCTTCGTGAAAAGGATCGGCCGCATAAATATGATTCGTGCCAAACAGCCGGGTTTGCTCCTCAATAAAGACCTTTGTCATTTTGGCGAAGAGCGGATCCATCGGATCTAACTGTGCTGTTGGGCCTCCAACAGAAAACCATACCGGCTTTTCCATAATATTTGCCTGCGGCTGGCTTTTTTTTAAACCCATGGGTACATAACCTGTAAACCCCTGTAAAATAGGTTGCATACCTAACTCCCGCTCCCTTTGTAAAATTTTTTTACCAAGTACGACACTACGGTCGATCCAATGCTGCGGCAATGGCCCATAGATGCTTTCAATAACGGTCATCCATTGAAAGGCCTGGTAGGCCGGCCCTACCAGGAAGGCACATATTTCATCATCGCTCATTCCAAACCGGCGCAGGGTATTTTGCCATACCGCCTCCTGTCCTGTAATGGCGAGTGGCATATTAATGCCATGCATAGCCATCCAATCAATCTCCTGCTCCCAGCGCTCCCAACTCCACCAGGTCATCGAATAATTGAACGTACAATAATTCAGGTAAGACCTTTTTGCATAGGGGGTTACCTGCCGTACTTTCTTTGGGACCACTGGCAGTTTTGGAGGAAGGTTCATCTGGTCGCCACACCAGCTACGCTGCACATAGCAATAGTACTTTAAATACCAGTTAAGTGCGGAAGCTACCGAAACAGGACTATTCCCTCTTAATACGACCTGTCCTTTTTCTGATTCAATTTCAAACACATCTTTTCCATTGTCGGCGGGTATGGCGACCACTTTAAATTGTTGCGTATAGGCCGGAACCACCCGCCGGATCAGCCTTTCTGCAGCCTGCCGGTCAAAACCCTGGGCCTGGGCAGAAGAAAAAGCTATTATAATTAAAACTGTAAATGTGAGCGCCTTAAGCTTGAATGGCATGTTGTTGTTGTTTTTAAAGTGGCAAAATTTTTATACTATCTTCTGTCTGTTGTAAAAATTCAGTTGCATTGCCTGGTCCTTTTGCTTACCCGGCCACGCCCTTCGCATCTTTTGGTACTGCGGGTGCCACTGTAATAATCTTTGCCTCCCCGGCCTTTAAATGTACCCGTGGCCAATCCATAAAACGATTCAGCACAAGCGGCCTGCGCGCCGCGGAGGATGTTTCGGAAAAAACCGACACGGTTGCATCATATTGAGTCGGATTGCTGATCCGGAATGTTACTTTTCCTTTTTTACGTTGAAGCACGCGGGCATTCACATGATCCAGCACTAAAAAAGTATCATCATCCGTGTGCAAATAAATACCGGGGTTCATCATTGCAGAAAGTGCCACTAATGTTTCCCATGCCATGTTGGAATCATTATGATCCACCTCCCCTGCGTTATTGCCCTCCCAGTCCGAGAGCTGTACCCGTTCAGAAACGAAACCATCCGGCTTCCGCAGCGGGTTATAGGGTGCTCCTACATACTGCATCACATTGTGTGTTTGGTCCCTGTAAAGTTCAGCGATTTTTTTATCGCCTGTGGCGCGATAAAGCTTCAGTAACATATCACCGGACATAATATAATACCCGGGAGCACTGTGATTATTTTGCGCACTCGCAAAAATGCTCCCCGCCGCATGTACTCCTGCCATTTGCATAGCGCTGCCAGCCGGAAATTTATAATCGTAAGAGACCATGAAAGTAGCCAGGCCGTGCGCGATAAATTTTGCCTTTTCTATCCATGCCCGATCGGCTGTTACATCAAACAAGACCATACAGGCCTCCAGCATATTCGTGTAGGCCTCACTGTCTGGTGCCTGTAAAATTTCGGCGGGCGCCCCCCCGGCATAACCCTTCAAAAAATAATGCTCATAATAATATTTTGTAGCTGTTTTTGCAAGTTCCAGGTATCGCTTATCGTTAAAATAAACAGCAGCCAAGGCCAACCCGGCGCCGGCATATCCTCCTGCAGCAGATCCATTGATATTCATTTCCAGGTTATCAACATCAATAAACTGCCCGAACTGACCATATTTCTTCCAAACCTGCAACAAGCCATCGGCACAGTTTCTCAGTCCTTTTTCCCAATGGGGTTTAATCAATGCTCCCTGGCCACGTTTTTTAAACAACTCCAATGACCGAAGACCATAACAAAGAACTTCCATGCTCCGCCTCGTCATTGCAACACTCCGGAGCTCCTTCATCTTACCATGAGGATCTCCATAAATCTCCCCGTTTTTATTGGCGGCATAAAACAACCCGGTTGCGGCCTGGGACCTGAAAAGGATATTATCAAATGATTTCACCACCCGGTCCAACCGGCCAAAGGAACTATTTGTTAACTGGGGAAAAGCATATACAGGCAAACCGCTCCACCCAATCTGGTACCCGTAAGGGCTGTTGCTTCCCGGATGGTTACAATAGTAGCCGGTACGGTCATTTTCGAACCATTTATCCCGGTTATGCATCTTCACGATCAGGTCTCCGGCCACACTAAACGGCGTAATATTGGTAAAACTATTTTGCCCGCTCAATGCTTTACGCACGTTAAATGCTTTCTCAAAGAATGCCGGCATATCTGCTGCGCTGAAGTTGTATAAATGAAACCGGAGCCCGATCTCATCTCCTGCTTTCCAGGTTACCGCTTTATCCCCCGATGGAGCCCTTCCGCACATTACGTACTTTTCATTCCGGACGCCGGGGGCACTTACAATGAAACTGATCCGTTTATTTTTAATGCCGGGTGCGGCATTTTCTTCAATGATCATACCGTTGTTGCCAAAGCGGGAGGCCTGTTCGGTGAGCAACAAAAAACCGGTCTTTTCTTTGGGATTAAAGAAGCCCATCATTGGTGTAGCCAGGTTGCCGGTATTCATTTCTATTTTGGCAGCTGCTCCATCCTTATTCAGGTGCAGGATATTGGTAGTGGTCACCGGCATATCCAGGGGACGGTTGGCCGGGTCATCTATATAGGGCGGATACGGGAGCGGCAATATCTTAAACCGGTTGCCTCCATATACAATGGCTGGTGCAAATACATAATTACCGATGGCCCAATCATCAAAATCAACGGCCAGCGCCACTCCTCCTGATTTAACCTCCCCGCTGAGCAGTTTAAATTTAACCTCAACATGCAGCTCATGTTCCCCCACCCGATCCGTCCTGATCTCCGACCGCCAGGTTGCGCCTCCCACCTTCATAAAACGGGTATCAAAGGCTGCCGGGCTCACCGGTAAATTATTGTCATATTGCGTCACCAATAAACGGACCGATCCTTTAAGACGTTTTAAGAAGGCATTCATACCCGACCTGGTTCTTTCATGCTGCCTCGGAAGCCATGAGCCATTATTTCCCGCTCCGGGGCTAAATCTTCCGCGTAAAACAGTATCCCCGGTTTGCATCTTCCCATTAGCAACTTTCCCGGCAACTGCTGTCTCAAACAGTGCAACGGTTATCACTACCAACAAAAACAGCTTTGCGGGTTTATTCATACCAAAATTTTAAAAACGTACTCAGAACCTGTAATACGAAAATGATATTTTAATGAGTCCAAAAAGTTTCCTGCAAAGACGCGGCGGAGCAATGATGCAACGTATTGTTTTGATCCAAAATAAATTTCACTATCATATAAAACCCTACCATCGCTCAGTGCCAACACATACAACCAGAAAACCGTTTGCTTCACGATTGCTGCAGGCACGTTCTCATTTTTTTGCAGGCAGCTCCCAGGTCATAATCACTTGCCTTCAGTACGGCAAGGCTTTCGGTCTTGTTGATCTTAAAAAGTATTTGTAAAATAGAACAGGCCCTTAAGACCAGCTTTTCATTTAAGCATTTCAGATTCGTCATGTAAGAGCCATCCACTTTTCCTGAGAGTATCATGGCCGTGGTTGTAATAAAATTCAGCAGCTTTTTGGTGGCCGTACCGGCTTTCATACGCGTGGACCCTGCCACAACTTCAGGCCCCGAGCCCAGTGGTACTATTTCATCGCACCAGTCAGCATTTTTCGAACCGGGATCGTGCTGAATCATCACCGTATATGCACCGCAGCTACTGGCGTAACTGAGGCCCGACAAGACATAATTGGCAAAGCCGCTGGCCGAAATACCCAGCACCACATCCCAGGCAGAAATATTCAGCATAAGAAGCTCAGGTATGCTGCTGGCATCCTCTTCAAAGTTCTCTTCAATATCAATAGCCGCGTTGGCAACACCTCCTGCAATGAGTGTTACCACCCGATCCTTTGGCAGCCCATAGGTACAGGGAATCTCTACCGCATCCATTGCAGCGATCCTGCCACTGGATCCTGCACCAATATAGATAAGCCGGCCGCCGGCATCCAAAGCATCTGCTACCCGCCGGGCGATCCCGGCCACCTGGTCTGTTACCTGTGCCAGCTGTTCTCCGGCTTCTTTTTCTGCATCATTTAACAGGTGCACAATAGCCCCCGCCCCCCATTCATTCAAAAGTGCATCCGGCCTGTAAGGCTTTTCTGTTTCACCCGTACGATAAGCCGGTTTTATAATCTTTGCAGCAGCTTTTGCTTCTGCTGCAATAAGCGAAGCGGCGCCCAGTAGCTGAAGCCTGTTCCCTTCCTCCGCAACCCGGATGGTCAGGCGGCCGGCCACAGCCGGCGCCGTTTTGTGGAGTGCTTCCAGCAACAGCTCCCTGATATCGCATCCCGCAATACCTGCTGCTTCTACCAGCCCACCCGCAATATAAACATCGTCCATATTGTACAAAACAGCCGCGCTGCTGATGATGCCGGCAAGCTGCAGCCAGTATTCCCTAACCGCTGCTGCATAATCAGGCTCTCTTAATACAGCTGCCAGGTCCCCGTCCTCGCGTAAAGCGGCCAGTTTGCTGGCACTTGCCAATTCATCATAGCTGCCCAAAGACGTATATATACTCCCAAGTAATGTGTAATTCCCATCGGGCCTCCATCGTCTTCCGTTTTTTATGATGGTGCAACCCAAACCGGTGCCAATGCACAGGACGCCGGTCGTTTGCACCCCACCAAGCAGCCCCAGGGCCGCTAACCCGATAGTGGCCGCATCATTATCGTTGACCAACACTACCGGGCATTTCAGCTCCGCCTCCAACAGTTCCTTTATGTTCAACCGCTGCAGTACCGTTAATGCCGGGGTTGTTGCTTCTATTGCCGTACCATGATAGTTGACCACTCCGGAAGTAGCGATACCCACTCCTGCAATAACGGCGGAACCGGTTCTGAGGCACCGTTCAAACAACGCTTTTATCCCGAATAAAAATTCCGGGGCTGTTGACTGCTCCGTAAACAGAAAGGGGCTTTTTTCGACCCCGGTAAAAAGTGCAGACAGTAATGCCGGATCCTTATGCATATTAAATGTATCTAACGCATGCTCCTGAACGGCTGCTGCTTTTATCCAGGTACCGCCAATATCCAGCACCAAAAACCACCTGTCCACTTTCATTTATTTTTTGTTTAATTGTTCAAATAGTTGTTCCCTTTCCTTAGCGGTAAGCATCGCCGGCGCTTCTACCTGCTTCAATATTGCTCCTTTACCCTCCCGCTCCCGGGCCAACCTGTTGTACTCATACAAAAAGGTATTTTTTACCAATTCGAAACCAAGAGGCTGCGCTACTTCTGAATGCTCATTCGCCAACGTATAGGGCTGTCTTTTTTCAATGATCGCTTTTCCGTCTTTTACACCTGCAAACCGGTTGGCACTCCTGTACTCATTCAATATATTTTCCCTGGTATGCAGGTGCACAGAAGGGATATCTTCCCATCTGAGCTGAAGGATCTTTGCATCTGTACTCAGCAGGATGCAGTCCCCCTCCCGCTTCTGTACTTTTGCATCGGAAGAAAACCTGATCAGTCTTTTGAAATAAGGGACTCTTACCCGGTAAAATGCCGGTGATGTGTGAAAGCGATTCGCTATTTTTATGATTGCGCCGCCAGCGACTGATTCAAAGGAGGCATCCAGTCTACCAAATTCGGTTGTTGCATTTTTTATCCCGATCTTTTTGCCCTTCCCAACCCACTGGGGAGACAGGCAATGAAAAAGCCACAGCTCCCGCTTATCCATTTCCAGCCCGTTTTTACCGCCCATTTCCATCAACAACAGGTTCCGCACCGTAATGGCCTGCTTGCTGTTTCCCCAGGCATGCGGCGGTGGACAATCTGCTGCCACGCTCCGGTCCGCCCAGGGTGTCACCAGGTTCTCAAAACACTCCATTGTAGAACCGCTATGCAACAACTGATGATAAAAGTCCTTCAATGCTGTAAAGCCATCTCCCATTGCCAGGTACTGCTGTATCATATTGGAAGTTATATACTGATGCAAATGCATTCCATGCCGGTAGGTCATCACCCCCTCTGCATAACTTTTCCTTATATGATTAACCGTTGCTAAAACACGATAATCCGAAGGCTGTAAAACTTCAGTTGGATAGGCCAGTATCATATTCTCCCAGTCATTGTTTGTCTGATATTCCTCAAACCCTTTGCGGGCAGCCTGCCCCGTCAGGTAGTGATAAAGCCCGGCAGGTACATAGCCATCTTTTTTTACAGAAGCATCCAGCGCTTTTAGAATATTCGCTTCATACCTGCGGGCCAGAAGGGTCCAGTTTTCAGTGTCTTCTTTTTTATTCAGCAACCGGGCAACCCTTATACAGGTTCGCAAGCCCATCAACGCAAAAAAGTTTTGTCCGCTATAGTGCCCGGTGATCATTTCGGCATCGTACGCATAACAGGGAGGAAGCAGGCCATATTGGCTTGAGTCAATGGATCTTTGTAAGAATCCGACTCCCTTAGCGATACTCGCATATACGGACCTGGCAAAAGCCGTATCCCGGGTATAAAGAATCGTCATGGCAATGGCGTACAGGATATGCCCCTGGGTAGCCGGGATGATCTTATTATGAGCCACTGCTTTATCGAAATAAAGCCCATTTTCCTGCTGCTGTGCAATGGCACCGGGAATGATATATTGTGTAAGCATACGAGGCATACCTGCAGATAAGTACAGCATGGTCATTTCAGGTACCGAGGTCAGAAAAAAATCCGGATAAGGTAGCCCGTCTGTCTGAAAACTTTTCCCGTTCCTGTTCCTTGTTGCCAGCAGGGCATGTACAATACCTGCCTTATAAGCATTTTCCATTCTGGGTTCCGGAATGTCAAACTGGCTGCCATTCTTTACTAAATCCGCCCAATACCGAATAACTCCAGAGCGATGTCGTTTATATGACGCCTGCTGAATCTTATTTGCTAATGTTTCATCCCTCGCAGCAACAGGCACACGTGGCATTTTAAATAACAACTCCATTGATTCTCCCGGCTTCAGTCTTCTTTGATAAGCAGACAGGCAACACTCTGCCCGTGGAGAAATCTGGTAGGTTCTGCCGTTAAATGGTTTTTCATACCGGACTCCCGGAACGGATTGAAGAGTTCCCCCTTTCTCAAACGTATAAATCAGTTGTTTATCCCGATACACCGCATCCCCTTTCATTTCATAGCTCCACTCCGAAGAAAATTTTTCACTATACGAATATGCATCGCCACCCATCCGGTAATCCTGGCCACTAAATCTTAGTGCAGCCGTCCAATATGCAACGGATGGTCTGTTGCCAGTATTGGTAATCCTAACCTTTGCAAAATTTACAACCGGAGCGTTCCCGCTTTCTCCAATATAATCCGAGAAGTACTCCATTTCATACTTCAACCCATCATCAGCCCAATCGTATTGAACAACCGGGATCCACCCCTTTAAAAAGGTTTTCTGGCGCGCCAGCAAAGGCTTTTGCTTCGCCCCCCAAAAAAAGCACAGCTCCGCATACCGCGTATACAGTGCTCCGTCAAAAGTCACTTGTGTAACATCCGACTGAAAAGGCATTCCAATAACCGTGGTGGATTTTGCCAGGTAGCTCCACTCTTTCGCCGCGATATCCGTCCGGGGGGATAACATTCCCACGGGTGGGGTCACTGTCTGTCCGAAAGCCTTAGGGAAACAGAACAACGTGATCCATAAACACACAAATGCATATATCTTCTTCATGATATCAATTTAATCACCGGCTATACCAGGCGGCTAAGAGCGGGCATTTTCATTCTGCCGCTTCTCTTTTAAAAAAAGTTTCTATTTCTTCAAGCGACCGCCCTTTGGTCTCTTTCAATTTAAGCAGCATATAAACAAACGCTGCTGCGCACAATGCTGCATAGCAAAACAACGTGTACGCGGTTCCTACATGACGGGTCAGTATCGGGAACGTAAGGGTTACTGCAAAGTCCGCAGTCCACAGGACCAGTGTAGCCAATGCCAGGGCATGGCTCCTGATGGCATTGGGAAAAATCTCGGACAGATACACCCATCCAACAGCTCCCAGTGTGCTGCCAAAGGCGGCCACATAAAGCAGCATAAAGATCAGCACAATGTAATGGTCGAAATAACCCGCCTGGAAGCAGAGCCCCACTACAAAAAGTGAAATACCCATCAAAGCCAAGCCGTAGAGAAACAGTGCGCGGCGCCCTACTCTGTCAACCAGCCCGATTGCGACAAAAGTGGCCGCCATATTAATAACCCCGATCCCGATCGTTTGCATCAGGGAGGCAGCATTATCCAGCCCCGTTTCCTTAAAAATAACCGGAGCATAATATAATATGGCATTAATACCGGTCACCTGCAAAAAGACGGCTATCAATACTCCAACAATGACAACGCTCCTGTACTTTTTGTTCAACAGCTGTTTCCATGAACCGGTCTTTCCCTGGAAACTTTTTTCGATCACCATCATCTCGTGTTCCACCGTTTCACTTCCCTTCATTTTTTCAAGCACCTTCCGGGCAGCGGTGTTTTGCCGCTTCATGATCAGCCACCTCGGCGTTTCAGGTACTAAAAACAACAGCGATAAGAACAGTATAGAGGGCAGCGTTTGGGAGGCGAGCATCCAGCGCCAGCTGTTATGGCCCCAGCTTTCAAAAATAAAATTGGCGAAATAGGCCACAAGGATACCAAATACAATAGCCAGCTGGTAGATGGCAACAAGCCGTCCCCTCCATTTGGGCAATGCCATTTCAGCAATATACATCGGCGACAGCATGGCGGAAGCACCCACCCCCAATCCACCGATCATGCGAAACAGGATGAACCCGGACAATGAATCCGACAAGCCCGCGCCTACTCCTGAAACCGCAAAAAAAACAGCACATGCCATCAGGCCGATCCGACGGCCATATTTATCGGCCACAATACCTGCAATTGCCGCGCCAATGGCGCATCCGACCAATATCGAGCTCACCGCCCACCCTAAATAATATTCGTTCAGGCTGAAATAAGACCGGATACCGGGAATGGCTCCGGAAATTACAGCCGTATCATATCCAAACAAGATCCCCCCAAAGGCGGCAATACAGGTCGCTAATAATATAAATCTGTTGTTCGTCTTCATTTTATTTGTCTACGTATCAAAGAAATCTGATCGCATCACATCCCAACCGGGAAGCAGAAGCCTATTGTTTCACCATACAAATCATGGATATGACCAAGGGCTTTACCCAATACAGAAATTAACCAAACGGGCCGCAGTGTCTTTACCTCCGGCAGGTACCGGGTCTTACCGCCCAAACGGAAGCTCTATTGCCAAAGCGGATTTTGCTTTAGTATTCCCGAGGTACTTGATGTAATGGCACTTTGAGGTATCGGCCAAACATAAAACTTCGGTTCAGTAAATACGCCTGTCGTCATCAGGCGCCCGCCCGTACTTCCATCAGGGATTGTGAAGGATGCTTCCTGACCAGGATCTGTCAAACTGGTACCTACCCAAATCTTATCCATGTAACTGTTGAAGGAGCCATCTATGTTAAACCTGGAAATATGCATGGATTTAAACGGTTTGTTTTGCACTTGCTCCCCTATACCCCAGCGACGCACATCCCAATAACGCTTGCCTTCTCCCTGTAGCTCAACGACTCTTTCATTCCGGATGAGCGCCCGCACATCTTCCCTGGTAGGATGGCTTAAAGCATTTACCAATGGCATGCCCGACCGCTGCCGTACTTTCGAGATCGCATTATAAACCGTAAGATCCGGTCCGGATGCTTCATTTTTTGCCTCTGCATACATCAGTAAGAGCTCTGCATACCGGTACACCACAAAACTGGTATAGCCCATCCCTATCGTTTGCGAGCCTAAATCCTTATCCCAATACTTGATATTGATATACCCTGAAACGGACCGGTCCCTTGGATTAAAAGATGCAAGGATATAATCATTGTTGGCAGGCGAAGGGTCCAGTGAATTAAACACCCAGTTTTTGGACGGATCAATCGTGTTTACAATATTACCCGGGAATAAAATGGACGCGGAAAGTCTTGGGTCCCTGTTCTTAAAAGGCCGGGAAGGATCGTATAATACGCTCTTGTTGATCGGCTTACCATCTGTGCATTCATACATATCTACCAGCTCTTGTGTTGCCAGGTAAGAGGCTATACCAAATCCTGTCGCTCTCGGACTCCAGTCGTAATTTGAAACAGAATTTGTTGCGATCTCAGGCAACCGCACCTGTTCCAAAATGATCTCTTTCTGGATATCCGCCTCTGTCTGATGCGCTCCTGTAAAAAGATTGATATAACTGCCTGCCAGGCCATACCCTTTGTCATCCGCTTCAGCAATGGCTGCTGCTGCTGCATCCGCAGCATCCGGCCAGGTTGCGCCCGCAATTGCACCGTTAAAACGCGAGGCTGCATATAAAAGCATGTCGGCTTTTAATGTCATCGCACTAAGCTTCGTTAACCGGCCACGTACCCTTTCAGCGGGGCTCAATGAAGGTAGTTGTTGTATCGCCTCATTTATCCTCTTCAATGCTTCAGAGAAAACATCCTCTTTTGAGGAAGCCGGAATCCTGTCTGCCTCATCGGGCGTCAATACATTATTCACGACCGGTACACTTTCATATGCCCGGAACATAACAAAGTAACGATAGGCCAGCAGGTAATTCATACTGCCATTGTACAGATTGAGTTTATCATTGCTCATTTGCACGTTTTTTACCTGATCAAAATACACATAGGCATTCCGGATTGCGCCGTAACCCCAAAATTGCGCAATACTGGATGAAGTAGGGCTAAACGTTCCCAGAGAAATATCCGTATTTGCAAAATCGCCCCTTGCCGGGTTCAGTGCATTCAGGTCGGTGGCAAAATCCAGGTTTGGGCTACCCCAACCAGGCACCATCGCCCCATACAGCCCATTCACAAATGCATCTATATCCGCCTCCGTCTTAAAATAATCATCAACCGTTAAATGACTCAGATCCGTTCTGTCTAAATATTTCTTGCAACTCATCGCAAGCAGCGACAAAACCGCAATGAAAAAATAAATTCGTTTTCTCATATTATTATTTTGAAATTATTTGAATGTTACATTTACTCCAAAGCTCAACACCCGCGGTACGCCAAAAAATGCAGATCCCTCCGGTGTGTACGTCATTACAGACTCCGGGTCCATTTCTTCTTTATAGCCTGGCTTTATCGTCAGTACATTCTCACCGGTAATAAATATCCGTGCCTTGCTTAAGCCTATCCTGTCAATCACATTTGGGGACAGCGTATACCCGATCTGCAGGCTCTTAACCCTCAGATAGTTGAAGTTTCGCAAATGGTATTCAACCGGTCCGCTGAAAAGTGTTGAATATTCTCCTGAGATCCAGTTGTTATTTGTTAAGCGTGGCTGATCCGCCCATTTATCCGGATTGGCTGCTGACCAGCGGTTATCATAGTTTTCCTGCCACATGGCCAAGCTTGTTCTAACCCCGGTTAAATACACGCCTCCGGTGTTCCTGTACCCCCATCTTTCACCAACACCATTTACCACAATCCCTAAATCAAAATTCTTATACTCGAAAGAAGTAGTGAGCCCGTATATATAATGCGGTGTCGATGTTCTTTTATCCGGTCGTTTATCGTCGGGCGTCAGTTTGCCATCACCATTCGCATCAACGAAAATGATGTCACCCGGACGGGTAAGGGAACTAATGAATGCATGGCTATCGATCTCTTTCTGATTCACGAATAAGCCATCAGACCGGTACAAATAAAAATGGTTCCGGCTTTCTCCTTCGTGTAAATATCCATCTGAAGACAACTGAACCAATCCCACACCGTTGCTAAATAAGGGGTTCGTGGTGCCAATACCTCCCAGGCTCAATACTTTATCCCGGGTATCGGATAAGTTCACGCCGATATTGTATCTTAGTGCGCCTACAAAGCTTCTCCAATTCAGCACAAACTCATACCCCCGGTTCGCTATAACAAATGTATTTCGGATCGGTGCAGCAGCGCCATATACCGATGACACAACCGGCCGCCCGATGATATCCCTGGTCTTGTCGAAGAAATAGTCAAAAGACCCGGAAAGACGATTCGAGAGCATTGAAAATTCAAGCCCCAGATTTACCGTCCGTTTCTTTTCCCAGGTCAGGCTCAGGTCAACAGGTCCTCCTAATGTAGCCGTAGATACCAGCCCATTACCGATAGCCAGGGTACCGCTGTTATCAACTGTTTGAGCAAACGGGTACAAGGTTGATCCCTGATTTCCCAACTCCCCCCAGGATGCCCTCAGCTTAAGGTCATTAATAAGCGCTATATCCTGCATAAATGGCTCACTGCTGATACGCCATCCTGCTGAAACCGATGGGAAGAAACCCCATCGTTGCCTGGGTGAAAACCGGGAAGACCCGTCGTATCTTGATGCAGCCTCAAGCAGATATTTTCCTTTAAAAGAATAATTTAACCGGCTTATAACAGAAGCGAGGGCCCAGTCGGAAGCATCAGAAGACCCCGCTATATCGGCTCCCGTGCCTGTAGTTGCCGATATCTCGCGGATCAGGTTAGTGGCGAAACCCCGCGCGCTGGCACCAATATTATCCACACGTCCGTCCTCTGCAGTAACGCCGGCCAACACGCCAAAAGAATGATCTCTTATTACTTTTTTATATTCAAGGGTCAATTGATTTGAAAGGTAAATGTCTTTTGTCCAGGCTTCGGAAACGGTCGTTTGATCCCGGCTATAACCATAAACAGTGCCATCATTATTTTTATATGGAATCCTGTTATTAATGTTATTATCTGTGAAAAGACCAATGCGCGTCGATATCCCATATTGTATCATAAGGTCCTTTATCAACTCATAGCCAACATTAAGTGCCATTTTAAATTTATAATAGCGTCCTAAGTCATTTCCTCCATATTCAACCACGTTTGCCGGGTTGTTCCCCCATAACGTTGCATTATTGTAGTCTCCATTGGGTAAATAAAAAGGTGTAGTTGGAGGTGTCATCAGCGAGTTACGCAGAATATCATTTACCGCCCCAATTCCTGTCGCCGGTCTTGTTACATCTTCTTTCAGAAAGGTAAAATTTGTTCCAATTGTCAATTTTGAACCTGGCTTATAATTCGTGTTCAGCAAAAGGCTTAATCTTTTGTAGTCATCGTTGGGAATAAACCCGTCCTGCCCTGTATAGCCCACTGACGCATACAGATTCAATTTATCCGTGCCCCCGGCCACATTAATGTTATGGTTTTGCTGGAAGGCGCTTTTGGCGATCCAGTCCGCCCATTGAGAAGTGGCCGGAAACTGGGGATCCGTGCTATGCTCATATTTTGAAATTTGCTCTGCCGTATATATATCTGCACTGGAAGGATCATCATTTTTTGCGGCTTCATTGTTCGCCCGCATCCAGTCTGCTGTATTTAAAAAACGGTATTTGGCAAAAGGCGCCTGTTGCACACCTACGATTGTAGAATAATTGATCCGGGTTCTACCGGAAACGCCTCTTTTCGTTGTTACAAGTACCACCCCTCCGGTTGCCCTTGACCCATAAATGGCGGCGGCGGCGGCATCTTTTAAAACAGATATCTTATCTACATCATTCGGGTTAATATTATTGATGTCATCCACGATTCCATCAATGATGACCAAAGGAGGATTGCTTGAAAAAGTACCCAGAGAAGCGCCTCTTATATCAAATGTTGATGCATTAAATCCCGGCCTGCCGGTCTGTTGCCGGATATTAACACCAGGAGCGATCCCCTGTAATGCAGCGCCTAACTTGGTCAGGCTCCGATCATTCAGTTCCGCTGTATTTACAGAAGTGATGGCGCTGGTCGTGTTTGCCTTTTTCTGTGTTCCATATCCCACAACGATCACTTCGCTGCCCGTCGCTATTTCCAATACCAGTTTAACCATTACGGGAGCATTACCCGCTACCGTTACCCGCTGCGGCTTATACCCAACAAATGTAAATTCAAGTTCATCTCCCCTATTCGCCTCAATACTGAATCCGCCATCCGTATCCGTCCTGACGCCTTTCCCCGAGCCCCTTACCATTACAGACACCCCGTACAGTGGTTTCCCACTTTCATCTGTTACCTTTCCTGTTACCCTAATGGCCGCCGGGGCTATGCTTATCAGCACTTCCTGTTCTTTTACGGGCTGCTCTTTTTCTGTTATCACTACAACCCTGTCAACAATTGAATACGTCAACCGCTGCCCCCGGAAACATTGATCCAGCACCTGCTCCACTGTTCCGTTAACAATATGGACACTGGTTTTTGGTGCTTGCCTAAAGAGCTTTTCTTTATAAAAAAACTGGTAACCCGTTCGGTGCTCAATTTCTTTAAATAACTTTTTGATGGGAATGTTGTTCTGTGAAATAGTTATCCGTTGAGAATAACCATTCGCACTTACCTGCATACAAGCAACAAGCAGGAAGAAAGCAATCATTTTCATAACAAGTAACGTTTTGGAGAGGCCCTGCCTTTTGAAAAAAGGCCTCCATGGCAATTTTAAATGCATACCTTTGTACTGGTTTTTGGTTAAAAATAGCGTCAACAGCTTCTATTAATCGGGAGCCATCCAGCCGGCAGTGTTCCACCACTACCGGCCTTTTTTATCAGCTCATCTTTTCTTTTCCATTTTAAGATTTTATAATCACCCTTTTGCCATTGCCCTCAATCCGGATATCATTCAGCTTGAGGATGTACAGCAGTTTTGTAAGTGGTAAACTTTTAGATATTTTACCGGAAAAACCATCCGTGGTGGGCTTCCCGTCAAACACCACTTCCACATCATACCACCGGGCGATCTGGCGCATTAATGTTCTTATATCTGTATTGTCAAACCAAAAAAAACCATCTTTCCAGGAAACCACCTGTTCCAGTTCTACATTGCTGTATAACCGCATCCCCTTTGCATCTGCCCTTACCTGTTGTCCCGGAGAGAGATTCCTCAAATCCCCCATACTTTTTATTTTAATAGCCCCCTCAAGCAATGTTGTATTTACAAGGGGTTCGTCTGTATAGGCGTTTACATTAAAATGTGTCCCCAATACTTCTATTTCACCGGATCCACCCCAGGACGTATTAAATGTTACGCGAAACGGAATCTCCGGGTTTTTGGCTACTTCAAAATACGTTTCACCAGTCACTTCCACCGTTCTGCTATCGCCTGTAAACGTAGATGGGAATTTAATAGAAGATCCCGCATTCAACCAAACCTTACTGCCGTCGGGCAATGTCAGCCTGTATTGCCCCCCCCTTGGAGTAGCGACCGTATTGTATAAAATATTAGCGGATAGTGCTGCCCCATGTGCTGCATAAGCCAGTTCGCCCGTTTTTAATTTCGTCACGGTTGCACCTCCCTGCACTGCCAGTACACCATTTGCTGCGCTATCCAGCACAATACGGCTACCATCTCCAAGTGTAAGGATGGCTTTCTCTCCGCCGGGCATAACATCTTTAACAGGAACCTGTTCCCGGGCAATGCTCCCCGGTATCTCCGTCTTGTTACTGCTAAAGTACCACCAGGCCAACACCGAGAACGCAAGAAGCACACAGGCCACAACCGACCAAACCCGCCTGTATGGCATTCTTTTTATCCTGGTCTTTGGCTGCATCGCTCCCAAAAGCTTTTGCCAGGCAAGCGCTGCATCAGGCTCCTCAAAGCGTTTTATTTCCTCAGCAAGCCGATGGTCATCAGACAGCTGCAAGAGCAGATCTTTGTTCGCCTTATCCTGCCGGATCCATGCGTCCAATTCCTCCTGTTCTGCGGTGGTCAATTCCCTTTTAAGGTACTTACCAAGCAAGCGGCCGTATTTTATTGATTCCTCCAACCTGTTCATCATTGCTATTCCTGTATTAAAACACATAACCCCACCCACCGGGGTGAAAGGAATGGGATTTTTTTTTAAAAAAATTAATTAGAGGGGGCTCCTAAGCAAACAAGGTCAACAGCGAAAAAAATCCCGGTCTTATCTTCAGACGCAATAATTGCAGCGCCCTGGCTTTTTGTGTTTTAACGGTATTGATGCTAACGGATAGGTGCGCTGCTATTTCCTGATTGCTCAGCCCGTCAAGATATCCCAATCTGAAAATCTTCCGGCACCCTTCCGGCAGCTCATTGATGGCCTTGTACACCTCATTTAATGCCTCGGATTTGATAATCGTTTGAAGCGCAAAAGATTCCTCCGCCTCTTTTATCGCATTTGCAGCCAGTATTCTTTTATGATTTTGTGCCTGTCTTAAATAGTTCAATGAAGCATTTCTCACTGCAATATAAAGAAAAGACCGGGCTGAAATTTCTTTGTCAAAATCTGACTGCCGGCCAAGAAATCTGATAAAAACGTCCTGCACCAAATCCTCCGCGGCATCAACATCTTTAATCATTTTACCGGCAAAATAAACAAGCGGACGGTAGTGCTCCTTAAAGAAAACCTCAAAAGAAGACAATCGTTTATTCAAAACCATCCCGGTTTTCATTTCCAGACCGTGCATCGTGTACAAATTACTCCATTTTACGCAACAAAAAAAGTGGCCCTTCCCAACAGAAAACGAAAATAACCCCTTAAAAAGCTACCGGTTTCAGCTGCAGCTCCGTTAAGCTGGCCGTCTCCCGCTCACCTTCCACCAGCTGCACGGTTACCCGGTGCTTACCGGCTTGTTTAAACTTCAGCCATCCTATAGGATGACTGGTATAGATATGATCAGCGCCCTGCTGGTTCTGTATAAAAGTGCCCTCGCTGTTTCCTACCCGCCATACCATCCTGCCGGAGCCAGCGTACTTCAGATTCACCGCATAGTAACCGGGGTCTTTAATGCTTATTTCCCATGTTGCAGCGGTATTGTCTTTCCAGTTATTGACCACATAGGCCGTTTTCCACTCGCCAAACTTTTCCATCCACTGGCTTTTCCTCACCGCCCCGTTCTGAACCGCCGCAAATTTTGCAGACAATGCAATACCTTCTTCCGGGTCAACGGCCTGCGCGGGGTCCACCTGCAGCGGCGTCTTATTTTTTGGGATCAGTTTTATAACGGATGCTAATGGGTCCGGGCTCAGAAACGGCACATCAATCACCAGCCAGTTGCCTTCCTTCCGGAACCGGAGCTTTTTTTGCCTACCGCTTAGAAGGCTTACACCGGACACTTCCGACAGCAGGCCCGGTACATACAGTTTTCCCTGCGCCGGCCAGTTAAATACCGACAGGTACAGCTCCCCGCCGTGGGTGGTTACATCGCCCCAGGGCAGCGCATGCTTCCATGGGGAGGCACCCGCACCATAAATAACCTGCGGGTACCGGGCGATCCATTTACCGGAGGCCCGCAGCGATTGCTGTGCCGGGACCGGTACTACGCCGGAACGATCAGGCCCTACATTCAGCATAAAAGTACCACCCCGGGCCACTGTAGCCACCAGGCTGGTTAACACCTGCCTTGGCGATTTCCAGTTCTCATCATACCAGGCATAGCCCCAGGAATCATTGGTAACATCTATGCTCTCCCACAGGCCCTTTATATTTTCAAGCGGCACTTCCATATCACCCAGGGTCTGGTAATCGCCAAGGTTATACCCCACCCGGCCGGATACCAGCGCCCCCGGCTGGTTCCGGTGCACGGTTTCTACCAGCTGCTGCGCATATTTTTCCGGCATACCGCCCGGTGTATCAAACCAGACCAGGGCTATATCGCCATAGTTCTTTGTAATCTCCTCCACCTGCGGCAGGCATTTTTCCCTGAAGTAGTCATCAAAGGTTTTGGGGTTACCTGCTGCGTCTTTTGCAGGACCACCATTTCCCCCCGGGCAGCTCCAGTCCTGGTTATGGGAATAGTAGAAGCCGAATCCCAGTCCCAGCTCTTTGCAGGCCCTGGACAGTTCCTTCATGGGGTCCCGTCCGAAAGGCGTTTGCTTCACCACGTTAAAATCGCAGACCTTTGAATCATACATCGCAAATCCATCGTGGTGCTTGCTGGTAATCACAATATACTTCATACCGGCATCCTTTGCCAGCCGGGCGATGGCATAAGCGTCAAAGTCTTCCGGGTTAAAATCCTTAACCACTTTTTTATATTCCTGAACGGGTATCTTCGCCATATTTTCATTCATCAGCCACTCGCCAATGCCATAATAGGTTTTGCCCTTCCATTCATTGGCAAGCTGAGAGAATAACCCCCAATGGATAAACATCGCATAGTTGGCCTCATCAAACAGGGCTGCCCTGCGTGTTGTACCGTTCTTGCCTTTTACTTGCGACTGCCCCCACATCTCATTCATCGATTGCTGAGCCGGCAGCATGTAGATGTTCAGATGGAACGCGAATAAAACGCACAGGAAGAATCTTATTTTCATTTTATATTTTGTTGCTGAAAAATCCACTTCAATATACAACATGGCGGCGCTACCGTTTCATACACGCTACCTGTTTACAGCCGCTACCACTTTCGAGCAGGACGATGTACCGTCTTTGTCGACCTGCACCACACGTATGTACAGCTTGCCATCAGCGGAAGGCAGTGTTTCTTTTTTTACACAACCTGCATAAAATATTGCGCTGCCCAACAGCATAATCAATATAAAGGGCACACGCCGTTTACGATTTACAACGCCACCCAGGCCGCCAAGTGCCAGCAGCCCGATGCCCAAAGCCAGACCGATATTAGCCGGAACGGTTTTCCTGAACTGGTAATGAAGCGCTTCTTTTGAATTACCACCCGGAGACAGCGATTGTACCGAACCGATATTGATAAAATGGGCACCGTCAGCCGACGCTTCTATATTAAAATGGTCGTTATCGGTTTCGGTTTCGGTGGTCCAGGTTACTACCAGATCATTGTTTTTAAACACAGCACTAACCGGCCCGAAGGTTACCGGTAATGACTGGGAGATCACAGTGAATGTTTTAGTAACTGTACCACAGAGATCGCCCACATCGTAGGCTACCGTTACGGTACCGGCGTCCTTCAACATCAATTTATTGCCGGCTAAGGTAGCAATACCGGCACCGCCGGTTAATGTAAAGCTGCCATTGGAAGGCTGACCTGATAACTGGATCTCGGTACCTATATAATAATTACCATCATTATTAGCAGGGGCAGAAGGCGCTGTTTGGATAACGGGCAGGGTTTGAGCGCCGCAAACCTGCATGGGTTTCGTAGCAAATGTAAATTTAAGTTCGGTACCATTCTCCGCAGTGCCATCGCCCATACTTCCAAATACTTTATGGCCCAAATAACCAAAATTAGTTTCGCATTTTCTTAATATCATGGTGGTATGCCCGCCGGTTTCCACGGCAATAATATCTGCGTTATCCCCTGTTTCAAAAAAAGTTTGCGCCGGGGCGCCCGGGTCTACCGCCACACCCGTGCTGGTATTGCTATTTGCACCCCTTCCCATGTCTGAACCGCTTTCAAGTCCCCAGTTATATAGCTTGTTCCCGGTAGTGATGACGCTTGTGAATGGCAATTGATAATCATGCTCGTTGGGCGATACCCAGGCAATATCATTCATGGCTGCTCCCCCGGCTGCATACAGGGGCTGTATCCAGGCTGGCCTGTTTGTAGCAGTCCAATCGCCTAATTGCCTGGAATTGTTATGCCCCATGGCATAAAGGCTGCCGTTTTCGTATAATACATAATAACTGGCTTTGGCAATATTGACATCGTTGTTATATGTACCTGTCATACCAATCATTTTGATGGCGCCGCTGCCCCCGGGAAGGGTTACCGGGGTAGCCTGGTTTCGGGTAGCGGCGGCGGCAATTCCATCCCAGGTAGTCAACCCCCATGTCCAAAGATTGCCATCTTTATCTAAGGCAAAAAGCGCAGCGGAGCAGCCACGGGTGGCTACAACCCCCGTAAGGTCCCCGCCTGTGCTCTTTTGAACCTTTGCCCAGGTAGTGCGGGAAGCAAGGGTTACGGGGCCGGTACTGCCATCTCCCCTCACGGCCTGATCCGCCCGTGTAAGCACGTACACATAACCATCACAGGCAGTTAATGCGATCGTATTAGAGGTAACAAACATCATTTTTACATTGGCTGCCGCTACCCCGGCAGGCAGGTTAAAGGAGCCAAAAGCTGCTGTTGGCTTTACATCGCTTGAAAGTACCGTGTTGGTATTTCCCCAGGCCCACAGCTTATTATCATCGGTTAGCAGTATGTTCTGCGCATTGATACCGCTATTCCAGCTTCCAGTTGCGGCTTTTAGCGGTATGCCGGTAAGGCCCGGAAAATTGGTTTGGTTAATGACTGTGGGGATCAGTGCATTGCCGCCATTGGACAACCCCGCCTGCCCCCATATCACCAGGTTGCCATCAATATCCCGCACAATGGTGGTATGCAGGGAGGAGGTAAAATTATCATACTCCAGGTCGGCCGCGTGCCTGCCAACAGAATTAACGCCAAAATTAGAATAATCCTGGCATCCGCCTGTGCCGGTGAAACAGCTTTGCGCCCGTATAAATGATGCCGGAAGCAGCAGTAACAGAAACCACAATATACTGCACCGGGCTTGTATCCGTAGTTTGATCTGAGGGAATATTTGCATTGCCGATAATTTTGAAACGATCATTTCGATTTTTATTTCAGACTGAATGTACCTTTTTAAAAAACAGCGCTCCATCTATATGGTTTTGTACCCGCTGTTACCAGCTGGCAGCAGATTTCTTCCTGATTTATTCTCGTTAAGGTAACGTTGGCCTAATGTAATAAAACCTTTATTCCTTTACCACCCGGATCACTTTCGAATAGGAACGGCTTCCGTCCTTATCTACCTGTGCTACCCGTATGTACAGCTTACCATCAGCGGAAGGCAGTGTTTCTTTTTTTGCACAACCTGTATACAATACTGCGCTGCCTAACAACATAATCAATATAAAGGACATACGCCGTTTACGATTTACAACGCCACCCAGGCCGCCAAGTGCCAGCAGCCCGATGCCCAAAGCCAGACCGATGTCAGCCGGGACGGTCTTCCTGAACTGGTAATGAAGCGCTTCTTTTGAGTTACCACCCGGAGACAGCGACTGTACCGAGCCGATATTGGTAAAATGGCTACCGTCAGCAGACGCTTCTATTTCAAAATGGTCATTGTTCGTTTCGGTTTCGGTGGTCCAGGTCACTACCAGATCATTGCTTTTAAACACAGCGCTAACCGGCCCGAAGGTTACCGGCAATGACTGGGAGAATGTAACCGTATATACAGCGTCGGCACTCCTTACAGCTGTTCCATTAACGGCATAGTTGAAGCTGGTTGTTGTAGTGCCTCCCGGTGTACCGGGGCCGGGTGCGATGGACAGGAGAGCGGGATCGTAGTTTGTGATCACGTACCCGCCGGCATCGATATCATCCTGGGTGATCGTATGCCCGCCATAAGTAAGTATAAAGCCATTGGTTGGCAGACTGGTAATAGTGGCGCTACGCCCCGTCCAGCTGACCTGAGCACCACTGGTTTCCGTAGTGCTGCTGCCCTGCAATGGTTTGTCGGCCAGGTTGGTGACTACGGGTGCTCCGGTAACCGTTTTTGTAACCGGGTAAGCAACCGGGTCGCAGGCATTCACACCGGCCATATAAGCCGTGCCGGGTTGCTGGCCTGCTGCTCCCGCAGCCAGAGGCACCCCGTTGGCATCCACACCACCCGTCAGGCGAAGGTTGCCATCCAGGCTGGCCATGGTAAAACTGGCGGCGCCTTCAATGGCATCGGGGCAGCCGTCATTATCACTGTCTGCATCAAACTGGTTCAGCAGGATGGCATCGCCGTCGGTATTGGGGCAGTCGGGAAAATCGGCGCCAAACATAAAAGTGGCATAGGTCTCTGCCCGTTGATAGCTAAAAGTGAGGCTACTGAATAAGCCTTTAAAGCGTACGATGGCATTGCCTTCCGCTCCACTGATTTGCAAGGCCGCTTTGTTCACAATAACTCCGGCATTTGACCATACAACATCAAAATCATTATTGAACTGGATCGGAACTCTTATACTTGAGCTTCCTATTGAAGCAAATACAAGTACCGGGTTGAGCATCGGGCTCGCAAAGGTGAGGGTATTGGTGGTTACTGCATCATTCCGGACCCCCACTGCATTGAGCGGTATGCCATAAGCGGCAGGAAAGTTTCCAGGCTGAAACATATTCCACACCAAAACAGGGGCAGAGGAGGTATAGGTGTAGGCAATACCGTTAATGGTACCGGTGGTAGTGTAGGGCCCACCGGCTGGGTTGCTGGCCGGACTTGGTGTGCCCGACCAGTAAAAATGCGATTGGTTGCATTCATCCACATCAGGGATGCCGTCATTGTCATCATCAAGATCAATACTGTTCTTAACGCCATCGCCGTCAAAGTCATCATCGGGAGCATACTGGCTAAACGCCTGTATACAACAAAACGATGCGATCATCAGAAGAAATCCGCGGGTCATATAATATAGGTTTAGTTTGTGCAAATCTGGCAGATACTGCATTATTTCCCACTTCGTCTTAGTGCTTAATTCTAAGTTCATTGTTACCAATAAGATATCGTATCCGTTACCGGCTTTCATTTATTGCAGCGCCTCTTCATCATCTGCGACTCCTGTTTGTTCCATTATCGATGGCCGGATAAAGGCAGGAACCTTTTGCCTTCATCATTTATCGTAACAAGCACCTTTCCGGTGGCCATTTTTCCCAGATCCCGCAGCATGAAGGCAGCCTGTTATTTTGATAAATTTCATATACTCAGAAGTATTGTCTTTTCAGGTAATCCCGGACCATATGGCCTGATTGAAAAACTATGTACCAGTATATACCAGTACAATATTAAAAACTCTTTTTATATTCTCCAAAAAAATATGCTGAAATATATTTTACTTTGTAAAATAAGTAACCGTGACTATGGATACAAAAAAAGAAGACCAGCGGATAATCTATATCGACCATACGTTATCAATACCCATTTATAAGCAGATCGTAGCCTCTGTGCAGCAGGGCATTTCGAATGGCTCGCTTACGCAGGGAGACCTGATCCCTTCTGTAAATGCGGTTGCGGCAAAGTTCTCTGTGGCAAGAGGATCGATCTTTAAGGCTTATAACGAATTGAGAGGCATGGGCATTATCGATTCTGTTCCGGGAAAAGGGTATTTTATCGCAAATGCACGACCGGTAGGAAAAAAGAATATTTTCTTACTAATGAGCACCTATAATCCCTACCGCGAAGTATTCTACAACGCCTTTATCGACAAACTAAAAAACCAGGCAACCGTCGATATATATTTTCACCACCATAACATCAGGGTATTTGAGACACTGATACAAAATCACGCGTCCAACTACAATACATTTGTGATCATGCCTGAAATTCACAAACAGACAGCGCAGATCTTAAACCAACTGGATCAGCGCAATATTTATATCCTGGACACGGGGCTAAAACAATTCGGCACGCTTTACCCCTGCGTATGTCAGAACTACGAAGGCGACATTCTTGAATTCCTTCATTCCGTAAAAAAACGATTGAATCACTATAAGCGGATGGTACTATTATTCTCCTCCAATATGCGAAACTATGATGTTATAACAGGCTTTGAACGTTTTTTTGCAGCAAGTAAACAGGAATGGCTTGTGGTTCAGAAGACCGAAGAATTTATTCCCCAGCGCGGAGACCTTTGCATGGTTATGGACGACAACGACCTGGTTCGCCTGTTCCATTTTGCGAAAAAGAAACGCTGGCAACTTGGGCATCATCTGGGAATCATTTCTTATTATGACACCCCCCTGAAAAGTATTATAGCAGAAGGTATAACTACGATTACTCCAGACTTCAGGCAAATGGGCATTTCAATGGCAGAAATGGTATTACAAAGAAGCAAAGAGCACATAGAAAATCCATTTTTATTAATAGAACGGGCCTCTTTTTAATTATTGACCTTATAATCCGAAGCATGTCATTAAAAGGCATCGGTTCCGGCTGTAATAACTTCACTGACCAACAGCAACTTCGTTCATCGGCAAAAATCACCGATCGGCGTCACTGTCAATTTGATAATCCGGAATTTTACAGGATTTCAGAAAGCCTTCAACGACCTGGTTCTATAATCCTCCCGTACGCGGTACAAAACTTTGAGCAGGAAACCTTGTAGGAGTCAATGCTGCAAGGTTTTTTGTGACGGTCCCCGGACGGATTTGGAGCAAAATCAAAAAGGCAGGTGCTGCGAACTTCAACCTCACCTCTTTCGTATACTCGATCGAAAAGACAGTAACCGGTTCGTTCTGCAACAGAACAGATCCATTACCTACCCAGGTAACGTCCATCCCCCGCAGGTTATCAGGATATATTGCGCCTGAGGCAAAAAATACCTGCATACAACAGGCGTAAAAAGTACAGGTGATGCAGGATTCCAAAAATGCCTGATACCGTTTCCCTGTGATCATTGCGGCTCATCGTTAAACATAATGGACGCAGAGCGATATGGCCGAAATAAAAGATAGTGTCCCTTAGGTTTAAAACTGAACGTAAAGAACGCCCAATACAAAAGCAATTAGTGCGGCGTAACCTGAACAGTTCATGGCACCCCTTACTATTAAACCATGAATGCAAGGACCTCTACAATTCCTTTTATTTTAGTTCCCGGAGCTTGATGTTTTTATAGTATACGGAATTGCCGTGGTCCTGCAACAGGATAGGCCCCTGCTCCGCAAGGCCAAAACCCGGCTTGTTGGCAAACTTACTGTGTGCCACCCGTTCCTTATACGCATTGCTGCCACGCTCATACTCCACCACCTTAAACCCGTTGAGCCAGTGCTGCACATGGTTATTGGGGAGTACTACGATCTTGCCATGATTCCAGTCGCCCAGTTTCTTTTGAAAACGCGGCTCCAGCCTGGCAGCCGGAATGAGGTCATACAAACTGCTCATGGTACGGTTGCCGTTGATACCCAGTTTGGCATCCGGATGGTTTTCATCATCCAGTACCTGGTACTCCAGCCCCAGGCCTGCGCGCTGTGACCGCTCCGACTCCGTTACAAAATATTTTACCCCGGAGTTGGCCTCTTTGGTGAGCTTAAAATCAAAATCCAGTTCAAATGCCTTATACGATTTTGCGGTGAGCAGGTCGCCAAACTTAACCGTATCACCGGCTGCCCTTGGCAGGATGTGCAGCAGGCCATCCCCCACCACCCAGCCTTTTGGAGGAGGCGTTTGCTGTAATACCGCGCGCCAGCCGGTAAGGTCTTTCCCGTTAAACAACAAGCTAAAGCCCTGTGCCCGTTCCAGCGGCGAAAGGGTGTTTAAGGTATAATTGGCCACCGGCACCGAAAGGTCCAGGGGTTTGGGGTTCATGGCCGCGCCGGTCTGGATGCGGATATTGCGCCATTGCACCCGGGCGCCACCGGCCCGCTGCTTTACCCCGTGCACCTGCAGGGCAATAAAGCCCCGGGGTGTAAGATCATCCACCATATAGGCCACCGGCACGTCATTGACCCAGGTACGGATCACCGGCCCGATGGCTTCTATACGGTATCGGTTCCAGCCGTTTTTGTGAAAGGCCTTCTTTGCAGCGGGGTTCATTTCTGTCTGGTACATCCAGCCCCTGCGGGCCTCATCATAAATACCGCCGGACCAGGCCCTGTCTGAAGGATCCACTTCTACCTGGTAGCCCCGCACCCGGCCGTTGTTACCCGGATCGGACAGGCTCCGGATCTGGATGCCGGAATTCATATCGCCTACTTTTAATTCCAGCTCGAGGATAAAATCATCATAATCCTCATCTGTAACCAAAAAGGAGTTGGGCTCGCCCGTAACCGTTGTGCCCACAATAGCGCCGTTGCGCACTTCATATTTTGCCTTTCCGTTTAGCTGGTGCCAGCCCTTAAGGGTTTTACCATCAAAAAGGGGCCTCCAGCCCGTTTGCCGGGCCTGGGCTACCGCTGTACTGCAAACCAGTAACAGCCATATATAATTCTTTATCCGGTTCATAGCTGATCTTGTTTTTAAAATCATTGATCCTGTTTTAGTATTTTTTTTATTGCGTTATCCATGGCGCAGGCCCTACATTTTATAGAACTGCTCCCAGCCTTTGCGGGGCGGGGGGCCTGCCAGCAGCTCATTGCCGGCCCTGCTATTGGTTATTTTCTTTTGCCTGGGATCAAAGACCAGTTTTGTATTCAGGCGCTGGGCCAGCACGCCCAGGGCCATAACCTGGCATAAAGGACCCGCCACCTCAAAGGAAGAACGGCAGGTTTCCTCCCCCTTGCAGGCCTTTAAAAAATTGGCAAAATGATTGGAGGGGCTTTGCGGCACTACCGGAAGCCGCGGGGCCATTTCCGCAGCTTTTGCCGCCGGAAAGATCTCAAGCGGGGCGGCATGCGATCCGCCTTTAAACGTGAGCTCCTTTGCGTAAATGATCTTGCCGGGATAGCGCTTGGTTTCGACAGCACCGGCGGTTGGCGGCGGTATATTTTTTGCCCGCACATAATCGCCAAAGCCGGCGGGCAGCTCCGGCCGGTTATCGTACCCATCATACCAGGTAAGCTCACAGGCCGGCATGTTCCTGCGCGGGGCAAACTTAAATACCAGGGTAGATGCCTGGGGAAACAGGAAGAGGCTGTGCCCTTCCATTTTAACCGGGTTTACCTCGGTGGGCAGGCCCAGCTCCAGGAACTGGTGCGCATTGTCGATAATATGCGCACCCCAATCGCCAAGGGCACCGTTGCCAAATTCATACCAGGAGCGCCAGTCGCCATTTACATAGCCCCTGTTGTATTCCTTAAAAGCAGCCGTTCCCAGCCAGCAATCCCAGTCGAGGGTTTCGGGTACCGGTTGTGCCGGCAGGTAGCCGGAAACAGAGAGGCCATGCCAGCGGCGATGATTGTTCATAAAAGCGGTGATGGCCGTTACATCTTTTATAATGCCGGCCTCCGTCCACGCTTTAAACTGAAAATACCCCTCCTCCGAGTGGCCCTGGTTGCCCATCTGGCAGCTGACCTTATATTTTTTTTCGGCCTGCATCATCAGCTCCACTTCCCGGAAGGTATGCGCCATCGGTTTTTCTACATACACATGCTTGCCCTGGTTCATGGCCAGCATGGCAATGGGAAAATGCGAAAAGTCCGGAACCCCAACGGATACCGCATCAAACTCTTTCCCCATTTTATCAAACAGCTCCCGGAAATCCTTGAACCGCTTTGCGGTGGGAAACAGCTGCATGATCTCCTGCGTATGCGGGGCACCCATATCCACATCGCATATAGCCACTACATTGGCCAGGCCGGTTTTATGCAGGGACCTGGCCACATCTGCACCACGGTTGCCAATACCGCAACAGGCCAGGTTTATTTTATCGCTGGGTGCTGTATAGCCAAAGGGCCTACCCAGTACGTAAGCCGGCAGCACCATGGCCGCAAGTGCGGCGGAGCCGGTTTTAATAAATGCTTTTCTTTTCATCGTATACTTGTTTAAGATTGAAACAGCCGTGCTGTATTTATAGATCGTTATTGTTTGCGTTTAACCCTGTGGTGTATATTCAAAGAGGGTATTGCCGGTGACGCCCCTGTGCGTAAACCGGACCCGGGGCTGGTCCTGAACATGTTCAACATTCACTTCCAGGTAGCCGCCGATCACATTTACGTACAGATGCTCCGGCTTACGATCCGCCGGGTTCCATCCTCCTGCATGTTCTGTGCTTACCGGTCCGCAGCCAAATTCCAAAAGTCCCGTTTCATCATCTTTGGATGCATACTGCCAGTGCCGGTCGCCGTTTATTACATACATACCCTGCTGCGCTATAAACCGGCGCAGCATCTCTCCTTCGTGCTCAAATACCCTGTTGGCATGATTGTCTACTTTTTGCGGCCGGTCCGGCCCCACCACCGGTGTGGGGCTAATGAGGATTTTAACGGGGGCATCCGAGGCCTGTACCGATCTTTTAAACCAATCGATCTGCTCCGCCCCCCAGATCGTTTTATCCGGCCCGTCCGGCATCCGGTTGGGGCTTCTGAAGTCCCGCACCTCCACCAGCCAGATCTGCAAACTCTTACCCCAGCGATAGGTACGGTAGGGCCTGGGGGCCATGGGCACCTGCTCCCGGAACACCTGCTGCCCCTGCTCAAACGTAAACCGGCCCATAAAGCGGGTCTGCATGCCGGGGTAGCAATCATTCATCCAGGTATCATGATCATCTTTCATAAAATAACTGCCTACCTGCCGGTGAAAAGCCACCAGTGCGGGAAAGCTGTAAAGACGCTGCCAGTGCCAGCGGGCCAGGTCTATATCCTTTGCCTCCTGATCGTAATACACCACATCACCGGTATGCACAAAAAAATCCGGGCGGCTCTTTAGCATGGATCCGTAGATCCTGAACCCATTGCTGCCATCATCCCGGTGATGATACTCCTGGCAGGTGACCACTACAAATTTTATGTTCTGCGGCTTCTGCGCTGCCGGCGCTGTTCTAAAACTGCCCTGTACGGTTGCCGCAACCCGTGCGCTGCTCTTAAAGCGGCTTTCTGCCTTCACCTCGTAGCGGGTGCCGGGGCGCAGCCCTTTTAATGTAAACTGACGGGTGGCATCATTACCGGTTGTAACGTTCTCCCAGGGGGCGGCCTGCCAGCTGCTGCCGCCCTGCTCCCTCCACAACACGCGTACCTGGCCGGCAACAGGGGGTGTGGCGCCGGCTATGGTATGCACATTGGCGCCGGCGGGATAAAGTACTTTTGGTTCCCTGTCGGGCCGGCTTTCACCCTTTTCTTTGGGCTTAAATTTACCGGTATGATCATCCTTATACAGGATCACCGGCCGTGGGGCATCATCCGGCACCCGCTCCGGCCGCCTGGTTAACCGGGTCCAGATGATGGCCTCCGCGGCACTTACCTCCCCTATCTTGATACCCGTTGCCATAAACGGGCCTGCGGGCACAACCGGCGGCAGCAACTCTTTGTGGCCAATACCGATGACCATTGCTGCAGAACCTGCAGACAGGTCTTTGATAAATTTTCTTCTGTCCGACTTCATATCATTTTTGTTAAACCGTTCACCAATCTTTTCCCCGTTCCTGAACTGACCGGGAACAGGACCAGTCCTTATTCCGTTACCGGGCTAAGGCAAAGCAGGGCCACGCCATGATGCCGGATACGGGCTTTTACAAGGCCTGTGGATATGCCCATATCCTTTTGCCGCCATGCATCCCGCACCCTGTACCGGCCTTTTAGCCCGATCTTTTCCAGATGGAGCGTACAGAACACCGCCTTTTCATCGCCCCAGCGGAAATAGGATTGCGGGGTTTTTGCATAATCATCCGTATTGAATAAACCGATGGCAAAGGCGCCGTTCTGCAACGGCTTCAGCCATACCTGTACCCCGTTTTGTTCCAGCACCAGCCGGGCGGCTATACCAGCAGGATCCTGGTTAATGGCAATGACCTCATCATTGGTTAACAGGCTCAATGTAAAAGCATCCAGCTGATCAACGGGGCAACCGATCAGCAGGGGCGCCGCCAGCAGGCTAAAGATGCTTACATGGCTGTACTGCTCATCCGCTGTAAGCCGGGTTGCATGCAGGGGACTGCCCATGGTAACCTGCCCCAATACCATCATATCCGGATCGTTCCAGTGACCAGGCCCGCTATAGGGCATCCATTTGCTGAGGGTGAAGGCACTTATATACAGGCTGAGCCAGCTGTCCCGGATATCCGGCCCGGTTCGCCAGCTGTTGGTGAGCCGCGTCCAGTTTGCAACCTCACTGAAGGGAGCAGAATTGGAAATGCTGTAAAAAATATCGCGGCCGCAATTTCTTAACGCCTGGTGCATCCGTGCGGCAGACGCCACATCGATACGCCAGTCGTATTTCAAATAATCTACCCCCCATTGCGCCATTTGCCGGGCGTCTTCTTTTTCAAAACGGTATTTACCAATGTAGCGGAATGCCCGTTTATTATCGCGTACGGAATCCGGGAAAAAACCATTTTCAAGATCGGAAGAACCGCCTGCAAAACCGGCGTAGCTGGTGATCCAGGGTGTGGAGTACACCCCCAGTTTTAACCCCATTGCATGAATGGAGTCTGCCATTTTTTTAAAGGCCGGAAATTTTTCATTGGGCTGCAGGGCGTGCGCCACGCCACCCCGCTGCCCCTGCCAGGCATCATCGATATTGATATAGCTCCAGCCGTGTTGTGCCAGTCCGGTTTTTACCAGGGCCGCAGCTGAAGCCAGTACCTTATCCTGGTCTATGTCCCGGGCCCAGGAGTTCCAGCCGTTCCAGCCAATGGGTGGTGTTAACGCAATGGTATCTCCTATTTTTATGACGAGCTGTTTGGTGGCCTGCCCGTATGCATTTGTGGCGCTCAGTGTTACCGCATAATGGCCCCTTGCGGCTACGCGGCCGGATATGATGCCCGTGTGCTGATCGATGCTTAGCCCCGCGGGCAGATGACGGGCAGCAAATACCACCGGCCGTACGCCGGTTGCCGCAACGGTATATAAGAACGGGTTGCCCGGTGTGGCGCCAAATACCGCGGGGGAATTGATCCGCGGTTTTTTACCGGGCGGTGGCGTTAGTATTATTTTTTTACCGGTATTAGGGATCGTTTGGGGAACATGGGTACCCTTCATCGTAAATGCGGCGTCGGCCCAATTGGAATAGGCCCGGATAATACCCGGCTCAACCGTTACCAGCAGTCCCAGGCGTTGCACACCGGTCAGGTTCACTGCTACCTTTTCAGGCATATCTCCCCGCCGCATTTCGCTGCTCTCAAAAAGGACCTTACGGTCGCCGATCACATAAAACCCGAAGGGCACATCCTCCCGGCCGCTGTCATCAACCCCCACCAGGGCCGAAAAAGCCGTGGCATTCCCGTTCAGCAAAAATGTTAACACGCTGGTGGAAGCGACCCCTACCCCGCGGCCATAAGCAGTGCCCTGTATACGCATGGGCGTACCGGATCCCGAAGCCTTTGCCAGTATGGCGGGGATGCCTTCAGAAAAACGGCGGATATCCAGCTCATCCATCCATACCCTGCGGGTACCCTGTGCCAGCAAGAGGTTGCCGTTAATCAACAGACAAACGGATAAAACGGTGATGCCCCTGCATATCCTGTTCATTCCTGTTTTTACCCCCTGCATGTTACCGGTAGTTGGTTGTTAAAATCGTTTTGTTGCCGGTTACCGGCAGCTCAAGTCCCTGCGCGGTATACCCGGTTGTGTTGTTTAACTGTATCACCGGCAGTTCTTTTACGGTTGGGATCTTTACATTTACCAGGCTGATGCCTTTTACATCATCCACGACCATGGCCGGCCGAAAATCATCCTCCACATACCGCAGCGTTACATTGATCATTTTTATACCGGTGGCATGCCGTATGTAAAAGCCCCAGCTGGGCAGCTCTCCAAACATGGAAAACTCCGGGTAATTGGCCGGGTTTTCCGGAACCGTGGTGATCTTATCCAGCGGGATGTGTGCAATTTCTTTTCGGGCCCGGCCGCCATAACTGATCTCAATATTCTCGAGCGTCACATCCTCTACCGGGTAGCCCGGCAAGCCTACGATGGATGAAGGAACCAGGTTATAGGGTAGGAACGGATGACCATAAATATGAAAGCTGGAAGGGCGTGCCGGCATCCGGTCAAAACCCGGGCGCAGGTGATCCGGCGGCCCCTCAACAGGATACCCCTGGTCCGGTTTTAACAAGGGCGTCTCCACTTTTACATTGGCAATATAAATCCCCTTTAGCGTACCTACAGCTCCCTGCTGATTGCGGTGCCCGCGGCGGATAAAAATGGCATTGCCGGTATTTTTTGCATATACATCCCGGATGTCGATCTGCTCCAGACGCCCGCCATCTACCGACTCCAGTGCAATGGCAGAGCGGTAGGTATCAAAGATCGTAAGATTGCGGACCTTAATGTTCTTAAACCCGCCATCGCTGCGGGTGCCGAATTTTAAGCCGCTGGCGCTGGACCTGAGGGTACAATTTTCCACAACAATGTTCTCACAGGAGCTTCCCGGATTTTCCGATTTAAAACAAAGCGCATCATCCGATGCATTAATAAAGCAGTTTGTAATGGTTACGTTCTTTGAGTCGGTAATATCAATACCGTCATTGTTCCAGTATGCAGTGCTTTGCACGGTAATGCCATCGATCGTTACGCCGTTGCATTCCCGGTAATCCTGTACCCAGTCTGCCGAATTCTTAAGGGTAACACCGGTTACCTTTACCTTGCTGCAGCCCGTAAATGTGAGCAGCAGCGGTCTTCCCTCCGGGCGTTTATACCGCCAGACAGAATCCTGTTTCACCTCCCCGCTCCGCAGCCGTTTAAACAGGTCCAGCATCAGCTCCTGCCCCTGCCCGTCGATAACACCGTTGCCGGTAATGGAAATACCGGTTTGATCCCTGGCAGCTATAAAAGCGGCTGCCCGGCCGGGCCGGTCTCCATAATCGGCATGACGGGTAGAGGCCAGCAACCGCGCACCCGGCTCCAGGTGCAGCTCCACACCGGATTTGAGATACAGGGGCCCCGACATGAAATTTCCCGGAGGCACCCTTACCCTGCCACCACCGCCGGCCGATACCTTATCGATCAGTTGCTGAATGGCTGCTGCGTTGTTGGTTTGCCCGTCGGCAATTGCCCCATAGGCGGTGATCGGCTCCCCGGTTACCTGGCCTTTTAAGGAAAGTACCCCTGCCAGTGCTGCCAACAATAATAATTTTCTTTTCATGTTTGCGTTTTTGCTTTGTCCCTGTTCAGGTACAGCGCTTCTTTTATTTGTATCCTTACCGGAAACGCTTTCCCGTCGGCGCTGCTTTGATCTGTTCCAGCAAGGCGGATAGTTCCTTTACTTTTTGAGGATAGCGCTCATATACATTTTGTATTTCGCCGATATCCGTTTCCAGGTTGTAGAGCTGGCCGGCCGGCAGACCGGCGGTTTCTTTTATAATGGACGGAATAGAAAAGCCGCCGGAGCCCAGGCCCGCAATGAGCTTCCAGGGCCCCTTGCGGATATCGTAAAAACCTTTGGAAGAAATATTAACGATTGCCGGTTGCACGGCCACCGTATCCGATTGTCCGAGCAGCACGGGTGCAATGGAGTAACTGTCTTCCGTTTCAAATGCCGGATCATGCGCGCCGGTAAGATCTGCACAGGTTGCCATCAGGCTGGCCAGGGTGATGGTGGCCTTACTAACCGTGCCCGGTCTTACACGCGCCGGGTAACGCACTATAAAGGGCACCCGGTGCCCGCCTTCAAAAGCATCGCCCTTCATACCCCGGTAAGGGCCGGCCGCCCGGTGATTGTATTTTTTTACAAAATTCCCGCGCCAGTAAGGGCCGTTATCACTGGTAAAGACCACCAATGTATTTTGTGCCAGGCCGGTACTGTCCAGCACGGCCAGTATGCGGCCCACCATCGCATCTACTTCCTGTATATAATCGCCATAGTCGCCGGCTCCCGACCTGCCCCGGTGCGCCCTCTCCGGCATCCAGGGAGTATGCGGGGCCGGCATGGGGAAATACAAAAAGAAAGGTTGGCCGGAGCGCGATCGCTCCCGGATGAAATGCACCGCTTTACCGGTAAATATGGGTAACACCTTATAAAAATCAAAAGAAGGGCTTTGCAGGCCTGCCCTCCAGAAGGCACCGGTATAACCCGTATCCGGTTTGTTGCCCGGCGTATAGGCCGTCAGGCCTTCTGTTAAACGATCATTTTCCAGGTAGCAATAGGGCGGCATATCCAGCGATGCGGGCAGTATAAACGAATAATCAAAACCCTGGGTGCGCGGACCGCGAACCGGTGCTTTTGTAAAATCGATCTGATCCGGGTTCATTTCACTGGTGATGCCATAAAGCTGATCCCTGTTAAAGGCGGGGCTCACCGAATCCCCGAACGCCTCTTTGAGCACCCAGTCCAGCCCCAGGTGCCATTTACCCACCACCCCGGTATGATAGGCTTTTGTTTTCAGCAGCATGGCTACGGTGGGCAATCCAGCCTCGATCAATGTTCTGCTATATCCCCGCAGCACGCCAACCGGAAGCCGGCTGCGCCAGGGATACCGGCCGGTAAGGATGGAGTAACGGGAGGGCGTACATACCGATGAAGTGGTGTGTGCATCCGAAAAACGCATGCCCTGTGCGGCCAGTCCGTCTATATGGGGCGTACGAACCTGCGCCTGTGCGTTGTAACATTGAATATCCCCATAGCCCAGGTCATCTGCTAAAATGTATACGATATTGGGTAAGGGCGGTTGCGATTGTGCCCTTAAGGCCGCATTACCGGTTGCCAGCAAATAAACGGCCAGCAAGCAGCAAGACCTCAGACGCAACAGGAACGGTTCTTTTTTTGGACGGAACATCATTGTTTAAAAATTTATTCTTCGACGGTCTGGGAGGAGAGGGAGGGCGGGGCCTGCCCCGGTCTGCTGCCCCATTGCTTATTGGGCTGCGCGCCCATTTGCAGGGTCAGCTCACCGCCGTTTACCAGGGTCTCGTGGTAAAACCAGGGCTGGTTCAATGCCTTGCCGTTCAGCGTCGCCGACCGGATATACCGGTTTTGATCATTGTTGTTTATTGCCCGTATCACAAAGGTTTTACCCTTATAATAGTGCGGGTTTAAATGAATGGTGATCTTTCGGAACAACGGGCTGGTAATTTCATAAAACGGTTTTTCTGAAGTGCCGCCATTAGTGGCAAACAGCCCGGTTTTCATCAGCACCGCCAGGGCACCCATAAGGCCCTGGTCCTCATCGCCGCTATATCCCTTTTGCGGCGAAATACCACTGTAAACGGAATCGATGAGCAGCCGCGTCCAGTATTGGGTAAGCCAGGGTTTACCGGCATAGTTGAACAGGAAGGGGGTTTGCATACAGGGCTGATTGCCGTAATTGATATACACCCTCCGGTTGAGCTCCTGGTCTTTCGGATTTTCCGATTTTCCGGATACAAAGCCATGCTTACGGGCCTCGGTAAAGGACCGGTTCAATTTGCCGGTGAAGGCATCCCGCCCGCCGATCAGTTCAATAAGCCCTTTTACATCCTGGGGTACAAACCAGGTATACTGTGCCGCGTTGCCCTCCACAAACCCATGCTCATATTGCAGCACATCTACCGGCTGGTTCCAGTTGCCCGCATGATCCTTTGTCCACATCCACCCGATGTCTTTATTAAATACGTTCTTATAATTCAGCGCCCTTTTGCTGAACAGCCGGTAGTCCTCCTGCTTACCCAGCGCCTTTGCCATCTGCGACAGCGCATAGTCCTGGTATGCATACTCGAGGGTTTGGGCCGTACCATCCTGGTGATACCCATATTTGATGGCAGAAAGCGGATAGGGCACATAACCCAGCCGGATGTATTCCTCAATGCCACCGCCTTTAAATGTAGTATGCTCATACCCCGCCTTGCTCATCATACCCCCGGGGAAATGATCCTTGCGCATGCCCTCATAGGCCTTTTGAACATCGAACCCCCGAATGCCTTTCATATAAGCGCTTACAATAAAAGGGGTAACCGCGGCTCCCGTCATTACATAGGTGTAATTACCGCCCGAAGGGCCGCGGGGAATCAATCCCCCGTTCTTATACATCTCCAGGAAGGCATTGATGAACGATTCGGTCACCTCCGGGTATACCAGGTGCCAGAGGGTGTTGAGGGACCATTGTGCCCCCCAGAACGAATCAGAATTGTACTCCCGGAACAGCGGCTCTCCGCCGGCGTCCAGCGGTATTTGCCGGGCAACCGGCTGAGGGCCGGTATTATCAATATAGGTACCGCTTACATCGCTTACGATCCGGCGCCCCTGCAGGGCATGAAAAAGATCCGTGTAAAACCGGCGCCGGTCTGTTAAGCTGCCCCCCTCTACCTCAATACGCCCCAGCCACGCATTCCATTCACTGGCCGACTCTTTTACCACCCGGTCAAAATCCCAGTGGGGCAGTTCTGCCTGCAGATTCCGCCGGGCCTCATCCGTACTCACATAGGAAATGGCCACTTTCATTTTGCGTACCTCGCCCGCCCTGGTCTTGAAGCTTACAAAGACACCGGTATGCGCGCCTGCTACTGTTTGCTGCGGCGGCAGTATCTTACCATTTTGCCAGCCGCCAAAGGTTTCAAAATCCTTATCAAAATCCACTACAAAAAAAACAGTAATGGGTTTGGGCCGGCGTACCGTTGCCGCCATGGTTACCGCTCCCTCCATGGAATGCCGGCTGGTTTGTGTAACCCGGGCCGTTTGGGTGCCGGCGGATCCGAGCACGGTGGTAAAATCAAACAATATATGGGCCGGCGAGGCTGCGGGGAACCGGTACCGGTGAAAACCTACCCTTGTGGTAGTGGTGAGTTCTGCCGTGATGCCGTAATCCTTTAATACCACTTTATGATAACCAGGTTTGGCTACCTCATCCTTATGACTGTAAAAAGAGCCATAGGCAGCAGGACCTAAATGCCCTTTAAAAGCACCCGTAACCGGCAACACCGGTATACCGGACATTTCCCAGCAGTGGATATGACTAAACGCCCTGATGGTATCTTCGTTGTAACGGTAGCCTGAGTTCCAGGTGCCGTCCAGCTCCATATCCGGACTCAGGTTTACCATACCAAAGGGTCTTGTAGCCGCATTAAAATAAAAGAACCGGGAGTTGGCTGCATCCACCATCGGCGCCACCAGGTCTGCGGGAAGCTGCGCCTGTTTGCCGGCAGGCTGCGCTAAAACGCCCTTATTGATCCATAAAGAAACCAGAAATAAAAATGCGCTTTTAAAATACATGTTGCGATGTGTTTGAATAGTGCAACCATTAAAGAAACCGGCACCCGCCTGCTTTTTTAAAAATGATCCTGCAATGGCAATGCTGAACCCCGTAAGATTGCGACCGGTAGTTCCGGCACGTATGTTTTTATAATGAAGTTGTTTAAACAACTTCAATGAGAAAAAGCGTTGTACATTTTAACGAACAGAAAAGGACAACCGCACCCCTAATGGCAATGGCGGGGCCCTTTTCTGCCGGATCAATAACCGGCGTTCTGCTCCATGGACGGGCTGGACAGATCGATCTCACTTTGAGGAATGGGCCTTAAATAGTGAAACTCTTTGATCGTATTGCTTTTTGCGGCCCAGGGGTTGTATTTTAAGACCCGTTCGATGAGCTTGCCGGTTCTTTTCAGATCGAACCAACGGTCATACTCGCCCAACAGCTCGCGGGCCCGCTCATCCAGGATCAGATCCACCGTTATATTGGCTGCGGTAGCCCGGTAAGGAACCGACTCCAGCGATTTGATGTTCTCCGGAAATTTTGCACGCTCAGGATTGGTACCGGCCCGGCCTGCGAGTGCACGGTCCAATACTTTATTATAATACACATCGGCCGTGCCCAATTTGCCGCCCTTGGCTCCTTTCACTATGGCTTCAGCGGCAATCAGGTACGCTTCGGCAGCGCGGAACACGCATTCATTAAATGTACCGTATGCATCGCCATAGGGGATATTCGGCTGCCAGAACTTCCACATGACGGGCTCCCCGGAAGGAAAACCGCTGGCAGCCACACCATTGACCATATTATACCCGCCGCCCCATTCGTCACCATTAATAACGGAATATTTACGGGTGCCGCCCACATCAATGCCCCGTTCATCTGCTGTGGTGGCCGGCTGGTTCCAGGGCCGGTAATAGACTACCGTATCCCCCGCCTTAATATCGATCTTAAGATTGGGGTTTACCTGGGGAAGCGGTTTAAATCCGGCTACAGCTGTTAATGCATAACCCACTTCCAGGAAATTATGATCATAACGGCTGTCATTTTGCGGATCATAGAGCCTGTAAATAGCCGGCCCCAGCGGATAAACGGACTGGTAGCGGTTATAATCACCGGTGCGGCCTTTTGAACCCGGAAAATTTTCGGGTCCTGATGCTCCTCCAAAGACAGAATGCAGGTTATTACCGCCTGCCACATCCTGGGTAAATGCCGGATCGGTCTTGTTGGTTAATACATCAGCATTGTACTGTATGGAAAAAATGATTTCTGCATTCTTATCATTCTGCGCACCGGTATATTGCTGCAAGGGGTTTTCTGAGCGTTTGGGAAACAGGTCGCTGTAACTGGCCGCCAGCGGGTAGGTATCGATCACTTTATCCGCATACTGTAATGCGGCGGTAAAATCGGCATCGGATCCACCCAGTGTATTATTAAAGTTCCACCCGCGTGTCAGATATACTTTTGACAACAGGAACTGAGCGGCCCCTTTTGTAATGCGCCCGTAGTTGGATGCCACAGCCGGAAGTTTGGCTTCGGCCTCCAGCAGATCGGCAATGATCTGCTTGTAAACATCGGCAGCGGCTATCCTTTTCGCTTCCTTGCTGGCGCTTTGGGTTTCCGTCAGCGGCATGGGCACATCGCCCCATTGTTGTACCAGGTAAAACAACACCAGTGCCCTCAGGAACCGGGCTTCCGAAACTCTTGTCGTTTTTAAGGTTTCGTTCATGCCTGCAACCGCATCCGCCCGGCTGATCGCGGTATTGACACGGCCCAGCTCTGCATATAAAAGTGTCCATAACACCCGCACTTCTTCCAGCGAGCCATTGAGCCCGGCATCGTATTGATTCAATGACCCGGCATTGGCAGGCGTGGTTGCAAACTTCGGATCGTTGTACCCGTTGGGTGTAAAAAGATCGGTACCCAGCAATGCCAGCGCCCGGGCCTGGTAAATGTTCCTGAGCAAGGGATAGCAGGACTTTACCAGGTCCTCAAATCCGGCTTCTGTTTTGTAATAGACATCCGTGGTCAATGTGGATACGGGTGTTTCATCCAGAAAGGATTTTTTGCATCCGGCCGCCACCTGTAAAATGAAAAGGACGGCCGCCGCTTTATATATTAAGTTGAATCTTGACTTCATGCTCGTTTCAATTAATTTAAGTTAGAAACTGATGTTTACGCCCAGTGTGTAAATGGTTGAAGGCACATCATCCTGGTAAATGGCAGAGTTAAACTCGGGATCGAACCCTGTATACTTTGTAAAAATGAAGGGATTGGATACCTGGGCATAGATCCGCGCATTGGCGATCTTATACCGGTTTAACCGGCTCCGTGAAAATGTATACCCCAGGGTAATGTCCGACACCCTCAGGAAACTGGCATCCTGGTAATTGATCGCGCTCCGGTAAGGGTTGGCCACATAGGGCGAAAAATAGGTATTGGAGGGGTTGTCTTTTGTCCAGTAATCCAGCGAAGCCAGGGAATTGTAGCGGCTGGCCAGCTGACCAAAGGTACCCGAAAGCGTAGCATTGCTGTATTGCACCCCGTTGCGGTAATACAGGAAAAAAGACAGGTCCACATTTTTATAATTAAACCGGTTCGTAACACCCAGCAGCCAGTTGGGTAACTGCGTGCCCAGCACCTTGCGGTCGTCGATATCATTGGAGGATGAGATCTTGCCATCATTGTTCTGATCTGTTACCCGCACTGCACCCGGCACCTGCCCGTAGCTTTTGGCCAGCACCGAATCGGCAAGCTGCCAGATACCGGCAAATTCATAATCAAAGTTTGACCGTATGGGATAGCCTACAAACAGCTTGTTGCCCTTGTCTACCGTTTGATCGCCTCCATAAAGCTCCAGCAGTTTGTTGTTATTCCTGGTAAAATTCACCGTGCTGTTCCATCCAAAATGGGTTTTTGCAATGTTTACGGTATTCAATGTGATCTCGATCCCCTTGTTCTCAATTTTACCCACATTGGCCACCACCTGTGTGAACCCGGATACCGCGGGTATTTTCTGATTCAGGATCAGGTCCACGGTATTTCTTTTATATATCTCGATCGTGGAGGTGATGCGGTTTTTTAACAGCCCGAGATCGACTCCCAGGTTCAGCTCTTTGCTCCGCTCCCATTTGAGGCCCTTATTACCCAGATTGGCCGGGGCAAAGCCATAGGCTGCCGTACCATCAAAATCGTAACCGGTATTCAACACCCCTGCCTGTGTGCTGTATGGTGCCACGGTGGAGTTGCCCACTTCGCCATAACTGATCCTGAGCTTAAGGTTGGAGAAGAGGTTCATTTGCTCTATGAATTGCTCCTCGCTTAACCGCCAGCCCAGCGCTACCGAAGGAAAGAACGCCCATTTATTGCCCTCGGCCAGTTGTGAGGCCCCGTCTGAACGGCCGGTAACCGTTAATAAGTATTTGTCGTTATAGGTATAATTGATCCTGCCCATAAAGGACTGCAGGGTACGCTTTACCAGGTTGCTGCTTTGCGCAGTAACCGTGCCGGTATTGAGGGCATACCAATAAGAATTGAAGGGTAGGTCCTTAACGGCAATGCTGGTTGTTTCATCTTTTTGAAGGAACGCACTTTGCAAACCGGTTACCGCCAGTGAATGCTTCCCGAAGCTGCGGTTATAGTTAAGGATATTATCAATGGTATAATTGAGCATACCCCGGGTATCTAACTGCGCCCGCGGTTTATTGCCGATCTGCGATTTTGACCAGGTGCCCCGCCAGTCTCCGGTTTTTGCATTGCTGTATGAGCTGGAAAGCGAACTGCGGAAGGAAAGCCCTTTTGCAATCGCTACTTCCACATACCCATTGGCCAAAACCGTAAGTGTGGTCGTATTCAGCCTTGAGTTCAGCGGGTCGATATCCGCAATGGGATTGGGCACCTGTTTGTCGTTGATGCCCATCCAGATGGCCAGCCCGTTGTAGTCCAGATCCCCGTTCTGACTGGGATTGCTCAAATCTTTGTAATAGGCCGTACCGGTAGGACGTGCCCGGAAGGCTCCCCGCAGCGATTCCATAGACCCCCACTCCTGGTCGGCATAGGTTACATAGGAGGTAAAGCCGATCTTTACATGCCCGCCGACCTTGCTATCCAGACCCGCATTGAGGCTGTACCGTTTATACCCGGTATGTTTAACATTGCCCTCTTCATTCAGATAACCGCCGGAGAACCGGTAAGTAGTACGGTCGCTTCCCCCCAGCACACTGAGGTTATGACTGGTTTGCAATCCATTTTGTGTAATGAGATCTACCCAGTCCGTGGTCCTGTTGGCTTCGATATTTTCCGTTTCCGCAGTGGTGAACACCACTCCGGTAAGCCCGGCCGCCACGCGGTCTGTAAAGACCAGTTTATAGAACTGCGCAACATCCATCATTTTGGGAACATGGGCGATCTTCTTTACGCCCACATAGGCATCATACGCGACCCTGGGTTTTCCGGAAAGTCCTTTTTTTGTGGTTACGATCACCACGCCATTGGCGCCCCGGGCACCATATATGGAGGTGGAGGATGCATCCTTAAGGATCTCCATGGACTGGATATCATTGGGGTTCAGCGTATTCAGATCTCCTCCCATCAGCCCGTCGATAACCACCAGGGGTTGTGTGGAGTTATTGATGGTATTTTCCCCTCTTATCGTAATACTGTAAGGAGCACCCGGCCGGTTGCTGGCCTTGGTAACGGTAGCCCCGGCCACCTGCCCCTGCAGGGCCTTGGCTGCCAGCACGGGGTTGGCCCTGTTAATATCTTTGGACTCTACAGACGCCAGGGCGCCGGTAAGGTCCCGCTTTCGTTGTGTGCCGTAGCCCACCACCACCACTTCATCCAGCTGGTTTTCGATTTGCGTTAATATAATCGGGCCTGCGGTCAGTTTTTGTACCGGAAGCTCCAGGTCGGAATAGCCCACCCTTGTAACCAGCAACACCGCATGCTCATCCTTAATTTCCAGGGAAAAACTGCCCTCTTCGTCGGTGGTGGTCCCGTTCAGTGTGCCCTTTTCAACAATATTGGCCCCGGCCAGCGGCGTTCCCCTTTCATCCGTAACCTGGCCCTTTACTGGCACAATCGAATCCAGCACCTGCTGGCTGCCGATGATCACATACAGCCCCCGGTTGATCTTTTTGTACGAAAACGAGGTATGCTGTAAAAGTTGCTCCATTACATAATCAATGGTTGCCCGTTTTGCATATACATTGATACGCTGCCGGTTAAGCCCGATTTCATTGGTATACCCAAAACGATACTCATAGTGGGATTCGATCTTTTTCAGCACCTCTATGATCGAGGCATCCTTTATATCCAGGTTGATCCGGCTTTGGGAAGCACCTCCCAGCGCCATTGCCTGAAAAGCTGAAATAAAAAGAATAAAAACAGCAAGCTTCATTATGATGATATATTTTACGACCGTAACGAAAACGACACGGCCCGTGCAATCCTTTTTTATCATATATTGCAGGTTCATTTAAGTGTGATAAATATTGCTTTCAGCAGTTTTGTCCATTGAGCGGAGAATGGTCTCAACATTTTCCGCTTTGTTTTTTTCAGACTCGTTTCATACGCAGGAATTGTTTTTAAAATATATAAACCAGGGAATTATCCTTTCGGTAATCAAACCCCATTGTCAGTTTTAGTGTTTTGAGCACATCGTCAATACTATCGTTATCAAAAACGCCGCTAAAAGTTCTTTGAACCGGCGCTTTTCTTTTCATAATAATGGTTATATTATACCATCGTTCCAGAACGGGCAGCATATGCTCCAGCCGTTCGTTTTCGAACGCCAGCCTGTTGCTGACCCATTGGGTTTCGTAGATCAATGAATCGGCGCCGTTCCTGTTTACCGCAACCACGGTCACTTCCGCTGTGTCGGCAGCATCAACTGCGTGATAGGCTGCGTTGCGTACAATGGCCTTTTCGTTGGGCCGCAACATTATTTTTTTGCCCGCTTCCTTATTGAGCAATTTTATTTGCACAGAGCCCCGCACCAGCGTGGTTTGGGCATTGGCCTCATTGGCATAGGAGCGCACGTTAAAGGCCGTACCCAGCACCTTTATATCCATATTGCTGGTGTGCACTATAAACGGAAGGTCTTTGTTCTTTTCCACCTCAAAATACGCTTCTCCCTCCAGCGTTACCTCCCGCAGTCCTTTGCCGAACGATTCGTCATAATTTAACCGGGTATCCGAATTGATCCATACTTTGGAATGGTCCGGCAATACAACCATGGACTTGGAGCCCTTATTGGTTGCTACAATGTTGGCAGCCTTGCCGGTGCCTGCCGGTCTGCCGGCCATAAACCAGATGAGCGCCCCGGCCACGATCAGCACCGAAGCGGCCACTCCAACGGCATACCAGCGTCTCTTTTTTGTAACGGGCAGCACGGTATCCGTAAACGGGGAACCCTGTTGTGCAACCGTTGTTTTTTCCAGCACCCGGGACCAGCTTTCTTCTGCCTTGCGCTGTTTTACCGCTTCATCATTATGGTAGCCGGCGGCCATATACTCATAAAGGACCCCGACCTGCTGCTGCTCTTCCGGGTGCTCCCCTAAAAGAGCGGAAAGCTCCAGCTGCTCCTTAGGGGTAATAACCCCTAACACTTTTTTCGACACCAGTTCCAGGATCCGCTCTTCTGACATTTTAGATAATTTTCCCTTCGGTTTCACCGGTTTACAACAATGGGCCATCAGCCCTTTTTTGCTTCCGGCTCTTTACAATGATGATACGTGTGCACGCTTACTGTTTTTAATATCTTTTTGATCGCTACGTTCATGTGATTTTCGATCGTTTTTAAGGATATATCCAATAAAGCAGCGATCTGCTTGTAAGACATGCGCTCTTCTTTTACCAGCCGGAATACCAGCCGGCATTTCGGAGGCAGGGATTCTATGGCACAGTCCAGACTTTTGAAGAGCTCTTTTTCAACAAAAATATTTTCCGGCGAATACTCCGTCCGGTACTGCTCCTCATTTATTGCCGCTTTCAAAGAGAACCGGGCCTGTTTATTCCGGTTCAGGTAATTGATGCTTGCATTTTTAACGGAGGTGTACAGGTAAAAGGACAGATTGTTTACCGAGCGGAGCATGGAGCGGTTCACCCACAGCCGTACAAATACATCCTCCACATGCTCCTGCGATACCTGCTGATCTTTCGTTATGGCCGATGCATAGGTCAACAGCCGTTCAAAAAAGAGCGTAAACAACTCTTTAAATGCCAGCTGGTCACCTGCATCAGCAACCCTGCCCACTAAGTATGCCATCCGTTCGTCCGTCATTTTTTTCATACAGCTTTGCCAGTCCTTTTCAAATATATATATTCCTTCTGCAATATCTTTATCCGAACACTAACTATATATTTCGTTTTGGCAATGTATCCGCACATATGCGTTGTATTTTAATCTGCACAGATCCGCGGAAATTTTAAGGCCTATCTAACCGTTAAATAAACATTTTAAACAAATTCATGAATCCGCATACAATAAAGGCCTGTTTTTAAGCGCTTAGCCGGCCTTCTTTTTATGTGAAAAACATCGTTGTTATTATATAGACCCCATTTTTCTCATTGTCCCCTATTTTTCTTTTCATTTTCTGTAAAAAAAGTCTGAGAAACAAAAGAAGCTGTTTAAAAACACCATTTTGATGCTCCTTACAAGCGCCATCCGGCGCGTTGTTGCCGTTAAAGCGGTTGTATCAAAAGTCTTTCATTTGTCATGCCGGACTTATTTCGGCATCTAATAATAGTTGCCTATCAATAGATTCTGAAACAAGTTCAGAATGGCAACATGCTATAAAGTGACTTTTAATACAATCTCTTTAACGAAGCCGTAATTTCATAAGTGCCATCGGCACGGATCATCATGCCCCGAGCCCAGGGCTCTCCGTTGTTCTTTGGGACGTATGAACGGGTTGAAACCCGTTCTTGCCGGATCTTCCGAGGCGATGCCTCTTTTGCCAAAATGATCGTTGAACCCCTTTTTACAGATGGCGGCCCTAAGCAGAGGCGATAAAAAGCCGGTACCTTTTTTGACGACAAGAATGTTCCGGAATCGCTTTTAAACAGCTTCTCAAAGCACTGATAATTGAGTGGTTTACAAAAAGAAAATCTATCGGGCCTGTGTTTACAACCAGATCGTCCTAAGGAACTCTTATTCGGGCCAGCCGCTCCTTTTAAGGAATTGACGCCTGTTCAGGACCCGCAGATGCATTACGCTTTAAGAAAAGGTCATAAATATCATCCGTGAAAGTCAGGCGGTCGTTTGTTTGCCGCATATGATTCTTCAACAGGGTGATCATGTCTTTTGCCGTGGAATAGTGTTCGGGCGTCAAGGCCAGGTTCCTTGTTTCCTCAGGATCTTTAATCACATCATAGAGCTCTATATAAATTTCATCTTTAAAACAATCAATGATCAGTTTATAATGGCCTTTCACGATGCTCCGTTGATTGTTTCCATACCCCGCATTCCCATCATACTGAATAAATACCTGGGACCTGCTCAGCTTTTCATTTTTTAAAAGCGGCATCAGTGAGATGCCATCTGTTTTTCCGCTGGTTCTTATTTTTAAAAAGTCGATCAAGGTCGGCCACACGTCAATCAGGCTTACCAGTTCTTCCGACGCCCGGATTTCCGGCCGAAAGGATGAAGGAAATTTTATGATCAGCGGCACCCGGGCCGATTCTTCATACATACAGGATTTTTGCCACAAGGAATGACTGCCGAGCATTTCCCCATGATCAGCGGTGAAAATAATAAGCGCCTTATCATAAAGCCCCGATTCTTTGAGCGCAGCAATCACCCTTCCAACATTATCATCCAAAAGATTCACCAAACCCAGATACTTAGCCCATATCTCCTTCCAGGCCGACCGGTCATACTGCGTACCCACAAACCCCGATAAATTGTACAGTTGCAGCGGGGATTGATGATCATACCAGGCGCCCACATTGTCCGGCAATTTTAATTCCCCTGGTTTTACCTTACTGTAGTACGGCTCTGGTATACTAAAGGGAGGGTGCGGGGAATAAAACATCAGATTCAGCAGAAGTGGCTTATCGCTTTTATGTTTACGAATGATCTCCACCGATCTGTCTGTGTAATAATTATCATGAAAAAAGGCGGCGCCTTCCCTGTAAACACCCAGGGCGGGCTTTGTATACCGCCGTATCTGTGTATATTTTCCTGAAACCAGTTGCGGCACAACGGTGGAAAACGTTTTTCCCCCGGGCGGTTTTACCCCTTTTGCCTCCATCCATGCTTTGTAATCGGCAGGCAATATCCATGTAGTTGCCGAATGCGGATCCTCATCAATCCTGTCTTCCGTGTAAAAATGTTGCTTCCCGACATGCCAGCTATCCCAATGGGATTGCATTGTTTCATACAAATTAGATATCCCGGATTTCACATACCGGAAATGTTCATCCTTTTTTTCCCAGCCATTCAACAATGAACCCGTGTTATTGGGATAGCGTCCTGTAAAAAATGAACCGCGGGACGGAACACAAATCGGGCTGGCAGTATAGGCCCGGTTAAAACTTACCCCTTCTTCCCTGAGGGCATTTATATGCGGTGTCATAGCGCCCAGGGCATCGGAACGCAGCTGGTCTGCCATGATAATGACAACAGGAATATCGGGCAGCGAATCCGGTTTCTCATTCGCAGCATTTTTTTTATCCTTTTGCCGGACTCCTTTTTGCGGAAGTATTTTCGTTGGATCGTCTTTTCCTTTTTTATAGCCTGTATTATATTTTCCCTGCTCCTTAAACCCCGGGAAATCGCGCATGGCTCCAAACCGCGGGTATGTCTCAAAAATGTCACCATCCCCTGTCATTCTCGGATCCTTTTGATTTGACAGCGTCTGTACCAACGTAGCTTTTAATGTCGTTCTTAAAGCCTCATATCCGGGTGCATAAGCGAGATCATGTATACAGTCCGGATCCTTTTGAATATCGAACAGCTGATCTTCTTTCCGTTTTTCAAATCCGGCAGCAAACAACAGCGGCCATTTTGCCTGCTCTTTCAATAAAAATTCTTTGGTGGGGGAAGGATCGTCGATATCATTGTATCCCATTCCAATGGGCTTGAAGCCCGGCAACAGCGTTTCTGGTTTCCTGTGATCCGACCCCGGAGGGGGGTCTCCCGCCGGCCACCGGTCCGGCCGGATGTTCATTATATACAAATACCGGCTGGTCCTGATTGCCCTGGAGGGATATCCTTCATTATCCGGCCGGGAATGGCTATGCCGCTCCCTTCCGGTCACTACAAATTCCCGGAAATCTGCTTCCCTGTTTTTGCCGTTAAAAAGAACCGGGGCCAGATCTTTCCCGGTAATACCCGGTACTTTATTCAAACCGGCAACGGATAAAAATGTGGGGGCCAGATCAATTAAGCTCACCAGATCATCTGAAATACATCCCGGTCTGATCTTACCCGGCCAGCTCATGGCCAATGGCACATGTGTGCCGTATTCCATAAGATTCGCCTTTGCAGTGGGAAAGGGCATTCCATTGTCTGAGGTAACCACGATCAGGGTATGATCCAGCTCCCCCCGGTCTTTTAAAAAACCGATGACCTTTCCAAGCTGTTTGTCGAACCACTCAATCTCTGTCAGGTAATCCGCAATATCACTTTGCACAACGGGATCCTTCGGTAGGAACCCGGGTACATCAATGCGACTCAGATCTTTTCCGGATCGCCGGCCACTCCCTTCCAGGTAATTACGGTGGGGTTCATGTGTGCCGATCCAGAAAAAGAACGGTTCATCTTTTTTCTTATGCTCAAAGAAGTCAAAAAAGTTTGCCGAATAATCGATATTGCTGATATATGGATTGGGAGGGATGCGCTTTTTCTTATTAAACTCCGGACCTGCCGGGTTACGTTTCCACCCGGCATCTTTCCAGTTACCGGGCCCCCAGCCTTTTCCGGTGTAACCGATCGCATAGCCGGAGGCCTCCAGGAGGTCGGGAAATACCTGAAATTTCTTTGGAAAATAACTGCTGTGTGTGCCGGCTTCTTCCAGTTGCCAGATGTTCTTACCGGTCAGCAGGGCAGCCCGGGAAGGACTGCATTGCGGCGCTGCCGCGAATGCATTATTGAACAATATGCCCGTTTTAGCTACCTGGTCAAATGCGGGGGTTTGCACAACAGGACAACCATATACAGATGCGTAGGGGAAACTCTGATCATCGGCAATCACAAAAAGAATATTCGGCCGCCTGTTGCCAGGCCCGGGGCCCGATCCGCTGCCATAACAACTATTCAGTAACATGAACAGCAGCAAAATAAGCATTGCTGATGCCTTACCTGCAGTACTTTTTAAAACCGGTTGGGGAACCGTTCCAGGAGTTTCCATATCCAGGCGCTGTTTTTATTGTGACTTATTATTTGTTTTCAGAAGGGGGCCGGAAGAGAGGGCTTCTGATCCGACTTTTTGAAAATAAGCGATCAATTCCTCATTCATTTTTTTTGCCAGTTCCGGCATTTCGGGGGAAAGATCATGCACTTCGCCTATGTCATTTTCAAGATCATATAATTCAAGTTTATTTGTCTTCCATATTTTCACCAGCTTGTATCTGCCGTCAATTATTGAAGAATGTTTATACGCATTATTGTAGCGATGAAAAAAGAATGCATCCTCTTTACGAATGATCTTATCACCGGTCCTATTGTGCAGCACGGGCTTTATGCTTCCCCCGTCCAGGAACTCCGGAAGTGCCTTTATACCTCCGGCCAGATCCCCAATTGTGGGCAGGAGATCAAATCCCGCAACAGGAACGTTGGAAACCGTTCCCTGCTTTATATGGGGCCCGCAAACAATAAAGGGCACCCGGATGCCTCCTTCATACAATACCCATTTTCCCCCTCTTAAGGGGTAGTTTCCCATTTTTTTGCCAAATGAGGCCGGGGGATTCATTTTGTCCTTAACCGGCGGAGGTGGTATAAAATCCACACCGCCATTATCCGCCATAAAAATAATATAGGTATTGTTGTCGATCCCCAGCTCTTTTAGTTTATCCATTATCCGTCCAATGCCCTTGTCTAATTCATACAGCATCGCCGCAAAGCCGGCATTATTATGAATTTCGCCTTTCTTCTTTTGGGAAAACTTTTGAAAAGCTTCTTTCCCTGCCTGTATGTCCACATGCGTGGCATAATAAGACAGTTGCAGGAAGAACGGATGCCCACTGCTGTTTTGTCTCTTTACAAAATCCAATGCGCGGTCGGTAAGGGAAACCGTTTTCTTGGGATCATCATTCAAATAGACGTCCGTCCATTTTTTGCCTTTATCTACCATCACATCCCCGTTCCTGTTCCCTGTATCCCCGTCGCTTTCATCATACCCTATATCCTCCGGGGTTATTGCCGCCCGCAGGTCCCATTTACCAAAGTGTGCCGACCGGTACCGGGGATCGATCGATTTCAATACCCCCGGTATCGTAAGCCATTGATCCCGGTGCGCCGCATACTTTTCTTTAAAGGTTAGGTCACCCAGGCGAGCGGGTGTTTGGCCAAATTGAATGCCTCTTCGTGAGGGGCAGCAAATGGCAGCCGGTGCATAGGCATTTGTGAACCGCATCCCTTTCGCCACAAGCCGGTCCATACAGGGCGTTTCATAAAAATCGCTTCCGGACGAACTATATCGACTGTCCATCCGGTAGGAATGGGAGGTCCAACCCAGATCATCAGCCAGGATAAAAATAAAATTGGGCGGTTTATCGTTTGCCATCAGGTTGTTGCGTCCAAAAAAAAGCACCTGAAACAGGCCTGCCACCATTATTAAGATTATTCTTTTGCTCATCGCCTGGTATTTTTGATTTCCCATACTTTAAAATTTCTGTACCTGAAAGAAGACCATCGCATCTGCCGGAAACCGATCTTACCCGATTGGTAGGCCGGACCATAGGTTGCGGTGTCATCCCGGTAATCGATAATTTTCCTGTTGTCAACATACAACAGGATCCGCGCCCCCTGTTTGATCAAGCGCAATTTGTGTATCCTTAATGACTGCGCAGGGATACCGGGTGCCCCTTCCTGCAGTAGGGCGAACATCGGGTCCTTTCTCAGGTTGGATCCCACCCGTGCGGGATTCCTGGGATTATTTGCGTAATAGGAAATATGATAACAATTGATCTGCCCTTTATTGTAATACTTAAATGTTCCATCTCTTTCCGGCAATGAGGGGTCGAAAATATCTTTTCCGTTGCTTCCTCTTGCAGCAAAAAACACGATAATCAGTCCCGCTGTCGTATCCAGGTTTTGCATTTCCCATTCAGCTATAAACGAACCGGGAAATTCTACCGGGCACCAGAACACATGATCCCATTGCTTCCCCGGCGAAAACAGCTGCATCCAGCCATTTTTTATCCGGAACGTTCCAGGTCCTTCCATAACCCAGTCTTTCAGTCTTTCCTGATTTTCAAACCCGTTCTGGTAAATCAGTCTGCCTTTGTGTGATGTACTATCATGAACCTGGGCCTGAGCTTTGGATAATCCACCCGTGCTGATCGTCAATACGGATAAAATGACTAACGTCCGAATTTTCATGGCTCTTTCCGTTTTAATTCTATTATCTCAGACGCAGCAAGCAGAAATGCGCCGGTCCCATAGGCTTCGGTGGTGTTCTGATCGAAATTTTTCTTTGGGTCTTTCCCGATCGGTTGCACCCAACCGAACTTCCCGTCATCCCCCAACAGGTCATTTAAACCCTTCCACGCTTTTTTCACAACCGGCCCGAACGTGCGCTCATCCAAAATATGATTGTTGATCCCCCAGGCCAATGCGTAACAGATCAACCCGGTACCGCTGCCTTCGCCTCCCGGGTAGGCCGCCGGATCAAGAAGGCTTGTTCTCCACAAACCATCTTCCTGCTGCAATGTCTTCAAACTGCCTGCCATTTTGTAAAAAATGTTCAGATAATACTTCCGGTTGCTGTAACCGGGTGGCATTTCCCCCAAAAGACGGGCAAGTCCTGCAATAACCCATCCATTTCCCCTGCCCCAAAATATGCGTTTCCCATTTGCCTCGCTTGATACATTCCCCTGTTCATCCGGCAGGTAAGTTGCATCCCGGGCAAACAGCCCCTGCCCGCTGTTAAAAAGCCGGTTATAGCTTTGAGCATATAAACGATCGCAGAATTCCAGATATGCACGGTCCTTTAAGACCTTTGCCAGTTTTGCTAAAACAGGAGGTGCCATAAATAAAGCATCGCACCACCACCAGGTGATCCCATGCTTTGAGATCTCGGTACCCGGCACCGACCTCAGCTTCCTGATGGTATCTATTGTTGGCCGGATCATGGCGCTGTCCTTAAAGATCCGGAACAGGTCTGTGTATAGCTGGCTGATGGCTATATCATCTGCGTGATCATATCGCCGGGAGGGCTGCCAGCCATTTCGTTTTCCGACGGCTACCAATGAATCAAGCAGGGGCTGGAAACCGGTACGCTGATAAGCTGCCATCACACCGGCGTAAAACGTGGCATTGGTCCAGGTATTTTCCGGTTTGCCATTGGGCGATTTAAACTGCCAGTCCGCGGCCCTGATCATACTGGCCCTGATGTATGCCGGATCAAATAAATCCGGCGACGACGACGCAGGGAGCAGCGGACCGGGCGGGAGATCACCGGCTTCTGTTAAGCGAGGGGTCCCGTTTATGGTTTCAATCAATCTGGAGCTGTTCGGCAACCTGCCTTTTATTGCATTCCCTTTGAGGGAGCGCTGATCTCCGTATGCCTCAAAAGCGGTTCCTGCAGCACTATTCGACACGGATAAACCAGGCGCATGATCCGTGGAAAGGTCTGCCTCCACCACCCAGCCCTCAATGGCCAGACGAAGCCGCCCGTTGATCAATCCGGAATCTGTAATTTGTGATACAGACGCATTTTCCCCGATCTTCATAACAGAAAGGAACCTGATCTTGCTCGATTTCTTTTTATTGGTTGCCGAAGCATGCCACTGCGACTGGCTGAACTCCTGTCCGATTTCCGGCTTGTCCGGATGCCTCCAGTTCTTTGCGGGTACCGAAAACGTATCGCTAAGATCCCATTGCAGCGGAGCCGAAGCCCAAAGCTTTCCAACACCATGAATCTTCCCGACCACGGTGGAGTAACTATCGGTGTTCCTGTCCACTTTCATACTGTCGATACTATGAAGCAGCCAAGACCAATTCACCTGCTCCCTTGCTTCCAGCTCGTCGTAAACAATGATGATGTCTGGTTTCAACAACAGTAAATGCCGGTAAAACTTTTGAACGCCCAGATCCGATTTTGTCTGATCACTTCTGTATGCTCCCGATGCATCCCCTTTCGCATAAGCCAACCGTTCACCCTGCAAAAACCGGAGTATTCTTCCGCCAGCCTCAATACTAAGCGGCTGCCCTTTTCCGTCGACCAGGATACCGTTGGCACTTTTGGTTTGCTGGTACCAGCCCGTCCGGTGCGGATCTTTCATAGAAATTTTAAAACCGGTCCGGTAAAACATCCGGTTTCCACCATAAATGATATTAAATGTATTCTGATCCGCTAATATATGCCCATAAGCTCCGAAAGGACTCGCGCGCAAAAAAACAGCCAGGTTATCCGGAGTCGATGAAGGATTTGTATGCATGGAAACAACGCCGGTGCCTTCGAATAAGCGGGCCATTGGCAAATGTATTTCTTTAGCCTCCGGAAGCGGCCAGTTACGGGTTCGGGTAAGCCGGAACCATCGAAGTCCCGGCTCCATTTGGAGGTTAATCGAATCCGATCGCACACATTTGTTCACGTACCAAAGCGCTTTAGGGTCCTGAAGCCATTTTGCCAGCTCGTTTGCAAAGGCAACGTATGGAGCATTGGGTTTCTGCGCGGCCTGCTGCTCCGCATCCTCGTCTTTTTCTGCATTATTCATTGTATAATGGTAAAACAACTGCAGGCTCAACGTTTCGTTGTTATCACCATACCCGTCGGTGAATGAGGAAGGAGGCAAATTATAAATCAACCAGTCGGGCTGATTTGCATACCAGGGATGCGCTTTTATGAAATCGAACCCGGTATACATTTTTATGGTCATGGGAATATCCAGCAACGTTTCAATATTCATCCGAAAATAGGCAGCACCTTCCGCCCATCCCCCATCCAGCCCGCCCAATACGGGCGCCCGTGCCAGGAAGAGCTCGTATGCATAGGTCAGCCAGCGCGCAGACTCCGGATCATTTTTGTCATAAATAGCTACGCAGGTCTGAAAAAAATAATGAAGGATATGTTGCCATACATGACCGCTCAAAACTTTGGCTTCAATATTATTCACCCAGCTCTTATAGAAATGGGCGGCTCTGGCTTTAGCGGCGTTTATTAACAGCTTTCGTTCTTCACCGGTAAGCAGCTCATAAAAGGTATCATACCCTAAAGCAATCGACAACATACACCGGGCATCTGCAAAATCATTCAAATGCGTAATACCCCCGGGGTCCCAGGACGCTACTTTCAAAACGATCTCCCGGCCTCTTACTGCAAATCGTTTATCATTGGTTAACAGATAGGCCTGGCAAAGATTTGTAACCATATTCCTGACCGTATGCCCCAATGCATTTACCGCATCCAATGCAATTTTTTCGCTTTGTTCTGCGGTCTCCCCTGCTTGCTTTTCTACAATGGCATCCCGTTCGTCGGGAATGGCAAGCTGTAAATCACGTTCTGCATCGGCAATGATGATACGGGCCTCAGGATCTGAAGCCAGTGCCTTCAGCGCATTTCTACCCAATTGCCCGGGTAATACACGCGGATGCGGCTGTGGGATTGCCTTAAGGAATCCTGAAGCACCCGGTGATACCATCGCCAGTGCTGAGGGTTTTACGGTAAAATTGAATGTATCGGACCATTTTTCGCCTGAGACCCTGTACTGCCAGTACCAGGTGCCGGGCGCCAGCCGCCGGTGGGGGTTATACATTGCCCAGGAGCTTCCTTCGGCTCCAAATACATTCCGCCCCTTAAAAAGAGCATTATCAGCAAGCCGCACATCATATTTAACCGTTTTTCCTTTATGAACCGGCCATCTCAAAACCGGAGCATTAAATGCTACATCCCGTTGATCCGGCACTGGTTTATCCAAAAAGACGGTATAATACGGGGCGGACGGGGGCGCCTGTTCCTGTTGGGCACGGCTGTTGTACGCTCCCAGGATAAACAGAAAAACAAGCATCCAACGCTGTACCCGGCCTGACAATATCGAAAAATAAGATACCGTTAAATTCATTTAAATTAATTGATGATTTTAATATTCTTAGAACAAAGCCCAACGTCCGGCGTCTTTTTTCCCGTATACAACGTATGTTCAGCAGATGGCTGACCACCGGAACGGAATCGTATACCGGTCTGATGTATCCCGAATGACTGATGTAAACAATCGCTTATTTCACAGCCAGGAACCAAACAACCATACCCTACACAGAAATATCATTTCCCGCCGGCATATTTGTTTATATCCTGTCCAAAAAACCGAACATTCTGTATATAAGACCCTGTTTCATGTATATGCCCCTAGTGGGAAAGAAAAAAAATTCCTCCTGCTAAAATCGGCTTGTTCAAAAAGCCCGGTCACGGGGAGACAAAAAAATACCGCTACGGTTTTTTGCCAGGAAAAGCCGGACATCTGTCTCAGGCTTTCTCACCAAAACAGCGACAGATATATAATAAAAAAATTCAGCTTCTTTTCAAACTGTACCTTAAGAGCTGTTTAAACAGCCTTTTGATGCTCCTTATAAGCGCCATCCGACGCGTTGTTATCCTTAAAGCCGCGCTTTAGCACGGCTTTAAGGAGACAGTGCTCCCACTTCTTGCGCTGGGCTGCGGCGGGGCAATGCGCAGATGCAGACCTGGCAGTTCCGTTGCCTGCCTGCTGTGCTGCGGTTAAGTGACGGCTCCGCACAGGCCGGGAGGCCTGCTCGAGATGCTGGGTACGGATCATCATGCCCCGAGCCCACGGCTCTCTGTTGTTCTTTTGGACGTATAAACGGGTTGAAACCCGTTCTTGCCGGATCTTCCGAGGCCATGCCTCTTTTGCCAAAATGATCGTTGAACCCTGTATGTTACAGATGGCGGTTACAGCGAAGTAATAAGAGCGGGTATCTTTTTGTGACGGATAAGGATGCTCCTTATAAGCGCCATCCGACGCGTTGTTATCCTTAAAGCCGCGCTTTAGCACGGCTTTAAGGAGGCCGTAATTTCATAAGTGCCATCGGCACGGATCATTATGCCCCGAGCCCATGGCTCTCTGTTGCTCTTTTGGGCTTATAAACGGGTTGAAACCCGTTCTTGCCGGATCTTCTGGGGCCATGCCTCTTTTGCTAAAATGATCGTTGAACCCTGTATGTTACAGATGGCGGTTACAGCGAAGCCGTAAGTAGCGGCGATAAAAAGCCCGTACCTTTTTTGTGACGATAAGGATTCTTCTGGATCGTTTTTAAACAGCTTCTAAAAACGGTCATATTTATTTTTCTGCGCGTGTTTATTAATCCGCTTCAAAGTCCAGGGAAATTGAATTCATGCAATATCGCTTGTGCGTGGGTGGCGGTCCGTCATCAAAAATATGGCCCAGATGCGAATGACAGCGCCCGCATTCTACTTCAATACGGTGCATTTGGTACGCGTTATCGTCCTTATATACGACACTATTTGACCGGGCCGGCTCAAAAAAACTGGGCCAGCCGCAGGTACTGGCAAATTTAGCGTTTGAACGAAAAAGCCTGTTTCCGCAAACAGCGCAATAATACGTTCCTTTAACATTGCTGTTCCAATATTTACCGGTGAATGCTGCTTCGGTAGCTTGCTCCCTCGCTACGGCATACAATTGCGGGTCCAGGAGCTTTTTCCATTCTTTATCACTTACCCGGAGCTGCGTAGTATCCGTCCGGGAATAATAAGGATTTTTCTGCTGCACGGCGCGGCCGGATTGAGCACCACAACTACCGCAGACCATTGTAATAAAAAATAACCAGATCATTATCGCTTTCATATTTGTTCTTTTTTATCGTTTATTTCTTCTTTAACCGGTCCTTAAAAACCGCCCGGAATTTATTGCGCTTTGGCTGTATCACCATCTGGCAGTAAGGAAGATTTTTGTTATTTGTGTAGTAGTCCTGGTGGTAATCCTCCGCTTTATAAAAAACCGAAAAGGGCTTTACTTCCGTAACAATACGACTGGGGTATACCTTTTCCTCATTGAGCCGTTTTATATAATAGGTCGCCAATGTACGCTGCATCGGGTTGTGATAAAAGATGGCGGAGCGATACTGCGTGCCCACATCATTCCCCTGCCGGTTCAGCTGCGTGGGATCGTGCGCTACGAAGAAAGCTGCTAAAAGGGCGTCGAAAGAGATCTTCCGGGGATCGTAAACAATATTACAGGCTTCTGCATGACCGGTGGTACCGGTAGACACCAACTCATAATCCGGACCGGCCACATGCCCGCCGGTATACCCGGATGTAACAGCAATCACCCCCTCCAGTTGTTTGAACTGTTCCTCCACACACCAGAAACATCCGGCGGCAAAAGTAGCCGTATCGGTTGCGGCTGTTTCCTCACTGCCGGCACCGGATTTTTCGTTCCTTCCCGTCATTGTCATGAATATTTTTGAATCCTGCACCTGCTGCTGACCGCAGGATGGAAGGGCTGCTATTGTGAACAAAAGTGCCACACAGCTTGCTGAGCCCTTTCCTTTCAGCGTATTTAGAATATTCATTTCATTTAATTTATAGTTCGCTGTATAGTGCGTCCTCAGCTGCCAGTAGCAGGGGAGCGCTGATACGCTGTTTAAAATCCGGATTGATGTATTCGAAACGGATCACTCCTTTCCGGTCCAGGATAAAAACAGATGGAACCGGCAACAGGAGTTCTTTATTTTTGCCACCGGTGCTTTTTGAAAGCATTCCAGTGTACTGCTGCGGGGCCTTGTAAGCGATACCAAATCTAATGGCAGCACTTACAGTGGCATCGGATAATAACAGGTAATCCAACTTCCCGGTAGAAGATCAGCACCGTTGGCTTTTCGGCCATGATCTTATTCAGATCAACCAACATCCCTTCCTTATCCGGAAGCATTATTTTATTGAAGGGTTACCTTGATCATGCCGGTGATTGCCGGTAATGTGTTGAACGCATTCGGATTGGGCACCGCCTGGATGGCCTTAGTTTCCTGTAAAGGAGTGCCTGCCAGGTTTGCCTGGGTTACGCCAGCCCCGGGGTATTGACTCACTGCGGTACCATTATCAAACAGGCCAACCGATGCGGATACATCGCCTTTTTGTGTAGCATTGATATCGTTCCCGGTGGTGGCAAAGAACCAGTCGTTTGAGAACCCGTACATAGTCGCGATCGCGATCCTGTCGCCCGGCACCACGGATAACTGTTGTGTTACTTTGCCGCCCGCTGCACCATTGATCCCCGGCAGCAACACGGTGCTGGCCGCATCTTTAAGCACATATACATTTTTTACGCCTGATTTGGTTTTCAATGCTGCGGCAAGTATATCCGCATTCCCCATTTGCGCAAGCTGCTTTAAACCTTCACCACGGTCGTTCTCTCCCGTTTTATAAAAAGGGTTTACTGCGCCATTGTATACCACAACCAACACTGGGGACAAGGGTGTAAAAATCCCTGTGTTCTGTGTAAGATATTGATTCAACAGGGTATTATCGCCCATTTCCGCAATATTGGTCAGGCCGTTCACAGAAGGCTTGCCAGCCGAATAAACCGGCTCCGGCAACAGCAGGTTACCACCCGCTACATAGGAGATCGCCCATACCCCGGGACTAAAAGGCGTTTCATTGGCCGTTCCTCCTGAAGTATTTTTTATCGTAATGGTAAATTGGGAATTACCCTCATAGGTCAGCAAAGCCTGCATCAGTTGTGATGCCGCCAGGTACGCATGACCGTAATCATCCATGCCGTTTACCTCTTTAATATTTTTAACACCCGCTTCTGCAGTGCCAGGATGCATCACCGCTGCCCCCGGGACCTGGTTCACCCGGGTTCCGTTATCCCAGAGCTTTACCTGTGCAGACACATCTCCTGTAACCGGGGTCCCATCATCATTATACAATTTAATCCCCGGGTTTGCCGGAGCAAAGAACAGGTCATTACTCCATCCATACATAGTAGCAAACGTGAGCCGTTGATTTTTGGCCGCATAAAACGAAAAGGAAACCGATTGCCCGGGCAGGATCACCGGAGGCGTGCCACTCCCTTTAAATGTGCCGGACTCCACCAGCGGTTTACTGTCCAGTACATTTTCAATAGTAATCGTGTTTGACTGAACCTGTGGCATCTCCTTATCCCTGCTGCAGGATGTTATAAAAACGGCCAGGAATACCGGGGCCATGAAGCGGATCATGTTCTTTTTCATATCTGATTGATTTTAGACTACAAAAGAACAGCGACAAGTTCCCATAGGAGTAACAGAACTATAACAAAAGTATCACAACGGCATTTTGATCTGTTTTTTACAGAAATTTGTACCCGGCAACAGAGCAATATGCAAAAAGTACTGATCATAGAAGACGACCCGGAGATCATCGAACTGCTCGGGATCCATTTAAAGGACCTTGGCTGCGAGGTCACCGCTGTTCCTAACGGGCAGGAGGGATTAGAGACCGCAAAGGGCGCCAGCTTTAACCTGATCATCCTGGACCTTATGCTGCCGGGACTTAATGGCATGGAGGTATGCCGGAGGCTCCGGCTAACCGACCGGCATACTCCTGTCCTGATGTTGACCGCCCGGTCCGAAGAAATTGACAAGGTAATGGGACTGGAAACCGGCGCCGACGATTATCTCACCAAACCCTTCAGCATCCGGGAATTTATCGCCCGTGTAAAAGTCATTTTCAGAAGAAATGAAGACGGCCCGCCATCTGAGCGCACCCCTACATCCTCCGTACTCCGGTTTGACGTGCTGGAAATTGACCTGGATAAACGGAGGGTCACCTTAAACCAGCTTCGTGTTGACCTCTCCCCGAAAGAATTTGAACTGCTGGTGCTACTGGCTTCCAACCCTGGTAAGAGTTATAGCCGCAAGCGGCTGCTGAACCTGGTATGGGGTTATGATTTTGAGGGATACGAGCATACCGTAAACAGCCATATCAACCGCCTGCGGGGCAAGATAGAACCCGACCTTTCTGCACCCAAATACATTTTAACCACCTGGGGCGTAGGCTACCGGTTTAATGAAGAACTATAATGACAAAAGCAACATCCATAAAAGGCAATTTGCTGTTCTGGAAGATCGCCGCTGTATTTACCATTGTTTTGGCAATGCTTGGTCTCGTATTTATACTCATTGCTTCCCGGTTCTCCAGCACCTACTACACAGCGGCACACCAGCAGCTATATGGCGATATAGCCCAACACTTAGCCACGTTTACACAGCCCATTAAAAACGGGAAACCAGATACCGCGGTAACACATGACATTATCCATTCCACCATGGTAGCCAACCCCAGCGTGGAGGTATACCTGCTTGATACATCCGGTAATATCACCGACTTTGTGGTACCTGATACCACCGTGCAGATACGCCGGGTAAATATGGCTGTTGTAAAAAAATGGCTTTCCGCAAAAACCGGGGAGCGCCCCATGGGCGATAATCCCAAGCAGCCCGGTGAGCCGGCTATCTTTTCCGTTGCGCCCATTACAGAAAACGGCCGTCTTGCCGGTTATGTATATGCCGTACTGGCCAGCGAAAAACAACGTGAGGTGCTGGCAGCGCTGAACAGTCATTTGTATGTTCGCCTGAGTGCCTCCATTTTTTTCGCCGCCCTGGTTGTGGCACTGATCGTAGGACTGGTTACGTTTTTTTTGATCACCCGCAGCATCCGGAAAACAGCTGCCGTAGTGCAACGTTTTAAAGAAGGCGATTATTCGGCCCGTATTGAAGGTACCGTTAAAGGTGAGCTGGGCATGCTTAGTGCCACCTTTAATGACATGGCCGACGTTATTGTAAGCAATATCGATCAGATAACTGCTACTGATAAATTCCGGCAGGAGCTCATTGCCAACGTATCGCATGATCTGCGTACCCCTCTTTCCATTATGCAGGGCTACATCGAAACCCTGACCATGAAGAAAAACGAACTCTCCGGTGTTGATAAAGAACGCTACCTTTCGGTAATTCATGCCAGCGCCCAAAAATTATCAGCGCTGGTAGAGCAGCTTTTTCAATATGCAAAACTGGAAGCCAATCTTGTTACCCCGGAGAAAGAGCCATTTTTAGTTAATGAGCTTGCATCTGATATTTTAATGGCCTACCAGCTAAAAGCAACAGAACGCTCCATCCTTCTCGACCTGGATGCGGACCGCAACCTTCCACGCGTTTTTGCAGATATCGCTCTTACTGAGCGGGTGTTTCAAAACCTGCTGGACAATGCATTTAAATTTACCCCCGATGGCGGAAGCATCCGGATCATACTGTCTGCAGTAACCTCCGGTGTAAGCGTGCAGATAGTGGACACCGGTATCGGTATTGCGCCGGAAGACCAGGCCTATGTATTTGAACGCTATAAACAATTTGACAAAGAGGCGCCTCCCAAAAAAGGGATGGGAATCGGACTGGCGATCGTAAAAAAAATACTGGAACTGCATCATACCACTATTGCTGTAGCCAGCGAACCGGGCAAAGGAAGCGACTTCCGGTTTATCATTCCTGCATGACACCCCCAGCAATGCATTACATGAATAGCCGCGATATTCATACCCCAAATCCGTTTTGTATTCAAGAGCGCTGCGATGGCTGAGGACCGCATCCGGTATCCGTGCAACAAGATAAAGAACGAGTTACGACGCACTATTTTTTAATTTTCATCGTCGATTTAAGTTAAAAAGCGGAATTTTGCGTTTATAAATACAGGTTAATAAAAGGTTTAGTGGAAATTCATAATAAAAGAAAATATCTTGGTTTTTTAAAGTTCAAAAGAAATTTTCAAAAATACGGACTGGAAAAAGTTCGCAGCTATGAGCTTATTTTACACTGGTTAAAGAGCCGGTTAAACCGCAACCAGTTCCTCATTCTATCGGGTATTTTAGTAGGCTGTACAGCCGGTCTGGCTGGCGTATTGTTAAAGGCCCTTGTTCATTACATTCATTATTTTATAGTAACCAAGGTACATTTTGAGTACCAGATCCTTTTTTATATCGTTTTTCCTTTTTTAGGTATTGTTCTTACTACGGCAATCGTCCTTACCGTATTCAAAGGACAGGACCGCAAGGGTATTGGAGCTATCTTATATGAAATTGCTCAAAATTCCAGTATTGTTTCCAGCGTAAAAATGTACTCCCAGATCATTCAAAGCGCTATAACAGTGGGACTTGGCGGTTCTGCCGGGCTGGAAAGCCCCATTGCCGTTTCAGGAGCAGCAATCGGATCTAATTATGCGCAAACCTATAAACTGGACTATAAAGAACGTACGCTGTTGCTTGCTGCCGGCGCTACAGCCGGTATTGCATCTGCATTTAATGCACCAATAGCTGGTATTATGTTTGCATTTGAGATACTGCTTACCGGGGTGGTCTTTTCTGATTTTATTCCATTAGTGGTTGCCGCCGTTTGCGGCAGTTTACTTTCCCGGGTTCTATTGCAGGAAGATGTGCTTTTCCGCTTTTATGCCCGGGAGTCGTTTAACTATCATAATATCCCCTACTACCTGGTGCTTGGCTGTATTGCGGGTCTGTATGCACGCTATTTTGTGCTCATTTCCCAAAAAGTGGAGCATTTTATTAAAAGGCGTACCATATCCCGCATGCGGATAGCAATGCTGGGAGGCGCTGCTCTTTCGATGTTGTGTTTATTACTACCTCCTTTATTTGGCGAAGGCTACGATGTTGTAAAAGCGTTTGCAGATGGCAATACCCAGGGGATTATACATAACAGTTTTTTCAGATACTTTGAAACCGGCGAATGGAGCCTTATTCTTTTTTTAGCTCTGATATGCCTGTTAAAAGTTTTTGCCACTTCAATAACTATTTATAGCGGCGGCAATGGCGGTAATTTTGCCCCCTCCCTGTTTGCGGGTGGTACACTTGGGTTTTTATTTGCGATTATCTGCAAGCAAGTCGGTTTTACAGATGTGCCTGTTTCAAATCTTGTTTTGGTAGGTATGGCGGGAGTGATGAGCGGCGTTATGTATGCTCCGCTAACCGCCATTTTCCTAATCGCGGAATCCAGTATGGGGTTTGATTTGTTCATTCCGCTGATGATCGTGTCTGTAATGTCCTATCTTATCGCCCGGTGGTTTTCAGTTGTTCCGCCAGACTTCAGAACACTGGCTGCGGAAGGAAAGATATTTACCCACGAGCATGACAGGAACCTATTGTCGATCCTGCATACGAAAGATCTCATTGACAGCGATTCACAAACGATAAACATTGACAGATCTGTTACCGATCTGCAGGAGATGATAAAACACGGGGAAAAAAATATTTTTGCCATAATTGATGCCCGCAGGCATCTAAAAGGCATACTTACCCTGGACGATATTCGTCCGCTGCTTTTTAATACGAACCTGGGAGATGCCGGTACGGTACAACAACTCATGAAAGCTCCCATAGCGATCGTTCATCCGCAGCAGGCACTGCCCGAAATAATTAAATTATTTGATGATACGGGCGTATGGCATCTGCCGGTGATAAATGACCAGGATGAGTTCATTGGATTTATTTCCAAATCGGCTATTCTTACCAGCTACCGTCAGCTGTTAAAAGAATATTCCGTCTAACGATATATAAAACGAAGGGACACCAACCGGCATATAAGATCCATCTAATTAAAACAACGTGGTTTGCGGCATGACCGGACTTTATTGCAGCGCTCTTAACCCAGGCGGTAATGATAGCTGTTATCATACCGGCAACGATGAAAAGGCGGTGTTGTAGTATTTACATTCAGGCTTACGCAATAAACCCCATTTTTGAATATTGTTTTATATCAGCTGTCCATCATTTTCTTTTCATCAAATTCTTTAATCCGCCTTTTCGTCGCAAGTCCCCGCCAACGCCGCTCAAGCACCTCTTTCAGTATTCTTTTATCATAAGCGTGGGTCCACATACAAATGTATGGATAGGGTTTATAATGACCGGGTAAATGAAAAATTTGTCAATGACAGATTGCTTACGCATTGGAAATCAATTATACTTTAGTTATGCCGTCCCAATGGCGATCGGGATTGTTTCGTCAGCTATGCATGATTCAGGCAGATCCTGAAACAGGAATAGATCCCGGAACAAGTCCGGGATGACATCTTCAGGATGACCCAAAGCAGATTTGTCATGGCTTCATTGATTTCAAAGTCTGCGTAATTAGAACTATTTGCTTTTCCTTTCATTGTCTTTGCCAATGGTTGCCCTCTTCTGAACTCTTTTTCTTACCGGCGAGCGGCTTGTCGTTTGCAGCACATCCCCCCTATTGTATCTGTGTTTGTATTCAACCGGGGAAAGCCCCGCGATCTTTTTGAATAAGTTCCTGAAAGCATTGATATCGGTATAACCGACTTCGTACATCACTTCACTAATTGTTTTTGGTGTGGTTTCAAGCAGGCGTTTTACGATTTCTATTTTTACCCGCTGTGAATATTCTGCCGGTGTATTGCCTGTTGCTTTAACGAACCTGCGGTCGAACTGCCGCCTGCCAACTGCAAACTTTGCCGCTAAACTTTCTACGGTTATTTTTTCGGAAACATTGCGTTCAATATAGGCCTGAGCCTGCCTGATCAATTCGTCGTCGTGAAATTTCTGCCCGGTAAAGATCGTAAAGGTTGCCTGTGTTTGCCGGTCCATTTCAACCTGGAATATTTTTGAACATAAAACGGCCGTTTGCCGGTCATAGTATTTTTCTACCAGATAGAGCAAAAGGTTCAGAAAAGAATAGGCACCGCCATTGGTATAAAGCCCATTTTCATCTGTAATTAATTTATCTGCCTGTAAATTTACCTGTGGAAACATTGTCCGGAAAGCATCTGCTGCAAACCAATGTGTAGAGCAGCTTTTCCCGTTCAGCAAACCCGAAGAGGCCAGCATAAAAGCACCGGTGCACATACTTGCCACTTCCGCACCCTTCCCGTATTGCTTTTTAATCCAGCCAATCAACGCTTCTTCCTGGTGTGCCATTTTTTGAAAATCGCGTACCAAAGAAGGAATAATGATCAGGTCCGTCTTCCGGATGGACGTAATGAGCCTTTGGGGAATAAGGGCAAATGCACCTTTATAAACTTCACTTCTTTGTACTGTACCGGCCAACTCAATTTTAAAGAGTTGCCGTTTGCCGGTTTCGGTACAATATTCATTGGCGGTCGAAAACATCTCATAAGCGCCGACGGCGCCCGCAATGGTATATAAATTCGTTTGACCGGCGGGGATGATAATCGTAAGATGTTTCACAGCATTCCTTTTATCAAAAATAACCAAAAATTCGGCGAGGTCTAAATCAGCATGCTACAAAGTCCAATTTACATGGGAAAAGATCATTTGTATTATGTCAATTTTGTACTGGACAATTAAATAAGCAGGGTATGAAACTACGTAACTTATTAACAGTGGCCTCAGTCTACATGGCGCTTGTTGGCCTCGGCCTCGTATTTTTCCCGCAGGCTTTTGGTCGGGGGGCTATTCCCGAAAATGCTTCTGCTGCGCTTATTTCCTATTTACGCCTCTGGGGCAGTCCGCTGCTGGGCATTGCCGTACTCGACTGGATGGCAAGAAAAGAGGGCGCTTCCAAAGCACGCGATGCGATCATTACAGGCAATATGGTCGGGTTTGCGGTAATCGCTTCCCTGGATGCATGGGGATTGTTGAATGGCGCGCGGCCGATAACCGCCGTATTTGTGGTCGTTCATCTGGTCTTTACGCTGGCTTTTATCCTGATAGGGAAAAAGAACTTTTCAAAACGTTAATCAATTTAAGTCATATACAAACCAAGATCATGAGGAAACTAATCATCGAAGCGGAAGTCTCAATAGATGGCATCGTGAACAGCCCCGACATCTGGGGGGAAATCTTCAGGTATCACAGTGCGGATGTGACCAGTCATCTCCATTCATTACTACGTAATGCGGATGCGCTTATCTTAGGCCGTAAGACCTATGAATTTTTTGCACAGGTCTGGCCGGAACGGGATGACGAAAATGCGAAGAAAATCAATTCCATGCCCAAGTATATCGCTTCAAGAAATCCAGACCTGCCACTCAAATGGAACGCGGCGCATATTCCGGGTACTATCGGCGAAGGCGTACAGGCGTTAAAACAGGAACCGGGTAATTCCTTGGTGCAATACGGAATAGGCGAGCTGACCAAAACATTGCTGGGAAGCGGTCTCATAGACGAATTTCAATTACTGGTCTTCCCTTTTACTTTTGGGAAAGGGGAGCGCTGGTTTGATATCATTGGGCCCTGTGACTTTCAGCTACTGGAATGTAAACCATTTAGTTCCGGAACGCTGTTGCTGCGCTACCAGCCAAAGTACACTTCCTGACCAGCATACAGGGGACTCGTCAATACATTAAATAACAAAACCTAAAACGATGGATACTCAGGCATCAAACGATAAAAGAATTTCTAAAGCCCGGCTCCGGGTGGCCCGGGTTATGGGAGGAATCGTGATCCTATTCATGCTTTTCGATGGTATCATGAAACTTATCATGCCCCCATCAGTAGTGGAAGCTACCGTTGCCCTGGGATTTGCCAGGCACCACATCCCGGTTATCGGCGTACTCGCACTGATCAGTACAGCGCTTTATGCCATCCCGCGAACCTCCGTTTTTGGTGTTGTATTACTAACGGGATATTACGGCGGAGTGGTTGTTTCCCATCTGCGTCTGGATAATCCATTGTTCACCCATACGCTGTTCCCGGTTTACCTGGCCATCCTGGCCTGGGGAGCACTCCTGCTAACAAACGAACAATTGCGGACACTATTCGGTTTTTCCGAAAAAAAAATATAAACAGGTGAAACAACAGCAACAATCAATCATAACCTGGGGTTGCGGGGAACAATATTGCATTGTTCGGAGGTTCTTTAAACGCTTTCAGCCTCACATTATCATCTATGATCCTATGGGTAATGGGCTTCACCGGGGATCGCGACAGATGACAATATAATCCCTACGTTGTATATCATCCCCGCAGCCAGGTAATTCGCGGAATTTTAAAAGACCCTGTACAATCCCGTTCGATAATCCCCCGTACGCGGTACAGGACCGGGCTTTTTAAGGGATTTCTCTACCAAATTCCGAGGCCAGGTATTCTTCGGGGGAACATATCCACTTCCTTATAAATGATCGGCATTTCGCCGGTCAGATGATCCAGGGTCAGCTCATACGTTTCTCCATCGATCCCTTTCAGGCCCGGACGAATTGTTCGCTGAGCTTCTTTTTTGAAACTTACCGGCCGAAATTCTAAACCAGGCAATCCGCAAACTTCAAATATCCTGAACGATGTGTTTGGCTGTAATACCCGTAAACATAAAAAAGCCGGGCTGTATGTCCGGTCTTTTTATTTGCAAAATCATTCACGCCTCTGATCTCCGAAGCGGATGGCGAATATACATTACAAAAAACAGGATCACCTGCCAGCCTTTACTGCTAACTCGGGAACGAGCAAAAATTTAACCGGACCCAATAAACCAGAAGTCCGTAGCAGTTTTTCAGCCCCGTCTTTCTCAAATTTAACCACATTGGTTTGGGTAAGCCGCTTTTCGGCAGGCAGTCCGCGGTCCCCGATCAGACGGTTTGCCCAGAGGTTTACCACTTCCACAACCAGTGTATTTTCTCCCGTTTTTATAGCATCTGTAATATCCAGGCGATAAGGGAAGCACCATTTTACGGAGTGTTCCGCTCCATTAATTCTTACAACCGCCAGGTCCTGCACATTGCCAAGATCCAGAAAAATACGCTTTCCCTTTCTTTCTTTGTCGCTCAAATGAAAACGGGTCTTGTATATACCCTTACCTGAATAATATTTCAATGCCGGGTCTTCAGACATGGTCCAGGACTTCAAATCATGCAACTGATACGTTCTTCCTTTGCCCCAATGCTTATCAAGCGTTAACTGCCAGCCGTTGGATAAAGGTTTTTCTATAGCACCTTCACTGACATTTAATAAAGCGGATTGGCCATTTGACCAGCCGATCCTGTAATTTCCCTTTTCATGTACACGCGCATATATCAAATGATTATTCCGATGAAAAGAAATGGGTTCAAACTCCGGCGCCAGTTTGCTTTGCAAAGCAGCAAGCGTTGTTCCGTCCTTTACTATTTCAATAATGTGCGGAGCAACAGCTTTTTCTTTTTTAAAGATGATAAATTTAGATCCGCCCGGCTCAAAATGAAGCGGGATAATGGTTCGGCCCTTTTCCTCGCGATAATTTAAAATATCGGTAACCCTGCCTGATTGCGCATCCCAAAGCTGGGGCTGCCGGCCCGAAACGCGAAAACTGATTTCCATTTGTTCGTAGCGGTCGGGAACTTCCGGCAGGTAGCGGTATTGAAAATCGTCGTAAGCGCGGTATTCAAACCGGTTGGATAAAAAATAAATATCGGCATCATCTATACTGCGGTGTATATAATCAAGAGACGCCTTTGGGTTAGCACTTGTAAAACTTAAATCGGGCGTTACCTGCATCGATTTCAGAACCGTATTAATATCTTTTCCAAAAATCACTTTCCCTTTGCCATAATGATTCTCTGTAACCAACGTTCCGTCAATCTTTCCCCACAACCGGTCGGCAATGGCACGTAATTCACTGTCGCTTCCGGGATAACCTTTCAAGCCAGTAGCCATGGCTGGCTTCGGTCCCAAGACCGTCATGCCTGCTTTCACTAAGGCTTCTATTTTTTTTAAAACATCCAGGCTGATCGCCTTTCCTTCGGGCAGCACCAGCAGGCGGTATTGCATCCCATCGGGCAGCAGGATCTTTCCGTTCACAACAGAAAGGCGGTTCAAAACCACATCGCGGGAGCATTTGTCCCAATCATAACCAAAATTCAATTGCGGAAACTCATCCTTCAAAAAAACAAAGCCGGGCACATCATCCCCATAATAATACAATACATCCGCAGTAAATAATCCCTGCTGCAGCAGGTAGCTGGCGCGGTTCAGATAGGCGGTAAAAGCCCCGGCCTCGTTCCACCAGGTGGTATTGGGGTTCATGTGCGTACCGGCAAAATATTCATTGCCCGGCAGGCCATATTCTTTTGGCGACGAAGTAAAGGTATGCCACACAATGCGGTTAACGCCGGAGCAGAAAATGCGGTCAATATTGCTTTTTAAGTCGCGCGGGGAGCGCTCCCACTGGGGCCCGATGCTGGTAGGCCCTTCGGCGCCGACAAAGCGCTTACCGTTGGTATGCGCCACACAGGCGCTCTGCTTTACCGCCAGCCGTGCCGCGTCTGAAACCCGGTGCGTATTGGACATGGCCCAAAATTCGCCCTGCGGAAAATCGTTAATGGCCATGACCTGCAACGCATCGATCGGTGCGGAATGTGGTCCCCCGGATTCGGGGTGTATACCCATTCCATGCTGATGAGCGGTTTTGTAAAACAGCCGGTAATGGTTGTCCAGAATGCAATCGCCAACAGTTTTTCTGAAATCATATAAAAAACGGTTGGTGAGCTCCTGGCTTTCTACCAGATACCCGGCCAGCACGGGCATAAACGGTTTGATATCATACCCCCTGCGGCGGCTGAACTCTTTTGGAAATGCCTGTGTCCAGTTGACCACGCCCATCTCCCAGCTGTCCGTTTGCAGGTAGCGTACGCTGTTGCCGGCAGATTTTGCGGTTTGAATGAGCGGCTTGATCACCGAACGGTTGTACAGTTCGAATGCAGCAGGGCTCAGATGATCGAGCGATAAGCCATTCCAGCCATCGCTGGTAGTGGAGGTTACCACGCCCGTGTTGGTCCAGCCATAGCGGATAATGATCCATTCCCCGGGAGGGGCATCCCATTGAAGCCGCCTTCCATCAAAATTTTTTGTAAGATCAATGATCGCATTTTGTTTCAATGGTATTGTTCCTGACACGGTATCAAATCCTGCCCGGAATTTATACAGCGGGTAAATCCCTTGCCCGCCCATCGACTTGTTGAATGATTTTATAGACCAATCCTGAACAGCACTATCTTTTAAAAAAATATTCCCGGAGGGTTTACGGATCGCCTGCACCAGTACGTCGCGGTACATTAATTTTGACGGCGGCGCCGGAAGAACTATTGAAAGTTCTCTGCCTCCCTTTACAACCGTATCGGCTGTAACGATTTTCTTCAGTGCGTATTCCGGCGTAACAAAAGGCCCGCCGGGGTTCCAGCCGCTTTGAATATTTACACTCAGTTCGATGCCCAGCCGGTCGGCTTCCTTTACGGCATGCCTATACAACTCCATCCACTCCGGGCTCATAAATACGGGCCCGGCGGCGGTTTTGAGCGCCTCTTTATAATTGGAACTTCCCGCATCCACCAGCGACGCGCCGCCATACCCCTTTTTCTTCATTTCTTCGAGGTCCCTGGTAATGGAGGCTTTGGTTGCCATGCTGTTGAGCCACCACCAGTAACAACGCAGGCGGGCTTCGGGAGGCGGGGCTGCAAAATGCCGGGCCAACTCCTGCAAAGAAACCTGCCTGTCCGTTTGCAAATCGTACAGAGTGATTTGCCCGCTTGCAGGCACAATACCTAAAACACTAAACAGTAAACTTATGATACCAGTCCTCATATGGAAGATTCTATTAAACATGTTTGAACCAATTGCCCGGCAGTGCGGGAGATGAAGCCCTTCCAGGGAAAACAGATCCCTTCGTCAGGCAGGATGATCTTTCCCCGGCAACTGCCACCGTTCGCCTGGCGAAGGTGCACTTTTATTTATTAAGCCAATCCGGATTTTGTTCAATCACTGCGTCTTTATTGGTCTCAATCACTTTTTGGGGGATGGGCCATAAATTGTAATTGAACGTTAAAGTAGCTTTTGCCTCCGGCCAGTAAGCATATTTCCGAATCCGGTCGACGGCAATGGTCTTGCCCATTCTTAACAACGTATTCCACCTGCATTCTTCATACAATAATTCCCTTGCCCTTTCATCGAGTATCAAATCAAATTGATCATCCATATCGGCCGGGGTAACCAGGTAGCTGCATTGCGCCCTTTCGCGCAGCAGGTTGATATCCGCCGCTGCCCCTGCTTTATCGCCGTTCCTTTGTTTGGCTTCGGCCCTTAAAAGGATCGTTTCAGAGAGCCGGATCACATAATCGTCGCGGAACAGGTTGCTCCGGTTCTCGCCATCTGCAAGGCCCACATATTTGTCCGTAGCCACCTTGCAGGAAACCGGGTAGCAAAGACTGGCATTGTTCGTATTCGTAGTAGCATCGGGCCCGCCGTTATAAATAACATCCCAGGGAACATCCTTTCTGTAATAAGGAGAAGCGGCCACATTGCCTTTGAAACGGCGCCGGAGTACCACATCGCTGTTTCGCATGTCGGCGCCCCATTTCGATTCGTACACCAGGTCGCGCGTATAAAATGTAGGAATGATGTCGGCAATCCCTCTTCCGCCCACATCTTCGAGCGTGCCGGTCAAATGGCTTTTGGCACCATCCCTGAATACGGGAGCGTAAGCCCTTGAATAAACCAGCTTCGACTCACCATCTTCTGCGCGATATGCTGCATAATCGACCTGCACCGCCCAGATGCATTCTTTATTCCCGTTCTGATAATTCACATTCCCCTCCTGGAATAAATCCCAGAAAACATTGGCAGTCTGCTGCACCGTATCCACAATGTTAGCCGCAGAAAAAGCACCGCCTTTATACACAGGGATGGTAATGGAAGCTTCGCCGGCGCGCGTCCCATACCGGTTTTTCATGAGTGCATACGTACCACCGTCAATCACGTCATTTGCATATTGTATCGATCTGCCATAGGCTTCTTTAGCGCCCGCGCTGTTCCCATCCGTATCCAGCTGGGTGCCTTTGGCCAGGTATAATTCTGTAAGATTATGCTGCGCTGCACCTTTTACGATCCTTCCGCCCACAGCTGTTGTTTGCGGCAGGTCATTCAGGATCGCTTCAAGCTCGGTTATTGCAAAATCGTACGTTTCCACTCTTGTGGAGCGTTCGAAATTGAACGCCGGAGTTTGCGTAATTGCCGTTACAATCGGCACGCCACCAAACAGCTCACCAAGATTACGATATGCAAACGCCCTGAAGAAGCGCGCCTGCGCCAGTGCATATTTTTTATCTGCATCGGAAGACCATTGCACCTGCGGCAGATCGGCCGCATAAATAGCAAGATTGGCTTTGTTAATGATATCGTACCAAAAACTGTAAATGCTGTAAAATATGCCATTGTCCGGGTTAATGTTTCCGTAATTGTTAAACGACGCGCCCCGCCTGATACTGGCAACATCAAACATATCTGACCCGTTCCCCCTGAACACAAACTTCCATCCCTGCTCAGAAGGGTTCGTCCATAGTTCGCGAATATTAGAATAAATAGAAATCAGCACCTGGTCTACCTGCGCGGCATTGGAAAAGGCATTATCGGTCGTATAGAAGGTCTCAGGTTTTTCTTTCAGAAACTCTTTATCCGATTTGCATGCAGCTAATAAAAGCAGAAAAACTGCGATCATTAAATTATTTATAACCCATTTCATATATATAGTTTTTTAATTTCTAACTACCCATGTAGAATTTTTATCTTTTAAAACGTGGCCGAGATACCAAAAGAATAAGTGGATGGGACGGGGACCGTATTATCCCGAACCGCATTTCCGAGCTCCGGGTCGCCCCCTTCCCATTTAGTAATTACGGCAAGGTTTTTTCCGGAAACAAACATTTTCAAATTAGAAAGATGCAAGCGCTGTACCCAGGGCTGGCGGAAAGCATATGACAAAGTAAGATCCTGCACCCTTACAAAAGCCCGCGACTGCAAACCGAGGAACCTCGAATCGGCAGAATAGGTTGCGGAAGGATAGCTATTGCCGGGGCTATCAGCCGTCCAATAAGGCACGTATATAGCATTATCGTTAAACCTGTTTGACCGGGTAAGATATGCAGCGGTATTGGGCCTGAGGTAATAACCATTGCCGCCGAAAATAGCGGCTACAAAGGCATACAATTCAAGATTTTTATAAGAAACGGTATTGCCCAGGCCCATGCTGAAGTTCTCTTTTCCATAGCCCAGTATTTTCCGGTCGTTCACCGATATGCCGGGCACGCCGTCAATGTCCTTATACATGGGATCCCCGGGTGCTGCTCCATTTAAGGTAATATAGTCCTGGTCACCGGCCTGTACAATCCCGATCTGCTCATAACCATATATTGCGTCGAGCGATTTACCGATAAACAAACTGTTTGCAATATCATCATCCTCTTTACCATCGCCGTCATTATCCATACCATATAGCCGAACCAATTTGTTCCTGTTAATATAATAATTGAACGAAGTAGACCAGCTGAATGAATTTCTTTGGATATTGATCGTCGAAACAGCCAGCTCCAGTCCTTTATTGTCCACCTCGCCCATCGATGCATTGATAGAGCCAAAGCCCGTCATGATCGGGATTTCCCTTACAAACAGCTGGTCGGTTGTTTTCGATTTATAAACATTCAGGTCTACCAACAACCTTCCGTCAAACCAGGCTGATTCGAAACCTAAGTTCCATGCCGTTGTTTTTTCCCAGCCCAGGTTGGCATTGCCCAAAGCCTGTTGTGCCAAGCCATAAAAGATATTGCTTCCGCTATTGGAAAATTCATAACGAAAACCGCCGGAAGGACCATTGACCACCCTTGCCAACGTACCGTAGGGATCAATGCCCTGGTTACCGTTTTGCCCCCAGGATAATTTCAATTTCAGGTCATTTAAGGCAGCCAGATTTTTCATAAAATCTTCCCCGGAAATACGCCAGGCCAGTCCTACAGCGCCAAAATTGCCCCATTTGGTGCTATCGCCAAAAACAGAAGCTCCATCCCTTCGTATGGAAGCGTTCAACATATATTTACCATCAAAACTATAATTCAGCCGGGCGAGGTAGCCAATATTTGCCCGTTGCGTTGCAGCCAGATCGGTACGCTGGGTTGTGGCTTTATGCAGCCCCCACATTCCAAGCAGCGAATTGCCGTTGGCGGAAAAATCGGATCCAATAGCGTTCACATCTTCCTTCCTGTAAAAATCACGGGTTGCAACAGCGGTCAGATCAATATTGTGCTTTCCAAATATATTTTTATAATTCAGGATATTGTCAATTACATAACTGAATACGGATGTGTTTCGCTGGTTGCCATTTGCATTAGCAAGAAAGCCATTTACCACCGTTGGGTTGTAACGCTCTATTCCTGACCCTTCCGCTATAAAATAGTTCTCATATTCAAAAGTACCGGATTTGTTTTTGTCTGCATTTGCAGCATAGTTCAGGCGATAGCTTAAGCCTTTCACCCAGGGAACAGAAACAACTGCATAAGCATTGAGCCTGAAGTTTTGCCGGATGTCCACATTATCCCTGGTGCCATCCTGCACCCCCCACAAAGGACTTGCAAGGGACTGCGTATAAGGATATTTTTCGAGGTTGCCCAAGCTATCGCGGTACAGCACTCCATAGGGCGACATGAGTTGCGCTGCCGATACATTTGCCGAAAAGCCCGAATAGTCCAGTTTGTTGTATGCCCCGTCCAGACCCAGCTGCAGCCAGCTGGTAACTTTAGCATCGATCTTGCTTAAAACAGAGATGCGGTTAAAATCATCGCCGATAACAATACCTTTATTGTTGTTGTAGGAACCGGACATATAATAATTTACAGTTTCGGAGGCCCCCGAAACAGCCGCCTGATAGTTTTCGATCGTTCCTTTGCGGGTGATCTCATCCAGCCAGTTAATTTCGGTTCCTGCGTTATAATTTTCCAGTTCGCCAGGTTTCATCCAGTCGGTAGAACCTTCGGTGTATTTATTCCGGTCGTTCACAGATCTGATCCATTCTGCTCCTGTCATCATCACCGGCTGCTTCAGCCAATGCTGCACTCCATAAGAAGCATTCAGGCTGATGGTGGGCTTGCCGCGCCTCCCGCGTTTTGTGGTAATGGCAATGACACCATTGGCCGACCTTGAACCATACACAGAAGCCGACACGGCATCTTTCAGCACATCCACAGATGCAATATCATTGGGATTGATATCGTTCAAGCTCCCCTGGAAGATAACACCGTCCAATATGATCAATGGATTATTGTCGCCATTGATAGAGTTGGTGCCCCGGATCAGCATGGCGGGTTGCGAACCTGCGGAGTTGGAAACGCCAATTGCCAGCCCCGGTACATTGCCTTTCAACACATCCAGCGGGTTGGAATTGGGCAGCTGCGCTATCGGTGAGTTCTCGAGTTTTACCGAACTCACTGCGCCGGAAAAGTCCTTGCGCTTTGCTGTACCATAGCCGATCACAATAATTTCGTCCAGGTTGTTTTCTTTTCGTTCCAGCACCACTGTTACCGGGCTTCCGCCGCCTGCGCCGATGGTTTGCTCCACCTCATTATATCCGGAGAAAGAAATAACCAGCACGACCGGTATTTTGCTTACTTCGATAGTAAACTTTCCCTGCGCTCCTGTGGTTACCCCCCGCCCCGGGGTTTCCTTTTCATAAACACTGGCGCCTTGCAGCGCGTTTCCCTCTTTGTCTATAACAACTCCGTCCACCCGGGTCGTTTGTGCCCACAGATGGGATTGAATCAGGAAAAAAAGGATCAACAAAAAGGGCTTCCTGAGCCTGGTAAATAAATAGGCAAGATCATTAAACATACAATCGGTTTTAATTTATTAAGAAGATAACGGCCAACTTTATCTTGATCTAATCCAGCATGAAATCGTGGAATAAAATAAAGAGAAAAAATTTTTCATCTAAATATTTAACCGCCATTGTTCTCATGAGCAATCATGTTCCGGCCGGCAGTTATCAAATACGATGACGGCCCAAACCCCGGGGTTATGGTACAAACCGCGAGGCCCTTATTCCCCTCGTTTCCAACCATCGGCTCCAATTTCTAAATGATCCTTCAGCGCCTCCTGATCTTCGGACAATGCAGGATCCGCTACCTGCGACCCTTCTGTATGCCCGTTTGCGCCTGAACTTCATTGATCACTTCATCGCAAATCACTATTTGTCCGGTGGCAAAGCATTCCCTGCCCGCCTGCACCGTAATACATCGCGCGCCTGTAACCATTTGTCATATTGGTCCCCGCGCCATGGATGGTAAACCCGTTGTGAAAGGAACAGCTGCCGGCTTTTATTTTTGAGGGCACTGATCGTTTATTTTTAAACCGGGGGTATACATCAAAAATGCCACCCATATTTTCCCCGATCCCTTTGTTTTCAAACGTAGTTTTCCGGTGGGAACCCGGAATAAAATACAGGCAACCGTTCTCCAGGGTTGCATCGTCGAGGGCCACCCAGATCGATAATGCGTTCCTGTCTGAGAACGACCAGAACGGTGTGTCTAAATGCCAGGAAGTCGGGTTTGCCCAGGGGTTTTTAAAAAGCGCCTGGTCGTGCCAGATCCTGATCTCATCTGCGCCGGCCAAAGTAGCGGCCATTTTTCCGATGCGCTCATCGAGCATGATCTCTTTTACCTTCCCGCTGGTTTGCCAAAGATTGATCAACCGGTCAAATACCTTCGAAAAATATTCAGTGTCTTCATTGATCCCGTCGTCCATTCCTACCTGTACATTTTGACCCGGGATTTTTATACCATTGCGCTTTGTAACCGCTTCGCGCCATTCGCCAAGTTCTTCTTCGAATAAAAAATCTTCGATAACAATAAAACCATTTCCCCGGTAAAAAAGCACATCGCTTTCTGTAAGTTTACATTTCATGGGGCTTTTTATTTGTATAATTGTTACATGTCGAACCACGCTGATACAAAATGGAAATACCTTCAGGGCGCTATTTCCGGCAATCATTGTAACCCAAATATAAAATCATGTACGGCTGTTGTATATACACGAAATAATTTTTAATTTACACTTTTTGATATTTTCTTTTACCTGCTCCTTATGCAAAATTTTCATAAATACCTTAACCACACAGAAGTAGAAGCAAAATGGGGGGGCATGTTACGACCGCGGCTATTCGAAAGTGGAAGGCAATCCATCTTATCCCTTCAACAAGGAACACCCGGCCACGCATAGTTTTACCTGGAACAAAGGGCGCTTTTGAAACAGCTAACCGGCAGGAATATACGATCCAAGAAGGGAGTTGCTTTCTTTTATTCCCCGGCGTCTGGCACCATTACAAACCGTCTTATAAACAAGGCGGGGAAGAATATTGGATGGGCATTAACGGGTATGATCCGCGCAAGCTGCTCAGATCGGGGTCCTTTAATAAAAAAAACGGTAGTGCATACCGGTTTCAACGAAGCATTGCTGCAGTCCTTTCAACTGATGCTGTCCAAAATCAAAAACGGAACACCTGGTTATCACTTGGAAATTACAGGAAGGCTTTGCATATTTTATCACTGATCTATAACAGCACGCTTCAAAAAGAAAACAAAGATGACCGGTTGGCCTATATCCCGAAGGCTAAATTCATACTATCCGATACCATTGCAGAAACCATCCGTATGCCTGCCCTGGCGAAAGAGTTCGCAGTCAGTTATTCGAAATTCAGGAAGGGTTTCCGGCAGGTTATTGGCATGGCGCCCTTCACAGTTGGACCATTTCCCAGGTATCAATATTAACGCTAAACTGTAACGGCCATCACATCCTGCTAAAGGCGGATCTTTTGAACACGAAAAGGTTTTTTTGCCGCCTTGTGAGCGGCGTCTTTTACGATTCTTGCCTGAAGCGCTGTGACCGACCCTGGTTTATAGGGATTTTTCCGGACGTCTGAACGAAATAACATTTCATACCAAACACAGGCCGCGGCAAAACGTCCATAGTCCAGCTGCAAATGATACCCATCTCTCGTCAATTTATCACCCAGGCTGGATGTACGGGCATTTTGAATGGCCGTACCCGCCGGAACAATAAACCTGAACTCTCCCGATTTCGAGATGCGTCTGGTTGCATCCATTATTGCCCGGTACATCACAGTTTGGTTGTTATCATAATTGGCAAAACCCTTATGCGTCGAATTTTGCTGGTAGGCCCAGGTTTGATGATAAATAAGAGCGGCATGCGGCGCTTGTGAACGCACATAGTTAACCAGCTTCGGTAGCCCTGCCATAATTACCTGGTATTGTCCGGAAAGCGGACTCGCCTGCTGAAGACTAATATAGTCCCAGTCCTCATCCCGCATCACTTCCGCCAGGCTTACTTTTTTTGTAGTTCTTTTCTCTCCATTTTGATATATTTTCCGATAGCTGTATGCATTTTTATTACTGTCTGCATTTTTTACGTGCAAATCGATCGGCGCTCCCCCGATGTACATATTGCCTATTATAATTTTTTTATTTGCCGCTTTTGCCAAATCATATAAATTATTTTCCAGCGCGTCTACGGAAAAGCTATTCCCAATTGCCAGTACTTTTAATACGGCCTGTTCCTTTTGTGCCCAAACGGAACTCAGGGACAGGGCAAAAGCGATCCCTAACAACCACAGTTTTTTCATATATCTCTTTAATTTAGGTCCAAAATAACACTTTAAACGATCCCAACGGATCTAAGTGCAGAAGATTGCTGAATATTTTTCTCCGAAACCCTGGTGAATACCCGCTACTTTGAATGTATTTATATACCTGCTTTCCTACCCCCTAACAAGGCAACCCTCCGTTTGGCTTCCGCTATAATCCCCGGCTTTGTAAAAAACCGGCGCCGCAAGAAGAGGGACTTCAGCTGCTGCGACTACACCTTTAATACCATATCCGTTCCACCGAAGAAAACCGCCTGCATGCTACACCAGGGGCCTGGAGATAGCATGGAATTCAATGGAGACAACATGGTTCACATCACCTATATCCGTACTTATATTTTTGAACCGGGCTTGCCGCGCGGTCGAACGATCGCTGCTTGTTTAACATCGGGAATACCAGCGGCAAATGCCGCTGGTATGGCTTTATATAACTGTCCTCAAGCGATGCATATATATGCATCGCTGTGTTAATACCGTCAGCGATCTTTTTATTAAAATTGATTTGCTTTCTTAAAGTTTACGCGTATTGCTTCCTGCCATTTTCATTCCGCCCGGCCCTCATAAACAGCTCTTATCATTCAAGCTAAGGCCTGCTATACTGAACTTCGGCAAATGAAGTGTAAAACAGATCAATGCAATTTTCTACCGGCATATACGCTGTTCTGTATTTTACGATGCCCGGGTTTTGAATACCGGGCAACGCCGCTCTATTTTCATAAGGCGTAATCCGTACCGTGTCCATACCCCCGCCGGCATTTGTGTACACAATTTCGGTAAGTTGCATGGGATAAAAATTTCCCGGCTGAGGCAGGTTGACCTCCGGCCTGAATACAACTGAATCCATGCCATCAGAAAACCTAAAGGCAGAAAAAACCCTGTTGGCCAACGCACTGTTATAATTGGAGCCGTAAATAAACTGGCTCGCCGAAACCGGTCTTGAGCTATCCTGACTACCCGAATAGGAGCGGATCGAAATGGAATAGGTGGTTTCCTGTAAACCGGGCAGATCCACTTCCTTTATACTGCTGTATTCATCGGTCCGGATGGGGATGTCTATTTGGATCATTCCCGCCGATAAACTGTTTCGCACAAAGGCTTTCAGCAGGGTCACTTTAGGGTCGCTTGTCATTCTAAACCGTATCCGCCCCCTGAGGTTGCCCGTCAAAAGGGATAAGGAATCGATCCTGCCGGGGTAATAAACCTCACCCGTTTTTAAATATTCCTTATAAGCCTCGCCGGTCTTTTCACAGCCCGACAGTATGGCCAGCATGAGCGCCCCCAACATATATATTTTTGAATACTTCATTTTACGAAAATGATATGATGAATTAAGTAATAATTTTATCTTCCAAACAGCTTTAGCTCCGCCAGACAAATAGTGCCGGAATTCGGAATAGGCCGATACCGGGCGCCATCCCACATACTGGTTATTTTTATGCGGAAATACCGGTAGCTGTTCGCATTGGGCCAGTCTACTTCAAAGTCTTCTCCTGCCTTCGCATATGCTATATCCTCCGCAGTAGGTTCCGTTGGATATGCAAGCCCGGAGGGACGGAAGCTAAAGCAGGTGGATATATACGTCCACGAATCCCAGGACCCGTCTGATGCGGGATCATTGCTGGCATATAATTCAAATTCCTTAATATGGGTTACCTTATATAAGTTATCCGGGGTTATACGGGACCAGAGTTTTATATTACTCAACTGTACCGCGTTCCCTTCTCCCAGATCCAACGTAAACTGCATGGGTAACGGCGCATTCAGCCCCCACCATTGTTTGGCCCCTATGGGGTTAGCAGGTGTCCCGTCGAAAAACGCTTTCTGCATGCTCTCTCCATTCGATGCTGTAGATCGGACCGTATAGTCACCATTTAAATTGGTAGCTGTATCAAAAGCGGCCATTGCAGGAGGTTCCAGCACTTTTATATCCTTAAACTCCGTTTCAGCGAGCGGGGTTAACCTGCGTACAATCGTATCCGATACATTTTTCCACTGGTCCCTTACAATAACGGCATAATCTGTAGTAACGGGCTCCTGGCCCCGCTGGTCCCGCACCCTTATGGTTCCTTCTATAGCCTTGGTGTAGGTTTCATTTAAGGATGCCCAATAATATTCTCCCGTGGTTGAGTCCTGCCGCCATTTAAATATCCTGATCACTATATTCTCCGCATCTTCATTCAAGTACTTGGCATTAACACCTCCAAAAGTGGCATAAAAGGCAGTATCGCTTTCAAATGATTTAGCAATGGTTATATAGTTGGGCTGGCCTGTTGTAATGATAATGCTTACCGGATCGGAAGCTACATCGCCAACGCTTACGGCTTTTAGTACCACTTCGTTCTGACCTATCCTTGCAAACCCCTGCACTAATACCCGGTTGTCATAAACGCTGGCTTTTGATGTCATCTTTGCTCCGTTTTCCAGCGTATACTCGGCCATCACGTACCTCAGATCCGGATCATTGGGTAAATTATATGATATGACCGCGCCTCCGGGGGTCGATTCGAACCGGAGATTTGTCAGCGGTGATGGTTTGGCGCCAAGCCTTGCCGGTTCTATACCAATATCTTCCTTACATCCGGTATGAAGACCAAGGATCGTAAATAAAGAGCAGCAAAAAAGAAGAAACAGCACTTTTTGCTTATACATTGTTTTCATTTTATAAACTATTTTAATAGAAATGAGTTTAATTTTTTACCATTGTGCAGCCTGTACCAGGTTGGAGTTTACCCTTCGCTCATTAAGGCTTATTGGCCAGAAGTAATCCCTGTTTATAAATGCCCTCGTAAAGAATACGGCCGGCCGGTAATAATTGGCGTCGGTATATTGATAAATATCCCACCCCCTGATGGGTGTGTTCAATTCGGCAACCGCATCCTTCCACCGGCGCAGGTCCCAGAACCGGATGCCTTCCAGCGCGAGCTCACAGGTCCTTTCCCTTTTTATGATTTTCCGCATTCCATCTTTGGAAAGCGGTTTTGAGGGATCGCTGGAATAATTTGCCCAGGAACTCACCACACCTTCCAATCCGCTGCGAGCCCTTACCCTGTCTATGTATGTGTACACTTCATCCGTAGGCCCGTTTACTTCATTCAGGGCTTCTGCATAATACAGGTACAGGTTGGCCAGCCGCATAATGGGATAGCCATATTGCCGCGCCGAGTAGTTATTATCCGACGCGCTGTTCTGATAGTTAAAATGCTTTTTGGAAGCATAGCCGGTAAAATTAAAATCTGTGGGGCTTGTTTTGCCCGAAACACCTCCATTCCTCATATCGATATTATAGGCATTGGCATCTTTCTGATCCGTAACCTGCCTCATGTATATACGACCGGCATCGAACGTAAGGGTACCGTAAAACCGGTCCTCCCTGTCCAGGTTCATGCGGGCAGTATTCCTGTTTGCCACTAAATCATACTTATACTCATTGGTATTGGGCACCGTAACCAGGTCAAACCTTGTACTGTAGGGGTAGGTTTTATCTTCTTCAATAGGCACCCCGTTCTTTGAATAGAATTTTTCCACGATGTTCAGGGGTACCGACATATAGGCCGAAAGCGTGGTTGTATTGGCAAGCGTTGTGCTTCCGGTGTACTTGCGCAGCATAAAGGCGCCCTGGATAGCAGTAGTCGCTATAGAACGGGTATCGAGCCATAATATTTCGGGGTTGTTGGAGGATTCATTAAAGGCCTCCCGTATGCTCATCTGATAGACGGTGCTTTGTTGTAAATCGCTGCGCAGCGGAGTCCAGGTGTGCAGGCGTTTGTTGTGGCCTTCAGCAAAATCGATGGCTTCTTTGCAGGCCGTAGCTGCCCGCTGCCATTTTTCGGCAGCATACATATGGTTAAACAACTCTTTAGCATCCTTATTCTTAATGGATGCTTCCACATCATTGTTTCCATTGAACAGGGGGCTGGCAGCATACACCAATATTTCGGCTTTCATTGCTTTGGCCGCTACTTTGGTAATGCGACCGGTTTCCGTTTGTACATCGGCTACATCATCCATCAGGTATTCCATGTCTTCATCCATCAGACCCACGATATAGGAAAAACATTCATCCACGGTATTCCGGGGCAGACGGCTCTCTGCCGGATCGCTGTATACCGGGATATTTTTATCCATAATGGGTATGGGCCCATATTGTTTTACCAGCAGAAAATGATAATACGCTTTTAAGAACTTTACCTCCGCTGTCCACATCTGCTTTTCCGTTTCATCCATATCCGGCACATTCATGATATTTTCGAGAAACGTGTTGCATTTACTAATTCCTTCCCAATAGCTTTTTCCTCCCTTAGCACCGGTCCAGTTATCCACCAGCGGCGCGTCGCCATTTTGACTGCCCAATGCGATAAACCAGTTATTATAGCCCGAATAAGTGGAGGTGGAGCTCAGCCAGAACTCATCTGCCGACAGCCAGGCGGGGTTGCCGGTTAATGAAAAATTAGCAGGAAGGCCGTTATAGCAGGTAGCCAGGTAGCGCTCGGCCATGGTACGCTTTGCAAAAGCCTGGTCCAGCACAGGGGTATTGTCCGGCACGACATCTAAGAATTTATTACAGGATAAAAAGATGAGGCACGCAGAAAGCCCGATGAATGATTGATATATTTTTTTAGTAACGATCATGATAATTATAAATTAGCGTTAATACCAATATTAAATACACGTTGCAGCGGATAGTTCAAGGCATTTCCGCCCATTTCTGGATCCCAGATCTTAAACGCCCCCACCCGGAACAAATTCGTTGCGGTAACATAGATCCTGAACGTCTTCAGTTTCAGGCGTTGTATCAGGTTCTTATTTAAGGAATATCCCAACTCCACCTGCTTTAAGCGCATAAAACTGCCATCCCGCATCCAGAAAGTGCTGCTCACCGTATTATTGGCCATTGGATTTACACTTAAACGGGGCCATGCCGCATATACGTTCTTATCCGACTCGCTCCAGTAATCATTGGCCCAGACAGATAGCACCGCATTGGGACTCGTGGTGCTTCCAAATGGCGCGATCCCTTTGCTGGTGGAAGTATTTTCGGCAGTAGGATTGATAAATAATGAAGTCCTTGCCACCCCGCTGAAAAAGAAGGAGAAATCTATTTGTTTGAACATGGTGCTCAGCCCAAAGCCATAGTTAATTTCCGGTGTGGTGGGATACCCGATGGGCATACGGTCGTCATCATTTACAACACCGTCCCTGTTTACATCCAGGTATTTAATATCTCCACCCAAAACAATGGAGCCAAATTCCTGGGCAGGGCCGTTGTACACTTCTTTATCATCAATAAACAGGCGCTCTGCCAGGTAACCAAAGCGCTGGGCAGCGCTGGTGCCGATACGCCTGCGATACGCATTGGCATATTCAGGCTCTTCAAAAAAAACATATTCGCCCGTGCTATAGGTAAAGGTGCTCCTGCCTTCGAACCACAGATTTTTATTTACTCTTTTATTGTATGATAATTCTCCGTCAAATCCCCTGCTTTTATATTTGCCCACATTGGCATATACCCCTGCTTCAAGTCCCATGTTTGAAGGAAGGGTCCTTTGCTGCACGATATGATCTCTCCGCTGGTCGTAAAAGTCCCCAACGAAATTCAAAGCCCCGTTAAACATGCCCAGGTCTATTCCCAGGTTGGTTTGCTGTGATACTTCCCAACGGATATCGGGGTTCGCATACCTGTTAATGGACACGCCGGGTACCGTGTACCTGCTCGATTCGCCCGGCAACCCAAACGTATAATTATCTCCGGAGCTTAAATTAACATCGGATAAATAGAAGAAGCGGGTGTCCAGGATATCGTCGTTCCCAAGGAGCCCCCGGGTAGCCCTGAGTTTCAGATTACTGATAACGGGCTTCAACGGCATAAAAAACTGTTCCTGCGAAACATTCCAGGCCACGCCCAGGGATGGGAAAAAGCCCCAGCGAAATTTTTCTGAAAATCTTTCAGAACCATTGTACCCAAAGGCAAATTTGAGCAGATACCGGTTATCATACCCGTAGTCTAATGAGCCGGAAAACGATATATTTCTAAAGGGGAGGGTGTTGATCAGCGATATGGATTCGTCTACGGGGGTGCTGATGTTGCCACGGAGCGTACTAATTACCATGGCGCCAATATTGTGCACCTCATTCAACCGGCGGTTCCAGGTCACCTGGTTTTCCATGTAAAATATGGCCTGCATAGTGCGGTCGCCTGGTGAAAAACCAAGATACTCGGTGCCTTCGTTTGGATTGATCTCCCGGTATATCATGGAGCCGGATTCTCCGTCCATACCAATGGGCTGATAATAGAAAGGATTATAGGTCCTGGATTGCGCAAAATAAGAGTTCCGGGTAATATTTACCAATCCCCGGTATTTTAAACCCGGCGTAATGATGTTGGAAAAATCCTGATTCAATTCCAGCTGGGCCTGCAGATTGCTGCGTCTTCTTTCCGAATATCCCCGCATTATTTGTGCATACGGGTTGGAATAGCGGCCGTCATCGGCGTTGCCAAACAGCGGGTGCTTAATATAAGACTGGGCAGGGCCCGCTTCATATACGGGCAAGAACAGCACAGGATTTGCCCTTAAAGCGAGGTTGTACGCTTCTGTACCGCTTGCAGGAGGGCCATTATAGTTTTGCAGGTTTAAAATGGTACGCACCATGACCCGGGTACTGGATGTAAGGTTAATACCAATATTGCTTCTTAAATTATATACCTTAAAGTTTACATTATTATTAAAGTTGTTCAGGCCATTCATTTTCAGCAGGCCGTTATCATTTGTAAAGTTGCCGCTTACATTGTATTTAGCTAATTGTCCGCCGCCCGATACCGATAAATTATAATTCTGTGTAGTGGTTGTTTGTTTGGTTAAGGTCTCCAGCCAGTCCACCGCAGGATATTGCAACGGATCGGCGCCTTCTTCTGTTTTCTCAATCTTAAACTGGCTATAAGGCTCAATGCCTAAAGGGTCCCTCGTGAGCACCGCTTCATTATACATTTTCATCCAGGTTACCGGATCGGCCAGTTTTAACCGTTGTGTGGGCGCGGAAATTCGTTGCTCGGCCTTAAAAGAGATGGAAGCAGGCCCTTCTTTACCTGTTTTAGTAGTAACCAATACTACCCCGTTTGCGCCCCGCGAACCATATACGGCAGAAGCGGTGGCATCTTTTAGTATGGAAAAGCTTTCGATATCATCTACCGGTATCCTCGCCAGATCATCTGTGGACACTTCCATATTATCAATTAAAATAAGCGGCCTGTTATTGGTTCCGAATGTGCCTACACCTCTTACAAAAAAATCAGCGTTGTCCATTCCCGGCTCACCGCTTCTTTGAAAAGAAACGATGCCAGCAACCTTACCCTGAAGCGCCGTGGTTAAGTTGCTGGAGGGGCTTCTCAGTTCTTTGGGATTGATGGAAGTTACAGACCCGACCATGTCTATTTTCCTTTGCCTTTGCCCGAATGCGGTAACAACGACCTCCTCGCCCGCCTTCAACACCAAAGGTTCCAGCAGGATGTTAAGGGTACGCATGCCGGAAGTTATCTTTACCGAATCAGGTTTAAGCCCAACAAAACTAAATACCAATGTACTGTTAACCGGTACATCAATGATAAACCGCCCGTTGGGATCCGTGGCTGTTCCGCCGGAACGACCGCCCGAAATTGTAACACTGGCGCTGTTAACCGGTGCACCGGCCGTATCCCGCACCGTACCCGTAATTGTAACCGCTGCTTTCGGCGCCGGAATGGTATCCGTATCATTGTTTTTCCGGACACCCGGCGCCCTGGCCTTTTTTACCACAACAATTGTTTTACCAATGATATTGTAACCCAGGGGTTGATCTCTGAAACAGGCTTCCAGTGCTTTCTCCAGCGATACATGCCTTACATCCAGCGTAACGCGATTGGCCTGCCGCAACGCCTCCTGATCGTAAAAGAACACAAAGCCGCTCTGGCGTTCAATGGTCTTGAACACCTGCTCGATAGGAAGATTTTTCATGGAAACAGTAATTCTCTGCGAGTAGCCCCGGGCACTTACCTGGAGCATTCCTGCCAGTAGAAATACGGCTAACAGTTTCATAATTTTTATGTTTTTTGAAAAACTATTCCCCCTTCCTGTCAGGGGGAAGTCATAAGCATGAAAAGACATACCTTTGCTTTTGGGTTAATGAATAAAATGCCGTGCCATTGCACAGCAACAATCCTCGAAAAATTGTTATTGGTTAACCATTTATTTCAACCGTTCCGGCCGGAATCCGGGGCGGTTTTTTTATGGCATTACTATTATCTTTCTATTTTCAATCCTGAATTTTACCTGGCTCGCTTCTAATATTTTCAGCACTTCCGATGCATGGATATCCCTTGATATTTTGCCGCCGAATTTCCTGTCCGGGATCGTTCCCTCGTAGCTCACTTCCACATCATACCACCTCGCGATCTGCTGCATCACCTGCTGCAGGCTCGCCCCGTCAAACTGGAAATAGCCGTTTTTCCAGGCGATTGCTTCATCCACGTCCACACCGCTTCGTACGTTGATCTCAGATCCGCTCTGGCTGGCCTGCTGCGCGGGTTTTAAAACAGCCATGCTACTGCCGCTCGAGATCTTTACACAACCTTCCAATAGTGTTGTTTTAGCGGCCCTTTCATCCGCATAGCTCATGATATTAAAATGCGTGCCGAGCACTTCCACCTGGCTTTTCTGCCCCGAAGGTGTTTCAAACGCCACTCTGAACGGCCGGGCCGGGTCCTTTGCCACTTCAAAATAGGCTTCGCCCGTTATCTCCACTTTTCTTTCGTTTCCTGTAAAGGCCGTAGGGAACCGGATGGAAGACCCGGCATTCAGCCAAACACGCGATCCATCTGCCAGGATCAGCTGGTATTGCCCGCCTTTGGGCGTTGTAATGGTATTATAAAAAACAGTGCCGGCATTCGCACCGCTCTTATTATAGATCAATTGGCCGTCCTTTTTAACAACCACTGCCCCGCCCTGCTGCGCCAGATCTCCATTCCGGGCATCTTCCAGCATCACTTCGGACCCATCCTGCAACATAAGGATCGCTTTATTGCCCCCGGGCGCCAGATCATATTTTGCAAGAGGCTGCTGTACCACCTGCGGGTCTTTCCCACCCGTTTTTATGGCCCGGATAAAAAAATAGCCCCCCACTATAAATGCGCCGGCCATCACCGCGGCGGCCAGCCAGCGCATGCTGCGCTTTTCGCGCTTTCCGGAGGCGCTTGTTTTTCCTTTTTCTATTTCTTGAACAATCTTCTCCAAGATCGCTTCCAGCTGCTCTTTATGCCTGCTGTAATGCTCATCATCGCTTGCCTCCGAGGCCGCGATCACCTGCTTGATCATATCCGACTGTTCCGGCCGGTACTCTCTGCCGGAAAGCCACGCCAGCACCTGTTCCGCCTCTTCCGGGGTACATTTATTATCCAGATATTTTTGTAACAGCCATTCCATGCGCAATCGTGCACCCCATCGGGTTGCTTTTTATAAAGACGCAGCTAAATGAAAAATCATCTGCTCCGAAATAAACTTTTTTTTAAGCGCCGCTTCAATGCGCACAGCCACCTGCCGGCCCAAACACAATAACAAGGAGGCGCATCATATCCTTCTGACCCGAACGGGCATGACCTGGGTGACCAGCCGCAGCGACTGTCTCCAAAAGCCAATCCGGGACCATTTTGCGAAACCCTCTTAAAAGACACCGGTACGGGCTTCCTCCGGCATATGCCAAACGGATCGGATGAAGACCGGCCCGGCACGCTGACCGGCCCGGATCAGCGGAAGACCAGGCCCCCGTAAACAATGAATGGTCAAATAAATGCGCGGAAATAAGGCATTGTTTTTCTTTAACGGAACCGGTACCAAGGGGAATGGACCGCCTCAGCCTGCCTGGCGCAGGAGCAGGGCGGCGATGCACAGCGAGATCTTTTCGGGGTGAGAAAGTACGAACTCCCTTATGGTTCGGGAGGCCTTTACAATATGATCGTTAATGGTGGAAGTAGAAATGTCCATCAGCCGGCTCACTTCCTGGTATGACTTCCCTTCCATTTTGCACAGGTAAAATATTTTTTTTCGCTGTGGGGGCAATGTATCCAATGCATGGTGTACGACCGACCGGATGGCCTCATGATCCGGGTATTCATCCGGTCGCCACTCCAGCACGGCCGCCGCCTTAACGGACTCGTATAAATCCCGGTCTTTTGTGAGCTTCCTGAAAAAATCGTGCACCATATTTACAGCTACCCGGAAGAGGTAACGGTCGAGATCCTGTGTGATCACGATGCTGCTCCGTTTTTCCCATATTTTCAAAAACAGGTCCTGCAATAGATCCTGTGCTATTTCCGGTATTTTTACAAGTCGTAATATATTATGATACAACCTGCCACTATGCTGTTTGTACAGTGCTGAAAAAGCAGTTTCATCGCCGCTTTTTAAGCGAACAAGCAATTCCGTTTCTCTTTTATTGACATCATCCATCATCAGGTGACAAGACTACCCGGGTACTAAATCGGATTTCATGTAAATTAACAATTTAGTAAGACATAATGCTCAAAAAAAATACGAAAACGATTGCGTACACCGGGAGGCTCAAACGCTTCCTCGGCAATGCCGGCCCTTTAATTGCCTGCGTAATATATTGCACGCATAGAAGCGCGGATTATGCCGGCCGGACATCCGTAGCAGACCCATTGCATTGGCCTAACGGCTGATCACATCGGCTTTATACGGTCTAAAATAAATATCTGTTTCGTATAAGATGCCGGAGGCTGCACAAAAGCAGCTCCATGAATACCCGCAAGAGGCAGCATTGGAAGCAAACCCCGGATCTGCCCGCCCCATTAAAAGTCAAAGATCCGGCTTTCCAACTCTGCCATCAGCTTTGCAACCAATTGAGGATGTTCCGCGCTCCGGTTTACCTGCTCTCCCGGATCCTGGGCCAGGTTGTACAATTCATAACGCCATGCGCCCGCTGCCGTTCTGCCCGGGATCAGTTTCCAGGAACCGTTCCGGATGGCATACTGACCGGAATAGGTATGGTGGATCAATTCTTTCCGGTGCTGCTGCGATTGCGGGTTGCGCAAAACAGCGGCGAAGCTCCTGCTGTCCTTGCCTTCCGGCATGGGCACGCCGATCAGATCCGATACCGTGGCCATCATATCTAGGTTGGAAATAAGCGCACCGCAAACAGCGCCCCGCCGGATAACCGAAGGCCACGACACAATAAAGGGCACCCGGTGCCCCCCTTCATACAAAGCGGCTTTAAATCCTTTCAGGTTTCCGCAGGACCGGTGCCCGTAATCGTTACCGTCGTCGCTTGCGGGTGTGCCCCCGTTATCGGATGTAACGATCACCAGCGTATTCTTTTCAATGCCAAGCTTCTTTAGCTTGTCCACAACTTTCCCCACGGCCCAGTCAAACTCATAAACCATATCGCCCCGCTCCCCGGCCCTGCTTTTTCCCCTGGCAACAGCAGCAGGCGTACAGGGGCGATGCGGCGCCACCGGTGTAAAATAAATAAAGAAGGGCTTCTTTGCGGCAACAGAGGACTCCATGAACCTTACCGCCTCCTGCGCCAGCAAGGGCCCAATGGCGGTGTCATTCCAGTTCTCAGCCATCCAGCCCTCGTGCACTTCCGATGCCGATGTACCGGGAACCGTAGGTGTTTTGGCAGTCCTCCACTTATCCGGGTTGCCCACCACATAACGGTTCATTATAAAAGCATGCGGCTCCATATTCTGCCCGCCTGCTGAACCAAAAAAATAATCAAAGCCCAGGTCATTGGGCCCGCCGAAAGTAGGCGTCATAAAATCCACATTGCGGGTGCCTTTTAACCCCGACTCGTGGAAGTCCTTGGGTACGACAAAACCATAACCGGTCTTTTTTAAAAACCCGATCCCGATATGCCATTTTCCGATTGCCGCAGTGCGGTACCCCGCCTGCTTAAACAGGTCGGCAATCGTTACTTCATGGTTACCGATCAGCGGCTCATCGTATCCGGACCACAGTACTTCTTTCTTTAAACGCGATTTCCAGGCGTATTTTCCATTGATGACGCTGTACCGCGAAGGCGTGCACACCGAGGAAGCCGAATGCGCATCGGTAAACCGCATGCCGCCAGCCGCCAGCCTGTCCATATTGGGTGTCGGTATCCCGGACTCCTTATTATAACAATGCGGATCTCCATATCCCATATCATCGGCCATGATGAAGATCACATTGGGCCTGTCCGCAGGTCTGGTTTGGGCGGCGGCCGCCATGCTCCATAAAACAACTGTCCAAAAAACGGTCGGTACTTTTCTCATTTTGCATTTAAGATGATTTGTTCACCAATCGTTGTTTGTATATAATATGTATGCACCTCCGGCGGCACAAATCCCGCCTCCGGCTGTTTTGAATGATCTAAAAAATCTTTTGTCTGAATGGGCTGCATGAACGGATTCGCTGCTTTTTCCTTTAAGAGCCGGCCGCCTTTTATTTCCAGCGGTACCGCGCTTTTTACGGGCAATATGCCGCCCGCAACGGCTGTTATTGTAGCACTGCTCAGTTTATGCGCCTTCCAGGAGAGCGCTACCTCAAACCCGCCGCGGGCTTTGAGGCCTTTTATTGCTCCTGCGCCCCATTTATCGGGCAGCGCCGGTAATAAATAAAGATACCCGTCATGCGACTGCAAAAGCATTTCAGCAATGCCGGCGGTGGCGCCAAAATTTCCATCGATCTGAAAAGGAGGACAGGCATCAAACAAATTGGCATAACATCCCGAACCGGAAAAAGCGGGGTCATTGTCTTTGACCAGGTGAATGAGTTTTGACAGGATGCTCAATGCCCGGTTGCCGTCATACAGCCTTGCCCAAAGGTTCACCTTCCAGCCCATGGACCAGCCGGTAGCCTGGTCGCCCCGGCGCTCCAGCACCCGCCTTACCGCGCTGGTCAATGCCGGGCTGGTTCCGGGTGTGATCTGGTTACCCGGATGAAACGGGTATAAATGCGATACATGGCGGTGGTGGATGTCCTGGTCTTTAAAATCAAACTGCCACTCCTGCAGCTGGCCAAAGGATCCTACCTGGTACGGCAGCAGCTTTTTAAGCTTTGCAGCGATCTCCGTGTTCAGATCATCCCGGATGCCCAGTATTTCCTGTGCTTCCAGGAAACGTGAAAAGCTTTCCCGGATGATCGCCATATCCATGGTGGGGCCCGGGCTCAGCGTGGCGTTCTTCCCGTCGTCATATACAAATGCATGTTCGGGCGAATGCCCTACGGGCGTAACCAGGTAGCCGTCCTTATTGGGAACAAGCCAGTCCTTATAAAACAAAGAGGCACCCCTGAGCAACGGATAGACCTTTGTTTGCAGAAAAATTTTATCTCCTGTAAAAAGATAATGCTCCCACAAATGACTCGTGAGCCACCCCGCCACCACCGGCCAGAAAGAGCAGGTGCAGATATCAATGGGGTCTGCCTTTCGCCAGATGCTCATATTGTGATTCCCCATCCAGCCCTGGTTGCCGTAGATCCGGAGCGCCGCCTCCTGCCCGTTTACAGCCAGCTCTTCCACCGCCTTAAAGAGGGGCTCATGACATTCAGAAAGATTGGCGACCTCTGCCGGCCAGTAGTTCATTTCCAGGTTGATGTTGGTGGTGTAGGCGCTGGCCCAGGGTGGAATCACTTTGTCATTCCAGATACCCTGGAGGTTTAAAGGCTGGCCGCCATTGCGCGATCCTGCAATCATCAGGTACCTGCCATATTGAAAGAAAAGTGTTACCAGGTCTTCATCCCCTCCCTTCGCATAGTTCATGATGCGCTGATCTGTCGGCTGCAATGATCGTTTGGTCTTTGCATTCAACGTAAATTCAACCCGATCGAATAAATGTTTATAATCTTCAATGTGCCGCCGGTGCAGGTCATCATAATCCAGGTGCTCCAGCTTTGCGATCTGTGCCCGGGTCCTTTCTGAAGCCAGTTTGGGAAATAACGCAGGGCTGGTTTGAAAGTCTTTATAACTGGTAGCGGCGGTGATATACAACACAAATTCGCTGACATCTTTTACGAGGAGAGCGCCCTCTTTTATATACATTTCGCCACCGGTATGTTCAAATTTTATCCTGTTTTGAAAATACATGCCCAACCCGTTGGCTTCACCGGCATATAATACCTGTTTTGCGAACGGCTTCCTGGATCCATCGAGGTTAAAGATCTCCGGGTACTTCCGCTGATCATTGGCACCCTCCACCTGTGCCAATGTTCTTCTCAATACAAAGCCCGGTGCACGGCCATTCAGCAGATACTGATCTCCTTCGGATGCCAGCTCCATGACCGGCTGGTGCGGGGTAGACAAACGGATCGTTCCATTGATCTTATCCGGACCGGCGGCGCTCATTTTCAGTACCAGCACCCTGTCCGGGTTCGATGCAAATATCCGGCGTTCGTACCGGGTATTTTTTACGGTATATGCCACACCGGCGATGGCATCGGACAGGTCCAGGTACCGGTTAAAGTTCCGGACAGTTCCTTTGTATTCAAAATCCAGGAAGAGATCGCTCATCGGCTGATAGCATTCCAATGCCCTGCCCAGCCATTGCCTCGCGATAATGCCCTGTGCTTCGGCATACTTTCCCTCCTTCATCAGCCCGGTCACTTCATTGTACTGTTCCCGGATAGAGGGCACTTTATAGTTGGTAGCCGGGTCTCCCGAATACAGGGTATTTTCATTCAGCTGGATCCTTTCCTTAACGGGATCGCCAAAGATCATAGCCCCCATAAAGCCATTCCCGACAGGTAGTGCTTCCGTCCAGGTCCTGGCGGGTTTATCATAATAAAGCTTCAGTCCGTTTTCCTGAGCAAAGGTCCGTGGTGCCCAAAAGGACCATACCGCCACGCTCATCCATAAAAATCTCATCGGTAGTTTTATTTTTGTTATCAAATATCTTCAAGCGGGGATCTTCCGTTTCACTTCATCCAGCTTATTTGCGGCCATTTGTCAACGGCATCATTTTTCTGTATGGTGCCTTTTGTACTCCTGCCTTCCCTGATATACCGGGTCAGCAAAGCCTTCAGCTCTTTTACCTTACCGGGATAGCGGCTGTACAAATTATTGGTTTCCCCGGGGTCTGATTCCAGGTCATATAACAGGAAAGGCGTTGCTGCCTGCAGACTGTCATATCTTTTATCCGGCACCCATGCGCTCCCCGCCGTTTTTTCGTTACACAAAATAAGCTTCCAGTTTTGCTGCTGTATGGCAAATTCACCTTTTATGGAATGACAGACCGTAGCCTCCCTCAGGGGATGCCTGTAGGCTGCTCCTGAGAGCAGCGGCATTAAATCATAACTGTCCTCGGCCGCATTATCCGGTACCGGGGTATGTACCATGCCGGAAACCGTAGCAAACCAGTCGGCCAGGCTGACCACCTCCGTTGTCACTGTACGCGGTATTATTTTACCGGGCCACTGTACTATCATCGGCACGCGGTGTCCTCCTTCCCAGGCATCTGCTTTATAGCCGCGGTAAATAAAGCTCGGATAATGTCCGTGGTCCTCTATAAATCGTGCATCCACATACGGGGCAAAACCGTTATCTGAAGTAAAAATGATCAGCGTATGCTCATACAGCCCCTTCTTTTTAAGCGTATTTACGATGGCACCCACGGTTTCATCTACCTGTAAACAGAAATCCAGGTAAGCATGTATGCCGCTTTTGCCCACAAAGGACGCGGCTGGCGAAATGGGTTTATGCGGCGCTGTAAGCGAAAAATAGAGAAAAAAAGGATGGGCTGCAGACTGTTCTTCTATGTATTGCTTTGCCTTCAACGTAATATCCGGCAATATGCCTTCGGGGGTAACCGCATTGGAGGCGGGTCCGGGGCGAAAAAAGCGCCCCATATCGGTACGCGTGTATTTGGGGTCTCCTTTTATCCCGTCGTACTGCTGTATGAACTTCCTGTTCTCGATATACATATACGGCGGCATATCTGCAGAAGCGGCAATACCGTAGTAATAATCAAACCCAAGATCGTTGGGGCTTTGCCTGAGCGGTTTTTCAAACGCAATATTTGTAGCGCCCGTTTTTGTATCAAACCGGGGGGCGGCCTGGTCTGTTGTTGCATACTCCAGACCGATATGCCATTTACCGATACAGGCAGTGCGATACCCTTTATTTTTTAATACATCTGCTATCGTCAACCGCGAGGAGTCGATCAGCGGCGGACCATAACCACCCAGAACCCCCTTTTTCAGCCGGCTGCGCCAGTTATATCTTCCCGTTAAGATGGAGTAGCGGGAGGGTGTGCAGACCGAAGAAGTGGTATGGGCGGCCGTAAAGCGCATCCCGTTATTTGCCAGCCGGTCAATATTCACTGTCCGGATCCTTGCATCCGGGTTATTACAGCTTACATCGCCATACCCCATGTCGTCGGCTAAAATAAAAACAATATTCGGATAACGTCCGCTCCCTGTTTGCGCCATCACCAGGCCTGCGGACAAGCCTGCTGCCAGCAACAGCACCATTTTTTTAAAAATCCTGCCTGTAAATAAATCATTCAATAATTCCATGATCTTTTATTTTTTTTCTGCTTTCGTCTGAAATACCGGTGGTCAGTCCACCGTTCCATCTATTTATATCCGGGGTTCTGCTCGATGACCGCACCGGTATTGCGTTCTATTTCGGAATACGGTATGGGCCAGAGGTTATGATAGGATTCAATCGTAAGCCCCGATTTTTCGTTGTACCGCTTGGTCCGGTCGTACAGCATCCCCATCCGGCAAAGCGTTACCATCCGCAGCTCTTCCACATACAATTCACGAAGCCGCTCATCCAGCAGAAAATCGATGGTCACCTGGGCCGCTTCTACCGGATGCGCGTTTGCCCGTTCCCTGATTACGTTAATATCCGCTGCGGCTTTCGCCGGCTCGTTGTTCTTCAGGTATGCTTCCGCGCGCAATAAATAGGTCTCTGCCAGGCGCATCAGGTACATATCCTTCTGGTACACGTCGCCACTCGAATTGAGCAGAAGCACTCCGCCGAAAGGAGCCAGCACAGGATTACCGGCGGCATTTTTTTGCCAGACCTCTTCCGGAAAATCACCTTCGGAAAGTGTTGCTTTTTTAAGGATCGGGAACCAGTTCCGGGTGGTATCGGCAAAACTGCCTGCTTTGGCCTTATACCCATCCGCAACATAATACTTACCAAAGGCATCGGAGTTTGCCGGCGGACCATCAAGACGGATATCGCGCACAATATTGTATTTGGAGTTGCGCATATCATCCGGATCATCCCATACCTCATATAAGAAATAGTTTGATGGCCGCATCCATCCTACGCCTCTTCCGGCGATCTTATCATTAAAACCCTTGATCGCCGGCTGGGAAACAGGCGCCGCTCCTCCAACCGATGCCGACACGCGCAGGTTGGACAGGAAGGGCATGATGGCCCACTGGATAACATCCCTCGTTGCAGTAGCTGCATTCTGATAATCTGCCTGTATGATGAATATGCCTTCCTTGTTGCCACTACTCCTGTTCTGGTTGTTCAGTTCAAAAAGATCCTTATACACATCCCCCTCCCGGGTGGCATGGCGCCCAAACCGGGTCTTCATCAGACCAAGACCCGGATAGGAGATCACTGCAGAAGCTGCTGCAACAGCTCCTTCAAAATCTTTTAACGAGATCAGCACTTCCGTCAAAAGATGCTGAGCCGCCTGCTTATTCACCGCACCATCAACAACGGCATCCACATTCCCCAACGTCTGGATGGCTTCGGTCAGATCCGCCTTGCATTGCGCATATACTTCATCCCTCGTGGCCCGGGTGTAATCGCGCCGGGGAGCGATCGTTTCTTCCAGCACAAGCGGAACACCACCATACAGGTTTGCCAGGAAATTATAGGCCCATGCCCTGAAGAATAACGCCTGCGCTTTAAATTTTATACGGTCTGCCTCCGGTATTACCGTAGAGGTGGTGCTGCGTGTAATGACCACATTGGCATTGCTTACGACCAGGTATAATCCCCGCCATATGGCTTCCGGAACCACGTAGGTGGGCACCATTGTATTTTTATAGTCGTTCAGTTTGGCGGGGGGCGTATAGTCCGTGGCGTTCACCGCAAAGTCTGTGGCATAACGGAGCGGAAAATATGATTCGAGGTTATAGCCGCCAAATAAAATGCTCCGCATCTGGTTGTGTAAATAGTTAATGGAAGACTGAAAGCCGGCAGCATTCTTAAAGGCATTGTCTGCGGTATAAAAATCGAGGGGCTCTTCGGTCAGAAATTTATCCCTGTTGCAGGAGAAACCGATCACTGCAACGCTCAACAGAAATATAATAATCTTTTTCATATACATACTTTATAAATCGATACTTAAACCAATTGAATAGCTTTTCATCAGCGGATAAGCGGAAACATCCAGGCCTGTGCCGGTTTCCGGATCCCATCCGTCCCAATCGGTTATTGTAAATAAGTTTTTACCGTTCAGAAAAACGCGCGCCCGTTTCAGCGCGATCCTGTTTGCAAAGGCCTGTGGCAGGTCGTAGGAAAGGGTAACATCCTGCAGGCGTATAAAACTCCGCTGTATGTACGGAGAAAAAGTCTCTCCCACAGCGGTCGTATAAAACCCGATCTGCCGGTACCGGGCATCGGGGTTTTCCGGCGTCCAGTAATCAAAATCAAAAAAGTTATTGGTCTGCATATTATCCGGGTTTGGCAGGGATGCGCCCGGCTGGCCGTAGTAGTATTTTTTTCCGCCCTGTATGGAATTAATGAACGCTTTTAATTCGAAATGCCGGTACCGCCACGTATTCAATAAGCTGATCCGGTAGGATGGATCGGTGTATCCCAGGATCTTCCGGTCGGCAGCTGCAGAATAGGCGTTGTCGCCATTTACATCCTCAACCTTGTAAGTGCCGTATGTAAAACCTGCGGGAATGATACCGGCACGGTAATCGGCCAGCTGCCACATACCTATGATATGGTAGTCATAGGCCACGCCAAAAGGCTCGCCGATAAATATCTTTGAAGCGATCAGGTCGTCCTCCCGGCCATCACCATTGGCATCAATTCCAAGGATGCTTTCCACTTTGTTCCGGTTCAGGGAAAAGTTTACAGAACCGGACCAGGTAAAATTCTGCCTGCGTATAGGATCCCCGTTCAGCACCAGCTCGATCCCCTTGTTATTCAGTTTACCGATATTCATGGGAATGCTGGTGAGCCCGTTTACCGCGGGAATATTTACGGTATACAGCAGGTCGGTTGTATTAGCATTGTACAGGTTCAGCTCCCCGGAAAGCCTGCGGTTCCACAACGAAAAATCAATGCCGAAATTCAATGTTTTCGTCGTTTCCCATCTCAGGTCCCTGTTGGCCAGCCTGGTAATATTCTGCCCCTGTTGCGCTGCTCCCCCGTCGCCAAACAGGTACCCATTTTGGAAAGAGGCCGTAAGGGTGGACAGGGTTTGATACCGCCCTACGGTCCGGTTCCCGTTCGCTCCATAGGACACCCTTACTTTAAGCTCATCCAACGATGATAATTTATCCCTTAGAAAACCTTCTTCCCGCAGGTTCCAGGCAAAGGCGGCGGAAGGAAAAGTTGCCACTTTGTTTCCCGGAGCAAACCCCGAAAACCCGTCATTTCTTAAGGTGCCCGTAAATACATACCGGCCTTTGAAGCCATAAATAAGCCGGTACATCTGATACAGGCTGGTCTCTTTCCATGCTTCCGATGAAACCCGCTGTAATTCCGCTTTCCCAAATTCAAGCCCGTTGTATCCCAGGGAAGGATTATCAAAACCGGTAGCATTGGCGGTCGTAGCTTCAAATTTGTTTATTTCATACCCATAAACAAATGTTGCGTTCAGGTCATGCGGACCAAATGCCCTTTTATAGCTAAAGATATGATCCAGGGTCTGGTTATACCTGGCGTTATTTGCCTTGCTGGCAGTGCCGGTAAAGTTCTGACCAAAAGGATTGAAATTATAGTCCCTGCCCTGGATATAATTGTTGCCGAAGTTCAGCCGGTAGTTCAGCCCTTCTACAAAAGGAATATCCAGATCGGCATATACCAATGCAAAAAGATTGTTCCGTTTATCAAAATTGTCCTGTGTGATTTCAAGCAACGGATTTAATGCGGCCCTGTTCGGCTGCTTTATGAGGGCACCTGTGGAATCTCTGTATGCCAGCTGGGGCGCCAGCAGTATCAGGTTGGACAGGCTGGGAGAAACACCGGAGTAATCGTTTACGCTGTAGGCGGATTGCATGCCCAGTTTAAACCAGCTTGCCAGTTTGCTCTCAAGATTCAGGCGAAAGCTGTACCGTTTATAGGTATCGTTGATCACCACGTTCTCCTGGTTGGTATAGCCCAGGCTGAAGTAATAGGAGGACTGCTCGGTTCTGCCGCTTATACTGATATCATGGTTCTGCAGCAGCGGCGTTTTATTGGTCAGCATATCCCACCAGTTCGTATTGACCCCTTTTTGAATGCCGTCTGCGACTTCGGCGGGAACCACCTTCAACACATCCCAACCGGGATTGGGATCCAGCAGGTCATCCCCGGTCCTGCTTTGTTCCAGGTAACGGTGCTCTCTCAACCTTAAGTACCCCCTGCTATCCAGGGGCAGCATATCGTTATTGCTTATCTTTTGAAAAGCAAGCGTGGTATTCAAAGAGATCGTAGGTCTTTTTCCTCCCGTTCCGGTCCTGGTTGTTATCAATAATACGCCGTTTGACGCCTGCGATCCATAGATGGCGGCGGCGCTTGCATCTTTAAGGATATCCACGGAGGCAATATCCGCAGGATTGATATCGCTCAGATCTCCCCGGTAGATGATCCCGTCTAAAACGACCAGCGGGCTATTGGTTCCCGATATGGAAACCCGCCCTCTTATGGAAACGGAAGGTGAGGTGCCGGCTTTGTTGACCGCACCTACATTTAACCCGGCTACCGATCCCTGGAGGGACTGCAGTACATTCACATTGGGTGATTCTTTAAATGCCTTCAGATCGGCCCGGGATACGGCACCGGTTACATCTCTTTTCCTCGCCGTTCCGTAGCCGATCACCACCAGCTCATCCATCTTTCCTTCGCTTTGGGTCAGTACGATCCTTAACGCATCTCCTTTTGAAAGCGCTTCAGCAGCGGTGATTTCCCTGCTGTCGTACCCTACAAAACTGATCACCAGCACTGCTTCCCGTCCTGTTTCGATCACAAACCTGCCATCCGCACCGGTTTGGGTCGCCGATCTTGTACCTTTTACCGTTATGGTAGCTCCCGCAAGCGGGTTTCCGGAGGCATCGGTGATCATCCCCCTGATATGGTCAGGAGGCGGAGGTGCCGGATCCGCGCTATCCATCTCCGCGTTGTGCACGGGCAACGGGGCATTGGCCTTGCTCTTGACGATAATGGTCTTATTAAAGATCTGGTAGGTCAATGGCTGGCCGGCAAAGCATTCTTTCAGCACGGTTTCCAGGGGCCCGTCCTTAACGCGGACATTCACCTTCCGGGCCTTTTTTATCAGCGCCTCATCATACAAAAAAAGATACCCGGTCTGCTTTTTGATCTCATAGAATACCTTTTCGATGGATGTGTTGACCGCATGAATGCTGACACGCTGCGCAAACCCGTTTGCATTTACTTTTAAACAGGCCACAATTAAAAAGAAGAAAGCTAAACGCATAGCAACTGTTTTAATTCGCTGCCTCAGAAAGCGGGCGCGCCAGCCGACACCCCTGGCTCCGGCCCGATCTAAGCTTGGAGGCACATTTTGGTTTTCAGAAAATGGTAATACTGAACAACAAAGAAATTTAAATGACATAACTTTGCTTATCCCGGTAACCCCGGGAACAGGTTTGGGTAAAACAATCTTAGTCCGCTGTTTTCAGCGAAGCAATCCATAGCATTGGTTTATCTGAACATTTCACCACTCCGGCTCGGACCCGGAGTGGCTTTTATTCAGAAAAATCGTTCTTTATAATAAGGCATTACTGCAATACAATCATTCCGTTTTTATTTTCAGCGTGTATCCCTGTAGCGATCTCCAGCATTTTCAATACTTCCGACAAAGGCGCGGTACGGCTGATATACCCTGTTACCTTTTTTTCTTCCATGCCGCGGTAAACGATCGTTACATTATACCAGGTACCCAGCTGCCGGGCGATAGAAGCCACATCCTCCGACCTGAACTGGAACAGCCCATTTTTCCATGCCATGACCTGGTCGATGTCTGCCGGCCCCACATCTACCTGCTCCCTGTTGCTGCGCCGGAGTACGGCCTGCTGGCCGGGCACCAATCGTACGCCTTCATTTCCTGCCGCTTTTTCCAACGCGGGTTTTACTACAACGCTTCCTTCCAGAAGCGTAACCTTTGATGCCGGCTCATCATCATAGGTATTGACATTAAAATGCGTTCCCAATACTTCAACGCTGAAACCGTTTGATGTAACGCGAAACCTGCGTGCCGCGTCCTTTGCTACTTCAAAATAGCCTTCCCCTTTTAGCGCGATCTTTCGCTCCCCGCCGATAAACATTACCGGGTAGGTTATTGAAGATCCGGCATTCAGCCACACATGCGTGCCATCGGAAAGCCGCATATCAATCACTTTGCTCCCTTTGGGATTTGTCAGTGTATTGTAGATCTCCCGGGTCTGTACGGTTCCGTCCGCACCCTGGTAAGCCAGCTGTCCGTTCGCAAGCTTTATCAATTTTATATTTCCCTGCAACGTCAGCTGTCCTGCTTCTGCACTGTCCAGATAAACCGTTCTGCCATCGCTCAGGGTAATGGTTGCCCGGCTCCGGTCCGGCGCAGGCACCGTAAGCAGGGCCCTTTTTGCGGAGGGCGCCGGCTTATACGAACGATTGAACACCATGTACCCCGCCGCTCCTGCGGAAAGAACGAGCAAAGCCGCTACAGCCCATCGTTTCCAGTTATGGGTCCTGACTTTTCGTTTTTCCGCTTCCAGCGCCTGCAGCAGTTGCTGCTCGATCCGGAAACGGGACTGATACGTCGTTTTTAAAAGATCCTCAAATTGACGGGCATCCATGAACTGCTCATATAAGGAGCGGTTGGCCGGGCTGCTATTTACCCATTCCATCAGACGCTCGTCTTCCGCCGGGGCAATTTCTTCCCTTAATTTTTTTACGATGAATGCGGCAATCGTCTGATACTGGTCCATAAAATGATCTTCCTATTGACTATACGTCAAAAAGAAAAATTGTACTCAAAAAAAAGCAGTTTTTTTTAAACTTTTCCCCAGTTTACATAAAAGGAGCAGAAAACAAGCATGCCCTTCCCTGTTAGAGAAAGCCGTAACAGTTTAAGGGCCCGGGCTTTGTGATTACGTACGGACTGGTTTTGGATCCCCAGTATGGCGGCAATTTCCTCATTGCTTTTTTCATAAAGATAGGCGAGCATGAATACTTTCTTTATTTTGGGAGGCAGCCGGTCTATTTCTGTTTGAACCAGCCGCAGCACTTCAGCCCGGATGTCCTCGTGCAGGTCTACCTGCATCTCAGTGTTGCTCAGCCTCGCCAGCGAATTGGCCCCTTCCCGGTATTTCTTCGATTTGCGCAACCAGTCTATGGAGGCATTTTTTGCGGTAACGCGAAGAAAGGCGGCGATATTGTGCCCGTTTTCGAAACGCCCCCTGTTGTTCCAGAACTTAATAAAGGTTTCCGCTGTAATGTCTTCGGCCTGGGCAGTATCCGTCACCATTTTTTTTACATAAAAGAAAACAGCAGGATAAAACTGATGGTACAGGCTGGTAAACGCAGCCGGATAACCGTTATTAAAACGGTCAATCAGTTCTCCTGTGATCTCCTCCATGCCTTGCAATAATACAAAAACTAATTTAAGGGGATCTTTGCAGGAAAGCATTTTTTCCCGGGCAAATGAACCGGACCGGAAGCCCCTCCCGGCCAGCATATGGCAACAAGTAACAGAACGGCACAGCTTTGCCGTTACATAGTACCGGGCTACAAACCTGCACAGGAAGGCTCAACGTATCCCTATAGAGAACACGATCAATAATGATCAATGGGTTTGGCGCCCATTTGTAAAACAAGCCTGCCTCCTTTTACAATACGCTCCCAGGGAACAAACGGAGCATGCAATCTTTTCCGGTCTAAAAAAATGGATTGCACATATATATTATTATCGCTGTTGTTCTTTGTTTCTATAATCCAGTCTTTACCGCTATAATACCGGGGGCTGAGCCGGATGGTGATCTTATCAAACAAAGGACTGCCCACGCCCATTTCCGGATGCCGGCCGGTTAGCCCCTTTACGTCAAACAACCCGATCGCCGCCATTACATACCAGGCGCCCAGCTGCCCCTGGTCCTCATCCTGTCCAAAACCGTAGCCGTGCACTCCTTCGATGCCATAGAACCGGTTGCAGATCGCACGCACCCATTTTTGGGAAAGAGATGGTCTTCCGGAAAAATTAAACAGCCAGGAAACATGAAGGTTGGGCTGGTTGCCATGGTTATAGATACCGGCAATGCCTGCAAAGGCATCTACAGTGGCCCCGCCGCCGAACAATGCTTTTTGAGCGACCGTAAAAACACTGTCTAACCGCCGGTTGAATGCCTGCCGTCCTATTTTGCGGATCAGCGATTCCATATCCTGCGGCACAAAATACGTGTACTGCAAGGCGTTCCCCTCCTGAAACCCACGCCATGGCTGGGCCGGATCAAAGGGCTCCACAAATTTACCATTGGCCAGCCGGGGTCTTACAAGTTTGATCCCCGGATCATAGACTTTTTCCCAGGCCTTTGATAACTGCAGGAGGGTGTCCGCATCTTTTTTTTCCCCAAGCAGCCTTGCCCACTGCCCCACCGCATAGCAACTAAATGCGTATTCCAGGGTATGGGAAACGGAGAATTGCCAGCGCTCGCCGCTGCCGGATCCTGTATCCCGGTGGTCTACATACCCGTATTTACGAAACCGGTCAAGATCCGTCTTGCCGGCGCCAAAAGGGCGGTTCCTCCATTCCAGCTCATTCTTCCGGGCCGCTTCGTACGCCTGCTTCACATCAAAATCGCGGATGCCGGCCATATATGCACCGGCAAAAACAAGCCCTACAAAATTGGTGCCCACTCCCGAAACATAGCGGCTGTTGGCAATGCCATCGCCCAGCCAGCCCGCATCCCGGTACACCAGCAGCTGGCTTTTGATAAAATCTGAATAATACTCCGGATATACCAGCGCCCACAACTGGGCAAGGTTCCAGTAAATACCCCATACAGCATCGGTGTTGTAATGCTGGTGCACAGGCTTTCCGCTTTTATCCAGCGGGATCTGCCCTATGGTACCGTCATTTTTGGGATAGGCCCCGTTCACATCACTGGCAAGCCCCCTTCCCAACAGGGCGTGGTAAAGGCCCGTATAGAACTTTACAAGGTCGGCCCGTTTTTTTCCGGTAACATCGACCCGGCCCAGGTATTGATTCCATATTTTTTTTGACTGTGCCCTTGCCTCGTCGAAGGAGAGCGCCGCAGCTTCTTCCTCCAGGTTCCGCCGTGCATTTTCAACCGAGGTATAGGAAAGGCCTGCCTTAACGGTTATGGGTTCATGATCCTTTGTGGCAAAACTCAGGTACAGGCCGGCTCCTTTTCCGTGCGCTTCTGACGCTCCGGCCTTCACCCGGTCTCCGTTAAAAACACCATACGCCGCAGGCTTTTTGCTAACCACCGCCGAAAAATACAGGGTAACCGATGCACCGGGCTGGTATTTCCGGACATATACGGGTAACGTGGTCACCCACCCTTCTACACGGCCATCCGGGAGCAAACAGACCCGGGCGTCCTTTACCGGCCCGCTTTCACCCTGGCGGTTGCCAATGTCAAATAATATATGCGCCTGCCTGTTTGCAGGAAATGTATAACGGTGAAAGGCGGTTCTTTTTGTTGCGGTCAGCTCCGCCCGGATCCGGTAATCCTTCAGCAATACCGAATAATAGCCGGCCGTGCTGATCTCGTCTTTGTGATCAAAACGGGAACGGTACCCCCCGTCCGGATCCTCCAGCCTGCCGGGAGTGGTTTGCAATGCGCCGGTAATGGGTGCGAATACCACGCCGCCGATCTGGAACTCATGAAAATTGGGAAACCCTTCAATGGACCCCTGCCGGCAATCATAGCCGGTAGCTTCCCAGCCACTTGCGTTCCCATAACTGCCGTTGGTTGAAGGTGCCGGCTTGGCCATGCCAAAGGGCAGGGCGCCCGGTGTATAATGAAACCAGCGGCAATGGGCTGTTCCGATATTGGGATCGACAAACGATGTATAGTCCCTTTGCGCGGCTAACTGTTTGCCACACAGGCTGCACCCGGTTAACAAAAAAAACGGCATGAAAAAAGAAATTCTCACAACTATTTGCTATTTGATCATTAAACGGTTCAGTCAGCAGGGACCTCCTGCTGCAATAAGGTTCCGTACCCACTGCAGGCCGCACCATATAAGGTTGCCTGCTCTCCCAGCAGGGATCGGCATACCCGTACGGCAGGAAAATGACGACGGACCTGCTCTGTGGTCTCCAGCTGAAACCAATCATAAGCCTGGGCAATATTGCCCCCGATCACCACGGCCTCCGCAGCTTTCATTTCAATAAACCGGCACAAAAAAGTACCGAGATTCCTTCCAAATTCTTTAAACAGCTGCCGGCCCCGGCTGTCTTCTTTTGCAGCAGCGGCAATTTCCCGTACGCCGTTCAGCTGTTGACCAGCCACCGTAGCATAACGCTCAACAAACCACCTTGTTGACAGATAATCTTCTGCAATGCTTTCCCCAAACGGAAGCTGCCAAAGATCAGCGCTGTGCGCATGCCCCTTCTCATAAAAGGCTGAGCCAAGTCCTGTGCCCAGTGTTACACCCACCACCCTTTCAAAACCACTGCTGGCAACACCCGTAAACACTTCTCCCTGCAAAAAACAGGCAGCGTCGTTCTTTATATAAAAACGTTCCGGCCTTATCCCCAGTTCTTTCGCAAGCACTGTTTTAATATTGAGCCCGTATAAAGCATCGTATTTTCCCTGGGCCGTCATCAGGCTGATGCCTTCGTCATAATCAAAGGGTCCCGGCATTGCCAGGCAAATTCCGGGAACAGCGGCCTGCCGGTTTACTGCGGCGATGCACTGGCTCCAGGTTTCGATGATGGCCGCTGGTCCGGCGCCCGAATCTACAGGCCTTCTTACGAGCGAAGACGTTATAAGCCTGCGCGCATCCATATCGATCAGCGCTGCGGTTATATGCGTACCGCCGATGTCTGCGGCTAAGATCAGGTTACCTGTGGCCATTACGGGTGTACTATTTTTTCTTTCGGATCATCCAATGATTCGCTCCGGGCAACACGGCCTTCCGGGGCATTGCGCTTCCACTCCGCCTCTATCTGCTCTAGCGATTTCCCTTTTGTTTCCGGAAGGAGCCGGTACACTGTAATGAATGCGATGATGCCGAAGGCAGCAAAGATCCAGAATGTGGGGCCGGTTCCCAAACCTTTTAAAAGTACCGGGGTCAGCTGGCCTACGATCGTATCGGCGATCCACATGACCATAATACTGATGGCCATTGCCCTTCCCCGGATCCTGCCCGGAAAGATCTCTGCCGCTACCACAAATTTCAAAGGACCGATCGAAAAAGCAAAACAGGCAAGAAATGCCATTACACAGATCAATAGCCAGATAGTGGTAGTGGCGCCGGTTACAAAACAAAGCCCCGTTAAAAACAGGGTGACCGTTGCACCTGCTGTGCCCCAAAGATACAGGGGCCTCCGGCCGGCACTGTCTACTTTCCACAGTGCAATCAGGGTAAAGATCATGTTGGCAAACCCGAAGATCACCTGGCTTATCAACGAATTGCTCAGCGAAACACCAGCGTTGCTGAGAATGCTCGGGCCATAATAAATAATCGCGTTAATGCCGCTGAACTGGGAGAACAGGGGAAGCAGGATCCCCAATATCAATGCTTTCCGCCACCGGGGTGAAAACAGCTCTTTATAAGCGGCGCTGCCCCCCGGAACCGGCTCCTGCAGCTGCCCGGCCTGAAGTGCGTCACCCGGCGACAGCGCATCGACAATGGCGCGCGCCTCTGCCAACCGGCCCTGCTGTGCCAGCCAGCGCGGGCTTTCCGGCACCAAAAGCAATCCGAACAAAAATAAAACAGCGGGAATCACGCCCACCCCCAGCATCCCCCGCCACACTTCGCTGCGAAAAACAAGATCGAACCAGCCGCTGCCTTCCGGCGCATGACCTGCAGAAAAACGGACCAGCCCCGCATTGGAAAGATAGGCGATCAGGATCCCCAGCGTGAGCGCAAACTGGTAAAAGGTCACCAGCCGCCCCCTGATCTTTGCCGGGGCTATTTCCGAAATGTAGAGGGGCACTACATTTGAGGCCAGCCCGATGCCGGCTCCCCCCAGAAAGCGGAAGACAAGCACCCCGGTCAATGAGGGCATTACAGCACAGCCCAATGCCGATAACAGGAAAAAAAGCGCTGCAATAAACAGGGGTTTTCTCCGGCCCAGCCGGTCGCTTAACTCGCCGGATACCGCCACACCGGCAATGCAGCCGATCAGTGCCACCGAAACGAACCAGCCTTCTTCAAAGGCAGAAAGCGTAAATTGTTTTTGCAGCAGCGGAAGTACGCCCGAAACCACGGCCATGTCAAATCCGAAGAGAAAGCCGCCCAGGGAAGCAACCAGGGTGATGATAAAGATCGAGGACCGTTTATTGTAAGCAAGCATCTGTAACTATTGAATGATTTAAGACTTTTGATTCCGTTTTGCCATTGGTCATGCTTCTTTTAAATGATCAATGGCATCCTTGATAAATACCCTTACCACTTTGGCCCGGCTTTCACCCTTGTTGATCAACGTATATTGTTTTGCCGCTTCCGGGATCACAAACGTTTCCGCATAATGATACACCTGCTCCACGGTGCCTACTCTTACCGAAACGGACCGGCCTTCCACCAGCATCAGCACATTACAGCTTTCGCCGGTAGTTAAAGAAACCTGATCATCAAACTCTACACGGTGCACATCATAAAAATGATGCGGGTGCGTGGGCAGATGGTAGGTTTCCCAACCGGCTCCGCCTGCGATCCGCCGGGGGGTGGAAATCAGTTCGCGGGCCACATAATCGCCCCGGTACTCAAAACGAAGGTTATTAAAAGCATGTTCAATATTGATGGCCCTGGGTTCCCCGTTCAGGTCTACCTGCAGCCAGTCGTACATTTTGAACGTGAAAATATAGGGCGTGGCACTGATCTCCAGCACAAGATTATTGGCTCCGGAGCTATGCACCGTTCCGTTCGGGATCAGGAAGAGGTCGTGCTTATGCGCTTTGTGCGTCTGTACAAACTGTTCTACAGGAACCACTACGTTGTTCTGGTGGCTTTTTTCCAGCACGTCGCGGAAAACATCCGGCTCCACATCCTCCTGAAAGCCGAGATAGACCCGGGCATCCTCCCTGCAATCCAGGATGTAGTAGGTTTCATCCTGGGTAATATGCTCGCCGAAATGTTTGCGTATATAGGACAGTCCCGGATGACATTGAATGGAAAGATTGCCTCCGTCCCAGGTATCCAGGAAGTCAAATCTTATGGGAAATTCGTCGCCGAAGAAAGCAGCATGCTTTCCAATAACGCCGGGTGCATTCCAGAGCATCAGAAAATCAAATGCCAGCTCCAGCAGGTAGCCGTCACTTTCCAATACAATGCCGTTCTCGGGGACGATCAATTCAAACGACCAGGCATAGTTGACTTCTTCCTGGTTAAGACCGTGCAGGTGCTTTTTCATCCACTGCCCGCCCCAGACGCCCGGCTCGAACCAGGGACGCACCCGGAAAACGGTTTGAGCCATCTGGTGCAATGCTTCGCGCACCGTTCCGGAAAAAGCCCAGTTCAAAGAATGACGCCATTGCACATCTGCGATCACGGTCATCTTATCCAGGATACTTTTTTTGTGCGCATTGTGCACCACCCAATCCACAAAATAAAAGCGCTTGTACATCCGGGCGGACAGTTCGGGTGTCTCTGCACCCAAATTAGTGATGGATCCTGCCCGCATCCGGTACTGGATCTCGTTTTTGGGCACATCCAGGTACACTACCGGTGCATCCCATTCGCACAAGGCGGCACCCGCACCGATCACGATCGTACAATCGGCCGCCGCATCCGCCTGCGCTTTTCTTAAACCATCCGTATCAAAAAAATCGGCAAGCGTATGGGAGCAGCGCCGGCCCCAGATGGCATTGTCGGCGCCCAGAAACGGCTGCACCATTTCGCCGATGCGGGCGGGCGGTTTTAAATAATCCTTTGTAAAGATCCAGCGCACAACAGCACCACAATCCCGGAATGCTTCCGCCAAACAGGCATGCACCTCCTCCCAAAGCACCCCGCTGTAGCCATCAATAACGATTTTCTGCTCCCGGAGCATCCATTGAGCCAGCGAGGCATATCCGCTGTGGATCTGGCCGGCTCCCACCGGATAAAAAGGGTATAATGAATAGGCATCCGTTTCGGCATCCTGGTTCCGCAACCGTTGCGGCATCAGGGGTTGCCCGCTTTTCCTGAACAATTGCGAGGGTTTTTCCTTTGTTTTCATATCCGTCTTTATCATTTCTGTCATAGTAAGTTCTTCTTGTTATGCTCCGTCCTGCACGGGCTGCAGCTTCCCCAGCTTACCGCAGGCAATCCGCCCTGCAAAACAACACGATCCGGCAGGCGCGGGCTGCTTTAATCGCAAATGTATATACATTATAACATATAACGAAATCTTTCCGTTTTTTCCTCGCTAAATACTCCCGGAATAAAGAGCGACCCTATCAAAGCTACGCTTCTTTGCTTCCCGGGCCACCGCACCGAGCTCAATAGAAACCCGTTTCGGTGGCGATAATTTTGTATCTTTAAAAAAATGTTTTTATGTGGGATTTCCTGGACCTGCTTTATAAGATGACCGTTTTAATAAAAGGCATTGCTGGTCTTACGCCGTTCGCAAAAAGAACGAAGGCTTTATAGTACCTGCATTCATTGGTCATTTGTAAATCTCCATATTTGTAATGTTTACAGTAATTCTGATCATCCTGGTTTTTGTCATCGTTGCGGGATATACCCAGCGCAACAAATAAGCCCTGCTTTAAGCCGTGTCTGATGCCCGCCCCTGATCCGGAAGGCGGATCGTATTTATTTCTTTGTATATTTGTTTTACAGATAAACCAGAAGGCCGCCCTTATGAAACCAGGCCCAAACAAAGTGCCCTGATACAGCCCGGAATCGCATAACAGGCGCGGTACCTACCAAACAATCCGGCAACCCGGCTGTTTCCTGCGACTATCTGCAATGCTCCATAACCAAAAAATATTTATGCGTCACCTCAAAATCCTCCTGTTTATGAAAACATTCCCCTTATTCTTTTTAAGTTGCTGGATGGGCCTGCAAACAATGGCCTCCTGCAGCAAACCGGATCCCTCTATCCAGTCGAAGCTCAATGCCGCCATACAGGAGGAACGGCTCTCACTGGAAAAATCGCTGGGCGTGCCGGTACCTTCCATCAGCGTGCTCATCGAATCGCCAAAGGGCCGCTACTTCACTTCCTCTGCCGGAAAGAACGGGAAGCCGGTTACCGCAACCACCACCTTCCGGTTTGCCAGCAACACAAAAAATTTCACGGCCACCGCTATCCTGAACATGCAGCAGGACGGCTGGCTGAATATCGAAGACAAGATCACTGCCGTGATCCCCGGCAGCGCCCTACCCTATGTGCCTTTAGATGCGAACTGGGATTTTCCGCACAAAAACGAGATCACCATCAAACAACTGTTACAGCACAATGCGGGTGTTTACGATCTTACCAATGATACCAGCCAGTACCAGGTTAACGGGGATACCTACCTGGAACATTCCATGAACCTGAACCCCGATCACCAGTTTACGACCTCCGAATATGTCAGCGTGCTTACCCAGCACCACCTTACCTACGGGTCTCCCAATACGGTGTATCATTATTCCAATACCGGCTATTCGATCCTCGGAGCGATCATTGCAAGGATCTACTCCTATCATTCGGGTAAAGCAAAGACCTATGCCGATTATATGCATGAAAAGATCACGGGTACTTCCGCCAAAGTGCCGCTTGGCGTCCGCTTTATTGAAAACGCAACGGATCAGCAGTTGCCCGCCCCCTATATCACGGGGATGATCCGCTTTCCGGATCATACAGAAATCACCGATAAAGAAAATGCCTCCGGTCACGTAGCTGAAGGCAACGGAACAGGTACCATGGCCGATCTGAATCAATACATCCGGAGCCTGATGCAGGGGCGCAATGTGCTGAAACCGGAAACCGTTGCCCTTATGCAAAACAGCGAAGGCCCGGCCAAACCACCGGGGGGCAACCGGTATGCCCTGGGCTGCTCTTATGTCGGGGGACTGGGATATGGTCACAATGGCGCTACCGTAGGCTACCTGTCCATGATGGTTTATGATCCTGCTGCTAATGTGTCTGTGGTCGTTTTATTACCTTACTGGGATCTTGGAAGTCCGGATAGATTTGCACAATGCCTCAACACCCTGGCCAGGGCCGGCCTGGCTGCCCGCAGGGCACTGGGTTACCCTGGCAAATAATACAAGGCCCGGCACCGGAACACCGGGCCGGGCTTTTACCACAACCAACACCTGCCACTTAATTGAGTTCGGTAACAAACTGTTCTTTATGCTTCCTGACCTTTTTAAGGTTTACAAGCCAGTCTTTTTCTGTATCCCGGTATCCCAGGGCAATGATCACGGTGCTGCGCAATCCCCGCCCGCGCAGGCCAAGGAGCGCATCCAGCTGTTCCGGATCAAACCCTTCCATCGGAGTTCCGTCAACACCTTCCGCCGCGGCTGCAACAATGGTCACGCCCAGCGAAAGATATGCCTGCCGGGCCGCATGGGCATATCCCCCGTCTTCATCCATGCGTCCAAAATTATTCAGTAACGACTGGCGTTGCCGTTCCAGCCGTTCCGGATCTCCGCCCCTTTCCTTTGCCGTATGGGTAATAAACCCATCGATCCGTTCCGGCGTGTACCGGTCCCAGGCGGCAAATACCAAAAGATGCGAGCAGCCGGTGACCTGCTGCTGGTCGAACGCCGCCGGGCGGATCTTCTCTTTTAATTCCTGGTTGCTGATCACAATAATTTCAAAAGGCTGTAACCCGTTGGAGGAAGGTGCCAGCCGCGCCGCCTCTAAAATCCGCCCGATCTTTTCCTGTGGAATTCTTTTCCCGTTCATCGCCTTGGTAGCGTAACGCCAGTTGAGTTGCTCAATGATTTCCATAATATCTGCTGTTATCTGAAACTGTTAAAAACAAAACGGATCCTGTGATCCTTTAAAAAGTCATCGCCCGCTATTGCCGCGGCTGCAATTCGAGGTAGATCTTTACCTCGACATCTTTTGCAACTGCCTGCCCTGTCGGATCAAAAAGGATATGATAGTCAAAGCGATTGATCTTTATTGCGGTTTGGAAGCCGATCACCTCCTTTCCCATCTGGTTCTTTGTTTTTCCGCCATAAACGGCCTCCAGGACCACCGGCTTTGTAACATCTTTAATGGTCAGGTTCCCTTTCAGGGTATAGCGGTTGCCGGATCTCTTTTTAAAACCGGTACTCACAAAACGCATTTCAGAGAATTTCTCCGCGTCAAAAAAATCCGTAGTCCGCAGGTGTTTATCGCGGGGCGCTACTCCGGTATTGACGCTGGCGGTAGCAACGGTAAAATCAATCTTTGCATCGGTAAAATCCGGCTTCGACGATTCCATCGTTCCCTGGAATTTATCAAATTTACCGGTCACAAAGCTAATGCCCATATGCCGGATCGTAAAGTTGATGGAGGAGTGCATGGGGTCTGCCGACCAGGTGGTTTGGGCCCATAACTGGATACTGAATATTGAAAGCCCGAGGAATAAGAAAACTTTTTTCATCTGTTGATAATTTTTTAAGAACATATACTGCTTTACAAATGCAGGTGCAAATCAACCACAAGTGCTGGTCTTAAAAAATAACCTAGATTAAGTGGCGGTTTACAGGGTGCGGAAAGCGTTGGCCGGAATGTTAAGTATTATATAAACAATCAGCGAATCAGTGGCTAATAAATCATTGCAGCCGCAGATGCACAGATTTAAAGATCTTAGCCATCGCTGGGGCACTCACTAAAATAGTTTTTTAGCACCCTTGCGCCTCCTACACCAAAATAATCAGCGAATCAGCGGCTAATCATCATTGCAGCCGCAGATGCGCAGATTTGGGATTCATTGTAATAAAAAAGCCACCGGGACTGATCCTGGTGGCCTTGTCAATTATATTACCGAACGGTTATCCCACCATCCGCTTGCTTTCCTCCCACTGGATCCGGCCCAGCCCGGGATGCACATGCCGGTCGCTATGGTAAGAGGAGCGCACCAGCGGGCCGCTTTCCACATAGTCCAGTCCCATTTCATAACCGGCGTCTTTATAAAAGGCAAATTCGTCCGGATGCACGAACCGCTGTACCGGAAGGTGTTTGGGAGTTGGCTGCAGATACTGCCCGATGGTAACCACATCGCATCCGTTGTCTTTCAGGTTCCGCAGGGTCTGCAGCACTTCTTCCCGGGTTTCGCCCAGTCCCAGCATAATGCCGCTCTTGGTACGGGCGCCGCCTTCTTTTAAGGTACGGATCACTTCCATGCTGCGCCAGTATTTGGCCTGGATGCGCACCTGCCGTGTCAGCCGCTCCACCGTTTCAATATTGTGCGAGATCACTTCCGGGGCTGCCGCCATTACGGTATGGATATCTTCTTTTTTTCCTTTAAAATCCGGGATCAGGGTTTCCAGCGTTGTATCCGGGTTCAGGGCCTTTACGGCCCGGATGGTGTTGTGCCATATCGAAGCACCGCCATCCTTCAGCTCGTCCCGGTCTACCGAGGTGATCACCGCATGCTTTACCTTCATCAGGTAAATGGCCTCCGCCACCCGTTGCGGCTCGTCATAGTCCACCGCTTCAGGACGTCCGGTAGCCACGGCGCAAAATCCGCAGCTGCGGGTACAAATATTTCCCAGGATCATAAAAGTGGCGGTTCCCTCCCCCCAGCACTCTCCCATATTAGGGCAGTTGCCACTTTCGCAGATCGTATGCAGTTTGTGCTGATCCACCAGGCCGCGTACGTGCTTATAGCTTTCACCAATCGGCAATTTAACACGCAGCCAGTCGGGCTTTTTTATCTTACTTGTTACCGGTAATTCGATCATTGCGCGAAAATACTACAATTTATGCTCAATACTTTTCATTTTGGGGCTATGGGCTGCAGAACAGACCCTGGCTCCGGCTCCCGCTGCTCCGGGCTGCGGCCCCCGCTTTCCGGGGGCTAAACCCTTCACATCGGGCAGCCTTTGTACTAACAACAGTTGGCATCGTTTTGTTCATAAGCCAACCCTGCGTACGACCTGCAGTCGCAGCCGGCTGTTTTATCGCCTGTGGCGATCCCAAAAAAACTATCTTTACGCTCTAAAACAATTTTTTAATGACCTCAGAAGTTTTATACAACGGCGACCTCCGCACTACCTGTACCCACTTAAAAAGCGGATCGTATTTTGAAACCGATGCCCCGGTTGATAACAACGGGAAGGGAGAACGGTTTTCCCCGACCGATCTGCTGGCTACCAGCCTGGCCGCCTGCATGATCACCGTAATGGGCATTAAAGCCCGTACCATGGACTTTGACCTGAACGATGTGCGGATCGAAGTACTGAAAAAAATGGCCACCGATCCCCGAAGGGTAAGCGGTATCGACCTGAAAGTACATATTCCTGAAAACCTGGCTGTGATCGACGCTAAAACCATCGACATCCTGAAACGGACCGGCAATACCTGTCCGGTGGCAAAAAGCCTGCACCCGGATATCGAAGTAAATATCGACTGGGGTGCCTGGGGTTGAGATTGGAGATTCCAGATTCGAGATTCGAGATATGAGATTTGAGATTTGAGATTTGAGATGCGGAACCGGAGAGGCAGGGAATCCATTACCGTTTCAGATCTGCGTTTATAGTCTGCATCCTGCTGGTTTTATTTCGCCGTGATTGTCCGGAACAAATGAAAACGATTCAAAGACTTTTTCTCTTTCTTTTTGCGACCCTGGGGGTTATTCATCAATGCCCGGCACAACAAGATCAGCCTGCATTTAAGGTTATTGCTTTTTTTACGGCCCGGAATGATCCGGCACATATCAGTTTTGTACATGAGGCCAACAGGTGGTTCCCGGCAATGGCCCGTAAATATCATTTCCGGTACGACTCCACCAATAACTGGGATAACCTCAATGATACATTTCTTGCCCGGTATCAGGTTGTACTCTTCCTGGATACCCGGCCGGAACAGCCGGAACAGCGAAAAGCATTTGAAACTTACATGCAGCGGGGTGGCGGTTGGATGGGCTTTCATTTTGCGGCCTTTGCCCTGCCGGGATCGGCCGTTCCTGATAACTGGCCCTGGTACCACAACCAGTTCCTGGGCTCCGGCAACTATGTAAGCAATACCTGGCGCCCGACTGCCGCCGTTTTAAAAACGGAATGGAAAAAACACCCGGCGTTAAAAGGAATACCGGCCTCATTCCGCACCGCGCCCAATGAATGGTACCGCTGGCAACACGACCTCCGGAAAAATCCGGACATTGATATCCTCTTGTCCATCGATTCCAGCAGTTTTCCGCTGGGCACGGGTCCCAAACCTCAGGAGATATGGCATAGCGGATATTACCCGGTGGTATGGAGCAATAAAAAATATCGTATGATGTATTTTAACATGGGACATAACGATATCGATTATGAACACCATACCAACCAGGAATTATCGTTTACATTTACAAACCCCGTACAAAATCAGCTGGTGCTCAATACGCTGCTTTGGCTGGGTGGCCAACGCAACTAGGGAGGCAAAGCCCGATAACCGGCGTGCTGCCGCAGCCTGCTTACCGGATGGTCTGCCCCCGCGTCACCCGGTAGCGGCCGGTTAATAGTTAATACTCCCGTCGATATCGTATTTCATCCCCGGGTAATCCAGGATCCGGCGCATCAGCCCGATCTGGCCAAAGAGATAATCTTCACGACCGATACACATACCCACCATATTCAGCTTATTTTCTTCAACAAATTCAACGCCCATTCCAAAAGGATACGCTTCATTTAACTCCGCATCGGTTACGGTATGCAGTTTCTGAAAAACCACGGGTGATATTTTATGCCATTCTGCTTTTAACGCGGTAAGAGTGGGATAAGTTGCCGCCGGATCCAGCGCCTTTGCATCTTTAAACAGCTGTTCGTTCGGATCCGTATCGGCCAGCCCCAGCACACTGGCCAGCCAATACCGGCAATTCACTAAATTACCGGCCATCCATACGATGTGATTGGTCCGCTCTTCGATCCTTTTTAAGGCGTCGGCCTCATTGATGCCGGCAATCGCGTTGTTGAACTGCTGGGTATGCATCCTGTATGCAGGAATGATCAGCTGCAACCGGCTAACTGTTGTTTTTTCCATTGTTTTGTATTTTAATATTAAAGGGAGGGAAGGGATCAGCTATCAGCGTCCTGAACACTGACTGCTGAAGACTAACGGCTGACGCTGCTTCCTTCCCACGGTCCCGTTTTATTTATTATGGCCTTGCTGGGCGGAGTAATTGATCATCCAATGGATCCCGAACTGATCAACAAAGCTGCCGAAGTAGTCGCCCCAGAACTGATCCTCCATGGGCATTTCTACTGTTCCTCCTGCGGACAATGCGCCAAACAACCGGTCGGCCTCCTCCCTGCTTTCAGGAAAAACACTGATATAATTGTTATTGCCAACATTTAGTTTATGCCCCATCGAAGGCACAATATCCGAGGCCATCAGCACATCTTCGCCAATGGGGAGTGCGATGTGCATCACACGCTTTTTCTCGTCTTCCGGCAGGTTTTCAGTACCCGGGGCATCGCTCATGCGCATCACTCCGCCCAGGAATTCGCCGCCGAAAACGGATCTGTAAAACTTGAATGCTTCTTCGGCTGTTCCGTCAAAGTTTAAGTAAGGGTTTAATTTTGCCATTTTATTTTGATTTATAGTTAAGCGATTTAGTGAAATGTTGAAGAGTGAAATGTGGAAAATATATTGTTTTTATTTTTCGGCCAGCGCTTTTACCGTTTCAAATCCTTTGGTAAATCCATTATCCATCATCTCTTTAAACTTTGGATCGGTATCTACCCGGGCTTCAAGTATTGTTACCCCCGCCTCTTCTTTCAGGTAATATTGTTCCAGGGCGCCGGCCCATTCCTTGACGGCATCGCTGGTGGTATCCTCCACACCGTTTACCACAGAGCCCAGATGCTCAAAGATCAATTCCTCCGGCGCCTGCATGCTGCGGATGGTACTGATCATGCCGTTTCCCTGTCCATCCAGAAAAAGGGTGCGCCCCTGCACTTTCCAGTCGGATTCCATTACCGACCCGGGTGCAAAAGCCGATGTCCATTGCCGGTACGTATCGCTGTTCCAAAGCACCTCCCATACTTTTTCGGCGGGTGCATTGATTTGCTGTTTATAAGAGTAGGTTTCCATATTTCTTTGATTAACTATTATTGAAGTTGTTTAAACTTTTTGTTGATGATACTTTCTTATAAAGAAATGTCGTCCTGAACTTGTTCCGGGACCTGTTTGGAACAAATATTTTCCGTCCAATAGTTGCTGAAACAAGTTCAGCACGACAATCATAAGGTAAGTTGCGGCCCTTTATACTTAAAACTGCCCGTTTTGTAAAGGTTTAAACAACTTCCTTAAATGAGACCGCAACGGATCACCCGTTATTGCCGTTGTAAGCCGCCTCCAGCGCTGCAATATCCAGCTTATTCATCTTCATCAGGGCCTGCATCATCCGCCCGGACGCTTCCTGGTCTCCGGCGGCCATCAGTTTGCTCAGCCGGGCCGGTATGATCTGCCAGCTGAGACCAAATCTGTCCTTCAGCCAGCCGCACCTGCTTTCTGCCCCGCCATCGGCCGTAAGCGCATTCCAGTAACGATCGATCTCTTCCTGTGTGTCACATTCCACTACCAGGGAAATGCCCTCATTAAAATCAAAATGATGATCGCGCGCGCTATCCATCGCCCCAAGCGTATAGCCGCTGATGTGGAATTGGGCATGCTGCACATTCCCCGGCGTATCTTCACCTCCCTCCGGGTATTCCAGGATGCCCTCGGTCTTGGATCCGGGAAACAACGCGGTATAAAACCCGATGGCTTCTTTTGCACGCCCGTTCTGTTTGTTTATAAACATCAGCGTAGGAATAAGATACTGAATGGTGGCACCCCGCTCCCCGGTATACAGCTGCCAGCTTACCCCAAATTTATCCTGTACCCAGCCATATCTTTTGCTGAACGGATACGTATCCAGCGGCATCAAAGCCATTCCGCCTTCGATCAGTTCATGATACAGCCGCTCTGTTTCCTGCCCGTCTTCATTTGCTATCAAAAAAGAAACGGATGGATTGGGCTGAAACACGGGGCCTCCGTTCAGCAGCATGAGCTTCTGCCCATTGCACTCGATGGTTACCACCATCTCCGAATCTGTACTGATCTTCGTATCAGGAAAGATACCGGCATAAAAAGTGGCAGCATCTTTTCCGTTTGCATCGAACCAAATACAAGGATAAATTAAATGAATCATGCGTTTATCGTTTTAGTGAGGAATTATTTTTTTGTTACCGTTTTTTTCCTGCTGCTTTCTTCCTTTTTTATTTTTGCTTTCATTGCTTCTGCCTTTGCCCTGTAGCTGATCATTTCTTTGATCAGGCTTTTGGGCAACGCCGCATCCAGAGGAAATTGTACCGCGCCCTTCGACGTCTTATAATCTGTCAGCCGGTCTGCAAATACTTTTATGGGAGATCCTGTAGGATAAAAACCAATATGACCTGCGTATCCCGCATAGTACACCAGTACGGCGCTGGTCTTTATAGCCGGCATATTGTAACTGATGACCTCGGTTGCCTCTTTAGGTGCCGCCTGCTGTACGATCTTCCGCATCTCTTCCAGCTTTTTTTTCTGAATGCCGGAGAACGCATTTATATATGCATCTACCGTGGTAAATTTTGTAGCGATCATTTCCTGGATTTTATATTTTCTGTATACGCTTTAAATCTGTTTAAGACGGCCTGACAAAAATCCCGCTGCAAGGCTTCCTCCAGACCGGCCCCCGGCTCAAACTGTTCGATCACGGCAGTTGTATCACCCGTTCCTGAAAAACAGATCAACGACTTCCGCCCGTCGGCAAGCGTATAGGCGATCTGTTCCATTGGTATCACCCGGTCATATACCCCTTTATGATCAAATCCTTCGCTGCCGTCCCGCGCCTCCATCCGGTAACAGAATGCTCCGCCTTCCCGCAATTCCATCTTCACTTTTGGCACCCACCAATGATCAAAGGGTCTATTCCATTGTGCGATAGCTGCCGGGGTTGTCCATGCTTCCCAGACTACGGCCGCCGGTTGATGCACGGTAACCTCTACATGGATCATTGCTGGTTGTGTATCCATAATCCTGCTTTTGAATTAACTCCTGAATTTTAATTTTGAGGCTGCCAGGGCTGCTTTCAAAACAGGCATGGAGGCCGGTCCCATCCCGTGCAGGCCCAGGATCTCTTTCTCGGTGTGCAAGGCCAGTTCTTCCGGGCTGCCGATACCGGCATGCTGCAGCGCTCTCCGGGCGGGAGCCGCCAGCTCCGACAGGAAACCCGTTTCCGGCCGCTTTGTCCGCTCACATTCCGGGCAGGCGGGACAATCGCTGCTTTTATAATACGGGTGCCCTTTGGCACAAATCCTGAGTGTACCTTTTGCCATAACGGGGATCATATATGGTTAAAGTAAGGCTGCATCTGCTCCAGTTGGTGGGTATGACGCCGTAAATGATAGGTCCCGAACAATACCCATTCCAGGCCGGTCATATCCCCAAGGGTCGGGAAAGGAGCACCGTTACAGATCATAGACAGGTTCTTTTTCCCGATATCCCCCGCAATCTCCGCTACAGCCTCCCCCAGGGCAGTCATTAATTGTCCGCGATCGATCTGGCCGGAGGAAGGTACTACAAATGGAGGAGCTGTTGCTTTTTTGCCGAAGTTTAAGAATATTTCCCGCAGTACCGGCTCATGCGCATCCGGCGCCCGTTCCGGTTCGGACCGTGGCAGCGTCAGCGCTCCGCTGATCCCTTTTAAAAACTTCCGGACGTGATCGCCTACCTGTGCCGGAGACCAGCTGCCCTCAAAAGGCACCCGGTTAAAAGCATCAGCAGGCACCGACCGAAGGAGGTTTATAAAGTCTTCCGCCGCCGCCGTAAAATCCCGGGGCAACTGCGCTGTATCAACCGTAACTGTTTGCATAAAATTATTTTATTAAATAAAAGGCTGCATTTTTCCAACGGCCTGTACCAGGCCCGGTCCTCAATGTAAAACATCTGCGCGATAGCCCTCTGTTTTCAGCGAAAAAGTAACCTGCCGCACATCGATCGGTACCGACGATTCTATACGCAGGATCCGGTCACAGTCGTCCAGGTCAAAGCTGATCTTCGAACCCGGAAAAAGCCGTCTCAAACTTTTCGCCAGCGCCCTTGCCGCAGTTTTGTCCAGTACATTTGTTTTAAAGACCTCGATCAGTTTCATCCTGTTTGTTTAGATCCTGCTATTACCTATTTTACCACCTTATAGTTCAGGCGCACCGTGCCGGAAGGGAACACCCTTGCGCTCAGCAATTGCAGGGCCGTCCGGTCAATGTTCCGGAAAAACGGTTTCCCGGCTCCCAGCAGCTGCGGATCCAGGATCAGGGAATACTCATCAATCAATCCCAGCCGGTGCAAGGCCATACTCACATCCCCGCTGCCCAGGATCACTACATCGCTTTTTGCGGCTTCCTTTATCGCCGTTACCGTTTCCCGGCTTATCTCCTTATGAAAACAACTGTTTTGCCACGGGCTGCTATCTACTGTAGTGGAAAATGTATGTTTTTCGGCCCCATTCATATACGCCGCTATCCCGGGGAACCGGTCCATTGCGTCCTTTGTTGGCCAAAACGCTTCCATCATCTTAAACGTAACCCGTCCAAATAAAATTGTAGCGGCCCCGGAAAGGTTCTGTAAATTTTCTTTTGTCAGCTCATCATCAGGAGTAAACCAGTCCGTTTCTCCATTCGGACCGGAAAAAATGCCATCAACAGAAATCCAGTTAACAACAGCGATCTTGTTCATAATCCTCTTTTTTCAAATGATACCAACAATGCTGTCACAAACCTACAACAGCCCCATTCATTTGTAAATACGCAAATACGACAATCTCTGGGGTTGATTACGACATTCTTCTGGTTTATCTTTGCCTGGCTAAAAAGTATGAAATGAAAAAAGTAGTCATTCTTCTCTTAAAAGGCGCCAACCTCTCGAGCATTGAAAATCCAAGGCAGGGTTTTGAGGAGGCCAACCAGTACCTCATCGCAAAGGGACGCCCGCCCCTGTTCCAGGTACAGCTTGCCGCGGCTGCGCCAAAAGTACAGCTGAACAACGGCCTTTACGAGGTACAGGCACAGCGCCTCGTTTCTGAAATAAGCCATGCGGACCTGATACTGGTGCCGGCCCTGCAGGACCCTGTTGCGCAGTACGTCCAGGAAAACCGGGGCATCATTCCCTGGCTGGTAGAACAGTATAAAGCCGGGGCGGAGATCGCCAGTCTTTGCATGGGAGCCTTTTTACTGGCAGGTACAGGATTGCTGAACAACAAGCGTTGTGTTACGCACTGGAAGGCCAGCAATGATTTTGCAAAGCTCTTCCCGGAAGTGCACCTGGTGGCCGACAGGATCCTGACCGACGAAGGCGGGGTGTACACCAGCAGCGGCGGCTTTTCTGCTTCCAACCTGGTGCTCTACCTTATTGAAAAATACGCAGGACGCGAGGTTTCGGTCTATTGCTCCAAGTACTTCCAGATCGATATCCAGCGCAGCAGCCAGTCGCCCTTTATCATTTTTTCCGGCATGCGCGATCATGGCGATGACGCGATCCGGGAGGTTCAGGATTATATTGAACAGAATTTTGAGGAGCGCATACCGGTTGATGTGCTCTGCGAGCGCTTTGCAATGGGCCGTCGCACTTTTGAACGGCGTTTTAAAAAAGCCACTACCAACACGGTGGTGGAGTACATTCAGAAAGTAAAGATAGAGGCCGCCAAAAAACTGCTGGAGCAGGGCCGCAAAACCATACAGGAAGCTATGTACCACGTGGGCTATAATGATGTAAAGGCCTTTCGCGACGTATTCAAAAGGATCACGGGAATGACACCGGTTGACTATAAGGTCAGGTATGAAAAAATACTGGTGTAGGATCAGCGGCGCTGATGCCTGAACGGCTTGCGGAAAAAAGCATCGACCCGTTTATTGAATGCGCGGCTGTGATCCACCAGGGTCGCATGCCCCGAATGCGGCACGATCCATAAGGATGCTTTACGGATACCGGCCGCTATCTGCCGGGTATGTGCCACGGGGATCAGGTCATTGTCGCCACCGATGATCAGCGCAGGACACCGGATCTTCTGCAATTCCTGCAACGCGATATGGGGTTGCTCAAAATCCAGCATAAACACTTTGTAATCGTTCTTCTCTTTTTCGCCGGTAAGCGGCATCCGTTTCTGCCACGCCTGATAATCCCGCACACCATCCCGCCATACGTCGGGCCTCAAACCTACCGAATCCGCCCAAAGATTGGCGCCTGTGCTGGCCAGCCTGATCACTTTTTCAGGGTGGCGCATTGCCAGCTCCAGGGCAATGATGCCTCCATCGCTCCAACCCAGGACATAGGCCGAAGAAATATGCATGGCCGACAACAAAGCGCTGTAATCATCGGCCATCATTTCAAAACTAAGCGAATCTGAAGGGTCTGCTGAGCGGCCGTGCGCCCGGCTATCGGCCAGGATCACTTTGTATTTTCGCGAAAAATAAGGGACATTATTGGCAAAAGCACTCATGTTGCCGCCATTACCATGGATCATTAACAGGGGCTTCCCCTTACCATAGGTTTCTGTGTACATTCGAAATCCCCGGACAGTATAATATTTTCCGATAGTGTCGTTATAATCATAAGCGATCACCCGCAAGCGGCCGCAGGCAGCGATCCCCCATAACAGCAATAGCATAAAAAGCCCCGCCCCGATCTTTTCCGATTTCATCTCCAGCAAATTTACCGATCCTATAAAAATAAGATAGTTTGATCATTTTCAGGGCCCGTACCGGCAGTGACGGCCGGGCCCGAAGATAAACGCCGTTCATTTTTTAACAATGGGTTACCAATTGCCGTTTCCTGTATTAACTGCCGCTATGCGTGTGCGGTAATTACATATCATCCCTTTTGCGATCTTCCTCCGGAACATTTTCCGGCATCGTATTTTTTATTTTCAACATCTTTTTTTAACTGTGCAAATAGATTGCACCGAAATGATCCAGTTTTGTTTTCGACAATGAAAACAACCCATTCTTATTTAAAAACACACAAATGAGCAAATTAAAAATAACCGGGAAAGCGTTAAGGCAGCTGGGATACCCCGAAGGCCCGGTGATCAGCATTGCGATGAACCTGGTGCAGAAGCACTATAAATATGCCTCCAAAGACGCGGTTTTTACTATTTTAAAAACCGTATTGCAAACTCCTTCGGATTTTGTATCCGATGCCGTGCTGGCTCCTGTTGCCGCGCAGCTGCTGCCACCGCCGGACAATAAAGACAGCAGCGTAGCCGTGTCCCTGAACCAGTCGGGGATCGCCTTTAACATCTTCGGAAGGGAGCATATAGAAGAAGGCGCCCTTGCCCAGATGTATACCGCAGCCAAATTGCCGGTTTCTGTTGCCGGCGCCCTCATGCCGGACGCACACCAGGGCTATGGATTACCCATCGGCGGAGTACTGGCCACCCGGAATGCGGTGATCCCCTATGGCGTAGGTGTGGACATCGGCTGCCGGATGTGCCTGAGCATTTTCGACATCGATCCAAAGGAGCTGACCAACCGCGAACACTATTTTGTACGGGAGATCAACGAAGCTACTTTATTCGGAAGCGGGGCCCAGTTTACACAAGCGGCAAACCATGCGGTGATGGACGATGCGGCCTTTCAGCAATTGCCTTTTTTAAAAGCGCTGCATGGCCGTGCCTGGAAGCAATTGGGAAGCAGCGGAAGCGGTAACCATTTTGTGGAATTTGGCATCGTCGAGATCCGGGAGCAGGATGAAGTGCTGCAGGTGCCTCCAGGAACATACCTGGGGCTATTGTCCCATTCCGGCTCCCGCGCGCTGGGTGCCGCCATTGCCAACCATTATACAAAGATCGCCATCAGTAAAAGGCGGTTGCCGCAGGATGCCAAAAACCTGGCATGGCTGAACCTGGATGAAGCGGAAGGACAGGAATACTGGATGGCAATGAACCTGGCGGGGGATTATGCAGCCGCCTGCCACCACGTCATTCATGCAAAAATTGCAAAGCAGCTGGGCCGCAGGCCCGTAAAGATGGTAGAAAACCATCACAATTTTGCCTGGAAGGAGCTGCTGAACGGCGAAGAAGTGATCGTACATCGCAAAGGCGCCACACCTGCCGGTAAAGACATCCTGGGCAGCATTCCGGGCAGCATGACCGCTGCAGGATTTATTGTAAAAGGCCGTGGCGAGGCAGCCGCTGTAAACTCAGCATCACATGGCGCCGGCCGGAAAATGAGCCGCAGCAGAGCCCTGCAGAGCATTACAGATGCCGATCTCAAAAAGGAACTGTCCAAACACGGGGTAACGCTGATCAGTGCCGGTCTGGACGAGGCGCCTTTCGCCTATAAAGACATCGAGGCGGTGATGAAAAGCCAAAAGGTACTGGTAGATGTGGTAGGAAAATTTACACCCAAAATTGTAAAGATGGCCGGCGACAACATAAAAAAATGGCGGGTGAAGGAATGAGGTCATCACACTACGAGCCTTATGCTGTATAAGAACCCACGGAGAAGCGGGCACGATGGCTTACCGGAACAGATCGGCACACCTTCGCACATCTCTCACTAAAAAAGGAACGGAGTTTTTTATGGCGATCTAAGAAAAGCCCGTTAATTTAGGCCCTAAATCTCAACTCATGACGTTTCCAGTAAGAAGGATCTTTTTGATCCTGGGTGTGCTCGTTTTATCCATGTGCAGCGCCATCGCGCAAAAGCTGCAATGGACCCCGGATGGCAACAGCTTTTACAGCTTCTCAGAAAACGGGATCTCCAGCATTGACCCGGTACACCCGGAAAACAATAAGGTATTCATGACCGGCCGGGAGCTGACGCCCGCAGGAACATCCCGCGCGCTCAACGTACAGAGTTTTACCATCTCCCCCGATGGCAACCGCATCCTGCTGTTTGCCAATACCCGGCGGGTGTGGCGGGAAAATACACGCGGTGATTACTGGGTATTTGACCGCGCCGCAAAAAAGCTCGTTCAGCTGGGCCAGGGACTGCCCGTCGCATCTTTGATGTTCGCCAAGTTTTCTCCCGATGGTAGAAAAGTAGCCTATGTTTCAAAGCACAACATCTATATAGAAGACCTGCAGACCCATAATCATACAGCAATAACACAGGATGGAACGGACCGGATCATCAACGGTACCTTTGACTGGGCCTATGAAGAAGAGTTCGGTTGCCAGGACGGTTTCCGGTGGTCGCCGGATGGCACCCGGATCGCTTATTGGAAACTGGATGCCCGGAACATCCGGAACTTCCTGATGATCAACAACACCGACTCCCTGTATCCATTCACCATACCGGTGGAATATCCCAAGGTAGGACAGAACCCCAGCTCCTGCACCATCTGGTTCTATGACCTCCGCAGCAAAGCAACACACCAGGCCGCTATTGAAGGAGATCCTGTTCAGCACTATATACCCCGGATGGAATGGACGCCCAAAGGGCAATCGATCATTTTGCAGCAACTGAACCGGCAGCAGAACGACAGCCGGATCTTGCTGGTGGACGCGGCCGCCGCAACATCCAAACAGATCTACCGGGAAACCGATGCGGCCTGGATCGATATCAAAAGCCGGTGGAATGATAACGATCCCAGTGGCTGGGACTGGATCAATAAGGAAGGCGAATTCCTCTGGCTCTCGGAAAAGAACGGCTGGCGCCAGATCTACAAACTGGACCTTTCGGGAAAAGAAACACCGATCACCAAAGGTGCCTATGATGTCATCCAGTTCAACCTGTACGACGCGCCAACAAAAACCATCTATTTTGCCGCCTCGCCGGAAAATGCCACCCAAAACTATCTGTACCGGACCCGCCTTAACGGTGGAAAGGCCACAAGGGTAACGCCGGACGACCTGAGCGGTACCAATAAATACACCATTTCTCCAAACGGAAAGATCGCGATCCTGAACCACAGCAGCGCTTCGGAGCTGGCCAACGGCGCCATCATCAGCCTTCCGGATCACCGGGAGCTGGCCAAAGCCAGAAAGGTGCAGGCTGCAAACCCGGGAGATCCGAAAACAACATTCTTTAAATTGACGACCACAGATGGCGTGGAGCTCGATGGCTGGATGGTAAAACCGGTACCATTTGACCCCCATAAGAAGTACCCCGTGGTATTTTACGTTTACGGCGAGCCGGCCAGCCAGACGGTGCTGGACAATTTCAACGCCGGAAAGAACTTCCTCTATAACGGCAGTATGGCCCATGACGGCTACGTGTATATTTCCCTGGAAAACCGCGGCGCACCTGCTCCCAAAGGCAGCCAGTGGCGTAAGTCGATCTACCGGAACATTGGCCGCATCAATATCCGCGACCAGGCCATGGGGGCCAAAGAGATTTTGAAATGGGATTTTATCGATTCAAGCCGTGTTGCCGTTTGGGGATGGAGCGGCGGCGGCTCTTCTACATTGAACCTGCTGTTCCAGTACCCGGAGATCTATAAAACGGGGATCGCCATTGCCGCCGTCACCAACCAGCTCCTGTACGACAATATTTACCAGGAGCGGTATATGGGGGTACCAACTGCATCCAACGAAGATTTTGTAAAAGGATCGCCCATTACCTATGCCAAAAACCTGAGGGGTAACCTGCTGTATATTCATGGCACCGGCGATGACAATGTGCATTATCAGAATGCCGAAATGCTGATCAACGAGCTCATCCGTCAGGGAAAACAATTTCAGCTGATGAGCTATCCCAACCGGACCCATTCCATCTCCGAGGGAGCAGGCACCCGCGAACATCTTTCAACGCTCTACACAAATTATTTAAAAGCGCATTGCCCGCCGGGTGGGAGGTAGGGGAAAAGTGGGGTGCACAAAGGGGACCTGGGTGACCTGTGGGACATGGCGCCGTATTCAAGCTCATTGGCCCTTGGTGCCTTAATGCCTTTGCGGCAAACACCTCACCACGTCTCTGCTTCTTTGCGCCGTTTCGGGGTTAAAGATCTTAGTGTTTCTTAGTGCCCTGGAGCCTTTGTGGTTAATTGCCAGGAAGATTAGGGAATCTTCAATATTCATATTCCCATTGCGACCGCTGCGGATCCATTGCGTTCATTGCGGTTAAAGCGAAGACCGGGCAGAAGCTTTAACGTTGGTCTTTGACAACGGGCATACACATGTGTATGCAAGCCCAGATCCTTTTTCACGGTTACTCATTTTATAAGCTAAATTTACCAGGACCAATAAAGCTTCGTAGAACATTACCAAATTTCCTTTATATACTTCTTTACCTCCTTTATAAGTAACTACCGCATCCAGCATATTCAGCAGTTCCATTTGAGCTTAAGACCCGCGGAAAGTTTTACAGAATTGGTGAATGACCTGCTGCGGGTTTTTCTTTTCCCCGGCAGTAAGCAAAACCGGGGTGTTCATTTTAGCGATCATTTTCCGCGCGTCTTTTGACAGCCCTTTTTGATGCTTTCGTTTTCTACCTGCGTTTTTTTGTTCATTCAAAACATGGAAGGCCTCTATGAGCCGGAACAGCTGTTGAATAAAATCCATCAGGTCTTCCCGTGCTCCACCTTCGTCATACGCGCTATTATCGTTACATAAGGCCTGGCGTTGCCAGCATTTCAGCTCCTGCTTCAGCTCATCCAGGTGATAGGTATCAAAGACTTCCCATAAGATGCACAACGGCCGTTTACCGGCCTGGCTCAAAAAGTGCCAGGGCTTGCAAAAACGTTTTCTGTTGGGGGTGCCGGTTTCCATAAATCAGGCGTTTTTATTGGAAAGTATTTTATAGTTCAGGCTGCAACGGAGCATTTATTAAGCGTTTTCCGGCATCGGATAAAATTTCATGAACGCGCCTGATCTTGCTGGTAAGGATTAACAACTCTTCATCCGTAATTTTATAATCGTCTTTATACCGGGTGTCTATATAGGCTTTTTGCAAAAGATTAAACAGGCGCTTGTCCCGCTCCGTTTGCCGTGGAAATATTTCCGGCAGTTGATGCGCCACAAGGCTACCATAGCGCAGCAGCCGGTCAATGCTGTGGGTATTGGCATGGTAACCGGTTCCCGCCATCAGCAGTGCCCGCAATGCCTGTTCTGCCGATTGATGCAGCATAAAAGCCGCAATCTTGTGCTGCTTGCGCACGCGGTACAGTTCCGCCCCTGCCAAAAACTCTTTGGCTTTTAATAACCCCTCCTGCCATTGCTTAGCAGCCTCTTTATTGTTGATAGATGCTTTGATCTCCGGGAAATCCTCCCGGCAAATGCGCACCGCATCAAACAGCACCGGGGCGTGTTGCCATACGGACAGGGCAAAGGGCAGACCGGCCTGCAGCCACTCCACAAAAGTGGATGTTGCCAATACAAGTGTGGTAACCGGCAGGATGTTGCTGCAAAAAACATGATTGAATTTGAAAATTTGAGTATTGACGATTATGTTAAGAATATAAAATTCATCCTTGCTGAACTACCGAGAAAAACTCAGTAGTCCCCTTTGTGAACAATTCAATCATCGTTAAGTTTTTTACTCAAATCCGGCTCCTCAACGGTTGGCAGGATGCTTTTAAGATCACCCGGATATCTTTCTTATTTTGTTTAAAACAACCGCCCCTGCACCTCTTGTTTAGGATGAAATGCACCTATAATTACAAAAGGGTTGGGTGCATTTTTAGCATGAAAAGCATAAGTGGTGCCCAGGAAAAAGTGCAGATCCTTGGTTCTTGCAAAATCATCTAAATATTTTTTCCGTACATCAGCAATGGCTTTAATTTCATCACCTTCATACTTTGCCAGTTGCTTCCAGTATAATGCACCAACTTCCCAGTCTTCAATCATCAAGTTTCTTTCCTTACCCTCACTATCCTTAAATTTGAATTTAAATTTATAGGGTAGTTTTTTTACCACTTCAAACTTGCCCGCATCATTGGTTTCGAAAAGGTTGTATTGGTTCAGCTTTTCCAATTTATCTTTAGGCCATTCACGCTCTGCGGGCTCCGCATAAAAATCCAGGATTGCTGTGGGCTTGAAAACCGCCAAGGATGTACCTATTTTTTTGTTCTTTGCCTCCGCTATTAATATATCAAGATCATTATATACTTTACCCAGGCATATTTGCTTTCTTTCTTCCCAATTATTGCTGGTATCGATATGCCCAACAACGTTTATTTCCTGATCTAAAGATTTTGGTCGGTAACTTTCCGGCCTGAAATCATTTTCGTTTTTTACAAGATCCAGCTCTATCCAGTCATATTTTTTGTATTGCTCATGGTAAGCTTTTTTCCGAAATGGGATAGGATATATTCTTATCCATGAACCATCTTCTTTAAAACCAGCGGTACATACCAGCTCTTCATATTTTGCAGATAATGTGGGATAGGTTTTAACAGTGATCAAAACTTTAGTTAAGGCCATATTTAGATGTGTTTGGTGTCATAAGCAAACCCCGGCAGGCTTTGTATAGCTTCTGCTAAATGCTTACGATGACACTGGCAAATATTTGCCTCAAAACACGTTAAAGCAATACGTTGGTGTTGTTGCAGCAGCTGGTATATTTTTTCCTGCGAGGGAATTGTTTTTGTAAGGTTGCTTTTTTTATATATTTCAAATAACTCGTCGTAATCTTTTTGGGTTTTCAGCTCCTGTCGTTGTTCCGACCGGATACCCACTTCAGGAAAATGCAGGTATTGAATATTTAAGCTCCCGCAATAACGCTTCAATTGGCTGCCGCTAAAACCATACTTCATGCTTACAGGGTTATTACGTACATCTACCAATACTTTTACATCGTTCCTGATTAGCCGGTTGAGGTATTCTTCTAAAGAAATACCCTCATATCCAATGGTAAAAAGAATGGTTCGGTTGTCTTTAGGCCTGTTTGTATGTACCTTTTGCAGTTGTTCTTCGGTAAGTATATCCGAAGCTTTTATACTGTTAATGGCCCAGTAAGGATAGTTAAGATAGGTATGGCGCATTAAAGCGTTAGCACTCATGCCGCCGTAAAGTTTTTTTATTTCCAGCAAGTGTTTTTGATCGGTTATTTGTAGTTCTTTGAAATAATCTTTTTTATCGTTACTTACTATGCAAGTGTCATTGTCTGCCAGCAAACCTTTTTTGGACATAGCTGTTACATCAGCAGTAGCAGAGTAAGAAAAACAACCATACTTATAGGGTATAAAATCGTATGCAGGTACCTGCTGTTGTCTCACCAAAAGAAACAGCAGCTTTTGGAACACAATTTTTTCAATAGTGCCTCCCATTTGCTGCAATAATGCCAGTATTATTTTCCTTCGGTAAAACATATGTAACAAAGATACAATTTTATTTCAGTTGCTAAAATAATTAGTAACACATATGCATAAAACGTAACTAATTTTTATACACTTTGACGGGTAAAATAGCCGGTTTTGTAATAGTAACCTTTACGTAAAGCCATACTAGGACTGTTTACGCTGCAGGCAAGAAAATACAAGTAACTAAAACAATGCTGCCACCTGCACCGGTGAAAAACGGAGCGTCGCAAGATGGATGTCAGGGTGTTCTTAAGATGGGCACATGAAAATAATAACGCTGTCTAACCTTACAAGCTATTGAACTATTTCCCTAGTTCCAGCATATCGCATACCACCTCTTACCGATACAGCAACGATATACGAACGATATAGCCAGAATACAGCCAGGATATAGCCAGGATACAGAAACGATATACAAAGGATATACAAACGATACAGAAAGGATACAGAAAATAGGCGTTTTGCGGTCAGGAGGGATCAGAAGGGGTCAGAAGAGATCAGAAAGGATCATAAGGGGTCAGAAGGGATCAATAGGGATCAAAAAAATAAAACAGCCCTTTAATACCCCAATTTTATGCAAGCAAGCATTCTTTTATTCATTTTTAAAAATTAAAACTATGGGCAGCGTCACCAATTCCATTTTAAGCGGCACCTCCGGCCGCACCGGGCGTGTTGTTATCGCCAACGTTCATGGGGTGGAAGTAAGCCGCATCCGGCCCGTAATGCGCAGCAGCTCCACCAAGCCGCAAACCGTTCACCGCGAGCTGTTTCGTTTTGCAGTAGCTTTTTTGGGGTTGTACAAGTCCTTTGCACGCCTGTTCTTTGGCAAGCGTAAAGAGCTGGTAACCCTCTATAACCAGGCACAGGCCATTACCGTTACCTGGACCAATAATGCACCGCCGGCCAGCACTAATGAAAGCGACCTGTGTACCGTTTTTGTGTATGTGCCATCGCGCAGGGACGGACAGCTTTTCAGCGGGGTGGCAGCGCGCCTGGCAGGCACTGCTACGGCAAACCTGCTGCCCCTTTACGCGGGCGAGGAAGTGCATGTATGGGCTACCTTTATCGATGAGGGAGCCACTGAGGCCTGTAATTCCAAATACATGGGCTCCGTAACACTTACCTGATTCTTTTTTGAAAAAAAGACCGTTGCCGGGGGTATCGTATATACCTCCGGCATTTTGCTGTATATCCATGCCGGGGTTAAAAACAATGATCACTTTACAAATTAAATAGGGCGCATTTCAATTTTTCGCCTTGACAAACTTTTTTTAATCGTCATTTATCTCCGGAACTTTTAATAAAAAAATTAACTACCTTACAATGAATTAAAATCATTACAATTCCAAAACTTTTATTATGTCAAACGAACATCAAGAAGTGGACATCCAAGACGAATCTGCATTAAAAAAAGTGGCCAACATTGCGCTATATGTAATGGCAGCCATCGGTATTGTTATATTTATCGCACTTAACGGCACCATTGGTTTTAACATTTTTGGAATGATATATGGAGGTTTAATAATCCTGAGCGGGTTTGTTATTAAAGCTACCTTATTTGTGATTGCAAATATATCTACCACATTAAAAGAGATGAAGTCATTAAAATAATTACAGCCAGCATTATTTATTCGAACGGTCCTTATAATCCGTAGCTACGCATTGCATGCAAATCATTATTGGTCTTTGGACATGCATTTGAGGTGTTGGTTATGCTGTCGCCTCAAAAGAACCATATAAGAAATGCCCTGGGCATTGCCTTTAGCATCCTCATCCCAGGAAGTGTAGACAAGGCGTTCCAAGAGGGCCAGGATGACTTGTGGGACATGGCGATATTCAACCTTAGTTCTGCTTCGTGTCTTTGTGGCAAATGACACACAACATTGCTCCGCATGAAAACTGTTGACGAATGTCATTAATTTCTAAAAAACACCTGAATAATTTTGCATCCTAAAATAAAACAAGATGAAAAAAATATTCAGTTATGCCGGTTATGGTTTTGTTTGTATTTCTGCATTAAGCCTTGCATGGGTTGCGGCAATGGCCTGGTACAATCCGCAGGCGGTTATGGACCTGGTGCATGTAACGTTGAACAATACCGATGCATTAAGTTCCATCAGGGGCGTATATGGCGGTGTGGGTTTTTCGGTGATCGCCGTATTGATCTACACCATGCGCAGGAACCTGCCTCTTGCGTTGCTTTTCCTGAGCCTGTTCTGGCTGCTGTATGCATTGTCAAGGCTTGTTACTATTTGGGCTAACGGATCATTAGGCAGCTTTGGCAGCAACTGGCTCACCATAGAAACTACATTTGGTATGATAGCGCTGGTGCTTTACCTGGGAAACAGGAAGCGGGCTTAGCTTTCGGCGGCAGAGCACCCTGGCAGCACGCAACCATCAATAAACGGGCAATAATCCCGAAAAAAAAATGTCCGCCCCTGAACGGCGGACATTTAAAATGAACAGTTCGTAGATTAATAATCATCGTTGAGCGCAAACACCGGTTTCCGGTACATCCAGTTGCCCCCGGTGAAATCCGGGAACTCAACGGTCTGGTGCCCCAGTGCGATCGATTGCTCACTAAGGGGGGTAATAACGCTCCAGGTGGCCGCATCATAAACATCCATCTGGGTAGGCTCTTTCCTTTTTGCCGATTCGATGAACGAATGGATCACAAAGAAGTCCATGCCGCCATGACCGGCCCCGGCCGCATCTTCCCCGTATTTTTTCCACAGCGGGTGGTCGTATTTATCCAGCCATACCTGGGCCTTATCCCAGGTATGGGGTTTGGATACGCCTTCCACATAAATACCGCTGTTCACATCCATCCACAGGCCTTTAGTTCCCTGTACGCGGAATCCGAGAGAATACGGACGCGGCAGGTTGGTGTCGTGCTGCAGGATCACCGTTTCACCATTGACACAATTGATCTGGGTGGTTACAATATCGCCCAGTTTAAAATTCACTTTCGCATTTTTATGGGTAGGTCCGCCAACCTCTACAATGTAATCGTGCAGGCCGCGGGTCTTTGTAGCAAACGCATTCAGGGAAAGAAAACGGTTCCCGCGGTTGATGTTGATGTAATGCGCTACCGGGCCGATGCCGTGCGTGGGATAGAGATCGCCGTTGCGCCAAACGGAATGATCCGTACGCCACCGCGATTCAGAATATCCGTCGGTATGGCCAAACTCGGCGCCTTTCCCGTACGGTGTTTTCCCGTCGTTGAATTTAACTCCGCGCAGATCGTGCTGGTAGCCTCCCTGTAAATGGATCAGCTCCCCAAACACATTCTGGCGCACCATGTTCAATACAGCCATCACATCCCTGCGGTAGCACACATTCTCCAGCATCATTACATGACCGTTGTACCTTTCGGCAGCATGCACCACATCCCAATGATCCTGCAGGGAGATGCCGAGGATCACCTCGGTTCCTACATATTTGATGCCTGCTTCCAGCGCCCCGATGATCATGGGCTTATGCAGCTCCCAGGGAGTGGCAATGATCACCGCTTCGATCCCTTTTTTCGCATACATATTCTTCCAGTCATCGGCCCCGTTGGAATAGTACACGGGCTGTTTTTTACCGGCTTTTGAAAATTTTTCTTTTGCCGCTTCAATGCAGCGGGGATCAATATCACAAACGCCTACAACCTCCACATCATCCCGCTTTAATAAAAGATCCAGGTGCCAGATACCCCGGGCACCCACTCCCACGATCGCCGCTTTCAGCCTGGTAGCTGCCGTAGGTTTTAATACTGTTTCTGATGGCAGAATCGCTACCGAAGCCATTGCCAGGCCGGCGCTTTTTACAAAGTCTTTACGTTTCATCCGTGTTTTATTTTATGCCTGTCCCACAGCTACGGGGTCAGGCGGGTTTTAATGGCGATCTCCTTTATTACCGGCAGCATTTTTTCCGGATCCGGCCGGTCTGTTCTGTGAAACTGCTGCAAGCATCGGCTGATGGTTTACCGGACGCCTAAGGTAATCTGAATCGCACATATCAAAAAGGATCCATGCCTGTTTTTAAAGAGCAACCGTTTGCGCATGCCCGCCGGGCGGCGCTTTTAGCGAACAGGACGTATCCAGTAACTATAGGCGTAGGTTCCGGGGGGGATCCAGTATTGTTTCAGCGGCATCGCGCCCCAGCTGTCAATGCCCTGCAGGCCCAGCTGTTTCAGATCCACATGCATGAATATCTTACCGGCCTTTTCAAGCTCACCCGAATGGAACTGCTTTTTCACCGGCGCCGGATCCAACTGCTCCAGGCTATAGGGCAATGCAGATGCGGAGAGCACGCTGTCGGCCATTTCAAAACGCACGCCAACACCTTTGCTGTTCTGCATGCTGATCCAGCGGACATCTGTTTTATTTCCGCTTTCCTGCGGACGGGCATATGGAAAATACTGCTGGTCGATGGTCTGACTGTAGTTGCCGATATTGCTGGCCGTATGGCGATCCCAGTAGTTTTCCCAGGGCCCGCGGCCATACCACCGGATCTTTGAGAATTCTTTTTCGAGCTCTATGTCGTTCCCGATCCGCATCACCGTTTTATAATCCCCCGCATTCAGGGTATAGTTGTTCTTAACCAGGATGTTCCCGTCTCCATACACGGTAAATACCTGCTCGGTCTTTGCCTTTCCGTTCAGGATAGCCGCGGTAAAGGTAATCCGGTATTCACTCTTGCTTACCTGCTCCGTCTTTGCCTCAATACCGGTTGCCGATTCGTAAGCGTTCCGCCAGTTGCGGAGCGAACGATTCAGACCGGCGCCGATATCATTATCGGTTGGCGCACGGTAAAATGCCGGCCGGGGGCCATTAGCGATGATCCGGGTTCCTTTTATGGAATATTCCACCAGCGTTCCCTTGGTCAGGTCAAAGCCGGCAACGAAGCCGCTTCCTTTTAACAGAAGATGGTTGCCCTCCTTTGTTGCGGTAACGGCTGCGGATGTTTCCCGGTGGTTATAGGGTACCGGCCGGCCGCTGTAAGCAAACTGTGCCGCCGCTATTTCATAGTCCTTATCCAGGAACGGCTCTTCTTTTTTTAACCGGTAGGAAAGATTGAGCAGATACTCCTTTCCAGCTTTGGTCTTTAGCTTTACCGGTAACATCAGCCGGGCCTTTGCCTGCGGTTCGATGTTCAGACCAGCAAGCGTTCCCTTTGCCACAACGGCGCCATCTTCAGTAATTGCCCAATCCAGCTTTATATTGGAAAGGTCTTTAAAAAAGAAACCGTTGACCACTTCAATTTCATTATTGCCTTTATACTGGCTTTTAATGTTCTGGTGCACTTTTTTTATTTCAATGGCCATCGGGGTCAGGTGCCGGTAAGCCGTCACCACGCCCTTTACACAAAAATCGTTATCACTGAAATTTTCATCCACCGGCCCGCTCAGCGGAAAATCCCCGCCATACGCCAGGATGCGTTTTCCGTTCTTAACGGTGTCAATGCCCTGATCGATCCACTCCCAGATATAGCCGCCCTGCGTGCCGGAAGTTGACTCAATGGCATCCCAGTATTCTTTAAAATTGCCCAGGCTGTTGCCCATGATGTGCGCATACTCGCTCATAATATAAGGCCGCCCGTCTTTTGAGTTTTTCTGCCAGGCCACATAAGAGGGAGAAGGGTATTGCGGACATACCACATCCGTATTGTAATCGTATTCCGCACGTTCGTATTGCACGGGCCGGTTGTCTTTTTTCTTCAGCCAGTCATAGCCTTCATACATATTGATCCCATTTCCGGCCTCGTTGCCCAGCGACCAGGTGATGATGGAAGGATGGTTCTTATCCCGCTCGTACATCCGCTGGATCCGCGCCAGGTGCGGCATCCGCCATTGTTTATCATTGGCGAACGTAAATTCCAGATCGTAGTACCGCCCGTGCGATTCGATATTTGCCTCGTCGATCACGTATAAGCCATATTCGTCGCAGAGTTCCAGCCAATAGGGATCCGGAGGATAATGTGAATGCCGCACCGCATTTATGTTCAGCTTCTTCATCATCTCCATATCCTTCAGCATATCGGTTTTGGTAAGCGTATGACCGGTACGGGCATTGTGCTCATGCCGGTTCACCCCTTTAAAGAATACCCGTTTACCATTTACCAGGAAATCCCTTCCTTTTATTTCGATAGTGCGGAAGCCTACACGTACGGGAACCACTTCCAGCACATCGCCGTTCTTATTCTTTAGCGTTATGAAGAGGGTATATAAATTCGGGGTCTCGGCTGTCCAGGCTTTTACTCCGGGGATGGTGGTCTTAAAAGAGAGGTCCGTTTTGTAGCGCCCCAATACGGAAAAGGCCGGCAGGGTTTCCCTGAACACCGGTTTGCCATCGTTATCTACCAGCTCCAACTCTACGGAAGCCGTATCTCTTTTCGAATGCAGGGTCTTCTTGTCGGTTTTATAACTGTTCACTTCACCCCAGAAGGTGAACGCCCCGTCTTTATAATTATTTTCCAGCGTGGAACCGATCTTAAAATCCCTCACATCCAGCAAAGGCGTTGCATACAGGTACACGTCTCTTTCAATACCGGAGATCCGCCACATATCCTGACACTCCAGGTAACTGCCATCGCTCCAGCGATACACCTGCAGCGCCACCAGGTTTTCGCCCGGCTTTATATATTTGGTAATGTCGAATTCGGCAGACAGCTTGCTGTCTTCACTGTATCCCACTTTTTGTCCGTTCACCCAGATAAAAAAGGCTGATTTTACCGCACCCAGGTGAATGAACACCTGGCGGCCGTCCCAGTCTCCCGGAATGACCACTTTTTTCCGGTAGGATCCTACGGGGTTGTTGTCTTCCGGGATGTCGAACGGCGGGTTCAGCCGGGCCCCGGTTTTTTTTCTCCCGGTAAATTCATACGGATGGTTCACATAGATCGGCAGTCCATAGCCATTCACTTCCCAGTTGGCCGGCACCGGAAAATCGTTCCATTTGCTATCATCAAAATCCGGTTTGTAAAAGTCCCGGGGTCGTTTGTTGGGGTCCTGAACCCAGTTAAAACGCCAGCTCCCGTTGAGGGAGATAAAATACTTAGACGCTTCTTTTGCTCTTTTTTCTGCCAGGGCTTTTGTTTCAAAAGCAAAGGCATGCGCCCGCATCGGCATCCGGTTCACCGAAACCACTTCGGGGGTCTGCAGCTCAGAGGGGAGCGATTGTCCCAGCATCGTTCCGGCAAACAACAGGCAAACAGCCAATGATCCTATCTTTTTCTTCATCATAAAAAACAAGTAATGGTAGGTCCAAAGGCGCTAATTTAGAAAAAGCGGGGAAAACTATGACAATTTATACATAAGCGGCGGCGGCACAGCAAGCGGAATTACAACCGGCTCAAACCGGTCAAATGCTTTACAGACAGGCATTACGGACCAACAGGTCCAAAAAGCCTTCATTCGCGCAATCGATTGTACTGTTTAAAAAATAATATCCGAAGATCCGGGTTTCTCCTCTGTACCCCAGGCATACTTTGCGGTTCAGCCATGCACTGTTATTAAAAATGCGTTTAGTTTCCTATTTCTTTTCCGGTTGTAAAACAGCCGTTACCACATTACCGCTGGAAAAGATCTTCTGAGCCGCGGCCTTTACGCTTTCCGGTGTCAGCGCATTGATGTACTTTTCGCTATTCAGGAACCGGTCCGGATCCTTTTTTTCCAGCCGCGCAGAAAGGATGTATTCCAGCCAGGTACCGTTTTGCTCTATGGCTACCTTGTTCCGCTCCAGCCATTGCTGCTTCACTTTGTCCAGGTTCTCTTTAGACGGCCCCCGGGTTTCTATATTGCGGATCTCGGCGCTCATTGCTTTTAACAAGGTATCTACCTTGGCCGGGCCGGTAGGCAACTGGGTAAAGAAGCTGTAATGTGCATATGGAAAACGATCAATGCTTACCGAAGTACCACCGCCGTAAATGCCCTGTATCTTCTCCCGCAGCTCTTCGATCACCCGGATGTTCAGCACTTCGCTTACGGCCCGCATGTTCAGGACCAGGTCCGGGCTGTACGCCAGCTCTCCTGTTACGAGGGAAAGGATCAGGCTTTTTTCGGCCTCGCCTTTATACACGGTAAGGTCCACTTTTCCTTTTACCGGGCGCACTCCGTTATCTTTAAAGGCAAACTTCTTTTTTGTTGCCGGCAAACCGCCGATGTAGGTTTCCACCAGTGGTTTCAGAACCGCTTCATCGATACTGCCTACAAAGCCAAACTGCATGCCGCTGGCATCACCGAAGTGTTCTTTATAGATCTGAACCGCCCGGCGCATATCGATCTGGTCAAAATACTCCGGACGGGGAACCGCTACCGGTGCCAGCGGATTGTTCCTGTAAACGGTCTTAAGCAGGGTATCGATAAAAACCGTTTCGGGGTTGGAAAGGATATAGGCTACGCTGGCTTTATTCTTTTGCACAAAGGAATGGAATAACGCCGTATCCACTCTTGGAGCCGTGGCTTTGAGGTACAATAGTTGCAGCATGGTTTCGAGATCCTTTACGCTGGAGCTGCCGGAAAAGCCATCTGTAGTGCCCGTCAATGATACTCCTGCCGATGCGGTCTTTCCCGCCAGGGCTTTTTGCAGATCGGTAGGCGAAAAAGCCCCGTACCCCATTGCGCCCGCTACACTCAGCGCATACTGGGCATTGTATTTATCTGCAACACCATACCCATTGGTGCCTCCGTAGCGGCGTGCACCCATCCGGATCTCATCATCCTTAAAATCCGTTTTCTTAAAGGTTACAAAAGTGCCATTGCTGAGCTCCCAGGTTTTGGTGCCCAGTTTGCTATCAATGGTCTCTTTCAGTATCTTCCCGGGTTTGGGTTTAGTGGAAAGCAGATCTGTTGCGATGATCTTTTCTTCATTGGCCCTGATGTCCGTCCTGGCCATCACGGCACCGGCGGCATTTACCAAATCCTGCGCAGCCGGCAGCTTTGCCGCAACCGGCCCGGTAAGAGTCACAAAATAATTGGATTGCTTTTGCAGCGACCGGGCAAAGGCATTGATCTCCGGGAGCGCAACTTGCGGCAATAGTTCTTTTACGTATTCCCGCTCTTTTGCAATACCGGGGATGGGCTCGCCGGTAAGGAAATTGCGGACGTATTCATTTACATAATTCGCAGACTCTGTTTTCTCCCGCTCATTATAGGCCTTATCCATCCCGGCCTCCATGGTTTTTTTTACCCGGTCCAGCTCCGCCTGGGTAAAGCCAAAACGCTTTGCTTTTTCAATTTCCTCTACCAGGGTCTCCAGTCCTTTTTTTGCATCCGCCGCTGTGGCTACTCCTGCTCCCGCATTGAACTGATCGTAATTACGGGCATAACTTCCAAAATAGGTGTATCCGTAAAGAAAGGGAGGATTGGGCTGCTGTGTCAGATCGCGCAGGCGCTGGTTCAGGATACTGGAAAAGATATTCTTGATCAGGTCCTGTTCATATTCCCCCACCGTTTGCGCCTCTTTTGAAGGAAAGGCGCTGTAAGCGATCCCTACAGAGTAGTTGGTAGCTTCTTTATCCGTTACCACCATACCGTCGTTGCTGCTGTACGGTTTTACATCGGAATAATCACGTGCACGGGGATCTGCCGGGTTTGCCATGCCACTGAAATGTTTTTTTATCAGGGCTTCGGCGGTTGCCGGCTCTACATCTCCCACAACAACAGCAGCCATGAGGTTGGGCCGGTACCAGTCTTTATAAAACTTACGGATCAGCCCGGGATCATAAGCGCGGATAATGGAGTCTACCCCTATGGGGAGCCGGTTGGCATACCGGCTTCCGGCAAACAGTTTCGGATAGATCTGCCGGAACATACGGTCGTCCGCACCCTTTCCCAGCCTGCTTTCCTCAAGGATCACGTTTCGCTCCCCGTTGATATCATCGGTGTTGTAGGTAACCTGATGCGCCCAGTCTTCAAGTATCTGAAAGCCTTTTTCGAGGTTGCCCGGTTTATCCGTGGGGATGGGTAACATATAAACGGTTTCGTCAAATGATGTATAGGCATTCAGATCATTTCCAAAGCCCACTCCAATACTTTGCAGAAAGCTTACAATATCATTCTTTTTAAAATTGCGGGTGCCGTTAAATGCCATATGCTCTGCCATATGGGCGAGGCCCTGCTGGTCATCATCTTCAAGGATAGAGCCGGCATTGACCACCAGCCGCAGCTCCACTTTATTCCCCGGCTTCCTGTTCTGCCTGATATAATAAGTAAACCCGTTTGGCAGGGTTCCGATCGTTACTTTGGGATCCAGTGGAATGGAATCGGTTAGCTTTACCTGGGCAGTCAGTACAAGGCCAGCTGATAAAAGAAACAACAGGGCGATTCCTTTTATCAAGATCCGTTTTTGCTTCATAGAACGTTTTCTTGTTTTAAAGTAAAAATAATAAACAGTCGTTAGCAAAAATAAGGGATAAAGCCGTATGCCGGTTATTTATCGGCACCTTTAACCACGATCACGATTTCACCCCTGACCGTTTTTTGTGAAAAATAGGCGGCAACATCGGTCAGCGTACCCCGGTGGGTCTCTTCAAAAAGTTTGGTCAGCTCCCGGCTCACACTGCATTCCCTGCCGGGACCAAAATAACCTGCCAGGTCATTGAGCGTTTTCACAAGCCGCAGGGGCGATTCGTAAAAGATCATGGTCCGTTCTTCGGTCTTCAGGCTTTCCAGCAGGCTGTGCCGGCCTTTTTTGAGGGGAAGAAACCCTTCAAAGCAAAAACGGTTGGCGGGCAGGCCGCTGTTCACAAGCGCCGGAACAAAAGCAGTGGCCCCGGGTAGGGAAGTTACGCCCACCCCGGCCTTTACACAGGCCCTTACCAAAAGAAAAGCGGGATCCGAGATCCCCGGGGTACCGGCATCCGTAACCAGGGCCATTTTCCGCCCGGCCAGCAACTGGTCTACAAGATGGTCCGTTATCTTGTGCTCATTGTGCTGATGGTAAGGAGTGAGCGGCTTGCTGATCTGGTAATGGTTCAGCAAATGCGCCGTATTGCGGGTATCCTCCGCGAGGATCAGGTCCACGTCCTTTAACACCTCCAACGCCCGGAACGTGATGTCCTTTAAATTACCAATGGGTGTGGGAACAAGGTAAAGCATTTGGGAATGTAAAAGCGGAATATTAAATAAGAAATGTAAAACAGGCGGCCGGGATTCCAGGAACCAGATCCTCAATTCTGGATTCTGGATTCTCGATTCCCGACTACAGTACCGTTACCTCAAAATACTCCATTACCGCATTGGCCAGCAGTTGTTTTGCTGCTTGCTCACCAATACCCTTCGCTTCCTCCGGGGAAGCAGCATCGACCTGCAGCGTGATGTTTTTTCCAACCCGCACATCCGTAACGGCTCCAAGACCCAGATTGGCCAATCCACCCAGAACGGCTTTTCCCTGCGGGTCCAATAATTCTTTTAACGGCATGATCACCACCTGTACTGTATAACTCATACGCTTTCTTGTAAATTTTATTAAATTGCTTTTGCCAGGCCGGGTTCCCTGCCGGTGCAGCTTACACCCGCCCGGATCGCGGCAATATAAAAATTGTCACGCCCGGTCCGGCTTAAAAATCAAAGATACAATAACATAAGCTACAAATACCACGGGCACCGCGATCCATTTAAAAAAGACAGCGGCCAATATCGCAATGAACACCAGTAATAACTTGTCTTTATTGGCTTTCAGCGTATATTTTTTAAACTTCAGGCTGATGATGGGCAGGTTGCTCACCATCAGTCCGCTGATGATCAGGATCGCCGGATAAACCAGGAGCGGGTGAAAAACAAGCTGGCCGACGGCGGGCGAACCGGTATATGCGATCACGGGTAAGGACGCTACGGTGAGCGCTGCAGCTGGTGTTGGGATGCCTTTAAAATAATAGTGTTGCTCTTTATCCAGATTAAACTTTGCCAGGCGCCATACGGCAGCGCAGGGAAAAAGAACTGCCGGCAGGTACCACCAGCCGGTAACCGCGGCATTGTTGGCCCATCCGATCTGCAGCAGGCGATACAGGATCATGCCGGGCGCTACGCCAAAGCTTACCGCATCTGCCAGTGAATCCAATTGCGCACCCATCTGCGAGGTGGCTTTGAAAAGCCGGGCCACAAACCCATCCAGGAAATCGACAACAGCAGCGCACAGCAGCAAAAAGCTGCCCACCAGCATGCCCGTGGTGAGCGATAGCGGGGAGGCCCACAAAAAAGCACTTTCCGGCTCCAGAATAAATTTGATCGCCAGGCAGCCAAACACCAGGTTTAACAGGGTAAATAAATTGGGGATCTGTTTCATAATCGTCAGGTTAACCGGGCGGCTAACTGGTCGTTTATCTTTTTATATAAATGATACGGCTTGTACACCCGCCAGTTATTTATTTCCATCAGCTCGATGAACTGGTTCAGTTTGGCCTGCTTAAAATCATACTGGGTTTGCGAAGGCATGTTCAGGCATACGATCCAGCCGTCTGCATCGCTCAGCTCCTCGTGCAGCTCTTCATAATAGTCCCGGTCGCCGCTGTGAAAATTCAGCACATTCTCCGCGATCAGAATAAATTTATAAATGCCTTCATTCATAAATACTTCCAGCACATCCCGTTTGAGGGTCATGATGTCATTCTCTACGGCATCATTCCACTCCCCGATGAGCTCGATGACGGCATACCCTTCCTCATAATCGGCCATCAATACCTTCAGGTAAAGCGTGCGGCTGCCAAAATAATCCCATTGCGGATGAATATAGTAGTTGTACACGGCATCCTTGTATTCAAACTGGGAGTGCTCGACCCCGTAAAAGGGGGAAAGTTCATCTTCTTCGCTCAGATAAATATGCTGCCAATTGTAATATGGTTCAATATCATGCACGGTGCGAATTTACTGTTTTTTAAAAATTTGAATCTGCTGATTTATTATTTTAACTTTATAGGGGAACCGCCGGAGATGAAGGTGTTATCTGCGAACCGTTCCTTTTAAAATATTCAACCCTGTAAAGCAGACCGGGCGGGTTTTATCCGGTCCATAAAAATCATTTTTCCGGACCATTCGTTAAAACATGCGTTATGAGAACAAGCCTCGTTTGCGCCCTGGTCAGTTGCCTTTTTTTATGCTGTAAACAAAAGAACCGGCCACCAACGGCGGCCCAGATCGGATCACTGGAGCTTAAAAGAGGACCGCTTATTTCCTGCGGTCCGCCCGAACTGCAACTGGGTGCTGCGGTATTTGAGACCGGCTGTTCTACTGTAAAGGACGATTTTAATCTTGGTATTCAATTACTGCACTCATTTGAATATGAAGAAGCGGAGAAGGTATTCGCCGGCATCATTGACAAAGAGCCCGGTTGCGCCATGGGTTACTGGGGTATTGCCATGTCGAACTTTCATCCGCTATGGACCGCCCCAACTCCCGAAGAACTGAAAAAAGGAGCCGCAGCCATCGGTCTGGCACGCTCGCTCCCTGCTTCCGGCAGGGAAAAAGAATACATCGCTGCTATCGGGGCCTATTACGATCATTGGGAAACCGCCGGCCACCGCACCCGTGCGCTGCGCTTTGAGCACGCTATGAAAAAGCTTGCCGGTCAGTACCCGCAGGATAAGGAAGCAAGGATCTTTTATGCCCTTGCCCTTGATGCGGCGGCGGATCCTGCCGACAAAACCTTTCGCCGGCAACTGCAGGCCGCGCAGCTCCTGCAGGCTCTCTATCCCGGCCAGCCGGAACACCCGGGTATTGTGCATTACCTCATCCATACCTATGATTACCCCGAGCTGGCACAACGGGGGCTGGCCGCTGCACGGAAATATGCATCGATCGCACCTTCTTCCGCCCACGCCCTTCACATGCCCTCACATATCTTTATACGGCTGGGACTTTGGGATGAAGCCATCCGCTCCAATCTCGCCTGTATTGCCGCTGCCCTGTGCTATGCTGAAGCAACCAATATGAAGGGCCACTGGGATGAAGAGCTGCACGGACTGGATTATCTTGTTTACGGATACCTGCAAAAAGGACAGAATGATTCCGCCCGGAGCAAACTCGAATACCTCAGGCATATTACCGAAGTATATCCGGTAAACACCAAAGCGGCTTATTCTTTTGCCGCCATACCCGCCCGCTATGTGCTGGAAAATAAACAATGGGAAGCGGCCGCCGCACTCAAGCCCGCGTTTGAAAATATCAACTGGAACCGTTTTCCCTGGCAGGCCGCCATTACCCGTTTTACCCGCGCTTTGGGCCATGCACGTACAAGACGGCCAGGACCGGCCCGGGAAGAGCTGAAAGAACTGAACCGGCTGCAGGCCCTCCTTATTAAACAAAAAGACACTTACGCGGCCAACCAGGTAGCCATCCAGGCAAAAGCCGCCGAAGCATGGATCCTGTTTATAGAGGGGAAAAACGGGACAGCGCGGCCGTTGATGCAGCTTGCTGCAGATATGGAGGATCGTACCGGGAAACATCCGGTTACACCCGGAGAAGTTTTACCGGCCCGCGAGTTATTCGGCGATATGCTTCTGGAAATGAACCAGCCGGAAGCTGCACTGGCGGCATACGAAACTGCCTTAACCACCCATCCCGGGCGGTTCAATGCGCTCTACGGTGCCGGTCAGGCAGCCATCAGATCGGGAAAAACAGAAAAGGCAGCCGCCTACTTTCAACAGCTGTTGGCAATAACGGATAGCGGCCGGTCGGCCCGGCCGGAAATAACCCGGGTCAAAAAATACCTGAAAACCTTATGAACGCGTACCTCACTGCCACAAACGCTTAGCCGTTCGTGAGGTATTCTTTGAACGCCGCATAGTCCGGCTGTAGCTCCACGGCCTGCTTCGGCTGCAGCATCAGCTCCTGCAATATTTCCGGAATTACAACATCGGCACCAGTAGCCTGTTTTACAGCATCCGGAAACTTTACGGGATGTGCCGTTTCGAGGATCAGTCCTTTTTCTCCCGGGTGTCCGTTCAGGTACTGTTCCAGCGCCCGGTACGCCACGGCCCCATGCGGGTCGAGCGTATAACCGGTTTCCTGAAAAACCGTTTGAATGGTTGCGATCGTATCGGCATCCGATATGCTGGCGGCCGACAGGTTGTCTTTTAATTTCAGGAATTGCTGATCAAACAATTCCATAATGCGGACAAAATTGCTGGGATCGCCCACGTCCATGGCGTTGGACAATGTGGCTACTGCTTTTTTGGGCTTCCAGTCTTCTGTTTGCAAAAATGCCGGCACCACATCATTGGCATTACAGGCCGCAATAAAATGGCCCAGTGGTAAGCCGCCCGCTTTTGCGAGGAGCCCTGCACAGATATTTCCGAAATTGCCGCTGGGTACCGTAACCACAGGCGCCAGGGTCTTGTCCGCCCATTGCTTGTAGGCGAAGAAATAATAAAACTGCTGCGGCAGCCAGCGTGCTACGTTGATGGAATTGGCAGAGGTGAGGAACCGCTTCGCCCGGATGTCTTCATCGGTAAAAGCCTGTTTTACCAGGCGCTGGCAGTCATCAAAGCTGCCGGCCACTTCCAGCGCGGTAATGTTCTTCCCCAGCGCTGTCAGCTGTTTTTCCTGCACCGGGCTTACCCTGTCTTTGGGGTACAGGATCACTACCTGAACACCCTCTACATCATAAAATCCACTTGCCACCGCGCCTCCCGTGTCTCCGGAAGTGGCCACCAGCACGGTCACCTCTTTTTGCTCACCGCTCAAAAAATAACCCAGACAACGGCTCATAAAACGGGCGCCCACATCTTTGAACGCCAGGGTGGGACCATGAAATAATTCGAGCGATGCAATCCTGTCCGTAACCGGTTTTAACGGGAACGGGAAATTCACCGTTTGGGAAACGATCTCAAAAAGGGTTTCTTCGGGGATAGATGTTCCGACATAGGGCCGGATAACGCGGAATGCAATTTCTTCCTCAGAAAGGGATCCGATATTTTTTAACAGGTCAGCCTCCGCGGCGGGCAGCACTTCGGGGAAGTATAACCCCCTATCCGGTGCCTGTCCCTGTATGGCGGCCTCTTTAAACGTTACCTTCGGCGACTGATGATTTAAACTATAGTATTGCATGCGATTTTAGACGTTAGATTTTAGACCTTAGATATTAGACCTTAGACGTCCCGGCCCTGACAGATCCGGGTGTACTTTGAGGTTCGGTATCCGCTCCCCTATTCACCATTGACTATTCACCATTGACTACCTCCACCCCTTTATTGTTGATGGTTGTTACATAAACATAGTTCTCAATACCGATGCGGTCATAGATGCTGCTCATGATACCCGCCACGTTCTTTGCCACCGCTTCCGTTTCACTCAGCATAAAAATAGACGGCCCGGATCCGGATATGCCTCCACCCAGGGCGCCGGCCTCCCGGCACCGGCTCTTTACTTCGTCAAACCCGGGAATCAGGATGCTTCTTACCGGCTCGATGATCACATCCTCCAGCGAGCGGCTGATCAGCGTTTTGTCGTTCCGCATAAAGCCAGCCACCAGGCCGGCTATATTTCCCCATTGTTTGATCGCATCCTTCAGCAACACTTTTTGTTTCAGGATCTGGCGGGCGTCGGCAGTGCGTACCTCTATCTGCGGGTGCACCACCGTAACAAAAAGATCGGGGGCCGCCAGCGGAACGATGTCGATCGGGTGGATCGACCGGATGAGGGTGACCCCTCCCAAAATACAGGGGGTAATATTGTCTGCATGTTTTACACCACTGGCCAGCTTTTCGCCGATCATCGCCAGCTGTACCAGCTCATCCGTGGTAAACCGGTTACCGAGCAACAGGTTGGCCCCCACGGCCGCACCTGCAGCGCTGGCCGCGCTGGATCCTAACCCGCTGCCGGGTTTGATCCGTTTTTGTATGGTTACCTCAAACCCGATATTGCCGCCGGCCTTTTCGATGGCGGCCAGCAATACCACCCCTGCTACATTCTGTTCCGGATCCGTTGGCAAACCAAAATGATCCCTGTTCCGGATGATGACGCGCGGCTCATCCAGCAAACGGAATTCCATGATATCATACGGATCGTTCAGGGCAAGGCCCAGGATATCAAATCCGCAGACCAGGTTGGCCACAGTGCCCGGGGATTTTATTTTTACTTGTTTCATCTGAGAGGTAGTAAACGATTGATTTGTGAGATAATTGTGATGCGCTATGCCGCAATAAGTATAAGCGAACGAGGACCAGGGCTGCCGGAAACGTCCGTTGCCTCCGATCATCTTTGCTTCTTATTCATTTACCGCGCGCATAATATCGGCAAATACGCCGCTGGCGGTTACATCGGCGCCGGCGCCGGCGCCTTTCACCACAAGGGGCTGCTCCGGGTAGCGGGCCGTATAGAACAGCACCACGTTGTCTTTGCCATATAAATGGTAGAGGTCATTCTCCGGCCGTATATGCCGCAGTCCGACGGATGCTTTCCCGTCGTTGAACGTGGCCACAAATTTCAGTTTGCAATTCTCCGCCAATGCAGCATCCAGCAAACCTTTAAAATGCGCTTCCTCTTTTTCCATCGCCTTATAAAAAGCCTCTACAGAACCTTCCATGCAGGAAGGGGGCATAAAGGAGTCGTTCTGAATATCCTCCATTTCCATTTCAAACCCGGATTCCCTTGCCAGGATCAGTATCTTGCGCATCACATCCACCCCGCTCAGATCCAAACGGGGATCCGGCTCGGTATATCCTTCCTCCTGTGCCTGTTTTACCACATCGGCAAATGGCCGGGATCCGTCATAATGATTAAATACAAAATTGAGGGTACCACTCAGCACCGCTTCAATGCGGCGGATCTCATCACCGCTCCGGCGCAGGTCGTTCAGCGTGGCGATCACCGGCAGGGCGGCTCCTACATTGGTTTCAAAAAGGAATTTGGCGTTGAACACATGCGCCAGCTCTTTTAATTTTTTATATTCGGGAAACGGGGAAGCCGCGGCGATCTTATTGCAGGCCACCACCGAGATGCTTTTCTGCAGCATCTTATCATAAACCTTCGCCACGTCTTTATTGGCCGTTATATCCACAAAAATAGAGTTCCGCATATTCCGCCGGATGATCTCATTGGCAAACTCGGAAATGGACGCAGATTCGCCGCCCGCCAGGGACTCCTTCCAGCCGCTTAGGGAAATGCCTCTTTCCTTAAAGATCATTTTACGGCTGTTGCTGATCCCTACCACACTTACATTTAATTTCAAATGCTGGATCAGGAAGGAGTGCTGCTGTTTTAATTGTTCCATCAGCTTGGCTCCCACATTCCCCAGTCCTACAATAAACAGATTGAGCTGTTTTTGTATGGTTTCGAAAAATTCTTCGTGCAATACATTAATGGCTTTGCCTACATCATCCGTAGCGATCACCGTGCTGATGTTCTTTTCAGAAGAGCCCTGCGCGATCGCGCGGATATTGATCCCGTTCCGGCCCAAAGCGCCAAACATCCTTCCGCTGACCCCGGGAAGGCTTTTCATATTTTCCCCTACCAGCGCCACGATCGAAAGATGGGTTTCCGCTTTCAGCGGCTCTACTTTTTTGAGCGCGATCTCATCCGCAAAGGTCTTATCCACGATCCTCTTTGCGGCCTGCAGGTGTTTCTGGTCGATGGCTACACAGATCGAGTGCTCGGAAGAGCTTTGAGTGATCAGCACTACGTTGATCCGCTCTTTGCTCAATGCCTCAAACAACCGCTTTGAAAACCCGGGAATGCCGATCATCCCGCTTCCCTCCAGGCTCAGAAGGGCTATATTGTTCACGCTGGAGATACCGCTTACGATATGCTCCCGTACGACTTTTGTATCTTTTATCTTTCCACCGACCACCGTTCCCGGCATCTCAGGAGCGAACGTATTCTTTACATACAGCGGTATGTTCTTGCTCATTACCGGCTGAATGGTGGGCGGGTACAATACCTTGGCGCCAAAGTGCGACAGTTCCATTGCCTCACTGTAAGAAATGCGTTCGATCACCTTGGCATTGGCCGCCAGCCGCGGGTCTGCCGTCATCATCCCGTTCACGTCTTTCCAAACCTGCAGCGATTCTGCATCAATGGCCGCAGCGATCAGGGAAGCGGTATAGTCGGAGCCGCCCCGGCCCAGCGTTGTAGTGATCCCCTGCTCGTCGGAACCGATAAAACCCGGGATGACAAATACGTTGCTTTTATTTTCCTTAAAATACTTCCGGATCTCCTTTTCAGTTGTCTCCAGATGCACTTCCGCATGTGTATAATCGCTGTTTGTAAAAATAAACTGGCGCGCATCTTTCCATACCACAAACAGTCCCAAATGTTTGAAAGCCTCCGCAATGATCTGTGAAGAAAGCCATTCGCCGTAAGCGGCCAGCCGGTCCTGGTTCTTCGGGGTGATCTCCCGCAATAAGAAAATCCCGTTGCAGATCTCTTCTATTTCATTGATCGCCTTTTTAACCAGGCTCAGTAAGGAGCTTTGCGAAGCGATCGGGATCAGTGCCTTGATGGTTTCAAAATGACGCTGCTCGATCACTGTGACCTTTGACCGGAAATCTTCATTGCCATCCGCGGCCTCTTTGCCCGATGTCAATAAAAGATCTGTGACACCGCCTAAAGCGGAAACAATAACAACAATTGAATTCTTCTTTGCAGCATTGTCTACAATAGCCGCAACTTTTTTTATATTCTCAGCACTGGCTACAGATGAGCCGCCAAACTTAAAGACCTGCATGAACTTGATTTAGTAATAAAAGAAAAGGGAATAAACCCGGGGTAAAAAACGGCAGAATGCCCGATGGATGATATAGCAGCGTACAACCCTCAAGGGGTTGTGGTAATAGTGGTAGCAGTTTCGTTACCGAAAGCTAAAGAAGGTTGGATATTTTGAAAACAGTATTGCATTTTATTAGATACCTGCACAAGATAAGGGAGAATATTTAAAATTATAACAAATACAGCCACTTTTTTGAAAAAAAGCCCCCGGTGGCAAGATCCTGTGTTTGTTAAAATATTGATTTCCCTCCTGTTTTTGCAACGAAACCGCCGAAAAGGGCGTCTTACCGGCCAGGGGTCTGAAGACAAATGGTCTTCCGGCCAAAGTATAATGAATCCTTAAAATACCGGAATTTTTACGGCCTTTGCCGCCGAAGCGCCTGTATTTTTTAAACTTAGGCATTTGTTTTGTTGTTACCGGGTCAGCATATTGATCTCCTTCAACAAAACCATTATTTTTAAAAGAATCCATTGTTATGAACCGATCATTTTTTTTACCCATTGGGGCCGTTCTTACCGCACTGTTCTTATCCGGTTGTGTGAGCAGTAAGAAATTTACCGCCCTGCAGACCGATTATCAGAACCTTAATCAGCGCTACCAGGCCAGCCAGGTTGATCTGGCAGAAAGTAAAGCGCGGGTTAAAAGCCTTGAAGAGCAATTAGAACAGGAACGCACCAATAATGCCTCTCTGAAAAAAGCGCTGGCGGCCCTCCAGGGTTCGCTGGATAAAAGCATTAATCAGAATACACAGGGGAATGTCAATATTTCGAAGCTTGTAGACGAGATCAATGCATCGAATAAATACATCCAGCACCTGGTAAATGCCAAAAATAAGAGCGACTCGCTGCTGATCGTGTTGACCAACAACCTGACCCGCTCTTTAAGCAGGGATGAGCTCCAGGATGTGGACGTTAAAGTATTGAAAGGTGTGGTGTATATTTCACTGGCCGATAACATGCTTTATAAATCCGGAAGCTATGAAATCTCAGAGCGCGCGGGCGACATCCTCAGCAAGATCGCAAAAATCATACAGGACTATAAAGACTATGAAGTACTGGTTGAAGGAAACACCGACAACGTACCCATCAATCGCCCCAATATCCGCAACAACTGGGACCTGAGCTCTCTGCGGGCGGCCTCTGTGGTGATCGCATTGCAAACACAATACGGCATCGATCCCAAACGCCTGACAGCAGGCGGCCGTGGTGAATACAACCCGGTGGCTGGCAATGATACTGAAGAGGGTAAAGCACGCAACCGGAGAACGCAGATCATCATTACACCGAAGCTGGACCAGTTCATGGAACTGATCGACAAGGCTCCGGAGAACAGCAAAGACACTACACAATCGGTTACGCCGGGCATGTAAAAACAGCTTATACATCTGAAAACCTGCATGGGAGTGCCCATGCAGGTTTTTTTTGCTCCTGCTCCCAAAGCCGTCTAAGGGTTTGGGCCTCTCTTTTGACGGTTGGTATGATGATTGGTTGGTTGGGGCGCCCCGAAGCCCCGGTGGGCGCATAAATTACAGCCGCTGATGTGCTGATTTGACTGGCGGAATTGCCGAATCAAATTAAAACAGCAATTCGATATAACCCGCCCGGAGTTACTCAACCGGGCTTTCCGCCATTCCCGATGCACCTCCGCCTGCCATTTGCGGATCCGTTACGGACACGGCTCCTGTTTCTACATGGCCGGCATAGTGCCGCTCATACGACGGATGCTGTGGCAACAGCACGGAGAAGTCGTACCATTGGCCGCTTTTCCCCAGCCGGATGCGGATCTTTTTGGTTGTGTGTGGCTGCAGCGTCAGCTCCCGCCCGGGTAATTGATATGCATGATCTTTGAACAATACTGTTTGTACACCGGGCGTATTGTTTTGCAACAGCAGCTCCAGGTCTCCGTTCAGTTTTTTCCGGAACAACCCCTTTTGTTCGTAGGTGGCGGCAACCGTTATATCCGGGTCGGTCTCCGCGCCCCGGAAGCGCCGGAAAAAGCCATTGGGTCCCTGTACGACCAGGTCGTACCGGCCACCGGAAAAATTTTTGATCTCAAAATGATCTATCAATACTCCGCCCGCGCTTAGGGCGTAAAACCAGGTCTTGCCGGCAACAGTATTATAAGAAGCAGGCGTATAAACATTAAAGGGAGCGCCCCTCAGTCCGGCATCCGCATGATGCGTTCCGCTGCCGGCCCGGAGCTCAATTTCCAATTGTCCTTCACGGGTACGGCAATCCGCAAAAAGCCGGTAGGGCAATGCGGTAGCGGGTCTTGTACCTTTCTCCTGCCGCGGCATGCGGCTGCGATTGGCCGGCGTCCCTGCCGTGGCACCGTTGACGGCACGGATCTCTTCTTCCGTCAATGGCAACGGAGGTTTTTGCTCCGGCTTATTCCGGGCATTTTGGATATCCTGTACCACGCTTTCTTTTTTTAAGGAAGCGGGCAGGGGATACTGCTCACCGTTATACGGACGGAATACGGATGTCAGATCCCCGCAAACAGCCCTGCGCCAGTCGCTGATATGCGGGCTGCGGATGGTTTTACCGGTTTTCTTTGAAAGAAAGGTTTCCAGGAACATCAGTGCAGAGGTATGATCAAAAACCTCTGAATTCACAAATCCACCCCTGCTCCAGGGAGAAGCAACGATAAACGGTACGCGGTATCCGAGGCCAATGGGCAGGTCATGCTCCCAGGAAAAGTCGGGGGCCGGATCTATGCCGTCCGAAACCTTTCCGGTGGAATGGTCTCCTTTTTTGGGCACTGCAAAAGGAGCCAGGTGATCGTAATAACCATCGTTCTCATCATAGGTCAGAATAAAGATCGTCTTCTTCCATACCTCCGGGTTTTCCGTGAGGATCTTCAGCGCCTCCGATACATACCAGGTACCGTACAGGGGCGTACTGGTATGATCGGAAAAAGCCTGGGGCGCCACCAGCCAGGACACGGCAGGCAGTGTTCCGTTTTTTACATCCGCCCGGAATTGTTTAAAAATATCCTGTGCGGGAATGTTCACTGTTTTTTGCTGTCCCATATCATCGGTGAAGGTATACGGCTCCAGTTTCAGGTAGGCATCTCCGTCATCCTCATTTGTGGTGAACGCCTTATCGACCAAGTTCTTTTCTTTTTCTGTAAGCTGCGCGTATTGCTGCTGTACTTTCTCTGCGGGTATTTTTTCCTTACCGGTATGATCTCCGTTCTTTCGGAAATACGATGAAAGCTTTACCCGGTGATTCTTTATATATTCTACCGCATTATCGCCATAGTTGCCCAGCCAGTAATCCGTTTCATCCGGCAGGGCGGCCGTCCAGAGCCCGTTCTGGTAGATCCGCCAGGGAATACCGTGCTCTTCCAGCAGCTCCGGAAAAGAGCTCCAGTCTACATACACATTGTTGCGCGATTCGGCCTGGGAATTCCGGACGGCCGGCTTGCTTTCGCCCGACAGATCCGGCCGGATATTCCCCGTCCAAAAGAACAGCCGGTTCGGGGTGGTACCGGTCAGCGAGGAGCAAAAATTATGATCGCAGATGGTAAAGGCATCCGCCAATGCGTAATAGAAGGGTACATCTGTTCTTTGATAATGCCCCATGCACATGACCGTTTTATTGGGGATCCACTGATCGTACCGGCCCTGATTCCGGGCAGCGCTCTGATCCGGCCAGTCGTGCGGAAGCCCACCCTGCCAGGTGATCTTTGTTTTGTTGATATCAATATGGAACGGTACATAAGCATTCCCTTCTTTATCTTTCTGGATCCAGGCTTTGTTCTGATCCGGCAATATTTTTACCCGGGGGTCATTAAATCCCCGTACACCCTGCAGGCAGCCGAACATATGATCAAAGGACCGGTTCTCCTGCATCAGGAAAACGACATGCTCTGCGTCATAAAAGGTCGTTCCGGGCGCTGCGCTGATGCTGGCAGCCTTTGCAATGGAAGTGGGCAATACGTTGGTCAGCCCGGCCGCTCCTGATAAGATGGTTGCGTTCTTCAGAAAATCTCTCCTGCTCTTATTCATGATGTGGTTTGATCATTAATGAGCGCAAAAGATACTGATTTTATGAACGGTCCCGGATGAAAAAGGATGGATGGCCCGTTATATGAGGGGTGTTTTTCCGGTATCCCGGTAGTAATCGATCTTGGACAGGAACATCGCTGCCATTTTTTCTGCGCGCCATTTTGCTTCCTCAGCCTTCGGCCCCTGAAAGTAGGTATCAATGGTTTCCTGCCACAGCCGTAGCCAGGTATCAAAATGCGGCCCGCTGATGGGCAGCTTTGCATGTGGTGGAAAAGGGCTGCCAAAATAAGTATGGTTCCCCAGCAGCACGGTTTCCCAGAACCGGTACATTTTCTCCAGGTGCTGCGGCCACTGGTCGCGGATCACGGCATCAAAGACCGGTCCCACCTGCTGGTCTTCCCGGATCTTTGTGTAGAACTGATCCACCAGCAGCTGTATGTCTTCCCTTGTAGTGATCTCTTTTTTTAGTACCGTCATTTTAATTCATTGAAAGATATCGTATCAGATAATATAAGGTCCACGCGGTAAAGGCAATGATCAGCACCCAGATCCACAGCGGGATGCTTTGCGGCGTTTCGCTTCCCTCGATCAGAAAGGAGCGGGAATCGCCTTTGCCGTATGCATGGATCATTACGGGCAGGATGCCGTCCACCACTTCGTGCTCCCTGATCCCCTCTACCGCTATTGCCGGTCCGTTGCGGACAACAAAGGGGATCTTCCGGATCCCTTCTTTCCCGGAGGGGTCCCTGCTCACAATTTTCAATATATGTTCCCCGTCTGTCAATTTATGCGTATCCAGCTCAAAATTGACGGGCGCCTCCAGCTGCAGCACCGGGTTGGGCGCTTCATCAATAAAAACATAAATCGTACTCTTATCCATAACAAAGCTACTTATTTAAAAATTGAGCGTTTAATATGATCTGCGGAAGTTTCTCCCGGCCGCAGGATCCATTTTACCGAAAAGAACAGCGAAAGGGCCACAATGGCCGCTACCGCTGCAACGATCCAAAGGTCCCAGCGGCTTTCCGGGCCGGCGCCGTGACTGATCCCCCGCAATAGTTCTGGTTGTCTACGTTCACAAACCGTACAAGCCACAGCGATGGTTCCGGACCCGAAAAAACAACTGAAAAATAATATCCGTTTTCTCATTCCGATGTTTTTAACTTCAACAAATCAATGATCTTTTTTACGTCTTCGGGCGCCACTTTTTTGCCCTGGTTGCCCCAGCTCGTCCGTTCGTGGTCGATGATGGCGGCTACTTCATTTTCGGTAAAATTCATATTCGTTCCTACCGGCGGCATCACGCCATACTCCTCGCGCGCATCATACCCGTTCATAATGATGTCTACATATTTTTCCAGGTCTTCCCCCGTAACCACGGGGCTGCCTTTCAGCGCCGGAAAAGCACCGGGCAGTCCCTCCCCGTTTTCCTGGTGGCAGCTCTGACAATTGGCGGCATACAGCGCCTGCCCGTCGACGGTGGCTGCTGTGCCCTCGCCGGCTGCTGCTTTTTTCTCCTTCTTATATAAGAATTCCGGTACCGCGGTATTTTGCGGCAGGGCTGCCTGTTTGAGGGATTGCAGGTAGGCCAGCAGGTACAGGGCATCCTTTGTTGCCACGATCTTTTCATCACCGTTCAGGTAGGCCGCCGGCACATTGACCACAACATCTGATTCCGCCGGGTCTTTTTTCCGCTCAAACAACCAGGGATAGGCGGGCATTACGGATTCCTTCACCACAATCCTCGGGTTAAAAAGGTGCACGAGGTTCCAGTCCTTGCCCGGCTGGCGGGTGCCAACATTGGTGAGGTCCGGTCCCGTACGCTCCGTACCCATCAGGGTAGCGGTATTGCGCCAAAAATCGGTACGGACATTTGCCGCATAATCAGCGGCCAGCCCGGGCCGGTCGCCCCATACCTTATCCATATCAATATTCCGTACCTGCTGGGTATGACAGGCCACGCATCCGTTGGCAATGTATATCCCCTTCCCGATACGGGCCTCTTTACTGAGCGCCGGGGCGCCCGGCAGGGGCCTGTTCTGCTTTTGATTGGAAAGCGCAGGAACTATTGCTACCAACACGGTCAGTCCTGCAAAAAAAAGCGCCGCGTTTGAAAAAAGTAGTTTATGATTATCAAGCATGCTCATCTTCTCAGAAATTGACATTATAAAATCAGTGGGCCGCCACCCTTTCTCTTAACTGGTTCAGGGCCGTTTCGTTGACATCCGGAAGCTCATTCCCGGCAGCGTACATTTTATACATATTGTAAGCAAAAACAAGGTGGGAACCCCACATCAGGCTGCCTCCTACTGCCCGCCATACCCAGTAAGGAGCCATCCCTTTTACCGTTTCAATAAAAGGTACCCCGTTGAGCCAGGCCACGCCCCGCAGCGTGCTTCCGTACATCAGCGGAATGATATAAAATAGCAGACCGATAAGCGCCAGCCAGAAATGGATCCCCACGCTTATCTGCGGAGGCTCTTTTCCTGTAAGCCGGGGCACAATGGCATAAATGGCCGCCCAGAGAAAAAAGCAGATGATCCCATACATCGTCATATGGGAATGCGCTACCGTAAAATCTGTAAAGTGCCAGATCAGGTTGGTAGTACGGAATGCTTCGGCCGTGCCCTGTAACGACCCGGTGAAATAGAAAATGATCCCTACCAGGAAAAACGGCAGGGTATAGCTGGAGCTCACTTTGCTCCATGCGCCCTTGAAGGTCATCAGGAAATTGGTGGTGCCCGCGATCACCGGTATGGCCATGCCGGCGCTGCCTACGATGGCTACCGTTTGCAGCCACCAGGGAATGGCACTGAATACAAAATGGTGCGTACCGATCAGGGTATAGAACAGGATCTGCGTCCAGAAGGCCAGTATTCCCAGGCTGTAGGAATAAATGGGCTGGTTCAGCTGCTGGGGCAGGAAATAATACACAATACCCAGGGTGAACAGCATGAACCACATGCCCACTCCCTGGTGCATATAATACCCCTGGATGATCGTTTCGCCCAGGCCGTTCTGCCATGTGGGAATATAGGCCACCAGAACGATGGTGATGGCAAAAATGACTGAAGCCACAATATACCAGTTGGCAATATAGATCTCCCTTGTGGTGCGGCGGGCGATCGTCTGGTAAAAATTCCACAGGGTGAGCACCAGTCCCAGCGCAAACAGTAACATCACCGGCCAGATATATTCCCGGTACTCGCCACCGCCATTATTGATGCCAGCCATCAGGAACAGGGTCCCAAGTACCACCGATGCATTGATAAGGCAGAGCGCATACCAGCCCGTTTTAAGGCTAAAAAGTTTTGTATTGCTTACCCGGGGCACCACGTAATAGCCCAGTCCCAACATGGCCAGGGAGGCCCATCCCCAGAATACGGAATTGGTATGCACCGGCCGGAGGCGTCCAAAACTCAGCCAGCTGACATGATCCGCATCGGGGGCAATAAACTTGATGCCCACATATTCTCCCACACTGGTACCAAACAGCAGCCAGAACACCGAGCAGCCCAGGTACCACAATACCAGCTTTGAAAGTGCCGGGTCGACGTCCGGGCGCTTCTGTGCCCGTTTTTTTTCGGCAACAATGGGCAACCCCTCCGTTTCGCGGATCCGCAGCAGACCGTTCCTGTCCTCGGCCTTTCCGGTACCGGAAAGGCGGGCAGCAGCTGGCAGGGGCCCTTCCTCCGGAGGCCGTTCTTCCAGCAACTGCTCCAGTTCCTGCTCCGGCAGCTGCTCCAGGTAAGCGGCCAGTCGGCCGGCATCTCTGAGCTGCTGCTTGTTTTTAAACTGCTGCAGGATCCTTTGCATTTTAAGATACAGCAATACCACCCCCAGCAAGATGGGCAATGCCATCAGCGTAATGGTGATGATGACACCGGTTTCGCTGAGCAATGGCCCCCCGCCCGGAGTGCTCTGTGCAAATAACTGCCCTGCGGGAGCCAGCAAGGCCGCTACCGGCAAAATGAGCAACCGCGCGTTGCTATTTTTCTTTTTTAATGCCAGGATCTCCCGGAGCTGCGCATTGGTGAACCGTTGCAGCCAGGCTTCCGGCGCCCCGTGTTTTTGACCCGCCGTACCTGCTTTGGAGGCCGTACGGATCCTGCGGATCTTTTGCCGCATCAGCCATGCCACTGCAAACAGCACCAGAACAATCAGCAGTAAGAATATTCCCCATACAGATCTGTCGGCAAAAGAAAAGGAATAAGGAAACCCACCGCCGGCTTGTGCACCGGACGGGGCGGAGATTAAAAAGACCGGGAGCAATCCCGGGGTGCTGATGACCGATATCCGTTTCATAAATGCATATATTAGATATAAATACCTTTTTATCTTTTATTGAGTCAAAAAAAATCACTTCCGCTTCAGGAACGTCTCTTTCCGGTCCAGCTGTTCAATGAATTCACCCAGCTTTGCATTCTCCAGCATGGTCTGCATTTCTTTCCGTACTTTTTTAAATTTGAAATGAATGGGGCAGGGATTGGTCTCCGAACATTGCTTCAATCCCAGTCCGCAACCCAGAAACAGCTGTTCTCCGTCCACGGTCTTTACAATATCGGCCAGTGAACGGTTCAGCGATGCTTTCTCCAGGTAAAACCCGCCCGTAGGCCCTTTCATGGACTCTACAAGACCTTTGCGGCTTAGCTCCTGCAGGATCTTTGCGATGAAATGCTCCGGAGAATCTATGCCGGTTGCTATTTGCTTTATTCCGACACGGCTTCCGTTCCGGGTTTGCTGCGCAATGTAGATCATTGCCCTTATTGCATATTCGCAGGTCTTAGAAAACATCGATGATGCAAAGCTATGCTATTTCTAATAAAAGATAAAAATATCTTTTATTAATTTTTGTACCTTTATGAAAACTGCCGGAAACGCAACCCTGCGAACACCTTCAGCGCTGCCCGGTACCGGCCTTTTATTATAAAAACAGAAATATGAGCACTACCATCGCCATTAAACGGATATACGAAGCGCCTTCAAAGAATGACGGTCTGCGCGTGCTGGCAGACCGGCTGTGGCCGCGTGGCCTTAAAAAGGAGGCGGCGGCCATTGACGAGTGGGCAAAAGACCTGGCCCCTACCACTGAATTGAGGAAATGGTTTGACCATGACCCCGAAAAATGGACCGGGTTCCAGAAGAAATATGAAGAAGAACTAAAACAGAATCCCGCGCTGAACGAATTTCTGAAAAAGCATGCAGACACCCGGAAGATCACCCTGCTGTACGCAGCAAAGGACGAGCTGCACAACCAGGCCATCGTTTTGCGGGAAATCCTCAAAGCCCATAGATAAAAGCGTTTGAGGTTTCACGTTTGAGATCGGGTCCCGGCTTTGGCGCCCGATGTTGCTGCTCTGAATCCGGAGCGAACCTGAAACATGGAACGTTAAACCCTGAAATCTACTGTATCAACAGCATCCAGCCTTTATTTTTGGGAACCGGTATTTTGTCACCCACTTTAAAGCTTCTGGCTTCCTGGAAGTTTTTAACTGCCGGCGCTGTTATGGTTGCTTTGGCCGGGTCGATACCCAGCTGCTCCCAGTTGATATTTAAAGTAACCTCCGTATCGGTCTCATTCCTGCTGGCGATGGACACCAGCGCCTTACCTTCTTTTTTATAAACCGTTGCTTTTATTTTATCGTTGTCCGTTTTTACCGGATTTGTGCTTACCCAGTAACCGATCATCCGGGAGCCCTCCATCCCAAAATCATCCCAAAGCTTCCAGATGCCCGTTGGGTCCGCATTCGCCGTCCAGGGAATGCGGCAGGTCATGCCATAGATCATTCCCCTCCAGGCGTTTCCCCCATCCTGCAGCATCTCTCCCATCAGGCCAAAAGGGATCCCGCTTACTTCCGTCAGGAAAAAATCGGGGCTGTTATGCTCATAATCGAAATACTCGCCAAACCACAGCCGGTTCAGATAAGGAAAATGCTCCATATAGAGATTGGCGCTGTTGATAAAGCCATCACTCTTATTATACTGGTTGGCCGAATGCAGGTCGATGATACCCGGGTGTCCCTTGGCCGTTAATACCCTTTTGATCCGTTTCATGGTAATACGGTCAAACGCCACATCATCCAGGTAAATGCCATCGATGCCCACTTTTTTTGTCAGCCAGTTCATGCCTTCCACGTAATAATTATGCCAACGGCTCATGCCGCTGTTGATAATGGCAGCGTCTTTTACAGCCGGTACAAACCAGGCAGCAATATAGTCCGATCCTATGTGCTCCTGCAGCCAGCGGAACCCGCCCCCCTTGCCGGGTGAGTACACTTCATGACCCAGGCTTCTCAAAGGGAACAGCTCATATGCATGGTTCGACAGTTCCCGTACGGTATTGTATATTTTTACCTTCAGCCCGTCCTGATGTGCCTGATCGATATAATTTTTCATTTTCTGCCACTCGATAAAGGGATAATTGATCCAGGGATTGATGGCATTGCCGTGGTGGATATTGATCACCGTAGCGCCGGTGCTCTTTATCTTACTGATGCTGTCGTACCGGTGATAAAACCGGGTAGCCCACTGAAAATCGGTGTTCAGCGGATGAAAGGGGGTCAGCAACAGATTGAAATTAAAATAGAGGGTATCCCCTTTTTTGAGATGGCGCGGGCCCGTATAATTATCCGCAAGGATCGATTTTCCCTTTTGAGCAATGGTGATGCCCCCCTTCTGCCCGTTTCCCCATGAAGCGGGAAGCAACAGGGGCTTCTGCAAATAGAAGTTCGTGTTTAACGGGCGTACATAACGCTCATCGCGCAGCGTATATTGCAGGCCTGCGTTGACTGCTCCCACCCAAACACCGTCCTGGTTCTTATGCGCCACATCCCATTTCCATGAAAGGCTGTCGGGCCGGGCACGCCCCTTCTCTCCCAGGCCCATCAGGTAGGTGGCCGCCTCCGGGGTAAAAGGAATGTGCAGGGTAATATTTTTAAAGTCGGCATCCTGCAGCGCCGTTACTTTTACCGTGTAGGAAAGAAAGCCATCAAACTCCAGGGAGGCCGCCACATCCATCTGCACCAGCGGGCTCCTGCTGGTGGTCTTCCAGACAACGGTGCCTGCCGACTGGTTGGTATATTGCAGATTCCCGTTCTCAAATTTCAGTTCTTTACCATCGGCACCTGTAAAATGAAAATGGATCTGCTCTGTAAGAATATTATTCGGCTCCGTTTTCAACCCCGTCATTTCTTCTGTAAAAAAGGTTTGCAGCTGTGCGGGAAAGCCCGATGGGGCTACCGTAACCCGCCTTCCCAGCAGATCGATCGCATTGTTTTTAAGTACCAGTGGGGTATAGGGGGCAATGACCGTATTTTCCTGCGCCATTGTGGAGTTGAGCCATTTCAGGCGGGTCTGGTTCCAGGGTTCTCCGATATTCCCTTCCTCAGCCAGTGCCGCAGCAACCGTAAGCTGAACAGGCACCGTAGTTTTCCCGGCCCCTGCAATGTTCACCGTTACCCGGCCTTTGTAAATACCCGGCCGGGCATCCGCAGGAATATCCACCAGGCACCACAGCGGCTGCAGGCTGTCTTTGGCCACCGGTACCTGTTTTGAAAACGGCTTCCCTGTATAATCGATCCCACCGGTATTGATACAGCTCATTCCTGAAGCAGGAATTACATGGTCCTTTCCGTCTTTCAGATCCGAAAAAAGAACAGAAATATTTCCCAGATCCCGCAAAGCATAGACCGCCAGCTGAAAGGAATAATTTTCACCGCGCATGCCGTTTCCTTTAAAATCCGTTACCACACCGCGCCGGATCCACCGATAGGGCAGCTGCGCAAACATCTTAACAGGATATTTCCGGTCTTCGGGAAAAACGATGTAATCCGTACGCCCGTATTTTTTTACCAGCGCAGCTGTCTCTTCCGCCGTTGCTGTGATCTCCATGGGATAAAAGCTGTTAAATGCATCGCTCGATTCCATGGCCACCACCGGCGCATTTACTGAAAGCGACGCCGGAACCGCATTCAGCCAGGCAGCACCGGCCGTTTGCTCGGGTTTCAGATAGCTCACCGTTGGATAATTGGGAGAGCCGGAGTTTTTGGAAACAAGATAGTACAGGTAGTACTTCCCCTTTCCGGAGACCGGTTCAAACAGGATCACCCCTTTTTCGTTATTGACCGATGCCACTTTTACATTGCTGATCTTTTCGCCTGTCCGGGCGTCCTGGACAATGATCCTTTTTGCTTCCGGGTCCGGATCCCGCCTTCTCCATTCCACAACGGTTTTCGCCACTTTGCCGGATCCGTTGAACTGCACCACGGCCCTGTGGTCGCCCAGGGAGTCTGTATCCCAGTGGCCGGCACCGGAGGTATACTTGATCTGTTGCGCATGCAGCATATGAAAAACAAGCATCGAGAGCGCGGAAAGAACGTATTTCATTTGTATGTCTTTGGTCCGGCAAATCTATAAAAAATGCCGTACCGCCTGCGGTTCTTTTTTGTGCAACCGTTTGTATAGAGCAGTAGAGCATGGATGAGCCGCAAAAACAGCGGTTCCGAAATACCGGAAGCTGTGCACTTCTGTGGAAGCTGCAGCACCTCTAAAAACTTTTATGTTTCGGCATCTCTGTGGCATCTTCAAAAAAAAGTCCTATAAGATCAGGAGACCTTATAGGACAACTATTTCTTTACTAAAAAGAATTAAGCTACTTCTACTTCAGCGCCTGCTTCTTTCAGTTTAGCAGCGATGTCTTCAGCTTCAGCTTTAGATACACCTTCTTTTACGGGTTTCGGAGCACCGTCTACCAGTTCTTTTGCTTCTTTCAGACCTAACCCTGTCAGATCTTTAACGATCTTAACAACGTTCAATTTAGAAGCACCAGCGCTCTTCAGGATCACGTCAAATGCTGTTTTTTCTTCAGCAGCCGCCGCACCACCTTCACCACCGCCAGCTACTACTACCGCAGCTGCAGCAGGTTCGATGCCGTATTCAGTTTTTAAGAAATCTGCTAATTCCTGTACTTCTTTTACCGTTAAGCCTACCAGGCTTTCTGCTAATGTTTTGATATCTGCCATTGTGTTTTAATTTTTACCGTCTTCATTTCACGTTCCGGTAATTACCGGAACCGATCCGACGGCGGGTTTAAAAAAATTGTTTGTTTATTAAATATAGGTCTGAGACGCTATAAATACGATCATTCAGCCGCCGGAGTGGCATCTGCTTCAGGAGCATTTGCTTCAGGAGCTGCAGGACTTTCCGCTGCGGGAGCCTCTGCTGCTGCCTGCGCATCACCTTCCGGTCTGTTCTGCAGGGCACCGATCACACGCTGGATGGGCGACAACAACAAGCCGATCACTTCACCGATCAGTTCATTTTTCGTCTTGATCTTAACCAGGGCAGCCAGTTGATTGTCTCCTGCATACAGATCCCCATTAATGAACGCCAGCTTTAATTCAGGCTTTTCATTTTTAGCTTCGCTCCGGAAAGAGCTCAGAATAACAGCCGGCTCTTTGGGATTTTCGGAGAACATCAGGGCGGTCACTTTGTGCAGCGAATCATATACTCCGGCATATTTTTCAGCATCCAGTGCTTCCAACGCCTTTTTGATCAGCGTATTCTTGGCCACTTTCATTTCCACATTCTTGTCGAAACAAGCGCGGCGGAGTTTGGTTACCTGTTCTACAGTAAGCGATTCTGTATCTGTTATATAAAAGTTGCTGTATTGAGAGAACTTTCCCTTCAATACCTCAATTACTTCATTTTTTTGTTCTTTAGTCATTTTATTGCGGTTTGACTGACCCCGTTTTACGGGGTGAATTTTAAAAATTAGAACCGGTTAAGCCGGGTGATTACTGTACAAAGGATTTTGTATCCAAAGCAATTCCAGGGCCCATGGAGCTCGCCATGCTGATTCCTTTTAAATAAATACCTTTTGCTGTGGTGGGTTTAGCCTTAATAAGAGCGTTTAACAACTCCTGTCCGTTTTCAGCAATCTTTTCAGGGCTAAAGCTCACACGGCCGATGGACGCATGTACAATACCTGCTTTATCCACTTTGAACGCGATCTTACCGCCTTTCACCTCGTTAACAGCAGCAGCCACATCATTGGTTACCGTACCTGTTTTGGGGTTCGGCATCAGGTTGCGCGGTCCCAGGATCTTACCCAGTTTACCGATCTTCGGCATTACTGCCGGAGTAGCGATCACTACATCCACGTCGGTCCAGCCACCTTCAATTTTCTGAACATATTCATCCAAACCTACATAATCAGCACCTGCGCTGTTTGCATCGGCTTCTTTATCCGGAGTGCACAATACCAGTACTCTTTTTGTTTTACCGGTTCCGTGCGGTAACGTTACGGTACCACGAATCGCCTGATCTGCCTTTTTAGGATCCACACCCAAACGTACGTGCAGATCAACAGAGGCGTCGAATTTCGCCACGCTTGTATCTTTTACCAATGCAGAGGCTTCTTTCAGGGAATACGCCTTGTTAGCGTCTACCTTTGCATTTGCAACTTTTCTTTTTTTACTAATGAATGCCATTTTAAATTCTTTTAAAGTTTTAAGAAACTTTCCCCTTCAGGGGAATCAGGGGGTTAATTTTCCCATGGGGCTTTGCCTTCAACATTCAGTCCCATGCTGCGCGCAGTACCGGCAACCATTTTCATGGCGGCATCAACGGTAAAGCAGTTCAGGTCAGGCATTTTGTCTTTTGCGATCGCCTCAACCTGATCCCAGGTAACCTTACCTACTTTGGCGCGGTTGCTTTCCTTAGAACCTTTCTGAATTTTAGCGGCTTCCATCAGCTGAATTGCTGCGGGGGGCGTTTTGATTACAAATTCAAAACTTTTGTCGCTGTAAACGGTGATCAATACGGGGAGTACTTTTCCCATTTTGTCCTGGGTGCGGGCGTTGAATTGTTTGCAGAATTCCATGATGTTTACACCTTTGGAACCTAACGCCGGCCCGATTGGGGGTGCAGGATTGGCCTGACCGCCCTTACACTGTAGCTTTACAAAGCCAGAGATTTCTTTTGCCATTTTATTCGATTTATTGGTTCAAACGTTCCCGGTTTAACCGGGGAACTCCCAAATTCCTCCGTCCTGTGCTTCTTTGAGAACAACAGGAGCTATAAAAGAACTAATTGGGGCTGCAAAGGTACGGAAAAACCGGAAACGTAACATGCAGAATGTTGAATTTAAATTTTAAAGGCACGCCTACATCGTAAAATATTGATAAACAAAACAATAAATGTGGAGACATGCAGATGTGGAAATGAAGATCCTGACATCAAACCAGGTCTGATCATTATCAAGAGCCAACAGTTCATGGTCAATAGTTCTCCGGTATGAAGCGAAATCCGACGTTGAACTTTGAACCCCGCCATGATCGGTGAGAAGTGAAACACGGAACTAACCTCAAACAGAAACATCAGACCAGAAACCTGTTCGTGGTCAGTGAGCATTGACACTGGCCAGAGGCCTATTTTACATCAAATGTCCTCCCACTCCGAGGCTCCGAAATCCACATTTTTCACATTCCCACACTCCCACATTTTCAAATTTTTAACTTCCCTAAACCATCTCCTGCATATCCACCAGCTTCCTGTAAATACCCCCTTCGATCTGCATCAGTTCCTTATGTGCGCCCCGTTCTGCAATTTCGCCTTTATTGAGCACGATGATCTCATCTGCGTGGCGTACGGTACTTAACCGGTGGGCAATTACCAGCGAAGTCCGGTTTTTCATCATATTATTGATGGCGTCCTGTACCAGGCGTTCGCTTTCCGTATCGAGGGAAGAAGTAGCTTCGTCAAGAATGAGGATGGGCGGGTTTTTGAGGACCGCCCGGGCAATGGTCAGCCGTTGTTTTTCGCCTCCGCTTAATTTAGCGCCCCTGTCGCCGATATTGGTATCAAACTGTTCAGGCTTATGTTCTATAAACCGCCAGGCATTTGCAACTTTGGCGGCGCTTTCAATTTCACTCAATGGCGCATCGGGGTCGGAAAGCGTAATATTATTGCCAATGGTATCGTTAAACAGGATGGGCTCCTGGCTTACGATACCAATTTGTTTTCTTATAGATTCGATGCTGTAGTCCCTGATATTGACGCCATCAAAGAGGATCTCGCCTGAGGTTACATCATGAAAACGGGGTACCAGGTCTGCCAGCGTGCTCTTTCCCGCACCGCTGCTGCCCACCAGCGCCACGGTCTTTCCTTTGGGAATAAACAGGTTGATGTTTTTAAGGATGGGCGTTTCATTGTATGAAAACGACACATTTCTAAACTCGATGCCTTCGTTGAATACCTCCAGTTTCTTCGTACCGGTATCTTCTACTTTTTCCGGTGTGGTTAACAGCGCTTCAATACGCTCCACAGCAGCGGCACCTTCCCGCACCCTGAAAAAGGATGAGGCCAGGGATTTGGCCGGGTTGATCATCATCGCAAATATGGCTATAAATGCGATCAGATCGCCGGGGCCGAGGGAGTTGCCGTTAAGAATCAGGTTGGCGCCAAAATAAATGATCACACAGAGTACCACTACACCTAAAAGCTCTGTAAGCGGCGATGCCAGGTCCCTGCGGGCCGCCATTTTCTTATTGATGCCCAGCAAGGTATTGTTGAGGGTAACAAAGCGGTTGTTCAGGATCTTTTCCGCGGTAAATGCCTTGATGATCCGGATCCCTGTAAGGGTTTCATCCAGTATGGACAGGGTATCGCCCACCCGCAGCGATGCCGCGTTGCTTTGTTTTTTAAGGGTGCGGCTGATGCGGCCGATGATAAAGGCCGTTGCAGGCAACAGAACCAGCAAAAACACCGAAAGGCCGGGGCTGATGGCCACCATCCCAACAAGATAGCTGATCACCATCACCGGGTCTTTGATCAACCCTTCCATGGTATTTACAATGGAACTTTCTACCATGTTGGCATCATTGGTCATGCGGCTCATGATATCGCCTTTTTTCTGCTCGGAAAAATAGCCCACCGGCAGGTTCAGTACTTTGGCATAAAGATCATTTTTGAGATGGATGATGATGGAGCTCCTTACCGGTACCGAAATCAGCGAGGACACATACAACAACAGGTTTTTTAGAAATACTGAAATGACCACCAGCATGCAACAGAGCAGCACGGCATGCATTTGCTGCCCACTGTTAACCAATTTTGTCAATTCCTCACCGATATAATGCCCGCCCGGGATCTTGTTCAGTATATCTTGCCCGCCAATACCATCCACCTTAAAAATGAGCGACATTAACGGCGCCAGCATTCCCAAAGAAACCACTGATAATGAAGATGCTATAATAGTAATAGAAACATACAGGACGATCTTCCCCTTGTAATAACCGATATACTTAAATAAGCGACTGAATTTTTTTAGGCCCATCCGCGTTCATTCATTAAAACGCGCAAAGTTACGAGAAAATGTGGCATCCGTTTCATTTTACCCGCTACGGATGCTATTGAAATTCCGGGATCGCTTAAAACGCTACCGCTTTTTGAGCTCCATAAGCACAACATAGGAAAAGTTTAACAGAGTAAATTCCTCCGTTCCTTTGATTGGTACCAGACAGGACCAGATGTCTAATTTCTATAACGGACTTCTGCAAACCAATCAACAAAATGAGCGGCTACTGCTCTAATGCTTACCGGGAACTATGAATTATTGTTATCGACCGTATCTATTTTGCAATAACCGCGGTTCCCCAGGGGTCACAAATAGGGATAAAAGGTATTCTATGCTCTTTACAATATTCCGTAACAGCTCTTTTTGCGCCTTTATATTCGCCATTGTTATAGTCATGTATAAAAATAAATCCCCCTTGAGATAATCGCGGATAGAAATATTTCAAACCTTCATAAATCGGCTTATACAGGTCAGCATCAAGGGAAACGAAAGCGAAGTTTTCATTAAGATCGCCTATAGAGTCAGGAAAATAACCTTTTTTTATCACACAGTTATCACGATATTTCATCTTATCCAATACCAATTCGATAGTGGTGTCAGAAAAATCCTGTGTTCCGGGACTATAGTTGTTTTTTGTTTCTATGACTACATCTTCCACCGAAAATCCTTCAAAAGTGTCAAAAAGATATAAACGTCTATCGGGGAACGCTTCATTCATATATTTGGCAAAATCTCCCCGATACACACCAAGCTCAGCGACAGCTCCGGGAATATTGTTCACCCTTATCTCTTCAGCCACGAGTTCAAGAGTACTTATCCGCACATATCCTAAATGAACAGGAATATAAAACAATCGTTCCCTGTCCAGCGCTTGCATTGATTCCTCAAGAATAAATTTGTTTTTGTTGATGTATCGATCAACGACTTTGGCATCCTGCTTATTTTTTTTAAAGAATCCCATTCTTTGTGTATTGTATGTTGTGTAATATACAAAAAGCGGATCAGATATTTCAATGCATAGCATTTTTCAGTTCCTGACAGGACAAAAATGTCTCGCTCCTGCTTAACCCTAACGAATTGATACCTGAACTCAGCCTTCTAACAAATCATCATATACCTTTTTTCGTATTATCGATGTAACCCGCTCGCTGTGATAGCTTTCAATAAATTTACGTGCCTCCATCGAAACAGAAGCATACAGTTCCGTATGATTAGCAAGTTGCTGTAATGCGGCAATAAAATCGGTTTCTTCTTCAACAATAAAAATATTTTCGCCATTTTCAGCCCCTTCCATTCCTTCACATGCCAGGAGCGTCGTAACAACCGGTACTCCCATAGCCATTGATTGAAGAATTTTAATGCGGATTCCGCCTCCGCCTAAGCGTATTGGGGAAATAAGTATGGCCCCGTTCAGCAAGTCTGTCAGATCATCAAGAAATCCGGTAAAAACAACTTCAGGGTAGTTCATCTTAAACGATTCTTCCCATATTCCTGTTACATAAACTTTCAATCCTGTCTGGTTGAAAACAGATGGATACATTGCATCAAGAAACCATTTCAGCCCATCCTCATTAGGCGGATGTCCCTGCGAGCCCAAAAACACAATCCGCTCTGCTTTTGTTTTCCGCGGTTCCGCTAAAGAATGAGCATAAAACATATCAGGAACGGCGGTCGGCCACATTCTAAGTTTTGCTTCATTTACCCCCTCTTTCAACTGTTCAAAATCATTCCGGTTCAAAACCAATACCCGGTCATACAAGTTCATTAGGTTGAGCTCTGTAAACTTCACGGTATTGATCACATGCGAGGCATAAAGACTCTTATCATTGTATAATCTGAAATAGTCCTGCATTATAAGATACCGGTTCTCATGTTGAAAAAAAACCGTTTTTGATGATTGTGGCAACGAATGAATCAACGGAAGAAGATCGCTATATTCTACCTGAACAATATCAAATGCTTTTCTCAAAAAAAGTGTTTCAAGGACATCAAGCATTTCCCGATCAAGCGGCAAAAACGGATAATGTCTGTGTGGATTCGATAATCCTTGTCCATGTCGCCTTTTTCTTTTTTTGACGTTTTTGATGAATCGGGATATTCTTTTTGCAATGGAAAGTCTTTTCTTGGATGCATGATTGGCCATGACTCCTTTACCGTAAATGGGCAATATTTCCACTTCCGGCCACATCGCCTGTAATGTTTCCACATGGACCTTTTCTGCCACAGCAACCTTAAAGATCAACGTAATATTATAAAATTTCCTCAAATCATTGATCTGTCCAAAAACGCCAAAACGGCCGCCATCCGACACAGGAAAAGGGCAAAGAAAGGTAATTACTGCAACGTTGGGTTTGGCTTGAATATTCATAAAATTTACTAATCAGTCAGTGAACCTCTTTCGTTTAAAGAACGCTTTTTTACTGTCCCTTTATTTTAAAATATTGCATACCCCGCCTGCCGGATGTATGGGCGCCAAAAATCAGGATAAACATTTAACCCATGTAGGCCAAACGGTAAATCATTCTTCATAAACTTCATGGCGAGTTCCGGCTGTTGCTCAATAGAAAAATGAACTGCGATGCGGTAACCGGGAATATGCAATCTCTTCTTTTTCCGGTTAACTTCAAGCGACCAAAATACATCCTCGTTAAAGAACTTACTTTCGTTATTTGCATTGTAGAAATCAATCAGAGCACGCTCTGATTTACACAAATTGTAAAACTTTTCAACCCGCCTCAAAGAAAACCCCCCGTTCCCTACACGATTGTAAAATTGCCATATTGTCGGGAGCATACTATTGGGTTGCTTCCGGTTAGAACGGTGATGCAGGTACGATCGAATTCTATGTTTCCATTTATCCCGTTCTATCCACGGAGCTCCGATATAATCAAATCCCTGCTCGCACCAAATCAACAATTCATCTTTAAATACAAAAGCATCAAGTTGGTAGATCAGTATAAAATCATAGTCCAAAAAGCGTTCATAAAATTCAGCGGATAGCATCAGGTTATTATACCCTTTTATATCCCTAAAGAAATGGCTGGGGAACGTTTCTACCCGATATCTGTTCTCCTTTAAAAAGGGGGTATAAGTAGTAAGTTCGAGTCCTTCCGGCCTTATTAAAAAAAGTGAATGGTCTCCTAAGATCTTACAGCATTGTTTCAGGCTTGCCTCCTCATACGCCTCCAAAGTAGTTTTGTAAACAGGAATAACTACTGCAACTCTATTTGACATGGGGACATTTAGCGATGAATGAATGTACAATTTCCAAAAACATAGTGACAACAAATTTAGCAAAAGTATGTTTCACTTTGCTGATCCTGGTCAGCAATTTTGATAACCTTATCATTTCTGCTTAGCCGGTAACGCCTTGGTCGACACACGTAGGTTTCCTTAGGGTTTGCTTTGGTATGGTACGCAACGTAGTTTTTGTTTTTGAATCAGCACATTTTGACAATTCAAAAATCGAATCCAGGTTATCATACCCTTTATTTAAGCTAAAGAACCGGTTAAAAGTGGCTTTCGCCTGGCTGGCAACCATATTCCTGTACTGGCTATCCTCCACAAGCTTCACGATGTATGCAGCAAACATTCCCGGGGTATCTCCCCGAAGGCATCCATTATCAAACTTAAGAGGGATCCCGTCCAGTCCCCGCAGATTACAGACTACCGGCAAACCAAAAGACATAGCTTCCACTACTTTAACCTTAATGCCGGTTCCTTCGAGCATTGGGCAGATCGCCATATTCGCATTGCTGTAATAATCGTGCAGATCATCTACAAACAAATGCTTTTCTACATTGGGATAGTTTGGAAAATGATTACAAATAAGACCAATAACACATATTTTCAAATCTTTTGGCAGCATGGGATACACCTGCTCAAAAAACCAATTTATAGAGCTCTTATTATTCGGATTATCACTCGCCACATAAATCAAATCATACTTTCTATTGCTTCGAACCTCATCCATCGATTTGTGAGTATTGCCAAACATTACAGGAACAAACCGATGCTTAGCTGTCAAAAACTGACTAAACAAATAATACTCATCCATCGAAATAGACCATACTTCATCAAACATGGACAGTAATTCTATCTCGCGTTCAAGTGTAGGGCCCAGCTTAAATCCTGAACGCTCTTTAAACTGAACGGTCATGAAATCATGAGTGTCAATGATCAATTTCGCTTCGTTCAGATATGGATTATCGCAGATAAGATTTGCCCAGGTAACATAACTAATGATGATGATATCATATTTGTTCTTCTGCAGAATCTGATCGAACTGGTTTTGTAAATAGGAGTTCGTATGGTCAACGATTGGCGATCGCCCGCTTAAGAGCTTTCTTTTACGAAAAAAATTGGTCAGCTTCCATTTAAAATAATAGCGAAATTTATTCTTTCTTGGCATTTTAGTAACACCAACGTATAAACCATAATCGGGAAACCGCTGTTTAAATGCATTATCATCAAATTGATTCCAGCCTGCAACCTCTTTGACACTCATAAAATCTACCTCAAAGAATGCTGACCGGCTTTCAAAATATTCCAGAAATTGAAGGGTACGCGTCCGGCATCCATGATCTTTTCGTAGTGGCGGATCGGGCATGAAGTAGAGTACTCTTTTTTTGCGATTCATTACCGTTCAGTAGTTTATATACTTTCCGTATATCGTTTTTCAATAAAATGTTATTTAGAGCTCGGGCAGCCCTATACTTTTCTATAAACGACGAAAGAGGCCGTTTCGCAACAAAAGAGTTGTATTTATTTGTTAAAAAAAATCAAAGAGTCATTAGCAGTCGGTGTCTTCTATTGTTGTTCATTAGGCATCCGGATGTCAACAGGGCCGTTTCACTAACAGGGTCATCTAACACAGCATTTGAAACGCCTTTAATTTGGATTAGTTATACAGAACATAAAAAAACCTAAAGTGCGTGTCCTTCTAAACCTCTAAAGCCTCCGTCATGATACGAAAAAAGGTTTCTTTTGTATGATTCTTTTGAAAAAAAGATCCTGCCTGTGCGCTCACTTTTTTATAATGATCCGGCATAGATAACAGTTCTTGAATGGCCCGGGCAAAATCTGTTGCGGATCGCGCTACTATACATCCGTTCTCTGTCTTATTGACCAACCCGTCCACTCCCCGAGGGCTGCATACCACAGGCAGACCATAAGAAAGAGCTTCGATCACTTTTATTTTTACCCCGGTACCGCTGAGCATAGGGCAAATGGCCAGCTTTGCTCTGGAATAGAATGCCCCCAAAGAATCCGTATAGGGAATTTTTTTTATATTTTCTTTGTCCGGAATATATTGATGAATACCACCGATAACGCACCACTGGAAAGACGGATTTATAAGGGGGTATACTTCCCTGAAAAACCAATCGGCGGCTTTGAGGTTATGGCGATTATCACTGGCAACATAAAGAATATCGTAACTCTTTTCCGTTTCTGCAATAGCAGTGTGATCATCCGTGCAAAACGGTACAAGGACCGTTTCTTTCTTTGAAAATTGACGAAACAGATACTGTTCCTCCGCCGAAATGGCCCAGATCTTATCGAAATAATTTAGCCGCTTCATCTCGTCACCAAACGCCTGCCCGATATCGAATTTCTTCCAGACTTGTTCTTGTGCTGTTAAAAAATCATGGGTATCTATAATAAGCTCCGCCCCTCTCACACAGGGGTTGCTTTTAATCAGATCTCCCCAATGAGCATAGCTGATCACAATATAATCATATGTATTGGCCCTTAGTATGTTATTAAACAAATATTGGTTATACGTGGTTACAAAACTGGGAAGTGATCGTCGCGGCGATAAATCCCTCCACAGCCGCTGCATGCGATAGCGCAGCCACTGATCCAATTGTTGCATAGAACCAGGCTTTCTCCGGAGGCTATAAATATTACGAACCCGCTTCATTTGCTGCATTGCCTCTCTCTCTTCACTGCTCATCGGAGCACCCCAGGTGTCTTCGCTGTGAACATAATCTACCGTTATACCGTTCCGGTGAAACGCTTCAAGCAAACCCCAGGCCCTGGTATGCGCCCCGGCATTGTTTTTCATAATATTGAACGGGATAAAATACAGCAGGGTCTTCATTCTTCTTTCCGGGAGCTAAGTCATACAGGGAATTAAAAAAAGATACGTTTATGCCTCCATATACCCGTTGGTCCGGTAGCTGTATTTGTACTGCACGGTTTCCCGGTATATTTTTTCATTGGTGCCCAGGTTGGCCCGGGAATTAAAAGTGTGAAAGATATGATATCCAACCGCAGCAAGTTTTACTTTCTTCTTTTTGATGCCGAGGTTGATCAACCGCTCACCCAGCTCGGAATCCTCCCTGCCCCAGCCCTCAAATCCGCTGTAATAGCCGTTCACTTTCACATAATCATCTTTCCAGAATGCCAGGTTACATCCTTTTATATTGTGTGATTTACGGGGATCCACAAAAAAGAAACCCGAGAAAAGAGGTACGCGCAATGCATTAAAACGGTTGGCAAGTCCCGGCATAAAGGAATGCAGCCCTTCAATATTCTTGGTACGCAACAGGTCATGACTTCGCTGTTCGTTGATCAGCGTCCTGCTTCCCTGTACAAAATACCCCTTCCGGGCGGCCTTCATGTGATCTGCAATGAACTCGCGGTGCATGACAATATCCCCATCAATTTCAATGATATAGTCCGACTCGATTTCTTTTATCGCTTTATTCAGGATCAGGCTTTTACGGAAACCGCGGTCTTCGTGATACACGTGCTTTACCGGTATCCCGTGGATCTTTTTAAAGTTTTCGATGCACCACGCTGTATGCGCGTCATCGCCATCCTCCGCAATAATGATCTCATCCGGCCTCCGGCTCTGGTACAGTACACTTTTTAATACCAGTTGCAGGGCCTCCGGCCATTTGTAGGTGGAAATCATCAATGCTACCGTAAAAGGAGTTTTTTTCATATATATTCTGTCTTTCTGCTTTTTGGTTTAGACCGGCCATCCGGTACGATCATACCCTCCAATAACAACGTAAAAAACCGCTGCATTGCAACATTTTTGTCAGTTTGATTTATTCCGGATGCCAAATTTATCAATTCTTTTACAACTTTGCGGATCGTATCATCACCCAAAGACAAAGGGGGAGATCCATCTTGTTCAGCCTGCAACGCGCTCCTCTGTGCTCCTGTTTAGCTTGCAAAGATAGTTTTTTTACTGCATCAACGCGCAGAAATCAATCCGCCAGGCCCCGAAAGAAGCCACTGATTTATCAAACTATTATTAAATTTGCCCCTTATTTAGGAACTATGCAATTGATAGCTTTAGATAAATTCGATCACCTTGGTCCGGATGATTTTAAAAAAAATTACTATCAAAAGAATAAACCTGTTGTCATCCGCGATCTTGCCCGTCAGTGGCCCGCCTTCTCCCGGTGGAACTGGGATTACTTCATCAATATCGTAGGCGACAGGGAAGTGGGCGTTTACAACAACATCAAGAGCGATTCCTACACCCCCATCAACACGGCAGACGCCTATATGAAATTTGGAGCATACCTGGAGATGGTAAAAAAAGGCCCGGTGGAACTGCGGATCTTTCTTTTTAACATTTTTCAGCATGCCCCCCAGATCGTTTCCGATTTTACATGGCCGGATGATTACATGAAAGGATTTGTAAAAAAATTCCCCATGCTGTTCGTCGGCGGCCAGGGGTCGGTTACTCACATGCACTTCGACATCGACCTCAGCCATATCCTGCACACACAATTCATGGGAAGAAAAAGGGTGCTGCTCTTCCCTTTTGAGGAGCAGCACAAACTATACCGGAAACCCTGGGAGGTTTTGAGCCTGGCCAATTTTGCCCGGTATCACGAACAATTCGACTATGAAAAGTTTCCCGCCACAAAGGCCGCCCGGGGGTATGAGGTGATCCTGGAGCATGGAGACACCCTGTTCATGCCGGCCGGGTACTGGCATCATATGGAATACATTGATGCAGGATTTGCCATGAGTCTCAGAGCATTACAAAGCGGGATCACCGGCAAGCTGAAAGGCGCCTGGAACCTGTTTGGCATGCGCAATATTGATACCCTGATGAAGAGGACCGCACCCAAATGGTGGTATGACCGGAAGGTGAAGCAATTGTATGCAGATGCCGAGCAAACAATGAGGTGATGTGCTAATCTGAAAATGCCTTGCTACCCGGAAAACCGGCAGCGCTCATTTTCAAATTCATCAATTACCGGATTATTCCTCCGCGTTCCAAATATTCCAGCTGAGTTCAGCCTGTCCTACCAGCATCTCATACCCGTTTTTTATAAGCGCCCCCCGGTCCTTCCCTTCTTTTAAAAAAGCCGTTAACGGGGGGTTATATACCAGGTCATACAGGTAATGCCGCGAAGTGATCAATGTATAGGGCAGGTTGGGCTTGCCTTCGATGTTGGGATAGCTTCCCAATGGTGTGGTATTGATAATTAAAGAATAAGCTTCCATGATCCCGGCATCCAGGTCTGCATATCCCCATTCATTTTCACCGGGAGTCCTGGAGACATACCGGTAAGAGACGCCCAGCTTCTCCAGGGTATAGCGTACCGCCCGCGCCGCGCCGCCGGTGCCCAGGATCAATGCCTGCTGATGATGTGGCTGCAGTTGCTGAAGCAAGGTGGTTTCAAAGGCCGCAGCATCCGTATTATACCCCTTCAACCGGCCGTTGGAGATCCGGATACAATTGCAGGCGCCGATGGACTCCGCCTCCCCGTCCAGCTCATGAAGAAAAGCCATAACCTCCTGTTTGTAAGGGATGGTCACATTGAACCCGGCCAGTTCCGGATATTGCTGCAGCAGCTCCGGCAGCTGCCGGATGGAAGGGATTTCAAAAGCCTCATACCGGCAATCTCCGATCCCTTCTTTTTCAAATTTTTCAGTAAAATAGCGTTTTGAAAAAGACTGACTTAGCGGGAACCCGATCAAACCATACAGACGCATCAGAATGCGGTTTTATTATCCAGGTACAAACCAAATGAATCGCCCCGCAACCCGATGCGCATGGCTTCCAGCGCAATCAGTTCATTGGGAGGGATATTGCCGAGGTTCACATTGCACCCGATCAGCTCCAGAAAATAAAGCTGCTGGGCCTTTTGGGGTGCCTCCCATATGATCTTCTCAGAAGGGATCTGCGTCAGGATCTCCTGCACCAGCCCCTCGCGCACCTCGCCGGTTCCGCGGTAAATACCCACGTTTCCTGCCTCCCGGGCCTCAGCGATCACATAAGAAGAGCCCGCTTCCAGCTCGGCTTTCATCAACTCGATCCACTTATACGGCGGAATGATATGTGTGGCGTCTTTACTTCCCACCTCGCTTAAAACGGTTCCGTGCTGCGTCAGCTTTTCAATATAGCCACACTTCTCGGCATGGGGAATGCTGATAGAGCCGTCACTTACCTCCATATAATCGATCCCAAAATGCTTGCAGATCGCAATATAATCGTCCACCTGATTCCTTACCAGGTAGGCTTCAAAAAGGGTGCCGCCAAAATAAACGGGAACATCATAGGAGCGATAGACTTCGATCTTCTTTTCCAGGTTGGGAGTTACGACCGCAGTACCAAATCCCAATTTCAATACATCTACATGAGGATGAGACACACTCATAAAACTCTTTGCCTCATCAATACTCAACCCCTTATCCATTACCATGGTAATGCCGTTTGTACGTGGACGAACGTACCGTTCCGGCATTTGCGTCAAATTAAACTTCATTCGGTATCAGTTATTAATCGTCGCAAAAGTAACTATTTTGCTTAAGTTTATGCCACCCCCCTCCCGTTACTTGCAGAAAAAGCATTGAGAATGAATAACCAATTGATAAAACCAACTTAAATTATCAGACGATTTTCCGTTTATAGAAGGGCATTTACTTATTTTTGGTGCCAGATTTTATTATAAACACTTTATCCTTTATATATGAAGAAATCAGTTCGGATTTTCTGGCGGATTTTTTTCCTTTTATTTGGCCTGGGCATTTTAACCGTTCTCCTGGCCAACTGGGGCGTATTTGGAAGAATGCCTTCGCTGGCGGAACTGGAGAACCCTGCCATCACCCAGGCTTCAGAGGTGCTGGCGGCAGATGGAACACTGATGGGCAAATATTACCTCCCCAATGGCAACCGTTCAATCATTAAATACAGGGATATTTCTCCCAACGTAATCAATGCCCTGATCGCTACAGAAGATAAACGTTTTTATGATCATGCCGGCATCGACCTGAAGGGAACGCTGCGCGCTATCTTCCTGCTGGGAAAAGAAGGCGGGGGCAGCACCATTACCCAGCAGCTGGCCCTGGCCCTGTTTGCCCAGCGTGCCAGCAACAAAGCGGTAAGGGTGATCCAGAAATTAAAGGAATGGATCATTTCAGTAAAGCTGGAACGCAATTTTACCAAAGAAGAGATCATTGCCCTTTATCTGAACGCGGTTCCTTTCAGTGATAACGTATACGGCATTCGTAACGCCTCCAGGACCTGGTTTAAGAAAGAGCCGGATCGTCTGAGTGTGGAAGAAGCGGCATTGCTGGTGGGTATGATCAACGGCCCGGGCATCTATAACCCGAGAAGGAACCCCAAGCTGGCCATCGACCGCAGGAACACGGTGATCTCCCGTATGGTGGAGAACGGGAATCTGTCTGCAGCCGAAGGCGAACGATTAATGGCCACCCCGATGACGCTGAACTATAAAAAGATGGACGAAAATACGGGGTACGCGCCCTACTTCCGGGACGTGCTGCGCGATGAGTTAAAGAGCATCCTCAAAGACCCGGGTCTGAAAAAGCCGGACGGCTCTTCTTACAGTCTCTATGAAGACGGGCTGAAGATCTATACCACCATCAACCCCCAGATGCAGCAGTATGCGGAAGAGGCGGTCTATATGCAGGTACCCAACCTGCAGCGCGCACTGGTACGCCAGTCCTTCATAAAGAACGGATCTGTCTGGAAAGGCCATGAAAATGTGCTCCTCCGTGCAATGAAGGAAAGTGACCGCTGGAGAAGTATGGCCGATGACGGATTCTCCGATAAAGAGATCAAAGCCAGTTTTTACAAAAAAGTGCCCATGCACATTTTTGCCTGGAACGCCCATAAAGGGCGCGATACGGTAATGACCCCCTACGATTCCATTAAATACCACCGGACCATGGTGCAATCTGCCTTTATGGTCATGGACCCTGTAACCGGTGAGGTAAAAGCCTGGGTGGGTGGCATCGATTTTAAGACCTATAAATACGATCACGTAAACCTCCGTACAAAGCGGCAGGTAGGGTCCACCATCAAACCCCTGCTGTATGCCCAGGCCATCGAAGAGCGGGGCATGACGCCCGAGTCCATGGTGCAGGACGTGCAGCAGAACTTTGGCAACGGGCAGCTGGTACCGGCAACCGGCAGAACCTGTACCGGCAGGACCATGACCATGGCCTCGGCGCTGGCCTGGTCCCGCAACTGTGCCACCGCTTATATTATGAAGCAGGTAGGCGCGGCCCAGTTTGCCAACTTCCTGCAGCGCATCAATATTCCCACGAAGGTAAAACCCTTCCCCTCCATTGCCCTGGGTGCCTGTGAACTTTCGCTTTTTGAAATGCTTTGGGGCTACTCTATTTTCGGAGGACGGGGCTTTTCTACCAAACCTTATTTTATCAGCCGAATTGAAGACCGCAATGGCAATGTGATCAAACGCTTTGACTATAGTGTGAACCGGAAGGAAGCCATCAGCGAAGCAACGGCCTATACCATGAGCCGTATGATGCAGGGCATTGTTGACAAGGGAACCGCTGCAGGCCTGCGTGCCCGCCTGGGCGCCGCCGAAATGGCCGGCAAAACCGGTACCACCAATGACAACAGTGATGCCTGGTTCATGGGCTTTACCCCCCAGCTGCTGGGTGGCGTATGGGTAGGGTGCGACGACCGCTTTATCCGCAACGAGGGCCGCGGAGGCTTCGGCGGCCACGCGGCGCGGCCGATATGGGAAGCCTTCTTTAAAAAGGTATATGCCGATAAATCATTGGGCATTAACAGGGATGAAAAGTTCCCCGAACCGGCCACTATGGATAACGAGATGCTAAGCGCTGACCCTTCCCAATATGTGACTTCGGAGAACCCGGAACCAACGGCCGAAGGCGAAGATGCAGGGTTGGGTACCGAGCAGGATTACATGCAAAATACCAATGAATACATCGGACCGGAATCCAAGCCGGTCACCGATGAGAGCAAAGGCCCCGCTAAGGATACCACCAAAAAAGAACCTCCCAAAGCGGTTCAGGGAAAACCCATCGGGTCTGCCGACCAGCCAAAAAAGAAAAAAGGATTCCTGGGAGGCCTCTTCAAGAAAAAAGATAAAAATAAAAAACAGGACCAGGAGAAATAGCAGTCAGTGATCAGCCGTGTTATGCCGAAAAGTGTCGGTGTTTCTTTAAAATTTAAGGTCCCGGGTTAAATCCATTTAATACGCAGTGATCATCTGGTAACTGATAGCAGAAGGCTGATGGCTGGCCGCTGACAACTGACAGCTAACAGCCGGTAGCGGTCTGACGCCTGAACTATCGTATATTTGCGCATTATTTTATTTAAAAATCGAATCATTATATGGCAGACATTTTTGAGCGGCTATTAAAAAATTACGGACCCATTGGTCAACACCGGGAGAGAGCCCACGGTTATTTTGCATTTCCGAAACTTGAAGGAGCCATCGGCAGTGTGATGAAGTTCCGGGGAAATGATGTGATCGTTTGGAGCCTGAACAATTACCTGGGGCTGGCCAATCACCCGGAAATAAGAAAGGCCGATGCTGATGGCGCCGCTCAATATGGACTTGCACTGCCCATGGGCGCCCGGATGATGAGCGGCAACTCCAACCTGCATGAGCAACTGGAAGCCGAGCTGGCCGCCTTTGTAAGTAAGGAAGATGCTGTTTTGCTGAATTTCGGCTACCAGGGCATGGTGAGCATCATCGATGTTCTTTGCAGCCGGCATGATGTGATCGTTTATGATGCGGAAAGCCATGCCTGTATCATCGACGGGCTAAGGCTGCACCCAGGGCACCGTTTTGTTTTTAAGCACAACAATATTGAAGACTTTGAAAAACAAATGGAACGCGCCACTGCGCTGGTCGAAAAACAAAAATCAGGCGGGATCCTTGTGATCACCGAAGGCGTTTTTGGTATGGCTGGTGATCAGGGCAAGCTAAAAGAAATTACCGCCCTGAAGCAAAAATACAGCTTCCGGTTATTGGTAGACGATGCACACGGATTTGGAACCCTGGGCAAAACAGGCGCCGGTGCCGGGGAAGAGCAAGGGGTTCAGGACCTGATCGATATTTATTTTTCAACTTTTGCAAAATCAATGGCTTCCATCGGGGCCTTTGTTGCCGGCGACCGTAAGATCATTGATTATATCCGCTACAATATCCGCAGCCAGATCTTTGCCAAAAGCCTGCCTATGCCTTTGGTAGTAGGCAACCTCAAGCGACTGGAACTTCTGCGTACAAGACCCGAGTTAAAAGAAAAACTCTGGGACGTGGCATTAAAATTACAGAACGGCTTAAAAGAAAGGGGATTTGATATCGGTACTACAGACTCGGTAGTAACACCGATCTACATGAAAGGGGGCGTCGAAGAGGCTACCGCTATGGTAATGGATCTGCGGGAAAACTACCGCATTTTCTGCTCCATTGTAGTATATCCCGTCATACCTAAAGGTCATATCATCTATCGGCTGATACCAACCGCCAGCCACACAGACGCTGACATTGAAGCCACTTTAGAGGCTTTCTCCGCCGTAAAGGAAAAATTAGATATCGGGGCCTATAAAACAAACGCCATCCCGGATATGGCAGAACGGTCATAAAGAGACTTTTTTAAAAAAGGAGTCTGCAATCAACGTCTTTGCCGGGTTTGCCCTTTGCGGTGCAAACGCAACGAGGTAATGACCTTAGAAGCTGTTCACATATAGTTTCTTGAATTGCCGGCAGGGCAGAGAACCGGTAGAAAGGCGTTTTAGTCGCCCCTTTTTTAATTAGCAGGGGAAGGGGCCGTGAATATTCAAAACCACTAAGAAACTGTTTAAAAACAACATTTTGATGCTCCCTATAAGCGCCATCCGGCGCGTTGTTGTCATTAAAGCCGCGCTTTAGCACGGCTTTAATGAAGCCGTAATTTCATAAGTGCCATCGGCACGGATCATCATGCCCCGAGCCCATGGCTCTCTGTTGCTCTTTGGGACGTATAAACGGGTTGAAACCCGTTCTTGCCGGATCTTTCGAGGCCATGCCTCTTTTGCTAAAATGATCGTTGAACCCCTTTTTTACAGATGGCCGGCTACAGCGATTGCCTAAGTAGAGACGATAAAAAGCTGGTACCTTTTAATGGTTATACGGATTCTCCCGGATCGTTTTTAAACAGCTTCTAAGAGATTAAGAAACACAAGGAGCTTAATGTCTTAGTGGTTTTTTGATAAAAATGCATATTGCAACTGTTTTTCAGGGTCAGGATAATGGGAAAACCGGCCAGACGGGTTTTTATGGCCATTTGCATTCCTCCTTTTTTCCGGGGACCGCATATACAAAAGGCTGCCCTTACGGACAGCCTCTGCATTCTTATACCGATTACTTACTGGTTATTTCACTTCATCTACTACAACAACTTCAACGGTCTTCGCTTTTCTGCTTACATTATATACTTTAACGTTGTTGTTCTTAACGTCGCTTACTTCAAAAGTCAGCCTTACGCTTGCCGGCAACGGAGTATCGAACTGGTAGTTACGTACGATCTTGGAACCTGAAACAGTTTCTCTGTAGAGCAACTCACCGGCTTCATCTTTGATGGCAACGGCATAGGTTCCTTTGTTCAGATTGTTTAAACGCAGCTGGTAAATAGGCAGCTCCGTAGTAGCATTGTTGATGTACTTTAATTCAACGGGATTGTCAACATTGTCATTTGCAATAGCGGTAGTTGCAGAAACAGTAGTGGCAAAAATTGCCGCGATAACGATTGATAATACTTTTGATTTCATGGTAATTTGTTTTATGATTTTTAATTAAGGTTTGTTCTTTTTATTTAATATAAATGTTCGTTGTTGTGATGGTATTGGAAAACAACACCCCCAACTTATATGCTGCACTGGCAGCCCTGGTTAATAAAGTTTTCATTTTTACGTCTCCTTTTGTTTTCTTTTTACAATATTTTTTATCATCGGTCCACATCGCCGGGCGGCAAACAAAAACGAGACAAGCGAATCATGGTTGCTGAGCTCAAATCTGGTGACCCTGTATCTGCACCATTTTTAAATTGATAACACAAAGCTACGGGCTGTAAAACGCGGAATAAAACCAATATTTGAAGGTCCACAGGGTGGTTAGCCACAGGTTACTCAATACAAATAATTACAAACCAATTAATTACAAAAATCCCCGCCATGATATCCAAAGAAAAATAAAGATCCGGAATCTACGGTGGCCAATGGCTGCATAGCATCTTTCCTCCCGTTACAAACGGTTCTTTTATACAGCAAACCGGAATGCGCCGTTCACAGAGGTGTATAATATTTTCCAGATTTTCTGAAGACAAGAGCCCGGGCGGTCAGCCGTGTGTTGCACCTGCCACCTGAGAAATAAAAATGTTTTGCCTCTCATAGATTGTTTTTTCCTCATACGACGGATTTACTGTATCTTACGGCGCCGAAACATATTAAACCATGCTCAAGCATAAGACCTCTGTTCTCTTTGTTAATAATTCTGGCAAAGAAAAAAAAGCGATCCAGGTTCCAACCGCACTGCTCTTATCATGGCGGAAATATCTGATTGGTTTTATTGCGGTCATACTGCTTTTGTGCGCTACCATCTGTTTTATCATTTTTAAAAAAACAAGCAACTTTTATTCTGTTTTCTATAAAACCCGGCTGGAACACGCCAATCGCATCAAGAATGAGATCAATGTAGAAAAAGTAAAAGCATCGTTTAAATCGATCGATCAGCAAATGAAGCAGATCAATCATCTTCTTGGAGAAAGGGGGCTATCCAAACTTGCCCTGGAAAACGCAGGCGGGCCGGAAGAATTTGACATTACGGACATAAACGAGGTCGCTTCTTTTTACGAGAACGAGCTGCATAAAGCAGCAGATGTGATCCGGGAAACGCCCATCGGAAGACCACATTTCGGAGAACAGACATCCGGCTTCGGACACCGCTACAACCCTTTTGGAAGCGGGTCGGTCGAAAGTCATAGCGGCCTCGACTTCCGGGGTACGATCGGGGAAACCGTAAAAACAACTGCCGACGGTGTGGTTGCGTTCGCGGGAGTAAAGGGTGGTTACGGGAATTGTGTGATCGTACAACACAAAAACGGGTTCCAGACACTCTACGGGCACCTGTCCAAAATCAGTGTAAAACCTCATCAAAAAATAAACTCCGGAGACAAGATCGGGGAAGTGGGCAGCACCGGAAGAAGTACCGGCCCCCACTTACATTACGAGATACTGATAAACGGAGTACGGACAGACCCCTCCCGCTTTACAAAACTATAAAGCCATGTTTAATAAGAATACCCCCAAAGACAAAAAAACGAATTTGGATAACATCACCATCAATACCGTGATCGACGAAGGCATGCTGATAACCGGAAATATTTCCGGTGAGGGGGCCATAAGGATCGATGGAAAAGTTGAAGGCAATATCGATCTCAAAGAAGGCATTATCCTGGGCGAAAAGTCGGAAGTTACCGGCTCGGTAAAGAGCAATATCATTGTTGTTCACGGAAAGCTGTACGGGAACCTGAACTGCCGCTACCTCTACATCAAAAGCACCGGCCTGATTGACGGGGATATTGAAGTGGGCGCCTTTGAGGTAGAACTGGGAGGCAAATACAATGGAACACTTAAAATGCAGGATCACGAAGCGCAAAGCAACGGAACACCCAAATCTAAAAAAGCAGTCTTGGAGGGAGAAGCCCTGCTGTCCAAGTAGACAATATACCCGCCTGAATTCCATATAAAAGTTACCCGGAATTTTTCATATGCCGCAATCCGGATCATTGCCATCCGCTTTTCGTTTCCGGACGCCAACAAAACACGGAGCATTGGCCGGGGTGCCCGGTCTTTACCCTGCCAAAAATAAAATGACGCCTATCTATCCGTTCTTTACCCAAACGCCCTAATTTTAGTTTCCACTTTTATAAAACGATTTTATGCATACCGGAACCAGGATCTTTTTCTCAATGCTGGCCCTGCTCATTTGCCCGTTTGCCCGGGCCGGCAATAACAATCATTCAATGGGCCGCGATCGCATAGATACATTGCCATCTGTCGAAAAAAAGGCGCCCAACAGCAGTTACAGGCCGGCATTTAGCGGACAAACACGGGTAAGAGGCGCAAAGACCGCCGCCAATTATACCGTAGAAAAAATTGCAGAAAAAATAGGCGCGCCCTTTGCTATCGTGGCCATGCCGGACGGCCGGCTAATGGTTACCGTAAAAGCCGGGTATATGGAAATACGCGACCGGAACGGAGCCCTGGTAAAAAAAATTACGGGGTTTCCGGCTGTTGACCTGGTTGGCCAGGGTGGGCTGCTGGATGTTGCCTTCGATCCCCATTATGCCCGGAACCGGATGATCTACTGGACTTATTCAGAAAAACAGCCCCGGGGAAACCTGACCGCTGTAGCCAAAGGAAAGCTGAACGAAGCTGCGGGCCGGGTAGAAAATGTGTCGGTGATCTTCCGCGCAACCCCTGCTTTAAGAAGCAACCTGCACTTCGGTTCCAGGATCGTTTTTGACCGGTCTGGAAATTTGCTGGTAGCGGTAGGTGAACGATCGATTTTGGAAGGCCGGGCCCAGGCGCAGCAACTGCAATCAGGTTTGGGAAAGATATTCCGGATCACCACCAGTGGCAAACCGGCCGCCGGCAATCCCTTTCTTAACAAAGCAGGCATACAGCCGGAAATTTACAGCTACGGGCACCGCAACCCCCAGGGGCTGGATATCCACCCTGCAACAGGGGAGCTTTGGGAAGCGGAGTTCGGGCCCCGGGGCGGTGATGAGATCAATATCGTACGGGCGGGAAAAAACTATGGCTGGCCCGTGATCACCTATGGCATCGAGTACAATGGCTCAAAAGTTGGGGATGCCCTGCAGCAAAAGAAAGGAATGATACAGCCCGTCTATTACTGGGACCCGGTAATATCCCCCAGCGGGATATGCTTCTACAGGGGCAACGCCATACCGGAATGGAAAAACAATTTGTTTGTAGCTGCGCTGAGCGGTCAGCATATCGACCGCCTGATCATCAGGAACAATAAGGTTACGGGAGAAGAGCGATTGCTTACGGACAAAGGGGAGCGCTTCCGGGACCTGGCCTGTCTGAACGGCATGCTTTATACCATTACCGACAGGGGAACGATCTACCGCATCCGCCGGTAGTGTTCAATAAAGCAGCAGCCGTTGAAGTTAATGGCCGGGCTGCAGGCACAGACCGCCAACGGGTGCCGGAACAAAATCTCCGAAATTTTTAAATTTTCACAGCGGTAAAAAACGCTACTTTCGCAGCCTGGTGAAAGCAATGAACAGGAACAACGAAACATTGGATACAGGCAGCAACTGTATTGAAGTGCAATATTTTTTTGAAGAGGAATCCCATTTGATGGACGCGCTGGTCCAGAACAAATGCGAATACGAATTGTTGGCACTCATCCGGGAAGTGGCTTCCCGTTTAAGACTCCGTGTAATTATTGAAACGGCGCCATCTGCAGAAAAAGGCTTCAGACGATGCTTTAAGGTGGTGCTGAAAAAAGAACATAAAGCCGCAACAGCAGCAGTTTCCGTTGCCACTGTTGCGCTGGTGGCTGTTATTACTGCTCCGCTGTCGGCATCCGCGGGCGACGCAGCGCGGAACCTGATCGGGCAATTACTGGAAGCCCCTGAATTCAGCAACACCGGCAATAAAAGACTGCAGCTGCAGGTAGAAAAATTACGATTGCAGATGATGGCCGGTTGCGAACATCTGGACACCAGCAATATCATCAAAAAACGGCGATCAAACTTCTTTGAATTGCTGAACCGCTATCCCAGGATCAGCCGGGTCCGCTTTGCCGCTCTTGACGTACAGCAGGCAGGGATAACGCAGGAAAAGGATGTGCCCCGGCAGGACTTCGGCGCCTTTGTGCTCACCACAAATGTACTGGAGCCGGAGGAGGTCGACGATATCGATATTGAGATCATTTCTCCGGTATTGAAAAAGAGCAATTACAAATGGACCGGCATGTACCAGGGGCGCCCACGCTCTTTTACCATGCAGTCCCGGGAGTTCAAAAAACTGGTGCAGTCCGGAAAAGTACAGTTTAAGAATGGAACCTCCATCAACTGCCAGCTTACCATTCATAAAAAAATGAACAATGAAGGTACTGAACGCATCACCGGTATCACCATAGACCGGGTAAATCATTATTTTGAAAACGACAAGCCCGTTGAAACCGTCGAAGGCAAAAGGCAGAAAAAACAGCCGGAACCGGAAATCACACAGTTAGCCTTGTTCATGTGATCCGCCGTCGGTTGCCCGGGATCCGGTAAACAGGGTGTTCCTAAAAAATAAAAGGCCGGCCGGGAATGATTTTTCAGAAAGACCGGGAACATCTTAACCACGCGGGTAATAAAGATCGCCGGCAACGTTTCAATATGCTTTTGAATACACTCCAATACCGGAAATATTGTTGCACTCTCAGGATTTATATGGAATAAATGACCGCTGAACGGGGGCCTTCCGAATCTCGTAAAAAAAGCAGTTAGTCCTGGCAGACCAACCAGGTTCAAAGATACATATAAATACATTCTATTTATAATATATCTTCCTGTTGTTTTGTCACTATTTTTAGTGACAATGGGCATGATTAAGAGGGCGGTTCATCTCCCTTACCGGTATTTACGGCCGGTACAATTACACGGCCGCTTTACCGGCGCTTATATGAAAAAAAAGCATATTTGTGTGCTTTTTTGACTTCTGTAAATTTGCAGCTGAAATGGTGATCGTCTGTGTCCGCTTATGGCACACAAACGTTTTTTATCAGCCAATTCCGATCCATACCCTTATGACATTGACTCAATTTCTGGCTTGTGATGAGCTGGACCAGCTAAGCGCGCTTTGGAAGGCAGAACTTATTGAAGAGAAGAATGACGATACGTTCACTTACTCTTTATATAAATTAGATGATTTCTATGTGCGGGTAAAAGTATTCACAAAGGACAAGTCCATTTGTAGTTTCGAATGCATTAAAGATCCCGGTGATCATCCTGCACAGGCATTGCATGTAAAGACCGTTACGTAAACGAGCATCAGGCAGGAAAACAAACAGACCTGTCAGGTTTTAAAAACCTGACAGGTCTGTAACCCTCCGCGGTCAAAAAAGGAGGCAGCCACCGGTTCATAAAAGGGCTGCCCTTTCAGACAGCCCTTCGTCATCCTGGTTTTTACTGCACTCTTTTAGCGGCAGGCCTATTGATTTCTGACAACCGCAACGATTTTAGAATAGTTGCTATGCCCGTTCGTATCCACCTGCTCAATACGTATATAGCCTTTCCGGTCACTTTCGTCGGTAATGATCTCAGCACTGTTCTTGCTGCAGGAAACCGCGCCAAATCCGATAAGCACATAGCCCAATACCGCCGCCATAAACATTTTACGGTTTCTCCGGGCGCCGCCAAAACCCAGGGCCGCCGCTGCCAGTACGGAAAGCCCCAGCAATACCGTGTTGCCGTTTTTATCAATGCGCACCGAATAAGTCGTAGTACCTGTAAATGCCGCGCCTGCATGTTTGGATTTTATGGTAGCGATGGTTTGGAAATCTTTTCCATCTTCAGACGCCTGTATATTAAAATGATCGTTGTTGGCCTCGTCCTCTGTAGTAAAACTCACCAGCAGGTCATCCCCCCCGGTGGTGGCCGTAATGGGCCCAAACTGTACAGGGAGCACCTGCAGTATGGTTATCTCTACCCTGCCATCACCGCCAATGCCGCCTGACCTGCTATTCCCGGAGTTCGTCCGGAAACCGCCGCCGCCACCTCCTCCGGGAGCAATACCAGGCCCGGCATTGATGGTGCTATTAGCGCCGTCGCCGCCGTTACCACCACCATTCCCACTGCCTTGGGTCTGGTTCAGACCATTGCCGCCATCACCCCCTACACCTGCGGCGCCGCCGCCACCGCCGCCATAACCCCCATTACCGTTATCGCCATCAGCTCCGTTGCCTCCTCCATTGGTTACAATACTGGTTGCACCCCAAAAGATCCAGCCGGCCGTTGGCGCTGCATTACCACCGCTTCCCCCCTGGGTCTGATCGAGAAAGCTGCTTGCGTTGCCGCCATTGGCTCTAATAGCATAAAGGATTGGCACTATCTCAAAATAAGAGTCATCGCCGCCGGTATTCGCGCCGCCACCATTACCTACGTAGACGTCATAGGTACCCTCTTCCAGCGTAACGGTTACCTGGGAATAAGCACCGCCACCACCGCCGCCACCGGCGTTATTACCGCCCGAAGAACGGGTTCTGCCACCGGCGCCGGCACCCCATACTTTGATAATTGCCAGTTGGGATTGACCCGACGGCACGGTATAGGAATGGCCTCCCGGAGTGGAAAAAATAGTTGTTTGTGCAGATACCGTAGAAAGCAATACTAATAAAGCGCCAACAAGAACGAACCGGATATTCATCCTGTTGCAGAACAATGATTTCATTTTGTGCAGTTTTAAGAATTAAGTAAATCTGTAGTTGGTGTGGTAAAGCAAAAGTTGAATTCAAAAAATTCCGGCACACTTAGGGGGCATCAGAAATAGTTTGAGTGGCTGCATCAATGACCATACAACAAGATCACACTTGAAAGACGACCTGCCTTACAAAATGGAATCATTCCGGTATGTTCAGTATATTGGAGTTTCAGAGGAGCACGGGATCCGAAGTGGATCGCCAAGGTTAGTTTAAAGGAAGTACCAGTTGCTTGCTTTCTTAGAGTACCGACGCTGACAAAAGTACATCATCAGCCCTCCCCTGTCAATACCCCTGGTGGGGTATTTTGAGCCGTACTCCTGAAACACCATCAAAAAAGCCGCTTCCTTTGGGGGAAGCAGCTTTAAATGAGCGGCCGGCTAAAGGCTTACATCTACCGCCAACAAAACGCAGGTTCATTTACAAGGCCGTGCAGGAGGCTCAGCACCGGTTCATAAAGGGCTGTCTTTTCAGACAGCCCGTCGTCATCCCGGTTTTTACTGCACCTTAATCATTAACAACCTTTATTACTTTTGAATAACTCACCCCACCATCCTGGGTGTGTTGCGCAACGCGTATGTACGCAATTGAATCCTTTTTTGCCTCCATTGTACTACCGTCTTTAAGGCAGGCCCCGGCAGCTACTACAATGACCACCAATGCCAGTGCTCTCAACCATCTGGATCTTACCAGCGTGAGGAGGAACAGTCCGCCCAACCCGATCGCAGCCAGCGACACCGGTACATTCAATGCCAAACTATAATCGATCGGCAGGTCCGAATTCCCATTCACCGCTTTTGAGTTCAGCTTGCCAATGACCGTCCAGTTCTGTCCGTCTTCGGAGCCTTCCACTATAAATTCTTTATTGTTCTTCTCGGTCAATGTTCTCCAGTTTACAACCAGCTTGCCGCTCTTTTTACTCACACTGATGTTTTCAAATGCGGAGGGAAGCGGTATGCAGGCATTGACAATGGGTGTTACCAGCGCTGTCGTTATCGGAGTCGGCGCTCCTCCCCCGTTAGAGATCTGCATATCCCTCAGCACTATGTAAAGCACTTTATCATGGTAGGGATTGCTGTTCGAATAGGGTGCGGGGTAAATAGCCGGCATTGTAAGGGAGCTGAAATTCATGGGAGAATTGCTACCCTGGGTAACGTTATAAGTGGTCGCGCCTGTGTAGATCTTCTGATCCGTTCCCAGATCAAGCTGTGTATTGCCGTTTGTTTCGATGTACACATCAAACTGGAAAGAAATAGTGCTTCCAAGCCCGTTCACGGCTACGGCAAAATTCAGAATATTTGTGGTACCACAATCGATGGTGCCGGTAACAGTAGGATCGTTTGCGGTAATGGTAATACCAGCAGTAGCGCACTGAACGGTTTTTCCGTTATTGGACTGACTGGACCAGGAATCTCCTTTAAAAACCGGAGGGTTGCCGGCGTCACAGGCCCCGGGAATCAGGATCTCGATATTCTTAAATGTAAACCGGTAAACAGTTCCGCTGATCAATGTTTTTGTATATGTTAACCCATCTGCGGCATCCAGTACTTTAATGCTCGGATCGGAATCGGGCGGATAGGTCGGAGACAATACCGGGTTTCCTGTATTGGTATTGTCAAGCGCAATGGTAAACAACGCATTTGCCAAATCACTCGCAGTAGGTGCGGAGCTGGGATTGGGGTAAGTTAAATTCGGATAGTCCGCAAGTTTCCATAAATGAATATACGTCCACTTATTCCCCGAATTGATGTCAATATCCACAGAAAGGTCAATGACCGATTTGCAGTATTGTACATTGTTAATCGTAACTGTTTGTGTGCTGAGTAATTGAACCAGGGGGCTGGTAAATGTACAAGCCGCAGCATATACTTTTTTATGCGTACATAAGAGGGAAAGAACAATAGTCGTTAAAATTAAAAACCGAGTTTTCATTTGTGCAGTTTTAAGAATTAAAAAATAGAAGAATTACCAGTGAATGACAGCTGGCGGAGAGGGCATACGGATTCAAAAAATTCAGATACACAACGGGTATCGCAATAGTTTTGAGTGGCGGGCCACAGCACTTGTTTGCAGGTGGTACAACCGGGTAGTAAAGTTCCACACCCAGCAACAATAGCCGGTAGCCTGTATGGTCGGGTTTCATAGCATAGCGCAACATCCGCAACGGATGTAATCTATTGGCTTACGAGGGTATAGGGTAATAACGGACCAGGCCAGAGGCCTAAAAACACATCAGGGTCGTATACAACCGAACACCTTCAGCGTTCCTGAAAAAGGGGAAATATTTCTGCGCCATAACGAACCGGTTCCTGCACAGGCATCCGTTTTCATAAACAATCTAAAAATAGCCTGCGGTTCCGGGATCAGCACTTCATGTATCCAGCGGGCACAGGCGTTTTTATTTTCTGCCGGTACCGCTTACGAAACAGTTGTTTTACTTGCAAGTTGCTGTTTGGTATCCTTTCACACCCAAAGTTAATCATATATAAATGTGCCGTTATTCGAAATTCGATGAACCCTGTGTATGGTTCGGCAGAGACCACTTCCCCATCGCCCGGCACCCTCATAGCAAGGCCCCCGTGTAAAGAATTACCGGAGGCCTGATCTTGCATTATAAAACTATCTTCTGTGTTCTTTTCAGTTACCCGGTATCGGCTACAGGAGGAGCATTGCTTCTTTCTTTTGAATCAGCTTCCAGTACCGGTCAGACCTGATGCCCCTCCATCAGTATCCTCCTGTTCCCGGCAGGGGCAGCTGACCGGCCAGATGAGCAGGCGGGTAACATCAGCCCCGGTTAAAAACATACCTGGAAAATTGTCGGAACGGAGCTCCGCGCTTTGCCCCGCTGTTCTACGAAGTCTTTACCATCGTTGAATGCTTCCGCTTCAAAATGACCATTGCTTTGTAAATGCAGTAATGTTTACAAGTGTTGGTCTTTCAACATTCCTGATGGCAGATTTTAACAGTTAGCCGGTATAAAAAATCCCGTCCGGCGTCAACAGCGTTTCAAAATTAGGTTTGCGAAAAATGTAACGATTTGAAATTCGATGAACACTGTTCTTTATTCGGCAGGCAGGTTCAATGAACCGTTAACGCATCGGTAGCAGTGTACCGGTTCTCCATGTGGCGGATCCGGTGTTTCAAAAACAGAAGATCCGGGGCAGCCGGGCAGAACAGGCAGTGCTTTTCTACAGATCCTTAATCCAAAACAACAACGATCTGTACCGGGCCTCTTACCTCTCCTTCGGCCATATTGTTCCGGGCAACGATCAGGGTATAAGTTCCCTTCCTGTTTGTTTTATACTCCATGGCGGCGCCAAACGGCCCGTCGGTCTTGCCGTCCGGCATCTCGATCTGACTGATCCGTATATTGCGTTCCCGGCCTTCCGGCTTTAGTTGCGCCGTCAAATGCCGGGTGTTGGTCACGGGTATTTGAATATGCACCTGCTGGTAGTCCTTCCGGATCTCTGTGGAAAGGGTGTCTGTATTTCTTTTAACCGTCAGCGCAATTACAGAATCCTTCTGGTCCGCAGGCGCCGGTATGGGATCGGCTATGTTGCCGTTATGAGGTAACGGGCTCTGCCCGTGCCCGCTCAGGTTGCTGTCGCGATCCTGTTGCAATGGCCGGGAATGATCCGGGTTGTGGCAGGCATATGCCAATCCGGAAAGCAGGACGATGTATAGAGGGAGTCTCCGCATGATGCATAAAATTTTGTAGGTTTACAAAAATATCAAATCTGTTATGAACAAGAAATTTATACTTTCCACCACCGCGACCCTTAGCTTAAAAAATGCGGAGATTGTAGAATATTGTGGCATTGTATCAGGGGAAACCGTTATCGGCGCCAATATTGTCCGGGACTTTTTTGCAGGGATCCGAGACATCGTTGGTGGCCGTTCCGGCTCCTATGAAGAAGTGCTGCGTGAAGCAAAAGACACAGCCATCCGGGAAATGCAGGAATACGCGGTCCAACTGGGAGCAAACGGAGTGATTGGTGTGGACCTGGACTATGAGACCATCGGGCAAAGCATGCTGATGGTTACTGCCAGTGGTACCGCGGTGAAAATTGAAGGGATCTGACCCCGGCCATTGCGGCAGACCGGATGATGGTCAGGCAACAGCAATGAACAAACGGTCGTTACAAATTGATTAAAAAATATTGAAAACCAGGCAACCGTAAAACTGCCATCATCGTCTTATTCCCGATTGAATAAAAAAAATCCCCAACATTGTTACACGTTGGGGACCTTCATCAAAAACCATTAACCATTAAACCTTATCCTATGAAAATTCAATTTCAAATTTATAAACTATTTCCTATATTTCAAAAGTAATATTTTGAAGTAAGGGAAATTTTCACATTTTATTATCAATTTATTTCCTGCCAAACCCCTAATAATCTAAAAATCAATGCAAAAAAAAGTTGTAGTGGCCATTACCGGTGCAAGCGGCTCTATTTACCCTGCGCGGCTGCTATCAAAGCTTTTACAAATACAGAACCAGTGGAGTGCAATTGGCGTGGTGGTAACCAACAATGCAAAAGAAGTATGGCAGGTAGAAACGGGCACAACCTTTAAGCCGGAACCTGCTTTTTCCTACTATTCCACTACCGATTTCAATGCCCCTTTTGCTTCCGGCAGTGGCCGTTTTGACACCATGATCATCATTCCTTGCTCCATGGGAGTGCTGGGCCGCATTGCTGCGGGCATTTCCAACGACCTGATCACACGTGCGGCAGATGTGGTCTTAAAGGAACGGCGCAAATTGATCTGCGTTGTCCGCGAAACGCCTTACAGCTTGGTGCATATAAAGAATATGGAGGCGCTCACCCTGGCAGGCGGCATCATTTGCCCCGCTACCCCTTCTTATTACAGCAAGCCTCAAACAATTGAAGCCGTTGCCGATACGGTGGTGGACCGGGTGCTGGATCTGGCGGGTTTTGACATTGCCTCCTACCGCTGGGGCCAGGAGCCGGACTCCTAAGCGGCCACGTGTCCCATCTGGCGGAGGCCATGCGTGGGTAGCGCCTCATAGCTGTATGCTTTTTCAAGAAAATTTCTGGCAAAAACCTTGCAGCGACGGGTTAGCGGTTAACAGGAGAATGGGTTAGCAGACGTTCCTTCCCTGCTCCCCGCGCGCTTCGCGGTTCATTTCCCCGCAAGGATCGCAAGGGTTTTACAATTTATTTTCCCTGCGTTCTTTCGAGATCAATTTGCGTTTCAGCAACCATGATAGTATGCTCCCTCAACAAGATAGGACCACATCTTTTTTACGGTCTTTATAGCGTTATACAGAATGGTCCCCAAATAAAAAAGCCATCCTGTTAAAGATGGCTTGTTCCTATCTGTTGATCCCTGCTTATCCCAAAGGCACATTAAAAGGCACTTTTTTTGGAGGCAGGCATTGTTTATCGTCGCAGGTCTGGTATTCCACGGTTCCCGACAGGGAGGTTTTTGCCGGAGCCTTCAACGTTACCTTCTGAACAAAAGTAACGGTGTTCGCATATTGATGGGCGGTGGAATTGGTGGTGGCGTCATGAAATTTTTCCATTTTTCCCAGTTCCTTTACATTGCCGGCCCTTACGATCAGCGGGTTGTTGGTAAAGTCTACCTTTGTAGGATAGGCAATAGCACCCTTAGGCTGGGTTTGGGAATAAAGATGCCAGCCGCTTTTCAGGGTAGCCACCATCTTCACTTCATATACTTTTGCGCTTATTTTTTTTGCGGAGAACTTCCAGCTTGCAGGATCAGCCTGCGCTTTCACACTGCCAAACGCCAGTACGGTCAATAATCCCAATAGAATACGTTTCATTGCTGTCGATTTTAATTTTACAAATGCAAAGGTATCACCTGATTCCTTTACAAAAACATAAAATGAATTGTTTAACGAATGACGTTAAAATTAAGAGACCAGTTGTCTGGCCATTAAAAGGGAGGTAAGGATCTTCTTACCATCTTCGTTGCCCAAAACGGCACTGCAGGCCCGCTCGGGGTGCGGCATCATGCCAAACACATTCCTTTGCGCATTGCTGATACCGGCAATATTGTCAATGGCTCCGTTGGGATTGCTTTCAGGTGTTTCCTTCCCTGTGGCATCGCAGTACCGGAAAAGGATCTGTCCGTTGGCCTTTAATGCTTCCAGGGTTGCAGGGTCTGCATAAAACCGTCCTTCCCCATGAGCAACGGGTATTTTATACACTCCCTGGAACCGACCGGCGTCTTCCTTCAGCTGCTCTTTATAAGAACCCTCGGCCTTTATAAAAATATTCTTGCAAATGTATTGCTGGCGTTCATTACGCAACAGCGCGCCCGGCAGCAGGCCCGATTCGCAGAGGATCTGAAACCCGTTGCATACCCCATATACTTTTCCTCCGTCGTTTGCAAATGCAATCACCTGTTTCATAATGGGGCTGAAGCGGGCAATAGCGCCGCACCGCAGATAATCACCATAAGAAAAACCGCCTGGTAAAACGATGCAGTCCTCCGTGGTAAATGCACTGATATCTTCACTTTTGTGCCAAAGCGGAACTACTTCCTGGTTCAGATCATATTGTAAAGCGTCCAACATATCCCGGTCGCAATTGGATCCGGGGAATACAACTACTCCAAATTTCATGCGTATTATTGATTTATGGTTCAACCAAGGTGCAAAGATAACCAAAGCCGGGGGATTTTGAGGACGAGAATCCAGATTTGAGCGCTGAGATCTGAGAGCAGGGCCCGGCTATCAGCGTTCTGGGGCCGGACATCCGTTACCGGAACATCAAACCTGAAAATGTCAAACCCCAAACAAAAAACCTCACCCCTCCCGTTTACCGGTACCCCGCAATTTCGATCATTATGATATACCCCACTGTTAACCAAAAAGCGATCAGCGGGTAAAGCCGCACTTCACTGTTCTGATAACCAAAACCATGCACTGCTGCGCAAGGAGCCAGGATCAGCACCCAATTTGTAAAAGCCGGGCCCGGATTCACAAACGCGATCGCTACTGATACCACAAAATAAAGCAGGAACAATATCCACCCCTTACGCACCTGGATCAGCATTTTTGAAGAAAGTGCATTGATCGAATAAATGCCCGCCAGCAATGGCAGGATCGTGAGGAACAGGGCTCCGGCGAACCAAAGCTGCTGCTTTTTCAGGCTGATCCCTACAGAAAATGGCTCCAGGAGGGTATATACGGTTGCCCATTGATCCGTTAAAAACAGATAAATCAGGTAAAAATAATAGGGCGTCAGAAATCCAAACACCAGCAATAACCATTCGTTCACCCGGAACGGCCTCAGCATGGCCAATGCCAGGAAGCCCCAAACAAGAAAAAATACCGCGGGTTGAAAAAACATGGTAGCGCCACCCAGCACCAGGCCGCAATTAAAGATAAGGGCCCTGGCGTCGGGATGACTATGTGCCCTGAAAATAAAGATAAATGCCAGCAGGAACAGGAAGGAAACAATCAGCGGAGCCGATAGATAATTAAACTCAGGAATAAAAGAGGAGACCAGCATTAACGCCATGCCCGGCAGATAATTCGCCCGGTTCACCAGTCGCTGGTTGTTGATAAAATTGGTAAGGAGGTACGCCTGCCAGAACAAAAGAAGAAAGGCAGCAATGGCAAAAAAAGAAGGGAACACCGATGTTACAGGCTCCAGGAACCGGAGCAACCGGTCGTAAAGAAACCCATCCTGTGGGCGGGCCACCAAATGCCTGTTGCTTTGCGCAGCGGGCAGCAGCAGCCAGGGCAATTTCAGCAACAGCCCCAGCATGAAAATCATAATAAGATTTCCCGGGTTCTTTTGTTTAAAAACTCCAATCACAACAGTCAGTCATATTTGAAACAAGTTCCGGTCCGTTTATGTAGCCGGCTTAGAAGTTAACCTTCGCAAAAGAGATGTTCTTTTTATATAAATAGGGAATGATCATGCTGCCGGGGCCCACTTGCTTTCCATACCGGGGCATAAAATCTACATACTTATCCTTCGCTTCTATTGGCTCCGTCTCGGTCATCTGCCCGTCTTCGGTAATGATCACATCATCGAGGTCGGAGATCTTGCCGGAGTGGTTCAGCACAAAATGCATCTCGCTGCCGTTCAGCAATACCTGATAGGAAATGGTACCATCCGTCCGGTCTTCCGATTGATGCTTAAAAATGATGTTTTCCGTAGTCCGGTTCCCTTCCCTGTCAAATGAGAACACACCGATATTGCCGGCATGGTATTGCTCGGATCCGTACCCATATCCGGTTCCCCACCAGTAGCTCCTGTAAAAGAACGGGGAATAATAATAGTAGGGCGACCAGTATCCCCCGCCCCAGGGACCCCATCCCCCCCAGCCTCCGTAAAAGCCATAGGGGCTATAAAAACCATAAGGGCCGCCCCAATAATTCCACCGGTCCCACATTCCGCCGGCATTGGTGGTATAAAGTGCTTCCGCACCTATGGAGAAGCCGCCGTTCTGGTGAATGATGATGCTGTTTATGAACAGGTCGTTAAATGCTGTTTTGCTTCCTCTTTTACCACCTACTTTTTTTCTCAGGTCATCATTAAAGGGAGTAATGGTTTCAAATAATTTCTCCTTTTCGTCCAGGCTCAGCGCATAATTGTAAATACCGGCAATATTCCCTCTTTTTTGTTTGGCATAAAAGGAGCTCATCAAATAGCGGTTATTTTCTTCATCCACTTTGAGCTTGATATCATCCAGGAACAGATCGCTTACGGAGAGCGGATATTCTTTATAGATATCGCTGTTCTCGGGTTTTACAATAAGTGAGGCATCCTGTATGTTTCCGCTATTGAGACGGTTGTATTTTATAAATGCAAAATCCCCGTTGTTGGCCAGGCTGTACCCATTGAGGAAATGGCCTCCTTTATCCATGGAAACGGTATAACGGCTTTCTTTGATCAGGTTGAGCTCGCCGTCGTATAGCCGGGTTTTAAAAACATGATGGGCCGGATCTTTTTTATTGATCTTGAACAACAGGATCTTGTTGCCATCACTGCTTTTTACCGAGCTGTTGATCTTCCGGTCTGCCTTATAGGCTATGATCGTTGTGTCCAGCGTCACCGGCTCGCCGAGGATCTTTCCGTTGGCCTCGATCCTCACTGCATTACAGAAGACCGTGTTTCCCTTTTGAAACTGGTAAAGCAGGAAGGCGTAGTTATGGAACGGATAAAAGGTCAGATCCAGCAGGTCTCCCTTTTTGGGAAGCATGGTAACCGGAACCGATTCCAGCAATTGCATGTTCTCATTAAAAACATTGATCTGGTGATTTCCCTTTACCTCTTTATAGATAAGATAGTTATTGGCCAGTTTCCCTATGATTTCAAAATTCATCCGTTGCACGTCGGCCTTATTTACATCGGCGTACACAATACTTTGTGCGTTTGCAACGTTAATAAGGCTGAAACTAAGTAGTAACAGACTAAAAATCAACTTTTTCATAACTCTTTTAAATATTCGATCATAAAGTTACAGCTTTCTTTTCATACCCTGTCAGCTTTTAACAAAGCCTGTTACCAGGGGAAAAATATAGTGAAAGGCGGTAATAAAATAAGTTTTTTCTTTATTAATCTTTGTTTAAACTTTGCTGCTTAATTGCAGAATAAAAGGACTCATACCAAGTGAAAGCTTCGACAAACAAAATGACGGCCGCCGGCCTGCTGGTTGCGTTGGGAATTATTTATGGGGACATTGGCACTTCCCCGCTGTATGTGTTTAACGCGATCATCGGGAACCGGGAGGTGAACGAGCTGCTTGTAATCGGGTCCCTGTCCTGCATCATCTGGACCCTGACGCTGCAAACCACCATCAAATACGTGGTGCTCATTTTAAGGGCCGACAACCGGGGGGAGGGCGGTACGTTCGCCCTGTTTGCCCTGGTCCGGCGGCGACGAAAATGGCTGGTCCTACCCGCCATGATCGGCGGCGCGGCAATGATCGCCGACGGGATCATCACCCCCCCAATGACCATAACCTCCGCCGTTGAAGGGTTATCCATCCTGCCTTCGCTCCGGCATATGTCTACCAACACTGTTGTTCTTATTGTTCTCTGTATCCTGTGCGCGTTCTTCTTCCTGCAGCAATTCGGAACGGCTTCCATCGGTAAAATATTCGGCCCCGTAATGTTCCTCTGGTTCACCATGCTGGCCATTTTTGGTATTATCCATCTTTTTGACGACGTTTCTATATTCCGGGCGCTCAGTCCGCACTATGCCATTGACTTCCTGATCCGGTACCCGCACGGGTTCTGGCTGCTGGGGGCAGTATTCCTATGTACCACGGGAGCCGAGGCGCTCTATAGCGACCTGGGGCACTGCGGCCGGGAAAACATCCGCGTTTCCTGGATGTATGTAAAACTTTGCCTTCTGCTGAACTATTTTGGGCAGGGGGCTTATTTGCTGTCGCACCATAGCGGGCTTACCGTTACCGAGTCGGTTAAAAAAACACTGGGCATTAATGCCTTTTTCAACCTGATGCCCGAATGGTTTATCGTACCGGGGGTGATCATTGCCACTACCGCTGCCATCATTGCCAGCCAGGCGATGGTTTCCGGCGCCTATACCCTTATCAGCGAAGCGATGCGTTTGAACCTCTGGCCCAAGGTAAAAATAAGATACCCATCCGAGGCAAAAGGCCAGTTGTTTATCCCTGCCATCAACACGCTGATGTTTGTGGGCTGCGTAGGGGTGGTCCTTTATTTTCAGCAATCCTCGCGTATGGAGGCTGCTTACGGGCTGGCCATTATTGTAACGATGCTGACCACTACCATTCTTTTTGCCAATTACCTTGTGCTCAAACGGGTTAAGCCGCTTTGGGTATATGTATTTATTTCCTGCTATCTCATCATCGAAATCGCATACCTCATAGCCCTGCTGGCAAAGTTTGTGCACGGCGGGTATATTACCGTCATGATCGGTGGCCTGATGTTCCTCGTAATGTATGTCTGGTTCCGCGCCCGCAAGATCAAGAACCGTTATGTGGAATTTGTTCGTATGGAACATTATATTCCGAAAATGCAGGAGCTCAGTGCGGACCGCTCTATTGCAAAATACGCCACACACCTGATCTATCTTACCAGTGCCGACAACCCCCGGGAGATCGAGCACAAGATCATTTACTCCATCCTGAATAAAAAGCCCAAGCGGGCCGATATCTACTGGTTTGTACACGTGGATACCCTGGATGATCCATATACCGCGGAGTACAAAGTAGAGCATATCATTCCCAACGACATCATCCGTATCGACTTCCGGCTGGGTTTCCGCATACAACCCCGGATCAATATCATGTTCAAAAAAGTCGTGGAAGACCTTGTGGTCAACAACGAGGTAAACATCATCAGCCGCTACGAAAGCCTGGCCAGCAGCAACACGGTCGGGGATTTCCAGTTTATGGTGATGGAAAAATACCTTAGCCCGGATAATGATCTGCCATTTATGGAAAAGATCACTATGAAACTGCATTTCCTCATCAAACAGATCAGCCTTTCCGAGGAGAAAGGTTTCGGGCTGGATCTCTCCAATGTGACCGTAGAAAAGTTCCCGCTGATCGTGGCGCCGCTTACCAGCGTAAAGCTGAACCGGATCCAGGATCCCGAGTAATTTGTTTCAGGTTTCAGGTTTCAGCTCCGGTTCTGTGTTCAATGATCCATTGACTATTCACTATTGACTATTCACTGTTCCAGGCGTGCGCGCCGTGGCGGGTTGGATTTTCGTTTCTGCCTAGTGTGGGACGCTCAATTTCCAGCTCTTATGACCTTTACAGGAGTAAGACTATTGAGCAACAACATCTTTACTTTTACATTTAAAGTTTTTTATTCAATATTTGACATTCCACGAAGGGGAAAGGAACGGCATCTTCATTCCCACATTTTCAAATTCTCCAAGGCCAATGCCTCACCCGATCGGGATCACATTGGGAGAAGGTTTTTTCTTCAACTGCTCGGGCACCGCCAGCAGGATCTCTTCCCGGAGGGCCTTTACCAGTTTTTCTTTCAGGAAATGACGGTGCACTGCAAGACTTACTTCGCGCACGGGTACGGGTTTTTTAAAATGCCGGATCAGTTGCTGCTGGCTTCTGGGCATCTGGAGGGTCAGCAACTCCGGCACAATGGTAACACCGTCGCTGATCTCTACCATCCGTTTCAGCGTTTCCAGGCTCCCGGCTTCATACTCCAGTCCGGAATGTTCTTTGCTTTGTTTTTGCAGTTCGCAGATGGAAAGGATCTGCGACCGGAAGCAGTGCCCTTCCTCCAGCAGCCAGAGCTTGCTGGTATCAATGTCCTTCGGCAGGATATACTGCTTCTCAAATGCCCGGTTCTTACGGGAGGTGAATACCATCAGCTCCTCATAAAATAAAACATGCTCCGTAATGCCTCCTTCGTCCAGGGGCGTTACCAGGATGCCGGCGTCGATCTTTTCTTCCTTTAAATATTCCACGATCTGCTCCGTTTTCAGCTCATGGATGATCAATTTTATTTCCGGGTACTTTTTTATAAACGCCGGTACAAAAACGGGAAGCAGGTAGGGCGCCAGTGTGGGAATGATCCCGATGCGCAATTGACCGGAAATCTTTCCCCGCTGATCTTCAATATAGCGGTTCAGTTCATTGCGGGCATGCAAAACGCGCCGGGCATGCTCCAGGATGCCTTGCCCTACAGACGTAGGCACTACCGGTAATTTGCTGCGGTCAAAGACCTTCACCCCCAGTTCTTCCTCCAGTTTCTGTATCTGCATGCTCAATGTGGGCTGGGTGATGTAGCAGGCGTCTGCGGCCTTTATAAAATTCCGGTGCACATCTACCGCAATAATGTATTCCAGCTGCTGTAAGGTCATAATTATCGTATTTATCGATAAAAATATGAAATTTATTGATTCTATCGATAATATTTAAACCCCAGAAAGGCGAAAGGGGGGGTGATTTTCTACACTGTGCAGCAGCGCAGGTAAGACCCAAACGCTACGAATGCACCAGGATACCCGGTCATGCAAAGCGGGTTCCTGCTTCGTATTGCTTTGCGTCGCACGGTTTTGTGGCCCCGGCCTATCTTTCTTCCAGCAATACTTTTTTATCAACAGTAAGCCGGTAATTACCACCTACTTTTAATGCATAATTTTCTTTGTCATGGCTCACCGGAAAATCAAAACAAACCGGGTAATCGTATTCTTTCACCCGATCCCAAAGCAGGTCTTTAATGTCTTCTCCAAAAGGACGCGTGGTGTCCTGCAGGTCGGTAAATCTGCCAATGATCAGCCCTGCGAGCTGGCTTAATTTCCCGCTGCGTTTCATCTGGCACCACATGCGGTCGATATTGTATTTCTGTTCCCCGATGTCTTCCACAAACAGGATCTTGCCTTTTGGCTGCATATCGGACCTTGTGCCGATGGCATTCACCAGCAGCGACAGGTTCCCTCCCACCAACGGTCCCTCTGCCGTACCCCGCCGGTTGTAGCGGGTCCGGAGTACCGTGTAACAGGCCTTTTCCCCGCCCAGGGCCTGGCGCAGTGACCGTACATACCGGTTCTTATAGCCGTTATCGTTAAATGCCGCGGCCATAGGAGCATGCAGCCCGGCAATGCCGAAATTGCGGTACACATGATTGTGGAAGATCGTAATATCGCTGTAGCCGATCACCCACTTGGGGCGGCGGCGGAATTTCTTAAAACTGATCCGGTCAATAATGCGGCCGGTACCATACCCGCCGCGGCCGCAAAGCACCGCCTGTATCCCGTCGTCATCCAGCATCCGCTGCAGATCTTGCAGGCGTTCTTCATCCGTTCCTGAAAAATAATTGTCCGAAGCTCCCCCCAGGGTATCCCCGGTCCTGACGTTAAAACCCCACTGTTTCAATACGCGTATGCATTCCGCAGCCTTAGCTGCATCCATATATCCCGCCGGGCACACAATGCCGACGGTATCGCCTTTTTTTAGTGAGGGAGGTAATTGTACCCGCATCCTGTTTTTATTTATATACTGGTTAATGTGGCTCCGTCCGTACCAACGGCCAGCCGGTGCTTCATACCGCAGCGCAACGCATAATTGTTGACCTGGTGGCCTACGGGAAAATCGAAACAAACCGGGTAGCTATGGTCTTTTATCTTTTCCAGGACGATGTCATAAATATTTTTCCCAAATTGCTCATCTACGGGGTCCTGCTTGATCTTCATTCCACCAACGATGAGCCCGGCCAGTCCGGATAATTTGCCGGTTCTTTTCAGGTTCCAGAACATGCGGTCGATACTGTATAAATACTCCCCCGTATCTTCCACAAAGAGGATCTTTCCCCGGGTATCGATGTCCGATGCAGAACCCGCCAGGCTCTCCAGGGTTTTCAGGTTTCCGCCCACCAATATCCCGGTTGCGTTTCCGGGCCGGTTCAGTTTATTAAAAGCCTCGGCAGTATAGCTCATCGGTTGCCCGGTGAGCGCTTTCCGTATCGATTCGATCGTATCTTTTTGCAGGGGATCCGCGGTGTCCCAGACATCCGGAAAGCTGTTGCACATTTTGGAATGAATAGAAGCAATCCCAAAATTCCTGCTGATATGCGCATGCAATACGGTAATATCGCTGAATCCGATGAGCCATTTGGGATCTGTTTTAAACCGGCTCCAGTTCAGCTCGTCCACGATCCGCACCGATCCGTAACCGCCACGGGCACACATGATGGCCTTCACATCCGGGTCATCCAGCATTTTTTGAAGATCATCCCTTCGCTCGGCATCTGTTCCGCCAAAGGTAAAATCGCGCTTCCCGATGGTATAGCCCACGCGTATCTTAAACCCCCATTGCTGCATCAGGGTGGCCGCAGGGATGATGCCTTCACGCAATATAAAGCCGGCGGGCGATGTAATCCCGATCATATCACCGGGTTTCAGGTAGGGTGGAATGGTTTCTTTAATATCTGCTCCGGGCAGACGGGCATTGACCACCGCCGCAGGGACACCTGTTGCTGCCAGCAGAGCCAGTGATGATTGTACAAAGGTCTTACGGTTCATATCCGCTAAGATAGGACCGGGAATTTAAATACTAAAATTCAAATGACAAGAAACAAATTCTAAACACCACCAGAAAATCAGGTTCAGCGGATAGCCAAAAAGTATTGTGTTCGCTGCGCGAAATGAGCCTTGAGTATCCAGCCAAAGCCAACGTTACGCATTAAACTTCAAACCTGAAACAACAACCAGCATCGAGCGTTCAAGACGGCCCCCAACCTCAAACGTGAAACGTTAAATGCGTCCGGATCCCGGAACGTTAAATCCTGAACTTAGCCCCCGTGATCCTTGTCACTACCATTGCGGCTACGGTATTGCCGGTTGCATTGAGGACGGTAGCCAGGGGATCCACAAGTGTGCCAATGATCATGACCGCCGGTACTGCTTCTTTTGGCAGATTATAGGCGGAGATCATGAGCAGCTCGCCAATGTATCCGCCATTCGGGATGCCGCCCTCTACCATACTGCACAACACGGTGATCCCCAATGCCAGCAAGAGATTATGGGCATCAAAAAAATTCCAGCCCAGCATTTGAAACACCACATAAATCTTTACAATAGCCGAAATTGATGAACCATTCTTGTGCAACGTGGTGCCCACCGGGATCACCACATTGGCGATGGACGACGGAATACCGATACGGTCTGCTGCAACCAGGTTCGCCGGTATGGTGGCCAGGCTGCTGCAGGTGCTTACCGCAGTAAGTGATGGAACAATATTGTTTTTCCAGAAAAGGCGTACGCCTTTACGGCCATTGGCAGCAAAAGCATACAGGGTAAAAAAGATAAAAAAATACAGGATACCGGTTCCGTAGTACAAAGCCATCGGTTTTGCATAAAAACCAAACAACTGCGGCCCAAGGTCAGCCGCCTGGTAGGCAATATAGGCGCCCAGCCCCACGGGCGCGCCCTTCATAATCAGCAGCAGCAGGCTCTTCATTACTTCATTGGCTGCTACCAAAAAATCATAAAAAGGCTTTGCCACCGGCCCTGACCTACGGACGGCCGTACCCAGCAACAGGGAAAATACCAGCAGCGCCAGCATGTTTTGCCGTGACAGCAACTGGTAAAACTCGCCCACCGTAAAAAAAGAAACCAGCCGCTCACCCCAGGTCTTATGATCGCCTTCAGAAAGCGTTGCCAGGCCATTCCCTGCTGCCAGGGGCGTTGCCGTTGGAAACAGGCCTGCCATTACAATGGTGAAAAGCGCCGCCAGCAAAACAAAGACTAAAAAGGTCATTGCCATCGCCGCCAGCACACGCCCGAGTTTGTTCTTTTGCTCAATGGCGGCTACCGCTACAGCAATGGCAAAAAAAACCAACGGTACCACCGTAACAAAAAGCAGGTTCAGAAATACATCTCCCAGCGGTTTCAGCACCACCACGGACCGGGGAAAGAAAACGCCGATGATTCCTCCCGCCAGCATGCCGGCCAGCAGTAAAATGATGCCGGAATAGCTGCCCCACAATTGTTGCCTGGAAAGTTTTGCCATATATGCGGATCTGTGTTTATAAAAATAGGCAAAATCGGGAACTATACATAAATCCGTATCTTTGCACCTCACCAGTCATTCTTCAAAAAGCGCATGTAATCGATTCTTTCTTTTAAGACAACAGGAACAATGCCCCTCCGGCGTTATTACTTTATTTCATCCTTAAAGAAAGAAACATGCTGACACTTCAGAATCTGTCCTATATCCATCCCGACAAAGAACCGCTGTTCCATAATCTTCATCTTACCGTGAACCGGCACGATAAAATAGCCCTGGTCGGCAATAACGGCGCGGGAAAATCGACCCTGCTCCGGATCCTGGCGGGCAGGTTGCAGCCATCGGGTGGACGTATAGATTCAGCTGTTACGCCATATTATATACCCCAGGCATTCGGACAGTACAACCACTTTACCATCGCGCAGGCATTGGGTATCGAAAATAAAAGGAACGCCCTGAAGGCGATCCTGAACGGAGACACTTCGGAAGCGCAGTTCGCAGCACTGGAGGATGACTGGACCATTGAAGAGCGATGCAACGAGGCACTCCATTACTGGCAACTGGGCAACCTGGACCTCTCCCAATACATGGACACATTAAGCGGCGGGGAAAAAACGAAGGTATTCCTGGCAGGCATGAGCATTCATCAGGCCGGGATCATTTTGCTGGATGAACCGAGTAACCACCTGGATACTGCCGGCCGGCAGCTGTTGTACCGCTTTATTCAATCCACAACCGCCACCCTGATCCTCGTTAGCCACGACCGGAAGCTACTGAACCTCCTGGGCACTATTTGCGAGCTGGACAAAAGGGGGATCTCCATTTATGGCGGCAATTATGATTTTTATGCTGCGCAAAAACAGGCCGGGCAACAGGCGCTGAGCCAGGATATACAAAGCAAAGAAAAAGCCCTCCGGAAAGCAAAAGAGAAAGAGCGGGAAACGATGGAACGTCAGCAAAAACTGGATGCGCGGGGCAAAAACAAACAGGAAAAATCCGGCGTCGCCCGCATTATGATGAACACCCTCCAGAACAAAGCCGAGCTTAGCACTTCAAAGGCCAAAAGCATGCACGCTGAAAAGGTGGAGGGCATCTCTCAGGAACTGCGGGAGTTACGCTCCTCTCTTCCGGATATTGATCAAATGAAATTTGGTCTGGAGCATTCCGTCTTACACAAAGGGAAGATCCTCTTTGCCGCCACGGCAGTCAACTACCGTTACCATGCGCATCCCCTGTGGCCTGCACCGCTGACCTTCCAGATCAACAGCGGGGAGCGCGTTGCGTTAAAAGGGCCAAACGGTGCCGGCAAGACCACGCTGATCCGGCTGATCACCGGAGAACGGCATCCGCAAAGCGGTACCGTGTACCGGGCAGAATGCCAGTCTGTTTATATTGACCAGGACTACTCTCCCGTTAATCACAACCGGAGTGTGTACGAGCAGGCACAACGATCCAATGCTGCAGCATTACAGGAACATGAAGTAAAGATCCGGCTGAACCGGTTTTTGTTTCCCCCCGAATACTGGAACAAACCGTGCAGCACCCTGAGCGGGGGAGAAAGAATGCGGCTGATGCTTTGCTGCCTTACCATGGGCAGCAGGTATCCGGACATTATTATTTTAGACGAGCCTACCAATAACCTGGATCTGCAGAATATCGGGATTCTGACGGCCGCGATCAACCAGTACCGGGGCACACTAATCGTTGTATCGCACGACGAATATTTTCTGGAGCAGATCGCCATAGAAAGGACCATCCTGCTAAACCAATAAGACCACTGTTCCTGTGCAAAACCAAAGGTTACCCGGAGCCGGGGAAAGATGAAACATTTTTTCCCTGGCCCATCATGCATGAACAGCTTTTTGTGTATCTTGTTCCTGCAGCATACGCGCTAAGCTCAGTGATCAGGCGTACTTTACCCGTTAAAGGATCTCCCAGTCTTCAACCGGGCCTTGCACCACATCAAACAAGCCATGCGCTTCTATGTTTGCGAGCTTCCGGTTCTCCGTAAATTTTTCTACATCCCGCACCTGCAGCTTTTTTAACAGGTGCTGAAATTCATACTCCAGCTGACCGCTGTGCACCTTTAGCCGCGTCCTGGAAAGGTCCCCGCCGATCTTTGTTTTATCAAAGTGATACCCCCTGCGCACCGCTTCTTCATATATCACTGCCAGGTAGGCGTTCATAGCAGCTACAGGCCTCTTTAATCTTTTAAACCGGTTAAGCTGCGGATGATTTTTGTATCCTTTCGTTTTCCCTTCCAAAACATGCTTTGCAAGCAGCGCTTCCCTCCACAACGCAACCATTCCTTTTGCATCCAGGTACCGGGGATGTAACGACCATATCCGCATCATTTATTTTTTAATGTGTAGCCCACCTGCATTTGTGTACAACCGCCCGATCCGAAAAGCTTTTCCGTGCGCTTTGCTTACTGCGCAAAAACACCCGATCGAAAAACAGATCCAAAAAAACCAGGTCCTTTAATAAAAAAAATATTTATATATGAAAATTTTCGTACCTTTACGCCAGTGTTTTTCATAGGTTAGCAACGGCCAGCTCTTTCCAGGGCAGGCCTTTTTTATATCCAGTTGATTTTGAATGGATATCCGGGGCCCTGAAGTCCGGGAACAGGATGCTACTTCTTTGGTCTCATGACATCGTTGTAAGCAGATAACAGCGCCTCCGTCACCAGCTCCTTGGCAACGGTGCGGAGCACAAAGGTAGTTGCGCCTTTTTTTGCCGTAACCCCTGGCTCATTGCCGGGGTATCATTACTGAATGGATGTCCGTTATAAAACTGTTCCGGGCATAAACACCGCGGGTATCCTACCTTAATAACTACCGGCAGCCCCGCACTTACCTAGATCTTTTGCTTCATAGCCGGCTTTTGATAATGGACAAAACATCCCGCAAAGGCCCGGACAATGAAAATACAAAACTTTTTTCTCATCCGGCGCGGCGCATAATAATGAACCGGTATCAAATGATCTGTATAAACTTATTATCCGGTCAGTGGGGACATTATAGCGCCTGCCATAGTTTGTATTTCCCCCATACGCGTCTGGTTAATTTTAAGCATTTGGGGTCAACGGCAAAAGCTGCATCGCAGCGTTGTTCCTATCAGCAACGAACACAAGATGAATGGAGGTATCGCCCCTGATCCGTTCGGACGGGCAGTGCACCGGTAATATAAGGCTTCCCCAAAAAGATTCCTGCCGCGCTGCGGCTAAGAGCAGGTTCCCGGGAGTGCTTGTTACAATGATCTGCGGCGCGCTGCGCTTTGTTCGCTATCAAAAGATCCGGTCTTTTTAGCCTCAAAGGCTTATCCGTGCTACATTTATGGTGACAGACCTGTTTTTTACCCCACAGCCATAGTGTTTCCGCAAACCATTTAAGCGGATACACATTTTAAGGGCGCCCATCTTCAAACCAGCAGCAATGAAAACCGGAAAAACCGTGAAACGATCTTTTTGCCCCGCCGGCTCTTCATTGCCCGCTGCGATGCCGGCTTTTTATTATATTTACGGCTTATATTGATCCGGTACCCTCAAAAGATCTATAAAAAAAATGAAAAAATATTTGGGACTGCTGCTGTCCTTCGGTTTCTATTTTCAGCTAAACGCGCAGCAGTTGACGATCTCCGGCACGGTGGCAGACAGTGCTACGCAGGCCCCCCTGCCGGCCGCTTCCATTACTTTTTATGACCATACGCATGCGGGAGTTGCTGTTACCTCCGGAAGGAACGGAACGTTTGTGATCCGGGTTCCGGCAGAAGCCCGCCGGCCCACCCTCCTTATTTCTTACAGCGGGTACCGGCCCCGGATAGTAGTATTGTCTTCCCCCTTGTCTGCGGCCGACCTGGGCACCCTTTACCTGCAAAGCGCCGCCACTTCATTGGAAGCGATTGTGGTGCAGGGGAAAAAACCACCGGTGTCCTTTAAAGTCGACCGGCAGGTGTACAATGCCGGCCAGTTTGGCAATGCCGCCTCCGGAACCGGCATCGATGTGATCCGGAACCTGCCATCGGTTTCGGTGAATGCAACGGGCACCATCAGCTTCAGGGGATCTTCCAGTTTCCTGGTACTCATCAATGGGAAACCCACCCAGGGCGACCCGGCCGCGGTTTTAGGGCAGCTGCCGGCCTCGGCTATTGAAAACGTTGAGATCATCACCAGCCCCTCCGCAGCCTATGATGCCGACGGAAAAGCCGGCATCATTAATATCATCACAAAAACCGGTGTGGAAGACGGATGGATGCTTCAGTCCGGTATCATGTATGGGCTCCCCCCGGTAAACGATTTTGACAATGCCCGTCACCCGCAGCGGTACGGAGCGGATATCAGCGCCGGCTACCGCAAAAACAAATGGGATGTGAGCGGGGGACTGAACTACCTGCGGAATGATATTGCCGGGTACCGGGAAGGGGACGTTTATACCATCCGGAATGGCGTTAAAACCGTCTTTCCCTCAACCGGCGAGCGCAGTTTTAAGCGCTACAATTACGGAGGGCGGCTGGCTGCCAGCTACCAGGCCAATGCCAGTAACCTGGTCAGCGCCGGATTTTACATCGGTAAGAAATTCCAGTCGCGTGAGGCCGACCTGCTCTACAACAATTACCGGCAACAGATCCAAACCGGAGAAGTGTTTGCGCCCTTTATCTACTACAATGCCAACACCCAGGAAAAAGAAGGGCTGTTCAGCCTCGCAAACCTGGATTATACCCACCGGTTCAGTAAAGCCTCCAGCCTGGCGGTTTCCGCGCTCTATGAGCATGCGGGTCTTTCCGGCAATACCTATAACCGCAACCTGTATTATCCGAATACTTCCGACACGATACAGTTTACCCACAACCCCAATACCAATCCGCTGGACGCGTATCGTATAAAGGCCGACTATACGCAGAAGCTGAGCGCGCAGCATACCCTGCAGGGAGGATATCAGTTCCGCTACGATGTACAGGATGGCAATTTTACCTATTATACAAAGGTATTGGGCACCCCGGATTATGTGATCGATCCTGAATTTACGAGCCGGGTGAAAACCAACAACCGGATCCATGCAGGCTATCTCCAGCTGAATGGGCAAGCCCGTAAACTGAATTACAACCTGGGCGCGCGCCTGGAGTACTCCGAAAGGGAGCTGCGTTTTTCGAGGGAAGAAGAAAAACAGCATCTGATCCTTAATAATTTCTTTCCTTCCGCGCAGTTCCGCTACGCGCTCACAGATCTTTCTACACTCAAAGCCGGTTATAACCGCCGGATCAAACGTACCAACAACTATGAATTGAACCCCTTCCCCGAACGGGAACATTCCGAAACGCTGGAGCAGGGCGATCCGAACCTGTTACCGGAGCTGACCGGTACTTATGAGCTGGGATGGGAACAAAAACTTCCGGGCGGCTCATTTTTCCTAACCCTGTATCATCAGCGGATCAAAAATCCCATACAACGGGTAAACAAAGTATATAACGACACCATTCTTAACCGGGTATTCACGAATGCCGGGGAAGCACTCCAAACCGGTCTTGAAACCAACCTCAGCATTGCTGTAACCTCCTGGTGGCAGTGTGTGCTGGGAGGCAATGTTTATAAATATAAGATCGATGGAGCAATCTTCGGCGGCACGATCCCCATATCCAACAGCAGCTGGGTCTATTCGGTCAACACCAGTCAGAGCTTTACGCTTCCGGCCAACTGGCTGTTGCAGTTGAGCGTTAACTACCTGTCGGAGCGGGTAACCGCCCAGGGTGAGGACAGCCGTTTCTTAACCCCCCATTTCACCGTTAAAAAAACCACCAAAGACAAACGCTGGTATTTTCAGCTGCAGTGGTTAAATATAGATGCGGGAATGAAAGAGTCGAACCGGCAGCGCATTACCACCTATGGAACAGATTTTTATACGACCACCAACTATATTTATGAACCCGATCAATTCCAGTTGTCGATGGGCTTTAACCTCTCGCGCCGCAACCGGAAGATCAATCTTCCGCAGAGCGAAATGGGCGAAAAAGAGTTTTAAATGGTTCGGCAGACCTCTCAGATTTTTAAACCCTGACAGATCTGCCGATAAAACAAAGTAACTTGCCCTTTATTTTTAAACCCGTTTTCATTTTGCATCCTGAAGACCTGAATATTTCCGATTTTACGTACGAGCTTCCCGAGGAGAGGATCGCCTATTTCCCATTGCCCTGCAGGGACGCATCAAAATTACTTCTGTATAAAGAAGGCGTGATCACCAGTGACACCTACCATGATATTGACCGGCACCTCCCGGCCGATGCCATGATGGTCTTTAACAACACCAAGGTGGTAGAAGCCCGGCTCCTGTTCAAAAAGCCTACCGGCGGACAGATCGAGATCTTTTGCCTGGAGCCGCACGAAAGCTACGCCGATATCACCACGGCAATGGCGCAGCAGGGAAGAGTACGGTGGCTTTGCCTGATCGGCGGCGCCTCCAAATGGAAGAACGGACAGGTGCTGACGCTTCCGGTCACCGGGCAACACGGAACAACCACTCTTGAAGCACGTTTTATAGAGAAGCGCAGCGACAGCTTTCTCATTGAGCTGAGCTGGACGCCGGCGGCGTTTAGTTTTGCCGAGATCCTGCACCTGACAGGCCAGATCCCACTGCCGCCTTATATAAAAAGGACCGCCGGCAAAGAGGATGAAGAACGGTACCAGACGGTGTACGCCGCGCACGATGGGTCGGTTGCCGCACCAACCGCCGGGTTGCATTTTACGGAGGATGTTCTGCAGAAATTAAAGGCCAAAAATATCCAAACCGATTTTGTGACCCTGCATGTAGGCGCCGGTACATTCAAACCGGTAAAAGCCGGTACCATGAAGGATCATGAGATGCACGCCGAATTTATTTCGGTATCCTCCGGGCTGATCCGGAAGATCGCCGGTCACCAGGGACACCCGCTCCTCTCTGTGGGTACTACATCGCTGCGGACCCTGGAATCCCTTTACTGGCTGGGTGCCAAATTGCTGCGGGACAAGAACTGCTTCGATAACAAACTGCCCTATGTAAGCCAGTGGGAAGCCTATGAAGCAAGTTTGCAGCAATACTCCGTTGCCGACGCCTTGCAGGCGCTGATCAGCTATCTGTCGGAAAAGCAGTCCGCCAACCTCCTGGCCAAAACACAGATCATCATCGCCCCCGGCTATTCTTTTAAGATTGCGGACGCACTGGTCACGAATTTCCATCAGCCTTCTTCCACCCTGCTGCTGCTGGTAGCCGCATTTATTGGTGATGACTGGCGAAGGGTTTACAAGTATGCCCTGGAAAATGATTTTCGTTTTTTGAGCTATGGTGATGGAAGTTTGTTGTGGAGGAAACGGCCGGAAACTGAAAAACAATAGGTTATGCTCTTATCTAAGAATTTATTGCTGAACTTATTTAAATTTTGTAGCTTGCTATATCAAATTTGAAACCAATGCAAACGTCTTTAGAAAAAACACCATTTCAACAACATACAATTGAATACTTTACCCAAAAAGCCCAAGCCTACGAGATACTTACCGGCGTTTATACAAAACCTGACAATGATTACCTGGATAATATTTTAAATGACGGAGACTGGTAATAGCTCTAACTGTGGGCATCCAATACAGAACAGGAACAGCCACTATTTGAAAAGTATCGCGCATAAAACAGGGCGCCGAATAGGACGCCCTGTTTGTTTTATTGAGTTCATTTATCGCAACCGGTCCAGATCCCGGATCAGCTTCTGGTCACGCCGGATACCTTTTAAGGCAAAAAAGAACCCTGCTGCCACCAGCAGGCTCAATATAGCCGTGATGGCGATACCGCCGGTTTGAAATGCCTTGATATAGCTGGCATAAAGCGCGATCAGGCCCACAGAAGCTGCCAGTCCCAGAAAGGTCAGCTGCAGCTGCAGCTTCCGGTTCTTATAAAGAAAAACAGTAATCAACCCCAGTGCCGCAACAATACCGGTAAGCAGGGTCAGCCAGATATTGCTTGCTGCATTCATGTCGGCACCCGCCAATCCTTCGGTTCCGGTAACCGTACCATTGTAAAACGGGAACTTAAATGTAAGCCCGGCACAGATCACAGACAATAATAACCACAGGGTTTGTTTTCTTTGGATCATACGAAATGTTTAAAGTTTGAATGTTTAAAGTTCAAGGTTAGCAATATCAAACGATGAACCTTAAACCTTTTAACCTATTTCCGGGTACAATGGAAATTGTTGCATAAATGCTTTCACTTCTTCCTTCACGGACGTGATCACTGTTTCATCATCTGCGTTCATCAGCACTTTGTCGATCAGTTCGGCCACCTGCGTTACATCGGCTTCCTTCATACCCCTTGTGGTTACTGCAGGAACGCCCACACGGATGCCGGAAGTCACAAACGGCGATTTATCATCAAACGGCACGGCGTTTTTGTTTAATGTAATATGGGCTTTATCCAGTGTTTCCTGCGCTTTTTTCCCGGTCAGGTTCTTATTCCGGAGGTCGATCAGCATCAGGTGATTGTCCGTTCCATCGCTGATCAGCTTATATCCTTTATCTACAAAGGCTTTGGCCATGGCCCGGGCATTGGCAATGATCTGTTTTCCGTAAGCGGTCCATTCGTCGGATAAGATCTCACCAAAGGCAACAGCTTTGGCTGCAATAATATGCTCCAGCGGTCCGCCCTGCATTCCCGGGAACACGGCCAGGTCCAATAGCTGGCTCATGGTACGGGTATTTCCTTTCGGATCTTTATAGCCCCAGGGATTTTCGAAATCATTGCGCAGCATAATGATACCGCCACGGGGTCCGCGCAGGGTTTTGTGTGTGGTGCTGGTCACAATATGACAGTGTTCAAACGGATCATTCAGCAACCCCGCCGCAATCAATCCGGCCGGGTGGGCAATATCTGCCATTACCAGGGCGCCCACTTTGTCGGCCACCGCACGGATGCGGGCATAGTCCCAGTCGCGGCTGTATGCAGAGGCGCCGCAAATGATCATTTTGGGTTTTTCAGACAGGGCCTTCGCCTCCAGGTCGTCATAATCCACCAGTCCGGTTTCCTTTACAACCCCGTAGGAGATCACCTGATAGTGTTTTCCGCTGAAGTTCACCGGGCTGCCGTGGGTCAGGTGCCCGCCCATGCTCAGGTTCAGCCCCATGATCTTATCGCCGGGGTTCAGCGCTGCAAAAAATACGGCAGCGTTGGCCTGCGCTCCGCTATGCGGCTGTACATTGGCCCAGCCAAGATTAAATATTTTCTTCAGGCGGCCGATCGCCAGGGATTCAATTTCATCCACTACTTCGCACCCCCCGTAGTAACGCTTGCCGGGATAGCCTTCCGCATATTTATTGGTGAGTACGGTTCCCATTGCTTTTATAACGGGTAGCGAGGTGAAATTTTCCGAAGCGATCAGCTCGATGCCATTGCGCTGGCGGTCTAATTCCTTATTGATAAGGTCAAATACTGTATTATCCTGTTGCATGGCGCAAAGTTAAGGGGCGGAAAGGATGTTGAAAAGTTTAAAGGTTGAAAAGTTGGAAAGGGCCAATCCGTACCCGCAAAATACCTGGTACCGGGGATCAATAATGATCAAAACAGGCATAGAAATCATTTAAACTTTTGCAGAACGAGAAGTTTGAAGTATAAACGCGCACAGTTTGCCTTAGGATTGTCATTGGCAACACCTGCCCGGATGAGTGGTCAGACAGACGGGTCTTTCAGCAACTATCAGATGGAAAACAGTTGACCCAAAATGGTCCTGAAACAGGTTCAGGACTGCATTTCTTTACAAAAAGAAGCGTATCAACGAAAGCTTAAACAACTTCAGAAATAAGTTCAAAAATCTTAAAGACCCGGCTTTTGATTACCCGATTTAAACCGTTGAAACAGTAAAACTGCATCCGGGGAAAACCGGACATCCCCACTTCCTTTTAACATCCCGGGGGCTCCCATTCTTCCATTATATATACAGTTCCCTCATCCGCTTCCATATCTGCAATGGGCCGATCCAGCCGATCCCAATATTGCCCTGCAGGTTCGTTTAACACAAATGAAGGTTCTTCCTCGTCATTCAATGCAATGGTAATTTGCACCAGCCATTCATTCCTTTTACTTCTGAAAAAATTCCTCTGTAAATTCCACAGAGGAAATACGAATTACGGCGTCCATGGTTAAAAATATCATTCACATATTATGCTGTAAACCCGGCTTATCAGGATCTACCGTCCGGCTGAGGATGTGTTCCCTTCCGCGTAACATTCTTCACAATCCCCGGCAGCAGCAGCCCCTGGCCCAGAATGGTAATGATGACCACCACCGTGGCAATAAAAATGATATCGTTCCGCATCGGGAACGGGCTTCCGTCCTTTAAATGCGGCGGCAGCCCGATGGCGATCGCCAGGGAAACAATCCCCCGCATACCGGACCAGCTGATGATGACGCTTTCCTGGAAACTTAACAGTGCCGACTCCGTTACGGCCCGCCGCGAATTCCGGAGCTTGGGGTTCCGGAACCCTTTCTCCAGCCTCCGGCGCTGGGAAAAAACCCGCATCATCCGTATGAGGATGGTCACAACCGTAATGAGGAACGCGTACCCGATATAAGGAAGGAACCGCGAGGGATCAATGTTGCGGATCACCACCGGGAACTCCAGGCCGATAAAAATAAAGATCAGCCCGTTTAGCAGGTACACGATCACCTCCCATATGGTCTTCGACTGTTCCCGCAAAGCAGGGGAGAACTGGCGTTCACTCAGCATGGAAACCCCAAAACCGAGGATCACTACCGCAATGACCCCTGAAACCTGAAGCTCCTCCGCAACCAGGTAGGCCGTAAACGGGGCCAGGAGCGTAAACCCCAGCACAGCCATCCTGCTTTTTCGCACATACCGCAATAGAAATGCCAGCAATTTGCCCAGTACCAGCCCTACCAGGAAACCGCCGGCCATCAGCAGGATAAAGGTCAGCGAGGCTTTCCACCAGACAAATGTAGTGCCCATAACCGCGGCCACGGCAAAGCGATAGGCCACCAGCGCCGACGCATCGTTGATCAGGCTTTCCCCTTCCAGTATGGTAACCGTGTGCCGTGGCAATTCAAGGTTGCGGGTGATGCTGATGGCAGCCACGGCATCCGTTGCCGCCAGGATCGCACCCAGTACAAAAGCCAGGGGCCAGGTCATGCCGGGTATTAAATAATAAGACAGCACTGCTACCCCGGCCGTGGTCAAAAAAACCAGCCCGATGGCCAGGGCACTGATCGTGCCCATATTTTCCCTGAAATCCTTGAAATGAATATTGAAAGCCGCGTCATAGAGCAACGGCGGCAGAAATAATAAAAAGATAATCTCCGGATCGATCTCGGGTACGGGCATGGATGGGATGAACCCCACCCCGATACCGGCGACGATCAGCACAATCGGAGGTGCGATCTTTATTTTTTCCGCCACTACATTGAGCAGCACCATCAGCCCCAGCAACACCAGGATAATTGTATAATTGGCCATGGATCAAAGTTATTTTCTGTTCCGGTTCCTGAAAGATAAAATATAAAAGCAGATGAATACCATTTTTAACGGCCATCGTTAATTAAAACGGCCATTTCCGGCGCCTGTTGTATATTCAGGGCATTCCGGCATTGATGATCACTGTTTTTCAATTGCAGTAAGAATCATTTTATTCATCCTCCTGTCCCAACCAGTGCTGTTTCCTGCCGTACAAAAGAAAATACTTACCTTCACCCACCAAAAAGAGGCGGGGCATAACACTTTTGTGATGGAGTTGTACATATGGGCGCATGCCACGGTTAAATGCCGGGGCTGACTAAAGCATATTCTTGGGGCCGGAAAGGCGGTGAAGCGGAAAGTATTAAATGATTGACAGGCAACAGCTTTGCGTTTTTCCGAATCCCCTGCTAATCTTTAGTTTGTGGTTTTCTGATCAGTCCAGCATGTTTTGCTCCCTTAAAAGGCTGTTTCTATAACTAAACGATAAGACTATTTTATATACATGAAGGCCATCATTCCTGTAGCGGGAGCCGGAACAAAATTAAGACCACAGAGTTATACCCAGCCCAAGGCATTGATCCCCCTGGCCGGTAAAACCGTATTGAGTTTTATCATTGATCAGCTGAAAGAAGCGGGTATTGATGAGTTTATTTTTATTGTGGGCTTCCTGGGCGACAAAATTTCCGATTATGTGAAAGAGCATCATCCGGATATCCGGGCACACTATGTGAGCCAGCAGGAGCGTCGCGGTATTGGTCATGCAGTAAACCTTACCCGGAACATCGTGGAAGGCGACGAGGTTTTTATCTCATTGGGAGATACCATCTGTGAATATGATGTTACTGCGGTACTCAACAATGCCCATTCGATGATCGGCATCCGGAAAGTGGACAATCCCCGCGATTTCGGTGTGGCTGAGATCGATGAGAAAGGGTTTATCGAATCTGTGGTGGAAAAACCGCATATCCCCAAATCCAACATGGCGATGGTGGGGATTTACAAGATCCGGGAGAGCGAGGTCCTGTTTGAGTGCCTGGCCTCCAATATCCGCAAAGGACTGTTGACCCACGGCGAATTCAATATTACCGATGCGCTGCACTGCATGATCCGGAGCGGGGTGCAATTTGAAGCATTTAAAGTAGATAACTGGTTTGATGCCGGCAACAAAGAAACGCTGCTGCGCTCAAATACCACGCTTTTGAGAAAATACAAATCCACGGCCGACCCCTCCCTGTTTGAGAATACGGTCATTGTTCCGCCCGTAAGCATCGGAAGCGGATGCGTGATCCGCAATTCGATCATCGGGCCCAATGTTACCCTCGGAGAAAATACCTTCCTGGATCAGTCGATCATAAAGAATTCCATTGTCGGTTCTTTTTCCAATTTGTTTGATATTGTACTGGAACACTCGGTCATTGGTTCCGACACCAGTGTAAAAGGCGAAACCCGGAGCCTGAACATTGGGGATAATACGAGTATTGACCTGGGATGAATTTGAAAATTTGAAGATGTGTAAATGATCAGCAGATCTTCGCGTACAAAACAAATCCCAACCGGCCGGCATGTGGGCGTTAAACATTGAACGTCAAACGTTAACCCCAAACCTTAAAACTCCGTATCTTTGCTCCCCGCCCGCAGCGGGCTGTCAAAATGGCTTAAAAAGGATATAGCACTGTTTTTGAAGGATCACTGTTTTTAATAAAATATCGCGATAATTATATGTTTGGTTTTCTATCTAAAATGTTCGGCGGCAGCAAATCGGAAAAAGATGTAAAAAAGCTTGTCCCTATCATCGAACAAGTCAACAAGAGTTTTGCTCAGTACCAATCACTTAGCAATGAAGAACTGCGTAACAAGACCCAGGAGTTCCGCCAGCGCATCCAGGAACGCCTGAATGAGATTGATGCAAAGGTAACAGCGCTCAACAGTCAGGCCGACGAGCTTCCGCATGAAGAGCTGTTGCAAAAAGACGCCATTTACAAGCAGATCGACGACCTGAAAAAGGATCGTGATAAAGAAATTGAAAAAGTGCTGGAGGAGATCCTGCCCGAAGCCTTTGCCGTGGTAAAAGAAACGGCCCGCCGTTTTACGGAAAATACCGAGCTGGTTTCCACCGCCACCGAACTCGACCGTCAGCTGGCGCGTACCGCCGGATACATTACCATTGATGGTGATAATGCGATCTACAAAAACAGCTGGACGGCCGCCGGCGCAACCATCACCTGGAACATGGTGCACTATGATGTGCAGCTGATCGGGGGTGCCGTTTTACATTCCGGTAAGATCTCCGAAATGGCCACGGGTGAGGGTAAGACCCTGGTGTCTACCCTGCCGGCCTACCTGAACGCGCTGGCTGGTGAAGGGGTGCACATCGTTACCGTAAACGACTACCTGGCACGCCGTGACCAGGAATGGAACGGCCCGGTGTTTGAGTGGCTGGGTCTGCGTGTGGATTGTATCGATAAACACCAGCCCAACTCTGAAGCCCGCCGCAACGCATACCTCGCGGATATCACCTACGGTACCAACAACGAATTTGGTTTCGACTACCTGCGGGATAACATGGTGCACAACGCATCGGAAATGGTGCAGCGCAAGCACCATTACGCCATGGTGGATGAGGTGGATAGCGTATTGATCGACGATGCCCGTACCCCCCTGATCATCAGTGGCCCGGTAGATAAAGGCGACGAACAGCAATACCATATCCATAAGCCCCGCGTACAACAGTTGTACCAGGAGCAGGAGCGCATTGTCCGTAATAACCTGAATGAGGCCAAACGGCTTTTCGAAAAGGGTGAGGATGATCCCAAGAACGGGGGATTACACCTGTACCGCGCTTTCCGCGGACTGCCTAAATACAGCCCGCTGATCAAATTCCTGAGCGAGCCGGGGGTAAAGGTAAAAATGCAGAAGGCAGAAAACTATTACCTGCAGGAACAGGAGCGCAATATGAAGATCGTGGATGAGGACCTGCTCTTCCGGATCGACGAAAAAACCAATTCCGTTGATCTTACAGAAAAGGGCCTGGCAATGATCACTAAAGTAGGGGAAGATGCCGATTTCTTTGTATTGCCGGACATCGGTATGTCCCTGGCAGACGTGGAGAAAAGCGACGCCCCTTCTGAAGAGAAGCTGAAACAAAAAGAGGCCCTGTTGAACGAATACTCTCAAAAGGCCGATCGCATCCACTCTGTGCAACAATTGCTGAAAGCCTACGCGCTTTTTGAAAAAGACGACGAATATGTAGTGGTAGACGGCGCTATCAAAATCGTGGACGAGCAAACCGGGCGTATCATGGAAGGCCGCCGTTATTCCGACGGGCTGCACCAGGCGCTTGAGGCAAAAGAGAATGTAAAAATTGAAGCGGCCACCCAAACCTATGCCACCATTACCCTGCAAAACTTCTTCCGGATGTATCACAAGCTTGCGGGAATGACGGGTACGGCGGAAACAGAAGCAGCAGAGCTTTGGAGCATCTATAAACTGGATGTAGTGACCATTCCTACCAATGTTCCGATCGTACGGAAAGATCTTCAGGACATGGTGTACAAGACCAAGCGTGAAAAGTATAAAGCAGTGATCGACGAAATCGAAAAACTGCGCACCGAAGGCCGCCCCGTACTGGTGGGTACCACGTCTGTAGAGATCAGCGAATTGCTCAGCCGTATGCTGCAGCAAAAGAAAATACCGCACAATGTTCTGAACGCCAAACAACACGCCCGTGAAGCAGAGATCGTTGCCGGTGCAGGCCTGGCCGGTGCCGTAACCATCGCCACCAATATGGCGGGCCGTGGTACAGATATTAAGCTGGGGCCCGGCGTAAAAGAGTCCGGAGGGCTGGCCATCATCGGTACCGAACGTCACGAGAGCCGCCGGGTAGACCGTCAGCTGAGAGGCCGTGCCGGCCGCCAGGGCGATCCCGGAAGCTCCCTGTTCTATGTATCGCTGGAAGACGACCTGATGCGGATGTTTGGTAGTGAGCGCATTGCCAGCATGATGGATAAAATGGGGTATAAAGAAGGGGATGTGATCCAGCACAGCATGATCAGCAACAGCATCCAACGTGCACAGAAAAAAGTAGAGGAAAACAACTTTGGTATCCGTAAGCGGCTGCTGGAATACGATGATGTAATGAACAAACAGCGGAATGCCGTTTATGAAAAACGGAACCATGCCTTGTTTGGCGAACGCCTGTCCCTTGACATCGACAACGCCTTCTCTATTGTAGCCGAAAGCCTTTGTACCTCCTTTAAGGAGCAGGAAGACTTTGAAGGCTTCAAGCTGGCGAGCATCGTTAATTTTGGAATGGACACTTCTATTGATGAAGAAACCTTCCGCACGACCGATGCCACCAAACTGGCAGACAAATTATACGCAGAATCGCTGAGCCGTTATACAGAACATACACAATCCATACAAAAGCAGGCGGTACCGGTGTTCCAGAATATCCGCCAGACGCAGGGCGCGCACATTGAAAACGTTGTGGTACCGTTTGTGGATGGCCGCAAAGCCATTAACGTATTGGTGCAGCTGGATAAGACCATTGCCACCGAAGGCCGCGAACTGGTATCTGCTATGGAGAAATCCATTACCCTGGCGGTAATCGATGATGCCTGGAAGGAGCACCTGCGCGCTATGGACGATCTGAAGCAGAGCGTACAAACGGCCTACCTGGAACAGAAAGATCCGCTGGTGATCTATAAAGTAGAAGCCTTCCAGTTATTCAACAACATGACCACCAGCCTGAATAAGGACATCATTTCATTCCTTACACAGGCCAACCTTCCGGCACAGGAAGAGGCGCCCAGCTATAAGGAAGGCCGTGAGCAACGCACGGATCTCAGCAAAATGCGGATCAATAAGGACGAGATCGACGCCGCCGGAGATGATTATGGTGCTAATGAAAAGGACTACTTCGATCCTTCGGAACCACCGGTAAAGCAGGAGCCGATCCGTGTAGGCCCGAAGGTCGGACGCAACGACCTTTGCCCCTGTGGCAGCGGAAAAAAATACAAGAACTGCCACGGCAGAAACGAATAACCCCGCCCCGATCCCCGCCGCCTCCGGCGGGGATCTTTTTTACGAGGCCGTTATGCTTGTTTTTATTCCGAATCGGACCGGCAACAGGATGCATCCGCCTGTATCATAGCTAATCTTAACGTGAGTTCGGCAATTAAGCGTTTAGTTATTAATATATTAGGGTTGGATATTGTACTAAAAACAAAAGTTCAGCTTTAAATTTGTAATTGAAACAAAAACTACAATCTAAATGCTGAACTAATGACAGATATAAAGTTAGTAGAAATCTTCGTTAGATGCGATGATTTTTACAAGGAGTTTGAGAAATTCCTGGATGCTAAGGGGCTTGAGTGCCCTTTAAAAAAAACTCGCTTCTAAAAGCTGTAGCATGTCGCCATCGGAGATA